>NZ_SGWQ01000025.1 GCF_004216555.1 Herbihabitans rhizosphaerae | reverse complement strand
TCGATGAGTGCGGTGCCGGGGAGGAGGGTGGTGTTGTTGATGGTGTGGTGGGTGAGCCAGGGGTGGTTGGTGGTGGTGAGTTGTCCGGTGTGGAGTTGGTGGTGGGTGTCGGGGAGGTGGAGGGTGGCGGGGAGGAGGGGGTGGTTGGTGTTGGTGAGGCCGGTGTTGGTGAGGTTGGTGTGGGGGGTGGGGGTGAGCCAGTAGCGGGTGTGGTGTTGGAAGGGGTAGGTGGGTTGGTTGGCCGGTGGGGTGACCCTGGTGTTGGTGACGGTGTGGGTGGGCAGGGTGGGGGTGAAGTCCACGGTGACGCCGTGGGTCCACAGGTGGGCCAGGGAGTGCAGGAATCGTTCCGGGCTGCCGTCATCGCGGCGCAGGGTGCCGGTGACCACCACCCCACCCGTTTGATCCGAACCAGCCTCGCCCGAACTGGTGTGGTTGGTGGCGGTGTCCTGGATGCTGGCGGTCAGCACGGGATGCGGACTGGTCTCGACGAACACGGTGTGACCCTGATCGAGCAGGGTGGCGGTGGCCTCGGCGAACCGCACCGGCTGGGCCAGATTGCGATACCAATACCGCGCCGTGGGCGGCTCGGTAACCCACTCACCGGTCACCGTGGACAACCACGGCACCCGCGGCGCCACCGCACTCAACCCGTCCAGCGCAGCCACCAACTCCTCCCGCACCGACCCCACCTGCGAGGTATGCGACGCGTAATCCACCGCAACCCGACGCGCCCGCACCCCCTCCCGCTCACACTCGACCACCAACCGATCCAACGCGGCCGGCTCTCCCGCCACCACCACCGACGACGGACCATTCACCGCCGCCAACTCCACCCCCGACCCCAACCACCGATCCACCCCATCAACCGGCACCGCCAACGACACCATCCCACCCCGACCAGCAAGCCGATCCCCAATCACCCCACTACGCAACGCCACCACCCGCGCCGCATCCTCCACCGACAACGCCCCCGCCACACACGCCGCCGCAATCTCCCCCTGCGAATGCCCCACCACCGCATCCGGCACCACACCATGCGCCCGCCACAACGCCGCCAACGACACCATCACCGCAAACGACACCGGCTGCACCACATCCACCCGATCCAACGACGGCGCACCCGACACCCCCCGCACCACATCAACAACAGACCACCCCACCAACGACTCCAACACCCCAGAACACCGCACCAAACACTCCCCAAACACCGGAGCCGACCCCAACAACTCCGCCCCCATCCCCACCCACTGAGCCCCCTGCCCAGGAAACACAAAAACCGTCTTCCCCACACCCCCCACAACACCCGACACCACACCAAAACCAGAACCAGAACCAGAACCAGAACCAGAACCAGCAAAACCGTCAAGATCGCCGGAACTCACCTCACCCGCAAAACCCCGCACCGCATCAACACCCGCACCAAAACCACCCTCCGACACCACCACCACCGCACGCCGCTCCCACACCGCACGACCCAACAACCCAACCCCCACACCAACAGAATCAACCTCATTACCGATGTCATTACCGGTATCAGTCCTGGTGTCATTCAGATCGGCCAGATCAGTCAACCAATCCCCCACCCGACCCGCCAACACACCCAACGCACCCTCAGAACGCGCCGACAACACCCACGGCACCACCCCACCCAACGAACCACCAGAAACCACAGGAATCTCAGCGCCGGGAATCTCGGCAGAAATTTCGGGCGGCGCCTGCTCCAAAATCACATGCGCATTCGTCCCACTCACCCCAAACGACGACACACCACACCGCCGCGGCCGACCATAATCCGGCCACTCCCGCGCCCCCGTCACCACCTCAACCCCACCAACCGACCAATCAACCTTCCCCGACGGCACCGACACATGCAACGACCCCGGCACCACCCCATACCGCATCGCCAACACCATCTTGATCACACCAGCAACACCCGCCGCCGCCTGCGCATGACCAATATTCGACTTCAACGACCCCAACAACAACGGCCCAACCGAACCCCGACCACGCCCATACGTCCCCAACAACGCCCCAACCTCAATCGGATCCCCCAACACCGTCCCCGTCCCATGCCCCTCCACCACATCCACATCACCCGACACCAAACCCGCAACACCCAACGCCCGACCAATCACCCGCTCCTGCGACAAACCACTCGGCGCCGTCAACCCATTCGACGCACCATCCTGATTCACCGCACAACCCCGAACCACACCCAAAACCACATGACCCAACCGCCGCGCCACCGACAACCGCTCCACCAACACCACACCAACACCCTCGGCC
>NZ_SGWQ01000024.1 GCF_004216555.1 Herbihabitans rhizosphaerae | reverse complement strand
CCAGAAACAACCAACCCCCACAAATCCTCCGGCGAACACACCCCACCCGGCAAACGACAACCCATCCCCACAATCACAACCGGATCATCATCGACGTGCTCCGAGACGGAATCGCGCACAGCGATCTCCCGCGTTCCGATCAGCTTGTCGCGCAGATACTCGGCCATGGCCTTCGGCGTCGGGTAGTTGAAGATCACTGTCGCGGACAGCTTCAGACCGGTGGCCTGGCCAAGCCGGTTGCGCAGTTCGACGGCCATGAGCGAGTCGAAGCCGAGATCCTTGAATGGCCGCTGCTCCGGCACGGCCGCGCCGTCGGCGTGTCCCAGCACGACGGCCGCGCTCCCCCGGACAAGATCGAGGAGCGTCTTGTTCCGGTCCGCTTCCGGCATGGCGACGAGCCGGTCGGCCAGCGAAGGGCCGGATCCGTCGCCATTGTTGGCGATCGCTCTCCTGCTTCCCGCCGGCGCCACGCGGCGCAGCAGGTGTGGCGCGTCGTCTCGGCCGCGCATGGCGGCGAGGTTCAGCCGAATCGGCACCAGTGCCGGCCGGTCCGACCCGAGCGCCGAATCGAACAGCGTCAGACCTTGCTCGGCCGACAACGGCAGCGTGCCGGCGCGGGCCATCCTTGCCAGGTCGGCGTCGGTCAGCCTGCCGCCCATCCCGGCGTCCTCGGACCAGAGTCCCCAGGCCAGCGAGATCGCAGGGAGGCCAAGCTCGTGGCGGTACCGCGCGAGACCATCGAGGAACGCGTTGCCCGCCGCGTAGTTGCCCTGCCCCGCGCCTCCGAAGGTGGACGAAGCCGACGAGTACAGCACGAAGGCGGCGAGGTCGAGCTCTCTAGTCAGTTCGTGCAGGTGCCACGCCGCGTCCACCTTTGCGCGCAGCACGCGGTCCCACTGCTCAGGGCGAAGCGCGGTGACGACGGCGTCGTCCACGATCCCCGCGACGTGGACCACCGCGGTCAGCCGCTCGGCGACCGAGGCCACCACATCCGCGAGCGCGTCGCGGTCAGCGACATCGGCCGCGACCGAGCGCACCTGGACGCCTGTCTCAGTGAGGCTGTCCGTCCACTCCTCGGGCGCGCCGGACCGGGACACCAACACCAGTTCCGCCACGCCGTGCACCGTCGCCAGGTGTTCGGTGACGAGTCTGCCGAGGCCACCGGTCGCACCGGTGACCAGGACCGTTCCGCCGGCCAGCGCAGACGGGCCGCCCGGCACCGCCAGCTCGACCCGGCCCAGCCGTGCCACGCGCACCCCGCCACCGACGACAGCCACGTGCGGCTCGTCCGCGGTCAGCGCCAGCGCGGCCTCGAGCGTCCCGGCGTCGTCGCGGTCGACCTCCACCAGACCGAACCGGCCGGGGTTCTCCGACAGCGCCCCGCGAACCAGGCCGCGCACCGACTCGTGCACCAGGTCGCCGGCGCGGGTGACGACCACGAGCCGGGAGGAAGACCACCGCTCGTCGGTCAGCCAGTCCTGGAGTGCCCGCAGCACATGGAGTCCGACAGAGTGGACGCGCTCGGGGACGGTCGCGTCGAGGTCGCCGTCATCCGGGCGCAGGACCACGATGGCGGGAGTGTCCTCGGTGTCGCGGTCCTGGTGGTACACCCACTTCGGCGCTGGTCCGGAATCGGTGGACACGATGTCCCACTCGACCGCGAACAAGCTGTCTCGAAGATCCGACGGCGCCTTGAGCTTGTCCAAGTCGACGGGACGGACGGCGAGATCGTCGATGTCCAGTACGGCGGCACCGGTCTCGTCAACCGCGTGGACGGCGATCGAGTCCGCACCATTGCGGACCAGACGGACCCGCAGCGAGCGCGCGGCAGTGGCGTGCATTCGAACACCGCTCCATGCGAACGCCAGGCGCGGCTGCTCGGGGTCGGCGAAGAAGCCGGACACCGCCAGCGGGTGCAGCAGCGCGTCGAGCAGGACAGGGTGCACGCCGTACCCGTCGATGTCGAGCTCGGAGTCGAGCCGCAGCTCGGCGAAGACGCTGTCACCGTCGAGCCAGATCGCACGCACCGCGTGGAACGCCGGTCCGTAGTCGACGGTCATGAGGTCATAGAAGTCGGTGAGGTCGACCGGCTTCGCTCCCGGCGGCGGCCACGAGGCGAGCTCGGTGGACGGTGTGCTGTCCGCCGTGTCCGCGCTGAGCCAGCCCGTGGCGCTCTCCGTCCAGTCCTCCGCCCCGGCGGCACGCGCGTAGACGGTGACCGGACGCCGTTCGCCTTCCGGATTTCCGACCTTGATCTGGACCGTGGTGCCGCCGTCGTCGGGTATCACGATCGGAGCGGAGATCGTCAGCTCCTCGATCATCGAAACACCCAGCTGATCACCGATGTGTGCCAGTGAGTCGATGAGTGCGGTGCCGGGGAGGAGGGTGGTGTTGTTGATGGTGTGGTGGGTGAGCCAGGGGTGGTTGGTGGTGGTGAGTTGTCCGGTGTGGAG
>NZ_SGWQ01000023.1 GCF_004216555.1 Herbihabitans rhizosphaerae | reverse complement strand
GTGTGCGTGTGTTGTTTGAGAACTCAACAGTGTGCCGATGTAAGCCAGTAGAGCTTATTATGAACCCCTTTGTGGGTTCCTTTGAGGATTGACTAGTACGAGTCGATCGGATTTTCAAACATTCATTGTTGGAGAGTTTGATCCTGGCTCAGGACGAACGCTGGCGGCGTGCTTAACACATGCAAGTCGAACGATGATCCAGTTTCGGCTGGGGATTAGTGGCGAACGGGTGAGTAACACGTGGGTAACCTGTCCTATACTTTGGGATAAGCCTGGGAAACTGGGTCTAATACCGGATATGACTTCGCATCGCATGGTGTGGGGTGGAAAGCTCCGGCGGTATGGGGTGGGCCCGCGGCCTATCAGCTTGTTGGTGCGGTAGTGGCGTACCAAGGCGACGACGGGTAGCCGGCCTGAGAGGGCGACCGGCCACACTGGGACTGAGACACGGCCCAGACTCCTACGGGAGGCAGCAGTGGGGAATATTGCGCAATGGGCGAAAGCCTGACGCAGCGACGCCGCGTGAGGGATGACGGCCTTCGGGTTGTAAACCTCTTTCGACATCGACGAAGCCTTTCGGGGTGACGGTAGGTGTAGAAGAAGCACCGGCTAACTACGTGCCAGCAGCCGCGGTAATACGTAGGGTGCGAGCGTTGTCCGGATTTATTGGGCGTAAAGAGCTCGTAGGCGGTTTGTTGCGTCGGCCGTGAAAACCTGCGGCTTAACTGTGGGCTTGCGGTCGATACGGGCAGACTTGAGTTCGGTAGGGGAGACTGGAATTCCTGGTGTAGCGGTGAAATGCGCAGATATCAGGAGGAACACCGGTGGCGAAGGCGGGTCTCTGGGCCGATACTGACGCTGAGGAGCGAAAGCGTGGGGAGCGAACAGGATTAGATACCCTGGTAGTCCACGCCGTAAACGGTGGGCGCTAGGTGTGGGCGACATCCACGTTGTCCGTGCCGTAGCTAACGCATTAAGCGCCCCGCCTGGGGAGTACGGCCGCAAGGCTAAAACTCAAAGGAATTGACGGGGGCCCGCACAAGCGGCGGAGCATGTGGATTAATTCGATGCAACGCGAAGAACCTTACCTGGGCTTGACATGCACTAGACATCCCTAGAGATAGGGCTTCCCTTGTGGTTGGTGTACAGGTGGTGCATGGCTGTCGTCAGCTCGTGTCGTGAGATGTTGGGTTAAGTCCCGCAACGAGCGCAACCCTCGTTCCATGTTGCCAGCACGTTATGGTGGGGACTCATGGGAGACTGCCGGGGTCAACTCGGAGGAAGGTGGGGATGACGTCAAGTCATCATGCCCCTTATGTCCAGGGCTTCACACATGCTACAATGGCCGGTACAGAGGGTTGCGAGACCGTGAGGTGGAGCGAATCCCTTAAAGCCGGTCTCAGTTCGGATCGGGGTCTGCAACTCGACCCCGTGAAGTCGGAGTCGCTAGTAATCGCAGATCAGCAACGCTGCGGTGAATACGTTCCCGGGCCTTGTACACACCGCCCGTCACGTCACGAAAGTCGGTAACACCCGAAGCCCACGGCCCAACCCTCGGGAGGGAGTGGTCGAAGGTGGGACTGGCGATTGGGACGAAGTCGTAACAAGGTAGCCGTACCGGAAGGTGCGGCTGGATCACCTCCTTTCTAAGGAGCACCCCAAACCCTGACATCAGCTAGATGGTGTTGGTGGGAGGGCTAGGTTGAATCACCGTTCGTGTGGTTGCCTGGTGGCTCAAGAATGTGGAACTACTGGTTGAGCGTTATCTCGGTTTGTGCTGGTCGAGTTAGTACTGCTGCCTTTGGCGGCGTGGAAGGGTCGATCGGGGTGGATTGAGGGAATGTGTGCGGCACGCTGTTGGGTCCTGAGACAACACACGGTTGTGTGGGTTGTTTCTGGTTCTGGTCAGGGAATCCCTGTCGGCTAGACGGCCAACGTTGTTGGTGTGGTGGTCGTGTGTGGGGGTTTGGCTGGTTGGTGTTTGAGAACTGTACAGTGGATGCGAGCATCTTTGTGGTCAAGTTTTTAAGGGCACATGGTGGATGCCTGGGCATCAGGAGCCGATGAAGGACGTGGGAGGCTGCGATATGCCTCGGGGAGCTGTCAACCGAGCTGAGATCCGAGGATTTCCGAATGGGGAAACCCGGCCCCAGTCATGTGGGGTCACCATCATCTGAATGTATAGGGTGGTGGGGGGAACGCGGGGAAGTGAAACATCTCAGTACCCGTAGGAAGAGAAAACAATTGTGATTCCGTGAGTAGTGGCGAGCGAAAGCGGAGGAGGCTAAACCGAATGCGTGTGATACCTGGCAGGGGTTGCGTGTTCGGGGTTGTGAGACCCACTTTTCAGGTCTGTCAGCCTGATAGCGAGTCAGAAATTCTTGTGTTAGCCGAAACTGTTTGGAAAACAGTACCGTAGACCGTGAGAGTCGGGTAGGTGAAAGCACTTGAACTTGTTGTGGTGTTCTCAAGTAGCAGCGAGCTCGTGAAATTTGCTGTGAATCTGCCGGGACCACCCGGTAAGCCTAAATACTTCCTGGTGACCGATAGCGGACTAGTACCGTGAGGGAAAGGTGAAAAGTACCCCGGGAGGGGAGTGAAAGAGTACCTGAAACCGTGTGCCTACAAGCCGTCAGAGCTCTAAGTTCCCTTTGGGGGACGGGGTGATGGCGTGCCTTTTGAAGAATGAGCCTGCGAGTTAGTGCTGCGTGGCGAGGTTAACCTGTGTGGGGTAGCCGTAGCGAAAGCGAGTCTGAATAGGGCGTTTGAGTCGCGTGGTCTAGACCCGAAGCGGAGTGATCTACCCATGGCCAGGGTGAAGCAACAGTAAGATGTTGTGGAGGCCCGAACCCACCAGGGTTGAAAACCTGGGGGATGAGCTGTGGGTAGGGGTGAAAGGCCAATCAAACTCCGTGATAGCTGGTTCTCCCCGAAATGCATTTAGGTGCAGCGTCGTATGTTTCACCTCGGGGGTAGAGCACTGGATGGTCTAGGGGGCCTACAAGCTTACCGAAATCAACCAAACTCCGAATACCGAGGTGTGAGAGTGCGGCAGTGAGACTGCGGGCGATAAGGTTCGTAGTCGAGAGGGAAACAGCCCAGAACACCAGCTAAGGCCCCTAAGTGTGCGCTAAGTGGGAAAGGATGTGGGGTTGCCCAGACAACCAGGAGGTTGGCTTGGAAGCAGCCATCCTTGAAAGAGTGCGTAAAAGCTCACTGGTCAAGTGATCCTGCGCCGACAATGTAGCGGGGCTCAAGCGCACCGCCGAAGCTGTGTCATTCACACAATACATCCGCCCATCCTTTCGGGGGTGGGTGCAGTGGTGTGGGTGGGTAGGGGAGCGTCCTGCATCCGTGGAAGCCGTGACGGAAGTTAGCGGTGGAGGGTGTGGGAGTGAGAATGCAGGCATGAGTAGCGAAAGACGAGTGAGAAACTCGTCCGCCGGATGACCAAGGGTTCCTGGGCCAGGCTAATCCGCCCAGGGTAAGTCGGGACCTAAGGCGAGGCCGACAGGCGTAGTCGATGGATAACGGGTTGATATTCCCGTACCCGTGTGGATGCGCCCCTGATGAGGTCGGTGATACTAACCACCCAAAGCCCGCTTAACCCAGCACTTCGGTGTTGGGGTGGTGGGTGGAGCGTGGGACCTGAGCCGGTAGTAGTCAAACGATGGGGTGACGCAGGAGGGTAGCTCCGCCAGTGAATGGTAGTACTGGTGTAAGCCTGTAGCCCGAACGGTAGGCAAATCCGCCGTTCATGTGGGTGAGAGGTGATGCATAGCCGAATGAGGCGAAGTAGGGTGATCCCATGCTGCCGAGAAAAGCCTCTAGTGAGTGTCCATGCGGCCCGTACCCCAAACCGACACAGGTGGTCAGGTAGAGAATACTAAGGCGATCGGGTGAACTGTGGTTAAGGAACTCGGCAAAATGCCCCCGTAACTTCGGGAGAAGGGGGGCCAAACCTCTTGAAACCCTTTGCGGGTTAGGGAGGGGTGGCCGCAGAGACCAGCGGAAAGCGACTGTTTACTAAAAACACAGGTCCGTGCGAAGTCGCAAGACGATGTATACGGACTGACGCCTGCCCGGTGCTGGAACGTTAAGAGGACCGGTTAGTCCCCTTTTGGGGGGCGAAGCTGAGAATTTAAGCGCCAGTAAACGGCGGTGGTAACTATAACCATCCTAAGGTAGCGAAATTCCTTGTCGGGTAAGTTCCGACCTGCACGAATGGCGTAACGACTTTCCGGCTGTCTCAACCACAGGCCCGGCGAAATTGCACTACGAGTAAAGATGCTCGTTACGCGCGGCAGGACGGAAAGACCCCGGGACCTTTACTATAGCTTGGTATTGGTGCTTGGTTCGGTTTGTGTAGGATAGGTGGGAGACTGTGAAGCGGCCACGCCAGTGGTTGTGGAGTCAATGTTGAAATACCACTCTGATCGTACTGGGTGTCTAACTTCGGACCATGATCTGGTTCAGGGACAGTGCCTGGTGGGTAGTTTAACTGGGGCGGTTGCCTCCCAAAGGGTAACGGAGGCGCCCAAAGGTTCCCTCAGCCTGGTTGGCAATCAGGTGTTGAGTGCAAGTGCACAAGGGAGCTTGACTGTGAGACCGACAGGTCGAGCAGGGACGAAAGTCGGGACTAGTGATCCGGCGCTGGCTGGTGGAAGCGGCGTCGCTCAACGGATAAAAGGTACCCCGGGGATAACAGGCTGATCTTGCCCAAGAGTCCATATCGACGGCATGGTTTGGCACCTCGATGTCGGCTCGTCGCATCCTGGGGCCGGAGTAGGTCCCAAGGGTTGGGCTGTTCGCCCATTAAAGCGGTACGCGAGCTGGGTTTAGAACGTCGTGAGACAGTTCGGTCCCTATCCGCCGCGCGCGCAGGAGACTTGAGGAAGGCTGTCCCTAGTACGAGAGGACCGGGACGGACGAACCTCTGGTGTGCCAGTTGTCCCGCCAGGGGCATGGCTGGTTGGCTACGTTCGGAAGGGATAACCGCTGAAGGCATCTAAGCGGGAAGCCTGTTCCAAGATGAGGTCTCCCACCCCTTCGAGGGGTTAAGGCCCCCACCTAGACCAGTGGGTTGATAGGCCAGAGATGGAAGCCCGGTAACGGGTGAAGTTGACTGGTACTAATAGGCCGAGGGCTTGCCCACAAACATGCTACGCATCCACTGTACGGTGTCTGAAACACCAAACAACCCCACCAATAGGTGGACTGACCAGGTTGTTTGACGGACTGTTTCATAGTGTTACGGCGGTCATGGCGGAGGGGAAACGCCCGGTCCCATCCCGAACCCGGAAGCTAAGCCCTCCAGCGCCGATGGTACTGCACTCGAGAGGGTGTGGGAGAGTAGGACACCGCCGGACTTCTTTT
>NZ_SGWQ01000022.1 GCF_004216555.1 Herbihabitans rhizosphaerae | reverse complement strand
ATGGAAGGCCCGATCGGCATGTCCGAGGAGAAGGACACCGCCACGATGGAGGCCGAGAAGGCGATGTTCGAAGCCGGCCACCACGCCGGCGGCGTGGACGACATCGTGGGTGTTCCTCCGCAGATGCAGCCGACGCCGGGATCGCCTGCGCGCCAAGGGGCTCAGCGCCGCCGTGACCGCGTGATGCGGTTGCTGCCGTCGCTTCCGGAGAAGGCGCGGCACACCATTCTCGCCGAGCTGAACCAGCAGCAGCAGGCGGCCGCGCCGCGCGGGTACGTCGAGACGGCGACACTGCCGAAACGTCAAGCGCGCCAAGGGAATCCCCCGGCGCCGCAGCCGCGCCCGTACCCGCAGCAGCCTCAGGGCCAGCCACCGAACTGGGGGCGCCCGTGAGTACCCAGACAGTCGAGGACACGCAGGCCCCTGAGAAACAGTCCCTGCTCCGCCCGGTCACCGCCACCTTCACCGAGTTCGGCCGCATGTTCTCCATGGGGCTGGACGTGTTCGTGCTGATGTTCACCCGCCGCCCGAGGTGGCGCGAGCTGGTCGAGCAGTTCTGGTTCATCGCCAGCGTGTCGATCCTGCCGGCGGCACTGGTGTCGATCCCGTTCGGCGCGGTGCTCACGCTGCAACTGGGCTCGCTGACCACGCAGATCGGCGCGGAGTCGTTCAACGGCGCGGCCAGCGTGCTCGGCATCGTGCAACAGGCGGCCCCGATCGTGACGACGCTCGCGGTCGCGGGCGCCGGCGGTGCCGCGATCTGCGCCGACCTCGGCGCGCGCACGATCCGCGAGGAACTGGACGCCATGCGGGTGCTCGGCGTCTCGCCGGTGGAGCGGCTGGTGGTGCCGAGGGTGCAGGCCGCGATCCTGGCCGCCGTACTGATCAACGGCCTGGTCTCGGTGGTCGGCGTGCTCGGCGCCTACTTCTTCAACGTGATCGTGCAGGGCGGTACGCCCGGCGCGTTCCTGTCCAGCTTCTCCGCGCTCGCCCAGCTGCCGGACCTGTGGGTGGCCGAGATCAAGGCGGTCATCTTCGGGTTCCTCGCCGGACTGGTCGCGTCCTACCGCGGCATGAATCCGAAGGGCGGGCCCAAGGGCGTCGGCGACGTGGTGAACCAGTCCGTGGTGATCACGTTCCTGCTGCTGTTCTTCGTCAACTTCATCATCACCGTGCTGTACCTGCAGCTCGTCCCGGCGAAGGGGGCGTGACGTGGCCACGAAAACCAAGCTGATGACCCGACCGGGCGACGGGCTGGCCAAGCTCGGCGACCAGATGCGCTTCTACGGTCAGGCGCTGGCCTACACGCCGCTGACCGTCCGCCGGTACTCCCGCGAGGTGGTGCGGCTGCTCGGCGAGGTGAGCTTCGGCAGCGGCGCGCTCGCGGTCATCGGCGGCACCATCGGCGTGATGGTCGGGCTGTGCGTGTTCACCGGCACAGTCGTTGGCCTGCAAGGGTTCTCCGCGCTGAACCAGATCGGCACCTCGGCACTGGCCGGCTTCGTGTCGGCCTACTTCAACACCCGCGAGATCGCTCCGCTGGTGGCCGCGCTGGCCCTCTCCTCGACGGTCGGGTCCGGCTTCACCGCACAACTCGGCGCGATGCGCATCTCCGAGGAGATCGACGCGCTCGAGGTGATGGCGGTGCGCAGCGTGCCGTACCTGGTGACCACGCGGATCGTGGCCGGCTTCATCGCGATCATCCCGCTGTACGTGATCGGCCTGCTCATCTCCTACCTCGCCGCGCGCACGGTCACGGTGGAGTTCTACGGGCAGTCCGCCGGCACCTACGACCACTACTTCTCGCTGTTCCTACCACCGGAAGACGTGCTCTGGTCGTTCGTCAAGGTGCTGGTGTTCAGCGTGGCGATCATCCTGACGCACTGCTTCTACGGCTACCGGGCCACCGGCGGGCCGGCCGGCGTCGGTGTCGCAGTCGGCCGCTCGGTGCGGACCTCGATCGTGCTCGTCAGCATGCTGGACTTCCTGCTGAGCCTGGCGATCTGGGGCGCCACGACCACGGTGAGGGTGGCCGGATGAGCCGGGCGAGTAGGAGGTCCGCGCGCCAGCGGCGACGGCGCGATCAAGGGCTCGGCGTCGTGTTCCTGGTGATGCTGCTCGCGCTGAGCTGGCTCACGGTCGCGATCTACGACAAGCAGTTCAGCTCCGCCGCGGTGGTCGTCCTGCACGTCGACCGCACCGGCAACCAGCTCGTGGAGAACGCCGACGTGAAGGTGCGCGGGCTCGTGGTGGGCCAGGTGCGCGAGGTCCAGACCGGCGGCCAGGGCGCGACCGTGGCGCTCGCGATCGACCAGGACAAGCTGGACTTCTTGCCGCACAACGTGTCCGCGCGGCTGCTGCCGAAGACGCTGTTCGGTCAGCGGTATGTCAGCCTGGTGATCCCGTCGGACGCCGAGTCGCGCAAGCTGGCCGACGGTGACGTGATCAAGCAGGACAACTCGATGCGCGCGATCGAGCTGGAGAAGGCATTGCGCGACCTGATGCCGCTGCTGCAGGCGGTGCAGCCGCACAAGCTGGCCAGCACGCTCGGGTCGATCGCGCAGGCGCTCGACGGCAGGGGTAAGCCGCTCGGCGAAACCCTCGTCGCGATGAACTCCTACCTCACCCAGCTCAACCCGCACATGCCGGCGTTGAAGAACGACATCACGAAGTTCGCCTCCACGGTCGAGGCCTACGAGCGGGCCGGGCCGGACATCATCGACGCGCTGTCCGAGCTGACCACGACCGCCAAGACGATCGCCGAGCAGCGCGGCGGGCTCTCCGACATGATCGGCAGCCTCACCACCGCCTCCGACGACTTGAACAAGTTCTTGTTGGCGAACAAGGAGAATCTCATCCGACTGTCCGACACGAGCCGGCCGACGCTGGAGCTGCTCGCGCGGTACGCGCCGTCGCTGCCGTGCCTGTTCGAGTCGGTGAACCGGCTCAAGCCGAACGTGGACCGGGTGCTCGGCAAGGGCACCGGCCAGCCGGGCCTGCACGTCGAGCTGACCGTGAAACCCTCGCGCGGCAAGGGACCCGGCCCGGTGCCCGGGCCAGGACCTCGGTGCTATCCGTCGTCCGGCGGTGTCACGCCCGCGTCGTTCGACGGCGCCGCGGCCGACCTCGGCATGGCGAACTCGCCGAGTGAGAACCAGTTCATCGCCGAGCTGATCGCCGCGAACCAGGGCGTCAACCCGACCGAGGTGCCCGCTTGGGGCAGCCTGCTGGTCGGCCCGCTGCTGCGCGGTACGGAGGTGACACTGCGATGAAGTCGATCGCTCCACCGCTGATCAAGGGTGCGGTGTTCGTCGTGGTGACGCTGGCCGCCACGTTCGTGCTCGGCGTGACGATCGCCAACCGGGGCAGCGGCGACACGGTGACCTACACGGCCCGGTTCTCCGACGCCACCTCGGTCAACCCCGGCGACGACGTGCGCATGGCCGGTGTCCGAATTGGACAGGTCGAGGACGTGGAGATCGTCGACCGCAGGCAGGCCGAGGTCGAGTTCACCATCGACACCAAGCGAAAGCTGGCCAAGACGGTCACCGCGACGATCAAGTTCCGCAACCTGATCGGGCAGCGGTACATCTCGCTGGACCAGGGCGTCGGCGACGCGAACGCGGTGCTGGAACCCGAATCGCTGATCCCGATCGAGCGGACCAGGCCCGCACTGGACCTGACCGCGATGTTCAACGGGTTCCGGCCGCTGTTCCAGGCGCTCAACCCGGACGACGTGAACAAGCTGTCCTACGAGATCGTGCAGGTGCTGCAGGGTGAGGGCGGCACGGTCGACTCGCTGCTCAAGCACACCGGATCGCTGACCGCCACGCTGGCGGACAAGGACAAGATCATCGGGTCCGTGGTCAACAACCTGAACACCGTGCTGGACCAGGTGAACTCGCGCGGCGACAAGCTGTCCGGCCTGGTCTCCACGACCCAGCAGCTCGTCGCCGGCCTCGCCAAGGACTCCAAGCCGATCGGGGACGCGATCTCCGGGCTGGCCGCGCTCACCAACAGCACGGCGGACCTGCTGACCGCCGGACGCGAGCCGCTCAAGCGGGACATCGGGCTGCTCGGCGACGTGTCCCGGGTGCTCGCGGACAACACGCCGGTGTTCGAGACGTTCCTGAACAACCTGCCACGCAAGTACGAGGCGATCGGCCGTACGGCGTCCTACGGCACCTGGCTGAACTTCTTCCTGTGCTCGGCGAGCGCGAATATCCCACCCGCGCCGGGTGGTCCGCCGGTCGGCATCCCGATCACAGACGGGAGGTGTGGCAGGTGAAAAAGCCCTTCAGTGAACGCAATCCGGTCAAGGTCGGGGTCATCGGCGCGCTGTTGATGGTGCTCGTCGGGGCGCTCACGTTCTACTGGGAGGACCTGCCGCTGATCGGCGGCAGCCGGTACGTCGCCGAGTTCAAGGAGGCGGCCGGGCTCAAGCCGGGCGACGAGGTGCGGGTGGCCGGCGTCAAGGTCGGCGAGGTCACCTCGGTGGAGCTGGCCGGCGACCACGTGGACGTGCACTTCCGCGCCAAGGGTGTGTGGCTGGGGGACCAGACGTTCGCCGCCATCAAGATCAAGACGCTCCTCGGGCAGAAGAACCTCGTGCTGGATCCGTTGGGGGACAAGGAGCTGGACGACGACACCCCCATTCCGCGGCAGCGCACGATCACGCCCTACGACGTGAACGACGCGTTCAGCGACCTGGCCAAGACCGCGGGCTCGATCGACACCAAGCAGCTCGCCGAGAGCCTGCGGGTGGTGTCGCAGACGTTCAGCGCGAGCACGCCGGAGACCGTGCGGCAGACCATGGAGGGTCTGTCCGCGCTGTCCAAGACGATCTCCGTGCGCGACCAGGAACTGCGCGGCCTGCTCGCCAACACCGGCAAGTTCAGCAAGCTGATCGCCGATCGCACCGGCGAGTTCGAGTCGCTGATCAAGGACGGCGGCACGCTGCTGTCCGAGCTGAGCCGCCGCCGGGAGGCGATCGCGGCGCTGCTGACCGGCACGCGGGACATGTCCAAGCAGCTCGCTGGCCTGGTCGCGGACAACCAGGCGCAGATCGGGCCGGCGCTGGCCCAACTGGAGCGGGTGACCACCGTGTTGCAGCGCAACCAGTCCAAGCTCGACGAGAGCCTGCGGCTGGCCGGCCCGTTCTACCGCGTGGTCGGTTCCGCGGTGGGCAACGGGCGGTGGATCGACAACTACATCTGCGGGCTCGTGCCGGCGCCGGGTGGCGGCTGCATCCCGCCGAAGGGAGGGCGGTGAGATGGCCCGACAGCGCAATCGTCCTCAGGGCAATCGTTCTCGCAATCGGGGCCGCACGATCGGCGTGCTGGTGGCCGTCGTCGCGCTCGTGGCGGCCGGCTCGGTGTGGCTGTTCACCGGCAACGGCAAGCGGATTCCCGTGACGGCGTACTTCACCCAGGCGGTCGGCCTGTATCCGGGTTCGGACGTGCGGGTGCTCGGCGTGGCGATCGGCACGGTGGAAACCGTTGAGCCGCAAGGACAACAGGTGAAGGTGACGATGACACTGGAGCCGGACGCGCCGGTGCCGGCGAACGCCTCGGCCGTGGTCGTCACGCCCAGCCTGGTCAGCGACCGGTACGTGCAGCTCACCCCGGTGGCCATGACCGGGCCGAAGATCGCGGCGGACACCGTGATCCCGACCGCGCGCACCGCCGTGCCGGTCGAGCTGGACCAGTTGTTCCACAGCCTCGACGAGCTGACCAAGGCGCTCGGCCCAGACGGAGCCAACAAGGACGGCGCGCTGAGCCAGTTCCTCAACAGCGCGGCGGCCAACCTGGACGGCAACGGCGCCAAGATCGGCGAGAGCCTGCGCGAGTTGGGCAAGGCGGCGCGCACGTTGGGCGGCTCGTCGGACGACCTGTTCGTCACGATCGACAGTATTCAGAAGTTCACCTCCATGCTGGCGGCCAACGATCAGGGCGTGCGGGTGTTCAACGACCAGCTCGCCAAGATCACCGAGTTCCTGGCGGGCCAGCGCGACGACTTCGGCACCGCGCTGCGCGAGCTGTCCGGTGCGCTGGGCACGGTGCAGAAGTTCGTTCAGGACAACAGAGGCCGGATCAAGTCGAATGTGGACAAACTCGCCGGAACGGCCCGCGTACTCGCTGATCAGAAGGCATCCCTGGCCGAGGCGCTCGACCGTGCGCCCAAGGCGATGGGCAGCCTGCTGAACGCCTACGACCCGGCCACGCGCACGATCGACGCGCGCAGCAACCTCAACGAGTTCAGCATGGTGCCGCGATGAGCGCCCGCAAGATCATCGCCGCGGTCGCACTGGTGGCGGCCGGCGCCACCGGCTGCGGTGGGCTGTACGAGGTGCCGCTGCCCGGCGGTGCCGACCTGGGTGACCGGCCGTACCGGATCACCGTGCAGTTCCGGGACGTGCTCGACCTGGTGCCGCAGTCCGGCGTGAAGATCAACGACGTCGCGATCGGCCGGGTGGAGACCATCGAACTCGCGTCGGACGGCCGATTGGCGAACGCGCACCTGGTGCTGAACGGCTCGGCGCGGCTGCCGGGCAACGCGGTCGCGCGGCTGCGCCAGTCCAGCGTGCTCGGCGAGAAGTTCATCGAGCTGGACTCCCCGGGCGACGCGGCCAGCGGGTCGCTCGCCGACGGCGCGACGATCCCGGTCGGCCGCACCAACCGCAACCCGGAGATCGAGGAGGTGTTCGGCGCACTGTCCATGCTGCTCAACGGCGGCGGTGTCGGACAGTTGCAGCAGATCAACCGGGAGCTGAACGCCGCACTCGGCGGGAACGAGAAGGAGATCAAGTCCGTACTTGCCAACCTGCGCACGTTCGTCGGCGGGCTGGACGAGCACCGCGGCGAGATCGTGCGCGCGTTGCAGGGCATGGACAAGCTGGCCGCCTCGCTCGGCGGGCGCAAGGACGCGATCGGCAACCTGATCGACAACCTCGGGCCGGGCGTGAAGGTGCTCGCCGACCAGCGGGTCGCGTTCACCACGATGCTGCAGTCGCTGAACAAGCTGTCCACGGTCGCGGTGGACACGATCCGGCGGTCCAAGGACGACCTGGTCGCCGATCTCCGTGCGATGGAGCCGATCCTGCGCAAGCTGCTGGAGTCCGGCGACCGGCTGCCGAAGGCGATGGAGCTGCTGCTCACCTTCCCGTTCCCCGATTCGGCGCTGGACGCGATCAAGGGTGACTACCTGAACGCGTACCTGCGGCTGCACGCGCGGACCGGAAGTCAGCAGCAGACGACCACACCGGCCGGCTTCCCGCTGCCGGCGGTCGAGGGAGGTGCGCGCTGATGCTGACCAAGCTGGTGCGGATCCAGGTGGTCATCTTCACGGTGATCGGGCTGCTCGGCGTGAGCTACGTGGGCGCCCAGTACGCCGGCCTCGGGTCGATCTTCGGCGCGTCCGGCTACACGGTGAAGGTGCGGCTGACCGACTCCGGTGGCATCTTCACCGGCGCCGAGGTCACCTACCGGGGCGTGGCGATCGGGCGGGTCGGCGAGCTGCGGCTGACCGACAGCGGCGTCGAGGTGGACGCGAACATCACCGACGACGACCAGAAGGTGCCCGACGACCTGGACGCCGTGGTGACCAACCGGTCCGCGGTCGGCGAGCAGTACCTGGATCTGCGGCCGCGTCGCGACGGCGAACCGTACCTGACCGAAGGGTCCACTGTGGACAGCCGGCGCACCGCGCTGCCGCTGCCGGTGGAGACCGTGCTGCTGAACCTGGACCGGCTGGTGGAGTCGGTGCCCAAGGACAAGCTGCGCACGGTCGTGGACGAGCTGCACCTGGCCACGCAGGGCACCGGCCCCGCGTTGCAGGCGCTGCTCGACGAGTCGGCGCGGCTGACCAAGGTGGCCACCACGCACCTGCCGCAGACCACGCGATTGCTGGTGGACGCCGGGCTCGTGCTGGACACCCAGATCCAGGTGTCGGACGCGATCAAGTCCTTCGCCACCAACTCGAAGCTGATCGCCGAGCAGCTTCGGCGCTCCGACGGCGACCTGCGCGGGCTGATCAAGACCGGGCCGGAGGTGGCCAAGCAGGTGACCGCCGTGCTCTCCGAGACCGGCCCGAACCTGGGCGCGCTGATGGCCAACCTGGTGACCACGTCCACTGTGCTGCTGGCCCGCCAGGGCGGGATGGAGCAGCTGCTGATCACCGCGCCGGCGGCGGTCGACGCGGCGTCCAACGTGATCAGGGCGGACGGCGCGCACTTCGGGCTCGCCACCACGTTCTTCGATCCGATGCCGTGTGTGTACGGCTCGACCAGGTACCGCAACGGGCTGGACACCTCGCCGGCGCCGTTCAACACCAACGCTCGGTGCTAGGAGGTGTGTCATGCGAGATCTGTTGAAATCAAAGGGAATGCTGCGGGCGAGTGTGGTTCTCGTGCTTGCCGCGGTGGCCTTCGCGGGGTGGTCCGCGTGGACTCTCGTGCGGTCGTCGGCTTCGCCGGCCACGGGTGATCGGGACGAGGCGCTGGCCGCTGGGCGGCGGGCGGTGGCCGTGTTGAACACGATGGATCACCGTGGCGTGGACGCCGGGTTGGACCGGTGGGCCGAGGTCGCTACCGGGGAGTTCCGGGACGAGCTGGTGCGCGGGCGCGACGAGAGCCGCAAGCAGTTGACCGAGGCGAAGACGGTGACTTCGGGGCGGACCGTGGACGCGGCTGTCATGGAGCTGGACGCGGCCGCGGGGACGGCGAAGTTGATCGCCGCGGTGGAGGTGACGGTGACGCCGGATGGTGGTGCGCCGGTGGTGAAGCGCTCTCGGATGCAGACGACGGTGAATCGGGTGGACGGTGGCTGGAAGGTGAGCGCCGTGGGTCAGGTTCCGACTGGGCTGCCCTGAGGTTTTGAGGAGGAATGGTGCGTACTACTACGACTACTCAGGCTCCTCGGCGGCGCCGGCCCGTTGTGGCGGGGACGCGTCGGCCGGCGGCGGTTGCCGCTGAGCCTGCTGCTGCGAGCGAGCCGGTTGTTGATGACGAGGTTGTCGAGGTTGATCCTCCAGTGGTGGAGGAGCGGCGCGGGCCTGGTCGGGTGATTGTTTTGCTTGTGCTGGCGGTGTTGTTGGTGGGGGTGGGGGTGTTCTGTCTGTTGCGTGGTGGCTCCGCTGAGGGTGGCGGGGGGAACAGTGCGGTGGTGGACACCGGCACGACCGCTGAGGTGACGGGGCAGGTGCGGGACGGGTTGGAGAAGATCTTCTCCTATCGGCATGACGATCTCGCTGCTACGGAGCGGACGGCTCGCGGGCTTCTTACTGGTGACGCGGTGGGGCAGTACGGGGTGTTGTTTGATCAGGTGCGGCGGATGGCTCCGGAGCAGCGGCTTTCTCTTCGCTCTTCGGTGGTCTCTTCGGGCGTGACTGTTTTGTCGGGGGATCGGGCGACGTTGCTGGTTTTCCTGGATCAGAATGGGATTCGGGGGGATGGGACGCCTTCGATTGCGGCTGCGCAGTTGACGGTATCGGCGCAGCGGGTTGATGGGCGGTGGCTGATCTCTGGGCTGCAGCCGCGTTGAGGGGTGGCACTTGGTGATCGGCGTTCTGGGGCTTGGGGTGATCGGCGGCGCGGTATTGTGCGGGCCGATTCTCACAAGTCAAGGGCGCCTTCGGCG
>NZ_SGWQ01000021.1 GCF_004216555.1 Herbihabitans rhizosphaerae | reverse complement strand
GGCGTGTTCAACATTCCATGGAACCAACAAAGCTTAACTTAGTGGTATTGACCAGAATGGACAGACGCACACCACATCATCCACTGGATCGACGGCGGAATAACCTCAACAGAACTCATGACACTGCTCTGCCGACACCACCACACCACCATCCACCAACAAGACTGGGAAATCATCATGCGCAACGGCATCCCGTACTACATCCCGCCCGCGTGGGTCGATCCGCAGCGCAAAGCCATCCGCAACACCATGCACGCCGCCTGAACCTCGGCCGATCGGCCGATGCGGTCCTGCCCGGTTGACCGAAGTGGCAGGCCCTGCCCCGCTCATACCTTTCCTGCCATGACCACAACCAGGACCGACCGCCGGTGGCTGGCCACCGCGCTGTTCACCGTTCCACTCGTCGGTGCGTACCTGCTGGACCTGCTCGCCGTCACCGGGCTCGACGATCCGCTGCGGAACCTCGGCCTCGACGTCGTCCGGAGCGGCGACCCGCTCTCGTTGCTCACCGCCGTCGCGATGCTCGGCTCCGCCCTGGCCGCCGTGCGCAGGCCGAACGCCGCGCCCTACATCGCGGTCGGCACCATGCTGGCGTCCTCGATCTTCCTGCTGGCGACGAACGCACGGCCGACCGGTGTGGGCTCGGTTCCGCTCATGGCCACCGAACTCATGGCGTGCGCCCTGCTGCTGATCCACTGCCTGTGGCGGCTCGACTCCCCCACCCAGGCCTGGGGCGCCGTCGCCGCCATCGCCGGTGGCGGGCTGGTCGCCGTCGGCATCCGGTTCGGCGTCACGATGCCCGCCATCCTCGGCGAGTGGACCGAGCACCTCGTCTACGCGCTAGCACTACTGCTGGTCACACTCACGGTGGCCGCGGGGGCCGGATTCCTGCTGCGCCGACGGACCGGGAGCGCCGCGTGATCGTCCCCGCTAGGTTGGCTCGAATGACGACGGCGACAGCACAGCGGTGGCTCGCCGCGCTGCTCGCCGGCGCCTTCGTCCTCGACGCGCTGTACGCCACCGACCGTGGCCCGCGCGGCCTGCCGGCACTCCTGGTCGGCATCGCCGCGATCGCCTGCGCCTACTTCGGGGTGCGCAGGGCGGCCATCGCCACGTTCGCCGCGGCCGGCACCCTGCTGCTGTCCTCGTTCTGGCTTCGGCTGACCGACATGTACGCCATGTCCGTGGGCCGGACCGGCTTCATGCTGTCCGAGCTGCTCGCCTGCTCCGTCCTGGTCGTCCTCGTGGTCTGGCGCGCCCGGCCGGCCGTGGCCGCCGGCGCGACCACCACCCTGGTGCTCTGCGCCGCCGCTGGACTCGGGATCCGGATGGGGCTGTGGCGGATCGCGCCGGAACGGTGGCTGTCCCCACTGGCCCGGCCGGCCGTCCTCGGGCTGTTCCTGCTGGCGGGGGCGGTCGCCCTCGGTATCGCCCTGCGCAGGGCCGGCGAACGCGGCACGGACGCCGACCTCACCGAACTGCTGCGCCGGCAATGGCCGCTGGCCGGCGCACTCGGAATCCTGCTGCTCGCCGACATCGACGGGTGGGGCGGCCGGCTCCTGTTCGGCACCTCCAGCCTGCGCGGCATCGAATGGATCACCGTCGGCGTCTCGGCACTCGTCGGAGCCTGCGCCGTACTGGCCGCCCGCCGTCCAATGCGGCCGGCGCTCGTCGCGGCCGGGCTGCTCGTGGTGTTCGCCGTCCCCATCGCGGTCCACGACCTCACCTCCGGCGGCGGGGCCGACCCCACCCTGCCGATGACCCAGGTGGCCGCAAGCATGGCGCTGGTCGCGTTCCTCTACCGCCAGGTCGACATCCGCATCGCGTCGTGGTGCACCGCCGCGCTCGTGACCGGCAACGCGGCCACCGTGCTCGCCGCGATCTCGAGCGACTACCACTGGCTCCAGGCGGAAGTCATTCTGCCGCTTGGGTTTCTCGTCGTCGCGTCGATCCTCGCCGGGCTCTACTTCAGATCCCGGGATCGCGAACTGGACCAGATGGTCCGATCATCTGTGGCCGACGCGCAGCACGCCGAACGCCTCTCGCTGGCCCGCGACATGCACGACGTGGTCGCGCACCAGGTCACCGCGATCGTGGTGCAGGCGCAGGCGGCGAAGCTGGCCGCCGAACGCGACCCGTCCGCCGCGATCACCGCGCTGGACAAGATCGAGGCCAGTGGCGCCGACGCGCTCGCCGCGATGCGCAAGCTGGTCGGCGGCATGCGTGACGCCAGGCCCTCCGGCAACGAGGAAGCCACCACCGACCTGGACTACGACATCCGGTCCACCGTGGACAGGTTCGAGGGCCCCTTCGTCCACTTGGAACTGTCGCTGCCGGACGACCTGCCCGGCGACGTCGGCCGCTCGATCCTGCGGCTGGTACAGGAATCGCTGACCAACGTCAGCAAGCACGCGCGCGGCGCGACCGTGGTGCGGGTCGTGGTGGACCACGCCGACGGCCAGGTGCGCATCGAGGTCACCGACGACGGCGACGCGGCACCGGCCAGCGGAGACGGCTACGGTCTGATCGGCATGCGCGAGCGCGCCGAGCTGCTCGGCGGCACCTTCGAGGCGGGGCCGGCCGAGCACGGCTGGCAGGTGTTGGCGCGGATTCCGTACCGGAACGGGGAATCGTGAGCATTCGAGTGCTGATCGCCGACGATCAGGAGATGGTGCGCGCCGGGTTCCGCACGATGCTCGAGCTGCAGGACGACATCGAGGTCGTCGCCGACGTGCCGGACGGCGTCAGCGCGGTGGCGCGGGCGCGCGAGCTGCGGCCCGACGTGTGCCTGCTGGACATTCGGATGCCGGAGATGGACGGGCTGGAGGTGACGCGCGCGCTGGCCGGGCCCGAGGTCGCCGATCCGCTGCGGGTCGTCGTGGTGACCACGTTCGACCTGGACGAGTACGTGCACGCCGCGCTCACCAACGGCGCGAGCGGGTTCCTGCTCAAGGACGCCGGGCCGACGCTGCTGATCGAGGCGGTGCGGGCGGCCGCGCGGGGCGACGCGCTGGTGTCGCCGCGGATCACCGTGCGACTGCTGCGGCACTTCGCCAAGGCCGGAGCCGCGCCGGAGCCGGCCGGGCAGCAGTTGACCGCCCGCGAGCTGGACGTGGTGCGGGCCGCCGCGCGCGGGCTCACCAACGCGGAGATCGGCGCCGAGCTGTACCTGTCGCTGTCCACCGTGAAGACGCACCTCGCCTCGGTGCAGGCCAAGATCGGCGCGCGGAACCGGGTGGAGACGGCCGCGTGGGCCTGGCGCACCGGCGTGGTCGAATGATCACTCCAACGTGGTCAGCAGCACGGCCAGCGCGAACCCGGCGGTGGTGACCAGGCCGGTCGCCTTGGAGCGGCCCTCGGCGTCGTAGGCCTCGGGGATCATCGTGTCCACGAGCATGGTGAGGATCGCGCCCGCGGCGAACGCCTGGATCGCGGCCACCACCTCGGGCGGCGCGTCGCCCAGCGCCAGGTTGCCGAGCCCGGCCGACAGCGCGGACACCACCGTCACCGCGGTCCACAGGCCGATGATCCACATGGGTGACCGCCGCCCGCGCAGGCCGGTCGCGGCGGACAGCGACTCCGGCACGTTGGACAGGAACACGGCCACCACCATCGCGACACCGACGCCCTCGCCGCCGAGCAGCGACACCCCGATCACCACCGACTCGGGAATCCCGTCCAGCACGGCGCCGAGCACGAGGCCGAACGACACCTCGTCGTCCGGACCGGCAGCAGACCGTTTGCGCCCCGAACCACCGCGCCGATCCAGCCACCGGTCGGCCAGGAAGAACACCGCCGATCCGGCGAAGAGGCCCAGCGCCACCGCACCGAACCCGCCGGCACGCAACGCCTCCCCGGTGAGGTCGAACGCGAGCGCGCTGATCAGCACGCCGGCGCCGAATGCCATGATCAGGCCGATGACCCGCCTCGGTACGTCGATCAGCAGCCCGAGCACCGCGCCGACGATCAGCGCGGCGCCGCCGACGAAACCCCAGAACGTCGCTTCGAGCACCGGCCGACGCTACCGCGATCACCGGAATCGCACATGACACGCTTCTCACTGTCCACAGTGGCCGGTCGACCAGAGACTTGGTGGATTTGCCCGACCTACCCACCTACTACAGAACGGCCCCCTGAGCTCAGCCCATCTCGTGTCGCGGCCGTTGCTGCCCTTGGAGTGACCCAGAGGTGTCGGTTGGCCGGGGTTGACCTGGCCCGTCCCGCCAGGGCCGTGGGACTTTAGCGGGCTAAAGTCCCCGGGTTTCGAGGCCTTTGCGCGGCGTCAAAACGGTTTCGCCAGGTCAGGAGCCTGTGGATGCCGAGGTTGACATAGCGGACGGCCCATGCGTGCGTACTTAACCCCGCGAAAGTACGTCGAAGGCCGGGCGCGGGAGTGGCTCAGACCGACACGCCGGGGATCGTCTTGAGTTCGCCCATGAGCATCGGGCCGACCGTCACGGGGTACTCGTCCAGCGCCAGCAGGTGGTCGTTCAGTCTGATGTGGACCGGAGTGTTTCCCTTGTGCGCCAACAGGGTTCGCTTCAACTCGAGCACGACGTCGAGGTCGAGCTTCGCCGCCGAGCACCGCAGCACGAGCGGCTCTCCTTCGGTCTCGGCCAACTCCAGCGCGGCCACGTTCGACCCGAACACCGACATCTTGTCCTCCCGCCAGTTCACCCGTCCCTTGACCAGCACCGCGCGATCCTCGGCCAGGTCGGCCGCGAACAGCGCGTACGACCTGGGGAAGAACAGCACCTCGATCGCCGCGTCCAGGTCCTCGATCACGCAGATCGCCCACGGCTCGCCCTTCTTGTTGACCCGCCGCTCCAGCGCGGTGATCAGCCCGGCGACGATCAGCTCACCCTCGCGCGGCGGACTGTCCAGGATCGCCGCGATCGGGCGTGGCGCGTGCCGGCGCAGCACCCGCTCGGCGCCGTCCAGCGGGTGCGCGGACACGTACAGGCCGAGCATCTCCCGCTCATAGGCGAGCTTCTGTTTTCGCGGCCATTCCTGCTCGCCGAGTGTCAGGTACGCCAGCGCCGAGGTCGGCTCGGCGGTGTGCTCCCCCGGGCCGAACAGGTCGAACTGGCCCTCGGCGGCCCGCCGTTTGAGCGACACGACGGCGTCGACGGCCTCCTCGTGCACCTCGATCATGGCCAGCCTGCTCCGTTCGAGTGAGTCGAACCCGCCGGCCTTGATCAGCGACTCGATCGTGCGCTTGTTGCACGCGACGAGACCCGACTTGTCCAGGAAGTCGGTGAACGAGACGTACTTCCCCTTCTCCCGCCTGGTGGCGATGATCGACTCCACCACGTTGGCGCCCACGTTGCGCACCGCGCCGAGCCCGAACCGGATCGCGTCGCCCACCGCGGCGAACCGCAGGCCGGACTCGTTCACGTCCGGCGGCAGCACGGTGATGCCCAGGCGCCGGCACTCCGACAAGTACACGGCGGACTTGTCCTTGTTGTCCCCCACCGAGGTCAGCAGCCCGGCCATGTACTCGGCCGGGTAGTTCGCCTTCAGGTACGCCGTCCAGTAGCCGACCAGCGCGTACCCGGCGGCGTGCGACTTGTTGAACGCGTATCCGGCGAACGGCAGGATCGCGTCCCACAGTGCCTGAACGGCCTCGGTGGAGAAGCCGTTGCCGAGCATTCCGTCCCGAAATCCCTCGAACTCCTCCTCCAGGACCTCTTTCTTCTTCTTGCCCATCGCCTTGCGCAACACGTCGGCTCGGCCCATCGAATAACCGGCGACCTCGCGCGCGATCTGCATGATCTGTTCCTGGTACACGATCAGGCCGTGCGTTTCAGCGAGAATGTCGCGCAACGGTTCGGCCAGTTCCGGGTGAATCGACTCGATCGGCTGGCGGCCGTTCTTCCGATCGGCGTAGTTGTTGTGCGTGTTCATCGCGATCGGGCCGGGCCGGTACAGCGCGTTGACCGCGATGATGTCGTCGAATCCGGTCGGTTTCATCCGGCGCAGCAGATCCCGCATCGCGCCGCCGTCGAGCTGGAACACGCCGAGGCTGTCGCCGCGCCCGAGCAGCTCGTAGGTCACCGGGTCGTCGATGCCGAGCGCGTCCAGATCGATCTCCACGCCGCGGTTGTCCCGGATGTTGTCGATCGCGTCGCCGACGACCGTGAGGTTGCGCAGCCCCAGAAAGTCCATCTTGAGCAGGCCGATCGCCTCGCAGGACGGGTAGTCCCAGCCGGTAACGATCGCGCCGTCGTCCCGCCGCCACAGCGGGACCACGTCCAGCAGCGGCTCGCTGGACATGATCACCGCGCAGGCGTGCACACCGGCGTTGCGGACCAGGCCCTCCAGTCCGCGCGCGGTCTCGAAGATCGCGGCGACCTCGGCATCGGATTCCACCAGCGCCCGCACTTCGGCGGCTTCGGCATGGCGTTCGTGTTTCGCGTCCACGATTCCGGCGAGCGGAATGTCCTTGGCCGCGACCGGTGGTGGCAACGCCTTGGAAATGCGGTCGGCGATCGCGTATCCGGCCTGTCCGTAATGCACGCGGGCGGCGTCCTTGATCGCCGCCTTCGTCTTGATCGTGCCGAACGTGATGACCTGGGCGACCTTGTCCGCACCGTATTTCTCGGTGGCGTACCGGATCATCTCGCCGCGCCGCCGGTCGTCGAAGTCCATGTCGATGTCCGGCATCGACACGCGTTCCGGGTTGAGGAACCGCTCGAACAGCAGCCCGAGTCGAATGGGATCCAGATTGGTGATGCCCAGCGCGTACGCGACCAGTGAACCCGCCGCCGAACCGCGACCGGGCCCGACCCGAATTCCCGATCGCCGCGCGTAGGCCATCAGGTCGGCGGTGATGAGGAAGTACGCGGCGAAGCCCTTCTGAGTGATCACGCCGATCTCGAAATCGACGCGCCGGACGTATTCGTTCGGCACGCCATCGGGCAATCGCCACCGCAGGCCTGCGGCAACCTGCTCGTGCAGCCAACTCGACGAATCGTGGCCGTCCGGCACCTCGAATCGCGGCATCCGGTCCCGGTTTTCGTAGACCTCGTCGTAGGGCTGGACGCGTTCGGCGATCAGCAGCGTCGAATCGGCGGCACCGGGCACCTCGGTGTCCCAGTATTCGCGCATCTCGGCGGCCGATTTCAGGTAGTAGCCGTCGCCGTCGAACGCGAAACGGTTCGGATCGTTCAGCGTCTTGCCGGACTGCACGCACAGCAGCGCGGCGTGCGCACCGGCCTGATCGCGGGTCACATAGTGCGAATCGTTGGTGGCCAACGGTTTCAGCGCGAGCCGGCGGCCGATGTCCAGCAGCCCGTCGCGCACCGACCGCTCGATCGCCAGGCCGTGGTCCATCAATTCCAGGAAGAAGCCGTCCGCGCCGAAGATGTCGCGGTAGTCGGCCGCCGCCTTGATCGCCTCGGCGTGCTGCCCCAGCCGCAGCCGGGTCTGCACCTCGCCGGACGGGCAACCGGTGGTGGCGATGATTCCCTCGTGGTGTTCGGCCACCAACTCGCGGTCCATTCGCGGTTTCCGGTAGTACCCCTCGATACTCGCGCGAGAGGACAGCGCGAACAGGTTCCGCAATCCGATTGCGTTCTCCGCGAGCATTGTCATGTGCGTGTACGCGCCGCCGCCGGAAACGTCGCCGCCGTCCCGGTTCTGCCCCCAGAACACCGGTTTCTTGTGGAAGCGCGATTCCGGCGCCAGATACGCCTCGATCCCGATGACCGGTTTCAGTCCGGCCTTCTTCGCCTGCCGGTAGAACTCGTCGGCGCCGTACATGTTGCCGTGATCGGTCATTCCGACCGCCGGCATGCCCAGCCGCCGCGCCTCGGCGAACAGCGGCTCGATCTTCGCCGCACCGTCGAGCATCGAGTACTCGGTATGCACGTGCAGGTGCACGAAGGAATCCACCGGCCCACTCCCCACGGTTGTACGCTGCACTCGACCGTGGGCATTCGATCCGATACACGTGCTCACAGTCCAACAATCGACACGCTGATCGGCGACAACTGGTGGTTGTAGATGGATCTCGACATCGGCGCGGTGCGCGCGTTCGTCGCGGTGGCCGAGGACCGGTACTTCGGCGAGGCGGCGGTCCGGCTCGAGGTGAGCCAGCAGGCGATCTCCAAGCGGATCGCGAAGCTGGAGTCAGACCTCGGCGCGACGCTGCTGACCCGCACCAGGGGCGGTGCGGAGCTGACCGAGGAAGGGCACGCGTTCCTGCCGCACGCCCGCGCGCTGGTCGGGCTCGCCGACCAGGCCGTGGAGCGGCTGCGCGTAGGGCGGCGGCCCCTGCGGGTCGACGTACTCAGCACCCGGATCGCCACGATGGAGCTGATCAGGTCGTTCCACGAGGTGCACGATGTCGAGCTGGAACTGGTGACGGTGGGCCTCGGCGCCGACCGGACGGTGTTGCTGCGGGACACGGTCGACGCCGCGTTCGCCCGCGCCACCGGCGTGCCGGCCGGCGTCGAGCGCATCCCGGCCTGCCTGGACGGTGCGCGCCTGCTGGTCGGCAAGCGGCATCCGCTCGCGCGGCGACGGCGCGTCCCGATGGCGGAGGTGGCGCGGTACCCGCTGTGGATGCCGAACAACGTGCGGGACAGTGAATGGAAGGACTACTACCTCGAACTGCGCGACGCGTTCGGCGTGGAGATCGACACCTCCGGCCCGAATTTCGGCGGCGACCACTACGTCCAGGCGTTGAGCGAGTCCACCGACCGGGTCGGGTTCATCGGCGAGAAGATGCGCGTGCTGTGGCACCCGGACGTCGTGCAGATCCCGATCGTGGACCCGACGCCGGTGTACCCGTTCTGGCTGTTGTGGCGGCCGGAGAACCGGCACCCGGTGCTGCCGCTGCTGATCGAGCACGTCAGGTCGGCCTACCGCCCGCTCGACCCGGACCGCGAGTGGCTGCCGCCCGGCGACCGGCCCGATTTTCTCGGCTGATGCGCCCTCAGTTGATGCGCACCGCGACCTGGCAGTCGGCGTAGGTGTAGGCCACGTACTCGAACGCGATGCCGGTGCGCTCGACGAACTCGGTCCAGGCGCGGTGTTCGTGCCGCTGCCAGCCCGGGTAGTTGAAGTACTCGTCGAACACGAGCACGGTGCCGGGCCGCAGCCGGGGAGCGAGTTGCTCGAGCACGGTGCTGGCGGAGCTGTACAGGTCGCAGTCGACGTGCACGAAGTCGAGCGGCTCGTCGTGCGCGGCGAGGAATCCGGCGAGCGTGTCGTCGAACAGGCCCACGACGAGGTCCGCGCCCGGCACCTCGGGCAGGTCCTCGCGGGCGAACGCGCCAGCCGCCATGCCGGCGATCCACGCCTCGGGCAGGCCCTGGAACGAGTCGAACCCGTACACCCGCTCGCCGCCGCGCTGGGTGGCGATGGCGCGCAGCGTGTTGCCGGTGGCCACGCCGAACTCCAGGGCCATGCCGCCGGTCGGGGCCAGCGACAGCCCGTAGTCCAGCGTCTCCCACGGGTGCCGGAAGTGCCGCACGCCGACCAGGTGATCCCGGGCGAACCGGTTGCTCTCCACGGCGGCGTCCTGGTCGCCGGCGAACACGATGTCCTTGCGGCTGCGGATCTCGAACTCGATGACGCGGTCGAGGATCCGCTGGGTGCTGATGGCCAGCTCCTCGCGCAGCGCGCGGACCTCGTGCTCGAGTGCTTCGATGCGGTCGGCCTGCTCGCGGCCTGGCCGCAGTGCCCGCGCCGTTCCGCGCAGGGTGTCGTGCAACATGGGAGCTCCTCTACGCCGGTGGGGTTGCCGCAGGCTACGTCGATGTTCACCTTGATCGTGAGTCCACTCACCGGATCGGGTTAAGGTCCGCTCTGTGCAGTTCCCCGTACGCGCCTGGTTGAACCCCACACGCGCCGAATCGCCGTCGGTGATCACCGATCCGGCCGAGCGGCGCGCGGTCAAGATCGAGCTGGTGATCGTCTTCACGGTCACCCTCGGGCTGTCCGGGCTGCGCAGCCTGCTGTCCCTTGTGGACTCGCTGCTGAAACCGAAGCCGCTGGCCGAGCAGTCGGTGGCGCTGAACGTGTCCCAGGCGACGCTCGGGTGGATCGACTTCGGCAAGCAGCTGCTGGGCGCGGTGCAGCTGCTCGCCTGGGGCGCGCTGGGGCTGTACCTGTTGTGGCGCGCGGGTTTCCGGCTCGCGGCGGTCGGGCTGGATCGCACCCGGCTCGGGCGGGACGCGCTGGGCGGCGCCGGGTTGGCCGCGCTGATCGGCATTCCGGGGCTGCTGTTCTATTTCGTGGCGTGGAAGCTCGGCGCGAACCTCGCCGTCCTTCCGTCCACTTTGGACGACGCGTGGTGGCGGCCGATCGCGCTCACCCTGTCCGCGGCCGGCAACGCGTGGGCCGAGGAGGTGCTGGTCGTCGGGTTCCTGATCACGCGGCTGCGTCAACTCGGGTTGACCGAGAACGGCTCACTGCTGATCTCGGCGCTGCTGCGCGGGTCGTACCACCTGTATCAGGGGTTCGGCGGATTCGTCGGAAACGTGATCATGGGGCTGGTGTTCGGGCGGGTGTGGCAGCGCACGAATCGCTTGTGGCCCTTGGTGATCGCGCACACCGCGCTGGACGTGGTCGCGTTCGTCGGCTACAGCCTGCTGCGCGGGAAGGTGTCCTGGCTACCGTGACCAGGCCGGCCCGTCGGTCAGCTCGTCGAGGTGTGGCACGGACGTGTGCAGCACCTGGTAGTGAAGGTGACCCTTCACCTCCGGAGTGCCCTCCCACAGGGTGAACCTGACCAACTCCCACGCCTGCGGGTCGACGGCGAGCACGGTGGAGTGCACGCCGTGCGTCGCGGCCGTCTCGGCCAGCTCGTCGAGCGCGGGCTTGATCGCCTCGGCCGGGTCGGCCCCATCGGGGATCGGCTCGGTGTGCCTCGTCGCGGCCGTGGCGCTGGTCGCCGTGCCACGGTGGAAGGCGGCGCCCGTCCAGTGCCGCACGCCCGGGCGGCCGAAGGAGTCGACGATTCCCTGGAAACCGGCGCCGCCCAACAGGAATCGGCTCATCCCGGCGACGCGGTGCCACACGTAGAACGGCGCGTACTGGTTGACCGGTGAGCCGTCGACGCCGCGCTCGCGGACCAGGTACGCCTTCACGCCGAGCCCGTCGAAATCGTCGAGCAGGTGGCCCCTGGTGGCGACCCGGTGGCGGATGATCGCCATGTCGTAGTCGGCCGGCAACGTGATCTCGTACTGCATCGCGTACACGTAAGAACTCCTTGCGGCGCGGGCGATCTCCGCGTATGCCCACATCCCCCACCCGCACCGGGGGCGGCCCTCGAGCCAAGCGTACCCGGCGGGGGCGTCCGGGAGGGGGCGCAAGATCAACTTGTGGATAACACGGGGCCTGTGGACAACTGGCTGGTCAGAGGCGGTCGGCGGCCTCGCGCAGGAGGCGCTCGGCGTCGGCGAAATCGGCGACCACCTCGGCGGCGGAGCGTTCCGAGGTGAGCAGGCCGACGCCCTGGCCGGCGTAGAGCGACGTGGTGTCCAGGTCGTCGTTGTCCCAGGCCGCGGCGAACTCGGCCCGCGCGCCCGGATCCTCGGCCAACTCCGCCTCCCGGCCGACCCACCGGTCGAAGAACGCGTTGCGCACCGCGCGCCCGCCGAACTCCTCCGGCCAGCCGAGACCGGAAGCCGCGTCGAACGTCGTCGAATACGCCGTGCCGGTCTCCTCCGTCTCGACCAGCCGCCGCTTCTTGGCCGCACTCGTCGCCGTCTCCCGGCAGGCCAGGAACGCGGTGCCGACCCACGCGCCGGCCGCACCCGCGGCGAGCACGGCGGCCAGCCCGCGCGCGGTCGCGATACCGCCGGCGGCCAGCACCGGAGTGTCCACCGCGTCCAGGATTCCCTGCAGCAGCGGCAAAGTCGCCACCGCGTCCCGCCCGTGCCCGCCCGCCTCGCCGCCGCGCGCCACGATCAGGTCCACGCCGGCGTCCTCGGCCGCACGCGCGTCGGCCACGGTGCCGGCCTGAGTCGCGACCGTGATCCCCGCGTCCCGCAGTCTGTCCACTGTGGACGAGTAGTCGCCGAAGCTGACCGACACCAGTGCCGGGTGCGCGTCGAGCACCGCGTCGATCTGCTCGGGCACCCTCGGCAGCGCCCACGCCATGAGCCCGATCCCGTACGGCCGGCCCGACGCCGCCACCCGCGCCGCCTGCTCGCGGATCCACTCCGGCTTGGTCCCGCCGCCGACCCCGATCATGCCCAGCGCACCCGCCGCCGAGATCGCCGTCGCCAGCTCCGAGCCGCTCGCCCGTGCCATCGGCGCGCCCACCACGGGCACCGTCAGGCCGAACCGCTCGGTCAACCAGGTACGCATGTCGTCTCCGTCCTCGGGTAGTCCACGTTCATGAAGTCGTGACAAACCGAACCAGTCCGCGTCCGCATCACAGCAGGTGCACACAGGATGCGGGAGGGACATGCGGGCGACACTCGTTCACCAGAAGGTCCAGCGGCGGCGGTCCGGCTCGGGCAGGCCGCCTCGCGGCTGTCCCGCGCCGCCTGATCGATACCTTCGTGAGTGTGACCCGACACGTTCCGTGAACGGCTTGGCGCGTCACCCGAGCCACTTCACGCCTCCGCGACCTGCGACTTTCCGCGTCTGAAGCGTACTTTCGCGGGCTAAAGTACGCATGGGGTGGCGGGGTGAGATGTCAAGCTTTGGTGCGGCGGCGGGTGGCGATCAGTTTGGCGATGCCGTCCAGGATGCGGATCAGGCCGAACTCCCAGCCGTTGTCTTTCGGGGCGTTGCCGACTGATGCGGCGGCGGCGACCAGGGACGGGAATCGCTCAGGGCGCGCGGAGATCATGGGGTTCAGCGTGCGGTCCAGCGACCACGGCTGGGTGCCGGCCGTCGTGGGTGACTGCGTGTTGCGGATGTGGCCGCTGAGCAGGAACACCGCGTCCATCCGCTCCGCGCCGTCCAGGCCCGTCCCCTCCAGCGCGCCGACCGCGACCTCGGTCCAGCCGATCTCCCTCGGGCCGGTGACCCGGCTGCCGGCGGTCGCCGCCGGGATCCACGGGTGCCGCTGCCAGGTGCGCCGCATCTCCTGAGCCCACAGCTCCAGCTTCGGCCGCCAGCCGCCGCGGATCTCCTTGAGGTTCGGCGGCGTGCCGACGGCCGTCTCGGTCATCACCGCGACGAGCTCCGCCTTGCTCGCCACGTGCCGGTACAGCGCCATCTTGGTGACGTCGAGCTTGGTGGCCACGTTCTGCATGGACACCGCCGTCAGCCCGTCGGCGTCCGCGATCGTCGTCGCGGCCTTGGCGATGCGGTCGACCGTCAGCGTGGGCCGCGCCTTCCTGGCCGGCCCCTCGTCGAGGTCCCACAGCAGCTCGCCGCTGTTCGTCCCGTCGTCCGTCATGCGCTCCTCGATCCGAGATCGAAATGGGGCTTGCCACGTCCCCGGCATGTGTCTACCGTACACGATGTGTCCATCGGACACATCAGTTTCCACCAGAAGCCCTAGCATCCGCTATAAACATCGGTTACCGCTCGAAAGGCACATCATGTCCAGGAAGACGTTCCTCAACCTGCCCGTCAACGACCTCCCCAAGGCCGTGGAGTTCTTCACCTCGCTCGGGTTCTCGTTCAACAAGGACTTCACCGACGAGAACGCGACGTGCATGGTCATCAGCGACGAGAGCTACGTGATGCTGCTGGTCAAGCCGTTCTTCGAGTCCTTCGCCAGCAAGCCGCTCGCCGACGTCGAGAACACCACCGGCGCGATCGTCGGCCTCTCGGCAGACAGCCGCGAGGAGGTCGACGAGCTGGTCGGCAAGGCGCTGGCCGCCGGCGCGCACGAGCCGAAGAAGGACACCCCGCAGGAGGACTTCATGTACGGCCGCAGCTTCATCGACCTGGACGGCCACCACTGGGAGATCATGTGGATGGACCCCAACTTCGTGCCGCACCCGGCCTGATCGTCCACAAAGGACAGTCGGGCTCGCCGCGCGATCGTGGCGAGCCCGACGCTACGGCGTGTCGAGGACGGTCGGCGCCGGCGGCATCGGCTTGCCGGCGCGGCCCAGGTTGGCCTCGGCGTACTTCTGCCAACTCCCGTCGCCGACCATCGCGCGCAGCGCCTCGGTCACCTTCGCGTGCCGCGGGTCGCCCTTGACCAATCCGACCCCGTAGCGCTCGAACGAGAACGGGCTGCCGACGAGCTTCAACAGGTCCGGCTGCTCGGCGACGTAGCCGGCGAGGATCACCTCGTCGGTGGTGACCGCGTCCACGGCCTGCTCGCGCATCGCGTCCACACACGCGCGGTAGGACGGAAACTCTTGCAGCGTCACGCTTTTCGCGTACTGGTCCTTCACCAGTTGGGCCGACGTGGAGCCCTTCACCGAGCACAGCCGCCAGTCGCTGTTGTTCAGCGAGTCCGGCCCGCTGATGTCCGCGTTGCTCTTGCGCACCAGCAGGCTCTGCCCGGTCGCGAGGTACGGCCCGGCGAAGTCGACACGCGCCTTGCGGCCGTCGGTGATCGAGTAGCTGGCCACCACGAAGTCGACCTTGCGCTGCTCGAGCAGCGTCTCCCGGTCGGCGGACACCGCCTCGACGAAGCTCACGTTGGACGGGTCGGTGCCGAGGTGGCGCGCGACGTACTTGGCCACGTCCACGTCGAAGCCGCTGACCGTCCCGTCCTGCGCCCGCACCCCGATGCCGGGCTGGTCGACCTTGATACCGACAGTGATCTTCGGCCCGGTCAGCTTGGGCTCGTCGCCACCCGAAGAAGACGACGAGCACGCACCAATGACGATCAACGAACACGCCGAAATGATCACGCCGATTCGCGCGCGACATTTCTCCGCCCCACCGCAGGCATCCAGGCTCCAATGGTCTAGACGACCTTCCGACCGTACCTGACGTGGGGGAAGCACGGCCAATCCAGCCCGCGCTCAGAGCGGGAGGGCGGCCGAACCGAATGCCACGTTGAACCGGTCACACCAGATAACGACGCTGCGCAGGCCTTGGATATTCGCATCCGCCGGAATGGAGTAGTTCTGATTACCGTCCGTAGCTTTCATTTTCCCCAAACGGACGTATCGGCCGTCGTCGTATGCCCCCCATGGCCCACCGGAGGCCGCGTCGCTCAACCAGACGTGAACATCGGGACCGTCGGAGGTGGAGAAGTTCTCCAGCCGCAGCACCCGCGACCCGTCCGACAGCCGCAGCACCCTGGCGCGCCCCTTGGTGTCGTGCTCCCCACTGACGAAGTCGCCACCGGCCAGCACCGCGGGCCCGGACGGCGGCGGGCTGACAGTGGTCGGCACGCTGGTCGGCCCCGGCAGCGGCGCGCCGGCCGGCGGCGGTGCGGCCGCCGTCGTGGTCACGTCCAGCGCGGCGACCTCGGCGGGCAGCGCGTCGTCGGCGGTGCTCCTGGTCCAGATCTTCCAGGGCTGGAACGCCCACAATCCGACGGCAGCGCCGATCGCACCGACGATCAGCAGCGCCCAGACCACCTTCTTGCGCAACAAACCGCGCATGACTACGCCCTTTCGTTTAACGAGTGACCGTCAAAGCAGCCGTTCACTGCATTTGATGCCTATCATCCCGCCTCGGATGCGCCAGAATCCTTACCTGGTGGTTACGCTGCCCGACGTGACAGCCCAACCCACCGAACAGGTCGCCGCCGCCCCCCGGGTGGACAGCGAGGTCGGCCCGCTGCGCACGGTGATGCTGCACCGGCCCGGCGCCGAGCTGAAGCGCCTCACCCCGCGCAACAACGACCAGCTGCTGTTCGACTCGATCCCGTGGGTGGATCGCGCGCAGGTCGAGCACGACGCGTTCGCCGAGGTGCTGCGCTCGCGTGACGTCGAGGTGCTGCTGCTGGCCGACACGTTGAACACCGCACTCACCGACCCCCGCGCGCGCAGCGCCGCCGTCGACGCCGCCGTCGACCGCCGCAGGCTCGGCAACGAGCTCGCCGACGCGCTGCGCTCCCATCTGTCCACAGTAGACAGTGCGACGCTGGCCGACGTGATGATGGCCGGCATGACCTTCGAGGAGCTGCCCGCCGCCGAGGGCGCCTCGCTGGTGCGCAGGATGCACCACCCGCACGACTTCGTGGTCGATCCGCTGCCGAACCTGCTGTTCACCCGCGACTCGTCGGTGTGGATCGCCGACCGGGTGGCGCTCGCGTCGCTGGCCATGCCGGCGCGCCGGCGGGAGACCGCGCTGCTGGACCTGATCTACGCCTACCACCCGAGGTTTCGCGCCGCCGGCCGCGCGTACGGTGCGCACTCGGCACCGGTCGAGGGCGGCGACGTGCTGCTGCTCGCGCCCGGCGTGCTGGCCATCGGCGTCGGCGAGCGGACCACCCCAGCGGGTGCGGAATCCCTTGCGCGGTCGGCGTTCTCCGACGGTCTGGCGCACACCGTGCTGGCCGTCCCGATCGTGCAGGACCGCGCGACCATGCACCTGGACACCGTGTGCACGATGGTCGACACCGACGCCGTGGTGATGTACCCGGCGGTGCGCGACACGTTGCAGGCGTATCCGTTGCGGCCCAACGGATCCGAGGGCGTCGTGGTGGACGGCCCTGTTCCGTTCCTGAACGCGGCGGCCGAGGCGATGGGCATCGAGCGGTTGCGCGTGATCGACACCGGCCTCGATCCGGTGACCGCCGAACGTGAGCAGTGGGACGACGGCAACAACACCCTCGCGGTCGCGCCCGGCGTGGTGGTGGCCTACGAGCGCAACGTGGAGACCAACGCGCGCCTTGAGGACGCCGGCATCGAGGTGCTGCGCATCGGCGGGTCGGAGCTGGGCACCGGCCGCGGCGGGCCGAGGTGCATGTCCTGCCCGGTCAGCCGGAGCTCGCTGACCAGTTCTCGTTGATCAGGCTGTAGATCACCTCGTCCTCGAAGCCCGTCTCGCCGATCGTGTACCCGGTCGGGATCGACGCCACGTGCGTGAACCCGGCCCGATCGGCGGCGTGCCGGGACGCCGTGTTGCTCTCGGCCGTGCTGATCGTGAGCCGGCGCTTGCCGAACCCGCCGTCGGCGACCGGGCGGAAAGCCCACTCGCACACCGCGTTCAACGCCTCGGTGGCCAAACCCTTGCCGCGCGCGTCCGGGTGGACGCCATAGCCGGGCTGGGCCTCGGAGTCGTCCATGCCGCCGAGTTCGTGCAGTTGGAACTGGCCGAGCATCTGGTCGGTCGCCTTGTCCGCGATCACCCAATTGACCTGTTCGCCGGTGGCGTTGCGCTCCCGCATCCGGTGCACCCACCGCTCGCCGCTGATGTCGGCGACACCGGCGATCCGGCCGTTGAAGTGCCGGCCGCGCTCGTCGTTCGCCAGCTCATCGAGCCTCGGCGCGTCGGTGTCGGCCGGTGGGCGCAGCCGCAGCCGCTCGGTCTCCAGGACGGGCGGGACGTACCAGGGCTTCGCGGGCTCGCGAGGGTCGTCGCGGCGCAGCGAACCGACCCACGCGTCGTGCCGCTCGCCGCGCTGCGCGAGGTAGCTCCTGATCGTGCCGTCAAAGCTGAACCCGTTGGCCCACACCGCTTTCCGGGACGCCCAGTTGCCGACGTAGGCCAGCCACAAGATCATGTCGAAGCCGCGCTCGGTGAAGCCCCAGTCGATCAGCAGGTTGATCGCGCGCCGCATCACGCCCCGCCCGCGCGCTCCTGGATGGAGTCCGAAGGCGATCTCGGCGACACCTTCACGGTCGCGGCGCAGGTCGACGCTGCCGGCGAACTTGCGGATCCCGTCGTGGTGCTCGGCCTCGATCGCGAACGTGTACGCGGAGTCGTTCGCCCACGCGGCCGGGACCTGCTCACCGATCCACTTCTCCGCGTCGCCCCGCTGGTAGGGGTGCGGGACGGTGGTCCACTTGACCGACTCCGGGTCGACGCACTGCTCCACGATGCCGTCGATGTCGGCGGGCGAATGCGCGCGCAGGGTCACGACGCCGTCGGACAGCGTCGGCACCTCGTCCGGGAACCTCATCGCGCCATGATCAGCGCGGCGGTTCGGCGCCGCAAGTAGGTTTCAGGCGCGGTAGGCCAACACCACGAGCATGGTCAGCAGCATCAGCACGCCGAACAGCGCGAGCGGGTCCAGCGCCGCCGGATTTCTCGGTCTACCACCGCGTACGTTGGGCATTTCACACTCCCCGGACCGGCGTATTCCTGTGTCGCCCTCACGGTGAGCGCAGAATTCGTGCCGGGAAAGGGCGGTCATCCGAACGCCGAGTACCGCCACCCGGTTGGCCGAGTGCCCATCACCCACACGCGTCTCAGGCGTGCCACCTGACCACACTGTTCGGCCCGTCGTCGGCGTAGCGCTGGTCCCGGTCGGTGATCTCCCATTCCGCGCGCAGCACCCGCGCGTCCGGTGGCGGTATCCGGTGCGGCTCCAACAGATCGTCCAGTTCGTCGTAGCGCGGATCGGTACCCCGGTGCCCGGGATGCGTGTCGACGCCGGCGGTGCCGGCCTCGTACCGATCGTTCCACCGCACGTGGATCAGCCACTGTTCGCGCTCCCACGCGAGGACTTGATCATCGGCCGGCCACACGTGGAACCGCTCGGGCAACTCGTCCGGCGCGATCGGCTCGACCGCGCGGAAGTAGTGCGGCACACGGTCGACATCGGCGATGCCGGCACGCGGACCGTCATACCACTCGTGCTCGACGTGCACCGGCTCGAAACCACCCATGCGACGACCGTACCGTCACACCGAGAAGTCCTCTGTGGACAGTCGGCGAAATTGTTAGGCGTGCCTTGCCTGAATACATTATTGAAAGGCTTGCCTAAATTCACTCGAAAGCGTTCCGCGGCTCACACCGAATGGTGACAAGAGTCGACCGCGCGTACATTAAAGGCATGGCTGCCACGAAACCGCATACCCATTCGTCCAAGTTTAACGACCTGCTCCAGGCGCAGGTGCGCAACGAGTTCACCGCCTCCCAGCAGTACATCGCGCTCGCGGTCTGGTTCGACGACCAGGACCTCCCGCAGCTCGCGAAGCACTTCTACCGGCAGTCGCTCGAAGAGCGGAACCACGCGATGATGATCGTGCAGTACCTGCTCGACAACGACGTCGCGGTGAAGGTCCCCGGCGTCGACGACGTGCGCAACGACTTCAAGGAAAGCTCGGACCTGATCCAGCTCGCGCTGACCCAGGAACGCGAGGTCACCGACGAGGTGATCGCGCTGGCCAAGGTCGCCCGCGACGAGGACGACTACAAGGGCGAGCAATTCATGCAGTGGTTCCTCAAGGAGCAGGTCGAGGAGGTCGCGCAGATGTCGACGCTGCTGAACGTCGTCAAGCGGGCCAACGGCAACCTGTTCGACGTGGAGAACTACCTCGCCCGCGAGACCGTCGGCGACAACGGCTCCGACCCGCTGGCGCCACGCACGGCGGGCGGTCGCCTCTGACTCAGCACACACGAAGGCCGGTTCGTCCACCGCGGACGGACCGGCCTCGTCGTGTCAGGAATCTGTCAGCAGGAGCCGGCCGCCAGTTCGTATTCCGAGATGACCTCGGTGTCCGCGTGCGGCGCGTCCGCGTTGTCGATTCGGAGGATGAACGATCCGGCACCGGCTTTGGCGGTGTACCCGCCGTAGAATTCCTCCGCACTCGGGTACGCGGCCTTCACCTGGGCGACCGTGGAACCGACGCCGATGCCTTCCGTCGTGCGCACGCCCGACCTCGGCTTGATCCCGGTGATCCCGTTCGCGGTGCTGATCGACACCGAGCCGCCGCCGGACACCGCGTAGCTCGCGCACTGGGTGCCTTCCGAGCTGACCATCAGCAGTCCGGTGGCCAGCGCGTCGTCCTTGGACATGCCGATCTTGAGCGCGCCCCAGCCCGAACCGCTGATCGTGCCGCCCGGCGTGGCCGCCTTCGTGGTCGCGCGCGCGGTCGTGGTCGGCGGATGCGTGGTCTTCGGCGGCGTGGTGGTCGGCACGACCGTGGTCGAGCTGGTGTGCCTCGGCGCCGAGGTCGGCGACGGCGACCCCACCGGAGGGGGCACCGGCTGCGCGAACGACGACGGGCTCGACGGCGTCACCGACACGCTCTGGTCCGGCGGCTTGGCGATGTCGGTCGGGTCGCCCTGGCCGATGCCGGACAGCGCGATCCCGCCGCCGACCAGCGTGGCCATCGTCAGCGCGCCGGCCGTCGTGGCGATCGCGGTCCTGCGCCGCTTCAACCGGGAGGCGCCCGCCGTCACGGCGTCCTCGGCACCCGGCCGGACCGAGACGTCCAGCCGGTCGTCTTCGAACAGCCGCCGCAATTCGTCATCGATGTTCACAGGCTGGACCTCCCTTCCACCGTCGAGGCCAGGCGCGTCCGCAACGACGCCATCGCCTTGCTGGCCTGGCTCTTCACCGTTCCCTGGCTGATGCCCAGCGAGTGGGCGATCTCGGCTTCGGACAGTCCTTCGTAGTACCGCAGCACGATCACGGCCCGCTGCCGTGGCGGGAGCGCGCGCAGCGCCTGCCACAGCGGCTCGTCCTCGAACGGGTACCTCGGCTGGTCCCCCGCCGCCTCGGGGATCTCCGCGACCAGGTTCTCCCGTCGGCTGCGCCGCCAGCGGCTCACGTGTGCGTTGGCCATCGCGCGTCGGGTGTAGGCGAGCGGATCGCCCGTGTTCGCCGCGACGTGGCCCCACCGCGAGCCGACCTTCTCCAGCACGGACTGGACGAGATCGGCGGCGTCGTGCGGATTGCCGGTCAGCGCGTGACCGTAGCGCAGCAGGCCGGGGAGCGCAGCGCGCACGAACTCGGTGAAGTCCGCGACGGCCGAAGCCCCGCGCAGCTCACCAGCCACGGCGTTCCCCCTTCGCCACTCGACGCCGGCGCGCCATGCGGCACCACCAGCGCCAACCGTGGGGGCCACCGTCACCACAGTCCGTGCTCCTCTCTGACTTTTTGTCACAACCGTCAGAAAGTGCACGCACGAACGGCCCACCAGGTTGCGCCGAATTCGCCGGCACCCACTCTGGCATGCGATTACACCCTTAGGACGCTCCGCTGTCCCAGGGGTTGTCAGCGTATCGTGACCTGCCGGCCGATGAGCCCGTCACGGGCCCTGCGCTCGTCGGCGTTGAGCGGTTCGGAGTCCAGTGACGCGAGCGCTTCGTCGAGGCGTTTGCCCAGGTCAGCGGCCGGATCGGCCCACTCGCGAGCGTGCGCTTCCGGGTCCAGGTCCCACACCGGGACGAGCAGCCCGTGCGCCCGGAAGGAGCCGGCGAACCGGGTGTTGTCGCCCAGTCCCAGCTCACCGCGCGCGGACAGCCGCGCGAGCGCGGGAAGCAGCCGCTCCTCGGGCTCCGGGCGCACCCAGCGCAGGTGGGCCTTGTCACCCGCGTCGACCCAGTAGGCGGCCGGGCCGACCCGCTCGGTCGGCAGAATCGCGGCGTTCGCGCGCTCCAGGGAGGCGGCGACGTCACCGCCGGTGTCCGCGTCCTCGGGCATCCACCAGCCGAAGTCGGAGTGCAGCTCGGGCTCGACGGTGGCGCCGGTGTCCAGTAGGTCCTGCAGGCGCTCGGGGTTCTCGCCGGCGTCGGTGTCCGGGCCGACGACCGGGAGCACGTCGCCCGGCTCGGCCTCCAGCACCCAGCGCACCGCCCGCGCCACGTCCCGGCTGACGTCGCTGGACTTGGTCTGCACCTGCAGGCCGACGAACGCCCGGCCGTCGGTGCGCACCAGGGCGGCGGCGGCCATCGGCAGCACGGTGGCCAGGGTGATCTCCCGCTCGGTGTCGATCGCCAGCGCGAGCGGCGCGGTCGCGGACGGGACGAACTCGCGCAGCGCGACCAGCTCGCACTCGGCGGCCAGGCCGTCGAACGGGCGGGTCACGGCGACCTCCACCGGGCCGGCCGAGGAGCCGTGGCAGGACTTGTAGCGGCGGCCGGAGCCGCACGGGCACGGCTGGCGCGGGTTGACGCCGCCGTCCGGGCGTGCCTTGCGAGGCTTCGTGCCGGCTCGCCCTGACTTGCGGACAGACATCGTGACCGCCTTCACTGGTCGCTGAACGAACGGCGCGACGCTACCTAATCGTGCGCCAGGGTGCGCCGGGTGGTCGCCGGCTTGTTGGTGGCGATGTACCGCACGCCGAGTCGCTGGCAGAACCGGACGTCGTCGGGGTCGTCGACGGTCCAGACGTAGGTGTCGTGCCCGCGCTCGGCGGCGCGCGCGACGTACCCGGGATCGGCGCGCAGCACGCCAAGGCCCGGCCCGGCCAGGTCGGCCGCCGCGGGCAGCGCGCCGGACCGCCTCGGCGGCGGGATCTCACCGAACAGCAGCACGGTCGGCACGGCCGGGGCGAACCGCCGCATCCGGCGCACCGCGCGCGAGGAGAAGGACATCATCACGATCGGCGAGTCCTCTTTGGACGGTGGATCGGCGAGGCCGAAGCGCGCCAGCAGGGCGACCAGCTTGGCCTCGACCAGGCCGCCGTAGCGGACCGGGTGCTTGGTCTCCACGAACAGCCGGGTGCCGTGTCCGACGTCCTTGACCAGGCCCAGCAGCGACTCCAGGGTGAGCACGCCGACTTCACCCCGGGTGGGCACGGTGCGCTGCTCCATCAGCTCGTCGGCCGACTCGGGCAGTTCGTCGTGCCAGCTCACGTAGTCCATTGTGGACATTCGTTCCAGGGTGAGCGTGCTGACCACGCCTCGACCGGTGGAGGTGCGGTCGATCCGGCGGTCGTGCACACAGACCAGGTGGCCGTCCCTGGTGAGCCGGACGTCGCACTCCAGTCCTTCGGCGCCCTGCTCGAGCGCCAGGGCGTAGGCGCCGAGCGTGTGCTCGGCTCGATGTGCTGACGCGCCACGGTGCGCGACGACCTGCGGCTGCACGAGACGATCATCGCATGAGGCGTTCGTGTGTAGGGTGAATATCGAGGGGTGAGTGAGTACTTACCCACCTGATAGTAAGTACTCACTCGCCAGTGGCGAGAATTCACGAAGGGGAGCCGATCACCATGACGATCCTGGTCACCGGCGCACGAGGTGCGATCGCCCGCTGCGTCGTCGACACACTGCACGCGGCTGGAGCACCCGTCCGGGCGGCGAGCCGCAAACCCGAGGACACCACCGCACCCGACGGTGTCGACGTGGTGGACTTCGATCCGGCGCGCCCGGACACCTTGGCGCCCGCCATGGACGGCGTGCACACGCTGTTCGTCTACGCCGAACCCAACGGCATCGACGACGTGCTCACCACCGCGCGTACCGCCGGCATCGAGCACATCGTCCTGCTGTCCTCGCTGGCCGCCGCGACGCCGGAGATGCTGGACAACCCGATCGCCGAGCACCACCTCGGCGCGGAACGCCCGATCGCCGCCTCCGGCATCCCGTGGACCTTCGTGCGGCCGGGCATGTTCGCCACCAACGCGCTGTGGTGGGCACCGTCGATCAGGGCCACCGGCACGGTCGCGCTGTACCACCCGGACGCGCACGTGACGCCGACCCACGAGCGCGACATCGCCGACGTCGCGGTGCACGCGATCACCCAGCCCGGTCAGTACGGCAAGGCGTACCTCATGAACGGGCCGGAGTCGCTGACCCAGCGCCAGCAGGTCGAGCTGATCGCCGCCGCGTCCGGTCGCGAGATCACGATCGACGAGCTGACCCGCGAGCGTGCGGCCGAGCGGCTACCGGAGGCCGTGCTCGACCTGGTCGAGCAGACTGACGACGTGCCGCAGCCGACCGGGCCGACCATCGAGGAGATCATCGGCCGGGCGCCGCGCACGTTCGCCACCTGGGCGCGCGACCACGCCCACGAGTACTTGTCCGCCTCTCCGAAATTGTAGTAATGGGTACGTTCCAGCCCATAGTTCAGTCACGTCGTCACCGTGGCCGGCTTACGTCACGTTCCACTTGGGTGCGGCTGCTTGGGACGCAAACCCTTCAACGGTCCCGATGCGAGCGTTACCGTGCGGGGGTGTTCGATCCAGGCGATCCGGCGTTCGTGGCCGATCCCTATCCGGCGTTCGCGGCGCTGCGTGAAGGTGCCGAGGTGCACCGGCACGACGGGCTGGGCCTCGCCGTCGCGGTGTCACACGCCGCGTGCTCGGCCGTGCTACGCGACCGATCGGTCGGCCGGGTGTGGACCGACGCCACCCCGCCGGACGCGTTCGAGGCGTTCAACCTGTTGCACCGCAACAGTTTGCTGGAATCCGAGCCACCACGGCACACCCGGCTGCGGCGGCTGATCTCCGCCGCGTTCGCCCGCGGCCACACCGAGCGGCTGCGCCCGCGCGTTCAGGCGATCGCCGCCGGCATGGTGGACACGCTGGCCGCGAAGATCGACGGCGACGGCAGCGCCGATCTGCTCGCCGAGTTGGCCGGGCCGCTGCCGATCGAGGTCATCGGCGAGTTGCTCGGCGTGCCACCGGCCGACCGTCCGCTGCTGCAGCCGTGGTCGAACGCGATCGTGAAGATGTACGAGTACGGCCTGCCGCCGGAACGGGCCGCCGCGGCCGAGCGGGCGTCCGCCGAATTCGTCGACTACCTGCGCACGCTGGCCCGCGAGCGCGCCGCACACCCCGGCGACGACCTGGTCAGCGACCTGGTGTCGGTCTCCGACGACGGCGAGACGCTTTCCGAGGACGAGTTGGTCGGCACCGCCGTGCTGCTGCTGATGGCCGGGCACGAGGCGACCGTGAACGTGATCGGCAACGGCGTGTACGCGCTGCTCCGGCAGCGGGCCGAATGGGATCGCCTGCGCGCCGACCGCACGCTGGTCGACACCGCGGTCGAGGAATTGATCCGGTTCGACGCGCCGCTCCAGTTGTTCGAGCGCACCGCCGCCGAGGACGTCACGATCGCCGGGCACACCGTGCGGCGCGGCGAGAAGATCGCGGCCCTGCTCGGCGCCGCCGCGCGTGATCCGAAGGTGTTCGCCGAGCCAGATCGCCTGGACGTGGGACGGTCGCCGAACCCGCATCTCGGATTCGGCGGCGGAATTCATTACTGCGTGGGCGCGCCGCTGGCCAGGGTGGAGATCGCCGCCGCCCTGGAGGCGCTGGCGGACCGGCTGCCCACGCTGCGTCTCGCCGAGGAACCACGGCGGCGCGCCGAGTTCGTCATCCGCGGTTGGCGGACGTTGCGCGTCACCGTGTGACGGCGTTCCACAGCGATGCCCATTGCCGCGCGGTGAGGTCCTTGGGCAGCGCGTGCACGCCGATCCCCTCACGGTCCAGCCAATTCCTGGTACGCCCCGCCGGCATTCTTCCGGTCCTGCGCAGAATGTCGGCCATTCCGCGTCCGGGGCCGGTGAAAACATGCTTCACGAATTCCTGATAGGGCTTTCGGTCGGCCACCAGCGGCGTTTCCCTGCGTCGAATCTCCAGCAACCCGGCGTCCACCGAGGGGACCGGCCGGAACGCGCGCGCCGGCACTTTGACGCACAGCTGGAATTCGTACCACGGCCACCAGCTCGCGGTCATCAATGTGGCGCCGCCGATACCGGCTCGCCGCCGCGCGACCTCCCACTGCACGAGCAGGATCGCGGTGTTCCAGGCCGGTGTGGCGAGCACCCGGCGCAGCACCGCGGTGGTGATGTGGAACGGCAGATTGCCGACGACCACGTGCGGGTGCTGGGGAAACGGGAACCGCAGCACGTCGTCGTTGACCACCGCGACGTTGTCCGGCGTGCGGCCCGCCACCCGGCGCGCCTTGCGTGGATCGATCTCGACGGCGGTGATCGGCCGGCCGGAACGGCTCATCGGAATGGTGAGCGCGCCGTCCCCGGCACCGATTTCCACGATCGGGCCAGTGGTTTTCGCGACGATCGTGTTGATTTCAGAAATGATCGAGCGGTCGACGAGAAAGTTCTGACCGAGTTCGTGACGACCACCATTGTGGTGGTAGGACATGGGAGTGCTCCGCGCGACGTGATGTTCGCCGGGCAGCGCGAATTGCCGCACCGGCTCGGACACCGGAAGCGGCGAAGCCGAATAGTCGAGTTCAGCCCGCCGCTATGCGCGGCGCAGCCTTATCGAGGCACACATAGGGTCACCGTATCGACGGGTGTACGTCCCGCCAACCGATTTTCACGTGGCCAGCGCGGTGGACGACGCCGTTGTCAGGCGTCTCCTGACGTTGTAAGGTCACGCCTGACAAATGTCAGGGAGCGCCTGACAGAGGAGGGTGATCGAATGTCGTCTGCTGCGGAGTCCGTGATCGCGGCGTGCTCGTTCTGCATGAAGCAGAACACCGAGGTGGGGACGCTCGTGGCCGGGCCTGGAGTGTTCATCTGTGATGAGTGCGTGGCCCTGTGCTCGACAGTGATCGAGGGGAAGCCCGCCGAGGGCGGACCACACCTCGCGCCGTGGGACCAGGTGACGAGCGCCGACGTGGTGCTGGCGAGCCTGCCGCGAATCGCGGCCGCGGGGGCACAGGTCGAGCGAAACCTCGGTCAATGGGTACTCAAGGCACGTGCACTGGGAGTGACCTGGGCGCGCATCGGGGAGACGATGGGGATGACCCGACAGTCCGCATGGGGGCGTTTCTCCGGCGAGGAATAGCGCCCTTGCGATTGACCGGGACGGCATCCGATGGGATGCCGTCCCGGCCGGTCCACTAGGCCGCGATCATCACCATTCGCCTGGGTGAAGATGTGTCACGGATCGAATTCCCGCGTTGTACAGATAATCCCGCAACTCCTGCGACGGGGGCGCGTCCAGGAATACCCAGACGGCGTCGAAGGCCGGATTCGCCTTCTGCAGCGCGACATCCTTGTGAATCTGTTCCCTGATTTCGGCGGACAACGGTACCGATTTCGCCTGCGCCACACGCTGGCCGTCGACGACCGTCGATCCCCACCGTTTGTAGGTCTTGAACTCGGCGGCCGTGGTGCGCCCGCCGGAGCGGTCGACCGGACCGTCGACGTGACGTCCACCCGGCCGAGTCACCGGGAACCGGGAATTGGGGTTGACCGGCACCGAATAGTGCCGCTGCGAATCGGACCCGTAGTAGGCCCGACCCACCCGCTCGCCGGCTCGACCGCGCTCCGGACCGGACGGCAGGCGTCGCACCTGCTCGATCGACATCGGCGCCCGGCCCGGCGGCAGCGCACGGGGTGGCTCGTTCTTCCGTGCGTCGGTGCGCTTCGGCACGTCGGGCGTGGGGTTGCCGCTCGGCGCCTGCTGCACCGGCGTGGGCTGCTGCGCCGGGGCGGGATTTCTGGCCGGAGGCGCGGCCGGCGCGGGCGGTGGGGCCGCCGGCGGATTCGGAGTGGCCGCGGGCGTGTTCACCCGCGATTCCTCGAGCATCTTGCGAAGCGTGCGCAATTTGGCCAGCGCACCGGCGCCGGGAACCAGGCCGAACACGTTACTGCCCAGTGCTCGACCGGGTTCCGTCCGCCACTGATCCCAGCTCACCATTTGTTTGGCGAATTCGGCGGGGTGTTGCCTGGCGAATTCCGCGATCCTCGCGATCTCGTCCGCCAGATCGTCCCACTGTGTCGGATTGAGGAGCGTCAACAGAACGTCCGCGGAGCTTGTCACCCCGTCCCACAGGCCCAGGATGATGTCGCTGGTGAACTTGCCGCCGAAACTGTCGCGATCCCAGACGGGAATGTCGAAGATCTCCCAGTCCTCGTCCAGGGCGTGAAACCCGGCACCCGGCTGCCCGATGCGGTACCGGTAGGCCAAATCGTGGACGCCGGCTTTCTTGGCGGGCTTCGGTTTCTTCGGCACCCACAGTTCGATTCGCTGCGGGGATCCGGCGACGCCGGAGCGACCCGGGGTGGTGCGCGGTTGGGGCGCGACCTTGTTCGGGTCTCGGTCGCGGGGCCGGTCCGCCCCGACCTTCGACTTCGGGCTGGACCCGGGCGAGTTGGCCGACGGTCGCCGCGGCGAGAACTTGTGCGGGTCGCGGTCCGGCGGCTTGTCCTTGCGCTGCGGCCTCGGCTTCGGTGCGGATGGCTGCGGCGCCGGCTGAGCGGAGGACTGTCGCTGCCGCGGCGCGATCTGCTTGGCCGCGGGTGACGCGGCCGGCTTGTGTTTGGCCGTGTTCTTGGAGGTGTTCTTCGAGGTGTTCTTGGAGGTGTTGCTGACCGATGCGGCCATCGCGGTCGCCGGCGCGGCAACGCCGATCGCGACGGCCACCGCTAACGACGAGATTCCTACCCTGACGTACTTCTTGTTGTCCCAGCGGCTCATGTGTTCCCGTCCTTACCTGGATCACTTCCAGCGACCACAAGGTAGCGGTGGGCGCATGACCCGCCCCCCGGGAACAGCAATGTTCGTAATCAGTTTGAGACCTGGTAACGCCTAGCGCGCCGAGCCGGCGGGGCGGCTCGGGCGCAGGGGTGGCGCGGGCGCGCCGTCCACCTTGATCACTCGGCTGAACCGCAGCCGTTCCGGGCGGACCGGCACGATCAGCACCGACACCCGGCGCACGAACAACGCGGTGATCACGGCGACCACGGCCGCGGCGAGGTCGGACAGCGCGGTCAGCACCACGCCGTCGGCCAGCGCCTGCGTGCCGTCGCGGTAGCGCCACACCACGGTCAGCGCGAACAGCGCGCCGCTGACCACCCAGGCGATCCACCACCAGACGATCAGCCGGCTCGGGCGGACCCGTTCGCTCGGCGAGCCGCCAGCCACGGCGTGCTCCAGCTCGGCGAGCACGGGCGCGGCGAGCACCAGGTTCAGCCCCGGCACCACCATGCACACCATCGCGCGCCAGTCCGCGCGCGCCGGGGCGTTGCCGGTCATGTCGGCCGTCGCGCGGCGGGCCAGGTGCAGCCACCAGAGAACCAGTGCGGCGACCACCACGCCGGTACCGACGGCGAGCACCCCTGCCACCGTCACCAGACCGTCCGATGTGGACACCGTGCCGCCGTCCAGCGCACCGTCGCGGGACCGCGCCAGCAGGGCGTACCGCCAGATCTCGGTGCCCGCGGCGAACACGGCGAGTACGGCGAACACCAGCAGCAGGCCGATCGTGTTGCCGGCGAGGAAGCGCACCCGGTCGGCGGCGGGCGGCAGGCCGGCCCTGGTGTCCGGCACGGACGTCGGCCACCGCCAGGCCAGCGGCGGGAAACCCCAGCGTGGCGGTGCGGCGTAGCTCGGCGGGCCGGTGTAGCGCAGGCGGACGCGGCGCGGCGCGCGCGGCGGACCGGGTGGCGGAGTCGCCACCCAGCGCACCCGCTGCCCGCCGTACCCGCGCACGACTAGATGATCTCCGGCTCGGCGTTCGCGTCCGCCACGATCGGGCGGCCGGCCTGGTGCCAGGACTGCATGCCGCCGTCGACGTTGCGCGCGTCCCACCCGTTGCCGTTGAGGAACGCGGTGACCCTGGCGGACCGGCCGCCGACGCGGCACACCACGTACAGCTCGTCGTCGGCCGGCAACTCGTCGAGCCGCGCGGTGACCTCACCCATCGGGATGTGCAGCGCGCCGGGCGCGTGTCCGGCGTCCCACTCGTCCTGTTCGCGCACGTCGAGCAGGATGACGCCGTCCGGAAGCGACTCGGGCAGCTCCGCGACGGTCACGGTCGGCACGTTGGGCATGTTCACGGCGACGATGGTGCCACGGCCGGCGTAACCACGGTGTTTACCGAAACGCGTCGAGGTGTGCGGTGGCCCAGTCGCGGAACGTGCGCGCCGGGCGGCCGAGCAGGTCGGGCACGGTCGGCAGCACGGGTGATTCGTCCAGGTTGCCCGCCACGTAGAAGTCGAAGAACGCGTCGACGTACTCCTGCGGCAGGGCCGCCTCCATCACGACGCGAGCCTCGTCGTTCGGCCGCGAGCGCAGGGTGAGGTCACGCCCGAGCAGGTCGGCGAGGACGGCGAGCCGGTCGGCGGGGGTGAGCGCCTCCGGCCCGGTGAGCCGGTAGGTCTGGCCGGCGTGGCCGTCGGTGGTCAGCGCGTGGGCGGCGACCGCGCCGATGTCGGCGGGGTCGATCACGGCTGCGCGGATGTCGGCGAAGGGGGCGGTCACCACGTCACCCTCACGCAGGGCATTCACCCATTCGAGGCTGTTCGTGGCGAACATGCTCGGCCGCAGGATCGTCCACGCCAGGCCGGACTCGCGCACCGCACGCTCGCTGGCGATCATGTAGCGGGTGATCGCGTTGGACTGGTCGCCCGACCCGGCCGACGCTCCGGACAGCAACACCACGTGCCGCACCCCGCCGTCGCGCGCGAGCTCCAGCAGCCGCTCGATGCCCGGGTAGCCGGGCAGCAGGAACAGCCCGCTCGCCCCGTCCACCGCGGGCGCCAGCGTCTCCGGTTCGTTGAGGTCGCCGATCACGGGTGTGGCACCGGCCGGCACGGCGTCCTCGCGTCCGGCGCGCGCCACCGCGCGCACCGGCGCTCCGGCGGCGATCAGCGCCCCAGTCACCTCGCCGCCCACGTTCCCGGTCGCCCCGGTCACCACGATCATGACCGCAGAGTACTCCGGCGAAGGTCAGTCCACTGTGGACTGTTTGGCGGCGTACGCGGCGAGGCCCTCGACGTTGTCGCGGAGGAACTTCTGCAGCACCCGCTGCCAGAACCAGCCGGTACCGGGGATCCTCGGCCGGAACGTGCACACCCAGTGGATCTTGGTGCGCTCGCCGTCCGGCTCGATGTCGACCGTGCCCTGGTAGCCCTTCACCGGCAGCCCGCGCACGTGGTCGTAGCCGAACCGGCGGTCGGTGATCAGCTCACGGGTGCGGTCCCAGCCGGTGATCCGGCCGTTGCGGAATTTCCGAAGCGCGCCAACGCCTTCTGGCTCGCCGTCACCTTGCTCCTCGAGCGTGAACTCGTCGATGTTGGACCACTTCGGCCAGGTCGAGCCGTCCCGCAGCAGCGCGAATACGGTGCCCGGATCAGCGGTCGTGTGAGTGGTCACGTCGAGCTTCTGCAAGCCCATCGGTTGTCTCCTCAGTTCGAATGCGGATGCACCGCGTCGGTCAGGATCTCCACGATCAGCCGCGCCTGCGCGCCGGTCGGGTCGAGGTCGGGGTCGAACACGGTCAGCTCGATGCCGGCGCAGCGCGGGGACGCGAGCAGGCCGGCGAGCAGGGTGGTCAACTCGTCCTTGGTGAGCCCGCCGGGCGCGGGCGAGTCGACCGCGGACACCACGGACGGGTCGAGCACGTCCACGTCGACGTGCACCCAGAAGCCGTCGAGCTGTTCGAGCCGCTCGCGCGCCCAGGTGGCCGTCGCGGCCGGACCCTCGGCGCGGATCGATTCGACGTCGCCGTGCGCGATCCCCAGGTCCCGCAGTTCGGCGGCATCCTCGTCGTCGCTCCGGATACCGAGCACCACGACGTCGGAGTCGGCGAACAGCGGGCCGTGTCCGTCCACATTGGACAGATCGACCTGTCCCCTGCCGGTGGCCAGCGCGAGGTCCTCGCCGGCGGCGGCACCGATGCGGTCGGAGTTGCCCGGGTGGCGGAAGTCCGAGTGCCCGTCGAGGAAAGCGAGCCCGTAGCGGCGGCCGGTGCGGCGCAGCGCGAGGCCGGCGCCGAGCAGGATGCTGCAGTCGCCGCCGATCACCACGACCAGGCGCGGCGAGGTCACGAGCGCGCCGCCGATCCGGTCGGCCAGCGCGCGCGAGTAGTCGGCGATCTTGCTCGCGTGGAACACCCCGTCACCCTCACGCCACGCGGACCTGTTGTACCGGGGTGCGACCAGGTGGCCGCCGTCCTCGGCGCCCAGGGCGGTGACCAGGCCGGCGTCCCGCAGCGCGCCCGGCGCCTTGGCACACCCCGGGGCGGCACCGGATTCCGGTTCGCGCAGCCCGAGGTTGGTCGGCGCCTCGATCAACACGACTCTGCTCTGTACCACGTGGTACATGTACCATCTGGTACACCATGACGGCAAGTACGAAGCACGATCTGGTCGACGCGACCGTGGAATACGCCACCCGGCACGGCGTCTCCGACCTCAGCCTGCGCGCGCTCGCGTCGGCGCTCGGTACCAGCCACCGGATGCTGATCTACCACTTCGGCTCGAAGCAGGCGCTGCTCGTGGCAGTCGTTCGCCGGGTCGAGGAGCACCAGCAGCAGGCGCTCGCCGAGCTGGAGCTGGAACCCGGCGCGAGTCAGACCGAGGTGGCGCGCCGGTTCTGGCAGCGGCTCACCGAGGAGTCGATGCGCCCGCTGCTGCGGCTGTTCTTCGAGCTGTACGGCCAAGCGCTGCAAGGGAAACCGGGCACCACCGCGATGCTGGACGGCGTGATCGACCGCTGGCTGGAGCCGGTGTCGACGCGCGATCCGCGCGACCGCACGGAGCTGCGGCTGTGCCTCGCGGTGATCAGGGGGCTGCTGCTCGACCTGCTCACCACCGGCGACCTGGACGCCGTGAACGCCGCCTTGGAACGCTTCCTGGAACTGCTCGAGAGCTAGGTGTGATGTTCAGGCAGGTTGTCCAGTCGGCTGATTGGTGGGTGGCCTCCGATGGCGCTGTGGGGTCGGTGGTGATTGTAGAAGTGGGTCCAGCCGGGTAGGGCT
>NZ_SGWQ01000020.1 GCF_004216555.1 Herbihabitans rhizosphaerae | reverse complement strand
GACAGCTCCACTTCACAACCAGAGGCCTTCACCTGTCTCGCGACAGGCCGCAGATCAACCCATCCAGGAACAACGTCCCTGGGCATCACAGCTAGTACTCCAGTCGTAGATCGTGATCTTCATCGTTCTTGGGCGGATTGTCGCTGGTAGTGGGCTTGTTGGGCGCGGTGTTGGTGGCGTCGTCGCCACCATGACCAGCGTAGGCAGTCGGTGATGTCCTGGACGGGCTGGGCGACGAGCCGGGTGAACAGGTGCCGGATTTCGTTGAGGGATAAGGGAATTAGCCCTGTCGGGGCGGGTTGGGCGCGTTCGGCGACGGTGGTGATGGCCAGGAACAGGTGCGCGAGCAGCACCAGGGTCGTCCAGCGGTACCAGGAGGTCCAGGTCCGGACCTGGTGCTCGTCGAGCCCGGTTTGTCCCTTGCCGGTTTGGAAGTTCTCCTCGACGGTCCACCGCCGTCCAGCGACACGGACGAGGGTGCCCAGCGGCGCCCGCTCGGGTGAGAAACAGCGGTAGTAGGCCAGTTCGCCGGTGCGGCGGTTGCGGCGCGCCAGCAGCCATCGATGCCCGGCCGGTGCGTCGATGTCGCTGCTGTCGGTGCTGGTGATGGTGATCCAGGCCCAGTCGTAGAAGCGGTGTCCCTTGGCGCCCCGGCCGGCGGACAGACGCTGCCAGGCCCGTTTCGGCAATCGTGCGACGAGGTGGTCGACGCGCGCCGACCCTGCTCCTGCGGTGCTGACGTGGTGGTCGCAGGCCACCGCCAGCACGTAGCCGACGCCGCGCTGCTCCAGTTCGGCGCGGAGTTTCCCGGCAGCACCGTAGACCTCGTCACCGGCCACCCACCCGACCGGAGCGCCCCCGTCCAGTGCGCGAGTGATCATCCGTGTGGCCAGCTCGGTCTTGGTCGCGAACGTCGTGCCGTCCGGAACCCCCGGCGTCCGCGCACCGCTGCCGATCGTCGGTCCAGGACACCGGCAAGTACAGCTCCCGGTCGATCAGGGTGTGCCCGACTTTGGTGGTATAGGTGAGAAACACGCCGACCTGCGCGTTCTCGACCCGCCCGGCGGTGCCGGTGTACTGGCGCTGCACACCCACCGTGTGAGCACCCTTCTTGACGTCGCCGGTCTCGTCCACCACCAGCATCGCGTCCTGCGTGCCGAGGTGCTCCACCGCGATCGCCCGCACGTCGTCGCGGACCGCATCGGCGCCCCACGCCGCCCGGCTCAGCAGATGCTGCATCCCGTCCGGGTTGGCATCCCCGGCATGCTCGGCGATCGTCCAGCAGTTCTTGCGCGGCAACTCCGACAACAACGCCAGCACGAACGCCCGACCCCGCCTGCGCGGCTCCACCCGCGCGAACCGGCCCGCCACCCGAGCCATCACCCCATCAAAGATCTCCCGCCACCGGACCGGGTCTACCCTGTGACCCGCGGCCACCACACGATCTTGAGCCGTCTTCACAAACCGTTCATGATCAACTGGTGGCCGCACCCGTCTCCAACCGGCCCCTCACCAGCCAAGATCACGAAGTCCGGCTGGAGTACTAGCCCGGGCTCAGCGCGCCGTGATCAGCGGAATGGCCGATTACCGAGACGTCGGACGGTGCTGCGTGTCGTTCTGACGTTCCGAATGGCCCGAACCGAGCAAACCCGTCGACCATCTCTGCCGGCGCACTACCAATCCCGGTCGGTGACGTACTGGTTCAGGAAGTTGCACTCGGTGCAGCGGTACGCCTCGGTGGCCCAGCGCTCCCTGCCGGCGCGCTTGGCGCCACCGAAGACCCCGCGCTCCATCTGGCCGGGAATCCACCTCGCGTAACCGCGCTGCGGGTCCTCGATGAAACCTGGCTGCAATCGCAGCGCCCCGCACGCGGCGCACGGCTGGACCGACTTCTCAGACTTCTCCGACATGAGCAGACGGTAGCAATCGCCGCCGCAGCCGATCAGCCTTTGTCGTAACCCGCGCGGCGCAGTGCGTCGGCCATCGCTCCCCCGCCACCGGAGTCGCGCTGGCCCTGGCGGCGCTGTTGTTGCTGTTGCTGGGGCTTGCGGTCTCGCGGGGGGCGTTGGCCCTGGCCTTGTCCCTGGCGCTGGCGGTCGGCGGGTTTGTCGCGGGCGGGCTCGTCGTCCAGGCGCAGCGTCAGGGAGATCCGCTTGCGGGCCACGTCGACCTCGAGGACCTTGACCTTCACGACATCGCCCGACTTGACCACCTCGCGTGGGTCGGACACGAACTTTCGCGACATCGCCGACACGTGCACCAAGCCGTCCTGGTGCACGCCGACGTCGACGAACGCGCCGAACGCCGCGACGTTGGTGACGACGCCCTCGAGGACCATCTCCGGTTTGAGGTCGCCGATCTTGTCCACGCCGTCGGCGAACTTCGCTGTGGTGAAGGCCGGACGGGGGTCGCGGCCTGGTTTCTCCAGCTCCGAGAGTATGTCCGTGACGGTGGGGAGGCCGAACGTGTCGTCGGTGAAATCCTTGGGGCGCAAGGACTTCAGCACGCGCTCGTTGCCGATCAGGCCTTTCAGCTCACCGCCGGTGGACTCCAGGATCCGCCGGACCACCGGGTATGACTCGGGGTGCACGGCGGAGGAGTCCAGCGGATCCGCACCACCCTGGATACGAAGGAAGCCGGCGCATTGCTCGAAGGCCTTGTCGCCGAGCCTCGGGACCTTGGCCAATTCCTTCCGCGTGCGGAACGGGCCCTCGGCGTCGCGGTGCGCCACGATGTTCTCCGCCAGCGTCGACCCGATTCCCGACACGCGCGTCAGGAGCGGGGCGGACGCCGTGTTCACGTCCACGCCCACCGCGTTCACGCAGTCCTCCACGACGGCGTCCAACGACCGGGACAGGGCCACCGGCGAAATGTCGTGCTGGTACTGCCCGACGCCGATCGACTTGGGATCGATCTTCACCAGTTCGGCCAACGGGTCCTGCAGTCGGCGCGCGATCGACACCGCACCCCGCAGCGACACGTCCATGTTCGGCAGCTCCGCAGACGCGTACTCCGACGCCGAGTACACCGACGCACCCGCCTCGGACACCATCGCCTTGGTCAGCGACGGCACCCGCTTCACCAGCTCGGCGGCGAGCTTGTCGGTCTCCCGCGACGCCGTGCCGTTGCCGATCGAGACCAGGTCGACATCGTGCGCCTTCGCCAGCCTCTCCAACGAGGAAAGTGCCGCGTCCCAACGGTTCTGCGGCTGATGCGGGAAGATCGTGTCGGTGGCCACCACCTTGCCGGTCGCGTCCACCACGGCCACCTTCACGCCGGTGCGGAACCCCGGGTCCAGGCCCATCGTGGCGCGGGTGCCGGCCGGCGCGGCGAGCAGCAGGTCGCGCAGGTTGGTGGCGAACACCTTCACCGCGCCCTCCTCCGCGGACTGGCGCAGCCGCAGCCGCAGATCGACCGTCAGGTGCACCATGATCCGCGTGCGCCACGCCCAGCGGACCGTGTCGGTGAGCCACTTGTCGGCCGGACGACCGCGGTCGGCGATCTCGAACCGGCCGGCGATCCGCCGTTCGTAGTCGCTCGGCCCCTCGGTCTGGTCCGGCGACTCCTCCGGTTCCAGGCTGACGCTGAGCACGTCCTCCTTCTCGCCCCGGAACAGCGCGAGGATCCGGTGCGACGGCAGCTTGGTCAGCGGCTCGGAGAAGTCGAAGTAGTCGGAGAACTTCGCGCCCTCGGTTTCCTTGCCCTCGCGCACGGCGGCCACCATGCGGCCGCGGCCCCACACCAGCTCGCGCAGCTCGCCGATCAGGTCGGCGTCCTCGGCGAACCGCTCGACCAGGATCGCCCGCGCGCCGTCCAGCGCGGCGGCCGGATCGGCGACGCCCTTCTCCTCGTCGACGAACGCGTGCGCGGCGGCCTCCGGGTTCACGGTCGGGTCGCTGAGCAGCCCGTCGGCCAGCGGCTCCAGCCCGGCCTCGCGCGCGATCTGGGCCTTGGTGCGCCGCTTGGGCTTGTACGGCAGGTAGATGTCCTCGAGGCGGGCCTTGGTGTCCGCCTCCTTGACGCTGCGCTCCAGCTCGTCGGTGAGCTTGCCCTGCTCGCGGATCGAGTCCAGGATCGCCGCCCGGCGTTCCTCCAGTTCTCGCATGTAGCGCAGGCGCTCCTCCAGGGTGCGCAGCTGCGCGTCGTCCAGCCCGCCGGTCACCTCCTTGCGGTACCTGGCCACGAACGGCACGGTCGACCCGCCGTCCAGCAGCTCCACGGCGGAACGCACCTGGCGCTCCGCGACCCCCAACTCATCGGCGATCTTCAGATCGATTGACACGCCCACAGGATGTCAGACCCCTCCCACATCGACGATCAGCAGCCCACTGCGTGGCTTCGGCGTGAAGTAGGTGCTCTTGCGCGGCATCCGACCACCGGCCGCGTGCACGGCCAGAACGTCGGCCAGCGGCACCGGGGCGAGCAGCAGCACCGCGTCCGCGTCCGGCGGCACCGACCGGCCCTCGGCGAGCGTGCGCACCAGCGGTCCCTCCGGATCGATCCGCAAAGCCTGACGCAGCAACAGATTCTCCACCACGGCCTGCGCGATCCTCGGCGCCGGCTCCCCCGGCTCCGGCGGCGGCAGCACCACGCCGAGCCGCCGGTCGCCGGCGTGCACGACCACGCTGTTGGCGCCCGGCGGACCGGAGTCGGCGAACGCACCGTCGGCGAGGTGATCGAGGTCGTGCACGCGCATGCCGGCGGCCCGCCACGCCCCGGCCAGGTCGTCGGCCGTGAGCCCGGTGCCGGTCAGCACCCGGTGGAACGCGCCCACCCGCAACCGCGGCCCGGCCGTCACCAGCGCGAGCAACCCGGGCACACCCGCCTCGGTCGCGGCGGCCACCCGGTGGTTGCCGTCGGCCACCATCAGCGGCCGGCTGCCGGCGACGGCGAGCAGGCGGTCGCGGTCCGGGCCGGGCCCGAGCAGCCACAGCCGGTGCACCCGGCCAGCGGAGTCCACTGTGGACACTCGCGGGTCACCGGCGGCCGCCGTCCACGCCGACACCGCCGAGGTGAGCGCGTCACCGTCGGCGACCGGCACCAGCATCGCGGCACTCGTGGCCGCACCGAGCCCGGCGAGCATGGCGGCGCGCTCGGCGACCACGTTCGGGTAGACCTCCTCGCCGTGCCGGATCCGGCGCACCCCGTGCCGGTCCACGGCGGCCGGGTCGACCAGGCACAGCAGGCCGCACGCGGAGCCGTCCGGGCCGTCCACCGTGTACGGCGCCACCACGTCGGTGACCTGCTCGTACGCCTCCTGGAGCAACGCGGCCAGCGAGGCACGCGCCGACGGCAGTGCGGCCAGCAGATCCAGCCCGCGGGCCAGCGCGTCGGGCATGCGGTGCGGGTGCTGCACGGCCAGCAGTGAACCGCTCGATTCGTTGTGCGCCAAGGCTTTCACCACAGCGTCCGGCTCGGCGAACTCGTCGACGTCCGGGCCGGGCACCTCGTCGCGCACCACCCAGCCGCGGCCGATCGGCCGCACCCATTCCTTCATGGGCTACATCCTGCCCTCTTGACGAAAAAGTAAACGTTACTGTTTACTTCGTGGCATGCGTGAGTCGATCTCCCGCAAGGACCTGCCCCGGCACATCGCCGATGTCGGCCTGCGGGCGTGCTACGAGTTCGGCGTCACCGGCGTCGGCATGGCCGAGATCGCCGAGCGCGCCCAGGTCAGCAAACGCACGCTGTACCGCCACTTCCCGGACAAGCTGAGCCTGGTCGAGGCCGGCTTGCGCGCCCGCAGCGACCGGTGGATCGAGCGGCTCCGGCGCGAGCTGCCCGAGCGTGCCGGCTCCCCGCGCGGCCGGCTGATCGCCCTGTTCGACCTGCTCGCCGAGGACGTGCTGGCCACCCCGTTCCTCGGCTGCTACTTCGTCAACGCGACCGCGCAGACCGCCGCGAGTGACCCGACCGTGCGCCGGCTCACCCAGTGGCACAAGAAACGGCTGCACGACGAGGTGCGCACCCTGGCCGATTCCGCCGGCGCCCGGGACCCCGACCTGCTCGCCGGACAGCTCATGCTGCTCGTCGAGGGCGCGCTCGCCAGCGCCGCCGTCTCGGCGACCGACGCACCCGTTCGGCTGGCCGGCGCCACCGCGACCCAGCTCATCGACCAGGCCGTCGCGGACACGAAGGAGAGCAACGCATGACCCCGCACATGCCCGGCTACGTGTGGACCGAGGCGGACAAGGTCGCCGGCTTCACGCACGGCGACGGCATCACGATCAGGCCGCTGTGGCAGCGCGACGACCGCAAGGCGTTCGTCGTGGACATCGCCCCAGGCGCCGTGTGGCCGGACCTCGACGTGCACGAGCCGGGCGACGAGGAGGTGTACGTCGCCGAGGGCGTGTTCAACGACGGCGTCCGCGACTACCCGGCCGGCACGTTCCTGCACTGTCCCGCCGGCTCCAGCCATGTGCCGCAATCGAAGACGGGCTGCCGGCTGTTCGTCTTCTATCCCGAAGGCTGAGCTACAGCCCGACGTCCCGGAACAGCGAGCCCACTTCCGCGCGGTTCAGCGGGCGCACCGCGCCAGGCTTCTGGCTGCCCAGCCGCACGTCCCCCACCTTCGTGCGGACGAGCTTGCGGACCGGGTAGCCCACCTCGGCCAGCAGCCGCCGCACCACGTGCTTGCGACCCTCGTGCAGCACGACCTCGAGCATCGCCTTGCCGCCGGACGTGTCGACCACCCGGAACGCGTCGACCTTGACCATCCCGTCCTCGAGCATCACACCGTCGCGCAGTCGGCGCCCGAGATCACGCGCCACCGGGGCGGCCACCTCGGCCAGGTAGGTCTTCGGCACCTCGAACGACGGGTGCATCAGCCGGTGCGCGAGATCCCCGTCATTGGTGAGCAGCAGCAGGCCCTCGGTGTCCGCGTCCAGCCGGCCGATGTGGAACACCTTGGCCCGGTCGGTGGCGTCGTCCTTGCCGACGTAGTCACCGACGCACGGCCTGCCCCGGTCGTCGGTCATGGTGCTGTGCACGCCCTTCGGCTTGTTCAGCGCCAGGTAGATCAGATCCTCGTCGAGGACGATGCGCACGCCGTCCACGTGGATCACCGCGGTGTCCGGGTCGACCCGGCGGCCGAGTTCGGTGACCACCTTGCCGTCCACCGACACCCGGCCCTGCACGATCAGTTCCTCGGAGGCGCGCCGCGAGGCCACACCCGCCTTGGACAGCACCTTCTGCAGGCGCACGCCCTCTGGTTCAGACATCGTCGATCGAATCCACATCCGGTAGCAGGGGCGCGATCGGCGGCAGGTCGTCCAGCGACGACAAGCCGATCCGTTCGAGGAACAATTCCGTTGTGCGGTAAAGGAACCCGCCGGTGTCGGTATCCGTGCCGATCTCCTCGATCAGCCCTCGGGAGACCAGCGTACGGATCACGCCGTCCACGTTCACACCGCGCACGGCGGCCACCCGCGACCGGGTCACCGGCTGCCGGTAGGCGATCACCGCGAGCGTCTCCAGTGCGGCGCGGGTGAGCTTCGCCCGCTGACCGTCCAGCAGCAGCTTCTCCACGAACGGCGCGTGCGCGTCCCGAGTGTAGAACCGCCACCCGCCGCCGACGTGCCGCAGGTCGATGCCCGACCGGGCGTCGGTGTACCGCTGCGCCATCGCGCGCACCGCCTCGGAGACCCGCGCGACCGGCTGCGCGACCGCGTCGGCCAGCATCTGCTCCTCGATCGGCGAGTCCACCACCAGCAGCAGCGACTCCAGCGCGGCGTACAGGTCGGTGTCGTCGGTCAGGTCGGGCAGATCGCTGGTCTCGATCGGCTCCTCAGGCGCGGCTGGTTCTTCTTGCGCCGCAACGGTTTCGGGCGTCTCAGCCGTGTCTTCCGGGGTCACCCGTACTCCTCCTCGTCCACCTTCGCCCGGTCCGCCTCCGCTGCCGCGGTCGCCTCCTCGAGTGAGCCGCCGGTCCACTCCACGTGCAGCTCACCGAGCGGGTCGCTCTGCTCGAACAGCACGGTCGCCTCCCGGTACAGCTCCAGCAGGGCGAGGAACCGGGCCACCACCTCCATCGGCAGGCCACAGTCGGCCACCAACTCGCTGAAACTCGCCTTTCCGTTGCGCGCCAGGTGAACGCGCAACTGGGCGGCGTGCTCGCGGACCGACACCTTGCCCATGTGCAGGTGATCGATCGACACCGTGGGCGGCGGTTTCGGGCGGAACACGGCCGCGGCGATGTCCGCGAACTTCTCCGGCGAGACGCCGATCATCACCTCGGGCAGCAGACCCTCGAACCGCTCCTCCAGCGCCACCGAGCGCGGGTACCGCCGCAGCGCGCCCTGCTCCAGCTCCGCGAACAGCGCCGCCACCTGCTTGTACGCCCGGTACTGCAGCAGCCGCGCGAACAGGATGTCGCGCGCCTCCAGCAGGGCGAGGTCGTCCTCGTCCTCCACGTCGCCGGCGGGCAGCAGGCGCGCGGCCTTCAAGTCCAGCAGCGTCGCCGCGATGACCAGGAACTCGGTGGTCTCGTCCAGGTTCCAGTCGTCGCCCATCGAGCGGATGTGCGCGATGAAATCGTCGGTCACCGTGTGCAGCGCGACCTCGGTGACGTCCAGCTCGTGCTGTGAGATCAACTGCAGCAACAGGTCGAACGGACCGGTGAAGTTGTGCAGCCTGACGGTGAACCGGCCGTCCGATCTCTCGTCGGTGTCCTGGTTCTCCGCCATCCGCTCAGTGTGGTCGACCACCGCCGTCATCGCTCGTCGTCCTGGCCGTGCTCCAGCCGCAGTCGACGCACCAGGACCGAGTCCTCCCCCGACGCGTCGAGGTCCGCGAGCAGGACGGCGATCGCCTCCCGGACCACCCGGCCGCGATCGACGACCAACCCGTGCGTGGCACGCAGGGCCAGCCGGGCGTGTTCCAGGGCCAGCAGTTCGTCCTGCGACACGTAGACGGTGATCTTGGAGTCGTGCTTCTGCCGGCCGGTGCCACGGCGGCCACGGGCAGCCGGGTCGCTGTGCTGGGCCTGCCGGGTCGACGGCTGTGACGTCTTCTGGGCAGGGTCGAACCACCCGTCGTCGTCGGGCGGCGGCTCTCGTCGCGGCGCCGGGCTCGTCGAGCGGAACAGCTCAGCCGCGCCGGGTAGTGGGGCGCGGCGACTCACCTGGCGAGCACCTCGCGGGCCAGCGCGCGATACGCCTTCGCGCCGGCCGATCTCGGTGCCCACGTGGTGATCGGCGCACCGGCCACCGTGGTCTCCGGGAACCGCACCGTCCGGTTGATCACCGAGTCGAACACCGTGTCGCCGAACGCCTCCACCACGCGCGCCATCACTTCCTTGGAGTGCAGTGTGCGCGGGTCGAACATGGTGGCGAGAATCCCGGTGATGTCGAGGTTCGGGTTCAGCCGCTCGCGTACCTTCTCGATCGTGTCGATCAGCAGGGCCACGCCGCGCAGGCTGAAAAACTCGCACTCCAGCGGGATGAGCACACCGTCGGCCGCGGCCAGCGCGTTGACCGTGAGCAGGCCGAGCGACGGCTGGCAGTCGATCAGCACGTAGTCGTACTCGGGGAGCAGCGGGCGCAGCGTGCGCTCCAACGCCTGCTCGCGGCCGACCTCGGCGACCAACTGCACCTCGGCCGCGGACAGGTCGATGTTGCTCGGCAGCAGGTCCATGTTGTCCACGTTGGTGCGGATCACCACGTCCTTGATGCCGACGGCCCGCTCGATGATCACGTTGTAGATGGTCTGCTCGAGCTGGTGCGCCGGAACGCCGAGGCCGACCGACAGCGCGCCCTGCGGGTCGAAGTCGACCAGCAGGACCCTGCGCCCGTACTCGGTGAGCGCGGCGCCCAGATTGATGGTGGACGTGGTCTTGCCGACGCCACCCTTCTGGTTGCACATCGCCAGCACCTTGGCCGGCCCGTGCCCGTTGACAAGCGGCGGCTCCGGCACGTGCCGGCGTGGGCGCCCGGTGGCGCCCACTTCCTCGGGCTCGTCGGTGTTGTCGCCGCTGCGTGGAGCGAGGCTCAACTCCCCGGCGGGCTGAAATGTCGACATAGCGACCTAGCTCCTTGTCGTCCCAGTGACGCGGGCAGCTTATGGCTACGGCGTGCGCGCACCAACGCGGCACGCCGTAGCGGTTTCCAGCACTACGCAACCGAGGGCAGATCGTCAGCCACACACGCCGACATCAACGCCTGACCGCACGCTCCCCCGGCCAGCGGCGGTTGACCCCGGGCATAGCCACGCCCGCCACGGCCCGCACGAGGCCGACGACGATGTCGAGCCAGTCGAAACTGTCCCGCCAGACAGTGATCCGGCCGTCCTCGATCTCGAACCGGCCGTAGACCCAGAACCGGTGCTCGAACCGACCCCGTCCGAGCGCGTCGGTGCGTTCAGTCAGCACGACACCGCCCTCGGCGGCAGCGTGATGAACGTGCACCCGGAATCCGACCCTGGCGGCGATCAGCAGCCGCAGCAGCCGCGCGATCCGGTCCCTGCCGCGCACCGCGGGCAACGACACGTTGATCCACTGGGCGTCCTCGGCGAGCAGATCCAATGCCGCCGCCAGATCGTTGTCCTCCAGCGCCGACAGGAACGACGCCACAATCCCGATAGCATCCGCCGGCGGTGCGGAGCCCGCATCTGAATTCACGACGACCATCATACGGAAAGTAGTTTGGCGAGCGGAAGCGCGGCTCGGTCGATGGGCTTCGATCACGAATCCCATCGACCGAGGTTTGCCGGACAAAGCCCGATAAGTACTGCCTCAGAGTCGGCGTGCGGTCCCGGCGACCGCGCCGCAGACATTGCCGTTCGACAGCGAGACCGTGCCAGTCGCGGCCGCACGGTAGGTGCCGTGCGGGTAATTGTCGCCGCTGTCATGCGAGCCATTCCACTTATCGCGGAAACGCAGTCCACCGCTGGCACTGTAGTTGTACCCGTAATCAGGCCCCTCGATGCGCGCACGCCACACGTAACCCACCGCGCGGCGGCCACCGCTCAGGTCGAAGCCGGTCTCCATACGCACCGGCCTCCCGTTGCTCTTGTGCCTCAGCCGGATGTACGCCGTTCCGCAGCTCGCGGCGACCTGCTGCGTCTGGCTCGCCCGCAACGCGTCGGCAACCCGGTCCGCCGGGAGGGACGCCGTCGAGCCGTCCCCCAACACGACCGGCACGGTGCCGTCGGCCGCCGCGGCACCAGCCACCCGGGCGACCGTGACAGTGCGCAGTTCCACGGCGACGGTCTCCTCTCCCGTCTCCGGTGCGGCCGACGCGGACCAGACGCCGACCCCACCCAGCGAAGTGGATACCGCGAGCGCACCGGCAATGACAGTCTTCTTCTTTCGTGACAACATTTCATCGTCCTTTCATCTTTGTTCTCCAGCCGTAGAATGGCCGAAGTCGTGCCGGTAGCCGAAACGGCAAGTCACCCCGTCGTGTTACCGGCAATACCGAGAAGCCTCGAGCAGGAAAAGTCCGCGCCCTCCCTTTGCGCATGTTTCCCGGGCCTCTACGAGTACTACCCGGCGACTGACGAATTGGTTGTCACGAAATGGGAGAGATTCACCGACTGGTGTGAGCGACCTTCGTGAAGGCTGGCCCGTCGGCCACGAGCGGCCGCAGCGCCGACACGGCCCGCGCGGTCTGGCTCTTGACCGTCCCCTCCGAGATGCCCATCACGGTCGCCGTCTCGGCGACCGTGAGCCCCTCCCAGTACCGCAGCACCACGGCGCGGCGCTGACCGGGAGTGAGTGCCTTGAGCGCCTCCCTCAGCGCCACCCGATCCGCTCCGTCAACGCCATCCGGGGCGGGCACCTCCGGCAGCACGGCCACCGGGACCTCCCGCCCGCGTTGCCCGCGCTTGCTGGACAGGTACACGTTGATCAGGATCCGTCTCAGGTACGCGTCGACCGAATCGGCCTTGACCCGCCGCCATACGGAGAACAACCGCACGAACGCGACCTGCACGAGGTCGTCCGCGTCGTGCCAGCTCCCCGACAGAAAACGCGCCGTCCGCCGCCACCGCGCCACATGCGTGGCGAAGTACTCGGCGAACTCCACCTCCTCCTTCGCCCTTCCACCCATGGCTCCCCCACCTGGTTCAGCCGTGCTACCCCACGATCGACAGACTGGTTGCCATACGACTGTCCAGCACCCGCACTATGCGTCGGCTATGCGTCGGGCGCGCGCCGCGGTCGACTTCAGCCGCGTGCGCGCGGATGCGCGGTGGCGTACACCTCGCGCAGCGTGTTGACCGTGACCAGGGTGTAGATCTGGGTCGTGGTGACCGACGCGTGACCGAGCAGCTCCTGCACCACACGCACGTCGGCGCCACCTTCGAGCAGGTGGGTGGCGAACGAGTGCCGCAGCGTGTGCGGCGAGACGTCGGAGGTGATCCCGGCACGCTCGGCCGCGGTCTTCAACGCCTGCCACGCGCTCTGCCGGGACAGCCGCCCGCCGCGCGCGTTCAGGAACACCGCGTGCGCCCCGCGCCCGCGCGCCACCAGCGTCGGCCGGGCGCGCACCAGATAGGCGTCCAGCGCCTCCAGCGCCGGACGGCCGATCGGCACCAGCCGCTGCTTGCCGCCCTTGCCGTCCAGCCTAACCGTGCGCTCCTCGGAGTCGATGTCGTCCAGGTCCAGCCCGACCGCCTCGGAGATCCGCGCGCCGGTCGAGTACAGCACCTCCAGCAGCGCCCGATCTCGTTGTGCCCCAATGCCTTCCGACGGGTGCGCGTCCAGCAGCTTCAACACGTCGGTGACCCCGAGCGCCTTCGGCAGGCGGCGGGGCGCGGCCGGCGGGCGCACCCCGCGCGCCGGGTCGGCGTCGGTCAAACCCTCGCGGACCGCGAACCGGTGCAGCCCGCGCACCGCGACCAGCGCACGGGCGGCCGAGGACGGCGCCAGCGGCGGCCGGCCCGGCGCGCCCTCACGCAGCACGGCGAGGAACGCGGACACGTGAGCCTCGGACACGTCCGCGAGATCGGCGACACCGTTGACCGCCAGGTGCTCGGCGTACCGGCGCAGGTCGCGGGTGTACCCGTCGACGGTGTTCCGGGAGGTGCCGCGCTCCACCGCGAGATGGTCCAGGTACGCGCCGACCACACCGGCGACGGCCGGCGGAATGGGTACGTCTTCCGCGTCGAGCGGGGGCGGCACGGCGGTGAGCGTAGCCCGATCGGGAACGTTTCGACGGGTGACGGCATCGTATGTCGTATGAGCAGCGTGCAGGAGCCGGCCAGCACCGACGGCCTGCGCATCGGAAACGCCGAACGCGAGGACGCCGTGCGGGTGCTCGGCGAGCACTTCGCCGAAGGGCGGCTGGCCAGCGACGAGTACGAGCAGCGGGTCGACGGCGTGCACACCGCGACGACTCGCGGCGAGTTGCGGCCGCTGTTCTCCGATCTGCCCGCGCCGTACCCGGCGTTCATGGTGCCGCCGACGCTGCGAGTCGCCACCGTCCAGCCGCTGCCCGCGTTCCACCCCCGGTCGCTGGCGATGGAGATCCCCGTGTCAGACCGGTCGCGGGTCGTCGGTGGCGTGTTGAACATGGTGGTGCCGTTCGGGACCGGACGGTTCTACACCGGGCACTACGGCGTGGCCACGGGTCAGCTCGTGGTCGCCGGCCTGTTCGGGTTGCTGGGTCTCGCCGCGTTGCTGGGCGGCACGTTGCTCGGCTTCGTGCCGATCCTGTTCGGCTGCACGTGGTCCTTCATCGACGGGTTCACCCTGATATTCCGTCAGGACGTCACCGACGGCCACGGACGCCGCCTCCGGGACTAGCGCCTCGGCGCGCTCGCGATCCTGTGGCTGGACCGCCGCGCCACCTGGTCGCCGCTCGCCGCGAGAACCTGTTGAGCAGGAAGGAGATCCAGGTCCCGCCGCTGAGCGCACGCAACCCGCCGCGGACGCTCGTGATCGTGGCGTTGATCGCCCTCGTCGCCGTGGAGATCGGCATCGGTGCACCGCTCGACTTCGACACGGGACCGCGGGCGTCTGCTCGGCCGCCGAGCAGACGCCCGCGGTTGATCACTTCAACCGGTAGGCGTCCATGATCGTGTGGTCGACCGTGTTGCCGTCCGAATCCCTCGTGCCGGCCGCGATCGACACCGATTTGGCGTCCGCCGGGTGGTCCAGCGCGATGGTCCAGCGATCACCGTCAGGGCTGATCGGCACCGGCCGCCAAGTCGCCCCGCCGTCATAGGACACCCGCACGTTCGGCGGCTCCACACGGCCCGGCGGCGAGCCGTTGCGCTGCACGTACACCGGGATGGTGAACCGTTGTCCGGCCGGTGCGGTGTTGGTGGCGTCCACCGGCGGTGCGAGGCGAACCGCCAGCAGTGGCAACGGTTTCGGCTGCTCACCGTCCACATGAGACGACTGGAAACCCCACTCGGCGGTGATCTTCGTGGACAGCGGCGAGCCGTCCTTGCGCACCGCCTCGGTGCGCAGCAGGTACCGCCCGTCGTCCGGCGGCAGGGTGAACTGGCCGCCACCCGGTTCCGCCACCTCGCCGATCGGCGTGCCGTCCCGCAACAACGTGGTGCGGCCGGTGATCCCGTCCGCCCCCGAGAACACGATCGACTCGTGGTCCGGCGCCTGGTCCGAGTAGAGCGGAACCGACACTCCGATCCGGTCACGGAGCCTCGACCCGGCGGTGCTCGCGAACGCGGGGCCGAACACCGCCGCGTTCCACCGCTCGGTGCGCGTCTCACCCTTGCGGTACGTCCTCGGCGGGGTCAGCAGCACGGTGGCCGACCGCTGCCCCGGCGCCGCCTCCTCGTAGAACTGGTCGTAGATCGGCTGATCGGTCGCGTAGAACTCGTCCAGCCCGAACGGCAGCGGCGTGGCGATCACGGCTTCCCGGACACCAACCCTGCCCGGCGCCTGCGCGGCGTACTCCGAGCGAACCCGCGCCAGGTCGGCGTCCCGGAACCGCCGCACGAGATCCTGCGGCACCTGCCCGCCGTGCGACCACCGGAGGTTGTACAGGTAGGGGCTGCCGGTGAACGTCCCGTCGGCGGCCGGCTGGGCCAGCCGACCCTCCGCGCTGAACTCGAACTTGTCCTGCGGCACAACGGTTTTCGACGGCAGAATGGCCACACCGTCGAGCTGCCGGCTGGTCAGGATCGCGTTGGCGGAACCCTTCGCGGCCTGCCGCCGGCTGGTGAGCACAGCCATTCCGGCCTTCGCCTCGGGCTTGTCCACCTGGAACCCGACGGGCTTGCCCTGCCGCGCGTCGAAAGTCAGCTCCAGGTTCCGGTCGACCACGATCTCCGGCTCCGCCGCTTGGATCAGCTTGGCGTCGGGACCGTTCCCGGCAACGAAGATCAGATGGGCGAAGTACCTGCCCTTGGGCACCCGAGCGGTCACCGTGCCGGACGGGTCGTGCGGCCGGACGCTGGACATCCGGTCCACGTCGAACAGCCACATCGAGTATCCGGGCCGTGGTGTGCCGTCGGATCCGATCACGCTGATCTTGACGTCGTAGCTCTCCACCTCGCGGTCCACCGCTACCGGCGTGCGCAACTCGGCCGGCCCTCCGGTGGCCACGACCTGCCCGGAGTACACGCCGTCCGGTCCGGCCACCGCGGTGTTCGCCGTGACCGTCGCGCCGGCCTGCCCTCCGGCCGGGATCGTGAGCGTGCGCGGCTCGACGGTGAACATGCTTTCCGGCGCGGGGTTGCCGGCCGGGTCGCGGACCTCGGCGGTGAGCGTCACGGTAATCGGCTGCGGCCCGAAATTGTTGTACGTCAACGGTTTCGCGACCGGCTTGTCGTCATCGTGCGGCCACCGCGCCCGGCCGAGTGACACGCTGCCCGGACTCGCCGCGACGGTCTGCGTGTGCGCCCGCGCGACGTCCACCCGGCCGGCGCCCTGCTGGAACACCGTCGCCTCCGCGTTCGGCTTGGCGCTCGCCATCAGCGCGGCCTTGATCCGGTCCGGCTTCCAGTCCGGGTGCTGCGCGGCGAGAATGGCCGCCGCGCCGGCGATGTGCGGGGTTGCCATCGAGGTGCCGGACAACTTCACGTACTTGTCGCCGACCGGCTCGCCGATCTGTGCGTCCTTCGCCCTCGCCGCGACGATGTCCACACCCGGTGCGGTGATGTCCGGCTTGATCGCCGCGTCACCGTGGCGTGGCCCCTGACTGGAGAACCGCGCCAGTTTGTCCTGCCCATCGACCGCACCGACGGTGAGCGCCGCGTCCGCGGCGGCCGGACTGCCCATCGGCCGAGCGGAGCCGGAGTTCCCCGCCGCCACGACGAAGAGCGCACCGGTCTGCTCGGTCAGCCGGTTCACGGCCTGCGACATCGAGTCGGTGCCGTCAGACGCCTGCGAGCTGCCCAGGCTCATGTTGATCACACGAGCGCCCTTGCCCGCCGCCCACTCCATCCCCGCGATGATCCCCGACTCGGAGCCGCTACCGCGATCATCAAGCACCTTGCCCACCAGCAGCCGAGCGTCCGGCGCCACCCCGACCCGCTTACCGCCCTCGGCCACACCGCTACCGGTGACCGTGGACGCCACGTGCGTGCCGTGGCCCTGCTTGTCGTCGGCACCAGACGGCGACCCGGAAAAGTCCTTCGCCTCCACCACGGCGTCCGCGAGATCCGGGTGCGTCGCGTCGATTCCCGTGTCCAGCACCGCGACCGTGGCGCCCTTGCCGGTATGACCGGCATTCCACGCCTCCGGCGCACCGATCTGCGGGACACTGTGGTCCAGAGTCGCGCGCACGCGGCCGTCCAGCGAGATCCGCTGCGCCGCGCCGCGCGTGCTCGCGTTCCAGAAGGCCGTACCCGTCTTCCCCACACGCAGCGCGGTGGCGTTGATGCTCGGCAGCTCGCGCTCGGTCCGTGCGCCCTCCGCGCGCACAGCCCTCGGCGCACCCGCCGGATAGCTCACGATCACCGGGATGTCCTGACGCGCCGAGTCGTCATAGCCGGCCTCGATCAACCCAGTCACGTCGAACAACCTGCGATCCAGCCGGCCGGCCGACACCAGCGGCATGGCGTCCAACGGGATCACGTGGACGTCGCCGTCCGGTTCGACCTGCTGGTGGAATCCGACCGCCTCCCGGCCCGGCGCGGCGTGCACCCGGACCTGATCACGCCCGGCGACCAGCACCCGATCACCCGTGATCAACGTGACCGAACGCGCCGGCGCCGACATCTGGCCGACGGCCGGCGCGGGCGCCGCCTCGGCGGTCCCGTCCGACACGACGGGTATGACGACCGCGGTAGTCACCGCCGCGACCGCGAGCCCGGCCAGGCCGAACCTGGCCGCGCGCGATCGACCCCTGTTGCGATGATGCATCGATCCCCTCTCCTAGTGGTGGCCCCGTACCCCACGTCATCAACGTTAGGGGCTTTCACACCACTAGTTGCCGGAATCGGGGAATTTGTTGCATCCAGCCGTCAGGACCGGCGGGCGGCGAACCTCGTCGGTCGGTCCCGCCACGGCGCGTCGGCCGGCCGTGGCGTGCGCCCGTCCCGCCGGATCGCTTGTGTGGCAAGCAGTCCGGCGACGGTCGAGCCGTTCACGATCTCCCCGCGCAGCGCCATGTCGACCGCCTCGTCCAGCGGGAAGCGCCGGATCACCAGATCGGCCTCCTCGTCGCCGAGCATCTCACGGTCCACAGTGGACAGTCCGGTACCCAGGTAGACCCGCACCACCTCGTCGGTGAAGCCGGGTGAGGCGGCCACGTCGACCAGGGTCCGGAACTCCCGAGCCTCCAGCCCGACCTCCTCCACCAGCTCGCGCGCCGCCGTGGCGACCGGGTCCTCCCCCGCGTGATCGATCAGCCCGGCCGGCAGCTCCCACAGCCGGTGGCCGATCGGGTGGCGGTACTGGTGGATCAGCGTCACGTTGTCCTGCTCGTCCAGCGCGACCACGGCGACCGCGCCGAGGTGTTCAACCACCTCGCGCGCCGCGGTGCCACCGCCGGGCATGGCGACCTGGTCCAGCCGCAGCCCGACCACCCGTCCAATGTGGACGTCCTTTGTGGACACAACGCGGAACTCGTGCCGCTCATCGGTCATGCGCGCGCCCCGCTGGTCAGGCCGTCGGGCATCTCGACCGGCAGCCGCTCAGCCGCGCGGTAGGCCATCGCGGCGCGCACGAAGCCGGCGAACAGCGGGTGCGGGCGGGTCGGACGGCTCTTCAACTCGGGGTGTGCCTGGGTGCCGACGAAGAACGGGTGCGTCTTGGTCGGCAGCTCCACGAATTCGACCAGCCGACCGTCCGGCGAGGTGCCGGAGAAGGTCACGCCGGCCCTGGTCAGCCGCTCGCGGTAGGAGTTGTTCACCTCGTAGCGATGGCGGTGCCGCTCGGAGACTTCCGTTGCCTGGTAAGCCTTCGCGACGATCGAGCCCGACTTGAGCTTCGCCGGGTACGCGCCGAGCCGCATGGTGCCGCCCATGTCCCGCTCGCCCGCGACGACGTCCTCCTGATCGGCCATCGTGCTGATCACCGGGTGCTTGGTGTCCTGGTCGAACTCCGAGGAGTCGGCGCCCTCGATACCGGCCAGTGCCCGCGCGGTCTCGATCACCATGCACTGCAGGCCGAGGCACAGGCCTAGTACCGGGATGCCGTGCGTGCGCGCGTAGGTGATCGCGCCGATCTTGCCCTCGATGCCGCGCACGCCGAAGCCGCCGGGGATCAGCACACCGTCCACTCCGGACAGCATCGCCGCCGCGCCCTGCGGGGTCTCACAGGTGTCGGAGGCGACCCACACGATCTCCACCCGCGCGCGGTGCGCGAACCCGCCGGCGCGCAAGGCTTCGGTGACCGACAGGTACGCGTCCGGCAGGTCGACGTACTTGCCCACCAGCGCGATGCGCACGGTCTCCCGAGGACTGTGCACCCGGTCGAGCAGGTCGCCCCACACGGTCCAGTCCACGTCGCGGAACGGCAGACCGAGGCGGCGCACCACGTACGCGTCGAGACCCTCGCCGTGCAGCACCTTGGGAATGTCGTAGATCGACGGCGCGTCCGGCGCGGCCACGACCGCCTCGGTGTCCACGTCGCACATGAGCGCGATCTTGCGCTTGAGACCGTCCGGGATCTCCCGGTCGGCGCGGCACACGATCGCGTCCGGCTGGATGCCGATGTTGCGCAGCGCGGCCACGGAGTGCTGGGTGGGCTTGGTCTTCAACTCGCCGGAGGGTGCCAGGTACGGCACCAGCGAGACGTGCAGGAAGAAGCAGTTGTCCCGGCCGACGTCGTGCCGGACCTGGCGGCACGCCTCCAGGAACGGCAGCGACTCGATGTCGCCGACCGTGCCGCCGACCTCGGTGATCACCACGTCCGGGGCGGGCCCGCCGTCCGGTTCGGCCATCGCGCGGATGCGGGTCTTGATCTCGTCGGTGATGTGCGGGATCACCTGCACGGTGTCGCCGAGGTACTCGCCGCGGCGCTCCTTGGCGATCACCTCGGAGTACACCTGTCCGGTGGTGACGTTCGCGGTGCCGACCAGGTCGCGGTCGAGGAACCGCTCGTAGTGCCCGATGTCCAGGTCGGTCTCAGCACCGTCGTCGGTGACGAAGACCTCGCCGTGCTGGAACGGGTTCATCGTCCCGGGGTCGACGTTCAGGTAGGGGTCGAGCTTCTGCATCGTCACGCGGAGCCCGCGTGCCGTGAGGAGCTGACCGAGGCTGGACGCGGTGAGGCCCTTGCCAAGAGAGGAGGCGACGCCGCCGGTGACGAATACGTGCTTGGTAATCCGTACGTGCTGCACGGGGTTTCACAGTAACACCCGACTCCCCGCCCGGCGCGCGACAGGCCGCCAAGCGAGCCGACCTGACCTGCTGAAACCGGCCGGTGTCAGGGAGTGATCACCAGCGCGGCGCGTCGGCCCCGCGGTTGGACCATTCGTATTCCGTCAGCCGTGCCAATCCCGGATATAGTCCGGAAAATCGATGGCACCGATGGCGTCATTTCCGATTTCGACGTAGTTCTCGGTGATCATGTCGAATTCGCGCCCGTGGTCGTACACGACCCGGAAAGTGCCATCGGCGTTGTCCGCCAGGAACTTCCACAGGGACTTGGTGAGCTCGACGTTCGCGGAGTTGCTCCCGGGGCCCGCACTGAACCGATTGATCGAGTCGTCCTCGTCGCGCACCGGCTTGCCGAGATACATGAACCGCTTGTTCTTGTCACACACCAGGTACGCGTACACACTCATCGAAATTGCCCCTCGCTCACGTCGTCAGCGCCGCTGCCCAAGATTGTATCGACCGATCTCCCGGCCGCTGGCATCCCTGAAGACCACGTCGACATCGGCATACTTGCCCAGTTGTTCATCCGTGCGGCGGCCCTGCCAGCGCGCGAGCCACTGATCGGGTGTGGCGCCGTCCGGAACCTGGAACCACACCTCCCCCTTGTTCTGGATCTGGCCGGTCGCCTTCCTCAGGTGCGTGTCGAAAGTGTTGAAGGTGCCGTCCGTCGCCTTGGCCTCGCGGCGCTCGACCACTTCCCCCCGCTCGTTCTTGAACTGGATGTCGCCGCCCTCACCGCCGGGTCCGGCCACCGTTGGCGTCGTGCCGGGCGGGCCGCCGCGGAGCATCGCCTCCGCGTTCGCGCGGGTCAGCGGGAAATCCGGGTTGCTGTCCCGGATGAGCTGGTTGATCAACGCATCCCGCTCGTGCGGTGGGAGGTTGTCGAACGGATCCTCGTCCGGGATACCGTCGCCGTCCCTGTCCTTCGGCGGAGGCTTGTCGCCGCCACCGCCGAACAGCTCGTCCATCTTCTTGCGGATGTCCTCGAAGAGCTTCTTCAGCTTGCGCAGCAAGGGAATCAGGTTCTGCAACGTGCGGATCAGCTTCTTGATGATCTGCGCGATCCTGGCCGCCCACTTGGCCGCGGCGACCGCCGCCTGCTTCGCCGCGAGCGGCGCGCCGACGACCGTCAGCGCCTCGGCCGCCCACACGATGCCGCGCCCGACCAGGTCGGCGATCAGGTCGCGCACGGTCTCCCGGACGACGCCGACCACCATGCCGGCCATCTCCACCGCACTGCCCAGCCCGTCGGCGGCCTTGGCGCCCGCGTCCATCAGCGCGGCGGTGTCGGCGGCGCGCCTGCGGTACGCGTCGGCCGCGGCACCCTTCCACCCGGCGGTGTCCGCCTTGGCCTCACGCTCGTAGTCGGCCTTGGCCTGTGCCACCGCCTTGGAGATGTTCTTCCAGGTCTGCGCGTGTGCCGCGACCGCGTCCGCGTTGCCGGCCAGCTTGTCCAGCGCGTCCTGCAGCGGGCCGAAGTGCTCGATGATGAACGAGATCAGGTTGGAGGCGACCGACCCGATCGGGTCCATGTAGATCGACAGCGCCTCCAGGCCGGTGGTGAGCGCGCCGAGGCCGATGTCGATCCAGTTGCCGCTCTTGATGCCCTGCACCAGGTCGTCGACCGATTCCGCGATGCCGATCCCGGTGTACCAGGTGGTGGAGTCCTTCTCCTTCGCGACTAACGGGTTCTCGCCGTCCATCAGCGGTTCCCGTAGAGCCGGTCGAAGGTGTTCTTCTTCGCCTCGTCGTTTCGCTGGTAGCCCTCGGCGGTGAGGCGCAGGTTCTTGGCGATCTCGGACAGCCCGCCGTCACTGGCCTTCAGCGCCTTGTGCGCCTCCTGCTCGATCGGGTTGATCACCGGCGGCAGGAACTGGCAGATGATCCCGTACGCGTTGTCCGGCATGGCCTGGTTCGCCGCGTCCACGGCCTGCCCGATCGTCTTGCCGTGCCCGTCGACTTTCGTGGCGTGCGAGTTCAGCTCGCCGGCGGTGACGTCGTACCCGTCTGCCATGGCTCTCCCCCAGTCACGCGATCAGCGTAAGAACGAGTCGGCGCCGAAGTCCTCGTCGTCCTCAGGTGGACGCCGGCGGCGCGGTGGCGGTTCCCGCCTCGGCGGGCGGCCGGAGGGCTCGTCCGCCAAACGGCCGATCGACAGCTCCTCGTCGGCGGCGGCCGGCGTCTGGTCGGGTTCGGGCACGTCGGCGAAGCGCTCCTGGTAGTGCCCGACGATCCGGTCGGCACTGTCCCGCGCGTCCTCGCCGAGCGTCTCGGTGGCCACTTCGCGCACCGTGGCGGCGATGCCGGCCTTCGCCTTGTCGATCGCGCCGAGCAGCTGCCGGCTCAGCTCGGCCGGCGGCGTGTGGCTGATCTTGTCGGAGAACTGGGCGTCCTTGAGCACTCCGTTGGCGTCCACGGTGACGGTGACCGAGCCGTCCGCGCTGGTGGCGGTCAGCCGCACGTCCTGGACCCGCTCGGCCAGCTCGGTGTATCGGGCCGCGTTGCGCTCGAATCCGGCCACCCACTCGTCGAGCCCGCGCTCGATCGCGTCCGGGTCGCCGGCGAACAGGTCGTCGGGCAGTCCCTGCGTCATCGCACACCCCCATCGGTCACGAGACTCCAACTTTACGGGCGCGCGCAAGTGGCCGTCTCAGTCCACAGTGGACAGAGCGTCCCGGTGCTCGCGCGGGCTCACCCCGCGCACCCGCTTGAACGCGGTGCTCAGCGCGAACGGGGTGCCGTAGCCGACCTTGCGCGCCACCGAGCCGACCGTGGCGTCCGGCTCGGTCAGCATGTCGGCGGCCAGCGCCAGCCGCCACCCGGTGAGGTAGGCCATCGGCGGCTCGCCGACCAGATCGGTGAACCTGCGTGCCAGCGCCGCCCGGGACACGCCGACCGCCGCTGCCAGCGTGGCGACGGTCCACTGGTGTGCGGGATCGTTGTGCAGCAAGCGAAGCGCGGCCCCGACGATCGGATCGGAGTTCGCCCGGTACCACGCCGGCGCGTCGGCCTGCGGCAGCGCGAACCACGCCCGCAACGTGTCGATCAAGGTCAGGTCCAGCAGCCGGTCGAGGAACACCGCCTGCCCCGGCTCGTCCCGCACGATCTCCTCACCGAGCAGCCGTACCAGCGGCCGGTCGGACTCCTCGCCGGACACGACCGCCAGCGGCGGCAGCGCGTCGAGCAGACGCCGGCTGATCTCGCCGCGCATCTGGTAGGTGCCGATGTGCATGGCCGAGGCGCCGTCCGGACTGGTGCCCCAGGTGCGCACGCCGAGCGCCATGTCGTCGCACAACTGGCGGCCGTCGAAGTCGTAGAGCAGCCCGTCGGTACGCACGACGCCGACCGGTGCCGTGGCGGGATCGTCGCCGACCACGTACGGATCCGGCCCGCGGAACAACGCCACGTCCCCGACCCGCAGCCGCACCGGCTCGCGGCCGGGAAGCGTCGCCCATGATTCGCCGCGCATCATGGTGACCAGGGTGAGCGGGGCGCGGTCCTCGATTCGCACCGCCCACGGCGGGTCGAGGATCATCCGCAGCAGCCAGGCTCCCCGAGCGCGGGGGCCTTCGAGCAGACCGGCGAGCGCGTCCATGCCGACATCGTAGACGCACACGTATGTCAGAGAGCCTTTCAACGATGTTCTGTCTCGCCGTGCTGGCATTTCATTAGTGCCATGACCACACAACACCTCGTGATCGGCGGCACCGGCAAGACCGGGCGTCGCGTCGTCGACCGGCTCCGCGAGCGCTCGCTCGCGGTGCGGGTGGGTTCCCGTTCCGGTGAGCCGCCCTTCGACTGGCAGGACCAGTCCAGTTGGGACGCCGTACTGTCCGATGTGGACCGCGTGTACCTGACCTACCACCCCGATGTCGCGATTCCCGGTACGTCGCAGGTGATCCAGGCGTTCTCCGATGCCGCGGCGGCGGCCGGCGTGCGGCGGATCGTGATGCTGTCCGGGCGCGGCGAGGAGGAGGCGCGGGTCTGCGAGGACGTCGTGCGCTCGTCCGGTCTGGAGTGGACGGTGCTCCGCTCCAGTTGGATGAACCAGAATTTCGACGAGGGCTACCTGCTCCCCGGTGTCCTCGACGGCGTGCTCGCACTGCCCGCGCCGAACACGCCGGAGCCGTTCACCGATGCCGACGACATCGCCGACGTGGCGGTCCAGGCGATGATCACCGACGATCACGTTGGCCGTACCTACGAGCTGACCGGCCCCCGGATGCTCACGTTCACCGAGGTCGCGGCGGAACTGTCGGCGGCGGCCGGACGGCCGATCGAGTTCACCAGGATCCCCACCGAGGCGCTGACCGGGGCACTCGCCGAGGCCGGCGAGCCTGCCGAGGTGGTCTGGTTGATCGGTTACTTGTTCGACACGGTGCTGGACGGGCGCAACGCTTCGGTGTCGGATGACATCGAGCGCGTGCTCGGCCGCAAAGCGACCGACTTCTCCGCCTACGCGCGGGCAGCGGCGGCCACCGGTGTGTGGTCGCCCCAGAGATCGGAGTCGTGATGTCAACGTTGACCAACGTGGTCCTGATCGCCGCAACCGTCACGACCGGTTTGATCGCCGGACTGTTCTTCACCTACTCGAACTCCGGGCTGCCCGGACTGCAGCGATCGTCGGACCGCACGTTCGTGGAGGGCATGCAGCAGATCAACGTGGCGATCTTGAACCCGCTGTTCCTGGCCACGTTCATGGGCGCGATGTTGCTCGACCTGGCGGCGGCCGTGCTGGTGATCATCGACGGCGGCATGGCCCGCATCGTGCTCGCGATCGTGGGGGCCGTGCTCTACCTGGCCACCGTCGGCATCACCAACAAGGTCAACGTGCCGCTCAACAACGAGCTGGACGCGGCCGGTCCGATCGACAAGATCGCCGACGTCTCCCTTGTGCGCCAACGTTTCGAGGCTCGCTGGGTGCGGTACAACATCATCCGCACGTACACCTCGGTCGGCGCGTTCCTCGCCCTCGCTATCGCTCTGGTGGTGTGACAATGGATCTCGTTCGTGACGCGGTGCTGATCGCCGCGACTGTCACTACCGGCCTGATCGCCGGGCTGATGTTCGCCTACGCGGTGTCGTTCATGCCGGGGCTGCGGGGTGCGTCGGACCGGACGTTCGTGGAGACGATGCAGCGCACCAATCTGGCGATCGTCAACCCGGTGTTCCTGGCCGCGTTCGTCGGCGCGATCGTGCTGACCGTCGGCGCGCTCCTGCTGGCGATCCCCGGGCGGGGGCCGGTGCTGGTGTGGACGATCGTGGCGCTGGTGCTCTACCTCGCGTCGATCGGGATCACCGGTGGGGTGAACATCCCGCTCAACGACGAGCTGGCCAACGCGGGGCCTATCGATCAGATCGGTGATCTGCGTGCCGTGCGGGAGCGCTTCGAGAACACATGGATCCGTTGGCACACGGTGAGAACCGTGACGTGCACTGGGGCGTTCGTCAGTCTGGTGCTCGCCGTGCTCCAGCGGGGCCGCACCTGAAGCTCGGCGCACGACTTATCCACATGATCCGGGCTATCCACAGCTGACGCGCAACGCCTTACAGCACCCCGATTTCCCGGATAGGGTCGACGTATGGGGAGGAGGTGTGGTGGCCCCCGGGGCAGCAGCTTGGCCAGGTGATGCGGAGCCGCAAGAAGCGCCGGAACTGGTGATCACCGAAAACCAGCAGCGAGCCCGTCGTGTTCTTGGAGTCCCGCACGACGATTGTCCCGGGGACAACTGCCAGCTCCACGCACGCGTGTCGCCACCTTCACCGGACGAACATCAGGGTTCCTCTCGCTGGCGGTCGTACTCGTTCGCCAAATCGGCGAGCCACGACCGCGATTCGTCCCGATCCAACGCCACCGAGTCAAGCCTCTGCAATGCGTTCCGATGCTCAGCTACGGCTCGCTTGTTGTCTATGAACAGGCTCGCTGTGAGCGACTCCACGTACACGAGGGATCGTGGCAACGAGTAGTCCTGCAGTGTGAAAGGGCCGGCGGAATCGGCCATGACGCTCACCTTCGCAGGCACGATCCTGATCGATACGTTCGGCTGAGAGGACGTGAGGACCAGGTGCAGGAGCTGCTCGTTCATCGTTGTCGCTCCGCCTACCGGCATGAACAGAACCCGCTCATGAACAAAAAACGACAACATCGGCGGTTGATACCTGCGGAACAGCACCTGCCTGTCCTTGCGGGCACGGACGAGCTTCTCGATCCGCTCCTTCCGTGTGAATCCGCCTTCCGTGATCAAGGCACGGATGTAGTCCTCGGTCTGCAGCAAACCGGGCAGTACCAACGACTCCAACGAATGAATCGCTGTCGCGGTGGTCTCCATCGCGATCAGCCCACGCAGTTCGTCGGACAGTTGCTCAGGGTGTGACCGGACCCAGTAGCCCTCCGTGGCCTTAAAGAACTTGCGCACGTCCTCGATATCCACGCCGGGCGCGCGGCAGACCGCCAGGTACATGGACGCGTCCGCTTCGGATACGCCCCTCTTACCGCGCTCCATGTTGGACACCTTGGTCGGCGACCAGCTCAGCCGACGCGCGATCTCGCTCCCGCCGAAGCCGGCGCGCTCGCGCCACCGTCGCAATTCCGCGCCGACCGTTCTACTCCACGCTGTCGCCTCGTTCTGGTCCGTCATCACGCCTCCCACCAGAGATACTGGTGTGGACGCTATTGCCCGCGCGGCAACGAATCGAGCAGGCGGAGGGACAGATCACCCCATCGAAGGAGCGGGTGTCAGCGGGACAACGGTCACTCGTTGCCGGCGCCGGGCGCGGGCCCGGTCGCGTTGCCGCCGACGCCGTACTGGCCGGTGCGGCCTTCGAGTTGCTCGCGCAGCCCGAGCACGGTGGCCACCTGCCCGGCCGGCGAGTGCACGTTGTCCACTGTGGACAGAATCGAGGTGGCGGCGGTGTCCGCGCGGACCACGCCGATCGCGCCGGTGCCGTCGGCCGACCCGGTGCCGCCCGCGAGAATCGTGCCAGCGCCGCCCCGGTCGAGTTGCGTGGCGAACCGCCCGATCGTGGCCGCCCGGTCCCCCGCTCCGTTGCCGCCGTTGGCACCACCGGTGAGCACCACGGCCAACTGTGCCGGCCGCAGTGACGGCGCCGCCTTCACGAAACCGCCGTCGGTCAGTCCGCCGAGCGCGGCGGCAGCTTCGTCCACTGTGGACTGTGCCTTGTTGGTGTCCTTGTTGATCAGCAGCAGGCTGCCGAGCAGACCGCCGGCGAGCGTGCCGGGGTCGGACGCGGTGGGCAGTTGGGCACCGGCCGGCACCAGGCGGGTGACCACGTCGCGAAGCTGATCCGCCCGAGCCGGATCACCGAACGCGTCGGTGAGCTGCACCTCGGCGGTCACGGTCGCGCCGGACGCGGTGATCAGGTTCTTGATCGCGTCCCGGTCGGCCGGCCGCGCGTCGTGCGTGGTGACGATCGCGACGGTTCGCTTGTCGAGCTGGCCGCGCACCGCCATCGGACCGACCGCGGTGGCGAAACCGTCCGCGTCGGCGAGCCGGGCCTGTGCCGCGTTGCGCTCGTTCTGCAGGTTGGTCACCTGGGTTCGCAGATCGTCCTTCTCGTTGGTGAGCCCGGACAGCAGGCTGCCGGACAGCGCCGTCGAGCCGAGCACCACGCCGATGGCGAGCGCGAGGAACACCGCGGCGATCGAGATGATGTGGTACCGCAACGAGATCACGAGAACAGCCCCTTGACCCACGAGGTGAACGAGTTCCAGGTGTTGACGATCCAGTCGGTGTAGGTGCCGCCGGCGTCGGAGAACAACAGCGCCGCCGCGATCGCCACCAGCGCGGCGACTACGAGCAGCACGACGAGGCCGACCGACACCCGTGCGCGGTGCAGTGTGGCGACCGCCTTGCCGTCGACGACCTTGCCGCCGAGCTTGAGCCGGGTGAGGAAAGTGGACGGGTTGGAGCCCGAGCGCCCGTGGTCCAGGAATTCGCGCAGGCTGGCCTGGAACCCAACGGTGACAACGAGATTCGCGCCGTGCGTGTCGGCCAGCAGCAGCGCGAGATCCTCCGGGTTGGCCGTCGCGGGGAAGGTCACCGCACCGATCCCGAGGTCCTGGATGCGCTCCAGACCGGGCGCGTGCCCGTCGTCGTGCGCCGGCACCACGACCTCGGCGCCACACTTGAGCGTGTCGGTACCGACGGTGTCCGGGTCGCCGACGATCACGTCCGGCTTGTAGCCCGCCTTGTGCAGCGTGTCGGCGGCGGAGTTCACGCCGATCAGCACCGGGCGGTGCTCACCGAGGTACTTCTTGAGTCGCTTGAGGTCGTCGGCGTGATCCTGACCGGGTGCGATCACGAGCACCTGACGATCCTTGATCGGCACCCGCAGTTCCGGCACGCCGACGCCGTCGAGCACCAGCGACCGCTCGCGGCGCAGGAACTCGATCGTGTTCGCCGAGAACGCCTCGAGCTGCGCGGACATTCCGGCCTTCGCCTCGATCATCTGATCGGCGACCGACTCGACGGACTGCAGGACGCCGGTGGCGACCTCCCGGTCGCCGACGTACACCGCGTTGTCGTGCAGCCGGAGCTTGCTGCCTTCCTTGATCTTGCCGAGCGCGGCCGCGCCGACGCCGTCGAGCAGCGGAATCCCCGCTGCCACAAGGACTTCCGGCCCCAGGTTGGGGAACCTGCCGGAGATCGACGGCGCCGCGTTCACCACGGCGGCGACTTCCGCCTTCACCAGCGCGTCGGCCGTGGCACGGTCGAGGTCGATCTGGTCGAGCACCACGATGTCGCCTCGGCCGACCCTGCGCAGCAGGTCGCCGGTGCGCCGGTCGACCCTGGCAACGCCGGACACGCCGGGTTGGTTCTGGTTGCGGGCGAGCAGACCGGTGAGCTTCATGTGGCTGATGGTGACAAATGGACTGTCGATTATCCGTGCGCCACGCCGATGGCCTGCGCCTTTATGACCACCTCGGGTGAGTGATCGTCTCCGGCCGTAACGGCCAGTCAGCGGAGGTGAGGCTGAGCCGTCCGTCGTACGGGTACCAGTCGTCCTCCCCCGGCGGCATCGGCGCGCGCACGAAGCACCGGTGCGCCAACAACTCGCGACGACGGTCCAGCGGCCCGTCAGGGTGCGGCGGCTTGTCGGGCGGGTTCACCGGCGGGTCGTCACCGAGATCGATTTCACCGTCCCAGTTGAAGTGCAGCCCCTCGTCGTCGGAGTAGAACCGGTCGAACGCGATGGTCCAGCGCGAATTCGAGCCCCAGTCGTGCGCGGGATGGTTGGTGCGGCGCGGCTGCCGGCGATAGGTGAAGTACAGCGTCGAGGTGCACGCGACCGTCGGATCGATCAGCTCTTCCGGCGCGCGCACCCGAACGCCAGCCCGCGCGAACAGCAGGTCACCGAACCAGAAGCCCGGCCACAGCACGTCTTCCACCGTCACCTGTGTCGCGTCCGGATCCGGTACGACGGCGGCGATCTCGTGGTGGAACGAGGAGAAGGCGCCGGCCTGGTCGAACGGCGTCAGTCCGATCGCGGTGTGGAATTCCGTGCTTGGGTAGCCCAGTTCGATCAGGTAGTCGCTGATCCTGCTCAGCGCGCTCATCTCGTAGGAGTGTGCGAGCACGGCAGGCCCGCGCTTCCTCAGTGGCGCCAACTCGGCCAGCTTCTCCGCCGAGGAGGCGACGTGCGCGCGCAACACCGTGCCGGGCTCGTCGTTCGACATCAGCGCGGTGTAGACCGCACTGAAATGCTGCTCGGTCACTTCTTGCGGCGCTTCTTGCTGCCCGCCTCCGCCCACCGCTTGTCCTTGTCCGCCAAGGCAAGCAGCTCCTCGGCGTGCGCCCGGCCGGTCTGCGTGGACTCCATGCCGGCGAGCATCCTGGCCAGCTCGATCACCCGGTCGTCGTCGCCAAGGGTGCGCACCGAGCTGCGGGTGAACACCTCGCTCTTGTCCACGATCACGTGCCGGTCGGCGAACGCCGCGACCTGGGCGAGGTGGGTCACCACGAGCACTTGATGGGTGCGCGCGAGCCGGGCCAGCCGCCGGCCGATCTCCACCGCGGCCCGGCCGCCGACCCCGGCGTCCACCTCGTCGAACACCAGCGTCGGCACCGGATCGGCGTGCGCCAGCACCACCTCGATGGCCAGCATCACACGGGACAACTCGCCGCCCGATGCCGCCTTGTGGATCGGCAGCGGCTGCGCGCCGGAGTGTGCGCGGAGCCTGATCTCCACCTCGTCGACACCGTCCGGCCCGGCGTGCACCGGATCACCGTCGACGGTCAGCGCGAGCTTGTCGTCCCGCTCGGCCGGCTTCGGGCGCACGGTCACGTCGATCGTGGCCTGCCCCATGGCCAGGCTGCCCAGCTCCTCGCTGACCGCCTTGGACAGCTCCTCCGCCGACTCGATCCGTTGCGCGGTCAGGGTTTTCGCGTGCTCGGCCACCTCGACGGCCAGCTCGTCACGGCGGGCGGCCAGCGCGGCGAGCGCCTCCTCCGAGGTGTCCAGACCGGCCAGCCTGGCGGCGGCGTCACTCGCCCACTGGAGCACACCGTCGACGTCGGCGGCGTACTTGCGGGTGAGCTGCTTCAACTGGGCCTGCCGGGCCAGCACCTGCTCCAGCCGCTGCGGGTCGGCCTCGAGATTGTCCACGTAGGACGTGATCTCGCCGGCGACGTCGGCCAGCAGCAGGCCGATCTCGGCCAGCCTCGGCTCCAGCTCGCGCAGCTTCGGATCGTCCACACTGGACAGATGGCGGCGCGCCTCACCCAGAAGCCCCAGCGCGCCAGGGGAATCCGGGTCACCGTCGGGTGAGCCGGACGTGGCGAGCTGGGCTCCGGTGGCGGCCGCACGAAGCTGATCGACGTCGGCCAGCCGCTTCGCCTCGGTGACCAGTTCGTCGTCCTCCCCCGGCTTGGGGTCGACGGACTCGATCTCGTTCAGCCCGTGCCGCAACAGATCGGCCTCGCGGGCCAGCTCGCGGGCGCGACTGGTGCGCTCGATCAGCTCCTCGCTGACCGACAGCCATTCCTCGCGGACGCGGCGGTACTCGGTGAGCGTGCCGGCCAGATCCTCGCCGGCGAACCGGTCGATCATCGCGCGCTGGTCGGCCGGACGCAGCAGTTTCAGTTGGTCGTTCTGACCGTGCACCGCGATCAGGTGCTCGGACAGATCGGACAGCACGCCGACCGGCACCGACCGCCCGCCTAGGTGCGCGCGTGATCGGCCGTCCGCGGTCACCGACCGCAGGGCGATCAGGCTGCCGTCCTCCTCGACGTCGGCTCCGGCGTCGGTGGCGACCGCGGCCCCAGGGCCCGCCACGTCGGTGAACACGCCCTCCACCGTCGCTTTCGGCGCGCCACTGCGCACCCGGGAGGCGTCCGAACGCCCACCGGAGAGCAGGTGCAGCCCGGTGACCACCATCGTCTTGCCAGCACCGGTTTCCCCGGTCACGACGGTGAATCCGGAGTGGGGTTCGAGCGTGGCCTCGTCGATCACGCCGAGGCCTTGGATGCGCATCTCGGCCAGCACGACCGCGACCCTAGCGGGTGACAGCGACCAGCGGGTGAACCTATCCACAGGCACGCCGTCACCGATTTCCTGTGAGTCCGTCCACAGAAGGGTGGAATTCGGTTGCACCTCACGTGGGGTGAGGCCGCACCATGTCTTCCCGTCCGGTCGACGAACACGAAGGGAGGTAGCCGCTATGAACACGACAGTGAGTTCGCCAGGGCCGCAGGAGGTCATCCGCCACGATGACGGCGAGCTGATGGGCTATGTGCATCCGTGCGACGGCCAGTGGCTGCCGACCACGGTGTTCGGCGCTCCGCTCGGCACGCCGACCTCGCACGCCGACGCCGAGGCGCACGTGCTGGCCGTCGGCCTGGCGGTGCTCGCCGAGAAGTGGTGGTTCCGCGACGGCGGCGAGTGGTACAGCTGCCTGCTGCAGGAGGCGAGCCCCGAGCGGGTGCGGATCCAGGTGACCGACTACGGGCACCCGGCCGCCGAGGAGTACCGCGTGATCACCGGCGACGACCTCGGCACGCTGGCCCGCCGACCACGGTGAACCTCAGGGCTGGCGCGGCTTAACGGCTGCGCCAGCCCTGCACGGGCAGCTCGAACTTGCGCACCAGCCGGTCGGTGAACGGGCCCTCGCGCAGCCGCACCAGCCGCACCGGCACGGTGCCGCCGATCACCTCCACCCGTGAGCCGGGCGGCAGTTCGAACGTGCGCCTGCCGTCGCAGCACAGCACAGCCGGGTGACCCGCCGGGTCCACTTCGAGCGCCACCACCGAATCGGGTGACACCACCAGCGGCCGGGAGAACATGGCGTGCGCGTTGCTCGGCACGACCAGCAGCGCCTGCACGTCCGGCCAGACGATCGGCCCGCCGGCGGAGTACGCGTACGCGGTCGAGCCGGTCGGCGTCGCGCACAGCACGCCGTCACAGCCGAACGACTGCACCGGGCGGTCGTCCACCTCGATGCGCACGTCCAGGATGCGCTCCCGGCTGCTCTTCTCCACGCTGGCCTCGTTGAGCGCCCAGGTCGCGGCCATCACCTCGCCGCCGTGCGTCGCCGTCACCTCGACGGTCATCCGCTCCTCGACCTCGTAGTGCCGGTCGACGACGAGCTGCACGGTCTCCGCGAGCGCGTCGGGATCGGCCTCCGCGAGGAAGCCGACCCGGCCCAGGTTCACGCCGAGCACCGGCACCCGCGCCGGCCGTGCCAGCTCCGCGGCGCGCAGCAGCGTGCCGTCCCCACCGAGCACGAACACCAGCTCGACGCCGGCCGCCGCGTCCGGGCCGATGCCGACCACCGAGGAGTAGCAGGTCGGATCGAGATGCGCCGCCTCGTCGGGAAGCACGCGCACCCGCACACCCGCGTCCGCGAACGCGCCGGCCACCTGCTCGGCCGTGCTCACGTTGCCCTCCCGCCCGGTGTGCACCACGAGCAGGATTTCGCGATCTGTCATTGGGGCCCCTCCAGCACCGCCGCTTCGACCAGCCGCTCGGCCCGATCATGATCAACGGACCCGTCGGCGCGCAGCCAGGCGAAGTACTCCACGTTGCCCGCCGGCCCGGGCAGCGGGCTCGCCACCACACCGCGCGTGGCCAGGCCCAGCTCGCCGGCCGCGTCCAGCACGCGCAGCACCACCTCGGCGCGCAGCGTCCGCTCGCGCACCACCCCGCCGGAGCCGAGCCGCTCCTTGCCCACCTCGAACTGCGGCTTCACCATCGGCAGCAGATCGGCGTGCTCGTCGGCGCACGCGGCGAGCGCCGGCAGCACCAGCCGCAGCGAGATGAACGACAGGTCGGCCACCACCAGGTCGACCCGGCCGCCGATGTCCTCCGGTGTCAGAGTCCGCACGTTGGTGCGGTCATGCACGCGCACCCGCTCGTCGGTGCGCAGCCGCCAGTCGAGCTGACCGCGTCCGACGTCGACGGCCACCACCTCGGTCGCGCCCCCGCGCAGCAGCACGTCGGTGAATCCGCCGGTGGAGGCACCGGCGTCCAGACAGCGTTTCCCGTCGACGGCGAGCCCCTCAGGCTTGAACCGCTCGAGCGCGCCGAGGAGCTTGTGCGCGCCGCGCGACGCCCAGCCCGGATCGTCGGTTTCCCTGACCAGCACAGGAGAATCGGTGTCCACGGCGGTCGCGGCCTTGGTGGCGACCATGCCGCGAACGGTCACCTTGCCGTCGGCGATCAGGGCCTGCGCGTGATCCCGTGATCTGGCGAGCCCTCGGCGGACCAGCTCAGCGTCGAGCCGCGCCCTCTTCGGCACGGCTAGCCCTTGTCGATGCTCGACAGCGCGTCGGTGAGCGCGACGTGCGCGGCGTCGAAACGGGCGACATGCTCGGGCAGCGGCACGTCGTCCAGGCCGTCGAGCCGTTCGAGCGCCGCGTCGATCGCGGCGGTGGGCGACGGCGGCGGCCCAGGGACCGGCCGCGCGATCATGTCCGGTGTCTCCGGCTCGTGCTGCACGTCCACCACGCTATCCGACTTCACCGACACCCAGCATTTTCAGGGTGGCCCTCGTCGTGTCGTCACCCGCACGAACCGGGCCGTCGTGCGCGGCCAGGGCGCGGAGCAGGTCGAGCGGCTCCGGTGTGCCACTGCCCCGCCACTCGACGCGACCGGTGCCGTTCTCGACGATCACCGGCCAGTCCTCGCGCGGGCCGATCTCCAGGTCGGCAAGCTCGCCGTGCACACCGGCGATGCTGTCCGCGACGAACCTCGGCCGCTCGTCGTCGCCGGCCGCCAGCAGGTCGGACGGCGTGGTGACGCCGGACAGCACGAGCATCGAGTCCAGACCCGCGCCGACCCCGCCGGCGATGTCGGTGTCCAGCCGGTCGCCGATCACCAGCGGCCGTCGCGCGCCCGCTGATCGGGTCGCGATGTCCATCAGCGGGCGGGCCGGCTTGCCCGCCACGATCGGGTTCTCGCCGGTCGCGTTGCGCACGGCGGCCACCATCGAGCCGTTGCCGATCACCTCACCGCGTTCAGTCGGCAGCGTCGGGTCGAGATTGCACGCGATCCACAGCACGCCGGCCTTGACCGCGAGGCACGCCTCCGCCAGGTCGCGCCAGCCGGTGTCCTTCGACAAGCCCTGCACGACGACCGCCACGCCGTCGCCGAACTCGCGGACCGGGACCAGCCCGGCGGCCACGATCTCGTGTTCCAGCGCCTCGCTGCCGATCACCAGGACGCGGGAGCCGGGTGGCACCTTCTCACCGGCCAGCGCGGCGCCGGCCTGGGCGCTCGTGCTCACCTCGCCCGGATCGGCCGGCACGCCGATCGCCCGCAGCGACTCGGCCACGGCTTCGGGTGCGCGCGAGGCGTTGTTGGTGACGAACCGGACGGCGATCCCGCGCTCGTGCGCCGCCACGACGGCCTCCGAGGCGCCGGGCACCGCCTCCGCGCCGCGGTAGACGGTGCCGTCGAGGTCCAGCAGCAGCGCGTCGTAGTGGTCGAGCAAGGTCACGTCGGGCTGTCCTCCGGGTTCTGCAGGGCCGCACCGAGTTCGAACGCGCGATCGGCCGCGTCGGTCTCCTCCTCGTCGTCGGCCTCGGCGGCGGTGAGGAACCAGTGGATCGCCTCGTCGCTGCGGCCCGCGGCGAGCAGATTGTCCGCGTAGGCGTAGAACAGTCGCGCGCTCCACGGATCGCGGCGCTTTTCGTCGAGATCGTCACCCTGCAGGCCCACGACGGCGGCGTCGAGCTGGCCCATGTCACGGCGTGCGCCCGCGGCGACGATGCGCAGCTCGACGGCTACCTCGGCGTCCAGATCGGCCGGCGCCTCCTTGGCCAGGTCCAGCGCCCGCTCCGGCCGTCCGAGCGCCCGCTCGCAGTCGGCCAGCACCGCGAGGTGCGCGACGTTGGCGTTCATCCGCTTGGCGGCGCGCAGCTCGGACAGCGCCTCGGCGTACTCGCCGGCGTGGTAGGCCGCCATGCCGGCCGCCTCGCGCACGACCGAGACGCGTGACGCCCTGGCCCGCGCGAACCTCGCGTGTTCGAGTGCCGCAGCCGGATCGGTGTCGATCAGCATGCCGATGGCGGCCAGGTGCCCGCCGACCGAGTCGGCGACGGACTTGGACAACGTGCGAAGTTCCTGGCGGGCTTGCGGGTCGAGCGCGGAGATCTCGGCGCCCTCGGGCAGGTCTGGGCCGGTGACCGCGGGGCGACGGTCGTCATCGCCGTCGCGCCGTTTGTCCCGGAAGTCGTCGCGGTCCCGGCGTTCGTGCGACCGGTCGGGCCGGTCTCGGCGATCCCCGCCAGGTCGGTCGTCACGTTTGCGGTCGCTCCACTCCCGGCGCGGCCGATCGGAATCGGGGCGCCGGTCGGGTCGATCATCCGTTCCCTTGGCCGATCCACGCCGGTCGTCGGACCAGCTGCGCTTCGAGTCACCGCTGGGCTTGCTGCCCCGGTAGCCACCGGGCCGATCTCCGTCTGGGCGACCACCACGGCGCTCGCCGCGGTCGTCCCGGCTGCTCGACGGCTTGCCTCGGTAGCCGCCTTCACGCCGATCGGATGATCGGTCGCGGTAGCTGCCACTGCTGCTGCGATCGTCAGATTTCCGGTCCCGATAGCTACCGCTACTTCGGCCGTCAGAGGAACCACCTCGGTAACCGCCGCCACTCTTGCTGTCGGAAGAACCGCCGCGGTAGCCACCTTCACGCCGATCGGACGACCCGCCGCGGTAACCACCGCTACTCCGGCTGTCCGACGAGCCACCGCGGTAGCCACCTTCACGCCGATCCGAGGAACCGCCGCGGTAACCACTGCCGGTTCGGCTGTCGGAAGAACCGCTCCGGTAGCCCTCACGCCGATCCGAGGACCGATCGCGATAGCTGCTACTGCTGCTGCGATCGTCAGACTTCCGGTCCCGATAGCTACCGCCGCTTCGGCCGTCAGAGGAACCGCCGCGATAACCGCCACCGCTCCGGCTATCGGAGGAACCACCTCGGTAGCTGCCACCCGCGCGGCTGTCCGAGGAGGAACCACCTCGGTAACCAGTGCCAGCTCGGCTGTCGGAGGGCCGGCCTCGATAGCCACCCTCACGCCGGTCCGACCGGTCCCGGTTGCCGCCGTCGCGACTACCGGAGCTTCGCCCGCGGTCGCCGTCGTCGTCGCGCCGGCCGCGGTACCCCGTGTTGTCCCGACCGCGATCCCGGTTGTCGGCCGATCCTCCGCTGTAGTCGCGGCGTTCGCGCTGGTCACGGCTCCCGCTGCCGCCGGGGGTGTCTCGTCGGTACGGCCGGTCGCCGCCCGAGCGATTGTCGTCGTCGCGGCGACCCCGGTAACCACCGGATCGCTCGCCCTTGTCGCCGTATCGCTTGCCGCCGCGATCGTCACGCCGGTCACCGCGGCCCTGCCACCGGTCGCCCGACCGGCCTCGCTGGTCGTTTCCGCGACCGCGGCCCCCAGGCGCACCCTGAGCCTCAGAACGGCGCGCCGCTCCGTCATCCGACCCAGAGCCGGCGTTGTCCCCGCCGGTCTCCTCGCGCCGCCCGAACTCGGCCATCATGTTCCCTCTCGAAATACGGGTCACCCCGCCACCCTTGCGGCGCGTCAACCGTCGGTCGCTCTGTAGTTCCAGGTAGTTCCTGGCCAGTCTACGGCCCGCCGCGCAGCGAACCGAATCGCGGCGCCCAGCGGGCACAGAAAAGCGTTGAGGCCTGTCGGCTCAACCCGATTTTCGGGGAGCCAACAGGCCTCAACGACAAAAGAAGTCCGGCGGTGTCCTACTCTCCCACACCCTCTCGAGTGCAGTACCATCGGCGCTGGAGGGCTTAGCTTCCGGGTTCGGGATGGGACCG
>NZ_SGWQ01000019.1 GCF_004216555.1 Herbihabitans rhizosphaerae | reverse complement strand
CTTCCATCCACACCCACCCAGAACCGGCAACACCGCGATGAAAAACTACCCCTGGGCGAAAGCACTGGACGCAGTTGAGAAACAGCTCCGCGACATCGAGACGAGCAGGTAGATCATGGAGACCATGCCGAGTTCCACCTTCGCGCGAACACGCGTGTCTGCGCGAAGGTGGAACTCGGGGTGCGGAGGGTGGAACTCGCGGGTGCAGGGCGCGGGACTCGGGGGTGCAGGGCGCGGGACTCGCGGGTTACTTCTGGCGGGCGCGGAGCAGGTCGATCGCTTTGGTGATGCGGCGCTGGCGGGTTTCGGGTGCTTTGGCGCCTTCGATGGCCAGGACGTGGCGGAGTTGGTGGCTGTAGGACAGGGTGTCGAAGAAGGCCCTGGCGGCGGGCGAGGCGTCGAGGGCGGTGGCGAAGTCCTCGGGTATTTCGACGGTGCGTGGCTCGGTGTCCAGCTCCACGGTCACCTCAAGCTCGTCGCCGGCCGCGACGCCGGCCTTGCCCCGCTGTTCGGCGCTCACCGGCAGCATGTACCGGCCGCCCATCGACGCCACTGTGCTGCGGTACGTGTGGCCGTTGATCGTGACGTGGACGGGCGGGCGCTTGCCGGAACCGAGAGTCTCGACAACGTCGACCGGCACTTCGATGCCGGTCGCGGTCTTGCCGCCAAGCTCCAGCGTGGCGTGGAATTTCATCGCCCCTCCCCGAAGAACTCCGCGAGCACCGGCGCCAGTGCGGCGGGCTTCACGATGTGGGTTTGGCCTTCGAGCGTGCGGTGCGTCGCCGCCGGCAGCACCTCGGCGAGCTGGCGCATCGCGGCGGTCATCCACGCCGGGCTCTTGCCGCCGCACACCACCAGCGCCGGCACGCTGGACGTCCACCGGTCGGCCGGCAGCGGCTGGCCGTGCTCGAACGGGGCGACGAACGCCACGTCGTAGGGCAGCGTGTGGGCGACACCCTTGAGCTTCGACCACGCCGGCATGAACCGCATCATCGCCACCACGAATCCCGGCAAGCCGACGCCGGCGCGCATGAACCACTTCACCGTGTCGGCCCGCTTGTCCTGCGCCAGCAACGATTCCATGCGTGATTCGTAGTCGGCGGGGATCGGCGCACGGCTGGAGTCCACGACGAACGGGATCTCGTACAGCGCCAGTTTCTCGACGGCCAGGCCGGCGTTCACCGCCTCCAGCGCCAGCGCGCCGCCCGAGGAGATGCCGTACAGGTGCACCGACCCGCCGGCCTCCTTGATCAGCGCCGCCAGGTCCTCGATCTCACGCTCCCGCGAAAACGGCGCCGTGTCCGTGCTCTCGCCCCGGCCGCGCCGGTCGTAGGTGTACACCGTGAACCGGTCCGCCAGTTCCGCGGCGAGCCCGCCATTCGGGCCGGACGCGCGGTAGCACAGCGCGCCGTCCACCAGGATCAGCGGCGGCCCGCTGCCGATCTTGTCGTAGGTGATGGTGGTTCCGTCACTCGATCTGACTGTCCCCATTGGACTCATCCCTTCGCGGTAAGTGTGTCGATCCACGACTGCCACGCGCGTTCGGTCGCGGTTACGTCGATGTCGGAGAAGACGCTGTGCGTGAGCACGAACCCGCCCTGAAACCCTTGCAGGAAACGGAGAAGCGCGTCGTCGGTGCGCACGCCGATGGTGTGCGCGTTGGTGTAGTAGACCTGCCCGTCGAGGTCATCGGAGCCGAGTGCGTTCCGCAACGCGGTCCACGCACTGTCCCATGTGGACACCTGCGGGCCGAAGACGGTGAACGGCGAGCCGGAGCGCGGTGCGAAGTGGCCGAGGTATTCGCGGAGCGTGCGGAAGAACATCGCGTGCCCGAGGGTCATCGCCTCGTACTCGTCGGCCCAGTCGTCGCCGGGTAGGAAGCCGCCGGTGACCACGCGCAGCACGGTCGAGCCGCCCTCGCGCCCCTCGATCAGGAACTCGTAGCCGACCCGCCGGCCGTCCGGTGCGGGCTCGCCGCCGTAGGCCAGTCGCGCGCCGGGCTCCCACGCGGTGACCGGATGCTCGGGGGTGAAATCGCCGAACGCGGTGCGCACGGCGGCGCCGTCGACCTCGGTGCGTCCCATGAACCAGGAGTCGATGCCCGGACCGGTGGCGATCGCGTCCCACACGGTGTCCGGATCGGCGTCGACCTGGAGTTCGAACGCGTCGGAGAACTCGTGGCTCATGTCAGGACTCCCTTGCCGGAACAGGCTTTTCGGCACTGGGGTGCACAGCCACGACGATCCGGTGCGCGCGCCCGCCCCGCGCCGACTCGTCGTGATACTTGCCCACGAGCGTGGTGACGGCAGTCGCCAACTCCTCGGCGAAAGCGGACCGGTCCGCCGCCGACGCGAACCGCACCTCGCCGTCCAGCGCGAACGTGGCGACCTTCTTGTTCGCCTTCGCGGCACCCGTGAGCAGCGAGCCGACGTCGCGCACCAATCGCGCCGCGACGGCGAGCAGCCAACGCGCGGACAGCCGGTCCGGCGCGCGCGCTGGATCGGGCTGCACGGCGGCCAGCGCGGTCGGCGAGATGACATAGGACGCCGCGGTGGCCCGCAGCACCCGTTCGGTCATGTTGCCCTTGCGCCGCTCCTCGGCCAGCTCCACGAGCCCATGCCGCTCGAGCGTCCGCAGGTGGTAGTTCACCTTCTGCCTGGGCAAACCGACCTTGCCGGCCAGCATGCTCGCCGAGTTGGGCTCGGCCAGCTCGGCCAACAGCCTCGCCCGGACCGGGTCGAGCGACACCTCGGCCGCCGACGGGTCTTCGATCACCGCTACCTCGAACATGCGAGAAGCGTGTCACCGACAACTCAAACTGTCAAGACAAATCTTCTCGTCGGCGGCTGAGTCGCCATCGCGCCAGCAAGCAGCTGACCAGCACGCCGAGCCACACCACGGCGATCATCACGGCCAGCGCCATCGGATAGTCGCCGTCGTGCAGGCCCGGGTTCACCGGCGCCGGGTCCAGCCGCCACAGCAGTGGAAACGCCAGCAACGCGAGCAGCGCGGTGAGCCCGGCGCCCACCGCGACCGGCGCGCGGAACGGCGCCGGCAGCACCCGCGTCACGAGCACGCCGACCACCGCCACCACGGGCGCCACCAGCAGATCGTGCACGACCGGTCCGGCGACGAACCAGGTGCCGATCGCGATCCCCTCGTCGAACGACCGGTCGACCAGCTCGTAGACCAGCACTCCGCCCCAGGCCAGACCTGCCAGCCCGGCGAGCCCCAGCAACACGCGGGTGATCACTTGACCACCTCCAGCCGGTGCACCCACTTGGTCTGCAGCACGCCGGGCCGGTTCGGCGCGATGATCCGGCACGGGAACCCGTGATCGAGGTTCAGCGTCTCGCCGTTGACGCGCAGCGCGAGCAGCGTCAGCGGGTCGGCGACGTGCTCGGCGGGCAGTGTGCTGACCGCGTACAAACTGTTGCGCTCCAAGGAGATCACCCGCACGTCGGTATCGATCGACAGACCGGCGGCACGCAGCACGTCGGCCACCGGGACACCCGTCCACGTCGCCGACTCGCTCCACCCCTCCACACAGGCGATCGGCAGGTCCGCGGTGATCTGCGGCATCGCCTCCAACTCGGCGCGGGTGAACGACCGGCCGCCGATCTCCAGCCGCCACGCCGGATCACGCGCCGAGTCGTGCACACCCGCGGCGAACGCGGTGCGGTTGACCGGCAGCCCTTGCGGATCGTCGCCGGCACGCCAGGACAGCCCGGATACCTTGCGCAGCAACGGAACCGTGGCGCCGGCCGTCGCCACCACGGCGACGCCCGAGGCCAGCCAGGTGCTACGCAGGAAGCCACGGCGGGACAGCGTGCCGCGCTCCGGCGGCTCGGCGTCGACCTTCTCGCCGAGCGCCCGCCTGATCACCGGCAGCTTGACCGCCACGTGCACCACGATCGAGCCGGCCAGCACCCACGCGACCGCGTAGTGCGCCGGCGGGAAGAAGAACTGGAACGGGTAGTTCTGCGCCACATTGAACAACCCGGTCACCAGCTCGAAGAACGCCGCGCCGGACAGCACCAGTATCGACGCCCGCTCCAGCGCGTGCGCCGCCGAGCGAACCACCGGCCGGCCGAACAGCTTCGGGTAGACGCTCCACAGTTTCGCCACCAGCAGCGGGATCGACGCCACGCCGGCTATCACGTGCAGCCCCTGCGTCACCTGGTACAGCCACACCGGCCGGCTCGGCCAGAAGAACCACGACGGCGGGTGCTGGATCGCATGGCTCAGCAATCCGGTGACGAAGCAGACCGTGAACGCGATGCCCAGCCACATCCCGATGCGCGCGGTCACCCGCTCGTCGTGCGCCGCCGAGCGGAACGAGTTTTCCTTGACAGGAAACGAGAATCTCATCGGATCAGCTCCGCGAACCATCGCTCGCCGCGCCGTCCGACATCGCCGAGGCGCAGCCCGACGTCGTGCGCGCACCCCTCGAGCGCGTCGACGCCGAGCCACGCCCAGTCGAACCAGGCGCCGTCCAGGGTCGCGCTGGCCACCCGAACCCGCCCGGTGCGCAGCCCCTCCCCCGGCCCGCTCACCTCGACCAACGCGGTGCCGCCGCGCCGCAGCAGCTCGCCGGTGCGGCGCAACAGCCGCACCGGGTCGCCGCCGATGCCGACGTTGCCGTCGGCGAGCAGCACATGCCGCCAGCGCCCCTCCCCGGGCAGCCGGTCGAACACGTCGCGGCACAGCGCGACGGCACCGCGTTCCCTGGCCAGCCGCACCGCGACCGGCGAGCTGTCCACCCCGAGCGCCGGCACGCCGCGTGCGGTGAGTGCCGCGGTGAGCCGGCCAGGGCCGCACCCGACGTCCAGCGTCGGCCCGGTACACGCGTCGAGCATCCAGGCGTCGGCGGCGTCGGATGCGGCCTTCCATCGGCTGGTCGGCAGGACCAGCCGCTCCCCCGTGGACAGTTCCAGCCAGCACTGGCCGGAGGTCATCGCGTGGCAGAACTCGTTGCCGGCGTGCGGAATCCGGCTCGCCGTGGTCATCGAGCCACCACTCCAGCCCTCACTCCGGCGACCGCGGCGACGGCCTCGGCGAAACGTCCGCCGGTCAGCCTGGCGACCGCCACCGCGTCGGTCATGGTGTCCACATCGGACAGCACGGGCAGCCTGCGCACCTCGCCGAGGGCGGTGCGCAGGGCCCACTCGGTGTGCCGCCCGGTGTCCGGTGTGGACATCGGAATCCTGGCGAGTACCCGCGCGTCGGCCGGACATCGCAGGCCGAGCGCCCACCAGCCGCCGTCCTCGGCGTGCCCCAACACTGCGGGCGCCTCGGCCAGCGCGTCCGCGGCGCCGGTCAGCAGTGCGGGTGTCACCTGTGGGGTGTCCATCCCGATCTGCACAACCGGTGTGTCCGGTAGCAGAGCCATCGTGTCGGCGTGCGCGTTGGCCAGCCGCTCGCCGAACCGGTCGCCGCGCTGGTCGATCACCGTCGTGCGCGCCAGCCACCCCGCCAGCTCATACTTCCGTTGCGCCGCACCGAGATCGCCGGTCAGGGCGACGACGGTTTGACTGTCCGGTGTGGACAGTGCGGCGTCCAGGGTGTCCAGCAGCGCGGTGGCGGCGATCTCCGCGGCCTGGTCGGGAGTCGCGGGCGGGCACAGCCGGGTCTTCGCCAGACCGGCCACCGGCGCCTTGGCCACGACGAGCACGGCGAACCTCATCGCAGCACCCCCGCCATGTCACGCACCGCGCGTGCGGTGCCGCGCACCGAGCCGGACACCTTGGAGCGCGTGCCCTTCGCGCGGTTGCGGTAGGACACCTCGAGCTCGGCGATCCGCCACCCCGCCCGTCCTGCCCGCAGCAACAGTTCGAGCGGATAGCCGAACGCGCGGTCGGTGACGCCGAGGTCAAGCAGGTTCTCCCGTCGGCACGCTCGGGCCGGTGCGATGTCGTGCACGGCCACACCGCGCCGCCGCAGCAGCGCCGCGAGCAGCGTGTTGCCGGCCCGCGCGTGCCACGGCCAACAACCTTTTTCGATCGGAGAGCGCCTGCCCACAACGAGATCAGTGCTCTCATCGAGCAACGCCACCAGTCCGGGCAGTTCGGCGGGATCGAGCGAACCGTCCGCGTCGAGGAAGCACACCACGTCCGCCGTGGCCGCCTCCAGTCCACTGTGGACAGCCGCGCCGTAGCCGCGGCGGGGCTCGTGCACGACGGTCGCGCCGAGTTCGGCCGCGACGATCGGCGAGCCGTCGGTCGAGCCGTTGTCCACCACGATCGGGCGGTATCCGTGCGGCATCGCGGCCAGCACGCCGGGCAGTGCGCCGGCTTCGTCCAGGCACGGGAGCACGACGTCCACGGTCGTCTCTGAGTTCGTCACCCCGCTGACGTTAAGTCCACCGTGGACAGTCGAAAACCCTTGCGGCGCTTACCAAATTGTGACGCCGCGCCAAGTCTTACGGAGTTCTGACGGATGCCGCCGCGGGCACGCGCGGGGGTGCCGGCGGCACTAGCGTCCACCGGGTGACTGTGCGCGTGGACCCCGACGAAACGACCCGCCCGGACCCGGCCGAACCGTCGTCCGCTCCGGTGACCACCGGCCGCCGGGCCGACCTGATCGCGGCCGGGATCGCGTTCGCGCTCGTGGTCGTGGCGGTCGTCGTCGGCAAGCTCCTCTGGCCCGTGCTGCTCACCGGATTCGGCGTCGGACCGCTGTTCGGCGAGTGGCCGATCCTCGGGGAATGGTTCCCGCACATCGGGATCGGCACCCCGCTGGCGATCATCGTCGCGCTGGCCACCGCGATGTACGGGCCGGCGCTCGCGGCCCGGCTGCGCTGGCGCACCGCGCTGGGCTGCGGGTACCTGCTGGCCGTCGCGTGGACGTTCACACTCGCCATGATCGACGGCTGGCAGCGCGGGATCGCCAACCGGCTCGCCACCGACGCGGAGTACCTGCCGACCGTCCCGCACATCACCGACACCGGCGCGATGCTCAACGGTTTCGCGCGTCGAATCCTCGACTTCCAGCCGGACTCGTGGCCCACCCACATCGCCGGGCACCCGCCGGGCGCGACGCTCGTTTTCGTCTGGCTCGACCGGATCGGGTTGTCCGGAGGAGGTGCTGCCGGCACGGTCTGCGTACTCGTCGGCTGCCTCGCGGCGGTCGCGGTTCCGGCCACGATCTCCTTGCTGGGCAGGCACGATCTCGCGCGCGCGGCGCTGCCGTTCGTGGCACTGTTCCCCGGCGCGGTGTGGATCGGCGCGTCGGCGGACGGGTTGTTCACCGGCGTCACGTCGTGCGGGATCGCGCTGCTGGCCCTCGGCGCGGCTCGCCGGTCGCCGCTGGCCGGGTTCGCCGGCGGGGTGCTGCTCGGATTCGGGATCTTCCTGTCCTACGGGCTGGTTCTCATGGGGCCGATCGCCATGGCGGTGATCGTGGTGCGGCGGGCGTGGCGCACGCTGGCCGTGGGGGTGGTGGGCGCGCTCAGCGTGGTGGCGGTGTTCGCGCTGGCCGGGTTCTGGTGGCTGGACGGGTACACGGCGCTGGTCGAGCGTTACTACCAGGGGATCGCCAGCATCCGGCCGTACGGGTACTGGGTGTGGGCGAACCTCGCCTGCCTGGCGTTGGCCGTCGGGCCGGCCGCCGTTGCGGGCCTTCGGCGCGCCGGTGTCACGGTGTTCTCCGGCCTGCGCCGACGGCTCACCCCGGATCGGTTTCCCTTGGCGGCACTGGGAATCGCCGCCGTGTGGGCGGTGATCGTGGCCGACCTGTCCGGGCTGTCGAAGTCCGAGGTGGAGCGAATCTGGCTGCCGTTCGGGGTGTGGCTGGTGGCCACGGCCGCACTGCTGCCGGCCCGGTCACACCGCGCCTGGCTGATCGCCCAGGCCGGCACCGCGCTGCTGGTCAATCACCTGATCCTGACCAACTGGTAAGTGAGTACTCACCCGCCGGTGAGCGAGCACTCACCCCCGAGAATGAGTGCCGCCTGGTTCTACGCTGTCGAGATGCGTGATCGTGGCGAACGACTGTCCGACGGCGAGTTCGAACTCCTCTGCCGACTGCTTCGACGGTATTGCGAGTTCAACCTGGACCAGCACGATCATCTGGTCGTGGACACTACCTTCGGGGACGTCTTCATCAGCGTCACGCGCAAACCCCCGCCGGCCAGCCACCTCGACGGGTACACACGCTTGCCGGGTTGATCGCGCACAGCTGTCCCTACTGACGGCGTGGTGAGTGAGCACTCACCACCAGGTGAGTAAACGCTCACCCGCCAGGAGCCCGCAGCGGCACGGCAAGCTCGAACTGCCGGGTGAGTGAGTGCTCACCCGGCAGTGGGTAAGTGTTCACTCACCCCGAGACGCCGGTGGCCGCGGGCTCGCGGAGGGGATCGCTCGCGAACGCGGACACGCCGTCGGCGAAGGACACCGACGCGGAGAAGCCGAGCAGGTCGCGCGCCGCCGCCGGGTCGGCCACCACGTGTCGCACGTCGCCCGGTCGTGCGCCGCCGACGATCCTCGGCTCGGGTCCATCGCACGCGCGGGCCAGTGTCGCGGCCAGATCCCCGACCGTGTGCGGCTCACCGGAGCACACGTTCACCGGCGTGAGCGCGGAATCGGCGCCGGCGGTCTCGATTGCCAGCACATTGGCCGTCGCCACGTCCGTGACGTGCACGAAGTCGCGCCGCTGCCGGCCGTCCTCCAGCACGGTCGGCGCCTCACCCCGCCGCAACGCCGAGCGGAACAGCGACGCCACCCCGGCGTACGGCGTGTCCCGAGGCATCCGTGGCCCGTACACGTTGTGGTACCGCAGCGCCCACACCTGCCCCCCGGCCTGCCGCGCCCACGCCCCGGCCAGGTGCTCCTGAGCAGCCTTGGTCGCCGCGTAGGTACTGCGCGGATCGAACGGCGCGCTTTCCGGGACCAGACCCGGCTCCAGCGGCGCCCCACAAGTCGGGCACGGCGGTTCGTAACGCCCGTTGTCCACATCGGACTGCCGGCGCGGTGCCGGGCTCACCACACCGTGCGCGGCACAGGTGTAGCGCCCCTCGCCGTAGACCACCATCGACGACGCCAGCACCAGCCGGCGCACGCCGGCGCCGTGCATCGCGGCCAGCAACACCGCCGTGCCGAAGTCGTTGTGCGAGGCGAACTCCGGCGCGTCGAACGGGTCGAGCCCGTGCCCGACCATCGCGGCCTGGTGACACACCACGTCCACCCCGCGCATCGCGTGCGCGAGGACGTCGGTATCCCGCACGTCGCCGATCACGGTGCGGTGCGGCGACTCCGGCGCCGACGACCCGTGCGCGGCCGGCAGCAGCGCGTCCAGAACGGTGACCTCGTGTCCGCGCTCGGCCGCCAGGTCCGCGATGTGCGAACCGATGAACCCGAGCCCTCCGGTGACCAGTACTCGCATGCGGGCAACGCTAGGCCGACGGCCGGCCGCCGACAGCCCACGCGGCGATCACGTCACCGAACCGTCAGATCTTCCAATCGTCCACAATGGACGGTCACTGGCGCGGGTAGACCGGTTCGCCGTTGGTCTCACTCCGCGCACGACGCTGATGCGACTTGTCGCCGATGCCCGTCTTCTCGCCGATCTTGGCCCGCGCGATGCCGGCCGCACCTTGAACGGCCGGGTTGTCGGCGACCTTGCGGTAGGTGCGAACGATCTGGTCGTAGCGGCCTCGCCCGGCTCGCGCGCCCAGCACATAGCCGACGGCCGCACCCAACAGGAACGCCTTCATGCTCTCGCCTCCCACGCATCCACGTGCTCCCCTCCATCCTGCATCACCCAGCCGCGCCGCGCTGACCGCCGGACCGGTATCCCCCGCGCGGGCGGCCTCCGCGATGAGATAAAGTGACTCCCCGTCGGCGCAGGCCGACGTGAGCGATCCTCCATAGCTCAATTGGCAGAGCATTCGACTGTTAATCGAAGGGTTGCTGGTTCGAGTCCAGCTGGAGGAGCGGGCGGGCTTTGGGCGACGTGTGTCCGCGGAAAGCGCGGACCGGGTCGCCCGCCGTTATTTCCGGGGGCCGAGCCCCCGGACCCCACGGCGCGAGTTCCTCGCCTACCAGCTTGGTGCGCCCTGTTCGGGCGCGAGCGCCCTCATGGGCGCGGTTGCGTTTGGACCAACACGCGTGGGGCGTTCACTTTCTGTCAGCAGCAGTGCTCGCCTCGCCAGGCTTCCCGGCCCTCCTTGACGGCCACCACGGCGATCACCATCGCGGCGATCGGGTCGGCCCAGTGCCAGCCGAACAGACTGTTGAGCAACAGGCCGATCAGCAGTACGCCGGACAGATAAGTGCACAGCAGGGTCTGCTTGGAATCGGCCACCGCGCTGGCGGACCCGAGTTCCCGACCGGCCCGGCGTTGTTTGTGCGAGAGCACCGGCATGATCACCAGGGACACCGCCGCCAGCACGATGCCCACCGTTGAATGGTCGGCCGTCTCGGCCCCGAACAGGGTTCTGACGGACTCGACGGTCACGTAGGCGGCCAGCGCGAAGAATGACACCGCGATGACCCGCAGCGCGGTCCGTTCACGCGCTTCCGGATCGGCGCCGGAGAACTGCCACGCGACGGCCGTCGCCGAGGCCACCTCGATCACCGAGTCGAGCCCGAACCCGATCAGCGCGGTGGACGACGCGATCGTTCCCGCCGTGATCGCGACGACGGCTTCCACGACGTTGTAGGTGATGGTCGCGGCGACCAGCCAGCGCACCCGGCGCGTCAGCACCGCCCTGCGCTCAGGGGCAAGCCGAGGTGTGGGCGCACAGCAGCCGTCGGCGCACGCGGTCATCGCGCCTCCGTGGCCGGAACGTCGTCCAGGCAGGGCTCGTCGGTGTCCACCGCGAGCACCACCTTGACCAACTCCCGCAACGCGCGCCCCAGGTGCTCGTCGGCCAGCGCGTAGCGCACCTGACGCCCCTCGTAGCTGGCCACGACCAGGCCGCATCCCCGCAGGCAGGACAGGTGGTTGGACACGTTGGAGCGGCTGAGGCCGAGTTGGTCGGCGAGTTGCCCCGGATACGGCGTGCCGTCGAGCAGGGCCACCAGGATGCGGCACCGGGTCGGGTCGGCCAGCGCACGCCCCAACCTGGCCAGCGCGTCTTCTCGGGTCTCACACTTCAGCATGCCTCGAACAGTACAGCGTTGACTGAACCGTTCCTAGTCCTTGAAGGAGCCGTCCGGGCGGCGGGCGTGGCGAAACTTCATGTGGTTGCACTGAGGGCACGTGGGCAGCCAGATCTTGAAGATCCACAGCCACCAGGTGATCAGGATGACCCGCAGCATCCGCCATACCCATGGCGCCGAGCACGCCGAACAGTCGCGACAGTCGCCAGCCATGTCTCCAGCCTGCCGATCGCGGTGGGTGCCGGCAAGGTCGCTAGGGGTGTCCACCGTCACGTGTGGGGGCACCTAGGCGGTACCGTCCAGGCATGGTCGAATCCGTCCCTCCGGCCAGGACCGTGTGCCACGGCTGCCGCCAGGTAACCCACGTGCGCGTCGAGGACGACGACGGCAACGTCACGCTGCGGCCGATGATCCTGCCCGGCGAGGGCGTCACCCTCCGCGAGCGCGCCCCCGGCCGGCTCGTGCAGGAATCGTGCCCGGTGTGCGGCGAATCCGACGACCCCGGCTGGATCCCCGGATTCGTCCCGCCGGCGTGACGCCGGCTCACATGCCGAGCGTGTAGGCGGCCATCGAGATCGAGCCGGCCGCGTGCCCGTCCACCAGCGGTACGAGCGGCTCGTCGTCGGCGAGGCCCGCGACGTAGAGCAACGGCAGGAAGTGATCCGGCGTGGGCACGGCGTTGCCGAAATCGGGGTGCCCGTCCAGCGCCGCCGCCTCCGCCGGGGAGCTCGCCAGCACCTCGCGCGCCGCGTCGTCGAACCGCAGCGCCCAGTCGTACCCGGCGTCGGGCCGGTTGAAGTCGATCGCGCGCAGGTTGTGCACCACGTTGCCGCTGCCGATGATCAGCACGCCGTCCTCGCGCAGCGGAGCGAGGCGCCGGCCCAGTTCCAGGTGGTAGTCCGCGCCCTCGAAGGCGTTCAGCGACAACTGCACGACCGGGATCGACGCGTCCGGGAACGCGTGCAGCAACACCGACCAGGTGCCGTGATCGATCCCCCAACTGTCGTGATCACTGCCCACCCAGGTCGGCCGGACCGCGTCGGACACCTGCTCGGCCAACTCCGGCAACCCGGGCGCCGGATAGTTCACGTCGAACAGCTCGCGCGGGAAGCCGTAGAAGTCGTGGATCGTGCGCGGCCGCGGCATGGCGGTGACCGCCGTCGCGTTGACGTACCAGTGCGCGGAGATCACCAGGATCGCCCTCGGCCGGGGCACCGACTCCCCGAACGCCCGCCACGCCTGGGTGTACCGATTGTCCTCGAGCGCGTTCATCGGATTCCCGTGGCCCAAGAACGCGGCCGGCATGCGCTGATCGTTCATCAGCGACCAACGTACTTCGCGAGGTGCTCGCCGGTGACGGTGGAACGCGCGGCGACCAGATCGGCCGGAGTGCCCTCGAAGACGATCTTGCCGCCGTCGTGGCCGGCGCCCGGTCCGAGGTCGATGATCCAGTCCGCGTGCGCCATGACCGCCTGGTGGTGCTCGATGACGATGACCGACTTGCCCGACTCGACGAGCCGGTCCAGCAGGCCGAGCAACTGCTCGACGTCGGCCAGGTGCAGGCCCGTGGTCGGCTCGTCGAGCACGTAGATGTCGCCCTTCTCGGCCATCTGAGAGGCCAGCTTGAGCCGCTGCCGCTCGCCGCCGGACAGCGTCGTGAGCGGCTGGCCGAGCTTGAGATAACCGAGCCCGACGTCGGCGAGCCGGTCGAGGATCTTGTGCGCGGCGGGCGTGCGCGCCTCGCCGTCGGCGAAGAACTCCTCGGCCTCGGCCACCGACATCGCGAGCACCTCGGCGATGTCGCGGCCGCCCAGCTTGTACTCCAGTACCGACGCCTGGAACCGCTTGCCCTCGCACTCCTCGCAGGTGGACTCGACGGTGTTCATGATGCCCAGGTCGGTATAGATGACGCCGGCGCCGTTGCAGACGGGGCAGCCGCCCTCGGAGTTGGAGCTGAACAGCGCCGGCTTCACGCCGTTGACCTTCGCGAAGGCCTTGCGGATCGGGTCGAGCAGTCCGGTGTAGGTCGCCGGGTTGCTGCGCCGGGAACCGCGGATCGCACCCTGGTCGATCACCACGACGCCGTCGCGGCCGTCGACCGAGCCGTGGATGAGCGAGCTCTTGCCGGAGCCGGCCACGCCGGTGACCACGCAGAGCACGCCGAGCGGGAGGTCGACGTCCACGTTCCGGAGGTTGTGCGTCGACGCGCCGCGGATCTCCAGCGCGCCGGTGGACGGGCGCACGGATTCCTTGACCTTCGCCCGGTCGTCGAGGTGACGGCCGGTGATGGTGCCGCTGGCCCGCAGCCCGTCCAGGGTGCCCTCGTAGCAGACGGTGCCGCCCTCACTGCCCGCGCCGGGGCCGAGGTCGACGATGTGGTCGGCGATCGCGATCGACTCGGGCTTGTGCTCCACGACGAGCACGGTGTTGCCCTTGTTCCGCAGCTGCAGCAACAGGTTGTTCATCCGCTGGATGTCGTGCGGGTGCAGACCGATCGTGGGCTCATCGAAGACGTAGGTCACGTCGGTGAGCGACGAGCCGAGGTGACGAATCATCTTGGTCCGCTGTGCCTCGCCGCCCGACAGGGTGCCCGACGGGCGGTCCAGCGAGAGGTAGCCCAGCCCGATCTCGGCGAAGGAGTCCAGGAGATGTTGCAGACCCTTGAGCAGCGGGGCGACCGACGGCTCGTCCAGCTTCCGAACCCAGTCGGCCAGGTCGCTGATCTGCATCGTGCAGACGTCGGCGATGTTCTTCCCGTTGATCTTCGAGGACAGGGCTTCCTTGCTGAGCCGGGTGCCGTCGCACTCGGGGCAGGTCTGGAAGGTGATCGCCCGGTCAACGAACGCCCGGATGTGCGGCTGCATCGCCTCCCGGTCCTTGGCGAGCATGGACTTCTGGATCTTGGGGATCACGCCCTCGTAGGTGAGGTTGACGCCCTCCACCTTGATCTTCTCCGGCTCGCCGTAGAGCAGCTTCTGCAGTTCCTTCTTGTTGTACTTCCCGATCGGCTTGTCCATGGGTAGCCCGGCGCCGCCGAAGATGCGGCCGTACCAGCCGTCCATGCTGTACCCGGGGACGGTCAAGGCACCCTCGGACAGCGACTTGCTGGCGTCGTACAGCGCGGACAGGTCGAAGTCGCTGACCGAGCCCATGCCCTCACAGCGCGGACACATGCCGCCGAGCCGGTGGAACGTCGCCTTCTCGGCCTTCGTCTTGCCGCCCCGCTCGACGGTGATCGCGCCGGTGGCCGTCACCGAGGGAACGTTGAACGAGTACGCGTTGGGCGAGCCGACGTGCGGCTTGCCGAGCCGGCTGAACAGGATGCGCAGCATCGCGTTGGCGTCGGTGGCGGTGCCGACCGTGGACCGCGGGTTGGCGCCCATCCGCTCCTGGTCGACGATGATCGCCGTGGTCAGACCGTCGAGGAAGTCGACCTCCGGCCGCGCCAGCGTCGGCATGAAGCCCTGCACGAACGCGCTGTAGGTCTCGTTGATCATCCGCTGCGACTCGGCGGCGATCGTGCCGAACACCAGCGAGCTCTTGCCCGAACCGGAGACGCCGGTGAACACGGTCAGCCGGCGCTTCGGGATCTCGACGCTGACGTCCTTGAGATTGTTCACCCGCGCGCCCTGCACGCTGATCATGTCGTGGCTGTCGGCAGGGTTCGTACTCATTCGCTTCTCCAGTGGCTCGCGCGGGTCGGGCTCGATCTAACCAGGGTGACCAGGACCTATGGCAATGACGCTATGTGCTTGTCGCCGCCGGATGCTTCTTGATTTCTGATCGGTGCGACGAGTTCGCGCCACACCGCCGGTCTCACCTGTCGAACGCACCGAGCGCGAGCGAAGGAGAACCCCCGTGAGCAACGATCTCTGGTCGATGGTGCACGCCGAGCGCGGCGCTGATCGAGGACCTCACCCGCCTCGACGACCAGCAGTGGGAGACGCCGTCGCTGTGCCCGGGCTGGACCGTGCACGACGTGGTCGCGCACCTGATCGACACCGCGCTGACGACGCGCCTCAACTTCGTGGTCGGCATGGTCCGGGCGCGGTTCGACTTCGACCGCCAGAACGCGCGCGGGGTGCGGCGCGAGCGCCGCGACTCACCTCGGGAGACGCTGGAGCGGCTGCGTCAGGTGGCGCCGAGGACCTCCACCGCGCCGGCGCCGCTGGACACCCGGCTCGTCGAGGAGGTCCTGCACGGCGAGGACATCCGCCGTCCGCTGGGACTCACCCGCGCCTACCCGGTGGAGTCCGTGGCCCGGGCCCTTCGCCTGCAGGCGCGCACCTCGGCGTCCTTCGGCGGAGCCAAGGAGCGGCTGGCCGGCATCCGGCTGACCGCGACGGACACCGACCTGTCGATCGGCGACGGCGCGGAGGTGCACGGAACGGCGCTCTCCCTGCTGCTGGCCGTCACAGGGCGACCGGTGGCGCTGGACCAGCTCGACGGGCCGGGCGTCGCGACGCTGACGCCCGCCGCCTGATCACGACGCCGGCGTCATGGACAGCGCCCAGAAATCGGCGTAGCGGCCGTCTCGGCGCAGCAGCTCGTCGTGATCGCCTTCCTCGACGATCCGGCCGCCGTCGAGGAACACGACGCGATCGGCGCGCCGGACGGTCCGCATCCGGTGCGCCACCATGACCACCGTCCGGCCCGCCATCAGGCGCTCGATTCCCTCGTGCACGGCCGCCTCGTTCACCGGATCCAGCGCGGAGGTCACCTCGTCCAGCAGCACGATCGGCGCGTTCTTCAGCAACGCTCGCGCGATCGAGACCCGCTGACGCTCACCGCCGGACAGCAGTGCGCCACCCTCACCGACGTTGGTCGCCCATCCCCCTGGCAGCCGCTCGATCACCTCGTCCAGCCGGGCCGCGCTCGCCGCCGCACGCACCTCGGTCTCGGTCGCGTCCGGGCGGCCGAGGCGCACGTTCTCCTCGATCGTGCCGTCGAACAGGTACACGTCCTGGAACACGATGGCGGTCCGCTCCATCAACACGTCGGTGTCGATCGCGCGCACGTCCACACCTCCCACGCGCACCGCGCCCGCGTCCACGTCGTAGAAGCGCGCGAGCAACTGCAGCAGCGTGGTCTTGCCCGTACCCGACGGTCCGACGACGGCGAGCCGTTGTCCCTGCGGCACCGACAGCGACACGTCGTCGAACACGGTGCGGTCGCCGTGGGTGAAGGTGACGGACTCGAACTCCAGGTCGTGGCTCCGCGGCTGGATCGGCTCGGGCGCCTCCTGGAGCGGCTCGGTGCGCAACACCGCGTCGAGCCTGATCAACTCGGACCGCGCGCCGCGCAGCTTGCCGCCGATGTCCGCCAGCGACAGCACCGGATCCGCGCAGCGGGCGGCCAGCACCAGAATCGTCAGAATCTCCGCCACACCAACGTTTCCGCCCAGTGCGAGGTAGCTGCCCAGCACCAGCAACCCGGTGAACATCGCCTGCACCGCGAGCGTCAGGCCCACCACACCCGGCAGCGCCGACAGCGTAAGCTGGCGGGAGGCGCGCTCCACCTCGCGCAGCGAATCGTCGAGCATTCGGAAGCGTTCGGTGGTCCGGCCGCCGGCTCGGAGCACCGGCTGCGCCTGGAGATATTCGATGACCCGCCCGGCCGCCACGTGCCCGCGTTCGGCACTGTCCGCGTCGCCGGCCGCCGTCGAGCGTCCGGTCCAGGCCTGGATCGCCACCACGATCGGCACGGCGACCAGCGCGGCCAACCCCATCTGCCAGTTGACGGCGAGCATCACGACGATGATCGTCAGCGGTGTCACGCAGGCGGAGATGAACGGCGCCAGCAGGTGCGCGATCACGCTCATGGCCTGCAGAACGCCGTTGCTGGCCAGCACCGACACCTCGCCGACGCGGGCCGCGCTGTACCAGCCGATGGGCAGCCGGGCCAGGTGATCGCCGAGCCGGTGGTACATGCCGTCCAACAGTGTGGTGCCGGCGCGGAAACCGGACAGATCGCTGACGTAGCGCAGCAGCGCGTAGACCGCGACCCCGGCGCCGAACGCGATCAGCCAGGGCCAGGCGTCCGCGGGCGTGCTCCCGAACAGGGCCTGCAGCACGGGGACCAGCAACGCGTAGGACAAGCCCTCGGCGATCGCGGCGATCGTCATCAGGGCCACGGTGCGGCGCACCGGCGGGGCGTACTCGGGTCCCAGCACGCGCAGCAGTGTTCGAATCATCGGGGCTCGTCTCCTTCGGCCGTCGCCGATCGGTGGGCTTGCCAGAACGCGGCGAACTTTCCGTTCTGTGCCAACAGTTCCGCCGGTGTGCCGCGCTCGACGATCGACCCGTTCTCCACCATCACGACGGTGTCGGCGTCCACGATCGTCTCCAGCCGGTGGGCGATGACCAGCACCGTCCGATCACCCCCGAGCGTCGCCAGAGTGCGGCGCACCGCCTGTTCGGTCCGCGGGTCGGCGAAGGCGGTCGCCTCGTCGAGCACCAGAACGGGCGTGTCGGCGAGCAGGGCGCGGGCGATCGCGATCCGCTGCGCCTCGCCGCCGGAGAGCTTCACGTCGTCACCGATCACCGACTCGTAGCCGTGCGGCAGCTCCAGAATCCGGTCGTGGATGTTCGCCATCCGGGCGGCGCGCACCACGTCCTCGCGATCGGCCCGCGGTACCGCCAGCGCGATGTTGTCCGCGACCGACGCGCGCAGCAGGCGCACGTCCTGGAAGACGAAGGACACCTTGTCGTACAACGCTTTGCTGCCGATCTCGCGCAGATCGACACCGCCGAGGACGACCGAGCCGTGCGTCGGGTCGAAGAACCGCGGCAGCAGCTGAACCAGCGTGGACTTCCCGCTTCCGGACGGCCCGACGACCGCGGTGACCGTCCCCGGCTCGAGCACCAGATCGATCCCGCGCAGCACCTCGTGATCGTCTTCGTAACCGAATCGGACGTCCCGCAGTTCCACCCGGTGGCCCCGCGGTGCGACCGGGTGCTCGGGCTCGGGCAGCGGCGGCACCCCGAGCACGTCCCGGATCCGGCCGACCGCGCGCCCGGCGGCCTGCATGTCGTCGAAGACGTGGCCGGCCAGTGCCGCGACCGGCGCGGTCAAACCCAGTCCGAGCAACAGGAACGGCAGCAGATCGGCCGGAGGCAGGCCACCGGTCGTGATCAGCGCCGCGCCGCCGATCAGCACGACCAGCAGCACGAACGGCGGCGACAGCGCCACCTGCATCCCGGCGGCGACCCCGGACAGCCCGCGCACCATCCGGTAGAAGATCGTGACGAAGTCGTCGACGGCCGTGCGGAACCGGCGATGCGCGCGCTCGCCGCCGCCGAACGCCTTGACCACCGCGATGCCCTGGACGAACTCGACGACCGAATTCGAGATCCGCCCCATTGCCGTGTCGAACGCCTTCTGCTCGCGCAGCCGGGTCGGGGTCATCAACAGCGGGACCAGCGCCAACGCCAGCACCACCGGTATCAGCGTGATCAGGGTGAGCCGCCAGTCGATGGTGAACAGGTAGACCATCGACACCAGCGGCACCACGAACGCGGAGATGAGCTCGCCCGGCGCGTGCGCGATGAACGGGTGCACGGCACTGATGTCCTCGCCGACGACCTTGGCCAGCTCGCCGGTCCGCCGCCGGGAGAACCACCCGATCGGCACCCGCCCCAGATGCGCGGCCAGTAGTCGGCGGAACGACAGTTGCACCTTGCCGTCCAGAATGTGCCCGACTCCGGTCGACGCGGCCGTGAACAGCAACCGGACGAGCAGACCGGCAGCACCCGCGATCACGACGAGCCGGACGTGATCGTGATCGATCGGGCCGGGCGACAGCAGAGTGCGCCCCAGTTCGACGACCGCCAGCAGCGGCGCCAACCCCGCGACAGCGCCGATGACCTGCAGGATCACCATCGCGGCGAAACTGCCGATATGCGGGCGCAGCAGCCCCGCCATGCTCGGTTTCACCGCGGAATCGACAGCCGGTGTGGTCATCAGACGTGGTTCCCCTCGGCGAGTCCAGCGACATTTTCGTACGCGTACGGTAACTGTAGCTCCAACAGGCTTCGGTGCGCCACCGAGATCCGAACCGTGGAGGATGAGCAGATGCCCCCAGGCCGACCACCCCGCTTGTCGCTGGACGCGATCATCACCGCGGCCGATCGCATCCTGGAGGCCGAAGGGCCGGACAAACTGTCGATGCGGCGCCTGGCCGGCGAGCTGAACAGCGCGCCGATGGCGCTGTACCACCACGTGCGCGACAAAGATCAGCTACTGCTGCTGATCCTGGAGAAGCACGCCGAGCAGATCCCGCACCCGGACCTTCCGGAAGATCCCCAGGAGCGGCTCACCGCGGTGGCGCTCCTGCTGTACGAACTGCTCGCCGAGCGCGCGTGGATCGTCGAGGTGCTGGCCGCCGGCGACCTCTTCGCCCCCTCCGCGCTGTGGTTCGTCGAATCGATGATCGGCGCGGCCGTCGACCACGGCTGCACGACCGAGCAAGCCGTCGAGGTCTACCGCGCGATCTGGCACTACATCCTCGGCAACCTGATCATCCGCGTGATCAGCGCACGCCGCCGAAGCCGGACCGACACTCCCGTCTACGGCAACGAAGCCATCGCCCAGATGTCGATCGGCACCTACCCCCACATCGCGTCCATCGCCGATCGCTGGGACGAACTCAGCGACCGCGATTCGCACCGACACGCGCTGACGGCCATCGTCAACGGCTTGCTGGACTCTTATGGGCCGAACACCCAGCCGAGACGCCACCGCGTCGGTCGCCGGTGATCACCTGGTCCGACCGTCACTCACCCGCGCCAGGGCATGCGCAAGGTCGGGATGGACGTCGAGGACCCTGTCCATCTCGGTGATCCGCAGTGGCATGAGGACCGCGTAGGTGTGCGCCACCACGCGGAATCGGATGCCCATCTCCACCGCGGCGATCCGAACGGTGGCCAGGTCTGTGACGCCGGCCAGCCCGAGGAATTTCACGGCCCTCAGGTCGACGATCAACAGCGAATCGCCGTGGTGCAAATGCCCGAACAGACGGTCCCGCAGCACTGGGCTGGTGCACAGATCCACATCACCGCGCACCTCGATCGCCAGCACACCAGGTTGGACCGCGATCGGGGTCACGGTGAGAAGCCCAGTCCGCGGAGGGTGAGCAGGCGCGATGACGCTCGCACGCCGGCGGCGTTCAAGCGACACGACTTGATGCACAGTGCTCACGAGGTCGCTCCTAGGCCTGAGTGGCGCTCCACCATCGACAGTTGAGGTTGGGGCGAGCGCATGCGAAGCCGGTCGATCAACTGGTCGCACTGCGCCGCGGTGAGCAGGCCCTGCTGGGCGGCGTACATGATGGCCACGGCTGCGCTCCAATGCGGTTCCGCGATTCCAGCGAGATCAAGCTGCGCCATGGGTAGCCTCGTTCGTTGAGCCGCCAGACGGGAGCGACGACAGGGTGTTGCCGCCGCCAGGTCCGCGGATGGCCCGCTAGTCCGGGCCACGCCGAGCGAACCGACGGATCAGGGTGGTGATCAAGGCACCAAGAGCCAGCCACAGGAGTGCCGCGAGGCCGTAGTTGAACAGGATTCGCGCCTTCGGGCTGTCCGGGGTGAACAGGTCGTCGAATCCCAGTGACACCGCGGCGGCGAAGCCGCGCACGAACGAGGCGACCCCGTTGGCGGGATTCGCCTCGCCGATGACCATGACGATGTGTGCGGCGAGCACCGCGGCGAACAGGCCGCAGACCATGTTGATGACCGTGGTGGTGATCCGGACCGCGCGGACCCGGCTCCACTGCCGTGTCATGCGGTTCTGGGCGTGCGCGAGATCCGATCCGCGCTCGGCGGGCATCGCTCGGCCTTGGTCGGGATTCGGGATCGTCATCGGCGTGCGAACCATCGGGCCGGCCCACGGCTGCCGCTGCGGCTGGTGATCACGTGGTAGACCAGGAGTAGGGCCACTGATCCGAGAATGGCCGTGATCCAGGTCGAGGCGTCGAAGAAGCCTTCGGTGGCGACGCCGAAGTATTCCGATGCCACCCAACCGCCGAGCAGTGCCCCGGCGATGCCGATCAGGATCGTGACGATGATGCCGTGCTTCGCGCGACCGCCCAACAAGGTCTTGGCGATGACGCCCACGATCAGGCCGAGCACGATCCAAGCGATGATGCCCATCTTCGTTCCTTAGAACTGGGGATCGCGGAAACTCTGGTGGTGTGGGGCACGGTGCGACTCAGAGAAGGCAGCACTGGCTCGGTTCGGGGAGAACATCGCCCACCACCTCCTCGGCACGTCGGAAACCGACGCATGCTCGCCAAGGTCTGGGGCGTTGTCCAAATACACCACGATCCGCTGTCGCCGGACTTCCACCGTCCGGCGAGACACTGTGATCGAGTGTCGTACCCCAGCGTAGACCCCAATTCCACGATCCGACAGGGCCGATGCCGGACTGGTAGATCCGGCCGTGTAGACGCACACTCGAGGGGTGATCCTGGGGTACTTCTTCGCCGCTCTGGCAGCTCTGGCGTCGGGCGGAGGCTCGATCCTGGAGTCCATGGGGATCCGCCGGGCCGGCGTGTACGGCGGCACGTCCATGGATCTTGTGGCCCTGCGGCACCAGTGGATCTACCTGCTCGGACTCGGGGTGGACCTGCTGGGATTCGTCTTCGCCGCCGCGGCGTTGCAACTGCTGCCACTGTTCCTGATCCAGTCGGTCCTCGCGTTCAGCATCGGGGTGACAGCCACCATCGCCGCCTTCATGGGCACACGCCTGGCACCGGCCGGCTGGGTCACCTTGGGCCTCGGTGCGGCCGGACTGATCCTGCTGGGCATCTCCGCCGCCCCCGGCCCCGCCCGCGACCTGCACCCGATCTGGCAGTGGATCCTGCTGGGCATGGCGCTGCCGGTAGCCGCGACCGCCACCTACGCGAAGCGCCGTGATCGAGCGTGGACGGGCCGAATGCTGGCCTTCACCTCCGGCGTGGGGTTCAGCGTCGTCGGCGTCTCCGCGAGGACCCTGGACACGCCGACCACGCCATGGCACCTGATCCTCGACCCGGCGGTGTGGGCGATCGTTCTCAACGGACTCACCGCGGCCATCGTGTTCGCGATGGCCCTGCAGAAGCGGGGCGCGACCGCGACCACCGCGATCATGTTCACCACCCACACCGCGCTGTCCTCGCTGATCGGCCTGACCTATCTCGACGACCGGGTTCGCACTGGCTTCACCGCCGTCGCGATCATCGGTTTCGCCCTCGCCCTCGCCGGAGCGGTCGGCACCGCGCACTACGCGACCCACGCCCACCACAACCAGCTCCGGCGGGAACGCCGCCAAGTCGCGCGAGCCACCAAGACCGACCCGAGCGCGTAAACTGAGTGTTCAGCCGGACACGACGACATCCCCAAATCCGAGGTGCCTGCCCTCCGGTCACGTTCGTGGAAGGTGGCCCGTCATGGCCCGCCGTGATCACTCGCAGCCCGCCGGCCCCAGGGCCGAAGACTCGCCCGGGGCCGAGCAACCACCCGAACCCAGCCCAGCCGAAACCCAGGAACTTGACACCGGCCAGCGTGCACCTGGATCCCGTGTCACCCACGCGGGCCGCACCCGAGCCGTGCCCCGAACCCGCACTGGCGCCGCCTGGGTCGCCGTCAGCGCCGCCACCCTGATCACGATCGCACTGATCGTCTTCCTGGCGCAGAACACCGGCAGCGTCGAAATCTCGTTCCTCGGGATGACCACCAGCACCTCGCTAGCCCTGGCCCTGCTCATCGCCGCGGTCGGCGGAATCCTGCTCACCCTGATCCTCGGCACCGCACGCATCACCCAACTGCGCCGCAACCTCCGCAAGCGCTGACACCGCGACCGCGTTAGTTCAAGATCAGCGGGAGGTTGTCGGCGAATAATCGAACGCTCGCGCAATCGGTGACATGTTTTCCGCACCGCCAGGCCTGCCTGTGGTCGCTGCGCGAACTGCATTCCGGACTGACGGTCGGCGCGGTGCGGCCGGAACGCGAGCCGCGGGGGCACTGGTGTGGCGACTACGCGCGTGTGGCGTTGATCTGGCCGTGTCCAGTCGTGCGTACCGACGGCGAATCCAGGCCTACGAAGCCGGCGAGTCGTTCAGCAGACTCGCGGCCGAGGCGAGTGACATCGACACAGTGCGCTTGGCCGCCTCGAAGGGTTTGACCACCGCCACCTGTTGAGTGGCCCGACGCCCGAATTCGGCTATCACCGAAGGATGTTCCACCTGAACGGCGGTACCGAACCGAGCGGCGTCGCATTCATGAGAAAGGTTTGCGCGGCAATCTCAGCCTATATCCGAAACAATTAACTCGTCCCCTTCGGATTCGTCCGTTGTTCACGTATGGGGCGTTTTCAGTCTACGGTCGATCCTTACGGTTCTCTCCTGCCGGCCAAGAGCCACCCGAAAGGAAAGTCCCGATGGATCGTCGCAATTTCCTTCGTGCCGCCGTCGTCGGTACGGGCACCGTCGCCTTCGGTTTCAGCGTCACCCGTACCTCGATCGCCTACCCCGCCGTCCCCGGTCCCAGCCCCTATGGCGCCCTGCTGTCCGCCGATGCCAACGGGATCATGCTCCCGTCCGGCTTCACCAGCCGTGTGATCGCCCGCTCCACGCAGACCGTGGCCGGCACCGGTTACACGTGGCACGGCGCACCCGACGGCGGCGCGTGCTTCGCCGACGGCTCCGGCTGGATCTACGTCTCCAACGCCGAGCTCGGCAGTGGTGCCGGGGGCGTCAGCGCGGTCAAGTTCGACGCCAACGCCAACATCACCGGGGCGTACCGGATCCTGTCCAACACCAACCGCAACTGTGCCGGCGGCCCCACGCCGTGGAATACCTGGATCTCCTGCGAGGAGGTCGACACCGGCTACTCGTGGGAGACCGACCCGTGGGGTGTCAATCCCGCGGTGCGGCGCGCGGCGATGGGCCGGTTCAACCACGAGGCCGCCGCCTGCGATCCGGTCCGCCGGGTCGTCTACCTCACCGAGGACAAGTCGGACGGCGGGTTCTACCGGTTCGTGCCCACCACCTGGGGCAACCTGGCCGCCGGCACACTGCAGGTGCTCAAGACCGATCTCACCTGGGCGACCGTGCCGGACCCGGACGGCTCGCCCACGACCACCCGCAAGCAGGTGTCCGGGATGAAGGTGTTCAACGGCGGCGAGGGCGCCTTCTACCGCAACGACAAGTGCTACTTCACCACCAAGGGCGACAACAAGGTCTGGGTCTACGACGCCGCGGCGAACACCCTGAACACCGTCTACGACGACAACCTTCCCGGCGGCGGCACCGGCCCATTGACCGGCGTGGACAACATCACCGGCGACACCACCGCCGGCGACCTTTACGTCGCCGAGGACGGCGGCAACATGGAAATCTGCATCATCACCCCCAGCGACGTCATCGCGCCGTTCCTCCGCGTGACCGGTCATTCCTCTTCCGAGGTCACCGGTGTCGCATTCAATCCCGCCGGCACCAAAATGTACTTCTCCTCCCAGCGCGGCTCCAGCGGTAGCAGCAGCGGCGGAATCACCTACGAAATCAGCGGCCCGTTCCGCACCACCCCGTAACGCGTCCCGACTCGGTGTCGCGCCCGCCCACGCGGGCGCGACACTGTCGCACCGACGCGTTGACCGATCTATTGAAAGAACCCCTGCACGTACGGGTCCACGAGAGTTCGCATCTCCACCGGCGGCCCGGCGACAGTGACACGGCCATCACGCATGAACACCATTCGATCGGCGACGCCGGTGTCGATCAGTAGGGGCGCGTCGTGAGTGATGGCGAGAACCGCGGCACCGGTGTCCGCGTACTTGCGCAGGTTGATCCACACCTGATACGCGGTGCCCCTGTCGAGCGAGGCGGTGGGCTCGTCAACGACAAGCAGGTTCGGCGCGGGAATCAGCGCGGCGGCCAGAGCGGCCCGCTGAATCTGTCCGGTGGAATGGTGGCCTGGGTACAGATCCAACACGTCATTCGGGTACCAGGCCGCCGCACACGCGTCCTCGACACTCCAAGCCCAGTGCAGACGATGCAGCTCCCGCAACTGCGCGCCGACGGTTTCGTCCGCGATGAATGCCGTGACACCTGACTGAGGCACGAAACCGATGGTGCCCTCGATGCGTACTCGCCCAGTGCTCCGCGCCGACGCGGGCAACAGACCAGTCAACGCGGCTGCCACCATGGATTTGCCACACCCGGACTCGCCGAGAAGCGCCGTGATTTCCCCTTCGGGTACGGCAAGGTTCACCGCGTCAAGGACGGTCTCACTCCATCGGCCGGTGTCGATGTGGACGGTGAGATCGCTCAGTTCAGCGATCGGCATGCGACGTCCTCCTACGGCCACGATCATTCGTCAGGTAGCGCCTCTCTGCTGTTGTCAGCATAAACAGCCAGAGTTCGACGCGCTTTGCCACTGGCTATCGGCCATGCAAGGGTGAATGTTAGAGCGGCAAGCACGACGCCCAGCAACCACAGCAATATGCCGCCCAGTGAAACGCCCAAACTCGAGTAGTCAGCTGGTTTAGCAAAAGAGAACCACATCGCCACAACGAGGAGCGCCAGACATGGCGATCCAAAGAAGAGCAGAAGGTTGGGGTTTAACGATCGAAGACGCTCAATGCCATATCGCTGTCGATGCCTCGCCGCCCACCATTCCCATTGAAGGCCGCCGGGCACTTTAACGCTGAGAACGGTTCGGATATAGTCAGCGGCTCGATAAGCGGTGTAACTAAAGAGGACCCAGCGCGCACACAGCACATACGAACTGAAAGGAACGATCAGCAGCAACGGCGCGCGAGCGTTGGACGAGAGCGAGAAGCCGAATATCGCTCCAACGCTTGTGAGCTGGAGCGCCACAACTTTCCACGACAGATCCCAAGCCCTGTTGATCTCTTCTCGGAGTGCGGCGAATTCAGCTAACGGTCCCGAATGAGTGTCGTCGTCGCCTGCCAACTACTGCCTCCAGCCACTCGCCCAGGAGCCGAGCTGGACGATCATGGCCGCCAGCTCAGTCCCTGGTCAGACAGTGGTGGGGCGGGCGGGGCTCGAACCCGCGGCCAAGGGATTATGAGTCCCCTGCTCTAACCAGCTGAGCTACCGCCCCAGTTGACCACAGCATGGTACCGGTGGGGCGATCGTGTCACCGGACGGTGGCGACGGCGAAGATCCGGCGGAACGGGAACCAGGTCGTGCCGTCCGCCCGCTGCGGGTACGCCTGCCGCAGCTTGGGGGCCAGCTCCGCACGGAACGCCTGCCAGTCGGTGTCGGTCAGCTCCGCCTTGATGGGGCGCAGCGCGGTGCCGGTGATCCAGTCGAGTACTGGATCGTCGCCGGAAAGTTGTTGCACGTATGTGGTTTCCCAGGCGTCGACGGTGCAGCCGGCGTCAGTCAGCAGAGTGGCGTATTCCTCCGGTGTCAGGACGGACTTGGCATCGCGCAGGCTGGTGATCTTGTCGCGCCAGTGCTCCTCGACGACCAGCGAGCGGACGGCCATATGGCTCGGCGCGTCGAAGTTGCCGGGCACCTGCATGGCGATCACCGCGCCCGAGGGCAACGCGGCGGGCCAGGATCGCAGCAGGGTCGCGTGTGAGGGGATCCATTGGAGCAGGGCGTTGGTGACCACGACGTCGGTGTCCGGCTCGGGGTGCCAGTCGCGCACGTCGAGCACCTCGGCGTCGAGCCCGAGTTCGCGCGCCTCGGCGATCATCTCGGGCGAGGAGTCGTATCCCTCGATCACGGCATCGGGCCACCGCTCGGTGAGCGTCGCGGTGAGGTTGCCGGGACCGCACCCGAGATCGACCACTCGCCGGGGCGCCGCCGCATCCACCCTGGCCAGCAGCTCGAAGAACGCGCGGCCGCGGTGATCGGCGAAGGTCAGGTAGGTCTTCGGATCCCACATGAGCCCTCCTCAACAAACAGTACAGGCGTACTGCTTACCACATCGAGATTCTCTGCAACAGAACGCGGCGGCGGCGCGTCGTATTGAGGCAGGTGCCCGACAAACCAGCATGGGGAGCACATGAGGAAGTCCCGAATCGTCGCCGCCGCCATCGCCGCCATCGCGGCGGCAGCCCTGGCCGTGACGCTCGCACCCGGCGCGGTCTCGGCCAAGCCGGCGGCGGACAACCCGCCCGAGACCGCCGACGCGGCGCCGGACTCGGCCCGGCAGAACCTCACCAAGATCATGCCGCTCGGCGATTCGATCACCTGGGGCTACACGATCAAGCACGGCACGCCAGTCGCCCTGGACGGCTACCGCAAGGACCTCTGGGCACGCCTGCACGACAGCGCCAAGCTCAGCCCCGATTTCGTCGGCAGCTGTCCACGCCAGGGTGACGACGAGTGGAAGTGCTACGGCAAAGGCTCGGGCACCTTCGGCGACTACAACCACGAGGGGCACAGCGGCTTCCGGGTACACCAGCTCTCCGCGAACATCGAGCGCTGGCTGGACCTGTACGAGCCCGAGATCGTGCTGCTCATGGCCGGCACCAACGACGTCGGCAAGCCCGACGCCGCCGAGGCGCCCGGACGGCTGTCCGCGATGATCGACAAGATGCGCGACAAGCGCCCCGGCACCCGCCTGTTCGTCGCGACCATCCCGCAGTTCGGTGACGCCGCCGCGCGCGCGAGGGTCAAGGTCTACAACGACGCCGTCGCCCGCATCGTCCCCACCAAGGGCGACAAGGTGCACCTCGTGCCGCAGCACATCGTCGGCGCCGAGTCCGAGGACCTCTCCCCGGACAACATTCACCCGAGCGACTGTGGCTACGCGAAGCTCTCCTACGTGTGGTTCTACTACATGAACCGCGTGCTCAACGGCGGCCGCTGGGACAACGGGTACTGGCCGTGGAGCGAGGCGCCCGGCCCCTGCGCCGGCCCCTGATCACTGCTGAACCTACTGCTGGGCGCGCTCGCGGGCGAGGCGCATCGCCTCGGCGACCTCGGCCGCGAGTGAGCGCAGCGGACCCTCGTCGGTGCCCGGGTCGGGGCGGACCTGCAACACGACCCCGTCCTGCCCCGGCACCGACCGCTGCACGAACCACGCCCCACCACCGGGCAGATCGCGATGATGGCTGGACTTGATCGAACCGGTCACCCGCTGGTGCACCACCTGTGGCACCTTGCGCGGCGTGGACAGCCGAAACCGTTGCGGCGCTTGGTCTTCCAGCAGCACCGCGGCACCCGCCGTGCCGGACTCGCGCGCCTCGACGACGGTCAGCGAGCCGTCGTCCCACGCCGCCTTGCTGATCAGGTGCCAGTCGAGGCGGCGCGCGTCGGTACCGTCGCTGATCCACAGTCCGCGCGTGGTCGCCACCAGATGACCGCCGCCGCGCAGGTCGCCCACCGCCACGACGTTCTCCTCCGGCGACAGCTCACCGGTGAACGAGTCGGGCAGCCCGTGGGTGAGCTTGCCGAACAGCCGGCGCACGAGCGAGGCCACTACAGGCCTCCCGCCGCCTGCTCGCCGAGCGCCTTGCGGTACTGCTCCAGCGCCACGAGATCGCCGAACAGCGTGCGGTACTCCTCGGACTCCTCGACCGGGTTCACCCGCTGCAGCCGCGACTTCAGGTCGGCGATCTGCCGCGCGACGAGGTTCTCCTGCATCCTGGCGACCAGGCTGGACACATACCGCGCGTCCGGTTCCGTCTTGGCGCGCAACGATTCCACGGCCAGCTCGGTGAGCAGCGACCGCACCGTCTGATGTGGACAGTTCTCGCGCACGGCGTCCACCAGCGCCGGGCCGGCGAGCCCACTGGACGCACCGCCGGACTTGATCAGCGCCTGGTGCAGCTCCCGGTATGCCGGATCGGAGAACGCGTCGTCCGGCACCTGGTCGTAGTACGGCCCGGCCAGCTCCGGCACCTGCAGCGCGCACTTGATCGACTCGCGCTGCACCCAGAATCGCGGGTCGTCCGGCCGCGGCCGAGGCGGGCCGTCGACGTCCACGGCGAGCGCGCCCTGGTTCGGGTCGGCCGGTCGCGCACGCCTCGGCGGCGGCGTGCCCGACCCAGCGGTCTCCCGCACGCGGCGCACCACGGTCAATGTGTCTTCCCAGCCGACCCAACCGGCCACCTGGCGCGCGTACTCGTCGCGCAGCGCAACGTCTTTGATCTGTGCCACAAGGGGAACCGAGTTCCGCAGCGCGCCGACCCGGCCCTCGGCGGTCTCCAGGTCGAACTCACCGAGCAGCCCGCGGATGGCGAATTCGAACAGCGGCCGCCTCCGCGCCACGAGATCGCGCACCGCGACGTCACCCTTGGCCTGGCGCAGCTCACACGGGTCCATCCCGTCCGGCGCGACCGCGATGTAGGTGTCACTGGCCCACTGCTGATCGTCGTCGAACGCCTTGCGCGCGGCGTTCTGCCCGGCCGCGTCACCGTCGAAGGTGAAGATGATCTCGCTGCCCAGGCTCACCTTGTTGTACGAGGCGTCGAACAGCAGGCGTGCGAGCACCTTCATGTGCTCGGTGCCGAACGCCGTGCCACACGTGGCGACCGCGGTCGGAATACCGGCCAGGTGCATCGCCATCACGTCGGTGTAGCCCTCGACGATCACCAGCTGACGGCGCTTGGCGATCTCCCGCTTGGCCAGGTCGAGCCCGAACAGCACCGCGGACTTGCGGTAGATCGGGCTCTCCGAGGTGTTCAGGTACTTCGCCTGGATCGGGTCGTCGTCGAACAGCCGCCGCGCGCCGAACCCGACCACGTCACCGGACAGGTCCTTGATCGGCCACAGCAGCCTGCGGTGGAACCGGTCGATCGGGCCCTGACGCCCCTCCTTGGACAGCTGCGCCTTGTACAGCTCGGCCAGCTCGAAACCGCGCCCGAGCAGGTACTTGGTGAGCTTGTCCCAGCCGGCCGGCGCGAACCCGCAGCCGAACGTGGCGGCCGCGGCCGCGTCGAAGCCGCGCTCCTTGAGGAACTCGCGGGCCTTCGTGGCGTCCTGCGTGGTCAGCTGCTCGGCATAGAACTCGGCGGCCGCGCGGTGCGCCTCGACCAGGCGTGCCCGGGTGCCGCGATCCTGCTGCCGGCGAGCGCCGCCGCCCTCGTAGTTCAGCGTGATGCCGGAGCGCTCGGCGAGCCGCTCGACCGCCTCGACGAAGGTGAGGTGCTCGATCTTCATGAGGAAGGCGATCACGTCGCCGCCCTCGCCGCAGCCGAAGCAGTGGAACGTGCCGTGCGTCGGGCGGACGTTGAAGCTGGCGGTCTTCTCGTCGTGGAACGGGCACAGGCCCTTCAGCGATCCGCCGCCGCCGTTGCGCAGCTGGACGTACTCGCCGACGATCTCGTCGATCCGGTTGCGCTCGCGGACCAGCGCGATATCGCTCTCCCGGATACGCCCTGCCACACGTTCATAGTAGATGTGTCGCATCAGACGAAGCCGGCAGCACACGCGTGGGGCACACTCGAAGCCATGACCGTCAGTGTGGACGCTCTTGCCGACGAGTTCGCCGACCACCGTGCGCACCTGATGGCGGTCGGTTACCGGCTGACCGGTGCGGTCACCGACGCCGAGGACGCGGTCCAGGAGGCCTGGCTTCGACTGTCCACTTTGGACATCGATCGGCGTGCGGAGATCCGCGACCTCCGCGGCTGGCTGACCACCGTCGTCGGCCGGATCTGCCTGGACCGGCTGCGCTCGGCGGCCGTGCGGCGCGAGACCTACGTCGGCGAGTGGCTGCCGGAGCCCGTGGTCACGCCGTTCGGCCCACCGCCGGGCGACGATCCGCTGGATTCGGTCGTGCGCGCCGACGGCGTGCGGATGGCCGCGATGGTGGTGCTGGACAAGCTCACCCCCGAGCAGCGCGTGGCGTTCGTGCTGCACGACGCGTTCTCCGTGCCGTTCGGCGAGATCGCGGAGACCCTCGGCTGCTCCACCGCGTCCGCCCGCCAGCACGCGTCACGCGGACGCAAGGCGCTGGCCGACGCGGACCCGCCGCCGCGCGCGCCGCTGCAGGAGCAGCGGGAGCTGATCGAGCGGTTCCTGGCCGCGGTCGCCAGCGGCGACATCGCCTCGGTGGTCAAGCTGCTGCACCCGGACGCCGTGCTGGTCGGCGACAGCGACGGCAAGGCCCGTACCGCGCGGCGGCACATGGTCGGCGCGGACAAGATCGCCCGATTCCTCATGGGCCTCATGGAAAAGTACACCGCGGAGACGATCACCACCGGTCAGCTCGTCCTGGTCAACGGCGATCTGGGCATGGCGATGCCGCAGGTTCCCGCCGACGGCCACAAGTGGGAGATGTCGCCGCGGATCACGTCCTTCGCGGTCCGCGACGGCAAGATCGTCTCCATGTACGACGTGGTCAACCCGGACAAGCTCACCCACGTCGAACTGCCCTGAGGGTGCTCAGCGGCCGCCGATGATCTCGCCGGCGATCCGCTGGTGCGCGGCGAACGTCTCGGGCAACTGGGTCGGCGCGGTGCCCTCGACCCAGAAGCCGAACGTCATCAGGCCGATCACCCTCGGGTGCCGCTTGGCGATCGCGTGGTACTCGTGCTGCAGCGCGGCCAGCTCGGTGTCGGTCGTGTGTCCCGGCAGACTGCCGCACATGCGCAGCGGCGCCGCCTGCGGGAACAGGAACAGCCCCTGCTCGGGCCGGGTGCGCTCCTCCAGTGCGCCCAGGATCGACTCGACCTCGGCCGGCGACTTGCAGTAGTCGTCGAAGCCGATCCAGTCGACCTCGGCGGGCACCTCGATCGAGGCGATCTTGTAGCCGGCCTCGACCAGCATCACCTTCGCGTCCGGGAAGGTCTCCTTGATCGTGCGCGCCGCGGTGGCCACGTCGGCGACCTTCGCTCCGTGGTGGTACGGCTCGTCGAGCAGGTAGAACGCCGCCACCTTGTCCAGCTTGGGCCGCACCGCCTCGGCCAGCCGCAGCCAGCGCTCGCGGTAGTCGGGGTACAGGTGGCAGTTCGGGCTGTTCTCCCCGTCGCACTCGGCGAACATCTCGAAGCCGGTGTACACCGCGCAGGACGCGGGCGCGCAGTCGTCGAGCACCTCGGGCGCGTACCGATCGTAGTCGCTGATGTTGACGTGGTTCAGGTTCGACCGGCCGGCCACCTCCGGCAGGTGGTTGCCGGTGTCGGCCATCATCCGCGCGCCGAAGTACCCGAAGTAGCGGAGTTCACCGTCCGCACGACTGTCCACAGTGGACGATTCGTGGCCTGGCGCGGCGTACGCCACCGTCGCGCCGACGACCCCCGCCGTGATCAGTGCCGCGATGATCCACCCAGTACGTCGAAACCCCATCGGTCCCCTCCCCGGGACGAGTGTTGTCGCGGGGAGGTTACCGGGTGATCGTTACCTCGGGTCGGATGGCACCGGAACCCGGCAGGCGTCGCCCGAGGTGAAGCCCTGGTCGGTGATGTCCAGTGCACTGTTGAGCCGGGCGCGCATATTCTCCAGGCCGATCTGGTAGCTCAGTTCGATCACGCCGTCGTCGCCGAACTCGTCGCGCAACCGCTTGACCAGTTCGTCGGTGACGGTCACCGGGCTCGCGGTCATCGCGTCGGCGTAGGAGATCGCGAGCTTCTCCTGCTCGGTGTAGCTCGGCGAGTCCTGGTAGTCGTCGATGTTCTTGAGCCGGTCGATGTCCAGGCCGTCGTGCTTCTGCAGCATGGTGCCGAAGTCGACGCACCACGAGCAGCCGAGCTGCTGTGCCACGCGGTACACGGCCAGCTCGCGCACGCTCGCCGGGAGCACCTTCGACGCCTTCTCCACGGCCATCTCGTGCTTGGCGCTGGCCATGAACAGCTTGCGGTGGTGCGCCACGACGGTGAACGGCTCGGGCACCGCGCCGTAACGCCGGCGCGCGAACCGGTACCCGACGCGAATCAGTGCGCTCGCGTTCTTCGTTGCCACACCAGGGATCCGAGGCATGACGTGCCCTCCCGATCGTCACCGGGCGCGCTCCGTGCGCGCCCTCCTACGACCTGGACGGGACAGCCTCCGAAGGTGTGACAGCCCAGGTCAGGGCTGGGGCCAGGGTGGCGGGTCGTAGGCGACGAAACCCTGCTCGGCGGGAAGCCGGCCCGGTCGCTGCCCGGTGCGCACCCACGACTCCAGCGCCTTGGTCGCGGTCACCACCTGCGTCGGCGTGAACCGGCAGTGCCCGACGCCGCTGGTCCACGCGTTGGCCGCGTTGCGCTCGCGGCCGGCGTCGGCCACCGTCTGGTTGTAGGCGCTGATGTGCGCCTGCGGCACCAGCGCGTCGACCGTGGTGTGCAAGGTCAGCACGGGGTTGCGGATCCGGCCGCTGTAGTCGGCGTAGCGCTCCAGGTAGTGCCGCGCCTTCGGGTGCGCGCCCAGCCGCTTCTTGTCCATTGTGGACAGATAGCCGTCGACCTGGTCACCGCCGACGCCGAGGCCGGCGAGGTACTGCCTGTCCGAAGTGGACAGTCGGTAGGTGTGGTCCAGGTTCTGCGTGATCGGACCGCCGGCGCGGCGTTCGAGCTCCGCGCGCCCCTCGGTGGCGAAGGACCAGATGCCCAGGGGCCACTCGGGTCCGGTCGGCACGCCGGCGGCGAGCCGCATGAACTCGAACTTGCCGCGCCCGTCCGGCGCGGCGAGCTGGGCCTGGAGAATCGGCGCGACCTCGGACTCGAAGTCGAGATCGTCGCGCACGTCGCCGGGGCGTCCCCAGGCCGCCGGCCATCCGTACACCGCCGCGTAGGCCGACGCCACCGCCGCGACACCGTCCCAGGTGCGCGTGCTGCCGGCGCCGACCGGGCAGGACGGCATCGCGCCGTCGTAGGTCTCGGCGTACCGCTCGATGCTCTCGAACGTGATGATCGAGCCCATCGAGTAGCCGCCGAGCAACGTCACCCTGGGCTTGCCGACGACCTTGCCGAAGTGCTTGGCCAGCGCGCGGGTGTCACGGATGCCGTCGCGAACCGCCCAGCCGGCCGAGGCGTAGGCGGAGCCGGCGATCGCGTACCCGGCGTTCAGCATCGCCTGCTCGTGCGCCTCGGAGATGTGCGAGTTCGGCGGGCGCCGGCCCGGCTCACCTGGATGATCGGCCGCGTCCTCGTAGCCGTGCGCGTACATCACCAGCGTGCGGTTCCAGTTGGCCGGCACCCGGATCTCGTACGGCACGCCACCGAGCTCCCCGACCAGGTCGACCGGGCCGGTCGGCCGGTCCGGTGGCGTCGCCCCGGCCGGGACGACCAGCAACCCGAGCACGGTCGCCACCGCGACCATCACCACCACGACAGCACGTCTGAGCACGCCCGGCTCCTCTCGTCACCCCGCCAGCAATGACTAGCACGATCGCCGGCGCGCACGCGACGCCCGGACGCAGCAACCCTGCCGGGCCTGCTCTTACGGCTCGGTCACCCGCGCCACGAAGTAGATCACCCCCGTCTCGGCGTGCCGGACCACGAGCAGGAACGGGCGGTCCACGTCGACCCGCACCGGCTCGCCGATCTCGACCGAGGTCATCCGCATCATCACCGCGGTGGCGGCGGCGCCCTCGAAGCCCTGCTCGTCGACCTTGAGCACGGACTCGTGCAGCACAGCCGACACCGCGAGCCGGCTGGGGCTGATCCCGGACAGGTCGGCCTCGTCGGTGAACACCGAGCGCACGCCGAGCCGGCGCAGCGCCGGACTGAGCTCGGCCTCCATCGACACGTCGAGCTTCGGCATCGCCAGGCGCACCCTGGTCAGCTCCGGCGCGTCCAGCAGCGTGCCCAGCCGGTCTTCGTCCAAAGTGGACTCCGCGTCGGCCAAGTCGTTGTCCGGCAACAGAATCAGCGCGTCCACTCCCCCGACGGCCGGCAGGCTCACCACCTGCCAGCCGTCCACGGCGGCGTACCCGACGCGTTCGGTGAGCCGCATCGTCGGCACGTCGACCGCACCGGACGGCGTGTGGAACGGCGCGGGCGAGGTCTCTCGCTCGGTGAACCGGTACCGCCAGGCGCACTTCAAGTACAGCGCGTTCACCAGGGCGGACACCGTGTCGGCGTGGATCGAGCCCTCCGGCAGCAGCTCCGGAATCAGCCCGCGGGTGGTCTCCGCGACGTCGGCGTTGATCGTCTGCCGCGCCGGCCCTGGCGACTCGCGGAACGGCGCGTTGCGCACGCTGCCGCCGGACCACTTCGCCAGTTCGTCCACAAAGGACTGTTCCACCTCGATCGCGGAGTCGGCCCACAGCGTGTTGGACACCGCGATCACCGGCTCGTCCTGGCCGTGGCCGGCCGTGCTGAGCGTCGCCGCTCTGCCCAGCAGCTCGCCCGGCTCGCCGAGCAGCTCGGTCAGCTCGTCGCGGGTCAGCCCGCGGGCGCCCTGCGCGAGTAACCCGAGTGCGCTCGCCACGGAGAACGGCGACCAGCACGCGTTGCGGGTCGCGTTCGGCGCGACGACACGGTGCATGGCCAGCGTGTACGCGAGGTGCTTGCGGTCGGTAGCGGTATCCACACGGCCAGTCTGCCACCGCCCGGGAGCACCCTGCTCACTTTCACCGTGGGCGAACGGGCGGCTCTCCGTGCTCGATCAGCGCGTCGCACCACGCCACCGCCTGCTCGTCGGTGAGCGAGGCGACCTGGTCCACCACGACCCGAAGCCGCCCGGCGTCGTCAGCCGCGGCCAGCCACCCCGGCCGGAACGCCGGCTCCAGCGCGTCCGGCGCGCCGTCGGCCAGGTTGGCCACGAGTGCGGTGAGGAGTTCCCGTTGTGCGGCCTGCAACACCAGCCGGTCCGGGTCGCTCATCACGTACCGCAGCGCCATCGCCTTGAGCAGCGCCACCTCGGCAGCGGCCCGCTCGGGCAGCACCAGATCGGCCGAGTAGCGGGTGATCGGCCGGTCCGGGTAGCGGTGCAGCGTGGCGGTGACCGCGGCGGCCACGAACCGCCCGACCAGCTCACTGGTCATGCGCTTCAGTGTCACCTGTGCCGGCAGCGACGCGTCGTACCCGTTGCGGGCCAGCTCCGCGACCACGGGCAGCCGCAGCAGATCGTCGGCCGCCCCCTCCAGCGCCGACACCGGTGCGGCGGAGAAGTGCTTGGCCGCGATCTCGGCGACCGCCGCGCGCTCGACCGGATCGGCGAGCGAGGCGAGCGTGATCCGCCCGGAGTGCACGCCGTCCTCCACGTCGTGCACCGAGTACGCGACGTCGTCGGACCAGTCCATGATCTGCGCCTCGACACACCGCCGCCTCGGCTCAGCGCCCTGCCTGATCCACTCGAACACCTCGATGTCGTCGTCGTAGACCCCGAACTTGACCTCGCCGTCGCGCCGCGGCCACGGGTACTTGGTCGAGGCGTCCAGCGTCGCCCGGGTGAGGTTGAGGCCGTGCTCGGCGCCCGCCTCACCGAGCACCTTCGGCTCGAGCCGGGTCAGGATGCGCAGCGTCTGCGCATTGCCCTCGAACCCGCCGCAGGCCTGCGCCACCTCGTTCAGCGCGCGCTCACCGTTGTGCCCGAACGGCGGGTGGCCGATGTCGTGCGCGAGGCCGGCGGTGTCCACCACGTCGGGATCGCAGCCGAGGTCCTCCGCGATCCCGCGCCCGATCTGCGCGACCTCCAGCGAGTGGGTCAGCCGGGTCCGGGGCGCGCCGGTCACCTCGGCACCCTCACCCGGCCCGACCACCTGCGTCTTGCCGGCCAGCCTGCGCAGCGCCGCCGAGTGCAACACCCTGGCGCGATCGCGCGCGAACGGGCTGCGCCGCGACAGCATCGAGCCGGGCAGCGCGCCACCCTTCGGCGGCTCGGGAAACCGGCGAGCCGTGTCGTGCTCGGTGTATCCGCCGTTCACCGGCACGAGGCTACTGGCGCGGCCCGAGCGCGACCCGGCCGCCGTCGCGGGTGGACGTCAGCCCAGGTCGGCGCCGAGCTGATCGGCCGAGGCCTTGGTCAGCCGGTAGTACAGCAGCGCCTGGGTCTCCCGCCAGATGTAGCGGAACTGCCGCTCGCGCGTCTGGACGACGGGCCCGCTGTGCGTCGGCGACACCCAGGCGTCGAGCCCGGCATCGCGGGCCATCGTCCTGGCGCGCAGGGAGTGCCAGGGGTCGCTGACCAGCACGGCCGTCCGCCAGCCGCGCGCCTTCACCGCGTCGGCGACGGCACGCAGGCTGCCGAGGGTGTCGTTGCCCTCGCCGACCGACACGGTGCGGTCGGAGGGCACGCCCTTGGCGCGCAGCCACTTGGAACCGGCCTCGGCCTCGGTGTACCGGTCGCGCTCCTGCCGGCCGCCCGTGGTCACCACGTGCTCGGCGACCCCGGCGTCGTAGAGGTGCTTCGCCTTGCGCAGGCGCGCTTCGAACACGGCCGACGGCTGGCCCTGGTACTGCGCGGCGCCGAGCACGATGACCACGTCGGCGTGCGAGCGGTCGTCGATCCGCGCCACCTGCCACACCCGGAAGCCGGTGCCGGCGAACACCAGGCCACCCACGATGAGCATGCCGAGGAGGAGCCGGCGCACCAGCCGGAGCCTCCCCCGGTTTCTGCCGCGACCGTGAGCGGAGTGGGTCACCCCGGCATTTTCCCAGACACCCCGGCGACGGTAGGCCGGGGCGACGGATCGCGCCAGAGAGTTGTCCACAGGGCGGAGTTATCCACAAGTTGATCAAGGCCGGTTTCGCTGGGCGTCGACATCGGCTGTGCTGGTCGCATGACACAGAACAGAGCAGTCCTCGATCTCGAAGCCGTCGCCGATCTCTTCCCGCACCGGGTGGCGCGTCTGTCCGAGCTGTTGGAGCTGGGTATCACCAGCAGAGCCGTACTGAGCCGACTGAAACCCGGCGGGCCGTGGCGGCGCCTGCTGTCCGGCGTGGTCCTGCTCGACGACGCGCGGCCGTCCCGCGCGCAGATGATTCAGGCGGCGCTGCGCTACGCCGGTCCGGACGCCGTCGTCACCGGGCCCGACGCGCTGCAACTGTACGACCTGCGCACGCCGCACGGCACCAACAGCCTCGTGCACCTGCTGGTACCCCATCGCCGGCAGGTGCGCGGCGAGGCGCAAATACTCGTCGAGCGGACGCACAAGCTGCCGGAACCGTTGTCCCGCAACGATTTCCCGGTCGCCCCGCTGCCAAGGGCCGCGCTGGACACGGCGCGCAGGCTGACCTCGCGGGAGGAGGTGGGCGCCCTGCTCGGCGAGGTGATCCGGCGCGGTCGAGTCAACCCGTCGGAGCTGCTCCGCGAACTCGATCGCGGCAGCCGGCGCGGCACCGCGTTGCCTCGCTCGGTGTTGATCGAGTTCGAGGAGCGGGTCACCTCGGTGGCCGAGGGCTGGGCGCGCCGCCTGCTCACCAGGGCCGGCCTGCCCCACCCGCGATGGTCGGTGCCACTGCGCGTCGAGTCCGGCCACGAGTTCGGCACGGTCGACGCCTGGTGGCCCGATCTCGGCGTGGTCTGGGACCTGGACGGCTTCGACTTCCACCCGACGCCGGCCAACGCGGCCGCCGCCGTGCGCCGAGTCGCCGAACTCCGCCAACAAGGCCTGATCGTCGTCCACAGCACGATCCGACGCCTCAAAGAGGAATCAGCAAGCGTGATCCAGGAACTCCGAACGGCGCACACCGTCGCCGCCGGCAACCCCACGCCACCAGTGATCGCCGCCTAGGGAGAGTTGGTGACAACGTGACCGGCATGGACCCCATCCAGCGGCTGCGCATGACCGCGATCGAAGAACGGCTGGGCGACCGCATCGACTCTGATCAGCTCATCCAGGCCGCACGCGGCACGCTGCGCGCCGGGATCGTCAGCCTGGCGGCCATCGAATTGGCCGGGCTCGGTCGCGGTGAGGCACCCCAAGCACACGACCTGTTCGCGCGCGTCCTCGAGGAACTCGACCTCGCGTCCACGTTGCCCGCCGACCCGACCGCGGCGCGCTGGGAACTCATCCGCTGGTGGTGCCAGCTCATCATCGACGGCCACGTGGCACCCGAGGTGGGTGGCCGGCTCGTCTGGTGCGAGGGCTTCGACCGGCTCGACGGCCCGGACGCGCTGCGACCGCTCGTCGCGTTGGTCAGCGAACTGGACGACTGGCGCGAGGACTGGGGCGTGCCTCGAGACACCTACCGCCGACGCGTCATCGACGCCGCCAAGCAGGTCCTCGAGCAACCCTGCCCGTCCGGTCACCGGGAGGAGGGACAGTGATCATCACGGGCGCGTCAGACCGGCCGGGAAATCAGCTCGGCGACGATGATGCGGTTGTCCTTGTAGCCGTCGGTGCCGCCGACGTACTCGCCGCCGCAGGTCACCAGGACCAGCCGGTGCGGACCGTTCTGGCCGAAGAGCTTCTCGGCCTTGGCGGGCAGCTCGTGCTTGTCCACCGTGACGATCTCGGAGACCTTGTAGACCCACTTGGCGCCCTTGGCGTCCACGACCTCGACGCGCTGGCCGACCTTTTGCCGCCACAGCTCGTCGAACGGGCCCTTCTTGCCCTTCCAGTTGACATGCCCGGACAGCAGCGACGCACCCTTGGGCGCGCCCAGTCCGGCACCCCACCAGGTCGCCTCGTCCAACCCGTCCGGGATGGGCAGGGTGCCGTCGGAGGTGAGCTCGCGGCGCACCAACTTGGCGGTGCCGCCCTCGGGCAGCCGGATCGTGCCCGGTGGCTGGCCCGGCGGAGGCGGCGGAGGCGCCTCGCTCTGCGTCGTCTCCTGCGTCGTGGAGGTCTGCGGCCCGGTGTCCGCGGCCGGCTGGGGGTCGTCCCCGCCGCCGAGCGCGAACGCCCCACCAACGACCAGACCGATCACGAGGACGATGCCGACCAGGGCCAGCAGCCACCGGCGGTTCGACCCGTTGCCCCGCTGCTCCTCGGGGTAGGCGGGGCCGGAATCGTAGGACGGGTAGTCCCCCATGTGGGTGCCTTCCTCGCATCATGACGAACACTGAGCGCGAAGGGCACGCTACACAATCGCGGGCTGTCACCGGCATGTTGGTGCGGCCAATGATCGCCCGTCGTGGGAGAGCTTCAGCGGGCTGCGCTGGGGCCGGCTCCCTCACCAGGCCGGACCGTCTCCGCGTCGGCCGCGACCAGGCTCGTACGCGACGCCGCCACGCCACCGGCGGCGGTGATCACGACCTCGTACCCCGACTCCTCGGTGGTGTCGGCTTCGGAGAGCAACGGAATGACATGCTCGCGCACCTCGAACGGCGACATGGCCCTGCGGTAGGCCGCCACCGACTCGAACTCGACGGTGAGCACCCACCGCTGGCCCGGCCGCCCGGACGTCTCCGTGGACCGCCCCAGCACACCGCGCACGCAACCGCGCGCCGCGGTCAGCAGCTCCAGTGCGCGGGACGCCCTCGCGGTGAACTCCGCCGCCGAGGACTCCGGCACGGTGAACCGGCAGACGACCAGCACGACGCCCTCCTTCGTGGCGAATGGAAAGATGGTGCACGGTAGTCGCAGAGCGCGACGGCGAAGGAGGCGCGGGTGTCCCAGAGAGCGTCCCGCAGGGTGCGGCGTGATTCCCTGCGCGCACCGCTGGTCGCGGGCAAGGGCCCACTCGCCTCGGTGCCGCCGATCGCCGCCTTCGTGGTGGTGATCGGGCTGTTCGCGGCCGGCGTTCTGGTCGGCGGCGTCGTGGGCGCGGCGCTGCTCGGCGTGCTGGCACTTGGTGTGGCCGGCCTGCTCGCGGGCACCTGGTCGACGCTGACGCCGGCGCAGCGCGGAAGCCGGGTCCTGGTGCTGTTGATACTGATCGCGGTCGCCGTGGTGGTGGCGACGCGGTCGTAACAGGCGACGATCCGTCCGGGAAATACCGAACGCGCCTAGGATGTTGAACATCAGCACATACCGGCGGGTGCGGCCGCCGGCCGTCAGGAGAGGACCATGTCGCCCGTGAGCTCGGAAGCTACCGTCCCACCCGCGGGGCTGGACGCCGAGCACGTGCACACGCCGGGGCGTCCGACGAAGCAGACGGTCGTCGCGATTCCGGCACAGTCGCTGGCCGCGGCGGGAGAGCTGCTGCGGGCGCTCGCCGCACCGGTCCGGATCGCGATCGTGCTCCAGTTACGGGAAGGCGACCGGTGCGTCCACGAACTCGTGGAGGCGCTCGGTGTCGCGCAGCCACTGATCAGCCAGCACCTGCGAGTACTCAAGGCCGCCGGCGTTGTGCACGGTGAACGACACGGCCGCGAGGTGCTCTACCGTCTGGTCGACGAACACCTGTCGCACATCGTCGTGGACGCGGTCACCCACGTCGAGGAGGGCATATCCCGGTGACCCGAGTCGAGCGCACCAACTCGCCGAGCGTGCCCGGCATCCGCGCGACCAAGCAGCGCGCCGCCGTGGCGAACCTGCTGGAGCAGGTCGAGGACTTCCGATCCGCGCAGGAGTTGCACGAGGAACTGCGCAACCGGGGTGAGGGCATCGGCCTGACCACGGTCTACCGCACGCTGCAGTCGCTGGCCGACGCCGGCGAGATCGACGTGCTGCGCACCGACTCCGGCGAGGCGATCTACCGCCGGTGTTCCAGTCACCATCACCACCACCTGGTGTGCCGGTCCTGCGGCTACACCGTCGAGGTGGAGGGCCCTGCCGTGGAGCGGTGGGCTGACCGGGTGGCCGTCGAGCACGGATTCTCCCAGTTGAGCCACACCGTCGAGATCTTCGGAACCTGCGCGGACTGCGCGAAGAAGACCTGATCAACCACAGTTGACAGTCCACAACAGACAGTCCAATTCGGACGGTGAGGGGATACGGGAATCGTGACGTCGCACGAGCAGTGGGTTCAGTGGAACACCGTTGACCAGTACCTGACCGATACCCTCGTGCCGGCGGACGCCGCGCTCGACGAGGCGTTGCGGGCCAGCGAGGCGGCCGGTCTGCCGGCCATCAACGTGGCGCCGAACCAGGGCAAGCTGCTGAACCTGATCGCGCTGATCCGCGGTGCGTCGAACATCCTGGAGATCGGCACGCTCGGCGGCTACAGCACGATCTGGCTCGGCCGCGCGCTGCCCGCCGACGGCCAGCTGATCACGCTGGAGTACGACCCGAAGCACGCCGAGGTGGCCACCGCGAACCTCCAGCGCGCCGGCCTGGCGGACAAGACCGAGGTGCGGGTCGGCCCGGCGCTGGACACGCTGCCCCAACTCGCCGCGGAGGGCCACGGCCCGTTCGACCTCACGTTCATCGACGCCGACAAGGCCAACATCCCCGAGTACTTCGGGTGGGCGGTGAAGCTTTCCCGGCCGGGCAGCGTGATCATCGTGGACAACGTGGTCCGCAACGGCACGGTCGCCGACCCGGACAGCGACGACCCGGCCGTGCTCGGCGTGCGCCGCCTGCACGAGGAGATCAAGGCGGAGCCGAAGGTCACCGCCACCGCGATCCAGACCGTCGGCAGCAAGGGCTACGACGGCTTCACGATTGCCATGGTCAACGACTGACGGAACAGAGCCTCAGGACTCGTACGGGTCGCCGGGTGCGGTGGCGGGCCGCACCTCGATGACGTCGAGCGTTGACACGTACCCGTTGTGCTCGGTGGCCGTGCCCGGCCGGAGCTGACCGACGACCTCGATCCACGAGTCGTTGCGCAGGCCCTGCAGGTCCTGGCCCTCGAGCTTGACCTTGGCCGCGAACGCGTCCGCGGCACAGCAGCCGATCACCATCCTGGCCAGGTACGGGACACCGTCCCGGTTGGCCACGAACCCGATCATCTTGACCTTCTTGCCGACCAGCGTGCCGGTGGTGTCCCAGGCCCCGCGCGCGGCGAAGTCGCTCACCTTGATGCTGATCACCTCGTTGCCCGGCAGCGGCGCGAACTGGCCGGCCGGCTGCCGCACCGCCCGCCCTTCGTCCCGGTTCACCGAGTCGGCGCCCAGTGCCGGCGGCGCGATCAGGAACACCGCGAGCACGGGCAGCAGCAGCATCCAGGTGGTGTGCGTCTTGTGGTCGTGGCCCTCGTGGCCGTCATGATCGTCGTGGTCGTGCGCGTCGTCGGCGGCCGGCAGAGCCTGACCGTCCGCGCCGAACCGGACGGCCCGCGCCTCGGGCTTCGGGCGCGCGCTGCCCACCAGGTCACGCACGATCGACACCACGGCGAGCCCCACCATGATGAAGCCGGCCGCGATCAGGAACGGCTGCTGCGACGGCTTCACGTAGTTCAGGTAGCTGCCGCCGAGCGAGATTTTCAGCAGCGCGCCGCCCAGGAGCAGCAGCAGGATGTTCCCGGTCTCACGCCTCATCCGGCACCTCCGAACACCAGGAGCCCGACGCCGATCGCGCTGAGCAGGGCCACCACGAACGTCAGCGGCGCGAACCGGAGCGCGAACGAGCGCCCGAACGTGCCTGCCTGCATCGCCACCAGCTTCACGTCCACGGCGGGCCCGACGACCAGGAACACCAACTTCGGCAGCAGCGGCAGCGAGTAGGCCGCCGCCGCGACGAACGCGTCCGCCTCGCTGCACAGGGCGAGCACCACGGCGAGTACGGCCATCACGATCACGCCGAGCACCACGTCGGACCCGAGCGCGCTCATCCAGCTCGCCGGCACCACGACCTTGAGCACCGCCGCGACCAGCGCGCCGAGCACCAGGAACCCGCCGGCCTCCACCAGGTCACCGCGCGCGGTGTCGGCGAACACCAGCCAGCGGCGCCCCTCCTGCTTTTCCGGCAGCCGCTTGAGCGCCCGCTCGGCGATCCACTCGAGCTTGCCGAACCGCGCCCACAGCCAGCCCATGCCCACCGCGGTGAGCAGCGAGCCGAGGAACCGGGCCAGCGGCATCTCCGGGTCGTTGGGGAACGCCACCGCGGTCGACACGATCACCACGGGGTTCACGGCGGGCGCGGCGAGCAGGAACGTCAGCGCCACGGCGGGGGCGACACCACGCTGCATCAGCCGGCGGGCCACCGGCACCGAGGCGCACTCGCAGCCGGGCAGCGCGATACCCGCCGCGCCGGCCACCGGCACGGCCAGCGCCGACCGCTTGGGCAGCACCTTACGCAGCGCGCTGGCCGGCACGAAGGCGGCGATGGACGCGCTGATCAGCACCCCGAGCACCAGGAACGGCAGCGCCTGCGCACACACCGCGACGAACACGGTGGACGCCGTGCGCACGGTCGCCGAGAACTGGCCAGAGTCGGGCGCGATCAGCGATGCCAGCCATTCACGGCCGAGCAGCGCGACGATCAGCAGTATGGAGAGCACCTCGAGGGAGGTGATCCGGAAACCGCGCCGCGGCGGCTGATCGGGCGCCTGCGGCTTCTGGGCGACTGAAGTCATCAGATCGGGATTGTGCCAGTCCATGCAGTCATGCGTCTGCCGCCATAAGTAGCTCTCCGCGCACCTGCGACGCGGTGGACACGACCAGCATCAGCAGGGTGCCGAGCGCGGCCGAGCCGAGCCCCTCGGCCGGGAAGGCGTAACGCAGGGTCACGTCCATGCCCTTGTCGTTGCGCACCGCGCCGAGCGTGCCGAACAGGCCCTGACCTGCGCGTTCTGCCACCGCGACGGCTGTGTCGGCGCTGTTGGGCAGGTCCCAGGCCACCACGCAGGTGAGGCTGAGCACGGTCAGCCCCTCGGAGAGTTCCATGACCTGCACGGCGCACGGCACCTCGCCGTGCCGGAAGGTCAGCGCGCCGTCGTCGTCGACGTGCACCTCGTGGAACACCTCGAGTGCCTCGCGCGCGGCGGCCATCGTGTCGGCGGTCCGCTTCGCCTCGTCGGTCATGTACGTCCTTCCGAAGGTGTTGCCGCGTCGACCGCCGCACCGAACCGCCGGTCGCGGCTGGCGTAGGCCTCGCACGCCCGCCACAGGTCGCGCCGGTCGAAGTCGGGGAACAGCGTGTCCTGGTAGACCATTTCCGCGTACGCCGACTGCCACAGCAGGAAGTTGGACGTGCGCTGCTCGCCGGAGGGCCGCAGGAACATGTCCACGTCCGGCATCTCCGGGTGGTACATGTGCCGGGCGACCGTGCGCTCGTCCACCTTGTCGGGGTTGAGCTTGCCGGCGGCGACGAGCCGGGCGATCTCGCGCGCGGCGTCGCCGATCTCGGCCCGCCCGCCGTAGTTGACGCACATGGTCATGTTCAGCACGTCGTTGTTCTTGGTGCGCTCCTCGGCGTCACGCAGCTCGTTGATCACGCTGCGCCAGAGCCTCGGGGTGCGGCCGGCCCAGCGGATCCGCACGCCGATCGAGCCGAGGTAGTCGACCTGCCGGCGGATCACGTCGCGGTTGAAGCCCATCAGGAAGCGCACCTCGTCGGGGCTGCGTTTCCAGTTCTCGGTGGAGAACGCGTACACCGAAAGCCATTTGACGCCGATTTCCACGGCGCCGCTGGCCACGTCGATCATCACGGCCTCGCCGCGCTTGTGCCCCTCGATCCTGGGCAGGCCGCGCTGGTTGGCCCAGCGTCCGTTGCCGTCCATCACCAGCGCGACGTGGCGCGGCACGAACTCGGCCGGGATCTCGGGCGGACGCGCACCGGACGGGTGCGGATCAGGCGGGCGGACCGGCCCTGTCACGACGGGCCGACGGCGACGAAGCATGCCTCGCACAGTAGTGGCTATGAGGTTACGCGGATTGGGGCTGCCGTCGCGAGCGGGAGTCAGTCTCGCGGGGGTAACACTCGGAGCAAGGAGGAGGCCATGTCACGTACCGGGCAGTTGTACTTGGCATGGCCGACGACGCTGACAAAGATCAGTAGATCGCCGCTGCTTGCCCCGCGCAGCAGGCATTCGCCCAATTCGCGTGACCTCTAGGTGGCGGCGGTTTCCTCGCGCCCACGCCGTTCCACCAGGGGCAGGGTGCGCAGCTGCCGCTCCAGGTGCCACTGCAGGTGCGCGGCGACGAGCCCGCTGGTGTCACGGCGGGCGACCGAGCCGCTGGCCTCGGCGCACTCCCAGTCGCCGTGCATGAGCGCGGCGAGCAGCGAGAACGTCTCCGCGGACGGGCGGGCCGACCCGGGCGGACGGCAGCCGGTGCACACCGCTCCCCCGCCGGCGACGCTGAACGACGAGTGCGGGCCCGGCACACCACAGCGGGCACACTCGGTGACGGCGGGTTCCCAGCCCGCGAACGCCATGGCCCGCAGCAGGAACGCGTCCAGCACCAGCGACGGGTCGCGCTCGCCCGCGGACAGTGCCCGCAGCGCGCCGGCGACCAGCATGTACAGCCGCAGCACGGGCTCCTTCTCCTCGCCGGCGAGCCGGTCGGCCGTCTCCAGGATCGCGCACGCCGAGGTGTACCGCTGGTAGTCGCCGACGATGCCGGCTGAGAACGCGTCCACCGTCTCCACCTGGGTGATCACGTCCAGCGTGCGCCCCGTGTAGAACTGGACATCGACGTGACAGAACGGCTCGACCCTCGCGCCGAACCGGGACTTGGTGCGCCGCACGCCCCTGGCCACGGCGCGCACCTTGCCGGTGCGGCGGGTGAGCAGCGTGATGATCCGGTCGGCCTCGCCGAGTTTCTGCACGCGCAGCACCACCCCGGTGTCGCGGTACAGGTTCATGTGCCCATGTTCGCACCACCGGGTGACAACCGATCGGCGCAACGCCGCTATGAAGGGGGACCTCGGTGTCCGACAGCTCCAGCAAGCCAGTGCCACGGCTCGTCGTGACGTCACGCCCGCTGCCCGACTACCGCAACATGTTCGGACTGACCGATGAGGAGATCACCGGCGGGCCGATCCTGGACTGCGCGGCGGGCGCGTCGCCGTTCGGCGCCCAGGTGCGGGCCAGGGGCGGCGAAGTGGTCAGCGTCGACCCGCTGTACGCCGAGTCGCACAGCGCGATCACGGCGCGGATCCGCGCCGACCACGACGCGCTGACCGGCTGGCTCAAGCCGGACGGCCCGACGAACTGGGACTATCTCGGCTCGCCCGGTGCGCTGCTGCGCACCTTCGAGGTCGCCGCCGACTACTTCCTCGCCGATCTCGCCGCGAATCCCGCGCACTACGTCGCCGGTGCGCTGCCGCGACTTCCCTTTCCGGACAAGCACTTCCGGCTCGCGGTGACCAGCCACCTGCTGTTCACCTATCCACACCTGCTCGATGTGGACGACCACATCGCCGGGATCACCGAGCTGGTGCGCGTGACCGACGGCGAGGTGCGCGTCTACCCGCTCGTGGACAGCGTCTCCACCCTGTACCCCAAGCTGGACGACGTGCGGAAAGCCTTGGCGGACAAGGGAATCAGTACCGAGGTTCGCCAGACCATGGCCACCTACATCCCGGGCGGCGATCAGTTGCTGGCGTGCTCACCGGCCTGACCACTCGCGGGCGAGCAACGACCAGACCTGGGCGTCCTGCCGCCGCCCGCCGACCGGGAACACCTCGCGCAGCACGCCGTCCAGGGTGAAGCCGAGCCGTTTGGCGACCGCCGCGCTGCGCTCGTTGTCCGGCGAGCATCGCCATTCGACGCGGTGCATGCCGCGTTCGCGCAGCGCGTAGTCGATCATGCGGCGCACGGCTCGGGTGACGATCCCGTTGCCCTGCTCGGATTCGGCTAGCCAGACGCCGATCTCGCACACGCCGGTCCGCTTCTCCCAGACGCGGAACAGCGTGCCGCCGGCCATCGCCTCGCCGCGCCAGATGCCGTACAGCCGGCCCTCGTCGCGCGCCGACCGGTCGGCGTAGGTCGCCAGCAGCTCGCGCGCGGTCGGCGCGTCCACGATCGTGGTCGCCCACGGCAGCCAGGGTGACAGGTGTGCGCGCTCGGCGGCCACGTGCGCGGCGAACGCCTCGTCCTGCCACGGTTCCAGCGGCCGCAGCTCGACGCCGTCGACGAGCTCCCAGGTCAGCATCGCACCTCCCAGTGCATAACAAACGTTTGGTACGTACCATACCCGTCAACGAGAGAGGAGCACACGTGCCGGCACGAGGAGATCACGACGCACGCCGCCGCGAGGTGTCCGAGGCGGTCTGGCGGGTGCTGGCCGCGCACGGCTTCGGTGGCTTGACCATGCGCGCGGTGGCCGATGAGTTGGGCGCGACCACGGGCCTGCTCACCCACTACTTCGCCGACAAGCGCGCGCTGATCGCCTACGCGCTGGACGTCGCCGAGGAGCGCACCGACACGCGGAAGCTCCGCACCCCGCCGGCTGACGGGTTGCCAGCATTGCGGGCCGCACTGCTCGACGTGCTGGTGCTGGACAAGGACGCCGCCACGATGAACCGGGTGTGGGTCAGCTCGTGGGACGGCGCGCTGTCCGACCCGGAGCGGGGCGCCGTGCAAAAGGCGCGCTACCGCCGCTGGCGCGAGCGCCTACTGCCTCATGTCGTGGCCGCCCAGCGGCTCGGCCAACTACCGTCCACAGTGGACGCCGACGATCTGGTGGTGACCGCCGCCGCGTTCGCCCACGGTCTGGTGGTGCAGGCGCTGTTCGACCCGCGCAAGCTCCCCCGAGCCCGCCAAGTCACCCTCCTGGACAACTTCCTCGCCGGCCTGGCGAGCTAGAAACCCAAGCGGCGCAACTGTTTCGGATCGCGCTGCCAGTCTTTGGCCACCTTGATGTGCAGGTTGAGGTAGACCTTGCTGCCGAGCAGCGCCTCGATGTGCCGGCGTGCCTCGGCGCCCACTTTCTTCAGGCGTTCGCCGTGGTGCCCGAGCACGATCCCCTTCTGCGACGACCGTTCGACATAGAGAAACGCGTAGATATCCACGAGGTCGTCGCGCCCCTCGCGCGGCCCCATCTCCTCGACGGCCACCGCGATCGAGTGCGGGAGTTCGTCGCGCACACCGTCCAGCGCGGCCTCCCGGATCAGCTCGGCGACCAGCGTCGCCTCCGGCTCGTCGGTGAGTTCGCCACCCGGGTAGAGCTGCGGGCCTTCCGGGAGGCGGGCAACGAACAGGTCGGCCAGCGTGTTCACCTGGAACCCGTCCACCGCGGACACCGGCACCAGCTCGGCGAATTCCATGACGTCCTGCAGTGCCACCAGTTGCTCGGCGACCTGTTCCGGCTTGGCGAGGTCGGTCTTGGTGACCACGCCGATCACGGGGGTGCGCTTGGCGACCTTGGACAGCTCGTTGGCGATGAACTTGTCGCCGGGGCCGACCTTCTCGTTGGCCGGCACGCACAGGCCGATCACGTCCACCTCGGCCCAGGTCTCGCGCACGACGTCGTTGAGCCGCTGCCCGAGCAGGGTGCGCGGCCGGTGCAGGCCGGGGGTGTCCACGATCACCAGTTGGGCGTCGTCGCGGTGCACGATGCCGCGGATCGCGTGCCGCGTGGTCTGCGGCTTGTCCGAGGTGATGGCGACCTTGCTGCCGACCAGCGCGTTGGTCAGCGTCGACTTGCCGGCGTTGGGGCGGCCGACGAAACACGCGAACCCGGAACGGTGGCCCTCAGGACTGATCATCGACTCATTGTCGCTTATGGACATGTTGTGCGCCCTCAGTAGGGCGGTGGGTCCGGGTCGGCGATGGGTTCGGCCCGCACGGTGACTTCGCGGCCCAACGGGCTGCGAGTGATCACCACGTCCGGCTCCGGCTGTTCGACGTGCCAGCCGGGCTGTTCCTTGCACAGGTTGTGCCGCTCGCAACGTGGGTTGAGGTTGCACAGGCAGGTGTGCCCGTAATCGGCGTGCCGGATCGTATGGTCAATCTGGCAGCGGGTCGAGGGCCGGTTGCATCCGGGATGGGTGCATCGTGGATGTCGCAGTCGAACGTTCTCGCTCATCGCCGCCGGCGGATACCGTTTCCGCCCCACATCGGTGATCATCCCGCTCGCCGGATCATAGAGAATTCGCCGCCAAGTCGATTTCGGATCGGCCGCCAACTCCCGCACCACCTGCGCAGGTAGCGAATCCACCCCAACCAGCTCACCAGGCTTGTCGTCCACACCCAACAGCGTCGTGTGCGGAACCGTCACCCACACAATCGTCTTGATATGCGAACTGTTCTCGCCACACAGGAAATCCATCGCCACATCGAACCGCAACTGATCCAGGCTGCGGGTGTCACCTTGCTGCTTCAACCGGCGGGCGTGCTGATCGATCCGCACATACGCGGGATACAACTGCTCCACCGGTCCCCGAATGCCGAGGAAGGCCTCGCCGTCGTCTTCCCGAGTGAAGGTGACACACCGATCCTTGCGCCGCGCCAACCGACGCTGCTCCGCACCATCCGGGTCAACCTTCTTCACCCACCGGTTCGCCTTGTCCCGCAAGCTCTTGTAGAAGCGCGGCACATCAGCCAGCACACCGGCCTCCACCTCCTGAGCGTGCTCCACGGTGAGCGGACGGCAGACCTCATACATCGCGCGAGCCTTCGCCCAATCCACCTCACCACGCTCCAACGCGGCCAACGTCTGCGGCTGCCGCGTCACCAAACCTTCGGAGACCGACAGCTGGCGTGCGGCGTGCCCAGGCGACCAATCCAGATGCTCCCCGACCTCTTCGGACACGTATTTCGACACACCCCGCGCGGCCCGCATCTGACTGTACTGCGCCAGCAGATGAACCTCCCGCGCCTGCAACGCAGCCTTACCCTTCTGAACTATTTCCAGCTCCGCCAAAACACTGGCCTCATCGGCACGAAACGGTCCATCCGCCCAATCAAAATCAGGCGCCCCAAACTCCCGAGGCGCGGCCTCCAAAACCGCGTCCCAAGACATCTCCGAACCTATTACCAACACACCACAATTCTACCGGCTAATCCACGAAAATGGCGTCCTCCATTCCGGTGGCAAGCCGGTCGCCTTGCCACCCCCACGATGTCCAAACCACAAAAGGGCGACCGGCGCGGCAGCCAAACGACAGAAAGTGCACCTGAGAACGCCGATTACCCCTCGAACGGAGCAACCACACCACCAGATCGGCCGATGCGCCGTGCCTCCCCCAACGCGATGATCGAGAATTCACGCACTGGGGAGAGCGATCATGGGGCAACCGCGTGACAGTCAAGGTCGATTCGCGAAGAAGTGGGGAGCCGGAGCAGTCGCCGGGGTGGCGCTGAGCGGCACCGTGCTGGCGAGCGGAGGCGGCGCCGCAGTCAGCAGTGGCGCTGCCTCGGCCGGATCGCCGCTCGCGCAGAACGCCGCTCGCGCGAGGACAGCGAAGGCGAAAGCCCGCACCGACAAGGGCAAAAGCTCAGCACGCAAAGGCGACCGCGACGACACGTGGCGCCGCAGCGGCCTCAAGAAGCTCCAAGATCGAACAGAGAACCATCTGCTGTGCGCCGCCGTCTCCTACGACGAAGTGCGCGAATTCTTCCTGCGCAACCGCTGCAAGTCACTCGACCGTTTCATCGTCACGCTCCAAGACGGCGGCGACACCATCGTGGTCGCCGTCGCCTGGGTCGAGATGAACACCTCCCGCGATGCCCGCAAGCTGCAGGACCTGATCGACAAGGACGGCACCGGCAACATCCTCCCGAAGACCGCCGCCCTGCTCGGCGCCCCCCACGCCAAGTTCGACGGCGCCGACTACGACTCGACCCGCACCCGCGTCACGATCGCCGAAGCGGCAACGGTCACCGGATCACCCGACGAGGAACTGCTCGAAGCGCTCGCCGAAATGGCCACACTCTTCCCGAAGCCCTGAGCTACAGGGTGTCCCGAACCTCGCCCGAAGCGTCGGCAACGAACACCGGCGCGGACGACGCCAGCTCCCGCACAGCGGCCAGCGAGTCAGCGTCCACAGTGGACGATGACACCACCGCGGCCGCCTCGATCCCTTGCGCCCCACTGGAAACAGCAGCAGCGACGGCGGCCTGCAACGCGGTGAGCTTCAACGAGGACAGCGCGACCGTGCCCGCCGTGTACGTGCGCCCGTCGGTGTCCCGCACCGCCGCCCCCTCCGCCGCCCCAGTGCGCGCCCGCGTCGACCGGGCCAAGGTGATGATCTTGGCGTCCTCCGGGTCCAGGTCAGCCACCGTCGGTGCTCCTCTCCGTCTCCCGGGGCGCACCATTGGTTCGCCGCACCACGACCGCGGTGATCCGCACGCGTCCCCGGTTGTCCTTACCGCCCTCAGCCCGCAACCGTAGCCCGTTGATCTCCGCCTCCGCGCCCGGCAGCGGCACCCGTCCCAGCCGTTGGGCGAGCAGCCCGCCGACCGTCTCCACGTCGTTGTCGTCCAGCTCCACGTCGAACAGCTCGCCAAGATCCTCGACCGGCAGCCGCGAGCTGACCCGCACGATCCCGTCCTCCAGGTGCTCCACCGGCGGGCGGTCGTCGGTGTCGGACTCGTCGGTGATCTCGCCGACGATCTCCTCCAGGATGTCCTCGATCGTGAGCAGCCCGGCCGTGCCGCCGTACTCGTCCACCGCGATCGCCATGTGGTTGCGCGACACCTGCATCTCGCGCAGCAGATCGTCCAGCCGCTTGGTGTCCGGCAGGAAGTTCGCCGGCCGCATCAGGTCGGCGACGCCCGGCCACTTGTCCGGCTGCTCGTCGGCCCCGACGTCCAGCGCGGCACGGGCGAGATCCTTGAGGTTCACCACGCCGACGATGTCGTCGACGCTCTCGCCGATCACCGGCAGCCGGGTGTACCCGCTACGCAACGACAACGCGAGCGCCTGGCGCGCGGACTTGGTGTGCTCGATCCACACGATCTCGGTGCGCGGCACCATCACCTCGCGCGCGATCGTGCCGCGCAGCTCGAACACCGAGTGGATCATCTCGCGCTCGCCGGCGTCCACAACGCCACGCTCCTGCGCCATGTCCACCAGCTCGCGCAGCTCCACCTCGGAGGAGAACGGGCCCTCGCGGAATCCCTTGCCCGGCGTGATCGCGTTACCGATGAGGATCAGCAGCCGGGACAGCGGCCCGAGCACCAGACCGAGCGCGCGCACCGGGCCGGCGACCACCACCCCGACGCCGTAGGCATGTTGTCGCCCAAGGGTTCTCGGCCCGACACCGACGAGTACATAGGACGCGACGAGCATGCCGAGCGCGGCGGTGAGCACGGCCAGCCAGCCGGGGGTGATCCAGCGCAGGCACACCACGGTGACCAGCACCGTGGCGGCCAGTTCGCAGCCGAGTCGCAGCAGCAGCAACAGGTTGATGTGCCTCGGCCGCTCGGCCACCACCGCGGCGAGCTGCTTCGCACCCGTCCGTCCACTTCGGACAAGACTGTCCACGCGGGCGCGGGACACGGCCGACAGCGCGGCGTCCGCACCGGCGAACACGCCCGCCGCGAGCACCAGCAGGATTGCGAATACCAACAGCGTGACGGAGTTCGTCGTCACCGGACCTCGCTCAGCCCTCGTCGGTCTTGGCCGGCTCGGTGAGCCCGACCGCGCCGAGCACCTCGTCGTCGGCGCTGCGCTGTGCGGCCTTGCGGCGCGCCTCGATCTTCGCGGCGGCGAACTGCTCGAGAATTCGCCCCTGCAGCGTGAACATCTCGCGCTCCTCGGCCGGCTCGGCGTGGTCGTAGCCGAGCAGGTGCAGCGTGCCGTGCACGGTGAGCAGGTGCAGCTCCGACAGCAGACTGTGGCCGGCCTTGCGCGCCTGGTCCTTGGCGAACACCGGGCAGAGCACGATGTCGCCGAGCAGCGCCGGCCCCGGGTCGGTGGAGTCCGGACGGCCGGAGTCCAGCTCGTCCATGGGGAAGGCCATCACGTCGGTGGGACCGGGCAGATCCATCCAGCGTTCGTGCAGGTCGGCCATCACGTCCAGCTCGACAAGCCGCACGGACAGCTCGGCCAGCGGGCTCACGCCCATCTTCCGCAGTGCGAACGCCGCGACGTCCACGATGGACGCCTCGTCAACCGCCACGCCCGACTCGTTGGCGATCTCGATGCTCACCGATCACCGTCCCCGGCGGTGGTGCCCCACGCGTGGCCCGGAGTGCCCGTGGGAGTCGGCGCCCGCGTCGTGCATCGCGTCCTGAGTGGACTGCCACCGGTCGTAGGCGTCCACGATGTTCCCGACGAGCCGGTGCCGCACCACGTCGCTACTGGTCAGCGTGGAGAAGTGCACGTCGTCCACGCCGTGCAGGATGTCGCGCACCACGCGCAGGCCGCTGCCCTGCCCGCCGGGCAGGTCGATCTGCGTGATGTCACCGGTCACCACGATCTTGGAGCCGAAGCCCAATCGGGTGAGGAACATCTTCATCTGCTCGGGCGTGGTGTTCTGCGCCTCGTCCAGGATGATGAACGCGTCGTTCAACGTGCGGCCGCGCATGTACGCCAGCGGCGCCACTTCGATCGTGCCGGCCTGCATCAGGCGCGGGATCGAGTCGGGGTCGACCATGTCGTGCAGCGCGTCGTAGAGCGGCCGCAGGTACGGGTCGATCTTCTCGTAGAGCGTGCCGGGCAGGAAGCCGAGCCGCTCCCCCGCCTCGACGGCCGGCCGGGTCAGGATGATCCGGGTGACCTGCTTGGCCTGCAGCGCCTGCACGGCCTTGGCCATCGCGAGGTAGGTCTTGCCGGTACCCGCAGGGCCGATGCCGAACACCAGCGTGTGCTCGTCGATCGCGTCGACGTAGTGCTTCTGGTTGAGCGTCTTCGGGCGGATCGTGCGGCCGCGGCGGGACAGGATGTCCAGGCTGAGCACCTCGGCCGGCGACTCGGCGGCACCCGCGGACAGCATCGCCACCGTGCGCTTCACCGTGTCCGGCCCGATCTGCTGGCCGCGCCCGGCGAGCGTCACCAGCTCGGCGAACACCCGCTCGGCGAACGCCACGTCGCTGGGCGCGCCGGACAGTGTCACCTCGTTGCCACGTACGTGCACGTCGGCGTCGAGCAGCTCTTCGGCCGCCCGGAGATTCTCGTCTGTGGAACCGAGCAGTACGAGCACGGCCGCGTCAGGCACGGCGAACCGCGACTGGGCCGGTTCGGCGGCCGCTGCGGAAGACACGGACGAAGACGTGCTGGCCTGCTGGGCGGCCCCACCCTGTGCGTTACCCGCCAATTGCCTGCGTGCCTGCTTCCTGCTTCGTCCGTTCGGTCCACCCCATGCTAGCCGTCCCGCCCGACAGCGCGCACCGACAAATCGACCACCTGACAGCCGACGACAATGCGGGCCTGGGGACTTTAGCCCGCTAAAGTACGCGCCTCTGGAGCGCTTCTCACGGGGTGCGGCGACAGTTGCGCAGGTCAACGCCCTGTGGATAGTGCGCTTGACATGTGGCACCCGTTGTGCGTGCGTACTTTAGCCCGCTAAAGTACGTAACCACATAGTTGCGTGACGCGGGGTGATCAGGATTCAGGGGCGGCCGAACAGGCCGAGCTGCTCGCCGCCGAGGACGTGCAGGTGCACGTGGAACACCGTGCGCCCGGAGTCCTCGCCGATGTTGAACACGAGCCGGTAGCCCGACTCGTCGATTCCCTCCACCTTGGCGACCTCCGCGCCCGCGGTGGTCAGGTCGGCGAGGAGTTGCGGGTCCGCGGCGGCGAGTGAGATCGCGTCCTCGTGGTGCTCCCGGGGCACTACGAGGACGTGCTTCGCGGCCTGCGGCTTGATGTCCCGGAACGCGAACGTCTTCTCGGTCTCGTGCACGACGGTCGCCGGGATCTCCCCCGCGACGATCTTGCAGAACAGGCAGTCGGCGGACACGTCACTCCCCCTTCGCGCCCTTGGCCGTGCTGCCGAGGGCATCCCAGTCGATCAAGCCGTCGCCGAGGGTACGCACCGAGGTGAGCAGCCCCAGCCGCGCGGCACGCACCTGCGGCCGGCTGTCCATCACCATGATGTCGTCGAAGAACCGATTGATCGCGTCGACCAGCGCACCGGACGCGCCCACGAAGTCGGCGAGCGTGTAACCGTTCTCCCCCAAGCGTTTCCTGGTCTCGGTCACCGTCTCGGCGAGTGCGGACTCGGCCGGCTCGGACAGGTATTCGCGGTCGATCGACGGCTCGACGGCGTCGGTGCTGGCGAGGATCCGCCGCACCCGCTGCATCGCCTCGGCCGCGGCGGCCAGCACCGCGTCACCCTCGTGCTCGTCCAGGTACCGCAAGGTCTGTTCGGCCAGCACCGGACGCTCGCCGAGCGGGCGCACGGCGGTCACCTTGCCGTGCTCGCCACCCTCGTCCAGCAGCAACTGGGTGTAGCGGCCGAGTACGAAGTCCGCCGCCTCGGCGACCACGCCGTCGGCCACCTCGACACCCTGCTCGCGCAGCACGGCGGCCGCGGCGGTCAGCCCGTCGGTGACGGTCAGCTCGCCCAGCGGCGGCTGCTCGCGCAGCGTCTTCACCACGCCGAGCGCGGCCCGCCGCAGGCCGTACGGGTCGGAGCTGCCGGTCGGCTTGGCCCCGGTCGCGAAGAGGCCCACGAGCAGGTCGAACCGGTCGGCGAGGGCCAGCACCGCGCCGGGCACGGTGGCCGCGACCGGATCGTCGGTGGACCGCGGCTGCTCCATCTCGCGCAGCGCGACGGCCACCTCCTCGGGCTCACCGGCACGGCGGGCGTACTCGGTGGCCATGGTGCCGGCGAGGCTGGTCATCTCGACCACCATCTGCGAGCCCAGGTCGAACTTCGCGAGTTCACCCGCCCGTGTGACCACCTTTCGGTCACCGGCGGCAAGATCAACGCGATCGGAGAGCGCCTCCGCGATCCGGGCGATCCGCAGCGCGCGATCGGCCACCGAGCCGAGCCCGTCGGCGAACGCCAGCGAGGCCAGCTTCTCCTTCATGGTGGCCGGCGGCACGGCGAGGTCGTGGTTGAAGAAGAACTCGGCGTCGGCGAACCGGGCCCGCAGCACCGACTCGTTGCCGGCGCGCACCACGTCGTGGTCGCAGTCGCCGTTGGCCACCGCGACGAAGTGCGGCAGCAGCGAACCGTCCGACGCGCGCACCGGCAGGTACCGCTGGTGCTTGCGCATCACGGTGGTGAGCACGTCGCCGGGAAGGTCCAAATAGGACTGTTCGTACGAGCCGAGCACCGCGTTGGGCCGCTCGACGAGGTTGGTCACCTCGTCCACCAGCGCCGCCTCGCCGACCAGGTCGACGGTGCCGCCGGCCGACGCGGCCAGCTCGATCGCCTGCGCCACGACGGCTTCCTTGCGGACCGACGCGTCCAGCTCGATCCCTTGTGCGGCAAGGAATTCCGGGTACCCGTCGGCGGAGGCGACCGACACGACGGGCTCGTCGGCGGTGCGGTGCACGCGGGTGGTCGTGCCGCTGCCGAGCGAGGACACGGCGACCGACAGCGGAACGTCGCCGAGCAGCGCCAGCAGCCAGCGCACCGGCCGCGAGTAGGCCAGCTCCGAGTCGTTCCAGCGCATGTTGCGGTCGGCCCGCAGCGCGCGCACCACGTGCCCGAGCACCTCGGACAGCACGGCCGGCGCCTCGCGTCCCTCGACCGTGGTGCGCACCGCGACGTACTCCACGCCGTCCGCCGTCACCCTGTCCAAAGTGGACGGATCGACGCCGTGCTTGCGCGCGAAGCCCTCGCCGGCCTTGGTGGGCTTGCCGTCCGCGTCGAACGCCACCGCGGCCTTCGGGCCCCGGTTGGTCTGCTCGGTGTCCGGCTCGCGCGGCGCCACCTCGGACACGATCGCGACCACTCGCCGAGGAGTCGAGTACGTGGTGATCTCGCCGTGCGGGAGCTTCGTGGCGGCCAACCGCGTGGTCAGCTCCTCCCGCACGCGCGCCCGCGCCTTGGGCACCTCGCCGGCGGGCAGCTCCTCAAGGCCGATCTCGAACAGCAGTGTCGCCGGCTCGGACGGCCCGCTGACCTGGCGCGCGACGGCCGGCTCCGGCGAGGGGGCGAGGCCCAGCGGGTGCTCCAGCTCGGCGCGCCGCTCCACCCAGAGCTGTGCCACGTCCCGCGCGAGCTTGCGCATACGGCCGAACGCGCGCGCCCGCTCGGTGGTGGACACCGCGCCGCGCGCGTCGAGCACGTTGAACACGTGCGAGCACTTGAGCATGCAGGTGTACGCGGGCACCGGAAGGCGCAGCTCGATCAGCCGCTCGCCCTCGGTGGCGTAGGACTCGAACAGCGCGCGGTTGGACTCGATGTCCGCGTCGTCCAGGTAGTACCGGGACATCTCGTACTCGGCCTGCGCGAACACCTCGCCGTAGCTGATGCCCGGCGCGTAGGCGATGTCCTTGAAGTGCGAAACCCCTTGCAGCGCCATGAGAATGCGCTCGATGCCGTAGGTGATCTCCACCGAGATCGGGTTCAGCGTGAGACCGCCGGCCTGCTGAAAGTAGGTGAACTGGGTGATCTCCAGACCGTCCAGCCACACCTCCCAGCCGAGGCCCCACGAGCCGGTGGCCGGGTTGGCCCAGTTGTCCTCCACGAACCGGATGTCGTGCGCCTTGAGGTCGACGCCGAGCGCCTCGAGGCTGCCGAGGTACAGCTCCTGCGGGTTGCCCGGGTCCGGCTTGAGGATCACCTGGTACTGCGTGTGCGTCTGCAGGCGGTTCGGGTTCTCGCCGTAGCGGCCGTCGTCGGGGCGCACGCTGGGCTCGACGTAGGCGACGTGCCACGGCTCGGGACCGAGTACGCGCAGGATCGTCGCCGGGTTGAGCGTTCCCGCGCCGACCTCGGTGTTGAACGGCTGGGCGATCATGCACCCGCGCTCGGTCCAGTACGAGGTCAACGCCAGCAGTGCGTCTTGCAGCGTCCGCATGTTCTCTCTTCTTGATTGGCGGTCTACAGGGAGAGACTCCCTCGCGGTAGACGAATCGTACGTGCGCCCTAGGTCACGTCCGCGAGGTGGCGTCGGAACCACGTGGTCAGGCCGACGTCCACGGCGCGAGCCAGTGGTGACTGCGGCGCGGGCTCGATGCCGGGCTCGTCGGCGAGCGGGTGCGCCAGCTCGGGGATCGACAGCAGTTCGGACCGGTCCCCCAGTTTCTCGGCGAGGCTGATCGCGTCAGCACGCAGCGCCGGGTGATCTTGTTCGCCGCTGACCACCAGCAGCGGAGCGTGACCGGCGATGGCGTCCGCCTTGGGGACGAAGTCCAGGCTGTCGACAGCCTTCGAGGACTCGGCGTCGTACGGGTACTCGCCGGGGAACAGGTCCACGACCGATCGCATTCGGATGGCGGCGTTCACCACGGCGCCGGCGAAGATCGGCACGTCGGTCTCGGCGAGGACGCGCAGCGCGACGGCCCCGCCCAGCGAGCCGCCGAGCACACCGACCGGGCCGTCACCGACCGGCAGTTGTGCGCGAACCGCCGCCAGCGCGGCCGGGAACTCCTCGAACGCCTGCTTGACGAACGCGTACAGGAACGACATCAGGACGTCCTCGCGGATCAGCTCGAGGCCGGCGTCCATGCTGCCGTCGACCATGCGCGCCCCGCACATCGGCATCCCCAGGTGCACCCGCCACGCGGGCAGGCCGTTCATCGGCAGCGCGGCGGCGAACGCGGCGTTGGACCTCGGCGCGTCCAGCATGTGCCAGGTGACGATGAGCGGCGCGGCACCGCCGTCGGCCGGCGGCAGTGCGGTGAACGGCACGCCGGCGGCCGTGCCCGTGATCGGTGAGTGCATGCGGCCACGGTAGGTCGGCGACAGTTCACCGGGAGCCGGTTACGCCACCGGCGAAACGAAGGATGCCGCGTTGCGGTGAAGCCTGGGGGTCGCCCCACCGCAACGCGGCGCCGCCGGACTGAGGGGGAGGTGTCCGGCGGTGTCTGGAAATCGCGCTGGCTAGCGTAAGGCCGCGTCGTGCTCAGCGCCACCGGGCTGTTAGCGCTCCCAGAGCGCCGAGCGTTACCGCCGCCGCCGTCGAGGTTCGCAACACGGTAGGCCCCAACCGGACGACCTGCGCACCAGCGCCAGCCAGGGTGTCCAACTCGTCGGGCGCGATTCCGCCCTCGGGACCGACCACCACGAGAAGATCACCCGCAGCGGGTAGGTCCGCGTCGGTGACCCGAATCTCGGCGGACGCGTCGAGCACCATCGCGGCGGCACCACCGGAGATCCGTGCGGCGATCTCGGCCGTGCTCGCCGGCTCGGTCACCGACGGAATCCACGCGCGCCGGGACTGTTTGGCCGCCTCGCGCGCGGTGTCGCGCCAGCGTCCGAGCGCCTTCTCCCCGCGCGGCCCGTCGTCCCAGCGCACCACGCAGCGGGAGGCGCGCCACGGCACGATCTCGTCGGCGCCGGCTTCGGTGGCCAGCTCCACGGCCAACTCGCCGCGATCGCCCTTGGCCAGCGCCTGCACCACGACCACCCGAGGTGACGGCGGCGGCACCGACCAGCGTTGCGCGATCAGCAGCAGCAGCTCGTCCCGCTTCCGGCCCGCGGTCGACTCGGCCACCGTGCAGCGCGCCATGCCGCCGGATCCGTTAGACAGCAACAACTCCTCGCCGACGCGCAGCCGGCGCACGGTCGCCGCGTGCCGGCCCTCGGCGCCGCCCAGCACGGTGTGACCGCCGGCCGGCAGCTCGTCGACCAGGAAAACGGGCAGGCTCATCGGTGCCTCGAACGCAGTCGGGAGAACAAGCCGCCGCCCCGCCCGCTGCCGGCGCCGGCCACCGTGTGGTCCTCCTCGCCGCGCAGCGCCGCCATCTCGCGCAGCAGCTCCTCCTGCTTGGCGTCGAGCTTGGTAGGCACCTCGACCTCGACGTGCACGTGCAGGTCACCGCGCCCGTCCACGCGCCCGGACGAGCGCAGGCGAGGCATGCCGCGGTTGGTCAGCACCAGCTCGGTGTCCGGCTGCGTGCCGGGCTCCAGCTCCAGGTCCTCGGCGCCGTCCAGGGTCTCCAGCGGGAGCACCGCGCCCAGCGCCGCCGTGGTCATCGGCACCCGCAGCGTGCAGTGCAGCTCGGCACCCTCACGCTCGAACGTCTCGTGCGGCAGTTCCTCGACCTCGACGTACAGGTCGCCGGCCGGGCCGCCGCCGGGGCCGACCTCGCCCTGTCCGGACAGCCGCACCCGCATGCCGTCGGCCACGCCGGGTGGCACCTTCGCGGTGATCGTGCGGCGGGCGCGCACTCGCCCGTCGCCGCCGCACTGCCGGCACGGGTCCGGGATTACCTCGCCGAACCCGCGGCACACCGGGCACGCGCGGGCGGTGACCACCTGGCCGAGGAACGAGCGCTGCACCTGCTGGACCTCGCCGCGCCCGGCGCAGGTGTCACAGGTCTCTGGCGAGGAGCCCTCCGCACAGCCGGAGCCGCGACACTCGTCGCACAGCACGGCGGTGTCCACGGTCAGCTCGCGGCTCACGCCGGTGAGGCACTCCTCCAGCGTCAGCTCCATGCGGATCAGCGCGTCGGAGCCGGCCTGCACCCGGCTGCGCGGGCCGCGCCCGCCACCGCCGCCGGCCGCGCCGAAGAAGGCGTCCATGATGTCGCCGAGGCCGCCGAACCCGGCGAACGGGTCGCGCATGCCGCCGCCACCGCCGGCGCCGTTGTCCATCGGATCGCCGCCCATGTCGACGATCTTGCGCTTCTGCGGGTCGGTCAACACCTCGTACGCGGCCGTGACGTCCCGAAACCGCTGCTGTGCCTCGGCGTCCGGGTTCACGTCGGGGTGAAGCTCGCGCGCCAGCTTTCGATAGGCACGTTTGATCTCGTCCGCCGTCGCGTCCTGACGCACGCCGAGAGTGCCGTAGTAGTCCCTCGCCACCGTTGTCCCAGTCCTCCTGATCGCCGGCTAGCGCGCCGACAAGATCTTTCCCACGTAGTTCGCCACCGCGCGCACGGCAGCGATTGTCCCCGGGTAGTCCATTCTGGTGGGGCCGACGACCCCGATGCCCCCCAACAGCGTGTCACGCGTGCCGTAGCCCATCGACACCACCGACGTGCTGCGCATCTCCTCGGCCTCGTTCTCGTTGCCGATGCGGATCGTGATCAGGCCCGGATCCTGTGTCGCGGCAAGGAGTTTGAGCACGACGACCTGCTCCTCGAGCGCCTCCAGCACCTGCCGAAGGGAGCCGGGGAAATCGGCCACGTTGCGGGTGAGGTTGGCGGTGCCGCCGAGCACGAGCCGCTCCTCCGGGTGATCGACCAGTGACTCGACGAGCACGGTGGACACCCTGATGATCGTGTCCCGCAGATCGCTCGGCGCGTCGTCGGGCAGTGCGGCGACCTTGGCCGCGGCCTCGGGCAGCCGGTAACCCACGAGCGTGGAGTTGAACATCGCGCGCAGCCGCGCCACCGACTCGTCATCGATCACGTCGCCGAGGTCCACCATGCGCTGGTCGACCCGGCCGGTGTCGGTGATCAGCACCAGCATCACCCGCGCCGGCGTGATCGGGACGATTTCGAGGTGCCGGACCGTGGAGCGGGACAGCGTCGGGTACTGCACGACCGCGACCTGGTGGGTGAGCTGGGCGAGCAGCCGCACGCTGCGCCGGAGCACGTCGTCGAGGTCGATCGCGCCTTCGAGGAAGTTCTGGATCGCGCGCCGCTCGGGCGTGGACAGCGGCTTGATCTCGGACAGCCGGTCCACGAACATCCGGTAGCCCTTGTCCGTGGGGATGCGGCCGGCGCTCGTGTGCGGCTGGGTGATGTAGCCGTCCTCCTCGAGGCTGGCCATGTCGTTGCGCACGGTCGCGCTGGACACTCCGAGGTTGTGCCGCTCCACGATCGCCTTGGACGCGACCGGCTCCTGGTCGGAGACGTAGTCGGCGACGATGGCGCGCAGCACCTCGAAGCGGCGCTCGTCCGCGTTGACCACGTGCCACCTCCCCTGCTGGGCTGTCTGCGCTCCAGTTTACGGAGCGGGGCGCTCGGCCATAGCGCACAGGCACCCGAGAGTGCGAGACTCGCTCAACTTCGCGGCCGAGGAGTGCGCCATGCAGTCGACCACGATGACCACCGTCGTCCTCCCGATCGCGTTGGCGATCATCATGTTGGGCCTCGGCATGTCGTTGACCGTCGCCGATTTCAAGCGGGTGGCGAAGGTACCGAAGGCCGCGTTCATCGCGCTGGCCTGCCAGATCCTGGTGCTGCCGGCGATCGCGCTGCTGCTGGTGTTGATGTTCGACTTGAAGCCGGAGCTGGCCGTCGGCGTGATGCTGCTGGCCGCGTCGCCGGGCGGCACGACGGCGAACATCTTCAGTCACCTCGCGGGCGGGGACGTGGCACTGAACGTGTCACTGACGGCGATCAACTCGGTGCTGGCCGTGGTGACGCTGCCGATCGTGGTGAACCTGGCGATCACGGGCTTCCTGGACGCGGACACGTCGATCGGGCTGCAGGCGGACAAGATGCTGCAGGTGTTCGCGATCGTGCTCGTTCCGGTGGTGATCGGCATGGTGGTGAACCGGCGGGCACCTTCACTGACCGCGCGGCTGCGCAAACCGGTGAAGATCGCCTCGATCGTGTTCCTGGCGCTGGCCACCGGGCTGGCGATCTTCCAGGAGCGCGACAACGTGGGCGGCTACCTGAAATCGGTCGGCACACTGACGCTCCTGCTCGCCGTGCTGAGCCTGACGATCGGCTACTGGATCCCGCGCCTGGCTCGGGTCACGCGCAAGCAGGCGATCGCGTCGTCGTTCGAGATCGGCATCCACAACTCGGTGCTGGCGATCACGATCGCGCTGTCCCCCGCGTTGTTGAACAGCACGGAGATGGCGATCCCGGCTGCGGTCTACGGCGTGGTGATGTTCTTCCCGGCGAGCGCGCTGGCCTACTGGATCAGCCGACGTCGGGAGCCGGCCGAGGTCGTCGCGCCCTGACCTGACCGAGTGGCCGCACCGGCCCTTGCCTGCCAGGGTTTTCGGGTGATTCCCATTGTGCTGGCCGCCGCCCTGGTGGCGCTGGTCCGGTCGCTCGTCGCGGTACGGCTGCAACGCTGGCACATCGGCGCGCCCGCGGTGATGGTGTCGGCCGGTGTGCTGATCGGGCTGGCGGTCCACGGGTCGATCGCCGAGGCGTTGAACACCGAGTCGGCTCAGCATGTCGCCGAGATCATTCTGGCGTTCCTGCTGTTCGTCGACGCCACCGAGATCCGGGGTGGCCGGCTGTGGGGCAACTCGCCGAAGCTGGTCGCGCGGGTGTTGCTGATCGCGCTTCCGCTGAGCGTGGCATTGGCGATGCTGCTGGGCGCGGTGCTGTTCCCCGAGTTGTCCTGGGCGCTGCTGCTGATCATCGGGTGCGTGGTCGCGCCGATCGACTTCGCCCCCAGCGAGTCCATCGTGCGTGACCGGCGGCTGTCGGCGCGGGTGCGCAGCGTGCTGAACGTCGAGGGCGGCTACAACGACGGGCTCGTCTCGCCGGTGTTCGTGTTCGCCCTGCTGCTGGCCAGTGGCGGCGCCAAGGCCAACGCGCCGTGGGACGCGCTGCTGACCGCTCTGGACCAGGCGACGAAGGCCATCGTGGTGGGGATCGTGCTCGGCGGCGCGATCGCGTGGCTCACCCACCGGTCCGACCTGGCCGGGTGGACCAACGAGCAGTCCCGCCGGATCACGGTCGTGCTGACGCCGCTGGTCGCCTACACGGCCGCCGTCGCGATCCACGGGAACGGCTTCGTCGCGTCGTTCGTGTGCGGCATCGCGTTCCGCTACCTGCACGGCGTGCTGCTGGCCCGACGGATTCGCCGCTCAGCCACCTCGCACGAGACGCACGCGCCCACCGCGCTCACCCGGGATTTCGGGCTCATCGAGGACGTCACCGCGTTGATGACCATGACCATGTGGTTCGTCGTGGGGCTCGCGGCCGTGGTGATGTTCTCCGGCTACGTGGGCTGGCAGGACATCGTGTTCTGCGTCGCGGCGCTCACCGTCGTGCGGATCATTCCCGTCCTCGCGGCGCTGATCGGCTCACCGGCGCCGCGCCGGGACAGGCTGATGCTCGCCCTGCTCGGCCCACGGGGAACGACCACCATCGTGTTCGGCCTGATCGCCTACAACGCGCTGCCCGAAGGCGATGCCGCCGACACGGTGCTGTTCACGACTGTGTTGTGTGTGCTGGGAAGCGTCCTGCTGCACGGCACCGGATCCAGCCTCGTCATCCGATACTCGCGATCAGCCGCGCAAGGCTCACCGCCGGAACGGTGATCACCGGCCCGCAGACGTTCTTGGAGTCGCGAACCGCCACGGTGTCGCCCGCGTGCGCCAGCTCCACGCAAGCCGAGTTCTAGACACCTGAGCTGTAGGTGCTCTTCCGCCAGATCAGTGTCGAGTCGTCCACGGTCACCCCGCGATGGTGTCGATCAGCCGCGCCAAGCTGGCGGCCGAGAGGGTGATCACCGGCCCGGCGGTGTTCTTGGAATCGCGAACCGCCACCACCCGCCCCGCGTGCGCCAGCTCCACGCAGTTCGTGCCCTCGGTGGCGCTACTGAAGCTGCTCCTCCGCCAGGTCGGTGTCGAGTGGTCCACGGTCACCCCGTTCGTCGTACCTCAGCGCACTCCATGTGACGCTGGATCAGCTCTCGTGAATCCTCCTCGTTGAGCGCATCGGAACGCAACTCCTCGAACCGTCGTGTGTACTGACTCACCTGCATCGGTTTGTCGAGAAACTGCTCGTTGAATGGGTATTCGTGGTACACGATGTCCGACTCGCCCAAGTATCGCGGAAATCGCAAGATGCTGAACGATCCTTCGACTCCATCATGGTCGACGTCGATCGGAATCACCTGAATCGCAATGTTCGGCTTTTCCGACATCGTGATCAAGTGCTGAAGCTGCCGGCGAAGCACGTCCCGCCCGCCGCGCGGCCTTGTGAGGACCGTCTCGTCGAAGACAACCTTGAGCCGCAACGGGTTCTCCCCGTCCAGGCGCTCCTGCCTCGCACCTCGCAAGGTGGCAGCACGGTCGGCGACCTTCTTGGCATCGCGCCGCCCGGCGTACCGCCTCATGACGAGAGCCCGGGTGTAGTCCCCAATTTGAAGGATCCCGGGAATTAGGGCGAGCGCGAAATCGAAGGTCTCCTCCGCCTCTGTCTCGAAATTGACGTAAGCACCGACGCTGGTGATGCCGTAATCGTGCCACCAACCCTTCTGACAGGTCGCCGCCGCCATTTCGATCAGCGGCGGCCACTCGTCACAGGGCACCATGTACCGGTCGAGCATGCTCTTGAGCATGTGCGGGCTGCACCTGACCTTGCCGTTCTCGAGGCGGCTCAGCGTGCTGACCGTCGTGTACAGGTCGTCCACGACGTCCTCCGGGTCCAGGTTCTGCCTGACGCGGTAGTCCTCCAAGATCCGTCCGAGCCGCCGCCGGTAGAGAGCCGGGCTCTGCCGAGTGGTCACTGCGATCCCCTTTCGCCATGTTGTCTCATCTGACCATCCACATGCGGATGCTGACGTGGGATTGCGTCACCCGATCGGGGCCTAGTTCGGCGGCTTCATATACTCCGCCTGCCTGGGGCAGGGTGGGATTAGAGGTGGAACGGTGCGCCGTCGTCTTGTCGGTTTGTTTCTAGCGTTTCTCGCGTTGTGTCTGGCCATGGCCGGCTGCACGTCGACGGTGAGCGGCACGGCGAGTGCCGCCGGTTCGGACGGAGGCGGTCAGGGCAACGAGCCCGACGGCCCACCACCGCGTACGCCACAACCGCCCGACCGTGACGCCGCGGCGGTCACGTCGGCCCTGCGCAAGCTGGACGCCTGCGCGCTGATCGACATCCCGGTCGCCAAGTCACTGGCGCCGAACGCGACGCCGATCCCGCGTGGGCCGCACTCGTGCCTGCTCTCACCGACACCGCAGCACGACATCATCAAGGAGTCGGTCCGCATCACCGTCGGCGACGACTCCGACCACGTTCGGCGATTCAGTGGCGTCCCGGTCACTATCGGCGGGGCCAAGGCGTACGAGTACCGCGACGACTCGAGCTCCAGGCGGTGCGAAATCGCCGTCCCGGTCAGCTTCACGCTCGCGATCACGGTGGAGTTCAGAGGTGACGACGTCGAAGGCGCGTGCCGAGTGGTGCGGAAGGTCACCGAAGCCGCGATCGGCAAGCTGCGCAACCCCGACGCGCTGAACGTCGACCCGGCCAAGCGCCCGTTCGCCGCGTGGGACGGCTGCACGTTCCTCAAGCAGGTGCTCGGCAACCCGCCCGAGTTCGACTACGTCGGCGAAGGCACCTACGACCCGTTCAGCGGGTGCGCGGCGGCCAAGCGGCCGCAGCGGGGACAGCCGCCGAGCGCCACGTCCAAGGAGGACGTCAAGCTCACGGCGGAGTACGACGAGGCGCCCAAACCCGCGCCTGGCATGCGGCCCATCGGCGGCAAGCAGGTCGTGTTCTCCGAGCGCACCGGCGAGTGCAAGCTGGAGTGGGCGCAGGGCGACTCCGGGACCGGGGACAAGGACTTCGGCGTGCTGATGTTCGAGCTGTCCGCGAACTGCCAGGCCGCGACCCAGATCGCGGAGAAGATCATGCAACTGGCCGGGCAGGCGCCGAGCGATGCGACTTCTCCGCAGCGCCCGCTGCTGTACGGCCCGAACGAGCCCGACACGGCGGCGGTCGGCGCGTGCATCCACTCCGCCCAGGGCTCCAGCAAGGACTGCGAGCCGTACCAGCCCACCGAGGTGCCCAAGGGATATCAGGCGATCATCGCCGCGGTGACCAAGAACCGGCATGTCCAATGTGCGGTGTTCGAGCCGGCGATCAAGGCGGCGTTCGGGCCCGAATTCCTCCCGCTCAGCTGGGGTCAGCACTGCTTCTTCGTCGAGCCGACGCACGCGCTGCACATCACGGTGAACGTCCTGCCGCCGACAGCGATGCACGTCCCGGGCAAGTACGGGCGGGGCTACCCGAAGCAGGAAGTCCAGCTCGGCGGCAAGCCCGCGTCGACCTACTCCAGCGGCAAGGACAGTTTCGACATCTACTTGTCGGCGGTCGGGGACCTCAACGCCGGCGGCGGCCTGCACATCGGCCTCGAAGCACGCCCGCCGCGCGGCGACCAGAGGACCCTGCAGGCGCAGCTCGACCCCGCGAAGATCGAACTCGCCAAGCAGGCGATGACCCAGGTCGTCCAAACCCGCCTCTGACCCCGCGAGTCCCGCGCCCTGCACCGGTGAGTCCCGCGCCCTGCACCATGCGGAGCGCGGGACTCAGGGTGTCTGAGCGCGGGACTCGCGCATTTGGGGGAGGGTGACTCGGACGGTGGTGCCTTGGCCGGGTTGGGTGGTCAGCTCGACCGTGCCGCCGTGCGCCTCGACGACGGAGTCCACGATGGACAGGCCGAGGCCGGAGCCGTTCTCTTTGGCGCGCGAGGAATCCGTGCGGTAGAAGCGTTCGAACGCTCGGGCGCGCTCGGCCTCGCTCATACCGGGCCCGGTGTCGATCACCTCGATCATCGCGCCGTCCCCGTGCGGGTGAACGCGGATCGTGGCGGGCGCGTCGGACGGCGTGTGCCGCAGCACGTTGGACAGCAGGTTCGCCAGCACCTGCCGCAGGCGGGCCGGGTCACCCGACACGACGACCGGCCCGTCGGCGTCCAGCTCCAGAGATCGCGACGGCTCGGTGGCGCGCGCGTCGGCGACCGCGTCGGCGGCCAGCTCGGTCAGGTCGACCGGCTCGCGTTCCAGCGGCCGCCCCTGGTCCAGCCGCGCGAGCAGCAGCAGCTCGTCGACCAGCACGCCCATCCGCTCCGCCTCCGCCTCGATCCGCCCGGTGACCTTGGCCAGATCGGCCGGCCGCTCGGCCGCACCGCGCCGGAACAACTCCGCGTACCCGCGGATCGTGGCGATCGGCGTGCGCAGCTCGTGGCTCGCGTCGGCGACGAACCGACGCAGCCGCGCCTCGGAGTTCTCCTTGTCCTGGAAGGCGTTCTCGAGCTGGCCGAGCATCGCGTTGAGCGCCGAGTCGAGCCGGCCGATCTCCGTTCCGGGCTTGGCCGACGGCACCCGCCGGGACAGATCGCCCGACCGGATCTCGTCCGCCGTGTCCGCGATGTCGGCCAGCGGCCGCAGCCCGCGCTTCACCGCGAACCAGGACAGCACCACGATCGCGAGCACGGTGACCACGCTGGACACGATCGCGACGCGCGCCACCCGTGAGGTCAACTCGTCGTACCCGGCCGCCTGCAGCTCGGCGGCGCGCGGGCTGATCGCGGCGAGCTGGGCGCCGTAGGAGTCGGAGTCCCAGTCCTGCAGCGCGCCGAACGTGGCGCCGACGGCCGAACCGATGCCGAGCACGGCGAGCCCGGCCACGATGAGGATCAGCTTGCGGCGTAACGACATTACCCACTCACCCGCATCACGTACCCGATCCGCGGCACCGTGTGGATCAGCGGCGGGTCGATCGAGTCGATCTTGCGGCGCAGGTAGGAGATGTAGGTCTGCACCACCGCGTCGTTGCCGCCGAAGTCGTACTCCCACACGTGGTCCAGGATCTGCCGCTTGGACACCACCTTCCCGGCGTGCACGGCGAGGAACCGCAGCAGCTTGTACTCGGTGGGCGTCAGCTCGACCGGCTGACCGTGCCGGCGGACGGTGTGCGCGTCGTCGTCGATCTCCAGGTCGGCGAAGGTGATCACGGACGCCGGGCCGGACTTGGTTCGCCGCAGTACCGCCCGGATCCGCAGGATCAGCTCCTCCAGGCTGAACGGCTTGGTCACGTAGTCGTCGCCGCCCGCGGTGAGTCCGGCGATCTTGTCCTCGGTCGCGTCCCGCGCGGTCAGGAACACCACCGGCGCCTCGTTTCCGTTGCGCCGCAAGCGTTCGCAGGTCTGCACGCCGGAACCGTCGGGCAGCATCACGTCCAGCACGATCAGGTCGGGCGCGAACTCGGCGGCCGTGCTGATCGCCTCCGCGCTGGTGCCGGCGGTCGCGGTGTCGAAGCCCTCGTAGCGCAGCGCGGTGGCGACGAGATCGGCGAGGTAGCTCTCGTCGTCGACCACGAGCACCCTGGTCGGTGGTTGGCTCACCGGCACAGTGTCGCGCGCCGGCCCGCGCCAGAGTGGCAGCGGCACGACTTTCACAGAGAACTCTGAGATCGGCCGCAGAGCGCTGGAAGATCGCGCCGCTGCACTGGTCGGCATGGAGAAACTGTCGAGATTCACATTGGCGCACCGGCGACTGGTCGGTGCGATCACCTTGGCGCTCGTGCTCGCCGGCGGCGGCGCGCTGGCGATCGTGTTGCCGCAGGTCTCGGAGACCTACGAGGCGCCGGGGCTGCCCGCGTACGAGGCGAACAAGGCGATCACCGACACCTACGGCACCGGCGGGCGGGAGCGGCCGTTCCTGCCGGTGATCACGCTGCCGGACGGGGTTTCGGTCGACTCGCCAGGGGTGTCCGAGACACTGCGGCGCGCCTTCGACGCCGTGCGGGCGAACGCCCGTGTCGTGTCCTATGTGGACACCGGGGACCGGCGGTTCGTCAGCCCGGACGGGCGGACCACCTTCGCGCTGGTGTTCGGCGATCCGGTCGAGCAGGGCGGCATTCCGGGCAGTGCGCTCGGTGAGGGCGCGAAACTGGACGACCTGATCGAGGCCGCGTTGCGCGACCGCCTCCCGCCGGGTGCGACGTTGCGCATCACCGGGCTGGACCAGCTCGCGACCGGCGAGGACACCGGCGGGCTGAACGTGCCGGTGAAGCTGGCCATCACGATCCTCGCCGCGATCGCGATCCTGGCGTGGGTGTTCCGGTCGAAGCTGGCGTTCGTGCCGCTGATGATCGCGTTCGTGGCGATCCCGATCTCGTTCCTCGGCGTGGCGGCGCTGAGCCTGTTCACCGACATCCACGAGACGACGATCACCATGGCGCCGCTGTTCGGCATCGGCATCGCGATCGACTACGCGCTGATCCTGGTGACCCGCTGGCGGGAGGAACGCGCACGCGGCCGCGACGGCGACGAGGCGGTGCACGCGGCCATGGCGACCGCCGGGCACGCGGTGGTGTTCTCGGCCGGCGCGGTGGTGATCGGACTGGCGACGATGATCGTGCTGCCGATCCCGTTCCTGCGCAGCCTCGGGCTCGGCGGCACGATGGTGACCGCGGCGAGCGCGCTGGTGTCGCTGACCGTGCTCCCCCTGATACTGCGGCGCGCGAAGTTCACCTCGGATCGCGGTGAGAGTCGCATGTGGACGGTGATCGCGCGGAAAGTGGTGCGGCACAGGCGGATCGCCGCCGCCGGATCGAGTGCGGTGCTGATCGCACTGGCCGCGGTGGCACTCGGCATCAACGTGAACGTGCCCCAGACGGCGAACCTGGACCACGCCGGGCCGGGGCACGATGGGCTGGTGGCGCTCACCTCGGCCGGGGTGCCCAGTGGCGTGCTCACCGCGTTCGACGTGTACGTGCCACCGGGTGCCGACCCGAACGTCGTCGCGTCCACCATCCGCGCGCTGCCCGGGGTGCACACGGTCGCGGCACCGGACGGCGAGGCGTGGCGGCGCGCGGGTTCGGCGGTGATCACCGTGCTGCCGGTGGACGAGGCGGGCACGGACGCCGGTATGGCGACGATCCGACGAGTGATCGACACCGTGCCGGACGGCGTGCTCGTCGGCGGGTACGCGCCGCAGCAGATGGATTTCGTGGACTCCACCTACGACGCGTTCATCTGGATGCTGGTGCTGCTGTCGGTACTCATGTACGTGATGCTGGCGCGCGCGTTCCGGTCGCTTCTGTTGCCGCTCAAGGCGATTCTGCTGAACCTGCTGTCGCTGGGCGCGGTGCTCGGCGCGATGGTGATCCTGTGGCAATGGGGTTGGGGCACCGAGGCGGTGCTCGGGATCCAGCCGGACGGCGTGGTGGGCACGTTCCTGCCGGTGACGATCTTCGCGTTCCTGTTCGGGCTGTCGATGGACTACGAGGTGTTCATCCTGAGCCGGATGCGCGAGGAGTACGACCGCACCGGAAGCACGACCGAAGCGGTGGTGCGCGGCGTCGGGCGGACCGGGCGGCTGGTGACGAGTGCGGCGGCGATCCTGTTCTTCTCGTTCGGCGCGATGGCCACCGGCGGCGAGCTGGACGTGACGATGTTCGCCTCCGGCATGGCACTCGGCATCGTTCTGGACGCCACGCTGATCCGCTCGATCCTGGTACCGGCGACCGTCGCGCTGATGGGCCGCTGGAACTGGTGGCTGCCCGCATGGGCCGCGCGTCTGCTCCGCGTCGAGCCGAGTTTTGTTAGGCTAACCTAAATCACTCGCGACAGCTGAGGAGCCCGAATGACGGTCGCGGAGGACGTGCTGCCGTTCCTGCACTTCGACGCCGAGGTCACCGCAGTGGCCAAGATCAGCGAGCACCTGACTCGCGTGACGTTCGGCGGACGTGACCTGCGGCGGATCACCACGGGCGGACCGGATCAGCGGATCAAGCTCTTCCTGCCCCGGCCGGGCTCCACCGAGGTGACGGTGCCGACGGGCGCGGACTGGTACGCCACGTGGCAGAAGCTGCCCGACGACCAGCGGCCGACCATGCGCACCTACACCATCCGCGCTCTGCGGCCCGGTGAGATCGACGTGGACTTCGTGCTGCACGGGGACCTCGGGCCGGCGTCGCGGTGGGCGGGCCAGGCGAAACCGGGCGACCGGGTGGTGCTCTGGGGGCCGAACGCCGCGAAGTGGGGCGACAACCCCGAGCCCGGTTCACCCATGCAGGGCGCGGACTACGCACCGCGCGAGGGCACAGACTGGCAGCTGATCGCGGGCGACGAGACGGCGTTGCCCGCGATCGGCGGAATCGTGGAGAGCCTGCCGGCAGGGGCGCGGGCGCTGATCTTCGTCGAGGTTCCCGAAGCGGCCGACCAGCAGGTCTGGCAGACCGAGGGCGACGTGACCATACGTTGGTTCCCGCGAGACAGGGTGCTCACGGGAGAGAGCACTGCTCTCGTGAACGCGATCCGGTCCGCGGACTTCCCCGATGGCCAGGTCTACGCCTGGCTCGCCGGGGAGGCCGGCACGGTGCGGGCGCTGCGCCGGCACCTGGTGACCGACCGCGGGATCGACCGCAAGCTGATCACCTTCTGCGGTTACTGGCGCCACGGCAAGAACGAGGACGCGCCCTACGACCCCGACGACCACCAGGCCTGACCTGCCACTCCGCGACTTTCGCAGGGTTAAGTCGGACAAATCGCCCACGATCGCCGACCCCGTGTCACCCGTCCCGACGTTTCCGCACGTCACGCCCCTGCACCCCGCCCTGGAGCGCGGACTTTAGCCCGCTAAAGTCCCCGAACTCAGCGCTGGGCGAGGTGCAGCTCGGTCACTGGGCGGCGGCGCTGTCGTCGGTCGGGCGCACCGAGGCGACCAGGCTTTGGAAGTCGGCGAACACGGTCTCGAGCTGGCCCCGCGTGCAGGTCAGCGCCAGCTCGATGACCGCGCGCAGGTCGGGATCGCGCACGTCGGCCATCGACAGATACGCCTGACACTGCACCAGCTCCCGCGACTGGCCGTTCACCTCGGCGACGAGATCGACCACCTGGCTCAGGCCCGGCGCGTCCAGCGAGCCCTCCTCGACCCGCTGACGCACCTTCGCCGATTCGAGCGACTCCTCCAGTTGGGCGACGGAGTCGTCGGCGATCCGCGCCAGAGTCAGCTCGGGTTCCCGGATCTGACCGGAGATCGTGATGTTGGCCGTGAAGCCGTCGGCCGAGGACAGGTGCACCGCGACGAACGCCGCGTGCGGTGCGCCCGACTCGTCCGGCGACACGGCCTGCCACCCACCCGGCAGGGCGAACTCGATGCGAACGGGCAACTGCGTGGCCATCGCCGACGCTCCAATCAGTCGAACGGGTTGAGCTTGGACGCGACCTTCTTGGCGGTGTTGCCGACCTCGCCCGGGTCGACCGTGAACTCGGCGCCGAGCTTGCCGCCGAGGCCGATCGCCGCGCCAGCGTTGGCACCGATCTTCCACTTGCCGTCCTCGGTCTTGCCGAACGTGGCGTCCGCGCTGGCGCCGATGCCCGCCCAGCCCTCGGCCCTGGCACCCGCCTCGACACCCGAGTGGCCGACGTGCGCGTCACCGACGATCTTGCCGCCGGCGAACGCGTTCGCGCCGACGTTGACACCCTCGGCGCCGATCCTCGCCGTACCACCGAGTTCGGCGCCGACCGCGCCGCGCACGCCGCCGCCCACCTCCACCCGGGTGACACCGAACAGGTCACGGGAAACCTGGCCGCGCGCGCTGGCGTCGACGGCGTAGGCACCGAGGAGGCCGCTGGCGCTCGCGCCCATCCCATTGAAGCCGGCGGTGCCCAATGCGGTGACGTTGCCGGCCTTGAGGGTGGCCTTGCCCTCGGCGTTGAGATCACCGAGCGGCGTGCCGAGCGTGGTGGCGCCCTGTGCCTCGGTCTTGAACAGGTTCGCCTCGGCCAGACCGGCGACCAGCGTGATCTCGGTGCCGCCCGGCAGTTTGGGCATGTCCTTCGTCCCGGCGAACGCGGAGTACTTGTCGAGCTTCTTGCCCGGGTTGTTCGGGTCGTTGTGCCGGTCCTGCCGTGCCTGCGCCTGCTCCGCCCAGCTCTTGCTCTCCTTGATGGTTCGCTTGGTCTTGTCCAGGCCCTCGACACCTTGTGCGGCAACGAAGTTCGCCGGACTGGCGAGCCAGTCGGGGGTGTTCTTGCCCTTGCCGGAGTGCTCGCCGATGGCGGTCGCGTTGGCCGTGCTGGCGTCCTTGAGCTGCTGGCGCGCGCGGGCGAGCGTGGCCTGCGCCTGCGCCCTTCCGGCGACACCCGGATCGGTGAATCCGGGCGTGAGTGGGCACGGCCCACCAGGTGAACCGACCGGTGCGTACGGGTTCAGGCCGGGGTGGAACTCGCCGCCCTTGGCCATGAAGTCGTCGATCGCCTTCGTGGTCGCCTGCTGCGCGGTCTTCCACTGCGCGATCGCCTCACCGGCCTGCCCCTGCGCCCAGGTCAGCGTGGTGGCCTGGCTGTCGACCACACCGGCGGTGGCGATCAGCTCGTCGTGGCCGTACTTCCAGTTGTTCTTCTCCGGCGAGAACTTGCCCCAGAACTGGCCGCTCGCGTCACCCGTCCAGGAGGGAATCGTGACCTGGCCGAGCCCGCCGGACACGTTGAGCATGGTCGTCGCGTCCACCCGCAGCGCGGTGGCCACGGCGGTGACCTCCGCCGGCTCGCCGGGGATCAGCTCCTTCGGGTTCTCCGTCTGTCCGAGCTCGGCCATCAGCGGCCTCCGAACATCGTGGTGTTGCCCTGCTCGAGCACCCGGTACGAGGTGGCCGTACTGAGCAGCGCCTGACCGGCGGACGCGGATCGGCTCTGCAGGATCTGTTTCGCCAGCTCCCACGTGTTGCCGAAGCTCTGCAGCGCGGTATGCACCCCGGCATCGCCGAAGGCCTGGGCGTTGCCGCCGGCCGTGTCCTCCAGGTTGGTGCCGTCCGCCAGGGCGATCGTGTCCCCGATCTTGCCGGCCGCGGTGCCCAGCTCCCCGATCACCACGTCGTAGCCGTCCATGCCTTCACCTCGTCGTGTCCGCCTGCGGTTCCGCTCGAAGCATAGACGTTCACGAACGCGCGTGTTCGCAAAACGGCGAAACACCTGATGTCAACCGTGGGAGTACGGCGAACTGTCCTCCCCCGGCAGACGCGATCACGGCCTCTCGACCGGCACGGTTGGCACCGCACGATTCCGCCGATCGAAGGGGACATCATGGCGGGCAAGGGAAATCGGCGAGCGTGGTTCGCCTCGCCGGTCGGCCGGGTGGCCAGTTGGATCACCGCCGGCATCTGGGTGATCATGCTCGTACTGGCCGCGCCGTTCGCGGCGGACATGGGCTCGGTGCAGAGCGACAAGCAGACCGATCGGCTGCCGGCCGCCGCCGAGTCCACCCGGCTGCACGAACTCGCCGAGCGCATCCCCGGCGACGAGAGCGACCAGGTGCTCGTCGTGTACCACCGCGACGGCGGGCTGACCGAGGCGGACATGACCGTCGCGCACCGGCACCGCGACGCGTTGGCCGTCCACTATGGACAGACGATGCCACCGGTCCGGTCCGACGACCGGAGCACCGCGATGTTCGCCGTGCAACGGGTCGCGGAACACGAGGACGAGAAGGCGACCAGCGCGTTCGTCGAGCACGTCCGCCAGGTCACGACCGACCGCCCGAGCGGTCTGACCACGCAGGTCACCGGGCCGAGCGCGCTCAGCGCGGACATCGACGCGGTGTTCGAAGGCATCGACGTCACCCTCATGCTGGTCACCACCGCGGTGGTGGCCCTGTTGCTGATCATCACCTACCGCAGTCCGTTCCTGTGGCTGGTCCCGCTGCTGTCCGTCGGCGCGGCCGCGTTCCTCTCCATGGCCGCGGTGTACCTGCTGGCCAGCGCGGCCGACATCACCGTCTCCACGCAGAGCTTCTCGATCATGGTGGTGCTGGTGTTCGGCGCCGGGACGGACTACGCGCTGCTGCTCGTCGCCCGATATCGCGAGGAACTGCGCCGCGACGCCGAACCGCGCGAGGCGATGCGGGCCGCACTGCGTGGTGTCGGGCCGGCGATCCTCGCGTCTGGCGGCACGGTCGCGCTCGGCCTGCTGTGCCTGCTCGCGGCGGCGATGAACGACATCTCCGGCATCGGGCTGATCGGCGCGGTCGGCATCGCGTGCACGCTCGCCACCATGTTGACGCTGTTCCCGGTGCTGCTGGTTTCGTTGCGCCGCAAGGTGTTCTGGCCGCGCGTGCCGGTCTTCGGGGAACCGGTACCTACCAACAGCCGGATGGCGCGGCTGGCCGCACGGCTCACCGCACGGCCGGTGCGCACCGCGGGCGTGACCGCCGTCGTGCTCGGCGCGCTCACCCTGGGCACCCTCGGGCTGTCCACCAGTCTCGGCCAGGCCGACCAGTTCGTCAGCAAGCCGGAGTCGGTCTCCGGGTTCGAGACGCTCGCCACGGCCTTCCCGGATCAGGGTGGCCGGCCGTTGCGGGTGGCCGTGCCGAGCCAGCACGCGGCGGCGACCGAGGCCGCGATCCGCGCGCTGCCGGGCATTTCCGACGTGCGGCCGGATCGCGCGGGCAACGGCTGGACGCTGCTGGACGCCACCCCGAAAGCGGCGCCCGACAGTCAGCGGGAGACGGACACGGTCGCCGCGTTGCGGGCCGAGACGCATCGGGTGGGCGGGCCGGACGCGCTGGTCGGCGGGGACGGCGCGGAACGCGTCGACACGGAGAACGCCACCGCGGCCGACATGCGGCTGGTCATTCCGCTCGTGCTCGTCGTGGTCCTGCTGGTGCTGATGGTCCTGCTGCGCGCGGTCACCGCGTCCGTGGTGACGGTCGCCGCCGTGGTGCTGTCCTTCGGTGCGGCGCTCGGCATCGGATCGGTGCTGTTCGACACGGTGTTCACGTTCGGCGGATCGGAGCCGTCACTGGCCCTGATGTGCTTCGTGTTCCTGGTCGCCGTCGGCGTGGACTACGCGATCTTCCTGGTCGCGCGGATCTCCGACGACGCGCCGACGCTGGGCACCACGGTGGCCACCCGGCGCGCGCTCACCGCCACAGCCGGGGTGATCGCGTCCGCCGGTGTGGTGCTCGCCGCGACGTTCGCGGTACTCGCCGCGATGCCGTTCGTCCCGATCGTGCAGATCGGCGTGGTGGTCGCGATCGGCGTGCTGTTGCAGACTCTGATCGTGCAACCCGCTCTGATGGCGCCGCTGGTGGTCGCGCTGCGCAAGGTGATCTGGTGGCCGGGCCGCCGGCAGACGCGCACGATCGCGCCCGAACCCGTGTCCACAGTGGACGCCGGACGGTGACCCGGGTGGCCGGCGGGGTCCGACCGCGCGACGCGCTGCTCACCGCGGCGGTGCTCGGCGCGACCCTGCTGGCCGCGCTGCTCCTGCCGGAGGGGTGGCGCGACGGCCGTCCGCTCGACGGGCGTGGCGCGGCCCTGCTCGCCGCGCTCAACCTCCCGTTGCTCGTGTCCGGGAAGTGGCCGGTCGCGGCGCTGTACGCGTCGTTGCTGCCGCAGATCGTCTACCACGCGCTGGACTACCCGCACGACGCCGCGGTGGTCGCCGCCGCGGTGTTGGTCTACCGCGCGGCGCGGGGTGTCTCGCGTACGACGGCCGTCCTCGCGCTCACCCCGGTGGCGCTGGTGACAGTCCTGACGATCTTGCTGGTCGGTGGCGACACACCAGGGCCGGAGGTCGCCGCAACACTCGGCTGGATGCTGTTCGCCGCGGTGGCCGGGCAGGCGGTTCGGTTGCACAAGGCGTATCTCGCCGAGGTGACCGAGCGGGCGCGGCGGGCCGAGCACACCCGCGAAGAGGAGGCGGCCCGCCGGGTCGCCGAGGAGCGCCTGCGCATCGCGCGCGACCTGCACGACGTGCTCGCGCACAGCATCGCGGTGATCAACGTGCAATCGTCGGTCGCGGTGCATCTGCTGGACGCGCGGCCCGACGATCCCGCGACGAAGGAGATCGCCGAGCCGCTGCGGACCGTGTCCACGGTGTCCAGCACCGCACTCGGTGAGCTGCGCACGACGCTGGACCTGTTGCGCGGCAACGACGTCGACCGCAACGAGCCGGCGCCATCATTGGACGGACTGTCCACTTTGGTCACCAACACGCGGGCCAGCGGTGTCGAGGCGACCGTGACCGAGGACGGCGACCGGCCGGCGCTGCCGCCGTCCGTGGAGATCACGTTGTACCGGATCATCCAGGAGTCGCTGACCAACGTGGTCAAGCACGCCGCCGCTCCGCACGCGTGGGTGCGCGTCGAGTACCGGCCGGACGGAGTCGCGCTGACCGTCACCGATGACGGGCGCGGCACCGGCAGTGGTGGATCCGGCTACGGCATCATCGGCATGACCGAGCGTGCGCACTCCGTCGGCGGGCGGCTGTCCGCCGGGCCGCGCACCGGCGGCGGGTACCAGGTCGCCGCGTGGCTGCCACTGTCCACTGTGGAGGGTTCGTGATCCGGGTGCTGCTGGCCGACGACCAGGGTCTGGTGCGCAGCGCGTTCGCGTTGCTCATCCGGTCGGCTCCGGACATGGAGGTGGTCGGTGAGGCGGCCGATGGTGAGGCCGCGGTGACGCTGGCGCGCGAGTGCCGGGCCGACGTGGTGGTGATGGACATCCGGATGCCTGGGGTGGACGGCATCGAGGCGACCCGGCGGATCGCGGCCGACGACGATCTCGCCGGGGTGCGGGTACTCATCCTCACGACGTTTTCCAATGACGAGAACGTGCTCGGGGCACTGCGGGCCGGTGCGAGTGGGTTTCTGGTGAAGGACACCAAGCCGGCTAGCTTGCTGGAGGCGATCCGGACGGTGGCTGGTGGGGAGGAGTTGCTCTCGCCGGGCGCGACGCGGGCGCTGATCTCGCGGGTGTTGGCGCAGCCGGAGGTGGTTTTTTCGGCGCGGGTGGTTGACGGGTTGACTGATCGGGAGCGCGAGGTGCTGACGCTGATCGGGCGTGGGTGCAACAACGCGGAGATCGCGGAGGTGCTGGTGATCAGTCCGCTGACGGCGAAGACGTACGTGAGTCGGATCATGACCAAGCTGGACGCGCGGGATCGTGCGCAGTTGGTGATCACGGCTTACGAGTCGGGGCTGGTGCGGCCGGCTGCTCCGTGACGCTGTGGTTCGCGAGTCCCGCGTTCTGCACCCGCGAGTTCCGCGCCCTGCACCCGCGAGTCCCGCGTTCCGCATTGGTGTGTCCCGCGCTGTGCATCGGCGTGGGGGTGGCTCTTGGGGTGTGGCGGCGCGGCATTGTGCGGGCCGATACTCACAAGTCAAGGGCGCCTACGGCGTCGGCTTCGCCGACTCACCCCTGGCGGGGTTCGCCCTGGACTTGTGAGCCTCGATCGGCCCTAACCGCAGGCGCTACGGGCAGGCTCCGCCTGCCTTTTGCCCGTACCGCGCCGCCACCTTGCTCCACATAGTTTCACCCGGTGGTCTCAAGTGGTCGATGCGCCATCGGTGTTGAGCAGTAGTTTGTCTAGTTTTTCTTGGGGGGTTTTCCAGCCGAGGGTTTGGCGGGGGCGTCCGTTGAGGCGTGCGGCGATGGCGTCGAGTTCGGCTTGGGTGAATCTGGAAAGGTCTGTTCCTTTGGGGAAGTACTGTCGGAGGAGGCCGTTCGTGTTCTCGTTGCTGCCGCGTTGCCACGGCGAGTGTGGATCACAGAAGTACACGGGCATTCCGGTCATCATGGTGAATGTCTTATGGGCGGCGAGTTCTTTGCCCTGATCCCAGGTGAGACTGTTCTTCATGAACTCCGGGAGCGTTTCCATTTTACGGGCCAACAGTGGCGCTACTCGCTCGGCGGTGCGGTCGTAGGGGATGCGGACGAGCATCACGAACCGGGTTTGTCGTTCGACCAGGGTCGCGATCTGGGATTTACCGCCTTTGCCGATGAGGCAGTCCCCTTCCCAGAAACCAGGGACCGCGCGGTCGTCGGCCTCCTTGGGCCGGTCGCTGATGTTGACCATCTCCGGGATGCGCCCCGTGGTGGCGGCAGCGACCCGGGACGGGCTGATCCGCCGCGTGCGGCCGGTCCCGCGGAGCCAGCGTCAACTGCGTCCGCAACTCCCCACGCGCCTGCAGGAACAACGTCTGATAGATGGTCTCGGGGGACACGCGCATCTCTGGGTCCTCGGGGTAGGACTCGACCAAGTCAGCGCTGATCTGTTCCGGCGACCACTCCCGCGCCAACCCGTTGTTCACCTCATCATGCAAACGCTGACTCACCTCCAGCTTCCTCATTTTCGGCCGTTCCCGCCGCCCTGCCGCCATCCGAGCCGCCACGATCGGCAGATAATCGCCGTAGACGCTCCGATTCCGCGTGACCTCTCGATCGATGACCGAATGATGCCGACCCAACCTGAACCCTATCCCCCGATGCGACAACACACCCCGCGCCAATTCAACCCGCGATAATTTCCCGCTCGCCATCCGTAAGCGAACCCAACCTACTCAAACAACCTTCTCCGTCCAGTCGAGACATCATCCCACACTGGCGCGTTCACCGATTGAGACCACCCCCCATAGTGGTCGATCGAATTCGGTAGAATCGAGGTATGAGGGGACAACAACTAATCGACGAGCTACGGGCTCGCGAAACCCACATTCGACAACTCGAATACGAGCGACTTCAA
>NZ_SGWQ01000018.1 GCF_004216555.1 Herbihabitans rhizosphaerae | reverse complement strand
CCAGAATGATACTAACCAGACCACCCATACCAGTCAATTTAACGCGGCGTGTTCAACATTCCATGGAACCAACAAAGCTTAACTTAGTGGTATTGCCATTCTGGTGGCCGGTCGCACCCAGGAAATGAGCAGCCCTTATCGCGGGCGATGAGTGCGGCTCGAATGGCCTTGGTGACGAGTCGTTCTTCGCGTCCGACGTCGAGTGGTTGGCCTTCGCTGTTCAACACGATGGGTGTGATGCCCGCGTCGCAGGCGAACTGCCGAATGGTTTGTGGGGTGATGAGTGCTCCGAAGTCGCCTCGGCCGAGGCCGATCTGGTCGCGGAGTTGTTCGTAAGAAATCGTGATCGCCAGGTGCGGCCGCCGGCCGCCGTCTTGGGGGAGTGTGTCTGAGTTGAGGATGCGGTGCGCCAACTCGATGAGCGCGTCGGCCCATCGCCGTGTGGCGGATCGGTTGTCGTCTTTTCCGGCGGGTTTCGCCAGTGGTGAGAGTGCTGCTTTCAACACTTCGGCGCATTCGGGTGAGAGTCGTCCGCGTAGGAGGATGGTGCCGTCGATGTCTTCGATCATGGAGAATTCCATGCGCTTGCGGGCAGCTTGCTCTTCCAGGACAACCTGTTCGGGCTGCAGGTGAGCCCTCGTCCGGAGGGCGAGCTTGCCGAGTTTCACGGGGTCGAAGCGGTGGGCTTCGTCCACGAGGAGTTGTTCGACGTCGGCGTGGTGCTCGGCTGGGAGTTTGTCGATGGTGGTGCGCACGATCTGTACGTGGTCTCGGCTGATCACGCCGTCGGCGAGTGCCTGCGCCGTGACGGGGAGCTGCGCTTCGATGGGTTGGCCGGTCAGTGTGGTGGAGCCGAACAGGGCGTTGGCGTCGGCTACTCGCCGTCGTGCGTCGGCGGGTGAGATCCGCACCGTGTCCCGCAGGAACGATGCCGTGGAGTAGGCGCCCATTTCTTTCGCGAGGCCTTGCTCATGGATTTCGTGGACGAGTTGAAGTCGCTCGTATTCGAGTTGTCGAATGTGGGTTTCGCGAGCCCGGAGCTCGTCGATGAGTTGCTGTCCCCTCATACCTCGATTCTACCCAATTCGACCGGCCACTATGGGGTGAATCGAAAGCAGAAAGGTGTGGCGGCGCGGTACGGGCAAAAGGCAGGCGGAGCCTGCCCGTAGCGCCAGCCGTTAGGGCCGATCGAGGCTCACAAGTCCAGGGCGAGCGAAGCGAGTCGCGTAGCGACGCCGTAGGCGCCCTTGACTTGTGAGTATCGGCCCGCACAATTCCGCGCCGCCACACCCCCAGTGCCACCCCAGGAGCCACCCCCACGCCGATGCATAGCGCGGAACTCGCCAGTGCACAGCGCGGAACTCGCGAACCTACGAGCCACCACCCAGCAGACCAAGCTTGAAAGCCTGTGCCACCGCGGCCGCCCGATCGTTCACCCCCAACTTCGCATACACATGCAGCAGATGCGTCTTCACCGTCGCCTCACTGATGAACAACTTCCGCGCCGCATCCTTATTCGTGCGCCCATCCGCGATCAGCCCCAGCACCTCCAACTCACGCGCAGACAACGGCTCCTTCGCCGGCGCCCGCATCTGCCCGATCAGCCGACTCGCCACCGCCGGCGACAACACCGCCTCACCCCGAGCCGCCGCCCGCACCGCACGGAACAACTCCTCCCGAGGCGCGTCCTTCAGCAGATACCCCGTCGCACCAGCCTCGATCGCCGGCAGCACATCCGAGTCCGTGTCATACGTCGTCAGCACGAGCACTTTCGCCGGATTCCCCCGCGCCGCCAGCTCCGTGATCGCCGAGACGCCATCGGCCCCGGGCATACGAAGATCCATCAGCACCACGTCCGGCCGCAGTTTCTCGGCCAGGGTCACCGCCTCAGTGCCGTCCGCCGCCTCACCCACGACCTCGAAGCCTTCGTCCACCGTGAAGATCCCGCGCAACCCGTCCCGAACGATCGGGTGGTCATCAGTGATCAGCAGCCTGATCGTCACCTGGACTGTCCTTCCTGGATGGAGGCGGAGGTGTCGATGGTGAGCAGCCCGTCCGGCGCGTGCGTCGGCGGCACGTCCTGCGGCGCCTCCAGCGCGGGCAGCGACGCGGAGATCGCCGTCCCACCGTCCACTTCGGACTCGATGCTGAGCGATCCGGCCAGCCGCTGCAACCGCCGGCGCATCCCGGTCAGCCCGAAGCCGCCCTGCTTTCCGTTGCCGGGCAACGAATTCTGGTCGAACCCCACGCCGTCGTCGCGCACGTCGAGCGTGATCTGATCCTCCATGTAGGACAGTGTCAGCCCGACCCGCGACGCCTGCGCGTGCTTGCCGACGTTGGACAGCGCCTCCTGTGTGACCCGCAGCAGCGTCGCCTCCAGCTCGGGGTGCATCGGCCGGGGCGTGCCGGTCGTGGTGAAGTCCGCGCGCACGCCGTGGATGTCCGACCACCGGCGCACGACGTCGGCCAGCGCATCGGGCAGCGGCGCGGCGTCCAGCGCCTCCGGGCTCAGCGCGTGCACCGAGCGTCGCGCCTCGGCCAGGTTCTCCCGGGCGAGCGCCGCCGCCGTATCCAGGTGCCGCTGCCAGCGCACCGGGTCGTGTTTGGCCTGCTCGGCGGCCTGCAACTGGGTGACGATCCCGGTGAAGCCCTGCGCAAGCGTGTCGTGGATCTCGCTGGCCAGCCGCTGCCGCTCGTCCAGCGCGCCGGCCTCTCGCGCCTGGGCGAGCAACTGCGCGTGCAGGCCGGCGTTCTCCTCCAGCGCGTCCTCGAGCTTGCGGTTCGCGTCCTCCAGATCATGGACGGCCTGCTTGCGCTTCTCGTTCTGCTCGCTGGTGCGGTAACCGAGGTAGGCGAACGCCCCGGCGACCGCGGCGTTCATCGCGAAGATGACCAGCCACGTCGCCAACCCGGCTTCCGGGAGCTTCTCCACACCGCCCACCTGTGCGGTCGCCATCAGGACCGCGGTAGCGCCGATTCCCGGGATCCGCCACAGGCCCCGCAGGCAGTCGAACGCGTGGACGTAGCCGACCCAGGCGTAGATCGCGAACCAGGGCGCGTCGGCGACAAGGGCCGCGCAGAAGGCCAGGAACCCGACGTAGTAGATCCCCATCAGGTCGGGACGGGTACGCGGCCATTCCGGGTGCAGCGTGTACCACCACATCGTCCACAGCGCCGCGGCCGGCGCGACCAGCACGACGCTGTGGAGGTGGCCGACCCTGTCCAACTGGAGCAGGGTGATCACGACCGATGTGGCCAGCAGGAGATAGGGGAGCGCCGCGAAGAGCTTGTTCTCCTGGCGCTCCCAGACGTCGAACCCGTTCTCCCGATCCACGGCGGTGACCGCGGCGTCGGGGTGGGGGGTCTTCATCGCACACTCATTCCCATTTGAACAGCTTGGCCGCCGCGGTCGCGGTGATCGCCGTCCAGGCCACCATGACCAGGACGTGCAGCAGCTGCGGCCAGCTGCCGCTCGCGGCGTCGGTCAATGATTGCACTCCGGCCCCGAGCGGCGTGAAGTCGGAGATGTTCCGCAGTACCTCGGGCATCGCGGCCCTCGGCAGCCACAGGCCGGCGAAGAACAGCGTCGGGAAGAACAGCACCTGGCCGACCGCGCCGGCCGCCTTGCCGCTGCGCACCACGGCGGCGATCAGCAGCCCGAGCGACAGCATGGTCCCCACGGTGAGCAGGTACATCAGGAAGTAGGCCAACGGCTGCTTGGGCAGATCCACGTCGAACACGAGCCGACCGATGGCGAGCAGCACCACGGTCACACCGATCGCCATGATCATGAAGACGATCAGCTGCGCGGCGAGCATCATCGACGGTCGGACCGGCGTGGTGGCGATCCGCCGCAGGATGCCGCGCTCCCGGTACATGGCCAGCTCGCCCGGCAGCCCGGACAGCGAGAACAACGCGATGGTCATCGAGATGACGATCGGCACGTACAACTCGATCGTGCGCGCGCCGCCCATGTTCGGGTCGGGCTCGCGGAAGGCCGGGATCGCGCCGAGCACGCACAGCAGCAGCACCGGGAACACCAGGATGAAGAACACTCCTGCCGGTTCCCGGAAGAACAGCTTCGCCTCGGTCGTGGTCAGCTTGGCCAGTCCGGTCATCGTCTTCCCCCTCAGTTGTCGATCTTGCGGCCGGTGAGCGCGAGGAAGGCGTCGTCCAGGCTCGCCTGTTCGACCCGCAGCTCCGCGGCGATGATCTGCTTGCGCGCCAACAGCGACGTCACCGCGTTGAGCGCGTTGCCGTTGCCGGTGACCACGATGTGCGAGCCGGCGCGCTGCACGTCGCACACGTCCGGCAGGTCCAGCAGCAGCCGCTCGTCCAGCGGCGCGGACGGCCGGAACCTGATCCGCTGCTCGTCGTCCACTGTGGACACGAGCCCGGCCGGGCTGTCCACCGCGACGACCTTCCCGGAGTCGATCACGGCCAGCCGGTCGCAGAGCCGCTCGGCCTCCTCCATGAAGTGCGTAACGAGCAGGATCGTCACGCCGGAGTCGCGGACGTTCTCGATCAGGCTCCAGGTGTCCCGGCGCGCGGCCGGGTCCAGCCCGGTGGTGAGTTCGTCCAGCACCGCGATCTTGGGGGTGCCGATCAGCGCCAGCGCGATCGACAGCCGCTGCTTCTGGCCGCCGGACAACCGGCGGAACTGCGTCTCCCTCTTCTCGGTCAGCCCCAGGATCTCCAGCAGCCGGTTCCAGTCCGCAGGGGAGCGGTAGAAGGAGCTGTACAGCTCCAGCGCCTCGCGCACCTTGATCTTGTCCGGCAGCTGGCTCTCCTGCAGCTGCGCGCCGAGCACTTCACGCAGTTCCGTCGAGTCGTCGGCCGGGTCGTGGCCCAGGACCGAGATCGATCCGCCGTCGCGGGTCCTGAGCCCCTCGATGCACTCGACCGTGGTGGTCTTCCCCGCGCCGTTCGGGCCGAGGATTCCGAAGATCTCGCCCTCCTCGACGGAGAACGACACCCCGTCCACCGCGGTGGTGTCCCCGTACCTCTTGACGAGGTCTCGTACTTCGATGATCGCCATGACAAGAAGAGTGCCGCCGAGACGGGTCCGCCGGATCGCCCGCGCGGCTACACGTCCAGGCGGCTCGGACTGACCGCCGGTCAACCGATCGGTTGACCCGGACCGTCCACTGGGGACAATGGCCGGGTGACCGACGACCTCGCCGAGCAGGCGCGCACGCTCATCGACGCCAACCGGTACATGGTGCTGGGCACCGTCGACCCGGACGGCCGGCCCAGGGTGTCACCGGTGTACTTCGCCCCGGACGGCTTCTCGCTGGTGTACTGGTTCTCCTCACCCGAGTCGCACCACTCGCGCAACATCGCCGAGCGCCCCGAGATCAGCATCGTCATCTTCGACTCGACTGCCGAGATCGGCGCCGGCCAGGCGGTGTACCTGATCGCCAGCGCCGAGCAGGTGCCCGACGACGAGCTGGAGTCGTGCCTGGACGCGGCCAACGGGCGACAGTTCGCCGGTCTGCGCGCGTTCACCGCCGACGAGTTGCGCGCGCCGGGCGACCTGCGGCTGTATCGCGCGCGGGTCAGCGAGCACGAGGTACACGTGCCGGGCCGGCATCCGGTGCACGGCACCGGCATCGACCGGCGCGTCGCGATCAGCCTCTAGTCACCGGCGAACGAGAGGCCCCGTTCGGCCAGCTCCGCGCGCAGGATTCGGATCGACTTGGGCCCGATCCCGTGAATCCGCAGCAGCTCGGCGGCACTGACGGCGGTCAGCTTGTCGTACCGGGTGTAGCCGTTCAGCGCCAGCTCGCGGCGCGCGACCTTGCCGATCCCGTGCGGAACTCGGTGGGCGTCTCATTGTCCATTGTGGATGTCCACTGTAGACCGTCAGAACGGAGGCCAGACCTCGAAGATGTGCTTGGCCGACAGCCACGCGCCGACGTCGTGCCGGAAGTGGCTGAGCTCCTCGAGCGTCTTGTGCACCGTGTGCAGCGCCAGGTTCGCGTCACCCGGCCGCAGCACCCGCCCGGCCACCGCCGCGGCGAACTCCTCGCACTGGACGATCCGCGCGGTCCGGCCGCCCATCGCCGACAGCCCGAGCAGCAGGTCGGTGGTGCGCCAGGCCTGGCCGGCGCGGTAGATCCGCACCGCGGTCAGCACGCTCGGCTCGCGGCGCGCGTGCCGGGAGCGTGGCCGCTGGTGGGTCAGCCGGAGGTTCAGATCCGGCAGCAGCCAGCTGACCTCGAGATCGTGGAACGGATCGTCGGGCGTGGGACATTCCACGCGCAGGCCCCACCGCTCGATCTCGCAGGTCCGCAGTCTCTGCACCGTGCCGGACGAATAGGTGCGAACCGCGGAAACCGGATCGATGATGTCGATCAGCTGAGGCGTGATGACCGTTCCCACGCCGCCAGAGCGTAGCGGTAACCGTGCGCCGCGTGATCACCGGCCGAGATTCGTTACCAAGCCGCTATTTGGGCGGCCACGTGAGATGGATCCCTTGCGGGGCAAGCCATTCGCCGACGTCGTACCCGTGCGACGCTAGCCCGTCGACCGTCCGGTTGACACGCTCCAGTGCGCGCTGGGCGGCGTCCGCGTCGATCAGCCCCGCCAGCACGGCGGCCAGGAGCTCGTCGGTGTCGAGTACCTCCAGCCGCCTACCTGTGTACACGGTGACGTCGAGGTAAAGGTCACGGGTGTGCCACGTCGGCCCGTCCCGCTCGATGTCCACGACGTCGACGTAGAAGTCCAACTCCTCCTCGTGCCCCGGGTGCCACCGCCAGTCGTTCACCCGTAGTCCCAGGTCAGGGAGCAGCCAGGACACCATGTAGCGCATCCGCGGGTGGCCGGGCATCGCGCGCGCCATGTACAGGCCGAAGTCGGTCATCCGGTACTCGTCGACCGCCCGCACGAACCCTTTCGGGTCGGTGTTGGTGCCGGCCTCGGTGTCGAACACCTCGACCTTCGGGCGGTGGATGTGGCGCACAGCCTCGACGTTCTCACGTGGGGCGGACAGGGGCACGGCGTCGCGAATAGCACTCATCGACGCCATCGTTCACATCCTCGATCACCCTCGCGACGTCTGTTCGTGCATTCCACGCGTCCGAACGGGTGAATGTGGATACGATCTCGCGCGTTCACGCGTTGATCACTGGACCCGAGGGGTGCCATGTTCGGGATCATCAAGCCCTGCAAACATCGGCTGTCGCCCGGATTGCGGCAGTCGTGGCTGGCTCACCTCTGCGGGCTGTGTCTCGCGCTGCGCGACGACCACGGCCAACTCGCGCGCTGTGTCACCAACTACGACGGCCTGGTGATCTCCGCGCTCGTCGAGGCCCAGTCGGCGAGTGGAGCGTCGGACCGCAGGCTGGCCGGGCCGTGCCCGCTGCGCGGCCTGCGCGTGGCGAAGGTGGCACAGGGCGAGGGTGCCCGGCTCGCCGCGTCCGTGTCGCTCGTGCTCGCCTCGGCCAAGGTGCGCGACCACGTGCTCGACGGCGACGGCCCGTTCCGCCGTCCCGTGGTGGCCGGCATGGCGCGCACGGTCGCCACCCGGTGGGCGCGCCAAGGCGGGGAGACCGGCTCGCGGATCGGGTTCGACACCGCCGTCCTGCTCGACGCGGTCACCCGGCAGGAACTGGTGGAGTCGGAGGTGGGGCTGGGCAGCTCGGTGCTGCTGGCCACCGAGCCGACCGAGACGGCGACCGCCGAGGCGTTCGCGCACACCGCGGTGCTCGCCGGCCGCCCGGAGAACGTGGCGCCGCTGCGCGAGGCCGGCCGCATGTTCGGGCGGGTGGCGCACCTGCTCGACGCGGTGGAGGACCTCACCGAGGACGCCGCCACCGGTGCGTGGAACCCGTTGCTGGCCACCCAGACCGCCTACGACGAGGCGCTGCGGCTGTGCAAGGACGCGGTGCTCGGCGTGCAGCTGGCCCTGCGCGAGGCGACCTTCGCCGACAGCGCGCTGGTGCACGCGCTGCTCGTGCACGAACTGCGCCAAGCCGTCACGCGGACCTTCGGCCACCTGCACGGTCAGCCCCAGGGACACGGGCAGGGACACGGCCACCGCCCACCGCCTCCGCCACGCCCGGGTCCGCCCCCGCCGCCCGGCTGGCGCCCGCCTCCGCCACCTCCGCCGCCGGGGTGGCAGCCCGGCCCGCCGCCGCCCGGCGGTCCCGGTGGCCCGGGAGGCCCCGGCGGGCCGGAGAAGCCCGAAGGTCCCAAGTGGGGCAAGCGCCGCGGCACGGCGGCCGGCTGCGGTATGGCGTTGCTGCTGTGCTGCACCTGCCAGTACTGCTGCGCGGACCCGTACATGGATCCGTGGACCGGCGAGCCGAAGTCCGGCTGGTGCCACAACTGCGACTGCGACTGCTGCAGCGGGTGCGACTGTTGCGATTGCTGCAGTGACTGCGACTGCTGTGGCTGTGACTGCTGACCGTCCGGCCCGGATCGGCGAGGTCACCGTGGACGGCCGGCGGCTTCGCGGGGTGCGGTTCGCGCTGCGGCAGCGGCGGCTGTTCATGGTCGTGGTCTCCGTGCTTGGCGTGCTGTTCCTGGTCTGCGCCGCCGTGCTGCTCAAGGGCGTGATCGTCGACAACGAGGTGCTGTCCCTGATCGGCGTCGCCCTGCTCGGCACACTCGGCGTCGTCTTCGTGTGGGTGCCCGTGAGGCATCTGCTGACCGGGCGCGGCAACCCTCGGTCGATCACGATCGCGGAGGACGGCGTGGTGATCGCCATGATCGGCGGCACGGCGCTGCTGACCTGGGAGCGGATCGAGGACATCGCGCCGAGGACCCACCTCGCCGGCAGCACCACTGTCGAGGGCATCGGCTTCACCGTGACGCCCGAGGAGATCCCGGCGGGTGCGTCCAACTGGCGGAAGTCGATGGCGGGCCTGCGCGCGAAGAACCCGCCGTTCGTGGGACACCGCGAGTTGCGGCACGATCCGGGTGTCGTGCTCACCGCGCTGCGGTTCTACTGGCGCAACCCCGAGGCGCGCGATGAGCTGGACACGGACGCCGCACCGCGCCGGATCGTCACCCTGCCGCCGATCTGAGACTGTCGGAGGGCGCGCGTAGCCTCGTTTGCGTGGCACCAGAGAACCAGGTCAGCAACACCGTCAAGGCGTACTCGGAGTTCCGGCCCATTGGCGACATTCCGCGCCGGGCGGGCCGGTTCCGCATGGTCAGCGACTACCAGCCGGCGGGCGACCAGCCGCAGGCCATCGACGAGTTGGAACGGCGGGTCACATCCGGCGAGCAGGACATCGTGCTGCTCGGCGCGACCGGCACCGGCAAGTCGGCGACCACCGCGTGGCTCGTCGAGCGCCTGCAACGGCCGACACTCGTGATCGCGCCGAACAAGACGCTCGCCGCCCAGTTGGCCAACGAGCTGCGCGGGTTCTTCCCGGACAACGCCGTGGAGTACTTCGTCAGCTACTACGACTACTACCAGCCTGAGGCCTACGTCCCGCAGACCGACACCTACATCGAGAAGGACTCGTCGGTCAACGAGGACGTGGAGCGGCTGCGGCACTCGTCCACCTGGAGCCTGCTGTCCCGCAGGGACGTGATCGTGGTCGCGTCCGTGTCCTGCATCTACGGCCTCGGCAACCCGCAGGAGTACCTCGACCGCACGATCGCGCTGCAGGTCGGCCAGGAGGTCGAGCGGGAGACGCTGCTGCGCGCGCTGGTCGACATCCAGTACACCCGCAACGACGTGGCGTTCGCACGCGGCACGTTCCGGGTGCGCGGCGACACCGTCGAGGTGATCCCCGCCTACGAGGAGCTCGCCGTGCGCATCGAGTTCTTCGGCGACGAGGTCGAGGCGCTGTACTACCTGCACCCGCTCACCGGTGACGTGATCAGGCAGGAGCAGGTGCTGCGGATCTCGCCGGCGACGCACTACGTGGCCGGGCCGGAGCGCATGGAGCGGGCGATCGGCGGCATCGAGTCCGAGTTGGAGCAGCAGCTCGCGAAGATGGAGAAGCAGGGCAAACTCCTTGAGGCGCAAAGACTTCGCATGCGCACCCAGTACGACGTCGAGATGATGCGGCAGGTCGGGTTCTGCTCCGGCATCGAGAACTACTCGCGGCACATCGACCACCGTGACGCCGGTTCCGCGCCGGCCACGCTGCTCGACTACTTCCCGGAGGATTTCCTCCTCGTGGTCGACGAGTCGCACGTGACGGTGCCGCAGGTGGGCGGCATGTACGAAGGCGACGCGTCCCGCAAGCGCACGCTCGTGGAGCACGGTTTCCGGCTGCCGAGCGCCATGGACAACCGGCCGCTGACCTGGGAGGAGTTCCAGGATCGGATCGGCCAGACGGTGTACCTGTCGGCGACGCCGGGCCCGTACGAGATGGAGCAGGCCGGCGGCGAGTTCGTCGAGCAGGTGATCCGTCCGACCGGGCTGATCGACCCCGAGGTGATCGTCAAGCCGACCGAGGGCCAGATCGACGACCTGGTGCACGAGATCCGCACGCGCGCGGAGAAGGACGAGCGGGTCCTGGTCACCACGTTGACCAAGAAGATGTCGGAAGACCTGACCGACTATCTGCTCGAACTGGGCGTCCGGGTGCGCTATCTGCACTCCGAGGTCGACACCCTGCGGCGGGTGGAACTGTTGCGGCAGTTGAGGTTGGGCGACTACGACGTGCTGGTCGGCATCAACCTGCTGCGCGAGGGGCTGGACCTACCGGAGGTGTCCCTGGTGTCCATTTTGGACGCCGACAAGGAGGGCTTCCTGCGCAGTGGCACGTCGCTGATCCAGACGATCGGCCGCGCGGCGCGCAACGTGTCCGGCCAGGTGCACATGTACGCGGACCGGATCACCGACTCGATGCAACACGCCATCGACGAGACGAATCGCAGGCGTGCCAAGCAGATCGCGTACAACACCGAGAAGGGCCTCGATCCACAGCCGCTGCGCAAGAAGATCGCCGACATCCTCGACCAGGTCTACAACGAGGCCGAGGAGGGCGCCGTCCCGGTCGGCGGTTCCGGGCGCAACGTCTCGCGCGGCAAACGGGCCGCGGGCGAGCCGGGCGGCGCGAAGAGCTCGGGTGTGTACAACGAGAAGGACATCTCGAACATGCCGCGCGCGCAGCTCGCCGACCTGGTGCAGCAGCTGACCGACCAGATGATGAACGCCGCCCGCGAGCTGCAGTTCGAGCTCGCCGCGCGGCTGCGCGACGAGATCCACGATCTGAAGAAGGAACTGCGCGGCATGGACGCGGCCGGTGTGAAGTAGGCACCGGTGCGGCTCGAGGATCTGTTCGACGGCGACCTGCTCGCGGAGATGACCGCGGGCAGGTATGTACGCACGGAATCGCATCCGACACTGCCGCTCACCATTCTCAACTACACGGAGAAAGCACAGTACGAACGGGTGTGGAACGCGGTCACCCGGACGTGCCGAGGGCTGATCTTCGACCACGGAACGGGCGAGGTGGTGGCGCGTCCCTTTCCGAAGTTCTTCAATCATGACGAGCCGGGTGTCGCATTCGATCCGGGCGAGAAATGCGTCGTCACGGACAAGGCCGACGGTTCTCTCGGAATCGTCTACGGCACGCCGGACGGTGTCGCCGTGGCCACTCGCGGGTCGTTCGTGAGCAACCAGGCGCGACACGCGACGGCGGTGCTGCGGGCGCGCTACCCGGACTGGCGGCCGCCCTCTGGCGGAACGGCGCTGTTCGAGATCATCTATCCGGAGAACCGGATCGTCGTCGACTACGGCGCCTTCGACGATCTCGTGCTGCTCGGCGTTGTCGACATCGACACCGGCGACAGCACGTCGGGCCAGAACTCGGTCGGCTGGGCAGGACCGATCGTGGAGTCGTTCGGATACCGCACCTTCGCCGAGGCGCTGGCCGCGCCGGCGAGGCCGGGGCGTGAAGGGCTGGTCGTGCACTTCGCGTCCGGCCTGCGCGTGAAGATCAAGCAGAACGACTACGTCACGCTGCACCGCCTGCTCACCGGGTTCACCGCGCGCCGGCTGTGGCAGCGCGCGGCCGTGCACGCCATCGCCGCCGCCGACGCGAACGTGCCGGCCAAGCGGATCGCGCAGGCGCTCAAGCTGGACCCGGCCGACGTGGACGGGATCATGGCCGACCCGGACTGGCGTGCCACGATCCGGCGGATCGCGCCGGAGGAGTTCACCGACTGGATCGACACGACGATCGCCGATCTCGCCCGTCAGGTGCGCGAGCTGATCGTGTCCGTCGAGCATGACCTGGCCGGGCTCCGCGACCTGCCGAGAGCCGAGGTCGCCGCGCGCGTCAAGGACCACCCGCACAAGAGCATGGTGTTCGCCGCGCTCGACGGGCGGTCGCTCGTGCCGCAGGCGTGGGCGCACGTGCGGCCGGAACACGAGCAGCCCTATTTCGCACGGCCGGAGGAAGCGGAGTGAACACCGACGAGTTCGTGGCGTACTGCCTCGCCAAACCGGGTGCCCAGGAAACGTATCCATGGGGCGAGGAGGAAATCGTCGCCAAGGTGGGGGACAAGGGGTTCGCGTTCATCGGGCTCAGCGGTGGCAGCGCCAGCCTGAAATGCGGCCGGAATTCCGAAGAAGCCGCCGAATGGCGGGAACGGTACCCGGACGACGTCACGATCAGCGCCTACATCGGGCGATACGGCTGGAACTCCGTGCGGTTCGAGGGCGGAATTCCGGACGACGAGGTGCGCGAATTGGTCGACCGTTCCTACGACGAGATCGTGTCGAGGTTACCCAAGGCGAAGCGCCCCTGAACCGGCGAACCGTTCCGCAACGAACCGGCTGATCACCTCGGTCAGCCGGGCCGGCCGGAAGCGCAGCTCGAACGGGCTGTCCGCCTCCACGAACGTCGCGTCGGCCATCTCCGAGGCCAGCATGTCCGCGTCCCCGAACGGGTGCACCGGATCGCGCCGGTGGCCGATCACCAGTGCCGGCGTCTCGATCTCGTGTCGTATCGACTTGGGCGGCGCCACCCGTCCGAAGAAGATCCCGGTCATAGTCGCCACCATGGGCTCGGGCCGCTGCTGGAGCGTGTCGGTGACGACGTCGACCCACTGCTGCCCGCGCGGGACCTTGCCGGCGGCCCAGGCGAGCGCGGAGACGGCCGACGGCACGAACCGCGCGGTGAGCAGGATCGGCGCGAACGCGATCAGGCCGGCCACGACCGCGTTGTCCAGCACCGGCATCTCGACCACCAGCCCGTGCAGCCGATCGGGCGCTGCCACCGCCACCTCGAGCGACACGTTCGCGCCGAGCGAGGTCCCGCCGACGACCGCGCGCGGCACGTCGAGGTGTTCGAGCAGCGCGACGACCTGCTGCGCCCACGCGGTCATCGAGTAGTGCCACGGCGAGGTCGGGCGATCGGACTCCCCGTGCCCGAGCAGATCGAGTGTGACGACGCGGAACCCTTGCGCCGCAAGGGTTCTGGCCAGTGGCACGTGCATGCGCCTCGTCATGAGCTGGCCATGCAGAAGTACGACGACCGACTCGCCTTCGCCGTGTTCGGTGTACGCCAGGCGGTGTCCGTCGACCGTGAACGACGAGCCGGTCTCGGTCACCGCGGGTATCGCTGTGTTCGTTGCCATCCCGGTGAGGATCCCACGGAACGGTGGAACCGGGCGCCTGTCAGTCGGCCCGGTGCTTGCTTTGTTGCTTCGGCGACTCGGCGTCCGTGTCCGCCGCGTTCGCGCCGTCGGCGGCCGCGGCCTCCTTCTGCGAGTCGGCCGGCTCGACGCGGACGGCCATCTCACGGAGCAGCTCGTCGAAGATGGGTGTCGCCGCCACGCTCTGTGTTGCCATGCCTTCCCTCCCGAGAAGTCCCCAAAACTCGGTCCAACCCTATTGTCCAAGCTTGACAGACGTTTCGAGGACCCCGTTACTTCTGTCCGTCACACGAAAGGTGGAAACCGGTAACCGGTCGGCTACCACTAGGAGTAGTCATGGCCGAGGCTGTTCGCCGTCCGGGCCGCGTCGTAGGCCAGGATGGGACCCATGACCGACGAGCTGGAAAACCTGGTCTCCCTGCGTGTGCGGCGCACCGAGCATGTCGCCGAGGTGACGTTGCTCGGCCCCGGCAAGGGCAACGCGATGGGCCCCGACTTCTGGCGTGAACTACCGATGGTGTTCCGCGCCCTCGACGCGGACCAGACCGTCCGCGTGATCATCATCACGGGCAGCGGGCCCAATTTCTCCTACGGGCTGGACCTTCCGGCGATGATGCCGAGTTGGGCCGAGCTGCTCACCGGCGACGGGCTGGCCGCGCCGCGCACCCACTTCCTCGCCGAGCTGCGCACCATGCAGGCGGCGGTGAACTCGATCGTGGAGTGCCGCAAGCCGGTGATCGCCGCGGTGTCCGGCTGGTGCATCGGGGGCGGTGTGGACGTCATCGCCGCGGCCGACATCCGGCTCGCCGACGCCACCGCGAAGTTCAGCGTGCGCGAGGTCAAGGTCGCCATCGTGGCCGACCTCGGCAGCCTGCAGCGGCTGTCCGGGATCATCGGCGAGGGCCACCTGCGCGAGCTGGCCTACACCGGCAAGGACATCGACGCGGCGCGCGCCGAGACGATCGATCTGGTCAACGACGTGTACCCGGACCAGGAGGCGCTGCGCGTCGCCGCGAGCGAACTGGCGGCCGAGATCGCCGGCAATCCGCCGCTGGTCGTGCAGGGCGTCAAGGACGTGCTCGGGGTGGACCGCGAGCAGCGGGTGGCCGCCGGGCTGCGCTACGTCGGGGCGTGGAACTCCGCGTTCCTGCCGAGCAAGGACCTCGGTGAAGCGGTGCAGGCGTTCCTCGAACGGCGCCCACCGACCTTCGGCGGTCAGTGACGCCGTTCTGTGACACACCTCTCGGCGACGTCCGCTGACCGTTGATCGCACGCGCGTGGCGCGCGCCCGTACTGGAACGGAACTGTCAGTGCTTGCGTCCACACTGTGGACAGCGGTTAACGGAGCACACCCGGTGCCCGATGCCCCTGATGGAGGTAGGGGAAGAAAATGATTGCCAAGGCAGACACAGCCCAGAGGTTGGCCCAGTTGCCCACGATGCCGTTCAGCGTCGTGTGGAGCCAGGGCCACGCGTACGTGCTCGAAGGGCACGGGCGCCCGCGCTGGGTGGGCCTGGACAGCCGTCGCCGGCCACAGGCGCTCACCAGCGACGACATGCGGCGTCGCGGCTGGAGCCACCGACCCGCCCGCTGACCCTCTGTTGTGGCAGGCTGATCCGGTGTCCCAGGCGTCCGAAGCGCGCACCGACGGCCCAGAGAAGGGCCCAGTCGACGGCCCGGCCGGATCCGAGTTGTCCGACCGGCTGCTGACCGTCCCGAACGTCCTCAGCATCATCCGGCTCGCCGGCGTGCCGCTGTTCCTGTGGCTGCTGCTCGGCCCCAAGGCGGACGGCTGGGCGCTCGCCGTGCTCGTCGCCAGCGGCATCACCGACTGGCTCGACGGGAAGATCGCCCGCTGGCTCAACCAGGCCAGCAAGTTCGGCGCCATGCTCGACCCGGCCGCCGATCGGCTGTACACCGCCGCCACGCTGATCGCGTTCGTGATCAGGGACATTGTGCCGTGGTGGGTCGCCGCGCTGCTCGTGGCCCGTGACCTGATCGTCGGCGCGTGCATCTGGCTGCTCGGCCGTGCCGGTTTCGCGCCGCCCGAGGTCACCTACGTCGGCAAGGCGGCCACCTTCAACCTGATGTACGCCTTCCCGCTGCTGCTGCTCGCCCAGGGCGGCTCGACGGCGGCCACGATCGCCCGCCCGATCGCCTACGCGTTCGCGATCTGGGGCGGCGCGCTGTTCCTCTGGTCGGGATGGCTCTACGTGGTGCAGACACATGCGGCGTTGCGCGGGGCGCGCACGTAAGCTCGTCGCGAACTGATCGCGAGCCGCGCACCGCTGCGCGGTTACCCGAAGGGGCACACGAGTGGCAGAGGCACCCGAGCAGCTGAAGTACACCGAGGAACACGAGTGGGCCGAGGTCAAGGGCGACACCGTGCGGATCGGGATCACCGACTACGCCCAGCAGCAGCTCGGTGACGTCGTCTTCGTCCAGCTTCCCGAGGAGGGCAAGGAGTTCGCGGTCGGCGACTCGGTCGGCGAGATCGAGTCGACCAAGAGCGTCTCGGAGCTGTACGTCCCCGTCGCGGGTGAGATCACCACGGTGAACACGGCGCTGGACGCCTCGCCGGAGCTGATCAACAGCGACCCGTACGGCGAGGGGTGGATCTTCGAGGTCAAACCGTCCGACGGAATCGACGGTCTGCTCGACGCCACGGCGTACAAAGCGTTGACGGACAACGAATAACGAGTCGCGGTCGGCGACGGCCGGCCACCGCTGGAACCGGGGAGCCCCCGTCCGGCACCGGACGGGGCACGGTACGTTGACAGAGTTCAGCGCTTCATGACCACCAGGAGGAGAGCTCAGGTGAGTACGAACGACGGGCCCGGTGTTCCGCCGGAGAAGTCACCGGAACGTACCTCCGTCTTCAAGGCTGACTTCCTGTCGGAGGAGGCCCCCGAGGCGCCCGCCCCGGAGCCGAGTGTCGCCGGTGTGGACGCGCTGCCGTCCGGGTCGGCACTGCTGGTCGTCAAGCGCGGCCCCAACGCGGGCTCGCGGTTCCTGCTCGACCGGGACACCACCAGTGCGGGCCGCCACCCGGACAGCGACATCTTCCTCGACGACGTCACCGTCTCGCGCCGGCACGCGGAGTTCCGCCGTGAGGGCGGCGAGTTCGTGGTGATCGACGTGGGCAGCCTCAACGGCACGTACGTGAACCGGGAGCCGGTCGACCAGGCCGTGCTGGCCGGTGGCGACGAGGTGCAGATCGGCAAGTTCCGCCTGGTGTTCCTGACCGGCCCCGGCGCTTAGGCGGCCCTGGTGACGGCGGCCGGGCGCCCTGCGCGTGACGGGCTGAGCATCGGTTCGGTGCTCACCCAACTGCGCGGGGAGTTCCCCGACGTCACCATCTCCAAGATCAGGTTCCTCGAGTCGGAGGGCCTGATCCAGCCTGGGCGCACACCGGCCGGGTACCGGCAGTTCAGCGCCGCCGACGTGGAGCGGCTGCGTTTCGTGCTCGCGGCACAGCGCGATCACTACCTGCCGCTGAAGGTGATCAAGGAGCAGCTCGACGCGGCCGCGGCGGGGGAGCGGCAGGAGACCGCCGGCCCGCGCCCGCCGCGCGCGCTGGTGTCGGTGCGCACCGAGGCGGGCACGCCGAGCCCGGACGAGTTCGCCGACACACCCACCCGGCGGCTCACCCAGGAGGAGCTGCTCGCCGAGTCGGGCATCGAGCTGCCGATGCTGCGCGAGTTGGAGCAGTACGGCCTGATCCGACCGGGTGCGGCGGGCTTCTACGACACCGAGTCGGCGCTCGTGGCGAAGACCGTGCGCCGGATGACCGAGTTCGGCATCGAGCCGAGGCACCTGCGCGCCTTCCGTGCGTCCGCCGACCGGGAGGTCGGGCTGCTCGAGCAGATCGTGACGCCGATGTACCGCCAGCGGGATCCGGAGTCGCGCGGGCGCGCCGACGAGGTGTTGCGCGAGCTGGCCTCGCTGTCCGTCGCGCTGCACACCACACTTGTCAAGGGCGGACTGCGCCGGGTTACCGGAACGTGAACTCCGGTCCACATGGTGGGTGTGATCATTTGCTGACCGGTCGGCAGGGTAGCGTCGTTTCCGGATCGTCACGTTGATCGTTGTCTGATGAGACAGCATTGAATTCGTGTGGCGGGTAGCGTCGAGGTTGTCGATGCGCGATCCTCGAAGCAGTGGACCGCTGAGCGCGAGCGAGCGGAGGGAGGCGAGCCCGATGAGCGAGATGCGCGTCGTAGGCGTGCGGGTGGAGCTGCCTCAGAATCAGCCGATCTTGCTGCTGCGTGAGACCGAAGGTGAGCGGTACCTCCCGATCTGGATCGGATCGGTGGAGGCGACCGCGATCGCCCTGGAGCAACAGGGCGTGCGGCCTGCCCGGCCGCTGACCCATGACCTGCTCAAAGACGTGATCGGCGCACTCGGGCGCGAGCTCGAGCAGGTGCGGATCACCGATCTGCGCGAGGGCACCTTCTTCGCCGAACTGGTGTTCGACGGCGACATCCGAGTGTCCGCGCGGCCGAGCGACTCCGTCGCCCTGGCGCTGCGCGTCGGGGTGCCGATTCACGCCGAGGACTCCGTTCTCCAGGAGGCCGGCCTGGTCATCCCGGACGAGCAGGAGGACGAGGTGGAGAAGTTCCGCGAGTTCCTCGACTCGGTCTCGCCGGAGGATTTCCGAGGCGCCGACACCTGAGCCAGGTGGCCCAACTCTCAACCTGAAGTCGAGGTTCGGGACGGGCTTGCCCGCGCGTCGCGTTGACCACCTCGCGCCCCAGTCTTACCGTCATCGGTAAGCGAATCGCGTCGGTGTGATTCACGGTGCCAAACCGGGTGCGCACCGAGGCGAGGGGAGGCAGGCGTGCACGAGGAACGACCGGTCGGGGCTGAGCACGACAGGCACGACGAGGCCGCTGGCGAACAGGGTGAACTGTTCCCGGACGCGTCGGCGCCGGACGAGCTCGTCGGCTACCGCGGCCCGGCCGCCTGCCAGATCGCCGGCATCACGTACCGGCAGCTGGACTATTGGGCCCGCACCGCGCTCGTCCAACCGACCATTCGCACCGCGCACGGGTCCGGCTCGCAGCGGCTGTACTCGTTCAAGGACGTGCTGGTCCTCAAGGTGGTCAAGCGCCTGTTGGACACGGGTGTGTCGCTGCAGAACATTCGCGTGGCCGTTGAGCACCTGCGCCAGCGCGGGGTGCGCGACCTGGCCAAGATCACGCTGTTCAGCGACGGCACCACGGTGTACGAGTGCACGTCGCCCGAGGAGGTCGTGGACCTGCTGCAGGGCGGCCAGGGCGTGTTCGGCATCGCGGTGAGCGGCGCGATGCGCGAGATCAGCGGCACCATTCACGAGTTCCCGGCCGAGCGGGCCGACGGCGTGGACGAGCCGATCGCGCCGATCACCAACGACGAGCTGTCCCGCCGCCGCGCCGCCCGCAACGCCGGTTAGCTCACGTACGGCGTGGTGGTGCCGATGCGGGTGAAGCCGTTGCGGGCCAGGATCGGGCGGCTGTCCGGCATGGCGTCCACTCGCAGGTAGCGGAACCCGCGCTCGATGGCGCGCTTCGCGCGGAAGGTGACCATCGCGCGGTAGATGCCCCGGCCGCGCCACTCCGGCAGAGTGCCGCCGCCCCACAGCCCGACGAAGTCCGTGCCCAGTTCGTACTCGCTGCGGCACGCCGACACCGGCTTCCCGTCCGCCAGCGCGAGCACCAGATCGAGCGTGTCCGGCGCGGTGGCCCGCTGCGCGAGCAGCGCGTCTTCGATCGCGGTGTGGTCGCCGCCGAACACCTCTTCGTGCACGTCGACCGCCGCGCGAATGCCGTCGTCGTCGTTGGCCAGCACCAGCTCGATCCCGTCCGGCACGCCGAACTCCGGCAACGCGTTCGCCTCGGCGATCATCAGCGCCTCCTCGCCCTCGGGGGTGAGCCCGGCGGCGGCCAGCCGGGCCGGAAGATCGGCCGGGCGGTCGTGCGCGTAGTGCTTCCACTCCCAGGAGCGGTCGAGCCCGGCGAAGTAGGCCGCCTGCTCGGCGATCACGCCGTCCGCGTTCTGCTCGTCCAGATCGGACCAGAGGATTCCGCACCAGCTCGGGCCGATCTCGCGGACCACCCGGTCGGCGCGCTCGATGCGCACCTCCGGCCTGGCCGTCCGGGCGTTGCGGCGGAGCTGGTCGTCGAGCCGTTCGAGTACGGTCTGCGGGTTCAGTGGTGTTGGCACGGCCACAGTCGACCGACTCGCGGCCGGCCTGGCAACCGATATTCGAATGCCACGGGGTAGGCTTGTCCGGTAGTCGCCGACCCCACGCGGGAGAGTTCGGGCAGGTCACAGCCTGGCCCGGCGCCGAAGGAGCAATTCCTCCCCGGAACCTCTCAGGCACCCAGGACCGCGCGGGCGAGATGCCTCTGGAAAGCGGATCTCCTTGTCACAGCGAGGAAATCCCGCCGAAGGTGCAAGCCAGGCCGTGGCCGGGCGAAGCTCTCAGGCACCCGTTCGCGGGTACGGACAGAGGGGGAGGGCCCAATGATCGAGAACCGATCACCGTGGCCCGACCCCCGAGAGCCGGAGGCGCAGCATGACTCAACTCGACGATCTCGAGCACGGCACCCCGTTCGTCGACCGGCACATCGGTCCCCGGGCCGCCGAGCTGAGCACGATCTTGGACGCGGTCGGTGTCGCCTCGCTCGACGAGCTGGCCACCCGCACCGTGCCGGCGTCGATCCTCGCCGAGGGCAACCCGGTCGAGCTGCCGGTGCCGGCCACCGAGGCCGAGGCGCTCGCCGAGTTGCGGGAGCTGGCCGCCAGCAACAGTCCGCTGGTGCAGATGATCGGCTTGGGCTACCACGGCACCGTCACGCCGCCGGTGATCCGCCGCAACGTGCTGGAGAGCCCGGCCTGGTACACGGCCTACACGCCGTACCAGCCGGAGATCTCGCAGGGGCGGCTCGAGGCGTTGCTGAACTTCCAGACGATGGTGGCCGATCTGTCCGGCCTGCCGGTAGCCAACGCGTCGATGTTGGACGAGGGCACCGCCGCGGCCGAGGCGATGACGCTCATTCGTCGGTCCGGCCGGGCTGGGAAGTCCATGGCGACCCGGTTCGTGGTGGACGCGGACACGCTGCCGCAGACGATCGCCGTGATCGAGACGCGCGCGGAGCCGCTGGGCATCGAGGTGGTCGTCGCCGATCTCGACGGCGGGTTGCCGGACGGCGAGTTCTTCGGCGTGCTGCTGGCCTACCCTGGCGCGTCCGGCGCGGTTCGTGATCACGAGCGGCTGATCGCGGCCGCTCATGAGCGCGGCGCGAAGGTGGCCGTGGCGGCCGACCCGCTGGCGCTGACCGTGCTGCGCTCGCCCGGCGAGATCGGCGCGGACATCGTGGTCGGCTCGACGCAGCGGTTCGGCGTGCCGATGGGCTTCGGCGGTCCGCACGCCGGCTACATCGCGGTGGGCAAGGGCCTGGAGCGGCAGCTGCCCGGCCGGCTTGTCGGCGTGAGCACCGACGCGGACGGTGCGCGGGCGTACCGGCTCGCACTGCAGACCCGTGAGCAGCACATCCGCCGCGAGAAGGCCACCTCCAACATCTGCACCGCGCAGGTGTTGCTGGCGGTGATCGCGTCGATGTACGCGGTGTACCACGGGCCGGAGGGGCTGCGCGCGATCGCGACCAAGGCGCACCGGATGGCGGCGGTGCTCGGCGCCGGTCTGCGTGCCGGCGGCGTGGAGATCGTGCACGAGAACTTCTTCGATACCGTGCTCGCCCGGGTGCCTGGGCGGGCCGCCGACGTGGTGACCGCGGCCCGTGAGCTGGGCGTGAACCTGCGGCTGGCCGATGCCGACCATGTCGGGATCTCCTGCGACGAGACCACCACGCGCGCACACCTTTCCCTTGTGTGGCAAGCATTCGACGTCACCGTGTCCGATGTGGACGGTCTGGACGAGTCCACTGTGGACGCGGTGCCGGCCGGGCTGGTGCGCACCAGCGAGTACCTGACGCACCCGGTGTTCCACACGCACCGCTCCGAGACCGCGCTGCTGCGCTACCTGCGCGCGCTGTCGGACAAGGACGTGGCACTGGACCGCAGCATGATCCCGCTCGGCTCGTGCACGATGAAGCTGAACGCCACGGCCGAGATGGAGCCGATCACCTGGCCGGAGTTCGCGAACCTGCACCCGTTCGCGCCGGTCGAGGACGCGCCGGGCCTGCTGCGCATCGTGTCCGACCTGGAGGACTGGCTGGCGAAGATCACCGGCTACCACGCGGTCAGCCTGCAGCCGAACGCCGGCAGCCAGGGCGAGTTCGCCGGCCTGCTGGCGATCCGCGCGTACCACCGCGATCAGGGCAACGGTCAGCGCGACGTGTGCCTGATCCCGTCCAGCGCGCACGGCACGAACGCGGCCAGCGCGGTGATGGCCGGCATGCGGGTCGTCGTGGTGAAGTGCGACGAGGCCGGCAACATCGACATGGCGCACTTGAAGTCCACTGTGGACGATCACAGGGACGACCTGGCCGCGATCATGATCACCTACCCGTCCACGCACGGCGTGTACGAGGACACGGTGCGCGAGGTGTGCTCGCTGGTGCACCAGGCCGGCGGTCAGGTGTACGTGGACGGCGCGAACCTCAACGCGCTGATCGGGCTGGCGCGCTACGGCGAGTTCGGCTCCGACGTGTCGCACCTGAACCTGCACAAGACGTTCTGCATCCCGCACGGTGGTGGTGGCCCCGGCGTCGGCCCGATCGGTGTGCGCGAGCACCTTGCGCCGTTCCTGCCGAACCACCCGCTGCAGCCGACCGCCGGCCCGGAGACCGGGATCGGCCCGATCAGCGCGGCGCCGTGGGGCAGCGCGTCGATCTTGCCGATCTCCTGGGCGTACGTGCGGATGATGGGCGCCGACGGGCTGCGCAAGGCCACGCTGACCGCGGTCGCGTCGGCGAACTACGTGGCGCGCCGGCTGGGCGAGCACTACCCGGTGCTGTACACCGGCGAGGGCGGATTCGTCGCGCACGAGTGCATCCTGGATCTGCGCAAGATCACCGCGGACACCGGCGTGACCGTGGACGACGTGGCCAAGCGCCTCGCCGACTACGGCCTGCACGCGCCGACGATGTCCTTCCCGGTGGCCGGCACGCTGATGGTGGAGCCGACCGAGTCCGAGGACCTGGCCGAACTGGATCGCTTCTGCGACGCCATGATCGCGGTCAAGCGCGAGATCGACCGGGTGGAGTCGGGGGAGTGGCCGGCCGACGACAACCCGCTGCGCAACGCCCCGCACACGGCGATGTGCCTGACCGAGGAGTGGAAGCACCCGTACACGCGGCACGAGGCGGTGTTCCCGGCCGGCACGTCGGCGCCGAAGATCTGGCCGCCGGTACGCCGCATCGACGGTGCCAAGGGCGACCGGAATCTCGTGTGCTCCTGCCCGCCGCCGGAGGCGTTCGAGTAACCTCCGGCCCCGGCGCGCGACGGCTGGGGAGGCAGGCTTGAACAGCACGGTGTCGTTGGTGTCGGCCGTCGTCGCGGTGAGTGGTGCGGTGCTGACCGCCGTGCTGGGCGCGGTGTTCGAGCACCGGCGGCGGCGTGGTGACCGGGAGTACGAGCGGCGCGGGCTGGCCAGCCGGTACAGCGATCCGTTGCTGCGCGCCGCCGCGGCTCTGCATGCCCGGGTCGGCTGGTTTCTGGCGTGGCTCGACGGCAAGGAGACGGCCGCCGAGCGGGACGGCGACGCGAGCATTCTCCCGCTGGGAGAGCGCGGCGAGGACTATGCGCTCTTCGAGAGCCTGTTCCGGTTCGCCAACTACCTCGGCTGTGTCGAGATCATGCTGCAGGAGGTGCACTTCCTGGACCTCGGCAGCCGCAAGCGGAACAAGCGCCTGGCCGAGTTGCTCGCCGGGGTGCAGGTCGCGTTGTCCTATGACGGCGACGACCTTGGCCCGGTGTTCCAGTTGCGTGGTGGCGAGCAGCGGGCGATCGGGGAGACCGTGATCGAGCGCCCCGAGGCGGGTGAGGGACGGCCGCGCTGTCTGACCTACATCGCCTTTCGCGCGAAGTGGGACGACGAGCCCGGGTTCCGCCGTTGGCTGCAGCCGGTCTTGGAGGACATCAAGCGCACGATCGTCGAGCCGGCGGCCGTCAAGGGGCGCCTGCGCCGCCTCGACCATGCGTTGTCCGATTTGATCGACTTCCTCGATCCGAAGCACGTGCTGCTGCCGTTCTCACATGAGCGGGTCTCGTCCTAGTCCTGCCAGTAGAACAGCAGCGTGCTGACCGCGAGCGGATTGCGGTCGCCGAAGTAGTACACGTGCAGGCCGGTGAACACGGTGTCGCCGATCGTCGCGTCGATGTGCCGGAAACCGTTGTCCCGCAAGGCTTTCGTCACGCGGTTGTCGGTGGCGGCGAAGAACGGGCCGAGCGTGCTGATCGTGGCGCGCCCGGCGTCGGTGGCCACGGTGTGGTAGGTGCCGTCGCCCTGCTGGTGCTCGTCGTGGGCGGACACCGGCTCGCGCGGGTTGAGGCCGACGAGCGCCGCGATCGCCTGACGGAGGATCTCCTCCTCGTCCGGCGCGGTGGTCCGGTTCGACGCCGCTTCGATCAGCCACCGCGGATCGGTGTCGCGCTGGCCCGGCGTGTACTGGCGGACGATGGCCGCGCGCACGTCGTCCGGCACGGTCGGCAGCGGGATCGCCGGCCCGTCGACCGGCTCGCCGCGGCCGGCGAGTACGGCGAGCGCCCAGAGGCGACCGGGTCCGGTCGTCATCGCGCGCAGCTCGTCGTCGAAGCCCTCGCTGTCGACCAGGACGTCGTGGGCGGCCCGCGCGACCATCGTGACCGGGTCGGCGAGCGCCGGCGTGACGTCGCCGCCGTACAGGTGGGTCAGCCGGGTGCCGAGCAGCCGTTCGGTCGGCGACGCGCCGCCGGTCATCAGCTCCTCGGGCGACGACGCGCCGAGCGGCGCGAGCACCGCCGGCAACCCGCGGACGTCGATGACCGCGTCGAGCAACTGTTCTCCGACGGTACGGCGGTGTGTCCACGCGTCGGCCGCCAACACGACCAGGGCCGGCACATCGGGACCGTCGAGGATCGTGCGCGCGATCGCGCCGTTGAGATCGCTCTCCGCCAGTGCGGCACGACGGCCGGCGGGCACCCGGTCGAGCAGCGCACACGCGCATTTCTCCCGCACCCAGCGCCGCTCGGACCGGTCGAGCACGATGTCTGCGAGCGTCTCCGCGGGAACGCCCGCCAATCGTTTCGCCAGGTCGGGAACGAAGATCCGGACCGAGACCAGTGCGGCCAGCTGATCGTCCACGGCCGGTCAGGCTACGGGCTTGATCGCCTTCAGCGCGATGTCCAAGTCGGTCGGCGCGATCCCGAACGTGCTCGTGGTGGACGACGCGTCCAGCGAGAACGGCTTGGCCCACTGGTACCGCGTGGTGCGCAGTTCCCGCACGAACGGGTCGAACAGGCCGTAGACCGACAGGACCAGGGCGGGAATCGAGGCGAGCTTGGGCTTGGGCGCGCCGATCACCTCGGTGAACCGCTCGGCGATCTGCCGGATGGTCATCGGCTCGTTGCTCGGCACCAGCCACGCCTTGTTCAAGCCGCGCTCGTCGCCGGCGACGGTCACCATTGTGCGCGCCATGTCGGCGATCGCGGTGAAGCTGTGCGGCACGTCCAGCGGGGTGGGCACGAGCCCGCGTTTGCCCGCGCGCAGCGGCTTGTCCAGCATGAACGTGAAGATCGAGTTCGCCTCGATGTAGTCGCTGCCGCGCACCTCGGTCACCGCGCGGATGCGGCCGGACTCGGCGGCGGCCAGCGCGTCGCGCCACATGTCCGCGCGCAGCTTCAGCTTCGGGTGCGTGGCGGCCAGGGGAGTGTCGTCGGTGATCGGGCCGTCCACCTCACCGTAGCCGTACAGATTGCCGGTGATCGCGTACACGGCGCCGCTGCGCTCGGCGGCGGTGAGCAGTGCCGCGGCCAGCGGCGGCCAGTCGGTCAGCCAGCGGTGGTACTCCGGGTTGAGGCAGTTGTAGAGGACTGCCGCTCCCTCGGCGATCTGGCTGAGACGGTCGGCGTCGGTGGCGTCGGCCGCGACCCGCTTGACGTTCTGGTGGTCCGGTCCGCTGCCGCTCCGGCTGACGATCGTGACCTGCTCGCCGCGCTCGGCGAGCAGGGTGGCGGTGGCCGAGCCGACGGCGCCGGCTCCGACGATGACGTGTGATGCCATGGGGGTTCCTTCCGGGATGGAGAGCACTTATGCGATTAGAGAGCACTGCTCTCGTTTCGTACCCATGTTCACCCGAGCGCTGCTCGCTGTCAAGAGCACTGCTCTCGTTTGTGTCATACTGCTCTCCATGACGGAAAGGACAACAGGCTCGATCCGCGCCCGGGTTCGCGCCGAGATGCTCGACGAGATCAAGGCGGCCGCCCGCAAGCAGCTCGCCACCGACGGCGCGAGCCTGTCGCTGCGCGCGGTCGCCAGAGACATGGGCATGGCGTCGTCCGCGATCTACCGGTATTTCCCGAGTCGGGACGACCTGCTCACCGCGCTGATCATCGAGGCGTACGACTCGCTTGCCGACGCGGCGGAGGACTCAGAGGCGGAGGTGGACCGCGCCGACCTGGTCGGCAGATGGCTCGCCGTGGCGCACGGCCTGCGCAACTGGGCGCTGGACCGGCCGCACGAGTACGCGCTGATCTACGGCAGCCCGGTGCCCGGATACGCCGCGCCGGAGGACACGATCGAGCCGTCCACCCGTCCGGTGCTGCTGATCGGCACGATTCTCACCGACGCCAAGACGGCGGGCCGGCTGGAGGAGGAGAGCCTGCCGACGCGGACGCCGGCGCCGCTCGTGATGGAGATCAGGGAAGCCGCGCGGGTCGTGAACGCGGCCGTTGGTGAAGCTGAGATGGCACGAGCCCTGATCGCGTGGACGGAGCTGTTCGGCGCGATCAGCTTCGAGATCTTCGGTCGGCTGAACAACGTGATCGACCAGCGGTTCGCCTGGTTCGACCACCAGATGCGCGCGATGGCCGGGTTCGTGGGCCTGCGATGAGTACGCGACTGATCCTGGGGCTGGTGTCGTCGGCCTGCTACGGCGTCGACACCCGGCTGCGGCGCGAGTTGGCCGAGCCCGCCGCGGCGCGCGGGTGGCGGCTGGCGATCACGCTGACGCCCACGGCGACCCGCTGGCTGTCCGCGAACGGTGAGTTGGACCGGCTGGCCGAGCTGACCGATCTCCCGGTGCGCAGCGAGCCTCGGCTGCCGAGTGAACCGAAGCCGTACCGCACGCCGGACGCGTTCGTGTTCGCACCGGCGTCGGCGAACTCGGTGGCCAAGCTCGCGCTCGGCATCGCGGACAACCAGGCGCTCACCGCGTTGATGGAAGCCGTTGGGGCGCAAGGAATTCCGGTGGTCGTGCGGCCGCAGGCGGACCCGGCCCAGCGCGGTCATCCGGCGTGGCGGCGGCACCTGGTGACACTGCGTGAGGCCGGCGTGTACCTCGACGACGGCGCGCCGGAGGATTCGTGGGAGTCTTCGCTGGACGTGGTGGGCTCGCTGGTGGGAGGAATCGGGTGACCCGGATCGCGGTGATCGGCATGGGCGGCACGATCGCGATGACGGCGGCACCGGGCGGGGGCGTCGCGCCGGCGCTGAGTGCCGAGGACCTGATCGCCGCCGTGCCGGGCCTGGACGCGCTGGACGTGGAGATCGCCGCGTGCTCGCTGAGGTCGTTGCCGAGCCCGTCGGTGTCGTTCGCCGATCTCGTCGCGCTGGCCCATGCGGTGGAGTCCGAAGTGGACGGTGGTGCCGACGGTGTGGTGATCACACACGGTACGGACACCATCGAGGAGACCGCGTACTTCCTCGACGTGGCAACGGATTTCGACGTTCCGGTGGTGCTCACCGGCGCGATGCGGCACCCGATCTCGGCCGGTGCGGACGGGCCGGCCAACCTGTACGCGGCGGTCCGGGTGGCCGCCGAGCCGGCCGCGCGCGGGCTCGGCGCGCTGGTCGTGATGTCCGACGAGGTGCACGGCGCGCGGTTCGTGCGCAAGACACATACCAGCTCCACGGCCGCGTTCGTGTCACCTGGATTCGGGCCACTCGGGCTGCTCGTGGAAGGTGAGCCCCGCTTCCGCCCCACCCCGCGCGCGCCGCTGACCGTGCCGGTGGGGGAGAAGACGGCCGACCTTCGGGTAGGTCTGGTGACCGTGACCATCGGTGACGACGGGCGGCTGTTGCGGCACGCCGGCGAGATCTTCGACGGCGTGGTGCTGGCCGGCCTCGGCGCGGGTCACGTCCCGGCCGACATGGTGCCGATCGTCGCCCAGTGCGCCGATCGAGTACCGGTCGTACTGGCCTCGCGGACCGGATCGGGTTCGGTGCTACGCGCGACGTACGGGTACGCCGGCGCCGAGCTCGACCTGCTCGACCGGGGCCTGATCCACGCCGGCTTCCTCGACCCGGCCAAGGCGCGCGTGCTGCTGCAACTGTTGCTGGCCAACGCATCCAGCCGCTCCGGGATCACCGACGCCTTCGCCACCTACCGCTGAGGCGGATACCGCCGAAGGTCGCTACCGGACCCGGCGTGCTGATCTTTACCGTGTGTGTGGGCGTGAACGCTTCGGGTAAGGGAGCTGTGTCGTGGACGCGAGTTCGAAACGGATCGCACTGAGCTACGCGGCGGTGCCCCTCGCCAAGGCAGAACTGCTCAACCAGGCCCCGGGGCTGGACGCCTATCACGGCTTCCACATCCATCAGGTGGGCGAGTGCGTCGCCCCGTTCACCTCGGCCGGGCCGCACTGGAGCCTCGATTCTCAAGCACGCCACGGCAAGCACACCGGGGACATGCCGCCGGTACTCGTCTCCGGCGACGGCACGGCCCGGGTGGTCTTCGAGTCGCACCGGTTCAACCTCGACCAGATGCTCGACCAGGACGGCTCGGCGATCATCCTGCACAACGGCCCGGACAACCTGGCCAACGTGCCGATCGAGGACGTCAAGTACGCCGATCCGCGCGACTGGTACAACGCGCCAAAGGGCACTGCGGCCACTGGTGACGCCGGCGACCGCTACGCGTGCGGCGCGGTCAAGAAGGAGTAGCCAACGCGGCGCGAAGCAGCGCACATGGCCTCACTAGACTCCGCCATCATGGCCAGCAAGCCGATGATCGCGCCCAGCATCCTGTCCGCCGACTTCGCGCGCCTCGCCGACGAGGTCGCCGCCGTCGAGGGGTCCGACTGGATCCACGTCGACGTCATGGACGCGCATTTCGTCCCGAATCTGACCCTCGGCCTGCCCGTGGTCAAGTCCCTGCTGAAGGTGACCGACATCCCGCTCGACTGTCACCTCATGATCGAGAACCCGGACAAGTGGGCTATCGGGTACGCCGAGGCCGGCGCGTACAACGTGACCGTCCACGTCGAGGCCGCCGCCGACCCGATCGCGCTGGCGAAGAACCTGCACGCGGCGGGCGCCAAGGCCGGCCTGTCGATCAAGCCGGGCACCCCGCTCGAGCCGCACCTCGAGACCCTCAAGCACTACGACACGCTGCTGGTCATGTCCGTCGAGCCGGGCTTCGGCGGCCAGTCGTTCATGGCCGAGGTGCTGGACAAGGTGCGCGCCGCGCGCAACCTCGTGGACACCGGCCACCTCAAGCTCCTGGTGGAGATCGACGGCGGGATCAACGCCGACACGATCGAACAGGCCGCCGAGGCCGGCGTGGACTGCTTCGTCGCCGGGTCCGCGGTGTACGGCGCGGACGACCCCGGCAAGGCGGTCCAGGCGCTGCGCGAGCAGGCTGACGCGGTCCGCGGGTGAACGGCGAGCTGGTCGATCTCCAGGCCGCGATGGCGGCCGCGATCGAAACCAGCCATGAGGCGTGGGGCCGCACCAGCCCGAACCCACCGGTCGGCTGCGTCGTACTGGACGCCGACGGTGTCATGGTCGGCGCCGGTCCGACCGAACCACCGGGCGGGCCGCACGCCGAGGTGATCGCGCTGCGGGCGGCGGGCGAACGGGCGCGCGGCGGCACAGCCGTGGTGACGCTGGAGCCGTGCGCGCACACCGGCCGCACGCCGCCGTGCACCGAGGCGCTGATCGAGGCCGGCGTCGCCCGAGTCGTCTACAGCGTCGAGGACCCGAACCCCAAGGCCGCCGGCGGTGCGGCCGTGCTGACCGAGGCCGGCATCGCGGTCGAGTCGGGATTGCTTGCGACACAAGCGAAGCGCGGTCCGCTGCGGGCGTGGCTGCACTCCATGCGCACCGGCCGGCCGCACGTCACCTGGAAGTTCGCGTCCACAGTGGACGGACGGGTGGCCGCGGCGGACGGCACCAGCCGGTGGATCAGTGGCGAGGAGTCCCGCGCCGAGGTGCACGAGCTGCGCCGGCACATGGACGCGATCATGGTCGGGCTCGGCACGGTGGCCACCGACGACCCCCAGCTGACCGCGCGGGCGGCGGACGGATCGCTCGCCGACCGTCAGCCGCTGCGGGTAATCGTGGGGCGCGGCGAGATCCCGCCCGGCGCGCGGGTGCTGGACACCGACGCCGAAACACTGCACCTGCGCACCAACGATCCTGACGAGGTGCTCGACGAACTCGGCAAGTGCGGTGTGGTCGACGTGCTGCTGGAGGGCGGTCCGCGGCTGGCCGGTGCGTTCGTGCGCGCGGGGGCGGTGCACCGGGTGCTCGCCTACATCGCGCCGAAGCTGCTCGGTGACGGATCGTCGCCACTGGTGGACACGGGAATGTCCTCGATCACACAGGCGCTGAGTCTGGACGTCGAAGAGGTCACGATGAGCGGATCGGACGTGCGGATCTCAGCCGTGCCCGCCGGCACTGGAGGCACAAGCACAGCACCTCGGGAGGCGTGAGTGTTCACCGGAATCGTGGAGGAGCGCGGCGAGGTGGTGGCCGTCGAGCCGCTGACCGACGCCGCGCGGTTCACCGTGCGCGGGCCGCTGGTCACCGAGGACGCCAAGCACGGCGACTCGATCGCGGTCAACGGGGTGTGCCTGACCGTGGTGGACGTCGTGGACGGCGCGTTCACCGCGGACGTCATGGCGGAGACCCTCAAGCGCAGCGGCCTCGGCAAGCTCGGTCAGGGCGACCCGGTGAACCTGGAGCGTGCCGCGGCGGTGGGCGACCGGCTCGGCGGGCACATCGTGCAGGGCCACGTCGACGGCACCGGGGTGATCCGGTCCCGCGAGCCGTCCGCCCACTGGGAGGTCGTGCAGATCGCGCTACCGCCAGAGCTGTCCCGGTACGTCGCGGAGAAGGGCTCGATCGCGGTGGACGGCGTGTCGCTGACCGTGGTGTCGGTGGACGACGACGGGTTCGCCGTCAGTTTGATTCCGACCACGCTCGATCTCACGACGCTCGGGGTGCGCCAACCGGGTGATGTTGTCAACATCGAGGTGGACGTGATCGCCAAGTACGTCGAGCGGCTCACCCTCACGGGAACGCGCGACAATGGTGGCGTGGAGGAGGCCCGATGAGCGACATCGAGGGCATCGAGCGCGCGATCGCCGACATCGCGGCGGGCCGGCCCGTGGTCGTGGTGGACGACGAGGACCGGGAGAACGAGGGCGACCTGATCTTCGCCGCTGAGAAGGCCACGCCCGAACTGTTGGCGTTCATGGTCCGCTACACGTCCGGATACGTCTGCGTGTCGCTGACCGAGGCCGACTGCGACCGGCTCGACCTGCCGCCGATGTACCACACCAACCAGGATCAACGCGGCACCGCGTACACCGTGACCGTCGACGCGGCGGACGGGATCAGCACCGGCATCTCCGCCGCCGACCGCTGCCACACGATCCGGCTGCTCGCCGACCCGAAGTCCAACGCGAACGACTTCCGCCGTCCGGGGCACGTGGTTCCGTTGCGCGCCAAGGAAGGCGGGGTGCTCCGGCGTCCCGGCCACACCGAGGCCGGGGTGGATCTGGCGCGGATGGCCGGCCTGCACCCGGCCGGCGTGCTGTGCGAGATCGTGTCCCAGAAGGACGAGGGCGACATGGCCCGGCGCGACGAGCTGGAGGTGTTCGCCGCCGACCACGACCTGCAGCTGATCACGATCGCCGACCTGATCGCCTACCGCAGGCGCACCGAGAAGCAGGTGGTGCGAGTCGCGGAGGCGCGCATCCCCACCGCGCACGGCGAGTTCCGGGCGGTCGGTTTCGACAGCACGCTGGACGGCATCGAGCACATCGCGCTGGTCTACGGCGAGATCGGCGACGGCAAGGACGTGCTCGTTCGGGTGCACTCCGAGTGCCTCACCGGCGACGTGTTCGGCTCGCTGCGCTGCGACTGCGGCCCGCAGCTGGACGCCGCGCTGGGCGCGGTGGCCGCCGAGGGGCGGGGCGTGGTGCTCTACGTGCGCGGGCACGAGGGGCGCGGCATCGGGCTGATGCACAAGCTGCAGGCCTACCAGCTGCAGGACGACGGGCACGACACGGTCGACGCGAACATCGCGCTCGGCGTGCCGGCCGACGCGCGCGACTACGGCACCGGTGCGCAGATCCTGGTCGACCTCGGCGTACGCACGATGCGCCTGCTCACCAACAACCCGGCCAAGCGGGTCGGGTTGGAGGGCTATGGATTGACGATCGTGGACCGGGTGAAGCTGCCGGTGCACGCGAACCCGGAGAATCTGCGGTACCTGCGGACCAAGCGGGACCGGATGGGGCACGAGCTGGCCGAACTGGAGGGGCACGAGCATGAGCGGTGAGGGACGGCCGGACATCGCGGTCCCCGAATGCGAGGACCTGCGGCTCGGCATCGCGGCGACCAGGTGGCACGACACGATCACCGGGACGCTGCTGGAGCGGGCGCTGGTCGCGGCGCGCAAGGCCGGCATCGCCGAGCCGACCGTCGTGCGGGTGCCGGGGGCGGTCGAGCTGCCGGTCGCCTGCCAGGCGCTGGCCCGGCACCACGACGCGGTGGTCGCCCTCGGCGTCGTGATCAGGGGCGGCACTCCGCACTTCGAGTACGTGTGCGACGCGGTCACCGCCGGTCTGACCCGGGTGGCACTCGACGAGTCGACGCCGGTCGGTAACGGCGTGCTCACCTGTGACACCGAGGAGCAGGCGCTGGCTCGCTGCGGGCTGCCGGACTCGATCGAGGACAAGGGGTTCGAGGCGTGCGTGGCCGCGCTGGAGACGGCGCTCGTGGTGCGCGGGCTGCGGCACCCGTGGACGGAGAAGGGCTTCTCGTGAGTACGGCGACACGGTTCCAGGTGCGGCCGAAGAAGGTGCGGATCGTGGCCGGCATCGGCGCGGTGGTGCTGGTCGCGGCGTTCACGATCGTGGCGATCCTGCTGCGCAACTCACCGACCGGGGTGATCTTCCGGACGACGGACCAGATCGCGATGGTCGCCGTCGGCGTGCTGCTCGGTGCCGGCGCGATGCTGTTCGCGCGGCCGCGTGTGCGCGCCGACGCGGACGGCGTGGACGTGCGGAACATGTTGGGGGACAAGCGTTTCAACTGGGACGACGTGGAGCACGTGTCCTTTCCGGACGGTTCGGCCTGGGCGCGGCTGGAGCTGCCGGACGACGAGTACGTCCCGGTGATGGCGATCCAGGCGATCGACGGCGAGCGGGCCGTGCTGGCCATGCGTGAACTGCGCCGGCTGCACAGGGAGCACGAATCTCGTTGAACCCTGCGGGCCTCGGACACGTAGTGCAGGGTGTAACCACCCGAACGTGACCCATCGCGGAGGCCCGTTTTGCCTGCCAAACCCACCACTGGCGAACCCACCACCACGAACCGCCCGCGCCGTGACGTCCTGTGCGGTCTCGCCGTCGCGCTGATCGCACCAGGTGCGCTCGCCGCCTGCAGCGACAACAGCACGCCGTCCGGCGGCAACACGCCCAGCCCGACCGGGGGAGGCTCGCCGACCGGCGGTGGCACGGCAGGCGTGCTCTCGCCGCTCGCCGCGATCCCGGAGGGCGGCGGCAGGCTGGTCGACCAGTCCGACGGCACTCAGCTGCTGCTCGTGCGGCCCAGCGCGAACGAGGTGAAGGCGTTCGACCCGAAGTGCACGCACCAGGGCGTGCCGGTCAACCCGCCGTCGAACGGCGTGATCACCTGCCCGCAGCACGGCAGCCAGTTCGACGGCAAGACCGGCGCCACCCGCAAGGGGCCGGCCACCCGTCCGCTGCGCGAGGTCGCCGTGAAGGTCGACGGCCAGAACGTCGTGCTCGCTTGACGCGTACTTTTGCGGGATAAAGTACGCATGCACAAATCGCGGCGACTGTCAAGATGTGCACAAATGGTAGCGTACCGTAGTCGCCGAAGAGGTGGCTCACGAGGCAAAAGCTGTTGTGCCGCAGGGGATATCGCCGCAATTGAGCGCTGGCGCGCGATCGCGTGACATTCACTGTGCGTAGCGCACGTGGCGTACTTTAGCGGGCTAAAGTCCGTCGAGCGTCAGGTCGGCGGGTAGCGGTCGTACCAGTCCACTGTGGACGGCGGGTTGGTGCTGAGCTCGGCGAGCGCGTCGAGGGTGATCCGCTCGGTCACGTCGCGCAGTTCGAGCTCGGCCAGCCACGCCGGTGGGATCGCGTCCGGTCCGTGGATCGCGCCGAGAAGGTTGCCGCAGACCGCCCCGGTGGAGTCGCTGTCACCGGAATGGTTGACCGACAGCAGCAGCCCGTCGCGCAGGTCCTCCGCGACCAGTGCGGCGCACACCGCGACGGCGAGCGCCTCCTCGCCGACCCAGCCGCGCCCGACCTTCTCGTTCAACACCTCGGGGGTCGGCCGGCCGCGGTCGGCCACTTTCAACGCGGCGACCAACGCGGCGTCGGTCTCCTCGTGGTCCGGCCACCGGGTGAGCTGCCCGCGCGCCTCGGCCACCGCGTCGCGCAGCTCGCCGCCGTCGTACAGGCACCGCATGATCACCGCGAACGCGCCGGCCGACAGGTAGCCGCTCGGATGGCTGTGGGTGAGCGCTCCGGAGTCGACGGCCAGGTCGAAGACCACCGCGGAATCGTTGGAGCACAAGGCGATCGGTGCCGCGCGCATCACCGCGCCGCACCCTTTCGAATCGTTGAGCCGGTGCCGCGGCGTGCCGCTCGGCGTGCCGGCCGCGAACCCCTTCAGCGCGGTCATCACGGTCGCGCCGGGGGAGCGCGCACTGAACAGGCCGCGGTTGGTGATCAGCCAGCCGTCCGGCCGCGGCCCGGTCGCGAACACGCCGCCGGCGCGCTCCCACGGCGGACCCTGCGTGTGATACCAGCGCTGGTACGCGTGCTGCATGGCCGGCACGAACGCCAGCCCGCTGCCCAGCCGCTGCGCCGCGCTCAGCCGGATCAAAGCCTCCAGCGTGAACAGCGTCATCTGCGTGTCGTCGGTGATCGTGCCGCGTCCGCCGTACTCCTCGGAGAGGTCGGTCAGCCCGTCCGGCCCGTGGTCTCGCCTGATCGAGTCGATCAGCAGGAACTCGATCGGCGCGCCCAGCGCGTCACCGACCGCGCCGGCCAGCATCGAACCGAGCACGCGGTCACCGAATCTCACCAGGCGTCCTCGTTGGTGACCGTGGTCTGCGCCTCGACGCTCTCCTCGTACTCACGCCGGCGCCGAGGCGGTGGCGGCGGTGCGGGCGGCTCGGCGGCGGGCTCCGGGTTCGCGATCGCGTTCAGCGCTCGCGTCGCGGTGTCCTCCGACGACACGATCTTGGCGGCGGCCGTGCGCCGCGCCGACCGGGTCAGCTCCATGATCCGCTCGGCCAGCGCGTCGCCGGACTGGCGCATCGCCGCGTCGGTGATGCGCAGCTCGGACAGCGCGCCGTTCGGCTGCACGGTGACGGTCACCGACCCGTCCGCGGACGCCTCGGTCGTGCCGGCGCCGGTCATGCTCTCCTCGAACCGTGCCGCCTTCGCCTCGACGTCGGCGATCTTGGCCTCGAAGTCCGAGAGCCACTGCTCGGGCGTCACCCGGGCTCCTCTCTCCCCACGGCTCTCCCCACGTCGGGGCGGGGCCGCTCCGCGCCGGACAGTATGCCCTCCGGCGGCGCGCGGTTGTTCCCGAACGGGGAACCGTCGGGGCGCGCACGTAGGGTGGACGTCGTGGCCGACCCGTCCACCTACCGCCCGGCGCCAGGCACCATTCCCGAGGCGCCAGGTGTCTACAAGTTCCGTGACACGCACGGCAAAGTGATCTACGTCGGCAAGGCGAAGAGCCTGCGCAGCCGGCTGAACTCCTACTTCGCCGACGTGACCGCCCTGCACGCGCGCACCGCTCAGATGGTCACCAGCGCGGCGTCGGTCGAGTGGACCGTGGTGTCCACCGAGGTCGAGGCGCTCCAGCTGGAATACAACTGGATCAAGGAGTTCGACCCTCGGTTCAACGTGCGCTACCGGGACGACAAGTCCTACCCGGTGCTCGCGGTGACCATGCAGGAGGAGTTCCCGCGCCTGCACGTGTACCGCGGTCCGCGCCGCAAGGGTGTGCGCTACTTCGGTCCGTACGCGCACGCGTGGGCCATCCGCGAGACGCTCGACCTACTGCTGCGGGTGTTCCCCGCGCGCACCTGCTCGGCCGGCGTGTTCAAGCGGCACGGGCAGATCGGCCGCCCGTGCCTGCTGGGCTACATCGGCAAGTGCTCGGCGCCGTGCGTCGGTCGGGTCACCGAGGACGAGCATTACGAAATCGTCAGCGACTTCTGTGATTTTCTCGCCGGGCGCACCGAGAAGATGATGCGCCGGCTCGAGAAGGAGATGACCCGGTCCGCCGAGGAGTTGGAGTTCGAGCGGGCGGCTCGGCTGCGCGACGATCTGTCGGCGCTGCGCCGTGCGATGGAGAAGCAGGCCGTGGTGCTGGGCGACGGCACCGACGCGGACGTGGTGGCCTTCGCCTACGACGAGTTGGAAGCCGCCGTCCAGGTGTTCCACGTGCGCGGCGGGCGGGTGCGCGGTCAGCGCGGTTGGGTGATCGACCGGGTGGTTGAGGCGGACGCGGGCGCCGCGCTGTCCACGCTGGTGACACAGTTCCTGTCACAGTTCTACGGCGACCAGGCCGACCTCGCCGGGGCTGCCGACGCGGGTGCCAGCAGCCCGGTGCCGCGCGAGGTGCTGGTGCCCGAGCTGCCCGAGGATTGCGACGCGGTGACCGAGTGGCTCTGCGGACTGCGCGGCGCGAAGGTGCGGGTCCGGATTCCGCAGCGCGGCGACAAGCGCGCGTTGATGGAGACCGTGGAGCGCAACGCCAAGGAGGCGTTCGCCCAGCACAAGCTGCGGCGCGCCGGCGATCTCACGGCACGGTCGGCGGCGCTGCAGGAGCTGCAGGACGGGCTCGCGCTGGACACCGCGCCGCTGCGGATCGAGTGCATCGACGTCAGCCACATCCAGGGCAGCGACGTGGTGGCCTCGCTGGTGGTGTTCGAGGACGGGCTCGCGCGCAAGTCGGAGTACCGGCGCTTCAAGGTCCGCCAGGCGGCGAGTGAGGGTGACGTCGCGGCGATCGCCGAGGTGGTGCGCCGCCGTTTCCAGCGCTATCTCGAGGAGTCGACCGACGAGCCCAAGGCCGGCATCGATCCGGAGACCGGCCGGCCGAGGAAGTTCGCCTACCCGCCGAACCTGCTCGTGGTGGACGGTGCCGGCCCGCAAGCCAACGCGGCCGCCGACGTGCTGGCCGACCTGGGGATCACCGATGTCGCGGTGATCGGCCTCGCCAAGCGGCTGGAGGAGGTGTGGCTGCCCGCCGAGCCGGAGCCGGTCATCCTGCCGCGTACGAGCGAGGCGCTGTACCTTCTGCAGCGGGTCCGGGACGAGGCACACCGGTTCGCGATCACGTTCCACCGGTCGGCGCGGTCGCAGCGGATGCGCAAGTCGGCGCTGGACGAGATCCCCGGTCTCGGCCAGACCCGCAAGACGGCGTTGATCAAGCATTTCGGCTCGCTGAAAAAGCTCAGGTCGGCGAGCATCGAGGAGATCAGCGGGGTGCCCGGGTTCGGCAGGCGCACCGCGGAGGTCGTGCACGCCGCACTCGCCGGCGACACAAACACAGATGAGGGAAGACAGTGACAGAGTCCACTCAGGACAGTGCGGACACCAAGGGCGGCAAGGGATCCGGCGCGCGGGGCGTCGATGTGGCGGTGGTGTCCGGGCTGTCCGGAGCCGGCCGCAGCACGGCCGCCAAGTGCCTCGAGGACCTCGGCTGGTTCGTGGTGGACAACCTGCCGCCGGAGCTGATCTCCACCATGGTGGAGCTCGGCGCGCAGGCCCGCGGCGCGATCACGAAGGTCGCCGTCGTGATGGACGTGCGATCCCGGGCGTTCACCGAGGACCTGGCGTCGATCATCAAGGACCTGGACGCGCGCGGGTACAAGCCGAAGGTGCTGTTCCTGGAGGCGACCGACGACGTGCTGATCCGCCGGTTCGAGCACGTCCGGCGCGGTCACCCGATGCAGGGCGACGGCAGGCTGATCGACGGGATCAAGGCCGAGCGGGACCTGCTCGCGCCGCTGCGCGACGAGGCCGACCTGGTGCTGGACACCACGGCGCTGTCCGTGCACCAGTTGCGGGCCAAGATCGAGCACGCGTTCGGCTCGGAGTCGGAGACGCGCACTCGGGTGACCGTGCTGTCGTTCGGCTACAAGTACGGCCTGCCGATGGACTCCGACCTCGTGATGGACGTGCGGTTCCTGCCGAACCCGTTCTGGATCCCGGAGTTGCGCGATCAGTCCGGGATGGACAGTGACGTGCGCAACTACGTGCTCACCCAGGAGGGTGCCGAGGAGTTCCTGGACAGGTACCACGATCTGCTGAAATTGATCGGCGCCGGTTACCGCCGCGAGGGCAAGCGGTACCTGACGCTGGCCGTCGGCTGCACCGGCGGCAAGCACCGCAGTGTCGCGATCTCCGAGGAGCTGGCCCGTCGACTGTCCACAGAGGACGGTATGTCGGTGAAGGTGGTCCACCGCGACCTGGGGCGCGAGTGACCAGCAGTGCCAGCCGGCACCAGAGGCACCAGCACCGCCCGCTTCGCGCGGTCGCCCTCGGCGGCGGCCATGGACTGCACGCCACGCTCACCGCGCTTCGCGAGATCACTCCCGATGTGACGGCCGTCGTGACGGTGGCCGACGACGGCGGCTCGTCCGGCCGGCTGCGCCGCGAGATCGGCCTGCTGCCGCCGGGTGACCTGCGCAAGGCGCTCACCGCGCTGGCCGGCCCCGAAGACGGAAACCTGTTGTGGCACAAGGTGTTCGGGCACCGCTTCGGCGGCACCGGCGCGCTCGCCGGGCACGCGGTCGGCAACCTGGTGCTGGCCGGCCTGTTCGAGGTGATCGGCGATCCGGTGCGCGCGCTGGACGAGGCGGCGCGCCTGCTCGGCGTGTCCGGGCGGGTGCTGCCGATGTGCACCGAGCCGCTGGACATCGAGGCCGACGTGGTCGGGCTGGACGAGGATGCGAGCGCCGTGCGGCGGATCCGCGGCCAGGTCGCGGTGGCCACCACACCCGGCAGGGTGCGCCGGATCCGGCTGCACACCGCAGACGGCTCCGACGATCCGCCGCGCGCGTGCCCGGAGGCGGTGCGCGCGGTGGCGGAGGCGGACGTGGTGCTTCTCGGCCCCGGATCGTGGTTCACCAGCGTGTTGCCGCACCTGCTGGTACCCGAACTGCACGACGCGATCGTGAGTACGGCGGCGGCGCGAGTGGTCGTATTGAATCTTGTCCCCCAACCGGGGGAGACTGCCGGATTCTCCCCGGAACGCCATCTGGACGTACTCTGCGAACACGCACCCCGGCTGAGGATGGACGCGGTGATCGCCGACGCCGACTCGGTGCCGACACCTGATCGGCTTCGACGTGCGGCGACGGCGCTCGGGGCACGGACTCTGCTGGATCGGGTGGCGGCCGCGGGGGCACGCCACCGGCACGATCCGGAGGCGCTCGCGGCGAGCCTGTCGCGGGCGCTGGCGGCCGTGTGACGGCCCGCGTCACAGAGCAGGCGGGTGCGATCGATGATGAGATGGGCGGCCTGGGTTCCGGGTCCGGGGGAGAGGAGGAGACGTGGCGATGACAGCGTCGGTGAAGGACGAGCTGAGCAGGCTTGCCGTGTCGAAGACGTGCTGCCGTCGTTCGGAGGTCTCCTCCCTGTTGCGGTTCGCGGGCGGGCTGCACATCGTGGGCGGCCGGGTCGTCGTGGAGGCCGAGCTGGACACCGGCGCGGCGGCGCGGCGGCTGCGCAAGGAGATCCACGAGCTGTACGGGCACCACGCGGACGTGCACGTGATCACGTCCGGCGGGTTGCGCAAGGGCACCCGGTACGTGGTGCGCGTGGTGAAGGACGGCGAGGGGCTGGCCCGGCAGACTGGGCTGCTCGACCTGCGCGGCCGGCCGGTGCGCGGGCTGCCGGCGCCGGTGGTGTCCGGTGGCGTGTGTGACGCGGAGGCGGCGTGGCGGGGCGCGTTCCTCGCGCACGGTTCGCTGACCGAGCCGGGCCGCTCGTCCGCGCTGGAGATCACCTGCCCTGGCCCGGAGGCGGCGCTCGCGCTCGTCGGCGCGGCCAGACGGCTTGGCGTGCAAGCGAAATCGCGTGAGGTGCGCGGTGCGGACCGGGTGGTCGTGCGCGACGGCGACGCGATCGGCGCGATGCTGACCCGGCTCGGCGCGCACTCCAGCGTGCTGGCCTGGGAGGAGCGCCGGATGCGCCGCGAGGTGCGTGCCACGGCGAACCGGCTGGCCAACTTCGACGACGCGAACCTGCGCCGGTCCGCGCGTGCGGCGGTCGCGGCGGCGGCCAGGGTGCAGCGGGCGATGGAGATTCTCGGCGAGGACGCGCCGGACCACCTGCTGTCGGCCGGCCAGTTGCGGCTGACCAACAAGCAGGCGTCGCTGGAGGAGCTTGGCCAGTTGTCCGAGCCGCCGATGACCAAGGACGCGGTGGCCGGCCGGATCCGGCGGCTGCTGGCGATGGCGGACAAGCGGGCCAAGGAGAAGGGTCTGCCGGACACCGAGTCGGCGGTCACCGCGGAGATGCTCGAAGCCGAGGTCTGATCGTCCACACACGACTGTCCACTCTGGACAGTCGATGCCGGCGAGAGTTGGGGCGGATCGGGAAGCGAGATACTTTCGGGTCTTGACAACCCGCATTGGTCTGGACCAACTTGGAGCGGTGGATGTGGCACCCGTCACGTCCGATCCGTAGTCCTCCCACCCTGCACCGGAGGCAGACGATGAAGCGTTCCCTGCTCCCGCGCGCGCTCGGCACCCTCCTGGTCGGCGCGCTGACCGCGGCCGGTATCGCCGGCCTGTCCACCGAAGCCGCGGCCGCGCCGGCCGTGCCCAAGCACGCGATCACCGGCTACTGGCAGAACTTCAACAACGGCGCGCAGGTCCAGAAACTCAAGGACGTGCCGGACCACTACGACATCATCGCGGTCGCGTTCGCCGATGCCACCGGCACACCAGGCCAGGTCACGTTCAACCTCGACCCCGCGGTCGGGTACGGCAATGTCCAGGAGTTCAAGGACGACATCAAGGCGAAGAAGGACGGCGGCAAGTCGGTGATCATCTCCGTCGGCGGGGAGAAGGGCACCGTGTCGGTGAACGACCCGACGTCCGCGACGAACTTCGCGAACTCACTGCACTCGGTGATTCAGGAGTACGGCTTCGACGGCGTCGACATCGACCTGGAGAACGGGCTCAACTCGACGCACATGACCTCGGCGCTGCGCTCGCTGCGGGACAAGGTCGGCGCCGGGCTGGTGGTCACCATGGCGCCGCAGACCATCGACATGCAGTCGCCGAGTGCGGAGTACTTCAAGACCGCGCTCAACATCAAGGACTTCCTGACCGTGGTCAACATGCAGTACTACAACAGCGGCACGATGCTCGGCTGCGACGGCAAGGTGTACGCACAGGGCTCGGTGGACTTCCTCACCGCGCTGGCCTGCATCCAGTTGGAGAACGGCCTCGCGCCGTCGCAGGTCGGCCTCGGCCTGCCGGCGTCGCCGAGCGCGGCGGGTGGCGGCTACGTCAACCCGTCCGTGGTCAACGACGCGCTGGACTGCCTCGCCCGCGGCACCAAGTGCGGCTCGTTCAAGCCCTCGAAGACCTACCCGGACATTCGCGGCGCGATGACCTGGTCGACCAACTGGGACGGCTCCAGCGGCAACGCCTGGTCCAACGCCGTCGGCCCGCACGTGCACGGGCTGCCGTAACGCCAGGGAGAACCGCCGGAGATCGCCGGCGACGGTGAGCTTGCCGGACCAGCTTGATCACGCTCTCGGCCGGCGTGGTGTCACCGGAGAAGACGACCGACCCGTACTTCGTGTCGAACCGGAACGCGTACGACTCGTGCACGGGCGGGTGGTTGTTGCGCGCCGCCGTGACCGTCACCCGATCGTCCCGGTACACCACGCCGTCGGTGCTGAACTCCTTGGCGGCGGCCAACTTCCGCGGATCCGGCAGGCCCTGGGCGGCACCGGCTGCGGGCCGGCTACCGCCAGCGCGCTCCGCCACCTCCTCGTGGTTCTCGGCGAGATTAGCCCTCGCGCGCGGGGAAACCTCGCTACCTTCGTTGGTCATGCCCACAGTGCGGACGCGCGACCCGTTCGTGGACGCCGTACGCGCGTTCGCGATCATCGGCGTGGTCTGCGGGCACTGGCTCGTGACGGCGATCCTCCCCGCGCCGGGTGGCGTGGCGGCGGGCTTCAACGTGGACAGCCCGCTGCGGTACCTGCCCGGCATGCTGCCGCTGAGCTGGGTCCTGCAGACGCTCGGGCTGTTCTTCTTCGCCGGCGGGTTCGCCGCGGCGGTGAGCCGGGCCCGCGCGCCGGGCGGCCTGCCGTGGTGGCTCGGCAAGGTGCGCAAGCTGGCCGTCGCCGTGGTCGTGGTGCTCACCGGCTGGGCCGTCGCATGTGGACTGTGGGCGCCGTTCGGGCTGAGCTGGGCGACCGTGCACGGCGTGCTCAACCAGGTCAGCTCGCCGTTGTGGTTCCTCGCGGTGTACGTCGCGCTGCTCGCGTTCACCGGTCCGATGCTGCGGCTGCACGACGCGCTCGGGCTCGCGTCGGCGCTGGTGCCGGCGGCGGTCGCGGTGGCCGCCGAGGTGGCCGTCGCCGCGGGTGCGCCGACCGCGGTCGGCCAGGTCAGCGTGCTCGCCGTGTGGTGGGCGCCCTGGCAGCTCGGCATCGCCATGGCGCGCGGGTGGCGGCCGTCCGCCGTCCAGGCCGGCGCGCTGTTCGTGTGCGGCGTGACGGCCTTCGCGCTGCTGATCACGGTCGGCGGCTTTCCGGTGAGCGCCGTCGGCGGCACGGGGGAGCCGCGGTCCAACATCGCGCCGCCGTCGCCGGCCGCACTGGCCCTGGCCGTCGCCCAGCTCGGGCTGGTCCTGTTGCTCGCGCCCGCGCTGCGTCGGCTGGCCGGTCGCGCGTTCGTCGGGTGGGTGAACGAGCGGGCGCTGCCGATCTTCCTGATGCACCAGAGCGCCCTGCTCGCGGTCGCGCTGATCGGCTCGGCGTTCGGCGAGTTGCCCGGCCTGCACGGCCTGCCGGACGACTGGGGCTGGGTACTCGCGCGGCTGGCCTGGTACCCGGCACTCGCCGGCGCGCTGTGGATGTTGCTCGCCGGCCTCGGACGAGTGCTCGCCGCGGCACCTCCCGGCCCCGCGCCGGCCTAGTCTTGTTGGTGTGCGCCGGAACCGACGTGCGGTGACGCGAGCGACCGCGGTGGCGGCCGTGCTCGCCGGCGCGCCGTCGGTCATCCACGCCGCGCGCACCGGAGGCCCGGCCGCCGCGGTCCGCTACGGACTCGCGGCGACCAGGGCGGCCGGCACGCTCGTTCCACCCGGCCGCCCGAGCCTCACGCGCGGCCTGCTCGCGCACGGCGTGATCTCCATGCTGGCCGGCGAGATCCTCGCCAGGACGCTGCCGCGCCGGCACCCGGTGGCGTGGGGCGCGCTCGCCGGTCTCGCCATGGGAGCGATCAACGTCGGGCTGATCGGCCGGGCGTTCCCCGCGATCCGCGACCTGCCGCTCGGGCCGCAGCTCGCCGACAACGCCGCGTTCGGCGCGGTGTTCGCCGTGGTGGTCGACCGGCGCTAGCGGCAGACCGTGTCGTGTCGCGGCAGCTCACCGTCGACCAGCCAGCGCGTCGCGATCCCGTCGGCGCAGGTGTTCTTCGAGTACAGGTAGGCCAGGTGCCCGCCGGCGTTCACGGTGACCATCGTGGCGCGCTTGCCGAGGGTGGCACGCGTCCGCAGCGCGTCCGCGTACGGCGTGCCCGGGTCGCGGACGTTGGACAGCAGCAGGAGGTTGTGCCGTCCCCGGTCGCTGAACCGCACCGGCTCCGGCTGCGGCGCCGGCCAGAACGCGCACGGCCAGATGTTGGACGCCGCCGCCCCGAACATCGGGTACCTGACCCGGTCCCGCTCGACGTCCCGCTGGTAGGTCGCCACGTCCCGCGGCCACCGGGAGTCGTTGCAGAACAGATGCAGCTGCCCGGAGAAGTCCCACACGGGTGCGCTGTTCGCCGTGGACTGTCCACTTGGGACACCCGAGCGCAGCCCGCGCCACATGTCGGCGAGCGCGGGGAAGTGCGCGTCGCCGAACAGCATGGCGAACGTGTTGCCGCGGAATGTCGCGCCGTTCGTCCCGTTCACCGGCGCGGCGTCCAGGCGTTCGGCGATCTCGAAGTAGGTGGCGCGCACCGCGTCCGGCGTGGCGCCGAGCCCGTAGGTGTCGTGCCTGGCGGCGGCCCACCCGGCGAAGTCGGGGAAGCGGTCCTCGAAACCCTTGGCGATCCCGCGCGACCAGGCGTGCGCGCCATCCGGCCCGTAGACGCTGTCCAGCACGAACCGATCGGTGTGTTGGCCGAACAACTCGGCGTACACCCCGCCAAGGTAGGTGCTGTAGGAGTAGCCGAGGTAGGAGATCCGGTGCTCGCCGAGCGCCTGCCTGATCTTGTCGACGTCGCGGGCCACGTTCACCATGGTGATGTGCGGCAGCATCCGCCCGGTCGGCGATTCCGCGCACTGCCGGGCGGTGCGCCGGGCGGTCTCGGCGGTCGCGGTCACGTCGGCGGCGTCTCGCGCGTACGGCGGCGGGACGTAGAAGTCGGGCGGCAGATCGCAGTCCACCGGCGCGCTGCGGCCGATGCCACGCGGGTCGAACGCGATCAGGTCGTAGCTCTCGCGCACGCTCGCCGGCAGGCCCTGCGCGACGAGTTGCAGCGGAAGATCGAGCGCCGTCATGCCCTGGCCACCCGGGTTCAGCACCAACACGCCACGGCGACGCTCCGGCTTGCTGCTCGGCAGCCGGGACACCGCGACGCTGATCGTCTCGTCGTTCGGGCGCGAGTAGTCCAGCGGAACCGTGACGGTGGTGCACTCCAGGCCGGCCGGGAGGTCCCGGCATGGCGCCCACCCCGGCGACGCGGGCGCCGCCTGGGCCGATGGAACGACGATCAGGCCGGCCACCACGGCGCCGGCGGCGGCGAGCAGCGCGCTCATCTTGTGTCGGGTCATGGCAGGTAGACCAGGCGGCCGGCGGAAACTCATCGGAGTCAGGGGGACGGCGCGCATCAGAGCACCTCGGAATCGGTCCCAGCAGTAGCAACGGTCACGCTCGTCACCGGTTACCCGGGGTGGGCCGATAGGGTGCAGGCGAATGCAGGCCCTCCCCGCGCGCCCGCGGGGTCGAGCACGAGGAGATTCAGCGGTGACGGTTCGGGTAGGCGTCAACGGCTTCGGTCGCATCGGTCGTAACTTCTGGCGCGCGGTCCAGGCCGGCGGGCAGGACATCGAGATCGTGGCTTTCAACGACCTCGGTGACGTGGCCACCATGGCGCACCTGTTGAAGTACGACAGCGTGCTCGGCCGCCTGCCGCAGGAGATCACGACCACCGACGAGGGTATCCAGGTCGACGGCAAGACGATCAAGGCGCTGGCCGAGCGCGACCCGGGCAAGCTGCCCTGGGCCGACCTCGGCGTGGACGTGGTGGTCGAGTCGACCGGCTTCTTCACCAAGGCCGACGACGCGCGCAAGCACGTCGACGAGGGCGGCGCCAAGAAGGTGATCATCTCCGCGCCGGCCAAGGGTGAGGACCTCACCGTGGTCATCGGCGCCAACGAGCACCTCTACGACGGCTCGCAGACGATCATCTCCAACGCGTCCTGCACCACGAACTGCCTGGCCCCGCTGGCGAAGGTCCTGCACGATGCCTTCACCATCGAAAAGGGCCTGATGACCACGATCCACGCCTACACGCAGGACCAGAACCTGCAGGACGGCCCGCACAAGGACCTGCGCCGCGCCCGGGCCGCCGCGCTGAACGTCGTGCCGACCTCCACGGGCGCCGCGAAGGCCATCGGCCTGGTGCTGCCGGAGCTGAACGGCAAGCTCGACGGCTACTCGCTGCGCGTCCCGGTGCCGACCGGCTCGATCACCGACCTGACCGTGGACCTCGCCAAGACGGTCACCGTGGACGAGGTGAACGAGGCGTACAAGACCGCCGCCGACGGCCCGCTCAAGGGCATCCTGCGCTACAGCACCGAGCCGATCGTGTCCGGCGACATCGTGACCGACCCGGCGTCGTGCATCTACGACGCGCCGATCACCAAGGTCATCGACAACCAGGTGAAGGTCTACGGCTGGTACGACAACGAGTGGGGCTACTCCAACCGCCTCGCCGACCTGGTCACGCTCGTGGGTTCGAAGCTCTCATGACGCGGACGCTCGACGACCTGATCGCGGAGGGCGTCGAGGGTCGGCGGGTGCTCGTGCGCGCCGACCTGAACGTCCCGCTGGACGGCACGACGATCACCGACGACGGCCGGGTACGCGCCGCGCTGCCCACGATCCAGCGTCTCGGCTCGGCCGGCGCGCGCGTCGTGGTGGCCGCGCATCTGGGGCGCCCCAAGGGAAAGCCCGATCCGGCGTTCTCCCTCGCGCCGGTCGCCGAGTGCTTGTCGGCGCTGATCGGGATCGACGTGCCGTTGGCGTCCGACGTGGTCGGCGAGTCGGCCAAGTCCACTGTGGACGGTTTGCCGGTCGGTGGGGCGGCGCTGCTGGAGAACGTGCGGTTCGACCCGCGTGAGACGAGCAAGGACGCCGCCGAGCGGGAGGCGCTGGCCGCGGAGTACGCCGCGCTCGTCGGGGACGGCGGCGCGTTCGTGTCCGACGGATTCGGCGTCGTGCACCGCAAGCAGGCTTCCGTCTACGACGTCGCGACCAAGCTCCCCGCGTACGCCGGGGGCCTGGTGCTCAGTGAGGTCGAGGTGCTGCGCAAGCTCACCGGCGACCCGGCGCGCCCGTACGTGGTGGCGCTCGGCGGTTCGAAGGTGTCGGACAAGCTCGCGGTGATCGAGTCGCTGCTGCCCAAGGTGGACGCGCTGTTGGTCGGCGGCGGCATGTGCTTCACGTTCCTCGCCGCGCAGGGGCTCGGCGTCGGTGACTCGCTGCTCGAGGGCGACATGATCGACACCTGCAAGCGGCTGCTGGCCGACGCCGGCGACAAGATCGTGCTGCCGGCCGACGTCGTGATCGCCGACGACTTCTCCGAGCAGGCGAACGTCCGCACGGTGCTGGTCGCCGACATTCCCGAGGAGTGGAAGGGCCTGGACATCGGCCCGATCTCGGTGGAGCGGTATTCCGAGGTGCTGGCCGGCGCGAAGACGGTGTTCTGGAACGGGCCGATGGGCGTGTTCGAGATGGCGCCGTTCGCCGAGGGCACCAGGGGAGTGGCCGAGGCGATCGCCGGCTCGGACGCGTTCAGCGTGGTCGGCGGCGGCGATTCGGCCGCTGCCGTGCGTGCGCTGGACATCGGCGAGGACCGCTTCTCGCACATCTCCACCGGCGGCGGCGCGTCGCTGGAGTTCTTGGAGGGCAAGGAGTTGCCCGGCGTGGCGGTACTGGAGGAGAGCGCCTGATGGCACGCAAGCCACTGATCGCCGGCAACTGGAAGATGAACCTCAACCACCTCGAGGCCATCGCGCTGGTGCAGAAGATCGCGTTCACGCTGCCGGAGAAGTACTACGGCAAGGTGGACGTCACGGTGCTCCCGCCGTTCACCGACATCCGCAGCGTCCAGACGCTCGTGGACGGCGACAAGCTGAACCTGACCTACGGTGCGCAGGACCTGTCGGCACACGAGTCGGGCGCCTACACCGGCGACGTGTCCGGCCCGATGCTGGCCAAGCTCGGCTGCTCGTTCGTCACCGTCGGCCACTCCGAGCGGCGTGAGTACCACGCCGAGGACGACGAGCTGGTCAACAAGAAGGTGCGCGCTGCGCTCAAGCACGGCATCACCCCGATCATGTGCCTCGGCGAGAAGATCGAGGTGCGCGAGCAGGGCACCCACGTTCAGCACTGCGTGGACCAGTTGATCGCCGGTCTCAAGGGGCTCAAGGCCGAGCAGGTGGCGCAGGTCGTGATCGCCTACGAGCCGGTGTGGGCGATTGGCACCGGGCGGGTGGCCACGCCGGCCGACGCGCAGGAGGTCTGCAAGGCGCTGCGTGCCGCGCTGTACGAGAAGTACGGCGTGGCGGTGTCCGACGAGGTGCGCGTCCTCTACGGCGGCTCGGTGAAGTCGGGCAACATCTCCGATCTGGTGGAGCAGTCCGATGTGGACGGCGCGCTGGTCGGCGGCGCGAGCCTGGACTCGAACGAGTTCACGAAGCTGTGCGCGCTCGCCGCGGGCGGCCCGCTGATCTGACGATTCGAACTATCGCGGTCCCCGGTCCTGGTCAGGGCCGGGGACCGCGGTCGTTTCAGGTGAGCCGCTGTTCGAGGCGGAAGCTCACCTGCTCGCCGGCCCGGCTCTTGCCGATCGCCTTGCACAGCGCGGCGCGGATCGGCAGCCAGTGCGGTCCCGTGCCGGACGGCATGAGGGTGGCCGCGAACGGGTGGCCGTCGATCGTGCCGGTGACCTTGACCGCCCGCCGCGTGCCGAGCAGCTCGGCCGACTCGGGGACGGTCACGTAGGTCGCGAACGAGCCGTCCTTCTCGATCGGTGCGGTGAACGTGTGGTCCAGCGGTTGCGGGGTCATGGCTACCTCCGTCGGTGTGGTGTCGACAGTGGGACCGCCCGAATACACCCGAATCGTCGCTTGACGGAGTTTGTTTAGGTTCGCAACAATCAGTGTGGTCCAGACCACACTGGAGGTGTCTCATGTCGGGGAAGCACACGCGCAGGCTGATCGGTCTCGCGGCAGCAGCTCTCGTCACCGTGTCGATCGCCGTGCCGGCCGCGGCGGAACCGGGCGCAGAGCCCGCTGGGCCCCAGGCCAGGGCGCTCGCCTGGGCCGACGAGTTCGACGGGCCGTCGGGCGCCGCGCCGGATCCCGGCAAGTGGCGGCACGACACCGGCGGGCAGGGCTGGGGCAACAACGAGCGGCAGTTCTACACCGACACCCGCGCCAACTCCGCGCTCGACGGCGGCGGCAACCTGGTGATCACCGCCAGGAACGACGACGCGGGCGGGCGCCAGTGCTGGTACGGCACCTGCCAGTACAGCTCCGCGCGACTGCTCACCTCCGGCACGTTCACCCAGGCGTACGGCCGGTTCGAGGCGCGCATCAAGATCCCGCGCGGTCAGGGCATCTGGCCGGCGTTCTGGATGCTCGGCGACAACTTCGGCAGTGTGGGCTGGCCGGGCTGCGGCGAGCTGGACATCATGGAGAACATCGGGCGCGAGCCACACCTGGTGCACGGCACGCTGCACGGGCCCGGCTACTCCGGTGGCGGCGGGCTGACCGGCACGTACCCGCACCCCAACGGCTGGGCGTTCGCCGACGACTTCCACACCTTCGCCGTGGACTGGGCGCCCGATGCGATCACCTGGTCGGTGGACGGCAACGCGTATCAGACCAAGCGGCCCGCCGACACCAACGGCAACCCGTGGGTGTTCGACCACCCGTTCTTCATGATCCTCAATGTGGCGGTCGGCGGGAACTGGCCGGGCGATCCGGACGGCAGCACCCAGTTCCCGCAGCAGATGCTCGTCGACTACGTGCGGGTCTACTCGTAACGGGTGTCAGGGACGCAGGTGCACGGAGAGGTTCACGCTGGCCCACACCGTGAGGGTGCCGGGGTGGCACAGGCCGATGTAGATCCAGGCGCCCGCGGAGATGAACAATCCGCGGTGCGTGTCGGCGGCGACGGTCACCGTGAACTTCTTCTTGCCGGTCGCGCCCTTGTCGCAGGACAGGCCCTTGACCTTGGCCTTGCCTTTGGCGTGCCCGGCCTGGTCGACGTCGGCCAGCAGGTCGAACGTGGCCCCGTTGCACTGGTAGGTGCCGGTGAGCTTGACCGCGGCACCGCCCTTGACCAGCTTGCCCGAGGTCACCGTGATCTCGGGAGCACGGGTGTCTGGCCTGCTGGTGGCCTGGGCGGAGGCGGCGAACAGGCCGATCGTCAGCAGCGCCGCGAACAGTGCACTCACCAGGGATTTCGTTGTGGTCCGCATGATTCGACGATCCGCCGTGGCACTCGTGTCGGGCAACGGGCGTCACTCTCAGGAGCACGTGATCAACCCGTCCGGGGAACACCCCGAGGTGTGAACCGGCCGTCGAGTACACCGGCCGAGCACGTTCGTGCGTCCACCTGGTGACTCGCCGTGGCACTGGTTGAAGTAGCGGGCGGGTCACCAGGTAACCTGTAGCCCGGTCGTGCGACAGCGAGGATGAGATGCAGCTGTTCCTTCAGATTCTTCTGGTAATCACCAGCCTGTTGCTGGTGCTGTTGGTGCTGCTGCACCGCGCCAAGGGCGGCGGTCTCTCGTCGCTGTTCGGTGGCGGAATGCAGTCCAGCCTGTCCGGCTCCAGCGTGGCGGAAAAGAACCTCGACCGCCTCACGCTGTTCGTCGGGGCGGTGTGGACGATCTGCATCGTCGGGCTCGGCCTGCTGATGAAGGTCGCCTGAGCTTGTCGCACCGGGGTGGGGAGGCTGGCGTGACTGCGCCGCCGCAGAGGTATCACACAGGTACGGTTTGCGAGGATCCCAATGGCTGGTGGTAACGCGATTCGCGGCACCCGTGTAGGTGCCGGTCCGATGGGGGAGTCGGAGCGCGGAGAGTCGGCGCCCAGGCGCCGTGTGTCCTACTGGTGTGCGAACGGCCACGAATCGAAGCCGTCGTTCGCCCTGGACGCCGAGGAACCGGAGTCGTGGGACTGCCCACGCTGCGGGCTGCCCGGCGGGCGTGACGAGCAGGCCCCACCTGCCGCGCCGCGCAACGAGCCGTACAAGACGCATCTCGCCTACGTGAAGGAGCGTCGCTCCGACGAGGACGGCGAGGCGATTCTGGCCGAGGCGCTCGAGAAGTTGCGCGCTCGTCGCGAGCTATAATCATCGCTTGAGACATGGATGAGCGGGCTCGTCACGAGCCCGCTCATCCATTCGTCTCTGTTCGTCGTCAGACCGCGAGTGGGTAGCGGGCGCGGACTCGGAATCCGCCTTCGCGGGTCGGTCCGGCGTGGAAGGTGCCACCAAGCAGGCCGGCGCGCTCTCGGAGCCCCATGAGGCCGTGGCCTCCGGACGGCAGCGTGCACGCGTGGTCGGCCGACGGGCCGTTGTGCACCTCGACGGTCAACGCGTCGCCCTCGGTGTGGACGCGCACGGTGGCCGGCGCTCCCGAGGCGTGCTTGCGCACGTTGGTGAGCGCTTCCTGGATGGTGCGGTAGGCGGCGCGGGAGACCGGCGGCGGCAGCTGTTCGGTCGCGGTGTCGACGGCCAGCTTGATCGGCACGTCCGCCTCGCGAATCAGTTCGCCCACCTCTTCCAGGCCGGGCTGTGCCGCGTCGTCGTAGCTTCCGGATCGCAGCACCCCGACGAGTTCACGCAGCTCGACCAGTGTGCGCGAACTCAGGTCGCGGATGGTTTGCGCCACCTCGCGCGACTCGTCCGGATTGCGGGTGACCTGCAGCGCGCCTGCCTGCATGGCGATCAGCGTGACCTGGTGTGACACCACGTCGTGCATCTCCCTGGCCAGCCGCGCCCGTTCCGCGCCCCTGATCGCCTCGGCGTGCAGGCGGTTCTCCCGTTCGCGGCTCGCGGCGAGCTCGGTGATCCGGTCGGACAGCTCCTGCCGCGCGTGTGCGAGCAGACCAACGGCGACCGGCATGGCCGCGAAGATGATCCCGTAGATCACCCGCAGGATGTGCTCGCGCCAGCCGATTGCGAAGAAGTCGGGCAACGGCCAGAGCACGTACTTCGCCATGAACACCAGCGCGGCGCCCACCATGGTCTGCCAGCCGAGGAGCTTTCGCCGCGCGAGCGTGCCCAGTGCGATCACCGCGGCGAGCGCGGCCCAGCCGGCGAGATACCCGGGGATCGTGATCAGCACGGCGATGAACGGGAAGCGCCGGCGGATGAGCATCGCGGCGCACGCGATCCCGGACAGCCAGACCGAGTACGTCGTCGCCTTCGACGGGATCACGAGCCACACGTCCGCCACGGCGACGAGGAGGGCCACGGCGTCCATCACCAACGGATGCCGGCGCGCGACGTCCATCACCTTGGCGAGGGACAGCGACCGCCGGTCGCGGGTGGCCATTGCCGGGCGGAACGTCGTCGGGGTGAAGCTGTGGGCGACCAGGGCGGAACCTCCTGCGTCGGCAGGCTCAACGGGGGTAGACCCGTTGACACTGGTTTCGTGGGTCGACCGCCGTCGGTGGACGCCCCGCTGGTGGGGGACGTGGTCCCGAAAACGGCCTCGCCAGTTGCTCGTCTGGACCGGCTGCTGCTGTTGCTGTGGCATGTGCAGGCCTTTCCAACAGAGTCGCGCTGTAGTGCTCTTGTGAGAGAAGACATGGATGTCGCTCATATGGGACGCGAAGTTACAAAACTGTGTGCATTCGCACACGTATTACCTCTCGATGGGGTGACCCTAGGGACGAATGTCACTCGTTGTCCATGACACGGCCGCCTACGGGTGCCACGATCCGGCTCATGAGCAGACGAGGGATGTGGCGCGCCGTCGGCGCCGGGCTGTTGGCGACGCTGGCCGCCACGGCTGTCATCGTGGTGGCGCCCAACACGAACGCCGAGCCGGCACGGCACCGCGAGTTCGACCTGCAGGCGCACCGCGGCGGGTTGGGGCTGCGGTCGGAGAGCACGCTGAGCTCGTTCGGCAACGCGTTGCGTCTCGGTGTGTCCACCCTCGAACTGGACGTGCAGATCACCGAGGACGGCCAGGCCGTCGTGACGCACGATCGCAAGGTCGACGGGCGCAAGTGCGTGGACACCGCGCCCCCGACGTCCGGCGACCCGGAGTTCCCTTACGTCGGCAAGTTCGTCAAGACGCTGACGCTGGCCCAGGTCAAGACACTGGACTGCGGGTCGAAGGCGCTGCCCGACAAGCCGGGCCAGGTGATCTCGCCCGGATCGCGGATGCCGCGCCTGGCCGAGGTGTTCGATCTGGTGAAGCGCTACCGCGCGGACGACGTGAAGCTGAACATCGAGACCAAGGTGGAGGCGGGCGCGCCGGACCAGACCGCGCCGCGTGAGCAGTTCGTCCAGGTCACCGCGGCCGAGATCCGCGCGGCCGGTTTCGAGCGCCGGGTCAGCATCCAGAGCTTCGACTGGGGCGCGCTGACGCGGATGCGCGAGGTGGCACCGAGGCTGCCGGTGGTCGCGCTGACCAACTACGACTTCCTGCAGACCGGGCAGCCGGGTGCCTCGCCGTGGCTCGGCGGGATCGACATCGACGACTTCGGCGGCGACCCGATCGCCGCGGTGAAGTCGTTCGGCGCGACCGCGTTCTCGCCGGTGCACGGCTTCCCGCAGGGCGGCTCGGTCACCGATCCGGACTACCGCCCGTACGTGACACGCGAGATGGTCGAGCACGCGCACCGCAACCGGATCGCGGTGATCCCGTGGACGGTCAACGACGTGCCGACGATGAGCAAGCTGATCGACGACGGCGTGGACGGGCTGATCACCGACTACCCGGACCGGCTGCGCGCGCTGCTCGACTCGCGTGGGTACCGGCTGCCGCGGGCCTCCGCGTCGCCGTTCGACGTGCAGGGTCACCGGGGTGCCCGTGCGGTGCGCCCGGAGAACACGCTCGCCGCGTTCCGGTACGCGCTGGCCAACGCGGACGTGTCGACGCTGGAGCTGGACACCGGTGTGACCGAGGACGGCGTGCTCGTGGTGAGCCACGACCGCACGGTCAACGGGTCGCACTGCGTGGACACCGGGCCGGCGCGGCCGGGTGATCCGGAGTTCCCGTACGTGGGCAAGCGCGTCCGTGAGCTGACGCTGGTGCAGGTGAAGACCGTGGACTGCGGCTCCAAGACGCTGCCTGAGTTCCCGAACCAGCAGCCGGCGCCGGGGGAGCGGATTCCGACGCTGGCCGAGGTGTTCGACATCGTGCGCGCGAGCGGGCGAACCGACGTGCGGCTGAACATCGAGACCAAGATCAGCCCACTGGTCGACGACACCGCGCCGTACCAGGAGTTCACCGGGCGGCTGGTGTCCGCGATCGCTCACGCCGGGTTCGCCGAGCGGGCCACGATCCAGTCCTTCGACTGGCGGACGATCATGCTGGCACGCCGGCTGCACCCGAGGATCGACACGGTGGCGCTGGTGTGGCAGTACGGGCCGGACGAGTGCCGCACCCTGGAAGACGAGTGCTCCCTGCGAGCCGTGTACGACGACCCGTCGGTGCGCAGCCCGTGGACCGGCGGGTTGGACTGGTGGAAGCACCGGGACCTGGGCCGGCTGGTCCGCTCGGCCGGTGCCGGCACGGTCTCGGCGAACTGGCAGGTGCACGACCCCCGGCAGGTGAAGGCGCCGTCGCCGGACTGGTACCTGCGCACCGACCCCGCGTACTTCCACGGCCCGGAAACCGGTTCGCTGCAACAGAAGCACGGGCTGAAGGTGGTGCCCTACACGGTCAACGACGAGGCCACGATGCAGCGGGTGATCGACCTCGGCGTCGACGGGATCATCTCCGACGACCCCGATCGCCTGATCGCCGTCGCCCGACGAAACGGTCTCCGCTAACGAAATCACACGGTCGAGTGGTTCACCTCTGATCTCGTTGTACCAGTGACGACTGTGAAGCCGACTGCCGCCAGTCGAGTTCGAATGGAGGCGACGGTGCCCGGGTACGCGATCCTTGTCTACGGCGACGAGGCGGGCGGGTTCAGCTCGTACTCGCCGAGTCTGCCTGGTGTTGTCGCCGCCGCGTCGACCTATGACGAGTGCGCGACCTTGATGCGCGAGGCGGTGGCGTTCCACCTCGAAGGGCTGCGCGAAGCGGGCGATCCGGTGCCGGAACCCGACGTGGTCGGCGCCGAGGTTGTTGTGGTGGCGGCTTAGCGGGGTCGGTACATCCGCGCGAGTTCTGCGATGGTGTCGGTGAGGTGCTGGCGCAGTTCGGGCGGCTCCAGCACTTCGATCTCCGCGCCGAGTCGCAGTAGTTCGGTGGCGGCGTGCGGGATCGACTCGATCGGGATCACCGCACGGATCCACTGTGGACGGTCGGCGGGCGTGGCGGTGTCCGCCACCGCCCTGGCCATCACGGCGGGGAGGTTGCCCGGCACGCGGGCGCGCCCGGCAGCGGAAAGCAGGACGACCGCCTTGCCCTGGTACTGCTGGCGCCGCTCGAATTCGTCCACTGTGGACCGCCAGTGCCCGGCGAGATCGAAGTCCGCCGGCCGGTCGAACGGTTCGGCGAGCGCGTGGACCGAGCGGATCGCCGACACCCGGTAGGTGGACAGCCCTCGGCCGTTGTGCGCGATCAGGTACCAGGTGCCGGACTTGACCACGAGACCGTACGGCGACAGCGTGCGGGTGACCTCCCGCGGCTCGGTCCAGCGGTGATAGCCCACCTCGACCCGGTGCTGCCGCCACACGGCGTCCGCCACCGCGGCCAGGTGCGTCGTGTCGTCCGGCTCGCGGTACCAGCCGGACGTGTCCAGGTGGAACCGGCCGGCGACGCGCTCGGCGTGGTCGCGCAGTTCGGGCGGCAGTGCGGCGGCGAGCTTGAGCTGCGCGGCGGCGACCACCGAGCCGAGGCCCAGCTCGGCGGCCGGCCCCGGCAGCCCGGCCAGGAACAAGGCCTCCGCCTCCGGCCGGGTCAGCCCGGTCAATCGGGTGCGGTACCCCTCCAGCAGCTGGTACCCGCCGGCCGGCCCGGCGTCACCGTAGAGCGGCACCCCGGCGGCGTGCAGCGACTCGACGTCCCGGTACACCGTGCGCACCGAGACCTCCAACTCGTCGGCCAGCTCGGCCGCGGTCATCCGCCCGCGCGTCTGCAGCAACAGCAGCAGGGACACCAGCCGGCTCGCGCGCACGCGGTGAATTCTGCCCGGCATCACTGACAGAAGGTGTCAGTGATGCCGTCATAGCGTTCCCGCCATGAGCATCGAGACACTCACCGACGGCCGGCACGCGTTCGACTTCCTGCCCGGCCGCTGGCACATCCGCAACCGCAAGCTTCGCGACGTACTCGACCCGGACTGCACCGAGTGGGTGGAGTTCGACGCCGTGTCCACCGCGTGGCAGACGCTCGGCGGCCTGGGCAACGTGGACACCTTCGTCACCGACGACTACCCCGGAATCGGCTCCTACCAAGGGATGTCGATGCGGCTGTTCGAACCGGAGACGGGCCACTGGAAGATCTGGTGGGCGTCCACCCGGCTCCCCGGCAGGCTCGACCCGCCCGTGGTGGGCACGCTGGTCGACGGTCGCGGTGACTTCCTCTGCGACGACGAACTGGCCGGCCGTCCGATCAAGGTCCGCTTCCGGTGGACCGTGCGCAGCAACGACTCGCTGCTGTGGGTGCAGGCGTTCTCCCACGACGGCGGCGAGACGTGGGCAGACAACTGGATCATGGAATCCAGCCGGATCGACTAACGCGTCACCCGAGGCAGCGCGGCGATGCCGAGATCGCGGCTGACCGCGTGCAGCTCGTCCGGCACGTTCGCCAGCCGGGTCAGCGTGGTGAAGGCCATCGGGTCGTCGACGGAGACGAAGAAGTCGTCGTAGTGCGTCGGGACCACCACCTTCGGGCGCAGCAGCGACAGGACCCGCTGCCAGTAGTCCGGCGTGTAGGAGCGCCCGGCCACGCCCGCGAGGAACAGGTCCACGTCGTGCTCGCGCACCGCGTCGTCGATCAGATCCGCGCTGCCCTGGTGATAGATCGTGAAATCGCCGACCGTGATCGTGATGCCCCAGGTCTGCCCGCACCGGTAGGCCTGGGGTGTCAGCTCCGCGAGCGTGTCGCAGCTCGTGTCGCCGTCGAACGGGATCCGCTGCCCGAGCACCAGCTTGGAGTGCGTGCTCGGGGTGAACGACACGGTGAACGGGCCGAGTTCGTAGCGGTGGTACGGCTCCACCTCCACCGCGCTGTCGTCCAGACCGTGCAGCCGCATCAGGTTCTCCACCGACCGCGAGCCGTACACGCGACAGCCGAGCCGGCGGGCGAGCGCCGGCGCGTCGAGCGCGTGGTCCCAGTGCCCGTGACCGATCAGGATGCCGACCGTCGTGCCGGGCGCCTCGACGGCGGCCACCCGCGCCGGATCGGGCAGCGCGGTGCGCCGGCGCAGCAGGGCGGACAGTGGCACGCGGGACACGAACGGGTCCACGAACAGCGTGTGATCCTGGTACGTGAACCGGTATCCGGCGACTCCGAGCCAGTCCACGGTCAGCCCGGCCGGCAGCTCCAGCGGTACCGATTCCAAGTGCCGCAACGCATCGGCGTCCTCGCGCTCGTACCGCCGCCTCTTGGCGAGGTAGTCGATCAGCTCGGCGACGTGCCGCACGCGGGAGGTCATGGTTCGCGGGATTCCTTGGGGGACAGGCGATCCGCGGCCGCGCCGAACGCGGCCAGCTCCTCCGGTGTGCCCGCCACCTGGAACACGAATCGCTTGCCGCGCAGGCCGTGCCCCGGCGACGGCGCGTTGACCTCGAACGCCGTGGCGAGTTGCCCGCGCTCGTGCACGCCCTTGGCCGGGAACACCTCCACCAGCGGAACGGTGGCCGTCTCGGCGGGAACGGTCGTGGCGTCCTGTGTGGTGGCGACGGTGACGGCCGTGATGTCACTCCACGGCAGACCCGGCCCGCTCCGCTTGCCCTTGGTCAGCCAGACGCCGTTGTCATCGAGTGCGAGGCGCGGCTTTCGCGCGCCGCTCATGAACGCCACGGCGAACAGCGCCAGGAATCCGCCCAGCACGACCGTGAGGCCGACCCGCAGCCCCATCGGCGCGGGTCCGTCATCGGAGTCGTGGAACCGGCTCACCAGGAACGGCGCGTCGGTGGTCCACGCGAGCACGATCAACACCAGCGCGCCGATCGCCAGCACAAGACCGCAGCCGGTGACGGCGTAGGTGACGGCCGGGCTCGTGCCGCTGGCGCGCACCTGGCGGCGGAATCCGTTGGTCGCGCCCCGGACCGCGACCGACACCCCGGCGCTCATGCGAGCGGAGGGCTGAACACTCCGGGCACTTTCGCCGCGGCCTGCTTGTCCAGTAGCCACAGCGTGCGCCGCTGTCCGATCGCGCCGGCCGCGGGGAGTTGGATCTCGCCGGCACCGCCCAGGGCCATCGACACGGCGGCGGCCTTCGAGCCGCCGGTGGTCATCAGCCACACCTCGGCGGAGTGCCGGATCGCCGGCAGCGTCAGGGAGATCCGGGTCGGCGGCGGCTTCGGGCAGTTGCGCACGGCGACCACGGTGCGATCGGTCTCGTACACCGCGGGAGAGGACGGGAAGACCGACGCGGTGTGCCCCTCCTCGCCGACACCGAGCAGGCACACGTCGAACACCGGCACCGGTCCGTGGTCCTCCGGCCGGGTCGCGCGGGCAAGCTCGTCGGCGTACGCGGCGGCCACCGCGTCCGGGTCGTCGCCGAACTCGCCGTTCGGCGGCGCCATCGCGTGCACCCGCTCCGGCGGCACCGGAACGTGGTCCAGAAGTGCTTGGCGCGCTTGGGTTTCGTTGCGCTCCGGGTCACCGGCGGGCAGGAACCGCTCGTCGCCCCAGTACAGGTCGATCGCCGTCCAGTCGACCGCGTCCCGAGCCGGCGTGGCCCGCACCTGCTCGAGAACGGCGGTGCCGGTGCGCCCGCCGGTCAGCACCAGCGACGCGCGCCCGCGTGCCGCCTGCGCGTCGACCAGGCGCGTGATCAGCCGTGCCGCGGTGGCCGCGGCCAGCAGCTCCGGGTTGGCGTAGACGACCGTCTGGGGCGTGCTCATGACTGGGGCTTCGGGGGCTTCGCCTTTGCCGCGGGCTTCTTCGTCGCGGTGGTCTTGGTGGTGCTCTTCTTGGCCGGTGCCTTGCGCGCCGCGGCCGTCTTCGTACCCGCGCGCCCTCGGACGATCTTGTCCAGCCCCTTCAACGCGTTCTCGTAGATCTCGTCCGGGTCGAGCCGGCGTAGTTCCTCGGTGAGGCAGTCGCGGATCGACCGGCGCTGCAGCGCTACCCGCCGGGACGGCTGGCCGGGCTGGGTGAGCGTGCCGACTTTGGTGTCCGGCCGGTGCAGCTCGACCGAGCCGGAGCGGCGCTTCAACTCGACCGCCACGATGCCCTGGCCGTCGGCCGCCTTGACCCGCTTCACCGGCGCCTTGAGACAGGTGGCGAGCCAGGCGGCGAGCAGCTCGGTGGACGGCGAGTCGCCCGCGCCGGTCACCGTCGCCTCGGTGACCTTCTCGAACGGTGGCAGGTCCATCGCCGCCGCCAGCACCGCCCGCCAGAGGGTGAGCCGGGTCCAGGCCAGGTCGGTGTCACCGTCGGCGTAGTGCTTCGCGCGGACGGTCAACGCCTTGGCGGGGACGCGCTCGGCGGCCGAGTCGGTGATCCGCCGCTGGGCGAGTTGGCCGATCGGGTCCTGCGAGGGGTTGGCCGGTGCCTCGAACGGCCACCACGCCACCAGCGGCGCGTCCGGCAGCAGCAGCGGCACGACACAGCTCGCGCCCTCGTCGGCCAGCGGGCCGTACAGCCGCAGCACGACGACCTCACTTGCGCCCGCGTCACCGCCGACCCTGATCTGCGCGTCCAGCCGGGCCGCCGCCTTCTTCGCGCCGCGCGCCACCACGATCACGCGGCACGGGTGCTCGCGGCTGGCGTCGTTGGCCGCCTCGATGGCCTCCTCGGTGCGCTCGCCGTCGTCGGTGACGATCACCAGCGTGAGCACTCGGCCGAGGGTTACCGCGCCACCCTTCTCGCGCAGGTCCACGAGCTTCGCGTTGACCTGTGACGTGGTGGTCGCCGGGAGATCGATGATCAAGGCCGCCTCCAGTGCCTTCCGGTGCGGGCGAGCATGTTGGCCGCCGAGTCCGGTCCCCAGGTGCCCGCCGAGTACGACTCGGGCTTGCCCGTCTGCCGCCAGTACTTGAGCACCGGGTCGAGAATCTCCCAGGACAGCTCGACCTCGGAGTTCACCGGGAACAGCGACGGCTCGCCGAGCAGCACGTCCAGGATCAGCCGCTCGTAGGCCTCCGGCGAGGACTCGGTGAACGAGTGCCCGTAGCCGAAGTCCATGGAGACGTCGCGCACCTCCATGGTCGAGCCGGGCACCTTCGAGCCGAACCGCATCGTCACGCCCTCGTCCGGCTGCACCCGCACCACGAGCGCGTTCTGGCCGAGCTCCTCGGTGGCGGTGTCGTCGAACGGCAGGTGCGGCGCGCGCTTGAACACCACGGCGATCTCGGTGACGCGGCGACCGAGCCGCTTGCCGGTGCGCAGGTAGAACGGCACGCCGGCCCAGCGGCGGGTGTTCACCTCGAGCGTGATCGCGGCGAAGGTCTCGGTGACCGAATCCTTCGAGAAGCCCTCCTCCTGCAGCAGACCGGGCACCTTCTGGCCGCCCTGCCAGCCGCCGGCGTACTGGCCGCGCGCGGTGGTCTCGGCGAACGGCGTGACCGGCTTGGTCGCCGAGAGCACCTTGATCTTCTCGGTGCGCAACTCGTTCGGGTGGAAGGAGACCGGCTCCTCCATCGCGGTGAGCGCGAGCAGTTGCAGCAGGTGGTTCTGGATCACGTCGCGGGCAGCGCCGATGCCGTCGTAGTAGCCGGCGCGACCGCCGAGGCCGATGTCCTCGGCCATGGTGATCTGCACGTGGTCGACGTAGTTGGCATTCCAGATCGGCTCGAACAGCTGGTTCGCGAAGCGCAGCGCCAGAATGTTCTGCACGGTCTCCTTGCCGAGGTAGTGGTCGATGCGGAACACCGACTCCTCGGGGAAGACGTTGTTGACGATCTTGTTGAGCTGCTGGGCGCTTTTCAGATCGTGACCGAACGGCTTCTCGATCACCACGCGCCGCCAGTGGCCGTCTTTGTCGCCGGGAGGCTCAGCCAGCCCGGAGCGCCGGAGCTGTTGGCACACAACGGGAAACGCGCCCGGTGGGATCGACAGGTAGAACGCGTGGTTGCCGCCGGTGCCGCGCTCCTGGTCGAGGGCCGAGACGGTCGCGGCCAACTGGTCGAACGCGGCGTCGTCGTCGAAGCTGCCCTGCACGAACCTGATCCCCTCGGCGAGGCGATCCCACACGGCCTGGCGGAACGGCGTGCGCGCGTGCTGTTTCACCGCGTCGTAGACGACCTGGCCGAAGTCCTGGTCGGCCCAGTCCCGGCGGGCGAACCCGACCAGCGAGAAGCCCGGCGGCAGCAGGCCGCGGTTGGCCAGGTCGTAGATCGCGGGCATCAGCTTCTTGCGGGACAGGTCACCGGTCACGCCGAAGATCACCAGGCCGCACGGGCCGGCGATCCTCGGGAGCCGCTTGTCCCGCTCGTCCCGCAGCGGGTTGCGCCAACTGCGTGGCGCGGAAGTGGCGGTCAATGTCCAATCCCCTCGAGTGCGCGGACGACGTGGGCGAGGCCGGCGGCGCGGTCGGTGAGGTGCAGGCGCAGCACCGGGCGGCCGCGCTCGGCGAGCACCTGCCCGTCGCCGAGTGCCTGCGCCCGCTGCAGCACACCCAGCGTGTACGGGCGGTCCGGCACCTCGAGATCGTTCTCGACCGCGCCGGTGAGCTGCAGGAACACGCCGTTCTGGTGGCCGCCCTTGTGGTACTGGCCGGTCGAGTGCAGGAAGCGCGGGCCCCAGCCGAACGTGGTCTGGGTGCCGGTGCGCCGGGCCAGCTCGGTGCGTAGCAGGATCGCCGACGCGTCGTCCAGCCGGTCAAGATAGGCCTGCACGCTGATATACCCGGCGTCCGGGACCAGCGCCAGGAACTGCCGCAGCGTCTCGGCGAGCGTGCTCGGGCCGGCGGTACCCGGGACGCCGTACACCTCCACCGGACCGTCCACAAAGGACGGTTCGCCGGCGTTCGCGGCGTCCGGGTTGTCCAGCAGCGCGCGGGAGGCCTTCTTCGCCGCTTCCACGTCCGGCTGGTCGAACGGGTTGATGCCGAGCAGCCGCCCGGCCACCACGGTCGCGTACTCCCAGAGCAGGAACTGCGCGCCGAGCGGGCCGGTGACCGCGATCGCCGCGGTGGCCGACGGTCCGATCGCGACAGTCGTGGCGTCGGTGCCGGCGTCGGCGAACCCGGGGGAGTCGGGGCTCTCCGCGACGACCGGCAGCAGCCCGGTGCCGTTCTTCCCGGTGGACTCGGCGATGAGCTGTTCGGCCCAGTCGCCGAAGCCCGTGATCCCGGAACCGGTGTCGGCGAAGACCACCTTCTCCGCGCCGCGGGCGTGCGCCGCGCCGAGCGCGGCACCCAGCCGCAGGCCCGGATTCTCTTCGCTGTCAAGGGAAAGCACCTTGGACGCGGCGGCCGCGTCGTCCAGCAGCGCGCCGACGTCGGCGCCGGCCAGCCCGGACGGCACGAGGCCGAACGCGGTGAGCGCCGAGTAGCGCCCGCCGACGTTCGGGTCCGCGGTGAACACCTTGCGGTAGCCGGCGTCCAGCGACGCCGACTCCAGCGGGGAGCCGGGGTCGGTCACCACCACGATGCGCGACGCGGCGTCGATTCCGTTGGCGGTGAAGGCTTTCTCGAAGATCCGCCGGTGGCTGTCGGTCTCCACCGTGGAGCCCGACTTGGACGACACCACCAGCACCGTGCTGTCCAGGTCGCCGGCGAGCGCGTCGGCCACCTGCCCGGGATCGGTGGTGTCCAGCACGGTCAGCGGCACGCCCGCCGTGCTGGTGATCACCTCCGGCGCGAGCGACGAGCCGCCCATGCCGGCGAGCACAACGCGGTCCACGCCGTCGGCCTGCAGTTCCGCGCGCAGCGCCTCGATCTCCGCCAACAGTGGGCGGGACGTGTCGTGCAGCGTGGTCCACGACAAGCGGATCGCCGATTCCGGCTCGGCGTCCGGGCCCCACAGCGTGGGGTCCTGGGACGTGAGCTTGGAGGCGACCCGGTCGGAGACGAGCCGCTCCGCGAATGGTGCCGCCTCCCCGGCCAGTCGCTGATCTACAAGCGTTACCGCGAGCTGTTCGGGTTGGTCTGCCATCGTCGGAGCGACCCTCTCGTCCGGTGGTCTACGAAGATCAGTTGGAGGCCTTGTCCAGCTGACCACGAACTGTATCGAGAAGCTCGAGCCACGACTTCTCGAACTTCTCCACGCCCTCGCGCTCGAGCACGTCGTACACGTCGTCGACGTCGATGCCGACCGTGGTGAGCGCCTCGAAGATCCCCTTGGCCTGCGGACCGGTGTCGGTCACCCGGTCGGCGGGCTCGCCGCCGTGATCGGCATAGGCGTGCAGGGTCTTCTCCGGCATCGTGTTCACCGTGTCGGCGACGACGAGATCGTCGACGTACAGCGTGTCGGAGTAGTCCGGGTTCTTCGTGCCGGTGGACGCCCACAGCGGACGCTGCGCGCGCGCACCGGCGGCGGCCAGCGCGTCCCAGCGCTCACCGGAGAAGACCTCCTGGAACGCCGCGTACGCCAGCCGCGCGTTGGCCACGGCCGCCTTGCCGCGCAACGCCTTCGCGTCGTCGGTGCCGATCGCGTCCAGCCGCTTGTCCACCTCGGTGTCCACACGGGACACGAAGAACGACGCCACCGACTCGATCTGGGCGAGCTGGTGGCCGTTCTCCTTGGCCTTCTCCAGACCGGACAGGTAAGCCTCCATCACCTCGCGGTAGCGCTCCACCGAGAAGATCAGCGTCACGTTCACGCTGACACCCTCGGCGAGCGTGCGGGTGATCGCCGGCAGGCCCTCCTTGGTGGCCGGGATCTTCACCAGCAGGTTCGGGCGGTCGACGGTCTTCCACAGGTCGAGCGCCTCGGCCACGGTCGGGTCGGTCTGGTTGGCCAGCCGCGGGTCGACCTCGATGGACACCCGGCCGTCCACACCGTCGGTGGACTCCCAGGTGCCGCGGAACAGGTCGCACGCGTTGCGCACGTCGGTGGTGGTCAGCTCGCGCACGGTGGCGTCCAGGTCGGCGCCCCGCGCGGCCAGCTCGCGCACCTGCTCGTCGTAGGCCTCACCGTCGGCCAGCGCGTTGGCGAAGATCGTCGGGTTCGTGGTCACGCCGACGACGCTCTTGTCCCGCACCAGCTCGGCCAGGTTGCCCGAGTTCAGCCGCTCCCGGGACAGGTCGTCCAGCCAGATGGACACGCCCGCGTCGGACAGTGCCTTGAGTCGGTCGTGCCTGCCGGCACTTGAGGCAGTTTCAGTCACTGGTTTTCGCTCCCCTCAACGGTTTCAGGCTTTGGTGTTCGCGACGGACCGCTTCGCCGCGTCCACGACGGCCTCGGCGGTGATGCCGAACTCGCGGTACAGCGTCTGGAAGTCGGCCGAGGCGCCGAAGTGCTCGATGCCCACGATCTCGCCGGCGTCGCCGACGAACCGGTACCAGGACTGGGCGATGCCGGCCTCCACGGCCACCCGCGCCTTGACCGACGGCGGGATCACGCTGTCCTTGTACTCCTGGTCCTGCGCGTCGAACCACTCGACACACGGCATCGACACCACACGGGCCGCGATCCCTTGCTGGGCAAGGGTTTTCGCCGCCTCGACGGCGAGCTGGACCTCGGAGCCGGTGCCGATCAGCACCACGTGGTCGTCGTTGGTGTCACCGAAGTCGGCGAGCACGTAGCCGCCGCGGGCAACACCCTCGGGCGCCTTCTCCTTCGAGCCCTCCAACACCGGCACGTTCTGCCGGGTGAGGCACAGGCCGGACGGCGCGTGGATGTCCTCCAGCACCGCCTTCCACGCGACCGCCGTCTCGTTGGCGTCCGCGGGGCGCACCACGTTCAGACCCGGGATCGCGCGCAGCGTGGACAGCTGCTCGATCGGCTGGTGCGTCGGGCCGTCCTCGCCGAGGCCGATCGAGTCGTGCGTCCACACGTAGATCACCGGCGCCTTCATCAGCGCGGCCAGGCGCACGGCCGGGCGCATGTAGTCGCTGAAGATCAGGAATGTGGCGCCGTACGGGCGGGTGCCGCCGTGCAGCGCGATCCCGTTCAGGATCGAGCCCATGGCGTGTTCGCGGACACCGAAGTGCAGGTTCCGGCCGTACGGGTTGGCCTTGAACATCCCGGTGGAGGAGGACTCCGGCCCGAACGACTCGGCGTTCTTGATGATCGTGTTGTTGCTCTCGGCGAGGTCGGCCGAGCCGCCCCACAGCTCGGGCAGTGCGTCGCCGATCGCGTTCAGCACCGCGCCGGAGGCCTTGCGGGTGGCCATGCCCTTCTCGTCGGCGTCCCAGGACGGCAGCGCGTCCGCCCAGCCGGCCGGCAGCGCGCGGGTGGACAGCCGGTCCGCCAGCGCCTTGCGCTCCGGGTTGGCCGCGGCCCACTCGTCGAACTTGGCCTGCCACTCGGCACGGGCGGTCTTGCCGCGGTCGACGGCCTGGCGGGTGTGCGCCAGCACCTCGTCGTCCACCTGGAAGGTCTGCTCCGGGTCGAAGTCCAGCGCCTTCTTCACCGCGGCGACCTCGTCGGTGCCCAGCTTCGCGCCGTGCGCGGCACCGGTGTTCATCTTGTTCGGCGCCGGGTAGCCGATCACCGTGCGCAGCAGGATGAACGACGGCTTGGTGGTCTCCGCCTTGGCGTTCTCGATCGCCTCGGTCAGCGCGACGACGTCCTCGCCGCCGTCCACGACCTGCACGTGCCAGCCGTAGGACTCGTAGCGCTTGGCGGTGTCCTCGGACAGCGCGATGTTCGTGTCGTCCTCGATGGAGATCTTGTTGTCGTCGTAGATCACCACGAGGTTGCCGAGCTCCTGGCGGCCGGCGATGGACGACGCCTCGGAGGTGACGCCTTCCTCGATGTCGCCGTCGGAGGCGAGCACGTAGACGTGGTGGTCGAAGATCGACTCACCGGGAGCGGCGTCCGGGTCCAGCAGGCCGCGCTCGCGCCGGGCGGCCATCGCCATGCCGACCGCGTTGGCCAGGCCCTGGCCGAGCGGGCCGGTCGTGGTCTCCACGCCCGTGGTGTGCCGGTACTCCGGGTGGCCCGGCGTCTTGGAGTCCCACTTGCGCAGCTGCTTGAGGTCCTCGACCTCCAGGCCGTAGCCGGCCAGGAACAGCTGGATGTACAGGGTGAGGCTGGAGTGACCGCACGAGAGAATGAACCGGTCGCGGGCCGGCCACTCGGCGTCCGCCGGGTCGTGCCGCATGACGCGCTGGAACAGCGTGTACGCCGTGGGCGCGAGGCTCATCGCGGTGCCGGGGTGACCGCTGCCGCAGTTCTCCACGGCGTCCGCCGCGAGAACGCGGATCGTGTCCACTGCTCTGGTGTCGAGGTCGGTCCAGTCGTCAGGGTGGGTCGCGGTGGTCAGGCGGGTGACTTCCGCCTGATCGATCGAGTTGACGGACACAGCTCTCAGGCTCCGGTTTCAGACGATGGCGGGGTCGGGCAGGTCGCGCCCGTCTGCAGACTAGTCGGGTGCCCAGAAGGGCACCCGATATGGGGAGTGTGTTCGCGCGCGGTTAGCATTCCCGCGGTGGGGCAATTGATATCGAGGAGCGCCGTGCACACGAAACGCCTGGTGGTCGCGTCGTGAGCCTCACCATCGAAGCACCGTCCGCCCCCCGGCGCCCCGCCGCGGTGGTGCGCAGTTACTTCGCGTTGACCAAGCCCCGAGTCATCGAGTTGCTGCTGGTCACCACGATTCCGGCGATGTTGCTCGCCGCGCGCGGATTCCCGCCGCTGTGGCAGATCGCGTGCACGCTCGCCGGCGGGACGCTCGCCGCGGGCAGTGCGAACGCGCTGAACTGCTACGTGGACGCCGACATCGACAAGCTGATGAAGCGGACCAAGGCGCGCCCGCTGGCTCGGCACGACGTCTCGCCGCGCAACGCGCTGATCTTCGGCGTGGTGCTCGGAATCGCGGCGTTCGCGTTCCTGTGGATGACCGTCGGCCTGCTGCCCGCGATCTTCGCGGTGGCCACGATCCTGTTCTACATCTTCGTGTACACGCTGATCTTGAAGCGGCGCACCGCGCAGAACATCGTGTGGGGCGGCGCCGCCGGCTGCATGCCGGTGGTGATCGGCTGGTCCGCGATCACCGGTGGGGTGGCCTGGCCGGCGTTCGTCCTGTTCGGCATCGTGTTCTTCTGGACGCCGCCGCACACCTGGGCGCTGGCGATCAAGTTCAAGGACGACTACGCGCGTGCCGGCGTGCCGATGCTGCCCGTGGTGGCGACGCTGGAGCAGGTCGTCAAGCAGATGGTCATCTACACCTGGCTGACCGTGGTCTGCTCGCTGCTGCTGTTCCCGGTCACGAGCTGGATCTACCCGGCGGTGGCGGGGCTTGCCGGGCTGTGGTTCGCGATCGCCGCGCACCGGCTGCGGGCCAAGATCAAGCGCGGCGAGAACGCCAACACCATGCGGTTCTTCCACCTGTCGAACAGCTACCTGTCGGTGGTGTTCTTCGGGCTGGCGGTGGACGCGGTGGTGGCGCTGCCCGTGCTCGGCTGGCCGTTCTGACCTTCGGCATGCACGACGATTGGCCCAGCGGCGCGCCGAGCGTGTTCGACGTGGATCACGCCGAGACGGCTCGGTTCTTCTGGGCCCACGGCCAGCCATCGCGGTGCTTCCTCGCTGACCTGCCGAGCACGGCCTCGCGCGATCTGACGGCGGCGATCTCGACCGGGTACACCATGCTCCAGGCGCTGGAGAAGCTGGCCGTCGTGGACAACGGGACCCTGGTGCGGGAGTGGCCGCCGTCTGAGGAGAAGGGCCACCCTGGGAATCACCAGCCGTATCAGATCGTGCTGCCGCCGGGGGAGCGCGGATATCCGAAGCTCGGGTCGGGACATTGGCCTTATCAGTCCGCCTACCACGAGGCGGCCGACCTGTCGGCCCGGATACGCGGCCGGGTGACGTTGTGCCGGATGCTCTGGTTGATCGGCTGGCATTGACCGCGTAGTCGGGTCAGGTCGTCGCGGTGATCATCACGCTGGTGCGGTGGCGCCAGACGACGTCGACATGGGCGAAGCCCGCGGCGCGGATCGCGTCGAGGTGCCACGCGGTCTCCTGGTAGGCGTCCGCGCTGGGGCGCTCGGTGCGCGGGTGCCCGCCGAGGACCGGATCCCGCTCGATCTCGGCCCACCACTGGGCCCAGGTGAGAGCCGGGGGAGCGGCGGGGAGTCGTTCGGCGTCGGTGACCTGATCGGCATGGCAGAGCAGGCCGCCGGGCGCGAGCACCGAGTGGATCTCGGCGTACACCTCTCGCTGGCGATCGCTCGGCAGGCAGTGCAGCGCGGCGGACACTCCGACGAGGTCGTACCGGTCGTGCGGCAGCGCGTCTGTCCACTGTGGACTGTCCAGGTCGGCCTCGGCGATCCGCGTGCCGGCGGGCAGTGACGCGCGTGCGATGGCCAGCAGCACGGGGTCGACGTCGGCGAGTGTCACGTCGGCGTCCGGCAGACGGCGGGACACTCGCAGGGCGATCGAGCCGGTTCCGCCGGCCAGGTCCAGTACGCGCGGAGGGCCGGGCGCGCGGGCGTGGAGTTCCCCGGCGAGCTCGCACATCACGGTGAACGCGTCCTCCCGGCCGGGGAGGTACGCCTCGGCCTGGAGGTCCCAGGAGTCCTGCCACGCGAGTGCCTCAGCGGTGGTGATCGCAACTGTCACACCGCGAGCTTATCGAAAACTGTTGTCAACTTCGTGGGATCGCGCCGAGCAGGTTGTCGACGTCCTGGTCGTCCAGCGACTCCTGGATGCACCGCCACAGCTCCAGGTTCGCGGTCGCCCAGCGGCCGTAGCGCCGCGCGGCCTCCTCGTCGTAGAAGTAGAACCCGTCGTCGTGCGGTGTACCCTGCTCGCCGACGATCTTCGCGGCCAGCTCGGCCAGGCCGATCCCGTTCTCCTCCAGGTACCGGTGCGCGAGCACGACCGGAGTCGTCGGCAGCGCCTTGAACAGCGTGTCCGCGTCGGACAGCGCCTGCGCCTCCAGCGAGATGTCGCGCGTTCTGGTGCACATCTCCGCCTCCACCACCACGTCGTCGATCCACTCCGCGGCGAGCGCCTCTACGCCGGCCTTGGCCAGCAGCGGCATGCGCAGCTCGCGGCCGGCCGCCGCCGAGGAGTTGCGCCGGACGATGTAGTTGAGGTCGTGCACCAGCGCGGCGGTCTCCGCGACCGACGGATCCGCTCCGTTGCGACCGGCGAAGTACGCCGCCTTGTCGCGCACGAACCCCACGTGGTGCCAACCGTGGAACGGCAGCTTCGCCGCGTGCTTGCGGCACAGCCGCCGCACCCGTCTGGCGACACCGTCGATCACCGGTCGCGGCACCGCACGTGCCGCGGGTGTGACGGCGACCTGAGCCGCGTCTGTAGACATCTCCAACCCCTCCAGCCGTCGGCGGACTGGTGGGGTCAGGGTAACTGGCTAAAGGGCGCTGGCCAGCGTGTCGAGTCGGGACTCCACGGGCACGTGTCGCTGGCTGGCCCGCGTGGCCGGGTCGAAGGACAGGCTCGACTCCCGCATCGCGCGCGATTTCACCAGGAACGTGAGGGTGCCGTCCTCGGCGTGCGGGATTCGGTGGAACTCGTGGCACCACAGGTGTCCCGAGTTGCCCGTTGTGCAGTTCGCGCTGCGGATCAGCTCGACCGAGGAGATCAACCGCGTCTCCGGATCGATCGCCGCGCGGTAGCGCTCGTGCGTGTAGCCGCCGCGCAGCAGCGTGGTGCAGAAGTGGTACCTGTGGTTGTGCACGGAGTCGGCGTAGCCGCGCCGCCAGTCGTGCTGCGGTTTGTACTGGTGCAGCCAGAACGAGAACGGCTCGCTCGACCGGTCCCGCAGGCACCAGGCGTAGTGCGTGGTGGTCTCGCGGGATCGGCTGATCAGCGCCGTCGAGATCTCCGGCGACAGTCCGATCAGGAACGCGCGCAGCTTCTCCCGCAGATCCGGTTGATCGGCCCACTCGCGGAAGTGTTTCCCGGCCAGCCCCCACTGCCTCGGCAACGTCGGTCCTTCGGTACTCAGTCGTTCGGCGAGGTCGGCCAGCACGCAGGCCGGAGGCGGCACGTCGATCAGCTCCCTAGCTCGGCGGCAACGGAGAAGTCCTGACGGAAGCTGTGGAACTTGTCCTCCAGCTCCGTGAACTGCTTCTCGCGCAGCCGTGTTCCGGTGACTTCTTCGAATTGGTCCACGAATTCGCGGCGGGTGGTCGTCGGCGTGATCGCGAGGTGGCGGGTGTCGCGCGAGCTCGTGATCCGGGTGAACTCGGCGCGCTGCATGTTGTAGATGAACGAGCCGTGCGAGAAGCGCAGCGTCCTCGGGTAGAGCTTGGTGGTGCCGGCGCTGTCGCTGTACAGCGTGATCCACGCGCTGTCGTCGAACATCTCCAGCCGGTCCAGCGGCGGGTCGGGCACGACGAACACGTCGGTGCGCTCGCAGCGGCCGCGGGCCAGGAACAACCCGACAAGGCCGATGCGGATCTCGTCGTGCAGCAGGGCTTGGATCGCGTCGTAGTCGGCGGCCGGCCCGGCCTGGCGGGCCAGGTGTCGCGCCCGGCCGCTGATGCCGGACAGCTCCCGCGGGTCGGCCACCACCGCGCGCAGTTCCCACGCGGCGGGGGAGGTGAGCAGCCGGGCGGCGGCGTGCCGTCCGGAGAACCCTCGAAAGGCGTACTGGCGTGTGTTGGCGAGGTCTTCCATGAGGCGGCGATTGAACGCGGGGTCGGGCGCGGTGGTCGCCTCGAATACATGGGTGGGGAAGAACTCGCTGTTCAACGACCGGTATTCGGCGCTGAGTTCGGCGAGTGCCCGGCGATTCTCCTCGATCAGCGGGGTGACGGTCGCGCGCTGGGCGGCGGAGGCGGTGATCAGTGTTTGGCCGAAACCGACGATCGCGGACACCATCGTGCCGATCGATACGGCGGAGACGATGTTCTTGGCCGTGCCGGTCGGCATGCCGGCGGAAATCGCGATCGATGACGCGGAGACGATCAGCAGGATGAGGAGGAGCAAACCGGTTCGGGTCCAGAAGATCTCTCGAATCGGGTCGCCGCGGCCGCGCTTGGCCTCCGCGCCCACGGTGGGTCACCTCCTGATCTGACACCCGAACGCACCAATTCGCTACGTATTCAAGCAGGTGCGCGGCGTCACTCTACGCTGGGAATTCTGACCGTGAAATAAGGAATTCGGGTGACCTTCCGCGATTACTTTGCGTTGCGGTCGTACGAAATGATCAATGTCCGGGGGATTAATCCGACGTCATTCCGACCGGGGAAGAAGCAGCAACTTGCCCGTCGTTCGCCGCCCCTGCAGGTCCTCGTGCGCGCGGCGGGCTTCGGCCAACTGATACCGCCCGCCGATCCGCACAGTGAGCGCGCCGGAGGTCACCGCGTCGAACAGCTCGCCGGCGCGCCACGCCAGTTCCGCCGGCTCATCGATGTGGTGCGCGAGCGTCGGGCGAGTGAGGAACACCGAGCCGGCCTTGTTCAACCGCTGCGGGTCCACCGGCGGCACCGGCCCGCTCGCCGCGCCGAACAGTGCGAGCGTCCCGCGCTTGCGCAAGCTGGCCAGGCTGCCGTCGAACGTCGTGGCGCCGACGCCGTCGTACACCGCCGCGACCCCGCGCCCGCCGGTCAGCTCGCGCGTCCGCTCGGCGAAGTCGACCTCGGTGTACCGGATCACCTCGTCCGCGCCCGCCTCGCGCGCCAGCTTCTCTTTGTCCACTGTGGACACCGTGCCGATGACCCTGGCGCCGCGGGCCTTCGCGAGCTGCACGAGCAGCAGGCCCACTCCGCCGGCCGCCGCGTGCACGAGCACCGTGTCGCCCTCGGCGATCGGGTAGGTCGAGGTCACCAGGTAGTGGGCGGTCAGGCCCTGCAACGGCACGGCCGCGGCGGTCTCGTCGTCCACGCCGTCCGGCACCCGCAACGCCGCGTGGGCCGGTATCACCGCCGCTTCCGCGTAGCCACCCGCCGCGTCGGCCCAGGCGACCCGGTCGCCCGGCGCGAACCCGTCGACGCCCTCGCCGACCGCGCGCACCGTGCCGGCACCCTCACGGCCGGGCACGAACGGCAGCTCCAGTGGGTAGGCGCCGCTGCGGTGGTACGTGTCGATGTAGTTCACGCCCGCCGCGGCCACGTCGATGAGCAGCTGGCCCGGCCCGGGCGGCGGCGCGTCCAACTCCACGAGCTGGAGTACCTCTGGCCCACCGGTTTCCGACACCTGGATCGCTTTGCTCATGGCCCCGACGCTACAGATTCCGCAGCGCCTCCCGCTTGGACAGCGGCGAGAGGTCGGGGTGCGTGTCCACGAAGTGGACCACCCAGCCGGGATCCACTCGGGTGTGCTGCCGCAGCGCCCAGCCGATTCCCTTGCGCAGGAAGAAATCCCGGTCCCCGATGCTGGGCTCGATGCAGTCGGCGAGCAGCTCGGTGTCGGTGTCCGCCTTGCTCCCGAGCTGGCAGATGATCGACGTGCGGCGCTTCCACGGATCGGCGTCCCGCGCCCACCGTCTCATGTGGACGGACATCTCCTCGGGGTGCGCGCGCAGGATCGGCCCGACCCGCCGGCTGGCGATCTCGTCCACGTAGTCCCACCACGCCCCGGTGACGATCAGCTCCTCGTACAGCGGCAGCCGCTCCGGCGTCTGCCACGGCCGATACCGGCGATCACCGGTCAGATCGATCGCCAGGTAACGCTCTTCGCGGAAGGAAGCGTCGCGCCACAACGAGAGCACTGCTCTCGTCCAGCTTTCTACATCTGGCAGCGCGTGCTCGGCGAACAACGTCTTGGCCAGCTTCGCGCGCTCCGGCTTGGGCACGCCCCGATACGGCATCTCCGACTTCATGTAGCGCCGCATCTCGGGCGCCCGCGCGGGATCGGCCGACTCCGCCAGGGCTCGGCGGGCGGCGTCCACCAGGGCGGCTGATGACATGAAAGCCTTCCATGACACGCCGTTCCCGTTCGGTCGCGGCCAGTTTCGGTCTTTAGTAGGGTCCGCCCCGGCGAGGGCTCGACAAGACTCTCGCACACGTCTGCCGGTGCGCCTGTGAGCCCGGCGGGAGACCACGAAAAGAGTCACTGTGAAGAAGATCGTTGCCGCGGTGGCGGCAGCCGGCGTCGCCATCACCGGCGTCGTGCTGCTCGCACCTTCTGGCGCGTCGGCCGCGCCGAGCGCACCAGGGCAGTACGCTCCGCCCGCGATCGCGTGGGGTGCGTGTGCCGACGAGTCCTTGAAGAAGGCCGGCGCCGAGTGCGGCATGCTGGACGTGCCGCTCGACTACGCCAAGCTGGACGGCGAGAAGATCCAGATCGCCGTGTCGCGGGTCAAGCACAAGGTCCCCGACGCCCAGTCCCAGGGCCCGATCCTGGTCAACCCGGGCGGTCCCGGCGGCTCGGGTCTGATCTACGCGACGCTGGGCGCCAACGTGCCGAACAAGGTCGGCGAGGCCTTCGACTGGATCGGCTTCGACCCGCGCGGCGTCGGCTCGAGCAAGCCGGCGCTGTCCTGCGACCCGAACTACTTCACTTACAACCGGCCCGAGTACGTGCCGGTCCACCCGAACATCGAACGGGTGAATCTGGAGAAGGCCAAGGGGTACGCCGAGGCGTGTGGCAAGGCCGGCGGCAAGCTGCTGGACCACGTCAAGACGACCGACACGATCAACGACATGGAGAGCATCCGCAAGGCGCTCGGTGTCGAGCAGATCAACTACTACGGGTTCTCCTACGGCACCTACCTCGGCCAGGTCTACGGCACGCTGCACCCGGAGCGGATGCGTCGCGTGGTGATGGACGGCGTGGTGAACCACAAGGACGTCTGGTACAAGGCGAACCTCAACCAGGACATCGCGTTCGACCGCAACATCAAGATCTACTTCGAGTGGATCTCCCGCTACGACAACGTGTTCCGCCTCGGCAAGACCGGTCACGAGGTCGAGCGCCAGTACTACGCGCAGCGCGACAAGTTGGGCAAGAAGCCGGCCGGCGGGGTGATCGGCTCCAGCGAGTTCAACGACCTGTTCCTGCCGGCCGCCTACGGCCAGCGCCGCTGGGAGGACATCGCCAAGGCGTTCTCCGGCTGGGTGCACCGCGGCGAGTGGGAGCCGCTGAAGGCGCGCTACGACGCGGCGAACGGGCCGGGCGACGACAACGGTTTCGCCATGTACAACGGCACTCAGTGCACCGACGTGCAGTGGCCGGAGTGGAAGCAGCAGCGGTTCGACAACTGGACCACGCACTTCCGCGCGCCGTTCCAGACCTGGGCCAACGCCTGGTACAACGCGCCGTGCCTGAACTGGGCGGCGAAGGCGAGCAAGCCGGTGTCGGTGGACGGTGCCAAGGCGCCGCCGGTGCTGCTGATCAGCGAGGAGCTGGACGCGGCCACGCCGTACCCGGGCGCGCTGCAGGCCCGGCAGAGCTTCCCGAAGTCGAGCCTGATCAGCCTGCCGGGCGGCACCGTGCACTCCGGCTCGCTGGGCGGCAACGCGTGCGTCGACGACCGGATCGCGGAGTACCTGGCCACTGGCAAGTTGCCGGAACGCAAGCCGGGCAACGCCTCCGACGTGCAGTGCACGCCGAAGCCGCAGCCGGTGCCGAAGGGTGCGAACGTGGCCACCCGGGAGCACGGCACGGTCGGCCTCGACTCGCGGGCGACCCTGCTGGGTCAGCTGCTGGGTCGTCGCTGACGATCGCGTGAACGGTGGCCCGGTCGCAGTCGCGACCGGGCCACCGTCCTGTGTGGACTGTCCTTAGTGGACGGACACGATCCCGTGGTTGTGCATGTCGTGCCAGCCGTCGGCGTGCGGGCCGGCGCTCACGCTGGTGCCCTCCGCGACATAGCCGACCTTCTCGGCGACTCGGCAGGACGCGATGTTGCGGGTGGAGTGCCGCAGCCACAACCGATGCAGCCCCAACTCGTCGAAGGACCACCGGGTGATCTCGACGGTCGACTCGACGGCGGCGCCGCGCCCGCGTGCCTCGGGCAGCACCCAGTAGCCGACCTCGGCGTGCCCCTCGGCCAGATCCACGGTGCGCAGTGACACCCGGCCCAGCAGCACGTCATCGGGGTCGGTCACGGCCCAGGACGCGCCGGCCTCGGTCGGCCACGCCTCGATCTGACCGGTGATCCACGCCCGCGACTCGTCCAGGTCGTCCATGGACCGGCAGTGCCAGTGCCGCACGTCGGGATCGGCGTAGGCGCGCAGCACGGCCGGCGCGTCGTCACGCCGCCACGGCCGCAGGACGAGGTGCTCGGTGCGCAGGGTGGGCTGCGGCTGGGCGCGCATGGCACCCGGGGTGATCACCGGACCGGGGATGCTCGGCATGACCGACGTCTACCACGAGACGCGTCAGAGAGCCGACACCTTTTGCCGCACGGTCGCGGCGAGCCGGCCGGTCGCGGTGCCGCCGGCGAGGCTCGCCACCACGCCGAGCCGTCGGGTGAGCCGCTCGCGGGCGGTGTGCGGTCCCCAGCTCCAGTTTTCGGTCACCAGCCGCGCGAGCTGGTCGCGCCGGCCGCGTTCGGACCGCTGTACGAGCGCGTCGCCGCGCAGCGCCCAGGCGACGCAGTGGTCGATCACCGACCCGGGCTCGCCGCTGCCGCCCGCGCCGCGCCAGCCGTCCCGGTAGACCGCCTCGGCCTGGCGGATCTCCACGTCCGACAGCGTCGGGCACAGGCCGCAGGTGGGGAACCCGGCGCGCAGGTAGGACAGCTCGGCCGCGCCGTCGCCGAGGGACGCCTGCTCGAAGTCCACGAAGTAGGCGCGCCCGCCGACCGAGAGCACGTTGCCGTAGCAGGGGTCGCCGTGCAGCAGCGCGGTGCGCGGCGCGGCGGCGAGCCGTTCGACGAGCGCGGCGAGCTCGGCGGCCGCGTCGTCCGGCACGGTGATCCACAGCTTGGTGCACAGACCGACGAACGCGTCCACATCGGACTGTCTGATGTGGACGGCGTCGGGCAGGTCCGGCTTGGCGGTCGAGCCGAGCGCGTGCAGCCTGGCCAGCGCGTCGGTGAAGGTCACCAGGCTCGGCGGGTTCTTGGCGGTCTCCAGGTGCTCCAGCACGACCACGTGGTCGTCCGGCTCGGAGCCGAGCAGTTCGGGTACGAGCGGCGGCTCGACGGCGGCCGCGGCGTGCAGTGCGGTGGTCTCGCGGTCGAACCGGGCGTCCGCACCGTCACCGAGGAACTGCTTCACGACCGCCGGTGTCTCGCCGAGCAGGACACGCCACACGTGCGAGCCGGGGCTGCTGTAGAGCTTCCCGACATCGGACGGCTGGCCGAGTTCGGCGCGCAGCCGTTCCGACACCGGCGGCGTGTCTGGCGAGATCATCGCGGCACACCGTACGCGATCACGGTTGCGCGCGTCGCACCTTCCCCGCCACCTCGTCCAGCGCCGCACGTGTGGCTCGGCGCCCTGTGCGCGTGTCGCCGCGAAACCGCGGGATGACATGCAGGTGCACGTGGAAAACGTCCTGGCCGGCGGCCGCACCGTCGGCCAGGGACAGTCGCACGCCCTCGCAGCGCAGGTCGGTGCCGGCTTCGATCTCGCAGAACACACAAGCCTGGTGCACCTGATGCTCCTTAAACTTCCTTCGAATACCTGTTGATAGGGAATGATAGAGTAGTTTTCATGCAGCAGGAGTTGTTCACGGCGGACGAGGTGGCGGCGCGGCTGGGATTGCACGTGCGCACCGTGCGCAACTATGTCCGCGACGGTCGCCTCAAGGCCACGCGCATCGGCAAGCAGTACCGGATCGCGCGCGCGGACCTGGAGGAGTTCACCGGCCAGCCGCTCACGCCGACGGTCCGGGACACCGTCAGCCGGCAGCGGCACGTCGAGGCGTCGAGCATCGTCGACATCGACGCGATCAGCCCGGAGGCGGCGAGCCGGATCAGCACGATGCTGACCGCCGGGGCCGCGCGCCGCGACGGCGACCAGCGGCTGCGCCTGGAAACGATCTACGACGAGGAACGCGCCCATTTGAAGATCGTGATCGTCGGCGGCCTGACCACGAGCGCCCACATTCTCGGCTTGATCAGTTTCGTACTGGAGGACACATGAGCACCATCTACAAGTCGGAGGCGGGCGAGCGTCTGCTGCGCGAGACCTACGAGAAGACCCTGGAGCACTGGCCGGTGCCGAGCGAGCACCTGCGGGTGCCGACGCCCGAGGGGGAGACCTTCGTCGTGGCGTCGGGTCGGGAGAGCGCGCCGCCGCTGGTGCTGCTGCACGGCTCGGGCAGCAACTCGATGGAGTGGATGCCGCGGATCGCGACCCTGGCCGAGCACTTCCGGGTGTACTCGGTGGACATCATCGGCGAGCCCGGCCTGAGCGCGCCGTCCCGCCCGCCGCTGGAGTCCGACCGGTACGCGGTGTGGCTGGACGCCGTTCTCGATCACCTCGGCGTCGACCGGACGCGGATCCTGGCGATCTCGCTCGGTGGCTGGGTGGCGCTGGACTACGCCTCCCGGCGGCCCGAGCGGGTGGAGCGGATGGCACTGTCCTGCCCGGTCGGCGTCGGTCGGCAGAAGTGGGGGTTCCTGCTGAGGGTCGGCGTGCTGAACCTGTTCGGCGAGTGGGGCAAGCGCAGGTCGATGGCGCTGATCCTCGGCTCGGAGTACTCGACGATGAAGCCGGAGCACGTCACGGCGATCGGCGAGCGTCAGCACCTCGTGGCCAAGCACTACCGCTACCGCACCACGTTGCCGGTGCTCGGCGACGACGCGCTGCGCCGTCTCGCCATGCCGCTGCACGTGCTCGCCGGCGCGCGGGACGTCATGCTGGACACCGCGACGACCAAACGCCGGCTGGACGCGCTGGTGCCACACGCGACCGTGCGCCTGCTGCCTGGCGTTGGCCATCTGATCGTGGGGCACGAGGACGAGCAACTGGAGTTCCTCACCTCGGGAGGGGTCCCGGAGAGTCCGCGATCGAATGGCGCGTGATCGGAACACGTACACGCGCAAGTCTTCTCGCCGGACTCGCGGTACTCGCCATGGCCGGGTGCTCGACGGAGACTCCCGCGGCACCTCCGCCGACGTCCAGCGCGAGCACGTCCACGCCCTTGCCGGACGTCCCTCCGCCGGCGACGTCTGACACGCCGCCCGCAGCGTCGCCGCCACGTCTTCCTCCGCCGGCGGTGGCTGCTGACGGGACCAACCTGGGGGCGTGCCGCGACGGCGTCTGCGAGGTGATCGTGAAGGTGCGGGACCGGATCCCGATACCGGGGATTCCCGTCACCGTCGCCGCGCTCGACCCGACCACCGTGACCCTGCGGATCACCGGCGGGCCGGGCGGTCAGTACGGCTGCTCGCCGTGCCGTATGCAGTCGACCGACTCCGGGACGACCTTCACCGCGGCGGCCGGGGCCCGGGTCACCGTGCCCACGCACGTGATCGACGTCCTGTCGTTCACGCCCGGCGGGGTGATGCTGCGGATCGGGGCGAAGTAACCGACGGCACACCCCCACCCTTTGAGTGATCTTGCGTAGTCGTGCATAATCATGCACATGGTTCGGGTGGCGGTCGCGGGCGCGAGCGGATACGTCGGGGGAGAACTCCTCCGGCTGCTGCTCGCGCACCCCGACGTGGAGATCGGTGCGCTCACCGCCGGCGGCAACGCCGGCACGACGGTGGGGGAGCACCAGCCGCACCTCGTGCCGCTCGCCGACCGAGTGCTGGGCGACACCACGCCGGACGCGTTCGCCGGCCACGACGTGGTGTTCCTCGCCCTGCCGCACGGTCACTCCGCCGAACTCGGCGCGGCCCTCGGTGACGACACGCTCGTGATCGACTGCGGCGCCGATCACCGGCTCGTCAGCGCCGAGGACTGGACCCGCTGGTACGGCGGCGAGCACGCCGGCACCTGGCCGTACGGCCTGCCCGAGTTGCCCGGCGCGCGGGAGAAGCTCGTCGGCACGAAGCGGATCGCCGTCCCCGGCTGCTACCCGACGGCCGCCTCACTCGCCCTCGCGCCCGCCCTTGCCGCCGATCTGGTGTCACCCGATGTGGTGGTCGTGGCGGTGACGGGGACGTCCGGCGCGGGCAAGAGCCTGAAACCGAACCTGCTCGGCTCGGAGGTCATGGGCTCGGCGAGCGCGTACAACGTCGGCGGCCTGCACCGGCACACGCCGGAGATCGCGCAGAACCTGAACGGCGCCACCGTGTCCTTCACCCCGGTGCTGGCCCCCATGGCGCGCGGCATCCTGGCCACCTGTTCCGCGCCGCTCAAGTCCACTGTGGACAGTGCGGCCGCTCGCGCGGTGTACACCAAGGCCTACGCCGACGAGCCGTTCGTGCACCTGCTGCCCGAGGGCACCTGGCCGGCCACCGCCGCCACCGTCGGCGGAAACGCCGTGCACCTGCAGGTGACCGTCGACCCGGACGCCGGACGGCTGGTCGCCGTCGCGGCGATCGACAACCTCACCAAGGGCACCGCCGGAGGGGCGATCCAGTCCATGAACATCGCACTCGGGCTGCCGGAGACGGCCGGCCTGTCCACCGTGGGAGTCGCGCCATGACCGTCGATCGGACGCGGGGAGTCATTGCCGCCCAAGGGTTTCGGGCGGCCGGCGTGGCCGCCGGGATCAAGCCGGACGCGCGCAAGGACCTCACCCTGGTGGTGAACGACGGCCCGTCCGACGCGGCCGCCGGAGTGTTCACCACGAACAAGGTGAAGGCGGCGCCGGTGCTGTGGTCGCAGCAGGTACTCACCACCGGCAGGCTGCGCGCCGTGGTGCTCAACTCGGGCGGCGCGAACGCGTGCACCGGCCCCGAGGGGTTCCAGGACACGCACGCCACCGCGGAGAAGGTGGCCGCCGTACTCGGCACCGGCGCGGTCGAGGTGGCCGTCTGCTCCACCGGGCTGATCGGTGAGCGGCTGCCGATGGACGCCGTGTTGTCCGGTGTGGACACTGCCGCCGCCGCGCTCGCGAACGCGCCGGAGGCCGGCCTGGACGCGGCCACCGCCGTGATGACCACCGACACCGTGCCGAAGCAGTCTTCCTTGTCGTACAACGGTTTCACCATCGGCGGGTTCGCCAAGGGCGCCGGCATGTGCGCGCCCGACATGGCCACCATGTTGTCGGTGATCACCACGGACGCGGTGGTCGATCAGGCGTTCCTGGACGACGCACTGCGCGCGGCGGCGAACCTCACCTTCCACACGCTCGACGTCGACGGTGGCACCTCGACCAACGACACGGTGCTGGTGCTCAGCTCCGGCGCCTCCGGCGTCCAACCGACGGGCGAGGACTTCGCGGCAGCACTCGCCGCGGTGTGCGGCGATCTGGTCTTCCAACTGCAGGCCGACGCGGAGGGCGCGACCAAACACGTCATGGTGACTGTGCGCGGTGCGGCGACCGACGCGGAGGCCGCCGCCGTGGCGCACACGGTCGCGCAGGACAACCTCTGCAAGACGGCGTTCTTCGCCTCCGACCCGAACTGGGGGCGCATCGCCATGGCCGTCGGCTACGCGCCCGCCGAGTTCGACGGGTCCGCGATCGACATCACGCTCAACGGCGTGACCGTCTGCAAGGCCGGTACGAAGGGCGCCGACCGCGAGCACGTCGACCTGTCCGGCAAGGAGATCAGCGTCGTGATCGACCTGCACGCCGGCCGGGGTGAGGCCACGGTACTGACCACCGACCTGTCGCACGCCTACGTCGAAGAGAACAGCGCGTACTCGTCATGACGATCACCGAGGCGTCCGCGAAGGCCGGCGTGCTGATCGAGGCTTTGCCGTGGCTGCAACGGTTCCACGGCAAGACCGTGGTGATCAAGTACGGCGGCAACGCGATGGTGGACGACGAGCTGAAGGCCGCGTTCGCCCAGGACATGGTGTTCCTCAAGCTCGCCGGCATCCACCCGGTCGTGGTGCACGGCGGCGGCCCGCAGATCACCGCGATGCTCGACAAGCTCGGCATCCCCGGCGAGTTCAAGGCCGGCCTGCGGGTGACCAACGCGGAGACCATGGACGTCGTGCGGATGGTGCTCACCGGGCAGGTGTCCCGCGAGCTGGTCGGCTTGATCAACGCGCACGGCCCGTACGCGGTCGGCATCTCCGGCGAGGACGCGCACCTGTTCACCGCGAAGCGGCGCACCGCGGTGGTCGACGGCGAGGAGTTCGACCTCGGCCAGGTGGGCGAGGTGGTCACGGTCAACCCGGACGCCGTGCTGGACATCGTGCGCGCCGGCCGGATCCCGGTCGTCTCCACCGTCGCCGCCGACGTGGACGGGATCACCCACAACGTGAACGCGGACACCGCCGCGGGCGCGCTTTCCGTTGCCCTGCAAGCGGAGAAGCTCGTGGTGCTGACCGACGTCGAGGGCCTGTACGCGGACTGGCCGGATCGCGGTTCGCTGGTGCACCGGATCGGCGTCGAGGCGCTGGAGAAACTGTTGCCCAGCCTGGACAGCGGCATGATCCCGAAGATGGAGGCGTGCCGAAACGCGGTGCGCGGCGGGGTCGCCCGAGCGCACGTGATCGACGGGCGGCTCGCGCACTCGGTGCTGCTCGAGGTGTTCACCAGCAGTGGAGTCGGAACGATGGTGCTACCCGAGGGGGAGCAGTGATCCAGTCCAATGTAGACGGTCAGACTCGGTGGTCGGCCGCCCTGATGAACAACTACGGCACGCCCGGGCTGAGCCTGGTGCGCGGCGACGGCGCCTACGTGTGGGACGCCGACGGCAACCGCTACCTGGACCTGTACTCCGGTATCGCGGTGAACGCGCTCGGCCAGGCGCACCCCGCCGTGGTGGCCGCGGTGACCGAGCAGATCGGCACCCTCGGGCACGTGTCCAACTTCTTCGTCGCGCGGCCGACCCTGGAGCTGGCCGAGAAGCTGGTCGAACTCGTTGGCGCACAAGCGAAGGTGCTGTTCACCAACTCCGGTGCGGAGGCCAACGAGGCGGCGTTCAAGCTGGCTCGGCTGACCGGCCGGCCGAACATCGTGGCCTGCGAGAACGCCTTCCACGGCCGCACGATGGGCGCGCTCGCGCTCACCGGGCAGCCGGGCAAGCGGGATCCGTTCCAGCCGCTGCCACCCGGCGTGCACCATGTCCCATTCGGCGACATCGCCGCACTGGAGTCCACTGTGGACGATCAGACGGCCGCGGTGTTCCTGGAGCCGGTGATGGGCGAGGGCGGCGTGCTGCCCGCGCCGGACGGCTACCTGCAGGCCGCGCGGGAGATCACCGCGAAGGCCGGCGCGCTGCTGGTGCTGGACGAGGTGCAGACCGGCATCGGGCGGCTCGGCTCGTGGTTCGCGTTCCAGCAGGCCGGCATCGTGCCGGACGTGATCACCCTGGCCAAGGGGCTCGGCGGCGGGCTGCCACTCGGCGCCTGCGTCGGCGTGGGCGCGGCCGCGGACCTGTTCGGGCCGGGCCAGCACGGCACCACGTTCGGCGGCAACCCGGTGTGCTGCGCGGCCGGCCTCGCGGTGATCAACACGATCGCGGACCTCGGGCTGGTCGAACACGCCGGGGTGATCGGCAAGGAGTTGGCGTCGGGCATCGAGGCGCTGGACCACCCGCTGATCGCCGGCGTGCGCGGGTCCGGCCTGCTGCTCGGCGTCACGCTCACCAAGCCCGTCGCGCCGGCCGTGGTGGCGGCCGCACGGGATGCCGGCTATCTGCTGAACAACACGCAGCCGGACACCATTCGACTCGCGCCCCCGCTGATCATCGATCACGAGCAGGTCGAGGCGTTCCTCGCCGCGTTGCCGTCCGCTCTGGACGCAGGGGAGAACTGACCATGGTGCGGCACTTCCTGCGCGACGACGACCTGACACCCGACGAACAGCGCGCGGTGCTCGATCTCGCCGACGAGTTCAAGGCGGATCCTTTGCGCAGCAAGGTTTTGCTGGGCAAGTCGGTGGCGACGATCTTCGAGAAGAACTCCACCAGGACCCGGCTGTCCTTCGAGGTCGGCATCCATCAGCTCGGCGGCCAGCCGATCGTGGTGGACGGCCGGACGATGCAGCTCGGGCGGGAGGAGACCATCGAGGACACCTCGCGGGTGCTGTCCCGGTACGTCGACGCCGTGGTGTGGCGGACCTTCGCGCAGCGGCGCATGGAGAAGATGGCCTCCGCGTCCGCCATTCCGGTGATCAACGCGCTGACCGACGAGTTCCACCCGTGCCAGGTGCTCGCCGACCTGCAGACGATCCGCGAGCGGCACGGCAAGCTCGCCGGGCTCACGGTCACCTATCTCGGCGACGGCGCCAACAACATGGCGCACTCGCTGCTGCTCGGCGGCGCGCTGGCCGGCATGCACGTGCGGGTGGTGTCGCCGGACGGGTTCCAGCCGCTGCAGGAGGTCATGCTGGACGCCAAGCACCACGCGTCCGACAGCGGCGGCAGCGTCACCGTGCTGACCGACGCGCAGGCCGCGGTGGACGGCGCCGACGTGATCGTCACCGACACGTGGACCTCGATGGGCCAGGAGAACGACGGGCTGGACCGGGTGACGCCGTTCCGCGGCCTGCAGGTCAACGCGGAGCTGCTGACCAGGGCCGCGCCCGGCGCGATCGTGCTGCACTGCCTGCCGGCGCACCGCGGCCAGGAGATCACCGACGAGGTGCTGGACGGGCCGCACAGCGCCGTGTGGGACGAGGCGGAGAACCGGCTGCACGCGCAGAAGGCGTTGCTGGTGTGGCTGTTCGGAGGGCTGTCATGACCTCGGCCACCCGTGTGGGACGGCAGGCGCGGATCGTCGCGCTGGTGTCCACGATGGCCATCCGCAGCCAGTCCGAGCTGGCGAAAATCCTTGCGGCGGAAGGGATCGAGGTCACCCAGGCGACACTGTCCCGCGACCTGGACGAACTCGGCGCGGTGAAGCTGCGCGGCGCGGACGGCGGTGCCCCGGTGTACGTGATTCCGGAGGACGGCAGCCCGGTGCGCGGCGTGCAGGGCGGCACTTCCCGGCTGACCCGCCTGCTCGGCGAGCTGATGGTGTCGGCCGACTCGTCGGCCAACCTCGCCGTGTTACGAACCCCGCCCGGTGCCGCGCAGTTTCTCGCCAGCGCGATCGACCGGGCAGCCCTGCACGAGGTCGTCGGCACCATCGCCGGCGACGACACCCTCATGGCCATCGCCCGTGAGCCGATGACCGGGGCCGATCTGGCCGCCAGGTTCGCCGCGATGGCCGACGGTGACACGCACGAGGCGATCCACAGCGAAGGAAGAGAAAGTTGAGCAAGGTTCTCACCTCCCTGCCGAAGGGAGAGCGGGTCGGCATCGCCTTCTCCGGCGGTCTCGACACCTCGGTGGCCGTGGCCTGGATGCGCAGCAAGGGCGCGGTGCCGTGCACGTACACGGCCGACATCGGGCAGTACGACGAGTCCGACATCGACGGAATCCCCGGCCGAGCGCAGGAGTACGGCGCGGACATCGCTCGCGTCTTGGACTGCAAGCAGCAACTCGTCGAGGAAGGTCTCGCCGCCATGGCGTGTGGCGCGTTCCACATCCGCTCCGGTGGCCGCGTCTACTTCAACACCACGCCACTCGGCCGTGCCGTCACGGGCACCATGCTGGTGCGCGCCATGCACTCCGACAGCGTCGACATCTGGGGCGACGGCTCGACGTTCAAGGGCAACGACATCGAGCGGTTCTACCGCTACGGCCTGCTGGCCAACCCCGAGCTGCGGGTGTACAAGCCGTGGCTGGACCCGGATTTCGTGCACGAATTGGGCGGCCGGCAGGAGATGAGCGAGTGGTTGATCGCCAACGGCCTGCCCTACCGTGACGCGGCGGAGAAGGCGTATTCCACCGACGCCAACATCTGGGGTGCCACCCACGAGGCGAAGACCCTCGAACACCTCGACGTCTCGCTGGAGACGGTCGAGCCGATCATGGGCGTGCGGTTCTGGGACGAGTCGGTGGCCATCGAGCCGGAGGAGGTCACCGTCCGGTTCGAGGCCGGTCGCCCGGTCGCGATCAACGGCAAGACCTACGACGACCCGGTGGCCCTGGTGACGGAGGCCAACGCGATCGGCGGGCGGCACGGTCTCGGCATGTCCGACCAGATCGAGAACCGGATCATCGAGGCCAAGTCCCGCGGCATCTACGAGGCGCCCGGCATCGCGCTGCTCTGGATTACCTACGAGCGGCTGCTCAACGCGATCCACAACGAGGACACCATCGCCAACTACCACCTCGAGGGACGCAAGCTCGGACGGCTGCTCTACGAGGGCCGCTGGCTCGACCCGCAGGCGCTGATGCTGCGCGAGGCGATCCAGCGCTGGATCGCCTCGTTGGTCAGCGGCGAGGTGACACTGCGGCTGCGGCGCGGCGAGGACTACACGATCCTGGACACCCGGGGCAGCAACTTCTCTTATCACCCGGAGCGGCTGTCGATGGAGCGGGTTTCCAACGCCGCGTTCGGTCCGACCGACCGGATCGGCCAGCTCACCATGCGCAACCTCGACATCGCCGACTCGCGCGACAAGCTCGAGTTCTACGCCGCGCAGCCGCTCGACCAGGGCCAGGTCCTCGTCGAGCACGGCACGCTGTTCGGCGAGTTGCCCATGGGCGGCGGGGAGCGGATCACGGCCAACCCGGCGTTGGCCGGCGACGAGCAGACGGCACTCGACGAGGCCGCGATGGAGTCGGGAACCGACTGATGAGCGATCACACAAGCAAGCTGTGGGGCGGTCGGTTCGCGTCCGGTCCGGCCGAGGCGATGGCCGCGCTGTCGTTGTCCACGCACTTCGACTGGCGGCTCGCGCGCTACGACATCGCGGGTTCGCGGGCGCACGCGCGGGTGTTGCACCGGGCGGGACTGCTGTCCGAGGACGAGCTGACCGCGATGCTGGCCGCGCTGGACAAGCTCGAGTCCGATGTGGACAGTGGAGCGTTCACACCGGTGCCGGCCGACGAGGACGTGCACACCGCGTTGGAGCGCGGGCTGATCGAGCGTGCCGGCCCGGCTCTCGGCGGGAAGCTGCGGGCCGGCCGGTCGCGCAACGACCAGGTGGCGACCCTGTTCCGGATGTGGCTGCGCGACGCCGCCCGGCAGGTCGCCGCGGGTGTGCTCGACGTGGTGGATTCCCTTGTCTCCCAGGCGAAGGCGCACCCCGATGCGGTGATGCCGGGCCGGACGCACCTGCAGCACGCGCAGCCCGTGCTGCTGGCGCACCACCTGCTGGCGCACGCCCAGTCGCTGCTGCGGGACGTGGACCGGCTGCGCGACTGGGACGCGCGGGCGGCACTGTCGCCGTACGGGTCGGGCGCGCTGGCCGGCTCCTCGCTGGGGTTGGATCCGGCCGCCGTCGCCGCGGAGTTGGGCTTCGACGGGCCGGTGGAGAACTCGATCGACGGGACCGCGTCGCGGGACTTCGCGGCGGAGATCGCGTTCGTGCTCGCGATGCTGGGGGTGAACCTTTCGCGGATCGCCGAGGAGGTGATCCTGTGGAACACGGCGGAGTTCGGCTACGTGACGCTGGACGACGCGTGGGCCACCGGGTCGTCGATCATGCCGCAGAAGAAGAACCCGGACGTGGCGGAGCTGACCCGTGGCAAGTCCGGTCGGCTGATCGGGAACCTCACCGGTCTGCTCGCGACGCTGAAAGCGCAGCCGCTGGCGTACAACCGGGATCTGCAGGAGGACAAGGAGCCGCTGTTCGACTCCGTGGAGCAACTCTCGCTGGTGCTACCCGCGGTCGCCGGGATGCTCGGGTCGATGACCGTGCACACCTCGCGACTGGCCGAGTTGGCGCCGGCGGGGTTCACGCTGGCCACGGACATCGCGGAATGGCTTGTGCGGCAAGGGATCCCGTTCCGCGAGGCGCACGAAGCCGCGGGCGAGTGCGTGCGGCTGGCCGAGGCTCGTGGCGTGGGCCTCGACGAGTTGACCGATCAAGAACTGGCCGGGGCGCACTCGGCGCTCGGCCCCGAGGTGCGCTCCGTGCTGACGGTGACCGGGTCGGTGGCCTCTCGGGACGCCTACGGTGGCACCGCGCCGGTGCGGGTGGCCGAGCAGCTCGGGCGGCTCGAGTCACGGGTGACCGACGCGCGCTCCTGGCTGGCCTGACCTCGCGAGTCCCGCGCTGCGCACCGGCGAGTCCCGCGCTCCGCACACAAAGGGGCGGTCCGCTCCACCGGCCTGGGGGACACCGGGAGCGGACCGCCGTCCGTAATGCTAGCCCGCGACGGTGTCGGCCGCTGCCGCAGGGGCCCACCTGCGTACGGTCGCCGGCATGATCGATCACTTGGTCTACGCCACCCCAGACCTCGCCACCAGCACCGCCGACCTGACCACCGCGGGGTTGACGCTGAGCGAAGGCGGCTCACACGTCGGCCTCGGCACTCGGAACGCACTGGCCGACCTCGGCGACGGCGCGTACCTCGAGGTGGTCGGACCGGACCCGGAACAACCCGCGCCCGAGCACCCCCGCCCGTTCGGGATCGACGACCTGACCGCGCCGAAGCTCCTCGCCTGGGCCGTGCGGGTCTCCGATGTGGACGACGTGATCCGGCACGCCGTCGAGGCCGGCTACGACCCTGGCCCGGCGTTCCCCATGTCCCGCAGGCGAACCGACGGCGTCCTGCTCGAATGGCGGCTCACCGTTCCGGACATCTCCGACGAATGGCGCGTCGTCCCCTTCCTGATCGACTGGGGCGACACACCCCACCCGTCCGACACCGCCGCCAAGGGCAGTCGGCTCGCCTCCTTCACCGTCCAGCATCCGCGACCCGGCGAGATCACCACACGGCTGACCGCCCTGGGCCTCCGCACACCGGTCGAACAGGCGCCTCGGCCCGGGCTCGTCGCCGTCGTGCGCACGCCGACCGGGGACGTCACCCTCGGCTGAGTGCGACTCGGGGATCAGCGCCGGTTGATCGCCAATCAGCAGATCGGTTGATGCCGCGCGCCGGCGGCGGCCCATAGCTTTGCCGCTGACAGGGCCAATCGAACTCGGGGGCACACCATGTCCGACGTCAATCGTCGTCGCTTTCTCACCGGAACCGTCGCGGCGGGCGGCGCGCTCGCCGTCGCCGGCACCACACTGCCCACCGTCGCGGGGGCCGAGCCCGCCTCGGCACTGGACAACCCGTCGCTCGGCCCGGTCACCGTCACCAAGGGCGACCCGCGCTACCTCGACCTGCGCATCAAGGGCGTCAACTCCAGGTTCACCACCGACCCGGAGCGCTTCCACCTCGTCGGCTCCACCGAGCAGGTGGTCGACGTCGTGCACACCGCCGTCCGGCAGAACAAGCGGATCACCGTTCGCGGCGGCGGGCACAGTTGCGAGAACTTCGTCGGTGACGGCGCCCAGGTGATCATCGACCTCTCCGAGTTGCACGACATCTCCTTCGATCACCGCCGCAACGCGTTCGTCGTCGAGGCCGGCGCCACCCTTCGCGAGGTGTTCAAGACGCTCTACCTCGGCTGGGGTGTCACCGTCCCCGGTGGACAGTGCGGTGAGGTCGGCGTCGGCGGACACTTCGCCGGCGGTGGCTACGGCCCGCAGTCCCGCCTGTTCGGGTCGGTCGTCGACTACCTCTATGCCGTCGAGGTCGTCGTCGTGGACCGGGACGGCCGCGCCCGCGCCGTCGTCGCCACCCGCGAACCCGACGACCCCAACCGCGATCTCTGGTGGGCGCACACCGGCGCGGGCGGCGGCAACTTCGGCGTCGTCACCCGCTACTGGCTGCGCGACCCGAAGGCCAGGGGCAACGACCCGTCGCGCCTGCTGCCGCGCCCGCCCGGCGAGCTGCTCGGCGCCACGATGCTGTGGAGCTGGGACACCGTCACCGAGGAGCGCTTCGCCAACCTGCTGCGCAATTACACCGCGTTCTTCGAGAAGCACAGCGCGCCGGGCGACAAGTACGCGAGCCTGTTCAGCGCGCTGCTGATCCCGAGGAAGACGGCCGGCGCCGACCAGGGCGGCTTCGTCCTCGCCGCCACGCTCGACGCGAACCTGCCCGGCGCCGAGCGGCTGCTGCGCGAGTTCACCGACGCCGTCCAGGTCGGCGTGCCCGCCGCGGTGGTCAGCCCCGCCGAGCGCACGCCCTGGCTGACGAGCGCGCTGGGGTCCGGTACCAACGGCGAATCCGGCCGCTACAAGCAGAAGTCCGCCTACCTCAAGCGGCGGTACACCGGCGAGCAGTGCAAGACGATCTACCGCCACCTCACCGAGAACCCCGCACCCGCCGGCGCGCAGGAGGCGCCGATGCTGTGGCTGCTGTCCTACGGCGGCGCGGTCAACGCCGCGAAGCCCGACGCGACCGCCATGCCGCAGCGCGACTCGATCATCAAGGCGATCTACCTGATCAACTGGGACGACGCGAAGGGTGACGCCGACGGGATTCGCCGCGTGCGCGAGTTCTACCGCGACGTGTACGCCACGACCGGCGGTGTTCCGGTGCCCGACGACGCCAACGACGGCTGCTACATCAACTACCCGGACGTCGACACCGCCGACCCGGCCTGGAACACCTCCGGCGTGCCGTGGCACACGCTCTACTTCAAGGACAACTACCCGCGACTGCAGCGGATCAAGGCGGCATGGGATCCTCGCGACGTGTTCCACCACGCGCTCTCCATCAGGCTGCCGTGAGACAGCTGCACCGCGACGAACTCGCGATCGATCCGGTCGACGCGGCCAAGCTTCTGCTCGGCTGCGTGCTCGAGGTGTCGACCGACGACGGCACCGTCGGTGTGCGCCTGACCGAGGTCGAGGCGTATCGCGGTGCGGACGATCCCGCGTCGCACTGCTACCGGGGCAAGACCCCGCGCAATGAGGTGATGTTCGGCCCGGCCGGACACCTCTACGTCTACTTCGTCTACGGCATGCACTTCTGCGCGAACGTGGTGTCGCTGACCGACGGAGTGCCGGGGGCGGTGCTGCTGCGCGCCGGTGACGTCGTGTCCGGACTCGACGTGGCCAAGGCACGCAGGCCGGCCGCACGCAGTGTCAACGAGCTCGCCAAGGGCCCGGCCCGACTCACGTCGGTGCTGGGCCTGCGGCGTGATCACAACGGCGCGGACCTCACCGCGCCGGACGCCACGGTGCGCCTGTACGCCGGCGATCCGGTCGACGACGAGACAGTCCACAGTGGACCACGGGTCGGCGTGGCGCTGGCCAAGGACGTGCCGTGGCGCTTCTGGCTGAACGGCGCGCCGAGCGTCAGCGCCTACCGCCGAGGCGCCAAACGACGTCGCTGACACCCGCGCTGGTGTGATCCACTGTGCCGGTGAGCACGGCCGAACGGATTCGCCAGGCGATGTCCGGTGACTACTGGCGAGTGTTCGACGCGCTGGTCGCCGAGTCGCCTCCGGATCTCGTCCCGGCCGTGCTCGACCGGTACCGGCGCGAGCCGGCGGATCGGCCGTTCCTGATGCACCTGCTGCGCCGGCTGGACGGCGCGGACGAGTTGCTGCCGCGACTGCTGTCCGACGTGGACGGTCAGCACGCCGCGACGCTGCTTTCCGAGCTGACCAGGCGTGGTGTGCCGGTCCCGGCCGGCGAGATCGCGCGGCTGCTCGGCGACGCGGAGGCGGCGCGGGCCGCGACGGCGGCGGCCGGACTGTCCGGCGACCGGTCACTGACCTCCGCGCTGCGCCCGCTGCTCGCCGATCCGCCCCTTCGGTCGGCCGCCGCGATGGCGCTCGGCCGGCTCGGCGCGACCGAGTGCACCGGCGACCTGACCGACCTGCTCGGCATCGTGGAACCGCGCGAGCACGAGATGATCGTTGTGGCGATCGAGCGGATGGGTGATCCGGCGGCGGTGCCCGCACTGCTGGCCCGGCTGCTCCACGCGCCCGATTCGACGGCCTGGGGACTGCATCACGCGCTGTCCGTCCTCACCGGACGCGAGCCGCTGGTTCCGTTGTACGACAACGAGTCCACGTACGCCGCCAATGTCAGAGCCGCATGGTCCACTGTGGACGCCAGCGGGCCGGCGGTCGGCGATGTGGAGCTGATCGACAGGGCCCGAGCGCGGCTCACCGTGGACCAGGGGAGCGGCGTGGTCTCGATCGACTACGACCCGACGACGCCCGGCTCGTCATGGCCGCGCTGGGGTCGGTCGCTGTTCGTGCGCGAACGGCGGGTGTACGGCCTGGGCTCGGACTGCGGCACTTGCGAGGCGTTCCTGCACCTCGCTGGATGGCCGGCCGACCGGGCCAGCGGGCTGGCCGGCGACCTGCGCGAGGCGCTGGCCGACGTGCCCGCGCTCACCCCGGAGCTGATCGACGCGGCCCGCCCGCTGTGTGCCGGACTGCGGACCGGCCACTATCTGGTGACGCTCACGGACCTCGATCTGGTACCTGTGACCGCCGTCGAGTCGTCTTGGCTCACCCGGCGCGACGAACCGCAATGGCTTGGTGCGCAACACTTCCAGCTCCGCGCGCCGATACCCGGCGAAGTGCCGTCGTTCGGCGTGATCGCGCCGACCCAGCCGCTGGACGACCTGGCGCCGGACACCGTCGAGACCCACACCGAGGCGATCCGCGCCGGCGCCCGCCCGGCGGCCGTCGCGCTGTCCTGGGCCGATCAGCGGCACGTCGAGGGTGAGCACACCGAGCGGTTCCTGTTCGGTGTCGTACTCGACGGCCACCACAAGCTGACCGCCTACACCCGACTCGGTATCCCGGCTCGGACGCTGCTGCTCACCCGGGTGGAGGACTGCTGGGGTCCGCCGGGCGATCGAGGTCGCTGGCACGACGAACTGACCGCGCCGTTGCGCGTCGGGCAACGCCGTCGGGCGTAGCCGCACCCGGCGTATACGCCAGGACGCGCACGCGCGGTGTCGCCGGTGGACGGACGCGCGCGGGGGTACCTCGGCCGCAGACTCCACGCGTCACAACGCGGGATGGGAGTCGAAGATGGGCAGTGCGACAGCGGTGAACCAGACTGGTGCCCGGGCGATCGCGGCCGGCGGCATGGTGGTGGCGGCGATCGGAATCGTGGTCCAGATCCTGGGCGGCGCCGGCTACCCGACGGTTCCACCAGGGCTGATCATCGCCCTCGCGGTGGGCGCGATCGTGTGGTTCGTGCCGTGGCGTTGGATTTCCGTCCTCGCGATCCTCGCCGGCGTGTTCTTCGTGGTCGGGTTGTTCCCGTCCGGCACCGCCGGCCAGCTCTCCGACGTCGATCACCTCGGCATCTTCGTCGGAACGTGGGTCATGGTCTTCGGTGGCGTGGCCTCGGCGGTGTACGGCGCGATCGCCATGCGCGAGGAGAAGTCCTCCGACGCGACCGGGTAATCGGTTGGCCGCTGAGGAATGATGGGCAACCGTGAGTGAGCACATTCTCGATGAGCTGACCTGGCGCGGCCTGATCGCGCAGTCCACCGATCTCGACGCGTTGCGCAAGGATCTCGACGCCGGGCCGCTCACCTTGTACGTCGGTTTCGACCCGACCGCGCCGAGCCTGCACGCCGGCAACCTCGTTCCGCTGCTGATGCTGACCCGGTTCCAGCGGGCCGGGCATCGTCCGATCGTGCTGGCCGGCGGTGCGACCGGCATGATCGGCGACCCTCGGGACACCGCGGAGCGCAGCCTGAACACGCTGGACGTGGTGCGGGAGTGGTCCGACCGCATCCGGGGCCAGCTCGAACGGTTCGTCGATTTCGGTGGCGAGAACGGCGCGATCATCGTGAACAACGCCGACTGGACGGCGAACATGCCGGTGCTGGATTTCCTGCGCGATGTCGGCAAGCACTTCTCGATCAACGTGATGTTGGCCCGGGACACGGTGAAGCGGCGGCTCGACGGTGACGGCATGTCCTACACCGAGTTCAGCTACCTGCTCCTGCAGTCACACGACTACCTGCGGCTTTTCCGCGAGTACGGCTGCACGCTGCAGTGTGGCGGGTCCGACCAGTGGGGCAACATCATCGGCGGCGTGGACCTGGTGCGGAAGGTGGACGGCGGGGCGGCGCACGCCCTGACCGCGCCGCTGGTGACCGACGCGGAGGGGCGCAAGTTCGGCAAGTCCACCGGTGGCGGCAATGTGTGGCTCGATCCGGAGATGACCTCGCCGTACGCCTGGTACCAGTACTTCGTGAACGTGGGCGACGCCGACGTGATCAGGTACCTGCGGCTGTTCACCTTCCTGACGCGCGAGGAGATCGACGCGCTGGAGGCCGACACCGCGGAGCGCCCGCACCTGCGTGCGGCGCAACGCAGGCTCGCCGAGGAGTTCACCAAGCTGGTGCACGGTGAACGGGAGACCTCGCAGGTGATCACGGCGAGCCAGGCGTTGTTCGGCAGGGGAGAGCTGCGCGAGCTGGACGCCGGCACGCTCGATGCCGCGATGGCCGAGGCGCCGACCGGGACGACGCGACTGACCGACGAGCCGACGATCGTGGATTTGCTGGTCGCCAGCGGTCTGGCGCAGAGCAAGGGCGCGGCCCGGCGGACGGTCAACGAGGGCGGCGCGTACGTCAACAACACCAAGGTGACCTCGGAAGACTGGGTGCCGGGCGCCGGCGATCTGCTGCACGACAAGTGGCTCGTGCTGCGGCGCGGCAAGCGCAACACGGCGGGCGTTGAGGTCCTTCGGTGACCCGAGATCATTTTATTCGTGTGTCGACCGTCACAGCCCAGCGCGGATTTGGGTCCGATACTGTGGCTGTGGCGGTCACGCACGCCTTCTGACCAGGGGTTTTCCTGCGGTTCATCTAAAGGGACCCCCCGATTTGATCGCCCAGATCGGGTCGTGTAACTTTCTCTCTGCCAGCGCGGAACGGGCTCGGAAAGCCGGAAGGCCAGACGGGAACGACGCGAAGGCGGGGGTCACGAACCAAGCTCCCACCGGCAGGTGGTAGAGTGGGTGACCTTGGCCCGGAGGCATCCGGACCGCAAATCAACGAAGTAGTACTAGCCCCCAAAGGCTGCGTCGGTGACGCGTTGATGGGTGTGCGTGTGTTGTTTGAGAACTCAACAGTGTGCCGATGTAAGCCAGTAGAGCTTATTATGAACCCCTTTGTGGGTTCCTTTGAGGATTGACTA
>NZ_SGWQ01000017.1 GCF_004216555.1 Herbihabitans rhizosphaerae | reverse complement strand
TTTAACGCGGCGTGTTCAACATTCCATGGAACCAACAAAGCTTAACTTAGTGGTATTGACCAGAATGGACCGACGCACACCACATCGTGCACTGGATCGACGGCGGAATAACCTCGGCAGAACTCATGACACTGCTCTGCCGACACCACCACACCACCATCCACCAACAAGACTGGGAAATCATCATGCAAGACGGGATCCCGTACTACATCCCACCAGCGTGGGTTGATCCGCAGCGCAAAGCCATCCGCAACACCATGCACGTGGGCGTGGCGTAATCAGGTAAGGCGGCGGATCACCTCGGCGAACGGCAGCGGGCAGTCCGGGTGGTCGGCACAGGACGGCACGTCGTCGCAGCCGGCGGCCATCGCCTCGCGCAGCGAACCGCGGATGATCTCCAGGTCGGCGATCTTCGCCTCCACCTCGGAGACCTTCGCGGTGACCCGGTCCCGCAGCCCGGCCGGACGGCGGCCGTGCCGGTGCTTGCCGACCTCCAGCAGCTCGGCGATCTCGTCGAGCTGGAACCCCGAGGCGCTGCGCCGCCTTGATCACGCGGAGCACGGTCACGGCCGACTCCGGGTACTCCCGGTGGCCGCCGAGCGTGCGGCTGGGCTCGGCGAGCAGCCCCCGGCGCTCGTAGTACCGCAACGTCTCGACGTGCACGCCGGCCGCCCGAGCGACCTCACCACTGCGCATATTCGAGGGGCAATCCGTACCTGAGTACGGATTGCCAATCACACTGCCGCGCGCCGCACCACGTCGGTCAGCGTGTCCACGAGCATCGCGGCCAGTTCCTCGTCCCCGCCGTCGCGGCGCGCGGTCCAGTCGACGCACAGGTGCTCGGCGAACGCCCACCACGCCCGCACGGCGAGCACCAGCGTCTCCTCCGGACTGTCGATGCCGAGCGCCTCGAACACCTTGTGGGACAACGCGTTCTGCGTCTCCTCGTGGATCTCCAGGATCCACTCGTCCTGGCGTGGCGCACGGAAGACCGAGACGTAGGCCTCGCGACGGCGGCGGATGAACGCGACGTAGGCGTCCACGGTGGCACGCAATCGGTCGGCTGGCTCGGCGCCCTCCAGCGGAACGGTGGCGCGCAGCAGCCGCCGCGCCGCCGCGCGCACGACCGCCGCGTAGTAGTCCCGCTTGGTCGGGAAGTAGTGGAACAGCAGGCTCCGCGAGATCCCCGCGCGCCGGGCCACCTCGTCCACCGTCACCTGGTGGAAGGCCATGGTCGTGAGCATCTCCAACCCGATGCCGATGAGCTGCCGCCTGCGGTCCTCCGCCGTGCGGCGCACCCTCGGCGGCCGATCCGTCGTGCCCGTCATCACCTCTCCCGAGCCGCTATTGAGCATTGCTCGATAGGGAGGCTACCCTCAACAGAGCACCCAGAGGAGGCTTGTCGTGGACTTCGCGCACTCCGCCCGCACGGTCGACTACCTCGCGCGCGTCACCGATTTCATGCGCACCGAGATCGACCCGATCGAGCCCGAGTACCACCGCGCGCTCGCCGCCGCGGACGACCCGTGGACCGTCCTGCCGGTGATCACCGACCTGAAGAAGAAGGCGCGCGACGCCGGCCTGTGGAACCTGTTCCTGCCCGACGTGGAGTACGGCGGCGCCGGACTGTCCAATGTGGAGTACGCGCCGCTGGCCGAGCGGATGGGCCGCTCGTTCATCGCGCCGGAGATCTTCAACTGCAACGCCCCGGACACCGGCAACTCCGAGGTGCTGGTCAAGTACGGCACCGACGCGCAGCGCGACAAGTGGCTCAAACCGTTGCTGGACGGGGAGATCCGGTCCGCCTTCTGCATGACCGAGCCCGAGGTCGCCTCCTCCGACGCCACCAACATGGCGGCCACCGCGACCATGGACGGCGACCACGTCGTGCTCAACGGGCGCAAGTGGTTCTCCACCGGAATCGGCCACCCGAACTGCGCCTTCACGATCTTCATGGGCGTCACCGACCCGAGTGCGCACAAGTACCAGCAGCACTCCATGGTCCTCGTCCCGCTGGACTCCCCCGGCGTGAAGGTGGAGCGCATGCTCCCGGTCTTCGGCCGGCACGACGAGCCGTACGGCCACGGCGAGGTCAGCTTCACCGACGTGCGGCTGCCGGCCGACGCGGTGCTCGCCGGCCCCGGCCGCGGCTTCGAGATCGCCCAGGGCCGCCTCGGTCCCGGCCGGATCCACCACTGCATGCGGCTGATCGGGCTCGCCGAGAATGCGCTGGAGCTGGCCTGCCAGCGGGCCACCGCGCGCACCGCGTTCGGCAAGCCGCTGGCGAACCTGGGCGGCAACCGGGAGCGCATCGCCAAGGCCCGCATCGCCATCGACCAGGCGCGCCTCTTTGTCCTGAGCACCGCGTGGAAGCTGGACACGCAGGGCCTGGCCGGCGCGCGGTCCGAAGTCTCCGCGATCAAGGCCGCGGTGCCCCCGATGGCGCTGGACGTGATCGACATGGCGATCCAGTTGCACGGCGGCGCCGGCATGACCGACGACTTCCCGCTCGCCGCCGCCTACGCGGGCGCCCGCGCGCTGCGGTTGGCCGACGGGCCGGACGAGGTGCACCTCGGGCTGGTGGCTCGTGCGGAGTTGGGGCGGTACGCGTGAGGGTGCTGGTCACCGGCGGCGCGTCCGGGCTGGGGGCGGCGATCGCGCACCGCTACGCCAAGGACGGCGCCCGCGTACTCGTGTCCGATGTGGACGGTGAAGCGGGCGAGAAAACCGTTGCCGCGCTTGGGGATTCGGCCGCCTTCGTGAAGCTGGACGTGACCAGTGACGCCGACTGGACGGCCGCCCGGGAGTGGTGCGAGCGCGAGTGGGACGGGCTCGACGTGCTGGTGAACAACGCCGGCGTGGCCGGCGGCGGGCGGTTCGAGCGGATCAGCATGGCCGACTGGGAGTGGATCATGGCGATCAACCTCACCGGCGTGGTGCGCGGCTGCCGCGAGTTCGTGCCGCTGTTCAAGCGGCAGGGGTCCGGCCACCTGGTCAACGTGGCGTCGCTCGCGGCGATCATGAACCTGCCGGCCATGGCCTCCTACAACGTGTCCAAGGCCGCGGTGCTCTCCCTGTCGGAGACGCTGCGCACGGAGCTTTCGCCGTACGGCATCGGCACCACCGTGGTGTGTCCCGGTTTCGTGCGGACCAACCTCGGCGCCCGGATGCGCAGCGCCGACCCCGCGGCCGAGCGGATGATGGAACGGTTGATGGAGTCGTCGTCGGTGACCCCGGACGACGTCGCCGAGCAGGTTTTCCAAGCGGTCCACAGTGGACAGTTCATGGTGCTGACCCACAAAGAGGGACGCAAGGCGGCGCGGCTCAAACGGCTGATGCCCCGGCTGGTGGACGCACAGCGTGAGAAGTACTGGCAGCGGTTGCGCGCCAAGATCGAAAGGGACGGCTAGTGGTACGCAGGAACATCGTGATCACCGGGGCCAGCTCCGGCCTCGGCGAGGAGATGGCACGGCAGTTCGCCGCGAAGGGGCGCAACCTCGCCCTCTGCGCACGCCGCACCGAGAAGCTGGAGAAGCTGCGCGACGAGTTGCTCGCCAAGCACTCCGGCATCGAGATCCTGATCAAGCCGCTCGACGTGAACGACCACGACGCGGTCTTCACCGTGTTCCGCGCGTTCCGCGACGAACTCGGCACGATCGACCGCGTGATCGTCAACGCCGGGCTCGGCAAGGGCCAGCCGCTGGGCACCGGGTACTTCTACGCGAACAAGGCCACCGCGGAGACCAACTTCGTCGCGGCACTCGCGCAGTGCGAGGCGGCCATGGAGATCTTCCGCGAGCAGAAGGCCGGCCACCTCGTGGTGATCTCCTCGATGAGCGCGTACCGCAACCTCGGCAAGAACACCACGACCTACGCCGCCACCAAGGCCGGGGTCTCCGCACTCGCCGAGGGCATCCGCGCGGACACCGCGGGCACGCCGATCAGGGTCAGCACGATCCTGCCCGGCTACATCCGCTCGGAGATGAACGAGAAGGTCAAGAACACGCCGCTGATCGTGGACACCGTGAAGGGCGTGACCTCGATGGTGTCGGCAATCGAGAAGGAGCGGGCGACCGCGGACTGCCCGTCGTGGCCGTGGACGGTGATCGGCTTCGCCATGCGGAACCTGCCACTGGGCATCGTGAAGAAGCTGTCATGACCGATCTGGTCGACCAGCCTGGTGCCGTCCGCGAGGAGGACGCGTTCGACGTCGCCGCCGTGCACGAGTGGCTGTCGTCCATTGTGGACGGTCTGACCGGTCTGCCGGAGGTGCGCCAGTACCCCGGCGGCGCGTCGAACCTGACCTATCTGTTGAGCTATCCCGACCGGGAGCTGATCCTGCGCAGGCCGCCGGCCGGGCAGAAGGCGGCCAGTGCGCACGACATGCGCCGTGAGTACGCGGTGTGCTCCACATTGAAGCCGTACTACCGTTACGCACCAACGGTTCTGGGCTTGTGCACCGATCACTCGGTGATCGATTCCGACTTCTACGTGATGGAACGTATTCCGGGGATCATCCTGCGCGGCGACCTGCCGGAGGGGATGTCGCTGGACGCAGGGGCCACCCGCGATCTCGCGTTCGGCGTCGTGGACCGGCTGATCGACCTGCACCAGATCGACCCGGCGTCCGACGGCGTTGCCGCTCTCGGCAAGGGCGCCGGCTATGTGCGGCGGCAGGTGCGCGGGTGGACCGAGCGCTTCGGCAAGGCGCGCACGGACAACGTGCCCGACTTCGAGGCCGTGATGTCCTACCTCGACACGAACCAGCCCGGCGACTCTCGCATCTGCGTGATACACAACGACTTCCGGTTCGACAACGTGGTGCTCGAGCCGGGCACGCTGGACGTGATCGGTGTGCTCGACTGGGAGATGGCCACACTCGGCGACCCGCTGATGGACCTCGCCGGCATGATGGCGTACTGGATCCAGGCCGACGACGACGAGGTGTTCCAGAGGGCGCGCCGGCAGCCGACCCACCTGCCCGGGATGCCGACCCGCCAGGAGGTGGTGGAGCACTACTCCGCGCGCACCGGACTGTCCATTCAGGACTGGACGTTCTACGAGACGTTCGGCCTGTTCCGGCTGGCGGTGATCATGCAGCAGATCTACTACCGGTACCACCATGGGCAGACGCACAACCCGGCGTACAAGGACTTCTGGATGTTCGTCGGGTACCTGGAGTGGCGCTGCCGCACGACGATGGGGATCGCCTGATGCCGACGGTGTACCTGGTCCGGCACGGCCAGGCGTCCTTCGGCGCGGCGGACTACGACGTGCTCTCCCCCGCGGGCGAACTGCAGTCCAAGATCGTCGGCGAGGAGCTGCGCCGCCGTGGCGTGCGGCCGGACGTGGTGCGCTCCGGCACGCTGCGCCGGCAGATCGACACGGCGGCGGCCGGCCTCGCGGCGGCGGGGATCGACGTGGAGTGCGGCACCGACGCGCGCTGGAACGAGTACGACCACCTCGCGCTGGCGCGGCACAAGGCAGCGCTGCTGTCGAGCGAACCCCTTACCCCGCAAGGTTTCCAGCGGATGTTGGACGACGCGCTGGTGGACTGGGCGAGCGGCGCGCTGGCCGACGCCGACGAGTCCTGGGAGGGCTTCCGGTCCCGAGTGGACGGTGCGCTGGACGAGCTGCTCGGCTCACTGGGCAAGGGTGGCATCGGGCTGGTGTTCACCTCCGGCGGCGTGATCAGCGCGATCTGCGCCCGCCTGCTCGACGCGCCGATCGCCGGCTACGTGGCGATGAACCGAGTGTCCATCAACGCGGGGATCACCCGGCTGGCCCACGGCCGCTCGGGCACCTCGCTGCTGTCGTTCAACGAGCACGCCCACTTCGTCGGCGACCATCGCGACCTGCTCACCTACCGCTGAAGCGCCCGGGTGTCCGAAACTTAGCGATCGCTCCATTCATGTTCGGCGTACTTTAGCCCGCTAAAGTCCGGGACTACGCGCAGAAGTGCAGGTCAGAGCGTTGCGCGAAGATGAGGGCGTCGCGGGTTCGGGGGAGGAACGCGGGGCTGACTCACCCTCACGCCACAACACTCGGCCCCACCGGACCGAACAACCGGTGGGGCCGAGCGCGTTGGGATTCAGTTGTTTATTCAGTTGGTGCTCAGCGGAACTGTGGGGATCACTCGGTGATCACTTGCCGGTGTAGAGCAGCTTGTTCGGCGTGCCCTCGCCCGGGTTGGTGATCTTGTCCGGGGTGGCGGCGTCGGTCAGCGCCTTCGCCACGGCGTCCGGCTTGGCGTCCGGGTTGGCGGCCAGGTACAGCGCCGCCGCGCCGGCCACGTGCGGCGAGGCCATCGAGGTGCCGCTCATGGTGTCCGTGCCGGTGTCGTCCGTGTTGCCGGCGGAGGTGATGTCCACGCCCGGGGCGTAGATGTCGACGACCGAGCCGAAGCTGGAGAACTCGGCCTGCGCGTCCTTGTCGTCCGACGCGGCGACGGTCAGCGCCTCCTCGACGCGGGCCGGCGAGTAGCCGCTGGCGTCGTCGGAGGAGTTGCCCGCGGCCACCGCGAACGTGATGCCCTTGGCGACCGCGCCCTTGACGGCGTCGTCCAGCGCCTGGTCGGCCGGGCCACCGAGACTCATGTTCGCCACGGACGGCGCCTTGGCGTTCTGCGCGACCCAGTCGATGCCCTTCACGACACCGTCGGTCGAGCCGCTGCCCTGGTCGTCGAGCACGCGCACGCCGGAGAGCTTGACGCCCTTGGCGAGGCCGTACTCGGCGCCACCCACGGTGCCGGCGACGTGCGTGCCGTGACCGTGGCCGTCAGCCGGGTCGTCGTCACCGTCGACCGCGTCGAAACCGGGGCCGACCCGACCCTCGAACGTCTTGTGGCTGGCGCGGATGCCGGTGTCGATGATGTAGGCGGTGACGTTGTCCGCCTTCGTGTCATAGGTGTACTTCTTGTCCAGCGGCAGGTCCTTCTGGTCGACCCGGTCGAGGCCCCACGACGGCGGATCCGGCTGCTCGTCTGAGACCTTGTAGGCCTTGTTCTGCGTGACGTACTTGACGCTGGAGTCCGCGGCCAGCTTCTTGGCCTGGCCCTCGGAGATGTTCACCGAGAAGCCCTTCAGCGCGGCACCGTAGGTGTTCTTCACCTGGCCGCCGAACTTGGACGCCAAGCCCTGCGCCTTGGACGTCACCTCCGACACCGAGCGCAGCCCGTCGTCCTTCAGCACGACGATGTAGCTGCCCGGGATGGTGCCCTGTGCGTTTGCCGAGCGAATCTCGCCCACCTGATCGGCCTGGGCGGGAAGCGCGGCGATGGCGGTGGCGGTGGCCACCGCGCCGGCAAGCCCCAGACCGACAAGCAGCCGGCCCCGACTCTTTCGACTCGTAGTCATCGAACCCTTCCTCGGTAATTCGGCGAACCAACGACTTCCTGAACGCGAAACGTCTCTCCGTGCCCTCTCGCTGTTGCCTGCTCACCTAATGGAAGTCCTGCGGTGTAACACTCTCAATGATTCACAGTTGCCCTATCAGGGCTGATCAGCTCAAGCAATGTACTCCGAACGGAGTAGCACACACAAGGTTCAGCAGCTCGCGATACCCACGTTGACCTGCGACAACAAGCTTCGCGAATTTTGTTACCGATGCCGGCTGCATTATGCGATCAACCGATTTCAAACGGTGAGAACTCAGGCGGAGGAACCTACTTTGGTAGGTACCGTCAAGCCGAGATCAAATGCTAGGCAAATACGTCGGATGTTGCGCTAAACCGACGAACGGCGGGTTGTCCCGCCAGGTGCGATGTTGTGGTTCGTACAGAATACGTTTTCCGGATCGAACCGCGACTTCGCATGCGTGAGGCGATCGAAGTGCTCCGCCGTGTAGCAGCCGCGCACCGCGCCGTCCCCGATGTTCTCCGTGCCGAGGTAGTTCACCGTGTTCGACTTCGACCGGCACACGCCGAGCTCGCCGTGCAGCCGCCGGTAGTACTCGCCTACCTCGGCCGCCGCCTCCTCGCTCGGCGTCGGCGCGATCGAGAACACCGCGTACGCCGCGTCCCACAGCCCCAGCCCGGCCGGCCGGGCCGGGCGGTTGCCGCCCTCCACGTGCCGCAGCTCCACCATCAGATACGGCGCGTCGGTGTCCAGCAGCGCCGGCACGTCCAGCGGATCCGGCAGGTCGACCAGCAGCGCGCCGTAGCTCGCTCTGGCCTGCGGCTGCCGCGAGCCCATGGCCACCTCGCCGATGCGGGAGTACGGCAGGACCTCGAACGTGTCGATCAGCTCGCCGCCCAGCGTGCGCATGGTCTCCAGCTCCCACACGCCGGCCACCCCGTCGGTGTGGCACGCCCGGAACGCCACCACATCGGCGCCGCGCAACGGTTCCGGCAGCTTCGGGCTCGCCGGGAACCGCACCAGCGCGAGCGCCGAGGTGACCTCGGGCGGCACCGACGCGCACCACTCCCGGTAGGCCGCGATCACCTCGGGCGCACGCGAAGCCGGGTAGTACGTGCCGCCCGCGAACACGCTGTCCACGTCGTACAGTCCCATGTGGACACTCGTGACCACGCCGAAGTTGCCCCCGCCGCCGCACACCGCCTCGAACAGCTCGTCGCCGATGCGCGCGGTGACCACCTCGCCGTCGGCCAGCACCACGGTCGCCGACAGCACGCTGTCCGAGCAGGCGCCGTACTTGCGCATCAGCCAGCCGATACCGCCGCCGAGCGTGTACCCGACCGCACCGACGTCGGAGGAGAACGCGGACAGCGCCGCCAGCCCGTGCGGCGCGCACGCGTCCAGCACGTGCTGCCAGGTCGCGCCGGCGCCGACGATCGCGGTGCGCCCACCGGGGTCGACCGTCACATCGGCGAGTCGTTCCAACCTGATCAGCACGCCGTCGGCGAACGGCCGGACCAGCCCGTGCCCGGTGTTCAGCACACCGACCGGCAGCTTCTCGGCGCGCGCGTACTCGACGGCCGCGACCACGTCCTCGACCGACTCGGGGTACACGACCAGCGAGGGCCGGTGCTCGACAGCCAGGTTCCAGCCGGTGCGCGCGGCGTCGTATCCGTCGTCGGCCGGCCGCAGCTGCTCACAGGTGAGGTCCACGAATGATCAACCTAGCTCGGACAGCTTGCCCCGCAGTAGCTTCCCCGTGGCGTTGCGCGGCAATTCGTCCAGAAACACAACCTCGCGCGGCACCTTGTAGCGGGCCAGGTTCGACTTCACGAACTCACGCACCGCGTCCGCGTCCAGCTCCGCATCGGAGGCGGTCACCACGTAGGCCTTGAGCCGCTGGCCGAACTCGGGGTCGGAGATCCCGACCACGGCCGCCTCCAGGATCCGCTCGTGCTCGACGAGCAGGTTCTCCACCTCGCCGGGAAACACGTTCTCCCCGCCGGAGACGATCATGTCGTCGTCCCGACCGTCGATGAACCAGCGGCCGTGCTCGTCGAAGTGCCCGACGTCGCCGACGGACAGCAGGCCGTCGATGACCTCCTTGTTCCGGCCGTCGGTGTAGCCCTCGAACGACAGGTCGCTGCCCACGAACAGCCGGCCGACCGTGTGCGGCGTGGTGATCTTGACGCCGGCGTCGTCGTACAGCACGACCCGGCAGCCCACCGGCGGCTTGCCGACCGTGCCAGGCGCCTCCCGCCAGTCCTCCGGTGTGGCCACGGTCGCCACCGCCACCTCGGTCGAGCCGTACAGGTTGTGGATCACGTCGCCGAAGTACGCGGTGGCCCGGTTGCCGAGATCGGGTGCGAGCGCGGACCCGGCCACGAAGATGATCCTCACCGAGGACACGTCGTAGGAGTCGAGCACGTCCTTGGGCAGGTCCACGATCCGCTGCAACATGGTCGGCACCACGACCACGGCGGTGCACTTGTTGTCCTGGATCGCGCGCAGCGACTCCTCCGGATCGAACTTGCGGCGCAGCACCACGGTCGACCCGAGCGCGAGGCTCAGGATGAACTGGCTCAGCCCGGTGCCGTGGAACAGCGGGGCGGCCATCATCGTGGTCTCGTTGACCCGCAACGGAATCCGGTCCAGGAACTGTGCGGCCGCGAGCGGCGAGCGGACCTGGCGGGGAGCGCCCTTCGGGGTGCCGGTGGTGCCGCTGGTGAGCAGCACCATGCTGCCCGGCTTCCTCGGCACGGGTACCTGCCGGTCCTCGGTGCTGGAGATCAGCTCCTCCAGGGTGACCGGGCGGTCCGCGGTGGACTCGGAGTCCACCCAGGACAGGAACCGCGGCAGGTCGCTCGGCAGCGCGCTGACCAGGTCGGTGAACTCCTCGTCGTACACGATCGCGGACACGCCCTCGCGCTCGGCGACGTCGGCCAGCTGTGGCTTGGCGAAGCCGGTGTTCATCAGCAGCAGCCGCCCGCCCATCTTGCCGATCGCGCACATCGTGTCGACCGCGCCTCGGTGGTCGCGAGCAAGCAGGGCGATCACCGAGTCCTTGCCGATGCCGCGCGCGGCCCACGCGCGCACCAGCGCGTTGGACCGCGCGTCCAACTGGTGGAAGGTGAGCGGGCCCAGTTCGTCGACGATGCCGATCCTGGTGTGATCGCGGTGCGCGGCCACCTTCGCGGCACCGGCGATCGGGCCGTACTGGCGGATCGCGACCAGCGCGTGCACCATCCAGTCCGGGCGGTGCAAGGGAACCAGGCCGGCCTTGCGCATCACGTCCACACTGCGCAACGCGGTCGGCACCCGGCCGGCGTATTCGGTGACCTTGGACAGGATCTTCGCCACGACTCCTCCACGGTGTTCCACCAGGTGGACACGGTTGCCCGGTTCGGGAGAACGGTGCCCCAGAAGTTACTCCCGAGTCAACTGGGACGCGGGGTGAGCCGAACCGTCGGGGGTACGGCGCAGAATGCTCGCGTGGAGATCGTGGTGGCACCCCTGCGTGGCGAGGTGGTGTCACTCGCGGCGCGGGCGGCCGACCACCCCGACGCCCGGTGGGTTCTGCCGGCCATCGACGCGGTGTACCCGGAGTTGCTGGCCTCGGGGGTGCGGCTGGACCGGTGTCACGACCTGGCGCTGGCCGAGGGCATCCTGCTGGCCTTCGACGGCCGGCACGGCTCGCCACGCAATCTGGCCGCGGCCTACGCGCGGCTGCGCGGCGGAGTCGAGCCGCCCGACCCGGCGCCGCCCACGCGCGACGAGCAGCCGACCCTGTTCGCCGCCGAGACGCGGCTGCTGCCCGAGGACGTGGACCCGGTGCACGCCGCCGAGCAGGTGTACGCCGACCAGATGCGCCGCGTCGACGCGACCGCGCACCCGGACCGGCTGCGGCTGCTGATCGCCGCCGAGTCGGCCGGCGCGCTCGCGGCGGCGGAGATGACCCACCACGGGCTCCCCTGGTCGGAGGAGGTGCACCGGACGCTGCTGGCCGACACGCTCGGCGCGCGGCCGGCGCCGGGCAACCGGCCGCCGGTGCTGGCCGGGCTCGCCGAGGAGATCACCTCGGCGTTTCGCGGCAAGCCGGTGAACCCGGACAACCCGGCCGATGTGCTGCGCGCGTTCGCTCGTGAGGGGGTGGACGTCCCGAACACGCGGGCGGCCGTGTTGCGCGAGGTCGATCATCCGGCCGCGCCGATTCTGTTGCGGTACAAGGAACTCAGCCGTCTGTTCGTGGCGCACGGGTGGTCCTGGCTGGACTCGTGGGTGCACAAGGGACGGTTCCGGCCGGAGTACGTGGTCGGCGGTGTGGTGTCCGGGCGGTGGGCGACTCGGGGCGGCGCGGCTTTGCAACTGCCCAAGGCATTACGCACCGCCGTGCGGGCTGATCCCGGGTGGCGGCTGGTCGTCGCGGACGCGGCGCAACTGGAGCCTCGCGTGTTGGCCGCTCTGTCCTCGGACGCGCGGCTGGCTGAGGTGGCTGGTGCGGTCGATCTGTACGCGGGTCTGGCTGAGGATGCGTTCGATGGTGACCGGGCGCGGGCCAAGATCGCGATGTTGTCGGCGATGTATGGCGGGACGAGTGGGGAGGCTGGGCCGCTGCTTGCCGTGCTGCGTAAGCGGTTTCCGCGTGCGGTGTCCTATGTGGAGGATGCGGCGCTGGCTGGTGAGGCGGGGCGGATGGTGCGCTCTCGGTTGGGGCGGACTTCGCCTGCGCCGTCGGAGCGGTGGCGGGTGTTGATGGAGGCGACGGATCAGGACGACGCGGGTGAGCGGCGGTCGCGGCAGGCGGCGCGGGAGTGGGGGCGGTTCACTCGCAATTTCGTGGTGCAGGCGAGTGCTTCGGACTGGGCGCTGACGATGTTGGCGGTGTTGCGGCGCGGACTGGCCTCCGCTGCTCCTGGGGCGCAGTTGGTGTTCTTCCAGCACGATGAGGTGATCGTGCACACGCCGGCCGAGTGCTCGGAAACCGTTGCGGCACAAGTGGAACAGGCCGCCGCCGAAGCGAGCCGACTGGTCTTCGGCGACACGGCGGTGGTGTTCCCCATGCAGGCGTCCACGGTCGACTGCTACGCCGACGCGAAGTGACCCGACGTGGTGGTAGTCGCGAGTCCCGCGCTGTGCATCGGCGAGTCCCGCGCTCCGCACACACCCGGTGGTGGCGCCCCGGACGCTGATGCCGACACTGGCGTTCCCGGCCGCACTGGCTACGCCGTTCGAGTGACCGATCTCGGAACGGAGCCGTGCTGTGACGTTGGGTGGTGGAATGGCACTGGGGTCGTGGCGGGTTGTGCGTTTGGGGGGAGTGATCGACATCGCGGCTGACAAGGGCAAGGGCCAGCGGGAGCGCATGCCGCGTCCGATGCTGCTGGACGTCGATGAGGCTGATCGGATGCCCTACGAGGTTCTTCTTGCCACCCATCCGGGCCGTTCGGTGGGCGAACGCGTGATGCTGGAGCTGCGCGAGTCTGTCAACGACCAGTTGGTCGTCATGGCGTACAGCTCAAGGCAAGCTTTGGTTGAGTGCTGCGGCCGCGGGCAGTCCTGGATACGCGTCCCCGCGCACGAGCTGCCCAACTTGAAGCGCTCGGCCGGGTTCAAGGCCGTTGCGTTGGACACGCCGCTCCCAGTCGAGACACGGCATCCGGCGACACCTGAGGGTCAGGAGGAACCGACACCGTTCGCAACGCTCGGCGATGACGAGGATCGGATGCTGTTCGTGCCATCGCGGCCGTTTCACGAGGGCCACAAGCGTGCGGAACTTGAATTGCAACCGATCTCTGATGACGAGGTCGCACTCCTTGCTTACTCATCGTTGGAGCTCCTGATATGGGGGTGCGGTGAGCATCAGGCGTGGGTTTCCTTCCCTTCGAGTGACATCGAAGAGGTTCGTCGCCAGTCGGGTGCGGATGTGGTTGTGATGGACACAGCGCTACCCGAATGGCTGCGGCACGGGCAGTACTGAACGAAAGGACTGGGGAGATGGGGTTTCGAGCTGATCCAGCAGGGCTGACAGAACTTTCTGGTCACCTTCAAACAGGCCCGCAGGGGCTTGAGGGGTCAGCCAAGGCTGCCCCCGCGATGCCCGATGCGGGCGAGTCGACTGCGGAGGTCGGCCGGGCACTGTCTTCGATCACGAACGCTGTGGCGGCGCTTGTCGCGAAGGTTGGGGAGACGGCTGCGGATATCGACAGCAGTCGCGGTAGCTACGGCAACGTCGACAATACGAATGCGGCGCGCGTGGCGCGCGTCAAGCGGCAAGATGACGGCCTTCCGGGGGGAATGTGACGTGACTGGGGTACTTGACACAAGGGTTGACGGTGACCCTGGGTCGTGCCGTGCGACGGCCGATTGGCTTAGTAAGGTTGGGCATAGTGTCACCGAAACAGGCTCTGCGATCCGCCGTGCACGCGGCTCATCTGAGTCGTGCTGGGCTGGTCCGGCAGGCGATGCCTTCCGCAATTCGACCTTGAGTACGGCCAAGGATGCTGACGACCTGAGGGCGATTGGGGACCGCGCGGGTCAGGCACTCCTGGTGTTCGCCGCCGATCTCAATACTGTTCGAGCCCGGATGACGCAGGCGCGCAACGTAGCGGTGAAGGGTGGGCTTGGGATCACGCCGGACAGAATTCTTCCGCCAGGCCTTCCGCCAGGGCCTGCTCCCGTGCGGATCAAGGGGCCGATCCAGCCTCATGTGGAGGAGGCGCTGAACAGGGCGATCGATGCTCATGGCGCTGCGGTTGCCCAGCACGCGCGTCAAGTCGCGGCCTACAACGAGGCGAAGACGACGGTAGAGGACGCGCGCAAGATAGAGATTGAGGCCCATCGAAAGCTACAGGGAATCGCTGAGCCTACGCGTTTCCAGGCTAACGCGCTCAAGGTGATCGGCGTGACCGCACTGAGTGGCACCCTCAGCCTGATAAAATCCCTTCACACCACCGCAAAGGATCTTCTGAATCTTGCGAGCAGCCTCGACACGCAGGCGTCAACGTTTGCTGCCGCGTCCAATGCAATGTCCAGTACACATGCTTCGCGTGTCGCCGCCGCGCGCGTCGCTGCTACGTCCGCAGCGGGAGCTCAGAGTATGAGGGAACTCGCGGAAAGGCTCTTGAAGCCGGTCTCATGGATTCCCGAGTCAACTCGAGCTGCGATATCTTACAACCCTGGACAGCACATTACAGTGACTCGCCATAGCAGTCCCATCCTGAAGGGAACAAAGGTCCTTTTGACTGCCCTTCCCGTCGCGGGCACACTGGCAGCAGTGGGTTCGGCAGTTGGCGACGTCCTCATAGGCAAGCCTCCGCTACAAGCTGCCGCCGAAACGGCGGCGGGTATCAGTGGAAGTATCGCAGGAGGCGCGGCGCTCGGCTCGGCCCTCGGTACAGTCTTCCCTGGCGTCGGGAACGTAGTAGGCGGCGTCGTCGGAGGAATCGGCGGCGGACTCGTCGCCGTGTTCGGCGTCGGAAATCTGTTCAAGTAGAACGGGGACCGTAGTGGCTGGACGTCACGGTGTACACGGAAACTGGAAGAAGGCGCAGCAGGCGCCGACCCACCTGTCGGCCGCTGACCTTCCTCCACGCCCAGACCCCGAAACCGGGCTTCCGCGTGTACCCCAAGCACCGACACTTCTTGGTCGCGACAAGGAGACAGAGAGGTCATCCGAGCCGCCGGCACCACCGGACGGATGCGGCAGAACACTTGCATGGTCGGAGTTCAGTCTCCGTGAGCTAGCCGGAATAGCGGCATTCTGGACTGTTTTCATGTTTGTCGGAATTTGGATGTTACAAGGCTTTAGTCTCGCATGGGCATCGATACCGTGGATGTGGCTGTTCGTCTTGGGCGCGTCACTCGTGCTTACACTTCAACAGTGGCGCCAAAATGTTTCGGCTGGAGCGGACTGGCTTCGGCGAAATCGTCAGTGGGTGTCCCTGTACGAAATCACCAGCGCTAAAGTCTACTCGCATGGCATGAACATGTGGCTGCATGCCCGCGACAAGCACGGCCGAAAGATCCGAATTCAACTACTTGAACTGGAACTTGATCCATACGTGCACGACCTGGCGTACAACGGCCTACTGCACTCGGTTATAGCAGGGGGCGCGGAAACGAACAGCAGGCTGCACGGTGCCCTACATATGCCACGGCCCAAGGCCGAGCAATCCAGCTAACTGTTCCGTTCCGGTTGTTCTTGCCCCTCAGCACCGCCCATCACTCGGCGACCTTCACCCCAAGAGCGTGGACGTACCGTCGTCGAGCCGGCTTCCGTACGTTTCAATTCCTCACCCGCACTGGACGGCTCGACCAGGGGCGGGCGGATCGACAGCGGGCGGCGGTCCAACTCGGTGAGCGTGAGGTCGGGCGGGCGGCTGTACACCGTGGACGGTTGAAGGTCGGCTGAAAGGCAGAGCGCGGCGCGCAGCGTCCAGACCGCCGAGCCGATGTAGTGCCAGGCGATGTGGTCGGCCGCCAGTGGGTCGACCTCGGGCGGGGCGAACGTGAGGTAGGCGAACGCGCGGTCCTCGGCGCGCAGCACGATCACGGTCACCCAGTCGCCGCGCCTGCGCACGGCGGCGATCGCGTCCAGGTCGTCGTTGCGCCGCCCGAAGTAGTGGAACGTCCAGCGCCGCCTGCGCAGTTCGTCCAGCAGCTCGTCGCGCTCCCACTCACACATCGACATGCGATCTCCCCGTCCCAGTCTGGAGGGCGGCGAGACCGGGGCGGGAGGAGTGCCTCCTTGGCGCGGAGCGCCCGTGGCAGTGGCGGTGCAGACCCGATCTCGCCGCCGTAGTTACGGTCTCACATGAGTACTCAAGTTGGACAGTCCCCCGATCGGGTTACGTGTGGAGCGGAACGACCACTCAGGGGAGAATCGCGCCATGACGACGCACCGCGACGACGATGACCCGGTCGTTCAGCGCATCCTGCTCGGTGATCAACTGCGCGAGCTACGGGACCGGGCCGGCTTCACGATCGAAGAGGCGAACTCCCGAGTTCCCGGGTGGTACAAGGGAAAGCTCGGCAAGGTGGAGAACGGCGAGCTGCGCACGAAGCCCGCCGAGGTCGATCTTCTGCTCGATCTGTACGGCGTCACCGGCAAGGCGGCGACGGCCGTCCGCAAGCTCGGCGAGCAGTCTCGCGGCAAGACCTCACCGTCGCGGGTGCCGTACTGGGCGAAGCAGCACATCGGACTGGAGCGGTCGGCATCGGAGATCCGTCTCTGGTTCGGCGAGTGCGTACCCGGACCGTTGCAGACCCGCGAGTACGCGCGAGCGCAGCTTCAAACGTCTTTGGTGCTCGCGCCGGCCGAGATCGAGCCGAACGCACGGGAACGAGAGCGACGCGGCGACATGCTGCTGTCAGACGGTCAACGCCGGATCTGGATCGTGTTGGGCGAGCAGGCGCTCAGGAAGCCGTTCGGCCCGCCCGAGCTGATGCGCGGCCAGTTGGCCCGACTGCTGGAGTTCGGCGCGCAGCCGCACATCACGTTCCGGGTGATCGAGACCAGCAGTGGTCCGCACGTCGGCCTCTGCTATCCGTTCACCCTGCTGTACCTGGAACGCGCTGACCGCACGATCGCTCACATCGAGACGCTGACCAACGCGGAGTACCTGCCGAAGCCGAAACACACCGACGTCTATAGCCTGGCGTACGAACACATCTTGGGCGCCGCGCTGAGCGAGGACGAGACGCGGAAGCTCGTGGAACGAATCATGAAGGAGTGAGGCTAGATGTGGCAGTCGGCCTCTGCCCTGACGGGCGTGACCTGGCGCAAGAGCAGCCGTAGCAACGCCGCGAACGGCTGCGTCGAGGTGGCGGTGGTGCGCGGGTCGCACGCGGTGCGGGACAGCAAGCAACCAAACGGCCAGGCGATGGTGCTGGACGCGGGAGCGTGGCACGGATTCCTGTTGGCGGCCAAGGAAAACAGCCGCTGACACCTGAGGGCGGGCGAATCCGGCCGCCGGCACGCATGATGGTGCGGTGAATCCCGCTCTGCTCACCGTCGGGTTGGTCATCGTCGTGGCGTGCGCCGCTGGGCTCGCCCGCCGGTATGGCTGGTCGGCGCCGTCGGTTCTGGTCGTGGTCGGCGTGGCGATCTCGTTCACGCCCGGCATGCCGTCCTTCGAGTTGGACCCCGATGTCGTACTCATCGGGTTCCTGCCGCCGCTGCTCTACGCCGCCGCGATCCGCACGTCGCTGATCGACTTTCGGGCCAACCGGCGGGCGATCCTGCTGTTGTCGGTCGGGCTGGTCGCGTTCAGCACAGTGGTCATCGGGCTGGTGGCGTGGTGGGTCGTTCCAGCCGTCTCGCTGGCCGCCGCGTTCGCGCTCGGCGCCGTGGTGGCACCGCCGGACGCGGTCGCGGCGACGGCGATCGCCCGCAAGGTCGGCATGCCGAGACGAATCGTCTCCATCCTCGAAGGCGAGAGCCTGGTCAACGACGCCACCGCACTCGTGGCCCTGCACACGGCGATCGCGGCGATCTCCATGCAGATCAGTGTCGGCCAGGTCGCACTGGACTTCCTGATCGCGGCCGGTGGCGGGATCGTGGTCGGACTGGTGGTCGCGGCCGTGCTGGCCAAGATTCGCAAGCACATCACCGATCCGGTGCTGGACACGACTTTGTCCTTCGTCGCGCCGTACGTCGCGTTTTTGCCCGCCGAGGCGATCCATGCGTCCGGGGTGCTGGCGGTGGTGGTGACCGGGCTGCTGCTCGGGCACAAGGCACCGATCCTGCAAACCGCGGCGTCCAGGATCGCGGAGAACACGAACTGGCGAACCGTCCAATTCTTATTGGAGAACGCGGTCTTCCTGCTGATCGGCCTGCAACTGCGCAGCATCGTGGACGGCATCGACGGGCTCGGGTTCTCCTTCGGGGAGATCGCGGTGTACTGCCTGGTCGTGCTGCTGGCCGTGGTGCTGACGCGGGTGGTGTGGCTCTACGTCATAACCGCGCTGTACCGGCTTGTCACCGGGTCGGCTTGGTCGTGGCCGGTCGCCACGGTCATCTCCTGGGCGGGCATGCGCGGGGTGGTCACGCTGGCCGCCGTATTCCTCATCCCACCCGAGGCGCCACAGCGGGATCTGTTGCGGCTCATCGCTTTCGTGGTCGTGGCCGGCACGCTACTGGTGATGGGGCCGACGCTGCCGTGGCTCGTGCGCAGACTCGGCATGCCCGGCCCCGACCCGGCCGAGGACGCGCTGCAGTCGGCCGCTTTGGTCACCGACGCGACCAGAGCGGGACTCGCGCACCTGGAGTCGATCAGGACTCCGGAGGACCCGCCCGAAGTCATCGAACGGCTGCGGAACAGGGCCGATCTGCGCACCAACACGATGTGGGAGCGCCTCGGCCGATCCCAGGACGAGGTCGAGCCGCCAGCGGCGGCGTACCGCCGGCTGCGCATGCAGATGCTCGACGCGGAGCGGGAAGCGGTACTCGAGGCCAGGTCGTCGGGCAACGTCGACGACGAGGTGCTGCGCGGCGCGCTGTACGCGATCGACCTGGAGGAATCCATGCTCGACCGGGTGGAGGACGCGCAGAGCAGGCTGGAGGCCGACCTGGTCGCACCGTCGAGATCCAGCGGCGACTGCGAGCACCTGCGCTCAGCGCCACGGGTCACCTCCGCGCGTACTCCCGGCGGCTGTGAGGAGTGCCTGCGCGACGGGATGACCTGGGTACACCTGCGGCTGTGCCTGTCCTGCGGGCACGTCGGGTGCTGCGACTCGTCCATCGGCAAGCACGCGTCCGGGCACCACGCCGAGACCGGCCACCCGGTGATGCGCAGCATCGAACCGGGCGAGGCGTGGCGGTGGTGCTTCGTGGACGAGAAACTCGGCTAGCGCCCCGGTGTCCGAAACTTAGCGATCGCTCCGTTCATGTTTGGCGTACTTTAGCCCGCTAAAGTACGGCGGCCATGGAGGAGGTGCAGGTCAGCGCGTTGCGGCTAACCGTTGCGGCGCAACAGATCCGGGCTCAGCTCGGCCACCGACCGCTGAGCGGACAGCGCCATCGTGAGGTCGGTGTCGGCGAGCAGGCTGCGCAACACGTGCCGCACGCCGGACTGCCCGCCGTGCGACAGCCCGTAGGCGAACGACCGTCCGATGAGCACCGCCTCGGCACCGAGCGCGAGCGCCTTCACCACGTCCGCGCCGGTGCGCACGCCCGAGTCGAACAGCACCGCGAGGTCCTGGCCGACGGCGGCGACGATCTCCGGCAGCACGTCCAGCGACGCCACCGCGCCGTCCACCTGGCGGCCGCCGTGGTTGGAGACGATCACGCCGTCCATGCCGGCCTCCACGGCCAGCCGCGCGTCATCGACGTGCTGGATCCCCTTGAGCACGATCGGCCCGTCCCAGTGCTCGCGCAGGAACGGCAGCTGCGACCAGCTCTTGTCGGTCCCGGTGAACATCGGCACCCACTTGAGCACGGCCGCGGTCGGGTCCTCCTCCGGCGACTGCGCGAGCCCGGCCCGGAACACCGGGTCGCTGAACGGGATCGCCGTCCCGATACCGCGAATGAACGGCAGGTAGGACCGATCGAGGTCACGCGGGCGCCACGCCAGCGTCCACGTATCCAGCGTGACCACCAGCGTGGTGAACCCGGCGGCGGCCGCCCGCTCGAGGATCGACACGCACACCTCCGGATCGTTCGGCCAGTACAGCTGGAACCACCTCGGCCCCTCGCCACTGGCCTCGGCGACCTCCTCGATCGTGTGCGAGGACGCGGTCGACAGCACCATCGGCACGCCGAGTTCGGCGGCGGCGCGCGCGGTGGCCAGCTCGCCGTCCGGGTGGATGATCGACTGCACGCCGACCGGCGCGAGCATGACCGGCGCCGGCATGGTGGTACCGAGCACGGTGGTGGACAGGTCCCGGTTGGTCGCGTCCCGAAGCATGCGCGGCACGATTCGCCACTGGTCGAACGCCGCGCGGTTGGCCCGCACGGTCGCCTCGTTGCCCGCACCGCCGGCCACGTATCCGAACGCGCCGCCGTCCATGCTCAGGCGCGCGGACTCGTCCAGTGCCGCCACGTTCGTGGTGAACTCAGGCGCCTGCCCGCCGAGACCGGCCAGGTACAACTCGCTCTGGTAGCTGCCGAACGGTTGCGTCATGTGGCATGCCTCTCGCGGAAACGGAGAACTTCTCGCGAATCCTGCATGCTGGACTCCTGGACGCGCAACCGCGCACCACGCAACCGCGGCACCATGGGCACGGGCCCACGATGCCGCGGCTGGACACGCTCAGAACGAGCAGGTGTTGAGCATGCTCTGCAACGCGGACTTCTCGCTCGACTGCAGGTGCAGGCCCCAGCGGTACTTGGTGTGAATCCACCACTTCGCGTACGCGCAGCGGGCGCCGGAACGCGGCGGCTGCCAGGTGGACGGGTCCTGGTCGCCCTTGGACTGGTTCACGTTGTCGGTGACCGCGATCAGCTGCGGACCGTTGAGGTCGTTGGCGAAAGACTGGCGCTTTGCCGTGGTCCAGTGGCTCGCGCCGGAGCGCCACGCCTCGGCCAGCGCGACGATGTGGTCGATGTCCAGGTCGGACGCCTGGGTCCAGACGGCGCCGTCGTAGTAGCTGTACCAACGGCCGGACGTGGGATAGCAGTCGGAGCCCACGGTGACCGAATCGGCGTCGCGCTTGAGCACGGTCTCACGGGTGTCGCAGGAGCCGGAGATGGTGATCCAGTGCGGGAACTTGTCGCGGGAGTAGCCGGTCATCGACTCCTCCGAGCGGACGGACAGCGAGTTCAGCTCGGACTGCGCGGTGGCCTTGGACGGCGTTCCCGGCGGCAGCGCGAGAGCGGACGGGGCGGCGACGACAGCGACGGCGGCGAACAGCAGCACCGCGAGGGTGACGATCCATAAGCCACGCAGCGAGATTCTCGGTAAGAGCGTCATGTGGTGCGTCCTTCCGGCAGACGATACGACCTTCACACGGTGTTCGTGCTCGGTGACGCGACCATTGTGTGGCGATGACGCGGTGCCATCCGGCTGCGGAACGGTTGGGGGTTCCCGGCGAATTCCCTTTCCCCGCAACGAGTTCTAACGTCGTGCCGTCCTCGATACGGCCAGCCAGCCGAGTCCCGCCGCGAGCAGGCCGCAGACCAGCACCGCGGGCAGCGCCTGCAGTCCGCGCGCACCGAGCGCGAGCGCCGCGGTCCACACGGCCAGCACGATCAGGCCGAGCGCCAGCAGCCCGACCGCCGCGGCCAGCGCCGGCCTCCCGGCGAGCAGCACCCTCGGCGTGACCCGCGCGCTGTGCGGCAACGACCGCCATCCCTGGCCGAGCACGCCCAGCACGAGCACCAGCGACAGCAGCCCGAACCAGGCGAGGAACGTGCTCGGCTCCGGCATCCCCGCGATCAGCAGCACGAACGCCCCGGCGCCGAGCCACACGCCGGCGCGGCGCACCACCAGCCACAGCGCGGTGAGCTGCGCGCGGCCGAGTCGGGTGGGCGCCGTCGGCCGGCCGGGCGCGCGTGGTGTGGCGCGCACCGGCGCCACCCCGGCGAGCTTGGTCAGGCTCTCCCGCGCGTGCCCGTTCTCCGGATCGAGACGCACCGCCTCGGTGAACGCGGTGCGCGCCTGGCTCCACTGCTGGGCGGCGAGCGCCGAGTCGCCGAGCACCTCGTGCGTGCGCGCCTCGTCCGGGGCCAGGTCCACCGCACGCCGTGCGGCGGCCAGCGAGTGCTCGGATTCCTTGCGCCGCAACGCCTGCGCGAGTGTGACGTGACACCGCCAGTCGGCCGGATCGCGCCGGGCCGCCTCGCGCGCGGAGACCACCGCCTCGTCGTCGCGGCCCAACTCGATCAGCGCGAGGCTGGCCAGCCGGTGCGCCCAGGACCGCTCGCCGAGGCGCATCGCCGCCTTCGCCGCGTCCAGCGACTCGGACGGCTCGCCCGCGTCCAGGTACGCGGCGGCCAGCCGGCACCACGCCTCGGGATGGTCCGGATACCGCGCGACGGTGGGCCGCAGCAGCGCGATCGCCGCCTTCGGCTCACCGTCCGCGGTCAGCTCAGCCGCGCGCAACAGCACGACGGCGAGGGAGGCGACCACAGCTACCTTCATACCTGGTGGTCCCGCTGCCGCCACTCGGAGGGCGGCGCCGCCGGTCCGATCCGGATCCGGTGTTATACGGATGTAGCACAATCAGCTCCGACTGATATTCGACCTGTATCGTCGCACCGTGGAACTGAGGCACCTGCGTGCCGCCGTGGCCGTCGCGGACCACCTCCACTTCGGTCGCGCCGCCGCCGCGCTCGGCATCGCCCAGCCACCGTTGAGTCAGGCGGTCAAGGCGCTGGAGGGCGAACTCGGCGTCCCGCTGTTCGAGCGGGACACCCGGCACGTCCGGCTCACCGCGGCCGGTGTGGTGTTCGTCGACGACGCCCGCACGGCGTTGTCCATGGTGGAGTCGGCGCGGACCCGCGCACGTTCCGCGGGGCGGGGCGACATCGGCGAACTCGTCGTCGGCATGGTCGGCTCCGCCGCGCTGCACCCGCTCCCGCGAGTGGTACGCGCCTACCGCGCCCGCTATCCGGATGTCACCGTGCGGTTCGCGGAACTGCCGACGGCCGGCCAGCTCGAGCGCCTTCGCGGTCGCACCCTGGATGTGGGATTCGTCCGGCCGCCGCTGCCCGCGCCCGCCGACGCGGAGTTCGACCTCGTCCCGGTCTCCCGCGAACCACTGGTCGTCGCGCTGCCCAAGGACCACCGGCTGGCGACCCGGGACCGGGTGCACGCCAGGGCGCTGGCCGGCGAGCCGTTCGTGCTGTTCCCACGCCACCTCGGCGCCGGGCTCTACGACCGCATCACCGCGGTCTGCCAGGAGGCCGGGTTCGAGCCGTCCGTGGTGCAGGGGGCGGTGCAGATGCAGACGATCGTGGGCCTGGTCGCCGCGGGATGCGGGGTCAGCATCGTGCCGGGCTCCGTCGCGGCCCTCGCCGGGTTGGGAACCGTGTTCGTCAAGCTCAGCCCGGCCACGACGCTGGTCGAACTGGCGCTGGCGGTTCCCAAGGACGGCCTGTCGACGGTCGCGGCGAACTTCGTCGCGATGGCCCGCGACGTCACGCGGGCAGCGGGGGCGCGCCCGACTCCCGGAGCGCCCGGTTGAGCAGATCGAGCGAGAACTGGTTGTCCGCGATCATCCGGTCCAACGACCCGGCCTGGGGCCACTCGTCCACACGATCGAGGCTCCAGAACTGCGCGTCGGTCAGCAACCCGTTGTGGGCCGCCATGAGCCGCACGTCGAGGAAGGGATAGGCACGGGCGTGGGCACGCATCCATCCTTCGAGCCGCAGGTACTCCACGATCTGCCGGTTGATCCGCTCGATTCGACGCGGCACGTCCCGGTGCCGGCCGGCCGCGCGCACCCCGTCGAGCACCCGGCCGGATCCGCCGTCGTCGCTGGGAGCCGGGACCCCGGCGAGCGCGGCCACCGTCGGCGCGATGTCGATGTTCTCCGCGTACGGAACGGTGCGCCCCTCGGCCACACCGGGCCCGGCGAAGACGAGCGGAAGGCGCCAGGAGTCCTCCGCCTGCACGGGATGCCAGCCGTAGCGCGACTGCCCGTCGGCGAGGACGACCAGCAGCGTGTCGTCCAGCATGCCCATCCGCCGCAGCCCGTCGAGGAACGTTCCGAGCAACGCGTCCGCCTTGCGCACCACCTCCGGATAGGGCGAGCCGGTCGCGTAGACGTCACGCGCCCACGGCATGCCGGCGGGGGCGTTGGCCACTTGCTGGCTCGCCGCGTTGGCGTCCTGCAGCAGCAGCCGCATGAAGGTCAGGTCGGCGTGCTCGCTCAACTGGCGCAGGCCGAGACGGACATTGTCCTCGTCGGTGTCGTCATTGTTGAGGCGGACGAAGTCGAATCCCGGATTGAGTGAGCGATACGCCTCGCTGTTGGCGATATGCGCGGTGTGTCCGTCAAAACAATGCTGCAGATAACGTTGCCGCTGCCACGGCTGGAGAAATACCGAGCCCGCGAACGTGGTGGGGTTCGGAAACGACGTCGTCGACAGCGGCCAGTATCCGCTGACGGTGGGGTGCCACGGAGAAATGGTGAGGCACTCCGCCACTCGGGTACCGCACTCGGCGACGCGCGGGAAGTTCTCCAGGCCGAGGCGCTCCGGAGCCTCGTGGTGCAGGGAGTCCATATGGAAGACGATCACGCGCCGCACGTCGCCGCCGGGCTTCCTCGAGACGCCAGCCGCGGCCTCGGGCGCGCCGAACGCGGCCCGCGTGGCGAACGCGCCGCCGGCCACGGCGGGAATTCCGGCTCCGGCCAGTTTCAGCACGCGTCGCCGACTGTGCGCGGCTGGCGAACGGGCGCCGCTGATCACCGGCATGTGTCTTTCCTCCTCGATCCGAACGCTCGGTCGAATTCAGCATCGGCCGGCAGGACCGCGGCTGTCATCATCCATATGCGAATACGACGGAATTGCCCGGGAAACGAGTATGAGACGGCCGGGACCATGTCTCGTGTGGTAGCCGGCCGCGTGGTGGCTAGAATTCCTCACCCGTCCAGCGAGCGGCGCGGGGCGTGGTCCGTCGGGGGTGGGTGTCATCGAGATCGTCCCCGAGGTGCGGCGGCCGCTACGGCTGATCGGGATCGCCGGCGGGCTCGCGCTGTTCTTCGAGCTGATGGTGCTGTTCTGCTGGCTCGTGCGGAACTTGATCGACTTCCTGGACATCGCCGTGTACCGCGCCGGCGGGCAGGCGTTGCTCGACGGAATTCCGTTGTACGCCAAGGACTTCGGCACACTGTCCGGCACCGGCTACCCGTTCACCTACCCGCCGTTCGCCGCGATCCTGTTCGTGTCGCTGGCCGTGCTGCCGTGGGTGGTCGCCGCGGCCGTGGTCACCGGCGGGTCGCTGCTCTCACTGTGCGGTGTCACGTTCGCGGTGGCCCGGCGGCGGTACGGCCGCACGTCGAAGGCCGCCTGGTTCGCCGGCGCCGCGACGGTGATCGGGCTGGCCAGCGAGCCGGTCCGGGAGACGATCAGCTACGGGCAGATCAACCTGATCCTGATGGCCCTCGTGCTCGCCGACTGTCTGTTGCCCCGCACGCCGTGGCCGCGCGGCATGCTGATCGGCATCGCCGCGGCGATCAAGCTGACGCCCGCGTACTTCGTGCTGTTCTTCCTGCCGTCACGCCAATGGCGTCCCCCGATCGTGGCCGGGGTGACGTTCGTGGTCGCCACGCTGATCGGCTGGCTCGCCGCGCCCAGTGCCACCCGGGCGTACTGGTTCGGCGCGCTCGGCGAGACCGAGCGGATCGGCGGCCCGAGCTACGCGGGCAACCAGTCGCTCAGCGGATTCGTGCACCGGCTGGACCTGGACGGCGCGGCGCTGCCCCGGCTGCTCTGGCTGCTCGGCGCGGCGGCGGTCACCCTGATCTGCTGGCGCGCGGTGCGGCGGGCACGCGCGGCGGGCAACCCGACCGCGGCGCTGCTCGCCGTGGCCACCGCCGGCCTGCTCGCCTCCCCCGTGTCCTGGACGCACCACTGGGTGTGGGCGGTGCCGGCCGGACTGTGGGTGGCGCTGCGGCTACACCGGCGCGGCCGGCTCACCACGATCGGCTTCGCCGCGATGGTGGCGGTGTTCCTGGTCGCGCCGCAGTGGTTCCTGCCGCACGAGTTCGGCCGCGAGCTGGCCTGGGCGCCCTGGCAGCACCTGGTCGGCAACGTCTACGTGTGGCTCGGGCTCGCCTTCCTGATCGCGCTGGCGTGGCGCACCTACCGGCGCGCCGACGAACCCGCCGACGAGCCGCCTGTCTCGACGGCGCACGGTAATCAGTCGAGCCGCTAGCGTATTCTGGCCTCCAGCACGACTGGAGGTGAGCCGTGCGTGAACTCGTCTACTTGAGCGACGTCAAACTGGGGCAGTTCCTTCCGGAGGTCCGGGCTCTGCCGCGCCCGCAGATCAAGATCAAGACCGATCACGTCGACGCGGACTTCACCAAGACCGCCGGCGAGCGCAAGCACGCTCGGCTCGAAAAGATCATCAACGACATCAGCAACTACGCCCAGTGGTACACCGCCGCCCCGCTCGCGCCGGGACGCTGGGTGCAGTTCGAGGCGCCGCTGAACCACCTGCGGGTCGAGCGGTTCGGGGATCTCGTGCTGTTCGTCGACCACGGTGCGGCGGCCGAGAGCTCGACCAGGCTGATCCTGCACGGCTCGGCGCGGCACCTGCTGATCGACAACCCACCGGTCTTCACCGCGCCGCGCGGCGAGGACGTCGACCTCGGCAATCACCGTCAGCGGGACGCCGAGTCCGGCTGCAGCGGTGCGTCGATCTTCACCAAGGACAGCATCGAACTGCTGCTGCGGATTCTCGAGGCGCAGCCGAACGCGTCGCTGGACTGCCAGCCGAACGCGCCGTCCGCGGTGGCGCGCACGCACCTGCCGGACGCGACGGCACGCCTGCTGCACGCCGTCGACGACCGGCTGCACCCGGAGACCGCCACGTTGCTGACCGGCTTCGCGCGGGTCACCGCGGACATCGCCCCGTCGACGACGCGCGACGGTGCTGTCCGCTGCGTCGTGGCGAGCCCGCTCTACGTCGAGTACGCGCCGCCCGGCGACGGTTAGCTCAGACCAGCGAGCCGAGGTCGGCGGTCCGCAGGTCGTCCGCCGACACCTGCTTCGCGTTGTCCACCAATGCCTGCAGCGCGTCGCCGTCGTCCCACATGTTGACGTTCATCGCGGCCGCGACCGCGCCGTCGTGCAACCAGAACGCGGTGAACTCCCGCGCGCCGAGGTCGCCGCGCACCACCAGTTCGTCGGTGAACGGGTCGGCCAGCCCGCGGTACTCCATGCCGAGGTCGTACTGGTCGGTGAAGAAGTACGGGCTGGCCGTGTAGTTCTCGTGCGCGCCGAGCAGGTTGGCCGCGACGTGCGTACCCTGGTCCTTCGCGTTGGACCAGTGCTCGACCCGCACCCGCCGGCCGTAGCGCGGGTGGAAGTGCGCGGCGATGTCACCCGCGGCGAACACGTCCGGCGCGGAACTGCGCAGCGTCGCGTCGGTGTCCACCCCGCCGCCGGTCTCCTCGGACAGCTCCAAGCCGGCCTGCCTGGCCAGCGCCGTGCGCGGGGACGCGCCGACCGCGACCACCACGACGTCGGCGTCCAGCGTGCTCCCGTCGGCCAGCCGCACCCCGCCGACCTCGCCGGACTCCCCGGCGATCAGCTCGGTCACCCCGGTACCCAGCCGCCAGGTCACCCCGTGCTCGGCGTGCAGGTCGCGGAACACGCCGGCGATCGTGTCGCCCAGAACCCGGTGCAGCGGAAGGGAAAGCGGCTCGACGACGGTGACCTCCGCGCCGTGCTTGCGTGCCGCGGAGGCGACCTCGCAGCCGATCCAGCCGGCGCCGATCACGACCACCCGCGCGCCCTCGGTGAGCGTCGCCCGAAGCTCGCGGGAGTCGTCCAGCGTGCGCAGCAGGTGCAGCCCGGGCAGCGCGCCGCCGGGCACCGGCAGGGTGCGCGGCTGCGATCCGGTGGCCAGCAGCAGCCGGTCATAGGAGTGCTCGCCGCCGTTCTCGTCGACCAGCACACGGTTGCCGAGGTGCAGCTGCGTGATCGCGGTGGAACCGATCAGCTCGATGTCGTGCTCGCCGTAGTAGCCCGCCTCGTGCACCCAGTTGGGCTCCTCCGCATCGCCGAGCAGGAGGTCCTTCGACAGGGCCGGCAGTTCGTAAGGACGATGCGACTCCTGGCCAATGATCTTCACCGCACCGGAGTAACCGCCCTCCCGCAGGCCGGCCGCCGCCGACGCTCCTGCCAGGCCGGATCCGACGATCACGATGCGCTCGGGCTCGGTCATGACCACCTCCTGCTCGCGACGCTCCCCTCACGACGCTAGTGGGCCAGCCCGACAGACGCGCGGGAAACCCTTCGGTGACAACGAAACCGTGACCACTCCTGGACCGACGCGAAGGTATGTCATGATCCACGTCATGGGTTCGGCCTCCGGGCGTCCCACCGTTGTCACCGGCGAAAGGCGCCGGGCCGAGCACAGGGTTACCTGGAGGCTGGGGACCGTGAGCAGCCGCAACGAGTGGCACATCAGCTGTAAGGACATGTCCGGGCGCAAGCGCGATCTTCAAGTGATCGCCGGCGCCGGCCAGGTCGTGGTGGTGACACCGCCGGGCGAAGCGGCGGTGCTGTCCCCACTCGACGTCGGCCGGCTCCGCGCCGCACTGCGTGACGCCGTGATGATCGCCTCCGGCACCAGCCCGCAGGAGATCAACGGCGGGTACTGACCCCACCCAGCCCGGGATCGAGCCCGCTGAATCCCGTCGGTCCCCCCGGGATTGAGCCCGCTGAATTCCCTTTTCGCGTTTGTCAAGCCCTTATCTACAGGGCCGGCCTGTCCTCAGCCGGCCCGAGTCGGGTTCTGCCCCGCTGCCCACGGGTCCTCCGGCGTGGGCGCGTCGTGCAGCGTGTCGGTGTCGGCCACCTCGGCGAGATCCTGTCCGAACTCGAACAGCTCACCGGGCACTTCCGACGGGTCGATGTCCAGCTCCGGCGCGTTCAGCTGCTCGCGCAGCGGCTCGATCTCCTCCATCAGCTGGTCCTCGCCGTACTGCTCCAGCGCGCCGAGCGGGTCGGACAGCATGCCCAGCAGCGACTCGATCTGCCCGGGCAGTTCCCGCAGCATCTCGATGATCGCCATGGCGTCCTCGAAGAAGTGCCACGCCTCGCGCGCGTCGTCGATCAACTCCTGGAGCGGATTGTCGCCGCCGAGCACGCTGCCGAACATGTCCGAGGCGACCGACACCCAGCCGCTGCCCGGCGTGTACCTGCGAATGATCTCCACGCCGAAACTGAGCGCCTTCACCGCGCCGATCGCGATCCATTCGACCAGATAGGCCACGCCGTTGTAGACCTGCGAGGCGACTCGGGCCAGCGCGCCCTCGTAGTCCAGCGCGGCGGACAGCTTGCCGAGGTAGCCGTCGAAGCTCCGCGCGGCTCCGCCGTCCCAGTGCCCGTCCAGCGTGGTCAGCCCGGTGGTGAGGTTGCCGGCCGCCGCCTCGGCCGCCTCGCCCGCGATCACCATCGCCTCGCCCTTCTGCTTGAGGGCGTTCCAGTTGCCGATCAACGGGTTGACGATCGCCTCGACCGGGCTCCACTCGTCGATGCCGGGGCACTTGTCGGTGACGAACCGCACGATCCCGTCGATCGTCTGCACGGTGTCGCTGGCGTACTCCTCGACCAGCGCCTCGACGTCGGCCTCCTCCGGCGCGTCCGGCGCGGTGAGCAGGCCGCCGATGTCCTGCTCGGGCTGGTAGCTGACGGTGCCGGGCAGGCTCTGCTCGACCATCCGGGGCGGCATGTCCTCGCCGTGGACCTCGAATGAGCGGAACCGCTCGGCGTTGCCGCCCTCGGCCTGGTGGTAAGTCCACGCGGTGTCCTCCAGCGAGCCGGAGGCGTAGTCCAGCGTGAGGCCCCGATCGCCGATCCGGTCGTCGGTCATCTCCGCATAGCTGTCCACCGGTGCCTTGAGCAGGTCCATCACGGCGCCGAAGTTCTCGTCGCTGGTGGCGTGCTCCATGATGTAGCGCCCGATGCTGCGGCAGTCGTTCGCCGTGACGGCGGCCAGCCCGGAGTAGCCGGACACGTGCCCCGGCTCGACGTCGAATCCCTCTGGCATGGTGATGCCCTTCGTTGGTTGTGGGGTGACCCGGTCCGGTCACCAGTCCTGGAAGACGGCGGGCTCGTGCTCGTCGAGTCCGCTGTCGGTGGGCTTCGGGCGGCGCGGCGCCGGTTCGGCGGGCTCCCCGGCGCTGTCCCCGGCGCTGTCCTCGGTGGCGGCGCGGATCCGCTCGACCATCCGCACCCGCTCGGCCTGGTAGAACACCTGCACCTCAGGCAGGTGGTCGGCCTCGCCCTTGACCGCCTTCTCCCAGGTGGTCTTGCCGTCGGCCACCGCCTTCGCGACCGCCTTCAACTCGGGGCTGGCGTCCGGGCTCTCCGCCACCTTGCGCACGGCCTCGGCGTCGGCCGGCTCCTTGTGGCGCAGCGTGTCCCACCTGCCTTTGATGAAGTCGATCCGCTCCTTGTGCATGTCGGTGATGTCCTCCAGCCGGCGCAGCACCGTGCGCAGCTCGGGCGGTGTCTCCTTGCCCATGTGCCCTCCCGTTCGTCGGCGGCACACATGAGATGCGACCGGTCCTATGCGTCGGCTATACATCCCGAACCGCCGCGTATAGCCGGCGCATAGCGGAGGAATGGTCTGCTACCGGCAACAGGGGAACGGTGATGAACTGACCACCGTCTGAGTTCAGGAGCACACGGGAGCGGGGCACGCGATGGACGGACCGGACAAGAGGTTCCAGCCGCACGGCGGCGCCACGGCCGGCGGCGCCGGGTTCGCACCGGCGTCGATGAAGCAGATGACCGACGACGCCGACAAGCTGCGCGACATGGCCGCGAAGGGCAGCGTCGCCGTCGACCCGGTGAGCGCGAAGGGCATCGCCGACGCGTACGACCAGATGGTCGACGAGATCTACTGGATCAAGATCGGCATGCTCACCGCCGGCCAGCACCCGAAGCTCGGCTCCAGCCCCTACGCCACGCGGGTGGCCAAGTACCAGCACGAGGCGGCCGAGTCCTTCCTCGACACGATCACGCAGCTCGAAACCGCGTGCAAGCAGTGCGCGCGGGCGTTCCGCGACGCCGCCAAGCACTACGTGGAACGCGAGCGCGACGCCGTCGACACGTTCAACAAGGCCGGGAGGCAGGGCCGATGAGCGAGGACGAGTACACCCACCAGCGCCAGATGAACGCGGAGATCCTGGCCTCCGGCGGCACCGCCAACGAGGCGCGCTGGTGGTCCACCACCGCGTGGTGGGAGGAGCGCAAGCAGCTCAGCAAGGGCGTGGAGTTCCGCGACGACGCGCCGGTGCCCGAGTCGGCCTACCAGGGCTACGAGCACGGCCGGCTCAAGGACATGGTGACCGAGAACCTGTCGGCCGGCCAGGTCGGCGACGTCTCCGAGTCGTGGTCGAAGCTGGCCAACGCGATGGCGCGGTTCTCCGACCGGCTGCGGGAGCAGATCAACCGGGCGGACGCGGTGTGGCAGGGCGAGGCCGCCGAGCAGGCGCGCACGTACACCACGTCGATGGCCACCTGGAGCGACGAGACCGGCCGCGGCGCGCAACTGGTGTCACACCAGGTCAGCATGCAGGGCGACGCGGCCAGCGCGGCGCACAACAAGATGCCCGAACCGGTGCCGTTCGACCTGCGCACGCAGCTCGAGTCGTGGCCGCAGAACCCGCAGAACCTGAACGCCCAGGTGCTCCAGACGCTCCAGCAGCAGCAGGCGAGCCAGGACGCCAAGCGGGAGGCGGTCGTCGTGATGACCGACTACGACCAGCGCCTGCAGACCGCGGCGGCGCGCCAGCCGCTGTTCACGCCGCCGCCCCGGCTGGCGTCGTCCGGCAAGGCGAGCCCGACACCGGAGATCTCGCAGTACGGCGGTACTCCCCTGGTCGGCGGCACGCCGGTGGGCACCACCTCGGCGGCCGGATTCGCGCCGGGTGACCCGGCCGCGATGCCGCCGGGGACCTCGACCGGCGGATCACCTGGCTCGGCCGGGTCGTCCGACGGATCGGGTTCGCGGGGGCGCGACGCGCTGGCCGGCGGGCCACAGGTCGGCAGCGGGCGCACGAACCCGTCGATGCCGTTCCACAGCGGCGGCTCGGGGGTGCCGGCCGCCGGCGGGATGGCGGGCCACGGCCGGGCCGGCATGTCCCCCGGGCTCTTCGGCGCGCCGGGTATGGGCGGCCGGCGGGGCGACGACGACACCGAGCACAGCAACTCCTACATCGTCGACGAATGGGACGAGAAGGAGTACTGGTACGGCGATCTGCCGCGCCCGGTGACGCCGGTCATCGGAAGTGACGTGACCGCGCCGCCACCGGCCGACGCGAATCAGGAAAGCTCCGAGCAGTCATGACCAGCGCGACGGTGCACACCTGGACACTCGGCCGCGCGGCGATGACCGCGTTGCTCGCCGAATTCGAATTGGGCGACATGCCTCAGCCGTTCGAGGCGGATTATCCGTACACCACGACGGCGGAGCGGGAATCGTTTCACGCGAAAGCCCGGAGCGAATTGGAATCGGCCGGCGTGCTGCGCGCCGGCGGGCTCGTGCCGGACGCCGAGCGTGCGTTCTCCGCGATCACGTCCGGTCCGGTCGGCATCATCGCGATGGGCACCTTCCCCGGCGAGCACCTGCTCGCCAGGGGCGCGTGGTACCGCCGGGACGCGGTACTCGCGCAGCAGCACGGCGACACCGTCTACGTGGCCGATCTTGGCACGTCGTCGCTGGTCAACGCGGTCGTGGCACTGATACCGGACGCCGAGCCGGCGACCGGGACGTCGGTGACCGTGCCGTCCGGGCAGCAGGTCCCCCAGACGCGGGAGGACGAGGAGTTCGCGCTGTTCGACGACATCGACGCGCCGAGCGCGCATCGGGCCGGCACGCCCGGCGCGCCCGCCTCGGTGGCGAAGATATTCAGCAATCCGGTCGTGCGGTGCGGCGCGTTCGTCCCGTTCTCCGAACGGGAACTGCTGCAGCCGCTCACCTGGTTCGACACCTCGGGCCCGCGCGGAATCACGCGCCATTTCGCCATGACGACGGCCGACGGGAACGGCGCGTTGTGGACCACGTACGTTCCCGGGGACAACGCGCGAATCGAGCAGTCACTGCGGGGAATCGTCGATTCCCAGCTCCGCTGAACCGATTCCCGCCTCGGCGCGAATTCGCTGCTCGGTGTCCCCGACGGATTCGGCGAGCCGCAACGCGGCGGTGTGTGCGGCGAGCGCGTGGCGGGGGTCGCCCGCCGCGGCGGCCAGTTCGCCGAGCCCGTTCAGCGCGTTGGCCTGGACGCGGGCGCTGTCGAGGTCCCGCGCGATCGCCATGGCCCGCTCCAGGTGCTCGCCCGCCGCCGCGGTCTCGCCGAGCGCGTGCAGGCTCGCGCCGAGGTAGGCCAGCGCCTCCGCCTCGCCGGCCCGGTCGGAGATCGACTCGAACAGGGCCAGCGCCTGGCGCAGGCAGGACACCGCGGGCTCGTGCCGGCCGGTGCGGTGGTGCACGATCCCGACGTTGCCCAGCGCGTTGGCCTGCCCGGCCGGGTTGTCGCCGTCCAGGTGCAGCGCGAACGCCCGCTTCTGCAGCCGCACCGCCTGGTCGTAGTCGCCGGTCTGCTCGTGCACCACGCCGAGGTTGCCGAGCGCGTCGGCCAGCCCGCCGTCGTCACCCAGCTCGGTGTACAGCGCGGCCGCCTCACGCAGATGCGCCGCGGCCAGGCCGTAGCGCCGCGCGCGCTCGTCCACCACACCCAGGTTGAGCAGCACCCAGGCACGCCCGGCGTGATCCCTCAGCTCGCGGTACAGCGCGGCGGCCGTCTGCAGGTGCTCGCGCGCGGCGTCGAACCGGCCCTGCCGCCAGCAGACCTGCCCGCCGGCGGTGCGGGCGAACGCGTGCGCGGCACGGTCGCCCCTGCGCACGGCCACCTCCGCTGACCGTCCACAGAGGACAGTCGCCTCGTCGTAGCGGCCGATCGTCTCCAGGTGCCGCCACACGGTCGCGCACAGGCCGATTACGTGCGTGTCGCCGACGGTCATCAGGTTCGGCAGCTCGACGTCCAGCCACCGGCGCGCGCTCGACGGGCTCGGCAGTCGGCCCGACGCGGTAGGGCGCTTGCCCCGCTCGGCCGGGTACAGCGCGTCCATCGCCGCGGCCGCGCCGGCCTGGTAGTGATCGTCCAGGCGGGTCCGCGCCGCGGTCCTGACCTGCTCCTTCTCCGCCGTCGCGGCCAGCTCGGCGGCAAACACCCGCAGCAGGTCGTGCATGGCGAACCGTTGCGCGCCAACGGTTTCCAGCAGGTGCACCCGGCGCAGGCGATCCAGCAGATCGGCCGCGGTCGCCGGATCGACGTCCAGCAGCGCGGCGGCCGCGGCGGCGTCCAGGTGCGGGCCGCGGTGCAGGCCGAGCAGCCGGAACGCGCGCGCCGGCTCGGCGTCGAGCTGGCGGTAGGACCAGGAGAACACGGCGGCCACGGCGGTGTGCGGGTCGTCCCCGGTGTCCAGCGCGTGCAGCACGGTCCGCTCGTCGGCCAACTCCTCGACCAGGTCCGCCAGCGGCACGTCGGCCCGCTCGGCCGCGCGCTCGGCGGCGATGCGCAGCGCCAGCGGGAGTCGGGCGCACCGGTCGGCCAGCCGCGCGGCGGCGTCCGGCTCGCCACGCACCCGCTCCCCGATCAACGCGGCGAGCAGGGCCAGCGCGTCGTCGGCGGCCAGCGTGTCCAGCGTGACGACGTAGTCGAACACGTCGAGGCTGTGCCGGCTGGTCACCACGGTCAGGCAGGACGCGGCACCCGGCAGCAGCGGGCGCACGTGTTCGGCGTCGCGCGCGTTGTCCAGCAGCAGCAACAGGTTCCGACCGTCCACAGTGGACTGGTAGAGCGCGGCCCGGTCGCCGTCGTCGGATGGCACGTCCGGCGCCGGGACGCCGAGCGCGCGCAACAGCGAGGCCATCGCGTCGGCCGGGTGCCGGGGCGCGTCCGGGTCGTACCCGCGAAGATCGACGTACAGCTGCCCGTCGCCGAACTCCGCGGCGATCCGGTGCGCCCAGTGTGTGGCGAGCGCGGTCTTGCCGACACCGCCGGTCCCGGCCAGCCCGATCACCCGCGCACCGGCGTGCCGCAGCTCGTCCAGCTGGGCCAGCTCGGCCGCGCGCCCGGTGAACGCCGCCGGGGTGAGCGGAAGCTGCCGGGGCACGGCACGCGCCAGCGACGGGTCCCGCACCTCGATCCGCGCGGCCAGCTCGTGCAGCGCCGGTGACGGGTCCAACCCGTGCTCCTCGGCCAGCGCACGCTGCCCGGCGCGGTAGGTCTCCAGCGCCTCACCCGCCCGGCCGTCGCGGTACAGCGCGATCATGAGCCGCCGCCGCAGGCCTTCCCGCAGCGGATACCGCTCGACCAGCGCCCGCAGTTCGGCGGCCACCATGCGCTGTGCACCGCCCTCCAGCTCCGCGTCGGCGAGCTGCTCGACGACGGCCAGGTACCGCTCGGTGAGCACCCGCCTCGGCGTGGCCAGCGACTCGCCGTCCACCCCGGAGAACGGCTCGCCCCGCCACAGTCGCAAAGCCTCGCGCGGCTGCCCGGCCGCGACCGCCTCGTCGAACGCCAGCATGTCCAGCGTCGCGGCGGTCACTTCGAGCTGGTAACCGGAGGTCTGGGTGCGCAGCACGCGCTCGCCGTCCGGCAGCGCCCTGCGCACCGCGGACACCATCGCGTGCACCTGCGGCCGCGCGGTCGCCGGCGGGTCGTCGCCCCAGATGCGGTTGATCACCTCGTCCACGGAGACCACGCGGTTGGGCTCGGCGAGCAGCACGGCGACCAGCGACCGCTGCCGAGGGCGGGTGATCGGCACGGGCGCGTCGCCGTCGCGGATCTCCAGCGGGCCGAGCACCCCGAACCAGGTGCTCACGACAGTTCCAATCGCCGCGCGCCGAACCGGGCGGCGAGGCCCGCGAGCCGGTCGCGGCTGGTCACCACGACCACGCAGGAGTCGCTGCCGGGCAACAGGTTCCGCACCTGCGCGGTGTCGCGCGCGTTGTCCAGCACCAGCAGCGCCCGCATGCCGTGCACGGTCGAGCGGAACAGCGCCGCCCGCTCGGCGAGGTCCTCGGGGTGCTCGGTGACGCCGAGCCCGTCGAGCAGCTCGGCGAGCGCGTCGGCCGGGTCGGGTGTGGCGGCGAGATCGACGTAGAGCACACCGTCGGCGAACCGACCGGCGACCTGGTGCGCCCACGCCACGGCGAGCGCCGACTTGCCGGCGGCGGGCGGCCCGGTGATCGCGGTGATCCTCGGCGCACCGTCCACATCGGACAGCAGCTCGCCCAGCCGCTCGTCGTGCGGCACGTTCGCGGGCGCATCGGGTAGCCGGCTGTTTCCCTTGCGGGACACCAGGTTCAGCGTCCGATCACTGCCCAGCACGCGCTTGGCCAGCGCGTCGAGCTTGGCCGACGGTGACACGCCCGCCTCGGCCAACGCGGCCTGGCACGCACGATAGGCATCCATCGCCTCGGCCGCCCGTCCGTCGCGGTACAGCGCGAGCATGAGCCGGCGGTGCAGCCGCTCCCGGCGCGGGTGCGCGGCGACCAGCTCGGTCAGCTCGCCGATCACCTCGGTGTGCCGGCCCAACCCCAGCTCGATGTCGATCACCTGCTCCAGCGCGTGCAGCCGCTGCTCGTCGAGCCGGCGCCGGACCCGGTCCACGAACGCGGCGTCCACGCCGGTGAACGGGGTACCGCGCCACAGGCGGAGCGCCGACCGGAACGCGGCGGCCGCCACCGACTTGTCCTGCTCGACCGAGGCGTGCGCCAGCCCGTGCTCGAACCGCAGCAGGTCCAGCGCGTCCGGCTCGACCCGCAGGACGTACCCCTGATCGTGGGTGCACAGCACGTCCCGACCGCCGGGGATCGCCTGCCGCAGCGCCGACACCAGCGCGTGCACCTGCGCACGGGCGGTGGCCGGCGGCTGATCGCCCCAGAGCTGCCGCACGATGTCGTCCACGGTCACGACCCTGTTGGCGCGCAACAACATCAGGGCGAGCAGCGCGCGGCGACCCGGCCGGCCGACCGAGATCATCTCGCCGCCGGCGTCGCGCATCTCCACCGTGCCCAACACGGCGAACGTGGTGCCACCGCTCTGCCTCACGCGCCGAGTATGCCGTGGTCACACCGCTCAGCGCGCGCCGTTCGGCAACCCCGTGCGCACCTCGTCCGGCGCCAGCGGCCGCAACACCAGCGAGTACGCCTGGTCGGCGTCGGCGCGAGTCCCGCGCCCTGCACCGGTGAGTCCCGCGCCCTGCACGATGCACAGCGCGGGACTCACCGTGCTCCAGCGCGGGACTCGCGATCACATGGGCCAGGTGTGCACCGGTTCGTTGGTGTGCATCAGCTCGGCGTACCGCTGCGTCATCTGGCGCAGCGCGGCCGGCCGGTCCGCGGAGGTCGTCTCCTCGATGTCGTGCACCACCCGGGTCTGCCACACCGCGCCGTTGCGCCCGGTGATACACCGCTGCTCGATGATCCCCAGCAGCCGATCGCGATCCTCGGCCGACACGCCCCAGCGCTCCAAACCCGTGTGCGCCAACGGAAGCAGCCGCCGCAGCACCAGCTCCGCCACACCCACCTCACCGACGCCGGGCCAGTACACCCGCGCGTCCAACCCGGCGCGCGCGCCCGCGTGGAAGTTCTCCTCCGCCGCCGAGAAGCTCATCTGGGTCCACAGTGGACGGTCCTCGTCGGCGAGCGCGCGCACCAGGCCGAAGTACAGCGCGCCGTTGGCCAGCACGTCGACGACCGTCGGCCCGGCGGGCAGCACGCGGTTCTCCACACGCAGGTGCGGCCGCCCCTTCACCACGTCGTAGATCGGCCGGTTCCACCGGTAGATCGTGCCGTTGTGCAGCCGCAGCTCCCCCAGTTCCGGCGTGTCGCCCCTGGCCAGCACGGCGGCCGGGTCCTCGTCCTCGATCAGCGGCAGCAGCGCGGAGAAGTACCGCACGTTCTCCTCGAACAGATCGAAGATCGAGGTGATCCACCGGTCCCCGAACCACACGCGTGGGCGCACGCCCTGCGCCTTCAGCTCGTCCGGCCGGGTGTCCGTGGCCTGCTCGAACAGCGCGATCCTGGTCTCCGGCCAGAGCTGCTTGCCGAACAGGTACGGCGCGTTCGCGCCCAGCGCCACCTGGATCCCGGCGATCGCCTGACTCGCGTTCCAGAACCGCGCGAAGTTCTCCGGCGCCACCTGCAGGTGGTACTGCACGCTGGTGCACGCGCTCTCCGGCGCGATCGTGTCGGCCTGGGTGAGCAGCCGCTCGACGCCCCGGATGTCGATCTCCAGATCCTCCCCGCGCGCGGCGAAGATCTGCTCGTTGAGCAGGGCATAGCGCGGGTTCGCCGACAGCGTCTCGGCGTGCATGTGCCGGCGCCGCAACGTCGGCAGGATCCCGATCATCACGATGTGCGCGCCGACCTCGGCGGCGTGCCGCTCGGCCACGTTCAGGCTCGCGCGCACGCCGTCCTCGAACGCGGCGAGGCCACTCGGGTCCAGCCGCTGCGGCGGGATGTTGATCTCGATGTTGAACTGGCCCAGCTCGGTCTGGAACGCCGGATCGGAGATCGCGTCCAGCACGCGCGCGTTGCGCATCGCCGGATCGCCCTGCCCGTCGACCAGGTTCAGCTCGATCTCCAGGCCCGCCATCGGCCGGTCCGCGTCGAACCGCGCCTCGGCGAGCATCTGTGCGAAGACGTCCAGGCAGGTGCGCACCTTCTGCCGAAACCGCTGCCGGTCGGCTCTGGTGAACACGGTCGCCTGAACGTCTTTGCCCATGACGTCAGTGTGCGACGTGTGACGCCGGTCACGCCAGGGTCAGCTCACCTACGGCGGCGGGTGCCGAACAGGCTGCGGGTGACCTCCCGGCCGATCGAGCTCGCCGCGGACCGGAAGAACGACTTCACCGCCGGGTTGCCCATCACCTTCTCGGCGAATCCCGGATCGTCCTTGTCGCGCGGCGCTTCCTGCTGTTCGGGCGCCTCGGCCGGTGCGCCCTCCTGAGCCGGCGCCGCCTTGTTCGCCATCATCTCGTAGGCCGACTCGCGGTCCACCGTCTCGGCGTACTTGCCGTGCAGGTCGGACGCCGCCGCGGCCTGCTTCACCGCGTCCGCGCCGATCGGGCCCATCAGCGACCTCGGCGCGCGCAACCTGGTCCACGCCACCGGCGTCGGCGCGCCCTGTTCGGACAGCACGGTCACGATCGCCTCGCCGATCCCGAGCGAGGTGAGCGCCTTGTCCAGCTTGTAGTGCGGCGTCGTCGGGTACGTCTTCACCGTCTGGGACAACGCCTTCTGGTCCTCCGGCGTGAACGCCCGCAGCGCGTGCTGCACCCGCGCGCCGAGCTGCGACAGCACCGCGTTCGGCACGTCGGTCGGCAACTGCGTGCAGAAGAACACGCCGACACCCTTGGACCGGATCAGCTTCACCGTCTGCTCGATCTGGTCGAGGAACGCCTTCGACGCGTTGTCGAACAGCAGGTGCGCCTCGTCGAAGAAGAACACCAGCTTCGGCGCGTCCAGGTCACCGGCCTCGGGCAACTCCTGGAACAGCTCGGCCAGCAGCCACATCAGGAACGTGGAGAACAACTGCGGCTTGGCCTGCAGGTTGTCCAGCTCCAGCAGCGTGACCATGCCCCGGACGCGATCACTGCCCTCGGCCTGGCGGATCAGATCCGCCACCGCCAGCTCCGGCTCGCCGAAGAAGTCCTCGCCGCCCTGCGCCTCCAGGTTGGACAGCGAGCGCAGGATCACGCCGGCTGTGGACGCCGATACTCCGCCGATTCCCTGCAGGTCCGCCTTGCCCGCGTCACTGGTGAGGTGCTGGATCACCGAGCGCAGGTCCTTCGTGTCCAGCAGCGGCAGGCCCTTCTGGTCCGCCCAGTGGAAGATCAACCCGAGGGTGGACTCCTGCGTCTCGTTCAGGCCGAGCACCTTCGACAGCAGGATCGGCCCGAAACCGGTGATCGTCGCGCGGATCGGCACGCCGGTGCCACCGGTGCCCAGTGACATGAACTGCACCGGGTACGCGGTCGGCGCCCAGTCGTCGCCGGTGTCCGTGGACCGCTGGGTCACCTTGTCGTTGGCCTGGCCCGCCTGGGCGAGACCGGACAGGTCGCCCTTCACGTCGGCCAGCACCACCGGCACACCGGCATCGGACAGCTGCCCGGCGAGCGCCTGCAACGTCTTCGTCTTACCGGTACCCGTGGCGCCCGCGACAAGACCGTGCCGGTTCAGCATCGCCAGCGGAATGCGCACCTTCGCCGACGGATCGACCGTGCCGTCCACCACGACAGTGCCGAGCTCGAGCGCCTTGCCGGTGGTGGTGTAGCCGGCGGCGATCTCCTGCGCCGCGGCGGAATTCTCTGCCACGCGAGCCTCCTCGCACTCTGGCTCGGACCCGCGCCGAGCGCCCCATTGCCGGTTGCGAAGCCTAGTCCGGACAGGCGTGTACGCCAGTCGAACGCGGGTTAACCCGCCGTGTCGGGATAAGCTCCCTCGAGTGACGGACCGTCTGGTGTGGATCGACTGTGAGATGACCGGGCTCGACCTCGGCAAGGACGCCTTGATCGAGATCGCGGCGTTGGTGACCGACTCCGAGCTGAACGTCCTCGGCGACGGCGTGGACCTGGTGATCCACGCAGAGGACGCGCTGCTGGACGGGATGCCGGACGTCGTACGCGACATGCACGCGAAATCCGGCCTCACCGAACAGGCGCGCTCGTCCACCACCACGCTGGCCGAGGCGGAGAAACTGGTGCTCGACTACGTGCGCGAGCACGTGCCGGAGCCGCGCACCGCGCCGCTGGCCGGCAACTCGATCGCCACCGACCGCGGCTTCATCGCGCGCGACATGCCGGCGCTGGACGGGTTCCTGCACTACCGGATGGTCGACGTGTCGTCGATCAAGGAGCTGTGCAGACGCTGGTACCCGAGGATCTACTACGCCCAGCCGGACAAGGGTCTCGCACACCGGGCGCTGGCCGACATCCGCGAGTCGATCCGGGAGCTGCGGTACTACCGGGGCACCGCGTTCGTGCCCCACCCCGGCCCGACGAGCGAGCAGGCCAAGGCGGTCGCCGAGAAGCTCTCCAGCCCCGAAGCCTGAACCCGTTTCGGCTCGACCGGGTCGGCACGATACGATGTCGCAGCCGCGCCACGCGTGGCACATGGTGGGTGTAGCTCAGTCGGTAGAGCACCTGGTTGTGGTCCAGGAAGTCGCGGGTTCAAGTCCCGTCACTCACCCCACTGGGCTCCCCCTGTCCGCGGAACGCGCGGACCAGGGTGGGGCTCGTCTTTATTTCTGGGGGCCCAGCCCCCAGACCCCCAGGTTCCTACCGGGGTACCTTCCAGCGTTTGGGGCGTTTGGGGCGTTGGGGGCGTTTGGGGGCGTTGGGGGCGTTTGGGGCGTTGGGTTGGGTTAGTTGAGGAAGTCTCGGACTAGTTGGTCGGTGAATCCTGGTTCTTTGAGCGAGTCGAAGAAGTCGGCGATCAACCAGAGCATGCAGGTGAGGCCGAACGTCTCCATGCCGTCGGGTTCGCCGAACTGGTCGCGCCAGGCCACGGCGTCCTCGCCGAGGAGGGCGGCGGTCACTGTGGCGCCGATCATGGGCAGGGTTTCGGACGGGATTCCGGGGAACCTGATGCGGATCTGACGCATCAGTGCCGGATACAACATGCTCAGCGGATCGTCCTCGTGGGGCTCCGATTTGCCTTCCTCGGCCACGGACTCGAGGAGGGAGCCGATCAAGAGGATCACTCCGCGGGCGATCTCCCGCCTGCCGTACGCGTTGACCGCCGCTTCGAGCACGGTCAGCACGTGATCGTGATTCGCCTCTTGCGATTCCGATCTGTTCAGCAGTTGCACGCTCTCCCATGCGGTCTGAATGGCTTCCTCCATCACGATGGCACGCGCGCGCTCTGGCATGTTCAGATCGTATCGACCTTGCCGGACGCGCTCCGGTTGAAGGCGGCGCGGTAGGTGGTGGGACGTTGGCCGGTGTGGGTGGCGAAAAGGGTGCTGAAGGTGGCGGGGTCCTTGTAGCCGACGGCGGCGGCGATGCTGGCGATGGTGCGATCGGTCGTTTCGAGGAGGTGGCGGGCGCGGCGGACACGGGCCGACTGGAGGTATTCGAGGGGTGTGCGGCCGGCTTCGTTGGCGAAACGGCGGAGCAGGGTTCGGGTGCTGACGTTGAAAGTGTCGGCGAGGGTGGCGAGGTCGTATCGGGTGGCGAGGTTCTGGTCGAGCCGGCGCATGACCTTGCGGGCGAAGTCGTTTCCGGGTTCTGGGAGAAGTCGTGCGTCGACGTAGGGGGTTTGTGACGTCCTGGCGTCGTCGACGAGGGTGACGCGGGCGGTCGTCCTGGCCACGCGCACGCCGCTGTGCTGGCGGATGAGGTCCAGCGCGAAGTCGTACATCGCGCTGAATGCCGCCGTGGTCGTGACGCCGGTGTCGGTGACGACGAGGTGGTCGGGGCGCAGCTCGGCGGCGGGACAACGTCGGGCGAGGTCCTCGGCGAACAGCCAGGCGGTGGTGGCCCCGCGGCCGTCGAGCAGGCCGGCCTCGGCGAGCAGGAACGCGCCGACGCAGATCGAGACGACGGCGTTGCCCGTGGCCGCGTGTGCGCGGATCGCCGCGATTTCGGCGGCCAGTGGGCCGAGTTTGGCGTCCAGGTCGAGGCCGGGGACGAGTTCGAAGCCGGGTACGACGAGGACGTCGACCTCGCGCAGCGGTGACACCGCCAGCGCCACGCCACCCGAGGCGATGACGCGCCGGCGCGGGGACACGATGGCCACCTCGTAGCCGGCGCCGGTCGGACCGGCGATGTGCTTCGCCATCGTCAGCAGGTCGGGCACGCCGAACACCTCGGAGGCGAAGCAGCCCGGATAGGCCAGGACACCGACCCGCAACGCGCTCATGGTGGCGAGATTACCCCTGTACCTGGCGATGTGGCCTCTCGTCTGACGCGGGCGCAGTGGTCCAGGCTGTCCGGCATGAACGATGACGAGATCACGGACTTCGACCGCCGCCGCATCGACGTGAGCGGTATGCAGAAGACGGTGTACGTGGGCGGCGCCGGGCCGGCCGTGGTGCTGATGCCGGAGATGCCGGGCATCAGCCCCGACGTCCTGCGGCTCGCGCGGTGGGTGCGGGACGCGGGCTTCACCGTCTACGTCCCCTCCCTGTTCGGGCGGGACGGCGCCTACCCGACGGCCGAAGGCGGCGAGGAAGTGGTGCGGCGCGCGTGCGTGAGTGCCGAGTTCCGCGCGTTTGCCGGCGGCGGCACCAGCCCTGTCACGACGTGGCTGCGCGGGCTCGCGCGCCTGGCGCACACCGAATGCGGCGGTCCGGGCGTCGGCACGATCGGGCTGTGCTTCACCGGAAACTTCGCGCTCACCATGGCACTCGAGCCGGCCGTCATCGCGCCGGTGGTCAACCACCCGTCACTCCCCCTCGACGACCCCGCCGGACTCGAGATCAGCGACGAGGACGCGCGGGCGGTCCGCGACCGTGTCACGCGGGACGGGCTGACCGTGCTCGCGTACCGATTCCAGGGCGACCGCTGGTGCACCGGCCAGCGGTTCGCCGCCTACCAGGCGCTCCTCGGCGACGCGTTCGACGGACGTGTGCTGCCCGACAGTGCCGCGAACACCGAGCCGACACCGTTCTTCCGTGACGTGGTCGGGACTCCGCACAGCGTGGTCACGGCGCATTTCGTGGACGAGGACGGACACCCCACGGTGAAGGCGAGGGACGAGATCCTCGGCTTCCTCGCCGACCGATTGTTTTCGGATCAGGGCAACCTCAAGGTCGGTGTGATCGACTAACTAGGAGAAGGTTGTCGACGAGAGGGGTTCACGTGACACGGGGTGCACGAGTGCGATTGGTGGCGATCGGGGGTGCGTTAGCCGCCACGGCCGCGGTGGTGGCGCTGGTCCCGACGGCACACGCCGACGGTTCCGGCGCGGCACCGGCGGCATGCGAGCTGCGCGAGTTGCCGATGCCGCAGGGTGGACAGGCGGGCACGGTCCTGGGCGCGATGCCAGACGGGACGACGCTGTTCGGCAACGTCCCGATCAGCTTCGACCCGCCGAAGAGCATGGCGGTCCTCTGGCGCGACGGCAAGATCGTCCAGGAGATCCCCGACCTGCCGAGTTCGGTGGTCGACCTGAACAGCAAGGGCGCGGCGACCGGCACCCAGAGCACGGATCAACCGCTGGAGACCCGCCCCTGGGTGCACCAGGACGGCAAGATCCACTATCTCGCCGGGAAGAGCGCGACCGTCACCGCGATCGGCGAGACCGGGCAGATCGTCGGCTACCGGCTGATCCCGACCTCGACCGGCCCGCACATCGCGATTCCGGTGATGTGGCCGTCGGCGACCGAGGAGCCGATCGACCTGCCGATGCCGCCGCCGGGCCAGCAGACCGGCCGGGCGCAGGACATCGCGGCGGACGGCACGATCGTCGGCGTGGTGGGCAGCAACGCCTACGTGTGGCGGCCGGACGGCACGCACGCACTGCTCAAGCGGCCCGATGACCTGCCGGCCAACGAGCTGGCCGCCGCCGCCAAGATCAACGGTGAGTGGGCGATCGGCTCGGCACGCGGCTCGGTGCGGTGGAACGTCAAGACCGATGTGGTGGAGCGGATTCCCGAGCTGCCGTCGTCGGTGGACGCGGTCAACGAGCACGGCTGGGTCGCCGGCCAAGACTTCACGGTCGGCGCGGTCGCGGTGATCGACGGCAAGACGGTCAAGCTTCCCGGGAAGGACGAGCGCACGGCGCACGCAGTGCGCTCGATCAGCCCGGACGGCAAGACGTTCGGCGGCTACACGTTCTACCGCCCGCCGATGTCCGAGCGGCCGGTGTACTGGACCTGCCCGTAACCGCTACGGCAGCGAGTGCGCGCTGAGGTGCCACCAGGCGCGGGCGCGGAAATCCTCCGCGTCCGCGCCTTTCGGGTACTCGTGGCCGAGGCCGGCGTATGACCGCCAGGTGACGGAAACGCCTGCGGCGCAACGGATGTAGCTCTGCGCGTGGCCGCTCGGCACCGGTTCGACCACCGGTGCCGGGTCGCAGCTCGCGCGCGTGACCCACTCGTCGCGCGACTGCTCCCCGCCGTAGGCGTACACGCGCTTCTGGTTGACGCAGTGACGACGAACTTGTGCGCGTCCGCGAAACCGCTCCAGCCCGAGGCGAACTCCTGCCCGAGCGGGAAGGACTGGAAGCCGTGCATGCTCAGCATCCACCACAAGAGTGTTCTTGCAAGCTACTGTAAGAACGCTCTTGCGCCCAGGCACCTTCGAGCAGCCGCGCCCACGCGTGCGCGGACCGGCATGATGGTCACGTGCAAGAACTGGAAATCCGCGACGAGATGATCCGACTCGGCCAACTGTTGAAGCTGGCCGGGCTGGCCGAGGACGGCGTCGACGCCAAGGAGATGCTCGAGGACGGCGAGGTGTCGGTCAACAACGAGCCGGAGCACCGGCGCGGCCGACAGGTGCACCCCGGTGACGTGATTTCCGTTGGGACGCAACGGTTCCGCGTCACCGGGCCGCGCTGACGACTGCCCCGACGACTAGCGCTTGCCGCCGCCCCGCCACTGCTCCCACGGGATCTGCCAGACGCCGAGGCCGTCCCAGGATTGCAGGGCCGGCCCGCCGGAGTTGGCGACGATGAAGACGTCGCCCCTGTTGGAGATGCTCTGCAGCCACTTGGCGTTGTCGGTGGACATGTTGATGCAGCCGTGGCTCACGTTCGAGTGGCCCTGCTGCTTCACCGACCAGGGTGCGGAGTGGTAGAAGATGCCGCTGTTGGACACGCGCGTGGCGACCGCGACCGGGGTCCGGTAGCCCTGCGGCGAGTCGATCGGCACGCCGTAGGTGGAGGAGTCCATCACGTAGTTGGTGTGCTCGCTCATCACCACGTAGGTGCCGTGCGGGGTCTCGTGGCCGCGCTTGCCCATCGAGATCGGGATCGTGCGGGCGACCGCGCCGTTGATCTCGACGATCATCTGGTGCGACCCGCCGTCGGCTCGGATGATCACCGAGTCGCCGATGGTGACGTTGGAGCGCTTGTCCTCCTGGCCGTACACGCCGCCGCCGAGGTGCTTGCCGTAGATCGCCGCGTTGATCGAGATCTTGGTGCCGGGCTTCCAGAACTCCTTCGGGCGCCAGTGCACCTCGTTGTTGTCCATCCAGTAGAAGGCGCCCTCGACCGCGGGCGTGGTGTTGATCTGGATGGCGCGCTCGGCCGCGGCTTTGTCGGGGACGGCGGAGGAGAAGTAGAACGCCAGCGGCTGGCCGACGCCGACGGTCTGCGCGTCCTGCGGGTTCACCGACAGGGAGATCTGGCGCTTGGGGCGCGCCGTGTTGAACGTGGACCGCGACTCCTGGGTGCCACCGCCGGCGCCCTGGGCGACCGCGACGGTGGTGTAGGTCTTGCCGTAGCCGAGCGGCTCGGAGGACTGCCACTTCGTGCCGTCCGGGCTCAGCGCGCCGGCGACCTGGCGGCCGTCCTGGCCGGTGAGCGTGACCTGGTTGAGCTTGCCGTCGGTGGCGGCGACGGTGACCGGCTCGCCGGGGGCGACATCGGCCGCGCGATCGGCCGGCGTGAGGGCGAGCGCGAGCTGTTTGGGGGCCGAGGAGCTGGTGGGCGCCCCGGAACTCGGAGGTGACGAGCTGTTCTGCCCGGACGGCTGTTCCGCGGCGGGCGAACCCGACGTACACGCCGTCACGGCTGCCAGCAACGCACCGGCGAACGCGATGATCAACGCGCTCCGGCCACGTCCTTGGCGGCGGTGCCGAGCACCTCCAGTTGCAAACATCCAAGACCCCCGTCCCGACTTGTCGAACGGCCTGCACCCGGCCCCACCCCTTAGTGTGCCGGATGCCCCCGACAGGGCGTCACCGGATCGAGGTTTTGCAGACGCCAACGCGATCACACCCCCGGATTTCAAGCCGGGAGTCGCGCTGTGCTACGGTTTCGCCGTTCGTGCGACACCATTCGTGCGAGCGCCGCTAGCTCAACTGGCAGAGCAGCTGGCTCTTAACCAGCGGGTTCGGGGTTCGAGTCCCTGGCGGCGCACCCCCAAACCGCAGGTCAACTTTCATGTTGGCCTGCGGTTTTGCGGTTTCCGAGCAGCCTGGCCTTTCTCAGCGGCCCTGGAGGCTCTTGACGTTGTCGCCGAACGTCCAGTTCTTCGAGCCGTCCCAGTTGATCGACCACGTCATCAGGCCTTTCAGCGCGCCCGAGTAGTGGTTCCACGCCTGCGCCACCAAACCTGTGGACATGTACCCGCCGCCGGCGCCGGGTTGTGCGGGCAGGCCGGGTGCCTGCTTGTCGTAGGGCACCCGGATCGTGGTGCCCTGCACGACGAGACCACGGTCCAGGCAGTCGGTCTGCACGGTGAAGCCCTGGACGGTGCCCGCCTGGTAGGAGTCGCCGGAGCAGCCGTACATGCTTCCGTTGTAGTACTGCATGTTCAGCCACCAGAGCCGGCCGTTGTCCGCGTACTTCTTGACGATCGGCAGGTACGCGCCCCAGATCGAGCCGTAGGTGACGCTGCCGCCGGTGACGTAGGCCGTCTCTGGCGCCATCGTGAGGCCGAAGTTCGCCGGCATCTGCGCGAGCACCCCGTCGATGATGCGGATGAGGTTGGCCTGCGACGCCGACGGCGTGGTGATGCTCCCGCTACCGACGAGCCCGGTCTCGATGTCGATGTCGATGCCGTCGAAGTTGTACGTCTTGAGGATCGGTACGACCGTCTCGACGAACCGGTCCGCGACCGCGGCCGAGTTGAGGTCGATGCCGGCCGCCGCGCCGCCGATCGACATCAGGATCGTGGCGCCGTCGGCCTTGGCCTGGCACATCTCGGCGGGCGTCGCGACCTTCACGGTGGCGTCCATCCCGTCCTCCCACAGCACCGTGCCGTCCGAGCGGATGACCGGGAACGCCGCGTTGATCACGTTGTGGCCGTGCTGCTTGATGCGGCTGTCGGTGATCGGCGTCCAGCCGAACGGCGGGTGCACGCCGTTCGCGGCGCCGTCCCAGTTCTCCCAGTAGCCCTGGAGGATCTTCCCTTCCGGCCGGGACTTCACCGGACAGGTGTCAGCGGGGGCCGCGGCGTTCGCCGAGGCCAGGCTGACAAGCGGCACGGCGAGTGCGGCCGCGAGAGCGATTCCGAGCATGCGTGTTTTCCGACCGAACATCCCGACTCCCATCTCGAAGCAGGCGGACGTAAAGCGGTTAACGGCCGTCCGCTCAACATAGGCACACGCGCCCGCCGCTGAGTACCGGCGATCGGGTGGTCTAGACCATGGTCTTCTCGACGTGCCGGCGACGCGCGTGCGGAACAGGGGACGCCGGGCCATAGTGGCGTCGTGAAGTACGTACTGCTGATCTGTGACGATGAGAAAGTGTCGCCGTCCATGGAGGAGATCGCCGCCGACCCCGCGCACCACGCGTACGCGGCGGAGCTGGATCGGCGGGGAGCCAGCCTCGGTGGCGCGCGGCTGCGTCCGGTGGCGGACGCGACGACGGTCCGCGTCCGTGACGGCGAGACGCTGGTATCCGACGGCCCGTACGCGGAGACGAAGGACTTCGTCGGCGGCATCGACATCATCGAGTGCGCCGATCTGGACGACGCGATCGCGATCGCGTCGCGGCATCCCTACGCGCAGCACGGTTGCATCGAGGTGCGTCCCGTGTGGGAATGACCGCGCCGAAGGAGATCCGTACCGCGGTCGACGCGGCGTATCGGGACGAGTGGGGCCAGGTGGTCGCCACGCTGATCGGGCTGACCGGGAACTGGGACCTCGCCGAGGACTGCGTGCAGGACGCGTTCGCCGCCGCGCTGACGACCTGGGCGCGCGACGGGGTTCCGGCTCGTCCGGGTGCGTGGCTCACGACGGCGGCCCGGCACCGGGCGATCGATCGGCTGCGCCGGGACACGACGGCGGCGGCGAAGCTGCGACAGCTCGCCGTGCTGGAGCGGGATTCGATCGAGCCGTCGTCGGAGGAGATTCCGGACGAGCGGTTGCGGCTGATCTTCACGTGCTGTCACCCCGCGCTGCCGTTCCCGGCCCGCGTCGCCCTCACGCTGCGCACGTTGGCGGGGCTGAGCACGGGTGAGATCGCCAAGGCGTTCCTGACCGCCGAGCCGACGATGGCGCAACGCCTTGTGCGCGCAAAGCGCAAGATCGTCGAGGCCGGGATCCCGTACCGCGTTCCCCCGGCCGAGCTGCTGCCGCGGCGGCTGACCGCGGTCCTCGCGGTGCTGTACCTGATCTTCAACGAGGGCTACGACGAGGTGGACGAGCGCAGGGCGCTGGCGGCCGAGGGGATCCACCTCGCCCGGGTACTGGTTCATCTGATGCCGACCGAGTCCGAGGCGCGCGGCCTGTTGGCGTTGATGTTGCTGCTGGAGGCCCGCCGCGCGAGCCGCACCGACGACGGCGTGCTGGTCACGTTGGAGAACCAGGACCGGTCCCGGTGGGATCGCGCGCTGATCGCCGAAGGTGAAGCCAGGCTTGACGAAGCGTTGACCATGCGGCGTTCCGGGCCGTATCAGGTGCAGGCCGCGATCGCCGCCTGTCACGCCACCGCACCCGACGCCGAAGCCACCGATTGGCCACAGATCGCCGCCCTCTACGCCGAGCTGACGCGCCTGGCGCCGTCTCCCGTGGTGGACCTCAACCGCGCCGTGGCGATCGCGATGGCCGACGGCATCCCCGCCGGGCTCGCCATCGTCGACCAGCTCGCCGAGTCCGGCGAACTCGACGGCTACTACCTGCTGCCCGCGACCCGGGCCGATCTTCTCCGTCGGGGCGGCCGCCTCACCGAGGCCGCCGCCGCATACGAAGAGGCGCTGGAGCTGGCACCGTCCGAGGCCGAACGTCGCTACCTGGCCGCACGCCTGCGCAGCCTCTGACCTGCACGAACACCATCGCGGCCAACTTTTTCGAATTTCTTCCCGGTCGATGTCGATCCCGGGCGACCTCCCGCGTCGGTGGGGCAAACCACCAGACAGAGAGGCGAGAACGATGTCGAACACCGAGTACCTGAGCGCCACCATGACCGTCGACCAAACGCCGGACGAGGTCTTCGCGGCCATCACCAACGTGCGCGGATGGTGGAACGAGAACATCATCGGCGACACCGCCGGCCCGCGCGACGAGTTCGTCTTCACCGACGACTTCACCCACGCCGGCGAGACCGCCCAAGGCAAGGAGGGCATCCGTTTCGCCCGGTTCCAGCTCACCGAGGTCGTGCCCGGCCGACGGATGGTCTGGCACGTCGTGGACTCCTACCTCACCTTCGTCGACGACCGCGACGAGTGGACCGACACCGACGTCGTCTTCGACATCACCACCGACGAGAACGGCACGACGCTGCGTTTCACCCACGTCGGGCTCAGCGCGGCCGAATCCGAGTGCTTCGACGCGTGCTCGCGCGGCTGGACCTTCTACATCACCACGAGCCTGCCGCAACTGATCACGACCGGTACCGGTCAGCCCATTCAGAGCTACCACCGCCCCGCCGCGAGCTGAAAGGAGCGACGAACCATGACTGTCATCGAAAGCCCCAGGGAAACCGCCGCCGCTCCGCCGACCGGCGCACGTCCTCGCCACGGGCTCGTGCTGGGCCTGGCGTGCGCCGCCCAGGCGATGGTGGGCCTTGACATCGCCATCGTGAACGTGGCCCTGCCCTCGATCCAGCGCGACCTCGGCGTCAGCCAGAGCAGCGTGCAGTGGGTCGTCGTCGCCTACGGCCTCCTGCTCGGCGGATTCCTCCTCGTCGGTGGCCGGATGACCGACCTGTTGGGACCGCGCCGGATCTTGCTTGCCGGCCTTGGTTTGTTCACCGCCGCATCGCTTTTGGCGGGCGTGGCGCAGCACGTCGGTATTCTGGTCGCGGCCCGTGGGCTCCAGGGGTTGGGCGGGGCACTCACCGCACCAGCAGCCTTGTCGCTGCTGGCCGTCACCTTCCGCGAAGGGCGGGAACGCAATCGAGCCCTCGGCATCCTCGGAGCCGTCGCCAGCGTGGGCGGAACGGCCGGCGTTGTCGCGAGCGGTCTCATCGCCGCCGGCCCGGGCTGGCGGTGGGCGTTCTTCATCAACGTTCCCACCGGCCTCGTGCTCATCGCACTCGCCACCATCGGCCTTGCGGCCGATGCGGCCCGTGGCCGTTCCGGGCGACTCGACATCGCAGCAGCGAGCACGGTGACCGGCGGCCTTGTGACATTCGTCTACGCACTCCACCATGCCTCCACCCACGGATGGACCTCCGCCATCACACTGGCGTGGTTCATCGCGGCCGGCGTGCTGATAGCCGCGTTCGTCTGGCTCGAGAAGCGTTCACCAGCACCCCTCGTGCCGGCCAGCGCGCTGAGGAACCGCACGCTCATCGCGGCGAACTTCACCGCGCTGCTCACGTTCGGCGCGTTCTTCTCGTTCATCTTCCTCGGATCGCTGCTGATGCAGCAGGGACTCAGCTACTCGCCGACACATACTGGTCTGGCGTGGCTGGCCACGACAACGACCGTCCTCGTGACCTCATTCGTCGCCGGTCGCCTCGCAGCCGCCGTGAGCGTGCGGCGCCTACTGGTCATCGGCCTGGCACTGTTGACCGTCGGAATGGTGTGGTTGACGCGGGTCCCCGCCGACGCCGACTACGTCTCCGACCTGCTTCCGACGTTCCTGCTCGCCGGACTCGGCTTCGGGCTCTGCGTGCCCTCGCTGCAAATCGGCGCGCTGTCCGGCGTCACAGAATCGGAATCAGGACTCGCTTCGGGACTAATCGAGACGATGCGTGAGATCGGCGGCGCGGCAGGCGTCGCCGCCGTGTCCACGGTTCTCGTGGCCGGAACCGGCCTCGCCGGCTTCCACACGGCGTTCGCCGCCATCGGCGTCCTCGCCGGTCTCGGCGCCATCACCGCGGCGATCGGATTCCGACGCACTGCTTGACCGCCAAACGGTCCTGCCTCGCACTCACCGTGTGGGGCAGGACCGTTTGATCTTCAGCTCGACCGTGCGGTGATCACGGGCACCTCTCCCCCACGGCGAGCGCCGAATCGGCAGTACCGGTCAGGACGAATCCGCAGCGGACACCGTCGCGCGGCCGCGAAGCTGACCGGCGAGGACATTCCCGTCGACGAACCCTTGCCGCGGACCAAGGCCCGACTCGGCCTGTAGGCCGGAGCTTCCTGAGCGGTCTGCCCGAGCTATCGGCGCGCGCGACTCCAGGGCGCGATCGTCGTCAGTTACGGCAGATCTCGAACTCGTCCCCGAAGCACTCGAACGGCGCACCGCTGGACCGGCAACGCGAACCCCGATCGGGGTGAGATCCTCATACGCTGTGTAGCGGTCCACCCTCGCGGCCTCCCGACGCGCTTGCTTGCCCGAACGGCTTGTGACCGCCCCGATTCTTCATTTGATCCGTTCCGATCTGCCAGAAACGGCTTCGAACGCTGATCACTTCGGTATCGTCAGACAACCGTCTGATCTTGGAGGGTGCACTCTGTCGGTCTGGGAGTACTTCCAGCAGAACTGGATCAGCATCGTCAACGATGCGATCCGGCATGCCAACCTCACCATCGGAGTCATCGCGATCGCGGTCGTGATCGGCGTCGGCATCGGGCTGATGACCTACACCCAGCCGGCGCTCGCGTCGCTGGCGACGAGCACCACGTCGGCGTTCCTGACCATCCCGTCGCTGGCCCTGCTCGGCATCCTGATCGGGCCGTTCGGCCTCGGCACCGTGCCGGTCGTGGTGGCGCTGGTCCTCTACGCGCTGCTGCCGATCACCCGCAACACGATCGTCGGCCTGCGCGGCGTCGACCCCGCGGTCGTCGGCGCGGCACAGGGCATGGGCGTCGGACGCGGGCGGCTGATCTACCAGGTCAAGTTCCCGCTCGCCTGGCCGGTCGTGCTGTCCGGCATCCGGGTGTCGACCCAGATGATCATCGGCATCGCGACCATCGGCGCGTACGTGAAGGGCCCCGGGCTGGGCAACCAGATCTTCGGCGGGCTCGGCCGGTTCGGCGCGGCGAACTCGCTCAACCAAGTCCTGATCGGCACCGTCGGCGTGATGCTGCTGGCGCTGCTGTTCGACCTCGTCTACGTCGTGATCGGCCGAGTGACCACCTCGAGGGGAATCCGTGGCAACTGACAGCACCGAGTGCCAGGAAATCGTCCTGGACGACGTGAGCAAGGTCTACCGCGGCCAGGAGCAGCCGGCGGTCGACCACGTGTCGCTGACCATCCCCGCCGGAGAGCTGGTCGTCCTGGTCGGCCCGTCGGGCTGCGGCAAGACCACCACGATGAAGATGATCAACAGGCTGATCGAGCCGTCGTCGGGTCGCATCACCATCGGCGGCACCGACGTGCTCAAGCTCGACGTCGATCAGCACCGGCGCGGCATCGGCTACGTCATCCAGCAGACGGGCCTGTTCCCGCACATGCGGGTGCGCGACAACATCGGCCTGGTCCCCGGCATGCTCGGGTGGAGCCGTGCGCGCATCCGGGCGCGGGTCGACGAGCTGCTCGAACTCGTCGGCCTGCCCGCCGACTACGGGCAGCGGTTCCCGCGTGAACTGTCCGGCGGGCAGCAGCAGCGCGTCGGCGTCGCGCGGGCGCTGGCCGCCGACCCGCCGGTCATGCTGATGGACGAGCCGTTCGGCGCCACCGACCCGATCACCCGCGAGCACCTGCAGAACGAGTTCCTGCGCCTGCAGTCCGAGCTGCGCAAGACGATCGTGTTCGTCACGCACGACTTCGAAGAGGCGCTGAAACTCGGCGACCGGATCGCCGTACTGCGGCCGGGATCGGAGATCGTGCAGTACGACACGCCGGCCGCGATCCTGGCCAACCCGGCCGACGAGTACGTCGAGAGCTTCATCGGAGCCGGCCCCAACCTCAAGCGGCTCACGCTCATGCCGCTGCGCGAGGAGACACTCGAGCCGGTCGGCGCGGACGACACGAACCTGCCTCGGGTCGACGCCGGCGGCTCACTGCGCGACGCGCTGGACGTGCTCCTCGGGACCGGAAGCGACGCCGTCGCGGTCGTCGAGGAGGGCGGCGACACCGTCGGGCTACTCCGGCTGACCGAGGTGTTGCGCATCGCCCAAGGCACCGGGCGGGCGACATCGTGAGCGGCGACCCGGTCACCGGACAGGTGCTGCCGGAGCGCGGCCGGTATCACGGCGCCGCGCTGACCGTCGCGGGCCGGCTGGCCGCCAACTGGCGCGCGCTGGTCCTGCGGCCGGTGATCGTCGCGCTGGCCATGCTCGTGCTCTACCTCGTGGTGAACAGCCAGACGCTCGATCCGATCGAGGCGCGCACGCTGACCATGAGCGCGATCCTCACCGAGCTGCGCGAACACATCGTCCTGTCCGGTGTCTCGGCGGTACTGACGGTCGCGATCGCCATCCCGCTCGGGATCGCGCTCACCCGGCCACACCTGCGCTGGCTGCGCCCGATCGGTCTGGGCCTCGGCAACCTCGGCCAGGCAATCCCGTCGATCGGCTTGATCGTCCTGCTGGCCCTGGTGATCGGCATCGGCTTCTGGACGGCGGTGATCGCGCTCGTCGCGTACTCGGCGCTGTCCGTGCTGCGCAACACGATCGCGGGTCTGGAAGCGGTCGACCGAACGGTGATCGAGTCGGCGCACGGGATGGGCATGTCCCGCCTCGGGGTGCTGTTCCGGGTCGAGTTGCCGCTGTCGGTTCCGGTGATCCTCGCCGGGGTGCGCACCGCGCTGGTGCTGACCGTCGCGAGTGCGGTACTCGGCACGTTCATCGATGCCGGCGGACTCGGCGGCGGCCTGGTCGTCGGGCTGAGCCTGAACCGTCCGCTGGTGTCCATCACCTACGGCGTGATCGTCGCCGCCCTCGCGTTGCTCGTCGACTGGCTCGCGCTGATCATCGAGGAAGTTCTGCGCCCGCACGGCATCTGACCCGCCCACCGCAGCACAGGAGTGACCGCATGCGAAAGCACCGGATGTTCACCGCCGTACTCGGCCTGGCCATGGCAGCCGGCATGCTGGCCGGTTGCACGATCGAGGAGGACAAGGGCTCGACGGACACCAAACCCGGTTCGGGATCGATCAAAGAGATCAGTTCCCTGCGCGGCGTCAAACTGAACGTCAGCTCCAAGGAGTTCGACGAGCAGTTGCTGCTCGGCCAGATCGCGATCGTCGCGCTGCGGGCGGCCGGCGCCGACCCGGTGGACAAGACCAACATCACCGGCTCGGACAACGTGCGCAAGGCGCTGGTCACCAGTGAGATCGACCTGTACTGGGAGTACACCGGCACCGCGTGGGTGAGCTTCCTGCGGAAGACCGAGAAGTTCGCCGAACCCCAGCAGATGTTCGACGCCGTCAAGGCCGCCGACGCGGCGAACGGCGTCACCTGGTTCCCGGCGGCTCCGGCCAACAACACCTACGCGATCGCGGTCAGCAGTGGCACCAAGGCCAAGCACAACATCACCACGCTGTCGGACTACGCCGCACTCGCGAAGCGGGACCCGGCGGCGGCCTCGACCTGCATGGGACCGGAGTTCACCGGCCGCGAGGACGGCTTCGCGGGACTGCAGAAGGCCTACGGCTTCGCGCTGCCCGGCACCTCGATCCACGAGCTGAACGACGCGGTCGTCTACCCGACCGCGGGCAAGGGCGACACCTGTGCGTTCGGCTCGGTCGCCGCGACCGACGGCCGCATCCCCGCGCAGAAGTTGACCCCGCTGGTCGACGACAAGAAGTTCTTCCCGATCTACAACCCGGCGATCACGATCCGCGCGCCGATCGCCGGCCAGCACCCCGGGCTGGAGCAGATCTTCGGCGAGATCGCGAAGAAGCTGACCACCGATCAGCTCACCGAGCTGAACAAGAAGGTGAGCGTCGACGGTCAGAAGCCGATCACGGTCGCGACAGAGTGGATGAAGTCCGCCGGCTTCATCGGTTGATCACCGGCGGTCAGGATGGCGTTGCGCTGATCGCACGACGCCATCCACAGCTCCGTGTTATCCACAGATCTCCGCACTCCACTTGACAAACCCCAATTGGTGATTCAGCGGGCTCAATCCCGCCACACGTCCGGACCGCCGGCCAGCCCCGCGCGACGGCCGGTCGGACCGGCGCGGAACACCACACCCGGATGCTCCTCCGCGCGCAGGGCCTCGTCCACGAACAGGTTCACGCGAGGAGCGCCTCCAGTTCGGTGATGGCGGCGGTGAGTTCGTCGGCGAAGCGGTGCATGCCGTCGGCGACCGGGCGCGGGGTGCTGAGGTAGATGGTGAAGCGGTCCGGCAGCAGCACGTAGGCGATGCCGATGCACTGGCTGCTGGTCGAGCCGAAGCCGAAGTACTGGATGTTGACCGACGGGGCCGAGCTGGTGCTCAGGTAGTCGTCGCGCATGACCGTCCAGCCGGGCGACTCGTACAGCGCCAGGCCCGGGTCCTCGCCTCGGCGCTTGGCGATCAGCTGCAGCTCCCACAGGTGCTGCTCGGGCGCGTCGCCGCGCTGGCATTCCTTGGCGCGTGACACGTGCTTCGCCGCGGCAGCCACGAAAGCGGCCTTGCGGGTCGCCGCGTCGGCGGCCGGGTCGTCCATGGTTTCGACGAACCGGACCGACTCCGGGGTGACCACACGCATCGCCTCGGTGCGCCCGCCCTGGTACTGCCGGGTGGCGATCGACTCGTAGGTGGCGCCAACGGTCCCCTTGGCCCGCTTGTGCGCCAACTGGTACGCCATCTGCACGAAGCCGTCCGGCGACATGCCGAGCTGCTTGGCCCGGTTCGCGCCGAACTCGGTGAACGACAGCACCCGGCTCACCGTGTTCTCCGCGAACTCGGCGAACGCCGCGGCGGCCGAGCCGATGTCGGCCCGCTGCTGGTCGTCCAGCGCGAACTCGATCGGCTCGATGGCGGGCAACCCGTGCGGCTCGGCGAGTTCGGCGTACTGCTCGGCCGTGGTGCCGAGCACCGCGTCGGTGAAGCTGAGGATCGTGGTGCCGTCCAACTCGCAGTGCTCGATGTTGATGCCGGCCCGGCCGTCGGCGAACACGACGAACGACACCGCCTTGTCGAACCACCGGTTGCCGCTGTCACCGTGCAGCAGTTGGTCGCACATGTGCAGATCATCGGTGGGCGCGAAGTCCTCGAGGCACACGCAGAACAGCGCGCTCTCGATGGTGTCCAGCGCCTCGGCGTTGCGCGGGCCGGAGTCGATCAGCGCCTGCCGGCTGGCCGCCCACTCGGCACGCGCCTTGGTCGTGAGGTGACCGACCGGGGTATCCGCCCTGGCGGCACCGGTCTTCATGATGGCGTGCAGGCCGGCTTCCAGGTCGTCGAGCGTGTACGGCGTGCCGTCCTCGCCGAGCACGTCCATGCGGAACATGTTGCCGCGCAAGAAGACCACGATGTGCCGCGCGGGTGACGGGCCGGGCCACTCGTCGCCGTACGGCGCGCGCACGGTGTCCTGGTCGGCACCCGGAATGCGCGTGGTGGAGAACAGGAACTTGTTCTGCTCCATGGTCTGCGCCTGGCCGCGCTGGAGGATCGGCGGAACGTTCTCCCCGTCGAGCTGGACCTTGTAGCGCGCGGCGGCAGCGGTCAGCAGCGCGGCGCGCGGCACCTGTCCCAGCTCGGAATCCTTGAACAGGAAGAAGAAGTTGGCGTTGAGCGCGATGCGGTCACGGCGGCCCAGGTAGCGCGCCGGCCAGAACGTGTCCAGCCAACTGCGCACCCCGCTGCCGTCGTAGCGCGCCAGTTCGGCCTGCAACTCGTGGGCGGGGCTGTCCTCGGCGAGGAACCGCTCGACCGCACGCTCGGTCTCGGCGAGTTGCTCGGCGGACAGCAGCGGCGCGCACCATTCCAGGAATCGCGCGCAACTGTCGGCGACCGAGGGCAGCGGGACCCGTGGCAGGTGGTCCTCGTTGCCGAACGTCCGGGTCGACCATTCCTGACTACTGTTCACTGTGTTCCTTCTACTCGTCGTCTGCACGAGTCGGCCGCGAGATGTACAGCCCGGCGTACATCCAGCCCTCCGACTCGAGGCCGTCCGGGTCGACATGGATTTTCACAAGCGTGTCCAGCACCTGCGCCTGCTCCTCGGCCGACGCGAATCGCCGCTGCTTGAATACCTCGTCGTCGACGCGGATTGTTTCGTAACCCAGCTCGGCCAAACACTCCGCCACCTGGGTGAACGGGAACATGCGCAATACGAAGTGCGCCATCCACGGCTTGCGTCCGCCATTGGCCCGCACCACCCTGGCCAGGGTCTTGTGCGTGACGTAGCCGACGCACCCGGTGGAGAACACCACGTCCGTACCGGCGAGCTGCTCCCGCTCCTCCGGCGTCGGATCGCGTTCCTCCAGGTCGGCGTGAATCGCGGCGTCGAGAAACCCCACTTCGTGGGCATAGTTCAGCGCGGGCAGCGAGACGTCCAGCCCGGTGAACCGCAGGGTGGCGGCGTCGTGCGAGGAGAGCAGGTCGCGGTCGCGCGCGCGCAGTTCCTCGGGGCGGAGCGACTCCGCGCCGGCTCCGGCGTACCGCTCGTACAGCGCGTCCATGGTCAGATCGCATTTCAGCAGCGCGGCGTTGATACCGTACGAACAGCCGATGTCCAGTACGTTGACAACAGGCACATCGTGCTCTTCGACGTATTCGCCGACCAGCTTCTCGAAGTACGGCTTCGCCAACTGCGGAATGCAGTACTCCAGTGTCCTGAGTGTCCCGAAATAGGTACGCGGATCGGGCTGGGCATAGATGTGACTCAGTGCTACTTTCCCACTGGCGTCAAAGTGCACAAATGCCTCATTCTGGGTCGGTCAATCCAATAGTTGGTCAACCCGCACCGCGCGCCGTTGCGCGTCGAGGTGTTGCTCCAGCACCCGACCGAAGAGCTGTTTCGTCCTGGCCACGCTGCCAAGGACTCCCGGTCGTTCGCTGTAGGCGAAGATCGCGGTGTGTCGCGGTATCGCGCCCCGAACCGTAGTGACTCGGTGCAGCGAATAGCGACCCTTGAACAGCTGAAGATCTCCGGGACGCAGGGTCAGCTCGCGCACCAGGTCGTCGCGCCGCCCGGTGAGCACCCCGCGCACGTCGTCGAACCGCTCCGCCTCGGCCGATCTGATGTTCGGGCAGTACTCGAAGCCGCCGCCGTCCTCCGGCGCCCTGGTCAGCATGCTCACGGTGAACTCGTTGATGTCGAAATGCCACGGGTGTGACATGCCGGGCCGCACGACATTGAGCACCAACCCGGACAGCGGATCGGCGAGCTCGTGCACCTCGGGCAATTCGAAGCAGCGCGCCACGAATCGCTGGAACAGCGCACTGGTGTACAGCTGGTGGATCAGGAAATTGGCAGGTAGCCGATCCCTGGCCACGAACGCGTTGCCGCGCTCCATGGTCATCCGGCCGGGATGACCCGGCGGCAGCGGAGTGCCGGTGTCGATGTTGTAGGCGTTGACGATCTCCACGTCGTCGTAGGCCTCGGCCTCGACGCGCTCGCCCTCCAGCCGCAGGGACTCGTGCAGCTCGGGGCGGATGAATCCGGTCAGCACGCTGCACCCGCCGTCGCGCAGTTCACCGTGGACGCGCTCGACCACCTCGCGTGCGGCGGAGCTGTCCGGACTCGTGAGCGGGTACCGATCGGTGTCGACGAGCAGATCGATCACCCTGGTGTCCGACACGCCCATGAGGCCCCTCTCGCGCCCGGCGACTCTGAGTGGTCCATCGTATTCAGGGCGTGTATTTGCCGGCTACCCTCGAGGTTTGTGACTCGGGCCACCGCGCCTCGCGCGGCTGTAAAGCCCTGTCATGATGTTGGTCAAGACGGCGTGGGATTTCCCACGAGCGGCTTTTCAGGGGCTGCGCTAACCCGTTGTTAACACTAGAGTCATGAGACCCGGTAATTTCGGGCCGTCGACGCACAGCGCGGGACGCCCACTGGCCATAGCCGGTCGGAGCGCCCGCAGTGGCCGCACGATGACGTGCGCTGCCAAGCACACGACGAGGTGTGCACCACTCGCACGATGACGTGCACCAACCATCCAGTGCCCAGGCTGAACCCTGCGTCAAACAGGCACACCAGCGCGTCATCGACGCCGCGCGCACCAAGCATGGAGGCGTTCCCGTGACCCACCACGACTCACCGGTCGGCGGGCTCTACGACAGCCGCTACGAGCACGACGCCTGCGGTGTCGCGTTCGTCGCGGACCTCGCCGGTCGCCGCGATCACGGCATCGTGGCCAAGGCCCTGACCGCCCTGCGCAACCTCGAGCACAGAGGCGCGCGCGGCGCGGAGCCCGACACCGGTGACGGCGCCGGCCTGCTGATCCAGGTGCCGGACGCCTTCCTCCGCGAGGTGGTGGATTTCGAACTGCCCGCACCCGGCGGCTACGCCGTGGGCAACGCGTTCCTGCCGACCGACGCCGCCGAGCGCGCCACGGCGATCGCCACGGTGGAGCGGATCGCGCGCGAGGAGAACACCCGCGTGCTGGGCTGGCGTGAGCTGCCGGTGCACGTGGAGCAGGCCGGGCCGACCGCGGCGAAGGCGATGCCGCACTTCGCGCAGCTGTTCCTGGCCCCGGCCGACGACGGTGTCACCGGGCTCGACCTGGAACGGCTCGCGTTCTGCGTGCGCAAGCGGGCCGAGCGCTCCGACGCCGACGTGTACTTCCCGAGCCTGTCCAGCCGCACCATCGTCTACAAGGGAATGCTCACCGAGGCGCAGGTGCCGGCGTTCTTCACCGACCTCCGCGACGAGCGCGTGACCAGCGCGATCGGGCTGGTGCACTCCCGCTTCTCCACCAACACGTTCCCGTCCTGGCAGCGCGCGCACCCGTACCGGTTCGTCGCGCACAACGGTGAGATCAACACGTTGCGCGGCAACCAGAACTGGATGAACGCGCGCGAGGCGCTGCTCGACTCCGACCTGATCCCGGGCGACCTTCGCCGGCTGTTCCCGATCGCCTCCGGGGGCGGCAGCGACTCGCAGATCTTCGACGAGGTGCTGGAGCTGCTGCACCTCGGCGGGCGGTCACTGCCGCACGCGGTGCTGATGATGATCCCGGAGGCGTGGGAGAACCACACCGAGATGGACCCGGCGCGCCGCGCGTTCTACGAGTTCCACTCCACGCAGATGGAGCCGTGGGACGGGCCGGCGCTGGTGTCGTTCACCGACGGCACCCAGATCGGCGCGGTGCTGGACCGCAACGGCCTGCGCCCGGCCCGGTACTGGGTCACCGAGGACGGCCTTGTCGTGCTGTCCTCCGAGGTCGGCGTGCTGGACATCGACCAGAGCACGATCGTGCGCAAGGGGCGCCTCGAGCCGGGCCGGATGTTCCTGGTGGACACCGCCGCCGAGCGGATCGTCGACGACGAGGAGATCAAGGGCGAGCTGGCCGCCGAGCACCCGTACGAGGACTGGCTGCACGCCGGCCTCCTGCGGCTGGAGTTCCTCCCCGAGCGGGAGCGCGAGGTGCCCACGCACGCGTCACTGGTGCGCCGGCAGCAGGCGTTCGGCTACACCGAGGAGGAGCTGTCGGTGCTGCTGGTGCCGATGGCGCGCGCCGGCGCCGAGCCGATCGGCTCGATGGGCAACGACGCGCCGCTGGCACCACTGTCCTCGCGGCCACGCCAGATCTTCGACTACTTCTCGCAGCTGTTCGCGCAGGTGACCAACCCGCCGCTGGACGCGATCCGCGAGGAGCTGGTCACCTCGCTGGAGACGCAGCTCGGCTCGCATCCGAACCTGCTGGAGGCGACCCCGGCACACGCACGCAAGATCGTACTGCCGTTCCCGGTGCTGGACAACGACGAGCTGGCCAAGATCGTGCACATCAACGACGACGGCGACCTGCCCGGCTACCAGGCGGTGACCGTGCGCGGCGTGTACGACGTGGACGGCGGCGGCGAGGCCATGCTGGCCCGGCTGGAGCGGATCTGCACCGAGGTCAGCGAGGCGATCGAGGACGGCGCGCGGATCATCGTGCTGTCCGACCGGGGTGTCACCGCCAAGCACGCGCCGATCCCGTCGCTGCTGCTCACCGGCGCGGTGCACCACCACCTGGTGCGCGAGAAGACCCGCACCCAGGTGGGTCTGGTGGTCGAGGCGGGTGACGCGCGCGAGGTGCACCACATCGCGCTGCTGCTCGGCTACGGCGCCGCGGCGGTGAACCCGTACCTGGCCATGGCCACCGTGGAGGAGCTGGCCGGGCAGGGCGCGATCCAGGACACCGACGCCAAGCACGCCACCGGCAACCTGATCAAGGCGCTGGGCAAGGGCGTGCGCAAGACCATGTCGAAGATGGGCGTGTCCACGGTGGCCTCCTACACCGGTGCGCAGATCTTCGAGGCGATCGGCCTGGGCACCGAGGTGATCGAGCGCTGCTTCGCCGGCACCACGTCGCGCCTCGGCGGGGTCGGGTTCGACGTGCTGGCCGACGAGGTCGCGCGCCGGCACCGGACCGCGTTCCCGGTCGACGGCGTGCACGCCAGCCACCGCGAGCTGGAGACCGGCGGCGACTACCAGTGGCGGCGCGAGGGTGAGCCGCACCTGTTCAACCCGCAGACCGTGTTCAAGCTGCAGCACTCCACGCGGTCCGGGCGCTACGAGGTCTTCAAGGAGTACACGAAGGCGGTCGACGACCAGTCGCGCGCGCTGATGACGCTGCGCGGGCTGTTCGACTTCACGAGCGAGCGACAGCCGGTGCCGATCGACGAGGTGGAGCCGGTCTCGGAGATCGTCAAGCGGTTCTCCACCGGCGCGATCTCCTACGGGTCGATCTCCCAGGAGATGCACGAGACGCTGGCGATCGCGATGAACCGGCTCGGCGGCAAGTCGAACACCGGTGAGGGCGGCGAGGACCCCGATCGGCTCTACGACCCCGAACGGCGCTCCGCGATCAAGCAGGTCGCCAGCGGGCGGTTCGGCGTGACCAGCGAATACCTGGTGAACGCGGACGACATCCAGATCAAGATGGCCCAGGGCGCCAAGCCCGGTGAGGGCGGCCAGCTCCCCGGGCCGAAGGTGTACCCGTGGATCGCGAAGACCCGGCACTCCACGCCGGGCGTCGGGCTCATCTCCCCGCCGCCGCACCACGACATCTACTCGATCGAGGACCTGGCGCAGCTCATCCACGACCTGAAGAACGCCAACCCGCGCGCCCGCGTGCACGTGAAGCTGGTGTCCGAGGTCGGGGTGGGGACGGTCGCCGCGGGTGTGTCCAAGGCGCACGCGGACGTGGTGTTGATCTCCGGGCACGACGGCGGCACCGGCGCCTCTCCGCTGTCCTCGATCAAGCACGCGGGCGGGCCGTGGGAGCTGGGCCTGGCCGAGACGCAGCAGACGCTGCTGGCCAACCGGCTGCGCGACCGGATCGTGGTGCAGACCGACGGTCAGCTCAAGACCGGCCGGGACGTGATCATCGCGGCGCTGCTCGGCGCGGAGGAGTTCGGTTTCGCCACCGCTCCCCTGGTCGTGTCCGGCTGCATCATGATGCGCGTCTGCCACCTGGACACCTGCCCGGTCGGCGTCGCCACGCAGAACCCGACGCTGCGCGCCAAGTTCAACGGCAAGGCCGAGTACGTGGTGAACTTCTTCGAGTTCATCGCCCAGGAAGTGCGCGAACACCTTGCGGCACTGGGGTTCCGCACGCTGGCCGAGGCGGTCGGGCACGCCGAGCTGCTGAACACCCAGGACGCTGTCGATCACTGGAAGGCGTCCGGCCTCGACCTGACGCCGATCTTCCACGTGCCCGACATCGAGCCGAACGCGGTGCGGCACCAGGTCGTGACCCAGGACCACGGCCTGGACAAGGCGCTGGACAACACGCTGATCCAGCTCGCCGAGGGCGCGCTGCGGTCCGGTGACAAGGTGCGGCTGGAACTGCCGGTGCGGAACGTCAACCGCACGGTCGGCACCATGCTCGGCTCGGAGCTGACCAGGAACTGGGGCGGCGAGGGCCTGCCGGACGACACGATCGACGTGACGTTCACCGGTACCGCCGGCCAGTCGTTCGGCGCGTTCGTGCCGAAGGGGATCACGCTGCGGCTGATCGGCGACGGCAACGACTACGTGGCCAAGGGCCTGTCCGGTGGGCGGATCATCGTGCGCCCGCCGGCCGTGGCGCAGTACGCCGCCGAGGAGCACATCCTCGCCGGCAACGTGATCGGCTACGGCGCGACCAGCGGCGAGATCTTCCTGCGCGGCAAGGTCGGCGAGCGGTTCTGCGTGCGCAACTCCGGTGCCACCGCCGTCGTCGAGGGCGTGGGCGACCACGGCTGCGAGTACATGACCGGCGGGCGGGTGGTCGTGCTCGGGCCGACCGGGCGCAACTTCGCGGCCGGCATGTCCGGTGGCGTCGCCTACGTGCTGGACCTGCCGGAGCGACGGGTGAACGGCGAGATGGTCGACCTGGATCCGCTGGCCGACGACGACCGCGAATTCCTGCGCGGAATCGTGGAAAAGCATTACGCCGAAACCGATTCCGCCGTGGCCCGCGCGCTGCTGGCCGACTGGGACGTCGCGGTGGAGCGGTTCGTGAAGGTCATGCCGAAGGACTACAAGCGTGTGCTCGCCGCGAAGGCCGCCGCCGAGCGGGACGGCCGGGACGTGCACCAGGCGATCATGGAGGCGGCTCATGGCTGACCCCAAGGGTTTTCTGACCGTTCAGCGGGAGAACGCCAGCCACCGGCCGGTGTTCCTGCGACTGCAGGACTGGCGCGAGGTGTACGACGAGTTCGGCGACGAGCGCGTGCGGAAGCAGGCCAGCCGGTGCATGGACTGCGGGATTCCGTTCTGCCACGAGGGTTGCCCGCTCGGGAACCTCATCCCGGAGTGGAACACGTTGGTGTACCGGGAAGATTGGGAGCGCGCGAGCGAGCGGCTGCACGCGACGAACAACTTCCCGGAGTTCACCGGCACGCTGTGCCCGGCGCCGTGTGAGACCTCGTGTGTGCTCGGGATCAACGACGACCCGGTGACGATCAAGCGCGTGGAGATCTCGATCGTGGACCGCGCGTGGGACGAGGGCTGGGTGCGCCCGCTGCCGCCGGACATGCGCACCGACAAGAGGGTGGCCGTCGTCGGGTCTGGCCCGGCCGGCCTCGCCGCCGCGCAGCAGTTGACCCGCGCCGGGCACGACGTGGTGGTGTTCGAACGTGCCGACCGGATCGGCGGCCTGCTGCGGTACGGCATCCCCGAGTTCAAGATGGAGAAGCACCGCCTGGACCGCCGGCTCGAGCAGATGGTGGCCGAGGGCACGGAGTTCCGGGCCGGCGTGAACGTCGGGGTGGACATCACGGTGCAGGAGCTGCGGTCGAAGTTCGACGCGGTGGTGCTGGCCGGCGGTGCGACCGCGTGGCGCGATCTGCCGATTCCCGGGCGCGACTTCGAGGGCGTGTACCAGGCGATGGAATATTTGCCGCACGCCAACCGAGTGGCGGCCGGCGAGCTGGAGCACCCGCCGATCGACGCGCGCGGCAAGGACGTGGTGATCATCGGCGGCGGTGACACCGGGGCGGACTGCCTCGGCACCGCGCACCGGCAGGGCGCCGCGTCGGTGACCCAACTGGAGATCATGCCGACGCCGCCGGACACTCGGTCGGACGCGCACCCGTGGCCGACGTACCCGATGGTCTACCGGACCACCTCGGCGCACGAGGAAGGCGGCGAGCGGCTGTTCTCCGTCAGTACCACCGAATTCCTCGGCGACGAGGACGGTCAGTTGCGCGGCCTGCGGCTGGCAGAGGTCAAGCAGGAGGACGGCAAGTTCGTGCCGGTGCCCAACTCGCAGCAGGAGCTGCCGTGCGAGCTGGTGCTGCTGGCGATGGGCTTCGTCGGGCCGGACAAGAGCGAACTGCTCGACGGGCTCGGCGTCGAGTTGGATCCGCGCGGCAACGTCGCCCGCGGGTCCGACTTCCAGACCAACGTGGAAGGCGTGTTCTCCGCCGGTGACATGGGCCGCGGCCAGTCGCTGATCGTCTGGGCCATCGCCGAAGGCCGCGCCGCCGCGGCCGGAGCGGACGCCTACCTCACCGGCCGCTCGATGCTCCCCGCCCCCATCGCCCCCACCGACCGCCCCATCTCGTAGACCGGCTGGCGGGCCGGGGTTGCGCCCCGGCCCGCCACGCGGTCGTCAGCTCAGCAGGGGCCGAGGTCCGTCCAAGCGCTCCCGATGCCCGGGAGCTGACTGAACGAGAACCAGACCTGCAGTCGCCAGTTGTGGCCCTCGTGGCTCACCTGCGCGCCCCATCCGTAGAACTGGCTCGCGCTCCACGCCGGCGCGGTGCACGGCTGCGGCTGCGGGCCGGGACCTGGGCCAGGACCCGGGCCGGGACCCGGATCCGTGCCCTCACCGACGTACAGCAGGTTGTTCGGTGAGCCGCTGCCCGGGTTGCCGACCGCGTTCTTCGTGGACCGGTCCTTCAACGCGGTCTGCACCTGCCCGGCCGTGGCCGACGGGTTCGCCCCGAGGTACAGCGCCGCCGCGCCGGCCACGTGCGGGGTCGCCATCGAGGTGCCGCTGATGGTCCTCGTCGCGGTGTCGCTGGTGTTCCACGGCGCGGTGATGTCCTCGCCCGGCGCGAAGATGTCGGTGCAGGTGCCGTAGTTGGAGAACGACGCCCGGCCGTCGGTGTTCGTGGTGGCGTTGACCGTGATCGCCTCGGGGGTGCGCGCCGGGGTGAAGTTGCACGCGTTGGTGTTGGAGTTGCCGGACGCGACCGCGTACACCACGCCGGAGGCGATCGACTTGCGCACCGCGTTCTCCAGTGTGGTGTTGCTACCGGAGCCGCCGAGGCTCATGTTGGCCACCGCGGGCTTGCGGGCATTGGCCGTCACCCAGTCCACGCCCTTCGCGACGCCGGACAGGGTGCCCGATCCCCCGCAGTCGAGCACCTTCACCGCGACAAGGTCGACCTTCTTGGCCACACCGTGCGACGAACCGCCGACGGTGCCGGCGACGTGCGTTCCGTGACCGTTGCAGTCCGAGTTGTCGCTGTCGGCCGTGTTGGTGCCCCACGTGGCCCGTCCACCGAGATCCGAGTGCGTGGTGCGGATGCCGGTGTCGATGATGTACGCCGTCACCCCCGCGCCCTCGTTGGGGTAGGTGTAGCTCTTGTCCAACGGCAGGGCTCGCTGGTCGATGCGGTCGAGGCCCCAAGACGGTGGCGTCGGCTGCGTGCCGGTGGTCCGCACGATCCGGTCCTGCTCGACGTAGGCAACCCTCGGGTCGGCCGCGGCCCTGCGCGCGTCGGCCGCGGACATCGTCGCGGCGAAGCCGGTGAGCGCGCGACCGTACTCGTGGGTCACGCGCGCTCTGTGGCGGTCGGCCACACTCTGCTTGTCCGACGAGCTCTTGAGCACCACCAGGTATCGACCCGGGATCGCATCCTGTGATTCCACGCCCAGGATCTGCCCTTCGGCCGCGGTGGCCGACGACACGGTCACCACCCCGACAACACTGGCGAACAGCGCGGCGACCACACCGCACAGCAATGAACGGGACAAGGGATGCCTCCTCCACTCAGCAGGGAACTCAAGTGAAATCGGCGTAAGAGGGATTGACCAGCACGTCTTCGAAGAACGTCGGCCGACCGGAACAATTCGCACAATTCCGGTCGATCCCTTTGTCACCGGCGACCGCAATTCGCCGGCTACGAGCCAGGTGCTCAGGTGGTGGTGCGGCGGCCGGTTCGGATCACGGCGCGGGGGCGTGTTCGGGTGGGAGTTCGCCGGCGCAGGTGGGTGCACCATGAGCACGGGCTTGACGTTGGGCGAGGTATGGACCGGCGATCTGCTCGCGTGGGACGTCGCCGAGCGCGAGGACCGTGTCGGCGAGGGCGAGTGACTGGAGCCGCATGCGGGAGAAGTCAATCGCCGATGCGCCGAATGACGGCGCCCAGAGGGACCACGGGCCGGAGATCGTGGCCATCGTCGGAATCAGATGACCGTGGAAGTGGCTGCCGATTCCGCCGAACGAGCACTGCGGCGGGACCCGACCCGGCACCGGCGGATCGTAGCCGGGCAGGACGGCGGTGCGGTCGAGACCGCGGGCACGAATGGCGTTGATGGCGGCGGAAACCAGCACAGGGCTGCCGGCGTACCAGCCGGTGAACTCGGATTTGCCGGAGAAGCGCAGCTCGCGTCCACCCCAGCGTGGCACGGGCAGCAGCTCGCGCGTTCCCAGGTGTTCGACGGCGAGCGCGAACGCCACGGTGCCGGCGTCGTAGTCGCGGTCCAGCTCGCGCGCGCGGAACTCGCTGCCTTCGATCGGCCGGTGCAGATGACCCGTGGCGAACACGAACTCGACCGTGCGCGGGCGGCAGCGCACCGGCAGCCGCGACAGGTAGTCGGCGATCGCGAGCAGCGCCGCGTTCCCGTTCTCCTGCACCCACGTGTTCCCGTCGGTGTTGGCGTCGAGCACGATCCGCTCGGCACTACGACCGGGCAGCGTGGCGATCAGCGATCGCGTGGTCCCCGGCTCCCGGCGCGCGTGCACGGCGACGTCGGCGGGCAGACCACTCGCCCAGCGCAGCAACCTGGCCTCTTCGGAGCCGACGAACACGGCCGGCACGCGGTAGTGCGTCCCGGTGTGCGGCTCGTAGTACCCGCGCACCTGCTCGCGCGGCAGGTCGAACGCGATCACGACGCCCGCCGCCTCGGCCAGCCCGGCGTCCACCAGATCGCGGTTGAGCAGGCTCTCCGCGGGGTGACCGCGGTCGTACACCGTGCCGCGCAGCGCCTGCAGGTCCGGCGTGGCGTGGTGCGCGGCGTTCAGAATCGGGTCGTACGGAATCGGCAGCCACGGGAAGTCGCGCACCACGATCCTGCCGCGCGCGTTGGCCGGGGTGATCCGCTCGCCGGGCGGCAGGTAGATCAGCCCGCCGCGCGAACCCGCCGTCGGCAGGCTGTACGGCACCGCACCCGCGACCGGCACCTGCCACGGGCCGACCTTCAACTGCCCGGCCGATTCGAGGTCGCCGCCGTGCGGCTGCCACTTCAGCAGAGACGCCGGCACCGAGCGCGTGGTGATCTCCGGCAGCCGGTCGACCTCGTGCTCGATCCAGTCGATCACCCGCTCGTGCGCGGCGCTTCCCGTTGTGCGCAAACCGAATCCGGCCACAGTGGCGTTCAGCTGGCGCAGCCGTGCGGTGCTCGCGAAGGCCTGCTCGTCGACCGCGGCCGGACAGTCCACAGTGGACTCGGCGAGGGCCGGGGCGGGCGGGCCGACGACACCCGCGAGGACCAGCGCACTCAATACCGGAAGCCAACGACGTCGCCGCACGGTCATGGCCGTCCCCCTTCGATCACGCGAAACGTAGCGGCCGCGACACTCCGGGTCCACCGCTCGTCGCACGGCTGTGGCTTTCTTGAGCGAATCGCACTAAGTTAGGCTTACCTAACTTGGAGGTGATCGTGGTTCAGCAGCACGTCCAGGCTCCACCGGTCCCGACTCCCGCACAGCGGGCCCGCACCATCGTGGCGCTCGACTGTCCGGCGACGCTCCTTCCCGCCGGCGAGGACCCGGTCGACGGCGCCCGGCTCGTGCCGCTGCTGCACCACGTGCACACCGACGGCTCGGTGAGCCTGCTGCTGCCGGACGACCACGAGCTGATCACCGAGGCCGAGTTCGCCCCGCGCGGCGAGGTCGCGGCCATGCTGGAGCTGGTCGACTTCGCCCCGGTGCCACTGCGCGAGCCGATCCGCGGGCTGATGTGGATCACCGGCTGGCTGTGCGCACTCGGCGCGGAGCAGGCGCGGGACGAGGCGTCCATGATCGCCGAGTCCACGCCCGACCCACGCCTGCTCGACCTCGGCCACGGCGCGGCGATGCTGCGGCTGGTGCCGGTGTCACTGGTGGTCGCCGACTCGGCTGGCACGCACTCGGTCGCGCCGGACGAGTTCGGGCACGCCGAGCCTGACCCGTTCGTGTACTACGAGTCCGAGTGGTTGATGCATCTGGCGCACCATCACGGCGACGTGGTCACCCGACTGGCGCGCCACCTGCCGCCGGAGCTGCGCGACGGGCGAATCCGGCCGCTCGGCCTCGACCGGCTCGGCATGCGCCTGCGCGTCGAGATCGGAAACGTCGACCACGACGTGCGGCTGTCGTTCAGCCAGCCCGTCGACACGCCCGCCGAACTGGCCGCGCGGCTGCGCCAGATGGTCGGCTGCCCGTTCGTCACCCGGTGACACCCAAAACGTGTATTGACTTCACGTTCACCCTCTGCGAATACTCAGATACACCGATGTAGCCGAGGAGGACGCGTGCGCCGAACCGTGCTGATGATCGTCCTGACCGCGGTGGCCGCGCTGGCCACCACCCCCACCGCCGCCGAGAACGGCGACGAATGGTCCAGAACGTTCTACTGGGGCGTCGCGAGTTCGGGCTACCAATCCGAGGGAAGCGCGCCGGACAGCAACTGGAAACGGTACGTCGACAAGAACGCGGGCACCGACGGCGTCGATCCGTACCACGACTCCGTCGATTTCCGGCATCGCTACAAAGAAGACATCCAGCTCGCGAAGAGAATGGGCGTCAACACGTTCCGGTTCGGCATCGAATGGGCGAGAGTGCAGCCGAATCCGGACATGTGGGATACCGCCGAACTGGCGTACTACGACGACGTCGTGAAGCACGTACTCGACGCCGGAATGACACCGATGATCACGCTGCACCATTTCGTCGAGCCCGGCTGGGTGACCGATCAGGGCAGCTGGGCCTCGGCGGAGACGGTGTCCGACTTCGTCGCGTTCACCGACCGGATCGCCCGGCGCTACCACGACACGGGCGCACTCTGGGTCACGTTCAACGAGCCGTTCGCACTGATGCTCACCCTGTTCAAAACCGGTGCCGTGCAACCGTTGCAGGCGTTGAGCGCGCAGTCCAACATCGTGCGCGCGCACCGCGAGGCCTACGACGTGATCCACCGCGTTGACCGGAACGCGAAGGTCACCAGCAACCAGGCCTACATCAGCGGGTTCAACGACGTGACCGACCTGCTGTTCCTCGACCAGTTCAAGGACAAGCTGGACTACATCGGCATCGATTACTACTACGGACTGAGCCTGGACAACTGGACCGCGATATCGGCCGGAAACAGTGAATTCTGGAAGATCAAGCTCCAACCCGAAGGCATCTATCACGCCCTGCGCGCGTACCACCGCCGTTTTCCGCACCTGCCGCTCTACATCGTGGAGAACGGCATGCCGACCGACAACGGAAAGACGCGTGAACCCGACTACACGCGCGCGGACAATCTGAACGACACGATCTACTGGATACAGCGCGCCAAGGCCGACGGAATGAACGTGATCGGCTACAACTACTGGAGCCTCACCGACAACTACGAGTGGGGCACCTACCGGGCGCGCTTCGGGCTGTACACCGTCGACGTGCTCACCGATCCGACGCTGACCAGGAAGCCGACCGACGCGGTCGCGGCGTTCACCGCGATCACCGGACGCGGCGGCGTCCCCGACGGTTACCGGATCGAACGGCAGCCGGGACTCTGCTCACTGGTGGACACGCTGATCAGCTGCCTCGCCCCGGCACGAGTGAACGGCCCGCTGGCCGAACTGAAATAGATCACCCGCCGTACGGCTTCGTGATGATCTCCAGGTTGTGGCCGTCCGGGTCCTCCCAATACACGCCGCGGCCGCCGTCGTTGTGGTTGATCTCGCCCTCGGCGCGGTGGAACGGATCGGCCCAGTACGACAGCCCGCGCTCGGTGATCCGCCCGAATATCTCGTCGAATTCGGGTTCACTGACCAGGAACGCGTAGTGCTGGCGATCGAACTCGCCGGACGCGGTCATGAAGTCCAGCGACACACCGTTGTCCAGTTCGACCACCTGGAACGGCCCGTACGGCTGCGGCGCGGACAGCCCGAGCAACTCCGCGAGGAATCGCGCCGACGCGAGATTGTCCCGTGCGCTGACGATCGTGTGGTTCAACTGCTTCATCTGTCGAACCTACTCCCGACACAGCCGGATGGGCGCCCACCAAGTCATCGGTGAACGCCCGTCCGGGCACCGCCGCGGGATTATCAGCGGTAGCTCATGCGATCACTGGGAGAAGCAGAATGCCTGGGTGCCGAAGCTCCAACACTGCACCTGCTTGGTGGCGGAATTCGAGTTACCGGCCCGGTCCTTCACCGTGAGTTTCGCGGTGTAGGTGGCCTGCCGGTTCGGGTAACTGTGCGAGGTCGTCACACCGGTACCCGTTTGCCCGTCACCGAACTCCCAGGCGTAGGAGTCGATGTCGCGGTCCGGATCGGACGATCCGTTGCCGTCGAACTGGCACGCCGCCCACTGGCAGAACACCGAGAACGACGCGGCCGGCGGCTGGCCGGTCGGCGCTTGGCCGGCGCGTACCGACTTGGTCACCGGATTGGACACGTTGCCCTTGTCGTCGGTCACCGTGAGCTTGACCGAGTAGCTGCCGTCCTTGCCGTAGGTGTGCGACGGCTTGGCACCGTCACCGTTCTGCCCGTCGCCGAACTCCCACGCGTACGACGAGACCGAGCCGGCGCCCTCGCCCGGCTTCGACGCCGACGCGTCGAACGCGCAGGTCAACGAGTTGTCGCAGTTGAACGAGAAGTCCGCGACCGGCTTGCCGGGGGTCGGCGTGCCGCCGCCGATCTTGGACACGTCCAGGAACTTGTTGGGCGATCCAGGCCCGATGCCCTTCACGATCCCGTTCTGTGCGATGTCCACGAGAGCCTGCGACACCTGAGCGGGCGTGGCGCTCGGGTTCGCGGCCAGGTACAGCGCCGCGGCACCGGTCACGTGCGGGGCGGCCATCGAGGTGCCCTGGTTGCTCTTGGAACCGGTGTTGTTGGAGTTGCTGGTCGAGACGATGTTCGAGCCGGGCGCGTAGATGTCCACGCAACTGCCGTGGTTGGAGTAGCCGGCCTCGTTGTTCTGCTCGTCCTGCGTGGCCGCGACCGTGATCACCTCGGGCACCTTGGCCGGGCTGACGTTGCAGGCGTCCTGGTTCTCGTTGCCCGCGGCGGCGACCCACACGATGCCGGAGTCGATCGACGCCTTCATCGACCGGTTGATGCCCTCGGGGTCGGCGTTGGCGCCACCCGAGGCCCAGCTCGCGTTGACCACGGCCGGCTTCACAGCGTTCTTGGTGACCCACTCGATGCCCTGGATCGAGTCGGCGTCGGGCGCGTTGCCCGTGCAGTCGAGCACCTTGACGCCGGTGATCGTGACGTCCTTCGCCACGCCGTACGCCTCGCTGCTGGACGTGCCGCCGGTGTGCGTGCCGTGGCCCGAGTCGAACTGGCCCTTGCATTCGTTGACGTTGTCGTCCTCGTCGACGAAGTCGTACCCGGACTTGGCGCGGCCCTCGAACTGCGTGTGGTCGAGGTTCAGCTCGGTGTCCGTGTTGTACACGTTCACGCCGGTGCCGACGTTCGGGTACTTGTAGACGCTGTCGTTGGCGCCGTCGATCTGGTCGAGGCCCCACGACGGCGGATTGGGCTGTTCGCCGGCCACCTCGATCGACGCCGAGTGGACCCACAGCGACTGCTGGACGAAGTCCACGCTGGAGTCCGCCGCTAGTCGCTTGGCCTGCTGGTCGGACATCTTCACCGAGAAGCCGCGCAGCGTGGCCGAGTACACGTACCCGACGTCGCCGCCGTACTTGCCGGCCAGCGAGCGAGCCTCGGCCGACGCCGCCGACTCGGCGGACGCGGCCATCGACGGGCTGCCCTTCAATCCGACGATGAACAGGCCGGGCACCGTGTCGGGCGCGCCGAGGTTCAGCACGACGCCCTCGGCCGCCTGTGCCGACTGCGCGCCGGCGAACACCAGCGCGGTGGTCGCGATGACGCCGAGTCCGGCCGCGAATCTGCGCCCGCGACGTCTTTCCTTGCGTTGCATTATTTCCTCCAGTAAAGAGATTCGCTATTGGCTGAAGCAGAAGGACTGGGTGCCGAAGCTCCAGCACTGGATCTGCTTCGTGGCGGAATTCGAGTTACCGCTCCGGTCCTTCACCGTCAGCTTGGCGGTGTAGGTGGCCTGCCGGTTCGGGTAGGAGTGCGACGTGGTCACACCACTGCCCGTCTGGCCGTCCCCGAACTCCCACGAGTAGGAGTCGATGTCACGGTCCGGATCCGTGGAACCGTTGCCGTCGAACTGGCACGCCGCCCACTGGCAGTTCACCCGGAACGACGCCGACGGCGGCTGGCCGGTGCTGCCCTGGCCGGCGGTGACCTCACGGGTGGTCGAGTTGGTCTTGCCCTCGTTGTCCGTGACGGTCAGCTTCACCGTGTACTTGCCGGCGGTGGCGTAGGTGTGCGACGGCGTGACACCGTCACCGGTCTGCCCGTCGCCGAACTCCCACGCGTAGGAGCTGATCGTGCCGTTCGGGTCGGTCGAGCCCGACGCGTCGAAGCCGCACGACGGCTCGGCGGTCGAGCAGTTCGAGGTGAACGACGCCGTCGGGTCGGTGTTGCCACCGCCGCCACCGAGGTCGTTGACGTACAGCAGCTTGTTCGGCGAGCCCTTGATGTCGGTGATCTTGTTCGGCGTCGTGGTGCTCACGACCTTGTCGTTCAACGCGGACACCGAGCCGGACGGGTCGGCCGTGATCGCCAACGCGAGGGCGCCCGCGACGTGCGGAGTCGCCATCGACGTTCCCCCCTTGGCGCCGGAACCGCCGCCGTTGAGGGTGGAGGTGATGTTGCTTCCCGGGCCGAACAGGTCCACACAGGTGCCGTAGTTCGACGACTGGGTGCCGGTCCAAATGCTGCGCTTGTCCTGCGCGTCCGACGCCGCGACGGTGAGCGCGCCAGGCGTGCTCGCCGGGCTGACGTTGCACGCGTCCTGGCCCTCGTTGCCCGCCGCGACGGCCCACGAGACCCCCGCGTCGAGCGACCGCTGCACCGCGCTGTTCACCGAGGTGGACTTCGCGCCGCCGAGGCTCATGTTGCCGACAGCGGCCTCGGGAGCGTTCTGGGTGACCCAGTCGATGCCGCCGATGACCTGGTCCCAACTGCCGGTGCCCTGGCAGTTGAGCACGCGGACCGCGACGAGCTTGACGTTCTTGGCCACGCCCCACGTCTTGCTGCCGACGGAGCCGGCCACGTGCGTGCCGTGACCCTGGCAGTCGCTGGCGTCGTTGTCGTTGTCGATGAAGTCACGGCCGCTGGTCACCCGACCGCCGAAGTCGGTGTGCCGCATGTCGACGCCGGTGTCGACGATGTACGCGGTGGCACCGGCGCCGTCGTTGGGCGCGGTGTAACTGTTGCTCAGCGGCAGGTCGCGCTGGTCGACGCGGTCGAGACCCCAGGTCTCCTCCACGCGGACCGTGGCGTTCTGCTCCACGTACTCGACGGCCGGATCCGCGGCCAGGCGCTTGGCCTGCGCCTCGGACATGTTCACCGCGAAGCCGCGGAACGCGGTCGAGTACACCAGGCCGAGCTTGCCGCCGTACTTGCCGGCGAGGCTGCTGGCCTGCGTACCGACGGCGGCCCGCACACCGGCGTCCTTCGACGTCTCACCCTTCATGGCGACGATGTAGCTGCCCGGGATGGCGTCGGCGGTACCGGCACCGAGGATCTGTCCCTCGGCCGCCTGCGCGGTGCCGACACTGCCGAAGGCGAGTGCCAACGACGCGGTCGCACCCAACATGAGCGCGGGCACACGTCTCCGATTGGTTGACATTATTCGAGCTCCTTGAATTGGTCGTAACAGGGCCGACCGGCTGGTGTCGCGACCACTCTTGATGGCCGCAACACCAGCTGGCGGAGCAAAATGGAACTGAACAACTTACTTACTCATTCGATTCACTGACTGAAGCAGAAGGCTTGTGAGCCGAAGCTCCAGCACTGAACCTGTTTCGTGGCGGAATTGCTGTTGCCGCCCCTGTCCTTCACCGTCAACCTGGCGGTGTAGGTGGCCTGCCGGTTGGGATACGTGTGGCTTGTCGTGGCGCCCGTACCGGCCTGCCCGTCACCGAATTCCCATGCGTAGGAATCGATGTCCTTGTCCGGGTCGCTGGAGCCGTTTCCGTCGAACTGGCAGTTCGCCCACTGGCAGAACACCGAGAACGACGCCGACGGCGGCTGGCCGGTATTCGGCGGCTGGCCGGCGGTCACCTCCTTGGAGGTGGTGCCCGACTTTCCCTCGTTGTCGGTCACCGTCAGTTTCACGGCGTACTTGCCGGCTTTGGCGTAGGTGTGCGACGGCTTCACACCGTCACCGGACTGCCCGTCACCGAATTCCCATTTGTACGAGCTGATCGAGCCGTCCGAGTCCTTGGACGCCGAGGCGTCGAAATCGCACTTCGGCTCGATGGTGGAGCAGTTGTTCGTGAACGACGCGGTCGGAGTGCCCGGGTCGGTGGGAGTGCTGTGCTTCTTGATCTCCTCGTTGGCCCAGTCGCCCATCGTTCCGGTCAACTTGCCCCAGGCGCCGTAGCTGCCACAGCCGGTCTTGACCCAGGAGGCGACGCCGACGACCACGCCGTCGACCAGCATCGGGCCACCGCTGTCGCCCTGGCAGATGCCGTCGTGGCCGTCCTGGTAGCCACCGCAGACCATGTACTGGCCGTTGAACGACCCGAACGAGCTGCACGTGTTGTTCGCGTTGACGATCGGGAAGTTCTCCACCTTCTTGAGGTGGGCGAACTCGTTCTCGCCGTCGCGGACGCGGCCGTAGCCCAGCAGCAGCGAGTTCTTGCCCGGCTCGGTGAGCGCGGAGTCCTGCGAGCTGGCGACCTTCGGGTACTGGAAGCCGGCCGGTACCGGGATGTCCTCGTTGGTGACCACGATGCCGACGTCGTGCCCCTGCTGCCATCCGTTCGGCGGGACGTAGCTGGGGTGCTGGATGTATTCCTTGACGGTCAGCCTGGTGCCGCCGGGCTTGGTGAGGTCGTCGGAGCCGTAGAGCATCGACTTCGCGCCCTGACCGTCCTTGCAGTGCGCGGCCGTGACGATCACCCGCTTCGCGACGACGGTCGCGGTACAGGTTTGCCCCTGCGGACGGGCACCACCTTCGCGCAGCATCGCGATGATGTACGGGTGATCCTTTACGTACGCCTGCTCGCCGCCGATGATCTTCGTGCTCGGGCCGCCGGTGGGGTCCGGCGCGGTGTCGGTCGGATTCACGGCCGGGTACGGCGTGTCCGTGGGACCTGCTTGCGCTAATCCGGGTGTCATCGCCGTGAGGGCGATGGCCAGCCCGGCAGCCGCGCCAAGCCATGCGCGTCTTCGTCTCATTGCTGCTCCCTCGCGTGACCGGCGCACCGAGCAGGGGGCACGGTGTTCGCCGTCACACTGAGCATTGGCACCGGTCCGAAGCGAAACAATCCGCGTATCGATCCGTAGTCGTACTCATCTTTTCGCGCCCGCTGGTCACAGCCCCGCAGGCAGCGAGCTACGCATGGCTGAACACGCATGAATACGTAGCCATACGGATTGTTCACGGCTCCAGCGCGCCGGACGCTTCTGCTGAACGCGAGGGAGTTCCGGCGGCTACACCGGATCGGTCGGCTACGTGAAGCAGAAGGCCGAAGCGGCCGGCTACACGGTCACCGAACAGCCCTTCACCGCCTCCGGCGGAAAGCGCAGCAGCAACGTGCTCGCCGAGTTCGCGACGTCGGACAGCCGCTCGTCCACCCGGTCGGACCCGATCAGCGGCACGGCGTCGGACGGCAGTACGTAGAGGTGCTCGCCGGCGGCGTCGGAGTACTGGCGGGTGAGAAACGTGACGCCGTGACGGTCTCGGCCGGTCCGATCCGAGTGTCAAGACCTGGCGGCGCGGTCGCCGCGACAGCCGGCTGAGCCGCGAGGCCAGCGGTGAGTAGGACGATGGCGAGGTACCGCGAAAGGCGCCGACGCATAGCACGACTGTCGACACTCTGCGTGGCCAGAACAATCCGGGCGTATACCTAATCGTAGGACGTATACGCGCCTAATCTACCGGTGACAACCGTCTAAAGTAGCAATGCGTGTCCCCTATCGGACTACACGTCACATTCTTGTCTCAGCGCTCGTCAACCACACGTGTGACGGGGTTAACTGCCCCAGGCGGGCCGTTTGTCCCAATTGGATTGGGCCTGCTGGAGCATTCGACGAACCGGAGGTCGCATGTCGGGGGTCGTGGTGCACCGACCAGGAGCACCGGCCCTGGTAGGCCGGACCGGTGAGCTGCACACCCTGCTGGACGCGGTGAACCACCCACCCGCCGTCGTCCTCGTCGAGGGTGAGGCGGGCATCGGCAAGACCCGGCTCGTCCAGGAAGCGCTCGCACACCCGTCGGTCGCGCACCGGACCGTGCTCGCGGGGACCTGTCATCCCATTCGCGAGCCGTTCCCGTACGGGCCGATGCTCGAGGTACTGAGACAGCTCGAGCAGTACAGCATCCCGACCAACCTGAACCCGGTCTGCGGAGTGCTGCGCCCGTACCTGCCGGAGCTGTCCGAGCACCTGCCGCCAGCACCCGAGGTCCGGCTGGACCACCGTACCGAGCGGCACCAGCTTTTCCGGGCGGTGCGCGAGCTGCTGTCCGCGGCCGGCCCGACCGTCCTGGTGATCGAGGACCTGCACTGGGCCGACGACGGCTCGCGCGATCTGATCCGGTTCCTTATCGACGACCCGCCCGCCGAGCTGGCGCTGGTGATGACCTACCGGCGCGAGGAACTGCCGGCCACCGACCTGCCGCTGGGCCGGGCCTACCGGCACACGCCGGGCACGACCAGCGTGCTGATCCCGCTGTTCCCGCTGGACGTGTCCGCGGTACGCAGCATGACCGCGACGATCCTCGGCCGTACCGACGTGTCCAGCGAACTGGCCGACGAGCTGCGCACGCGCACCGCCGGGATCCCGTTCGTGCTCGAGGAGGTGCTGCGCGCGCTGCCCGGCACGTCCACCCGGGGTGCCACCGGCGCACGCCTGCAGGCCACGGTCAGCCGGGACGCGCTGGATCGCATCGAGGTGCCGGTGCTGCTGCGGGAGATGATGGCCGACCAGATGGCCGCACTCACCGCGGAGGCGACGCAGGCGGTGCGAGCCGCCGCCGTACTCCGGCTGCCGTCCGGCGAGACGCAGATCGCGGACGTCGCCGCGGTCCAGGAGGACGCGATCGGCCCGAGCATCCGCGAGGCGCTGGCCGCCGGCGCGCTGCACGAGATCGAGGAGGGCCGCTACGGGTTCCGGCACTCGCTGGCCCAGCAGGCGGTGTACGACTCCATTCCCGGACCCGACCGACGCGAGCTGCACCGGCGGGCCGGGCAGGCGCTGGACACCGCGCGCCCCCGTCCGCTCGTGCAACTGGCCTACCACGCGCGGCGCGCCGAGCAGATCGACAAGTGGGTGGAGCACGGCGAGGCGGCCGCGGACAGTGCGACCGAGTTGGGCGACATCGCCAGCGCGGTGGAGATCCTGGAGGGCATGCTCGCTGACTCGGCCATTCCGAGGGCGGACGAGTCACGCCTGGCGATCAACCTCAGCCGGGTCGCCGTGGTCGGCCTCGCGCACCACCGCGCGGTGCGGATCCTGCGCCGGGTGCTGCGCGACAATCACCTGCCGGAGCCGGTCCGCGGCGAGATCAGGATGAACCTGGGGCTGCTGCTGGTGAACCAGGGCGGCGAGTTCCAGCAGGGCCGGGTGGACATCGAGATCGCCATCGAGGAGCTGCGCGATCAGCCGGCGCTGGCGGCCCGTGGCATGGCGGCGCTGGCCATGCCGAGCTGGCCCGGCATCTCGGCGTCGGTCAACCAGGAGTGGATCGACCGCGCGCTGCGCGCCCTGGACGGCGACTCCGCCCCCGCGCAACGGATGGCCGTGCGGGGCAACCAGGTCGCGCTGGCGATGAACATGGGCGACCCGGACGCGTGGCGGCAGGCCGAGGAACTGCTCGACCGCGACCACCCGAGCACCGAACTGCTGCAGGTCGCGCGCACCTACGGCAACCTGGCCGACGCGGCGGCGTGGCTGGGTCGGTACGAGGCGTCGCAGCGCTTCCGGGCGGACGCGAACCGGTTCGCCGCGGACGGCGGCGCGCCGTACTTCAAGACGATCACCGACGGCACCGGCCTGCGGCTGGACTGGCACGCGGGCACCTGGCAGGGCCTGGCCGACCGGGCGCGCGAGGTGTTGCTGACCGTGCACGGCGTCGGTGGCACCGCGGCCGACGCGCACCTGGTGCTGGCGCTGCTCGCGGTGGCCGTCGGCGAGGCGGACGACGCGGTGGACCACCTCGCGTCGGCCGGCACGTCCACGCCGGACGAGGCGCCGGTCACCGTGGCCGCGGTGGCGTCCGCGACGCTGATCCGGATCCTGCTGTCCCGCGGCGATGTCACCGAGGCGTGCGCCGAGGCGGAACGCGCGCTCACCCGGATACGGGAGAAGGGCATCTGGGTGTGGGCGTCCGACCTGGTGCCGCGCGCGGTGTCCGCGATGGTTCGCGACGGCCGGATCGAGCAGGCCGAGACGCTCCTCACCGAGTTCGCCGACGGCATCGCGGGTCGCGACGCGCCGAGGGCCCGCGCTGCCCAGCACGGGTGCATCGGGATCGTCGCGCAGGCCCGGAACCGGTCGATCGAGGCGGCCGAGGCGTTCACCCGGGCCCAGGACGGCTACGTGGCACTGCCCGAGCCGTACCTGGCCCTGCGTGCCGCGGAATCGGCGGCACGGTGCCGCATGTCGGCGGGCGACGCGGACGCCGCGCGCGAGCTGACCGGCACCGCCGAGGGGTTCGCCGAACTGGGCGCCACCAAGGACGCCGCCCGCTGTCGCCGGGTCCTGCGCGAGGCCGGTATCGCCATCCCGTCGGCACGCGGCCGCCGCGGCTACGGCGATCAACTCTCCCCGCGCGAACGCGAAGTGGTCCGCCTGGTCGCCAACGGCCACACCAACCGCCAGATCGCCGAAGTGCTCTTCCTGTCCCCGCGCACCGTCGAACAACACGTCTCTAAGGCGATGCGCAAACTCGGCGTCAGCTCCCGAGCCGAAGTCGCCTCGATCTCCCTCACCGACTGAGCTCCAAGATCAAGAGCCGCCGGGAGCCCGCCCGGTACGTTCCAGGCATGACCGACATGTTCGCGCCGGCCGCGCAGTGCGTGCCCCTGGTGAAGCTGGCCTCGGCCACCCTGGCCGATCTGCGGCGCTGGACCAGCGAGCACCTGCCCGACTGCCGGGACCTGCCGCTGGTCGGGGTGGCCTTCGGGGAGGCGGTGATCGGCCCGTGGGCGACCGCGGACCAACTGCGGATTCCCGCGCGTGTGGCCACCTGGGTCTGCGCCTTCGACGACTACCTGGAGCACGAGATCACCGAGCTTCGTGGGGTCGACGAGTTCCTCGAGCGGTGCGACGCCGTGGTCCGCACGGGCAAGCGGGATGACGGCAACCCGGTGCTGGCCGGATTGTCGGCGCTGCAACGGGATCTCGGCGAGCTCACCGGCTATCCGGCGCTGGCGTCACTGTGGGAGCGGAAGTTCGACAGTTGCCTGCGCGGTCACCGCTACGACTGGATCGCCGGTTGGGCACGGGTGCGCGGCCGTGCACCGGAGGCGGGCGTCAAGCTGGACGTCGAGGAGTACCTCGAGCACGTCGACAGCATCTCCCTGTGGCACGTTCAGGTGCCGAGGTGGCTGGCCTACGGCGGCGACGAGTTGCCCGAGCACCTGGACGTCCTGGTCCCGGCCGTGGACGACTCCGCGGTGCTTGCCCGGCTGGCGAACGACCTCGGCACCATCGCCCGGGAGCGGTCCGAGCCAGGGCAGAACAACCTGCTGATGTACGACGGCGTCACCGAGGACTGGGTGCGCGACGAGATCGCCGGCCGGATGGCGGCGCTGCGCCGACGCGTCGCCGCACTCGTCGCCGAGAACTACCCACCCGCCGTCAGCCTGATCAGGCAGGCCGAGTGGACGATCGGCGTCTACCTCGGCAACGACCTACGCACCATGACCGGCTGAGCCCCCCACATTTCGCGAGTCCCGCGCTCAGACACGGTGAGTCCCGCGTTCATGCAGCGTGAACGCGGGACTCGGCGGTGCACAGCGCGGGACTCGCGCGATAGGAGCAGGGTGCCAACTCGTCCCTGCATACGAGTTGGCACCCCGGTCGACGGCGTGGGTGCGTCACCGTCGCGGAACCAGTGCGAAACCGATCCCTCCGGCAAGGCTTCTCGGTTCAGCGGTGAGTATCAATCCGGATCGGATTCAGTAGCGGTACGTAATCATGACCGGCGGCGACGAGTAACGGCCACCACGATCGCCAGGGCCAGCACGACCGCGATCACCGGCGCGACGCGCTTGGCCACCGGCGATCCGGCGAGTTCGAGCAGATCGACAGAGTCCTCCTGTGACTCCTGTTTCGCTTGTGACACAACGGTTTTCGGCTCGGCCGGCGCCAGCTTCCCGGCCAGACAGCCGGCGAACTGGTCGAGCAGCTTGCCGGCCACCTCGGAGATCAGGCCGCGGCCGAACCGCGCCGGCCGCCCGGTGACGGCGAGGTCGGTGATCACCTCGCCATGGGTCGAGCCGTCCTGCTCGGACAGCGTGAGGGTGACCGTGGCCGACGCGGTGCCGGCACCTCGCACGTCCTTGCCGGACGCCTTGATCACCAGCCGCCGCGCCTGCTCGTCTCGCTCGACGAACTCGCCGGATCCCTTGTACTGCAAGGAAACCGGGCCGAGCTTCACCTTCACGGTTCCGGTGAACGTCGAGCCGTCCACTCCGGTGAGGGTGGCGCCGGGCATGCACGGCGCCACCCGCTCCGGATCGGTCACGGCCTGCCACACCTCGCCGGCCGGGGCCGGCACAGTGAACCGGTGCTCGAGTCGCACGCGCCGACCTCCTAGGCCGTCATGGCGGCGGTGACCGCGCGGCCGGTGAGCACCTTGGCGAGCTGGGTGCGGTACTCCGCGTCGCCGTCGCCGTCCGCGGTGGGGCTGGTGCCCTCGGCGGCGTGCTCGGCGGCCGCCCTGATCGACTCCGGTGTCGCCTCCTCGCCGACCAGCGCGTCCTCCACGCCGCGCGCCCGCACCGGGACCGATGCCATGTTGGTCAACCCGACCCGCGCCTCGGCGATCCGCGAGCCGTCCACCCGCAACGCCGCGGCCACGCCGACGATCGACCAGGCCTGCGCGACCCGGTTGAACTTCTCGTAGTGCGCGAGCCAGCCGGTGTACTTGGGCACCCTGACCTCGCACAGGATCTCGTTCCACGCCATCGCCGTCGTGAAGTAGTCCACGAAGAACTCGTTCGCCGCGACGGTGCGCCGCCCGTCCATGCCGGCCACCACGAACTCGCAGTCCAGCGCGAGTGCCGGCGCCAGCAGGTCGCCGGCCGGATCGGCGTGCGCGAGCGACCCGCCGAACGTGCCGCGGTGGCGCACCTGCGGGTCGGCCACCGTGTCGGTCGCCATCGCCAGGAGCGCGGCGTGCTCGCGCACCAGGTGGTCGCCCTGCACGTCGTAGTGCGTGGTCATGGCACCGATGACGAGCGAGCCGCCGTCCTCGCGGACACCGCGCAACTCCGCGCACCGGGACAGGTCGATCAGCACGGTCGGCGCGGCCAATCGCATGCGCAGCACGGGAAGCAGGCTCTGCCCGCCCGCGATCACCTTCGCGTCCTCGCCGGCGTCGGCGAGGATGCGCACCGCGTCGTCCAGCGTGGTCGGTGCCTGGTAGTCGAACGCCGCCGGGATCATCGCGCACCTCCTGCCTGGATGGCCGACCACACACGCATCGGCGTGCACGGCATCTCCACGTCGTTGACACCCCTGTGGCGCAACGCGTCCACGATCGCGTTGACCACGGCCGGGGTTGACGCGATCGTGCCGGCCTCGCCGACTCCCTTGACTCCCAAGGGATTCGTGGTCGCCGGCGTCTCCGTGCGGCTGGTGTCGAAGGACGGCAGATCGGCCGCGGACGGCACCAGGTAGTCGGCCAGCGTGCCGGTGGTCAACGTGCCGGACTCGTCGTGCACCGCCTCTTCGAACAGGGCCTGCGCGACCCCTTGCGCGATGCCGCCGTGCACCTGACCTTCGACGATCATCGGGTTCACCGCCTTGCCGACGTCGTCCACGCAGACGTAGGAGCGCAGTCGCACCCTGCCGGTCTCGGTGTCCACTTCCGCGGCGCACAGGTGTGTGCCGTGTGGGAAGGAGAAGTTCTCCGGATCGAAGGTGGCATCGGAGTCGAGCGTCGCCTCGACTCCGTCGGGCAGGTCGTGCGCCACGTGCGCGTGCACCACCACGTCGGCCAGCGCCACCCCGCGGTCGGTGCCCTTCACCGAGAAGGTGCCGGGGGTGAAGTCCACGTCGTCCTCCGCGCACTCCATCATGTGCGCGGCGACCTTGCGCGCCTTGGCCAGAACCCGTTGTGCGGCAAGGACGATCGCCGTCCCGCCGACCGCGAGCGAGCGCGATCCGTAGGAGTCCATCCCGCGCACCGAGGACTGCGTGTCGCCGTGCAGCACCTCGACGTCCTCGAACGGCACGCCGAGCTGGTCGGCCACGATCTGGCTCCACGCCGTCTCGTGGCCCTGGCCGTGCGGCGACGTTCCGGTGACCAGCTCCACCTTGCCGGTGGGCAGCATCCTGATCGCCGCGTGTTCCCAGCCGCCGGCCGCGTATCGCAACGCGCCCAGCACCCGGGACGGTGCGAGACCGCACATCTCGGTGTAGGTGGAGATGCCGATGCCGAGCTGAATCGCATCGTTGCGATCGCGGCGCTCCTGTTGCTCCGCACGAAGAGCGTCGTAGCCGAACGTCTCCATCGCCTTGTCGGTGGCGGACTCGTAGTCGCCCGAGTCGTAGGTCAACCCGGCCACCGTGGTGAACGGGAACTCGTCGTGCGTGATCCAGTTCTTGCGGCGCAACTCCATCGGGTCCATCGACAGCTCGGCGGCCAGCTCGTCCATCATCCGCTCGATGCCGAACGTGGCCTCCGGACGGCCGGCTCCCCGGTACGCGTCGGTCGGCGTCTTGTTCGTGAACACGTTGGTGCACACGAACTTGTAGGCGTCCATCTTGTAGATCGCGTTGAACATGAACGCGCCCAGGATCGGTACGCCCGGCGACACCAGCCGCAGGTACGCGCCCATGTCGGCGAGCAGTTCCACCTTGAGGCCGCGCAGCGTGCCGTCGCGGTCGGCGGCCAGGGTGAGCTTCTGGATCTGGTCGCGGCCGTGGTGCGCGCTGGCCAGAGACTCCGAGCGGGACTCGGTGTACTTCACCGGCTTGCCCAGCCGCTTGGCCATCAGGAAAGTGATGATCTCCTCCGGCGTGACCTGCAGCTTGCCGCCGAACCCGCCGCCGACGTCCGGCGCGATCACCCTGATCTTGGACTCCGGCACACCGGTGACCGCGGCGGTCATCCAGCGCAGGATGTGCGGGATCTGGGTGGCCGACCACATGGTGATCTGGTCGCCGGTCGGGTCGACCAGCATCGAGCGCGGCTCCATGAACGCGGGGATCAGCCGCTGCTGGCGGTACGTGCGCTCCACGACCACCTCGGCGCCCGCGATCGCGTCGTCGATGGCGCCGCCGCTGCCCGCCTCCGCGGAGTCGTAAACCCATGTGGCACAACGGTTCGTGCCCAGGTTCTCGTGCACGAGGTCCGCGCCGTCGGCGATCGCGGCGGCCATGTCCAGCACCACCGGCAGCTCGTCGTAGTCGATGTCGATCGACTCCAGCGCGTCGTCCGCCTCGGCCTTGCTGCGCGCGATCACCGCGGCGACCGCCTCGCCGGCGAAGTTGACCTGCTCGACGGCCATCGCCGGCGCGTCGGGCGCCTTCATGTCCTCGGTGATCGGCCAGGCGCACGGCAGGCTGCCCTGCTCCTCGGCCAGGTCCTGCCCGGTGACCACGGCGATCACGCCGGGCATCTCGCGGGCGGCCGTGGTGTCGATCTTCGTGATCCGTGCGTGCGCCATCGGGCTGCGCAGGAGCGCCATGTGCAGCATGCCGGGCAGCACCATGTTGTCGGTCCACCTGGTGCGCCCGGTGATCAGTCGCGCGTCCTCCTTGCGCAGGCGCGCCCGACCTACCTCGGGTTCCGCCGTGGAGGTCATGACTGGACCTCCGCGCGCGAGAGCTTCGTCGCCTCGGCCGTCTCGTCGGCCACCTGCTCGGCCTCGGGGCCCGCGCCGGGGCTCATCTTCTGCGCCGCGTCCCGCACCGCGCGCACGATGTTCTGGTAGCCGGTGCACCGGCACAGGTTGCCCTCGAGCCCCTGCCGCACGGCCTGCTCGTCCGGGTCCGGGTTGTCCGCGAGCAGGTCCACCGCCTGCATGATCATCCCTGGTGTGCAGAAGCCGCACTGCAACGCGTGGTTGTCGTGGAAGGCCTGCTGCACCGGGTGCAACCGGCCGTCGCGCGCGAGGCCCTCGATCGTGGTGACCTCACATCCGTCGGCCTGCACGGCCAGCACCGAGCACGACTTCACGCTGTGCCCGTCGAGGTGCACGGTGCACGCGCCGCAGTTGCTGGTGTCGCAACCGACCACGGTCCCGGTCTTGCCGAGCCGCTCGCGCAGGTAGTGCACCAGCAGCATTCGCGGTTCGACGTCGTCGGTGTACTTGGTTCCGTCCACGGTCATGGTGATGCGCATATGGCCTCCAACGCCCGGCGGATGTGGTGGGATCAGTCAGTGACCCAGCTCACACCCAAGGGTCTCTCCCCGGGCGCGCTCGTACAAGTCCACAGCGCAGGACGGGTCGTTGGACCCAAGAACGATCAAACCGGGACAAGCATGGTGCGCGCCTTGCGCAAGGTCGCCAGGTAGGCCTCGATGTCGCCCGGATCGGACGTCAGAACGATCGCCGGCTCACATGCGACGGCCGTGTAGGCGACCAACGCGTCGACGACGTCGGGTCGCTTCCTCGGCCCGAGCGCCACCTCGCCGAGCATCTCGCCCACCCGTTTGTAGTCCGCTTCCGAGTATGCGGTGCGCACATCGCACCGTCGCAGCGCGAACGACAGCCTGCTGTGTTGGCGAGCACCCCGCCACACCTGACCGAGCACCGGACCCGGGACGATCGGCCGCAAGCCCTGGCACGCCTTCCAATGCTCACGCTCGGCAGCGTTGTCTCCCTTGGCCAACGCGATGAGCATTCCGGCGTCGTAGACCGCGCTGCCCGTCATGCGCTCGCCGTCAACTTGAAGAACGCGTCCCACCGTGCGTCGATGGCGTTGCGCTGTTCGTCGGACAACGTGTGCATCGAGGAGAAGAACTCCTCGTCGGTCATCTTGTCCGCCTCGGCCTCGACCTCGGCGATGCGCTTGTCGATGTCGGCGAAGATCAACTTCTGCCGCTCGAACCGGGTGACCACATCGATCGCGGCACCGGACATCAACGTGGACACGTCCACCCCTATCTCCTCGGCCGCGGCCTTGATCCGTCGGGCGAGTTCTTCCTCGATGGAGATCGACATGCGGCGTTTCGGCATGTCACCAGCGTAACACGCCGTATTACGCCCGGTCGGGTGAACCGTGGATCGGGCCGTCCGCGGCCGCGAGCGGCACGCCGGTGCCGCCCCAGCGCTGGGCGATCATCTCGGCGGCGATCGACACCGCGGTCTCCTCGGGCGTGCGCGCGCCGAGGTCGAGGCCGATCGGCGAGGCCAGCGCGGCCAGCTCCGCGTCGGTCATGCCGACCTCCCGCAGCCGGGCCAGCCGGTCGTCGTGAGTGCGGCGCGAGCCCATCGCGCCGACGTAGCCGAGCTTGGCGCGCAGGGCCACCTCCAGCACCGGCACGTCGAACTTCGGGTCGTGGGTGAGCACGGTGACCACGGTCCGCTCGTCGGTCCGCCCGGCGTCCACCTCGGCGCGCAGGTACCGGTGCGGCCAGTCGACCACGACCTCGTCGGCTTCCGGAAACCGTTGCGGCGTCGCGAAAACCGCGCGCGCGTCGCACACGGTGACCCGGTAGCCGAGGTAGCCGCCCAGGCGCGCCATCGCCCGCGCGAAGTCGATCGCACCGAACACGATCATCCTCGGCGGCGGCTCGAAGGAGTTGACGAACACCGACGCGCCCTCACCGCGCCGCTGCCCGTCCGGCCCGTAGTGCAGGCTGGCGCTGCGGCCGGAGGCGAGCAGCCCGCGCGCGTCGTCGGCCACCGCGTCGTCCATCCGCGCGGAGCCGAGCGACCCGGCGGTCTCGTTCGGCCACACCATCAGGCGCGCGCCGACGCGCTCGGGGTCCGGGTGCTCGACCAGCGTCGCGACCGTGACCGGCTGCCGGTTGTGCACCGACGTGACCAGGTCGCCGAACTCCGGAAACCGTTGCCGGTCAACGGGTTCCACGAACACGTGCAGGATCCCGCCGCAGGTGAGCCCGACCGCGAACGCGTCGTCGTCGGACACGCCGTAGCGCTGCAGGACCGGATCGCCGTCGGTGATCACCCGCTGCGCCAGCTCGTACACCGCGCCCTCGACGCACCCGCCGGACACGCTGCCGGACACCGTGCCGTCGGCGGCCACCACCATGGCGGCACCAGGCTGGCGGGGCGCCGAGCGGAACGTGTCGACCACCGTCCCCAGACCGACGGTCTCGCCGGCCGACCAGCGGGCGTGCAGTTCCTCGAGTACGTCAAGCATGGCGAATCTCCGCGAGCAGCGATTCCAAAGTGGACAGACTGTGCCCGGCGAGCAGCTTGTCGATGTGCGGCAAGGCGATCGCGATGCCGGACTGTACCGGCGCGTAGCCGCCCCGGCCGGCGTGCGGGTTCACCCACAGCACGGCGTGCGCGAGGCGGCGCAGCCGGGCCATCGACTCGCCGAGCAGCGCGGGATCGCCGCGCTCCCAGCCGTCGGAGAAGATCACCACGACGGCCTGCCGCGCGACACCGCGCTGGCCCCACCGGTCCAGGAACGCGCGCATCGTCTCGCCCAGCCTGGTGCCACCGGCGAAGTCGGGCACCGCGCGGGCGGCGGCGGTCAGCGCGTGCTCCGGATCGCGGGCGCGGAGCTGGCGGGTGATCCTGGTCAGCCGGGTGCCCAGGGTGAACACCTCGACCGCGCCGGGCGTGCGCCGCAGCAGGGCGTGCGCGAACCGCACCAGCGGGTCGGCGTACGGGCTCATCGATCCGGACACGTCGACCAGCAGCACGGTTCGCCTCGGCCGTGGCACGCGGCGGCGGCGCGCCAGCCGGGCCGGCTCACCGCCGCGCTCCAGCATCGCGCGCAACGTGCGGGCGGGATCGAGCGTGCCGCGCGTTGCGGGCCGCCGTCGCAACGATGCTCGTCGCGGCGGCTCGATTCGCAACGTTGCGATCAACTCGCGCAATTGCGCCCGCTCGGCGGCACTCAACTCACCGAGATCACGGGCACGCAGGATCTCGGTCTCACTCGCGGCACCGCGGATACTCGGCGTGTCGCCGGCACCCTCACCCGGCTCGCCGGGCACCAGGGACGCGGTGCGCGCCACGTGGTCCACCCGCCGTCTCGGCCCGCGCGACGCCGGCGGCGGCCCCGCGGTGAACCAGCTCGCGAACGCCTCGTCGTAGCGCGGAAGATCGTCCGGATCGGCGCACAGCGTCAACCTGCCGGCCCAGTACAGCTGGACAGGATCGGCAACGTCCACGTGCTCCACCGCGCGCAGGTAGGCCGCCGTGCGGTGCGTACTCGCCGGCAGCCCGGCGTCCGCGAGCGCGCGGGTGAAGCCGACCAGTGCGGGCAACACGTCCACGGCGATCACCCGGCCAGCAGCGCGTCGAAGCCGGCCGCGATGACCCGGTCGGCGTCCTCGCGGTACTTCAGCACGGCGCCGAGCGTGGCGGCGCCGCTCTCCGCGTCCAGCTCGGTGCGATCCAGTGCGAGCAACGCGCCGGCCCAGTCCAGCGACTCGGCGACACCCGGCGGCTTGAGCAACTCCATCGTGCGGAGGCGTCGCACGGCGGCGGCGACCTGTTCGGCGAGGCGTTGCTCGATACCCGGGATCCTCGATCGCAATATTGCGATCTCCCGCGCCAGATCGGGATGCCGCAGCCAGCGGTAGAGGCAACGCCGCTTCAGCGCGTCGTGCACCTCGCGGGTGCGGTTGGAGGTGAGCACGACCAGCGGCGGTGTCGCGGCGCGCACCTCGCCCAGCTCGGGGATGGTGACGGCGTTCTCGTCCAGCACCTGGAGCAGGAACGCCTCGAACTCGTCGTCGGCACGGTCCAACTCGTCCACCAGCAGCACGCACGGCGCCTCGGTGAGCGCGCGCAACAGCGGCCGCGCGAGCAGAAACCGTTGTGTGTACAGGGATTTCTCGGCCTCGTCGGCGTCGATCGAACCGCCGGACTCCAGCGCACGGAGGTGCAACAGCTGACGCGGGAAGTCCCACTCGTAGAGCGCCTGCGCCGCGTCGATCCCCTCGTGACACTGCAACCTGATCAGCGACAGCCCGAGCGCCTCCGCCAGCGCGACCGCCAGCGAGGTCTTCCCCGTGCCGGGCTCACCCTCACACAGCAACGGCCGGCCCATGCGGCAGGCGAGAGACGCCGCCGTGGCGACGCCGTCGTCAGGCAGATACCCGGTCGACTCCAGCGCGCGGGCCAGCTCGGCGGGAGTACCTGGTGTGTCCCGGCTCACATCATGAGGCTAGCTCCGATAGTCCAGATCACGCCCGCTCGCCACGTCACCGCATTCCACCAGTCGCACGTCGCGCCCGGCCAACCAGCCGCGCGCGCCCTGATCACCCGCCAGGTCGGACAGCACGTCGTCCCAATATCGCCGGCCGATCAGCACCGGATGCCCCGGCTCACCCGCGTACGCCGCCCGCGCCAACACATCCGGCCCGGCCAGCGCGGCCACCCGCCGCACCGCCTCCACCCCGACGCCGGGCAGGTCGACCAGATGGATCAGCGCCGCGTCCGGCACGGGCTCCAGGGCCAGCATCGCCAGCAGCCCGGCGCGCAGCGACGCCGACATGCCACGCTCCCAGTCCTCGGCCACCACCGCGACACCGTCCGGCAGCAGCGCCAGCACCTGATCGGCGGCCGCCCCCACGACCACCCGAACCGGCGCGCATCCCGCGTCGGACAGGACGCGAAGAGCGTTGCGCACCAACGGTTCCCCGTCGATCTCGGCGAGCGCCTTCGGCATTCCGAACCGGCGGCCGGCGCCGGCTGCGAGCAGAATCGCGGCGGTCACGGGTGCACGGTAGCCCGACTGCGGGCAGGCTGGGGCCCGTGCCCGACGAGCCCCGCGAGCCCGACTACCGGTTCACCCTGGCCAACGAGCGCACGTTCCTCGCGTGGATCAGAACGGCGCTGGCCCTGGTCGCCGGCGGCGCGGCGGTCACCCACCTGCTGCCCGATCTCGAACCGCCCGCGCTGCGCTACGGGCTCGGCCTCGGGCTGGTGGTGATCGGTTTCCTGCTGGCCGCGACCAGCTATCGCAGATGGTCGGAGGTGGACAAGGCGATCCGCGCTGACCAGCCGCTTCCCCGCCAGCGGATGCCGTTGCTGCTCACCATCGCCGTCAGCGCCGCGATCGCCGTGGCGTTCGTGCTACTGGTCATCGACTGATACCAAGCGGTAGGTTCCGAGCGGCCCCGATCGACGGGAGGCACCCGTGACCGAGACGACCCTGGTTGCCCGGGCTTCGGGTACGAGTCGTTGGGAGCGTGCCGAAGAGCATCGGTCACGCTTGCTACGGATCGCACGCCGGCGCACGGTGAGCGAGCAGGACGCCGAGGACGTCGTGGCCGAGGCGCTGCTGCGGGCCGTCGAACACGACGTGGACGCCGACCGGCTGCCGGCGTGGCTGAGCACCGTGACCGTCCGCCTGTGCGCCGACCTGCGCCGCGAGCGGCACCGCGAGCACCGGCGATGGAGCCGGGCCGCGCCGCCGGCCGCCGCCGACTCGTGCGAGCCGAAGGTGTGCGATCGCGCCGAAGCCGCCTGGGTGGCCGAGCGGATCTCCGACCTGCCGGCGCGCCAGGCCCGCGCGCTGCATCTGCGGGCGTCCGGACTGGACGTCGCCGGCGTGGCCAGGTCGCTCGAGGTCAACTACCGCACGGCCGAGTCGCTGCTGGCGCGCGCACGGTCGGCCGCGCGGGCGATCCTCGCCTCCGCACTCGCCGCCATCGCTGTGCTGCTGGCCAAGGTGCTGCGCACGGCCACCGCGGCCGGCCATGGTGCGGTGGCCGCGACGAGCACGGTCGCGATCGGCACGGTGGGCGTCGCCGTCGCGATCCAGCCGGCGCCGCCCGTCCCGGTCCCGCCCGCGCCACCGCCGGTCGCCGTGGTGCACGGGCCGCCCGCCGCCGTGCCACCCGCGCCACTCGCGCCGCCGGGTCACGGCGGCGCTCCGGTGCGGCCCGCCGTGCCGCACTCACCCGCTCCCGCCGACGCGGGTCCGAAACCGCCCTCGGCCGCACCGAAGCAGGGTGACTCGGGTGCGCGCCGTCCGGGTCCGCCCGCGCCACGGCAGCCGAACGCCGGATCCCAACCGGGACGGCCGGCGCCGAATCCCGGACCGGCCGGCCGGCACCCGGGGCCGGGCGGCGGTCAGCAGCCCGGCCAGGGAAAACCAGGCTGATCGAAGAAATTTGAAACTCGTGCGACGGACGGGCCCCGCGAACGCGTAAAGCGGGTGAGAAGGCCGGCGCGGCCTGATCGTGTCCTGGTCCCGGCGAGGAAGGTCTTCGATGAAACACAGCAACGCGGCCGGCACCCGGGCCGTCGCCTTGTCCCCCACCGGCCCCGCGGGCCTCCCTCTGCCCGCGGTGTGGTTCGGCACCGCACGCTGAACCGCGCGCGCCCGGGCGTACCCCCGCGCCCGGGCGCGCACCTCCACCATGACTCTGCTGACGATTCGCCCAAGCGCCCAGGTACGGGCCCGGTTCGCGCCGTCCCCACTTGCCGAGACGGTGGCCACGCTGGTGCTCGTCGGTGACCCCACGCCGCCCGCCGGCGGCCGCGACTGGCTCGAACGGCACGCCGACGCGCTCGGCGAGATCACCGCCGACCGCACGACGTACGCGTTGGTCTGCGTGCTCGCCGCGAGTGTCCGCCCGCCGGGCTTTCTGCTGTCCGTGCCGCCGATGTCCGGTGCCACGTTCGACGACGAGCTGGCCGCGGTGGAGGCGACACCGCTGATGCGGGCCCGCCGCGACCTGCTGCGGGCCACCGGCATCGGGTTGCCGCCCGTTCTGGAGGGCGACGACGTGGTGCCGAGGATCGCGGACGCGCTGCGCATGGTGTGGAACCGGCTGACCCGGCACGACTGGGAGCGGCGCGAGGCGGCGTTCACGCACGACACGGCGCAGCGGGCCGGCCGGCTGGACGCGCACGGCTGGACGCGGGCGCTCGCCGGGCTCGGGCCGGCCGTGCGCTGGCTCGGCGAGAACCGGCTGCACGTGGCGCAGCGCGAGCCGGTGCACGCGGAGGTGCGGGACGCGGAGCTGGTGCTCGTGCCGTGCGGGCTCGGCGTCTCCTGGTACGGAGTGCACACGAGCGGGACGCACACGATCACGTACCCCACGCGGGTGGCCGACGCGCCGGGTGGCGACGGGCTGGACAGGCTGGTCGGCGCGACGCGGGCGAAGATCCTGCGGACGCTGCGCGATCCCACGACGACGAGCCAACTCGCCGCGCAGCTGGGGTACAGCCTGGCAACGGTCAGCGCGCACCTGTCGGCGTTGACCGGAGCGCGGCTGGCCACCTCGGAGCGTGACGGGCGATCAGTGCGGTACTGGCGCACTCAGCTGGGCGACGCCCTGGTGGAAGCCCAGTCCACCTGACCTCGCGAGTCCCGCGCCCTGCACCGGCGAGTCCCGCGCCCTGCACCGGCGAGTCCCGCGCTCAGACACCCCGAGTTCCGCGCTCCGCCGCGCGAGTCACCTTCTCCACAGGCGTGCGAACGGCCGTCGCGCTCGCGGCCTCGAGACCGGCTGACCCGCCCCCTCGACGGATCGCCGTGTCATTCCCCGGCACGCCGGACACTGCGGGCCGGGCGGCTGTGTCATCGAGCCGGGCACCACGGTGACGCCGCACAGTCCTTCGTAGATCCCGTCGTCGGCGGCCGCCATCGCCTCGTCCGTCACCGCGTGGTCGCGCCCGTCGGCACCGTTGGTGTGCCAGGTCGTCCACACGCGCGGCGCCAATCGGATATCGGACACGACTCGTCCTTCGTGTGTCGGAGTGCGGAGCTCCTACTGCCGGCATTGGCAGATGTCAACAACATTCACCCTTTGGCAGCCGCGAACAATCCGTAAGATCACGTATTTTCCCGACCGCCGCCATCCGTAACCGCCAGCAGCGGGGTCAACTCGGCGAGCACGTCGTCGAGTGGGCCGGCGTCACGCTGGGCACGGCTGAGGATGATCGCTCCCTCCACCGACGCGACCACCAAGGTGGCGAGCCGGCGCGCCCGTCGCGGCGGCGCGCCGGCACCGGTCAGCAGCGCGGTGAGGCTCGTCTGCCAGCGGGTAAAGATGTCCCGCACCAGTTCGACCGTCTCGGGCGGCGCCTGTCCCCCGTCGACGGCCAGCGCCACGACCGGGCACCCGGACAGGTAGTCGGTCTCGACGAGGGTGCGCTTCCAGAACCTCACGAACCCGCGCAGCACCCGAACGGGATCACCCTCCCGGACCGCCTCGTCCAGCAGCGCGGCCACGTGGTCACCGGCCAGCCGCACCGCGCTCGTGATCAACTCGTGCCGGCCGCCGGGAAAGTGGTGGTACACCGAGCCGCGCGGCGCTCCGCTGTGCGCGAGAACGGCGTCCACCGTGACCGCCGCGGCACCGCGCTCCCGCAGCAGCGCCACCGCGCTTGTGAGCATCCGCTGCTTGCTCTCCCCGCGCTCCCGGGCCATCGGCCACCTCCTTGACTCTGGAGTATGTCAGACAGCATAGTTACCGGCAGGTAGCCGCACACGGGAGGTCGATCGTGACCGAGAACGAGTGGCACAAGTCCGCGTGCATCCTCTGCGAGTGCAATTGCGGCATCGAGATCGCACTCGACGGCCGCCGGTTCGCCCGCATCCGGGGCGACCGCGAGCACCCCGAGTCACAGGGCTACACCTGCGAGAAGGCGCTGCGACTGGACCACTACCAGAACGGCGGCCACCGGATCACCACCCCGTTGCGGCGCACCGAGGACGGCGGCTACGAGGAGATCGATTGGGACACCGCGATCGCCGAGATCGCCGCACGGCTCGCCAACGTCCGGGACACCCACGGCGGCGACAAGATCTTCTTCTACGGCGGTGGCGGCCAGGGCAATCACCTCGGCGGTGTGTACAACCGCGCGTTGCAGTCCGCACTCGGCGCCAAGTACTTCTCCAACGCGCTGGCACAGGAGAAGACCGGCGAGATGTGGGTGGACGGCAAGCTCTACGGCGGCCACACGAAGGGCGACTTCGAGCACGCCGAGGTCGTGGTCTTCCTCGGCAAGAACCCGTGGCAATCGCACAGCTTTCCGCGCGCCCGCCCGACGTTGCGCGAGATCGCCAGGGACCCGGCGCGCACGATGATCGTTCTCGATCCGCGGCGCAGCGAAACCGCGGCCATGGCCGACATCCACCTCCAGGTGCTGCCCGGCACCGACGCGTGGTGCGTCGCGGCGATGCTCGGCGTGATCGTGCAGGAGGACCTCGTCGACCACACGTTCCTCGCCGAGCACACCACCGGCGCCGAGCCGGTGCTCGCCACGCTGGCCGAGGTGCCGGTCGCCGACTACGCGCAACGTTGCGGCGTGGACGAGGAATTGCTTCGCAACGCCGCCCGCCGCATCGCAACGGCGGACAGTGCCACAACGTACGAGGACCTCGGCGTGCAACAGTCGCCGAACAGCACGCTCGTGTCGTACCTGAACAAGCTGCTGTGGATCACTACCGGCAACTTCGGCAAGCCGGGCACGATGTTCCTGCACTCCGCGTTCGCCCCGATCGCCGGCGCGGCGGCGGGCGGCAGCGGCGGAACCGGCCGCAAGATCCGCACCACACCGGTCACCGGCGCGCGGATCATCTCCGGACTGGTGCCGTGCAACTCGATCGCCGAGGAGATCCTGACCGACCACCCCGATCGCTTCCGCGCGATGTGGATCGACAGCGTGAACCCGGCGCACTCGCTGGCCGACTCGCGCACCTTCCGCCGGGCGCTGGACGAACTGGACCTCGTGGTCGTGGTGGACGTGGCGTTCACCGAGACCGCGCGGCGCGCCGACTACGTGCTCCCGGCGGCGAGCCAGTTCGAGAAATGGGAGGCCACGTTCTTCAACGCGGAGTTCCCGCACAACGCCTTCCAACTGCGCCCGCCGTTGCTCGAGGCGCTGCCCGGCACACTGCCCGAGCCGGAGATCTACGCCCGGCTGTTGCGCGCGCTCGACGCCACCGATCAGACACTGCTCGAACGCCTCACCGAAGCGGCCGGCACCGGCCGCACCGAGTTCACCGCCGAGTTCTTCGCCACGGTGACCGCCGATCCGGCGTTGCTCGGGCTCGCCCCGTACCTGCTCTACGAGTCGCTCGGCACCGTGCTGCCGGACGGCGCGCGGGCCGCCGCCGCGGTGTGGGGCCTGGCCCAGATCTGCGCGATGACCTACCCCGACGCGGTGCGCCGCGCGGGTCACGCGGACGGCGACGCGCTGTTCGACACGATCATGGCGACACCGTCCGGAGTCACCTTCACCACCGACGAGTGGCCGGACGTGTGGAACTACGTGCGCCGGCCGGACAAGCGGTTCACCGTCGAGATCCCGGAGCTGCTGGAGAAACTGCGCGCGCTCGGCGACACGGCCGACGATCCGCTGCCGGTCAGCGACGAGTTCCCGCTGGTGCTGTCGGCCGGCGAGCGCAGGTCGTTCACCGCGAACACGATCTACCGCGACCCGAGCTGGCGGCGCCGCGACACCGACGGCGCGCTGCGGATCAGCCGGGCCGACGCGGACGCCATCGGGCTCGGTGACGGCGACACCGCGCGCGTGATCACCGAGCGCGGCGCGGCGCAGGCGGTCGTGGAGATCAGCGACATGATGCGACCGGGCCACGTGTCCCTGCCCAACGGGCTCGGCGTTGACCATCCGGAGCACGGCACGGTCGGCGTCGCGCCCAACGAGCTGACCTCGTTGCACCGGCGCGACCCCATCGCCGGAACGCCGTGGCACAAGTACGTCCCGGCGCGGGTGGAAGCCCTGCGCTGACGCTTGCCACGCCCCCGCCGAGCCGGTTTGATCAAGGTGACGCCTCATCGGGGAGGAGCGGCATGGATTCCGAGTGGGTGCCAGAGTCGGTCGACCTGTCCAAGCCGAGCGCGGCTCGCATGTACGACTACTACCTCGGCGGCGGGCACAACTTCGCCGTCGACCGGGAGGCCGCCGAGAAGGCGATCGCCGCGATGCCGTTCACGACCACCGGCGCGCGCACCAACCGGGCCTGGCTGCGCAGGGCGGTCACGTACCTGTGCGGTGCCGGGATGCGCCAGTTCCTCGATCTGGGGTCCGGCGTGCCGACGGTCGGCAACGTGCACGAGATCGCGCAGACGGCCGCACCCGAGGCCAAGGTGGTCTACGTCGACGTGGACCCGGTGGCCTACGAGCACGCCCGGCTTCTGTTGGCGGACAACGACAACGCGTCGTCCGTGCGCGCCGACATGCGCGACGTGGACCGCGTGCTGACCGCCTCCGCCGAGTTGCTCGACCTCGATCAACCGGTCGCGGTACTGATGTCCGCGGTGTTGCACTTCGTGCCCGACTCCGACCGGCCGGCGGAGATCGTGGCCGGCTACCGCGACGCGCTCGTGCCGGGAAGCTACATCGCGCTGTCGCACATGAGCCCGATCGGCCGGCCCGCCGAGGAACTGGAGCGGTTCCAGGCGGTGTACAAGGGCGCGGCGAACCCGGTCAGCCTGCGCGACCGAGCCGCGATCGAACCCTTGCTGGCCGGGCTCGAACTGGTGGAGCCCGGCCTGGTGAAGGTGCCGCTGTGGCACCCCGAGGACCCGCCGAAGCCTGAGCACGAGGACTTCCCCGGCTACGGAGTGGTCGGCCGCAAACCCTGACGCCGAGATGCGGTCAACACCGAGCAGCCGGACCCAGGTCCCGGCGAACACGCCGATCGCGTCCAGGTCGACGAGCGCGGCCGAGGATCCGACGGCGAAGTGGCCGCCCACCTCGGTCAGGCCGGCGAGCGCACCGACGACCATCGCCCACCGCCGCGCGTCCGTGGCCACGAGGATCGCGGCGACGACGAGGAACACCGCACCGGGCGGGATGGCGGGCATCGCGACACCGGCCATCGCCTGAACGCCGATGCCGGCCGCACCGGCGACGAGTCCGGCGACCGTTGCGATGCGGCTTGTGGTGAACGTGCTCAATGGGTCGCTCCGTTGCGATCGAGGTGGCCTTGTTGCGACGCATCGTGGCGCCGTGCGCGCAACGGGTCATCGGGCGAGCACCGGAGATTCCGGTACCTCAGATCGCGTACCTTTCGCGTCAAGGTTGATGAGACGGTCGCCACACCTGGATCGGGTGTTTCTGGCAGCCGTGCCAAGAGTTCGCTCGGCGCTTTGCGCGTGTAGCCGGGTATTCGCCGAGAAGCCAACCTGATGTTGACCTTCCCCGTTACGTTCGGCCATCGGATGCGCCGGAGATCGGGGAGGTGGCATCCTGATGCTTCGCGATGCGCTGACCGATGCGCTCGTCGATCAGCCGGGCGTGCTGCCCACGCTGATCGGCAGTGGCGTCGGCTTCGGAGCCGTCGCGTGGTTCGCCGCCGACCGGTTCGGCTGGGCGCGCGGACCGTCGCTGATCGCCGCGGTCGGCCTGGCGCTGGCCCTCTCGGTGACGCTGGCCAGGTTCGGGGTGAACCCGGTGCACCCGCGCCAGATGATCGACGGCTGCCGTGCCAACACCTTCTCGTTGAGCGGCGCGCAACAACTGCTGAACTTCGCGATGCTCGTGCCGTTCGGGTTCTTCGGCACGCTGGCCACCCGAAGAGGGATCCCCGTGCTGCTGATCAGCACGGGGGTAAGCGCGTTGATCGAGGTCCTGCAGGGCGCGACCGGCGTCGGCGTCTGCGAGGCGCAGGACCTGTTCAACAACACCGCGGGCGCGGCCGTCGCCGTGCTGAACGCGGTGGCATTGCGGCGCACGATTTCCTTCCACCGCAATCGAATGCGCTACGGTCGGCACGCGGCCGCGCCCGGCAGGACGGTGTTCGCCGGGTTCCCGCGCAAGCGGTTCGGTCGGCGGTCGGACGTGGTGTGCCTGCAGATCCTGACGCCGGACGAAAACCCGGTGCCCGTCAGCCGCGACGCACCGGACGGCCGCGCCGCAGGTCGACACGCTGCTCCCCCAGTACCAGTTCAGTCGCACCGAACGGCACCTGACACAACGGGTTCTCCAGGTGTGGCGGCCGCACCGGCACGCCATGTTCGTCCAGATCGGCCGGCCGGCTGTCCACCGTGAACGGGCCGTCCCAGCTCAGTTCCAGGGTGGCGCCGCCACGGGTCTGGTAGCCCACCGCGCCGTCGCCGAACTGCGGCTCGCCGAGCGCACCGACGAACTCGGTGAAGTCGCCGTCCCGATCGGCGTCCCCGACCACGCACACCCACGCGGTGCCCGATCCGGCCGCGCGCAGCTCCTGGTAGGCGTTCGGGCCGCGCTCCACGATCCGCACACCGTCCTGTGTGGACAGTGCGAGGTACCCGTCGTCGACACGCGCGGCGATCCACGACCCGCTCACGGTCCAATCGTCCACTGTGGACAGTGGGAACCAGGCGTGCGTGTAGCCCATGGGATCGTCCTGCGGGATCCGGTAGAGCGCCAGCACGGTGTCGCGGTGCTGGCGGACTCTCGGCAGGATCCGGTTGCCGGCCCAGGCGTTCGGGCGAGCCGAGGAGTGCGTGGCCTCGTTCGGCGCGTGCGTCACGTAGACCTGTGTCTCCGGCCCGAGCGCGGCACCCCAGATGTACTCCTGCAGGCCGGGCAGGCCGAACCGGTAGTCCTGCACCGACGACAGCATCACGTGCTTGGTCTTGTACACCAGCAGATCCGACTCGTACGGCCGGGACAGCAGGTCGTGGTGCTGCCGGTAGTCACCTCGGTAGTGCTGCCGCCCGAGCCACTCCCCCTCCGGTGGCCGCGCCGCGTTGCGAATCGCGTCGGGCAGTTCGTAACGTTGCGCGGTGGCCAGCGCCGTTGCGGGCAACGTCGCGCTGTTCAACGCACCGTTGCCCCAGCAGACCCACATGATCGACGCGGTCTCCTCGAACCGCGCGGACCGCTGGGTCTGCACGTAGGACCGGCCGTGCGCGCTGACGTGCGAACCGCGCCAGGAGTTGCACGCCAAGGTGAACAGTGTCTTGTCCAACAGTCCGGCGGCCAGCTCGACCAGGTCCTCCTCCGGCGCGAACTCCACCAGCGACACCAGCGCGAACACGTCGATCGCCAGATAGGCGTTCGAGTCGAACTCGCTGTATCCGCCGGCCAGCTTCCTGGTGATCCACTCCCGGGCGAGCGCGCCGCCGTGCTCGGCGTGCCGCTGCCCCGACCGGCCGGCGTTGGTGAACTCCTCGCCCGAGAACGCCTGTCCCACAAGGTATTCCGCGACATGCCAGACGAACTGGTGGTTCTCGGTGAAGTAGCACATCGCGTCGAGGCCGGGCTGGTCGATCCAGTACTTCATGCCGAGCAACGACTCCCGCACCCGCGCGCGCAGCCCGTCCGGCCACCGCTCGGCGGGCACCCGGTGCCACAGGTGCATCAACCCGAGGATCTCGAAGTCGGCGCAGTCCGCCCGGTTGTCGATCATCCACAGTGGACGGTCCAGCCGATCGGCGCGGAGCACGTGGTCCTCGCGCAACGCCGCCGCGGCCAGCTCAGCCGCCGCCCCGTTGGGCCCGGACTCGGCGTGCCGCAGCAGTTCGTCACGCCACTGTTCTGGTGAGCCGGACGCCTCACCGCGCCGCCGCGACGGCAGCCGGGCGACCGGAAGCTCACGGAAGACCGGCGCGGCGTCGTGGTCGATCGCGACCCGCACGGTCAGCTCGCCGGTACTCAGCATGGACGCCGACGCGCCGCCGTCGTCCTCCGCCGTGGCCAGCTTCACCGTGGCGCGACCGCCGTTCAGCAGCACCCGGTCCTCGGTGGGCCCGCGCCGCACCCGCAGGGCCAGACCGTCCGGGCCGGTCAGCTCCACCTCCGGCTCGGTCAGCCCCCACCGCGGCGTGCCGACCGCGTCCAGCAGCTGCTCGGCCACCGCGCTGATCCGCTCGTCCGCGCCCGGGCTGGGCAGCACGACCCGCACCGGCAGGCCGGCCACGGCCATCCGCAGCACCTGCCGGCACTCGCGGAACCCGACCTGCCACGAGCACACCGCGACCGCGCTCGTCCCGGACGGCAGCCACACCCGGACGTCGTGCTCGATCGGCTCCATGTAGCTCACCGCGACCAGGGACGCGACCAGCTTCCCGTTCACGTGCACCAATACCGGCCCGGTCGAGGCGACCCGCAGCGTGCGCCACTCGGCCTGGTCGACCTCGAGGCAGGTGGCCGCGATCGCGGTGCGGTAGGACGGCGTGAAGCAGAACTCGCTCCAGTCGACCAGACCGTCGGCCGCCGTGTGCGCCCGCCGCCAGTAGTCGACGTGGGACACCCCGGTCGGCCCGGTGTAGGCGACCTCGCCGCCCTCGACCACCTCGGGCACCGGCTGATCCGCCCGAAGCGGTCGCAGATCGTGAAGCCGGCGCTTCAGCGGTGTCACGTCCGGACCATTGGTGAGTACCCAGCGTCCACCCTCACCCCACGGCGTTCCGCCCTCGTCGAGGAGCCGGGGTAGCTCGGCCACCGGTTCCGACCACGCGCCGACGATCAGCCAGTCGCGCACAAAACCGTTGCGGTCCAAGGAATGTACGGTCCGGTCGGTCACCTCGGCGCCTCTCTTCTCCGTTGCGTTCGCAGTTCACCAGAATCGCAACGTTGCGATTCGAGGCACAACTACGCGATCGAGTGAATGCGTAATCGCTATGTAGCGAGGAGGATGGGACTCCCTGCGAAAACTGGGAGGAATCGTGACCGCATCCAAGCAGGCGACCATGACCGGTCGCGGCCTCGGCGGTGAACTGCGCGCGTTGCGCGAGGCCGCCGGATTCAGCTGCGCCAAAGTAGCGAAGGAACTCGGTTGGCAGGCGTCGAAGATCTCCAGGATGGAGACCGGCAAGCAGGCGATCAAGCCGGCCGACGTCGCCTCGCTGCTCGTCGTGTACCGCGTGATCGGCAAGGACCGTGACCGGCTGCTGAAGATGGCCGAGCGCACCGACGACCTCGGCTACTGGGAGAACCAGACCGCGCTGTCCAACGAGTCCAAGACGCTGCTGCGCATCGAGCGCGACGCCACCGCGATCTTCACCGCTCAGCCGCTGGTCATCCCCGGCCTGCTGCAGAACGCCGACTACGCCCGCGCGCTGATGTACTCGTGCAACGTCGCGTTCGACGACGTCGACACGCGAGTGGCCGCGCGCATGGCCCGGCAGGTGATCCTGTCCAAGGAGGAGCCGCCGCTGCTGCACGCGATCATGGACGAGACGGTGCTGCGCCGCGTGCTCGGCTCGCCCAAGATCATGGCCCGCCAGTTGCGCACCATCCAGGAGGCCGCCGAGGAACGCAAGATCACTATTCAGGTTCTGCCGTTCGAACAGGGCGGTCATGCCGCGCTCGACGGCACGTTCCACATCATCGAGTTCGCCAATCACAATTCCGTGATCTACCTCGACCACAAGATCTCCGGCCTCTTCCTGGAGCAGCCCGATCACGTGGCGCTGTTCCGCCGGGAAGCGGATAAGCTCACCAAGGCCGCGCTCAGCCCCGGTATGTCGATGGATTTCGTGGCGGCGATCGCCCGCGAATACGAACGGCAGTGAGGACGAGATGGACCTGACCTCGATCACTTGGCGCAAGTCCAGCTTGAGCGGCTCGAACGCCGAGTGCGTGGAGCTCGGCCACGCACCCGAACGAGCGGCCGTGCGTGATTCCAAGAACCCCACCGGTCCCGTGCTGGTGTTCCCGACCTCGGCGATCGCGACGTTGCTGCGCACCAGCTAGACCTACTTCAAGCCGGTCTGTGCGATGCCGCGCACGATGTGCCGCTGCATGACCAGGAAGATCAGGATCACCGGCACCATACTGACCACCGACATCGCCAGGATGTAGTTGAACGGCACGACCTCCTCGCTGTTGAACTGGGCCAACGCCACCGGCAGTGTGTAGAGGTCCTGCGACTGCGCGATCACCAGCGGCCAGAGGAAGTCGTTCCACCGCCAGATCACCGAGAAGATCGTCACCACCGCCAGCGGCGCCTTGCACAGCGGCAGGATGATCCGCAGGAAGATGCGGAACTCGCCGGCGCCGTCGATGCGCGCGGACTCGATCAGCTCGTCCGGAATCGTCAACATGTACTGGCGCAACAGGAAAACCCCGGTCGGCGTGGCGGCCGGCGGGATGATCATCCCGAGCAGCGAGTTGGTCATGCCGAGATCGGAGGCCACCTGTTGCAACGGGATCAGGATAATCTGCAACGGGATCATGATCGTGCCGAGCGTGATCAGGAACAGCAGGTTGCGACCACGGAAGTTGTACTTCGCCAGGGCGTAGGCGGCCATCGCGTTGATCGCCAAGGTCAGCACCGTCGCGCTGACCGTCACGATCGCGCTGTTGGACACGTAGGTCGTGAAGTCGAAGCGGGACAACGCCTCGGTGTAGTTGTCCAGCCCGAGGCTGTCCGGCAGCAACGACGGCGGCCGCTCGGCCAACTCGTTGCGCGACTTGAACGACGAGAGCACCGCCCAGATCACCGGCGCGAGGAACAACAGCGTCAGCGCGATCAGCGCGACGTACACCAGCACCCGCCCGACACTCGGCGGGCGCGCACCGGACGAGCCGGTCCACGTCGGCCTGCCCACGGCCTTCTTGTTGCGGAGCCCGATCACGGCGTCACCTTCATACGGACTCCTTGCGCCGCCCGTACAGGAAGTTCAGCACGGTGAGCCCGAAGATCGTGACGAACAGGATCACCGAGCCGGCCGCCGCCAGCCCGTACTGGATCGGCGTGCGGAACGCGTGCTCGTAGATGTACTGCACCATCAGCGTGGTGGCGCCGAGCGGCCCGCCGCCGGTGAGCGTGTAGATGAAGTCGAACGCCTGGAACCCGGCGATCATGGACAGGATGATCACCACGAACATGGTGGGGCGCAACAGAGGCAGCGTGATGTGCCGGAACTGCTGCCAGCTCGTCGCGCCGTCCATCCGCGCGGCCTCGTAGTACGACTGGTCGATCGCCTGCAGCCCGGCCATCATGATCAAGGTGTAGAACCCGACGTGCATCCAGGTGCCGACGAAGATCGTCACGCCGAGTGCCAGCGGCCCGTCCACGAGCCAGCCGGGTTCCGGCAGCCCGATGCCGCCGAGCAGCGAGTTCAACGCGCCGGACTGCCGCTCCAGGATCCAGCTCCAGATCAGCCCGACGACCACCGGCGACAGCAGCACCGGCAGGAAGAACGCGGCCCGGAAGAACGTGCGCCCCTTGATCGGCTGGGTCAGCAGGAGCGCGAGCGCGATCGACAGCACCGTGGACAACACCACGAAGGCGAACACGAAGATCGCGGTGGCGCGGGCGGCGTCGAAGAACTCCGCGTCGCTGAACAGCCGCTCGTAGTTCTGCGTGCCGACCGGAGTGAACGTGCGCGCGTTGGTGCTGTCGAACCGGCTGATGTTGAAGCCGTTGACCGCCGGATACAGGATGAACACGCCGAAGATCGCCATGTTCGGCAGCACCAGCAGGTACGGCGCGAGTCTTTGGTTCCACGGCGTGCTGGAACGGCGGGACCGGCGACCGTCGGGGGTTCGCCGGTCCCGCCCGGCGGGCGCTGGGGCGACCGTCATTTGCCCGCCGCGTCCAGGTTCTTCTGCGCCGCCGTGCGCACCGCGTTCACCGTGTCGCCGATCGACTGCTGGCCGGCGATCGATCGAGCCAGTTGCTTGACCAGCTCGGTGGCCGTCGGGCTGAATCCGGGGTTGTAGTTGCTGGCGTAACTCGCCGGGTCGGTGCGCTTGACGTCGGCGAGGAAGACCGCCATGTCCGCTGGGCGCACCGCGTACTTCACACCCTCGGCGATCAGGTCCTTGCGGGTCGGCAGGAACTGCGCCTCGATCGCGAACTTCTCTTGTGCCGCACGGGAGTTCATGAAGGCCACGAGCTTGGCGGCCAGCGGCGGATTGGCGCTGCGCTTGAACGCGGCCATGAACTTTCCGCCGGGGTACCCGCCACACCGCGCGGCGCACGGGTTCGGGATCGCGGCCCAGTTGAACTTGATCGCCTTGTCGAACTGGCCGACCTGCCAGTTGCCGCTGATGTACAGCGGAGCGTCGCCGGAGATGAAAATGTCGTTGGCACCCTTGTACTTCGTGCCGGACTCGATCCAGAAGTCCTTGCTGATCGCGTTCTGCTGGGTCAGCTCGACGAACTTGCCGAGCGCGGCGGTCGCCTTGCCCTGATCGAGGGCGACCTTGCCGTCCGCGCCGTAGAAGTCGGTGCCGTACTGATTGAGCATGCTGGACAGCCGGTGACCCGACTTGTCGTAGGCGATGGCGAACGGGCTGCCGACCGCCTTCTGCGCGGCCTTGGCGTTGGTGATCAACTCGTCCCAGGTCCACGGCTTGTCCACGGGCGGCAGCGGAATGCCCGCCTTGGCGAACGCGTCCTTGTTCACCATCGGGCCGTTCATGGTGAGGTCGCTCGGCAGGGCGACGGCGGCGCCGTCCTTGTTCTTGATCGCCTTCTGGGCCTCGTCGAGGTACTGGTTCGCCACGTCCTGGCCGGCGGACTTGAGGTCCAGCAGATCGTCGCGGAACGGCTGGAGGTTCTGCGTGCGAATCACGTCCGGGACGTTGTTGCTGGCGAGCCGGCCCTGTAGTTGTTGCTCCAGTTCGGAGAACGGCAGGAACTGCAGCTCGACCGTGACACCGTTGTCCCGCTCGAACTGCTTGACCAGCGCCTCGGTCGTCGCCTTGTCCGGGCCGTCGGTGAAGGTCACGAACACCAGCTTGTTGGGCGCGCCACCACCTCCGCCCCCGTCGTCGCTGCTGCCGGGCGAGCATCCGGCGAGCAGGACCGCTGTCAAGGCGAATCCGACGGCGGCTGCGCGTCGCATACGACCTACCTCCTCGATGAGTCGGTCGCGCGGTGGTAAGCGCTTACTGTGCCGGCCACCCTAGAACTGTCCACAATGAAACGTCAACGGGCTCGCCGTGCGCGACCGCCCGGGCGCACCACGGAGTCGCGCACCAGTAACTCCGCGCCCAGCCAGGCGTCACCGTCCTCGGCGCCGTCGCGGCCGGTCGCGATCCGGCCCGCGCGCCGCGCGCCCGACTCCAGCGGCAGCCGCACGGTGGTCAGCGCCGGCGCGCAGTCCGAGGCCGACGGAAGATCGTCGAAGCCGGCCACCGAACACTGCCGAGGCACCTCGGTCCCGGCCCTGCGCAACGCCGCCATCACGCCGAGCGCCATCAGGTCGTTGGCCGCGATGATCGCGGTGACGTCACCGTCGGCGCGCGACAGTCGCATGGCGGCGTCGAAGCCGGAGTCGCGGGAGAAGTCGCCGTGCACGATCGGGCTCGCCGCCCTGCGGATGCCCGCCTCGCGCAGCGCGGCCCGGTGCCCGGCCAGCCGCGCGGTGGTCGTGGTGTTGCCCCTCGGGCCGGCCACGTACCCGATTCGCTCGTGACCCATCTCGACGACGTGCCTGGTCAGCGCGGTGGCACCGGCCTCGTTGTCGAACACGACGCACGGCGCCTCCACGCCGGCCGGCGCCGGCCGCCCGCACAGCACGACCCGGGTGCCGACCGCCTGCGCCTGCCTGATCAGCTTCGCGGTGGCCGCCTCGTGCTCGGCGTCCTCGCGCGCGCCGCCGGTCAGCACGATCCCGCGCACCCGCTGGCGCAGCAGCAGGCTGAGGTACTTCAGCTCCTCGGAAGGCGAGCCCGCGGTGTTGCAGATGACCGCGAGCAGGTCCTCCTCGGCGACCTCGCGTTGCAGACCGCCGGCCTGGATGCCGAAGAACGGGTCGGACACGTCGTTGACGATCACGCCGATCACGTCGGTACTGGACGCGGCCAGCGCCCTCGCCGGGCCGTTGACCACGTAGTCCAGCTCGGCGAGCGCGTCCAGCACCCGCTCCCGGGTGGCGCCGGCGACCGGGTAGTTGCCGTTCAGCACGCGCGACACCGTCGCGGTCGACACTCCGGCCCGCCGCGCGACATCGGCCAGTGTCGCGGTCACGTCGTGCCCGTCCTCCCGGTTGACACTCCTGATGGGTGGCCATAGCGTAGCAACGTAGTAAGCGCTTTCTATCCGCTGGAGAGCAGTGATGGCCGTGCCGGATGTCGCACTGGCCGGCGTGGGCGGCTGGGGCGAGTGGCATCTGGGTGAGATCGACCGGCTGCGCGCGTCCGGCGAGGTGCGCCTCGTGGCCGCCTGCGATCCCGATCCGCCGGCCGCCATCGGTGACACGCTGCTGTACCCGGACCTGGACTCGTTGCTGCGCGACCACTCGCCCGACATCGTCGTCATCGCCGCTCCCCCACACACGCACGCACCGCTGGCGATCGCAACGTTGCGCGCCGGGGCAGACGTGTTGCTGGAGAAGCCGCCCGTGACGGGCATCGCCGAGTTTCACGCCGTCGAGGACGTCCGTGCGGCGACCGGGCGCGCGGTGCAGGTCGGGTTCCAATCCCTTGGCTCGCGGGCGATCCCGGCCTTGCGGGAGCTGATCGCCTCTGGTGAGCTCGGCGCGTTGCGCGGCATCGGCGCGGCGTGCTCGTGGGTGCGCCCGCACGCCTACTTCCAGCGCGCGCCGTGGGCCGGACGGCGAGAGCTGGACGGCGTGCCGGTGGTGGACGGCAGCCTGACCAACCCGTTCGCGCACGCCGTGATCGCCGCGTTGGCGCTGACCGGCGAACCGGTGCGGATCGAGCTGGAGTTGCTGCGCGCCAACGACATCGCCGCGGACGACACCGCGTGCGCCCGGATCACCACCGCGTCCGGGCCGCCGGTCGTGGTGGCGGCCACGCTGTGCGCCACACAGGACCGAGACCCGCGAATCATCGTGCACGGCGAGCACGCGCGCGCCGAGCTGTACTACACGCGCGACCGGCTGGACATCGTGCGCGACGGGGTCCTCGAGCGGCACGAGTACGGGCGCGTCGGCCTGCTGGAGAACCTGCTCGCGCACCGGGCGCACGGCGATCCGTTGCTCGCTCCGCTCGCGTCGTGCGCCGGGTTCACCGAGGTGTTGCAGGCGGTGCGGGACGCGCCGCAACCGTTGCGAATCAACGATTCCGACTGGCACGACGTGGACGGCCACCGGGTCCTGCACGGCGTTGACGAGGCGGTCGAGCGGGCCGCGAACGAGCTGAAGTTGTTCACCGAACTGGGGGTCGGCTGGGCGGCCCGCGAGGAACGGGAGTGTGTGCAGTGAGCGTGACCAAGATCGGGATCGCGATGAACGGCGTGACCGGGCGGATGGGCCACCGGCAACATCTGCTCCGGTCGATCATGGCGATCCGGGAGCAGGGCGGCCTGGACCTCGGCGGCGGCGACAGCATCTGGCCGGAGCCGATCCTGGTCGGGCGCAACGAATCCAAGCTGCGCGCACTGGCCGCCGAGACCGGGCTTTCGCGCTGGACCACCAGCCTCACCGAGGCGCTCGCCGAGCCGGACGTGCGGGTGTACTTCGACGCGCTGGTCACAAACGAGCGGGAGAAGACGGTGCGCGAGGCGATCGCCGCCGGCAAGCACGTCTACTGCGAGAAGCCGACCGCCACCGACACGGCGACGGCACTGGAGCTGGCCAGGCTCGCCCGCGACGCCGGCGTGAAATCGGGCGTGGTGCAGGACAAGCTTTTCCTTCCCGGCCTGCGCAAGCTGAAGCGGTTGGTGGACGGCGGGTTCTTCGGCCGCATCCTGTCGGTGCGCGGCGAGTTCGGGTACTGGGTGTTCGAGGGCGACTGGCAGGTCGCCAACCGGCCGTCGTGGAACTACCGCGCCGAGGACGGCGGCGGCATCACGCTGGACATGTTCGCGCACTGGCAGTACGTGCTCGCCGGGATCATCGCACCGGTGCGAACCGTGCAGGCGACGGTCGCAACGCACATCCCGGAACGCAACGACGAGCGCGGCCGGCCGTATCAGTGCACCGCGGACGACGCCGCCTACGGCGTGTTCGAGCTGGACGGCGGTGCGATCGCGCAGATCAACTCCTCCTGGGCGGTGCGCGTGTACCGCGACGAGCTGGTCGAGTTCCAGGTCGACGGCACCGAGGGCAGTGCGATCGCCGGACTGCGCAACTGCCGGGTGCAACATCGCGCGACGACCCCGAAGCCGGTGTGGAACCCGGACGTGCCGGCGACCGAGGACTTCCGCGCGCAATGGCAGACGGTGCCGGACAACGACGAGTTCGACAACGGGTTCAAGGTGCAGTGGGAGGCGTTCCTGCGGCACGTGGTGCGCGACGAGCCGTGGCCGTACGACCTGCTCGCGGGCGCGCGCGGAGTGCAGCTCGCCGAGCTGGGCCTGCGCTCGGCGCGGGACGGTGTGCGGCTCGAGGTACCGGAGCTGACGCTGTGATCCGGCTGCCGGAGCCGGATGGTGCTCTGCGGGAGTATTCGCTGACCGGCGCGTCGGGCTATCCGCCGGGCGCCCCGCCGGCCGGCCGGGTGCTGTTCGCGGCCGCGCATGTCGTGGCGGATCCGTTGCGGAACAACACGCCGGGTGCGCCCGCAACGTTGCACTGGGAGGCGACTCTTGCGTTCCGGCGGCATCTCTGGTCGCACGGCCTGGGTGTGGCGGACGCGATGGACACCGCGCAACGTGGCATGGGTCTTGACTGGGCGGCGACCGCCGAGCTGATCGCGCGCAGTGGCCGTGAGGCGGCGGCGTGCGGTGGACGGCTCGCGTGTGGCGCCGGCACCGACCAGTTGACCTCGGCGGACTCGCTGGACGCGGTGATAGCCGCCTACGAGGAGCAGATCGAGGTCGTGGAGGCGGCCGGCGCGCAGGTGATCGTCATGGCCAGCCGGGCGCTGGCGTCGGTGACCACCGGCCCGGACGACTACCACCGGGTGTACGACCGACTGTTGTCGCAAGTGTCCGGGCCGGTGATCCTGCACTGGCTGGGGCCGATGTTCGACCCGGCGCTGGAGGGTTACTGGGGCTCGGCCGACCTGGACGTGGCGACCGACGTGTTCGTGGACCTGATCACCGCGCACGCGTCCACTGTGGACGGTGTGAAGATCTCGCTGCTGGACGCCGGCCGTGAGGTGGCGTTGCGCCGGCGGCTGCCCGACGGCGTGCGTTGCTACACCGGCGACGACTTCCACTACCCCGAGCTGATCGCCGGCGACGAGCAGGGCCACAGCGACGCGCTGCTCGGCGTCTTCGACCCGCTTGCCCCCGCCGCCGCGGCCGCCGTGCGCGCGCTCGACGACGGGGATTCGGTGCGGTACAAGGAGATTCTGGAGCCAACTGTGCCGCTGGCCCGGCAGGTGTTCGCCGCGCCGACGTACTACTACAAGACCGGGATCGTGTTCCTGGCGTGGCTCGCCGGGCATCAGTCGCACTTCCGCATGGTCGGCGGGCTGGAGAGCGCCAGGTCGCTGGAGCACCTGGTGCGTGTGTTCGTACTCGCCGACCAGGCCGGGCTGCTGCCCGACCCGGAGTCGGCCGAGCACCGGATGCGCACCTACCTCGCACTGTCCGGAGTGGACGGATGAACCGACTCAGCTTGAACCAGGCGACCACCCGCTCATGGAGCGTTGCGGAGGCGGTCGACGGCTGCGCGCGCGCCGGGATCACCGGGATCGGGCTGTGGCGCGAGCACGTCGCCGCGCAGGGGCTGGCCGAGTCGGCGAAGCTGGTGCGCGACGCCGGGTTGACCGTCACGTCACTGTGCCGCGGCGGGTTCTTCACCGCGTCGGATCCGGCCGAGCGCGCGAAGGCGTTGGCGGACAACGAGAAGGCGATCGCCGAGGCGGCTACGCTCGGCACCGACGTGCTGGTACTCGTGTCCGGCGGGCTCCCCGCTGGGCAGTCCGATGTGGACGGTGCACGGCAGCGGGTGGTGGACGCGCTCGGCTCGCTGGCGCCGGTGGCGGCCGAGCACGGTGTCCGGCTGGCGATCGAGCCGCTGCACCCGATGTACTGCTCGGACCGGTGCGTGGTGAGCACGCTGGACCAGGCGGTGGACATCGCGTCGGAGTTCCCGGCGGAACAGGTCGGCGTGGTCGTGGACACCTACCACGTGTGGTGGGATCCGGGCGTGTACCGCGCGATCGAGCGGGCCGGCCGCCGCATCGCCTCGTTCCAGGTCGCCGACTGGGTCACCCCGCTGCCCGAAGGAGTACTACTCGGACGGGCGATGATTGGCGACGGATGCGTGGAATTGCGCAGGCTTCGCGAGGCCGTTGACCATGCCGGGTATCGTGGCCCGATCGAAGTGGAGATCTTCAACCAGGAGCTGTGGGACTCGCCAGGCGGGGAGGTGCTCGAGCTCATGGTTGCCCGCTACCGGGAGCACGTGCTGTGATTTCCTTGCGCCACCAGGGGTTCGAGCTGCTCCGGTACTCGCACGCCCAGGAGCTGGCGCGGCCGTGCGCGCACGAGGTGCGGACCCTGCGCGGGCACGTGGTCACCGGGTTCCAGCCGATCGATCATCCGTGGCACACCGGGCTCAGCGTCGCCGTGCCCGATGTGTCCGGTGTCAACCTGTGGGGCGGGCCGACGTATGTCGCTGGTGAAGGCTACGTCGAGCGGAACGATCACGGGCTGATCAGGCACGACGGCTGGGCGAGTCCGCCGACTGACGGTGAGATCGTCGAGGATCTGAGCTGGCTCGGGCCGGACGGCGCGACGCTGGCGACGGAGCGGCGCACGATGCGGGTTGATCAGGTGGATACGGCTACGAGTACGTGGACGTTGGCGTTCTCGTTTCGAGTGCTGGCGAAGACGCGGCTGGAGATCGGCAGTCCTGCGACGCATGGGCGGGCCGGGGCTGGGTATGGCGGGTTGTTCCTGAGGGCTAGTGCTTCGTTCGCGGATGGGACGGCGTCGACGAAGGATGGGCCGGCTCGGAACGGGGTGCGGGCGCCTTGGCTGGTGTTGGCCGGTTCTGAGGCGACTATCTGTTTTTTGCCGGATCCGCAGGCTAACGAGCCGTGGTTCGTGCGTACGGCGGAGTATCCGGGGGTTTGTGCCGCACTGGCTTTTCGGCGGCCGCTGGTTGTTCCTGAAGGTGAGTCGTTGTCGCGGGACTATCGGCTGGCTTTTGCTGACACGCTCTGACTGGGGCGCACTTGGGGTGTGGCGGCGCGGAATTGTGCGGGCCGATACTCACAAGTCAAGGGCGCCTTCGGCGTCGGCTTCGCCGACTCGGCCCCAGGGGGCCTCGCCCTGGACTTGTGAGCCTCGATCGGCCCTAACGGCTGGCGCTACGGGCAGGCTCCGCCTGCCTTTTGCCCGTACCGCACCGCCACACTCTTTCTGCTTTTGATTCACCCCATAGTGGCCGGTCGAATTCGGTAGAATCGAAGTATGAGGGGACAACAACTAATCGACGAGCTCCGGGCTCGCGAAACCCACATTCGACAACTCGAATACGAACGACTTCAACTCATCCACAAAATCCATGAGCAAGGCCTCGCCAAAGAAATGGGCGCCTACTCCACAGCATCATTCCTACGGGACACCGTACGAATCTCACCCGCAGACGCACGACGGCGAGTAGCCGACGCCAACGCCCTGTTCAGCTCCACCACACTCACCGGCCAACCCATCGAAGCACAACTCCCCGTCACGGCGAAAGCACTCGCCGCTGGGGCGATCAGCCGCGACCACGTGCAGGTCGTGCGCACCACCATCGACACACTCCCCGCCGAGCACCACGCCGACGTGGAGCAACTCCTCGTGGAGGAAGCCGAACACTTCGACCCCGTCAAACTCAGCAAGCTCGCCACCCGAACCCGCGCCCACCTCCAACCCGAACAAGTCGTCCTCGACGAGCAAGCCGCCCGCAAGCGCATGGAATTCTCCATGATCGAAGACATCGACGGCACCATCATCGTGCGCGGACGACTCTCACCCGAATGCGCCGAAGTCCTCAAGGCAGCGCTGTCACCACTGGCGAAACCCGCCGGCAAAGACGACGACCGATCCGCTACACGCAGGTGGGCCGACGCGCTCGTTGAGTTGGCGCACCGCATCCT
>NZ_SGWQ01000016.1 GCF_004216555.1 Herbihabitans rhizosphaerae | reverse complement strand
CCGCGCCCTGCACCCGCGAGTCCCGCGCCCTGCACCCGCGAGTCCCGCGCCCTGCACCCGCGAGTCCCGCGCCCTGCACCCGCGAGTCCCGCGCCCTGCACCCGCGAGTCCCGCGCCACGCACCCGCGAGTCCCCACTTCTGGGGCGGGTTCTGTGGCTCCGAGCGCGGGGGCGGCGGGTGTCTCTGCTCACACGCTGCGCGCATGAGCAGAGACGGCCGAACGGGTTGTCAGAGCCGCGCACTAGGTGTGCGAGATGCTCCGTACCGTCGAGTTGGCGAATCGCCAGCCGGGGCGGACTTCCTTGCGCGCCCCCGAGCAGTTGTAACCGGTCCAGATGTACTGGGCCTGATCAGTGTTGTTCCAACCGGAGTGCCGATCGCCCGGCAAGTTGTAGCAGCCCGAATAGACGGCGAAATTCAAGTAGAGAAGATTTCCCTGGTAGTTCGGCAGGCTGTACAAATACCACCCATACCGCGCCGTCACAGTCGGAGACTGTGTATCGGCTCGTTCGGGAGCATTGTTCGGTTGGGCGTTTGCCGAGCCGGCCAGCACGGTTACCGAGAGAGCGACCATCGTGCCCAACGCGGCCGCCAAACGGCGTAGGTTCCCCATTTTTCCTCCCAGGTTTGGCAGGCACCAAGTGAATCGTCCGCCTGCGGAATCCACGCTATCGGTGGTGGCTTGCAAGAACCTTGGCCTGAACTGCTGGAACGACAACGAGGTGGACGCAAAGGTTCGTGCAAGGTGGCCGATCTAGGCTGCTGGCGGACGGCCGTCGGGAAACTGTGGCGTGGCCCATGGTGTCTGACCGGTGGACGGTCATTGGGGGATCGGGAGAACCATGGTCGATTTCAGCTTGGCGGCGCTGGCTCCGCAGGCGTCGCCGAACCCGTTGCCGCTACAGCAAAAGCTGCTGCGCGGCAGTCCGGTGGAGATCGCGAATCTGGCGAGCAGCTTCGCTAACGCCGCGGGTGACGCCGACTACGCGCGGGTGCTGAGCACGCGCGCGACAAGTCTGGCCAAGGGCGGCTATGTCGTGGACAACCAGGGCGTCGAACCGGGCGAGGCGCGGCAGACCCAGCAGCTGCTCGGCAACAGTAAGACCGCGATGCGCGCCATCGCGGCAACGCTGAACGGCATCTCCAACGACCTGCAAACCGGCGTGATCAACGCGAACAAGGCGATTGTCGCGGTACGCGGGGAACTGCCGGCCATCGCACGCGCCTACAACGCCGCTGTGGCCAGGCTGCGGGCCGTTCCGGGAATCAGCCAGGCCGAGTTCGACATCGAGCGGGCGCGGTTGGAGCGGCAGTTCCAACAGCAGGCGGTGCGAAGGATCGGTGACGCTGGCACTGCCGTTCGCGCCGCGGTCACCACCTATGAGACCCGCCTGGCCGGTGCGCAACGGACGCTTTCCACGCTCGGATACGCGCCGCCCAGCGGGCTCAACACCGCGAACAGCAACCCGCTGAACGTCCCGGTCCCACCCGCCGGCACCAACCCCAAGACGGTGGCGGCGTGGTGGCTGGGCCTGGACAAGGCGACCCAGGACCACCTGATTGGGCACCAGTACCGCACGATCGGCAACCTCAATGGGGTCTCCGCGGTGGCTCGCGACCAGGCGAACCGGATCGCCCTCGAAGAGGGCAGCCACAGCTCGGATCCGCGCGTCCGGGCGAACGCGATCTCGATTCAGGACGCCCTCGACAAGCGAACCGCGCAATTCGAGAAGCAGGGCGTACCTGTTCAACTGCTCGCCTACGAGCGAGACGCCTTCCCCCACGACGCCAAGTTCGCGATCGCCATCGGCAACGTCGACACCGCGAACAACGTGAGCGTCCTTGTCCCCGGCCTCAACACCACCAACGCGAGCGCCTCGTCGCTCTCGGGGCATGCCGCGGCGATCTACAACGCGACGCACAACTTGGACCCGACCCAGTCGACCGCGACGATCGCGTGGTTCGGCTACGACCCGCCGAACAACGAACGGAGCCCGGCCGGAAACTACGACGTCCAGAAGGAGGACATCTCGCGGGCCGCCGGCGGCGCCCTGGCTCGGGACGTGGCCGGCATCCGGGCCACCAACGCCGCGGTGTCCGGTCAGGATCCGCACATCACGGCGATCGGGCACAGCTACGGCAGCAACGTGGTCTCCCGCGCCGCGCACGATCACCACCTGCAGGCGAACGACCTGGTGCTGGTGGGCAGCGTCGGTGCCGGTGACGGGATCAACTCCGTCGAGGACTACCCCGACCAGTACGACGGGCACGTCTACTCGGGCGCCGAGACCGACGACGGGATCAGGCACAACGGCAGGGTGCTCAACGGGCACGGCGGGGATCCCAACTCGCCGGACTTCGGCGCCAGGGTGTTCGACGCCGAATCCGAGAACACCGGCGCCGACGCGCACAGCAACTACTTCGACAGCAACTCGCACAACACCCTGCGGAATATCGGCAGCATCGCCTCCGGGCACGGCGTGGCCATACCGGTCCGCGACCCGGACGCCTTCCGCCCGGTCAATCCGCTGCCGACCGGTCCCGACATCCCGCGCATCCGGCCCCGGTAGGGCAAGCGGGCCGATCGGCGGGCGGTAACGTTGCGGCATCCCACCACGTGACAAGGAGTGCCCCCGGTGACCGCGACGTTCTCCTACACCGACGTCCTGCCGCTCGGGCCGGATCATCACACCGAGTACCGCCTCGTGACCCCGGACGGCGTGAAGCTGGTCGAGGCGGCCGGCCGGAAGTTCCTGGAGATCGAGCCGAGTGCGCTGACCGCGCTCGCGCGTGAGGCGATCAAGGACATCCAGCACCTGCTGCGGCCCTCGCACCTCGCGCAACTCCGCGCGATCGTGGACGACCCGGAGGCCAGCGCGAACGACCGGTTCGTGGCCATGGACCTGCTCCGCAACGCCTGCATCTCCGCCGGCGGCGTGCTGCCGATGTGCCAGGACACCGGCACCGCGATCGTGCTCGGCAAGCGCACCGAGACCGTGCTCACCGGCGGCGAGGACGAGCGCGCGCTGTCCAAGGGGATCTTCGACGCCTACGCCGAGCTGAACCTGCGGTACTCGCAGATGGCACCGGTGACATTCTGGGACGAGAAGAACACCGGCACCAACCTGCCGGCCCAGATCGAGCTGTTTCACAAGCCGGGCGACAAACCGGCCTACGAGTTCCTGTTCATGGCCAAGGGCGGCGGCAGCGCGAACAAGACGTTCCTCTACCAGGAGACCAAGGCGGTGCTGAACCCCAAGCGGCTCGCGTCTTTCCTGGACGAGAAGCTGCGCGGCCTGGGCACCGCCGCCTGTCCCCCGTACCACCTGGCGATCGTGGTCGGCGGTATGTCAGCCGAGTACAACTTGAAGGTCGCCAAGCTCGCCTCCGCCCGCTACCTGGACACGCTGCCGACCGAAGGCTCGCCGCTCGGCCACGCGTTCCGCGACGTGGACCTCGAGCAGCAGGTGCTCGACATGACCCGCCAGTTCGGCATCGGCGCGCAGTTCGGCGGCAAGTACTTCTGCCACGACGTCCGGGTGATCCGGCTCCCCCGGCACGGCGCGTCCTGCCCGGTCGGCGTGGCCGTCTCCTGCTCGGCCGACCGTCAGGCCAAGGCGAAGATCACCGCGGACGGCGTGTTCCTCGAGCAGCTCGAGCGCGACCCGGCGCGCTACCTGCCGGAGGTGGAGGGCGAGGAGCTGTCCGACGAGGTCGTCCAGATCGACCTCACCCGGCCGATGGACGAGATCCGCGCGACCCTGACGAAACTTCCCGTCAAGACCCGCCTGTCACTGACCGGCCCGCTGATCGTGGCGCGGGACATCGCGCACGCCAAGATCCTGGAGCGGCTGGACGCCGGCGAGCCGATGCCCCAGTACCTGCGCGACCACCCCGTGTACTACGCCGGCCCGGCGAAGACGCCGGAGGGCTACGCGTCCGGCTCGTTCGGCCCGACCACGGCCGGCCGGATGGACTCCTACGTCGAGCGGTTCCAGGCGGCCGGCGGCTCACTTGTCATGCTGGCCAAGGGAAACCGCTCCAAGCAGGTGACCGACGCGTGCGAGTCGCACGGCGGGTTCTACCTCGGCTCGATCGGCGGCCCGGCCGCGCGACTGGCCAAGGACTGCATCAAGAAGGTGGACGTCCTGGAGTACCCGGAGCTGGGTATGGAGGCGGTCTGGAAGATCGAGGTCGAGGACTTCCCCGCGTTCATCGTCGTCGACGACAAGGGCAACGACTTCTTCGCGGGCACCTCGGCCCCGACCCTCCAGATCAGCTTCCGGAAGTGACGAAACCCGTCAGAGCGTGATTCCGCGCTCGGCCAGCCACGGCACCGGGTTGACCTTGCGGCCGCCGTCCAGCCACACCTCGAAGTGCAGGTGCGGGCCGGTCGACTGACCGCGGTTGCCCATCGTGGCGATCTGCTGGCCGGCCTGGACCCGCTGGCCCTCGGACACGGTGATCGTGTTGACGTGCCCGTACACCGTGACGGTGCCGTCCTCGTGCCGCACGCGCACCCACAGGCCGAAGCCGCTGGCTGGGCCGGCCTCCTCGATCGTGCCGGCCGCCGCGGCCAGGATCGGCGTGCCGATCGAGTTGGCGATGTCCACGCCGTAGTGGGTGGTGCCCCACCGGCCGCCGAAGCCGGAGGTGAACCGGCCGACGGCGGGGCGGGCGTAGCGACCGGTCGACTGCTGGACCGCCGGCGCGGGCTTCGCGGCGGCCTGCTGGCGAGCGCGCTCCTCCGCGACCTTCGCCGCGGCGAGCCTGGCCTGTTCGGCGGCCACCGCCGCCTGTCGTGCCTGCTCGGCCGCCCTGGCCCGCTCGTTGATCTGCAGGCGCAGGGCCTCCGACGCCTCCAACTGTGCCGCCTGGGCCCTGGCGTCCGGCCGGGCGGGCTCGACCGGCACCGGCACGCTCTCGGTCGCCGGCGCGTCGGTCGTGCTGGCCAGCCGCATGACGGCCAGTGCGGACGGGTCGATCGCGTTCGCGGTCAACGGGTAGCCGACGCCGACCAGGGCGCCGGCCGCCACCGCGGCGGCCGCGACGCGCCGGTGCGGCTTGCGGCGGATCAGCCGGTGCGCTCCTCCCCCGACATTCGCGCGCTTCGCCGCGAGTGTCGGGGGCCGTCTATGGCCGTCATCGGTACCGGGTTCGCCGGACATGCTCGTGCCTTCCGTCTCGGGGAGCTCCGGTTCGGCTGCCGGGCGGGGGATCCCGGCGGGCGGGTCGCACATCGTCGACCCACCCGGTCGCTGTGACCGGAACGTGACGTTCGACCGGGGACGCTAACTACGGGTCACCATGGACCGCCACCCACCTGGGTGATGCGCGCCTCTCTCGCGCAACGACGACCGACCGCGCACGTCTCTGACGAAACAGCGAGTTCGTAGTGCTCGCACACGAAGATCGCCGGATCAAACCTGATCACGGCGAGTTTGCGAACTTTCCTTACGTCTCAACGGGTTCACGAAGGCTGACGAAAACGATCACTCGGTCACCGAGCGGGCGCGTCACGGCAGGACGCACCAAGACCGGCGAAGATCGACAGGCTCAGTCGATCATCACCGAGAGTGACCGAGGCCACAGCGTGAATGTGACCCCCGACACGGGGTCAGTCAGGGATCTGGAGCGACACCACACGGTCACCGAGCGGCGCCTGCAGGCGCACCACGACCGGCTTCGGCTCGATTACCTGGGCGCAGACGTCGGTCCCGCCCTGCGGCGCGCTCAGCGACTCCAGGACCACCCGAACGGTGTTGCCGGACTCGGTCGCGCGCCCGCGCACCCCGGCACACGGCGTGCTGGCCATGGCGAACACCTGCAGCGACCGGCCGTCGTCGAACACCCACACCTGGCGCTCGGTGTAGTAGCCGGGCAGCGTGCTCGTGTCGACCTGCTCGCGCGGCAGCGCCCGCACACCGGGCGGCACGACATGCCCGTCCGGCGTCCTGGTCACCGGCGGGCCGGACGGCGGCTGCTGCGGCTGAGTCTGCGAAGGAGGAGGCGACGTGGGAGGAATCGGGGCCGGCGTGCTCGTACTCGGCGGCGTCTGACTCGCGCTCGGCGGCGCCGACGACTCCTCGCCGGGCCGCGCGAGTTCCGGGCGGTCACCGCAGGCGGTCAGCAGTACCAATGCGGCGACGACGCCGGCGGGCACGAGCACGGTCCTCATGACACAGGGACGGTACAGCGCCCCCGCGAGGTTGCACGATCAGCTCAGGACAGGCCGGTGCCCCGGCCGGCGAGGGCAACCAACCGGGGCACCGTGGGAGGAGAGTCTGGTCAGACCGTGCGCCGCTCCGGGATCAGAGCGATCGTGCGCTCACCGAGCGGCTCGGCCAGGGTGGCGTTCAACTTCGGGTAGCGAATGTCCATCGTGCAGGCCTTCGCGTCCTTCGGCGTGGTCTCCACGAGCTTGATCACGACCCGTGCCTGGTTCTGTTCGGCCACCTCGGCGCTCGCCCGGCTGCAGCCACCCTCTCGTCCGACGAGAAGGATGCTGCGGCCGTCGGCGTCGCGAGACACGGTCGCCTTGAACCCCTTGGGCAGCGCGCTGGTGTCCAGCTTCTCCGGTGGCACCGGCGTGTTCGCCGCGGGCGGCGGTACACCTGGCTGCCCAACGGGCGGTGGCGCGGTCTGCGTCGGATTCGGGCTTCCCGGCTGGTTCGCCGGCTTGTCTTCTTGCGGGTTGGCGCACGCGGCTCCCAGGATCAGCAGGAGCCCCGCACCAACAGCGGTTCCTAGGCGGTTCATGTCCAGAGGACGGACCCCGGTCATGATCGGGTTGCACGGCTGATTCGGATATCGTGCGCCGCATGTACATCGTGGAACTCTCCTTCGACGACAGCCCGGAGCGTCTCGCCGTCCGGCCGGCACATCGGCAGAAGCTCTCCGACCTGCGCGAACAGGGCAAGGTGCTGAACGCGGGACCGTTCGCCGACGGGAGCGGCGCGGTGGTCGTTTTCGACGTCGAAACGGAGGACGAGGTGCGGGCGCACATGGCCGACGACGTGTACTACTCCACGGCGGGCGTGACCGTGGCCAGCGTCCGGGAGTGGACTCCCCTGTTCGACTGACGGAGTTCAGCCGACCGGGGTGGGCCGCAGCCGCCGCGGCCCGGTGTCGTGCCGGGACGGCGGCGGGCCGACGGTGATCCGGCCGCCGGTGACGTACACGCCCACGGCCGACGCCAGCACCGGCTCCAGCCGCATCGTGCGCACCTCGGGCAGGTCGTCGGCCAGCGCCGACACCCGCAGCACCAGGTGCTCCAGCGCGGCCAGGTCGGCCGGCTCGTCACCGCCGTAGCCGGCCAGCAGCGGCGCGGCTCTCGGCGCGCGCACCAGTGAGGCGGCGTCCACGTCGGTCAGCGGCACCGCGCGGTAGGACTCGTCGCCGAGCAGGTCGCTGATCACCCCGGACAGCCCGAACGACACCAGGGTGCCGAACGACGGGTCGTCCTGCAGGCCGATCGCGCACGACGTCCCGCGCGGTGCCAACCGCTGCACGTACACCACGTCGTCGCCGGCGAACTCCGTCTGGATGTCGTGGAACGCCTCGCGCACCGCGTCCTCGCTGGCGAGGTCCAGCCGCACGCCGACCAGCCCGGTCGGGTGGCGCAGCGGCGCGGTGGCCGCCTTCACCACGACCGGGAACCCGAGTTCCGTCGCGGCCACGGCCGCCTCGTCCGCAGTGGCCACCCGGCGCAGCGCCACCAACTCGATGCCGTAGCAGTCGAGCAGCGCGATCACCTCGCCGTCGTCCAGCGACGCGTCTTGACCGTCCACACGAGACAGTGCGGTGTCCACAATGGACCGTGCGTCCTCGGCGCGGATGCCGTCCGGGCGGGCGAGCCGGCCCTGCGGCTGGGTCCGCCAGCGGGCGTAGCGCACAACCCTGGCCAGCGCCAGCGCCGCGCGCTCCGGACTGGGATAGGACGGGATCGATCCCCGACCAGGTGCGCCGCCCGGGCCGGGCACCGCCAGCTCGTCCGGGATCCCTTCCACCGCAAGGAAAGTCGACACCACGGGCTTGGCCACATCGGCCTCGGCGAGCACGTCGCGCAGCGCCCGCGCGTACGCCGCGCCGGGGATCGCCAGCGGCGGCACGAACACCACGATCAGCGCGTCCACATCGGACCGTTTGAGCGCGGTGCGCACGGCGGACGCGAACGACTGCGGCCCGGCGTCCGCGCCGACGTCCACCGGATCGCCGGCCAGTTCGAGGCCCTGGGCGAGCGCCGTGTCCGCGGCCAGCACGCCGATCGCCGAGGAGTTGCCCACCACCGCGACCCGCTGCCCGGCCGGCAGCGGCTGGTTGGCCAGCAGCAGTGCGGCGTCGAACATCTGCCCGAGCGACTCCACCCGGATCACGCCGGCCTGTTCGAACAGCGCCTGCTCGCTCGCGTCGTCCAGCCGCACCGAGTTGGCCGCGAGCGCCGGCAGCACGGCGTGCCGGCCGGACCGGACCGCGACCACCGGCTTGCTCCGGGACAGCCGGCGCGCGAGCCTGCCGAACTTGCGCGGGTTGCCGAACGACTCCAGATAGAGCAGCACCACGTCGGTGGCCGGGTCGGTCTCCCAGTACTGCAGCAGGTCGTTGCCGGACACGTCCGCGCGGTTGCCGGCGGAGACGAACGTGGACAGGCCCAGCCCGCGCGCGCCCGCGTCGGCCAGGATCGCGATGCCCAGCGCGCCGGACTGGCAGAAGAACCCGGTGCGCCCGCGCGGTGGCAGGCGAGGCGCGAGTGTCGCGTTGAGCCGGACGTTGGCCGAGGTGTTCGCGACGCCCAGCGCGTTCGGCCCGACCATCCGCATGCCGTGCGAGCGCGCCGCTTCGGCGATCCGCCGCTCGGCGCCCTTGCCGTCCGGCCCGGTCTCCCCGAAGCCCGAGGAGACCACCACGAGCGTCTTCACGCCCTTGGCCAGACAGTCCCGCATCACGTTGTCCACATTGGACGCCGGGACCGCGACCACGGCGAGGTCCACCTGGTCCGGGATGTCCAGCACGGACGGGTAGGCGCGCACCCCGCGCACCGACCGATGCTCGGAGTTGACCGGGTACACCGGTCCGTTGAAGTTGGCCGCCAGCAGGTTGCCGAGCACGGCGTAGCCGACCTTCCTCGGGTCGGTGGACGCGCCGATCACCGCCACCGAGCGCGGGTGCAGCAGGTTGTGCACGCTGCGCGCCTCGGCCGCCTGCTCGCGCGCGTGCGCGACGGCGACCGACTCCTCGGTGGGATCGATGTCGAACTCCAGGTGCAGCACGCCGCCCTCGAACTCGCGGTGCACCCGGTAGCCGGCCTCCCGGAACACCCGCACCATCTGCGTGTTCTCGCCGAGCACCTCCGCCTCGAACCGGCGCAGCCCGCTCTCCCGCGCGGCCGCCGCCAGGTGCTCCAGCAGGATCGAGCCGAGGCCGCGGTTCTGGTGCGCGTCCTCGATCACGAACGCCACCTCGGCATGGTCACCGCCGTCGAGCCGCTCGTACCGGCCGACGCCGACGATGTCCTCGCCGAGCATCGCCACGAACGCGACCCGGTCGTGGTGGTCGACGGTGCTGAACCGGGCCAGGTCGCGCGGCGGGATCCTCGGGTACGGGCCGAAGTAGCGCAGGTAGCGGGTGCGGTCGGACAGCCGGCCGTGGAAGGCGACCAGCGCGTCCGCGTCGTCCGGCACGATCGGTCGCATGTGGACGGTGCCGCCGTCGGACAGGACGACGTCGGCCTCCCAGCTCTTCGGGTAGTCGTACGGATCCCTGCCTGTCGAACCGGTCGGCGAACCGTCCACAGTAGACACTCCTCGGCCTGGCTAGTCTCTGGGATCCTCGGGATCCAAGCCGTGCAAGGGAAACACGGCGTTGCGGGTGTCCATGATCGCGTTGTCCACCGGTTCCGCGCGGCCGCCGCCCCACGGCTCGAACCCGGCCGGCTCACCGTCCGACATGGACAGTGGCAGCCGGGCGTTGGGGGCGAGCTCGCGCACCGTCGAGGTCCACTCGGCGGGCAGCGCGGTCTCCGGGGCGACGTCCCGGTCGAGCACGGTGGCCAGCAGGTGGGTCCAGGACCGGGGCACCACGCGCAGCAACTGGTACCCGCCGCCGCCCAGCGCGAGCCACCGTCCGCCGGCGTGCTCCTCGGCGAGCGCCCGCAGCGCCTGGTAGGTGGCCCGGTGGCCGTCGACCGACAGGGACAGCTCGGCCAGCGGGTCCTCGGTGTGCGTGTCCACCCCGCACTGGGTGACCAGCACGTCGGGCCGGAACGCGCCGAGTAGCGACGGCACCACCGCGTGGAAGGCGCGCAGCCACGCCGCGTCACGGGTGAGCGGCGGGAGCGCCAGGTTCACCGCGGTGCCCTGGGCGTCGCGGCCGCCGAGCTCCATCGGCGAGCCGGTGCCCGGCCACAGCGTCATCGGGTTCTGGTGCAGCGAGATCGTGAGCACCCTCGGGTCGTCGTAGAACGCGGCCTGCACGCCGTCGCCGTGGTGCACGTCGACGTCCACGTAGGCGACCCGCTCGACGCCGTGGTCCAGCAGCCAGGAGATCGCGACCGCGCAGTCGTTGTACACGCAGAAGCCGGCGGCGTGATCGCGCATCGCGTGGTGCAGGCCGCCGGCGATGTTGATCGCGCGGGTGGCCGCGCCGGAGGCGATCCGCTCGGCGGCGAGCAGGGACGCGCCGACCACCAGCGAGGAGGCCTCGTGCATGCGGGCGAACACCGGGTTGTCCGCGGTGCCGAGCCCGTGGCCGACGTCCCAGCTCGCCATCGGCGCCTCCCGAACAGCCGTTACGTAACCGACGTCGTGGATGCGTTCGATCTCCGCCTCGGCCGCGGGTTCGGGCTTGAGCTGCTCGACGCCGTCGAGGACGCCGAGCGCGGTGGCGAGCCGCATGGTGAGTTCCAGCCGGATCGGATTGAACGGGTGATCGCCGCCGAGGTCGTAGGCGAGCATGGCGGGGTCCCACACGACTGCGGCCGAACTTCCCATGCCAGGGACCCTAGCTCCCTCGACGAAGCTCAGCCCGGCTGATCACCCGTGGCGGCCGGGCGGTCCGGGTCGGCGCACCACTGCGACCACGATCCGGCGTACAGCGCGGCCGGCTCGTCCACGCTGGTCACACCGGACGCCTCGAGTGCCAGGACCACCGAGGCCGCGGTGACGCCGGAGCCGCAGTACGCGCCGACGGGTTCGCCGGTGCGGACGCCGATGCCGGCGAACCGCTCGGCCAGCGCGGCGGGAGCGTGCCACCGGCCGGACGCGTCGAGGTGGCCGGCGAACGGGGCGTTGCGCGCGCCGGGCACGTGGCCGGCCCTCGGGTCGATCGGCTCGACCTCGCCCCGGTACCGCTCCGGCGCGCGGGCGTCGAGGAGAACTCCGGTCCTGGCGAGTGTGGCGGCCTGGTCGGCGTCGAGTACCGGCATCCCGCCCGGCCGCACCTCGATGTCACCCGGTTCGGGCGTCGGGACGGCGGTGCTCGTCGGGCGGCCGGCGGCCACCCACGCCGCGTAGCCGCCGTCGAGTACCGAGACGGCGCGGTGGCCGGCCCAGCGCAGCTGCCACCACGCGCGGGCGGCGACGCTGCCGTTGTCCGCGTCGTAGGCCACGACCGAGGAGCCGGACCGCACGCCCGCGTCCCGCAGAACCTCTTGCAGCGCACCGGGATCCGGGAGCGGGTGACGGCCGCCGGCGCCGGGCGGGGCGGCGAGCTGGGTGTCCAGGTCGAGGTACACCGCGCCGGGAATGTGTCCGGCGCGGTATTCGTCTATTCCAGGTGGACCGCCGAGCCGCCAGCGGATGTCGAGCAGAACGGGTGGTGTACCGCCGTCCAGCGCCGCCGCGACGTCGTCCGGAGAGACCAACGGGGAGACCAGGGGCGTGGTCGGATCTGGCACTGGGCCATCCTTTCAGGGTCACGGCCGTCCGTGCTCGGTGCCGCACGGATGTCGGCGGGTCCTACTACCATGGCGGACAACGGAAGGAACGCGCGTGAACGAGCTCATCGACACCACCGAGATGTACCTCCGCACGATCTACGAGCTGGAGGAGGAGGGCGTCGTCCCGCTGCGTGCACGGATCGCCGAGCGCCTGAACCAGAGCGGCCCGACGGTGAGCCAGACCGTCGGCCGGATGGAGCGCGACGGGCTCGTCATCGTCGCCGGCGACCGGCACTTGGAGCTGACCGACCACGGGCGGGACATCGCCATCGCCGTGATGCGCAAGCACCGTCTCGCCGAGCGCCTGCTGGTCGACGTGATCGGCCTGGAGTGGGAGTACGTGCACAGCGAGGCGTGTCGGTGGGAGCACGTGATGAGCGAGGCGGTCGAGCGCAAGCTCGTCAACCTGCTCGGGCACCCCAGGACGTCGCCGTACGGCAACCCGATCCCCGGCCTGGACAAGCTGGGCGAGGGCGAGCCGGCCCCGCCGGTGGAGTCCGACCTGGTCCGGCTGGACGACGTGGCCCGCCGCGGCGGCGGCAAGGTCGAGGTGCGCCGGATCGCCGAGCACGTGCAGATGGACCCGGACCTGATGGCCGAGCTGCACTCGGTCGGCATGGCACCGGGGCGCACCGTCCACGTGGGACCGTCCAGGGGCGACGGCAACGCGGTCGAGGTGAGCGGCAGCGGGCGCACCGTGGACGTCGCTCCCCTGGTGCTGCACGCCGTGCTCGCACGTCCGCAGTGACACCACGGATGTCCCGCTCAGGCAACGGTCAGACGCGCCTGGGCTCGTCGGAGCGCGCGATCACCGGGTTCAAGGAACTGCACGGCCGCGCTCCGCTCGGCGTGTGGTCAGCGCCGGGCAGGGTGAACCTGATCGGCGAGCACACCGACTACAACGACGGCTACGTACTGCCGTTCGCCCTACCGCACCGCACCGCCGTGGCCGCCGCGCCCCGCGAGGACGGCAGGCTCACCGTCACCACCCTCGGCGACGACGACCGGACGCAGACCGCCGACCCGTTCGAGATCGCCGGCCTCGCCCCTGGATCGGTCACCGGGTGGCCCGGCTACCTGGCCGGTGTGGCCTGGGTGCTCCGCGATCGCGGCTACCCCGGTGGCGCCGACCTGTTCGTCGCCTCGGACGTGCCGTCCGGCGCCGGACTCTCCTCCTCTCACGCGTTGCAGTGCGCCGCGTCGCTGGCGTTGCTCGGAGTGGCCGGTGTCGAGCTGGACTCTGACACCGCGAACGGGACCGACGCCCCCGGCCGCGACGAGGTCGCGCTGTGGGTGCAGCGGTCGGAGAACGACTTCGTCGGCGCCCCAACGGGGTTGCTCGACCAGACCGCGTCGTTGCGTTGCACCGCGGGCAACGTGCTGTTCTTCGACGTGCGCACCGGTGTTGCCGAGCAGGTGGCGTTCGACATCGCCGACCACGGGCTGGAGATCCTCGTGATCGACACCAGGGCCCACCACTCGTTGGCCGACTCCGAGTACGGCGTGCGCCGCCGCGGCTGCGAGCGCGCCGCCGCGCTGCTTGGCCGGCCGGCTCTGCGTGATGTCGAACTCGACGAGCTGGACGCCGTACTCGACCGGCTCCCCGACGAGCTCCGCCCGCTGGTGCGGCACGTCGTGACCGAGAACGATCGCGTGCTGCGGACCGTGGACCTGTTGCGGCACAACGGGTCCACGCGAATCGGCGATCTGCTCACCTCCTCTCACACGAGCATGCGGGACGACTACCGGATCTCCTGCGACGAGTTGGACACCGCGGTCGACGCGGCACTCGCCTCGGGTGCGCTCGGCGCCAGGATGACCGGCGGCGGGTTCGGCGGCTCGGCGATCGCGCTGGTGCCGTCCACCGAACGCACGACCGTGCGGCGCGCTGTCACCTCGGCGTTCGCGGAGCGCAGGTTCACCGCGCCGCGACTGTTCACCGCGGTGCCGTCGGCCGGCGCGCGACGGGACGAGTAGCGGCCCCTATCGGCTCACCCGACATGGCGTAACCTCCGCCCCGCACCACCCGATCACGAGGAGACGGTCAACGTGAAGCTGCTCGTCACCGGCGGCGCCGGCTACATCGGCAGTGTCTGCGCGGCACGGCTGGTCGAGTCCGGTCACGAGGTGACCGTGCTCGACGACCTGTCCACCGGGCACGCGGACGCCGTGCCCGACGGCTGCCGGTTCGTGCAGGCCGATGTCGGCGACGTCGCCGGCTCGCTGCTCGCCGAGGGCTTCGACGGCGTGCTTCACTTCGCCGCCAAGTCACTGGTCGGCGAGTCCATGCAGGACCCGTCCAAGTACTGGCACGGCAACGTGATCACCTCCGTCCGCCTCCTCGACGCCATGCGCGAGCACGGCGTGCCGCGACTGGTGTTCTCCTCCACGGCGGCGACCTACGGCGAGCCGGAGTCGTCGCCGATCCCGGAGACGGCGCTCACCCGCCCGACGAACACCTACGGCGCCACCAAGCTCGCCATCGACCTGGCGATCAGCGGCTACGCTGCGGCGCACGGGCTCGCCGCGGTCAGCCTGCGCTACTTCAACGTGGCCGGCGCCCACGGGCGGTTCGGCGAGCGGCACACCGTCGAGACCCACCTGATCCCGATCGTGCTGCAGGTGGCACTCGGCCGGCGCCAGCAGGTGCAGATGTACGGCGACGACTGGCCGACCGAGGACGGCACGTGCGTGCGCGACTACATCCACGTCACCGATCTGGCGGACGCGCACCTGCTCGCGCTGGAGCACGCCACCGCGGGCGAGCACCAGGTCTACAACCTGGGCAACGGCACCGGGTTCTCGGTCCGCCAGGTGATCGACGCCTGCCGCGAGGTGACCGGCCACCCGATCCCGGCGGAGGTGGCCGGGCGACGCGCGGGCGATCCGGCGACCCTGGTCGCCTCCAGTGAGCGCGCCCGTGTGGAGCTCGGCTGGAAGCCCAGCACGCTCGATCTCGCCACCATCGTGCGCGACGCATGGGAGTTCACCCGCTCCCGTCAGGCGTAGTCGCCGCATCGGACCGCTCGGCCAGCGCGTAGCTGCGTTCGACGAGCCGGCGCAACTGGTCCGGCCGCATCGACAGGTTCAGCGCCCACCGCACCAGCCCGGCGAGCGGGTGCGCCTCGTCGGCCTCGAGCGCACGGTCGACCGCCATGCCGGCGAGTGCGCCGTCTCCCCGCAGGTACGCGGTGATCGCGAGCAGGAGCGCGGCCTCGGAACACCACGGCGGCGGGATCGCCCTGGTCAGCGCCGCCCACACCCGCTCGGCCGCGATCGGCTCCGGTTGCCCGGCGAGCCGCAGGCACACGTCCCGCACCCGCGGATACGACAGGGCGACGGCCAGCCGCACAACGGTGTCCTCGTCCAGTTCGAGCGGGCCCCGTCCGACATCCAATGCGGCGCGGCGCACCGTGTCACGCATCAGGCGGACACCCCGTGCCTCGGATTCGACGTCACCGGCGGCATCGGCGGCATGCGCATCGACCGCCTCAGCCCGCTCGGCGAGCAGCACCGGCGGGTCGGGTGCCACGGTGGCGGCCAGTTCGTCGCGGCTGGGGTAGGTGACGATGCCGGACGCCGTGGCCAGGTGCGCCATTCCGGAGGCCGACGGATCCGGCACGACGCCTCCGCCCTGCTCCTCGCCGTAGGACCGCCAGGGCGCGCCGTCCTCGATCGCGGCCACCCACAGCGCCCACGCGACCGCCACGCCGCCCTCGGCGAGTTCGTCGGCGACGGCGTCCACGAGATCCCGGTGCGGCGGGCCCGATTCGTCTTGCAGAGCACCGCCGACCACCATCAGCACGGTGGCCGTCGTGTCGTGCCGCAGGACCGGCACGAGCAGCCGCCGGGCCATCGCGGGCACCTGATCGGGCGGTGGCAGGTCGGCGCGCAGGGTCGCGCCGATCATGGTCAGGTCGGGCCCGGTGAGCGTGATCAACACGATCGAATCGGACGGGGTGAACCCGAGTAGGTGCGGCACGGCCGCGATCAGCTCGCCGGGTTCGGTGAAGCTGAGCTGAGGTTCGGGTGCTGTGGTCGGTGTTGTCGTCGGCGGCGCTGGGGCCGCGGGGGAAGTCGTCATGAGGCCACTGTGTCCCCGCCGGACGCGGCGCGGGAGGCCGTCCACGAATCTGTGGACAACACGGACCATGTGGATAACTCGCCGAAAATCCCTTGCGGACAACGGAAGCGTCGGATAACGAACCGCCCGGCTCGTCCGTCCACGATGGACGGTCGAACCGGGCGGGTCACCGCACCCCGGTCTTCGCGATCAGCGCCGTCGGTCAATCACAGTGCTCGAACGGGCTGGTGTAGGACGCCGATCCGGCCGATCCGCCCCACTTCACGCACTTGCGCTCGGCGGCTTTCCTCACCGGCCCGGCGTAGTACTTGAACGAGCCGCTGTCCGTCGTCCTCGCTCCGCCCTGGACCTCGAGGAACGCGGACACCGCCGACTCCGACCCGATCGACTTGCTCTTGATCGTGGCGACGCAGTTGGTCCCGCTCGAACCGTTGTAGAGCAGGTACGCCCGGCCGGCGTCACCGAGTGCGGCCTCGTCGATCACGCTGAAGCCACTGCCGCAGACCTCCTGCGGCGTATAGGGATTCGTGCTGCCGCCGCCGCAGTTCTGGCTGGTGTAGTTGCGCGTGCCCCAGTAGAAGATCTGCGCGCCGTTGAACTTGATCTTCACGGCACTGCCGTTGAGGATCTCCTCGAAGTGCAGGTGGGCGCCGCTCGATCCGCCGGTGTTGCCCACGTTGCCGATCAGCGCGCCCCGCGCGACGTTCTGCCCGACGCCGACCCGCTGCTGGGACAGGTGCGCGTACCTGGTGCGCCAGCCGCTGCCGTGGTCGATCTCGATCCAGCGGCCGTAGCTCGTGTCGCCCTCGTTCTCCACCCTGGACACCCGACCGGCCGCCGAGGCCAGTACCGGGTCGCCGTCGTCACCGGCGCGGTTGAAGTCCACCGCGTTGGCCGGGCTGTGCCCCGACCTGGTCTGTCCCTCCCACACCTGCCCGCACGGGAACGGCATCTGGAAGCTGGGTGCCGCCGACGCCTCCCCGGCGGTGAGAACCAGCACAACAGTCGACGCCACCGTCGCGACCAGCACGCCGATGGCGAGTCGTAACCTGGTCAATCTGCCACCTCCTCGACGAGAGTGTGGTGATCCGACCACGGCGCGCCACGACAGTGGAAGATCTTCTTAGCGTCTTGTGAGCGAACAAATCACCCAAGGGCCTGCCCCGTGGATCCCGCCCGTCGCGAGCGGGGAACGGCGTGGATGCCGCGCAAGGCGGAGGGCAAGGCTCGTACCGGGTGTTGTACTTGCCTTGTCCGACAACGCAGCGAGGCGCCGCGCCGGCCCCGCGCAGCAGGGCTTGGATTCGCGGGGGAGGCCCCGACCCGCGCGGGTGGGTAGCGATGCACCGAACGGGTCAGCGCGGGGCGAACGCCTCCAGCGCCTCCTCGGCGCGCACCATCGACGCGGTCGCGTCGGCGTCCGGGGAGCCGATCTCCTGATCGAAGTTCAGGTCCACGAACAGCTCGGTGATCCCCTGCTCGGCCAGCGCCGCGAAGTCCGACAGGATCTCCTCGACGCCGCCGGTCAACGGCCGGCGGTCGGGCGCACCCGCCGGCCGCACCTTCACCGAGCCGCGGCACACGAACCGCAGCGCGTCCGGATCCCGCCCGGCCTCCTCGGCGGCCGCGCGGACCGTGCGCACCGAGTCGCCGATCGTGCCGAGGTCGGCCCGGCTGCTGCTGACCCAGCCGTCGCACAGCCGCCCGGCTCGCCGCAGCGCGGGCTCGGCCGCGCCGCCCAGCAGGATCGGCGGGCCACCCGGCCGGGCCGGCTTGGGGTCCATGGTGGTCGCCGGCACCCGGTAGAACTCGCCGTCGTGGTCGATCACGTCGTCGGTCCACAGCGCGCGCAGCAGCGGGATGTACTCGTCGGCCCGCCGGCCGCGGCCGCCCGGGTCCGCGCCGGTCGCCGCGTACTCCTCGTCCGCCCAGCCGTTGCCGAGTCCGACGTCCAGCCGCCCGCCGCACAGAATGTCCACTGTGGACAGTTGCTTGGCGAGTACCGCCGGCGTGACGAACGGCATGTTCAGCACGGCGATGCCGATCCGGACCCGCGAGGTGTGCGCGGCGAGGAACGCCGTCACCGCGATCGGGTCCAGCACGCTGCGGTACGTCTCGCCCCAGTGTCCGTCCGGCGGGGACAGCAGCCGCTGGAACGTCCACAGCGTGGAGTAGCCCAATTCCTCGGCGCGACGGGCGACGTGCACCACGTTCTCCGGCCTCGCCCACGAGCCGGAAAGCGGGACGGCGAATCCGATCTCCACGCCCGCGACCCTACGCGGGCGACTGCTGGCAGGCTGGACGCCATGGAGGAGCACGATGAGCACGAGTGGTTGGAAGACGTCACCGGCGAGGAGGCACTCACCTGGGTGCGGGCCCGCAACGAGGAGACCGTCGCGGAGATCGCCGCCACCGACGAGTTCACCCGGTTGCGCGACCAGTTGCGTGAAGTGCTCGACGCCGAGGACCGCATCCCGTACGTGCGCAGGCGCGGCGAGTTCCTCTACAACTTCTGGACCGACGCCGCGCACCCGCGCGGGCTGTGGCGGCGCACCACGCTCGACGAGTACCGCCGCGATCGTCCACAGTGGACGGTTTTGATCGACGTGGACGCGCTCGCCGAGCAGGAGGGCGAGAACTGGGTGTGGGAGGGCGCGCAGGTGCTGCGGCCCGGGCACCGGCTGGCCCTGGTCGAGCTGTCCCGTGGCGGCGCGGACGCGACCGTGGTGCGCGAGTTCGACCTGGAGACGCTCACCTTCACCGACGGCGGGTTCGCGCTGCCCGAGGCGAAGAGCAGCGTCGGGTGGATCGACGCGGACCGGGTGTACGTCGGCACCGACTTCGGCCCCGGCGCGCTGACCACCTCCGGGTACCCGCGGATCGTGAAGGAGTGGCGCCGCGGCACCCGGCTGGACGAGGCGGTCACGGTCTTCGAGGGCAAGCCGGACGACGTCGCGGTGTACGGCTACCACGACCCGACGCCCGGCTACGAGCGGGACTTCGTCGCCCGGAGCATCGACTTCTACCGCACCGAGAAGTTCCTGCGCACCCCCGACGGGCTGCGCCGCCTGGAGGTGCCGGACGACGCCGAGGCGGGGGTGCACCGCGACTGGCTGCTCGTCCGGCTGCGCACGCCGTGGACGATCGGCGGCACCACCCACGCGGGCGGTTCGCTGCTGGCGGCGCGGTTCGACGACTTCATGGCCGGCGAGCGGTCGCTGCTGGCGGTGTTCGAGCCGGACGAGCGGACCTCGCTGGAGGACTACACCTGGACCAGGAATCGCCTGCTGCTGAACACGTTGACCGACGTGCGCACCGCGTTGTGGGTGCTCGACCCGGACGACGGCTGGCGCGGGCGCCCGCTCGGCGGGATCGGCGCCACGGTCACCGCGAACGTGGTGGCCACCGACCCGGACAGCGACGAGGTGTTCGTGGACGTGTCCGGGTACGCGCAGCCGACGGCGCTGCGGCACGGCGCGCTCGACGGTGAGTCCACTGTGGACACGATCAAGCAGGCCCCGGCGTACTTCGACGCGACGGGCCTGGACGTGACCCAGCACTTCGCGATCTCCGAGGACGGCACGCGGGTGCCGTACTTCGTCGTGGCGCGGCGAAATTCCGGCACCGGGCCGGTGCTGCTGACCGGGTACGGCGGGTTCGAGGTGTCGCTCACGCCCCGGTACAGCGGGGTGATGGGGCGCGGCTGGCTGGCCCGCGGCGGCACGTACGTGGTGGCCAACATCCGGGGCGGCGGCGAGTACGGGCCGGAGTGGCACAACGGCGCGATCCGGGAGAACCGGCGGCACGTGTACGCCGATTTCGCCGCCGTGGCACGGGATCTCGCCGCACGCGGGGTCGCCGCGCCGGAGCGGCTGGGCATCGAGGGCGGCAGCAACGGCGGGCTGCTCACCGGCGTGATGCTGACCAGGTATCCGGAGCTGTTCGGCGCGGTGGTGAGCCAGGTGCCGCTGCTGGACATGCGTCGCTACCACCGGCTGCTCGCCGGCGCGTCCTGGATGGCCGAGTACGGCGACCCGGACGGCGAGGACTGGGAGTTCATGCGTGAGTTCTCGCCGTATCACAACCTCGACAGTGTCCAGAGTGGACGGACGTACCCGCCGACCCTGTTCGCCACGTCGACGAGGGACGACCGGGTGCACCCCGGTCACGCGCGCAAGATGGTGGCCAGGATGCGCGAGTTGGGGCACGCGGTGCGGTACTACGAGAACATCGAGGGCGGGCACGGCGCCGCGGCCGACAACGCGCAGCTCGCCTTCAAGTGGGCACTGGTGCTGGAGTTCCTCTGGCAGCAGCTCAGCGACGACAGCGGGGGCCAGTCCACTGTGGACTGACCCCCGCCCGGTCGGCCGGATTCTCAGCCGCGCCTGCGCACGGCGTGCTGGCGCTGTTTCACCATGCCGCCGTGCTGGGCGGCGAGGTGCATCCGGCCGTTGGCCTTGACCTGCTTGCCGCCACGACGCTCGCGGCGGCTCGGCTTCGGCGTGTTCATCGGGATATTCATGGTCGTCCCCTCCGGCGCCTGCGGGAAACCGCCGGCACGCAATTCGTACGGTGCCTCGGACATCAGATTCGTGAAATGCGCGCTGTTCGTCTTCATGCCGCCTCCCCGATTTTGCGAATAGCGAGATAGCCGTTTCGGCTCGCGTATTTCGCGCACGGCGAATAGACCGCTGGGCGCGAATACGAATGGCTGCGAAACAGCTGGATCTGAATGGCTGGCGCCACCGCGGAGAAGGCGGCAGGCGCGGCGCTGAAGAGCGCGGGAGTGCGTCAGCTGATGAACATGGCTCCGACCATACAGACGCCTCGGCGACCACGCAAGGGGTTTTCGCCCACGGGGAATGCGTTCGTGTCCACGGGGTAGAAAGGCGATATGAGGTCGTTCGTCGCCGCGCTGCCCAAAGTCGAGTCGCACGTGCATCTACTCGGCTCCGCATCCTCCGACACCGTGCTGCGACTGTCGCGGCGGCACCCGGAATGCGGCGTGCCGGTCGACGAGCACGAACTGCGCGCGTTCTACGAGTTCACCGACTTCGCGCACTTCATCGACGTGTACGTGACGGTCAACGGCCTGGTGCGCACCGGAGCCGACATTCGCACGCTGATCGACGGGCTCGCCGCCGATCTCGCCGCCAACAACGTGCGCTACGCCGAGGTGACCGTCAGCGCGCACAGCCACCTGTGCCGCGGCATGGACGTCGACGAACTGGCCGAGGCGCTCGAGGGCGGCAGGGCGGCCGCACTCGCCGAGCACGGCGTGCACCTGGCCTGGATCTTCGACATTCCGGCGCCGGGCGACGAGCCGGACGGCATGGTCACCGTCGACTTCGCGGTGCGCCGGCGTCCACAGGGGACGGTCGGCTTCGGCCTCGGCGGGCCGGAGATCGGCCAACCGCGCGGCCGGTACGCCCGCGCGTTCGCGATCGCCCGCGAAGCCGGGCTGCACAGCGTGCCGCACGCGGGCGAGACCACCGGGCCGGAGTCGATCTGGTCGGCGCTGAACGACCTGCGTGCCGAGCGGATCGGCCACGGCACGAGCGCGGTGAAAGACGAGAAGCTGCTGGCGCACCTGGCCGAGCACGCCATCCCGCTGGAGGTGTGCCCGACGTCGAACCTGCGCACTCGGGTGGTCGCCGACCTGGCGAGCCACCCGCTGCCGAGGCTGCTCGACGCGGGCGTGCCGGTCACCATCAACACCGACGACCCCGGCATGTTCCACTGCGACCTCAACGGCGAATACCTGTTGTGCCACACCGAGTTCGGGCTCGGCCGAAGCGACCTGGCCGACCTGGCCCGTGCCGGCGTGCGCGCCGCGTTCTGCGACGACGAGCTGCGCGCCACGCTCCTCGCGGAGATCGACGCGGTCGAGGCTCGGTTCACCCGGTGATCAGGCACCGCCCGCCGAGGTCGATGCCGGAGCCGCGGGGACGCACCTTGATCACCGACCCCGTGCCGACGCCGATCCGCACGCCTCGTCGTCCGGCTTGCCCTCGCTCGGCGCGAACTGGCGGGCCCGCACCATTCCCGCTCGTTCGTCGAGCCAGGCCCAGACCTGCACCGGCTCGCCGGCCGGCGTCACCAGGGTCTCTGGGCGTCACCGAGCCGGCACACCACCGCGAAGGCGCCGAGCAGCGGATGACCCGCACATGTCGACCCTAGGCGGGCAGCCGAACCACGTCGTAGTCCACGTCCGGACCGGGCGGCGTGTCGAACCGCGCGTTCACCACGTACAGCGAGGAGCCGAACAGGTCGCCGGTGGTCGGGATGCGCAGCGCCGGACTGGTGACCTCCCACAGCAGCGTGCCCTGGGTGGCGTGCGGGTCCAGTCGCAGCACGGACACCGTGTTGACCATGTTGCGCACCACGTACAGCGTGTTGCCCCGGCGCACCAGCCCGTCGCCGTTGGTGACCAGGTAGCCGCCAAGGTCCACCAGCGCGCTCGCCCCGGTGCGAGGGTTCACCTTCATCAACTCGCCCACCCGGTTCACGATCACCAGCTGACCGTCCATTGTGGACTCGACGCCGTTGTTGAAGTCCGGGTCGGCCGCCGGGCCGGACAGTGGCACGGTGTGCGCGGCACTCGGATCGGGCAGCCCGCCGCCGTGCCGCAGCGGGATCACGTGCAGCTCGGGGTAGGCGGAGTCGGTGGCGTACACGGCGTTGTCGGTCACCACGAGGTCGTTGACGAACGGGTTCGGGCGCGCGGTCACCGGATAGACGGCGAGCAGCGCGCCGGTGCGGCCGTCGTGCACCCGCACGTCGCCGGACACTCCGCCGGCGACCCACACCCGCTCGCGAGAGTCCACCTCCAGCCCGATCGTGCTGCGCCGCGGCCGCGACGAATCGCCGGGAGCCAGTACCGCACCCCGGCCGGTGCGCAGATCACCGCGATAGATCGCCCCGGTGGCGAGCGATCCGACGTAGAACGCGGTGCCCTTGCCGATCGCGATCCCCTCCGGGAAGAACCCGTTCGGCAGCGGGATCCGGTCCGGGAACCGCTGCGCCACGGCTGTCGGCGCGAGCAGCACGGACAGCAGCACGGCGGCCAGAACGACCAGGAGTTTGCGCACGACGGCACCCCTTCCGGCAGGTCCCCCGACACGGGCGTTATCGGCACGGCGGGCGACCCGTTACCCGTCGCGCAGGTACGCCGCGGTCCGCTCGTCGGCCGGGAAGTACGCCTCCACCGCGATGTCGTCGAGCGTGACGTCGAAGGCCGCGCCGAACGTCGTGATCGTGCTGAAGAAGCACAGCTCCGCGCCACGGTGCTCGATCCGGATGGGCAACGTGACCTCGGCCGGGTCCGGTGGCGGCGGTTCCCCGTCACCGAAGACCACCAGTTCCGCGTACAGCTCGGCGAGCACGGGATCGCCGGACGCGCCGGCCTGCCGGGCCAGCCGGCTCAGCAGGAACGCGCGCACCTGATCAGGATTGCGCAGCCTCGGCGCCAGGCCCTTCGGGTGCAGGGCGAGCCGCATCATGTTGACCGGCGACGCCAGCAGCGCGGGCTCGACGCCGTCGAAGAAGACCTCCATCGCGGAGTTGGCCAGCAACAGGTTCCACCGCCGGTCCACGGCGAGCGCCGGATACGGCTCGTGGCCGTCCAGCACCTGCCGCACGGCGTCCAGCGCGGTGGCGAGATCGGGATCCTCCAGTGGCCGCTGGCGGTACACCGGCGCGTGGCCGGCGGCGACCAGCAGCCGGTTGCGCTCGCGCAGCGGAACGCCGAGGTGCTCGGCCAGGTGCAGCACCATCTCGCGGCTCGGCACGGTCCGGCCGGTCTCCACGAAGCTCACGTGCCGGGCCGACACGCCGGCCTGGATGGCCAGGTCGAGCTGGCTGAGCCGGCGCCGGTGTCGCCACTCGCGCAACAGCTCGCCGACCGGACGATCACCGTTCATACCCGCAGTCTCGCCCGTCGCCGTGCGGCGCCGCCATTACCTGTCAGGTCATCGACAGCACGTGCCGCGGCGGGTCTAGTCGAGGCATGAACGACAACGAGCGCGCCGAGCGCAACCGAGAACTCGTCCTGCACTGCTTCGCCGAGGTCGACAAGGGCAACCTCGAACCGCTGCGTGCCCTGCTGCACAAGGACTTCCTGGAGCACGGCCCGGGAAACCCGTCCGGGCGGGACGCCTTCGTCCAGTTCATCGCCGACTCCGGAATGACCGAGGCGCGGCTGGACATGAAGCGCGCCATCGCCGACCACGACCACGTCGTGGTCCACTACAACCTGGTGCCGCCCGGCGAGGAGCGCGGCATGGCCGTGGTCGACATCCTGCGGTTCGTCGACGACAAGATCGTGGAGCACTGGGACGTGGTGCAACCGGTCCCTGAGCCGGATCAGGTTCCGCACGGCATGTTCTGACGCGGACCGCGGTAGGACAGAGTCTGGCCGTACACGATGTTCGTCGTCGTGCTGCCGAACGCGGCCAGCTCGTCCACCACCCGCTCCAGCTCGGACATCGAACCGGCCGCGATCTTCAACAGGTAGCAGTCCTCGCCGGTGGTGCGCAGACACTCCAGGATCTCGAAACGCTTGTCCAGCAAGCGATGCAGCGGCTGGTGCTTGCTTCCCGGGTACTTCAACCGCACCACGGCGAGCACCGGGTAGCCGACCTTCTCCAGGTCGACGGTCGCGCGATAGCCGGTGATCACGCCGATCGACTCCAGCCGCCGCACCCGCTCGGTGGCGGCCGACGCGCTCAGGCTCACCCGCCTGGCGAGTTCGGTGAACGGCAGCCGGCCGTCGCACTGCAGCTCGGCCAGGATCGCCCAGTCCGTCGAATCAAGAGTCTCGGCCATATCGCCAAACTACCGGCAGATCCACGGCTGTGACGGGCGACTACCGCGAGGAGTCTCTTCAAGGCGGCAAGCTCGCCGCATAGGCTGAACGGCGTGCGAATCGGCGTGAATGTCCCGAACTTCGGCCCCGGCACCGACCCGGGCGTGCTGCGCGAGTGGGCGCGCACCGTGGAGGGCCTCGGCTACGACCTGCTGATGATCTCCGACCACGTGGCGATCACGCCCGACGTGGCCGAGCAGTACCCGGCACCGTTCTACGAGCCGTTCACCACGCTGGCGTGGCTGGCCGGGATCACCGACCGGGTGCGGCTGGGCACCACCGTGCTGATCGTGCCGTACCGGCACCCGCTGCTGATCGCGCGGATGGCGGCCAACCTGAACGACCTGTCCGGCGGACGGCTGGTGCTCGGCGTGGGGATCGGCTGGGCGCGCCAGGAGTACGAGGCGCTCGGCGTCCCGTTCACCCGGCGCGGCGCGATCACCGACGAGTACCTGGACGCGGTGCGCGCCGCGTGGCTCGACGAGCGGGACTATCGCGCCGGCCGGATCCCGATCTGGGTGGGCGGCAACAGCGACGCGGGGATCCGCCGGGCGGTGCGGGTCGGCGACGCCTGGCACCCGTTGCGGTTCGGCGCGACCTGGTTGCCCGACCGGGTCGACCGGCTCAAGATCGCCGCCGACGAGCAGGCGCGACCGGTGCCGGCGCTCACGCCGAGGATCATGCTGCGCATCACCGACACGCCGCTGGACGACCACGAGCGGCTGGCCGGCGAAGGCTCGCTCGAGCAGGTCGTCGAGGACGTCGATCGGCTGCGGCTGCTCGATGCGACCGACGTGCTGCTCGACCCCTTCCACGGCGATCCGGAAGAGACCCGGCACCCCGAGCAGGCCTGGCGCGCACTGGAAATCGTTGCGGCGCAAGGCATTCTACGGACGGAGCGATCATGACACCGGCAGAAGAGGCGTTCCTGCGCCGGGCGATCGAGCTGTCCGGCGAAGCGCACGCGTCGGGCAACCCGCCGTTCGGCTCGCTGCTCGTCGGACCGCACGGTGACGTGCTCGCCGAGGAGCGCAACACCACGATCACCGACGGGGACATCTCGGCGCACCCGGAGCAGAAGCTGGCCAGGTGGGCGGCCCGCGAGTTGGACGCGGAGACGGCGGCGGCCACCACGATGTACACGAGTTGCCAGCCGTGCGGCATGTGCGCCGGCGCGATCGACCGCTCGGGGCTCGGCCGCGTGGTGTTCGCACTGTCCGGCGATCAGCTCGCCACGCTCAAGCCACCGGGCACCGGATTCCCTGCCGTGCCACAGGAAGGCCCCGCCCTGTTCGACGAGGCGCGGGTACCGGTCGAGGGCTACTACCGGCCGAGCACGTCGTAGGCATCGGACAGCAGCCGCGCCGCGTCGGGCGAGCCGGCGGCGAAGAAGCCTGCCTCGATCGCCTGCCGGGTCTCCGGCTCGGCCAGCCAGTCGGCGAGGTGACTGTCCAAACCGGACGGTCTGTTCAGCAGCAGGTCGGCAAGCTGGCACCGAGCCGGCTCGGTGGCCTCGGCACGCCAGATCACGAGGAACGGCGTCAGGTCCTCGAACGCGGTGCCGAACGCGTCCAGCACATCGGCGGCGGACCGGCTGGTGGGCATCAACGTCAGCACGTGCAGCCACAGCGCGTCGGCATACCGTTCGATCGCGCGCCGCTCCCCGTCCGGCCAGTCCCACCACCGCGCGGTGGCCAGCTTGACGAACGTCGCGTGCAGGTCCCACCCGTCGTCGGTGACGGCGATCTCGAGCATCCTGGGCAGGAAGTGCCGCAGATCGTCCACGTCGCCCCAAGTGGTGAGCGCCTTGAAACCGAAGCGGGACAACGATTCCGCGGTCAGCTCGGGCAACGGGGCGGACCGCAGCGCGGCCTGGTCGGCCTCGGTCACGCAGTGCGCGCACCCCTCGATCGTGGACCGGAGCGGATACCCGGCGAACGCGTCGTACAGGTCCGCGACGGCCTGCCCGGTCATCGGGGCGACGGGTGCGGCGGCCACGGACCCAGCTCCGGCGGTGTGCCGGTGTCGGAGCTGACACCGTCGGCGGGCCGCCCGGCCAGCCACGCGGTGATCTCGGTGAGCCGCCCGCGCACCGTGACGGTCGGGCCGCTCCCCCACGCCCGCGTCCGCGCGGAGTCCTCCGGTTCGAGCCGCAGGGTCACACCCGCGGGCGCGCGTGGCGCCAGGAAGTCCAGCGTGTGCGCGCAGAACTCGGGCGTCCACTCGGTGTGCGAGTAGTCGAGCGCGAGGTCCACGGTGTGGATCTCCACCTCGCGCCACTGCGCGTACACCGTGTCCAGCACGGTGCCATGGCGGTACCGCACCGGGCGCGACCAGTCCTCACCGTCCAGGCCGTCCCAGACCCGCTCCAGCTCGCCGATCGCCTCGGTCACGGCGGTCGCCAGCTCGGCGGCGGGCCGGCCGGCACCGGCCTCGATCGACGCGTCGCGAGCGGGCCGGCCGCCGTCGTACACCTCGACCAGCTCGCCGGCCCTGGCGTACTCGGCCTGCCTGGCGAACGCCCGCGCCACGTCCTGGATGTGGGTCAGCACATGCCCGCGCGACCACCCCGGCAGCAGAGACGGCCCGCGTGCCGCACCGTCGTCGAGTCCACCGAGGACAGTCGACAGCCGCGCGTGCGACTTCCGCACGGCGTCGGCCACGCTCTGGTGTTCAGCCATTACTTTCCTTACGCGGCAACGGGATGGGAGCCGGCACGATACCGGCTCCCATCCCGGGTGTCACGTCAGCTGCAGCCGGAGGTGGAGCCGCAGCCCTCGCACACGTAGCACGAGCCGGCCGGCCGCATCTTCGTGCCGCAGGTCATGCACAGCGGCGCGTCGGCCGCCTTGCCGAGCTGCAGCTCCAGCAACTCGGTGGAGCTGTGCGCCTCCCGCACCTCCGGCTCGGCGTCCACAGTGGACTCGACCGCGGGGCGCGCGGTCGAGCTCGCGTCAACCGAGGTGCTCAGCGCCTCCAGATCCACGTCCGTGCTGTCGCCCCCGAAGTCGCCGTAGTCGCTGGCGACCTGGGCGGAGCGCTCGTCGGCGGTGAAGATCCCGAGCTGCGCCCGCTTCTCGTACGGCAGGTAGTCCAGCGCGAGGCGACGGAACAGGTAGTCCATCAGGCTGGTCGCGATCCGCACGTCCGGGTCGTCGGTCATGCCCGCCGGCTCGAAGCGCAGGTTCTGGAACTTCGAGACGTAGAACTCCAGCGGAATGCCGTACTGCAGACCGACCGAGATCGACGTGGCGAACGCGTCCATCACACCGGCCAGCGTCGAGCCCTGCTTGCCGAGCTTGACGAAGATCTCGCCGAGCCCGTCGTCCGGGTACGAACCCGCGTGCAGGTAACCCTCAGCACCGCCGACCGTGAACGACACGGTCTGCGAGGGGCGCTTCTTCGGCAGCCGCTTGCGGACCGGGCGGTACTCGACGATCTTCTCTGGCTCCGCTTCCTTCGTGCCGCCCTTGCCCGCCGACAGCGGCTGGCCGACCTTGCAGTTGTCCCGGTAGATCGCCAGCGCCTTGAGGCCGAGCTTCCAGCCCTCGAAGTAGATCTCCTCGACCTCCTCGACGGTGGCCGCCTCCGGCATGTTCACCGTCTTGGAGATCGCGCCGGACAGGAACGGCTGCACCGCCGCCATCATCCGCACGTGCCCCATCGGCTGGATCGACCGCTCGCCCATCGCGCAGTCGAACACGTCGTAGTGCTCGCGGCGCAGGCCCGGCGCGTCGATCACGTGCCCGTGCTCGGCCACGTACTCCACGATCGCCTCGACCTGCTCGTCCTGGTAGCCCAGCGACGTCAGCGCGCGCGGCACGGTCTGGTTGACGATCTGCATGGAGCCGCCGCCGACCAACTTCTTGAACTTGACCAGCGCCAGGTCCGGCTCGATGCCCGTGGTGTCGCAGTCCATCATCAGGCCGATGGTGCCGGTCGGGGCGAGCACCGACGCCTGGGCGTTGCGCCACCCCTTGCGCGCGCCGATCTCCAGGCCGGCCTGCCACTCGCGGGTGGCCAACTGCTGCACCGTGGCGTCGTTGGAGTGGTACGTGCGGATCAGGTCGTTCGCCGCGGCGTGCCTGCGCATGACCTTCTGGTGCGCGTCGGCGTTGCGCTTGTAGCCCTCGTACGGCCCGACCACGGCGGCCAGCTCGGCCGAGCGGCGGTACGCGGTGCCGGTCATCAGCGAGGTGATCGACGCGGACAGTGCCCGCCCGCCGTCGGAGTCGTAGGCGTGGCCGGTCGCCATCAGCAGCGCGCCGAGGTTGGCGTACCCGATGCCGAGCTGGCGGAACTTGCGGGTGGTCTCGCCGATCGGGTCGGTCGGGAAGTCCGCGAACGTGATCGAGATGTCCATCGCGGTGATCACGATCTCGACGGCCTTGGCGAAGGTCTCCGCGTCGAACGTGCCGTCCTCGCGCAGGAACTTCATCAGGTTCAGCGACGCCAGGTTGCAGCTGGAGTTGTCCAGGTGCATGTACTCCGAGCACGGGTTGGACGCGGTGATCCGGCCCGACTCCGGGCAGGTGTGCCATGCGTTGATCGTGTCGTCGTACTGGATGCCCGGGTCGGCGCACTCCCACGCGGCCGTGGCCAGCTTGCGGAAGAGCTTCTTCGCGTCGACCGTCTCGATCGCCTCGCCGGTGGTGCGCGAGCGCAGCCCGAACTCTCCGGACGACTCGACGGCGTGCATGAACTCGTCGGACACGCGCACCGAGTTGTTGGCGTTCTGGTACTGCACCGAGGTGATGTCGGTGCCGCCGAGGTCCATGTCGAACCCGGCGTCACGCAGCGCGCGGATCTTGTTCTCCTCGCGCGCCTTGGTCTCGATGAACTCCTCGACGTCGGGGTGGTCGACGTCCAGCACGACCATCTTGGCCGCACGGCGGGTGGCGCCGCCGGACTTGATCGTCCCCGCGGACGCGTCGGCGCCGCGCATGAACGACACCGGGCCGGACGCGGTGCCGCCCGAGGACAGCAGCTCCTTGGACGAGCGGATCCTGGACAGGTTCAGGCCGGCGCCCGAGCCGCCCTTGAAGATCAGCCCCTCCTCCTTGTACCAGTTGAGGATCGAGTCCATCGTGTCGTCCACCGCGAGAATGAAGCAGTTGTGCACCCGCAGGTTTCCGGCAAGGAACTCGCCACTCTCGGTCTGAATGTCGTAGACATCCATCGCGCCGAGGGATTCGATGCGATCGATCTCCAGCCGCTTGGTCGGCCGGGTGGCGCGGCCCGGCTTGTCGAAGCTGGACTCAAGCTTGGCGGCTTTCACCGGGTCGATGAAGCCGATCTCGGTAGCGAAGGTCAGCCGGTCACCGGCGTTTTGGATGCCCAGCGACCAGCAGCCGAGCCGGTTGTCCCGCACGTCGCGCTTGAACCGCACCCTGGAAAAGATGCCGTAGCGCATCAGCAGGCTCTGTACGCCACGGACATGCTTCTCGCCGACCATGTCGAGCCCGACCAACGTGGACCGTTCGCGTGCGCTGACATACCCCTCGGCCTGGAAGAGACTCTGCAGATAGGCGGTCACCACTGGCAGCGGCGCGGTGAACAACGCGGGCGGCACTTCCATGTCGACGCCTCGGCGCAGCAGATCCCACTTCTCCACGAATGGCCGGAGCTGCTTGCCGTAGAGTTTGGTGCGGCGGCAGTCCAACTCGGTGCTCTGCGTCGGCACCTTGGTCTCGCTCCAGTAGGCGCCGGGAAAGACCTGGTCGATGGTGCCACGAACCCAATCCAGCTCGGCGTCGGTGACGGTGATCGCCTCGATGCGGAGCCTGCCGTCGTAACAGGCGACCGAACCGTCAGCCTGCAGCCAGCCAGCGAGGGCGGCCTCCCACATGTCGTTAAAGGTGAACTCGCCCTCGCCGTAGGATTCGCGCCGGTGCCACTCGAGTTGGTCTCCAGGGCGCAGCGTACCGGCCTCCACGAACTGACCAGTGCCGTCGCCAGTCGCCTTCCACACCAGGTGGTCGGCGGTGACGTCCAGCGTGTAGCCGGCCTTGGCGTGCAGCCGGTAGACGTCCTTCACCCCGTTGGCCTTGGTGGCGAGGATGCGGGTGACACCGTGCGCGTCGTAGACCTTGGTGCCAACCGCGTCGTCCTCGACCAGCCTGCCAATCGGGATGAGACCTGCCGGCGTGCTGACCAGCGTGTCATAGCTCAAGCACGCGGACACCTGCTGCGGGGAGCTGGTACCGACGTTGAACCACACCGGCGAGTTGAAGCTGAACACCTGGTGCATGAGCATCCAGGTCAGCTCGTGCTCGAAGATCTCGGTGTCCTCGGGCGTGGCGAAGTAGCCGTGCTTCTCGCCGGCGCCGACGTAGGTCTTCACCACGCGGTCGATCAGCTGCTTGAGGCTGTGCTCGCGCTGCGGCGTGCCCACGGCGCCGCGGAAGTACTTACTGGTCACGATGTTGACCGCGTTGACCGACCAGAACTCGGGGAACTCCACGCCACGCTGCTCGAAGTTCACCGACCCGTCGCGCCAGTTGGTCATCACGACGTCGCGGTGCTCCCAGGTCACCTCGTCGTAGGGGTGCACCCCCTCGGTGGTGTAGACGCGCCGCACTCGCAGGCCGCCACCGCTGCCGTTCACGGACCCATCGGCGGCCCCACCGGTCGCCGCTGTCCCGACCGTCTCCGTCATGACCAGTCCCTCTCCCTCGTGACTCACTCGCGTGACATCAGTCCCGGTGGTCCGCCGTGCGCTCCCCGCCCGTCGCGACCTTCCCTGCTTTGTCCTGCCTTGTCCGTGCTTGCCTTGCGTGGCAACGGTTTTGGCACCGTGCCGTGGCTTTCGCCGCCCGCTCATCCGCCGCCGTCCCCGCTCTCGTCGGCCGCCATGACCGCACGGAGATCGGCGATCTCCTTCTCGAAGTCCTCCACCGAGGTGAACGCCCGGTACACGCTGGCGAACCGCAGGTAGGCCACCCCGTCCAACTCGCGCAACGGCCCCAGGATCGCCAGCCCCACCTCGTGGCTCGGGATCTCCGCCGCACCGGTCGACCTGATCGACTCCTCGACCCGCTGCGCGAGTTGCTGCAGCTGGTCCTCCTCGACCGGGCGCCCCTGACAGGCACGGCGCACACCGAGCACGACCTTCTCCCGGCTGAACGGCTCGGTCACGCCGGAGCGCTTCACCACGGCGAGCACGGCCTCCTCTACCGTGGTGAACCGGCGGCTGCACTTCGAGCACGATCGCCTGCGCCGGATCGCCTGGCCCTCGTCGACCTCTCGCGAGTCGACGACCCGCGAGTCAGAGTGTCGACAGAACGGGCACCGCATCCCGATTCGCCTCCCCGAAAACAGACCGCCGCAGGTGGATCCACTTGTGGAATTCGTGTGGATGGCCGGTGGACAACTCTGGCGAGCCATCCCCAACCTGTGGACTAACTACAGCGCTGTAACTACTAGATGTTGGGGTCGACGGTATGCCTCAAACCCAGATCATGCAAGGCGACACGACTCGACTTACCCGTTCGGGGGGCTTGATCAACGCGGTGCTACCGGCGCGATACGCAGTGGTGTCCGAGTGCTCCCCACGACCGGTTCGGAGACCCCTCTGGGCGATCACCCAACTCCGAACCGCGACGGCTCCGCGTTACGACGGCCGCCCGCCGAACCGCCAGTGGTGAACCTCGACACTGGCGTACCGACCGACGGTCAGCACCGCGCGTGCCACATCCGGATCCGGCGCCCGCACCAACGCCGCCGTGCCCAGCCAGGCGGCGCCGTCGTCGGACAGCAGCGGCCCATAGGCGATCAGCTCGTCCCGCCCGGGCGGCACGGCAAGATCGATAGCCTCGCCCGCACCCAGACCGAGCACCAGGTATCGATTGCCCCCGGCCCGGCCGCCGGGAAAGTCCCACATCGTACGGCCGAGCGTGTTGCTCCACCGCCGCAGCAGCACGTCCCGGTACGCGCCGGCCTGGTAGTTGGGCTCGTCGAAGGCGAACGCGCGGGCAGCGGCGGGACTTGGCAGGTCCACGATGTGCACGCTGCCGGTCGGCGTGTCACCGTCCAGGGTCGGGCCGCGGGCGATCATCTGCGTGGCGTACCGGTCCATGTAGGACCAGTGCTCCTCCAGCAGTTCTTCGCGCAGCGCAACGGAACCGGGCCGATCACGGTGGTAGCAGAAGAACTCCATGCCGCAGTATCTACCGGCTCGCGTTCCTCAGCGGCGGACCGGGACCGTGAGCGGCTGGCCGGGGCTCACCGCCGCGTTGCCGAGCCGGTTCAGCTCCTTGATCCGCTCCACGACGGCCGAGGTGTCCGCGTCCGGCAGGGTGCGCGACGCGACCTCCCACAGGCTCTCCCCCGCGCCGACGTGCACCACGGCGGTGGTCTGCGGCAGCGCGTCCTCCGGGGAGCCGACCACGGCGTCGGCGAATAACCCGAGACCCACCACGGCGGCGAACACCGCCGCGCCGAGCATCACCAGCCAGCGCATCCGGAGCCGGCCGGGACGCTGCCCGCACACCGTGCCCGCCGGGACCGGCGGCGCCGAGGCGGCCCGCTCCCGGGTCGGCGGACGCGTCGGCTCGACCGGCCTTCGACGCTCGGGTGCGTGCGAAGGCCGGTGGTCGTGCTCCACGGGCTCGACACCCTTGAACGCCAGAACCGTCATCACGTGCCTCCTCGACAACCGACGAGATCGAACAGTCGTTCGATCGAACGCTCGTGCGATTTTGTACCACCTCCCACCGACAAAATCGAGAGTTCCCGGCGTGTCGTTCGAACAGACGTTTGATCGAGAGCCGCGTGAGGGCTAACGTCGACAGCAACGAAGACCACGGATACACACCCGACAACCAGGTCGTATCACCGGGAGTCACGAGGGTTCCCGGGCACAGGGGAGGCACAGCGGTGGCACGCGAAGACGGCACACGAGAGACCGGCGGAAAAGGTCGCCGTGCGGCCGGCAAGAAGGCCGTCGAGGCGGTCGGCGACAACGTGCGCGCCTTCCCCGACACGGCGGCCAACGCCAGCCCCGACGGCTCCACCCTGCCGGCGAGGCAGCGGCGCGTGCTCGAGGTGATCCGCGCGCACGTCGACAAGAACGGGTACCCGCCGAGCGTGCGCGAGATCGGCGAGGCGGTCGGCCTCACGTCCACCTCGTCGGTGGCCTATCAGCTCAAGGCGCTCGAGCAGAAGGGCTTCCTGCGGCGCGACCCGAACCGCCCGCGCGCGATCGGCGTGCTGCCGCCGGACGTCGACCCGTCGCAGGTTCCGGTTGACCACCCGGAGGTCGCCGACATCGAGGAACAGCACCCGAAGCCGGCCTACGTCCCGGTCGTCGGCCGGATCGCCGCCGGTGGGCCGATCCTGGCCGAGCAGGCGATCGAGGACGTGTTCCCGCTGCCCAAGGAGATCGTCGGCGAGGGCTCGCTGTTCCTGCTGCGCGTGGCGGGCGATTCGATGATCGACGCGGCGATCGCCGACGGCGACTGGGTCGTGGTGCGCCAGCAGCCGACCGCCGACAACGGCGAGATCGTCGCGGCCATGATCGACGGCGAGGCCACCGTGAAGACGTTCAAGCGCCGCGACGGGCACGTGTGGCTGCTGCCGCACAATGAGGCCTACGAGCCGATTCCCGGCGACGAGGCCACCATCCTGGGCAAGGTCGTCGCGGTGCTCAGGAGGCTCTGAGGGCATGGTGGTTGCCCGCCGGCCAGCGCGGCCGGCGGGCAACCAACCCGTCCGTCAGGCCTGGGGCGCCTGCATCAGCCAGAAGCCCGCGCCCTGGTCGTCGTTCACGAAGCCCATGCGGCCGAACGGGGTGTCGAACGCCGGGCTGACCACCGTCCCGCCCAGCTCGACGGCCTTCGCGATCGACGCGTCGGCGTTCTCGACGTTGAAGTACACGCCCCAGTTCGCCGGCACCTCCGGCGGCCATTGGCTGCCCAGCACACCCATGCCGCCGACGTCCGCGCCGTCCACCTTGAACGTCGCGTAGGTGATGTCCTCGCCGCCCATGTCGGCGTACTCGTAGCCGAAAACCTTGCCGTAGAAGGACTTCGCGGCATCGAAATGGCGGCTCATGTACTCGTTCCAGGTGACCGTGCCCGGCTCGTTGGCCACCTGGAAGCCGGTGTGCGACGCCGCCTCCCACAGACCGAAGACGCCACCCAGCGAGTCGGTCGCGACGGCCATCCGACCGAAGTCGCCCACGGTCATCGGGCCGAACATGACGTGCCCGCCGGCCTCCTTGACCTTGGCGGCGGCGTCGTCGGCGTTGCTCGTCGCGATGTAGGTGGTCCACACCGTCGGCATGTCCGGCTGCATCTTGTCGGCGATGCCGGCGACCGCCTTGCCGTCGACCACACAGGTGCTGTAATTCCCGAAGTCCTCGGCGCCCGGTGGGATCTCCCAGCCGAGCAGGCTGGAGTAGAACGCCCGCGCCTTACCGAGATCGTCGAACCCGGCGTCCACCCAACAAGGGGTGCCGTCGGGCCAGGGTGTGCTCCGCGTGACCATCTGTATACCTCCGCGCCGTGTGTGTTCGCGGGCACAGTAGACCCGCACACCGACAATGTGCCGCCTGGCACGAACGTCGTTACAACACAACGGAAAACGCGATCACCCGCGCGAGCGGCGGCGGCTCATCAGCAGGCCGAGCACCAGCACCACGATCGCGACGATGCCGATCGCCGGCAGGGTGCTCAGACCGCCCTTGTCACCCGAATCGCTCGGGGCACCGGACGCGCCACCGGGTGCCGGCGCCTCGCCGTTCGCCGTGGGCGCCTTCTGGTTGGCGAGGTCCGCCGCGCCGGAGATCACGCGCACCGGCTGGCCGGTGCCCTCCGACGCCGACACCAGCGCGCCGTCCGGCTCGAACGCGATCGCCTCGCCCTGCGGCTCGTCGGGCAGCGGCACCCGAACCGGCGAGCGACGCAGCGCCTCGGCGATGTCGCCGTCCGGCGCGGCGTACAGATAGGCGTCGGTGTACGTGCGCAGCGCGACCACCTTCCCGTCGGCGCTCACCGCACCGCCGGTGATCATGATCGAGCCGAACATGCCGGGCACCGGGCCGCCGCGCGTATCGGTGCTGCTGATCTTCAGCGCGCCGACGTGCTGCAGCGGCGTCGGGCCGGGTGCGGCCAGCCGCCCGGCCGGCCTGTACACGTTCGAGCTGCCCAACTTGTCCTTGGTCACCAGGTACGGCACGCCGTCGCGGCCCAGCAGCAGCGCCTCGGTGTCGTGCGGGCCGTCCGGGTAGGTCAGCCGGTACACCGTCGTTTTCCCTTGCGGGGTAAGGGAAATCAGCGCGACGTTGGGGCGCTTCTCGTCGTTGTCGCCGGTGTCGGCGAGCCAGAACGTGCCGTCCTGCGCGCGGGCCATGTCCTCCACGTCGTACGGGTCGATCGGCCCGGTGACCACCCGCTCGGTCTTGCAGTCCTTGGCGATCACGAACACCTGGACCTTGGTGCCGCCGTCGTTGGTGGCGTACCAGCGATCACCGTCGGCGCCGAGCCCGGACAGCTCGTTCAGCTTCGGGTCGGCCAGCCGGCACTGTTCAACGGGCGTCGGCTGCGCCTGTGTGCGGGCCTGGGCCACACCCGGCAGCGCGAACACGATCGCCAACGCACCCAGAACCGCCCCGACGCGCCGCCGCATGCGATCAGTGGCTGCCGTTGGTGGAGAACCCGGCCAGCGCACCGGCCAGATCCGCGTGCACTCTGGCACGCATCCGGGTGCCCTCGTCGGTGTGCTCCTCGTCGAGGACGACACCCTGCGAGTGCACCTTGGCGATCAGCTCGCCGCGCGCGAACGGCAGCAGTACGTCGATCTCGTGGTCCGGGCCGGGTATCTCCTTGGCGATCCGCTCGCGCAGCTCGTCGATGCCGGCGCCGGTCTTGGCGGACACGAACTCCGCGTTCGGCAGCAGGTGCCGCAGCCGCGCCATGGCCAGCTCACCGGTCGCGTCGATCTTGTTCACCACGACCAGTTCCTTGGGCATCGTGGTACCGATCCGCTCGCCGATCTCGACCAGCACCTCGCGCACGGCCTTGACCTGCCACTCCGGCATCGGGTCCGAACCGTCCACCACGTGCACCAGCAGATCGGCCTCGGCGACCTCCTCCAGCGTGGACCGGAACGCCTCGACGAGCTGGTGCGGCAGGTGCCGCACGAAGCCGACCGTGTCGGTGAGCGTGTAGTCCAGCCCGTCCGAGGTGGTGGCCCGACGAGTGGTCGCGTCCAGGGTGGCGAACAGCGCGTCCTCGACCAGCACGCCCGCGCCGGTGATCGCGTTGAGCAGACTGGACTTGCCGGCGTTGGTGTATCCGGCGATCGCGACGCTCGGCACCTCGTTGGCCACCCGGCGGCCGCGCTTGGTCTCGCGCACCTTGCCCATGGCCTGGATTTCCTTGCGCAGCTTGGAAACCCGCGCGCGGATGCGCCGCCGGTCGGTCTCCAGCTTGGTCTCACCGGGACCACGGGTACCCACGCCGCCGCCGGCCCCGCCGGCCCGGCCACCCGCCTGTCGGGACAGTGCCTCACCCCAACCGCGCAGGCGCGGCATCAGGTACTGCAACTGGGCCAGCTCGACCTGCGCCTTGCCCTCCCGGGAGCGCGCGTGCTGGGCGAAGATGTCCAGGATCAGGGCGGTCCGGTCGATCACCTTGACCTTGAGCTTGTCCTCGAGCTGACGCAGTTGGCCGGGCGACAGCTCACCGTCGCAGATCACCGTGTCCGCGCCGGTGGACAGCACGACGTCGAACAGCTCGCGCACCTTGCCGGAGCCGATGTAGGTGGCCGGGTCGGGCCGGTCGCGGCGCTGCACGAGGCCCTCGAGCACCTCGGAGCCGGCCGTCTCGGCGAGCCTGGCCAGCTCCGCGAGCGAGGCCTCCGACTCCTGTGCCGAGCCCTCGGTCCACACGCCGACCAGGACCACCCGCTCCAGCCGCAGCTGCCGGTACTCGACTTCGGTGACGTCGGCGAGCTCGGTGGACAGGCCGGCGACACGCCGCAGCGCGGCTCGTTCGGCAAGCTCCATATCGCCGGTGGACGGTGCGGTGGCGTCCTCCACGTCGAACTCGTCGGTCTCGCCGGTCGCCGCCGCGAGGAGGTCGTCTTTACTGAAGTCCGTGGTCAAACTGCGTGTCTCCACCCGTCCGCGCACCGAGTCGTGCCTGTCCTTACCGGTCCATCGTCCCACGGTTCGGCCGAACAGACGAACGATTAGCGGCGGTCAACCCCAGAGTGCCGGAGCGACCTCACCGTGTGCCACGAACACCGCGGGCCCGGTGAGGGTGCTCTGACCGTCGCCGACGGTCACCGAGACGCGCCCGCCGAGCACCTCCACGGTCATCGCGCCGGCGTCGTCACCGCGGGCGTGCAGCGCGGCGGTCACGGCGGCGACCGTGCCGGTACCGCAGGACCGGGTCTCGCCGACACCGCGCTCGTGCACCCGCATCCGCAGCGTGTCCCCACTGTCGCCACTGTCGAGCACGGCGAGGAACTCCACGTTCACGCCGTGCGGGAACAGCACCGGGTCGTGACCGGGCGGCACGGCGAGGTCCAGCCCGGCCAGTTCGTCCGGGCCGCCGAGCACGATGCAGGCCAGGTGCGGATTGCCCACGTCCACCGCCACACCCGAGTACGCGGTGCCGCCGACCGTGGCCGACGAGCGCCCGCGCAGTGTCGCCGGCCCCATCTGCACGGTGACCGAGCCGTCGCCGTGCACCACCACCGGACGGTCGCCCGCGCGGGTGCCGACGACCAGCTCGCCCGGCTCGGCCAACCCGGAGTCGACCAGGTAGCGGGCGAACACCCGCACGCCGTTGCCGCACATCTCCGATATCGAACCGTCGGCGTTGCGGTAGTCCATGAACCACACGTCGGGGGTGACACCCTCGGGCGCGTCCGGCACCTGCGACGCACGCACCACGCGCAGCACGCCGTCCGCGCCGATCCCGCCGTGCCGGTCGGACAGCGCGCGGACCCGCTCGGGCGTCAGGTCGAGCTGTCCGTCCGGGTCGGGCAGCAGCACGAAGTCGTTCTCGGTGCCGTGCCCCTTGACGAACGAGATACCCATGTGGCCCAGCCTAGAGGTCACGCGAATTGGGCGAATGCCTGCTGCGCGGGCCCCAATCCGCGCAACCTCTTAGTCGGCGACGATCGCGGCCGCGTGCTCGACCAGACCGGGCGTGGCCGCCTCCAACCACGTGATCCGCTTGTCGCGGCGGAACCAGGACCGCTGGCGGCGCACGAACCGGCGGGTGGCCTTGGCGGTCGCGGCAGCGGCGGCGTCCATGTCGTGGTCACCGTCGAACTCGTCGAGCACCTGCTGGTAGCCGAGCGCGCGGGACGCGGTGCGCCCGAGCCGCAAACCCTGGTTCTCCAGTTCCCGCGTCTCGTCGGCGAGCCCGGCCTCGAACATCCGCCGCACCCGCTCGTCGACCCGCTCGTCCAGCGCGCCCGGCTCGCGGTCGAGTCCGATGAGGACGGTGCCGTAGCGGGCCGGGCCGGGACGCGGCATGTTCGCCGAGAACGGGCGCCCGGTCAGCTCGATCACCTCCAGCGCACGCACGATCCGCCGCCCGTTGCTCGGCAGGATCGCTTGTGCCGCAACGGGATCCCGCTCGGCGAGGCGCCGGTACAACACGTCCGCGCCGGCTTCGGCCAGCTCCGACTCCAGCCGCGCGCGCACATCCGGATCGGTGCCGGGGAAGTCCAGATCGTCCACAATGGACTGCACGTACAGGCCCGATCCGCCGACCACGACCGGCACCCGGCCGGCGTCCAGCAGCCGCTCCACGCACGCGCGCGCGTCGCGCTGGTACGCGGCGACCGAGGCGGTCTCGGTCACGTCGAGGACGTCGAGCAGATGGTGCGGCACGCCGCGCCGCCCGGCCGTGGTGATCTTCGCGGTGCCGATGTCCATGCCCCGGTAGAGCTGCATCGCGTCGGCGTTGATCACCTCGCCGCCCAGGCGCAGCGCCAACTCCACGGCCAGGTCGGACTTGCCGGTCGCGGTCGGCCCGACCACGGCCACCGGACGAGGGTTCACCGCGGCACGAACGATCACGGCAGTCGACGCTACCTTTCGGCCCTCTCCTACCCAGAAGCGACGTGACCTGTTTGAATGCGCCGGTGGCACCGAACACTTTTCGGTGCCTACTGTGCTTGGCCCCGGACGCGGGGCGCCCGAGCATGCCTCGGGCACGCATGCGTGGAGAGGGAGGATCCCGGTGACCTCGAACAACGACGGTGAGCCCGGCCCCGGCAGCGTGGCGGACCAGTCGACCGAACCCACAAGTCCCCAGGTCACGCCCGAGGTGGTGAGCCACGCCCCGACCCCGGCGCCGATGCGCAAGGAAGCGCCGCCGGTCCCCGCCGCGGAGTCCAACCCCGGCGCGTGGGGGCGGGTCGGCGACGAGGGCACGGTCTACGTCAAGACCGCCGACGGCGAACGCGCGATCGGCTCCTGGCAGGCTGGCGCGCCCGAGGAGGGCCTGGCCCACTTCGCCCGCCGGTTCGACGACGTGCGCACCGAGGTCGAACTGCTGGAGACGCGGCTGACCTCCGGATCGGGCGACCCGAAGCACGCCGCGTCCAACGCCAAGCACATCAAGGAGTCGCTGGCCACCGCCGCGGTCGTCGGCGACCTCGCCGCGCTGGAGGCACGGCTGAACCACGTGCTGGCGCACGCCGAGCAGGCGCTGGCCAACGTCAAGAAGGCGCGCGAGCAGGCGCGCACGGATGCCGTGCGGCGCAAGGAGAAGCTCGCCGAAGAGGTCGAGCAGATCGCCTCGGAGTCCACTCAGTGGAAGGTCGCCGGCGACCGGATCCGCGGCATCCTGGACGAGTGGAAGACGATCAAGGGCGTCGACCGCAAAACCGACGACGTGCTGTGGAAGCGCTTCTCCAAGGCCCGGGACACGTTCAACCGCAGGCGCGGCGCGCACTTCGCCGACCTGGACCGCCAGCGCGCCGGTGCCAAGGTGCGCAAGCAGGAGCTGGTCGAGGAGGCCGAGTCGCTGTCCGACTCCGAGGACTGGGGCCCGACCGCCGGGCGGTACAAGGCGCTGATGGCCGAGTGGAAGGCCGCCGGCCGCGCGCCGAAGGACGCCGACGACGACCTGTGGCAGCGGTTCCGCGCCGCGCAGGACAAGTTCTTCGCACGCCGGTCGGAGGTGTTCAACTCACGGGACGCCGAGTTCGCCGAGAACGCCAAGAAGAAGGAAGAGCTGCTCGCCGAGGCGGAGAAGATCAACCCGCGCGGTGACCTGGACGCCGCGCGCGCCGCGCTGAACCGCATCCAGGAGCGCTGGGAGCAGGTCGGCAAGGTGCCGCGCGAGCGGATCCGCGAGCTGGAGGGCCGGCTGCGCGCCGTGGAGGAGAAGGTGCGGGGCGCGGCGGACGCGCAGTGGCGGCGCACCGACCCCGAGGCGGAGGCGCGGGCCAAGCAGTTCCGTGACCGGGTCGAGCAGTTCGAGGCGCAGGCGGCCAAGGCACACGAGGCCGGTGACGAGAAGCGGGCCAAGCAGGCCGAGGCGCAGGCCGCGCAGTGGCGGGAGTGGCTCGCCGCCGCGGAGAACGCCGTCGCCTCACGCTGATGTCGGTCCACCTGGCCTTCGGCGTCGTCGCCGGGCCGGAGTTGGGCTGCTGGCTGCCCGGTGACCCGCCGCGCAGGGCCGAGGAGCGGACCGGCGCGCACCCGCCCGGCGCCCCGGTCGCCGTCGGACCGGCGGACGCCGCCCCAGACGCCGTGCTCGCCGCGACGAAGCAGCTCACCGCGCTCGTGGCCGACGGCGATGTGGCGGCCGGCGCGGGTGTCGATCTCGGCGGCGGGTTCGGCTCCGCACGACTGGCCGGCGCGCGGGGAGACCGGCGGGACGCGGTGCTCGCCGCGATGCGGGTGCTCGGCGCCGACGGCGCGCACCGGCTCGGCGACCGCACCGGCACGCTGGTCGCGCTGTTCGGCCCGTCGGCGACCAAACCGGTGGGTGCGGCCGCGCGGACGGCGATCGCCGAGGAGCGCTGGGCCGCACTGCAACTGGCCTCGGCCGCGTCGGATCTCCTCGGGCCGGAACAGGTGGAACGGGTACTCGCCCTGCGCGCCCCCGAAGAGGTCGATCCGTTCCCGCACGGCGCCGCGTCCACCGTGGCCGAACACCTGTCGCCGGTGCTCACCCGCTACCCGAGACCGCGACGGCTGGCGCTGATCACCGGCCTCTGGGAGCAGGTGTGCGCCGAGCGGACGAGCCGGCTGCGCGCCGCCCGCCTGCCCGGCACGCAGGTGAGGATCGAGCGGATCGACAAGCTGCGCGAGCGGTTCAGCGCGCACTTCGACGCGCCGATCCTGCAGCGGATCGCCTGGGACCTCGGCGAGAACCCGACGATCGGCGCCGCCGCGCGCTGGCGCCCGCCCGCGGACTGGACCGCCAACGAGTTGAGGCGATTGCTGAACGACGCGATCGGCGCGACCGCGCTGCTGCGGTTCGCCAAGGCGGTGTCCGACCTGGGGCTGGAGACGGCCGCGAAGATCCACTACGCGGAGCTGCACGCGGCGAACGAGTGCCTGTCCAAGGAGGCGCGCAATGTCGCGGCACGCCGGGACAAGGGCGCCTACAGCCATCCGGCCAGGCCCGGCTGCTACGTGCACGACCTGGTTCAGATGCTGCGCCCGGGACGGACGGTCAGTACCAAGGCCGAGGTGCAGGTGAAGCAGCGGATCGGCATGGCGCGCAACTACGGCGTCGTGGTGTTCGACGCGATCACCAAGATCGTCGACGACGAGCTGTACGACGTGCGGCTGCGCGGCTGCTGGGACGCCTGCACACCGTGGGAGACGCCGACATTGCACTCGTGGCGCACGACCGCGGGGTTCTCGCGGCCGGCGCGCACCTGGGAGAACCCGCCGCTGGCCGACGCGAACGAGCACGGCCCGACGCGGACGCTGGCGCAACGGCTGGCCGACGCACCGGACGAGCAGCCGGCCGACGTCGAACGGCCGCACGATCTGCTGTGGCTGGCCGATCTCGCCGACGCGCTGGCTCCGTTCTACGGCAACGAGTCCGCGACCGTGCTGTACGAGCGGCACTCGCCCAGCATCGACTACCGCGAGCCGCGACCACCGCCGGAGACCCGCCGGCCGCGAGCCGACTCGGTGCCGCTGGCCGCCGCCGGGGTGGCCCAGCTCGTCGCGTTCGGCGCGACCCCACCGCCGCGCGGCAAGACCTGGACGGAGTTGCTGGACGGCGTCGCGGCGGACGCGGCGGTCACCGAGGCCAGCGTCGGCGCGTTCCCGGTCCCCGCCGAACTGTCCACAGTGGACAAGTCGGTGATCCCCGGCACCGGGCTGACCGTCGAGGTCGGGCGCGAGCCGAGGCAGCTCGCCGACTGGTCGAGCTACATGGGCAACTGCATCGGCACCACGTGGTACGCCGACGACGCGCGCGAGGGCCAGTGCGTGCTGATGGCGCTGCGGGACGGCCACGGCCGCATCGCCGCCAACCTGGACATCCGCAAGCGCGCCGGCGGCTGGTGGATCAACGAGATCCGCGCGCGGTTCAACGACGAGCTGGACAAGGACCGCACGCGCGCGATCGAGCGCTGGGTAGCCGGTCTCGCGCCGCCCGAGACTCCGGCGGCGGCACCGGCCAGCACACTGCCGCCGGTGCGCGTGCGCACCCGGGGCCCGGCCCGCCGCCCGGCCGCCGTGCGCCTGCCGTCCGCCCTGATCGAAGAGCTGACCGCTCGGGTGGAACGGGAGCTGCGCGCGACGCGGGCCGATTCCGCGCGGCGGGTCTACGTGCACCTGGCCCGTGGGCTCGGGCAGCCGGGCCGACCCGCCGACCACGAGCCGGACGCGGCCGTGACCGCGTTGCGGCGCCTCGGCCCTGAACGGCACGCAGAGCTGGTGCGCACCGCGCTGGACGCCGGGTTGGACGCGCTGACGCTGTGGCGGGCGACCGGGGTGCGCCCGCTCGCCACGGCGGTCGGCACCATCGATCCCGAGGTGCGCGAGCGGCACCGGCTCGGCCCGCTCACCGAGGACGCGTCGCTCCCCCGCACGTTGCGCGCCCTGGTACGCCGCCCGGAGATCACGCCGGCGCGCACGATGGACGTCGTGGCGCGGACGGTGCGCGCGGCCGTCGGCGATCTCGTCCGCGCGGACGACACGGCGCTGATCGAGTCGGTGACGCGCCGGCCGTCACCCGAGCTGGTGTGCGCGCTGGCGATCACGGTGACCTGCGCCGATCAGTCCACTGTGGACAATCTGGTGCGGGTCGTGCCGGCGACGAGCACCGAGGTACCCGGCTTCCCCGCCACCGATCTGCTCGACGAGAACGGCCCGTGGCAGCGCGCCCGGGCGGCGGCGATCGAGCTGGGCGCGCCGGTCGAGCTGTCCGCCGAGCGCGGCCTACTCGTGCCGGCCAGGCTCCTCGGCAACGGCGGCTGGCCCGCCCTGTGGAGCCGCGCGCATCGCTAGCCAGGCGGCTGCTGAACAACGTAGTGCTGTCCGAAACTTAGCGACCGCTCCGTTCATGTTTTGCGTACTTTAGCCCGCTAAAGTCCGTCAGCCACGGAGAAAGCCCAGGTCAACCGAGATCATCAGGGCGCGGAGAACGTGAGGGTGATGCACATACGGCCCAACGAGGAGGTGGGCCACCACTTGTTCAGCGCACTCCTAGCAGGCGCGGCGGTACGCGTGCGGGGTCGCGCCGAGGACCTTGCGGAACACCGTGGTCAGGTGACTCTGGCTGGAGAATCCGGCCAGGTGGGCGATCTCCGCGATGGGCAGTGCGGTCGCCGTCAGCAGCTCCGCCGCACGATCCACCCGGCGCGCGACGACGTACCGGTGCGGCGGCTGACCGGTGGCCGCCTTGAACGCCCGCGCGAACCGGTGCACGTCCATACCGGCCACCTCGGCCAGGTCGGCGAGCGACACGTCGCCCGCGAGGTTCTCCGCGATGTGGTCGAGCACCAGCCGCAGTCGCCGCCCGGTGAGGTTGACTGCCCGAAACTCGAGAGGCGTATCGGTGTGGCGGCGCAGCAGGTACAGCCCCAGTGTGGTGGCCACGCTGTCCGCGAACAGCCGGCCCGCGGTGTCGGCCGCCCTCGCTTCGGTACGCAGCGCGTCTGCCAACTGCAGCACGAACGGGTCCTGCTGATTGGTGAAGCCGCGCAACCGGGGGTGGCCGTGCGGCATCAGATGCGTGCTGAGCTGGATCGTGGCGTACTCGATCATGCCGCCCTCGTGCCACGCCCGCCGGTCGTGCCCGGCCGGGATCAGCGACACCGCGCCGGGGAAGTCCGCGCCCACGTAGTCCTGCCCGCCGTCGAGCCAGGTCCTGGTGCGACTGGTGACCCCGGAGAAGGTCACGAACACCACGTGCTCGTCCGCCTGCCGGACGACGCCCTCCCCCGGCGGGTCGGCCCGCCACGTGCCCACCTCGAAGCGCAGCCCGTTCCAGTCGCGCGCCACCTTCGACAGGTGGCGCCCGGCGTGCTTGCGGAGCGAAGGGGGCGCCGGCATGTGCCCGAGTGTCCGCGACGCGCGTGTGTGCCGCGTGAAGGCAGCGAGAACGTGTAACCGCACAAACCTGAAAGACACCGCCGTTGTCACGGAACACCATGTGCCGCAACGGATTTCGAGACCCGAGGAGTGGCCGTGACATCCAGCGATCAGCCGTCCCGCCGAACCGTGATCAAAGCCGCCGCCGGCCTCGGTGCCGCCGCGGCCGCCGGCACCGCGAGCCCGACCCCGGCAGCGGCCGCCGTCCAGCCGCGGCAGCGCGACGTGATCACCAGGGTGGTTCCGCGCACCGGCGAGCGGGTGCCCGTCGTCGGCGTGGGCTCGTTCATGACGTTCGACAAGAAAGCGGGCGCGCCGCGAGCCCATCTGGCCGAGGTGCTGCGGCGGTTCGTGGAGGGCGGCGGAAAGCTGCTGGACACGTCGCCGCTGTACGGGTACTCCGAGGTGAACATCGGCGACTTCATCAATTCGATGGGCGTGGCAGACCAGTTGTTCATCGCGAACAAGGCGTGGTCGACCGGCGAGTACCTGAGCGACACCAGTCACATCAGTGGCGCGTTCGAGCAATCGCGACGGCGGCTGTGGCGGGACAAGATCGATCTCATGCAGGTGCACAGTCTGACGAATGCGGAGATGAACGTACCCATTCTGCGGAACTGGAAGAAGGAAGGACGAATTCGATTCGTTGGAGTCACACACCATGTCATTTCATACTATCACGCACTGGACCAGTGGATTCGCACGGGAGACGTCGACTTCGTGCAGGTGCGCTACTCGATATTCATGCGTGCGGCCGAGGAGCGAATTCTTCCGCTCGCTGCGGAGCACAAGGTCGCCGTCCTGGTCAACATGGCATTGGAGAAGGCCCGCCTGCACCGGATCGTCGAGGGCAGGCGGCTGCCGGCGTTCGCGCGGCGGTTCGACTGTGAAAACTGGTCGCAGTTCTTCCTGAAGTACGTGATCTCGCATCCGGCGGTCACCTGCGTGCTGCCGGCCACGACGAACCCGGACCACATGGCCGAGAATCTCGGCGCGATGCGCGGCCGGCTGCCTGACGAATCCACACGCGGAGAAATGGTCGAGTACATGAAGACGGTTCCCGGGTTCGACCAGATCGACTCGGTTCCGTGGTATCCGGGAAAGACTTTCGACGGAATGGTGAAACTGTGAGAATTCGAATCGCCGCGGCCGTCGCCGCGCTGAGTCTTGTGTTAACCGGATTCGCGGTCGCCGCGAACGGCGACCCATCAGTGGTGTGGACGGGCCTCGCCTCCCCGGAATCGGTCCTGCACGACGAGCGGACCGACACCTACCTGGTGAGCAACCTCAACGGCCCGCCGGCGGCCAAGGACGGCAACGGCTTCATCGCCCGGCTCGACCCGAAGGGCGGCGCCGCCGTGCCGTGGGTGCGCAGCGGCCACGACGGCGTGACCCTGCACGCGCCGAAGGGGCTCGCGCTCACCCCGCAGGTCCTGTGGACCGCCGACATCGACACGGTGCGCGGGTTCGACCGGCGAACCGGCAGGCCGGTGGCCGAGATCCCGATCAGAGGCGCCTCGTTCCTCAACGACATCACCGTGGGCCCGCACGGCGACCTGTTCGTCACCGACAGCGGCATCGCCCCGGACCCGAGCGGCACGCTGGTCCCGGTGGGCACCGACGCGGTCTACCGGATCGACCGCGACGGCCGGGTGCACACCGTCGCGCGGGGCACGCATCTCAGCCAGCCGAACGGCATCGTGCTGCACGGCGACTCGCTGCTCGTGGCGACCAGGGGCGCCGACCGGGTGCTCACCCTGGACCTGTGCGGCACGGTCACCGGGAGCCGCACCGTTCCGGCGTCGACGGTGGACGGCGTGCGGGTACTTCCGGACGGGCGCGTCGCGGCCAGCACGTGGAACCAGCCGGGGCTGTGGCACCTGCCCGACGACGGCACCGCGTCCGCCCTCGTTCCCGGGCTCGTCGTGCCGTCCGGGATCGCGGACTTCTCCGTCGACCGCAGGCGATCCGTGCTCCTGCTCCCACTGCTGTTGGCCAACGAGCTGCGCGCGGTCCCGGTGCCGCGGGCCTAGTCGGCCCGCCGAGGGTAGGCGGTGGACCAGGCGGTGCGGAACCAGCAGGTCGCGATCAGCACCATGGCGATCTCGGCGATGATCAACCCGATGCCGGGACCGGAGGCGCCCGCGCCGCTGGAGGACTGGCGGGTCCAGATGGCCAGCACGCCGTCCACGGACGCGAACCACCCGCCCAGCGCGCACACCCAGGTCAGCGCCCAGCGCCGGGTGATCAGCGCGAGCATGGACCCGAGCACGCCGAAGCCGGTCGCGGTCGCCGCGAACAGCCGGGGCACCACGCCGGCCTTGCCGCCGCTGTCGCCCTGGCCCAGCAGTACTTCCCAGCCGCTCGAACCGTTCAGCCATTGCAGCGACAGGCCGACCAGCAGCACCAGCACGGCGGTGGCGATCACCACCGCGCGGCCGCCCAGCTCGACGTGCCGCGCCGACCGGCGCTCGACGGCGTCGATCTCCTCGCGCAGCTCGGCGATCTCCGGCGGCTCCCGATCGCCGTCCACCGCGGCCTCCCCGCTCACTGGGCACCACATCCGTTCGCCGCCGGCACAGTCTGGGGTGTCGTCGGGGGCGCGCCGAACGACGGCAGCCCGAGGGTCACCCCGGGGGTCTTCGGCCGCACGCCCGCCTCCGCGTTGTCCCCCGCGCGCGTGCGCCGGTGCGCGACCACCGGGCCGTCGGCCACCAGGTGGTGCGGCGCGGCGTAGGTGACCGTCGCGTGCACGATGTCGCCGGGCCGCACCGAGCCCTCCACGGCGTCGCCCGTCGGCGTGAAGTGCACCAGCCGGCCGTCCCGCCCGCGCCCGCTCATCCGTCGCGTGTCGGCGTCCTTGCGGCCCTCGCCCGCACCGACGAGCACCTCCACGGTGCGGCCGACGATCTCCTTGTTCAACTCCCAGGAGATCGACTCCTGCAACTCCACCAGCCGCTCGAACCGTTCCTGCACAACGGCTTTCGGCAGTTGATCGGCCATCGTGGCGGCCGGTGTGCCGGGCCGCTTGGAGTACTGGAAGGTGAACGCGCCGGAGAACCGCGCCTGCCGCACGACGTCCAAAGTGGACTGGAAGTCCTCCTCGGTCTCGCCGGGGAACCCGACGATGATGTCGGTGGTGATCGCCGCGTCCGGCATCGCCGCGCGCACCTTGTCCACAATGGACAGAAAGCGCGCGGACCGGTACGAGCGGCGCATGTCCCGCAGCACCGTGTCCGAGCCGGACTGCAGCGGCATGTGCAGTTGGTGGCACACGTTCTGCGTCTGCGCCATCGCCTCGATCACATCGTCGGTGAAGTCCTTCGGATGCGGCGAGGTGAACCGCACCCGCTCCAGCCCGTCGATCTCGCCGGCCGCGCGCAGCAGCTTGCCGAACGCGAACCGGTCGCCGAACTCCACGCCGTAGGAGTTGACGTTCTGCCCGAGCAGCGTCACCTCCAGCACGCCCTCGTCCACCAGCGCCTGGACCTCGGCGAGCACGTCGCCCGGCCGGCGGTCCTTCTCCTTGCCGCGCAGCGACGGCACGATGCAGAACGTGCAGGTGTTGTTGCACCCCACGGAGATCGACACCCAGCCGGAGTGCGCCGAGTCGCGCTTGGCCGGCAGCGTGGACGGGAACGTCTCCAGCGAGTCGAGGATCTCCACCTGCGCCTCGGCGTTGTGCCGGGCGCGCTCCAGCAGCGTGGGCAGCGAGCCGATGTTGTGCGTGCCGAACACGACGTCCACCCAGGGCGCGCGCTTCACGATCTCGCCGCGGTCCTTCTGCGCGAGGCACCCGCCGACGGCGATCTGCAGGTCCGGGTTCGCCGACTTCGACGGACGCAGGTGCCCGAGGTTGCCGTAGAGCTTGTTGTCCGCGTTCTCCCGCACCGCGCAGGTGTTGAGCACGACCACGTCGGGCGCGGCGTCGCCGGTGACGGGCGCGTAGCCGGCGTCCTCGAGCAGACCGGCCAGGCGCTCGGAGTCGTGCACGTTCATCTGACACCCGAACGTGCGAATCTGATAACTCCGGCTCATGCCTCAAGGGTAGAACCGCGCTACTTGGGAATGTGCACCCCGTCGGTATTGGGCAGGCCGTCGGCGGCCGCGTCCATGCCGCCGTTGACGAACTGGTCCTCGGTGACCCACACCAGCTCGCCCCACGGGTTGTAGATCTGCAGCATGTCGCCCTCGTGGCCGACGATCATCATCTGGTGGCCGCCGTCGTCGCCGGTGACCTGCACGGGCACCGGTTTGCCCTCGTCGACCGCGCGCTCCACCTCGTCCAGCACGTCGCGCCGGTCGCCGGCGTCCTCCAGCTCGCGGTGCTCGTACTCGATGCCGGTCGGCGGGCCGATCTCCTCGTTGGCGGCCTCGAGGCCCTCGTCGCGCTTCATGCCGTCGTAGCCGCCGGCCCACTCGGGGTTGTCCGCGTACCAGGGCCGGTTGTCGTCGTAGACCCGCCGCTGCTCGGCCTCCAGGCGCCGGTTGAACGCGTCCGGGCAGGTCTGGGCCGGGTCGTCCGGGTGCCCGCCGGTGGTCAGGTACATCGAGTACAGCGGGTCGGTCATGGCCCGCGCGGTGACCGTCGAGGACGCCACGCAGGTCGGGCCGTCCTGCTCCCACTGCGTGGTGCTGCACCCGTAGGTCACCTCGGTCTCCTCGCCCGGCTTGCGGTCGCCGTCGGGCGTGTACACCGGGGTGAGGTGGTCGCGCAGCCAGACCGGGTCGCGGCCGTTGATCTGCCCGCCGAACTGCTCCACCTTGTCGATCGGGTGACCGGCGGCCAGCGCCTTCATCAGGTACGCCTTCTCCTCCGGCGACTTCGCGTTGTCGAGCAGCGCCTCGAACCGCGCGCGCTCGCCGGCCGGCAGCTCGTCGAGCCGGCTGTTGGCGCGCGCCGCCTCGTTGTGGCTCAGGATCAGATTGTCCGCGTGCGGGCCGCCCGGCACCGCGGCCTGGGACAGCACCAGCCGCTCGGAGTCGGACAGGTGGCCGCTGCCGAGCTGGTTGGCCCGCGCCTGGGTGCTGTAGTCGGTGAATTGGCGGGCGGCCGTCTCCTCGGCGGACTTCGCCGTGTCGATGCCGGCGAGCACGGCGTCCATGCCGGGCAGCGCGATCGTGCGGGCGCGTTCGTAGCGGGCCCAGTCGAAGTCGTCGCCCAGCTCGTTCTTCGCGCGGTGCAAGGGATCCCGCGAGCCGGCGTGCTTGCGCTGCGCGTCCTCCACAGAGGCCGCGAGCTTGTCCAGCTCGCCGCCGGCCTTGTTGTACACGTCGACGGTGTGGTCGAGTTCGTGCGCCACCGCGGTCACCACGTCGGTCGCATTACACGCAGCCTCACCGCGCCACACCTCGGGCAGCCACTGCGTGGCGAGCTTGTCGGTGTCGGCCTGCGTCCGGTCCGCGTCGGTGGCGATCTTGCGGTACTCGCCGGCCATCGTGCGCAGGGTCGCCGGGTTGCCCTTGGGTGCCGGGGTGCCGAGGAACGCATCGATCGCGTCCGGCAGCGACGTGATGCCGAGGACTCCCCCGGTGTCGGCGAGTGCGCGCCATTTCCCGAGTTCTTCGCGGTTTGGTGACACGATGTGCTCCTCGAGGGGTCCGACCGGCTCCGGGCTGAGAGGCTGTGTGTGGTCGACTGGTTCCCCGGACGATCAACGTGGTTGCTCGAGCGAATCGGAGAACACTGTGCCGCGCACCGTCAGCACGCTGGTCGCCACGTGCGCCGTCACGCTGCTCGCCGCCGGGTGCTCGGGCGGCTCGGACGGCGAGTCACCCGCGCCGGCTCCCCCGGCGTCCAAGTTCGGCACCGAGTTCACGCCGACGCAGGCGATCACGGTCAAGCCGGGCGAGAAGTTCAGCGTCGTGGTGCGGTCCAACGCCTCGGTCGGCGACCGGTGGTCCGTTCGCCGCGCGCCCGACCCACGGATCGCCGAGGGCGGCAAGGGCGAGTTCGTGTCCGACGCCGAGCCGGGCCAGAAGCCGATGCCAGGCCAGGGTGGTCGGGTGTTCTTCGTGTTCACCGCCAAGGAGAAGGGCAGCACGACCGCCGAGCTGTTCAACTGCTTCCGCGGCTGCGACTCGCCGCAAGACCAGGCGGAGTCGACGACCCATCTGCTGCGGATCGACGTGTCCTGAATTCGGCGCGCCGCCCCGACCACCACTACCCGACACTGCGCCCCGGCTTGTCGTTAGCCGCGCTAACGGGTCGAGCCCGCTGAACCCGTTAGGCCAGCTAACGGGTTCAGCGGGCTCGACCCGCAGTACTCAGGAATGAGGCTGGTTGCTGGTGGTGCCGTCGCGGGTGCCGATGCGCACCGCCAGGATCGCCGCCACCGCCTCGAGCCACCGCGCGAGTTGCTCGTCGCCGTCGGACCCGCTGACCGTGTCCGCCGCCGCGGTCAGCCACGGCCGGATGATCTCGGTCTGCGCCGGCGTGGGCAGCGGCTCGGGCAGGTCGGCGACGTAGCGGGCGCCACCGCTGCGGGCGATCGGCGCCAGGAAGCTCACCGACCTCGGCTGCGTGTCGACCCGGTCCAGCAGGACCGCGCCGGCCACCGCGCCCTCGCCGAACAGCTCCTTGCGCACGGGGCTCTCCGCATCGGCCTCGGCGAGCCCCTCGCGCACCAGGCTCGGCAGGTCGAGCTGGGCCAGCTCGGCGTCGGTCTTGCTGGTGTGGCTGGTCATCTCGTCACGCACCTCAGGGTCTCGACCGTCCATTGTGGACACCTACTTGGGGATGTGCACGCCTTCGACATTGGGCATGCGGCCGTCGGAGGCGTGGCTCATGTTCCCGTTGACGAAGTCGTCCACGCTGACCCACGAGGTGGTGCCCCACGGGTTGTAGATCTGCAGCATCCCGTCCTGGTGTCCGATGATCATCATCTGGTGGTAGGCGACATCGCCGTTGGCGTCCGGCGGGCCGTCCACCTGCAGCGGCACCGGCTTGCCCTCGTCGACCGCCCTGGTGACCTCGTCGACCAGTTCGCGCTTCTGGTCCGGGCTGGAGTCGGTCAGGTCGTGCCGCTCGTAGTCCACGCCGGTCGCCGGCCCGAGCTCCTGGTCGGGCTTGCCGACCCAATCGGTGTCCGGGTCGTTGTGCAGCCGCTGCTCCTCGGCCCGCAGCCGGCGCTCGAACGCCTCCGGACTGGTCTGGTTCGGGTCGTCCGGGTTACCGCCGGTGGTCAGGTACATCGAGTACAGCGGGTCCACCTGGGCGCGCGCGGCCAGCGTGGACATCGACACGCAGGTGCCGCCCTCCTGGCTCCACTGCTGCTTGCCGTACATGACCGGCTCGACCTTGCCGTTCGGCCCGGTCCGCTGGTAGATCGGCTGCAGGTGGTCACGCAGCCACTCCGGACTGCGACCGTTGATCTGCTTGCCGAAGTTCTCCACCTTGTCGATCGGGTGACCGGCGGCCAGCGCACTCATCAGGTACGCCTTCTCCTCCGGCGACTTCGCGTTGGCCAGCAGCCCCTCGAACCGGGCGCGCTCCCCCGGCGGCAACTGGTCGAGTCGCTGGCTGGCGCGCTGCGCCTCGGTGGCACTGAGGATCAGGTTCGCGTCGTGCGGCCCGCCCGGCACCGCGGCCTGGGACAGCACCAGCCGCTCGGAGTTGGACAGGTGGCCGCTGTTCATCTTGCTCGCCGTGGCCTGGTTGGCGAAGTCGGTGAACTGGCGGCCGGCCGCCTCCCCGGCGAGCTTGGCCTTCTCGATCCCGGCGAGCATCTGGTCCATGCCGGGCAGCGCGATGTCACGGGCCCGCTTGCGCTTGTCGAAGTCGAAGAAGCCGGCATCGCCGACCTCGTGCTTGGCGCGGTGCAGCGGGTCCTGCGCGTTGCCGTGCATCGTCTGCGCCGTCTGGATCGCGGTGGCCAGCTTGTCCAGCTCGGCACTGGCCTTCTTGTTGACGGTGACCGTGTGGTCCAGCTCGTGGCCGACGGCGGTGACCACGTCCGACGCGTTCTCCGCGGCCTGGCCGCGCCACACCTCGGGCAGCCGCTTCTTCGCGACCGCCTCGACGTCGACCGACAGCCGGTCCGCGTCCGAGGCGATCTTGGCGTAGGCCTTCGCCATGTCGCGCAGGACCGCGGGTTCACCCTTGGGCCGCTCCGCGGACAGGAACGCGTCGATGGCCGTCTCGACCGACATCAGGCCGACCAGCCCGTCGCTCGACACCAGCGCGCGCCACTTCTTCAGGGCTTCTCGATTCGGTGCCATGTCCCCTACCTGGGCCGCATGCCGCGGTCGTAGTTGTCCGCGTGGTGCGTGTCGATCGCCTTGTAGGTGCCCGCGGACTTGCGGAACCCGACCTCGACCTCGTCCATCGCCCCCGCGGTGACGGTCAGCTCGCTGGTCCAGGCCTCGAGGAACTTGCCGTACGCGCCGGCCACGTCCCCGTACTCGCCGAGCAACTCCTGCGACGGGCACTGCATGCCGCGCATCGTCTTGACGTAGCCGCGAACGCGGCCGGCGTCCTCGTGCACGTCGTCGGCGAGGCCGTCGAGGCCCTTCTTGTCGATCTCGAAGCCGTCTCGCGAGCTTCCCTTGGGACTCATCGCATCCCCTCGTCACCGCCTGCAACGTCAGCGTGTCAGAGTGCCGACAAGGGCGGCCGGTTCCGCCGATCGTGAAACAGTTGCTCCCGCGAATTCGGCGATCCCATGATCAGTCGTGGCCCGGGTGTGACAGAGTTGCAATCCTAAGTGTTGCCTGATCGCCTGGACTGACGGGCGGCTGGCACCTAAGTTTCCGCCATCAACGTGCTCACTTCGCTCCCGCCCGACGTTGTGACGACTGATCCTGGGGAGGATCGATGACCGCAGCGACACCCGCACCACCGATGATCCGGATGGAAGGTGTGGACAAGTTCTTCGGTGATCTGCACGTCCTCAAGGACATCAACATCGAGGTTCCCGCCGGCCAGGTCGTCGTCGTGCTCGGGCCGTCCGGCTCCGGCAAGTCGACGCTCTGTCGCGCGATCAACCGCCTCGAGCCGATCAACCAGGGCGTCATCGAGGTCGACGGCAAGCCGCTGCCCGCCGAGGGCAAGGCGCTGGCCGGCTTGCGCGCCGACGTCGGCATGGTGTTCCAGCAGTTCAACCTGTTCGCGCACAAGACGATCGCGGACAACGTCGCGCTTGCGCCGGTGAAGGTGCGCAAGATGAACAAGGGCGAGGCGCGCCAGCACGCGATGGGCCTGCTTGAGCGGGTCGGCATCACCGACCAAGCGGAGAAGTACCCGGCGCAGCTTTCCGGTGGCCAGCAGCAGCGCGCCGCGATCGCCAGGGCGCTCGCGATGAAGCCGAAGGTGATGCTGTTCGACGAGCCGACCTCGGCGCTGGACCCGGAGATGGTCCAGGAAGTGCTCGACGTGATGACCAACCTCGCCAAGGAGGGCATGACGATGCTCGTCGTGACCCACGAGATGGGTTTCGCGCGACGCGCCGCCAATCGGGTGGTTTTCATGTCCGATGGCGAGATCGTCGAGGACTCCACGCCCGACGTGTTCTTCACCGCGCCGAAATCCGACCGCGCGAAGGACTTCCTCGGCAAGATTCTGACTCACTGAGTGGAAATGCCCGCCGGGTGTCGGAGGACGCGGGCTGGCTATCGGAAAGGGACAACAATGCGAATCAACCGTGTGGCCCGTGTCGGCGCGGTCGCGGCCGCGCTGGCGCTCGCCGTCACCGCGTGTGGCGACCGCAATGCCGACAGCGGCAACAGCGGCAACTCCGGCGCCAGTGGCGGGATCGTGGCCAAGGCGAAGAACGACAAGAAGCTCACCATCGGCATCAAGTACGACCAGCCCGGCATCGGTCTGAAGACGCCGGACGGCAAGTACGAGGGCTTCGACGTCGACGTGGCCCGGTACATCGCCAAGGAACTCGGCGTCGAGGAGAGCGGCATCACCTGGAAGGAGGCGAAGACGCCCGAGCGCGAGAACCTCATCGAGAAGAACGAGGTCGACTTCGTCTCCGCCTCGTACTCGATGAGCGACGCCCGCCGCAAGCGTGTCGCCTTCGTCGGCCCGTACTACCAGCCCGGCCAGGATCTTCTGGTCAAGGCCGGCCGCACGGACATCACCGACCCGGAGAAGCTGAACGGCAAGAAGCTCTGCTCGGTGAAGGGCTCGACGTCGGCACAGTCGGTCGCCGACAAGTACGCCAAGACCGTGCAGCTGCAGGAGTACACCACCTACTCCGAGTGCCTCACCGGCATCGACTCCGGCCTGCTCGACGCGGCCACCACCGACAACACGATCCTCGCCGGCTACGCGAAGGCGAACCCCGGCAAGTACAAGGTGGTCGGTCGGCCGTTCACCACCGAGAACATCGGTATCGGCCTGTCGCTGAAGGACGCCGAGGCCAAGACGGCGATCTACAACGCACTGAAGAAGCTTCAGGACACCGGCGAGTGGAAGAAGCTGATGGAGAAGCACTTCGCCGGCGCGGAGGGCTACACCATTCCGGCCGCTCCGCCGGCCCAGTTCACCGACAAGTGACGAACTGACGACGGTGGGCTGAGCAACTCGCTCAGCCCACCTTCGCTTCGCTGGCCACCGCGTCCCCGCGAGGAATGCCAATGTTCGATCTCATCGAGAAGTACAACGTTCTCGACGCTTTCTGGCTCACCATCAAGCTGACGTTCTATGCCGCGATCCTCTCCCTGATCTGGGGAACGATCCTCGCGGGGATGCGGGTCAGCCCGGTCCCCGCGATGCGAGCCTTCGGAACCCTCTATGTGAACCTGTTTCGGAACACGCCGCTGACCCTGATCCTGGTCGCGACGTCGATCGTGTTGAAGAACACGCTCGGCGTGACGATGTTCGCCGACGAGCAGTCACAGGACTTCTTCGCGATCCTCGACTTCCGGCTCGCCATACTCGGCCTGACCGCGTACACCGCGACGTTCGTGTGCGAGTCGATCCGGTCCGGTATCAACACGGTCCCCGTCGGGCAGGCCGAGGCGGCCAGAGCGCTTGGCCTGAGCTTCGCCCAGGTACTGCGGATCATCGTCCTGCCGCAGGCCTTCCGGTCCGTGGTCGGCCCACTGGCCAGCGTGCTGATCGCACTGACCAAGAACACCACGGTGGCCACCGCGATCGGTGTCGCCGAAGCCGCGGGCATCCTCCGCGCGATGATCGAGTTCGAGTCCGACCGGATCATGGTTGTGTTCCTGATCTTCGCGCTCGGATTCGTCATTCTGACCCTGCCGACCGGTCTGATACTCGGTCAGGTCGCGAAGAAGGTGGCGGTGAAACGATGAGCGCACCCTCGGTTCTGTACGACGCGCCGGGGCCGAAAGCCAAGGCGCGCAACCACGGTTATACGGCAGCTTTCATCGTGGTGATCGGTGCGATCGCCTGGTACGTCATCTCCGAACTGCTCGACAGCGGGCAACTCGACTGGCCGCGGTGGGAGCCGTTCGTCAACGGTTCCGGCGTGTGGACGGCATACATCCTGCCCGGCCTGCAGAACACACTGATCGCGGCAGCACTCGCGATCGTCATCGCATTGCCCCTCGGTGCGATTCTGGGTATCGCCCGACTGTCGCAACATTTGTGGATTCGCGCGATAGCCGGCACGATCGTCGAGTTCTTCCGTGCCGTTCCGGTTCTGATCCTCATGGTCTTCGCACGGGTAATCTATTTCGAGTTCACCACGCTTCCGGAGGAGAACCTCGCGCTGTTCTCCGTGGTGACCGGCCTTGTGCTGTACAACGCGTCGGTGCTCGCCGAGGTGTTCCGGGCCGGAATCCTGTCGCTGCCCAAGGGGCAGACCGAGGCGGCGAGCGCGCTCGGGCTGCGCAAGACCCAGCTGATGACGCTGATCCTGCTGCCGCAGGCGATCACGGTGATGTTGCCGGCGATCGTGAGCCAGCTCGTGGTGACGCTCAAGGACACCGCCCTCGGCGGCGCGATCTTGTCGTTCCCCGACCTGCTCGACTCGGTCGGCAAGATCACCGCCAACTTCGGGTCCAATGTGATCGCGTCGTTCGTGATCATCGCGGCCATCTACATCATGATCAACAGCCTGCTGACCTGGTTCGCCGGCTGGCTCGAACGCAAGCTGGCGAAGCGCAAGAAGGCGCCCAAGGCGAAGCCCATCCATATCGCCACGGAGACGGGAGCCGGCGCGAGCATGGACATGGGCGGCGGCGGGGACTCGGGTTCGGACTAGAAACGACCCAACGCAAAGGAGCGGTTTCCATTGTGGAGACCGCTCCTTTGCGTTGTGTCACACGGAAATCGGTTCACTCGGGACGACGGCGAGCCTGATCTCCTCAGGTGCGAACCGGTGCAGCGGTACGGCGAACACCGCCGTGCCGCCGGTCGCGGTGTAGGCGAGGATGCGCCACTCCCCCTCGTCCCACGTGTCGAGCAGATCAGAACGCAGCGCGCGCTCGTTGGCCTTGAACACGTCACTGGCCCGCAACTGGTCCACTGTGGACGCGAGCGGCACCGTGTCCGGCGTACCGGCCAGCGGGTGTGACACCCGCACGCGGGCCCGGCGCAGCGGCACCAGCCAGTAGCGGTCCAGCTCCGGCGACAACGCTGCCACCACGGACAGCTCCACCAGCAGCACGGCGGCCACTACGGGAGTCATGATCGAGTCGGCGAACGCGGCCAGCGCGCTGGCCGCGAGCAACAACCCTGCCCTGGCGAACGCCCGCCAGCGCACCGGTACGGTGCTCTCGCCGAGGCAGCCGCACGACGAGTCGGGAGCGACCCGCCGCACGTAGACCAGGTAGGCGAGCATGCCGGCGAACGCACCCGCCGCGAGTATCGGCTCGACCGGGTGTGACGGTGGCATGAGCAGCAGCGCGGCGAGCACCAACTCCACCGCGCCGAGCGCCCGGAACGCCCCGGTCACCCGCTCGGCACCGACCAGCCGTCGCAGCGCGGAGCGCCGGGCCACGAGTGGCACCGAGGACGACGTCACCTTGAACACGCCGGCCCACACCAGTACGGCGCCGACCAGAAACTGTTGTGCGGCAAGGAATTCGACCATCACGATCCCCTACGCCGCGGACGCGTACACGGTGGCCACGTCCACCTCGTTGGTGTCCGGCCGCCACGCGCCGATCACCCGCGCGTGCTGCCCGACCCGCAGCAGCGACAGGTCGGCGACGGCGGGCGTGCTGTTGTACACGGCGGCCGTGGTGCCGGAGACCACGTGTCCGACGACCCGGTGACCGTGGTGGTCCAGGTACATCCGGTCCCGCGCCATCGCGGTGATGTGCACGGTCATGTTCACGATGTTGAGCCACACCGCGTCCGCGGCCAGCACACCGTCGGCCAGCCGCACGCCGCGCGCGTACAGGCCGTCGCCGAGCTTGGCGTCGCCGAACACGGTCGGCCGCAGCTTCCACACGCTGGTCGCGTTGGTGACCTGGATGCGGTGGAACACGCCGTCCGATCCGGTCACCAGCAGCAGCGTGCCGTCGATTCCGGTGATCCGCCCCTCGGCGAAGTTCGGGTCAGGCGCGTCCGGGTCGATCGGGGTGGCGGGATCGGCGACCGCCTCGGGGCCGATCGAGCCCAGTACGGTCGCGCCGGCCACGGTGGCCGTGGTGCCGAGCACCGCGGCGGTGAGGAAACGTCTGCGCCCCAACGGGTCTAACTCTGCGGGCATGGTGCTCAACTCCTCATCGCGATGGGCATGACGCCCGAGGACAGGTTGCCGATCGCGGAGTACGCGGCCGGGGTGAGATCGAGAATGCGGTTGGTGGCGCACTTGCCGCTGCAGCACGACTTCTCGCCGCACCACAGGTCGGTCTGCGGGCCGCAGTCGGTGATCTTCACGGCGATCTCCGTGGTACGACACAGGTTTCGCACGTAGAACGTGTGCCCGCAGGTACGGCGCAGCAGGTCCTCGCCGCACTTGTCCGGCCGGGTGATCGCGTAGCAGGCGTCGGACGTGTTGGGCCACGCGCAGTGCCGGCTGCCGGAGTTGCAGGTGCCGCACGCGCCGTGGCCGGCCGTGTCGCACGGGCCCCACGCGTTGCCGCAGCAGAACCAGCTCGTCTCGCCGGTGGCGGGTGCTCTCGGGTCGGAATTCGGTGTCATCGATCGCTCCACTTCGGGGGAAAGACCCCGCTGGCAACGACCGCGTACCGGGACCGAACGCATGCCGGACGGACTCGCCGAGCGCATGCCGCGGCGAGCCCGCCCGACTCTCGTCTGGCCCTCTTCGCGCGATCGCCGATCAGCTGGGTACGGCGCGAACAGACGGAGTTAGTTGGTCATGGACAGCAGCACGCTACTGCGTGAAATTCGCCATGCACTCGGCCATTCGGTGCATTTAGCACGAACTTCACACAACCCTCGGTAGAGCGCGTGGATCAGGCCCTCGGGATGTCCTTGCCCGTCGGCCGGTATTCGACGAGCAGCAGCCGGCCGTCCAGGACCCGGTGATCGACCAGTTCGAGATCGGTTGAGGCGATGCCCGCGAACGCCGGCTCGCGACCCGACGGGCCGGCGAACAGCGGGAAGGTAATCAGCCGCAGCCGGTCCACCAGCCCGGCGCCGACGAGCTGCTTGGCGAGGGAGAGGCTTCCCCACGTGCGCAACGGAACGTCGCCGCCCGCCTTCATCTTCGGAATCTCGTCGACGGCGTCGTCGGCGCAGACCCGGGTGTTCGGCCAGGTCGCCTCACGAAGGGTCCTGGAGAACACGACCTTGTCCAGCGCCGCCACGCGGTCCCACGCGTCGCCGTGCGCCTCGACCGGCAGCGCGGCCAGCGCCTCGTACGTTCGCCGCCCCATGATCACGACCTGCGGTGCGGCCGAGTCGGCCGCGATCCACTCCTCGAGGTCGGGTCCCAGATAGCCGAAGTAACCCGGCAGGCCCTCCGAGCCGGCCCAGCCGTCAGCCGAGATGAACAGGTCGACCGTCAGCGTGCTCGTCATACTCGCTCCTTCCGTCACCGCCCCCAGAGGTATGGACACGATGAGACGGCGAAACTCATCGGCGTCGGGCGGCCTCGATGTCGCGGAGGTACCGCTGGGTCCAGTCGCACATCGCGTCGACCGTCGCTCGCAGGCCCTGGCCCGGCTCGGTGAGGGTGTACTCGACTCGCGGCGGCACGGTCGGGTACACCTCGCGCTCGACCAGGCCGTTGCGCTCCAGCATGCGCAGGTTCTGGGTGAGCATCTTGTGGCTGATGCCCTGGACCTCCGTGCGCAACTCGTTGAAGCGCAGGGTTCGCTCGCTGAGCGCCTCGATGATCAACAACGCCCACTTGTTGGCGATGTCGGAGAAGATCTCGCGCGCCAGGGAGTCCGCGCGGCGCAGATCCGCGTCCTCGGGCAAGCCCTCGAACTGCTTGGTCACCATCGGGTTCCCCAGTCACTAAAAGGTGCGTTCTTCCACGTCAGCGCACACTCTCCTACGGTTTCCCAGTAACCACAAGAGAGCACGGAGGTAAGGCATGGCCATCACCCTGGTGAACCCCGACGGGTTGCCCGAGATCGACGTCTACCGACAGGTGTCGATCGCGACGGGGACGAAGCTGGTCTTCGTCGCCGGGCAGGTCGCCTGGGGCGTCGAACGAGACCTCGCCGCGCAGGTCGAGCAGTGCTACCTCAACATCGGCACCGCACTGGCCGAGGTCGGCGGTTCGTTCGCCGACGTGGCCAAGCTGACCTGCTACGTCGTCGACTGGACCCCGGACAAGATGCCCGCGCTCCTGGACGGCATCGCCCGTGCTGCCGCGAGACTCGGGATCACACCGGTCCCGCCGGCCACGCTGCTGGGCGTCGCGGCGCTGGACATTCCTGATCACCTGGTCGAGATCGAGGCCACCGCGGTCCTCGACTGAACCATCAGAGCAGGGTGTCCACCTCGTCGGCGAACAGCTGGGCGGGATCGACGTCCATTCCGGCGAAGTGGCCGGCGAGTTCGAGCGACAGCACGCCGTGCACCCGGGTCCAGAAGGACAGCGCGCGGCGAGAGGCGGGAGCGGACACCGGCCCGTTTCGCGGCTGCGCGGCGAAGGCGTCGATCAGCACGACCATGACCTTGTCGGAGATCGTGGTGGTGTCGTCGGGCGCGTGGTAGCCGGGCACGGGTGTGCCGTAGATCAGCAGGTACCGCTGAGGGTCGTCCAGCGCCCATTTCCGGATGGCGTGGGCGAGCCCGGCCACGTCGGCACCGGCGTCGAAGGCCGACCGGACGGTGTCGGCGAGGCTCCGGTAGGCGTCCCGGACGAGGTCGGTGATCAGCTCGTCGCGGCTGGCGAAGTACCGGTAGAGCGCCGGGCCACTCATGCCCAACTGCTTGGCGATCGCGTTCAGGGACAGCGCGGCCACGCCCGTGGTGGCCAGTTGCTCCCACGCGTGCTGCTTGATCTCCGCGCGCACCTGGGCCCGGTAGCGCTCGCGAGGGCTCGTTCCAGCATCCATGGTTAGAGGCTATCACTTTCACTATTGACACTCACGCTCGTCTGGTTATAGCTTCTAACTCAAGCGAGTTCCACTAACCAACGAGGAGAACCCATGAGCACCAGTGCGCGTGCCGCCCTGCTCACGATTCCGCTGATCGCGGCCGGCGTCCTCGCCGCCGCACCTGCTCAGGCCACGACCAGCCAGAGTGCTCAACCGCCCGCGCTGACCTGCCGGGGAGAGGGCGTCGACCCGGCCGCCAAGATCCGGTACCGGACCGAGCGTCTGATCGAGGCGCCGCTGCACACGATCTGGAGACTGCAGACCGACGTGGAGCGCTGGCCGGCCTGGCAGGCGCCGGTCACCAGCATGAAGCGCCTGGACCCGGGACCGTTCCGGAAGGGCTCGCGGTTCCGCTGGACCACCCCGGTGCCCGCCACGCCGACGACTCCGGCCACCACGCTGGTCATCACGTCCGCCGTCCAGCAGCTGCAGCAGGGCAAGTGCATCCGCTGGACCGGGCCCGCGATCGGCGAAGGACTGCGCATCGACAACGGCGTGCACGTGTGGACCTTCACCAAGGTGCGCGGCGGCGTCCTCGTCCGCACCGAGGAGACCTGGACCGGCGATCAGGTCGAGGGCGACGTGCCCACCTCCACCAAGTTCCTCGGAATGGGCCTCGAGATGTGGCTGGACGAGCTCAAGAAGACCGCCGAAGCCGAGCACTGACACACAGCGACCAGAAGGAGCAAACGATGTCCCGCACCGTCATCATCTCGGCCTGGGCCGCAGCGGCCATGATCATCGGCCAGTTCGCCCTGGTCGCCGCCATTCCGGTGGCACTCGTGTTGGTCGGCACCCTGCGCGATGCCCGCCTCCACGCGCTGCGCTGGTGGGCCGGCGCACTCACCGCGGCCTACGCCACTCCGCTGGCTCTCTGGGCGATCGGACCCGACCGCGCGCCGAGCCTGTCCAAGGACATGCACCCCGCCCTCGCCGCGATCGTCGTCGCCGCTGCCGTCGGCTTCGCGATCGCCTACCACGTCCGACAGGGCAGCCGCCGCCACCAAACCGCCTGACCACGCATCGAACAGACGAAGACTTCCGGCCGCCAGTGACGGCCGGAAGTCTTCGCATCGCTGTCTACCCGGTGAGGCAGTCCTGGTCGGCCAGAGCGATCATGATCTGCGCGACCGTGCCGCCGCTGATCTCGATCAGATAGATCGCCTTGGGGTTGCCCGGCACCGGGGCCGCGAAATAGTCATTGTGCTTCTTCTCCAGCTTCGGGTACGCGGCCTCGACCTGCTGCTGGGTGGCCTCCTTGCGGATCCCTTCCCTCGTCCGCATGTCGTCAGGCACGGTTATCAAAGCCACGCCCAATTTCTCGCTGATGCACACCGGGTACGACTGGTCCGACGGGTAGCCCGCCAGCTCGTACGGGGCGACCTGTCTGGTGCCCACCTTGACCGCTCCGGTCGCCAGCGCCGCCGCCTTGGTCATCCCCAGCTTGGCCTTGCCGATGCCGTCGGAGCCGATCGTCTTGCCGGCCGAAGGCGGCGCGGGCGAGGGCGTCGTGGTGGGCTGAGTCGTCGGCTGCACGGTGGTGGTTGGCCGCGCGGCGGTGCTGCTCGAACTGGGCGCGGTCGGCTGTTGATCGGACTGGCAGCCGCTGATCGACAAACCGATCGCCGCGACCACGCAGACCAGCAGGCCGCCGGAACGCGGCGTGAACTTCCCCATCAGTGAATTCCCCGTCGTGGAACTTGATAGTGGCACCAGGCTAAAGGGGATCGCTGTCAGATGTCTTTCACCGCGCGGCCTCGCGGGCACGGCGTGTGACCCGAGCAGGTGGCGGATGCGGGGCGCGGGACTCACCGGTGCACAGCGCGGGACTCGCGAGTACGGGCCGGCTCGATCACTCGGCGAGGTCGTGTGCGCGGCGCATGGCCTCGCGGGCGCGGCGGCGGTCGCCGGCCAGGTCGTAGGCCTGCGCGACGCGGAACCAGTTGCGCCAGTTCTCGGGATCGGCGTCCAGCTCGGCCTTGCGCTCGTCAAACCACACGTCGGCGGCGTCCCGCTCCACCCGACCGGACGGCCGGCGCGGCAGGTCGGAGGTGTCCGGCAGCCCACCCTCGGCGTCCAGCTTGCGGGCCAGCGCGTCGGTGCGGATGCCGAAGCGCCAGGTCGCCACCACGATCCACACGCCGAGCAGCGGCAACAGCAGCACGGCCACGCCGAGCAGCACCGCGGTCGTGCCGCCGTCACGCAGCAGCGCCACCGCGCGCCCGCCGAGCAGCACGAAGTAGACCACCAGGGCCGCGGTCACCAGGATCGCGGCGGTACGAGGATTCACAGGTCCAGCAGCTTGTCGAGTCCTACGGTGAGGCCCGGACGATCGACGATGCCGCGCACGCCAAGCACCACGCCGGGCATGAACGACGTGCGGTCAAGCGAATCGTGCCGGATTGTGAGCGTCTCGCCCTGGCCGCCGAACAGCACCTCCTGGTGCGCCACCAGCCCGCCGAGCCGCACCGAGTGCACCCGCACGCCGTCGACCTCCGCACCCCGCGCACCGTCCACTGTGGACGTCGTGGCATCCGGCACCTCGCCGAGCCCGGCCTCCGCGCGCGCCGCCGCGACGAGCCGGGCGGTGTGCGCCGCGGTGCCGGACGGGGCGTCCGCCTTGCGGTTGTGGTGCAGCTCGACGATCTCCACGGTGTCGTAGAACTTCGCCGCCAGCTCCGCGAACCGCATGCACAACACGGCGCCGAGCGCGAAGTTCGGCGCGACCAACACGCCGACATTCTCCTTGTGCGCCAACCAATCCCGCACGGTGTCCAATTTGGACTGATCGAACCCGGAGGTGCCGACCACGCAGTGGATGTCGTTGTCCACGCAGAACCGCACATTGTCCAGCACGGCGTTCGGGTGGGTGAAGTCCACGACCACCTGAGTGCCCGAGTCCACCAGGCTGGAGCGCTGGTCGTCCACGTCCAGCGCCGCGACGACGTCCATGCCGTCGGCGGCTTCCACGGCGCGGCACACCTCGGCGCCCATGCGCCCGCGCGCGCCCAGCACCCCAACCTTGATCATCGGATCACCTCGTGCACCTCGTCCGGCACGTCGTCGGTGTGATCGTATGGCCCGACCACCGCGGCCGCGACGGGCCTGCCGAGCAGCTCGCGGGCCAGCACGGCCACCTCGTCGCCGGTCACCCTGTCGATGCGCTCCAGCGTCTCGGACACGCTGGTGTACTCGCCGTAGCTCAGCTCATTCTTGCCCAGCCGGGACATGCGGGAGTTGGTGTCCTCCATGCCGAGCACCAGTCCCCCGCGCAACTGGCCCTTGGCCCGCGCGACCTCGGCATCCGAGAGCCCGTCGCGGACCACGTCGGCCAGCACCTCGCGGATCAGGCCGACGACCTCGCCGAGCGCACCTGGCTGGCAGCCGGTGTACACCGACAGGTGCCCGGTGTCCGAATAGGACGCGACCGACGAGTACACCTGGTAGGCCAGCCCGCGCCGCTCGCGCACTTCCTGGAACAGCCGCGAACTCATACCGCCGCCGAGCGCCGCGTTGAGCACACTCAGCGCGTACTTGCGCTCGTCGTGCCGGTCCAGCGCGCGCATGCCGAGCATCATGTGCACCTGCTCGGTGTCGTCGGTGTGCAGCACGAGCCGCCGCGTGCCGACCCCGCGCACCCGGCCGCGACGCGGAGCCACCGGGGCCGAGTCACCGCCGAGCCGATCACGCAAAGCCTTGCGCACCAAGCGAAGCACCGCGCCGTGATCGACGTTGCCGGCCGCCGCGATGACCATCTTCGGCAGCGTGTACCGCCGCCGGTAGAAGCCGTTCAGCGCGGTGCGGGTCATCTCGGTGATCGACTTCTCGGTGCCGAGCACCGGCCGGCCGAGCGGATGGTCGGCCAGCACGGCCGAGCAGAACGCGTCGTGCAGCAGGTCCTCGGGATCGTCGTCGCGCATGGCGATCTCCTCGAGCACCACGCCCCGCTCGGTCTCCACGTCCTTCGGCTCGCACAGCGCGTCGAACACCACGTCGGTGAGCAGATCCACGGCCAGCGGCAGATCCTCGTCGAGCACGTGCGCGTAGTAGCAGGTGTGCTCCTTGGCGGTGAACGCGTTCAGCTCACCGCCCACCGCGTCGATCTCCTCGGCGATGTCGGTCGCCGTGCGATGCGCGGTTCCCTTGAACAGCAGGTGTTCCAGGTAGTGCGCGGCTCCGGCGACGGTCGCGCGCTCGTCCCGCGAGCCGACCGCGACCCAGATGCCGATGCTGGCCGAACGCACCCCGGGGATCTGCTCGGAGATGATCCGCAGGCCGCCGGGCAGCACCGTCCTGCGGACCGCGAGACCGTTGTCCGCGCGGTCCAGGACCTTGGTACTACCCGGCGTCTGCTGGTGTCCAGCTCTCAACGAACCAGTGGTCACGAAGCGGGTGTCCCCGCCTCCGCCGCCGGCTCCTGCTCCTTGGCCGGCTCGTCCTCGCTGACCAGGACCAGGCTGATCTTGCCGCGCTGGTCGATGTCGGCGATCTCGACGCGCAGCTTGTCGCCGACCTTGACCACGTCCTCGACCTTGTTGATGCGCTTTCCGTTGCCCAGCTTGGAAATGTGCACCAGGCCGTCCTTGCCCGGCAGCAGCGAGACGAACGCGCCGAACGCGGCCGTCTTCACCACGGTGCCGAGGAACCGCTCGCCGACCTTGGGCAGCTGCGGGTTCGCGATGGCGTTGATCTTGTCGATCGCCGCCTCGGCGGACGGGCCGTCGGCAGCACCGACGTAGATCGTGCCGTCGTCCTCGATGGAGATGTCGGCGCCGGTCTCCTCGGTGATCGAGTTGATCATCTTGCCCTTGGGCCCGATCACCTCGCCGATCTTGTCGACCGGGATCTTCACCGAGGTCACCCGCGGCGCGAACGGCGACATCTCGTCCGGCGCGTCGATCGCCTCGGCGATCACCTCGAGGATGGTCAGCCGGGCGTCCTTGGCCTGCGCCAGCGCGGCGGCCAGCACGTCGGACGGGATGCCGTCCAGCTTCGTGTCCAGCTGCAGCGCGGTCACGAACTCCTTGGTACCGGCGACCTTGAAGTCCATGTCGCCGAACGCGTCCTCGGCGCCGAGGATGTCAGTCAGCGCGACATAGCGCGTCTCCCCATCAACGTCATCGGACACCAGGCCCATCGCGATGCCGGCCACCGGAGCTTTCAGCGGCACACCGGCGTTGAGCAGCGACAGGGTCGCGGCGCACACCGAGCCCATGGAGGTGGAACCGTTGGAGCCCAACGCTTCCGAGACCTGACGGAGGGCGTAGGGGAACTCGTCACGCTTGGGCAGCACCGGCTGGATCGCCCGCTCGGCGAGCGCACCGTGGCCGATCTCGCGCCGCTTCGGCGAACCGACGCGACCGGTCTCGCCGGTGGAGAACGGCGGGAAGTTGTAGTGGTGCAGGAAGCGCTTGTGCTTCTCCGGGGACAGCGAGTCGATCTGCTGCTCCATGCGCAGCATGTTCAGCGTGGTGACACCCAGGATCTGGGTCTCGCCGCGCTCGAACAGCGCCGAGCCGTGCGCCCTCGGGATGACCGCGACCTCGGCCGAGAGCGACCGGATGTCGGTCAGGCCACGGCCGTCGATGCGCACCTTGTCACGCAGGATCCGCTGGCGGACCAGCTTCTTGTTCAGCGAGCGGAAGGCGGCGCCCAGCTCCTTCTCGCGGCCCTCGAACCGGTCGGCCAGCTTGTCCAGCGTGCCGGACTTGAGCGCGTCCAACTTGGACTCGCGCTCCTGCTTGCCGGCGATGGTCAGCGCGGTGGCCAGTTCGTCGGACACCTCGGCGGACACGGCCTCGTAGGCGTCGGCCTGGTACGGCGGGTACAGCGGGAACTCGCGGGTCTCCTTGGCGGCGGACGCGGCCAGCTCGGCCTGCGCGTCGCACAGGGCCTTGATGAACGGCTTGGCCGCCTCGAGCCCCTCGGCCACGATCTGCTCGGTCGGCGCCTGCGCACCCTCGCCGATCAGGTCGATCACGTTGTCGGTGGCCTCGGCCTCGACCATCATGATCGCGACGTCAGCAGAGCCGTCACCGCTTTTGACGACACGGCCGGCGACGACCATGTCGAACACGGCCTTCTCGAGCTGCTCGTGAGTCGGGAACGCGACCCACTGGCCCTCGATCAGGGCCACCCGCACGCCGCCGACCGGGCCGGAGAACGGCAGGCCGGACAGCTGGGTGGACGCCGACGCGGCGTTGATCGCCACGACGTCGTAGAGGTCCTGCGGGTTGAGGCTCTGCACCGTGATGACGACCTGGATCTCGTTGCGCAGGCCGTCGACGAACGACGGGCGCAGCGGGCGGTCGATCAGCCGGCAGGTCAGGATCGCGTCGGTGGACGGGCGACCCTCACGCCGGAAGAACGACCCCGGGATCTGGCCGATGGCGTACATCCGCTCCTCGACGTCGATCGTCAAGGGGAAGAAGTCGAAGTGGTCCTTCGGGTGCTTGGACGCCGTGGTGGCGGACAGCATCATGGTCTCCTCGTCGAGGTAGGCCACGACGCTGCCGGCGGCCTGCTTGGCCAGCCGTCCCGTCTCGAAGCGGATGGTCCGCTTGCCGTACTTGCCGTTGTCGATGACGGCGGTTGTCTCGTGCACCCCGTCGATACCGGGTTCAGTCACGTTTGTTTCTCCTCGTTCACGGACATGCGCGTCTACCCGCGGGAAGCGGTCACGTCCGGTGACGAGGCCGGTCTTCGATCGAAGCCCCCGGGGCTTGATTGCCCGGGAACCACTACCGAGGACCGGCGAACCAACCCGCACGCGCGACGCGCTGTCCTCTGTGTGTTCCTTATGTGGCAAGGGGGAGCGGCGAACCGCTCCCCCTCGTCAGCTTGTCTATCGGCGCAAGCCGAGCCGCTTGATCAGCGACCGGTAGCGCTCGACGTCCACCTTGGTCAGGTAGTTGAGCAGCCGGCGGCGACGGCCGACCAGCAGCAGCAGACCCCGACGCGAGTGGTGGTCGTGCTTGTGAGTCTTCAGGTGCTCGGTCAGACCGCTGATGCGCTTGGTCAGCAACGCGATCTGGGCTTCCGGCGAACCTGTGTCGCCGTCCTTGAGGCCGTACTCGGCCAGAATGGTCTTCTTCTGGTCAGTGGACAGCGCCACTCGTCAACTCCTTGTTCGATGTGCCGTGCTGTCGGGAAAACCCCGAAGTCGGTACCGGCCGCCACGGACCGCAGCCGTACCCAACTATCGAGGGTATCAGGCGTCCAATTCGACCCTGTGGACAGCCGCGTACACGGGCGAGCCGCTGCTCAGGTCGCTGCGGAAGAGCACCAAGTCGGACGGCGTCCACGCTGGTCCCCGGTAGTCGGCGAGCTGGTCGACGAGCCCGCCGATCACCCGCTTGGCGTGTTGCCCGCGCTGATACCGCGCCACGGTCAGGTGCGGCCGGTACGGGCGGCGGCCCGCGCCGGCGGCCACGGCGAGCTTGCGCATGGCGTCGGCACTCTCTCCAGCGGTCTCCTCAACGACCCCGATCCACAGCACGCCGGGAAAGCTGCCGGCGCCGGCCAACCTGAGGGTGGGCGCGCGCAGGCCGGTCGCGCGCCGGTGCAACCACTTGGTCCTGCGCTGTTCGGAGTCGTCGTCGCCGAAGAACCCGAACGTGAGGTGCCACCGGTCCGGCGGCGTCCAGCGCAGCTTGATCTCGGCAGCGCCGTCCGGAAGGTGCCCGGGAACGTGCTCGGCGAGATCGGCCACCGCCTCCGGGGACGGCACGATCGCGCTGAACAGCCGCGCCACTACGTGACAGCCCCCGCACGGCGCAGCAGCTCGGCGAGGACCGGGAACTTCGAGTCGAGCAGGCGCGCCGCCCCGGTGAGGTCGTCGGCATCGGCGATGCGGCGCAGCGCCGTGATCGCCACCCGGTCGTGCCGGCCGTGCTCGACCGGCAGCGTGTCCTTGGTGACCGAGGGCTTGGAGTTGCGGACGTCCTCCAGCGCGCGCTTGCGTGCCTCGCGGTTGCCGGAGGCCACCTCGGGCGTGAGGATCGTGCGCTCGAGCATGATCAGCCTGGCCAGCACGGCCGGGTTGCCGATCTTGGCGCGCCGGCCGCTCATCACCTGGCTGAGCATGGGCGCACTGATGCCGAGCACGTCCGCCAGGTTCGCCTGGGAGACGTCGAACGCCACGACGAGCCGCCGTACGCGGTCGCCGAGCGGTTCTCCATACCACTCACGTTGGAGCGCCAGATTGCGCTGGACGGTGCTCTGCTCGTCCACCTTGCCTCTCCCCGCTGCCCCTATCTCAAGCATCCGACCCCGTTGCCGGACGCGAGCCCCACAGCATCTTGCCAGCATTCCATGCCCGCCGGTGCCTGTTTCGCCAGACGCGCCGACCAGCGTCGCGGCCGACCCGGTGAACAGCGATTCGACCTAGACCACCCAGGGTGGTCAACCTCTGCCGCGGCTGCTCTGTTCGAGCGACACCGGTTGGTAACAGGGTGATTATCCCCCGCAACCAAACGTGCGCGTGATTGCCTCCAATACAGTCGCCGGAACGAGTTCCCCGTTCGTGGTAGCTCGTCGGGTGCACATCGTGACAGGGAGGTCTTCGGGGGACGTGCTACTCGGCGACGAGTTCTTTTTGGCTGCTCACGATGATCTGGGCGGCAAACTGCGGCTACATCGGGTCAATCTCGGTCTGGGGCTGGCCGGCGCCCTGCTCGGCGAACTGGTCCTGACCGAACGGATCGCCGTCAAGCGCGGGCACCTGTGGGTGTCCGACACCCGTCCGCCGGAGGACGTGCTCAGCCACTCGGTGCTCAGCCATCTGATGAACGAGGACGACGTCAGCAGCGTGACGCCGTGGCTGCGCTATCTGGCCGCCGACGCCTACGACCAGGTCGGCACTCGGCTCGTGCACAGCGGCCACGCGCACCGCCGGCAGGCCAGACGCCTGCTGCGCACGGTGACCGTCTTCGACCTCGTGGACCCCAACACCGCCGCCGGACCGGTCGCGCGCCTGTCCAGCCGGCTCCACGCGCGGCACCCGCTGTCGCTGCTGGACGCGACCTTGATCGGCCTGATGGCGGCGACCGGGCTGGAGAAAGAGGTCACCCGGGACGCCCCGGTGCCGGCCCACCGCCTGATCCCCGACCTGGTCGGCCGGCTGCCGCCACCGCTGCGCGAGCTGGTCGCCGCGACCGAGACCGCCGTGGGTGACGCGGTGCTGAGCCACCGTCGCTGAGATTCCCCCTGCCAAGAGATCGTTTGGAGAGAGATGTCGACACGGTCCCCCGGACGCCAGAGCCTGCTGGCCACAACGCTGCGCGGCAACCGGCTCGGCGTGCCGTCGGTGCTGTTCTTCGTGATGTCGGCGGCGACCCCGCTGACCGTGATCGCGGGAGTGGTCACCACGGGCTATGCCACCACCGGCCTGACCGCCATCCCGATCGCGTTCGTGGTGGTCGCGGTCGTGCTGACGCTGTTCGCGGTCGGCTTCGTCGCGATGGCACCGCACGTGGCCAACGCCGGAGCGTTCTACGCCTACATCAGCCGCGGCATCGGCCGGCCGTTCGGCGTGGCCGGCGCGTGGATCGCACTGCTGGCCTACAACGCGCTGCAGGTCGGGCTGTACGGCGCGATCGGCGCGGCCACGGCTCCGCTGCTGGCGCAGTGGTTCGGGTGGTCGGTGTCCTGGTGGGTGATCGCGCTGGTGGCGTGGGCGCTGGTGGCCGTGCTGGGCGTGCAGCAGGTGGACGTGAACGGCAAGGTACTCGCGGTGCTGCTGCTCGCCGAGGTCGCCGTGATCCTGGTGTTCAGTGGGGCGAACCTGGCCAACCCGGCCGGCGGCGGGATCACCTTCGACACGCTGAACCCGGCCAACCTGTTCGGCTCGGGGGTCGGCGCGCTGCTCGCGCTGGCCGTGCTCGGTTTCGTCGGGTTCGAGAGCGCGGTGGTGTTCAGCGAGGAGTCGAAGGACCCTGGCCGCACGGTGCGGATCGCCACGTACCTGTCGGTCGGGTTGATCGCGGCGCTGTACACGCTCGGCTCGTGGTCGCTGAGCGTGGCGACCGGGCCGGACCGGATCGTGGACGAGGCGCGCGCACAGTCGACGGAGTTGCTGTTCACGCTGGCCGGGCAGCACCTGGGCGAGGGCTTTCTGACCGCGGGCCGGGTGCTGTTCGTGACCAGCATCCTGGCCGCGATGATCTCCTTCCACAACACGACCGCCCGGTACGCGTTCGCGCTCGGCCGGGAGCGGGTGCTGCCGGCGTTCATTGGTCGCGCGTCGCCGCGGTCGGGCTCGCCGAGAGCCGGCTCGGTGTTGCAGAGCCTGTTCGGCCTTGTGGTGATCGTGTTGTACGCCGGCGCCGGGTGGGACCCGCTGGTGCACTTGTTCTATTGGGGCGGCACGTCCGGCGGGTTGGGTGTGCTGCTGCTGATCGCGGCGACGTCGATCGCGGTGATCGCGTTCTTCGCCAGGAACCCGTCCGGTGAAGGGGTGTGGCGCCGGCTCCTGGCCCCGCTGCTCGCCTCGGCTGCGGTGATCACGATCGTCGTTCTGGTGTTGAACAACTTCACCACGGTCCTGGGCGTCGAGCCGAGTTCGCCGCTGCGCTGGATCGTGCCGGGTGGGTATCTCGCCATCGCCGTGCTCGGCGTCATCTGGGGTCTGGTGCTGAAATCGGGCCGGCCAGAGGTGTACGCCGCGATCGGGCTGGGTGCGAAGGCTGCCGCGACCGAGGCAGGCATCGAGATCGAGCGAGTGGAGGCGTGATGATTCGGATCGAGACGGATGCCGTCGCCGCGTTGATCGGGCGGGCGTTCAGCGAGTTGGACGTGACCGCGTGGCTGATCACGGACTCGTCGGTGCGCACCGAGGTTCTGTCGGCGAACTTCGCGATCCTCGTGGAGCACGCCCAGGAACACGGAACCATCCACGTGCTGCCGGACGCCGAGGGCGATCCGGTGGCGGCCGCGGTGTGGTTTCACCAGACGGCGCCGCAACCGCCGCCGCCGCAGGACTACGACGAGCGGCTCGCCGCCGCGTGTGGTCAGTGGACACCGCGGTTCCGGATGCTCGACGAGGCGTTCGAGGCGCACCATCCGCACGACGTGGAGCACCACCATCTGGCGTTCCTGGCGGTGCGCCGGGACGCGCGGTGCGGTGGTCTCGGGTCACGGCTGATGGATCGGCACCACGAGCACCTGGACCGTGCCGGCCTGCCCGCCTACCTGGAGGCCAGCAGCGAACGGGTGCGTGATCTGTATCTGCGGCACGGTTATCGCGTGGTGGCGGGCGGGCCGTTCATCCTGCCGGAGGGCGGGCCGCCGATGTGGCCGATGTGGCGCGAGCCGGCCTGATACCGACACCAATTCGTTGAAGGCGACGTTCGACCAGTTCCAGCGCGTTCACATCGTCTTCTTGAGCGGCCGCCCCGCAGTGGTTGTGGCGACCTCGCAGCACGTACTTCCCTTGCCAGCTCAGGGAATCGGCACGCCCTTAACAGTCTGCCGCGGCTTAACCGTCTATTCGGCCGTCTGTTTCCGGTTGCCTTAAGTGATCTGTCTTCGGGGCGATGCGCGTGGTTAGTGTCGACAGCGGGCGCACTGTTACCAAACGATTGCGTAAAGCAATGAAGGGGATCAGTCGAATGAGTAAGAGAAAACTCATCGCCGCGGCGGTTTCGGCCGGCGTGGCGATCGCGATCGTCGGCGTCGCCGCGCCCGCGAACGCCGTGGCACCGGAGGGCGCGGTCGTGCAGGCCAAGGAGCACTACGCCGGCCAGTACATCGTGGTGTTGAAGGAAAGCGAGCAGGCGACGTCGAACGCCACGGCGATCGAGCAGACCTCGCGATCGGTGGCCGCGGACCACGGCGGCAGGGTGGCCGTCACGTACACCGCCGCGCTGCACGGGTTCGCGGTGCACGGCATGTCCGACCAGCAGGCCAAGCGGATGGCGACTGATCCGCGCGTGCGCACGGTGTACGAGGACGGGACCGCGCGTGGGGCCGACGAGCAGCCCAACCCCACCTGGGGCCTGGACCGCGTGGACCAGGAGGCCACCCAGCTGGACAAGAAGTACGTCTACGACAAGACCGGTGAGGGCGTCACGGTCTACGTGATCGACAGTGGCGGCACCAAGGGCCACCCGGACTTCGAAAGCCGCAACACCTATGGCCCGGACTTCATCGACAAGGACGACGACCCGACCGACTGCAACGGACACGGCACGCACGTCACCGGCACTGTCGGCTCCAAGACCTGGGGCGTGGCCAAGAAGGCGAAGCTCGTCTCACTGCGAGTGTTCGACTGCGGCAACTCCGGCCCCGACTCGGTCACCGTGGAAGCGGTCGACTGGGTGACCAAGAACGGCGTCAAGGGCTCGATCGTCAACATGAGCCTGTACATGTACGACGTCGGAGTCGGTGACGAGGCGCTGAAGAACTCGGCCGCGGCCGGGTTCACCTACGCCGTCGCCGCCGGCAACAACAACGGCGCCGACGCCTGCGGCTACTCCCCCGCCCGGGTACCGGAAGCGATCACCGTCGCCTCCATCGACCAGGGCGACCGCCGCTCCATGTTCTCCAACATCGGCACGTGCGTGGACATCTTCGCGCCGGGCAGCCAGATCGAGTCGACCTCCATGCAGGGCGGCTCGACGTCGATGCAGGGCACCTCGATGGCCACCCGCACGTCGCGGGAGCGGCCGCGCTGCTGCGGCAGTCCGACCCGAACCTGACCCCGCAGCAGATCTCGGATCAACTGACCGGCAATGCCACCGAAGGCAAGATCCAGAACCCCGGCAACGGCTCCCCCAACAAGATCCTCAACACCTCGTTCATCAATTAGGCCCGCGAGTGCCACCCACCTCACCTCGGTGAGATGGGTGGTCACGCGTCGTCGAGGAGTTCGCGCGTGCGGCGCACGTCCTCGTGCATCGTCGCGATGAGGGCGTCGGTGGAGGTGAATTTCTCCATGCCGCGCAGGTGTGTGACGAAGTCGAACCCGACGCGCTGGCCGTAGAAGTCCTCGTCCACGTCGAGGACGTATGCCTCGACCCTGCGTTCCCGCCCGGAGAACGTGGGATTGGTACCCACGGAGATCGCGGCGGTCAGGGTGCGGTCCGAGCCGAGCAAGGTGAAGCGGCCGGCGTAGATCCCGTCAGCGGGAATGGCTGCGAACCGTGGAGTGGAGAGGTTCGCGGTGGGAAACCCAAGTTCCCGGCCGCGTCGGTCACCACGAACGACGATGCCCTCCAACCGGTGCGGCCGCCCCAGTGCGGCGGCTGCGGCGGCCACGTCACCGGCGTCGATGCAAGCCCGGATGTAGGTGGAGGAGAAGGTGATCTCGCTACCAGCATCGGCCTCGCCAGCACCGGCGGCCGTCACCAGCTTGGCTCCCTCGACAGTGAAGCCGAACCGACTTCCCAAGCGCCGCAACAGGTCCACGTTGCCGGCAGCCTTGTGCCCGAAGGTGAAGTTCTCCCCCACGACGACGGCGGCGACGTGCAGGCGGTCGACCAGCACCTCGTGCACGAACTCGTCGGCCGGGACCTTGGACAGCTCCGGGGTGAACGGCAGCACGCAGAACACGTCCACGCCCAGTTGCTCGACCAGTTCCGCCTTGCGCCGCAACGTGGTGAGCTGCGCGGGATGGCTGCCCGGCCGCACCACCTCGGACGGGTGCGGGTCGAAGGTCATCAGCACGCTCGGCACACCGCGCTGCTCGGCGAGCGACACGGCACGGCCGATCAGCTCGCTGTGGCCTCTGTGCACGCCGTCGAACACGCCGATGGTCGCCACGCAGCGACCCCATCCGCCGGGAAGGTTCTCCAGACCGCGCCACCGTTGCACGGAATCACCCTAGTTGACGAGCCGACGCCATCAGAACGGCGGCGGACCAGGTTCGGCGATCGGTTCGGCCCGGACGGCCACGGTGTCGCCCAGTGGACTGGTCGTGATCACCACGTCGGGTTCGGGCTGTTCGACAACCCAGCCGGGCTTCTCCTTGCACAGATTGTGCCGCTCGCAGCGCGGGTTCAGATTGCAGACACACGTGCGCCCGAAGTCAGCGTGTCGAGCGGTGTGGTCAAGCTGGCAGCGGGTCGACGGGCGGTTACACCCGGGATAGGTACATCGCGGATGTCGCATCCGCACATTCTCCGCCATCGCAGCCGGGGATACCGTTTCCGCCCAACATCGGTCACCATTCCCGACGACGGATGGTTCCCCGCGTACCCAGGCGCCCACTTCAAACACATCCCAACCTCTTCGGGCGCGTTCTCCGTATTCCGCCGCTTCGCGAACATATCCAGCATTCGCACCCGCTGCGTTTGAAGCCCCGCAATCTTCCGCTCCACAAAACCCAACATCTCCCCAGGAGCAAAACGTCTTCCATACCCCAATATTACCGCCGCCCAACCCCAAAACGTCACCCATTAAAGGTGACCCACAAAGCAAAAGGCGTGCCCTAATCCCGTTGGCAAGGCGGTCGCCGGAACACCCGCGCAATGTGCCACCCGCAACCGGCGACCGCCGCGGCAGCCAAACGACAGAAAGTGCACCTAAGAAGGCCGAAGCACCACGAGAGACCGTGCACTCTCCCCAGAGTCCACCATGAGAGCAATAGCCACCCCGTCCGGCCCAAACACCCCATACGTGCCACTCACCCCAGCAGCCGGCACCCGCTGCCCATACCCAATCGCCGCCGCCACCCGTGCATCCACATCAACCCGAGGAAACGCCGCCGCCACCGCAGAATCCAGATCCAGCGACAACTCCGCCCGCTCCTCCAAAGCAGACAACGTGCGCGCCACAGAAAGACCGAACGGCCCCACCGTCGTCCGCCGCAACGCCGTCAAATGCCCGCCAACCCCCAACGCCGCCCCGAGATCCCGAGCCAACGCCCGCACATACGTCCCCGACGAACAGTCGACCATCACGTCCAGGTCGTACCCGTCAGAACCACGCCGCCGCGCCAACACGTCGAACCGATGCACCGTCACCGGACGCGCCGCCAACTCCACCGTCTCCCCCGCGCGCACCCGTTTGTACGCCCGCTCCCCGTCCACCTTCACCGCACTGACCGCACTCGGCACCTGCTCGATGCCACCCGTCAGCGCCGCCACACCGTCATCGATGTCGTTGTCCCGCACCGCGTCCAGCTTCACCGAGTCGATCACCGACAACGCCTCACCCTCAGCGTCATCAGTCGTGGTCGACGCACCAAGCCGAATCGTCGCGAGATAGCTCTTGCGATCCAGCGCGAGGTGACCAAGCAGCTTCGTCGCGCGCTCGATGCCCAGCACCAGAACACCGGTAGCCATCGGATCGAGCGTGCCGGCATGACCGACTTTGCGTGTGCGCATGATCCGCCGAACGCGGGCCACGACGTCGTGCGACGTCATCCCGCCCGGCTTGTCCACGATGACCAGGCCAGCTTCTGCCATTCCGCGATCGTGCCACGCCGGCGGATACACCCCTACGCCAGTACCGATCCCCTGTCCGACCCCAGTTGTCTCAGCCGACCGTGTTCACAGCTCGCACACCCGCCCTACCGTTCGGTGAAGAACCAACGACGTGCGTGAACAAGTGGGGGCTTCTCGATGGAGCAGCGAAAGCGGCTGATACCTGAAATCGAATGCTACGAGGAGTTCACCACCGGCGATATCCGCTGGCTGCCGTACGTGATGTTCTTCAACCGCACCGACTTCACGTCATCGGCTCTCAACACCGATTCAGCGGGATTCCGCGTCACCCACGGCCCGGCCGGCCCCGCCTCACTGGACGCACTTCCCGACGGACCGGTGAACGTGCTGCTCGGCGCGTCCCCCGCATTCGGCTTCGGTTCGTCGAGCGACCACAAGACGATTTCGTCGTTCCTCTCGAACGGCCCCTCCGGCACGCCGTGGCTCAACTTCGGCGCACCCGCCTTGAATTCGACCCAAGAGCTGATCCTGTTCATGCTGCACCGGCACGAACTGCCGCAGCCGCGTGATGTCGTCGTCTTCTCCGGGCTCAACAATCTGATCACCGCCGGCCTGCCGAACTCCGACAAAGGCTATGGCCAGTTCTTCTTCTCGGGCGAGTTCTTCACCCAGCTCGGCGTGCCGGAGATGGCGCACCCGCAGTGGGGACAGAGCGCGCTGGCCAGGGTGGCCGAGAAGGTCGGACTGCGCGGCAAGCGAGCCGAGCCCGAGCCGAAGACGCCGTCCGTCGAGGAACGGATCGACATCGCCATTCGCAACCTACGGCGGGATCTGGACGTTCTCCGAGACGTCGTCACGCCGACCGGCGCGCGCCTGCATTTCGCGTTGCAGCCGACTCTGCCGTGGACCGGAAAGCCCTACTCCACCGAAGAGAAACTGCTGATCGAAGCGGACGAGAAAGACGAAGAGCGGGCCGCCATGTGGGCGCTGTTCAATGCGGCCGTCGATCCGGCGGTGCACAAGGAATACGCGGGCCTGATCGAGAAGTTCTGCGCCGATCGCGATATCCCGTTCATCGACACGAACAAGGCGGTCGCGGAGAAGGTGACCGCCGAACAGTGGATCTTCTTCGACAAGGTGCACCTCACCGACGACGGCAACGAACTCGTCGCGGCGATCATCACGGCCGAGCTCGATTTGTAGGGGGTGGAACGATGTTCCGTAAGCTGATCGCCTTCTTCAAGGGGCGCAAAAAGAAGAAGAAGCGCGGCAAGGAAAGCTCGATCTATCCGATGTTCTGACCGATGTCGACCACGGCCGAACCGATTCTCGACGATCGGACCAGATATCTGCGGGCGCTGGACCCGGAGAGTCCGCCATCGGCCGCCGACGTCGCGGCCGCACTCGCCGACGCGGCCGACGAGCCGGCCGACATCGACGACCTGATCGCCGAAGTCCGGTCCTGGTGCACCGACGAAACAGCACGGTTCGCCGAGGTTCTGCGTGACGGCGGCGACCCGACCGTCCGCTACACGCTGCTCAACTGCTCGCCGCTGGCGCTGTCGGCCGGCGCGTGGCTGCAGTGGATGTCCAGTGCCGGCAACGCGGAGACCGAGCCGGCGCTGCACGTGCTGTCGCTGTACGCGTCCGACATCGGCGTCGGTCACGCGTTCGCCGACCGCGGCAGCGTGTTCCGCGAAGTGCTGCGGCGGCACCGGATCGGCGACCACGAGACGGATCTCCAGCTCACCGGACACGAGCGGATCGAGGGTTTCAGTTTCCGGTTCCCCGGACTGCTGCTCGCGATGAGCCGCCTGCCCGACCGGTTCTCCGGCGAACTGCTCGGTGCCGACCTGTGCTTGCGCGCGGTCGGCCTGCCGCCACCACTCGCCGCGATCGAACTCGGCGAGGACGTGCGCCGCGACCTGGACCTCGGCGCGGCACGCGAGGGTGACCCGCGGCCCGCGCTGGACCGGGCGCGGGACGCCGTGCGCGCGTTCGACGAGACGACCGTGCGCACCGGATTCCACTGGGCCGCCGGCGAACTGCGCCGATGGTGCGCGAGCCTGCTGCGCGAGGCCGGGCTGAGCACCTCCCCCGACTACGACATGTGGCGCCTGATCTACGCGCGGGCGCGCCAGGCGGCGGTCTACCACGCCCGATACAAACTCGACGGTCGCCCACTCGCCGAATGGTTCGCCAACGTGGATTCTGGCCCCAGCCAGTTCCTCGCCGCGTTGGCCAACAGCCCGCTGGTGCGCCCGGGAGAGCCGGACCGGAGCCCGCTGCTGCGCGGGTTGATCGGCCCGAAAGGCCCGATGTTCCGGATCTTCACCGACGACGAGCTCGCCGTCATCCGCCGGTGGATCAGCGCCCTGCCGCGCGCGGACGGCGAAGCGGAACCGTTGCGGGAAGCCCAGCGCTCGTGGCACCGCCATGGTGATCGTCCGGTGGCCGGCCATGCCCCCGCGCCGGCCACCGGACAGCAGCCGGCGAACCTCCGCGCCGCCTACACCGCGCTGCTCAGCCGCGACGGTTCCGAGCCGCTGCGCCGGTTCGCGCGCGGCTACGTCGCCCGCTGGCTGGCCCGCTCCCGCTACCGGCTCGACCACGCGCACCAGCTCCCGCGCGAGTGGGACCGCGACAGCGGACTGCGTACCTGGCTGGAGCAGGAGCACGATCGCCACGGACGGGAGTTCGACGAGAGCGACACTCCGCTGCCGACCCGCGACGAGCTGATCGACTCGACCCTGCAACTGGCTCCGCTGATCATGATCGACGGCGGCTGGCTGCAGGGTTTCACCGATTATCGACTCGCCTCCTCGGCCGCCGGGCACTTCCTGTTCCAGACCTACTGGGACGAGCTGGGCAACGGCGAGATGGACATCAACCATCCCCGGATCTACCGGAACCTGTTGCGGGACATGGGAATCGACCTGCCGCCGACGGTGTCGCCGAGTTTCGCCGAGTACGCCGGCTTCCGCGCCGAGTCGTTCGCGCTGCCGGTCTACTGGCTGTCGATCTCGCGGTTCCCGCAGACGTTCATGCCGGAGATCCTCGGGCTGAACCTGGCGATGGAGCTGTCCGGCGTCGGCGGTGGGTATCGCAGCGCGCGGATCGCGTTGAAGCACTACGGGTTCAGCACGCAGTTCGTCGACCTGCACAACACGATCGATAACGTGGCGACCGGGCATTCGGCGTGGGCGGTGGACGCGATCGACAGCCATCTGGCCGGCCTCGGCGGATCCGACCAGCGGTGCGACATCTGGGAGCGGATCAGAGTCGGCTACCGGTCGCTGCGCCCACCGACCGGTGCGGCCGCGCGGACCTACGCCGCGCTGCGCACCCGCGTTCCGAGGAGTCGACGCTCATGACCGTTCTGGGTATTTCGGCGTACTACCACGACAGTGCCGCCGCCCTGGTCGGTGAGCACGGCATCGTGGCGGCCGCGCAGGAGGAGCGGTTCAGCCGGCGCCGGCACGATCCGTCGTTCCCCGGTCACGCCGTCCGGTACTGCCTGGACGAGGCCGGCGCGCGGCTGGACGACCTGGACGTCGTGGCCTACTACGAACAGCCGAAGTTGAAGTTCCGCAGAATCCTGGCCACCTACGCGAGCGTCGCGCCGCGCGGCTGGACGTCGTTTCGCCAGGTCGTGCCGCAGTGGCTGAGCTGGAAGCGGCGCACGGCCGACACCGTGCGCGAGCGGCTCGGCGAGTTGGATCTCGGCGCGGTGCCGGCGGTGGAATGCTTCGGGCACCACGAGTCGCACGCCGCGTCGGCGTTCCTGCCCAGCCCGTACGAATCGGCCGCCGTGCTCTGCGTCGACGGTGTCGGCGAATGGACCACCACGTCGATCTGGCACGGCGTCGGCAATCGGATCGAGCCGGTCACGGAGCTTCGATTCCCGCATTCTCTCGGACTGCTCTACTCGGCGTTCACGTATTTCTGCGGGTTCAAGGTCGATTCCGGTGAATACAAAGTGATGGGCCTCGCACCCTACGGCGAGCCGCGATTCGCCTCGACGATCCGGGACAAGCTGGTCGACATCAAGCCGGACGGATCGTTCCGGCTGGACACGCGATACTTCGAATTCCTCTACGGCCAGGTGATGACCGGCCGGCGATTCGAGGAGCTGTTCGGCGGCCCTCGGCGGGAACCGGAAGGCGAACTGACCCAGCGCGAATTCGATCTCGCCGCCTCGGTGCAGCAGGTGACCGAGGAGATCATGCTGCGGCTGGCCGCGTTCGCCTGCGAGCGGACCGACGAGCGACGCCTGTGCCTGGCCGGCGGTGTCGCGCTGAACTGCGTCGCGAACGGACGGATCGTGGACACCGGGATCGTGGACGAGCTGTGGGTGCAGCCGGCCGCGGGTGACGCCGGCGGCGCGCTCGGCGCCGCGCTGCTGGCCGCCGGCACTGATCGCCCGCAGGTCGGCACCGGCCGGGACGCGATGTCCGGCGCGCGCCTCGGCCCGGGCTACGACGAGCATCAGATCCAGGAATTCGTTGACACGAAAGGACTTCCGCACGAATACCTGGCCGCTGACGAGGTGGCACCCCGGGTCGCCGCCGAACTCGAGGACGGCAAGGTGGTCGGCTGGTTCCAGGGGCGCATGGAGTTCGGGCCGCGTGCACTCGGGTCGCGATCGATCCTCGGCGACGCGCGTGATCCCGCGATGCAGTCGACGATGAACCAGAAGATCAAGTTCCGCGAGTCGTTCCGCCCGTTCGCGCCGATGGTGCTCGCCGAAGCGGCTGAGGAGTACTTCCGGCTGGGGCAGGCCAGCCCGTACATGTTGATCGTCGCGCAGTTGACCGACAAGCAGCGGCACGAGATCTCCGAAGCCGGACTGCGCGGCCTCGATCTGCTGCAGGTCGGCCGGTCGACCATTCCCGCGGTGACCCACGTCGACTATTCCGCGCGGGTGCAGACGGTGTCCCGCGACGACGATCCGCGATCCTACGAACTGTTGAAGGAATTCGAATCACGCACCGGTTGCCCGGTTCTGGTGAACACGTCGTTCAATGTGCGCGGCGAGCCGATCGTGGCCACACCGGAGGACGCCTACCGGTGTTTCATGCGCACGAACATCGACATTCTCGTGCTCGGCGACTTCCTGTTGCGAAAATCGGACCAGCCCGAGTGGTCGGACGACGAGGACTGGCGTGCGGCCATTCCGCTGGACTGAGAGAGGTGTCGCGGTGCTCAGGAACGTGTTGCTGGCGATCGTGTACGTCGTGGTGATCGTCCCGGTCGGGCTGATCATCCGGGCGGTGCGCGATCCGCTCAGCCGACAGCTGGACCGCTCGGCCGGCAGCTACTGGCTCGGCGCGCACACCGCGCGCGGCACCTACCAGGCCACCGGGAGCCGGTCGACGCCGTAGATCCCGCGCCCGGCCCGCAGTGGCACCTCGTCGGCGGGGACGGTCAGCCGCAGGTCGGGGAATCGTCGCAGCAGGGTGGAGAACCCGACCCGCATCTCGATCCGCGCGAGGTGCTGCCCGAGGCACTGGTGCACGCCGAACCCGAACGCGAGGTGCCCGGAGGCGGATCGGCCGACGTCCAACGATTCGCCGTCGGGAAAGTGCGCCGAATCGCGGTTGGCCAGCGGCAGGGACACCAGCACGGGCTCGCCCGCCGCGATCACCTGCCCCGCCACCTCGACGTCCTCCAGGGCGGCCCGGTTCACCTCGTACTGCACGATGCTCAGGTACCGGAGCAGCTCCTCGATCGCGCCGTCCAGGCGGCCCGGATCGGCGCGCAGGGCGGCCCACTGATCAGGGTGCTGCAACAACGCGAACGTCCCGAGCCCGAGCATGTTCGCGGTCGTCTCGTGCCCCGCGAACAACAGCAGCAGGCCGATGCCGACGAGCTCATCGTCGGTCAGCTCCAGCAGGCCGCTCAGCAGATCGTCGGCCGGCTCGGTTCGCTTGTGCCGCACCAGTTTCCCGAGATACTCGAACATCACGCCGTTGTCGGCCTGCCGCTCCTCGAAGGACCGGGCCGGGTCGACCATGTTCCGCGTCTGGTACTCGAAGAACTCGTGATCGGTGTACGGGACGCCGAGCAGGCCGCACACGACGCGCGACGCCAGCGGGAGCGCGAAGGACTCCACCAGATCGGCCGGCGAGGTGAGATCGTCGGCCAACTCCTCGGCGATCGCCGTGATGCGAGGCTCCATGTCCCTGGCGCGCCGCAAGGTGAAGAAGCCCATCAGCAGCCGCCGGTAGCGCGTGTGGTCCGGCGGGTCCATGAACAGGAACATGCCGGGAGGCGCCGCCTGGTGATCGATACGAAGAGGTGAACGCGTGCGCGCCGGGTCCGTGCTGAACCGGGAATCGCTCAGCACGTGGCGAGCCGCGGCGTAGTCGGTCACCAGCCAGCCGAGCGAACCGTCGGCGAACCGCAGCCGGCTGATCGGACGCTCGGCGCGTTCTCGCAGCTCGACGGGCGGATCGAAGGGACAGTCACGAGCGGTCGGCAGTGTGTGCGTCATCAACCCCCCAAGGCCGTTACCACGTACCGCGTACGCCGTGCTCCCCATCGTAGCGATCTTCCCGACCGCGTGCGATCCACCGATCGGGAAACCCGCTCGCGGTGCCACCACTCGTACGCTGTGTGCCTGATCCGTTACGAGAGGCACTGGGGATGTCAAGGAGACTGAACTTCCACGGGCGGCAGCTTCTGCGGGAACTGCGCCGGCTGCGACAAGAGGCCGGCCTCACGCAAGGAGCGGCCGGCGAACACCTCCGATTCGGCAAGAACAAGATGAATCGAATCGAAAGCGAGAATCAAATACCCGGTTGGCACGAGCTGCGCGCCATGCTCGACCTCTATGGTGTGGCCGTCAACAATTGGGAGCCGTATCTGGAGCTGTGGGAAGTCGGCCAGGAACGAGGCTGGTGGGACGAATACGACCTGGACGACTACAGCTATATCGCGCATGAGGTCGAAGCAACCCACGTCCGGCAGTTCTGCCTCGGATACGTACCTGGTCTGCTACAGACCGCCGCCTACACCCGGGCCGTCTTCGCCAACTCGTGGATCCTGCGTAGAGAAAAGAGAATCGAGGACGACATCGAGGTGCGGCTACGCCGCCAGGAGCGGCTGCGCTCCGCCGTTCCTTTGGAGCTGCATGCCGTCGTCAACGAGCCGATCCTGCGCCAGAAGATAGCGCCGGAAATCATGCGCGACCAATTGAACCGGCTCATCGAAACCGCAGTGCTCGACAATGTCGTCCTGCAGGTCCTGCCCGAATCAGCGGGACTGAACGACGGCCAGAACGGCAGTTTTCTCATCCTCAACGTTCCCGACGAGCGCTATCCGGAAATGCTCTACGCCGAGCACGCCTTCGCCACCGTGCCGGTGCGGGGCGTGGCGGAGGTCGCGCTTGCTAAGCTTCGATTGGACGGCCTCGCCAAGCTCGCGTTGCCCCCGGACGATTCGTTGGACCTCATCGAGGACTTGGCGGCCGACCTCTGAGACGCGACGAGAGGCGACCCGCATGCCCGCGATGGATCTCACCGACCTCCGGTGGCGCAAGAGCAGCCGCAGCAGCGACGGCAGCAACCACGACTGCGTCGAGGTCGCCGTTGCCGGCGACATGACCGCCCTGCGCGACTCCAAGAACCCAAGCGGCCCGTTGCTGATGGTTCCCGCCTCGGGCTACACGTCGTTCAACCGCTGGACTTCCGCATAGCGCCCCTTCGGGTGACGCGGCTGGGGTTGTGAGTGTGACTCGCCGGCGCGCACGTCTCTGCGTGCAATAACCTTCACGTTGCCCGCCGCCTGTTGATCTTGTGTGACCTGGTCTTTCGTCTTCTTTCGCGTACTTTCGCGGGCTAAAGTACGCGAACGGGCGCCCGTGCGGTTGTCAAGTTCTGGCGGCGCGAAACATGTCGCCTTGCCGCACCACCTCGGCGTAGCTCGGGATGTCGGCCGGGTCCTGGTCCGGGGTGCGCGCGGCGGCGAGCATCGCGCCGAGTGCCGCGCGGAACAGCCGTGAACCGGTGCTGACCCGGCGCACTCCCAGCTCGCCCAACTGATCCACCGTCGGCGCGGCGGCGCACAGCAGCGTGTTCAGCGGCACGTCGACCGCCCGCACCACGGCCGTGATCTCCTGCGGATCGTTCAGCAGCGGCACGAACACGCCGTCCGCGCCCGCGTCGGCGAACGCCCGCACGCGGCGCAGCGTCTCGTCGATCCCGGCGGCGCCGAGCCAGTGCGTGTCGGTGCGCGCGTTCACGAACAGATCGGGTGCCGCGTGCTTCACGGCCTTGATCACTCGTCGCTGATGTTCTTGCGGCACAAGGGATCCGTCCGCGCGGCCGTCCTCGATGTTGACGCCGGCGACACCCATCTCGGCCAACTCCTCGACCAGCGCGGCGACCTCGGCGGGATCGTCGCTGAACCCGCCCTCGATGTCCACGGTGATCGGCCTCGGCAGGCGAACCAGCCGCCGCGCCAGCTCCACCGTCTCCGCCCGCGCCACCCCCGTGCCGTCCGGCAGGCCGGCGGCGGCCGCCACACCGAGGCTCGTCGTGCCGATCGCGGGGAACCCGGCGTCCACCAGCATGGCGGCCGACGCGAAGTCCCACGCGTTCGGCAACAACAGCGGCGCCGGCCCGGAATGCAGGCTGTGGAACGGTTTCCGCACTCCCTCGGCGAGCGCGAGCGCCAGGTCGCGCCCCGGGCAGGCACGCAGCTCGGCGCCGAACGGAAGCGTGCCGATGTCCAGTTCGACCGTCTCCCCCTGGCTCACTCCCCGGGCGTCGACGAGCGCTGTCCGGCGGGTGATCCGTACCGGCGGGTCCGCCCCCTCGATGAGGGCGGCGGTCGCGTCGCAGGCCTGCACGAGCAGGCCGATCCGGTTCGCGGTGACCTCCGGTTCACCGGGCAGCATCGACACCAGCGTCGCGACCGCCTCGTCCGGAGCGACGTCGTAGACTCCTTGGTAGGCAACGGAAACCTCGCGCACGGCGGCCACCGCACGCGGGACGTCGGTGATGCCGAGCGCGCCCGCGAGTACGGCGACCGGAACGTACCGCGGCTCGACCGCCGGATCGGTCCACGCGGCCGCCCGGTACCGCAGCTCGGCCGGATCCAGACCGTCCACAGTGGACTCCGCGATGGCGCGCCGCCGCTCGTGCGTCTCCCCCGCGCTGAACCGCGCGACCGTCGCGCGCAGCCAGGTCATCGTGCCGACCGGTCCCGCCCTTTCCGGTGGCGGCGGCATGAACCGCGGGTCGGAGAGGATGGCGAGCACGTCGTCGCGTTCGGTGATGCGCATACCGCGACGCTAACGGGCGGATATGTCGGCCCTGGCCGATGTGTCTCAAGCCCGGACCGCGCCCACCACCGCCCATCTGCCGGACCGCGTGCGCGCCACCATGCCGACCAACCTGATCACGATCGACAGTGCCAAGCCGGTCCAGATCCCGACCAGCCCCCAGCCGAACGCGAGTGACGCCCAGATCAGCGGCAGGTACCCGCCGATCACGCCGGCGATCGTGACATTGCGCATGAACTTGGAGTCGCCCGCGCCGAGCAGCACGCCGTCCAGCGCGAACACCACGCCGCCGATCGGTTGCAGCACAACGAAGAACCACCAGGCGTTCGGGATCTCCGCGAGCACCCCGCCGTCCGTGGTGAACAGGCCGGGGATCACCGAGGCGAGCGCGCCGAACACCACGCCGAGCGCCGTGCCGAACACCAGCCCGTACCAGGCGACCTGCCGGGCAAGCGCGTGCGCCCTGCGCTCGTCGTGCGCGCCGAGCGCCTCGCCGACCAGCGACTGCGCGGCGATCGCGATCGCGTCGAGCACCAGCGCGATGAAGATCCACAGTTGCAGCACGATCTGGTGCGCACCGACCGCGTGGGTGGACGTGTGCGCGGCGACGGCGGTGGCCGACAGCGCGGAGATCTGGAACGCCAGACTGCGCACCACCAGGTCGCGGCCGACTCCGAGCTGTGCGCGCATGAGTGTCCACTGTGGACGCAACGGCACCCGCTCGACGGCCAGCGCGCGCAGGAACAGGCTCGCCGAGATCACCTGCGCGATCACGTTCGCGATGGCCGAGCCGACCAGCCCCATGTGCACGACATGCACCAGGATCGGGCACAGGATCGCGGAGATTCCGTTGCCGGCCAACACGAATCGCAGTGGACGCACACCGTCCTGCACGCCGCGCATCCAGCCGTTGCCGGCCATCGTGACGAGGATGAACGGCACGCCGAGCAGTGCGACCCGCAGCCAGTCGACGGCAGCCCGGGCCACCACGGCGTCACCGGAAAGCAGGCGCGCGATCGGTTCGGCGAAGATCTGGCCGGCGACGAGCAGCACCGTGCCGACGGCCAGCGCGAGCCAGGTGGCCTGCACACCCTCGGCCACCGCGTCCCGCGTGCGGCCGGCGCCGTGCAGGCGGGCGGCGCGCGCCGTGGTGCCGTAGGACAGGAAGGTGAGGTTCGTGGAGATCTGCGCCAGCACGATCGCGCCGACGGACAGGCCGGCCAGCGGGATCGCGCCGAGGTGTCCGACCACGGCCGTGTCGACCAGCAGGTAGAGCGGCTCGGCGGCGAGCACGCCCAGCGCGGGCAACGCGAGCCTGACGAACCGTCTGGCCTGCGTGCGCTCCGGCGTGTCCGGCATGGCCACTCCTCTCGGTAAGGTGCATACTTTCTTCACGCCCCTGACAGCCGTCACCATACGGGTAAGGACCGACAATGGACAACGCTGATTACCTCGACGTGGCGCTGCGGCTCGCCAACGCCGACTTCTCCGAGGTCGAGACCGTGCGCGCGGCACTGCACGAGGAGCCGTGGTGGGCCGACCGGCTCACCGAGAGGGACGTGCGGGCACTGCGTCCGGTCGGCGCCGGCATCGCGGACGTACTCGACGCGGCGATGAAGTCCGACGCGCGGGCGGCCAAGGGGGCCGTGAACTCGCTGCTGGCCAAGCACCCGCTGCGGCCGACACTGTCCGCCGGTCACGCGCACGAGCACGACGGCGCCGAGCCGAACTGGCACATCCACGTCGCCGACACCGACGCGCCACCCGCCACCGAGGTCGCCGCCGCCGCGGCCTGGGGCATGGCGCACGGCATTGTCCACTATGGACTGGACCGCTGGGGCCGTTGTGCCGCAACGGAATGCGAGAACTACTACCTGGACACGTCGACCACGCGCACGAAGCGATTCTGCTCCCCGCGCTGTGCGAACCGGATGCACGTCGCCGCCCACCGAGCCCGCCACCGCGACTGACGGCGTGTCCGAGCCGCCCTCGTTCCCCCGGCAGTATGCTTGTGCGCACGTCTCAACTAACGCGCAAGCTTGAGGGGATCCCAGTGACCGCAGCATCGAACGAGCCAGGGCCGAGGTATACGGTCACCCTGCCGTTCGATCCTCGTCGCCACTACACGGTGGAGGAGTTCGCGCGGCTGCCGGAAGACAACTCCTTCCGGTACGAACTGCAGGACGGTGTCATCGTCGTGAGCCCTCGCCCCGTCCCCAGGCACCAGTACGCACTGGCTGAGCTATATGTGCAAGTTCGTGGGCAGCTGCCCGCACAGCTTGCCGCCTTCCAGGAGGTCGACGTCGACCTTCAACTGAGCAGGGCGCGAACGCGGGTTCCCGATCTGGTAATTATTCCGTTCGACAAGATCAAGCAGCCTGGTCTGCAAGCGGCATCCGACTTGCTCGTCGTAGTCGAGATCCTGTCACCGGGGTCGGCCCGTGACGACACTGAGCACAAGGCCAGCGAGTACGCCGAGGCCGGCGTACCCCAGTACTGGCTGATCGACCCGGAGCCGCCGGTCACCGCGACCATCCTCACGCTGGTGGACGGCGAGTACGAGGAATCACAGCGAGCCGAGCATTCGTTCACGGTCACCGAACCGTGCCCGCTGACCATCGATCTCGACGCGCTGCAGCTGTTCAAGTAGAACAGTCAGCCGCCGCGGCGGTCGAGGAGTTTCTGGTAGCTCGTGCGCGGTGGGCCGCCGTCGTTCGGGTGCACTTCGAGGCTGCCGGACTCGTCCAGCAACACGATCCGCCCCGGATACGCGCGCTCCGCGATCTCCACGTCACGTTGATCGAAGCTGCCCTGGAAGCACAGCGCCCCCTCGATCAGCTCGACCTTCTCCGCGCCGCTCGGCCACCGGTGCAGATACACCTCGACCGTGAACGGCTGATCGGCCTCGGGAAGATCAGGGCCGTCCATCGAGAGACCTCCAACCGATCGCACGTGAAGGCCCGTGAGGCTACTCCTCGCACCGTCCACAGAGGACAAGTGGTCGCCGTGCGCCCGCCGGGAGTACCGTGCCGGCCATGACGATCAAGTTCGATCTTCAGCCGCCCGCCGACCAGATGCGCGCACTCGTCGCGAGGGTCGACGACGGCCAGCTCTCTCACCCGACACCGTGCGACGGGATGACCGTCGCCGATCTTCTCGGCCACATCACCGTCCTGACCAGCGCGTTCACCAAGACGGCGCACAAGGTCACCGGTTCCACCCCGCCCGAGCCCACCACGTGAGTCTTACTCGAACCTTGGCCCGAAAGGGTCGGTTCGGGTGGCTGTGACGTGTTGGTGGCGTCGTGCCCTTGTGGGGGTGCGGCGTCATCGTCGTCTTCTTGGCCTGTCCGGGGTTGGGGTACCGGGCTGCTGCTGGTGGTGGACATGAGGTGGTTGAAGGGTTCGTTGAGTTCGTGGCCGGTGATGGTGCCGCCGTCGATGTAGATCTTGCTGAAGATCGTTTTGTTGAGGATGGCCCTGTCGGTGTCGGTGGCGTGCAGGTAGATGGTGTGGGGGTCTGCGAGTATGTCGAGGGCAAGGGTGAGGATCTGTTTGCCGTCGTCGAGTTGGGTGTCGGCCTTGCGGAGTGTGCTGGTGATGCGGGTGCGTTCGGTTCGGATGTCGGCGATCTTGTCGCGGAGCGTGTCTTTGGGCCAGCCTTCCTCGGCGGCAAGGTCGAGTAGGTAGCGTTCTTTGGCGTCGAGTTTGTCGAGTCGTTTCGCGTATTCGGTGCGCATCTGCTCGGGCAGGGTCGTGGCGGTTGCGGCCGCGTCGTTGATCGCTTCACGCATCTGGGTCTGAACATCGTCGGGCAGGGTGATGGTTGCGTAGTGGCGGGTAACGGCGTCTTCGATGACGTCGACGGGGATGTAGGGCTGGTCGCAGACGCGGTCTTGGCGTCCGCCGCAGAAGAAGTAGTAGTAGGTTCCGCCGTTTCCTTGGGCGCGTTGGACCATGAACCGTTGTGTGCAGCGGCGACACCAGATGGTGCCTTTGAGGTAATGGGGGTGCGTGCCCTGTCGGGTGCCGCTGCCGCTGTGGGTATCGAGGACGCGTTGAACGCGGTCGAATAGCTCTTCGCTGATGAGCGGTTGGTGCCGGCCGGGGTATTCGATGCCTTTGAAGGTGACGTAGCCGCAGTAGTAGCGGTCCCTCAGGCGGAGCCAGAGGGTTTGAACGGAGACAGGGCGGCCGGTGCGGGGCATGCGTAGTCCAGCGTCGGTGAGGATGTCGCGGATCTGTTCGACGTTGGGGTATTCGCCGGTGGCGACCAGTTCGAACGCCATCGTGATGAGGTGGCTGCGTTCGGGGTCTGTGGTGACGGTGTTGACCTTGTATCCGTCGATCGTGGTTGTGGTGTTGAGGTAGCCGAGTTTCGCGACGCCGTTGGTGCCGCCGTTTCGGGCTTTGTTGAGCATTTTCTTGCTGATGTCGTCGCCGCTTTGGCGGATCTGAACCCAGTTGAACACGTCCACGATAGCTTCCATCGCTTCGGCCATGTAGCCCTCGCCGAAGTCTTCGTTGGCGTTCGCGGAGACGAGTTTGACGCCACGCTTGTCGAGTTGTTGCTTGACAACGGCGGCTTCGATGTAGTTGCGGAACACACGGGACCGTGCGTAGATGATGACGTAATCGACGTCGCCTTGTTCATCAATCCGCCGGAGCATGTCTTTGAAGATGGGGCGTTTCTCGATCGACTGGGCGGAGTATCCCGGTTCGACGTATTCGTCCACCTTCACCGCGCGCAGGTCTTTGCATTTGCTGTCGCAGGATTCGCGTTGTGTGGGGATCGAGTTGCCCTCGGGGTCGATATCGGTCGCCGTGCGCATCTGCCTAGGTGTGGAGACCCGCAACAGATACACGGCCCGTTTCACCGTGTCAGGGCTAGGGTCCTTGGTCGGGGGCATGGCCGGGTTTTCCTTTCTGTGCCACCATGACGCGGTCTACGATGCGCCTATAGGGTTCGACCAGAGTGACGGCGAGCACGATGTCAAGGTCGAGCGTGTCCACCAGTGCGAGAAACAACTCGGGGTGCGGGACGCTGCCGTTGACGATGCGGCTAATAGTCGTGTTCGCCACGCCCACTTGTCGGGCCACGTGCCGTTCTGAGTAGCCGCGTTGCTGCCTGGTCATGGTGACGTACTCGCCGAACGTTGCTGGTCGCTTCATGTGTTCTGTTCTCCTTCGTATCCTACCCAAAGTGATGCGTCTGCGCATCACTTTGGGGGTTGTGTGTGTGGAGTTCTGTGATGAGGAATTCTGCCGCCTCGTGGTGTGTCACGGCGGTGATCAACCCCGTATCCGGGTGTGTCGCGTCCGCGCGGAGTCTGGTGAGCACACCCGTATCGATGGCGTCGGCTCGGCGTTGGTCGGGGGTGGTGATCAGGACACGCGGCAGAACCTGATCGGGGCCGGTGCCGCCGCTGGTGGCGTGGTCAAGGTAGGCGTGGCACATGGTCCGGATGCGGGGCAACGGTTCGGTCGCGCGGTCGATCTCCAGCCACCAGCAATCCGCGTACGCGTTCGCCGCGAGGACGGTGTAGGCGTCCGGGCGCAACCATCCGCCGCTGGTGGTCGGGTGCCAGCAGTCGGGTTCAGTCGCGAACTGTCGCACTGTGACCTCGGTGGTGCGGCTGGCGCAGACAAGATCAACATAGAGGTCGCTGATCGCGAGGGTGTGATCAAGAAACATCACGCCGGGAGCCCGCGAACGGCGGACACGCCCAGGTGGAGGTTGGTTGCGGCTGATGGCGAGGAACCGGTGCCCGCCTGTCGTGAGGGTGTAGACGTGTCCGGCCGAGCCGGCCCGAGCGCCCCCGACACGGCGATCCAGCGTCGCCACGAGCCCGAGCCGGCCCAGGCGGGCCATGATCCGCCGCCTCACCCGCGCCGTCGTCTGTCGATCCGTGGCGGTGGTTGCAAGGAGTCGGTCGAGCTGTGCGCCGGTGAGCATCGGCACCCGCTCAAGATGTGGCAGGACAGCCGTGTAGCGGCCGGGCAGCGTCGTGGCGAGCTCCCGCAGATACACACTCGTCAACCGGCAGCGCGCCGGATTGGTGTTGGTGGTCATGGCTGGCTCGCGGTGTTGCGCATCCGGTTATGCCGACCGTCGCCGGTGGGTGTTGGGGTGGTGCGGGCGATGAGCTGCTTGTCAATCTCCGCTGCGGGGAGGCCGTAGCGGGCGCGGCTGTTTTTCGCGAGCTGGCTGCCGTCGGTCGTCGCGTCGGGGAGTGGGAGGGTGCGTCCGGTGACGGGGGTGAGGGTGGTGCCGTGTAGGCAGAGGCGGGCGGCGATCTCGAACGCGCCCAACCCCATGAGGTCCTCTGTGGACAGTGGACCGAATCGGTGCGCGAGTTCGCGAGCGTCGGCGTAGTCGGGCTGGAACGCGACCTGTGTTCGTGCGGTGGACAGCACCGCCGAGCGCACCGCTGGGGCGAGCTGGTTCAGGTATTGGTGTGCCAACGTCAACCCGAGACCGAGCCCGCGGGCTTGGGCGAGCATGTCCGCCAGATCGATCGGCAGCCGCACGATGTCGTGGAACTCGTCCACGTACAACCACGCCGGTCGCCGCGCCGACGGCGGCAGTGCCGCGCGGGTCAGGACGGCGTGCCACACGCTGGACATCACCAGCGACCCCAACAGCATCGCCGCCTCAGCCCCGAGGAGGCCGCGTTTCAAGGTCACGACCACAATCCGCCGGTGAGTCAACGCGCCTGCTAGATCGACACCGGTTGGTTGGCCGAGGATGAGCCGCAGCGGGGTCGACAAGATGAAGGGGCGCAGCTTGTTGAGGACCGGCCCGATGACGTGCACCCGTTCGGGATTCGACAGCGCCTCGTACCACCGCCAGAACCCCGCAAGCCCATGCGGCAACGGCTGACCGGTCACCGATCGGCGAAACCCCGGATTAGTGAGTAGCTCTGGCACCTCGCACACCGTGAACCCCGAGCCCACGCCGTCTACGGGACGGCTCGAGGCGAGGGTCAACAGGCTGGCGCGCAACAGGTCCGCCGTCCGGGGACCCCACGAGGGCGCGTAGATCGAGTGCAGCACATGGAACACGAACCCCGCCGCGCGCTCCGGGGATCCGGCCGCGTGCAGTGGGTTGAATCCGACCACCGGGCCGGGCGCGGCCGGATCGATCACCACCACATCCTCACGACGATGATCCGGTATCCGGTCAAGAACGTCAGTGGCCAGATCGCCGCGAGCGTCGATCACGATCACCCCGTCACCCGCGCGCTCCGGGGATGATCATGTTGCCCAACAGCGTGGATTTGCCGACACCGGTCGGCCCGACCGCCCACACGTGCCGCAACCGATCCTCCGCCCGCAACCGCAACAGCGTCCGCGTACCCGGATACGTGCTCTCACCGAGAACGACACCCGTGCGAGGAAGCCGAACCGGTGGGGGAAGCGACCTCGTGACACCGGCCGGCAAACCGGGTAACCCGCTCGCCCCGGTGGTCAGGCCGAGGAGCCCAGCGACCTCGCGGTTAGTCACCGTCAACGGCCACCGCCACCACGGTGTTCGCCTGCGTCGGAGGCGATGCGCTACCAGGAGGCTGGGCAGCCACCAGCGGCGACGCACCACCGCGCCCGGGGTGTTCAACCCGCGTAGCGCTGACCACGCCCGCCGAAACAGGTTCCGGCGCCGTCGCCACGACCCGGCCGCGACACCAACACGACAGACGCCGTGCAGCACCGGATCTGTGCCGCTCCAGCGCGGCCCCAACGCCCGCCGCACGTCCGCGGGCGGGGTGGTGCGGAACGCGGCACGCGGAGCACGCGCACCAGACAGCAGCCACTGCACCCGGACCATCTCACCCGGTCCCAGGGGCTGCAACGCGGCCAGCAGATAGCGGCTCGCCTCCTGTGCCCGCTGGGTTGCGAGCATGTTCCCGCCGGCCCGGTTCCGGGCCTCACCCGCGAGACGGCACCGCGCGAACCGGGCGCGTGGGTAGCCGGGCAGCTCCGTGACGCGGGTTCCCGGGAGTGTTGCGGTCACGGCGGCCTGCACGTCCGGCCACCAGCGGCGAGGAACCACCACGACCCGCTCAATCCCGGAATGGGTGCCGGTGATCTCTACCCCGATCGGCCACCCTGGAACCAGGCCACCGGCCCGGGTGGGGCGTAGCAGCGATCGCAGCGCCCCAACCCATGCGGCGACCTCGACCGGGCTGGTTCTGGCCGGCGTGTCCAACCGGTAGGCCACCAACGTCCGTTGCCACCACCACGAGGCGGCACTGTGCACAATGGACACCAGCAACAGCCACCCGGCGAGAATCAGCACCGGCCAGAACCACACCCGATCCACCACGATCACCCGTCGATTCCCGGCCCAGCGCCAGAATCCGGCTCGGGTTTACGCGGCTGCGGAATCGAGTCCACAATGGACTCACGACGCATCCTGCCACGAGCGGCCTTGATGCGCGCCGCATCGATCTCTGCGCGTTGCCGCGCCAACCGCCGACTCACCCTGATCACGACATGGGCCAGCACGTGCGCATCAATCTCTCTCCGCTGACGGCCCCACACTCGAATTCGATAACACCTGCTCATCACCGATCACCCCGCCTAGTACGGGCTGGTGGTCGTGCGCGACAGGCGACTGGCTTCGTAGCGGGCCGAGGATGCTTGATCCTTGGTGTGGATCGCTAGGGACGGTTCCACCGCACCAAGCATCTCCAACAGCGCCGCTTTGCGCACGTGCCAGTCCGCCCATTGCGCCTCCGGCGCCGCCGCAGCAGGAACATTCGTCAACAAATGACGCACCTGGGCGGCAAGCTCCACCACCACATATCGAGACACCGACATCACTGGTTCACCTCTTCCAAGACCTGGCCCTCGCCCCTGTTGGCGAATGACCCGTGTCTCGGACGTTACGCACACGACGCATTAGGTGAGCCGTCTAAGCGGGTGAAAACCCCAGCTCAAGACATAAAGTCTATGGACCTAACGGGCGTTAGGCTCGTAAGGTCGAGGAATGTCCGATGAAACAGGAGCCGACGAACGAATACCGCCCTACCGACGTATCGCTGACGAACTACGGCAACGCATCACCCGCGGACAACTACGAGTGGGACAGAAAATGCCGTCCTACAACAAAATCGCCCGCATCCACGACGTTGCCCTGTCCACCGCGCAAAAAGCCATCGGAGTCCTCCGCGACGAAGGACTCGTCCAATCGATCAACGGCCAAGCCACCTACGTCATCGCCACCACACCCCACAACCACACCGACGTTGTGGGCATGTTCACCGACCTCAATCGACGCATCGACACACTCGAAAAAACCGTACGAGACCTCCAAAAAATCATGAACCCTCGTACACGCGAGCCCGCTCGGTCAAATCGTTCACAGCATGGCTAACCTGCTCCAGACGAGTCACCGTCAACCGCGCCCACGCCCGCACCACATCATCATCGGCATGCGGTTTATTGTCGGTACTGACGTCGAGCTGATCCTTGTCCGTCATCGCCGAAACCTCTCATCGAACCCTGAACCTCCACATACCTTGGGGTCGATCCATAGGGCACGACCTTTCCTTTCAAAGATCTTGACATTCCCCGACACCGTGCGACACGCCCCGACACAAACATGCGGTTCCGTGCGCCCGAAACACTAAGAGACGCAAAACAACAAAGGCAAGGCGTCTCGCCCCTTAACCACACGCATGGCCTAAATGAAACAGGTCACAATCCAGACCCGCCGGCCTCAGTCGAGGAACCGATTCCCCTCAGCCTCCGGCCGCGGCCCGATCCGACGAAGCGACACCTCCTCAGGAAGCCGTTGCCGGCTCCCGTGCAGTTCGTCGTCACGCGCACTCACCAGCTGCGGGGTCCGCTCAACACCAAGGTCACGGTGAACCCGACGCCACGCCTCATTGAGTGCCCGCCGCTCCCGCACATGCCGCGCCTCCTGCCGACGAACCACATACCCATGCAACTCGGCACCAACACAGGCACCGACAGCGAACGTACCGCCCGCCACGATCAGAAAGATCAACAACAACGGCTCCATCACCAGGTCCCTTCACCGACCATCCGGGGAAGGGAGCGCTCCCAAGATCAAGCATGGCAGCGAAGGTCACAGAACTCCCGGTCAGAACTTGGGAGACTTACACTAACTGTTCTCCCAGCTCTGACCAGGCCAAATAGCGAATTTTCCGGTCAAAACTCCAGCCGGATGGGGTGGTGTGACGTCTCAGGTCGTACCTATACTCAGGCGATCACCAGGCGGAGCGGGGTGGTGACAGGACGTGGCGCGACGTGAGGCTCGTGGCAGCAAGCCCCAGCGTGACCGGTTGCGCCGTGCCATGCTGGAGCAAGGTCACACGGTCGAGGAGATCGCCATTGAGATGGCGACGCGCTGGGGGTACCGGCCGCGGCCGGCATGGCGGCACGCCCACGGATGGACCCAAGACGAAGTAGCCGCGCGTTACAGCCAAGTCGTTGGCGACTCCAGCGCCGCCATGACCGGTAAACGCATCAGTGGCTACGAAGCTTGGCCCAAAGGTGGAAACAAGCCGAGCCTCACTGCACTTTTGGTTCTTGCACGTATTTACGACACACAGCCTGTGAAGCTTATTGACCAATATGATCGCGAGCGGTTCAGCAGACAAGAACGGGCTGCCCTTGAGTCGTCTGAGTATGAAATTACACAACTTGGACAACTTGCGGTGCCGGCACGCAGTGAGCCGGTTGCTCACATCAATGATGGCACTGCATCGAACAGGTACGGTGAAACGCAAGCGGTCTTCGATTTGATCAAGGTAGCTGCATTCGAATCACGGCGACATGCCGAGAATGCGCAGGTAGGTTTGATGTCGGATATGACTATCGACGAGCTAACCGCTGAAGTTGAGAGACTCGTGAAGGCGAAGCTCCACACCAGCTCACTAAGCCTGTTTCCAGACCTTGTCAATGTTCGAGATCGCATCTATCGACTCCTTGAGTATCGGCAATATCCGCGGCAACAAGAGCAGCTGTATTTCCTTGCGTCAGTGGTGTGTGCGCTGCTTGCGGGCTCGAGCGCCAGCGTCGGCTTTCCACGCGCAGCAATGGAGCAGGCGCGTGCAAGTTGGACCTACGCCGAGATAATCGGACACAATTCGTTGAGGTTTAAGGCGAGAATGCGTCAAGCGACTCTCGTTGATTGGGATGATCGTCCACAGCAGGCGTTAGACCTTGCCATCTCTGCTGGGCAGTGGGCTACAGAGCCGATCGCTAAAGCGCAACTCAACAACGCTATCGCAGCGTACTCAGCACGTACGTCTCGATACGATGCGGCGCGAGAATCGCTCGTACGTGCCTTTCGGGAGCATGAGTCATCGCCAGGCGATAGTGAACTCTTTGATCACCTAGGCGGGGCCTTCAGTTATTCGCGCGCCAAGCTCTTGCAAGTGGCTACCGAAACGTACATCCGACTTAGCGACCCTCGCTCAGCGCAAGAATGCGCGGTGACCTCAATAGAGATGTATGAAAGTGGTCCGTCGGAGCGGCGCGCGCTAGGTAACGAAACATCGGCAAGAATCGACCTGGGACATGCTCGGCTACTCGAGGGGGACCTCGATGGTGCACGGAACGCACTGTACCCGGTATTCGAGCTTGAACCAGCTCGAAGGCTCGAATGGGTCGGCCTCAGACTGAAGGATTTTAGTGCAACGTTACGGCGAAATAACCATCTCGCAGTTTCTAGTCAGGGCAGGCAATTAGCTTCAAATATAGAGGAATTTTTCCAGCGGACTGCATCAGACGAGTTTCCAAGACTAGGTGCGTAGAAATGGACAATTCGGATTTCTCCGGACAATCAGTGGTCGCCAATGCGGTCCGTGTCAGGGTTGATGGAGCAAGCAGCTTGCCATCCTACGTGGATCGGGTAGCAGCCCTCTACGCTAGTGACTTTTCCGCTTCAGAATCGCTACAAGAATATTCTGCCAACGAAGAGCGTATTCGAAAGAAGCTGCTTGATGACTACTCGACGGACCCGCGCTTCAAAGGAGAGAATGTCCCAGATCCAACGTTTCGTATTGTGACTGTCTGGTCAGATCAAGACGAGATCCTCGGCTTCGTATACGGCGCAGCATTGTCGTATACGACCCGTTGGTGGGCCAATATCCATGAGAGCCTATCCGCCGAATTTACGCAGGAGGACGGGCGGCGCACGCTGGCCTTGTTTGACATCTGTGTCAAGGCAGATGCAAGGGGACGTGGGCTAGCTAGCCTACTCCATGCGAGTCTATTGCGCGGGCGTATCGAAGCACGAGTGACGTTGCAGTGTTCGAACGAACGTTATCCCGCATACCCGATCTGGCGACATTGGGGGTATCAGAAAGTCGGTACTACGACGTCAAGGAAGGACGGAAAAGTCAGGCACGTACTGATCCGCGACATCGCGTGTCGAACGAACGAGGATGCACAAACGAAAGGATAGACCATGAGTGATGTCGAAGTTTGCGAAACTAACATCGGCAAAGATGAGCTAATTTTCGAGATTGATCCGATTGAGCTGACGTCAGCTAGGTCGTCTTCGCTTGCAGAGAACGGAGATAAGTGACTTGAAGTGATCAAAATAGGATGGTAGTTCGGCTCGCTCATTTGCTTGCCCCCCAGTCGGCCGTTGAGTTTATCCGCACCATCTACGGTCGTAATTATGCACATTTTTCCGGTGAAGCTGGTCGATTTGCTTCGCTGGCCGATTGGGGGGCCCTGAATAACCTGCTTGCAACGCAACGCTTTGCATTTCCTAGACTTCGACTTGCCAAGCAAGGAGATATTGTCCCGGAGGAGCTGTACACCGAACAAGTTGATACCAGCGGTCATGCCTTCTACAGGCGAATCCTAACAGGACAGTTGGTCAAGCAGCTTCGTGACGGGGCAACTCTCGTAATTGACCGCGTAGATCAGGCGCATCAACCACTTGCCCAGTTAGCTTCGACGCTGGAATCGGAAATGCGTGCACGGGTGTTTGTTAATCTCTACGCTAGTTGGGGAGCTGCCGAGGGCTTCGGCACGCACTGGGATGATCACGATGTTTTTGTGTTGCAACTCGATGGGCATAAACGGTGGAAAATATTCGAGCCAACGCGTATGTGGCCGCTGCGTGACGAAACAGCAGAAACGCCGAAACCGCAGTCTCCCCCGATTGCCGAGTTTGATCTCATGGCCGGGGATGTCCTCTATCTCCCGCATGGCTGGTGGCATGCGGCGAGCCCATGCGGCCAGCCTTCTCTACATCTGAGCGTCGGTGTTGCGCATCAAAACGGTATCGACTTTGTCAAATGGCTTACAGGTATCGCGAGAGATTACGAAATCTTCCGTCAACGAGTTCCCCTACTTGGCGGAGATTCGGCACGAAACAAGTACCTTGCGTCCATCCGTGGTCAATTGAATGAATTAATGAATTCGGACAGTGTCTTGGATCGATTTGTTGAGTATTCGGACGGTGTTAGTCCTGGTCGCCCACTCTTCAAACTGCCAGATATTGGCGAACAGAATACTATCCTTGAGAACCTTACCGCAGAGGTGGTGTTGCTGGCGCCAAAGGCAACATCTCGGCCGAATCGTGACGGCGATGGGTTTGTGCTTACCGCCCTAGGGCGGCGATGGATGTTTGCTGAAGCGGCTCGACCAATCATCGATATGCTCATATCTGGCGATGGCGTTACGGTGCAGCAAGTAGTCGAGTCATCGCCACATCTTGGTCCCGAGCAAGCTGCGGACGTCGTCTATACCTTGTTGAATGCTGGGGTTGTGGCTATTCAATGAGATTAGCAATCAACAAACGCGGGATAGGTCGAAATGTCTGGTATTGCAATTCGATGCGCGACTCTTTCCTGCAATCTTCTGGCGAAGTAGGCGAACTCGGGTGCAACAGCATCCTGGTTGCTAAGCCAATCAAGCCGCAAGTAGCACCGCTGTAGGGCAGAGTACGGCGGCTGGCTTTGCGGAGTAGTCACACCCTCAAGGGCCTTTATCGACGAGCGCAACAGGCCAGGCAAGATCAGCACGACCGCAGCTGCTATTGACAAGTTGCGAAATTCTTGTGATTGCGCCTTGGGGTACTCTGCGCTGTACGCCGCGTACATGTGATCTGTGACAGGGCTCGGCATTGGTGCTACGCACCAACAGCTACAGAAAGGTGCAAGGATGTAGGCAGCGTCAACTGCTGCATGTCCCCTTTGCGCGTATTCAAAGTCAAATAGTCGAACAGTTCCATCGGCTGTGACTCGGTTGTTGTCGGGGCAAGCGGCGTCGGATACGGTCAGTATGTGGTACGGGCCCGGCGTTTTGAGCGAGGTCACTATTCTCCGAAGCTCGTTGATTTGCGCACCAGCAAGTGGAACCTCCCACAATTTCGATAAGTCTGCGTGTGCTCTCATACAGTGTTCGAAGTCTTTGCTAACGGCGCTGCCAAAGGGCTCATCCGCAGTGTGTGAAGCGATTTTTCCGAGACTACTTGCCCAAGACTGAAGTGCATTTCGTGCAGCGGCGGCGTCGTTCGCGAGAAGTAGGTTAGCTACCGATGGGCCATCGCCAACATCTTCCATGATGACGATGCCGTTGGAAGCTGTGATCAACTCCGGTGATATGGATGTTGGTAGTGAAGTTAGTGCCAACTTCTCGTTATGAAACCGGGCCTCTGAAACGTGCTGTTTGACGATAACTGTGCTGCCGCCTGCGACGCGTAGCCTCAATACCGTAGCTCTGCTGCTGAATGAGAGGTTAGCGACTAGCTCCACTTGTTGACCGAGTAGCTGCTCGGTTCTCTTAATCAGGCGCTCTTCGTGTTCAATCACGATCACGTGTATGGAGGTCTTGTGAGCGTTTCCGTAGGTGGAGGTAGATCCCGGTGGGGATGGTGAGTGCGGTGAGGCCGGCGGTGAGGGCGAGGATTGTGTTGAGCATTCCTGGTGTGCCGGTGGGGATGGGTTGGGTCCAGGGGAGGCTGATCCAGAGGTCTCCGGGCCAGAGGGGCATGTGGGCTTGAATCCGGTCGCCAACATTGGCGTTGGCCTCTAGTTCTGTTGTGTGTCGTTGCCCGTCGTGTTGGTAGGCGGCTTGGACGTTTCCGTCGGGGTCGGGTGGGCTGGTGATTTCGAGGGTGACGGGTTCGCCGAGCCCGAGAAGGGCTCCGGTGGCGTTAATGGTGAATTGAAGCCCGAACAGCACGAGCCCGATGGCGAGGAGGCCGAAGAACCCGATGACCCAGCCGCACCCAAGGCATGATTCCGCGCCGCTGTGCTTGCCGAGGTGCACTGTGCGTAGGACACGCTCGGGTGCCTCATCGGGCTCCGGGGAACCGCCAGCCTCATCGTTGTCTTCGTTGGTGGTGGGTGGGTTCCAGTCGAGGTGTTCGAGTTCTCGCCCGATGTCGATGATGGTGTGGACTCTGCGTTCGATGGGCAGTTGTGGAAGCGTGCTGTCACAGATGATCGAGATTGAGTCACCGTCGATGGCGTATTCGGTGGCGCTGGTGAGCGTGGTCCACGTGAACCAGTGCTTCGTCGACGCGTTATCGATGGCGTGTTGTGCGCGAGAGGGTCCGTGAACCGTGACCTTGGTTCTGAGGGCGTCGATGTCGATGACGTGGGGTGGGGCGTCGGTGAGGGTGAATCCGTGGACCGTGAGGAGGGTGGTGCCGGTGGTTTCGCGGGCGGTGAACCGGTGACCGTGGATGGTTCCGGTGATCTGCCGCCCGGTCCCGGTTGGCCCGAACCGCCCGGTTTCCAGCCTCCAGTTGTGGCGTGTGATGGTGCGGGGCAGGAGGATTTTGGCTCGTAGCCAGGGACGTATGAGGTAGCGGGTGATCGCCCAGATGGCGAGGGTGGAGATGATCCAGGTGAGCCAGCTCATGGGTTAGGTGTCCAGGTCTCGTTCGATCTGCTCACTGGAGCGTTCCTCGCCTGGAGTCCCGTATTTGGTGGCGTTGTGCGCGTCCTTGCCGTAGCCGGCGAGCTTCGACGTGATTTTTCCCGGGTCGTAGACCTCAGCCGTCCCACCGTCCGCGGCCGCGCCGGGGATTTTCGTCTTGTCCAGACCGGTCATCTTCTTTGCCGAGTTGACGGAGGCGTCTTTCAGCATCGTCCCCGCGGTCTCCAGCGACTGCGCCACCTGCGAAGGTTTGTCCGCCTCGGGCGTGGCGAGGTCTTTCTTCATGCGGTCGTGGAGGGCTTGTTGTGCTTTGGTGGCGGCCTGGCCGCCTTTGCCGGCCTCACTGGTGAACTTCTCGCCACCGCGCTTGAGCGCCTCTTTCAACCGGCCCAGGATCTTGCGGACTTTGTCGATCAGTTTCTTCAGAACGGTGACTTTTTCCAGTGCGCGTCTGATGGCGGTGGTGGCTTTGATGACGGTGGCGCTGGCTGCTGCGGCGATCGAGCCGCCGAGGGTGAACGGCCCCGCCACCAGGGCGGGAATCCAGGTCAGCGCCATCCACTCAGCAAGGTCGGACAGGATGCCTTTGATGAAGTCCTCGACGAGCTTCATCACGATCGAGTACATCTGCAAGAGCTGGCCGACGTTGCCGGCCTTCCCCGCGATCCCACCCGTGCCGGTCGCGAACCGCGCAACCCGCTGCTCGGCGGCTTCGGCAGCCTGCCCGTCCCACTCGGGCACACCCTTCCGACACGTGTCTACGAGGTCGCGGCCCATGGTGTCGAGGTCTGTGGCGACACCGCCGTATTCCTTCGCCGCAGCCGCCAGGACGTCCCCGTTCCCGGACACCACGTTGATCAAATCCTTCAAGGGTGGGATCGCGGTCATGGCGAAGTTGATGCCCTGACTCAGCAACCAGCCGAGGGGGTCGGCGATGATCGTCGCCGCCGTCGAGGTGCACGAGTAACCCAGACTGACGGCATCGCCGGTGACGGCGGCGACATCGAACGCCGTGCCATCGGCGGAGGCGGCGTCCTTACCGTGATAGACGAGTTTCGCGAACGGACCGGCGGGGCCGGGCAGTGCGCCGCCGGCGGCTTTGGCGTAGCCGCCCTCACCCCACGACTTCCCGGGTTCCCAGCCGCCGTAGCTAGAGCGCATGTTCTCGGCGACCCGGTCCAGGTCCCGGCCGATGCTCGTGTACTTCGCTGTGTGCTCGTCCTCGGTACGGCCGTACTCAACCCCCGTCACCGCGAGGGCGTCCCCGAGCGACCCGACACTGCCAGCCAGCTTGTCCAACAGCCTGGTGAGGTCATCCCTCGTTGCTGTGTAGTCGTTGTAGAGGCCGGCGCCGATCACCCCGAACGCATCGGCCGGAACGTCAGCGGCCGCGGTGCGTTCCCGTGTCGCTGTGGCGACCCGCGAGAAGTCGCCCACAAGCTTCCCGGTCGCTGCGAGCCGACCGCCGTCTGCGTGATATCCCTCAGCCATAGCCCTGTTCCTTGACGCCGTGGTGGTTAGGTCCTGCGCTTACGCAGCGGATCATGCTCACTGAAATCCTCAACCTCATCCACCTCAACCGGCCGTTGGCGACGGGCCGGGCGCGACAGTGGTGGAGGTGGCGAGGGCGGTGCCTCCGCAGACGGGTCGTGGCGGGGACGCGTCCGCAACACCCCGCGCTCACCCAAATCCTCCTCAACCACCTCGCCGGCCTGGAGGCCGCCCGCTTGGCGCTCGTCATGATCGGCGCGAAGTTCCTCTACGGAGACGCCGAGGGCTTCCGCCTGGGTTTGTAGGACCTCATCAAGCACGCCGGTATTGCGGCCGGTGACCTCCTCAACCAACATCGCCTGATCACGCGCACTCTGCGCCACAGCGTTCCGCAGGGTCACCATGATCGTGCTCGACAATGCTGCCGCGCCCTTCTTCAACGCCGTGTCGGTGACCTGGATGTCGATGATCGACCCACCCGGACCAGCCACCACCCTCACCCCGCCATCAGGCGACACCGCAGTGGCGCGCAGCTCGGCGAGCTGCTCCCGTAAACCGGTGAGGCGTTGCGGATCGGCAGGGACCTCCGGCAGGTGCTGCCGCAGCCCCTCCAGCTCCTGCAACAGGTCCTCGATTTCGTCGCCAGCCACAGCCACCCCCCGGTTCGTTCAATGGCGGCCTCATCCTGACACGAACCCACCACCGACATCACGGGAACGATGGGCGTCACCTGGTTGGCGTAACCACCGCGTGAACGACACCACAACCCCCGACGGTGAGCCAGGCTGGTGCTAGCCTGCTTCGCTGACTGGGGCATCCACTGGGGAGTGCATGAACACGGTGCTACAGGCCGACGAGTTCAACGTGTTGTGGCGGCTGGCTGGGCTCGATGAGAAGCCGCTGCCGCTTGACCCGCCCGAGCAAGGCGTTACTCGGTCCGAGGTCGCTGCTGCGCGGGAGCGGGCCACGGAGGCGTTGCTTGATCGCGGGCTGCTGCTGGGCACCACCGTCGCCGACGACATCGCCAAGGCACTACGCCTGTTGGCGCGACCAGAGGTCGCTGTCGATCTGCGGTGGGCCGGCGACGGTCTCGACATCGGTGCGCTGGCTGTACGGCGCGGTGAACGCGCAGTGGGCGGCGTCTACGACGGCGACACGGTCACCTTGTATACGTTGCGGCCCAGCGGCCACATCACCGAACTCGTCGCCGTCCTCGGCGACCACCCACGCGGGGAAGGCTCGTCGGTGAGCCTGCCCACCGACCTCCTCGACCAAGCACGCCACACCCAAACGGGCAGTGGCCGCGCGTTTGAGAACTCGTTGCGCCGCAACAGAGTTTCCAGCGAGGACGCCGGGCAACTGCGCACTGTCGTAGAAGCACCCCGCCACCGGGGAGGTCAGGTCGGCGTCACCATCAACGACCGGCTCGGCCGCTCGGCCCGCGGCCCGTGGACCATCACCGTCCTCGACACCGATCTCGGCCGCTACACCATCCACCAGCGCGCCGGCTACACCACCGTCGCACCCGCCGACACCAGCCGGATCATCACTATGGTCCACGAACTCCTCGACAACACACGACCACTCGGACCGGGTAGCTGACCGACCTGTAGACCACCGCCGCAGTGACCTGCTACGTTCAAACGCACACGCGTAGTGACAACGACGAACCTGAGGTTACGTCGAACACGAAGTGACAAGGGGGACACCAGCCATGCCACCACCGCCTGTCGGCCCGCCCGCCCCCGGCAGTGGGACGAACATTCACGTCACACCCGAGAACGCACCCAAACTCAAAGCCACCTTCGAACAAGCCCGTGACGAGATGTGGGCGGCGAAGCGCGCAGCGTTGAAGATCGGAGAAATCCCGGTTCCCGACACGAACCCGGGAATGATAGTGGCCGTAAACTGGCAGCACAGTAAGGCCACCGGGGCGATCACTGTCGGCTCGTTCGAGAGGTTTGCCGACAGCATGATCGTCCAACTCGATGGGTTGATTGCCCAGATTGACCGGTCGATGGCTGATTACGCCAACCGCGATCGCGCCCACGCCAAGACGTACGGGGCCGTCGGGTGACCAATCCGGTGCTACGTTCCCTGATCGCTGGTGCGGCTGCTGTGATGATTGTGGCTGGTCTTGCCGGGTGTAACTCAGGCTCGGACAACGCGTCATCTACCGGCACGTCCACCACGTCGGCGTCGACGTCCACCGGGCCACCTCGGCTATCGCCACCGGTAGAGAAGGACCCGAAACGCGTCCGTGGACTGGACCCGTGCCAGATGCTGACGCCGCAGCAGTTGGCTGAACTCACGTCGCCTAGGGTGTTCGGAACCGCGCCGAGTCCGTGGGGTGAGCCAGCGTGCGCCTGGACCAGTTCCAACGTGATCTTTGACCTGTCGCCGTATACGAAGTTCAACGGGCTGGACGGCATCTACCGGGCACAGAGCACGGTGAAGAAGTTCCAACCGATGCAGCTACACGGCTACCCAGCCGTCCGCACGGAAGAGACCCCGCAGATCCGGTCCTGTACAGCCACGGTCGGTGTGGCCGACGATCAGGCTTTTACCGTCTCATTCTCCGGTAAGAAACCTGAGTTCACCGACGCCTGTGGATATGTCGAGAAGATCGTGGGCATGGTGCTGCAAAACCTGCCGCCGGCCTAACGACTACTGGAGGGGAACAGATGGGCCACGAGGCCGACCCGAGTTCGGGCGAGATCGATGTCAACTGGGATACCGCCACCCACGAATGGCTCTATGGCAAGCTCTCAGTCGCACAAGCTGAAGGGCTGGGCACCGCCCACCAAACGTGGACTGGTGAGGTCGCGGCTCATTGTCAGAAGGCGGCTGATCTGATCTCGAATGGGATGCGGGAGATCGGCGCGTCGTGGCAGGGCATGGCCGCCGACGGAGCCAAAGGCAGCGCCGCTCCGCTCGCCACGCATGCGGTCGGTGCCCGTGACGCCGCAACAGCGATCGCGCAGGGTGTGCAGGCGCAGCAGCAGATGGCCGTGGACACCTCCCACCGGATCGAGAAACCACCACCGAAGACCACCGCACCAAACGTGGTGAACCCAACAGGGCGCAGCACCGACGTGCTCGCGACGCCGGATATGCAGGCACAGGCCGCAGCGGCACGGGAAGCCGAACAGCGGGCTCGAGAACTCGGGAAGACCTACTGGAACGGAGTAACGCAAGCGTCGTCCGGGATGCCGCAGTACGCCGACACACCAGTGGTGACCGTTGACGTCAGCGCACAGCCACCGCGCACCGGCGACGTGGGTTACTCATCTCCCGGCGTGACCACGCCAACGGGTAGCAGCACGACGGGCAGCCGCAGCAGCAGCACCCCCACCGGCGGGTCGGTGGCACCGACGCCGACGGTCAACCCCACTACGGGCACACCGCCACCGCCGGGCGGTGTGCCTGGTTCTGCCGTGAGCCCGGTGCCTGGTGTGGGCGGGGCCGGAACGACGACGCCGGAGGGTCTGAGCCCGAATCCGGTGGGCACGCCACCGAGTCAGGTGGTTAACCCTGTGCAGGGCGGTGTGCCGGTTGGTGGTGGCGATCAGCCGCGCACCGGCCTCGGGTTGCTGCCCACCGGCCCCTACGGATCTGGCAACTCCGATGGCCGCGGCCCCGCGGGCTCTGGTGGTCGTGGTGCCTTGGGCACGCCTGGTGCGGAGCCCGGTAAGGGTGGTGTGCGTGGCGGTCCCGGTGTTGGTGCCGGTGTGCCCGGTACGGCCGCAACCGAGGGCCATGCTGCTGGCCGGTCCGGTGTGGCCGGCCGCGGCGGCGCTGGCCCGGTGGGTGGCATGCCCGTTGGCGCGGGCGCTGGCCGGTCAGGTGAGGACGACACTGAGCACGAGATGCCGTCGTTCCTCAAACGCCGCGATGACGACCTGTGGGACGACAACCCACCCGTCGCGCCCGCAGTGATCGGTGAAGACGACGAATAAACTCCCGGCGATTCGTATCAAGAGAACCGCCTGGACTTCCTGCGAGTGGCGTGCCTAAAAGGCTACCGGATCGCTGATGTGTCAGGTTAGTGGTGAGATGGTGGTGTTGATCGCGATGTTGTAGCGGTCGGGGCCTGTTTGGTTCCATTGGAGGGTTTTGCGGAGGGCGGTTTCTGTTTTCTCCAGTATGTCGTTGACTGGTTGCAGAGCGACGTGGTTGATGTAGCAGGTGTTTCGGTCGAATCGTTCCCGGTGAGCGGCGCTCGCTGAGGGAAGGTTGTTGTTGTCGGCGAAGTAGTAGCCGTCCTGGGGTGCGGGGTCGAAGGGCCGTAGGCCGTAGTGCACCTGAACTTGGGTGTGGACCTGGCGTTGGCTGCCGTCGGTCGCGACGACGGTGATCGGCTCAACGTGAGTGAGGCGCAACAGCAGTAAACGGGCGAGTTGGTGGCCGGCGCGGTTGCGTGCGTACACCAACCCGGCTAGGCGTGCACCGCCGACGGTTTTTACGAGTTCGCGGTAATAGTCGCTGTTTTTCATGCCTGAGATACGTTCGCGCAGATATTCGTCTGCGGCGCTGACCCACCACAGGGCTTCGCCGACGGCGCGGCGGGCGGCCATGCCGTTCTCGGTCCCGAGGGCTTGTAGATAGCGGTGACGGGCTCCGGCGAGTCCGTCGAGGACCAGGTGCCAGTCCCAACCGGGCACGATCGGGACCGCCACCCCGGCAGGAGCACCAACAAACCGGCGCATGACGTCGTCCATGGTGTCCCCGGGCGTGATCGGCACCCTGATGTCCTCGGTCATGCCCTCCAGGTCGCACCGAACCATCAGCGCGTTTCGCTGTCAGGCGACGGCCAAGCAGCCTCTCAGGCCGACTTGCTGATCAGGGTGTGGGTGCGTGCAGGCCGCGGACCAGCTCGCCGGGGTCGATGTCGAGGGCGGCGGCGATTTTGAGGATGTTGTGGAGGGTGAGGTTGCGTTGTCCGCGTTCGACCTGGCCGAGGAAGCTCCAGTGCAGACCGGCGTGTTCGGCGAGGCGTTCTTGGGATAGCTCAAGTTCGTGACGACGGTTACGGACTCGTTCGCCGAGCTCGCGGGTTGCTGGTGAGAGTGGGGCTGCCATGACGGCTCAACCCCATACGTCCCATGCGTATAGATCCAGAGACGATACATCCCATGACTTTACGTTGCATGACGATACGTCCTATGGTGGTCGGGCTTCGGCCCGTCTGGTCGGGGTGTGTGAGACAGGTTTCGGCAGGTCGGGAGGAGGTCACGGCGGATGACGCGACGCTTCGATGGGGTCGGTGGCACGGGCGCCGATCCGAAGAAGAAGTAGCAGATCATCACTCGACCGTGTAGCGGGGTGGGCTCCGAGGTTGGAGCCCACCCCGCCCTCTTTGTGGCCCTCGCGTTCCTTTTCGTTTTCTCGATGGCTGGCCTGGTCGATTCTGAATAGTGTTTACCGGTATCGTGCTTTCGTGTGGATCGCCGGACGTTAGTGAATCGCTTGTATCGTGCGAGGTTGGCGTTATTCGCCACGATTATGGCTGCGGTAGGGTTGGGGCTGTCGGCGGTCTCGCAACTACCTGGGGTGAAAGATGTCGCGGTGCTGCCGGTCAAGGACATCGGCGGTGGTTTGTTCACGACAGGGCTTGTCATTCTGGTTGTCGATTACCTCATATCGCGGAACCTGATCATGGCTTTTCTTGCCGATCCCGATGCGATGAACCGTATAGCGTCACCAGACATGGTGGACCGGATCATCGAAAGCGGTCTTGATTCTCGCCTGAACGATCCCGTTCTGGCTCGCGATCTCTACACCGATCTGCGAGAGCACGTCATCGATGTCGACGAGCGCCGGTATGACACCCACGTGTCAATCACGCTGACACCCTGGCAGAACGGTCCCGCCGAGGGTGAGGGCGCGATGTTCGTTGCCACCGTGCGATGGGATTACCGCGTGACCGGGCGAACCGGTGTACACCGGTTCGCCTGCGTCGGAGACGCAGGCGAATACAGGCAGCTTTTGCGTGATCCGACTGTCACCAAGGTCGTTCACATGGACCCGCGAACAGGCTTGGACCCCGGCGCTGCGGATGTGTTCGAGTTGGTGGAGTTCACGATCAATGGTGTCTCGCAACGGATCGAGCATCGGCGGCGCGACGGCGGGCAGGTCTTCTCGGCTGAGAGCCCGGACGTGGGCGGTGGGGAACGTCATGTCAGCTACACGTATCGGGCGTTGACGCCGCGGCACGGGCACCTGTTCTACATTGATATCGACAGACCCACCCACGGCATCCGCGCCGACTTCACCCACCATGACTGCGGTATTCGGTACGTCAACGTTCCCGATTTCCTCGGCAGCCCTCGTGATCCCTGGGTGCACCGCAGCCCGGAGACCTCGTCGACCTCAGTGATCAGTCTCAGCCACGACGGCTGGATACTCCCCAAGACCGGCATCACCTACACCTGGACACTCCACGACGAGCTTCGAAGCGGTGGCCCTGCCGGTCATTGACTGCTGCTGCGAACGAACCGGTCAGCCGGGCCACGGGTGTCCGTTCGGCTGTCCGGTCGCGTCGAGCACGGCCTGGTGTTGTCGCTGGTGAGCGGGTGCGTGGCGGTGCTGTGGGGCGCTGACTTACCCCTGTAACCGACAGCACCCTCGATGTGACATGAATCAAGAGAGAGCACGTGACCGGTCGCCGCGCGGCTTCGACCGGTCACGTGCTCTCTCTGCTCTGCGGTGCGCGTGTTTGCCCTCCCCTGCCGCTCCCCCTCTCCGTGGCCGCCCTGGGTGGTTCTAGGCTTCTGTGTAGGTTCCTGGCTTGCGCGGGTTTGTGGTGAATCGTGGACCTGTTGAGGGTTGGGGGCTGAGACGGCCGGCCGGGTTTGCCCCCGCCGTGTGCGGGTCCGGTCGGCCGTCGCTCTAGCCATAGTGGGGGCGCGCAGGATTTCTGCGCGCCCCCACTGTCTTATGTGACAGGGTTGAGACGTCGGGGTGGGCCTTGGTGGTGTTGTTCGAGCCCCTCGGGTGGAAGGTCCGACGGCCCGTCGTTGTCGCACAAGCGCCAGTAAAACTCAGCGATGGTGTCGATTTGGGCGTAGAGTTCGCGTCTGCTGGAGAATCCCCACAGAGTGAGGTCTTGCTCGACGTAGGTGACCAGTCCCCACAAGTCATCGCTCTCGCGGCAAATGGCGACGATGACGTAGGGCCAGTCTCCGAGATCCCAACCATGCGCACCCCACAACGGAATCTCGCACCACCCGTAGTGAGGTAGTTGGTCCATCCAGTCGTAACCGTCTCCGCCCGAGTCGTCGTACGGCAGTGGCGGCAATTGCCGCGCCAAATCATTCATGTAGATGGTCATGGAAAAACACTTCCTGTGTGAATCGTGATTTGTCCCGAGGGTTTGCCGTCCCCGAGGTGCCACCACCATAAGTGGTTGACCACTTTATTGTGGCACTGAATTGTGAAGTGGTCAACCATTTGTGGGAGGCTGTGGGCTATGGCTAATCAACACCGGTATCCGGCCCGTGCCCTACGTCCACCACCGCCGATATGGGAACAAGCCGCCACACACGCCACAGCACGTGATCTCGACATGAACACGTACCTCGTGGCCTGTGTTCGGTGGCTTGCCGAAGACCCCAAGGGCGCGCTTCGGAGAGTCGGGCCGTTCCTGACCGGTCCCGCGCCGCGAGGCAGACCAAAGAAACAGGCATAGCGGCGGTTGACTGCGTCGGTGTCCGAGCTACGGGGGAAGCTCGGTGTTTACGCTGTGGCGGTTCGTCGCGCGCCATGCTCACGCAGCAACCGCTTGACGCTCGATAGACCGATCGCGAACCGGTCGGCAAGCTCTCGCGCCGTCACCCCTGACAGGTAGGCCGACACCAGCTCCCGCACGTCCGCCTCGCTCAACCGATCACGGACCCGCCAGACCCGCGGAACACGCTCACATCGGACGCTTCGACGCTCACTGACCGGAGCAGCGCCCGCCCGCTGCAACCGATCCACCGCCTTGAGCAGGTCAACCAGCAGGTCAGAACGGTTCGAGTAAGCCATCAGCAGGTCCGGCCCGGTCGACGGCTGGCGCGAGCTGATCCCCCGCCATCTCGACGAGCTGGTGCCGGCGTGGCGCGAACCCGCCGCCTGGGAGGGCGAGTCGGAGGCCGGCGGCGTGCGCCTGCCCGCCGAGATGCTCGCCGGCGTCGCGCTGCAGGAGCTGACGGTGCACGGGTGGGACCTCGCCCGCGCCACCGGTCAACCGTTCACGCCCGACGCGCTCACCGTGGAGGTGCTGCACTCCGCCGTGGCCCCGTTCGTCACCGGCGAGGACGTGCCCGGCCTGTTCAAGGCCCCGGTCCCGGTGGCGGACGACGCGCCGCTGCTCGATCGCACCATCGCGCTCACCGGGCGGGACCCGAACTGGACTCCGTCTACTTAGGACGGTTTGGGTGAATCGGTTCCCGGGTGCGGGACAGTCCACTTGCCGCGCGTGAAGTCCGGAATGTCCACAGTGGACGCCTTGCGGCCGATCGACTTGGCGCTCAACGGGAACGGCGCGCTCCACGCCGCCGAGTCGTACACGTCGATGTCCGGCGGCAGCCCGAGCTGCATGCACTGGTTGAGCCGCCACAGCATGATGTAGTCCATGCCGCCGTGCCCGCCGGGGCCAGGGCCGACATCGGTCCACAGCCAGTGATCGAACGACTTGTAGTCGTCCCAGTTCCGCCACTTGTGGTCGGTGTGCTCCGGCTCCAGGTACACCCTCGGTGTGTAGTCCTCGAACGTGCCCTTGGTGCCGATGATGTGGTTCAGCCGCGAGTACGGGTGCGGCGATGACACGTTGTGCACGAGGTGGATGACCCGGCCCTTCTCGGTCCGGATCAGGCTGGTCGTGGTGTCACCTTTGACATACGTCTCGCCAAAGGTCGGATCGCCCGGCGGCATGTGCGCCGCGCGGTACTCGGCGAGCCCGCGCGCCGGCGTGCTGGTCGAGGTGATCGACACCAGCCGGTCGCCCCGGTTGATGTCCATGTACGCGGCGACCGGGCCGAGCCCGTGCGTCGGGTACAGGTCACCGTTGACCTTCGTGTGCCACGCCCGCCGCCACTGGCCGGCGTAGTACGTCTTGGAGAACAGCAACTCGCGCAGGTCGTGCACGTACGCGCCGGAACCCTGCAGCACCTCGCCGAACTTGCCGGCGTGCACCACGCGCAGCGCCCGCAGCTCGTTGCGCCCGTAGTTGCAGTTCTCCAGCTGGATGCAGTGCCTGCGAGTCTGCTCGGAGGTGTCCACCAGATCCCAGAGTTCCTTGATCGTGGTGGCGAACGGTGTCTCGAGGCCGACGTGCTTGCCGGCCTTCATCGCGGCGATTCCCATCGGGTGGTGCCATTCCCACGGCGTCGCGATGTAGACGAGGTCGATGTCCTCGCGTGCGAGGAGTTGCTCGAAGGCGTGCTCGCTGCCGGAGAACCGCGCGGGCTCCGGCTGCCCGGCGTCGGTGACCACCTTCGCCGCCTCGGCCACCCTGGCCGGATCCACGTCGCACAGCGCGGTGACCTTCGCGCCGGGCACGGCCAGGAACAGCGGCAGCATGCTGGCGCCCCGGTTGCCCAGGCCGATCAGCGCGAACCTCGGGTTCGCGCGCTTCTCGAACGGCACGCCGATCATGGTGTCGCCACGCCTGCGCGGCACCCGAGTGTCCTCGTCCACGGCCCGCGGATCGGCCGAGGCGGGTGTGCCGGCGCCGAGTGCCGCGGCGCCGATACCAGCGGCCGCGGTACCGCGCAGGATGGCTCGACGGGACAGGCCGGAGGGTTCGTTTGACTGCGTTGTCATGCGCTCTCCCGACAGATCGTGCTCGAAACTGACAAACTTCAAGCACGGTCGCACACTTTCATGCAGCCGTAATCCGGCAAAAGGAGTAGTCCCCGCGCGCGTTCAGATCAACGTCGGGTCGCGCAGCTCGGCCCGGATCGCGGCGAGCACGTCCTGCTCGCTCCCGTCCGTGGTGAAGCCGGCGGCCAGCCGGTGCCCGCCACCGCCGAGGCTGTTGGCGACCATCCGCACGTCGACCCTGCTGGTGGCCCGCAGCGACACCGACCACCGCCGCTCGGCGACCTGCTTGAGCACCGAGGTCACCTCCGCCTCCGCCGCGGTGCGCACCACGTCGACGACGCTCTCCACCTCTTCCCAGCGCACGCCGTCCATGTCCGACAGCCGCACCACCGCGTGCGCCCAGCCGAGACCGCCGACCGCGTCCGGCTCGAACTCCGCCCGCCCGAGCACCGCGGACAGCATGCGCAGCCAGGCGAACGAGTGCGTGTCCATCAGCTCCCGCGACACCGCGTCACTGTCCACGCCGGACTCCAGCAACCGCGCGGCGATCTCGTGCGTGCGCGGCCGCGCGCGGCGGAACGAGCTGGTGTCGGTGACCAGCCCCGCGTACAGGCACCGCGCGATCGGCTCGTCGATCACCACACCCAACTCGTCGAGCACGTCCAGCACCAGCACCACGGTCGCCTCCGCGTGCTCGTCCACGAGATTGTGCGTGCCGAACCGGGTGTTCGACGCGTGGTGATCGATCACCAGCACCGGGCCGCCGGCCGCCACCCGGTCGGCCAGCCCGCCGAGCCGGTCCACCGATCCGCAGTCCACCGCGACGAGCAGCTCCGGCGCGTGCGGCACCTCCTCCACCGGCACGATGAGGCCCTCGAAATCCAAGGCGCGCAACGAGTTCGGCGCCTCCCGCGGCGCGCCGAAGGACACCCGCACCCGCACACCGCGCCGGTGCAGCCCCAGCCCCAGGGCCAGCGCGCTGCCGAGCGCGTCGGCGTCCGGGTTCACGTGCGCGATCAGGGTCACGTCGGTCGCGGCGCGCAGCAGCTCGGCCGCCTCGCGCGCATCCACACCGGTCACGGCTACAGCCTCGCATTTTCCGGGCCCGGCACGACACCCATCGGTCGCGTGTCACAGCGTGAACGGCCGCGAGGACTAGGCTCCGATGTACACAGCTCTCCACGAACCGACTGCGAGTGACGATGACCGCGCGGCACGACGACGACCGGACCGACGACCGCGGGCAACAGTTCGACATCGTGGCCGTCGCGTCGTCGGCCGGCGGCATCCGCGCGCTCACGACGCTGCTCGGCGGGCTTCCCGCGACGTTCCCGGTGCCCGTCCTCGTCGTGCAGCACCTGGACCCCAAGCACGACACGACGCTCGTGGACGTACTCGCCAGGCGGTGCGAGCTCGAGGTTCGCTTCGGACAAGCCGGCGCCAAGCCGGAGGCCGGCGTGGTCTACGTCGCGCCCCCTGATCAGCACCTGGTCATGCGGCCGGGCGGCCGTCTCACGCTGTCGCACGGCGAGCGTGTCCACTTCGTGCGGCCCTCGGCCGACATGCTGTTCGAGTCGGTGGCACGTGCGCTCGGGCCGAGGGTCATCGCCTGCGTGCTGACCGGGTCGGGCAGCGACGGCGCGCAGGGTGTCAGCGCGATCAAGGCGTGCGGCGGCACGGTGATCGTCGAAGATCCGGACACCGCACAGTTCACGGGCATGCCCCAGGCGGCGGTGAAAACCGGCTCGGTGGACTTCCGGGTGCCCGGTGACGAAATCGCCGCGGTCCTTCTGACACTCGTGGAGAAGCAGGGGGCACCCGAATGACATCCGACAGATCCGACGACACCGACCTCGAGGAACTGCTCGAGTTCATCAGGGACGCGCGTGGGTTCGACTTCACCGGATACAAGCGCTCCTCGCTCGCCAGGCGGGTCCGCAAGCGGATGTCCAACGTGCGGACCGACTCCTACCGCGACTACCGGGACCTGCTGGAGACCAGCGCCGAGGAGTTCGTGCAGCTGTTCAACACGATCCTGATCAACGTCACCAGCTTCTTCCGCGACGAGGAGACCTGGACGCATCTCCGGGAGGTCATCCTGCCGGCGCTGCTCGCCGACCGCGACGACGGCGAGATCCGAGTATGGAGCGCCGGCTGCTCCAGCGGCGAGGAGGCGTACTCACTGGCGATGACGTTCGCCGAGGTGATCGGCGAACCGGAGTGCGCCGCGCGGGTCAAGATCTACGGCACCGACGTCGACGAGGAGGCACTGCGGGAAGCCAGAACGGCGACCTATTCCACCCGCGCCATCGAGGCCGTGCCCGAGGCGATGCGCGCCAAGTATTTCGAGCCGAGCGGGCGACAATTCAGCTTCCGCACCGACCTTCGCCGCCGGGTGATCTTCGGCAGGCACGACATCACGCGGGACGCTCCCATATCCAGGCTCGACCTGCTGGTGTGCAGGAATACGCTGATGTACTTCAACGTCGAGACCCAGTCGCACATCATCGACAGATTTCATTATGCCCTCCGAAGCGGCGGTCACCTCTTCCTCGGCAAAGCCGAGATGCTGCTGTCCGACAGCCAGCGTTTCGAGATCGCGAACAAGCGGCAACGAATCTTCATTCGCCGCCACGGCGACAACAACGGTGCCACCCGCAAGCCGAGCACCTTTAAGCTCGACTCGAATGGCGGCCCGGAATTGCGGGACAGCGACAGCCGGCACCTGCTCCGCGACCTGGTATTCGAGACCTCGCCCAACGCGGTGCTCTGCGTCGACACCGACGGCAAGGTCATCCTGATCAACTCGCAGGCCCGCGCCCAGTTCAACCTCACAACACACGACATCGGCCGTCCGTTCCGCGACCTCGAGGTCTCCTACCGCCCCATCGAACTGCGCTCGCTGATCGAACAGGCGCACTCCGAGCAACGCAATGTCCAGGTCAGCGCGGCGGGTCTCCGACGAAAACGTGCAGTATTTCGACATCATCATTCAGCCGCTCACCACCGAGAACGATCTGGTCGCCGGTTTCGCGGTCGTATTCGTGGACACGACACTCGCCACCCGCCTGCAGATCGAGGTCAAACGCAGCAGGCAGGACCTGGAAACGGCGTACGAAGAGCTGCAGTCCACCAACGAAGAACTCGAAACAACCAACGAAGAACTCCAGTCCAGCATCGAGGAACTGGAGACGACCAACGAAGAACTCGAAACAACCAACGAAGAACTCCAGTCCGGCAACGAGGAACTGGAGACGACCAACGAGGAGATGCGCATCCAGACCGCCGAGTTGGACGAGGCGCGCGCGTTCCTCGAGGGCGTGCTGTCCAGTGTCGGCGCCGGTGTCGTCGTGCTCGACGCGGACACCCAGGTGCGCAGTTGGAACCGTGGCGCGGAGGAGCTGTGGGGGCTGCGCCAGCACGAGGTGCGTCTCGAGGACTTCTTCTCGCTCGACTTCGGACTACCCACCTCGGATCTCCGGGAGTTGGTCCGCGAATGCGTCGCCGTCAAGAGCCGGACCGGGCCGGTCGAATTGCGGGCCGTCAACCGGATCGGCCGGACGATCACCTGCACGGTGGTCTGCTCACCGCTCGACGGCTCGACCGACGGCGTGGTGCTCCTGATGGAGGACATCACCAATCGGTGATCAGCGAATTAATCGGTGGCATAAGACCGCGACGGGCGTAGGGTCGAATTGTGACGTGGCCGATCGAGGCACGACTGAGCCGCGCACGCGGTCGAGCCGAGGTGGAGCGGGCGCAGCGGGCGGCCGCTCTCGCCGCGCGACACGAGAATCTGGCCGCCACCACGGACAACGACACGCTGCGCTCGTTCCACGCCGCGATCGCCGCGACGCATCGCAGGATCGAGGAGCGGCACACCGTGACCGCCACACTGCACCAGACGTACGCCGACCGGCTCGCGCTGTGCGACAAGGCCGATCAGAGTTCGCGGTCCTGTGCGATCCCGTCCTTCATGGCGTCCGTCGCGACCGCTCTCGGCTCGACCGGCGCGGCGGTCACCCTCGTCGGGGAGACCCCCGAGGCGTCCGTGTTCGCGACCTCGGACACGACCGCCGGGGCGGCCCAGGACCTGGAGTACACCTACGGCGAGGGCCCAGGCCGCGACGCCGTCCGCTTCGGACTGACCATGGCCGGACACGGGCAGGCGTTATGCCGGCGGTGGCCCAACTACGGGCCGGCGATCGCCGAGCTGGGCGTGCGGTCGGTGGCCGCCACCCCGCTGTTGGTCGTCGACCGCCCGATCGGAGCACTGACCGTGTTCGACTCCTCCACCGAGGCACCCACGGAGCTGAGCGGACTCGAGCGGCTCGCCGACGCGCTGGCCGACACACTGCTGATGGATTCGGCGATCCCGGAATCGATGGTGCTGTACGGCCAGGTCGACGTCCGGCCCACCGTGCACCAGGCGGTCGGCATGGTGGCCGAGCAGAATGGGTGTGGCGCGTCCGACGCGCTCGCGCTGATTCGCGCGCACGCGTTCTCGACCGACATGCCGGTCACCGCGGTGGCCGAGGACGTCGTAGCCAGGCGCGTCCGACTGGGCTGACACCGCTGACTGCGTTCGGGCCTTTCCAGAGCGTGTTCGGCGGGAAAGAATCGGGGCGACCAGTCCCAGGGGCGGCGGGAGGTCATCATTCCAGCTTCAGAGCAACGAATTCGCGAGACGTTCCTCGAACTGACCGACACACTCGTCGATCGTTTCGACCGGGAGGAGTTTCTCGGCATGCTCGCGAGCCGTGCGGCCGAATTCCTCGAGGTCACGGCGGCCGCGGTGATCGCGACCGGGGAGACGGCGACGGTCGAGCTGGCCGTCGGCAGCTCCGAGGCGGCACGGCTGACCGCTCTGCTCCAGGTGCGGTACTCGGAGGGACCGGGAATCGAGGCGTTCGACCGCGGCGCGCCCGTGACGTGCTCGGATCTGGCCGACGCACCGGAGCGGTGGGCGACCTTCGCGCCGACGGCCAGGGAGTTCGACTACTCGGCGGCGCACGCGTTCCCGATGCGGCTGCGCGAGCAGAAGGTCGGCGCGCTCCTCGCGTTCGACAACCGTCCCGGTGAGCTGACCGCGTCGATGACGGAGTTGGGCGGGGCGCTGGCCACCGCGGCGACGCTGGGCCTGCTGCACCATCGCGCGCTGCGCGGCCAGGCGGCGACCGCTGAGCAGTTGAAGGGCACGCTGAGCAGCAAGATCCGGATCGAGCAGGCCAAGGGCGTGCTGGCGGAGCGCATGCAGACCACGGTGGACGACGCGTTCGCGACACTGCGGGAGCGGGCGCGGCAACAGAACCTCATGCTGCTCGACGCCGCCGAGGCGGTGCTGTCCGACGAGATCGAACCGCCCGATCAGCGATAGCCGCCGAGGAAGCGCAACACCTCGGGCAGCACGCGCCGCCAGTAGCCGACGTCGTGCGCCCCGGCGGTCATGCTGGCCACCTTCGGCCGCGTGCGCTCGGCCAGGGCCCGCGCACCCGGGATGAACGGATCCTTTGTGCCACAAAAGATTCCGAGCCGGCTCGGGTCCAGCTCCCCGGTGTGCCGAAGCGGCTCGACGGCCTCCCAGCGCGCCTGGGTGCCGAACACGTTGCGCGTCCTGGCCTCCGGCCAGCTGGCGAACAACGCCGGGCTGATCGCCGCCACCGCCGCCGTGCGGTGCGATCGCGCGTAGTTCAGCGCGCCGAACGCGCCCATCGAGATGCCCATCGCGGCGAACGGCTCGGGGCGCAGGCCGCGCTCGGCGAGCCAGCGCGGCACCTCCTCGGACAACATCCGCTGCGGATCGTCGCGCCGGTCGCGCCCGACCCAATAGCCGTCTCCCCCGTCCAGCCCGGCCACGGCGAACGGCGGGACACCCGCGCGCACCGCCTCGGTCAGCATCCGGGGCAGCCCGAGGTCGTGGAACATTCGCGCGTTGCCGCCCCGGCCGTGCAGGGCGAGACACACCGGCAGGTTCGCGGCCGGCACACCCTCCGGGCGCACGATCACCAGCCCGACGTCGGTGCCGCGCGCCGCGGAGCGCACCCGCTCCGCGGTGACCGAGGGCGGGGGCGGCGGGGAGCCCGGCGGAGGCAGATCCTGCGACGTCTTCCCTTGCGCCGCAACGGGTTGCCGCGTCGGTTGATCGGAACCGCCGCAGCCGGCCATGGTCAGCGCGCCGGACAGCGCTCCGCCGAGCACTGTCCGCCGCGAGACGGCCGGGTCAGACCTCATCGTCCTCGCTCGCGCGCGGCTCACGGTACGGGTCCGGCTCGCCGGCGGGGCGGGCGCCGGCGGCCTGGCGGGCCACCTCGGCGTCGGCCTCGCGCGCCCTGGCCAGCAGGTCCTCGACGCGGCGGGCGTCCTCGGGCACGGTGTCGGCGACGAACGTCAGCGTCGGGGTGAACCGCACGCCGGTGCGCTGGCCGACGGTCGTGCGCAGCACGCCCTTCGCGGACTCCAGCGCAGCGGCCACGCCGGCGGTGTCCGGCGCGGTGTCGATGCGGTCGCCGAGGACCGTGTAGTAGACGGTGGCGTCACGGAGGTCGGCGGTCACCTTCGCGTCGGTGATCGTCACACGCGCCAGGCGAGGGTCCTTCACCTCGTGCTCCAGCGACGACGCCACGATCTGCGCGATGCGCTTCGCCAACCTCTTCGCGCGGGCCGGGTCGGCCACGGCGCTCCTCCTTCTTCGTGTTCCTAGCTTGACAAACGCACCCGTGCCTGCCTGCGTACTTTAGCCCGCTAAAGTCCACAGGCCGCACAAAAGGCGCAGGTCAGCAGTGTGCTGCAGAACGTGTTCGACCGGTGTTTCGCGGCTGAACCATTCTCGCGTCCACCTCGTTCACCTTCACGCGGGCACTAATCGTCGTCGGGGCCCAGCCAGCGACGGCGAGCAGACAGCAGCTCCAACTCCGGGCGACCCGCGACGAGCCGCTCGCAGGCGTCGAGCACGTCCTGCACATGAGCCGCGTCGGCGGCCACCGCGGACACCCCGATGAGGGCGCGCCGGTGCAGGTCGCGGTGACCGGCCTCGGCGACCGCCACCTCGAACCGCCGTCGCAGCTCGGCCACCACCGGCCGCACCGCGGACCGCTTCTGCTTCAACGAGTGGACGTCACCGAGCAACACGTCCAACTCGAGCGCACCGACGTACAACGGGCACCACCGGGTTTGTCGTCGTTGAAGACTCACCGGGCGGGGGTTTGCTGGTCTTGAAGACCGGCAAACCCCCGCCGGGCGGATCGATCAGCTGCGCGGCTTCTCCCGCATCTCGTAGGTCTCGATCACGTCGTCGACCTTGAGATCGGAGTAGTTGCCGAGCGTCAGACCACACTCGAAGCCGTCGCGGACCTCGGTGACGTCGTCCTTGAACCGGCGCAGCGTGCCCACCGACAGGTTCTCCTGGACCACGACGTTGTCGCGGAGCAGGCGAGCCTTCGAGTTGCGGGTGATCACGCCGGACGTGACCAGACAACCGGCGATCGTGCCGACCTTGGAGGACTTGAACACGTCGCGAACCTCCGCGCGGCCGAGCCCGACCTCCTCGTAGATCGGCTTGAGCATGCCCTTGAGCGCCTGCTCGATCTCGTCGATCGCCTGGTAGATCACCGAGTAGTACCGCAGGTCGATGCCCTCGCGGTTGGCCAGCTCGGTGGCCTTGCCCTCGGCCCGGACGTTGAACCCGATCACGACGGCGTCCGACGCGGTCGCCAGGTTGACGTCGCCTTCGGTGATGCCGCCGACACCGCGGTGGATCACCCGCAGGTCGACCTCCTCGCCGACGTCGATCTTCGTGAGCGCGTCCTCGAGTGCCTCGACGGTACCCGAGTTGTCACCCTTGATGATCAGGTTCAGCTCGTTGGTCTCCTTGAGGGCCGTGTCCAGGTCCTCGAGGCTGATCCGCTTGCGGGACTGCGCGAACTGGGCGTTGCGCGCACGGGCGTTGCGCCGCTCGGCGATCTGCCGCGCGATCCGGTCCTCGTCGACGACCAGGAACGTGTCACCGGCGCCCGGCACCGAGGTGAACCCGATGACCTGGACGGGCCGGGACGGCGTTGCCTCTTTGATGTCCTCGTTGTGCTCGTCCAGCATCCGGCGCACGCGGCCGTACGCGTCGCCGGCGACCACCGAGTCGCCGACCCGCAGCGTGCCGCGTTGCACCAGCACCGTGGCCACCGGGCCGCGACCGCGGTCCAGGTGCGCCTCCACGGCGACGCCCTGCGCCTCCATGTTCGGGTTCGCCCGCAGGTCCAGCGCCGCGTCCGCGGTGAGCAGGATCGCCTCGAGCAGACCCTCGATGTTGACGCCCTTCTTCGCGGAGATGTCGACGAACATCGTTTCGCCGCCGTACTCCTCGGGCACCACGTTGTACTCGGACATCTGCTGGCGGATCTTGGTCGGGTTGGCCCCTTCCTTGTCGATCTTGTTCACCGCCACCACGACCGGCACCTGGGCCGCCTGCGCGTGGTTGATCGCCTCCACCGTCTGCGGCATGACACCGTCGTCCGCGGCGACCACGATCACCGCGATGTCGGTGGCCTGCGCACCACGGGCACGCATGGCGGTGAACGCCTCGTGACCCGGGGTGTCGATGAAGGTGACCAGCCGGTCGTTGCCCTCGAGCGAGGTCGCCACCTGGTAGGCACCGATGTGCTGGGTGATGCCGCCAGCCTCGCCCTCGTGGACGTTGGTCTTGCGGATCGTGTCCAGCAGGCGGGTCTTACCGTGGTCGACGTGACCCATGACGGTCACCACCGGCGGACGGGCCGCCAGTTCCTCGTCGCCACCCTCGTTCTCGCCGTAGGTGATGTCGAAGGACTCGAGCAGCTCGCGGTCCTCCTCCTCCGGGCTGACGACCTGGACCGCGTAGTTCATCTCGGTGCCGAGAAGCTCGAGGATCTCGTCGGAGACGGACTGCGTCGCGGTGACCATCTCGCCGAGGTGGAACAGCACCTGCACCAGCGAGGCCGGGTTGGCGTTGATCTTGTCCGCGAAGTCGGTCAGCGAGGCACCACGCGGCAGCCGGATCGACTCGCCGTTGCCCTTGGGCAGGCGAACACCGCCGACGCTGGGCGCCTGCATGTTCTCCATGTACTCCTGGCGCTTCTGGCGCTTGGACTTGCGCCCCTTGCGGGACGGTCCGCCGGGCCGGCCGAACGCGCCGGCCGCGCCACCACGGCCGCCGCCACCACCGGGACGACCGCCGCCACCGCGGAAACCGCCACCGCCGGCCGGTGCGCCACCGCCGCCGCCACCGGGACGGAAGCCGCCGCCTCCGCCACCGCCGCCACCGCCGCGGAAGCCGCCGCCACCGCCGCCACCGGGTCCACCACGACCGCCACCGGGACCGCCGCCAGGTCCACCACGACCGCCACCGGGGCCACCGCCAGGTCCACCACGACCGCCACCGGGGCCACCGCCAGGTCCGCCGCGTCCGCCACCGGCGGGACGGGCAGGCCGAGGCGGCATCATGCCGGGGTTCGGCCGAGGCGGCATGTTGCCGGGGCTCGGACGGGGACCGCCGGGTGCGCGCTCGCCACGAGGCGTGCCGGACGGGCGACCCTCACCGGGCCGTGCCGGACGCTCGCCGCCACCGCCACCGGGCGCGCCGGGACGGGGGCCGCTCGGGCGCGGAGCCGGGCTGGGTGCGCCACCGCCGCCGACGCCGAACGGGTTGTTGCCGACCCGCGGCGCGCGCGGCTTCGGCGAGTGCGGCTTGGTCTGCGGCTTCGGCGGGACGACCGACTGGCCGGGCGCCGGAGCGCCCTTCGCCGCGGCGGGCTTCTCCTGCTCGGGCGCGGGCTCGGGCTCAGGTTCGGGCTTCGCGGGCGCCTTGGGACCCGGCTTCGGGCCGGGCTTGCTGGCCGCGGCCGGCGCGGGCGCCTGCTCGACCGGCTTGGGCGCGGGCTTTGCCGCCGGTGCCTCGGGGGCCGCCGCCGGTGCCTCGGGGGCCGCCGCCGGAGCCTTCGCGGCCGGTTTCGGGGCGCTCCTCGGCTTCGACTTCGCCGGAGCGTCACCGTTCGACTTGGGGTACGCGTCCCGCAACCTGCGGGCCACCGGCGCCTCGACCGTCGAGGACGCGGACTTGACGAACTCGCCCTGCTCCTTCAGCTTGGCGAGTACTTCCTTACTTGTGATACCGAGCTCTTTAGCCAGCTCGTGCACGCGGGCCTTGCCTGCCACTGCTCTCCTCGTCTGATGAGGCCGGGCCGGGCAAGATCCCCGCTCGACCTCGTCTATTGTCGCGCGTTCATGTCTTCAGCTTCACGGCTGACTCATGACGGGTCGACCTGCTTTCCTGTCTTTCCGGACGCGGGAGCCTCCCGCGTCGCCTGTTCGAGCCACGTGCGCACGGCGTCGATCTCGAGCGGCCCCTGGACCCGTAGGGCCCTCGGAAACGCTCGCCGCCGCTCGGCCAAGCGGAGGCAGTCGGGATCGGGGTGAATCCACGCCCCGCGCCCCGGCAACCGCCGCCGTGGATCCACCTGAAGCCGCGAATCCACGATGACCACACGCACCAGCTCGCCGGCCAGCGATCGTCGCCGGCATCCGACGCATGTCCTCACGGGGCCTTCACCCTGGAGACGTGCGGAAACCGGTTCCTGGCGCTGAACCACTACCGAGTCTATCTTGTGCGGCTCAGTCGGCCGAACCGGATGTCGGTGCGGCCGTCTGCGGGTTCTCGTCGGGGGCCGCGTCGCTGCGGATGTCGATCCGCCAGCCGGTCAGCCGGGCCGCGAGCCGGGCGTTCTGGCCCTCCTTGCCGATGGCGAGGGACAGCTGGAAGTCCGGAACGATCACCCGCGCGGTCTTGGCCCGCTCGTCGATGACCCTGACCGACACAACCTTGGCCGGGGACAGCGCATTCCCGACGAACGTGGCCGGATCGTCGGAGTAGTCGATGATGTCGATCTTCTCGCCGTGCAACTCGCTCATCACGTTGCGCACCCGGGCGCCCATCGGGCCGATGCAGGCGCCCTTGGCGTTCACGCCCTGCACGGTGGACCGCACGGCGATCTTGGTGCGGTGCCCGCCCTCGCGCGCGACCGCGGGGATCTCGACGGTGCCGTCGGCGATCTCCGGGACCTCGAGCGCGAACAGCCTGCGCACCAGGTTCGGGTGGGTGCGCGAGAGAGTGATCTGGGTTCCGCGCGCTCCCCTGGCGACGGTGACCACGTAGCACTTGAGGCGGGTGCCGTGCTCGTAGCGCTCGCCGGGGACCTGCTCGCCCTGCGGCAGCACGCCCTCGGTGTCGCCGACGCCGACGACGACCATGCCGCGCGAGTTGGCCCGCGCGTCGCGCTGCACGACGCCGGCCACGATCTCGCCCTCCTTGGCGGAGAACTCGCCGAAGGTCTTCTCGTGCTCCGCGTCGCGCAGGCGCTGGAGGATGACCTGGCGGGCGGTGGTGGCGGCGATCCTGCCGAAGCCCTCGGGAGTGTCGTCCCATTCCTGGGTGACGTCGCCGTCCGCGCCGATCTCGTAGGCGATGACGCGCACGATGCCGGTCCGCCGGTCGATGTCGATCTTGGCGTGCGACTGGTGGCCGTCGGTGTGCTTGTACGCGGTGAGCAATGCGGACTCGATCGCCTCGATCACCGTGTCGAAGGGGATGTCCTTGTCGCGTTCGATCGCCCGGAGTGCGGCGATGTCGACGTTCACCCTGACCCCTCCTCGGTGTCCGAATCCTCCCGCAAGAGGGCGAGTTCCTCATCGGGTGCCTGCTTGAACTCCACCTCGACCACGGCGTGCTCGACAGAGTCGTAACGCACCGTGCGCACCGAGCCGTCGACGAGCATCCGCACGCCGCCGGCCGGGTCGTCGTCCACGCGCCCGACCCTGCCGGTGAACGACGTGCCGTCGGTGCCCTTGACGGCGACCAGCCGCGACCGGGCCCGGCGCCAGTGCCGGGGTTTGGTCAGCGGGCGATCCACGCCTGGCGAGGTGACCTCGAGAGTGTACGGACCGCCGAAAGCGTCATTCGGGCCGTCCACCGTGTCGTCGCTGTCCAGGGCGGCGGAGATGGCGCGGCTGGCCTCGGCCACTTCGTCGAGGCCGATGCCGGCGTCGTTATCGACGACGATCTTGACCACGCGCTTGCGACCGGCCTGGCGTACGTCGAGCGATTCCAGCTCGAAACCGGCGCCGGCGACGGCCTCGGCCACCACCGGCTCGAGCGCCGCGCGGGCGCGCTCCTGGCTGGACAACTCAACGCTCCGTGGATGGTCTGGTGCAGAGGACAACCACCACGCTCGCGCTGCACTCATCGAGTGTGGTGGCTCAGCGTATCCCCTCGGGAGGACCCCGGCGGCACGGGAGATCAGCAACGACGACCGTGTCGGGCTGTGTCGCCGGCCGTTTGGCAGGATGGCGAACCGTGCCAGTTCAGCGGGGTCGACCGCACGACAGGAGATCGGTGCTGCGCGCGGGGGCACTCGCCGCGGTCGCGGCACCGCTGATCGCGAGCGGGTGTACCGACGAGCCGGCGGCTCCCCCGCCACCGGATCCGCTCGCCGACCTGGCCGCACGGGCCCGTGCGGACGCGGCGGCGGCGCAGGCGGTCGCCGGTGCCGCGCCGGAACTGGCGGCGCCGGCCGGCGAGATCGCGCGGCTGCGCACAGAGCACGCGGTGGCACTGCAAGCCGAAGTCGATCGGGCGCGCCCGCCGTCGTCGGCGCCATCGCCGGCGCCGCCTGTCGCCGCGCCCCCGAACGGGCGGGCGCACCTGCTGGAGTCGCTGCGGATTGCCGAGGAGCAGGCGGCCGCGCTGGTGCCGACCGTGCCGAGGCATCGCGCCGGGCTGCTCGGGTCGGTCGTGGCCGGGTGCGCGGGGTTGCGGGAGGTGTTCGCGTGAGCGGGCAGCCCAAGCCGTTGCCGGCCGACAGCGTGGAGGCTGTGCAGCGCGCGCTCGGTGCGGAGCATGCCGCGTTGTGGGTGTACAGCCTGGTGAGCGCGTTCCTTCCGCCGTCGTTCGACGCTCCGTTGCGCGAAGGGACGACGGCGCACCGCGCGCGGAGGGACGCCACGGAGCGCGCGCTCGCCGCGTCGGGTGCGACCCCGAGGCCGGCCGAGCCCGGGTACCGGTTGCCGCAGCCGGTGACCGACCAGGCGACGGCGATCACGTCGGTGGTCGCGGCGGAGACGGACGCGACGGTCGCCTGGCGCGCGGTGCTGGAGCGCACCGACGACGCCGAGCTGCGCCGCGCCGCACTGGAGGCGTTGACCAACGCGGCCGTGCGCGGCACGCGGTGGCGCAAGACCGGCAGGATCGCGCCGACGTTCACGGCGTTTCCCGGCAAGCCCTGACGTCGAATCAGGCCACGCCGACGTGGTGCATGGTGTTGCGGATGGCTTTGCGTGCCGGGTCGATCCACGCGGGCGGGATGTAGTAGGGAATCCCGTCTTGCATGATGATTTCCCAGTCTTGTTGGTGGATGGTGGTGTGATGGAATCGGCAGAGCAGTGTCATGAGTTCTGCCGAGGTTATTCCGCCTTCGATCCAGTGGATGATGTGGTGTGCGTCGGTCCATTCTGGTCAATACCACTAAGTTAAGCTTTGTTGGTTCCATGGAATGTTGAACACGCCGCG
>NZ_SGWQ01000015.1 GCF_004216555.1 Herbihabitans rhizosphaerae | reverse complement strand
GAAACCAACAGAACGCGGCATTCGACATACCGGACCGCCAACCATCAAACTACAGAGACGAGCAGCTTAACTTAGCGGTATTGCCATTCTGGTGGCCGATCACACCCAGGAAATGAGCAGCCCTTATCTCGTGCGATCAGCGCGGCGCGAATGGTGGCTGTGACGGTTCGTTGTTCGCGTCCGACGTCGAGTGGTTGGCCTTCGCTGTTCAACACGATGGGTGTGATGCCTGCATCGCACGCGATCTGCCGAATGGTTTGTGGGGTGATCATCGCACCGAAGTCACCATGGCCGAGGCCGATCTGGTCGCGGAGTTGTTCGTAGGAAATCGTGATCGCCAGGTGCGGCCGTCGACCGCCGTCCTGCGGCAGTGTGTCGGAGTTGAGCACCCGGTGCGCCAACTCAACGAGCGCGTCGGCCCACCGCCGTGTAGCGGATCGGTCATCATCTTTTCCGGCGGGTTTCGCCAACGGTGACAGCGCTGCCTTGAGAACTTCGGCGCACTCGGGTGAGAGCCGCCCGCGCACGATGATCGTGCCGTCGATGTCTTCGATCATGGAGAATTCCATGCGCTTACGGGCTTGTTGTTCTTCCAAGACAACGTGCTCTGGTTGCAGGTGCGCACGAGTGCGGGTGGCGAGCTTGCCGAGTTTCACGGGGTCGAAGCGTGTGGCTTCCTCCACGAGGAGTTGTTCGACTTCGGCGTGGTGCTCGGCGGGGAGTGTGTCGATGGTGGTGCGCACGATCTGGACGTGGTCTCGGCTGATCACGCCGTCGGCGAGTGCCTGCGCTGCGACGGGGAGCTGCGGTTCGATGGGTTGGCCGGTGAGTGTGGTGGAGCCGAACAGGGCGTTGGCGTCGGCGACTCGCCTGCGTGCATCGGCGGGTGAGATCCGCACCGTGTCCCGCAGGAGCGATGCCGTGGAGTAGGCGCCCATTTCTTTCGCGATGCCTTGCTGATGGATTTCGTGGATGAGTTGAAGTCGTTCGTATTCGAGTTGTCGAATGTGGGTTTCGCGAGCCCGTAGCTCGTCGATGAGTTGCTGTCCCCTCATACCTCGATTCTACCCAATTCGATCGACCACTATGGGGTGAACTAAAAGGAGCAAGGTGGCGGCGCGGTACGGGCAAAAGGCAGGCGGAGCCTGCCCGTAGCGCCAGCCGTTAGGGCCGATCGAGGCTCACAAGTCCAGGGCTCGGCCCCCCAGGGCCGAGTCGGCGAAGCCGACGCCGAAGGCGCCCTTGACTTGTGAGTATCGGCCCGCACAATTCCGCGCCGCCACACCCCCCAAGCCCGCACGCCGATCCGACTCAAAGCCAGGAGCGTGGCACGCTCGCCGCACGTGCGGCCAACCCGTCCAGCACGTCCGTGCGCGCCGGCGGCACCTCGACGATCAGCGATTCGGCGAACAACGCGTCGAACTCCGCCACCCGCAGCGGCTGCTCGACCGACGGCAGCGTGCACGACCTCGTGTCCACCCACGCGATGTCATCCATGATTGTCACGCTAAGCCCGTACCACGGTCCGGAATGCGAACCGCGGTTGCCGAGACACGACCGTCCCGGTAGGCAAGGGGTCATGCGCCGTCCGAAGATCGAGCCCGTCGTCTGGCAGCCGCCGAAGCCCTCGGCCCGCAAGCCACGCGACCCGCTGCCACCCGTGACCGTGATCAACATCAACGGCACCGGACCGGAAGACGTCGTGGTGGACGAGAAGGGCCACGTGTTCACCGGCGTCGACGACGGCCGGGTGCTGCGCCTGACCGCGGACGGCCGGCGCATTGACACGATCGCCGACACCGGTGGCCGGCCGCTCGGCCTCGAACTGCACCCGGACGGCCGGCTGCTGGTCTGCGACTCGGACAAGGGCCTGCTGCTGGTCGACCGGACCAGCGGCGACATCGAGACGCTGGTCCCGCGCGGCGAGCAGAACCTGCGCGTCTGCAACAACGCCGCGATCACCGAGAACGGCACGATCTACTTCACCGACAGCTCCCAGCGCTTCGATCTCGAACACTGGCGCGCCGACATCCTCGAGCACTCCGGCACCGGCCGGCTGCTGCGCCGTGATCCGGACGGCAGCCTGTGGGTGGTGCTGGAGGGTCTGCAGTTCGCCAACGGTGTGGCGCTCGCCGCCGACGAGTCCTACGTCGCGGTGGCCGAGACCGGCGCCTACCGGATTCGCCGGGTGTGGCTCACCGGACCCAAGGCGGGCACCAACGACGTGCTGCTGGACAACCTGTCCGGGTTCCCGGACAACATCGCGCGCGGCTCGGACGGGCTGATCTGGATCGCCATCGCCAGCCCGCGTGACCTGGTCCTGGACACGCTGCACCGCCTGCACCCGAAGCTGCGCGAGATCGGCTGGCGGTTGCCGGAGCGGGTGCAGCCGCAGCCCAAGCGCACCTTCCGGCTCCAGGCGGTGGACACCGAGGGCACGCTCGTGCACGACCACGGCGGCACCGTCGACGGGTTCTCGGTCGCGGTCGGCGTCCGTGAGCACGACGGGCGGGTGTACCTGGGCAGCCTGGTGGAACGCGCGATCGCGGTCTACGACGTACCCTGACGGAGACCGACCCGGGTTAGGTAACCCTAAACGGCAACCGTTCACTGTTCCTTGATGTCCGGTTTGCCGGCTAGTGTGCTGATGTGAGCGCGGGACCGGTTCCCTTGAGACCATCAGGTTCTCGGGTCTCGTCGGGAAGTCGGGAGACATTGATGACCGCTACAGCCGAAGGCCAGCGAGCCACGACCACGAACGGCGGCGCGAAGCCGATCTTCGGGGAGCGGCGAGGCTTCTGGCCCCAGTTCGGTACCTACATCTTCATCCTGGGGCCGTTCGTCGCGGTGATCGCCGCCGTGCCGTTCGCCTGGGGCTGGGGCCTTGGCTGGGTGGACATCGGCCTGGCCGCGTTCTTCTACACCCTGACCATCCTCGGTGTGACGGTCGGCTTCCACCGGTACTTCACCCACGGCGCGTTCAAGGCCAAACGCGGGATGCGCATCGCGCTGGCGATCGCCGGCAGCATGGCGCTGCAGGGCCCGATCCTGCACTGGGTCGCCGACCACCGCCGGCACCACGCGTTCTCCGACCGTGAGGGCGACCCGCACTCGCCCTGGCTGTTCGGCACCTCGCCGATCGCGCTGATGCGCGGGTTCTGGCACGCGCACATGGGCTGGATCTTCGACCGCAAGCTGACCAACGCCGAGCGGTTCGCGCCGGACATGCTGGCGGACAAGGACATGGTGCGCGTGCACAAGCAGTTCGGCATGTGGACCGCGGTGACGCTGGTCGCGCCCGCGGTGCTCGGCGGGCTGCTCACCTGGTCCTGGTGGGGCGCGGTGACCGCGTTCTTCTGGGCCGGCCTGGTGCGCGTCGGCTTCGCGCACCACGTCACCTGGTCCACCAACTCGGTGTGCCACATGATCGGCGAGCGCCCGTTCAAGAGCCGGGACAAGGCGGCCAACTTCTGGCCGCTGGCGATCCTGTCGATGGGCGAGGCGTGGCACAACCTGCACCACGCCGACCCGACCTCGGCGCGGCACGGCGTGCTGCGCGGCCAGATCGACATCTCCGCGCGGCTGATCTGGGTGTTCGAGAAGTTCGGCTGGGTGTACCAGGTGCGCTGGCCGACCCCGGAGCGCCTGGCCAGAGTCACCGCCGACTAGTGCTCTCTCGGTACCACTTCGCCCGCCTGTTCGTCGACTGCCCATCGGTCTCCGATGTCGTGGAGTCGTTGCGCGCCAACGGGTTGCTGGCCGACGAGGTCGCCGAGTTGGAGCCGAGGAGCAACGACGATCCCGGTGACGGGTTCCTCGGCTATCCGGTGACCGTCGAGGTGGAGCCGTACGCCGCCGACGACCCGAGGATGACGGCGACCGTCCAGCGGGCGGTGCGCTGCCTGCGGGCCTGCGGCTGGCGCACGGTCGTGGCCGCGGACTTCGAGGACGAGATCGACTACCCGGGCCACCCGGCCGCCGCGTTTGCCGTCGAGCGGGTGTTCCCGGTGACCGGACGTCCGGGCGGCGTGCTGTGGGGCACGGTCTCCGGCGTGCTGTACGCGGGCGACCGGATTGTCCTGTGCCGCAACGGAAGCCGTCATCTCGGCACGCTGGTGGCGATCGAGTTCCACCGCCCGTCGCACGCCGGTGAGGACCAGCACGGCATCGTGGTGGACGGTCTCGGCGTCAGCGTGGACGCCGGCGACGTGCTCGAAGTGATCGACAGGGAGGTCCGATGAGGCTGCGCGCGTTGGGTGTCGCGGTGGTGCTCGGTGTGGTCGGCGTGGTGGTCCCGCTCGCGAGCGTGGTGGCGGCGGACACAGCAGCGGACGAGCGCCCGTGCCGGAACACCACGATCGCCGGGGACGTCGAGGAGCAGCGGCTGACCAGGACGCTCGGGTCCAACCCCGTCCCGGTGCCGGCGCGGATCGTCGACTCGGCCGGCTACCGCGAGCTGATCGGCGACTTCGAGCGCTCGCTGTGCCGCACCCACTCGCTCGACCACGCCAAGATCGTGATCGACCGGCACGGCGAGAAATTGTGGCGCACCACGGTGTCCCGGGCCCGCGCCGGCCAGGGCGACGACCGGCCGCTGTACTGGGCGCGGGTGAACATGACGCTCGCGCTGCGCCAGTGGCGGCCGCGCTTTGGTCTCTCCGACACCGCGCGGGCGGCACTGCGCCGCGACTTCGAGCGCGCCTCCCGCGGCATCACCACCTCGTCGTTCACCCCGGCTCCCGGGACGCGCACGGTGTTCGTGTCCGGCTTCGACCCGTTCACGCTGGACAGCGAGATCCGGCGGGGCAACCCGTCCGGCGCCGCCGTGCTGCGGCTGGACGGCGCGCGGTTCACGCTGGACGGTCAGCGCTACGAGATCCAGACCGTGGTGTTCCCGGTCCGGTACGGCGACTTCGACGAGGGGATCGTGGAGGGCGCGTTCCGGCCGCATCTGGTCGACGGGCGGCAGCAGGCGGACTGGATCACCACGATCAGCCAGGGCCGCCCGGACGCGTTCGACCTGGAGATCCACAACGGCCGGCGACGGTCGATCAGCAGCATCGGCGACAACCTCAACGTCTGGGGCGGCGGCAGCCCGACCGCGCCCGTGGTGGCGCCCGGCATCGGGCCCGGCCCGGAGTTCGTGCCGACCAGCCTGCCCACCGCCGCGATGCTGGCCGCGACCGGAAAGCCTTACCTGGTCAGGGAAAACCCGTCGGTCACCGAGATCCCGGCCGGCCAGACGCAGCCGGTGACGCGCCCGGACGGGCCGACGCCCGGCTCGATCGCGGTGAGCGGATCGGGCGGCGGATATTTGTCCAACGAGGTCGCGTACCGCACCAGCCTGCTGCGGGTGACCCTCGGCGCGAACATTCCCGGTGGGCACGTGCACACCCCGGTGTTGACCTTCGACCCGGCCAACACGACCGAGATCACCGATCCGTCCTTCGAGCGGCAGCGCACCGGCATCGCCGCGCAGACCGAGCTGATCCTGCGCGCCGGACTTGGGTCAGCTCTCGGTTCAGCCAGGCCGTGACGCGATCAGCATGAGGCACAGCGTGGCCACCGCGGCGATCACGCCGGCCACGAGCAGCATCGGGTCCAGCGACTTCACCGGCTCCTGCTGCGCCTGAGGTTGTGTCACGACCTGCTGGTCCGCCGCCGGCTGGGCGATCGGCTGCTGTGGTGCCGGCGCGGGCACGCCGGGAACGGGTGCGGCCGGCGCCCTGGTCGTGCCGGGTCGCGGCGGAACCGTCGTGCGCGGCTGCTGCTGACCCGGTTGCTGGGCCGGCGGGCGCTGCGGCTGCTGCACGGGCGGCGGTGCCTGCGGCGGCGCGCTCGCCGGCAGGACGACGACCTTCGCCTTCATGTCCGGGTGCACCGAGCAGTAGTAGGAGTACGTGCCGGGCTGGGTGAACCGGAACGACCAGCTCTGCCCGTTGGACATCATGGGGGAGCGCAACTGGGCCGGCCCGCTCGTGGTCACCACGTCGTGCGGCGCCTGGTCGTGGTTGGTCCAGCTCACCGTGTCACCCGCGGTGACGGTGACCGTCGACGGTCCGTAGGCGTACTGGGCGATCATCACGTGCGCGCTCGCCGCGGCCGCTGAGCCGGGGGCGAATAGCGTGATCACGGCGGCCAACATCACGGTCACCCCGGTGAGGTGAAGCGCACGGCGCATGGCGTTCCTCCTGGGAGAATGAGGGCGGTGGTCCGGGCCGACTTGTCCTCGGCCGGACCACCGCCGCGTGATCAGCAGGTGAGCTGGCCGGCCAGCGGCGCGACCACGGACTCCAGCCACACGGTGTGCGACTTGACGTACTGGTCGATCGCCAGAATGTCGTTGACCTGCTCGAACGGTGACCGCTCGAGGTGCGCCGCCTTGATGTGCGCGAGCACCGGCGCGAGCGTGTCCTTCACGAGCTGATCGGCCCCTCCGCTGAACACCGGGTCGAGCACCTGCGTCAGCCACACGGTGTGCGACTTGACGTACTGGTCCAGCGCGAGGATGTCGGTCACCTGCTCCAGCGGTGACCGCTCCAGGTGCGCCGTCTTGATGTGTGCCAGGAACGTCGACAGGGCCTGCTTGGTGACACAGTCCGACGGCGGCGTGCCGCCGGGCGGGTTGGTCGGGGGATTGGTCGGCGGGTTGGTCGGCGGCGTCGTGCCGGAGCCCTGCACGGTGACCGTCGCCTTCATGTCCGGGTGTAGCGAGCAGTAGTACGAGTACGCGCCCGCCACAGTGAACGTGTGGCTGAAGGACTGGCCGGTCTGCAGAGTCGGCGAGGTGAACCGCTCCGGCCCGGACGTGATCACGACGTTGTGCGGAGCGCTGTCGTGGTTGGTCCAGGTCACCGTGTCGCCCGCGGCCACGGTCAGCGCCTCGGGCGAGTACTTGTAGTTCATGATGATCACGGTGGTCGCCTTCGGCGCGGCGGCCGCACGGGCGGCGGGCGCCTGGGCAACCCGCACCGGTGCGGCAGCCGGGACCGCGGCTTGTGGTGCCACGGCGACCTGCGCCGGCTGGGCCCCGGCGAGCTGCTGCCCCTGGCCGGCCGCGAGGCCGACCGCGACCGGCGTCTCGGCCGCGCCGCCGGGTGCGCCGGAGCTGCCCAGCCCGGCCAGCGTGACCAGGGACGTCGCGAGCGCGACGACGGCCACCGCCGGCAGCCAACGCCTGCGCGCGGCGTTCGGTGGAGGGCTCTCACCCTGCGGTGTAGTGCGATCGGACGGGTCCATCCGGGAACTCCCTTCTTGTGGAGACGTCAGCGGCCGGGGCTGGCCGTGACGAGCAGGCTCGCCGCGATCAGAACGAAGATCACGACGACGGTCTCGGCCGCGACCGAGAACACGAACGGCCGCACGGTCCGGACGTCCCCGTCGCGTGCGACGGCGAGGTCGAGCCGGCGGTCGACCCAGGTCTTGCTGGCGAACGCGGCGGCGAGCACCACACCGAGCAGGCCGACCTTGATCAGCAGCAGCCGGCCGTAGTCGGTGGTGGTGAGCGGGTCGATACCGCCGAGCACCTGCCAGCCGAGCAGCGCGCCGGTCGAGACGATCGCCAGTACGGAGAACATGGCGAACCGCGAGTACCGGGGGACGACGGTGTGCAGCTCGTCGGGTTGGCGCCGGGGCAGCACGCCGAGCAGCAGCATCACCAGGCCGCCGATCCACACGCTGATCGCGCACTGGTGCACGAGGTCCGCGAGCTGGGCCCACCAGGTGCCGCCGGCCTCCGCGATGTGGCCGGTCATTCCGGTGGCGCGCAACAGACCCAGCCCGACCGCGCCCGCGCCGACCCGCCACGGCACCGACCGCGCGGCGTTCTCCTTGCGGGCCAACAGATCGGCGAGCACCACACCGGCGAGCACCCACAGCAGCGCCTTGGCGAACCAGACCTGGCCGAACCGCAGATCGAGCACCTGGCCGAGCAGATCGGCGCTCAGGACGTCGGCCATCGGACGGTCGGTCGCCCACACGCCCTGCAGCCCGATCGCGGTGACCGTGCCGATCATGCCGAGGAACCAGCCGATCACCACCAGCCGCCGCGCCGAGCGGACCGCGGCGCCGGCCGGCCAGACGAGCGCGAGGAACACCAGCCCGCCGAGGAACACCGCGGTGCCGAGGTAGTCGACGGCCCTGGCGAGGACGTAGACCGCGCGGGCGCTGCTGATCGTGGTCATCGCGGCGGGTCGGTCGCCGGGACGGGTGGTGCCGGCGGCGCGGGCTCGCAGGTGAGCAGCAACTGGTCCAGCGGGGTGCCCGGCGGCAGAGCGGACGGGTCGGTGGCGGAGGGGAGCGGCAGCACCGACAGCAGGCCGCCGGCCAGCCCGCCGAGCAACGGGAGCTGCTGGACGGTGCCGGTCGCGGTGTCCAGCCACACCGGCACCCAGCCGGGCTGGCACGGCGGTGTGGGCGGCGGCCCCGGCGGCGGTGGCGTAGGCGAACCGGGCGGCGGGCTCGGGTGGTTATGCGGCGGGCCCGGCGACGGCTCGGGCACTGACGGCGGCACCGTCGGCACCGGCGTCACGATCGGCACGGTCTGCGGCGGCAGCGCGATCGGCACGACCGGAAGCGGCTGCTCGCCGGGCAGCGGTATCTGTGGCGGTGCTTCTGGCGGCGCTTGCGGCAGGGGCGGTTCATTTCCCGGAGTGTTGCCGGGTGCGGCCTGCTGCGGCGGCTGCGTGCCGGACGCCTGGGATTGTCGAACTCCGATTCCGGACGCGAATCCGAGCACCACGACAACCGCGCCGACTAGTGTCGCCGCGACAATGTGCTCACGCCGCAGAATACGGCCGGACGTCTGCGCGGTGGTCACGGATTCCATCCCCCTACCGATTTTCGGATACACGGTGCCATTCACGGGTATTGTCGTGATCAACGCGGCACAGTAGAGCAGAGTTCGCGTTACGACCGGTGATCGATCCGTGACGCCGGGGTAAACCTGCGCACACCGAGGTCGGCGCGCGGATGTGCGCCTGGTGTCACAGATACCGCCGTTCGGTGGATCTTTCGAGCGTCCATCCGGCGCCATCGAGTGACGATCCGTAGTCGTCCCTGGCAGCGTGGGCCCGCGACGACCGGACGTGTTTCGCGCGCGTGTCGAATTGTGTCGCCTGCTCGGCCGGTGAGCAATTGTTAACACCCCAGAAATTGTGGCTGGCTAGCGTGGCCGTCGATTCGAACTCGACGACACGGCTGGAGGCCTGGAATGGCGCGGAGCGGAATTGTTCGGATTCTCGGTGCGGCCGCCGTCGCGGCGATCGGCTGGCTCGCCATTTTCCCCGGTGTTTCCCAGGGTGCCGCGCACAACGTGCTGACGTCGTCCTCGCCGGCCGCCGACGAGACCGTGGCCGCCGCACCCAGCCGGGTGACCCTCACGTTCAACGGGCCGGTGGAGAACCGGTTGGCCGAGATCGCGGTACTCGGGCCGGACGGCGCGCGCGGCGAGGCCGGCAAGGCGGTGGTCGAGGGCGCCGTGGTGTCCGCACCGCTGCGGCCGCTCGCCGCGCCCGGCAAGTACACGGTGAACTACCGCATCGTCTCCGGCGACGGCCACCCCGTCTCCGGCACGCTGGCGTTCACCCTCGCCGGCGGCGCACCGGTGGCACCCGTCGCCGCGGCACCCGCCGCCGCCCCGGTGCCCGCCCCAGCACCCCAGGCCGCGCCGGCCGCCGAACAGCCGGCCGACAGCGGCGTTCCGCTGTGGGTGTGGCTGGCCGGCGCGGGGGTGCTCCTGATCGCCGGACTGTTCGTGGCGTTCCGCGTCGCCCGGTAGCACCGGCGTGCTGCACGGCGATCGCCTCTGTGGTGGGCTGGACAGGCCAGTGACCGCCGGAGAAGGGGAGACTCGTGACAGAGGTCGACGTCGTAGTCGTGGGAATGGGGCCTGGTGGCGAGGAGGTGGCCGCCCAACTGGCTCGCGCCGGGCTGAGGGTAGTCGGCGTCGAGTCGCGGCTGGTCGGCGGCGAGTGCCCGTACTTCGCTTGTGTGCCAACGAAGATGATGATCCGCGCGGCGCACACGCTGGCCGAGGCCGGCCGGGTCGGCGAACTGGCCGGCAGCGCCGACGTCCATGCCGACTGGGCGCCGGTCGCCAAACGCATCCGGGATGAGGCCACCGACGACTGGGACGACACGGTCGCGGTGCGCCGGTTCACCGACATCGGCGGCACGTTCGTCCGGGGCACGGGCCGGATCACCGCGCCGCGCGAGGTCACAGTGTCCACATCGGACGGTGAGCAAGTCTTGCGGGCGCGTCGTGGCGTGGTGCTCAACACCGGGACCGACCCCGCGGTGCCACCGATCGAGGGGCTCGCCGGCACGCCGTTCTGGACGAACCGGGACGCCGTGCGGACCGAGGAGGTCCCGCGCTCGCTGATCGTGCTCGGCGGTGGACCGGTCGGCTGCGAACTGGCCCAGGTGTTCGCCCGGTTCGGTGCCCAGGTCACGGTGGTCCAGGGCGCGCAGCGGCTGCTGCCCCGCGACGAGCCGGAGGCCGGCGAACTGCTCACCGAGGTGTTCCGCGAGGCGGGGATCGCCGTGCGCGCCGGCGTGACCGCGTCCAAGATCGAGCATGCCGGCGACGAGTTCACCGTGCACCTCGGCGACTCGGAAACCCTGTCCGCGCAACGGCTTCTGATCGCCACCGGCCGCACGGTGGACCTGGCCGCGCTGGGCGTTGGCGCGTACGGCGTGGACGAGAGCGCGCGCACGCTCGCGGTGGACGGTCGGATGCGGGCGGCCGACGGGCTGTGGGCGGTCGGCGACATCACCGGCGAGGGCGCGTTCACGCACATGTCGATGTACCAGGCGCGGTTCGCCGTCGCGGACATCCTCGACCGGCACGCGGAGCCGGCCGACTACCGCGCGGTGCCCAGGGTGACCTTCACCGATCCCGAGGTGGGTTCGGTCGGCCTGAGCGAGGCGGACGCGAAGAAACAGGGGCTGACCGTGCGCACCGGGATCGCGCGGATCCCGTCCTCGACGCGCGGCTGGATCCACAAGGCCGGCAACGAGGGGTTGATCAAACTGGTCGAGGACGCCGACGCGGGCGTGCTCGTCGGCGCGACCTCGGTCGGGCCGACCGGTGGCGAGGTGCTCGGCGCGCTGGCGGTCGCGGTGCACGCCAAGGTGCCGACCGCCACGCTCCAGCAGATGATCTACGCCTATCCGACCTTCCACCGGGCGATCGAGTCGGCCCTGGCTGACCTTGGGTAAGAGGTTGCGCGAACTGGGGCTGCCGTGCATTCGCCCAGTTCGCGTGACCTCTACGTAGGAACCAGCCTCGACAACGGACCGTCGTAAGGGGCAAGCTAACCGGGGAAGGCGGCTGAGCGGGGAGCGGGGGCTGACGAATGCTGCGCATTCACTTCACCGAGGCGGATTACGCGCGCACCTACGTCTCCGACGCGCCGGACCCGCTCTGGGAGACCGTGCTCGGTCTGCAGAAGCTGTGCACACCGGCTCGCGTCGCGCCGGTGTACGCCGAGTGGAAGCGTCACGCGCGCCCGAAGATCGGTACCGCGGTGCCGAAAGCGGCTGTCGGGATGGTGCACACGCTGGCGCCGCCGCTGGCCTACTTCCCGGATTTCCTCACCCCGCCGGAGGCGGTCGACGGGCTGGACGCCGGGCTCGACGCGCTGCGCCGCACGCCGAGACACCGGCTGCGCGGCGAGGTGGCCCAGCGTGCGCGCATCCGGCCGCTGCCGCGCTGGTCCGGCGCGCTCGCCGCGGGGGAGCAGGAGGCGCTCGACGAGCTGACCGAAGCGGTGCGGCTGGTGCACGACGCGCTGATCGCTCCGGAATGGTCGGGCGTCGAGGCGCACGTGGACGCCGACCACTCGGCAAGAAAGCGGGCGCAGAGAGCCTGGGGGGTGCACGGCATGCTGTCGTCGCTGGAGCCGTCGCTGCACTGGAACCCGCCGGTGCTCAGCGGCCGGTATCCGGTCGAGAAGGACGTGTACCTCAACGGCCGGGGCCTGCGCCTGGTCCCGACCTACTTCTGTTGGGGCAACCCGGTGGCGCTCGCCGACTCGGATCTGCCGCCGGTCGTGGTGTACCCGGCGGCGCTGCGCAACGAGCGGGCGGAGAAGCCGGTCCGCGGTGACGCGCTGGCCGATCTGCTCGGACGCACCCGGGCGAAGGCCCTGATCGCGCTGTCGTCCGCGTCCAGCACGAGCGAGCTGGCCGAGCGGCTGGGCGTGTCCGCGGCGACGGCCAGTGAGCACGCCACGGTGCTGCGCCGGGCCGGGCTGATCGCCAGCAACCGGGACGGCAGCAGTGTGGTGCACGCGCTGACCCCGCTCGGCGACGCGATGCTCTTCGGCGACGCCCACTAGAACATCGACGGCTGGACGAGTCGGGCCAAGGCTGGACCGTGTACATGTCGCTATGGTTATATAGCTTGCATGGTAAGTACGTTCGAGGTGCTGGCCGAGCCGCGCCGCCGCGAGATCCTCGACCTGCTGCGCGCCCGCGAACGGCCGGTCGGCGACCTGGTGGAGCGGCTCGCGCTGAGTCAGCCCGCCGTGTCGAAACACCTGCGGGTGCTGCGCGAGGCCGGGCTGGTCGAGGTCCGCACGGACGCCCAGCGCCGCTGGTACCGCTTGCGCGCCGAGCCGCTGCGCGAGCTGGAGGCGTGGCTCGCGCCGTACCGCCGGCTCTGGGACGAGCACCTGGACGCCCTGGAGCGACACCTGGACACGATGCCCGACGACCCCGAGGAGAGCGGATCATGAGTGACGCGTTGTTGGAGACCATCGCCGGCAAGCCGGTGCTGCGGTTCGAGCGGCGGCTGGCGCACCCGCCGGCGAAGGTCTGGCGCGCGATCACGCGGCCGGAGGAGCTGAAGCACTGGTTCCCCGCCGTGCTGGAGACCGAACCGCGGGCCGGCGCGCCGATCACGTTCACCTTCATGGAGGAGGACCCGCCGGAGGTGACGGAGGGTGAGGTGGTCGAGGTCGACGAGCCGAAGGTGTTCGCCTACACCTGGGGCGAGGACATGCTGCGGTGGGAACTCGTGCCGGACGGCGAGGGCACGCTGCTGGTGTTCACCCAGACCATCAGCGAGTCCACCGGCGGGGTGCTCGCGGCCGGCCGGAACGCGGCGGGCTGGGACGAGTGCCTGCGCCTGTTCGTCGCGCGGCTGGATGGCGCGACCGTGGAGCCGACACCGCGCGAGGAGGTGATGGCCGGGATCCAGTCCTACATCGACAAGTTCGGCGTCGGCGAGCCCGAGGTGACCGAGCGGGAGGTCCGGGTGCGGCGCGACCTGGTGTGGGCGCCGGCCGAGCAGGTGTGGCAGGTGCTCACCGGCGATGGCGCGGCTCCCGGCGAGCCCGCGCCCCAGTTCGCGATCGTGGACCAACTCGGCGCGGCCACGGTGACCACCGCCGAGCGGCCGACCGTGCTGGAGTGCGACACCGCCACCGACGGCCGGATCCGTTGGGAGATCACCGAGTCCACCGCGGGTTACGTGGTCACCGTGACGCACACCGGCGCCGCGGCCGATGTCGCCGACGCGTGGCGGCGCCGGGTCGATGAGCTGTTCGCCGCCGTGCACGGACTCAAGCGCTAGCCGATCTGGCCTCGACCAGGACCGCGACGCCGTCCAGCACGCGCTCCAGGCCGAACGCGAAGCCGTGGTCGGGCGGGTAGGCGCTGGCGTACTTCTCGCCGGTCACCGATCCGACCCGGCTCGCCACCGGGAAGGCGCTCTCGTCCATCACTCGCTCAAGCACCGGCGCGCTCGCGGCCCACCACTGGTCCAGCGTCATGCCGCTGTCGCGCTCGGTCTGCTCGGTCTGCAGCTTGGCCCGTGCCGCGCCCTCCACGTGCGCGAGCACGACGTTCAGCACGCCGTCCATCTCGACCTCGTCGAGGCCGAGCCCGTCGATCGCGCGCAGCTCGTAGTCCCACTTGGCGATCACGCCGGGTCCGATCACCGGCCGGCTCATCACCACCTGCAGCAGCCACGGGTGGCGGTGGTAGAGGTCCCAGTTCTGCCGCGCCACCTGCTCCAGCCGCGCCCGCCAGCCGCCGGTGTGCTCGGGCCGCTCGGTCTCGGTGGACACGGTGTCCACCATGCAGTCGATCAGCTCGGCCTTCGCCGGCACGTAGGTGTACAGCGACATGGTGCCGACACCCAGCTTGTCGGCGACCTTGCGCATGGACAGCGCGCCGAGCCCCTCGGTGTCGGCCAGTTGGATCGCCGCGGACACGATCGCGTCCACGCTCAGCCCGGGTTTCGGCCCTCTGGACGGCGCGTCCTTCGTGCGCCACAGCAGGGCAAGCGTGCGCACGGGATCCCCGCTTCCACTCGTGACAGCAGCCAACGTCGCCTCCTCTTTGCCTATTCCGTACGTCGTACGGTACAGTGTACGGACTGGTCGTACAGCGTACAAAGTTTACGGAGGTGGCATGGTCGACCAACCAGCGGTGCTCGCTGAAGGACTGATCAAGTCCTATGGCGAGAAGCGGGCGCTCGACGGCTTCGATCTGAGCGTGGCGCCGGGCAGCGTGCACGGGCTGCTCGGACCGAACGGCGCGGGGAAGACCACTGCGGTGCGAATCCTCGCGACCCTGCTCCGCCTCGACGGCGGCCGAGCCGAGGTCGCCGGCCTGGACGTGGCGAGGCAACCCGCGCTCGTGCGGGCGAAGATCGGGCTCGTCGGGCAGAGCGCGGCCGTCGACGAGGTGCTCAGCGGGCGGCAGAACCTGGAGATGTTCGGGCGGCTCTACCACCTCGGGCCGGCGGTGGCCCGCCGGCGCGCGGACGAGCTGCTGGACTACTTCGGGCTCGCCGACACCGGAAGCAAGGCGGTGAAGAGCTACTCCGGCGGCATGCGGCGGCGGCTCGACCTCGCCGCCGGGATGATCCTCCGCCCGGCCGTGCTGTTCCTGGACGAGCCCACCACCGGGCTCGACCCGCGCGGCCGCAACGAGGTCTGGGAGGCGATGCGCGCACTGGTCGCGGCCGGCACCACGGTGCTGCTCACCACGCAGTACCTGGACGAGGCCGACCAACTCGCCGACCGGATCTCCGTGATCGACACCGGGAAGGTGATCGCGGAGGGCCCGCCGTCCCAGCTCAAGTCCACGATCGGCGGTGACCGGATCGAGGTGGTGCTGCGCACGCCGGCCCACCTCGAGACGGTCGTGGGGATCGTGGCCAAGGTGGCGACCGGCGAGGTCGAGTCCATTGTGGACGATCGGACGGTGAGCGCGCCGGTGTCGGACCGGGTGGCCGCGCTGACCGAGGTGGTGCGCGCGCTTTCCGACGCGGGCATCGAGGCGGAGGACATCAGCCTGCGCAGGCCGACGCTGGACGAGGTGTTCCTCCAGTTGACCGGCCACCGCGCCGAGAAGAAGGAAGAGGTGGCGGCATGACGATGGTCGCTCCGGCACCGCCGAGCAGCCCGCTCGGTCGCCTGCGCTGGGCCCTGGCCGACGGGTGGACGGTCACCCGGCGGGACATCATCCACTGGATCCGCCAACCGGTCGCGCTGATCGTCAACCTCGCGTTCTCGGTGATGCTGGTGCTGGTGTTCGGCTACCTGTTCGGTGGCGCGATGTCGGTGCCGGGCGGCGGGAACTACCGCGAGTTCCTGCTGCCGGGGATGCTCGTGCTGATGATGTTCTTCAGCCTGGAGTCCACCATCATGGCGATCACCGAGGACAAGTCCAAGGGCGTGACCGACCGGTTCCGCTCGATGCCGATGTCGCCGTCGGCGGTGGTGCTCGGGCGCGCCACCGCGGACATGCTCATGTCGGTGATCACGCTCGTGGCGCTGGTGGCCTGCGGGCTGGCGGTCGACTGGAAGATCAACCGCGGCATCGGGCTCGCGCTGGCCGCGTTCGGGTTGATGTTGCTGCTGCGGTTCGCGCTGCTGTGGTTGGGCATCTACCTCGGCCTGATGCTGCCGAATCCGGAGTCGGTGGCGGCGGTGCAGATTCTGGTGTGGCCGCTCGGGTTTCTCACCAGCGTCTACGCCCCGCCGGAGACCATGCCGAACTGGCTGGGAACCATCGCGGAGTGGAACCCGTTGTCGTCCACGGTGTCCGCCGTCCGGGAGCTGTTCGGCAATCCGGGTATCGGCGGGGACTCGTGGATCGCGCAACACTCGATCCTGATGGCGGTGCTGTGGCCGGTGTTGATCACGGTGGTGTTCTTCCCGCTGGCCGTGCGGCGCTACCAGCGGTTGAGTCGGTGAACGGAGATGCATGACACGGGATTTGGCGAACTGCGCGGTGGTGTTCGAACCGTCGGACCCGCCACGCGCCGGAACGGTCGCCTTCTGGCGGCCCGATTCGGACGAGCAGGGTGACCTGACCGTCGCCATTCCCGATTCGGCGGGGACCGTACGCACTCGTACGGTCCCCGCCGTCCGGCTCTCTGTGGCCGACGCGCTGCCTGTTCTCCTGGGTGCGGGCGGGCACCCGACCGTCGCGTTCTGGCGTGCGGTGACCGAGGCCGCGCTGCATCTCGTCGCGCGCGGGCGGCTGCTGCCCGGCGTGTCCGACGGCGACGTGGACGCGTGGCGGGCCGGCCCGCTGGACGCCGCCGATCTCGAACACCTGGCCGCGCTGGCCGCCGCGATGCCGGCCATGGCGCGCGCCGTCCCGGTGTCCGCGGACGGATCGGGGGACACGCTGCCGGCCGCGTCCGCGCTGCTCCGGTCCTTTGTGGACGCCGTGGCCGATACGATGCCGCGCACCCCGGCCGCCGCGCTGGCCGCCGGTGGGCCGGCGTTCGCCGCGGTCGAGCCGACCCCGGTGCCGGAGCTGCGCCGGTGGGCCATCGAGACCGGCGCGGGCGTCGACCGCGGGGTGCGGATCTCCCTGCGCATGGAACCCACCGGCGACGATCTCGCCACCGCGGGCTTCCGCGCCGTAGTGCAGGTGCACGACCTGGCCGACCCCAGCCGGGTCGCCGACGCCAGGGATCTGTGGGCCAGTGGCGCGCCCGGGTTCACCCAGGAGTCCACAGTGGACACGATCATGGCGGTCCGGCGCGCGGCCAGGGTGTGGCCGCCGCTGGAGTCGCTGCTGCGCGCCGCCGTGCCCGACGAACTCGTGCTGACCGACGAGGAGGTCACCGAGCTGTTGTCCGGCGCCGCGTCCAGCCTGGCCGTTGCCGGCGTCGACGTGCACTGGCCGCGTGAGCTGACCCGCGAGCTGAGCACTCGGGTCAGCCTCGGCACGGAGCCGGCGCCGTCCGATATGCCGGCGTTCTTCTCCGGCGGCGCGCTGCTCGACGTGGACTGGCAGGTCGCGCTGCGCGGGTCCGCGCTGACCGAGGCGGAGCTGGACGCCCTGGCCGACGCGACCCGGCCGGTGGTGCGGCTGCGCGAGGAGTGGGCGCTGGTCGACCCGGACCTGATCCGGCGCGCGCGGGAGCGGGCGGCCAAGCCGCTCACCGCGATCGACGCGCTGTCCGCCGCGCTGACCGGCACCGCCGAGGTGGACGGCCAGCAGGTCGAGGTGGCACCCACCGGATGGCTGGAATCCTTGCGGGACAAGCTTTCCCAGCCGGACGATGGCGACGAGGTGGGGCCGCCGGACGGGCTCGCCGCCACCCTGCGCGACTACCAGTTGCGCGGCCTGCGCTGGCTGGCCCGGATGACCTCGCTCGGGCTCGGCTGCTGCCTCGCCGACGACATGGGCCTCGGCAAGACGATCACGTTGATCTCCCTGCACCTGCATCTGAGTTCGCGTCCGGGGCAGGGGCCGACCCTGGTGGTGTGCCCGGCGTCGCTGCTCGGCAACTGGGAGCGGGAGATCAACCGGTTCGCGCCCGGTGTCCCGGTGCGCCGGTTCCACGGGCCCGGCCGCACGCTCGACGGGCTCACTGATGCCTCCAGTGCCGGCGGGCACGCAGGCTTCGTACTCACCACCTACGGCACCATGCGGCTGGACGCGGAAACCCTTGCGGGACAAGGCTGGGGCATGCTCGTCGCGGACGAGGCGCAGCACGTGAAGAACCCGCGCTCGTCCACCGCGCGGGCGCTGCGGGTGATCCCGGCTTCGGCCCGCGTCGCGCTCACCGGTACCCCGGTGGAGAACAACCTCTCCGAGTTGTGGGCGATCCTGGACTGGACCACGCCCGGTCTGCTCGGCACGCTCACCGAGTTCCGGACGCGCTGGGCCACCCCGATCGAGACCGACCGGGGCGGCGCCGCCGCGCGCCGACTCGCCTCGCTGGTGCGCCCGTTCCTGTTGCGGCGCAAGAAGACCGACCCCGGCATCGCGCCCGAACTGCCGGCCAAGACGGAGACCGACCAGCCGGTGTCGCTCACTCCGGAGCAGGCCGCCCTGTACCAGGCGGTGACCAGCGAGCTGATGGCCGAGATCCGTGACAGCGACGGCATGGCGCGGCGCGGTGCGATCGTCAAGCTGCTGACCGCGCTCAAGCAGGTGTGCAACCACCCCGCGCAGTACCTCAAGGAGGACACCGGACGGCTGGCCGGGCGCTCCGGCAAACTGGAGCTGCTGGACGAGCTGCTGGAGACGATCCTGGTCGAGGGTGGCTCCGCGCTGGTGTTCACCCAGTACGTCGGCATGGCCCGGCTGCTCGAACGGCACCTGGCCGAGCGGGGTGTGCCGACCTTGTTCCTGCACGGTGGAACCCCTGTGCCACAACGGGAATCGATGGTGCAACGGTTCCAGGACAACGAGGTGCCGGTGTTCCTGCTGTCGCTCAAGGCGGCCGGCACCGGGTTGAACCTGACCCGCGCCGACCACGTCGTGCACTACGACCGGTGGTGGAACCCGGCGGTCGAGGCGCAGGCCACCGACCGCGCGTACCGCATTGGGCAGACCCGCCCGGTGCAGGTGCACCGGCTGATCACCGAAGGCACCGTGGAGGACCGGATCGCCGCGATGCTGGAGTCGAAACGGGAGCTGGCCGACGCCGTGCTCGCCTCCGGTGACGCCGCGCTGACCGAGCTGTCCGACGCCGATCTGGCCAACCTCGTCGAGTTGAGGAGCACGCCGTGAACACTGACCGGGTCAAGGGTTTCCCGGCGTTCCCCGCCGGCAAGCGGATGAACCGGCGCGCGCTGTCGTGGTGGGGGCAGGCGTGGGTGCAGGCGCTGGAGGACACCTCGCTGGACCTCGAGCAACTGCGCCGTGGCCGCAAGTTCGCCACCGCCGGGCAGGTCGACACGATCACGGTCAGCCCTGGCCGGATCGCCGCCACGGTGTACGACGCCGACGACGGGCCGTACGCAACGCGGGTGACTCTCGATGAGCTGTCCGACGTCGAGTGGGAGCGCTTTCTCGACCAGGTGGCCGGCCGTGCTGGGCACATCGCGGCGCTGCTGGACCGGGACATGCCGCGCGATCTCGTGTCGGCCGCCGACGACGCCGGGGTGCGCCTGCTGCCCGGGATCGGTGATCTGGAGCCGGAGTGCGACTGTGCCGGCTGGGAGCTGCCGTGCAAGCACGCGGCCGCGCTCTGCTATCAGGTCGCCTGGCTGATGGACGCCGATCCGTTCGTGCTGCTGTTGTTGCGGGGGCGCGCCGAGTCGGAGTTGCTGGACGAGCTGCGCAGTCGCAACATCGCGCACGCCGAGCCCGAGGTTCGGGTACCCGGTACACCTGCCGCCGAGGCCTACGCCGCGACGCCCGCCGCGCTGCCGGCTCCACCGTCCACTGTGGACGGTTCGCTGGCGGTGCCGCCGTTCGCCGCCGCCCCCGGGGTGGACCCGGACGGACTGCGGCTGCTGGTGTCTGACGCCGCCTCGCGTGCGCGTGCTCTGCTCGCCGCCGGCTCGCTTGAGCCGCTCGACGTGCGCGCCGACGCGGTGCGGCTTGCGGCGTCGGATGGCGATCCGGTGCTGCGCGCCAGGCTGCGGCCGGCCGTGGGGGAGGACTTCGACGTCGCCGTGCTTGCCTGGAGAAACGGTGGCGCGGCTGGACTGTCCACCTGGGACACGCCGTGGACGCCGGATGGTGTTGAGCGCGCCAGAGCGGCCGCCGCGCTGGCCGACGCGTTGTCGGAAGTGGACTCACCGCCGGAATTCTCGCGGTCGGACAACTGGTGGACGGCCGGGGACGTGCAGCTGCGGTACGGCCGTGACCGCCGCTGGTACCCGTACCGGCGGGCGGATCAGGGGTGGCTGCCCGCCGGCTCGCCGGACGCTGAGGCTGGCGCTGTGCTTGCTGACCTGATCGCCGACTCGGGTGATCTTTCTTGAATTAGTGCGCTTTGTGCGTTTTGGGCTGCCGCGCTGGTCGCCCTCTCGTGGTTGGACATCGTGGAGGTGTCAGGGCGACCAGCTTGCCACCGGAATGGGGGACGCCATTTTCGTGGATAGTCCGATAGAATTGTGGTGTGTTGGTAATAGGTGAGGAAATGTCTTGGGACGCGGTTCTCGCAACCGCGCCTCGAGAATTTGGCGAGCCTGAGTTCGATTTCTCCGATGGGCCGTTTACGCCGGATGAGGCGAGCACGGTAGCGGAGCTGGAAAACGTCGAGCGCGACAAAGCCGCGTTGTGTGCTGATGAGGTTCGGCTACTCGCCCAGTACAACCAACTGCGCGATGGAGTCGAGAACGTGTCCGAGGAGATCGGGCAGGCGTTGAAGTGGTCACCCGGGCACGCTTCGCATCAGGTGACGATGGCCGAGGCGCTGGTGACCCGCCTCCCGCAGACCCTGTCCGCGCTCGCCCGGGGCGAGATCGATTGGGCGAAAGCCCGGGCGATGTACGAGGTCACCCGGCCGCTGTCGGATGAGCACGCCGCCCTGGTGGAAGCTGGTGTGTTGGCGGATCCGCCGGACTACTACACCCCGTTTCAGCGCAAGGTGCGCTACTGGGTGAACAAGGTCGACCCCGACGGCGCCGAACAACGCCGCCTGGTGCGCCGCAAGGACCGGTGTGTCACCTTCAAGCAGGACGACGACGGCGAAGCCTTCCTCGGCATCCGGGGACCTGTCGAACAGCTCTACCCCGCCTACCTGCGGATCGACCAACACGCCCGACGGTTGAAGCAACAAGGCGACACCCGCAGTCTCGATAATCTGCGATTCGACACCGCCGTCGACCACTTCTGCGGCGAGAACCAGTCACACATCAAAACCATTGTGTGGGTGACAAGCCGGGTGAACTCTTCGGCGTCGACATACTCCCCGCGCACGTCGTGCGGGAACTCGCGGCCGACAAGAAAACCACCTGGCGACGAATACTCTACGACCCACCAACCGGGATGATCACCGACGTCGGCAGGAAACGCTATCCACCCGCCGCGATGGCCGAAAACATCCGATTGCGATTCCGCAGATGCACCCACCCCGGATGCGACAGACCAGCCACCCGATGCCACATCGATCACACCCTCCGCCACACCGACCACGGCCGCACCTGCCTGTGCAACCTCAACCCACGCTGCGAACGCCACAACCTCTGCAAGGAGAAGCCCGGCTGGCACGTCGAACAACCCCACCCGACACCGTCATCACCCGCAGCCCACTCGGACACAAAACCACCGTCCGCGCCCAACCCATCGCCGACCCAGACCCGCCGCCCTACTGAACCGTCTGTCCGCGTGATCGGGTAGCCGTGAGGGTGACCGCACCCCAGCACGATGCCCAAACGCGTGTGGTCTCCACGGTCGCGCCCGTTGTTGATCTCGCCTGACCTGCGCCTTTGTCCTGGTCACCGGACTTTAGCGGGCTAAAGTACGCAGGCAGAAGATCATGTGATTGTCAAGTGGCTGGCGGCTCGGTCACCGCATGCCTGCGTGTCGTCCCAGCTGCTCAACTCATCGGCCGCTCGTGCTTGGCGTACAGCACCGCCGCCGCTTGCCGCTGTGCCGCGACCGCACCACGGCGCAGTGACAACTCGGCCGGCGCCGTCACCAGCATCAGCGCACCGGCCAGCACCAGCAGCAGCGGGCCCGCGCTCTTGTCCCACCCCTCCACGAACAGCATGAACCCGACGCCGGCCATCAGGCACACCACGCCGGTGACCGCCACCGCCACCGGATGACACGGCCGGGCGAGCACGACATCGGCGTGAAAGTCGACGCCGTAGGCCAGGTCACGGTCGGTCACCGGCTCACCACGGCGCACGGCCCGCCGGATCGTCACCCGCGTCTCCCGGGAGCGGCCGGACGGGAACACCGGCCCGAACCGCTCGATCTGCTTGGACGTGACCGCCGCGAACACGCTCGCGAACACGAGCCACAGCACCAGCGCGATCACCAGACCCCACCCGGTCGGCATGCGCCCCCACCACAGAATCACCGTGAGCACGGTGCTGGTCAGCATGCCGAGAGCCGCCGCGACCACGCGCGGATGCCGCTCGCGCGCCTCGAACGCGCGCACTGCCAGAGAGTCCCAGTTCACTTCCACAACTGGCTATCGCACGAACCCCCCCAGAAGTTGCCACTCCGATCGGGGGAACCAGATCGATACAAACGACGTCGGAGCGTGGTCACGTGATGGCTGTCCACGCGGGCGGAAGGCGGGCGGGGCTGGATGGACGGTTACGGAGTGATCCCTGAGCAGCTCAACACGGCTGCCGGCGCGATCTCCACGGCGATCGGCAAGGCGGACGACACCAACCTGGAGGACGTCAGCGGCAAGAGCGACTCCTACGGTCACGGCAAGGTCGCCGAGACCATCGCCAGTTTCTGCACGACCTGGGAACTCGCGAAGAAAATCCTGCAGAGCCGGTCCGCGAACGCCGGTGAGACCCTCGAGGGAATCGCCAGAACCTACGTCGAGACCGATCAGCGCGCCAAGGAAGGCCTGCCGAATCCGCAGCCGGGCCCGTCGCCCGTTCCGGGAGGCAACTGATGGCCGCACTCGGGCAGACCGACGATCCGAAAGAGCTGATTCCGGGTAATCCGGAGGCGGTCGCCAACGCGGCCGACGACCTGCGCAAGAAAGCCGATCTGCTGAAAGGCGTCGGGGAGGACCTCGGCGCGGTTCGCATTTCCGCCTGGGACGGGCAGGCCAGCAACGGGTTCTGGGAGAAGTTCACCCCGGAGAAGGGCAACTGGAAGCTCGGCCATGATTCCCTGGACTCCGCCGCCAAGGCGCTCGACGGGCACGTGTCCTCGCTGACCTGGGCGCAAGGCCAAGCCCGCGAGGCGATCGCGAAATGGGACGCGGGGGAGCAGGCGACCAAGAAGGCGGCCGAGGAGTTCGCTGCCAAGGGCGGAACATTCTCTCCCGGCGTGGACCCCGACGCACCGATCGGCAGCCCCAACGGACCCAAGCCGAACGGCGGTGCGTTCACCGATCCGGGAATCGCGCTGCGCAAGGAGGCCTCCGCAATCCTCGAACGCGCGAAGGACCAGCTCGGTAAGGCCGGCGACGCGCACGCTAAGGAGATCGAAAAGCACGGCGGCAAGGGCAAGAACACACCGGACTGGCTTGCCCACCCGGCGAGGTTCGTCGAGAAGAAGGGCCCGCAGAAGGCCGCCATCGACATCAAAAAGACCGACAGCTGGATCGACAAGGCGCAGAAGGCCCAGGGCAAGAAGGGCAAATTCGGCAAGTACGGCCAGTGGGGGCACAAGTTCGACGAGAACGCCGGCGACAAGAAGGGCCCGGACGTCAAGGTCACGGTGTTCGGCGGCAACACCGAGGCCAGCCTGTTCAAGGCGGACGCGAAGGGTGCCACTCAGGTCGGCAACGTCACCCTGATGGGTGAGGCGGGAATCAAGGCGCTGTCCGCGGACGCCGGCTGGTCGGCCGGTGTCAGCAAGGACGGCGTGTACGCGGACGCGAAGGCCGGCGCGTACCTGGTCAGCGGTGAGGCCAAGGGCTCGGCGCGCTACGGGTACGCCGAGGTCGGCGGTTCGGTCAAGGGGTACATCGGCGCCGAGGCCGGCGCGGAGGCGTCGATCGGCAAGGACGGCATCAAGGCCGGCGTGAACGCGTTCGCCGGCGGCCGGGCCGAGGCCGAGGTACACGGTGACGTCGGCGGGGTCGGCGCGGGTGCGAAGGCCGAGGGCTGGGTCGGTGTCGGCGCCGAGGCGAATGCGACCATCGGCAAGGGTGAAGACGGCAAGTGGACGATCGGCGCCGAGGCCGGAGTCGGTCTCGGGGTCGGTGGCAAGATCGGCTTCGAGATCACCGTCGACCCCGGCGAGGTCGTGGACACGGTCGGCGATGTCGCCGACAAGCTCAATCCGTTCGACTGACACTGGAGCATTGCATGGCAACCGAACTGCCGGTCCGCATCGAGTTCTCGCTGCCCGAGGGGTGGGAATCGGTACCGCCGAACTCGGTCGGCGCGGTCCTGGCCGCGTTCGTGGCGGTGCACCCGGCCTCGGTGGATCGCTTCACCGCGAACATCACGATCACCGGCCAGATTCGTCCGCCGGAGCAGACCATGATCGAGATCGCCGACGAGTCGGTGAGCCGGCTGGAGGGCGCCGACGTGCCGGTGTCCGTGCGCAAGCGCGTCGAGGCCGGCTCGCCGGAGTCGCCCGGGTTGAGCCAGGTGCTCGATCTCGGCGCCACCGTGCACAGCCAGTCGATGGAACTGGTGCAGTGTCAGGGTTTCGTGTCGATGGTCGACGTGGACGACCCGGACAAGCGCGCGGTGATCGAGCTGGTGCTGACCTGCCGGCCGTCGCAGCTGGAGACCGTGTTCCCCGACTTCCAGGACTTCGTGCGCAGCGTGCGCCCGGCCGGCTCCAGCGTCGCCTGAGGATTCACGACGACGGGCCCGGCACGCGTGCGGTGTGCCGGGCCCGTCGAGTTCGTGCCGTTACGGTGTCGGAACCGGCAGCGGCGGAGTCGGCACCGGCAATGGCGGTGTCGGGACGGGCAGCTGCGGTACCGGAACCGGAAGACCGCCGCCGAGCAGGCTCGACACCAGGTCGAGCAGGGCGGACAGCAGCGCCGACAGCAAGCCGCCGAGCAGGCCGAGCGGGTCAGTGGACATCCGAGCCTGGGGTATCTGGCCCTCCAACTCGTTGGCCCGTTGGGTGGCGACGCCGACCTGGTCCTGCGTGCTCTTGGGCAGCGGCTTGGCGGCGAGCCCACTCAGGACCGGGCGCAACTCGGCGAGCTTGGATTCCAAGCCGGCCAGGTCCTTGTTGTCGCCCGCGGCCTTCAGCTCGTCGTGCATGCGCTGAACAGTCGCGGCGTCCTGCTGTGCCGCCGTCGCGGGCGGGGACGTGTCGGCCTGTGCCATCGCGGCCCCCGACATGGCGATCGCGCTCGCGGCCGTCACGGCGGCGACAATTCTCAAGAATCCTTTGCGCATCTTCGCTCCTCTTCGACTGAACCCCTCTGACCTGCATCGTTACCACTCTCGGAGCACCGTGCAGGGCCGGACGGAGTCAGTCATCTGACCTTCTGTCAGGTCCGTCCCGGTCGTCCACGAATAGACGAGCCCGTGCCCAGTCGGATGGGTGACGCTTGATCACCGGCCGCGACCAGGACGGGGTAGCCGACCGCGCCTGTCACCCGTTGGAGAGCGACATGCCACATGATCGGGTGGTCTTGGTCTGCTGACACGGGATGTTCGAACTGTCATCCGGGGGTCACGGAGAAGTCGTCGAACCGCACTCGGTTCCATCCGGTGCCGATGCCGGTGCGGCCGCGTGCGTAGGCCGACTCGGTGGCCTCGCCGACCTTCGTCCCGTCGATGAACACCTGAATATTGTTGCCGCGCAACGGTATTCGGATCGTGTGCCACTGGTTGGCCGGCAGCACGGCGTGCCCTTGACGAGCCGGTTGCGTTCGGTGAGGTGACCTGGAAATGCCTGGACCACGGCTCGTTCGCCCGCATCAATCCACTGTTTCCGTCGACGTAGTTGGTGTTGTGCGTGCTGCCGAGCGCGTTGTGCGCACCGCCGACGAAGTCGTTCCACTTGTCGGTCCACGGGCCGTCCTCCGATGACCACACCGGCTTGCCGGACTTGTGCGCCTCGGCCGGCACCTGGCCACCCGGGTAGTGACTGCCGATCACGTCGACCACGCGGGCCAGTCCCGGATCGCGTACTTGGTGCAGGGCGCGGGACTCGCTGGTGCGGGGCGCGGGACTCGCGAGGTCAGGGGGCGTCGGGCAGGCGTTCGCGCGCGTCGGCCAGGTCCTGCTCGGTCGGCGCGTCGTCCTGGGTGAGTCGGGCGCGCCAGTAGCCGGTGAACTCGATCGCGTGCTTGGGCACACCTCGATCGACCAGGTGCCGGCGCAGTTCGCGGACCGTGCCGGCCTCCCCGGCGAGCCAGGCGAACACCGAACCGTCAGGCAGATCGGCCCGCCGCACCGCCTCGACCAGTGACCCGTCGCCGCGGTGCACCCACCGCAGGTGGACCTCGCCCCGGGTGGTGAACACCTGGTGCTCGGCGGCGTCCACCACCTCCAGATACGCCGTCACACGGGTACCCGCCGGCAGCCACTCGAGGATCGTGCCAACCGCCGGCAGCGCCGTCTCGTCGCCGGCGATCAGCACGTGGTCGGCCGAGGTGATCGACTCGCTCAGCGGCACCAGCCGCGCGAACGTCGCCGACGGCCCGAACATCGCCAGCACGTCACCCGGTGCCGCGGACATCGCCCACCTGGTGGCCGGGCCGGCATGCTCGTGGATGACGAAATCGACGTCCACGGTGCCGGCGGCGGCGTCCAGGCCCCGCAGTGTGTAGCTGCGCATCCACGGCCGCTCGCCGTCCGGGATCGCCGCGAATGCTTGGTACCACGACATGAAGTCGCCGTCGGCTGTCGGCATGACCGGCTCGCGCTGGCCGGGCCGGGGGATGTACAGCTTCACCTGCTGGTCCGGCTCGTCCGTGACGGAACTCGGCAGATCGCCGGCCTCGAAGGTGACCCGGACCATGCGTGGAGTCACCCGCCGCGCCGACCGGACGGTGATCAGCCGCACCGGCTGCCGCTCGCTCACGACGTGCCCACGTACTCGCGCAGGTGGCGCGCGGTGAGCGTGCCGGCCGAGGCCACCAGCTCGCCGGGCGTGCCGGTGAACACGACCTCGCCGCCGTCGTGCCCGGCGCCCGGCCCGAGGTCGATGATCCAGTCGGCGTGCGCCATGACCGCCTGGTGGTGCTCGATGACGATCACCGTATTGCCGTCGTCCACCAGCCGGTCGAGCAGGCTCAGCAGCTGGTCGACGTCGGCGAGGTGCAGGCCGGACGTCGGCTCGTCGAGCACGTAGACCGAGCCCTTCTCGGCCATGTGGATCGCGAGCTTGAGCCGCTGCCGCTCGCCGCCGGACAGCGTGGTCAGCGGCTGGCCGAGGCCGAGGTAGCCGAGCCCGACGTCGGACATCCGGTCCAGGATCACTCTCGGCGCGCCGGACGGGAAGAACTCGCGCGTCTCGCTCACCGACATGCCGAGCACTTCGCTGATGTTCTTGCCGCGCAACGTGTATCCGAGCACCTCGGGGGTGAACCGCTTGCCCTCGCACTCCTCGCACACGGACGCGACGCCGGCCATCATCGCCAGATCGGTGTAGATCAGCCCGATGCCCTTGCAGTTCGGGCACGCGCCTTGCGAGTTCGCGCTGAACAGCGCCGCCTTCACGCCGTTGGCCTTGGCGAACGCGGTGCGGATCGGGTCGAGCAGGCCGGTGTAGGTGGCCGGGTTGCTGCGCCGCGAGCCGCGGATCGCCGACTGGTCGACCACGATCACGTCCTTGCGCCGCGGCAGGTACCCGTGGATCAGCGAACTCTTCCCCGATCCGGCGACACCGGTGACCACGGTCAGCACGCCGAGCGGGACGTCCACACTCACGTCCTTGAGATTGTGCCGGGTGGCGCCGGTGATCGGGATGTGACCGCTCGGCGTTCGCGGGTTCTCCCGCAGCGTCGCGCGGTGATCGAGGTGCCGGCCGGTGAGCGTGTCGGAGGCGCGCAGGTCGGCGACCGAACCGGTGAAGCAGATCCGCCCGCCGGCCGGCCCGGCACCGGGCCCGAGGTCCACCACGTGGTCGGCGATCTCGATGGTCTCCGGCTTGTGCTCCACCACCAGTACGGTGTTTCCCTTGTCCCGCAACAGAAGCAGCAGATCGTTCATCCGCTGGATGTCGTGCGGGTGCAGTCCGACGGTCGGCTCGTCGAACACGTAGGTGACGTCGCTGAGGCTGGAGCCGAGGTGGCGCACCATCTTGACCCGTTGCGCCTCGCCGCCGGACAACGTGCCGGACTCGCGGTCCAGGCTGAGGTAGCCGAGTCCGATCTCCACCAGCGAGTCCAACGTGCCCTGCAGTGTCTCGCGCAGCGGGCCGGTCTTGCCGTCGTCGTCGATCTTCCTGACGAAGTCGGCCAGGTCGTTGATCTGCATGCCGGCACAGTCCGCGATGTTGCGGCCGTCGATCTTGGACGACAGCGCGATCGGGTTCAGCCGGGTGCCGCCGCATTCCGGACAGTCGGTGAACGTCGCGATCCGGTCGATGACCGCGCGCGCGTGCGGCTGCATCGATTCCCGGTCCTTGTTGAGGAGCAGCCGCTTCACCTTCACCACGAGGCCTTCGTAGTTGGTGTTCACCCCGGCGGAGGAGATCTTCGTGGCCGGCTTGTAGAGGAAGTCCTGCCACTCCTGTTCGGTGTACTCGGCGAGCTTCTTGTCCGGGTCGAGGAGCCCCGAATCCACGAAGATCCGCAGGTACCAGGTGTTCGGGCCGAAATTGGGGACGGTGATCGCGCCCTCGTTGAGCGAGAGGTTCCGATCCACCAACTCCTCGAGGTTCACCGTGGACACCCGGCCGAGGCCCTCGCACTCCGGGCACATGCCGCCGCTCGGCTGGTTGAACGAGAACGCGGGCGCCGGACCGATGTAGGGCTTTCCGAGGCGGCTGAACAGGATTCGCAGCATCGTGTAGGCGTCGGTCGCGGTGCCGACGGTGGAGCGCGCGTTGGCGCCCATGCGCTCCTGGTCGACGATGATCGCGGCGGACAGATTGCGCAGCGAGTCCACGTCCGGCCGGCTCTGACTGGCCATGAACGACTGGATGAACGCCGTGTAGGTCTCGTCGATCAGCCGGCGCGACTCGGCCGCGATGGTGCCGAACACCAGCGAGGACTTGCCGGAACCGGAGACACCGGTGAACACGGTGAGCCTGCGTTTCGGAATGTCGAGCGAGATGTCGGTGAGGTTGTTCTCCCGCGCCCCCCGGACCTCGATCACGTCGTGGCTGTCGGCGGGCACCGATCGAGTGTCGCTCATACCTACCCTTCTCTTTACGCTGTAAACTAGTCACCGCACTTTACACCGTAAGGAGCGAGCTGTGACAGTCTTCGCCGCCCAGGGCGACCCACGCAGGACGATGGAGCTGCTCTGGGGTGTTGCCGAGCACCGGCCGGCGCGCAAGCGGGGCCTGAACGCGGACGTGATCGTCGACGCGGGGATCGCGATCGCCGACGCGCACGGCATGGACGCGGTCTCCATGCGCGCGGTGGGGGAGCGGCTCGGCTGCACGGCGATGGCGCTGTACACGCACGTGCCCGGCAAGAACGAACTGGTCGACCTGATGTACGACCGCGTGCTGGCCGAGATTCCCGGTGGATACGACCTCGGCGCCGGCTGGCGCGCCGCGGTGCACGCCTGGGCGCGGGACCAGTGGAACTTCTGCCTGCGGCACCCGTGGGCTTTGCGTGTCTCACAGGCCCGGCCGGTCCTCGGACCCAACGAGTTCGCCGTACTGAACACGCTCGTCGGCATCCTGCGCGAGACCGGTCTCGGCCCGCGTGACCTGCGTCCGGTGGTGCACGCGCTGGGCAACCACGTCCGGGGCTCGGCGGCGACCGTGGCGGAGGCGCGCGAGGCGCCGGCGGCCACCGGCATGTCCGAGGACGACTGGTGGCTGGCCCGCGGCGAGGAGTTCGCGTCGGTGGCGCCCGACTTCGCCGAACGCTTCCCGCTGGTGGTGTGGATCGAGTCCGACCGCGACCCGATGCCCGAGGACGCGGGCTACATGGAGTACCACGCCGAGGAGGCCTTCGTGACCGGCATCGACCTGCTGCTGGACGGCGTGGAAACGCATGTCGTCAGTTAGCCGTCCGAACCCTGGCAGCCGATCCAACCTCGATCGAACTGCGAGAACGAGTCTGGCTGACGCGAGCGTGGCCGCAGCGTCAAGCTTCCGTGCAAGCTGGCCATGTGTGGTTGCGGGGACTCTTGGTCGCGATTTTCAACCTTCGCTGTGACATCCGGACGGCCGCGGACATCTAGTTGGTAGACGAGAGGAGGCTCGCATGGGGCGACGCCAGGAGCGTTTCACCCACGTCTATCAAGAGCACTACGGCGACATCAAACGGTTCGTCGGGCGTCGTCTGGCGGAGCCTGAGGTCGACGACGCTGTCGCCGACGTGTTCGCAGTCGTGTGGCGTCGACTCGATGAGCTGGGGAGCACACCATTGCCGTGGCTGTACGGCGTGGCGCGAAACGTCTTGGCCAACCAGTACCGAAGTGCACGTCGTGCTCGCGATCTTCTCGAGCATGCCCGTGCCACCTCGTCGCGCGACGCTGATCCCGATCATGCCGCTGATGTGGCCAATCGACTGGCGGCAGCTGCTGCTTTCGATCAACTGAGCGAGGCGGATCAAGAAGTCCTGCGGTTGGTCGCTTGGGAAAACCTTTCCAGCACACAGGTCGGCGAAGTGCTGGGCTGCGCGCGGACCACCGCGAGCATGCGTGTGAGCCGCGCACGTCGGCGCCTGCTTCGTGCCATGGACCAGCCGGAGCAACCATCAGGCGGTCCACACCTGAGCTTGAGTCACGGTAAAGGAGCGAAATGATGGGCGCTGAACGGCAGATTCGCGATCTCCTCAGTCCACTGGATCCCGTGCTGGACCGTGACGCTCAGGTGCCACCGGTGCCGACGTTTGATGACGCGACTGATCTCGCACGACGCCGTCAGTGGAGTAGTCAACGAACACGCCGATCTGTGCTGACGACGGCGGCGGCTGCCACGGTTGCGCTGGCCGGTGTCGGAGTGTGGACGATCGCCGGTCCGAACCCACCGCGCGGTCTCGCGGCGACGCCGGCACCATTGAAGATCGTTCCGAGTGTCGATGGTCGACCCGCCGACATCGTTCTGCGAGAGATCGCCGACCGGGCAGGTCAGTCACCAGTTCCAGCGCTTAGTGCCGGCCGCACCGAATACCTCCGAACGCATGCGTGGTCATTGCACTCTCAGGTCACCAAGTCCGAAACAGTGTCGGCGTTGCAGGCAACCCAGCGCGAGATCTGGGTCAACTCAGACGGATCCGGTCGCGAGAGCAACCGAACGTCGCCGCTGGAGTTCGAGTCCACTGCGGACCTGCAGAAATGGGAGGCGTCGCGGTCAGGCGACAACGCCACTCGCACCTTCGGCCCTGGCGGATTTTCACGAGTCTGGAATGACCGACCGCCTACAGACATGAACGCTCTGCGGACTTGGCTCCAGAAGGACCATCCGCCTGAGCACGGCCCTGCGGAGACGATCGTCGCCGTCACCGATCTGCTGCGGGAGCGTGTCCTAACGCCCGCCGAACGCGCGGCCGTGCTCCGAGTCGTGGCCGACCTACCCGGTCTGCACAACGACGGGGATGCTCGTGACCGAGCCGGACGGCTCGGCAAGGCGTTCTCCCTGGAGTCAAGCTACGGCGGATTGCCGACGCGCTATACCTTGGTTATTAGTTCAATCGATGGGCAGGTTCTCAGCTATGAGCAAATGTTGCCAACGACCGCAGGCAAATTGAACGTTCGCATTCCGGCTGTCATCTCGTATGAGAACTACCTGCAGCACGAGTTTCGGTAGTGACCTTGGGGTGGGCACGAACGACGCCCACACCCAAGGTCACTACATGCGAGACATCCGTAGACGGCTCACGCCGACGGTGCCGGTTCGTCAGCCGTGAACGTGGACTGCGGCATCATTCCATCCGCCCATGTAGGCGGCCCGCGCACCCGACTCGAGTATAAGGACGTGCCCCTTGCCGTCGCCCAGTATACCGTCGTCCCACCCGAACATCCTGTTGCGCCAAGAGGACGTCTTATTGGCGAAATCCCAATCGGCGAGATTGTGCCAGACGTCCTCGTTGAAGATTAGTCGGCGACCTCTGCCTTCAGCGTGCTCGAAGAGGCACAGCCAATCTCTGGCGCAGTCGAAGTCCGCTGTTGTCGTCAAACCCTGACGAACTTCCTTGGTTCTGTCGTAGCCAATGGCTCTGTTCGCTTCTTCGTTGCTCCGAAAGCAGTCAGTCCGCGCTCGGCTAAACACGACGCACGATTGCGCTTGCCCCCAGCCCTGTCTCTTTAGGTCAAGCCTCTTTCCTTCGAAAGAAGCCGTCGCGCCCGGCTCGGTCGACCCGGTGGGAGTGGCCGCGGTTGCCGACGGCGTCCCCAACGCGAAGCCCGCCAGCAGTGCAGTGGTCGCTATGCTGGCTTGGAACCATGTCTTCATCTGTTCGCACTCCTTCATGTGAGTTGGACTCGACGCCAAGTAGTTAGCCAGGCAACCCCACTGCCGCACCCCAGCCTTGGGACCGGGTTTCTGACTTGGCCTTCAGGACAGGACCAACCGTGGCGGCTGTGTTCCTCGAGCACGGATCGAGGAGCGTCACTCGTTCAGACCTACTCGCCGCCTCCCACCCCGGCTAGATTGTGGTGAACTGATCAGCTTGGGGGCTGGGGGATGTGTTGTCACATATCGTCGTTGGAGTGTGCGCGGACAGCGAGATCGTCAGATCTGGTATGGCGATGAGTCTTGCTGGTCCAGATGGCATGCCGTCTGTACTCCAGGCAGCAGACATCGACTCGCTTATCGCAGCAGCTAATGGAAAAGATCTGACACTAGTCATTGACGGCCGATCGAGGTATTCCGAGCTTGCCCGCTACTTGGCGTCAAGGCCGACTTCCGCTCCGGGGCTGGTGCTGGTAGCCGAGCACAACAAAGTGCGTGAGGCAGTAGAACTGCTAGATCGAGGACTCCGCGGTGTGGTTGGAGTCGAGGTGTCACCGGTAGACCTGTGCCTCGCGGTCAAGGTTGTGTCGCGAGGCAGCTACTATATTCACAGCACGATGTTCTCCGAAGGATCTCATATCCTTAATAGGATCGCGTTGCGCGCTGGACTGGCCGGATGTGACACAAGGATGCGCCTGACTGCTCGCGAGCGCGACGTATTACACCTACTCGCGCAAGGGCGGTCAAATGACGACATCGCCAGCTTGTTGACGCTCAGCCAGAGGACTGTCAAATATCATGTTTCCAACCTGCTGGCAAAGCTTGGTGCCAGAAATAGGTGGGAAGCCGTAACCTTGGCATTTAGGCTAACGAACGAGCCGGTCGATGGTTGATCGTTCGCAACAGGGCAGTATGAGTCCGTCCTGGAGCATCTCCCGCAGCAGTTGAAGCCGATTATGGGAAGGGTTAGCCTCACGCGGTGACGACCTCGGTGGTGATCGTCGGGTCGGGCTTCGGCGGCCTGGCGATGGCGTTGGAGCTGAAACGCAACGGGTATCACGACTTCACCGTGCTGGAGAAGGCCGGCGAGGTCGGCGGCGTGTGGCGGGAGAACACCTATCCGGGCGCCGGCTGCGACATCCCGTCGCCGTACTACTCGTTCTCCTACGAGCCGAACCCGGTGTGGCCGATGCGGTTCTCATTGCGCGAGGACATCACGGCGTACATGAACGGGGTGGTGGACCGGCACGGGCTGCGCGAGCACATCCGGTTCCGGACCGAGGTCGCGTCGGCCGAGTTCGACAAGGACAGCGGGCAGTGGACGATCACGACCAGCACCGGTGAGACGCTCACCGCGGATGTGTTCGTGCCGGCGACCGGGCAGCTTTCCCGACCGTCCCATCCGGACATTCCGGGGCGAGAAACCTTCGCCGGCAAGGCTTTCCACTCCGCCGAGTGGGACCACGACGTCGACCTCACCGGCAAGCGGGTCGCGGTGATCGGCACCGGCGCGAGCGCGATCCAGTTCGTGCCGAAGATCCAGCAGGGGGTCGATCGGCTGACCCTGTTCCAGCGCTCGGCACCCTACATCGCACCCAAGCCGGACACCGTCTACAAGCCGCTGCACCACACCGCGTTCGCCCGCTTTCCCGTGCTGCAGAAGGCGGAACGGTTCCTGTGGTGGGCGTTCTGCGAGTTCAGCACGATGGGCATCGTCGGCAACAAGGCGATCGCGAAGCTCGGCTCGGCGGTCACCCGCTGGCACCTGAAACGGCAGGTGTTCGACCCGGCGCTGCGGGCGAAGCTGACCCCGGACTACCCGATCGGCTGCAAGCGCGTCCTGTTCGCCGATGACTACTACCCGGCGCTGGCACAGTCCAATGTGGACGTCGTGACCGAGCGGATCGCGGAGATCACGCCCGGCGGGGTGCGCGACGCGGCCGGGACGCAGCACGACGTGGACGTGATCGTCTACGGCACCGGCTTCGCCACGCAGTCCTTCCTGGCGCCGATCGCCGTGCGCGGGCTCGACGGCCGCGACCTGAACGACGCTTGGGCCGACGGCGCGCGGGCGTACCTGGGCATCACGGTGCCCGCCTTCCCGAACCTGTTCCTCATGTACGGCCCGAACACCAACCTGGGCGCCGGCTCGATCATCTACATGCTGGAGCGCCAGGCCCGCTACATCCGCCAGCTCGTCGACCACCTGGACGGACAGTCCTATGTGGACGTTCGAGTGGACGTGGAGGCCCGGTACGACCGGGAGATCCAGTCGCGGCTGGCCGGTACGGCGTGGGCGTCGTGCGCGAGCTGGTACCGCACCGAGGCCGGGCGGGTGACCAACAACTGGCCCGGCCTGGTCTCGGAGTACGACCGCCGCACCCGCACGGTGAACCTGGCCGACTACCGCACGGTCACAGTTCCACGTGAGTCGTCGGCTCGCCCCCGAGCCGAACGGCCTGGCTCGCCGCGCTGAGGGTGGTCATCTCCTCCTCGGTGAGCGTGAAGTCGAAGATCGCGAGGTTCTGCGCCATCCGCTCCGGGTTGCCCGACTTCGGGATCGGGACCGCGCCGAGCTGATGGTGCCAGCGCAACAGGATCTGCGCCGGGGTGCACCCGCGTGCCTCGGCGACGTCGAGAACCTCCTTGCGGGACAACGGACCCCGTCCGAACGGGCGCCACGACTCGGTGACCACGTCGTGCTCGGTGTGCCAGGCGCGCATCTCGTCCTGCGGGAAGTCCAGGTGCATCTCGATCTGGTTGACCGCCGGGGTCACGCCCGTCTCGGCGGTCAGCCGGTCCATCTGGTCCGGCGTGAAGTTGGAGACGCCGATCGAGCGCACCAGGCCGCGGTCACGCAGCTCGACGAACGCGCGCCACGAGTCCACGTACTTGTCGATGCCGGGCAGCGGCCAGTGGATCAGGTACAGGTCCACGTAGTCCAGGCCGAGCCGGGCGCGGCTCTCCTCGAATCCGGCCAGCGCCTCGTCGTAGCCGTGTTGCGAGCCGCGCAACTTGGTGGTGACGAACACCTGCTCGCGCGGCACTCCGGAAGTGCGCACGCCGGCGCCCACACCCGACTCGTTGCCGTACTTGGCGGCGGTGTCGACCAGCCGGTAGCCCAGGCGCAGCGCCTCGGACACGGCGACCTCGGACTGCGCGTCGTCCATCGGCCAGGTGCCGAACCCGAGTACCGGCATCTCGTTGCCGTCCCGCAGCTTCACGGTCGGCGCAATGGTCATCGGATCTCCCTCGACGGTCGCCGCTCCAGCATGACGGGCCCGAACCCGCCTCGCAGGCCGGCTACCCGGTGACCGTGGCCATGATTCCCGTGGCCTGCGACCACACGCACCGCCACGAGTCCCCGGCGCGCCGGTACACGTCGGTGTGCCACGCCTCGTGCGCGGGAATGTCGGCACCGTCGACGCGCAGCTCGATCAGGCACCGGTAGCGCAGCACGGCCAGGTCGCCGTCGGCGAGCACGTCGATGTCGCCGAGCGGCTCCAGCCGACGGTAGGTCAGCCCGCCGGTGCGCAGCCGGTCCAGGTACTCGGTCTTGGTCCAGACCGTGCCGGTCGGGTTGCACAGCCGGTAGTCGTCGGCGTGCAGCTGGTCGTAGCCGTCGGCGTCGACGTCCAGCAGTGACTGGACGCGACGCTTCTCGATCGCGACGAGATCCTCGGTCATACGTTCTCCTTCGTGCGCAGTGCGGCGATGTGCTCGGCAAGCATGGTGCGCGAGCGCCGGGCGACGTTGCCGAGCAGCGCGGGGAATCCGCCCGCCATCAGGCTGAGGCCGAAGACGAGCACGAGCAGCCGCTCGGCCTCGTGCGCCGGGGTGGTGTCGGAGGGGAGTTCGCCGGCGCGCCGCGCGTCGGCGAACGCCTCGATCACCAGCATGCGGAGCCCGCCGTAGCCGGAGTCGGGGGAGCGCTGGTCGATGTGCGCCCACGCGCCGCTCTGGCCCCAGAACGCGATCAACACGTTCCACGTCCGCAGGCGCTCGTTGTCCAGCGGGAGCATCGCCTGCGCGATCCGCTCGACCGCGGCGAGGCCGGTCGCCCGTCCGATCGACTTGCCGATCCGCTCGGCCATCAGGCGGTTGTTGTACCGCAGCACCGAGGACATGATCTCGGCCTTGTCCTCGAAATAGTGCGTCACCGAGCCGGTGGACACGCCCGCCTCGACGGCGATGCCGCGCACGGTGGTGGCCGGCACGCCCTGTTTTCCGACGAGCCGCCACGCCGCGCGCACGATCCGATGCCGACTCTCCGGGTCGCGGGTCGTCTTCGCCATGCGCAAAGGTTATCCCAGCAGAACACTTGTTGCGTAACTCATGTCACGTAACAATCGTTCTGTCTTTGACAGGCCCGACGGCGAGAGGGGGGCACATGGCCGCTCCGGCGGGCACGCGACGGCTCCCGCCCGCCGTCGTCGAGATCGGCGTGCTGTTCGGATTCGCCGTCGACACCGGGATCGCCGCCTGGCGCTCGATCACCCGTGGCCGGTTCGCCTGGCGGGAGTGCGTCGGGCAGATGTGGTTCCTGGCCGGCGTGTGCACCGTGCCGGCCATCCTGGTGATGATCCCGTTCGGCGTGGTGGTCGCGGTCGAGGTCGGATCGCTCACCGGCCAGATCGGCGCGCAGAGCTACAGCGGCGCCGTCGTCGCGCTGCTGATCGTCGGCCAGGCAGCACCTCTGGTGTGCGCGGTGATGATCGCCGGTGTCGGCGGCTCGGCCATGTGCGCCGACCTCGGCGCGCGCAACATCCGCGAGGAGGTCGACGCGCTGGAGGTCATGGGCATCTCCACCCTGGAGCGGCTCGTGGTGCCGAGGATCGTCGCCGCCGTGCTGATCACCATGCTGCTGGACAGCCTGGTGATGGCGATCGGCATCGGCGCGAGCTTCGCCTTCCAGGTACTCGTGCAGGACGTCACCGCGGGCAGTTTCCTCGGCACCATGACCGACTTCGCGCACCTGTCCGACTTCATCTTGTCCCAGGTGAAAGCGGCCGCGTTCGCCGTGCTCGCGGCCGGCGTGTGCTGCTTCAAGGGGCTCACCGCCAAGGGCGGACCAGCGGGTGTCGGCAACGCTGTGAACGAGGCCGTGGTGCTCGCGTTCTTCCTGGTGTTCCTGGCCAACGTGGGCATCGGCGAGGTGTACGCGCTGGGGAGTGGGCCATGATCAAGATGCTCGCCGAGACCGGGCGACAGTTCACCTTCTACGTCAAGGTGATCGCCGCCGTGCCGCGCTCGCTGGTGCGCTACTGGCGACACATCGTGCGGCTGATCGCCGAGGTCAGCTTCGGCTCGGCGACGCTGCTCGCCGGCGGCGGGACGATCGGCGTGGTGTTCGCGATGTCGTTCGTGTCCGGTTCGCAGATCGGGCTGGAGGGCTTCCGCGGCCTGGACCTGGTGTCGCTGTCGCCGCTGTCCGGCTCGATGTCCGCGCTGGTGAACACCCGCGAGCTGGCGCCGATCGTGGCGGGCCTGACGCTGGCGGCGAAGGTGGGCACCGGGTTCACCGCGCAACTCGGCGCGATGCGGATCTCCGAGGAGATCGACGCGCTGGACGCGATGTCGATCCGCTCGCTGCCGTTCCTGGTCACCACGCGCATGATCGCCGCGTTCTTCACGGTGATCCCGTTGTACCTGGTGGGCCTGTTCGCCTCGTACGTGGCGACGCGCCTGGTCGTGGTGGACCTGAACGGCCAGTCCGGCGGCAACTACGACTACTACTTCTCCCTGGTACTCCCGCCGCAGGACGTGTTGTTCTCGCTGCTCAAGGCGCTTGTGCTGGCCATGGTCGTGACGATGGTGCACTGCTACTACGGCTACACGGCCACGGGCGGGCCGGAGGGCGTCGGGCGCGCGGCCGGGCGGGCGCTGCGCACCAGCATCGTGTTGATCATGATCGTGGACGTACTGCTCACGTTCGCGTTCTGGGGCATCCACCAGGAGCTGCCCGGCACCGGCGGTGGGCGCTGATGAACCGGTTTTCCTTGGCACTGCGGGGAATCGCCGGCCTGCTGATCGTGGCGGTGATCGCCGTACTGGTGATCGCCAAGGGCGCCGGCGCGTTCGACGACCGGCCGACCGTCACCGCCGTGGTGCCCGCGCGCAGTGCCGGGATCGCCGCTCAGTCCACTGTGGAGCATCACGGCGTGGTGGTCGGCACGGTCACCGAGGTGCACACCACGGCGACCACCTCGACGCTCACGATCCGCCTGGCCGACGACCAGATCGACGCCATCCCGGCGACCGTGCGGGCCCGCGTGCTGCCGCGCACGCTGTTCGGTGACCAGTACGTGGATCTGGTCGCGCCGCCCGGCGAGAGTGCCGCGCTACGAGCCGGCACCACCGTTCCGGCCGACGATTCGGCGCAGACGATCGCGCTCAACGACGCCTACGAGCGGCTGTACACGGTGCTCAAGCAGATCGAGCCGGCGAAGATCAACACTGCGCTGGCCGCGGTCGCCGGGGTGCTCGGCGGCAGGGGAGCGCGGTTCGGCGACATGATCGACCAGGCGCACTCCCTGGTGCGCGACGGGCAGTCCATTGTGGACACCCTGGGCGAGGATCTGGCGTTCACCGCCGATCTCGCCGAGCAACTGCGTACCGCCGCGCCGGACCTGTGGCGCACGCTGGACAACGCGATCGTCACCTCGCGCACGATCGTGGACAAGCGCGGCGGGCTCGCCGCCATGGTCACCGGCGGTATCGAGCTGATGGGTGAGGGCGAGAAACTGTTGCGGGACAACAAGGATCGCGCCATTCAGCTGATCCGCGCCGGTGACCCGGTACTGGACGTGTTGCACGCGCAGCGCGGCGCCATCCCCGAGATCATCGGCGGTCTCAAGTCGCTCGTGGACGCCGCGCAGCCGGTGTTCTCCACCGGCCCGTGGCTGAAGCTCAGCGCCAACATCACGCTGGTGCAGCCGTACCCGTACACCTCGGCGGACTGCCCGCGCTACGGCGATCTCGCCGGCCCGAACTGCGGCCGCGCGCCCACCGCCCGCCCGCCGGCACCCGCACCCATGTCCGCGCCGCCGCCCAGCTTCGGCGGGACGAGCGGACCGGTGGGCAGCCCGGCCGAACGGTCGGCGCTCGAAGAGTTGGTCCGGCGGACGGTGCCACCGCGGACGAATCCACTGCCGGCCGGCCTGATGGGGATCTTCCTCGGGCCGATCGTGCGCGGCATGCGGATGGTGATGCCGTGAACAGGGGTGCGCTCACCGGCACGCTGATCAAGCTCACCGCGTTCGTGCTCGTCGCGGTGCTGGCCACCGTGCTCGTGGTGAACACACTGGCCAAGTCGCTCGAAGAGTCCACAAAGGACTACTCGGCCGAGTTCGCCGACGTGCTCGGGCTGCGCGCGGGCAGCGACATCCGGGTGGCCGGCGTGCGGGTCGGCCAGGTCACCGGGATCACGCTGGTGGACGGGCACGCGAAGGTCGACTTCGAGGTGATCGAGTCGCAGCCGGTGCCGGCTGACGCGCAGGCCGTCGTGCGCTACCACGACCTGCTCGGCGCGCGGTACATCTCGCTGTTGCCCAGTGCCACAACGGATTCACTCGCGCCCGGCGCCACGATCCCGCTCGCGCGCACCCGTCCCGCGCTGGACCTGACCGACCTGCTCGGCGGGTTCAAACCGGTGTTCGACGTGCTGCGTCCGCAGGAGATCAACCAGCTCGCCGGCGAGCTGATCGCGGTGTTCCAGGGTGAGGGCGGCACGATCAACAGCCTGCTCGCGCACCTGGTTCGGTTGACCGACACCGTGGTGTCCAAGGACGCCGTGATCGGTCAGGTGCTGGGCAACCTGAACAGCCTGCTCGGCACGATGGTGGCCAACACGCCGGAGTTCAAGCGGCTGCTGGACGGACTGGCGGCGCTCACCTCCGGGGTGGCGGCCGACCGGCAGCAGATCGTGGATGCCTTGCGTGGCGCGGGAAACGTGGCCGCCTCACTGTCCACTTTGGTCGAACGGGCGCGGCCGGCGGTGCAGCGCGACCTGAACGCGGTGAACGCCGCGACCGGCACGCTGGAGCGCAATCTGGACGCGGTCAACGAGGCGATCCAGCGCGCGCCGGCGTTCTTCAACACGATCGCACGGACGCTGGACTACGGCTCCTGGATGAACATCTACTTCTGCAACCTGCGGGTCTCGCTCGGCGGGCAGCCGATCCATCTCAGCGTGAGCGATCACCATTCGGCGGTGTGCCGATGACGAGGCCCTTCCGGGAGCGCGATCCGCTCAAGCTGACCATCGCCGGGCTGCTGGTCGGCACGCTGCTGGTGGCCGGTTCTCTGGTGGTGCCGCAGGCGTTCTTCTACGCGCGCACCACCGACTACGCCGCCGAGTTGGCCAACGCGGCGGGCCTGCAGGTGGACGACCAGGTGCACATCGCCGGGGTGCCGGCCGGTCGGGTCACCGAGCTGGGGTTGGCCGGCGACCGGGTGCTCGTGCGGTTCCGGCTGAACCGCGATCAGCCGCTCGGCGAGGCGACGCGCGCCGCCGTGAAGATCCAGACGATCCTGGGCAAGCGGTACCTCTCGGTGGAGCCGGCCGGCGGCGGGCGGCTGGACGGCGATCGCCCGATCCCGCTGGCCCGCACGTCGGTGCCGTACTCGTTGCAGGACCTGGCCGGCTCGGCCGAGAAGACCACCGCCGAGTTGGACCTGGAGCGGCTGCGCACGCTGGTGCGGACCCTGCGCGCGGAGGCACCCGACCCGCGGCTCACCGGCGAGGCGCTGCGTGGCGTGACGGCGGTCAGCGAGGTGTTCACCAAGCACAGCAAGCAGTTCGGCGAGGTGCTGGCCGGCGCGCAGAAGGTCACCGACACGCTGCTGTCCCAGCAGGGCACGCTGGTGACGCTGCTCGGCGACGCGAACATCGTGGCGTCAACGTTGGCCGAGCACCGCGGCGTGATCAGGGCGCTGATCAACGACGTGAACGCGATGAGCCGGCAGTTGATCGACTTCCTGCGGGTGAACAAGCCGGTGATCGACCCGCTGGTGCGCCGGTTCGACGTGATCACCGCGTCGCTGGTGGCCAACGAGCAGGCGCTGTCGCGCACGTTGAACGTCCTCGCCCCGGGTGCGCGCTACCTGGCCAACGCCACCGGCAACGGCCCGTGGCTGGACGTCACCGCACCCGCCGGCCCGATCCCCGACAACGCGTTGTGCGCCGTCGGCCTGGTGAAGGGGTGCCGCTGATGCCCGCGAGTCCCGCGCTCAGACACGGTGAGTCCCGCGCTCAGGCACCGGCGCGGGTGCACAGCGCGGGACTCGGCGGTGCACAGCGCGGGACTCGCGAGATTGGGGGTGCGCGGTGAGGCGGGCGGTGACGGCGTTCGTGGTGCTCGCGCTGGTGGCGACCGCGGTGGTGCTCGTGGTGTGGCCGAAGCCGGGGACGACGATCGAGGCGGAGTTCGCCCAGGCGGAGGGGATCCACCCGGGCAGCAAGGTGGCCGTTCTCGGCGTGCCGCTCGGGCACGTGGAATCGGTGCGCCCCAACGGGTTGAGCGTCACCGTGCGGATGACCGTGCCGCGCGGCACGAAGATCCCGGCCAACGTCGAGGCGTGGCTGATGTCACCCGCGGTGATCAGCGACCAGTACGTCGAGCTGTCCCCGGCGTACACGACGGGGGAGGCGCTGCCCGACGGCGGCCGGATCCCGGTCGAGCGTACGCACGCCCCGGTGCGCTGGGACAAGCTGATGTCCTCGATCGACAGTCTCCTCGTCGCGCTCGGGCCGGACGGCGCGAACGCGGACGGCTCGCTGGGCAAGGTGCTGGAGTCGGCCGCCGCCCTGGTGCGCGGGCGCGGGCCGCAGTTCAACAGCGCGATCACCAGCATCTCGCAGGCCAGCACGATCGTCGCGACCAGCATGGGCGACGTGCAGGCGGTGCTCACCGGCGTGGACAAGCTGGTGAAAGCCTTGAACGCCAACAAGTCCGGCGTGGACTCACTGGCTGGGTCGGTGAACCTGGCCGCTGCCGAGTTCGCCGGTCAGCGCCGCACCATCGCCGACACGATCACCGCGCTGACCGCCGCCATGAGCGAGGTCGGCGCGCTGGTCCGCGACCACGGCGCCACCATCGGCAAGGACGTCGCCCAGCTCGCCCGGATCGCCGGATCCCTTGCCGGACACCAGAACCAGCTCGCCGAGGTACTCGACACGATGCCGCTGGCGATGGACAACCTGAGCAACGCGATCTCGCCGGAGCACAAGCTGCGGATCCGGCTGGACTTCTCCACCACACTCACCCAGTTCCCGGCCGGCCAGGAGTTCTGCCGGCGCTGGCCGATCCCGCTGTGCTCCGGCGCCGGGCTGGTCAACCCGATCCACTTCCCGCCGCGCTTCGCCGATCCACTCGGCCTGTCCGGCGCGCTCGGAGGTGGCCGATGAGGTGGCGCATCGCTTGCGCGGCAACGACTCTGCTGCTGTCCGGGTGCTCGGTCAGCTTTCAGAACATGCCGATCGGCCGGTCGGTCGACGGGCCGTCCTACGAGCTGACTGCGGTGTTCGACAACGCGGCCGGGCTGCCGCTCGGCGGGCGGGTCCGGATCGGGCCGGTCGAGGTGGGCCGGGTGCTGGCGACTCAGGCGAAGGACTACCGCGCGCACGTGCGCCTGCGCGTTCGCGAGGACGTGGCGCTCGGCACGGCGACCACCGCACGGCTGCGGCAGAGCACCGCGCTCGGCGACCAGTACGTGGATCTGCTGCCGGCCGGACCGGGAAAGCTGGCCGGCGGCGCGGTGATCACCCAGACCTCGCGCGGGCCGGACGTCGAGGATTCCTTGGCACTGCTGGGAACCGTGCTGTCCAACAGCGGCTTCGAGCAGATCCGCACGATCGTCACGGAGACCAACACGATGCTCGGCGGCCGCGAGGGCAAGGTGCGCGACCTGATCGAGCGGCTGGACAAGCTCCTCGCGTCGATCAACGCCAGGGGCGGCGATCTGACTCGGACGCTGGACGCGTTGGGCGCGCTGAGCAAGACCGCCGTGGACAACAAGGCGCTGATGGAGACCGCGTTGCGGCAGATCACCCCGGCGATCGACGTGTTGCGCGGCCAGCAGGGCAACATCCGCACCGCGCTCGGCCAGGTGACCAGCCTGTCCCGCACGACGAGCGACGTGCTCGCCGCGACGCAGAGCGGGATCATCGAGCAGCTCACCAAGCTCGGGCCGGTGGTAGAGAGCGTCGCCGCGCTGGACGGCAAGCTCGGTTCCACGCTGGCCGGGCTGAAGAGCTTCCACCGCCTGCTCGATCGCGCGGTGCCCGGCGACTATCTCAACACCGACACCACGATCGACGTACCCGGCTCGCTGGTCGGCCTGATCACCGGCCTGCCGTCGCTGCTGCCACCGCCGCCGGGCCTGCCCACGGTCGGCGGATTGTTGCACGGGGGGACGCGATGATCAGGTTCCGGCGCAACACGACCCGCCAGCCGCTACCGGTGGTGCAACTGGCGCTGTTCCTGGTGATCGGCATCGCGTGCACGGTCTACGTCGGGGTGAAGGCGGTCGGCGTGGACACGTTCGCCGACAAGGTCACGGTGACCGTGCTGACGGACAACGCGGGCGGTCTGGCACCCGACTCGCCGGTGACCTACCGGGGTGTGGAGGCCGGCAAGGTGGCCGACGTGCGACTGCTCGGGCCGGGCAAGGGCGTGGCGATCGATCTTCGCCTGGACCCGGCGCGCCAGATCCCGGTGGACACGCAAGCCGTTGTGGCACAAGACGTTCCGGTCGCGATCATGCACCTGGACCTGCGCCCGAATACCGCCAGCGGGCCGTTCCTCGCCGACGGCGCGGTGATCCCGCCGTCCCGCACGGCCCGGCCGTTGCCGCTGGAACGGGTGCTGGTCGACCTGATGCGACTGACCGACAGCATCGACATCAGGGCGATCGCCACGATCGCCGACGAGCTGTCCGTCGGACTGTCCGGCATGGCGCCGAAGCTCGAACAGATCATGGGCAACGGCGGGCGGATCATGCGCGCGCTGGAGGAGATCGAGCCGACCACGTTGAGCCTGCTCGGCGGGTCGAAGGAGTTCTTCGCCGGCATCCAGGGCGCGACCGGCCGGCTGCCCGCGCTCGCCGCGAACCTGCGCGCGCTGTCCGACGAGATCCGTCGGATGGATCCGGACATCCGGTCCCTTGTGGACACCACGCCGCCGTTCGTTGCGCAGGTCGTTCCGTTGCTTCGCAACAACCAGCAGTCGATCGCAATGTTGCTCGGCAACCTGGTGAGCACCGCGCAAATGCTCGCGGTGCGCACACCGGCCCTGTCGCACGGGCTGGTGGTGATTCCTCGCGCGATCGGTGAGCTGGCATCGATCGGCGACGGGAACATCGCGCGGTTCGAGATGGTCGGCGCGCAGGGTGGTGTGTGCTACTACGACCAGCAACGGCGCACCCCGCAGGAGACCGGGCCGCGCGAGGCGAACCCCGGATTCCGTTGTCCAGGCGGGCAAACCGACGGCCTCGGCGTGCGCGGTGCGGCCAACGCGCCACGCCCGGCCGACACCACCGCGGTCGCCTCCGCCGATCCCGTGACCGGGCAGGTGCGCACGCCGTCCGGCGACCCGATGCGACTGGGCGCCAACGGCGGGCAGAACCACCTGCTCGGCGGTATGTCCTGGTCGGCTCTCTACCTCCAAGGAGCACGCTGATGAAATCCACGACGCTCAAGCCACGCCGGGTCACCCGTGTCGCCGGTCGTATGTCCACAGCGGACAGTGAGCCTTCGTCGGAGGAGTCCACTGAGTCCACTATGGACACTCCGCCGCCGGGCGATGAGGACCCGGTGGCCGAGCCCCGGCCGCGCTGGCGGCGGATCGTGCTGGCCGCGGTGCTCGCCGTACTGCTCGGTGCGGCCGGATTCCTTGGCTACCAGTGGTATCGGCTCGATCGGATCGAGTCCACCCGGGACGGTGCGCTGACCGCGGCCAAGCAGTACGCGACCGATCTGGCGAGCTATGACCACACCAGGATCGCGGAGAACTTCGCGGTGGTGTCCAAGAACGCGACCGAGAAGTTCACCAAGCAGTACGAGCAGGTCAGCGCGGTGTTGACCAAGCTGATCCAGGACCACAAGGCGACCAGCTTGGGCAACGTGCTGGCCGCCGGTGTCACCTCGCTGGACGAAGACGACGCCGGCCGCGATCGCGCGGTGGTGGTCCTGTTCGTCGACCAGAACATCACCAACACCAACAGCCCGGAGACGCGCGCCGACCGCAACCGGATCCATATGACCCTGGTCAACGACGGCGACCACTGGCTGATGGACGACGTCCAACTTCTCTAACGCGCCGCTACTTCAATTGCCAGCCGGTACGGATCGCCGGTCGCGGCGACCGGGTAGGTCTTGGTCTCGCGGTTCCACGCGTCCTCGATCGCGAACCAGTCGATCGGCGCCGGCGGGGTGCCGGTGGCCAGCGCGGTGTCGAGCGTGTCGAGGTACCTGGTCCAGCGCATCGCGTAGAAGTCGGCGACCAAGCCGGACAGCTCGCGGTTCGCGTAATCGTGCAGTGGGCCGCCGTCGCTGCTGGCCCGGTGGCCCCACGTTGTCATGATCGACCGCGCGTCGTACTCGAGCGTGCGCTTCTCGGAATCCGTTGTACCCCAAGCCTTCACGTCGCGCAGCCAGGGCCCGACCAGGAACCGCGGGTCGCTGGCTAGCAGGCGCTCCAGCAGATCCATGTCGCCCTTCCACTCGGCGGCCAGCGCGCGGAACCGGGGCAGATCAGCTGCGTCGTAGGCCGCCTTGATCTCCGGCAGCAGCGTGCGACTGCGGTTTGCCAGCACCTGCCGCGCGGTGTTGACCAGGTCGTACCGCATTGACGTCGGCGACCACGCCGCCGCGGTGCGCACGGTCAGACTCGGCCGCGCGGCGTACAGGCTGTCCTGCGGCTCGCTCCACTCGCCCGACAGCATGTCGTACGGCCCACGGCGCAGCGCCCCCCACGCGCTCACCGCACGCGGATCCGTTGTGCCGTAACGACGTTCGGCGTAGTCGGCGAACCCAGCGCCGGTGGTCGACCTGCTCGGTGTGCCAGGCCAACTCGGTGAACATCTCGAACGTAGCCGGATCGGTGCCGGTGCCCTCCGGCAGGTAGGCGATGCCGCGCAGCGCGCTGTCCGGTTTGGTGTGCCATTGGTGGAAGCGGGCGGTCCACACCCCGGTATTCGCGCCGATCGTGGTGTGCCCGCCGAAGTTCGGAATGGTGCCGAACGCGTACGGCGTGCCCTTCCACTGCTCTCCCCGTAGTATGAACGTTCGTACGTACCGCGAACGATAGGTAGGACGCACGATGAGTGACGCGCCACTGGTGCCGGGGTCGATCGCCGAACACACCGGCTGTCTGCTGGTGAAGGTCGGCCAAGTGCTGTACCGGTTGGCCGAGGAATCGCTGGCCGACCTCGGCCTGCGGGTGCGGCACTACAGCGTGCTGCAGGCGCTGGCGGACAACGGCGCGATGTCGCAGCTCGGGATCGGCGGGCATCTGCGCATCGACCCGGCCACCATGGTGTCCACTTTGGACGACCTGGAGTCGGCGGGGTACGCCGCGCGGGTGCGCGATCCCGGCGACCGGCGCCGCTACCTGGTCGAGACCACCGCTGCCGGCAAGAAACGGCTGGCTCGCGCGAACCGCATGCTGTCCGACCTGGACGACTTGCTGCTGTCCGACCTGCCCCAGACCAAGCGGCGTGCGCTGCACGGCAGCCTCGCCACGCTCGCGGCGGGCGACGTACTGCCCGCCGCGTTCGACGCCAGCCGCTTTCAGGCCGGGTCGAGGAAGATGTCCAGCGCGAGTTCGCCGGTGGCGCCGTCCGGGCGGTAGCCGGACAGGTCGGTGACACCCTCGGCGGCGAGCACCTCGTCGTCGACGAACAGGTTGCCGGTGCACGTGCGGGAGTCACGAGTGAGGATCGCGTGCGCGGCGTCGGCCATGATCTCCGGCCGGCGTGAGTTCTCCGCGCCGCCGACCAGGTTGCGCACGGCCGCGGTGTCGATCAGCGTGCGCGGCCACAGCGAGTTCGCGGCGACTCCGGCATCGGCCAGCTCGTTCGCGAGACCAACGGTGCACAGGCTCATGCCGTACTTGGACAGCGTGTAGCCGAGGTGCCGGCCCGGCCAGTGCGGCGCGGGGTTCAGCGGTGGTGACAGCGTGAGGATGTGCGGGTTGGCCGCCTCGCGCAGGTGCGGGATCGCGGCCTTGCTGAGCAGGAACGTGCCTCTGGTGTTGATATCTTGCATCAAGTCGTAGCGCTTCATCTCCAGTGCTTCGGTGGCCGACAGGTCGATGGCGCTGGCGTTGTTCACCACGATGTCGATGCCGCCGAACCGCTCGACCGCGGCGCGCACGGCACCGAAAACGTCCTCGTCGGAGCGCACGTCGCCGACCACCGGCAGCGCGGCTCCGCCGGCCCGCTCGATCTCCTCCGCGGCGGTGAACACCGTGCCGTCGAGCCGGGGGTGCGGCTGCGCGGTCTTGGCCAGGAGCACCACGTTCGCCCCGTCCCTGGCGGCGCGCAGCGCGATGGCCAGGCCGATTCCCCTGCTCCCGCCGGACATCACGATCGTCTTGCCGGCCAACGTGTTCGCCATCGCGTCTCCTCTGGTCGCTGTGCCAATCATAAGTACCACAAACGATATGGGCGACGCATCAACTGATGAATGGTTACTGACCGCGATCGCTCGAAGATGTTCTGCCGGCCTGCGCGACGAGCTACACGATCCAGGTCTCCGCCGACGGTGTCACCTGGCGCGACGCGGCGACCGTGGTCACGTCCAACCGCGGGGTCGAGCAGGTCGAGCTGAACGCTCCGGAACCCGTTCGGCACGTGCGCGTGCACGGCGTGAAGCGCAAGACCGAGTGGGGTTATTCGCTCTACGAATTGTGGGCCTTCGGCACACCCCTGTGAGGATGGCCGTGATTCCGGCGCACCCGCAGTGCCCAGGTGATCAGCGGCCACTGCACGGGTAGCCGCAACAGCGCGATGGCGCGCATCGGCAGCGGCTTGCGGGCGCGGTGGAAGTCGGCGGCCATCTTCACGTTGCCCGGGAACACCGCGGCGAACAGCAGCGCGGCGAGCAGTCCGCCGAGCCGACGGGTGCGCGGCACGGCCACCGCCACGGCGACACCCAGTTCGGCGACACCGGAGCCGTACGTCCAATCGCGCGGCTTGCCGGGGAGTTGGCGGGGGATCAGCGGGTCGTAGAGATCGGGCCGCACGAAGTGCGTGACGCCCGCGGTTCCCAACAACACCGCCAGTGCCTTGGCCGACCTGAGTTCGCGCATGCCCGTCACGCTAGCGAACCCAGGACCTGCTGCGACTCGACGAGCCCCTCGTCGCTGGGCGACTCGCCGTGCCCGAACACCCGCTCGCGCTGGCGGGCGCGCAGGGCGAGGTGTGCGCGCCTCGGTTCGTCGTAGCCGTAGCGCTCGCGCGCCTCGGTCGGGGTGAGCACGACGGGGTTGGCCGGCGCGATGCCGCGCCACATCGGCTCCACGATCGGCACGGTCGACGGCGAGATCGCCCGAAGCACGGCCAGCTTGAGCGTCCGGACGCGGTGCAGCACGCCGTAGCTCAGCCGCAGCAGCGGCCGGACGAGGACGTCGGTCAGCCGAGACTGGCGCAGTCCGCCCAACCGGCGCATCCAGTGCGGCATGGTCGCGATCGTGCCGGCGCGGATGACCTTGGCGATGGCCCACAGCGCCGGTCGCAGCGACCAGTGCGCCGACGGAAGGATCACCTGCGCGTTCAGCAGGTGGTGCATCATGTTCTGCGCGGCCTCGCTCGCGGCCAGGTGCGGGCGCATCCGCTCGAAGTAGGCGCGCACGCCGTCGCGGGTGCGCGGCACGTCGGCCGGGTCGCAGGTCTGCAGTTCGGCGGCGATCGCGCACTCCTCCCAGTACCGGTTCTCCTCCTCTTCGGAGAGCTTGCCGGGCCCGTAGGTCTCATACGCCTTGAGCACCGAGTGCCATCCGGTGAGCAGGATCCACAGCTGCGAGTGTGGGTCGTTGGCGTCGTATGTCTTGCCGCTCAACGGTTCCACGCCGATCGCCTTGGAGTGCACCTTCACCAGCACGTCGGCTGCCTTGGACACGGTGCGGCTGTCGGCGAAGGCGACCATGGCGAAGTAGCGGATCGTGCGGTCGTACCGGGTGCGCGGGCGGTTGTAGTTGTCGCCGGTGGCGTCCACGGCGGCGATCAGCGGCGGGTCCAGCTCCTCGACCACGACGGCCCGTTGCAGGCCGGTGACCGGTGCGGTCGGGTAGCCCCACACCTTCCAGGCCACCGAGTCCGGCCCGAAGAACCCGTAGTCCTCCCACGGCGTCGGGGTGTTCCTGCGTGCCATCGCGTGCCTCCCGCGAGTCAAATGCTACCGTGGAGTAGTAATATACTACTGCGGAGTAGTTTTTCAAGGGAGGTGCGCTTGACCAGCACGACCAGCCGAAAGCGCCGCCCGTACGCGACGCGGGTGCCGGCCGAGGAGCGGCGCACCCAACTGCTCGACGCGGCCCTGCGACTGATCGTCACCAGCGGGCACGACGCGGTGACCATGGACGCGCTCGCCGAGCGGGCCGGGGTCACCAAGCCGGTGATCTACGGCCAGTTCTCCGGCCGGGCAGACCTGCTCGACGCGCTGCTGCGGCGTGAGCAGCGGGCCGCGCTGTCGCAACTGTTCGCGCTCATCCCGGCCGAGACCGACATGCGCGCCGGGGAGCCCGCACGCCTGGTCACCGAGACGCTGGACCGGTTCCTGCGCACGGTCCGTGAGACGCCGGATCGCTGGTACTGCATCGTGATGCCGCTGCCCGACATGCCGTCGGCGTTCCATCGCGCGCGCGACGAGGCTCGCGACGCGGTGCTGCGGCGAGCGCGGGAGATCGCCGAGTGGGGGCAGCGCCGGGTCGACGGGTTCGATCCGGAGATCGCCGGCCACACGATCGTCACGCTGTTCGAGATGGCCGCGCGCCTCGTGCTCACCGATCCCGAGCGCTACCGCCCCGAGCGGTTCGTCGGCTCCCTGCGCGCCGCGATCGGCCTGGTCACGCCCCGAGTCGGACTTTAGCCCGCTAAAGTACGCCGCTCCAGGGGCCGTGGACGGTGACGTGGTGTGATCGCGCCAGGTCGGAGGCCTGTGGATGCGCGACTTGACACGATTCGCCGTGTATGCGTGCGTACTTTAGCCCGCTAAAGTCCGAGGAGGGCACAAAGGTGCAGGTCAGGGGTGGTGGGGGTGCTTGAACTGGGCGCGCTTGTGGTCGCCGTAGGGCTCGTCGCGCTCGCGTACGGCTTCGCGGAAGCCGGCCGTGGCGGCGCGCAGTTGGAAGGCGTAGCCCTCGCGGGTGTGCCGGGAGATGCCGTCGAACACCGTGCTGATCATCGCGGAGTTGGTCACGCCCTGGGAGTGCAGCGCGGAGTTGAGCGCGAGCTTGGCCATCATCAGCTGGTTGACCGGCATGCGGGCGATTCGTGCCACGAATGATTCGGTGCGCTCATCCAACTCCTCCAGTGGGCACGACTCGACCGCCAGCCCCCACTCGGCCGCTTGTTTGCCGCTGATGCAGTCGCCGGTGAACAGCAGCCGCTTGGCGCGTTGGTCGCCGAGCCGGTGCGCCCACATGCCGGCGGCCGGGATACCCCACACGCGGGTGGGCGGGTAGCCGATCTTGGTGTCGTCGGCGCAGATGATCTGGTCGCAGTACAGCGCGATGTCCGTGCCACCGGCGACCGCGAACCCGTGCAGCTTCGCCACGGTCGGCTTGTTCGCGTGCAGCAGACTCGCGAAGCCGCGGTTGAAGCGGCTCATCATCGCGTAGTCGAGCATCGGATCCCAGGTGCCCCACGGGTTGTGGTTCGCGGCCTGCGCGACCGGGTCGATCGCGGTGCCGGTCACGTCCTCACCGTCGGTTGATCCGCCCTGCTCGGCGAACAGCGCGAGGTCGTAACCGCCGCAAAAACCCTTGCCACGCCCGGAAAGCAGGATCACGTGCACCCGTGGGTCGAGGTCGGCGCGCTCCACCGCGTGTGCCAGCTCGACCGGGGTGTCCGGCGTGATCGTGTTGCCCTTGTCCGGACGGTTGAACGTGAGCCGCGCGATCCGGCCGTCCCGCTCGTATGTCAATGTCCGGTATTCGCGATCGGACTCCGGTGCGGGCCGGTCCCGCCACGGCGAGTCCGGTGCCTCTGTCCAGTTCTCATACCACGCCGCCGGGCGCTGGCCCGCGTGCGATTCGTTGTCGGACAACGGAAATCTCCTCAATGCTCGTCGAAGTTGCCGTGCCGGCCGAGGCCGGAGGCGAACCGGCCGGCGCCGGTGACAGCCGCCTCGATCGCCGACATACCGTGCCGCCACTCGTTGGCGATCGCGTCGTCCAGTTCCATCGAGTGCTGCTCGTGGCTGGACAGCCGATCGCCGCGCATGCAGGTCTGCGGGAAGCCGGCGATCTGCTCGGCGAGTTCGATCGCCTCGTCGAGCGCGCGGCCAGGGGCGCTGATCCGGTTCGCCAGGCCCATCCGGTGCGCCTCGGACGCGTCGACCGGGCGGCCGGTGAGGATCATGTCCAGCGCGTGCGAGTGGCCGATCAGGCGGGGGAGCCGGATCGTGCCGCCGTCGATCAGTGGCACGCCCCACCGCCGGCAGAACACGCCGAAGACCGCGGTCGGGTCGGCCACCCGCAGGTCGGCCCAGATCGCCAGCTCCAGCCCGCCGGCCACCGCGTAGCCCTCGACGGCGGCGATCACCGGCTTGCCGAGCAGCAGCCGGGTCGGCCCCATGCCGGCCGGGCCGTCCTCGCCGGGCGGAACGATGCGCACGTCGCCGCGGGCGACGGCCTTCAGGTCCGCGCCGGCGCAGAAGTTCCCGCCGGCGCCGTGCAGCACGGCGACCGAGGAGTCCTCGTCCGCGTCGAAGGACTGGAACGCCTCGGTCAGCGCGAGCGCGTGCTCGTGATCGACCGCGTTGCGGACCTCGGGCCGGTCCAGCGTGACGATCGTGATCGGGCCGCGTTTGTCAACGGTGACAGCCATAGGGACACCGTACGGCGCGAGATCAACCGTCCAGGCGCTTCGCCACGCGCTCGAACACCCGCCGCAGTACGCGCAGCTCCTCGTCGTCCAGGTCGTTGGTGAACAGTTCTCGCACGGTGCGCCCGTGGTGCTCGCCGGCATCGCGCAGCGCGGTGAACCCGCTGGCGGTGAGCACCGCGTGGCTGACCCGCCGGTCGGCCGACGACTGCTGGCGCAGCACCCAGCCGCGCTCCTCCATGGCCTTGACCTGGTAGGTCAGCCGGCTGGAGGAGAACACCATGCGCGCGGCCAACTCGCCCATGCGCATCCGGCAGTCCGGAGCCTCGGCGAGCAGCAGCAGCACGTGGTAGTCGATCAGGCTCATGCCGGCCGTCGCGCGCAGGTCATCGTCGAGACGAGTCTGCAGCCGAATGCTCGTCTCGATGTAGGTCCGCCACACGCGGTCGTCAGGGCACTGGTCGTCCATGGTCTCTCAATATTGAACTATCGAGTGCGCGCCGCGTCCACGGCTTGCCGCACGGCCGGCACGATCTCGTCCGCGAAGGTGGCGAACTGGGCCAGGTCGTCGCCCTCGGTGCCGAGCACGAACGTGTCCATCCCGTGCTCCAGCACGAGCCCGGTCAGCTCCTCGATCCACTGGGTCGGCGGTCCGTGCAGGAACCCGCGCGACTCGCCGCCGGTGATCGTGCCGAGCACGTTGTAGATCCGCTGGATCGCCGCGGGATCACGGCCGGCCTCGGTGGCCGCCTCGTCGATCCGCGCGTGCTTGTCGGCCAGCTTCTCGGGTGGCACGTAGCTGGAGGACGGCACCCAGCCGTCGGCCGACCGGCCCAATTCGCCGAGCAACCGAGGCCCGAGCACGCCGAGCCACAGGCCGATCGGGTGTGCGGGTGCCGGGCCGGGACGCACGCCGGCGAGCCGGTAGTGCTCGCCGTCAACGCGGACCGACCGCTCGTCCGACCACATCGCCCTGATCACCGCGATCGCCTCGATCAGCGCGTCGGCCGCCTCGCGCGGGGAGCGCTTCGGGCCGCCCATCGCGCCGATCGCGTCCCAGAACGCGCCGGCTCCGAGCCCGAGTTCGAACCGCCCGCCGGACAGCACGTCCAGGCTCGCCGCCGCCTTGGCCAGTACGGCGGGCTGGCGGAGTGGAAGGCTTGCCACGTCAGGGAAAACGCGCACCCGCTCGGTGCGCGCCAGCAGCACGGCCATCAGCGACCACGCGTCCAGGAACCGCCGCTGGTACGGGTGATCCTGGATGCCGATCAGGTCGAGGCCGCGCTCGTCGGCCAGTGTCGCGACGCGCATCAGGTGGTCGGCGTTGTCCGCGTTGGGCGTCGCGAACACGCCGAACTGAGGCTCGCGTCCGTAGTCAGTCATGATCGGTCCTCCCGGAAATGTCGGCGAGCAGGTCGGTGAACGGGACGGGATCGGCGAACGGGTCGACGCGTCCGACGGCTGGGCGGCGCGCCACCTCGGCGGCCAACTCGCCGGCGGCGCGGGCGATCCGCCGGCTCAGATCGGTGTCGTTGCCCCAGTCGGCGCTGGCCGCGTACACGGCGGTCGGGAGCACGACGGCGCGCAGATAGGTCAGCACCGGCCGCAGCGCGTGCTCGAGTACCAGCGAGTGCCGCTCGGTCCCGCCGGTCGCGCCGATCAGCACCGGTTTTCCTTGCAGCGCATCGGGTTCCACGATGTCGAGGAACGACTTGAACAGCCCGCTGAACGATGCGGTGAACACCGGCGTGACCAGGATCAGCCCGTCGGCGTCGGCGAGCCGTCGCAGCACCGGCCGCAGGCGCGCGTTGGCGAACCGGGTCAGCAGGTGGTCGGTGATGTCGTGGGCGTACTCGCGCAGTTCGACGGTCTCGGTGTGATCCGCTTTCACCTCGGCGGCGAGCCGGTCGGCCAGCATTCGCGTGCTGGACGGCTGGGACAGACCGGCGGAGATCGCCATGATCGTGGTCATCCGGCGGTCACCTCCTCGCGTGCCGCGCGCAGGGAATCGTGTGTCGGCGCGGACGGCACATGCGCGGGCGTGCGAGCCTCGATTTCCTTGCGCAGCACCGGAAGCACGTGCTCGCCGAGCAGGTCGAGCTGCTCCAGCACGGTCTTCAGCGGCAGGCCGGCGTGATCGACGAGGAACAGCTGCCGTTGGTAGTCGCCGACGTAGTCACGGAAGCCGAGCGTCCGGTCGATCACCTGCTGCGGGCTGCCCACGGTGAGCGGGGTGTCGGCGGAGAAGTCCTCCAGCGACGGCCCGCCGCCGTAGACCGGGGCGTTGTCGAAGTACGGGCGGAACTCCGCGATCGCGTCCTGCGAGTTCGCGCGCATGAAGATCTGCCCGCCGAGGCCGACGATGGCCTGATCGGCGCTGCCGTGCCCGTAGTGCTCGAACCGCTGCCGGTACAGGCTCACCATCCGCTTGGTGTGCTCGGCGGGCCAGAAGATGTGGTTGTGGAAGAAGCCGTCACCGTAGTATGCGGCCTGCTCGGCGATCTCCGGGCTGCGGATCGAGCCGTGCCACACGAACGGCGGCACCCCGTCGAGTGGTCGCGGTGTGGAGGTGAACCCTTGCAGCGGCGTGCGGAACCGGCCCTCCCAGTCGACCACGTCCTCGCGCCACAACCGGTGCAGCAGCGCGTAGTTCTCGATGGCCAGCGGAATGCCCTGCCGGATGTCCTGGCCGAACCACGGGTAGACCGGCGCGGTGTTGCCCCTGCCCAGCATCAGGTCGACCCGCCCACTGGTGAGGTGCTGCAGCATCGCGTAGTCCTCGGCGATCTTCACCGGGTCGTTGGTGGTGATCAGCGTGGTCGCGGTGGACAGGATCAGCTTCTCGGTCCGTGCGCCGATGTGGCCGAGCAGGGTGGTCGGCGAGGACGGCACGAACGGCGGATTGTGGTGCTCGCCGGTCGCGAACACGTCGAGGCCGATCTCCTCGGCCTTCAGCGCGATCGCCACCATCGCGGTGATCCGCTCGTGTTCGGACGGCGCGCGCCCGGTCGTCGGGTCCGGTGTCACGTCACCGACGGTGAACACTCCGAACTGCATCCCAGCCTCCAGCACTTGTCTCAAATTTGAACAACCCGTCCAACACCGGCGATCGCCGAGTTGTTCCCTGGGATGCGACCGTCCGTTTATCCTCTTGACCACAGCACGCGACTGTTCAATAGTGTTCGAAAGCTGTGCAGAAAATGCAGTAGTTGACATCAGAAGAATGGGTAGGCAGGCCATGAGCGTGCTCAGACGTGGATTCGTCGCCGCGTTTTCCCTGGTGGTCGCGGTGGGTCTGCTGTGGGCCACACCGGCGGCCGCACAACCGGACGGCTCGCTGGGCAAGGTCACCGACTTCTCCGCCGACGGTGCGACATACACGCTCACAGCGGGCCCGGCCAAAGTGCGGGTGATCTTCCAGCGCGACGACGTGTTCCGGCTGTGGCTCGCACCGGACGGGCAGTTCACCGACCCGGCCAACACGCCGCCACCGGACCCGAACGCACCGAGTTCCAACATCGTGGTGAAGACCGACTACCCGGCGCCCAGCACGCAGTGGACGGACAAGGGAACGTACTTCTCCTTGCGTACCAACACGATCGAGGTGCGCGCGTACAAGGACCCGCTGCGGTTCGCCCTGCACCGCGCGGACGGATCGGTGATCTGGTCGGAGACCAAGGCGCTGTCCTGGACCGACAAGACGGCCACCCAGTCGCTGGGCCGCGGCGTCGCCGAGCAGTTCGTCGGCGGCGGCATGCAGAACGGCCGCTTTTCCCACCGGGACAAGACAATCAAGGTCACCCGCGACTTCAACTGGGCGGACGGCGGCAACCCGAACGCCTCGCCGTACTACATGTCGACCGCGGGATACGGCGTGCTGCGCAACACCTTCGCGCCGGGCAACTACGCGTTCACCGAACCCGTCGCGACCACGCACGAGGAGAAACGGTTCGACGCGTACTACTTCGCCGGTGACATGTACACCGCGCTGGACCGCTACACCGAGCTGACCGGCCGCCCGTTCCTGCCACCGCTGTACGGCATGGAGTACGGCGACTCCGACTGCTACAACCGCGGCCACTACCGCCCCGGCGTGGACCCGGACCCGAACAACGACTGGAAGTACCACCAGGACAAGGAGACCACCGCCGCCGACGCGCCCAAGATCGCGCAGAAGTTCGCCGACCACGACATGCCGCGCGGCTGGATGCTGGTCAACGACGACTACGGCTGCGGCTACAGCGCCGACCGCGACGCCTTCGTCCCGAACCCGAACCCGGGCGGCGTGGAGCGCTACATCGGCACCAGGGACATCGAGGCGCTCACCAAGGCCGGCGACGAGCTGCGCAAGCGCGGTGTCCACATGGGACTGTGGACCGAGGCGGCGCTGGACAAGCAGCCCGAGGAGGTCGGCAAGGCCGGCGTGCGGGTGCGCAAGCTGGACGTGGCCTGGGTCGGACCCGGCTACCGGCACGCGCTGTCCGCGTGCGACACCGCGCACGGCGGCATCGAGCAGCACAGCGACGCGCGCGGGTACAGCTGGATGGTCGAGGGCTGGGCCGGTGCGCAACGCTGCGCCGTGCAGTGGACCGGCGACCACTCCGGCACGCTGGACAACATCAAGTGGCAGATCCCCGCGATCCACGGCTCGGGCAACTCCGCGATCGCGTATGCCGCCGGTGACATCGATGGCATCTTCGGCGGCAGCGCCACCAGCTACGTGCGCGACATGCAGTGGAAGGTGTTCAACCCGGCGCTGATGACCATGAGCGGCTGGTCCACGCCGAAGTTCAAGCAGCCGTGGGCCTACGGCGAGCCGTATACCGCGATCAACCGCAAGTACCTGAAGCTGCGCGAGCGGCTGCTGCCGTACCTGTACTCCTACGCGGCGAACGCGCACCGCACCGGTGCGCCGATCAACCGCTCGCTGGTGCTGGAGTACCCGGACGATCCGAAGACCTGGGACGACACCACCAAGTACGAATTCCTTGCCGGCAAAGAGTTCCTGGTCGCTCCCATGTGGACGGACAGTGAGGTGAAGGACGGGATCTACCTGCCGGCCGGCACCTGGATCGACTACTGGACCGGCAAGCTGTACCAGGGGCAGACCACGGTCAACGGGTATCACGCGCCGCTGGACCGGCTGCCGCTGTTCGTCAAGGCCGGTGCGGTCGTGCCGATGTGGCGCGACGGGATCAACGGGCACGCCGAGCAGAAGCCGGGCGACCGGGTCACCGTGGACGTGTACCCGCAGGGCAACTCGAGCTTCGATCTCTACGAGGACGACCGGACCACCCGGGCGCACCGCGAGGGCAAGTCGGCGACACAGAGGTTCGACGTGACCGCGCCGGTGGCCGGCAAGGGTGACGTGACCGTCCACATCGGACAGAGTGTCGGCGAGTACGCGGGCAAGCCGTCCGCGCGGCCCTACGAGCTGACCGTGCACACCGGATCGAAGCCGAAGGTGGTCAAGGCGGACGACCGCCCGCTGACCGAACACCCGTCCAAGCAGGCCTACGAAGCGGCCGAAACCGGTTGGTACTACGCGGAAACCGATCGCGGCGGCGTGGTGAACGTGAAGACCTCGCCGGTGGCGACGAGTGCGTCGTCGGTGATCACACTGGCCGGTGCCAGCTCGGTCGGCGGCGGCGCGCACGCGTCGGACTCGCTCGGCGTGCCGGAACTGTCCACACCGGACCTGTGGGCCGCACCCGGTCAGCCGACCGACGTCACCGCGACCTTCCGCAACGGCGGCACGCACCGGATGCTGGACGTGCGGATGGCGCTGAACCTGCCGCAGGGGTGGACCGCCGTGCCGCGTGACCCCGCGCCGGCCCGGGTGGTCGAGCCCGGCCGGACGGTGTCCGCCCGGTTCACCGTGACACCGGGAGCGACCGTGCCACCGGGCAAGTACACGGTCCGCGCGGACGTTACCTACACGGCGCGCGCCGGCCGGGTCTACTACAACACCGCGGTGGCCGGCGCCGCGCTGCCGTACGCGTCGATGTCCACCGCGGCGAACACGGTCGGCGTCACCGACGCGACGACGTTCGCGAAGGGCGGCTTCGACCCCGACGGCAACAGTTTCGCCGGGGAGTTGTTGGCGGACAAGGGTTTCCGGCCCGGTGCGAAGGTCACCGTGAACGGCGCGGAGTTCACCCTGCCACCCGGCGCGCCGGGTTCGCCGAACCTGGTGAAGAACAACGCGCAGCCGATCCTGGTGTCCGGCACGGGAACCCACCTGGCGTTCCTCGCCTCCGGCGCGAGCACCAACGCGACCGGCACGGTGACCGCGATGTACACCGACGGCACCGAGTCTCAGCACGCGTTGCAGGTGCCGAACTGGTCGTTCCAGGACGAGGGGACCGGCGGCTCCAAGCTCGCCGTGGCGGTCAAGGGTCGGTACACGCCGACCGGGTTGGCCAACACCGACGTGGACTACCGGATGTTCTACAACACCGTGGAACTGGTGCCAGGCAAGCAGATCCGCGCCGTGAAGCTGCCGGCGAACTCGACCATCGGGTTCTTCGCAGCGGCCGTGCACGACCGGCCGCTGCCGCCCGCGCCGAAGGGTGAGGCGTTCGTCAGCGACCTGGAGTGGATCTCCACGACCAACGGCTGGGGACCGGTCGAGCGGGACAAGTCGAACAACGAGAGCGCCGGCGGCGACGGCAACCCGTTGACACTCAACGGTGTCACCTACGCCAAGGGCCTCGGTGGGCACGCGGTGTCCGCCGTGAAGGCGAACCTCGGCGGGGTGTGCACCCGGTTCACCGCCAAGGTCGGCGTGGACGACGAGATGGCCGATCGCGGCTCGGTGGTGTTCAGGGTCGTGGTGGACGGTGTGGAGAAGTACGTCTCGCCGGTGCTCACCGGGAACTCCGCCACCGCGACGGTGGACGTGGACGTCACCGGCGGCAAGACGATGGACCTGCACATCGGCGACGGCGGCAACGGCGTCGGCAGCGACCACGGCGACTGGGCGGAGGCCAAGCTGACCTGTGCACCCTGATCGGGTGGGATGTCCGAAACGTTCAATACGGGCGGCGTGAGACGCGCGACGATGGCGGTATGTCCATCGTGATTCGCCCTGGTGAACCGGAATACGACGCGCTGCGCTCGGGGTTCAACCTCGCCGTCGAGCACCGTCCCGAGCTGATCGTCGACGCGACGTGCGCGGCCGATGTGGTCGCCGCCGTGCGGCTGGCCTCGGATCGTGGCGTGCCGGTCGGCGTGCTGAACACCGGGCACGGGCCGTCCGTGCCGGCCGACGGCGCGGTGCTGATCCGCACGGGCCGTATGTCCACAGTGGACGTCGACCCGGCACGGCGGGTGGCGCGGGTCGAGGGCGGCGCGTCGTGGCGGGCGGTCATCGAGGCCGCCGCGCCGCACGGGCTGGCCCCGCTGAACGGCACCAGCCCGCACGTCGGCGCGGTCGGCTACACGCTTGGTGGCGGAGTCGGCCTGCTGGCCAGGCGGTTCGGCTTCGCCGCCGATCATGTGCGGTGGTTCGACGTGGTCACGGCGGACGGCGCGCACCGGCGGGTGTCCGCCGAGGAGAACCCGGACCTGTTCTGGGCGATGCGCGGTGGCGGCGGCAACTTCGGCGTGGTCACCGCCATGGAGATCGACCTGTTCGCGGTGCCGGGCGTGCTGGGCGGCGAGCTGTGCTTCGGGCCGGAGGTGTTCGAGGACGTGCTGCACGGTTACGCCCGCTGGGCGGCCGAGGTGCCCGACACGATGGCCTCGTCCGTGCTGCTGCTCGACTACCCGGACGATCCGGCGATGCCGCCGGAACTGCGCGGCCGGCACATCACGCACGTGCGTCTCGCGTACAGCGGAGACAACCGCGCCGAGGGACACCGGTTGGTGGAGCGGCTGCGCCGGCTCGGCCCTCGCGTCGTGGACACCGTGCGCGAGCTGCCGTACACGGAGATCGGGAGCATCCATCACGAGCCGGTCGACGTGCCGGTGCCCGCGTTCGATCGCAACATCATGCTGCGGGACTTCGACCAGGACGCGGCCGCCACGCTGGCCAAGCACGCCGGCCCGGGTGCGCCGTACCTCGTCGAACTGCGGGCCTGGGGCGGCGCGCTGTCCCGCCCGGCCGCGGTGCCGAACGCGATCGGCAGGCGGGACGCGGCGTTCTCGCTGCTGGCGATCAGCGACCCGGACGTGGCCAACCGGACGCGTCGGGACGCGCTGCTGACGGCGATGCGGCCCTATGCCACCGGTGCGACGTTCCCGAATTTCTCCGGCGTCGAGGACACCTCGCCGGACGCGGTCAGCCTGGCCTACCACCCGGACGACTTCGCCAGGCTGCGCCGGATCAAGGCCGCCACCGACCCGGACAACGTGTTCCGGATCAACTTCAACGTCCCGCCCGAGGGTCGATGAGGATCTTGGCGTGCGCGCCGGGGTCGGCGAGCGTGCCGAACGCGTCGTGCACACCGTCGAGGCCGACCGTGTCGGTGATCAGCGGCGTGGCGTCGATCTCGCCGTCGGCGAGCATGTGCAGGGTGTCCCGGAACTCGATCGGGGTGTAGCCGAGCACGAAGCGCAGGTCGATCTCCTTGGTGATCGCCAGCGCCGGCCGAATGCGATCGGGTTCCATGCACACGCCGACCACGACCACGCGGGAGAACAGTGGCGCGCTGGTGATGATCTGGTCCAGCACCCCGGGCACGCCGACGCACTCGAAGACCACCGGGTGCTTGGGCGTGGTGGCGCCGAACCGTTCCGCGATCCGCCACACGTGCTCCCACGGCACCGGCAGCCGGCGGAGCTTGCTCATCGAGGAGACGGCCAGATCGAGCAGGGCCGAGGCGGACACCACGTGCCCGTGGTCGGCGGCCGAGGCGAACGGCGAGTCCTCGGCCGGGTCCACCACCACGTCCGCGCCGCACGCGGTGGCCAGCGCGCGCCGGCCGGGGGAGAAGTCGCTGGCGATCACCGTACGCACGCCGTTCGCCTTGAGCAGGCTGATCACCGCGAGCCCGATCGGCCCGCAGCCGATCACGACGGCGACCTGCTTCTTGCCGACATCGCCCCGGCGGACGGCGTGCCACCCGACGGCCATCGGCTCGGTCAGCGCGGCCACCTCGGACGACAGGCCGTTGGGCACCGGGAACGCGAGCGACTCCTGGACCAGCATCCGCTCGGCGTAGCCGCCCGGCGCGGCGGTGGACAGCCCGATCTGGTGCACGCCGTCCGCGCGGCGCAGCAGCGGCATCGCCACCACCCTGGTGCCCGGCTTGATCGCGCGGCAGCCCGGCCCGCGCTCGACCACCTCGCCGCAGAACTCGTGGCCCATGATCACCCGGTGATCGGAGCGCATGAACCCGTCGTAGCCGGCCTCGCTCGCCACGTCGGCCAACTCGTCGGCGTGGTGGCGCGCGTGCAGATCCGAGCCGCAGATGCCGCAGCGCTCCACCTCGATCAGCAGGTGGCCCTTCTCTGGCCGAGGGTCTGGCAGTTCGGCGACCTCAAGGCGCGCCTTCTCGCAAGTGACCGCTCTCATTTGGCAACGGTAGCCGGTTGCCGACGGCCAGCGCGGCCAGCGCGTGCTCGCCGGGCAGACCGGTGAGGGTGAACAACAGCAGCATTGGGAGCGCGGTGCCGGCATAGGCGAGGGCGAAGTGCCCGAGTACGCCGGTGATCGCGAGGCTCGCCACCGTCGCGACCAGGGCCACCGAGGTGCGCGCGTTCACGCCGTGCGTCAGGTACAGCGCGACCACCATGATCACCGTGCAGCCGATCACCGCGACCACGAGCGGATCATTGCCCTCGATGATCGCCGGCAGCACGAACTCGGTCAGCCCGAGCAGACAGACCGCGAGCGCGCCGAGTGCCGCGAGCCCTCGCCAGCGGGACAGTGCGATCACGGCGAGCGCGAAGAGTCCGGCCAGTACGGCGAGTGGCACGAGCAGTTGAGCTATGCCGAGCTGGACCGGTGCGCCAACCAACTCGCCAACCACCTGCGCGGGCTCGGCGTCGGCGCGGACGACGTCGTGGCGATCTGTCTGGACCGCTCGACGGAAATGGTTATCGGCCTGCTGGCCGGCGCTGTCTAGCTCTAGAGGGCTACAAACCGGGTCGAGCCCGCTGAACCCGTTAGCGCGGCTAAAGGGTTCAGCGGGCTCGACCCGTTAGCGTGGCTCACGACACGCCGGAAAGGCCCTGTAGTACAGGGCTAGATGACCGCGTAGCTGGTGGCGACCGCGGCGGCGCGATCGCGCAGGGAGCTGCGCAACCATTGCGGCGCAAGGGCTTCCGCGTTCGTGGCGAGCTGCCACAGCGCCCACTCGGCGTGCCTCGAATCCTGGAAGGTCAGCTCCAGTCGCGGCCAGCCGTCCGCGTCGGCCTCCTCGGCAAGGACGGCCAGTGCGGTGCCCACCAGCTCCGCGCGCCGCGCCGGGTTCACCCGCACCAGCACGGTGACCTGGTCGCCGCCGGTCCGAAACCGGGTGCTGCGTTCCTGCCAGGCCCGGTCCAGGTCGACCCGGTCCGGTCGCTCCGCGGGTTCGGCGAGTTCCTCGGCCTCCAAGATCCGGGACAGCTTGTAGGTGCGGTCCGCGCCGGACCTCGTGGCCAGCAGGTACCCCTGGTCGCGCACGGTGACCAGGCCGATCGGGTCCACCGTGCGCCACTTCGGGCTCTGGTCCACGGCCGCGTAGTGGATGCGCAGCTTGTGTCCGGCGAACACCGCGCGCCGGACCTCGGCCACGATGGTGTCGGGCACCTCCTCGTCGACCAGCCGGCGCGCGAGCAGGTCGATCTCCGGGTCGATGAGCAGTCGCTGGGCCGCGCCGGCAGCGGTGGCCCGATAGCTTTCCGGCAGCGCGTCGACCACCTTGCGCATGGCCGACGCGAGTGCCGCGCCGAGGCCGAACGTCTGCGCGCCGCGCCGCGATCCGGCGACCAGCAGGGCGAGTGCCTCGTCGTGGTTCAGCCCGGTGAGCTCGGTCTGAAAACCGGGCAGCAACGCGAAACCGCCGTGCCGGCCGCGTTCGGCGTAGACCGGGACGCCGGCCGAGGACAGCGCCTCGATGTCGCGCAGCACGGTGCGAGTGGACACCTCCAGCTCGCGGGCCAGCGCGGTCGCGGACAGCCGACCGTGCTGGCGCAGCAGCAGCACCAGCGACACCAACCGGTCGGCGCGCATACGAGAACTCTACCGAAATACACGACACAGGATGTCGTGATTCGCTGAGAGGCTCATCGGCATGACAAGCAAGACAGTGGCCACTGAGCCGAACGACCTTGGCAAGTACTTCATCGAGCGCGCCAACGCGGGTGACGTCGACGGACTGGTGGCGTTGTACGAGCCGGACGCCGTGCTGGCGTTCCCGCCGGGCAACCTCGCGACCGGACACGCGGAGATCCGCAAGGTGTACGAGCAGTTCGTCGCGGCCGCGCCGGTGCTCCTGCCGGGCAGGCAGCACCTGGCGCTGGTGAGCGGCGACCTGGCACTCACGGCGTCCACGCTGACCACCGGCGAGGTGACCGTCGAGATCGCCCGCCGCCAGCCGGACGGGTCCTGGCTGTGGGCCGTGGACCAGCCGGCACTCGTACCCTAGTGCCCCGTGTCCGAAATCATCTTGCGATTGCCGGGGCCAGCGCGGCGCCTCGCTGCGTTGTCGGCAAGGGCAAGTACAACCCCGGTACGAGCCCTTACCTCCGCCTTGCGACGCACCACGCTGACTCCCGGCAATCATCAAGGAACCTCGGACACGGGACACGAGCGGGGCGGCGGTGAGACGCGTCGCGACGATCGGCGTCTACGGCTTCACGGTCGAAGCCTTCGTCGAGAAGCTCACCGGCGAGGGCGTGGGGTTGCTGCTCGACCTCCGCCAGCGCCGCGGCGTTCGCGGACCCGAGTACGCATGGGCGAACTCGGCGCGGCTCCAGGGCGCGCTCGCCGCCGCGGACATCGCCTACCGGCACGTGAAGGAGCTGGCGCCGACCACCGATCTGCGCCAGCTCCAGTACCGCGAGGACGACCGCCAGGGCGTGGGCAAGCGCAACCGCGTCGCGCTCGCGCCCGAGTACGCCGAGCGCTACACCCGGGAGATCCTCGACCCGTTCGACCTCGGCGCGCTCGTGGCCGAGCTTCCGGACGACTCGACGACCGTGCTGCTCTGCGTCGAGCGCGACCCGGAGGCATGTCACCGCTCACTCGTGGCCGCGCGGGTGCGCGCCGGGCATGGCTTGCCGGTCACGGATCTGCGTCCAGGACGCCGGCCAGCTCGGGAGCGCGGATGATCGCGTAGTGGTCGGCGTCCACCGGGTGCACGGTGATCGATCCGAGGGTCGCGCGCCACCGCTCGACCGGCGTGCCGTCGCCTCGGACGAACGTGACCGGGCCGGCGTACGGGCGAACCTGGTGTGCCGCAAGGAGATCGGTCAGCGCCTGGAAGATCGCGAGACCGTCACCGGTTTCGGCGAGCGCGTCTCCGGGGAGGTCCAGCACCGGCAGGCTTTCGGCCAGCGCCTCGGTTCAGAACGCCGCTGCTCGTCGGCCGCCGAACTGTCCAGCCGTTCGTTGTGCCACAGCGAATAGTCACCGTACTGGAAAGGATCGTCATCCAATACCGGAGAATCGCCCGACCGGAAAGCGTGATAGCACTCGGTCAATTCTTCCAGCAATACCTTCAATGACCAGCCGTCGCAGATCGCGTGGTGCGCGCACAGCATCACGATCGGCTCGGAATCGCGGCAGGAGAACACACCGGCGCGAAACAGCGGCCCCGATTCCAGGTTATGTCGTCGTCGACGACCTGTCGCAGACCCTCGCGGGACGCGAGGAATCTGGTGCGCAACGCCTCGTGCCGGGCGACCACTCGTTCGACTGCGCGGCGCAGCGTCTCGACGTCAAGATCGGCGGACCCGCGCGGGAACAGCGGAACGTGATACGTCGGTGCGTCGCCGAGCGCCTGCTGGGCGAAGAACAGCTGTTCCTGCACCTTGGAGGCGGGAAACGCGTCCATGTCGACCAGGTGCGCGGCGGCATGCGACTGCTGATCATCGATCACTCGAGAAACTCTTCCCCGTGTCAGAACCCACGACAGCGTACAGGCTCCGAACGCCCACGAGGGCCGCGTTCGGTGCGCTAGGGTGCGGGTTGTGACAATGCACGACACGACTGTTGTTCGCCGTCGGCGAAACCCCGACGCGACTCGCAGACTGATTTGCCGCGGCTTCTGTGGCGGGGGAGCGGCGTCTTACCTCGAATGGGACGACAAAATCGGCCCCGAGAACGAACTCGCCGCCATCTGCTATCCCGGCCGAGAGGGCAGGTTCACCGACGAATTCGCCGAGAACTGGGACGAACTGGTCGCCGACACGACCGAGGCGGTGTTGTCCGCCACCGACATTCCCTACGTCCTTTTCGGTCACAGCATGGGCGGCTGGATGGCGTTCGATGTCACCGCCGGAATCGAGCGAGCCGGAAAGCGGCCGCCCGAAGCGCTGGTCGTGTTCTCGGCCAACGCGCCGAGCAGGGGCCTGACCGAACGGGACATGTTGCCCGGCGGGCACTTCTACACGCCGGAGACCTGGCAGAAGCTGCCCACGTTCATCGAGTCGCTCAACGCCGCCCAGCCGGCGACACCGTAGATCGCCAACGGTCGCGGTCGAGGATCGATGGGTTCGTTCTTGCTCATTCCCTACTCGGCGCGCGGTCACGTGAACCCTTTCTTGGCGGTGGCAGCCGAGCTGATCGCTCGCGGCCACGCGGTCACGGTCGTGGCAGGACGCCGGTACGCGACCGCCGTGACGGATGCCGGCGCGTCACTCGTCGGCGGAGATACCGACCACGACGTGCGCGTCCAACCTGGTTACGGCGTCCGGAAAGGCATCGATCGGGTCGCGCTCTCCGTCGCCCGCCGCCAGGCGTGGACGCGGATGGCGAGCACCTGCCGAGCGGTGTTCGATTCCGCGCCCCCGGACGTGGTCCTCGCCGATCCGAGGCTGCGGTGGGCGGGCCGGCTCGGTACCCGCTGGGGTGTGACGACCGTGCCGTTCTGGACCACGTACGCGCGTCTTCGTCGGGGATCGGGACTGGTCCTGGTGAACGCCGTGCCGGAACTGCAACCGCGACGCGAGCGGTTCGGTCCGCACTACCGGTTCGTCGGCCCGTTGATCGGCGGCGTGCGATCTCCCGACCCCGGTCTGCCGTGGGAGCGGATCCGGCGAGGTCGCACGCTGCTCGTGTCGCCCGGCACCGTCAACACCTGGGAACGACAATTCTTTCGCACCCTGATCGGAGAACTGGCCGACACGGAATGGACCGTGGTGCTCGCCGCCGGGCAGACCCCGCTCAGCGCACTGGGTGCGTTGCCGGGCAACGTGATCGCCCGGCAGTGGCTCCCTCAGCTCGAGCTGCTCGAACACGCCGACGTGTTCGTCACCCATGCCGGTATGAACTCCGTACAGGAGTCGATCGTCCACGCGGTGCCGATGGTCACCGTCCCGCGCAGCCGGGAGCAGAATCGCCTGGCATCGCTCGCACATCGGTGCGGAGTCGCCCTGCCGTGGCCAGGCCAGGGGCGGCTGCGGACGACGGTCGAACACCTCGCCGAGGACCCTGCTGTCCGGTCGACCTTGCGGGCGGCCCAGCGGCAGGCGGTGGCATCGGCCGGTGCCGCACACGCCGCTGATGCCCTGGACGGCGTGATCATCAAGGACATGCGGTGTTGATCAGGTCACCCTCTGGTGTCCTGAGTCGCTAGAGTCGAGGGTTGAAACCTGGGGAAAGGGGTTCCGGTGGGCACCGTACTGCCGATGAAGCCGTGGTGCGTCGGTCGCGATGAGCAAACCGAGACGGTGACCGGGTGGCAGGTGGACGCGGTGCGGGAACGCGTGCCGCTGCTCGTGCTGATCACGGGGGAGCCCGGCGCCGGCAAGACCACGTTGACCGTCGCGGTCGCCTACGCATTGGCGAACGACTATCCCGATGGCGTGCTGTTCTGTGACTGCGGTGGCTCCGCGCCCGGCGGCGCGACGCCGGTCGAGGACGTGGCCAGTCGGCTGCTGGCGCAGCTGCGCGAGAACGTGCCGGACGATCCTCGTCAACGAGTGGACGCGCTGCGGTCTCATCTGGGTGGCCGACGGATCCTGCTGGTGCTGGACGACGTCGGGGACGCGCACCAGGTCAAGGAGTTGCTCGGTGACATGTCGCGGTCGGCGGTCCTGGTGACCAGCCGTCAGCGGCTCCCCGAGTTGGAGAACGCGCGTTTCAAGTCGATCATGCTCGGCGGCCTGAACGATACGGCGGCCGAAGTGATCGTGACGACGTTGGCCAATCCTCCGCTCGCGACGGTCGCCCGGCCGGTGATCACGGAGTTGAACAAGATCTGTGGCGGCCTGCCGGTGGCGCTCGCCATGGCCGCGGCACGCCTGCGGGATGGTGACGACAGTCCGGAGGAATTCGTCGAGGCGCTCCGCACCGGCCGCGTGCTCGACGAGGTCGACATCGATGGCACGCTCCAGAAGCTCTTCGACGCCGTGTACCGCGGCGTGAATCCCGACGAGGCGCGTGCGTATCCGCTACTCGCCCTGATCCCCGGACGGCACTTCGGCTTCACCGAGGCCGCCGCCGCGCTCGATCTGCCGGACCGGGCCGCCAAGCACCTCGTGCGTCGGCTGGTGCACAAGCTCATGGTGGTCGACCTCGGCGCCGAGCGGCCCGAGCACCGCGGCCTGTTTCGCTACCACGACCTGGTGCGCGAGTACGCGACGGAGGTGGCGTCGACTGACCTGGCCGAGGAGGTGCGCGACGAGACCGTGCGCCGGGTGATCGTGGCGCGGTTGCTCCGTCTCGGTGCGTTGGCCAAGGCCTACTCGAAACGTCCCAAGCCGTTCGGCGCGGAGTGGGCCTACGACGAGGCCGACCCCTCGTTTGACGGCGACGGCGTGCACGCGGCCGAGGAATTGGATCGCGAGTGGCCGAACCTGATCGCATCTGCGCGCCGGGCCGCCGAGCTTGATCAGCGCCGGCTGGTGACGGCCTTCCCGCCGGCGTTGTGGCCGTTCGCCTACCAGACCGGTCGTTGCTCGGTGGTGATCGATCTGTACATCCGGGCGCTGGACTACAGGGACCACGAGCCTGAGGTCACCTGGCAACTGCGCCGCGACCTGGCCGGCCTGTATGAGCGCATCGGCGAACACGATCTGGCCGACGAGTCCATCGCCCTCGCCTTCGCGGTCGGTTATCGCAAGGGAGACGAGAGCCTGTACACATGGCGCGGGCTCGCTCTGGAGTCACGTGGTGATCTTGCCGAAGCGCAGCGGGCGATGGACCTTGCTCGCGAGGCCGTGCCGCTGATGGAGGATCCGGAGCAGGAGCGGCGCGCACTGGTCTTGATCGACATGCACTGCGCGCGGATCACGTGGAAGCGCGGCGTTTCGGAGGAACTCGACAAGGCTGAGCAGGCGGCCATCCGTGCCCATGCCGGTTTCGTCGAGCGCGGTGACGAGCAGGTGAACGAGGCGCTCTGCGTCGAACTGATCGCCCGGATCCGTGGAGATCGCGGTGATGTCGATGCGGCGATTCGACTTGGGGAGGACGCGCGCGCGATGTTCCTGCGCGGCCGCCTCGCCAGCCGCGCGATCAACCTGCTCGAGTGGCTGGCGGAGACGGCGGACGCGGCGGGTCGCGCGGACGACGCGGCGCGGTACCGGGCCGAGGCCGAGGAACTGCGCGACGGGCACGATCAGTAGGCCCGGTCGACCGTCACCTCGCCTCGCCGCGCGCCGATTTCGATCGTGATCGACGGCGGCAGCTCGGTGATCGGGTGACCGGCGGCCAGCCAGGCGACGATCACCGACGGCAGTGACTCCTCGGGCAACTCGGCGGCGCGCAGGGTCGCGGTCCACCCGTCGCTGGTGCGCACGGTGCAGATGCCCTGGTCGAGCAGCGCGGCGACTTGGCAGGTCGGGTTGTGGTCGAGCGTGGCGCGCAGCCAGCTCGGCGGGTCGGCGAGGTCGGGCCGTCGTGCCGTGATGACCGACGCCTGCGAGCGCAGGGATCGCAGCGGGTAGTCCCGCGAGCAGACGATGTGGGTGGCGGGGCGGCCGGCCCGAGTCAGTCCGACCTCGGCGGGGCGACGCACGACGGTGATAGTCCGGCGCGCCTCATCGACAGTGGCGCTCACGCGGTACGCGTGCGGCGAGTCCCAGCGGTGCGTTCGTGGTGTGGAAGGGCTCGGCACGACCTCGACCGGGGCCTCGGCGGACGGTTCCGTCAGGTTCAGCAGCCGATAGAACAGGCCGCGCAGCAGACCGAGCGACCTTCCGGCCGCCGAGGTGACCAAGCCGGAAACGCTCGAATACCGATCGGGATCGTGGTCCTCGACCGCGTTGTCGATCTGCTGCCGTAACGGCGTGCCGGGGCGCAGCCTGGGCGCGGCGTCACCCATCGTGGAAACGGCCGTTCCCGGGACGACGTCGTATTCTTCGAAAGCGCCAAGCAACGTGGGCTTTCGTAACGCGGCATGGTAACCGGTCACCGCGCCGAAATCGCCGATGAGAACGTCGGACGCGATGAGGCCGGCTTGCCATCCGTCTATTTCCGGAAGAATTGTCAGTCCTGATCTGAGGCAGTCGGCCAGCCATTGTCTGATCTGCCCGGGGCCGTGACCGTGAGAGGTGTTCGGATGAAGCGCCGCGACTACTTTATACAAGTCGGACGGCAGCGCGTGCAGCAATTCTCTGACGATTTGTGGGTGTTGGCCGATGAGCGAGGAAGGTCCCCACGTCGAGGACACCATGACCACGGTTCGCCCGTCGACGCCGAGGGCACCGCGGTAGCGATCGCGGAACTCCAGGCTTGCCAACAGCCTGTCATAGCAAGGGTCTCCGGCGACGACGGCGCGCGAAACCGCGGTGGGCGCCTCACGTGCGAGAGCGTCACGCTGGTGGTCGTGGGAGAGTACGAACGCGTCGGCGATCGGTTTGCCGTCGTACAGGACCCATTGCGACGAAAGCCCGAAAATGCTCCGGGCTCCGGGCTCCGGGCTCCGGGCTCCGGGCTCCGGGCTCCGGGCTCCGGGCTCCGGGTGAGTACTTAGTATACCCAATTCCGTGCGAGAGAATGGCGAGTGGGGCTTCGATGTCGGTCAACCCGCCGTGGTGGCTCGCGGAAATGGCGAGATCGAATCTCGTCTGTTTCGCCTGGTGCCAGGGTATGGTGATGTATCCGAGTCGGTCGAGTAATTCGTCGAGTCCATGCTGAAACGGGTCCGAGCCGCTCGAGCTGAACACCAGTTGTACTCGGGGATCGCTGTCGAATGCGGGAATGACATCGAGAAGCCGGCTGACAGTGGTGACATTGTGCACCACGATGAGTACGACCCGTTCCGGCTTGACTGTGTTCCAGTGCCCGGCCCGGAGGCCGACCGGCACGTCCACCCCGGGCCCGGTCGTCATGTGGCCCGCGCCTCGGTGAGGCCGGCGGGAATCCGGGTCTTGTCGTCGACCCGTGCCGAGGCGATCTGCTCGGTGGTGAGGCCGATCGTCTTCGTCAGGTCGGCCTCCGACAGGTCCGCGTCGGCCAGGACGGCGTCGGTGAGGTTCGCTCCGGACAGCCGTGCCCCGGCCAGGCTCGCCGCTGTCAGGTCGGCGCCGGCGAGGTTGGCGTTGATCAACGTCGAGCCGTCCAGCTTCGCGCCGGCGAGGTTCGCTCCGGACAGATCGGCCTCCCGGAGCTCGGCCTTCGCCAGGAGGGCCGTCGGCATCGCGGTGCGGCGCATGTCGGCCCCCGGCAGGCGCACCGCGGTCAGGTTGAGCGGTTCCTCCGCCGTTCCTCGAATCCGTTTGCGCGGGACGCGCAGCGCCGCGACGGCCACCATGACGTCATCGGGCAGCGGTTCGGACACGCGAATGGTCTGCTGGCGCAGAAACCCGGCGATACGGTCGAGGACTCGGTTCCGGTCGGCGGGGGAGTCCCGCAGAATTCGATCGAGCGCGGCCACGCCGCCGGCGCGGACCGTCACGTTCTCGGACCCGAGATGCTCGACCGCCGCGGTGAACCGTTCGGTGAACTGCCTGTCACGGTCGAGGAAGTACCTTCTGGCCGTGTAGAACAGGCCGCCGGCGACCGCCAGGCCACCGAACAGACTGCCGATCTGGGTTCGAATCGTGCTGGTCGCCGCGAATCGATCCTTGGTGTCCATCCGTGTCACCTCGGTGCCGGCGATCCAGCTCGTGAGCGGTCCGAAGAGGAACCAGACCGTCACGAGCGTGACGATCACGAGTCCGCAGCCGATCAGCCATCGCCTCATGGGCACATTTCACTACGCGCCGCCGTCACCGGCGACCAGGGGTCCCGGGTTCATCGCGTAGGCGCCGGCGAGCCCGGCCACCTCGGACCACATCCGGGCGGCGCGCTCGGCGTCGGTGACCGGTGCGCGCACCACGCCGAGCGCCCACTCCCGCTGGTCGGCCGTCGCGGCGGCTTTGCCGTGCAGGGTGACCGCCGCCGAGGAGAAGTCGCGCACCAGGAACTCGAAGATCGAGTCCACCGCGTCCTGATCGAGGTCGACCAGCTTAGCCTGCTCCAGGATGAGCTGCCCGTAGACGATCAGCGTGAAGATCTCGCCGAGCGCCAACAGAAAGTCGAGATCCTTCTGCTGCTCGGCGTCGGGTGCGGCGGTGAGCAGAAGCTGGGTGAACGCCTCGGCCTGCTCGGTGAACAGCGCCACGTTCGGGATGCCCTTGGCCGCGGCGAAGGCGGCGCGCCAGTCATGGAAGCGGACCTTGGACAGCCCTCGGGTGGGGCCCTGCCGGAACAGGAACTCGTCGTCGGCGGCGTCCTGGCGGGTCGGCACCTCGGGCAGGTCCTCCGGCATGAACAGGTAGGCCGGCATGAACTTGAGCACCAGCGCCAGGTTCACCGCGACCGTGCCCTCCAGCCGGGGCAGGCACGTGGTGTCGAACTTCGCGATGGCGATGAAGTTGTCCTTCTCGAAGCCCTTGGCCGCCACGACATCGCCGAGTTGGATCATCACCTTCTCGCCCTCTGCGGTCACCTTCATCTTCGTGACCGGGTTGAACAGCAGATAGCGCCGGTCCTCGGGGCTCGCGGTGCGGAAGTAGTCGATTGCCCGGTCGCTGAACAGTTTCATCGCGATCAGCCGGGCGTAGGAGTCGGTGAACGACGCGCGGATGTGGCTCATGTCGGTGACCGGCTTGCCGTACAGCACGCGATTGTGCGCGTGCCGGATCGACGCGTAGAACCCGTGCGTGGTCAGTCCGATCGCGCCGAAGCAGAGGTTGAACTTGCCGACGTTGACCGTGTTGAGCGCGGCGCTGAACGCGTCGTCGCCGGTGTGCAGGATGTCGGTGGCGGCGACCGGGTAGTCCTCGAGCCGGAACTCCGACACGTAGTTCTGGTTCGGCACCACGTTCTGGATCAGCCGGTAGTTCGGGTGGCCGCTGTCGGCGGTGAAGAAGACGTACTGGTCGGGTCCGTCGACTCCGTCGATCCGCCCGAACACCGACACGGTGGACGCCGCGTTGCCGTTGCCGATGTAGTACTTGTCGCCGTTGGCCGTGAACCCGCCGGCGCCGTCCGGGGTGAGCACCATGTCGGTGGAGTAGATGTCCGCGCCGTGCTCCCGCTCGGACAGGCCGAACGCGGCCACGCCGCCCGCGTCGAGCGCCGCCGCGGCGCGTTCCCGTGCGGTGTCGTTGTGGCTCTGCCACACCGGGCCGAGCCCGAGGCAGGTCACCTGCCACGGGTACCAGTAGGACAGGCCGTAGAAGCCGAGCAGCTCCGACATGGCCGCCACCCGCGCGGTGTCCCACCGCTTGTCGCTGTCACCGCCGCCGTCGCGGGCCGGGGTGAGGAAGGTGGCGAACACCTTCTGCTCGGCCACGAAGTCGAGGAACTCCTGGTACCAGGTGTGCGCGTGGTAGTCCTCGACGAGCTTGGCCAGCCCGCGTCCCTCGAAGTGCTCGACGGTGGCGGCGAGCACCCGCCGCGTCTGCTCGTCGAAGTGCGCCGGATCGTAGGCGGACGGGTTGAGCAGCAGTGACTTCGCGGCGACGGGCATGGCTCTCCTTGCGATGGTCGGGTCAGGCTTCGCGCAGTGCGCGGTGGACGGCCTTGCCGACGAACTCGCCGAGCTCGTCGGGTGTCCAGGTCTGCTCGCCGCTGAGCAGCGTGCGGATGGCGCCCTCGCAGGAGGACAGGAACAGCTCCACCAGCACCGGCAGTTTGCGCGGCACGTCGGTGGTGCCCCAGGCGCGCAGGGTCGGGGTGATCAGGCGCTCGAACTCGGCGCCGATCAGCATCCGGCCGCGGCCGAACAGCTCGCGCACGGCGGGGTCGGGCGTGCCCTCGAACACGACTCGCCAGGAGTCCGGATGCTCGGCCACGGTGGTGAGTAACGCCTGGAAGCCGGCCACGAACGGGTCGCCGTCCCGCGGGGACAACGCGGCGAACGCGCCGCCGAGGATGACCTGTTCCTCTCGCTCGACCAGCGCCTTGATCAGCTCGATCCGGTCGGCGAAGCAGGCGTACACCACGGGACGGGTGACGCCGAGGTGGTCGGCCACCCTGGCGATCGACACCGCGGTGATGCCCTCGGCGGCGGCGATCGCCAGTGCGGCGTCCAGGACCTGAGGGCGGCGCCGCTCGGGTCCGAGGTGTGGCGCGCGCGTGCGGTCCGGAGCTGATCGGGTCACTCCGGCAGTGTTCCTACACAGCTGCAGGAAAACCATTCAGTTGTGAAGGAAACCACTCGAACGGGTGTCAAAGCCGGACGATCATCTTCCCGGTGTTGGTGCCGCGCAGCATGCCGAGGAACGCGTCGACCGCGTTGTCCAGGCCGTCCACCACGGTCTCGTCGGCGACGAGCTCACCGTCGCGCAGCCAGCCGCCGACCTCGGCCACGACCTCGGGCAGCCGGTCGAAGTGATCGCTGACGATGAAGCCGCGCAGGCTCAGCCGCTTGCCGACGGCCAGCGCGAGATTGTTCGGCCCCGGCTGCGGCTCGCTGGCGTTGTACATCGAGATGGCCCCGCACAGCGCGACCCGGCCGCCGACGTTCAGCCGGCCGATCGCCGCCTCCAGGTGATCACCGCCGACGTTGTCGAAGTAGACGTCGATGCCGTCCGGCGCGGCCGCCGCGAGTTGCCCGTGCACGTCGCCGTCGCGGTAGTTGAACGCCGCGTCGAAGCCGAGCCGGTCGGTCAGGTAGGCGACCTTGCCGGCCGATCCGGCACTGCCGATCACCCGCTTGGCGCCGCGCAGCCGCGCGATCTGGCCCACCAGCGCGCCGACCGCCCCGGCGGCGCCGGAGACGAACACCGTGTCACCCGGCTGGAACGCGGCGATGTCCAGCAGTCCGACGTGGGCGGTGAGCCCTGGCATACCGAGCGCGCCGAGGTACCGCGACGGCGACACGCCGGTGACACTGTCCAGCTTGGTCACGCCGCCACCGTCCACGATCGCGTGCTCGCGCCAGCCGAGACCGTGCAGCACCAGATCGCCGGCCGCGAGACCGTCCACTGTGGACTCAACGACCTCGCCGACAGCGCCGCCGACGAGCGGCTCGCCGAGCGGGAATGCAGGCGTGTAGGACTTGGCGTCGTTCATCCGGCCGCGCATGTACGGGTCCACCGACATGTACTGGTTGCGCACCAGCACCTGACCGGCGGCCAACGGCGGCAGGTCCCGCTGCACGAGGGCGAAATCGTTCGCGGTGGGCCAGCCGACCGGCCGTGCGGCGAGGTGGATCTCCCTGGTCGTGGTCATCACGCCACCTTCAGCTCGATGTCGACGTTGCCGCGGGTCGCGTTGGAGTAGGGGCACACCTGGTGCGCGGCGCCGACCAGGGCCTGCGCCGTCTCCCTCGGCACGCTCGGGGTGCTGACCAGCAGCGAGACGGACAGTCCGAACCCGGCTCCGGCCGGGCCGATGCCCACCTCGGCGGTCACCGTCGAGTCGTCGAGCGTGATCTTCTGCTTGCGCGCGACCAGTTGCAGCGCGCTGTTGAAGCAGGCCGCGTAGCCGGCGGCGAACAGCTGCTCCGGGTTGGTGGCGGCCGCACCGGGGCCGCCGAGCTCCTTGGGCACGCTCAGCTCGACGTCGAGGACCTCGTCCGAGGAGCGAACCCGGCCGCCTCGGCCCGCTCCGGTTGCCGTCGCCTTGGCTGTGTACAGCGTGGTCATCGCCTTCTCCTTCGATCATCGGATGTCGTACTCCATCGACCGTAGTGCGCAATTCAATTGTGCACAATCAAATGAACCGTGACGCTGATCGCGGGGGCGACTCGTCGGGGTGGTCAGTCGAGCGGTGCGAGGGTGTGCTTGCCGACCGCCTCGGTCAGCTCGACCAGGCGCTGCCGCAACTCCTCCAGCTCGGCCAGGTCCATACCCGAGGCGCCGGCGATCCGGCCGGGCACCACGCACGCGCGGCCGCGCAGCTCGTCGCCCTTGTCGGTGAGTCGCACGCGTACCGATCGCTCGTCCTCGGCCCGCCGCTCACGGGCGACCAGCCCGGCCGATTCCAGGCGCTTGAGCAGGGGAGACAGCGTCCCCGAGTCGAGGCGCAACGCCGTGCCGAGATCCTTCACGGTCGTCGGGCCGCGCTCCCACAGCACGATCAGCACCAGGTACTGCGGGTAGGTCAGGCCGAGGCTGTCCAGTACCGGGCGATACAGCTGGGTGACCGCCCTGGACGCCGAGTAGAGGGCGAAGCACACCTGCTTGTCCAGCGTCAGATCCGAGTTCCCCATGAGCTCGATGCTAGAAGCGAGTTCAGTTGTGTGCAACTGAGTGTCTCGCAAGCTACCGCGAGGCGAGCGGTGTAACGCCAGGTAAACAGCCATTTTCCGAGAGCCGAGAGTGGCCGTAGCCCCTTGACGGTGAGGCGGACGCGGGACTAGCCTTCCGTTGTCATAACAACCAATTGTGATCGAAGGCTCATGGCGGAATTCAAGCTCGACGACTCGGTGGGGTTCTTCCTCAACCGGACCGCGCTGTACCTCAAGCGCGAGCTGCTGCACGCGTTCCGGGACGCCGGCTGCGTGGTCACGCCGGAGCAGTGGGCGCTGCTGAACCGGCTGTGGGAGGAGGAGGGCCTCTCGCAGGTGGAGCTCGCGCAGCGGACGTTCAACGACAAGCCGAACGTGACGAGGATGCTCGCCGTGCTGGAGCGCAACGGCTACATCTTCCGTGAGCCGAACGAGCAGGACCGCAGGGCCTTCTCGGTGTTCCTGACCGCGGAGGGGCGCCAGCTCAAGGAATCACTCGTCGGGCTGGCCGAAGCGGTTCTGGCCCGCGCGCTGGAGGGGCTCGTCGACGACGACGTGGCTGCGCTGAAACGGATCTTGAGGCACATCGACGTCAATCTGCTCGACCGGCAGGACGCCGCGATGCCGTAGGCCCAACCCATGGGAGGACGACGCATGAAGAAACGCGTACACGCCGTCGCCGGCACACTCGGTCTGACCTTGATCACGACCTTTTTCGTCGCCTCCGTCCTGGTGGAGGTGGGCGGTGACCACGATGCCATCGCGAGCGTGAAAACCCTGATCCTGTACGGAATCTGCGTACTGGTGCCCAGTATGGCGATCACCGGTGGGAGCGGGCGGTCGCTGATGGGCAAGCGCCGCGGCCCTCGAATTCTCGGCAAGCAGAAGCGGATGATCGCCATCGCGGCGATCGGCCTCGGCGTGCTCACGCCGTGCGCCATCCTGCTGCAGCGACTGTCCGCCGAGAACGACTTCGGCGCGGCGTTCACGACCCTGCAGGCGATCGAACTCGCCGGCGGGGCGGTCAACATCGTTCTGATGAGCCTGAACCTGCGCGACGGCCTGCTGCTCACCGGACGCATCCGGCGCCGGCGGAGCAGCACGACCGGCGTGGCTTGATCTTTCCCGGCGCGACGAGGCGTCAGCAACAGCTCGACTACCAACCGGTCGTGCCGGGCAAACCCGTTGCTGGACAACGGTTCGATCGAGCCGCGTCCGCGGTGAGGCGTACCCGCACGGCCTCGTCCGAAGGGGTGACTTTCCATTAGACGCATCGCTGACGCGCCGGTGACGACCACCGGTGACTTACTCGAGGCGCTCCGGTCCGCGGCCGAACTGCTGAGGACCAGGACCAGGGCGCGGGTTCGCCGGGACTGCCCGACCGTCGCGACCACACCGGACCACGCCATCGACACCGCGTTCGACCTGCAGTACCGGCAGATCATCGAGTCGATCCGCGGCGGCGGCCGGCTCGCGCCCCTGGAGTGCGACCGGCGCGCGCCGTCGGAGGCCATGCTGTCGGTCGGGCGCGCGGCCATCACGGAGACGATCGACTACCTGGAGGAGATCGGCACCATGGACGGTGGCGACCCGGTCGCCTCGCTCGAGGTGGCCAGCGCGGTGGCCGACGTGTCCGCGTCGGCGATCATGTTGGGGGACAACGGGATTCGTCGCCCGGTGGACCGGAGCTCGTTCGACTCCGAGTACGGCAACCGGCTCGCCGGCATCCTGCTGCTCGGCCTGCCGACCTCGCCGGACCTGCGCCTGCAGGTCACCGTTTACGGCATCGGGACCGAGCGTCTGTACGTGCCGTTCCGCGCCCGACCGCGGGCCGGCCTGCGCCGCGGCGAGCTGACCGAACGGCTCACCGGAACCGAACCGCTCGGTGATCGCATGCTCGCCGAGATGGACGGCGACGTCGTCGGGTTCGGCGCCTGCCCGCCACCCGACCTGGCGGACGTCACCATCGGCATCGGGCCACCGCGCACGCTTGACCGCCTGCCGGAGTCGTTCCGGTTGGCCAGCCGTGCCGCCGAGTCGGCCTACGCGTTCGGCCTGACCGGCGTGCACACCATCGAGTCGCTGGGCCTGCTCCCGACGATCCTGGCCGACGGCGATGTCGGCGACGCCCTGCGCCGGCGCTATCTGGCACCGCTGTCCTCGGTGGAGTCGGGCGCGGAGGTGCTGGAGAGCCTGCGCGTCTACTTCGAACAGGGGATGCACGTGCACCAGGCGGCCAAGGTGCTCTATCTGCACCCGAACACGTTGCGGTACCGCATGTCCCGGTTCGAGGAGCTGACCGGTGCGCGGCTGCGCGATCCGGTGCACGCGATGGAGGTCTGGTGGGCGCTGCGGTACGACGCGTACATGACCCGGCTCGGCGCGGGAGGCCCTCGGTGAGCGAGATCGTCGAGTCGCTGGACACCGAGGCGCTGCGGGCGCACATCGTCGGGGCGGTGCGCCGCAACGCGCGGGCCATGCCGCAGCTGACCGACGCCGAGTATCTGCTGAGTGCCCTGATCCGACGTGTCATCGGCACGCCGGCGACGGACCGGGCGCGGCTGGTCACCATCGGCGCCGCGTGGGCCGCCGATGGCTACCCGCCGGGCCAGGTCGCCGCCGTGTACCAGGCGGCGCTGCGCGTGATCGTCGATCATCTGCGTGACGCGGGAGCGGTTCGGGGCACGCCGCCCGAGGTCGTGCTCGGCACGGTGGACGAGGTGGTCCAGCGGTGCAACGCGCTGGCCGCCGCGGTGGCCGAGGGCTACCAGAACGCCGAGCACCACCGCGTGCGCGCGAACTTCCTGCGGCGGCTGCTGTTCGACACCACGGCGACCACGGCACGGCAGGACGCCGTCCACTGTGGACTGGATCCGGACCGGGAGTACCTCGCGGTCCGCGGCCGGCCGGCACCCGGCATGCGGCCGGAGGACCTCGCGCGCGCCTACGGCCTGATCGCCGGGTACGGCGGCGCGGCGGGCCTGGTGACCGTGATCGGCGAAGACCTGGCCGGGGTGCTGCCCGCCCGGCCGGGGCAAGGGGCGGACCGTCGGGGCACCCTGGGGGTCGGTCCGCCCCGCCCACCTCATCGGCTGCCCGAGTCGTTTCGGATGGCCTCGCGTGCGCTGGAGACCGCCCGCCGGCACGGCCGCACGGGCGTGCACGAGTTCGACGAGCTCGGCCTGTTACCGACCGTCGGCACCGACGGCACGATCAGCGGCGCGCTGACCCGCCGATACCTGGAACCGTTGGGGCACAACGACTCCGCCGTCGAGATCGCCGACACTCTGCACGCCTACCTGCTGGAGGGCAAGAACGTGGCGCGCACGGCCGAGCAGCTGTTCGTGCACCCGAACACGGTCCGGTACCGGATCGCCCGGTTCGAGGAGCTGGCGGGGGTGAGCCTGCGCGGCAACCCGATCGCCGTCTTCGAACTCCTCTGGGTGCTGACTCACCGCTCGCTCGGCCGTGACGCGCTGGGCTCACCGGGGTAGGTGCGCGACGACTACAGCCACGCCCGGCTCGAGCGGTCTCTGCTGGAGCGGAGCAATAGCGGCTTCGGCAAGCTCGTTGTGCGCCCCGATAGTGTCCAACACACCTGGATGCTTCTCGAGAATCGCGAATACAAGCTGGACGACCCGAGGCAAAGTCTGCAGAAGGAGCGGACCGCCATCGTCGAGGCGGGCAAACCCGGCATCACCAAGATCTAACCTGAGAACTCGGCGAATATCCGCGTTCAACGGCGGTGTGCATGGTGTTGCGGATCGGTTTGCGATCCGGATCTACCCATGCGGGCGGGATGTAGTAGGGGATCCCATCGCGCATGACGATTTCCCAGTCTTGTTCGTGAACGGTGGTGTGGTGGTATCGACATAGCAAGGTCATGAGTTCTGCCGAGGTTATTCCGCCGTCGATCCAGTGGATGATGTGGTGTGCGTCGGTCCACTCTGGCGGCCGGTCGCACCCGGGGAATGAGCAGCCTTTGTCGCGTGCGATGAGTGCGGCTCGAATGGCTTTGGTGACGAGTCGTTCTTCGCGTCCGACGTCGAGTGGTTGACCTTCGCTGTTCAACACGATGGGCGTGATGCCCGCGTCGCAGGCGATCTGCCGAATCGTCTGTGGGGTGATCATCGCACCGAAGTCACCGTGGCCGAGCCCGATCTGCTGGCGAAGTTGTTCGTAGGAAATCGTCACCGCCAGGTGCGGTCGCCGTCCACCGTCTTGCGGGAGCGTGTCCGAGTCGAGCACCCGATTCGCAAGTTCGACCAGCGCCTCGGCCCACCGCCGCGCGGCGGAGCGGACGTCGTCCTTCCCGGCCGGTTTCGCGAGCGGGGAGAGTGCGGCTTTGAGGACTTCGGCACACTCGGGTGAGAGCTGCCCACGAATGTGGATCATGCCGTCAAGGTCCTCGACCATCGACAGTTCCATGCGTTTGCGGGCTTGTTGTTCGTTGAGCACAACCTGTTCAGGCTGTACGTACGCACGGATGTGAGTGGCGATCTTGCTGAGCTTCACCGGGTCGAAAGCTGCGCCTTCCTCCACGAGCCGCTGCTCGACCTCGGCGTGATGCTCGGCGGGAAGCTTCTTCAGGGTGGCGCGCACGACCTGGATGTGGTCGCGGCTGATCACCCCCTCGGCCAACGCTCGCGCCGCGACGGGTATCTGTGGCTCGATGGGCTGGCCGGTCAACGTGGCGGAGCCGAACAACGCGTTGGCGTCCTCGACTCGCCGTCGCGCGTCGCCTGGACTGATTCGTAGTCTGCCGCGCAACAGCACCGGCGTGGAGTAGGCACCCATTTCCCTAGCGATGCCTTCATCCTCTATTTGTTTGATGAGCCGTAGTTGCTCGAATTGTTGTTTTCGGATCGCTATTTCGCGAGCGTGTAGCTCGTCGAGTAGTTGTTGTCCCCTCATACCTCGATTCTACCGAAAAAGATCGACCACTATGGGGTGAATCAATAGGAGCAAGGTGGCGGCGCGGACAATTCGGGGCAGGCCCCCGGCCTGCCCCGATGTCGCCTGCCTTAGGGCCGATCGAGGCTCGCAAGTCCAGGGCGAGCGAAGCGAGTCGCGAAGCGACGCCGTAGGCGCCCTTGACTTGTGAGTATCGGCCCGCACAATTCCGCGCCGCCACACCCCAAGCCACAACGACGATGCGACTCAAAGCCACGACGGCGCAACTCGCGCGATGCACAGCGCGGAACTCGCGACCACCGACACGACGAGTTGTCAGACGTGCGCCACCACGCGGGTCCAGCCGGCGTCGCCGCCGGCCAGCTTCACCGGGAAGCAGCTGACCCGGAACCCGTGCGGCCGGCCGATCGCGCCGAGGTTGGTCAGCCGCTCCAACTGGCAGTACTCGGCCTCCCTGCCGTACAGGTGGGCCGGCCACAGGTCGGCGACCTCGCCACTGTCCATATAGGACTCCAGCATGCGCAGGAACGGCGCGTCGAACCCGAAGCTGTCCACCCCGATCACCTTCACGCCGCGCTCGACCAGGTACGCCGTGGCCTCCCGGGTGACACCGCGGAAGCGCTGGAAGTACCCGCGCGTCCCGATCTCGGTGTCCCCGCCGGTCCACAGCAGCACGATGTCCAACGGCTTGATCGTGTAGTCGATCGCGCCCAGGGCCGCCGCGATCTCCGTGGCCGTGACGGCCTGGTCGGCCGGCCCGGCACGCAGGTCCAGCAGCACGCCGTCGCCGTGGCACCAGTCCAGCGGCACCTCGCAGATGGTGCGCGCCCGCTCGCCGGACGCGGTCAGGTCGCCGTAGTGCCACGGCGCGTCCATGTGCGTCCCGGTGTGCGTGGTGAGCGTGTAGTGCATCAGCGACAGGCCCTTGCCGTCCGGGAAGTCGCGGTGGTTCACTCCGCGGCCGAGCCGGTGCAGCAGCACGCTGACCCACCGCGCGAGGCGGTTCGGCGCACGCAGGTAGGCGTAGGACCGGCCGAGCAGGTCCGCGCCCTCCCGGTGGCCGATCACCTTGCGCCGCACCGGTTCCGGCTCCCAGTACTCCGGGTCGACCGGCACGCTCAGGTCCACGATCACCGGCCGCGCGCCCCCGGCGTCCACAGCGGATGCCGTGGACGCCGAGGACGCTGGGACCGCCGAGGACGCGGGGGTCTCCTCGGTGGCGGTCATCGCGGAAGCACTCCCAGGTGCCGCGCCATCCAGTCGCCGAAGAACGGGATGTAGTCGGCGAAGTGCTCGGGTGCCACGTGCCGGGCGCCGGGGTAGCGCAGCAACTCGGTGTCGCCCTCGGCCCACTCGATCATCCGCAGGCAGGACTCGAACGGGATGATCTTGTCCTCCTCCGGGTGCACCGACAGCAGCGGAACCCGCAGCGGCGGGACCTCCCGCAGGTTCAGCTTCGCGCGGCTCAGCTCGGCCATCTCGACATCGTCGTCGATGTGGAACACGTGCTTGAAGTCCTTCTGCACCATGATGTTCAGGTCTTCGTAGCCGTCGTGGTCGAACCCGCCGGACAGGCTCACGCAGGCCTTGATCGTGTCGAGGCAGGCGGCCGCACGGGGTGCGAGGTAGCCGCCGAAGCTCACCCCGAAGATCCCGATCCTCTCACTGTCCACATCGGACTCGCCGGCCAGCACGGAGAGCACGGCGTCGACCACGTTCTCGTACTGGATCTCCATCGGCAGCGACCCGGCGAGCTCGCCCTGGCCGGGTCCGTCGAACACGACCGCGGCCATCCCGCGGGCCAGGAACGACTCGGCGAACGCCAGCAGCTCGACCTCCTTGGCCGAGTCGAGACCGTTGACCAGGATCACCGTCGGCCAGGGTCCCTCGCCGTCCGGCGTCATCAGGTACCCCGGCAACTCCAAGTCCCGAAAGGGAATCCGCAACGGACGGATCGGGGTGCGCGAGTACTCCCGGCCGCGCTCGAACACCGCGGTCACCCTGGCCCTGGTTGGGTCCTTGAGCTCCGGCTCGTCGAAGAAGAAGAACTCGGCGAAGTGGAAAGCCGCCGCCGCCCGGCCGACGCACAGCCGGCCGGTCTCGATCCGCCCGTCGGCGAACGCCGCCTCGGCCCGCGTCTGGTAGTGCCGGCCGAGTGCGGACCACCGGCGGTGCCAGTCCGCCCAGTCCTCGTGCGTGTTCTTCTTGCGCAGGTCCTTGCAGACCATGACGATGTCGCCCCAGTCGAGGCCGCACAGGCCGAGCCGGCTGAAGAACAGCTCGCACACCGAGTACATCTCCGGCGACACCTTGCTGGTGGACGCGCGCATCTCGGTGTACAGCTCGTCCAGCTCGCGCTCCGACTCCACCCAGCCCTTGAGCTGTCCGAGCACGTTTTCCGTTGTGCCGTACAGGGTTTCGACCAGCGCGGCGGTCTCGGACGGGTCGCTGGGCACGACGCTGTGCGTGATCTCCAACCGCGCACCGGTGCCGTCCGCCTCGACGATCCAGTGCCCGTCCATCGCGGCGATCGCCGGCGGCAGCGTGGACATGGTGAAGTCGATGCGTAGCGTGGAGCGGTGGTAGACGCGGTGCGAGCGGACGGCGTTGCGGCCGAGATCGTTGGCCACGGTCATGTCCATGGTGATCTCGTCCGGCGCGGTCGCCGTGGTGTCCACCTTCTCGACGGTGGGGAAGATCAGCGGCCAGTACCCGACGTCCACACAGGACTGGTAGAGCAGTTCGGGGGAGGCGTCGACGTGGATGGAGTTGACGACCACGGTCGCGGTGGCGGTTGTCATCGGATCAGGTCCCTCTCTGGTCAGTAAAGCCCGAGTCCGCCGCAGACGTTCATCGCCTGGCCGGTGATCGCCTCCGCCGCCGGGTCGGCGAGGAACCCCACCAGCCGTGCGACCTCGTCCGGATTCACGTGGCGCCCCAACGGAAAGCGCGCGTTCTGCTTCTCCAGCACCTCTTCCGGGGTGATGCCCCACGCGGCCGCGTAGCGCTGCCGCGAGCCGATCGACAGCTCGGTCTCCACGAAGCCGGGGCACACCGCGTTGACCGTGATCCCGTGCTTGGCCGTCTCGTGGGCCAGCGACTTGGACAGCCCGACCACGCCGTGCTTGCTGGCGGTGTAGGCGACGGCCAGCCGCACGCCCTGCTTGCCGCCGGTGGAGGCGATGTTGATCACTCGGCCCCAGCCGCGGTCGCGGGCGCCGGAGCGCAGCAGCCAAGTGCGGGTCACCCGGAACACGCCGTTGAGGTTGATGTCGATCAACTGCTCCCACGTGTCGTACGGGATCTCGTGGGTCCAGCCGCCTCCGCCGACGCCGGCGTTGTTGACCAGTACGTCGACCCGGCCGTGCTCGGCGAGCACGTCGTCGAACAGCGCGTCGACGCTGCTCTGCTCGCGTACGTCGGCCACGTGGCCGCTGACCTTCGGCAGGCCGGCGTCCTTGAGCGCGGCGACGCCCGTGTCGACGGTCTCCGTCGAGGTGCCGGTGATCACCACGGTCGCGCCCATGGTGCCCAGCGTGGTCGCCGAGGCCCGGCCGATGCCCCGGCTGCCGCCGGTGATCAGCGCGACCTTGTCCCGCAGTACGGCGCTCATCGCGCGGCCTCCTTGGTGAAGTGGTCCGCGAGGCCCTCGAGGTCGCGGGTGGCGTTGGAGCGGGTGGCGTTGCCGAAGAACTCCAGCGCCTCGGTCGTGGTGGTGACGAAGCGGTGGGTGAGCACCGCACGGGTGCCGTCGCCGTCAGCCTGGAACTCCCACTTGCCGGTCATGGTCACCAGCGGCTCGGTCGCGCCGATCCGACTGAACTCGATCGTCCGCTCGGTACGGTCGACGGCCCGGCGGGAGCGCCAGGTGTGCTTCTCGTCGTTGGCCTCGGCGCTGATCTCCACCACGTCGCCGTCGGCGTGGTCCTCGACGAACTTGGCCTCGGTGACCGCCGGCATGTACTCGCTCCAGCGGGTCACGTCCCTGGTCATCTCGAACACCTCGGCGACCGGGCCGGGGATGTGCAGCTCGTGCCGGGCCACGGCGGCCAGGTTTCCGGCGGGGACGATCTCACTCAGTACCGTGTTCACTGTTACTCCTTCGCGGGTGGACGGTGATCCGGAAGCCGCCGCCGAGGTCGACGTCGGCTGGTGCCGCCGCGGCCAGCGCGGCGTACAGGTCGGCGGCCGCCGACAGTGTCGGCGCCCAAACCTGTTGGGGCGTGGCCGTTTCCGGCTCGTGACGCAGGTCGTGTAACCGGGTTGCCGGGTGATCAGCCGGCTCGTCGGTGGGGCGGCGCAGCGCGAACACCACCGCGCCCTCGGCCGGGCCGGAGTCCGGCAGCGCCTGTTCGGCGGGCCAGTCGCGCAGCACGAACCCGTTCACCAGCGACTCGGCCGCGCCGACCAGCGCCAGGTCGACCGCGTCGCGCTCCAGCGCGTCCCTGGCCAGCCACAGCGCCTCGGCGAACCCGGACGCGCGCCCGGCGGTGGTCTTGGCGCACCCGCGCAGGTCCAGGTCGATGGTCACCTCGCCCTGCGCCGCGGCCGGGAACCACGCCGTGGCCTGGTAGGCGTGCATCGCCTCGGCGCCCTGGTCGACCAGCAGCGCCAGCTCCGGCTCGCCGTAGGACCAGCCGGCCCTGGCGTTGACCAGGAACACGCCGATCCGCTCGCGCGGCGGGCGGTCGGGCAGGTCGGCGAGCACCCGGTTGACCGCGAGGTGGGCGACCGCGGCGAACCGGTCGATGCGCCGGCGCAGCGGGGCGGGCACCGCCGGATCGGTGCGCGGGTCGGTGGCGAACGCGGGCAGGTCGACCGTGTCGCCACGGTCGGGCGGGCCCGACCGGCGCAGGTCCACGGTGGCGCGTTCGCCGTCGGGCGGCAGCGCGGTCGCCGCGGCGGCGATCTCCAGTTCGTGCAGGGGTTTTCTCACGAGATCCTCCTCAGCACCGCGGCACTGTGGATGCCGGAGAAGCCGCTGCTGGTCTTCACCACGATCTCCGGCTCGGCCAGGCGCGGTTCGTCGAGCACCACGTCCAGATCGGCGTCCAGCGTCTCGGCGGTGGTGTTGGCGGTCGGCGGCAGCGCGCCGCCGGGCAGGTATCGGGCCAGGCCCGCGATCTCCAGCAGATTGGACGCGCCCAGCGCGTGCCCGGTGACGCCCTTCTGCGCGACGACCGGCAGCCGGTTCGCCCGAGCGCCGAACACGTCGTGATACGCGGCGGTCTCGCTGGCGTCGTTGAGCGGAGTGGACGTGCCGTGCGCGTCGATCGACTCGACCGCGTCCGGCGGCAGGCCGGCGTCGTCCAGCGCCTGGCGGATCGAGGCGGCGATGTCCTCGCCGGACCGGCGAATCCTGGTCATGTGGTACGCGCTGGACACCGAGGCCCAGCCGAGGACCTCCAGCAGCGGCTGTGCGCCGCGGGCGGTGGCCAGTTCGGCGTCCTCCAAGAGGACCGCGGCGGCACCCTCGCCGAGCACGAATCCGTCGCGCTGGCGGGAGAACGGCGCGGAGGCGCGCTCGGCCTCGACATCGCGGTTGGACAGCGCGCCGATCTTCTGGAACGCGGCCAGCACGATCGGGCACATGGTGGCCTCCGCGGACACGACCAACACCCGGCGCGCCCGGCCGGCGGCCACCGCGTCGTATCCGGTGCCCAGCGCGTCGAGCCCGGCGGTGCACCCGGTGGACAGCGTCATCGACCAGCCGTGGCGGCCGACCTTGTGCTGCTCGCGCGCCCGTTCGGTGACCAGGTCGAAGCCGAACCAGCCCGGCGGGATCACGCTCGCGTCCCGGAAAGCCGTCTCGAGCTCGACCGACGCGCCGATCGCGGTCGAGGTGACCAGGTGCGTGCCGGCCAGTTCCTCGGCGTCCAGGCCGGCCTCGGCCAGCGCCTCGGTGATGGCGAGGTCGGCGTAGGCGACGTGCCGGGGCAGGCCGGCCGCCGGCGTCACGGAGTCCACCGGCGCGCCGATCGACTTGGCGAACGGCGCGAACCAGTCCTCGGTGAGTTCCCTGGCCGCCGACCGGCCGGCCAGCAGGCCGGACAGGTGCGCTTTCGACTCCGGCCCGGCCGGTGACACCGCGCCGACTCCGGTCAGCACGACTCGCCTGCGTGCTCCATTGTTTAGACCAATCGAATAATTCTCGGAATCGCCGTCGACCGTCCCCATGGCACATCCTTCTCGGCGGGGTGTGACTCAAATGTTTCGGACCGTCACGAAGTTAGCCGGCAGGGGGTGTGAACCCCTATGGGGCGAACGACAGGATCGACGCCAATTGTTTGTGATCTGTGCTCTGACCTGCTGATTTACTGACCCCTACAACCCCTGCTCGCCGTTCTTGGAGTATCTGACAAAGCGTATTGACGGCAGTGCTGAACCGCCTGTCTCATGAATTCCGTTCGCCGAGTCTCGCCGCTAAGTAAGGGGAAGGTGAGCAATGACGACAGTCGAGCAGGAGTCTTTGGGGGTAACGCAGGCGGAATGGCTGCACTGCCCCACATGCAGGGAACTCGTCTACGCCAAAAGGTGGAACCGGAATGCCGGCGTCTGCCCGGAATGCGGGGCACACGGGCGGCTGACCGCTCGTGAGCGGATCCGCCAACTGGTCGACCCCGGCACGTTCCGCGAGCAGATCCACCGGCTTCCGGACACCGATCCACTCGGCTTCACCGACCGCCGGCCGTACCCGCGGCGGGTCGAGGACGCCAGACGCGACACGGGGGAGCGGGAGGCGGTGGTGTGCGGCGCGGCCGCGATCGACGGCCGGCCGCTGGTGCTCGCCGTGATGGACTTCCGGTTCCTCGGCGGCAGCCTGGGTACCGGAGTCGGCGAGCTGCTGACGCTGGCCGCCGAGGACGCGCTGGCCCGGCGCCTGCCGCTGCTGGTGGTGACCGCCTCGGGCGGCGCTCGGATGCAGGAGGGCGTGCTTTCCCTGCTGCAGATGGCAAAAGTCAGTCAGGCGATCGCCGCGCTGAACGAGGCGGGCCTGCTGTTCGTGTCGCTGATCACCGACCCGACCTACGGTGGCGTCGCCGCGTCGTTCGCCACGCAGGCGGACGTGATCATCGCCGAACCGGGTGCGCGGCTGGGTTTCGCCGGCCGCAGGGTCATCCGCGACACGGTGCGCGCCGAGCTGCCCGACGGCTTCCAGACCGCCGAGTTCCTGCTCGCCCGCGGCGCGCTCGACGTGGTCGCGGACCGGGCCGAACTGCGCGACGTGCTGTCCCGGCTGCTGCGCGCCGCCGGTGGACCGTCCGCACCGCCGCCGACCGTCCCAAGTGGACTGATACGGGACTGTCGGGACCTGCCCGAGCGGGACCCGTGGCACGTGGTCTCCTTGGCACGCAACGCGGAACGGCCCACCGGGCGCGAGTACACGCACCTGATCGCCGAGTCGTTCCTGGAGCTGCACGGTGACCGGATGGGCGCCGACTCGCCGACCATCATCGGTGGGATCGCCGACCTCGGCGGGATCAGCGCGATGGTCGTGGCCACGCAGAAGGGGCACTCCACCCGCGAACTGCTGGCCACCAACTTCGGCATGGCCGGGCCAGAGGGTTATCGCAAGGCGCTGCGGCTGTTCCGGCTCGCCGAGAAGCTCGGCCTGCCGGTCGTGACGCTGATCGACACCCCTGGCGCGTACCCCGGAGTGGCCGCGGAGGAGAACTGTCAAGCCGGCGCGATCGCGACGAACATCCTGGCGCTGACCGGATTGCGGGTGCCGGTGATCCCGGTGATCACCGGTGAGGGCGGCAGCGGCGGCGCGCTGGCGCTCGCCGTCGGCGACCAGGTGCTGATGTTCGCCAACGGCGTCTACTCGGTGATCTCGCCGGAAGGCTGCGCCGCGATCCTCTGGGACGCGACCGCCGCGCCGCGCGCCGCCGAGGCACTGAGGATCACCGCGCCGGACCTGCTCCGCCTCGGCGTGGTCGACGGCGTCATCCCGGAACCCGGCGACGGCGCGCACACCGACCCCACCGCGGCGGCTGCCAACCTCGCCGCCGCGGTGCGGACCACCATCGGCGAGCTCGGCGGGATTCCCGCCGACCAGCTCGTCGCCCGCCGCCGCGAGCGGCTGCGCCGGATCGGCGCTCCACAGTGGACGGAGGACGTGAAATGAGCGAGGACGATTTACTGCGCACGTTGAGCGAGGAGGCGCGCCGGCTGGCGGCCGACGTGGCCGGGCCGTTGAGCCGGGTCCAGGTGCGCGTCGGCACGACCGCGGTGGAGATGGAGTGGCGGCCACCCGAGCCGGCCGTCGCACCAGTGTCCACAGTGGACCCGCCGGAGCCGGAATCCTCGGACGACACCGACACCACGGTCGTGCGGTCGCCGATGGTCGGCACGTTCTACCACGCGCCGGCGCCCGGCGAGCCGCCGTTCGTGTCGGTCGGCGAGACCGTCACGCCGGACACCGTGATCGGCATCGTCGAGGCGATGAAGCTGCTGAACCGGATCACCGCGGAGACCACCGGGGTGGTGCGCGACGTCCTGGTGCCCAACGGCGACGGCGTCGAGTTCGACCAGCCGCTGCTGACCCTGGAACCGTTGCGCGATCAGGAAAGCGTGGACCGATGACGATACGCACGCTGCTGATCGCCAACCGGGGCGAGATCGCCGTCCGGATCGCCAGGACGTGCAAGGAGATCGGTATCGGCACGGTCGCCGTGTACTCCTCGGCCGACCGGGACTCCGCGGTCGTGCGGATGGCCGACGACTCCGTCCACATCGGACCGGCGGCGGCCAAGCGCAGCTACCTGTCGGTGCCCGCGATCATCGAGGCGGCCAGGGTCTCCGGCGCCGACGCGGTGCACCCCGGCTACGGCTTCCTGTCCGAGGACCCCGACTTCGCCGAGGTGTGCGCGGCCGAGGACCTGCTGTTCGTCGGCCCGCGCCCCGAGGTGATGAAAGCGTTGGGGGACAAGGCGACCACCCGACGACTGATGAGCGAGGCCGGGCTGCCGCTGCTGCCCGGCACGGTCGAGCCGGTGGCCACCGCGGCCGAGGCGACCGACATCGCCGGCGAGATCGGCTTCCCGGTGATCCTCAAGGCGGTGGCCGGCGGCGGCGGGCGGGGCATGAGCATCGTGCGCTCCCGCGCCGACCTGCCCGCCGCGTTCACCCGCACCCGGGCCGCGGCCGCGGCGGTGTTCGGTGACGGTCGGGTCTACCTGGAGCGGTACCTCACCGGCGCGCGGCACATCGAGGTGCAAGTGCTGTGCGACCAGTACGGCAACGGCGTGTACCTCGGCGACCGGGACTGCTCCACCCAGCGGCGGCACCAGAAGCTGGTGGAGGAGGCGCCGGCGCCCAACCTGCCCGAGGCCACCCGTACGGCCATGGGCGAGGCGTCGGTGCGCGGCGCGCTGTCGGTCGGCTTCACCGGCGCGGGCACGATGGAGTTCCTGGTCGACGACGCCGGCGAGTTCTACCTGATGGAGATGAACGCCCGGCTGCAGGTCGAGCACCCGGTCACCGAGATGGTCACCGGAGTCGACCTGGTCGAGCAGCAGATCCGGGTGGCACAGGGCGACAAGCTGGAGCTGTCCCAGGCCGAGATCACCCTGCGCGGGTCGGCGATCGAGTGCCGGATCAACGCCGAGGATCCCGACCAGGAGTTCCGCCCCACACCCGGGGTGCTGACCCGGTTCGACCCGCCCGGCGGCCCGTTCACCCGGGTGGATACCCACGCGCACAACGGTTATCGCATTCCGCCGGACTACGACAGCCTGCTGGCCAAGGTGGTCACCTGGGCGCCGACGCGCGCGCAGGCGTGCTCCCGGATGGCCCGCGCGCTCGATGAGTTGGTGGTCGAGGGCGACCGGATCGCCACCACCACGCCGTTCGTGGCGAGGGTCGTCGACCATCCGCTGTTCCGTGCCGGACAGCACACCACCGACCTGCTCGAACACATGCACACCGAACCCACGAGGAGTGAAGTCATGAACGACACCACGACGCTGGACCCGATCACGCTGCGCGAGATCCTGGTTGTCGAGGTCGGCCTGGACGGCGAGGTGCTGGACAAGCAGCGGCAGACCGCGCTGGACGACCTGGGCCTCGACTCGATCGCCCTGGTCGAACTGGGCGTCCTGCTGCGCACCGAGCACGGCGTGCCCGAGCTGCCGGAGGACGCGAACACGCTGACCTTCGACGAACTCGCCGACAAGCTCTGCGGGTAGCGGCAATGCGCTTCCAGGGCAAGACCGCCTTGGTCACCGGCGCCAGCGCGGGGATCGGTTTCGCGATCGCGCGGGCGCTGGTGGCCGAGGGAGCGAACGTGGTGCTCACCGCCCGGCGTGAAGCCGGTCTGGTCGACGCCAGCGCGGCACTCGGTCCGCGCGTGTCCTACGTGGCCGGTGACATGACCGACCAGGACACCTCCGAACGCGCCGTGGCACACGCCGCGGACACCTACGACGGCCTGGATCTGTTGGTGTGCAACGCCGGCGTGCTCCTTCCCGGGTCGATCCTCAACCAGCCGCTGTCCGAAGTGGACCATGTGATCGGGGTGAACCTGCGCGGCACCATCGCCAGCGTGGCCGCCGCCGCGCCGGCGCTGGCCAAGCGTCCGGACACCGCGATCGTCGTGATCACCTCGTCCATCGGGCGCAAGCCCGCCGCCGGCCTCGGCGTGTACGGCGCCACCAAGGCGGCGCTGCACTATCTGGTGCCGACCTGGGCGACGGAGCTCGCGTCGCTGGGCATCCGGGTGAACGGCGTGTGCGCCGGCATCACCGAGACACCGGGCCTGCAGGCCGGCTCCGAGGCGATCCCGGGCCTGCGCGACATGGTGATCGGCACCAACCTGATCAAGCGGATCGCCGACGCCGAGGAGATCGCCCGGCCGGTGCTGACGTTGCTGGACGAGCGGGAGAGCGCGTTCGTCACCGGGTCGGTGTGGGACATCGACGGCGGCTACCAAAGGGGTGGCCGTGCCTGAGGTGATCGTGGCCGGCGGCGGGCACAACGGCCTGACCGCCGCGGCCTATCTGGCGAAGGCCGGACTCGACGTGGAAGTGTTGGAGGGCAAGGAAGAACTCGGCGGCGGGGTGGTCACGCACGAGGCCACGCTGCCCGGGTTCCGGCACGACCTGCACGCCATCGCGCACATCTTCATCCACGGCAACCCGATGATCAGCGACGACGAACTCGGCCTGCTGTCCCGGCACGGGCTGCGCTACGTGCACCCCGATCCGAGCATGTCGGTGGTGTTCCCGGACGGCGACTTCATCGCCTTCCACCGCGACGTGCACAAGACCGCGGAGACCATCGCCGCGATCAGCCGGCCGGACGCGGAGAACTACCTGCGCTTCCACGAGTTCGCCAGCCCACTGCTGGACATGCTGCTGCCGGCGTTCTTCGCGCCGCCGGCCCCGATGGGCGCGCTGCTCTCGCAGCTCGACTCCACCGAGACCGGCCAGGAAATGATCCGGGTACTCATGATGAGCTACCTGGACGTGTGCCGGGAGTGGTTCGAGCACCCGAAGGTGATCGCGGCGCTGACCCGCTGGGTGTCCGAGCTGCTGATCGCGCCGGAGGAGGGCGGCACCGGCGCGTTCCTGTTGATGATGGTGCCGTTCATCCACCGCTACGGCATGGGCTACGTGGAGACCGGGTCCGGCGCGCTCACCGACGCGCTGGTCGCCTCGATCACCGAGCACGGCGGGCGCATCCGCACCGGCGCGGTGGTGCGGCGGTTCCTGTTCGACGGCGACCGCGTGTCCGGCGTCGAGCTGACCACCGGCGAGGAGTTGCGCGCCGAGCGCGCGGTGGTCGCGAACCTCAACATCAAGCAGCTGCCCGAGATGACCGGCGACCGGTTCGGCGCGGACTGGCGGCGCAAGGTGGAGCGGATCAAACCGGTCGGATTCGGTTTGCTGGCAGGACATCTGGCGCTGTCCGAGGCGCCGGTGTTCACCGCGGGGGAGCACGCGGGCGCTGCCGGGTTCCAGGAGATCACGGCGCCGCTGCCGGATCTGCTGCGCGCGTTCGACAAGCTGAAGTACGGCGAGCCGATCCACTCCATCCCGAGCATCGCGGTGCCCAGCGTGTGGGACCCGACCCGCGCGCCGGACGGCAAGCACACGCTCTACCTGCTCAGCTACGCGCCGACCGAACTGGCCGAGGGCGACTGGGACAGCCGCAAGGAGGAGATCTTCGACCGGGTATTCGACACGTTCTGCGCGCAGACCACCAACATGAGCGCGGACAAGGTGCTGGCCAGGGTGGTGCACAGCCCGCTGGACTCGGCCCGGTTCAACGCGGCCTGGCCCGGTGGCGACCCCGGCCACTTCGGCTGCCAGTTGTTCCAGTTCCTCGGCTACCGGCCGCTGCCGAACATGGGATATCGGTTGCCCGCCAAGGGTTTCTACCTCGTCGGCCCGTCCACCCACCCGGGTCAGGGCGTCACCGGCGGTGCCCGTGCGGGTGCGCGGGTCGTGCTGGAGGACCTCGGCTACGACTTCGCCAAGGTGGTCGGCACGCCATGAGAATCGTCGAACCGCCGCTCCAGCAGATCGAGCAGGACATCGTGGATCTGTTGGCGTACAAGGAAGTCGGCGCACTCGCCACCCTGTCCGATGTGGACGGTTGGCCGTCGGCGTCGGACATGCACATCGCCGCCGACGGGCTGATCGTCTACCTGCACACGTTCACCAGCGCGCGGAAGTACGAGCAGATGCTGCGCGACCCGCGCGTGTCCTATGTGGTCTCACACCTGCCGGACGCCGGCTACGTCGAGCGTGACGGCGTGCAGTCCGTGCAGGTCAAGGGCCATGCGTCGCTGGTAGACGATCCCGAGGAGGTGGAGCTGGCGGTCCGGGTGAGCCGCGAGCAGTTCCCGTGGCTGGCCGACTCGCGGCTCTACGACCACGTGGACACCCCGAAGCGCGCGTTCTTCCGGGTTCGTCCGATCGAGGCGTTGTGGTCCGACCATCGGGTGCACGTCATGTGGCGCAAGCCGCTCACGTTCACCCCGGACGGCCGGCACCTCACGGACGAGTGATCCCCACCGGCTGAGTGGCCGGGTCGACGGTGCCGCGAGGTTCGCCGGCCCGGAGGAAGCGACCGGTCCGCCGCTGGGCGGCGGCCAGGTCGAACTCTCCGGCGCCGTAGAGGCGGTTGCCGGCGACCAGGGTGGCGGTGACCGCCTGGTCGTTGCGGTTGACCATGCGGCTCATGCCGCCGAACACCTCGATCGGGGCCTCGGCGTGCCGGTCGACCGACTCGTCGAGGCCGGCGGGGTCGACCACCACGAGATCGGCCCGGTCACCTTCGCGGAGGGTGCCGGCGTCGATCCCGTACCACCGGCCGAGTTCGCCGGTGAGCCGGTGCACGGCGCGCTCGACGGTCATGAACCCGGTCTCGTTGGCCCGCCGCAGCAGGCGGAGCGGGAAGTTGTAGAAGGCCATGTTCCGCAGGTGGGCGCCGGCGTCGGAGAAGCCCATCTGGACCTCGGGGAGCGCGGAGAGCTTGTCCAGCACCTTCGGCCGGTGGTTGGAAATCGTTGTGTACCAACGAACTTTCGTGCCGTACTCGACGACCAGGTCGAGGAAGGCGTCCACCGGGTGCAGCCCGCGCTCGTCGCCGACCTGCCCGAAGGTCTTGCCGACGACCGAGGTGTCCGGGCAGGCGAGGATGTGCGCGTCGTAGAAGTCGCGGTGCCAGATCCGCGGCGTCCACTTGCGGTCGTACTCCTTCCGGAACCAGCGCCGGTACCCCTCGTGGCGCATCAGCTCGTCGCGGGCCTCGTCCTGCAGGTGCAACGCGGCGGCACCGGAGCTGAGCTCCTCGAACACCACCAGGTCGATCCCGTCGGCGAAGATGTCGAACGGGACCGGCAGGTGCTGCCAGCGGAAGTCGGCGCGGCCGAGCTTGTTGGCCAGCCGGGCGATCGGGCCCATGGCGTGGTGCAGCAACGGGTTGGCCTTCACGTCGGCCGCGGTGAGGAAGCTGGTCTTCAACGCGCGGCGCAGCCCGAATCCCATCGACGCGACCAGATAGAGCGCCAGGCTGAACGGGGTGGTCAGGTTCGGGATCGATTGCAGGACCCGGCCTTCGCGACGCAGGACCCGGTGCAGCATGCGGTACTCCCGCCACGACGCGTAGGTCGACGGCAGGGTGCGCGACCGGTACCGGTCACCGTCCAGCTTGTCCCACGGGTTGCGCATCTCGGACAGGCCGATCAGCCCCGCGTCGAGCGCGTCGGCGAGTAGGTCCCGCATCCGGTGCAGTTCCGCCGGGCTCGGTGTCACGCGGCGGTCGGTCGAGCGGCCAAGCCCCATGACGCCGGCGCGCAGGTCCGAGTGCCCGAGGAAGGCGGTCACGTTGGGGCCCAACGGAAGTGACTCGAGCGCGGCGACGTACTCCGCCGCGGTCGACCAGGACTTGTACTCGGTGAGCGCGCGGATCACGTGCTCGCGCGGCACCGCCTCCACCCGGCTGAACAGGTCCGCCGCGTCGATCGGATCGACGTGCACGGTGCCCAGCGAGCACGACCCGAACAGCACGGTCGTGACGCCGTGCCGGACCGACTCGGTCAGGCCGGGGGCGAGCAGGACCTCGGCGTCGTAATGCGTGTGGATGTCGATGAACCCGGGCATGACCCACTGCCCGGCCGCCTCGATCACCTGCCGGCACCCCGTGGTGTCCAGTGGCGCCTCGGACACCGCCGCCACCCGGCCGTCCCGGATGCCCAGATGCCGCACCGCCGACGGTGCGCCCGTGCCGTCGAACCAGCGGCCACCGCGGATGATCGTGTCCCAGGTCATGACAAAGATAGAAACCGATCGGTCGCAAACCGTCAAGAGGTAGCGACCGATCGGTCTCTAAAGTTGTCAGATCGCCGTGAAGGGGCCTTCCCCGGTTGGCGCTAGCACCGGGAAAGGCCCCTTCACGTCACCAGCGGCCCAGTGGTGATCAGAACTGGCCGCAGTTGCCGTTGCCTGGCTGGCCCTTGAACGCGCTTTGCAGCCAGGCGCTGGCGTCATTGGGTGCCGTCATCATGCCCATGGCGTGGGAGAAGAACGGCGCGAACGATGTCAGGTCCTTCCACTGGACGTTGGCGCCCTTGTCGCACCAGTCCTTGGCCATCTGCTTGCCCATGGCGACCGGGATCACGTCGTCCATCGGGCTGTGCTGGACCATGACCGGCATGGCGGGCTTGATGTTGCCGATCCTGTTCTCCGCGACGATCTTGTCGAACGGCGGCTTGGACAGGTACGCGGACACCGGCTGACCGTCCTTGGTCAACGTGCTCGTCTGCGTGAACATGAACTGGAAGACGGCGGGCAGCGTGCAGGTCTGCCGGGCCTTCAGAAAGAGGTCGGCGCCGGCCTGGTTGGCCAGGCCCATCAGGTTGGCCTCGGGGTAGGCCTGGTTGATGCCGATCAGCGCGTAGCCGAGGAACGCGGCGTACATGCTGCCGTCCAGCGTCTTGGCCAGCACGCCCTTGTCGGCCGGCGGCGCGCCGGAGTAGACGCCCTTGACCTTCAGCTCGGGCGCGTAGGTGGCGGCCAACTCGGCCGCGGCCGCCGCGGCGCTGCCGCCCTCGGAGTAGCCGGCGATGCCCACCGGACCGTTGGGGGGCAGGCCGGTCCCCGGCAGCCGCTGCGCCGCGCGGATCACGTCGAGCACGGTGTGCGCCTCGGGCAGCCGCATCACGTACGGGTGCTCGCCGGTGCCCTCGACCCACGGCCCGAGGTAGTCCGTCTGCGCCACCGCGAACCCGGCGCTCAGCAGCGCGTTGACGAAGCTGCCCTGGAAGCCGGACACCATGTCCTGTGCTCCCTCGCCGGCCAGGGTCTTCGAGGGAGCGCACTGCGGCGCCATGCCGAAGGTGAACGGCGCGTAGGCCACGATCGGTCGCTCGCCGGGGCCGGACCACGGGGCGTTCGGCACCAGGACCGTGCCGCTGACCGGGAGCTGCTTGTTCTTGGCGTCCCGGGACAGGTACTGGATCCTGGTCGCCTTCGCGCCGTTGTAGGTCGAGGGCTGGGACTTGACCACGTCGCCGTTCTGGCCCTCGGGCAGCGGCGACTTCGCGGTGTAGACCGACGTTGTGTCGGCGACCGACGAGGCGCCCTTGGCGCTGGCCGAGGTGCCTACCGTCAAGATCGCGACCGCGCTGGCGACCACCGTCGCGGTCACGGCGGCGATCAAGCGATGACGGCGGGAAAGGGACATCCGGTACTCCGCGTTGAGTTGGAACGTGACACGCCAGTGCCAGATAGAAACCGCTCGGTCGCAAACAGGCAACCGATGAAGACCGATCAGTCTCTAAGTTGTCATGAGTAACGACTGATCGGTCTTTAAATTGCTCACCATCCCGTAGCCTGATCGACATGGTGGAGCCTGCCCCGACCGTGCCGCGACGGCGCACCCAGCAGGAGCGCCGCGAGACGATGATCAACCGGTTGATCGACGCGACGATCGCGGTCATCGCCGAGGCGGGATACGCGAACGCCTCGCTCGGCGTGATCTGCGAACGCTCCGGCGTGTCCCGGGGAGGGCTGTTCCGGCACTTCGACTCGCGGCTCGACCTGATGGTCGCCACGGCCGCCGAGGTCGGCCGGCGGCACATCGTCGCGGCCCGGCAGCGGTTGGCGGACCTGCGGGAACCGACGCTCATTGAAGCGCTCCGGGTGATGCGCAACCGTCACCGCGACGTGGAGAACGTCGTCTGGTTCGAGCTCATGGTGGCCTCCCGCACCGACTCGGACCTGCGAACTCGGCTGAGCGAGACCGGGCGCCAGTTCTTCGCCGAGATCGTCGAGGCCGCCCGCCTGGTGCCGGGTGCCGAGCTGTTCGGCGAGGAAGATCTCGACATGCTGGTCACCAGTCTGGAGCACATGTTCGACGGCGAGGCGATCCGCCGGGAGATCTCACCCGACCCGGTCGCCGAGGAACGCCGGCTCGAACTGGTCGCCGAATTCGCCGAGTTCCTCATCATGCGTCGCCTGAACGCGGCTCAGGAGTAATGGATCACCTGATCATGCGCCCGATCACCCGGCGCGAAGAGCTCGATCTCTTCTGCCGACTGCCCTACGTCCTCACCGACGACCTCGCCGGCCGGAGTGGATGTGGGTCGCCCTGAGCGGCTGCTACGGACGGCCATGGCCGAGGTCGTCCCGGCAGGCACCCGTCCGCCCGAGTACGGCCGCATGATCCCGCCCGACTGGCGGGAGGACGAGGTGGCCGGCGCGTGGTCGAGGACCTGGACGGGACGCTGGACGCGCACAGCCGGGACGATCTGACCCGGATGCCCGCTCGGGAGGCGGCGGTCAGACACTTCGAGGACGAACTGGCGGGCTACCGGAGCCCTCGGGACTGGTGGCGGACCGCGACGCTGCCGGACGGCGAGCCGGTCGGGTTCGTCGGATACGTCAACTTCGAACGCGCGATCAACATGACCTGGCACTGAAACCAGCACAGGGAAATCGGGCCGGAAACCGTTCCTCCCAACGGTTTCCGGCCCGACTGGACTGGTTCAGCTCGCCGCGGGATCGCGGTTGTAGAGCTTCCTGGCCCACAGGTAGCCGATGGTGCCGATGGCGACGCACCAGATCACCGCGAGCACCGCGCTGTCACCGATCGGCTCACCCTGCAGCAGTCCGCGCATGGTGTTGATGAGGTGCGTGTACGGCTGGTTCTCGGCGAAGGCGCGCAGCCAGGACGGCATCGACCCGGTGGGGACGAACGCGCTGCTCAGGAACGGCAGCAGGAACTGCACGATCATGGTGGAGCCGTTGGCGCCGCCCGGCGACTTCGCCCACAGGCCCAGTCCGATCGACACCCAGGTCAGCGCGAGTGCGAACAGTGCGAGTACCCCGGCGGCGGCCAGCCATTCGCCGACGTTCGCGGTGGTGTCGAAGCCCATCAGCATCGCGGCGGCGGTCACCAGGACCAGGCTGAGCATCGTGCGGATCACCGCTCCGACGGCCGTCCCGGTCAATACCGACTGGCGGGAGATCGACATGGTGCGGAATCGGGCGATGATTCCCTCGGTCATATCGGTATTGACATTCACCGCGGTCGTCGCGCTGCCGGTGCCGACGGCCATCACGAGAATTCCGGGGGCGATGAAGTTGATGTACTCGTCGCCGGCGCCGATACCGGTACCCAGCGCCCCGCCGAGTACGTAGACGAACATCGCCAGGAAGAAGACCGGGGTGATCACGCCGCTGAGCGTCATGACCGGGAATCGGAGAGAATGCATGAAGTCCCGGTGCAGCATTGTTCTCGTGTCGCGCACCGCGTAGGCGAGAGTACTCATCGGGCGGTTTCCCTCTCTTTGCTGGGGTTACTGTCTGTGCTGGGGTGGCCGGTCAGTGCGAAGAAGACGTCATCGAGATCGGGCGTGTGCACCGTCAATTCGTCGACCTCGATCGAGTCGTCGTCGATGCGGTCGAGCAGTGCGCGCAGCGACCGGACCCCGCCGTCGCTGGGCACCTGCAGGGTCAGCGCGTTGTCGTCGCGTGCGGCACCGCCGAAGGTGCGCGCGGCCAGATCGAGCCGGGCGGAGTCGGCGAACCGCAGCTGGACGTGGCTGCCGGGAATCCGGCGCTTGAGCTCGGCCGGGGTGCCCTCGGCGACCAGTTTGCCGTGGTCGAGGACGGCGACCCGGTCGGCCAGTTCGTCGGCCTCTTCCAGGTACTGCGTGGTGAGGAAGATCGTGACACCCTCGGCGACCAGGCCGCGGATGATCTCCCACATGGTGTGCCGGCTGCGCGGGTCCAGGCCCGTGGTCGGCTCGTCCAGGAAGATGATCCGCGCGCTGCCGACCAGGGTCATCGCCAGGTCCAGCCGGCGCCGCATGCCGCCGGAGTAGGTGGCGACCATCTTCTTGCCGGCCTCGACCAGATCGAACTGCTCGAGCAGGTCGGACGCGCGCCGCCGGCCGGCCCGCTTGCCGAGGTGGCACAGCTTCGCCATCAGCACCAGGTTCTCCTCGCCGGTGAGCAAGCCGTCCACCGCCGAGAACTGACCGGTGACGCCGATCGCGGCGCGTACCGAATCGGGCTCGGTGGCCAGATCGTGACCGGCGATTCGCGCCTCGCCGGCGTCGGCGCCGATATAGGTGGACAGAATCTGGACCGCGGTGGTCTTGCCGGCGCCGTTCGGCCCGAGCAGCGAGAAAATCGTTCCCGCTGGAATCCTGAGGTCGATTCCGTCGAGTACCAGTTTGTCGCCGTAGGATTTGCGGAGTCCGGTGGCCTCGATCGCCAATGAGTTATTCATGTTGTTACCCCTTCGGGAGATCAGGAAGGTCAGGACCGGCCGATGACGATGTCGCCGGTAATGGTGCGGGCGCGCAATTTGACGGTTTCCTCGGAGCTTTCCGGGCCGCTCGCGGAATCCAGCGAGCTGTGCACCCGACCGGACACGGACTTGACGTCCAGCCAGGCGGCGGTGCCCTTGCGGATGCCGATCTCCAGCTCGCCGGCCGTGGTGTCGACGACGACCTCGCCGCGCACGATCTCGCCGATCCGGACGCTGCCGTTGACCGTCTTCGCGTTGACACCGGCCAGCGCCTGCTGGACGGCGATGTTGCCGTTGGCCGTGTTGCACCGCAGGTCGCCGGTGACGTCGCCGACGTCGATGTCACCGTTGGCGTTCTTGATCACCGCGGGACCGTCGATCCGGCCGACGCGCACCTCGCCGTTGCTGCTGGTGATCTCGGCGCGACCGTTCACGCGATCCACGACGACCTTGCCGCCGGTGGTCTTCACGTGCAGCGGGCCGGTCTCGGCCAGCCTGATGGTGCCCATCGCGGTCTTGAACCGGCACTCGCCGAACCGGCCGTCGGCGTGGAACTCGCCGATCGAGGTCTCGCCGGTCACGGTGGAGCCCGCCGGCAGTTCGACCGTCACCTCGATCGAGCCGACCTTGCTGCTGAAGAAGCTGTTCAGCTTCGGCGTCTTGACCAGCAGTCCGCCGTTGGTGAGGTCGACCGTGGTCTTGTCGGCGGCCTTCACGTCGAGCTGGTTGTCCGGGTCGCTGGGGCGGACCTCGACGACCGTCTCACCACGGTCGCTCGCGGTGATGCGGGTGTTGCCGACGACGAGTTCGATGGTGGCCGAAATGGGGTTGGGGGTATCGAAATTAGGCATGGCTGTGCCCTCCTGGGTGTGGTGTGAAAACGCGAGGTGTGAGAAAGCGGGGTGCGGTCAGTGCACCCAGCCGGTGTATTGCTGGCCGATTCCGCCGCCGCTTCGGCGGGGCCGCTCCGGCTCCAGTGCGGCGGCGGCGACCCGGACGAGCCAGGCGTTGACCGAGAGCCCTTCCCGGCCGGCGGCCTCTTCGATCCGTGCCTTGAGGTTCTCCGGCAGCCGGAAGTTGATCCGCGAGGTGGCGCTGTCGTCGTCCACCGGAGCCGGCGTCGACGGTGGCGCCACGTTGGCGTCATCGAACGCCAACTCGGCCGGCGGTGGCGTCACCACGAACTCGGGGTCACGTCCGCGCAGTCGCAGCTCCACCGAACCGGGTGCGAGATCGCGGGTGATCTCGTCGGTGGCGGCGGAAAGCGCGTCCAGCAGGGTGAGTCGGACCGCCGACTCGAGCGGCGCGGTCAGCCGCTCGGCCAGCGCCCGAGCGTCCTCGCCGCCGGTCTCGGCGGCCACCGCGAGCTCGTGCCGGAGGTTCTCGACGTACATCCTGAGGTCCATGGCACAACTATGGCGCCATCGTGGCGCCATGTCAAGCCAAGTTGGCTCAGGCTGGCGCGCCGTCGCGAATCGCGGACACCGATTCGCCGGCTTTCCGCTGGTCGGGGAGGCGTACCTCCGGGTGGTGCCGCACCGCCGTGCGCGCCACCGAGACGAGGGTGGCCACGATGAGCGTGTTCAGCAGCAGGACGAACGCGTCGTGCCCGGCCTGGCCGCTCGTCGCGAGTTCGCCGTGCCGCCCGAGCACGAAGCCGGCGTGCATCGCCCAGCAGGTCACCGCGGTCGCAAGAGCCGCCGGCGCGGTGCTGGTCACGGCGATCACCACGATGTGCAGCAGCACCGACGCGATCGGGTGTCCGGTCGCGCCGATGGCCACGGCCAGGATCGTCGCGACGATCGCGCTCGCGAACCCGAGCGGGAAGCCGAACCAACCGGTCACCCGTCGCGTCATTCACTCAGCTCACTCCACGCCGGCGCGGTGCGCCATCAGCGCGGTATGCGGATTGGCGTCGTCGCCGTAAGAGTGGCGTCACGATGGCGCACGATCGAACGTGGCGAGATCAACCTGTGCGCGTGACCGCGTTATCCGAACAGCTCCCTGACACCCGACCCAAGGAACGGCCCAAGGAACGACACCGCCTGACGGTCGTCGGAGGCCTCGCCGCGCTGTCGCTGGACGCGATGGCGTCGGTGTCCTACGGCCCGGAGGCGATCGTCCTGGTGCTGGCCCTCGCCGGTGGCACCGGTCTGGGGTTCACCCTGCCGGTGACCTTCGCGATCGCCGTACTGCTGACCGTGCTGACGCTGTCCTACCGGCAGGTGATCGCCGCGTTCCCGGAGGGCGGCGGCGCCTACGGGGTCTCCCGCACCTATCTGGGCCGGCGCGCGTCCCTGGTCGCCGCCGCGTCGCTGGTGATCGACTACGTGCTGAACGTCGCGGTGTCGGTGGCCGCCGGCGTGGCCGCGCTGACCTCGGCGGTGCCCGAGCTGCGGCCGGCCACGGTCTGGCTGTGCCTGGCGGTGCTGGTGATCGTGACGGCGGTGAACATGCGGGGGATCGCGCACAGCGCGCGGGCGTTCGTCGTGCCCACGGTGATCTTCGTGGGGTCGATCCTCGTGGTGATCATCGCCGGTCTGATCCGCGGCGAGCCGGCCACCACGTTCACCGCGCCGGAGCACGCGCGGAACCTGCAGGCGGTCGGAATCCTGTTGCTGCTCAAGGCTTTCGCGAACGGATGCGCGGCGCTGACCGGGGTGGAGGCGATCGCCAACGCGGTGCCGTCGTTCCGCCGTCCGAGAGCGCGCAACGCCCAGCACGCGGAGGTGGCGCTCGGTGCGCTGCTGGCCGTGATGCTGCTCGGGATCGCCGTGCTGATCGAGAAGTTCGCGATCCACCCGGTCGACGGCGTGACCGTGCTGTCCCAGGTGACCGGCGCGGCACTGGGCGACGGCTTCGGGTTCTACCTCGTCCAGTTCGCCACCGTCGTGTTGCTCGCGCTCGCCGCGAACACGTCCTTCGGCGGGCTGCCGGTGCTCGCGCAACTGTTGGCGCGGCACAACAATCTGCTGCACCTGTTCGCGCTGCGAGCCGAACGGCAGGTGCACCGGTACGGGATCGCCTTCCTCGCGATCACCTCGGCGATTCTGCTGGTGGTGGCGAACGGGCAGATGAACCTGCTGGTGCCGCTGTTCGCGATCGGCGTGTTCGTCGGGTTCACCCTGTCGCAGACCGGAATGGTGCTGCACTGGCGGCGTGAACGCGGGCCGGGCTGGCGCGGGCGGGCCGCGCTGAACGGGTTCGGCGCCGTGCTGACCGGGATCGCGGCCGTCGTGGTGACGGCGACGAAGTTCGGCGAGGGCGGCTGGTTGATCATCGTGGCGCTGCCGGTACTGGTGGCGTTGATGGAGTGGGTGAACCGCGGCTACGACGAGATCGGCGGGCGGTTGCGGCTCGGCGAGGTGCCACCGCCGCCCCGGCCGAACCGGTCGCTGGTGGTCGTACCGGTCGGCGCGGTGTCCGACCTGACCAGGCAGGCGCTGGCCGCCGCGCTGTCGCTGGGCGATCGCGTGGTGGCCGTGCACGTGACGCATCCGGGCGACGAGGCGCGGGCGCGCGAGTTGGTGGCCGCCTGGGACGAGTGGGATCCCGGTGTGCCGCTGGTGCGGGTGCACGACGAGCGGCACAGGCTGGGCGAGCCGCTGGTGGAGTACCTGCGCGGGGTGGACTGCAAGCAGGTGTTCGTGTTGATCGCCGAGGTGGAGCCGGCGCACGTGTGGCAGCGCGTGCTGCAGAACCAGCGCGGCACCGTGCTGGCCCGGGCGCTGCGCCGGCGCACCGACGCCGTGGTGTGCCGGCTGCGATTCCGGATCACGTTGGGTGAAAGGAACGCGTAAGAACGGCCGGCGAAGTCTTGCCGGGGAGCGTCGGCGCGCGTTTCATCGAGGCATGGCAACCGGGATGGCTCGAGTGCGCGCATGGGCTTTGCGCCACGACGACCGGCCGCCGCATCGACAGCCGGTCTGATCTCGACCGGCTGTACTCGAATTCGTCGCGCACGAACGCGCGCTTCTCATTTCTATTCGCAGATCGGAAACAACTGTGTCTTCAATCGCGCTCGTCACGGGCGCGTCCAGCGGAATCGGGTTCGAGACCGCGCGCCGCCTCGCCGGCGAGGGCCGCACCGTGATCATGCACACCCGCACCCACGATGACGGGGTCGCGACGGTCCGCAGGCTGGGCGCCGCCGGGGTGGACCCGGCCCTGCTGGACTTCGCCGTGGCCGACTTCACCCGGCTGCACGAGGTCGTCACGATGGTCGACGAGATCGTCGAGCGCTACCAGCGGATCGACCTGCTGGTCAACAACGCCGGCATCGCCGGGCCGGACGCGCGCACCCTCACCGAGGACGGCAACGAGGTGACACTGCAGGTCAACTACCTCGCCGCGTTCCTGCTGACCCGGCTGCTGGACGAGCCGCTGCGCCGCGCCGGGAACGCCCGCGTGATCAACGTGAGCTCGTCGCTGCACAAGGGCGGCGACATCGACTGGACCGACATCAACCGGCGGCAGCGGTACTTGCGGGGCGCCGCGTACGCGCAGTCCAAGCTCGCGCTGACCGTGTTCACCACGGCGTTCGCGCGTGGCACGGCGGGCGCCCGCACGGCGATCAGCGTGCACCCGGGGGTCGTGGACACCGCGGTCTTGCGCGCCTACGGCCACCGTGGCCGGCCGGTCGGTGCGGCCGCTGACGTGATCGCGCACCTCGCCTCGCCGAACACGACGGTGCGCAACGGCGGCTACTACGACGAGCGGGTGCTCGGCACGCCGTCACCCGTCGTCCTGGACTCCCGTGCCGGCGACCGGTTGTGGAAGCTCAGCGAACGGCTGATCACCGCACCGGTGGCCTGATCACCCCACGGGACGCGGCTCCAGCAGTCCGCGGCTGCTGGAGCCGCACTCACCTTCGAGAGGGGCGCCGATCCGATGCGCGACAACTTCCACCACCAGCTCGACGTGCTCGAACTCCAGCTCGCCGACATGTGCGATCTCGCGGCGGCGGCGATCCGGCATGCCACAAACGCGTTGGTGCACAACGATTTCCGGCTCGCCGACCGGGTGGTCGCCGACGACGTGACACTGGACGCGGCCAGGACCACGATGGAGCACGACGCGCTCACCCTGCTGGCGTTGCAGTCGCCGGTCGCGACCGACCTGCGGCGGGTGCTGGCCGCCGTGTACTCGGCGGAGAACATCGAGCGGATGGGCGATCTGGCACACCACATCGCGCTCGCCGTCACGCGCCGCCGGCCGGCCGCCGCGATCCCGGCGACGCTGTCCACCCGGTTCGACCACATGGGTGCCGTCGCCACCGAACTGGCCACCACCGCCGGCCGGGCGATCCGCACGCACAACCAGCGGCTCGTCGAGACGATCACGGTGATCGACGACGACATCGACGACCTGCACCGGTCGCTGTTCCCGGTGGTGAGTTGCACCGAGTGGCTGCACGGCACGCGGACCGCGGTCGACGCCGTCATGATCAGCCGCAACTACGAACGGTTCGCCGACCACGCCGTCACGGTCGCCGGCCGGGTCACGGCACGGGTCGCTTGAGAACATGTCTGAGAACTACGCCGAGGTCGGCCACCCACGCAAAACGACCACAAGCCCGTTTCGGCGGAGCCGAACGAGCGGCGGCCTTGCCCGAGTTATCAGACACCGCCTGCACGGTCAGCCGACGTGGATTCCGGGGCGCTGCTTGGGATCGGGCTCCACCTTGCGGATGATCTCGCGGACCACCGGCGGCGTGTCACCCTGACCGAGCACCAGGTACCGGAACATGTGGAACAGCGGGCTGCCCTCGGTCCATTCGAAATGGCAGTGCGGCCTCATGCCCGTGCTGTCCCGCAATGCGAGCAGGATCGCGGCGAGCGCGTTGGGCACCGCCGGGCTCTCCGCGCGCAGGATCCGGTGGCCGTCGACCTCGATGCCGCGCACCCGCAGGGCGCCGCTGAACTCCGACGGGTCGCTGATCTCGATCTCCAAGAAGAGCACGTCCGCCGCTCCGGGGACCGGGTTCATGTCGCGCTGCTCGCTCTCCTTCTCGTCGTACTCGGCCTTGTCGCCGGCCTGGCGCTTGTTGGCGATGAGCGTGAGCCGGCTGTCGTGGCTGATCGAGTCGGTGACGAACCGGCGCGCCGTGTCGTCGAACTCGATCTTCTCCGCCCGCAGCTCGGTGGTTCGGGACACCCGGGAAATCAGTGAGATCACCACGATCCCGGCGATGAACCCGGCCGAGATGGCGATGCCGTCCGGGTGCTCGACGATGTTCGCGACGATCGCGTAGCCCAGCACCAGTGTGACGACCGAGAACCCGAGCGCCGCGCGGCGCTGACCCTGCCGCAGCGCGGACACCGCCACCGCGAACGCGGCCGACACCATCATCGCGAGGACCCCGGTGGCATACGCGCCCGCCTGCTTGTTCGGGTCCGCGTCGAACGCGATGGTGATCACCAGCGTGATGCCGGTGTACACCAGCACCACCGGCCGCACCGCGCGGCTCCACTCCGGCGCCATGCCGTACGCGGGGAGGTACCGCGGCACGATGTTGATCAGCCCGGCCATGGCCGACGCCCCGGCGAACCACAGGATCAGGATCGTGCTGATGTCGTACACCGTGCCGAATCCGCTGCCCAATTCGTGGTGCGCCAGATACGCCATGGCCCGGCCGTTCGCCGCGCCCCCTGGCTGGAACTCCTTGGCAGGGATGAGGATCGTGGTGATGAAGCTGGTCGCGATCAGGTAGCACGACATGATCAGCGCGGCGGAGGTGAGCAACTTCTTCGAGTTCGTGATCCGCGAGGCGAGCCGCTCCTTCGCCGTCTCGCCGCGCGCGGCGACCAGCGGCATCATGCTCACGCCGGTCTCGAAGCCGGACAGGCCGAGGGCGAGCAGCGGGAACGCCGCGATGGCCGGCCACACCAGACCACTGAAATCCAGCCCGCCGGCGGTGAGCGCGTCGGTCCAGCGGGCGAGCGCGTCCGACGAGCCGAACACGTCGACCATGCCGACGACCACGACGATCGCGTTGACCAGGAGGAACAGCGCCACCAGCGGAATAGCCACCGCCACCGCCTCGCTGAACCCGAGCAGGAACACCGCGCCGAGGATGAGCAGCAGGACCACGGTGATCAACACTTCGTGGCCGTGCAGAAAGCTGGGGAACGCCGGGTTCTCCACCAGGTGCACCGAGGCGTCGGAGGCCGACATCGTGATCGTGACGATCCACGCCGTCGCGACGAACCCGAGCAGCGCGAGCACGAGCAGCTTGCCCCGCCAGAACGGCAGCAGCTTCTCCAGCATCGCCACCGAACCCTGGCCGTGTGGGCTCTCCTTGGCCACCCGCCGGTACGCCGGCAACATGCCGAACAACGTCAGCGCCACGATCAACAGCGTCGCCAGCGGCGAGATCGCCCCGGCGGCCAACGCGGCGATCGCCGGGATGTAGGCCAGCGAGGAGAAGTAGTCGACGCCGGTCAGGCACATGACCTTCCACCACGCCTGCGGCTTGTGCGCCTCGTCCGCCTCCGGGCCCGGCGTCGACACCCGGTGCTGCAACATCCACTTGCCGAAGCCGCCGCCCGGTGTCTTCGGCGGCACCGGGCTGGTCACCTCGGCGGGCACCACGTAGTCCGCGTCCGCGCTCACTCGAAACCCCCGTGATCAAAGTCGATGGTCGGGCCAAGCATGCCGTACCGCGATCATCATGGCGTTGAATGTCAATCATGCTGAACCTGACGCACCTGCGAGTACTCGACGCCGTCGCCCGGCACGGGTCGGTCACCAAGGCGGCCAAGGAGCTGCACTACTCGCAGCCGTCGGTCAGCCACCACCTCGGGCGGCTGGAGGCCGAGACCGGCGCCCGGCTCGTCCAACGCGTGGGTCGTGGGATCCGGCTGACCCCCGAGGGTGAGTTGCTCGCCCAGCGGGCCAGCGAGATCGTCGGTCGGGTGGACGCCGCCTCCGTCGAGCTGGCCGCCCAGGTGGGGCTGCGGTCCGGGCGGGTTCGTCTCGCGGGCTTTCAGACGGTGCTCAGCACGATCGTGCCGAGGGCGGCCGCGGAGATGGCCGAGGCGTACCCGGGCGTGGAGCTGAATCTGGTCGACGTGCACCCGGTCGAAGGGCTGCGGATGCTGCGCGCCGGACACGTCGACGTCGCCGTGGTCTTCCGGCACGACGACACGCCGGACGAGGACGAGGAACTGCGGCTGACCTACCTGCTCGACGATCCGCTGTACCTGATCAGCCAGGAGCCGGACCAGCGTCTGGAGGACCATCGCGACTCCGTCTGGGTCGGCGGCTGCGAGCGCTGCCGGGCGGCGATGATCACCGTCTGCGAGCGTGCCGGCTTCACCCCGCGGATCGCGTACTCCACCGACGACATGGTGGTGATCCAGTCACTCGTGGCGGCCGGGATGGGCGTCGCCACGTTGCCCGGGCTCGCGCTCGCGGCGCACCGCACGCGGGGAGTTCACGCCACCGAGATCCCCGGCAGCACCCGCCACATCTACGCCGTCACGTACGGCGAGCCGCCGGACCCGCCCGCGACGACCGCGCTCATCGACACCCTGAAAGCGGCCGCGCAGAGTCTCACTCATCAACCTGCTTGATGGGTATCGGCTGAATTTGACATTGGACCTATCGATCGGCCTGCGTCACGCTTTTCTCATGACGGAATTCGCGATCGCCGCGCTGGTGCTCATCATGTTGCCCGGCCCGGATCAGGCGCTCATCACCCGCAACGCCCTCGTCGGTGGCCGGTCCGGCGGAGCGCTGACCATGCTCGGTGGCGTGCTCGGCGTGGCCGTGCACGCCGCGCTGGCCGCACTCGGGGTCTCCGCGCTGCTGCTCGCCTCGGCGACGGCGTTCACCATCCTGAAGATCGTCGGCGCGGTCTACCTGCTGTGGCTGGCCGCGCAGATGCTGTGGTCGGCGAGGCGCACCCGCCGCGCCCCGGAGCGGACCGACGCGCTCGTGGCGCCCCAGCGACGGTCGGCGTGCCTGCGGCAGGGATTCCTGTCCAACGCGCTCAACCCGAAGGTCGCGCTGTTCTTCGTCACCTTCCTGCCGCAGTTCCTCTCCGGTGACACCGGCTCGCCGCAGCTCCAGGGGCTGGTGCTGTCCGGGATCTTCGCGATCCTGTACCTGGCCTGGTTCAGCGTCTACCTCATCGCCGTCGACCGGCTCGGCCGCTGGCTGCGGCGACCGCGGGTGCGTGCGCGTATCGAGCAGGTGACCGGGATGGTCCTCGGCGCGGTGGCCGTCCGCCTCGCGACCGCCGCTCACTGACGGCGCCAGACCGAGGGGCTGACGCCACGGGCGCGTTTGAAGGCCACGCTGAACGCGAACGCGTCGGTGTAGCCGACCTCGCCGGCCACCGCCGCGACCGTCTCCTCGGTGTCCCGCAACAGATCCGCCGCGAGCGTCATCCGCCAGCCGGTCAGGTAGGTGAGCGGGGGCTCGCCGACCAGAGCGGCGAACCGGGCGGCGAACGCGGCGCGGGACAAGCCGACCTTGGCGGCCAGTGTGCAGCAGGCGCAGCGCTTCGCCGATGGCCGGATCGCCCAGCGCGCGGTACCAGGCGGGCAGGGTCGCCGACTCGGCGCACCAGGCCCGCAACGCCAGTACGAGCACCAGATCCAGCAACCGGGTGAGGACGGCGTCTTGGCCGGGTTCATCGCGGGACACCTCGGCGGCCAGCAGGTCCAACGTCGTCGCGGTCCGCGGCCCGGCCGGCACCACGGCCAGCGGTGGCAGCAGGCCGAGCAGTCGTTCGCCGACGTCGCCGTGGAGTTCGTAGGCGGCCCGGAGCATGATCGTCGCCCCGGGCAGGCCGTCGCCATAGGTGCGCGGCGCCAGAGCCGGGTGGCCCGCTGTCTGTTCTCCGCTGGGGAGGTACTTGCGGCCGCCGCGGATCGTGACCTGGCGCGGAGTGTTCGGGTCGTCGGCGATCGTGGACTCGCCGGTCCCGGTGACCAGGGCGATCTCCCCGGCGGCGAGGCGCACCGGCGCGGCCCCGGAGCCCTCGAGCCGGATCGACGCGTGGCCGCCGAGCGCGGCCATCACGGTCAGCGCGGGAGCGTCGGCGTAGGTGACCGACCACGGCGGCGTCTGGATCAACTGCCGGACCAGCGCGGTCCTGGCGCGGGCCCGGTGCAGCAAGTCGGTCAGCACGTCCACAGCAGTCACGGTAGACGTTCACAAAGCAATCTTCGACGGTTGCCCATGGATCGTCTGCGCACGCTGGGGTTTGCTCGGGGCATGAACAACACGCCCAAATCCATCGCGGTGTTCGGAGCCGGTCCCGGCGTCGGTCGGGCGGTCGCCCGCCGATACGGGAAAGCGGGGTACGACGTCGCCCTGATCGCCCGCCGCCAAGATCCATTGGACCAGTTCGCCGAGGAGCTGGCCGCCCACGGCATCACCGCGCACGTGGTGACGGCCGACCTGTCCGAGACCGACCTCGTGCCCGTCGTCGCCGAGCGAATTCGCGCGAAGGTCGGTGACCCCACCGCCCTCTACTACGGCCCAGCCACGGACCCGGCGTTCACCAGTGCCGTCGATCTGCGCCCCGAACGACTGCACGAGCTGATGCCGATGACGGTCTACACCCTGATCGCGCTGATCAAGGAATTCCTCCCGGCAATGATCGAGCGCGGCGACGGCGCGATCCTCAACGCCCAGGGAGCCGCCGCTCTTCGGGGCCGCCCGCACCTGAGCGGCTGGTCGCCGGTGCTGGCCGCCCAGCGCAACTACCTCCAGTCCCTCGCGGCCGAGATCGCCGGCCAGGGCGTGTACGTCGGCACGCTGTACATTGGCGCGCGCATCACCGGAACCCCGTTCGACGCCGCGTTCCAGGCCGAAGAAGCCGCGGGTCGGCCGGTGCCGGACATGCCCGCCGCCGACCCGGTCGAGTTGGCCGAACTGCTCTGGACCATGCACACCGACCGGAAACCGCGGGAAATGGTGGTCCCGGAGAGTGTGATTCCCCGTGCCGAGTGGGAGGCCGAGTGACGGAGACGGTGGCCGGGGTGATGGCCGAACTGGCCGCGCTCGAGGACCCGAAAGTGCGTGAGGTCAACGAGAAACACGGTGACGACCACGGTGTGAACCTCGGCAGGCTGCGCGCGATCGCGAAGCGGCTGAAGACGCGCCAGGAACTCGCGCGCGAGCTGTGGGGGACGGCCGACACCGCGGCCAGACTGCTGGCGCTGTTGATCTGCCGTCCGAAGGCGTTCGAGCGTGACGAGCTGGACGTCATGCTGCGGGAGGCGCGCACTCCCAAGGTGCACGACTGGCTCGTGAACTACGTGGTGAAGAAGAGCCCGCACGCCGAGGAGCTGCGCCTGGCCTGGTCGGCCGATTCGGATCCGGTGGTGGCGAGTGCCGGCTGGGCGCTGACCACCGAACGGGTGGCGCGCAAGCCCGAGGGCCTCGACCTCGCGGGACTGCTCGACGTGATCGAGGCGGAGATGAAGGACGCTTCGGATCGCCTGCAGTGGGCGATGAATCACTGCCTGGCCCAGATCGGGATCGAGCACGCCGAGCACCGCGCCCGCGCACTCGACATCGGCGAGCGCCTCGAGGTGCTCAAGGACTACCCGACGCCCCCGAACTGCACGTCGCCGTTCGCGCCCGTCTGGATCACCGAGATGGTGCGCCGACAGCACGGGTGACTATCGGTAGTGGAGTCGGTACGCTGACGCGGTGGTCGACTTGGGGGTAATCGCTGATGAATGACGATCAGCCGGGCGTACACAACGAGCTGTCCGGCAGCGCCGAGAACGCCCTGCTGGCCCGCGACATCCACGGTGGAGTGCACAACCACATCTACGGCCGGCGACGTGCCGAGCCCGCGCGGATGATGCCGTCGGTGACTCCCTACTTCGTCAATCAGCTCAGGGTGTTGGGGCAGGCCGACGCCGCGTTCGACATCCATGGGCTGCGCACGCTGGTGTTCTGCGGGCTGCCTGGGTCGGGCAGGAAAGAGGCCGCTCGACAGTGGGGTGGGCGTCGGTGCGAGAGCTTTCCGGACGGGCAGTTCCACGTTGATCTCTCGGTCGGCGCGGAGGGGCGAGAGGCCACCGCGCTGCGCGAGTTCCTGATCGCGGCCGGTCTGGATCCGTCGGAGATTCCCGGCAACGAGGAAGGGCGCGCGGCCTGCTTTCGGAGTTGGTCGACGGACAAGAAGGTGCTGGTCTCGGTCGACAACGCGCTCACCCCGCGTCAGGTGCGGATGCTGTCGCCCGGGCCGGGGGAGTCGGTGATGCTGGTGACCGCGGCCGGGCGGATGCCTGGCCTCGGGGAGCGCGATTCGGTGGAGTACATCGAGTTGACGCCGCTGGAGGACGAGGCCGCTGTCGAGTTGCTGGCTCGGTTGATCCGGCGGGAGCGGGTCGACCGTGAGCCGGAAGCGGCACGTGCGCTGACCGCGGCGTGCGAGGGGCTGCCGATCGCGCTGTGTGTCGTGGGTGCGTTGCTGGCTGGGCGGCCCAACCGGAAGCTGGCCCGGCAGGTCGCTGAGCTCGCGGACGAACGACGACGTCTGATGGCGCTGTCCCGGTACGACGATTTGTCGGTGACGGCCGTGTTCAACACCGCCTACGAGCGACTTTCGCCCGCCACACGGGGACTCTACCGAGTGCTCGGCCTGCATCCGGGCGCTGGCAGCGTGTCCGCCGAGGTGCTGGAGATGGTGCTGGGCGGCGAGGTGGACGGGTTGATCGATGAACTCGTCAGGGCCGGGCTGGTGCGGGAGACCGAGGACGAGCGGGTGGTCATGCACGGCATGACCCGCCTGCACGCCCGCGGCGTGGCGCCGGGCGAGGACAGCGAGGTCGTACTCGACCGGATGCTCGGTTACTACCTGCGGACCACGATCGCGGCGGGGCACGCCGCGATGCCGGGGCGTATCTGGCTGCGCCGGTTCGCCCCCGACGGGTTCGCCGACGGTGCGCCCGAGGAGCCGATGAGCTGGCTCGAGGCCGAGCGGGTGAACACCAGGGCGGTCGTGGACGCGCTGGCCGATCGCGGTCGGTGGCTGGACGTGTGCCTGATGGCCGTCGCGCTGTGGCCACTGCACGAACATGGCAAGTACGTCGAGGATCAGGTGTCCGTCAACGCCGCCGCACTCGCCGCGGCGGATGAGCTGGCGCGGTCCGATCTGGCCTCGTTGGCCGGGCAGCAGCAGGCTTTCGGGTGGCTGCACGAGGGGAAACCCGAGGCCGCGCTGGCGGCTTCGGAACGCGCGGTGGACGCGGCGGCCGGCCAGATCGAGCTCGAAGCGTCCGCGTCGGAGGTCGCCGGGCTTGCCGCGCTGGCGTTGGGGCGGCGCGACTCCGCCGCGCACTGGCTGCGGCGCAGTTTGGAGCTCGCCGAGGTGATCGGTGATCCGCGACGATCGGCACTGATTCGCCTGCACCTGGGCAAGGCCGTCGATCCGGAGCAGGCCCATGCGTCGCTGACCGCCGCGCTGGACGGCTTCCTCGAGTTGAGCCCGCCCGAGCCGGTGAACGTGGCCAAGGCGCGGCTGTGGTTGGGTCGCGTCGCGACCGGCCTCGGCTGGTTCGCCCAGGCCGGCGACGAGCTGAACACAGCTCTCCAGCTCATGCGTGACCATGACCGGACCTACGACCGGGCGCTGTGCCTGGAGGCGTTGGGCGCGCTGGCGAACGCGCAGGGCGATTCGCGACTGGCGAGCCGCCGCTACCAGGAGGCGCTGGCCGTCACCGAGGCATGCGGTTTCCGGCCGGACACCGATCGGATCAAGGCTGCCCTAGCCTCGCTCGACGGTGGCGGTGTACCGGCGCCGGCCGACGGTGGCTGACAGCCGATCGGGCAGGTCCGTGTGGCTGTGACCCGCGTCGAGCCAGGCGTGTAGCACGGAAGCCCACACCGCACCGTCGTCGATGGTGCCTCTGAACAGCAGGGTGGCCCCGTCGGTGTCGGTCACCAGCCACCTGTCCGTGCCGACTGGGCCTGTCGCCAGCAGACACCCGGGCATCGATGCCAACACCGCGGCCGCGTCCCGCCCGTCGGGCACGACCACGATCTCGGCCAGGTCCAGCATCCGCCGCTGCGGCTCATGCAGGTCGACCCGCAGATGACAGCCCGGCGGCAACCGGCCGTCGACGTTCATCAGCTCGGCGGGATACCGGGTGATTCGCACGTCCGCGCCGTGCGGTTCGGCCAGCACCACCTGGGCGCCCGGTGGTGTGGTGACCGCCGTGGGGATCGGCACCGCGCGGGTTCCGGCCGGCTCCGCCGGCTCGTCCAGTTCGATCAGCCGGTACAGCTCGGAGCGCAACAAGGCAGCCGCCTGGCCGGGTGCGGAGGTGGCCAGTGCGGTGATCGAGGCCAGCGGCTCCTCGGTCGGGTCGTGGGTCGTGATCGCCTCGGTGAGTTGCGCGGCCGGCGGCCGGCGGTGGTCGTAGAGCGGCGCGGCGGTGAGGAACCGACCCACGGCGGAATCCGGGGCGACCGCGTGCCGGGGCGCGGAGGCCAGCAAAACCGGACGACCCAACGCCGCACCGTAGAAGGTGACTGATCCGTGGTCGCCGACCACGACATCAGCGGCCACGACCGCGGCCCGCCACCCCTCCTCGGGCGGCAGCACCGTCACACCGGCACGACGCCACGCCTGCGACCACCGGTCGATCTGCCACGGCGCGTGCCGGTGGACGATGTTGGGGTGCAGTGAGAGAACAACCCGGAAGTCGTCGATCGGGAGCCGCGCGACCAACCTGGACACCAGATCGGGATGCGCGCCGAACAGCGAATCCGGTCCCCAGGTGGAAGAGATCAGTACCAGCCGATGATCCTCCGCGCAGCCAAGCGCACGGCGATACGACGGCCGAAGCGCGACGCTGGCCGACATCCGGTCGAGACAGGTGTCACCCGCCAGGACGGCGACCTCCGCGGCGCGCGGGCAGGTCGCGACCAGCCGCTCCACCTGTTCGGGGTGGGAGAGCACCAGCGACGACGGGATCAGCCGATCACCGTCGAACAGCCATTCCGGCGAAAGGCCGAAAACCGGTTTCCGGTTTCCGGTTTCCGGTTTCCGGTTTCCGGTTTCCGGTTTCCGGTTTCCGGTTTCCGGTTTCCGGTTTCCGGTTTCCGGTTTCAATAGCTTATTGTACCCCATTCCATGGGGAAGAATTGTTAATGGTGCGTCGATATCGGAGAGCGGGCCACCGTGACTGGCCGCGATCGCGAGATCGAAGGACTCGCCGACGGCGGTATCCCAGGGGAGGGGTTCGATTCCTCGATCCGTCAGGAAGCGCCATGTCCCCGCGGTGAACGCGGACGAGCCGATGATCGTGTACTTGACCTGGATCCGCAGGTCGGAAGCGAGGACGTCGATGGCGTCCAGCAGGCGCGTACCTGCCGTGACATTGTGCACGATGGCCAACACGGTGCGCTGGGTCGCGACGGTGTCCCACTGCGGATCGGCGGTCAGAGACTCACTCCACCGTTGATGACCTTCACCAGGTCGTAGACCGGCTCCGGCATATCGGCTCCTTGTGCGCGCTGTGGACTCCGTCGACCCACGGTACCAACAGGTACTTCAAGGTCTCGTGTGATCACGTCACCCTGGCATGTCCACGGCGCTACGAGCCTCGAAGGTATCCGTGGTTGGTGGGCGTCGGTCTCGAAAACACGCCGGAATGACGGTACGGCACAGTACGCGAATGGACGATTCGACATCACCGTGTGCACAACCGGTCCAATGCCGACTGGCTCTCCTCGTCCGCGGCGCGGTAGATCACTAGCAGTTGGTCTGGATCTTGAAGTGGCGTAAGCGTTTCGAAACGCATTGCGATCACACCGGCTTCCGGGTGTCGCATCACCTTGTGTCCGCGACCGTTGACCTTGACGTCTCGATCGTTCCACAATCGCGCGAATTGCTCGTCACGAGTGATGCATTCGGCGATGAGGTGGGTCAACGCCTGATCCTCCGGATGCGCGGCCCACGCAGCGCGCAGGTGGGCGACCCCTTCCCGCACGACGCGTTCGCGGTCGACATAGAACTCCCGCGTCTCCGGATGCATCAGGCACAGCCACATCGCATTGCGCTGCGACGGCGGCAGGGTGTCGAAATCCAGGAGCAGCCTCGCCATTTCGCCGTTCCAGGCCAGGATGTCGTAGCGGTGGTTCATCAGCATGGCCGGCAGCGGCGACAGGTCGGCGACCAGCCGGGCCAGTGACGGCGCCGCGGTGGTGGCGAGCTTGCCGGCGTCGCGGGGACGCTGCTGGGCCAGGCCGAAGAGGTAGGCGCGTTCGTTGGGGGCCAGCCGCAGCGCCCTGGCCAGCGCCTCCACCACGTCCGCTGAGGGCCGCGGCCCGCGGGCCTGTTCCAGCCGCACGATGTAGTCGACGCTGACCCCGGCCAGTTCGGCGACCTCTTCGCGGCGCAATCCCGGGGTCCGCCGGGCGTGCCGACGCGCCGGCAGGCCGAAATCCCGCGGATCCAGGCGCTCGCGCCGGGTCCGCAGGAACGCGGCCAGCTCCTGTGTCACGTCCACGGTGCTGGTGATCATGGCTGGTCCAACAGCTCGGGTAGGACTGCTGTTCCCAGGAACTTCCTTCCCTTACCCCGGCGCGCGGTGGTCTCAGGCTGGTGCTCGACACCGGATCACAAGCACAGGAGAACACCATGTCGCTCACCCTCGACACCTACCGGCTGCTGGGCCGCTCCGGGCTGCGGGTCTCACCACTGGCACTGGGCACGGCGACCTTCGGCACCGAGTGGGGCTGGGGCGCCGAGCAGGACGATGCGCGCAAGCTGTTCGACACCTACGTCGAGCGCGGCGGCAACTTCATCGACACCGCCAGCACCTACACCAACGGCAGCTCCGAGCGCATGCTGGGCGAATTCACCCGCGAGAACCGCGAGAGCCTGGTGCTGGCGACGAAGTACACGACGTCGCGCCGTCCCGGCGACCCGAACTCCGGGGGCGCTCACCGCAAGAGCCTGTTCGCGTCGGTGGAGACCAGCCTGCGGCAGCTCGGCACGGACTACCTCGATCTGCTCTTCCTGCACGTGTGGGACTTCACGACACCGGTTGAGGAGATCCTGCGCGGGATGGACGACCTGGTCCGCCACGGCAAGGTCCTGTACGTGGCGATGTCCAACGCTCCGGCCTGGGAGATCTCGCGCATGCAGGCGATCGCCGACCTGCGCGGCTGGTCGCCGCTGGTCGCGCTGCAGATCGAATACAGCCTCATCAACCGGGGTGGAGAACGTGACCTGATCCCGATGGCACGGGCGATGGGGCTGGGGGTGACCCCGTACTCACCGCTGGGCGGCGGCGTGCTTTCCGGCAAGTACGGCCGCGCCGACCTGACCGCGACGAGCGCCGACTCCGGTGACAGCAACCGCAAGAGCTTCAACGCCGGCTTGGGCATGGTCACCGAGCGCACCCTCGCCATCGCCGACATCGTGCGGGAGGTCGCCGCGGAGGTGGAACGCACACCGGCCCAGGTCGCACTGGCCTGGACCCTGCGGAACCCGGGCGTGACGGCACCCGTCATCGGCGCTCGCACCCCCGAGCAACTGATGGGGAATCTGGGCGCCCTGGAGGTCGACTTCACCGCCGATCAGCTGGCCCGCCTCGACAAGGTCAGCGCGATCGACCTTGGCTACCCGCACGACCTGCTCGCCAGTGACCACATCCGCACTGTGACCGCAGGCGACCTGAAGATCGAAACCCGCCGCTGACACCCGACCGAGCGCCGAGGACGGCACTACCGCCGCCCTCGGCGGGATCATCGGCACATCTCGCTGGTCAGTGGCTTGCCGGTCGCTGTGCGGCCGACTCACGCGAAGATCCGCCGTGCCGGCTACAGGCGCACCCGTGTGGCTGATGACGGATAGTGATCCGCGGACGAGCGAGCCCTGCGGCCGCTGGTCGCCGAACAGCCCGCGCTGCGTGCCCGTAGCGTCGTCAAGCAACGCGGCTACGTGGATCAGGTCACCGCCCGGCTGGCCGAACGGGGAGCCACGCCCGAGATCGCGGCACTGGCTGCCGAGATCGGCATGACCTGCTACTTCGCGGGCCGCACGGCCTCCAACAACGACCCGCGCCGCCTACTCGCCGCGATCGAGACGGCCGTCAACCGGCTCGGCTGAGGCCGGGAACGCGGTGCGTCAGCCGGCGGTGTCGGGTCGGTCGGTCAGGCCGAGGCGCAGGTGTTCGCTGTGGTAGATGGCCTCGTCGAGCAGTTGGGCGACGTGGTTGTCGTAGAGGTTGTAGACGATGTTGCGGCCGGTCCGGGTGCCGGTGACCAGGCCGAGGTTGCGCAGTAGCCGGAGTTGGTGGGAGACCGCGGACTGTTCCATCCCGACGGCGTCGGCCAGTTCCGTGACCGGGCGGGGGCCGTTGCGGAGTTCGGTGAGGATCAGCAGCCGGCTGGGAGTGGCCAGGGCTTGCAGGGTGGTCGCCACGTGGGTTGCGGCGTCGGCGTCCAGCCGTGCGGCGGGCCGGTCCCGGCCCTGCACCCCGTGTCCCATGGACCGCAGTTTAACCCTTGGGAACGCATGAAGACCTCTTCATTTATTCCTGTTATGGTCGGGCGAGTTCGGTACACGTTCTCCCGGAGGTGCCTGGTGAGTTCCACCGCGGACACGATCGCGGCGGCGCGGCCCGCTGCCCGTGTGGCGACGAGGGTGCCGGTGCGGCGCACTCGGCCGTTCGCGCTGCCCGAGGTGCGGTGGGCGGCCGCGGCGCTGGTGTTGTTCCTGGCCGGCCTGTCTGCCCAGCTTCTTGGTGGTCCGGCGTGGTTGTGGTGGGCGCTGTACCTGGCCTGTTACGCCACCGGCGGGTGGGAGCCGGGCATGGCCGGGTTGCGGGCGCTGCGGGAGAAGACCCTGGATGTGGATCTGCTGATGGTGGTCGCCGCGATCGGCGCGGCGGCGATCGGGCAGGTGATGGACGGCGGCCTGTTGATCGTCATCTTCGCCACCTCCGGTGCGTTGGAGGCGTTGGCCACCGCCCGGACCGAGGACTCGGTGCGCGGGCTGCTGGACCTGGCGCCGGACACCGCGACCCGGCTCGCTCCCGACGGCGACGAGGAGATCGTGAAGGTCACCGATCTGGAGGTCGGCGACCTGGTCGTGGTGCGTCCCGGCGAGCGGATCGCCGCCGACGCCGTGGTGCTGGCCGGGGCCAGCGAGGCGGATCAGGCGACCGTCACCGGAGAGCCGCTGCCGGTGGACAAGGCGGTCGGGGACGAGGTGTTCGCCGGCACGCTGAACGGCACCGGGTCACTGCGGGTTCGGGTGGACCGCCGCGCCGAGGACTCGGTGGTGGCCCGGATCGCCGGACTGGTCGAGCAGGCCATCCGGACCAAGGCCAAGACCCAGCTGTTCATCGAGAAAGTCGAGCAGCGCTACTCGATCGGCATGGTCGCGGCAACCGTCGCGGTGTTCGTGATCCCTCTGTTAATGGGCGACGAGTTGCCGGACGCGCTGCTGCGCGCGATGACCTTCATGATCGTCGCCTCGCCGTGCGCGGTGGTGCTGGCCACCATGCCGCCGCTGCTCGCGGCGATCGCCAATGCCGGACGGCACGGCGTGCTGGTCAAGTCCGCGGTGGTCATGGAGCGACTCGGCGCCACCACCCAGGTCGCCTTCGACAAGACCGGCACGCTGACCCGCGGTACACCCGCACTCGCCGAGATCGGCCTGCTGCCCGGCGCGCGCCGCGCCGCGATCTCCACCGAGGACGAGCTGTTGCGGCTGGCCGCGGCGGCCGAGCACCCCAGCGAACACCCGCTCGGCGCGGCGATCGTGCGTGCCGCCCACCGCCGGGGGCAGGACCTGCCTGCTGTCGACGAGTTCATCGCCCGGCCCGGGCGCGGCGTGTCGGCCACCGTCGAAGACCGGTTCATCGAGGTCGGCTCCCCGTCCGCGCTGCTGGCACCAGCGGACCTGGCCGCCGCGACCGCGGTGGAGGCCGCGCAGGGTCGGGGGCAAACCGCGGTCGTGGTGCGCTGCGAACGTCAACCGGTCGGCGTGTTGGCGATCACCGACGAGGTGCGGCCCGAAGCCGCGCCGGCCGTCGCCTCGGTCGCCCGATTGACCAGCGCCCCACCGGTGCTGCTCACCGGGGACAACCAGGCCACCGCCGACCGGCTCGCCGACCAGGTCGGCATCACCGACGTGCGGGCCGGACTGCTGCCCGACGACAAGCTCGGCGCCGTCCGCGACCTTCAGGCCGCCGGCGAGCGGGTGACCGTCGTGGGCGACGGCATCAACGACGCCCCGGCGCTGGCCGCCGCACACACCGGCATCGCGATGGGCGGCGCGGGCGCCGATCTGACCCTGCGGATCGCCGACGCGGTCGTGGTCCGCGACGACCTGACCACCATCCCCGCCGTCATCGCCCTGTCCCGCCGCGCCCGCCGCGTCGTGGTCGCGAACCTGGTCATCGCGTTCACCTTCATCGCCGTCCTGGCCACCTGGGACCTGCTCGGCACGCTGCCACTCCCGCTCGGCGTCGCCGGCCACGAAGGCTCCACCGTGCTGGTCGGACTCAACGGGCTGCGCCTGCTGCGCCGCTCGGCGTGGTGAGGATCATTCCGACGCGTCCGGCGGTGATCAGTGGATCGGCGGCACGCCCCACGCGGTGGCGACTCGCTCCGGAGTCAGCACCGTGTTGGGCGGGCCCTCGGCGAGCAGCGTGCCCGCGCTGAGCAACAGGCAGTGGTCGGCGCGGCCCGCCACGGTGAGGTCGTGGGTGACGCGGAGCACGGTCACACCGTCGCGGCCGGCGTCCTGGAGCGCTTCTTCGATCCGCGCCTGGGCGGGCAGGTCGAGTCCGACGGACGGTTCGTCGAGCAGCAGCAGGTCGGACTGTTGGGCCAGGCCCTGTGCGACCAGGGCGCGTTGGCGTTGTCCGCCGGAGAGGACGCCCAGCCGGCGGTCGGCGATCGAGGTGATGTCCAGCCGCGCCAGGCAATCGTCGACCACGGCCCGGTCGCGTCGGGTCAGCCTGCGCCACGGGCCCCGGTGCGCCCAACGTCCCATGGTCACCGCCGCGCGCACGGTGATGGGAACGGAGTCGGAAACCTCGCTGTGCTGGGTCACGTACGCGGGACGCCCGCAGCCCCCGGTCACTACGGAGCCGGAGCTGACGGGAAGCACCCCGGCGATCACGTTGAGCAGGGACGACTTCCCGGCCCCGTTCGCCCCGACGACCGTGGTGATGCGCGCGGCCGGCACCTCCGCGGTGACGCGGCGCAGCACCTCCCGCCGGCCGTAGCTCGCGCTGAGGTCACGCAGCACGATCGTTCCTTTGCCGGTCACGGACCACCACCTAGACGACGATGAAAATCGTTATCAGTATAGTGGTGGCGTGGACTGGTTGCTCATCCCTTTCGAGGTGTCGTTCGTGCGGCGGGCACTGGTTGCCGGCGTGCTGGTCGCGGCGGCGTGCGCGATCGTGGGCACCTGGGTCGTGCTGCGCGGCATGGCCTTCATCGGCGACGCGCTGTCGCACGGGATGCTGCCCGGGGTCGCGTTGGCCTCGCTGGCCGGGGTGAACCTGCTGTTCGGGGCCTTGCTCAGCGCCACGGTGATGGCGGTGGGCCTCACGGCGCTCGGGCGTTCGCGGCGGCTGTCGCAGGACACCGGCATCGGGCTGCTGTTCGTGGGCATGCTCGCCACCGGGGTGATCATCGTGTCGCACTCGCGGTCGTTCGCGGTCGACCTCACGGGTTTCCTGTTCGGCGACGTGCTCGCGGTCGGGGCCGGTGACCTCGTCGGTCTGGCGGTCGCGTTGGCGCTCGTGGCGGTGGTGTCGGCGCTGGGGCACCGGTCTTTCGTCGCGCTCACCTTCGACGCGCGCAAGGCGCACACCCTGGGGTTGCGCCCCGGGCTGGCCAACGCGCTGCTGCTCGCGCTGGTGACGGTGACGATCGTGGCGTCGTTCCGCGTGGTCGGGACGCTGCTGGTGTTCGGCCTGCTCATCGCGCCCGCGGCGGCCGCGACGTTCTGGGCGCGGCGGATCTCCACGATCATGCTGGTCGCCGCACTGCTGGGCGGCCTGGCGACGGTGGCCGGGCTGCTCGTCTCCTGGCACGGCGGTACGGCCGCCGGCGCGAGCATCGTCGTGAGCGCGGTCCTGCTGTTCTTCCTGTCCGCTCTGCTGTCCGCCGTCGTGCCGTCCCGCGGCTGAGCGCGCGGGTTCGCTGTCCGACAACTGGGATCGAGTTCTTCGATGATGAAACGCCTCACCGGTCGCGGAGCCGGTCTGCTCGTTGTGGTTTCGCTGTTGCTGGCGGCCTGCGGTGGCGATGGGCCGCAGGCCGGCGCGCCCGCCGGGGGAGTGCCGCACGGTTACGTCGAGGGCGCCGAGGAGACCGCCGAGACGCAGTCCAGGCTGATCGTGGCCGATGCCGGCACCGGCTTGGTGCACGTGGTGGACCTGATCACCGAGCAGGTCGTTCCGGCTGGGCGGGTCGATGGTGTGCGGGGCATCACCGGGGACGGCCGGTTCGGGTACCTGACCGGCCGGGACGGGTCGGTTCGCGTGGTCGACAGTGGCTCCTGGATGGTCGACCACGGCGATCACGTGCACTACTACCGCGCTCCGGTCCGCGAGGTCGGCGTGGTACCGGGCATCGTGCCGAGTTCGGGGCCAGGCGCGGGGCCGGTGGCCGCCTACAGCGACCCCGCGGTCACGGCGGTGTCCTTCCCGAACGGCACGACCAGCCTGCTCGACCGGGCGAAGCTCGACAAGGGTTCGGTCGCCGAGCTGGCAACCATCGCCCGCACCGCGCACCTGAGCACCGCGGTGCCCTACCGCGAGCGTGTGCTGGCCTCGGTCGCCGATCCGGGGCAGCGGCACGCACGCGGGGTGCGGGTCCACGATCGGCAGGGCAACCCGGTCGCCGAGGTCGCGCAACCGTGCCCGGAACTCCAGGGCCAGGCGGTCACCCGGCGCGGTGTCGTCTTCGGCTGCGCGGACGGGGCGCTGCTCGTGACCGAGAAGGACGGCGCGTTCACCGGCGAGAAGATCCCGTACCCGCGCCAGGTCGACCCAGGGGAACGCGCCATCCGGTTCACCCACCGGCCGGGCAGCAGCACGCTCACCGCGCCGGCGGGCGACAGCGGCGCATGGCTGCTGGACACCGCCCGGCGGACGTGGCGTCGGATAGAGACCGGTCCACTCGCCGCCGTGAACGCCGTCGGCGAGGGGGCGCCGCTGCTGGCGCTGACCCGGGACGGGATCTTGCGCGCCTACGACACCACCACTGGCGCGGAGCGGGCACGAACCCAGTTGATGGCGCCAGAGGCGACGACGCTGGCCGCCGCGCCGAGCATCCAGATCGACAACACCCGCGCCTACGTCAACAACCCGAGCTCCGGACAGGTATACGAGATCGACTACAACGACGGCCTTCGCCGGGCCAGGACGCTGACCGTCGGCGGCAAGGCCAGCCACATCGTGGAGACCGGCCGATGAGCCGCACAGCCACGCGGCTCGCCACAGGCCTCATCGCCGTGCTGCTGCTCGTCGCGGGCTGCTCCGGCACCACCGAAGGGCGGCCCTCGGTGGTGGTGACCACGAACATTCTCGGCGACATCACCCGCACCGTCGTCGGTGATCAGGCTGACGTGACGGTGCTGATGAAACCGAACGCCGACCCGCACTCCTTCGGGATCTCAGCCCAGCAGGCCGCCCAGCTGGAGCGCGCGGGCCTGGTCGTCTACAACGGACTCGGCCTCGAGGAAGGCGTGCTTCGCACCGTGGCCTCGGCAGCCGGCAGCGGAGTGCCAACCGTGCCGGTTGGGGAGCGGACCAACCCGATCAGCTACACCGGTGGCGAGAACGCCGGGCAGCCCGATCCGCATTTCTGGACCGACCCCGGCCGGATGCGCGAGGCGGTCACGGTGATCGCCGACCAGGTCATCGCGCACGTGCGCGGAGTGGACGAGGCCGTGGTGCGGGCCAACGCCGCACGCCTCCGCGACGAGATCGCCGCGCTCGAGTCCACGATGACCCGCCGGTTCGCCGAAATCCCACCGGCGCGCCGGAAACTCGTGACCAACCACCACGTTTTCGGCTACCTGGCGCAGCGGTTCGGCTTCGAGATCATCGGCGCCGTCATCCCGGGCGGCACCACCCTCGCCTCACCCAGCGCCGCCGACCTGCGGGCACTGTCCGACGCGGTACGCGCCGCGGGAGTACCGGCGATCTTCGCCGACTCCTCCCAATCCGATCGGCTCGCCCGCGTACTTGCCGAGCAGGCCGGGCTGCACGTGACCGTGCGGCCACTGTTCACCGAGTCGCTGACCGAACCAGGAAAGGGTGCCGCGACCTACCTGGAAATGATGCGCGCCAACACCGAGGCGATCGCGACCAGCCTGACCCGGCCCTGACCACCGGGAACGGCCGAGACCACACGAAAGACGAAAGGTGCAGCAAACATGGCAACATCGCTGTTCGCCCGGCGGTCGACCGCCCGGAGCGCCGCACTCACCGCGGCGGCCGCACTCGCGCTGTCGGCCTGCGGTTCCGAGCAACCTCCGCCGCCGCAGGGCAACGCCGCGGCACAGAACGAAGCCACGGTGACCGCGCCGGTCGCGGTCACCTACGACGGCGGGATCCACGTGCTCGACGGCAAGACTCTCACGATGGCCAAGGACATTCGGCTGGACGGCTTCAACCGCCTCAACCCGGCCGGGGACGACCGGCACCTGCTGGTCTCGACCTCCACCGGGTTCCGCGTGCTCGACGCCTCGCGCGCCGCGCTGACCGGCATCGAGGTCAAGGCCGCCAAACCGGGGCACGTCGTGCGACACGCGGGCAAGACCGTGCTCTTCGCCGACGGCACCGGCGAGATCACCGTGGCCGAGCCGGCGGCGCTGGGATCCGGCAAGCTGCCCGCGCTCCGGCACCGCACGCCGCAGGCACACCACGGCGTGGCGGTCGAGCTGGCCAACGGCGAACTGGTCACCACCATCGGCAACGAGGACTCGCGCCCCGGCATCGTGGTGCTGAACAGGGACGGCAAGGAGATCGCGCGCAACGAGCAGTGCCCCGGCGTGCACGGCGAGGCCACCGCACGCGGCGAGACCGTGGTGATCGGCTGCGAGACCGGGGCGCTGATCTACCGCAACGGCACCATCACCAAGGTCACCAGCCCCGACCCTTACGGGCGCATCGGCAACCAGGCCGGTTCCGAACATTCCCCGATCACCCTCGGCGACTACAAGATCGACAAGGAAGCCGAGTTGGAGCGCCCGACCCGGGTATCGCTGATCGACACCGACCGCGCGACACTGCGACACGTCGAACTCGGCACCAGCTACACCTTCCGCTCATTGGCCCGCGGGCCTCACGGGGAGGGCCTGGTGCTGGGCACCGACGGCCAGATCCACGTGATCGACCCTGTCGCCGGCACGGTCACACGCAGGATTCCCGTGATCGGTCCCTGGCAGGAGCCACTGGAGTGGCAGCAACCACGACCGGCGATCTTCGTCCGGGGCGCCACCGCCTACATCAGCGACCCGGGCAAGAAACAGATCCACGCCGTCGACCTCGCCTCGGGCGCCAGGACCGCGACCGGCACACTCCCCGGCGTGCCCAACGAAATCAGCGGCGTGCCCGCGTAACCGACCGCCGCCAGCCGCGGCATCGGCCATGCTCGCGGTCCCTCAGCCACCACGCGAGCACCCGGCGGGGTCGCACCAACCACCACCACCCGACTGCTGGACGTCACGGCTGGATGTCACGGCGGATCTGGGCGGCACCGGCGGCTCGACCGTGCCGCCAGTCACCTGTACGCCGCGAACGCAGGGCTTTCGGCAATGTGCTGATTCGCGGCGAACGAGGCCACCGGCGCGGCGGGGATGTCGAGGACCGCCTCGCCGCGGCATGGGCTTCCTTGCCTGTTCGACTCGAGAACCGCATCCGCGGACCGGGTGCACGAACGGGTGAACCCAGCGCGTCTCATGACCGAATCGCGACGTTTCTGGTTACCGATTCCGTCGCATTACTACACCTTGGTGTGACGTTTCGTCTAATGTTTCAACTGACAGTATCCCATCTGGATTAGCGGCCACGCCGCATAAGGAGCTACGTCCGATCGGCGCGTCTGCGACCTGCTAATCTCCCTTCGCTCCACTACGCGGAACCAAGTCGAGCACGGAGTTGGTTCGAATATCCTCTGGGAGATACTGTGAACAGTAGAAGGACGGCTGGCCTCATTTTCGTGGGCGCCACGGTAATCGCGGCCGGCGTTGTCGCGGCACCGTCTGTCGGGGCCTTTCCGAATGCGACACCGAGGTACGAGCCGTCACCCGTCGAGTGGACGCAGTGTACGAATCAAGACCTGATCGACGCCGGTGCTGAATGCGCGAAGGTGAAGGTTCCCCTCGACTACAGCAACCCCGGCGGCGAGAAAATCGACATCGCGATCTCCCGGGTCAAGCACACGTCGTCCAGTGACGCATATCAAGGTGTCGTGCTCGGCAATCCCGGCGGTCCTGGCGGTTCGGGCCTCGACATGTCTCTTATCGGCAGTCGGATCCCTTCCGGTGTCGGTGCGTACTACGACTGGATCGGGTTCGATCCCAGGGGGGTCGGCGACAGTGGGCCGACTCTGTCCTGTGGCCCGGACCAGGGGATCAAGTACGACCAGCCGGACCTGGTGCCGCGAAGCGACATCACGGAACAGGCGCTCAAGGACAAGGCGAGCGGGCACGCCGACGCGTGTGGAAAGAACAGCGGCGAACTGCTGAAACACATCAAGACTACCGACGCCGCCGAGGACATGGAATCTATCCGCCTCGCCCTCGGCGTCGAGCAGATCAACTATTTCGGATACTCCTACGGAACGTATCTCGGCCCGGTGTACAGCACGATGTTTCCGGGCAAGGTCAAAAGGATGATCCTGGACGGCAACGTCGATCCACAGACGGCGTGGTATAGGTCCAACCACGATCAGGCGAAGGCTGCAGGCCGCACGCTCGGCAAGTTCTTCGAATGGATTGCAAAATATGACAGAGTCTATCACCTTGGTGCCACCGGGACGGAGGTTGAGACCCGCTGGTTCGGCGAGCGGGACCGGCTTGACCGGGCAGCGGCAGGCGGAAGGATCGGCTCCGTTGAATGGACGGAGCTGTTCTATTCAGCGGTACCGGGCCAAGGCGAGTGGGACCGTATCGCGACGGCCTTTTCAGGCTGGGTGAACAATGGCCAATGGGAGGCGCTGCAAAAGCTTTACGACGAAACGCAGGCGCCGAAAACGAGCGGCGATGTTGTGCTTGAGGCAGTGCTCTGCACGGACGCGCCGTACCCGGACGACTGGGCACAGTGGTCGGCCGACGCCTGGAAAGGTCACGCCCAGGAGCCCTTCTACGCCTGGCCCAGCACCTGGGGCGCCCTGCCGTGCAACTACTGGACCGCTGGAGCGCTCGAGAAACCAGTCCAGGTCGACGGCGAGAACGCGCCGCCCACGTTGCTGATCCACGAGCAGTTCGACGGAGCGACTCCGTATGAGGACGGACTCGCCCTGCGCAAGCTGCTGACCAAGTCCAGCCTCATCGGACTGCCCGGCGGCACGACCCACTCCAACTCGTTGTCCGGCAACACCTGCGTCGACAACGCGATCGCCAGCTTCTTCGCCGACATCACCACTCTTCCCACGCGGAAGCCCGGCGATCAGGCGGACATGGAGTGCGAACCCGCTTCCCAGCCAGTTCCCAAAGCCCTCGGCGGACCGAGGAGCGGGCTCAAGATGAGCCAACGCCCAGCCGGTCTGGAAAACACCCTCAAAGCCCCGTTCCGGACGCGCTGAACCACCAGCGGCGTCTCGGCCCGCCATCTTCGGCGGGCCGAGACGCCGTTTGCTGTGGCCCCGCCTCGGCACGGCGGTGCCCACCACGTCGGCTGCCTGATCGTGAATGCACGTTGGCCCAGCGTGCGCGTACCAGTGCTCGCCGTGAAAGGTCGGAGTCGTGGTCGCGCCGGGTTGGCTGATCAACAGCGAGAACGTCGGACAACCGGTGATTTCCGCGCGCACCGCGGGCACTCAGGTGCGCAACATTCTCGTCGAGCTCGATTTCGCCAACCGCGCCCAGGTCGCCGGGTGGCTGACGCAGGCGCATACCGCTACTACACCTGCTTCACCAAGCAGCGGTACGGCTCCCCTGCACTGCCCCGCCGACCGGCTGCCCGCCGACCAACTCGAACAAGCCGTGCTCACCTCGCTGATCGACACCCTCGCGCGCAGCGATCTCATCGAACAGGGACTGGCCAGCACCGCCAGCGAAGTCGACGACCAGTGCACCACCTAGGCCGACGAACTCGCTGCTGTGGAGCGCGACATCGCGAGGAGCGAGGAAGCTGTCGATCGCTACCTCAGTGCGTTCGAAAGCGGCACCATGGACGAGGACGTGTGCTCACCCCGCGTGCGGAAACCCGAACTCCCCGATACCGGCGTCCTGGACACACTGCGGGCCGACATCCAAGCCGCAACTGACGCCGGCAGCCCTGAGACGCTCCGTGCGATCATGCGAACCTTTGTCCACCGCGTCGACATCATCGGCCGCGACCAGGCCAAACCCATCTTCGTCATCCCCGGCGGTGGGATTCCTCCACAGCGCGCCGCCGCCACCGCGGAAACGGTGGTGGCGGACCGTAAGGTTCGCGCATTGGCTGGACCGGTGCCCTGGGCAGGACTCGAACCTGCGGCCAAGAGCTTAGAAGGCTCCTGCTCTATCCGCTGAGCTACCAGGGCGTGGGCGGCGCTGCGAGGCAGATTAACCGTCCCGCCCGGTGTGATCGTTCCGAACGGCTCTGTCGTTTCTCTTCGCCAGCCGGACGAGTGACCCAATCGACGACTTCGCAGGTCAACCATGATGCGCACCCACCACCAGGGTACCGCCGGGGTCACCGGGACCGGGCGCATAGGCTCGCCGGGTGACCGTGAACGACAGCGCGACGGCGACCGAGCCGGCCAGGCGCAGGCGCCGGTCGGGGCTCGCGCCGCTGTTGATCGTCGGCGCGCTACTCGCCGCGATGGTGGCGGTGGCCCTCACCGCGCTCTCGGCGGAGGACCGGTACGCCGTCGCCCTGCTGCCCGACCCGGGCGCGCTCACCGGCTACGGGATCGCCGCCGTCCGGGTGATCACCGACATCGGCGCCGTGCTGTGCATCGGCTCGCTGCTGTTCGCCGCCTTCCTGGTGCCACCCAAGACCTCCGGCGTGCTCACCATCGACGGGTACGCGGCCGTGCGCACCGCCATGTGGTCGGCCGTCGTCTGGTTCGCCGGCGCGCTGGCGTCCATCCCGTTCACGATCGCCGACGCGCTGGGCCGGCCGGTGGAGGACCTCGACCCGTCTCTGGTCGTCGAGTTCACCGGCGCGCTCGAGCAGGCCAAGGCGTGGCTGATCACCGCCGGCATCGCCCTGGTGATCGCCGTGGCGGCGCGCTTCGTCGTGTCCTGGGGCTGGACGACGACCTTGTTCCTGCTCGCCGTCGTCGGCCTGCTCCCGGTCGCCGTCACCGGGCACTCGTCCAGCGGCGGCCAGCACGACCTGGCCACCAACAGCCTGCTGTACCACCTGGTCGCCGCCGCGCTCTGGGGCGGCGGGCTGGTCGCGCTGCTGGCCCACGGCCGCCGCCGGGGCGATCACGTCGACCTCGCCGCGCGCCGGTTCTCCATGCTCGCGCTGGCCTGCTGGCTCACGCTGGCCGTCTCCGGCGTGATCAACGCGCTGGTGCGGGTGCGGCTGGACGACCTGTTCGACACGCCGTACGGGCTGCTGGTGCTCGGCAAGATCGCCGCGTTGGCCGTGCTCGGCGCGATCGGCGCGTACCACCGCGAGCGCAGTCTCCGCGAGATCACCACCAGCGGCTCGGCGTCCGCGTTGGTGCGCATGGCCGCGGTCGAGGTGCTGATCATGCTCGGCACGATCGGCCTGGCCGTCGCCCTGTCGCGCACCCCGCCGCCGCAGGAGGTCGCCGCCCAGCTGTCCAACGTGGAGCTGTTGATCGGGTACACGCTCGACGGCCCGCCGACGTTCCTGCGGCTGCTGTTCGACTGGCGCTTCGACCTGGTCTACGGCACGGCGGCGATCGTGGCGGGCGTCGCGTACCTGCTCGGCGTGCGGCGGCTGCGCAAGCGCGGGGACGCGTGGCCGGTCGGCCGCACGATCGCCTGGACGCTCGGCTGCCTCACGATCCTGATCGCCACCTCGTCCGGCATCGGCCGGTACGCGCCGGCGATGTTCAGCGTGCACATGACCAGCCACATGCTGCTGTCCATGCTCGCGCCGGTGCTGCTGGTGCTCGGCGGGCCGGTGACACTGGCGCTGCGGGCGCTGCCGGCGGCGGGCAAGGACGCGCCGCCCGGCCCGCGCGAGTGGTTGCTCGCGGCGGTGCACTCGCCGGTGTCCCGCGCGCTCACTCACCCGATCGTGGCGCTGGCGCTGTTCGTCGGCTCGTTCTTCGCGCTGTACTTCTCCGGCCTGTTCGACTCCGCGCTGAACTATCACTGGGCGCACCTGGCCATGAACGCGCACTTCCTGCTCGCCGGGTACGTCTTCTACTGGCCGGTGATCGGCGTGGACCCGGCGCCGCGCCGGCTGCCGCACCTCGCGCGGCTGGGCCTGGTGTTCGCCTCGATGCCGTTCCACGCGTTCTTCGGCGTGATCCTGATGAGCAAGCAGACCGTGATCGGCGAGCTGTTCTACCGGGGCCTGACCCTGCCGTGGGTGCCCGATCTGCTGGCCGACCAGCGGCTCGGCGGCGGCATCGCGTGGGCGTCCGGCGAGATCCCGCTGCTGGTCGTGGTGATCACGCTGCTGGCGCAGTGGATCAGGGCCGACGAGCGGGACGCGCGCCGGCTGGACCGCCGCGAGGAGGTCACCGGGGACGCCGACCTGGAGGCCTACAACGAGATGCTGCGCAAGCTGGCCGGGCCGAAGAAGTAGGTCAGGCGGCGAGTCCGGAGGCGTCGGCCAGGTCCTCGAACACCGCGCGGTTGAGGCGGAACGCCTCGTTGGCCTCCGCGACGACGTCGTCGTGGTCCTCGGCCGTCCAGGGTGCCTGGTCGAGCAGCTCGCGGTAGGCGTCCTTGAACCGCTTGGGCTTCGGCACCTCGTCGAACACGTAGAACCGCACGCCGTCGGTGGTCAGGCCGTAGATCGAGGTGAGCCGGCGGCGGATGATCTGGCCGCCGGACAGGTCGCCGAGGTAGCGGGTGTAGTGGTGGGCGACGAACGCGGTGGGGGAGTCGAAGCACACCGCGCGCAGCCGGTCGACGTAGCGCCGGGTGGCCGGCAGCGGCACCACCGCGTCGCGCCACGCCTCGCCGTGCAGCCAGCGCAGGTCGGCTTCGAGCGCGGCGCCGCGGTGCAGGCCGTCGAACACGAACGCGCCGGTGACCGGGTCGGATCGCCACGCCTCCGCCGCCTCCTCGAGCACCTGGTAGAACAGCCAGCTCTGGCCGAGCAGGCGCGCGTAGCAGCCGCGATCGAGCTGTCCGTCGAGCAGTGACATCACGAACGGGGATTGCTCGGTCCGCTCGTGCTCCGCGCGGGTTTCCGCGCGCAGTCGTTCCGCCAGTCCCGCCATGTATCCACCATCCAAGTTAGGCTGCCCTTACTTGGCGCCGCATTCGAGGATAGTCCGGTCGCGGCGGTCGATCCAGTCCAGAAAGATCCGCTCGGTGACCGAACGACCACTGTGGACTGTCCACAGAGGACTAATCTTGCCGCTTCCGACACTCCGAAGATCACCGATTCGCGTGATTGGCTGTCGGGGCGCGCCACTGATTGTTAACCTGCCGCTGTGAACGAATCGCCCGCATTCGAGGCACTGCCCCGGGGCCGGCACCGGCTGACCCGCGAGCAAGTGGTGGAGTCGCAGCGCAGCCGGCTGCTGGTGGCGATGGCCGACGCGGTCGCGGAGAAGGGGTACGTCCACACCTCCGTCGCCGACGTGCTGAAGCGGGCGCGCGTGTCGCGGGAGACCTTCTACCAGAACTTCGCCGACAAGGAAGCGTGTTTCCTCGCGTCGCTCGACCACTCGGCGACCATCCTGGTCGGGATCATGGGCGGCGAGCTGGTGGACAACTCGGGTCCGCCCAAGGAGCGCCTCGACCGCGCGCTGCGCGCCTATCTGGCGACGCTGGCCGCCGAGCCGGCGGTGGCGCGCGCGTTCTTCATCGACTCGTTCGCCGCCGGGCGCGCCTCGCAGCTTCGGCGGTTCGACATCCAGGAGAAGTTCGTCCAGGCGATGATCGCGAACTTCGCCACCGAGCCCTCCTGGCAGACGCTGCCCGACCCGGCGTTCGCCTGCCGGGTGCTGGTCGGCGCGATCAGCTCGCTGGTGGTGAGCACGGTCGCCACCGGCAAGCCCGAGGAGCTGCCTGAGCTGCGCAAGCCGATCATGGACCTGCTGGAGCACTTCGGGCTGTAGCCGGTGGCGCCGTGTTCGGTTCAGCCTTCGAGTCAGGCGCTGTACCCCTTCGGCGGGATCAGCGACGCGAGCTGGTCGAAGGTGAGCCAGTAGATCTGATTTCCGGAGAACGACGCCGGGTCGGCGATCTGCACGGTCCGGTTCACGTCGTCATAGCCGATAATCGTGAAGTAGTGGTAGATCGTCTGGTCCGGCGGGTATCCGGGCGGCTGGTTTCCCGGCGGTGCGACGATGTTCGCCACGATCGGATAGTTGTTGTTGATGTCGAGCACGATGTCGTTCCACAGCAGCTCCTTCTGCTGCTGTGACGGCGGATCGTTCGGCATTTCCTTGGTCTCGTAGTAGCCGTTGCCGAGGTTCTGGTTCAGCACGCCGGTGACCTGGCCGATCCAGTCGGTGCCGTTCTGCGTGGTGCCGAGCTGCTCGGCGAGCGTGGCCTGGCTGGGTGGCCCCACCCGCGCGGACAGCGCGATTCGGGTGGCGGCCGGGCCGCACCAGTATCCGGTTTCCTGGACCTGGTAGTCGACCTTCAGCGTGACGGTGCCCCTGGGCTGCACGGGGGCGGCGGACGCCACCTGCGTCAGGGCCGGCGCGGCGTTGGCCACCAGCGGGGTGGTCAGCACGCCGAGCGAGGCCAGCGCGAGTGACGCGACGAGTAACCTCCTGCGCATCTTCTTCCCTTCGTCGGTGAGTTTCCGACCCTTCGCGGGTCTGGTGATCGTCCACCCATCTTGGTGGGGGCGCGCCGGCGAAGGGAAGAGCTTGGCGTGAATTCGCCGTGAAATACGTAGTGCCGCAATTCGAAGTAGGCATCGTCAATCACGCGGCCGGCTAGCCGCGGCTATTCTCTTGTGGCTCCTTTCTAGCGTCGCCGGCGTTCTCGTCGTGCTTCTTTGCTGGAGAGATCAGGCGAAATGCGCAGGGTCGATATGACCGTGGCCAGCATGTCGTAGTGCGCCACGAGCAGGCACAACTCGACGCATTCCCGCTCGTCGAGGTGCTCGCGCAGCTCGTCCCAGGACCGGTCGTCGACGTCGTGCCGCTCGATCATGCTCTCGGCGGCGCGCAGCACCGCGCGGTCACGGGCGGGCCAGCCCTCGGCCTCGGATCCGTCGACCAGCCGCGCGAGATCGGCGTCGGTGACGCCGGCACGCTCGCCGAGCCGCCGGTGGTGTGCCAGCTCGTAGGAGCAGCCGCGCAGCAGCGCCACCCGCAGGATCACCAGTTCGGTCTCGCGCCGGGGGAGCGTGCCGCCGGGCATCAGCCGCCGGGCGAAGGACAGCCAGCCGCGAAACAGCGGCCGGTGTCTGGCCAGGACGCTGAACAGCTTCGGCGGTTCGGTTCGGGCCACCAGTCCGAGCACTCTGATCAGCAGCCACGCGCCGATGCCGATGTCGCGGCGCGTGCCGGGTGGGATTCTCGGCTGGTTCACGGTGTTGCATCCGTGGGCTGCTCGTGGTCGCCGCGCTCCGGCTGCGGCGTGGTCAGCGGGGCCTTCTCGTCGGCCGCCACTCGCAGCGCCTCCGGCACGGAGGCCAGCCGGCGGTCCATGGCGACGATCCGCTGCAGCGCCATCCGCACGTGCAGCGCCGGGCCGACCCAGCGTGGCGCCACGATTCGCCGGGACCGGCGCGCGATCCCGCGTTCGAGCGCGTCGATCGCGCTGTCCAGCGGCAGCACCGAGCTGATCGACAGCGACTTGCCCTTGGTGAGCGCCTTCGCCGCCGCGGTGCCGAACCCGCGCGAGGTCATGTCGGTGTCGATCTCGGTGAAGTAGCCGACGCCGACCTGCGCGCCGGTGTGTCGCAGCTCTTCGCGCAGCGTGTCGCCGAGCGCCTCGACCGCGGCCTTGGACGCGCTGTACGCGCCGAGCAGCGGCAGGTGCACCGCGGCCGCCATGGACGCGATCGGTAGCGCGTATCCGAGCGGGTGGCTCACGTGCGGGCCGGCGGCGCGCAGCGTGTAGTAGGTGCCGAGCACGTTCACCCGCAGCGTCTGCTCCAGTACTTCGGGGTCGCCGTGCACGAGCGGGAACTGTGCCGCGATCCCGGCGTTGGCGACCACCACGTCCAGCCCGCCGAGCTCGCCGACCAGCTCGTTCACCGCGGCGTCCACGGCCACCCGGTCGCCGACGTCGCAGTACCGCCATGGCGCGTCGCCGCAGTCCCACGCCACGTCGGCGAGCAGCTTGGGCTCGAGGCCGGCGATGGCGACCCGGGCGCCGCGTTCGTGCATCCGCCGCGCCAGTGCCGCGCCGATTCCCCGGGCGCCGCCCGTGATCAAGACGCGTCGTCCGGCGAGCGTCGGTCCGTGAAAGCTACTCATGAGTACACAGTAGCATCGGGGAACGTCGCCGTTCGCAAAAGTAAGTTGATGAACGGACCTGTTCCTAAGAACGCCGATGTTCGCTAACCTCGCGCTCAACACGACGTGCTCGATCGCGAGCCAAGAGTGAGGGGAAGATGGCAAAGAAGACGAAATGGATCGTGGGGGCGACGCTCGCCACCGCGCTGGTGGCGGCCGCACTGGTCGCGCCGTCCGCCCTGGCCAAGGGTGCCGGGACGGTCGAGGACCACGCGCGGACCACCCAGGCGCTGGAACGGCTGACCGGCGAGCAGGGCCTGCTCGGTGCCGCCGTCGTCGCCGGTGACAAGGACAGCGCGTGGAACCTGAGCCGGGGGACCGGCCGGCTGGGCGTGAACCAACCCATCCAGCCGACCGATCGGGTGCGGATCGCGAGCAACACCAAGACCTTCGTCGCCGCGGTCGTGCTCCAACTCGTCAGTGAACGCACGGTCGAACTGGACGCGCCGATCGAGCGGTACCTGCCCGGACGCGTGCAGGGCAACGGCTACGACGGCAACCGCATCTCGGTGCGCCAACTGCTCCAGCACACCAGCGGCATCGCCGACTTCTTCGGCAACTACCAGGGCGGGCCGCTCAACCCGCTCAACATGCTGCGCCAGCACAAGCAGGAAGACCTCGTACGCGCGGCGCTGCGCACCAAGCCGAGGTTCGAGCCCGGCACGAGCTTCGAGTACGTCAACACCAACTACGTGCTCGCCGGCCTGCTGATCGAGAAGGTCACCGGCCGCGACGTCGGCGACGAGATCGACGCCCGGATCGTCCGGCCGCTGGGTCTGGACGAGACCACGCTCCCGAAGCCGGGGGACAGGGAGATCGCCGGAGCGCACGCGCGCGGCTACCTCGGCGGGCCGCTCGGCCCGGTCGCCGGCTACATCGACGTGACGCCGTTCGAGCCGAGCTACGGCCGCGCCGCCGGTGCGATGGTCTCCTCCCTCGACGACATGGCCACGTTCGCCCAGGCCCTCGCGGACGGGAAGGTGATCGGCAAGGCCGAACTCGCCGAGATGCGCAAGCCCGCTCCGAAGGACACGCCGTACGGGCTCGGCCTGTACGGGATGAACCTGTCCTGCGGCGGCCAGGCGTTCGGGCACAACGGCCTGATTCCGGGCTACCACACGCTGATGATGGCCACCGACGACGGCCGGCACGCCTCGGTCGTGATCAACGGCGGCTTCCCGCAGAACGACGCGATCATCAAGACGGCCAGCGAGGCGGTCGACGCCGCCTTGTGCGAGACACGCTGACCAGGACGGGGATTTCACCAATGAGGAACACGACCAAAATGATCGCCGCCGCGACGGCGCTCGCCACCGGCATCGGCGTCACCGCGGTGATCACCACGACGAACACCGCGTCCGCCGAGGGCGGCTGCCCCAACATCCAGCTGATCGGTGTGCCCGGCACGCACTACTACGTCACGTGGTCGGCGCCCGGGCAGCCGAACGGGCTGAACCCGTTGCAGCCCAACCCGTTCATCACCGACGTGTCCAACCTGCTCGGCCCGGAGCGGGCCAGGGGGACGATCGGTTACGAGCAGGTGGTGCAGCCCGCGGAGATCGGCGTGCTGATCTCGTACCGGGAGTCGGTCAAGATCGGTGCCGACATGGTGCGCTCGCGCATCGCCGACATCGCCAAGCGCTGCGGTGACACAAGGTTCGCGATCGCCGGCTACTCCCAGGGCGCCGGTGTCGCCGGTGACGTGCTGGCCGACATCGGTCAGGGCAGGGGCCCGATCCCCGCCGACAAGCTGAGCACCGGAATCCTGTTCTCCGACCCGCATCGCACCGCCGCCGACCAGCTCGTCGGCCCGCGGGTGAAGGGCGTCGGCGTGGACGGCGTGCGGCCCGGCGGGTTCGGCGCCGTGCACGGCAGGACGTTCACCTTCTGCGGTGCCGGCGACCTGCCGTGCGACAACGACCCGAACGCCACGGTCCTCGCCCCGCTCGCCAAGGAGTACTCCGGCACGGCGAACGTCACCTTCGTACAGAAGGTGCTGAAAGCGTTGCAGGACAACCAGTTCGACCTGACCAAGTGGTCGAACCACATCGGCGCGCCGGACCCGATCACCGCCGGGATACGGATCGCCGGCACGGCCGCCGCGGTCGAGGCGTACAACCGGGAGAACCGGCACGGCGTCTACGCCGACAAGGGGCGGCTGAACATCAACGGGCAGACCGCCGTCGAGTGGGCGGCCAACCGGATTCGTGACGATCTGGGCGGCGCCTCGGCCGGCGGTCCGCCGCTGAGCCAGGGCGACGGCACCTCCACCTCGCCGACGCAGGACCCGGGCGTCGCCGGGTTCACGTTGTTCCAGGCACTCGTCAAGGGCGTCACCGCCGGCAAGCCGTTGCGGGAGAACCTGGACGGCGTCGGTGTGCACGCGCCGCAAGAGAAGCTGACCACGCTCGTGGCCAACGCGCTGGTGAAGCGTGATCCACAACTGACGCAGGACGCGGTCGTCAAGGCGATGCACGCCGCGGCCGACTTCGGGGACATCGTGCTCGCCGTCGACCCGAACGAGCTGAACCGGTTCGCCGAGGGCGTGGCCAAGGTCTCGGCGGGCGGCGCCGCACTGGGTGCCGCGCCGACGCCGCAGGCGCTCCTGCAGACCGTGCAGGGCGCGGGCCTGCTCACCTCGTCCGGGCTCGCGATCCTGTCCGACGGGCTGCGGATGTACGAGGCGGGCGCGAACCTGCCGCAGATCGCCGACGTGCTCGACGTGCTCGACCCGAACACGCCCGACGGCGCGCTGATCTACTCGCAGCTCCCCGAGCAGGCGCGCACGCCGCAGATGCTGGCGGCCATGACCACGCTCGCCAACGTCGGCCGTGCGCTGAACAAGGTCGACAAGTACGAGATCATGGCGATCGGCAGGGAGTTCGGCGATCTCGCCGCCGCCGGCGACCCCATGGGCCTCGTGCGGGTGCCGCACCTGCTGATGCGCTCGGTCGTCATGGCCGGCGAGGTGCTGAACGCGTTGCGCGGCGCGAACTTGGGTGACCTGGGTGCCGTCGCGAAGGCGGTCGCGCCGGGTCGTTGATCAACCCGGGCCGGCGGTTGGGCCCTCGGATACGACCAGCCGCCGGCCCGGGATCCCACGTGAAGGGTGCGTGCCATGCGTCGACTGCTCCCCGTCCTGCTCGCCACGGTGTCGGCGGCCGCGCTCGCCGTCACGCCCGCCTCGGCCGCACCGCCGCCGCAGGACAACGTCTCGGCTGGCCCGTTCAGGAACGTGTACGACCCGTCGGTCGGCGAGGACGAGCCCTGGTACTACAACGACCACACGCTCGTGCGGGACGTGGTCACCGGGCTGTGGCACGTCTTCGCGATCACGCACGCCGAACCGGCGAACCCGTTGGACGAGAAGAACTTCGGGCACGCCACCGCGCCGTCGCCGCACGGCCCGTGGACCAAGCAGCCGTTCGCGCTGACCGCCGACCCGGCCGCGGGGGAGAGCCACATCTGGGCGCCGCACGTGATCCACTCCGACGGCGTCTATTACCTGTTCTACGCGGCCGGCACACCCGACCACGCCCGCTACCGGATGCACCTGGCGACCTCGACCGACCTCGTCACGTGGACCAGAAGCCCGGCCAACCCGCTGTTCGTGGACGGCTACGACGGGCGTGACCCGATGGTCCGGCGGATCGGTGACCAGTGGGTCGTGTACTACACCGCCACGAGCGAGCCGCTCGGCGGCAAGCACCAGGTGGCGTATCGCACCAGTCGTGATCTGCTGCGCTGGAGCGAGAAGAAGGTGGCATTCGAACACCCGACGGTCGGTACCTACGGCGGGCCGACCGAGTCGCCTTTCGTTGTGCGCCAAGGAGACTGGTGGTACCTGTTCGTCTGCTGCGAGGACGGATACACCGACACGCGGGTGTACCGCAGCCGCGATCCGCTGTCGTTCTCGATGGACGCCCCCGCCGGCCGGATCGACGCGCACGCCTCCGAAGTGATCACCGACCACGACGGATACGTCGGCATCACCGGCGCCGGCTGGGGCATGCGCGGCCTCTGGCTGGCGCCCCTCAAGTGGACGCCAGCCAGATAACTCTCACGGCTTGCGGACACCTCGGAAGGCGAAGACCGCGCCGACCGCGGCGATCACGCCGCTGGTGATCAGCGCGCCGAACACCGGCGACCAGGACGGGTCGCCGAGTGCGAGGCCTCGTGACGCGTCGATGGCGTAGGTGAGCGGGTTGATCTCCGCGATCACGCGCAGCCAGCCCGGCAGGCTGTCGGTGGTGACGAACGCGCTGGAGGCGAACATCAGCGGGAACATCGCCACCATGCCGATCATCTGCATGACCTCGAGGTTGCGCACCCAGGCGGCCAGCGCCAGGAACACCCACGCCAGGCCCCAGCCGATGACCAGTGCCAGCGCGAGCGCGGCGAGTACGCCGAGCACCCCGCCGGCCGGGCCGAATCCGAACAGCAGGGTCGCCGCGATCAGCAGGATGCTGAGCTGCAAACCGTTGCGCACCATGTCGAACAGGCTCCGCGCGGCCAGTACGGACATCATGTTGATCGGCAGCGTGCGGAACCGCGCCAGCGCGCCGTTCTTCAGGTCGTTGGCGAGACCGACGCCGGCCCACATCGCGGCCTGGCTGCCCGTGGTGACCAGGATCGCGGGCATCAGATAGTCGATGTAGTCCAGGTCCTTGGGGAAGTTGGGTGACTCCGCGACGCTGCGGAACACCTGGCTGAACAGCGTGAGCATGATCAGCGGCTGCAGGATGCTCATGATCAGCATCCGCGGGTCGCGCAGCGCGCGCAGCGACCGGCCGGTGAGCACGGTGATCTGCGTGACCATGCTCGTGCCGCCCCAGGCGTCGGCCGGCGCGTCCGTTCGGGTGGGTCTCTCCGTGGTGGTGGTCATCGTGTCCCCTCGATCAAGCTGCGGTCTTCGTGCGGGTGAGTGCCAGGTACACGTCGTCCAGCGTCGGCTCGTGCACGTTCAGCTCGGACACCTCGGCGTCCACGTCGTCCAGCGCGCGCACCACGACGGCGACGTCGCTCGCCGCGCCGACCGGGATGGTGAGCGCTCGCTGCGGCTTCTCGTTCATCGGGCGCAATCCCTTGCGGCGCAACGACTCCAGCGCGGCCGCCGGGTCGGACTCGCCGGTCAGCGTGACCGCGACGGTGCGCTGGCCGACGTCGGCCTTGAGCTCGGCGGCGGTACCCGCGGCGACCACCGAGCCGTTGGAGAGCACGGTGATCGAGTCGGCCAGCCGGTCGGCCTCCTCCATGTACTGCGTGGTCAGCAGCACGGTGGTGCCGTCGTCCACGAGCCGCTCGACGATCTCCCACAGGCTGACCCGGCTGGTCGGGTCCAGCCCGGTCGTGGGCTCGTCGAGGAACACCACCTCCGGGTGTCCGAGCAGGCTGGTGGCCAGGTCCAGGCGGCGCTTCATGCCGCCGGAGTAGGTCGACGCCTTGCGGTCGGCCGCGTCGGCGAGGTCGAACAGCTCCAGCAGGTCTGACGCGCGTTCCCGTGCCTGCCCCGGGCTCGCGCCGAGCAGCCGGGCGACCAGGATCAGGTTCTGCCGACCGGTGAGCAGCTCGTCAACGGAGGCGAACTGTCCGGTGACGCCGATGCTGGAGCGCACCTTGTCCGGCGCGGTCGTCAGGTCGTTGCCGGCCACCGAGGCGCGCCCGGACTCGGCCGGCAGCACCGTGGTGAGCACGTTGACCAGCGTCGTCTTGCCGGCGCCGTTGTGGCCGAGCAGCCCCATCACGGTGCCCTTCGGCACCCGGAGGCTGACGTCGTCCAGCGCGACCACGTCACCGAAGACCTTGCGGACGTGCTCCGCCTCGATCATGAGCTCGGTCATCTCTTCCCCCTCTTGCGTTTGGTCTCTTCCTTGACCACACCGTGTACGAACACGTCGATCAGGTCGTCGATGGTGACCTCGTCTCCCTCCTCGGCCGCGGCGTGCGGGTCGTCGCGACCGGTCATCTGCCTGGTGAACTGCGAGCTGAAGATCACGCCGAGGAACATCTGCGCCGCCCGGCGCGGCGGCAGCCGCAACGACGCGGCCTCCGGCTCGAACACCGCGGTCAGCGCGTCGATCGAGATCCGCAGCGACTCCTGGCGCGACCGGTGGAACTGGCCGCCGGAGCGATCGGGCTTGTAGCCGGTCGCCATCAGAGCGTGCATCAGCGCGCCGACCCGCCGCATGCCGGCGACCATCTCGTGGCCGACGCGCGAGAGCCGCTCGCTCAGCTCGAGATCGTCCGGGAGCGTCTCGAGGTAGCGCGGCGCCTCCTCGGGGCTCATCACCTTGAGCACGCAGGCCTGGATCAGCTCCTGCTTGTCGGCGAAGACGCGGAACACCGTGCCCTCGGCGATTCCGGCGGCCTTGGCGATCTGGCCGGTGGTGACCTTCATGCCGTGCTCGGCGAGCAGCGGCAGGGTCGCCTCGATGATCGCGGCACGCCGGTCCTCGGTGCTCATGGCCGGCGCACGGGTTCGTTGGGACATGGTGGCGAGTGTATGAGTGAGTCCTCACTCATGTCAATGAGTGAGGACTCACTCAGATTGGCGGGGGGGGGGGGGGGGGGTGGCACGAAGACCCCACAAACGGGCGCCCCGACCGGCGGGTAGGCCACATGCGCCCAGGTGTCCACAACTGCGGCCGCGGCCCCCGCCATCCCTCCTCCGCGCCGCC
>NZ_SGWQ01000014.1:122947-147871 GCF_004216555.1 Herbihabitans rhizosphaerae | reverse complement strand
ACCAGTCAATTTAACGCGGCGTGTTCAACATTCCATGGAACCAACAAAGCTTAACTTAGTGGTATTGACCAGAATGGACCGACGCACACCACATCGTGCACTGGCTCAACGGCGGAATCACCAGTGAGGAAACGATGGCACTGCTCTGCCGACACCACCACACCACAATCCACCAACAAGACTGGGAAATCATCATGCAAGACGGGATCCCCTACTACATCCCGCCCGCATGGATCGATCCGCAGCGGAAAGCTACCCGCAACACCATGCACGTCGGCGTGGCGTGATCAGGTGAGGCGGCGGATCACCGCGTCCGCGAGCAGGCGTCCGCGACGGGTGAGGATGCACCGCCCGAACTGTCCGTTGACGCCGTGCATCGCGTCGGCGGAAAGGAGTCCCTCGGCTGCGGCTGCACGCGCTTCGGTCTGGCCGGCCGGATCCAGGAATTCGACCGGCATACCGTCCACGAGGCGCAGTTGCAGCATGATCTGCTCGATCCGGCGATCCTCGTCCGACAGGACCTCGCGGGCGGCTGCTGGAGATTCCTTGCGCGCCAACACTTCCGCGTACTTGGCCGGGTGCTTCACGTTCCACCAGCGGACGCCGCCGACGTGGCTGTGCGCGCCCGGACCAACGCCCCACCAGTCGCAGCCGTTCCAGTAGCCCATGTTGTGCCGGCAGCGCGCCATCGTGTCGGTCGCCCAGTTCGATACCTCGTACCAGGGCAGCCCGTGCGCCGTCAGGGTGTCGTCCACCAACTCGTAGTCGTCGGCCAGCACATCGTCGTCCGGGGACGGCACCTCGCCTCTGCGGATTCGGCGGGCCAGCGCGGTGCCGTCCTCGACGATCAGCGCGTAGGCGGACACATGATCAACGCCGGCCTCCAACACGGCGTCGAGGGAGGCCTTGAGATCATCCTGGCGCTCACCTGGGGTTCCGTAGATCAAGTCCAGGTTGATGTGGTCGAATCCGGCGGCGCGCGCTTCGCGGGCGGCGGCTACGGCTCGGCCGGGGGTGTGGGTGCGGTCGAGGACGGCGAGCACGTGTCGAGCCGCGGACTGCATTCCGAGGGATACGCGGGTGTAGCCGGCGTTCCGAATCCCCTCGAAGAACTCGGGTGAGGTGGACTCGGGGTTGGACTCCGTGGTCACCTCCGCGTCGGGGGCGAGGCCGAAGGTGGCGTGGACGGCGTCCAGGACTTGGGCGAGCCCGTCGGCACCGAGGAGGGATGGGGTGCCGCCGCCAACGAACACAGTGTCGGCGCGGGGGGCGGCTCCGAGAACCGTGCTGGCCAGCTCCAGTTCGCGGCGCACAGCGTCCAGCCAGGACTCGGGGGACGCCGATGTCCCCAACTCCCCCGCCGTATAGGTATTGAAATCGCAGTACCCGCACCGCGTCGCGCAGAACGGCACGTGCACGTACACACCGAACGGCCGCCGCCCTACTCCGCGCAGCGCGGACTCCGGCAGCGACCCGTCGACCGGTGCGGGCTCACCGTCCGGCAGTACAGAAGGCACAGGTTAAGTGTGCCTCTTCGCTACACGGCCACCGGGAACCGGGACAGGCCACGCAGGTTGATCCGGCCATTCCACTCGAGGTCGCCGTCCTGGCGCAACGCCTCGAACCGAGTCACCAGCCGCTCGATCGCCACTCGGCCCTCCAGCCGTGCGAGCGCGGCACCGAGGCAGTGGTGAATCCCCGCGCCGAACGACACGTGGTGCCGGGCGTTCTCGCGATCGATCCGAAACTCGTCAGCATCGGCGCCCCAGTAACCCTTGTCGCGGTTGGCCGACGCGAGACTCGCGATCACGAACGTGCCGGGCGGCACCTCGTGGCCCGCGATCATGTAGGGAGCGGTGGTGATCCGCCGGCTCATCTGCACGGGACTGTCGTAGCGCAGCATCTCCTCGACGGCGTTCGCGGCGCGGGACGGATCGGCGCGCAGCGACGCGAGTTGGTCGGGCGTGTTGAGCAGGGCCAGCACGCCGTTGCCGATCAGGTTGACCGTCGTCTCGTGGCCGGCCACGTAGAGGAGCACGACCTGGGCGACCAACTCCTCGTCGTCCAGCACGTCGCCGTCGTCCTCCGCCGCGATCAACGCGGTGAGCAGATCGTCCGCGGGATTGCGCCGCTTCCAGGCGATCACCTCGGCCGTCATCTCCGACAGCTCGTCCTCGGCGTCCACGATCGCCACCGCGACCTCGGGATCCTGGATCGGCTCGATCGACCGCACCAGCGTCCCGGTCAACTCGCGCAGCCGCGTGTGATCGGTCGGCGGCATCCCCAACATCCGCGAGATCACCGCGAACGGCAGCGGGAACGCCAGCGCGTCGATCAGGTCGGCGCGTCCCTCCTTCTCAATACTGGCAAGGGATTCGTCGACCAACTCCACGATCTGCGGCTCCAACGCGTTCACCGCCTTCGGCGTGAACACCTTCGTCACCAGCTTGCGCAGCCGGGTGTGATCGGGCGGATCGCGGTCGAGCATCGACTCCCTGTTCCGCAGCCGCCCCTCGGTCGCCGCCTCGAACATCTCCCGCAGCGGCGTCGGCGCGAGGTTGTCCTGCTCCACGGACAGCCCCGACCGCAACAACGCGGACACCTCGTCATGCTGGGTCAGCACCCAGAACCCGAACGGGCTCGCGTGCACCGGCTCCGCCTCCCGCAGCCGCGCGTAGTGCGGATACGGATCGTCGGTGAAACCCGGCACGAACGGGTTGAACAGCAGCTCGGCCTCGGTCACGGCTTGCCTCCTGGTGTTAGGCGCTCGCGGTGCGCCAACGGCTCAAACGGCACATGGGCAGCACACGGCGCCGCACCGTCCTTTGTGGACTGTCCACTCGGTACAAACGGTGGTCGAAGCCGGTCACCGCGAACAGCCGCTCGGCGTGGTGCGCCTCGATCGGGGCGATCGAGGCGTGCCCGGCGTGCGCGTTCAGCAGCACACAGGTCGGCCACAGATCCACGGCCACCTGCCGCCACAGCACCGCCGTGGCGCCGGCCAGCGCGTCGCCATCGCTATCGGCGTCCTCCAGCACGGCGTCCAGCCGCGCGTCGAACGTCCGATACCAGCGGCGCTGTACGTCGGCCAGGAATTCCCCGAACTCGCCGTACTCGCGGTCGATCTCAGCTCTGCGACTCTCGGATATCTCCGGCGTTCCGGTCCACGCGACGTCCCCCAGGACCGCGTTGACGAGCTCGTACCGCCGGTGTGCGCGATCCCACGAGACGGACATCGTTGTCACCTACTCCGTGTGGTCAAGTACACCATGTCTTTCACATACACTGTGTATGTCATTAAACTCGGTGTATGACCGTTGTCAAGAGCCGCCGCGAGCAGTACTCCGAGGCCACGCGCGCCGCGCTGCTGGACACCGCCACCGCGTTGTTCGCCGAGCACGGGTTCGCCGCCACCACGCTCGAGGACGTGGCGCGCCAGACACAGGTCACCCGAGGCGCCGTTTACCACCACTTCGCCAACAAGAGCGCGCTGTTCGAGGCCGTGTTCGACCGCGAGGAGACCTCGACGATCAGTCAGATCGCCACCAGGGTCGCCGCCGAGGACAACCCGTGGGACGCCGCCATGATCGGCATCGACGTCTTCCTGGAACGCTGCTGCGATCCGATGTACAGCCGCGTGATCTGGCAGGAGGGCCCGATCGCGTTCGGCTGGGCGAAGTGGAAGGAAAGCGAGGAGAAGTACGCCTTCGGCCTGATCAAGCAGATGATCATCGCGCTGATCGACTCCGGCGAGATCGCGCCGCTTCCGGTGGACATCGCGACCAGGCTCACCTTCGGCATGCTCGGCGCCGCCGGGATGGCGCTGCACGACGCGGCGGAGGCGGACAAGCCTCGGGTGAAGCAGGAGTGCGCGGACGCGATCAAGCGGATGATCGGCGGAATGCGCGTGAAGCGCTAGAAGTGCGGCGAACAGGCCGTGAAAGTGACCTCGCTGCCACCTACGGCCTGACATGCACCACCTTCACGTTCTCGGCCACCTGTTGATCACGGCTGACCTGGGCTTTCTTCGCGGCTCCGGTACTTTCGCGGGCTAAAGTACGCGGACGGGCACCAATGCGTTTGTCAAGCTTTGGGTGGCACGACGTTGGGTCGCGCCGGCGCACGCACCGTGGTGGCGCCGCCGCATCGAGTCGTCGTAGCCGGCGATATTCCACGTCCGCGACGCCGTCCCACGATGCGAACACTTTTGAGCCACAGCGTGGACACGTGGCACTCTGGCTGACATGGCGGCGACCGAAGTACACCTCGTGGCACGACGCCACGTCGACTTCCGCCGCGTCTCCAGCGCGATGTGCCGCCGGGTCACCTGACCCGTCGCGGCTATTTCCTGTCTGCCGGCGTCGGGCGCGCCGGCTAATCCGTCCCGAACCGGATGTCGGCGCGTGCCACCGCCACGACCTCCGGAGGACCGGTGTCAACCACCAAACGCCCACCCGCTCGCAAGGGTGAGGGCCAGTGGGCGCTGGGCTACCGCGAGCCGCTGAACAAGAACGAGCAGTCCAAGAAGGACGACAACCCGCTCAACGTCCGCGCGCGCATCGAGAACATCTACGCGCACACGGGCTTCGACGGGATCGACCCTGGTGACCTGCGCGGACGGTTCCGCTGGTACGGCCTGTACACCCAGCGCAAGCCCGGCATCGACGGCGGCCGCACGGCCACCCTCGAGCCGGAGGAGCTCGACGACGAGTACTTCATGCTGCGCGTGCGCATCGACGGCGGCGCGGTCACCACCGAACAACTCGCGCTGATCGGCGAGATCTCGCAGACCTACGCGCGCGACACCGCGGACATCACCGACCGGCAGAACATCCAGTACCACTGGATCCGGATCGAGGACATGCCGACGATCTGGGAGAAGCTGGAGGCCGCCGGGCTCTCCACGATGGAGGCGTGCGGCGACTCGCCGCGGGTGATCCTCGGCTCACCGGTCGCGGGCATCGCCGAGGACGAAGTGATTGACGCCACACCGGCGATCGACGAGATCAAGCGCCGCTACGTCGGCGACAAGGCGTTCTCGAACCTGCCGCGCAAGTTCAAGTCGGCGATCTCGGGCCTGCCGGACGTGGCGCACGAGATCCACGACGTCGCGTTCGTCGGCGTCGACCACCCCGAGCACGGGCCGGGCCTGGACCTGTGGGTCGGCGGCGGCCTGTCCACCAACCCGATGATCGGCCAGCGGCTTGGCACCTGGGTTCCGCTGGACGAGGTGCCCGACGTGTGGGCCGGCGTGATCAGCATCTTCCGCGACTACGGTTACCGGCGGCTGCGGCACCGGGCGCGGATCAAGTTCCTGGTGAAGGACTGGGGCGCTGAAAAATTCCGCGAAGTTCTCGAGACCGAGTACCTGAAGCGGAAGCTGATCGACGGGCCAGGGCCCGAAGTGCCCGACGAGCCGCGCGATCACGTCGGCGTGCACCGGCAGAAGGACGGCAACTTCTACGTCGGCGCGGCGCCGATCGCCGGGCGGGTGTCCGGCTCCACGCTGGTGTCGCTGGCCAAGGCCGCCGAGCGGGCCGGCTCGCGGCGGATCCGCTTCACCCCGCAGCAGAAGGTGATCGTGCTGGACGTCGCGGAGTCCGAAGTGGACGGTCTGCGCGGCGAGCTGACCAAGCTGGGGCTGACCTCCGATCCATCACCGTGGCGGCGCGGCGTGATGGCCTGCACCGGCATCGAGTTCTGCAAGCTCGCGATCGTGGAGACCAAGGCGCGCGCCGTGGATCTGGTGTCCACGCTGGAGAGGCGGCTCGTCGACATCACCGGCGAGGTGACCGCCCCGATCTCGGTGCACATCAACGGATGCCCGAACTCGTGCGCGCGCATCCAGACCGCGGACATCGGGTTGAAGGGCCAGATCGTCACCGACGCCGACGGCAAGCAGGTCGAGGGCTTCCAGGTGCACCTCGGCGGCGGGCTGGGCCTGGACGCCGGGTTCGGCCGCAAGCTGCGCGGCCACAAGGTCACCGCCGACGAGCTGTCCGACTACGTGGAGCGGGTGGTGCGCAACTTCGTGGCGCAGCGCGAGCCCGACGAGCGGTTCGCGCAGTGGGTGGGCCGCACGGACGAGGAGGCACTGAGGTGATACAGCGATGAGCGAGCGCGCGACCCCGTTCTACTGCCCGTACTGCGGTGAGGAAGACCTTGCCCCACAAGAGGACTCGCACGCGGCGTGGCTGTGCTACGGCTGCCGTCGGGTGTTCACGGTGAAATTCGTCGGGCTGAACCTGCCGGCACGCGAGGAGGCCGTCCGATGACTCAATCCACCGTGGACGACCTGAAATCCGTCGCCGAGGCCGCGTCGGCGGCACTCGCGAACGCCACCGCCACGGAGGCGCTGGCCTGGACGGCGCACACGTTCGGCGACAGCTTCATCGTCGCGTCCAACATGCAGGACGCGGTACTGATCGACCTGGCGGCACAGGCCAAGCCAGATGTCGACGTGCTGTTCCTGCAGACGGGCTACCACTTCGCGGAGACCATCGGTACGCGGGACGCGGTGGAGGCGGTGTACCCGAGCGTGCGGATCGTCAATGCCGAGGCGGAGCAGTCGGTGGCCGATCAGGAGGCGGAGTTCGGCCTGTTGAACAAGACCGATCCGGGCCGCTGCTGCCACCTGCGCAAGGTCGTGCCGCTGCAGCGCACGCTGGCGAAGTACGACGCATGGGTGACCGGGGTGCGTCGAGTGGACGCCCCCACGCGCGCCGATACGCCGATCGTGCAGTGGGACGACCGCAACGGGCTGGTGAAGGTCAACCCGATCGCGGCGTGGTCCGACGAGGAGTTCGACGGCTACATCGCCGAGCACGGAATTCTGCAGAACCCGTTGGTGCAGGAGGGATACCTGTCCATCGGGTGCGCGCCGTGCACCGCGAAGCCGCTGCCGGGATCGGACCCGCGCAGCGGGCGCTGGGCCGGGCTGGCCAAGACCGAGTGCGGGTTGCACGGGTGAGGGAGGCAGACGCGTGACCACGGCAACACCACCGTCCACTGTGGACTCTCTGGACGCACTGGACCGGCTCGAGTCGGAAGCGATCCACATCTTCCGCGAGGTGGCCGGCGAGTTCGACCGGCCGGTGATCCTGTTCTCCGGCGGCAAGGACTCCACGGTTCTGGTGCATCTCGCGGTGAAGGCGTTCTGGCCGGCGCCGGTCCCCTTTCCGCTGCTGCACGTGGACACCGGGCACAACTTCGCCGAGGTGCTGAGGTTCCGCGACGACGTGGTGCGCCGGCACGGGCTGCGGCTGGAGATCGCGGAGGTGCAGGACTGGATCGACCGCGGCGCGTTGAAGGAGCGCCCGGACGGCACCCGCAACCCGTTGCAGACCGTGCCGCTGCTGGACTCGATCAACGACGGCAAGTTCGACGCGGTGTTCGGCGGCGGCCGGCGCGACGAGGAGCGCGCGCGGGCCAAGGAGCGGATCTTCAGCCTGCGCAACGCGTTCGGTCAGTGGGAGCCGAAGCGGCAGCGTCCCGAACTGTGGAACCTCTACAACGGACGGCACCGCCCGGGAGAGCATGTGCGCGTGTTCCCGCTGTCCAACTGGACCGAGCTCGACGTCTGGCGCTACATCCAGCGCGAGTCGATCGAGCTGCCGTCGATCTACTTCACGCACCGGCGCGAGGTGCACAAACGCGACGGCATGTGGCTCGCCTCCGGTCCCTGGGGTGGACCGAGGGACGGCGAGGAGGTGCACGAGCTGTCGGTCCGGTATCGCACCGTCGGCGACGGCTCGTGCACCGGTGCCGTGGAATCCGAAGCGTCCACTGTGGACGACGTGATCGCCGAGGTGCAGGCCTCCCGGCTGACCGAGCGTGGCGCCACCCGCGCGGACGACCGGATGTCCGAAGCAGCCATGGAAGACCGCAAGCGGGAAGGCTACTTCTGATGTCGGATCTGCTGCGGCTCGCCACCGCCGGCTCGGTGGACGACGGCAAGTCGACCCTGGTCGGCCGGCTGTTGTACGACACCAAGTCGGTACTGGCCGACCAACTCGACGCGGTCACCCGCGCCAGCGTGGACCGAGGACTGTCCACACCGGACCTGTCGCTTCTGGTGGACGGCCTGCGCTCGGAGCGCGAGCAGGGCATCACGATCGACGTGGCCTACCGGTACTTCGCCACCCCGAAACGAACGTTTGTTTTGGCCGACACCCCGGGCCACGTGCAGTACACCCGCAACACCGTCACCGGCGCGTCCACCGCGCAGTTGGCCGTACTGCTGGTGGACGCGCGCAAGGGCGTGCTCGAACAGACCCGCCGGCACGCAGCCGTGCTCGCACTGCTCGGCGTGCCACAACTGGTGCTCGCGGTGAACAAGATCGACCTGGTGGACTACGACGAGGGCATCTTCGAGGTGATCGCCAAGGAATTCACCGAACACGCGACCCGCCTCGGTTACCCGATCGGCTCGGTGCTGTCCATCCCGGTGTCCGCGCTGCACGGCGACAACGTCGTCACACCGAGCGAGTCCACCTCCTGGTACGAGGGCCCGACCCTGCTCGACCACCTGGAGAACGTGCCGGTCGAGGCGGATCGGGATTCGGCTCCCGACGCGCCGTTCCGGTTCCCGGTGCAGTACGTGATCCGCCCGCGCACCAAGGAGTTCGCCGACTACCGCGGCTACGCCGGTCAGGTGTCCACCGGATCGGTGAAACCCGGTGACGAGGTGGTCGTGCTCCCCTCCGGCGGGCGCACCACGGTCGAGCGGGTCGACGTGCACAACGGACAGTTGGACGAGGCGAGCACCGGGCAGTCGGTGACCCTGGTACTCGCGGACAACCTGGACGTCTCGCGCGGTGACCTGATCGCCTCGGCCGCCGACGCGCCGACGGTCACCGACGAGCTGGACGTCACCCTGGCGTGGCTGTCCGACACGGAGTTGCGGCCCGGTGCGCGGCTGCTGGTCAAGCACGGCACGAAGACCGTGCAGGCCATCGTGACCGACCTCCGCGCCCGCTTCGACGAGCAGAAGCTGTCCACTGTGGAGAGTCCAGAACTGTTGCGGCTCAACGAGATCGGTCACGCCACCGTGCGCGTCTCGGAACCGCTGCCGGTGGACGAGTACGCCGTCAGCCGCCGCACCGGAGCGTTCCTGCTGATCGACCCGTCGGACGGGTCGACCCTCGCCGCCGGGTTGGTCGGCAAGCCACTGGAGGTCCAACCGTGATCACCCGCCGCCGCGCGTTAGCGGCGTTGACCGCGCTCGCCACGGCCGCCGCCGTCGCCGCGTGCTCCCGAGCGGACAGCTCGACGGGCGACGCGCAGGACAAGGGCCCGGCCGCGGAGCTGCGGCTCGGGTACTTCCCCAACGTCACGCACGCCTCGGCACTGATCGGCCTGGAGAAGGGCCTGTTCGCCAAGCACCTCGGCAACACCAAGCTGGTGCCGACGAAGTTCAACGACGGCCCCACCGAGGTGACCGCGTTCCTCGGCGGCTCGCTGGACGCCGGGTTCATCGGCTCCGGTCCGGCGATCAACGCGGAGGCCAGGGGCGCGGGCGTGGTCAAGCTGGTCGCCGGCGCCACCTCGGGCGGCGCACAGCTCGTCGTGCGGCCCGACGTCACCAAGCTCGAGGACCTGATCGGCAAGACCGTGGTCACGCCGCAGCTGGGCAACACGCAGGACGTGGCACTCAAGAAGTTGTTGGCGGAGAAGGACTTGACCGGCAAGGTGCAGGTCACCAACCGGGAGAACGCGCAGACGCTGGACGCGTTCCACAAGGGCGAGATCCAGGCGGCCTGGCTGCCCGAGCCCTGGTCCACCCGGCTGATCCTGGAGGCCGGCGCGAAGGTGCTGCTGGACGAGAAGGAGCTGTGGCCCGGCGGCCGGTTCCCCACCACCGTGCTGCTGGTGCGCACGGAGTACCTCAAGGAGCACCCGGAGACGGTGCGCAAGCTGGTGCAGGGGCTGCTCGACGCCAACGAGTACGCGCGCACCGACACCGCGGGCGCCAAGACAGCGGTCAACAAGCAGCTGGAAACCTTGACCGGCAAGGGTTTGAGCCAGGCGACGATCGACCGCGCGTTCACCACGATCGAGTTGACCGCCGACCCGATCGCCGCGCAGTTCCCGCAGTTGGCCAAGGACGCCGTGCGCGCCGGGCTCACCACCAAGGAAACCCAGCTCGCCGGCTTCGCCGACTTCACCGCGCTGAACGCGGTGCTGCAGGGCAACGGCCGACCGCCGGTCGACACCGCCGGACTGGACAAGAAGTAGCTACGGAAGGGCATGACGATGACGGTCGCGTTGGACGTCTCAGCCAGTGACACCGCAACGGACGCCGCTGTCACGCTCTCCGGCGTGCAGAAGGTGTTCGGGCACGGCGCACGCGCGGTGACCGCGCTGGACGGCGTCGACCTGACCGTCGAGCCGGGTGAGTTCGTCTGCCTGCTCGGCGCGTCCGGCTGCGGCAAGACCACCGTGCTGAACCTGATCGCCGGGCTCGACCGGCCCACCGGCGGCGACATCGCGCTGACCACCACCCGCCCGGCGGTGATGTTCCAGGAGGCGGCGCTGATGCCGTGGCTGACCGCGTCCGGCAACGTCGAGCTGCCGCTGCGGCTGGCCGGCGTGAAGAAGCCGGCGCGTCGGGAACGTGCGGCCGAGCTGCTGAACCTCGTGCGGCTCGGCGGGGTCGGCGACAAGCGCCCGCACGAGTTGTCCGGCGGCATGCGGCAGCGGGTGGCGCTGGCCCGCGCGCTCGCGTCCACTGTGGACGCCGACGAGGGCGCCGTGTCGCTGCTGCTGATGGACGAGCCGTTCTCCGCACTGGACGCGATCACCCGCGACGTGCTGCAGGGCGAGTTGCTGCGGGTGTGGCGGGCGACCGGGCCGGCCGTGGTGTTCGTGACCCACGACGTGCGCGAGGCGGTTCGGCTCGGACAGCGCGTGGTACTGCTCTCGTCGCGCCCTGGCCGGGTCGTGCGGGAGTGGAACGTGAACGGACTGTCCGGAGTGGAAGAGGCGCGCGTGATCGACGACGTGAACGCGCGCCTGCGAGAGGTGATCAGCAGCCATGCCGCGGCATGACTCCGATGTGTCCACAGTAGACACCGCGTCCACTGTGGACGCGGTGAATTCCGACGCCGCCGTCGAAGGCCTCGACCGGCTGGACACCCCGGTCGCACCGAGCGGGCGCGGCTTGCGCAGAAGGCGGCTCGCCAGGTCCGTGCTCGCCCCGATCGGCGCGATCGTGCTGATCATCGCGATCTGGCAGTCACTCTGGGCGGCCGCGTTCTGGCCCGAGTACCAGTTGCCCGCGCCGCTCGACGTGTGGCGGCAGATCCTCGAGGTGACCGAGAGCGGCGAGGTCTGGACCCTGCTGTGGACTTCGGTGCACCGGGCGGTGATCGGGTTCGCCATCGCGCTCGTGGTCGCGACGCCGCTGGGCCTGCTGCTGGCGAAGGTGCCATTGGTGCGCGCGGCGATCGGGCCGCTGATCTCCGGATTGCAGAGCCTTCCGTCGGTGGCCTGGGTGCCGGCCGCTGTTTTGTGGTTCGGGCTGACCGACGCGGCGATCTACACCGTCGTGCTGCTCGGCGCGGTTCCGTCGATCGCCAACGGGTTGGTCGCCGGCATCGACCACATCCCGCCGATCCTGCCGCGCGTCGGGAAAGTGTTGGGCGCCAACAAGTTGCAGGCAGCTCGGCACATCCTGCTGCCCGCGGCGTTGCCGGGCTACCTCGCCGGGTTGAAGCAGGGCTGGGCGTTCTCCTGGCGCTCGCTGATGGCCGCGGAGCTGATCGCGACCTCGCCGCAGTTGGGCGTCGGTCTCGGCCAGTACCTGGACAACGGCAAGAACCTGTCGGACATGTCGATGGTGATGGCCGGCATCGGGCTGATCTTCCTGGTCGGTGTGGGCATCGAGCTGGCGGTGTTCCGGCCGCTGGAGCGCGCGGTGTTGCGGGCGCGCGGGTTGAGCGGGGCGGTGTGATGACCAGTCCGCTCATCGCGGTCGCGCACGGCAGCCGCGATCCCCGGTCGGCCGCGACCATCGGCGACGTCGTGGATGCGTTGCGCGCCAGGCACTCCGGGCTCGACGTGCGGGCGGCGTTCCTCGATCTGTCCACGCCCCGGCTGCTCGACGTGCTGGCCGGCGTGCACGCCGAGGGGCACCGTGAGGTCGTGCTCGCGCCGCTGCTGCTCGGGCGCGCGTACCACGCGAAGGTGGACCTACCGGCGCTCGTGGCCGAGGCGCACACCCGCTTCCCGAGGCTGTCCGTGCGGGTGGCCGATGTGCTCGGGCCGGACGACCGGCTGGAGACGGCGGTCCGCGCACGCCTGCTGGAGTCCATTGTGGACGATCAGGATCCCGAGCTGGGCATCGTGCTGGCCGGGACCGGCTCGTCGCACGCGCCGGCCAACGCGCAGGTCGCCGCCGTGGCACGACGCTGGGCGGCCCGCGCCGGGTGCGCCGGCGTCGCCCCCGCGTTCGCGGCCGCCACGCCCGACGTCCCGGCCGCGGTGGCCCGGCTGCGGGCGCGCGGTGCCCGGCGGATCGCCGTCGCGTCCTGGTTCCTGGCGCCGGGGTTGCTTCCCGACCGCGTCGCCCGGCTGGCCCACGAGGCGGCACCGGGCACGATCATGGCCGAGCCGCTCGACGCGCACCCGGACGTCCTGGACGTGATCACCGACCGCTACGCCGCGGTGCTCTCCCCCGCGACCACGGCCTGGATCGCGTGACCCTAATCGGGGTCGGTCGTCTTCTTCCGGTGGAATTGCGTCACGATGAGCCCTGCCGACGCGACGATAAAGTTCTGCGTGGCGGCCTGCAGGCCGTTCCATTTCTGTGACTGCCACATCTGGAACCATTCGCCGCCGATGACGATGAACCCGATGCCGAACAGCGCGATCATCATCGACCAGCCGATGGTCGACCAGGTCCGCGCGGCGCTTCCCCTTGTGCTGTCGGAGAAGGAGCGCAGCCAGAGGACAAGCCCCATGCCGAGCGCGATCGCGGTGAGCGCCTCCCAGACGATGATCAGCACATAGGCGATGACCACGAGCGTCTCATTCGTGATGGCGCGCCACATGACATTCGGCGACTTGAATGTGGTGTCCATCGCGAACACGTGCTGCACGAATGCCTTGTTGGTGTTGAAATCGGTGATGTTGTTGAACGCGACGAGGCCCATGTAAAGGGCGCCGAGTGCGGTGAGAACCGCGAACGCCACCCGAAGACCGCCCAGCGAGCTGATCCGGTTCATGGTCAACAGCCTAGCGGCGCGGTCCAGCCCGCTAGAAGGTGACGAGCGGCCGAGTATGTCGGTGGGTTACGCACCGGCGTTAGCAGTGTGGGAAGTGTGAACCCTTGACGTGAATGATACTCACGAGTAATCATTCCTGTGCGCTGCGCCACACGTTCCGGAACCTCTATTGCCCTGCAAGCACAACCGAGGTGAGGAAGACATGAAGGTAGCCCTGCGCCGATCTTCCCTGCGCGCATTGGCCGTCGCCGCGATCGCGGCGGCAACCGTGGTGGGTCTCGCCCCGACCGCGTCCGCGGCGGCCCACGACATCACGTTCGACTGCCGCGCCAAGACGCCGATCGGCGACCAGCAGGCCACGCTCACGCAGACCGTCGACGCCACCGCGCCGGCGACCGTGGCTCCCGGCGGTGCGCTGGACATCGTCGTCGACCCGACGCCGAACGACATCCCGGGCGAGATCAACGGCAACAAGATCAAGGAAGTCAAGAACTTCACGCTCAAGGTCCCGATCCCGGCCAACTCCACCTACGTGTCCGCCGATCTGACCGGCGGCTCCGGGCTCGGGCCGACGCCCCCGGAGATCAAGGTGGAGAACGGCATCGCCGTGGTGACCTTCCCCGGCCCGATCGCCGGCGGCGCGCAGTTCGAGCTTCCGACGATCACCGCGCACCTGACGGCCGGCCAGTCTGGTGCGATCGAGTCGAAGCTGTACGGCGCGAGCTACGACGACCCCGGCCTCACCTTCACGGCAGTGATCTCGTCGATCATCGGCGACGTCGAGGCGCCGACCTCCTGCTTCCCCAACCCCAACCCGGTTCTCACCACCACCACGATCGGCTGACACACGATCGGGTCGGGCCGCCGGAACCCCAAGCCGGCGGCCCGACCATTTGACTTCTCGATACCCCCTAGGGGTATATTCACCTTATGGAACACACCACGAGTACCTGGCGGCCGGCGATCAGCGCGACCCTGCATTGCTTGACCGGCTGCGCCATCGGCGAGGTCCTCGGCATGGTGATCGGCACCTCGCTCGGGTGGTCCGACCTGGCCACCGTGATCCTCTCGGTCGCGCTGGCCTTCCTGTTCGGCTACGCCCTGACCATGCGGCCGCTGCTGCGCGCCGGGCTCACCTTCGCGGCGGCCGTCCCGCTGGCGCTCGCCGCCGACACGGTGTCGATCACGGTCATGGAGATCGTGGACAACGCGATCATGCTGGTGATCCCCGGCGCCATGAGCGCGGGGGCGCTGAGCTGGGTGTTCTGGGCCAGCCTCGCGGTCGCGTTCGCCGTGGCGTTCGTGGTCACCGTGCCGGTGAACAAGTGGCTGATCGGGCGAGGCAAGGGCCACGCGGTCGTGCACGAACACCACGGCGGTCACTAATGTCCCGGCAATGGACGCAGCAACGGGACACGACGAGCTGGTGCACTACGCGGTGGACGCCGGCGTCGCCACGATCACCCTGGACTCGCCGCACAACCGCAACGCCCTGTCCGCGCAGCTGCGCCGGGAACTGCTCGGGCACCTCGACGCCGCCGAGGCCGACGACGTCGCACGGGTCGTGGTGCTCGACCACACCGGGCCGGTCTTCTGCTCCGGCATGGACCTGCGCGAGGCGCGTGGAGCCGGCGCGTCCGATCAGGGTGTGAATGAGTTTCCCCTGATCCTGCAACGGATTCTGACCGGCCCGAAGCCGGTGGTCGCGGTGCTGCGCGGCCCGGCGCGGGCCGGCGGTGTCGGGCTGGTCGCCGCCGCGGACATCGCGATCGCGGTGCGGGAGGCGACCTTCGCGTTCACCGAGGTGCGCATCGGCGTAGTGCCCGCGGTGATCTCGGTGACCGTGCTGCCGAGGCTGCTCCCCCGCGCCGCGCACGAGCTGTTCCTCACCGGCGAGACGTTCGGCGCGGACCGCGCGGCCGAGATCGGGCTGATCAACTCCTCGGTCTCCGCCGAGGTGCTCGACCAGGAGGTCAAGCGCTACACGGACATGCTCGCGCTCGGCGGCCCGAAGGCGCTGGCCACCACGAAGTCGATGCTGCGCGCGTCCCGGCCGACCGACCTGGAGCAGAGCTTCCAGGACATGCTCGCGCTGTCCGCGAGCCTGTTCGCCAGCGAGGAGGGCCAGGAAGGGATCACCGCGTTCGCGCAGAAGCGCAAGCCGAACTGGGTGCCCTAACCAAGTGCCCTAACTCAACAGCCGGCGCGCCTCGGCGAACGCGTCGTCCACTTCGGGGACGGGCGTGGTGCCGAGCGCGCCGGAGATCGGCGCGACCGGCGGGTGCGCCTGGCCGATCTCGATCCAGCCGCACGCGTCCCCGCGCAGATCGCTGTGCAGCACCATCAGCCGACGGCCAGGACGTTCCTCGATGTCGAGCAGCGCGCGCACCTCGGTGAACACCCGTGCCAGCACCGTGGCCTGCGCTTCGTTGTCCATGTACACGCCGCCCCAGCCGATCTGCGTGAGCAGCATGATTCCCTTGTGGGCCAGGCAATAGGTGATCGCGTAGGAGTTGATGCCGTGGCCCGAGTGGCTCACGCCGAGGTAGCTCGACATCTCCGGGGCGAGGAACCGCTCGAACAGCGGTGCCCCGAACATGTACTGGTCCTCGGGAGGCGGGCCGTCCTCGGCCGTCGCCCAGTGCCACCGGCCGAGCTTGCGCACGCCGTCGGCCAGCGGCTCGGGCACCGGCGGCTCGGGAAGGCCCGCCGAGGCGAACGTCGCCAGCAGGTCCGCGAGCCCGTCAAGTTGATCGTCCACATGCGACAGGTTAGCCGCCGAGTCGCTGCGCCAGGGCGCGCACGGACTCCTCGGTCCAGGCCAGCGCACCGGACCGCAGATCGCCGATCACCGACCGCAGCCAGCCCAGCTCCGCTTCGATCAGCACGGCCCGGTACTCGTCCTCGATCACGAACAGCCTCGGCAGTTCCGGCGCCGCGGCCAGTTCGGCGCGCGACGCCTCCAGCTCGCCGGCGAGGGCCTTTTCCCTGCGGCACAAGCAATCCAGCACCTCGCCCGACTCGAGCAGCGCCATACTCGCCAGCGCGGCGGGGAATTCCGGGAACTCGCGCGCCGGCGTGGCCAGCATGTCGGTCAACCACGCGTGCAGCGTGCGTTGCCCCTCGTCGGTGATCTCGTAGACGGTCCGCTCGGGCCGCCCTTCGTCGCGCGCGGTGTGCGCCACCGCGATCAGGTCGAGCCGCCGCAGCCGGTCGATCGTCTGGTACACGCTGTTGCGCTGCGCCACGTTGGCGATCTTGTCCTTGGCGCGCTCCTTGATCAGCTCGCGCATCCGGTACGGGTGCATCGGCTCCTCGGCGAGAAGCGCGAGCAGCACCACGGCGAGCGGTGACGGTCGCGGAGATCGGCCAGTCATAGGCGTCACCCTAACCCGCTTGCGCCATTAGTCATAGTATGTATAGTCATAACATAACCAATTCGAAGGAGTGGGCATGAAGGCGCTGATCATCGGTGGCGGAATCGCGGGCCCGGTCACCGCGATCGCCTTGAAGCGAGCCGGCATCGACGCGACGGTCTACGAGGCGTACGACTCCACGGCGGACGGGGTCGGCGCGTTCCTGAGCCTGGCCACCAACGGCCTGGACGCGCTGCGCACGCTCGACCTGTTCGATGTGGTGCGGGACAAGGGATTCGCCACGCCGCGCATGGTGATCCGGCTCAGCTCGGGCAAGGAACTCGCCCAGTTCGAGCACGGCGGCATGCTCGACGACGGCACGGTCAGCCACACCATCAAGCGGTCGGACCTGTACGGCGCGCTGCGCGACGAGGCCGTGCGGCGCGGGGTCGAGATCGTCTACGGCAAGCGCCTCACCGACGCCGAAGCCGCGGCCGACGGTGTCACCGCGCGGTTCGCCGACGGCAGCACCGCCACCGGCGACCTGCTGATCGGCGCGGACGGGCTGCGCTCGGTGACCAGAACGCTGATCGACCCCGCCGCACCGAAGGCGCGCTACACCGGACTGCTCAACACCGGCGGCTACGCACATGGAGTCCCGGTCGACGCCGAGCCGGGCGTGCTGCGGATGATCTTCGGCAAGCGCTGCTTCCTGCTCTACGTGGCCCACCCGAACGGTGAGGTGTGGTGGGGCGCCAACCCGCCGCGCGCCGGCGAGCCGAGCCGCGAGGACCTGGCCGCGATCACGCCGGAGCGGTGGCGCGCCGAACTGATCGACCTGTTCGCCGACTACCCGCTTGGCGTGCGGCTGATCAAGGCGACCGAGAAGATCTCCCCGCCGTGGCCCACGCAGGACTTCCCCACCGTGCCCACCTGGCACCGCGATCGCATGATCATCATCGGCGACGCGGCGCACGCCACCTCGCCGGCGTCCGGCCAGGGCGCGTCGATGGCGATGGAGGACGCGGTCACCCTGGCGAAGTGCCTTCGCGACGCGGACACGATCGAGGCCGCGTTCGCCGACTACGAGCGGCTGCGCCGGGAGCGGGTCGAACGCGTTGTGGCACAAGGAAAGCGCAACGGCGACCAGAAGGCACTCGGGTTCGTCGGGCGGCTGCTGCTGCCGCTGGTCTTCAAGCTGAACCGCACCAAGCAGGACACCGGGTGGATGTATGACCACCACATCCCGTGGGACTCGGTCAGCCCGCGGCCCGCACCACGGTGAACGCGTGGCCGGCACGGATCCCGACGGCGTCCTCGAGCACCGAGTTGATCGCGGCGTAGGCGTCGGGGTCCACCTCGCGCAGCACGTCCGGGTCCGCCCAGACCAGCACGTGCTCACCGGGCGGCAGCCAGGACAGATCGGTCAGACAGTCGTACAGCGCGTCCAGGTTGTGGCCGAAGTAGTCCGGGAAGCACAGCGCGGCGGCGATCGCGTCCAACATGGCGCGCTTGCCGTCGGCGCCGTCCACCACGTGCGGCATCGCGCCCCGGCGCCTCGCCTCCGCGACCGCCGCGTCCACGGTGATCATTTGCCCACGTCCACGACGACGAACGAGGTGTAGTGGTCCTCGGTGTAGTACACCTCGCGCGACGCCCCGGCGATGATCCGCCGCGCTCCCCTGTCGCGGCTGCCCGGCGTCTTCACGGTGTACTCCTTGTAATAGTCCCTGTCCTTGTCGGGCAACCGCTTCTCGCGATTCTGGAAGATCACGCCGTCCCGGTCGTACGGGAACGGGCCGCCCTTGTCGATCAGCTTCCAGGTGTCGCTCGCCTCCTTGGGCAGCGACGACAGCGCCTTCACCGGAAGACCCGAGTCGGAGCCCGGCACCGAGCCGGAGTCGGCCGCCAGTTCCTTGACCAGCCACCCGCCGAGGGCGAGCACGATCAATCCGACCAGGGCGGCTGTGATCTTGGTGCGCGGACTCACGAGGTGACTCTAGGAACTGGCGACCTGATCCGCCTGCTCGGGCTCCTCGCTACGGGTGACCCGCTGACCTCGTGACGGACCGAACCGCGCGGACAGAAAGTCCACGATCCGGTCGAGCGCCCACGCCACGGTCAGGCACACCGGCAACAGCACGCCCATGACCAGCAGAAACTGGAACGGGAACCAGAGCTGGGTGATCCACAGCTCGACACCGCCCCACCACTCCGCCAGCCACCGCAGCATGCCCGGGACGTTACCCGTTAGTTTGGCTCCATGTTCGCCGTATTCGCAGCAGAGCCGAATCCAGACGACCCGATCGCCTCGTTGACCGTCGGCGAGCGACCGGAACCCGAGGTGCCAGACGGCTTCATCGCGGTGTCCGTGCGCGCGGCGAGCCTGAACATGCACGACCTGTGGACATTGCGCGGCGTGGGCATCAAGCCGGAGCAGTTCCCCATGATCCTCGGCTGCGACGGCGCCGGGGTGACCGAGGACGGCACCGAGGTCGTGCTGCACTCCGTGATCACCTCCCCCGGCTGGGTCGGCGACGAGACGCTGGACCCGAAGCGCACCCTGCTCACCGAGAAACACCAGGGCACGCTCGCCGAGACGGTCGTGGTGCCGGCCCGCAACGTGCTGCCCAAGCCGGCCGGCCTGTCCTTCGCCGAGGCCGCGTGCATGGGCACCGCCTGGCTGACCGCGTACCGCATGCTGTTCACCCAGTCCGGGCTGCGACCGGGGCAGACGATCCTGGTGCAGGGCGCGTCCGGCGGCGTGTCCACCGCGCTGATCCAGCTCGGCACCGCGGCCGGCTTCCGGGTGTGGGTCACCGGGCGGTCCGAGGAGAAGCGGGCACTGGCCGAGGGGCTCGGCGCGCACGCCACCTTCGCCTCGGGTGAGCGACTCCCCGAACGGGTGGACGGCGTGTTCGAGACCGTGGGCAAGGCCACCTGGGCGCACTCGATGCGCGCGGTCAAGCCGGGCGGCGTGATCGTCGTGTCCGGCTCGACCAGCGGGCCGGATCCGAGCGCCGACCTGCAGCGGCTGTTCTTCCTGCAGTTGCGCGTGATCGGCTCCACCATGGGAACCCGGGACGAGCTGGCCGACCTGCTGCGGTTCTGCGAGACCACCGGCGTGCGCCCCACGATCGGCGCCGAACTGCCGATGGCCGACGCCGAGCAGGGCTTCCGCGACATGCTGGACGGCGCCACGGCCGGCAAGATCGTGTTCACCCGATGATCCGATGACCTGGCCGATCGTCCCGCTCGACCTCGGCGCGCACGGTGCCGAGGCGGTCGCGCTGAGCCTCGCGGCACTGCGCACGGTCGACCAGGACGTGCGGCCGCCGGAGTACCTGGCCGGCGCGGGCGACTGGCCCGGCGTGGTGACGCGGTGCGCGGTGGACGACGGCAGGATGATCGGGCTCGCGGTCGGCTGGCCGGGCTCCACCAGTACGTGGTGGTCGGACCGGGTCCGGCCGGCACTGATCGCGTCCGGCACGGAAGTGTGGCTGGACGGTGCGTTCGAGGTGTGCGAGCTGCACGTGCATCCCGTGCACCACGGGCGCGGCATCGGCACCGCTCTGCTGCGCGCGCTGCTGTCCGGCCGTACCGAGGAGCGGGCGGCGCTGTCGGTGCGCGCGATCAACGAAGGCGCGGAACGGTTCTACGAGCGACACGGGTTCACGCGGCTGACCGAGCCGTTCCGGTTCGACGGCCACGGCCCGGATTACCGAGTACTCGGCGCGCCACTGCCGTTGCCCTGACCCGGGTTTGCCGGTCTTCAAGACCTGCAAACCCCGGTCGCGGTGGTCTTCAAGACCAGCAAACGGTGTCCTGTTCGGACTGGAAGGCCTGGATCAGTGGCCAGGTCGTGGTGCGCGCGGCGCGGCCGGTGAGCACCCCGAGGTGCCCGCCGGGCGCGGTGGCGAACCGGGTCACCGGTGCCTCGGGCAGCAGCCGCAGCACGTGCCGGACCGCCTCGGGCGGCGCGAGTGTGTCATCCGTGCCGCCGATCGCGAGCGTCGGCGACTTCACCCTGGCGAGGTCGACCGTGCGCCCGCCGAGGGTGATCGTGCCGTCGGCCAGGCTGTTGGAGCGGAACGCACGATGGTAAAGCTGCGCGATCGCGCGGCCCGGGTAGGCGACCATGTTGGCCGTGAACCGCTCGACCGCCTCGAACTGCGCGAGCGCGTCGGAGTTCGCCACGTTGCGCACCAGTGAGATCGGCTTGGTGAGGTGCTTGTCCAGCGCGCTGATCCGGAACGCGGTGCGCACCAGCGGCGCCGGCACGCCGCCGAAAACCTTGTACAGCGGGGAGAACGCGTGTCCACCGGTGGCGTTGAGCACCGGGCGCAGCGGCGCGAGCAGCGGCACCTTGGTGAAGTCGAACGGGCTCGCAACCACGGTGATCGAGGCGATCCGGGCCGCACCCAACTCGGCCGCGGTGAGCAGCGACAGGATCCCGCCGAGGCACCAGCCGATCAGGTGCACCGGCTTGCCGTCGTTGCGCTCGCTGACCGAGGTGATCGCGTTCGGCAGCACGTCGTCGACCCAGTGCTCCAGGCCGAGCTCCCGGTCGGCGAAGGCGATCTCGCCGTAGTCGACGAGGTAGGTCGGCCGTCCGTCGCGCACCAGCCGCTCGACGACGCTGCACCCACGGCGCAGGTCGAAACAGTTCGCCGGCACCGCGAGCGGCGGCACCAGCAGAGTCGGATTGCCGGACGTGCCGGCCGGCGAATGGTATTCGAACACCGAGCGGTTCGGGCCCTCGTCGATGAGAGATCGCGGCATGGGACGAAAATCGGCGAGGCTACCGAACAACCACCGGTGTGCGACGTTGGACGCGGCTGCTTGGACGGTGGCCAGCGTAGGAATTCCGGTCACGGAAGTGCCTCTCTGCGCTGACTACGCGGCTCACTTTAGCGAGTGGTGACAAGGATTCTCGCCTCCTCTCACCCGGTGGAACCAACGTCTGTGAGCAACCGCACGTCGAGTGTCCACAGTGGACACATCAATTGTGAGCCACGCGACATTCAGCGGTCATTTCAGAGAAACAAACGGAAGCGGAATCGGCGGCCAATTCGGCGTCGATCGTCAATTTCCGCCGCCACCGCAACCGCCGCCGCCACCACCGCAGCCGCTACTGCCGCCGCAGCCGGAGCAGCTGTGCGAACCGCACCCGCTGCCGCCCGCGCCGCCGCCGGCGGCCTTGCTCGTGGTGTGCTCGGCGAGCAGATCACCGACCTGATCGTCGCCGTAGGCCGCGTAGCCGTACAGGGCGATGGGTGCGAACGCCATGGCGCCGACGCCCGCCGCGACCGGCACGTCGGTCATCTTCCGCTGGGTGCCGGCCTGCGCCTGAGCGAGCACTCGCCGCCCGCGACCGGTCAGCACCGGGCCGCGCGGCGTGAACAGCCGGCGCGCGGACCACCAGATCACGGCCGTGCCGAGCAATGACAGCAGCAGATAGCCGACCGGTGCGCCGATGCGCACGCCGTTGGCCAGCCGGATCACCCCGAACGCGCCGACGAGCCCCAGCACGACCAGGGAACGCCGCGCCTTGCGCAGCCGCGCCGGCTCGACCAACAGACCCTGTTCGACCAGGGTGTCGGCGAGCTGGACGGCGTGCAGGGACCGGCCGAACGCGGCGCGCCTGCGGCGCTGCGTGGCGTTCGCTCGGACGTACTGGAGTAGCCGGTCGTCCAGCTCATCCTTGTTCCGCACAGTGATCCTGGCGCGGCTCACCCGCAGGTGGCCGCCCGCGACCAGCGCGGCGATCGCGGTCGCCTGCACGCGGCGCGGCCCGCCGGCCAGCATGGCCAGTTCGTAGGCGTCCAGCTTGGTGTCGGCCGGCACCGCGTCGGCCGGCGTCCCGCGGGTCCACCAGAAGGCGATCAGGACGATCACGCACGCGAGCGCCATGGCGGCCCAGTACGCACCGAGGAACTCCGGCCCCGACATGCCCCACGGTCGCTCCATGACACCTCCTTCAGCTACTGCTTCCGCCGCCGCAACCGCCACCACCACCGCAACTGCTTCCCCCACCGCTACTACAGCTCGACCCGCTGCCGCAGCTGGAGCCTCCGCAACTGGACCCGCAGCTCGACCCGCCACCGGATCCGCCGCCACCCTGTGCCGGTTGCATCGGCTGCGCCGCCAGTGGCGTTCCCGGCACCGCGCCCAGGTACTGGTAGAACAGCCCGCCGATCGCGTCGTCCGGGTACGCGGCGAGGCCGTACAGCGCGACCGGGAGCAGCACTCCGGCGGCCGTCTCCGCCTCGGTGACCTGCCCGCGCGGATCACGCGCAGGTGTTCTCGCCTTGGCGTCACGCACCGCCCGGTGACCGGCCAGCGTGGGCACGGAACCGTTGTGGTGCAACGCAAGCGCGCAACCCAGCCAGATCACCCCGACGGCGCACAGCGACAGCACGAGGTAGCCGACCGGGTAGTCGCCGGCGATCCCGACGATCAACCTGGCGACGCCGATCACGAACAGCGCGACCAGCGGCCAGTGCCAGCGGAACGCGGCGGCGAGCCGGCTCGGCGAGGCGATCAGGCCGCGCGCGGCGAGCCGCTCGGTCATGGCCTCGTCGATGGCGCTGCGCTCCCAGTCGATCTCGATGACCTGGCCGAGTCGTGCCGGGGAGGGCATCTGGCTCAGCAGGAAGGCCTGCACCGGGTCGCCCGGCGGCGCACCGGTGACGGTGATCGCGCCCTCCCGGCTCACCCGCAGAGCGCCGCGATCCACGGCCGCGGCCATCGCGGTGTCGGTCACCCTCGGGAAGCCGCCGGACAGCAGGGCCAGCTCGTACGCGTCCGGGGTCGTGCCGGGTTGGGTCGGCACCGGCTTGCGGGACCACGCCCGGACGGCGATCACCGCCGCCACGGCCACCGCCACCGCGATCCAGTAGACCGTCAGGAACTGTGGCCCGTTGAGACCCCATGGCTCGTCCACGCTGGTCACCTCCCCTTCCGCCGCGCCGATTGTGCCGGAGGAAGGCGCGCGTCGAGAGCGGATCGGGCGAATCCGTTACCGTCCACCCGTGGGGTTCACGGTGGACGACGCGGTGCGGATCGCGCGCGAGGCGCACGCGGGCCAGACAGACAAGTCCGGACGGCCGTACATCGGGCATCCGCTGCGGGTGATGGCGCGCCTCGACGGCGAGTACGAGCGGATGACGGCCGTGCTGCACGACGTGGTCGAGGACACCGCCGTGACGCTGGACGACCTGGCGGCGGCCGGGTGCCCGCCCGAGGTGATCGCGGCGGTGGACGCGGTCAGCAAGCGCGCCGGTGAGGTCGCGGAGGACTACCTCGCGCGGGTGGCCGCCGACCCGATCGCGCTGGCCGTGAAGCGCGCCGACATCGCGGACAACAGCTCGCCGGAGCGTCTGTCCCGTTTGGACGAAGCGACGCGGGATCGGTTGCGCGCCAAGTACTCCCGCGCACTGTCCCTTTTGGACGGCTACGCGTCCAGCTGAGCGACGAGCTTCTTCGGCGCGACCGTGCGGTACGCGTCGGCGACGATCTCGGCGATCTCGGCCCAGTCCACGTCGACGTCGAGGTACACGCCGAGCCAGCCGCGGTGACCGACATACGGCGGACGGTAGAACCGCTCCGGGTCCTCGGCGACCATCTCCTCCTGCACGCCGGGCGGGGCCGGACACCAGAAGCCGAGCCGGTCGTCGTGATGGTTGTCGGCGTACATCACCAGGGTCTTCTTGCCGCGCACGAACCAGGCCGGCTCCCCGTGGCTCAGGCGCTCGGTCACCTCGGGCAGCGCCAAACAGATCTTTCGCAGTGACTCGAGCGTGTCGGCCATGGCCGCACCGTACCGCCGGACTGTCGGTGGCCGCAGGCATGATGAGCCACATGACGATCGCAACTGGCACGTTCGACCTGCATGACTGGGAACAGGAAGTCGCCGAGGAGGGCCCGGGCTCCCAGGTCGGCAGGGTCACCAACCGCAAGACGTTCCACGGCGACATCGAGGGCAGCACGACGTGCACGCTGCTGACCGTGGCCGTGCCGGACGCGTCCGGCGAGTTCCAGGGCACCGCCTACGTCGGTGTCGAGCGGATCACCGGCTCGGTGCACGGCAGGCGTGGCTCGTTCACGGTCACGCACCTGGCGAACCTCGCCACCGGGATGAGCGTGTCGGTCGTCGCCGGATCCGCCACCGACGAGCTGGCCGGCCTGACGGGCGAGCTGTCGATCACCCGCCACGACGACGGGTCGCACACCTACTCCTTCGACTACGACTTGGAGTGAGCTACTTCTTGCCCTTGGTCTTGTCGGAGGACTCATCAGTGGACAGGGCGGCCACGAACGCCTCCTGGGGGACCTCGACC
>NZ_SGWQ01000014.1:0-122848 GCF_004216555.1 Herbihabitans rhizosphaerae | reverse complement strand
CCGGCCCCATCAGACAGAGCATCCGCTTCTTGCCTTACGGAGGCCGCACTACTTCCTACCGGACTTCCCCTTGTCAGACGACTCATCAGTGGACAGGGCGGCCACGAATGCCTCCTGGGGCACCTCGACCCGGCCCCATCAGACAGAGCATCCGCTTCTTGCCTTACGGAGGCCGCACTACTTCCTACCGGACTTCCCCTTGTCAGACGACTCATCAGTGGACAGCGCGGCCACGAATGCCTCCTGGGGGACCTCGACCCGGCCCACCATCTTCATCCGCTTCTTGCCTTCCTTCTGCTTCTCCAGCAGCTTCCGCTTACGCGTGATGTCGCCGCCGTAGCACTTGGCGAGCACGTCCTTGCGGATCGCGCGGATCGTCTCGCGGGCGATGATCCGCGAGCCGATCGCCGCCTGGATCGGCACCTCGAACTGCTGCCTCGGGATCAGCTCGCGCAGCTTGGTGGCCATCCGGGTGCCGTAGGCGTACGCCGCGTCCCGGTGCACGATCGCGCTGAACGCGTCCACCGGCTCGCCCTGCAGCAGGATGTCCACCTTCACCAGGTGGGCGACCTGCTCGCCGGCCTCCTCGTAGTCCAGTGACGCGTACCCGCGGGTGCGCGACTTCAGCGCGTCGAAGAAGTCGAAGATGATCTCCGCGAGCGGCATCGTGTACCGCAGCTCCACCCGCTCCGAGGACAGGTACTCCATGCCGCCGAGGTTGCCGCGCCGCTCCTGGCACAGCTCCATGATCGCGCCCACGAATTCCTTCGGCGCGATCACCGTCACCCGCACGACCGGCTCGTGCACCTCGGCGATCTTGCCCTCCGGCCAGTCCGACGGGTTGGTGACCACGTGCTCGGTGAGGTCTTCCATGATCACCTGATACACCACGTTCGGCGCCGTGGAGATCAGGTCCAGCCCGAACTCCCGCTCCAGCCGGTCACGGGTGATCTCCAGGTGCAGCAGCCCGAGAAAGCCGCAGCGGAAGCCGAACCCGAGCGCCAGCGAGGTCTCCGGCTCGTAGGTCAGCGCCGCGTCGTTGAGCCGCAGCTTGTCCAGCGCCTCGCGAAGATCGGGGTAGTCCGAGCCGTCCACCGGGTACAGCCCGGAGTAGACCATCGGCCTCGGCTCCCGGTAACCGGCCAGCGCCTCGGTCGCGCCCTTGCGCTCGGAGGTCACCGTGTCGCCGACCTTGGACTGCCGCACGTCCTTCACGCCGGTGATCAGGTAGCCGACCTCGCCGACGCCCAATCCCTTGGTGGGCTTGGGTTCCGGCGAGATGATGCCGACCTCGAGCAGCTCGTGCGTCGCGCCGGTGGCCATCATCTTGATCCGCTCGCGCGGGGTGATCTTGCCGTCGATCACGCGGATGTAGGTGACCACGCCGCGGTACGTGTCGTACACCGAGTCGAAGATCATCGCGCGGGCCGGGGCGTCCGCCTCGCCCTTCGGCGGCGGCGTCTGGCGCACCACCTGGTCCAGGAGCTCGCGCACGCCGTGACCGGTCTTGGCCGACACCCGCAGCACGTCGGTCGGCTCGCATCCGATGATGTGCGCCAACTCCTCGGAGTACTTCTCCGGGTCGGCGGCCGGCAGGTCGATCTTGTTCAGCACCGGGATGACGTGCAGGTCCTTGTCCAGCGCCAGGTACAGGTTGGCCAGCGTCTGCGCCTCGATCCCCTGCGCGGCGTCGACGAGCAGCACGGCACCCTCACACGCGGCGAGCGCACGGGACACCTCGTAGGTGAAGTCGACGTGGCCGGGGGTGTCGATCATCTGGAGCACGTGCTCCTGACCGTCGACCATCCAGGGCATGCGCACACTCTGCGACTTGATCGTGATGCCGCGCTCGCGCTCGATGTCCATCCGGTCGAGGTACTGCGCGCGCATGGCCCGCCCTTCGACCACACCGGTGAGCTGCAGCATCCGGTCGGCCAGGGTGGACTTGCCGTGGTCGATGTGCGCGATGATGCAGAAGTTGCGGATCTGTTCCGGCGGCGTGAAGGTCGTGTCGGCGAACGTAGGCACTCAAGTTCCTCGCATGGTCAACGGGTACGCCCCATCGTCCCACGTCTCCCCCGCCGCCTGAGCAGCACGCCACCCGCGATCAGCGCGACAAGCACGATCACGAGCGGAACAGGCCCGACCCACGCTACGAAATCGGCGATCGCGGACTGTACCCGCGCCGCCGCGTCGATCACCGGGTCCTCCGAGGCGGTGCCGCGCAACTCGTACACGCCGTAGTAGCCCACGTACGCTCCGGCGATGATCAACAGCGCGCCACCGATCCTGGCGACGTACGGCAACACTCGCCGCGCTCCGGCGACGATCGCGTCGCTGGCGAGCGCCGCGGACACCGCCAGCACGGCGACCACCAGGCCCATCCCGGCGGCGTACACCACGAACGCGAGCAGGCCCTCGAGCATGTCGGCGCCCCGGAAGACCGAGCTGGCGACCGCGAGGAACGGAGCGATCGTGCAGGACAGCGAGGCGATGGCGAACGCCACGCCGTAACCGAACATCGAGGGCAGCCCTCGACCTGGCGCACCACGTGTCAGCTTGGGCAGCAGGAGCGTGATCTCCTTGCCCGCCAACATGATCACGCCGACCACGAGCATGATCGCCCCGATCACGATGGTCACGATCGGCAGGTACTCCTGCACGGTCGCGGTGCCTGCCTCGAACAGCGCGCCGAACACGCCGAACACCACGACGAAGCCGGCCGTCATCAGCGCGCTCGCGGCCAGTGCCCGCCAGACCCGGCGCGCCGCCGGCAGGTCACCGGCGCCGGTCACCACCATGGTCAGGTAGGCGGGCAGCATGGCGAAGCCGCACGGGTTCACGGTCGCCAGCATGCCCGCGGTCAGCGCGACCAGGAGCGTGTCCCACATCGGCTCAGGCCCCGCCGATCTTGTGCACCTTGTCGTGCAGCTGGTCGGTGGTCAGCTGGCTGGTCACCACCTCGACCTTGCCGTCCGCGGCGATGAACGCGTACGCGGGCTGCGCGGTGACGCCGAACCGCTTCCACACCGCGCTCTCGGTGTCGGCGAGATGGGTGAACCCGCCGACGTCGAACCGCTGCACGAACTCCCGCATCTGGGGTTCCTTGCCGAGCGCGCCGACCCCGACGAAGTTCACGCCGGCACCCGAGTGGCGGGCGGTCGCCGCGATGCCGGGCGCCTCACGCTGACACTTCGGGCACCACGGCGCCCAGAACCAGAGCACGGTCGGCTTGCCGGCGAGGCTCGCGCCGTCGAAGTCCTTGCCGTCCACCGTCTTCGCGGTGAACCGCAGCTTCTCGGGCACCGTGGACTGTGCGTTCGTGGTCGGCGTGCCGGCTGGTGGCGCACCCGTGGTCGGCGCACCGGTCTGGGCGGGCGGGCTCGCCGGAGGCTGGCCCGCGGGCTGGTCGTTCGAACCACATGCGGTGAGCGTGGCCAGCGCGGCCGCGATCACCAAACCAATCGTCCGTGTCACTCGTCGATCATCCCGCATGGGCGCGCCACATGCTCTTACGAAACGGTGACATCAGGCGAGCAGGGCGCCCGTACCGTGCGCGGCGATCCCACATCCACCACCGCGTCGACCTGGACATCATGACACCTCTAATTACGTTACGAGTCGTAACGTAATATAATTCGAGCCGCCCCGATGGCAAGGGATCTGGTGAGATGAGTGCTGTGACGACGAACGCACGAGGTCGGCCACGCGATACGTCGGTCGACGCCGCGCTGCTGCGCGCGGCCGTGGAATTGCTGGCCGAGAACGGCTACGGCGCGCTGACCATCGAGGCGGTCGCCACGCGGGCGGGCGTCGGGAAGCCGGCGCTGTACCGGAGGTGGTCCACCAAGGAGGAACTCGTCGTCGCGGCGCTCGGCGCGCACGTCGCGCCGCCGCGGGACACCGCGACCGGTGACGCGCGCAAGGATCTGCGCGCGATGCTGGGCGGTTTGGCGCGCCATCTGTCCGGGCCGGCCGGAGGCGCGGTGTTCGGCGTGCACGTGGCGGCGGACGGGAACCCGGAGCTGACCGAGGTGCTACGCGAGCGCTACCTGGCCCCCAGGGCGGTCGTGCTCACCGAGATCGTGCGGCGCGGCAAGGCCGACGGCCAGATCCGCGCGGACGCGTCGGTGGACCTGGTGCGCGATCTGGTGTTCGGCCCGCCGGTCTACCACCAGTTGATCACCGGAAACCCGATGAGCACCCGCCGGCTCAGTCAGACCTTCGACGCCGCCTGGCGCGCCCTGAGCGCCTGACACAGACGAAACGGCGACGCGACAAGTCGTCGCGCCGCCGTTCATTCAGCTCAGGTCACCGCGAGTGCGGCCAACCATCGCCACCGGTGGTCGACGTCTCACCGTCGCCCTCCTTGAGCTTCGCGGTCCCCTTCTTCGAGTGAGGCCAACCGCTTCCCCCGTTGCCGTCTTCCCCGGCGCCGGCCTGGTCCACGTTGTCCTGGACCTGATCAAGCTGCTCTGCCATGTTCCCCACCTCTCGAATACATCCCCAGTACTGGCCGTAGTCGGGTCCACGTCCAGCATCACTCACTCAGACGAGCGCGAAGAGGGTTTGGTTCCACTGAGTTACCCCCATCGGCGCCGAGACTAAGGCAGGGCATTCACCGACTCAATACCTTTTCGTCATCGTTCGCCGAGGAGAGCGTCCAAATGCGCGGTCTCGTCGATGCCAAGTTCGATCAAGTGCTCACGCGCGACGTGCAGGTGCTGACGCGCGGTGACGTCATCCGAATGGAGCATGGCGCGCCCCAGGACGGTGAGAGCCGCGGACTCACCGAGCCGGTACTGACACGTCCGCTGAATGTCGACGGCGGCTCCCGCCAGATCGACCGCTGCCTTCGTGTCGCCGGCCGACAGCCGGATTCCGGCCAGCACGGTCATCGCCTGCGCCTCCAGCAGGCGGTAACCCGACGCGCGGCTCAGCGTGATGGCCCGTTCGCAGTCCGCCGCCGCGGACGCGTCATCGTGCAACGCGGTCCGCGCGGCCGCCAACCCGATCAGCGCGGCGCATTCGACGTCCCGGATCTGCCCCTCGCGCGCCATGCGCAGCGCGGCGCGGTGCTCGGCGACCGCCGCTTGGTGATCACCCTGCCGGAACAGCACGTCGCCGAAGACGTTCAGCGCGTCGGCCTCGGTGAGATCGGCGTGCTCACGAGCCAACTCCAGGGCCGCTCGGACCCGCTCGGCGGCCTCGCCGACAGCCCCGAGGTCCAGGTCCATCCGAGCCAGCCGGAACAGGGCGATGGTCCTGCTGCGAACATCACCGACCTTCTCACCGACCGACAGCGCCTGACTGAGGTGGCGTCTCGCCCGCTGGAACTTCCCCTGCAACCGAAAGGCCTCGCCCAAGGACAGCAGGCAGATGGCGACACCCGCACGATTGCCCGCCCGCTCGAACTTGACCAGTGCCTCTTCGGCCAGTTCCACGCAGCGTCGAAGGTCACCAAGGTCGAGGTGGGTGATCGCGAGGTTGAGCCGCACCATGTCGAATCCCGGCCAGCCAGACGCGGTCTCCTCGAGCGCCAGAGCCTCGCGGTAGTAGGTGGCGGTCTTGTCGGTGTCGCCGAGCATCATCTGCACGTTGCCGAGGTTCGACAGGATCGCGGGCTGCCCGTGCACCCAGCCACTCCGGGTGCTCAGCTCGAGTGCCAGCTCCCAGTGCCGCTGTGCCGCGTCGTAGTCGTTGGCACAGAAGAAGGCGTGCTGGCCAAGGCTGATGTAGGCGGCGGCCTGGCCCTGTTCGTCGCCGGCTCGTTCGGCCGCCACAAGGGCGGCGCGGGCGGCGGTGATCCAGTTGATCGCGTCGCGGCCGAGGTGGAAGTAGCCGCGCAGCGCGTCCGCCATGCGCCACGCGAACTCGTGCGCCGACGGGCGTGTCGAGGCGTCCGCGACCGCGGCCACCAGGTTGGCGTGCTCGGCGTCCAGCCACGCACGCGCCGCGTCGGCGTCGGGGAAGGTGAACGGTTCGGTGATGCTCGGCAGGCGGATCGTGTGCGGCACAAGGGTTCTGGAGGCGCCGTCGGCGTGGCGCAGGTAGAAGTCGTGCAGCGCGGCGGTGGCCACGTCGCGCTCCTCGGCCTCGGTGCCCGACTCGCAACGCTCGCGCGCGTAGTCGCGGAGCAGGTCGTGCATGGTGTACCGGCGCAGCGCGTGCTGGTCGACGAGGTGCGCGGAGGCGAGCCGGTCGAGTACGGCGGCCGCGTCCTCCCGCGTCTGGCCGGCCAGCGCGCCCACCGCTTCCGGCGTGAAGTCGGGCCCCGGGGCGAGGCCGAGCAGGCCGAACATCCGCTGCGCGTCGTCGGGCAGCGCGTCGTAGGAGTAGTCGAACGCGACCCGCACGGCGGCCTGCTCGTCGCCCTCGATCGAGAGCGCGGCGAGCCGATTCTCCCTGCGCAGCAAGGAGACGTGCTCCGCGATGGTCCAGTGTGAGCTGTCCGAGATGCGGGCGGCGGCCACGCGCATGGCCAGTGGCAGGTGGCCGCACAGCTCGGCGAGTTCGTAGACCGACACCAGCTCGGCCGACGCGCGCTCCTGGCCGACGATGCCGGAGATCAGCGCGACCGCCTCGTCCGCCGTGAGCGCGTCGAGTGAGACCCGGCGCGCGGACTCGCGGGCGACCAGGCCGGACAGCCGATCCCGGCTGGTGACCAGCACCAGGCAGCCGCTGGAGCCCGGCAGCAGCGGCCGCACCTGGTCCACCGCGCGGGCGTTGTCCAGCAGCAGGAGCACCTGCTTGCCGGACAGCTCCGAGCGCAGCAGCCGCGACGCGTCCCGCTCGTCGACCGGTACCGCCTCGCCGGACACGCCCAGCGCGCGAAGCAGGCTCGCCAGCGCCTCGATCGGCGCGACCGGAGCGCCCGGCCCGTAACCGCGAAGGTTGACGTACAGCTGCCCGTCCGGGAAGGACTCGGCGACCCGATGCGACCAGTGCACGGCGAGGGCGGTCTTGCCCATGCCGGCCATGCCGGAGATCACCGCGATGCGCACGGCGGACGCGATGCCGTCCATGAGCGCGTCGAGCCCGCCCAACTGGTCGGCGCGGCCGGTGAAGTCGGGGATGTCGGTGGGCAGCTCGGCCGGGGTCGGCGCGGCCCGGCGCGCCTCGCGGGGCGCGGGTGCCGGCTCCTCGGGAGGCGGAGCGGGGTCGAGTGCCGGATCGCGGCGCAGGATGCGCTGCTCCAGATCGGCGAGCTGCTGGTTGGGCTCGATACCCAGGTAGTCGATCAACAGTGTTCTGGTCTGCCGGTACACCTCGAGCGCCTCGGCCGGCTGACCGAGCCGGTACAAGGCGATCATCAGTTGCGCACGGAACCGTTCATTGAGCGGGTGCTCCGCGACCAGTTCGGACAGCTCGGAGGCGACCGCGCCGTGCCGGCCGAGCCCCAGCTCCAGCTCGATCCGGCGCTCGATCGTGGACAGTCGTTTCCGGTCCCACGCCTCGGCCGAGACCGCGAGTGACCTGCTGCCGAGCCCGGCGAGCGCGGTCCCCCGCCACAACCCGAGCGCCTTGCGCAGCGTGTCCACCGCGGCTGCCGGGTCCTCCTTCTGCTGCGCGTCCGCCTCCGCGACGAGCCGGTTGAACACCAGCGCGTCGAGGTCGTCGTCGGTGATCTCCATGCGGTATCCGGACCCCTCGGTATGGATGATCGGACCGGTGATGTTCGCGTTCAGCAGCACGCGGCGCAGCCCGGACACGGTGTTGCGCACCTGGCGGATCGCCGTATTGGGCGCCTCGTCGTCCCACATGGCGTCCAGGATCGAGTCGATCTGCACCGCGCGATTCGGGCTCAGCAGCAGGCAGGCGAGCAATTTGTGCTGCTTGGCGCCGGCCAGGGCGGCTTCGCCGTCACCAATGGACAGCGGCCCCAGAATCCTGAACACGCTCACCGCCTCGGCACGACTACTCGAAGTGATCCTACGTCGGTGCTGAAGCGATGAACATTCCGGTGAACACCCCCGGTTACGTTCCTCTCGTAGCAAAGAGGGACAGGGGAACCGGAGGCCGGTCCATGTGCGTGGGGGCCACGTGGGCCCACGGCACGGTGGTGGCTATGGGACGGGTGGGGGTCCATCCGTAGCCGCCACCGTTGTCGTGTGTCAGGGGTCGTGTTTCAGGTCAAGCCAATCGGGTGACGTTCACGGATACCTCGATCGCCGAGGCCTGCCCACCCGAGTACGTGCCTTTCAGCGGCGACACGTCCGCGTAGTCCCGGCCGAGCGCCACCCAGATGTGCCGGGGGCCGATCTCGATGTCGTTGGTCGGGTCGAAGCCCCACCATCCGCCGGTCCACGCCTCGATCCAGGCGTGACTCTCACCACGCACGGTCTCGCCGACCTTGGCGTTCGCCTTGGTGTGCAGGTAACCCGACACGTATCGGCCCGGGATGCCGATCGCGCGCAGCATCGCCAGCGTCAGGTGCGCGTAGTCCTGGCACACGCCCTCGCGCGCCCGCCACGCGTCCACCGCCGACGAGTGCACGCCGGTGGTCCCGCGCGTGTAGGTGAGCTGGTCGTGCACCCATTCCGAGATCGCGAGCACGGCCTCGGTGGGATTGCGGCCCTTGCGCAGATCGCGCGCGATCGAGGCGAGTTCGCGGTCGCGCGGCACGTATCTGGTCGACTCGAGCAACTCCGCGTACCGGTCCACCACCTCGCCGCCGCGCAGATCACGCCAGGTGATCCCGTTGTGCGGCATCACGGTCGGGCCGGTCTCCACCACCGAGGAGGACACGATCTTCAGCTCGGTGTGCGGCGCGTGCAGGTCGAACGAGGTGACCTCGGTGCCCCAGTAGTCGGTGTACCGGTAGGACCGGGTGGCCGGCGTGGTCTCCACCCTGCCGGCCACCAGGTTCTGCCGCCGGTCGCTGCGCGGGGTCAGCCGCGCCTCGTTGTAGGACTGCATGACCGGCGCCTCGTACCGGTAGCCGGTGGTGTGCACGACGCGAACTCGCCAGCTCACGATTTACCCTCCTCGCAGAGCGACCAACCGGGCGCGCCCAGGTGGATGAGATACAAGGCGGCGCGAGAGACTCGTATTGGCATACTCGAACGAGCGCCAACGCCGTAGATCGCCGCCTGGGCGTGCCCTACCCGACCACGACGCAAGGTGATCACAGACTGACTTTCGCATTCGTCCACGCCACCCAGGGCGCCGAGTGGAAGTACTGCAGAGAGACGGCCTCGCCGACCTCGCGGACGCATTCCTGCAGCGACTTCAACCTGCCGGTGAGATCGTCCAGCAGGTCTTCCGGCCGCAGGAATTCCAGGTCGCTGCGCGCCCGGCCGAGTAACCGGGACGCCTCGGCCCGCGCGCCGACCCGCACCACCGGGCGGCGGTCCAACTGCTCGAGACACGCCTCGGCCTGGCGCAGCGCGTGGAACACCGAGCGCGGGAAAAGCCGGTCCAGCAACAAGAATTGCACCACCCGCGCGGCGTCCAGCGCGCCCCGATAGGTGCGCAGGTAGGTGTCGTGCGCGCCGGCCGAGCGGAGCACGGTGACCCAGCCGGGCGAGGACGGCTTGTCCCCCACCCGCGACATCAGCAGCCGCACGACCATGTCCACCCGCTCGACCGACCTGCCGAGCACGAGGAACCGCCAGCCGTCGTCGCGGCTCATCGTGGAGTCGGCGAGCCCGGCGAACATGGCCGCGCGCTCCTCCACGAACGAGAAGAACTCGTGCGGTCCGAGGCGTTTCGCCGCGCGCTGCCGGTCCGGCACGGCGTTCCACATCGCGTTGACGCACTGCCACAGCTCGGTGGACACGACCTCGCGCGCCACCCGGGTGTTCTCCCGCGCGCTGGAGATCGAGGACACGATCGAGCCGGCGTGCTCTCCGGACATCGCGACCAGCTCGGTCAGCGACCACACGTCCAGCTCCAGTCCGGACGGCGGCGTGATCCCGAGGACGCCGAGCAGCTGCCTACTGGTGGCGTCCGCGTCGACGGTGGCGTCCTCGAGCAGGTGGTGCACCGACACGTCGAGGATGCGCGCGGTGTCGTCGGCCCGCTCGATGTAGCGTCCGATCCAGTACAGCGATTCCGCGTTGCGTGCGAGCATCGTCCACCTCCCTCACTGTTGCTGTTGCTGTTGCTGTTGCGCGGAGGTCAGCTCCGGCCCCTGGTCCGGCGCCACCTCCTCCGGCGTACTGCCCGCGGCGAGCCCGTGGCCGCTCAGCTCGGCGTCCACTGTGGACGAACGGGCGGCGAGTACCCAGGTGTCCTTGGACCCGCCGCCCTGCGAGGAGTTGACCACCAGGCTGCCTTCCGGGATCGCCACCCGGGTGAGTCCGCCGGGCAGTACGAACACCGATTCGCCGTCGTTGACCGCGAACGGACGCAGGTCGACGTGCCGGGGTCGCAGCCGGCCGCCGACCTTCGTCGGCACCGTGGACAACTGCACGACGGGCTGCGCGATCCAACTCCGTGGGTCGCTCCTTATCTTGCGGCGCAACGTGTTCAGCTCTTTCGCGGTGGCGTCCGGACCGAACACGATGCCGTAGCCGCCGGAACCCTCCACCGGTTTGACCACCAGTTCGTCGGTGCGGTCGAGCACCTGCGCACGCTCGTCGGGCAGCCAACAGCGGAAGGTGTCCACATTGGACAGCAGAGGCGTCTCGCCCAGGTAGTACTTCATGATCTCGGGCAGGTAGGCGTACACGAGCTTGTCGTCGCCGACGCCGTTGCCGACCGCGTTCGCGATCACCACGTTGCCCGCGCGGGCCGCGTTCAGCAGCCCGGCCACGCCCAGTACCGAGTCCGGCCGGAAGTGCACCGGGTCGAGGAACTCGTCGTCGATGCGCCGGTAGACCACGTCCACCTGGCGCTCCCCCTCGGTGGTGCGCACGTAGACCGCGTTGTCCCGGCAGAACAGGTCCCGCCCCTCGACCAGCTCCACGCCCATCTGCCTGGCCAGCAGCGAGTGCTCGAAATAGGCGGAGTTGTGCACGCCGGGGGTGAGCACGACGACCATCGGATCGGCCACGTTCGGCGCGGCCGCGGCGCGCAGCGAGCGCAGCAGGTGCACGGCGTAGTCGCCGACCGCGCGCACCCGGTGCTTGGCGAACAGGTCCGGGAACACGCGCGCCATCGTGCGGCGGTTCTCCATCACGTAGGACACCCCGGACGGGCAGCGCAGGTTGTCCTCCAGCACGCGGAAGACGCCGTCCGCGTCGCGCACGATGTCCACGCCGGAGACGTGAACGCGCACCCCGTTAGGCGGGTTCACCCCGGCGGCCTGGCGGTGGAAGTGCTGGCAGGAGGTGATCAGCCGTCGCGGCAGCACGCCGTCGCGGATGATCTGCTGATCGCCGTACACGTCGGCGAGGAACGCCTCCAGCGCGCGCACCCGCTGCACGATCCCGCGCTCCAGCCGGGACCACTCCTGCGCGGTGATCACGCGCGGGATCAGGTCGAGCGGGAACGGCCTTTCCTGGCCGGACAAGGAAAACGTGATGCCCTGGTCGACCAGCGCGCGGTCGAGCGCCTCGGAGCGGGCGGTCAGATCGGCGGCACTGGACGGCGCGAGCGAGTCGTGCAGCCGCCGGTAGGCCTGCCGCACGGTGGAGTCTGGCGCGAACATCTCGTCGTAGGCCTCGGCGTGCGGACGCTTCGGGTCGAGGTATCCACGGAACAGCTCCCCGTGCTGCTGCCTGCGTGTTCGGCCCATCTACGCATCTTGGTACACGATCCACGGCGCCCGCCAGCATCGCGTTCCGTCATATGCCAGAGTTGGCCCGACGAAGGGGATCGCGGGGATGGACTTCACGAGCTTCGCGGCGGAGCGGTTGCCGGTGATGCTCCGCTACGCCACCGTGCTCACCTGCGATCCGCATCTCGCCGAGGACATCGTCCAGGACGTGTTGATCAAGATGCAGCGCGCGTGGCCGAGGATCGGTCACGCGGACCGCCCGGACGCCTACGTGCGGCGCATGATCACCAACGAGTACCTGTCCTGGCGCAGGCGCAAGGCGTCGACCGTGGTGCCGCTGTCGCCCGACGTGCTGGCCGAGGTCGTGCCGTCGCTGGCCGACCAGGCGCACCAGTTCGACGAGCGCGACGCGATGATCGGCAAGATCTCCAAGCTGCCGCGCAAGCAGCGGGTGGCGCTCGCGCTGCGGTACTACTGCGGATACTCCGATCCGGAGATCGCCGAGGTCATGGACTGCGCGATCGGCACGGTGCGCAGTCACGTGTCCCGAGGGCTCGCCACGCTGCGGGTGCAGCCGGGCCTGGCCGCGCTGAAGGAGGTGCGATGACCGAGAAGCTGATCACCGAGGCGTTCCAGCGGCAGGCGGAACGCGCACCGGACGGCGGCCGGGTGCTCGCGGCTCTGCACGCGGCCGAGCGTGCGCACGACACGCGCCGGACCTGGCTGCGCCGGAGTGCGCTGGCCATGGCGGCGGCAGCGGTGGTCGCGGCGATCGCCGTGCCGGTGTCGCTGCTCGGCGGCGAGAGCGACGGCAACAGCGGGAACACCGGCGCGCCGGCGAACCCGCCGACCGTGCGGCCGGCGCCGGGCGCGACCGCCATGCCGTTCCGGCCGACGATCATCCCGAACGGTTTCACCGAGCGGATGCGGTGGGCCGGCGGGCCGAACGGCGAGTGGGGGCGGCTGTGGAGCGACCAGCCGCGCACCGACGCGCCCGGGTACCCGAGCGTGCAGCTCTGGTACGGGCCGAGGACGTCGTTGGCTCACCTGCCGGACGCCTCGCACACCGTCGAAGACGTCACGATCAAGGGTGCGCCCGGCAAGCTCGTCGAGGACCGCCGAACCAACGGCCGCACCGTGGACCTGTACTGGTATCCGTTGCCGGACAAGCAGTTCAAGCTGATGCTGTCCAATGTGGACACAGCGAGGAAGATCGCGACCGGCGCGGACGACCCGGTGACGCTCGACCCGTCGGCCGCGCTCGACCCGGTGCTGGCCGCCGGATGGCTGCCGCCCGGGACGCGGCAGGGTCAGATGACCGTGATCGGCTACCCGGGCCGCACGGAGATCACCATGGACGGCCGCGCCGGCCCCACCGACCTCGGGCCGGCTGCGGTGACCATGCGGGTGACCGACCAGTCGCAGCCTCCGGTGTCGAACGGTGATCCGGTTCTGGTGCGCGGCAGCGAAGGGCGCTACACCGAGGTCGCGGCGGTCCGGCACCTGGTGGTCCGCCTGCCGGACAGTCGCTGGCTGCTGGTGAGCACCTCGGAGAGGTACTCGCGCGAGGACCTCGTGCGAGTGGCCGACGGGCTGACGATCCAGCCGTCACCATCGTTCGGGTGGCTCACGCGCTGACGTCGATCCGCACGTCCGTCCGAAGTGGATGGTCGGGCGGGATCTCGACGAGCACGATCGGCACGCCGTCCGGGTCGGCGATCCACATCTCGTCGAGGCCCCACGGCTCCCGGCGCGGCTCGCGCAGCACGGTGACCGCGTCGCCGAGGTCGGCGGCCGCGGCGGCGAGATCGCGCACCTGCAACCACAGTGACACGCCGCCCGCGGAGCCCTCGCCCGTGCCGGACAACTCGAGAAAACCGTTGCCCAGAAAGAAGACCGTGCCACCGGGGAACGTCCGGTGGATCGCCAGCCCGAGTGTGTCCCGGTAGAACGCCAGCGACGCCTCCGGGTCGGACGGCCGGATCAACACGCGACTGCTCAACACCTCCATGCCTCTGTCCTACCCGTACGCTCGCCGTCGTGCACAAGGTGCGACAGGTTCCGACGACCGATCGCCCGGACCGGGTGACCTACTCCCCCGACCTGGACGGGCGCGCCGACCCGGGCGAGATCGTCTGGGCGTGGGTGCCCTACGAGGACGATCCGAGCCAGGGCAAGGACCGCCCGCTGCTCGTGGTCGGACGACACGAGACGACGCTGCGCGCGCTGATGCTGTCCAGCCGGGAGCCGGACGGGCACCACACCGAGGACTGGCACGCGCTCGGCTCGGGCACCTGGGACAGTCGCGGCCGGCCGTCGTTCCTGCGTTTGGACCGGCTGTACGAGTTGGCCGAGGACGGCATCCGGCGCGAGGGCTCCGTGCTGCCCGAGGACCGGTTCGCGCAGGTCGCGGACGTGTTGCAGGCCCGCTACGGCTGGTCCTGATCTTCCCAGCCCGCTGGGCCGTGTGGCTTCTCGTCGAAAAAAGTGATATCACTTTGCTAGACGGTCCACTCAGGGGAGATGCCATGAACGCCACCGCACCGACGATCAACGCACCCGACATGCCCGAGCCCCGCGTCCGCGAGCGGGTCGCGTTCGGCTCGCCCGGCCTGCCGTTCCTCGGCGGCGCTGTCGTTCTCGTCCTCGGCGGCGGGGTGGTGTTCGTCACCGGGGTACCGAACGTGGCACTGATGATCATCGGCGTGGTGCTGGTGCTCGCCGGCCTCGCGATCGGCGCCGGACTGATGATGGTCGCGCCCGGCGAGGCGCGAGTGATCCAGTTCCTCGGCCGCTACGTCGGCACCGTGCGCGAGGACGGCCTGCGCTGGGTGAACCCGTTCACCTACCGCCGCAAGGTGTCCACCAGGATCCGCAACCACGAGACGGCCGTGCTCAAGGTCAACGACGCGGACGGCAATCCGGTGCAGATCGCCGCGGTCGTGGTGTGGCAGGTCGCCGACACCGCGCGGGCGATGTTCGAGGTGGACGACTTCACCGAGTTCGTGGCGATCCAGACCGAGACCGCGGTGCGGCACATCGCCACCACCTACCCGTACGACACGCACGACATGGGCCGGCTTTCCTTGCGGGACAACGCCGAGGAGATCACCGAGAAGCTGTCGCTCGAGGTCGCCGCGCGGGTCGAGTCGGCCGGCGTGAACGTGATCGAGTCGCGCATCACGCACCTGGCCTACGCGCCGGAGATCGCCCAGGCGATGCTGCGCCGCCAGCAGGCCGGCGCGGTGGTCGCCGCCCGGCAGCGGATCGTGGAGGGCGCGGTCGGCATGGTCGAGTCGGCGCTGCAACGGCTGGCCGAGAACCAGGTCGTCGAGTTGGACGAGGAGCGCAAGGCCGCCATGGTGAGCAACCTGCTGGTGGTGCTCTGCGGCGATCGGGAAGCGCAGCCCGTGGTCAACACCGGATCGCTGTACCAGTAGCGAGTCACCTGATCATGGCCGAGCGCAAGAAGGTGCTGCTGCGGCTCGATCCGGCCGTACACGACGCGATCGCGCGGTGGGCGGCCGACGAGCTGCGCAGCACAAACGCGCAGATCGAGTTCCTGCTGCGGCGGGCACTCGCGGACGGCGGGCGGTCCCCGCGCGAAGCCGGGGACCTGCCCAAGCGCGGGCGGCCGCCGAAGCAGCCGCCCGCGTCCTGACCGTGTGGACTACCCGTCGGCGTGCTTGGTGCGGGAGACGACGATGTGCTCGTCTTCGTCCTCGACCTGCTCCGGGTCGATGTCGGCGGTGCAGAACTTGCACTTGAGCGCGTCGACCGGCACGAACTCCTTGCAGAACGGGCACTCCCGGCTGCCCTGGGCGCGGAAGTTGCCGAGGCCGAGCTTCTTCATCGCCTTCACCAGGGCGAACAGCACCAGGCCGAGCAGCAGGAAGTTCAGCAGCTCGGTGAGGAACGCGCCGTATTTCAGTTCGGCGCCGTTGACGCTGAACGACAGGTTGCTGAAGTCGGGCTTGCCGAAGATCGCCGCGACGAGCTGCATCAGGATGTTGCCGGCCAGGCTCTCCACCAGTGCCGCGAAAGCCGCGCCGATGATGAACCCGAGCGCCAGGTCCATCATGTTGCCGCCCATGGCGAACGCCTTGAATTCCTTCCACAGACCCTTCATCGCCGCCTCCACACAGCTCGTCCGACAAGGCGGCAGCAGAGTAGGCCGGACGGCTCAACCGAGCCACGCCAGACGGCGCAACGATCGAGTAGTGGCCCGGCAAACCCCCGGCCGGGTGGGCTGTTAGTCTTCTCCGGTCGTGCCGTGCGGCATTCCGACGTGGAGGAAGCCTGTTCGCCCGTTCTCGGGCGCCGGGGCCTTGGTCGACTTTCCCGCCGACCACAACACGCGGCGCGACGATCCGTGATCGATGTGAAGGAGTAGCCGAGTGGCGAACATCAAGTCTCAGGTCAAGCGCATCAAGACGAACGAGAAGGCGCGGCTGCGCAACAAGTCCGTCAAGTCCTCGGTGAAGACCGCGATCCGGAAGTTCCGCGAGGCGGCGGAGGCCGGCGAGAAGGACAAGGCCCTGGAGCTGCTCCAGGACGCCAGCCGCAAGCTGGACAAGGCGGCCGGCAAGGGCGTCATCCACACCAACCAGGCGGCCAACCGCAAGTCGGCCATGGCCAAGCGCGCCAACGCCCTCTGATTCACTTCCACGACGGCGCCATCCGATTCGGGTGGCGCCGTCGTGCTGTCCGGGTGCTGCTGATCGATGCGGCAGACTGCGGACATGGAGCCGGAGCCCAAGCCGACATCGGCCGCGCGCACGTCGCTGTCGCGGATCATGACCTCGCTGGACGTGAACCTGCTCGGCACCGTGCACGGTGGCGTGGTCATGAAACTGGTCGACGACGTGGCAGGGGCGGTGGCCCAGCGCCACTCCGGCGGCCCGGCGGTGACCGCGGCCGTGGACGGCATGACCTTTCTCGAGCCGGTGCGGGTCGGCGACCTTGTGCACGCGCACGCACAGGTGAACTGGGCGGGCCGCACGTCGATGGAGGTCGGCGTGCGGGTGGTGGCCGAGCCGTGGGACCAGGCGGGCGTGCCACCCAAGCACGTGGCCACCGCGTACCTGGTGTTCGTGGCGGTCAAGCCGGACGGCTCACCCCGCGAGGTGCCACCGGTGGTGGCGGAGACCGAGTCCGATCAGCGGCGCGGGCGTGAGGCGCGGATCCGGCGCAGGAGCCGGCTCGCCAGTCGTCAGGAGATCATGGCGAGCCGGGAATCCCGTGTGGACTGATCGTCAGGTCTTGCGACGGGCACGGGCGAGGCGCAGCACGGCGTGCTCCAGCGCGTAGCCCGCATCTGCGGCGGCACCCTTGACGTCGGCGTTCACGTCGGCGACGACGCCCATCGCCTCCGCCAGGCCGGCCGGCTGCCAACCCCGGGACTGACTCAGCGCCTTGCGCACCTTCCACGGCGGCAGGCCCAGCTCGCCGGCGAGCCGGTTCGGGTCGGACCGGCCGGCACCGGCGACTCTGGCCACCGTGCGCACCGCGTCGGCCAGCGCGTCGGCGACCAGCACGTGCGGCACGCCCATCTGCATGGCCCAGCGCAGCGACTCCAGCGCGGCCGGCACATCGCCGATGATCGCCTTCTCCGCGACGACGAACCCGGTCACCTCGGCCCGGCCGCGGTGGTACCGGCGCACGGCTGCCTCGTCCACCCGCCCGTCCGCGTCCGCGACGAGCTGCGCCGCGGCGGCGGCCAGTTCGCGGAGATCGTTGCCGACCGCGTCGATCAGCGCGGCCACTCCGCGCGCGTCCGCCTTGCCCCCGGCGCGCCGGACCTCGTTGCGCACGAAGGCGTCCCGGTCCGATGGCCTGGTGACCTTGGCGCACTCGATCACCTCGGCGCCGGCCTTGCGCAGTGCGGCCGGCAGTGCCTTCGCGGCCTTCGCCTGGCCGCCACCGGAGTGCACGACGACCAGCACGATGCCGTCGGCCGGCTCGCGGGCGTAGGACAGCAGCGCGTCGGCGATCTCCTGCCCAGCCTTCTGCGCGCCCTCCACCACAACCACCCTGGCCTCGGCGAACAGCGACGGGCTGACCAGTTCGACCAGCTCGGGCGGGGTGGTCTCGGCGGCCAGGACCCGGCTCAGCTCGGCGGCCGGCTCGGCTGATCGGGCGTCATCGAGCACCTGCCGGACGGCACGCTCGACCAGGAACTCCTCCTCGCCGAGCACGAGCCGCAACGGCGCCTGTTGACTCACCCGATCATCCTCGCACGCCCCACCGACCGCCCTCGGACGCCGCCCGCGTGTGGCACGGCTCTCGAATCGTGGAAGGGCGGTGGCCCCGGCGGAACCTCATGCCGTAGCGTGGCCGTACGCCGTTGTGTGCGTCAGCGCGGACGGCGACAACCGAATACCGCTCATCCAGAGGGGCAGAGGGATCGGCCCGTTGAAGCCCCGGCAACCGGCGTCACTCGCGAGTATTGCGAGTTGAGCGACGACCACGGTGCCAACTCCGACCCGTTCGCGGGAGAGATGAGGAGAGACCTCGCGATGACGACTGCCGTCAACACTTCCCCTGCCACTGGCACCGCTTTCGACCTCGGCCCCGCGCGTGCGCTGGCCTGCCGTGAGTGCGGGCACCAGATTCCCCTCGCCGCCGAATTCGCGTGCGCCGAGTGTTTCGGCCCGCTGGAGGTCGCCTACGAGTTCGGCGACATCCGGCGGGAGGACATCGAGTCCGGCCCCGAATCGATCTGGCGATACCGCGGCCTCCTTCCTGTTCCGTCCACTGTGGACACCTTTCCCAACACCGAGCCGGGGCGCACCAGGCTCGTCAAGGCCGACCGGCTCGCCGCGGCGCTCGGCGTGAAGTCGTTGTGGGTCAAGGACGACACCGGCAATCCAACCCACTCGTTCAAGGACCGCGTGGTGGCCGTCGCGCTCGCCGCCGCCCGCGAACTGGGCTTCAAGGTCCTGGCCTGTCCGTCGACCGGGAACCTCGCCAACGCGGTGGCCGCCGCGGCGGCGCGCGCCGGCTGGGAGTCGGTCGTGCTGATTCCCTCCTCTCTCGAGCGGGCCAAGGTCCTCACCACCGCCGTGTACGACGGCGCGCTGATCGCGGTGGACGGCAACTACGACGACGTCAACCGTCTCGCCACCGAGCTCGCGGCAGAGCACGAGGACTGGGCCTTCGTCAACGTCAATGTGCGGCCGTACTACGCGGAGGGCTCCAAGACCCTCGGTTTCGAGGTCGCCGAGCAGCTCGGTTGGCGGCTGCCCGGCCAGGTCGTCGTGCCGGTCGCCTCCGGTTCGCAGCTGACCAAGGTGGACAAGGGCTTCCGTGAGCTCGGCGAGCTGGGGCTCGTCGAGCCGACGCCGTACCGCGTGTTCGGCGCACAGGCCACCGGCTGCTCGCCGGTGTCGAGCGCATACAAGGCCGGCCAGGACGTGATCAGCCCGGTCAAGCCGGACACCATCGCCCGATCGCTCGCCATCGGCGCGCCGGCCGACGGGCCGTACGTGCTCGACACCGTGCGCCGTACCGGCGGCGCGGTCGAGGACGTCTCCGACCAGGAAGTGGTCGAGGCCATCCGGCTGCTCGCCAGGACCGAGGGCATCTTCGCCGAGACCGCCGGGGGGGTCACCGTCGCCACCGCGAAGAAGCTGATCGACAACGGCAAGCTCGACCCCGACGCCGACACCGTCCTGCTGATCACCGGCGACGGCCTGAAGACCCTGGACGCCATCCAGGACCAGGTCGGTCCGAAGGCCACCGTGCCGCCGTCGGCCGCCGCCGTGCGCGAAGCACTCGGGTACTGACGAACGCCTGACACCGACTCACCGAGGCGGTGCGCGCGGGCTTCCGCGTGCCACCGCTCTCGGGCCGGTATCACCCGGGACCACGGCTGTGTCGCCGCCTGTGTCGGTGCGGTACACGGCCGCCCCACCGCTGGTCAACTGGCCGACGGTGGCCGGACTCGGATGGCCGTACCGGTTGCCCGCACCCGAGCTGATCAACGCGATCTTGGGCCGGATCGCCGCCAGGAACTCCGGCGCCGTGTACCGCGATCCGTGATGGGGCACCTTCAGCACGTCGGCGGTCAGGTCCACGCCGGAGCTGAGCAGCTCGGCTTGTGCCAGCAGTTCGACGTCGCCGGTGAGCAACACGCTGCCGGCGCCCGTCTGAGCACGCAGCACCAGCGAACCGTTGTTGATCTCCGTACCGGTCACCTCACCGTCTACATAGGACACTCGTTCCGCCGGACCGAGAACGTCGATCGACAGGCCCGGCCAGCTCAGCCGCTGACCGCCGCCGAGTTGGACGACCGGCACGCCGGCACGCGCCGCCTCACCCCGGACCTGATGCCACGCCCACTCCGGCGCCCGCACCGGCCCCACCGCGACCGCGGCCACCCGCCGGTCCGCGAGCACCGCCGTCAACCCGCCGATGTGGTCGGCATGCAGGTGGGACAACACCAACAGCGGCACATCGGACACACCGAGCCGCCCGAGACAACCGGCGACCGGAGCCGCCTCCGGACCTGTATCGACCACCACCGCACTCCCCCGCTCGCCGGTCGCCACCACGATCGCGTCACCCTGCCCCACGTCGCACGCGGCGACCGTCCATCCGTCCGGCGGCCAGTCCGGAGCGATCACCCGCACCGGGATCAGCACGATCAGCAGCCCGGTCAGTGCCGCCGCGACGATCACCCGAAGCTTGCGGTTGCGCAGCGCCGCGAGCGTCACGACCGTCAGCACCATCAGCAGGAGCCCGCCCCACCAACCGCCCGGCCAGTCGAACGCGGCGCCGGGCACCGCCGCACCGTGCCGGCCGACCATGATCAGCCACCAGACCTCCGGGCCGGCCAGATGCACCAACGCCTCGGCCAGCCACGGCGCGACCGGCGCGCACAGGGCGGCGAGCACACCCAGCACGGTGGCCGGCGCGACCACGGGCGCGGCGAGCAGGTTCGCCAGCACCGCGATCACGCTGACCTGGCCCGACATGCCGGCGACGACCGGAGCCGTCACCACGTGCGCCGCCGCCGGGACCGCCAGCGCCTCGGCGATCCCGCGTGGCATGCCGCGCGCCGCCAGCGAGTCGGCCCATCGCGGTGCGACGAGCACCAGCCCACCGGTCGCCAGGACCGAGAGGGCGAACCCGAAGTCCACGGCGAGCGCCGGATCGAACAGCACGAGCACGATGACCGAGGCGGCGAGTGCGGGCAGCGCCATCCGTTGCCGCCCGAGTGCCAGCGCGATCAATCCGACGGCCGCCATCGCACCGGCCCGCAGCACACTCGGCTCCGGCCCGGCCAGCACGACGAACCCCACCAGTGCCAGGCCGGACCCGACCGCGGCGCCGCGCGGCCCGACCCGGAAAGCCCGCAGCAGCAACAGAACCGCCACGCAGACGATCGCCAAGTTCGTACCGCTGACCGCCAAGAGGTGCGACATGCCGGTCGTGCGGAACTCCTCGATCACGCGCCGAGGCAGGCTGTCGGTGTCTCCCACGACCAGCGCCGGCAGCAGCCCGGCCGACTCCGGCGAGAGCACGCCCGACGCCGCGCGAAGGCCGTCGCGCAGTCGGTCGGCGACCCGCTGCCACACCGGCGCCTCGTTGATCACCCGCGGCGGCCCGCGGACCCGCAGCGCGGCGACCGTCAGCTCCCCGGGCCGCGCGGACGTCAGCAGCCCGTCTGCCTCGACTTCGTGCCCTGGCAACAGATCCGCCCACTTCTCGGCCGGCGCCACGAGCAGTACGCGGCCATCGGAGTCGACCTCTCGATCCGCCACCCTCGCGTGCCGCACCTGTGCGGACAGCACGACCGCCTGCACGCCGCCCTGACGTCCACCGAAGCCTGAGGCGAACACGGGCCTGGGCCGCTCGCTGATCGACACCCGCAGGTGAGCGGCCGACCCGGCCGCCGCCGGCGCGCGCAGCGGATCTTCCCGCGCCTCGCGCAGCGTCAGGGTCAGCGGTGCGATCGAGGCCAGACCACACAGCAGCAACGACCACCCCGCGCCGCGCCTGATCCACCGGCGCCACACGGAATGCCGCCCCGCACGGCGCGCCAGCACGGCCACCCCCACGACGAACCCGGCCGCGCCGACGAGCGCCGCACAGCGCCAGTCGACGAGCAGGCCGAGCAGCGCCGCGGCCCACACCACGATCGCCGCCGGCACCAACCGCCAGTCGACGCGCGCGGCCGGATCGTCACGCTCCCGCGTGCCGGTGATCTCCAGGATGCTCATCGGACCGCCACCAGCTCGCGCAGACGGCCGAACCGGGTCGCACCGATGCCGTCGATCTCGCGGAGCTGATCCACCGACGCGAACCGGCCGTGCTTGGTGCGCCACTCGACGATCCGCTGGGCGGTCACCTGCCCCACGCCGGGCAACGTGTCCAACTGGGACGGTGACGCCGTGTTCAGGTCGATCTTGCCGCCGGGCGGTGCCGGCGCGTCCGGCTGCGGCCCCGCCTGGGCATCAGGCGGCGCGGGCACCCCGACGTAGATCTGCTCGCCGTCGGTAACCCGGCGAGCGAGGTTCAGCCCGCCGAGGTTCACCCCCGACGAGGCGCCACCGGCGGCGCGGATCACGTCCGCCACCCGCGCGCCCTCGGCGACCGTCACCAATCCAGGTGCGGTGACCTTGCCCACCACGCTCACCACGATCGACCCGCCGCGCTGTCCACTGTGGACAGGTGGAGGCGCGCCCACCTGCTGCAACCCAGGCGGGATCCCTTGTGCCACACCGCGATCCGGGCCGGTCACGACAACCGTCACCGCGACCATCGCCGCGACAGCCACGAGTGCGGCGAAGACCACGACCCGTCTGCGCCGCGGGCCGGCAGGCACCGACGCGCCGGGAACCCACCGCTCGATCAGCCGCCCGGCGCGGCCACCGGCGGCCGGCTCCTGTGGACGGTCGTCGTCGGTGACCTCCACCCACTCCTGGTCGGGTGGCAGCCCGGACGTGTCGGTGCCGGCCCGCCGCGCGTCGGCCGCGAGCCTGGCGAGCCGGCCACTCGCCGGCCCGCCGCGGTGTTGAGATCGTCGATGCGTCTTGTCGAACACGCATTCGACGCTAGGCGTGATCGAACGCCGTTCCGGCCGCCGAGACGAGATCTGTGGATAACTCGAGCCTGTGGATAAGTGACTCGCCTAATCGCGCGGGGACACCACGACGCCGACCACCCCGGGGCCGGTGTGCGCGCCGATCACGCCGCCCAATTCGGTCACCACGCACCCCGACGACGTCGGCACCAACTCGTCCAACTCGGTGGCCAGCTCCGCCGCACGCTCCGGTGCCGCCAGATGGTGCACCGCGATGTCGACCGGCCGCCCGGCCGCCGCCCGCGCCGCGAGATCGACCAGCCTGGCCAGCGCTCTGCTCATCGTGCGCACCTTCTCCAGCGGCACGATCTGCCCGTCGTCCACGTGCAACACCGGCTTCACCGACAGCGCGGTGCCCAACAGCGCGGCGGCCGGCCCGATCCGGCCACCCCGGCGAAGGTGCTCCAGCGTCTCGACCACGAAGAACGTGCTGGTCCGCGCGGCCGTGTCCACCGCGGCGGCCTCCACATCGGCGGGAGCGGCCCCCGCCGCGGCGTCCCCGGCCGCTTTCAGGACCGCGAAACCCAGCCCCATGCCGACCGTGCGCGAGTCCACGATCCGCACCCGCTCCACGTCCACCTCCTGGGTGGCCAGCCACGCCGACTCCCAGGTCGCCGACAGCTCACGGGACAAGTGCACGGACACGACCCCGTCCGCGCCGCCCTCGAGCAGCTCGCGATACACGGCGGCCATCTCCTGCGGAGTCGGCCGCGACGTCGTGACCACGCGACGCTGCGCGAACGCCTTGGACAACTCGGGCGGTCCGATGTCCACCCCGTCCAGCCCGCTCTCGCCGTCGATCAGCACGTGCAGCGGCACGACCCGGATGCCGTGCCGTTCGGCGAAACCGTCCGGCAGGTGCGCGGTGGAATCGGTGACGACAGCGACGGGCACGGCGGAAAGCCTACGGGTCAGCCGGCGCGCGGGCCGATCATCGGTGCGATGATCTCGGCCAACGCCTCGCCGACCAGTCGGTGCCCGTCCCAGCCCCAGTGCATGCCGTCCGGGTTGCCGTGCCCGCCGAGCACGTGGTCGGACACCAATCCGCCCAGGTCCAGCAGCGGCACCCCGGCCACTCGCCCCCACTCCTCGATCGCGACGACCGCCCGTTCGCGGGCGGAGTGCACGAGACCGTACGCCTCGGAGCGGTGCACCGGAGGCAGCACGCCCACCGCCGGCAGGCCCGGCCGCAGCGCCCTGATCGAGTCCAGCGTCTTGCTCAGATATTTCACGGTCAACGCGGCCGGCAGCGCCACCGGGCGCCCCCGGGTGGCGCGCGCGAGCCACGGCTGAGCGGTCAGATACCCCTTGCGCACCAGGCGGCGCAGCGGGTCCGGGCGCACGTACCGGATCCCCTCGCGCAGGTAGGTCGGCAGCGGCGAGGGCAACGTGTCCATGCTGCCCACGGCCAGCACCAGCACGTCCGCGCGCGGCAGCAGCGACCACACCCTCGGGTCACCGGACAGCGCCCAGAACGCGTCGCGCGCGGTCCAGCCGGGACCGGCCACGAGTTCGGCCACTCCCCCGAGCCGGTTCGCGGCGACGTTCGGCCACAGACCCGGCTCGTCGGACGGACGCGGCCCCTCCGGTCCGTGGTAGCTCAGTGAGTCGCCGAAAACCAGCAGGGTCGGCGCCATCACCCGGTGATGCCGGCGTTGTACGTGATCAGCCGCCAGGCCAGCCCGCTGCTCGTGCGCCGCTCCAGCACCGTCCAGTGGCAGTTGCCGATGCCGCCGAGCAGCGCCCAGGAGGTGACCGGCAACTCCAGCAGGCTCGCGGTCAGCGCCACGATCAACCCGCCGTGCGTGGCCAGCAGCGCCGTCTCCTGCTCACCCTCGTCGAGCGCGGCCACCGCCTCACGAGCCCGCGCGGCGACCTCCACCCGCGCCTCACCGCCGGGCGGCGCCCAGGTCGCGTCGGTCTGCCACAGCCGCCGGTCGCCCGGCCAGGCCGCGTCGATGTCGGCGCCCTTCTTGCCCTGCCACACGCCCAGGAACGTCTCGCGCAGCCGCTTGTCCACGCGCAGCGGCACGCCGGTCGCCTCGGTGAACACGGTCGCGGTGTCGGTGGCCCTGCGCAGGTCGGAGGCCACCACGAGGTCCGGCGAGAACCGGGCAAGGGCGGTGACCGCGAAGCGCGCCTGGTTCCAGCCGACCTCGGTCAACGACGAGTCGATGTGGCCCTGCATCCGGCCGGACGCGTTGTAGTCGGTCTCGCCGTGCCGCCAGAGCACGAGCCGCCGCAAGGTCACCGCGCCGCGTCCTCTTCCGGTACGCCGGCCGGCGTGAACTCGATGCGCGGGCAGTCCTTCCAGAGGCGCTCCAGCGCGTAGAAGTCCCGCTCTTCCTTGTGCTGCACGTGCACGACGACGTCGACGAAGTCCAGCAGCACCCAGCGACCCTCGCGTGCACCCTCGCGGCGGACGGGCTTGGTGCCGGCGCCGCGCATCTTCTCCTCGACGTGGTCGACGATCGCGCCCACCTGCCGCTCGTTGGCCGCGGCGGCGATCACGAAGCAGTCGGTGATCACCAACTGGTCCGACACGTCGAGGACGATCACGTCGCTCGCCAACTTGTCGGCGGCCGCGTTCGCAGCGACCAGGGCCAACTCGCGCGCCTCTTGCGTCGCTGTCACGTGGCTCCTCACGTCGTGGACGGGTATTCGAGCCTCACGAGAGTACCGTCACCCGAAAGGCTCGCCCTTCGGGTTGATCCCGTTCAGCGTGCCGTCACCGGAATCGCGCAGCGGTATGGTGGTCCGCATGGCCAGTCCAGAGCTGTCGCGGCGCGTTGATCGCCAGGCGGAAGATCTCCAGGCGATCGGTGACACGGTTCTGGACATCAAGGCAACCGTCGATCGCCACAGTCGTGAACTGGTCGGCATCCGCCGCGTTCAGACCGAGCACAGCCAGCAGCTGGCAGCCCTCCGGTCCGACGTCACCGAGATTCGATCCGACGTCACTGGGCTTCGATCCGAACTCGGCGAGGTCCGATCGGGCCTGAGCGAGGTCCGATCGGACCTGAGCGAGGTCCTCACGCTGCTCCGCGATCAATCGCGATAGAGGCCTCGCTTGGAGATGTACTGCACGACGCCGTCCGGCACCAGGTACCAGACGGGCTGACCAGCGGCGACGCGCACTCGGCAGGCGGTGGACGAGATCGCCATGGCCGGCACCTCGATCAGGCTCACCGATCCGCCGGGCAGGTGGTCGTCCACGAGGTGGTAGCCGGGGCGGTTGACGCCGATGAAGTGCGCCAGCTTGAACAGTTCGGCCACGCGGTGCCAGGACAGGATCTGCTCCAGCGCGTCGGCTCCGGTGATGAAGTACAGCTCGGCGTCGGGGTGCGCGGTGCGCAGGTCGGCCAGCGTGTCGACGGTGTAGGTGGCGCCGTCGCGGTCCACGTCCACCCTGCTGACCGAGAACCGCGGGTTGGACGCGGTGGCGATCACCGTCATCAGATAGCGGTCCTCGGCGGCGCTGACCTGCCGTTGGCTCTTCTGCCATGGCTGGCCGGTGGGGACGAAGATCACTTCGTCCAGGTCGAACCTGGCCTGCGCCTCGCTGGCGGAGACCAGGTGGCCGTGGTGGATCGGGTCGAACGTGCCGCCCATGATCCCGATGCGTCGCCGACCGGACATAGCTGATCAGCGTACGTGGCACCGCCGCGACCCGCCGAGGATCACGACTTCGGAGCCAGGGTGACCTTCACTACGCCGAATCCGTGCGTTCGTCGGGCGTGTGGAGTATCTGTTGGCGCATGGGAGACAACGAACTGCGTGACGCGGCCGAGAATCGACTGCGCGCGCTCGCCGGCCCCGACGCGACGCTGCGGGACGACCAGTGGGCGGCGATCAGCGCCCTGGTCGTCGAACGACGGCGCGCGCTCGTCGTGCAACGAACCGGCTGGGGCAAGTCCGCGGTGTACTTCATCGCGACGGCCCTGCTGCGCGGGTTAGGAGCCGGGCCGACGGTGATCGTGTCTCCGCTGCTGGCGCTGATGCGCAACCAGGTCGAGGCGGCCGGCCGGGCCGGCGTGCGCGCGGCCACGATCAACTCGGCGAATCCCGAGAAATGGCAGGCGGTCCAGGACGACGTGGCCTCCGGCGAGGTGGACGTGCTGCTGGTCAGCCCGGAGCGGCTGAACAATCCGGAGTTCCGCGACACGGTGTTGCCGGAGCTGACCAGGACGGCCGGCATGCTCGTGGTCGACGAGGCGCACTGCATCTCCGACTGGGGGCACGACTTCCGGCCCGACTACCGCAGACTGCGCTCGCTGCTCGGCGAGTTGCCGTCCGGCGTGCCGGTGCTCGCCACGACGGCGACCGCCAACGACCGGGTGGTGCGCGACGTGGCCGACCAACTCGGCATCGACGGCTCCGACGCGGTGGTGCTGCGCGGCCCGCTCGACCGGGAGAGCCTGCACCTCGCGGTGGTGCGGATCGGCACCGCGCAGGGCAGGCTGGGCTGGCTCGCCGACCGGCTTGGTGATCTCGAGGGCTCCGGGATCATCTACTCGCTGACCGTGGCGACCGCCGAGGAGGTCGCGTTCTTCTTGCGGGACAAGGGGTACGAGGTCGCCGCGTACACCGGCCGCACCGATCAGACCGAGCGGCTGCGCGCCGAGGAGGATCTGCTGAACAACCGGGTGAAGGCGCTGGTGGCGACCTCGGCGCTGGGGATGGGGTTCGACAAGCCTGACCTCGGGTTCGTCATCCACCTTGGTGCTCCGCAGTCGCCCATCGCGTACTACCAGCAGATCGGGCGTGCCGGTCGTGGTGTGCGCAGGGCGGACGTGATCCTGCTTCCGTCCACACAGGACAGAGACATCTGGGCGTACTTCGCTTCGCTCGCGTTCCCGGCGGAACGCCTTGTGCAGCAGGTGCTCCAGGTGCTCGGCGAGGCCGATCGTCCACTGTCGACGCCGGCACTGGAGCCGCACGTGGACCTGAACCGCACCCGGCTGGAGATGGTGCTGAAAGTGCTCGACGTGGACGGTGCGGTCCAGCGGGTGCGCGGCGGCTGGATCGCCACGGGGAAGCCGTGGGCCTACGACGGCGACCGGTACCAGAGGATCGCGGAAGCCAGGACGACCGAGCAGAACGCGGTGCTCGACTATCTGGACACCGAGTCGTGCCGGATGGAGTTCCTGCAGCGCCAGCTCGACGACCCGCACGCGCGGGCCTGCGGCCGGTGTGACAACTGCACCGGCAAGCGCTGGGACACCGCCGTGTCCGAGGAGTCCATGGCCTCGGCTCGGGCACGCCTGGGAAAAGCCGGCGTCGAGGTCGCCGAACGTCGGCAGTGGCCGACCGGGATGGGCGATCTCGGCGTTCCGCTGACCGGCAAGATCGCCGCGACCGAGCGAGCTGAGCCGGGGCGAGCGCTCGGCCGGCTCACCGACATCGGCTGGGGCAACCGTCTCCGCGAGCTGTTCGCGTCCACAGTGGACGGTGGGGTGCGGGACGGCGACGTGCCGGCCGACATGGTCGATGCCTGCGTGAAGGTGCTCGCCGAGTGGGACTGGTCGGCCCGACCGATCGGCGTGGTCACGGTCGGCTCCACCCGCCGTCCACAGCTGGTGTCCTCGTTCGGCGAACGGATCTCGTCGATCGGCCGGCTCCCGCTGCTCGGGGCACTGGAGGCGACCGACCGGGTGCAGCGCGCGAACAGCGCGTTGCGCGTGGCCGGCGTGTGGAAGTCGTTGCGGCTGGGCGATGATCTCACCGCGCGACTGTCCACTGTGGAGGGTCCGGTACTGCTGCTGGACGATCAGGTCGACACCGGCTGGACCATGGCCGTGGCCACGAAACTGCTGCGGGACGCCGGCGCGCCGGCCGTGCTGCCGTTCGCCCTGGCCTCGACGGGGTGACGGCGATGCCCCAACCAGGAAAGCCGATTGGTGGTCCACAAATCACCGTCGCTGTGGCAAGGTGCCAGAGCACCGAGCGAGGGCGAGGTAGACATGACCGACCAGGTGATCGAGGGCACGGCGGCCAGGCACCGGCTCCCCGTTCGCAAGCTCGTCGCGGCGAGCATCGGCAACGCCATCGAGTGGTACGACTGGACGGTCTACGCCGCTTTCGCGATCTACTTCGCCGGCGAGTTCTTCCCAGGTGGCGGCACGTTGTCGCAGATCAACACGTTCGCCACCTACGCGCTGGCGTTCTTCTTCCGCCCGCTCGGCGGCTTGCTGCTCGGCCGGTTCGCCGACCTGCGCGGACGGCGTCCGGCCATGATCCTCACGATCGTGCTGATGGCCGGCGGCTCACTGCTCATCGGCATCCTGCCTACCTACGACCAGATCGGCTGGTTCGCCCCGCTCCTGCTGATCCTCGCGCGGATCGCGCAGGGGTTGTCGGTCGGCGGCGAGGTGTCCAACGCCTCGGCCTATCTCGCCGAGATCGCCCCCACGGAGCGGCGCGGGCGCTACTCGGCGTTCTTCTACATCTCCACCGGGACGGCCGTGCTGATCGCCTCGGTTCTCGGATACGTGCTGAGCAAGAACCTGACCTCGCAGCAGATGAGCGACTTCGGCTGGCGGATCCCGTTCATCATCGGCGGCGTGCTCGGGCTCGTCGGACTGTGGCTGCGCCGCAGCCTCGCCGAGACGGAGCTGTTCGAGGCGAAGAAGGACACCGCCCGCAGGGTGCGGCATCCGTTGCGCACCACCCTGCGGGAGCACCCGAAGGCCGTCGGCCAGCTCGTCGGGTTCACGCTGCTGTCGACGCTGTGCTACTACACCTTCTTCAGCGCACTGCAGCCGTTCGCGGTCAAGACCCGTCGCGCCGACGCCTACGACGTCTTCCTCGCGCTGTCGATCGCCACCGCGTTGTTCGTGCTGCTGCAGTACCCGATGGGCGCGTTGTCCGACCGGGTCGGCCGAAAACCGCAGCTGCTGGCCTGGTCGGCGGCGATGGTCGTGCTGACCGTGCCACTGTCCACTTTGGTCAAACCGGGCTTCGGCAATCTGCTCGTGGTGTTCTGTGTCGGACTGGCCATGTACACGGCGATGACCTCGATCGCGCCGGCGGTCATGAGCGAGCTGTTCCCCACCGAACTGCGCGGCCTTGGCATCGGCGCCTGGTACAACCTCACGGTCGCGCTGTTCGGCGGGACGGCCCCGCTGGTGATCAGCGTGCTGGCCGCGGCGGGCCTGCAGACGGTGTTCTTCTGGTACGTCTCGATCGGCGCGCTGATCGCGTTCCTGGTGATCCTGACGTTGCCGGAGACCAAGGCCAGCGAGCTGAAATAGCAGCTCACTCGGTTCCGTGGTCGCCGAACACCTTGCGCTTCAACGGGCCGACGGCGTTGAGCACCCGCAGCACGGTCTTGAACATGATCTTGGCCGGCCGATTACCCGAGACGGACTGCTCGGCGGTGCGCAGCGAGTCGCGGACGGCCTTGAACCCGTAGGCCCGCATCGCCGATTCGTAGTCGCTGATCGCGTCGAGGAGCTCGGCCTCGCCACGGGACACGGCGACCAGCGCCCGGCACAGCAGTCGCGCGTCGCGCAGTGCGGTGTTGGCGCCGATGCCGCGAAACGGCGTCATGCTGTGGATCGCGTCGCCGAGCAGGGTCACGGTGCTGGCCGGCCACGGATCGATCGGAACGGAGGTGCGGATCGGGAGCAGCGACACGGTTTCCTCGGGCGATCGCTCGACGAGCGCGCGCAGGGCCGGATGCCAGTCGCCGATCAGCTCGCCGACCGTCTCCCGCAGGCGCGCACCGTCCATAGTGGACAGTCCGTCGGGATAACCGTCATGTCGGGCGAAGTAGGCCCACAGCAGGTAGCTGCCGGTGTTGTCGAACAGCACGGCGTCGACCTCGGCCGTCTCGTCGTTGTCGCCGATGCCGTCGACAGCGGTCACGCCGTCCAGGTCGTGCGGCGCGACGAACATGCCGCGGGCCCGGGTGCGATCACGCTGTTCGGACCGTCGCACAGCCGCGCGGGTAACGCGGCGCGCACCTCGTCGGTCAGCGGGAGCTTGCCGCCCACGTTGATCACACCGGTGTCGACGCGTTCGGCGTGCGGCAGGTACTGGCGGCGCACCCGCGAGTTGGCGCCGTCTGCGGCGACCACAACGTCACCCACCGCCGTGCTGCCGTCGGCGAAGTGGCAGGTGATCGTGCCGTCCGCGTTGCGCTCGTAGCGCTCGAACACCTTGTCGTAGTGCAGCACTTCGTCCAACTCGGAGGACAGCACCTGGTGCAGCGTGATCCGGCTGACCGAGTAGTGCGTCGCGGTCGGATCGTGCTGGCCGCGCGTCAGATCGTTCTCGCTGAGGTGCATCAGCTCGCCGAGTTGCTCGGTGATCATGCCGAAGTTGTTGCCGGACGTGCCGGTGGTCGCGACGAACGCCTCCCACAGGTGGGACGGCAGGCACTCGTGCAGCGCGCGTGAACCGTGCGGGTTGATGTGCACGCGGAAGCCTTGCAGGCGCTCGGTTCTGCTGCGCGAGCGCTCGTACACGGCGACGCTCACGCCTGCCTGACGCAACCCCTGCGCCAGGCACAGGCCGCCGGTGCCGCCGCCGATGACGACGACGTGGATCCGCTTGGACATCGGAAGCTCCTCTGTTTCGGTGTCGGTTCCACATCACTATCAACCAAATGGATGATTAAGTCAACCGTACAGATGACAGAGTTGTCCGGATGTCGAGTTGTGGGGTGATCGTGAGCTAGCGTGAACGCGTGCCAGCGAAGGAGCCACCACCGCGATCACCCCGCCGCGCCCCGACCGGTGGCGAGCGTCGCCGTGACCCGGAGCGCACCAAGGCCCGGATCATCGACGCCGCCAAGATCGAGTTCAGCGCGAAGGGCTACGCCGCGACCAGGGTCGCCGACATCGCGGACCGCGCGGGCGTCAACAAGCAGCTGATCTCGTACTACTTCGGTGGCAAGGAAGGCCTGCACGCCGAACTCAACAACCAGTGGCGGGAGACCGGCTCCGCCATCGCCGACCTGGAACGGCCACTGGATGCCGTGGTCGCCGACTTCGTCATGAGCACGCTGCACGAGCGGGAAGCCGCGCGCATGCTCGTGTGGTCGAACATGTCCACCGACGAAGGGGCGTTCCGAAAGGACCCGGCACAGGTGGCGTTCCTGCGCGGCCAGGTCGACAACCTGCGCCGGCGCCAGGAATCGGGTGAGCTGCCCGCCGACCTGGATCCGGCACACCTGATGCTCGCCCTGTTCGCCGCGGCCAGCGCCGTGGTCGCCCTCCCGCGGATCGCGGAGATCGTCTGCGACGAGGATCCCTCGTTGCCCGAGTTCACCGAGAAGTACGCCGACCAGATCGCCCGTCTCGTCAAGCACCTCAGCGGGTCGTGAGAGGCACCAGGTCGTCGGCGTGCACCACTTCGCGGCGCTGTTCGGCCAGCAGGTCGTGGCTGGAACGGCCGATCAGTCCCGGCAGTTCGCCGGCGTCGAAGGCGACCACTCCTCTGGCGACCACCACGCCCGCCGGATCGAGCAGCTCGACCACGTCGCCGGCCTCGAACGCGCCGTCCATCGCGACGATCCCCGCCGCCAGCAGCGAACGGCGTCGGCCCACCACGGCGGCCACCGCGCCGGCGTCCAGGTGCAGCCGGCCGGTCGCGTCGGCCGCGTAGCCGAGCCAGAACCGGCGTGCGCTCAGCCTGCGGTCGGTGGCGGCGAACGCCGTGCCGACATCCGCGCCGCCGAGTGCCCGAGGCGCGTCGGCCGCCGAGGCCAGCAACACGGGAACGCCTGCGGCCGCGGCGAGTTGAGCCGCCGCGAGCTTGCTCGTCATGCCGCCGGTGCCGAGCCCGGAAGCACCAACACTGTCCGCCCGCACACCGTCCACATCGGACGGTTCGGCCACCTCGCCGATCAGCCGCGCGCCGTCCCGCCGAGGGTCACCGTCGTACAGACCGTCCACATCGGACAGAAGAACCAGCGCGTCCGCGCCGATCAGGTGGGCCACCAGCGCGGCCAGCCGGTCGTTGTCGCCGAAGCGGATCTCCTCGGTGGCGACCGTGTCGTTCTCGTTCACCACCGGCACCACGCCGAGCGCGAGCAGCCGCTCGAGTGTGCGCTGCGCGTTGCGGTAGTGCGAGCGGCGGACCACGTCGTCGGAGGTGAGCAGCACCTGTCCGACCCGAAGCGAATGCCGGGCGAACGACGCCACGTAGGCGTGCCCGAGCGCGAGTTGCCCGACGCTGGCCGCCGCCTGCTGAGTCGCGAGATCACGCGGCCGGCGCGCGATGCCCAGTGGCGCAAGGCCGGCGGCGATCGCACCGGAGGACACCAGGATCATCTGCGTGTCCCGCCCGCAGCGCGCGGCGACCGCGTCGACCAGCGCGTCGAGGCGGGTCACGTCGAGGCCACCCGCCGCGGTGGTGAGCGACGACGAGCCGACCTTCACCACCACCCGGCGCGCCTCGGCGATCAGCCGCCGGCTCGCCGAGCCAGAGTGACTCATTCCCCGTCGTCCCCTGTTCCGCGCGCTGTTTCGTCGCCGTGTACTCGCCGGGCCTGCTTGGCGGCCTTGCGATCCGCGGCGTTCGCTCGGTCGGTCTGGTCCAGCCGCGTGTCGGTGCCCCGGCCGGACATCATCACCGCGACACCGGCCGGCGTGGACGGCTCCCAGTCGAACTGCATCCGGCCGATGGTGACCGGGCTCCCCGGCTTCGCACCCTTCGCGGCGAGCGCCTCCTCGACGCCGAGCCGCGCGAGCCGGTCGCCCAGATAGCCGATCGCCTCGTCGTTGTCGAAGTTGGTCTGCCGAACCCACCGCTCCGGCCGCTCGCCGCGCACGATGAACCCGCCGTCGATCTCCGGGTCCGGCTCGACGGTGAAGCCGGAGTCGTCCACGGCGGTGGGCCGCAGCACGACCCGCGTGCGCTCCGGAGCCGGCTTGCTCGCCCGGTCCGCCTCCACCACCTCGCCGAGTGCGAAGGTCAACTCGCGCAAGCCTTTCTGACTCGCCGTCGACACCTCGAACACCCGCCAGCCGCGCGCCTCCATCTCGGGGCGCACGATCTCGGCCAGGTCGGCCGCGTCCGGGATATCGATCTTGTTGAGCACGACGATCCTCGGCCGCTCGGCGAGATCGTCACCGAGCGACGGCGTGTACTGGGCCAGCTCCGCCTCCACGGCGTCCACATCGGACACCGGATCGCGGTCCGGCTCCTCGGTCGCGCAGTCCACCACGTGCACCAGCACCGCGCACCGCTCGATGTGCCGCAGGAAGTCCAACCCCAACCCCTTGCCCTGGCTGGCGCCGGGAATCAGGCCGGGCACGTCGGCCACGGTGAACACCGACTCCCCCGCGGTGACCACACCGAGGTTCGGCACCAGCGTGGTGAACGGGTAGTCGGCGATCTTCGGCCGGGCCGCGGACAGCACGGCGATCAGCGACGACTTGCCGGCCGAGGGGAAGCCGATCAGCCCCACGTCGGCGACCGAACGCAGCTCCAGCACCAGATCGCGAGCGTCACCCGGCTCGCCGAGCAGCGCGAACCCGGGCGCCTTGCGGGCCTTCGACGCGAGTGCGGCGTTGCCCAGCCCGCCCCGGCCGCCACGGGCGGCGACGTACTGGGTGCCGTGGCCGACCAGGTCGGCGAGCACCTCGCCGTCCTCGGTGAGCACCACGGTGCCGTCCGGGACCTTCAGCTCCAGCCCCTCGCCGTTGGCGCCGCTGCGGTTGCTGCCCTGCCCCTGCTTGCCGTTGGTGGCCTTGGCGTTCGGGCGGAAGTGGAAGTCGAGCAGGGTGTGCACGCCGGCGTCCACGACGAGCGTGACATCGCCGCCGTTGCCGCCGTTGCCGCCGTCCGGGCCGCCGAGCGGCTTGAACTTCTCCCGGTGCACCGACGCGCACCCGTTTCCGCCGTCGCCGGCGGAGACATGGATGACCACGCGGTCAACGAATCGGGACACGGGTTCCTCTCAACACAAAAGACGAGGGGCGAGCCGGTGCGATCCCGGCCCGCCCCTCGTCGGAGCTTGTTCCTCGTCCGGGCCGGTCAGCCCTCGGACGGGACGATGTTGACGGTCTTGCGACCGCGCTTCTCGCCGAACTGGACCGCACCGGCGGCCAGCGCGAACAGGGTGTCGTCATTGCCGCGGCCGACGTTCACACCCGGGTGGAACTTGGTGCCACGCTGGCGGACCAGGATCTCGCCGGCATTGACGACCTGGCCGCCGAAGCGCTTCACACCGAGGCGCTGAGCGTTGGAGTCGCGCCCGTTGCGAGAGCTGGACGCACCCTTCTTGTGTGCCATGGCTAGTCAGGTCCTCACTTGGTCTTGATGCCGGTGACCTCGACACGGGTCAGCTTCTGCCGGTGACCCTGCCGCTTGTGGTACCCGGTCTTGTTCTTGAACTTGTGGATACGGATCTTGGGGCCCTTGGTCTGCTCGACGACCTTGCCGGTCACCGAAACCTTGGCCAGCTTGTCGGCGTCGGTGGTGACGTCGGCACCATCGACGACCAGCAGCGCGGGCAAGTTGAGTTCGGTGCCGGGCGCGCCATCGAGCTTCTCGACCTCGACGACGTCGCCGACAGCCACCTTGTACTGCTTGCCGCCGGTCTTGACGATCGCGTACATCGGGACGGAAGTCTCCTGCTACTCGACGATGGGGCCACACGTGCCCGTTGGACTCGGGATGTTCCCGGCTGGGGCTACGCACGACACGGCCCACCGAATGGCGGGCCGTGTAACAGGTTACGTGGCCGCCGGAAACGGGGTCAAACCGGGGTCGGTTAACGCACTGTTCAGCTCTCCGGCAGTGCGTTGACCGGGGGCCCGGCCGGGCGCGACGCCGTACGCCGGGAACGGCGACGGGCCGGCCTGGCCTGCGGCTCCGGCTCCTCGGTGGCCTGCTCGGTCGCCTGTTCGGGCACAGCCGGCCCAGCGGCCGGTTCAGCGGCCTGCCCCGGCCCGTGGCCGTTGCGCTGGCCGGTGTCCCGCGTGGCCTCCGAGTCGGACCCCGTAGGCGCACCGCTGCCGGTGGTGTCCTCAGCGTGCTCCTCGGACTGCGGGCGCTTGCGGTCCTTGTCGTGCTCCTTGGCCGCGGCCTTGGCGATCGCGCCGACGGCCTCTCGTGCCGCGTCCTTGGCCTTCTCCGCCGCCTTGTCCGCCTTCTCGGCCCCCTTGTCGACCCTCTCGGCCTCGCCGTTGCCCCGGCCGCGCGAGCGCCGCCCGGAGCCGTTGGCCCCCGACTTCGACCCGTTCGAGCCGCCACCGCCGCCGGACTTGGTCACCGGCTCGGTGGACACCATCAGGCCGCGGCCCTTGCAGTGCTCACACGTCGTGGAGAACGCCTCGAGCAGGCCGGTACCGACCCGCTTGCGCGTCATCTGCACCAGGCCGAGCGAGGTGACCTCGGCGACCTGGTGGCGGGTGCGGTCGCGGCCGAGACACTCGGTGAGCCGCCGCAGCACCAGGTCGCGGTTGGACTCCAGCACCATGTCGATGAAGTCGATCACGATGATGCCGCCGATGTCGCGCAGCCGGAGCTGGCGCACGATCTCCTCGGCGGATTCGAGGTTGTTGCGGGTGACCGTCTCCTCGAGGTTGCCGCCGGAGCCGGTGAACTTGCCGGTGTTCACGTCGATCACCGTCATCGCCTCGGTGCGGTCGATGATCAGGTAACCGCCGGACGGCAGCCACACCTTGCGGTCCAGCGCCTTGAGCAGCTGTTCGTCCACCCGGTACTCGGCGAACACGTCCTTGTTGCTGACGTGCCGGCGCAGCCGCTGGCTCAGCTCGGGCGCGACGTGCCGCACGTAGGAGTCGATGGTGTCCCAGGCGTCGTCGCCCTCGACCACCAGCGAGGCGAAGTCCTCGGTGAACAGGTCGCGCACGACCTTGATCAGCAGGTCCGGCTCCTCGTACAGCAGTGCCGGCGCGTTGGCCCGCTTGACGCCGTTGCCGCCCTCGGACTTGTCCTTGATCACCTGCCACTGGGCCTGCAGGCGGCGGACGTCGCGGTCCAACTCCTCCTCGCTGATGCCCTCCGACGCGGTGCGGATGATCACGCCGGCGTCCTCGGGGACCACGCGCTTGAGGATGTCCTTGAGCCGTCGCCGCTCGTTCTCCGGCAGCTTGCGGCTGATGCCGGTGGCGCCGCCGCCTGGCACGTACACCAGGAATCGGCCCGGCAGTGAGATCTGCGTGGTCAGCCGCGCGCCCTTGTGGCCGACCGGGTCCTTGGTGACCTGCACCAGGACGCTGTCGCCGGTGGACAGGGCCTGTTCGATCTTGCGCGCCTTGCCCTCCAGGCCGGCCGCGTCCCAGTCGACCTCACCGGCGTAGAGCACGGCGTTGCGACCGCGGCCGATGTCCACGAACGCGGCTTCCATGGATGGCAGCACGTTCTGCACGCGGCCCAGGTAGACGTTGCCGACCAGCGAGCCGGAGCCCTGCGAGGTGACGAAGTGCTCGACCAGCACGCCGTCCTCGAGCACCGCCATCTGCACGCGGTCGCCGTGCTCGCGGACGATCATGGTCCGCTCGACGGCCTCGCGGCGGGCCAGGAACTCGGCCTCGGACAGGACCGGCGCGCGCCTGCGGCCCGCCTCCCGCCCGTCGCGGCGGCGCTGGCGCTTGGCCTCCAGGCGGGTCGAGCCGCGGACGCTGCGCACCTCGTCGCGACCGGAGTCGGACTTCTCCTCGCGCGCCTCGCGGACGTGCACGACGGTGTTGGGCGGGTCGTCCTCGGTGGTCGCCTCGCCGTCGTCGCCGGTACCCCGCCGGCGACGGCGGCGACGGCGACGCTTGTTGTTGCCGCCGTCCGAGTCGCCGTCGTCGGAGGCCTGCTCGTCGGACTCGTCCTGCTCGGACTGGTCGTCCTTGCCGCCGGACTTGGACTTGGCGTCGGACTTGTCGCTCTTGTCGCCGCCCTTGTCCTCGGCGTCGTCGGCGTCGCCCTGCGGGCCGCCCTTGCCCCGTCCGCGACCGCGCCGGCCGCGCCGGCGCCGCCTGCGGGCGTTGGCGTCCTCGTCGTCGCCCCCGTCGGCATCGCCGTCGGTGTCACCGTCGGCGTCACTGTCGGCGTCCGAGGTCTCGTCGCGCTCCTCGACCGGCGCGGGGGCCGGCTCGGCCTGGTTGACCGGCTTGGCAGCCTTCTGCTCGCTCGGCGGCAGGAACAGCGGCGACGCCGAGGCGAACACGGGCGCCGGCGGCTTGCCGGGTGCGGATTCCTGCTGGTCGTCGGGTTCGGCCTCGACCTCGTCGACGACCTCGCCGTCGACCTCGGTGACACCGAGGGACTCGGCGACCTTCAGCGCCACCTCCTTGGCGACGCTGGACTGCGCGCTACGCACGGGCTCACCCAGTTGGGTGAGCGCCGCCATGACGTCGCGGCTGCTGCTGCCGAGCAGCTTGGCCAGCGCGTGCACCCGCACCTTGGCCGGCAAGCCGGCCAGCGCTGTGTTGGTGGGTGTGGTGGTATCCCCGCCGGTGGAACCGGCAGGTGTTTCTGTCTTCGACATGTAGCTCCTCCACCCCCGGGCGCGTCCCTGCCGACCCGGTGCGTGCACCAGGTGACGAAAACGCGGCCGCTCAGGGGCCTTGTTGTCAGTTCCGCCTCGTCGCGCTCGCGACAGGACGGGAATCCTTGCCCGCGTCGCCTGCTCGCCCGGCCGGAGCCGATCGAGTGACGACAGGTCAGTCGACGTCGTGCCGTTGCTTCTGCTCCCCGGGCGCCCATCCCGCCGCCGCCTTGTCCGGGGCCAGCGGGTCGGACAACCGACCATCGTCGTCTAGCCGACCCTGGGCCATCCGTGTCGCCTTGGCGGGCACAGGCGGCTCCAGGTCAGCGACGACGCGAAGCGCGTTCAACACGTCATCGGGTCGTACCGCGGGTGTCGTTTGCCGCACGACCACGTCGAGTATCCCACACGGCTCGCCGTGATCCGACGTATCGGCCGCGAGAGTCGGCGAATCGTTGGTCACACCAGCGTGTTCGACACGCGCGGTGACGATCGCGCCGCGCGCGTCGATCGTGCGGTAACCGTTCTTGGTGAGGCGCCGCACGGCGATCTCCTCGGCGGCCAGCGCCGCGCGCACGGCGTCGGCGAGCACCGCGGCCGGGACACCGGGCAGTTCGATCCGCCAGCGGCTGGCCTCGATCCGCTCGGCGAGCCCGCCTTCGGCCGCCTGCACGGCCTCGACCAGGTCCAACCCGTCCGGAAGCACCTCGTCCAACTGGGCCAGCAACCCCGCCGGCTCCAGGGCGCTGACGACCTGGATCTCGACGTACTCGGCCTCGCTGGCCACCCCGGTCGGTGCCGCGCCGACCCACGAGATCTTCGGGTGCGGGTTGAAGCCCTGCGAGTACGCCATGGGCACGTGCGCCCGCCGCAACGCCCGCTCGAAGGCGCGCGCGATGTCGCGGTGTGACGTAAACCGCAGCCTCCCCCGTTTGGCGTAACGTAGGCGCAGCTTCTGCACCGGCGGTGGCGAAGGGTTACTCGGCTCGGTCTTGCGGCTCAGTTGTTACTCCTTCTGGTGGTGTCTGGCTGCTCCGCTGGTGGGGAACACGCCGGGCTGGCACGGTACCCGCAGGCTGAATTCGCCCGACGCGCTTGTCTAGCACGCCACCCGTGGCTACCGTCCGCAGCAGCGGACAGCCGGCTTCGATCCGGCCGAGGTGAGGATGGAGGTCCTCGCAGTGCCCCTGCTCCGCCGCATGAGGGCCGTACTTGCCTGCGTCGCGGTGTTCGGATCGGCGATTCTCTCCGGTCACGTCGCGCAGGCCCAGACGCGGACCCAGACGCACGCGCCGGTGGCCGATCCGGCGCCCGACGCGCGGGCCGACTGCGCCGACACCGGCGACGAGCTGCGCTACCTGGTCGTGTTCGACCGGGGCACGACGCAGCAGGCCGCCGAGGCGGAGATCGCGCAGGCGTGCGGTCGCACCACCGTGTACTACCCGCAGATCGCGGTCGCGGTGGTCACCTCCGACGCGGTCGCCTTCGCCGACGCGATCGGGCGGGAGCGGGCGTTCAGCGCGGAGGGCGAGGCGATCAGCCGCCCCGACGACGGCCCCGGCCGCAGGCGGATCGCCGACGAGACGACACCGACGCACGCGCCGATCACCTCCGGCGCGGAGGCGGTGAGCGAGGCGGACCGCACCGACGAGCAATGGAACATGCGGCTGATCGGCGCCGAGAAGGCGCACGCCGTCACCGAGGGCAGCCGCGACGTGGTGGTGGGCGTGCTGGACTCCGGCATCGACCCGAAGCACCCCGACCTGGCCAAGGCGCTCGATCCGGCGCTGTCGGCCGGCTGTCTGACCGGCAGGCCGGACCCGTCGCCGCGGGCGTGGGAGCCGACCTCCTCGGCGCACGGCACGCACGTCGCCGGGATCATCGCGGCTGCCGACGACGGGAAGGGCGTCACCGGGGTGGCGCCGGGCGTGCGGGTCGCGTCGGTCAAGGTCGTGGACGACTCGGGCTTCATCTACCCGGAGTACGCGGTGTGCGGGCTGATGTGGGCGGCGGCCAAGGGCATGACGGTCACGAACAACAGCTACTTCGTGGACCCGTGGCTGTTCACCTGCGACACCGGCCGGCGCGAGCACGTGGTGTACGAGGCGGTGCGGCGCGCGGTGGACTACGCGAGCGGTGCCGGCGTGGCCCACGTGGCGGCGGCGACCAACTCGGCGAGCGATCTGACCAAGCCGCGCGCGCAGAACGGCAAGCTGGACCGGGGCGGCGTGGCATCGTCGAACCAGGCGCGGCAGATGGACTCCAGTTGTGACGTGCTGCCGGCCGGACTGCGTGGGGTGACCGCGGTGTCCGCCGTGGGGCCGAACAAGTTGAAGGCGGGCTACAGCGCGTACGGGCTGGGTGTGGTCGACGTGGCGGCACCGGGCGGCGAGCGCGCGGAGGGCGCCGATCCGGAGGCGGGCTGCGTGCTGTCGACGGTTCCGAACGGGTACGAGTACTCGTGCGGCACGTCGATGGCCACCCCGCACGCGACCGGTGTGCTGGCACTGCTCGCCTCGGCCAAGCCGCACGCGTCGCCGACACAGTTGGCCAGATCCCTTGCGACACAAGCGGAATCGCTGCCGTGTCCGACCGACTACGACCTGAACGGCTCCGGCACGCAGGACGCGTACTGCTCGGGGTACGGCCCGTTCAACGGGTTCCACGGCCACGGACTGGTGGACGCGCTCGCCGCGGTCAACTGACGTGCTGACCGTCCCCGTCTTCGTCGAGGCGTGGCAGATGGACTGCTGCGGCGCGGATTTCTCCGTCGGCGACGAGGTGAACTGGTCGCTTCGTGCGAGTCCTTGGTACACAGCACATCTGGCCGATGTCTGTCCACAGTGGAGCGTGCACGGCCTGGTGGCGCGGACCGGCGAGAAGACGGCGACGGTGACCTACGGCGGGCTGACCGTGCTGGACGAGCTGTCCTGGCCGACTCCGAAGACCGCGAAGATCACCGGTGTGCTGCTGCACGACTTCCACTCCTCCGAGGAGTTTCCCGCGACACCGGGGGTGGTGCGGGCGATCAGCGCGGTGCTGGACTACGGTCCACGCGGTACGAAGATCCGCGAGGGCGCCCGCACCGCCGCGACGGCGGGAACCGGCGATCTGTTGGTATCACTGGAGATTCGCGACACATGAGCACCGTTTCGGTCATGGTGGAGGACTGGCAGTACGACTGCTGCGGCGAGGCTTTCGCCGTCGGCGACACCGTGACGTGGAGACTGCACGACGCCGCGTGGTGGGTCGAACTGTTCGCAGACGACGCGCCCAGTGGGCTCCTGACCCAGGAGCACCACAGCGGGGTACCCGATCATCCGCCCACGACGACCGGCGTGGTGCGCCGGATCCGCCAGGTCGCGTTCCGCACGCGCCAAGAGGACCGGGTGATTCACCGGATCCCGGGCACCGCCACCTTCCTGGAGACCGACAGCCCGACCACGCACTCGATGGAGGGCCGGCACGCCGGGTGGTTGGTGGACCTGGAGATCAGCCCACCGGAGTGATCGGCAGCAGGGTGCGCCCGGTCGGGCCGACCTCGATGTCGGTGCCCATGGACGGGCACACGCCGCAGTCGAAGCACGGGGTCCAGCGGCAGTCGTCCTGCTCCTCCTCGGACAGCGAGTCCTGCCAGTCGTCCCACAGCCACTGCTTGTCCAGGCCGGAGTCGAGGTGGTCCCAGGGCAGGACCTCCTCCTCCGTGCGCTCACGGGTGGTGAACCAGGCGACGTCGACGCCGAGCTGCTCCAGTTCCGTTGTACCGCAACGAATCCAGCGCTCGTAGGAGAAGTGCTCGGTCCACCCGTCGAACCGGCCGCCGTCGCGCCAGACCGCCTCGATCACCCGGCCGACCCGGCGGTCGCCCCGGGACAGCAGGCCTTCGACCAGCGACGGCTTGCCGTCGTGGTAGCGCATGCCGATGTTGCGGCCGAGGCTGCGATCACTGTCGGAGTTGACCGCCGTGCGCAGTTTGCGCAGCCGGTCGTCCACGGTGTCCGGGTCGCACTGGGACGCCCACTGGAACGGCGTGTGCGGCTTCGGCACGAACCCGCCGATCGAGATCGTGCAGCGAATGTCCTTGCGGCCACTGGCTTTCCGGCCCTCGCGGATGACGTTCTTGGCCATCTCGGCGATCTGCAGGACGTCGTCGTCGGTCTCGGTCGGCAGCCCGCACATGAAGTACAGCTTCACCTGCCGCCAGCCGTTCGCGTAGGCGGCGCTGACCGTCCTGATGAGATCGTCCTCGGAGACCATCTTGTTGATGACCTTGCGAATCCGCTCGCTGCCGCCCTCGGGCGCGAAGGTCAGCCCGGAGCGCCGCCCGTTGCGGGACAGCTCGTTCGCGAGATCGATGTTAAACGCGTCCACGCGGGTGGACGGCAGCGACAGGCCGGTGTTGGTGCCCTCGTACCGGTCGGCGAGCCCCTTGGTGATCTCCCCGATCTCGGAGTGGTCGGCGCTGGACAGCGACAGCAGCCCGACCTCCTCGAAACCGCTGGCCGCGAGACCCTTGTGCACCATGTCGCCGATGCCCTCGATGGAGCGCTCGCGGACCGGGCGGGTGATCATGCCGGCCTGGCAGAACCGGCAGCCTCGGGTGCAGCCGCGGAAGATCTCCACGCTCATCCGCTCGTGCACGCTCTCCGCGAGCGGCACCAGCGGCTTCTTCGGGTACGGCCAGGCGTCCAGGTCCATCGTGGTGCGCTTGGACACGCGCTGCGGCACGCGGTCGCGGTTCGGCGTGACACTCGCGATCGCGTGGTCGGCGCCGTATTCGACGTCGTAGAACTTCGGCACGTAGACGCTGCCGGTCTCGGCGAGCCGGGTCAGCAGCTCGTCGCGCCCGCCCGGCCGGCCCTGCGCCTTCCACGCCTTCACGATGTCGGTGATCTCGCCGACCGACTCCTCGCCGTCGCCGAGCACCGCCACGTCGACGAAGTCCGCGATCGGCTCGGGGTTGAACGCGGCGTGTCCGCCGGCCACGACGACCGGGTGGTCGACGGTGCGCTCCGCGGCGTGCAGCGGGATTCCGGCGAGGTCGAGCGCGGTGAGCAGGTTGGTGTACCCGAGTTCGGTGGCGAAGCTGACGCCGAGCAGGTCGAACTCGCCGACCGGGCGGTGACCGTCCACGGTGAACTGCGGGACGCCGTGCTCGCGCATCAGCGCCTCGAGGTCCGGCCAGACGGCGTAGGTGCGTTCGGCGAGCGCGTCGGGCCGCTCGTTGAGCACCTCGTAGAGGATCATGACGCCCTGGTTGGGCAGCCCGACCTCGTAGGCGTCCGGGTACATCAGCGCCCAGCGCACGTCCGCGGAGTCCCAGTCCTTGACGGTGGCGTTCAGCTCGCCGCCGACGTACTGGACCGGCTTGGACACGCGCGGCAACAGCGCTTCCAACCTGGGAAAGACAGACTCGACACTCATGGTGCCACCAGGGTAACCGCTACGCCGGACCCCCGTTTGTGGGTCTTCAAGACCAGCAGACCCGCAGGACGATCACCTAAATCGACCGCAAACCCTGCCGCGGCTGCAAAGCATTCCGCACGGACGCCACAAACCGGGCAGGGTCTTCGATGACGTCCCACCAGGTGTATCGCAAGATTGTCCAACCGAGCGCCACGAGTGCGTTCTGCCGCTCGCGGTCTCGATACAACGCCTGCGGCGCGTCGTGCACCCGCCGGCCGTCATATTCGATGCCAGTACGCAACGTTGGATACGCCGCATCCAGCCTGGCGATTATCCGGCCGCCCGGCGCCGCGACGACATACTGAGCCGTGGGCGCGGGAACACTAGCGTCAGCGAGCGCGAGCCGGCCGGCCGTCTCCAGGATCGACTCCGCCATGCCGTCCACCTCGTCCAACCGCTGCGCGGCCACCCGGACACCCACACCGCCTCGCCACCTGCGAACGACTTCCGCGATCTCCCCGCGAGAGCAGAGTCGTTGGCGCAGCAGGTCATCGACGACCCAGACTGCCTGCAGCCGGTCCAGCGAGCTCAGGAGGTCCGCCGCCGTCCGCGCGACGGACGTGATCGGAACAGCGTCCGGGGCCACCACGTCACCGAGTGAAAACGTTCGCGTATGAAACTTTAGATCCTTGCGATCGCGCCGACGAAGTTCGACTGGCACGGTGACGTGCTCTCTGCGACGACCCGGCGGTAGCGCCAGGCCGTGCACTCGGCCTGCTGTTTCATGGCTCGCGACCGCTTGATGCACTCCGCAGCTCAAGATGGCTGCACGCGCCGCCACCATCGGCGTCAGGTCGACGTCGCGCGGCAGGTAGACGGCACGTTGCACCCTGCGCAGTCGACCCGACCGGAGCGCCACGAGGACGCGATCCGGATCGACCGCGAGCAGGGCCTTGTCACGAAGGAGAAGTCCGTCCCGTTCCAGGAGCGGCAACCACCAATTGTCCACGCGCCAGAGGATGCATGCTTTTCGCCGCTGGAGCTGACCATGATGATCAACATGTGGATAACTTCCGCAAGGCTCGTCTCCACACACACTCACGGCGGACGGTTTGCTGGTCTTCAAGACCCCTTGTCACAGGGTTTGCTGGTCTTGAAGACCAACAAACGGCTATTTGAGCAACAGGGTGCCGAGGCGGCGGGAGGCGACCACGACACCGATCGCCGCCATCACCACGAAGTACGCGCAGTGGCCGATCATCGACACGTCCAGCACGCCGATGGTGAGCCCGCGCATCAGCTCGATCCCGTGGTACAGCGGGAAGATCCGCACCACCACCTGCAGCGCGTCCGGGTACACCGTCAGCGGGTACAGCGTCGTGGAGAACAGGAACATCGGGATCACCGCGAGCTGCACCAGGTCGAAGTCCTGCCACGAGCGCATGAACGTCGTGCACGCCATCCCCACCGCGGCGAACGCGAACGCGATCAGCAGCGCGGCGGGCAGCGCGAGCAGCGCCCACGGCGACAGGATCAGGCCCATGCCGAGCATCACGGCGAGGAACCCGGTGGCGTACAGGCCGCCGCGGATCAGCGCCCACACGATCTCCCCCACCGCCACGTCGATCGGCCCGAGCGGCGTGGCCAGCATCGCGTCGTAGAGCCGCGCGTACTTGAACTTGAAGAAGATGTTGAACGTGGAGTCGAAGATCGCGCCGTTCATCGCCGACGCGGCGAGCAGGCCGGGCGCGACGAACGCCGCGTAGCTGATCGGCGCACCGCCCGGACCGACCACGTCACCGATCAGCGTGCCGAACCCGTACCCCATGCCGAACAGGAAGAACAGCGGCTCGAAGAAGCCGGACACCAGTGCGAGCCAGGCCTTCCGGTAGACCAGCAGCGAGCGCTCGATGAGCACCCGCGCCCGGCCGACGTACATGCCGGGCGGAACGACCCGCAGCAGCAGGCCGCCGGCCCGCGTACCTGGCGAGTCCACTGTGGACGGTGAGGCGATCCTGGTCATCAGGTCTCCAACCGCCTGCGGAACACTCTGGCGGCGAGCACGCAGCCGACGGCCAGCATCACCGCGAGGAACGCCATGTGCCCGACGGCCGGCCAGAACGACAGCGTCCCGAACGTCACTCCCCTGGTCAGCTCGGCGCCGTGCCACACCGGCGTCAGCCACACCAGTGGCTCGATCCAGCCGGGCAGCTGGGACACCGGGAAGAACACCCCGGCGAAGATCGTCATCGGCATCACGATGAACCGGAAGATCGCCGCGAAGCCACCGTCGCCGTCCTTGGTGCCGGCGTAGGCGATCACCGGTGCGGCGAACGCCATGCCGGCGAGCACCGCGAACAGCAGCGCCAGCACGATCCCCGGCCCGGCGGCGGCGCCCAGGATCGCGGTGACCGCGACGAAGATCGCCCCGGAACCGAACAACCGCAATCCGATCCACAGCAGTTGCCCGCCGAACACCTGGCCGGGCGTGATCGGCGCGGTGACCATCGCCCAGTACACCCGCTGCCACTTGAACCCGGACAGGATCGGGTAGGTCGACTCGAACGCGGCGTTCTGCACCGCGGCGGTCACCAGCAGCGCGGGCGCCAGGTAGTCCACATAGGACATTCCGCCGAACGCGGCGGTCGAGCGCACCTGCGAGCCGAGCCCGTAGCCGATGGACAGCAGGAACAGCAGCGGCACCACGATGCTGGAGAACACCGTGGAGCGCCAGTTGCGGCGGTACCAGACCCACATGCTCTCCACGACGAGCCAGGCGGGACGCATGCCTCGCCCGACTCGTCGTGGTGCCGTGGTCGGTTCCCCAGTCACGTCGGCCACGGTAACCGGCAGCACCGACGGACCGGGAACGGTTTTCTACAGACCGGCCATGTTCAGCAGGCGATTGGCCGTGCCGCCGGTGTCACCGCCCTGGATGACGTCCGGCGTGGCGTTGTCCACGATCCACTTCTCCACGTCGGCCGGCGTGGCGTCCGGCTTGCCCTGCCGGTACAGCGCCGCGGCTCCGGTGACGTGCGGCGCGGACATCGACGTGCCGCTCTTCTCGCCGGTGCCACCGCCCGGCACGGTGGACAGCACATTGGTGCCCGGCGCGTAGACGTCGACGCACTTGCCGGTGCTCGACGAGGACGCGCGCTTGTCGTCCTTGGTGGAGTTGGCCACGACGGTGGCACCACGGGCGCCACGCGGCAGCACGTCGCACGAGTCACCGCCGGTGTTGCCGGACGACGTGCCGAGGAACACTCCCGATTCGATCATCTTCTCCACCGCGGTGCGCAGCGCGTCGGAGTTGGTCTCGAAGTACCACGAGAGGTTGGCGACCGCGGGCCGCTTGGCGTTCTTGGCGACCCAGTCCAACGCGGCGATGTTCTGTGACTCGGTGGCGTCGGTGCCGGCACAGGTCTGGATCTTCACCGCGTGCAGGCTCGCCTTCTTGGCGACGCCGTAGGTCTTCGACCCGATGGTGCCGGCCACGTGCGTGCCATGACTGTTGCAGTCCTTGTTCTCGTCCGGCGTCCCGACGTCGTCGCTGACGTCCAGGTCCTTCGTGGCGCGACCTTCGAAATCGGGGTGGGTCGTGTCGATGCCGGTGTCCATCACGTAGACGTGCACACCTTCGCCGGTGGCGTTGTAGGTGTAGGACTTCGACAGCGGCAGGTTCTTCTGATCCACCCGGTCAAGGCCCCAGGTCGGGTCCTTCTGGGTGTCGTCGAGCCGCAGCGCGACCCGCACGTCGCGCTGGATCGCGGCCACGGATCCGTTGCGGCGCACCGAGGTCAGCGCCTCCGGCGTGAGCGTCGCGGCGAACCCGTGCACCGTGGACGTGTAGACGAAACGCGGCTGGATCCCGGCCGCGGCGGTGACCGCGCCGATGTCGGTGCCGGGTTTCAGCGTGACGATGTACTGGTCGGCCACCGCCGTGCCGTAGCTCGGCGTCGACACGGCGACCTCCGATACGGGTGCCGCGGTGGCGACGGTGGGTGCGATGACGGCGGCCGCGCCGAGTGCGGCGGCGACACCGATGATACGAGCGCGCATTCTGTTGCCCTCCAACGGTTCTACAGGCCGGCGGTCTTCAGCAGGCGGTTGACGGTGCCGCCGGTGTCGCCGCCGCCGACGATGTCCGGCGTGGCGTTGTCGGTGATCCACTTGCCCACCTCGGCGGGCGTGGCGTCCGGCTTGCCCTGCCGGTACAGCGCGGCGACGCCGGCCGCGTGCGGAGTGGACATCGAGGTGCCGCTCTTCTCACCGGTGCCCCCACCCGGAACGGTCGACAGGACGGCGGTGCCCGGCGCGTAGACGTCGACGCACTTGCCGGTGCTGGACGACGAGGACCGCTTGTCCTCCTTGGTGGAGTTGGCCACCACGGTCGCCGCCTCCACCGCGCGCGGCAGCCGGTCACACGAGTCGTCGCCGGTGTTGCCGGCCGAGGCCGCGAGGAAGACCCCCGAGTCGATCATCTTCTGAATGGCGGTGCGCACCGCCTCGGAGTTGGCGTAGTTCCACGAGGTGTTGGCCACCGCGGGCTTCTTCGCGTTCGCGGTGACCCAGTCGAACGCCTTGATCAACGCGGAGTCGGTGAACCCGCCGCCGGTGCAGCCGGCGAGCTTGATCCCGTGCAGCGTGGACTTCTTCGCCACACCGTAGGTCTTCGACCCGATGGTGCCGGCGACGTGCGTGCCGTGGCCGACGCAGTCCTTGTGCTCGTCCGGCGTGCCGGCGTCCTTGCTCACGTCCAGGTCCGACGTCGCGCGGCCCTCGAACTCGGGGTGGCTCGCCTCCAGCCCGGAGTCGATCACGTACGCGTGCACGCCCTGGCCGGTGGCGTTGTAGGTGTAGGACTTCGACAGCGGCAGCTTCTCCTGGTCCACCCGGTCCAGGCCCCAGGTCGGGTCCTTCTGGGTGTCGTCGTAGAAGTCGGCCACGCGCACGTCGCGCTGGATCGCGGCCACGGACCCGTTGCGACGCAAGGAGTTCAGCGCTTCGGTGCTGAGCGTCGCGGAGAACCCGTGCAGGACCGAGGTGTACACGAAGCGCGGCTGGACACCCGTCGCGGCGGTGATCGCCGGGAGGTCGGCCCCCGGCTTCAACGTCACGATGTAGTCGTCCGGCACGGCGGTGCCGTAGCTCGGGACCGCGACCGCGATCTCGGGCTGAGCGGGTTCGGCCGCGGCCGTCGTGGCGACGACGGGTACGGCCACCGCGGCGGTGCCCAGTACCGCCGCGGTGATCAACGTTCGAGCGCGCATGCTGCTGTCCTTCACGCGAGGAAGACCACCCGATCAGGTGATCAATGCTCGAACGGTACGTCGGCCACCGCCTGCGGCAGACCCGGAGAAAGTAGGGATTCACCTGGGGTTCACGCGAGAGCGGGCCTCCGGCGGCAGTCCGCCGCCAAAGGCCCGCTCGGGTGACGCCAGATCAGCGCACGACGGTGATCGTCACGCTGCCCGCGTTGCCGCCGCCGATCCGCGCGGTGACGGTGTACTCGCCCGGCTGGACGTTCGCGATGCGCGCCACGCCCTGGTAGTGACCGTTCTGGTCGACGGTCACCGCGGCCGAGCCGCCGTCACCGGGGTACGGGTCGTCAGCCTGGCGGGCGAACGCCGGCGAGCCGACCCAGTTGAACGTCTCCGGCCCGGCGTCGCCGGACACGCGCAGCTCCTCACCGGCCCGGACGACGGTGCGGTCCACCGTCAGCGGCGCCTCGGCGCTCGCGGTGCCGGTCAGGCCGAACACGGCCACGACCACTGCGACCAGGGCGAACAGTGCTGCGGAAATCTTGCGCATGGTTGTGCGCTCCTCCCCTTCGTTGCGGATCACTTCACACATCCAGAGACGTCAACATGAACCATCAGGTTGCGTCGGTTGGAAAGTTCCCCACCATCGGATGCGGTGGCCACTCTGCCACGAACGGGTGAGTACCCGCCGTAAAGATCTACAAAGCGTGATTTGGTTAACTCCGAGGCAACCTCAGTCGACGAGCGTGCGACCGGTGAGCCGGAGGAAGACGTCCTCCAGCGTGCTGCGGCGGACCAGGCTGGACAACGGGCGCACTCCCCTGCCGTGCGCCGCCTCCAACGCCGCCTCGCCGTTGGAGGTGTAGAGCAGCAGGCGATCCGGCAGCACCTCGACCCGGTCCGCCAGACCGTCCACAGTGGACTCCACTCCGTCCTGATCCCCCGGCGTGAACCGCAGTTCGAGCACCTCCTTGGAGGAGTACTCGGCGATCAGCTCGCTCGGGCTGCCCTCGGCGACGATCTTCCCGCCGTCCATCACCACGAGCCGGTCGCACAACTGCTCGGCCTCGTCCATGTAATGCGTGGTGACGATGAGTGTCACGCCGGAGTGCTTGAGCCGGAAAAGCCTGTCCCACAACAGATGCCGGGCCTGCGGGTCGAGGCCGGTGGTCGGCTCGTCGAGCAGCAGCAGCTCCGGGTCGTTGATCAGCGAGCGGGCGATCGTGAGCCGCCGCTTCATGCCGCCGGACAGCGGGTCCACCTCGTCGTCGGCGCGCTCGGTGAGCTGGGCGAAGTCGAGCAGCTCGGTCGCCTTCTCGCGCACGACGGCGCGCGGCATGCCGAAGTAGCGGCCGTAGATCTGCAGGTTCTGCCGGACGGTCAGCTCGGTGTCCAGGTTGTCGAGCTGCGGGACCACGCCGAGGCGCGCACGGATCGCCGGGCCGTCGCGGTCCGGGTCCATGCCGAGGACGGAGAGTTCGCCGCCACTGCGGGGCGAATTGCAGGCGATCATGCGCATGGTGGAGGACTTGCCAGCGCCGTTGGGGCCGAGGAACCCGAACGCCTCGCCGCGCCGGACGTCGAGGTCGATCCCGCGCACCGCCTCGAAGTCCCCGAACTTCTTGATCAGCCCGCGCGCGCGTACGAGCGCCCCGTTGCCCTCCATGCCGGCCAGCCTATGCGCCGCCACCGACGAGCGGCCATCCGTTTAGGACGGCGTGGGAATCCCACCCCGGCACGTCCCGCATGGATAGTTGAGTCACACACCGTGCACGAAAGGACACGCAGTGGCCGACCCTCCTGTGAGCCCGTTGATCAGCCGCCTCCAGCTTGGCCGGGAACTCCGGGCGCTCCGAGTCGGTATGGGCATCACCTTGGAACAAGTGGAGGCGGACCTCGACATGTCGAGCAGCCGGCTCGCCCGCATCGAGTTGGGCGCGCAGTCGGTCGACGCCTTCACCGTCCGCGCGCTGCTCGACTACTACGGGGCCTCCATCGACGACCGCGAACGACTCATCGACATGGCGAGGGCGACGGCGAAACGCCCGTGGTGGCGAGTGTTGGGCCTCACCGCGCAGGGATATGTGGCGCTGGAGGCCGAGGCGGTAGGCGTGCACAACTACGAGTTCGGCTACGTTCCCGGGCTGCTGCAGACCGAGGGCTACGCGCGCTCGCTGTTCGAGGACCAGTTCCCGTCGTCCGATGTGGACAGGCATCTCGCCATCCGGATCAACCGGCGGTGGCGTCTGGAAGAGGGTGGTCCGCTGACACTGCACGCGATCGTCAACGAGGTCGCGCTGATCCATCCGATCGGCTCGGCGTCGATCATGGCCGACCAACTGCGCTACCTGGCGAAGGCCGTCGACCATCCGAACATCACCCTGCAGATGCTACCGATCGCGCGTGGACTCACCCCTGGCCTTCGCGGGTCGTTCTCGCTGCTGATGTTCCCGCCGCACACGATCGACGACATCGGGTATCACGAGCACCCCGCCGGCAGCCTCCGTCTGCCCAAGCGGGACGAGACGTCGACACTGCGCGTGACCTTCACCGAAGTGCGTAAGATGGCCCTCGACGAAACCGAGTCCTCCCGTGCGTTCGCGCGGCTCGCCGATGTGTGGGAGGAGGGCCGCATAGGAGACGTGCCGTGGAGCTGAACCGCCCGTCCTGGCGCAAGAGCAGCCGAAGCAATGGGGGCGGCGACGGCAACTGCGTCGAACTCGCCTACATCGGACCCGACGCCGCCGTGCGCGACTCCAAAAACACCGTCGGACCGCGCATCGCCTTGCCCGGCAACGGCTTCCGGGCTCTCGTCCGACACGTGCGCGGCTGATCGCATGCGTCCCACCCACTGGCGCAAGAGCAGCCGAAGCAATGACGGCGGCGACGGCAACTGCGTCGAGCTGGCCTACACCGGCCCTACGGCGGCGGTGCGTGACTCCAAGAACACCGGCGGACCACGGCTTTCCCTGTCCGACAACGGTTTCCGGGTCTTCATCCGACACGTGCGCGCCTGATCACGTCCACCCCACTACGATGCGCGCATGCATGAATTGGGGGCGTCCGACGTCCGCGAGGTGGGCAACTATCACCTGATCGCCTCGCTCGGTCAGGGTGGCATGGGCACGGTCGCGCTCGGTGTCGCGCCGGACGGGCGGCTCGTCGCCGTCAAACAGGTGCACTCGGGTTTCGCGCGGGACGAGGACTTCCGCGCCCGGTTCCGCCGTGAGGTCGACGCCTCGCGCATGGTCTCCGGCGCCTACACCGCGGCCGTGGTGGACGCCGATCCGAACGCCGACATCCCGTGGCTCGCGTCGACGTTCGTGATCGGCCCGTCGTTGGACACCACAGGGCCACTCCCCGAGGAATCCGTGCTCCGGCTCGCCGCGGGGCTGGCCACCGCGCTGGCCGAGATCCACCGCGTCGGGCTGATCCACCGCGACCTCAAGCCGTCCAACGTGCTGCTCGCCGAGGACGGCCCCAGGGTGATCGACTTCGGCATCGCCCGCGCCGCCGAGGGCAACGCCGACCTGACGCACACCGGCTCGGTGATCGGCTCTCCCGGCTTCATGTCGCCGGAACAGGCCGAGGGCCGCGATCTCACGCCCGCGTCCGACATGTTCTCCCTGGGCACGATTCTCGCCATGGCCACCACCGGCAGAGGCCCGTTCGCCGGACCGTCGGCCCCCGCGACCCTCTACAACGTCGTGCACAACCAGCCCGACCTCACAGGCGTTCCGGAACGGCTGTTGCGGATCATCGAGCCGTGCCTGGCCAAGCAGCCGGAGGCGCGCCCCAGCCCGCGGGCACTGCTCGCACTCGTCGGCCGCGTGCCACCCGCCGCCAAACCGTGGCCGCCCGCCGTGCACGACCTCATCGCCCGCCAGCAGGCCGACGTCACCCGGTTCACCAACCCGGACCGCACGATCGCCACGCCGACGTCGACCGTCGCCGCACACGCCGGGCCGACCACGGTCAGCCAGGAGACGCGGCCCATCGCGCCCGTCTACAGCCAGCAGAAACCCGTTGCGCCACAACGGAAACGCCCGTCGAAGAACCTGATCGCCGGAATCATCGCGGGTGTGGCGGTGCTCGTCGGCGGTGGAGTCACGGCGTTCCTGTTGCTCACCAACGGCGACAGCACCGGCGGCGGGTCCGCACCGACCACGCCGGCCGAGGCGTACGCCGACGCCTACGGCAAGGCGCCCACCTGTCAGGAGCTGTCGGCCACCGCGGCAGGCGGGCGCGAGCACCTGACGAGCAGAGCCACGATGGACAACACCGACACGCCACACTGCTTCTGGGCGGCACAGGGCGGCGGGCCGGACGGCGACGTCACGCTGCACGTCCAGGTCAAGCTGCTGCGGTCGATCAAGGACGTCAGCAGCGGCGCGCAGAAATCGGCCGACTGGTTCAACCGGGCGACGGCCGGCTCGGAGAACGCCGACGTCGGCCTCGGTGAGCGGGCCGTCTGGTCGAAGAACCTGGCCGGCCGGCCCGACTCCTGCGAGCTGGCCGTGCTGGACAAGAACGTGGCGATCGTGGTGAGCCTCGGCGGGTCGAGCACGCCGGACGGCGTCACGCCGCAGTGCCGGCCGGCCACCCAGGAGATCGCCAAGTCGGTGATGGCCGGCATCGGACGCGGCTGACCTGGTTGACTGGCGGCATGACTGATCAACCGCGCAAGATCGGCATCGTGCTGTTCCCGGACGTCGAGGAGTTGGACGCGGTCGGCCCCTGGCAGGTGCTCGCGTACTGGGCCAAGGCGTTCCCGGACGACGGCTACGAGGTGTTCACGCTGTCCCGCGACGGCAAGCCCGTGGCGTGCGCCAAAGGCCTCACGATCATGCCGCACCACAGCTTCGAGGACGCGCCGGCGATGGAGGTGCTGCTGCACCCCGGCGGCCGGGGCACCCGTCCGCAGCTCGCCGACGAGTCATACCTGGAATGGGTGCGCGCCCAAAGCGCCACCGTGCCGCTGATGACCAGCGTGTGCACCGGCGCGCTGGTGTTCGCCGCGGCCGGCCTGCTGCGCGACCGGCCGGCCACCACGTACTGGGCGTCGCTGGACCTGCTGCGCGAGCTGGACCCCACCATCGAGGTGCGCCCCGAGGACCGGTTCGTCGACGACGGCGACGTGATCACCTCGGCCGGTGTCTCCGCCGGCATCGACATGGCACTGCACCTGGTCGCCCGGCTCAGCTCGACCGAGCGGGCGCGCGAGGTGCGGCGTGGCATCCAGTACGACCCCGCTCCCCCGGTCTGATCCCCTTGTGGCACAAGGAGATCAGCCGGCGGCGATGACCTCGATCTCGACCAGCCAGTCGTCGGCCAGCGTCTGCGCGACGATCGCCGTGGTCGGCACCACCCGCCCGTCGAGCGCGGCGACTCGCGCCACCGCGTTCGGCCCGGCGTAGTCGACGTCGCGCAGGTAGCTGGTGACCCGGACGATGTTGTCCACGGTCATGTCCGCCGACGCGAGGATCGCCCGGATGTTGGACCAGATCAGCTCGAGATGCTCGGTCAAGGTCTCAGCGGCGACCCCGTCGTGGTCCAGCCCCATCGTGCCGGAGACGAACAGGAACCGTTGTGCGCCACGGACTTCCATGGCGTGCGCGTAGTCGCCGGTCGGCGGGTAGACGCCGTCGCTTGGGCTGTGCGGGATCGCCTCCACGCGGTCAGCCGAGGTCCGGGAACCAGAGCTTGATCTCGCGCGCGGCGGACTCCGGCGAGTCGGAACCGTGCACGATGTTGTTCTGCACCACGGTGGCGAAGTCGCCGCGGATGCTGCCGTTGTTCGCCTTCACCGGGTCGGTGGCGCCGGCGAGCTGGCGGAACGCCTCGATCGCGCGCTCACCCTCGACGACGAGGGCCACGACCTGGCCGGAGGTGATGAACTCGAGCAGGCTCTCGTAGAACCCCTTGCCCTGGTGCTCGGCGTAGTGCTGCTCGGCGATGTCACGCTTCACCGTGCGCAGTTCGAGGGCGGCCAGCGTCAGGCCCTTGCGCTCGATGCGCGAGATGACCTCGCCGACGAGACCACGGCCGACGCCGTCGGGCTTGACCAGAACCAGGGTGCGCTCAGACACGACGGACCGTACTCCTTTGTGCGGTGTTACCAGGTGCGCGCAGCCTATCCGACGCCTCAACGGCCATGTCGCCGCAGGGTTTTCGTCCACAACGCGGTGCCGGCACCGTCGCGCAGGTGCACGGTCAGCTCGCCGCCGCGATCGATCTCGATCTCGCCGAAGTGCTGGTACCCGTCCATCGGCCCGCCGCCGGGCGCGGCCGGGTGGTGGGTGAACTCCACCTTCGGGCCGAACGTCGGGTCGAGCGGGTTGGGGCCACCGGTGCCGGCGTTGATCGGCCCGGACACGAACTCCCAGAACGGGTCGAAGTCGCCGACGGCCGCGCGATCCGGCGAGTAGTGGTGCGCCGCGGTGTAGTGCACGTCCGCGGTCAGCCACACCACGTTCCGCACCCGGCCGGCGATCGACCGCAGCACCCAGGCCAGCTCGTGCTCCCGGGCTCCCGGCGCACCGGGCAGACCGTTGGCCACGCCCTCGATCCCCGCGCCGTCCGGCACCACCAGCCCGATCGGCAGGTCGGCCGCGATGATCTTCCAGGTGGCGGTGCTGCGCCGCAGGCCGTCGACCAGCCAGCGCGCCTGCCGCTCGCCGAGCACATGCCCGGCACCGTCGCGCGGCGCGTTGTTGGCGTCCTTGTAGCTGCGCATGTCGAGCACGAACACCTCGAGGTGCGCGCCGTAGTGGAACTTCCGGTACACCCGCCCGTCGACGGCCCGCGCGGTGTCGATCGGCAGCCACTCGTGGAACGCCTGGAACCCGCGCGCGGCAAGGACATCCACCCGCTTCTCGGTGTAGCGCGGGTCCACCAGCACCTCACCCGGGTACCAGTTGTTGGTGACCTCGTGGTCGTCCCATTGCGCGATCATGGGCGCCCGTGCGGCGAGCGCGCGCACGTTGTGGTCGAGCAAGTTGTAGGCGAACTGGCCACGGTACTCGGCGAGCGTCTCGGCCACCTTCGACTTCTCCGGCGTGACGATGTTGCGCCACACCCGGCCGTCGGGCAGCGTCACCGTCTCGGCGAGCACGCCGTCGGCGTACACGGTGTCGCCGCTGTGCAGAAAGAAGTCCGGCTCGCGGGCGGCCATCGACGCGTACGCGGTCATGCCGCCGATGTCCGGGTTGATCCCCCAGCCCTGGCCGGCGGTGTCACCCGTCCACACGAACCGCGCCGGCGCGGGACCGTACGGTGCCGTACGGAACGATCCGGTGAGCCGCTCGCTCGCGACCCGCCCGTCCAAATCCTCGGCGCGCACCCGGTAGTGGATCTCTTGTCCCGGCGGCAAATGCCGCAGCGACACGGTCCCGGTGCCGTCCGTCTCCGGCGTGAGCACCGGCCCGGTGATCAGCCGCGACCGCGTGAACGACGGGTCCGGCGACACCTCGACCAGCATCCGCGACGGCCGGTCCGCCCTCGTCCACACCAGCGCGCCGTCCGTGCGCACATCACCCGACTGCACGCCGTGCGTCAGCACCGGACGCCCGGACCTGGTCAACCCGACCGCCGGGGTGGCACTCAGCGCACCCGTCGCCAGTGCCGCCGATCCGACCAGTCCCGCACGGAGAATCGTTCGCCTGCTCGTCATGGCCGGATTTCTAACTCCGGAACACGGCGGCCTCACCAACTGCGGCCGTCCGCGCGGTGAACACGTACGGTTCACCCGTGCAGATCGACATCGATTCGTCGTCAGCCGAACCCCCGTACGAACAGGTGCGTGGCCAGATCGCGCGGCAGATCATCGACCACACACTGGCCGTAGGCACCCGGCTGCCGACCGTGCGGGCGCTGGCCGCCGATCTCGGCATCGCGGTGAACACGGTCGCCCGGTCCTACCGCGAACTGGAGGAGGCGGGCCTGGTCGAGACGCGCGGCAGGGCCGGCACCTACGTCAGCGCGGCCGGCGAGAGCGCGCGAGCCGCCGTGCAACGCGCCGCCCGGGAGTACGCGGCCAACGCGACCGCGCTCGGCATCGGCCGGGACGAGGCGCTGCGCATGATCGAGGCCGCCCTCGACGAGGCTCGCTAAGCGGCTGCTGAACAACGTCGTGCTGTCTGAAACTTAGCGATCGCTCCGTTCATGTTTTGCGTACTTTAGCCCGCTAAAGTCCCTCAGCCACGGAGAAAGCCCAGGTCAACCACGATCATCAGGGCGCGGAGAACGTGAGGGTGATGCACAGACGGCCCAACGTGGTGGTGGGCCACCACCTCGCGGGCCTTGTTCAGCCCACTCCTAGTCGACCTGCTGGCTGGGCAGTGTGCCCTCGGCCATTTTGCGCGCCACCAAGCGGCGGATGATCAGGAAGTAGATCCACACCGCCGCGAAGATCACGCCGACGATGGCCAGCACCGGCACGATGAGCCCGGCCAGAACCAGCACGCCCTGCATCGCCAGCCCGAACAGGACAGCCCACGGCCGCCTGGCGAACCGGCAGCCGACGATCAGCACCAACCCGAGCACGGCGACCACGACGAGCTGGAAGGTGGTCGGCCCGCCGTCTGCCTTCGCCACGACGAGCATCGCCAGCAGCACGACGATCGCTTCCAGGATCAGCGTCGCCGCGATCACCCCGCCGAACGATTTCAGCGGATCCTTGATCGGCGTGCTCACGCGGGCTCCTTGCCGAACAGGGCGCGCGCCTCACCCACGGTGACAACCGATCCGGTGACCACCACGCCGGCGCCGGACATCGGCTCGCCACTGTCGACGATCTCCTCGGCGAGCCGCACGGCGGTCTCGATCGCGTCGTCCAGCCTCGGCTCCACCAACACTCGATCGTCGCCGATCACCTCGCGCGCGATCGTCGCCAGTTCGTCGACGTCCATCGCGCGTGGCGAGGAGTTGCGGGTGACCACGACCTCGGAGGCCACCGAATCGAGCGCCTCCAGGATGCCGCGCGCGTCCTTGTCGGCCATCACGCCGACCACGGCGACCAGCTTGCGGAAGTCGAACTCCTCGTCCAGCGCCGCCGCGAGCGCCCGCGCGCCGTGCGGGTTGTGCGCGGCGTCCACGAACACGCTCGGCGCCTGCCGGACGCGCTCCAGCCGGCCGGGCACCACGAGGCCGGCGAAACCCTCGCGGATCGCCTCCACGTCGAGCTGTCGGCCGGCACCCGCGCCGAAGAACGCCTCGACCGCGGCCAGCGCGAGCACGGCATTGCCGGCCTGGTGCGCGCCGTGCAGCGGAAGGAAGATCTCGTCGTACACGCCGCCGAGCCCCTGCAGCTTGAGCATCTGGCCACCGACCGCGACCTTGCGCTCCAGCACGCCGAACTCCAGCCCCTGCCGGGCAACCGTGGCGTCCACCTCGGCGCACCGCTCCAGCAGGACGGCCGCGACCTCGGGGCGCTGCTCGGCGAGCACCGCGACCGAGCCGGGCTTGACGATGCCGGCCTTCTCCTTGGCGATCGCGGTCACGTCGTCGCCGAGATACTCGACGTGGTCGACGTCGATCGGGCACACCACGGCGACCTTCGCGTCGGCCACGTTGGTCGCGTCCCAGGAGCCGCCGAGGCCGACCTCGATCACGGCCGCCTCCACCGGCGCGTCGGCGAACGCGGCGAACGCCATCCCGGTGAGCACCTCGAACTTGCTCATCGCCGGCCCGCCCAGTTCGTCCACAATGGACACATAGGGGCGGAGATCGGTGTAGGCGTCGACGTAGGCCGCCGGGGCGATCGGCGAGCCGTCCAGCGCGATCCGCTCGGTGACGAGCTGCAGGTGCGGGCTGGTGTACCGGCCGACGCGCAGCCCGATGCGGGTCAGCAGCGAGTCGATCATCCGCGAGGTGGACGACTTGCCGTTGGTACCGGCCACGTGCAGCACCGGGTAGGTCCGCTGCGGCTCGCCGAGGATGTCCACGAGCGCGGCGATCCGCTCCAGTGACGGCTCGATCTTGGTCTCCGGCCAGCGCTGGTTCAGCTCGGCCTCGACCGCACGCAACGCCTCGAGCACTTCGGGATCCACTACGGACACGCGGGCAGTCTAGGTGGTGGCCGCGGTGCGAACTCATCCGCAACCCTGCGGAAACGCGCACACAACAGTGGTGCGGCGCAATGAGGTATGGCCGTGCCCGCGATCGAACCCGAGCCGCTGGACGTCAGCCTGCGTTTCCGTACGATCCACGGCTACCGCCGGGCGTACCGCGTGGGCGGACGTGGCCCGGCGCTGCTGCTCATCCACGGCATCAGCGACTCGTCGGAGACCTGGCAGTCCGTTCTCGGTGATCTGGCGAAGCGGTACACGGTGATCGCGCCGGACCTGCTCGGCCACGGCGATTCGGACAAACCGCGCGCGGACTACTCGGCGGCGGCCTACGCCTGCGGGATGCGCGATCTGCTGTCCGTGCTCGACATCTCGCGGGTCACGGTGATCGGCCACTCGCTGGGCGGCGGGGTCGCCGCCCAGTTCGCTTACCAGTTCCCGGAGCGCTGTGAGCGACTGGTGCTGGTGTGCGGAGGCGGCGCGGGCCGGGCGGTACACCCGATGCTCCGGCTCGCGGCCGGACCGTGGGCCGAACTGGCTCTGCCCGCGGTCACCTCGGCGCCGGTCAGCTCGGTGATCAGCTTCGTGCTGTCGGCCGTGCCCGGGTTGTCCGGGATGGGCACTCGCACCGATCTCGCGTACGTGCTGCGGCGGTACCAGCTGCTGCGAGAACCCAGGGCGCGCAAGGCTTTCCTGCGCACACTGCGCGCCGTGGTCGATCAGCGCGGGCAGGTGGTGACCCTGCTCGACCGCAGCTACCTGGCCACCGGGATCCCCACGCTGCTGATCTGGGGCGAGCACGACCGGATCGTGCCGGCCGAGCAGGCCGCGGTGGCGCGGGCGGCCATGCCGGGCAGCCGGCTGGAGATCTTCCCGTCGTCGGGGCACTTCCCGCAGCACGACGACCCGGAGCGGTTCGTCGCCGTGCTGGACGAGTTCATGGAGACCACCTCGCCCGCCGAGTACGACGCGGCGCGCTGGCGCACGATGCTGCGCGACGGGCGGCCGGGCGATCCGAACGAGATGTCCTCCGGGTCCTAACGCGACGGCCGAAAGCTGCCAGCATCGCGGCCCTCACCCGGCTTGACTCGAACTCGATTCATCAAGCCAGGAAAGGGAAAACCAATGTCGTCTCGTTTGGACTCGAAGGTGATCGTGGTCACCGGTGGCACGTCGGGCATCGGACGGGCGGTCGCCGAGCGGGTCGCCTCGGAAGGCGCCCGCGTGGTGCTGGGCGCGCGTCGCAAGGACGTCGGCGAGGAGGTGGCCGCCGGCATCCGCGCCCGCGGCGGACGGGCGGTGTTCGTGCCGACGGACGTGACCGCGCCCGAGGAGGTGGCCGCGCTGGTCCGCACCGCGGTGGACGAGTTCGGGCGGCTCGACGGCGCGTTCAACAACGCCGGCACGGTCAGCGCGTTCGGCCCGGTGCAGGACATCGACCCGGACGCGTGGCACGCCGAGATCGACGCGAACCTGACCAGCGTGTTCCACAGCATGCGGCACGAGATCCCGGCGATCCTCGAATCGGGGGGTGGCGCGATCCTCAACAACGCGTCCAACCTCGGGGTGGTCGGCATGCCCTCGGTGTCGCCGTACGTGGCGGCCAAGCACGCCGTGGTCGGCCTGACTCGCGCGGCCGCGCTGGAGACCGCCGAGCAGGGCGTGCGGGTGAACGCCCTGGTCACCGGTGGTGTGGACACGCCGCTGTTCCGGAGCACGATGGGCACCACGCCGGAGGACCGGGCCGCGATCGCGGCGTTGCACCCGGTCAACCGGATCGCCGAGCCGGAGGAGATCGCGGCGTTCGCGGCGTTCCTGCTCAGCGACGAGTCGACGTTCGTCACCGGTGCCGCGCTCGCCGTCGACGGCGGCTTCACCACCCGCTGATCACGGTCCGATGTGGACGGTCCGGTTCGGACTGTCCACATGGGCCACCACCGCGCGAGTTCCGCGTTCAGACACGCCGAGTCCCGCGCTCGAGCAGCCGGATGGGCCTGCATGAGCGCGGGACTCGCTGGTGCACAGCGCGGGACTCGCGCGTTCGGGTGACGGCGTCAAGCGGTGGCGTTGAGCGGGAAGGTGACGCCGGTCAGCCGCTCGGACTCGGCCCACAGCCGGGTGGCCAGGGCCTGGTCGTGCGCCGCCTTGCTGCGCTTCGCGAGCGCCGGGGCACCGCGCATCTCGCCGATCCCCTTCGGGCCGATGTAGTCACCGCTGGCCAGGTCGGCGGTCGCCGCGTAGAGGGTGGGCAGCGCACCGGCGTCCGCGTGTTGGGCGAACAGCTTGTTGCCGACGGCCATGAAGGCGTGCAGGAGCGGGCGCTCGGTGTGGCCCTGCAGGTTGGTCGCCGCCCAGCCGGGGTGCGCCGCCGTCACCAGCACCGGACTGTCCACTTCGGTCAGTCGACGGCGCAGTTCCCGCACGAACAGCAGGTTGGCGAGTTTGGACTGGGCGTAGGCGCCGGCCGACGAGTAGCGCTTGGTCCTGTTCAGGTCGTCGAAGTCGATCTTGCCGCGCCAGTGCGCGCCGGAGGCCACGACGACCACCCGGCCGGTCACGTGCGGTAGCAGCAGGTTGGTCAGCGCGAAGTGGCCGAGGTGGTTGGTGCCGAGCTGCATCTCGAAGCCGTCCGCCGTGGCGCGCTGCGGGACCAGCATCACGCCGGCGTTGTTGATCAGCAGGTCGATGTCGCCGCTCCAGCCCTCGGCGAAGGCGCGCACGGACGCCAGGTCGGCGAGGTCGAGCGCGCGCACCTCGGTACTTCCGTCGATGGTCGCGGCGGCCGCCTCACCTTTGGCCCGGTCGCGTACGGCGAGGACGACGTGCGCGCCCTTCTCGGCGAGCGCACGGGCGGCGCTCAGGCCGATCCCGCTGTTGGCGCCGGTGACGACGGCGGTGCGCCCGGTCAGGTCCGGCAGGTTCTCGGTGCTCCAGTTCTTCGTCATGACTCGAATGTAGGCAGCGTCAACTATGATGTCAATGCCAACATTGATGACGCTGACAACATCCTCAGCTAGGGTGATGGACATGGCCCCCCGCTACCACCACGGAGACCTGCGTGCCGCGCTGCTCGACGGCGCGCTGGAGATGCTGCGCGAGCGCGGCGTCGAGGCGCTGTCACTGCGCGAGCTGGCGCGCGAGATCGGGGTCAGCCACGCCGCGCCCAGCCGGCACTTCAAGGACAAGCGCGCCTTGCTGGACGCCTTGGCGCTCAAGGGTTTCCAGCGCCTCAGCGAGGTGATGGCCGAGGCGATTGGCCGCCGGGGCGCGTTCTCCACGAGGTTTCGCGCGACGGCGGCCGCCTATGTCGACTTCGCGGTGAAGGACGCGGCGCTGCTCGACGTCATGTACACCAACAAGCACGCTCCCGACGTGCCCGCCGAGCTGCTCGAGGCCGGCATGCGACTCGGCGAGGTCGTCCTCGGGATGATCGTGGACGGACAGCGTGCGGGCAAGGTCCGCTCCGGTGACCCCACCCGCGTCAGCATGCTGATCCTGACCAGCCTGCACGGGTTCGCCAGCCTGCGCGCCAGCGGCATGCTGCCCGCCGAGGGCGCGGACAAGGCACTCGACGCTCTCGTGAGCGACCTCGCCCGCGCGATCCGCCCGGAGGCGTAGGCCCGACCGGTCAGCCCGCCCAAGACGGGTCGCGGCCGGCGAGGCCGAGCACGCGGTCCACGGTGGCGGACGAGGCCGGCACGATCACCTCGGGCCCGTAGACCTTCATCTGCCGTCCCTGTTCGGCGCTGCGCGTGACCTCCTCGAGCAGGTATTCGAGGACGTCCTCGTCCCACGCCGGATGCTGGCCGGTCGCCCGTGCCAGGTCCCAACCGTGGATGACCAGCTCGCCGACGACCATGCCGGCGATCAGCGGCGCCGGCAGCTCCATCGGGCCCATGCTCGTGACGCCCTCCCACGCGCTGGGCCGGCTCCAGGCCTCGACGAGACGGGCGACGTGCGCGTCGAGCACGGCCGCCCAGTCACCTTCGGTCAGGTCCACGTCCGTCTCGGCCTCGGCCGGAGGAGGCACGGATTCCTTGTACGCGGCCCCGACCAGCGACGGTCCCCAGAACAGCAGATGGTTCACCAGCTTGCGGACGTCGTACTCGGCGCAGGGAGTACGCATGCCGAGCTGGTCCGGCTTGATGTCGTTGATGATCTCCACCATGGGTGCGGCCGCGCGAGCCACGAGCTGTGCGTCAGACATGGCGCCAGGAAAGCACTGCCGGCGGCGGCTGTCTTGAACAAACGCGACTCTAGACTCGCGGCATGACCAGGGACGCGCGCGAACTCGGGAGTGCGTGGACGACGTTCCAGCGCCACACGTTCCCGAGCCCGTCGCCGGACCTGGCCCGCTATGTCGAGCGCTACTGGCTGGTCTCCTGGACCTACGAGGAGCCCTACCGGCAAACTGATCGTGCCGTACCCGAACGTGCACCTGACCTTCCGAGACGGCCGCGCGACGGTGAACGGTGTGCACAGCGGGCACCAGATCAAGGTGTTGGACGGCACCGGCGGCGTGTTCGGAGTGGCGTTCCGGCCCGGCTGCTTCCGGCCGTTCCTGCGCGCGTCCGTCTCGACGATCACCGACCGGTCGATCGACGCCGGTGCGGTGTTCGGCCCCGAGCTGCCGGAACCGGTCGACGTGGAGACCGTCGACCGGTTCCTCCTCGCGCGACTGCCCGAGCCCGATCCCACCGCGGACGACGTCGCGGACATCGTCGCGAAGATCGCGGCGAACCCGATGATCACGAGGGTCGACTCGCTGGCGCGCGAACTGGACACCAGTGTCCGGCGGTTGCAGCGGTTGTTCGCCGAATACGTCGGCATCGGGCCGAAATGGGTCATCCGACGCTACCGGCTGCACGAGGTGACCGAGCGGCTGGCCAACGGCGCGGAGATCGACTGGGCGTCGCTCGCCGCCGAGCTCGGGTACGCCGATCAGGCGCACTTCGCCCGCGACTTCAAGAAGATGTTCGGCGAGCCGCCCACGCGGTACGCCGAGCGATACTAGTACCACAGGGCCTTCCGGCGTGTCGTGAGCCAGGCTAACGGGTCGAGCCCGCTGAACCTCTTAGCCGCGCTAACGGGTTCAGCGGGCTCGACCCGGTTGTGGCCCTGTAGTACTAGGTCGACGTCAGCGAGGGGCGCGGTCGACCGGGTAGCCGTTCTTCCAGATCATGGCGACATCGCGGACGGCGGCGACGTCCTCGGTCGGATCACCGTTGACCAGCAGCAGATCGGCGCGCAGCCCGGGAGCGATCCGGCCACGGTCGGCGAGGTCGTAGATCCGAGCCGGAGCCGCGGTGGCCGCGGCGAGCGCCTGCGCCGGGGTCAGGCCCGCGCCGACGAGATGGGTCAGCTCGGCCAGCAGAGTGGCGCCGTGTGCCCAGAAACCGAAGGCGCCGCCACCGCCGGCGTCGGTACCCGCGGTGATCGGCACGCCCGCCGAGTGCAGCCGCAGCACGTTGCTCGCGGCCATCTGGAGCAGGGTCGGCGGGCAGCCGGGCTGCCTGTTCCGCAGGGCCCGGAGCTGCGTCTCGGACAAGTACGGATGCACCCGCGGGTCGCGCAGCAGATCGTCGGAGCCGCGTCCACAGTCCACAATGGACAGTGTGGGCGTGACGAAGGTGCCACGCGCACGAGCCGCTCGGACGAACGCGTCGTCGGTCGGGTCGATGAAGATGTGGACCAGGCCGTCGGCGCCGGCGTCGACCGCGATCCTGGCGAGGTTCAGCGCGGCCACGTGACCGACCGCCAGGCGGCCACGGCGATGAGCGGCCGCGACGACCGCGCGAAGCTGCGCCGGGCTGAGCGTGGGAAAGTCCAGTCCGAAGATCTTGCCGTCGTCGAGCATGAACTTGATGAAGTCGGAGCCCTCCGCGACCCGATCCGCGACGAGCCGGCCCGGGTCGTCGCCCGGCCCCAGCCGTGCGATCTTCGGAAGGTTCGGCACGGTGTCGGCGGGCAGCCCCTTCTCGACCGTGACGAGGTCGCCGGAGGACCACACGTCGGCTTGGTCGGTGCGCTGCCACGACTGGCGCTGCCGTCGCGCGGCGGGGATCCGGGCCGGATCGCCCCACGTGTCCAGTTGAGTGGTGACACCGAAGCGCAGGGCGTCCCGACCGTCCACGGCCGGATCGGCGCCGAAGAACGCGAACGAGTGCGTGTGTCCGTCGATCAGACCGGGGAGCAAGGTCTTGCCGCGCCCGTCGTGGATCGGGACGCCGCGGGGAGCGGCGAGGTCGCCGATCGCGGCGATGTGGCCGCCGACGACGAGTACCGAGCCGACGCCAGTGGCCCGGACGCCGTCGAAGATGCGAACGTCTCGAACCAGGAAGGTGTTAGTGGCTTGCGGCGCCTGGGCGGTGTCCGGCGACGCCGGAGCCTCCGCCGTGGCCACGATCAGCCCCGCGGCGAGCACCGTGCCCAGCAGGATGGCCGGCCTGCGGTGGACACGCCTTGCCATGACGTTCCCGATCATGCTCTCCCCCAACGTCGACCGTTTCCGATGCACCGAAAGCTACGTTGCATTCGTCAACTCGTCAAGAAGTCTCTGTCGAATTTCCTTGTATACAAGAGATCTACGTCGAATCATTGCAATGGACTTACACGCGAATGCAACGCCTTCCCCGTCGTCCTTGCAATGAGCAGCGCACGAATGCAACACTCCGCACGAACGACGGGAGGGACCGCGATGCCCGGTGGAAGGCTCACGCTCGAGGACCGCCGGCAGATCGCCGCGGGACTCGCCGAGGGGGTGTCGCACGCCGAGATCGCCCGCAGGCTCGCCCGGCCCACCTCCACGATCAGCCGGGAGGTGAACCGCAACGGCGGCCACAGCGGGTACCGGGCCGAGCAGGCTCACGGGGCGACCCGGCAACGCGCCCGCCGGAGCACGCGGCCCGTACCGGCGGCACCGATCCTCACCGACCCGTACGGCCGCGACCCTGAGGCCGTGCGGGAGTTCGCCGAACAGCTCGCCACGATACTGGTCAGCACCGGAATGCCGCGCATGATGGCGAGGGTGCTCAGCTGCCTCTACCTCAGCGACAGCGGCACCCTCACCTCCGCGGACCTGGTGCGGCGGCTGCGCGTCAGCCCCTCATCGGTGTCCAAGGCGGTCAGCTATCTGGAAGGCCAAGCACTCCTCCAGCGCCACTCCTCAGCACCCGGGCGACGCGAGCACTACGCCATCGGCGAGGACGTCTGGTACCGGTCGCTTCTAGCCAGCGCGCGGGCCAACGCCATGCTCGCCGACACCGCCCGCGACGGCACGCGGATCTTCGACCCCAACACACCGACCGGCGCCCGGCTGGAGACAGCGGCGCGGTTTCTCACCGCACTCAGCCAGGACATGATCAGCAAGGTCGAGCAGATCCTGGCCGGCACGACCACGACGTCGGCTGGTACTACAGGGCTACAACCGGGTCGAGCCCGCTGAACCCGTTAGCGCGGCTAAAAGGTTCAGCGGGCTCGACCCGTTAGCCTGGCTCACGACACGCCGAAGGCCCTGTAGTACTAGGCAGGTGGCAGGGCGTCCAGCCGGCCGGTGATCCGCTCGATGTCGGCGATCGCCGCGTCCCGGCGAGCCGCCACCTTGGCCACCACGTCGGCCGGGGCTTTGTCGGTGAACTTCGGGTTGGCCAGCTTCCCCTCGTTCTGCGACAGCTCCTTGCGCGCCGCGGCCAGATCCTTCTCCAGCCGCTTGCGTTCGGCGGCGAAGTCGATCGCGCCGGACAGGTCCAGCTCCACGACCACCGCCGCGCCGATGCCCACCTCGATCGAGGCGCTCGGCGTGAAGCCGTCGGCCGGCTCGTCCAGCCGGGCCAGCGTGCGCACCGCCGTCACGTGGTCACCGAGCCCGGCATCGTCCACACCGGACAGTCGGGCGGCCACCCGCTGGCCGGGCTTGAGCCCCTGCTCGGACCGGAACCGCCGGATCTCGGTGACCAGCTTCTGCACGCCGTGGATCCGTTGCGCGGCAACGGTATCGCGCTCGGCACCCAGCGACTTCGGCCACGCCGCGATCACCAGCGACTCGCCGCCGGTGAGCGCGGTCCAGAGCGACTCGGTCACGAACGGCACGATCGGGTGCAGCAGCCGCAGCACCGTGTCCAGCACGTGCCCGAGCACCAGCCGCGTCGATTCGGCGCGCGCGCCGCCCTCGGCGATCTGCACCTTCGCCAGCTCGAGGTACCAGTCGCAGAACTCGCCCCAGGTGTAGTGGTAGAGCCCGTCGCACAGCTTGGCGAACTCGAACGCCTCGAAGTGACCGTCCACTTCGGACACCAGCGCGTCGACGCCGTCCAGGATCCAGCGGTCGGCGTCGGTGAGCTGATCGCGCGCGGGCAGCTCACCGGCCACCGTGGCACCGTTCATCAGCGCGAACCTGCTGGCGTTGAACAACTTCGTGACGAAGTTGCGCGATCCGGCCACCCAGTCCTCGGCCAGCGCCATGTCGCTGCCCGGGTTCGCGCCGCGGGCCAGCGTGTACCGCGTGGCGTCGGCGCCGTAGGTGTCCAGCCAGCGCAGCGGGTCGATCACGTTGCCGCGCGACTTGGACATCTTCTTGCCGGACGCGTCGCGGATCAGCCCGTGCAGCGCGACCGTATGAAATGGCACAGCACGGCTGGGCCCACGATCTGCCATCGCGTACAGGTCGAACATCATCATCCGGACGACCCAGAAGAAGAGAATGTCGTAGCCGGTGACCAGCACGCTGGTCGGATAGAACTTCGCGAGGTCAGGCGTCTCGTCGGGCCAGCCGAGCGTGGAGATCGGCCACAGCGCCGAGGAGAACCAGGTGTCCAGCACGTCCGGGTCCTGGTGCCACTCGTCACCCGACGGCGGCTCCTCGTCCGGCCCGACGCACACCACCTTGTCGTTCGGCCCGTACCAGACCGGGATCCGGTGGCCCCACCACAACTGGCGCGAGATGCACCAGTCGTGCATGTTGTCCACCCAGTCGAAGTAGCGCTTGGCCAACTCCGGCGGCTCGATCGTGGTGCGGCCGTCGCGGACCGCGTCACCCGCGGCCTTGGCCAGCGGCTCGACCTTGACGAACCACTGCACTGACAGGCGCGGCTCGACCACCGTGTCGCACCGCGAGCAGTGCCCGACCGCGTGCACGTAGGGCCGCTTCTCCGCGACGATCCGGCCGTCCGCGCGCAGGGCGGCGACCACGGCGGGCCGCGCCTCGAACCGGTCCAACCCCTGGAACGGGCCGTGCGCGGTGATCGCGCCGCGCTCGTCCATGATCGTCAGCATCGGCAGCTCGTGCCGGCGGCCGATCTCGAAGTCGTTCGGGTCGTGCGCCGGGGTCACCTTCACCGCGCCGGAGCCGAACTCCGGGTCGACGTGCTCGTCGGCGACGATCGGAATCCTGCGGCCGGTCAGCGGCAGCTCCACCTCGGTGCCGATCAGGTGCTTGTACCGCTCGTCGTCCGGATGCACGGCGACGGCCGTGTCACCGAGCATCGTCTCGGCCCGCGTGGTGGCCACGACGATGCCGTCATCCTCTGTGCCGTAACGGATCGAGACCAGCTCGCCGTCGTCGTCGGAGTGCTCGACCTCGATGTCGGACAGCGCCGTGTGGCACCGCACGCACCAGTTGATGATGCGCTCGGCCTGGTAGATCAGCCCGTCCTCGAACAGCCGCTTGAAGATCGTCTGGACCGCGCGGGACAACCCGTCGTCCATGGTGAACCGCTCGCGGTCCCAGTCCACGCCGTCGCCGAGGCGGCGCATCTGCTGCAGGATCTGCCCGCCGGAGGACTCCTTCCACTCCCACACGCGCTCGACGAACGCCTCGCGCCCGAGGTCGTGGCGGGACTTGCCGTCCTTGGCCAGCTCCCGCTCGACCACGTTCTGCGTGGCGATGCCCGCGTGATCCATGCCGGGCAGCCACAGCGCCTCGTAACCCTGCATGCGGCGGCGCCGGGTGAGCGCGTCCATCAGCGTGTGGTCGAGCGCGTGTCCCATGTGGAGGGACCCGGTGACGTTGGGCGGCGGGATCACGATCGTGTACGGCGGCTTGTCGCTGTGCGGATCGGCCGCGAAGTAACCGGCGTCTACCCACCGCTGGTACAGCTCCGCCTCGGTGGCCGCCGGATCGAAGGCGGTCGGCAGATCAGTACGCGGTGCGGTGTCGTCGGTCATGCACAGAGTTTACGAACTGTGCCCGCGCCCGCTCATCCGCATTACCCGATGCAACCATCCGCCACCCTGCGACGTGTCAGTGCCGTGAGTGATCACCCGTCCGGGCGCGAGCGCCGCAACAAGGTGCTCGGCAAGCTCGTCTCGCCGCTCCTGCTGATCGTCATCCTCGGCACGCTGGCCTACTTCGCCAGAGACGATCTTCGCGAGGCGGTCACCAGAGACGCGGCACCGGTGGTCTCCTCGGGTCCGACCACGACGCCAGGGGCGATGGTGCCGGACGCGGTGGTCGACCTCGCCGCGCCGTTCACCGGGACGCACGCCGCCGGTTGGGCCAACGGCGACGCGGGCATCGTCGCGCCGCCGGCCGCACCGATCGGCAAGCACACCGCGGCACAGGTCGCCGACGCCTACGCCCGGGTGCGCACGCTGCTGATCGCGACCAGGCTCGACCGCGCGGTGATCGAGCGGCACGACCTGGCGCCGGTGCTCGCGCTGATCTCCCCGGACGAGCGCGCTCACCTGCTGAAACTCGTGCGGGAGAAGCCCGGGACGGCGTACGCGCAGGTCACCAGGATCGCGCCGGGGTTCCGGCTGCTGCCGGTCGCGCCGAAGGTCAGCGGGCGGATGTGGGCGGCTCCGGGGCCGGACGGCGAGCTGATCGTGCACACCGACTACCTGTTCGCCTACGCGTTCCACGCCGACGCGCCGAAGAAGCTGGCCGACGTGCACGACATCGTGTCGGTGGACCGGTTCCAGGCGGCCTACCCGTTGTACGTGGGCGATCAGTGGACGGTCGGTTCACGCGGTCTCGCGTTCGGCGAGATCAGCAGCTACCACTACTCGATGGCGTGCGGCGCGTTGAAGCGTGGCGAGTTGGCGCCGGCGCACAGCGAGCAGACGCCGGGCGGCACGAAGGACGATCCGAGGAAGTTCTACGACCCCGCAGCACCACTGCCCAGCGAGTCGACCTGCCCGGGATGAGCACGGCGTTCCCGGTGCGGGGTTCCTAGTATGGAGGGATGAGCCGCAAGCCTCCTGAGCGCGACATCGACGAGTCGGAGCTGGACGTCGAACGGCCGAAGAAGTGGGCGGCGGGCATCCCCGGCGTGGCGGTGTCGCTCGCCCGCTCGGCCGAGCAGATGGGCGTCGGTCGCTCCGTGCGCACGCTGCGGCTGCTCAACCAGCGCGACGGGTTCGACTGTCCCGGCTGCGCGTGGCCCGAGCCTCGGGGGCATCGGGGGCACGTCGAGTTCTGCGAGAACGGCGCGAAGGCGGTCGCCGAGGAGGCCACTCGCCGGCGGGTCACACCCGAGTTCTTCGCCGAGCACTCGATCACCGAACTCGCCGGCAAGACCGACTACTGGCTCGGCCAGCAGGGCCGGCTCACCCACCCGATGGTGCTGCGCGACGGCGGCACGCACTACGAGCCGATCGACTGGGACGACGCGTTCACCCTGGTCGCCGACGAGCTGCGCGGGCTGGCGAGCCCGAACGAGGCGATCTTCTACACCTCCGGCCGCACCAGCAACGAGGCCGCGTTCGTGTACCAGCTGCTCGTCCGCTCGTTCGGCACCAACAACCTGCCGGACTGCTCGAACATGTGCCACGAGTCCTCCGGCGCCGCGCTGGTGGAGACGATCGGCATCGGCAAGGGCTCGGTCAGCCTTGCCGACTTCGAGCTGGCGGACCTGATTCTGGTCGTCGGGCAGAACCCGGGCACCAACCACCCGAGAATGCTCACCGCGCTGGAGAAGGCCAAGGCCGCCGGCGCGAAGATCGTCGCGGTGAACCCGCTGCCGGAGGCGGGGCTGCTGCGGTTCAAGAACCCGCAGAAGGTGCGCGGCGTCCTCGGCAAGGGCACGGCGCTCGCCGACGAGTTCTGCCAGATCCGGCTGGGCGGCGACCAGGCCTTCTTCCGGGCGATCGGGCACCTGCTGCTGGCCTGGGAGAAGGCGGCGCCCGGCACGGTGGTCGACCGCGAGCTGGTGGACGGCGCAACGGGTTTCGCCGCGTACGAGTCCACTGTGGACGATCTGGACTGGGACGCGGTGGACGCCGCGACCGGGCTCGACCGCGAGCAGATCGTGCGCGTGGCACGCATGATCGCCGAGTCGAAGGCCGCGATCGCCTGCTGGGCCATGGGTTTGACGCAGCACAAGCACGCGGTGGCCACGATCGCCGAGATCGCCAACGTGTGGCTGCTACGCGGGATGATCGGCAAGCCGGGTGCGGGCCTGTGCCCGGTGCGCGGCCACTCCAACGTGCAGGGCGACCGCACGATGGGGATCTACGAGAAGATGCCGGAGTCTTTCCTGTCCACATTGGACAGTGAGTTCGGGATCAGCGTGCCGCGCGAGCCGGGGCACGACACAGTGGCCGCGATCAGGGCGATGCGCGACGGTGCGGGGAAGGTGTTCTTCGCCGTGGGCGGCAACTTCGTCGCGGCCACACCGGACACCGAGCTGACCGAGCGGGCGCTGCGCTCGTGCGCGCTGACCGTGCAGGTGTCCACCAAGCTGAACCGTTCGCACGTCGTGCCCGGCCGCACCGCGCTGATCCTGCCCACACTCGGCCGCACCGAGCGCGACGAGCAGCCCGCCGGCGAGCAGTTCGTGACGGTGGAGGACTCGATGTCGGTGGTGCACCGCTCGCGCGGGCGGCTGGCACCGGCGAGCGAGCACCTTCTGTCCGAAGTGGACATTCTGTGCCGGCTCGGCACGGCACTGCTCGGCGAGGCGCATCCGGTGCCGTGGCAGGCTTTCCGGACGAACTATGACACCATACGGGAGCGTATCGCGCGGGTGATCCCCGGCTGCGACGACTACAACGCGAGGGTGCGCGAGCCGGACGGGTTCGTGCTGCCGCACCCGCCGCGCGACCGCCGCGAGTTCACCGGAACGGCGTCGGGCAAGGCCACCTTCGCGATCACCGAGCTGGACTATCCTCGGGTGCCCGAGGGTCGGCTGCTGCTACAGACGCTGCGCAGCCACGACCAGTACAACACCACGATCTACGGGCTGGACGACCGCTACCGGGGCGTCTCAGACGGCCGGCGCGTGGTGTTCGTGCACCCGGACGACATCGCCGAGCGTGGCCTGTCCGACGGGCAACTCGTGGATCTGGTCAGCGAATGGTCCACTGTGGACGGTGTGACCGAGCGACGGGCCGACAAGTTCCGGGTGGTCTCCTACTCCACCGCGCGCGGGTGCGCCGCCGCGTACTTTCCCGAGGCGAACTCGTTGGTGCCACTGGACTCCACGGCCGACAAGTCCGGCACGCCCACCTCGAAATCGATCGTCGTGCGACTGGAGCCCGCTGGCTGACCGTCACCCGTTTGCGCGAGTCCCGCGCTGGAGCACGGTGAGTCCCGCGCCCTGCACCATGCGGAGCGCGGGACTCACCGGTGCAGGGCGCGGGACTCGCGACTTGTCAGCCGTTGCGCACCATGCAGCTGGCCGCGACGTACCGGCCGGTGCCGATCTTGGCCCACTCGAAGTCGGCAGTGCCGCACGCGTTGTACCAGCTACCGCGCACGATGCTGGACACGCACGCGTCCTGGCCCTTGTTGAGCTGGCCGACCGCGGCACCGGAGGCGCTCGCCCGGTTGCGGATGATCACGGTCTCCTTGGCGTGCATGTTCTTGTCGCACGCCAGGGCCTGCGCACCGGCGGCCGGCGAGACGGCGGCCTGCGCCGGCGCGGCGGCGACCGAGGGGGCCAGCGTCGCGGCGGCGAGAATTCCCAGTGCTGCCAAGGACCTTCGAGCGTTCATTCGGTCACTCCTATGTGACTTGAAAGGCAAAACGGAGTGAACCTAGCTCCGCGAATCAGCCGCGCGCCACAAACGTGAGAATCCCTACACGTTTCCTGTGATCACGCCGTCACCGCAGGTGGGAGGCACCGTTGAGGTCGAGCACCGTACCGGCCGCCCAGGTCGCCTCGTCGGAGGCGAGGTAGCGCACCGCCGCGGCGATCTCCTCGGCCGTGCCGACCCGGCCGAACGGGCTCTGCGCACGCAGCCGCTCGCCCTCCTCGCCGTCCAACCGGCCCGCCGTGCGACCGGTCGCCACGAAGCCCGGCGCGACCGCGGCGACCGCGATCCCGTGCGGCGCAAGGGAAACCGCCGCCGACTGGCTCAGCGCGTGCAGGCCGGCCTTGGTGGCGCCGTAGGCCGGGTGATCAGGCTCACCGCGGAACGCGCCGCGTGAACCGATGTTCACGATCCGCCCGCCGGCACCCTGCTCGATCATCACGGCCGCCACCTGGTGGATCACGTTCGCCGCGCCCACCAGGTTCACGTCCACCATCCGCCGCCACACCGCTTGCCAGTCCACATAGGACACTTCGCCGAGCCGGTGCGCGTTGTCCGCGGTCGTGCCGACGGCCGCGTTGTTCACCAGTACGTCGATCCCACCGAGCCCGGCGGCCGCCTCGGCCACGAATCCCGCCACCGCGTCGGGGGCGCCGATGTCGCCCGACACGAGCACGTGGCCGTCGCCGGACAGCGCGGCGAGCGTCTCCTCCGCACTGTCCTTTTTGGACACATAGTGCACGGCGACCCGGTCGCCGGCGGCGGCGAAGGCGGCGGCCACCGCGCGGCCGATCCCTCCGGAGGCGCCGGTGACCAGAACACGACGTGGAGCAGGGGTAGGCATCGTCATTCGCCAAGCCTCGCAGACCCGACCTATGGCGCTACCCGGACGCCGAGCACACCGCCACGATGCGATTCAGGTCCCCATTCCGGAGGGTGTCTCATGTTCAGACGGTTATTAGCCCCGACAGTCGCCGCTACCGCCCTGTTCGCCCTGTTCGTCGCCCCGATGCCGGCCACCGCCGAACAGCCGACCCAGGTCCGCGAGGTGTTCGCACCGGACGGATCCATCAGCCGAGTCACGGTCCCCGTTGTCGACCAACCCGCGGCTCCCCCGGCCTCGGTGGTCGCCGAGGTGATCCCCATCCAAGAGACCGGCCCGTCCGACGAGCGATTCGATCTGGTGTTCGTCGGCGACGGATACACCGCCGACCAGATCGCGACCTACCACGAGCACGTGGTCAACCGGTGGAACGAGCTGATCCAGGTCGAGCCGTTCCGCGAGCTGAAGGACCTGTTCAACGTGTGGCAGGTCAACGTCACCTCCAAGCAGTCCGGCGTGGACAACGATCCGCAGCAGGGTGTGGACAAGGACACCGCACTGGACATGGGGTTCTGGTGCGGCGGCACGGAACGGCTGTTGTGCGTCAACGAGACGAAGGCCCAGCAGTTCGCCGACCTCGCGCGCGACGTCGACCAGGTCGTCGCCCTCGGCAACAGCACGAAGTACGGCGGCGCGGGCGGCACGGTCGCCACCTCGTCCGGCGGGAACGAGCAGGCCGGCCAGATCGTGCCGCACGAGCTCGGCCACTCGGTCGGCGACCTGGCCGACGAGTACGACTACCCGAACGACACCTACGACGGCCCGGAGCCGCGCGAGGTCAACGTGTCCACCTACGACGCCGACACGATGGCCGACCGCGAGGCCAAGTGGCACACCTACCTCGGCAAGGACTCCCCGGACGGCGGGAAGATCGGAACCTACGAGGGCGCCTACTACCACAAGCACGGCGTGTACCGGCCGACCGAGAACTCGCTGATGCGCTCGCTCGGCCGGCCGTTCAACCTGGTCGGGCTGGATGTGATGCGCGCGGCGATCAAGAACAAGACGCGCTAGCTCTCGCGCGCGACGCCGTACGCTGACAGGCGTGAGGTGTGCGCGATGGGACGGGTGACCACGCGGCGGCCGGTACTGCGGCTGTCCCCGAGCGGAGCGAACCGGCGGCCGGACGCGCTGGCCGCCGAGGAGCCGCTGGAGATCCGGGTGAACAGCCGGCCGCTGGCGGTCACCATGCGCACGCCGGGCAACGACGTCGAGCTGACCCACGGGTTCCTGCTCACCGAGGGCGTGATCGGCTCGCGCGAGGACGTGCGCACCGCCCGCTACTGCGACTCGCTGGACGCGGAGGGCCGCAACACCTACAACGTGCTCGACGTCGCGCTCGCGCCCGATGTGCCGGACCCCGATCCCGGTGTGGAGCGCAACTTCTACACCACCTCGTCGTGCGGTGTGTGCGGCAAGGCGGCGCTGGACGCGGTCCGGCTGCGCACCCGCTTCTCCCCCGCCGCCGACCCGTGCGTGATCACCGCCGCCACCCTCGGCCGGCTGCCCGCGCTGCTGCGCGAGGAGCAGAAGGTCTTCGCCAGCACCGGTGGGCTGCACGCCGCCGGACTGTTCGCCGTGGACGGCGAGCCGCTGGTGGTGCGCGAGGACATCGGCCGGCACAACGCGGTGGACAAGGTGATCGGCGCGGCGCTGCTGGCCGGGCAGGTGCCGCTGACCGGAACCGTGCTGCTGGTGTCCGGGCGCGCGTCGTTCGAGCTGGTGCAGAAGGCCGCGATGGCCGGAATTCCCGTACTGGCGGCGGTTTCCGCGCCGTCGTCGCTGGCCGCCGACCTCGCCGACGAGCAGGGCATGACGCTGATCGGATTCCTGCGCGGCGACTCCATGAATGTCTACAGTGGACAGAACCGCGTGGTGGAGTACGCGTGAGGCCACTGGACGGCACGGTGGTGCTCAGCCTCGAGCAGGCGGTCGCGGTGCCCTACGCCACCCGGCTGCTCGCCGACCTCGGCGCCCGCGTGATCAAGGTGGAACGGCGCGGTGACGGTGACAGCGGCGGGGACTTCGCGCGGCACTACGACAGCACCTGCGGCACGGTGTCCAGCTACTTCGCGTGGACCAACGTGGGCAAGGAGTCGATCACCCTCGACCTCAAGCACCCGGACGGCGCCTCGGTCGTCGCGCGTCTGGTCGAGCGGGCCGACGTGGTCATGTGCAACCTCTCCCCGGACGCCGCGCGCCGCCTGTCGCTGGACCCGGATTCCTTGCGGCACAAGCGAAGCGAGCTGATCGTCGCGGAGCTGTCCGCGTACGGCGAAGGCGGGCCCTACGACGGGCGGAAGGCCTTCGACGCGCTGGTGCAGTCCGAGGTGGGGCTGGTCGAGGCGACCGGGGACGGTGACATGACGGCTCGCGCCGGGATCTCCGTGGCCGACATCGCGGCCGGGGTGCAATTGCACGCGGCCGTGCTCGCCGCGCTGCTGCACCGCGAACGCACCGGCGAGGGTGCCACCCTGCGGCTGAGCCTGATGGAGGCGCTGGCCGAGTGGATGCACCAGCCACTGCTGTACGCGCTCGGCACGGCCGCGCCACCGCCGAGGCACGGCGCGCACCACCCGACGATCGCGCCGTACGGGCCGTTCCGGTGCGGTGACGGCGGGGCGGTGCACCTGGCGGTGCAGAACGAGCAGCAGTGGCGGCGGCTGTGCGACGCGGTGCTGGGCCTGCCGGAGCTGGCCGACGATCCACGGTTCGCCACCGTGCCCGACCGGGTGCGGCACCGCGAGGAGCTGCACGCCGAGCTGCTGCGGTGCTTCGAGGACCTCGGCGCGGACGAGCTGCTGGCCAAGCTGGACGCCGCCGACGTGCCGGCCGCGCGTACCCGGGGAGTCGCCGAACTGGTGGACCATCCGCAGCTCACCGCCCGGTCGCGGCCGGTCGAGGTACCGGTGCCCGGTGGGGCGGTGCCGATGCTGCGCCCGCCGGTGGACGCCGACGCGTGGAGCTGGACGGCGGGAACGGTCCCGGGGCTCGGCGCGCACACTGACGTCGTACTCGGCTGGCTCGGGTACACGACCAGGGAAATCGACCTGCTCAGGGAGCGTTCGGTCATTTAGTGTCGATTGTTCGGCAACCGAATCGGGAACGGGAGCGTCGAAACAGGTGTAGATCGGCCTGGGAGGGCCGGGGGTACAGGAGGGACCATGGGTCCGCGGGACGATCACGGCGGGCGCCGAATCGGTCGGCGCCCGCTGTTGATCGCCAGTGTCACAGGGCTGGCCGGCGCGGGGGCCGCCGTCGTGGCCGGCTCGTCCACACCGCCGGACGTGCGGCCGGCACCGGCCGCGTCACCCGTACCGCACCCGCCCGCGCTCACGACCGTCGACCGGGTCTACTCACCGTCACGCCGCCGCGAGGTCGAGATCGTGACGCTGCTGCCCGCGCACCGGCCGCCCGGCCCGCTTCCGGTCTGCCTGTTCCTGCACGGCCGGTTCGGCAGCGCCCGGCGCGCCGTGCCACCGGGCCTGCGCGACGAGCTGATGTCGGCCGTCGCACGCGGCTCGGTCCCCCCGTTCGCGTTCGTCACCGTCGACGGCGGCGGCAACAGCTACTGGCACGACGACCCGATGAGAATGCTGCTGGACGAGGTGCCGGGGTGGCTGCGCGCCAGAGGGCTCGGTGACGCCGCCACCGGCACGCCGTTCGCCTGCGCCGGGGTGTCGATGGGCGGGTTCGGCGCGCTGCTGTACGCCCGCCGGCGCCAGGAGCGTGGCAACCCGGCACGTGCGGTGGCCACGATCGCGCCCGCGCTGATCACGTCGTGGCAGGAGATGCGCAGCCGCAAGGCGTTCCAGGACATGTGGCAGTGGGCCGAACTGGACCCGCTGCGGCACGTGAAGGAGCTGGGCCGGGTACCGGTCGGGCTCTGGTGCGGCACCGAGGACCCGTTCGTCGAGGGCGTGCGGAAGTTCGTCCGGCAGGCGCGCCCCGAGGTCGCGTTCCTCGGCCCCGGCGGTCACAACGACGGGTTCTACCGGCGGATCCTGCCGGACATGGTGCGCTTCCTCGGCCGCAAGCTGGGCAGCGGCGCGGCCGGCTGACAGCGCTAGAAGTCGCGAGTCCCGCGCTCAGACACCCCGAGTCCCGCGCTCGTGCTGCGTGAACGCGGGACTCACCGGTGCAGGGCGCGGGACTCGCGGGCCAAGGCGCACGGTGGGGTCGAGTACCCAGTCTCGCGCGGACGGCCAGCGGCCGTAGCCGGCTTTCGGATCGAGGTGCCCGCCGCCGGGGATCACGTCCAGCTCCACGTCCAGCCGCCGCGCCGTGTTCGTGGCGTCCGCGACCGTGCCGTACCGGTCGTCGTCGCCGACCACCATCCGGGTGACACTCGCGGCCCGGCGCACACCGGCCGCGTCGAGCGGGGTCGGCTGGAAGCTCGCGACCTCCTCGTCGCGCCATCGCGGTGCGGGCGGCGAGGCCAGCAGCACGCGGTCCACCTTCAGCCGAGGGTCGAACTCGCCAGCCGCGTGGTGCAGCCACAGCAGCGCGCCCAGCGAGTGGGCCATCACGACCCGCTCCACGCCGGTGGGCGCCGCGTCCAGGTGCTCGCGCAGCTCCGCCAGCCACACGTCCAGCCGGGGCGCGTCCGGGTCGCTGAACCGGGGCAGGTCCACACCGGCGCCCTGGTGGGCCAGCTCGCCGGCCAAGAGGTTCTGCCAGTCCCCAGCGATGCGCCCGTCGAGTAGACCCGTCCAACCGTGCACCATCAGCACGTACGGCAGGCCCCCAGGTGAGCCCACAGGGTCAGGCCGACTTCTCCCGGCGCTCGCGCCGGGACGGCTGGCGCGACACGATGGTCGGGTTGACGTTCTCCCGGACGGTCTGCTCGGTGATCACGACCTTGGCGACGTCGGTGCGGCTCGGGATGTCGTACATGATCGGCTGCAGCACCTCCTCCATGATCGCGCGCAGGCCGCGAGCGCCGGTGCCGCGCAGGATCGCCTGATCGGCGACCGCCTCCATCGCGGTAGCGGTGAACTCCAACTCCACGCCGTCCATGTCGAACAGCTTCTGGTACTGCTTGACCAGCGCGTTGCGCGGCTCGGTCAGGATCTGCACCAGCGAGGGCTTGTCCAGGTGGGTCACGCTGGCAACCACCGGCAGACGGCCGATGAACTCCGGGATCAGCCCGAACTTGATCAGATCCTCGGGCATCGTGTCGGAGAAGAAGTCGGTCTCGTTGATCTCCTTCTTCGTCCGGATCTCCGCGCCGAAACCGAGGCTGCGCTTGCCGACCCGGTCCTGGATGATCTTCTCCAGACCGGCGAACGCGCCGGCCACGATGAACAGCACGTTCGTCGTGTCGATCTGGATGAACTCCTGGTGCGGGTGCTTGCGGCCGCCCTGCGGGGGCACACTCGCCGTGGTGCCCTCCAGGATCTTCAACAGTGCCTGCTGCACGCCCTCGCCGGACACGTCGCGGGTGATCGACGGGTTCTCCGACTTGCGGGCGATCTTGTCGACCTCGTCGATGTAGATGATGCCGGTCTCGGCGCGCTTGACGTCGTAGTCGGCCGCCTGGATCAGCTTGAGCAGAATGTTCTCGACGTCCTCGCCCACGTAGCCGGCCTCGGTGAGCGCGGTGGCGTCGGCGATCGCGAACGGGACGTTGAGGAGCTTGGCCAGCGTCTGGGCGAGGTAGGTCTTGCCGCAGCCGGTCGGCCCGAGCATGAGGATGTTGGACTTGGCCAGCTCGACCGGCTCGTCCCCGCGCGCGTCGCGCCCGTCCGGACGGGTGCGATCGCCCGCCTGGATGCGCTTGTAGTGGTTGTACACCGCGACGGCGAGGCCCTTCTTGGCCTCGTCCTGGCCGATCACGTACTGGTCGAGGAAGTCGTGGATCTCGGCCGGCTTGGGCAGCTCGTCGAGCTTGACGTCACCCGCCTCGGCCAGCTCTTCCTCGATGATCTCGTTGCACAGGTCGATGCACTCGTCGCAGATGTACACGCCGGGGCCGGCGATGAGCTTCTTCACCTGCTTCTGGCTCTTCCCGCAGAAGGAGCACTTGAGCAGGTCTCCGCCGTCGCCGATACGTGCCATGACCGCTGACCTCTGTCCCCTCCGACGTACCACCCTCGGTACGCCTGGTTCACCGAGTTTCGTGGGTTGAGTCCCACACGCTGCCCTCGACGGTACCTGGCTCACCCCGGCAAGCGGGAGAACCTTCGACCCGATGGTGCCCGAATACTGCCCGATTCGCCGGTCGCCGTGCCCGCGAGTCGTCAGATTCGCGCGTGTCGGCACCCGCGTGTCGGCCCGCGTAACCGTGGCGGGCCGACACGTCACCTATTCGTGACCGTACGTCACTGCGCGGCGGACAGCTTCCGGTACGGGAGCACCTCGTCCACGATGCCGTACTCCTTGGCCTCGTCGGCGGTGAGGATCTTGTCCCGCTCGATGTCCTTGCGGATCTCGTCCGCCGACTTCAGGGTGTGCCTGGCCAGCGTCGACTCCATCAGGCGCCGCACCCGCTGGATCTCGTTGGCCTGGATCTCCAGGTCGGACACCTGGCCGTACACGCCCTCCATGGCCGGCTGGTGGATCAGCACGCGGGCGTTGGGCAGCGCGTACCGCTTGCCCGGCGTGCCGGCCGCCAACAGCACCGCGGCGGCGGACGCGGCCTGCCCGAGGCAGTAGGTCTGCACGTCGGGGCGGGCGAACTGCATGGTGTCGTAGATCGCCATCAGCGAGGTGAACGAGCCGCCCGGCGAGTTGATGTACATGATGATGTCGCGGTCGGGGTCGACCGACTCCAGGTACAGCAGCTGCGCCATCACGTCGTTGGCCGACGCGTCGTCGATCTGCACGCCGACGAAGATGATCCGCTCTTCGAACAGCTTGTTGTAGGGGTTGGACTCCTTGACGCCGTAGCTCGTGCGCTCCACGAAGGACGGCAGCACGTATCGGGCGTGCGGGGAAAGGTCACTCACTTCGACACTCCTCGATTCGACCGGCCGTCAGTTGCCCGGCGTCTGGTTGGCGCGCGACACGACGTGGTCCACGAAGCCGTATTCCTTGGCCTCCTCGGCCGTGAACCACCGGTCGCGGTCGGCGTCGGCGGTGATCCGCTCGACGGTCTGCCCGGTCTGGTCGGCGGTCAGCTCCGCCATCTCCAGCTTCCACTTCGACAGCACCTCGGCGCGGATGGCGATGTCCGACGCGGTGCCGGCGACGCCACCGGAGGGCTGGTGCATCATGATCCGCGCGTGGCCGAGCGCGTACCGCTTGCCCGGCGTGCCGGAGGACAACAGGAACTGGCCCATCGAGGCGGCCATGCCCATCGCCCAGGTCGCCACGTCGGGCTCGATCAGCTCCATGGTGTCGTAGATCGCCATGCCGGCGGTCACCGAGCCGCCGGGCGAGTTGATGTAGAAGGTGATGTCCTTCTCCGGGTCCTCCGCGGCGAGCAGCAACAGCTGCGCGGTGATCCGGTTGGCGATGTCGTCGTCCACCTCGGACCCGAGGAAGACGATCCGCTCACGAAGCAGCCGCTCGTAGACCGAGTCGTTCAGGTTGAGCCCCGCGGTCGCCGTCCGCATCAGGGGTGAGGGGTGCTGCGTCACGTCTGCCTGCCTTCTGCCAATTTGTTCGCGCTGCCAGTTCGTTCGAGCGACTGTCGATCTGATCGAGCCGCTCGCGCTGATCTCGTAATCGACCCTAACGAAGGCGGGCGGCGTCGACTTCCCGACACCGCCCGCGTTCGCTCAGAGCGTCACTACCCGGCCCGATTAGTGGTCCGGGTCACTTCGTGGCGGGCTCCGGCTGCTCCGCCTCGACTGTTTCGGCGGTGTCCTCCGCCGCGTTCTCGCCCTCCGGCGCGCCGAACAGGTCGCTCAGGTCCAGGCTCTCGCCGGCCTCGTCGGTGACCTTGGCCTGACGCACCACGACGGCCAGCGCCTTGCCCCGGCGAACGTCGGCGAAGATCGCGCCGAGCTGGCCGGACTGCTGGGCCCGCTGCACGTACTCGTCCGGGCTCACGCCGAAGCGCTGCGCCTGGTACATGATGCGCTCGGTGAGCTCGTTGTCGTCGACGCCGACCTTCTCCGAGTCGGCGATCGAGTCGAGCACGAGCTGGGTCTTGACCGCCTTCTCGGCGTCGGCGCGCAGCTCGGCGTCGAACTCCTCGCTGGTCTTGCCCTGCGTCTCGAGGAACTCGGCGAACTTCGACTCGTCGTGGTCGAAGGCGTGCACCGCGTCGTGCTTGCGGACCTCGATCTCGGAGTCGACGACCTTCTCCGGCAGCGGCACCTCGATGGTGTCCAGCAGCGCGTCGAGGACCTTGTCGCGGGCCTGCACGCCCTGCTGCATGCGCTTGACCCGGCCGAGCCGCTCGCGCAGGTCGGTCTTGACCTCGTCGATGGTGTCGAACTCGCTGGCGAGCTGGGCGAACTCGTCGTCCGGCTCGGGCAGCTCGCGCACCTTGACCGACTGGACGGTGACCGTGACCTCGGCCTCCTTGCCGGCGTGCTCACCGGCGACCAGCTTGGTGGTGAAGGTCGTGCTGCCCTCGGCCTCGAGGCCGATGATCGCGTCGTCGATGCCCTCGATCAGCTCGCCGGAGCCGACCTCGTAGGACAAGCCGGAGGTCTTCGCGTCCTCGACCTCCTCGCCGTCCACGGTGGCGGACAGGTCGATGGACACGAAGTCGCCGTTCTCGGCCGGTCGGTCGGCGCCCGCGAGGGTGCCGAACCGGGCGCGGAGCTCGTCGAGCTGCTCGGTGACCTCGTCGTCGGTGACCTCGACGTCGTCCACGGCGACGGAAAGCTCGTCGTAGGCGGGGACGGTGATCTCCGGGCGGACGTCGACCTCGGCGGTGAACGCCAGGTGGTCACCGTCCTCGATCTTGGTCACCTCGATGTCGGGCTGGCCGAGCGTGCGCACCTCGCCGGCGTTGATCGCCTCCATGTACTTGGCGGGGATCGCCTCGTTGACGACCTCGTCGAGAATGGGAGCGCGGCCGATCCGGGACTCGATCACGCGGGCGGGCGCCTTGCCCGGCCGGAAGCCGGGGATGCGGATCTGCTGCGCGAGCTTGCGGTAGGCGCGGTCGAAGTTCGGCTTGAGCTCGTCGAACGGCACCTCGACGTTGATCCGGACCCGCGTGGGGCTCAGGTGCTCGACGGTGCTCTTCAACGTGATCTCCTTGGTACGACCATGCGGTGGATTCGCCCCGGCAAGCCACGACTCGGCGCCGGAGACTGCACGAGTCTAGGCGACCCCCGCTCGGCCCGGTTCACCAGCCGTGTCTACCGAGGAGGCCGTTCGGTCAGCACCGTCCGGTCACCGAGCGGCCGCACCTCACGCGCGTTGCCCCGAGGGAACGTCCTGGCGAACTGGTCGATCTGCTGGTGCCCGACCGCGAGCGGCTGCCGGAGCATGATCCACGAGACGCCCTCGGTGTAGGGATAGGTGGTCAGGGACCCGTCGTACCGGTAGGACACGGCCAGATCCCTCGGCAGTAGTTGGCGCAGGTGCACGTTGCCGACACCGCGATCGGGCCGGCACTCGTGCGGCATGGCCGCGAACAGCCGACCCACCTGATCGTTGTGCGCGTGCTCGTTCGCCACCAGAACACCCACCACGAGCTGCTTGCCCGACGCGCTCTTGTGCACAAAGTGCTCCTCGAGCGGGTACCTGTGCCCATTCACCCTGTGCTCGGCCGGGGTGTGCCAGTGCACCTGCTGCAATTCGTAGGTCTCGTCCCCCACCACGAGTCGCGCCGCGCCCGCCGGAACGATCGCCCGCACGGTTTCCTCTTCGCCCCGCACCAAACAGCCGTCCGGCTCACCGTCGTCGTCCCGCACGTAATGCATTTGAACGTTCACCGATGCCGGATACTCGAACCTCAACCGAGGAAGGTCCGCGGGCACCACGTCCGCCACCCGAACGTCCACGGGACTCTGCCGCCCGGACGCCCGATCCCCTTGCGCCCCAACAGCTTCCCCCACCGCCGTCGAGCCGGCCCAAGCCAGCGCGACCGCCGCCACGACACCTAACAGATACGATTTCCTACCCATGTCAAAACAATCCCACGCCCCTCGAGAACAGGTACGTGAAATACCCCACAAAGCCCCCCATTCAAATCCCCATCAACGCCCATAAACACAGAAATCGCCCAAATCCCACCGCCTCCACAGGGACCCTGCCCGCCGTCCCGAACCGCGGACATATCGCCGAACGCTAATACTGTTCAGCTGTTAACCGCGCCGCAGACGCGCGCCGCACGTCGCCCGCGCCGATGTCGACAACCGCCCAGTTCACTCGATCGAGCGTATTCCGACCGCATTAACAGAATTATCTCCGGCCCTTCGGAAAAGAAAACTGTCGTTGGTATCCGGCCTCATAGCGATCGCGGCCGCGGCGGCGATGTTCGTGTCTCCCGGTTCCACGGCGTCGACCCCGCAGGGCGTCGCGGCGTGGAAGGGCACTCCAGCCACCAGTGCGCCTCATGGGACAGCCCTCAACACGTCATGGCCCCCACAATGTGTTACCAAAAAGGCACGGCACCCGACGGCACTCCCGTCACCGCCCTGATCGCCAAATAGTCACACCCACTGATGGCGATGCCCTCGGGAATTGATTCCCAAGGGCATCGCCATCAGAATTCAAGCTGCTGACATGTGCGCTACGGCAACTTCTGCCCGACGCCGGCCCAGACCACGGCGTGTGCCGGCGTGGGGAACCTGATCCGTTGGGCTTGTGGCCCGGTTTCCTCGGGGCGCCAGTCGGGAGTCCATGTCCAGCCTGGTTCGACGAGCTGAAAGTCGCCGAGCAGGCTGGCGACCGCGGTCCGGGGACGGAAGATGAGACTGCTACTGGCCGACTCGGCGTACATCGCCTTGAGTTCGGCCAGTTTGACGCGGTGCTCGTCCGGAACTCCGTCGTCGGTGGCGTGGGACAGTGCGAGATAGGACCCCGTCGGCAGCAGCTCGCGGAGTCGGGCCACCGACTCCTCCCCGACGTCGTTTCCATCGGTATCCGGCTGCTGGAAGTGGAGTACGGCGATCAGGAGCAGCGCGATCGGCTCGTCGAGGTCGAAGATCTCCGTGTCCAGGACCTCTTGCCAGAGATCGTCGGGACGCCGGAGGTCGGCCTCGATCACCGCGTGGCGGGTGGCGTCTCCCTCTTCGTTCAGGAGCAGATCGGCGTGCGCGACAGCGACAGGTTCGTTGTCCACGTAGACCACGCGAACGTCGGGCTCCTGGCCCGCCCCGCGCAAGAGTTCGTCCGCGACTTGGTGGGTGTTGCCGGCGGTCGGCACGCCGGCGCCGATGTCCAGGAACTGCTTGACTCCTTGCTTCGTCAAGTAGCGCACGGCTCGGTTGAGAAACTGGCGGTTGGCGCGCGCCAAATCGCGCGCAAGAGGAAACTTGGACACCACAGCGTCACCAAATTTGCGATCTATCGCCCAGTTGGCGGTACCACCGAGGAGGTAGTCGTAAATTCGAGCAGCGCTGGGGCGCTCCAAGTCGATCCCCGCTGGTGGAATCGGATCTGAATTCTGTTCAGACACAGTGTGCCGCGCCTCCCGCATTCGGCGTGTCAGAATGATCTCTTTGATGCTAGCGAACCTGGTGTCGGGCAAACAGTGCGAAGTGCGGGCCTGTTGGGAACTTGTTACTCGACCTGGCGATCACCACACGATGCCACCTCTGTCGATGAGGTCGAGCAGGAACTTCTGGCTGTCTTCCTGACTCAACGCGGCCGTGTGCACCGCTTCCCAGTACCCGACATGTGCGTCGACCTTCTCCACACCGCTGTAGAGCTTGCTCTCGCCGGCGCCGTATTCCACGTAGACCTGATCTTTTTGCTCTCCGTCGAACCGCAGGACGGTGTGGTCGTGCGGGACAAAGGGAAGGTCAGCGCCCCACCACAGCACCTGGATGGTCAGGTGCGGGGCGTACCTGGCGGCCAAGGTCACGAGATGCTGCGCCTGGTCGATCACCAAGTTGGCGCGGCGCCCATCACACCCTCCCGGCACGCGATAGAACGATGACGGACTGAGAACGGCGCGGTATCTCGGCGGCCGTTCCATCGTAAAGATATGTTCGCGTTCTCGATGAGCCCGCAGGATCGAGTTCGGGTCGTCCAGTTCCTTCGCACGTTCATACTGGGTGAGCAGATACTGTTCGGACTGGAGGATGTTGGGCAGCCGCTCGGTGTGAAAGACCAGAATCTCCCGCGCAGTCCGCTCGAGCATGAGCAGCTTCACGTAGTCGCGATTGGCGGAGACGCCGGCCGACGGTCCCCCGCTCGCCTGCGCGGCCAGCAGCAGGATCTCGTCGCAGATGTCAGCAGGAGGGTCGTAGAACCGCAGCAGCCGGTCGAGGTCCTGCTGGCTGATCGTGTTGGCGCCGGCTTCGACCTTGTTGATCTTGGCTTGTCCGCAGCGCAACACGCTCGCCGCCTGGACCTGCGTGAGGCCCGCGGCGTTGCGAGCCGCGGCAAGCGCCTCTCCCAGCGGCACTCGCTGCGCGTGGCCCCGTCGTGCCACCGACCTTCACCTCACTCGAAGGAGTCATCTGCCCCGAGAGTTGTAGATGAAACGGTCGCACGCCGCCAGCCGTTCACCCATTCGGCGCATCGACCTCCCCCTGCCGAGGGCAGCGGTGGAGGGCAACACCTCGTCCGAGTTTATCGACCTGAGTGCGTGACGAAGTCTCGCCACCGGCAGCCGTCGAACGTCAGGATCGACTGGCTCGCACTCTTCGAATCACGCACGGCAACGCCGTCGCCTCCGAACCGCACCTCCACGCAGTTGTTGTTCGGCGTGGAGTAGCTCGACCGTATCCATGCGCCGGCCCCGGATTTCACGTTAGCAGTCAACGAGCCCCTCATGATCGAGATCCTTCCTCCGAGTGAGCAGCACCGCGATTAATCGCGGTCAGGAATATTCTCGCGTGGTTGGGCATCGACCGCCAGTTGTGGAAGTTCGTCGAGGTAGATGACGTCCAGTCCCATTTGATGAGATCGGAAATACTCTCGGGTAGCACTCGTTCGGACCAGTCGTGACTAGTCGGGCACTGCCGCCATCCGGATGACGTCTCGCCGCCTTTCGCTCCACAGGCAGGCAGATGGCCTCGCGCTCCGTTGATTTTGGCAGCGCTGTCAGGCCCCGGAACGGAGTAATGCGCCTAACGAATGGGATGACGTCGCGCGATTATTCCCATTCCCGATAACGGCACCTCGTTCGGCCGGTGATCTTCGACCGTTCGACGTAGATTTGCGGCCGTTTGGCGCATAGGGTGGGCCGGTCTGACGCTCACGATCACTCATGTGCAAACTGGGAATGAGCCGACGGCGCCACTCTTTGGGGCATTTGACCGCACCACATGAGAAGCAGCCCTGGGAATGGCCCGGCTCCCTGCTGTAACAGGGAGCCGGCTCGCTGAAGCCACCCGATGATGCGATTCACGAAGGGCTCGCATGAAGACTATAGCCAGAACGGTTGCGATTAATCCAGCCGAACCACCCGGAATGTCAGCCCAACGGGTGGAGCAGGTCGCGGTGTACATCCGGAAAAGACTTCGTCACCCCGCCCCCAGGCAATAGCGGTCCAGCGCGCCTATGGGCGGGGCAGCGCGACTGGGGCTGGGGCGGCCACCCCGGTCCAGTCGCTCGGACAACCGCGAAGGAGCGAGACAACTCATGGCTGCCACGACTTTCCCGACGCACGAGCCGGCTGACCGTCCAGGTCCTCGCCGACAGCGGTTGGTGCTCCAGGCTTGGGGCGAGCCGGCCGGGCCGCGCCAACCGGCGGCTGGACATCCGGACGAGGACACACCTCCGACCGCCGAGGACGACGCCGAGCCATCCCACCGCAGCCGTCTGCGATTCGCACGACGACTGATCAGCCGGCGGCATGCGGCGTAAGAAATGTGCCCACGAGGGCGCCCGCGCCCGAGTAGGGCGCACCCCGCTGGAAGCTGACCCGGGAGGAACGTGGGGGTCCGGGGGGCTCGGCCCCCCCGGGAGTAATGAGACGAGCCCTGCCCGCGCTTTCCGCGGGCAGGGCTCGTCGCTCGTCGGGGTGACAGGATTTGAACCTGCGGCCCCTCGCTCCCAAAGCGAGTGCGCTACCAAGCTGCGCCACACCCCGGAGCGGGCGACGGGAATCGAACCCGCGTAGCCAGTTTGGAAGACTGGGGCTCTACCATTGAGCTACGCCCGCACACGCCGGCGACCGGCGCAAGGCACAGCGTAGCGAATCACGGTCGGCAGGTTCGCAGGTATTCCACTTGGAGCACCGGCCGCCCGTCGCCGAAGTCTCGTTCCCTGGTCTGACCCGTGGCGACGAACCCCTTGCTGGTGTAGAAGCGCCGGGATCGGTTGGCTCCGGCCAGGGTCCACAGCCGCACCTTCGGGTAGCCGTCCTCGACGAGGATCTCCCAGGCGTTGTTGACCAGTGTCGAGCCCACTCCGATGCGCCACAGCTCCGGATGCGTGTAGCAGGTGTAGATCTCGCCGTCACCGTTCTTGCCGGCGTACGGCCCGAAATGGATGAATCCGGCGAGCCGGTCGCCTCGTTCGGCGATCAGCACGCTGGACGGCTCGAATTCCTCGGACGCCATGAGCCGCGGCCATAAGGCTCGCCGCTCGGCCACCAACTTCTCGAGGAACCAGGGTTCGAACAGGTCGCGGTAGGCGACCCGCATCGCCTCGGCATGCACGTCGCTGACCCGATCGGCGTCGTCGACCGTCGCCTCACGGACAAGTAGGAGCGCGTCTACCCTCAACATCCACCCCGCCACAGTGGCCACCTATAGCGACACCATACTTTCGTAGCGTTGCCGGCTCCAACCCCTGCGCGATGGGCGGTCGTCTCGCCACGACGAGTGACGTAATTGGCTGGCGGTTCGCCCGCATTGCGCGTATCACTCCACTGTGGCCGATTCCACACTGCGTCTGCGCAGTCTCACCGATGACGACTTCACCGCCGTCGACACGCTGATCCAGCGCGCCTTCCTGGTCGACCCGCCGCACGGCGACCGGGAGCTGGTCCGCGCCCTGTACGAACCGGAACGCACGCACGGCGTGTTCGACGGCGACGAGCTGGCCGGCACCGGCGCGATCATGAGCAAGGCGATCACGCTGCCCGGCGTCGGGCAGGTTCCGTTCGCGGCGGTGACCTCGGTCGCCGTGTCGCAGAGCCACCGGCGGCGCGGCATCCTCCGCATGGTCATGGACGCGCAGCTGCGCGAGCTGCACGAGCGGGGTGGCGAGCCCATCGCGGGGCTGTGGGCGTCCGAGGCGGCCATCTACGGCCGGTTCGGCTACGGCCTGGCCACCTACTACGCCGACATCACGATCGCCGCGCGCAGCGAGTTCCGGCCGGGCGTGGACCTCGGCGAGGACCGCGTGCGCGAGCAGGACCGGGAGCACGCGCTGCCGTTCCTGCGCGAGCTGTACGACAAGGTGGCGCCGACCCGGGTCGGGTACCTGTCGCGCGACGACGCGGCGTGGACCTACGTGCTCGACGACGGCGAGCACCGCAGGGAGGGCAGCTCGAAGTACCGGTTCGCGGTGCACCCGCAGGGCTGCGCGGTCTACCGGGTGAAGGGCGACTGGGGCGACGTCGGCCCCAAGGGATCCCTTACGGTGCAACACTTTCTGGCCACCACGCCGACCGCGTACGCGGCGCTGTGGCGATTCCTGCTCGACCACGACCTGATCGGCGAGCTGACCTACGCCGCCGGGCCGGACGAGCCGCTGGTACACATGCTGAGCAACCCGCGCACCGCGCGCCGGCGGCATTCCGACGGGTTGTGGATCAGGGTGGTCGACGTGGATCGGGCGCTGTCCGCGCGCCGGTACGCCACGCCGGTGGACGCGGTGCTGGAGGTGTCCGACGCGGGGTGCCCGTGGAACGCGGGCCGCTGGCGGTTCACCGCGAATGGCGGGGAGAACGACGGGGACGTGCGCGTATCGCGCACCGAGGCCGCGGCGGATCTGGCGCTGGACATCACCGATCTCGGCGCGATCTACCTCGGCGGCACCCGGCTCACCACGCTGGCGGCGGCCGGCCGGATCCGCGAGCTGACGCCGGGCGCGCTGGCGCGGGTGTCCACGGCGTTCCTGACCGACGAGACGCCCAACTGTCCCGAGATCTTCTGATCGGATCAGGCTCCGCGCCTGCGCCCGACCAGCAGCAGGAACACCAGGTAGACACCGCCGAGGGTGGCCGCGACGACGCCCACCGGCAGCAGCGACGAGGACAGGACGCGCTGTCCCAGGTAGTCCGCCGCGACGACGAGTGCCGCACCGACGAACACCGACGCCACCAGGTTCGGTCCGGGCAGTCGAGTCAGCCGGCGGGCGACCTGCGGGGCGATCAGGGCGATGAAGGGCACCGGCCCCGCGGCGGCGGTGGCCGCGGCGACCAGCGCGACCGCGAGGACGAGCAGCAGCACGCGTACCCGGCCGACGGCGACCCCGACACCGGTGGCGATCTCGTCACCCATCTCCAGCATCCGCAGCGCCCGTCCGTTGACGAGCACCGCCGGCACCAGGATCGCCAGCGCGACGGCCAGCGGGACCAGGTAGTGCCAGTCACGGCCGGCGAGATCGCCGACCAGCCACACGGTCGCCCGCGCGGCGTTCTCTTTGCTGGCCTTGACCAGAAGGTAGGAGTTGACGCCCGCGAGCACCGCGCTGACCGCGACGCCGAGCAGCACCACCCGTGAACTCGACAGCCCGTGCGGTGCGCACAGCGCCATGATGACCACCGTCGTGAGCAGCCCGCCGCCGAGCGCGCCGAGGGCGACCACGCTCGGCGTGGAGCCGACGAGCAGGATCATCGCGATGCCGCCGGTCGCCGATCCCGTCGTGAAGCCGATGATGTCCGGGCTGCCGAGCGGGTTGCGGGTCAACGTCTGGAAGACCGCCCCCGCCAGTGCGAGCGCCGCGCCGACCAGCACCGCGACCAGGACCCTCGGCAGCCGGCCGGTGACCACCAGGTACTGCGCCTTGGTGCCGTTGCCGGCGAGCGTGCGCACCACGTCGGCCGGGGTCATCGGGTAGTCGCCCGTGCCGACCGACAACACGATCAGCACGACCGTCACCGCGGCCAGGATCGCGACCGTCACGATCGTCCGGCGGTCGAGGCCGACCTCCCTGGGAGTCGGCGTGGTCATCGGCGCACCGCCTTGAGCCGCCGCACGACGAGCACGAACGCGATGCCGCCGACGATGTCCATCATCACGCCGACCTGGATCTCGCCCGGCGAGCCGAGTACCCGGCCGAGCACGTCGCAGATCAACAGCAGCACGGGGGCCGACAACGCGGACAGCGCGAGCACCCACCGTTCGTCCTGCCCGACCATCAGCCGCACCAGGTGCGGCGTCATCAGTCCGACGAACGCGATCGGGCCGCACGCCGCGGTGGCGGCGGCGCTCAGCAGGCCGACCGCCACCATGCCGGCGAGCCGGGTCACCGCCGGATTGGCGCCGAGGCCGCGCGCGGTGTCCTCGCCGAGCGCGATCACGTTGAGCGGCCCGGCCAGCACGGCGGCGATCACCATGCCGGCGACGAAGAACGGCACGAGTCCGGCGAAGCCGGCCAGGTCGCGGTTGACCAGCGAGCCGACCAGCCAGAAGCGCATCTGGTCGAGGTTGTGTGTGTTGATCACCTGAAACGCCTGGTTGAGTCCCACGAACACGGCCTGCACCGCGACACCGGCGAGCACGAGTCGGATCGGGCTGATCGCGCCGCCGATCACCGAGACCAGCCAGGTGCCGAGCAGCGCCCCACCGAACGCCAGCCAGATCAGTTGGTCGGGATCGTGCACGGACAGCAGCGCGGAGCCGGCGACGATCGCGAACGCGGCGCCGTGGTTGATCCCGAGCAGGCCGGGTTCGGCGATCGGGTTGCGGGTGACGGCCTGCATCAGCGCGCCCGCGAGGCCGAGCGCCATGCCGACGACCACGCCGACCAGCGTCCTGGGCAGGCGGTCGTCGCGGACCACGACGTCGTCCGCCGTGCCGTCGTAGGCGAACAGACCGTGCAGAACGCTGGCCAGGGACAGCCGGTTGGACCCGAATCCGATGGACAGCAAGATCGCCACGACGAGCGCGATCACGATGCCGATCAGCGCCACGGTTCGCAGCGAGGTGCGCCGGGTGGTCCCAACCATGGTCTTACACTAAGGGCAGGCTAACCTCAGCTGACACTCGGTGTGAAGGACGAACCCCATGAGAGACCTCCCCACGCTGTCCCGCCGCGGCTTCCTCGCGGGTACGGCGGCCCTCGGCGCGACGACGCTGCTGAGTTCCTGCGGCTACACCGAGGAGAACCCGACCGGCGCCGGCGGGCCCACATGGACCTTCACCGACGACCGCGGTCGCAAGCTCGACGGCCCGCGTCCGGCGCGGATCGTCGCGCAGGTGACCGCCGCCGCGGCGCTGTGGGACTTCGGCATCAGGCCGATCGCCGTCTTCGGCCCGTCGAAACTGCCCGACGGCAAGCCGGACCCACAGGTGGGCGGAGTCGATCTGAACGCCGTGACCTCGCTGGGCAACGTGTGGAACGAGTTCAACTTCGACAAGTTCGCCTCGCTGGACCCGCAGTTGCTGGTCACCGTCATCTACCTCAAGCAGCAGATGTGGTACGTCCCGGACACGCAGGCCGACCGGGTGGACAAGACCGCCCCCAGCGTCGGAATCGGCCTGCAGGGAATCTCCATGCCTGAGGGCATCGCCAAGTTCGCGGCACTGGCGCGGGCACTCGGCGCCGACACCGACTCCCCCGCGATCCGCCAGGCTCGCCAGGAATTCGAGCGCGCCGACGCGGCACTCGGTGAGGCGATCAAGAAGGCGGCGGGCCTGCGCGTGCTGCTGCTCTCGGCGCAGAAGGACACCTGTTACGTCGCCAATCCGACCGCGTTCGCGACGAGCAGGCACTACCAGAACAAGGGCGTGCGGTTCGTTCTGCCGGAGAAACCCGACACCGCCGACGGCGGCTACTACGAGCAGGTGAGCTGGGAGAACATCGGCAAGTACGAGGCCGACGTGATCCTCTACGACGCACGCGGCGGATCGCTGTCGCTCGGCCCGGACGGGCTGGGCAACGTCCCGACCTGGCGGCAACTCCCCGCGGTGAGGGCCGGCCGCCTGGTCCCCTGGAACAACGAGACGCCGTTGTCCTACCAGCGGTTCACGCCCGAGTTGACCGCACTCACCTCGGCACTACACCGCTTCGCCTGAGAGCGGCGGGGAACCGGCTCGCCGCGGTGCCCGTTGACCTGGGTACATCTTTCGCGGGGAGGCGTCATGGACACGACGTTCGCATTGATCGTGGTGGTTCTCGCCGTACTGGCGATCTGGCTGCTGGTCGCCAGATCGCGCGGCGCCAAGCAGCAGCGCGTCGAGGACGCCAAGGCGGAGGCGCGCCGCTGGGTCGAGCGCCTCGGCGGGCAGGTGATGAACCTGACCGGCACCGACGAGGCCTCCAAGCAGGCGATGGCCGACGCGTCGGAGCGCTACACCGCCGCCGGCGCGCAGATGGACCAGGCGAACACGGTCGAGCAGTGCAAGCTGGTGACCAAGACCGCACTGGAAGGGCTGTACTACGTGCGCGCCGCGCGCACCGCGATGGGCCTGGACCCCGGGCCGGAGCTGCCGGTGGACCGCGAGCAGCGCGAGGCGGGCGAGGTCACCGAGGACCGGTCGGTCTCCGTGGACGGCCACGACTACCGCGCCTCGAAACGGCCCGGTTCCGGCACGCCGCACTACTACCCGGGCGGCCGGGTCGCGGGCCGGCCGGTGCCGCAGGGTTGGTACAGCGAGCCGTGGTGGAAGCCGGCGCTGGTGGCCGGCGCGTGGGGTGTCGGTTCACTGCTGCTGTTCGACGCGATGTTCTCCGGCATGCACGGCATTCCGAGCGCCGACGCGTGGTCCGACGGCTACACCGCGGGCCAGGAGGACGCCATGGCCGACACCGGAGGCGGCGACGGCGGTGGTGACTACGGCGGCGGCGACATGGGCGGGGATTTCGGCGGCGGCAATTTCGGCGGAGACTTCGGTGGGGGCGACTTCGGCGGATTCTGAGGAGGCACGATGAGCTGGTTGTTCGCAGTGGCCATCGTCGGGCTGCTCGCGGCGGTGTGGGCCTTGGACGGGATAGCCCGCCGCCGGCTCCCGGTGCGTCGGTGGGCCGCACCCGCCGTGCAGGCAGACCGCATCCACGAAGCGCGCCGCGCGACCGAGACGACGGGCAACGACCTCCCGCCGCCCTGATCGCTCGCGGTCAGGGCGCCTGACAGGTCGGGCACCAGAACAGGTTGCGCCCGTCCAGCACCGTGGTGGCCACCGTGGTGCCGCACACCAGGCACGGCTCGCCGGCCCGGCGGTAGACGTACACCTCTCCCCCGTGCCGGTCCACCCTCGGCGGGCGGCCGGTCGCGCGTGGCATGTACTCGGGCGCGACGGTGTCGATCCGTCCACTTCGGACACCCTTGCGCATCAACGCGACCAGGTCGGTCCACATGTCCGTCCACTGTGGATGGTCGAGCTGCCGGCCCTCGGTCGCCGGCGGGATGCCGTGCCGGAACAACAGCTCCGCGCGATACACGTTGCCGACACCGGCCAGCACACCCTGGTCCATCAGCAACGCGGCCAGCGGTCGCTGCGATCGCGAGACACGCCGCCAGGCTCGCTCCGGATCGGCGTCGCGGCGTAGCGGGTCCGGCCCGAGCTTCTTCTTGACCGCCTTGACCTCGTCGACGGTCAGCACCTCGCAGGTGATCGGCGCACGCAGGTCGGTGCATTGCGTCGGCCCGACCACCCGCATGCGCACCTCACCGACCGGCGGCTCCAGTGGCAGCTCGTGCTCGGCGAAGAACCCGGCGAGCCCGAGGTGCACGTGCACGACCGTGTCCGGGCCGTACACGTGGAACAGGTGCTTTCCGTACGCCTCGGCGGTTTTCATGACGCGTCCGTCCACAATGGACGCACCATTCGCGAAGCGCCCCTGTGGGCTGGACACCGCGACCGGGTGGCCGCCGAACAATCGCTTGTGCAGCCGGGCGAGCCGGTGCAGCGTGTGACCCTCAGGCACTACGGGAGCGGCGGTTTCTCGCCGGTCTCCTCGTAGGCGTCGAGCAGGCCGATGCGCCGCTCGTGCCGGGCGACACCGGAGAACGGTGTGGCCAGGAACGCCTCGACGATCGCGACGGCCTCGTCAGGCGTGTGCATCCGCGCACCCAGCCCGATGACCTGGGCGTTGTTGTGCTCGCGACACAGCTTCGCGGTCTCGACACTCCAGGCCAGGGCCGCGCGGCAGCCCTTCACCTTGTTCGCCGCGATCTGCTCGCCGTTGCCGGATCCGCCGAGCACGATGCCGAGGCTGCCCTCGTCCGCGACGACGCGGCTGGCCGCCTCGATGCAGAACGGCGGGTAGTCGTCCTCGGCGTCGTAGGTGGCCGGACCGACGTCGACGACGTCGTGGCCCGCCTCCCCGAGGTGCTTGGCGAGGTGGTTCTTCAGCTCGAAGCCTGCGTGGTCTGCTCCCAAGTAAACGCGCACGCGGGCATTATGTCTGCCGTGACGGTCTATCAGCAGGAGGGGTATCGGGTTCGGCTCGAGTGGGGGCCGGACGGCGTGCGTGAGCTGGCCTCGTGCTGCGACGTGGTGATCGTCGTGGACGTGCTGGTGTTCACCACGTCGGTGGACATCGCGCTCGGCCGCGGCGCGCGGGTGATGCCGCTGCCGTGGCGGGACGAGCGGGCCGACGAGGCGGCGCGCGCCGCGGGTGCGGTGCTGACCCGAAGTGGCTTGGTACGCAAGGAAAGCGGGTTCTCCTCGGACGCGGCGGTGCGCGGCCCGTCGCTGCGGCCGTCGTCGCTGGTGGACCTGGAGCCGGGCACGCTGCTGGCCATGGCCTCCCCCAACGGCGCGACGTTGTGCGCCGCCGCGGCTGAGGCCGGCACGACGGTGATCGCCGGGTGCCTGCGCAACGCCTCGGCGGTGGCCCGCGCGGCGGCGGAACTGGCCGGCGACGGGGTGATCGGCGTGGTCCCGGCCGGCGAGCGGTGGCACCACCACGAGCAACGCACGCTGCGGCCGTCGATCGAGGAGTATCTCGGCGCGGGGGCGATCACCTCCGCGCTCAGCGACGGCCTGTCCCCCGAGGCGGAGCTGGCCGCGCTGGCCTACCGTGCCGCCGGCGACCGGGTGCCCGAGTTGATCGCGAACTCGGTGTCCGGCCGCGAGCTGGCCGCCGCGGGTGTGTCCGCCGACGTGCCGCTCGCGTCCGATGTGGACTCCAGCAAGATCGTGCCGCTGCTCGTCGACGGCGTTTTCGTGGACCGGGTATGAAGGCGGGCCGCTGGATCGAGCTCGCCGACGGGGTGTACGGCCGGCGCTACGGCCCGCTGGACCAGACGCTCGGGCTGATCGTGGGCGGCGAGCGCTGTCTGGTAGTCGATACCGGGGCGGACGACCTGCATGGCGGCGAGCTGGCCGCCGCGATCCGGGAGATCACCCCGCTGCCGTGGACCGCCGCGATCACCCACTGGCACTGGGACCATTTCCTTGGCACGCAACCGTTTCTGCCGTGCGACGTGTGGGCGCACGAACGGTGCCGCGAGCGGATCGAGCGGGACGGCGAGGCGGGCAGGGAGCACGGCGCCGGGTACCTGCGGGCCGACGGTGAGGACGAGTTGGCCGACCGGGTGGCCGCCGCGACCATCGTGGTGCCGGACCGCACGCTGACCGACCGCGCCGAGCTGGACCTCGGCGGCCGGACCGTCGTGCTGTGGCATCCTGGCCGCGGCCACACCGACCACGACGTCGTGGCACACGTGCCGGACGCGGCGACGCTGTTCGCCGGCGATCTGGTCGAACAGGGCGCGCCGCCGGTGATCGGGCTGGACGGCTACCCGCTGGACTGGCCGTCCACAATGGACCGTCTACTCGGGACGGACGCGAGCACCGTGATACCCGGACACGGCGAGCCCGTCGGCCCGGAATTCGTCGCTACACAACGGGACGAGCTACGCGTGATCGCCGAGCTGTTCACCGCGTTCCAGGCCGGCGAGCTGACTGTCGACGAGGCGATCGGCCGCTCCCCGTACCCGGAGAGCACCACCCGCCCCGCACTGGAACGCGGCAACACCTGAGCGATCGTGCCGGACTTTAGCGGGCTAAAGTACGCAAAACGTGAACGGAGCGATCGCTAAGTTTCGGACACCGGGTGCTAGCGCTGGACGGACTTGAGCTCGGTGAACTCCTCCAGACCGAAGCGGCCGTACTCGCGGCCGTTGCCGGACTGCTTGAACCCGCCGAACGGCGCGCTGGTGTTGAACATGCCGCCGTTGATGTCCACCTGTCCGGCGCGCAGCCGCTTCGCCACCGCCATCGCGCGGTCGGAGTCGGCGGAGAACACCGCGCCGGCCAACCCGTACACGGTGCCGTTGGCGATCCGCACCGCGTCGTCCTCGTCGGTGTACGGGATCACCGACAGCACCGGCCCGAAGATCTCCTCCTGCGCGATCGTCATGTCCGGGCGCACGTTGCCGAACACGGTCGGCCGCACGTAGTAGCCCTTGTCCAGGCCCTCCACCGGGTCCGGGCCGCCGTGCGCGAGCGTCGCGCCCTCCTCCACACCCTTGCGGATGTAGCCGACCACGCGGTCGCGCTGCGCCGCCGAGGACGCGGGCCCGATCCGGGTGGACGGGTCGGCCGGGTCCGCGGAGACGTACTTCGCCGCGGCCGCCACCGCCGCCTCCAGCGCCTCGTCGTGCCGGTCGGCCGGCACCAGCAGCCTGGTCAGCGAGCTGCACGCCTGGCCGTTGTTCATGAAGCTGTTCCCGACCGTGATCTTCACCGCGCGCACCAGGTCGGCGTCGTCCAGCACCACGCTCGCCGACTTGCCGCCCAGCTCCAGCGCCACCCGCTTGACCGTCTCCGCGGCGACCTGGGACACCCGGCGGCCGGCGCGCGTGGAGCCGGTGAACGAGATCATGTCGACCAGCGGGTGCGCGGCGAGCGCCTCGCCGACCACCGGACCGGTGCCGTGCACGACGTTGAACACGCCGGCCGGCACACCGGCCGCCTCGATCACCTCGGCCAGGATGCCCGCCGTGAGCGGGGCGATCTCGCTCGGCTTGAGCACCACCGTGCAGCCCGCCGCGAGCGCCGGGGCGATCTTGGCGACGGCCTGCTGCAGCGGGAAGTTCCACGGGGTGATCGCCCCGACGACGCCGATCGGCTCGCGGACCACCAGCGAGTTGCCGATCTCCACGGTGCCGAGCGCGCCGGCCTCCAGCGCGTCGGCCACGCCCTCCACGATGCCGACCGGATTGAGCACCTGCACCTTGCCGGCGAACGTGATCGGGGTGCCCATCTCGGCGGTCATCGTGGCGGCCAGCTCGTCGGCACGCTCGCGCAGGCCGGACCCGATCGCGCGCACCATGGCCACGCGCGCGGCGTCGTCGGTGGCCGACCAGGCCGGGAACGCGGCGGCCGCGGCACGCACGGCGGTGTCGACGTCCGCCTCGGTGCCCGCCGGGATCGACGCGATCACGTCCTCGGTCGCCGGATTGACCACGTCGATGCGATCCGTGGACTGGTCGGAGTACGCGCCGGCGATGAAATGCCCGGTACGAGCCGCGGCCGGAGCAGCCATGAAAATCCTCCCGCTGTGACACCTGCTGAACGTCTGCTGCTCAGCCTGTCACATCGCGGACCCGCCCGGGAACCCGTAACCGGCGTGCGCCAACGGGAATGCTCAGTCGAACGACAGTTCTCCGGTCCTGGTCCGCTTCAACTCGAAGAAGTTCGGGAACCCGGCGAGCAGCCGCGCACCGTCGAAGATCTTCACCGCGTCCTCGCCGCGCGGGATCGAGTTCAGCACCGGTCCGAAGAACGCGACGCCGTCCACGTGGATCGTCGGCGTGCCCACGTCCATGCCCACCGGGTCCATGCCCTCGTGGTGGCTCTTGCGCACCGCCTCGTCGTACTCGGTGCCGTCCGCGGCCTCGGCCAGTTCCGCCGGCAACCCGACCTCGGCGAGCGCGTCGGCGATGATCCGGTCGTCCTGTCGGCCCTCGTTGTGGATCCGGGTGCCGAGCGCGGTGTACAGGTCGCGCAGCACTTCCTCGCCGTGCGACTGCGCCGCGGCGGTCGCCACCCGAACCGGGCCCCAGCCCTTGGTGAGCATTTCCTTGTAGTCCTCGGACAGGTCCTCGCGGTTCTCGTTGAGCACCGACAGGCTCATGATCCGGAACCGCAGGTCGATGTCGCGCTGCTGTTCCACCTCGAGAATCCACCGGGAGGAGATCCACGCGAACGGGCACACGGGATCGAAGTAGAAGTCGACCTTGGTCTTGCCATGGGTCTTGCTGGGCTCGGCGACGGCCATGTGTGGGCTCCAGAGAACGTGTCGAACGAGACGGCGATCACCGCCCCCGTTCACGGCAACGGTCCGTGGTCGACCTTTCTTCCCGAAAACAGCCCGAATGGCCCAGCCATCTCACAGGAAGCACAGCACACGCCGTGATTGGATGCAGGGAACAAAACTCCCCTACCACGAGGTGATCAGTGGCCGCGCCGAACCTGACCCGCGACCAAGCCCAACAGCGCGCAGCGCTGCTGGAGGTGCAGTCCTACACGGTCGAACTCGATCTGACCGACGGCGGCGGCAAGCCCGGCGAGGACACATTCCGCTCACACACGACGGTGACGTTCCGCAGTCGCGAGGACGGCGCGACCAGCTGGATCGACCTGGTCGCCGCCTCGGTCGACCGGGCCACGCTGAACGGCGTCGAGCTGGACCTGTCCGGCTACCGCGAGGACACCGGGATCGTGCTGCCGAGCCTCGCCGCGAGCAACGAGCTGACCGTCGAGGCGACCTGCCGGTACATGAACACCGGCGAGGGCCTGCACCGGTTCGTCGACCCGGTGGACGGCGGCGTGTACCTCTACACGCAGTTCGAGACGGCCGACGCCAAGCGCATGTTCGCCTGCTTCGACCAGCCCGACCTGAAGTCGGTCTACCAGCTCACCGTGACCGCCCCCGAGGACTGGAAGGTGATCTCCAACGCCGAGGCGAAGATCGCCGGTGGCGAGGGCGGCGCCGCGCGGCACGTGTTCGCCACGACCAAGCCGATGTCCACCTATCTGGTGGCGCTCGTGGCCGGCCCGTACGCCGAGTGGCGCGAGGAGTACACCGACGAGTACGGCACGATCCCGCTCGGCATCTACTGCCGCGCCTCGCTCGCCCCGCACATGGACGCCGACCGGCTGTTCACCGAGACCAAGCAGGGCTTCGACTTCTACCACCGCAACTTCGGGGTCACCTACCCGTTCGGCAAGTACGACCAGTGTTTCGTGCCGGAGTTCAACGCGGGTGCCATGGAGAACGCCGGCTGCGTCACGTTCCTCGAGGACTACGTGTTCCGCAGCCGGGTCACCCGCTACTCCTACGAGCGCCGCTGCGAGACGCTGCTGCACGAGATGGCGCACATGTGGTTCGGCGATCTTGTGACCATGCGCTGGTGGGACGACCTGTGGCTGAACGAGTCGTTCGCCACGTTCGCCAGCGTGCTCGCGCAGGCCGACGCCACCGAGTACGTGCACGCCTGGACGTCGTTCGCCAACATCGAGAAGTCCTGGGCGTACCGGCAGGACCAGCTCCCGTCCACGCACCCGATCGCCGCGGACATCGACGACCTGCAGGCGGTCGAGGTCAACTTCGACGGGATCACCTACGCCAAGGGCGCGAGTGTGCTCAAGCAGCTCGTCGCCTACGTCGGGCTGGAGCACTTCCTGTCCGGGCTGAAGGTGTACTTCGACAAGCACGCGTGGGGCAACGCCACGCTCGCCGACCTGCTCGCGGCACTGGAAGAGGCGTCAGGGCGCGATCTGTCCGGGTGGAGCGCGCAGTGGCTGGAGACCACCGGGCTGAACTCGCTTCGCCCGTCGTTCGCGGTGGACGCGGACGGGAAGTTCACCGAGTTCGCCGTGCTGCAGACGGGCGCGAGGCCGGGCAAGGGCGAGCTGCGCACGCACCGGATCGCGATCGGCGTCTACGACGACGTGGACGGCCGGCTGGCGCGCACCCACCGGGTGGAGATCGACGTCGACGGCGAGCGCACCGACGTGCCGGAGCTGGCCGGCGTGTCCCGGGGCAAGCTCGTGCTGGTCAACGACGACGATCTCTCGTACTGCACGATGCGGCTGGACCCCGGTTCGCTGACCACCCTGATCGACCGGGTCGGCGACATCGACGAGCCGCTCCCCCGCACCCTGTGCTGGTCGGCCGCCTGGGAGATGACCCGCGAGGCCGAGCTGAAGGCGCGCGACTTCGTGACGCTGGTGTGCCACGGGCTGCCGGCGGAGAGCGAGGTCGGCGTGGTGCAGCGGCTGCTGCTGCAGGCGCAGACCGCGATCTCGTCTTATTCCGACCCGCAGTGGGCGGCTGACACCTTCGGGGGCTGGCGGATCTTCACCGATCGCATCCTGGAGCTGGCGCGCGCGGCCGAGCCGGGTTCGGACCACCAGCTCGCGCTGGTCAACTCGCTGGCCGGATCGGTGCTGGACGAGGAGAAGCTGGTCGTACTGCGCGGCTGGCTGGACGGCTCGGCGCCGCTTCCCGGGCTGACCGTGGACACCGATCTGCGCTGGCGGCTGCTGCACGCGCTGGTCGCGCACGGCGCGGTGGCGGACGCGGAGATCGACGCCGAGTTGGAGCGCGACTCCACGGCGACCGGTGCCCGGCACGCCGAGCGGGCGCGGGCGCTGCGGCCGACCGAGGAGGCGAAGGCCGAGGCGTGGCGGCGGGCGGTGGAGGACGACGAGCTGCCCAACGCGGTCAACGAGTCGATCATCGCGGGCTTCTCCCACCCGAGTCAGAAGAAGCTGCTGGAGCAGTACCGCGAGCGGTACTTCGAGGACGTGGCCCAGGTGTGGGCGCGGCGGTCCAGCGAGCGGGCGCAGCCGGTCGCGGTGGGCCTGTACCCCGCGTGGTCGGTGACCGAGGAGACGGTCCGGGCGGCGGACAGCTGGCTGGCCGCCGAGCACCCGGCCGCACTGCGCCGCCTGGTGTCCGAGGGCCGCGCCGGCGTGCTGCGCGCCCTGGCCGCCCGCGAGTTCGACGGAAGCTGATCAGTCGCGGGTGGGGCGCGAGTTCCGCGCCCTGCACCCGCGAGTCCCGCGCCCTGCACAGTTGGTACCACACGATGTAGCACAAATAGCGCTACCATTAGCGCTATGAGCAGTGTCAACTTTCGGCCGGACGAGGCGACGGAACGAGCGCTCGCGGAACTGACGGCCGACGGGCGCAGTGTGTCCGCGGCGATCCGGGACGCCGTTCTCGACGCCGCGCGCGCCAAGCGGGCCGAGGCTCTCCGGGCGGAGGCGTTGGCGCTCGCAGCGGACCCGGACGACGTGGCGGAGATGCGCGCGGTGCGGGCCGACCTGGAGCCTCTGCGTGCGTGGTGACGTCTACCGGCTTCGCGCGCCGCGAAACGCTCGCGGACACGAACAGTCGGGGCAGCGCTACGCCGTCGTGATCCAGTCGGACCTGCTGCCGTTGAGCACCTGGCTCGTGGCGCCCACCTCGACCAGTGCTCGGCCGGCGTCGTTCCGGCCGGAGATCGAGATCGACGGCAAGGTCACCCTCGTGCTCGTCGAGCAGACGACCGCCGTCGATCCGCAACGCCTCGGCGATCAGGTGGGCAGGCTGGCGCTGGACGAACTCGCCGCGATGGACGACGCGCTGCGCACGGTCCTGGATCTCGGTTAGTGGCGGGGGCCGGCTTGATCGTTGAGGATCCGCAGGCCGTCGACCAGGCCGCCGATCAGGTCGCCCTCCTTGAACGAGGCGACCATGCTCATCACGGCCAGCTTGCAGCCGCGGTCGGACATCCGACGCGCGGCCTCCGACCCCGTGATCACCTCGACCTGGCGCTGCCCTGGCGACACCGCGATCAACACGGACCGCGCGGCACGCTCGCCGCTGGCGGCGTGCACGTCCTCGGCGGCGGCCCTGGTGTCCTGGCCGAGATCGCCGAGGTACACGCTGAACCACAGACCGGTGCTGCGGCTGGACAGCGTCAGCGCCTCGTCCAGCCGAGCCAGCTGAACCGGCGTGAACGGGTTGTCCGGCGCCACCGGCTTGTGCGCCCTGGCGACCGAGACGCGCCCGCTCAAGGTGATCGCGGCGCCCTCCCCGTGCTCCGGGTCCTCCACGACCGTCGCGGCATTGGCCGGCTGGGCCAGTTCACCAGCTCCCACGGGCACCTCCCACGGCTGTGCGCGCCTCACCGGTCGCGCTGTCGTCGGTAGCCTCGGCCGTCGGCCGGCCGGCGTGCCGGTCGACCCCGACACCCGCCGGGTTCGCCGTCCACCAGACAGCTGGGTAATCCCAGTCCTGACCAGGGCGGTAACGCGGCCGGCTCGCGGCCCTACTACGCAGTGTCAGCAGGGCTACCAGGCCATAGATGGCCAGTGGCAGGCCCACGAAGACGAGCACCGTCTGCACCAGACTCACGACCGGTACGTTAGCCGATCGCCCGATCAAGAGCACAGGGGCGTGACTCTCGCCCAATGTGATCATTAGTGCTCCGTCTGTAACGACACGCGGCCAAGTGATGCCCGGGCATGTGCCTCGTTGAGCCCAGCGGGGCGAAGCGAACGGCGTCAAGTCACCAAATCAGGTGCACTGGCGGGTTTTCATGTCTTGTGGGCTGCCCCCTTTGGCCAATAGTTTCACCTGTACGGCCCTTGCGAATACTGCATTCGGTCGCCGCGCCCGGTCCCCACCGCCAGGAGGTCACTCCATGTACACGCCGGACATCCTTGACCAGACCCACACTGTCACCCGTCTGGACGCAGAACATCACCGTGGGACACGAGTTGTCCGCGGCACGCGCGTCACCCGTGGCACTCGTGTCACCGCCGGCACGCGCGTCACCCGCGGCACCCGTGTGACGCGTGGCACGAGGGTCACCTGCGGAACTCGGGTCGTGCGCGGCACCAGGGTGGTCATGGGCACCCGCGTCACCGCCGCCTGACGCCCCGCGTGATCGAGGCGGGCCCTACGCGGCCGGCTCTCCCAGGTACGGCAACCACAGCGGATCGGCCTCGGCCACACCAGCGAGCAATCGCCAGTACGGACCTCGCGGTGCGGTCGGGGCCTTTCGCAGCCGCCAGCCGAGTTCGCTGAGCAGCTTGTCCGCCTTGCGGTGGTTGCACTTGGCGCACGACGCCACGCAGTTCTGCCAGGTGTGCGCGCCACCCCGGCTGCGCGGCACCACGTGGTCGATGGTCTCCGCCCGCCCGCCGCAGTACGCGCAGCGGTAGCGGTCCCGGTGCATGAGCCCGGCTCTGGTCAACGGAACCCTGGCGCGGTACGGCACCCGCACGTAGTTGCTCAGCCGGATCACCGACGGCACCTCGACGCTGCACGACGCCGCGTGCAGCACCAGACCGGTCGGATCACCGTGCACGACCTCCGCCTTGCCACAGACGATCAGCACCACCGCGCGACGCAGCGGCAGCGCGGTGAGCGGCTCGAAGGTCGTGTTGAGCAGGAGAACGCGCCGGCGGCCCCACGGCAGAGTCGGCGGCGGAGAAGGCGATGACGTATGAGTACCCGGTGTCGAGCGCAGCGATGCCCTCGGCGCGTGCCCCTTGGGCGCGCCGATGGGGATCGGTTGTCGATCGGGCACTCGACCACCTCCGCATTCCGGCGGGTGCCCCCACACGCGGTGCGGGTGCTGCCATAGTCGACCACACATGGCACCAAAACGTCACGTGTGTTCGGTGACGTGTCCCTCCTCACGTTCCCGAAACCCAGGTGAACAGCTGGGTAACCACGGTCGCGGAGAGTGTCTGACTATCGTCGGCGACGAAAACCGTCGAACCACACGAGTGAGTTGATGATCCACTTCACCGCGGCCCGTCCCCAGTGCGCCGACGAAGCCGGCAGCTGGTGCAAGCAGATCTTCGAGATCACCGGCAACGACTGGCTCGCGTCCTCGGCGAGCTGGCTGATCGCCAAGCCGGTCAAGATCATCCTGATTCTGGTGATCGCGCTGCTGGTCAAGTGGCTGGCGCACCGCGTGATCGGCAGGCTGACCCGGGGCAACGGCAAGATGCCTGCCCTGCTCAAGCCGCTGCGCGAACGCGCGCCCCAGGCGCTGAACCCGCTGCTGTCCGAACGGCGGGCGCAGCGTGCCCAGACGATCGGCTCGGTGCTCAAGTCCACCGTGACCTTCGCGGTCTACGGCTTGGCGTTCATCCTCATCCTCGGCGAGCTGGGCGTGAACCTCGGCCCGATCATCGCGTCGGCCGGCATCGTCGGCGTGGCGCTCGGTTTCGGCGCGCAGAACCTGGTGAAGGACTTCCTGTCCGGCATGTTCATGATGCTGGAGGACCAGTACGGCGTCGGCGACGTGGTGGACGTCGGTGAGGCCAGCGGCACGGTCGAGGCGGTCGGGCTGCGCGTGACGACGCTGCGAGACGTCAACGGCACCGTCTGGTACGTGCGCAACGGCGAGATCCTGCGGGTCGGCAACTCCAGCCAGGGCTTCGCCGTCGCCGTGGTCGACCTGCTGCTCGGCGAACGGGGCGACGTCGAGGAGGCCACCGAGATCATGAACAGGGTCACCACCGAGGCGCTGGCCCGCGAGCCGCTGTCCACCGACGTGCTCGGACCGGTCGAGGTGCTCGGTGTGGAGAAGGTCACCGCCGAGGGGATCACGCTGCGGATGACCGTCAAGGTCCGGGCCGGCCGGCAGTGGTCGGTGCAGCGGGCGCTGCGCGCGGAGACCATGGCCGCGTTCGAAGAGGCCGGCATCGCACCGCCGATGGGCGGGCGGCTCTACACCCAGCCAGGGCAATAGAGTGGGCGACGTGGGCACGCCAGAACAGGTCAGCTTCTTCGAGGCGGTGGGCGGCGAGGAGACCTTCCGCCGCATCGTCGGCCGCTTCTACGCCGAGGTGGCCACCGACGACGTGCTCCGGCCACTGTATCCGGAAGAGGATCTCGGGCCGGCCGAGGAGCGCCTGACGCTGTTCCTGATGCAGTACTGGGGCGGCCCGCACACCTACTCCGAGCAGCGCGGCCACCCGAGGCTGCGGATGCGGCACCAGCCGTTCCCGATCGGGCCGATCGAGCGCGACGCGTGGCTGCGCTGCATGCGGATCGCGGTCGACGACGCAGGGTTGGACAAGGCGTACCGCGACCAGCTGTGGCAGTACCTGGAGATGGCCGCCAACAGCCTCATGAACGCCTGGGCCTAGCACCGATCAGGTTTCGGCGCGGTGGTTGTCTGTACGACATGACCACCGTGATCTGCAATTTCACCATGTCCCTCGACGGCTACATGGCCGGCCCGAACCAGAGCGTCGACGACCCGCTCGGCCAGGGCGGCATGAAGCTGATGGAGTGGATGCTGTCCACGCCGACGTTCAGCGGCGAGGACGGCGAGCGCACCGTCGACGACGACATGGTCGACGAGGTGAGGAACGGCTACGGCGCGTTCGTCATGGGGCGCAACATGTTCGGGCCGATCCGCGGCGAGTGGGACCTGTCCTGGAAGGGGTGGTGGGGCGACGAGCCGTCGTACCACGCGCCGGTGTTCGTGCTCACCCACTACCCGCGCGAGTCGGTGCCCATGGAGGGCGGCACCACGTTCCACTTCGTCACCGACGGCATCGCCTCGGCGGTCGAGCGCGCCAAGGAGGCGGCGGGTGACAAGCCCGTGCTGATCGCCGGCGGCGCCGCCGCGATCCGCCAGGCCCTGGCCGCCGGGTTGGTCGACGAGATCAACACGCACATCGCGCCGCTGATCTTCGGCGCGGGCGAGCGCCCGCTGGACGGCCTCGACGAGACCAGGCTGGAGCCGATACGCGTCATCGAGTCGCCGAAGGTCACACATGTCCGGTATCGGGTGATTCGGTAGCCGACTCGCGGACCCGATTGCCCGTTCGGGTCCTGACGCGGGCGCACGACTGATGGCAGGATGGCGCCCGATGCGACGATCGCCGGAGACCTCGCCTGACCAGGCATCGGAATCGGACACGCAGTCGGGCACCTGGTGGCACGACGCGGTGTTCTATCAGGTCTACATCCGCTCCTTCGCCGACTCCGACGGCGACGGCGTCGGGGACATCGAGGGCATCCGCTCCCGGCTCGGGTACCTCGAACTGCTCGGCGTCGACGCGCTGTGGATCACGCCGTTCTACACCTCGCCGATGGCCGATCACGGCTACGACGTCGCCGATCCTCGGGACGTGGACCCGCAGTTCGGCGACCTCGGCGCGTTCGACACGCTCGTCGGCGAGGCGCACCAGCACGGCATGAAGGTGACCATCGACCTGGTGCCGAACCACACCAGCGACCGGCACCCGTGGTTCGCCGAGGCGTTGCGGGCCGGGCCGGGATCGCCGGAGCGCGCGCGGTACGTGTTCCGCGACGGTGTCGGGCCGGCCGGGCTGATCCCGCCGAACAACTGGACGAGCATCTTCGGCGGGCCGGCGTGGAGCAGGGCCGACGAGTACGAGGGCATCACCGACGGCCAGTGGTACCTGCACCTGTTCGCCGCCCAGCAGCCCGATCTGAACTGGGAGAACGTCGAGGTCGCCGAGGACATGGCGCGCACCATGCGGTTCTGGCTCGACCGCGGCGTGGACGGGTTCCGTATCGATGTCGCGCACGGCATGGCCAAGCCGGACGGCCTGCCCGACATGGATCCGCGCATTCTCGGCTCGCCGGGCACCCTGCTGAAATCGGAGATCCGCGATCCCCGGTTCGACGACGACGGCGTGCACGAGATCCACCAGATGGTCCGCGCGGTGATGGACGAGTACCCGGGCACGATGGCCGTCGGCGAGATCTGGGTGAGCGACGACAAGCGGTTCGCCAAGTACGTGCGGCCGGACGAGCTGCACCTCGGGTTCAACTTCCGGCTCGTGGACGCGGGCTTCGACGCGGCCGAGGTGCGCGAGGCGATCGAGGGTTCGATCGACGTGGTGGCGTCGGTGGACGCGCCGCCGACCTGGACGCTGGCCAACCACGACGTGATCCGCCCGGCCACCCGCTACGGCGGCGGCGACGCCGGGCTGCGGCGGGCGCGCGCGATGGCGCTGGTGCAGCTCGCACTGCCGGGGCCGGTGTTCCTGTACAACGGCGACGAGCTGGGGCTGCCGAACGTGGAGCTGCCCGACTGGGCGCTGCAGGACCCGGTGTGGGAGCGCTCCGGGCACATGGACCGTGGGCGCGACGGCTGCCGGGTGCCACTGCCGTGGGAGGGCTCCTACCCGCCGTTCGGGTTCTCCGAGACCGAGGAGTCGTGGCTGCCGGTTCCGCCGGACTGGAAGGACCTGTCGGTCGAGGCGCAGTTGGAGGACCCGGCGTCCACGCTGTCGCTCTACCGTGCGGCGTTGGAGCTGCGGCGCACCAGCGACGCGTTCGCCGGTGACGAGTTGGAGTGGTACGGCGCGCCGGACGGGTGCTTCGCGTTCCGCCGCAAGCCGGGCGGCCTGGTGTGCGCGCTGAACACCTCGTCGCAGCGGGTCCCGGTGCCGCCCGGCACGCTGCTGCTGTCCAGTTGCCCGCTGGACGCCGGGTACCTGCCGCCGGACGCCGCCGCGTGGGTGGTGTGAGGTGACGGTCCTGTCCCCGCGCGCGTTGAACCGCGCGACGCTGGCCCGGCAATGGTTGCTGCGCAAGGAGAAGCGCACGGTCGCCGAGGCGCTGGAGCACCTGGTGGGGATGCAGGCGCAGGCGCCGTTCCCGCCGTACTTCGGGCTGTGGTCGCGGCTGCACGGGTTCACTCCGGCGGACCTCGCCACCCTGATCGAGGACCGGCGCGCGGTGCGGATCGTGTTGATGCGCGGCACCGTGCACCTGGTCACCGCCGAGGACTGCGCGTTCCTGCGGCCACTGGTGCAGCCGATCATGGATCGCGATCTGGACACGAACACGCAGCACGCCGAGCACCTGACCGGGCTGGACCGTGCGGAGCTGGCCGAGCACGCGCGGAAACTGTTGCGGGACAACCACTTGGCGGCCAAGAACCTGGGCGTGGCACTCGCCGAGCGGTGGCCCGATCGGGCGCCCTCCGCACTCGCGCACGCCGCACGCGGGCTGCTGCCGCTGGTCCAGGTACCACCGCGCGCGGTGTGGGGTCGCAGCGGTGCCACCGCCTACGCGGTGGCCGACGAGTGGCTTGACCGTCCACTTCGGACAGACGCGTCGCTGGCCGAGATGGTGCTGCGCTACCTGGCCGCGTTCGGCCCGGCGACGACGGCCGACGTGCAGACCTGGTCGGGCCTGACGCGGCTCGGCGAGGTGCTGGATTCCTTGCGCCCCAAGCTGATCACGTTCACCGACGAGGACGGCCGGGAGCTGTTCGACCTGCCGGACGCGCCGCGCCCCGACCCGGCGACACCGGCCCCGCCCCGGTTCATCGCGCCGTTCGACAACATCCTGCTGTCGCACGCCAACCGCACCCGCGCGATCTCCACCGAGAACCGGAAACGCTTGCTGTACACCAAGAACGGCGTTTTCCCCGGCACGATTCTGGTCAACGGGCAGGTCCACGGCGAGTGGCGGATCAGCCGGGCCAAGGACGTGGCGACGCTGGAGATCACGCCGTACCAGCGGCTGTCCAAACGGGACGCGGGCGCGCTGGAGAGTTCGGGCGCGCGGCTGCTCGCCTTCGCCGAGGCGGGCGCCACACCGATCGTGCGGATCGGTACGACGGACTGACCTGGGCCGTTCGGGTGACCGGCCTTGTGGGCCGGTTTCGGTCTCACTACGGTCACCCGGGTGCGCTGAGCAGTCGCGCACGACTGGGGCGTCGTGGGGATTCTTCCGGTTGGGCGACTCGCTCGCGGCATGTGTGGCCGTGGGGACGGCCGAGAAGGAGAACCGATGGCCTTCGAGTTCACGCTGTCACTGACCGCGCTCACGGTTCTGGCCGAACACCTGCACCTGGATCTTCGGCCGGCGCCGTTCGAGCTGCCGTCGCTGGGCCGGTTCGCGGAGGATCGCAGGCGGGTCGTCGACGCCGTGTGGATCGGGCTGTCCGGGCGGCGCCTCGCCTCGCAGCGGGTGCTCGCGCCCGACGTGGACACCGCACTGCGCCTGCTGGCCGAGGCGGAGACCACGATCGTGGTGTCCGGCAGCCACGACGGCAGGACGATCGCGGCCCGCGCGTGCTCGTCCGGCCGGTTCGCCGTGCTCGCGGTCGGTACCGGACGGGCGATCCGATGCCGCATGACCCGCCCCGCGGCACTGGTGCGCGACACCGTCGGTCTGCTGCCGGACCTCGGCCCCGGCCCGTCCACCTCGGCGACGATCACCGAGCAGCCGAAGACCGGCGGCGGCTCGTTCGCGGTCAGCCGTGGTCAGCCGACCAGGGAGACCACGGCGCCGCGGCTGTCCTGGCTGGACACCGAGGCCGGCCGGTATCTGGTCGAGGACACACCGGAGCGGACGGCGGTGATGCCCGCGGACCGCGTGGCGTTGACCAAGGGGCTGCACGCGCTCCTCGCCAAGTGAGCCGGTGAACTCAGCTCCAGCCGCCACCCGCGTCGAACCCGCCGGCGTCGAAACCCGGGTCCGGAGCGGGTTCCGGTGCCGGCGGCGGTGGTGGTGGCGGCGGTAGCGGCTCGGGCACGGGCTGCGCCGCCGCCTGTTGGTCGTCCCCGCCGTAGCCGTAGCCGGACGATCCGAGGTACAACAGGCCCCCGCCGCCGAGCAGGCCGCGACGGAGACCGCCCTGACCGCCGCCGTCCTGCTGGATCTGCCGGTCGTCCGTCGCCTCGAGCGGCTCCGGCCACGGCTCCTCGCCGCGCGGCACGTTGTCGTTCAGCCACTGCGCCGTGAGGTCACCCTCGTCCTCGAGGTCCCCCACCGGCGTCTCCCGCCTGTCACCTGGCTCCATAGCCGTCAGACGCTACGCCCGGTTCCTGTGATCCCGCTGAACTCGCCCGGTAATGATTTCGAAAGCAATCGATCAGAACAGCAGTGGGAGCAACGCGTGCCGGCGGCGCACCACGGCGCCGAAGCGCGCGTCGATGCGCAGCCACGCGTCGGTGGCGCGCACCCGCACGCTCTCCGCGGTGTCGCCCGTACCCAGGAAACCCATGCCGGACATGGCGAACAGGCACCGCAGCGGCACCTTCACCTCCAGGCCGTCGCCGCTCACGGTGAGCACGTTCTGGTCGAGCAGTGACGCGGGTGGCGTGCCCTGCGGGCCGACGTTGTCCCGCGCGACGGCGAGCCCCTTGTCGGCCAGTTCGCCGAGCACGGCCGCCGGCAGCTCGTCCACGACCTGCCAGCCCGGCGCGGGCGGCAGCGGCGATCGCCATTGCAGGTCCAACACCGGCCCGGGATCGACCGTGTCGCCGCGCACCACGGCCAGTGCGGCGAGCAACTCGTTGCCGGACACGGTGACGTCGGACGGGTTGACCGTGCCGTGCACGGTCCTGGTGGCGAGCACGTCGAACGGCGTGGTCACCCACGCCTCGATCATCCCGCCGTCCCTGGCGCGCAGCCGCACGACGGCCTGCTGCTCCAGCCGCACCGCGCGGGCCACGAACGCACCGAGGTCGTCCCGCTCGGACGGGTCGGTGAAGGCCAGCTCAGGCACCGTCGTCTCCTGTGGTCCACGCGGTCAGGAATGTTCGCTCCGCGTCGGTGAGCCGACGCGGACGGGCACTGGATGTGTTGTACGGCACCATCATCGTCTCCGCGGTGACCGTCACGGTGTCCGATGTAGACAGTCCACTGTGGACGGTGTAGTCGATGGTGAACGCGGCCGCGCGCACGTCGGACACGACCAGCTCGATCCGCACCGGCGAGCCGTCGGCCCGCAGCGGCGCGTGGTAGTCCACGACCAGCCGCGCCACCACGACACCGTCGGCCATGCCGCCGGCACCCTGTCTGGCCGCCTCGCCGAACAGCAGCCCGACCCTGGCCTCTTCGAGCAGCGTCACCATGTTGGCGTGGTTGACGTGCCCGAACGCGTCCATGTCCGACCAGCGTGGCCGAACCTCGGCAACGTATGCGCTCACCTGGCCATGCTACGGACCGGGCCGCACCCACCCGCGCCGACGCCCGACTCCCGGGATCGAGCCCGCTGAATCCCGCCCCGACCCCCGGGATTAAGCCCGCTGAAACCCGTTCAGGTTTCGGGGTCGAACCGCTCAATCGCGGCCCACCATCGGCATCCGGCCTGGTCAAGCCGCCGGACACCGGGATCGAGCCCGCTGAATCCCTGGTCCGCCGGCGGGATCAAGCCCGCTGAATACCGTTCGGGTTTGGGTTAGCGGACCATGCTGCGGACCTGCCGGGTCGCCACGGACAGCGTCGCCAGGTCGAGGCGGCCGGAGCGCTGGATCTCCTCCAGCGACTCGCGCGCCCTGGACAGCCGCGACGCGTTGGTGCGCTCCCACTTGACGATCTTCTCCGCGGCGCTGTCCTCCGGATCGCCGGCGCGCAACACGTCCAGCGTGATCGCGCGCAGCGAGGAGTACAGGTCGTCGCGCAGTGCCAGCCTGGCCAGCGCGTGCCAGCGGTTGCCCCGCTCCAGCGCGCTGATCGAGGTCAGCATCAGGTCGATGTTCAGGTGATCCAGCAACGCGAAGTACAGCTCCGCGGTCTCCCTCGGGCTGCGCACCCCGTTGCCGTCGTCGCCCTCGGCCAGCTCCGCGACCTCGGCCACGTCCAGCAGGCCGTAGACGTACAACTGCGTGGCCACCCGCCGGGCCAGCCCGACCGGCACGCCCTTGCCGACCAGGTCCTCGACGTTGACCCGCACCGACTCGGCGTCGCGGCCGCACAGCATGTCGCCGACCTGACCGGCCAGCTCGGCCACGACCGGCGCGAACCGGTTGATCTCCGCGCCGACCGCGAGCGGCTGCGGCCGGTTGGACAGCAGCCAGCGCGACGCGCGGTCCAGCAGCCGCCGGCCCTCCAGCACCATGCTGTCGGCCACGTCGGTCGGCACCACGTTGTCCAGCGCCTCGATGTCGCGCCACAGCGCCGGCAGGTCGAACACCCGCGTCACGATCCAGTAGGCGCGCACCGCATCGGTGGAGCTGGCGTTGATCTCCTCGGACAGTCGGAACGCGTAGGACAGGCCGGCGCCGTCCACCACCTCGTTGACCACCATCGTGGTGATGATCTGGCGGTGCAGCGGGTGCTCGGCGATCGCGCCGGCGTACGGCTCGCGCAGCCGCTTCGGGAAGTACTCCGGCACCCGGCGGGTGAACACCTCCAGGTCCGGCAGGTCGCTGGCCAGCACGTCGTCCTTCAGCGACAGCTTCACGTGCGCCAGCAGCGTGGCCAGCTCCGGTGAGGTGAGGCCCTCGTGCGCCTTGTCCAGCGCCTTGAACTCGGCGGCGGTGGGCAGCGCCTCGAGGTGGCGGTCGAGATGGCCGCCCTCCTCCAGCGCGGCGACCTGGCGCTCGTGCACCGACACCATCGGCGCGGAGTGCGCGCGGCTCACGCCGAGCACGGCGTTCTGCGTGTAGTCGTCGCGCAGCACGAGCTGGGCGACTTCCTCGGTCATGTCGACGAAGATCTCGTCGCGCTGCTCACGCGGGAGCTTTCCGTTGCGCACCAACGCGTCCAGCAGGATCTTGATGTTCACCTCGTGGTCGGAGCAGTCCACACCGCCGGAGTTGTCCAGCGCGTCGGTGTTGACCTTGCCGCCGGTCTTGGCGAACTCGATGCGCCCGCGCTGGGTGAGGCCGAGGTTGCCGCCCTCGCCGACGACCTTGACCCGCAGGTCGGCGCCGTCCACCCGGACCGCGTCGTTGCCCTTGTCGCCCACCTCGACGTTGCTCTCCGCGGACGCCTTCACGTAGGTGCCGATGCCGCCGTTCCACAGCAGGTCGACCGGCGACAGCAGCACCGCCTTGATCAGATCCTGCGGGGACAGCTTCTGGGTGCCCGGCTCGATCCCGAGCGCCTCGGCCATCCGCGGCGTGATCGGCACCGACTTGGCCGTGCGCGGCCACACCCCGCCGCCCTCGCTGATCAGCGAGCGGTCGTAGTCGTCCCACGAGGAGCGGGGCAGCTTGAACAGCCGCGACCGTTCGGCGAACGAGCGGGCCGCGTCCGGCGTCGGGTCGACGAACACGTGCCGGTGGTCGAACGCGGCGACCAGCCGGATGTGCTCGGACAGCAGCATTCCGTTGCCGAACACGTCACCGGACATGTCGCCGACGCCGACGACCGTGAAGTCCTCGGTCTGCGTGTCCACGCCGAGTTCGCGGAAGTGCCGCTTGACGCTCTCCCACGCGCCGCGCGCGGTGATGCCCATCTTCTTGTGGTCGTAGCCGACCGAGCCGCCGGAGGCGAACGCGTCGCCGAGCCAGAACCCGTAGCCGGCCGCCACCTGGTTGGCGATGTCGGAGAACGTCGCGGTGCCCTTGTCCGCGGCCACCACGAGGTACGTATCGTCGCCGTCGTAGCGGACCACCTGCGGCGCGGGCCTGACCTCGCCGTCGACCAGGTTGTCGGTCAGGTCCAGCAGGCCGGAGATGAACATCTTGTAGCAGGCGATGCCCTCGTTCTGCGCCGCCTCGCGGTCGATGCTGGCGTCACCGGTCGGGGCCGGCGGTCGCTTGACGACGAACCCGCCCTTCGAGCCGACCGGCACGATCACCGCGTTCTTCACCGCCTGCGCCTTGACCAGGCCGAGGATCTCGGTGCGGAAGTCCTGGCTGCGGTCGGACCAGCGCAGCCCGCCGCGCGCCACCGGACCGAACCGCAGGTGCACGGCCTCCAGGCGCGGCGAGTACACGAAGATCTCGAACGCCGGCCGCGGCTCGGGCAGCTCCGGCACCGCCTTCGGGTCCAGCTTGATCGCCAGATACGGACGATCACGGCCGCCCGCGTCGCGCACGAAGTAGTTGGTACGCAAGGTCGCGCTGATCACCGTGAGCAGGCTGCGCAGGATCCGGTCCGCGTCCAGGCTGGTCACGTCGTCGATCATCGAGGTGATCTGCGTGCGCAGCGCGTCGACCCGGTTGGTCCGCTCGGCCTCGGGCAGCGCCGTGTCGAACTTCGTCTCGAACAGGCGCACCAGCTCGGTGGCCACCCCGGTGTGCGAGACGACCGTGTCCTCGACGAAGTCCTGGTCGTACGGAATGCCGGCCTGGCGCAGATAGCGGGAGTAGGCGCGCAGCACGGAGGCCTGCCGCCAGCTCAACCCGGCGTGCAGGATCAGCGCGTTGAACCAGTCCACCTCGGCCTCGCCCCGCCACGCGGCGGCGAACGCCTCCTGGAACTGGAAGCTGATCTCCTCGAGTTGCTCGGCGTCGGTGCGCTCCAGCACGCTCGGGTCGATGCGCAGACCGAAGTCGTAGATCCACCACTTGGTGCCGTCGTCGTTGCGCATCTCGTACGGACGCTCGTCGACGACCACGACGTCCATCTTCTGCAGCACCGGCAGCACCTGCGACAGGGTCACGCCCTTGCCGGCCAGGTACAGCTTGAACCGCCGCTCCCCCGCCTCGGCGTCGGCCGGTACGTAGAACGACATGTCCAGGTCGTCCTCGCCGCGCAGTGCCTGCAGCCGGCGCAGGTCGGCCAGCGCGTCCGTGGCGTCGAAGTCCTCCTTGTACGCCTCGGGGAACACGGCGGAGAACCGGGAGCCGAGCTCACTGGCCGACTCGGAGCCGAGCGTGTTCGCCCGCACGTCGCCGGCCGCGCGCTGCTCGCCGATCACGGCCTCGACCATCAGGTCGTCCCAGCCGCGCACCGCCTCGACCAGCCGCTCCTGGATGCGCGGCACGTCCGGGTCGCTGTGGTTGTCCGGGTCGGTGTGCACGATGAAGTGCACCTGCGCCAGCGCGGTCTCGCCGACCCGCGTGCCGTACTCCAGGTTGGTGCCCCGCAACTCGTCGAGCAGCACCTCCTGCATGGCGATGCGGGTGGTGGTCGTGTACCGGTCGCGAGGCAGGAACACCAGGCACGAGTAGAACCGGGCGTACGGGTCCTTGCGCAGGAACAGCCGCAGCCGGCGCCGGTCGGCCAGCGCGATCACGCCGGTCGCGGTGGAGTACAGCGACTCGACGTCGGTGGAGAACAGCTCGGCGCGCGGCCAGTTCTGGATCACCTCGAGCATCTTCTGCCCGGTGTAGGACTGCAGCGGGAAGCCGGCGCGGTGGATCACCTCGTGCACCCGGCGCTTCACCACCGGGATGTCCATGACGTCCTCGTGCAGCGCGTTGGTGGTGAACACGCCGAGGAACCGGTGCTCGCCGGTGACCTTGCCGCTGTCGTCGAACGTCTTCACGCCCACGTAGTACGGGTAGACGCTGCGGTGCACGGTGGACGGCGCGCTGGCCTCGGTCAGCACGAGCAGGTTCGGCGACAGCGCGTGCGCCGCGGTGTCCGGGCCGGCGGTGAGCTTGCGTGCGGCGAGGCTGTCCTGGCGCAACACGCCGAGCCCGCTGGCCAGTGCCGCGCGCAGCGCCGGGCCGTCGTCGTCCTGGTCCTTGGCGCCCTTCGCGGACGGCCGGACCAGCTCGTAGTACCGGTAGCCGAGGAAGGTGAAGTGGTCCTTGGCGAGCCAGCGCAGCAGACCGGCGCCGTCCTGCACCTGCTCGGCTTCCAGCGGCGGCGGGCTGGCTTCCAGTTCGTCGGCCAGGCTCGTCGCGGTGTCGATCATCTTGTCGGTGTCCTCGACGACCTCGCGCACGTCGGTGAGCGCGGACTGCAGGGCGTTCTCGATGTCGCGCCCGCGGTTGGCGTCGGTGACCAGGTCGACCTCGATGTACATCCAGGACTCGGCGAACGCGTCGTCCGGCGGGTTGCCCGGGTCGGCGGCGGGGAGGACCTCGCGCAGGCCGCCGGCCACGTCCCGGCGGACCACGACGATCGGGTGCACCACGCGCTGGACCTGCACGCCGCTGCGGACCAGCGCGGCGGACACCGACTCGACCAGGTACGGCATGTCGTCGGTGACGATCTGCACCACGGTGCCGAGAGTGGTCCAGCCGTCCTCGGCCTGGGTCGGGTTGATCACCCGGACGGCGGGCCGGCCCTGGACCCGCTGGTTGGCCAGCGTGAGGTGCGAGCGGACGGCGCCGACGAGATCGTTCGGGTCGTCGTCGATGATCTCTTCCGGCGGGATGTACCGGTAGTACAGCCGGATCAGGTCGGCGAGGTCTGGTGCCGCGCCGGCGGCGGTGTCGATCAGCTCGTCCCGGACCTGTTCGGGACTGACGGGCCGACCGTCGGTGTAGGCGATGTTCTGCGTACGAGACGACGTTCCGGTCGAGCTCATGTCGGGCCACTCCCCAAATAGCGGCACCCCATTGTGCCGTGTCCGAGGACCACCCTAGTGGCGATCTCCGCGAGTGCGGAGGCGGCTCACCCTTGCTTTGGGTACCGCTGATCGGGTGCGACAGAGCGTGTGACCACGGGTTCGGGGCGTGCTCGCCCCGTCGGTCACCCGGTGGCAGAACCCTTGGCCGGCAACGGGTCCCGGCTCAGAAGTCCCACCGGTGACTGGGCGCGGGCTCGCTCTCGGCCGGGGCGCGATCGGGCTCGCGGCCGTCCGTGTCGATGTCCGACGGAGTGCTGGACCGGTAGGCGGCCATCGCCTCGGTCAGCAAGTCGGCCAGCCCGACGTCGGGGCGCTTGCGTCGGCTGCCGGGGCGCCGCGAGTTGGCGAGGTGGTCATCGGGAAGCTCCGGCCCTTGGACGGGTGCGTCCACTTCGTCGATGAGGGGCTCGTCCGGCGGCAGGTCGGGTTCACTCGGAGTCGGCTCGCCCGGGGGCGGCGGGAAGGCGTCGGGTGCCGGCTCGGCGGGGACCTCGTCGGGCTCGGGCGCGCGCGGCACCTCGTCGGGCTCGGGGACGGGGGGCACGGACTGCAGCGGTGCGTCGGTGATCGCGGAAGTGACCGCGGGCGGCTCGGGCATCCAGCGTGCCCGGCGACGGCCGCCGCCACCCGCGCTGCCCGCGGTGATCCCGAGCTGTTCGAGGACCGACCGCCCCTCCTCCGGGCCGAGGTCGCTGCCGTGTCGGGGGGTGGCGTCAAGTGACACGACTGATTCCTCCGCGCTGTGTGGCCGGGGACCGGGCATGCTCATGGGCCCGGTCTCGGCGTCGTCGGTGTCATCGACGACGTCGGTGTCATCGGTGTCGTCGAAGACCACTGTGGACGGTTCCGGCTCGTCGTGGCGCGTGGTGTCCTGGCGCGTAGCTGACCATGCGGAGACGGAGCGGATCGCCGGCGGCAAATCGTCCACTGTGGACGGTGGACCCTCCGCGGCGAAGTCCTCGTCCCACTCGTCGCCGTCATTCTCCGGTAGTTCGGCGTGATCCTCTGGCTCGACGTCGTGCTCGTCCGGGTGTTCGTCCGAGTGTTCCTCCGGCTCGTCGCCGTCGTCGTCATCGTCGTAGTCGTCGAGTTCCGGGTACTCGGGCATGGCCAGCTCGAACGCCGACCACCTGGGAATTCCGGGAGACACGCCCAGCGGGGGCTCCTCCTCGGCGGGCTGCGGCTCCTCGGCCGGCTCCGACGCGGCGGGACCAACCCGCAACTCCTGTGTGAGTGCCACCTCGGCGATCACCTCGTCGTCGATGATCACCTCATCGATCATGTCATCGACGTCGTCGTCGGTGTCATCGTCGGTGTCGCTGTGAACGTCGTCCTCGTGGGTGTCCCGCGCCTCCGGACCGCGTCTCGGCGGGTCGTCCGGCACCCGCGCTGCCGCGGCGGCGAAGGTCTCCGCCAACGCGGCGGCGAACACCGAACCCGTTGTCTCCCTTGGCTTCTCGGACCCGGTGCCGCCACCCGAACGGCTCGCCGGCGAGGCGGGCTCGACCTGTTCGGGCGGCGTCAGACCGATCCGGGGCGGTTCGGCGATGCGCAGCGGGACGGTCGGCGGCGCGAGCGCGAGGTGCGACAGCTCCGGGTGTTTCACCTCCGGGCGGGTTGGCTCGGGCCGTTCGACCCGCTCCGGTTCGGCCGCTCGGATCGGTGTCACGCCACGGCTCGGTTGTTCCACGGCGGGCGGTGGTTCGGGCGCCTGGCGCGGCCGCGGTGACGGACGTGGAGGCGGTACCGGGGACGGGGCCGGGCGCGCCCGATCGGCGGGCGGCATCAGTGGGACCGGTGCGGGCGACGGCGGTGCTGGCACCTGCGCGGCCACCGGTGCGGGACGTTGGGCCGGCGGCTGTGTCCGCTGCGCGGGCCGCTGCAGGGCGGGGCGCTGCGCGGGCGGCGGCTGAGCTGGGGGCTGAGCCTGCGGTGAGGACTGAGCCGGAGGCTGAGTCGGCGGGGGCTGAGTCGGCGGTGGGGGCTGAGCCGGTGGCGCGGGTTCCTGGGCGGCGACGCTCCGGCGGTCGCCTCCGTACAACGCCGCGCCGAGGAGCACCTCGACATCGGCCGAGCGCCCCGGACCGAACTCCTCGGCGAGCAGCAGCCGCGCGGCCGTGGCCGCCTCCACATGCCGGCGCCCCACGGCGTGCGCCTGCCGGACCGCCCGTAACGCGGCCGCGGTGTCCCCCGCGTCCTCGTCGAGCTGCGCGATCACCGTCAGCACGTCGGCCCGCACCGCGTCCAGGCTGAACCGGTCGGCGAACCGGTCGGCCTCGGCGAGCAACGCCCGGGCGTGCGCGAGGCGCCCCTGCGGCATGTACACGCGCGTCGCGATGGCGAGCATCAGGTGGCACACCGCCGTGGCCGAGGTCGCGCGCACCGGCGTCCTGAACATCGCCTCGGCGGTGTGCAGGCCGAGTGACACCTCGCCGCAGTCCAGCAGCGCCTGCACGAGTTCCAGGCTCAGCCGGGCGCGGGTGTCGCCACCGTCGTCGGACGGGTGGTCCAGCTCGTCGAGCAGTCCGAAGCCCACCCGCGCCGCGCGCACCGCACCGGCGGCGCGCCCGCATCTGCGGCGGTAGGCGGCGGCCCGGACCGCGACCCAGGCCCGCCGCAGCAGGCGCACCGACGGCGAATCGGACGGGTCCGACGCGCACAGCCGATCCGCCTCGGCGAGCGCGGCGTGCATCTCGTCGCGATGGCCGAGGTGCCCGAGGCACCCGACCAGCTCGGCGATCGCCACGCCACGAACACCGGCGGCGTGACCGTCGGCCTCGATCAGCGTCGACAGCAGCTCCACACCGACCGGACCGGCGCCCAGCACGCGAGCGCACCGGGCCAGGGAGACGGTCAACCCGCCGGCGGCGAGGTACCCGCTGGCCCAGCGCAACGCACCGACGGCGGGCTCGACGGCGTCGGCGTACCGGCCGAGCCGCACCAGCGCCTCGACGACGAGCCCCTGCGCGACGAGCCGGTCCCGCCCGGCTGTGGACGGCAACGCGAGAGCTGCCCTGGCCATCGGCAGGGCTAACTCCGGAGCGCTCCAGCGGAGCCGATCGGCGGCGCGAACCACGGCAGCGCCGCGGTCGCCAACTCCGCCGACCGGCGTCCGTGCGCTCGCCGCGTCCACGGTGCTCGCCGCCTTAGTCGCGGGTCAACTTGCGATAGGTGACTCGGTGCGGACGCGCGGCTTCCTCGCCGAGCCGCTCGACCTTGTTCTTCTCGTAGCCCTCGAAGTTGCCCTCGAACCAGAACCACTTCGCCGAGTTGGCGTCGTCGCCCTCCCACGCCAGGATGTGCGTCGCGACGCGGTCCAGGAACCACCGGTCGTGGGAGATCACGACGGCGCAGCCGGGGAACTGCTCCAGCGCGTTCTCCAGCGAGCCGAGCGTCTCGACGTCCAGGTCGTTGGTCGGCTCGTCCAGCAGGATCAGGTTTCCGCCCTGCTTCAACGTGAGCGCCAGGTTCAGCCGGTTGCGCTCACCGCCGGACAGCACGCCGGCCGGCTTCTGCTGGTCGGCTCCCTTGAACCCGAACGAACCCACGTACGCGCGCGAGGGCATCTCGACGTTGCCCACCGGGATGTAGTCAAGCCCGTCGGAGACCACCTGCCAGACGGTCTTCTTCGGGTCGAGGCCGCCCCTGCTCTGGTCCACATAGGACAACTTGACCGTGTCGCCCACCTTGACCTCGCCGTCGTCCGGCTTCTCCAGGCCGACGATCGTCTTGAACAGCGTGGTCTTGCCGACGCCGTTCGGGCCGATCACGCCGATGATGCCGTTGCGCGGCAGGTCGAAGGACAGTCCGTCGATCAGCACCCGGTCGTCGAAGCCCTTGCGCAGCTTGGCCACCTCGACCACGACGTTGCCCAGACGTGGGCCCGGCGGGATCTGGATCTCCTCGAAGTCGAGCTTGCGGGTGCGCTCGGCCTCGGTGGCCATCTCCTCGTAGCGCTCCAGCCTGGACCGCGACTTGGTCTGGCGCGCCTTGGCGTTCGAACGCACCCAGGCCAGCTCGTCCTTCAGCCGCTTCTGCAGCTTCTGGTCCTTCTTTCCTTGCACCGCAAGGCGTTCGGCCTTCTTCTCCAGGTAGGTGGAGTAGTTGCCCTCGTACGGGTACAGCCGGCCGCGGTCGATCTCGAGAATCCACTGCGCGAGGTTGTCCAGGAAGTACCGGTCGTGTGTGACGGCGAGGACCGCGCCGGCGTACTGCGCGAGGTGCTGCTCCAGCCACAGCACGCTCTCCGCGTCCAGGTGGTTGGTCGGCTCGTCCAGCAGCAGCAGGTCGGGCTTGGACAGCAGCAGCTTGCACAGGGCCACCCGGCGACGCTCGCCACCGGAGAGCACCTTCACGTCCGCGTCCGGCGGCGGGCAGCGCAGCGCGTCCATCGCCTGCTCCAGCTGGGAGTCGAGGTCCCACGCGTCGGCGTGGTCGAGCTCCTCCTGGAGCTTGCCCATCTCCTCCATCAGCTCGTCGGAGTAGTCGGTCGCCATCAGCTCGGCGATCTCGTTGTACCGGTCGAGCTTGTGCTTGATCTCGCCAACGCCCTCCTGGACGTTGCCGAGCACGGTCTTGTCGTCGTTCAGCGGGGGCTCCTGCTGGAGGATCCCCACCGAGTAGCCGGGCGACAGGAAGGCCTCGCCGTTGTTCGGCTGATCGAGACCAGCCATGATTTTCAGGACACTTGACTTCCCCGCGCCGTTCGGACCGACCACGCCGATCTTGGCGCCGGGCAGGAAGGACAGCGAGACGTCGTCGAGGATGACCTTGTCCCCGTGCGCCTTGCGCACCTTTTTCATGGTGTAGATGAGCTCGGCCATGTCGCGATCGTAGAGCCGTGGCCGAAACCGCTTGCTGGCGGACACCGGGTTCACAAAGCGTGACGCCTGGTGCGGGCCGGCGGCCGCTTCGCATACCGCCGTTCGGGTGGAACGCCCACCGAGAGTGGACCAATTTGGATCTCGCCATCGGACTCACGCCGCCTCGGCCAGCGCGGCCCGCTCGGGGGCGACCCGCTCGGTGACTCCCCGCTCAGGGACAGCCCTCTCGTGGACAGCACTGTTGCGGACCACTTGCGCGGTGCTCCTCGACAGGTCCGGACCGACCGCCCGCGCCTCCAACTCGGCCGAGGACCGGCGTTCGCCCTCCGTCTCGTACTCGCGTATGTAGAACCGCCCGGTCGCGACGATCGGATCGCCCTTGCGCAACGACGCGTACACCCCGGAGCCGAGCTTTCGCCAGCACGAGACGTTCACGTAGACCTTGTTGCCGTCCACCCACTGCCCGGTTTCCTTGTCGTATCGGCGTTCCGTACTCGCGGCACGGAAGCTGACGACCTCGTCACCGGCCATGGTCGTCTTCGTCCGAACATCGCTGACCACGTTGCCGACCAACGTCATCCCCACCTCGTTCACGGGCACTGTCCCTCCTCGTTCCGGCGCGGCGGTGTGCCGCGCACAGGACCAACGATGCCGTCGCGGAGGACGGAAGTCGGGGGCCGCGGCCGAAGTTGTGGACAACTCGGCGCATGTGGACTACCAGCCGGTCGGGGCGCCCGATTGTCGTGGCTTCGTGCTGGGGGGGGGGGGGGGGGGGGGGCGGGGGGGGGGGGGGGGGGGGGGGGGGGGGGGCGGGGGGGCGGCGGGGGCGGGGGGGGGGGGGGGTGAGACAAGCCCAATCCCAAAACCCAAAACCACCCACACAACACACCACGAAAACCCCACAC
>NZ_SGWQ01000013.1 GCF_004216555.1 Herbihabitans rhizosphaerae | reverse complement strand
CGGTCCCATCCCGAACCCGGAAGCTAAGCCCTCCAGCGCCGATGGTACTGCACTCGAGAGGGTGTGGGAGAGTAGGACACCGCCGGACTTCTTTTCCGAAGCCCGTTTGCTCCCTTTAATTAGGTCGAGCAAACGGGCTTCGGTATTTTTGTCGATATGCACGTCCAGGCGCACACAGAGCTGACCGAGTTCGCGGAGTTGGCCATGCCGGTCTTCGCGGCCGACCCGGTTCGGCATACGCTCGGCTTGTCGGTACTGCGGCGCTACCGCGACGCGCCGGCCGAGGGAGACCGTCCGCCGGTTCTGCTGACCGTGCACGACGACGACCAGCTCGTCGGCGTCGCGTTGCGCACTCCGTGGCGCAGGCGCTGGTCAGCCGGCCGACCGGCGGGATGAGCCGCCGAGCGCATCCTGCTCTTCACCGACCTGAGCAATCCGACCTCGAACGCGATCTATCAGAAGATCGGCTATCGGCCGGCCTACGATGCCGTCGACCTGGAGTTCGTCCCCTGAACCGGTTCCACGGTTTCCCGGGTGACCGGCCGGCCGCGCACCGCGGAGGAGAACACCAGCGACGTGGTCGTGTCACCGAACCGCTGCGCCTGCTCGACGATCGCCTCCAACTCGAGCATCGACGCGCACACCACGCGCAGCAGCCAGCAGTCCTCGCCGGTGACGTGGTCGGCGTCCATCGCCTGCGGCAGGGCCAGCACGTGTTGGCGGAACCGCGGCGTGTCCAGGCTGCGCACCCGTACCCGGACGATGGCCTCGACCGGCAGCCCGACCGCCCGCGGATCGACGGTCGCGCGGAAGCCGGTGATCACGCCGCGCTGTTCGAGACGGCGCACCCGTTCGGTCACAGCCGGCGCGGACAACGCCACCCTGCGGCCGACCTCGCTGAACGACAGGCGCCCGTCGGCCTGGAGCAGATCCAGAATCCGCCAGTCGATCTCGTCCAGATCCACGTCAGTCTCCTGGAAATCAAAGGCGATCAGCAGTACACGCCTGGAGTTTGGCATGTCGATCGCGCCCGTCGCCAGGCAGGCTTTCTGACATGGACACAGCCAACGCGCTCGCTCACCCACCCGCGCCGCCGCACGTCGCGGCCGAGTTCTTCGCGGCCGAACTCGCCCTGGAAGTGGATCCCGACGACGTCGCCCGCGACCTGGCCGCGAGCCTGAACACCGGGTACGTGCTGGTCGAGACCCGAGGGCCGGACGCGTTCGCGGCCGCGCGGATACCCGGCGCGATCAACCTGCCGTACCGCGAGCTGACCGAGGAGCGCACCGCCGCGTTGGACCGCGATCTGGTGTACGTCTGCTACTGCGAAAGCTCCCGCTGCAACGCGGCGGCCAAGGGCGCACTGCGGCTCGCCCGGCTCGGGTTCACGGTCAAGCGGCTCACCGGCGGCATCGAGTCGTGGCGTGCCGCCGGGTATCCGGTCGAGGGCGAAGAGTCCGCAGAAGAGTCCACAGTGGACACCGGGGCGGTCGCCTGCGCGTGCTGAGCCGCACGTAGCCTCGATCGGGTGGAGCACCCGACGATCCTCGTGCTGCAGCCGTCCGACGCGGACCCGCCGGCGCGGCTCGGTGAGTGGCTGACCGACGCGGGCGCGGAGCTGGACGTACTGCGCCCGTTCGCCGACCCGGTTCCGGCGACCGCGGCAGATTACGCCGGCGTGGTGTGCCTCGGCGGTCGGATGGCGGCTACCGACGACCTTGACCACCCCTGGCTCGCCGATGTCCGGCGGCTGCTCGCGGACGCGACGCGGAGCCGGACGGCGGTGCTCGGCGTGTGCCTCGGCGCCCAGTTGCTGGCCGTCGCCACCGGTGGGCGGGTGGCCGCCGGCGAGCACGGACCGGAGGCGGGGCCGTCGTTGGTGGCCAAGCGGGACGCGGCGTGGGTGGACCCGCTGTTCGCCGACCTGCCGCTGATGCCCGACGTACTCCAGTTCCACGGCGACGTGATCGACCCGCTGCCGCCGGGTGCCGAACTGCTCGCCGCGTCGCCGAGGTACCCGAATCAGGCGTTCCGTATCGGCGGTTACGGCTACGGCGTGCAATTCCACATCGAGACCACGCCGGACTTGGTGCGCGAGTGGGCGCGGGACAACGACCGGGTCGCCGCCGCCCTCGCCCCGGACGCGTTGGATCAGCTCGACGAGGCGCACGAGGGCATCGAGCAGAGCTGGCGCCCGTTCACCGCGCGGTTCGTCGATCTCGCGGCCGGCCGGCTGGAGCCCGTTGGCGGTCGTCACGGTCTGCCACTGGTCTGAACCATCCGTTTGGTTGTAGAACCACCCCGCAGGGTGACCGGTAGCGTGCCTCGAAAGGTATTAACGAACCGTCAATGCCGTCGGGGAGGTCCGCGTGGATGCCGCTGTCCTGATCACCATCGTCGTGATGACGGCGTTGGCCTTCGACTTCACCAACGGCTTCCACGACACGGCCAACGCGATGGCCACCTCGATCGCCACCGGTGCACTGCGCCCCCGCGCCGCGGTCGCCCTGTCGGCCGTGCTGAACCTGCTGGGCGCGTTCCTGTCCGTCGAGGTCGCGAAGACGATCTCCGGCGGGATCGTCGACGAGAGCCAGATCTCCCCGGCGGTGATCTTCGGCGGCCTGGCCGGCGCGATCCTGTGGAACCTCCTGACCTGGTACGTCGGCCTGCCGTCGAGCTCGTCGCACGCGCTGTTCGGCGGGCTGATCGGTGCCGCCTGGATCTCCTTCGGCGCGGACTCCGTGCACCTGACCAAGATCGTGGAGAAGATCCTGTTGCCCGCGCTCGCCGCGCCGCTGATCGCCGGGCTGGTCGGATTCATCGCCACCTGGATCACCTACCGGATCACCCGAGGTGTCCCGGATCGCCTGGTGACCAAAGGCTTCCGGTTCGGGCAGATCGCCTCGGCGTCGCTCGTCTCGCTCGCGCACGGCACGAACGACGCGCAGAAGACCATGGGCGTGATCACCCTGACGCTGATCTCCGCCGGTCACCTGTCACCCGGTTCAGGTCCACCCGTATGGGTGATCGTGAGTGCCGGTACCGCCATCGCGCTCGGTACCTACCTCGGCGGTTGGCGGATCACCCACACCCTCGGCAAGGGGCTGACCAAGCTCGAGGCGCCGCAGGGGTTCGCCGCGCAGACCAGCGCGGCCACGGTCATCCTCACCTCGTCGCACCTCGGTTTCGCGCTGTCCACCACGCACGTGTGCTCCGGCGGGATCATCGGTGCCGGCCTCGGCGGACGCGAGCGGGACGTGCGCTGGTCGGTCGCGCGGCGAATGGCCGTGGCGTGGGTGCTCACCGTGCCCGCCGCCGCGGTGGTCGGGGCGATCGCCGGGAAGGCGGCGTCGTTGGGCACCGGCGGCGTGATCGGTGTCGCGGTGGTCGGCATCGCGGTGGCGGTGGGCATCTACCTGGCGTCGCGCCGCACGCCGGTCGGGCCGGCGCATGTGGTGGACGAGTTGTACACGCCGGCCGAGCCCACCCCGGCCAGGAAGGTGGCGTGACGATGCACGTCAACTGGGGTGCGTTGGTGTCCGTGCTGGTCGTCTCGCTCGCCGTGGTGGTCGGGCTGGTGTTGCTGTTCGGGCTCGGGCTGCGCGGGATCGCCGCCCGGGACGGCAGGTCACCGGTTCCCGGTGTCGCCCTGGCCGCGGTCGCGTTCGCCGGCTGCGCCGCGGTGATCGGGTTGGGCATCTACGTGATCGTCAGCTGACTGCCGTTACCGTTGGGGGCGATGAGTGATCCCGCGCGCGGTGCCACGTCGGTAGCTCGGTACGGCCTGACCTACGGCGGTGCCGAGCAGGAGTTGCGCGCGGCCGGCTGGTGGGACGATCGCGGGGTCATCGCCGGCACTGAGCCGATCATGGTGTCACTGTCCCGCGCGCCCGATCCCGATCTCACGCTGCGCGGCCTCGACCGGATGCGCGCGGCCGACCCGGACGGCTGGCCGGAGGTCTCCCGCGCGCTGGCCGACGATCCGGCACTGCGCGGGCGGCTGCTCGCCGTACTCGGATCGTCCACCGCACTGGCCGACTTTCTCGTTGCCACACAAGGAGAATGGCGCCGGCTGGCCAAGTCTGAGCTTGTCCACCCGGACGACTTCACCGCCGAGCTTCTGTCCACTGTGGACGCGACGGACGGGGTCGCGGCGATCACCGGTCGGGCCGCGATCACCGCGCTGCGCACCGGCTACCGCGGTCTGCTGCTCGAGGTGGCCGCCGCCGACCTCGGCACGGTCGTCGAGCCGTCGCTGCCGAAGTCCACCTACGACGACACCACCGGCAGGCTCACCGCGCTGGCCGAGGCCGCGCTGCGGGCGTCGCTGGCCGTGGCCCGCGCCCAGGTCGACGCGCCGGTGGACCTCGCCGTGATCGCGATGGGCAAGTGCGGCGGCCGCGAGCTGAACTACGTGTCCGATGTGGACGTGATCTTCGTCGGGGACGGTGATCTCGGTGCCGCCACCCGCGCGGCCAGCACGATGACCACGGTCGCCGGCGAGGCGTGCTTCGAGGTCGACGCCGCGCTTCGCCCCGAGGGCAAGGCCGGCGCGCTGGTGCGCACGATCGACGGGCACGCCGCGTACTACAGCAGGTGGGCGCACACCTGGGAGTTCCAGGCGCTGCTCAAGGCGCGTCCGGTGGCCGGCGATCAGGAGCTGGGCGAGCGGTACATGGACGTGGTGCGGCCGCTGGTGTGGGCCGCCGCCAACCGGGACAACTTCGTCACCGACGTGCGCGACATGCGCCGCCGCGTCGAGGACCACGTCCCAGCCGAGCTGACCGAACGCGAGCTGAAGCTGGGCCGCGGCGGGTTGCGCGATGTCGAGTTCGCCGTGCAACTGCTGCAGCTCGTGCACGGCAGGGGCGACCCGGAGCTGCGGCTGGCGTCCACTGTGGACGCTCTGGACGCGCTCGGCGCCGGCGGCTATGTCGCGCGGGTGGACGCCGCCGAGTTGGCCGAGTCCTACCGTTTCCTGCGCACCGTCGAGCACCGGCTGCAGTTGCGCCGGCTGCGCAGGACGCACCTGTTCCCGTCCGAACAGGACACTCAGGAACTGCGCACCCTCGCCCGCGCGATCGGCATGAAGGCCGTGCGCGGCAAGTCCGATGCGCAGGTGCTACTCGCCGAGTTCCGCCGGCACGCCAACCGGATCCGCCGGCTGCACGAGAAGCTGTTCTACCGTCCGCTGCTGGAATCGGTGGCGCGCGTGCCGACCCAGGAGCTGCGCCTGACCACCAAGGAGGCCAAGGCCAGGCTCGCCGCGCTGGGGTACGCCGCGCCGGACGGGGCACTGCAGCACATTCAGGCGCTCACCACCGGGGTGTCGCGCCGCGCCGCGATCCAGACCACGCTGCTGCCCGTGCTGCTCGGGCTGATCGCGGAGACACCCGACCCGGATGGCGGGCTGCTCGCCTACCGGCGGGTGTCCGAGGCGCTGGCCGCCACGCCGTGGTACCTCCGCGTGTTGCGCGACGAGGGCGCGGTGGTCGAGCGGCTCGCGACGCTGCTCGGCACGTCGAAGCTGGTGCCCGACCTGATCGTGCGCGCGCCCGAGGTGCTGCGGCTGCTCGGTGACGACCGGGCGTTGGCCTCCCGTGATCCCGAGGAGGTGGCCGCCTCCCTGATCAGCGCGGTCAACCGGCACGGCTACCTGGGCAACGCGGTCGCCGCCGCGCGCTCGCTGCGCCGGCACGAGCTGCTGCGGGTGGCGTGCGCGGATCTGTTGGGACTACTGGAAGTTCGGGACGTGTGCGCGGCGCTGTCCAACGTGTGGACGGCGGTGCTGCGGGCGGCACTCGGCGCGGTGGAACGGGCCGAGTCGGCGAGTGCCGGTGGGCGCGCCGCGGAGATCGCGGTGATCGCGATGGGCCGGCTGGGCGGCGCGGAGCTGGCCTACTCGTCGGACGCGGACGTGATGTTCGTGTGCGAGCCGGCTCCCGGAGTGTCCACTTCGGACGCTCTGCGGTACTCGGGGCGGGTGGTGCAGAGCGTGCGGAGGCTGCTCGGCGCGCCGAGCCAGGACCCGCCGCTGCAGGTGGACGTGGACCTGCGGCCGGAGGGACGGCAGGGTCCGCTGGCGCGCACGCTGGAGTCGTACCGGTCCTACTACGCGCAGTGGGGCGAGGTGTGGGAGGCACAGGCGCTGCTGCGCGCGAAACCCGTTGCGGGCAACGAGGAACTCGGCGCACGGTTCGTCGAGATGATCGAACCGGTGCGCTATCCCGACGGCGGCCTGGACACCGCGCGGGTGCGCGAGGTGCGGCGGATCAAGGCGCGGGTGGACACCGAGCGGCTGCCGCGCGGGGCCGATCCGACCACGCACACCAAGCTCGGCCGGGGCGGGCTGGCCGATGTCGAATGGACGCTGCAACTGCTGCAACTGCGCCATGCCAACGAGTTGCCCGAGCTGCGCACCACGTCCACTGTGGACGGACTGGCCGCCGCCGGGCGCGCCGGCGTGCTCGATCCGTCCGATGTGGACGCTCTGACCACGGCGTGGCTGCTCGCCACCCGGGTGCGGAACGCCGCGACCCTGGTGCGTGGCAAGCAGACCGATCAGGTGCCGACCTCAGGGCGCGAGCTGGTCGCCGTCGCGTCGGTGCTCGGTTACGACGACCCAGGAGAGTTCCTGGACTTCTACCGGCGCACCACCCGCCGCGCGCGTTCGATCATCGAGCACGTCTTCTACGACGACTGATCTCAGCGTGAACTCCTCGCCGTCGTCGTCCATCTCGGCGAGCAGGCGGGTGCCGTCCGGCAGCACCACGGTCCACAGGTCGAACGGCTCGTCGTGGCCGTACAGCACGTACGCGTCGAAGTGCGCGGCGAAGCGCCGGGCGAACTCCAGCCGGCCGACCCGCTCGGCGAGCCGGCCCTCGATCCCGACGTCGACGGTCATCGCGAAATGACCGGACACCTCGTCGTGGGTGCAGAACGCGGCGAACACGAAGCCCTCGGGTAGGTCGCGAAGCTCTTCACGGGAGGCGTGGGCGCGGCCCACATACAGCTCGCCGTCGCTGATCTCGAAGCAGTCCAGCAGGAACGCGCGCAGTTCCTCGGGCGGCACGCGGCGTGACGACAGCAGGTCGTAGCCGTCCGCGCCTCGTGACATGGGCGACAGGGTAGGGCAGCCGTCGGTGGGTGCTCGTACGGTTGGACCATGCCGTTCAGCACCAGGATCGCCGTGCGCAGCTACGAGCTGGACGCGCTCGGCCATCTCAACCAGGCCGTGTACCACTCCTACGCCGAGGTGGCCAGGGTCGAGGCGTTCATCGCGGCCGGGGTGAGCTGGGACGACCTGGTCGCCACCGGCGTCGGGCCGGTCATGCTCGCCTCGCAGATCAACTTCCGCCGTGAGCTGCGCGGCGGTGAGAAGGTCGACGTGACCTGCGAGCTGAAGTTCGGCGACGGCAAGACGTTCGTCGTCGATCAGCGGATCCTCAAGGTCGACGGAACGCTGTCCGCCGAGATCAGCAGTGTCATCGGATTGATGGACCTGAGCGCGCGCAAGCTGCTCGAGGATCCGCGCGCCGTGCTGGAGAAGGCCGGGCTGGACCTGTCCGGGTTGAGCGCCTGATGGCTCGGCGGAACGTCTCCTCCGGCGGCCCGTTCGAGGACGTGTACGGCTACTGCCGCGCGGTCCGCGTCGGTGGTCAGATCCATGTCGCCGGGACGACCCCGCAGCCGCCGCACACGGTCGGGTGTGACGCCTACGAGCAGGCCCGCGCCGCGCTCGCGATCATCGAGCAGGCGCTGCGCGACGTGGGCTCCTCGGCCGAGGCGGTCGTGCGCACGGTGACCTACGTGACCGACCTGGACGACGCGCTGCTCGTCGCGCGGGCGCACAACGAGGTCTTCGGTGACGTCCGCCCGGCCGCCACGTTGGTCGAGGTCAGCGGGCTGTTGGGTGACGGCGTGAAGGTCGAGATCGAGGCGTACGCGATCGAGGAGAGCTGACCTGGCGGGCGCGCGGACCGATCAGCCCGGCGGCTCGCGCGTTCATCGAGCACGCCCGCGCCGCACTGTCAGCCGGCTAATCCGAGCAGGGCCGGATCCGTTGCCACGGCACGGAAACGCTCCGCCGGGTCGCGGACCAGGCGCCCCGCCTCGACGTCCAGTACCCCGCCGACATTGGCCACCTCCGCGACCAGGGTGCCGTCCGGCCGGCGGACGTCCTGGTGCACGCGGAAGGCCTTGCCGTCACCCCAGGTGAAGGCGCAGCTCACGGTGATCTCGTCGCCGGCCCTGAGCTGCTCGTGGTAGCGGACCGTCTCCTCGATCCGGATCGGCGTGACTCCCTTGGCCCGCAACGAGTCCGCGGTGATTCCCGCCGCGCGCAGGCACTCCCAGCGGGCGTGCTCGCCGTACTGCAGGTACACCGCACCGTTGACGATGCCCTGCGCGTCGAGTTCGTAGGCGCGAACGGTCAGCCGGATCGTGAACACGTCGCCGACGCTAGCCGGTGCCACCGACAAATCACGCTGCGCGCGGCGCGTACATGATCACCGCGACGCCGGCGAGGCAGACTAGCGCGCCGATGACGTCCCACCGGTCGGGCCGGAAACCGTCGAACACCATGCCCCACGCCAGCGAGCCGGCCACGAACACGCCGCCGTACGCGGCCAGGATCCGCCCGAAGTGGGCGTCCGGCTGCAGGGTCGCCACGAACCCGTACAGCCCGAGCGCGATCACCCCGCCGCCGATCCACAGCAGGCCGCGATGCTCACGAACCCCTTGCCACACAAGCCATGCGCCGCCGATCTCGGCGAGCGCTGCCAGGACGAACAGCACCATCGAACGCAGCACGGTCATGCCGCGAACGGTAACGCCTTAGCAATGTTCCAGCGGGCTGTTGTACGACACGCCGCCGGCCGAGCCGCCCCACTTCACACAGCTCGGCGAGTTCATCGCGACCGGCCCGGCGTAGTGGGTGAACTGGCCCGAATTGGTCTTGCGGGTCACGCCTTCCGGTTCCAGGTACGCGGCGGTCGCGGTCGGCGTGCCGACGGAGGCGAACTTCAGCGTGACGACGCAGTTGTTCTTCGCGCCGCCGTTCCACATGAGGTTCACCGTGCCGGCCGAGCCGAGCCGCGCGGTGTCGATCACCTTGTAGCCGGAGCCGCACAGCTCGGCCGGGTCGTACGGGCTGGCGCAGTTGTTCGACTTGACGTTGGCGTTCGGGTAGCCGAACGTGCGGCCGTCGAACGTCGCGCGCTGGATGTTGCCCGGGTAGCCGGACGAGCCGAGGCGGACCTCGTAGTGCAGGTGCGGCGAGATGTTGTTGCCCGGCTTGCTGGTGTTGCCGAGCGTGCCGATCGCCTGGCCGCGCGAGACGACCTGGCCCGCGGTGACCGCCATCGTGTTCAGGTGCGCGTAGTAGGTGAAGTAGTTGCCGGCGTGCTCGATCTTGACCAGGTTGCCGTAGCCGTTGGCGCTGCCCTGGTGTGCCGCCGTGCGGACGGTGCCCTCCGCGGCGGCGACCACGGTGTCGCCGAGATCGGCGTCCGGCGTGGAGCCGCGGTTGAAGTCGATCTCGTGGCTGCGGTGCGCGCTGGAGTTGTCGCTGTCGCCGTTCCACGTCTGGCCGCACGGGAAGGGAAGCTGGAACGCGGGGGCCGCGCTGGCCACGGCGGGTGAGAACAGCAGTGTCGCGCCGGATAACAGTACGCAGACGGCGGCCGAGAGCAGGGGCTTGACGCGCATGACGACGTCCTCTCACCGTGCGGGCGCACCGGTCGCCGCACCTGAAGTTGTGAAATATCACCAGATAGACGTCGTCCGAGAAAGGAAGCTACGAGCGCCCGATCCGCGTTGTCAAGCGGCCATTACCGAGTTCTTAGCGCACTGGTGAACGCGCGAGTCCCGCGCTCAGACACGGTGAGTCCCGCGCTCGTGCGGCCGGTGGAGTGCGCGAGCGCGGGACTCGGGGGTGCGCAGCGCGGGACTCGCGATCGTCAAGCGCGCCGAGTTCGGTGAGTCGTGTCAGGATGCGCGCATGGACGTGTGGGAGCACGACGGGGACAAGTACGAGTACGAGTCGTACTACTCCGTGCCGGACGAGGCGTGGCGGCACGAGTTGATGCCGCTGGACGGTGCGCCGGAGACCTACCCGTGGATGCACGTCGTCGTGCCCGACACCGTGGACGACGGGCCGTTCACGCCGGCGCCACCGGAACGGGTGACCGTCGCCGTCGGGGGTGACGGCGAGCTGCCCTGGCCGGTGGTGCGCCGGTTCCTCGAGGAGGTCTACGACTCGGGTCACGTCCCGCGCTGAGGACCGTCCACTGTGGACGCGACCGGGTAGTCGATCGCCACGCTCCCGCCGGAGGCGTAGTTCGGCACGTCGGCGAGCGCGGCCTGCCCCTGCGGCGAGGTGAGCGCGTGGTCCATCGCGTCGGCGTCCTCGAAATCCGCTTCGAAGATCGCGAAGTACGGCGATTCTCCTTGCGCCGCACCGATGTCGAAGCTGTACCGGTACGACAGCAGGTTCGGCATCTCGCGCACCAGCGGCAGGTGCTCGGTCTCGTAGTACCGGCGAAAGTGCGCCGGATCGGCCGGCGGCGGATAGAGAACGACAAGTTTGTGCATGCCAGGACGGTACGAGCTGGAGTGCGCTCCAGCGCAAGCTCAGCCGGCCAGCGAGTCGATCAGCCGCCGCAGTTCGGCGATCTCCTCGTCCGCCACGAACCCGGGCTCACCGGCGGACATGTAGGTCGCGTTGACCACCCGCAGGATCCACGCGGCCGTGCGCTCCGGCGAGAACACCGGCGGCGTGCCGGACCGGCGCCGCAGCAGCGCGGCCAGCGTGTCCCGGGTCAGCTTCTGGTCGGCGTCCAGCTTCTCGGCGAACTCGTCGTCCCGGATCGCCTGCAGCAGCGCGGCCACGGTGAGGCCGGGTGCGTGCGGGTTGCCGAGGTCGGCGACCAGATTGTCGACCAGCAGCCGGAACCCGTCCTCCGCCGACTTCTCGGCCAGCGCCCGCTCGCACACGCCCGCGTTGCGCTCGAACCCGGCGGCGAACAGCGCGTGCACGATGTCGCGCTTGGTGGGGAAGTAGTGGAACAGCGTGCCCGACCCGATTCCGGCGCGCTTGCAGATCGCCGAGGTCGAGGTGCCGTCCACGCCGGCCTCGGCGAACTCGTCGGCCGCCGCACGCAGGATCGCCGCCCGTCGGGCCGCGTGCTGCTCGGGGTTCACGGTGCGCATCGCCAGTGATCATTCATGACGACGCACGGTAACGGCGTTCCGGACGGCCCGTGCCGCCGTAGCGCAGCCGCACCTCGGCCTGTCCGGTCGCCACGAAGTGCTCCAGGTACCGCCGGGCGCTGACCCGCGACAGCGACGCGGCCGCCGCGCACTCTGCCGCCGACATGTCCTCCTCCGCCGCGCGCAGCACCCGCGCCACCAGACGCGCCGTCTCGGCGGTCAACCCCTTGGGCAGCGCCGGTTCCGCGCCCGGCCGCGAGCCGAACACCTTGTCCACATCGGACTGCGCGGCCGTGCCCAGATTCGCCAGCCGAGTGCGCAACGCCGCGAAGTGCCGCAACTGGTCGAGCAGTGCCGCGTAGGAGAACGGCTTGATCAGGTAGTGCAGCACGCCGCCGCGCATCGCCGCCCGCACGGTCTCCACGTCGTTCGCCGCGCTGATCACGATCACGTCGACGTCCGGTGATCCGGTGTCGCGCAGCGTGCGCAGCACCTCGATGCCGTGCATGTCGGGCAGGTAGATGTCCAGCAGCACGAGGTCCGGCCGCAGCTCGCGGGTCATGCGCAACGCGTCCGCGCCGGTGTGCGCGACACCGGCCACCTCGAAGCCCTCGGTGCGCGTGACGTAGCCGGCGTGCACCTTGGCCACCATGAAGTCGTCGTCCACGACGAGCACCCTGATCATGGCAGCACCCTGGGAAGCCGGGCGGTGAACACCGCGCCGTTTCCGCCATCGTCGTTGTGCACCTGCACGGACCCGTTGCGGCGCAAGCAGATCTGCCGGGTCAGCGCCAGCCCGAGACCTCGGGTGCCCTCGCGCGCCGCCTTCGTGGTGAACCCGTGCCGGAACACCTCCTCGGCGATCTCCGGCGCCACGCCAGGACCCGAATCGCGCACCACCACGAGCACCTCGCTGTCGTCAGAGCCGTCGTCGGTTTGGGACACGTCCACCTCGATCCAACGCTCGCCGTGCGTGCCCCGCAACGCCTCCAGCGCGTTGTCCACCAGGTTGCCGATCACCGTCACCAGGTCCGAGGACAGCTGCTCGTCCACGGCGCCGAGCCGCGCCGACGGGGTCAGCCGCAGCCCGACGCCCTGCTCGCTGGCCAGGCTCGCCTTGGCGATCAGCAGCGCGGCCACCGCCGAGTCGGCGATCCGGGTACTCACCTCGTCGTGCCACGCCTGCCGCGTGTGGCTGACCCGATCGACGTAGTTGCGCACCTCGTCGTACTCGCCCAATTCGATCAGCCCGGAGATCGTGTGCAGCCGGTTGGTGAACTCGTGCGCCTGCGCGCGCAGCGTGTCGGTCGCCGTGCGGGTGGCGTCCAGCTCGCCGCGCAGCGCCTCGATCTCGGTGCGGTCCCGCAGTGTCACCACCGAGCCGACCGCGCCGCCGGCGAGCACGATCGGCATCCGGTTCATGATCAGCACCTTGCCCTTGCGCAGCACGATCTGGTCCCGCCCCTCGGCACGCCCGGTGAGTACGTCCACCAGCCTCTCGTTGAACTCCAGCGCCCGCACGGGTTTGCCGACCACGTCGTGCGGCAGCGTGAGCAGGTCCCGCGCGTGGTCGTTGACCAGCGTGATCCGGTCCGACTGGTCGAGGCCGACCACGCCTTCCTTGATCCCGTGCAGCATCGCCTCGCGGTGCTCGACCAGCCCGGCGATCTCCGCAGGTTCGAGCCCGAAGGTCTGCCGTTTCACCCGCCGGGCCACCAGCAGCGAGCCGACCACGCCGAGCACGGTGGCCAGACCCAGCAGCAGCAGCGCGTCGCCGGGGGAGTTCACCACGCCCTCGAAGAACGTCGGCGTGTCCTGGCCGGCCGCGACATAGCCGATCACCGTCCCGCGTTCGCCGATCACCGGGACGTGTGCGACCAGCGAGCCGTCCACCTCGCCCACCCACGATCGTCCACTCTGGACGGTGCTGTCGCCGAGCGGCAGCGGCGAGCCGACCTGGGACGGATCCGGCGAGGTGAGCACCCGACGGGACGACGGCAGCGCGATGATCACCGAAGTCGCGCCGGACAGACTGCGCGCGCTCTCCGCGAACGGCGGAAGTTGGTGGTACCGCAAGGGATCCGCGAGTGCGGCGCGCACGCCGGCGGTGGCCGCGACGTCCTCGGCCACCGACAGCATCCGCCGCCCCTCGGTGGCCCGGAACGCGGCGTTGGACTGGATCGCGCCGAACACCGCGACCGCACCGAGGAGCGCCAGCACGATCACCAGCTGCCAGCCGAGCAGCTGCCTGGTCAGCGACCCACGTCCCGCCATCGGCCCAGTGTGCACCGGCCCGCGCTGCTCGGCGCGTGAACACAACGACCACAACGTACGCAATGCGGCTAAGCGCGACACGGCGTTCACCGGCGTGCAACATGACCCATCAACACGGGAGAGAGGTGGATCACAGTGCGAACCAAGGCGATCGTGGCGGCGGTGGTCGCGCTGGCGGCCGTGCTGGTGATCCCGCCGCTGATCAGTTCGGGCGACGACGGCGTGCGCGGGTTGCGCGTGCTGGTGCCGAACGCGCCCGGCGGTGGGTACGACACCACGGCGCGCACAGCGGCCAAATCGATGGAGGAGGCCGGGCTGGGCCGCAATATCGAGGTGTTCAACCTGCCCGGCGCCGGCGGCACGGTCGGCCTCGGCCGGCTGGTCAACGAGCGCGGCAACGACCGGCTGGTCATGTCGATGGGCCTCGGCGTGGTCGGCGCGGTGTACACCAACCACGCGCCGTCGTCGCTACAAGACACCACGCCGATCGCGCGGCTGATCTCCGAGCCGGACATCGTGGTGGTGCCTCGGAACTCGCCGTACCGCGACATTCGCGCGCTGATCGAGGCGTGGAAGGCCAATCCCGGTGCGGTGCAGGTCGGCGGCGGGTCCGCGCCCGGCGGGCCGGATCACCTCGCGCCGATGCTGATGGCCAAGGCGGTCGGGCTGGCGCCGCGCGACGTGCGGTACGTGCCCTACGACGGCGGCGGCGAGCTGCTCGCCTCGGTGCTCGGCGGCAAGATCGCGTTCGGCGTGTCGGGCATCAGCGAGTACCGCGACCAGATCCAGTCCGGCGACCTGCGGGTGCTCGCGGTGACCAGCGGGCAGCGGCTGGCGGGCCTGGACGCGCCGACGCTCAAGGAGTCCGGCGTGGACGTGGACTTCACCAACTGGCGCGGAGTCGTGGCGCCGCCCGGGATCAGTGACAGCGAACGGGACCGGCTGATCTCGGTATTCACCAAGCTGCACGACTCGCCGCAGTGGGCGGAAGCGTTGCGGCGCAACGGATGGGGCGACTCGTTCGTCACCGGCGCGCGGTTCGGCGAGTTCCTGTCGGCGGAGAACAGTCGGGTGGCCGGCGTGCTGAAGGAGTTGGGTCTCGCATGAATGTCGCGTGGTTCAAGGAGCGCTCCGAACTCGGCGTGTGCGTCGTGCTGCTGGCGCTCGGCGTGCTGGTGCTGACCGACGCGCTGTCCATTCCGACCGACTTCGCGCAGCGTGGACCCGTTGGGCCACAAGCGGTTCCGGTACTCGTTGGCGGTCTGCTGATCGTGGTGTCGGTGCTGTTGGCGCGGGACGTGCTGCGCGGCGGGCGCGGCGAGGCCGAGGGCGGCGAGGACATCGACCTCACCGAGCCGGGCGACTGGCGCACGGTGCTGCTGCTGTCCGCGGCGTTCCTGTCCAACGCGGCGCTGATCGACCTGGTCGGGTTCCCGCTGTCCGGCGCGATCATGTTCTGGGGCGCCGCGTACGCGCTGGGCAGCCGCAACCTGGTGCGCGACCCGCTGATCGCGGCCGGGGTGTCGATCGTGACCTTCGTGATCTTCGACGTGCTGCTCGGCGTGCCATTGCCCGGCGGGCCGCTCATGGAGGTGTTCTGAGATGGACGCGTTCTCGCAACTGATCGACGGGTTCGGCACCGCGCTGACCCCGGCGCACCTCGGGCTCGCGGCACTCGGCGTGCTGCTCGGCACGTTCATCGGCGTGCTCCCCGGGATCGGCCCGGCGATGGCGGTGGCCCTGCTGCTGCCGGTCACCTACGGCCTGGAACCGACCGGCGCGTTCATCATGTTCGCCGGCATCTACTACGGCGGCATGTTCGGCGGATCGACCACCTCGATCCTGTTGAACACGCCGGGGGAGAGCGCCGCGGTGGTGACCGCGATCGAGGGAAACCCCATGGCGCGCAAGGGAAGAGGCTCGCAAGCCCTGGCCGCCGCGGCGATCGGACACTTCGTCGGCGGGCTGATCGGCACGATCGCGCTGGTGCTGCTCGCGCCGACGGTGGCCAAGCTCGCCATCGACATCGGCGCGCCGGACTACTTCGCGATCATGGTGCTCGCGTTCATCGCGGTGACCTCGGTACTCGGCAGCTCGCGGGTGCGCGGGTTCGCCTCGCTGCTGATCGGGCTGGCGATCGGACTGATCGGGCTGGACGAGATGACCGGACAGCAGCGGCTCACGTTCGGGTCGCTGGAGCTGGCCGACGGGATCGACGTGGTGATCGTGGCGGTCGGGCTGTTCGCGGTGGGCGAGTCGCTGTGGGTGGCCGCGCACCTGCGCCGCAGGCCGTCCGAGCCGATTCCGGTCGGCCGTCCGTGGCTCGGCCGGGACGATCTGCGCCGGTCGTGGAAACCGTGGCTGCGCGGGCCGGTGATCGGCTTCCCGTTCGGCGCGATGCCGGCCGGCGGCGCGGAGATCCCGACGTTCCTGTCCTACGTGACGGAGAAGCGGCTTTCCAAGAACCGCAAGGAATTCGGGCACGGCGCGATCGAGGGCGTGGCCGGTCCGGAGGCGACCGCGAGCGCGTCGGCGGCCGGCACCCTGGTGTCGATGCTGACGCTCGGGCTGCCTACCACCGCGGTGGCCGCCGTGATGCTGGCGGCGTTCCAGCAGTACGGCATCCAGCCCGGCCCGCTGCTGTTCGAGCGCGAATCCGAACTCGTGTGGGGCCTGATCGCGAGCCTGTTCGTGGGGCTGACCCTGCTGCTGTTGCTGAACCTGCCGCTGGCGCCGGTGTGGGCCAAGCTGCTCAAGATCCCGCGGCCGTACCTGTACGCCGGCATCCTGTTCTTCGCCAGCGTCGGGGCGTACGCGGTGAGCGGGCAGGTCGTGGACCTGATCGTGCTGTACGTGATCGGGCTGATCGGCCTGGCGATGCGGCGATACGGGTTGCCGGTGCTGCCCGCGGTGATCGGGGTGATCCTCGGGCCGGCCGCCGAGCAGCAGATGCGGCGCGCGCTGCAACTGTCCGACGGTGAGATCGGCGGGCTGTTCAACACTCCGATGTCGATCGTGATCTACGCGATCGTGGCGCTGATCCTGCTCTGGCCGCTGGTGCGCAAGCTGCTCCCGTCGCGACCTGCCGCACCGGACGACGAGCCGGCCGAACGGGAGCCGGAGAAGGTCGGCTGATCTACCGCCATTCGATGGCTATTGCATACTGGTTGCATGTCCGACATCGGGTTCACACCGGCCAGGGTCGCGGCCGTGGCGGACGCGCGGGAGGCGTTGCGTCGGGACGGCGCGGTGGTGCTCACCGGGTTCGAGCCGACGGCGGACGGGCTCGTGCTGGCCGCGGCCGCGGTGCTCGGGCCGCGGCTGCGCGAGTTGTTCCCGCTGCGCGAGCGCCCGTCCCGAGACGGCGGCCCGGTCGGCCTGCACGCGGACGGCTTCGACATCGTGGTCGACGTCGCCGGGGTGCTCCGCCGGCGCCGCGCCCCGGACGAGGACCACGTGCTCGTGCAGTGCGTCGCGCCCGCCCCCGCCGGCGGCGACTCGTTCCTCGCCGACGCGTACCGGTTCGTCGACCATCTCGCCTCGGCCGACCCGGAGCTGTGGCGCTTCCTGACCACGGTGGACGTCGACCTGTACGGCGGCTGGCCGGACGTGCGCGGGCTGCCGTCGACACCGCGAGTCGGCGCGCACGTCGAGTACACCCGCACCGGCCGTCGCATCGTGCGGCGTGGTGGCGGCGCGGTGCCACTGCATCGGGATCCGGACGCCGAGCACATCACCGCGATGCTCGCCAGGTTCGACGAGGCCGTCGCCGACCTGGAAGGCACGTTGCCCAGGGTGCCGCTCGAGGCCGGTGACGTGCTGCTGATCGACAACTTCCGCTGCTGGCACGGCCGTGATCCGCACGAGGGCGACCGCCTGGTGCGAATTCTGACGCTCCGCACGGCGGAGTGACGCTAGCCTCTAGCCTTCTCCGGTGCCACATCGGATTGACGGCTGTGAGGTGTGCCGGATTCTCGACGGTCTGACCGTCGGGACGCTTCCCGGCGGCTGGGTGCTCAACGGCAACATCGATCCCGCGATCAGACGGCCGGCACTCGTCCTGTCCACAGTGGACCACTACGGCCATCTCGCCGAGATCGGCGGCACCGAGGCGGAGTGGCTCGGCCGGCACCTGCGGCGGATCGACGGGATCGCCAGGAAAGTGCTCGGCGCTCAGCGCCTGCACGTGCAGTTGCTGAACGAGGCAGGCCACGTGCATTTCCACCTCGTGCCGCGTTATCCCGACGACGACCGGTCCGTGTTCGCGCTGGCTTTGCTGCGAGTCGACGCGCCGGCGGGTGCACCTGATTCGGCGTCCGCCGCCCGATCGGTGCTCGCGGAGTTGACATGAAGAATCGCGATATCGAAGCGCACGCGCCGCTGGTACTGGTCGTCAAGATCACCACCTTCATCGGCCGGATCAGCCCATTCCGGCTGTTGACGAAGATTCTCGGCGCGCGGGAGCGGTTCCCGTTCTGGCGGCGATTCCTGACCACGCACCCGATCGCCGGACGACGGCTCGTGGTGGACAGCAGGGTGGACAACGCGGCGCTGTACGTGCTGCTCTGGCTCGCCGTTCTGGTGGTGTTATTCATGGCGACGCCGGCGTGGAGCGGCGCGTCGGTGGCCGGCCGAATCGTCTGTGTACTGGCGCTGCTGCTCGCGGTCTGGCGGTATGTGGACGTGATGGCGTATCAGATCGGAATTCTGCTCGACCCGCGCCAGCGCGTTCTGCAGTCCGCGCCGCGCAGCCTGATCGTGCTGTCGCTGAACATCGTGGAGTTGACGCTCGTCGCCGCGATCGCGATGCACGTTCTGGGTGCGGAAACGGCGTCCGGTCAGGTGATGGACCGCGCCGACTCGTGGATTCGCGCGTTCAATCTGGTGGCATTCCTCGAACCGATCGAGCGAGCCGGTTTCCTGGTACTGGTCGCGCAGGTGTTGAACGTACTGGCCGGCGTGCTGTTCCTGATCGTCGGTTTCGGAACCGTGCTCGGGCTGATCACCGGAGAATTCTCCCGGCCCGATTCGGACGATTCCCGGCAGGATCGAGACTGAACCGCGCCGACTACTTGCCGATTGCCAGGTAATCGGACCACCCGGTCGCGGTGGCAGGCTTGTCGGTCTTGGCATCCCGGAGTTCGATCTGGAGCTTCACGTGGCGTCCCTTGCGCATGTTGTAATCGCAGACGTCGCCGTCGGTGCACGCGCCGTCGCGGCCGTAGTCGGTGTGCCAGTCGGTCCTGACGTACATGCCGTCGGAGTAGATGTCGAGGGCTGTCACATCGTCGCCGTCAGACCGCGGTGCCGCCCACCTTGTCCGGGGTGAGCCGGTCCGCGGGCAGGCTGGGGTCGGTGGTGACCCCTCCGGGGCAGGCCAGGTCGTCGACGTCCCAGCCGGCCAGGCCGGCACCGGCGTGGTAGGCGCTGTCGAGGAACGCGAGCACGGTCGCACGGGGATCGGGGGCGGCACGCGCATCGTCGTAGCGCAGCAACGCCATACGGCCGGCGCCACTGGGCACCCAACTGGCAACGGCGGGACGCAGCGGCTGCTCGGCCAGCCCGTCGGGCTCGGGCGCGGTGTAGGAGTAGAACGCGGCCTCACCGCCGGTGGCGTCACCGAACCAGAAGCCGAAACTGATCACTTCGCGTGAGTAGGCCTCGCGGGTGACCAGGTCCGCGGCGGGCTGGTCGATGCGACGGTCGGAGAAGCGGGTGTGGGCCAGGTCGAGGCTGTGCCAGAACAGGTGCACCGGGCTGGCCTTGCCGGAGAAGTGCGCCGCGAACTCCTCCAGGACCAGGTTCACCTGTGACAGCACCTGCCAGGCCCGTGTCATCCAGATCGGATCGTAGGCGGCGTGCCTGGTGTCCTCGGGGAACGGCGGGTGGTCCTCCGCCAGCCCGAACGGCGACGGGTCGGCGATGTTCACGGTGACCCCGAGTGCTGCCAAGGCTTCGAGAACACTGCGGTAGAACGAGGCCACCGAGTGGCCGGCGAGCGGGAAGGACACCGATCGTCCGTCCACGGTGGAGGCGATCAGCCGGTGATCGACGAAGTCGAAGTCCACCGTGAAGATCGGGTTGCCGTCGACCAGCCCCATCGGGCGGGTCGTGAGACCGCGTCCGGTGACGTGGAAGGGAACGTTCCACCAGTGGTTGCGGCGCGCACTGGCGGCCAGCCTGATTTTGCCAACCACCTGGCAGAACAGGTGCACGGTCGTCTTGGTGTCCCGCCACTGGTCAAAGGGAATTGCCGGAAACAGTTCCATGGAACGCTCGTCGCCTTCAGTCGAGGGGGATGTCGGCTTTGTGGGCAGCCAGCCAGGTGTCGAAAGACTGCAGGCCGGGGTTGAGCTCGCGTACGAGGTCGAGGTCGCGGTCGCCGACGAACGCCTTTTCGTTCTCGGCGTAGTACTGGAACATGTTCGCCATCTCGACGGAGATGGCGCGCATCTGGTCGAAGCCGAGCGCCTGGTAGGTCACCGGCTCGCCGATGGCCGCACTGATCGCGGCCGCGTACTCGGCTCCGGTGAGGTGGTCTCCGGCGATGCTGATCGTCCTGCCGACCAGTTCCGCACCGCGGCGGAAGACGCCGAGGGCGGTCTTGCCGATGTCCTCGGAGGCGATGCCCGACAGTCGCGCTTGGGCCATGGGGAGCGTGAGCACCAGCCGGCCCTGCTCGTCCCGGCGGGGGGCGGCGAATCCGAAGAAGCCTTCGAAGAAGAAGGCCGTACGCAGGAAAGTGGTCGGCACCCCTGCCCGGCCGAACACCTCGTCGGCCTCGGCTTTGGCGTCGAAGTGCGGCACGGTGTACTTCCCGTCGTCCAAGGTAGGCACATGCTGCCCGTCGAGGCCGAGAACCGGACGGGTGTCCTCCAAGGTGGACCAGACCACGTGCCGGACACCGGTGGCCTTCGCCGCGCGGGCGGCGTTGCCTGCCTGATCGAGCTCCATCCGCGCCGCGGTGCGCGCTGCCACCTGTTCCGGTGTACGCGGCTGCCAGAAGTTGGTCACCACGAAGGCGCCATGCGCACCCTCGAAGGCCCGGCGCAGGCTCGCCTCATCGTCCAGATCGGCCGCGACCACCTCGGCGCCGGCCGCGGCCAGCTCTTTCGCCGTGGCCGAGCCGGCATCCCGCGTGAGGGCCCGCACCGCGAACTCCCCGCTCCGGTCGGCCAAGATCGCCCGCACCAGCCCGCCGCCCTGAGCGCCGGTGGCACCCACCACCGCGATGACCTTCTGTTCACTCATCAAGAACCCCTTTAGGTTGATGTGTCACCTTAAAAGTAGGTCCGGCAAGTTGATCCGTCAACCAAGAGGGCTGCGGGTCACCCGTCCGTGTGGTTTCGGGTGCCCGCGGTCCGTACGCGGCGTCGTCCGTGCGGTAGCCGAGCGCGAAACCGGTAGCCAGCACGACCACGGCCATAGCCTGCGAAGCCCCTTCTGTCCATCGATTCATGCTTGCCCGGAGGTACGTCGACGGCTGGCGCGGCGCCACCATTCTGAGACGTCCGCGAAGTCACTGTTCCACGAGGATCCAGCACTCCAGCGTGGGCTTGACAGGTCCGCGGATTCTTTGCGCCGATTCGTGTGACACCCGTTCGGGCGTGGCTCGCACGTGAGGTCCGTACAGCCCGAAACAGGCCACAGAATCAAGACCCGCCCATAGCCACCGCGAAATACGGTCCACAGTGAGCATCCGGGCAGTCAATGCCGTCCCGAAGCAGAACAAGAATGACAAGAACCGTTCCTGTCGACGAGGCGGGCGCCGGGAAGGACCGCGTGAGAGGGATTCCCCACGTCGTCGGGATCATCCGATTCAATGACACTTGTGTGGACTACGCCTGAGGTTCACTTCCCGAGGACCAGTCGCTGAGAGTTCGGGCGTTTTCCGGCCACGGCAGCACGACGCCGTTCCGGTGTTTCAGCATGAATCCGCCTCGTCCTCCTCCTCGACCTCGTCGAGCCGGTCGAGGATCGCGGTACACGCTTTGGCGAACTGGCTGAGCCGTCTTTCCCCAAGGGCGTCGATGAACACTGTGCGCACTGCGGCGGCGTGTGCCGGTGCGGCCTTGGCGATCGCCTCGAAGCCTTGCTCCGTCAGCACCACCTCCGGGAACCGCAGTCCGGGCACCCGCTCCCGGCAGACCAGGCCCCGCTGCTCCATCCGGGACACCTGATGGGACAGCCGGCTCTTCTCCCACTGGGTTTCCTCCCCCAGGTCCACCGCGCGCATCCGCCGTTCCGGCGCCTCCGAAAGACACACCAGGATCTCGTAGTCCTGTCCCGACAGACCGGAATCCTCCTGCAACTGCCGTACCAGGTACCTGGTCAGCCGGGTCTTCATCGACAGGAAGCTCCGCCACGCCTGCTGCTCGGTCTCGTCCAGCCACGGCTCCTCAGTCATGTCCCAATCCTAGGGAACAGGTTGACGGATCAACCCAACCGAGCGGCAAAGTACCAGGAGCCACCACAGCACGTCGATCAGTGTGTTCGGTCAGGGTGCGGACATTGTGGTCGCCACGCCGATCAACGGCCGCCGAACGAATCGCGCTGGCACCTCCGTTCAGCCAGGTCGGACTGGTGTCGACGATGGGACTGTGGCTTCCTCCCGCTGGCCCCTGCCGAACTGACCACGCCGGCATTCTCCTGGTGAGTGGGGCCGAATCTGGCTGTGGACCAACTCTGGCCATTGGTGATCGTATGACCGCTTGGCTACCCTGACGTGCGCAACTCCTCGGCTTGATGAAGCTGCGGCGTATGCCTTGTCCCCGACCTGTTCCCCGGGTCTCCGCCTGGTCCAGGCGGGCAGGAGGAGTCGAGGACCTGTGCGGTGTGAGGTTTCCTGGCTCGAAGCCGCCGTCCACGCGGCACGGCGACAGCGACGGCGAAGGTGTGCATCGCCAGGTACCGGAACCCTTTGTCGGCGCCGGCAGGCGGTCCGCCGCTGCCGGAGTCGTCCTGCGGCGGACCGGTAGCCACGGCCAGCCATCTGGGCGCACGGTCACTCCAGAACACCGTCCAGCCGTCGGCACAGCGCGTCCGCGCTCGCCCGCCACGCCCGCGAGGGTGGGCGTACCCGTCCCGGCACCGTCACCCAGAGCCACCTTTGCGATTTCGGCGGGCGGGCTGGCGGTATCCGTCGCGCCGAATTTGGCATGTGCTGGCATCACCGGCAACCCGCTGACCAGCAGGTTTAGGGTCGCATACTGGCTTGTTGGGTGCTCCCAACTGGATCCGCACCTGCCTGCGCGACGCCGGAGTACGGTGGCCGTCGTAGTAGTAACCCCGCAGGTCAGGACGCGTTCGGTTCGTGAAGATACTGTTCGAGACCTCACCGTTCGCGCGAACAGTTTCGGCGGCGCATTCTATGCTGGCGCTTTGCGATAAGGCAGCACCTCGTCGACTATTCTGTATTCTCGGGCTTCCTCGGCGGTGAGCACTTTCTGGCGCTCGATGTCGGAGTGTATCTCTTCCGCTGACTTACCCGTATGGTGTGCGAGCATGGTTTCCATGACTTGCCGCATTCGCTGCAACTCGGTGGCGTAGCTGTGCAGATCGGATGCCTGGCCGTGAAGACCTTCGGCCGCGGGCTGGCGAATGAGCACTCGCGCGTTGGGCAGGCAGGCCCGCATTCCCGGTGATCCGGCCGCGAGGATGAGTGCCGCGGCCGACCCGACCTGCCCGACGCAGACGGTGCGGATTCGCGGCCGGACGAACCGCATCGTGTCGTAGATGGCCAGCATCGCGGTGAGGGAGCCGCCCGGCGAATTGAGGTAGATCTCGATGTCCCGGTCCGAGTTCGCGCCTTCCAGATGGATGAGCTGGGCGATGACGTCACCGGCCGACGCGTCGTCGATCTGGGTGCCGAGGAAGATGATTCGTTCCTCGTACAGCTTCTCGAAAGGGTTCGGCTCCACGCTTCGAACATAACGCGAAAAGCGCGCGTCGGAGCCGATGTTCACGCACGGCGGAATGGTCGGTGCGGCGGCGCGTCGTTCACGTGTCCAGCTAGCCAGGTGGTTGAATCGGAATCGTCGGAACAAGATCCGTGACGTCCGTGTGCACCTTCGCGAGGCCCTGGTCGAATGTCACGAGTCGGCCGCCTCGTTCGCGGGTGAGTTGAGCGAGATAGGCATCGGTGACCTGTCGGTGGCTGATGACTCCGCGCAGTACCACGTCGCTGTATGAGATCGAGTCTTGCCAGAACTCGTGTCGCTCACTGCCTTTGACGGCGTCGAGGACGGCGCGAGCGTTGTCCGCGGGCTGCCCCTCGCGGATCAACAGACGCAGCAGGCTTCCCTCGGTGCTCGGGCAGGTGGCGAAGCTGTCGTCGGATGCGCTGAACCAGGTTTCCGCGGCGTCGTGATGTACGTGATCCGCGACGACAAGGGTGATCAGCACATTCGCGTCGAGCAAGATCGTCATTCGTCATCCAGCGAACGGACGTCCTCGGTGGTGATGACCTTGCCGAGGTTCACCACAGGGAGGCCCGTCCTCGGGCTTCATTCGGTCTGAACCTGCTTGCCCTCACCCAGGCCGCACCAGCTCCGTGACGGTCACCTCGCCGCCGCCGTTGTCGCGCATCGCCGCCGCAAGGAAGATCGTGGAGAACCCGAGCGAGGTGGCGCACTCGACGATCCGGCGCGCGCCGGTGGAATGCGCGGCACGCGTTCGCGGCCTCGCTGCCGGTGGGCGTGGTGACCGTGGTGCTCGGCGGGGCGTACCTCATCTGGCTGATGGTCCGGGAGGCGCGCCGCTCGTGAGCCCTACGATCGGTGGGTGGTGGCGATCTTGGTGACCGGCATGTCCGGTGCGGGCAAATCGGCGGCGTTGGACCTGTTGGCGCGCAAGGGTTTCCGATGCGTCGATACCGACGTGGGCGACTGGATCGCCGAGCTTCCGCTGCCCGGCGGCGGGCTGGAGCCGCAGTGGCGCGAGGAGCGGATCGACGCGCTGCTGACCGGGCACGAGCGATCGGGCGAGCCGCTGTTCGTCGCCGGCACGGTGTGGAACCAGAGCGTGTTCTACCCGAGGTTCGCCGAGATCGTGCTGCTGACCGCGCCGCTGGAGATCATGCTCGAGCGGGTCGCCGCGCGGGAAAACCCGTTCGGCCGGACCGCCGAGCAGCGCGCCGCGATCGCGGCCGACACCGCCGAGGTCGAGCCGCTGCTGCGGGAGTTCGCCACCGTGGAGATCGACACCCGCGCGCCGCTGCACGAGGTCGTCGATCGACTCGCCGCGCTCACTGCCCGTGAAGACTTGGCGTGATCTTGACCGAGCGTGTGTGAAGTTCACCCGAACGGACGGATGACGGTGACTCGGCCACATGGTCGTGTGGGACACATGGTCCGCATCGCGTCCTTAGCCGTCGTCCCCCTGCTCGCTGCGATCATGGTTTCGATGACCACACCAGCACACGCCGAGCCGGCCGCGCCCGCGCTCACCACGCCGTGGACCTCGCAGGTCAACCCGGACAACGCGCTGCCCGAGTACCCGCGCCCGCAGCTCACCCGTCCGAAGTGGCAGAACCTGAACGGCCTGTGGGAGTACACGACCCGCGGCCAGAAGCGCCCCGATCGGTACGGCGAGCAGATCCTCGTGCCGTACCCGCCGGAGTCCGCGCTGTCCGGGATCGGCCGGCACGACGACCGGATGTGGTACCGCCGCACGTTCGAGGTGCCGCCGGACTGGCGCGGCCAGCGCGTGCTGCTGCACTTCGGCGCGGTGGACCAGGTGGCCACCGTATGGGTGAACAACCAGCAGGTCGCCACGCACGAGGGTGGCTACACCGCGTTCAGCGCCGACGTGACCGACGCGCTGCGTGCCGGCGGCCCGCAGGAGATCGTGGTGCGCGCCGAGGACCGCAACGAGATCAACACCTACCCGGTCGGCAAGCAGCGCAACGACCCCGGCGGCATCCTGTACACCGGCGCGTCCGGGATCTGGCAGACGGTGTGGCTGGAGCCCGTGCCGGCCGCGCATGTGTCCACAGTGGACATCACGCCGGAGCTGACCGGATTCTCCGTCACACCAAGGGTTTCCGGTGCGACCGGCGAGCGTGCCGAGGTGATCGTGCGCGCGCCGGGCGGCGCCGAGGTGGCCCGCGCGCAGGGCGAGCCGGGGCGGCCGATCTGGCTGGCCGTGCCCGATCCGCACCTGTGGACGCCGGAGGACCCGTACCTCTACGACATCACCGTGCGGCTGCTCGACCAGACCGGCAAGGCGGGCGACGAGGTCGGCGGCTACGCCGGCCTGCGCACGGTGTCGACCGTGCGCGACGCGGCCGGCCGGCCGAGGATCGCGGTGAACGGCAAGATCACCTTCCTGCACGGCCCACTCGACCAGGGTTACTGGCCGGACGGGATCTACACCGCGCCGACCGACGACGCGCTGCGCTTCGACCTGGAGAAGACCAAGGAGCTGGGCTTCAACTTCGTGCGCAAGCACGTGAAGGTGGAACCGGCGCGCTGGTACTACTGGGCCGATCGGCTCGGATTGCTTGTGTGGCAGGACATGCCGTCGTTGCCCGTGCTGCTGGACAATCCGCCCGGCCCGCAGGCGCCGCCCGTGCCGGAGGCGCAGCGGCACTTCGAGACCGAGCTGGACGCCATGATCAACCAGCTCCGCAGTGTCACCTCGATCATCGGCTGGGTTCCGTTCAACGAGGGCTGGGGCGAGTACGACACGGCGCGGATCGCCGCGCATGTGAAGGCGCTCGACCCGACCCGGCACGTGAACGCCAACAGTGGCGTCAACTGCTGCCACTCACACCCCGACTCGGGTGCCGGCGACGTGTACGACGACCACACCTACGTCGGGCCCGGCCGCCCTGTGGTGAAGGACGCACGGTCCATTGTGGACGGTGAGTACGGCGGGCTCGGCCTGGTGGTGGACGGGCACGTGTGGCCGGGTCGGCCGCAGGCCTACGAGATGACCGACAGCCCGGAGCAGCTGACCCGGCGCTACGTCGAGGTCAGTGAGGACCTGGTCAAGGTGATCGAGAGCAACGGCCTGTCCGGCGCGATCTACACCCAGACCACCGATGTGGAGAACGAGGTGAACGGGTTCCTCACCTATGACCGGCGGGTGATGAAGCCGGACCTTTCCGTTGTGGCGCAACACAATCGTGCGGCGATCGAAGCGGGGACACCATGAGACTGAGCAGGCGCACGGCGATCGGCGGAGCACTGGCGGCCGGTGCCGCCATGACGGTGGGCGGCACGGCGAGCGCCCAACCGGGTGAGCGTCACACCGCCAGCGGCCGGGTGTACGAGCTGCGCCACGGTGATCAGCACGCGGTGATCGCCGGCGTCGCGGCCACGCTGCTGTCCTACCGGGCCGGCGGCGAGGAACTGCTGCTCACCCATCCCGCCGACGAGATGGGCGAGGGCTACCAGGGCAAGACGATCCTGCCGTGGCCCAACCGCATCGACCACGGCCGGTACACGTTCGGCGGGGTCGAGCACCAGGTGCCGATCAACGAGATCGAGCGGGACACGGCGCTGCACGGCCTGCTCAGCTTCACCGAGTGGGAGCCGGTGCGGCACGAGCGCGACCACGTCGTGCTGCGGATCCGGCAGTACCCGCACTACGGCTATCCGTTCGAGCTGGCCTTCCAGATCGAGTTCTCGCTCGGGCCGGACGGCCTGCGCAGCACCCTGACCGCGCGTAACACGGGCGATTCGCCGGCACCCTTCGGCACGGCCAACCACACCTACGTCCGGGCGGCGAGCGGCACGATCGACTCGATGGAACTGGAGCTGGGCGCGGACACGCACTACCTGGTGAACGACCGGCTCATCCCGACCGGCACGGCGCCGGTCGCCGGCACGCCGTACGACTTCCGCACGCGAAGGCGGATCGGCGACACCCTCATGGACACCGCGTTCACCGGTTTGCGCCGTAACGCGCGCGGGGTGGCGTCCGTCCACTTCGGACGCCCGGGTGGCCGGAACGTGGAGATGTGGATGGACCGCGGCTACGGCTACCTGCAGGTCTATACCGACGACGGGCCGGACGGGCACCCGCCGCGCTCGGGTATCACCGTCGAACCGGTGAGCTGCGCGCCGAACTGTTTCAACACCGGTGACGGGCTGGTCGTACTCGAACCGGGTGAACGCTGGCGCGGCTCGTTCGGCTACCGCACGATGGGCGCATGATCTTCATTACCGCGAAGTTCCGCGTCCTGCCGGAGCACGCCGACAACTGGCCCGAGATCAGCCGCGAGTTCACCGAGGCGACCCGCGCCGAGCCGGGGTGTCTCTGGTACGACTGGGCGCGCAGTGTCGACGACCCCAACGAGTACGTGCTGACCGAGGCGTTCCGCGATGACGACGCCGGTGCCGCGCACGTCCAGTCGGACCATTTCAAGACAGCGCAGAGCACGCTGCCGCCCTACCTCGCCGAGACACCGCGAATCGTGAACTTCACGATTCCCCAGGACGACTGGTCGCTGCTCGGCGAGTTGGCCGTCGAGCGCTGACTCAGCCCGTCGCGCCAAGAGGTGCCGCGCCGGAGTTGTGTCCGACGCGGCACCTCCCTCGGAAGAACTACCGGCGTGCGGGGGTGCCCGTTGCGTCGAGTTGCTTCTGGATCTCACCGGCGTAGGTGATCACCCGGGTGTACAGGCCGTACTTGTCCGGCCGGGCGCAACCCTCGCCCCAGGAGACGATGCCGATCAGCGTGCCGTTGACGTACTGCGGCCCGCCGGAGTCACCCTGGCAGGAGTCCTTGCCGCCCTCGGGGAATCCGGCGCAGACCATCGAGTTCTTGTCGTACTCCTGGTAAGAGGCGGCACAGGTGTCGTCCGCCACGACCGGGACGTCCACCTTGAGCAGGGAGTCGGAGCCCTGGCCACCCTCCTTGGTGCGGCCCCAGCCGACCACGGTGCTCGTGGTGCCCGGCGCGTACAGCTTCTCGTCGCCGGCCTTGGCGAACTTGACCGCCGGCGCCTCGACCGCCTTCTCCAGGGTCAGCACCGCGACGTCGTCGCCCTGGGTGACGTCCTTGTAGTTGGGGTGCAACCAGAACGACTTGACGTTCACCTCGGCACCGGTCGAGGTGTCCTTGACGTTGGTGCGGCCGGTGATCACGGTCCACTTGCTGTTCTCGAAGCCCTTGAGGCAGTGGGCCGCGGTGATCACCTTGGTCGGTGCGGCGACCGTGCCGCCGCACCAGGCCCCGCCGTCGCGGTGCAGCGCCACGGTGGACGGGAAGTCCTTGATGTCGGCCGGTGATCCGCCGACGATCAGCGGGCCGGCGGGCTGGGACGGTTGAGCGTTGGAGATCGGGGCGAAGCCGATCGCGAGGGCGCCGATGCCCGCCAGGGCACCGATCGCGGTCGCGACGCGGCGCAGGGATTTCGCCACGGTAGCTCCCTTCAATCGAGTGGAAATGACCCCGTGAGCCAAGCATCCGAACGCGACCGTTGACAGCGACGAAAGTCGCAATTAATCCCGCACGGCGGGATTCGACGGCAACCCTTACGTCAGGGTGGGGGATCTGAAACAGATTCTTCGTCCTCGACGGCGTGCGGAGGCGTTGGTTCCGGGTGGTCGAGGCCAGGGCGGCTTCCGAACCTGGCGGACAAGCGCCACCGTGGAGCGTCGAGCGGTGTCCGGCCGGCGTAGGCCATATGCCGAATTGATTGCTCATATTGCCTGTCACGTGTATAACCAATATGAAGATCAATTAAGGTAAACATATTGCGACGTGGCGATATGTGCATTCAGATATATTTCAGATATATTTTGACAGCCTTGAAAAGTCGGGCTAATCTCGTTGTAACAACGTTGCTAGGTTGAGTGTGGCGCACTACTGGGGCACTTGGGCCGCACTTCTGGGGTAGCTGCTGCTGGGGCGCAGCGAATTGATGAGAACCATCTTTGGCCAGGTGCGGCTGGCTGTCGTTGAATGGCATCTATTCACCAGTCGGGAAGGGTGCTCATGATGTTTGACCAGGGCGGCGCTTCGACGAAGCCATTTCCTTTGACGGCTCTTCGGCATCCCGGCGTTTCGCACCTGCTGAGCAAGCAGGCGGATCTGCTGGCCGATTTGGCCAACGGTCTTGGCTCACCGCTGCACGTACTGCTGCCGGAGATCTTCGAAGAGAATGTCAGGCGCATGCGGGGCACGGTCGCCGAGCTCGGCATCGACGCCGGAATACTCTTCGCGAAGAAGGCGAACAAGGCGGATTGCTTCGTCAGGTCGTCCGCTCGGCTCGGCATAGGAATCGACGTCGCGAGCGCACCGGAGTTGGCCAAGGCGCTCGCTGGTGGGATCCCGGGGGAGCGAATCGGTATCTCCGGTCCGGAGAAGGACTCGGCACTTCACTCGGTCGCACTTCAACACGGATGCCTGGTGGCGATCGACTCCCTGTCCGAGCTGCGACGGTTGAGCGAATCGGCGCGCGGCATGCGAAAGCCTGCCCGAGTGCTGCTGCGCTGCCGCGTGGACGCACAGAGTCGGAGCCGATTCGGAATGGCCGCCGCCGAGCGGAACGAGGCCGTCTCGCTGTGCGCTGACGCACCCGAATCCGTTCGCCTGGAAGGGTTCTCCTTCCACCTCACTGGATACTCCACCCAGGAACGCGCGCACGCGGCGAACGAGATGATCGAGCATTGCGTCGTGGCGCGGGCACGGGGCCTGGCGCACTGCCGGCTTGTCGACATCGGCGGCGGCCTGCCGCTGCGATACGTCGACCCGGCGACCTGGGACGGCTTCCTGCGGCAAGACGCTCCGGATCATTACCACATGGGCAAATCGTTCGACGGGTTCTATCCATACGGTACGGAACGGCCCGCGGATCTGGCCCTGCGGGACATCATGAAACATCCCGTGGATGCCGATGAAACGCTCATGAGCAAGGCGTCTCGGAATGACATCGGATTTCTTGTCGAGCCCGGCCGGGCATTGCTGGACCAGGCGGGTTTCACCATATTTGGCGTGCAGCAGGTGGACGACCGGCGGGAAAGTGACGGATACGCCATCGTCACGGTCCACGGCAGTAGTTTCAGCCTGTCCGAGCAGTGGTTCAACAGCGAGTACCTGCCGGATCCGGTACTGATCGCGTCCGAGCCGGTGGGCAACCGCGAATTCCACGCCAGTGTCGCGGGATCGACGTGCCTGGAAAGCGACATGCTGACGTGGCGCAAGATCGGATTTCCTCGGGTCGTCGAGCCCGGCGATCAGCTCGTCTACCTGAACACCGCCGGATATCAGATGGATTCCAACGAGTCGCCCTTCCACGAGATGCCGATACCGCAGAAGGTGGTCGTGCGGCTCGGTGAAGAAGGGAATCAGCCGAAATGGCGTCTGGACGGTATTTGAGCCAGCACCGACCGAAGGAGATGTTGGACAGCATGAATCAGCCGGCAGGCTATGCGTCGCCAGGAGAGCTGTGGCTGTTGCCCCAGTCCGAGCTCGAGGATCTGGAAATCAGCTACCCGCAGGTGCTCAAGATCGTCGAGCAGGCGTACAAGGCGGTGCGAAACGGCGGCTCGAGAAACCCCGTCAAGACCATCGTCGAGGGTGCGGACGAGCGGTCACTCAGCTACTCGATGGTCGCCCTGGACGGAGACAGCGACACCGTCTGCTTCAAGGCCGTCTACGAGTTCGATCCGCAGCGCACCCGTGACAGCTACGGCTTCCACTCGTTCATCTTTCTCTGCGACGACACCACCGGCAGGCCGATCGCGTTGATGGACGTCGTCAAGCTGGGGCCGCTCCGATCCTCTGCCACGTCGGCGCTCATGGCGCGCGCGGTGTGTCCGGACGCGCGGAGCGCGTTGGTCATGGGCACCGGAGTCCAGGGGCAGATGGCGCTGCCGATGCTGCTGGCGGCCTTGCCCAATCTGGAGCGGCTGAGGGTCTACGGAACCTACGAGGAGGGGTTGCGAGCCGTCCGAAAGAGCGTCACGGACAGCCATCCTGATCGCGATGTCGAATTCGTCGACGACGTGCCCAAGGCCGCCGCGGAAGCGGACATCGTGCTCGGCGTGTCCGGCCTGTCCGCGAAGCAGGAGGTGCGACGCGACTGGATGAAGCCGGGTGCGATCGCCGTCCTGCTCGGCTATGGCGTGCACGCGGATGTGCTCCACGGGTCCGAATACCGAATCGCGACCGACGCCGAACAAATGCGCGCCACCTGCGACGACCTGCGCGCCGAGGACGGCAGTCTGCCGCCGGTCGACGCGGAGTTGCCGGACATCCTTTTGGGGCACACCCCGGCCAGAAAGGACGCCACGGACGTCGTTTTCGCCTACAACAGCGGAATGGCGGTCACGGACGCGGCACTCGGGCGATATGTGGCGGATCTGGCGCTCACGGCCGGACGTGGATCGAGGGTACGGTTCTGGTGATCAAGTCGAGTGGCGGCACGACGGCCGGTTGGTGGATCGTCAATTCGAGGTCTCTTCTCGCGCTCGCCTTTCCGCTGATTCTGACCAACTTCGCCCACGTCGCGCTCACCACCGTGGACATCGTGATGCTCGGCCGGCTCGGTGCCACCGAGATCGCCGCAGCGGGTCTCGCCATCGTCCTGTTCAACCAGTTGCGCACGATGGGCACGGGGCTGGTCACCGGCGTGAGCAATCTGGTGGCCGAGGCGCACGTCCGAAACGACGTCCAGCGTATTCGTGATCTGTTGGTCGCCGGATTCTTCTGGGCGACGGTCAGCGGAATCGTTTTCGCCGTGGTGCTGCTGCTGATCGGTCCGGTTCTCCTGTGGCTGGGGCAGGAGCCCGAGGTGGTGGAGAAGAGCGGCCAGTTCCTCACGGTATTGGCTCCCGGGATGGTGCCTTGCCTGTGGTTCCAGACATTGCGGCACTTCACCACCGGCCTCAAGCGTCCCGGTCCGCTGCTGGCCATCACGCTGGTATCGATCGCCGCGACGATCGGCCTGAACTACGTGCTGATCTACGGCAAGCTCGGGCTCCCCGCGTTCGGTTTCGTCGGCGTGGCGATCGCGACCACCACCGTGTTCACCCTCTCGTTCCTGATGTTCCTGCTCGTGATCGTCAAGAATCGGAGTTTCAGCCCCTACCTTTCCCGATCGGAACTTCGCTGGTCGGGGGACGCCGTGAAGTCGGTGTGGAAACTCGGCCTACCGATATCGGGAACGTACGCCTCCGAGGCCGGGTTCTTCAGCGTCCTGACGCTGCTGATCGGAACACTGGGAACGGAAGCTCTCGCGGCGCAGACCCTGCTCAACCAGATCATCTACATCGTGTTCATGATCTCCGCGGGATTCTCGCACGCCGCGTCCGTGCACATCAGCGAGGCGCACGGCGTCGGCGACTACGTGAAGGCACGGCGGCTGGGCATCCTGGGTCTGGCGCTCGGCGTGCTGGCGATGCTGGTTGTCGCCATTCCCTACCTGGTGGTGCCGGATGCCATCGTGTCGCTGTTCCTTTCCGCCGACCACGAGGGCAACGCGGCCATTCTGGCCTTGACCGCCTCAGGTCTGCTGATCGCGACCGTGCTGCAGGTATTCGATGCCAGCCAGAACATCGGAAACGGCATCCTCCGCGGTGTCGGAGACGCCGTCGGGCCGTTTCGAATCTCGCTCGTCGGTTACTGGCTCGTGGGATTGCCGGTCAGTTACCTGCTCGGAGTGGCGGCGGGGCAGGGTGTTCAAGGGGTTTGGGTGGGGCAGACCATCGGGCTTGCCACCACGGCGGGAATGCTCGTCGTCGCATTCCTGGTACGCGTCAACCGTTTGAAGCAGAAGGCTTCGGACACCGTCGCGCTGGAATCGAGCAAATCATGAGACAGGTGCAGATCGAGGGGCAGGCGGAAAGAGCCGGAGAGCATCCTTCCGCGATGGAATCACTGGTTCGGCCCGAGGTCGCCGGTCTCCCGGCCTACGACCCCGGTGCCGACCCCGACGAGGTGTCGCGCAGCTACGGCCCGACACGCATCATCAAGCTCTCCAACAACGAGAGCCCTTACGGCGTCTCGGCGGGAGTCGTGGAAGCCGTGCGGCGGCGACTGGCGGCGGGCGTCGCGCGGTATCCGGACCCCATGGGCAAACGTCTTGCCGAGGCGATCGGCGACAAGCTGGCGGTGTCGACCGAGCACGTCATCCTCGGGAACGGCTCGGAGAACATTCTCGAGCTGCTCAGTCCGGCGCTCCTCGGCGCCGGCGACATCGTGACCATTCAGGCGCCGTGTTTCAGCCTGCACGAGATATTTCCGCGCATGATGGGGGCGCGCGTCGACAAGGTTCCGTTCACCGCTGATTTCGGCTTCGACACCGCCGGGTGGCTGCGGGCGTTGGCGGCAGATCCGAAGATCGTCTTCATCGCGAGTCCGTCCAACCCGACCGGGGTGATTCTCGACCGGGAGCAGTTGGACACCATTCTGGACGCGACGCCGGAGACGGCGTTGGTGGTCCTGGACGACGCGTACCACGAATACGCGATGTCGAATCCGTCGTATCCCGACGGCCTCGAGGTGCTGCGCGGGCTGAGCCGTCCGTGGATCGTGCTGAGAACGTTCTCGAAAGCGTACGGCCTCGCCGGACTTCGGGTGGGATACGGCATCGCGTCCGACGCGAGATTGGTCGACGCGCTCAACCGGGTGCGTACTCCGTACAACGTCAATCAGGTCGCTCAGGACGCCGCCGTCGCGGCACTGGACGATCAGGCGCATCTGGCCGAAACCGTCCGGCGGACCGGACTGGAGCGCACGAGAATCACGAAAGCACTCCGCGCCGCCGGCTTCCGGGTCGCGCCGTCGGCATCCAATTTTCTGTTCATCGACACGGAACAATCCGCTGTCGTCGTGGCCGAGCAGTTGCTCCGATCGGGAATCATCGTCAAACCATGGCGAGAGCCGGGCTACGAGGGCTTTATTCGGGCGTCGCTTTCCTTGCCGGAGGAGAACGATGTCTTCGTGCGCAGACTGCTCGAAATCTGTGCACTCGGCCGGTCCAACGGCGATCGGCCGTCGACGTATCCCTGACAGGGGATGCGGGCTCAGGGGCGGGCACCACATGTATCCAGGGGAGATGGGGGCCGTGATAAAGAACAAGATTTCTGAACTGATCGGCAGCACGCCAATGCTCAGATTGGACGGCATCGAGGGAGCTGGCAATGTCATATTGAAGCTCGAGCAGTTCAACCCCACCGGGACCGCGAAAATCCGCATGGCCCGCCAGATGGTGGACGAGGCGGAGGAGTCGGGGCTCCTCAAGGCCGGAGGGTGGCTCGTCGAATCGACGTCCGGCAATACCGGCCTCGGCCTCGCGGTCATCGCGGCCGAACGTGGATATCGGTTCAGCGCGGTCGTGGACAATCATTCGAGTATGGACAAGCTGCGTGCGATGCGGGCGTACGGAGCGGAGCTGATCAACGTCGGCGGCGAGGACGAGGCCCTGGTCACCGCGGAACGCGATGCCACCGCCGAGAAGCTCGCCATCGAGCACGGCGCCTACTGGACCGAGCAGCATGCCAATCCCGGGAATCCGAACGGCTACCTGGCGCTCGCCGAGGAACTGCACCAGGCGCTCGACGACGATCTCCATTTTCTCTACGGCGCGGTGGGCACCGGAGGCTCCCTGTGCGGGGCCGGGCGCGCTCTTCGGAAACGCATTCCGGATCTCAAGATCATCGGTGTCGAGCCGGTCGGGTCCATCGCGTTCGGAGGGGTCGGCGCGCCGTACTACCAGTCCGGGACGGGGTCACCGGAGGGATCGGAAATCGGCGATCTGGTCGACTACGACCTGATCGACGAGGGCATCAAGGTCAGCGACTCGGAGGCATTCGAGACGTGTCGCTACCTGGCACGCAACTACGGGATTCTCGTGGGCGGCTCGGCCGGCGGTGTGATCTACAAGGCGCTCGAACAGGCACAGTCGGTGGATCCCTCGACCAACATCGTCGTCCTGGTCTGCGACGGCGGCGAGAAGTATCTGGACACGGTCTTCGACGACGACTGGATGACGTCCACCGGACTGCACAGCACGGACGTGGTGGAGAAGTTGGCGTCCATGCTGGGCAAGAAAGATCGACAGAACTGACCGGGAATTCTGCAGTCGGGGGGTAAGGGCGGTGCGATTGCCGGTTCGGCATATCAATTTCTGCTATTGAAGTGGAAGTGTGTCAGCATGATGAAAATTGACAACCTTACGAAGATGGAGGTTGCCGCTCTCACCGATATCAATGGCGGCCTCAACCTCACCGATGGCCATGCGCGGCTCGCGCTGAGCAATGAGCAGGCGGAGGTCATCGAGCAATTCCCGACCTTATTCCACGAAGCGTCCCGGCGCCGGTTCGCGGACATCGAGACCGAGGCTCATCGTGTTTTCTTCGACACGATCGGCCAGCACACGGCGCCGGTCGGCACCGGGCGGATCCTGAGCTGTTACTCGTCGACGCTGGCAACGGACATCGTCGCCAGGGCACTGCCGGTCGGTACGAAGGTCGCGCTGCTGCATCCGACGTTCGACAACATCGCGGATCTGTTCCGGACCCGCGGGCTGTCGTTGACGGCGCTGTCCGAGGCCGACCTGATGGAGCAGCGGTGGCCGTCGGCGGTCGACGTCATCGCGATTACCCATCCGAACAATCCGACCGGCCTGGTCACGCCGCCGGATCATCTCCGCTCACTGGCCGAACACGCCGCCCGTGCGGGACAGACCGTGATCGTCGACGCGGCGTTCCGCGGGCAGGTGCGATCGGCGCAGTACGACACGTACGCGATCCTCGACGCCGCCGGGGTCGATTGGATCACCTTCGAGGACACCGGCAAGTTGTGGCCGATGCACGAGATGAAGATCGGCATGCTCGTGTTCTCCGAGAGGCACGCGGCGGCGATCGAAGCGGCTTTCGCCGAGTCGCTGTTGTCGGCGTCGCCGGCCGTTCTGCTGCTGGTGCGAGAACTCGCGCGAGACTGGGCGGCTGGCGGATTCGAGAGCGCTCGCGCGCTCGTCGAACGGAATCGGCGAATCGTCTCCGACGAGATCGGCAGGGTCGGCCTCGAATTGGCCGACCCGAAGTCGGAGATCAGTGTCGCGCGTATTCAGCTCCCGGCGGGCGGCCCGGACTCGGCGAAGTTGTATCGAGAGATGGTCGGCAGGGGAGTGCACGTGCTCCCGTGCCCACCGTTCCACTGGGCGAATCCGGAGGAGGGCCTGCGATTGATTCGGGTGTCGCTCGCCCGGCCGTCCGACGCGGTCGAGGCCGCGGCTCGCACGCTGGCCAGTACTTTCGCAGAATTGGCGTAGCCGTCCGGCTCGCCGGTCCATCGAGTGAGGAGCGGAAAGACCGTTGCGATTCCGTTCACACACGCTCGAGGTCGAGGGCTCGCCCATTACGGCGGTGTATGCGGCTCTTCGGGGTCACCGACCCCGAAGAGCCCAACTCGATCTCGCTCAGGCGGCACCGTCGTATCCGCCCGCGCCCGTGGTGCGCGAGCACATCGTTCGCACGGCACGGAGTACGGAGGGGAGTGCGTACACCGAGGTGCCGGGTATGCCGTCGCTGCGGGCGGCCTACGCCGCCGAGATCAATCGCGACTACGGCGGAGCGGTCACCCCTGACAATGTCGTCATCACGGCGGGATGCAACCAGGCTTTCTGTCTGACGATCAGCGCGTTGGCCGAGCCGGGGAGCGAGGTCATCGTGCCGTTGCCGTACTACTTCAACCACGACATGTGGCTCAAGCTCAACGGAATCACCCCGGTGTACCTGGAGCCCGACGAAAACCTGGTGCCGCGTGCGGAGGCGATCGAGGCGCTGGTCACCGATCGGACCAGGGCCGTCGTCCTGGTGACGCCGGGCAATCCCACGGGAATCACGGTGCCGCCCGAGGAGATCCGGCTGTTCGCCATGGCCGCGAGGAAACGGGGAATCGCACTCGTGCTGGACGAGACGTACCGGTCCTTTCGGGACGTCGATGATCCGGCCCACCGGCTCTTCCGTGAGCCGGGATGGCTCGACACGGTGGTTAGTCTGCATTCGTTCTCCAAGGAGCTGGCGTTGCCCGGTTATCGGGTGGGGGCGGTCGTCGGTTCGCCGGAGCTCAACCAGGAGATCGCGAAGCTGCTCGATTGTGTCGCCGTGTGCGCTCCGCGAATAGGTCAGGAAGCGGTGTTGGCGGGGTTGCGCCACGCACGGGAATGGCGGATCGAGAGATCTCGGGACATCGCGTCGCGCCGATCCTGGTTCAGGCAGGTCATGGCCCAGCGGCCGGGCGGATTCGAGGCGCTGTCCTGTGGTGGCTTCTTCGCGTGGATTCGGCACCCTTTCGCCGACCGGCCGACCGCGCAGGTCGTCCGCGAGCTGGCGATTCGATTCGACGCCATCGTCATGCCGGGAACCGCGTTCCTGCCGTGCGACCACAACATGATCCGGGTGAGCGTCGGCAATTGCGACCGGGATGCCGTGGATGATCTCGCGCGGCGACTCGAAGCGTTTTCACGGTCGATCGCCTAGCCAAAGGGGAGTCGCAGTGTCCCGTCGCGGTTTCGCCCTGGTGCCCGTGCTCGCTCTGGTCGTCGCGACGGCCGGCTGCGTGGATACCAATCAGGCGGAAGCGCGCGGCGGCGTGCTCATCGAGAATTGCGGGACGAGTATTCGTGTCGAACACCCGCCGGCGCGCGCGGTCGCCGCGGATCAGGAGACCACGGAGATCCTGCTGGCGCTCGGTTTGCGAGATCGAATCGCGGGAACCGCGTTGCAGATAGGGCCGGTCGCACCGGAGTTTCGGGCCGACTACGAACGACTCCGGCTGCTCAACCCGAAGAACCTCACCGCCGAGCAACTGCGCGCGGCGAATCCCGATTTCGTGGCCAGCGCGGTGACCTCGGACTTCAGCCGAGACGGTGTGGGGACTCGGCAGGAACTGGCGGAGTTGGGCGTCGCGTCGTACGCGAGTGCGGTGGACTGCCCACAATTCTTGCCCGACACCACGCCGTTCGACCGGCTCCTCGTCGATTACGACAACTACGGGAAGATCTTCGGCGTCGCGGACCGTGCGGCGGAGCTGACCCGTCGACAGCGGAAGGTCATCGCGGACGCGCAGTCCGCCAGTGCGGCGCGGCGAACCCAGCCGCGCGTCGTATACCTCTACTCGGTGTACAACGACGGGCTGCCGTATGTGGCCGGCAACAGCGGGATGCCCCAGGACATGAGCCGAATTCTGCGGGCGCCCAACGCTTTCGAGGACCTCGGCGGAGACTGGGCGGAGGTCGGTTGGGAGGAGATCGCCGCACGCAATCCATCGGTCATCGTGCTGGCGGACCTGCCCGATCGCGGTCTCCGCGGTGACAAGGCGGCCCAGAAGATCGAGATCTTGCGCGAGCATCCCGTGATATCGCAACTGACGGCCGTCCGCGAGAACCGCTTCATCACGGTGCCGGGGCTCGAACTCGATCCCACCGTGGGCAGCGTGAACGCGCTCCGGGAGATCAAGGACGGTCTTCAGCGGCTGGGCTGACCGCGCCTGCCCCTTGCCTCGGCTGCGTCCCTCTCTAAGATAGTAATGATTGTCATTCTCGTTAGACGAGATCGAGGGGTATGGCCATGACCTTGCGCAAGATCGCCGCCGTGCTCGCGGCGCTGTCCGTGGGTGCGGTCCTGGCTGGATGCGGTGCCGCGTCGAACGACGCCGGAGCGCGGCCGGTATCGGCTGGTGAGGGGGTGACGAAGTACCCGCTTACAGTGGAGAACTGCGGCAAAAAGGTGACTTACGGGGCCACCCCTCGACGAGTGGTGACGATGAACCAGGCCGCGGCGGAGATCCTCATCCATCTCGGGGTGGGCGGCAGGATCGTCGGGACTGGGTATGAGATAGACCAGATTCCGCCCGAGATCGCCGGCGAGTACCAGAAGATCCCGAAACTTTCCGCGCACGGGCAGGAAATCAAGCACGAGGCCCTGTTGCAGGCGCAGCCCGATTTCGCCTACGCTTCCTTCGCGAGCTTCTTCACCCCGGCTCAGTCCGGGGAGCGCGATGTCCTGCACGGCTTGGGCGTCCCGACCTATCTCACCGAGTTCGACTGCGTCTATCACCAGTCCGTGGCAGGTGCCCGGTTCGAATTGCTCTTCGACGAATACCGCAACCTGGCCAGGATTTTCGACGTTCCCGCCGCCGGCAACAAGCTGATCGCCGAGCAGCAGGCCGTGATCAACAGCGGCCTTGAGACGGCGAAAGGAATCAAGGCGGCCAAGGACCCGCTGACCGTGATGTGGTTTTACTCCACATTCGGCGGTAAGCCCTGGGCCGCCGGTACCGGCGGGTTGCCCCAGCACGTGTCCGAGATGGTCGGGGTGAAGAACGTCTTCGACGACGCGTCGACAAAGTGGCCCGAGGTGAGTTGGGACAGCGTCGCGGCCCGTGACCCGGACGTCATCGTCATCGCCGATCTCACCCGAGGAGAGCCTGGTGACACGGCGAAGGAGAAAATCGACCTTCTCAAGAAAGATCCGCTCACCAGCAAGCTCGAAGCCGTGGCGAATGATCGGTTCGTCATTATTCCTGGGCGCTACATGGATCCGAGCTATGGCAGCGCCTACGCGGTTCCCGCACTCGCCAAAGGGCTCGTCGAACTCGTTCAGCGAGGGCTTCGTTGACCTCGAATGAGCGGTCCAGCGGCGCCGTGACCGCACAGATCCCGCCCACCGAGCGGGCCGCGGGACCGCCCGCGAGTCTCGGATCGGGAGCGAGACGGCCCTGGCGTATTCCACCGATGGCTCTTGGCGCTCTGGCCACCGCCGCGTTGTTCGTGACGATCGTTTCCGCGACGTTGTTCGGAACCGCGAACATCGGCCCGCTCGACGTCATTTCCACGATTCTGCGACATGTCGGATTGGGTGCGATCGCCCCGACCGAGCCGTTGCCGAGGCTGCTGGACGCCCTGATCTGGGAGTCGCGTGTGCCGCGTGTCCTGCTGGCGGGCGCGGTCGGAATGGCGCTGACCGTCGCGGGCGCCGTCCTGCAGTCGGTCACCCGGAACCCGTTGGCGGATCCTTACCTGCTCGGCGTGTCCTCCGGCGCGTCGACCGGCGCCGTCGCCGTGCTCCTGCTGGGCATCGGCGGGGGCAGCCTCTCGCTGTCGACCGGTGCGTTCGCGGGCGCGCTGATCTCCTTCGGGGTGTTGCTCGTGCTGATCGGCGGCGGTCGCGTCGCCAACCCCGCACGCGTCGTCCTCACCGGCGTGCTCGTCTCCCAGTTCTTCGCCGCGATCACCTCGGTCATCCTCATGATCAACGGTGATGCGAACTCCACCCGCGGTTTCACCTACTGGCTTCTCGGATCCCTCGCCGGGGCCCGCTGGCAGCTGGTCGGGGTCACGGCCGTGCTCATCCTGGTCGGCGTCGTCGCGATCCAGTTCTTCGCCCCCGCGCTTGACGCGTTCACGTTCGGATGGGACTCGGCGGCCGCGCTCGGCATCAACGTTCGTGCCGCACGTGTCTGGCTGCTGGTCCTCACCGCCGCGATCACCGCCGCCGCCGTGGCCGCATCCGGTGCGATCGGCTTCATCGGCCTGCTCGTTCCCCATGCGGTACGCATCGTGGCCGGCTCCATGCACCGCACCCTGCTTCCCGTCACCGCCCTCGTCGGCGCCGTCTTCCTCATCTGGATCGACACGTTCGCTCGTACCGCCTTCGCGCCGAACGAGTTGCCCGTGGGAGTGATCACCGCGCTCCTCGGCGCCCCCGCGTTCGCACTGGTCCTGCGGCGAGTGAACTCCTGATGGGGCACATCGCGGCGGTCGGGATCTCGTGGTCTGTCAAACAAAGCCGCCTGCTCGACAGCGTCGACCTGGATGCCCACGACGGGCAGGTCGTCGGCCTGCTCGGCCCCAACGGTTCGGGCAAGACCACCCTGCTGCGACTGCTGGCGGGGTTGCGCCGACCCGATGCCGGCACCGTCCACTACGACGACACGGATCTGCGCGACTTCGCCCGCCGCACCCTCGCCCGGCGGCTCGCCGTGGTCGAACAGGACATCTCCACCAGCGACACCCTCACCGTTCGCCAGGTTGTCGAACTCGGCCGTACCCCTTTCCGCGGCCGATTCGACGCACTCACCGACGCCGACGAGCAGATCATCGACTCCGCGCTGGAACAGGCCGACGTCGCGGACAAACAGCACCGGAGCTGGCACACGCTCTCCGGCGGCGAGAAACAACGCGCCCAGCTGGCCCGCGCCCTGGCTCAGCAACCACGCGAGATTCTGTTGGACGAGCCCACGAATCATCTCGACATCCGTCACCAGCTCGACTTGCTCGAACTGCTGCGTTCTCTCGGCGTCACCTGCGTCATCGCACTACACGACCTCAACCTCGCAGCCCAGTACTGCGACCATCTCGTGGTTCTCGACCACGGACGCGTCGCCGCGGCGGGACGACCGTCCGTGGTCCTCACCCCGGACCTGGTGAGGACCGTGTACGACGTCGACGCCCTCATCGATCACGAACCGACCACCGGAACGATCCGCATCACCTATCGCAGCGCCAGGAAACGCACGAACTCCGGCATCGGCACACCGCCGGTCAGTGCGGACACGTGACGGCGGGGAGGCCCTTGGCTGGGCTCCCCGCCGCGGCGTGGTGCTGATCGTCAGGCGGGCGGGGGATTGTCCTTGCAGACCTCGACGTCGGGCAGTTTGAGCTCGAGCAGGTACGTGAACTCCGCGCTCAGTGCGCACTTGCTGCGCCCGAATCCGGTGTGCCCGTCACCGTCGAAGGTCAGCAGCCGCGCGTTGCCCAGCGACTTCGACAGGGCCACCGAGTCCTGGTACGGAGTGTCCGGGTCGTGCGTCGTGCCCACCACCAGGATCGGCGTCTCGGTGCGCGCGTCGTACCGCCCGTCGTAGCGGCTCTTGCGCTCGGCCGGCCACTGCAGGCACGCCAGCGCGTGACCGTGGTCGTAGTTCGGCGGTCCGTAGGCGATCGTGTTGCCGAGCAGCGGCCCGGCCTTCGCCTCCTCGGCCAGTGTGCCCTCGGCGTCGGCGAGGCTGCCGGGGAACACGCGGTCGTTGCACTCCACCGCGACGTTGGCGGCGTAGAAGTTCGTGTCGCCGTCGCCGATCGGCGCGAGCAGATCACTGCTGCCGTCCCTGGCCTGCGCCTTCGCCAGCGCCGCGCCGAGCGGGACCCAGCCGGAGGTGCCCCGGTTGACGTAGCTGACCACGGCGAAGGTCGTGGTCGCGCCGTTGGCGATCACGCCACCGGACGGATCCCGCAACGGGTTCGCGTCGAGGTCGGCCTGCAGCGCGCGGAACGCCTCGGCGGGGCGGCCGGCGCCGAACCCGCACTTGGCCGCGTCGGAGGCGCACCAGTCCAGGAACCGGTTCAGCGACTTCTCGACGGCGTGGTACTGCACCATGTCGTTGGGATACGGGTCGCTGGCGTAGCGCCGCGGGTCGTAGCCGCCGTCGAGCATCGCGGCACGCACCCGATGCGGGAACATGTTGGCGTAGACCGTGCCGATGTAGGTGCCGTAGGACAGGCCGAGGTAGGAGATCTTCTCCTCGCCGAGTGCCGCGCGCACCAGGTCCATGTCCCTGGCGACATTGGCGGTACCGAGGTGCGGCAGCAGCCGGCCGGTGTTGTCCGCGCACGCCTTGTCGTAGGAGCGCGCCTGCGAGACGGCGCGCTTGAACTGCCCGTCCGCCGCCACCGCGGTGGCCTCGGCCCACTGTGCCGCGTAGTCGTTCGTGGCCACGCAGCGGATAGTGGGCGTACTGCCGCCGACGCCGCGCGGGTCCATGCCGATGATGTCGAACCGCGCACCGGTCTCACCGGTGGTGTCCCGTTTGGCCACGGCGTTCACCAGGCCGGAGGCCGAGCCGCCCGGACCGCCGGGGTTGACGAACAGCGTGCCGATCCGACGCGCCGGGTCGGTCGCCTTCCTGCGGGTCACCTTGAGCGACACCGTTTCGCCGAACGGGCGGGTGTAGTCCAGCGGGGCCTGGACGGTGGCGCACTCGATCGCGTCGCCACACGGGGTCCAGTCGATCGACGGCACGGCGTTCGGCGTCGACTCCGCGGAGGCGCCGATCGCCCCCGCCGTGGTCACCCCGATGCCGAGTACGACACCGACGGCGAGCCAGGCGCGCGCCCGTCGTCGAGTCTTCTGATCAGCCATTGTTCGGTGATTCCTCTCAGCGCACCCCGCCTGGTGATCATGTTACGGGGGTTCGCGGAGACACCGAATTGGTTCACGGTGACCAGAGGTCGCAGTGGTGGGACGTGTTCATGTCGATCGGCCGGATGGCGTCGGGGGCCAGGAGTTGCGCCCGGGTGCCGCGGCCGGCGGTGACCGGAGGCCAGTAGGACAGGCCGGGGCCGTTGGGATCGCCGGTGCGGGCGAAGTTCGCCCAGTAGCGGATCATGTGATCGCTGAGTCGCCGTTGGGACGGCGTGGCGGTCGGCCAGTCGAAGGTGTACGGCACGTCCGAGCCGTGCACGGTCGCCGGAGTGACCGAGGGAGGCAGTGGCGCGCCGCCGTCCATGATCGGTGCGGTGGGATCGTCGAACACGAAGCCGTAGGTCGGCCGGAATCGGGCGTAGTGCCGGTTGCTGGTCACCGACGGGCAGATCCAGTCGTTGTCGGTGAAGACCCGATTGAGGGCGGACAATGGTGTCGTGAACGCTTTCAACGGGTAGGCCTCGTGCGCCTTTCCGCCCTTGTCGATTCCGAAACTGGAGACCAGCAGTTCTTTGTACCGGCGATCGTCCATGGGCTGGTCGGTATAACCGTCGACGACAATCCGGGCGTGCTCGTCGCGTGTGTTTCCCTGCATGACCGGTACCCGGAGGTGCCACCCCTCTCGGAGTGCGACCGCCGGTTCGATCGGCAGGACATCGGTCCCGTAGGTGACGAATTGAAAAAGCGGCCCGTTCTCTTTCATGACCGCCTCGGGCCGCTTGTCCCGGAGGCAGGACAAGGCGGTGCGCGGATCGGGACAGCCGAGCCTGGCGCCGGCGTCCGCGACCGCCGGCCTGAGCTTGTCCACCGGCTGCCAGGTCCCCACCGGTGCCGAGCCGGGCGCGAAAGCGTTGCGCGGATGGGTCATCGCGCACGAGCCGCTGGCGATGATCGCCCGGTCGAACAGGCCGACCGCCGACGGCGAGGTCAACTGCGAGCAGATGCTCATGCCACCCGCGGATTCCCCGGCCACCGTGACATTTCGTGGATCACCACCGAACGCGGCGGCGTTGTGTCGCACCCACCGCAACGCCGCTTGTTGGTCCTGGAGACCGAAAGCGCCCGAATTGCCGAGTCGCGGATGCGGAAAGGTGCCGAAAATGCCCAGGCGGTAGTTGATCGTCACCACGACCATGTTTCCGACCGTCGCCGGCCGGGTGATTCCGTATTCGCTGCCGGAGCCGCCGATGAACCCGCCACCGTGAATCCAGACCAGGACGGGCAATCGGTGCGCGCGGGCCGGAGCCGTCACGTTGAGAAACAGACAGTCCTCGTTGATCGCCGTTCCCGGCGGGTTTCCCTCGGCCGGCTGCTGGCAGATCGCGCCGGGTCGGCGTGCGTCGCGCACGCCCGACCACGGGGTGGGCGGTGCGGGTGCGGCCCAGCGCAGGGCGCCGACCGGCGCGGCCGCGTACGGAATGCCCTCGAACCGCCGCACCGGACCGTCGTCCGTGCCTCGGACCAGCCCCGCGGAGGTGCGGGCGACCGGCCCGTCCTGTTTCGCCGTGGCGTGGACGCTCCCGCCCACCAGGAGGAACACCGACAGCGCGAGCGTCGCCAATCGAATCGTCACGCCACGAACGTATCAACGACGTCGGCCCTTTTTGCCTTGAGCCGCAACGGTTAACACCATTACGTCACGACTGGGCAGGGATACACTGACGATCGTGCGTGACGAAACGGGGACCGCCTGCCGGCTCTGTGGCGCCCGACTGCCCGCCGCCGGGCGTGGGCGGCGCCGCGTCTACTGCTCGCGTGCCTGCCAGGCCAAGGCGTACCGCCACCGCCGCGAATCGACGCGATCGCGGCCGGCTCGCCCGCCTCGCGGGTCGGCGATAACCGCCGCCCGGGCACGCCGCCGGCAGATCGCCGAGGCGGTGTGGCGGATCGCCGCGACGCGCGGTCTGCACGCGGCCAGCATGCGCGAGGTCGCCACCGAGGCCGGCGTCTCGGTCCGCGTCGTGCAGTACCACTTCGGCGGCAAGCACGCCCTGCTGGTCGAAGCGCTTCGGCTGCTGCACGCGGACAACGAGCAGCGCGCGCAGACCCGGATCACCACCGACCTGACCGACCCGCGTGCCGTGCTGCGCGGAATCCTCGAGGAATTCCTTCCGCTGGACGAGCCCCGCCGTGTCGCGTGGCGGGTGCTGGCCGCCTACTACGCCTACAGCCTGGTGGACCCCGAACTCGCGAAGGTGTTCCAGCAGAACGACCGCGACCTCGAACGGTTCGTGGCCACCTTGATCGAACGCGCCCAACACGACGGGAGCGCGGCCGACCCGGAACGCGAAGCCGAGATGCTGATGTCGTGCGCCGTCGGCCTCGGCAGCGATCTCCTGCACGGCCGGCGCACGACCGAGGCCACCCACGCCGTCCTCGACTACCACCTCGACCGGCTCTTCGTGACATGACAGGGCCGGTCCCGCACGTGGCGGAACCGGCCCTGTCAGACCCGCTGTCGGATCAGACGTCGTAGTACAGCGCGAACTCGAACGGGTGCGGGCGCAGGCGCAGCGGGTCGATCTCGTGCTCGCGCTTGAAGTCGACCCAGGTCTCGATCACGTCCGAGGTGAACACGCCGCCCTCGAGCAGGAAGTCGTGGTCCTCCTCCAGGCTGGTCAGCACCTCCGGCAGCGACGCGGGGACCTGCTGCACGTCCTTGAGCTCCTCGGGCGGCAGCTCGTAGAGGTCCTTGTCGATCGGCGTCGGCGGCTCGATCTTGTTCTTCACGCCGTCGAGGCCGGCCATCAGCATCGCCGAGAACGCCAGGTACGGGTTGCCCGAGCTGTCCGGGCAGCGGAACTCGACCCGCTTGGCCTTCGGGTTGTCGCCGGTGATCGGGATGCGCACGCACGCCGACCGGTTGCGCTGCGAGTAGACCAGCGACACCGGCGCCTCGAAGCCCGGCACCAGGCGGTGGTACGAGTTGACCGTCGGGTTGGTGAAGGCGAGCAGCGACGGCGCGTGCGCCAGGATGCCGCCGATGTAGTGCCGCGCGGTGTCGCTCAGCCCGGCGTAGCCCGACTCGTCGTAGAACAGCGGCGCGCCGTCCTTCCACAGCGACTGGTGGCAGTGCATGCCGGAACCGTTGTCGCCGAACAGCGGCTTCGGCATGAAGGTCGCGGTCTTGCCGGCCTGCCACGCGGTGTTCTTCACGATGTACTTGAACAGCTGCAGGTCGTCGGCGGCGTGCAGCAGCGTGTTGAACCGGTAGTTGATCTCGGCCTGGCCCGCGGTGCCGACCTCGTGGTGCGCGCGCTCCACGGTGAACCCGGAGCCCTGCAGGTTCAGCACCATCTGGTCGCGCAGGTCGGCGAAGTGGTCCACCGGCGGCACGGGGAAGTAGCCGCCCTTGAACTTCGTCTTGTAGCCGCGGTTGCCGCCCTCTTCGTCGGTGCCGGTGTTCCACCAGCCCTCGACGGAGTCGATCTCGTGGAAGGAGCCGTTCTCCGCGGAGTCGAAGCGCACCGAGTCGAACGTGTAGAACTCCGCCTCGGGGCCGAAGTACGCCAGATCGGCGATGCCCGACTCGGTGATGTACTGCTCGGCCTTGCGCGCGATGTTGCGCGGGTCGCGGCTGTACGGCTCGCGGGTGAACGGGTCGTGCACGAAGAAGTTGAGGATCAGCGTCCGCTCGATCCGGAACGGGTCGAGGCGCGCGGTGTACGGGTCGGGCAGCAGCAGCATGTCCGACTCGTGGATCTCCTGGAAGCCGCGCACCGAGGAGCCGTCGAACGCCAGGCCGTCCTCGAACACGCTGCCGTCGAAGGCCTCCGCCGGCACGGTGAAGTGCTGCATGATGCCCGGCAGGTCGCAGAACCGGACGTCGACGAACTTCACCTCTTCGTCGGAGATGAACTTCAGTACCTCGTCGGGAGAGTTGAACACGCTCGTAGGCTCCTTTTCTCGGGTCGGTGGCCGTCGTGGTGTCGCTGTGGGGACAGGTGGGACACTGCCCCAGTCAGACGGCTTCCGCCACACGGCTTCCGCCACCCGTCGCTCCGCGATGCGTCATGAAGCTATGAGTGCGGTGTTGCCCGACCATCACCCGAATGTTTCGCCGGTGTTAACGAGCGCCCGAATCGGACATTCGGCGGCTGTGTACCGGCCGCAGCGTGAGCGCCCTTACTCTGGAGGGGTGAGCAGAGTGACTGGGTCGTGGCTGTCCGGGCCGCGGGCGGCGCTGAACGAGGACGCCGGCGATCCCGACAAGCAGAAGTGGCCCGGCGAGCGGCTCGGCCTTCCCCAGGACGGGCCGGGTGCGGTCGCCTCGGTCGCCCGGCGCGGCGGCGCGCTGATCGTCGACCTGATCGTCGCGTCCCTGCTGACCGGGATCGTCACCCACCCGAACTTCGGCGACCCGGCGAGCATGACCGCGCACAACTGGTGGAGCGTGCTCACCTGGTCGGTGATCACCGTCGGCATGGTGGCCACGTTCGGGTTCACCCCGGGCATGGGGCTGCTCGGCATTCGGGTGATCAGAATGGACGGCGCCGCGATGGTGGGCCTGGTGCGCGCGATTCCGCGCACGGTGCTCAGCGCGCTGATCGTGCCCGCGGTGCTGATCAACTGGGACGGCCGAGGGTGGCACGACCGCGCCGCCGGCACGATCGTGGTGCACCTGCGCTAGTTGTACTGCCGCCTGGGACGATTTCCCCATGACTGGGGAGAATGATGGCCCGCCGTCCGGGCCGGGTACTACACCTTTGTTGTGGCGAGCCGGTGAGCCGTGGACCGAAGAGGCCACGCTCGTCGTGCCGGCATTGGAGGAGAACCTCGAGTACGACGGGCGCGGACCGCGCCGGCTGCATGTGTTGGGCAAGATCATCCTGTTGCTGGCGATCGTCCCGGCACTGGCCATGGTGGTCGAGGACGACACCGGTGATCGGCCGCTCATCGGCTACGGATTCGCCGGCGCGATCGCGTTGTGCGTCCTCGCGGTCGTGGTGAGCAATGCGGGTAAACGTGCGCGCAGGCGCGTCGGATACCCGATTCCACCGGATCTGAAGGATCTCGTCGAGACGATGCACAGCGCGGAGTCGCTGCTGCGCGACTTTCTCCGTGATCACGGGCGTTGGGGGCTCAAGAACAACCTGCGCAAGGTTGTGAACTACCGGCACTACTTCCTGGAGGAACTCGAACGTGCGCGCCGTGCCGGGCGTGATCGCCGCTGGCGGAAGTGCCACGACCAGGTATCGAAGTACTGCGCGCTCGTGGTCGAGTACGGCGCTGCCGTGGTTCGCGGGCTGGAGGAAGGTCGCAGCGCGCGAGAGGACACCTGATCGTCAGTTCGACTCCAGGTGCACGGCGTTGGCGGTGGGGGAGAAGCCGATTCGCCGGTAGATCCGGTCCGCGCCGTCGTCGCCGGGGGTCAGCCAGACGAGGGTGGCGCCGGCCGTCGCGGCTTCCCGTACGGCGTGCGCGCTGACCAGGGTGCCGAGGCCGCGGTTGCGGAACTCCGGCACGGTCCCCACGCCGGCGACCTCGGTGACACCGTCGACCACCGGGGTCCAGAACGCGGTCGCCGCCGGCCGGCCGTCGACCGTGGCAAGTACGCAGCCGCCGTCCACCGGGTCGCCTGGGGCATCCGGGTTCTCGTCCATGGTCGCGCCGTAGGCGGCGTTGACCACGGTCTGCCCGTCGATCGCGTGCTGCTTCGTGGTCGCTCTGTGCACGTCGACCCCTTGCGGCACAACGGGTTCGACCATCTCCGCGACGTCAAGGGTGAGCAACGGGTAGCGGCCGACGACACGTGCGCCGGCCGAGGTCAGCACGTCGACCGCGCCGGGGGACGCCTCGTCGATCAGCTCGAAGCGCACGGGCGCGGGGGAGAACGCGGCGGTCAGCGTGGCCAGCGACTCGGTGACGTCGCCGTCGACCGGGGCGCCGGGCGAGGCCGCGACGGCGTAGGACAGGAACGCGGGCCGGTCGCGCACGAGCAACCCGGTGAACGGGCCGGCCGGCACGACGTCGCGGTCCTTGCCGACGCCGATCAACTGGGCGGCGGCGATACGCACGACGGCGTCGAGGGAATCAGGCACGAGCCGCGACGCTACGCGCGCGATCCCGTGACGCGCCAACGGATTACCGCAGACGTTTCAGGTCGATCGTCGCTCCGAACGGCTCGGTGATCTCGACGGTCTCGGTCGCCGTCTGGCTTTCGGTGTAGCCGAACTCCTCGGTCAGACGCAGCAGCACCGCGGAGATCGGCTCATCGATGTCGATGATCCAGTAGTAGGGAATCCCGGCATCGGCGTAGTCGTCGCGCTTGTGCACGTTGTCGGTGCGCCGCGAACTCGGCGAGACGACTTCCACCGCGATCAGCACCTCCTCGGCGCGAAGCATCCCGCCCTGCTCGCGAACCCGCTGTCGCGCGCCGCGCTCGACGACGAGCACGTCAGGCCGCCGCGAGAACCCCGGTTCGTCCGGCGGTGCCAGGCCGAGGTCCACGTCCAGACTCAGCAGCACCTCGTGCCGCTCAGGCAATTGATCGTGAAGCTGGAAAGCCAGGTTCAGCGAGGCGTGGTTGTGATCCGGCGACGGATTCGGCGACAGGAGCACGCGGCCGTCGATCAGCTCGGTATAACCCGTCTCCGTCTCGCCGAGGTCGGCGTATTCCGCGACGGTGAGCAGGTTCCCGTCCACTGTGGACGGTTACTTGCTGCGGCGCATGGTGCGTTGGACGTTGCGCAGCTTGGCGCCCTGCGGCAGCGGACCCTTCGGCAGGGCGGCGCCGGCCGCGCGGCGGGTGGCCAGCGCCGACAGCTTCTTCTCCAGCGCGTCGATCTGCGGGCCGCGGAGGTTGCGCGGCAGCTTGGTCAGGTGCGGGCCGAGCCGGCGCAGCGGCACCTGGCCCTCCTCGTTGCCCACGATCACGTCGTAGATCGGCGTCTCGCCGACGAGCCGGGCGACCTTCTTCTTCTCCTGCGCGAGCAGGCTCTTCACCCGGTGCGGCGCGCCCTCGGCGACCAGGATGACGCCCGGCTTGCCGAGCACCCGGTGCACCGCGTCGAGCTGCGTGGTGCCGGCCACGGTCGGCGTCACCCGCCAGCCGCCCTTCAAGTTCTCCAGCGCCCACGCCGCCGCACCCGGCTGCCCGTCCGCCTTGGCGTACACGTTCTTCTGCACCCGCCGCCCGAACACGATCATGGCCGCGAGCAGGCCGAACGCGATGCCCAGCGGCAACATGAACCACGGGATGCCCCACCACACGCCAAGCAGGAACACCACGCCGGTCACGACGAGGAAGGCGCCCAGCATCCACGGGAGCAGCCACTTGTCCTCGCGGCGCTGCAGCTTGAACGCCTCGAAGATCTGCCCACGCCTGGCCTTCGACGCCGCCTTCTTGGCGCGCTTGGCCTCCTTGGCGGCCTCTTTGTCCTGCTTTGCCATGCGTATCAGGATACGGGGAGCCGACCCTGTGGATGGTTCGCGGTCGGTGTCGGCGATGTCTGCGAGGATGGCCGGCATGTCTAGTGGGGAATTGCTGTCCGGACTGGATCCCGAGCAGCGGGCCGCGGTGATCGCGCCGAGAGGCCCGGTGTGCGTGCTGGCCGGCGCGGGCACCGGCAAGACGCGCACGATCACCCACCGGATCGCCAACCTGGTCCGCGGCGGGCACGTCGCCCCCGGCCAGGTCCTCGCGGTCACCTTCACCACCCGCGCCGCGGGGGAGATGCGCACCCGGCTGCGCGCGCTCGGCGTCGCGGGCGCGCAGGCCCGCACGTTCCACTCGGCGGCGCTGCGCCAGTTGCGCTACTTCTGGCCGAGGGTCGTCGACGAGCGCCAGTGGGACGTGCTCGAAGGGAAGATCCGGTTCGTCGGCCAGGCGGCGCACAAGCTCGGCGCGCCGACCGACGGCGAGGCGCTGCGCGACATGGCCAGCGAGATCGAGTGGTCCAAGGCGTCGCTGATCTCGCCGGAGTCCTACCCGGAGGCGGCGGCAAAGGCGCGTCGCGACCCGCCGGTGCCGGTCGAGCAGATGGTGGCCGTGTACACCGGCTACGAGAAGTTGAAGAACCGCGAGGCCAAGCTCGACTTCGACGACCTGCTCCTGCACACCGCGGCAGCGCTGGAGGAGCACGCGCAGGTGGCCGAGGAGTTCCGCGACCGGTACCGCTGCTTCGTGGTCGACGAGTACCAGGACGTCACGCCGCTGCAGCAGCGCGTGCTCGACGCGTGGCTCGGCGAGCGGGACGACCTGACCGTGGTCGGCGACCCGAACCAGACGATCTACTCCTTCGCCGGCGCCTCGCCGCGCCCGCTGCTGGCGTTCTCCCGGCGGTTCCCCGAGGCGTCCGTGGTGCGCCTGGAGCGTGACTACCGGTCGACACCCGAGGTGGTGTCGCTGGCCAACCGGGTGATCTCCGCGGCGCGCGACCGTCCGGCCGGCTCCCGGCTGCGGCTGATCGGCCAGCGCCGGCCGGGCCCGGCGCCGAGCTTCGCCGAGTACGACGACGAGCCGGCCGAGGCCGCCGCGGTCGCCGCGCGGATCAAGCAGCTCATCGATTCCGGTGTCCCGGCCAGCGAGTGCGCCGTGCTGTTCCGGGTGAACGCGCAGTCCGAGGTGTACGAGCAGGCACTGTCCGAAGTGGACATTCCGTATCTGGTGCGCGGCGGCCAGCGGTTCTTCGACCGTCGCGAGGTGCGCCAGGCGATGGCCGCGCTGCGGGTGGCCACGGCCGACCCGCCGGCCGGCGAGCTGCCGAAGGTTGTGCGGGAGCTGCTGGTGCCGGTCGGGCTGACCGACGAGCCGCCGCCCGGCGGGACCGCGCGCGACCGGTGGGAGGCGCTGCTGTCGCTGGTGGAGCTGGCCGAGGAGCTGGTGTCCACTGTGGACGGTGCGGATCTGGCGCACTTCGTCGCCGAGTTGGACCAGCGCGCCGACGCCCAGCACCCGCCGACCGTGGAGGGCGTGACGCTCGCGTCCCTGCACTCGGCGAAGGGCCTGGAGTGGGACGCGGTGTTCCTGGTCGGCCTGGTCGACGGAACGTTGCCGATCCAGCACGCCGACGACGACGCGCGGGTGGAGGAGGAGCGCCGGCTGTTCTACGTCGGCGCGACCCGCGCGCGCGAGCACCTGTGGCTGTCCTGGGCGCTGTCCCGGCAGCCGGGCGGGCGACGCGGGCGGCGCCGCAGCCGGTTCCTGTACGGCGTGATCCCCGAGGACCACCCGGCCGCGCGGATCGCCAAGTCGCGGGACAAGAAGCCGGCCAAGCAGCGCTGCCGGATCTGCAACACCGCGCTGGTCGACTCGATGGCGGTGAAGCTCGGCCGGTGCGACTCCTGCCCGTCCGATGTGGACGAGGATTTGCTCGGCCGGCTCAAGGAGTGGCGCACCGAGCAGTCGCGCGAGCAGAAGGTGCCGGCCTACGTCGTGTTCACCGACGCCACGCTGATCGCCATCGCCGAACAGCGGCCCGGCGACTCGGCCGGACTGGTCGCGATCCCGGGCATCGGGGCGGCGAAGTTGGACAAATACGGCGAAGCGGTCCTTTCGCTGGTGCGCGAAGGGTCCGGCGCCGGTACTTCGTGACAGCGGTCACGAACTCTTTCGAAAAACCTGTTGCATGGCTCCCGGCGGGCCTAATAACCTGCAGGAGCCGGGCACGGAGTGCCCGAAGAATCTCGTCCTCGAGCAGAGACAGGAGGTGGCCCCCGGTGAAGAACCTGACGATCATCGGCAATCACGGCTACCTCGTGTCTGAGGGTACCGCCCTGTCCACGGTCGGCATTGTTTCCAAGCCGAGCGCCCGCATTGAGCGTGAGCGCTTCCTGACCGTCGACACCGTGATGCCGGTGTTCGCCGATGGCGATGTCCAGTCCCGGAATGTCCGCTTCCTGAACGGAGCGAAGTCTCTGACCTAGGTGTCAGGACTCTCAGGCTCACGAAGGCCGCGGACCCGGAAACGGATCCGCGGCCTTCGTGTTTTTTGCGGTAGCAGCACTGAAACCCAACTGATGAGGAAGTGATTCGAGTGTCAACGGTGACCGTCTCGCCACTTGGCGAGGCGTTGACGGATCTACCCGACGGTTTCGGCATGGGCGACCTGCTCGATGCCGCGCCGGCGGCTGGTCTGGACCTTCCCTGCCGGTCGGGCGACGCGGACCTGTGGTTCGCCGACACCCCGGCCGACCTGGAGCGGGCAAAGGGCATGTGTGCCGACTGTCCGGTTCGGGCGGAGTGTCTCGCGGGTGCGCTCGCCAGGCACGAGCCGTGGGGCGTGTGGGGTGGCGAGATCTTCGAGCGAGGAAACGTCATCGCCCGCAAGCGTCCCCGTGGTCGTCCGCGCAAAGCCGCGCCCGCCGGCGAAGGAGGCACGAAAACGGACAAGGCACGTGAGACGGCGGCCCTGGCCGCCGGGCAGCAGGAGGTAGCGGCATGAGCATCTTGACCGACGACACCGTGCGAGTGTCGGCGCTCCCGTTGGGGGCCAACACACTATTGCTCTACGAAGATCTGTCTCGTGCACGAATGCGCGGGGCGGAGGAGGAGGCGCGCCAGCGTCGCCACCTCCGCCGGTTGAACTCCGCCAAGCGGTGGCGGCGGGTGTCCTGCTGGGCATCCCGGCGTGCCGCGAGAGCCGCGGAGGAATCGGCCTGACCGACTGATTCGACAACCGAACCGACAGAGCCGAGTTGACGCGGGCGCGATCCGGAAATCCCGGGTCGCGCCCGTGTTGTCTATCGAGGGCAAGGCCGCCGCTGGTTCGGCTTCGCCGAAAGGCCTGTGGTCAGGTTGCGTTGGTGGTTACCTGCCGGGGTTGGTGGGCTGCGTGTTGCGTGGGTGGTTGGCAGAGACGCCTTCGGCGTGGCGGCGGTCGCCCTCGACTTTCAGGCCGACCTCGGCGTGGCTTTTGCGGATGGTCAGTGGTTCTCGGGCTTGATCGCGCGGACGATCGCGGACTGCAGGCCGTCGGCGACCTGGTGGGTGGGGGTGACCTCGACGTCGGTGAACCCGGCCGCGGCGAGCCCGTCGCGGTACTCGGTGAACGACAGTGCTCCGGCGATGCACTCGACGTAGCCGCCGCGTTCGGCGCGCTGCGCTGGCGTGAGGTGATCCTCTGCGACGACGTCGGTGACGCCGATCCGCCCGCCGGGGCGCAGGACCCGGAAGGTCTCGGCGAACACGGCCGGCTTGTCGACCGACAGGTTGATCACGCAGTTGGAGATCACCACGTCGATCGAGTCGGCGGGCAGCGGAATGGTCTCGATGGTGCCCTTGAGGAACTCGACGTTGGTGGCGCCGGCCTTGGCCGCGTTCGCGCGGGCGAGTGCCAGCATTTCCTCGGTCATGTCCAGGCCGTAGGCCTTGCCGGTCTCGCCGACGCGGCGGGCGGACAGCAGCACGTCGATCCCGCCGCCGGAGCCGAGGTCCAACACGCGCTCACCGGCGCGCAGTTCGGCCACCGCGGTCGGGTTGCCGCAGCCCAGTGACGCGGCGACCGCCTCGGCGGGCAACTCGTCGCGCTCGGTCGTGTCGTACAGGCCGGCGCCGAAACTCTCGTCCACCTCGACCGCCTGCGGGCCACAACAGCCGGGGCCGGCGGTGACCGCGGTCGCGGCGGCGGCGTAGCGGGCGCGGACGGTCTCGCGCAGGTCGACGGTCTGCTCAGACATCGCGTGCTCCTTGTTCATCGATTGTGGTCGATCCATGGTGACTCTATCGACGTGCCTCGATGAATACAACCATCGATTCGAGTAGATATAGTGGCGGCATGGCGATCGTGTTGCGGCAGGCCGAGGTGCTGCCGTCGAGTGAGGCGGCCACGTACGCGGAGTGGTTCGCCTGCCTGGCGGAACCGGTGCGGGTGCGGCTGCTGCACGCGGTGGCGACGAGCCCGAAGGGGATCACCGTCGGCGCGTTGACCGAGGTGATCGGCACCAGCCAGTCCACCTGCTCGCACCATCTGCGCAAGCTGGCCGACGTGGGGTTCGTGCGGCTGCGCAAGGAGGGCACGGCGACGATCGTGACCGTGAACGAGGCGTGTTGCGTGGGGTTGCCGCACGCGGCGGACGCGGTGATGGGCCTGCTCGCACCCCGGCCGTGCTGCCCGGAGGACCTGCCGGCCGGTGTCACCGTGCGCGCCCTGGAGGCCGGGGACTGGGCGGCGGTGCGGCGAATCTACGGCGAGGGCCTCGCGACCGGGATCGCCACGTTCGAGACCACCGTGCCGAGCAAGTCGGCACTGGACGCGCGGTGGCTACCCGATCACCGGTGGGTCGCCGAGATCGACGGCGAGGTCGTGGGGTGGACCGCGGCGACGCCGGTCTCCGGTCGCGACTGCTACGCCGGGGTGGCCGAGACGTCCGTCTACGTCGCCGACGGATTCCGGGGGCGCGGGGTGGGAAAGGCGTTGCTGCACAAGCAGGTCACCGCCGCCGACGCGGCCGGGTTGTGGACGCTGCAGACCTCGATCTTCACCGAGAACCGGGCGAGCGTCGCCCTGCACCACGCCGCCGGCTACCGCACCGTCGGCATCCGCGAACGCGTCGCCCAGCGGGACGGCGTCTGGCACGACACCGTGCTCATCGAGCGCCGCTCGCCGGTGAACTGACCGGGTCGGCCTGGCGGGCCGGGTAGAGCACCCGCACGATCGCGATCGCCGCCAGGCCGCCGAGGAGCTGGCAGGCGATGAACGGCACGACCGAGGCGGGGGCGATGCCGGCGAAGGTATCGCTGAACACGCGGCCGACCGTGATCGCCGGGTTGGCGAAGCTGGTGGAACTGGTGAACCAGTACGCCGCGCCGATGTACGCGCCGACCGCGGCCGGCGCGCGGTCGAGGCGGCCGGTGCGAGCCAGGGAGAAGATCACCAGCACCAGTCCGGCCGTCGCGACCACCTCGGCCACGCCGTGCGGGACGGTGATCCGCTCGGTGGTGCTGATGCTGACGACCGGGGCGGCGAACATGATGTTGGCCAGCACCGCTCCGCCGACGCACCCGAGCACCTGGACGGGCACGTAGGCCGCCGCGTGTTTCCACGACAGGCCGCCGAGCGCGGCGTCCACGAGCGAGACCACCGGGTTGAAGTGCCCGCCGCTGACCGGGCCGAAGATCAGGATGATCGCGTACAGGCCGACCGCGGTGGCCGCCGCGTTCTCCAGCAGCTGCAGCCCGACATCGCCGGGTGACAGGCGCTGGGCCGCGATGCCGGATCCGACCACCACCGCGGCCAGCATCGCGCTGCCCAACAACTCCGCGATCAGCTTGCGGGACAACGGTTCCATCAGATCGCGGCCGGGACGCCGAGTTCGGCGAGGAGTTCGCGCACCCGCCGCTCGATCTCGTCCCGTACCGGGCGGACGTCCTCGACGGTCTTGCCGGCCGGGTCGTCCAGCGTCCAGTCCAGGTAGCGCTTGCCGGGAAAGACCGGGCACGCGTCGCCGCAGCCCATGCTGACCACCACGTCGGCCGCGCGGACGATCTCGTCAGTCCACGGCTTGGGGAACTCGCCGGAGATGTCGATGCCCCGCTCGGCCATCGCCGCGATCGCCGAAGGGTTGATCTCGTGGCCCGGCTCCGAGCCGCCCGACCACGCCACCGCCCGATCGCCCGCGAGGTGCTGGAGGAACCCGAGCGCCATCTGCGAGCGGCCGGCGTTGTGCACGCAAAGGAACAACACGGTCGGCTTGCCGTCCTGGTGACGGCCCTCGACCCGGGCGAGCGCGCGCAGCCGCTGCCGGGCGAACCGCTCGGCCAGCAGCGGCAGGAAGTTCGACACCGTGCTGCGCGAGGCGAACTGGTCGTAGCTGGCGTGCAGGAACCGCTCGATCGTCTCGGGGCCGAACACCCCGGCGAACTCGTCGCGCAGCTGAAGGGCCGCGACTCGCAGCGCGTAATGCTGGTCCAGCGGCAGCGTCCGCCGGTCTTCGGTGTCGGGCTCGGTCATCGTGGTTCTCCTGTCCTCGTGACGGCTGGGGCCAGCCGGTCGACTCGATCGACGAGTTCGCGAAACGCCTTGTCGAACGCGAGGCGGGTGCCCGCCATGGCCGGATCGGGGATCGACCAGTGCAGGCGCTCAACGGCCGCGTCCAGGTCCTCGTGCGCGTTGTCGCACACGGCAACGACCAGGTCGTCGGCCCGCAGCACGTCCTCGACGCGGCTCGTGCGAGCGCGCGCCAGCGGCAACCGATGCGCCTTCGCGGTGGCCACCGCCAGCGGATGCACCCGGTCGGCCGGCTCCGTCCCCGCCGACGCCACCGGCACGTCGCTGCGCCGCCTCCACAACGCCGCCGCCAACTGGGACCGCGCCGAGTTGCGCGTGCACACGAACACCACCCTCGGCGCGCTCCGCTGTCCGACCGGCACCAGGTCGCTCAGCACCGCGGGCACCAGCCGCAGGTACGTTCGCCGCCGGTCACCCTCCGACCGGAGTCGCTCGACCACCCCGGCGCGCTCCAGCGTCTTCAGGTGGTGCGCCAACAGGTTGCTCGGCAGCCCAAGCTCGGCGCCGACCTCGCCCGGCGCCGCGTCCCCGAGCACCAGTCGATCCACGATCGCCAACCGGGCGGGCTCGCCCAGCGCCGCGTGCACCCGCGCGCGGTGCGCCAGCGCCTCGGTCGTAGAAAGCTCAGCGTTCATTGACTCAATGATTGCTGACTTAACTTTGGAGTGTCAAGTCTGGTTTGCCGTTTCGGCAAACGGATTCCCGGTTCGCGGCGCGCCGTGGTTACCGTTGTCGTCATGAGCGGGCACACGCATACACACGACGGAATCGACTGGGTCGAACGCATCTCCGACATGCGGCGCATGGACGCGATCCACGCGCCGTTCGTCACGCCGGTGGCCGAACGAGTGATCGGGCTCGTCGAGCCGGGCGCGACGGTCGTGGACATCGGATCGGGCGCCGGCGGGATCAGCGCGGCGCTCGGCCGCGCACTGGTGGCCAAGGGCGGCGGCCGGATCGTGCTCGTGGACGCCGTGCCGCAGATGCTCGAGGCGGCCGCCTCGCACGTGCGGTCCGCGCTCGGCGGCGCGATCGAGGTGAACACCGTGCTGGCCGACGTCGCCGCCGGCGGTATCGCCGAGGTCGTCGGTCCGGCCGACCTGGTGTGGGCCTCGGGCGTCGTGCACCACCTGCCGGACCAGCGCCGAGGGCTCGCCGACCTGTACGCGCTGCTCAACGACGGCGGCTGGCTGGCGCTCGGCGAGGGCGGGATGCCGAGCCGCTGCCTGCCGTGGGACGTCGGCGTCGGCGAACCCGGCCTGCAGGACCGGCTGCTGGCCGCGCGCGAGCAGTGGTTCGCCCGCATGCGCGCGGACATGGACGGCGTGGTCCGGCTGCCGGTCGGGTGGAACACCGCGCTCGCCGAGACCGGCCTGCGCGACGTGTCCTCGTTCAGCTACCTGATCGACCTCCCGGCGCCGGCCCCGCCCGAGGTGCGCGGCTGGGCCGGCGCGTGGCTGCGCTGGATGGCCGAGGGCGCCGAGGAGTGGCTCGGCGAGGACGATCGCAAGGCGCTCGCCGTGCTCACCGACCCGGACGGTGGCGCCTACGTCGGCGACCGGGACGACGTGTTCATGCTCAGCGCGCTCACGATCTACTTGGGGCGCAAGGGATCCGCGTGACACCTGGCGGTGGCGTACCGTCGGGCCCATGGCAGAGGACGCCACCTGCTCCCGCTGCGGCCGGCTGCGCTCGACCGTGCCGCCGGGCGAGGCGCTGGCCTGGGTCGCCGAGCGGGAACGCGGTGTCACGCGCTGGCTGTGCGCCGGCTGCGCGCGCCAACACGTGCGCGACATCGAGGGCAAGCTTCCCTCGGAATACTGGTCCTAGCGGAGCACCCGTGAGGGTGACCCGCTCGCCGCGCACCCCCGGACGCGGACCACCTTCACATTCCCCGCCACTTGTTGATCATGTCTGACCTGGTCTTTTGCGGCTCTGGGAGGACTTTAGCGGGCTAAAGTACGCGGAGGCGGGGTTGTCGGGTTGTCAAGCCTCAGGTGGCGTCGTAGCGCGCCCGGGCGTCGTTGACGTGCTCGATGTGGCTCTCCGCCCAGTCCTTGATCGCGGCCACAACGGAGAGCAGGCTCTCGCCGAGCGCCGTCAGCTCGTAGTCGACGCGCACCGGCACGCTCGGCGTCACGGTCCGCTCGATCAGGCCGTCCCGCTCGAGTGAACGCAGCGTCTGGGTGAGCATCTTCTGGCTCACGCCGGCGATCCTGCGGCCGATGTCGCTGTAGCGCTTCGGGCCGTCGGTGAGCGCGCAGAGGATCAGCGTCACCCACTTGTCGCTGATCCGCGCGACGAGCTGGTGCGTCGGGCATCCGGCGAGGAACGCGTCGTAGGCCGCGCGCTGCTCGTCGCGCTGGGCGGCCGCCGTCTTGGTCGCCATGGAGAACCATCCTGTTCGTTAGGCACTTCGAAGTACGTACTTCCCGATGGAGAGTAGCACTCCTACGGTTCGTCTCGTTGGTTCTCGTCCATCAGAGGGAGATCTTCGATGCGTGCTGTTGTGTTGTCCTCCTACGGCGGACCCGAGGTGCTGGAGTCGGCCGACCGGCCGCGCCCGGAGCCGGGGGAGCGGGAGGTACTCGTGCGGGTGGAGGCCGCCACGGTGAACCCGGTGGACCTCGGTACCCGGATGGGCGTGTTCGACCCGGGGGCGACGGCGCCGAGTGCGCCGATCGGGCTCGGCTGGGACGTGGCGGGCGTGATCGAGCGGACCGGCGAGGACGTGACCCGGTTCGCCGAGGGCGATCGCGTGATCGGTCTGCAGGACCAGCCGATCGTGCCGTTGGGCACCTACGCCGAGTACGTGGTGCTCGGCGAGGACGCCGTGGCCGCCGCGCCGGCCGGTCACACCGCGGCCGAGGCGGCCACGCTGCCGCTGAACGGGCTCACCGCGCGTCAGGCGCTGGATCTGCTCGACCTGCGCGAGGGGCGGACGCTGCTGATCACCGGTGCCGCCGGCGGCGTCGGCGGGTACGCCGTGGAACTGGCCGCCGGCCGGGGTCTCAAGGTGATCGCCGTGGCCGGTGCGGACGACGAGGAGTGGATCACCGCGCGCGGGGCGGAGTTCCTGCCGCGGTCGGCCGACCTCGCCTCGGCCGTTCGCGCGGTGGCACCGTCCGGCGTGGACGGGGCGTTGGACGCGGCGACCGTGGGCGAGCCTGCGTTGGACGCGGTCGCCGACGGCGGCGCGTTCGTGGCCGTGCTGCCGCCCCAGGTGCCCGACCCGGTGCGCGGGATCCGGACCGCCGCGGTCGGCGTGCGGGCCGACGGCGGGCAACTCGCCGAACTGGTGGCCGAGGTCGAGGCGGGCCGGCTCAGCCTGCGCCTCGCCGAGACCTACCCGCTGGACGAGGTCGCGCGGGCGCACGAGCGGTTCGCCAAGGGCGGGCTGCGCGGGCGACTGGTGCTCGTGCCCTAGTCAGGGTCGGCGAAACCGGGCTGCCAGCGCTGGACGATCTCGCGCACGCCGAACTCGGCGTCGAGCTGGCACAGGATGCCGGTCGAGCCCATGGTCACCCGGTGGATCAGCAGGTACTGCGGAGGCAGGTTGAGCGAGCGGCCCGTGCGGAAGTCCTTTCCGCGCAGGTCGCCGACCCGCTCGGCCTGCTTCTGCATCCACCGGCGGGTGAAGTGGAACGTGTCGTTCGCGACCGGCTCGGTGAACGGCGCGAGGTAGGCGAGCACGTCCTCCTCGTGCACCTCGGTACCGGGGCGCACGAAACCCTCGTCGCGCATCAGGCGCATCAGCTCGGCGGAGTGCCCGTCCAGGGCGAGCCGGGTCATCGCGCCCAGCGGCGACGGCAGGCCCTGGGGCAGCCGCGCGACCGCGCCGAAGTCGATCACGCACAGCCGGCCGTCCGGCAGCAGCATGAAGTTGCCGGGGTGCGGGTCGGCGTGCAGCAGCCCGACCCGGGCCGGGGTGGAGAAGTGGAACTCGGAGAGCAGCTTGCCGGCGCGGTTGCGGGTGTCGATGTCGCCGTCGCGGATGATCGCCGCCAGCGGGGTGCCGTCCACCCACTCGGTGACCATCACCTTCGGCGCGCTGGCCACCACCTTCGGGACCAGCACGTGCTCGTCGCCGTCGTAGGCCTTGGCGAACGCGCGTTCGCTGTCCGCCTCGGCGCGGTAGTCCAGCTCCTCGGACATCCGCGCGGTCAGCTCGGCCAGCAGCGGCTTGACCTCCGCGCCCGGCACCAGCGCCTGGAACAGCCGGGAGAACCGGCTCAATTGGCGCAGGTCGGACATCAGCGCCTCGTCCGCGCCCGGGTACTGCACCTTGACGGCCACCTCGCGACCGTCGTGCCACACCGCCTTGTGCACCTGCCCGATGCTGGCCGAGGCCGCCGGCTCGTCGTCGAACTCGTCGAACCGTTCGCGCCACGAGCGGCCGAGCTGCTCGGCGAGCACCCGGTGCGTGGTGGCGGCCGTCATCGGCGGCGCGGCCGTCTGCAGCTTGGTCAGCGCCTCCCGGTAGGGCGCGGCCATCTCGTCCGGCACCGCCGCCTCGAACACGCTCAGCGCCTGGCCGAACTTCATCGCGCCGCCCTTGAGCTGCCCGAGCACGGCGAACAACTGCTCGGCGGTCTTGGCCGACACGTCGGCGCTGACGTCACTGGCGCTCTGGCCGGCCAGCCGCTTGCCCCAGCCGCCGACGACCCGGCCGGCCATGCCGATCGGGAGACTGGCCAGTCGGGCGGTGCGCGCTGCGGTTCTGCGGGGCAACTCGGTCACACCATGATTCTCTCCTGTCCCGGCGTGCACGTGTAGTGAAATAGGCACACTTCCACGACATGTGGCACGCGCCTCGTTCGGCTGGTCACGTCATACGCGTCTTGGCGCCGCAGGTGCACGCGGCGTGAATCGGCCACCGTCTGTGACGACTGACCCCGGTGAACGGGTCGATCTCCACCGCGCCGCACCAGGTCGGCGGGCGTGGCCCGGCTCCGGCGAACCAGTCCAGCGCGCGCAGCGCCTGTGCCGCCGCGAGTGCGGCCGTGACCTGGGCGGACAGCACGTCGACCGGCTGGGTGGCACCGAGCAGTTGGGTGGCCACGGCGGGCCAGCACGGATCCAGCCCGGCCCGCACCAGATCGGCGCACCGCAGGCAGCTCGACCGGCCGGGCACCACCAGCGGCCCGATGACGCCGGTGCCCTCGCGGACCCGCACGACCAGGTGCGCGACGCCGTGCCGCACCAGTTCCGCGACCGCCTCCGGGTCGGGCACCACCGCGTCGGTCAGCACCACCAGCGACGCCGAGCCGCGGCGCGGGGGACCGGTGAGCACGGACGGATCCACCGCGCGCACGACATCCCGCGCGGCCCGCCGCCTCGGCAGCCCGATGTGCGCGTCGAGGTACCCGCACCCGACGTCCTCCGGTTGCACGGCACCGGTCGCGGCCACGTGCACCCGCCGCATCCCGGCGCCGGCCAGCGTGGCGGCCACCGCGACCGCCAGCGGTCCGTCGCCGCGCACCACCACCTGGTCGGGGCGCACGGCGGGCGGCACCGGACGGTCGCGCCCCCGGGTGCGCAGCACCGACATGGTCACGTCGCCGGTCAGCCGCGCCGGCACGGCGGTACTCGCCGCGTCGACCAGCAGGCCGCGCACCTCCAGCTCGTCGAGCAGGGCGAGCAGCGTGTCCGAGTCGGCCGGCCCGACCTCGTCGAGCAGCTCGTCCACCGAGCGGGTGCCGTCCAGCGCGCCGGCCACGGTGACCACCCCGTCGGGCAGGTCGCTGATCACCACGGCGTGCGCCGGGTCGAGCCCGACCTGGATCTCGCCGGCGCGCCGGCGCAGCACCGGCAGTCCCGGCAGCGACCTCGGCCGGACGGGCAGGGTGGTTCGCGTGTCGACGTCCATGCGCGCAGCGTCGGCCAACCGTGGCGCGGACGTCAAAACGGTTATCCACAGGCACGAGTTATCCACAGATTCATACCGAGCGTTCCGCCGCTTGGCCGCGCGAGATCACACTGATGGCGTGTCCCGAAATGTCGGCGCGGCGCCGTACCGTGAGCCCGTGCCCGAACCCCGCGTCCAGGTTCGCCGAAGCAAGCGGCGAACCCGCACGGTCTCCGCGTATCGGGACGGTGACACCCTCGTGGTGTTGTTGCCCGCGCGGATGTCCAAAAAAGAAGAAGCGCACTGGGTCGCCGAGATGCAGCAGCGCCTGCAGCGCAGCGAGACTCGGCGGCGTTCTCCGGCACGGGCGTCCGACGCCGCGCTGCTCGCCCGCTGCCACGAGCTCGGCCGGCGCTACTTCGACGGCGAGACGACGCCGGCCAGCGTGCGCTGGGTTCCGGCGATGCGCACCAGGTGGGCGTCGTGCACCCCGTCCGACGCCAGCATCCGGGTCAGCGAACGGCTGCGCGACGTGCCGGGCTGGGTGCTCGACTACGTGCTCGTGCACGAGCTGGCGCACCTGCTCGTGCCGGGTCATGGGCCGGACTTCTGGAAGCTGGTGCGCCAGTACCCGAAGACCGAGCGCGCGATCGGCTACCTGGAGGGGGTGTCCGCCGCGGCCGGTCTCGAGATCACCGGCGAGGACTGAATCGTTTAGCTCGGGCAAAATCCGCCGTCGTTCGGCTTCGCCGAAACGGCCTGTGGTCAGGTTGTGTGGGTGGTCAACTGCCGGGGTTGGTGGGCTGCGAGCGGCGTGGGTGGTCGTCTCGACGCCTTCGGCGTGGCGGCGGTCGCCCTCGCCATTTCGGGCCGACCCCAGCGTGGCTGCCGCTCGGTGCGGTCAACACACCCGGCTGCGTGAAGTCGGGTAAGTGGGCTTGTTGGCCGGATCGGGTCGGCTACGGCGTGGTACTCAGGCGCGCTCTGATCAGCGCGAGTCGCCCTCGGGCTCGTCGGGCTTGTTCTCGGAGGCCTCGTCCATGGCCTGCTCCTGGGCCTTCTCCTGCTGGACGGTCTTCTCCAACTGGGCCATCGGGTCGTCCCCGATCTCCGGCGTGGCGCCCAGCCGCTCGGAGAACTCCATCGGGTCGTCCAGGTCCTCGGCCGTGGGCACCAGGTCCGGGTGCGCCCAGATGTCGTCGCGCGCCTTGATGCCGTGCTCGTCGCCGACCAGCCGCCACAGCGCGGCCGCCGCGCGCAGCCGCCGGGGCCGCAGCTCGAGGCCGACCAGCGTGGCGAACGTCTGCTCGGCCGGCCCGCCGCTGGCCCGGCGCCGGCGCAGCGTCTCGCGCAGCGCGTCACCACCGGGAAGGCGCTCGCCGATCGCGTCGCCGACCACCACGTCGACCCAGCCCTCGACCAGGGCCAGCAACGTCTCCAACCTGGTCAGCGCGGCCTTCTGCTCCGGCGTGGTCTGCGGTTCGAGCAGCCCGGACTGCATGGCCTGCTCGATCGACTCGGGGTTGGCCGGGTCCACCTGACCGGCGAGCTGCTCCAGCGCCGCGGTGTCCACGGTGATGCCGCTGGCGAACTCCTCGACGGTGGCCAGCAGCCGCTGCCGCAGCCACGGCACGTGCGCGAACAGCCGCTGGTGCGCCGCCTCGCGCGCGGCCAGGAACACCAGCACCTCGCTGGCCGGGCGCTCCAGGCCCTCGGTGAACTTCTCCACGTTCGCCGGAAGCAGAGCAGCCGTCGCCGGCGGGCCGAGCGGCAGCCCGACGTCGGTCGAGGTCAGCACCTCGCCGGCGAGCTGCGCCAGCGCGTTACCCAGCTGCGAGCCGAACGCCATGCCACCCATCTGGCCGACCATCGACAGCAGCGGACCGGCCGCCTCCTTCGCCTCCGACGGCAGCGCCTCCACCCACGCGCCGGACACCCGCCGCGCCACCGGGTCGCACAGCCGCTGCCAGGTCGGCAGCGTGTGGTCCACCCAGTCGCGCGCGGTCCACACCTTCGTCTCGGTGGCACCGGCCGGCAGGATCGTCACCGGGTCCAGCCACATCTCGGCCAGGTGCACCGCGTCCGCCACGGCCTTGTCCGAGTCGGCCGGGGGCGTGAGGCCGATCTGCTCGCCGCCGAGCCGCTGCAGGGCGATCTGCTTGGCCAGGTCGTAGTTCACCGGACCGTCCGACGTGCCGGCCTGGCTGAGCATCTGGCCGAGTTGACTCAACATCTGGCCGAGCTGGCTGAACGCGTCGAACGGGTTCTTGCCGGGTTCGCCCGAACCGGGACCGCCCGCGGTCGGATCGTCACCGTGGCGCTTCTTGCTCTCGTCGTCGTTCGGTTGCGGGCCGAATCCGAACGGGAAGTCGGTCATATCCCCACCGTACGCGGACACGGGTACGACACGCTGATCGCACCTGGGACGATGGCCGTACCCTGTGCCCTCGTGGAGACCACGAGCAGCGAGACGCAGGACCCACCCGCGCCCACTCCGCCCCCGCAGCGGCGTGGGCTGAGCCGGCGAGGGTGGACGGTCGTGTTCAGCATGCTCATCGTGGTGGCGCTGGGGCTCGTCGGCGGGTTCGTGCCGGTGCCCTACGTGGCGCTCGGCCCCGGGCCGACCTACGACGTGCTCGGCGACGTGGACGGCGCGCCCGTGGTCATGATCGACGGCCAGCCGAGCCAGCCCACCGCCGGTCAGCTGCGCATGACCACCGTGTCGCTGTCCGACGACATGACGCTGTTCGGCGCGCTCGGACTGTGGATCAGCGGCCGGTACGCGCTCGCGCCGCGCGAGGACTACATCAAGCCGGGCGAGACCAAGGAACAGGTGCAGAAGGAGAACGTCAAGCTGTTCCAGGACTCGCAGAGCAGCGCCGAGGTGGCCGCCCTGCGCTACGTCTACCCGGACAGGCCGGTCAAGGTCGTCGCCGGGCAAATCGTCTCCGGTGGCGCCGCGGACAAGGCGCAGCTGCACCCGGGCGACCATCTGCGCACGGTGAAGGACAAGCGGATCGGGACCGCCGCCGACGTGGCGGCCGCACTGACCGACACGCAGCCTGGCAACACCGTGCCGATCGTGGTCGCCCGTCCCGGGCAGGGCGACGTGACGCTGCAGGCGACCCTCGAGGCGAGCAACGATCGCAAGCAGGGCTTCCTCGGCCTGACCGCCGTGGAACGCGTCGACGTGCCGCTCAAGACCACGATCCAGCTCAAGGACGTCGGCGGCCCGTCCGCCGGGTTGATCTTCGCGCTGGCCATCGTGGACAAGCTCAAGGCAGGCGAGCAGAACGCCGGCCAGCAGGTCGCGGGTACCGGCGAGATCGACGCGACCGGCAAGGTCGGCGCGATCGGCGGCATCCCGTTCAAGATGACGGCGGCCAAGGAGGCCGGCGCGAGCACTTTCCTGGTGCCAGCCGACAACTGCGCCGAGGCCAAGTCCCGCGCGCCGGACGGTCTGCGGCTGATCAAGGTCGACACGCTCGCCGGCGCCGTGACCGCGCTCGAGGACATGAAAGCCGGCCGGCCCGTCCCCGGCTGCTAGCCGAAGCGGAAGGTCAGCCCGTCGATCACCAGGTCCGGCCGCGCGGGGCCGGAGAGCGTCACGGCGGTGATCGCGTCCCGGCTCCCCGGGTCGAACGTGCCGGGCTCCACGGCGGCACGTCGGTCACGAAGACTTCCGTGAACGAGACGCCGTGCTCCTCCAGCGTCATCGCGAACTCGGCGACCTCGTGTCCCCGGTCGCGCAGGCGGGTCGCGATCGCCGGCCGCAGGAGAGCGCGCCCGCCCGCTCCTCGTCGGTGATGGTCAGCAGTTCCACGTAGCGCTCGTCGAGGCGCCATCCGCCGTTCTGGAAGCCGTCGACGGCGGGGGAGATCTCCGCGGGCGGATCCCGTTCGAGAGGTACCTGCTCAGTCGCGCAGGGTTCGCAGCAGCGCGTCGGTGAGGTTCGGCGCCAGCTCCGGGTGCTCCACCAACTGGTCGACCTCGGTGCCGTCGGTCGCGCGCAGGCGAATCACACACGCCGCCGTGCCGTCCCGCAGCACCGCCGCGACCAGCCGTGCCTCGCGCCTGCGCGGGTGTTCGGCGGCGATCCGGCGCAGCATCGACTCGTCGGAGCCCACCTCGTCGGCGATGGTCTCCTCGGCCTCGGGCGGCAGCACCACGATCTCCTGCGCCAGCGCGCACCCGCGCACCGCGTCCGGCCACATGATCCGGGCCAGCGCCAGGTCGAGATCGCCGTCCGGCAGCGCGTCCTGGGCCACCGGCGTCACCGGCGCGTCGGACAGCGACCCGGCCAACTCCGGCTGTGCCGCGAGCAGGTCGGCCGTCGGCACCAGGGCGAACAACTGCGGCGGCTGATCCCAGCCGGCGGAGCCGACGAACTCCTCGACCTCGCGGACGACGGACGGCAGCATGGCGGGCGGCTCCACTGATGCGTCTGGCACGCGGCCATCGTCGCATCCGGGGACCCGGATGGTGACGCAGGAGGCAGATACGGGAACCTAGGCCCCCGTCCGTAGAGTTGGACATATCGGAACGGCGCTCGTGAGAGCCGCCGACGACAACGTACGACCCAGGAGCGTGCCCCGTGGCCACTCGGCCCCCGATCGGAATGCCGAGGCTGTCCCGCCGCAGCCGGATACTGCTGATCATCGCCGCGACGGTGGCGGTCGTCCTCCTGGTCGGGGCGCGACTGCTGGACGCCTATGTCGACTGGCAGTGGTTCGGCGAGGTCGGGTTCCGGGGTGTGTTCACCACCGTCCTGTGGACCAGGATCGCGCTGTTCTTCAGCGTGGGCATACTGGTCGGTGGCCTGCTCGCGATCAGTTTGATCATCGCCTACCGGACGCGGCCGGTGTTCGTGCCGGTGGCCGGCGCCGACGATCCGCTCGCCAGGTACCGGTCCACGATCGTCGCGCGCGTGCGGCTGTTCGGCATCGGCATCCCGGTGCTGGCCGGCGTCGCCTCTGGTGCCGCGGCCCAGGGCGACTGGCAGATCGTGCAGATGTGGCTCAACGCCACGCCGTTCGGGGTGACCGACCCCGAGTTCGGCAACGACATCGGGTTCTACGCGTTCAAGCTGCCGTTCTACACCTGGCTGATCAGCTGGGGGTTCATCGCGATCGCGGTGGCGTTCGCCGGTGCGGCGGTCACGCATTACATCTTCGGCGGGATCAGGCTCGCCGGAAAGGGCGGCCAGCTCACCGGCACGGCCAGGATGCAGCTTTCCATCACGGCCGGCGTATTCGTTCTGGTGTACGCGATCGACTATTTCTTCGAGCGCTACGAGTTGCTGTTCTCCGAGCGACGAGAAGACCTGTTCAACGGTGCGACCTATACCGACCTGAACGCGGTACTCCCGGCGAAACTGATTCTGACGTTCATCGCCGTGTTCTGCGCGGTCGCCTTCTTCGTCGGCGGATTCCTGCGCAACCTGCAGCTGCCCGCCATCGCCACCGTGCTGCTGGTGCTGTCCAGCGTGCTCATCGGTGTCGCGTGGCCGCTCGTGCTCGAGCAGTTCTCGGTCAAGCCCAACGCCAACGAGAAAGAGGCGAAGTCCATCCAACGCGCGATGGACGCCACCAAACAGGCGTACGGCCTCGGCCCGGACAAAGTCACCATGGACGAATATCCGGGCAACTCGACGCTGCAGCCGTCGGAGGTCAGGGCGTCCAATCCGGGCACGCTCGACAACATCCGCCTGCTCGACCCGAGCATTCTGGAGACCACGTTCACGCAGTTGCGTGCGCAGGAGAACTTCTACGGATTCCCGGACAAGTTGGACGTCGACCGGTACACGGTCAACGGGAAGAAGCAGGATTACATCGTCGCCGCGCGTGAAATCAACACCGCGGGCCTCGCCGAGAACCAGCGCTCCTGGATCAACCAGCACCTCGTGTACACGCACGGAAACGGTTTCGTCGCCGCACAGGCGAACACCACCGAAGGCGCGTACCGGGACAACGAGGCGCAGGGCGGATATCCGCGGTTCACGGTCAGCGACCTCAACGCGCAGAACAGCGGCGTGCCGATGCCCATCCCGGTGAACCAGCCGCGGATCTACTACGGCGAGCTGGCCACCAGCTACGCGATCGTCGGCGGCGACCAGGCCCGCGAGTTCGACCTGCCCGGCAAGTCGTTCAAGTACGACGGCAAGGGCGGCATCCCGATCGACGGGTTCTTCGACAAGCTGATCTTCGCCGCCTACGAGACCGAGCAGAACATCCTGTTCAACAGCGCGGTCGGCGAAGGCTCGCGGATCATGTACCACCGCGACCCGCGCGATCGCGTCAGCAAGGTGGCGCCGTGGCTGACCGTCGACGGCGACCCGTACCCGGCCGTGGTCGACGGGCGCATCCAGTGGATCGTCGACGGCTACACCACGCTGGAGCACTACCCGTACTCCCGAGAGACCCCGCTCGGCTCGGCCACCAGCGACTCGCTGTCCGGCGTCGCGCGGCAGGCCGACCGGCCGATCAGCTACATCCGCAACTCGGTCAAGGCCACGGTCGACGCCTACGACGGCAGCGTGAACCTGTTCCGTATCGACGAACAGGACCCGGTGCTCAAGGCGTGGACCTCGGTGTTCCCCGGCGTGGTGAAGCCGCTGTCCGAGGCGCCGGCGGGGCTGCGAGAGCACTTCCGGTACCCGGAGGACCTGTTCAAGGTGCAGCGTGAGCTGCTGTCCCGGTACCACGTGGACAAGCCGCAGGAGTTCTTCGGCAACGAGCAGTTCTGGAACGTGCCGCCGGACCCGACCAAGGAAGGCGGCACGGTCGCCGGCAGCAACGCGGCCAAGCAACCGCCGTACTACGTGTACGCGCAGACGCCGGGCCAGAACGAGCCCAAGTTCCAGCTCACCAGCGCGCTCGTGTCGCTGCGCCGGGAGTTCCTCGCGGCCTGGATGACGGTGTCGTCCGAACCCGAGGACTACGGCAAGATCAGAGTGCTCCGACTACCGAACGGTCTGCAGGTGGACGGTCCTGTCCAAGTGCAGAACCGGTTCAACTCGACAAGTGAGGTCACCCAGCAGCGGACGTTCTTCCAGAACTCCAACACCATGGTGCTGTCCGGGAACCTGCTGACACTGCCCGTCTCGGGATCGCTGCTCTACGTCGAGCCGATGTACATCCAGCAGCGCAACGACAAGTCGTTCCCGCAGCTCGCGCGGGTGCTGGTGTCCTACAACGGCCGCGTCGGGTTCGCCGCGACCATCGATGAGGCGCTCAACCGCGTGTTCGGCACCGCCGCGACACCGCCGACCACGCCGCCACCGGGCACGCCTCCGGGTACGCCGCCCACCTCGCAGCCACCGCCGCCAGGGGTGACCTCGCCCGAGTTGGAGGCGGCCAAGACGGAGCTGCTGGCCGCCGTGCAGAAGCTGCGCCAGGTGACCAAGGGCGACTGGGAAGGCTTCGGCAAGGCGATGGCCGCCGTGGACGCGGCCGGACTGAAGGTCGACCAGGTCCAGGCGCGGCTCAACGGCACGCCTCCGGCCGGCCAGACCCCGGCACCGCCGACCACGACAGCGCCGCGACCACCGGGCTGACCGACCAGGGGAGTGAAGGCCGTCACCTACCGGTCGCCTGATTTGCCCCAACTCGTCACCGACACGTACAGTTGGTGTCACCGACGCGGGGTGGAGCAGTTCGGTAGCTCGCTGGGCTCATAACCCAGAGGTCGCAGGTTCAAATCCTGTCCCCGCTACAGAGTCGAGAGGCCCTTGCCTGCGGAAAGCGCAGGCAAGGGCCTCTTTCGCATTATTTCTGGGGGCCCAGCCCCCAGACCCCCAGGTTCCTATCGGGTCACCTTTCAGCGGGGTGCGCCCTACTCACGCGCTGCGCGCGTTCGTGGGCGCGTTTGGGGTGCGCCTATTCGGGCGCGGGGCGCCCTCTTGGCGCGAGTTCCGCGCTGTGCATCGGTGAGTTCCGCGCTGTGCGCCGGTGAGTTCCGCGTTCTGCACCTGGGAGTTCCGCTTGGTGGGAGTGGTGGTGGGGGTGGGGGTTGGTTCGTACGGTTTGGGGGTGCGGGTTGAGCAGCTCGAATACATACAAGCGGTTACTCGGTTGGGGTCTTTGCGCCGGGTGGCCGAGGAACTGCATGTTTCGCAGCCTGCGCTGAGTGAGACGCTGCGTAATTTGGAGCGGGAGTTGGGGGTTGACCTTCTGGATCGGAGGAGGTCGGGGGCTCGGATCAGTGAGGTGGGGCGGGAGCTGCTGCCTTATATCGGGCAGGTTTTGGATGCGGTTGATCAACTGCGGAGGGCGGCGGGGGAGCAGCATCTGGTGAGTCGGATGGTGCGGGTGGGGACGGTGAACGCGGCGACTGTTTCGCTGGTGATTCCGGCGATTCGGGAGTTCAGGGCGGCGCATTCGGGGACGCAGGTTGAGGTTGTGGATGTGCAGCAGGCCGAGATTCATCGGGGGTTGTTGGATGGGGGGTTTGATTTGGGGTTGGTCAATTATTTGGCGGGGGATGATTGGCCGCCGGAGTTTGATACGACTGAACTGCTTCGGGGGCGGGCGGTGGTGTGTGTTCGGCCGGACAGTCGGTTGGCGGGTTTGTCGGCGGTGGGGGTTGAGGATTTGTTGAGGGAATCCTTGATCGTCATGCGGTCGGGGTATGTGATGCATCGGTTCGTGCACCGGTTGTTGGATGGGCGGCAGCCGGTATTTTCCTATTCGACCGATGGGGCGGAGATGGGAAAGATCATGGTGGCTGAGGGGCTTGGGGCGACCGTACTTCCCGAATTCAGTGTGGTGGGGGATCCGTTGGAGCGGGCAGGGGCGATCACGTGGCGGCCGCTGGATTCCCGAATGGTGGACGTGCTGCTGGTGGTGCAGCGGCGTCGGTCCGGGGCGCCTCCGCTGGCCGCTCGGAACCTGCATGATGTGCTGGTCAGGCGGGCTAACGCGATGGGTGCGAGCGCGGCGTGAGCAGGCCATGGGGTGGCTTGGAAGGGAAACCCTATCGGCGGTTCGTGAATGGCTGGTAGACCGATCGGCGTTGTTCTCCGTAGGGTTTCAGGCATGATCGCCGAAATCGTTGACCGATGGGATCTCACCCGGCGGCGGCATCTCGATTTCGCGCGGATCGCCGGCCAAGGGTGTCCGAGCTGACCGCTCGTTGATCGATTGTCGCCCGCGTCAAACGTAGGGCTTTGCCTTGTGCCTCTTCCACTTTTTGGAGTATTGCCGTGTCTGCGGAAAATCTTGAGCAGCCGTTGAAGTTCGCCTATTGGGTGCCGAACGTCAGTGGTGGGCTCGTCACCAGCACGATCGAACAACGCACCGATTGGGGGTACGAGTACAACAAGAAGTTGGCGGTTCTGGCCGAGAACAACGGGTTCGAGTACGCGCTGTCCCAGGTGCGCTACATGGCCAGTTACGGGGCCGCCTATCAGCAGGAGTCCACCAGTTTCAGCCTCGCGCTGCTGTTGGCCACCGAGCGGTTGAAGGTGATCGCCGCGGTGCACCCGGGGCTGTGGCATCCCGGCGTGCTGGCGAAGCTGCTGTCCACCGCTGATCATCTGTCGGGTGGACGCGCCGCGGTGAACGTGGTCAGCGGCTGGTTCAAGGGCGAGTTCACCGCGCTCGGCGAGCCGTGGCTGGAGCACGACGAGCGCTACCGGCGGTCCGAGGAGTTCATCCGCGTGCTGCGCGCGAGCTGGACGCAGGACGACGCGGAGTTCCAGGGCGACTTCTACCGGCTGCACGGCTACGACCTGAAACCGAAGCCGGTTGAGGTGCCCGGCCGCGCCCACCCGGAGGTCTTCCAGGGTGGCAACTCCACGGCCGCGCGCGCGATGGCCGGGCGGGTGTCGGACTGGTATTTCAGCAACGGCAAGGACTTCGACGGGATCAGCGAGCAGATCGCCGAGGTCAGCGAGACCGCCCAGGCGCACGATCGCGCCGTCCGGTTCGGGCTCAACGCGTTCCTGATCGCCCGGGACACCGAGGCCGAGGCGCGCGACACGCTGCGCGAGATCGTGGACAAGGCGAACGTCGACGCGGTGCACGGATTCCGCGACGCCGTCCGCCAGGCCGGCGGGTCCACCTCGGACCGCAAGGGCATGTGGGCCGACTCCGACTTCGAGGACCTGATCCAGTACAACGACGGATTCCGCAGCAAGCTGATCGGCACGCCGGAGCAGATCGCGCACCGGATCGTCGAGTACAAGCGGCGCGGGGTGAACCTGCTGCTCCTCGGATTCCTGCACTACCACGAGGAAGTCGAGTACTTCGGCAAGCATGTGCTGCCGATCGTGCGCGAGCTGGAGGCCGACCTGCCGATCGGTGCCGGCACGCCCGAGCCGGCGGGGGTGACCCAGTGACGACAACAGGGACGACAACAGGGACGACGACAGTGACCACCACGCAGGAGTGGCTCGCCAAGGCCGCCGAGGTGGCCGGGATCCTGGCCTCCGACGCCGTCGAACGGGAGCGGGCGAACCGGACCCCGCACGCCGAGGTCCAGTTGCTCAAGGACACCGGCCTGGTGACCCTGCTCGGTCCGGTCGAGCATGGCGGCGGCGGCCAGAACTGGACCACCGCGTACCGGGTGATCCGCGAGATCGCCAGCGGCGACGGCTCGATCGGCCAGCTCATCGGCTACCACTACCTGTGGGCGTGGGCCGCGCGACTGGTCGCCACACCCGAGCAGATCGCCGCCGTTGAGGAGCAGGCCACCCGCGAGAAGTGGTTCTTCGGCGGCGCGATCAACCCGCGCGACAACGACCTGACGATCACCGACGAGGGCGACGAGATCGTCTTCACCGGCCGCAAGTCGTTCTCCACCGGCAGCAAGGTCTCCGACGTGACCGTGCTGGAGGGCGTGCTGGACGGAACGGACAAGCACATCTTCGCGATCGTGCCGTCCGACCAGCCCGCCATCGTGTTCAACGACGACTGGGACAACCTCGGCCAGCGGCTGACCGAGAGCGGCAGCGTGGAGATCAACGGTGTGCGGGTGCCGTGGGAGCTGGCCGCCGGCTACGTCGGCAAGGAGTTCCAGCCGAGGACCTACAACACGCTCAACGTGCCGCTGATCCAGTTGGTGTTCACCAACTTCTACCTCGGCATCGCCCGCGGCGCGCTGACCACCGCGACGGCCTACACGCGTGACCGCACCCGCCCGTGGCCCTACGGCGGCGACAACAAGGAGTCGGCCGGCGAGGAGTTCTACATCCTCGACACCTACGGCGATCTGCAGTCCAAGCTGTGGGCGGCCGAGGCGTTGGCCGACCGGGCCGCGGCGAAGATCGAGGCGATCAACGCGCACGCCGACACCGTGACGCCGGAGGAGCGCGGCGAGGCGGCCGTCGTGATCGCGGCGGCCAAGCAGCGCGCGATCGACGTCGGCCTGGAGATCGGCACCAGGATCTTCGAGGTCACCGGCGCGCGGGCGAGCGCGAACGCGGTCGGGCTGGACATCTTCTGGCGCAACCTCCGCACGCACAGCCTGCACGACCCGGTCGCTTACAAGCGGGTCGAGGTCGGGCGGTACGCGCTGCTGGGTGAGCTGCCAGAACCAACCTGGTACACGTGATGACCGGACAAGGGCTTGTTCCCAATTTGCGTGGGTGGTCACTTAGGGCACGCCCAGGCGGCGATCTACGGCGTTGGCGTCCGCTCGAGTATGCCCAATACGAGTCGCTCCCATCACACGACCCGATGTAGCTCAGCTCATCCACCTGGACGCGCCCGGTGGGTCACCCTGCGAGGACGGAATGGCGGGACTATGAGCAAGAGTCTGATGGAGCGGGTCGCGCACGTGATCGCCGATGCCGACGAGGCGCTGGCGGTCGCGGCGCGGCTCGCCGCCACCTTCGCCGAGGGGGCGGCCGAGCGGGACGCGGTGCGCCGGCTCCCCGAGGCGGAGCTGGACGAGTTGTCGGCCAGCGGGCTGCTCGCGATCACCGTGCCGCGCGAGTACGGCGGCGCGGACGTCGGCACGGCGACCGTGGCCGAGGTGTTCCGGTTGCTCGCCGCCGCCGATCCGAACATCGCGCAGATCCCGCAGAGCCACTTCGTGTACGTGAACGCGTTGCGGCACAACGGAAACGCCGATCAGCGCGGGTTCTTCTTCACCGAGGTGCTCGCCGGCAGGCGGTTCGGCAACGCGCAGTCCGAGGCCGGCACCAAGCACGTGCAGGACTACCGCACCCGGCTGCGCGCGGCAGCTGACGGCTACGTGCTGGACGGCGTGAAGCACTACTCGACCGGCGCGTTGTTCGCGCACTGGATTCCGGTGCTGGCCAAGGACGACGAGGACAAGATCGTGGTCGCCTACGTGCCGGCCGACGCCGACGGTGTGACGGTCACCGACGACTGGGACGGCATGGGCCAGCGCACCACGGCCAGCGGCAGCGTGCGGCTGGACGGCGTGCGGGTGCCGGCCGATCGCGTGTTGCCGCACCACCTCACGTTCACCGGCCCGCAGCTCTACGGCGCGCGGGCGCAGATCCTGCACGCCGCGATCGACGCCGGCATCGCGCGCGGCGCGCTGGCCGAGGCGGCCGAGTTCGTGCGCACCCGCAGCCGGCCGTGGTTCGAGGCGGGAGTCGAGCGCGCCGACCAGGATCCGTTGACCGTGCAGCGGTTCGGCGAGCTGGAGATCACCGTGCGCGCGGCCGAGGCACTGCTCGCCGAGGCGGGGCGGGCGGTGGACGGCGCGACCCTCGACGAGCCGGGCGTGGCGAGCGCGTCGATCGCCGTGGCCGCCGCGAAGGCGTTCGCCGACCGGGCCGCCGTCGAGGTGACCAACGCGCTGTTCGAGGTGTCCGGCACCCGGTCCGCGCTCGACTCGCTGAACCTGCACCGGCACTGGCGCAACGCCCGCACGCACACGCTGCACGACCCGGTGCGCTGGAAGGTCCAGCACATCGGGCGATACGCGCTGACCGGTTCGCCGCCGCCCCGGCACGGCCTGATCTGAGGAGATCACCCATGACCAGCTTGATCATCCTGTCCGGCAGCCCGTCGGTCACCTCGCGCACCGGCGCGCTGTCCGATCACCTCGCCACGCGTCTGCGCGGCGACGGCCACACCGCGAGCGTCGTGCGGGTGCGCGACCTGCCGGCCGAGCCGCTGCTGCACGCCGATTCGACGCATCCGAAGATCGCCGAGGTGGCCGACGCGATCGCCGGCGCGCACGGCGTGGTGGTCGCCTCGCCGGTGTACAAGGCGGCCTACAGCGGGGTGCTCAAGCTGCTGCTCGACCTGCTGCCCCAGTTCGCCTTGGCCGGCAAGGTCGTGCTGCCGGTGGTCACCGGCGGCACCCCGGCGCACGTGCTGGCGATCGACTACGCGCTGCGGCCGGTGCTGTCCTCGCTCGGCGCGGACCACATCGTGCCCGGCTGGTTCGTGCTCGACCGGCACGTGGAGCCGTTGCCCGGCGACGCGCGGCTGGACCAGCGGGCCGCCGAGGACCTGTACCCGATCGTCGACGCGTTCTCCGAGGTCGTGCGCGGCCGGCACGCGCTGGCCGTGGCCTAGGAGTTGACCATGACACTGCGGTTCCACTGGTTCCTGCCGACCTACGGCGACAGCCGCTACCTGGTCGGCGGCGGGCACGGCACGGCGGTCACCACGGCGGGTGGCGACCGTCCGGCCACGATCGCGTACCTGTCGCAGATCGCCCGCGCCGCCGAGCAACTCGGCTTCGAGGGCGCGCTCACCCCGACCGGCGCGTGGTGCGAGGACGCGTGGCTCACCACCGCGATGCTCGCCCGCGAGTCGGAGCGGCTGAAATTCCTGGTGGCGTTCCGGCCCGGGCTCGTGTCACCGACGCTGGCCGCGCAGATGGCCGCCACGTTCCAGCGGCACTCCGAGGGGCGGCTGCTGCTGAACGTGGTCACCGGCGGCGAGGACCACGAGCAGCGCGCCTACGGCGATCACCTCGGCAAGCAGGCGCGGTATCAGCGCACCGACGAGTTCCTCACCGTGGTGCGCGCGCTGTGGCGGGGCGAGCGGGTGTCGCTGCACGGCGAGCACGTGAAGGTGGACGACGCGCGGCTGGACCGGGTGCCCGATCCGGTGCCGGACGTGTATTTCGGCGGCTCCTCGCCCGCGGCCGGCCGGGTGGCCGCGCGGCACGTGGACGTGTACCTGACCTGGGGCGAGCCGCCGGACGCGGTCGCCGACAAGATCGCCTGGATCCGCAAGGAGGCGGCCGAGGCGGGCCGGACGCCGCCGCGCTTCGGCATCCGGCTGCACGTGATCAGCCGGGACACCTCGGCGCAGGCGTGGGCCGAGGCCGACCGGCTGCTGGCCGCGCTCGACCCGGACGTGATCGCGTCTGTCCAAAGTGGACTGTCGAGGAGCGGCTCGGAGGGGCAGGCCCGGATGCGCGCGCTGCACGGCGGCCGCACCGGCTCGCTCGAGGTGTACCCGAACCTGTGGGCCGGCGTCGGTCTGGTGCGCGGGGGAGCGGGTACCGCGCTGGTCGGCAGTCACGTCGAGGTGGCCGAGCGGATCGAGGAGTACGCGGCGCTGGGCATCTCGGAGTTCGTGCTGTCCGGGCACCCGCACCTGGAGGAGGCGTACTGGTTCGGCGAGGGCGTGCTGCCGCTGCTGCGCGACCGGGGTGTGTGGCGGCATCCGGTGGACGCCGGCGCCGAACCGGTGCGCGCGGCGATCCCGTTCGCGGGGGCCACGCCGTGACCGCCGTGCACTGGGTGCTGCCGGACCGTCCCGCGACGCTGAAATACCTCACCCACGCCGCGCGTACCGCCGAGCACCTCGGATTCGACGGAGTCGTTCTGCCAGAAGGAGAAGGCGATCCGCTGGTGATCGCCGCCCTGCTGGCGACGACGACCGAGCGGCTGCGGTTCACCGTGCCGGCGGATGTCGCACCCGAGGCGGTCGCCACGTTCCGGCACTACGCCGGCGAGCGGCTGGTGCTGGCCACGGCGATCGAGAGCGCCTCGCCACCCGAGATCATCGGGCGGGCCGTGCGGCTGCACGTGATCAGCCGGGACACCTCGGGCGAGGCGTGGGCGCGAGCGCGCCGGCTGTTCGCCGAACCCACGGCGTCCAAGCTGGAGGTGTACCCGAACCTGCTCGCGCGCGGCGATGTGCTGACCCTGGTCGGCGGCCACGCCGAGGTGGCCAGGCGGATCGAGGACTACCGCGATCACGGCGTCGAGGAGTTCCTGCTGTCCGGCACGCCGCACCTGGAGGAGGCGTACTCGTTCGCCGAGGGCGTGCTTCCCAAGCTGCGCAAGGAAAAGCCGAGGGGGCACGCGGTGCGTGCCCCCTCGGCAGAACAATCACTCGCGAGTTAGAGCGAGAAACCCGAACCGTCGACCGGCACGTTGACCTGTGCCGGGGTCTCGTCGACGGTCACCGACGTGATGTTGGTGGCCATCGCCTCGGCCTCGCCGACCAGTGCGGGGCTGAACTCGAACACCTGCGCCACCGCGCCGACCGGGATCTGCAGATCCTGGCCGCCGGTCGTGGTGGTCGTGCCGCCGGACTGACCGGTCAGGTCGTTGGCCGCCCACGCGTAGGAGGTGCCCGCCACGGCCGCCGAGTTGCCGAACACCTGCGCCACGGCCGCGGCCGGGACGTCGGCGATGTTGCCGGACAGCGAGCCGCCCAGGCCGGAGGTGGTGATGTCGCCACCCGACTCGGCCACGGTCTCGTTGATCGCGCTGCCGTCGGACGCGCCGATGAAGCTCGCCGCGTTGCCGAAGACCTGGGCGACCGGCAGGGCCTGCCCGCTGATCACGTTGCCGGAGATCTGGCCGGCGTCGCCGTTGGTCTCGGTGTCGCCACCGGCGGTCGAGGTGACCTCGTTGGTGGCGTCACCGGTGACCCGGCCGACCCACACCGGGGCCAGCGCGAACACACCGGCGGTGGAGCCGACCGGAGCCTGCACCACGTTGCCGGCGAGCTGACCGCCCTCACCGTCGGCCAGGTTGTGGCCGCCGGCGGTGGAGTCGGTCTCGTTGTCCGACACGCCCTGGCCGAAGCCGCCCCACGCGGCGCCGATGCCGTGCACCTGCGCCGGCAGCGATCCCGGTGCCTGCACCAGGTTGCCGGTGATGGTGCCGAACCCGCCGGTGGTCTTGTAGTCGCCGCCGGCCGTGGACTCGGTGTCGTTGGTGGCCTCGCCGACGCCGCGGCCGATCCAGGCGCCGCCGATGCCGAACACCTGGGCCGGGGTGGACAGCGGAGCGGCCACCAGGTTGGACGACGCGACGCCGCACGGGTCCTCGGTGTTCCCGCCGCCGCCGGCCTTGACGACCTTCGTCTCCTCGCCGATGCCGGTACCGGAGCCGACCCACGAGCCGCCCACGCCGAACAGCTCGGCCGGCAGCGCGACCGGGCCGGTGATCAGGTTGCCGGAGCCGGTGCCCTCGTTGCCTCGGGTGCCGTTGTAGCCGCCGGCCTGCACGACCTTGTCGTTGGTCGCCTGACCGGACGCCATGCCGATCCAGGAGCCGCCGACCGCGAACACGTCCGGGCTGCTGGCGACCGGCGTGGACGCGGTGTTGCCGGCCAGGGTTCCCTTGTCGCCGTTGGTGTACGTGCCGCCGCCGACGACCGTGGTGGACTCGTTGTCGTGCAGCGCGTGGGCGATGCCGCCCCACGTGCCGCCGATGCCGAACACCTCGGCCGGCACCGCGACCGGCGCGTCGGCCAGGTTGCCGGACAGCACGCCGCCCTCCGACGAGGTGCTGGAGAACCCGCCGGAGGTCACGTCGGTCCTCGAGCTGCTGTTCGACGCGTTCGGGCTCATCGGCGCGACCGGCTCCGGGCTGGGGATCGGCACCGGGGTGGTGGACGGCGCGGTCGCCCCGCCCGTGGTGGCGATGCCGGTCCAGGCCGCGGCGACGCTGGCCACGTTGGCGATGCCGGCGCCCTGCGGCTGCACGATGTTGCCGGATCCAGCGCCCTGGTCGCCGTCGGTCTGCACGTAGGTCGGGATGTCGTTGATCCCGGTCTTCGTGCCACCGGCGATCGCGTCGACCGTGGTGGTGGACGACTGCACGTCGGATCGTCCACCCCAGGTGGGGGCGTTGCCGTTGACCTCGACCGGCAGCGCCAGCGGGGCCGCGCCGGCGTTGCCGGACAGCGTGCCGTCCCGGCCGGCGGTGTCCACCGCGCCGCCGCTCTCCGTGTAGTTGGTCGCCGTGGAGTCGGTGACCTGGGCGTTGCCGCCCCAGCTCACCGCGTTCCCGGTGGCCTGGACCGGGGTGGCCCAGTGACCGGCGAGCACGTTGCCGGCCAGGCTGCCGTTGCGGCCGTCGGTGGTCGTGTCACCGCCGGTGACGACGTCCTGCTCGGCGTTGCCGCCGATCGACTGCGCCGAGCCGGCCCAGGCGACCGCGTTGTTGGACAGCTGTACGGGCACCGCCCAGTCCAGGTCAACCACGTTCCCTCCGAGCGCGGAGCCGTTGCCGCCCGTCTCGATGTCCTGCCGGCCGTCGTAGGTCTGGCTGTGGCTCGAGCCGGCGACGGTCGCCGAGGACAGCGGCGCGGCGATCGCGTTGCCGGTGATCTGCAGCGGCACCACGAGGTCGGCGTTCACCCGGTTGCCCAGGAAGGCGTCGTCGGCCGTCGCGACCGGCTTGTCCGGACGCGGCACCGGCGGGGTGGTCTCGCAGACCGGGGCCTTGGCGCCCTTGGCCGCGGGCAGCCCGCACTGACCGTCGGGCATCCCGGTGGGCAGCCCGTTGAGCAGCGCGGCCGGCTTCGGCGCCGGCTTCGTGCTCGGCTTCGGGGTCGGCTTGGTGACCGGGGCGTTGCTCTGCAGCGCCTGGCTCAGCGGTGCGGTGACCTGCTTGGTGCTGATCTCGCCCTGGTAGCCGGGCAGGTCGAGCTGCCCGAGCGGGGTGCCCAGCGCGTTGTCGCCGATGTCGACCGGGATGGTGATCCCGCCGTCCAGCGGGCTCGCCGGACGGTCCGGGTCGACCCGCTCGTCGGCGGAGGCGATCCCCGTGCCGAGCATCAACAGGCCGCCGGTTACCAGTGCGGTCTGCAGACCGCGCCTTGCCCAGATGTGCATGATTCTCCTTGATATTCCAGGGTTTTCCAGCTTCGAAGCGCGCCGGAACGCGCGATGGTTCTCGAGGTGTGGGCGTGCGCCCGGTCAGTCGGGCGTGACGCCAGGACGGACGTTGGTGCGTGTCAGCCGGGTCGGCGTGCCCGTGCGGGCCCAGCCGGCCTTGGCCGGAGCGCTCGCGACCGCCGGCGGTGTGGCGATGGCGAACTGGGAGTGATCCGTGCCGCCGGTGTTCCCGTTGTGGGGCGCGGGGGCGTGCGGGTTCGGCAGTGTGCTCGGCTCACCGCGGCGCTGCGGCGAGCCGGGCTCGTTCTCGGCCGGGTCGGCCTGGCGGGGTTCGATGCGCCGTGCGTTGATCTCGACCTCGTGCTGCTCGTCGGTCGTGAGCGCGGCGGAGGACAACTGGACGGGTCGGTCATCGGGCGTGCCGACCGGCAGCGGCGCCGGGTGAACGGCCGCCGGCGGCACGGGTGCGGGCTGGAGCGTCGGCGGCTCGGCGACGGTGGGCGTCGGCAGCAGCTGCGACACGGGAAGCGGCGGCGTGGCGGGGCGCAGCGCGTCGAGCTTCTGCGCCGCGCCGGTGACCAGGCGCTTCACGCCGGTGCGCTCGACCACCCGCTCGACCGTGGCGACGGCGCGCTCGGCCACGGGGGCGACTGTGTCGTGCACGGCCTTGGTGGTCGCCGCCGCGTACTGGCCAGCGGTGTCCCCAGCGGTGTCCACTGTGGACTTCATGTGCTCGGCCGTCGCCTTGATCGGGTCCGCCGGCGCCTGGATCACGATCGGGGTGGCGCTGGCCGGCACCTCGGACAGCATCCACGCGGCGACGGTCGTGATCACCGCCCCGCCGAGCACCAGCAGCAGGCGCGAGCACCAGCGCGTCAGCGCCGTGCCTCGTCGCGCCCGATCGTCTGCCATGCGGCTCGCCTCGTTGTGCCAGGGGTGTCGGAATGTGCACACACAGTGCTGTGCGGCTACAGGCTGGCACGACCGGCGGGGCCTCGGCAGTAGGCGAGCCGGGGAACGCCCGTATCGAGTGACCTGGGAGAACGGCATTCACCCGACCATGTATCGAGCCGTCACACCTGGTGGGCATCAGGAGACTCGATCGTGGGACAGCCGATCCCGAACGTGTGATCACCTAGGCTGCTCGTCCATGGCGAGGTACTTCGATGTGCACCCGGTCAACCCGCAGCGGCGCGCGATCGGGCAGGCGGTGGCGCTGCTGCGCGAGGACGGCCTGATCGCCTACCCGACCGACTCGTGCTACGCGCTCGGCTGCCAGCTCGGCAACAAGGACGGGCTGGAGCGGATCAAGGAGATTCGCCGGCTCGACGACCGCCACCACTTCACCCTGATGTGCCGCGACTTCGCCCAACTCGGCCAGTTCGTGCACGTGGACAACACGGTGTTCCGCGCGATCAAGGCGTCCACCCCGGGCAGCTACACGTTCATCCTGCCCGCCACCAACGAGGTGCCGCGCCGCATGATGCACCCGAAGAAGCGCACGGTCGGCGCGCGCATCCCGGACGACATCGTCGTGCAGGCACTGCTCGACGAACTCGGCGAGCCGCTGCTGTCCAGCACGCTGCTGCTGCCCGACCTCGACGAGCCGCTCACCCAGGGCTGGGAGATCAAGGAACGGCTCGACCACGTCGTGGACGCCGTGATCGACTCCGGCGAGTGTGGCACCGTGCCGACCACGGTGATCGACTTCTCCCAGGGTGAGCCGGAGATCGTGCGCCGGGGAGCCGGCGACACCACCCGATTCGAATAGGTGTGTCTGTTCGCGCGGACGCCGTTCGTCGGTGGGGTGACCGGTACCCGGAACTCGAGGAGCCAGCCATGACCACGTCCACCGTCGACCTGCTCGAACGCGCCTACGCCGGCACCGCCAAGGTGCTCGCCATCGCCCCGCTCGGCGCGCTCGCCGCACCCAGCCCCTGCGACGGGTGGACCGTCGCCGACGTGGCCAACCACCTCGTGAGCGCGCTGGACGTGTTCGCCAGGGTCGCCGAGGGGCAGGAGGTCGACTTCGACGCGGAGGAGCGCGATCACCTCGGCGACGACCCGGCCGGCGCCTTCGACACCGCCGCCGCCCGGTGCCTCGCCGCGTTCGGTCGGCCCGGCGTGCTCACCACCGAGTTCGCCTTCCCGTTCGGCCCGACGCCCGGCCTGGTGATCGCGACGATCAGCATGCAGGAGGCGCTGGTGCACGGCTGGGACATCGCCACCGGCGCCGAGATCGGCTACGAACCGGACGCCGATGTGATCGCCGCGGTCGCCGAGTTCAACGCGGACAGCGGCGCGGGCATGGACGGCATGTTCGACCCCGCCGTCCCCGTTTCCGCAGGTGCGAGCCCGTTCACCGCACTGCTCGCCAAACTAGGACGACCCGCCGCGAACAGCTGATCACCACTCCAGTAGTCTTTGCTCTGTCACCGCGGGGTGGAGCAGTTCGGTAGCTCGCTGGGCTCATAACCCAGAGGTCGCAGGTTCAAATCCTGTCCCCGCTACAGAGTCGAGAGGCCCTTATCTGCGGAAAGCGCAGATGAGGGCCTCTTTCGCATTATTTTGGGGGCCCAGCCCCCAAACCCCCAGGTTCCTATCGGGGTGCGTTGGAGGCCTCTGTCGCTTGTGGACGGTCGGGTGGACAGTCCACTGTGGATGGTTGCGGTGGGGAATGGGGGATTGGTCTGTGTGGGGGATGAGTGGGCCGAATGGGTTGGGGGGTAAGGGGATTCTTGCGTAGGGGGACTGGCCATTGTGGACAGTTTTGTGGCCACTGTGGACAGACGCGCTGAGTCGTGGCACGGTGGGGAATGTGTCTGAACTGAACGCGACTGCCGCAGCACTGCTCGGATTGCTCCACGATGGGCCGCAGACGGGCGGGGAGCTCGTTTCCGCCGCGCGGGAGAGGTTCGGGGCGTTCTTCAGTGTGACGCGGAGCCAGGTCTACCGGGAGCTTCCGGCATTGGCCGACGCCGGGCTGGTGCGGTTGGGCAAGCAGGGGCCGCGGTCCAGCCAGCAGTATCAGGTGACGGCCGCCGGCAAGAAGGCTTTCAAGTCCTGGCTCACCACCGAGCCCGGCCCTGATCACCTTCGCAGCCCGCTGATCCTCCGCATCGCGCACGCGAGCACGCTGTCCGGCAAGCAGCGCGCCGCCCTGTTCGCCTCCGCCAAGGAGACGTACAACGCGGAGCAGGAAGCCGCCAAGAACGCCGCCAAGGCAGCCGACGACCCGTACGCCAAGGCCATCGCCGACTTCGGCGCCGCGCGCGCCAAGGCCATGGTCAAGCTGCTCGATTCGCTGCCGACCGACTGAATACCCTCACGTCGCACGGGCCACGCCAACGCTGAGGCCCGTGCGACACGGGCGTGTCCCGAGGACGTAACCTGTTTCGTTGTGAACCCCGACGTCGCGGCCGATCTCAAGAACCTCTCCGACACCCTCGCCAGCGTCGAGGCGGTGATGGACCTCGAGGCGCTGCGCGCGAAGGTCGCCGACCTGGAGGAGCAGGCCTCCAAGCCCGACCTGTGGGACGACCAGGACAACGCGCAGAAGGTCACCAGCCAGCTCTCGCACAAGCAGGGTGAGCTGCGCAAGGTCGAAGATCTTCGTCAGCGGCTCGACGACCTCGAGGTGCTCTACGAGCTTGCCGAGGAAGCCGAGGGCGAGAGCGCCGACGCGCGCGCCGAGGCCGACACCGAGCGGGACAAGCTGCACAAGGAGATCGACCAGCTCGAGGTGCGCACGCTGCTGTCCGGCGAGTACGACGAGCGCGAGGCACTCGTGACCATCCGCTCCGAGGCCGGCGGGGTCGACGCCGCCGACTTCGCCGAGATGCTCATGCGCATGTACCTGCGCTGGGCCGAGCGGCACGGCTACCCGACCGAGGTCTACGACACCTCCTATGCCGAGGAGGCCGGCATCAAGTCGGCCACCTTCAAGGTCGGCGCGCCCTACGCCTACGGCACCCTGTCCATCGAACAGGGCACCCACCGGCTGGTGCGGATCTCGCCGTTCGACAACCAGGGCCGCCGGCAGACCTCCTTCGCCGGCGTCGAGGTGCTGCCCGTGACCGAGCAGACCGACCACATCGACATTCCGGAGAACGACATGCGGGTCGACGTGTTCCGCTCCTCCGGGCCCGGCGGCCAGAGCGTCAACACCACCGACTCCGCCGTGCGGATCACGCACATCCCGACCGGCATCGTGGTCTCCTGCCAGAACGAGAAGTCGCAGATCCAGAACCGTGCCGCCGCCCTGCGCGTGCTGCAGGCCAGGCTCCTCGCCAAACGGCAGGAGGAGGAGCGCGCCAGGATGGACGAGCTCAAGGGCGACGGCGGGTCGAGCTGGGGCAACCAGATGCGCTCCTACGTGCTGCACCCGTATCAGATGGTCAAGGACCTGCGCACCGAGCACGAGGTCGGAAACCCGTCGTCGGTGCTCGACGGCGACATCGACGGATTCATCGAGGCGGGCATCCGCTGGCGCCGGACCAATTGATCTACCTGCGGAAACACCGACGCAGGGCGTTGCAACGGTCCAGTAACGAACACAGGTAGACTCGCGCCTCGTGATCCGGCTGGAGCAGGTGTCCAAGAACTACAAGACCTCGGCGCGTCCCGCGCTTGCCGAGGTTTCCGTCGAGATCGACAAGGGCGAGTTCGTCTTCCTGATCGGTCCGTCGGGCTCGGGCAAGTCGACCTTCCTGCGCCTGTTGCTGCGCGAGGAAGTGCCCACCAAGGGCCGGGTCTACGTGGCCAACTTCGACGTCGCCCGCATGGCCCGGCGCAGGGTCCCCCGCCTGCGCCAGTCCATCGGCTGCGTGTTCCAGGACTTCCGCCTGCTGACCAACAAGACGGTCGCCGAGAACGTGGCGTTCGCGCTCGAGGTGATCGGCAAGCCGAAGCACACGATCAAGAAGGTCGTGCCCGAGGTGCTCGAACTCGTTGGCCTGGAAGGAAAAGCCGACCGGATGCCGAACGAGCTGTCCGGCGGCGAGCAGCAGCGTGTCGCGATCGCGCGCGCGTTCGTCAACCGGCCGCTGATGCTGCTGGCCGACGAGCCGACCGGAAACCTGGACCCGGACACCAGCCAGGACATCATGCTGCTGCTCGAGCGGATCAACCGCACGGGCACCACGGTGCTGATGGCCACCCACGACCATTCGATCGTGGACTCGATGCGGCGGCGTGTGGTCGAGCTGAGCCTCGGCAAGGTCATCCGCGACGACGCACGCGGCGTCTACGGCGTCGGCCGCTGACCAACCCGCCCCCGCCCCCGATCCCCGAGGACAACCGCACCGATGCGCGCAAGTTTCGTGTTCAGCGAGGTCGTCACCGGCCTGCGCCGGAACGTCACGATGACCATCGCGATGATCATCACGACCGCGATCTCGCTCACCCTGCTCGGCAGCGGCATGCTCGTGGTCCGCATGATCGACAACACCCAGGAGCTGTACCAGGACAAGCTCCAGGTGCACATCTTCCTCACCAACGACGTCGGGGATAAGGACAAGACCTGCACGCAGGACCCGTGCAAGCGCCTCAAGGCCGAGCTGGAGAGCAACACCGACGTCATCGACGAGGTGGTGTTCGAAAGCCGTGAGCAGGCCTACGAGCGGTTCAGGCGGATCTTCGAGGGGCAGCCGGAGCTGGTGCAGGTCGCCAGACCAGAGGCGCTGCCCGCGTCACTGCAGGTCAAACTGAAGAATCCGGACCGGCCCGAGGTGATCGCGCAGACCTACGCCACCCAGCCCGGTGTGGACAAGGTGGTCGACCAGAGCGACTTCCTCGACAAGTTCTTCGACGCGCTCGGCGGTATCCAGGCGCTGGCGTTCGTCGCCGCGATCGTGCAGGCCATCGCCGCGCTGTTGTTGATCTCCAATACCGTCCAGGTGTCCGCGTACACCAGACGGACCGAGGTCGGCATCATGCGACTGGTGGGCGCGACCCGCTGGTACACCCAGCTCCCGTTCCTGCTCGAGGCGGTGGTCGCCGGCGTGATCGGCGCGATCGCCGCGATCGGTCTGCTGGTCGGCGTCAAGTCGTGGTTCTTCGACGAAGTGATCGGCAACGGCAAGCTGATCGATCCGAACATCATCAGTCCGATCCGAGGCGTGGACGTGGTCGCGGTGACACCGTGGCTGGTGCTGACCGCGATATTGATCTCCGCGGTCACCGGATACGTGACACTGCGGCTCTATGTCCGGCGTTAGCGGAATCGTGTCGCACCCACCGCCGGCGAACACGTAGGGTGTCGCCATGCCCAGGGAACGTGGACAGAAGGTGATCGTGTCGAACCGCAAGGCGCGGCACGACTACACGATCCTGGACACCTACGAGGCCGGGATCGTGCTCGTCGGCACCGAGGTGAAGAGCCTGCGCGCCGGCCGCGCCTCCATGGCCGACGCGTTCGCCACCGTGGACGACGGCGAGGTGTGGCTGCGCAACCTGCACATCCCGGAGTACGACCAGGGCACGTGGACCAACCACGAGCCGCGCCGGCACCGGAAACTGTTGCTGCACAAGCAGGAGATCCTGCGGCTGATCGGCAAGACCAAGGAGAGCGGCCTGTCGCTGGTGCCGCTGTCGCTGTATTTCTCCGACGGCAAGGTCAAGGTCGAGATCGCGCTCGCGAAGGGCAAGAAGTCCTACGACAAGCGGCAGGACCTGGCCAAGCGGGACGCCCGGCGGGAGATGGTGCGCGCCGCCGGACGTGCCGCGAAAGGTATCGACTAGACGAGTGCGGCGGCCCGCGGCGTGCTCTCCCGGTCGCCGTTCATGATCTTGCGGCTCGGGCCGAGCATCCACACCGCGAACTTGGCGTGTGCCTTCGCGACGGCCGGCACCACGATGATCGCCATGCAGAGGATCAGCAGGCCCACCGCCGAGCAGATCATCGCCTCGCCGAAGGTGTCCACCACGAAGTCGGGGTGGAAGATCTGCGGCTCGTCGCCCTTGTCGAACAGGCCGTAGTACAGCGGCATCGTGGACATGCCCAGCCCGATGCCCCACAGCATGCTCACGCCGATTAGCTCGGCCATGCCGATCGGGAACATCAGCAGCAGGTAGATCGTGTCCTTCCAGGTCGCGCCGTCGGTGAGCAGCGTGCGCAGCCGGGCGGCCGCACCTGTCGGCATCACCCGGTACGGCCGCGCGATGTACACGCCGAGCCAGGTGTGCAGCCACGTGCGGTGCACCTGAGCCGCGCCGCGCAGCAGCAACAGGCCGGTGCACAGCACCAGGATGCCGACCCAGAAGACCAGCGTGAGCAGGCCGAACGGGATCGTCGTCATGACCAGCCCGAAGCCGATCACCCCGAACACGATGTTGGACAACAGGAACCCCGTCGCCCTGATGGGCCCCGGCTGCAACGTGCGCGATTCGACATCGGCCATGATCACGATCTCCCCGTTCGTGCGACTGACCTCGATCATCCTCTCGGTGAGTGCCGGAGATCCATGGGGATACCCGCCGTCTCGGCGGTGGAGCTAGCCCCACCGGTGGAACTGGAATGATCCCGCGGCCGCGAGACGTTATCCTTACTGGGATACCCACGAAGGGGGTGAACGGTTTCGACTCTGGACGTTGAGTCAGGGGAAGCGTGCAGGTGCAGGCGGATGGCCACCTCAAGCGTCGCCGCAAACCAATAAGCGCCAAGACTAATAGTCAGCGCGACTTCGCCCTCGCCGCCTGAGGCGAGCGCGAGTCTGTCGGCCCGGGGTCGCCCCCGACCCGGTCGCCGGCATCAGCTAGGGGGCTTGCCGTCGCGAGTTGGCCGCGGACTCGCGACGGGACACTTACAGCGGCTGGGCCCGTCACACCGGCTTGTTCACGTGACCGGCGGGGCCGAGTAGAGGCACAGTGAACTGCGCACGGAGAAGTCCTGGCAATGCGACAGAGGACCCGGGTTCGATTCCCGGCACCTCCACGGTCTCGGGCGACGTGTGTCTGCGGAACGCGCAGACCACGTCGCCCGTCGTCATTTCTGGGGCCCAGCCCCCAGACCCCCAGGTTCCTACCGGGGCATCTTCCAGCGTTGGCGCCTATGAACGGCGCCGTGCGCGTTCGTGGGCACGTTGGAGGTTGGGCGAACTCCCGGCCCGCCCGTGCTCAGAGGCCTGCCCGGGTGAGGCGCTCGATGAGGCTGGGTTTGCGTGCGTGTGTTTGACGGATCTCCATGGTGCGCAAGGTGAATGTGTCATAGCGGGCCTCGCGTTCGGCGAGTGCTCGGAGATCTGTAAGCAGCGTGACGGCGGTGTCGTACTCGGCCGGTTTCCGGGTCGCGATCAGTGTGTCGACCCGTGACCACGCGGCGTCCTCGTCGTCGGCCAACTCATCGAGTCGTCGGTCGCGGGTCAGGGCGCGTGCCTGCTCCTGGCGTGCCTCTTCTTCGGCGCGTTCGGCGATCAGGCGGCGATGTCGATCATTGCGTCGACGTGCCGCGTCATCGAGCAGGTCGGCCACGGTTCGGCGGGCTGGAGCGGGGATGGTCGGGGTGGTGTCGCTGCGGAAACGGTGTACCAACTCCATCCGCACTCGCGCGGCCTCACCCTGGACGACCCGCGCCAGGAGCCGATCCTTCTCGACGAGGGGTAGGCCGGCCACCTGCGCGGCGAGGTCGCCGGGATCGTCGGCGATCTGCTCGAGTGGTGGAGAAGTCTGGGCCGCGGTCGCGAGCAGGTCGTCGTCGACGCGGAGGAAGTCGGCCAGCGCCCGCTGTGCCGTGGTGAGCGTGCCCAGTCCGGGTGGAACGGGTGGTTCGAGATCGTCGTTGGCTTCGCGGTCGAAGACGTCCTCGTCGCGCTCCCAGGCGCCGTAGGCGGCCAGCCAGGCGAGGTAAAGCGGGCGGAGATCACCGGCGGCGAGTTCGGCACGAACTCCAACGATCGCAGCCAGCAACACCTCGACATCGTCGTCGAAGGCGAACTCACCGGCCTCGTCTTCGCAGGTGACGTCGAGCACGATGAACTCGTCCGTGACCCAGGCACTCGCCTGGTCGTCGACGACGTAATCCTCGACGACGTTGGGATCGAGCAGACAACAGGGTAGGCGGAGCATCACGCGGTGAGTGCCCCAGTTGGCCACATACAGGTGTGCGTCGTAATAGCGCTCCATCAACCGGTTCGGATCACCGCGGAAGTCGCCCCAGTGATACTCGTTCACGAAACTCGTGGCGGTGATCCTGGCTCGGGTGGACAGCGACCGAACCTCGGCCTGCTCGTCATCGTCCAACGGCCGGTCGATCGCCAGGAATTCGTAGTACTGGTACTCGCTCACTACCCATCCACTCAATCGGTAGGGGTGAAGGGTTCTGCCCGGAAACTCGAGTCGTCTCCCATGTGGAAGAACAGATGCCCCTCGACCGTCTCGTCATCAGCGAGAATCGCCCAGCCACGTCCGCTGACCTGGTCACCCTCGTCGAGGCCCTCCCAGGTGAACTCGACACCGGTTCGACCGTCCCGCTCGACAGTGCGGCAGTCCAGCCAGCCGCGGACGGCGATGAAACCGAACTGGCCGGTCCCGTCCTTGGCGAACTCGATGAAACCGGGTTCGACGAGGTCGACCGCGTCGTGGCCCCACCCGCTCATTTCCACGATCCGCCACCGACCGGTCAACCGAGCCACGGACCTCGAACACCTCTTTCCATAAGGTCTGACAGTAGCCGTCGCATGACGATCCCGTTCGCCGCAGTCTTCCACTTTGGTACGGCGTAGGTGCGGTCACGCACGGAGCTGATCTTGTGACAACATGTACGAGGTTGTGTACACGAACGACGAGCACGACGACTGGGGTGACGGTGAAAGCGCTGTTTCGCGAAGTAAACTATCAGCTCTCGAAACTATTGGCTGAGATCGAGGACGGCGACATCGGGCTTCCCGAGATTCAGCGTCCCTTCGTGTGGTCCCGAACCAAGGTACGTGATCTTTTTGACTCGATGTACCGCGGCTTTCCTGTCGGATACTTCCTGTTTTGGGAGAACCCGACGAATCCGAAAGGTACGAAGCAGATCGGTACAAATGAGAAGCAGCAGGTGGCTCGCCGATTGATCGTGGACGGTCAGCAGCGGCTCACCTCGCTCTACTCGGTCATCAAGAACCGTCCGGTAGTGGACGATGAGTATCGCCAGGCGCATCTGGCCATCGCGTTTCGGCCGCGAGACAAGCGGTTCGCCGTTCCGGATGCCGCCATCGAGAAGGATCCGGAGTACATCAAGAACATCTCGGAGCTGTGGTCCGGCCCGAAGTCGCGGCACCGCTTTCAGACGGAGTTCATCGATCGTCTACGTGCCGGTCGCGAGGTCAGTCACGACGAAGAGGACGAGATCGTCGAGGCGATCGATCGGCTCTACGACCTGCGTGACTATCCGTTTACCGCGCTCGAGCTCTCGGCGGCGGCGACCGAGCGAGAAGTCGCGGACATCTTCGTGCGCATCAACTCGGAGGGGGTCGAGCTCAAGCAGGCGGACTTCATCCTCACGCTGATGTCGGTCTACTGGGACGCCGGTCGCCGCGAGCTGGAGGGCTTCTGTCGCGCCGCGCGGTTCCCCGCTCAAGGAGCGAAGAGCCCGTTCAACCACTTCTTGACGCCGAGCCCTGACGAGTTGCTTCGAGCTACGGTGGGGCTGGGCTTGCGGCGCGCTCGGCTACAAGCGGTCTATCCCGTGTTGCGCGGCAAGGAGATCGACACCGGTCGTATGTCCGAGGAGGTCAGGACGCGGCAGTTCGAACTTCTGCGAGACGCGCAGAAGGAGGCGCTGGATCTCGATAATTGGCACGAGTTTCTCGGCGCGCTTCGGCAGGCCGGGTATCGCAGCGGATCGATGATCACATCACGGTTCAATGTCTTGTACTGCTATGTCATGTTCCTCATCGGGTGGCGGGACTACGGCATTGAACGCAGCACGTTGAGGCTGGTCATTGCTCGATGGTTCTTCATGTGCGTGATCACTGGCCGGTACACTGGCGGTGCGGCGGAAACCAAGATGGAACAGGACTTGCGACGCGTTATTCAGACCACAAACGCCGAGGAGTTCGTGGAGGAGCTTGATCGGGTCATCGACACGCAGTTGACCAACGACTTCTGGAAAGTCGCGCTGCCGGACTTGTTGGCGACGTCGGCGGGATACTCACCCAGCCTTTTTTCCTATCATGCGGCGCTGATTCTGCTCGATGCGAACGTGCTCTTCTCCGACGTCCGCATCGGCGACTTGCTTGACCCCTCTGTGAGCCCCGATCTAGGTGCGATGGATCGTTGGCGGTTGTTTCCCCGCAAGTACCTGGAGTCGGTCGGCGTCACTGGGGTCGGCCAGCTCAATCAGATGGCCAACTACGCGATTTTCGACAGGCATGGGTTCCGGCCGAACAACGAGTCGTCGCTTGAGTACTTGGCGACTCTCTGGGAGCGGCACGTGCCGGGGGAGGATCACGAGCGAGTTCGCTTTCTGCACGCGCTTCCGGAGGGGTGGGAGCAGCTCGAGTACAACGAGTTCCTGGCCCTTCGCCGCAAGAACATAGCGAAGGTCATCAGGGCCGCGTTCGACAAGCTGCGCACCGGGGTCGCCGCCATCCCGGGCGCCGTTCAGCCCGACCGGTGGTCCGGTCCGACGGTCGCTGAACTGGTGGCGGGCATCGAGTCGTTCGAGGTCGAGTTCAAGCAGACGGCGGTCGGATACGGTGAGCGATTTGGAAAGGACAAATACCCGAGCAACGCGGTGATCAAGACGGTCGCCGCGTTCCTGAACACCGACGGTGGCACGCTCGGCATCGGCATCACCGATCGTGACAATCACATCCTCGGCCTCGAGGCGGATTTCCAGCGCAGCGGCATGGACATCGACGGTTATCTCAACGCGATCACCAATGGGCTCGCCAGCGCCTGCGGGTCCGGGCCGATCTTTTCGCACACGCGGGCACGCACGGAGCAGGTCGACGGAAAATGGGTGATCATCATTGATGTCGCGCCGTCAACGAAGCCCGTCTACGCGAGCACGGGCAAGGACGCCACGGATAAGGCCTTCTACGTGCGCGCCAATAACACCAGCCCAGCGCTGAATATCTCCGAGGTTCCTGACTACGTCGCCACGCGCTGGCCACATTAGGTACCCAAGAACGGGCTCGGGTTGGCCGAGTGTGACAGGTAGAGCTCGTCCCGCGCTCTCGTGCACGCGACGAACAGCAGAGACCGTTCGCGGAAGGTGTCCTGTGCGTGCGCGGCGATGTCTTCGGCGGCGTCGGTGACCGCTGCGGGCAGCGGCACGGCACGATCGTCGAGGCCGACGAGTGCCACCGTGCGGAACTCCAGTCCCTTCATCCCGTGCATGGTGCCGACTCGAATTCGATCGGCGGCACGCTTTGTGGCGCAGGGGATGTCGGCGTGGTCAAGGGCCAGTATGGCCTGGTCAACTGTCGCGTTGGTGCGGGCAGCGACACCGATCGCATGCGGCTCGATGCCCCGATCGAGCCATACTCGAACCTGGTCGGTGAGGCCAACGAGTTCGTCGGTCCATGAGGTGAACCCGCGGACGGTGGGGCGAGCGCCATGCCTTTGGGCGCGATATCCGTTCAACGCATCCGGCTCGTCGTCCAGGCCCACGGGGATATCTCCGTCGAGTATCCGAATCGACCGGCTCAGGATCTCGTGAGTTGTTCGATAACTGAGTGAAAGACGGTTACTGCGCCCGCGTACCTCGATACCAATACGAGCCAGTGACACGTAGTTGTTGTAGATTCTCTGGTTCGGGTCACTGACGATGAACAAGTCGTCGGGTCTACTCGGCACTGCGTTGCGGAGAAGTCGCCATTGTACGGGGTGTAGATCCTGCCCCTCGTCGACGAGAACGTGCTGGTAGGGACGCGCTGGTCGCTCAGCGAGGATTCGAGCAGCTTCGGCGACGACCTGCAGATGCGTTCGTCGTCCTGATCCACGCAACTTGTCGAGTGCATACGTCATGGCAGCCCACACGGTCTCCTTCTGATTCTGCGAGATTGGCCGCACCCGGCCACGGCGGCTGCATGCCAGGTAGGCCAAGCGATGAGGCAAGTCTTGAGCGAGGATCACCTGCTCCCATTCACGTTTTAGGAAGGCAGGGGAGAAGGCCAGGCCGATCCATTCCGATGCCGACTTCCATAGCTGGTCCTCAGCGCCCCTGTTGATGATGTCCGGCGTGGTGCCTTCGGCATCGGTGACAATCCGAACAGCCAGCTTGTTGACGGTCGTTGAATGGATTCGGTCCAGACCGGGTCCGTCGAGGAGCAACCCGACTTGATCGGCCAACGAGTCGGCGAGGTTGTTGGTGTACGTGGTGAGCAGGATGTCCTGGCCGTCGCCGGGCGGCAGCCGCTTGGCCAGGAACGCGGCACGGTGGATCGCGGTGACCGTCTTGCCGGTTCCCGCACCTCCGGTGACCAGCGCCGGCCCGCTGAACGACGGCCGGTAGGCGATGGCTCGCTGGTGCGGGTGCAGGAACCGCCGCCATACGTCGAACGGGTGCTTCAGGATGTCGGCGAGTTCCTCCGGGCCGGAGATCGGCGCGAACCGGTCGGAGGTGCGCTCGATCGCCGCCGTGAGGTCGGTGGTGTCGATGTGCTCCGGCGGCTCCTCGGCGATGTGGGCGCACAGTTCCTGCCAGGTCTCTTCGACGGTCATGCCGGACGACAGCCCGATGAGCGCGTCGTATTGGCGATCTGGCAGTAGGTTGGCCAGGGCTTCCAGATGCGTGTCCGAGGTCAGCAGACGAACGAGTGGCAGCACATCGGCGTCCACACCGAGTTTCGTGAGTTCCTTGTCCCGAAATGCCGCGAACAGCCGCTCCTCTGTGGCGTTCGCCGCAGTGCGCAGAGCTGGCTCGATGTCGTCGAGGGCTTGCTGGTTGCGATCCTCCAGCACACCGATCGCCTGGTTGACCGAGAAACGCCGGCTCGTCGCGAACGCGTTGGCGTCATCGTGGTGCATGACCGCCATGAGCACATACTCGTCGCCCGACTCCGGGGCCAGTACGACACCGCGCCACGCCTGGTCGATGCGAATCGTGCGGATTCGCGGATCCCTGGCGTTGTTCAGCTTTTCCAGGTGCAGCCCGGCATGGGTGTGCTCGGTGAACTTGGCGAATGTCCGGTCGACCGCCTTGCGCACGGCTGGCTGCAACTTGGTGTAACTCGCCAGGAAGCCCACGTCGATACTCAGCCGTGGCACCCAGTCCCCCCTCCAGTCGGTGCCCGCTTTCGCGCGGGCCGTACTACGGTGGTTACCGATGGTATTCAGGTACGTGGTTCGAGTGGAACCGTTACCGACGAAAGCCTGGGGGCGAACATGACCAGTGTGGCGAGCGAACCGGCGGTTGGCGTGCCGGCGCCGGGCCAATTGGTGACCGTGCGAAACCGGCAGTGGATCGCGTCCGACGTGGCGCGCGGCGACGTGTTGAGCAGTGACCCGGGCGCGCTCACCGCCCGCGCCACCCACCTGGTGACGTTGATCAGCATCGAGGACGACGCGCGCGAGGAGGAGCTGCGCGTGGTCTGGGAGCTGGAGCCGGGCGCGCTCGTGCACGACTCGGCGGTTCTGCCCGATCCGGCGCACGGGTTCGACGATCCGACGGAGCTGGCCGCGTTTCTGCACGCGGTGCGATGGGGTGCGATCGCCTCGGCGGACACCACCGCGCTGCAGGCGCCGTTCCGCTCGGGCATCCAGATCGAGGACTACCAGCTGGACCCGGTGGTTCGGGCGCTGTCCATGCCGCGCACGAACCTGCTGATCGCCGACGACGTCGGGCTGGGCAAGACGATCGAGGCCGGGCTGGTGATGCAGGAGCTGATGCTGCGACACCGCGCCCGCACGATGCTGATCGTGTGCCCAGCCGGCCTGACGTTGCAGTGGAAAGACGAGATGCGGGACAAGTTCGGGCTGGACTTCCGCATCGTGGACGCCGAGCTGCTGCGACAGTTGCGCCGTCAGCAGGGGTTGTACGTCAACCCATGGACGCACTATCCGCGGCTGATCGTCAGCGTGGACTGGTTCAAGCGGGAACGGCCGCGCAGGTTGCTGCGCGAGATCCTGCCGTCCACACCGCGGTACCCACGAGCGTTCGACTTGCTCGTGGTGGACGAAGTGCACACCTGCGCACCTGGCGGGCGCGGCAAGTACGCGGTGGATTCTTTGCGCACCAAGGCGATCCGTGAGCTGGCACCGCATTGCGAGCATCGGCTGTTCCTGTCGGCGACCCCGCACAACGGCTATCTGGAGTCGTTCACAGCGCTGTTGGAGCTGCTGGACGATCACCGTTTTCAGCGCGGAGTGCGGCCGACCGACGAGCAGCTGGCCAGGGTGATGGTGCGCCGGCTGAAGAGCGAGTTGCCACCGCGCTGGGACGGCACGCCGAGGTTCAGCGCTCGCCGGCTGGACTACATCGAGGTGGACTACTCCGAGCCCGAGCGTCGTGCGCACGAGCTGCTGGCGTCCTACGCGCGCAGCCGCCGGGACACGGTCGGCGCGGACAAGGCGGCCAGGACGGCGGCCGACTTCGTCACGACCTTGCTCAAGCGCAGGCTGTTCTCCTCGCCGACGGCCTTCGCCAACACGATCGCCGTGCACCAGAAGACCATGCGGGACAGGGAGAACACGCCGGTCAGGGTGGCCACGACCGAACGGGTGCTCGTCCCGTTGTTCGAGCGGGTGGACGAGACCGCTGAGGACGATCAGGCCTACGCCGAGGCGGAGGCCGAGGCGCTCACCGCCGTCCGGCACGCCGCGCCCGCACTGTCCACCGAGGAGAAGGCGGTGCTCGCCCAGCTGGGGCGCTGGGCCGAGGACGCGCGGGACCGGACCGACGCGAAGTTCGCCGCGCTGCGCACCTGGCTGGACCCGATCGTGCCACCGAAGGGCGAGTCCGCGGAGCGTGTGATCATCTTCACCGAGTACCGGGACACCCAGCGGTGGCTGTACGAGCGGCTGATGGCCGCCGGCTATCCGAAGGAACGCCTCGCCCTGCTGTACGGCGGCCAGGATCGTGACGAGCGGGAGCGCGTCAAGAACGTGTTCACCGCCGACCCCGATCTCGATCCGGTGCGCGTCCTGGTGGCCACCGATGCGGCGAGCGAGGGAATCAACCTGCAGTGGTACTGCCACCGGGTGCTGCACTGGGAGATTCCGTGGAACCCCAACCGGCTGGAGCAGCGCAACGGCCGGGTCGACCGGCACGGACAGCGTGCGCCCGAGGTCGAGGTGCGTCACTTCGTGCCGGCCGGATGGCAGACGCAGACCTTCGGCGAGGGATCGCTGGAGGACGAGCTGGCGTTCCTGCGCATCGCCGTGGAGAAGGTGGACAAAATCCGCACCGACCTGGGCAGCGCCGGCGAGGTGATCTCCGCGCAGGTGGAGCGCAAGATGCTGGGCCGGCAGACCGAATGGCAGACGGCCGACGCGGAGATCGGTCGCCGGGCGTCTCGGGCCCGGCTCAAGGTTGACCGGGACCTGGCCCGTGAACTGGAGCGACTGACCGAGCAACTCGCCCGCTCCCGCACCGAGCTCGACCTGAAACCGTCCACAGTGGAGCAGGTGGTGCGCATCGCGTTGAAGCTGGCGCACCGCAAAGACCTGACGCCGGCCACCGCTCCGTCCACCGTGGACGCGAAGGTTTTCCGGCTGCCCGAGCTGCCCGGTGCGTGGGCGGCGGCGCGCAACGACGGCCTGAACGACCCGGTGACCGGCGCCGAGCGGCTGGTCACGTTCGATCAGGCTGCGGTGTCCGGTCCCGGCGACGTGGTGGTGCTGCATCTGGGGCACCGACTGGTGCAGATGTGCCTGCGGCTGCTGCGCGCCGAGTTGTGGGCGCAGGCCCGCACCGGCCATGGCGCGGCCAAGCTGCACCGGGTCACCGCGCGGGTGGTGCCCGGCGACCTGCTGCGGGTGCCGGCCGTCGTCGCGCACGGCCGGGTCGTGGTGACCGGCGCCGAAGGCACCCGGCTGCACGAGGAGGTCATGACTGCGGGCGGCCTGATCGAACAGGGCAAGCTGTCCAGGGGCAACGCCGACGAGGTCGCCGCGTGGCTCGCGGCGGCGTCCGACGAGCCGGTCGCCGAGACGGTCCGTCAGCGCCTTGCCGCCCTGTGGCCCGGTCTCGCCGACCCGCTCGGCCGGTTGCTCAGGCGCCGCGCCGTGGATCGCACCAGGAGCATGGAAGCGTTGCTGCGCAACAGGTGTGATGAAGAGGTGGCGGCTGTCGAGGCGGTGCTCGGTGAGCTGGAGCGCAACATTCGGGCCGCGCTGCACGATACCGAGCAGTGGCAGCAGGCGAGCCTTTTCGAACTCGACGAGCGTGAGCAGTTGCGCACCGATCACGAGGCGCTGTTGAACCGGCTGGACACGATTCCTGACCAGGTGGAGGCCGAGGCGGACGCGCTGCGGCGCCGCTACGCCGACCCGACCGCGCGTAGGTTCCCCGCTGCGGTGGAGTTCCTGGTGCCGGCCGCGATCGGCAGGGCAGGCCGCTGATGGCCCCGCGAACGGCTCAGCGAAGCAGACCGCCGACGGTCGCCGAGCAGCACGCCGAGTGGCTCGGGCTGCTTCGGCCGGAAGGCCCGTTCCTCGCGTTGCCGATCCTCACCGATGCCTTCCCACAGGGGTTGGACACCGTGCCGGACGAGACCCGCTCCCGGGTCCGCCAGGCGTGGACAGAGGTGTCCGCCGATCCCGGCCCGCTCGGTCCCGCCTGGCAGGACCTGATCCTGTCCGAGGTGCTGCGCTTCCCGCCGTCCGCGCTGCGTACCGGAGCGTCGCTGGCCGCCGAGTTCCCGGGCCTGCGCCCGGACGCGGTGGTCGACGGACCGTCCGACGCGCCACAGCCGACCCGGCTGCACGTGTACCAGCGCGAGGCCGACGACCCGCTGATCGCCGCCGTCGACGGCCAGCCGGCGCTGGCCGAGCAGGTCGCGCAGATGTGCCGGGACACCCGGGTCCCGCTGGCGCTGCTGACCAACGGGCGGCTGTGGGTGCTGGTGCACGCCCGACCTGGCGAGGCGACCAGCGTCGCGAGCTTCGACGCCGACCTGTGGTCCGAGGAGCCGGTGCTGCTCCGCGTGTTCGCTTCATTGTGTTGTGCGCCAAGGGTTCTGCGCCCCGACGGCAACCTCGCCGAGCTGTTCGCACGCAGTGCTGAGGAGCATGCGCACGTCACCACCACGCTCGGCGGGCAGGTGCGCGAGGCGGTGGAGCTTTTCGTCGCCGAACTCGCCAGGCTGGACCGCGAGGCCGGCGGCGCGCTGCTCGCCGACGTGTCCGAGCGCGACATCTACCGTGCCGCGCTCACCTCGCTGATGCGATTGGTGTTCCTGCTGTTCGCCGACGAGCAACGGCTGTTGCCGATCACGGATCCCGTGTATGCCAACGGCTATGCGGTCTCCACCCTGTACGAGCAGCTGGAGGCCGAGCGCGGTCTGTACGGCGACGAGGTCGGTGACCGGCGGGCGGCCGCCTGGCCTCGGCTGCTGGCGTTGTTCGGCGCGATCCACGCGGGCTGCGAGCACCCGGATCTCCGGATTCCGGCGCACGGCGGCTCGCTGTTCGACCCGGCGAGCTACCCGTGGCTGGCCGACGCGGCGATCACCGACCGGGTCGTGCGGGCCGTGCTGCACGCGCTGCTCGTGTTGCGGCACAAGGGAAAGGCGGCCGAACGGCTGAGTTACGCCCGGCTGGGCGTCGAGCAGATCGGGCACGTGTACGAGGGTCTGCTGGAGTACTCCTGCCTCAAGGTGGACGAACCGTTCGTCGGACTGCGGGTCAAGACCAAGCCGGAGCTGCCTCTCACCGAGCTGGAAACCATTGCGGGGCAAGGAGAACCAGCGGTCATCGAGTGGCTGACCACGACCTGGAAGGCCACCGAGAATCAGGCTCGCAAGTGGCTGGCCGCCACGCCGGATCTCAAGCAGCGCGGCGATCTGCACGCGGCCTGCGACAACGACGACGCGCTCACCGAGCGGGTGCTGCCGTTCTGGGGTCTGCTGCGTGACGATCTGCGCGGCGCGCCAACGGTCTTCCCGGCGAGGTCCGTGCTGTTCACCCAGGTCGGTGACCGCCGCGCGACCGGAACCCACTACACGCCACGTGAGCTGGCCGAGGAGATCGTGCGGCACACGCTCGCGCCGCTGTGCTTCGCCCCCGGACCGGCGCAGGGTGCCGAGCCGACGAACTGGCGGGCGAAGAAGGCCGACGAGCTGCTGGAGCTGAAGGTCGTGGACCCGGCGATGGGCTCCGGCGCGTTCCTGGTGGCCGCGTGCCGCTACCTGGCCGACCGGGTGGTCGAAGCCTGGGACCGCGACGGTGTTCCAAGCGACGTCAGCGCCCTGGTCGGAGCCGGCGACGATCGCGAGGGTTTGCTCCTAGCGGCCCGCCGCCTGGTCGCCGCGCGGTGCATCTACGGCGTCGACCGCGACGACATGGCGGTGGAGCTGGCCAAGCTATCGATGTGGCTGGTCACCCTCGCCAAGGACAAGCCGTTCGGTTTCCTGGACCACGCCCTGCGCTGCGGCGACTCCCTGATCGGATTGCTTTCCTCCGATCAGCTCGCCGCCTTCCACCTCGACCCGAAAATGGGACTCGCCGGGGGCTCCAACCTGTTCCGCAACCTGCACGACAAAATCGAAATGATCATGTCAGATGTCACCGACATGCGGCTCCAGATCGAATCGTCCGTCGTGCAGGACGCCCGCCAAGCCGAGGAAAAATCGGACCTGTTGGACACGGCCGAGTTCATGACCGCCAAACTGCGCCTCACCGCCGACGCCATCGTCGGAGCCGCGCTGTCCACTGTTGTTCGACATCTGGCCGATGAGGAGTCCGTCGATTTCGACACCCGCCTCGACGGAATCGCCGACCAGATCAACGACTATCTTCGCGCCGAGGACAACGCCCTGGAACCCCAACTCCGCGACGAAATCACCGCCTGGCTCCAGGGAACCCGCCCAACAGCGATCCGCCCCCTCCACTGGCCCCTCGAATTCCCCGAAGTCATGAACCGAGGCGGCTTCGACGCAGTCGTAGGTAACCCGCCCTTTATCGGCGGCACGCTCATCAGTGGTGCAGTCGGTAAGGACGTTTCAAGCTACTTGAGTTCGACAATTCTCGCTGGAGAGACCGCAGGAGGTAGGGGCGACTTGTGCGCCTACTTCCTGCGGAGAAATATCGATATCGCCGCAGGTGGAAGGATTGGAATTATTGCAAAGAAGACGATAACTGAGGGTGACACGCGCGAGATTGGATTGGAGCGCACGTCTACTGCTGGATGGTGTCCCTATAGAGCTGTCAGCTCCCAAAGGTGGACGGGAACAGCAAATATTTATGTGTCTCTCGTGTGGGTCTCCCGTCGGATCGGTGAGAGTGAGAAGCTTGTACTAGACGGCAGCCCAGTGAGAGGGATTTCACCTTCGCTTGAGGTGGAATCAAGCACTAGCATTAGGAAGCCGCATCGATTGGACGAAAACTCCGATCTATCGTTTGAAGGGTGTAAGCCTCTTGGGATGGGGTTTATCCTTGAATCGTCGCTCGCTCAGGAACTCCTCCGTAAAGATCGACGCAACCGGGATGTGATATTTCCTTATCTCACTGGGGAGGACTTGAACTCGCGGCCAGATTGCTCCGCAACGCGATGGATTATCAACTTTCACGATTGGTCGATCGATCAGTCGCGAGGCTATCCAGAGGTTCTGTCTATCGTAGAGAAGCTAGTCAAGCCTGAGCGGGAAGAGAAGAATCCGCTGACCTATGTGGGCTTGATGGATCGGTGGTGGCAATATTGGCGCGTTCGTGGCGAAATGTTGGCGGCGATCTCGGGACTGGATCAGGTAATAGTCGCTTCCTTGGTCACGAAGTATTTTACGCCTGAAATCGTCACTAGGGATCAGGTGCTATCGAATAAGCTCGTTGTCTTTTCGATGTCGACCGGCAGTGAACTTTGCCTCCTTTCCTCTGGAGTGAACCAGTTGTGGGCTCATGCTTACAGCTCGTCTCTGGGGGTCACCCTAAACTATTCGCCCTCAGATGCTTTCGAGACGTTCGCGCAGCCTCTGGAATTGACTGGGCGTATGGATCGGGTGGGGGAGAAGTTGCATGAGTTCCGCCGGGGAGTGATGTTGGGGCGGCAGTTGGGGCTCACGAAGTTGTACAACCTGGTGCACGATCCGGCGGTGACCGACGACGACATCGTGCGGTTGCGGGAGATTCATGTGGAGGTGGATCTCGCGACCGCTGAGGCGTACGGGTGGGACGACCTGGATCTTGGGCATGGATTCCACGAGACGCGGCAGGGGCGGCGGTTCACCGTGTCACCCGAGGCGAGGGACGAGTTGCTCGACCGGCTGCTGGAGTTGAATCACGAGCGGTATGCCGAAGAGGTCGCGAAAGGGTTGCACACCAAGAAGAAGAGCCCGGCGAAGCGGTCGCGCAAGGCTGCCCCGCCATCGGACGAGGGGATGCTGTTCTAGGGCTACTTGGACTTGACGGCGGTGAGGAAGGTGGCCCACTTGGTGTGGCCGAAGCCGAGCACCGGGCCGGCGGTGTTCTTGGAGTCGCGGGCGAGCACAGCCGTCGGGGCGATGGTCAGCTCGACGCAGTTGGCGCCGTTGCCGCTGTAGCTGGACTTCCGCCAGGTCCGGGCCTCGGGGCCGGTGGTCATGGCTACTCCTTGGTTCTGCGCAGCTTGGCGAGGCGCTTGCGGATCAGCTCGGCCGAATCGACTGGCGACAGCGCGACCGCGCGCATCCGCTCCTCGGATTTAGTATACGCCGCCACCTGATCTTGGTCCTGGACGTAGATGGCGCCGTCCGGGAACTCGACATAGCCGATGCTCTGCGCCTCGGTGAAGTCCAGGAGAGTGAACTCACCTTCGAGGCCGTCGTGCACGGCTACCGACTGGGGCATGATCTGCATGATTACGTTGTCCAGTTCGGACAGTTCGAGCAAGTGCTTCAACTGGAGGATCATCACCTGTGGGCCACCGACCAACCGATGCAGCGTGGTCTCCTCAATCACCGTGCTGAACCGAAGTGGCGTGTCCTCATCGGTCAGTCGAGCCTGGCGGGTCATGCGCAGGTTGACCACCCGGTCGACGTCCACGGTGGCCACGCGCAGGTGGTCGACCAACAACGCTTCGGCGTACTCCTGCGTCTGGAGCAGGCCAGGTATCAGCAAGGGCTCATACATGAACTCCGTGGCGCACAAGCCTTCCAGGCCGACGAAGGTCTTGAGCCAATCCGGCACGACATCCGAGAACGCGGCCCACCAGGTGCCCTGATCGGCGCGGCCCGCCAGCGAGGCTATCCGGTCGGAGTGCGCGGCGTCGCAACCGTAGAAGCGCAGCAGTTTGGTGACTTCCTCCGGCTGCTGCTGGTTACGGCCGATCTCCAGATAGTTGATCTTCGCTTGCGTGCAGCCGATCGTCTTGCCCGCCTCGGCCTGCTTGCGGCCGGAGCGCAGCCGAGCCTGCCGTAGCTCGGTGCCGATCAGCCAGCGCAGGGCCGAAGGGTCGCTTCGCTGAGCCATCTCGGCACCTCCGTCACCGGTTATGACCTCGATCATCGCAGTCTCCCAAGTAGTCGTGTCGAGCGCCGTGTGTTATGAATAACACACTGCATGCCGGTAAGCGATTCGACGCGAGGAGCCACCGTGGACACGAAGCAAGCGCTCGACTACTGGGCACTGGAAGGCGGCGAAAAGGCGCCGGTTGCCGCCGAGGTGACAGACACCGCACCGCAGGTGTTCGCCGTCTGCGAGATCGAGCGCGAACTGGAAGAGGGCGAGGTCGCCGACACCCGCGTGCTCGCCTGGGGCCTGGTGCTGCCCAACCGCGTCGAGGTGGTCAGTGTCGACCCCGGCATGCGTGGCACCTTCAAATCCGTGCACAGCGCCATGGAGCTGTTCAGCCGGCTGGCCGAGGTCGGCATCGTCCGCCCGTGAGCAGCGAAAAGCCAAGTGCCGCAACAGCTTTCGTCGTGCGTAGCCGCGAGGCCGCGCGATAGCGCCTGGCGTGCAATACTCTCGCTGAGATCACTGGCCGGGCGACCAACGTAAGGGGACATCGTGGCGTCAATACAGACGTTGGAGCGTCGGATTCAGGCGTTGGAGGCCCGGCTGGCCGACGTGGAGGGTGGCTATGGCGACACCCTGTACAAGCTGCACCGCGCGAGCGTCAAGTCGGACTTGAGGATGGCCAAGGTCCTCGAGCACCTCAAGATCGCCGACGTTTCGGACGGCGATGTCGATGAGGTCCTCGACGGCGACTGACGCCTCCGCGTCAGCTATGGGCGGCTCTGCGCGCGGGGAGCACCCTGGCGTCGTGTTGTATCCAGCAGCAGTTCCGGGAACATGGACTCAATCGTTCCCGTTCGGAGGCAGACGTTCCGGCGTCGCGTCCTCGGGCAGGTCGTACAAGCCTGCCTCCTCGGACACCCGAACCATGTCGTCGAGCGCCGCCGCGCGAGCTCGCCGGGCCCGTTGCTGGTAGGCGAGAAGATCGTCCAACCGCACTCGACGGTGCCGGTTCGGCTTGTCGTACGGAATCTCACCAGCCTCGAGTAGTCGTACCAGAGTCGGCCGTGACACGCCGAGCAACTCCGCGGCCTGGCTCGTGGTGAGCATCATGTGTTGCGGCACGACGGAAACGGCGAGTCCCTGCGACAGGGCTGTGAGCATGTCCCGCAGCACCTCGTACAGCTCGTCCGGTAGCTCGATGCGAGTGCCGTCCCTGTCGACCAGTGCCGCTCCGCCGCCCACTTTGGGAGCGCTCATCGCCCCGAGAAGCTCGAGCATTCGCGCGGGCCTCTCGGGTGGCAGGACGGTTCGCTCGGTCGTGGTCATACCTCCACGGTACTGCAAAACGAACGAAACGAAGGCCTGCCGGTCTGGCTGAAGCCAAGATCAAGGTCGCGGTCCGGTACCGCACGGCCTGGCTTGTTTGACGAACTCCACTACTGTGCGTGGTGGAGTCGATAACGTGTGCTAACAGCGGCCGCTCTCGGGGAGATCACGCACACGCATCGTGGCCGCGTTCGCGAAGGGGGTCGCCGGTGACCGATCAGCCAGTGCTCGAACCGCCCGACTCGCGGCTCATCCGCGACGAGCTGCAGGCGTTGGTACTCGCCGACCTGCACGGTCCGCTCGGCGGCGAGGACGAGGAGTTCGTCGGGGAGAACCCGATCGATCGCTATCCGCTAGGCAGGCTCGCGCCCCGCGGCGAGGTGATCGAGCCGGACACTCAGGGCGAGCCGACCCCGGCCGCCACGGGCGAGCCCAGTGAGAACGACGACGACACCAGAAGTCCCAACATGCCCAGCCTGAACCCGTCCTCGGTCGGGTTCACCGCGCACATCGCCGGAGACGCGACCGAGCTGCTGGTCACCGCCGCGTGGGGGCGTTACGAACTGGCCATGTCGGAGCGGGAGGAGACGCTCGACAAGCGGGTGTGGCGTCGGGTGTCCATGGGGGGCACGGTTTCCGTGCGCCTGATCGAAGGGTTGGTCGTCCCCCTCGCGCCCGACCCCGACGAGAAGGACGTGGTGGTCCGAGGGCGGGTGCGCCGGCACGACGGCAACTGGTTGGTGTCGCTGTTCCTGGAGAACCGGCAGGCGCCCGGTCCGGGCCGACACGCACCCTCCTGGACCTTCCAGGTGCGCCTGTCCGCCGCCGGCCCCGGCGCGGACGCGGTCTTTCTGCCGCGCCCGGAACGATCACGGAGCGGAGACCCGGACGACGCGGCGGAACGGGAACGGCTGGCCATGGCCTACCGGTTCACGCCCGAGTTCGCGGTCGGCAGCGGCGCGGCGGTACACGTCGAGGTCGATCAGCTGAATCTGTTGCGCGCCAAGCGAATTCACACCCGGACGGTGCCGGAGTACGAGATCGCGGCGACGGACGTGCCGAGCGTGAAAACCGATCCCGATCTCGCCGAACTGGCGGACCTCGTGCTCGAGATGGGTGCGCTCGCCGACCTCGCGGACTCCTCGGATGCGGGTGTCGCCGATGCCCTGCGTCCGCTGGTCGCCGGATACCGCGCCTGGATCGAGCGGCGGCGCTCGGAGATCGGCGAGGACGGCCATCACCTGGCCGAGTTCGCCGCCACTGCGCGGGACAACCTCGACGCGGCGGGGCGAACCGCCGATCGGATCGCGGCCGGGATCGACCTGCTCGCGCGTGACCCGGAGGCCCGCCGGGCGTTCGGGTTCGCCAATCGTGCGATGCACTTGCAGCGTGTGCACACCCAAGCCGCCGCGATCCGGCGCAAGGACACCACGAAGACACTGAGCGCGGTGGTCACCGAGGTGACGGATGTGCCGCGCTGGCGGCCGTTCCAGTTGGCCTTCGTATTGCTGAACCTCTGCGCGCTGACCGACCCGGCACATCCCGAGCGGTCCGAGGACCACGACCTGGCGGTCGCCGACCTCCTCTGGTTTCCGACCGGTGGCGGCAAGACCGAGGCGTACCTCGGGCTGACCGCGTACACCATCGCCATCCGCAGGCGGCAGCCCGACTACGGCGACCTCAACGCGCGGGACGGCGTCGCGGTGCTGATGCGCTACACGTTACGGCTGCTGACCATCCAGCAGTTCGAGCGCGCCACCACGCTCATCTGTGCCGCCGAGGTGCTGCGCCGGCAGGACGAGGGCATCTGGGGCGAGGTGCCGTTCCGCATCGGGATGTGGGTGGGCATGCGGGTCACGCCGAACACGAACGAGCACGCGGCGGACTGGCTGAAGAGCCGCCGGCGCAACGCGGGACCGGGGCACAGGGGACAGGGCTCGCCACACCAGCTTTCCAGCTGCCCATGGTGCGGCAGCGCGATCGACCCTGGCCGGGATATCTTGGTACTCAAGGCTTATCGCCGCACCATCGTCGTCTGCCCGGACCTCGACTGTCCATTTGGGACGGTCAACTTCCCGGGCCGGGGCGCCGAGGCGGAGCAACGCAAAGGGCTGCCGGTGCTCGTCGTCGACGAGGAGATCTACCGGCACCCGCCGGCCTTGCTGATCGGTACTGTGGACAAGTTCGCGCAACTGCCGTGGAAGGGTGAGACTGCGGCGCTGTTCGGCCGGGTGCGCAAGCGCTGTCAGCGACACGGGCTTGTCACCGACGACATCGCGGCGAAGGACTGGGAATCGACCAGGCATCCGCCGAGGCCGGACGCGCCGGCCGCGCAGATCGTCGAGGTGCCGGCGCTGCGCCCCCCGGACTTGATCATCCAGGACGAGTTGCACCTGATCTCGGGCCCGCTCGGTTCTCTCGTCGGCCTCTATGAAAGCGCCGTCGACCGACTCGCCACCTGGCGCAATCCGCACACGGGGCGAGACGTGCGGCCGAAGGTCATCGCGTCAACGGCGACCGTGCGGCGAGCGAACCGGCAGATCTCCGCATTGTTCAACCGGCGCACCGAGGTGTTCCCACCGCCCGGCCTGTCCGCGAACGACAACTTCTTTGCCAGGCAGCGGGACACGGCCAGCACGCCGGGCCGGCGCTATGTCGGCATCTGCGGGCACGGCGCGCGGATCAAGTCGACCCTGATCCGGGTGTATGTCTCGGTGCTCGGCGCCGCCCAGAAACTGCACGTCAAGTACGGGCGCAACGAGGTGACCGACCCTTACATGACCCTGGTCGGATATTTCAACAGCCTGCGCGACCTGGGCGGGATGCGCCGTCTCGCGGAGGACGACGTGACCGCCCGGCTGGGCAGAGCCGGTGAGCGCGGTCTGCTCCGGCGACCAGATCCGATCATCGAGGAGCTGACCTCGCGGCTGACGTCCGACCAGATTCGCCCGTTGCTCGACCGGCTTCAGGTGCCGTTCCCGCGTGGTGCCGGCAAGGACGCGCCTCGCCCGATCGATGTGCTGCTGGCGACCAACATGATCGCCGTCGGCGTCGACGTGTCACGTCTTGGCGCCATGGTGGTGTGCAGTCAGCCGAAATCCACGGCGGAGTACATCCAGGCGACCAGTCGTGTGGGACGAGCGGCACCCGGACTGGTGTTCACCGTGTACAACTGGGCCCGGCCGAGGGACCTGTCGCACTACGAGACTTTTGAGCACTTCCATGCCACCGCGTATGCCCACGTGGAAGCGCTGTCCGTGACACCGTTCGCCGAGCGCGCCGTGGACCGCGGGCTGACCGGGCTGCTGGTCTCGCTCGTTCGCGAACTGGGCCCGAGGTACAACGGAAACCTCGGCGCGCAGGAGTTCAGCAAGACCTCCGAGCTGGCCGACCACGTCGTTCGGTACGTGAGGCGCCGCGCGGAGGAGATCACCGACCGCGAGGTGGCCCGCCGGGTCGAGGAGGAGCTGGACGCTCGACTGTCCACATGGGAGAGGCAGCGTCGAGTTCCCGGCCGTCGCCTCGGTTACGGGCGGGGGAGCGGTTCCGACGACATCGACGGCCTGCTGTACCGGCCAGGCGAACAGCCGCGCTGGGGACATCGCACCGTGTCACTGTCGCTGCGGGATGTCGAGCCGGGAGTGCAACTGCTGATGCAGCCGACGGGCGGATACGACGGTGACGACGGGCCGCCGTTCGAGCCGTTCGTGCTGCCCGACGACGGAAACGGGGGAGACCAGTGACCTCGCCGGACCCACAACCGCTCCGGGTCGGCACATTGCGGCCGAACCAGTTGCTGCACACCTACGGTGTCGGCGCGATGGCCGATCTGCCGAACCTGTCGGTGATCATGCAGGGGCTCGACGCCTGGAAGGTGGAGAAGTCGACGGAGATCGTCGAGGAACGCCTGCTGGCCGCCGTCCGGGCGAAGCTCGGTAACCAGGTCGCCCATCTTCGCCTTCCGCCGTACGAGCAGGAAACCTACGATCCGTTCGGCTCGTGGGCCAAAGTCGGGGTGCCGGTTCAACTCTTCCCCACCTGGCTGCGCTGCTCCCGGTGCAACCGTCTCGGCCGCGCGAACTTCGACTATTTCGAACTGGTTCCCAATTCGGCGAGACCGGATAGGAACAAGTATGTGCATTCATGCAAGGGAAGTGGCTCGAATCGTCCCCCAGCCCTCCCCGCACGTTTCGTGCTGGCGTGTGAAGAAGGGCACCTGGACGACTTTCCGTGGCAGTACTACGCACACAAAGGCGACGTGCCGGAATCTGGCCACTCGCTCAAGATGACCGAATCGGGCAGCACCGGCGAAGCGGCCAATGTGTATGTCACCTGTGACGAATGTGGTAAACGCCGTCCAATGTCACAGGCATTCGGCGCGGACGCGCCGATCAACCTGCCGGCATGCCGGGGCCGTCATCCGCACCTCGGTACCTTCAGCACCTGCGGTAAGTCGACCCGAACGTTAGTTCTTGGCGCCACCAACAGCTGGTTTCCCATGCAGCTGCGGGTATTCACGCTGCCGCTGGCCGACGATCCACTCGAGCATCTCGTCGAAGAATTCTGGGATCTACTACTATTGTTCGCAGGACTGGACGAGGGCCCGGCTAAGGAGCTGCTGGTTAAGCAGAACTGCTGGTCGGAGCTGGAGCCGCACGGGCTCGACAACGTCTGGCGGGCGATCCGGGCGCGCGCCGCCCGTGGTACGGCATCCCCGCCCACGCGAACCGGTGAAGACCTTTCCATTCCGGAATGGGAGGCGTTCACTTCGGCGAAAGTGGTGACACATCCCGATTTCACCACTCAGGACGAGCCAGTGCCCAGTTCGGCTCGTGGTTGGCTGCACCGGGTCACGCTGGTTCCGAGGCTTCGTGAGGTCGCCGCGCTCTACGGGTTCACCCGAATCGACGCGCCAGAATGGGAGGTGCGGGAAACACCGGACAGCCGGCGTGCGCCACTGGCCGAGGGCGACCCAACCTGGGTTCCCTGTGCCGAACTGCGCGGCGAGGGCTTGTTCCTGCGATTCGACGAGGCCGCTGTCGCGGCATGGGAACGCAAGGCCGAAACCGTCCTGCGGGCGCGGCAAAGGCTGATTCCCGCACACGACGAGTGGTGTCGTCGACGCGATGTCGACCCTCGAGGCTGGCCCGGACTCCGGTACGTGCTGCTGCATACGTTCGCGCACCTGCTCATTCGCGAGCTGGCGCTCGATTCCGGCTACAGCGCGGCGGGGATCGCCGAACGGATCTACGCCACGCGCGAGGGCGTGCCGATGGCCGGGGTCCTGCTGTACACGGCGGCGCCGGACAGCGAAGGCACTCTCGGCGGCCTGGTGTCGCTCGGCAGGTCGGCACATCTCGGTCACCTGATCGACCGGGCACTGGAGTCCGCCAGACTGTGCAGCTCGGATCCACTGTGCGCCGAGCATGATCCGGTGGTCCACGGACGGTTGTACGGCGCAGCCTGCCACGCCTGCCTGTTCGCCTCGGAGACCTCCTGCGAACGCGGCAACCAGTACCTGGACCGTGCCCTGTTGGTCGACACCCTCGCTACCCGGGACTGCGGGTTCTTCAGCGCGATTCCCGGATGATCTCGACGCTCGTGACGCCGCTGACCACATACTGGCGCCCGGTGAACCGGAGATCACCGACGACCTGGAGCTGAGCGTGCTCACGCTCGCCGTGCGCCACCACGGCGAGGTCGTACCAGTTCGACGGCAACTGCATGGTGACCAGGGCCGCCTCCTGCCCCTGAACGGTGCCTTCGAGCTGCACTTTGCCGAGCCTGTCCTGTGGCGCACGGTGCAGGTCGACGACCTGTCCCACGACGGTCGCCCGCTGGAGGACCGGCAACTCTCGAAGAAACCTCGCCCCGCGTTTCAGGGCGTTGATCTGGCCTTGGTCGAACGCCACGGCCGGTGTCTCCTCCTCCACCGGAGCGGCCGGGGCCCATGCGAATCGCATGTCGAACTCGCTTTGCCGCAGGCCACCGATCTTGGTGAGCGCCTCGCACAGGTTGGCCGACACGCCGTCCACGATGCGATCCGCGAAGTGGGTCAGGTCTTGGCGCTCCACCGAGTCGACCGCGGCGTTGTGAGCCGCGCTGACCGCCGCGTGCAGGTGCAGCAACACGTCCCTGGACGACAGAGGCGGGGTCGTGTTCGCTTGCGGCAGCGGCGTCTCCAGGCGCAGCACGTAGCTTCCGCTGCCGGTCTGTCCAAGTCGGACGGTGTCGAGGAATCCTTGTGCTTCAAGGGGTTTCGTACTCGGGAGGACCGCGGGCCGATCGGTCGAGACGGCCGAGGTCGCGGCGAACAGGAAGAGATCACGCACCCCGTGAATGGCCAGGTACCCCTCGTGCAGCGGGATCGTGCCGCTCGGCCCGTCCGGCGTGGTGCGGATGTACTGGACGTCCAGGTTTGTGGAGGTGATGTCGCGCAACACCTCGGTCCTCGGGCGCCGCTCGACCGCCGACAGCGTGGCCAGCAGTTCGGCCACGCTGCTCTCGTACCCTCGGAGTTGGCGGCTGTCCGGCACCAGCACTTCGGTGTCGTCCTCCGACACCGCACGGGCCCAGACGACCGTCCGCGCGAAGCTGTCCGCCTCCCGCCAGCCGGTCGCCCGGAGATAGGCGACGATCCCAGCCAGCTCGACGCCGGCCAGATCGCCGGCCGAAAGCCCCATCGTCATCAGGACTCCCTTCGCCATGCCGGCGGCGGAACCATCAGGTCGCGCAGCTTGTCCACGGTAAGCAGATTGCCGACCGGAACGTGCACCGGCACCTTGGCGGTCGAGTTGGGGTCGACCCGCTCGCGATCCTGTAGCGACATCGAGTAGGCCGCGAAGCGGACCAGCAGGGAGTCCGGCCGGGTCTCGGCATACTCGGACCGCTGGTCCGGCACGATAACCAGGATCAGATAGCGTGGCAGTGGGAAATCCGTGCCGGCCAGCTCGTTGAAGTGGCCCGGTCGCATCGAGTAATGCCAGTGCCCATCGTGATGCACCGCTGACCGCCGTGACCATGATTTGACCTGGACGTCGATCTTCGGATGCCGGGTGCCGCCGTGATTGCCTTTGCGGCAGATGGTGTAGTCGTCGCCCGTGACATCCAGGTCGGCCTTCGCGACCGTGAGCCCGGCGGCCGACGCCAGGACCCGCACGAAGGACTCGCCGTAGAGGCCCTGGTGCTGGTTGCGGTTCAGGCTCACGGCTGGCTGATGTCCCCCACCGACTGTCACCCGCCCACCGTATTCGATCTCGAACCGGAACGGCGGCTGGCGGCCTGGTATCAGGGCACGGTCAGTCCAAGTTGGCGACCTTGACCTGGGTTCGATTCCCAGCACCGCGTTGCAGCTCGAACGCGCGGCTGACGACATCGCCGGCGGCGAGCCAGGTGGTGGCGTACGCGGACACGATGTGCGCGAGTTCCGCGGGGGCGTCACGCGCCACGAGGTGGCCGGCGTCCGGCACGCGGGTGACGGTGACGCGGTGGTTGGCCGTGCGGAGCCGGTCCGCGTCGGCGTCGCCGAGTGGAGAGCGTCCGCCGCGCACGAGCAGGATGGGCAGGTCCAACGCCGCGGTCGTCGCGAGAAGCTCCGGGCCCGCCTCGAGGATGTCGTCCACGAGTTCGGCTTGCTGGCCGGCGAGTCCTTGGGTCTCGAGCCACGCGCGCACCCGGTCCGGATCGGGATCGGGCACGACGTCCACGAGCGCGAGGCCGGCGACGCGACGCGCGATGGACGGTTCGCCGAGAGCGGTGAGGGCGGCGAACCCGCCGAGGGAGGCGCCGACCACGACGATCGGCGCCGGCTCGCGGCGCAGGATCTCGATCACGTCGTCGGCGAACACCCGAAGCGTGGTCGCCGGCCCGGAGCTGTCCCCGTGACCGCGCAGGTCGGGGGCCACCGTCCGCAGGCCGTGCTCGGCCATCCGCGCCGCGACCGGCGCCCAGACGCCGCGATTCTCGCCGCCCGCGTGCAGCAGCAGGACCGTCGGACCCGTGCCGGTCACCGTTGCTGGGAGCATCGTTGATCCTTTCTACCTTGGGCTGCCAAGGTAACACTACTTTGACGCGCCAAGGTAGTGTTGGCTCGTGACCACCTCGCGAGTGCGACGGCCCCCGGACGAGGCCCGCCGGCTGATCCTCGACGCCGCGGCGTCGCTGCTCGCCGAGGGAGGCGTCGCCGCCGTACAGGTGCGCGCGGTGGCCGCGCGGGTCGGCATGACCGACGCCGGCGTCACGCATCACTTCGGCAATCGCGACAAGCTGCTCGCCGAGCTTCTTCGACACGGTGGACGCCAGCTTCGAGCCGCGCTCAAGGACGTTCTGGCGACGTGGCTGGACGGCGGGGCCGATCTCCACGAGTTGGTCGAGTCGCTGGAGGCCTTGTACCGGCGCGGCTACGGCGAACTCGCGGTGGCGCTGCACGCGGCGGGCTGGCGCGACCGGGGCAGCGGCATGCTCGATCCGGTCGTCTACGCACTCCACCGGCTTCGGCCACCCGGAAGTTCCGTGGACGACACCCGGCACACGGTCGCGGCCCTGCACCAGGCGATGGCCACGGAAGCCCTCCACGGAAGCGCCTTCCGGCGCAGTGCCGGCCTCACCGGCGCCGCGGCGAACGACTCGACCGCACACGTGCTCTGGTGGACACGCCAGCTCCACCACGCGCTCGGAATCGAGCGGGCCTGACCGATTCAGGCAATGATGTGGGATTGCCTTGGATGTGAATTGTTAGCGCCGCGTTATTTACGGGCATCGGCGATGTGCAGTCGTCATGCGCTCTGACCTGCGGAAATCGACAATCCGCGGCTTTGGGTGCTCTTTGTTGGCGGGTGCGGAGAATATCCCTCGAATGTCGGTGACGGGCTTCTGTCGCGGTGTGGCAGGATACGTCGCTCGAACAAATGTCGGGGAGATGGAAAATGCGCGACGGCAGCCAGTCCGATCCGGACGCACTTCGCCGCTGGTGGTGGCGTGTGTCTCAGCGCACGCGGGTGGCGGTCGTGTGTACGGGCACCCTGCTCGCGGTGGTGGTGGCCGGTGTGGCGCTGGCCGGTGTGGGGCGAGCCCCGGCTTCGGCGGTCGCGCGGCCGCCGATTCCCACGATGACGCCCACCGCCTCGTCGAGCACCGATGTCGGCCAGACCAGCGATACCCCCGAGGCACGGCCGGCACCTGATCGGGTGATCGCGGTGATCGGTGTGCCGTCGGCGAACCTGCTGGACGGCGTGGACACCCTCACCAACCGGCCGGTGGCGGTGCGGGTATCGGGAATCCGGGCCACGCCACCGTGTTGGGCCGACCAGGCGCGGCTGCATGCCGTGGAACTGGTGCTCGGCAAGCAGGTCAGGTTGGCCGGGGACGAGCGTCCTGGTGCGCATCAACCGGACCCGGATGGCCGCGTTCCGGCTCGGGTGTTGCTGGCCGACGGGCACGACTACGCGCACACCGTCCTGGCCAGTGGGGCGGCACAGGTCGACATCAGTCTCGGAACCGCGCCCAACCAGCAGGATCTCGCCGCTGTGGAAGCCGACGCCCGGCAGGCGCGGCGCGGAGTGTGGGGCCCGCCGTGCGTGCCGAACCCCACGAGCAGCCCACCGCCCACGAACCAGCAGGGCCCGCCGCCACCGCCGACCCAGCTACCGCCACCGCCGACCCAGCTACCGCCGCCGCCGACCCACCGGCCGCCGCCCGTCCCGCCCACCACGCCGCCGCCTCAGGACGGTGTGCAACACGGCGTGCGCAAGGGTGACCGCTGCTCCCCGGAGGGCGCCCGAGGCGTGACCGTCGAAGGCGAGCACGTGGTGTGCAGGGACCGAGACGGTCGCCAGCCGAGGTGGAGGAGGGCGTGAGCGCACGCGACGAGCCCGAGCCGATGGTCGACATGTTCCGCAAGCCCACCGGTATGGACCCTGTACTGGACACCGAACTCGTCGGCGAGCACGACCGCGGCGATCCGGCGGTCGCCCACCGGCCACGTGGGCTCCTCGGAAACGGATTGGTCCGGACCACCGGCTGGGTGCAGGCCGGCGACCGGCCGGTCAGCACCGGTCTGATCATCGTCGTGATCTGCCTGCTCCTGGGACTCGTCGCCGGTATCGCCCTGCTGCCGGTCTACCCGGCGATCAGCGGAGCGTGTGTCGTCCTGCTTCCCGTTGCGGGCTACGGGTTCTGGCGCCTGGCCACCACCCGGCTCGCGCCGGCCTCGATCGCGCACAACACCGGCACCGTCGCCGCCGGCGAACTCCAGCTCGGCACCTGGGTCAGGCTGCACGGCACGATCGGGCCCGTCGGCTACGTCGCGCGTGTGCAGCCGGAGAACCGGGACGTGCACGTGACCTTCACCGGCGGCACCACGATGACCTGGCCCGCCGGCCGCCGGCTGCACGTCGCCGAGTTGCACGACTGAACTCGGACTCAGAGGGTCTTCAGGTCGACGGCGTGGGCCATGGCGCGGTATCCGGCGTCGCCGGGGTGCAGGTGATCACCGCTGTCGTACTCGGCGCGGATGCGGCCAGGGGCGCTGGGATCGGCGACGACCCGGTCGAAGTCGACCACCGCGTCGTACTCACCGCTGGTGCGGATCCACCGGTTCACCTCTTGCCGAAGCCGCTCACCCTGGGCGGTGTAGAACTGGAAGCCCTCGTACGGAGTGATGGTCGCGCCGATCATTCTGATGCCGTGCGCGTGCGCCGCCCTGATCATCTTCCGGTGACCGTCGATGATCTGCTGGGCCGTGACGGTCGGCCGCGGGTCGAAGCAGCCGAAGGTGTCCACGTCGTTGGACACGATGTCGTTGATGCCGAGCAGGACGATCGCGGTTCGGGCGCGGGCCTGGTCCAGCACGTCCCGCTGGAATCGGACGAGGGCCGCGTCACCGAAGCAGGGTGATCCGTTCAGCAGCCGGTTGCCGCCGATGCCGGTGTTGACCACGCTCGCCGGCCGGTGGGTGCCGGCGAGCCGTTCGGCCAGTTCGTCGGGATAGCGGTTGTCCGTACCCGTGGACGAGCCCACGCCGTCGGTGATCGAATCGCCGAAGGCCACGACCGCGCCCGGCCCGGCTTCCCGAGCACGTCCACGCCTGCGAGGAAGTACGACGCCGTGCTCGTGTCGGTCAGGCTGAACGCCCCGCCGGCGTCGTACCGGCGATCGCCGGACGCGCGGTAGGTCTCCGCCGTGGCGAACCGGTGAAACGTCGCCGGACCGGTCGGCTCGGCGAAGTACAGCGTCACCGTCAGCCGCTCCAGCGGTGAGACGGGGAACCCGAGTCCGTCACTGGTGGCCTGCCGGCCGACGGGAATGACGGTGGCCGGCGATCCGTGGAAGGCCAGCGGGCGCACGGTATCCGGACGGACGGAGGCCTGGTCGCTGGTCTTCGCGACCGTCGCGCCGGTCAGGCGCAACGGTTTCGTTCCGTAGACGTTCGACAGGGTGATGCGCAGGGCCGCGCCGCCGGTGCTGACGCGCACCACCTGGCGGACGGACTGGTCGGCGAACCCGTCGGTGGACCAGTCCGGTTCGAACGGACCGGCGCCGGGATGCTGAGCGGCGCTCGCCCAGGTTCCGGTCCAGCCGTGCCCGGTCGCCGGGGTCGGGACGGATGCGGTGGCGACGGTCGCGGACGCGAGCGCGACCGCGGCGGCGCCTGTCAACGCGACGATTCGCTGTCTGATGTCGAGACGAATGCTCATGTCCGGAGGATGGCACCGGGCCGGTGGCCAACGGAAAGGCCGGCTGAGCATCACGGTCGTGCACGACGAGCATGACCGCGCCCGCTCGACAACACTTAGCCCTTGCGCTAAGTGTTCTGACGGGCCATACTTAGCCACATGGCTCAGTATTCGGCGGTGCTCGACGGGATGTTCGTGGCGTTCGCGGACCCGACGCGGCGGGCCGTGATTCAGCGGCTGGGTCGCGGGCCGGCGAGTGTCGGTGATCTCGCCAAGGACGCGCCGATGACGTTGCCGTCGTTCATGAAGCACGTGCGGGTGCTCGAGTCGAACGGGCTGATCCGCACGGCGAAGTCCGGGCGGGTGCGCACGTGTGAGCTGAACCGGGAGCGATTCGCGCTCGTCGAGGACTGGCTCGCCGAGCAGCGGCGCATCTGGTCGGACCGCACCGATCGCCTGGAGAAGTTCGTGACGAATCCTGAGGAGAAGAAGTGAATCCTGATCTCGATCTTGGTATCGACCGCGTCATTCGCGCGCCTCGCAAGGCGGTGTGGGACGCGTGGACGGATCCGGCGAACCTGGCGCGGTGGTGGATCCCCGCGCCGACGCGCTGTCACGTCGAGCGGCTCGACGCTCGGCCCGGCGGCGGGCTGGTCACGCTGATGAGCGACGACGGCGAGGCGTTCGTTCCGCACATGGACGCGTGTTTCCTTGTGGTGGACGAATTCGAGCGGATCGTGTTTACCAACGCGGTCGACAGCGGGTGGCGTCCGGCGAGCCCGGCGCCGCTCTCGATGACCGCCGAGGTGCTGCTGAAAGATCACCCGGACGGGACCGACTACCGGATCGTCGTGCGCCACGGTGATCCGTCCGCCCGCGCGCGGCACGCCGAGATGGGGTTCGCCGAGGGCTGGGGCTCCGCCGCCGATCAACTCACCAAGCTGGTCGAAGGATGAAGATCGCCCTGACGGAATTCGTCACCCTGGACGGCGTGAGCCAAGGGCCGGGATCGTCCACAGAGGACACGAGCGACGGCTTCACCCTGGGCGGCTGGCTCGTGCCGCACATGGACGAGGCGTTCATACGGTGCGCCTCCGAGTGGCTCGACCTCGCCGACGGCCTGCTGCTCGGCCGGCGGACGTACACCGCGTTCGCGCGCGACTGGCCGGCGATCACCGATCCCGGCGACCCGTTCACCGAGCGGATGAACGTGCTGCCGAAGTACGTCGTGTCCAACACGATCGAGGCGGGGGACTGGGCGCCGACCACGGTGTTGCGCGGCGAGCCGGCGGTCCGCGAACTGAAGGCGCGGCCGGGACGCGAGTTGCAGGTGCACGGCAGCGCCCGGCTCGGCGGCGCGCTGCTGTCCGCCGGGCTCGTCGACACGCTCCGGCTCGTCGTCGCGCCCACCGTGCTCGGATCGGGCCGCCGGCTGTTGACTCACCCCGCCACGGCGACCGGCCTGCGACTCGTCCGGCACGACGCCACCGCGCGCGGTCTGCTGGTCCTCGAGTACGAGGTCACCGGCGCCGCCGAGGTCGGCGACTACGACGGCGTCACCGACCTGCGGTAGGTCGCGGGTCAGCGCTCCCGCATGGACCGGCGGATCTCCTCCAGCTTGTCGCGGCCGGCCTTCTCACGCTCGGCCATCTGCTCGTCGAGTGCCTCGGCCGTGGCCGCCTCGGTCGGCAGCTCGGCGGCGCCCGTCGACGTGGCGGCACGGCCCTCGATCTGGTCCCGCACGTAGTCGAAGGTGGGCACCCCCGACTCGGTGTAGTCGCCCTCGGGTACTGGCGTGTTCTCGGATCCGGAAGTCATGGCCCAATTGTGCCCCGCGCCGACGAGCGCGCCAGGTCAGCCGAGGTTGGCGCGGAACGCGTCCCACGCGGTGCTCGTCAGCAAGAGCGTGCCGCCGTCCCGGTTCTTGGAGTCGCGAATGGCGGCACCGCCACCCGGCCAGGCCGCCTCGACGCAGTTGCCGCTGTCGCCTCCGGTGAAGGAACTCGTGCGCCACCGCAGGTCGTTCAGGTCGATCGTGCCCACGATTGCCTTCTCTCGTTTGATCTTTCATCGGTACTGCTTTGCCACCCTAGCAACGAGTTTCCGGGCTTCATCGGGCTCTTCCGCAGCAGCCAGGAGCCGCTGGTATGCCGCCGCGTACTGCTGGATCACATGGGACCGCTTCGGCCTCACCGTCACCCCGGACGACGAGCAGCGTGTGTGGCTCGACAGCCCAGACGGACCGACCGTCGGCCGGCTTACTCGCCGAGCTTGCTGACGTTGAGGAACTTGTTGGGGGAGCCGGGACCGGGGTTCAGCACCCAGCCGTCGCTGGCGTTGTTCACCAGCGCGTCGCGGACCTGTTGGGGCGTGGCGTCGGGGTGCGCGGACAGGTAGATCGCCGCGGCGCCGGTGACGTGCGCGGTGGCCGGCGAGGTGCCGCTCATGATCTTGCTGCCCTGGTTGTCCGAGTTGCTCGTGGACACGATGTTGGCACCCGGCGCGTACAGGTCGACGCAGCTGCCGTGGTTGGACGGACCGGTCTCGGCGAGTTGATCGTCGGTCGCGGCGACCGTGATCACCTCGGGCAGCCGGCCGGGACTGAACTGGCAGGCGTCGGAGTCGGAGCTGCCCGCCGTGGCGACGAACGTGATCCCGCTCCGCACGGCGTTGGACACCGCACGGTCGATCGCGGTGTTTCCGGGGCCGCCCCAGCTCGCGTTGATCACGGCGGGCTTGGCGGCGTTCCGCACCACCCAGTCGATGCCGGCGATCACCATCTCGTTCGACCCGCTGCCCTGGCAGCTCAGTATCTTGACGCCGACGATCTTGTCGTCCTTGGCCACGCCGTAGTCCTCGCTGGAGGACACGCCGCCGGTGAACGTGCCGTGCCCGCTGTCCGACGATGCCTTGCAGTCGTTGACGTTCGCGTCGTCGTCGACGAAGTCGTACCCGGACGTCGCGCGGCCTTCGAACGACACGTGATCCAGGTTCAGCTCGGTGTCCAGGTTGTACACGGTGACACCGGTGCCGCCGTTCGGGTACGTGTAGACGCCGTCACGCTTGCCGTCGATGACGTCCAGCCCCCACGACGGCGGCTTCGGCCGCTCACCGGCCGCCCGGCCGGCGCCGTACCCGTCGCCGCGCACCAGGGTCGACCGCTGCACGAACTCCACGCCGGGGTCGGCCGCGAGCCGCCTGGCCTGCTCGTCGGACATGCTGACCGAGAATCCGCGCAGCGCGGCCGAGTACACTTGGCGGACGTCGCCGCCGTAGCGGCCGGCCAGTGTCTCGGCCGTCTGTCCGGTGCCCGATAAGCCGACGATGTACACGCCCGGCACGGCCGCCTGGGCCGACCCGGTTCCGAGCACGGTGAACGCGGTGGCGGTGGCCGCGCCGAGGCACAGCATCCGCCGCCTGATCGACTTCATGGTTTCTCCCTCGCTGAGAACGGTCCGCCACCGGCAGGGTTCGGGGCGTGACCACTACTCAGCATCAGCGGTCGAAAACCGCGAAGCAATACGTAGTGGCACGCGATTTCGGTGCGTGCTCAGGGAAGCAGCGGTTCCAGGAGGCGGTGCGGCTTGCGCAGCGCGAGGCTGACCGGGTCGGTGCGGGTGTAGGCGCGCCGCGGGTTGGGCCGCGCCTCGAGTTCGGTGGGCGGCACCCACCGGCCGCATTCGCCGCACAGCCCGTTCGCGTCGATCCGCTTGCCGCACTCGACGTGGAAGTAGAACCGGGTGGCGCCCTTGGGGTCCATGTGCCGCTCGCCCCACCTGGCCAGTGAGTAGACCACCGGCCACAGCGCGATCCCTTGCGGCGTCAAGGAATACTCGCTGCGAGTCGAGTGGTTCGGGTCCGGCAGCCGGTCGAAGACGCCGTGCTCGACCAGGGCCTGCAGCCGCTCGGCGAGCACCGCGCGCGGAAGATCGAGGCGCCGCAGGAAGTCGTTGTACCGGCGCACGCCGAAGAAGGCGTCCCGGACGATCAGCAGCGTCCAGCGCTCGCCGATCAGCTCGAGCGCCTTGGCCATGGCGCACTCCTGGGTGGCGTACCCCTTTCCGAGACCCATGTCACTCACGATATCACTGGGTTCATTCATTGAACCGACGCTGCTACCGTGACCCTGGATTCAATGAACGAACTCAGGGAGTCGCGGTGGCAACGACGTCCACATCGGACCGGACCCGGTCCACGCTCGTCGTGTCCAGCGCGTCGACTTTCTTGGTACTGGCCAACTTCGCGATGGCATTGGTGATCGTGCCGGACACGGCCGCCTCGCTCGGTGCGAACGCGGTCGGCACCACCTGGATCATCGGCGGCATCAGCCTGGGCCTGTCCACCGTGCTGCTGGTCGCCGGGAGCCTGGCCGACGACCACGGCCGCCGGCGCGTGTTCGTGATCGGCGCCGCCGCGTTCGCGCTGTCCAGCGTGATCTGTGCGCTGGCCCAGGACACCGCTGTTTTCGTGATCGGGCGGGTGCTGCAGGGCGGGGCGAGTGCCGCGGTGATGGCCGCCGGTCTCGGACTCGTCGGCCACGCGTTCCCCACCGGACCGGCTCGCGCGCGGGCGACCGGCCTGTGGGGCGCGATGGTGGGCGCCGGCACCGCCATCGGCCCGCTGATCGCGGCGGCGCTGACCGAGCTGGTGAGTTGGCGCGTCGCGTTCTGGTTGGTCGCGGTGGCCGCCGCGGCGCTGGCGATCGCCGGCCGGCTCGGCGTGGACGAGTCCCGCAGCGACGTACCGCGGCGGCTCGACCTGCCGGGCGCGCTGACCTTCGCCGTCGGAGTCGGGCTGCTGGTCACCGCGCTGACGCAGGCGCGGGCCGGCTGGGGGCAGCCGGCCGTGATCGTCCTGCTGATCGCCGCGGTGCTGCTGATCGCCGTTTTCGTGGTGGTGGAGAGGCGGGTCGCGGAGCCGATGCTGGACCTGGCGCTGCTGCGCCGGCCACTGTTCCGGGCCGCCACACTCGGCGCGCTGTTCAACGGAATCGCGGTGATCGGGTTCATCAGCTACACGCCCACCGCGATGCAGATCGCGCTCGGTCTCACCCCGGTCGGCAGCGCGCTGGTGATCGGAATCTGGGCGGGCCTGTCCACCGTGGTCGCACTGCGATCGGGCCGCGTTCAGAGGATCAGCGCGCGGATCCGGCTCGCCGTCGGGCTGGCGCTGTGTGGCGCCGGCGAACTGGCCATGATCGGCTTCACCGAACACTCCGACTGGGTGCGGCTGCTGCCCGGCTTCGTGATCGCCGGCGCCGGGTACGGGCTGACCAACGCGGCACTCGGCACGCTCGCCGTGCAGAGCGTGCCGGCGAGCAGCGTGGCGATGGGCTCCGGCGCCAACAACACCGCCCGCTACGTGGGCTCGTGCGTCGGGTTCGCGCTGACCGCCGCGGTGATCGCGCTCGCGCCGGCCACCGGAAGCGCGCCGCACGAGTACGCCGTCGGCATGACCTTCGCCGCGGTGGTCGCCGCCGCGCTCACCCTGGTCGGGGCGGCACTGGTCGGCCTCAGCCGCGAGCCGGCCCGCGTCGCCGCGCCGAGCCTGGCCAACTGACTCGGGATTTGTCACCCGATCGGGTTAGTGTCCGTGATCGTGACGGAGACGGGCACGGAGGCGGAGACCGACGCGAGAACGCGCCGGCGGGCGATGATCGCGCTGTTCGTCGGCGTGGCGGCGAAGACGACGGCCATCGTCGGGGCGAGTACGGCGGCGACGCTGATCGCCTCCGAGATCGGCGGGGCGGGCTGGAGCGGCCTGCCGGCGGCGGCCAACGTGCTCGGCACGGCGACCGGATCGCTGCTCGCCGGCACGCTGATGGCCCGACTCGGCAAGCGGTCCGCGTTGTCCCTGATGTACGGACTCGGCGCGCTCGGCGGTGTCATCGCGTTCCTCGCCGCGGTGTCCGGGGTGCTGCCGCTGCTGCTCGTCGGCATGGTGCTGCTCGGTATCGGCAACGCCGGCGCACAGCTGGCCAGGTACGTCGCCGCTGACCTGTATCCGTTGGCGCGCAAGGGTTTCGGGCTGTCGGTGATCGTGTGGGCCGGCACCGTCGGCGCGATCGCCGGGCCGGCGCTGATCGCGCCCGGCGCGTCGGTCGCGCGCTGGCTCGGCCTGCCGGAGCTGTCCGGCCCGATCGCGGTGACCACGGTGATCGTCCTGCTCGCGGTCGGCGCGACGTTCGTGCTGCCGCGCGGCGAGGCGGTCGCGCCGGTCGAGCGGAAGTCGCCATCGATGGTCCTGTCCGCGCTGCGCAGGCCGGCCGTGCTGGCGCCGCTGTCGGCGATGGTGGCCGCGCACGTGGCGATGGTCGCGGTGATGACCATGACCCCGGTGCAGCTGCATGATCACGGCCACGGGCTCGACGTGGTCGGCTGGGTGATCGCCGCGCACATGGTCGGCATGTTCGCGCTGGCGCCGCTGTCCGGGAAGATCGCCGACCGGTGGGGCGGCCGGGTCACGATCTATCTCGGCATCGGCACGCTGATCCTCGCCGCGGTCACCTGCGTCACCGCGCCCACCGCGCACGCGACCGGCCTGCCACTGGCCCTGTTCCTGCTCGGCTACGGCTGGAACCTCGCGTTCGTGGGCGGCAGCAGCCTGCTGGCCCGTGACCTGCCGGAGGCGGAGCGCACCCGGCTGCAGGGCACGGTGGACGCGGTCGTGTGGGGCTCGGCGGCGTTCGCGAGCCTGTCCGCCGGCCCGCTGTTCGCCGGCGGCGGGTACGTGCTGCTGGCCGTGGTGGCCGGGGTCGCCGCACTCGCCCCGCTGGTCGTGTTCGCCAGAGTTCGCACGCTGTGAGCGTCTGAGAACAGCGGGACGTCCGCGCCGAGCGGTAACCACGCTGTGGTCGGCTTGAAAGGCGAGGGCGACCGCCGACGCCGAAGGCGTGCTTGGCGGCGGCTTTGCCCGATGTCAGACACCGCAATCAGATGTTGATCACGTCCGGATCGGGCGACGGCGCGTAGAGCCCGTCGATCTCCGAGCGGTACTTGTCGGCGATCGGCCTGCGCTTGAGCTTCATGGTCGGGGTGAGCTCCTCGCCGCCCGGCTCCCAGGCGCTGGCCACGATGCGGAACCGCTTGACCTGTTCCACTCGGGACAGCGACGCGTTGCCGGTGCGCACCGCCTCGGTGACCGCCGCGCGCAGGCCCTCGTGCTCGGCGAGTGCGACCGGCGCCGCGTCGGCCAGGCCGGATTTCGCCGCGGCCATGTCCGGGTCCAGCACGATCAGCGCGGTCACGTACGGGCGGCCGTCTCCGATCGCCACCGCCTGGCCGACCAGCGGCGACGCGCCCTTGAGCGCGTTCTCGATATTGGACGGCGACATGTTCTTGCCGGACTCGTTGATGATCAGTTCCTTCTTGCGGTCCACGATGAACACGAAGCCGTCGTCGTCGATCTTGGCGATGTCACCGGAGTGCAGCCAGCCGTCGGAGTCGATGGTCTCGGCCGTCCGGTCCGGCTGCTTGCGGTAGCCGCGCATGATCAGCGGGCCGCGTACGAGCAGCTCACCGTCCTCGGCGAGCTTCAACTCCGAGCCGGGGGCCACCTTGCCGACCGAGCCGATCCGCAGGTCCTCCGGGCTGTTCGTGGTGACCGCCGCGGTCGTCTCGGACATGCCCCACACCTCGTAGACCGGAATCCCGATGCCCAGGAAGAACTCCAGCGTGTCCACCGGGATCGCGGCCGCGCCGGACACCGCCCAGCGCAGCTCGTCCAGGCCCAGCGCGTGCCGGAGCTTGCCGAGAACGAGAGTCTCGGCAAGCCGGTGCTGGACCTTGAGCGGCAGCGGGAGGTCCGATGTGGACAGTCGCGCCAGCGCGGCCTTCCGGCCCACGCCGATCGCCCACTCGGCGATCTTTCGCTTGGCCTGCTTGGGTTCCGCCGCGATCTTCGCCTCGATGCCGGCCTTGATCTTCTGCCACACGCGCGGCACGCCGACCCAGACGGTCGGCCGCACCTCGGGCAGCGCGGCGGCGATCGCGCGCGGGTCGTCCACCGTGGTGATCTGGACGCCGTAGATCATGTTGAAGTAGTGCGTGGCCGCGCGATCGGCGACGTGCGCGGACGGCAGGTAGGACGTGGTGCGGTCGTCCGGGCCGGCGTCGATGTACCCGCACAGCGCGTCCGCCTCGGCGAGCAGGTTCGAGTGCGTCAGCTCGACGCCCTTGGGCGGGCCGGTGGTGCCGGAGGTGTAGATCAGCGTCGCCACCGCGGACGGCTCGACGGCCCGCCACGCCGCGTCGAAGTCGAACCCGTCGTCGCCCGCGGCTTCGAGGCCGGCCAGCGTCTCGGTGGCACCGTCCGCTTCGCCGTCCACCGACACCACGTGCTCCAGGTCCACGCCGCCCAGCCGGGGCAGGAACTGCTGCTCGGTCACCACGATCTTGTTCTCCGCGTTGGAGAACAGGTAGGCGATCTGCTCGGCCGAGCTGGTGTTGTAGATCGAGAACGGGATCGCGCCAAGGTGCAGCGCGGCCGTGTCCACCAGGTTGAACTCCGGGCGGTTGGTGAGCATCAGGCCGACCGTGTCGCCTCTGCGGACGCCGCGCGCGGCGAGCCCGGCGGCGATCGCGCGCACCCGCTCGGCGTAGCTGCGCCAGGTGATCTCCAGCCCGCCGCCCGCGGTGCGCAGCGCGACCGCGTCCGGGCGCATGACCGCGCTCTCCTGGAACGCCTCGCACAGGGTGTGCACGGTCTTGCCCGACGGGTGGGTACAGGTGGATTCGGTCGTCTCACTCGACATCGCTGGCCTCCGCTCGGCTCGTCCGCGCAGGTCGCGGGTGGTTGGTTGTCTGAGGCTAGATGCGAAATGTGACCCAGACCATGCGCAAATCGGTCAATCGAGACGATCTCGACATGCTGTGGGGTCAGTCTTTCGATTGACATGGGGATCGATCTGCGGGGTGATGCGGGAGTAGTCGCGCTGATCCATGCTGTCCGCGTGACCACAGCGACCATCGGGGGAGACGCGGTTCGGCTCCGCCCGCCAAGGAACAGAGTCGACCCGCGCGCGGTGCGGTGGTGGACCGCCCAGGAACTGCTCAGCTTCGTGCCGATCGTGCTCGTGCTCGCCGTGCTGGCAATGTTGATCCCCGGCGCCCGGCAGTGGTTGTGGCTGTCCGCCGGCGTGATCACCGTGCTCGGCCTGGCCTCCACCTTGATCTTGCCGCGCTGGCGCTATCGGGTACACCGCTGGGAGGTCACCGATGACGCGGTGTATTCGCGCACCGGGTGGCTGTGGCAGGAGTGGCGGATCGCGCCGATGTCGCGCATCCAGACCGTGGACAGCGCACGCGGCCCGCTGCAGCGCTCGTTCGGGCTCGCCAGCATCACCGTCACCACGGCGTCGGCGAAGGGTGCGATCGTCATCGACGGGCTCGACCACGAGCTGGCCGCCGACCTCGTGCAGCAGTTGACCGAGGTGACCCAGGCGACGCCCGGGGACGCGACATGACAGCGTCGGTCAAGTCCACACAGGACACCCAGTGGCACCCGCTGGACCGCAGATCCCTTGGTGTGACAGCGGTTCTGGTCGGCGGCGCGCTGATCGGCGCCGGCATTCCGATCCTGATCGGCATGACTCGCGACGACAAGCCGGTCGGGATCGTGCTGGCGTTCGGCGTGCCCGGCGTGGTGCTGGCCGTCGCGCTCGCGGTCCTCGGCGACTACCTGCGCTGGAAGAAGTTCAGCTACCGGATCACCGGCGACCGGGTCGAGTCGCGCACCGGGATCCTGCACCGCAAGCACCTGTCCGTGCACCGCGACCGGATCCGCAGCGTGGACGTCACCGCCAACCCGATCTACCGCGCGTTCGGCGTCGCGAAGGTGAAGATCGGCACCGGGCAGCACGGCGAGTCCGACGACGGCCAGGTGACGCTGGACCCAATCAGCCGCGAGCGGGCCGACGAACTGCGGGCCACCCTGCTGGACCGCACGCCGACGACGGCCACACCGACGGCGGTCCCAACCTCGGACGACGCGATCGCCACGCTGGACTGGAAGTGGATCAGGTACGCGCCGCTGTCGGTGTGGCCGGTGCTGCTCGGCGCGGCGGCGATCGGCGTGGTGTTCAAGGTCGCCGACTGGTTCGGCGCGCAGGACACCGTGCTGCACCGGGCCTGGGAGTTCATCCGCGATCTGCCGCTCTGGCAGGCGATCCTGCTGCTCGTGGTCGTGGTGCTCGGAGTCGGGCTGATCTGCACGCTCGGCCTGTACGTCGAGATGTGGTCCAACTACCGGCTGGAGCGCGAACCCGGGCCGACGCTGCGCCTGCAGCGCGGATTCCTCACCAAGCGGTCGGTCTCGCTGGAGGAGCGACGGCTGCGCGGCATCGAGGTGGTCGAGCCGCTGGGCGCCCGGTTCGTCGGAGCGGCCCGGCTGGAGGCGGTGGCCACCGGCTTGGCCAAGAAGGCCGAGGACGAGAAGGTGGCGAGCCGCATGCTACTGCCCGAGGCGCCGCTGGAGGTCGCGCACGCGGTCGCGGCCGACGTACTGCGCGAGCAGGTCGCGCCGACCGAGACCGTGCGGCTGATCGCGCACCCGGCCGCCGCGCGCGGGCGCAGGCTGCGGTGGGCGCTGGCCGGCGTCGCGGCGGTCGTCGTGGTGCTGGTCGTGCTCGGCCTGACGGTCACGCCGGTACTGCTGCACATCGCGTGGATCAGCGCGATCGTGCTCACCCCGCCGGCGGTACTCGCGGCCAGGGACGCCTACCGCAACCTCGGGCACGGGCTGTCCGGCGACTACGCGGTGACCAGGCACGGTGTGCTCGCCCGGCGCACGGTCGCGTTGCGGCGCAACGGAATCATCGGCTGGACGGTGCGCCAGACGCCGTTCCAGCGGCGCGCCGGGCTGATCACGCTGGCCGCGACGACGGCGGCGGTGAAGGGTGCCTACGAGTTCCTCGACATGGACGCGCACGAGGGCGTCGCGTTCGCCGACGACGCGCTGCCCGACGTGCTCAGCCAGTTCCTGGAACCCGTCGACTAGTGCCCGACCGAGACGTCGCTGACCAACTCCGGGTCACCAAGTGCTTGACAAACGTACCGGTACCCCTTCGCGTACTTTAGCCCGCTAAAGTCCCTCGGCCGCAGAGAAAGCCCTGGTCAGACATGATCACCAAGGCGCGGGAAATGTGAGGGTGATGCGCATACGGCCTCGCGCGGCCGTGCGGTCACCTTCACGGGCTGGATCGGCGCGCTCGTGGCCGGATCTCCCTCCGGATTTCATCACGGTTGACATCAAGCCGACTTCAACGAGCAGGCTTAGGTAAGCCTAGCTTTAGTGAACTCGGTGGAAGGTTGATCCAGGTGGACATCGAATACTCGGAGACGGTCGTCATCGGCGCCGGGCAACAGGGCTGCGGGGTGGCCGCCGCCCTGCAGGAGCTCGGCCACGAGTCGATCGTCCTGGAAAGGGTGGAGATCGGTCAGGCGTGGGCGCACGAGCGTTGGGACAGTCTGCTCGTGGGCAGCGGGAATCGGTCGGTTCGGTTTCCCGGGTGGGAATACGACGGCGACGATCCCGACGGCCTCATGTCCGGGCCGGAGTTGGCTCGACACCTGCGCCGCTATGTGAAAGAGCGAAATCTTCGGGTGTTGCAGCACACGCCGGTTCGAGAGGTCGAGTGCCCGCCGGATGCCACCGATCGCGACGACGTCCGATTCAGGACCCATCTATCCACCGGTGGCGTCGTCGAGTCCCGCAATCTCGTCGCGGCGATGGGCGGCTATGCGAACCCTCGAATACCCGATCTGGCGTCGCATGTCGATCCGTCCGTCAATCAAATGCATTCGCGCGACTATCGCAATCCCGAGGCCCTGCCGGACGGGAGCGTCCTCGTGGTGGGCGCGGGAATCAGTGGTCAACAGATCGCGGACGAACTCGTGGACGCCGGACGCGATGTCGTGCTGTCGGTCGGTCGCCACCAGGCGTGGCCCCGCCGGTATCGCGGTCGCGGCCTGCACGACTGGATGTTCGTCTTCTCGCTGTACGAGGACTTCGTCACGCCCGATTTCGGGGAAGCAGGTGACCGTCCGCTGGCCGGGTTGCCGGTGACCGCCGTGAAGGATCGCGGCGAGGATCTCAATCTCGGCACATTGGCCAGGAAGGGAGTCGTGCTCGTCGGTTCCACGCGCGCGGCGGAAGGTGATGTTCTCCTGCTGGAGGACAATGTCGTCGCGATCGCGGAGGCGTCCGCCCGCTCGTTCCAGAAAGTGCTGGACAAAATCGACACCGGGATTCGTCAGCGCGGTTTCGTCGTACCGGAGCAACGGCCGGCACCCGGCGTCGACATGGGCGTGATATCCAACTTCGGGAACAAGCTCGACCTGGTGAGCCGAAACATCACCACGATTGTCTGGTGCACTGGATTCGGGCCGGACTACCGGATCCTGCCGGACAACGCACTCGACGAATTCGGCGCGCCGATCCAGCAGAAGGGCCTGCTCGGGGCGATTCCCGGCCTGTACTACGCCGGGCTCCCGGACGGGAACTCACTCGCTCCGACGGCGATCTCGGCGAATGTCGAGAACGGGCGATTCATCGCGCGCCAGATCCGCGCGGACCACATCATGCGATCCGGCTCCTCGGAACGCGTCATGTGAGGTGTCACAGGGATGGGTGGGGCCGTTCCAGATAGGTGCGATCCGGTTTGTCGAACCCGAACTTCGCGTACAGCTCGTGCGCGTCGTCGGTGTGCAGCATCCACCGGAAGCTCGCGCCGGGGCCTTCCTCGATCATCGCGCGCACCAGCGCCACGCCCAGCCCTCGCCCGCGAAACCGTTGCAGCACATAGAGATCCGCGAGATAGGCGAGCGCCACGCCGTCGGACATGGCGCGCGCGAACCCGATCGTCTCCTCGCCGTGGTAGACGCCGACCACCCGCCAGGCGTTGTCGATCTGCTGTTCCACGTGCTCGCGAGTACGCCAGCGAGCCCAGTACGCCTCGGTGGACACGTACTGCCACACGGCGTCGCGGTCCACCCTGGCGGGATCGTCGTCCAGTTCGAACTCGTCGTGGGTCCAACGCATGATCGCGAGGCTACCCGCGCTTCGTCGGGGGCTTGGTCGTGCGCCGGCTCGGCTCGGCGGCCAGCGGGTCCTCCGGCCAGCGGTGCTTCGGGTAGCGGCCGCGCAGCTCGGCGCGCACGGCCGGATACCCGTTGTGCCAGAACGACTTCAAGTCACCGGTGACCGCCGCCGGACGGCCGGCGGGGGACAACAGGTGCAGCACCAGCGGCACCCGCCCACCGGCCACGGTCGGGCTGTCCGTCCAGCCGAACACCTCCTGGATCTTCACCGCCAGCACCGGACCGTCGGCGGTGTAGTCCACCCGGATCCGCGACCCGGACGGCACCGCCACCCGCTCCGGCGCCAGCTCGTCCAGCGTGGACAGCTGCCGCCAGTCGAGCAGATTCCGCAGCGCCGCCGCGACGTCCACGGTGGCCAGACCGGCGCGCGACCGGACCCGGCCGAGCGCGCCGGCCAGCCAGGTGTCCACAGTGGACAGAAGCGCGTCGTCGTCGGTGGCCGGCCAGTCGTCGAACACCGTGTGCAGCAACGAGATCCGGTCCCGCAGTGACCGGGCCCGCTCGTTCCAGTTCAGCAGGGACAGCCCGTCTCGGCGCAACCCGTCCAGCACGGCGGCCTCGATCGCACGCGGATCAGGATCGGCCAGCGGCCGCTCGGACAGCGTGATCGCGCCGAGCGCGCGCACCCGGCGGGCCACCACGTCACCGTCCCGCCAGAGCACCTCGTCCCCGGTGGACACCAGCGCCGGCGCGGCGGCCACGGCCAGTTCCTCGTCGGCCGGCGCGGCCAGCCGAACCCGGGCGTGCGCGGCGCCCGGCGGCCGGTCGGCCACCGCGACCGCCAGCCACTCGGCGGACTCCAGCCCGGACCCGCGCGGCAGCTCGACCGCCGTCCCGCCGGCCGTCAGGTACACCGGGGAACCCGCGGATCGCTTGCGCGCCAAGCGTTCCGGGTACGCGAGTGCGACCACCAGCGCCGGATCCGGCCTGCCGTCCGCACCGCTGACCAACGCGGCCAGTCGACGCACCTCGCGCGTCCACCGCGACGAGGTGTCGGCCCGCAGCAGACGCAGCGACTCGCCGAGGTCCGCCGATTTCGCCAGCCCGTCGTCGTCCAGCAACGCCACCATCTCGGCCGCCGCCCGCGCGCCCACGGTCCGCGCGCCGTCCAGCAGCGCGCGGGCCAGCCGGGGGTGCAGGCCGAGATCGGCCAGCCGGCGCCCGCGTTCGGTGATCTCGCCGCCGTCGGTCGCGCCCAGTGCGGCGATCGTCGCGCGCCCGGCGGCCAGCGCACCCGCCGGCGGCGCGTCCCACCAGGTCAGGCCCGAGCCGTCCGGGGTGCCCCAGCAGGCCAGCTCCAGGGCCAGCCTGGTCAGGTCGGCCGTGCGGATCTCCGGCTCCGGGTACCGCGGGAGCGTGCCGTGCTCGTGCGCCGGCCAGCAGCGGTACACCCGGCCCGGCGCCTCCCGGCCGGCCCGCCCGGCGCGCTGTTCGGCGACCGCGGCCGACACTCGCACGGTGACCAGGCCGGCCATGCCCCTGCGATGGTCCACTTGGGACACTCGAGCCAGCCCGGCGTCCACCACCGTGCGCACCCCGGGCACGGTCAGACTCGACTCGGCGACCGCGGTGGACAGCACCACCCTGCGGCGATCGCCCGGCCGCAGCGCCCGGTCCTGCTCGGCGCTGGACAGCCTGCCGTGCAAGGGAAGTACGTCGGCGGCGATTCCACCGAGTGCGGTGGTCACCCGCCTGATCTCCGGCACGCCGGGCAGGAACACCAGCACGTCACCGTCCACATCGGACAACGCGGTGCGCACGGCGCGGGCCACGCACGCCTCCAGCCGTTCGCCGCGAACCGGCGGGACGTGCGCCACGTCGACGTCGAAGGTTCTGGCGTCCACCCGCAGCACCGGCGCGTCGCCGAGCAGCTCGGCCACCCGGTCGGCCGCGACCGTCGCCGACGTGGCGAGCACCCGCAGGTCCGGCCGCAGCCCGGAGCGCGCGTCCAGCAGCAGTGCGAGCAGCAGGTCGGCGTCCAGATGGCGCTCGTGGCACTCGTCCAGCAGCACGGTGTCCGCGGTGGTCAGCTCGGGATCGGACTGCAGCCTGCGCACCAGCAGGCCCGAGGTGACCACCTCGATCCTGGTGCGCTTGGACACGCGCCGGTCGCCGCGCACCGAGTACCCGACGGTCTCGCCGACCCGCTCACCCAGCAGCGCGGCCATCCGCGCCGCCGCCGCGCGGGCGGCCAGGCGGCGCGGCTCGGCCACCACGACCCGCGCGCCCCGGTCGGCCAATGCCAGTGGCACCAGTGTGGTCTTGCCGGTGCCGGGCGGCGCGAGCAGCACGGCGGCACCGTGCTCGTGCAGCGTCGACGCCACGTCCCGCAGGACCGCGCGAACCGGCAGGTCGGGGAGGTCGTCCGGCAGCCCCAACGTTCGTCCTCGTCTGATCGGGTGACACCTTTCGGATGGAGTGTGGCAGTCAATGTCGATCTCTCAGCTTCATCTCACATTCCGTGAGTACTGTGCGCCCCGTGGTAAGGCCATCCGCGAAGGTGCTCGACATCGTCGGGACACTCGTTCGCCTCGGCCTCGCCGCGGTGTGGCTCATCTCAGGTTGGCTCAAGGTCATCGACCTGAACCAGAGCTATGTCGCGGTCGAGGCCTACGACTTGCTGCCGGCCGGAGCAGTGAGCCTGGTGTCCGCCGGGCTGCCGTTCCTCGAGCTGGCCCTCGGCGTGCTCGTGCTGCTCGGGCTGGGCACGAGGGTCGTCGCCGTGGCCTCCGCGGTGGTGCTGCTTGGCCTCATCGCGGCGGTGAGCCAGGCGTGGGCACGCGGACTCACGATCGACTGCGGCTGCTTCGGCGGCGGCGGGGCGGTCGCGCCGGGCGAGACCCAGTATCCACAGGAAGTGGCCCGCGACATCGGGTTCCTCCTGCTGGCCGCGTGGCTGATCGTGCGCCCGAGGACACTGTTCTCGCTGGACGGCGCGCTGTCCGGCGGTACTGCGGAGCAGGCCGAACCAGACGAAGATGACGACGTCGTCGACGACCAGCTCGACGACGTAGGAGAAAACGAGGAAGGGCAAGCAGGTGGGCGGAGCCGAGCGCAGCGCTCGTAAACGGCGGCAGCAGGGCGGCACGCCCGGCAGCAAGGCGCAGAGCAAGGGCGCCAAGGCGGTGGCCGCCGCGCGGTCCAACGGGGACCGGAACAAGATGATCATCGGCGCGATCGTGGTCGTACTGCTCGCCGGCGCCGTGATCGGCGGCGTGATCTACACCAACTCGCAGAAGAACAAGACCGAGGACCAGACCATCGCGTTGCAGACCGCCACCAACCATCAGGTCGTGCGCGAGGGTCCGGTGGTCGTCGTCGGCAAGCCGGACGCGAAGGTCACCGTGGACATCTACGAGGACTTCCTGTGTCCCGGCTGCGGTGCGTTCGAGAAGCGCAACGGCGAGGCCATCGACAAGAAGGTCGGCGAAGGCGCGATCAAGGTGCGCTACCACATGATGCCGATGCTGTCCGACGCCTCCGACCCGCCGGGGTACTCCGCCGATTCGTCGAACGCCGCACTGTGCGCGGCGGACGCCGGCCAGTTCCCGTCGTTCCACAAGAGCCTGTTCGCCGCGCAGCCGGAGGAAGGCGCACGCGGCTACGACAAGGGGCAGCTGATCGGCCTCGGCAAGCGCGCCGGGATCACCGATGGGGCGTTCGAGTCCTGCGTGAACTCCGGCAAGTACAACCAGATCGCGGCCGAGGACTTCCAGAAGGCCAGCAAGGCACCTGAGCTGCAGCGGGAATCCAGCGGCCGCAAGGGTTTCTTCTCGCCGACCGTCGCGGTGAACAACAAGGTCGTGGAGACCGGCGACAGCGGCTGGCTTGATCGGGTCGCCTCCGGCGCCGCCTAACCGAGTCCGGCGAGCGGCGGCTCACCCTCTGTCCAACGGGCGAGCCGCCGCGCCTTGCCGACCTCGGTGCGCGGCACGCTGCCCGGCCCGAGAACGCTGACCACGCAGGAGATGCCGAGCCGCTCGCGCAGCGCGCCGGTCAGCTCGGTGCCCAGCCGATCGTTGTCCACAGTGGACTCGAACGGCTCAACGGCGACCCGAAGCTCCGGGCGGGCGGCGACCCGGCGGTCGTCCACGATCAGGTAATGCGGGCTGACCCGGACGTCGGCCAGCAGTACCGCCTCGATCTCGGTGGGGAAGACGTTCACGCCGCGCACGACCAGCATGTCGTCGGTGCGGCCGAGCAGCTTCGACATCCGGCGCAGCGTGCGTGGCGAGCCGGCGACCGGGCCGGCCAGGCTCGCCACATCGCCGGTGCGGTAGCGCAGCAGCGGCATACCGGTCTTGGTGAGCGTCGTGAACACCAACTCGCCCGGTGTGCCGTCCGGCACCGGATTCCCTTGCGCGTCAACGGTTTCCACATAGAAGTGGTCCTCAGCGACGTTGAGCATCCCGTCGGAGTCGAGCGACTCGCACGCCACACCCGGCCCGATGATCTCGGACAGGCCGTAGATGTCCAGCGCGCGCAGGCCGAGCAGCGACTGGATCTGCGTGCGCATCTCGTCGGTCCACGGTTCGGCACCGAACACGCCGGCGCGGAGATCGGTGGCGACGCCGGCCGTGCGCAGCGCCTCGCCGAGGAAGATCGCGTACGACGGCGTGCAGGTCAGAATGTCGGGGCGAAGATCGGCGATCATGCGCACCTGCCGGTCGGTCATGCCGCCGGAGAGCGGGAGAACCGTTGCGCCCAACCGGATTCCGCCGTGGTGCACGCCCAGCCCGCCGGTGAACAGCCCGTACCCGTAGGCGTTGTGGATCACGCTCGAGCGGGTGGCTCCGGCGCCCGCGAGTGCGCGGGCCATCACCTGCGCCCACACGTCCAGATCGTGCGCCGTGTAGGGAATCAGGGTCGGCCGCCCGCCCGTGCCGGAGGAGCCGTGCACGCAGACGATCTCCTCGGCGTCGACCGCGCGCAGGCCGTGCGGATAGTGCGCCCACAGGTCGGCCTTGGTCACCATCGGGAGGCGGTGCAGGTCGTCCAAGGTCACGTCGCCGCCACGCTCGACACCCGCGTCGCGCAGCCGGGCCGCCTGCAGGCCGCCGGCGCCCAGCAGCCGATCGATCAGGTCGCGCAGGCGGGCACCCTGGAGTTCACGGCGTTGTCGCGGGTCGGCTCCCTCGGCGTCACGATCGAGGAGCGGGACGGCGTTGTCCATGGTCACGCCTGCTGGTGTAGCACCCTGAGGTGGCCCGGCGGAAGCCCGGTTTCACCGGTACCGAGGACGTCATGTAGCGTGTACCAGCACGCGGCGGAGAGCATGCAGCCGTCCGCGTGACCAAATGGGGCTGTAGCGCAGCTGGTAGCGCACCACACTGGCAGTGTGGGGGTCACGGGTTCGATCCCCGTCAGCTCCACCCGAAGCATCGCCCGCCGACCGGGACATTCTCCCTGGTCGGCGGGTGTTTTTGGTTTTGGTCGCGATTATTGCTGGGTGTGCCGGTCGACGCCAGTGGACGCGTTCTGGAGGAAATCTGGAGAGTCACTGTTCGGGAGCGGGAAATGTTCTGGAGAGTGTGTGCGGACAGTGACTTTGGTGTGTGCGCCTTCGGTGAGAACCTTGGTGCCTTCTGACCCGCGTCTTTGCGGGGTCGGTAGTTTCAGGGAGCGCTGCAGATCCTGTACAAGCATGTGCGGGCGATCTTGCGGGCGCTAGCCGTCCAATTCTGACTGTCTGTGTCTGACCGCAATGCACGGCCTCGCACGGTTTCAGGAGGCCAGCGACTACTACCTGCGAACGTGGCAATCTTCCGTGAAGACGCCGACGACATGGCAGCAGACCATTTACGGCGGCACCATGAGTCGTTGCGCAACACTGCTTGCCCGGCACCTGGAAGTGAGCCGCACACCGAGTCGCCCGCGCCGGCGCCTGTTGCGGTGCCGCATCTCCTGCCGCCCGACGTGCCTGATTTCGTGGGCCGCGGTGACCATCTGACAGCGTTAGACGCCATCGCCCGTGAACTCAAGTTCGCGGGCGTGATCATCATCGACGGTGTCGCCGGAGTCGGCGAGACCACCTTGGCCGTGCACTGGGCGCACCGCGTCACGGAGTTGTTCCCAGACGGCGTCTTCCATGCCGATCTGCACGGCTTCTCAGACGATGCCGCTCGCAGCCACGGCGAGGTCGTCGATGATTTTCTCCTCGCGCTCGGGCAGCCGGCGACCCGGACGTGCACGTCGGCGAGCGGGTCGGGCGGGTGTGCGCAGCGGCCGGAGCGGACCATCTTCGTGTTTCGGGCAGGATCTTATGTCGGGTTGTCTGTTCTCGGCGCAAGGATGAGTAAAGCCGCAGGTCAGCGCCTTGAGGAAAGCTTAAGATGTACTCAGCGAGCGTGCTCGGATACTTGCGCATGATCACCTGCTTAGGTAGCCTTGCTTTGTGTTAGATAATGTCACGGAAGGTATTGAAGCTGGGTGACGGGGAAAATGGTTTGACCGTGGACCGGTGAGCCTTTGTCCTCATATCCATCGCGGGGGTGGTGTTGAATGTTCGCCCGCTTCGACCCTCCAGATGAGCCCGAATGGCATGTATCGTGAGAATTAATCGAATTTAGTTCCGCGTTTCTTTGTTAGGTCCATGAATGGCATAACCATGATAAATGAGGGGACCGTGCGATTCAGGGTGCTTGGCGGCCTCGAGGTCGTCTCTGGGGATTTGCCGGTGCCGCTCGGGGGTGTGAACCAGCGAGCGATCCTGGGGTACCTCTTGCTCAACTCTAATCAGGTCGTGGCCACGAGCAAGCTCGTCAACGCGTTATGGGCGGACGATCCTCCGGCGACCGCCCGCAAGATCCTGCAGAACGCGGTCGCCGGCCTCCGCGGCGTGCTCGGCGCCAGCGGGAAAGGTGGCGCCGGAATGCCGGCACTGCTCACGCGATCGCCGGGATACCTGCTCGCCGTCGACTCGAAGAAGGTCGACCTCACGCAGTTTCGGGAGCTGGCCGAACAAGGTCGTGATCACCTGACCGACGGGAGATGGACGGAGGCAGCCCGTGACTTGCGGGCGGCGCTCGCCCTTTGGCGCGGTCCGGTGCTCGCTGACCTGCAGGAACACGGCGTGGCCTGGCCCGAACTGAGCGTGGTGCGGAAGTCGCGACTCGCCGTGCTCGAGGACCTCGCCGAGGCTCAGTTGGCCACCGGACTGCATCACGAGGTGGTCAACCAGTTCGAGTCCCTCACCGAGGCCGAGCCGCTCCGCGAGCGGCTGTGCGGACAGGTCATGCTCGCCCTGTACCGGTGCGGGCGGCAGGCCGACGCGCTGAGTGTGTACCGGCGGACCAGGCAGGTGCTGGTCGAGACCCTGGGACTGGACCCTAGCCGTGAGCTGCAGAAGTTGGAGCGGGCCATCCTCGACCAGGACCCCGCGCTGGACCTGCGCGAACGCGGCTGGCCATGGCACTTCGGCCCACACAGCCGGACCTCGGCGGACCAGATGGGCGCGGCCGGCCGCGACAACGGCGCACAGATCACCGTCGACGTACCTGTCGCAACGGCCGCGATCATCGACGAACCCGATCCGCCGGCTGCCGGGTGGCGGCCGGCGAACCAGCCGGCCACGGGCGACGGCATCCACGTCGAGCGTAAGTGGGCGACCATCCTGCAGGTCCAGCCGAGTTGGAACACGGCGGTGGCGACCGATCCCGAGGACTTCGACCAGACCGTCGAGGAGCTGGCCACGATCGTCCGCGAGGAGGTCGAGCAGTGGGGCGGGCAGGTGGCTAAGCATTTCGGCTCGGTCTGGCTCGCCCTGTTCGGCGTCCCGGACACGTTGGAGCGCGACGGGGAGCGGGCGATCCGCGCCGCGTTGGCCATCTGCGGGCGGTTCGCGGCACTCGCGGAGGGGTCCTCGGACCGGGCGCGCGTGGCGGGGACCACCGTCGGTGCCAGCGTGGCGGTCGCGACCGGTGAGGTGCTGGTGTCTCGACCGTCGATGGACGACGGTCACCCGTACCGGGTCATCGGCGCGGTTATCGACGACTGCCTTCGACTGCTGTCCGCCTCGGCGCCAGGCAAGCCGCGCGTGTGCGACAAGACGAGAAACGCGAACAAGAGCGCGTTCGAGTTCACGAAGTGCGATGACGCCATTGGTGGCTGGGAGCTTTCCACTGTCGGCGGAATGAATCGTGCCGACAACGACGACACGACGACGTTGCTAGGGCGCCACCAGGAGCTGAGCGAGCTGTGGCTGCGGTTCGACGAGGTCCGCCGCCTGGGAAGTTCCGCACTGGTCTCCATCGTCGGTGAGGCCGGCACCGGAAAGAGCCGGCTCGTCTCCGAATTCAGCAGGGCCGTGCGGGAAAGACATCCCGATGCGCGAATCCTGGTCAGTCGCTTCTCGCCGTTCGGGCGCGACCCGGTGCGAGCCGCCGCGGCCGGATTGCTCCGGTCGGTGGCCGGGATCAGCGACTCCGACCCGACGGCGGTCGTCGACCGCAAGCTCACCGCCGCCGTGCACGAACTGGTCGGCCACGAGCCGACGGCGGCGACGCTACGGGGCGAGCTGCGCGATCTGCTGATCCCTCGGCGGGAGGTGACCGGGCCGGTCGACGAACTCGCCGCGCTCCGGGTGTGTGCTCGACTCATCTCGGCGATCGCGGCGCGCACCCCGACGGTCGCGATCTTCGAGGACACGCACCACGGTGGTGACGCGGCGGTCGCCGTACTCGGCGAGCTCGTCCGGAGTCCCGCCATAACCGCGCTGGTGCTGGCGACCATGCGCCCGGCCTCCTCCGGCGGGCTCGAGGATGTCGATCTGGAGCTGGAGATCGGTCCGCTGTCGGGCGAGTCGATTCTGGGGATCATCGAGGAACTGTCGTACAAGTACGGCCTCTGCGAGCCGGGTGAACCGTCGCTCACCGAGGGCAGGCTGGCGACCTTTCAGCGCGCGCTGCTCAACCGCATCGGTGGGAACCCGCTATTCGCGGTCGAGTACGTGCGGATGCTCAGGGACAAGGCCGAGGGCTTTCCGTCACCGCCGACGGGCGGCGCCGGGCAGATCGAGGCGTTCGAGCAGGATCTGAGCGACCTGTTCCTCGAGCCGCCGCCGTCCGTGCAGAGCGTCATCGCGGCACGATTGGACGCGATGTCGCTGACGGAGAAATCGGTTCTGCAGGACGCCGCGGTGCTCGGTGAGTCGATATGCCCGGCGGGTGTGGCCGCCGTATCGGGCCGCGACCTCCACGAGGTGATGCGATACCTGGAGCTGTTCGAGGAGCGTGAGTTCCTTCGCCGCGAGGTGCACGACTCGCGTGCCGGCGAGCCTGTCTTCGCGTTCCACAGCGTTGTCGTGCGTGATCTCGCGTTCAGCCAGCTCTCCAGGGCCGCGCGGGCAGAACGGCAGCGGCAGGCCCAAAAGTGGCTGCGCGACCAAGCCGGACGCATGGTGGCCGGGTCGCGTGCGAGTGAGCGTTCGTGACCCGCGGCCCGGCCAACGCCGCTGTCGGTGGCGCCACCCGCCTGTACGGAGTGCTGGGTGACCCGATCACGCAGGTCAGGGCGCCAGCGATGGTCAACGAACTGTTCGCCGTGGAGAGCGTGGACGCCGTGTTGGTGCCAATCCACGTGACTGCGGTGGATCTTGTCGAGGTGTTCGGCGGTCTGCGGCGCGTCGGCAATCTCGACGGGCTGCTGGTCACCATTCCGCACAAGGCGGGCGCGGTCGAGCTGGCCGACCGCGCCAGCGTCGCGGCGTCGGTCGCGGGTGGCGCCAACGCGCTACGGCGTGAATCGGACGGGCGTTGGTACGCCGACAACTTCGACGGTGTGGGCTTCGTCGCCGGGCTTCGCCGTGGCGGCCACGACCCGGCCGGTGCACGGGTGACCTTGGTCGGCACCGGCGGTGCGGGCAGTGCGATCGCGCCGGCACTGCTGGACGCCGGAGTGGACGTGTTGCGCCTGTGCGACCGGGACACGGCAAGGGCCGACGCCCTCGCCCAGCGCCTCGATCGGCTGTGGCCAGGGCGAACGGCCGCCACGCCGACTCCGGTGCTCGACAAGGTCGACATCGCGGTGAACGCCACACCGCTGGGGATGTCGACCGCGGATCCGCTGCCGTTCGATCCGGCGGCCATCGGTCGGCCGGGCCTCGTGGCCGACGTCATCATGACGCCGGAAATGACCCCACTGCTCGCGGCCGCGTCGGCCGAGGGCCACGCCGTGCACCTGGGCCGCCACATGCTGACCGAACAGCTGAGTCTGTACCGCGAGTTCTTCCAGCTCCGCAGCGATCAGTCCGCGACGAGGGAACGCAGCGCGCGAGCCGCGAGCACGTAACCGGTCGCGCCGAGGCCGGCGATCAGGCCACTGGCCAGTGGAGCGAGCACGGACTCGTGCCGGAACCGCTCCCGGGCCCAGACGTTCGACAGATGCACCTCGATCCACGGCTTCGGGTAATTCGCGAGCGCGTCACGCAGGCTCCACCCGGCGATCATCAGCGCGCCTGGGTTCACGATGGCGCCGACGGTGTCGTAGCCGTCCTGGACCGCGGTGATCAACTCACCTTCGGACTCGCGTTGGACCGACCTGACCTGCCAGCCGACGTCGGCGATCTCCTTCTCCACCATCTGCTCGATGTCGGCGAGTGTGTCCGTGCCGTAGACCTCGGTCTCGCGCCGGCCGAGGATGCCGAGATTCGGCCCGTTCAACAGCAGTAGTTCGGTCACCTGTCACCTCGCATACTTCCGCGCAGGATCCATTTCGATAGCGAGCATATCTCAACGTCCGGTCGGTGACGAGTAATTCTTTGATGAATCGATACTGGGGCGAGGTAGGGGTGCTCTGAGGGGAATGACGATCCGCCTGACCTGGGGTAGCGTGCTGTTGTGCGATAACTCGGATATGTGCTATCCGGGGTTGACGAGAAGTCGTTGCGAACTAATAGCCGACTATTCGGGGGAGCTTCGTACTTCCCGGCTGATGAAATGGAGAAATATGTCCACAAGTTCAGGACGTCAGCTGACTCTTCCGCCGTGGCCCCAGTTCGACGAGGCGGAACGAGCCGGTCTTGTCAGGGCGCTCGAACAGGGACAGTGGTGGCGCATGGGCGGTGCGGAGGTCGACTCCTTCGAGCGCGAGTTCGCCATGCACCACGGTTCCGAGTACGCGCTGGCCGTGACGAACGGCACTCACGCGCTCGAGCTGGCCCTCCAGGTGCTCGGGGTCGGCCAGGGTGACGAGGTCATCGTGCCCGCGTTCACCTTCATCTCGTCGTCGCAGGCGGCGCAGCGGCTGGGGGCCGTCGCGGTGCCCGTCGACGTAGACCCCGAGACATACTGCATCGACGTCGCCGCGACACAGGCCATGATCACGCCGAGGACTCGCGCGATCATGCCGGTGCACATGGCCGGTCACATGTCCGACATGGACGCGCTCGCGAAGCTGTCCGCCGATACGGGGGTCCCGATCGTGCAGGACGCGGCGCACGCGCACGGGGCGCGATGGCAGGGCAAGCGGGTCGGCGAGCTCGGCTCGGTCGCCGCGTTCAGCTTCCAGAACGGGAAGCTGATGACCGCCGGTGAGGGTGGTGCGGTCACTTTTCCCGACCGGGAGCTGCGTGAGGAGGCGTTCCTCCGGCACAGCTGTGGCCGTCCGCGCGCGGACCGCCTGTATTTCCACCAGAAGTCCGGCTCGAACTTCCGCATGAACGAATTCTCCGCGAGCGTGCTGCGCGCCCAACTGGCCCGGCTCGACTCGCAGGTCGACACCCGAGAAGAACGCTGGCCGGTGCTCGCCGCTCGACTGGCCGAGATTCCCGGTGTCGTCACCCAGTCGCGTGACGACAGGTGTGACCGGAAGTCGCACTACATGGCCATGTTCCGCATTCCCGGAATTACCGAACAGCGCCGAAATGAACTCGTGGACGCGCTGGTCGGTGCCGGCCTCCCGGCCTTCGCGGCATTCCGGGCCATTTACCGGTCCGACGGCTTCTGGGAGAGCAACGCGCCGAACGAGACGGTCGACGAGATCGCGACGCGCTGCCCGAACACCGAGGCGATCAGCACCGACTGCATCTGGTTGCACCACAGGACGTTGCTGGCCACGGAGGAACAGATCCACCAGGTTGCCGACGTCGTCGCCGAGACGCTGGCGCGGTCGTGACTTCGAGGTTCGCCGGCGCGGCGCCGCCGATCAAGATCGCCGTCGTCGGGCTCGGCTGGGCGGGGCGTTCGATCTGGCTGCCGAGGCTGCTGGACCACCCGGAGTTCGAGGTCGTGGCGCTGGTGGATCCGGAGCCCGTCTCGCGTGCCTCGGTCGGGGCGGCCGGTGGCGGTGCCGCGCTGCTGTCCGACGTCTCCGAGATCGACCCGGCCGCCGTCGACCTAGCGGTCGTCGCTGTGCCCAACCACCTGCACAGCAAGATCGCGTGCCGGCTGTTGCGCGGCGGGATCTCGGTGTTCCTGGAGAAGCCGGTGTGCCTCAATCTGGACGAGGCGAGCGACCTGGCCGCCGCGGAGAGCGCGACGGACGCCGTCCTGCTGGCCGGCAGCGCGGCCAGGCATCGTGCCGACGTGCGCGCGCTCGGTGAGGTCATCGGCACGCTGGGACGCATCCGGCACGTCGACCTCGCCTGGGTCCGGGCACGCGGCGTTCCGGACCTCGGCGGATGGTTCACCAGCCAAAAGCTGTCCGGTGGCGGTGCCCTGGTGGATCTCGGGTGGCACCTGCTGGACACGATCACGCCGCTGCTCGGGCCCGTGTCGTTCCACCAGATCGTCGGAACCGTGTCCGACGACTTCATCAGCGATGGTTCGCGGCAGGCGGCGTGGCGCTATGACGAGCAAGGCGCCGGGCAGCCGCGCGGTGGTCGGCCAGGCAACGTCGAGGACACCGCACGCGGCTTCCTGATCGCCGATGACGGGCTGTCGGTCTCCCTGCGGGCGAGCTGGGCCTCGCACGAGGCGCGCGACGTGACGCTGGTCCGGTTCGAGGGCAGCGCAGGCACCGCCACGCTGCGATGCACCTTCGGGTTCAGCCCGAACAGGGTGAGCGGGTCGACCCTTGTCCGCGAGTTCGACGGTGAGCCGACGGTGATCGAGCTACCCGACGAGCCTGTCGGCGAAGAGTACCGCCACCAACTCGACGACGTGCCCGCGCTGCTCGCCGATTCCGCGAGCAAGGGCCGGGCGATCCGAGAGGCACGGCAGACCATCCATGCCATTCAGCAGATCTACGACTCGGCGCACCGGGCCATCACAGGCCAGCCCGTCGCCGGATGAAGGAGGACTCGTGAACACCAGGCTGATGGCACACGGCGGCGACGCGGTCGGCGCGCGGGCGACGACCGCGGTCGTGTTCGACCTCGACGGGGTGATCGCGGACAGCTTCTCGGTGATGCGCCAAGCGTTCACCATCGCCTACGCCGAGGTCGTCGGGGACGGCGAGGCGCCGTTCGACGAGTACGAGAGACACCTCGGCCGGTACTTTCCGGACATCATGAGGATCATGGATCTCCCCCTGGCCATGGAGGAGCCGTTCGTCCGGGAGAGCCACCGCCTCGCGCACCAGGTCACCCTGTTCGACGGGGTGCGGGAGTTGTTGAGCACCCTGCGCGACGCCGGCGTCGGCATGGCCGTGGCGACCGGGAAGAGTGGTGAGCGGGCGCGGGCGCTGCTCGGCCGGCTCGGTGTGCTGGCGTTGTTCGACCATGTCATCGGCTCCGACGAGGTGGCGAGGCCGAAGCCCGCACCGGACATCGTCCGGCGCGCGCTCGACCTGCTCGGCGCGGAACCCGATTCGGCGATCATGGTCGGCGACGCGGTGACCGACATCGCGAGCGCTCGCGGCGCCGGCGTCACCTCGGCGGCCGCCATGTGGGGCGAGTCGGACAGAGCGACGCTGCTCGCGGCCCGGCCGGATCACGTGCTGGAGACCCCGGCCGACCTGCTGCGCCTGGTGCCGGTCTCCCGCGGCAGCTCGTAGCGTGTCACGGCATTTCTCGAAGCGCCCCTGCCACGACGGCCTCGGGCAGGTCGCGCACCAGCTCCACCCCGCGCGGGCCGTCCAGCACGAAGGTCAACCCACCGGTCGCCGCCTTCTTGTCCAGCCGCAGCAGGGCCAGCAGCCGGTCGAGGTGCACGCCGGCCGGCAGCGTCGTCGGGAGGCCGTACCGGGCCACGACCTCGTGGTGCTCGGCGACCCGGTCGGCGTCGATCCGGCCGAGCGTGCCCGCGAGGCGGCCGGCGAACACGGTGCCCACCCCGACCGCCTCGCCGTGTCGCATGGCGAAGTCGGTCGCGCGCTCGATGGCGTGGCCAAGGGTGTGCCCGTAGTTGAGGATGTGCCGAAGGCCCGTGTCGCGCTCGTCGGCGGACACGATCGACGCCTTGAGCGCCACCGACGCGGCGATCTGGTCGTGGATCGGGAGGCCGAACAGATCGCCCGCGCCGATGAAGTGGCAGCGCGCGATCTCGCCGTAACCGTTGATCAGCTCGCGCCGCGGCAGCGTGTCGAGGAAGTCGGTGTCGCAGAGGACGGCTGCCGGCTGCCAGTACGCACCGACCAGGTTCTTGCCTTCCGGGATGTTCACGGCCGTCTTGCCACCCACGCTGGCGTCGACCTGCGCCAGCAGCGAGGTCGGCAGATGGACGACCGGCACGCCGCGGTGGTAGAGCGACGCGGCGAGTCCGACGGAGTCGGTCGTCGTGCCCCCACCGCAGGAGATCACCACGTCGGAACGGGTGAGCCCGAATTGGGCGAACTCGCTGCACACGTCCGCGACCCAGGTGAGCGTCTTGTTCGTCTCCCCATCACGGGCCTGCACGACCAGCGTGGGAACTTCGAGATCGGGCAGCCACTCGTCCGGCCGCGCGGTCACAACGGCGGCACGGCGCGCGCCGAGTTCCGCGACCGTCTCGGGCAGCGATCGCCGAACACCCGGCCCGATCCGGACGTCGTAGGACCGCTCACCGAGGTCGACGCGAACGGTCCTCGGCTCCGGCGGTGCCGCGGTCTGTTTCTCGCCGTGCGCGGGGAAAGTCATCGCGGGTCGGTCCTCCAGTCCTTCATCAAACTGCCTGGAACACTTGTGTGTCAGCTTGGCCGGCAGGAGTCGTGAGAGATTCGAGTGATATTCCGGACACGAGCGCGGAACGCAGTGTCCTCGCCGCACGCGCCTCAGTCTCGGTATCGATGCCGAGTCGGTTGTTCGTCAGATGCGCGTGCTCGAACAACAGATAGTTGACCGGTGTGCCGTTCGGGATGGCGTTATCTGACAGGGTTTCGGCCAGTGCGGAATCGTAGGAGGTCCAATGGGCCGCCGTCGATTCGGCGACTCGCACGGACTCAATGATTTTTGTGGCGCGCCCGGCGTCCATGTCGGCAAATGCGCCGACCGCTACTCGTCGAGCTGGTTCGAGCGTGTTCGACCACGTTTGCCAGCACTGGAAGAGGAAGCTCAATCGATGTTTTTCCGGAACGAATTCGAGGACTCGTGACAAGTGGTGGATCGCGGCCGGCAATGTTCGACTCCATGCCGGGTCCGGGCAGCTGAGCAGGCCGAGTGCCAGCTCGCTGGAGATCGACGCCAGTTCGACCGCGAGGTCCGCCGTACCGGCGGTGCCGTGCTTCTGAATGCCCGGGTTCTGCCTGAAAGTCCGCGCCGACCAGCCAATCTCGTTGGCTTTGAGATGTGCGAGCTCCCGTAGGGCGCGCTGCGTGCTCGCGGTAGCTCGGAACCACACCTCGATGTCCTGCCGTCGCCCTTCACCTCCCCGGTGGAAGAGCCAACGACTGCCCGCCTCGGACCGGATTTGCTCGACCAACGCCGCGCCGACGGTCGAAATGACTTGCTCGATTCCTTGCGTCGCGGCTCTCGGTGATCTTGTGAAGTGGAAGCATAGCCAATGCTGTCTCATGTGTGTGCTACCCCCGGGTCGGCGAGCTCGATGACGTGAAATTGATGGTGATCAATTCGCGGTCAGTCTATGTCCGACGCGCGGCGGTCTCTATTGCGGATTCATGAATACTTACGCGAGGACAGAAGTTAGGGATGGGTTAGGGGGGCGTTCTGGGGAATGCGCTGGCTTTGCCGGCGTGAGACTGGGCCTCGGGTTCGATTGCGCATCCGTGCCGTTGGCAAACGTCACGAACGGAGCGTGAAACGTCTTCATATCTCGCCCGTAGAGGAGTGTCGTCAATGCTTCGCACCGAGCTGATCCGCCCCCTTCCCGAGTTGCTCATGGGCAACGCGGAGCGATTTGGCGACAAGGTGGCGTTTCGGGACGAGCGGCGAAGCGTGACCTATACGGATCTGGAGAATCGCACCAGGCGGCTGGCCGGCCACCTGTCCGATCTGCGGCTCCAACCCGGCGATCGGGCGGCGATCCTGCTGGCCAACAGCGTCGAGGTGATCGAGAGCTACCTGGCGATCACCAGAGCCAGCGCGATCGGTGTGCCGCTGAACCCACAGCTCACCGAGGCCGAGTTGGCGTACCTGTTGGACGACAGCGGCGCCCGGATCGTGGTGACCGACCTCGTCCGCTTCGAGGCGCTCGGCAGCGTGCTGCGGGAGCGCCCGCACATCCGGGTGATCGTGGTCGGTGCCGAACCGGCGCCGGCCGAGGCCGTGTCGTTCGCCGTGCTGGCGGACAGCGAACCGGTCGGGCAGGCGCGGGACGACCTCGAACTGGACGACGTGGCCTGGATGCTTTACACGTCGGGCACCACGGGGCGGCCGAAGGGCGTGCTGTCCACTCAGCGGAACTGCCTGTGGTCCGTCGCCGCCTGCTACGTGCCCATCCCCGAGCTGTCCGCCGAGGACCGGGTGCTGTGGCCGTTGCCGCTGTTCCACAGCCTGTCGCACATCGCCTGCGTGCTGTCGGTGACGGCGGTGGGCGCGACCGCCCGGATCGTCGACGGCTTCTCCGCCGACGAGGTGCTGGCGGTGCTGCGGGAGGAATCCTCGACGTTCCTCGCCGGCGTGCCAACGATGTACCACCACCTCGTCCGCGCCGCGAGGGAGCGCGGCTTCCAGGCGCCCGACCTGCGGATGTGCCTGGTCGGCGGCGCTGTCACGACGGCGGAACTGCGCAAGTCGTTCGAGGAGACCTTCGGCGCGCCTCTGCTCGACGCCTACGGCAGCACCGAGACCTGCGGGTCGATCACGATCAACTGGCCGACCGGCGCGAGGGTCGAAGGGTCCTGTGGGCTGCCGGTGCCCGGTCTCGGTGTCCGGCTGATCGACCCGGAGAACGGACTGGACGTGTCGGCGGGCGCGGAGGGTGAGGTCTGGGTGAGCGGGCCGAGCGTGATGGTCGGCTACCACAACCAGCCGGAGGCGACTCGGCAGGCGGTGACCGACGGCTGGTACCGGACCGGTGATCTCGCGCGCCGGGACGAGGCGGGGTACTTCACGATCACGGGCCGCATCAAGGAACTGATCATCCGTGGTGGGGAGAACATCCACCCCGGCGAGGTCGAGTCGGTGATCAGGCAACTGCCGGGTGTCGCGGACGTCGCGGTCGTCGGCAAACCGCACGAGGTGCTCGGCGAGATCCCGGTGGCGTTCATCGTCGCGAGTGACGGCGGCTTCGATCCGGACGACGTGTTCGCCGCCTGTCGTGAGCAGCTGACCTACTTCAAGCTTCCCGAGGAGCTGTACGAGATCGACCGCATCCCGCGCACCGCGTCGGGAAAGATCACCAGGCACGTGCTGCTCGAGCAGCCGGCGCGGCTGCGGGCGTCGAGCAGCGGCCACTACGAGACGCTGCTGCGGTTGGACTGGATTCCCGTTCCGTCGGTGTCTCCGGCGGAGGTGTCCGACGAGAGCTGGGCGGTCCTCGGCGGTGATCGGTTCGGGATTGTGGAAACCCTTGCGACACAAGGGATCGAAGCTGACGAGTACGCTGACTTCGACACGCTGATGGGTGAGCTCGCCAACGGGCGAGCGGCGCCCCGAGTGGCGGTTTTGCTCGTCGGCGACGAGTCGGGTGACCGGATCACGGATGCGGTTCGCGATCGCGTGGCCTCGGTCGAACGGCAGCTGACCGCGTACGGCGAAGGCGCGCTCGGCGGCATCCGCCTGGTCGTGGTGACGCGGGGTGCCGTCGCCGTGGGCGCCGGCGACGACGTGGCAGATCTCGCCAGCGCGCCGGTGTGGGGGGTGGTCCGCACCGCACAACTGGACGCGCCGGAAATCGCGATCACCGATCTCGGGCCGACGAACGAGGACGTCGCGGCGCTTCCGCTCGTGGTCGGTTTGGGCGAGCCGCAAACCGTTGTGCGCCAAGGAGTTCCGCTGTGCCCCCGGCTGACCAGAATCCTTACCGATGGCGTTGTCGGCGGCGAGCCGTTCGACGTCGGTGACGGCACCGTCATGGTCACCGGCGTCGACTCGGAGCCCGGCGCCGCGGTGGCGCGACACCTCGTCGCGGTTCACGGCGTGCGGCGTCTGCTGCTGACCTGTCCGGACGGCGCCGCCGCCGGCTCCGCGGAGCGGTTGGTCGAGGACCTCGGCCGTTTCGGTGCGGAGGTGTCGCTCGTCGCGTGCGATCCCGCCGATCGGTCGGCACTGGCCGGTGCGTTGCGGCAGGCGGCCATGCCCGTTCGTGCCGTCGTACACACACAGTCCACTGTGGACGGTGCGGTCAACCTGCATGAGCTGACCGGCGATCTCGATCTGCGGATGTTCGTCCTGGTTGGCACCTCGTCCGGCCTGCTCGGCGGTGATCGTGCCGGGGAGAGCGCCTTCCTCGACGCACTGGCCCGGCGCCGGGGCGCGCACGGGATGCCGGCGCTCAACCTCGCCTGGGACCTCGTCGGCACGCCTCGGCCCAACCATGCCGGGGTTCGGCCGCTGAGCACTACTGACGGCCTGGCGATGTTCGACGCCGCGCTCGGCTCCGACGCGCCGACGCTCGCGGCAGTGAAGCCGGACACCGCCGCACTCGAGTCGAGCGTGGTGCCCGGACCGCTGCGCGGGCTCATCGAGGTGACGCCAGAGACGCGCGCGGCCGACCCGGCCACGGCGTCCGCGCTGCGGGCCGAGTTGACGGGTCTCTCCGAGCCCGAGCAGCGTGATGCGCTGCTCGAAATGGTCCGCTCCGAGGTCAGCGCTCTGTCCGGGGTGGCGGTGGTCGCGGCCGATCGCGCGTTCAAGGATCTCGGTTTCACCTCGACCACCGCGGTGGAGCTGCGCACCCGGCTGGTCGTGGCGACCGGTCTGTCGCTGCCGGCCGCTCTTGCGTTCAACTACCCGTCGGTGGACGTGCTCGTCGGTCACCTGTACCGCGAGCTCTTCGGAGCTGCGGCCGGGCCCGAGCCGACCGTTGACAGCGACCTCGGGCGGCCGGCTGTCGATGATGATCCGGTTGTGATTGTGGGGATGGGTTGTCGTTTGCCGGGTGGGGTGTGTTCGCCGGAGGATTTGTGGGGGTTGGTTGTTTCTGGTGGGGATGCGGTTGGTGGTTTTCCGGTTGATCGTGGTTGGGATTTGGGTGGGTTGTTTGATGTGGATCCTGATGTGCCGGGGACGACGTATGTTCGGTCGGGTGGGTTTTTGGGTGATGTTGCTGGGTTTGATGCGGAGTTTTTTGGTATTTCTCCGCGTGAGGCGTTGGCGATGGATCCGCAGCAGCGGTTGTTGTTGGAGGTTTCTTGGGAGACCATCGAGAACGCCGGAATCAACCCGAAGTCACTCCGCGGTCAGGACGTTGGCGTCTTCTTCGGCATGATGCACCACGACTACGCGTCCAATATCGGTCGGGTTCCGGACGGCGTGGACGGTTATCTCGGTATCGGTAAGGCCGGGAGCGTGGCTTCGGGTCGTGTTTCGTATGTGTTGGGTCTTGAGGGTCCTGCGGTGACGGTGGATACGGCGTGTTCGTCGTCGTTGGTGGCGTTGCATTTGGCGGTGCAGTCGGTTCAGCAGGGCGAATGTTCCATGGCCTTGGCGGGTGGCGTTGCCGTGATGGCGACACCGGACGCGTTCATCGAATTCTCGCGTCAGCGTGCGTTGTCGGTTGATGGGCGGTGTAAGTCGTTTTCTGATGACGCCGACGGGACCGCTTGGGCCGAGGGTGTTGGTGTGGTGTTGGTGGAGCGGTTGTCGGTGGCGCGGCGGTTGGGTCATGTGGTTTTGGGTGTGGTTCGGGGTTGTGCGGTGA
>NZ_SGWQ01000012.1 GCF_004216555.1 Herbihabitans rhizosphaerae | reverse complement strand
CCGAGTCAAGAAACCAACAGAACGCGGCATTCGACATACCGGACCGCCAACCATCAAACTACAGAGACGAGCAGCTTAACTTAGCGGTATTGCCATTCTGGTGGTCGGTCGCATCCGGGGAATGTGCAGCCTTTGTCTCTGGCGATGAGTGCTGCTCGGATGTGTTGTGTGACGAGTCGTTCTTCGCGTCCGACGTCGAGTGGTTGGCCTTCGCTGTTCAGCACGATGGGGGTGATTCCGGCGTCGCAGGCGATCTGCCGGATCGTTTGTGGTGTGATCTGCGCGCCGAAGTCACCGTGGCCGAGGCCGATCTGGTGGCGAAGTTGTTCGTAGGAAATCGTCACCGCCAGGTGTGGTCGCCTGCCGCCGTCTTGCGGGAGCGTGTCCGAGTCGAGCACCCGATTCGCAAGTTCGACCAGCGCCTCGGCCCACCGTCGCGCGGCGGATCGGACGTCGTCCTTCCCGGCCGGTTTCGCGAGCGGGGAGAGTGCGGCTTTGAGGACTTCGGCGCATTCGGGTGAGAGCCGCCCGCGCACGATGATCGTCCCGTCGACGTCCTCGACCATCGAGAACTCCATCCGCTTGCGGGCGGCTTGTTCTTCCAGGACAACCTGTTCGGGCTGCAGGTGCGCCCTCGTCCGGAGGGCGAGCTTACCGAGCTTCACCGGGTCGAAGCGCTCGGCCTCGTCCACGAGCAGTTGCTCCACCTCGGCGTGATGTTCGTCGGGAAGTGTGTCGAGGGTGGTGCGCACGACCTGCACGTGGTCACGGCTGATCACTCCAGCGGCGAGTGCCTGCGCCGCCACGGGGAGCTGCGCTTCGATGGGCTGCCCGGTCAGTGTGGTGGAGCCGAACAAGGCGTTGGCGTCGGCGACTCGCCGTCGTGCGTCGGCGGGTGTGATCCGCACGGTGTCCCGCAGGAACGAGGATGTGGAGTAGGCGCCCATTTCTTTCGCGAGGCCTTGCTCATGGATTTTGTGGATGAGTTGAAGTCGTTCATATTCGAGTTGTCGAATGTGGGTTTCGCGAGCCCGGAGCTCGTCGATGAGTTGTTGTCCCCTCATACCTCGATTCTACCGAAAAAGGCCCACCACTATGGGGTGAATCAAAAGCAGAAAGAGTGTGGCGGCGCGGTACGGGCAAAAGGCAGGCGGAGCCTGCCCGTAGCGCCTGCGGTTAGGGCCGATCGAGGCTCGCAAGTCCAGGGTGACGAGCGCTAGCGAGGAATCGCGAAGCGACGCCGTAGGCGCCCTTGACTTGTGAGAATCGGCCCGCACAATTCCGCGCCGCCACACCCCAAGTGCGCCCCCGAGCCGATGCACAGCGCGGAACTCGCCAGTGCACAGCGCGGAACTCGCGAACTACCGAGCCACCTCAGGACCGAGCCGCACCGCGTCCTTGCTGATGCGATCCAGCCGCGCCTCGTCCCGCTGATCACCCTTCTTCGCCCCGTAGTAGTCAGCCTCGACAATGACCACATCGCGACCAGAATGCCCGGACGAGTACCCGCCGTGCGCCACCCACTCCGGCCCGCCCGGCACCTTGACCGTGCCCTCTCTGGCCAGGTCGTACACGTTCCCCGTCTTGTCCTCGTCGGTGAGCGCCTTCAACGACGTCGCCGTTTCCACGTCCGGCATCCGCACCACCACGACCGAGACGAGCACCTGCTTCCCGCTGTCCTGCAACGAGTACAGCGACCGCATCAACTGCGAACACGGCGTCCCGACCAGGAACTGTTTGATCTTCCCGTACGCGTGATCGGCACAGTTCGAGTCCGTCACCGGCTCCCGCAACGGCGTGTAGGTGAACTCGCTGGCCGGCTTCTGCACCCCCGGCCCCTGAGACGACGTCGACGGCGAGTCGTCCGGCGAGTCGTTGGCGAAGAACCACCACACGAACCCGGACACCACGGCGACCGCCAGCAACCCGAGCCCCTTGACGACCCACCCCATCCGGTCCCGATCCCGTCGAGGCGGCTCAGGAGCACGCTGTTCCTGCGGCCGGACCGGCTGGCCGTACGCCGTCGGCGGATGCTGGTGATACTGCTGCTGCCCGTACCCGGCCGGTGGCGGCGGCTGGTTGGCATACGGCGCCGCACCCAGCTCGTCAAGCGGGAGCTGCCCAGAGGTGCGGTAGGTATCGGACACGGCTAGCCACCGTATCGGCTCGGGATCGCCGTGTCAGTGGCCGGTCCCATTCGTTACTCGGAGCGCAAAGCCCGCAGCACGAGCGCCACATCCTCCGCCGTGTTGTACAGGTGAAACGCCAACCGGATCCGGCCGGCGCGCTGGCTGAACGTGACACCTGTCTCAGTGAGGCGTTCGGCACCGCCCGGCATGTCCAGCGAGATGATCGCCGAACCGCGCGGCGGCAGGCCGAGCCCGGCCAGCACCGAGTCCGCGAGCCCGACGCAGTGCTCCCGCACCTCCGCCATGTCCAGCGAGGCGATCCAGGGCAGCGTGGCCGCCGAACCGACCGCGGCGAACCAGGACGGCGACACGTCCAGCCTGCGCGCCGTGCCGGCCAGCCGCAGCGGCAGCCCGTACGCCGAGGTCCACGGATCCTCGCCGGCCCACCAGCCGGCGTTGTGCGGGGTGACCGAGTCCAGCGCGCCGGGCGCGACCGCGAGCCAGGACGCGCCCTTCGGGCTCATCAGCCACTTGTAGTTCGCGCCGACCACGAAATCCGCCCAGGACAGGTCCAGCGGCAGCCAGCCGGCCGCCTGGCTGACGTCCAGCAGCACCCGCGCGCCGGTGGCCTTCGCCGCGTCCCGCAGCGCGTCCAGGTCGGCGATCGTGCCGTCGACGGACTGCACCACGCTCACCGCGACCAGGTCGTGTCCGTCCACAGTGGACGCCAGCGCCGCACCGTCCACTTCGGACACCTTCACACCGCGATGTTCCTGTGCGGCAAAGGGGAACGCGACGCTGGTGAACTCCTGCTTGACCACCAGCACCCGCGCGCCGTCCGGCAGGTTGGACGCGACGAGCCCGACCAACTGAGCCACGGAGCCGCCGAGCGCGACGGTTTCCGCCGGCACGCCGACGATCCGCGCCCAGGCCTGCTTCGCGATGTCGCCGTGGTCGCCGTAGTCGGGAATCTTCGCCCCGGTACGCCACCGCTCGACCGCCGCGGTCAGCTCCTCGACCGCGTCACGGGGCGGCACGCCGATGCTGGCCGTGTTGAGGAAACCGGGATCGTTGTCGAACGTCTTGCCGAACGCGGTGCGCATACTGTCGACCGTACCGACGCCCGCCACCGGATTACCGCTGGCGGCCGTCTCAACCTCACGGATTACTCGCGAAGTACTCGGGCGTGCGGACGACCGGTGGAAGAAGCCGTTCCGCTGAGCGGACCGACACCGAATACGAGTGCGTTCCTTCTGGTGCACTCGTATTCTCAGAACATCGCGGACGGGGGGTTCGGGAAATGATCGAGCGGGAATCTGTCCAGGTCATCCGGAGATCGGGTGGGCGAGGCGTGCTCGAAGGCGCGTTCGCCCTGCTCGAGGTCCTCACCAGGCACGGCGAGGCCGCGCTGAGCACGCTGGCCACCGAGACCGGATTACCCAAGGCGACCGCGCACCGGCTGCTCGATCAGCTCGTGGCGCTCGGTTCGGTCCAGCGCCAGGGCAGGACCTACCGGATCGGATCGCGAATGGTCCGCATCGGCCAGGCGTGGCAGCCCGACACCGCCCTGCGCGCCGCGACCGCCCGCCCGCTGCGGGAGCTGGCGGTGGCCGCGCCGGGCGCCAGCCTCACCGTGACGGTGACCGAGGGCGACGACCTCGTGGTCGTCGGCGGCATGACCGGTGAGGTGCACGACGTCTTTCCGCTGTACCGCGGCGCCGTGTTGCCGCCGGCCACCGCGGCCGAGCAGATCCTGACCACGCCGGCGACACCGAGCGCGCCCGGCCGCTACACCGAGCGGGAGTGGCGACGGCTGATCATCCGGTCCCGCACGGACGGCATCGCGTTCGACGAGGTGTACCTGGACTCGGTGAGCTGTGTGGCCGCGCCGATCCGCGTGCCGTCCGGCGAGATCGTCGCGGCGCTCGGGGTGTCGGTACTGGACGCGCGACGGCTGCCGGTGATCGCCGAGCAGGTGCGCCGCGCGGCCGCGATGGCCACCGCGAACCTGGCTCGGTCCACCGCCGCCGGCTGAGAGTCCCTACGCTTTCAGGCGTGCACAGCGAAGAGATCGAGGTCCGCACCGGGTCGCGCGAGGTGGTGCACGACCTGACCGAGACCTGCCAGCGGTTCCTGACCGAGGCGGACGCGGTGGACGGCCTGCTGCACGTGTGGGCGCCGCACGCGACGGCCGGCCTGGCGATCATCGAGACCGGTGCCGGGAGCGACGACGACCTGCTCGCCGCCCTCGGCGACGTGCTCCCCCGCGACGACCGGTGGCGCCACCGGCACGGATCGGCGGGCCACGGCCGCGATCACGTGCTACCGGCGTTCGTGCCGCCCTACGCCAGTGTTCCGGTCCTCGACGGCCGCCTCGCCCTGGGCACCTGGCAGTCGATCTGCCTCGTCGACACCAACGTCGACAACCCCGTTCGGCGTGTGCGACTGAGCTACCTCGCCGGCTGAGCGCCGCCCGGGGATCAGCATCACCAGCAGACCGCCGACGGCCATCGCGCCGAGCACGATCACGCCGGTGCGCACGTCCGGCGCGTCCGGCGTGCCCTGCAGCAGGCTGCGCAGCCCCTCGGCGGAGAACCGGAACGGCGTCCACGACCAGAGCACCGCGCGATAGGCCGGGTTCAGCAGCTCGGGCACCTGGCCGGCGACCGCGGGCGCGACCAGGTACAGCGGGCCGAGGATGGCCGCCGCCCGGATGCCGAGCAGCCGCACCAGCCCGCCCTGCACGGCGGCGAACGCGACCGCGGTGAGCAGCAGGAAGCCGATCACCTCGGGGTTCAGCGGCAGCGACGAGTCCCACCAGCTGAGGAGCCCGGCGACCACGGCGACGCCGAGCACGCTGACGCCCACCAGCACGGTGAGCCGGCTGCCGATGCCGACCCGCTTGCCGGCCCGGGTGATCAGGACGGTCGACCCGAGGGTGGCGACCAGCCCGGCGAGCCAGAGCAGCGCGGTGCCGCCGAGCGGGGCGGTGCGACCGGCGGCGCTGGCCGGGTGCAGCGTGATCGTCTGCGCCGGCGCGACGGTGACCCCGGGCGCCAGCCGGGGCGCCGCGGCGGCGATGCCCTGGGCGGCTCCGGTGAGCGCCGGTTGGGCGATCTGGGTGGCCGACGGGTTGACCGCGCCGGAGAGCACCACGGTCGGGCGGAGTTCGCCGGTCGGCTCGGCGACGAGTTCGAGTACGCCGTAGACCTCCTTGTCCGCCAACAGTTTCCGCCCCTCGCCGCCGGTCACGACGCGCCAGCCGACCGCGTCGCCGCCCTGCGCGGTGAGCCGTTCGGCGGCCGCGCGCAGCGGTGCGGCGGCCGGCCCTTCGGACGGTGTGGCCACGGCCAGCGGCACGTGGTCCGGACTGGCTGTCGCCTGCGCGCCGAACGTCAGCAACCCGATCAAGGCCGCCACGAGCGCACCGGCGACCGACAACAGCACGGCCACCACGACGGGCCGGGGCGTGTTCGACGTCGCCATCTCAGCAGCTCCTTCATAAGTTCATCACGCGTTGAATTCGAGCGTGACGATACGACACGCACGGACAATCGGTCAACGCGCGTTGAATAGCGTCACACGGAACGGCCAGGATCGCTGGCGGGCCATCAGCCGGGTGACGGTACGGTCGTGGGGTGACGTATCCGGGCGACGAGCAGGACCGGTTCGCGCGGCAGGGCGACGGCTCGCAGAACTGGCAGTTCAGCGGGCAGTACCAGGGCTTGGGCGCCTTCGACGCGCAGGGGACGCAGCCACCGGAGGGCAAGCCGCCCAAGCGTCCGAATTGGACGGTCATCCTCTCGGTCGTCGCGCTGGTGGTGATCGTCGGCGCGGTCACCACGATCGTGCTGGTCAGCCGCAAGGACACCACCGCCCAGCCGCAGCAGACCACGCAGGGCCCGCAGCCGACCACGTCCGCCGGCCCGCCGGTGACCACCACGACGAGCCGCGCACCGACCACGACGACCACGCGGTCCACCAACCCGCTGGCCACGATCGCGCCGCAGGTGCCCGGCTGGCAGGGGATCCTCAACGAGCAGATCGGCCTCGCCTACGACGTCCCTCCACAGTGGACTCAGGGCTCCGGCACGCAGGCGAGCAAGGCGCTGCCGAACAACCCGCTCAACAAGATGGCCAGCCTCACTCCGTACCAGTGCGACGTCGCCGGCAAGCAGGGCGGCTTCAGCCGAGGCGTGCTGGGCAGCGTCGCCACTCCACGCTCGGACATCGCCAAGGCCGCCGGCGACCTGGCGATCGCGCTCAGCCAGGAGTTCTACGACTCGGCGACCGACACCCAGGTGCAGGCGCAGCCGGCCAGGCCGGTCACCCGAACGGCCAAGGGCGGGCTGCAGGTCACCGGCGTCCAGGTCGACGCGATCGTCACCACCGGCTCGAACCCGTGCCTGGCCACGAGGAGCAAGCTGTCGATACTCGCGCTGGACTACAAGGACAAGTACGTGATGCTGATGGTGAACATCGACCTGCAGGGTGGGCCGGCGACCCCGCCGTCCGCCCCGGAGGCCGACCTGCAGAAGATCCTCGACACCGCGCGGCTGGTCGACTGATGGCCAAGCTCGTCCTCTGGGACGTCGACCTGACGCTGGTCGACTACAGCGGAATCGGCCGGGAGTGGTACGCGATCGCGATGACCAGGGCGCTCGGCGTGGAGATGACGCACCATCCGACGTTCCCCGGCCGCACCGAGCGCGGCATCGTCGCCGAGATGCTCGCCGCGCACGGCGTCGATCACCGCGAGGAGCACGTGCAGAGCCTGTTCACCGAGCTGGTGGCGATCTCCACCGAGGCGCGGGACACGCTGCACGAACGCGGGCGCGCACTGCCCGGCGCGGCCGCCGTCCTGAAGACGCTCGCCGGCCGGGACGACGTGGTGCAGTCGCTGGTCACCGGGAACCTGCCGGAACTGGCCGACCACAAGCTGTCCGCGCTGGACCTGCACCACCACGTGGACTTCGCGATCGGCGGCTACGGATCGCTGTCCGAACACCGGCACGACCTCGTCGCGCACGCGATGAACCTCGCGGAAGCCAAGCACGGCAACGCTTTCGCGCCGGCCGACGTCGTGGTCATCGGGGACACCCCGAACGACGTGGCGTGCGCGCTGCACCACGGCGCGGTCGCGATCGGCGTGGCCACCGGGCGGCACTCGGCCGGCCTGCTCGCCGAGTCGGGCGCGCACGCCGTGCTCACCGACCTGTCCGACACCCCGGCGGTGGTGACCACGCTGCTCGGCTGACCCGAGGCGTGGCTACCCTGTCGCCCGTGCACGAGCCGAGCGGCAGCTTTCCGAGTGGCGGATACCAGGGTCTCGGGGCGTTCGGTCAACCTGAACCGCCCCGCCGCCCGCGCAAGTGGCTGGTGCCGGTGCTGTGCACGGTGATCGTCGTCGCCGTGGTCGCCACGGTCGCCGTCGTGCTGCTCAACAGCCAGGACGAGCCGCGAAGCGCTCCCCCGCCGGCCACGACGTCGGCCACCACGACGGTGCGGACCACCACCGCGCCCGCGCCGACGACCACGAGGCCGTCCAACCCACTGGAGGCGCCGGCCACCAAGCCGGCCATCGTCCCGGGCTGGCGCGCGGTGGTGTTCCCGAACTCGCCCAACGCCTACGACGTGCCGCCGACCTGGGAGTTCGATGTCGGCGACAAGCGGATGAACGTGGCGTACGGCAATCCCGAACTGGGTGGTGGCCAGATCACACTGGACGTCGCCGCGGTGACCAAGCCGGGGTACTGCCAGGAGAAGCCGGGCAAGGTGCGCGCGGCCGCCGGTGTGACCGCGCACCAGGACAGCTCGGCCGGGGCGGCGGCGAAGGCCGTGGCGCAGAAGGCGATGCAGATCGGCTACCTGTCCGCGCCCGGCGCCCCGCCGACCACCACCGCGGTATCCGAGCCGAGGCCGGTCACCCTCACCGGCGGCGTGCAGGCGTTCGTGGTCATCGCGCGGGCGACCAAGGTGACGCCGCCGCACCCCTGCCTGTCGCCGGCCGGCACGGTCGTGGTGATGGGCGTACCGGCCACGGCCCCCGCCACCGGCTCGGTGCTGCTGTTCGCGCACAGCGACCAGGGCGTGCCCGACGCGGTGTCGGAGGCCGACCTGGAGAAGATCGTCACCAGTTACCGGCGCGGGTGAAAACACCCGAAACGGACACGACGACCCTCCCCTCTCCGTAAGGTGACGCCCCATGAGCCAGCCCGGCCCGTATGGTCACTACCCGCCGCCGTACCCCGCACCGCCGCCCCCGCCTCGGCGCAGCCGCACGCCGCTGATCGTCACGCTGATCGCGGTACTGCTGGTCGGAGCCGGTGTCGCCACCACGCTGATCCTGGTCAACCGTGACAAGGGCGGCGGCACACAGACCTCCGCCGGCCAGCAGCCGACCGACGAGGCCGAGCCGAGCCCCGGCGACCAACCGCCGAGGCCCGAACTCGAGAAGGACGCGAACGGCTGGCTGATCGTGCCGAGCCGGCCGCACGGCGCCTCCTACTCGGTGCCACCCGACAAGGACTGGCTGGCCGAGCCGGCCAGGTTCCAGGGCTACCGCCTGCGGCCGATGGAGATGCACGTCATCACCACCTACAAGCAGGGCGCTTGCGGTGGACACCCCGAGTCACGCAGAGCCCGCATGGGGTTCATCGCGCAGCGCAGGCCGACCGATCCGGCGGCGGCGGCGACCGAGGCCGCGAAGGGCTGGGCGGAGAACCTCGCGGCGGGGATCCAGGGCGCGGTGCCCAGCCCACCGCAAACCAGTACGAAACCCGTCGCGCAGGGCTCGATCCAGGCCACCGTCGCCACCGTCGCGCTCAACGTCGGCAAGGCGGACGACTGCAACCCGCCGACGATCCAGTTGACCGCGGTCGGCTTCGCCAGCGGCACGCGCACGGTGGTCTTCCTGATCGAGGCCGACCACCAGACGCCGAACGCGCCGCCGCCCGCCGTACTCGACAAGGTGATCGCGAGCCTGCGCCCGCTCCGCTGACCGCGCGGGTCAGCCGCGGACCAGCGCGGTGAGGTGACCGACCACGCCGTCCACCGCGATCTCCTCGCGCTCGCCGGACCGGCGGTCCTTGACCTCCACGACACCGTTGGCCAGACCGCGCCCGACCACCAGAATCGTCGGCACGCCAACGAGTTCCGCGTCGGCGAACTTCACGCCGGGGCTCGCCTTGCGGTCGTCGAGCAGCACCCGCACACCGGCCGAGTCCAGCTCGTCGGCGATCTTCTCGGCCGCCGCGATCTGCTCGTCGGACTTGCCCGCGATCACCACGGTCACGTCGAACGGCGCCACCTCGCGCGGCCACACCAGCCCGTGCTCGTCGTGGCTCTGCTCGGCGATCACGGCGACCAGCCGGGACACGCCGACGCCGTAGGACCCCATGGTGATCCGCACCAGCTTGGAGTTCTCGTCCAGCGCGTCCAGCTCGAACGCGTCGGCGTACTTGCGGCCGAGCTGGAACACGTGCCCGATCTCGATGCCGCGCGCGGCGACCAGGGTGCCCTTGCCGTCGGGTGAAGGGTCACCCTCACGCACCTCGGCGGCCTCGATCGTGCCGTCCGGGGTGAAGTCGCGCCCGCACACCAGGTCCACCACGTGGTGGTCGACCTTGTCCGCGCCGGTGACCCACGCCGTCCCGGTCACGACGCGAGGGTCGACCAGGTAGCGAACCCCGTTGTCCTGCAAGGCTTTCGGGCCGATGTAGCCCTTCACCAGGAAGGGGTTCGCGGCGAAGTCGGCCTCCTCGAGCATGGCCACCTCGGCGGGCTCCAGCGACGCCTCGAGCCGCTTCTGGTCGACCTCGCGGTCGCCGGGCAGGCCGACGGCCAGCAGCTGCCACTCCTCGTCGCCAGGCCGGCGCACCTTCAGCAGCACGTTCTTCAACGTGTCCGCCGCGGTGAACGTGCGACCCAGGTCCGCCTTCGTGTTGAGGCTGGAGTCGTTCAAGAAGGCGACGAGCGTCTCGATCGTGGGCGTGTCCGGCGTGGGGTGCGCCTGCGCGGCAGGCTTGTCCTCAGTGGACTGTGCGGGCGGCGCCGGCGTCACCACCGCCTCCACGTTGGCCGCGAAGCCGGACTCGGTGCTGCGCACGTAGGTGTCCTCACCGGTGGGCGCCTCGGCGAGGAACTCCTCGGAGGCCGAGCCGCCCATCGCGCCCGACGTGGCCTTCACGATCACGTACTTCAGCCCGAGCCGGTCGAAGATCCTGACGTAGGCGTCCCGGTGCAGCTGGTAGGACCGCTCCAGCCCCTCGTCGGACAGGTCGAAGGAGTAGGAGTCCTTCATCAGGAACTCCCGCCCGCGCAGGATTCCGGCACGGGGACGCGCCTCGTCCCGGTACTTGGTCTGGATCTGGTACAAGATCACCGGGTAGTCCTTGTACGAGGACAGCTCGCTCTTCGCGGTGAGCGCGAACAGCTCCTCGTGGGTGGGCCCGAGCAGGTAGTCGAGGCCTTTGCGGTCCTTGAGCCGGAAAAGACTGTCGCCGTACTCGGTCCAGCGGCCGGTCGCCTCGTAGGGCTCGCGGGGCAGCAGCGCGGGGAACTGGATCTCCTGCGCGCCGATCCCGTTCATCTCGTCGCGCACGATGTCCTCGATGCGGCGCAGCACGCGCAGCCCGAGCGGCAGCCAGGAGTAGCCGCCCGGTGCGACGCGGCGGACGTACCCGGCGCGCACCAACAGCTTGTGGCTCGGCACCTCGGCGTCCGCCGGATCCTCGCGAAGGGTTCGCAGGAACAGCGATGACATCCTGGTGATCACGATTCGTCTCCTTGACTCACTCGGCGCGATCTGCGCCACAGAAGCACCGCAAAGAGTAGTGAGCCACCCCTGATCAGCTCCAACGGGTTACCGGTCCGCGATTGTCGGTGGACGGTCGTAGCGTGCCGGCATGACGATCGAACTGGGCATGGTCACCGTCGACTGTGCGAATCCGCGCGGGCTCGCCGAGTTCTGGACCAAGGCGCTGGACGCCGAGGTCGCGATGGACTTCGAGGGCTTCTACATGGTGCTCACGCCGCGTGCGGGCACCGGCGTTTCCCTTGGGCTGCAACAGGTTCCGGAATCCAAGGCCGGCAAGAACAGGGTGCACGCGGACTTCCACACCGCCGACCGGCTCGGCGAGGTGCGGCGGCTGGTCGGGCTCGGCGCCACCGAACTGGCCGAGCACACCGTCCCCGGGCTGACCTGGACGGTGCTCGCCGATCCGGACGGCAACGAGTTCTGTGTCGGCCAGGAAATGGAGGTCGCGACGCCGCAGTAGGGTGCACTCTCGTGCTGCTGCTTCTTCCCCCGTCGGAGACCAAGGCGCCGGGTGGTGACGGCGCACCCCTGGATCCGGACGCGTTGTCGTTCCCCGAGCTGAACGCCGTGCGCGAGCGGCTGGTGTCGGCGTTGGTGACGCTGGCCGCCGACGTGCCGGCGAGCCAGGCCGCGCTGGGGCTGTCCGAGCGGCAGACCGACGAGGTGGCGCTGAACGGCGAGCTGCGCACATCGCCCACCCTGCCGGCCGTCGAGCGGTACACCGGCGTGCTCTACGACACGCTTGGTGTGGCCGGTTTCCGCCGGGCGCAGCGGGCGCGCGCGGACGAGCGGCTCGCGGTGGCGTCCGCGCTGTTCGGTGTGGTGCGGGCGGCCGATCCGATTCCGGCGTACCGGCTCTCCGGCGGCTCGTCGCTGCCCGGCCTCGGCGGCCTGCGTCCGCTGTGGCGTGGCCCGCTGGAGAAGACACTGTCCACTGTGGACGATCTGGTGATCGATCTGCGGTCGGGCACCTACGCCAACCTGGCCGCCGTGCCGCACGCGATCACCGTGCGGGTGGTGTCCGACGGCACCGGCAAGCGCACGACGGTGAGCCATTTCAACAAGGCGCACAAGGGAAGGCTCGCCGCCGCGCTGGCCACCGCAGCGCGCGAGCCGAGCACGGTGCGCGGCATCGTCAGCATCGCGGCGAAGGCCGGCCTGCGCCTGGAACAGACCGACCCGCACGCGCTGGATCTCGTGATCAACTAGGAGCTGCTGCCACCGCCGCAGCCACCGCCTCCCCCGCCGCCGCAGCCACCACCTCCGCCACAGCCACCTCCGCCACAGCCACCGCCGCTGGAGCCGCAGCCGCTCCCGGCGCCACAGCCACTGGAGTTGCACGCGCTGCCGCAGCCGGTGGCGCACGCCGACCCGCAGCCGCCGCCTCCACCGCCGTCCACCGGCGGCCGCGCGGCGAGCGCGTCACGGATCGTCGGGTCGGGGAACGCGGACAGGCCGCCGAGCAGCACGAGCCCGGTCGCCCCGCCGAGTATGCCGACCATCGGCCTGCGCCGCCCGTGCGGCGACGCGGCATTCCTCGCCGCCACCAGCACCCGCCGACCGGCGCGCGTGGCGATCGGGAACGGCAGCCGCTTGAACCCTTGAGCGACCAGAACCATGACGATCACCGTGCCGACCAGCACGAAATCGGACGGGCCGGCGCCACGACCGCCGGCGATGAACTGGATCGCGCACAGCGCGAACGCGACGGGGATCAACCACTGCGGCACCCGCTGCGCGAGCCGCGCACGGGACAGCGGCACCGCGAGCCCACGCGCCCGCAGCCACGCGCCGATCGCCTCCACCTCCGGCCCGCTGCCCACCGCGCGGACCAGCCGGGGCACGTTCGCGCTGCCGGACGCCTCGACCATCACGACGATCGCCTTGTCCACCGGACCTTCGGCCGGCCACCGCGTGCCGGAGACCTGACCATGGCGAGACGGCCGCAACACACCGGCCTCGATCATCCTGGCCAACGCGGTCTGCACGACCCGCCTGGGACCGCCGGCGAGGTAGGCCAGCTCGTCGACGGTCAGCGGCCGCTCCGGCGCAGTGGCCGCGTCGGCCCGCGTGGCGAGCGCACGCACGCCGAGACCGACCGCGATCAACACCGCCACCAGTGCCCCGTTGACCGCGACCGTGGCCGCCAGGTCGTCCCCGAACATCCCGTTCTCCCCTCGTCCCGGCCTTTGACTCGACCGGCGGGCCGCGGGTTCCAACTGCAAAGGAGATTGCAAAGCGTACGCCGTACAGACCTGAGATCCTGGGCCTTTGCCCTGGCATGCACTAGTACGATGACCGCATGTCGAGCCGACCGGACCCGCCCTACGCGCGCATCGCGGCCGGCATCCGCGACCAGATCGAGAGCGGCAGCCTGCGTCCGGGCGATCGCGTGCCGTCCACCCGGCAGCTCACCAAGGACTGGAACGTCGCCATGGCGACCGCCACCAAAGCCCTGGCGGCACTGCGGCAGGACGGGCTGGTGCGCGCCGTCCCCGGCGTCGGCACGGTGGTCGCGGGCCAGCCCGCGGCCGCGCGGCCCGTTCGCGTCGCCGCCCGGCGCACCGACCGGGACCTGACCCTGTCCCGCGTCGTGGCCGCGGCCGTCGAGGTGGCCGATCGGGAGGGCATCGCCGCGCTGTCCATGCGCCGGGTGGCCGCCGAACTCGGCGTGGCCACCATGTCGCTGTACCGCCATGTGTCCACAAAGGACGATCTGCTGCTGCACATGGCGGACGTGGTGTTCGGCGAGCAGCCGCTGCCCGAGCCGGCCCCGGACGGCTGGCGCGCCATGATCGAGGTGTCCGCACGGGTCCAGTGGGCGATCCACCGCAGGCACCCGTGGCTCGCGCCCGCGCTGTCGGTGACCAGACCGCAGTTCGCGCGAAACCTGTTGCCGCACACCGAATGGACGCTCCGCGCGCTGCACGGGCGCGGTCTCGATCCGTCCACCATGCTCTACGTCGCCATCTCGGTGTTCACCTTCGTGCGCGGTATCGCGATCAACCTGGAGTACGAGGCACAGGCGCAGGACGCGACCGGCGTCACCAGCGACGAGTGGGTGGAGACACAGCAGCCGGCGATGCAGCGGATTCTCGCCGGCGGCGACTTCCCGATGTTCACCGAACTGATCGCCGGCGACGACTTCGATCTCGACCTGGACCGGCTGTTCGAGATCGGACTGCGGTGGATGCTGGACGGGCTCGCGGCACAGGTCCGTTAATTCGGTTGCGAGCCGATTCGCCGGCAGGGCAATCTTGTCTCGTTGTCAGGACCGGCGCGCGAGCCGGTGGACCGAGGAGGTGCCAGATGTCAGACGCTGTCCGTGACGTGGCGCCGTCCCGTCCACCATTTTCTCCCCGCCGCCGCTGATGCGTTGAGCGCTCGCGCGCGGGGCCTGTCTCTAGGAGTTCCCCAGTGCGCGAGCACGAGAAGTACGACCATTTCGACGAATTCGACGACAACCCCGACGCGCGCCGGTCCCGCCGGCGGCGTTTCGACGACGAGCCGCAGCCGCGCCGAACCGGCCGGCTCACCCTGGAGGAGCGCGGGCGACTGGCCCGCGACCGCGAAGCCGCCCTGGTCACGTCGGACCTCCCGGCCGGAGCCGACCGCTGGTCCACCTGGGGCAGCGCCGACCATGGCCCGCACCCTCGGCCGGACTGGCTGGTGACCGATCTCTCCGCGGCCGACTACGAGCTCGGAGTGATCAAGACCGGCAAGGAGGCCGACGTCTCACTGATCCGGCGAGCGCTGGGCCTCAGGGAGTGCCTGCTGGCCGCCAAGCGCTACCGCAGCTCCGAGCACCGGCTGTTCCACCGGGACGCCGGCTATCTGGAGGGCCGCAGGATGCGCCGGTCGCGCGAGACGCGCGCGATCGCCAACCGCACGGCGTTCGGCCGCAACCTGATCGCCGAGCAGTGGGCGGTCGCCGAGTTCGCGGCGCTGACCCGGTTGTGGTCGGTCGGCGCCCCGGTGCCGTACCCGGTGCAGCGGGACGGGACCGAGCTGCTGATGGAGTACCTGGCCGAGGCCGACGGCTCCGCGGCACCCCGGCTGGCCCAGTTGCGCCCGAGCGCGGACGAGCTGTCCGAGCTGTGGCACCAGCTCACCGCGACGCTGGATCTCCTTGCGTCCCAAGGAGTCACACACGGCGACCTGTCCGCGTACAACATCCTGGTGCTCGACGGCCAGCTGATGCTGATCGACATGCCGCAGCTCGTCGACGTGGTGGCGAACCCGAGCGGCGCGGAGTTCCTGGCTCGCGATGTCGCCAACATCGCCCGCTGGTTCCACGCGCGCGGGATGCCGGAGGCGGAAGCGGACCCCGGTGCGCTGACCGCGGACCTGATCGCGACGGCCGGAATGAGGTGACCGATGGGCCATGCTAAGCTTTGCTAAGCATCGCGAGTGGCGTAGATGGCCGCTCCTTGCCCGGCAAGGCACCATCGCCGGCCGGAAGGCAGCGATGCTCACCCCTGAAACGGCGCACCGTGCGCCGGGCTCGTCCGCGTGAATGACCGCCGCCACTGATGGCGGGGCCTGCCGAGACGTGCCACTCTCGGAGAGGACCCCGTGACCAGTTCAACCATGCCCGCGCGCGACAACACAGATCGCAAGCCAAGGCACCGCCAGACCGCGAAGGCGGCCGCGCCGATCAGCTCGTTCGACGAGCTCGGCCTCGCGCAGCCGCTGCGCAAGGCTCTGCACAACGCCGGCATCACCACACCGTTCCCGATCCAGGCGTCCACCCTTCCGGACGCGCTCGCCGGGCGCGACGTGCTCGGCCGCGCGCAGACCGGCTCCGGCAAGACGCTGGCGTTCGGCCTCGCCCTGCTGTCCCGTTTGGACGGTGGCAAGGCCACGCCACGCCGGCCGCGCGCCCTGGTGCTGGTGCCGACGCGCGAGCTGGCCATCCAGGTGTCCGACGCGCTGTCGCCGCTGGCGAGGTCGCTCGGCCTGTGGTGCCGCACCGTCGTCGGCGGGCTGTCGTTCGGCAAGCAGGCCGAACAGCTCGAGCGCGGCGTCGACCTGCTGATCGCCACGCCCGGGCGGCTGTCCGACCACGTGCGGCAGCGCACCTGTGACCTGTCGGAGGTGCGGTACACCGCCGTCGACGAGGCGGACCAGATGTCCGACATGGGCTTCCTGCCGCAGGTGCGGGAGATCCTCGACCTCACCGACCCGAACGGCCAGCGGCTGCTGTTCTCGGCCACCCTGGACGGCGACGTCGACACGCTGGTGCGCAAGTACCTGACCGACCCGGTGACCCACTCGGTCGCACCCGTGACCGCCAGTGTGTCCACAATGGACCATCACGTGCTGCTGCTTTCCCGGCAGGACAAGCAGGACGTCGTTGCCGAGATCGCCGCGCGCGAAGGCCGCACGATCATGTTCGTGCGCACGAAGCACCACGTCGACCGGCTTGCCGGCAAGTTGCGCGCGGTCGGTGTGCTCGCCGGCGCGCTGCACGGCGGCAAGACGCAGTCGGCCCGCAACCGGGTGCTCAGCCAGTTCAAGGACGGCACCATGCCGGTGCTCGTGGCGACCGACGTCGCCGCGCGCGGCATTCACGTGGACGACGTGAGCCTGGTGCTGCACGTCGATCCCCCGGCCGACTCCAAGGACTACCTGCACCGCGCGGGACGGACGGCGCGTGCCGGCGCGTCCGGCACGGTGGTGACGCTGGTGACGTTCGAGGAGCGGCGGACCGTGCGCCGGATGACCGAGAAGGCCGGCGTCGACGCGACCACGACCAAGGTGCGGCCGGGCGACGACGCGCTCGCCACGATCGCCGGCGCGCGCACGCCGAGCGGCGAGCCGGTCGCCGAGCCGGCGCCGGCACGTTCCAACCGGTCCAGGTCCGCTCCGGGTTCGCGCCACCGCGGGCCGTCGCCGCGCGGTGAGCGGCGCGGCGGCCGGGCGCACAAGCCGGAAGGCCGTGGCGGACAGTCGGAGTGGCGAGGCGGCGCGCAGGGCGACCGGCGCGGTGGGCACCCCGAGCGGCGCGGACAGTCCGGCCGTCAGGCCGACCGCCGTGGGCGTCCCCAGAAGCGTCGGGACACCGACCGCTACTGACACCTGGTCGCCATGGCCGAGGACGTGTGGGCGGGGCCTGACCGATCGGTTCGTCGAGAGTGCGTACGCGACCGTGAAGGGTCGCGTACGCACCTACGTCCTGCACTGTCATCTGTTGGATCACCTGCCGCCGCCACCGGCGACCGTGCTCGACGTCGGTGGCGGCGCCGGACACCAGTCGTTTCCGTTGGCGCGCCTGGGTTATGAGGTCGTCCTGCTCGACTCGTCCGAGTCGATGCTCGCCGCCGCGGAGCAGCGGCTGGCCGCCGAGCCTGCCGACGTTCGCGACCGGGTCCGGCTGGTGCTGGGCGACGGGGAGGACGCGCCCTCGCTGCTGCGCGGCCGACGGTTCGCCGCCGTGCTCTGCCATGGCGTGCTGATGTATCTGCGCGAGCCGGCCGCGATGATCGAGTCGCTGTGCGCGTGCGCTGCCCCGAACAGCATCGTCTCCGTGATGGCGCTCAACGCCGCGACCCTGGCCGTCCGTCCCGCGCTGGAACATCGGTGGGACGACGCGCGGGCCGCGTTCGACGCCGACGGCGAGCGCGGGGTGCTCGGTCTGGAGACGCGTGCCGACACCGTCGAGGAACTCAGCGGCCTGCTCGCCGCACACGACGTGCGGCCGCTGACCTGGTACGGCGTGTGGCTGTTCACCGACTGGATGGACATCGACGCCGAGGGGGACGAGCTGACTCGGATCGCCGAGGTCGAACTGGAAGCCAGTCGACGCGATCCCTACCGGCGGCTCAGCCGGGTGTTCCACCTCGTCGGACGCAGGTGACTCGCGCTACGCGCTGCAGGCCACCGGCGTCGGCAGCCGGCCCGCGATGAACCGCGCCGGCGGGACGCCCATCGTGGCGCGGAACTCGGCGGTCATGTGCGACTGGTCGTAGTAACCCGCCGCTGCCGCGAGGCCGGCCAACTCGTCGCGTCCGGCGCCGGCGAGCACCGTCCGCACACGGTCGATGGCGGCGAACCGCTTCGGTGACACGCCAACGGCCGACGTGAACACGTTGCGCAGCTGGCGTTCGCTGATCCGCAGCCGCCGCGCGAGATCGTGCACGCTCAGCGGCCGTGGCCCCTGGGACAGGCCCGCGATCGCGGTGCGGACGAGCCGGCCGTGATCGCGATGCCGGGGCGACGCCTCGGTCAGCCGCTCGGCGAGCGCATCCTCCAGCGTCCGGCGAATCGTCGCGGCGGCGGCCGGACCGCCCACGGCGAGTTCGGTGAGTTCGGCGGTGAGGCGGGCGCCGTCCTCGTGCCACAGTCGCTCGATCGGCACGACCTGATCGGTCAGCCCGCCGACGGGACGGCCGAGCAGTTCGCTCGCCCAGCCGGGCCGCACGCGGATCTTGACGCACAGCGGGACGTCCTTGTCCGGGTGGTAGGACGCGCGGGTCCGCGGTCCGACCACCAGCAGGTCGCCGCGTCCGCCGGCCGTGGTCCGGAACACGACGGTGGTCGCGGCGTCCGGCAAGTGCGTCCACGTCCGATGGCCGTCGGCGGTGGTGAACGGAGCCACCGACTGCTCGGCGAGCTGATAGCTGATCGACGTCACGGCTCCAGGCTATGCCGGGACGCGCGCCGGACCCGTCCGCTCAGGGCGAACTGTGCCGATTCTTCCTAGAGGACAACGGTTCCCGCGCGAACGATGGCTCCCATGATCCTGGTAACCGGTGCCACGGGCACCATCGGCCGCGCACTCGTCCCGATGCTGATCGACTCCGGGGAGCGGGTCCGCGCGTTGACCCGCGACCCGTCCCGGCTCACGCCGCGCCCCGGCCTCGACGTCGTCGACGGCGACTTCGCCGATCCGACGTCGCTGGCCAAGGCGGTCGACGGGACACACGCGGTGTTCCTGCTGACCATGCCCGGCCCCGACGTCGAGCGGCACGACCTGGCGATGGCCTCCGCCGTCGCGACGACGGACAGCGTGCGCACGCTGGTGAAGCTGTCCGCGATCGGCACGGGGCCGCCGGAGGAGTCCGAGTTCCCGTGGCACCACGCCGGCGAAGAAGCGGTGCGCGCCAGCGGGCGCACGTGGACCGTGCTGCGCCCGACCACGTTCGCGTCGAACTCGCTGAGCTGGGCCGACGCGATCCGAGCGGGCCAGCCGGTGCCGAACATGTTCGGCGGCGGGCGGCAGGGCGTGATCGACCCGCGCGACATCGCCGAGGTGGCGGTGCGCGCGCTGACCACCGACCGGCACCACGAGCGCACCTACACGCTCACCGGCCCCGAGCTGATCAGCACCGCCGACCAGGTCGCCGCGCTGTCCGAGGCGCTCGGCCGCGAGATCGGCACCGTGGACGTGCCGGCGGATGTCGCCAGGGAGCAGATGACCGCCACCGGCATGGACCCGGCCATGATCGACACCGCGCTCCGGGGCGCCGAGATCGTGCGCACCGACGGCAACGCCGTACTGACCGACGACGTGCGCGAGATCCTCGGCCGGCCGGCGACCGGCTACCGCGTCTGGGCGCGCGACCACGCCGAGCTGTTCACCGCGGCCGGCTAGCGATCGGCCGGCCCCAGCGCTGCCACCGGACCGATCACGATCACCGCTGGCGGCCGGATGCCCTGTGCGGCAATGGTTTCCGCCACGGCGTCCAAAGTGGACCGCACGACAAGCTGGTTGCGCGTGGTGCCCTCCTGGATCACCGCGACCGGCGTGTCGTGCGGCCGGCCGCCGCCCAGCAGCGCGCCGGCGAACTCGGCGATCCGCTGCACACCCATCATCAGCACGATCGTGCCGCGCAGCCGCGCCAGCGCGGACCAGTCCACGAGCGAGGACTCGTCGCCGGGACCGACGTGCCCGGACACCACCACGACCTCGTGCGCCACGCCCCGGTGGGTGACCGGTACGTCGGCGACCGCTGGGACCGCGAACGCGCTGGTGACACCCGGCACCACGGTGACAGGCACACCCGCCTCCGCGCAGGCCAGCACCTCCTCGAAACCGCGCCCGAACACATACGGGTCGCCGCCCTTGAGCCGCACCACGAACTTGCCCGCCTTGGCGTTCTCGATCAGCGTCGAGTTGATCACGTCCTGGCTGGCCGCACGGCCGTACGGGATCTTGGACGCGTCCACGACGGTCACGTCCGGCGACAGCTCGTCCAGCAGCTCTTGCGGCGCAAGGCGATCGGTCACCACGACGTCCGCGCGAGCGAGCAGCCGCCGGCCCCGCACGGTGATCAACTCCGGATCACCAGGCCCGCCGCCGACCAGCGCGACACCGGCCTCCGCGCCGACCACCCGGTCGGTCAGCACGCCCGAGCGCAGCGCCTCCAGCACGCCGTCCCGGATCGCGGCCGACCGCTGGTGCACCCCGCCGGCGAGCACTCCGACGAGCAGCCCGTCGTACTCCCCCGACGCGGGTGTCACCGCGGTGCCCTCGCTGCCGGCGTCCGCGCGCACGCAGAACACGCGCAGCCGCTCCGCCTCGGCCACCACCGCCGCGTTGACCGCGGTGTCCGAGGTGCACGCGAGCGCGTACCAGGAGCCGTCGAGATCACCGTCGGCATAGCGCCGCTCGTGCCAGCTCAGCTCACCGCCGTCGGCCATCGCCTGCACCGCCGGCGTCACGTGCGGCGAGATCACCTCCACCGCCGCACCGGCCGAGATCAGCCGAGGCAGCCGCCGCTGGGCGACCGTGCCGCCTCCGACCACGACCACCCGACGGCCGGTGAGGTCCAATCCGGACAGATAGTGCTGAGCCATGGCAGACAGCATGCCCGTGAGGTACCGGAACCGCCGAGCCACGACTCGCCAGTGTGACCCGATTCGCGTCGCCACATCACTATTCGGTTGTGGGTGTGCCCATCGACCACCTCCGCTCGGTTGTCCTACGCCACCGACGCTACGGCCGAAGCGCATGGCAGATCGCCGGCCGATCGCGATCTGTGGATAACCGAGCCCTGTGGACAACCGACAACCGACTAGGGGATGACGCGTCGCGCCCGCAGGTCGTCGAAGATGCGCGTGAACATCTCCGAGGTGTCGACGAACTCGTGAAACCCGAAGCGCCGCGCCTTCGTGCCGTCGGCGAAGAAGTCGTAGTCCCACCCGAACACCGCGTCGCCGAACCGCCACGACGACACCTCGGCGTAGGAGTGCCGTGCCAGGCCATGACGGTCCACAATGGACTGCCACAGCGGCTCCTTGTCCGCCATCACCGTCTCAAGCGACATCGGCAACGGCGGCGCCACGTCGAGCCCGAAGTAGTCCGCGATCTTGGGCCACATCTCGCTCCACCGGAACAGATCGCCGTTGTTGATGTTGAACGCCTGGTTGGCGCACCGGGGATCGGTCGCCGCCCAGACCGTCGCCCGCGCGAGCAGGTCCGCGTCGGTCATCTCCAGCAGCGCGTCGTAGGCGCCCGGCTTGCCGGGAAACCGCAGCGGCAGGCCCAACTCGGCGGAGATCGTCGCGTACACCGCGAGCACCATCGACAGGTTCATCGGGTTGCCCAACGCGAAACCGCACACCACCGACGGCCGCAGCGCGGACCAGGTCCACCGCTGACCCCGCTGCCGCGAGACCAGAAAGTCCTGCTGGTCCACATTGAACTCCGGCGGCATGTGCCCGGCGTCGTCCTCCCGCGCCGGTGTCTTGAACGGGCCGAGGTGCGCGCCGTACACCTTGTAGCCCTGCATCAGGCTGACGTGCCGCAGCCCGCGCGCGACCGGCTCGACCGCGTCCACCACGTTCACCAGCATCGCGAGGTTCGGCGGCACCAGTTCCGCCCAGGTCGGGCGGTCCTGGAAAGCGGCGTAGAAGACGTGCGTCACCTCGGACAGCCCGCCGAGCTTCGCCTTCGCGTCGACCGGGTCGAGCAGGTCCACCGCGATGTGCCGCAGCCTTTCGGACGGCGCCCCGCCCCGCCGCGACACCCCGATGACCTCCCAATCCCCTTGTGTCACAAGGTGTTCGACCAGATTCCCGCCGATGACGCCGTGCGCGCCGACCACCAGCGCGACCTTTCCGTCCGTACTCATGCGTTCAGCCTGACCGCGGACACGCCATAAGTCCAAGGCATCTTTTTCACGGTTCGCATAAACTCTGCTCATGTCGAGCCTGCGTCAACTGGAGTACCTCGTCACGGTCGCAGACACCGGCTCCTTCACCCGTGCCGCCGAGCGCCTGCACGTGACGCAGCCCGCGCTGTCGCACCAGATCCGCGCGCTCGAGCGGTCCTCCGGCGGCCCGCTGCTGGAGCGGCTGCCCCGTTCGGTTCGCCTCACCCCGATGGGGCGCGCCATGCTCCCGCACGCGCGGGCGGCCCTCGCGGAAGCCGAGCGCGCCAAGTGCGCCGCCCTGCACGCCGCCGGTCTGCTGCACGCCGAACTGCGGCTGTCCACCGTGTACTCGGTGAGCCTCGGCGTGCTGCCGCCCACCCTTCGCGCCTGGCGCGACAAGCACCCGAATGTCCACATCAGACTGTTCGAGCACCGGCACGCCGACGAGCTGCGCGCCGCGATGCTCGAAGGCCAGGCCGACCTCGCGGTGGGCCCGCAGCCGGACGGCTGGCGCGGACCGGTGCGCGAGCTGGGCGTCGAGGAGTTCGTCGTCGTGCTACCACCAGGCGATCCGGCCGCGAAGCCCGGCGCACGGACCGTGCGGCTGGAGACGCTGGCTGACCGCGAGTGGGTGCACTTCGCGCAGGGCCACGGGCTCGCCGACGTGCTCGACCAGGCCTGCGCACGAGCCGGATTCGTTGCCAGGGCGGCTGTCCGGACCGAACAGACCGCGACCGCGCCGGTGCTCGCCGCGGCCGGGCTCGGGCCGACGCTGGTGCCGTCGAACGTGCTCCCGCCCGGATTCGGCGGCGTGGTCCTGCGCGCCCGGCCCGCCGTGCGCCGCATGCTGACTGCCTACACCCGGGACGAGCCGGACGTGCTCACCAGCGCGTTCCTGGACACGCTCGCCGACACCGTGACGCCGTGAGTTCGGACGCGCCGGCGACTTGTCCACATGACCCGAGTTGTCCACAGATCCCGCGCGATACCCCGCGACCCCCCAATTTCACCGATAGGATCGATGTATGGGGAGGAGGTGTGGTGGCCCCCGGGCACTGCCGATCAGCCTCTCGCCAATGTGCTCGCGCTCGCCGGCGGCGGCCCAGGGCACGATCATCGCCCGAAACTCCTGGACCCCGAAAGCCCCAGCACGAAGAAGCCCAGCACGAAGAAATCCGGCCGGACGGTCCACAGTGGACTGTCCGGCCGGATTCCGGGTCTTCGAGACGGATCAGCGGCGCGTGCCGCCACCACCGATCTGCTCCATCAACGCGTCGTAGTACGTGCCGATCTTGGCGTACACGCCCGGCTTCTCCGGACGGGCACAGCCCTCGCCCCACGACGTCGCGCCGATCAGCTTGCCCTCGACCACGATCGGGCCGCCGGAGTCACCCTGGCAGGTGTCCACGCCACCCTCCGGCTTGCCCGCACACACGCTGGCGTCCGCGACCAGCTCCGGGTAAGCCTTCTTGCAGTAGTCGACCGAGGTCACCGGAACGGCGGCCTTCTGCAGATTGTCGGCCTGGCCGCCACCCTCGGACGTGTTGCCCCATCCGAGAATCAGGGCCTCCTTGCCCTCCGCGTAGCCCGGGTCGTCGGCCTTGGCCAGCTCGACGGGCTTGAAGTCCAGCTCGGTCTCCAGCGTCAGAACCGAGACGTCGAAGCCCTTCACGGCGTCGGTGTACTCGGGGTGCACCCAGACGTTGGTGACCTTGGAAACCTTGCCGTCCTGGCTCGACATCTTGGTGCGGCCGGCGACGACCTGGATGTCGGCGGGCTGCGAACCCTGAGTGCAGTGCGCAGCGGTGACGACCTTGTTCTTGGCGACCAGCGAGCCGCCACAGAACTGCTGGCCGTCCGGGGTGAGCAGAGCCACGACGAACGGATTCTCGTCGGTCGTGGTGTCCTCGCCACCCACGATGAACGGCCGTACCGGGCCGTTGTCCTGCTGAGGTGCCGCATCGGCGACCCCGACGGTCGCGAACCCTGCCGCAAGCACGGCCGCCGCCACCCCGGCGAGCCCGGCAAGGCGCGAAGCCTTCGCCATAACGTTCTCCTTCCTGAAGGCACGCGGGCTGGGGTCCCGCGAGCTAGTTAATGGCTACCTGCCGCGTAAGCCCGGTCACAACCGTCGGAAGGTGTAGGCCATTCGGGTGAGGTTCACCCTATTTCCCCAGGTTGAGCTGGACATAAGGACACGGCATGGCCTCCTCACGTCTACCCGATCAGGGGTAATGAAACGCGAGTTAATTCCCTTTTGCCAATTCAGGAGAAGGAGATCAGCTCGAATGCGGTGGCCAACCGTCCACCGAACCGTCGAGCGGTGTCCTCGGCGACCGTGCGCAGGAAGCCGGTGTCCCCCATGTCACCGCTGAGGCCGTCCAGATACGCGCGATGCGCCTCCAGCGACGCCACGCCCTTGTCGAGCGTGTCGGTGATCTCGACGGCGTGACTCGCCTCCGCCGAACCCGCGACGGCCACCCAGCGCACACCGTTCCACGGCTGGGCGTCCTCGGTGATCCGCTCGGGGAAGATCCACCGGTTGGCGGCGTCACCGACCGCGTCCAGCACGGCCAGGCCCACGTTGCGGTGATCCGGCGAGTTGCGGAAGGTGCCGCCCCAGGTGTCCCGGTGGTTGAGGGTGATCATCAACTCCGGGCGGTGCCGGCGGATCGCGGTGGCGATGTCGGCCCGCAGCGGCAACCCGTACTCGATCACGCCGTCGCGGTGATCGAGGAACTCGACCTCCCGCACGCCGACCACGGCCGCCGCCTCGATCTGCTCCCGCTCGCGCAGCGCACCGCACTCCGCGGGCGCGATCCCGTCGATACCCGCCTCGCCGCGGGTCACCAGCAGGTAGACCACCGACTTGCCCTGCTCGGCCCAGCGCGCGATGGCCGAGGACGCGCCGTACTCCAGGTCGTCCGGGTGAGCCACGACGGCCAGCGCCCGCTCCCAGTCCTCGGGCATCTGTGCCAGATCAGACGCGGTGTCACTCACGACGCGACCGTATCGCATCCCACACCCGTGCCGGTCCGCCGTGATGCGAGACTCGAGCCGTGACCCGACGCGACCCCGATGACGTGTTCGCCTGGTTGGACACGCTGGCCGAGGAGCGCGGCCGTGCCGGCCTCCGACGCCAGTTACGCCCCCGGCGCAGCGACTCCGACCTGCTCGACCTTGCCGGCAACGACTACCTCGGCCTGGCCAGGGACAAGCGGGTGACCGGCGCCGCGGCCGCCGCCGCCCTGCGCTGGGGCGCCGGCTCGACCGGGTCGCGGCTGGTCACCGGAAGCACCGAGCTGCACGCCGAGCTGGAGTACGAGCTGGCGAGGTTCTGCGGCACCCAGTCCGCGCTGGTGTTCTCCTCCGGGTTCGCGGCCAACCTCGGCGTGGTGACCTCGCTCGGCGGGCGCGGCAGCTCGATCGTGTCCGACTCCTTCGTGCACGCGTCGCTGATCGACGGCTGCCGGCTGTCCCGCGCCGAGGTGGCCGTGGTGGGGCACGCCGATCCGGGTGCGGTGGAGCACGCGCTGACCACCCGCCGCACCGAGCGCGCGCTGGTGGTCACCGACTCGATCTTCAGCGTGGACGGCGATCTCGGCCCGCTGCCCGAGTTGGCGGCGGCCTGCCGGCGCACCGGAGCCGGGCTCGTGGTGGACGACGCGCACGGCTTCGGCGTGCTCGGCGACGGCGGCCGGGGTGCGGTCGCGGCCGCCGGGCTGATCGGCGGGCCGGACGTCGTGACGACCATGACGCTGTCGAAATCCCTTGGCGCACAAGGAGGAGCGGTACTCGGCCCGCGCCGGGTGATCCGCCATCTGGTGGACCACGCGCGCAGCTTCATCTTCGACACCGGCCTCGCGCCGGCCAGCGTCGCCGCGGCGCTGACCGCGCTGTCGGTGCTGCGCGAGGAGCCGGAACGGGCCACCCGCGCACTGGACAACGCCGCGAACCTGGCCAACGGCCTGCGGGCGGCGGGCCTGGCCGCCAGCCTGCCGGACGCGACGGTGATCTCGGTGCGCGCGCCGTCCCCCGAGGCCGCGGTGACCTGGGCGGACGACTGCCGCGCCGCCGGGGTGTGGGTCGGCTGTTTCCGCCCGCCGTCGGTGCCGGACAAGGTGTCCCGGCTGCGGTTGGCCGCGCGCGCGGACCTCAGCGAAGCCGATGTGGAGCGCGCGGTCGAGGTGATCACACGGTGTGCGCCACCGGGTGCCGCCGCATCGTGATGTGCGGGATGCCGTCCTCGTCGAACGGCTCCCCCTCGGCGAGGAAGCCGAACTTCGCGTAGAGCCCCTGCGCGACCACCTGCGCGTCGAGCACGGCCTCCTGGTCGCCGATCTCCGCGAGCGCCTCGGCCATCAGCGTCGCGCTGAGCCCCCGGCCGCGCTCCTCCGGTGCGGTGACCACGCGTCCGATCCGCACGGGCGCGTCCACCGGCCGGAGAATTCGCAGGTATGCCAACGGTTTCGACGCGCCAGCCCGCAACCACAGGTGCCGGGTGCTCGCGTCCAGGTCCCGCCCGTCGATCTCCTGGTACGGGCAGGTCTGCTCGACGACGAACACGCGGACGCGCAGCTCGAGGATGTCGTGCAGGTCCTTCGCGGACAGCTCGCTCCCCGACGCGCGGTGGATCTCGCTCACCGGTCCTTGATAGCACCGCCGCGCGGATCCGTGCCACGCTGGTCGGGTGCGGGTGCGAACGGTTCTGATCACGACGCTGGCCATCGCCGTCGTCGCGGCGTGTGACACGCCGCAGGCGGCGCCACCGTCCCCGTCGACCTCGCCGACTCCGCCCGTGATCACGCCGGCGACCCCGCCGTCCGCCGTGCAGGCGCCGCCGCCACCGGTCGCGCCGGCCAGCCCGGTGCCGGTACCGACCCCACCGAGCTGGCGGATCGGGGCGACTCCGCTGCCGCTGCGACCGGACGGATTCGGCCAGGTCAGGCCCACTCCGGCGGAGCTGGCCCGGCGCCGGCTGCCCTCGCCGGACATGTTCCCGCCGCCGGCCGGCGGGCGCTTCGCCGCGTCCGTGACACCGGTGCCGGCCACCGTGCTGGCCAGGAGCACCTGGCAGCCGGGCTGCCCGGTGCGGCCGGACGATCTGCGCTACCTGCGCCTGTCGTTCTGGGGCTTCGACGACCGCCCGCACACCGGCGAGATGATCGTCAACGCGCGGGTGGCCGACGCCGTGGCGCGCGTGTTCGAGCGGCTGTACGCGGCGCGCTTCCCGATCGAGGAGATGCGCGTGGTGGCGCGGCCGGAGCTGACCCTGCATCCGACCGGGGACGGCAACAACACCACGGCGTTCGTGTGCCGCCCCGCGACCGGGCTGAACCACTGGTCGGCGCACGCGTTCGGGCTGGCGATCGACCTCAACCCGTTCTGCAACCCGTACGTGAAGGGCAACCTCGTGCTGCCCGAGCTGGCGTCATCCTATGTGGACAGACGGGTGGCGCGACCGGGAATGGTGTTCGCCGGTGACGTCGCCGTGCGGTCCTTCGCCGTGATCGGCTGGGGCTGGGGCGGCACCTGGACCTCACCACTGGACATCCAGCACTTCACCGCGACAGGCAACTGAAATCCTTGCCGGGTAAGGAGAATCGCCATGGGCGAGATCACCGGCCGATACCGAAGACGCGCCGAGACCGTCGAACGCCTGCTGGCCAGCACGTCGTCCATTCCGCCGGAAACCATGGAGAAGTACCGCACCCCGGACGCGTTCGGCCCCGGCATCGAGGTCTTCGGCCCCGAGGTGCCCGTCCCGGCCGGCGCGACACCCCAAGAACGCCTGCTCGGCCTGATCGGCCGCTGGCCTTAGCAGTGCCGTGAGGGTGACCTCGCCGCCGCCCACCGCCGGACGTGCACCACCTTCACGTTTCCCACCACCTGTTGATCTTGTCTGACCTGGGCTTTCTCCGTGGGCGTGGGACTTTAGCGGGCTAAAGTACGTCGACGGCGCCTGGACAGATGTCAAGTCCCGGGCAGGACGGCGTTGTGCGGCGCTGTCTCAGAACAAGGTGGGTGGCAGCGCGCCTTCGATGGTGAGCATGCGCATCTTGGTGGCGGTGCCGCCGTTCGCGGAGAACCCGCCGGCCTTGCCGCCCGCGGCGAGCACCCGGTGGCACGGGATCACGATCGGGAACGGGTTCGCGCCGAGCGCCTGGCCGACCGCGCGCGCTGAGCCGGGATCACCGAGTTGGGTGGCGATCTCGCCGTAGGTCATCGTGTCGCCGGGCGGGATCGCCCTGGTCACCTCGTACACCCGGCGGTGGAACTCCGGCACGCCGTCCATGTCCAGCGCCACACCGTCGAGGTCGGCCGCCTCCCCGGACAGCAGCGCCACCATCGCCGTGATCGCGTCGGTCACCGATGACGGCGGCTCGGCCTCGGGCGCGTCCGGGAAGCGGCGGCGCATCCGCGCGCGCGTCCCACCGGCGGTGGACTCGGGCAGCCCGAGGCCGACGATCCCGTGCTCGCCCCACGCCACGGCACACGTGCCGATCCGCGTGTCGAACAGCGAGAACCCCTCTGCGCTCACACGTCGAGGGTAACCGGCCCGCCCGAAAACCAGTGGAGCAGCGCCGCTGTGCGCGATTACCGTGCTGCCGAGCCGAGTCGTCTAGTCAAGGACGTGCCGTTGTACATCCGGTGAGACCTCCCAAGCGCTGATTCGTCGCGCGTCGCGCATGTGCGCCGCGCTTCCTTTTGCTGCGGATTTCTCACTGAGACCGGTGTACTTCCATGCTCGAAAACTGGGTAGTCGAACCCGTCTGTCTGCCGCTCGTTCGCCGCCGTTGCCACGTGTGCGGGTCCGAGCGCTTCCGGACAGGCGGCAAATTTCGCGTCAACGCTAACCACAAGCTCATCGACGCCTGGCTCCTCGCGCTCTGTACCGCGTGCGGGGAGACCACGAAGCTCACGGTCCTCGAGCGGGTGAAGGTGCGCTCCGTACGACCTGAGCTGCTGGACCGGCTGCATGACAACGACCCCGGCCTGGCGGCTGAGCTGCTCCAGGATTCGGTCGTGCTGCGCCGCAATCGCATCGCGCTGGACTGGGACGACGCCTGGCGTCTCGACACCGGCGGAGCGGATTACCTGGGCCGCGAGGTGATCGACGTCGCGGTCCGCTTCGCGGCACGGATCCCTGTCCGGCCGGTGCGACTGATCGCCGAAGGGTGCGGTCTTTCGCGGGCCGAGGTCGAGAGGCTGCTCGCGGACGGAAGGCTCGTGTCGGCGGTCCGGCTGAGCGGCAAGCTCTCCGGCGACTTCACCTTCACGCTCAAACGCTGAGCCGGACGGGCTCTATCCGACGGTCTCGAACACGGCGGCGAGCCCCTGACCGCCGCCGATGCACATCGTCTCCAGCCCGTAGCGCGCGCCGCGCCGGCGCATCTCGCGCAGCAGTGTGGCGACGATCCGCCCGCCGGTCGCGCCGATCGGGTGGCCGAGCGAGATGCCGGAGCCGTTGACATTGGTGCGCGCCCAGTCGGCATCGGTGAACGCCCATTCCCTGGTGACCGCCAGCACCTGCGCGGCGAACGCCTCGTTCAGCTCGATCAGGTCGACGTCGGCCAGCTTCAATCCGGCGCGGTCCAGCGCGGTCGCGGTGGCCGGCACCGGGCCGATGCCCATGGTGCGCGGCGGCACCCCGGCGCGGGCCCAGGAAACCAGGCGCGCCAACGGTTTCAGGCCGAGTTCGGCCGCTCGGGCCGGGTGCGTCACCACGCACACGGCGGCGCCGTCGTTCTGCCCGCTGGCGTTGCCCGCGGTGACCGTCGCCTCCGGATCGTCCTTCACCATGATCGGCTTCAACCCGCCGAGCGACTCCAGCGAGCTGTCCGCGCGCGGGTGCTCGTCGGTGTCCACAATGGACTCGCCGCGCCTGCCCCTGATCGTCACCGGCACGATCTCCTCGGCGAACCGGCCGTCGGTCTGCGCGGCCACCGCCCGCTGGTGCGACCGCAGGGCCAGTTCGTCCTGCTCGGTGCGCGGGACGCGGTACTCGCGGCGCAGATTCTCCGCCGTCTCGAGCATCCCGCCGGGCACCGGGAAGTGCTTGCCGCCTGCGGTGACCCGACCGCGAGCCAGCGAGTCGTGCAGCACCATGCTGCCGCCGCGGGCGCCGTAGCGCGCGTCGGTCGCGTAGAACACGGCGTTGCTCATGCTCTCCGCGCCGCCGGCGAGCACCACGTCGCTGACGCCGGTCTGCACCTGCATCGCCGCGTCCAGGATCGCCTGCAGCCCGGAGCCGCACCGCCGGTCCACTTGCGAGCCGCCGACCTCCACCGGGAGCCCGGCGTCCAGCGCGGCCACCCGCCCGATCGCGGGCGCCTCGCCGCTGACGTAGGACTGGCCGAGGATCACCTCGTCTACCGCGTCGGGCGGCAGGCCGGTCCGCTCGAGCAGCGCGGTGATGACGGCGGCGGCCAGTTCGTGCGCCTGCACGGCCTTCAACGCGCCGCCGAGCCGCCCGACCGGTGTTCGCAGCGGTTCGCAGATCACCGCGTCTCGCATCAGATCCTCCGCACTTCCTCGACTGCGGTCTTTCTATCAGCTTTTCAGCTGCACACCGTGTACGACCAGGTCACACCGGCTCGAGGTCTGTTGGAAATCAACGGAACCGATCGCGCCGTCTGGCCGTCAGCTACAACAAGTCGTTACAGTTGCAACGTGGTCATGTGCAATACGAACGGGAGAGGGGCCCGCCGCGATGTCCGACAGTTTCGCCGAATTGAACAGGAGAACCGCCGCGCTGCGGGTGTCGGAGAGCGAGCCCGGCGTGCGCGTCACCGTGGACGGCGAGGGCGTGGTCGTGGAGCTGGTGACGACGCCGGAACTCGGCGCGATCCCGCCGGTGCGCGTCGGCCCGACCGTGCTCGGCTGCATCCAGCGCGCGCAGGCGCGGGCCGCGGAGGCGGCGCAGGTGCTCGCCGAGGAGATCCTGCTGCACGACGAGCCCGAGCCGGCACCCGAGCCACCTCCGCCGCCGCGCCCCATCGTGCGGACCGCACCCCAGACGCGGCCGGTTCCCGCGCCGGCCCCGGTCGCCGAACAACCCGAGGAGCCGTTGTTCGAGCCGCTGGTCGACCGTGCGCCCACGCAGCGGTCCACCCCGCGGCGCCCGGAGCCCAACGCGGACCCGGCCGTGTACTCCTTCGGCGAGATCGAGGACGACGTCGAGCCGGCTCCCCGGCACGCGCCCGCCCCGCCCCGGCCGGCCGCCGAGGACGACGAGGACTGGGCGGACAACCCGATCAACTGGGTCGAGGGCTGAGGATTCCCTTATGTGTCAACGGTTCTCATGCCGGTCCAGGAACCGCCCGCGAACCGCGTGAACGCCCGGTCGAGCCGGCGCCCGGCCAGACCAAGCGCGCCGAGCGAGTACCGGTAGCCGTCCAGTGAGTGCCAGTCGGCCATCTCGGGGTGCCGCTCGGCGAAGTCTCCGAGTCGCGGCGCGAGCACCAGGTCGTAGTGCCACATCCGAGTCTCACCGCCGCCGCGCCGCTCGCGGTACACCCGCACCTCGCGCAACTCGGACCAACCGACGGTGAACTCGACGTCCGGCACCTGGGGCACGGTGAGGCCCTGCCGGTCCAGCACCAGCCTGTTCTCGCCTCGGCTGAGCGCCCACGCCGCACCGCCACCGAGCGCGAGCAGGACGAGGCCCATTCCGATGGCGGCGGGCCGCCGACCGGGCTCCCCGCCCGTCAGGCCGAGGACGCCGGCGGCGGTCAGCGCCGCCCCGCCGGGCAGGAACAGGAACACGCCGGCCCACGCCCACCGCCGGGTGGCACCGTCGAGTACGAAGCTGGTTTCCTTGTGTGACACGAGAATCAGGCTAGTCCGCCCGGACCGCCTCGATCAGCGAGTCGGCCGCCGCGTACGGGTCGAGGTCGCCGGCCGCCACCTGCTTGGCGAGCCGTTCCAGCTTGTCGCCGCCGTGCACGTCGCCGAGGCGGGCCCGCAGTGTCTCCACGGCGATCGCCTCCACCTCGCCCGCCGCCCTGGCCCGCCGGCGGTCCTCGAGTTCACCGTGCTCGGCCATCCACTGCCGGTGCGACGCGATCGCGTCCAGCACCTCGTCAACACCCTCACCGCGCGAGGCGACCGTCTTGACGATCGGCTGCCGCCACTTCGCACCGCGAATCTCCCTGCGCCCCAAGGAGATCATGTATTTCAGGTCGCGAACGGTGGCGTCCGCGCCGTCCCGGTCGGCCTTGTTCACCACGAACACGTCGGCCACTTCGAGGATCCCGGCCTTGGCCGCCTGGATGCCGTCGCCCATGCCGGGCGCGAGCAGCACCACGGTGGTGTCGGCCAGCGACACGATGTCCACTTCGGACTGTCCGACGCCGACCGTCTCGATGATCACCACGTCGCAGCCGGCCGCGTCCAGCACGCGCAGCGCTTGCGGCGTGGCGACGGCCAGCCCGCCGAGGTGGCCGCGGGTGGCCATCGAGCGGATGAACACGCCGGGGTCGGTGGCGTGCTCCTGCATGCGGATCCGGTCACCGAGCAGCGCGCCGCCGGAGAACGGCGACGACGGGTCGATGGCCAGCACGCCGACCCGCTTTCCCTTGGCGCGCAACGAGGTCACCAGTGCCGAAGTACTGGTGGACTTGCCGGCGCCGGGCGGCCCGGTGATGCCGACGACCTCCGCACGCCCGGTCAGCGGGGCCAGTGCGGCCGCCACCTCGCGCAGGTGCGGGCTGTTGTCCTCGACAAGCGAGATCAACCTGGCGACCGCGCGCGGCTCACTGCGCCGCGCGCGGTCGATCAGGTCGGATATGTCGAAGGTTCGGGCCAAGTCAGGCCTTCGGCACGGTGATGATCAGGGCATCACCCTGACCGCCACCGCCGCAGAGGGCCGCGGCACCGGTGCCGCCGCCGCGACGCTTCAACTCGTAGGCCAGGTGCACGACCAGCCGCGCGCCGGACGCGCCGATCGGGTGGCCAAGCGCGATCGCGCCGCCGTTCACGTTGACCTTGTCCTCGGAGACGCCGAGCTGCTTGGTGGACACCACGCCCACCGCGGCGAACGCCTCGTTGATCTCGATCAGGTCGAGGTCCTCGGCGCTGCCGCCCTGCTTGGCGAGCGCCGCCTTGATCGCGTTGGACGGCTGCTCGTGCAGGCTGGCGTCCGGGCCGGCGACCACGCCGTGCGCGCCGATCTCGGCGATCCAGGACAGGCCCAGCTCCTCGGCCTTCGCCTTGCTGCACACCACGACCGCGGCCGCGCCGTCGGAGATCTGCGACGCGGAGCCGGCGGTGATCGTGCCGTCCGAGGAGAACGCCGGGCGCAGCTTGCCGAGGCTGTCCGCGGTGGTGTCACCGCGCACGCCCTCGTCGGTGTCGAACACGACCGGGTCGCCCTTGCGTTGCGGGACGCTCACCGGTGCGATCTCGTCGGCGAACCGGCCCTCGGCGATCGCCGTGGCCGCCTTCTGGTGCGACGCGGCGGCGAACGCGTCCTGCTCGTCGCGGGTCAGGCCGTACCGGGTGTTGTACTTCTCGGTGGAGGCGCCCATGGCGACCTGGTCGAACGCGCAGAACAGACCGTCGTAGGCCAGGTGGTCCTGCAGCGTGACGTCGCCGTACTTGAAGCCGGAGCGGGACTTCGGCAGCAGGTGCGGCGCCTGGGTCATGGACTCCTGGCCGCCGGCGACCACGATGTCGAACTCGCCGGCGCGAATGAGCTGGTCGGCCAGCGCGATCGCGTCCAGACCGGACAGGCACACCTTGTTGATGGTCAGCGCCGGGATGTCCATCGGGATGCCGGCGGCCACGGCGGCCTGACGTGCGGGAATCTGGCCGGCGCCGGCGGTGAGCACCTGACCCATGATCGTGTACTGCACCTGCTCGGGCTTGACGCCGGCCCTTTCCAGCGCCGCCTTGATCGCGACTCCGCCGAGCTGTGCGCCGGAGAAGTCCTTGAGCGAGCCGAGCAGACGACCGATCGGGGTACGAGCCCCGGCGAGGATGACGGAACCGGACACAACGGCCTCCATATCGCGTGCTAGCGAGCGTTAACTCGGACCATACTCGGCTGTAGCGATCCGGACACGATGCCATGTGAGCAGCCGCACAACGCAAATCTACTCGCCGGTAGCGTTGCCCTAGACTGGACCGATGGACAGTGCGCTGACCCCGTTCGTCACGGCCATCGACCACGTCGGCATCGCGGTGCCCGACCTCGACGAGGCGATCGCGTTCCAGCGGGACACCTTCGGGCTCGAGGTGACGCACACCGAGACCAACGAGGAACAGGGCGTTCGGGAGGCCATGCTGCGCGCGCCGGGCGGATCAGCGGCCGACACCGCGATCCAGCTCCTCGCGCCGCTGTCCGAGGAGTCGACCATCGCGAAGTTCATCGGCCGCAACGGGCCGGGGCTGCAGCAGCTCGCCTACCGGGTGACCGACGTGGAGGCGGCCACGGACGCGCTGCGCGCCAAGGGAATCCGAGTGCTGTACGAGAAGGCCCGGCGTGGCACGTCGGACAGCAAGGTCAACTTCGTGCACCCCAAGGACGCCGGCGGTGTGCTGATCGAATTGGTCGAGCCCGCCGCCGACGCGCACTGACGAACTCAATGACCACAAACGTGACCCCGTTCACAGCACGGCTCATAGTCGCCTGAACCGACGAGTTCGACACCGTCCAGGTGGATCGGAGCCACGACATGAGGCGCGTAACGAGTTGTCTGCTGGCGGTCCTCGCCGTGCTGGCGGGCGGTGTCAGCGCCCAGGCCGAGCCGAGGTCGAACGAGCACACGCCGCTGTCCGCCGGGTGCCGGCAGCCCGCGCCGCCCGGCCAGAGCTACACGGGGACAGTGACCTCCGGCGGAGTCGAGCGGACGTTCCTGGTGCGGCTTCCGGAGAACCACCGGCCGACCCGGCCGCACGCGGTGGTGCTCGCCTTCCACGGCCACGGGCGCACATCCGAGTACCAGCGCGAGCTGTCCGACTTCTCCAGGCCGGACGTGATCGCGGTGTACCCGCAGGGCCTGACCGGGACCGACGGCAAGAGCGCGTGGCAGGGCGCGCCCTACTCGGCCGCGGTCGACGACGTGCAGTTCACCGGTGACCTGATCGACGAGCTGCAACGGACGCTGTGCGTGAACCCGAGCCGGATCCACGCCGCCGGCAAGTCCAACGGCGGCGGGTTCACCGGCCTGCTGGCCTGCCGGATGGGTGACCGGATCGCCGCGTTCGCGGCCGTCTCCGGGGCGTTCTACCCGCAGGCCGGCGAGTGCGCGCCACGCCGGCCGGTGCCGGTACTGGCCATCCACGGCACGGCCGACACCACGATTCCGTACGACGGCGACGCCGAGCGGGGCCTGCCAGCGTTGCCGGACTGGCTGGCCGCCTGGTCCGCGCGCAACGGCTGCGACACCGAGCCGCGGGCGCACGACCTCGGCGACGGCGTGTGGCGCAGCCGGTGGCACTCCTGCGCCGGGCGCGGCGCGGTCACGCACTACCGGATCGACGGCCTCGGGCACGACTGGCCGAGCACCCGGCCGAACCCGGACTCCGAGGTCCCGTCGGTGATGGACGCGACGCCGGTGATCGAGCGGTTCTTCGCCGCGCACCCGCTACACCCATCCTCTGGCGGGTAACGAAAGCACCCCGAGCCACGTAGCCTTTACCGTGCGTAACCTCCCCGAACTGCCACCACTGGAGGCGCACATGCACGACGACGACGTACCCGTCGGCCGCTTGCTCGACCGGCGCCAGGCAATGGCCCTGTTCGGCATCGCCGGTGCCACGCTCGCGACGACGGCGGGAGTCCTCAGCCGGCCCGCCGCGGCCGCGACCAAGCCGATGGGCATCCACCACCTGAATTGCGTTGTCCGGCCCGAACAGATGGAGGGCCCGTACTTCGTAGACGAAAAGCTCAATCGCTCCGACATCCGGTCGGATCCTTCGGACGGAACGATGAGGCCGGGCACGCTTTTCACCCTGAACCTCGATATCCAGGAAATCGTCGACGGTGATTGCCGCCCGATCAAGGGAGCTGTCGTCGATACCTGGCAATGCGACGCCCTCGGTGTGTATTCCGACGTCGCGGACCAAGGCACGGTCGGCAAGAAGTACCTACGCGGATACCAGGTGACCGACGAGAACGGGAAAGTCCAGTTCGTGACCATCCTGCCGGGGTGGTACCAGGGACGGGCGGTTCACCACCACATCAAGGTCCGGACCACTGGAACCGACGGCAAGCCTTACGAGTTCACATCACAACTCTACTTCCACGAAGAGTTCAAAGCCGGCTACTTCACCAAGGAGCCGTACGCGAGCCGGGGAATGCCGGACACGACCAACAGCGCGGACTGGATTTTCACCGGCTCCCACGGCGACCAGTTGCTACTGGATCCGACAAGCGCCCAGGACGGATACGCCGCCGATTTTTCGATCGGGCTTGATCTGTCGGACACCGAGGTCGGCAAAGAAGACTAGACCTGAACGGAAACCCTGGGCAGCCCGTGCCGGGCGGCTGCGAAGAATTGCTCCGCCCGGCGCAGCGCGCGCTCGTCGCGCAGCACGTCGCCTGGGCGGCTGCCGTTGCCGAGCAGCACGCCGCCGAAGTCCATGTGCATGTAGTCGGCGGTCTTGTGCAGCATGCCGACCAGCGGGTCCGCCTGGGCCTCGTCGCGCTCGGCCAGCACGGTCACGCCCCACAGCGTGCGGCCGCGCATTCCACTCTTGAAGCCGAGGTCCTTGCGGTAGAGCCAGCCGGCCCAGTAGTCCACGTACAACTTCACGCTCGCGGACACCGAGTACCAGTACAGCGGCGAGGCGATCACAATGTCCGTCGCGGCCAGCGTCGCGTCGAACAGGATCTTCTCGTTGCCGACCGGGTCGGGCACGCCGTCGGCCGCGTGCCGCATGTCGCGGAACGGCGGCAGCGGCAGGTCATCGAGGTTGAGCCACTCCTGCCGCGCGGTGTCCGGAAGGTGCGAGGCGGCCTGTCGGGCGAGCGCATCGGTGTTGCCGTCCGGGCGGGCACTGCCGGTGATGAACAGGAACCGTTGGTTCGACATTGACTGACCCTTCGACGTTTCATGCATGTGCATACAATGCCATTGCATCACATGTCTCGTCAAGGGCACGAACAGAAGGGCGGCTACGCGGGTCGCGGCGGCGCGCCGGCACCCAGCGACAGGGCGTCGGCGATGAAGGCGACCTCGCGGTCCATCGAGGGTGGGATGGCACCGGCGGCCTCGGCGTGCCGTGCCACCGAGTGCCGGTAGCTCATGGCCAGCGCGAGCAGCCCGGACGCGGTGTCCACATCGGCGACCGCGACTCCCCCGGCACTCGCCGCGACGATGACCGCGTGGACCTGCCGCACCACACCGCGGAACCGCTCCTGCAGCGCCTCCCGCACGGCCCGGTGCGTGTCCGCCTCACGCCACAGCAGGTGCGACAGCAGCGGCGAGGCGCTCATCCGCGCGTCCAACTCGGCGACCAGCTTGCGCAGACTCGCCGCCACGTCGCCGGGGACCACGACGTGCGACGGCTCGATCTTCTCGTCCGGCAGCCGCTCCACGAGCGCTGCCAGCAGGTCGGACTTGCGGCGGAAGTAGTAGTGCACGAGCCCCTTGGGCACCCCGGCCCGCTCGGCGATGCGCGAGGTCGGCGTCGCGTCGAAACCCGACTCGGCGAACAACTCCTCCGCCGCGACGAGGATCCGCTCCCGTGCCGACGGATCGTCTTCCGCGCCCGACCGTCGCATGTGGACTCCTCTCCTGACACAGGAAGCGTTGGCCCACAACGTAATTGACGTCGTGGGCCGTGGGCGCGTCTCCCGGTTCCCGGTCGATGGGGTTCGTGATCGAGGCGGTTCCTGACAAGGCGGAGGAAAGTCCTCGTAGGGTTTTGCCCATTTACTGACCTAATCTGGGTCATGGTTGATGACAGCAAGGTTAGCGCAGGTCAGGGCGGCCAGGCCCCTGTGTTCGACTCGTATGGGCGGCTGTCGTGGAACCCGAACACGCATGAGCTGGAGAAGATCGAGACGCAGTGGGCGGACAACCGCGTGACGATCGGTCGTCACGGCGGCGTGGTCGGTCTGGAGTTGTCGGACGGGCTGAGCGCGTGGAAGAAGGGCGTTCGACGTAAGGACTTCGAGAAGCTGTTGGAGCGCGCCGAGCAAGGCTTGTCCAACGGAATCGCGGTGTGGCATGTGGACCGCCTGTTTCGTCAGCCGCGTGATCTTGAGCGGCTGATCGACTTGGCGGACAAGGGTTTCCGGGTGATCAGCTCGCACGGGTCACGTGACTTGTCCGACCCGGATGACCGGTACATCTTGCGTATCGAGGTGGCGCAGGCTGCGAAGGCGTCGGATGACATGTCGCGGCGGGTCAAGCGCCGATTTGCCGCGTATCGGGAGAAGGGGCGGACCACGGGCGGACGTCCGGGGTTCGGGTTCCCGCGCATGGACCCGGACTGGGTGCCCGGTCCGGGTGAGTCGGAGGAGGACCGGCCGATGTTGCCGGCGCGGCAGATCGCGCGGGAACGCACGGCGTTGCGGCGTGCGGTGAACGCGATGGTGATCACAGCGGCGGACAAGGACACGGCACCGCAGATGGAGATCGTGCGGGCGTGGAACGCCCAGGGGTTGCGCACGGTCAACGGCAAGGAGTGGGTGAACAACACGGTGCGGGCGACGTTGCTGCGTCCCGCGTTGGCGGGTCGGATCGAGTACGACGGGGTGTTGGTCGGTCGGTTGCCGGGCAAGCCGATCGTGGATGAGAAGACGTGGCTACGTCTGCGCGCGATGTATGAGGGACGGCGGCGCGGGGCACAGGTGAGTCGGCGGTATCTGGCGTCTGGGTTGATCCGGTGCGGGGTGTGTAAGCGGAAGCTGTCGGGGCGCATGAAGGACCCGGGCAACGGCGGTGAGCCGGTCGCGGTCTATTGGTGCAACCGGCAACAGCGCGGGTGCGGCAAGCTGTACGCGAATGCCCGTCGCGTGGACAACGAGTTGCGGTTGATGGTGATCGCGCGGTTGTCGGATTCCCGGTACGCGCAAGCCCTGACGGCGGCACGCGCACGGGTGTCGGAACGGCTGACCGAACTCAACACCGAGATCGGCGAGATCGAGAAGCTCCAGGATGCCTACTCGGACCGGCTTGCCCGACGCGAGGTCACCTTGGACCGGTTCGACGCGGCTAACCGGCAGCTCAACGACGATCTTGCGCCGCTGCTGGCCGAACGCAAGGAGTTGACCGGCACCAGCGGCGGCGGCGCGGACGGTGAGGTCCGGGCCATGTCCGCCGAACAGGTGGCGCACGACTGGAAGAAGGCCGGCATCGATCAGCGCCGCTCCATGATCGCCGACGCCACCGGCACCGACGAAATCTGGATCATGCCGGGACGACGGGGCGTCGGGTGGAAACGCGAACGGGTCCAACTCATCGACCCGAAGAACCCACCCACCTGATCGACAGCCGGAACCAGAACGGCCGACCCGTTGGCGGGGTCGGCCGTTCCTGCGTCGTGCTGGGCAGCTTCTTGTCAGCGGTCGTGGTCGGCGGGGTCGGTGCCGATGGTGCGCAGTAGCGCGGCGACGGACTCAATCTGTTCGGTGGTCATCGGTGGGCGTTGGGCGACGATGGCACGCCAGCGGGCTAGGCCCTGGTGGTCCTCCTCGGACAGGAAACGGTTGCTGGGGGTGTCACCTCCGGGTGTTGGCGGGTTGCGGTCGCTCATGGCGTTTGTTGATCACCCCCGCCACCACGGGGGAGGGAGCCATCCGCCGTACCATCCGACCCCGGATTTCCGGGGTTCTCGGGGTCATCGGCGGCTGCGCCGTTTTGCGTCCCCCTGCGAGGTTTACCCAGGTCAAGCGGGGGATTCGGTTGGGGGATGGTGGTGGGGAAAGTTCCCCCGTTCCCCCTTGCTTCCCCCGCTGCGTCCCCCGCCGTGTCGTCCTCGTGGTGGGCGGCGCGGCGGGTGATCGCGTGGGCCACATCGTTGGGGTAGAGGTACCAGTGGCCGCGCACCTTGCGGGGTCGGATGCCGTGCTCTCGGATAACGGCGCGGAGGTCCCGCGCGGTCCACGGTTCGTACTCGCCGGGGTTGTGCCCGGCCAACCGTGAGAGCACGGTCTGAGTCCGGAGGCGGGGCTCTCCGTTGATCACGTGCGCGATGTCGGCGAGGTGGTCGACCGGTGCCGCTTCGATCTCTCCAGTCGGGTCGGTTGCGGCGACGGTGCGGCCGTGCTCGGCAAGGGCGGCCATGGCCCGCGCGACGATCATGGTCACGTCGTCGCGGCCGTCTTCGTATGCCACGTAGTAGGAGCGGACGAGTTCCCACGCGGAGTCGCTGACGCCCACGGCGACGCAGGTTCCCCGGTCGGTCTTGGTCCTCAGTTCGGTCGCTCGTACGCCTGCGCGGTATCGGCCCGCTCCGAGTAGTCCGTCATTGGCGACATGATCGGCAACCGAGTACGCGACACCGACTGAGACGTTGCGGGTGATCTCCTTCGGGATCGAATCCCGCGTCGGGGACTGCGTGGCAAGAAGCAGGATGATCCCGTACTTCCTGCCTCGCTTGATCAGCCGTACGCACAACTCGGCGGCCAGCTTGCCGTACCGGGGATGCATGAACAGCTCGTGGCACTCGTCGATGCCCAGAACGATCGGGTGCAGCCCGAGCCCCGGCCGGTCGGCCAGTTTGCGGGACACCTTGGGTGGCTGCCCCGGCTGCGCGGACAGGACCTTGCCGCGCCGCTCCATTTCCTTGAGAAGGTCTTCCAGCGCCTGTACGGCGTCGGCGACAACCGAGTCGTCCAAGCCCATGCGATAGCGCGCGAGGCGCGGTTTCAGGGGCGCGAAATCAGGGCTCTCGCCCAGGATGTACGCCCACGCCTCGACGGTCGGGTCAAGGCATGCGCCGAGCATGAGCACCCGCATGGCCGATGTCTTGCCTTGCCCGGGTCTTCCGCCGATCAACCAGTTGCTTTCGATCAACGGCGCGTTGATGATCACGCCGCGTTGAGACAGCCCGAACGGCACCCCGTTGAACAGGTCTACGGTGCCCTCGGTGAGCAACGGCCAGTCACCCGCGCCACCCGAGAGCGTGCCCTTGTCCGCGATCCACAGATCGAGCAGCGATTCCTCGGCCCCGGTGGTGGGCCACGTCTCCAGGCTTGCCCGTCCGAGGTTCGCGGCGAGCACCCGCCTGCGGTCGGCCACCATGGCGGCGGTGACGCCGAGCGGGAGCCGCACCTGCGTGTAGGTGCCGTCTCCGTCCTTGCGGGCCGGCACGGTGTAGACCAGCTCGCCGCCGTCCTTGAAGAACGCGTTGAGCGGCGCGATACCGAGATGCGCGAGGGCTTTGGAGATCATCCTTTCGTCAACCCACGAGTCCGCGTCGTCCCGATCAGGACGGGTCAGCCAGCCGGCCCCGGGTGTGCGGTCTCGTCCTTCCCACACCGCCGCTACGAGCATGCTCAGCAGACCGATGGTGGGCAGCCACGGCCACACCGCCGCCACGGCCGTGCCGATGGCGTCGCGCACGTCGTAGACGGCCTGGAGCCAACCGGGCATCCCGGCCCGGTCGAACACCATCTCCATCAACGCGAGCAGCACCACGAGCACGATCACCACGGCCGTGGTGATCACCGTCCGCCGCAGAAACAGGCCCGCTTTCGCCCAGCGGGCTTTCGCGTCGGCGCGGATCAGCTCCTGTGCTGTTCGCCGCGCCTCCACATCGCCGGCCAACCGTGCCGCCCTAGCGTCGCTGCGCAGGTCGGCATACGACGCCCACCGCCATCCCGTGGCGATCCAGCGCCCCACACCCCGCACGAAGAACCACAACAGCCGCAACACATCGCGGGGTGCCTTCCGCAGTCGGTACCCGAGCACCGAACGTGCCCGTGCGACGTGATCGTTGGCGCCGATGACCTTCACCGCGGTGACGATCTTGCGGCCCACGACATGCCGCACCCGAGACGGTTTTTCCTGTTGCGGCACAACAGAATCCGGACGGTCGCCCGCCTCCACGATCTCACCCTCGAAAACGTGCGGAGCCAACTCCTTGCCCGCGCTGTTGTTCGTGCCGTTGTCGCCGCCGTCACCGTTCATGAACGGTCGCCGTTCATCACCGTTCATGGCCGCTCACCGCCGTCCAGCTCGGCGCTGAGCGCGCGGGCCAACCGTGGCGACAAGCCACGCGAGCACCCGGTTACCCGCCTAACCCACGCGGCCGTGACCACCACATCCGGTGTCCACGCCGCCCGCGCGTCCACGAGGTAGGCCGCGAACAGCTTCCGCCGCCGTGGCTTCGGCCGTGGCTGCGATGCCGCACCCTCGTGTACGGCTCTGTCCACAGTGGACACCGCAGACACGGCAGGGCCGTGCTGTTGTGCTTCCGCGTGCGCGGCGACCACTGCCTCGGACAACCGATCCCGAACCTCAGTGATCGCCTCCGCCGCGACGAACACGACCAGCGGAGGCACCGAGTGCAACACGATCGCCGCCGGCTCACCCGACGCGTAGGACTCCCAGGTGTTCATGACATACGTGGCGGCGAGCGTGAACCACTTCGCCCGCCGCACCCACGGCCCGGTGCGAACGCGATACCGCGCGGTCACCTGCTCCGCCCGCAGAATCGCCAGCAGCACCAGCGACACCGTGGGATCAAGCACCCACGCCGCCAGCCACGCCAGCGACCACGGCGCGGTTCCGGCTGACGCGAACTGCTGAACGTTAGTCATCGTGAACGCCAGCCCGAGCACGATGCCCGTCCAGCACATCCGGTCCACCTGAGACCGCACTCGTTCGATCCGCAACGCCACCACATCGGGATGCGTCTGATACGCCCGAATCTCGGCGGCCTGCGCCGCGTCGGTCACCAACCGTTGGGTGCGCGTGGTCATCGGCGACCACCACCCCGGCGACCAGCACGACGATTGGGCCGGCTGTCGATAGTGGTGATCGTCAACGCCTTCACCAGCACCCACGAGCACAACAGAGCCGGCACCACCAGCGCGGCCACCTTCACCGCGCCGCCCGAGCCCGGGTGCGACAACGCGAGCCACTGAACACCCGCGATCAACACCGCACCCACGACCACACGCCCAGTCAGGGAGAACAGCCGCCCCCCGGCCCGTGCCGCGTCTGCAGCAGCACGCGCCCGCCGCGTCGAAGCTCGCCACAGCCACAACACGATCAACAGCACGGCCAACCCGGCCAACATCTGCGTCGGAGTGAAGTCCGACCCGTTCACGGCTGATCACCACCCGCGCTGGCCTCGTCGCCGAGTCCGTCACGGCGATCCAGCCACACCACGAACGCCGCGCGGCGCTCCTCTTCCGAGAGCGGACCCCACACACCGGACAGGGCGTAGCCGGACGTGCGGAACTCGAACTCCAGACATTCACGCCGCACCGGACACCCGCCGCAGATCGGCGCGGCCAACGCCCGATCAACCCGGTCGTCGCCGGTCCACTGCGGCTCCTCGCCGGTCGTGCGCACCCACATGCACGCCCCGTCCCGCGACAACACCGCGAACAGGTCATCCGTCGGCACATCCTCAACCTGATCGAGATCGGCAACGACCTCGCTGAACTCCTCCTCGTACTCGTTCACAGCGCCACCCCCTCGACGGGAGCGGGAAGCAACCGCGCAAGGGCCGACACCGGAACCACAAGGCGGGACCGACGCCGAACCGTGGGCAGCACACCGGCGCGGATCAACCGGCACACCTCGGACTCGGCGACGCCGAGCGCCCACGCGGCTTCTCGAATCGAACAGAACGCCGGAGAACCGGCACTAGACACAGTTGTACTCATGATGAAGTCCTTTGATTAAGGAAGTAAGGTCTATTTCATTCGACACAGCGGGATGATTTCGTCCCACAAAGACAGGGCGGAGCCGCAATGCGCGTGTAGGAACGCGCTGCTGTCGCGCTCGCGCTACTCTCGGCGACACGGCGGAGCGCGCGGAGGAATTTGGTGTCGGAGCACTGGGCGGCGGTCGCGAGGGCGATCAACCAGCGAATGGCCGAACTCGGCCTTGCCCCGCACGAACTGGTCGAGCGGTCGCGCGTTTCGAAGGCGATCGTGCGCGAGTTGCGGCAGAACACCGTTCAGCGCAGGCGCAGCACGAGGACGCTCGAAGCGCTGTCGATCGCGCTCGAATGGAACCCCGGACATCTCGCGGCCGTGCTCGCCGGCCGCCGGCCGCCGCGTATCGGTGAACCTGCACCGCGCACCGAAGATGATGTCCCCGGTCGCCTCGCCGCGATAGAGCACCATTTGCGCGAAATCACGGAAAAGCTCAGCCAGGTCGACGTCGCGAATGAGCGGCTCGGCGAGATCAACGAAAAGGTGACCGTCCTCGCCGAACAACTTCGCGCGGACCGCAAACGGCCTGGTCGCTGAGGGGTTCCCGTGGCTGCTTTCCATGCCAATGAGTCAACGGCGAAAGCGAGGAACTACCCATGCACTGCAAACACACCAGCACTGCCCTACCGGTGCACTAACACTGCCTTCGGCGTTTCTGGGGGCGGTTGATCATGGACTTGGTGCAGACGTGGACTGGCCGCGCCGCGTGCGCGCTACGGGAGGCGCTCCGGTACTCGAACGAGGCGTTCGCCCGGAAGCTCGGCGCGCATGTGCGCACCGTGTCGAAGTGGCACAAGGAGCCGGACATCGTGCTCCGCCCGACCATGCAGCAGGCACTCGACACCCTGCTACAGCAGGCACCCGACGACGCCAGAGCCCGCTTCGCGGCCCTGCTCGACACGACGACGCCTCAACGCGAGGCCACGCCGCCGACCGGTGACGCTGACACCGCTCAAGCACTCACGGTTGCGATCGCCGTCGTCGTCCGAGACTCCGAGGTGTTGATCGTCCAGCGGCGCGGCGAGGACGGAGCAGGGATCGCATGGCAGTTCCCGGCCGGCGTCGTCAAGCCGGGCGGCTCACCGGACCTGGTCGCCGTCCGCGAGACGCTCGCCGAGACCGGCGTTCACTGCTCGGTCGTTCGTCACCTCGGGCGCAGACTCCACCCAATAACCCACGTGTACTGTGACTATCTTCTCTGCGACTACCTCACTGGAGACGCGCAGAACATGGACCCCGTAGAGAACGTGAGTGTCACTTGGGCGGCAAGGTCGCAACTGGCACGCTTTATACCCGCTGAACATATCTATTCGCCGATTCTTGAGGCATTGGAGGTTGCCAACAATGAGTGAGCACGCCACACCGCCGATCTCCGCCGCCGTAGTCGTACAGGGCGGCAAAGTCCTTCTTGTGCGTCGCCGCGTCAAAGAAGGTAGCCTTTCCTGGCAATTCCCTGCGGGTGCGATTGAGGAAGGTGAGACCTCGGTCGAAGCCGCGGTCAGAGAAACGCAAGAGGAAACAGGTCTCGTCGTCAAGGCATCCGAGGTACTCGGCGAGAGGGTGCACCCTAATACCGGTCGCACGATGGTATATGTCGCGTGCGAGGCCGTATCTGGCGACGCTCGCGTAGTCGACGATGAAGAGCTCGCCGAATTCTCATGGGTAAGCAAGGGCGAACTGAACGAGTACGTGCCGTACGGGTTCTTCGGCCCAGTTCAAGACCACCTACAGAAGAAGCTCGACGCCTGAGTCACTCGGCCAGGGATTCGTCAAAGCGGCGGCCGTATGCAACTTACGGATACAGAACGAGCCGTCGCGTTGACCCTCAAGTGAACGCGACGGGCTCGTTCTCGTCCATTGGACTCAATGCAACACGTCGCCGAGCCGGTCGCGAACCACGTCGGAATGTAGAAGCTCTGGGATCGGAACTCCACCAACAGCTATACGCGTGCTCGCGACTTCGGCCAGCGTTGACGACGGCAAGCTATCCAAAAGCCCGATTGCGCGAGCTGCCCACATCTTCGCGATATCAAAATGTCGCTGGCCACCGACATCTTCGTTGCGGTAACGGAAAGCCAGAGCGTAAGCGGTTTCGGCCGCTGCCCGTTTGTCGCTGGTGATCTCGCGATCAAACGCCGCGTGAAGCTCATCGAGCGACACGCGACGGTCTTCAAGGTCGTCGGTCATCAGTATGCGAGCTTCTCGGCGAGGGTTTCGTAATCGAACTGCTCATCAGACCCGAACCAAAGTTCGACTTCGTACTTGGCTTCCTCGGAGTTACCGGAGGCGTGCACAAGGTTCATTACAGCTTTGCCGCTGACTTCTGAGGATGCCTTCGTCTGATGTGCGAAGTCGCCACGAATGGTGCCGGGAGCGGCCTCGTTGGGGAAGGTCGGACCGATCAGCTTTCGAACCTTGGCCACTGCGTCGACACCCTCAAACGCAACGGCAATAACCGGTCCGCTCTGCATGAAGTCGGCCGTGCAGTTGTAGATTTCGGAACCGGCACGCTCTTCGAGGTCGAAGTAATGCTTGCGCGTAAACTCGGCGTCCATCTGCTTCATCTTCACGCCGACGATTTTCAACGCGGAATCCTCGAAACGAGCGACGATACGGCCCACCAAGCCGCGAGAAACGGCGTCCGGCTTGAGCAATACAAGAGTCCGCTCTACGCCGAGGTTTGACAAGTCAGCCATGGCATTTGATCCTTTCGTTTGATGACGCCACGGATTCTACCGACGTGGATGGAGGAGTCGTGAGGCGGTTCATGATGCGTGAAGACCACCCCGCTAGGCGCGTACCTGGCAGACCAGGGCGAGGGGCGGAAGTAGGCGGGTGCAGGTGCGCCTCCACGCCGAGGACTACAGCGCGGCGTCATGAGTGCGCCGCGAATTGAGTCTGCGACCGAAGGGTGGTCGGCTAGTCGGTCGTAGTAAGTCGCACAGCTTTGCCTATTGCATCATGAATTGGCGGGTAGACGTCTTCTTGTGGAATAAGTCGCTCCAGTTTGCGGCCAGCGATCCAAGTGACGGCATCGTTCTCGTCGGGATCGACATTTGTTGCTGTGCCGCCGATGTAGTCGCAGAGGAAATAGTGACAGAAGACGTTGGTTTTCGGATGGAGTCGTGCGCCCAGCTCGCATACCACGACACAATGAACCCCCGTCTCTTTGAAAGTTTCGTCAACTGCTGTCGTTTCCTTTACGTGTCCAGGTTTCACGATGCCGGCGGGGAACTGCCACGTCAGGCCGCCGCTGTTGGCTGTCCCGCGCCGCCGTACAAGAAGAACTTCTGAGCCCTGGAGCACAATCGCGACTGCCACAGTCAACATGCGGGGCGTTTCGACACTCGCCGTGGGCGGACCGAGTAGTTCACGAATGCTCGTGCCGAGAATTCGTTCCAGTAGGCGGGCGGTTGCTGGCCGAACGTTGGGAATCTGGTTGCCCTTCGGGTGCCGGCCCGATACAAGCCGTTGAAGGTGCCGATGGCTGAGCGTGCCGGTCTCGCCGTGTTCTCGCGCGTAGTTCTCCGCATAAGCAACGAACTCTTCGAACGTCTGCTGTCGTTCACGTATCAGTTGTTCAAGCCTCGTGCGGGGCACGGCGTTGCCGCCCCTCGAATAGTTCGGCATCCGGCCCTCCGCCGATCCCGCGTGTCGTCCTCTTGTCGTGCACATGGCGCGCTCCCGTCCTTCACGGCTGATCGCCGCTCCGGTCAGGATGATTTCAGTCTGACACAGCGATCGATTTAGAGCACGCGCTGTGTCGCTGAATCTCGCGGTTGGGGTCGGACTGGTCGTTCGTTCGGCCTCAACCGTGGTCCAGCGAAGGGAGGTGAGCCCGGGGTGACGGGCGTTCTGACGGTGGCGTGGTTGTGGACGACATGGCATACCGACATTGGCGACGGCTTCGACCACGCGGTGACGGATGAGGATATGTGCGCGGGTGATGGCCGGTATCTGGCCGTGTGCGGGAACACGGTTACGCCGGGATCGATGGCTGATCCGCGCGGCCCTGCTTGTCCGGTGTGCTGGGGACGGCTGCGTCAGTTTGCCCGCAATGTTCAGTCGCCCACTGTCGAGATTCCGCGAGTGCGGCATCGCAAGCCCGGTTACTTCGCACGGTGGCGGAGGCGATCGCGGTGACGGAGACGACCGAAGGGCCGATGAAAGCGCCCATGCGGTTCTTCGATGCGTTGTCCGATAGGCCCGATGGGCAGACGTCGTGAACAGGTTCAGCGATTTCTTGCCGTCTGACGAGTGGCAGTTTCCGCCTCGGGTGCACTGGCACGGCTATCACGACACGCGTCCGTATGACGGCAGCGTTCCGACGGGTGAACGGGTTGTCCGGTTGGCGCGTGAACCGGATGCGGTGCTGTGTGATCCGTGGGCGGTTGCCTCGTGGCTGGACGAGAAAACCCGTGCTCATGTGCTGCATGCCGAGTCCTTCGCCTTTCAGAACCGCATGTGGGTGTCGATCGGCGACGAGGACGACCTCCAGCACCTGCGCGAGGAACACGCATTGATCGCATCGCGCGGCGACTCGATTTACACCGACATTTACACGCCCGATGAGAACGAGCGTCACGACCTGTACGTGGAGGCGGTCACCGATGACCAGTGCGCCCGGGGCTGCACCGGCACCCAGCCGATGATCTCGGCGACACCGAATGAGGCGGCTTGCGAATTGTCGACCTTTACCAAGGAAGCTTTTGGTGCGCTGGAGCGTAATGCAGCGGTTGCGATAGGCGCTGAGTTGCAGCGCGTTCGTAAACGCGCAGGTCTGACTCGTAAAGAGGTGGTCGCACAACTCGGCAACCCCTTTTCGGAAACGGCGCTTGCCCGCTACGAGTATGGTTCACGGGCGCTGACGAGTGCGCGGCTCGTGTGCTTGTGCCGCTTCTTTGGTGTCGTTCCTGCTGATGTTTGCGACTCCGCGCTACCGCGTCGAACAAGCGTTGAGGGTTAGACCGATGATCGAAACCATCATTGTGTTTTGTGTTGGCCTGACGGTGTGGCTCGGCCTGCACAACATCGGCATTCCGCAGGCGCTGTCCAGATTGGCGTATCGATGGGTAGCGCGTGCGGGCGAATCTCCCGCCGAGCTAAGCCACGTCGAGATGAGGTTTCCGGTCACTGCTCTGCGCCATCTCAAGGTCATCGAGGTGGCGATTATCTTGTGTGTTGATTCGGCAATCCTGACAGCGATCCTGTTGTGCCTACCGACTGGCGGTCTCTGAAATGACTGGGCGCGATGAAACGGCAGAGTCCCCGGTCATCCGTATCGAGATCAGGATCACCGGCAACCTCCGCAGTGTGCGGGTCCGCCGACTGGAAGCCGCCGAGGTGGATACGACCGATCCCGCCGAATTGGTGAGCCGGATTGCCGCCGTTCTTCCCGAGTTCCACACGGTCGATTGGCACACCGATTATCCCGCCGACCCCGCGACAAACGCGGAAAACCGCTTTGAGTACATGTCACGCTCCCAACAACGCAACGTCCTCGACGGGCTCGCGCGGTATGAGGGCGAATGGCGGGTCACGGCCGTGGAAAGCGTCACGTTTGGCGGCGATTCCTGGGAAGAGGTCTTTCAAGCGGCCGGCGAGTGGTTTTCCGACAACCGGGAAGTCAACACCGTTGTCGGGGTTTCGATGGACTACGACACGCCGCCACACCGGGACATGACCGTGTTCTTCGTATACGGCGGTTGATTCAAAACAGCAGGTATCACGAGTGAAAGGGAATCGTTGAAGCGGCAACAGAAGTCGGACCCGCGTCGAGGTGAACGACTCTTCGAAGATCAGGGCCAGACAGCGATCAACAGATATTCGCATCCGGACGGCCGGACGGTGACGCTCGTTGGTCTCGCACACATGGCCGAACGTGGCTACTACGAGAACATTCGTGAACGGGTCGACAAGGCCGAAGCTGATGGCGCGCTGATCCAATATGAGCGAACCGACTGGAAAGGTGTAGAGGAAAACGCACGAACTGACGAGGAACGCGACGCCGTACGGGCGTTCGGCGACTCAATCTCGGATCGCTACCTCCCCTTGCATATCCTTGACCTAGGCTGGCAATGCCAGCCGGAAAGCGTGCTTGACGAGGTTGGCCCCGACTGGCAACTGATCGACGCCGGGGCTATGAACCTCGTGAGGCTCTATGGCCCCCGACGAATGATGCTCGCTCCGCAAGTCACGCAACCTAAAAAGCAGATCACACAGTTGTCCAGACTCAAACCAGGATCAATGCCGTTCAGGCTCGCCCGCAACGCGATGATGAACAGCTATCTTGCGCTGTTCGACCGGAATAGACAGAAGAATCCCAGCGAGGACCCAATAGACCAACTCGTCATCTACACCTACCGAGAACTATGTGCCGCCCTAGCGATCCTTGACACCGACAGAGACGTTGTGTCGATGTGGGGTGGTGCACACCTGTGGGGATTGGATGAAGTCCTGACACGGAACCAATTCGTACTCACGGACAGCGAATGGATCACAGCCGTTCGCAAGGAATGAACGCCCAACGGGTCACCCTGACAGCCTGATCGATCCGGCCGGACACGGGCACGCACGTGTCCGGCCGTGCAAGAAGGAGAACGCGCCCGTGAGTCTTCCCGGGCGCATCCCCGCTCTACGCTTACGTTCGGCAGCTCGCTCCAGGCCCGGTAGAGCGAGCACGAACTTTCTTGTCCAGGGGTGTAGGGCCGACCCCCGACGGAGACGGTTACGATAAGGTCACTAAATATCGGAAACCCTACTGGGCCGTACTTGGGCTTTTCGACAACGCAGTCAGGGGCCGTCTCGGCGCGAAGCCCGCGACCATGGAACTGGGAGACGTGCCCTGGCTCCCGGAGAGGATGGTCAGTGCTGTCCCGCCATACCGCTGCGGTGTGCCTCCTGTGCGATCGGCAGCGCGGCGCCACCCGCGATGACGATCAGCGCACCGACGATCCAGGACGTCCAGGCGATGCCGTTCATCTCCGTGTAGCCGATGACCCACGGCGAGATGAACATCAGCACACCCATGACGATCTGCACCATCTCGCCGTAGACCATGCCTGGCATGGCGAGGGAGGCCAGCCCGTCCAGGGTGACGAGGGCGCCCAGAATGATCATCGTCCACATCGCCCCGTCCGTCGTGTCCATCCACAACGGCGAGAGCAGTGCGACGAGTCCGAGTACCACTTCGGCCCAGTCATGCGGGCGGGTCCACGGACGTACCGACGTATCGGCCATGGGATCACCTCCAAGTGAGGAGTTTCAGGAGATCCCCACCTGCGATGATCCGCCTTGGTTGGCCGGCCGGTCAACCACGTCTGTGCAACACTTCGGCAACGCCGGAGCCGCCACGGTTGGGGTAACCTCGCAGGCTGTCGCGTGCCATCCCTCACATCGCGGGCGCGGCTGACCTTACTCATCGGTAACCTGCGCCTCACCTCGAAGCCTCGGCTCTGTGAACTCACAGCCAGTGAAGCCACAGCCGTCAGACACCCGGGAGGCAATGCCGTGCAAGAGATCCTCGCCGCTATCCAGGCCGACAAGCCGGACGCCGTCGGCGAACTGCCCGTGCCGGAGAGCTACCGCGGGGTGACCGTGCACGCCGACGAGGTCGCCATGTTCGACGGCCTCGACAGCCGTGACAAGGACCCGCGCAAGTCGCTGCACGTCGACGAGGTGCCCACGCCCGAGCCGGGGCCGGGCGAGGCGCTGATCGCCGTCATGGCGAGCGCGATCAACTACAACACCGTGTGGACCTCGATCTTCGAGCCGATCCCCACGTTCAAGTTCCTCGAGCGCTACGGCCGGGTGTCACCGCTGGCCAAGCGGCACGACCTGCCGTACCACGTGGTCGGCTCGGACGCGGCCGGCGTCGTGCTGCGCACCGGCCCGGGCGTGCACCAGTGGAAGCCGGGCGACGTGGTGGTCGCGCACTGCCTGGACGTGCCGCTGGAGGGCCCGGACGGGCACAACGACACGATGCTCGACTCCGAGCAGCGAATCTGGGGCTTCGAGACCAACTTCGGCGGGCTGGCCGAGGTGGCGCTGGTGAAGGCGAACCAGCTCATGCCCAAGCCGGCGCACCTCACCTGGGAGGAGGCGGCCTCACCCGGGCTGGTGAATTCCACCGCGTACCGCCAGCTCGTCTCGCGCAACGGCTCCGGCATGAAGCAGGGCGACGTCGTGCTGATCTGGGGCGCGTCCGGCGGCCTCGGCGGCTACGCCACGCAGTACGCCCTCAACGGCGGCGCGATCCCCGTCTGCGTGGTGTCCAACCAGGAGAAGGCCGACATCTGCCGCAGCATGGGCGCCGAGTTGATCATCGACCGCAGCGCCGAGGGCTACAAGTTCTGGAAGGACGAGAACACCCAGGATCCCAAGGAGTGGCAGCGGTTCGGCAAGAAGATCCGCGAGCTGACCGGCGGCGAGGACCCGGACATCGTGTTCGAGCACCCTGGCAAGGAGACCTTCGGCGCGTCGGTGTACGCGGCACGCAAGGGCGGCACGATCGTCACCTGCGCGTCGACCAGCGGATTCATGCACCAGTACGACAACCGGTACCTGTGGATGAACCTCAAGCGAATCGTCGGCTCGCACTTCGCGAACTACCGCGAGTCGTGGGAGGCCAACCGGCTGATCGCCAAGGGCATGATCCACCCCACGCTGTCGAAGGCCTACCGGCTCGAGGACACCGGCCAGGCCGCGCTGGACGTGCACCGCAACGCACACCAGGGGAAGGTCGGCGTACTCTGCCTGGCGCCAGAGGAAGGTCTCGGCGTGACCAACCAGGAGTTGCGGGACGAGCATCTGACCCAGATCAATCGTTTCAGGGGTCAGTGACTCACCGGTACGCTCGCGGTTGTTGCTCGACAAGTAACGGTTCAGGCAATCACAACCGGTAGCGTGGTGCACATGGGTCTTGGCGACGAACGCGATCTCGTACCGCTGGGAGCGGGCTTCGACATCACCAAGCGCGGCTACAGCCGTGCTCAGGTGGAGGAGCACCTCGAACGGCTGGACGGTGAGCTGCGCCTGCTCGCCGCCGACCGGGACGCCGCCGCGTCCCAGACGGCAGACCTGGCCAGGCAACTGGAGCTGGCCCGTTCGGAGATCGACGATCTGAACGGGCAGGTCGAGCGGCTGTCGCTGCCACCGACCACGCTGGAGGGCCTGTCCGAGCGCCTGCAGCGGATGCTGCGGCTGGCCCAGGACGAGGCGACCGAGACGAAGGCGCGCGCCGAGGCCGAGGCCGGTCACATCCGGGCCAAGGCCGAGTCGGACGCCAACGCGATGCGTCTGCGCTACGAAAAGCTGATCAACGAGCTGGACGAGCGCCGCACCGAGATGGAGGCCGAGCACCGGCAGCGCCTGGACTCCGCGCAGGCCAAGATCGAGCGCGACGACAAGGCCGCGCAGGCCGAGCGCGACCGGCTGGACGGCGAGTCGGAGCAGCGGCGGGCGACCGTCGAGGAGGACTTCGAGATCGCCATGTCGGCGCGGCGCACGGAGTCGATGCGCGCGCTGGCCGAGCAGGAGGCGATCAGCAAGGCCGAGGCGGAGCGCAGGGTGCGGGAGGCGACCGAGGAGGCCAACCGTCGCCGGCACGACGCGATCACCGAGTCCACCGCGCGGCTGCAGGAGGCGACCGACGAGGCGCACCGCAGGGTCCGCGAGGCGACCGAGGAGGCCAACCGCCGGATCACGCACGCCACGCAGCGGGTCAACGCGCTGCGTCAGCTGCGGTCGCGGGTGGCCAACCAGCTCAACACGGCGCGCAGCCTGATCGCCGACGCACACCTGCAGTTGGAGAACTCCGCGCCGGCGCTGGAGCCGCTGGACAGCGAGGACGTGGCCGACGACCCGAACGCCGCCACCGCCCGGTCGCCCCGGCCGCCGACGGGCAGGACGGGCGCCAACGGCGACGCGACGACCAAGACGATGCGACCGGTCCCGACGCCGTCCGGCAAGGAGCCCGCGGAGGGCGAGCAGAAGAAAGATCAGCGCGAACAAGCGGAGTCGACTGTCCGAGGCTGAGCACGTTCGGCCGGCATTGCTGCGGCGGGCGGCGTAGACCGATAGGTTGCCACGGACGGATCACTCGCCGCGCGGGAGGACAGACATGACCGCCTACCAGACCGTGGTCGTCGGCACGGACGGATCGGACTCGTCGTACCGCGCGGTGGACCGCGCGGCGGCGATCGCCGGTGATGCCGGAGCCACCCTGGTGATCGCTTGCGCCTACTACCCGGCCAAGCAGGATCGGGTGGAGGAGGCCTACGACACGCTCGGGGACGACGTCGCGTACCAGGTCGTCGGGTCCTCCCCGGCGGAGGAGACGGTGCGCACCGCGACCGAGCGGGCGCGAAAGGCCGGCGCGACCAAGATCGAGGCCGAGGCCGTGGTCGGCGAGCCGGTCGAGACGCTGACCAAGATCGTCAAGACCCGCTCCGCAGACCTTCTGGTCGTCGGAAACCGCGGCCTGAACACCCTCGCCGGCAGGATCCTGGGCTCGGTGCCGTCGGAGGCCGCTCGCAAGTCGCGCGTCGACGTGCTGATCGTGCACACGACCTGATCATGGACGCCGAACCTCCGCACCATCCGGCGGAACCTGTCGGCGAGCTGCCGGCAAGCGTGGAGGAGCTGATACTCGGCGGTGCCCGGAAGTACGCCCGCCACGAGGTCGCCGAGAAGGCCGGCGTGCCGATGGAGCGGGCTACCGAGCTGTGGCAGGCACTCGGGTTCGCCAAGGCCGGCGACAAGGACGTGGTGTTCACCGACGCGGACATCGAGTCCCTGCGGGTGACCAACGAACTGGTGCAGGCCGGCATCATGGATCCACCCACCGCCACAGCGACCGCGCGAATGCTCGGCCAGCACGCGTCCCGCCTCGCCGAGTGGCAGGTGCACATGCTGTGGGACGTGCTGCAGGCGAACCCGGAACTGGCGTCCGACGAGCGCCGCCTGGCCCGCTTCGTGGAGCGAATCCTGCCGGATCTGCAGCACCTGCAGAACTTCGCCTGGCGGCGCCACCTCCTCGCGCACGCCGGCCGGGTGATCGCCGCCGAGGACAACGACCCGGACACCCGCGCACTCGTGGTCGGGTTCGCGGACATGGTCGGCTTCACGTCGTTCACCCGGCGGTCCGACGAGGCGGAGCTGACCACCGTCGTGGACCGGTTCGACGCGATCAGCGCCCAAACGGTGGCGGAGAACCACGGCGTGATCGTGAAGATGCTCGGCGACGAGGTCCTCTTCGTGGCTGATAATCCGACCGACGGCGCCGAGATCGCCTTGTCCCTGGTCGAGCGGGCCGAGGAGGACGAGCTGCTGCCGTCGCTGCGGTCCGGCCTGGCGTACGGGCGAGTGCTCAGCCGCTACGGCGACGTGTACGGGTCGGTGGTGAACATCGCCAGCCGACTCACCTCGATCGCGCGCCCAGGAACCGTTCTGATCGACCGCGACCTCGCCGAGGTACTCGAAGGCGCCGACCAGTACACCGTGCGGTCGAGGCGCCCCGCGTCCGTGCGCGGCTACAGCCGACTGCGGCCGTACGTACTGCGCCGGCCGGGCGAGGAGCCCGCGAACCTGGTGGAGGCGGCGCAGCAACGAGCGGCGGAGCTTCTCGGGATCACGTCGGATGCCGAGGCGGACCAGGTGCCCACACCGCACATCCCACTGGAGCCGGAGCCCGCTGAGCGCAAGCGGCGTCGCCGCCGTCGCTAAGCGATTCCCGCAACGTGCATCGAGTTGCGAACAGCTTTCCGCTGCGGATCAACCCACGCGGGCGGGATGTAGTGCGGGATCCCGCCTTGCATGATGATTTCCCAGTCTTGTTGGTGAATGGTGGTGTGGTGGTGTCGGCAGAGCAAGGTCATGAGTTCTGCTGAGGTTATTCCGCCTTCGATCCAGTGGATGATGTGGTGTGCGTCGGTCCACTCCGGTGGCCGATCACACCCAGGAAATGAGCAACCCTTATCGCGGGCGATCAACGCGGCGCGAATGGTGGCTGTGACGGTTCGTTGTTCGCGCCCGACATCGAGTGGTTGACCTTCACTGTTCAACACGATGGGCGTGATCCCGGCATCACACGCGAACTGCCGAATGGTTTGCGGTGTGATCATCGCACCGAAGTCACCATGGCCGAGCCCGATCTGGTCGCGGAGTTGTTCGTAGGAAATCGTGATGGCGAGGTGCGGCCGTCGCCCGCCGTCCTGCGGAAGCGTGTCGGAGTTGAGGATGCGGTGCGCCAACTCGATGAGCGCTTCGGCCCACCTGCGGGCGGCGGAGCGGTCGTCGTCTTTCCCGGCGGGTTTCGCGAGTGGTGAGAGTGCGGCTTTGAGGACTTCGGCGCATTCGGGTGAGAGCCGCCCGCGCAGCATGATCGTGCCGTCGACGTCTTCGATCATGGAGAATTCCATCCGCTTGCGGGCGGCTTGTTCTTCCAGGACAACGTGTTCAGGTTGCAGGTGGGCGCGGGTGCGGAGGGCGAGCTTGCTGAGCTTGACCGGGTCGAAGCGTTCGGCTTCGTCCACGAGGAGTTGTTCGACGTCGGCGTGATGTTCGTCGGGAAGTTTGTCGAGTGTGGTGCGCACGACCTGCACGTGGTCACGGCTGATCACCCCAGCGGCGAGAGCTGTCGCCGCGACGGGTAGCTGTGCTTCGATGGGCTGCCCGGTCAGTGTGGTCGACCCGAACAGGGCGTTGGCGTCAGCTACTCGCCTGCGTGCGTCGGCGGGTGAGATCCGCACGGTGTCCCGCAGGAACGATGATGTGGAGTAGGCGCCCATTTCTTGCGCGAGGCCTTGCTCATGGATTTCGTGGACGAGTTGAAGTCGTTCATATTCGAGTTGTCGAATGTGGGTTTCGCGAGCCCGGAGCTCGTCGATTAGTTGTTGTCCCCTCATACCTCGATTCTACCGAAAAAGGCCCACCACTATGGGGTGAATCAAAAGCAGAAAGAGTGTGGCGGCGCGGTACGGGCAAAAGGCAGGCGGAGCCTGCCCGTAGCGCCTGCGGTTAGGGCCCTCCCGCACAATACCGCGCCGCCACACCCCAAAACCACAACGCCGATCCATAAAGTCAGGAGCGTTGAACCCGAGAAAACCACTCGATCACCAAAGAAGCGAACACCCCCGGCGCCTCCAAAGAAGGCAAATGCCCACACTCCGGAATCAGCCGCAGCTCCGCCCCAGCAATACCAGCGACCAGCTCCCGATTCATGTCAGGAGTACTGACGACGTCCTCCTCCCCGCCAACCACCAACACCGGCACCCCCGCCGCGCCCAACAACGCCGTCGAGTCCCGCCGCCCCGCCATAGCCCGCTGCGCCCACGCCGCCCCCGCCGCCGGCTGCTCCAACAACATCCGCCGCGCCGCCTCCACCACCTCCGGCCGCCCCTCCCGACTCGTCCTCCCCAACACCAAAGGAAGGAAAGTCTCAACGAGCCACTCCCCCAACCCCTCAGCATCCAACCGATCCGCGACGGCGAGCCGATTCTCCCGAGCCGCGACAGGATCCGTCCCAGCCCGGGTATCCGCCAGCACCAACCCGGCCACCCGCTCCGGCGCCGCCCGCAGGATCTCCATCGCCACGTAGCCACCCATCGAGCAGCCTCCGAACACGGCTCGCTCCACCCCAAGACCGTCCAACATGGACAACACATCCGCCGCGACGATGTCCAGCGACGGCGACGGCGCGTCCGTGCCGAGCGGACTGCGCCCCATCCCCCGCTGATCCGGGGTGATCACCTGCGCATGCTCGGCGAGCGCTGAACGCACCGGCTCCCACATCCGCGAGTCGAGCGGGAACGCGTGCAGCAGGACCAACGTATTAACCATGACTCCATTGTCAGTGCGATGGGATAGCGTCGCGCCATGGGGAGGATGAAGGACGAGATCCACACCGAGCGCCTGACTCTGCGCAGGCCGGCGCCGGCCGATCAAGACGCGATGATCGAGATCCACACCGACCCGGCGACGTCGCGCTATATCCCGACCGGGCCGGAAAACCCGGCCGAGGCGGAGCGCCAGTTCGAGTCGTGGCTCACCCACTGGACCGAGCACGGTTTCGGCTACTGGGCGATCACGCTCACCGACTCCGGCAAGACCATCGGCTTCGGCGGCCTGCGGCACAACGAGTTCGACGGTGAGCACTACCTGAACCTGGCCTACCGCATCCGGCCGAGCGCATGGGGCAACGGCTACGCACCCGAGATGGCGGCCGCCGCGGTCGAGTGGGCGGTGCGCGAGATGCCCGATCTCGAGGTCAGGGTCGTCACGGACGTCGACAACACGCCGGCGGTACGCGTGGCCGAGCGGGCGGGGTTCGTCGAGTACAAGCAGGGCCCGTACCGGGACGGCCAGCCCTGCCGGTTCATGCGATTACCGACGGCGTGACGTCGGGCCGCGCCGGCCTCGGGCGTCCCAGCAGCCGCGATGCCAGTGCCGGCGGTCCTCCACCGTGCCGTAGTCCTCGGCCGGCCAGGTCACCACGTGCGGTGTGCCGGGGTTGATCTCGTGGTCGCAGCCGGGGCACCGGTACGCCTTGGTGGTCTGCGAACCGGAGACCGAGCGCACGATCCAGTCGCCGTCCGGCCCGGATTCGGTGCGCTGCGTGGAGATTCCACCGCTGAGCGGACGTGGCGGGTCCACGCTGGACCGGCGCCCCCGTGGTCGGTTCTTGCGCGGCACGGCCGTCAGGCTATCGGCAGGGCTGAGACGCTTTGACACAATGGCAGGCGTGCCAACCTACGAGTTCCGGTGCCGCCACTGTGGCACGACGTTCGACGTCAAGCGCCCGATGAGCGCCGCGTCCGAGCCGGCCGCGTGCCCGGACGGCCACACCGACACGGTCAAGTTGCTCTCGATGGTGTCGCTCGGCGGCCGCGGCGGCGCGCCGGCCGCCCCGGCTGGCGGCGGATGCTGCGGAGGCGGCTGCTGCGGCTAGCGCTGGAAGTGCCAGACGATCATCGCCGGCACGCCGGCGTTGGCCGCCGCCGCGGCCTCGGGCACCATCGCGGCCAACGACCACGGCCACACCTCCCACGGCCCGGTGTCCTTCGCCGGCTCGGGTGCGGGTTCGGCTGGAGTGGTGGACGGCACGCCGATCTCCTCGAAGCGCCGCACGGACATGCCGTGCCGCAACGCCTCGCGCAGGTGCGCGCCGACCAGGTGACGGTGCACCGGAAGCCGGCCCGGCCTGCCGTCCTGCCGGCGCACCGACGGGATCGACCCGCGCAGCACCGACTCGGGATGCAGGTCGGAGATCACCAGGTGCCCGCCGGGCCGCAGCACGCGGGCGAACTCGGCGAACGCCTCGGTCAGCGACGGCAGGTGCGACAGCGCGAGCGCGCACAGCACGAGGTCGGCGGACTCATCGGCCACTGGAAGGTTGTGCAGGTCGCCGTGCAAGAATTCGCCGCCGGGCACGCGCGCCCGCGCCTTGTCCAGCATGTCCGGGGAGCCGTCCACGCCGATCACCGTGTGCCCGCGCTCGGCGAGCAGCGCGGTGTGCCGGCCGGTGCCGCACGCCGCGTCCACGGCAACCCCGGTGGGCAGCGCGTCGACGATCTCCTTCACCAGGGGCGACTCGATGTCGAACGCGGCGTTCGGGCCGTCGTCGTAGGTGGACGACCAGATTCCGTAGCCCTCGACCGGGTCGACCCGATCCACCTCGACGGCGGAATCGGCGAGCGACTCGTCGGCCAGCAGCGCGCGGATCTCGGCCAGCCGCGCCTCGACGAACTCGCGGTCGTGCTCTCCGGTGAACGCGCGCAGCAGGGCGATCCCCTCGACGCCGAGTAGGTAGGCGAGTGGGTGCTCGTAGATCACGAGTGGGACGCTAGTGGCGGGTTCCCCTTGCCGGCGAACGATTTTCAGGCCCGCCGGTACTGCGCGGGCGATCCGATCGTGGCCGGGTCCTCGTACGATCCGGCGACACCCCGGTCGACATGGAACGTGGTCAGCGTGCTCACCGGCGAGTTCGGATCGCGCCGGTCGCCGATCACCCGCATGTGCGTGCTCCACCGCTGCGGCGTGACCTCGTAGACGTCGTAGCCGTACCTGTTGCCCTCGAAGTACTTCAGGTGCGGGTTCGCCTTACCCATGATCGGCCCGTTGGTCTGGTTCCAGTCCGGCGAGTAGGCGCCGGAGGCCACCGAGTGCGCGGTGAACTCGGTGCCGATGACCGGCGAGTGGGCGTTGTCGAAGTCCGGCCGGATATCGTCCACGAACGCCGAGTGCCAGTCGCCGGTGATCACCACCAGGTCGCGCAGGCCGGCGTCATGCACGTGGGTGAGAACTTCCTTGCGCTCGGCGAGAAACCCGTCCCACTGGTCGGTGAAGTAGTAGCCGCCGCCCTGCTTGGCCAGCTGGCTGAGCATGATCGAGTTCACCCAGCAGCGCCAGGCGTCGGGTGCGGTGTCCACAGTGGACTTCAGCCACGATTTCTGTTGTGCGCCAAGGATTGTGCCGTCGGGCAGGTTCTGTGCTGACCGGTATTGGCGCAGGTCGAGCACGGTCAGCTCGAGCAGGTCGCCCCACATGCGGCGCTGGTGAATCTGTGGCGTGGCCGGGGTGTCGCCGCGCACCGGCATGTGCTCCCACCACGCCTGGTACGCGGCCGCGCGTCGCTTGCGCAGCGGTTTGCTGGTGCCGCTGTAGTCGTTGACCACCTCGTGGTCGTCCCAGGTGAGGAACCAGGGGTGCGCGGCGTGGGCGGCTCGGAGTGAGGGGTCGCCCTTGTAGAGCGCGTGCCGGCGGCGGTAGTCGGTGAGGGTGTGCACCTCCGGGCCTTCGTGGTCGCGGATCGGGGTGCCGCCGACCTGGCCGTGCTCGTACATGTAGTCGCCCAGGTGGACCACGAAGTCGAGGTCTTCGGCGGCGATGCCGCGGTGGGCGGCGTAGAAGCCGTCGTGCCACGCCTGGCAGTTGGCCGAGGCGAAGCGGACGCTCGGGATGGCGCCGGTGGGGGCGGTTTTGGTGCGGCCTAGGCGGCTTTCTTTGCCTTGAGCGGAAAAGCGGTAGTAATAGCGGGTGTTCGGCTCGAGGCCGGCGACGGGGACGTGCACGCTGTGGCCGGTCGAGGCGTCTGCTTCTGTTTGGCCTTGGGCAATCTTGTTGCTCAGCTCTGGGTCGGTGGCCAGTACCCAGTCGACGTCCACGGTGGTGGGCAACGGCTGATCGTTGGCCAGGGGTTCGGGGGCTAGGCGGGTCCAGAGGAGGATGCCGTCGGGGCCGGGGTCGCCGGAGGCCACGCCGAGGGTGAAGGGGGCGGGGTCCCAGGTGGCGCCGAGGTTTCGGGCGGCGGCGTGGGCCTGGGCGGTGGTGAGTTGGGCGCTGAGTGGCCATGCTGCGCCTAGTGCTCCGGTTGCGGCGGCGGCGCGCAGCAGGTCTCGGCGGTTGACGCTCATGGTGGGCTCCTCGCCTCGTTGCGGGTGTTCGCCTTATCGAAAGCTGTTCGGGCGAACGGGGGGACAACGGTGGCTGTCGTGGGGGTGACTCTTGGGGTGTGGCGGCGCGGAATTGTGCGGGAGGGCCCTAACCGCAGGCGCTACGAGCAGGCTCCGCCTGCCTTTTGCCCGTACCGCGCCGCCACACTCTTTCTGCTTTTGATTCACCCCATAGTGGTCGATCGAATTGGGTAGAATCGAGGTATGAGGGGACAACAACTAATCGACGAGCTACGGGCTCGCGAAATCCACATTCGACAACTCGAATACGAGCGACTTCAACTCATCCACGAAATCCATGAGCAAGGCATCGCGAAAGAAATGGGCGCCTACTCAACGGCGTCGTTCCTGCGCGACACCGTGCGGATCACACCCGCAGACGCACGCAGGCGAGTAGCTGACGCGAACGCCCTGTTCGGGTCGACCACGCTCACCGGGCAACCCCTCGAAGCGCAGCTCCCAGTGACAGCGCAGGCGCTCGCCGCTGGGGTGATCAGCCGTGACCACGTGCAGGTCGTGCGCACCACCATCGACACACTTCCCGACGAACATCACACCGACGTCGAACAACTCCTCGTGGACGAAGCCGAACGCTTCGACCCGGTGAAGCTCAGCAAGCTCGCCCTCCGGACGAGGGCGCACCTGCAGCCCGAACAGGTTGTCCTGGAAGAACAAGCCGCCCGCAAGCGGATGGAGTTCTCCATGATCGAAGACGTCGACGGCACGATCATGCTGCGCGGGCGGCTCTCACCCGAATGCGCCGAAGTCCTCAAAGCAGCACTCTCACCACTCGCGAAACCCGCCGGGAAAGACGACGACCGCTCCGCCGCCCGCAGGTGGGCCGAAGCCTTGATCGAGCTGGCGCACCGGGTGCTCAACTCCGACACGCTTCCGCAGGACGGCGGTCGGCGGCCGCACCTCGCGATCACAATTTCTTACGAACAACTCCGCGACCAGATCGGCCTCGGCCATGGTGACTTCGGTGCACTCATCACCCCACAGACGATTCGGCAGTTCGCCTGCGACGCGGGCATCACCCCCATCGTGTTGAACAGCGAAGGCCAACCACTCGACGTCGGACGCGAACAACGAACCGTCACAGCCACCATTCGCGCCGCACTCATCGCACGCGACAAAGGCTGCTCATTTCCTGGATGCGATCGGCCGCCAGAATGGACCGACGCACACCACATCATCCACTGGATCGACGGCGGAATAACCTCAGCAGAACTCATGACCTTGTTGTGCCGACACCACCACACGACAATTCACCAACAAGACTGGGAAATCATCATACGGAACGGCATCCCGCACTACATCCCGCCAGCATGGATCGATCCGGCACGCAAAGCGATCCGCAACACCATGCACATCGCTGGTGTCGCCTAGTCGCTCAGCTGTAGTCGCGGAAGCCCTTGCCGGTCTTGCGGCCGAGGCGACCAGCGGTGACCAGGTGTTCCAGCAAGGGGGCCGGAGCGTAGCCGGCCTCCCGGAACTCGTCGAACAGCGTGCGCTCGATCGCCAGCGACACGTCAAGCCCGACCACGTCCAGCAGCTCGAACGGGCCCATCGGCAGGCCACAGCCGACCTTCATCGCGGTGTCGATGTCGTCGGCGTCCGCGTAGTGCGCCTCGACCATCTTGACCGCGTCGTTCAGGTACGGGAACAGGAGCGCGTTGACGATGAAGCCAGCACGGTCACCACAGTGCACCGGGTGCTTGCGCACCTTCTGGCACACCGCGTGCACGGTGGCCACGACATCGTCCGCCGTCGAGATCGTGCGCACCACCTCGACCAGCTTCATCACCGGCGCGGGGTTGAAGAAGTGCATCCCAATGACATCGCCGGGGCGCTGCGTGGCCGCCGCGCACTCGATCACCGGCAGCGAGGACGTCGTGGTCGCCAGGATCGCCCCCGGCTTCACCACCTCGTCCAGCGCACCGAACACCGCCTGCTTGATCGCCAGTTCCTCGGCGACCGCCTCCACGACGAGGTCGCAGTCCGCCAGCTCCTCGAAGTCCACGGCCGGCTTGATCCGGGTCAGCACGCCGTCCCGGTCCTCTTCGGACAGCCGGCCCTTGGCCACCTGGCGGTCCAGGGACTTGCGGACCTTCGCCGTCGCCGCCTCGGCTTTTTCCGCCGTACGGGCACGCAGCACCACGTCGTAGCCGCTCTTGGCGAACACCTCGACGATGCCGGTCGCCATCGTGCCGGTACCGACCACACCGACTCGGTGCACCTCGCGCACCTGCGATGTTTCCTCGGTCGACGCGGAGGGCGTCTGCCCGTCGGGCACCACGGTGGGCGACTCGGACGCGTCGTAGGTGTAGAAGCCCCGACCGCTCTTCCGGCCGAGCAGGCCAGCGGTGATCATCTGCTTGAGCATCGGCGACGGCGCGTGCAGCCGGTTGCGCGACTGCGCGTACATCGTCTCCAGGATCTCGTACGCGGTGTCCAGGCCGATCAGATCCAACAGCGCCAGCGGACCCATCGGGTAGCCGCAGCCGAACCGCATCGCCGCGTCGAGGTCTTCCCTTGTCGCGTAACGGGATTCGTACATCGCCACGGCGTGGTTGAGGTACCCGAACAGCAGCGCGTTGGCGATGAACCCCGCCCGGTCGCCGATCACCACCGGCTCCTTGCCGAGCCGCTGCGCGAACGCCACCACGTCGTCCACCACGTCCTGCTCGGTGACGACCGTGCGCACCACCTCGACCAGCTTGAGCACCGGCGCCGGGTTGAAGAAGTGCATCCCGACGATCTTGCCCGGCCGGCCGGTGTGCACGCCGATCTCGGTCACCGACAGCGAAGAGGTGTTCGACGCGAGGATGGTGTCCGGCCCGACGATCCCGTCCAGCTCGTTGAACACCCGCGCCTTGAGCTCGAGCTGCTCGGGGATCGCCTCGATCACGAGGTCACAGTCGGCCAGGTCGGCCAGTGTCGTGGTGTACGAGACGCTGCCCAGCAGCTTCTCCCGGGCCGGCTCGTCCATCTTGCTCTTGGCCACCGCGCGCGACGTGGAGTGCTCGAGGTGACCGCGCCCCCTGGCGATGCCCTCGTCGTCGACATCCACCGCGACCACGGACAGACCGTTGCGCGCCAACACTTCCGTGATGCCAGCACCCATCGTGCCTAGGCCGACAACGCCCACACGTCCGATCTCGCGCGCCACTGGGTCCTCCTCGTCGTCAACATCCGGAGCGAACGCCTGGAGTACGTCCGAATGCTACGCGTCGGTAACTTCCGCGGCGATACTGCCATGGATAGCCGCCCGTGACGGGTGAACTGCGCCACGTGTGCCCCGTGCCGCAACCCCTACCTGCGGAATTGTGACGAGTGTCAGGCCTTCGGCAGTTTGGACATGACAAGCCTCGCCAGGTTGTGCGTCTTCCCGCACACATCCTCGTTGGCCACCATCGGCGAGCGGTACAACGACACGCTGACCAACTCCGCCTTGCCGTTCGCCGCCGCGCGGTGCGCCCAGGTCACCTCGCACTTCGCGTACGAACTCTGCTCCAGCTTCTGGAACACCTTCACGCCGCCGAGGTCGACCGGCACGCCGGCGCTGGAGGTGGTGCTCTTGTTCGGGTCCGTGCCCAGGTCCAGGATCACCGTCACCCGGCTGCTGCCCTGCGGGCTCTGCCAGTTGCACTGGTGCAACTCGTAGGGCCGCAGCTTCGGCACACCGCCGAGCGCCAGGTTCGCCGAGGCCTCGTCGACCAGCGTGCACGGGTCGACCCGCACGGTGCTGCCCGCCGGTGCGTCCCACGGCTGAGTGCCCGCGCGCAGGCGCTTCACCACCGACTGGGCGACCTTACGGCCGATCGAGCACGGGTCACCGTTGGAGTAGTCGGTCTGGATCCGGACCGAGCGCGGCGGGTCGACGCTGACCACCAGGTCGACGAAGCACGCGGTGCTGCCCGGCGACTGGTTGACCCTGGCCGGGATGCCCTCGATGTTCTTGGTGGCGTCCTTCATCTCGGCCGTGTAGTTCTGCCCGGTGTAGATCGTGACGCTGAGGCTCTTGTTGTTCTGGTCCTTCATGAAGTTCGAGCACTGGATGTAGCCGCCCAGGTAGTTCCGGGCCGGGGTACCCCAGGTCTTCAACAGGTCCTGGTCGATCAGGCCGCACGGGTCGAGCGTGCGCAGCCGGTCGGGGCTGAACACCGGGTCGTTCGGGCCCGGCGGGGCCGGCGGCGGGCCGTTGTCCGGGCCACCGGCCGGTACGGATGTCCTGGTGCTGACCGACTTGCCGAGGTCGACGTTCTGGCCGCAGCCAGCGAGCAGGGCGAGCACGCCGACGAGAGCGGCGAGCATCGCGACACGGCTGGCACGGTGGGACACACCGTGCACGTTAGCGACCGCCGTCGCGGCGCGTGCACGGAACTCCCCATTCGACATCGAGACGCCGTCAGAACAGGCGGAACTCGGTCGTTTCGATCCCGCGCAGCGAGTCGTAGTCCAGCGTCACGCACCGGATCCCGCGGTCCTCGGCCAGCGTGCGCGCCTGCGGCTTGATCTGCTGCGCGGCGAACACGCCCTGCACGGGCGCGAGCAGCGGATCCCGGTTGAGCAGCTCGACGTACCGGGTGAGCTGCTCGACCCCGTCGATCTCGCCGCGCCGCTTGATCTCCACGGCGACGGTCGCGCCGACGTGGTCGCGGCACAGGATGTCCACCGGCCCGATCGCGGTCGGGTACTCCCGGCGGACCAGCGAGTAGCCGTCACCGAGAGTGGTGATGTGCTCGGCCAGCAGCTCCTGCAGGTGCGCCTCGACGCCGTCCTTGACCAGCCCCGGCTCGGCGCCCAACTCGTGGCTGGAGTCGTGCAGCACCTCTTCGATGGTGATCACGAGCTGCTCGCCGGCCTTGTTCTGCACCGTCCACACGGGACCGTCCGCCTCGGTGAGCCAGCACGGCGGGCTCATCCAGTTCAGCGGCTTGTACGCGCGGTCGTCGGAGTGCACGGACACCGAGCCGTCGGACTTGACCAGCAGCAGACGGTTGGCCATCGGAAGGTGGGCGGTGAGCCGGCCGGCATAGTCGACCTGGCAACGGGCGATCACAAGACGCACTCGGGCGAGCGTAGGCCAACCGGTTCTGTCTATCTCGGGCAAGGTCGCTGTTTTTTCTATCGAGGGCAAGGTCGCCTGGTTCGGCTTCGCCGAACGGGGTTGTGGTCTTTTTGGGTGGGTGGCTGGGTGCCGAGGGTGGGTGGTTGGGTTTCGTGGGTGGTTCAGTCACGGCTCCTCCGAGACAGTGGGCTCGTTCCTCGCCCTCTGTCTCTCCGTCACCGTAAGGGCGACCGCCCTCGACAAAGAGTTTCGACCTCAGCGTGGCTTTCGATCGGGGCGGTCAACACACCCGGCTGCGTGAAGTCGGTAGGTGGGGTAGGTGGGCCGAGGGGTGGGTGGCCTATGGGCGGGCGAGTTTGGCGAACGCGACCTCGGCGAGCTGGCGCGCCATCGTGCACGCCTGACCGCCGGTACCCGCGGTGACGCCCGCACTCGGCAGCGACACCTCGATCCTGGCGAACTCCTGGAGCTTGTCCGCGGGCGCGGGCACGTGCCGTGTGGTGACCCGGCAGCCGAGCCGGCCGGACGCGGTGGTCGGCTGGGTCTTGGCCGGGCGGCCACCGATCGTCTCCGGGTCGGGCGTCTCGCTCGTCTTGATGAACCCGAGCAGCACCTGCACCAGCGGGCCGTCGTCCTTGGTGTACCAGTCGCAGTTGTGCTTGTGCACCTGCGGCCGAGCGCGCACACCCGGCATCGACGCCGTCGTGGCGACCAGGTCGTCGGGCAGCATGGCGCACGCCTCCTGGTTGCCGAGCGACCGGTCGCCGTAGGTCCAGTGCCGCACCCGCTGGCTGCCGATCGACCGCACCGCGCCGGTGGCCGCATTGTCGGCCATGGTGCACGCGACGCCGGCCGCCAGCGGCGGACCGGAGTCGTCGTCGCGCTGGGAAACCCGCAGCACGAGCGCCATCTGGCCGGGGAAGTACAGGTTGCGCTGGCAGCCCCGCTCGGTTTCCCGCCCGCGCACCTCGACGCCGGCCGGCACGCCGGCAATGGGCACCGGGACGTTCGCGGAGTTGTTCGTCTCGTACTTGACGATCGGCCCGACGAGCAGGTTCACCTTCGTGCCGCTGTCCTCCATATAGATCAGGCACAGGTCCATGGACGGCAGATCGTCGCCGGTGCGCGGCGCGTACTGCGGCTCGACCAGGCTGCAGTAGTCCACTGTGGACACATTCCCGTACGCGCGCTCCACGGTCGTGATCGACGGGTCGGGGCTCGCGGTGCCGGCGACCACACCGGTGCACCCCGCTGCCGTCAGCACGATGGCCACGACGGCGACGAGCAGGCTCGGACGGCGGCCCGTCATGTCGGGGGAAGCAGCGGGAACGCGGCCGCGGCGATGTCCCGCGCGGCCGCACAGGCCTCGACTCCCCTGCCAGGCTCGGAAAAGGCCACGATCACCTCGGCGGTCTCGGACAGTTCCTTCTTCGTCGGCGCGCGAATGTGATAGATCACCACCGTGCACACCGACCGGTACTGGTTCGGCGCCACGGAAACCGTAGCTCCTCGGCCGGCGATGGTCTCCAGCGGAGCGCCGTACGTGGCGCCGAACGAGAAGTCGAACGTCACCAGCGCACCGGACTCGGGATCACCCCACTCGCACGCGTGCCGGCTCGGGTCCAGCGTGCCCTTCGTGCCGTGCGGCAGCCCGGCCCGCTGAGTGACCACGTCGTCCGGCGCGAACCCACACGCCTGCAGCGGTGCCCAGGAGCGCTCGCCGAACTGCCAGTGCCGCACGGACCGCTCGTTGATGTTCTTCACCATGCTGGTGACACCGGCGTCCGCGGCGGCGCACAGCTCGGCGGGGTTGGGCGGCGCGCCCTCGCCGGTCCGCTCGCTGGCCCGCGACTCGAGCGCGATCTCGTCGGCGAACACCACGAACCGGCGGCACAGGCCCGGTCGCTGCTGGCCCTCCTGCCGCACCCCGAACGGCAGGCCGGCGCGCGGGACCTGTTCACGACGGTATTGCTGCGGCTTGCGGAAGTCGTAGAGCCGCCCGATGTAGAGGCCGATCGGCGGACTGCCCTCGACGAAACCGATGCCGCAGCCCTTCATCGCGTCCAGCGCGGTGATCGGCTGGGCGAACGTGGCGAGCGGCTCCTCGTCGGCGAGGCTGCAGTACTCGATGGTGGCGAAGTCGCCGCCGATAGCCTGTGCCGCGGTCAGCGGCGGCGGCCAGGCGGGGTCGGGCGATCCGTTGCCCGCCACCGGTTCGGCGCACCCCGCGAGTACGAACATGACCAGGGCGGCCATCGCCCACACTCTCCGCCGCATTGTGTACTCCCCTGTTCATCACCGCGGCACCAGCCTAATCCGGGCCGGTTTCTCAGATGAGGCAGGATCGACGCCGTGGAGTCGAATGCCTCACGTCAGGTGTACGCGAATCCGTGGATGACCGTGCGAGAAGACGCGGTGCGCCGGCCGGACGGCACCGAGGGGATCTACGGCGTCGTGGACAAGCCGGACTACGCGCTGGTGATCCCGCTCGACGGCGAGCGGGTGCACCTGGTCGAGCAGTTCCGGTACCCGTTGTCCATGCGACGCTGGGAGTTCCCGCAGGGCACCGCACCCGATCGCGCGGACAGCGATCCGGCCGAGCTGGCCGCGCGCGAGCTGCGCGAGGAGACCGGGCTGCGGGCCGGTTCGCTGACCGAGATCGGGCAGTTGGACGTCGCTCCCGGCCTGTCCAGCCAGCGCGGGCGGGTGTTCCTGGCGACCGAGTTGACCGAGGGTGAGCACGAGCGGGAGCACACCGAGCAGGACATGACCTCGGCGTGGTTCCCGCGCGGCGAGTTCGAGGCGATGATCGCGCGCGGCGAGATCACCGACGCGCAGTCGGTCGCCGCGTACACACTGCTGCTCCTGCACGAGCACGCGCAGCCGATCTAAACCGGCGGTAGTTTCGCGAAAGCGGCGCCGGCCAGGCCACGGGCGATTGTGCACGCCCGATCGTCCTGCCCGGGTTCGAACAACTCGACGTACACGGCGGCGCCTTCGGTCAGGCCCGGCCGCGGCCCACGCAGATTCACCGTGAACACCTCGCATCCCGAGCCGATGGTCAGACCGTCGGGCAACACGTACGACCGGCGACCCGCGATCGTCTCCTCGATCGCGTCGGGCGGAACGTCGAGGGAGAGCGGCCGCAGCATGAAGGCAAACAACGCGCGTGCGGAATCTCGGTCCCATTCGCACTCGTGACCGGTCGGATAGCGTTTCGTGGAAACACGTTGCGCGTCGAGAGCGATGGCCACGGCCGATGCCGGGATCATGTCGCAGGCGGCCAACGTCGAATAGGATCGATCGCCGTATTCGAAATGCAGGGCCGTGCCACCACGAACCATCTTGAGCGCCGTTTCCAGTGCGGCATCGGCCACTTCACACATGTGTCGTGTGCGATATTCGAGGTTTCGGCCATCCGGCTCGGCGAGGGCGACATTGACCCGGAGCCGCATCTGATCGGCGAACACGATCTCGCGGCCGCACATATCCTCTTCTTCGAACTTGGCCACGGTGATGCCGGCGGGCAGATCAGCCACCTGGTGCGGCGACGTCGGCATGCTGTCGCGTGTCTCTCCATCCATGGGCTCGCCGACAACCAGCACCATCGGAACGCCGTTCTTGGACACGGTGACCTGACATCTGTCCATGGAGACGTCGATCTCGGCGACGCCGCTCACTTTGTCGATCACGGCGCGGTCGACGAGACTGCAGAAATCGACGGTCGCGATATCGCCCAGCGCCGCGGCACTGGTCAAGGGCGGTTGCGGCCGGGTGTCCATTGACCCCGTTCCGGTGACCACTTCGGTGCAGCCGGCCGCGATTGCCAGGAAAAGCGCGACGCATGCCAATCGAATACGCGCCATTCGCCGCCCCCAGCCGTTCACGAATCAACCCCAGCGATCGGCTATGTCGCCAGGGGTAGCGCTTCCGTTACAGGGTGCGTCAGGTCGCGATCGACTTTCTGACGGTCCGAAGGCACAGGACGAGCGCGTCGAACTTGGAGGCGCCGTTTTCCCGCACGTGCGACCACGCCGCGTACAGCAGAGCCCAGAGGGTTTGCTGGACCCATTCCGGCGACAGTTCCCGGTCCATCACCCCTTCGGCGTGCCCGCGTTCCACCAGCCGCAGGAAGTCCCGGTCCGCCTCGGTGTACTCCTCCCATTCGGGGCAGGCCATCAACTGCGGGTCGTTGAAGATCAGCATCAGCAGGTCGCCGAGTTCGAACATCTCCTTGCAGAACCGCTCGAGCGCCTCGACCGGGCCTCCCTCGCCGAGTCGCGCGCGCTCGTTCGCGACCGCGATCTTGTCCAGCGCGTCGTTGCTCAGCGCCTGGAGCAGGTCCGAACGCTCGGCGAAGTACCGGTGCACGGTGGTGCGCCCGACCCCGGCCGCGGCCGCGATGTCGCCGAGCGAGGACGCCGGATCGCGGGACAGCGCGCTGACCGCGGCGTCCAGGATCGCGCGCCTGGTCCGTGCTCGTGCGCCGGTCTCGGCGGGGCCATCGACAACCATATGCAGCACCGTACACCGGTGCCGCCCCAGAACGGAAAGTCCGTTGACACGATGGAACACCAATGTTCCACTTGGGGCATGGCAAGTATCGAGGGGGACAAAGAAGCTCCGAACCGTGCGCGCATGGCGATCCTCTGGTCGTTCGCCCGACCGCACCTGCGCACGCTCATCTTGGGACTGGTGCTCGCACTGATCGGATCGGCGATGGGCCTGGCCACGCCGATGGTGACCAAGTGGGTGCTCGATTCGCTGGCCGGCTCGGAGTCGCTCAGCGGCCCGGTGCTCACCCTGCTCGCGCTGATGATCGTCGGCGCGGCGGTCCTGCTGTGGCAGTGGACGCTGCTGGGCGCGCTCGGCGAGCGCGTGGTGTTCGACGTCCGGGAGTCGATGGTGCGGCGGCTGTTCCGCGCCACGATTCCCGCCGTGACCGGGAGGCCGTCCGGCGAGTTCGTCACCAGGGTCACCTCGGACACCCTGCTGCTGCGCGAGGCCGCCTCGTCCAGCGTGATCGGGCTGGTCAACGGCGCGGTCATGCTCGCGGGAAGCATGGTGCTGATGGGCGTGCTCGACCTGGTGCTGCTCGGCACGACCGTCGCGGCGATCGCCGTGGTCGGCGTGGTGTTCGCCCTGTTGATGCCGGCGATCGCGAAGGCGCAGGAACGGGCGCAGGATCACGTCGGCAAGCTCGGCGGCGCGCTGGAGAGCGCGGTGCGCGCGATCCGCACGGTGAAGGCGAGCCGCGCCGAGGACCGGCAGGCCGATCGAATCCTCACCGAGGCGCGGGCGTCGGCCGACTACGGCATTCGTGCGGTGCGGCGCGAGGCGACGAGTTGGACGATCGCGTGGTCGGGCGTGCAGCTCGCGATCATCCTGATTCTCGGGATCGGCGCGTGGCGGGTCAGCCAAGGTCAGCTCGAGGTGTCCAGCCTGATCGCGTTCCTGCTGTACGCGTTCGGCCTGATCGACCCGATCACCGAGCTGACACAGAACACGACCGCGCTGCAGTCGGGCATCGCGGCGGCCGGCCGGATTCGGGACGTCGAGGCGCTCGAGATGGAGGCGGACGAACGGCGGCCCGTGCCCACGAGCGGCCCGGTGAGCGGGGAGAACGTGCTGGAGCTGCGCGAAGTCGTCGCCGCCTACGGGCCGGACATGGAGCCGGCCGTCAAGGGTGTGGACCTGGCCGTGCCGAAGCGCGGTCACGTGGCGATCGTCGGGCCGTCCGGTGCGGGCAAGACGACGATGTTCTCGCTGATCCTGCGGTTTCTCCGGCCCCAGAACGGCGAGCTGTACCTGGGCGGCCGGCCGTACGGCGAGTACACGCATGACGAGTTGCGCGCGCACCTCGCCTACGTCGAGCAGGAGGCGCCGATCGTGCCGGGCACGATTCGGGAGAACCTGCTGTTCACCCACCCCGACGCGAGCGAGGAGGAGCTGCGCGAGGTGCTCGGCGAGGTGCGGCTGCTGGAGAAGATCGACTCGTTGGACGACGGGCTGGACACGCCGCTGTCGTCGACCGCGGTGTCCGGCGGCGAGCGGCAACGCATCGCGCTCGCGCGGGCGATCCTGCGCAGCCCCGACGTGCTGCTACTCGACGAGGCGACCGCGCAGGTGGACGCGCTCACCGAGGCGGCGATCCACGACTGCATCCGCCGGCGGGCGAGCACCGGCGCGGTGGTGACGATCGCGCACCGGCTGTCCACGGTGCTCGACGCGGACACGATCGTCGTGATGGAAGCCGGCCGGGTGCGCGCCATCGGTGATCACGAGCGACTGCTCGCCACCGACGACCTGTACCGCAAACTGGTCGAGGCGCTGCGGATCGCGAACGAAAGCGAGACGGTGTCGATCAGTTAGTACCACAGGGCCTTTCCGCGTGTCGTGAGCCAGGCACCTTCACCGAGCCGTCCTGGTCCACGGCGAGGCAGTGATCAGACGGCAGCCGCAGCGTTCCGTCGGCCGCGGCGATCCAGGCCTGGTTCAGCCCGCCACCGCACGCGTACAAGATCGCCCGCACGCCGTCGGCGACCCCGCCCTCGGCGTCCATGCAGTTGCCGCCGAGTCCGGTCACCGGACCGCGCACCGAGTTGCCGATCGCCAAGACCTGGGCCGTCCCGCCGTTCACCGTGTCGATTCTGGTCATCGGCTTGCAGGCGTTGTCACTGCTGCTCGTGCTGGTGACCTTCGCCGTGATCGAGCCGCCGTTGGCACCGGCAGGCCGAACCGCGCGGCCGAACCGGGCTGGTCGTAGCAGTTCGCCCGCGGGTCGTTCCACTCGAAGTACTCGGTCCAGTCGACCATTCCGCCGGTCGAGATCGCGGTCGCCGCGTTGCGAATGCTGCCGAGCTTGAGCGCGACGCCGGTCGTGGTGTCGGTCGCGTTCCACACCGAGAACAGGAACGTGCGCGGCTTGCCGCCGTTGCTCCGCATGCCGATGTAGGCGCCTTCGCCCTTGTTGAAGCCGAACTGGTGACTCCAGAAGATGTTGGACTGATAGCCAGGGTCGTACTCGGGCGTTGTCGACCAGGTGACGTCGGTCAGTTCCGTTGTGCCACCGGGAAAGCCGTAGTTCATGTACGTGCCCGGCGTGATCCCGATGGCGGTCGCACCGGCGCGGCGGCGGCGACACCTCGGGCGACCACCGCGATCAGAGCGGCGACACCCGCGAACACGACTTCGTTCGCTTGGCAACCGCGACGGAGCCGGCAGGTGCACAGCGCGGGACTCACCGGTGCAGGGCGCGGGACTCGCGAGTTATGACAAGCCGGCGTCTCGGGCGACCATCGCGGCCTGGAGGCGGGAACGCAGATCCAGCTTGGTGAGCACCCGCGACACGTGCGTCTTCACCGTCGTCTCCGCGATCACCAGCCGCGCGGCGATCTCCGCGTTGGACAGCCCGTCTCCCAGGCACGCCAACACATCCCGCTCCCGCTCGGTCAACTCCGCCAACCCCGGCGGAGCCGCCCCGACCGCGGGCGCGGCATCGGCGAACGCGGTCAGCAGACGCCGGGTGACACTCGGCTCGATCACCCCGTCCCCCGCCGCCACCGAGCGCACCGACGCCACCAGCCGCACGGCGTCCACCGACTTCAACAGGAACCCGGCGGCACCGGCTCGCAGCGCCCCGTACACGTACTCGTCCACGTCGAACGTGGTCAGCACGAGCACGAGCACGTCGCACACGCCGCGCAGCCGTTCGGTCGCCTCGATCCCGTCCATCCCCGGCATCCGCACGTCCATCAGCACCACGTCCGGCCGCAGCGCCTCCGCCCGGCGCACGGCGGCCGCGCCGTCGGACGCCTCGGCCACCACCTCGATCCCGTCCGCGCCGTCCAGGATCAGCGCGAGCCCCGCCCTGATCGCGTCGTGGTCGTCCGCGATCAGCACCTTGATCGTCACGCTTTCTCCTCCCCGACAGGCAGTTCGGCCCGCACGAGCCAGCGGTCGTCGTGCCGGCCGGCGCTCACCAGCGTGCCCCCGACCGCCTGCGCCCGCTCGGCCATGGTGGCCAGGCCCGTGCCGCCACCGGTGCCCGACGACGAGCCGGTCAACTCGTTGACCACCTCGAGAACCAGCGTGCCCTCGCACCCCCGCACGGAGACGCTCGCCGCCGCCCCCGGCGCGTGCTTCACCGCGTTGGTCAGCGCCTCCTGCACGATCCGGTACGCCGACAGGTCGACCGCCGCCGGCAGCTCACCGTCCACAGTGGACTCCACGCGCACGCGCAGCCCGGCCGCGCGCGCCGAGTCGATCAGCGGATCGAGATCGCGCAGCCGGGCCGGCGCGGTCCGCTCCATCGACTCCGTGTCGTCGGACCGCAGCAACCCGATCATCGCGCGCATCTCGGTCAGCGACGCGACACTGTTGTGCCGCACGGACTTCAACACCGTACGCGCCCGCTCCGGCATGTCGTCCACAGTGGACAGAAGCGCCTCGGTCTGGATGGCGATCGCGGACAACTGCCCGGCGATCACGTCGTGCAGATCGCGCGCCATCCGGGACCGTTCGGCACCCACCGCCGCCTGCCGGTCCAGTTCGGCGATCCGCGCGACATCGTCCGCACGCGCCCGTTCCGACTCGGCGATCTCCCGCTGCGTGCGCACGTTCACCGCCCACCACACCGGGATCAGCGGGATCGGGCACACCTGCAAGATCGTGAGCACCCCGCGCCGCCAGTCGTCCGCGAACGACATCGACACCACGGCGGTGGTCAGCACGAGCGTTCCGGTCAGCACCATGATCACCCGGCTGGTCCGCCGGGAGCCGTACAGCGTGGCGCAGTAGAGCAGGTCGGTGAGCACCAGCAGCACGGGCAGGCTCAGCCCGAGCGCCACGTCGATCACCGCGGCCACGAGCCCGACCAGCAGCCCCGGTACCGGGTACGTCGTGCGGAACACCTGCCCCACACACATGACCGCGAGCAGGACCAGCGACGGGAACCCGGCGACCGGCAGGAACGGCACCGCCGGCAGCGACACCGGAAGCCCGCTGTACAGAATGCTGCCGACCCCGAAGCAGACGACCGCCACCAGCACGTCCCAGCGCCGCGCGCGCGGAACGGCGGAATCGGTCACGCGGCCCATCACAACACAGCCTCGGCGCGCTCGCGTCATTCGAAGGAAGTACCACGAATGGCTCGCATCGCCGACGCGGTGACACCCTCGCCGCCGCCACGGTTGTACTCGTGGACGCGATTATCGACAAGATCTCCGAGAACCCGCTGGTGGCGCTGATCGCCATCTGCGAGGTCGGCTTCTGGGTGGTGCTCGCCGCCGGGCTGTGCGCGCGCTACCTGCTGCGCTGGCGGCGCACGAGCAACGTGCTGCTGGTCAGCACGCCGCTGTTGGACGTGGTGCTGCTGGTCGCGACGGTGTTCGACCTGCGGCGCGGTGGCGAGGCGACGGCGGTGCACGGCATCGGCGCGGCGTATCTGGGGTTCAGCGTCGCCTTCGGGCACTCGCTGATCGCCAAGGCGGACGCGTGGTTCGCGCACCGGTTCGCCGGCGGGCCGAAGCCGGTCAAGGTTCCGAAACACGGCCCGATCCGTTTGCGGCACGAATGGGTGCTGTGGCGGCGGTGTGCGCTCGCCTGGCTGATCGCCAACTCCGCGATGGCGTTCCTGGTCTTCGTGGTCGGCACACCGGACAAGACCGAGGCGCTCTGGGCCGCCCCGTCCGGCTGGATGGTGCGGCTCACCGTCGTGCTCGGCGCGTGGTTGCTGTTCGGTCCGCTGTGGCAAATGGGGTCGAACGCGGGAAACCGTGACGAGGAAAGGGAAAGCGTATGAAAATCGTGACCGAGGTGGTCGGAATCGTGCTGCTGGTGCAGGGCATCGGCGGTGCCATCTCCAAGATCGTCGACGGATCGAAGAGCTGGTTCCTGACCCGGCACGTGCTGCCGGAAGGGCTACAGATCCCGGCCAGCGTGATCATGGTGCTGATCGGCGTGGCGCTGCTCTGGTCAATCCGAGACCGCCAGCGCACCTGAGCGCACTGGTCGTGGTCGTGCCGCGAGTCCCGCGCCCTGCACCGGCGAGTCCCGCGCCCTGCACCCGCGAGTCCCGCGCTGTGCACCGGCGAGTCCCGCGCTCAGGCACCGCGAGTCCCGCGTGCCGGGGGTGAAACGGGTGTGTCCCGCGGATCCGGGGATCCGCGGGACACACCTTTGGCCGCGGCGACGGGTCGATGGGGAGACGCCGCGGCCGGCCTGTGGGTTATCGGGGGACTCGCAGGAACAGCGACTGCGCCGGGTCGGTGGCGGCGGTGTCCACACCGCGCCCGGCGTAGTTCGCCGTCTCCCCACCGGACCAGTCGGCGATCGGGCCGCCGTCCCGTTCGAGGTGCTGGTACCGCCCGCCGCCCCAGCCGTACTGCTGCACCGTGTGCGCGTCGCCGCCGTTGGGCCGGTAGTCGGCGAACGGGCCGCCCTGGACCGACTGCTTGGCCATCGCGTTGTTGAAGAAGACGTTCTGCGGACCGGTGGCGCCGGACCACTTGACCGCCTTGCGGCCGGCACCCCACCAGATCGGGTACCAGGTGGTCTCGCCGTCATCGCCGGCCACCTCGCCGCCGCAGTTCGCGGTGCACCGGGACGGGCCGTGCGCGAACGGAATCCGGACGGTGTTCAGCTCGAACAGATTCCGCCGCTCCCAGCCGCCGTGCATGTTCAGATCGCTGTCCAGGTCGTTGCGGATCACCACGTTGCCGGACGCGGACCACTGCATGGTGAAGTGGCGCAGGTTGCGGCTGATGTTGTCCGCGTACACCGAGTCCCACACGCGGCTGCCGCGGAGATATCCGTTGCCGCCCTTGCCTTTGTTCCACGCGCCGTCGAACGTGTTGTTGACGATCGCCAGGTTGCGCGCCTCCTCGGTGACCACCGGGTGCGAGCCGGTCATCTCGATCTTCATATTGCGCACGAAGCCGTCCGCCGCCCACTTGAACACGATGCCGTGCATGGCGTACTCGGGCGCGAAGTTGCCGTAGTCGTTGCGCACCTTCTCCGGCGTGAGGTCGTCGTAGCTGCCGCCGCCCGCCTTGGGCAGGCCCTTCATGTCCTGGGTGAACGAGAAGCTCTCGAATCCGACGCCGATCACCGGGTCGGCCAGCGGCGCCAGCTTGCTCTCGTACTCCGCGCCCTCGATCTCCGGCGCACCGTCCGAAGTGGACTTGATCGGCACGTCGAACTCCAGCGGCCCGTCCAGCGTGACGGTCTTACCCTCTACCGCCGCGACGCGGTGGATCCGTTGCCGCATATGAAGGTTCTGCAGTTTGTGCTCGGTCGGCAGCGCCTTCTGCTCCTCGTACATCTTCATGGTGTTCGCGGCCCGGACGTTCACCAGCGCGCCCGGCTTGAGGTCGCCGTCGGCCTTGGCGACGTGCACCACGGTGTCACCGGCGCGGGCGGAGTACTCGCCGTCGCCGGGCTTCGGGGCCAGCTTTAAGCCGGCCTTCCAGTGCGCGTTAACGGTGCCCTTCACCAGGTCCTGGCGGTTCGGCTCCCGACAACCGTCCACATAGGACTTCTCGATCTCCTGACTCTGCACGCGGAACAACCCGCGACCCGGCCAGATCCAGCCGCCCTTCGGGCCCTTGCCGCAGGTCATCGCGTCCTGGTCCCACTGCGAGCCGTCCTTGGTGAGCGTGTCGTAGCGGGTGTTCTCGTCCGGCCGGAACACCACGCGGGTGCTGTGTCCGGCGCCGCGAATCGTCAGGTAGTCGGCGTCCACCCAGAGCTGACGAGTCACGGTCAGTGTGCCGGCCGGCAGGATGATCAGCGACAGCTTGGTGAAGCTCGCCTTCGGCGAGCACGACGTGCGGATGTCGTCGATCGCCTTCTGCAGGCCCAATGAATCATCCGCGTCGTCGTCCGCACGCACGCCGTAGTTCGCGGCCAGTTCGCCGGGTGTGGTGCGGCAGGCGGCGTCGGGGTTGTAGTCACCGGCGGCCGGCAGGTTCTCGCCGCCGCGATAGCCGGCCTTGCTCCAGTCGGGCAGGCCGGGGATCGGTGTGCGCCGGTTGCCTTTGCCCAGGTCAAGCCCCTGCGGCAGCGGCACGGGCGCCGGCTCGTTGGTGTCCACGACACCGCCGGCCTGGCCGGCCGCCGCGCTCGCGTTGCCAGTGCTGTCACAACCCGTGAGCGTGATCGCGGCGACCGCGACCAACCCCAGGATTCGGTAGTACTTCATGTCTCGCCCCATCGTGATCGACCCTTGTCGACCACTCAGATGCACGAGCTACCACTTCGGTTCCATCCGCAAAGCACTTCTTCACGACTGCGACCGACGGACTTTAGCGGGCTAAAGTACCGGCCTTAGCCGGGTAGAAGCCGCTACTCTACGAAACATCCACAGGTCAGGGGCCTGTGGATGAGTGAGTTGACATGGCGGACGGGATATGCGTCCGTACTTTATCCCGCTAAAGTACGCGGTCAGTCGGGCCAGACTGGACGGCGCTTCTCCAGGAAGGCGGCCATGCCCTCCTTCGCGCCGTCCAACTGCGACGCGGCGGCCATGACCTCCAGCGCGATCGCGTAGGCGTCCGCCTCCGGCCGGTCGAGCTGGGCGTACACGGTGCGCTTGCCGAGTGCCTTGCTGGCCCGGCTTCCCTTGGTGGCACGGGAAAGCAGCTCGTCGACGGCCTCGTCGAGCCGCTCGTCCGGCACCGCCTTGTTGATCAGTCCCCACTGCTCGGCGGTAGCCGCGTCGATCACGTCGCCGGTGAGCACCAGCTCCATCAGCCGCTTGCGTCCGACCGACCGCGCGACCGGCACGGCGGGCGTGTGACAGAACCACCCACCCTTTCCACCCGGCAACGCAAAGCCCGCCGACTCGGCCGCCACGGCCAGATCGCAGGACGCCATGAGCTGGCAGCCGGCCGCCGTGGCGAGCGCGTGCACCCGGGCGATCACCACCTGCGGCACGGACTGGATCGTGCGCATCAGCTCGGTGCACAGCGTCAGCAGCTCGCGCACGCCGAGCAGGTCGCGCGCGGCGACATCGCCGAAGTCGTGGCCGGCCGAGAAGACCTTGCCCTCGCCGGCCAGCACGATGCCGGAAGCGTCGGTCTCCCCCGCCGCCCTGAACGCGTCCAGCAGATCGGCCAAGTGCTCCTCGGTCAGCGAATTCCGTTTGGCCGGCCGGTTCATGGTGATCCGGACCGTGTCCCCGTCCTGCTTGACCAGCACGTGCTGGTAATCCGTCATGTCATCGAGGGTATCGCCGAGAACAGCGCCGGTCTGGTTGGATGCCGACACCCCGCACCCGGAGGTGTCGCCATGCGCCGTCCTCGTCTCGCCGTCCTGTTGACCGCCGCGCTCGCCGTCGGTGCGGTCGCCAGCGTGCCCGTGTCCGCCGGAGTGGGTGATCCACTCGGGCCGGACCTGGACGCGATCCTGGCCAACCCGGCGCTGCGCGGCGCGGACGTCGGCCTGGTCGTGCGCACCGCGGACGGCTCGCGAACGCTGTACCGCAGGGCAGGCGACCGGCGCCAGCAGCCCGCGTCCACCATCAAGCTGGTGACCAGTGCTGCCGCGCTCGAACTGCTGGGCCCTGATCACCGGTTCGCCACCACGGTCGCCGCCGGCGGGCCGTCGTCCGGGCCGGTGCTGCGCGGCGATCTGTACCTGCGCGGCACCGGCGATCCGACCATGCTCGCCAAGGACTACGACGCGCTCGCCGCACGGGTCGCCGCGGCCGGAATCCGTTTCGTACAAGGAAAACTCGTCGCCGACGACACCTGGTTCGACACCTCGCGGCTGGCCTCGGGCTGGGCCTGGGACGACGAGCCGTACTACTACAACGCGCAGGTCTCCGCGCTGACCGCGGCACCGGACACCGACTTCGACACCGGCTCGGTGATCGTCAAGGTGGCGCCGGCCGCGCCAGGAGCCGCGCCGGCGGTCACCACCGACCCGCCGACCGACTACGTGAAGATCGCGAACACGGCGGTGACCGGTACCGCCGGATCGCCGTCGACGCTGTCCGTCGGCCGGGAGCACGGCGGCAACACGATCACCGTGTCCGGCTCGATCCCGGCGGGTGCCGCGCCGACGAGCGAGTGGATGGCGGTCTGGGAGCCGACCGACTACGCCGCCGCCTTGTTCCGCGACGCGCTGGCCGCGCACGGCGTGCGGGTGCTCGGCCCGACCACCCGAGGCGCCACGCCGCAGAGCGCGCGCCGGCTCGCCGAACGCCGGTCGATGCCGTTGCGCGAGCTGCAGGTGCCGTTTCTCAAGCTGAGCAACAACTTGGTGGCCGAGATCCTGGTGAAGTCGATCGGGCGCAAGGTATCCGGCGTGGGCAGTTGGGACGCCGGGCTCGCCGCGATCGACACCGCGCTGCCCGGCCTCGGCGTCGACCCCACCACCAAGTACACGGTGGACGGCTCTGGTCTGTCCCGAATGGACAACCTCTCCGCGGACGCGCTCACCTCGCTGCTGATCGCGGCGCGCGGCAAGCCGTGGTTCAACGAGTGGTACGACGCATTGCCGATCGCCGGACGGCCGGATCGCCTGGTCGGCGGCACCCTGCGCAACCGGATGCGCGGGACGCCCGCCGAGGGCAACGTGCACGCGAAAACCGGCTCGTACACCGGCACCAGCGGCCTGGCCGGTTACGTCACCGCGGCCAACGGCGAGCACCTGGTGTTCGCGATCATCGCCAACAACAACCTGACCGCGAGCCTGCGCACCATCGAGGACGCCGTGGCCGTTCGCCTGGCCAACTACGACGGCGACCAGGACATCGCGCGGCCGGCGAACGTCCCGGCCCAGCGCACCGAACCCCGGTCCCGTCGGGCCGATCTCGAGTGCGCCTGGACCAAGACCTGCTGACCTGCTAGTTGTGCCGATGTGACAAGTAACGGCGTGTGTGCCCGGAATTGTCGGTGGTCGGACTTACTCTGCTTGTGGCAGAAGGAGAACCGGCTCTAAGGACGGACTGATGGGCCATGGTCACCGACGACGACCGCGAACAGCTCGGGCTAGCCGCTGAACTGATCACTCGTGTGATCGAGCGGCATCGCAGCGAGGACTTGCGCGTGCTCAGCATTCTCAACTCCGCGATCCAGGATCTCCGCGTCAGCGAGCGCTACCTCTCCGCGCAGCCGTAGTCAGTCCAGCCCATCGCGTCCGGGTGTGCAGAGGGCGACGTCGAGCGTGCGCCGCAGCTGCTTGGAGGCGTGGGAGCCGGTCTGCGCGGTCATGTACACGGTGGCTTCGCGGCCCGAGGCGTTCCGGGCGGACCAGGTCCCGACGCCAAGCAGATCACCGTCGTGGCCCCAGGCGTCGCCGCCGCAGGTCAGTGGAATCCGCATGAGACCGAGACCGAAGCCCGCGTTCGGCCCGCCCGGCGGTGGCGGCATCGCGGTCTGCATCTCGGCCAGCATCCGGCCCGGCAACAGGCGGCCGCCGAACAGTTCCCGCCAGAACTTGTTGAGGTCCGCCGGCGTGGACACGAGGGCTCCGCCCGCACCCAACAGGGACGGCTCGAACGCGGTGGCGTCGACCAGCGGGCCCTGAGGATTGGTCTTGTCCAGCATGTAGTTGCGCGCGTGCCGGCCGCGGATCCCGGTGTCCCCCGTCGCCGGCCAGTAGGTGTCGTGCAGCCCGGCCGGCCGGATCACCAGATCGGCCATCGCCGTGCGAATGTCCTTGCCGGTCAACCGTTCCACGAGCATCCCGGCGACGATGAACGCGGTGTTGGAATACGCCTGGCCCTTGCCAGGGGCGAAGTCCGGCTTGTGCGCCAGGCTAAGCCGGACCAACTCCATCGGCTCCACGCGCCGCAGCGGGTCGAACGGAACCAGGTACCTGGTGTAGTCCGACAGGCCGCTGGTGTGCTGCAGCAGTTGGCGCACCGTGATGTCGCGGCCGTCGATCTCCACGCCCTCACCGGTGCCCTGCACCAACCCGGGAAGGTAGGTCTCGATCGGCGCGTCCAGCTCGACCCGGTGATCGGCGACCAGGCGCAGCACCGCGACGGCGGTGACCGACTTGGCCACGCTGGCGACCCGGTACGAGTCCGTGCCCGAGACCATCGGGCGGCCGGTGCCCAGCTCGGCGGTGCCGGAGGTGACCGTCACCGACCGGCCGTGGCGGTCACGTATCTGGGCCAGGGCACCGGGAATCCGGTCAACACTCGTCAGCAGATCGAGTTCGGCCTGCACGGCGCCGGTCACCGGATTGCGTTGCGCGGCGGCCGGTGACGACGCGACGACGGCGGTGGTGAGCGCCACCGCCGCGACGGCAGCCAGCGCTCCCCTTTTTCTGAATGTCATCTGTCAAGCCTGTTGCCACGCCCGCCTCGCGGCCATGGCGCCAGCACCCGAAACCGAGGTAGGGCTTGTCCCCCTCGGCCAGATGGTGGCTACGCCACCGTGTGCAGCAGCGCGTGCCAGCCGGCTGCCGTGAGGTCCAGCACCGGCCCGGCTGTGTTCTTGGAGTCGCGCACGGCCACCCCGTCACACACGCAACGCCCCACCTCGACGCAGTCGCCGTTGGCAGCGCTGTAGCTGCTCGTGCGCCACGCCGCCTCGACACAACCACCGTTGCCGGCGCTGAAAGTGCTCTTGCGCCAGACGAGATCCGTGCCCATCGGCTACACCACCGTGTGCAGCAGCGCGCGCCAGCCGACCACGCTCAGGTCCAGCACCGGGCCGTCGACGTTCTTGGAGTCGCGCACGGCCAACCCCTCACACACGCAACGCCCCACCTCAACGCAACTTCCACCGTTGCCACTGAAGCTGCTCTTGCGCCACGCCGCCTCGACACAGTTGCCGTTGCCGCCGCTGAAGCTGCTCTTCTGCCAGACAAGACCTCGCACGTCAGGCCCGGTCATGTTCATCGTGATCCTCTCGATCCGCATAGAGTTCGGTCGCAATGCTGGCTATCAACTCCTTCGATTGTCCCTCAGGCAAAGCGCTCCGATCCAGTGCCGCGAGGATATTCGCGTATGCGCCGATCTCGATCGGCTTCTCCAGGAACAGGCTCGACGTCTCGCTCTCCAGGTACACGATCTTCTTGAAGTTGCTGACGTCCATCAAGCGGAACGACCCGGTCATCGCCGCATGCGCGCCCATCGCCGTCGGGACCACCCGCAGCGTGAGGTTTCTGCGCACGGACAACCGCAACAGGTGGTGAAGCTGGTCTGACATCGTCGCCAAGCTGCCCACTGGCGTCTTGAGGACGGGTTCGTGCAAGAAGAACGTCAATCGTGGTGGCTGCGGCTTGCTGAGCAAGCCCTGCCTGGCCAGCCGCGCGTAGACCCGATCATCGACCTCTTCGGCAGGCACGTTGACGTTCCTACTGATCACTGCACGGGCATAGTCGCCGGTCTGCAGCAGACCGGACACCATCGACGCCTCGTATTCCCCAATGGCGCTGGATTTGTTCTCGTAGTCCATCAGCTCGCGTAGCTGCAATGGCAGGCGCGAACCGTGAGTTTGGAGCAGGCCGGGTCTGTTCTGGTCCGTGCACAGCTTCATCAGGCGCACGCGCTCCGGCCCGATCACGCGGCAGGTCGCGAGCCACGCCGACACGTCGTTGCTCGATCCACCCCGTGTGCCGGCCAGCAGGCGCGACACCTTGCTGTGCGACCAGTCGAGCTGGCGCGCCATCTCGCTGGCGTTGTAACCGGCACTGTTCATGGCTTCGCGCAACCCCTCACCGAGCGCGCGACTGCGTATCGTGGGTTCCCTGTCCTCCATGAGCCACGAACGTATTCTGTGACCGTGGGACACGACCGCGATTGTCCTTCGATCGGGCTAATGCCTTGTCCCACAAGCGAAGTGTTCGCTTCAAACATGACTCGGCTCATCAGCCACGCGGACGCCGTGGCCAGATATCCGGCACTGGACGCGTTGCCGACGCACGTCGACTGGCGCTGGGAGGTGCGCCCGCTCGGCCCCCGGTGCGGCGCCGAACTGTGGGGAAGCACCGTGGTCGACGGCACGAGGGGCGTCGGCATCTTCATTTACCGCGATCACGCCAAGGCCATTCGAATCGACCAGGGCGGCTACCCCGCGCAGGTCACCGGCACCCTCCCAATCGCCGTCGACACCGCCGCGAAGCTCCTGGACGGCCGCTTGTGACCGCCCCGCCGTCCGGCCTGTGGGCACTGGGGCTGATCGGCCACAAGATCCATCTCCGTCTGCCCGTCGCTGACGATCTTGCTGGTTGGGCGGTCTGCGGCGCGCTGGTTGACCTCGTGGCGCTCGACCCGACCCGCACCGACGACGCCCGAGTCTGTCACCGCTGTCACGAATGGGTGACCACGCATTGCGCCCGCTACCTCGAATAGCCAATAGGCCGTTGGTGTGATTCGGTTCGATATCGTCACGGTTGGCCTGTCCGCTCGAATACTGTCGCCTGCGGTGCATATGGGAGCGTGCCTGTCGTATTCGAGCGAGGGGAAGTGGGGGCGATGGCCGCAGACTGGGAGACGCCGGATTTCCAGAAGCTCGGGGTTGCCGGGCTCGCCGGAGTGGAACGCCAAACGAGCCGAGGCGGAGCGCCGGATCACTGAGGCGACCGCGGCCCGCCGGCGGCAGCTCGCCGAAGCCGCCGCGTGTGGCGAGCCACCACCGCCGTACCCGGCACCTGGCAAGGGCAAGCACGTGTCCGCCGACCTCAACCACCTCGATGCCATGGTCAAGATGGGCGACCGAATCCTCGAACGGTACGAGTGGCAGGAGAAGACGCTCCGAGTGGCGATTCAGCATGCGGTGCCGCCGGCACCGGACTATTCGGGGAGCAAGGTCCAGGCCCAGGCGCAGCGCGCCTACGCCGAGGCGGAACTCGCCCGTGTACGCGTGGAGATGGCGCGTGCCCGGCAGGTGCAGGACGAGTTGCGGGCGGCGTTGACGCAGATGCGGCAGACCGAGGAAGCCAACCAGCGGAAGTTTCGAGGTAAGGGTGGTCCTGGTGATGCGTAATACCGCCGTGAAGACGGTCGTGGGTGCCGCGCTGGTCGCTGTCCTGCTCGCTGGATGTTCGAGCGGGAACGCTCAGCCACCGCCAGCCTCATCCGACAATCCGACGACAAGTGCCGCGTCGGCCACTACGACCGTGGTATCGACGACGCGATCGTTGCCGAGCGCCGGTGCGCCGAAGGTTGAGCGTCCGTTGGATGCGTCCGCGGCGGTGGCTGATCCATGCGCGGCGGCGATCTCTCCACGCCTGGTGCAGCAGTTGAGGTTGCCGCTTCCGGGGAAGCGGGAGGGCAGGACCGTGGACTGCACATGGAACGCCGTGCGAACGGCCTTGACGCAGGTTGATTTCATGGTGGACCAGCGTGGCTTGACGGACACTTACCGGAAGCATCAGGCGGGTCACTATCGGCGGTGGGAGCCGACCACGGTTCTTGGATATCCGGCTGTGATCGCCGACCCGGCTCCGGGCCCAGACACGTGCGACCTCACTGTCGGGGTCTCTGATTCCCTGACGTTCAGGTCTTTCACGACGAGTTATCCGGTGAAGGATCAGGCGTGTGCTCATGCTGTTCGGGTTGCCGAGGCCGTGATCAGGACTTTGCAGGGGGCGGGGTAAATGCGCGCGGACGAGTACTCATAACGAGGGCGGGAGCAGACGCCCGGGGTCGCGCGGCTGCGGATATGCCTTGGCCGCCTGGAAACCCTCCGCGTACGCCGTCTCGATCTGCAGGCCACGCAACGTTCCCTGCCGGTCCACGTAATCCACGTAATCGGTGCCGTGCAACCGTTTCAGCCACTCGTTCTGACTGGCGTGCTTGCGCAACATCGCGCGTTTCGTATCGATTGTTTCGGTGATGTCGACCCACAATTCCGGCTGGAATCCGATGCCGGTGAGCGTGTCCATGTAGAGCACTCCGGGAATCGTGTCGGTCGGCTCGTTCGCCGTTTCCACGAGACCGCACAAGCCCAATTGCCGGCAGTTCAGCACGATTCGCGACGCGGCCCGATGATCCGGGTGATAGTCGTCCGGATGGTGCGTGATCACCACGTCCGGTTTCGCCGACCGCATCACGTCGACCAGTCGCGTGCGCACGTCGGGCCCGTCGAACAGGAACCCGTCCGGTTGATCGAGGCAGAAGAAGTCGGCGCCGATGACAGCAGCCGACTCCTCCGCCTCGGCACGGCGGATCGCCGCCGTCTCGGCCCGCGTGTGCGTGTCCGAACCAAGATCGCCCTTGGTCAGCACGCACATCGTCACCCGGTGACCATCGCGCGCGTAGAGCGCGAGACTGCCCGCCGCCAGAATCTCCAGGTCGTCGGGGTGCGCCCCGACCGCGAGCACGTTCATCGCAGCACCATCTCGCTCAGGTCGCGCAGCAACGCCAACTCGGCCAACAGGTGCGTGTCCGGGAGGAACTGTTCGGCGACCCTGGCCCGCGCGCGCTCGCCGACGGTGCGGCTGTTCGCCGGATCGGCCAGGTACCTGGTGACCGCGTTGCCGAACGCGCGCAGATCGAGCGGATCGGTCAACGCCGTGCCGACCGACAAGTCCGGCACCTGGAATCGCAGGCCGCCGACCGCGCTGGTCACCAGCGGCTTGGCCTTCCACATCGCCTCGGTCGCGGTGAGCCCGAAGCCCTCGGACAGGCTCTTCTGCACGATCACGGTCGCGTGCCGCTGCAGCGCGTTGACCACGGCGGCGTTCACGTCCGGGTCGGCCATCGGCAGGCACACCAACTGGATCCGGGACCGCGTCTCCATGTCCAGCGCCCGCCACATCTTCACGCAGTCGTCGAACACCTGCGCCGCCTCCGGGTCGTCGGCCACCCCGGTGACCTCCGGGCCGACGAGCATCAGCGTCGCGTCCGAGCGCGGCGCCACGTGCTCGGCGAAGCCCAGCATCACGCCCGGCATGTCCTTCACCGCGTCCCAGCGCGACACCTGCAGCACCAGCGGTGAGTCCGGCGACGGCGGCCGACCCTCCCGCACCACGGTCGGGCGCAGCTCGGCGGTCGCCGTGGTGCCGTCGAACCGGGTGAACACCGGCGGTGCACTCGGCTCCGCGTCGATCAGGTCGCAGCGCGCCAGTACGGAGAGCGCGACCCGCTCGGACATCGGCTGGTTCTTCGGCGACGCGGGATCGATGAACGGCGGGATCACCGCCGAGGCAAGGCTTTTGTGCCACGCGGGCGCGAAGTGCGGCAACGTGAACACCAGCGCGTGCGCGTCGCGCAGGTAGGCGCGGAGGAACTCCCACGCCACGCCGGTGTGCTGGTTCGGCTCGTCGGCGCCGTTGTGCGCACGCCACACCGGCACCGCCCCGGCCCGGCGCACGTAACCGACCAGTCCGGCGGTCTGCGGATCGTGCAGGAACACCTGATCGCCGGGCGACACGTGTTCCTCGAGCACGGCGGCGGCCCGCGCCAGCACGCTCTGATACACCTCGTGCTCGGCATAGCCCAGCGGTCCCCCGTCACCGCAGACGCCGGAGATGCCGTTGTCGATTCGCTTGGTGATCTCGAAGAACTCCGGCGGCGCGTCCAGCACGAGCCACCGCACCGGCAGGCCGAGTGCCCGGCTGTAGCCGACCATCGGGCGCAGCATCTCGGCCACCCCGCCGCCGTGCTCGGTCGAGTTGACGTGCCAGATGGTGCGTTCCGGATGGTGCCGCATGCTGCCGGCGGCCAGCATTCGCTCCTGGCCGGGCTGCAGATGCGCGGTCAGATCGGCGATTTTCCGAGGCGCCACAAGCACTTCACGCAAACCGATCATCAGGTGTTCCTCCCTTGTGTGTGCACTCTGTTGTTTCCGGAATCCACCTCGTTGTGGGATGAGAACCCTCGGCGGGAGGCCAGCGTCATCGCCGTTCCCGCGACGACCGCGCCCGCGATGAGCGTGGTCGACAGGCCGAACGTGTTGGCGGTGACGCCGACCAGCGGCGGGCCGGCGAGATAGGCCAGGTAGCCGACCGCAGTGACCGCCGCCGTGGCCGTGCCGAGGTCGCCGCGGGCGGTTTCACCCGCGGCGCTGATCGTGATCGGGAACAGTGGTCCGAGCCCGATTCCGGCGATCGTCACCGCGACGACGAACACCACGGGCTCGCGTTGCGCGGCCGCGCCGGCCAGCGCCACGATCGCGATGACCGAGCCGGCGATCGCGATGGTGCGCACGCCGAACGCGATCCGCAGGCGATCGCCCCACGTGCGGGACACCGCCATGGCCAAGGTGAACGCGGTGACCACGACCGCGCCGTGCGCGGTGCCAGCGCCCAGATCGCGCGCGAGGAAGAGCGCCGACCAGTCGGTGATCGTCCCCTCCAGGAACAACGCGCCGACGGCCAGCACGAGCAGCGACGTGCGTGGCAGCCGGCGCCGCCCGGCCTCGTGCGCCGGGCGTTCGTCCATCGCGGTCGCCGCCGGCAGCGCACCCATGGCGAACACCATGATCGCCAGCAGCACGACGCTGACCAGGACGAAGTGCACGAGAACGGAGATCCCCGCGGCCGCGGCGGCCGCACCGGCGGTCGCGCCCGCCAGTACGCCGACGCTGTACCCACCGTGCAGCCGCGACAGCACCCGGCGCGGCGCGCTGTCCCGCTCCAGGCGCACGCCGGCCGTGTTCATCGCGACGTCCAGGCCACCACTGGCCGCGCCCAGCACGACCAGCGCGAGCGTCAGCGCGAGCAGTGAATTCGCGAGCGCGATCAGGGGTAGGGCGGCGGCGAACCACACGCCGCACACGCGGCAGGCCGTGGCGGGCGAGACGCGCCGAAGTACCCGTCCGGTCGCGAGCAGTGCAGGTACCGAGCCGGCCGCGACTCCGAACAGGGCGATACCGAGTTCGCCGTCGTCGAGGGAGAGCGCACCGGCGACGGCCGGGATTCGTGGCGCCCAACTCGACAGGACCGCGCCGTTGACGAAGAACACCAGCCAGAGCGCGCTCGAAGGGCTGATAACACGCATGACGACCCCAAGGGCCGCCCTGCCGATTACAGAAAGGGACCGTGCTCCCGGACGGTCAGGAGCTGTCGACATCCAAGCTAGCACCGGCGCGCGATTCGACGAACGGATTTACCTCGCCATTACCTGAAACCGTCTACGAACCGCAAAACAACGGCAACGATCGTTGTCACCCACACGGCCCCAGGAGACGGCCGGCCGAACCCAGGGTCAGCGACGCAACGTGCACACTCGCAGGTCAGCGGTACTGCGAACGGGCGAAGCGAGCCTGATCGCTGTGACCTGCCTCGCACCAGAGTAGCCGCGTCCGATTAATGGGAAATGCCGCATTCGCAAATTGTACGGCCAGCGTGAACCTTAATCATTGTTCAGGTCACCCCGCCCCGTCAAGAAATTACCAAAACCAATTCAGGCCCCGGTCAACAGCGTGTAAGAATCCACAGGTCCGCTTCTTCCGCTCGTTCACCGTCAAGGAACTCGGCCGCCTCATGAACCACCGCCCGATCACGCCGCCCGTCCACGACATGGGCATCTACAAGCACTACTTCGACCTGATCGCCAGCGGCCGCAAGACCACCGAGATCCGCGTCAACGACGCCAGCCGTCGCAAGATCAAGCCCGGTTCGCTCATCCGGTTTCGCTGCCAGGGTCCTGTATGAACGACCGACTCAGGCGCGATCGATGACGGCGTGCAGGAATTCGCGGGTGCGCTCGTGCTCCGGCTCGGTGAACAGCTTGTCCGGTGAGGCGTCCTCGATGATCTGCCCCTGATCGAACATCAGCACCCGGTCCGACACGTCCTTGGCGAAGCCCATCTCGTGCGTGACGCACAGGAACGTGATGTCCGTGGTGGACGCGATCTCCTTGAGCACGTTCAGCACACCGGCCACCAGCTCCGGGTCCAGCGCCGAGGTCACCTCGTCCAACAGCAGCACGTCCGGCCGCATCGCCAGCGCGCGGGCGATCGCGACCCGCTGCTGCTGACCGCCGGACAGTTGCGTCGGGTGCGCGGTGACCTTCTCGCCGAGGCCGACCATGTCGAGCAGGTCCTTCGCCCGCTCCTCGGCGTCGGACTTGGGCAGCCCGAGCACCCGGATCGGCGCCTCGGTGATGTTCTGCAGCACGTTCATGTTGGGGAACAGGTTGAACTGCTGGAACACCATTCCGATGCGCTTGCGCACCTTCGTCAGGTGCTTCTCGTCGGCGGGCACGAGCTTGTCGCCCCGGTACATGTGGCTGAGGTATTCCCCGTCCACCTGAATGGTGCCGCCGTTGACCTTCTCCAGCGTCATCAGCAGCCGCAGAATCGTGGTCTTGCCCGAACCGCTCGGCCCGATCAGCGTCACGAACTCGCCGGGCGAGACGGAGAAGTCGAGCTCACGGAGAACGACGTTGTCGCCGAACTGCTTGACCACACCGTCGAACTGGATCATCACATTGGCCGAATCGTCGGTCGCCTCGGCACCGACCTCCGGCTCCTCGGTCGCATCAATGCTTGACAAAACGACGCTCCAACCTTCGCACCAAAATCGACGACGGAAAGCTCAGCACCAGGAAGAAGATGCCAGCCATCGTGTATGCCTCTTCCACGCTGTAGTGATCCGCGCCGAAATCCTTCGCCGCGCCGACGATGTCGATCACGCCGATGGCGAGCAGCAGCGGTGTCTCCTTGAACATGGAGATCGTGTAGTTGCCGAGCGCGGGCAGCACCCTCGGAATCGCCTGGGGCAGGATCACGCCGGTCCACGTCCGCCGGCGCGGCAGGCTCAACGCGGTGGATGCCTCCCACTGCCCCTTCGGCACGGCGTCGATTCCGGCTCGGTACACCTCGGAGGTGTAGCACGCGTAATGCAGGCCGAGTGCGATCGTGCCACTCCAGAAGGCCGACCACTGCACACCCATCCACGGCTGTACGACCCAGTAGAAGAAGAAGATCTGCACCAGCAGTGGTGTGCTGCGAATGAACTCGACCAACCCGAACGTGATCTGGCTGAGTACAGGTACCCGCACCTGACGAATCAGCGCGAACACCAGTCCGAGAACGTATGCCAGAAGCGCACCGCACACCGTCGCGGCAAAGGTGATCCACAGTCCCGGCAGAAGTGCCGAGAAGCTGTCCCAGAAAAGCTCCCAACTCCACATCAGGGTTTACCCCCCAGTGCGCTGCCGCCCACCGGCATGCCGGCCAACGGGTCGGAGAGCGTGTCGTGCTTCACCGGGCGACGCCCGAGCCGGCGAGCCGCCGCACGCTCGAGCAGCCGCATCACAAAAGTGATCACGACCGACAGGGCGAAGTACAGCACCAGGATGATCAGGTAGATCACCCCGACCTGCCCGCCGAAGATCGGCCGCAGCTCCTCCGCCTGCTTGGTCATCTCCGGCACGCTCACCAATGCCAGCAATGCGGTGCTCTTGAGCAGCTGGATGAACAGGTTGTTGAACGGCGGCAGCGTTTCGATGAATGCCTGCGGCAGGATCACCCGGCGCATTCGCTGGGCCGGTGTGAAGTTCAGCGCGACCGCCCCCTCGACCTGCGCCTTCGGCACCGACTGGACCGCACCGCGCACGACCTCCGCGCCGTAGGCACCGTGGTTGAGCCCGAGGACCAGGATTCCCGCCCACAACGGCACGAGCTGGAACCCGATGAGGATCGGAAGCGCGAGAGCGATCCAGAACAGCTGCACCAACTCGGAGGTGCCGCGAAAACCCTCGACATAGATCCGGCTGATGAAGCGAACGGTCCGAGAGCCGGACAACAACGCGAGTCCGGCGATAACGGACAACACGATCGTGATCGCGATACCACCGAGCGTCGCGTAAACCGTATACGGCAGTCCTTTGAGGACTACCTCCCAGAAATAGCCAAAGTTATCTAACATGACGACCCACCCGTCGGTTCGGTCAGCCCTCGGAGCACAGTCGGTCGGTCGTCACGTCCGGTTTCGGCAGATTCGCCGCGGTGAACCCGAACGGCGCGGTGATTTTCACCCATTCGCCGTTCTCGTGCAGCGTCTTGAGTTCCTTGTTGAACGCCTCGCGCAGTTCGTTGGAGTCCTTGCGGAACACGAACGCGCCGGCGGACACGATCTTCTTACCGCTGATCACCGGGTCGAAGCCCTCGGTCACGTCGACGTCCGAGTTCGGGTTGTTCTTGACCAGGTCCTTGAGCGAGATGTCGGTCAGCGACGCGCAATCCACCCGGCCATCGATCACCGAGCGGAGCATGTCGTCCTGCTTCGGCAGCGTGGTGATCTGTCCCTCCGGTACACCGGAGCTGGTCGCGTAGCCCTTCTCCACGGCGCCGCTCAGCACGGCGAGCTTGGCACCCTTCGCCTTGACGTCGTCATAGGTGCGAATCCCCTTGGGATTGCCCTTCTTCACCAGGAAAGCGGTCAGCGCCGAGTAGTCCGGGATGGAGAACGCGGCGTTCTCGCAGCGTTCCTTCTTGATGTTCATACCAGCCATCACGACGTCGAACTTCTTCGCGTTCAGGCCCTGAATGAGCGAGTCGAAGTCCTCGAAGGAGAACTCGACGTTCCCGATGCCCATCGCCTTGAACACCGCGCGGCCGACCTCGGCCGCCTCGCCGGTCTCCTTGCCGCTGGCGTCCTTGTAGCCGTACGGCGACTCGACCGCGATGCCGGCCTTGATCTTGCCGTCCTTCTTGAGTTGGTCGAGCGTGCCGCCGCCCTCGACCTCGGAGCAGGCGCTCAGGAGCGCCGGGCCGCCGATGGCCACAGCACCTGTCGCTGCCGAGAACCTGAAGAAGTCCCGACGTGTCCAGTCTCCAGCAGTCATCGCCGTGCCCCTATTCGTGAATTCCCAACGCGTTACGTGTCTCGAACTGCTTGACCAACGAACGTAGGGCGGGTCCCCGTGCGGGTTCAACGATAGCCGGCAAGATCACGAAGGGTGTTACCGTACCGAGACCCTCCACTTGGGACATGGGCCGCGTGCAGCCACGCGTTTGGCCTCCCGATTCGCGTCGAGCGGCCACGCCGAAGGTGGCGACGTATGGGTGCACCCGTGTACTGAGGCTAACCGGCTACAGGCCACAGAGCCATTTGTTCGGCTCAGGCCTAAACGACTCAGTGCGCCTCGCGGATCACGTTCACGAACTCGTCCATGATCTTGGTGAGCTCGTAGTCCTTCGGCGTGAACACCCGCGCCACACCACGCGACATGAGCAGCCGCGCGTCCTCCGGCGGCACGATTCCGCCGACGACCACCGGGACCTCGCCGGCACCCGCCGCGCGCAGCCCCTCGACCACCGCCGGCACCACCTCGAGGTGCGAGCCGGACAGGATCGACAGGCCGACCAGGTGCACGCCCTCCTGCACGGCGGCCGCCACGATCTGGTCGGGCGTGAGCCGAATGCCCTGGTAGATCACCTCGAAGCCGACGTCGCGCGCCCGCACGGCGATCTGCTCGGCGCCGTTGGAGTGACCGTCGAGGCCCGGCTTGCCGACCAGGATCCGCAGCCGCTGGCCGAGTTCCTCACCGGCGGCCCGCACCCGGTCGCGCACGACGGCGATCTCCGCGCCCGCCTCGCCGGCCGCCGACGCGCCCGCGACACCCGTCGGCGCGCGGTACTCGCCGAACACCCCGCGCAGCGCGGCCGACCACTCGCCGGTGGTCACCCCCGCACGGGTGCACACGAGCGTCGCGTCGAGCAGGTTCGCGTCGGTCTTCGCCGCGTCCCGCAACACGTTCAGCGCACTGTCCACTTCGGACTGATCACGGTCGGCGCGCCACGCCCTGATCGCCTCGACGGCGTGCTTCTCCACCTCGGGGTCCACGGTCAGGATCGCCTCGGCGCCCTCGGCCTGCAGCGGCGACGGCTCGGTGGTGTCGAACTTGTTGACGCCGACGATGATCTCCTCGCCGGCCTCCATGCGGCGGCGGCGCTCGGCCAGCGACCCGACGAGCTGCGTCTTCATGTAGCCCGACTCGACCGCGGCGACCGCGCCGCCCATCGCCTGCACGCGGTCGATCTCCGCGCGCGCGCCGGCGACGATCTCGTCCACCTTCGCCTGGATCACCGGCGACCCGTCGAACAGGTCCTCGTACTCCAGCAGGTCGGTCTCGAACGCGAGAACCTGCTGCATGCGCAGCGCCCACTGCTGGTCCCACGGGCGCGGCAGGCCGAGCGCCTCGTTCCACGCCGGAAGCTGGATCGCGCGCGCCCTGGCGTTGCGGGACATCGAGACCGCGAGCATCTCCAGCACGATCCGCTGGATGTTGTTCTCCGGCTGCGCCTCGGTCAGCCCGAGCGAGTTCACCTGCACGCCGTAGCGGAACCGCCGCTGCTTGGGGTTCTCGATGCCGTAGCGCTCACGCGTCAGGTCGTCCCACATCTGGGCGAACGCGCGCATCTTGCACATCTCCTCGACGAACCGCACGCCGGCGTTCACGAAGAACGAGATGCGCGCGACCACGTCGCCGAACTTGTCCTCGGGCACCTGGCCGGAGTCGCGCACGGCGTCCAGCACCGCGATCGCCGTGCACATCGCGTACGCGACCTCCTGCACCGGCGTCGCGCCGGCCTCCTGCAGGTGGTAGCTGCACACGTTGATCGGGTTCCACTTGGGCACGTTCGCCACGGTCCAGGCGACCATGTCGGTGATCAACCGCAGGCTCGGCCCCGGCGGGAACACGTAGGTGCCGCGGGACAGGTACTCCTTGATGATGTCGTTCTGCGTGGTGCCGGCGAGCTTGGCGACCACCTCGTGCCAGTCGCGCCCCTCGGCCTCGGCCTGCTCCTGGGCCACCGTGATGTACAGCGACAACAGCCACATGGCGGTCGCGTTGATCGTCATCGAGGTGTTGGCCTCGGCGAGCGGGATGCCGTCGAACAGCTGGCGCATGTCGCCGATGTGACTGACCGGCACGCCGACCTTGCCGACCTCTCCCCTGGCCAGCTCGTGGTCGGGGTCGTAGCCGGTCTGCGTCGGCAGGTCGAACGCCACCGACAGGCCGGTCTGGCCCTTGGCCAGGTTGCGTCGGTACAGCTCGTTGGACGCGACGGCCGACGAATGCCCTGCGTAGGTCCGCATCACCCACGGACGGTCGCGCTCACGGTCGGACGGATACGGCACGTTAACCTCCGTTAATCCGGCTTTACAGGAGGGTACTGGCGAGTAACCTCGTTGTGCTGGTGCCGTTCCTCACAACGATATGGCCTGCCAGCCGTGAAGGTGTCCCGGCGATGCCCCAGAACACTCCACAGAAGACGCCCGTACCCCCGCGGCGACCTGGGCCTTCACCGCGGCCGAGGGACTTTTGCGGGCTAAAGTACGCACGCATAAGCCGCTACGGTTGTCAAGCGGCGCGTCTATGTAGCGCACCGTGATCAGTGACATCCATGATTTCGAGGCAATAATTGTTGTGCCGCAACCACTTTCGGCCTGACCACCCGGGTGCGCGCGATGCGGCAACATTCACCCTCCGTAAGCTTCGGCGCGGACTTTAGCCCGCTAAAGTCCGCAAACGAGCGCAGGGCGTGGTGCGCCTCAAGTCGGGTTGAGGTGAAATGGGTGCATGGATGATCTCGTGCCCATCGGCAAGGCTGCCGAATTGTTCGGGCTGACCGTGTCGACGCTGCGCTACTGGGACGAACGCGGGCTCGTGACACCGACCGAACGCCGTGGCGGCCGCCGCTGGTACAGCCCCGACGAACTGCACCGCATCGGCCTGATCCAGATGTGGCAGGAGTGCGGGCTGATGAGCCTGGACGACATCGCCGCGGTGTTCGCCGGCGCGAACTGGCGTGCGGTGCTGCGCGACCGGGTGCGCGCGATCGAGGAGCAGATCACCCGGCTCGAGGCCGGCAAGGGGCATCTCGAACACGCGCTGATCTGCCCGTCGGACGAGCCGGCCACGCAGTGCTCGCACCTGCGCGCGGTGATCAAGGAGCGGATGCGTGGGAACAAGATCACACCCGAGGAGATCCACGGCAGCTTGACCTCAAGTTGACTTGAGGCAGCACGCTGGCGCGGTGACCCTATCGACAACGGTTCCCCATAAAGCCGGCACGGGCTGGTTCCTCGCGCCACTGTTCCTCGGCACGTTCATGTCGCTGCTGGACGTGAGCATCGTGAACATCGCCCTGCCCACGATCCAGTCCGACCTGACCACCTCGCTCGCCCAACTGCAGTGGATCGTGGACGGCTACATCGTGGCGCTCGCCGCGTTCATGCTCACCGGCGGCTCGCTGGCCGACCGGTTCGGCCGCAAGGCGGTCTTCCTGATCGGCGTCGCCGGCTTCACCGTCGCCTCGCTCGCGTGCGCGCTGGCCGACAGCGCGGACTGGCTGATCGCCGCGCGCGTGGTGCAGGGCGCGGCCGCGTCGGTGCTCACGCCGGGCGCGATGTCCCTTATCGCACAAGCGTTTCCGGAACCGGCGCGGCGGGCCAGGATCATCGGACTGTGGTCCAGCGTGGCCTCATCGGCGTTCGTGCTCGGTCCGCTGATCGGCGGCCCGCTGACCGAGGCGTTCGGCTGGCGCAGCGTGTTCTACCTGAACGTCCCGCTCGGCATGCTGACGGTGGTCGTCGGCCTGCGCCGGCTGCGCGAATCGGCCGACCCGGAGCACGCCTCGCCGGACGTGGTCGGGCAACTGCTCGCGATCGGCTGGATCGGCGCGCTCACCTACGGGATCATCGACGGCGGTCACCGCGGCTGGACCGAGCCGCCGGTGCTCGCGGCACTCGGGCTCGCGGCCGTGCTGTTCGTCGCGTTCATCCTCATCGAGCTGCGCCAGCAACGCCCGATGCTGCCGATCAGGCTGTTCGCCCGGCCCGAGTTCGGCCTGGTCAACCTGGCCGCGTTCGTCATGGGATTCGGCACGTTCGGCAGCTTCTTCCTGCTGTCGATCTACCTGCAGTCGGTGCGCGGCGCCACGCCGACCGAGGCGGCGCTGCAGTTCCTGCCGTACGTACTGGCCAACACCACGGCCGGGCTGCTCGCCGGCCGGCTGGTCAGCCGGTTCGGCGGCCGGCTCCCGCTGGTGGCCGGCTACACACTGATCACTGTGGCGCTGCTCGGCATGCTCGTCCTCACGCCGACCACGCCGTACCCGGTGATCGCCGTGCTGTTCGTGATCATCGGGTTCGGCCTGAGCACCGGCGGCGTGCCGACCAACACGATGGCGCTGCACGCGGTACCCAGACACAGCTCCGGCATGGCGGCCAGCACGGTGAACGCGACCCGTCAGACCGGCACCGCCGTCGGTGTCGCGGTACTCGGCGCGGTGGTCGCCGCCCAGCCGACATTCACCGACGGGCTGCGGCACGCGCTGCTGGTCGCCGGTGTCGCGACCGGAGTGGTGACCGTGCTGCTGGCCACCAGGTTGCGCGCGAAGTAAGAGCGAGCGGCCGTACGGGGCGCGCCGGACGGCCGCTCGCCTCCCGGTCAACTCCGGAAGCCGGCCACGGTGGCCTTGGTGTTCTCCAGCACGCGGGCGTTGTCGCTGCGCGTGGTGGTACCCATCGGCACACCCTGGTAGTTCACTCGCGGGTTGGACCAGTAGTTCAGTCGCGGGCAGCTCGGCGAGCAGTTGTACGCCATGATCGTGCGCCACGAGGTGCCGTACCGGTATCCGTGCCCGTAGGCGTACGGGGTGTTGGACCCGTCGGTGGCCGGGTCGTGCCGGGCCGACTGCAGGTGCCCGATCTCGTGCCCGAAGCTGTAGTAGCCGGTGGCGCAGTCCCAGTACACCGCGGCGAACGCGGTCGAGGCGCTGGAGCCGATGCCGGAGGCGAGCCCGCAGTACGAGCTGTCATTGATGATCAGCACGCCCACGTCGGCGCGCGTCTGGTCGCGGATGGCGTGAATGCCGTCCATCTGCCCGTCGCTGGTGCCGCGGAACCGGCTCAGGTCGGTGGAGAATCCCTGCTCGTTGTAGTTGACCGTGGAGTAGCTGGCCAGCTCGAGCGTGATCCCGACACCGGAGTTGGTGTAGCCCTTGTTCGTCTCGGCGACGGCCAGATCGGTCAGCGCGCGCATGTCGCCGCCGTATGCCGACACGGCCTCGTTGGTGGCCACGACCTGGACGCGGATCACGGTGTTCGCGGCCGGCGCCGCCTCGGCCGCCGGCATGTCGATCTTCGGCAGCGCGATCGGCGCGTGGTCGCGAGGCATCTTCGTCTCGTCGACGGCGATCACCGCGTGCCCACCGGACACCGGACGGATCTTGTACAGCTTGCCGTCCAGGCGCACCGACCCGGTGACACCGGCGTCCGAGCGCACCAGCGTCACGGAGTTGTTCTCGTCGGTGGCGACTTCGGCACCCGCACCGCGTGCCTTGGCGGTCTCGCGGATCTGGCCGGTCCACAGCGTGTTGCCCACTTCGGTGCGGCGGGCGCCGTCCCGAACCGCGTGCACGGTGCGCCCACCGAGATCGATCGCGATCTCCTCGGTCGACTCCGCGACCACGTCGGGGTTGGCTTGTTTGACCCGGACCTCGGCGTTGTACGGCGTGGACCGCAGGCCGTCGGCCGCCCGCGCGGCCACGGCGTCACCGGTGAACAGCGCCGGCGCGCCACCCGCTTCGGCGGCGGCGGTAGGCACCAGTGCGAGCGCTGCCGCACCCAGGCCGAGTGCCACGAGCACAGGCAGGGTTCTGTGTCGTCGTTGCATTCTTGCTCCCTCGCGTACGTGAACGCGCGCGGGAACGGCAGCCGGGTGTGAAACGGTGTGGCTGCAGGGGTTCACACCGGTGGCGGTCCAGCGCGACCGCTCAATTCGTCATCATCCGGAAGCTATCCGTGACGGGCAAGACATGCATAGCAACGCATGTCCTTACCGTTTACCGGTAATCACCATCCGTGCACGACGCCGGCCGAGGTGCCACCCCGGCGTGACGGTTCGCCGACCGCGAGCACCAGCCCGCCGCCCAGGAACTCCAGCGCCGCCGTCGTCCCAATCTCGGCCTGCTCGGTGTACTTGTGGCCGATCGCGGCGAGCGCCTTGCCCTCCGGCGAGTTGACGAAGGCCGGTTCGGCGGTGGTCGTCGCCGCGTTGCGCTGCGAGGCTCGCGGCGAACTCACCGCCTGGGGCAGCCGCATGCCGAAGTCGATCCGGTTCAGCAGCACCTGCAGCACGGTCGTGATGATCGTCGAGCCGCCCGGCGAGCCGAGCGCGAGGAACGGCCGGCCGTGCCGCAGCACGATCGTCGGCGACATGCTGGACCGCGGGCGCTTGCCGGCGGCCGGCAGGTTCGGGTCCGGCGCGTCGCCCTGCGTGGGCGCGAAGTTGAAGTCGGTCAGCTCGTTGTTGAGCAGGAAACCCCGTTGCGGCACAACGATTCCACTGCCGCCGACCTGTTCGATCGTGTTCGTGTACGACACCACGTTGCCGCGCGCGTCGGACACCACGAAGTGGTTGGTGTGCGCGGCCGTATCGGCACTCGCCTCCACGCGGCCCGGCTCGCACGAATCGGGCCTGCGCACGTCGCCTGGTGCGGCCGGCGCGGTCAGCACGGTGGCCGGGTCGATCAGGCAGGCGCGGCCGCGCGCGAACCGGTCGGACAGCAGGGTGCGCTGCGGAACGTCCACGTAGGCGGGGTCGCCGATGTACCGGTTGCGGTCGGCGAAGGCCAGCTTGCTCGCCTCCAGGTACCGGTGCAGCGCCTGCGTCCTGTCCATTGTGGACAGTCGGCTGGTCTCCAGGATGTTCAGCGCCTCGCCGACCGTGATGCCGCCGCTGGAGGACGGCGCCATGCCGTAAACGTCCAGCCCCCGGTAGCGCATGTGCGTCGGCTCGCGGTCGATCGTGCGGTACTCGGCCAGGTCATCCGCGGTGAGCAGGCCGGCCGGCGGGTCGATCGTGGCGCCCGGCGCGAGCGGCGGGCGCTGCGCGGCGGCGGCCACGTCGGCGCCGATCGCGCCGTCGTAGAACGCCCGGGTGCCGTCCCGCGCGATCTTCCGGTAGGTGTCAGCCAGGTCCGGGTTGCGCATGAGCGAGCCGACGGCGGGCGGCGCTCCCCCGGGCAGGAACAGCTCTGCCGACGAGGTGAACTGGCGGAACCGGTCCGCGTTCGCCTCGATCTCCTCGCGCAGTTGCTCGGTGACCGGCCAGCCCCGGTCCGCCACCTCGATCGCCGGACGCAGCGTGCGGCCGAGGTCGAACGTGCCCCAGCGTTTCAGCGCGCGCTCCCAGGTGGCCAGCATTCCCGGCGTGCCAACGGAAAGCCCGCTTGTGACGGCCCGCGCGAACGGGTACGGCTGACCGGTCGCCGGGTCGAGGAACATCCGCTCGCCGCCGGCCGCCGGGGTGGTCTCCCGCCCGTCGATCGTGGACACGCGGCCGGTGCGCGCGTCGTAGTGCACGAAGTACCCGCCGCCGCCGAGACCGGCCATGAACGGGTCCGTGACACCCAGCGTCGCGGCCACCGCCACCGCCGCGTCGGCCGCCGTCCCGCCCGCGCGCAGCACGTCCAGACCGGCCTTTGTCGACTCCACGGTGTCGGACACGACCGCACCGCCCACGCCGATCGCGACCGGCCGCTTGTCCAGCGACGACGCCGGCTCGGCAACCGCGATCGGTTGTGCCACAAGGGTTCCAGCCAGCGCGGCGGTGGCTACGGCGAGAGCGCGACGTCGTCGCATGGCGGCCTCCAGGAGTACACAAGGAACCCTGTTCTACTCGCCGCGCCGCCTGCTGGCTAGCCCCTACGCACGGTCGGGTTTGCCATCGTTGCGGACATCTCGGACCGGGGTTTGTGGGTCTTGAAGACCTACAAACGGGGCGGCGATCAGGCGCGGTCGGGCTCGTCGTCCACGCGGCGGACGTCGGCGCCCAGCTTCTGCATGTTCTCCACGAACATCGGGTAGCCGCGATCGATGTGGAACACGTCCCACACCTCGGTCACGCCATCCGCGCGCAGACCGGCCAGCACCAGGCCGACCCCGGCGCGGATGTCCGAGGCCCACACCGGCGCGCTGGACAGCCGCTCCACCCCGCGCACCACCGCGTGGTGGCCGTCGGTGCGCGCGTCCGCGCCGAGCCGCACCATCTCCTCGATGAACCGGAACCGCGCCTCGAACAGGTTCTCCGTGATCATCGACGTGCCCTCGGCGATCGAGGTCAGCGCGATCGCGAACGGCTGCAGGTCGGTCGCGAACCCCGGGTACGGCAGCGTCACGAAGTCCACCGCGCGCGGCCGCTCGTCTTGCACCACACGGAAACCGTCGCCGTCGTCGAGGGTCGTGATCTCCGCGCCCGCGGCCCGCAGCTTCTCCAGCACGAGGTCGAGGTGATGCGGGTTCACCCCACGAACGGTCACGTCGCCCATGGTCATCGCCGCGGCGAACGCCCAGGTCGCACCCACGATCCGGTCGCCGATCACCCGGTGCTCGGTCGGGCGAAGCCGCTCGACGCCTTCCACGGTCAGGGTGGACGTGCCGGCGCCCTCGACGCGCGCGCCCATCTCGGTCAGCATCGTGCACAGGTTGACGATCTCCGGCTCGCGCGCGGCGTTGTCGATCACCGTGGTGCCGGGCGCCAGCACGGCAGCCATCAGGATGTTCTCGGTCGCGCCGACGCTCGGGAAGTCCAGCCAGATCTGCGCGCCGTGCAGGCCCTCTGCCTCGGCCACCACACAGCCGTGCTCGATCTCGGAGTGCGCGCCGAGCTGGCGCAGCCCGTTCTGGTGCATGTCCAGCGGGCGCGAGCCGATCGCGTCACCGCCGGGCAGCGCGACGACCGCGCGCTTGCACCGGCCGACCAGCGGCCCGAGCACGCACACCGAGGCGCGCAGCTTGCCCATCGACGGCGAGTCGGCCCGGTGGTTCAGCTCGGCCGGCGTGGTGATCGTGGCGGTGTCACCGTCCAGCGTCACCTCGCAGCCGAGGCTGCGCAGCACGTCGGCCATCAGCGGCACGTCGAGGATCTGCGGACAGTTGGTGATCGTGGTGGTGCCCTCGGCCAGCAGTGCCGCGGCCATCAGCTTGAGCACGCTGTTCTTGGCGCCGACGACCTCGACCTCGCCGACCAGTCGTGCGCCCCCACGAACCAGAAAGTGCTCCGTCACGCGGCCCATCATGCCTGCCACGCATCTGCGCCGGTCGACCGGGCGAGTCCAGCGAGCACGCTGTGTGCTCGGTAAGCTCCGCAGCGGAGGTCGTCCGCCGATGAAGCTGCTGCCCCGTCTGCTCAGCCCGGCTGGGTTCCTCCTCGCGCTGGTGCTGTTCCTGCTGCCGTTCGTGTCGGTGTCCTGTGAGGTGTCCGGCGTCGGCGAGGCGCACGCCACCTACACCGGCCTGGACATGGCCACGGGCGGCGAGCCGGACATCGTGCGGGATCTGCCCAAGGAGTTGCTCCCCGAGGACCGCGACCTCGACGCGCCACCGAGGCCGGACGTGCAGCCCCTGGCGATCGTCACGATGCTGCTGATCGCCCTGGGAGCGGCCACCGTGCTGATCCCCGCGCTGCGGACCAGGCTCGCCGGCACCGCGGCGGCCGCCGCCGTGGCCGCGATCATGCTCGGGGTGACCCAGCTCGTGGCGATGTCCGGGATGGACACCCGCCTGCGCGAGGTGGCCGGTTCGACGGACGCGCAGGCGCCGGCCGACCTGAGCCGGATCATCGGCGACGCCGTGCAGACCAAGATCGGGTTCTGGCTGGTCATGCTGGCGCTGGCGATGATCGCCGCCGGAAACGTGGGCGCGCTGGTCAACGACACGCTGGAGCGCAGACGTGCCGAAGCGAACGGTGATCCACCCGAGCCCGACGAGTAACGTCGTGGACGTGACCGTTCACATCACCCGCGTGTACACCCGTGTCGGCGACAGCGGCACGACCGCCCTCGGCAACGGCGACCGCGTGCCCAAGACCGACCCCCGGCTCGCCGCCTACGCCGACGTCGACGAGGCGAACTCCGCGATCGGCGTCGCCGTGGCCATGGGTGGGCTCGCCGACGAGCTGACCACCGTGCTGCGCCGGGTGCAGAACGACCTGTTCGACGTGGGCGCCGATTTCTGCGCGCCGGTAGAGCCGGACCCGAAATACCCGCCGCTGCGGATCACCGACGCCTACATCGAGCGCCTGGAATCGTGGTGCGACGAGTTCAACGAGCGGCTGGCCAAGCTGGACTCGTTCGTGCTCCCCGGTGGCACGCCGGGCGCCGCGCTGCTGCACGTGGCGCGCACGGTCACCCGGCGGGCCGAGCGCAACGCCTGGGCGCTGATCGAGGCGGACGGCGAGCGCACCAACGCGCTCGCGGCCAAGTACCTCAACCGCCTGTCCGACCTGCTGTTCGTGCTGGGCAGGGTGGCCAATCCGGACGGCGACGTGAAGTGGAAGCCGGGCGGCTGAGCCGTCAGGTCACCTGGACTGGATCGGACGTCCCGAGCACGGCCCCACCGGCGTCCAGCGCCTCCACGGCGACGTAGGCCGGCCCGTGGTTGCCGCCGTCGCCGTCTCGAAGCCCGTCTTCGCCGCGTCGGCGACCGGCTTGAGCTGATCGGCTGCCGGGCCGGCGAGCACTCGCCAGGTGACCACCTCGGTCGCGCCGTTCCAACTGGCGAACACCGTGGTCACACCGCCGGCCACACGACGTCCGACGACGGCCGGCGGCCGTTCCGCATAGGACTCGGTCACCGGGACGTGGTCGAGCGAATTCCACTCGAACCGGACAGCGCCGGTGCCGAGATCGATTTCCTGAACGACGCCTTCCAGGACCTGCGCGACTTTCGCCCCGCCGATCGGCGTGAGGTCCACGGTCTTCTGTCGATACGCGATCACCAGCGCGGTGTCGTGTGCGGTGATCTGGAAGTCGTGCAGATCGGCGCGCAGACCGTTGCCGGTCCCGGAAACGCTGCACCTGCAGGCCGAACCGGGGCTTCTCCCGCGGCGTCGGCGCCACCCACACGGGCTGACCGGCATCGTCGACGATGAGCGCGCTGAGCTGCATGTCGTCGCGGCTCGGCCCGTCGGCGGCCAGGAGTTGCCCGGGCACGGGCGTCAGCATCACCAGGCCGGATACCGTCGAGGACCAAATCGGTGAGCGCCAGTCCCACGACGGCTTGCCACCGATTCATCGCGCCACCTCAGCTCATCGGGCTGATGAACCTGCCAGGTGCGTACTCAGAGGCACAACCGACGAAGGTGGGCCGCCGCTCAGGAGGCCCAGGGCAACCGGCGCCCGGGCGGCGCGGACTCCAGCCAGGACAGAAACCCGGTGAGCGCGTCGGGGCCCATGGCGATCTCCACCTCGAGTTCGCCGGCGCCCTTGCAGCGCAGCACCTGCGAGCCGGGCGGCATGGAATAGGACTCCGCGTCCTGCGGCTCGCGGCGGGTGGCGATCTCCAGCCCGCCGCGGTTGATCACGCGGTCCGGACCGGCGCGCAGGCTCAGCGGGCGGAACCAGGAGAACTCGTCACCGTGATAGCGGCCGATACCGAGGTGCCAGCCGCGGCCGGACTCGTCCAGCCTGGTGCGCAGGGCGACGCTGATACCGCCGCTGCGCAGCAGGCGGATTCGCCGCAGGACGAGCAAGATCGCCGCCGCGACGGCGACAGCCAGGAGCGTTCCGATCAACCAGGTGGTTCCCACGGCCCGCTCCCGCCCTCAGCCTCTGCTCAAGCCGGCTGCTGCTCGGCGGCGCGGAGGCGGGCGGCAGCTCTCGCGCGCTCCTCCTCGTCCCCGGCACCGAGATCGGCTTTGGCCTGCGCTACGTCGATCTCGTGCGCCAGTTCGGCGGACTCGGCGAGAATGCTCACGCCGTCACCGGTCACGGACAGGAACCCGCCGTGCACGACCGCCACGACCGTGGCGCCGTCGGTGGTGTTCACCTTGACGACCCCATCCTCGACGAGCTGGCCGAGTGTGGGCTCGTGACCGGCCATGACACCGATCTCACCCTCGGTGGTCTGGGCGACCACGAACGACGCGGTGCCCGACCAGAGGCGGCGCTCGACCGCGACCAGCTCGACCGACATCTCAGCAGCCACGCGAAACTCCTTCGACTGGGTTACAAGAAGTTTAGATGGTCCGCACGGCGCATCCCCAGGCAGGGCGACGTGTCCAAGGCCACTCTCGAGACCGGCTCGAGTAGCCGGCTCGAACGGCTCGACGTTCCCACCGTGATCCCACCGCCGTCCGTACGCTCGGCCACGGGGAAGAAGCCAGTCATTGGTCACGGCTGGTTACGGGTCTGTCGATCACGGGTGCGCCACGCGCGCCCGGCACCAGACTCCGACAAGGGGGACTTCATGAAGATCATGGCGACCAGCGGACCCAACCACGGGCACCTCTATCCGATGGTGCCGCTGCTGTGGGCCTTACGAAACGCCGGACACCAGGTACTGGTGGCCGGCCCGGAGCGCTTCGCGAGGCTGGCGACGGCCGCGGGCCTCGCGTCCACCTCGATCGCCGACGACTTCTCCCTCGGCGATCTCGGTCCGGCGCACTGGTCCCAGGACAGCGCGGTGGAGAGCGTCGGCCGGCACGTTCGCGAGTACTACGTGCCGGCCGCCGAGCGGACCGCCGAGGGCACCGTCCAGCTCGCCGAGGCGTGGCGGCCGGACCTGGTGATCGGCCCGTACTGGGAGTTCGCCGCACCGATCGCGGCCGCTCGGCTCGGGGTGCCGTATGTGCTGCACGGCTGGGGCCTGATCTGCCATCCGCAACACGAGCGGCCGGCCCGGGAGGCGTTGCTGCCACTGCACGACAAGTGGGACGTGCCCGAGGACCTGCCGCCGGCCCACTACGTCGACAACTGCCCGCCGGGGCTGCAGTGGACCGAGCCGCCGGTACCGGCGATCGCCAGCAGGTACGGCGACTACAACGGCACCGCGCCCGTGCCGGACTGGCTGTTCGACGAGCCGAAGGCGCCGCGCGTGGTGGTGACGCTCGGGCACGTGCCGGTGATGGGCGACCACCCCGACGTGGTGCGCACGACGCTGGACGCGCTCGCCGAGTTCGATCTCGACGTGGTGGTGGCCGCGAGCGATCGGCTGGAGGCCGAACGGTTCAACGCGCGGTTCGTGCACGGCCTGCCGCTGTCACACGTGCTGCCGAGTTGCTCGGCGGTGATCCATCACGGCGGCTCCGGCAGCTCGTGGTCGTCCACGGTGGCCGGGCTGCCGCAACTCGCGCTGCCGCAGATGTGCGTGCAGTTCCAGAACGCCGACCGGCTGCACGAGGTGGGCGCCGGCATCGCGCTGCACCCGGAGGTGGCCACCGTCGACGCGATCGCCGAAGCGGTCCAGCGACTGCTGTTCGACGGCGCGGCCCGTCAGGTCGCCGAGCGCCTCGCCGCCGAGAACACCCGACGGCCCGCCTTCCACGAAGCGGCCGAGGCACTGGAGACACTCGCCTGAGACGCGCACGGGCCGGTGTCCACTGTGGACACCGGCCCTGATTCACTTGCGCGCGAACAGAACCGCGCCCGGCCTCGGCCCGGCGAGACCGATGAGCGTCTGCGCGTCGACCGTGAACCCGGCGTCGGCGAGCCAGCCGGCCACCAGCTCGGGTTGCCGGCGATGGGTGCGCATCTTCGTCGGATCGGCGTCGGTCTTCGGACGCGACCGGTCGCCGGTGTGGAAGCCGAGCAGCACTCGGCCGTCCTGCCGCAGCACCCGCCGGAACTGCGCGAGCACGGCGGGCACCTCGTCGTCCGGCACGTGGATCAGCGACCACCAGGCCAGCACGCCGGCCAGCGACGCATCGGCGATATCGAGATCGGTCATCGACCCCACCTCGAACCGCATCCCCGGATGGTCACGCCGGGCCACCTCGATCATCCCGGGCGACAGGTCCACGCCGAACGCGTCGACGTCCAGGCCGCGGAGATAGGCGACGACATGCCCAGGCCCGCACCCGACGTCCGCGACCGGCCCGCCGCCGTCCGCGTGAACCAGATCGGCGAACAACGTCAGCGGCGCCCGCAGAAACGGATTGCCGGCGAGCGAGTCGCGGACCTCATCGGCGTAGCTCTCCGCGTCCGCGTCGTAGGACGCTCGGGTATCCGCCAACCAGTTCACACCGAGATTCAAGCAGGGCGCTTGCCTCACTTCCAGGCAGGTCAACGGATCTGACGAACCCGGCCGCCATCGCCCCACTCCTTGTCGGCGGTCCAGACGGTCGCGTCCATGCGCTCGCCGAGTGCCAGGCACAGGCGGTCACCGAGCGAAAGACTCTCGCCACGACGCCACCGCCGCGCCGCCCATTCACCGTCCTCACCGCTGACCGGCAACACGTCCAGCCCGTAGCTCTGCAGCAGCGCGACGGACAGCTCCCAGTCGCGCCCGTGCCTGATCAGGACCTGGATGACCTCCGACCAGTTGGCCGCACCGCAGACCCCGCCCGCGTCCAGCGCGCGTTCGATCTCGTCCGCTCCCTCCTCGCCGCGCAGGAACGCCAGGAGGGCGGACGCGTCGAAGACGTTCACACCGCGTCCTCGACATCGGCGGCCTCACGCCGCTCGGCCAGCAGCGCCCCGACGACGTCCACGTCGGCGAGGTCGGCGCGCACCATGTCCTTGAGCTGATCTCTGGTCAACAAGACGACACCCCCTGGGCTGTACAACAGGACCAGTGGGCGACCCTCTTCGAATCCAGCTCGCTGGCGCAGCTCGGCCGGTACGACCAGACGCCCGCGATCTCCCATCGTCACCGCATACATCCCACCCACCAGACGAGCGTACCACGGCGGCCACCGCCACGGGAAAATCAGAGGCTGCTAGTGCGGGCCACCCACCACCTTCACGCAGCCGGCCCGCTTGACCGCACCGATCGAAACCACGCCAAGGTCGGCCGAAAAGTCGAGGGCGACCGCCGTCACGCCGAAGGCGTCTCTCCCAACCACCCACGCAACACGCAGCCCACCAACCCCCGCAGGTAACCACCCACGCAACCCGACCACAGGCGTTTCGGCGAAGCCGAACCAGCGGCGGCCTTGCCCTCGATAACCAAACAGGCCCGGTGTCCACAGTGGACACCGGGCCTGTTTCGCTTGGCGCGCCTTACTTCTTGGTCAGCGCGTGGTACTTGCGCTCCAGGTCCTCGAGACCGCCGATGGACAGGAAGGCCTGCTCCGGCACGTGGTCGTAGTCGCCCTTGGCCACGCGGTCGAACGCCTCGATGGTGTCGGCCACCTTGACGAACGAGCCCTCCTCGCCGGTGAACTTCTGTGCCACGAAGAAGTTCTGCGACAGGAAGCGCTCGATACGCCGGGCGCGGTTCACCGTCACCTTGTCCTCTTCGGACAGCTCGTCCATACCGAGGATCGCGATGATGTCCTGCAGCTCCTTGTACTTCTGCAGGATCCGCTTGACCTCCTGGGCCACCCGGTAGTGCTCCTCGCCGACCACGTCCGGCGCGAGGAGTCGCGACGACGAGGTCAGCGGGTCCACCGCCGGGTAGATGCCCTTCTGCGAGATCGGCCGGGACAGCTCCGTCGTCGCGTCCAGGTGGGCGAACGTGGTCGCCGGCGCCGGGTCGGTGTAGTCGTCCGCGGGCACGTAGATCGCCTGCATCGAGGTGATCGAACGGCCACGGGTGGAGGTGATGCGCTCCTGCAGCTCGCCCATCTCGTCGGCCAGCGTCGGCTGGTAGCCCACGGCCGAAGGCATACGGCCCAGCAGGGTCGACACCTCGGAGCCGGCCTGGGTGAACCGGAAGATGTTGTCGATGAAGAGAAGCACGTCCTGGTTCTGGGCGTCCCGGAAGTACTCCGCCATGGTGAGCGCGGACAGCGCGACCCGCATACGCGTGCCCGGCGGCTCGTCCATCTGGCCGAACACCAGCGCGGTGTCCGGGAGCACGCCCATCTCGTCCATCTCGAGGAAGAGGTCGGTGCCCTCACGGGTGCGCTCGCCGACGCCGGCGAACACCGAGGTGCCACCGAAGTTGCGGGCGATACGGGTGATCATCTCCTGGATGAGCACCGTCTTGCCGACGCCCGCGCCGCCGAACAGGCCGATCTTGCCGCCCTCGACGTACGGGGTGAGCAGGTCGAGCACCTTGACGCCGGTCTCCAGCATCTTGGTCTTGCCCTCGAGCTGGTCGAACGGCGGCGGGTTGCGGTGGATCTCCCAGCGCGGCGCGTCCGAGGCGTGGCCCGGCTTGTCCAGGCACTCGCCCAGGGCGTTGAACACGTGGCCCTTGACCTCGTCGCCGACCGGCACCGAGATGCGGCCGCGAGTGTCGGTCACCGGGGCACCACGCACCAGGCCGTCCTGCGGCTGCATGGAGATGCAGCGCACCAGGTTGTCGCCGAGGTGCTGGGCGACCTCGAGGGTGACGGTCTTCTTCATCGACTCGAGGTCCACCTCGACCTTGAGCGCGTTGTACAACTCGGGAACCGAGTCGCGCGGGAACTCCACGTCGACGACGGGACCGATCACCCGGACGACACGGCCGGTACCGGTCTTGGCGGCTGGTTCTTGTACGGCGGTCATGTCAGTCATCACTTCCTGCGGAAGTCGACAGCGCTTCAACGCCGCCGACGATCTCGCTGATCTCCTGGGTGATCTGTGCCTGGCGGGCCTGGTTGGCGACTCGCGTGAAGCTGCGCACCAACTCGTCGGCGTTGTCCGTCGCGGCCTTCATCGCGGTACGCCGGGCCGCGGACTCCGAGGCCGCGGACTCCAGCAGCGCCGCGTAGATCCTGGTGTTGACGTACTTCGGCAGGAGGTTCGCCAGCAACGTCTCCGCGCTCGGCTCGAACTCGTAGGTCGGCGGGATGACCTTGGAGCTCGCCTGCTCCTCCTCGTCGCCGGCGTACTCCAACTCCAGCGGTGCCATGCGCTTGGCCAGCGGCTTCTGCGACAGCATCGACTTGAACTCGGTGTAGACGATGTGCAGCTCGTCCACGCCGAGGATGCCGTCCTCGCCGGGGCCGTCGCCGTCGTCGTCCACGCCGGCCAGGAACGAGTTCACCATGTCCTGACCGACCTCGGCCGCGTTGGCGTAGGCCGGCTTCTCGGAGAAGCCGGTCCAGCTCTTGACGACCTCGCGCTGGCGGAACGAGTAGTAGCTGACGCCCTTGCGGCCGATCACGTACAGCTGAGGCGTCTTGCCCTGCTCACGAAGCAGTGACTGCAACTCCTCGGCGGCGCGCAACACGTTGGCGTTGTAACCGCCGCACAGGCCGCGGTCACTGGTGACCACGAGGATGCCGGCGCGACGCGGGGTGTCCCGCTCCACCAGCAGCGGCGAGTCCAGGTTCGCCGCGGCGCTCGCCAACGCGGTGAGCACGTTGGTGATCTCGTCCGCGTAGGGCTTGGACGCCGCCACCCTGGCCTGTGCCTTGCTGATCCGCGAAGTCGCGATCAGCTCCTGGGCCTTGAAGATCTTCTTGAAGGCCTGGGTGGATTTGATCCGCTGCCGTAGCTCTCGAAGCTGTGCCATGGTCTACCCGGTCACTTCTTCGTCGGAGCCGGCTTGTTGACCTTGACCTTCTCCTGGCCGACGTCACCCTCGTTCATCGCCTCGGCCTCCGCCTCGTTCACCACGACCGAACTGCCGTCCGACGCGGTGAAGTTCTTCTTGAACTCGTCGATGGCGTTGGCCAGGCGCTCGATGTTGTCGTCGGTGAGCTTCTTGTCGACGCGGATCTCCTCGACGATGCCGGTGTGCCGGTGCCGGATGTTCTCCAGCAGCTCGGACTCGAACCGCTTCACGTCCACCACCGGAACCGAGTCGAGGTAGCCCTTGGTGCCGGCGAAGATCGAGATGACCTGCTCCTCGAACGGCTGCGGCGAGTACGCGTGCTGCTTGAGCAGCTCCATCATCCGGGTGCCTCGGGCCAGCTGCGCCTTCGACGTGGCGTCCAGGTCGGACGCGAACGCGCTGAACGCCTCCAGCTCGCGGTACTGGGCGAGCTCCAGGCGCAGCGTCGCGGCCACCGTCTTCATCGCCTTGGTCTGCGCGGCGGTACCGACTCGGGACACCGACGTACCGACGTTGATCGCCGGGCGCTGACCGGCGTTGAACAGGTCGGACTCCAGGAAGCACTGGCCGTCGGTGATCGAGATGACGTTGGTCGGGATGTACGCCGAGATGTCGTTGGCCTTGGTCTCGATGATCGGCAGGCCGGTCATCGAGCCGGCGCCCAGCTCGTCGTTCAGCTTCGCGCAACGCTCGAGCAGACGGGAGTGCAGGTAGAACACGTCGCCCGGGTACGCCTCGCGGCCCGGCGGGCGACGCAGCAGCAGCGAGATCGCGCGGTACGCCTCGGCCTGCTTGGTGAGGTCGTCGAACACGATCAGGACGTGCTTGCCCTGGTACATCCAGTGCTGGCCGAGCGCGGAACCGGTGTAGGGCGCGAGCCACTTGTAACCGGCCGAGTCGGACGCGGGCGCGGCCACGATCGTGGTGTACTCCAGCGCCCCGGCGTCCTCCAGCGCGGTCTTCACGCCGGCGATCGTCGAGCCCTTCTGGCCGATCGCGACGTAGATGCAGCGCACCTGCTGCTTCGGGTCGCCGGTCTCCCACGCCTTCTTCTGGTTGATGATCGTGTCCACGCAGACCGTTGTCTTGCCGGTCTTGCGGTCACCGATGATCAGCTGCCGCTGGCCCCGGCCGATCGGGGTCATCGCGTCGACGGCCTTCAGACCGGTCTGCAGCGGCTCGCCGACCGGCTGGCGCTGCACCACGGTCGCGGCCTGCAGCTCCAGCGCGCGGGTCTCCTCGGCGACGACCTCGCCGAGGCCGTCGATCGGCTTGCCGAGGGGGTCCACCACCCGGCCGAGGAAGCCGTCGCCGACCGGCACGGACAGCACGCGGCCGGTGCGCTTGACCTCCTGGCCCTCCTCGATGGTGTCGTAGTCACCGAGGATGGCGGCGCCGATCTCGCGGGTGTCCAGGTTCAGCGCGACGCCGAGGACGCCGCCAGGGAACTCCAGCAGCTCGTTCGCCATCGCCGAGGGCAGGCCCTCGACGTGCGCGATGCCGTCGCCGGTGTCGGCCACCACGCCGACCTCTTCCCGGCTCACGTCCGGGGAGTAGGTGGAGACGTAATTGTCGATCGCACTGCGGATCTCGTCCGACGAGATCGTCAGCTCCGCCATGTCGTGTTCCTGCTCTCGCTTCGTTCTTGCCTGTACCGAAAGTATTGGACGCTCAGCTGGCCAGCCGCCGGCGTACTGCCTCGAGCTGGCCGATGGCGCTGCCGTCGATGACCTCTTCGCCGACCTTGATCAGCAGACCGCCACGCAGGCCGGGGTTGACCTCGACGTGCAGGGCGATCGGACGTGCGTAGATGCGCTGCAGGGTGGCCGAAAGCCGCTCCTGCTGCTCCTCGTTCAACGGTCCGGCGGAGATCACGTGCGCCACCGAGCGCTCCCGACGCTTGGCCGCCGCCGCCGCGAGGCTCTCCAGCCCGTTGACCACACCCCGGCCCCTCGGCTGCGTGACGAGGTTGCGCACCAGCGCGGCGCTGACCGCGTGCGTCTTCCCGTCGATCAGCCCGCCGAGCAGCTCGGCCTTGCCCAAGGCCCGCTGGGTCTGGTCGGACAGCACCTGCTCGAGGCCGGTGCTGTCGGCGATGATGCGGCCGAGCCGGAACAGCTCGTCCTCCACCGTGTCGAGCTTGCCCTCCCGCTCCGCGCGCACCAGCAGCGTGGTGACGCCGAGCGACTCGAGGCCGTCGACCATCTCGCGCGGGCTGGACCAGCGCGCCGCCACGACCGTGGCCACCACCTGCACGGTGGGTTCGCCGACCTTGCCGGCGAGCACGGTCTTGGCGAGGTCGGCCCGGCCGTTCGGGTCGGTCGACGAGTCCGCCAGCGTGCGGCGCAGCCCGATCTCCCGCTGGAGCAGACCGACGACCGCGAACAGCTCGTCGCCGAGCTGCCCGATCTTGTCGGTCTCCTTGCCGGCGCGGTCGAGCACGTCGAGCAGCTCGAGCTCGCAGGCGGCCAGCGCCTCCCGGCTCGCGGCGTGCATCGAGGTCAGGGCCTTGTCGGCACTCATAGCGCGCGTCCTCTACTTCTTGCCCGCGCCGGCCGGCGCGTTGGAGTCCAGCTCTGCGAGGAACCGGTCGACCGTGCCGCGCTGACGCGCCTCGTCCTCGAGCGACTCGCCAACGATCCGGCTGGCCAGCTCGACGGAGTTGCGCCCGAGGTCGGCACGCAGCTCGGCGACGATCTGCGCACGCTGTGCCTCGAGCTGGGCCTGGCCCTGCGCGATGATCCGCGAGGCCTCCTCCTGCGCCTGGGCGTGCAGGTCGGCCTTGATCTGCTCGGCCTCGGCCCGCGCGTCGTCCCGAATCCTCGCGGACTCGGCCCGCGCCTCGGCCAGCTGCGCCTTGTACTGCTCCAGCGCGCGCTGCGCCTCGGCCTGCGCCTGCTCGGCCTTCTCGATGCCACCCTCGATCTTCGCGGTCCGCTCCTTGTAGAGCGCCTCGAACTTGGGCACCGCGAACTTCCACAGCACGAACAGCAGAATGCCGAACGAGACCAGGCCGAGAATGATCTCGGAGATCTCCGGCAGGACCGGGTTGTGCTCCTCGGCCGCCAGGTATAGCTCGGATTTCACCACGACGTCTCCCAACGTAATGAGAGGTTGGTCAGCCAGGGCTGGATGCGAGGAAGTAGAGCACGAAGCCCAGAATCGCGAGCACCTCGACGATGGCGAAGGTCGTCCACGCGATGGTCATCAGGCGGCTCTGCGCCTCCGGCTGGCGGGCGGATCCGTTGATGACCGCGGCGAAGATCAGACCCACACCGATGCCCGGGCCGATCGCGGCGAGGCCGTAGCCGATCGCGGAAAGACCCTGGTTGGTGTTGATCGTCTGCTGTGCCAGAACAAGTGCGTTGCTCACTTGCGTTTCCCTTTCATTCGGTCCGCCACTTCGCGGATCGGGGGCTTGTGGTTTTCTTAGTGGTCTTCGGAGAGCGCGCGACCGATGTACCCGGCCGCCAGGTTCGCGAAGATGAACGCCTGCAGGACCATGATCAGCGCCTCGAGGAACGTCATCGCGATGGCGAACAGCCAGGACAGGATGCCGACCGGCGCGAGCATGAGGCTCGACGACTCGAACACCAGGTACTCACCGGCGAGCGTGAACAGCACCAGGATCAGGTGGCCGGAGAACATCGCGGCGAAAACTCGGACGCCCAGAGTGATCGGGTTCATGATGAACTTCGTGAACACTTCGATGGGCGAGAGCAGGAAGTAGACAGGCACCGGAACACCGGGCGGGAAGATCTCTTTCTTCAGGTACTTGCCGAGTCCGTGCCGCCTGATGCCGACGCCGTGCCAGACCGGGTAGACCACGAGAAGCGACAGCGCCAGCGGGAACCCGATGTGCGACATCGACGGGAACTGCAGGATCGGAATCAGGCCGAACAGGTTGTTCACCAAAATGAAGGTGAACAACGAGAGAATCAACGGAACGAACGGCCGGAAGTCCTTCGAGCCGATCTGCTCGCGCGCGATGTTGTTGCGGCTGAAGTCGTACACCGACTCCGCCATGAACTGGAAACGACTCGGCACGATCTTGAGACCCCGCGCGGCGACCATGAAGAACGCGACGATGACGAGGACGGACAGCACCAGCAGAACCATCGGCTTGGTGACGCTGCCGAAGATCGGAGGCAGGAAGAAAATGTCCGTGTTGGGAGGAACGAAGTCGCCACCCTCGGCCAAAACTAGCGCGCCCAACTGGGCTCCTTCCGGTTCTCCCGGCCGGCGCTTCACACCGCCGGGGGAATCGTCACGATCAGGACGAAACGTACCTCACGGTTATCGGGCATCTGACATCGGCACCCCTGCCGAGCCACGCTCCGCCACTGGGTGCCGGTCCGCCCTACGTGCGGCACCCTACCAGCCGGTACTCAGCCCGCCGGACGCACGTACTGCTTAGCTGTTTTCGCTGGTGGGGATGACCGCGGGAATCTTGGTGCGCTGGAAAGCACGCACGTCAGCGGCCGCCGCGACGACCACGATCGCGACCATCGTGAAGGCCAGCGAATAGCGCTCGATCGCCTCGACATCGCGCAGCAGAGTCATCGCGATGAAGATCACAACGGCTTTACCGAGAAAGCCGCCGAGTGCCGCCGCCATCACCAGATGCGGGCCCTGCGCGGCGGTCATCCGCATCAGCCACAGCGTGCCGAGCGTGGACCCGATCGCGATCACCCCGCCGACCGCCGAGCCGAGCAGCCCCTCGCCGCCGTACAGGATCCCGAACAGCACCAGCGCGAGCGCCCAGGTGACGCTCGTGGAGATCAACACCAGCCGCCGCATCGCGCCGGCCAGCTTCAGCACCGACGCCTCGTGCGTCGCCGGGATGTCGGTGTCCAGGCCGAGGGCCTTGTCGTCGTCGCTCATCGAGACCTGAGTCTAGGTATCGCCGAGACGAGCAGTGCCACCAGGAGCGCGATACCGATCCCCCAGCCCACGATGTACACGTCGAACAGCCGCAGGGCCACCGCGCCGAACGCGATGATGCTCGCCCACAAGTAGATCAACAACACCGCGCGCCGCTGCGAGTGACCGAACTCCAGCAGCCGGTGGTGCAGGTGCATCTTGTCGGCGTGGAACGGGCTCTGCCCGCGTCTGGTTCGCCTGATCACCGCGAGCACCAGGTCCAGCAGCGGCACGAACAACACGGCCGCCACCACCAGCAGCGGCGACAGCAGCGCGAGCGTGTCACGCGGGCCGGTGTTGTTCGGGACCACACGCCCCGACGCCGAGGTCGTCGCCGCGGCCAGCATGAGCCCGATCAGCATCGAGCCGGAGTCGCCCATGAAGATCTTGGCCGGCTGGAAGTTGTGCGGCAGGAAGCCCAGACACGCGCCGGCCAGCGTGGCGGCGATCAGCGCCGGCGGGTAGTTGGTCACGTCCCCGCGCGACTCGTCCAGCAGGTTCAGCGAGAACGCGCAGGTCGCCGCGGCCGCGATCAGCCCGACACCGGCGGCCAGCCCGTCCAGCCCGTCGATGAAGTTCATCGCGTTGACCAGCGTCACGGTGAGCAGGACGGCGAGCAGGCCACCCTGGTTCTGGTCGAGATACAACTGCGTGCCGTAGTACTCGCCGTCGCCGCCCCACGGCACCCACAACACGATCCACTGCAGGCCGAACAGCACCAGGATGCCCGCCGAGGTGGTCTGCCCGGCGAGCTTGGTCGTCGAGTCCAGCTCGAACCGGTCGTCCAGCATGCCGATCAGCACGATCACGCCGCCGCCGACCAGCACGCCGGTCACGTCCAGCGAGCTGGTGAACGCGTGCCGGAGCACCGGAAGTTGGTGTGCCAGAAGGATTCCGCCGCACACACCGAGGTACATGGCGAGCCCGCCGAGGCGCGGGATCGGGACCACGTGCACGTCCCGCTGCCTCGGGTAGGCGACCGCGCCGATCCTGATCGCGAACAGCCGGACCAGGCCGGTGAGCAGGAAGGTCAGGGCCGCGGTGATGAGGGCGACCAGCACGTACTCGCGGACGGGGAGCCCGGCCGCGATCACTGGCGTTGGCTGCACGGCCTCAGCCCTCTGGGTAGGCCTGGTGCGCCGCGACCAGCCGGCCCACGGCGTCGGCGACCTCGGCCAGTTCCGCGTCGCCGGCACCGGTGCCCGGCTCGGCGCGCACCGCCCGTCCGATCAGCTTCGCGATCTCGCCCATGTCCGCCTCCGTCATTCCCACCGTTGTGACGCACGGCGACCCGATTCGGATGCCTGACGCGGTCATCGGGGGTTGCGGGTCGAACGGGATGGCGTTCTTGTTCAGCGTGATCCGGGCGAGGTCGCACCGCCGTTCCGCCTCGGCGCCGGTCACCCCGGCACCGCGCAGGTCCAGCAGCGCGAGGTGGGTGTCGGTGCCGCCGGAGACCGGCCGCATGCCCTCCGCCTCGAGGCCCGTGGCCAGCGCGCCGGCGTTGGCCACCACCCGGGCGGCGTAGGTCTGGAACTCGGTCGACGCGGCCTCCTTGAGCGCCACCGCCTTGGCCGCGACCGCGTGCATCAGCGGCCCGCCCTGGCTGAACGGGAACACGGCCTTGTCGATCGCCTTGGCGTGCTCCTCGCGGCACAGGATCATGCCGCCGCGCGGCCCGCGGAGCACCTTGTGCGTGGTCAGCGTGACCACGTCGGCGTACGGCACCGGCGACGGGATCGCCTTGCCCGCGACCAGCCCGATGAAGTGCGCGGCGTCGACCACCAGCACCGCGCCCACCTCGTCGGCGATCTCCCGGAACGCGGCGAAGTCGATCAGCCTCGGGTACGCGGTCGCGCCGGCGATGATCATGCGCGGCTGGTGGTGCAGCGCGAGGTCGCGCAGGTGGTCGTAGTCGATCAGCTCGGTGTCCTCGCGCACGCCGTAGGACACCGGCGCGAACCACTTGCCGGAGAAGTTGACCTTGGAGCCGTGGGTGAGGTGGCCGCCCTGCTTGAGGTCCATGGCCAGCACCACGTCGTTCGGCTGGCAGAACGCGGCGTACGCGGCGAGGTTCGCGCTCGCGCCGGAGTGCGGCTGGACGTTGGCGTGCTCGGCGCCGAACAGCGCACGTGCCCTGGCGACGGCCAGCTCCTCGGCGACGTCGACCTGCTCGCAGCCGCCGTAGTACCGGTGCCCCGGGTAGCCCTCGGCGTACTTGTTGGACAGCGTCGAGCCGAGCGCGGCGAGTACCGCCGGACTGGTCAGGTTCTCGCTGGCGATCAGCTGCAGACCGGACCGCAGCCGGTGCAGCTCACCGATGACCACGTCGGCGATCTCCGGGTCCTCGCGTGCGAGGACCTCGAAGTCGGGACCCCAGTACGGGGTTGGCACGTGCACTCCTCCCGTGACGAATAGCGATTTCGGTAACGCTACCGCGCGGTGCGGACCTCGACGCCGAGCGCGTCGGACACGTCGGCGACGGTGACCGCGCCCTCGCGCAGCACGATCGGGTCGTCGCCGGTGAGGTCCACGATCGTGGACGGGACGGGGTCGCCACTCTCGCCGCCGTCCAGGTACACGGCGACCGAGTCGCCGAGCTGGTCGCGGGCCTGCTGGGCGGTCCCGGCGGCCGGCTGGCCCGAGCGGTTCGCGCTGGACACGGCCATCGGCCCGACCTCGCGCAACAGCTCCAGCGCCACCGGGTGCAGCGGCATGCGCAGCATCACGGTGCCTCTGGTCTGCCCGAGATCCCAGGCCAGCGAGGGCGCGTGCGGCAGCACTATCGACAGGTCGCCCGGCCAGAACGCCTCGACCAGGGTGCGCGCGTGCGTCGGCACGGACAGCACCAGACCGTCCACTGTGGACCACGAGCCGACGAGCACGCCGACCGGCATGTCCGAGCCTCTGCCCTTGGCCTGCAGCAGCGAGTGCACGGCGGTCGAGTCGAACGCGTCCGCGCCGATCCCGTACACCGTGTCGGTCGGGACCACCACCAGCCGGCCGGCTCTGACCGAGCTGGCGGCAGCCGCCAGCCCGTCGGCGCGCTCCTGAGGCTCCGAGCAGTCGTACACCGTGCTCACGCTGCGGACTTTAGCGGGCTAAAGTCCGCCGCCGCGCGGAGGGCATCGCGAACTTTCGCCACGATGCGTGACACGTCGCCCGACAGATCGTCATGCCGGACCAGGACGAAGCGCCACCCTCGGCGCATCAACGCGGCGCGCCGCTCCTCATCCCGCTTCATTTGTTCAGGATCTTCGTGCCATCTTCCGTCGTACTCGACCGCCACCAAAGAATCCGGGTAGGCAAGGTCCAGGCGACCAAGGAATTGACCAGCATGCGTAACGACGTACTGCGGCTCGGCCGGAATTCCATCCATCGCGAGAATGACACGAAGCTCGGATTCGGGAGGCGACTCCGCGCGAGCGTCCACCAACGTCAACGCCTGCCTCGCCAGCACGACACCCCAGTCGCGTCGACCGACGAGCAGCCGAGAAAGCTGATCCTCGGTGACCAGTCCCTTGCGCAGCACCTGATCGACGTAAGCGACAGCCGCGCGTAGACGGCCGGTCAACGTCTTGGTCCTCGGCGCTGAGCGCAACATCAAGTCCAGAGCCATCCGCGCAGGTGTCGCGATGCTTATCTCTCGCCAGGCCACGGCCTCGCACAGCCTGACGGGCCCCCGATGAATACGCAGCCCGCGCACCGGGCCAAACCTCTCCTTCTCCGGCACGACCAACTCCACCGGGCTGGCGGCGTCAGCCATGTCAAGGCCGTACACGACCGCCGCGGAGCAACCGGTGAGCATGGTCCCGGGCGGCGAGATCATGCTCGCCGCGTGGCAGAGCACCTCGTGTGTGATCGGTTGATCCGGCGTCGTGTACACGTCGTGCAGAACTCGACGGTAAGCGTTGCTGCGGAGCGCCCTATACGAAACATCACCGAGACCGACAGCGACAGATCCTCGAAACAGGCCGTATGGCGAGCCGCACGATGCGATTTCGTTTCCCATGTTTCGCAGTCTGCCGCATCAGCCCGCATCCATGTCGCGAGCAATCCACAGCGCCACAGTTATCCACAGAATACAATTCGCGTTTGACTTCCGCGCCACCTTATGCGTGCGTACTTTAGCCCGCTAAAGTCCGTCAACGGCGGCGGGCGGTGGCGTAGCGGGGGCGGCCGGCGAGGTCGGGGTGGTCCTCGACGTCGGTGAGCAGGGAGCGGGCGGTCAGGAGCGCGGGGACCGAGGAGCTGTGCGAGTCGTCGTGCTCGATGGCCAGGACGCCGCCGGGGCGCAGCAGTCGCACCGCGCAGGTGATCACGTGGCGGATCACGTCCAACCCGTCGGCGCCGGCGAACACCGCGGCCGGCGGGTCGTGGTCGGCGACTTCGGGCGGCACCGGGGTGCCGGCCGGGACGTAGGGCGGGTTGCAGACGACGAGATCGACCGACGCGTCCATTTCGGACAGCAGCGCGGGATCGGCGACGTCCCCGGCGTGCAACCGGATCGGTGTGTCACCGTGAGTCGCGCGCGCGTCGGCGTTGCGGCGCGCCCAGGACAGCGCGGTCGGATCCCGGTCGACCGCGTGCACGGTGGCGTCCGGCCGGGCGTGCGCGACGGCCAACGCCAGCACGCCGGTACCGGTGCACAGGTCGACCACCACCGGATCGGGAACCCCTTGCAGCGCAACGGTTCCCCAGGCGAACAGCAGCTCGGTCTCCGGCCGGGGCACGAACACGCCGGTGCCGACCTCGACGGTGATCTCACCCATCGGCGCGTACCCGAGCAGGTGCTGCAGCGGCTCACGGCGAACGCGGCGGGCCACCAGCGCGCCCAGAGTGTCCATTTGGGACGGATCGAGCGACGGCACCATCACCAGCTTGGAGCGATCGACGCCGAGCACGTGCGCGACGAGCAGCTCCGCGTCGGTGCGCGGCGACGCGACGCCCGCCTCGGTGAGATCCCGCGACACCTCGATGATCGCGAGGCGCAGCGGCGTGCGTCTGTCAGCCATCGGCGTGTGCGGCGAGCCGCTCGGCCCGGTCCGCCTCCGCCAGCGCGTCCAGCACGCCGTCCAGGTCGCCGTCGAGCACCGCGTCCAGGTTGTGCGCCTTGTAGCCGACGCGGTGGTCGGAGATGCGGTTCTCCGGGAAGTTGTAGGTGCGCACCCGCTCGGAACGGTCGACCGTGCGCACCTGGCTGCGCCGGGCGTCGGCCGCCTGCTTGGCCGCCTCCTCCTCGGCGGCCGCCGCCAGACGCGCGCGCAGCACCTGCATCGCGCGGGTCTTGTTCTGCAACTGACTGCGCTCGTTCTGGCAGGAGACCACGATGCCGGTGGGCAGGTGGGTGATCCGCACGGCGGAGTCGGTGGTGTTCACGCTCTGCCCGCCCTTGCCCGACGAGCGGTACACGTCGACGCGCAGGTCCTTCTCGGGGATTTCAGCGGCGTCCACAGCGTCGTCCAAGTCCGGGTACACGAGCACGCCGGCCGCCGAGGTGTGGATGCGCCCCTGCGACTCGGTGACCGGAACGCGCTGCACCCGGTGCACGCCGCCCTCGAACTTCAGCCGCGCCCACACGCCGTCGATCTGGGCGCCCTTGGTCTTGATCGCGACCGTGGCGTCCTTGTAGCCGCCCAGGTCGGACTCGGTCGAGTCGAGGACCTCGGCGCGCCAGCCGTGCCGCTCGGCGTAGCGCAGGTACATCCGCAGCAGATCACCGGCGAACAGTGCGGACTCCTCGCCGCCCTCGCCGGACTTGATCTCCATCAGCATGTCGGCCGAGTCGTGCTGGTCGCGCGGGAGCAGCAGCTCGAACAGCTTCGCGTCCAGCTCGTCGGCGCGCGCCGCCAGGGTGCGCGCCTCCTCGGCGAACGAGGCGTCCTCCTCGGCCAGTTCGCGCGCGGCGGCCAGATCGGCCCTGACCGTCTCGAGCTCCTCGACGGTCTTGGCGATCGGGCTCAGCTCGGCGTGCCGGCGGCCGATCTTGCGTGCGTTCACCAGGTCGGAGTGCAGAGCCGGATCGGCCATCTGCCGCTCCAGCTCGGCGTATTCGGCCAGCAGCGACCGCAGGCTCGACGTATCGGCTGACACGGTCACCGCGCCTCCTTCCTCCGGACACGACAACGGCGCCCACCCGAGCATGGGTGGGCGCCGTGAAAGTCGCTACTTCTTGCGCTTTCCGTAGCGCGCCTCGAACTTGGCGACCCGGCCGCCGGTGTCCAGGATCTTCTGCTTGCCCGTGTAGAACGGGTGGCAGTTGGAGCAGACCTCGACGTGGATGTGGCCGGACGTCTTGGTGCTACGGGTGCTGAACGTGTTCCCGCAGCCGCACACCACCTCGGTGGTGACGTACTCGGGGTGAATACCGGTCTTCATGGTGTCCCTTTCTCAGATGGCCCCGGGTCCTCGAATCAGCATGAGGTGAACCGGTGCCGGACCTCGAACCAGTGTGCCAGACGGGCTGGCGGGGACTGGAACGCGGGGCCGCAGCCCGTTATTCCTATTCGTCCCCGCCGGAGCCCGGCGTGGTCTTCGCGACGTTCATCAGGAACTCGATGTTGGTGCGTGTCTTGCGCAGCCGGTCGAGCAGCAGCTCGACCGCGGCCTGCGAATCCAGTGCACCGAGCACCCTGCGCAGCTTGACGGTGACCGCCAGCTCGTCCGGCGACAGCAGCAGCTCCTCCTTGCGGGTGCTGGACGCGTCCACGTCCACCGCGGGGAAGATCCGCTTGTCGGCGATCTTGCGGTCCAGCTTGAGCTCGGCGTTGCCGGTGCCCTTGAACTCCTCGTAGATCACCGTGTCACCGGCGGAACCGGTCTCCACCAACGCGGTGGCGAAGATGGTCAGCGAGCCGCCACCCTCGATGTTGCGTGCCGCGCCGAGGAACCGCTTCGGCGGGAACAGCGCGGTCGAGTCGACACCACCGGACAGGATCCGGCCGGACGCCGGGGCCGCCAGGTTGTACGCGCGGCCCAGACGGGTGATCGAGTCGAGCAGCACGACCACGTCGTGGCCCATCTCGACCAGACGCTTGGCCCGCTCGATGGACAGCTCGGCGACCGTGGTGTGGTCCGACGGCGGGCGGTCGAAGGTGGAGGCGATGACCTCGCCCTTCACCGACCGCTGCATGTCGGTGACCTCTTCCGGCCGCTCGTCCACGAGCACCACCATCAGGTAGCACTCGGGGTTGTTGGTGGTGATCGCGTTGGCGATCGACTGCAGCACCATCGTCTTGCCGGCCTTGGGCGGCGACACGATCAGCGCGCGCTGCCCCTTGCCGATCGGCATCACCAGGTCGATCACCCGCGTGGTGAGGTGGTGCGGCTCGGTCTCGAGGCGCAGCCGCTCGTTCGGGTACAGCGGGGTGAGCTTGGTGAACTCGGGCCGCTGCTTGGCCGCGTCCGGCTCGAGACCGTTGATCGTCTCGACGCGCACCAGCGGGTTGAACTTCTGCCGCTGCTGCTCACCCTCGCGCGGCTGACGCACCTGGCCGGTGATCGCGTCACCGCGACGCAGGCCGTACTTGCGCACCAGGGACAGCGAGACGTACACGTCGTCCGGGCCGGCGAGGTAGCCGGAGGTGCGCACGAACGCGTAGTTCTCCAGCACGTCGAGCACGCCGGCGACGGGCAGCAGCACGTCGTCCTCGCGGATCTCGGTGTCGGTGCCGCCGTCACCCCGGCCGCCGCCGGTGCCACCGCCACGGCGGCGACGATCCCGGAACCGGCGGCCGCGCCGCCCGCCCCGCTCGTCATCGTCGTCGTCGTTGTTGCGGCCGCCCTGGTTGCGGTCGTTGCGGTCGTTGTTGCGGCCGCCCTGGTTGCGATCGTTGCGACCGCCCTGGTCACGGTCACGGCCACCCTGATTGCGGTCGCCCTGGTCACGGCCGCTCTGATTGCGGTCGTTCTGCTGGCGCTCGCCCTGGTTGCGGTCACCCTGGTTGCGGTCGCTCTGCTGACGCTCGTTCTGGCCGTCGCCGGAGCCGCCCTTGGCCTCGCCGTCAGAGCCCGCCGGACGGCTGGACCTGCGGCGACGGTTGCGCGTGCCGGACTCGGTGGCCGAGTCGGCCGGCTGGTCCTGCCCGGAAGAGGTCGCAGAGGAAGTCGCGGAGGAGGTCTTGGCCTGCTCCTTGGATTCGCCCTGCTCAGGCTTGTCGGCCTTGTCCTCCGAAGGCTTGTCGGCAGGTGTGTCGGCGACCTTCTCGGCCGGCGGGTCCTGCTGAACCGGCTTCTCGGCCGGCTTGTCGCCGACGCCGTTCAGCGGGAGCGTGTCCGACGAGCCGGACGCGTTCTGCCGCTCCTTGATGGCGGCGATCAGCTCCCCCTTGCGCATCCCGGTCGTGCCGGTGATGCCGAGCTGGCCGGCGAGCTCGCGAAGCTCCGCGAGCACCATTCCGGTCAACCCTCCCCTGCGGCGGGCCGTACCCCCGTTGGCCTGCGGCTTCTCCGCGACCTGCTCGGTGTTTGCCGCCGTGTCCTGCGAAACGGGCTGCGAGGCCGGTGGGGCCTCGGTGGACTGGGTCGATCCAGTCGTGGGCGCGTCAGAAGCGCCAGCGTCCGCATCGCTGTTCAACAAATCGGTGTTGCTCACACATGTCCTTCCTGACCGGTCCTCGCCTCCAACGCGGACCAGCGGACTGCCTCCCGGCGGAATGCGGGACGGCTTGTCTCCCCGCTGTGGGCGAGCCCCCGCCACTTGCCTGACCAGACGAAAGGCCAAGCGAGCGAGTTGGCTGCCTACACGAAGCATCTCGGTCACCACGGCGATCGGGTATCCGTCGACAACCGGCTCAGGCTGGTAGCGCGAGCCGACTCTCCAGCGGAAGATGCGACCCGGAAAGATTCCCCGGGAACGGCACCGGGCGCCGTGCGCGCGGTGACCTAACGCCACAGAGCCTAGACGGCCGTACCGCATGGTGCAAGAACCACCCCCGCGAACCGTGTCGCGGACTACGCCTGCTCGACGCGCACGCCGTCGCGGTCAACGGCCAGCTCACGTGCCTCGAAGCCGGCCGTGTCCAGCCCCGACGGCAGCTCGCCGGCACGCGGGAAGGCGATCACCGTGGGGCCCGCGCCGGACACGGCGGCCGCTACTCCCCGTGCTCGAAGCGCTCGAACGAGTGCCATGGTCGCGGGCCAGGCGCTCTCTCGGTACGGCTGGTGCAACCGGTCGTCGGTGGCGGCCAGCAGCAGGTCGGGCCGGGCGGTGACGGCCTGCACGGCCAGCGCGCACCGGCCCGCGGCGAACGCGGCGTCGGTGTGCGGCACGGTGTCCGGCAGCAGTCCCCTGGTCACGGCGGTTGCCGACCGTTCGTGCGGGATCAGCACCACGGGCCGAAGATCGGGATGCGGGTCCAGCCGCAGGGCGTGAAACTCCTCACCCTCGGCCCAGGCCAGGGCGAGCCCGCCGGACAGGCTGGCCGCCGCGTTGTCCGCGTGCCCCTCGAAACCGGCGGCGATTCGCAGTGCGTGCTCGTCGAGCGGAACGCCCGCGAGCCCGTACGCCGCGGCCACACCGGCGACCAGGGCGGACGCCGAGGAACCGAGACCGCGGGAGTGCGGGATCGCGTTCACGCAGCGCAACGCGAGCCCGGGCGGGGTCGCTCCGAGGTGCCGCGAGGCGGCCCGGAACGCCTTGACCACCAGGTGCCGCTCGCCGTGCCGGCCCGAGTCCGGAGCCTCGCCGGTGACCTCGATGGACAGGCCGCCGTCGGTCACCCTGGCCTCGACCACGTCGTGCAGCGCGAGCGCCATGCCGAGCGCGTCGAAGCCGGAGCCGAGATTCGCGGTGGATGCGGGCACGGTCACCCGCACTGCATCGCCAACCCTCACGCCAGCTCCAGCGCGGCCGCGACGGCGGAGGCGAGCACCGGCACCGGCTCCACCTCGGCGACATCGCGCAGTGCCGTGTCCGGGTCCTTCAACCCGTGCCCGGTCAGCGTGCACACCACGGTGGAGCCGCGCGGCAGCCGGCCGTCCGCCGAGGTGGCGAGCAGGCCGGCGACGCTGGTGGCCGACGCCGGCTCGACGAACACGCCCTCACGCGCGGCCAGAAGCCGGTACGCCTCCAGGATCTTCTCGTCGGTGATCGCCTCGAACAGGCCCTTCGACTCGTCGCGGGCGGTCACCGCACCGGTCCAGGACGCCGGGCTGCCGACCCGGATCGCGGTGGCGATCGTCTCCGGCTCGGCGACCGGCTCGCCGAGCACCAGCGGTGCGGCGCCGGCGGCCTGGAAGCCGAACATGCGCGGCGCCGTGTCGATCACGCCGTCGCCGAAGTAGGCCGAGTAGCCCTGCCAGTAGGCGGTGATGTTGCCCGCGTTGCCGACCGGGAGACAGTGCACGTCCGGCGCGCGGCCGAGTTCGTCGCAGATCTCCCACGCGGCGCTGCGCTGGCCGATCAGCCGCACCGGGTTGACCGAGTTGACCAGCTCGATCGGGTACTCGGCGGCGGTCTTGGCGGCCAGCTCCAGGCAGTCGTCGAAGTTGCCGTCGATCTGCAGGATGTGGGCGCCGTGCATGACCGCCTGGGACAGCTTGCCCAGCGCGATCTTGCCGCGCGGCACCAGCACGGCGCACTCCAGCCCGGCGCGCGCGGCGTACGCGGCGGCCGACGCGGAGGTGTTGCCGGTGGACGCGCAGATCACGCCTCGGGCGCCCTGCGCGAGCGCGTAGGTCATCGCCACGGTCATGCCGCGGTCCTTGAACGAGCCGGTCGGGTTGGCGCCCTCGACCTTGAGGTGCACCTCGCAGCCGGTCAGCTCGGACAGGTGCGGCGCGGGCACCAGCGGGGTGCCACCCTCGTGCAGGGTGACGGGTTTCGCGTTGTCCGGCAACGGAATCCGGTCCGGGTAGGCGGCGATCACGCCCGGCCAGCCGTGCCGGACGGACTGTGCTGTGGCCACGTCGGGGGTCATGACTGTTCGCCCTCCACCCGCATCACACTCACCACGTCGTGCACCACCGCGAGCTGCCGCACATCGTCCACAGTGGACTGGAGCGCGTGGTCGGGCGCCGCGTGCGTGACGATCACCAGGCTCGCGTCGCCCACCCGCCCCTCCTGGCGCACGGCGGCGATGCTCACGTCGTGCTTGGCGAACACCTCGGCGACCGAGGCGAGCACGCCGGCGCGATCGGCCACGTCCAGGCTGATGTGGTACCGCGTGGACACCTTCCCGATCGGCCGCACGGGCAGCGCCGCGTATGCCGACTCGCGCGGCCCGCGCCCACCGGCGACGCGATTGCGCGCCACCGCGACGAGATCGCCGAGCACGGCGCTCGCGGTCGGCGCTCCCCCGGCGCCCTGGCCGTAGAACATGAGCTGTCCGGCCGCGTCCGCCTGCACGAACACCGCGTTGAACGCGCCGCCGACGCTGGCCAACGGGTGCGACTTGGACAGCATCGCCGGGTGCACCCGCACCGACACGTGCTCCTCGCCGGGCTCGCCGACCCGCTCGCAGATCGCCAGCAGCTTGATCGTGCAGCCGAGCGCGCGGGCGGCGGCGATGTCGGACGGGGTGACCGAGCTGATGCCCTCGCGGTGTACGTCCGAGGCGGTGACCCTGGTGTGGAAGGCGATGGAGGCGAGGATCGCGGCCTTGGACGCCGCGTCGTAGCCGTCCACGTCGGCGGTCGGGTCGGCCTCCGCGTAGCCGAGCCGGGAGGCCTCCTCCAGCGTCTCGGCGTAGCCGGCGCCGGTCGAGTCCATTTCGGACAGGATGTAGTTCGTGGTGCCGTTGACGATGCCCATCACGCGGGTGATCCGGTCACCGGCCAGCGATTCGCGCAGCGGCCGCACCAGCGGGATCGCGCCCGCGACGGCCGCCTCGAAGTACAGGTCCGCACCCGAGGCGTCGGCCGCGGCGTACAGGTCCGCACCGTGCTCGGCGAGCAGCGCCTTGTTCGCGGTGACCACGGACTTGTTGGCGCGCAAGGAATCCAGCAACAGCGTGCGGGCCGGCTCGATACCGCCGATCACCTCGACCACGATGTCCACATCGGACGCGACGAGCCCGGCGGCGTCGGCGGTGAGCAGGTCGGCGCGCACCTCGCGGTGCCGGTCCGGCCTGCGCACCGCGATCCCGGTCAACTCGACCGGCGCACCGATCCGCGCGGCCAGGTCCTCGCCGTGGTGATCGAGCAGCCGCGCGATCTCCGAGCCGACCGTGCCGCAGCCGAGCAGCGCTACCTTGATCGGGTTCACGGCATCTCCAGCCGAAGCAGATCGTCGAGGGTTTCCCTGCGCAGCAACAGTCGCGACTGCCCGTCGCGCACGGCGACCACGGCCGGGCGGAACAGTCCGTTGTACCGGCTGGCCATCGAGTAGCAGTACGCGCCGGTGGCCGCGACGGCGATCAGGTCGCCGGGCGCGAGGTCGCCGGGCAGCCAGCAGTCGCGCACCACCACGTCGCCGGACTCGCAGTGCTTGCCGACCACGCGGCACAGCACCGCGTCGCCGTCGCCCTCCTCGCCCGGCTCGGCGCCGCGCGAGACCAGCCGGCAGTCGTAGACCGCGTCGTAGAGCGCCGTGCGGATGTTGTCGCTCATCCCGCCGTCCACGCTCACGTAGCGCCGGAATGTGTTGTGCCCCAACGAAACGTCCTTGATGGTGCCCACCTCGTAGAGGGTCACCGTGCCCGGTCCGGCGATGGCGCGGCCCGGCTCGACCGCGACCTTCGGCACGTCCAGCCCGTACACCGCGCACTCGCGCGCCACGATCGAGCGCAGCTGCTCGGCGAGCCAGGCGGGCGGCGGCGGATCGTCGGCCGGTGTGTACGCGATGCCGAGGCCGCCACCGAGGTCGATGGTGGCCATCGCGGCGATCTTCTCCACACCGTGCTCGGCGCGCAGCTCCGCGAGCAGCCGGATCACCCGGTGCGCGGCCACCTCGAAGCCGGCCGCGTCGAAGATCTGCGAGCCGATGTGGCTGTGCAGGCCGACCAGCCGCAGCCCGCCGGACTTGAACACCCGCCGCGCCGCCTCGGCCGCGTCGCCGGAGGTCAGCGAGAACCCGAACTTCTGGTCCTCGTGCGCGGTCGCGATGAACTCGTGGGTGTGCGCCTCCACGCCCACGGTCACCCGCACCAGCACGTCCTGGGTGATCCCGCGCTCGACCGCCAAATGGTCCAGCCGGGCGATCTCGTGGAACGAGTCAAGCACGATCGTGCCGACGCCGGCGTCCAGCGCGGCGACCAGCTCCTCGACGGACTTGTTGTTGCCGTGCAACGTGATCCGCTCCGGCGAGAAGTCCGCGTGCAGCGCCACGGCGAGCTCGCCGCCGCTGCACACGTCCAGGCTCAGCCCTTCCTGGGCGACCCACTTGGCGATCTCCACGGACAGGAACGCCTTGGACGCGTAGTGCACCAGCGACGGCTCGCCGAACGCGGCGACGTGTTCGGCGCAGCGAGCGCGGAAGTCCGCCTCGTCCACCACGAACAGCGGCGTGCCGTACTCCTCGGCGAGGTCGCGAACGTCCACTCCGGACAGTTCGAGCGCGCCATCCGTTGCCCTGGAAGCATTTCGCGGCCACACCTCGGGGTGCAGCAGGTCCAGGTCGTCCACAGTGGACGGTCGTTGGCCCGCGGTGTCGTTGTGCTGGACCACATCGGCGTGGCGGGGTCCTGCTGGGTGTGCTCTCATCCGGGTCACATCCGCTCGGGTGCGGAGACGCCGAGCAGCGCGAGCCCGTTGGCCAGCACCTGCCGCGCGGCCGCGCACAGCGCCAGCCTCGCGGTGGTCAGCCCGGTCGCCTGCTCGTCGCCCTGGGGCAGAACTCGGCAGCTGTCGTAGAACTTGTGGTACGCGCTGGCGAGGTCTTCGAGATAGCGCGCGACCCGGTGTGGTTCGCGCAGTTCGGCGGCGGTGGAGATCACCCGTCCCAGCTCGCCGATGGTGCGGATCAGGTCGCCCTCGCGCTCATGGGTGAGCAGGCCGAGGTCGGCCGCCGCCGTCGTGGCCGCGTCGGGCACGGTGAGCCCGAGTTCGGAAGCGTTGCGCAGCAAGGAGGACAGCCGCGCGTGCGCGTACTGCACGTAGAACACCGGATTGTCGTTGGTACGCTTGGTCCACAGCTCGATGTCGATGTCCAGAGTGGACGTGTGCGACGAGCGGACCAGCGCGTAGCGCGCCGCGTCCACCCCGACCGCCTCGACCAGGTCCTCCAGCGTGATCATCGTGCCGGCGCGCTTGCTCATCTTCACCGGAACGCCGCCGCGCAACAGGTTCACCAACTGCCCGATGAGCACCTCGACGACGGCGGGGTCGTGATCGAAGGCCGACGCGATGGCCTTGAGCCGCCCGATGTAGCCGTGGTGGTCCGAGCCGAGCATGTAGATACACGGGTCGAACCCGCGCTCCAGCTTGTCCAGCAGGTAGGCGATGTCGGCGGCGATGTAGGCCGGCACGCCGTCGCTCTTGATGACCACACGGTCCTTGTCGTCGCCGAGGTCGCTGGACTTGAGCCACCACGCGCCGTCGGCCTCGTACAGGTGGCCGTGTTGCTTCAACTCCTCGACCGACGCCTCGACCCGGCCCGACGCGTACATCGACTTCTCCGAGGACCACACGTCGAACTCGGTGCCGAACTCGCTCAGGCTGCGCTTGATCTCCTCCAGCATCAGCGCGACGCCCAGGTCACGGAAGGTCTGGGTGCGCTCGTCGTCCGGCAGCGACAGCGCGCTCGGCTCGCGGCGCAGGATCTCCGCGGCGATGTCGCCGACGTAGGCGCCGGCGTAGCCGTCCTCCGGCGCCGGTTCGCCCTTCGCGGCGGCGATCAGCGACGCGGCGAACTTGTCGATCTGCACGCCGGCGTCGTTGATGTAGTACTCGCGGGTGACCTCGGCGCCGGCCGCGGTCAGCACCCTGCCCAGCGCGTCGCCGCAGGCCGCCCAGCGCGAATGGCCGAGGTGCAGCGGCCCGGTCGGGTTGGCCGACACGAACTCCAGGTTCATCCTCGTGCCGGTGAGCGCGTCGCCCTTGCCGTAGCCGGCGCCCTTGTCCAGCACCTGGCGCACGATCTCGCCCTGGGCGTCCGCGGCGATGCGCAGGTTGATGAAGCCGGGGCCGGCGATCTCGGCGCTGGTGATCGTCACGTCGGCGGCCAGCGCCTCGGCCAGCCAGCCGGCGAGGTCGCGCGGCGGGACGCCGGCCTTCTTCGCCACCTGGAGCGCGACGTTGGTCGCGTAGTCGCCGTGCTCGGGGTTTCGGGGTCGCTCGACGGTCACCGTCGCGGGGAGCACGGCGGTGTCGAGACCGTGCTCGGTGAGCACTGTCTCCGCGGTCGAGCGGACGAGGTCGGCGAGCACTGCGGGAGTCACCCTGAGGAGTCTATGTGCGGGCCGTCAGGCGCTGCGAACCCGTTCCTCGCCCACGATTCGGTGGCCGTTGACCGGGACCAGACACGAGTTCCTTAGACTGGCCGACGCACATCATCCGTGACGAGACGGGGCAGGGCTGAGGATGGCCAGCGGTACGAAGAACAAGAGCGTGCGTGCGGCACGAGCCTCCGTCGTCGCGAACAAGCCGAAGCCCTGGGGCACGATCTTCGCGGTCATCGCGGTGGTGCTGCTCGCCGGCGGCGTGTTCGGATATGCCTACGTGCAGATCTCCGACAGCCAGCAGTTCAAGGTCTCCGAGGACAACAAGGACCCGTCGGAGAACATCGAGGGCGTCGTGCGGACGAAATACGAGGCCGGCAAGCACGTCAAGGGCACCCAGCGAGTCATCTACGACCAGTCGCCTCCGTTCGGCGGCCCGCACGACGAGGCCTGGGCCGACTGCACCGGCGTGGTGTACAAGACGGCGGTCCGCAACGAGAACATGGTGCACTCGCTCGAGCACGGCTCGGTGTGGATCGCCTACAACCCGGACCAGATCAAGGACGCGGCGGTCGACAAGCTCAAGAGCAAGGTCGAGGGCCAGCCGTACATGATCATGTCGCCCTACCCGGGGCTGGACAAGCCGATCGCGCTGTCGTCCTGGGGCCACCAGTTGAAGCTGGACAACCCCGACGACGAGCGGGTCGACCAGTTCATCAAGTCGCTGCGGCAGAACCAGTACCAGAACCCCGAGCCGCGCGGCAGCTGTGACTCCCCCGGCCCGCCGTACTTCGACCCCGCCGCGCCGCCGCCGTTCGACCCGGCGCCTCCGCCGCCCGGCTCGGTGAGCATGGACGGCAAGGGCGCCTTCGACAACCCGGGCCAGAACACCGGCATGGGCACGCCGCAGGTTCCGCCGGGTGGTCAGCAGCCGCCCGCCGGCCAGCCTCCGGCGGGCCAGCCCCCGGCCGGTCAACCGCCAGCGGGTCAGCCCCCGGCGAATAGGTGACGCACGGCGTGGCTTCTGAGGACACCGAGGTCCAGGACGACCAGCTCGCCGACGAGGAGCGGCCCAGCAGGCAGGCCCCGCGTGCGTTGGTGCTGTCGGCCGCCGCGCTGGCCGTGCTCCTGGTCGGCGCCGCGATCGGCATGCTGATCACGTTCGCGACCGTCGACGAGCCGACCAAGCCTACCGAGGGCTCGGTGGACGTCGGGTTCTCGCAGGACATGCAGGTGCACCACCTGCAGGCGGTCACGATGGCGAACATCGCGCGGGAGACGTCCACCGACGAGTCCGTGCGGCGACTGGCGTTCGACATCCAGTCCACCCAGCTCGGGCAGGTCGGCGAGATGGCCGGCTGGCTGACCGTGTGGGGCCAGCCCGAGGCGGTGCACGGGCGGCAGTACATGACGTGGATGTCCGGCGCCGGCGGGCACGCGCACGGTGGTCAGCCGATGCCCGACGGCGGGATGGCCCGCATGCCGGGCATGGCCTCCACCGAGGAGCTGAACAAGCTGCGCGCGCTGCGCGGCCCGGAACTCGACGTGTTCTTCCTGCAGCTGATGTTGCGCCACCATCAGGGCGGGCTCGGCATGGCGCAGTTCGCGGCACAACGGGCGACCGAGCCGTACGTGCGCAACCTCGCGCAGAAGATGGTGGACGGGCAGAAGAAGGAGGTCGAGTTCATGACCACCCTGCTCGCCCAGCGTGGAGCCGCGCCGCTGCCGTGATCACGCGGCCCTGATCACCAGGACATCTCGCGGCAGCGCTCGGCCGACCCGCGCGTCTCGATCTGCAGGGTGGCGTGCTCGATGTTGTACTCGCGCGCCAGCAGGCTCTGCGCGTCGGACAGTACCGTGGTCGGGTTCGCCTTCTCGGTGATCGTGAGGTGTGCGGAGGCCACCTCCATGCCCGAGGTCAGGGTCCACACGTGCAGGTCGTGCACCTCGTCGACCTCGGAGAGCCGCCCGAGCGCGGTGCGCATCTCGTCGATGTCGAGCCGCTCCGGCGCGTGCTGGAAGAGAATGTGGAGTGCGCGGCGAGCCAGCTTCCAGGTGCGCGGGAGCACGAACAGGCCGATCGCCACACCCATGATCGGGTCCGCGTACCGCCAGCCGGTCAGCAGGATCACCGCGCCGCTCACGAGTACGCCGACCGAGCCGATCAGGTCGGCGAGCACCTCGAGGTAGGCGCCGCGGACGTTGATGCTCTCCTCGGCGCCGCCCCGCAGCAGCGCGAAGGACACGAGGTTGGCGAGCAGGCCGGCGGTCGCGACGAGCAGCACCGGCGCGCCCGGCACCGCCGGCGGGTCGGCGAAGCGCCCGACAGCTTCGATCACGACGTAACCCGCCGCGCCGAACAGGAGCACGGCATTGGCCAGCGCGGCGAGGACCTCGGCGCGGTAGAGCCCGTAGGTGCGCCCCGGCGCCTTGTTCGCGCGGCGGGCCATGAGGATCGCGGTGAGCGCGAGGCCCACGCCGACCACGTCGGTCACCATGTGCGCGCCGTCAGAGATCAGGGCGAGCGACGATGTGGTGAACCCGACGACGAGCTCCAGCACCATGAACGTCGCGCCGATCCCGAACGCCGCCCACAGCCGACCGACGTGCTTGCCGCTGGCGCTCTGTCCCGCGCCAACCCCGTGCCCGTGACCGTGCCCCATGTCGACTGTCCCCTTCCGTCACCTCCAACATATAGTCACATGCGCATGAGTACAATCCGACGATGGTCGGATGCGGTGCAGGACACACTGAGAGGTGCTGTAACCTCTACGCATCGAGCGAACGCCCTTGTAGCTCAGTGGATAGAGCACTGCCCTCCGGAGGCAGGTGTCACAGGTTCGAATCCTGTCAAGGGCACCAAGGTCAGAGGCCGTGTCCAGCTAGCCGACCTGGGTAAACGTGACACCGACTGGGTACCGTGACGCCATCGCAACCCGTCGAACCGGCCCAAAGCGGCGCGCTCGCGGCATCATCGACACCTTTCCGAGCGGGTCACTGCGTGTGCGGGGCCACGCCAGCCGCGACCCGGGAGCCGCCGCAAGACGGCATCACCGACACGGTGTTGGCCGACACGCCTAATGCATGGGATGCCGCCGAGGCCATCGAGGCGTGATTTATCAATGAAGTCAACGAGCGACGAAATCCGCACCAAGACGCCGTTAACCATCTCATGGACCGCTACCTTGAGCTAATAGTCGTGGAGCCACGACACGGATTCGATACGAGATTGCGATCGACCCCACCTTGCTTGATCGTCCTGGACCGGCTCGTCGTTCAGGGCATGCGACTTACGGATACATCGCTTCGACCAGCGCCATAATCTGATCTAAGGTTAGAGGCACTTCCGCGACGGGAGAACCGCCGTCCCAGAATTGGTTCGCCGCGCTTCTCGGTTGATCCATCGCTCTTACTGACATGACCACTGCGCCGCGGTTAGTCGAACTCTGCGCATCTCGCTTGTAGAGTTCCGCCAGCAAGAACCGATATCCAGGCTTAATTTCCGGTGCGCTCTGATCAGTGATTACTACCGGCCCACTCCTCGAGTCTCGCTGGCTGCAATTCTTAAACAGGGGCGGCAGGCAGGACATCTCGCCGATCGAAAGCGGCGGCTTATCCATGGTCACGGCAACCACGCCATGATGCCCATCCTCGTCGGCAACTAGAGCCGCCACGTGCAGGGTCTGGCCGTCCTTGCGCGAAATAACGGAGGAACGGACATCCTGTATGCGGGCAGGCGGCAGCGCCCCGATTAGCTGGCTGCGTAGTCTTGTCTCAAGATGTGGATCACGTGAGCCAGTAGCGCTTTCGGCCATCGTGCGCAACGGCGTACTGACAGGTGGCTCCACGGCAGGGCTTGTGCCACACGCTGCCATCGCCAGGATGACGGCCGCCAAGGCGATTGCGCACCAACGTCGCGACATGACGGATGGACCCTCTCATCGACCGACCAGATATCCCCAGAGCAACCTTAGCTCAACAGTCTCAACCAGACCCCATGTTGCCACTATACGCACTGCGTCTACAGGATGTTGGGATCATTCACTCTTATGGCCGATCGACACCCAGCGCGCAACCAGAGTAGACACTGATACGGGGGTTCGCACTGGGGGTTCAACGATGAATCGGACGTGTCAGTCCAGGTCTCGACGGTTATTACCTACTGGGAGAAGGTTTCCGTGAGATCGATTCTTATACGGGGAGCATACTTGTGTTTGCCACATCCTTCTTGGGTGTCGTGCCAGCACACGCAAACGCTTCTAATCCAGAAGAAAGGAATGACGAGAGGGACATTCTTGGTCTATCCGTACGCTACCTCGAGGAACGTGCGGACCGCGCAACCGTCGGCGGACCCGACGCCACGCACATTTCAGTGGCCACCACAAACGAGATGCGCTGGAGGCTCGGCCTAGAATTCACCGAGCTTGATTCACGGACGGCGCGACTTGAAGAGCTTGACGGTGGATACCGCGCCGCCAAGGTCGACGTGACTCCACACGCTGTCAAGGTTCTGCCCGGATCAGCTGAAGTCGATCTGACCGAGTCGACTAAGCTGTTCTACAGTCGTCTCTCCGCACCCGACGCACCGAGTGCGAGCGAGTACAGGCTCAGGCGCAAACTGACATTCGCGAAGGTAGCGGAAGGATGGCGCCTGGCCGACGATAGGGCCGATGTTCCGCGCGGTTCGATCGGACCGTTCACATACGTGTCGCCGAGTACACCGTTGAGGCTGACCACACCAGGCACGGCTACGCCGCCCTTGGGAGCTCCTCTAGCCGTGGCGGGCACATCCGGCGGAAACCACCTCGATAAGAAGGAAATGAGTTCACGGTCATACGACTACGGCGCAATGATCGATTACGCGCGAAGGCGGGCATTAGGGCGCAACCCCGAATATGCCAGCTTCGGGAACGACTGCATGAACTTTGTTCTCAATCATTGAGAGCCGGCGGATGGGAGTTCGTCTACAATACCAACGAGCCCAAGAAGGGTTGGTGGTGGGCCGATATCCATCCTCCCACCTGGCCCGTGTCACATGATTGGTTCTTTTTCGCAACCGAGCATTCGAAGCGGACGTACTTGCTGCAATACTTTGAAGACCTGGGCGGTGCCGATGTCGTACAGGTCGACTGGGAAAACGCTAATGGCTCGGCAACGCCGGATGGGAAGCTCGACCATTCGATGATTGTTACTAGGTACGACGGACCTAAGCTTGACTCAATTTATCTTTCCTATCATACGACCGATCGACTGGACTATAGGCTGTCTGAACTGCTGGCCCAGGTACCGCCAGATCCGGCACGTGCAAATACTACGGGCACCGTACATAGGTAGACGCCAAACGCAAGCAAGGAACGGGCCGTCGCGTTGACTTCAAAGGAGGGAGCGCGACGGCTCGTTGCTATGTTCTCTCGGGCGCCACCCCCGGACCCCGCCCAATGGGCTCACGTCCAGTCGCCGCTCCCGTCACGCGGTCGGCGGTCGAGGTTCGCCACACGCCCCTGGCGGCGACAAACGAGCGGGCCGTCATCGAGACCGCGCTGGTGATTCCGGCGATCGGTTTCCTCGGCCGTCCCCCCGCCAGCGTCAGTTTCGCCCCGATACTGGCACCGTCCCCCACGACGGTGGCCGCGTGTTCGGCCGCGACAGACGAGCGGTGCCAGGCGTCTACACCGCCGGCTGGATCAAACGAGGCCCGACCGGGGTCATCGGCACCAACCGGACCTGCGCCCAGGAAACCGTCTCCCACCTTCTGGCCGACCACCGCTCCGGCGCCCTCACCGCGACTGGAGGAAGTGGATCTGGCGGGGCTTGATCTCCTGCTCCTCGGACTGCGGGCCGATCGCCTCGGCCGCCGCCTGGAACGCCTCCTCGGACTCGAACGACGCGATCGTCACGACGGCTTCGCCGTCGGGAGTGACCCAGACATCGGCACGCTCGAAGCCCGGCTGCGCGCGCCCGGCGGCGATGACCTCGTGACAGCCCTCGACGAACTCCTCGAAGTGCTCGGGAGCCGGGTAGTGGAAGGCGACGAATCCGAACGACATGACAGTGCCCCTCTCGCGTTATACGGTTGCGTACAAGCCGAGACTAGGACAGTTATACGGCAACGTACAACGAGAGGTGGGTCACTCGATGGGCGCGCTGCGCACACCGCGTGAGATGTGGGTCGAAGCAGGTCTGCGAGCACTGGCCGATGGCGGCGTGGACGCCGTGCGCGTCGAAGCCCTGGCCAAGGCGCTCGGCGTCACCAAGGGCGGGTTCTACGGCTACTTCGCCGACCGTGGCGCGCTGCTGACCGAGATGCTGGACACCTGGGAGCGCGAGAGCGTCGACGACGTCTTTGAGCGGATCGAGCAGGAGGGCGGCGACGCGCTGGACAAGGTCCGGCTGGCCGGACAGCTCACCTTCTCCAACGACCGCCTGTTCCCCATCGACCTGGCCGTCCGCGACTGGGCTCGCCGCGACGAGGAGGTCGCCGAGCGACTGCGGCGCGTGGACAACAGTCGCATGCGACTGCTCCGGGACGCGATCAGCACCTTCTGCCCCGACCCGGACGAGGTCGAGGCGCGCAGCCTGCTCGCCTTCTGCATGGCCATCGGCAGCCACTTCCTCGCCGCCGATCACCCCGGCCGCACCCGCGCCCAGGTCATGGCTCGCGCCAGTGGCCTGCTCCTCAACCGTTCACACGACGACCCCGGGCGATGACAGGAAATCCTCCCGCATGAACCGGGCGAAAACGGGCATCCGGACTCGGTCGTCCCGACCCCCGATCGCCGCACCGGTCCCCACGCGGCGCTCCAATCAGGAGGTTTTCGTGATCACTCTCGGAATCATTCTCTTAGTGATCGGGCTCGTCGCCAACGTTTCCATTCTGTGGTCGATCGGAATCGCGCTCGTCGTGATCGGCGCCGTGCTGTTCGTGCTGGGCCGCGCCGGCACGAAGGTGGGCGGCCGAGCCCACTGGTACTGAGCCGTCAGCGGCCGGGGAGCTTCTGCACCGCGCGGATCATCGGCGTCATCGCCTTCTGCCACAACGTCTGCGGCACGCCCATCGGCGGATCCAGGTTGACCAGCCGCGTCGTGGCAACGGTCTGCGACTCGGTGTACTTGAGCAGTCCGTCGGGACCGTGCCGGCGACCGACACCGGAGGCACCCATGCCGCCCATCGGCGCCGCCGTGCTCCCGTACGCCGGGCTGTAGCCCTCGTCGACGTTGACCGTGCCGGTGCGGAGCTTGACCGCGACGGCCTCGCCCTGCGCCGGACTCGCCGCCCACACGCTGGCGTTGAGCCCGTACTCGGAATCGTTGGCCTTCTCCACCGCCTCGTCCACGTCGTCCACCGGGTAGATCGACACCAGCGGGCCGAAGGTCTCCGCGCGCCCGCACTCCATCTCGTCGGTGACCCCGGTGAGCACGGTCGGCTCGTAGAACAGCGGACCGATGTCGGGCCGTGCCTTGCCGCCGGCGATCACGGTGGCACCCTTGGCCGTGGCGTCCGCCACGTGCTCGGTCACGGTCTTGACCTGGTCGGCGGAGATCAGCGAGCCCATGTCGGCGCTGAAGTCGTAGCCGGTGCCCAGCTTCATGGCGCGCACCTGCTCGCCGAACGCGCGGGTGAACTCGTCGGCGACGGCGCGCTCCACGTAGATCCGCTCGATGGAGATGCACAGCTGCCCGGCGTTGGAGAAGCACGCGCGCAGCGCCGCCTTGGCCACCTTGTCGACGTTCACGCCGTTCAGCACGATCATCGGGTTCTTGCCGCCCAACTCGGCGGAGAAGCCGATCAGGCGCCGGCCGGCCTGCCCGGCGAGCACCCGGCCGGTCGCGGTGGAGCCGGTGAACATCAGGTAGTCGCACAGCTCGGCGATCTCGCTGCCGACCACCGAGCCGGGGCCGGGCACCACGGCGAGCACCTCGCGCGGCACGCCGGCCTGGTAGAGCAGCTCGACGTTGGCCAGCGTGCAGTACGGCGTCTGGCTGTCCGGCTTGATCACGACCGCGTTGCCGGCCACCAGCGCGGGGATCGAGTCCGAAATGGACAGTGCCATGGGATAGTTCCACGGCGCGATCACGCCGACCACACCCTTGGGCTGACGGTGCACGACGGTCTTGGTCAGCCCGGGCAGCAGACCGTGAACACGTTGCGGCGCAAGGAGTTTCGGTGCCTGACGCGCGTAGTACCGCGCGTTGAGCATCATGTCGACGATCTCTTCCTGGGCAGCCGAACGGGCCTTGCCGGTCTCGGCCTGCAGCACGTCCATCAGCGACTGCCGGTTGGCGATGACCAGGTCGCGGAACCGCTCCATGATCGCGGCGCGTTCCTTGATCGGCCGCGCCGCCCACTCCGCCTGCGCCGCCCTGGCGGTGGCGAAGGCCGCCCGCACGTCCTCGGCCGTGCCGACCGGGACGGTGGCCAGTTCCTTGCCGCTGAAGACCTCGTGCACCGGCCTTGACGGCCGCGCGTCGACGTCGTCGATGGCCACCAGCGCGCGCAGCCGGTTGAACGTCTCGAGGGACGGAGCGGACATGGGACACACACCTCGCGATTCGGTTCAGCGCGAACGACTTGTTACTCGACAGTAACCGGTATGTCCAGAGCCCGCACCGCTGGACACCGCACGATTCCTGTGGGGCTCGATGAACGGCGTGACCATGCCGCGGTTCACCTCCAGCCCGGTGAGCAGACCACGGCTGGGGCGATGCCGACCGGCAGGTGCGCTGACCCGCGCTACGAACGCCCGCTGATGCCGTCGAGCAGGTTGTGCACCAGGGCGAGCACGAACTCGTCGGTGACCGGCTCGTCCGGAATCAGCAGCCGGTGGTAGACCGCGCCCCACAGTTGGTCCACGACGACCTGCACGTCCACCTCGGCGCGGATCTGCCCGGCTCGCTGTGCCGCCTGCAGTCGCTCGCCGGCCAGCCGGCGCCGCTCGGCCGAGTACAGCGTCCGGTAGGCGGTGGCGAGGTCCGGGTCGGTCTGGGACTGGCCGATCAGCTCGGCCAACACCTTGCCGCCAGAGGTTTCCGTCATCACGCGGGCGAACGCGCGCAGTTGGGCGATCAGGTCGGCGCGGATGTCGCCGGTCTCGGGGAACGCGAGCGTCGGCTCCACGGCGTGGAAGTAGCCGTCCAGAGCGAGCGCGCCCTTGGACGGCCACCACTTGTACAGCGTCGTCTTGCTGACCCCGGACAGCCGCGCCACCCGCTCGAAGGTCAGGTCCGCGCTCCCCTCGGCGAGCAGCACCTCCCCGACCGTGCGCAGGACGTCCGCCCGGACCTCGTCGGCCGGCCGACGGCCGCGCCCCCTGCGGACGGCCGGCTGGTTCGTCATCGGCATGAGTCTAGGGACGCCGGGCGGCGAGCAGGTCGGCCAGTTCGACGCGAGTGAGGAACTCGCGGCGCACGCGGTCGGCCACCGCCGAGACGACCTCGGACCCGTCGTCGGCCGGGTCGATGTGCACCCGGAACGGCCGTTCACCAGAGGGCAGCGCGACGATCCTGGCGATCTCGTCGGACACCAGCGAGGCGTCCGCGTCCGGTGGTGCGAGTGCCGCGAGCTTCGTCGCGACCTGGTCCATCAGGCCGGCGTACCTGGTGTCGTACTCGGCCTCCACGGCGGCGTCGCGCGGACGGCCGGCGTGCGCGAAATGGTTGGTACCATTGGTAAACGAGCCCGGCACGACGATCGAGGTCTCGACTCCCCAGCGCGCCAGCTCGCCGGCGTAGGACACCGCGAGCGAGTCCATACCGGCCTTCGCGGCGAAGTACGGGGCGAGGTAGGGCGGAGTGCCGCCCTTCACGCTGGAGCTGGACACCCAGATCACCAGGCCCTCACCGCGGCGACGCATGCCGGGCAGCACCGCGCGGTTGACCCGCTGGGTGGACAGCACGTTCACGTCGTACAGCTCGGCGAGTTGCTCCGGGGTGAACGCCTCGGCCGGTCCGACGACCATGTGGCCAGCGTTGTGGATCAGCACGTCGACGCGGCCGTGCTCGGCCTCGATCGCCGTGACGGCGGCGGCGACGGACTCGGTCGAGTTCACGTCCAGCTCGATCGCGCGAAGGTCGACGCCGTGCTGGCTCGCGTAGTCGGCGGCATCCTGGACGCGAGGAGCGTTGCGGCCGGCGGTCTCCCGCATGCCCGCGTGGACGGTGTCGCCCGCGCCGGCGAGTGCGCGCGCGGTGAGTGCGCCGAAGCCGCTGGACGCTCCGGTGATGACGATGACGTTGCTCATGACGATTCTCCTTGCCAGATCAGGCGATTCCGCCATTGGTGAACAGCACCTGCCCGTTCACCCAGCGGGCCGGACCGGCGAGATACGAGACAGCTTCGGCGATGTCCTCGGGCCGGCCGATGCGCTCGAGCGGGGCGGCCTTGGCGAGGTTGGCGATCGTGGCCTCGTCCTTGCCGTCCAGGAACAACGGCGTCGCGGTCGGACCGGGCGCGACGGCGTTGACGGTGACGTCCCGGCCGCGCAGCTCGCGGGCGAGGATCAGGGTCATGCCCTCCACGGCGGCCTTGCTGGCGACGTAACCGCCGTAGGTCGGCATCTGCAGGCGGGTCACCGACGTCGAGAAGTTGACGACGGCACCGCCGGCACGCACCCGGTTGGCGGCCTCGCGCGCCACGACGAACGTGCCGCGAATGTTGGTGCGGTGCATACGATCCAGGTCGTCGAGGTCGAACTCGGCGATCGGCTTGAGGATCAGGATCCCTGCGGTGTTCACCACCACGTCGACTCCGCCGAACGCGGTCTCCACCGCCTCGAACGCCGCGCGCATGTCGTTCTCGTCGGCCACGTCGCCGCCGACGGCGATGGCCGCGCCACCTGCCGCGTCGATCGCGGTGACGACCTCCTCCGCCCTGCCCTTGTTGCCCGCGTAGTGCACGGCGACCGCCATGCCGTCGGCGGCCAGCCGCTCGGACACGGCTCGGCCGATGCCTCCCGAGCCACCGAGGACGAGTGCGACGCGATCCGGTGTGGTGCTCATGGTGTCTCCCCTTCGGCCGTAATGAACTCGACGTCCATATAATCACATAATGGACGAACCGTCCACATCTAGCTCTGATCGCGAGTCCCGCGCCCCGCACCGGTGAGTCCCGCGCCCCGCACGGTGCACAGCGCGGGACTCGGGGTGTCTGAGCGCGGGACTCGCGGCTCGCGGGGAGGCGGCTACCGCGCGTCGAGGTAGGCGCGGGCCTGGATGCGGAACAGGGTGGCGTAGTGGCCGTTCGCGGCGATCAGGTCCCGGTGGGTGCCCTCCTCGAGGATGCGGCCGTGGTGCAGGACGACGATGTGACTCCGCAAAGGCCGTGGCACAAGCAGTTCGCCACCGCGGGGTGTGCGGATTGGTGCTACTTCCGCTGCAAGATTGCCGTCGTCGGCCCCGGCGCGCCACGCAGCACGTCATAGTCGATCTGATCGCGATCGATGGTCAGATTGATGTCGACCTCGTCGACGCACTGGTGCAGCGGTTCCTGGGTGATCTTCTCGCGCACCTGGAGTCGATCTCTGGCCAGTTCGTCGTTGGTGGAGGCGACCAGATAGAGATCGCCTCGGCATTCCAGGCCCGGGTAGTAGCTCGAACCGATCGGCGTTCCCTCCGCCGTCCCGGCCCTGATCGTCAGCTCCGCGGAGTACTTGGTGTCCGCCGACGGCTGATTCACCAGTCCGAGCGATTTCCAGTCGCCGACGAATTGCGCGGGCACGTCGTTCACGCCGCACGGTTCGGTGTCGCGCACCGAGTCGACGTTCCGGTTGCGGTGCGGCCCTTCCGGTCCGGTCGCGTGCGCCCCTTGCCCGACGTTGCCCCAGCCGCCGCCGTAGTCGCGCCACGGCTGGTCGTCGACCATGCGTAGGTTTTCCCAAGTGCGCCAAGGCTTCCCGGCGCTGGTCCGGTCGATGCCAACCCGGTGGATTCCCTCGTCCGGGTAGGACGCGTGGGTTCCCTTGGCCGAGTAGACGACGGGGTGATCGCCTTCCTTGGGAGCCTGCGACCAGGTCGTGCGGCATTTGCCGCCGTGCCCGAAGTACACGACGTCGGTCGGGTTGTTGTCCCCGTCCAGCAGCACGGCCACGCGCTCCCAGTCGCCTTCGTGGTCGAAGAACTGGCCGACCGCGCCGACCGGCTGTTGGTTGTAGGCGTAGAGGAACCAGTACATGACGTAGGACCGGTCCTTGAACTGGACGTAGGCCGGCGCGGCCGGGCCGGTCCCGCCGCGCGCGTTCTCGGCGATGTCGAGGTAGAAGCCGACGGCGTCGCGGTCCTTGGGGCGCGACGGCGTGTTGGACCGCCAGGTCTTCTTCTCGCCCGAGCACTTGTCGGCTGGCTCGACCCCGACGTATCCGGCGCTCAACCGTGCGGCGTCGACCGAGTCGGCGACCACCGGGTCCGGACAGTCCGCGCCGGGCGAGAACATGAGGACCGAGTTGCCGATGAACTGCTCGGCCGTCGTCGGCTCGAATCGTTCCCCGGAGGCCAGGTGGACCAGCGGGCCGAACCGGTCGACCACCTGCCGCACGGGATCAACGACCGGCGTCTCGACGACGGGTGTGCCCGCTGTCGAGGTCGACGGGCTCGGAGTGTCCTCAGCGCTGCACGCACCCACGGACACGAGCAGCAGTGCCACGGCCGCGACCCGTGCGCCATTCTCGATCACGACTCAATCTCGCAGCCGGCCAGCACCCCCGCAACACGGTGTTAGCGAGTGGTTAGCGAGGTCGTTCACGGTGTGCGCATCACGGCGGCGATCCGGTCCGCCGAAGTGATCTTGCGGGAGTACTCCGGCTGCCGCAGTTCGCCGCCCATGTACACGTGCGGATTCCGGTGCGTGGCAGGGCTTTCCGCCGACACGAACGCGGCGAAGTGCAACTCGGTCACGCCCGTCTCGGCGACGATCCGGGCCGCGTTGCGTTCGGTGATCCCGCCGCCCGGCAGCACCACGATCCGGTCGCCGGCCCGCTTGACCAGTTCGGCGATCAGCGGCGCGCCCTCCAGCACGGACGGCTCCTGCCCGGAGGTGAGCACCCGGTGCACACCGAGTTCGACGAGCCGCTCCAGCGGCGTCAGCGCGCCGATCACCACACCGTGCGCGCCGGCCTCGCGCACCGCGGCCACGTCCCGCACCATCGCGTCGACCTCGTACCGGTCGAACACGAAGTCCCCGCCACGCGGGCGGATGATCACGTGCACCCGGATCGAGGACACCGCCGCCATCGTGGTGACCACGGTGCCCAGCGTCGGCGTCGTGCCGCCCTCAAACAGGTTCGCGCACAGCTCCGCCCGGTCGGCGCCGGCGCGCTCGGCGGCCAGCACCCCCTCGACGCTGTCCACGCACACCTCGTACCGGATGCTCACGCCCACTCCTTCTCCACTGCGGTGATCTTGCCGACGGGTTGGCCGCCGCCGAGTACGGTGATCTCGCTCAACTCCTTGGCGGGCGCGGTATCCACGCCCAGCGCGCGCAGTACGGCCAGGGCGATCACGGTGGTCGCCCGGTTCCCGCCGTCGATCACCTTCACCGCGACCGCGTGTCCCTCGGCGGTGGCCAGCGCGATCACGCCTTCGGCCCCGCCCTTGACGATCACGCCGGGCAGCAGCCGCATCAGCTCGGTGTTCACGTGGCCGGTCCCGGCGACGTACTCGGGGAACGCGCGCATCGCGTCCCCGACAGTGGATTCGGCGAGCGACCGGAACGACCGGGCCAGCCCCAGCAGGGAGATCGCGAACACCGGCGCCCCGCAGCCGTCGACGGCGGTGTGGCCGATCGACTCCTCGGCGAGATCGGCCACGGTCTGGTGGATCACTTGCTGCAGCGGATGATCCGCGTCCAGGTAGCTCTCGGTCGGCCACCCCGACGCCACGCACGCGGACAGCATGCCGGCGTGCTTGCCCGAGCAGTTCATCCTGATCCGCGACGTCGACTGTCCACTTCGGACAAGCTCGTGATGCGTGCGCTCGTCCTGCGGCCAGGTCTCCGGGCAACGCAGCGCCGACTCGTCCAGCCCCGCGTCCGCGAGCATGCGGCCGGCCGTCTCGACGTGGTAGTCCTCGCCGGTGTGACTGCCCGCCACGATCGCCACCCGCTCGTCGGCCAGCGGCGCACCGGCGGCAAGACATCCCAGTGCCTGCAACGGTTTCAGCGACGATCGCGGCAGGATCGGCTGCTCGATCGGGCCGGCCGACACCGCCACCGAGCCGTCCGGGTCGAGCCCGACGACGCTGCCGAAGTGCACACTCTCCAGGAACCCGGATCGCCGCACCTCGGCCAGCCGGCGCCATGGGTCAGGCACGCGTTCCTCCCTTGATCGACTGCCGCGCGTCGAGACCGCGCGCCAGTTTGGACAGTGACGCGTTGACCACCAGGTAGATCAACGCGACCACGAGATAGGTCTGGATCAGCAGGTGGTTGTAGTTGGCCAGCACCTCACTCTCGTACGGCCAGCAAACTGTGACCGTTGACGGAGTCGGGCTCCACCCGGCCCGTTTCGCGGAACCCAAGCTTCTCCAGAACCCGCCGCGACGCGACATTCCAGTCCCAGACCGTTGCCCACAACCGCCGGTAGCCCGCCTCGCTCGCCCAGGTGACCACGGCTCGACTCGCCTCAGTCGCGTAGCCGCGACCGTGAGCCGCACGCAGCAACTCGTATACCAACTCGGGCTCGTCAGGCGGCGCGTTCCCGGGAAAGATCAACCCGCAATACCCGATGACGTCGGCCGTGCCCTTCCGCTCCACCGCCAGAATCCCTGGCCCCGAATTCGCACGCTCCGCGCGCACCTCCGCCGCGATGTCCGCCACGGTCGGTCGGCCCTCGGGATCGATTCGCCGCTGCGGCGGCACCCGCGGATCCCGCTCAGTCCACAACTGACGATAGATCGCGGCCTCGCCCACCCTGCGATACCGAAGGATGAGGCGATCGGTCTCCACAGTGTCCAGAACGGGCGCGGGCGACATGCTGGCATCGTCTCAGTGGCACGAAAACGCATGCCGTACCAACAGCGATGAGTTTTGTCGGGGTTTCCGGTCTGTATCCGCACACCGGATCGATCGAAATTCGAGGAGCGCATCATGACCGCCACCTACACCTTCGACATCTTCTCCAGCCTCGACGGCTTCGGCTCCGTCGGCGGCGGCGACTGGGGCGGCTACTGGGGCAAGCAAGGCCCCGAGTTGCTCGACCACCGGCTCGCCCTGTTCGCCGAGGAGCAGCGGATGGTCTTGGGGGCCAACACTTTTCGGCAATTCGTACAGATGCTGGCCTCGAGCACCGAGGAGTCCGAGGTGCGTGACCCCTGGGTCACCCGGATGACGAATCAGCCGATCACGGTGGTGTCGAGCACGCTGGAAGAACCCCTCGAATGGCCGAACGCGACCGTCGTGAGCGGCGACGCGGTCGACATCGTCGCCCGGCTCAAGGAGGAGTCCGACGTGCCGCTGCGCTCGCACGGCAGCCTGTCGTTGAACCGGGCGCTGATGGCCGCCGGTCTGGTCGACCGTGTCCAGGTGACGCTCTTCCCGGTGATCACCGGTGAGAACGGAGTGGACCCGATCTTCAAGGACGCGGCCGACTTCGACCTCGAGCTGATCGAGACCCGGACGCTCGACCGCGACATCCAGGAACTCGTCTACCGGCCCACCCTGCACGTGCACGACGTCCCGGCCTGATCACCTGATCAACTCGGCGATGCCGCGTGCCGCGAGGTACTCGGCATCGCCCGCCCGGCCCGGCGGCGCGATCGCCGTCCGCTGATCCAGATTCGCCAGACGCGCTCAAAACTCCCGTACGGCTAGCTTGTAGTGCCCATGAGCGTTGTTGACGGAGTGGCGGCTTGAATGTGGGGAGACCTCCGGGCGAGGTGTGAGTTGTCGACGCTCGCAGCAACTCGAAGGCCAACTCAGGCTCGCCAGGCGCCGCGTTCCCAGGAAAGATCAACCCGCAATACCCGATGACGTCGGCCGTGCCCTTCCGCTCCACCGCCAGAACCCCGACCCCGACCCCGAAGGATCAGGCGATCGGTCTCCACGGTGTCCAGAACGGGCACTACTCGTCCGGAATTGCCGGCGGAGCTGTGAGTCGCAGGGCGCGCTGATCGAAGAACAGGCGGGCGACGAGGTCGCCGCGGGCGCCGGTGCCAGTCTTGGAGAAGATCGACTTCAGATGGTCCTGGACGGTGTAGGTCGACATCCGAAGCTGGTTGGCGATCTGTCTGGTCGGCAGGCCTTGTGCGACACATTCGGTGACCCGTCGCTCCTGCGGGGTGAGGCCGTAGACGTCGGCCAGCAGTGGCGCCATCTCCGCCGGGCGAGCTGCTTCGAGCAGGACCGCGACCGGCGCCGTCGTGCCCTCGCCCAGTAGCGATGCCCGGACTATCACCCAACGCCCTGCCTTGGTGCGCACGCGCGCTCTGGCTGGTCTGGTGCTCGCTTCGCCCACGTGCCCCTCCTCCCGGCCGCCGATGGCACGGGCCTGCCTGGCGACCGCACGGATCACCAGTGGGAGCGTTGTGCCCGCTCGTGTGCCGATGCCGAGTTCCTCGATCCATTTCTCGGCCACCTGATTGGCGAGGTCGACGCCGTCATCGGGATCCAGGACGAGCATTCCGGTGTCGTGCCGGTCGGCGCGGGCGTCGTCCAGTAGCAGCGACCGGCGCAGTCCGTCCGAGATCAAACCGGTCAGCGATGTGACAAGCCGTACCTCGGAGGGCGAGAAGTACGGGCGGTCCTTCTCGCGGAACACGGTGAGCGCGCCCCACGTGCCGGTGCTGCTGGACAGGACGACTCGGAGTTCGTCGGAGAAACCCCCGGGGCGCCGGACCTCCCGGTGACGCCGGCTGAGGTCGAGCTCGCCCGCTGTGACGTCGCTGAGGCTCGCCGCGGCTCTGCCCGCGCGCCATGTCGACCCACTTGGTGTAGTCGGGTTGGCGCAACTCGATCTCGACGAGCCGGCTGATCGCGTCCGCGGGCATCCCGTTCTCGACGAACTCCGCGGTCGGCAGCATGGTGGACGGGTCCATCGTCATCAGGCAGGAGCCCTCTGACGGCACCGCGCCATCCAGCGCATCGCTCACTGCACGCCAGTAGTCCTCCGCGCCAAGCCCGCGGTGGACCAGCCGCGAGATGGTGTCGCGGAGCCGGTCGTGCACTGGCTGGGCGGTGACCATGCCTCAACCTAGCCGAACCCCCAGAAATGTGGGGATAGCCGCGAAGACCCAGGTCGCAGCATGATCGACGCACGCAATGGAGGTACTGGAATGAGAACGTTGCACGTCGGATTGCGGGTGACCGATCTCGCGCGGTCGTTGGCGTTCTACACGGCTGTCGGCTACGAGCTCGTCGGTAGCGTGCCCGAGACGCCGATCGGGCATCTGACCATGCTCAAGCTCCCCGACGACGAGTTCGTCACCGTCGAGCTGGTTCACGACGGCAAGCCGGTCGACCGTGGCACCGACGTCAGTCACTTCGTCGTGCAGGTCGAGTCGATGGCCGACACGCTCGGCGTGCTGGCCGACCACGGGATCGAGCCGGTCGCCCCAGGGCAGGAAAGCGATGACGGCCCGAAGACGGCGTTCATCGCCGACCCGGACGGTCGCCGGATCGAACTCGTCCAGTGGCCCGCGGGCCACACCGACGGCATCACCGCCGCCGACTGGCCAGAGGAAGGGGAAGAAAATGGGTAGGACGCCACTCCGGCTTTACATGTCCATGTCGCTCGACGGGTACATCGCCGGGCCGGACGACCGGCCGGGCCAGGAGCTCGGCCGCGACGGAGGGCGGCTGTTCAACTGGCTCGACGACCGGATGTCCGAGGGGATCAACGGGCAGGTGTACGCCGAGGCCATGGCGACCGGCGCCGTGATATCCGGACGCCGCACGTTCGAGCTGGCCGGTCGATGGCAGGGCGACCACCACGACGGAGTGCCGATCCACGTGCTCACCCACGACATCGACCCGGCCGACGAGCCACCGGGCAGCGCGAAGTTCTACACCGACGTCAACGCGTGCGCCAACGAGGCCCGGGAAGCGGCGGGAGATCGAGCCGTACTGGTCCACGGCGCGAGTGCGGCGCGGGCGTTGCTGGCAGCCGGCCAGCTCGACGAACTCGAACTGCACCTCGTCCCAGTACTGCTGGGTGACGGACGGCGGCTGTTCGAGCCGACCGGACGCGAGCACATCGAACTGGAGCTCGTCCGCCGGCTCGAAGGCCGCGACGCGACACATCTGCGTTACCGCGTAGTCCATCGAGAAGCGAAACAGCCATGACTACGGTGCACGGCATCCTGTCTACCGCTCGCCGTCCAGGACCGCGTGCAGCCACGACAGCACGGTGGGGCGACATTCCGCAGAGCCGATTCGGCGATGATCCAGTGTGGCAGGCCGGAGTGCACCTGGTGTTCGGCGCCGTAGCGTGCCGCGATCAACCGAGACAGCCCACGGCGCAACGTTGCGGTCCGAGCCCGCACTGACGACCAATACCGGACAGGACATCGGTGGCCTTCACCCGCGTGGCGGGAGTGCCGAACGTCATCGACCGAAACGCTCGCCCCGAGTCCGGCACCAACTCGGGATCAGAGCGTCTTGCTCCTCACGCGGGAGCGTGCTCAACCGCACCTCCCACATCGTGCGCGCACAGCGAACAGGACCGGGAACAGATGCGGCAGGGGACGCACCTGCGGCCACAGCACGTCGGGCGGAATGGCGGCCAGCAGAACCAATGCGGCGCAGTCGGTCGCTGCCGCGAGCTTCTGGCCGAGCAGGCCGCCCATACTGTGGCCGATCACGATCGGCGGCTCGTCGCAGTTCTCCCGTGCCGCCATCACCCGTGCGAACTTCTCTCGCAGCCCGGACCGGTTCAACGTAACAGGAATAGTCGTCAACGATGCCGTCTGATCAGATAGTGTCAAAACATGACGACGGTGATCGCGTGGCTCGCTCTCGGTGTGTCAATTGTGTCCTTGACCTGGAATATATTTTCATGGATTCACAGCGGTGCCCGAGTTTCGGTTAGATCTGCCGAGGAGTTCGTCTTCCAACAACCGAGCAAACGCAGGATTGTCGTTGTCGCGACAAATGCTGGGAGACTGGCAACGACCGTGCATGAGGTAGGTCTAAAACTGTCAGCCACATCGTCAAAAAGCGGCAAATTGATCGGTCCAGTAGTAATCAAGGCCGGGCCGGCCGAACGTTACGAGTTGCCCGTGCGACTCGAACCAGGCGACGAACTCTTGGTCAAGTTTGACGATCCGGGCCTCGCGGACATCTTTGATTATGGCATCGAGCCATCGGATTTCGTGCCCAGTGTACGAGCTGGTCGAAAATGGATAAATGGCCGATTCTCCGTCGGAGAGCAACGAGTCGACTTTACGAACTGGACGCCCTGAATTCGTTGCCAAAGACGCCCGCATGTCACTACTCGATCTTCCAGCACTCGGACAGCCCTCGCTCAGGGCACCATTCAATCAGCCGGGCAGTCAATCGCGTTCTTCACCACGCGCTCATCGGCATGAACGGATATCGGTGCTGAGCTGGAACGGCGGTTGACCAACCGCCTCATGATTCATGAGGCAGGAGATCGGTGATGCCGCGCGCGGCGAGGTAGTCGGCGTCGGCCGCGCGGCTCGGCGGCACGATCGCCGTCCGGCCGCTCTCCCGCAGCCGCACCCACGCGGTGTGGAACGGGCTGCCCGGAGCGATCTCGGCGCGGCGGTGCGGCTCGGCGATCACGTCGGCCGGGCACACCAATGCACGCGTGGCACCCTCCGGCGGGTGCGCGGACCGCACGTGCTCGGCCAGCGCCAGCGCGGCGGGCTTGGGCTCGTGGTCCACGGTGAACAGGCCGAGGTCGTACTCGCGGGCGGGAAAGTCGGCGAGCCTCGGGTCGATGTCGTGCGAGGACCACCAGGTGACGCCGGGTGGCCGGCGGCCGCGTCCAGCGTGCGCCGGGTGAACTCGGCCGCGTCGGCGGCGGGCACGTCCGGCTCCGGCGCGCCGAGTTCCTGTAGCCACACCGCACGGCCCGGGTCCGCCGACGCGGCCAGCTCGACGAGGTAGTCGGCGTGCGTCGTGGTGGCCGGGCCGAGCGGGCCGTCGATGCGCGAGGTTCCGTTGAACACCCACGAGTGCACGGTGGTCAGATCGCCCAGCTCCACCGCGTCGCCGGGATGGAACGGGTGCTCCGGCGCGTACCAGGCGTCGTCGAACACCGAGTGCAGGCACAGCAGCTCGGGCGCCTCCTTGCCGGCCACCTCCAGCAGCTCGGCCGCCCAGCGCCGGGACTGCTCGGCGGTGGTCCCGCTGGCCGGCCACAGATTGTTCACCTCGTTGCCGAGCGTCAGCGCGAACACGTTGTCCCGCAAGGAGATCTCGCCGGCGAGGCGTGCGACGTAGGCGGCGATCCCGTCGCGCACCTCGGCGTCGGCGAAGACGCTGCGCCGGTGCCAGGTCAGCACCCAGGACGGCAGGAAGTCGAAGCTGGACAGGTGGCCCTGCAGCAGGTCCACCGCGACGTCCAGGCCGAACTCGGCGGCGATGTCGATGGTGGCGAGCAGGTCCTCGAAGTCGCGGCGAACGTCGTCGGCGCGAAAGTCGAGCCAGCTGTAGAACCAGCCCTGGGATGGCACGTAGTTCGCACCGTAGCGCGGCGTAGGGATCGTCACTCCGGTATCCCTGTGAAGTCAACATTGTTCGGTGCCCTCGGTGCCGCCGCACTGACGCTCGAGCTGTTCGCCGCACCGGCGTCGGCCGAGCCAACGTCAGACGCGAAGCGGACCGTCGTCTACCACCAGACGCAGTACCACAACGACGCCTACATGTAACCGAAACCGTTGCTGGACAACAAGACCGCGTCACCGATGTGCTGGTCGCCGCGCTGCACCTCAACGACGACGGCACCGTGCACCTCAACGACCACCCGCCCGGCCACGAGCGGTACACGCAGATGTGGAAGGACCTGGCCGACATGAAGGCGGCCGGCGTCCGGGTGTCGGTGATGGTCGGCGGCGCGGCCAAGGGCACGTTCACCAACTGGACAGGGACTTCGACACCTACTGCCCGAAGCTGCGCGACGTGATCAAGACCTACGGGCTGAACGGCGCGGACCTGGACGTCGAGGAGGACATGTCGCTGGCCGGCATCGAGCGGGTGATCGACGCGCTGCGCACCGACTTCGGCGACGGCTTTCGCGACAAGATCGACTGGTACAACGCGCAGTTCTACTGCGGCTGGGGAACGCTGGACTCGACCGCCGGCTACGACAAGATCATCGAGCGGAGGGCCTTCCCGGCGAACAAGGTGGTCACCAGCTCGATCACGCACCCGGACCTGTGCCAGGGATACGTCGACATCGAGACCACACTGAAGAACACTGTCCAGGCGCTCATCGGCAGGTACTCCGACTTCGGCGGTGTCGCGGGCTGGGAGTACTTCACCTCCAACCCCGGCGGCACCGCCAAGCCCTGGGAGTGGGCCAAGCTGATCAGCTCGTACCAGAAACGCTGACACACCAAGGAGAATCGTGGCATCGCGGATCGTGTCGGTCAGCTCGACCGACCTGTTCATCGGAACCGAGCAGGAGCCTCGTCAGGTGGTACGGGTGACCGTCGACCGGGGTTGGCGGTCTGGCGCGCACGACGTCGAGGTGTCGGGTCCCGACCTCGGCGGCACCGCGGAGGTGCCGGCCGGCAAGGGCGAGGTGGTGGTGGACGTCGGGGTCTCCACCACCTCGCCGCCCGGCACCGAGATCCCCGTCTACGTCCGCATCGGCCAGTCCACGGTGCAGGGCACGGTGACCGTGGCGGAGCCCGGCTGGCGGATGTTCCTGGTCTCGCACTTCCACTACGACCCGGTGTGGTGGAACACCCAGGCCGCCTACACGCAGACCTGGGAGCTGCAGGGCAACGACGGCACCACTCGCCCGGTGTGGGAGCACAACGGCTTCAACCTGGTGCGCGCGCACCTGGACATGGCGCTGTCCGATCCGGACTACACGTTCGTGCTCGCCGAGGTCGACTACCTCAAGCCGTTCTGGGACGTGCACCCCGAGTACCGGCAGGTGCTGCGCGACCTGATCGCCGCCGGCCGGGTCGAGGTCATGGGCGGCACCTACAACGAGCCGAACACCAACCTCACCGGCTCGGAGACCACGATCCGCAACCTGGTCTACGGCATCGGCTACCAGCGTTCGATCATGGGCGCCGACCCGAGGACGGCGTGGCAGCTCGACGCGTTCGGGCACGACCCGCAGTTCCCCGGGCTGGTCGCCGAGGCCGGCCTGTCGAGCACGTCGTGGGCACGCGGACCGTTCCACCAGTGGGGCCCGATCCTCACCAAGTTCGACGAGGCCGGCGGGGACGCGCGGAACATGCAGTTCCCCGCCGAGTTCGAATGGCTGTCCCCGTCCGGGCGCGGCGTGATCACCCACTACATGCCCAACCACTACTCGGCCGGCTGGTGGATGGACTCCTCGGCGACGCTCGAGGAGGCGTCGGAGAAGGTCTACGAGCTGTTCCAGGCGCTCAAGCCGGCGGCGGCCACGCGCAACACGCTGCTGCCGGTCGGCACCGACTACACGCCGCCGAACAAGTGGGTCACGCTGATCCACCGGGACTGGAATTCCCGTTACGTGTGGCCGAAATTCGTGTGCGGCAACCCGCGCGACTTCTTCGCCGCGGTGCACGCCGAGCTGACCGAGCGCGGCATCGCGCCGAGCCCGCAGACCCGCGACATGAACCCGGTGTACACCGGCAAGGACGTCTCCTACATCGACACCAAGCAGGCGCAGCGCGCGGCCGAGACCGCCGCCACGGACGCGGAGAAACTGGCCACGTTCGCGCGCCTGCTCGGGCTCGGCGAGTACCCGGAGGCCGCGCTGGACAAGGTGTGGCGCCAGCTCGCCTACGGCGCGCACCACGACGCGATCACCGGCTCGGAGTCCGACCAGGTGTACATCGACCTGGTCACCGGGTGGCGAGAGGCGCACGATCTCGCGGCCGACGTCCGGGACCGCGCGCTCACCGCGATCGTGGGCCGGGTGGACACCACGGGCGAGGGGCGCGCGGTGGTCGTGGCCAACACGCTGGCGCACGCGCGCACCGACGTGGTGCGGCTGACCGTGCCGGCCGGCTCGCGACTGGTCGACGACGCCGGCGAGGACGTGCCGCTGGTGGTGGAAGCCTTGTCGGACAACGATTCCACCGTGTCGTTCGTGGCGCGTGACGTGCCGGGCATGGGCTGGCGGACCTGGCGGCTGCTGCCCGGCGGCGAGCCCGCGCGATGGTCCACTGTGGACGGTCTCTCGATCGCCAACGAGTTCTTCTCGGTGACCGCCGACCCGGCCCGCGGCGGCGCACTGTCCAGCATTCTGGAAGTCCACAGTGGACGAGAGCTGCTGCACGCGGATCAGGTCGGCAACGAGCTACGGGTATACGAGGAGTACCCGCAGCACCCCGAGTTCGGCGAGGGGCCGTGGCACCTGGTGCCCACCGGCGCGGTGGTGACCTCGGCGAAGACCGAGGCCCAGGTGCGCGTGGAGCACAGCCCGGCCGGGCAGCGGATCGTGGTCACCGGGCGGATCGGCGAGGTCGACTACGAGCAGCGAATCACGCTGTGGCACGGCGTGGACCGGCTCGACCTGCGCACTCGGGTGCTGGACTTCACCGGCTCGGATCGCCTGCTGCGAGTCAAGTTCCCGGTGGACGTGCCGGGCGCGCGGCCGATCAGCGAGGTCGGCGGCGCGGTGATCGCGCGCGGGTTCGCGCTGCCCGAGTCGGACACCGCCGAGGCGCCCTGGACGTTGGACAACCCGGCCAACACGTTCTTCGGCGTGAGCACCACGGCCGCGCTGATCCTGTGCTCCCCCGACGGCGTCAAGCTCGGCGACGCGGCGATCGCGATCGCCGAGGTGGTCGTCCCCGCCATCGAGGACGCCGCACCGCTGGCCCGCGATCTCGTCGTGGCACTGGGCCGGATCGGCGTCACCGCGACCACCTCCACCGCGGCCGGCGCGCGGTACGGCTGGCTGCACGTGGACTCCAACCTGCCCGACGTGCGGATCGTGCTCGGCGGGCCGGAGGACAATCCGCTGGCCGCCGAGCTGGTTTCCCGTGCGGGACAAGGGGTTCACGACGAGTTGAAGCGCCAGCTCGACGAGCGCGGCGCGGCGCGGGTGTTCGTGCCGGCGGAGACCTCGGTGGAGCGGGCCTGGGTGCACAACGCCGATCTGCGCGACGTGCGCGCGCTGCCCGCGGTGATCATCGCCGGGTCGGATGCCGAGACGCTGGCCGCAGAGATCGGCGCGGTGACGGTCGGGTTCGCGGAGAGCACCGCCGCCGAGTTCATCGCCATCGAGATCGGCTCCACCACGATGTCCCAGGGCCACACGGTCGGCCTGCTCAGCTACGGCATTCCCGGGTTCGCGGTGGACCCGGCCGGCGCGCTGCACCTGTCGCTGATGCGCTCGTGCACGGGGTGGCCGTCCGGCGTGTGGCTGGATCCGCCGGTGCGCCGCATGCCGGACGGCTCGGCGTTCCAGCTCCAGCACTGGACGCACGATTTCGACTACGCGCTGGTCAGCGGCGCGGGTGACTGGCGGGCCACCGATCTGGTGGCTCGTGGGCATGCGTTCTCCACGCCGCTGCGGCCCGAGGTGGCCGACGCGCACGACGGTGATCTGCCCGCCTCGCACGCACTGCTGACCGTGTCGCCCGAGCGGCGGGTGGCCGTGCAGACGGTCAAACCGGCGGGCAATCCGAGTGCCACCGGTGGGCGTGCACATGGCGACGACGTGACCGTGCGACTGGTCGAGACGACCGGCCGGCCGGTCACCGCGACGGTGGAGTCGGCGTTCGGGTGGACCGCCGCCCGTGAGACGGATCTGTTGGAGGACAAGGAAAAGCGCGCCGTCACGGTCGACGGCGCGATCACCGTCACGTTGGACGGCTCGCAGATCGCCACCGTCGTCGGCACGCCGGCCGACGCGGCCGAGCCGGCGGGTGAGGTGCTTGGCGTGACTGCTGAGCCCGCGCAGCCGGTGTACTCCCGCTACTGGCTGCACAACCGCGGCCCGGCACCGCTGGGGTTCTTCCCGGTGAGCGTGACGGCGAACCCGACCGTGCTGACCGTGGCCGGCCAAGCGCTGGAGACCACGGTCTCGATCGCCAGCCAGCTCATGTCCGAGGACTTCACCTCGGAGCTGACCGTGGTGCTGCCGGACGGGTGGACGGCCGAGCCGGCGAGCCGCCCGATCACGCTCGCCCCCGGCGGGCACACCGCGTTCCCGCTCACCATCACCCCACCGTCCACAGTGGACCCGGGACTGCGGTTCGCCCGAGTGCGCATCGGTTCCGGCGCGGACGTGGTGGAGGACGTGATCACGCTGCTGGTACCCGGCGGCGAGCTGGACGCGATCATCCCGCCGCCGCCCGGCGAGGAGATCGACCACGAGAAGCAGACCAAGGGCACCACCGCCACGACCGGCCGCGAAACGGGCCTGCGGATCACCTCGACCACCGAACGGGTCACCGTGGCGCCCGGCGGCAGCGGGCGGCTCGCGCTCACCGTCACCAGTGCCGCGTCGGACCGCATCGACGGCGAGGCGATGCCGGTCAGCCCGTGGGGCACCTGGGAATTCGTGCACCCGTACGCGACGGGATTCACCGTCGAACCGGGTGCCAGTACCGAGATCGGCTTCGACATCGACGTGCCGGCCGATGCCGAACCCGGTCACTGGTGGGTGCTGATCAAGCTGATGTGGTTCGGCCGAATCCAGTACGGCACTGCTGTTCCGGTGGAGGTGAGCGATGCCGCACGGGGATGACCACCAGCACGTGCCGCCGAGCGCCAAGGCGGCCGCCGCTCGCGCACAGCGGGACGCGACCGTGATCGGCTGGGTGGACGGCGACCCGGTGTCCCGGACGCTGCTCGAGGCGCGGCTCACCGCGTTGCGGTCCTCGCCGAGCGCGGGATCGCTTCCCGCACTCGGCACCAGCGAGGACCGTCAGCTCGTCCGGTGGACCGCGCACGTGCTGTTCACCGAGGAGATCTGCCGCCGAGAGGCCCTCGCACGGCACCTGATCGCCGAGCGGCCGGCGCCGCTGGACCCGATCAGCGCCGTGCAGCTCGGGTCGATCAACACCGCCGCGTGGCACGCCCGCCCGGAGGTGAGCGCGGTCTTCGACGACGCTTTCCCCGGCACACCAACGAAAACCGTGCCACGGCCGACCACCCGGTGGTGGCGGGTCAGCCACGCCAGCGCGCCCAGCGAGGAGGACGCCGATCAGGCGCCGCTGCGCCCGATCGGCTGGACCACGCTGAACGACCTGCCGCCCGCGCTGGCCGCCGCACTCCGCGCGGCCGATCCGGGACGGCGGGTCGGGCCCGTGCTGGCGGCCGACACCTGGCACGCCGCCGTCGCCGACGAGACGGCCGACCGTCCGTCCACTGTGGACACCTGCCCGTCAGGGCTGGGCGAGCGGCTGCGCGAGTTCGCCCGCTGGCTGGACCGTCGCCGCGGCGAGTCGGTGCGTCCGGCGAAGGGCTTCGAGCACCCCGGCGACCCGTCGCAGCCCGACAACACCCACCGCCACTAGCCGGCTGCTGAACAACGTCGTACTGTCCGAAACTTAGCGATCGCTCCATTCATGTTTTGCGTACTTTAGCCCGCTAAAGTCCCTCGGCCACCCAGAAAGCCCAGGTCAACCGAGATCATCAGGGCGCGGGGAACGTGAGGGTGATGCACATACAGCCGTACGGGGAGGTGGGGCACTCCCGCAGACCTCGTTCAGCGCAGTCCTAGTCGCTCATTAGCGGCTTCTCGGTACCGTGATCGCAAGGGGGATACCGAAAACGAGGAGCCTGTCCAATGACGGCCACGGCCCGGTTGAATGTCAGCGAAGAATTCCCAGCGCTGCTCGAACGAATCGACGCACTCGGCGAGTCCATCGAAGCGGACGCGGACGCGGCCGAAACGCTGGGCAGGCTCACCGACGACATCGCGCGGGCGTTACTGGCCACCGGAATCGTCCGGGCCGGGCTGCCGAAGAACCTCGGCGGTGACGAGTTCTCGCCGCGCCAGCTGATCCAGACGACCGAACGGCTCAGCTACCACGACGCCACGGCGGGGTGGACGATGATGGGGCTGCAGATGGTCACCGGCGCCACCGCGGCCTATCTCGGTGCCGTCGCGGCGGCCGATCTGTTTCCCGATGTCGCGGGCGGCGACCACGCTCTGCTGGCCGGACACGGCACCCGGCCCGGCCGCGCCGTCCCGGTGGACGACGGCTACCTGGTGAGCGGGAATTGGCAGTTCGCCTCCGGCATGGCGCTGGCCACCCACATCCACAGCCTGATCCAGATCGAGGGCACCGAGGAGTTTCGAGTGCTCGCCATGCCCAAGTCGCAGGTGAATCTCGTCGACAACTGGGATGTGCTCGGGCTCCGTGCGACGACCAGCATCGACTACAACTGTGCCGACGCGTTCGTCCCGAAGACGCACACCTACCTCGCGACGACGATGGCCCCCGCCAACGGCGGCGCGATCTACCGCATCGGCCTGGTGAACATGTCCGCGATCGTGCACACCGGCTGGGCGCTCGGTGTCGGGCGGCGACTGCTCGACGAGCTGAAGCGGTACGCCTCGAGACGGTTCGGCACGCGCAACGCGGCCGTCGACACCGCGCAGTTCCACGCCGAGTACGCGAACGCCGAAGCCAAGCTGCGCGCGGCGCGGGCATGGGCGATGCACGTGTGGCACGGCAACGAGGACACCCTGGCCGCCGGCGAGTCGCTGAGTACCGAGCAGGACACGCTGATCAGGCTGGCGCTCAACCACGCGACGGGGACCGCTCAGGACGTCGCCCAGACCGTGCACCGATGGGCGGCGACGACCGCGATCCGGCGCGGGCCGATCGACCGGTTCCTGCGTGATCTCGGCACCGGCACCCAGCACATCACCTCGGGCCCGGTAGTCCTGCAGAACTGCGGGAAATGGCTCAGCGGCGCGGAATCCGACGCGCACTGGGAGTTCCTCGACCTGGTGCCGTAGGTCGAGGAACTCTCAGCCGGTCACACAGCCGCTCACACTGGGGCTCACACTGGGGCGCGCTCGGGTTCCGGTTCCCGCTCGGCCACCGGGTGGTCGTCGAGCATGGTCGCCTCGTCGAACGGATCCTCGCCGTCGAGCACCCGCTTGGCCTGACCGGTGTCGAACTCCTTGGTCCAGTTTCCGATCAGCACGGTCGCCACCGCGTTGCCCGCGAAGTTGGTCAACGCTCGCGCCTCGGACATGAACCGGTCGATACCGAGGATGAATCCGACGCCGTCCACCAGTTCCGGTCGGTGCGACTGCAGGCCGCCGGCCAGTGTCGCGATGCCGGCTCCGCTCACCCCGGCGGCACCCTTCGACGCGATGATCATGAACACCAGCAACGAGATCTGCTCACCGACGCCGAGCGGGCTGCCCTGCGCGGACGCCACGAACAGTGTCGCCATGGTCAGGTAGATCGCCGTGCCGTCCAGGTTGAACGAGTACCCGGTCGGCACCGTGATCCCGACGACCGGCTTGCTCACCCCGAGGTGCTCCATCTTCGCGATCAGCCTGGGCAGTGCCGACTCCGACGACGAGGTCGACACGATCAGCAGGAACTCTCGGCCCAGGTAGCGCAGCAGCGTGAAGATGTTGATCCGGGCGCCGAACCACAGCACCGAGCCCAGCACCAGGAAGACGAACAGCAGGCAGGTCAGGTAGAAGCCGATCATGATCGTGGCCAAGCTGCGCAGCGCGTCCCACCCGGTCTCGCCGACCACGGCGGCGATCGCGCCGAACGCGCCGACCGGAGCCGCCCACATGATCATCGCCAGGATGCGGAACACCAGCCGCTGCACGTGCTCGACACCGCGCAGGATCGGCTTTCCCTTGTCCCCCAAGCGTTGTAGCGCAAACCCGGTGAGCAGTGCGACCAGCAGCGTCTGCAGCACCGACCCGGCGGTGAACGAGGAGACCATCGTGTCCGGGATGATCCCGAGCAGGAAGTCGACCGTGCTTCCGCCGCCCTTGGCGGCCTGCTCCTGCACCTTGGCCGCGGCACTCGGGTCCAGCCGCATGCCCTCGCCCGGGTGCAGCAGGTTGCCCACGACCAGCCCGATGGCCAGCGCGAACGTGGACATCAGCAGGAAGTAGCCGACCGCGAGCAGGCCCACCTTGCCGACCTTGGCCGCCTTGGCCACCGAGCCGATGCCCAGCACGATCGTGCAGAAGATGATCGGGCTGATCATCATCTTGATCAGGTCGACGAAGCCGGTGCCCAGCGGCTTGAGTTCCTTGGCGACGTCGGGGGCGACGAACCCGACGATCACGCCGAGCAGCACGGCGGCGATGACCGCCAGGTACAGGTAGTGCATCCGGTCGCGGCGCCGTCTCACCACGGTCGATGTGGCCACGTTGCTCTCCTCCTCGTGCCCCTGGTTTCCGGTGACTATGGGCGGCGCTATGAACTGGGTCACGTTTGTGGTCATTAAGTTCGTGAACGTCACGTTTCCGGCAGATGTGATCCCATGAGGCGTGGCGAACCGACGGTGGAGCTTGGCGCGGCAGCTGCTGGTGCTGCAGGCGCTGCTGGTCGTCGTGCTGGTCGTCGGCGGTGTGGTGCTGTCCTACCTGGACGCCAAGCGGACCGCCGAGGAGCGGGCCACCCAGTCCGCGACCGCCGTGGCCAGGACGATCGCGGACGCGCCGAGTGTGCGCTCCGCGCTGCGCCTCCCCCAGCCGAGCGTCGAGCTGCAGCCGTTCGCCGAACGCGTACGCGCGGATGCGGACGTGGACTTCGTGACGATCATGGATCCGACCGGGATCCGGCACACCCACCCGACGCCGGCCCAGATCGGCCAGCGGTTCCTCGGCAACACGGCGGAGGCGTTGCGCGGCGGCACGGTCACCGAGACCTACACCGGCACGCTCGGGCCGTCGATCCGCGCGGTGGTGCCGGTGCTCGACGGCGACCGGGTCACCGCGCTGGTGGCGGTGGGCATCACGCTCTCGGCGGTGTCGGCCGGCGTCGCGGACCGGATGCCGGCCGTACTCGGAGTCGCCGCCGTGGTGCTGGCGATCGGCGTCGGTGGCTCCTCCCTGGTCAGCGCCCGACTGCGCCGGCAGACGCGCGGGATGGCGCCGGCCGAGCTGGCCGGGATGTTCGCCTACTACGAGGCGATCCTGCACTCCGTGCGCGAAGGTCTGCTGCTGGTCGGCCAAGATCACCGGGTGGCCCTGTGCAACGACGCGGCGCGCGAACTGCTCGAGCTGGAGATCGATCCGGTCGGGTTGTCCGTGTCCGAACTGCGCCTGGACCCCGCGCTCGCCGCCGCGCTCGATTCGGACACACCGCGGGCCGACGAGCTGCACGTGACCGGCTCGCGAGTACTCGTGCTCAATTCCTCACCGGTGCACTCCGGCGGGCGGGCCCAGGGCAACGTGATCACCCTGCGAGATCACACGGAATTGCAGGAGCTGTCCGGTGAGCTGAACGCCGTGCGCGGGTTCACCGAGTCGCTGCGGTCCCAGGCGCACGAGTCCGCCAATCGCCTGCACACGGTCGTATCACTGGTCGAACTCGGCCGCACCGAACAGGCCGTCGAGTTCGCCACCGCCGAGCTGCGCGCCGCCCAGCAGCTCACCGACCGTGTGGTCGGCGCCGTCGCCGAACCCGTCGTCGCAGCCCTACTACTCGGCAAATCCGCCGAAGCCGCCGAACGCGGAATCGAACTGGAGCTGACCGGCGACACCGCCATGTCCGACACCGCCGGCGCCGACGCCCGCGATCTGGTCACAATCCTGGGCAATCTCGTGGACAACGCACTCGACGCCGCGGCGGAGGCGGCCGCCGAACGGGCCGCGAAGGTGACCGTGACCGTCCGAGAAGAAGACGGCGAACTACTCATTCGAGTGGCCGACACCGGCGCCGGCGTGCCAGACAGACTGGCCACCCGGATCTTCCAGCGCGGCTTCACCACCAAGGAAGCCGGTGGCCACGGCCTCGGGCTCGCACTCGTCGGCCAAGCCGTCCACCGAGCCGGCGGCACTGTGAGTGTGGGACGCGATGTCGGCGCGGTATTCACCGTCCGCCTGCCAAGAGCCGCACGATGATCAAGGTGCTCGTGGTGGAGGACGACGTGGTCGCCGCCGAGGCGCACCGCGACTACGTCCAGCGCGTGCCAGGCTTCGAAGTGGCCGGCGTGGTCCACTCCGGCGGAGAAGCGCTGCGGTTCCTCGAACGCGAGCGAGTCGACGTGGTGCTCCTGGACTTCTACCTACCCGACACGCATGGTCTGGCGGTCTGCCGCGCCCTCCGCGCCTCCGGTGTCGCCGTCGACGTGATCGCCGTAACCTCGGCGCGCGATCTCGCCGTAGTGCGCGCCGCGGTATCCAGCGGCGTCGTGCAGTACTTGCTCAAACCGTTCACCTTCGCCTCCCTCCGCGACAAACTCGAGCGCTACGCCGAATTCCGCGGCCGCACGACCGGGGGCGGCGAGGTCCCCGACCAAGCCGCCGTCGACGACATGCTCGCCACCCTCCGCACGACTGATCGAGCCGCGACGCCGAAGGGAATGAGCGGCGAAACCCTCAACGCGATCACCACCGCCCTGCGCGACACCCCCGACGGCCTCTCGGCAGCATCGACCGCCAGCGCGACCGGCGTCTCCCGCGTCACCGCCCGCCGCTACCTCGAATACCTCGCCGACGCCGGCATCGCCCACCGCGAACCCCACTACGGCCAAGTCGGCCGCCCCGAAGTCTGGTACCGCATCGCGCGCTAATCAGCTTTGGCGGCAGTCTCGTGTGCACTGTTTGGCGGTCATCGCATCGGCGAACAGATCATGATGCAGACCGTTGAAATACACGTCCGTGTGAATCGACTCCCCGCACGACGCGGTCAACATGTGCAGTCTGCGCACCTCACCGAGATCAGCCGCACTGATCGGCATCCACATCCCGTCGACCTTCGCGTACAAGTCCCGGTGCCGCACATGCAACCGGATCCCCTTGTCCAACCACCCGGCCACCGCCCACGGATCAAACAACGCAACACGCGGCCGCCTCCGTGCCCGATACGCCGAATCACTTGGCACACAACCATTCCCGCGATACTCGTCATACGCATGCCAATGCACGACCGTGTACTGCCACTCATCCGACGGCAACGTGTCATCGTGCCCCTTCACCACACCCGCCCCGCACACACCCGACACGTCCGACGCGGCCCACAAATCATCGGCGCCGGCACAAACCGCACCCCACACAACGCCAAGTACTCGTCATGCCGGTCCGCCATCCCGACGACCATCTCCTCATCGGTGACCGCGTGATCAACCCGCCCACGCATGCTGGTCACCCAGATGAAGACCAATCTGCTCATGGGCGACGACGCTACGAACTACGGAGCGCACATGTTCGTACAAAATGTGTGACCGTTGCGGGGCTATGGTTGATCCGTGCTTGAAGACGGCCGGATCGGCGAGCGGGTCCGCTACTGGCGGCTCCGCCGAAATCTCGATCGCAAGCAGTTCGCCGACATGGTCGGCCGGTCAACGTCCTGGCTGGACAAGATCGAGTCTGGCGAGCGCGACCTGACACGCCTTCCCATGCTCGAACGAGTCGCTGAGGTGCTGGACCTCGATCCGTCAGTCCTGACCGACGTGGCGACGGCCAAGCGAACGGCCCAATGCGTCGACGCCACTGAGGTTTCGGCTATTCGCACCGCCCTCGCGCACTACCCGGGTGTGACCGTTCGAAGTAGCGACGAAGTCGCCTTGCCAGCGATCCAACGCCAAGCCGACTATCTCGATCACGCTTGGTTGGCCTCACACTTCACGGTCGTAGCGCGCCATCTGCCGGCACTGATGCGCGACGCACAGACGGCGGTGTTGACCATGTCGGATGCCGATCAGGTCGCGGCCCACCGCGTGCTCGTCACGGCTTACCGCCTGGCGTCCTCGATGCTGTTGAAGTTCGAGGCCACAGACATCGCCTGGCTCGCCGCCGACCGCGCCATGCACACCGCACTCGCCGCGACCGACACCTGGTCACTGGCGCGTGCCTCTCGCAGCGTCGCACGCGCCATGGCCAGCACCCATCAGCGGCGAGAAGCGATCGCCGTGCTCGTGGATATGACCGACCGGATGCGTTCCGAGGTCAATACCGACGAGCACAACCTGTTGTCCCTGTACGGCATGCTCTACCTGGCCTCGTCCATCACGGCCGCCGAACAAGGCGACGCCAGCCTGGCTCGGGCTATGCACGACGAGGCCATGGCCGCCGCACTGCGCGTCACCCCGCACCACGACTCCCACTTCACACTGTTCGGGCAAACGAATGTGCTGATCCATCGGGTGTCCGCGCTGGTCCGCCTGCACAAGGCGGGCAACGCGTTGGAATTCGCCCACACCATCGGGCCACCAGCAGTCCGGGCGTTGCCACCCGAACGGCGAGCCAACTACCTGCTCGACCTGACCGAAGCCCACACTGCCGTCGGCAAATACGCACAAGCCGCACGGCTTCTCGGCCAAGCCGAACAGACCGCACCAGAAGAAGTGCGCTGCCGCCCGCTCGCACACGGCCTACTGCGGTCCCTGCTCAACAACACGCGCGGTGAACCCGCCAAGCTGGTCAAGCAGATGGCAGACCGAGCCGGAGTAGCCGCGTGAACCTGTACCTCATGATCTGTGGCGCCGGACCCGCCGACCACATCGCGCACATGATCGACCTCGCCAAGGCCCGAGACTGGGACGTGTACAGCGTGGCCACCCCCTCAGCCGTGGAACACTTTCTCGATCTCGACGCACTCGA
>NZ_SGWQ01000011.1 GCF_004216555.1 Herbihabitans rhizosphaerae | reverse complement strand
CTTCCATCCACACCCACCCAGAACCGGCAACACCGCGATGAAAAACTACCCCTGGGCGAAAGCACTGGACGCAGTTGAGAAACAGCTCCGCGACACAGAGACTACCGGGTAGATCATGCGGCCGGTATCAGAGTCGGAGTTCGACACCCTCCTGCGAACGTTCAAACGGGAGGCCGTTCATCTGGAAACTCGCGACGCGTACGGCACCGAGGTCGAGCTGCCACACATGGCGAAATGGGCCACCGGAGAGTACGACGACCTACGTTGGCTCGATGACTGGTGCGCCACCCTGCGAAACCATACGCACGCGGGGCGGTCGGTACGCCGAGCCCGGATCGTCTCCGAGCCGCTAAGCCTCTACCAGCGCTGGTCGCACAGCATCGCCAAACCCATGGTCGACGCCGGCGAAGACATTCGCTGGGTCCCCCGACACCTCGTCTCGTCCATCGCTCTACCTGGCAACGACTTCTACCTGTTCGATGGACGTCTCGTCGTGTTTCTGCACTACACCGGCGACGGACTCGCACTCAGCAAAGCCTCCTCCGTCAACCCGCGCGATGTCACGCTGTGCCGCACGGCATTCGAGTCCGTCTGGAAGCTCTCGATACCGCACAACGAATACAACCCGACATAGCCGCACTCGCAGAGAATTGAGTTGGCCCTGTTGCAACTGCGGCAAGACCTCGCCGCGCGCCATCCGATTACGCACGGATTCTCTCCTGATTCCACCTTCGCGCGAACACGCGTGTCTGCGTGAAGGTGGAACTCGGGGGTGCGGAGCGCGGGACTCGCGGGTCAGGTGTGGCGGCGGACTCGGGTGAGGCGGGCGTGCCACGACGCGGTGCCGGTTGGTTCGTAGGTGTCGAGGAGGGCGGGGTCGGGAATCGGCGGGGTGCGGGGGACGGGGAGGTGGCCGTCGATGGGGTGGAAGGACTGGGCGTCGGGGACGAGATCGCCGTCCAGCAGAGCGAGGGTGCCTAGGCCGCAGGCGAAGTCCAGCTCCGGGAGCGCGCCGGCGAGGGCTAGTTGGGCGGCGAGGCCGACGCTGGTTTCCAGGGCGGAGGAGACCACGCACGGGAGACCGGCGGCTTCGGCGACTTGGAGGGAGCGGCGCACTCCACCCAACGGGGTGCACTTGATGACCGCGATGTCGGCGGCTCCGGCGACGGCGACGCGGAGGGGGTCTTCGGCGCGCCGGATCGATTCGTCGGCGGCGATGCGGACGTTGACTTGGCGGCGGACGGCGGCCAACTCCTCGATCGTGCGGCACGGCTGTTCGACGTACTCCAAGCCCTGTGCGGCGCGGTCGAGTTGGCGGATGTGGGTGACGGCGGTGTCCACGTCCCAGACGGCGTTGGCGTCGACGCGGATGGCGCCGTGGGGGCCGAGGGCGTCGCGAACAGCTTCGACGCGGGCGAGGTCTTCGGCCAACGAGTCGGGGTGGTCGGCGATCTTGATTTTGGCGGTCTGACAACCAGAAAGAGTCGCGATCTCGTGGGCGCGTTGGGGGTCGACGGCGGGCACTGTGCAGTTGATGGGGATGCGGTCGCGCACGGGTTCGGGCCATCCGATCGTGCACTGCTCGATGGTGGTGGCCAGCCACGAAGCCGATACGCGGTCGTCGTAGTCGGCGAACGGGCAGAATTCGCCCCAGCCGGCAGGCCCTTCGATCAGCATTCCTTCGCGCACGGTGATTCCACGAAAGCGCGTCCGCATCGGGATGGCGTAGACGCGCGCCCCATCGAAGTCCACAGGTCGAGCTTAATGGGCTCCGATCTGGATCGTGCGGCTCGCCGTGTAGAACGCCTGTGCCGCTTTGCCTTGCTCCTTGCCGCCGTAGCCGGACGCCTTCTCGCCGCCGAAGGGCAGGTGGAAGTCCACACCGGCGGTGGGTGCGTTCACCTTCACGGTGCCCGATTCGCAACGGTGCGCGGCGGCCAGTGCGGCGTCCAAGTCGGCCGTGTAGATCGAGGTTACCAAGCCGTAGCCGGTGTCATTGGCCAGCGCGAGTGCACTGTCCACATCGGACACTTCGGTGAGGGTGCACACTGGGCCGAACACCTCCTCGCGGTTGAGCGGCGCGTCCGAGGAGAGACCGGCGATCACGGCGGAGCGCAGGAACCACCCGTCGCCCTCCGGCACGGAGCCGCTGGCGATCACGCGGCCGCCCGAGGACTCGGCGACGGCGATCGCGTTGCGCACATGTCCGCGTGCGGCGGCGCTGATCACCGGTGTGGCGTCCAGCGCGGCGACCTTCGCGGCCAACGCGTCGGTCAGCTCGGCACCGCCGACGGTGATCACTCGTTTGGTGGCCGTGCACTTCTGACCGGCGAAACCCATTGCGGCGTAAGCGATATCGGCCGCCGCACGGTCCAGGTCGGCGTCCGGCAGCACGATCGTGGCGGACAGCCCGCCCATCTCGCACTGCGCCGGTATCCCCCGCTCGGCCGCCGCGACGGCCACCGCGCGGCCGACTCCGCCGGAGCCGGTGAACGACACCGCGTCGGTACCCGCCACCAGTGCCGCGCCGGTTTCCGCACCACCAGGTAGCACGGCGAGCAAGCCGTCCGGCAAGTGCGGCGTGGCGAGTTCAGCCCAGCGCAGCGCGCAGGCCACGGCGTCCGGCGACGGCTTGATGAGCGCGCCGTTGCCGAACGCCAGCGCGGGTGCGGACTTCCACACCGGGATGGCCAGCGGGAAGTTCCACGGCGTGATCAACCCGACCACGCCGCGCGGGTGGCGGGTGGTGAACGCCAGGCCGCCGCCGGCCGGGTAGGTCTCGCCGAACGGGTCGAACGCCTGTTGCGCGTAGTACCGCAGCAGGGCCGCCGCCCGCGCCACCTCACCGGCTGCCTCGACGGCGGGCTTGCCCACCTCGCGGGTGATCAACTCGGCCAGCGAACCGGCCTCGGCCGCGACAGTGTCGGCGATCGCGCCGAGAGCCGAGGCGCGCACGGCGGGTGCGGCGGCGGCCCACTCTCGTTGCGCGGCAACCGAAGCGGCCACCGCCTTGTCCACATCGGACGGTGTGGCGGCGGGTACCTCCGCGACCACGTCGGACGGCTGCCACGGTGACGCGGACACCACGATGCTCACAGCGTGAACCCCCTCGGGAACGGGTCAGTCGGGTCGAGCAGGTACTGGCCCATACCGGTGATCCAGGCGCGGCCGGTCACGGTCGGCACCACCCCGACCCGATCACCGATCGGCACTTCCTCCAGCAGGCGCCCGGTGAACCGGGTGCCGATGAACGACTCGTTGACGAAGGGCTCGCCGATTTTCAGCTCGCCCTTCGCGTGCAACTGGGCCATCCGCGCGCTGGTGCCGGTGCCGCACGGCGACCGGTCGAACCAGCCGGGGTGGATGGCCATCGCGTTGCGCGAGTGCGCGCCGTCCGCACCGGGCGCGGTGAACTGCACATGCTTGCAGCCTCCGATCGACGGGTCGGCGACGTGCACCGGCCGACGCTGCTCGTTGATCGCATCCATGATGGACAGTCCGGCGTCCAGGATGCGGCCGGATTCGGCGCGGTCGAAGGGAAAGCCGAGCTGCTCCAGCGGCAGGATCGCGTAGAAGTTGCCGCCGTAGGCGAGGTCGTAGCGCACCTCGCCGAGCCCGGGCACCTCGACCACGGCGTCCAGTTCGTGGCTGTACGCGGGCACGTTGCGCAGCGTCACGCCGTCCGCGTGCCCGTCGCGCACCGCCACGTCCACGGCCACCAGCCCGGCCGGGGTGTCCAGCCGCACGGTGGTCACCGGCTCGGTGACCGTGACCATGCCGGTCTCCACGAGAACCGTTGCCACGCCGATGGTTCCGTGCCCGCACATCGGCAGGCACCCGGACACCTCGATGTAGACCACGCCCCAGTCGGCGTCCGGCCGGGTCGGCGGCTGCAGGATCGCTCCGCTCATCGCCGAGTGCCCGCGCGGCTCGTTCACCAGCAGCTCGCGGATGTGGTCCATGTGGGCGATGAAGTACTCCCGACGGGCGGCCATCGTGTCGCCAGGGATCACCCCCACGCCACCGGTGATCACCCGAGTGGGCATTCCCTCGGTATGTGAGTCGACCGCGCTGAAGTACCGGCTGGCCCGCATGTCAGGCCGCCGCGCGCAAGTAGTCGACGGCCCGCTCCATGTCCACGGCCAGTTGGGCGCGCTGTGCGTCCGACAGCGGTCCGCGCGGCGGGCGGCACGGTCCGCCGAACCGGCCGACCACGTCCATGCCGTACTTGATCGCCTGCACGAACTCGATGCGCGAGTCCCACCGGAACGCCGCCACCAGTGGCTCGTACAGCGCCCGCGCCTCGTCCAGCTTTCCTTGCGTGGCAAGGGAGTACAGCCGTGCCGACTCCGCTGGGAACACGTTCGGGAAGCCGGCGAACCAGCCGGTGGCGCCCATCAGCAGGCTCTCCAGCACCACGTCGTCGGCGCCGGCCACCACCGCGATGTCGCACCGCTCGCGGATCTCCAGCACCCGCCGCACGTCGCCGGAGAACTCCTTGACCGCCACCACGTTGTCGATCCGCGCGATCTCGGCCACCAGCTCGGGCGTGAGGTCCACCTTGGTGTCGATCGGGTTGTTGTAGACCATGATCGGCAGCCCGGCCTTGGCCACCTCGGTGAAGTGGTGGATCACCTCGCCGGGGTTGGCCCGGTACATCGTGGGCGGCAGGCACAGCACGCCGTCCGCACCGTCCTCGGCGGCCAACTCGGCCCAGTACCGCGCCTGGTGCGCACCGGCGCCGTGCACGCCGACCACCACAATTCCCTTGTCCCCCACGGCTTCCACCGCCGTGCGGGCCACCGCGCGGCGCTCGGCGTCGGTCAGCGAGGAGTACTCGCCGAGCGACCCGTTCGGCCCGACGCCTCGGCAGCCGTTGGCCACCAGCCACTGGCAGTGCTCGGCGTAGCGGTCCAGGTCGGGGCGCAGCCCGGCCGGCGCGCTCAGGTCCTCGGTGTAGGGCAACGCGGTCGCCACGATCACACCGTCAAGCCTGTCCATTCATTTCCTCCACGGTCTCTTCTTCGGCGAGTTCACCGAGCCGCACGGGTGCCGCGATCGGCCTGCGCGCGGTGTCGGCGGGGTCGTAGTGGCCGCCGGTGTGCCCGGCGGCGAGTTCGGCGGCGTTGCGCCCACAGACGCGGCCCTGGCACGGGCCGAGCCCCACGCGGCTGGTCAGCTTCAGTGTGCGCACGCCCAGCGCGCGGTGCCGGTCGAGCGCGTCGCACAGGCCGGCGAGGGTGACCTCCTCGCAGCGACACACCAGCGTGTCGTCGGTCAGCCAGGTGCGCCAGCCGTCCTGGATCGGGTGCGCGGCGGCCAGCCCGTCGGCGAAGATCCGGCCCTGGCGCACGGCCCGCAGCGCGGCGCGCGGCACCTCGACGGACGCGGCGGCCGCGGTACCGGCGACGGTGCCCTCGGCGGCGGCGAGCTTCGCGCCGCCGATGCCGGTCAACTCCCCCGCGGCGAACACGCCCGGCGTCGAGGTGGCCTGCGCGGCGTCGACCTCGACGAACCCGTCGCGCAACCGGCAGCCGGCGGCCACCGCCAGCTCCAGTTGCGGGGTGAACCCGTAGCCGACGCACACCGCGTCCACGGCGATCCGGCGCTCGGTGCCCGGCCGGATCCGCCAGCCGTTGTCCAGTGCCGCCGTGGTCACCGCCTCGACCCGACCGGTGCCGTGTGCGGCGATCACCGTGCGTCGGGTGCGGTACGGAATCCGTTGTGCGGCAAGGGCTTTCGCGTACCCGGCCAGCTCGCCGAGCCGTCCGGCGCCGGCCAGCAGCGCACGCGGCGCCCGCAGCCAGCCGGCCGGCCCGTTGGCCTCGAGCACCTCGACGACGGTCGCCCCGGTGCCGGCCAGCGAGGTCGCCACGGGCAGCAGGAACGGCCCGGTACCGGCGATGATCACTCGGCGGCCAACGGCGACGCCATGTCCCTTGGCCATGGCCTGCGCGCCGCCCGCGGTCACCACGCCGGGCAGGTCCCAGCCGGGGAACGGCAGCGCGCGGTCGTAGGCACCGGTGGCCAGGATCAGCGCGTCGGCGTGCAGCGTGACGCCGCGCCGGACCGGCGCGTCGGCCGGTCCGGTGCGCACCCGCACCGTGTGTCCATTGTGGACGCTCTCCAGGTGCCACACGGCGGAGTCCGCGAGGTGCTCGACCTTCGGGTGCACGGGCGGCACGTCGGGCCGCCCTCGGAAGAACTGTCCGCCGGCCGAGGGCGCGGAGTCGATCAGCCGTACCCGCGCGCCCGCCTCGGCGGCGGCCCTCGCGGCGGCGAGCCCTGCCGGTCCGGCTCCCACGACCACGACCCGCCTCACAGCTCGGCCCCGCGCTGGGTGCGGATCTCGTCGCCGTCGGCCAGAACCCGTTGACAGGCACGCACATCCGGCACGCCGTTGACCACCACGAGGCAGTCGAAGCACACCCCGATACCGCAGAACAGCCCGCGCGGGCGGCCACCGATCCTGGTGTCCCGCCAGGAGGTCTGGCCCCGCTCGATCAGCGCGGCGGCCACGGTCTGGCCAGGGCGCGCCACCGTCGGCACGCCGTCCACGGTCACCTTCATGCCGCCTCCAGCACGGCCGGCCGGTCGACCCGGAACGGCGCCAGATCGATCACCGGCGCCGCACCGGTCACCAGGTCGGCGATCAGCCGTCCGGTGGCGGCGGCCAACCCGATGCCGGCGCCCTCGTGTCCGGTGGCGTGCCACATGCCGGGCAGCCGCGGATCGGGCCCGATCACCGGCACGTGGTCCGGCGCGTAGGGGCGGAAGCCGCCGTACGCGCGCATCACGGGAACCGTTGCCAGTACAGGGAAAAGTCCGACCGCCTTGCGGGCCAGCGCACGCAACACGTGGGCATCGACGCGCTCGGCGAACCCGACCCGCTGACGGCTGGAGCCGATCAGCACCGGGCCGGCGGCGGTCGACTCGACCACGCTGGAGGTCTGCAGCGCCGCGTCGTCGCTGACCACCGCGCCCACGTAGTCGGCGTCGTAGACCTTGTGCCGCACCACGAGCGGCAGCGCGGCGGTCACCAGGACGATGCCGCGCCTGGGCAGGATCGCGATCGGCACGCCGGCCGCCCGGGCGAAGTCCCCAGCCCAGGGTCCGCACGCGTTGATCACCGCGCCGCACGGGATCACGCCGTCGGCGACGCGCACGCCGCGCACCCGGCCGTCCCGCCCGGTGTCCACAGTGGACACCGGGGTGTGCGGCCGGATCACGCCGCCGCGCCGGGTCACCTCGGCCAGCAGCGCGGTCGCGGCGAGTACGGGCTGCAGTTGCGCGTCCTGCGGGTAGTGCACGGCGGCGGTGACCGCGCGGGTCAGGTGCGGTTCGAGTTCGTGCACCAGACCGGCGGGCACCTCGCGCGCGTCGACTCCGACGGCGCGCTGGTCACGCATGAAGTCCAGCAGCGGTTGGGCGGCGGCCTCGGTGGTGGCGACCACGAGCCCGCCCTTGGCCTCCCACTCGATGTCGCCCAGCTCGTCGGCCAGGGCCGGCCACAGTCGCCGGGACAGCATGGCGAGATCGAGTTCCGGGCCGGGCGCCTTGTCCGAGACCAGCACGTTGCCCTCGCCGGCGGCGGTGGTTCCGGACGCGGGGGCACCCCGGTCCACGACGGTCACGGCGCACCCGGCAGCGGTCAGCGCGTGCGCGCACGCGGCACCGATGACTCCGGCGCCGACCACCACGACATCGGGGTACACGACCATCCTCCAGCGTTCATTAAAGTGAACGCTGGCGACGCTACGTCCCGGACGACCAGCCCGTCAAGCCCGCGGCCGGGCGGCGGTGGACACCGCACAGGCCATCGGCCCGGCACCCGCGTCCACCGGGTACTGCAGGATCAGCACCGAGGCGACCGGACCCTCGACCGTCTCGCACAGATGCGGCAGGTGCCCGGGGAAACACGCGTAGTCGCCGGGCCCGAGTACGAACGGGTCGTCCACCGGCCCGACCCGCAGAACTCCTTGCGTGACAACGACGTGCTCGTAGCCGGGGTGCCCGGCCGACTCCTGCGTCTCGCCGGGGCGCACCTGCTGGTCGTACACCTCGATCACGGTGTCGGTGACGTCCATCCGGCGCAGCAGGCGCAGGTCCACCGCGTTGCTGCTGAGCACGTCCAGGTCCGCGGACCGGACCACCAGTGACTCCGGTTCGGCCGTCTCGGCGAGCAGCGAGGACACCGGTACATTGAGCGCGTTCGACAGACTGAACACGGTTTCGATGGTCGGGTTCCCCATCCCGTTCTCCAACTGGGACAGCGTTCCCTTGGCGATGTCCGACCGCCGCGCCAGCTCCGACAGCGACAGCCCGGCTCGCGTACGCAAGCTCCGGATGTTCACCCCCAGCACGGCACCCGCACTCATCCGACCCACCACGCCTCCGCTCCAGATCAGTTGCCGCAAGGCTGCCACACACCCGTCCGACACGGACGGGTGGATAATCTTGAATGAATCAAGAATAGATGGCAGACTCGGGGCGTGCCCACGACAGCGGACCTCGAGCGCATGCTGCGCGACGGCGCCCTGCGCGTGACACGCCCCCGCATCGCGGTGCTGTCCGCGGTGCACGACCACCCGCACGCCGACACCGAGTCGATCATCGGTGCCGTGCGTGCCAACCTCGGCGAGGTGTCCCACCAGGCCGTCTACGACGTGCTGCGCGCGTTGACCACGGCCGGCCTGCTGCGGCGCATCCAGCCACACGGCTCCCTCGCGCGGTACGAATCGCGCGTCGGCGACAACCACCACCACATCGTCTGCCGGTCCTGCGGAGCGATCGCCGACGTCGACTGCGCCGTCGGCGACGCACCGTGCCTGACCGCGTCCGACGACCACGGCTACGAGATCGACGAAGCCGAGGTCATCTTCTGGGGCCTGTGCCCGGAATGTTCGACCGCTCGCAGTTCCTGAACACCACCACCATTTCGATCCCGGAAGGATTCCCGTGTCTGACAGTCCTGACGCTGTTGTCGGAGAGATGAACGAGGAGAGCGCGGGCGGCTGCCCGGTCGCGCACGGACGGTTCAGCCACCCGACCGAAGGCGGCGGCAACCGCGACTGGTGGCCCAACCAGCTCAACCTGGCGATCCTGCGCAAGCACTCCGCGGCGGCCGACCCGATGGACGACGATTTCGACTACGCCACGGAGTTCAACTCCCTGGACCTCGACGCGCTGGCCGCCGACGTCGACGCGGTGCTGACCACCTCGCAGGACTGGTGGCCGGCCGACTTCGGCCACTACGGCGGGCTCATGATCCGCATGGCCTGGCACAGCGCCGGCACCTACCGGATCGACGACGGCCGCGGCGGGGCGGGCGCCGGCATGCAGCGCTTCGCACCACTGAACAGCTGGCCGGACAACGCGAGCCTGGACAAGGCGCGCCGTCTGCTCTGGCCGGTCAAGCAGAAGTACGGCCGCAAGATCTCCTGGGCCGACCTGATGATCTTCACGGGCAACCGCGCACTGGAGACCATGGGCTTCAAGACGTTCGGCTTCGCCGGTGGCCGCGCCGACGTGTGGGAGCCCGACCAGGACGTCTACTGGGGCCCGGAGCGCACCTGGCTCGGCGACGAGCGCTACAGCGGCGACCGCGAGCTGGAGAACCCGCTGGCCGCCGTGCAGATGGGTCTCATCTACGTGAACCCGGAGGGCCCGAACGGCCAGCCGGACCCGCTCGCCGCGGCACGGGACATCCGCGAGACGTTCCACCGCATGGCGATGAACGACGAGGAGACCGTCGCGCTGATCGCCGGCGGCCACACCTTCGGCAAGACCCACGGCGCGGCCGACGCCGACGAGTTCGTGGGCGCCGAGCCGGAAGGCGCCTCGCTCGATGAGCAGGGCCTCGGCTGGAAGAACAGCTTCGGCAGCGGCAAGGGCCGCGACGCGATCACCAGTGGCATCGAGGTCACCTGGACCCCGACCCCGACCCGGTGGAGCAACTGGTTCTTCCACAACCTGTTCGAGTACGACTGGGAGCTGACCACGAGCCCGGCCGGTGCCAACCAGTGGACGCCGAAGGACAACAAGGCCCGCAACACCGTTCCGGACCCGGAGGACGGCGCGCTCAACCGCACGCCGGGCATGCTGACCACCGACCTGGCGCTGCGGTTCGACCCGGTCTACGAGCCGATCTCCCGTCGGTTCTACGAGAACCCGGAGGAGTTCGCCGACGCGTTCGCCCGCGCCTGGTACAAGCTGACGCACCGCGACATGGGCCCGATCCAGCGCTACCTCGGCCCGCTGGTCCCCGAGGAGACGCTGATCTGGCAGGACCCGGTGCCGGAGGTGGACCACGAGCTGGTGAACGCCGAGGACGTCGCGGCGCTCAAGAGCCAGATCCTCGACTCCGGGCTGTCGGTGTCCCAGCTCGTCTCCGCCGCGTGGGCGTCCGCGTCGACGTTCCGCGGCAGTGACAAGCGGGGCGGCGCGAACGGTGCGCGGATCCGCCTGGAGCCGCAGCGCCAGTGGGAGGTCAACGACCCGGACAATCTCGCTCAGGTGCTGCGCACGCTGGAGGGGATTCAGGGGTCGTTCGGCAAGCCGGTCTCGCTGGCCGACCTGATCGTGCTCGGCGGGTGCGCGGCGGTCGAGCAGGCCGCCAAGGCCGCCGGCCACGACGTGACGGTCCCGTTCACGCCGGGCCGCACGGACGCGTCGCAGGAGCAGACCGACGTCGAGTCGTTCGCGCCGCTGGAGCCTGCGACCGACGGGTTCCGCAACTACCGGGGCAAGGGCGGCCGGTTGCCGGCCGAGTTCCTGCTGCTCGACCGGGCGAACCTGCTGACCCTGTCCGCGCCGGAGCTGACCGTCCTGATCGGCGGTCTGCGGGTGCTCGGCGCGAACTACCAGCAGTCCCAGCTCGGCGTGTTCACCTCCTCGCCGGGGTCGCTGACCAACGAGTTCTTCGTGAACCTGCTCGACATGGGCACGGAGTGGAAGCCGACCGGCGAGGACGCGGAGACCTTCGAGGGCCGCGACCGCGCGACCGGTGAGGTCAAGTGGACCGGCAGCCGGGCCGACCTGGTGTTCGGGTCGAACTCCGAGCTGCGGGCCGTCGCCGAGGTCTACGCCAGCGACGACGCGGGCGAGAAGTTCGTGCGCGACTTCGTGTCCGCGTGGGACAAGGTGATGAACCTGGACCGGTACGACCTGGTCTGATCCTCGGTATCTGACAGCGGCGTCCGGGCCGGCCACACGGTCGGCCCGGACATCGTCAGAGCATCACCCCGGCGCGTCGCCACAGCATCTTGCTCGGACCGGCGATCAGCCCGGCGTCGTCCAGGAAGCGCACCAGCCGGCCGGACGCCTCGGTCAGCACCTCGCGCCGGTGCGGGTTGGCCCTGGCGAGCGCCGCGACCTTGCGCGGTTCGGCCAGTCCGGCGCGCGCGTACTGCTCCGGCCGGACCAGCAGCCGGGACAGCAGCAACGCCCCGATCGCCACGACGTCGCGGGTGAACTCCCTGGTCGGCCAGCCGCGCCGGTCCAACTGCCGGATCAGGTCCTCACGGGCGTAGCGGACGTGCCGCGCCTCCTCGGTGACGTGGATGCGCATGATCGCGCGCACCAGCGGCTGGATCGACTCGTCCTGCAGGTGCTCGCGCTGGATGGCGTCGAAGATCTCCTCGCCGATCAGCGTCGCCACCCACATCGGCGCGCCGCGCAGGATCAACGGCAGCGCGTGCGCGGGCTTCTGCAGCAGCCAACCGTTGCGGTACGGCGTCTCGCCGACCTTGTCGATCAGCATGGCGAACATCGTGGAGTGCCGGCACTCGTCGGCGATCTCGGTCAGCGCGTACCGGACGTGCCCGGTGGTGGGATCGCGGTGGTAGGCCATCCGCAGCAGCATCTGCATCAGGATCACCTCGAACCAGATGCCCACGCTGACCGTGTTGACCATCTCCTGCTTGGACAGCTCGATCCGCTGCTCGTGACTCATCCGGCGCCACAGGTCGGTGCCGTACAGGGACACCGTGCGCTCCGGGATGAACAGCTTGCCGTCGGCCAGCGGCGCGTTCCAGTCGACGTCGACCAGCGGGTCGTAGGACAGCTTCGCGCTCGACTGCAGCAGACGCTCGGCGGTCCTCTCCCGGTCACCGATCTTGACCATGTGACTCCCTCCGGGTCGCGTCGCTACAGGAAAACGCATGTAACAAACTACGTCAAGATGTAAAGTCCGTTAAGCTGCTGTCCATGCAGACGGGCAGAGTGCGCAAGGACGTTCTCAGGGAGGCGATCGAGGCCGAGCTGCCCGACGACGAGAGCACCAACCGGATCCTGCGGGCGGCGCTGGAGCACGCCGAGGACTTCGGGCTTCGACGGTTCACCGTCGACGAGGTGGCCCGCCGCGTCGGGCTGTCCCGGGTGACGATCTACCGCCACTTCCCCAAGAAGGACAAGCTGCTCAAAGTCCTGATCATGAGCGAGCTGCGGCGCTTCCTGACCAAGGCGGACACGGTCATCGCGGCCCAGTCCACGCCGGAGGCCAAGCTGATCGAGGGGCTGACCTTCGCCGTGATGTTCCTGCGCGAGCACAAGCTGCTGTCCCGGTTGCTGCGCACCGAGCCCGAGTTCCTGCTGCCCTACCTGACCGTGAAGGCGGGCGACTTCCTCGCCGCCGCGCGCAACTGGATCGCCGGGCACATCCGCGCCGAGGTCACCGCCGGCCACCTCGCGATGCCCGACGAGGACATCGACATCGTCGCCGAAGTCCTGGCGCGCAACGTCCTGTCGCTGGTCCTCACGCCCGAGACGCTGCTGCCGCTGGACTCGCCAGAGGGGCGCCAGCGGCTCGCCGAGCTGTACTTCATCCCGATCGTCCGCGCGCTGCGCCCGTGAGGCGGCCGGTCGCCACCAGCTCCACGGTGATCACCACGGCGACCGCCTCCACCGCGAGCAGACCGACCAGCACGAGCAGCTGGGTGAGGCCGGCCTGGGCCGGGCTCGCGCCGCCGAGCAGCATCCCGACGAACGCGCCCGGCAGCGTGACCAGCCCGACCGTGCGGGTCTGATCCAGCGCGGGCACCAGCGCCTGACCAGCCGACGGCCGGCAGATCTCCAAAGCCGCGCCCCGAATCGTGAACCCGAGCGCGAGCGCCGCCTCGTACTCCCCGCGCCGGTTCACCAGCTCGTCGACCGCGCGCCGGCCGGCGAGCGAGGTGGCGGTCATCGCCCCGCCGATCAGGATCCCGGCCACCGGCAGCAGCACGACCGGCCGAGCCGGCACGACGCCGGTCACGACCAGGATCGCGAGTGCCGGCAGCACCCCGCAGCCGATCGCCGCCGCGACCGGGGGCGCCGCGCGCAGCGTGCCGATCCGCCGCGCGGAGGTGACCGTGGCGACGGCGTACATGGTCAGCACGAACAACGCGGTCCAGCCGACCGACGCGAGCACGGCGGCGATCAGCAGCGACACCACGGCGAGTTGGACGGTGGCGCGCAGCACGGCGGTGACCACCGCCCACCAGGCGACGACCTCCCCCAGCCACACCACGACGGCGGCGAACGCGCACAGTCCGGCCAACACCAGGATCACCGCGGGCCACAGCTGGTCTGTCACCACGGCTCGAACCCTGTCACATCGGTGCCGCGCGGTCCGTCATGGCGGTGACACACCCGATCGGACCAAGGAGTTCGCGATGTCCACCGCATACGTCATCGTCACCATCGTCGGAGCGGTCATGGTGGGGTTCTCCGCCGTGTCGATGTTCGCCCGCACCCCGTGGGTGGTGAAGCCGATGGAGGACTACGGCGTCCCCGAGTCGTGGCTGCCCTGGCTCGGCACGGCGAAGGCGGCCGGCGCGGCCGGACTGATCGTCGGGTTGTTCGTGCCGGCGATCGGCGTGGCCGCCGCGGTCTGTCTGGTGCTCTACTTCATCGGCGCGGTGATCACGGTGATCCGCGCGAAGTGGTACTCGCACATCCCGTTCCCGCTGATCTACATGGCGCCGGCGGCCGTCTCACTGTTCTTGTGAACTCGGGCAAGGTCGCGGAGTCGGCTTCGCCGACGGCCTGTGGTCTTGTTGCTTGGATGGTTGCGGGCCGCGAGGTGGGTGGCTGAGTTGATTGGGTGGTCCAGCCACGCCACCTCCCCAGCGTGGCTTCCGCTCGTGCGGTCAAGCGGGCCGAGCGGCCTGGTGATCTCCGCGTCATGACCCGCCAGCTGGCTGTGGAAATCGTCCCGGTTTGTCAGGGTTCGGGCGTAACTTCGGCCACCTTGGCGCGACTTCCCCGGTGGAGGTGCAGAGGTGGACAACCACGACGAACCGGCGGTCGAGACGGCCGGCCTGGTGAAACTGTTCGGCGAGACACGCGCGCTGGACGGGCTCGACCTGACCGTGCCGCGCGGCATCGTCTACGGCGTGCTCGGCCCGAACGGCGCCGGCAAGACCACCGCGGTCCGGGTGCTGGCGACCCTACTGCGCCCGGACGGCGGCGAGGCGCTCGTGTTCGGCAAGGACGTGCGGCGCCAGGCCGACGAGGTCCGCGGCCGGGTGAGCCTGACCGGGCAGTTCGCCTCGGTCGACGAGGACCTCACCGGCATGGAGAACCTGATCCTCATCGGCCGGCTGCTCGGGCACCGCCGGCACGCCGCCCGCGACCGGGCCGCCGAGTTGCTCGAGGCGTTCGGGCTCACCCCGGCGGCCGACCGGCAGGTGAAGACGTACTCCGGCGGCATGCGCAGGCGGCTGGACATCGCGGCCAGCATCCTCAGTACGCCCGATCTGCTGTTCCTGGACGAGCCGACCACCGGCCTCGATCCGCGCAGCCGCAACCAGGTGTGGGACATCGTTCGCGCGATCGTCGCCCAGGGCACGACCGTGCTGCTGACCACGCAGTACCTGGACGAGGCCGATCAGCTCGCGTCGCGCATCGCGGTGATCGACAACGGCAAGGTGATCGCCGAGGGCACCAAGGGCGCGCTGAAGGCGTCGGTCGGCGTGGGTGCCGTGCACCTGCGGCTGCGCGACGCCGAGCAACGAGCCGAGGCGGCCGAGATCCTCCGGTCCGCACTGGACGCGCAGGTGATCCTGGACCACGACCCGGTGGCGATCACCGCGCGGATCGCCGACGGTGGCGGCGACGGGGGCACCGAACGCGGCGCGGCCGAGCAGGCCTCGCGCGCGCTGGCCGAGTTGGGCAGGTCCGAGATCGTGGTGGACACGTTCTCCCTCGGGCAGCCGAGCCTGGACGAGGTGTTCCTCGCGCTCACCGACCGCCCGGCCACCGAAGGGAGCGCGGCATGACCACCGCACGCGCGAAGGACGACGAGATCGAGCTGGCGCCGGTCGCGGAGAACCTGGCCAGCGTGCTGGTCGCCAAGGAGCGGCCGCCGAGGCCCAGTGCGCTGTCCGCGTCGATCACGTTCGGCTGGCGGGCCGTGCTGAAGATCAAGCACGTGCCGGAGCAACTGTTCGACGTCACCGCGTTCCCGATCATGATGACGTTGATGTTCACCTACCTGTTCGGTGGTGCGCTCGCCGGTTCGACCACGGAATACCTGCAGTACCTGCTGCCCGGCATCCTGGTCACCAGCGTCGTGATGATCACGATGTACACCGGCGTCGCGGTGAACACCGACATCGAGAAGGGCGTGTTCGACCGGTTCCGCAGCCTGCCCGTGTGGCGGCCGGCGGCCATGGTCGGCTACATCCTGGGCGACCTGCTGCGGTACGTGCTGGCCTCGACCACGATCATGGTGATCGGGCTGATCCTCGGGTACCGGCCAGACGGCGGCATCGTCGGCGTGCTCGCGGCGGTAGGGCTGCTGATGGTGTTCTCGTTCGCGTTCTCCTGGGTGTGGACGATGTTCGGGCTGTTCATGCGCTCGGAGAAGTCGGTGATGGGCGTCAGCATGCTGGTGCTGTTCCCGCTGACCTTCCTGAGCAACGTGTTCGTCAACCCGAAGACCATGCCCGGCTGGCTGCAGTCCTTTGTGGACGTCAACCCGATCACGCACCTGGTGGCGGCCTGCCGATCCACCATGAGCGGCACGTGGGACGGCGGCGAGATCCTCTGGGTGCTCGTGGCCAGCGCCGTGCTGACCGTGGTCTTCGGAACGCTGACCATGCGGCTGTACAACCGAAAGTAGTCCCCGAGTCGTCGCACCCAACGCTTGACAATCGCGCGGGTACCCATCCGCGTACTTTAGCCCGCTAAAGTACCCCGGCCACGGAGAACGCCCAGGTCAAACATGATCAACTAGTGGCGGGAAACGTGAAGGTGGTGCACGTCAGGCCGAGCGGGGCGGCATGGTCACCCTCACGGCTCGATTGGTTCCTCGCTACGCCCCGGTGTCACGCAGCGCGCGGTCCAGGAAGGGGTCGAACACGCCGGGCGCGAGCACCTGCGGGATGGCGTGCAGTTCGTCGCGCTTGGCCGTCAGGTCCGCCCGCAGCCGCTCCACCGTCGCGGTGTCACCTTTCTGGTACGCCACAAGGAGATCCGCCGCGATCTTGCCGGCGGCGCCGTACGCTCCGAACTTGTCCAGCCACGGTTTCGTCTCGGTCAGGAACCGGGGGTTCGCGAGGCCCTCAGCCAGCCGGGCCGGCGTCTGCTCGACGAGCCCGAAGTACTCGTTCACCTTCGCGGCGGGCGCGGTGACGTCCTGGTTCTGCTCGAACGCCCGCCACAGCTCGGCGATCAGCGGCGTCAGCGTCGCCGACTCGACCGGCTGGATCCGCGACGAGTGACTGTTCTCCGCGAACACCCGCAGCCAGTTCGCCGCCGTGCCACCGAGATCGGCGATCGCCGCCTCCCAGGAGCGCGCGGGATCGTAGGCCGGCGCGTTCCACAGGAAGTCGGCCGACGTGTGCAGCGCGATCTTGCTGGCCTGCGCCTGGTTCATCGGATTCGCCGTGACACCAACGGTTTCCGTGGTGATCCCGGGCTCCCGGCCGACGTACGGGCCGAGCAGCAGCCGCTCCTTCACGTAGTCGTTGACCGGGTAGTTGTCCCACACCAGGATCTTGTGCCCGAACACCTCGCGGGCGGCCCGCGCGTCCGCGGTGGTGATCGTCGGCGCGATCACCCCGATGCCGGTCCACTGCACCAGCACGCTCGGGTCCAGCTGCTCGCGCAGCGCCTTCTTGTAGGCCGACTCCTTGATGTCGTAGTACTCGGTCGCGACCGTCTGAAGTGGACTGACGTCCGGGTGCTTGTCGTTGAACGCGGTCTTCACCCGGTTCAGCACGAACGACTGCGCCGCCCCCGCGGACGCCGGCGAACCAGGGCCGAACTTCTGCTCGTCCTCCACGCAGTTCCACTTGTCGTAGGAGATGTCGTCGAGCGGGATGTTGAACTGCCGCACGCCGATTCCGTACAGCGACTCGAACTTGTCGACCAGCGCCCGCAGGTCGGCGTCGGAGCTGTAGCAGATCGACAGGCCGGGCGAGAGCGCGAAGGTGAAGCCGACGTGGTTCGCGGCGGCCCGGTCGACCAGCTCCTTGAGCCGGGCCAGCTCGGCCGGCGGGTAAGGCTCGCGCCACTTCTCCCGGTGATACGGGTCGTCCTTCGGGGCGTAGACGTAGATGTTCTGCTTGGTGCGGCCGTAGAAGTCCATCTGGTCCAGCCGGTCGGCGTGCGACCACGGCTGACCGTAGAAGCCCTCGATCGTTCCGCGATGCTCGGCCGACGGTTCGTCGCGCACCTCGACCGAGGGCATCCCCGCCGGGGTGAGGAGCTGGCGCAGCGACTGGGCGGCGTAGAACGTGCCCGCACCGTCGACCCCGGCCAGCACGACGTGCTCGCGGTCGGCCGAGTCGCGGCCACTGGCCAGCACGTAGCCGTCCGCACGCAGGCCGGCCGGGCCGCGCACGCCGAGCGTGTCCAGCGTGCCGGCGGTCGCGGCGTTCTCGGCCGGGCCACCCACCCACACGGTGACCGGGGTGCCCGGATCGGACTCGGTCGCCTCGGTGACGCGGGTGAATCCGGCCGAGGCGAGCGCCGTGCGCACGGCGGCGACGGCCGGCGTATCAGTGCGCGCTCCGGTGACCAGGCCGACATCCGGGGTGACCGGGAACGGCTCGCCCCGCATCGAGATCGCGGCCGGTGTCGGATGAATCCGAGGAGTGACAGTCGCCTCCACCGGGGCCATACCTGCCTCCGCAACCGCTATTCCGGTGATTGTCAACATCGAGATTGCCGCAAAGGCAACGAATCGTGACGTCCGCACGGGCGCACCTTCCCGGTCTACCGGTCATGGGCCGCTATGGACTAGACCACGTCTCGAGCCGGACGGTCAAGATACGTCCGACGTGTATCGGTCAGCGGCGCGATCGCCGGCCGGTATCAGGCGGGAAACCGTGCTGTACCAAGCGATCCGCCCGGAACTCCTCGGCCTGCGCGAGCGTGAAGGCCAGCGTCATCACCAGGGCGAACCCGAGCGCGGCGAGCGCCATCGCCACGGGTACCGGCAGCAGCATGAGCACGAGAAACCCGACGGCCAGGAACGGCGCCGTCTCCGCGAGCACGCGCAGCGCGTACCGCCAACGCCAGTGTGGCGCCGTCGCGTCGCGCAGGACCCACGCCCGATACCGATCGGGCAGCCGGCCGCCGTAGGCATAGCGCAGCCACCGCAGCGGACCCGGCCTGCTTATCGCGTCCACCAGCCAGGAGTACCCACCAGAGCGCCCGCAATACTTTAAGAGTTGACTTATATAAGCAACACCTTCTAGAGTTGCCGCCGTGCACGCGTTCGACGTCCTCGGCGACCCGGTTCGCCGCCGAATCCTGGAGCTGCTCGTGGACGGCGAGCAGACCTCCGGGGCCGTCTGCGCGATCATCACCGAGGAGTTCCGGATCACCCAACCCGCCGTCTCACAGCACCTGAAAGTGTTGCGGGACAACGGATTAACCACCGTGCGCCCGGAAGGGACGCGGCGGCTGTACGCGGTGAACCCGGAACCCCTCCGTGAGGTCGACGACTGGATCGACCGCTTCCGACGCTTCTGGACGCCCCACCTCGACGCGCTCGCGACCGAGATCGCACGCGGCAAACGTGAACGGAGAAAACAACAATGATCGACGTCAAGCACCAGATCAACGCCGTCCGCCGGCACCTCGGCACCCGAAAGCTGGAGGCCGGCGAGGCGCGGGTGCTCACGATCAGCCAGAGCTACGACACCACGGCCGAGGACCTGTGGGACGCCTGCACCAACGCCGAACGGATCCCCCGCTGGTTCCTGCCGGTCACCGGCGACCTGAAGCTCGGCGGCCGCTACCAGTTGGAGGGCAACGCCGGCGGCACGGTCGAGCGCTGCGACCCGCCGAAGAGCTTCGCCGCCACCTGGGAGTACGACGGCAATGTGAGCTGGATCGAGGTGCGCCTGTCCGCCGAATCGAGTGAGCGGGCCAGGTTCGAACTGGAGCACGTCGCGCACGTCGCCGACGACTGGAAGCAGTTCGGCCCCGGCATGGTCGGCATCGGCTGGGACATGCTGCTGATGGGCCTGTACCTGCACATGTCCGGCGCCGGTTCGCTGAGCCAGGAGGAGGCGATGGCCTGGCACTTCTCTGAGGAGGGCCTGGCGTTCATGGCCGAGTCGAGCGACCGCTGGCGCGCCGCGGACGTCGAGGACGGCGCCGACCCCGAGCAGGCCAAGGCCGCCGCCGACCGCGTGTACGCCGCCTACACCACACAGCCCGAGGAGTGATCACTCCTTGCGGCCGACTCCCACGTAGACGTCCCTCGGGCCCTCGGTCTCGTCCGCCCGCTCGGGGTGCCACGCCGGCGCGGACACCACGCCCGGCTCCAGCAGCTCGAACCCGGTGAACATCGACACGACCTCGTCGTACGGACGGAAGTACATCGGGTCCCGGCTGTTCTTCATCGCCTCGACCACGCCGGCCATGCCCTCCGGGGCGTGGTCGGCGGTCAGGTGTGACAGCGCGAGCATGCTGCCGGCGGGCAGCGCGTCCCGGTAGGCCGCGAGGATCTCCAGCGGCTGCTTCTCGTCGGGCACGAAGTGGAACACCGCGACCATCAGCAGGCCGATCGGCTTGTCGAAGTCCAGCAACGCGTGCACCGTCGGGTCGGACAGCACCACGTTCGGCTGGGTCAGGTCCGCGTTGACCACAACCGCGTTCTCGTTGTCGTCCAACAGAAGTTCACTGTGCGCGACGGCCACCTCGTCGTAGTCGACGTAAGCCACCTTGGCGTCGGGGTTCGCGCCCTGTGCCACCTCGTGCACGTTGCCCACGGTGGGGATGCCCGACCCGAGGTCCAGAAACTGCGTGATGCCCAGCTCCAGCATGTGCAGCACGGCCCGACGCATGAACGCCCGGTTCGAACCGGCGATCTGCGTGCCGTTGCGCATCACCTGGAGCACCTTCTCGCCGACCGCGCGATCGATGGCGAAATTGTGCGCGCCGCCGAGCAGGTAGTCGTACACACGAGCAGCACTCGGCACCTGAACGTCCACATCGGACGGAACCCATGACGGGCGGTCGTTCATCGTTCACCTCGCTTGATCGAAACCTGACTGACCGTCCACTATGGACGGAGTGACTCACACCTTGCGGCCGACTCCGGCGTAGATGTCCTTCGGCTCCATGGGCTCGCCCGCGCGCTCCGGACGCCATCCCGGCGCGGGGACCACACCCGGCTCGATCAGCTCCCAGCCGGCGAACAGGGACACCACCTCGTCGTGGCCGCGCAGGTACATCGGGTCCTTGCTCTTGCGCATCGCCTCGGCGAGGCCGGCCATGCCCTCCGGGGCGTAATCGGCGGTCAGGTGCGACAGGGCGAGCGCACCCGTGTCGGGCAACGCGTTCCGGTAGGTGGCGAGGATCTCGTGCGGCTGCTTCTCGTCGGGCACGAAATGGAACACGCCGACCATCAGCAGGCCGATCGGCTTGTCGAAGTCCAACAACCGCCGCACCGGCGGCGCGGACAGCACCGTGTTCGGCTCGGTGAAGTCGGCCTTGACGACGGTGGCGTTCTCGTTGCCCTCCAGGATGAGCTCGCTGTGCGCCACGGCCACCTCGTCGTAGTCGACATAGGCCACCTTGGCGTCGGGATTCGCGCCCTGCGCCACCTCGTGCACATTGCCGACGGTCGGAATCCCGGAGCCGAGGTCGAGAAACTGCGTGATGCCCTGTTCGAGCATGTACAACACCGCCCTGCGCAGAAACGAGCGGTTCGCTCCGGCGATCCGCGTCGCGTTGGGCATCGCCCGCAGCATCTTCTCGCCGACCGTGCGGTCCGCACTGAAATTGTGCGCACCGCCAAGCAGGTAATCGTAGATACGAGCGGAACTCGGTATCTCGACGTCCACATCGGACGGAACCCATGACGGGCGGTCGTTCACCGTTCACCTCTCCTTGCGGCCGACGCCGGCATAGACGTCCTGCAACTCGTAATCCTCGTCCGCGCGCTCCGGCCGCCATCGCGGTGCGGAGATCACGCCGGGCTCGATCACATCGAACCCGTCGAACAGCGCCAGAATCTCCTCACGGCCGCGGAAGGTCACCGAGTCCCTGGTGTCCTTCATCTCCTCGATGACGACCCCCATGCCCTCCGGATCGTGCTGCCTCGTCAGGTGCGACAGCGCGAGCATGCTGCCGGCCGGCAACGCGTCCCGGTAGGCCGCCATGATCTCCAGCGGCCGCTTCTCGTGCGGTACGAAATGCAGCACCGCGACCACGAGCAGCCCGATCGGCTTGTCGAAGTCCAGCAGCGCACGGGTCGCCGGATCGGACAGCACGGTGTCCGGCTCGGTGAGGTCGGCGTGCACGACGGCCGCGTTGTCGTTGTCCTGGAGCATGACCTCGCTGTGCGCGACGGCCACGTCGTCGTAGTCGACGTAGACGACCTTCGCGCCGGGCGCCGCCGCCTGGGCGATCTCGTGCACGTTGCCCACCGTCGGAATACCCGACCCGAGATCCAGGAATTGTGTGACGCCCTGCTCCACCATGTGCAGCACGGCCCGGCGCAGGAATCCCCGATTCGAACCGGCGAGCTGGGTGCCGTTCTTCATCGTCTGGAGGAACTTCTCGCCGACCGCGCGATCGACGGCGAAATTGTGCGCACCGCCGAGCAGATAGTCGTACACGCGGGCCGCACTCGGCATCGTGACGTCGATATCGGGCGGAACCCACGACGGGTCGTTCACTGCTCACCTCGCCTGTTGACCGGTACACGAAAGCCTACTGTCCGTGTCCAGCCTCGTGCAGGGCCCGCTGACGATCTAGTGTCGAGACGTGGACCTTCCTGTCATGCCGCCGGTGAAGCCGATGCTGGCCAAAGCCGTGCACGAGGTGCCCCGCGCCGAGGGCCTCGCCTACGAGCCCAAGTGGGACGGCTTCCGGTGCGTCGTGTTCCGTGACGGCGACGAGATCGAACTGGGATCACGCAACGATCGCCCGCTGACCAGGTATTTCCCCGAACTGGTCGACCTGCTGGCCGACGCGCTGCCGCCGCGCTGCGTGGTGGACGGCGAGATCATCGTGGTCACCGGAACCGGGCTGGACTTCGACACGCTGCAGAACCGCCTGCACCCCGCCGCCTCCCGGGTGAAGAAGCTGGCCGCCGAGACGCCCGCCAGTTTCGTCGCGTTCGACCTGCTCGCGCTGGGTGACGACGACCTCACCGAGAAGCCGTTCACCGAACGCCGCGAACTGCTCGAGTCCATTGTGGACACCGAGTTCGCCAGGGTGCACCTGACGCCGCTGACGCGCGACCCCGATGTCGCCGAGGACTGGTTCACGCGGTTCGAGGGCGCGGGATTCGACGGCGTGATGGCCAAGCCGGGTGACTCGCCGTACCAGCAGGACAAGCGGATCATGTGGAAGGTCAAGCACGAGCGCACCGCGGACTGCGTGGTCGCCGGCTTCCGGATGCACAAGGACGGCAAGGGCGTCGGCTCGCTGCTGCTCGGGCTCTACGACGACAACGGGACACTGCACCACGTCGGCGTCGCCTCCAGCTTCACCGCCGCCCGGCGCGCTGAGCTGGTCGACGAGCTGGAACCGTTGCGGCGCAATGCCTTGGACGCCCACCCGTGGCGCGAGTGGGCCCAAGCCGAAGCGCACGAGAGCGGGCGGATGCCGGGCGGGCTCAGCCGGTGGTCGGGCGGCAAGGACCTGTCCTGGGAGCCGGTGCGCATCGAGCTGGTCGCCGAGGTCCGGTACGAGAACGTGCTGGCCGGCCGGTTCCGGCACGGTGGGCGGCTGGTCCGCTTCCGGCCGGATCGGACACCCGAGTCGTGCACGTACTCGCAGCTCGACGAGGCCGTGCCGGCCGAGCTGATCGACCTGTTCTCCGCCACCCAGCGGGGGAACTAGCCATGGCGGCCAAGAGCGAGTCGATCACCGTCGACGTCGGCGGCACCGAGGTCACGGTGTCCAGCCCGGACAAGGTGTTCTTCAACCAGCGCAACGAGACCAAGCTGGACCTGGTCAACTACTACCTCGCGGTCGGCGAGCCGCTGATGGCCGTGATGCGCGACCGGCCACTGCTGATGGAGCGCTACCCGAACGGCGCCGGCGGCAAGTCGTGGTGGCAGAAGCGCGTGCCGGCCGGCACTCCCGAGTGGTTGCGCACCACGGTCGTGTCCACCCCGAACGGCACCACCAGCGACGCGCTGGTCGCCGCGGACATGGCGCACGTGATCTGGGCGGTCAACCTCGGCTGCCTCGGGTTCCACGTGTGGCCCTACCGCGCCGGCGAGCCGGAGTTCACCGACGAGCTGCGGGTGGACCTGGACCCGTCCCCCGGCGTCGACTTCGACGCGCTGCGCGAGGGCGCGGTGCTCACCCGCGAGCTGCTCGCCGAGCTGGGGATCGCCGCCCGGCTCAAGACCTCGGGATCCCGCGGATTGCACGTCTACGTTGCGCTGCAACGGAAGTGGGACTCCTACCAGGTGCGCGCGGCCGCGGTGGCGCTGGCCCGCGAGCTGGAGCGCCGCCACCCGGAGAAGATCACCGCCAAGTGGTGGAAGGAAGAACGCGGCGCGCGCGTGTTCGTCGACTTCAACCAGAACGCACCGCACAAGACGGTGTTCGGCGCGTGGTGCGTGCGGCCGAAACAGAGCGCCCAGGTGTCCACGCCGATCTCCTGGGACGATCTGTCCACAGTGGACCCGACGGCGCTGACGCTGGCCACCGTGCCGGCCAGGGTGGCCGAGTTCGGCGACCCGTGGGCGGAGATCTCCGAGCCGCAGTCGATCGAGCCGCTGCTGGAGATGTCCGAGCGCGACATGGCCGACGGGCTGATGGACGCGCCGTGGCCGCCGGTATACCCGAAGCAGCCGAACGAACCACCGCGGGTGGCACCCAGCCGGGCGAAGAAAGAGGAATAATGCTGGCGTGGGCAACGTCTGGCAGAGCCGCACCATCGGCAGGTTGAACGGCGCGATCTACGACCGGGGAATCGAGAACGAGAGAATCGCGAAGCTGGCCGGAGGGCTGCTCTGGGCCACCGACGTCGGCCAGATCTTCGAGGCGATGCGTGCTCCGCGTTCGCTGCCGGACGGCGCCGCGGTGCTCGACGTGCCGTGCGGTGGCGGAATCGCGATCAAGCACCTCGGCGTGGTGCCGGACCTGCGCTACGTCGCCGCGGACATCTCGGTGGACATGCTGAACCGGGCCCGCAAGCGCGCCGAGGAGGTCGGCGTGCCGGACGTCGAGTTCGTCGAGGCGAGCATCGAGCACCTCCCGTTCGCCGACGGCGAGTTCGACATGTGCTTGTGCTTCAACGGTTTGCACTGCCTGCCCGATCCGCCGGCCGCGGTCACCGAGATCGCCCGCTGCCTGCGCGCGGGCGGACGACTGGTCGGCGACATGATCGTGCGCGGCGCGGGATTGCGGTTCGACCTGAACGTCGCGGGCCTGCGCACGATCGGCGCGTTCGGCCCCGGCGGGACGGCCGACGATCTTGCCGGCTGGCTCACCACCGGCGGGCTGCGCATCGAGACACTGACCCTGTCCGGCGCGGTGGCCCACTTCGAGGCGGTCAAACCCGGCTAGTGCCACAGGCTGCATCGTCACCTTCACGGGTTGAGCCCGCTGAACCCGTTCGGCCTGCTAACGGGTTCAGCGGGCTCAACCCCGTTCCAGCCGCGATGACAGGGAGGGCGCCGAGCAAGCCCGTGAGTGTGATCCCACCGCCACGCGGAGCCGTTTGTGCATCACCCTTATGTTTCCCGCGCCCTGTTGATCTTGCCTGACCTGGGCTTTCTCCGTGACCGAGGGACTTTAGCGGGCTAAAGTACGCACAAAGTGGCGGTTTGGCGGGAGCAAACCGGCAAATCGGGCACCTGGAGCGTAATAACCCAGCAGAACGTGCGTACTGTTGCGGGATTCGGATGTCAGCGGGTGCGCGCGGCTCCAAAGACGTGCGGTCCGGGCCGTGCGGTGGCGACTGAGTCCGACGTTCGGCCGTAGCTCGGTGCTGATCAGTGCTCGTACGGTTACCTACCGTGAGCCCGAAACAGCGGTCCGCCGGACAGGACGACCACGCACTGGAGCGCGTGCCGGCGTCGGCGCGACGCGGCTGGATTCCCGTTGCGCTGCAACCTGGTTCGGCGCTGGCGTGAACCGCTGGCGTGCACGCGTGCGGCGGGCGCTCTGCCGGAGAGCACACCGGAATGGGTGCCGGCCGGTCCGGTCTGCTGGGCGGTCGGCGGGGTCGCCGCGTTCACGCTGCCGTTCGGCGTGCCGGCGCTGAACGCCGTGCTGGTGTCGCTGCTGTCCTACCTGGTGCTGTCCTGGCTCGGACTGGCCAGGGGCGTGGGCTCGCGCACGGTCGGAGCCGTCAGCCGGGGTTGATCACCCCGGTCAACTCCAGAACGTCGAAGGCATCCCGCGAGGAATTCAGCCGGCGTGTCCACGACGTGGCCAGCGCGCCGATTTCGTCGGCATTCAGATAGCGCGCGGATTCGAGTTTCCACCCGTTCTCGGCGAGAATCAGGCCGAGATCCTCGTCCGCCGATTCCGGAGTCGGTTCGGAATGGTCTCCGACCTCGGGCACCGGCGGCCGCCACGCGTGCAGGTTCAGCGCCACGAGAAATCGCGCGCCCGGCACGCACACGGCGGCCAGCCCACGCAGCATCTCCGGGTCCGAGCCGAGCACCCCGCGCAGCAGGCTTCCCCACGGCATCAACACATGCAGCTCGGTCACGCCGGTCAGCGCGTCCGGCAGCCGCTCGGCCGACTCCCACAGGTACACCAAGTTCGCGAGGCCGCCCTTCGCCGGTTTCGCCGACGCCTTGGCCGCCGTTTTCCGCATGTTGTCCTTCGCCGCGTCCAGCCCGACGACAAGTGATTCCGGGTTGTTCTTCGCGGCGTGATAGGCGTGCTTTCCGTCGCCGGTTCCGACGTCGAGCAGCACGCCGCGGTAATTCGCGCGCAGCTCGGCGAATTCGGCGGCGGAGTACTCGACGACCTGCTTTCCCGTGACACGACGCACGGCGGCAGCCTAACCGGGGCTCACGCCTTCCAGCACTCGGCACAGTGCCTCCAGCGCGGAGGCGTACGCCGAATCGGTCGGCGCGGCGTAGCCGACCACCAGCCCGTCCTGCGTCGGCATCACGGCCCGCGGATGGCGGAACGTGGACAGCCCCTCCAGCGCGATCCCCTGCCAGCGCGCCGCCAGCAGCGCGGTGCGCTCGGTGCCCGACGGCAGCCGCAGCACCGCGTGCAGTCCGGCGGCGATCCCGGTCACCTCGATGTGCGGGACGCGCTCGGCCAGGGTGTGCACCAGTTGATCGCGCCGCTGCCGGTACCGCTGGCGCATCCGGCGCAGGTGCCGGTCGTACGCGCCGGAGGTGATCAACTCGGCCAGCGTGAGCTGGTCCGGCACGCTGGTCCAGCTCTCCCGCTCCCCCTTGGCCGCCGCCACGTCGTCCACCAGGTGCTCGGGCAGCACCAGCCAGCCGACCCGCACGGCCGGCGACAGGCTCTTGCTCACCGAGCCGGCGTAGATCACCCGATCGGGGTCGAGCCCCTGCAGTGCGCCGACCGGCTGCCGGTCGTAGCGGAACTCGCCGTCGTAGTCGTCCTCCAGGATCACCCCGCCGCGCGCCCGCGCCCACTCGACCAGCTCCACCCGCCGGTCGCTGTGCAGCGCGCCGCCCAGCGGGAACTGGTGCGCCGCGGTGACCATCGCGACCCGAATTCCCTTGTGCCGCACCAGTTCCGAGGTCACCACGCCGTCGTCGTCCACCGCCTGCGGAACCGTGCGCGCCCCGGCGCGCTCGAGCAGCTCGCGGTGCACCCACAGGCCGTAGGAGTCGAAGCTCACCGGGCCGCGCAGCACGCCCGCGCCGAACAGCAGTTGTAGCGCGTGGCCGAACCCGGAGCAGATCACCACGCGGTCGGCGTCGGTGCGCACGCCGCGCGCCCGGGACAGGTAGTCGGCCAGCGCCGCGCGCAGATCGGGCCGGCCGCGTGGATCGCCGGGGCCGAACGCCTCGTTGGGCACCGCGGTGAGCGCGCGGCGGGCCGCGGTCACCCACGCCGAGCGCGGGAACGACGCGGCGTCCGGCTGGCCCGACCGCAGCAGGTGCACCGGCCCTGGCACACCGCCGGGCCGTTTCTCCTTGCGCCGCAAGGGTTTCACCGGATCGGTGCGCGGCGCCACCCGGGTGCCCGACCCCTGCCGGCCGACCAGCCAGCCCTCGGCCACCAGTTCGGCGTAGGCGTCGGCCACCGTGTTGCGGGCCAGGCCCAGGTCGGCGGCGAGCGAGCGGTACGGCGGCAGCCGGGTGCCGGGCGCGAGCCGCCCGGAGCGCACCGCCTCGCGCAGCGCCTCGGCCAGCACCGCGCGCCGGCCACCGGTACCAGCCAGCTCCAGGTGCAGGTCGCTGCCGATCCGCTCGGCCACATTGACCCACGATTCCGTCACAAGAATGCACCCTACAGCCGGTCGATTCCGCTCATAGAGTCGATGGCATGACGAACAACGAGAGCCCCCGCATCAACTTCGCCAAGGCGGCGAGCAAGGTCTTCAAGGCGCAGATCGCGTTCGAGGCGGCGTCGATGGACGGGATCGACCCCGACCTCGCCGAGCTGATCAAGATCCGTGCGTCGCAGCTCAACAACTGCGCCTACTGCCTGCACATGCACACAACCGACGCGCGCAAGGCAGGCTGGAGCGACGACAAGATGCACATGGTCGGCGTGTGGCGCGAGGCGCGGAACTTCTTCGACGAGAAGGAGATCGCCGTCCTCGAGCTGACCGAGGCGGTGACCCTGCTGTCCCACGGCGGCGTCAGCGACGAGGTGTACGCCAACGCGGCCAAACACCTCGACGAGACCGAGCTGGGACTGGTCCTCGGGGCGATCTGCGCGATCAACACCTGGAACCGCATCGCGGTCAGCACGGCCAAGATCGCCGGTGCCGACGAGCGCGCGTGAACTCCTGACCAACTAGGCCAAAAGGAGGTCTAGACCTTACCGCTGCGTGTCCCCTATCTTGCGATAACGCGCCCGTCACCGGACGGTCGCACAGCGCGACGGGGAGGCGCCATGGCCACGGTCGGGGACAGCACCCAGATCACCACGCCCGGCCTTCGCGGAGGCCGGGCGTTCTACGTCTTCGGCGCGCTCGGGGCGGTGCTGTACGGCTACGACACCGGGATCATCGGCGGCGCGATGCTGTTCATCCACGACGAGTGGGAGGTCAGCCCGTTTGCCGAAGGCCTGATCACCAGCTGCATCCTGGTCGGCGCCATGATCGGCGCGCTGGGCGGCGGCCCGCTGGCCGACCGGTACGGCCGCCGCAAGGTGATCGCCGTCTGCTCGGTGATCTTCGTCCTCGGTGCGCTGGCCTCGGCCGTGGCGACCGGCGTCGGCACGCTCGTGGCGGCGCGCACCGGGCTCGGGCTCGCCGTGGGCGGCGCGTCGGTGATCGTCCCGCTCTATCTCGCCGAGATGGCGCCCACCCGAATACGGGGCGCGATCGCCACGCTGAACCAGACGCTGATCATCGTCGGCGTCGGGCTCGCCGCACTGGTCGCCTATGTGGCACAAGAGGACAAGGCGTGGCGCACCGCGTTCGCGATCGGTGTGATTCCCGCGGTGGCGCTGCTGATCGGCCTCGCGTTCATGCCGGAGACACCGCGCTGGCTCATCCGCCGCGGCCGGGAGCCCGAGGCACGCGCGGTGCTCGCGATCACCCGCGACTCGTCCACTGTGGACAGTGAGATCGCGGACATCCGTCGGGTCGAGGACGAGAGCAGCGGCACCGTCGGAGTGCGGGGAATCCTTGCCAACAGGTGGATTCTCGGCACCCTCGCGATCGGCGCCGGACTCGCCGTGGCGCAGCAGCTCACCGGCATCAACACGATCGTCTACTACCAGCCGACCCTGCTCAAGCAGCTCGGCGCCACCCAGAACTTCGCATTGCTGTTCGGCGTGATCAACACGATCCCGAACCTGATCGCGGTGGCGTTCGCCGCGCGCCTGGTCGACCGTGTCGGCCGCAAACCACTGCTGATCTGGGGCACGGTCGGCACCGCGGTCGGGATGTTCCTGCTCGGCCTGCCGAAGGTGCTCGACGCGCCGAGCGGTGTCACCACCACGTTCGCGGTGATCGGGCTCGTGGTGTTCACCGTGACGTTCTCGCTCACCTGGGGCCCGGTGCTCTGGGTGATGCTGTCGGAGATCTTCCCGCTGAACGTGCGCGGCACCGCGATGGGCATCGCCACGATCGCCAACTGGATCATGAACTTCACCGTGTCGCTCACCATGCCGGTGCTTGCCGACGCGTGGGGAATCGGCACGCTGTTCATCGTCTACGGGTTCTTCGGCGTGCTGTTGCTGATCTTCGTTCGGCGCTGGGTGCCGGAGACGAAGGGCCGTAGTCTCGAACAGATCGAGACCGACTTTCGGACGGAAGGAGCACGCGGATGACGGTGCGCTTCGGCGACCACGGAAGCAGCCTTCGCGACCTGGCCAGGCTGCGGTACAGCCGGCGCAGGCGAGTGTCCAGTTGGGACACCAGCGGCGGCAACGACGATCGGCTGACCGTCCTGCCGGGAGAAACCCGCGTGCTCGCGGACATCGATGGCGCCGGCTGCGTGAACCACATCTGGGTGACCGTGGCCAACGAGCGGGGTTTCGATCCGTGGAACCGGGAGCCGGACTTCCTGCGGCGCCTGGTGTTGCGCGTCTACTGGGACGGCGAGGAGGACGCCAGCGTCGAGGTGCCGCTCGGCGACTTCTTCGGCGTCGGGCACGCGCAGACGCGCAACTTCATCTCCGCGCCGCTGCAGATGAGCCCGGAGGACGGCAAGTCGTTCAACTGCTTCTTCCACATGCCGTTCGCCGAGAACGCGCGGTTCGAGATCGTCAGCGAGATGGAGCAGGAGAAGATCTTCTTCTACTACTACATCGACTACGAGTCCTACGACGAGCTGGAGGACGGGCTCGGCCGGTTTCACGCCCAGTACCGCCAGGCCTACCCGTGCGACGGCGAGCCGCAGGGCGACCAGACCAACGACGAGTTCCTGTTCGGCGGCACCAATACCGACGGCAAGCGCAACTACACGCTGCTGGAGGCCAACGGCCACGGGCACTACGTCGGGTGCGTGCTGAACGTGCACAACCTGCGCCACACCAACGAGTGGAACTGGTACGGCGAGGGCGACGACATGATCTTCATCGACGGCGCGACCTGGCCGCCGACGCTGCACGGCACCGGGACCGAGGACTACTTCAACACGGCGTGGTGCCCGACGCAGGAGTACTCCGCGCCGTACCACGGGATCACCCTGCCCGGCGGTGACAACTGGAGCGGGCGGATCAGCCTGTACCGGTTCCACGTCGAGGACCCGATCACGTTCAGCGAGTCGATCAGGGTGTCGATCGAGCACGGGCACGCGAACAAGCGCTCGGACGACTACTCGTCGGTGGCCTACTGGTACCAGTCCGAGCCGCACAGGCCGTTCTCCATCCCGCCCGTGGAGGACCGGATCCCGCGCGGCCTCTGAGACTCCCCCGACCCGCCACGTGAGTGTGATCCGGGTCGAAAATGTCCCGCTCCCAGTGCCCGCCACGGCGTGCCGGTGTCACTCCGACCTGCGGTTCTTCCGCCCGTCTGCGTACTTTAGCGGGCTAAAGTACGCGGGCACAGGTGCGTGCGGTTGTCAAGCTTCGTGCACGGGTTCACCCGTCCGGTGTCGGTGCGTCATGGCACATTGGGGCGATGACGGAGATTCCCGCGCACTTCTCACCCAAGTGGGCCGCCAACGACCTGCGCGCCGAGCTGCCGAATACCGGCGGCGAGCGCGAGATGCTGATCGCCTACCTCGACTGGCACCGTGCCACGTTCGAGCTGAAATGCTCGGGCGTGCCCGTGGAGCGCTTGTCGGACAAGGGAATCCCGCCGTCCGGCCTGAGCCTGCACGGGCTGCTGCGGCACCTCGCGGGCTGCGAACGGTGGTGGTTCCAGATCAACTTCGCCGGTGATCGGGTGCCGATGCTGTACTACTCCGACGACGACCCGAACCAGGATTTCGACGATCTCGACGGTGATCCGGCCGAGGCGCTCGCGGTGTGGCGCGCCGAGTGCGCGCGCTCCCGGGAGATCGTCCTCGCCACGCCCTCGTTGGACACGACCGGGACGAAGGTCACCGACGGCAAGCCGATCTCGCTGCGTGCGATCCTGTTGAAGATGATCGCCGAGTACGCCAGGCACAACGGGCACGCTGATCTGCTGCGCGAGCGGATCGACGGCGCGACGGGGCACTGAATGTCCACTGTAGACAGTGCAGCGGCGGTGGGAGCCGAGCTGGAGCGGTACCGGGTCGAGCTGACCGGCTACTGCTACCGGATGCTCGGCTCCGCGTTCGACGCCGACGACGCCGTGCAGGACACGCTGGTGCGCGCGTGGCGGCGGTTCGACTCCTACGACCCCGGCCGCGCGCCACTGCGCTCGTGGCTGCACTCGATCGCCACCTCGGTCTGCCTCGACATGCTGCGCGGCCGGCAGCGCCGGGCCCGCGCGATGGACCTCGCCGCACCCTCGACGGCCGGCGCGCCGATGGGTCCCCCGCAGCCGGAAAGCCTTTTCCTGCAACCGATTCCCGACGAGCGGGCGATCTCGCCGGACGGTGATCCGGCTGAGGTGGTCGCCCAGCGGGAGACCATCCGCACCGCGTTCGTGGCCGCGCTGCAACTGCTGCCGCCCAAGCAGCGCGCCGTGCTGATCCTGCGCGACGTGCTGGCCTGGAAGGCCGACGAGGTGGCCGGCCTGCTGGACACCACCGTCGCCTCGGTGAACAGCGCGCTGCAGCGGGCCCGCGCCACCCTGGGCGACGGCGGACGCCAGACCGACCCGTTCGACCCGAGCGACGACGAGCAGCGGAACCTGCTCGACCGGTACTGCGCGGCGTTCGAGCGGCACGACGTCGACACGCTGGTGGCGCTGCTGCACGAGGACGCGACCATGACGATGCCGCCGTTCCTCTGGTGGCTGCGCGGGCGGGCCGAGCAGGAGCGGGCACTGCGCGCGCCGGACCTGCCGTGCGCCTCGGCGCGGCTGCTGCCCACGGCGGCCAACGGCTCGCCGGCGTTCGGGCAGTACATGCCGGACGAGGGCGGCGTGCTCCGGCCGTTCGCGATCGTCGTACTCGGCATCGCCGACGGGCTGATCCTCGACAGCACGACCTATCTGGACGGCGCGCGATTGTTCCCGTTGTTCGGGTTGCCCGATGAGTTTCCGGCCGCCCGTTCGTAGTACCGGTGACACGGTTCTACGAACGGAGGCTCACATGGCCGAATACGTCGAGGTCAACGGCGTCGACACGTGGTACGACGAGCAGGGTGACGGCGATCCGCTGGTGCTGCTGCACGGCGGGCTGACCGACAGCAGGGACTTCGCGCCGAACCTCGGCACGCTGGCCGACCGGTTCCGGGTGCTGACGCCGGACCGGCGCGGGCACGGGCGCACGGCCGACGTGCCAGGGCCGATCACGATGGAGCTGATGGCCGCGGACACGATCGCGTTCCTGGAGAAGGTGATCGGCACGCCGAGCCGGCTCGTCGGCTACAGCGCGGGCGCGGCGGTGGCGCTGGCGGTCGGGCGGCAGCGCCCCGACCTGGTCGAACGGCTCGTGTTGATCAGCGGGGCGTTCCGCAAGGACGGCATGATCATGACCCCGCAGGCCGGCATGGAACCGCCGCCGCACCTGATCGACGCCTACGCCGAGGTCTCGCCGGACGGCCGCGACCACTTCCCGGTGGTCGTGGACAAGGTCGCCACCGCGTTCGAGGCGGGCGACGACCTGACCGAGGAGGATCTCGGTGCGGTGCCGTGCCGCACGCTGGTGATGTCCGGCGACGACGATCTGGTGACGCTCGAGCACACGATCGCACTGTACCGCGGCCTGCCGAACGCACAATTGTCGATCGTTCCGGAAACGTCACACCTGCTGCTTTTCGAGAAGCCGAAAACGTGCACGCGGATCGTTTCCGACTTCCTGACCAGCGATCCGAGCCCCACGTACATGCCGATTCGACGCTCCTGAGCGAACGCAACAATTGTGAACCTGCCACGGTCTGGCAATTGCGCCGTCGTCGCAATCGCATTTCCGGAATACAGTGCACCGCATGGGGCACGGACACGGACACGGTCATGGGCACGGCCACAGTCACCACGCGGTGGCCGGCAGCCGTGACGGCATGCGCGCGCTCTGGGTGTCGCTCGCCGTCCTGGCCGCGACGGCGATCGGCCAGGCCGTGGTCGTGGCGATATCCGGGTCGGTCGCACTGTTGTCGGACACGCTGCACAACGCGGCGGACGCGTTGACCGCCGTGCCGGTCGGCATCGCGTTCCTGCTGGGCCGGCGGCGCGCGACGCGGCGATTCACCTACGGATTCGGGCGCGCCGAGGATCTCGCCGGCGTGATCGTGGTCCTGGTGATCGCCGCGTCCGCGATCGCCGCGCTGGTGGAATCGTTGCGGCGGTTGGCGAATCCGTCCGACGTCGAACATCTGTGGGCGGTGGCCGCCGCCGGTGTGGTCGGGTGCGTGGGCAACGAGATCGCCGCGCGGGTGCGGATCCGCACCGGCCGCCGGATCGGCTCGGCCGCGCTGGTGGCCGACGGGCTGCACGCGCGCACCGACGCGCTCACCTCGCTGGCCGTGCTCGGCTCGGCCGGTGGCGCGGCGCTGGGCTGGCGGCTGGCCGACCCGATCGTCGGGCTGTTCATCGCGGCGGCGATCGCCACGGTCACCTACGCGGCCGGCAAGGAGGTGTTCGGCAGGCTGATGGACGCGGTGGACCCGCACCTGGTCGACTCCGTGCGCGCGACGCTGGCCGAGACCGACGGCGTGCGGCAGGTGAACACGGTGCGGCTGCGGTGGATCGGCCACGACCTGCACGCCGAGGTGGACCTGTCGCTGCGCGCCGACATGACGCTGACCGGCGCGCACGAGCTGGCACACGTCGCCGAGCAGCGACTGCGCACGTCGATCCCCCGCCTGCACAGCGCCACCGTGCACACCCAACCCGAGGGCGCGCACACCTGAAAGCTTTCGCAAAAGCTTTTGTAAAAGCTTTTGCGAAAGCTTTTCTGGCAGCTTTCCCGAAAGCTTTCGACGCGTGTGTGTCAGCCGGACGTCGGCGGGTAACCGGCGAGGCAGTTCACGAAGCGCCCCAACGGTTCGAGGAGCGAGAAGCATGAACGCCTACCGGAGCCTGCGCCACGTCACCGACGCGCGCGGCCCGTTCGCCTCGGTCTACGTCGACAGCTCGCACGACACCGAGGACGCCGCACGCGCCATCGAACTGCGCTGGCGCGCCACCCGCCAGGCTCTCCAGGAGCAGGGCGCCGACGAGCCCACGATCACGGCCGTCGGCGAGGCGATCGACGACGGCGTGCCCACCATCGGGCGCGGCGGCCGGGCGATCGTCGCCACCGGCGGCGAGGTGCTGATCGACCAGCGTCTGCCGGACGCGCCGCCGGTCCCGGTCGCGCGGGTTTCCGAGTTGCCGTACCTGATGCCGGTGCTCGCGGCCCGACGATCGGGCGTCCCGCACGTGGTCGCCACCGTGGACCGGATCGGTGTGGATCTTCGCGCGGTGGACGCGACCGGTGACCTGGTGGCGTCCTATGCCAGGGAGGGCGCGCGGCACCCGGTGCACAAGGTCGGCGGCGGCGGCCGGGCGCACCAGCCGATCCAGCGCCGGGTCGAGCAGACCGTCGACACGAACGTCGCCGACATCGCCGCGGAGATCGACACCGCGGTCCGGCGGGTCGGCGCCGACCTGCTGGCGTTGGTCGGCGAGGTGCGAGCCCGCTCGGCGGTGACACACGCGCTGTCCCACCGCGCGGCCGAGGTGTGCGTCGAGGTGACGGCCGGCGCCCGGGCGGCCGGCGCGAACACACACGCCGTGGAACAACGGGTGCACCAACTGATCGACGCGCGGCAGGATCAGCACGAAGACGAAGTGCTGCAACGGTTCCGGGCTGAACAGGGCCGCGATCAGGGGCTCGCCGTCGACGGGCTGGCCGGTACCGCCTCGGCACTGCGGGACGCGAACGTCGCCACGCTGTTCGTCGGCGACACCGCCCTATCCGACGCGATGGTCTGGACCAATCGCGACCCGTTCGCGGTCGCGGCCGAGGCCGCCGCACTCGACGGCGATGCCGAGTCCGTGCGCGCGGACGAAGCGCTGCCGTACGCCGCGCTGACCACGGGCGCCACCATCGTGGTCACGGACGGGCTCGACCTGCGCGACGGCGTCGGCGCGTTGCTGCGTCACCCGTGAGGGGTCACCCCTGAACGGAGGAAATCCTTCACGATCGGTCGCCACGGGTTGTCTCTGAGCCACGAGCTTGTACGGTGAAAAGAGCGGTTGAGCAGACAGCCGCACGGGGAGTAGCTGAGCTGTCCCCCTGTGGAGGCGCTGCGATGTAGCGTGCTCCCGTCGCCTGCGTTGGACGGTTCACGGTCTCCCCGAGCACGTGTCCGCACAACGCAAGGAGCAGGACGTGAACTCCGAGCATCCGAACATCAAGATCGATGTCGAGCCGCGGCCGGACGGCGTGGTGCTTGCCCACGTCTCCGGAGAGGTCGACGCCCTGACCGAGCCCGTCTTGCGCGACTGCGTCGATCAACAGCTGCGGTCCTCTCGACACTTCGTCCTCGATCTCGACGCGGTCCGATTCCTCAGCGCGTCCGGACTCGCCGCGCTGCTGGACATCAAGCGGCGCGCGTCCCGAGGCGGGCTGCGCTGGTCGCTGGTCGCCGCGGGACACGCGGTGCGCAGGCCACTGCAAGCGACGGGTTTGGATCAACAGCTTCCGGTGTACCCCACGGTCGGTAAGGCGTTGGCGGCCGTGTCGCCGGTTGTCCCGTGGACGGTCGCCGGCTGAGGTACGTTCGTGCCGCTGTCGGACCGGACGGTGGCACGAGTGCGACGAGGAGTGACCGTGGGCGACCCTGAGTCGACGCTGACCGAGGAAGCCGAGTTGGTTGACCAGGTCGAGTTGAGACTTGGCGCCCAGCTCGAGCACCTGTCCGTCGTCCGTGCGGTGGCCGCCCACATCGCGATGGGCGCCGACTTCGACATCGACGCGATCGCCGACCTGAAGCTCGCCGTCGACGAGGTGTGCACGGACCTGATCGTGCGCGCGGTCCCCGGCTCGGCCATGGATTGCGTCTTCCGGCTGTCACCCGACCGTATCGAGGCGTGCGTGAGGGTGACCTCGCACAACGACGATCTGCCCAAGCGTGACTCGTTCGGGTGGACCGTGCTCACCACGTTGACCGACTCGGTCAGCACCCGACTGGAGTCCGTCGACGGCCACTACGTGATCCAGGTCGACATCGCCAAGAACAGAACGGCCACCACGTGACCGGTGCCAAGGAGCACACCGGGGACTACGCGCATCTCGCGCCGCTGTTCGGCGAGCTGGCCGCGCTGCCCGAGTCCGACCCGAAGCGTGCCGAGTTGCGGGAAACCCTTGTCACCGAACATCTTCCGCTCGCGCAGCACATCGCGGCCAGGTTCGGCAACCGGGGTGAGCCGCGCGACGACCTGACCCAGGTGGCCACCGTCGGGTTGATCAACGCGGTGGACCGGTTCGACCCGGAGCGCGGCTCGGACTTCCTGTCCTTCGCCGTGCCGACGATCATGGGCGAGGTCCGCCGGCACTTCCGGGACACCAGTTGGTCGGTCCGGGTTCCGCGCCGGCTCAAGGAGTTGCACCTGTCGGTCAGCGCGGCCAGCGCGGAACTGTCCCAGCGGCTCGGGCGCGCACCGAAGCCGAGCGAGATCGCCGAGCACCTCGGGATGACCAAGGAGCAGGTCTACGAGGGGCTGGAGGCGAGCGCGGCGTACCACTCGGTGTCGCTGGACGAGGTGCGCGGCGGCGCCGACGACGAGGTCACCCCGCTGCGCGACCGCATCGGCGAGGAGGACCCGGCGCTGGAGGGCGTCGAGTACCACGAGTCGCTGGAGCCGCTGGTGCGCGAACTGCCCGAGCGGGAGCGCCACATTCTCGCGCTGCGATTCTTCCGCAACATGACACAGACGCAGATCGCCGAGCGCATCGGGATCTCCCAGATGCACGTGTCCCGCCTGCTGTCGCGCACCCTCGAACGCCTCCGCCGGCGACTCCAGGACGAGCAGAACCCTTAGCTCGCCGGGTTGGCAAGACGGTCGGGCAGCGGGGCGAGGGGGTAACTGCGCCAGAAGAAGGCGTCGGCGGCGTGTTGGTCGCCGGGAAAGTTGATCGCCTCCGCGATCCTGCGACCCCGAATGCGAAAGGCGAGCGCCCAGAACGTGTCCAGCCCCTCGGGTGTCGTGCTCCATCCGCGGTGCACGTCGACCACCCAGTCGCCGTCGGCCGCGAGGAAGATCGTCTCGGCCCGAAAGCCCGCCTTGCCGAGTTCGGCGAAGAACGCGAGCACCTCGTCGGTCCCTTTCTTGACACCCGCCAGCGGGTGGTGCCCGGGAATCGTCCACGTGATGTCCTGAGCGAAGAACCGGCGCAACGCGTCGAGGTCACCGCTGGCATAGGCGGCGTAGTAATCGCGGATGAGGCGCACATTCGGGTGTTCGCTCCGGCCCGCCGCACCCGCTGGTGTCTGTCCGGCCAATCCCAAGCCGACCGCTCCCGCGACACTCAGCGCTGCTCCGCGGAGCAGCGTCGCCCGGCTGATCCCGTCCTGATTGGTGGCTGTCGAGTTCTCGTCCATGAACCGAGGCAATCAGCCGGCCCGATCGCGGTCCAATACCCGTTCTCATTCCATCGCGGCATGGCAACGGGTATTGGCCGCCGAGACCGGCAGCTGACAACGTCGGACGTGACGAATTCGTCGCCGGCGAACGGAGTGGCCAGTGCGGTATCGAGAACTCGGGGTCGGCGGTCCGACGGTGTCGGTCATCGGCTTCGGCGCCATGACCCTGTCCCCCGGCATCTACGGGAGCGTCGACGACGCGCAGGCTGAAAGGACACTGCGTGCCGTGCTGGACACCGGCGTGAACCTCGTCGACACCGCCGACATCTACGGCTCCGGGCACAACGAGGAGCTCGTCGGCCGCGTGTTGTCGGGCCGGCGCGATCAGGTGGTGCTCGCCAGCAAGTTCGGCGGTGACGTCGGCCGGGACGGCGCTCTGCTACCCGGGCTGGGACGTCCGGAACACGTGCGCCGCGCGGCCGAGGCCAGCCTGCGGCGGCTGCGCACCGACCATCTCGACCTGTACTACCTGCACCGGGTCGACCCCACCACGCCGATCGAGGACACCGTTGGTGCGATGGCCGAGCTGGCGCGAGCCGGCAAGGTCCGCCATATCGGCCTTTCCGAAGCGGGGGTGGACACCATTCGCCGGGCGCATGCCGTCCACCCGATCACCGCGGTGCAAACCGAATACTCCCTGTTCGCCCGCGAACCCGAAACCGGAATTCTTCCGCTGACCGCTGAGCTGGGGATCGGGTTCGTCGCCTACAGCCCACTCGCTCGCGGGCTCGTTTCCGGGCGGATCAGGAGCAATTCCGATCTGGAATCCGGCGACTGGCGGCGAGGAAATCCGCGATTCCACGAGGAGAACATCTCCAGGAACGTGCGCCTGGCCGACCGTGTCACCGAATTCGCCGACGACCGTGGACTCACCCCGGCGCAGGTGGCCCTGGCCTGGCTCACCGCACAGGACGTGATCCCCATTCCCGGCAGCCGGTCCGCCGCCAGAGCGCGACAGAACGCCGATGCGGCCGCGATTCGACTGACCGACGACGAGATCGCCCAGCTCCGCGCGCACGTCCCGGTCGACGCCGTCGCGGGCGATCGCGCCGACGCCGCCTACCTCGACCACGTGGACGGCGTGCGCGCTACCGGACCAGCGGCAGGGTGACCGTGCTGCGCGCCGGGTTCACGGTGAGCGCGGTGCCGGGCAGTGGGCGCAGCGTGTACTCCTGATCGGTGGACACGATCACCAGGCCGATCCGGTGGCCGGCCGGGAAGACGTAGTCGTCCGGCTCCAGCTTCCAGTCGAACGTGTACTCGGTGCCCTGCTGGATCGGCGTGCTCTTGTCGACCGACCGGCGATTCTGCACGTCGGTCCACCCTCGGGTGACCATCACCGGCGGCGCGGCGCTGCCCGGCGGGCCGTAGTCGATGAGTACCGCAGTCAGGTTCGCCGCGTACCGGTTGTCCACGGACGCGCGCAGCGCCACCGACGGCGTGCCGCTCAGATGCGCTTCGGCGGGCAGCGGCTGCGACAGATAGATCAGCCGGTTCGGGTTCGCGGCGTCCGGGTTCGGCAGCAGCGCGGTGTCGGTGTTCAGCTCGCGCCCGCGGTCGGTGAAGCTCTGCCGCGGCTTCGGCCCGCCCTGCTGCGGCTTCGGCGACAGCGTGCCCGGCTCGGATGCGTTGGTGGCGCCCAGATGCAGCGTGGTGTCCCGGCTGCCGGGCACCGGCCAGTCGGCCGACTTCACGTAGTCGCCGGCCGGCCGCTGCACGTCGGCGCGCGGGTCGTCCATGACTCCATTGGGTACGCCGAACAGCCAGTGGTCCATCCAGCGGTTGAGCGTGCGCTGGTAGTCGGTGACACCCTGCGGACCGCCGTGCCCGCCGTTGTGCAGCCAGATCTTGCGCGGAACGTTGTTGCGCCGCAACGATTCCCACCAGGACGCGAACGCCGTCGGCATCACGTTGTAGTCCTCGAGCCCGTGCACCACGAACACGCTGGACTTCACGCCGCGCGCCCGGTGCAGGTAGTCCCGCTCCTTCCAGTCCGCGCTGTAATCGCCAGTCGTGCGGTCCTGGATCTCGCGCAGCCGATCGGTCACGTGGCGACACTTCTCCAGCCGGGACTCGCCCTGGACGAACTCGGCGAGCACGTCCAGATCCTCGCCCTGGAAGCCGTTCACGCCGACGCCGGACTTGGCCGAGTGCGGCGCGCGCACCAGGCCGTTGGCGCGGTAATAGTCGTACCAACTGGCGATCGCCGATACCGGCACGATCGTGCGCAGACCTTCCACGCCCGTGGTGGCGACCTGGTTGGGCAGCGTGCCGTTGTACGAGGTGCCGATCATGCCGACGTCGCCGGTGGTCCAGCCGGCCGACACCGGTGCGCCGGCCTCGTTCCACGCGGGCGCGCGCCCGTTCAGCCAGTCGATGATCGCCTTGGTGCCGAGCGTCTCGTTCCGGTCGCCGACCGTCGGGCAGCCGTCCGAGCCGGCCGTGCCGATGCTCTCGCCGAGCACCACGGCGTAGCCGCGCGGCACCCAGTAGTTGTCCAGCGAGCCGGGCAGATCGGCCTTCGCCGTCCGGACGCCGGTGTCCGCGCCGGCGATCCGGGGCTGGATGAACTCCTGCGGCAGCACGTCGTAGTCCACGTTGTGGTTGGCCGCGTTGGGATTCGTGCCGAACCGGTACGGGCTCTGTTCGAAGACCACCGGCACCTTGATGCCCTGCGTGCTGGTCTCCTTCGGCCGGGACAGGCGCAGCCGCACCCGGTCCCGCTTGCCGTCCAGATCACTGTCCACAGTGGACTCGACGAAGAGCGTCTCCTCGATCGCCTCGTCCAGCGAGAACTGCGGCGCGCTCACCCCGTCGACGATCTTGAGCCACGGCGGCGGCGTGGGCCGATCCGGTGGCGCGGCGGTAGCGATCGACGCTGGCACTCCGACGAGTGCCAGGGCAATTCCCAGTACGGCGAACCGGCGCATGTGCGAACCTCCGTTGGCTCGTGATCCAGAACATCCTGAATCACGAACGGCCCGGAGTCGAGCGACTGATCAGCCCAACCCGCCGACGACCGGCAGAACGAGCGAGCTACCGGCCGGTGTCACGCTCAGTTTCGTGCCCGACGTGGGCCGCAGGGTGAACTGCTGATCGGTCGACACGATCACCAGGCCGATCCGGTGGCCTTGGGCGAACACGTGGTCGTCGGGCTCGAGCTTCCAGCCGACCGGGTACTCCGTGCCCTGCTCGATCGGCTTGCTCGCGTCGAGCGACTCGCGGTTCTGCGGATCGGCCCAGCCACGGGTGACCACGACCGGTGCCGCCGTCGAGCCGGCCGGGCCGTAGTCCACCAGCACGGCAGTCAGGTTGGCGGCGAACCGGTTGTCCACGGACACCTTCACCGACACCGACGGCGTGCCGCTCAGGTGTGCCTCCTTGCCGAGCGGCTCGGACAGGTACACCAGCCGGTTCGGGTTCGCCGTGTCCGGATTCGGCACGAGTGCCTTGTCGGTGTTCAGCTCGCGGCCCTTGTCCACGAAGCTCTGCCGCACGTCGGCCGGGCCACCGGGCGCGGGACGCAGCGCGCCGGGGTCGGTCGCGTTGGGCGCGGACAGGTGCAGGGTCGTGTCCCGGCTGTCCGGGACCGGCCAGTCAGCCGACTTCACGTAGTCGCCCGCGGGCCGCTGCACGTCGGCGAGCGGCTCGTCCATGATCCCGTTGTCCACGCCGAACAGCCAGTGGTCCATCCACTTGGTGAGCGTCTGCTGATAGCCACCGCCCTGCGGGCCGCCGTGGCCGCCGTTGTGCAGCCAGATCTTGCGCGGAACGTTGTTGCGCCGCAACGCTTCCCACCACGACGCGAACGCCGTCGGCATCACGTTGTAGTCCTCGAGCCCGTGCACTACGAACACGCTCGCCTTGACGCCGTTGGCGCGCTGGAGGTAGTCGCGCTCCTTCCAGTCGGCGCTGTAGTCGCCGGTGTGCCGGTCCTGGATCGTGCGCAGGCCGTCGGTCACCGCCTTGCACTTCTTGAGGCGATCCTCGCCCTGGACGAACTCGGCGAGCACGCTGAGGTCCTCGCCCTGGAAGGAGTTGGTGCCGGTGCCGGACTCGTTCGAGTGCGGCGCGCGCACCAGGCCTCCGGCGCGGTAGTAGTCGTACCAGTTCGAGATGGCCGAGATCGGGATGATCGTGCGCAGGCCCTCGACGCCGGTGGTCGCGATCATGTTCGGCAGCGTGCCGTCGTAGGAGACTCCGGTCATCGCGACATCGCCGGTGGACCAGTCCGCCGTCACCGGCTCGCCGGCCTCGTTCCACGCGGGCGCGCGCCCGTTGAGCCAGTCGATGATCGCCTTGCCGGCCAGTGCCTCGTTCATGTCGCCGACCGTCGGGCAGCCGTCCGATCCGGCCGTGCCGATGCTCTCGCCGAGCACGGTGGCGTAGCCGCGGCTCACCCAGTAGTCGGTGTCCACGGCGGAGGTGCCCATTTTCCCGGTCCTGGTGCGCCCGTCGCCGGCCGGACCGTTCGGCCGGATGTCCTCCTGTGGCAACCGGTCCACGTCCACGTTGTGGTTCGGCGCGTTCGGGTTGGTGCCGTACCGGTAGGGGCTGTGCTCGAACAGCACCGGCACCTTGGCGCCCGGCGCGACGGCGGGCCGCTCGACCGTCACTCGGACGCGATCCTTCTTGCCGTCCTTGTCACTGTCCACAGTGGTCTCGACGAACGCGACCTCGTCGATCGCGTCGGCCGTGGCGAACTGCGGCTGGCTCATGCCGTCGGCCATCTTCAGCCACGGCGGCGGCACGGGACGGTCGGACGGCGGCGGCTCGGCGGACGCCAGCGGCACTGGAACGGCCACGAGCGCGATAGCCGCGCACAGCAGGAGACGGGACGGGCGCATGTGAACCAGCGTGGCGAGCGCCGCCACGCCGGTGAACCGTCCTTCGGAGGGTCTTGTGGCCGGGTTTGCTGTCGTTGTGGACATCTCCGACCGGGGTTTGTGGGTCTTGAAGACCGTCAAACCCCGGGCGGAGCCGGCCCGTCAGCCCACTCCAAGTTCCCGCGCGATCAGCATCCGCTGCACCTCGCTGGTGCCCTCGCCGATCTCCAGGATCTTGGCGTCGCGGTAGAACCGGCCGACCGGGAACTCGTTCATGAAGCCGTACCCGCCGAAGATCTGCGTGGCCTCGCGCGCGTTGTCCATGGCGGCGTTGGACGACACCAGCTTCGCGATCGCCGCCTCACGCTTGAACGGCTCGCCGCGCAGCATCTTGGCCGCCGCCGCGTAGTACGCCAGCCGCGCGGTGTGCGCCCGCACCTCCATGTCGGCGATCTTGAACTGGATCGCCTGGTAGGTGCCGATCTTGTGGCCGAACGCCTCGCGCTCGCCGACGTAGCGCAGGCACTCGTCGACGCACCCCTGGGCCAGACCCACGGACAGCGCGGCGATCGCCACCCGTCCCTCGTCCAGGATGGACAGGAACTGCGCGTACCCGCGCCCCTGCTCGCCGATGATGTTCTCCGCCGGCACCCGCACGTCGGCGAAGGCCAGCTCACGGGTGTCCGAGGCGTTCCAGCCGACCTTGGAGTACTTCTTCGACACGGTGAAGCCCGATGTGCCGGACGGGATGACGATCGCGGTGATCTCCTTGCGCCCGTTGGGTTTCACGTCGGTCACCGCGGTGACGGTGACCAGCTCGGTGATGTCGGTACCCGAGTTGGTGATGAACGCCTTGGAGCCGTTGATCACCCAGTGGTCGCCGTCCAGCTTGGCGGTGGTGCGAGTGGCGCCCGCGTCCGACCCGCCGCCCGGCTCGGTGAGCCCGAACGCGCCGAGCTGCTCCCCCGTGGTGAGCCGCGGCAGCCAGCGCTGCTTCTGCTCGGCGGTGCCGAACCGGTAGATCGGCATCGCGCCGAGGGAGACACCCGCCTCCAGTGTGATCGCCACCGACGAGTCGACGCGCGCGAGTTCTTCCAGCGCCAGGCACAGCGCGAAGTAGTCGCCGCCCATGCCGCCGTACTCCTCGGAGAAGGGCAGGCCGAACAGGCCCATGCGGCCCATCTTGGCGACGATCTCGTACGGGAACTCCTCGCGCTCGTAGAAGTCCCCGATCACCGGGGCGACCTCGTCGCGGGCGAACTCCTGGACGGTCTTTCTCAGTGCCTCGTGCTCCTCGTCGAGCCTCAGGTCGATCATCTTTCCTCCGGTGGGGTGACCACGGCAAGGGGTTGATTCAGCGAGACCTGTTGGCCCGCTTGCACATTCAGCTCAGTGAGCACACCGTCGACCGGTGCGGTGATGGTGTGCTCCATCTTCATCGCCTCGACCACGAGCAGCGCGGTGCCGGCCGTGACGGTGTCGCCGACCTTGGCGCTCACCGCGAGCACGGTGCCCGGCATCGGGCTGGTGACCGGGCCGCCACTGTCCGATGTGGACGATCCGATCTCCAGGATCGAGTGCTCCTCGACCGCCCAGGTACCCAGCTCGTCGGCGGACAGCCACAGGGTGTGGCTCGCCGGGTCCAGCGAGCGTTCGAACCGCCGTCGCTTTCCGTTGTGAGTCAACGACAACACGGTTCCGTCGCGGTCGGCCGACACGGCGACGGGATCGCCGTCGTCCAGGCGGACGGTGGCCGCGTCGGGCGTCCCGGTGACCACGACGGTCACCTGCCGGCCGCCGCACCGCAGCGGGAACGTGGTGCCGACCGCGCCGCCGATCCGCCATCCGGTGGGCAGCGCCCACGGGTCCACGACCTCGCCGGACGGCCGCATGCCGATCAGCTCGTCGAGTGCCGCGGCGACGAACACCTCGTCCGAAACTTCTTGTGTCGCCCCAGGTGCGTTCAGGAGTTCGTCCAGCTTTCGGGCGACCAGCTCGGTGTCCAGCGTGCCGGACCGGACGTCGGAGTCACGCAGCAGCGCGCGCAGGAAGCCGATATTGGTGACCACGCCGCGCACGCTCATCCGGCCCAGCGCGGCGTCCAGCTTGGCCAGTGCCTCGGCACGGTCGGCGCCCCAGGTGATCACCTTCGCCAGCATCGGGTCGTAGTCCGAGCCGACCACGGTGCCCACGCGCAGGGCCGAGTCGATCCGCACGTCGTCGGGCTGGGACAGGCCGATCACCGTGCCGCCGGTCGGCAGGAATCCGGCCGCCGGGTCCTCGGCGTACACCCGCGCCTCGATCGCGTGGCCGCGGAACCGCACCTGCCGCACATAGGCATCGAGCGTCTCGCCGGCGGCCACCTTCACCTGCTGCTCGACCAGGTCGACGTTGGTGATCATCTCGGTGACGGGGTGCTCCACCTGCAGCCGGGTGTTCATCTCCATGAAGAAGAACTCGTCGGGGCGGTCGGCGGACACGATGAACTCCACCGTGCCGGCGCCCACGTAGTCGACCGCCCTGGCCGCCTCCACCGCCGCGGCGCCCATCCGCTCGCGCGTGGCGGCGTCCAGCAGCGGGGACGGCGCCTCCTCGACGATCTTCTGGTGCCGCCGCTGCAGCGAGCACTCGCGCTCGCCCAGGTGGATCACGTTGCCGTGGGAGTCGGCGAGGACCTGGATCTCGATGTGCCTCGGCCGGATCACGAACCGCTCGATCAGCAGCGTGTCGTCGCCGAACGCGCCACGCGCCTCGCGCCGCGCCGAGGTGATCGCGCCGGCCAGACCGTCCACTTCGGACACCAGCCGCATGCCCTTGCCGCCGCCGCCCGCGGACGGCTTGAGCAGCACCGGGTAGCCGATCTCCTCGGCCGCTGCGGCCAGATCGTCGTCGGACATGCCGTGCTCGGTGCGGCCGGGGACGACCGGCACTCCGGCGGCGACCATGGCCTGCTTGGCGCGGATCTTGTCGCCCATCGCCTCGATCGCGGCGACCGGCGGGCCGATGAACGTCAGCCCGGCGTCGGCGCAGGCGCGGGCGAACTTCGCGTTCTCGGCGAGGAACCCGTAGCCGGGGTGCACGGCCTGCGCGCCGGTCTCCCGCGCCGCGTCGATGATCCGCTCGATGGACAGGTAGCTCTCCAGCGCGGCTGCCGGTCCGATCCGCACCGCCTCGTCCGCCGCGCGCACGTGCTGCGCGTCGGCGTCCGCGTCGGAGTACACCGCGATCGAGCGGATTCCCATGTCCCGCAACGTCTTCGCGACCCGGACGGCGATCTCGCCGCGGTTGGCGATCAGTACTCGGTTGAACATCGTCACATCCGAAAGACGCCGTAGTTGACCGCTTCGAGTGGTGCGTTGGCCGAGGCGGACAGGCCCAATCCGAGCACCGTGCGGGTGTCGGCCGGGTCGATCACGCCGTCGTCCCAGAGCCGCGCGGTGGAGTAGTACGGGTTGCCCTGGTCCTCGTACTGCTGCCGGATCGGCTCCTTGAACCTCTCCTCGTCCTCGGCCGACCATTCGTCACCGAGCTGGTCGCGCCGGACCGTCGCGAGTACGGACGCCGCCTGCTCGCCGCCCATCACGGAGATCCGCGCGTTCGGCCACATCCAGAGGAATCGGGGTGAGTACGCCCGGCCGCACATCGAGTAGTTGCCGGCGCCGAACGAGCCGCCGATGACCACGGTGAACTTCGGCACCCGGGCGCACGCCACGGCGGTCACCATTTTCGCGCCGTGCTTGGCGATCCCGCCCGCCTCGTAGTCGCGGCCGACCATGAAGCCGGTGATGTTCTGCAGGAACACCAACGGAATCGAGCGCTTGTCGCACAGTTCGATGAAGTGCGCGCCCTTCATGGCGGATTCGGCGAACAGCACGCCGTTGTTGGCGATGATCCCGACCGGGTGGCCGTGAATCCGCGCGAACCCGGTGACCAGCGTGGCGCCGTACTCCTTCTTGAACTCGCGGAACCGCGAGCCGTCCACCACGCGGGCGATCACCTCGCGCACGTCGTACGGGGTGCGGGAGTCGGTCGGCACCACGCCGTAGAGGTCGCGCGGGTCGACGGCCGGCTCCTCGACCGGAGCGACGTCCCAGGCGCGCGGGGCACGCGGGCCGAGGGTGGACACGATCGAGCGGACGATGCGCAGCGCGTGCGGGTCGTCCTCGGCGAGGTGGTCGGTCACGCCGGAGATGCGCGAGTGCACGTCGCCGCCGCCCAGCTCCTCCGCGGTGACGACCTCGCCGGTGGCGGCCTTCACCAGCGGCGGGCCGCCGAGGAAGATCGTGCCCTGGTTGCGCACGATCACCGCCTCGTCCGACATCGCGGGCACGTACGCGCCGCCGGCGGTGCACGAGCCGAGCACGGCGGCGATCTGCGGGATGCCGCGCGCGGACATGGTCGCCTGGTTGTAGAAGATCCGGCCGAAGTGGTCGCGATCCGGGAACACCTCGTCCTGGCGCGGCAGGAACGCGCCGCCGGAGTCCACCAGGTAGACGCACGGAAGGTTGTTGTGCAGCGCCACTTCCTGGGCGCGCAGGTGCTTCTTGACGGTCATCGGGTAGTACGTGCCGCCCTTGACCGTGGCGTCGTTGGCGACGATCACACACTCACGGCCGGACACCCGCCCGACCCCGGTGATGATGCCGGCGCCGGGTGCCTCGCCGTCGTACATGTCGTGCGCGGCGAGCGGGGACAGCTCGAGGAACGGCGAGCCGGGGTCGACCAGCGAGTCGACCCGGTCGCGCGGCAGCAGCTTGCCGCGCTCGACGTGCCGGGTGCGCGCCTTCTCCGAGCCGCCGCGGCCGGCCGTGGCCAGCGACGCTCGCAGCTCGTCGGCGAGCGCGGTGTGCTCCTTGGTGTAGCGCTGGAACGACTCGGCGCTCGAGTCGGCGGCGGTGGCGAGCACGGGCGCGTCCATGGCGGCTCCGGGGACGTTAGTGGTCGTTAACCTCAACGCTCATGTTAGCGACCGCTAACGTCCCCGTCCACCCGAGATCACACCGGCTTGCAGTTACTCAGGTGGTGCTTGTCGATCCACACACCCCGCATGCCACCCCAGAGATCACCTAGCCGGATATCCGGGCCGCACACCGAAGAAGGTGACCCCTCACCCCGCGCAACCCTCGTCAGGGTGACACTCCAATGTCGGAGTCTCTACACACCCGATCGCACGCACCCGACCCTGACCTGCCACTCCTGCCGTCGGCGTACTTTCGCGGGCTAAAGTACGCCGAACAGCAGCCGAGCGGTCGATAAGAATCGGACAGCGTGGGGTCAGCGGGCTGCGCGGACGCCGACGGCACCCTCGAAAGCGGGCAGGTAGCCGCTCTTCTGGCCGTCGGCGTTGGGGTGGTACGACTCGCCGAGGTTGGGCCGCACGCCGTGGATCCACGCGGCGTCGGTGCACACACCGTGGCCGTCGAACTCGTCGCGCACGTCGGAGTAGGTCATCCCGGCGGCGCCCACCCGGCCCTCGATCACCGTGCTCAACTCGTCAGCGGCGCCGTTGAGGGCGGTGCGCTTGGTCTCACTCATCGAGCAGTCGGCCGACCCGGACACGAAGACCCTCGGGTAGCCGAGCACGACCACGCGCGCCTGCGGCGAACGCTTCTTGATCTCCGCGTAGGTGGTGTCCAGCTTCGCCGGCAGCGTCTCCCGCGCGGCCGTCTTCGCCTCCTCCACCTTGTCCACGCACGACTGGTCCGAGCCGAGCGTGCAGGTGGTCATCACGTCGGCGAACCCGACGTCGTTGCCGCCGATCGCGATGCTCACCAGCGACGTGTCCTCCTTCAGCGCGTCCACCTGACCGCCGAGCACGTCGTCCGTGGTCGCGCCGCCACAGGTGACGTTGGCGAACGAGGCGGGGCTGTTGGCCGCCGCCCACAGTGGCGCGAAGCCGTTGGCGCTGCGCATGCACGAGCCGCTGTCGCCGTAGTCACCCGCGCCGGTGCCAGCGGCGTAGGAGTCGCCGAGCGCGACGTAGTTCTCGGTGTTCTCGGTGTTCTCGGTGTTCTCGGTGTTCTCGGTGTTCTCGGATAAGGAAGTGGCACCCGCGGGCGTCCCCACCAGCAAGGCAGCGACAGTAAGAAGTCCGGCGCACAGCGCCGAGACGAGGGACCTCATGTTTGACCTCCGTGACCGGCGCTCTCCCCGACGAGAACGCGCACCACAAAGGAGTTACCAGGTCGACACGCTTCGTGAAAACCCCTAACAGTCCCAGACGAAGATCGGATGGGACGTTAGCGCTCGCTAACATGCCGGGATACGATGGCTCAATGGCGCAGGTCCCCACGAGCGAGAAGCCGAGTCGCCGCGAGCAGATCCTGGCCGCGGCCGCCGAGCTGTTCGCGCGCCACGGCTTCCACGGGGTCGGCATCGACGATCTCGGCTCGGCGGTCGGTGTGTCCGGGCCCGCGCTGTACCGGCACTTCCGGAGCAAGGACGCCATGCTCGGCGAGATGCTCACCTCGATCAGTGAGGTGTTGCTCGCCGGCGGCGAGGCACGCGCGGCCGGCGCCCGCACCCCGCGCGACACGCTGGGCGAACTGGTCGCCTTCCACGTCGACTTCGCCCTGGACAACCCGTCGCTGATCACCGTCCAGGAGCGCAACCTCGGCAACCTCACCGACCCGGACCGCCGGCGGGTGCGCGGGCTGCAGCGGCGCTACGTCGAGGTGTGGGTGCGCGCCATCCAGGACGCCGCGCCGGCCGCCGACGAGCCGCGCGCCAGAGCAGCCGCACACGCGGTGTTCGGCCTGATCAACTCCACACCGCACAGCCGGCACCTTGACCGGGACGCGATGGCCGCGCTGCTGCGGCAGATGGCCCTGTCGGCGTTGCTGGACGTCGGCAGCACCGGCGCGGCGGATCTCAACGCCGCTGTGTGATCGCCCGACACGCCGGAACCGCCCGCGCCACAAGGGAAAACTCGGCCGCCTCTCGCCGGTTGGCCCGCACTGGGTAAAGATGTGGCCGTGGAGGAAAACACCGACCCCGATCGCCACGACCGGCTCGTCGCCGCCGCCAGCACCGCGCTCGCCGCCGTCAAGGCAGGCGAGGGCGCCGGCGTCGTCGGCGGGCTCGCCGAGGCCGCGTCGGGTTCGGAGGAAGGCAAGATCGACGCCCGCGAGCTGATGCTGCTGCTGTTCGGGGAGTGCAGCACGATGGTCGCGGCACTCGGCCAGGGCGGCACGACACCGGTGAAGATGCAGGTCTACGACGACGACGGGCACGAAGTGCCGATCGACGAGGCCGACCCGCCGGTGCGCACCGCCGTCCGCACGCTGCTCGCCGAGGTGCACGGCGACACCGACGCCGCCAGCGAGCAGATCGAGATCGCGCTGCGCAATGCCGGGCCGGAGGAGATGGCCAGCCTGATGGTGCAGGCGCTGCGGTGGACGATCAAGCTGTCCGCCGAATGCACCAGTCGCGACCTGCCGGTGCCCGAGTGGATCGCCGAGGCGTTGGCGTGAACCCTCTGTAGGCGTATTGACACGGGTTGTCGGGCGGCCAATGATCGGACGCGGTGTTACCAGCCGGTAAAACGGAGGTCGACCATGTCCCTGCGTTCCCGGCGGTCTTCGGCCGTCGTCGCGATCGCCGCCGCCGCTGTGCTCACGATGCCGGGGACGGCTGCGGCCTCTGCGGGCTATCAGCGGTATGTGGGTCTGGGTGACTCGTTCTCCGCTGTCGGCACGCTGACGAAGATCAGGACTGATCCGTTGGGGTGTGCGAAGACGACCGACAATTTGCCGGCGGGGGTGGCTGCTCGGGTGAAGCCGGCCGCGTTCGTGGACATCTCTTGTGGGGCGGCGACTACTGAGCACATGACGGCGCCGCAGGATGTGGTGTTCGGGCCGAATGCTCCGCAGTTCTCTGCTTTGACGGCGGACACGGATTTGGTGACGTTCACGATCGGCGGCAATGACGTCGGGTTCGGGGACATCGTGCGGACGTGTGGTGTCGCGAGTTTTACGGATCCGTTGGGGGCTCCTTGTAAGGCTCATTACACGCAGGGTGGCGTTGATGAGCTGGATGCTCGGATCGCGGCTGCGGCGCCGAAGGTGGCTGCCGTACTTGATGGAATCAAGCAGCGGTCGCCGCGGGCGGTGATTGTGGCGGTCGGGTATTTACGGGTGTTGCCGCCTACGGGTGGGTGTTGGCCTCTCGTTCCCGTCGCGCGGGGGGATGTGGTTTACATCAACGAGTTCCATCGGAAGTTGAATGCGATGGTGGGGGTGGAGGCGGCTCGGGCTGGGGCTAGGTTTGTCGATCCGCTGCCTACTACGGGGCATGACGCTTGTCAGTTGCCTTGGAACAAGTGGGTTGAAGGGCTGATTCCGACTTCACTGTCGGTGCCGGTGCATCCGAATGCGGCTGGGCAGGCGCACGTCGCCTCTCTTGTTGCTCGCGAGTTGGCTGGTTCTGCTGGGTGATTCGTTGTTCTGGTTTTGGGGTGTGGCGGCGCGGTATTGTGCGGGCCGATTCTCACAAGTCAAGGGCGCCTTCGGCGTCGGCTTCGCCGACTCACCCCTTGGCGGGGTTCGCCCTGGACTTGTGAGCCTCGATCGGCCCTAACGGCTGGCGCTACGGGCAGGCTCCGCCTGCCTTTTGCCCGTACCGCGCCGCCACACCTTTCTGCTTTTGATTCACCCCATAGCGGTCGACCATTTCGGTAGAATCGAGGTATGAGGGGACAACAACTCATCGACGAGCTCCGGGCTCGCGAAACCCACATTCGACAACTCGAATACGAACGACTTCAACTCATCCACGAAATCCATGAGCAAGGCCTCGCGAAAGAAATGGGCGCCTACTCCACGGCATCGTTCCTGCGGGACACCGTGCGGATCACACCCGCCGACGCACGACGACGCGTCGCGGACGCCAACGCCCTGTTCGGGTCGACCACACTGACCGGGCAGCCCATCGAGGCACAGCTACCCGTCGCGGCGACAGCTCTCGCCGCTGGAGTGATCAGCCGCGACCACGTGCAAGTCGTGCGCACCACCATCGACAAACTCCCCGACGAGCATCACGCCGAAGTCGAACAGCTCCTCGTGGGCGAAGCCGAACGCTTCGACCCCGTCAAACTCGGCAAGCTCGCCCTCCGGACGAGGGCGCACCTGCAGCCCGAACAGGTTGTCCTGGAAGAACAAGCTGCACGCAAGCGGATGGAGTTCTCGATGGTCGAGGACGTTGACGGGATGATCATGGTGCGCGGGCGGCTCTCACCCGAATGTGCCGAGGTGTTGAAAGCGGCGCTGTCACCGCTGGCGAAACCCGCCGGAAAAGATGATGACCGATCCGCCGCCCGCAGGTGGGCCGACGCGCTCGTTGAGTTGGCGCACCGGGTGCTCAACTCGGACACCCTGCCGCAGGACGGCGGACGCCGGCCGCACCTCGCGATCACGATTTCATACGAACAACTTCGCGACCAGATCGGGCTCGGTAGGGGCAACTTCGGAGCGCTGATCACACCTCAAACCATTCGGCAGATCGCCTGCGACGCCGGGATCACACCCATCGTGTTGAACAGCGAAGGGAAGCCACTCGACGTCGGACGCGAGCAACGAACCGCCACCCCGGCAATCCGCGCCGCCTTGATCGCCCGAGACAAAGGCTGCACATTCCCCGGCTGCGACCGGCCACCAGAATGGACCGACGCACACCACATCGTGCACTGGCTCAACGGTGGAATCACCAGCGAAGAAACGATGGCACTATTGTGTCGATTCCACCACACCATCATTCACGAGCAGGACTGGGAAATCGTCATGCGCGGTGGGTTCCCGTACTACATCCCGCCAGCGTGGGTTGATCCGCAGCGCAAACCGATCCGCAACACTATGCACGTAGAAATCGCGAACTAGTCACGCTGGCTGAGCGCGTACCGAGTGCCGGCCTCGTCCTCGAACGTTGACCACCAACCCCAGGGCTGCTTCACCGGTGGCGTCGGGAACACCACGCCCTTCTCCGACAGTTCCTCGTAGGTCTTCTCGATGTCGTCGGCGTAGAAGAACACGTTCGAATGCGGCAAATCGTCCTGCATGCCCTCGGTCCGCCTCGGCGTGTTCGGATCGAGTACCAGTCGTGTCGCGCCGTCCGGCGACAGGACCTCGATCCACCTGCTGCCCTCGGCGTACGGGAGGTCTCGCGCGACTGTGAAGCCCATCTTCTCGGTCCAGAACGACTTCGACTTCTCCTGGTCGACCACTCCGATGACGACCTTGTGCACTCCGTGGATCATCGTGCTACTCCTGTCCAGGTTGGATATATCCACTTCGGATATATCGAGACTGGACTGTAGACTCCCCGCATGGCCGATCGCAACCCTCCGCCGCTGACGCCGGCCGGGTACCAGGTGCTCCTGGCGCTCGCCGACGGGAAAGCGCACGGGTACGCGGTGATGCGGTTCGTGGAGGACGTCACCAACGGCTCGGTACAACTCGGGCCCGGCACGCTTTATCGGACGATCGCGCGGCTGGTCGCCGACGGGCTGGTCGAGGAAGTCTCCGGCGACGACAGTGAGCCGCACGACGCTCGCCGGCGCTACTACCGGATGACGTCCCTCGGCATCGACGCGGCGAAGAGGGAGACCGATCTGCTGGCTCGGCTGGTCGGGGTCGCCGAGAACGCCGGCTTGCTCGACTCGGCCCGGCGCTCCACGGCATGAGCCCGCCGCGCCCGCACGCGCTGAGTCCGCACCTGTTCGTGCGGGATGTCGAGGGCTCGATCTCCTTTTACCGCAAGGCATTCGGCGCCGTGGAGCTGTTTCGCAACGTGTTGCCGGACGGGACGATTCTCTTCGTGGAGTTGGCTGTCGGGGGCGGGCGGCTGCTCGTGTCCGAAGAATCACCAGCGCGGCGTGCGTTGTCGCCGGCGAGTATCGGCGGCTCTCCGATGCTCCTGTTGCTCGAACTCGACGATGTCGACGACACGGCGCGGCGGGCGATCTTCGCGGGCGCCACCGTCGAGATGGAAGTCCAGGAGATGTTCTTCGGCGAGCGCTACGGCATCGTGGTCGATCCGTCCGGCCACCGCTGGGCGTTGTCCACCCGCCGCGAGCAGTACACGCCGGACGACATCGTCCGGCACACACCACCGGACGCCTGACTCCCCGATTCCGTGCCACTACGGCACTTGCCATGACCGACAGGTTTGCGATACAAACTAGTCGTCATCGCAGTCAAGTTGAGGAGGATTGACGTGAGTGAGGCGAGCGAGCTGCTCGACGATGTCGACGCACTACGCCGCAAGGCACGCCGGGACGGGCGCGGCAACGCGTTCCCGTTGCTGCTGTTCGGCGCACTGATCCTGGTGGCGCCGCTGTGCTACCGGGAGAACGATCCGCCGCCGCCCGGCAAATGGGCGCTGGTCGACAAGGGACCGTTCCCACTGTTCGGCTCGGGCATGTTCAGCGATCTCCGGTACCCGTCGCTGGTCGGCTGGTACTGGGTGCTGGCGATCGTCGTCGGCCTCGCGGCGACCGTGTGGTGGTACCGACGGCGAGCACAACAAGTCGGCCTCGAAATCGACACCCGCAAGCAGCTCGGCGTGGTCGGCGCGGCAGTCGCCGGATTCCTGCTCGGCGTACCACTGCTCACATCCTTTGTCGACACACCCACGACGCTCTACTCCACACCGGAGATCAACCTTCCGATCCTCTTCGGGGCCGGCCTGCTGTCCGCGCTCGTCCTGTACTGGAGTCTCCGTCCACATCGGACAGCCGGACCGCGAGCCGCCGGCCTCTTCGTCGGCCTGTTTCTGGCCAGCACCGCATTCGCCGCCCTCGGCATATACCTGCGCTTCGGTTTCGCCGCACTGCTGGTGATCGCCATGGCGGTGCTCACCCTCGCCTGGTTGGAACGCAGCCTGCTGGTCGCTGTCGTCGGGATCCAGTTCGCCGCCGCCGCCCTGCTCGTCAACCTCGGGGTCCTCGCGAGTTGGAACGCGGACCACCGGATCGTCGTACTGGGGAGCCTCGCGCTGCCCGCGCTGATCCTGATCGTCGGCGGTGTGCTCGCGGCCGTCACCGAGCGAGCGGGGCGGCGATGAGCGACGACCACCCGACCAACGGGCTCGACGACGTCGTGCACCAGAAGCACCGCCTCGGGATCCTGACCATCGCGGCGGAGTCCAAGCGCGTCGAGTTCGGCTACCTGCGTGAGGCGTTGGACCTGACCGCCGGCAACCTGTCCCGCCATCTCACCGTGCTCGTCGACGCCGGGCTGCTGACCATGGAGAAGGGCTACGACGGCAAGCGGCCGCGCACCTGGGTCGGCATCACCCGCTCCGGCCGCGCCGCCCTGCACAAGGAGATCAGCGCTCTACGCGCGTTGGTCGCCCGGCACGACTCCTGACCGCGCCGATGAACGCGACCAGGGTGAGCAGGCCGATCAGACCGGTGGCGTACGGATCATGGCCGCGCCCACCGAGATCCACGTCCACGACGTGCGACACCGCGTGCATGATCGAGCCCGCCGACACACCGGCCAGCACCGCGGCCAGCCCGTCGGCCAGGAACAACCCGGCCAGCGCCGCCACCCCGATCCCGATCTGGAACGCGCCGAGATCGTGCAGATAGTGCACGTTGGGCTCGCCGTAGGTGGCGATGTTCGCCGCGAACGACAACGGCGCCACGAGTGCCCACACGCCGAAGACCAGGTAGAACACCGCCGCGAGCGCCGCGACCACTCTGGCGTAGCTGCGCATGACTTTCCTCCCTGCTGGGTGAACGATGTGTTGATACGAGGACGATGAGCGGCCATCGGACGTGACAGGCGGGAGGACGGATGATCTCCGTGCGGGGCGTGGCCGACCGCGTCGGTCCCACGCTGCTGCGCGTCACCCTCCCCGTCGAGGGCCCCAGCACCGTCACCGACGTGGTGATCGCCGAGGCCGGCCGGCGCACCCACGTCGCGGACGGCGACCTGGTCCTCGCGGTCGCGGCGCACACCGTGGACGCGGCGGTCGAGCTGATCAGGCACTGCGGCTCGCACGGCGCCGCGGCCGTCCTGCTGAAGCCGCCGCTGGCCGGCCGGTCCGCGGTGCGCACCGCCGCACGGGCGGCCGGCGTGACGATCGTCGAGGTGCACGTCGCCGCCGCGTGGGCGCAGCTGGTGTGGCTGCTGCGCACGGTGCTGGACGCGGCCGCCGACGAGCACGAGTCGCTGGCCAGCACGGACGGCGCCCCCGGGTTCGGCGACCTGTTCCGGCTCGCCGACGCGGCGGCCGCGGTGGTGGACGCTCCGGTGACCATCGAGGACGCCAACTCCCGGGTACTCGCCTACTCGGCCCGCCAGGACCGCACCGACCCGGCGCGGGTGTCCACGATCATGGGCCGGCGCGTACCGGACGACGTACTCGCCAGGTTCCGCTCCCGCGGCGTGTTCCGCGACCTGTCCCGCGGCCGCACCACGATCTTCGTGCCGGCCCAGGCGGACGGCACGCTGCCACGGCTGATCGTGCCGATCAGGATGGGTGGCGAGCTGCTCGGCTCGATGTGGGCGGTGGTCGCCGGGCCGGTGCCGGACGAGCGCGCCGCCGCCTTCGCGGACGCCGCACCCGTTGTGGCACTTCACCTTCTGCGCCGGCGCGCGCTGCTGGACGCCGAGCGGCGGCGGTCCGCCGAACTGGTGCGCGCGATCCTGTCCGGCACCGGCAGCGTGCGCCTGGCCACCGCCGAATTGGACCTGGAACACGAGCCGCACCGGGTGGTCGCGATCGACGTGGACACCGAGGACGCGCTCGGCGCCGAGGGTATGCGGCTGGCGCTGTGGGAGCGGATCACCGCCGGCATCGGGCGGCGGCCGGCCGTGGCGGAGCTGGGCGACGTGCTCTACGCCGTGGTACCGGACCGGTCCGGCGCGGGCGGCTGGCCCGAGCTGCGCAAGGCACTCTGCGCGGACACGGACGAGGGTGACGGCGGCGCACTGGTCGCGGCCGGCGCACCGGTGGAACTCGGCGAGCTGGCCGACTCCCGCGCACAGGCCGACGAATCGCTCGCCCTGCTGCGCGCCGGACTGGTGCCGCCGCCGGTCGCCACGCACGAGGACGTGTGGGCGGTACTCGTGCTGCACCGGCTCGCCGTGGCGGCGACCGGCGCGGGTGTCACCGACCTCGGCCCGCTGCCCCGGCTGATCGCCGCGGACAAGGCGGACGGCACCCGGTACGTCGACACGCTCTACGCCTGGCTGCGTCACCCCGGCGACGCGCGCGCGGCGAGCAGCTCTCTCGGCATCCATCCCAACACGCTGCGTTACCGGATGGCGCGGATCGGCGAGTTGGCCGGCGTGGACCTGGCCGACCCGGACGTGCGGCTCGCGCTGCTCACCCAGCTGGCGGCGCTCCGCTGGCGGTAGTTGTGCTCGGAGCACAAACTAGAAGCGAAATCGTCAGTGCAGGAGCACGATGACAGCGGAGAGTTGCTGCCTCACCGTGGTGTAGGACACCCAGATGGGGCAACACAGGCAACGAGAGGACCAACGGTGAAGATCGCTGTTCCCCGGGAGATCAAGAACCACGAGTACCGGGTGGCGCTGACCCCGGCCGGGGTGCACGAGCTGGTCGATCGCGGCCACGAGGTGTTCGTCGAGGCGAACGCCGGCGCCGGTTCGGCCATCCCGGACGAGGAGTTCCTCGCCGCCGGCGCCAAGGTGCTCACGACCGCGGCCGAGGTGTGGGCCGAGGGTGACCTCGTACTCAAGGTGAAGGAGCCGATCGCGCAGGAGTACCCGCTGCTGCGCAAGGACCAGGTGCTGTTCACCTACCTGCACCTGGCCGCCGACGAGGCGCTGACCAGGGCGCTGATCGACTCCGGCAGCACCGCGATCGCGTACGAGACGGTGCAGTTGCCCACCGGCGCGCTGCCGCTGCTGGCCCCGATGTCCGAGGTGGCCGGCCGGCTCGCGCCGCAGGTCGGCGCGTACTCGCTGATGCGTCCGTCCGGCGGGCGCGGCGTGCTGCCCGGCGGCGTGCCCGGTGTGCACCCGGCCCGCGTGGTCGTGATCGGTGGCGGTGTCGCCGGCCTGAACGCGGCCACGATCGCCCTCGGTATGGGCTCCGACGTGGAGATCCTGGACACCAACGTGGACCGGCTGCGCCAGATCGACCGCGACTACCACGGCCGCATCCGCACGGTGGCGTCCAACCGCTACGCGCTGGAGCAGGCCGTGCTGGAGGCCGACCTGGTGATCGGCGCGGTGCTGGTGGCGGGTGCCCGGGCGCCGAAGCTGGTGTCCAACGCGCTGGTCGAGCGGATGAAGCCGGGCGCGGTGCTGGTGGACATCTCGATCGACCAGGGCGGCTGCTTCGAGGACTCGCGGCCCACCACGCACGCCGAGCCGACGTACTCGGTGCACGAGACGGTGTTCTACTGCGTGGCCAACATGCCAGGCGCCGTCCCGCGCACGTCCACCTACGCGCTGACCAACGTGACGCTCCCGTACGCGGTGTCACTCGCCGAGCACGGCTGGGCCGACGCGCTGCGCGCCGACCGTCCGCTGGCTCTCGGCCTGAACACGCACGCCGGCGCGCTCACCAACGCCCCGGTCGCCGAGGCCCACGGCCTGTCGTACACCGACCTCGACGAGGTCATCGGGAACGCGTAACACCCCAAACAGAAGGGGCCACCGTCCAATATGGACGGTGGCCCCTTCTGTCATGACGGCCCACCTACGGGGGTCCGGGGGCTTGCCCCCCGGCAGGGGTGGGGGGCTTGGCCCCACAAGACATTGCCCCGAACCGTGGTTCGCGCTCTCCGCGAACACGGTTCGAGGTTCGGGGCGGCCCGCTCGACCGGCCTGGGGGTCACCGGGAGCGGGCCGCCGGGGACAAGCTTAGGCAATAACTCGGACAAGCGCCTCACCTGGCTTCGAATCGATACCCGGTGGATGCCTCCGCGAAAGGGTCACGAATGGGTGATGCGCAGGACAAACTAACCGATGGTGTGAACCTGGCTACGGATTAGTACTGATCTTGCCGATGACGACAAAGGAGTGACACAGCCCTACACGGTGTGAAGGAAGTCCCATGAACGAACTCCGCTGGCGCATCAGCTGCCACGATCCGTTCGGCCGTGACAGGGCGCTGACCGTACTGACAGCCGGTGACGGCGTGGTCCTGGTCCAGCCGCCCGGCGCGTCCGCCGTGTTCTCGCCGCAGCAGGCGAGCACGCTGGCCAAGGTCCTCGGCGAGGCGGTCGCCGACGTACCGACCGGGCCGCCGCGATGAGCGACGACGCCATCCGCGACGCCGTGCTTCGACGGCTCGACCTGCTGGACCATGTGGCCGACGGCGGCGACCCGCGGACCGTGGAAGCACTGGCCCGCACCGAGTTGCACCGGCTGGCCGAAGGGTGGCGTCTGCTGCTGACCGTGCACCAGCCCGACCACGACCGGCGCTGCCAGGCCTGCCCACGCGGATGGCGCGGCAAGCGGTGGCCGTGCCAGGTCTGGCGGATGGCGCATCGGCAACTGATCGGTGACGCGACCGGGCATCGTGTGCGGAAGGGCCCGTCGCGGCACGGCCGCTGATCGCATAGGGCAAGATGTCGCCAGCAATCGCCAGGCGAACAGGGAGGCCCTGTGCACGACGGCAGCGGTCGCATCGTTGTCCAGAACCTGACCAAGCACTTCGGTCAGGTGGGCGCGGTGCAGAACCTCAGCTTCCACGTGGAACCGGGATCGGTAACCGGCTTCCTCGGCCCGAACGGCGCGGGCAAGACCACGACCCTGCGCATGCTGCTCGGTTTGGTCACGCCCACCGCCGGTTGGGCGACGATCAACGGCCAGCCGTTCAACCACCTCGGCAACCCCGGCCGGGTGGTCGGCGCCGTGCTCGAGGCCCAGGGATTCCACCCGACCAGATCGGCACGCAACCACCTGCGGGTGTACGCGGCCGCGATGGGCATCCCGGACCAGCGGTGTGACGAGGTGCTGCACCTCGTCGGCCTCGGTGAGGCGGCGCACCGCAAGGCCGGCGGGTTCTCCCTCGGTATGAAACAGCGCCTGGCACTGGCCACCGCGCTGCTGGGCGACCCGCAGGTGCTGGTGCTCGACGAGCCGGCCAACGGTCTGGACCCCGAGGGCATCGCCTGGCTGCGCACGTTCCTGCGCAGCTTCGCCGGTGGCGGCCGCACGGTGTTGATCTCCTCGCACCTGCTGGCCGAGGTCGAGCAGACCATCGATCAGGTCGTGATCATCAGCCGCGGCCAGACCATGTACTACGGCATGCTCGATGATCTGCGGAAGTCGCAGCAGTCGCGGGTGATCGCCCAGCCGTCCGACCCGAACAAGCTGGTCGGCGCGCTGCAGGAGGCCGGGCTCTCCGGGGCCACGCCGACCCAGGACGGCAAGATCGCGATTCCCGGCGTGACCGTGCAACAGGTCGGCGACGTCGCGGCGAAGGCCGGTGTCGCACTGTACGGCGTCCAGGAGGAGCGGGCCGATCTGGAGGAGCTGTTCTTCCGGCTCACCAGCGGCCAGTACGCGGCACCGCAGAACCCCCCGCAGTTCGGCCAGTTGCCGCCGGGGGCACACGGCACGCCGCCGGGCGGGTACGCCGCGCCGGTGCAACTGCCCCAGGGCGCGCAGCCCGGAGGTTGGAACCCGCAGAGCGGGCCGGTGCCGCAGGCGCCGCCACCGCCGCAGGGTTACGACCAGCACCAGGGCTACCAGGGCGGACAGGGAGGCAACGCCTGATGGGCAGGTTGATCAACGCGGAGTTCCGCAAGATCCTCACCACCAAGATGTGGTGGGGCCTGATGATCCCCACCTTCATCGTGGCGCTGGCCATGGCGTGGGGTGTCGGCGCGCTGACCTCCGACATCGCCGACGACGTCTACCGTGAGGACTTCATCAAGTCCGCCGGGATCGGGAAGGACTCCGTCTCCTTCGGCGTGATCGCGCTGACCAGGGCGATCAACATCTCCACGATGTTCCCGCTGATCTTCGGAGCACTGGCGCTCTCGTCCGAGCTGCACCGCAAGACGATCACCACCAGCTTCCTCACCGCGTCCAGCCGTCCCGCGCTGCTCAGCGCGAAGGCGATCACCTACGTGCTGTGGGGCGCGATCTACGGCATCGTGATCGTCCTCGGCGCCAGCCTCGGCACGCTGGCCGGCTCGGATTCCGACATCCTGCCCGAGGGCGGCCAGTGGATGCTGATCGCGCTGATGGGCATCGTGTCCACCGTCCTGTGGACTCTGCTCGGCCTGGGTGTCGGCGCGCTGATGGGCTCGCCGGTGGCGTCGGTGATCGTGTTGTTGATCTACGCGATCATCGTCGGCCCGGTCAGCGAGATCGTGCTCACCGGGTTCGCCGACGGAAAGCCGAACATCGCCGGTGCGCTGCCGAACGGGTCGGCGAACGGCCTGACCGGCTCGACCGCCGCGGATCTGATCCAGAAGCAGATCGAGGAACTCGCCCAGGGCAAGCCCATCTCCGACCGGGCGGTCGACACCTTCCAGGCGGCGATGCGGTTCGCGGCCGGCGCACCCGGCGCGTTCGCCCTCTGGGCCAGCGCGTTGATCTTCATCGGCTGGAGCATGCTGTTCTTCGTGTCCGGACTCGCGCGCAACCAGCGGCGCGACATCACCTGATCAGAGATCAGCGAGGTCGAGCGTCCACCACGTGTGGCCGGCGACCACGTGCAGCGTCGAACACCGCCCGGTGATCGCAATGCGGTCACCGGGCGGTGTCACGAGACGGCGGCGATCACGAGGGTTGTAGCCGCCGCCGTCCAACTGCCCGATCATCAGCCGGTCGCGATCGCTGCCGTAGCCGCCGACCAGTGCGCACCGCCGCCCGTCGGTGATCAGCGCGTCCACACCTCGCAGCCGGTTACGCCACGACGTGACCCGCTCGCCGTCGATCCGGATCACCGGAAACTCGGGGTAGGTGCACGCCCAGATGTTCTCACCATCTGAGTTGAGCGCATAGCAATCGAGGATGCCGTCGTCCAGCACGTTGACCGGAAACCGCCACGCGACCTGGAGATCCTGGTCGAACCGCACGATCCCGGGCGCGCCGATCCCAGTGATGCCCTCGTCGAAGTACCCGACCCAGATCGCACCGGACGGCGTGGTCCGCACGTGGTTCACCCCGTCGCCGACGCTGGCCGCGGTGATCTTGCGCCCGCGCTCGTCGTACACGACCGCGTTGCGCTCCGGCCCGCCGTTGTCCGACCGACAGCGCGCACCGACGGCGAGCAGCCGCCCGTCCGGCAGCGGCTGCACCGACGGGTGGGCGAGCCGGAACTTGTCGATCTCCACCTGGTGCACGGTGTCGTCGTAGTGCACGCACACCCGCACGGTCACCGGCCGCTCGGTCCTGGTGTGCGCGTGGGACACGCCACTCGGCGCGACGGTGCGCCCGTGCAGCGCCTCGCGATCCGCCTCGGCGGCCCAGAGCGTGACGAGTTCGCCGTGCGGGCCGACGTCGGCCGACACCAGCACGTCGCCGTCGCGCGGCGGCTCGAACACCGCCCGCTGCTCCATGCGTACTGATCGCATGCCGGTCAGCTTGGCACGGTTGTCGGAGGTGATCCGTAACCTGGTCTGGTGTCAGCACCCGAGAACCCGACCGGCTGGATCCGCAGGCTGAACGCGGCCTGCTGGCGGCACCGCAAGCTGGTGCTCGCCTCGGTCGGCGCGTCCGTGATCGGGGTCGGGTTCCAGGCGTTCGGCCCGCTGCTGGTGGCCTTCGCCGTGGACGACGCGGTCGCCGGCCGCACCGACCGGCTGAGCTGGCTCGTGATCACGCTGATCGGGCTGGAGCTGCTCACCTTCGGCAGTGCGTTCGTGCGCCGCTACCTCGGCGGACGGCTCGCCCTCGACGTCCAGCACGACCTGCGGCAGGCCGTGTTCGGCGCGGTACAGCGGCTGGACGGCGGCGCGCAGGACAAAATGCGCACCGGCCAGGTGGTGTCCCGCTCGATCACCGACCTGCAGCTCGTGCAGGGGCTGCTGTCGATGGTGCCGTACTCGATCGGCAACGTGGTGTTCGCGATCGCCGCGCTGGCCGCGATGCTGTGGCTGTCGCCGCTGCTCACCGTGGTCGCGCTGGTCGTGGTGCCGATGGTGGCGTTGGTGGCGGTGCGCAGCCGCAAGGTGCTGTTCCCCGCGACCTGGTCGGCGCAACAGCGCGCGGCCGACCTCGCCCAGCACGTCGAGGAGACGGTCACCGGCGTGCGCGTGGTGAAGGGCTTCGGCCAGGAGGCGCGCGAGGTGAGCCGCCTGGAGTCGGCCGCGCGCCGGCTGTTCGCCGAGCGGATGCGCAGCGCGTCGCTGACCGCGCGCCCGCAGGCCACGCTGGTCGCCGCGCCGGCCGCCGGGCAGGTGGCCGTGCTGGCACTGGGCGGCGCGATGGCCATGCACGACGCGCTGTCGCTGGGCACGTTCCTGGCGTTCGCCGCGTACGTGACGAACCTGGTCGGCCCGACCCGCCTGCTGTCCGCCCTGCTGATCAACGCGCAACTCGCGCGGGCCGGCGTGGAGCGGGTGTACGAGCTGATCGACTCGCAGCCGGACGTGCGGGAGAAGCCGGACGCGGCGAAGGTGCCGGACGGGCCGCTCGCGGTCGAGCTGCGCGACGTGCGCTTCGGCTACACGCGCAGCGAGCCGGTGCTGGACGGGGTGAGCCTGCACGTCGACCCGGGCGAGACACTGGCGCTGGTCGGTACGGCCGGCTCGGGCAAGTCGACCGTCTCGCTGCTGCTCCCCCGGTTCTACGACGTCCAGTCCGGCAGTGTCCACATCGGACAGACGGACGTCCGCGACCTCGAGATCGCCTCGCTGCGCGGCGCGCTGGGCGTGGTGTTCGAGGAGGCCTTTCTCTTCTCCGACACGGTGTTCGCCAACATCGCCTACGGCAGTCCGGACGCCACCGCCGAGGAGGTGCGCGCCGCCGCGGTGGCCGCGCAGGCCGACGAGTTCATCGCCGACCTGCCCGACGGGTACGACACGGTGGTCGGCGAGCGGGGGCTCACCCTGTCCGGCGGGCAGCGCCAGCGGGTGGCACTGGCCCGCGCGCTGCTCAGCGACCCCCGGGTGCTCGTGCTGGACGACGCGACCTCGGCGGTCGACGCCTCGACGGAAGCGGCCATCCACGACACGCTGCGCGCGGTCACCGCCGAGCGCACCACGCTGCTGATCGCGCACCGCCGGTCCACACTGGCCCTGGCGAACCGGATCGCCGTGCTGGACAAGGGAAAGCTCGTCGACGTCGGCACGCACGAGGAGCTGACCGCGCGCTGTGAGCTGTACCGGTGCCTGCTGTCCGGGCCGGGCGAGGCGATCGAGGACCCGCACCGCCGCGCGGCCGCCGATCTGGAGCCGGACGACGAGGGCGTGACACCGGCGCTGTGGCCGGAGCCGGCCGACGAACCCGAGGCGGCCACCGCGTCGGCGGCGCTGCGCACCTCGGGCGGCGGGCGGCTCCCCGGCGGGCGCGGCGGTGGCGGCGGCACGACGATCGGCGCGCTGCCACCCACGGCCGAACTCCTCGACCAGGTGCGCGCGCTGCCGCCCGCCGAGGAGCGGCCGCGACTGGACGGCGAGGACCCGACCGCGCCGGATCCCGGTTTCCGGCTGCGCCGGCTGCTGCGCCCGGTGCGTGCCGCGTTGGCGCTGGCCGGCGTGCTGATGATCGCCGACGCGCTGGTGTCGATGGGGCTGCCCACGCTGGTGCGGCACGGCGTGGACTCCGGCGTGCTCACCGGCCGCGACGGTCCACTGTGGACGGCCGCACTGCTGGCCACCGTGCTGGTCGCCGTCGGCTGGCTGGCCTCGGTGGCGAACACGATGGTCACCACCCGGCTCGGCGAGCGGCTGCTGTTCCTGTTGCGCGTGCGCAGTTACGCGCACCTGCAGCGGCTCGGGCTCGACTACTACGAGCGTGAGCTGGCCGGCCGGATCATGACCAGGATGACCACCGACGTGGACGCGCTGTCCACGTTCCTGCAGACCGGGCTCACCACCGCGACGGCGAGCCTGCTCACCGTGGTCGGGGTGACCGGCGCGCTGCTGATCACCGATCTGTCGCTGGCCATGGTCGCACTGGCGGTGCTGCCCATCGTGATCGTCGCGACGGTGATCTTCCAGCGGCTGTCCAGCCGGGCGTACGCGGAGGCGCGCGAGCGGGTCAGCGCGGTGAACGCGGACATGCAGGAGAACGTGACCGGGCTGCGGGTGTCACAGGCGTTCACCCGCGAGGACGTGTCGGCCAAGGCGTTCGCCGAGCGCAGCGACGCCTACCGGCGCATCCGCGCGCGGGCGCAGCGCTACATCGCGACGTACTTCCCGTTCGTGGACATGCTGTCCGGCGTGGCCCGCGCGGCGGTGCTCGTGGTCGGCGCGCACCGGGTGGCCACCGGCGAGCTGTCCCCCGGCGTGCTGATGGCGTTCCTGCTCTACCTCGGGCTCTTCTTCGCGCCGGTGCAGCAACTGTCCGGCGTGTTCGACGGCTACCAGCAGGCGCGCGTCGGGCTGCGCCGGATCGGCGACCTGCTGCGCACCCCGACCACGGTGCCGGCGCCGGACGAGCCGGTCGCGGTGCCGGCCCGGCTGCGCGGCGAGATCGAGCTGCGCGACGTGTCGTTCGCCTACGCGGGTACGGAAACCCCAGCGCTGCAAGGGATCTCGCTGCACGTCCGTCCCGGTGAGACGGTCGCACTCGTCGGTGCCACCGGTGCCGGGAAGTCCACACTGGTGAAGCTGGTCGCGCGGTTCTACGACCCGACGGACGGCGCCGTTCTCGTGGACGGCGTGGACCTGCGCCGCTACGACCCGGCCGCGTTCCACCACCGGCTCGGCGTGGTGCCGCAGGAGGCGCACCTGTTCACCGGGGACGTCGCGGCGAACGTGGCCTACGGCGAGCCGGACGCGCCACTCGCCGACGTCGAGCGGGCGACACGGGCGGTCGGCGGCCTGCCGATGGTGGCCACGCTGCCGTCCGGGTTCCGCCAGGAGGTCGGCGAGCGCGGGCAGAGCCTGTCCGCCGGGCAACGGCAGCTCGTCGCGCTGGCCCGCGCCGAACTGGTCGACCCGGACGTGCTGCTGCTGGACGAGGCGACCGCGGCGCTCGATCCCTCGACCGAGGCGGCCGTGCTGGCCGCGGCCGACCGGCTGGCCAGTACGCGCACCACGTTCGTGGTCGCGCACCGGCTGGCCACCGCGGCGCGCGCGGACCGGATCGTGGTGCTGGACGGCGGGAAGATCGTCGAGCAGGGCACGCACGCCGAGCTGGTCGACGCCGGCGGGCACTACACCCGCCTGTGGCGCGCCGGCACTCGCGAGCACGCCGGAGCCGCCGCCGACGGCTGACCCGCACGGCGGTACCGGTCCCAGCCGCGTGCCCATACGCTCCGCCCATGGGGGACACCACCAAGATCGCCGCGCTCGCCGTCGCGGGCGCGATTCTGTTGTGCGCCACCGGATGCACCAGCGAGCCCGGTGCCGCGGAAGGCTCCTCGGCGGGCATGCCGCTCGCGGACTACCAGCGAATGCTCACCGGTGTCGAGCAGACCGTGCGACCCGCCGTCGAGCGGATGCTCGCCACCGGCACCGTCGCCGAGCTCACCGCCGCCCGCAAGGACCTCCAGGCGGTACTCGATCAGCAGCGGGCGGCCGTGGCGCCGGTCAAGCCGCCGACGGAGGTGGGCGAGCGACACCAGGACGTCCTGACCGCCCTCGGTGCCACCCGGATCGACGTGCCGGTCAATTCCGGCGTCCCGCCCAATATCTGTGGCATCCCGACACCAGAGATCGACCTCGCCAGCGCCAAGCTGCTGACGTACCGGTCCGTCGAGCTGCCCGGATGGCTGGAGGCCGGCCTGACCAACGTCGGCCTGCGGTTCGGTGCGGAGATGCTGCCACCGCCACCGGTCATCCCGCCGCCGCCACCAGAGCTGAACCGCAGGGCGCGCAACGGAGAGATCGTGCAGCGGGCCGGTCGGCGCGGCAGCGGTGAGTTGCTGATCAGGAACGGTTCCGCGAGCGACTACGCCGTCTCGGCGGTGACCGGAAATCCGGCCATCCCACAGGCCACCATCTACGTGCACGCCAACAGCAACACCAAGCTGACCGGACTGTCCGGCACCTACGAGGTGTACCTCAAGAGCGGTGTGGACTGGGACGCCGGCAGGCGCGGGTTCACAAGGGGTTGTGGGTTCGAGAAGTTCGACGAGCCGTTCCACCCCAGCTCGAACTGGGAAATCGAACTGCAGACGACGGAGAGAGGCGACGGTGGCGCCGCCGCCACCAGTTCGGTGCCGCCGTTCTGATCGCGCTCAGAGATCGCGGATGGCGCGGCGCTCGCCCTGGGCCGGCTGGTAGCCGAACCAGCGGTTGATCGCGAGCATCGGCTGGTTGGTCAGGTCGTTTCCGGTGAAAGCCTCGGTGTACCCGGCGGCCCGCGCGCGGTGCAGCGAGTGCGCCTTCACCAGCTTGGCCAGCCCCTGCCCGCGAACCGCGCGCCTGCTGCCGGTCATGCCGGAGAAGTACCGAGTGCGGCCGTCGGTCATGGCGGAGGTGAACGCCACGATCACGCCGTCGGCAACCGCCAGCACGCTCAGCTCGCGGTCCAGATCCGGGCGCTCCCAGTGCATCGCGAGCCAGTCGGAGTAGGAGACCGCGTCCACGTCGCTCGGCTCGTCCAGGGTGGCCTCGACATCGACGTCGTAGACTGGGCGCGGGTCGTCGGCGTAGTCGGCCGCCGTCGCAAGCGAGATACCGTCCGGGGTTGCCGGGATCGCGGGCAGCTCACCGGTGAGGTCCAACCGCTGGAACGTCGCCGCGCTGCCGAGCCGGAACCCGTGCCGCTCGGCGAAGGCCAGCGCGCGCGGCTCGTCCACGGCCCACGAGTACATCTGGGTGGCGCCGATCTCGCGCAGGTACTCCTCGGCTCGCGTGATCAGCGCGGTGCCGGCGCCCTTGCCGCGATGGTCGGGGTGCACGGTCAGGTTGGCCGACGCCTGCCCCGGCTCGCTGGTCTCGTTGTGCAGGTTCGCGCGCACGACGCCGACGACCTGACCGTCCAGCTCGGCCACGAACGCGCGCAGCCGCTGCGCCGCGGGCGCGTTCTCGACCAACCAGAGGAACATCTCCGGTCGCCCGATGGCCAGGTGTGGCACACCGGCCCGCACCGCTGCGGAGGCAGCCTCCACATCGGACGGTCGGAAGTCACGAACAGTCAGCGTCACACCGGCACGTTAACCAGCGGCGCGGCGTGGCGCCTCCGATTTTCTCGGCTTTACTCGGCGTCCTCGGCCTGCTCGTCCTCCGCGGGCGGCTGGGATTCCTTGCGGGGCACGCGAACCACGCCGCTGTCCAGGTCGAGCGGACCCGGGTCACCCCACTGGCCGCCGCCGTCCTCGTCGGCGCTCTCCTTGCGGAGCTTGCCGTTGCCGAAAAGCTGTCCGAACGCTCCCATGCGTCCCAGCCTACGCCGGCAGGTCCACCAGCGGAGCCAACCGAGTACGGTGCGTGCCCGGCGTGCCGAGCGCGATCTCGTTCGCCTTGGCCCGCTTGAGGTACAGGTGCGCCGGGTGTTCCCAGGTCATGCCGATCCCGCCGTGCAGTTGCACGCACTCCTCGGCCGCCCGCACGGCCAGCGCCGAGCAGAACGACGCGGCGAGGTGCACCGCGATGCGCGCGTCAGGATCGCCGGTGGCCAGGGTGTCCGCCGCGTACCGGGACGCGGCGCGCGCCGACACGAGCGACGACCACAGGTCGGCCAGCCGGTGCTTGAGCGCCTGGAACGAGCCGACCGGCCGGCCGAACTGGTGCCGCTCCCTCAGATAGTCCACAGTGGACTGAACGCACCACTCGGCGAGCCCGACCTGTTCCGCGGCAAGCATTCCGGCACCGACCAGCAGCGAGTTGTCCACAGTGGACTCGGCGCGGTCCGGCCCGGCGAGCCGTTCGGACGCCACCCCGGTCAGCTCCACGTCGGCCACCGGCCTGGTCAGGTCCAGCGACACCGACGGCGTGATCGTCACCCCGACATCGGCCACCCGCACGGCGTGCAGTTCGGGACCGCCGTCACCGATCGCCGGCACCACGAGCAGGTCGGCGATCGAGGTGTCGGCGACCGCCCGGACCACACCGCCGAGCCGGCCGCCCACGACGGACACACCGGACGGGAACGCCGCACCCGGCGCGGTGGCCAGCGACACCGCGAGCGTGGCTGTGGCGGTGCCCTCTGCGAGTGCTCTGGTCAGGTCGTCCGCACCGCAGTCGAGCAGCGCGGCGGTGGCCAGGACGGCGCTGCCCAGGAACGGCACCGGCGCCACCGCCCGGCCCAGTTCCTCTTGTGCCACAGCGGTTTCCCGCAGCGACGCGCCCTGGCCGCCGAGCTCCTCGGGCACCTGCAGAGAGGTCACGCCGACCTCGGCGAGCGCCCGCCAGGTGTCCCGGTCGTGCGGCTCGCCGGTCTCGCACCTGGCCAGGATCGCCGCCGCGTCCACCCGGTCGGCGAGCAGATCGCGCACGCTCGCCCGCAGGTCCTCCTCGACGTCGCTGTACAGTAGATCGGTCATCGCGGCAGGTCCTTCCAGGGCACGTCCTTGTCGGCGCGCGGCTCGGTGGGCAGCCCGAGAATCCGCTCGGCGATGATGTTGCGCAGGATCTCCGACGTGCCGCCCTCGATCGAGTTGCCCTTGGCCCGCAGGTACCGGTAGCCCGCCTCGCGCCCGGTGAACTCCACCCGGTCCGGGCGGCGCAGGGTCCAGTCGTCGTAGCGCAAGCCGTCCTCGGCGAGCAGCTCCACCTCAAGCCCGGACAGCTCCTGGGCCAGCCGCGCGAAGCCCAGCTTCATGGCCGAGCCCTCCGGACCGGGTGCACCGACCGCGAGCTGCTGGCGCAGCCGCATTCCCGCAAGGCGCAACGCTTCCGACTCCACCCAGCCGCGCAGCAGCCGGTCGTGCAGTTCGGCGGTGCGCGACTCGGGACGGGCGCGCCAGGTGCCGGCGACCACGCCGATCATGCCGCCCTCGCGCGGAATCGGGCGCCCGCCGATGGCCACCCGCTCGTTCATCAGCGTGGCCTGCGCGACCCGCCAGCCGTTGCCCACCTCGCCGAGCCGCAGCGTGTCGGGAATGTGCGCGTCGGTCAGGAACACCTCGTTGAACTCGGCCTCGCCGGTGATCTGGCGCAGCGGCCGGACCTCGACACCGGGATCGGTCATGTCGAGCACGAAGTAGCTGAGCCCGGCGTGCTTGGGCAGGTCCGGGTCGGTGCGCGCGAGCAGGATCGCCCACTTGGCGCTGTGCGCGTTGGACGTCCACACCTTCTGGCCGGTGACCCGCCAGCCGTCCCCGTCGCGGACCGCGCGGGTGCCGACGGCGGCGAGGTCGGAGCCGGCGCCGGGTTCGCTGAACAGCTGGCACCACACCTCCTCGCCTGTCCACAGTGGACGGAGAAGGCGCTTGCGCTGCTCATCGGTGCCGAACGCCAGGATCGTGGGCGCGGCCATGCCCAACCCGATGCCGATCTTCTCCGGGTCGTTGCCCGGCGCGCCGGCCGCCGCCAGCTCGGCGTCCACGACGGACTGCAGCTCGCGGGCGAGCCCCAGCCCGCCGAGCCCTTCGGGGAAGTGCACCCAGGCCAGCCCCGCGTCGAACCGCGCGCGCAGGAACGCCAGCGCCTCGCCGGGGTCGTGCTCGGCGAGCAGCGCGCGAGTGCGCTCGCGCAGATCGTCCACCGTGGTCATGGGCTCACCGTAACCCGGACTACTCGCGGGTAGCGGATTCAGTCCTGGCGCGCGAGGAACGCCTGGTACTCGTGCTCCTCCTGGTAGAACACCACCAGCGCGCCCCGGTCGCGGGAGACCACCGTCGGGCCGTACCCCTTCGCGTCGATCAGCTCGTCGAGCCAGCCGCTGGAGCGCGCCTCACAGGACAGCCACGGGAACCGCTCGATGCCGCTCGCCACGAGCAGTTGCCGGCCGAGGCTCGCGCGCGCCACGAACACCCGCAGCCACGCCCGCACCTCGGCGTCCTCGGATCTCTCCGGCAGCACCTCGTCCGGCTCGGCGCCGGTGCGTCTCGTCGCCGCCAGTGCCGGTGCGATCCACTCCGGGATCGCCAGCCAGTCGAGGTACTCCCGCACCCGCATCGCGGGCAGCTTCTTCGCCAACGCCTCGGCTTCCAAGTACTGCGCCAGACGCAGCCGCCGTTCCCTGGTCAGCGACTTCACCACGCCCAATCGATTCAGTGACGGATACCGCAAGATCACCCGCGTGCGGGGCCTCGACCGACTCCCACCCGGTGCGATCCGGGGACTAGCCTGGTGTAAGAGTGTGTCACTACCAAGATCGAGATGGATAGAGGCGAACGCCAGCCGTGTCCAGCAGCCCTGCGTCACAGTTCGGCCCCAACGAGTGGCTCGTCGAAGAGATGTACGAGCAGTTCCTGGCGGACCCGTCGTCAGTAGACCCCGCGTGGCATGACTTCTTCGCGGACTACAAGCCCACACCGAGGACCGGGACCACCGAGAAGAACTCGGCCGCTGACGTTGGTACCCCGAAGCCCGCCGCGACGGAGACGACGACCGCGACCAAGCCGCCGTCCGGTGGCTCACCGCCCACCGAGTCGTCCGACAACGGCCAGGTGCCGGCCAGTACCGCGCGCCCGGCGGCCACCGCGGCCGCCAAGCCCGCCGCCGCCCCGGCCAAGGCCCCGGCTCAGTCGGCGTCCAAAGAGCCGGCCAAGGCCACCGAGAACGGCAAGGCGCTGCGTGGCGCCGCCGCGCTGATCGCGAAGAACATGAACACCTCGCTCACCGTTCCGACGGCGACGAGTGTGCGCGCGGTCCCGGCGAAGCTGCTCTCCGACAACCGCATCGTGATCAACAACCACCTCAAGCGCACCCGAGGCGGCAAGGTCTCGTTCACGCACATCATCGGTTACGCGATGGTGCGCGCGCTGCACGCCTACCCGAACATGAACCGGCACTACGCCGAGATCAACGGCAAGCCGGGCATCGTGACGCCGGACCACGTCAACTTCGGTCTCGCGATCGACATGAAGGGCAAGGACGGCAACCGGACGCTCGTCGTCGCCGCCATCAAGGGCTGCGAGGACATGACGTTCCAGCAGTTCTGGCAGTCCTACGAGGAGCTGATCCGGAAAGCGCGCTCCAACGCGCTGACCGCGGACGACTTCGCCGGCACCACGATCTCGCTGACCAACCCGGGCGGCATCGGCACGGTGCACTCGGTGCCCCGGCTGCAGGCCGGCCAGGGCGCGATCATCGGCGTCGGGGCGATGGAGTACCCCGCGCCGTTCCAGGGCGCCAGCGAGCGCACCCTGGTCGAGATGGGCGTCAGCAAGATCATCACGCTGACCTCCACCTACGACCACCGGATCATCCAGGGCGCCGAGTCCGGCGAGTTCCTCGGCCGCATCCACAAGCTGCTGCTCGGCGAGGACGGGTTCTACGACGACATCTTCACGTCGCTGCGGATCCCGTACGAGCCGATCCGCTGGACCGAGGACATCGCCGAGGGCCCGGTCGACAAGACCGCGCGCGTGCTCGGGCTGATCGACGCGTTCCGCACCCGCGGCCACCTGATGGCCGACACCGATCCGCTGAACTACCGCCAGCGCAAGCACAAGGACCTCGACGTCCTCACCCACGGGCTCACCCTGTGGGACCTGGACCGGGAGTTCGCCGTCGGCGGATTCGCCGGCAAGGATCACATGAAGCTGCGCGACGTGCTCGGCGTGCTGCGCGACTCCTACTGCCGCACGGTCGGCGTCGAGTACACCTACATTCTCGACCCCGACGAGCGCCAGTGGATCCAGGACCGGGTCGAGGTGCGGCACGAGAAGCCGGCGCAGGCGGTGCAGAAGTACATCCTGTCCAAGCTGAACGCGGCCGAGGCCTTCGAGACGTTCCTGCAGACCAAGTACGTCGGGCAGAAGCGGTTCTCGCTGGAGGGCGGCGAGTCGGTCATCCCGCTGCTGGACACGATCCTGGACAAGTCCGCCGAGTACGACCTCGACGAGGTGGTCATCGGCATGCCGCACCGCGGCCGGCTGAACGTGCTGGCCAACATCGTCGGCAAGCCGATCGCGCAGATCTTCCAGGAGTTCGAGGGCAACCTCGACCCGGGTCAGGCGCACGGCTCCGGCGACGTGAAGTACCACCTCGGCGCCGAGGGCAAGTACTTCCGCATGTTCGGCGACGGCGAGGTGCAGGTCTCGCTGACCGCGAACCCGTCACACCTGGAGACCGTCGACCCGGTGCTGGAGGGCATCGTCCGCGCCAAGCAGGACATGCTCGACAAGGGCGACAGCTCCGGCGGGTTCTCCGTGCTGCCGGTCGCGCTGCACGGTGACGCGGCGTTCGCCGGCCAGGGCGTGGTCGCCGAGACGCTGAACCTGGCGCTGCTGCGCGGCTACCGCACCGGCGGCACCGTGCACGTGATCATCAACAACCAGGTCGGGTTCACCACCGCGCCGGAGCACTCGCGCTCCTCGCAGTACGCGACCGACGTGGCGAAGATGATCCAGGCGCCGGTGTTCCACGTGAACGGCGACGACCCGGAGGCGTGCTACTGGGTGGCGCGCCTGGCCATGGACTACCGCCAGACGTTCAACAAGGACGTCGTGGTCGACCTGGTGTGCTACCGCCGCCGCGGGCACAACGAGGGCGACGACCCGTCCATGACGCAGCCGGCGATGTACGACATCATCGACACCAAGCGCAGCGTCCGTAAGGGCTACACCGAGGCGCTGATCGGGCGCGGCGACATCTCCGTCGACGAGGCGGAGAAGGCGCTCAAGGACTTCTCCTCACAGCTGGAGCACGTGTTCAACGAGGTGCGCGAGCTGGAGCGGCACCCGGTCATGGCGAGCCCGTCGGTGGAGTCCGAGCAGCAGGTCCCGGCCAAGGTGCCGACCGCGATCGGCAAGGACATGCTGGAGAGGATCGCCGACGCGCACGTCAACCTGCCGGACGGTTTCAGCCCGCACCCGCGGGTGCGCCCGGTACTGGAACGGCGCGCCAAGATGGCCCGCGAGGGCGACATCGACTGGGCGTTCGCCGAGCTGCTGGCATTCGGGTCGCTGAACCTGGAGGGCCGGCTGGTTCGCTTGGCCGGCCAGGACTCCCGGCGCGGCACGTTCACCCAGCGGCACTCGGTGATCATCGACCGGAAGAGCGGCAAGGAGTTCACGCCGCTGCAGAACCTGTCCGAGGACCAGGGCCGGTTCCTGGTGTACGACTCGGCGCTGTCGGAGTACGCGGCGCTCGGCTTCGAGTACGGCTACTCGGTGGCCAACCCGGAGGCGCTGGTGCTCTGGGAGGCGCAGTTCGGCGACTTCGTCAACGGCGCGCAGTCGGTGATCGACGAGTACATCTCCTCGTCGGAGGCGAAGTGGGGCCAGGTGTCCGACGTGGCGATGCTGTTGCCGCACGGGCACGAGGGCCAGGGCCCCGACCACACGTCGGGGCGCATCGAGCGGTGGCTGCAGCTGTGTGCCGAGGGCTCGATGACCATCGCGCTGCCGTCCACTCCGGCGAACTACTTCCACCTGCTGCGCCGGCACGCGCTGGACGGCGTGCAGCGGCCGCTGGTGGTGTTCACGCCGAAGTCGATGCTGCGCAACAAGGCGGCGGTCAGCCCGGTGGAGGACTTCACCCACGCGCGGTTCTCCTCGGTGCTGGACGACCCGAACATGGCGAACCCGGCCGGCGTGCGCAAGGTGCTGTTCGTGTCCGGCAAGCTGTACTACGAGCTGGCCGCGGAGAAGGTCAAGCGCGACGCCCAGGACACCGCGGTGGTGCGGATCGAGCAGCTCTATCCGGTGCCGAAGAAGAAGCTCGAGGCGGTGCTGGAGCGCTACGCCAACGCCGACGACTTCCGCTGGGTGCAGGAGGAGCCGGCCAACCAGGGCGCGTGGCCGTTCTACGGGCTGCACCTGCGCGAGCTGTTCGGCGAGCGGCTGGCCAACGTCACCCGCGTGTCCCGCCGGCCGATGTCCGCGCCGTCTGCGGGGTCGAGCAAGGTGCACGAACTGGAGCAGCGTTCGATCATCAACAAGGCGTTCGACTGAGCCGTGTACTTCACTGATCGCGGAATCGAGGAGCTCGAGCGGCGACGCGGCGAGGAGCAGGTCAGTTTGGCCTGGCTCGCCGTGAAGCTGCGCGAGTTCGTCGACACCAACCCCGACTACGAGGACGCCGTCGAGCGCCTGGCCACCTACCTGGCGCGCGACGACGAAGAGGACTGAGCCGCTCCGGGATCAGCGGCGGACTTCCTCCGGGATGTGGTCCAGCGCCTGGAGCACATGCACGGCGAGGTCCTTGGCGGCGGTGTCACCGAGTTCGGCGTGCGCCGCCAGGGTGTTCTGCACGAGCTTGACCCTGCGGTCGTAGCGCGAAACGTACGTGGTGGTCATGGTGTCTCCTCGGGAGCCGCGAGCAGGTGGTCGACGGTGTCGATGTTGTCCCGGTCGGCGGCGTCCATCATGGTGTCGTGGGCTGAGGACGATTCGGTGTCGGGCGGCACGACGAGCAGGGTGAGCCGGCCACGATCGGACGCGATGACGTCCATGGTGTGCGCGGGCTGTGACAGGAAGCCGGCGAGCCGGGTCGGCTGGCCGTCGACGGTCAGGCGGCGAGGTGGGGTGTCCCATTCGGTGAGGTTGTAGCTCACGCGCTGGACTGGACCCAGGCGGACTGCCAGCACCGCGAGCAGTGCCGGCAGTTCCGAGGAGAGGTCCCGGCCATGTGGCCACCAGGCACCGTCGACATACCCCGTGGTGGGCGCCTTCGGCCGCAGCCGCAAGCGGAGCGGATGCCGAGACAGCTCGGTGGCCGTACTGGCCGGTGGGGTCATTGGACGGTGCGGGGCCGACGTCATGCCGGGTCCCTCCTTCGGCCGAAATTGGCCGAATGTGGACTTTCGCCGAGGATGATCCGAGCTTGACCGCTCAGGTACGAAATATTCTCGGTAATTTCAGTCTACACCTAATTCGGCAAGATCGGCGTCCAATTGATTTCTGTACGACCTTCGCCGCGATTGTCAGCCGGCCTGAGGGCCCTTCATGGACAGCATGGCCAGCAGATCGCGTCCGCGCTCCGACACCGGTGGCGGGGCCAGCACGTCGTACTGGTGCGCGACCAGTTGGCTGTGCGACACGAAGTCGTGCCGTCCGCGCGCGCCGGCGTAACGAGCGGCGGCCATGGCAGCCGTGAGCCCCATACCGATGATCATCCCGGCCAGGATGGTCGTGACACCGGCACCTGGTGTGAGCAGGCTCAACATCAGCCCGAGGAACAGGCCGAGCCAGGCGCCCGACAGCGCGGCCGCGCCGACCACGCGCCGCCGGGTCAGCCGTCCGTCCACCCGTTCGACCAGCATCGGGCCGACGCCGACGATGGCCAGGCCGCGCACCGGGAAGTCGCTGTGCGCGAGGTGGTCCACCGCGCGCTGGGCCTGCTGGTATGTGTCGTACGAGCCGATCGGCCAACCGTCCGGCAAGGTCGGGAGCGCGGTTTCACGCCGTCCGTTCGAAAATGTCGATGTCAATGTCCGCCCCCTTTCGGGTGAGAAAGTCCTACACCCTGCCCAACATCTCATCCTGGTGAATAGTTCCGAATTTCTGGGAATCACGGCGATTTCTCAGACGCGCGACCGAAACGCGGCGGGTACGATGGAGGACAAGTGCCCCAGCCCCCGGCGTGACGACTACCCCCGGAGGGGGCACCTATGACCGCCGTACTCGATCCAGCGCGTCGTCCTGAACCGAAGCCGCTGATCGTGCCCGGTCGCTCGGTCCGCGAGCAGATCCTGGTCAAGACGTTCGTACTCATCCCGTTCGCCGCGCTGATCGCGGCCGTGCCGATCGCCTGGGGCTGGGGGCTCGGCTGGACCGACCTCGCCCTGGCCGCCGGCTTCTACACCGTGGCCTGCCTCGGCGTGACCGTCGGCTACCACCGCTACTTCACGCACCGCGCGTTCAAGGCCAAGCGCGGCCTGCGCATCGCACTGGCGATCGCCGGTGGTCTGGCCGCCCAGGGCCCGGTGATCCCCTGGGTCGCCGACCACCGCCGGCACCACGCGTTCTCCGACCGGGAGGGCGACCCGCACTCGCCGTGGCGCTACGGCACCGGGCCGGTCGCCCTGGCCAAGGGGTTCTGGCACGCGCACATGGGCTGGCTGTTCGAGCGGGTGAGCAGCAACGCCGAGCGGTTCGCGCCGGACCTGCTCGCCGACCGCGACCTGCGACTCATCGACCGGCTGTTCCCGCTGTGGATGGTGCTCAGCCTCGGTATGCCGGCCGTGCTCGGCGGGTTGATCACGTGGTCCTGGTGGGGCGCGCTCACCGCGTTCTTCTGGGCCAGCCTGGTGCGAGTGTCCTTCCTGCATCACGTGACCTGGTCGATCAACTCGATCTGCCACATGATCGGCCACCGGCCGTTCGCCAGCCGGGACAAGGCCGCGAACTTCTGGCCGCTGGCGATCCTGTCCATGGGCGAGTCGTGGCACAACTCCCACCACGCCGACCCGACGTGCGCCCGCCACGGCGTACTGCGCGGCCAGATCGACATCTCCGCCCGAGTGATCTGGATCTTCGAGAAGCTTGGCTGGGTGTCCGACGTCCGCTGGACCACCCCCGACCGGCTGGCTCGGATCTCGGCACGAACATGACCACGGCGGCGGCACACGATCGCCGAGTCGCCGAGATCCTGTCGCTGATCACAGATACGGAAGACGACCGGCCGCTGCTGGTCAGGCTCTGCGCACAGGGCCTGACCGCGCTGCCGGTCGCCGGCGTCGCGCTGGCGTTGATGACCGACGAGGGCCCGAGCGGTGTGGTGCTCGCGGCGACCGACGACCGGGCACGGAAACTGGAGGAGCTGCAGTTCAGCCTCGGCGAGGGCCCGTGCGTCGAGGCGTCCCGCAATGGTCGGGCCGTGCTGGAGCCCGACCTCGGGTCGTCCGGGCCGACCCGATGGCCGGCTTTCGGCGCCGCGGTGTTGGAGGCCGGGGTGCGCGCGATCTTCGCGTTCCCACTGCGGGTCGGCGCCATCCGGGTCGGGATCCTGGACCTCTACCGCGATGTTCCCGGTTGGCTGTCCGCCGAGGACCTGGCCGAGGCGCTGGCGTTCGCCGACGCGGCCACGGTCGTGGTGCTGTACCTGCAGGCCGACAGCGGCGCCGGCCTCGCACCGGCCGCGCTGACCGAGCCGATCGACAACCGGGCCCAGGTGCACCAGGCGACCGGGATGATCACGATCCAGCTCGACGTCGAGATGGCCGAGGCGCTGCTGCGGCTGCGCGCACACGCGTACGCTACGAGTCGTACGGTGTCAGAGGTCGCCGTCGATGTCGTTGACCGCCGAATCCGCTTCGACGACAGCGATACCGGCGCTTCTGGCGATCCGTGATGGCATCCCGAGTCGAGGGCGTGCGCTGGTGACGAGTCGAGAACATCTTCTGGCGAGGACGTTCGTGGACCTGGCCGACACACTGGTGGCCGACTTCGACGTGATCGACCTGCTACACACCCTGGCCACCCGCAGCACGGAGCTGCTGGACGCGAACGCCGCCGGGATCATGCTCGCCGACCAGCGTGGCAGCCTGCGCGTGATGGCGTCGTCCACCGAGGAGGCCCGGCTGCTGGAGCTGTACGAGCTGCAGCGCAACGAAGGCCCGTGCCTCGACTGCTTCCACTCCGGCGCACCCGTCGCGCGCGCCGACCTGGACGCGATGCTGGCGACCTGGCCGGTCTTCACCAAACGCATGCGGGAACTGGGGTTCAGCTCCGCACAGGCGCTGCCGATGCGGCTGCACGGCGACACCATCGGCGTGTTGAACCTGTTCCGCAGCCGGCCCGGTCCGCTGACCGAGTCGGACCTCTGGATCGGCCAGGCGATGGCCCACGTCGCCACGGTCGGGCTGATGCAGGAGCGCTCCATCGCCGCGAGTGAGCAGCTGGCCGAACAGCTCCAGGCGGCGCTGAGCAGCCGGGTGCTCCTCGAGCAGGCGAAGGGCGTGCTCGCCGAGCGCACCGGTCTGTCGATGGACGAGTCGTTCCACGCCATGCGCCGCTACGCCCGCGCGAACCAGCGCCGGCTCGGCGAGGTCGCCGCGCGAATCATCGACGGGACGGTCGACGCCGAGGCCTTGCGTGGCACGTGAGTCCTCGCTCTCGAGAACGACAGATCGCCCCCACGGTCGTTAAGCTTGGTGCGGAGGCCAACGCAACGACGGAGGTGTGGCGATGACGGCGACCTTGCCCGAGTGGATGATCGCGCCACCCGGCGGGCTCACGGCGGACGATTACGACGCGCTACCCGAAGACGTCTGCCGCCAGATCGAGATCGTTGACGGGAACATCGTTGTGAGCCCCTCGCCCAGCCGGCTGCACCAGACCTTCGCGTTCGAGTTCGCGCACGCGCTCCGCGCGGCGGCGAGGCCTCGATACGGCGTCAGCGTCGATGTCGACCTTCGGTTGCGCGACATCCCACTGCTGAACCGCCGGCCGGACATCGTCGTGTTCGACGGCGACCTCCCGAACGACGCCACTCTGCGCGCCGAACATTGTTCACTCGTGGTCGAGGTGATGTCTCCGGGGTCGGTCATCACCGACCAAACCGACAAGCCGGCCGAGTACGCCATGGCGGGAGTTCCTCATTTCTGGCGGGTGGAGCTGGATTCCAGCGCGCCGACACTGTTCCGGTACCGCCTCGACGAGACAACGCGGGTCTACGTCGCGACAGGCGCGGACACTGGTGAGCTGACCGTGTCCGACCCGTTCGCGTTGGCGCTCGACCTGGACGAGCTGACCGGCTGATCGTCTACGGTCGAGTCGTGACCCTTTCTGTGGATCTTCCTCGGCGTGCTGGTGGTCGCGGTGGTCGGCCTGGTCGTGTTGAACGCGGTACACCAACACACTCGCGAGGGCGGCACCTTCTGAGCTAACGGCCGCGGGCGCCACCCCGATCACGGAATGTTGGACCGTGAGAGGGGGACACCATGGTGCCCGGCATCATCGAGTCCGCCGGCGACGGGCGGCTCGCCGGCGCGACGACAACCGCCACGATCGACGCGATCGTGGACCGGGTGTGTGCCGCCGAACGTCCATTGCTGCACTTCCACGGCGGTCTCGTGGCCACGCCGGTCGGGCTGGCCCTGGCACACCGGCTGCACGGCGCGTACACCGCCGGGGGCGTCGAGCCGGTGTTCTTCGTGTGGCACAGCGGGCTCACCGAGACGGTCGGCAACAACCTGCCCGAACTCGCCGAGCGGGCTCTCGGTGAGCTGGCAGGGCAGGAGTTCTTCCGCCGGATCATCGCCAGGGTGACCCAGTTCGCGACCCGCAAGATCGGTGTCACGCTCGGCGTGCGCGCGACCGCCTCGGGCCGTGTCCCGCTCCCCCGGCTGTCCGAGGTCGAGGACGAGCTGGCCGCCGCCTTCCCCAGTGCGGTAAGCCCCAGTGTCACAAGCCCAAGTGCGGCAAGGGAACCCGGCATCCGCTCATCGGTCGAACCGTTCGCCGGGGTGCACCCGACACGCCGCCCCCGGGCGATCAGCGCGGCCGAGGAGCGCCGGTTCGCCGAGGTGCTGGCCGGCGACGAGGAGCTGCGCATGGCGGCGGCCGAGGCGGTGGAGAAGCAACTCGCGAACCCGGCCGCCGTGCGGGTGATCGCCGCCCAGCCCCCGCGCATGGACGCGTCCACGCTGGCCGACATCACCACCCCGCGGGCCGGCGAGCCGGCCGTCGCCGGGCTCGGCCTGATCAACATGATCAACCTGGCCAGGCACGGGGTGGCGATCCTCGCCAGAGTCGTGGACCGGTACCGCACCGACCGCGATCACGGCCTGTACCCCACGGTGGTCGAGGAGGTGCTGCGCGAGTTCTACCTCGGCGCGATCGGCGCGACCGTGTGGTCCACGATGAAGCGCGACACGGCGGACACCTTCGCGAAGGCCGACGGCGAGGTGCGCGCCGGCCGCTACTTCCTGGACCGGCTCGCCGAACGCCTCGACGGCCGACCGAAGACGATCACGCTGGTCGGGCACAGCACCGGCGCGGTGTTCATCGACAACCTGCTGCGCGAGGTCGCCACCGGCGGCCGCACCTGGCCGGACGGGCTGTCCTTCCGGGTCGCGTTCCTCGCGCCGGCCAACACCCACGCGCACTTCGCCGAGGCGCTGACCGCCGCGCGCCCGCTGATCAGCGGGTTCCGCATGTTCACCATGGACGACCAGCACGAGCGCGACGACCGCGTGGGTGGCCCCGCGTATCCGAGATCACTGCTCTACCTTGTAAGCGGTGCTCTCGAACACGACGGGCACTCTTCCGCCGTCCTACCTATTGTCGGGCTCGAGCGTCACCTGAGCGCGCGCGACGACACGCCGGAGCTGGCCGTCGTGCGCGAATTCCTCGGCGCCGACGGCCGGCTGGTGCGATCACCGTGCCAGTCCACCGTGGAGGGCATGACCGCGAGAGCCGTGCGGCACGGCGACTTCGACAACGATCCGGACGTGATCTCCAGCGTGCTGGCGTTCAGCCGAGGTTGGTGACCGTCACCAGGCGTAGGCCTCCGGCGCGGGCTTGGACCCGTTCGGCGCGGGCGGCGGGAACAGCTCGTCCAACGTGGCCAGCGTGTCCTGGTCGAGCGTGATCTCCAGCGCGCGCAGGGAGTTGTCGAGCTGCTCGGCGGTGCGCGGCCCGATGATCGGACCGGTGACGCCCTCCTGCGCGAGCAGCCAGGCCAACCCGACGTTCGCCGGGTCCTCGCCGATGTCCGCGCACAGCTTCTCGTAGGCCTCGATCGCCTCGCCGTGCTTGGCCAGTGCCTCGGACGGACGGTCGCCGAGGCCGCGCGAGGCGGTGCCCTCACGCTGTTTGCGCAGCAGGCCGGCGAGCGCGCCGCCGTGCAGCGGCGACCACGGGATCACGCCCAACCCGTAGTGCCGCGCGGCCGGCAGCACCTCCAGCTCGATCCAGCGAGTCATCAGGTTGTAGATCGACTGCTCGCTGACCAGGCCGAGGAAGTGCCTGCTCCTGGCGGCCTCCTGGGCCTGGGCGAGGTGCCAGCCGGCGAAGTTGGACGAGCCGAAGTACAGCACCTTGCCCTGCTGGCGAAGGACGCTGAACGCCTCCCAGATCTCGTCCCACGGCGTGTTCCGGTCGACGTGGTGCATCTGGTACAGGTCGATGTGGTCGGTCCGCAGGCGCTTGAGCGACTCCTCGCAGGCGCGCTGGATGTTCAGCGCGGACAGGAAGGTGTCGTTCGGCCAGTCGCTCATGCTGCCGTAGAGCTTGGTGGCGAGCACGGTCTTCTCGCGCCGCCCGTCGCCCTTGGCGAACCAGCGCCCGATGATCTGCTCGGTGACGCCTTCGCCCTTGCGCCAGCCGTAGACGTTGGCGGTGTCGAAGAAGTTGATGCCGTGCTCGTGCGCGCGATCCATGATCGTGTGACTGTCCTGTTCGGACGTCTCCGGACCGAAGTTCATGGTACCGAGCACGAGCCGGGACACGGACAGGCCGCTGCGGCCGAGGTGGGTGTACTCCATGTCTTCCCACCCTAACCGTGGAGTGGCTCCAGCTACGCTGCCTGCGTGGTCACGTACGTCGCGCTGCTGCGCGGGATCAACGTCGGCAAGAACAACCAGATCGCCATGGCGGATCTGCGGGAGCTGCTGAGCGGCCTGGGGTTCACCGACGTGGCGACACTGCTGCGCAGCGGCAACGCGGTGTTCACGACCGGTGAGCGCACGCCGGCGGAGATCGCCGCCGAGATCGAGGGCGCGATCACCGAGCGGCTCGGCCTGCGCATCCGGTGTCTGGTGCGCACCGCGGCGGAGCTGCGCGCGGTGATCGACGCCGACCCGATGCGCGGCAAGGAGATCAACGGATCACGGTATCTCGCGCTGTTCCTCGATCACCCGATCGACCAGAACCTGTTGGCGCGCCACGATCCTCGCGAACTCGATACCGGCAACGTGTTCCTCGGTGACCGGGTGGTCTATCAATGGTGCCCGGACGGGATCATGGCCGCGCCCGGCGTGACCGCGTTCGTGGAGAAGAAGCTGGACGTGGTGGTGTCCAACCGCAACTGGAACACGGTCACCAAGCTCGCTGCCATGCTGGAGGGCTGATCACCAAGCTCACCGTCGCCTGCTAGCTCGCTCGGCGAAGGCGTCCAACGCCGAGAGCACCTCAGTCGACTGCCACAGCCGGTCGCGTTTGCGATTGCCGAACTCGGTGATGACACCGGCATCGGCGAGCTGTCGGATCGCCCGTGCGGTGTTCGCGGACGGTGCGCCGGTCTCTCGTCGCGCAGTCGGCGCGTCGATGACCGGCTGCCGCAACAGCAGGTCCGCGATCCGCCACACCACGGAGTCGCGACGCGCGGTGATCGCGTCACTCCACCGCTCACGCGCCTCTCGCAGGTCGGCGACGAGCTGCCGGCCGTTGACGATCGCCGTGAAAGACGCCTCGGCGAGCATCGTGACAATACGTCCAGGATCTCCGCTCCGAAAGGCGTTCAACGCATCAAAGTATGATCGCGTATCGGAGAGCAGCCCAGCCGACACGGGAACCGCGACGTTTCTGGTCAAGCCTCTCGCGCGCAACATGGAATGAATCAGCGCTCGCCCGGTTCTACCATTTCCGTCAGGAAAAGGATGAATGGTCTCGAATTGCGCGTGCGCCAGGGCTGCGTGCACCAGCGTCGGAACGTCACTTCGTTTGACGAAGCGGATGAGATCGTCCATAGCCTCCGCGACCCGCTCAGGGTGGGGTGCCACGAAATCCGATTGGTGCGGACCGAAACCACTGCCGCCGATCCATACCTGGTCGGTTCGCCAGCCACCGACGAGGTTCGGATAATGTGCGCCGAGCAGCGCATCGTGCATCGCGACAATGGCGTCCTTATCGAGTCGGTCGGAAAGATCGATCGCCGCCTGCATGGCTCGCACATTTGCCAGGATTTCGGTCGCGTTTCGTTTGCCGCGGCTGCCGAGTTCGGCGAGCGCGATGGACTTCGCACTCGACGTGAGGTTCTCAATCTGCGACGACGACGCCGATTCTGAGCGGAGCAGGATCGCGCCGAAGGGGGCGATCTCGGCACCCAGTTCCGCGTCGAAGTGCGCGATCTCGATCGATGCGTCGTCCGCCATCGACATGACACCTGACGGCAGTACCGGTACGACCTCGGCGATTGGCGGCGTCACGGCGGCGCGATACGGGCCGGAGTGCCGCTCGCGAACCGACCGCGACATGAGGTCACGAGGGATCGTCGACACCCAATCGCGCGACTCCCACGTCAGCGCCGGCCAGGCACCTCGGTCTTCGACTCCCGATTCTGACGCCACGTCACCACACTAGCATCATTTATGCTACAAGTGACGCTAACACTTGCGGCTAACATCGACTGCCGACGGTTGACGCTAGCGGTTTGCCGTAGCTCGGATGCGACCGCTACGCCCCGGGTACACGGTCACCAAGCTCGCCGCGATGCTGGAGGGTTGATGGAACTGACGGTTGAGGAGCTGCGATCCCTTGTGACACAACGGATTCGACTCGACGAGGTGCTGCCGGCAGCCACGCGGGTGCTGCGCCGCAGCCCGATCATCCACTCCGACGGCTACGACGCCGCGCTCCTGATCGATGTGCTCGACGTGCCGACGGACTTCCTGCGTGATCATCCGGACCTGCTGGCCGACCTGCGAGACCTGGCCGAGCGCAACACCGATCCCCGGCAGTCCGTGCGCTCGGCGGTGCACCGATTCCTCGCCCGCACGGCCGACTGAAACGCAATCTATTCGGCCGGCCACGCCGGATACTTCCACCGCACCGTGCGCGACACCTCACGCCGGTCCGGTGACACGGCGGGGTCGGCGTATCCACCGCTTTCGCGGGCGTCCGGGCTCTCCTCGGGATACTCGAGGAGAAAATCGACGCGGATTCGTTCGCCCTCGGCGTTGAAGGAGTACACCTCGGTGTATCCCCCATTCAGATAGCCGAGCAACGCGTCCTCGATGTGCGACCAATCGCGGTCCGCGGACGGCGACTGCCACCATCGTTCCTGGCAGTGCAGATCCAGGGAAACCTCACCACCGGCGTCGATGATCGCATCCCCGTGTTCGTCGACGGAGATCACGATATCCAGAATGCCGGGATCGGGATGACTCACTACCCACCGGAGGTCGACACCGGTGATCGCACCGCCACGCGCGACCACCTCGGCGCGAAATCGGGCAAGGCTGAGCGGAAAGCCGTCCGGTCCCAGAAACCCCTCGGGAAGGCCGGCGTGCTCACCCTCGCCATCACCGGTCACAGCGTGCACTCTTCCTTGCCTATCGAGGCATCGCTTTCGGCTGCGAAGTTGAAAGCCTTGCCTCGAAGGGAACCTCGCGCCTGCGCGATCGCGCGCCACGCTCCAGGCACGCAACCGGCGTAGTTGATCTGGTAGGTCTCTCTCTTTCCCGGCCGTGGCAGCCGACTGTCCTCGACAGTCTCCAGCACGACCCAGCGGTGCGAAACCTCTCGTTTCAACTGAATCGTGACAATATGCGACTCCGGCGCGACGTCGCACTCCACTCTCACCTTGGCATCCACACCGAGGATGCCCTTCTTCTTCAAACCGCTCGATACATGTGGTTTATCGACCGACAGATCGCATGCCTTGACGGTCGGCTCGAGCGGTTGACACGAAGAGGTGAGTGGCACGGTCACGGTGACCGCCGCGCACAAGACCAGATATCGCGTAAAGGATCTATGCCCCGCATCCATCGACCCCACTCCCCAGTGACAGCTGAGTCAACCGTGGAGCAGATCACACAGCGAAGCAAGGTCAACACGAAAAGTTACGCCGAGCGGGTGAGCAACAACCCTCGGTCGGCCGATCAGCCGTTCAGAACCTGACAGTCACCCGCCGGACCAACGTGTCGAACGCGGGCGCGGCCAGGGTGAGGTGACCGCCGGCGCGGTGCTTGGTGTCCCGCACCGCCGCGAACCCCGGCACTACCGCCACTTCGACACACGTGCCAGTGCCTTCGGAGAAGCTCGACGTCTTGAACCGGGCGGCACCGAAATCCGGAGTGGCAATCATCGCTCGGCTCGCACGCTGCTCAGCAGGTCGGCGAACGCGGGCGCGGGCACGGACAGGTGGCCGCCCGCGCGATGCTTGGTGTCCCGCACCGCCGCGAACCCCGGCACCACGGCTACCTCCACGCACGTGCCGTTGGCCTCAGTGAACGTCGACGTCTTGAACGTGGCCGACGCGAAGTCCGGCCGGATGACAGTCATAGCAATTGCTCCTTGGCGAGTTCAGGCGTATCCGCGGGCGACCTCCAGGATAAACCTGCGGGATGACTCCGGGCTGCGCGCGCTGGCAGTCAAGTTGCGCCAGAGAGCTGCATAGTCGGCGACGGCATCCAAGTCATCGAGGTAGTCAGCGTCGTGCAGGTTCTCCACGTAAACCATGTCCAACGGTGGAGCGGACGCCGTCGGTGCCGGAATTCGCAACATCGTGAAGCCGAAGGTGCTGGCACGGCCGGACGAGTTGAACGGTAGTACCTGGATCTGTGCGTTCGGCCGCCGGGCCAACATTGCGAGATGCTGCATCTGCTCGTGCATGATCTTGTTGCCACCGATTTTGCGACGCAAGCAACTCTCGCTGAGCACGAACGCGGCCTCGGCCGCCTCGGCGCGGTAGAGCAGGCGCTGGCGCTCCAGCCGCATGGCGACTACATCGTCAATGCTCCCTGGATCGACTCGTGGCTCATCGATCAACAGTGCGCGGATGTAGTCCTCGGTCTGGAGCAGGCCGGGGACGAGTTCGTTGCCGTAGTGCTGGATGAGATTGGCGTCGGTCTCGAAGTCATAGAAGGCGCGCTGCTCGGTGGGAATCACAGCACGGTGGCCGATCCAGCGGCCGCGCTGTGACCGCGTGCGGGCCAGCTCCACGATCTCAGCCTTCTCCTGCTCGGAGTGCACGTCGTAGTGGTCGAGCAGCATCTTGGCGTCGCCCGGCGTCAGCCCTTCCTTGCCGCGCTCGAACTTGGCCACCCGCGTGGTGTCGCGGCCGAGCAGCTTGGCGACCTCCTTGGTGGTGACACCGGCCTTCAGCCTGGCCTCGCGCATGTAGATGGACAGGAACTTCAGGCGCACTGTGGGTGTCATCGCCATCGCACTACCTCCGCGTCACTCGCCCGTTCGGGTGTACTGCTAGTTCGCAGTTGCAGAGTAGCGCCTCCAGGGCTCAAACTTGCAACTGCTGTAGAGCAGACTAAGGGAGGAACCCATGGACGGCATGTCGAGGATTCAGCCGGAGAACCCGAAGCGCGAATGGCTGGTCCGCTGCGAGGACGGCGGCGGTGACCTCGCCGTATGCGCGATCACCGTGTCGCGCGGCACCATCGAACTCTTCGGGCCGGACGACGAGCAAACCACACTCTCCGGATCGCACATCGCCGACTATCGGCAAGCCCTGGATGAGGCGATCGCTCAGGCGGAGCACGACCTGAGCGGGACTCCTGTCACCTGACCCGCCGTCCGGCCCGCCACACGGCGTGGGTCAGGGCCACGCCGGGACGGTAGGCCAGGTGCGTCACCGACGGCGCGTCGAGCACGTGCACGTCCGCCCGTGCGCCCGGCCGCAGCACGCCGACCGCGCCGTCGCCGGTCTCCCTGCGCAGCGCCCGCGCACCGCCCCAGGTCGCGGCGCGCACCGCCTCGGTGACACTCATCCGCATCTGCAGCACGGCGGTCGTGACGCAGTAGGCCATCGAGGACGTGTACGACGACCCGGGATTGCAGTTGGACGCCAGCGCCACCGTGGCGCCCGCGTCCAGCAGCGCCCGCGCGTCGGGCAGCGGTTGCCGGGTGGACAGGTCGCACGCCGGCAGCAGGGTCGCCACCGTGTCCGAACCGGCCAGCGCGTCCACATCGGACGGTGCGAGGTACGTGCAGTGGTCCACGCTGGCCGCGCCCAACTCGACCGCCAGCGCCACCCCGGGGCCCTCGCCGAGCTGGTTGCCGTGCACCCGCAGGCCCAGCCCCTTCCGTTGCGCGGCAAGGAGAACCGCACGGGAGGCGTCCGCGTCGAACGCCCCCGTCTCGCAGAACACGTCCGCCCAGCGCACGTGCGGCGCCACCGCGTCGAGCATCTCCCCGCACACCAGGTCGAGGTAGGACGCCGCGTCGGTGTCCGGCGGGACGAGGTGCGCGCCGAGGAAAGTCACCTCGTCGGCGTGCCCGGCGGCGATCTTGGCGGCACGCAGCTCGTCGGCGACGGTCAGCCCGTAGCCCGTCTTGGTCTCCAGGTACGTGGTGCCCTGGCGCACCGCCTCGGCCACGTGCCGGCGCAGGTTGCCGGCCAGCTCGTCGTCCGTCGCGGCGCGCGTGGCGGCCATGGTGACCGCGATTCCCCCCGCCGCATAAGGCTTTCCGGCCATCCGCGCGCCGAACTCCTCGGTGCGATCGCCGGCGAACAGCAGGTGCGTGTGACTGTCCACCCAGCCGGGGAGCACGGCCCGCCCCTCGACGTCGACCCGCTCGTCGGCGTCCGGCGCGGCCGGTGCCGGCCCGACCCAGACGACCCGGTCGCCGTCCAGCACGAGCGCCGCGTCCGGCAGCGTGCCGAGTTCCTCGTCGTTGGTGGTCAACTCGCCGATACCGGTGATCAACACGCTCACGGGCAGTCCTTCACTCATAGCGCCGTCGACCCGTCCAGACCATACTGGGGCCTGTGGATAACTCCCGACGGCGTCGCCACACCTCGGCTAGGTTCACCGCCGATGAAAGGGGACGCCACATGAACGACGACGAGCTGAACCAGCTCCGCCAGGACACTGCCACCGCGCTGTATCTGGCCAAAGGCGCCGACCGGGACGTCGCGGAAGTCCGCAGCGAACTCCGGGCGCACCGCTCGGTGCTCAACGCGCTCCGCGAGGACCAGGTCGATCTCCGGCACGAGATGCGTGACGGGTTCGCCAAGGTCAACGACGAGTTCGCCGAGGTCAGACGCGAGATGCGAGCCGGCTTCAAGGCCCACGCCGAGGTGATCAACGCTTTGCGCGAGGACCAGATCGACCTGCGCGGCGAGTTCGCTGCGATGAGGGTCGACATGCAGCACGGGTTCTCGACGATGAGCGTGGGAATGGCCCAGATCACCGCACTGCTTACCAACGAGATCAACGAACGGGACGACGACTGACGACGCACGCTGATCATGCCCAGAGCGGGGTGATCGCGCTGGTCAGCAGCGGGCCGACGGCGCCGAGCTTCTCGTGTTGGCCGTCGCGGGCGATGATCCGGCCGCTGGACACGACGGTGTGGATGTCGGCGGCTGTCGCGGCGAGGATCACCTGGTCGGGGCGGGCACCGGCGGTGCGGGGCGTGTCGAGGTCGACCGCGACCAGGTCGGCGGGCGCACCGGCGACGATCCGTCCGGCCCGCCAGCCGAGCGAGCGGTGACCTGCCTCGGTCACGGCACGCATCAGCTCGGCCGGGGTGAGTCGCCCGCGCTCGCCGGTGCGCAACCGCTCACCGTGCTCCAGCGCCCGCGCCTCGACCAGCATGTCGATCACCGCGTGCTGATCGCTGCCCAGCGCCAACGGCGAGCCGGCGTCGAGCAGCTCACGCGCCGGGCCGATGCCGTCGGCGAGATCGGCCTCGGTCGTCGGGCAGAAGCACGCGGTGACACCGTTCGAGCCGAGCAGCCCGATGTCCACTGTGGACAGATGGGTGGCGTGCACGGCGGTGACCCAGCCGCCGAGCACACCGTAGGACTCCAGCAGCTCGGTCGGTGAGCAGCCGTGAAACCGTTGGCACGCCTCGTTTTCCGCCGGCTGCTCGGACAGGTGCAGGTGCACCGGCGTGCCCTCGACGTGCATCGCGAACGTGCCGAGCATGTCCTTCGGCACCGCCCGCACCGAGTGCAGCGCCGACCCGATCCGCGCGTGCGAATCGGGCCGCAGCCGTGACACCCGGTCGTCCCACGCCTCGACGTCACCGTCGCCGAAGCGCAACTGTGGGCCGGCCAGCGGCTGGTACCCGTCCTCGGTCAGCCCACCGCGCAGGTACAGCGTGTCGAGCAGGGTGATCCGGATACCGGCGTCGGCCGCCGCCGCGATCAGTGCCTCGCCCATCGCGTTCGGATCGGCGTACGGCGTGCCGCCCGGCCCGTGGTGCAGGTAGTGGAACTCGCCGACGCAGGTGATCCCGGCCAGCGCCATCTCGGCGTACACCGCGCGGGCCAGTTCGTGGTACGAGTCCGGGTCCAGCCGCTCGGCGAGCGTGTACATGCCGTCCCGCCAGGTCCAGAACGTGCCGCCCCCATAAGTGTCACTGCCGTGGGTGCGCCCGCGCAACGCACGGTGGAACGCGTGCGAGTGAGCGTTGGCGAAACCGGGAAACACCAGGCCCCGCAACGAATGCGCGTCAGGCGGCGGGGTGTCCGCTGTGGACACCCCGCCGACCGTCCCATCCTCGGCGACGTTGACGAGGACACCTCGTGCCACGCCGTCGGGCAGCAGCGCGCGTTCACACCAGAAGTCGGTCATGCCGAAAAGTGCTCCAAGACGCGAGCCAGCGCCGCGACGCCGGCCTCGCAGTCGTCCGGCTCGGCGTGCTCGGCCGGCGCGTGCGACACCCCGCTCGGGTTGCGCACGAACAGCATCGCGGTCGGCACGTGCGCGGCGAGGATCCCCGCGTCGTGGCCGGCGCCGGTGGGCAGCGCGGGCACCCCGCCGAGCACGGTGGACACCTCGTCGCGCAGGTCGGCGTCGAAGTGCACGGTGTCGCCGTAGGACTCCTGCCGCACGGTGACCCGGCAGCCCTCGGTGTTCGCCGCCTGCTTCGCCGCCGCGGTGATCCGCTCCACGATCGTCCGCGCGCGCCGGTCGTTGGGCGCGCGGGCGTCCAGCCAGAGGTCCACGCTGGACGCGATCACGTTGGTGCCACCGGGATTCGGCACGATCCGCCCGACCGTGGCGCGCCCGCCGTCCACACCGGACGCCGCCCAGCGCGCCGCGAGCACGGTCTGCGAGGCGGGCAGCATCGGGTCGGTCCGGTCGCCGATCTGCGTGGTGCCGGCGTGGTTGCCCTGGCCGGAGAAGGTGAACCGCCACCGCCCGTGCGCCAGTATCGACTCGGCGACTCCGACCGGCGCGTCCATGTCGACCAGCCCCCGACCCTGTTCGACATGCAGCTCCACGAACCGGCCGATGCGTCCGAGCGCCTCCTCGTCGCGGCCCACGAACGCCGGATCGACGCCCGCGGCGCGCGCCGCCTCGGTGAACGTGACGCCGTCCGCGTCGGTCAGCCGGCGGGCCACGTCCGGGCTGATCGCCCCGGACAGCAGCCGTGAGCCGAGGCACGGGATGCCGAACCGGCCGCCCTCCTCCTCGGCGAACACCACGATCGCGAACGGGCGCGACGGCGTGAAACCCTTGGCGCGCAACGAGTCCACGGCGGCCAGCGCGGACACCACGCCGAGCGGGCCGTCGAACGCGCCACCGCCGGGCACCGAGTCCAGGTGGCTGCCGGTCACCACCGCGTCCGGCCCCGGCGCGCCCCACCACGCCCACAGGTTGCCGTTGCGGTCGCTGTGCACGTCGAGCCCTCTGCGCCGCGCCTGCTCGACGAACCATTCGCGCAGGTCGTGCTCGGCACGGTCGAACACGTGCCGGGAGAACCCGCCACGAGTGCGGTCGGTGCCGACGTCGGCGATAGCGGAGAGCAGGCCGGTCGCGGTGGCGACCGACCCGCCCTCCGAGTGTCCATTGTGGACTATCACAGGTTAGTCCTTGTGCTCCATGGGGATTCGGACTCCGCGTTCGGCGGCGACCTCGTTCGCCCGGTCGTAACCGGCGTCGACGTGGCGGATCACGCCCATGCCGGGGTCGTTGGACAGCACGCGCTCGATCTTGGCAGCCGCCAGATCGGTACCGTCGGCGACGGTCACCTGGCCGGCGTGGATCGACCGTCCGATGCCGACTCCGCCGCCGTGGTGGATCGACACCCAGGTCGCCCCGGACGCGGTGTTGACCATCGCGTTGAGCAGCGGCCAGTCGGCGATCGCGTCCGAGCCGTCGATCATGCCCTCGGTCTCCCGGTACGGCGACGCGACCGAGCCGCAGTCCAGGTGATCGCGCCCGATGGCGATCGGCGCGGAGATCTCGCCGGAGGCCACCAGTTCGTTGAACCGCAGCCCGGCCAGGTGCCGCTCGCCGTAACCGAGCCAGCAGATGCGCGCCGGAAGTCCTTGGAACTCAACACGTTCGCCGGCCAGCTTGATCCACCGCGCGAGCGACTCGTTCTCCGGGAACAGCTCCAGGATCGCCCGGTCGGTGACCGCGATGTCCTTCGGGTCACCGGAAAGCGCCGCCCACCGGAACGGGCCCTTGCCCTCGCAGAACAGCGGCCGGATGTAGGCCGGCACGAAGCCCGGGAAGTCAAACGCCCGCTCCAGCCCGCCGAGCTTCGCCTCGCCGCGGATCGAGTTGCCGTAGTCGAACACCTCGGCGCCCTTGTCCATAAAGCCGATCATCGCGCCGACGTGCTCGGCCATCGATTCGCGCGCCCGGTCGGTGAACTCGTCCGGCTTCTTGTCGGCGTAGTCCTTCCACTCGTCCAGCGCGATGCCCTTCGGCAGGTACGCCAGCGGGTCGTGCGCCGAGGTCTGGTCGGTCACGATGTCGATCGCCACGCCCCGGCGCAGCAGCTCGGGGAACACCTCCGCCGCGTTGCCGATCACGCCGACCGACAGCGGCCGCTTCTCCGCCTTGGCCGCCTCCACCCGGCGCACCGCGTCGTCCAGGTCGTCGGCCAGTTCGTCCAGGTAGCGGGTCTCCACCCGGCGGTTGGCCCGCGCGGGGTCGACCTCGACCACCAGCGCCACACCGTCGTTCATGGTGATCGCCAGCGGCTGCGCGCCGCCCATGCCGCCGAGCCCGGCGGTCAGCGTCAACGTGCCGCGCAGCGTGCCGCCGAACCGCTTGTTCGCCACCGCGGCGAACGTCTCGTAGGTGCCCTGCAGGATCCCTTGCGTACCAATGTAGATCCACGATCCGGCGGTCATTTGGCCGTACATCATTAGGCCCTGTGACTCGAGCTTGCGGAACTCCGGCCAGGTCGCCCAGTCCGGCACGATGTTGGAGTTCGCGATCAGCACCCGCGGCGCCCACTCGTGCGTGCGCATCACGCCGACCGGCCGTCCACTTTGGACCAACAGGGTCTCGTCCGGCTCCAGGTCGGTCAGCTCGCGGGTGATCGCGTCGAAGCTGGCCCAGTCGCGCACGGCCTTGCCGGTGCCGCCGTAGACCACCAGGTCGTCGGGCCGCTCGGCGACCTCGGCGTCCAGGTTGTTGGCCAGCATTCGCATCGGCGCCTCGGTCTGCCAGCTCTTGGCCGTGATCGAGGTACCTCGGGCGGCCCGCACTGGTCGCGGTCCGGTCATCGTGTGTCCTCCTGACTAGGCGGTGATCTCGTTCAGCCGGCCGGAGCGGATCAGCGCTTCCGCGGCGGCGATCTCGGGTGCGAGGTGCCGGTCCGGGCCGGGCCCGTCGACCGTCTCGCGGAGGGCGGCCAGCGCGGCCCCCGTCTTCGGCGCGGGCTTGAGCGGCGCGCGCAGGTCCAGCGCGCGAGCCGCGGTGAGCAGCTCGATCGCGAGCACGGTGGTCAGCCCGTCGACGGCCTTGCGCAGCTTGCGCGCGGCCGACCAGCCCATGGAGACGTGGTCCTCCTGCATGGCCGAGCTCGGGATCGAGTCCACGCTGGCCGGTACCGCGAGGCGCTTGAGCTCGGAGACGATGCCGGCCTGCGTGTACTGGGCGATCATGTGGCCGGAGTCCACGCCGGGGTCGTGCGCCAGGAACGGCGGCAGCCCGTGCGACCGGTTCTTGTCGAGCATCCGGTCGGTGCGCCGCTCGGACATGCTCGCCACGTCGGCGGTCGGGATCGCCAGGAAGTCCAGCGCGTAGCCGACCGGCGCGCCGTGGAAGTTGCCGTTGGACTCGATCCGCCCGTCGGCGAGCACGACCGGGTTGTCGATAAACGAGGCCAGTTCGCGGTCGGCCACGGTCTCGGTGTGCGCCACCGTGTCCCGGGCCGCGCCGTGCACCTGGGGCGCGCAGCGCAGCGAGTACGCGTCCTGCACGCGGTTGCAGTCCGGGCCGCGGTGGCTGGCCACGATCTCGGAGTCGGCGAGCAGCACGCTCATCCGCGCGGCGGACACGGCCTGGCCGGGGTGCGGCCGCAGCGCCTGCAGATCGGCGGCGAACACCCGGTCGGTGCCGAGCAGCGCCTCCACGCTCATCGCGGCGGTCAGGTCGGCGATGTCGATCAACCGCGCGAGGTCGTCGAGCGCGAGTACCAGCTGGCCGAGCATGCCGTCGGTGCCGTTGATCAGCGCGAGGCCCTCCTTCTCGGCCAGCGTGATCGGCTCGATGCCGGACTCGCGGAGCACCTCGCCGGCGGGGCGCAGCGCGCCGGTGGCGTCGCGCGCCTCGCCCTCGCCCATCAGCGCGAGCGCCACGGCGGACAGCGGAGCCAGGTCACCGGAGCAGCCGAGCGAGCCGTACTCGGGTACCACCGGGGTGATGCCCGCGTTGATCACCCGCACCAGCGCGTCCACAGTGGACGGTTGAACGCCGGTGTGCCCGCTTGCCAAGGTGCGCAGGCGAAGCAGCATCAGCGCGCGCACCACTTCACACTCGACCTCGGCGCCCGCACCGGCGGCGTGCGAGCGGATCAGCGACCGCTGCAGCGCGGCACGCCGGTCCACCGGGATGTGTCGCACGGCGAGCGCGCCGAACCCCGTGGACACGCCGTAGGTGGGTTGCTCGGCGCCGGCCAACAGCTCGACGTGCGCCCGCGAGCCGGCGACCGCCTCCTTCGCGATGTCGGTCAACTCGACCGGAGCGCCCCGCCTGGCGACCGCGACCACCTGATCGCGTCGCAGCGGCGTGGCGTCGAGCAGCACTGCGTCCATGCCCCCATCCCAAACCCTGGGCGGCGTCTCTGCGACCCCACGGCGTGCGCCCGTGTCTGGTATCCCAGACAATGTCACCGCAACGGCGTATTGGAGGTCCCGTGGGTGGCAGCAGCGACGTGCCGGCGTTGCGGCGTGGGCTGGCCGTGCTGCGCGTGCTCGCCGACCGCGCCGAGCCGGTGACCGCGGCGTGGCTGGCCCGCGAGCTGGCGCTCCCCCGGTCCACGGCGTACCACCTGCTCGCGGAGCTGACCGACGCCGGATTCGTCACCCACCTGCCCGACCAGCGCCGCTACGCGCTCGGGCTCGCCGCGTTCGAGCTGGGTGCCGCGTACCTGCGCAACGAGCCGCTGGAGCACATCGCGCGGCCGCTGCTGCGTCAGTTCGCCGACCGGCACCGGCACACCGTGCACCTCGGCGTGCTGCACGGCCGGGAGACACTGTACCTCGTGCGCGAGCAGCCCACGTCCGCGCACACCCTGGTGACCGACGTGGGCGTGCGGCTACCCGCGCACCTGACCGCGTCCGGCCGCGCCATGCTCGCGCACCTGCCGGCCGCTCAGGTGCGCGCGCTGTTCCCGAACCGGGACGCGTTCGTGGACCGCACCGGCCGCGGGCCGAAACACCTGCCCGCACTCCGTGGCCTGCTGACCGACGAGCGCCGTCGCGGCTGGGCCATCGAGGACGGCCACGTGACCACGGGCTTCGCCTCCGTCGCCGTCCCCGTACTCGACGGACACGACCGCCCCGTCGCCGCGATCAGCGCCACCTTCCGCCACCACTGCCCAGGCGACACGGAATGCGGCACCCCACCCCCCGACCTCGTCCCCGCCGTCCTACGCCTCGCCGTCCAGATCACCGCCCGCGCCGTCCGCCGCCTCAGCTGACGGACTTTAGCGGGCTAAAGTACGCACGCACAAAGGCACGCCAAGCGCAAGTCATCCATCCACAGGCAAAGCCAAAGGCTCTCGACCTGCAGCTTTCCGTGAAATGGCGCACCAAATACACGCCGAAATGCGAAACGGCCACGCGTATACCGGCTCAGGTTGGGGACTTTAGCCCGCTAAAGTCCCCAACCTGAAAATGGAGCGGTGGCTGGGTTAGCTGATGCCGAGTTCTCCGACGTAGGACTTCGCCACGTCGGCGGCGTTGGCCTTGTCCACCTCGACCTTGCGCACCAGCTCGGTGAGCTTGTCCGTGGTGAGCGCGGCGGAGACCTTGTTCACCGCGGCCTTCTGCTTGTCGTCCAGCTTGGACTTGTTGATCAACGGCACGATGTTCTGCGCCGGGTACATCTTCTTCGGGTCCTCGAGCGGGACGAAGCTGTTCTCCTTGATCGCCGAGGCCGTCGTGAACAGGTTGGCCACCTGAACCTCGTTGTCCTTCAACGACTTCACCGTCAGCGTGCCGCCCTCGATCGGCTTGATCTGCTTGAACGTGCAGCCGTACAGCTCCTTGATCTTGGCCTCCCAGCGGCCCTTCCACTCCTCGGCCGCGCCGAGCACGAACTGGCCGCACTTCGGGCCGAGGTCGGCCATCGACTTCACCCCGCTGTCGGCGGTCGCCTTGGTCACCGCGAGCACGTCGGAGTCCTCGGCCTTGGACTGCTCCAGCACCTGCAGCGTCGAGTCGGGCTTCTCGGTGGCCGTCTTCAACGCGCCGTACACCGCCTCCGTGGTGGTCTCCGCCGGCTCGGCGGGCTTGACCACGTACTTCAGCAGGTTGCCGGTGTAGTCCGGCACGAGCGAGATCTCACCCTTGCGAACCGCCTCGACGTATACCTCGCGGGCACCCACCCGCAGCTTGGTGGACACGGTGGCGCCGGTCTTGCGCAGCGCCTCGGCGTAGATCTCGGCGAGCAGCTCGCTCTCGGCGAAGTCCGCGGAGCCGACCACGATGCCGGACGAGCCACCGGACAGCGGATCACTCGACCCACACGCGGACATGCCGACCACGGCCGCCGCCGCGATCAGGGACACGACTGTGCGCTTCATGACTACTTTCCTCCTCGTGTGGGCGCGGCCGCCTTGGCCGCCACCGTCAAGCCCTTCGGCACGACGAGACGTTGGATCGCGGCGATGATCTGGTCGAGCACCACCGCGAGCAACGCGATCAGCACCGCCGCCCCGAGCATGACCTCGAACTTGTAGGTCTTCTGCCCGGACAACAGGATCCGCCCCAGCCCGCCGAGCCCGACGAACGCGGCCACCGCGACCGTCGCGACGACCTGGAGCACGGCGCTGCGCACACCACCGATGAGCAGCGGCAGCGCGTTGGGCACCTCGACCTTCCACAGCCGCTGCCACCCGGTCATGCCCATACCCCGGGCCGCGTCGATCACGCCGCGGTCGACGTCCTGCACGCCGGCGTAGGTGCCGGACAGGATCGGCGGAACCGCCAGAATGATCAGCCCGATCAGCACCGGCCAGTCGCCGAGCCCGAGCAGCAGCACGAACAGGGTGACCAGGCCGAGCGTCGGAAGCGCACGGAGCGCGTTGCTGATCGCCACCACGAACACCGCGCCGCGACCGGTGTGCCCGACGAACAACCCGAGCGGCACGGCCACCGCAGAGGCCACGAGCACCGCCAGCACCGCGTAGTAGACGTGCTCGCCGACGCGCGTCGGAATGCCTTCCGGCCCCTGCCAGTTCGCGCCGTTGGTCAGCCAGTCGATCATGTTGGAGAAGATCATCACGAACCGCCTCCGACGTGCGCGCCGACGCGTTGCCAGCGCGTCAACATGTTGCGCAGCAACACGATCAGCAGGTCCACGATCAGCGCGAGTATCAGCGTGAGCAGGATCCCGATGATGATCGGCGGCAGGTAGTCGATCTCGAAGCCCTTGGTGAACAGCAGCCCGAGACCGCCGATGCCGACCAGCGCGCCCACACTCACCAGGCTGATGTTGCTCACGCTGGCCACCCGCGCGCCGGCCGCGAGAACCGGCACGGCCAGCGGCAGTTCGACCGCGAAGAACCGCGCGAGGGGCCGGTAGCCCATGGCGACGGCGGCCGCGACCACGTGCTGCGGCACCGCCTCCAGCGCGTCCACCACCGGGCGCACGAGCAGCGTCGCGGTGTACAGCGTCAGCGCGACGATCACGTTGACCGGACTGGTGATCCCGGTGCCGATGATCGCGGGCAGGATCACGAACAGCGCCAGCGACGGGATCGTGTAGAGGATGTTCGCGCCGCCCAGCAGCAGGCCGCGCAGCCAGCGGAAGCGCGTGGCCGTCCAGCCGAGCGGGATCGCCACCAGCAGTCCGAGCACCAGCGGCAGCAGCGACAGATAGATGTGCTCCAGCAGTTGCTGGAGCACCAGGTCCCGGTTGCCGGGACTGGACAGGTACGTGCCGATGTCGCCGAACATCTATTCGGCCGTCTCTCGGCGGGACTCGATCACCTTGAGCACTTCCTCGGCGGTGACCACGCCGGCGTACGCACCTGCGTCGTCCACCACCACGCCGAGCCCGGCCGGCGAGGACAGCGCCGCGTCCAGCGCGCCGCGCAACGGTGTGCCCCTGGTGTACAGCGATCCGCCGGCGAGCGCGTCCGCCGTCGTCCACTCACCGTCCACAGTGGACCCGGGAGCCAGCCAGCCGCGCGGCTTGTCGCCGTCGACGAGGACCAGAGTCCATTGCTGCGACGGGGAATGCGCGCCGCCGACGAGCACCGTGTCGACCTGGCCGATCGGCAGGCCCTCGTTGTCCACAAAGGACAGCCCACGGTAACCGCGGTCGCGCCCGACGAAATCGGACACGAAGTCGTCGGCCGGCCGCGCCAGGATCTCGGCCGGCGCGTCGTACTGCGCGAGCACCCCGCCCTGGCGGAACACCGCCACCTTCTCGCCGAGCCGCACCGCCTCGTCGATGTCGTGCGTGACGAACACGATCGTCTTGTCCAGCTCGCCCTGCAGCCGCAGCAGCTCGTCCTGCAGACCCTCGCGCACCACCGGGTCGACCGCGCTGAACGGCTCGTCCATCAGCAGGATCGGCGGGTCGGCGGCCAGCGCGCGGGCCACGCCCACTCGCTGCTGCTGCCCGCCGGAGAGCTGCGCCGGGAACCGCTTGCCCATTTCGGCCGGCAGGCCGACGGTCTCCAGCAGCTCGGCGGCCCGCGTGCGAGCCTTCGCCTTCGTCCAGCCGGACAGCAGCGGCACGGTGGCCACGTTGTCCAGCACGGTGCGATGCGGGAACAGCCCCGCCTGCTGGATGACATAGCCGATGCCGCGCCGCAGCAGCGCCGGGTCGGACTTGCGCACGTCCTCGCCGTCGATCAGCACCTCGCCGGCACTGGGGTCGATCATGCGGTTGACCATGCGCAGCGAGGTCGTCTTGCCGCAGCCGGACGGCCCGACGAACACGGTGATCGTGCCCGCCTCGACCGTCAGGTTCAGCTCGTCGACCGCCACCGTCCCGTCTGGATACTTCTTGGTCACGTCCCGGAACTCGATCACCGGAGAGCCTTCCGGTCGCGACGGCCGCTCGCCGGCCGCCCAATGTGATCAACGACCATAGCGGCAAACCCCGACAACGGCATCGGTGTCCACAGTGTGGCGGGTGACAGGGTCCGTAGGCTGACACTGTGTCCGATGGTGAGATTCCCGCGCCGCTGCGCGATCTGTTGACCGCACAGGGTGTCCACAGCAGCCGGTCGCGCGACCTGATCTCCTTGCTGTGCAACGGGTTCCACACACTCGACGACCTGGTCGTGACGACCGCGACCCCGAGGCGCACGGTCGAGGAGGTGCTCGAGGCGTGCGCCTACGACCTGGTGCGCGAGGGTGACATGATGCGTATGGCCACCGACCGGGTCGACATGTACCGCGACCTCGCCCAACCCGCTCCGCCGGACACCGAGCAGGGCGAACTGCTGGACACCGTGCGCGCCGCCGTGCGCGACGTGCCGCCGCCGCTGCCCGGGCTCGACCACGTGCAGGCCACGCCGGAGACCGTGCTGCGCCGGGCACTGTGGCTGGACGAGCGGTTCCACCTGCGCGGCGCGCACCTGCTGTTCGTCGGCGACCACGACCTGACCTCGATCGCGGTGTGCGCGGTGCGCGACGGCGTGCGGGCAACCGTGGTGGACGTGGACGAGCGGCTGCTGCGCTACGTGGACGATCTGGCCGCCGAGTACGGGCTGCCCGTCCGGACCCTGCACGCCGATCTGCGGTTCGGGTTCCCGCCGAGCCTGCTGGGTACCGCCGACCTGGTGTTCACCGACCCGCCGTACACGCCGGAGGGCATGCGGCTGTTCCTCGCGCACGGCGTGCTCGGGCTGCGCGAGCCGGTGGCCGGGCGGCTGATCGTGGCCTACGGGCACACCGACCGCGCGCCGGAACTGGGGCGCAAGACGCAGGCCGAGATGCTGCGGCTGGGCCTGGTGTTCGAGGCGATCCTGCCGGACTTCAACCGGTACGACGGCGCGCAGGCGGTGGGCAGCGCGAGCGACCTGTACGTGTGCCAGCCGACCGCGCGGGCCGCCGGACAGGCTCGCCCGACCGTCTCGAGTGGACGGACGGCGATCTACACGCACGGCTCGGCGTCGGTGGAGTCGGCCGGTACTCCCGAGGCGGCGCTGGACGCGCTGCGCGAGGCGTCCGCCGTGGACGACGTGCGCGGGCCGGACTGGAACGACCCGGTGGAGGGCGACGCCGCGATCGACCTGACCGCCGACCCCGGCCCGTGGCTCGCGCGGATGTTGTTGGCCTGCAAGGGAGATCGCGTCGTCGCGCTGGTTCGCAACAACCACGCCGACGTGCGCAACGCGCCCGGCCAGCGCAACCTCGCCCGGCTCGTCGGCGCCAAGTACGCGCTGTCGTTCCGGCGCAGTATCGCCGGCGGGCGGCACGCGCTGGTGGTGGCCGAGCGCACCCAGTCGTCCACTGTGGACGTTCAGCGCGAACTGCTCGACCGGGCGCACGGCAAGCTCGCCAACACCTGGCGGGAGGCGCTGATCGCGGCGTCCGGCGGCACGCTCACCAAGCGCGCCGCGCGCGAACAAGTGCTCGCCATCGCCCCCGACGAGGACGACCTCGAGGTGCGACTGATCGACCTCCCCCGCTACCGGGTCAGCGCGATACTGGACGCCGCCGCGCCCTGAGCGCACGTGACACAGCCGGCCGGGCCGCCGTTCTGGCGGGACCCGACCGGCTGATCAGGGGACGCGGGAAACTCAGGCCACGCCGTCGGCCTTGGCGGCCCTGGCGACCGCCTCGGCCACCTCGGGTGCCACGCGCGGGTCGAGCGCGCTGGGCACGATGTGGTCGGCGGCCAGCTCGTCGGTGGCCACCGCGGCGATGGCCTCCGCTGCCGCGAGCTTCATGTTGTCGGTGATCTGCCGCGCGCCGACGTCCAGCGCGCCGCGGAAGATGCCCGGGAACGCCAGCACGTTGTTGATCTGGTTCGGGAAGTCGCTGCGTCCGGTGGCCACGATCGCCGCGTACTTGCCCGCGACGTCCGGGTGGATCTCCGGGTCCGGGTTGGACAGCGCGAACACGATCGCGTCGTCGGCCATGGTGGCGACGACCTCCTCGGGCACCGTCGACGCCGACAGGCCGAGGAACACGTCCGCGCCGGCCAGTGCCTCGGGCAACCCGCCGCGCAGGCCGGCCTTGTTGGTCTGCGCCGCCAGCTCGGTCTTGATCGGGTTCAGGTTCTCGCGTCCGGTGTGGATGATCCCGCGCGAGTCGAGCATGGTCACGTCCGCGACACCGGCCGCGAGCAGGATCTTGGCGCACGCCACACCGGCGGCACCCGCGCCGGAGATGACCACGCGCAGGTTCGCGATGTCACGGGACAGCACCGTGCACGCGCCGCGCAGCGCGGCCAGCACCACGATCGCGGTGCCGTGCTGGTCGTCGTGCATGACCGGGCAGTCCAGCGCCTCGATCAGCCGCTGCTCCAGCTCGAAGCACCGGGGCGCCGCGACGTCCTCCAGGTTGACCGCGCCGAACGACGGGCGCAGCCGCACCAAGGTCTCCACGATCTCGTCCACGTCGGTCGTGTCGAGCACGAGCGGGATCGAGTCCAGGCCGCCGAACGTCTTGAACAGCGCCGCCTTGCCCTCCATCACCGGCAGCGACGCGCTCGCACCGATGTCACCGAGGCCGAGTACCGCCGTCCCGTCGCTGACCACCGCGACCAGCCGGTGCGACCACGTGTACTTCGCGGCCAGATCGGCGTTCTCCGCGATCGCACGGCTGACCTTGGCCACACCCGGCGTGTAGGCGATCGCGAGTGACCGCGGGTCGGCGATCGCACGCGGCACCGACACACCGAGCTTGCCGCCCTCGTGCGCGGCGAAGATCTCCTCGTCGGTGATCGGCTTGTCAGTCATGGTCGTGGCCTCGGGGTGAACGCTAGTCACGTGGCCTCCTGCGTAGTGCGGTACTGAACCGCGTGGATGCGCTTCGCGCGCGCTGCCGGTTCTGACAGCGCTGGCGGCGCCAGGCTCGGCGGGTAGCGCCGGAGTCGCGGGCGTCGTCGGCCACACGGTGGAGGCTTCCTCTTGTTACGGAAGCACCATCGCGGGCCGTGCTGTTGTGCCAGTCTCCCACCTGCACCCGATCGTGTCTGCGGCGGGGATCACATCTAGGGGCACGAACTCCGCAGGTCAGGGGCCTTTTTACAAGACGCCTGTCCGGTTTGGACGGCGTCAGCGGACAGTGACAAGCCCCGCGTCGATGTTGAGCACGTTGTTGATGCGCCCGTCCACGAGCTCGATCACCGCGCGGGCGTACCCGTCCGGAGGGACATCGGAGTCGGTCGCCGGATCACCGACGTGGTAGGGCGAGAACGTCATGCCGGCCGGCGGCACGAACCTGAACGCGTAGGTGCTGGTGCCCTGGTTGGGCATGAAGAACCGGCCCTGCTCGTCGGTCGGCACCTGCCAGCGGCCGAGCCAGATCGGCACCCGGATCAGCGGCTCGTCGGGCTGGCGCTGCCCGTCGGCGTTCAGGTCGTGCCAGGCCAGGCCGGACATGTCGCCGCCGAGCTTGCCGAAGTGTGCGACCGCCACGCCGCCGGCGGTCACCGTCACGCGCACCGGCGTCGGCGTGGTCATCTGGTAGCCGATCGGGTTGATGCCCACCTGGTACTCGCCAGGCGCCAGGTCCGGCACGTGGTACCAGCCGTCCGGCCCGGTGCCGACGGTCGCCACCGAGGTGCCGTCCAGCGTGTACACGCCGACCGCGTTCGAGCCGCCCGGCTCGCCCTCGTCGCGCACGCCGTTGGCGTTGCGGTCCATGTAGTGGAACCCCTGCACCACACCGGTTTCCGCCTGCTGATCGGCCACCGCCACACCGACCGGCACGGCCGTGGCGATCACCGCCAAGCCTGCCGCCGTCCAGAGTCGAGCACGAACCACGATGTCCTCCCACCTGTCACGCCTGTATCCCTAAGTCTGCACGCGCGCACCGATCTTGTGGTTGCCTTTCGGCCGTGACCGACCGGCGCGGACGACTCGACTTCCTGCTGCGCCGCCATCACGGCAAGGCCCGGCGGGACCGGCTGCGCACGGTGCTCGACACGCTGCCGGCGGGCAGCTGGACGTTCCTGGACCTGGCCGAGTCCGACGCGCGCTGGCCGGCCATGCGTCAGGCCTACGGCGCCGCGCGGGAGGCCGACACCCTGGACGTCGGCCAAGAACTGCCCGCGGCGGCGTTCGAGCCGATGCTGCGCGAGGCGCTGACGCGGCTCGGCGACTCGGTACTTGTGGCGACCAGCGACGTGCGCACGGCCGGCGTCCTGGAGATCGCCGCCGCTCCCCTGATCGAACACAGCCTCGCCCTGCTCGACCTGGACCGCGACGACCTGTTCGCCTGCCGCCGCGACCTCACTCGAGGCGTTGCGGCACAACGGTTCGAGTACTCGGACGGGGTCCGCTACCTGCTGGAGTCGTGGGGCGACTAGGGGCGGATCAGGGGGCCGGCGGGCCGGCGACGGCGGTACGCTGCGAACCATGCAGGCACGCCAGCTCGCCGTCGCCGACGCGTTCGAGTTCACCCCGCGCAGCTTCCCGGACAGCCGCGGGCTGTTCGTCGCGCCGTTCCAGGAGGACGCCTTCGTCAAGGCGGTCGGGCACCCGTTGCGGGTCGCGCAGACCAACCACAGCGTGTCCCGGCGCGGCACCATTCGCGGTGTGCACTTCGCGGACACCCCACCCGGCCAGTCGAAGTACGTGTACTGCCCGCGCGGCGCGCTGCTGGACGTGATCATCGACATCCGGGTCGGCTCGCCGACGTTCGGCAAGCACGAGGCGGTGCGGCTGGACGCGAAGTCCTACAACGCGGTGTACCTCGCCGAGGGGCTCGGCCACGCGTTCATCGCGCTGGAGGACGACACCGCGATGAGCTACCTGTGCTCCACCGGCTACAACCCGGGTGCCGAGCGCGGGCTCAACCCGCTGGACGCCGCGCTCGACCTGCCGTGGCCGTCCGACATCGAGCCGATCCTGTCCGAAAAGGACGGTGCGGCACCGACGCTGGACCAGGCGCGCGCGGACGGAATCCTTCCCGTGTACGACGATTGTGCCGCGCACTACGCGAAGTTGCGCGCGCAGTCCACTTAGACAGTCCATTTAGGACGGGACTCTGTCCACTGTGGACCGCAGGGTGGCGTCGGGCCTCGGTCCGGTCGTCCACACGACGTTCAGCTCCTGCCGCCGGAACCGCCAGCCGTGCTCGGTGCGCACGACCTCGGCCTCGTAGTAGCCGCCCGAGGTGAACAACTCGCCCGCGTTCGGCCCGCGCAGCACGTGCGTGTGGATCGCGTCCCAGCGCACGTCCGCACCGTCGCTGTCCACGCTGACCAGGTGATTCGCCGCCAGATGCTGGGTGCGCTCGAACATCTGGAACGCGCTCGCGATGTCCGCGCGCACCGCGTCGATCCCCTCGTAGGCCCCGGTCGGGTACTTGACCCGCACGTCGGCGGTGAACATCTCCGCCGCCCATTCGTCGTCGAACCTCCCCACGTCCAGCGACACGAAGAAGCGGTTCACCAGGTCGACGATCTCTTCCTTGTCAGCTCCCATGTGGACATCGTGGAACTTCGACTTATGTAGAGGTCAAGGCCGAGCCGCCGGCAGCCGTTGTGGCCTCGGCCACAGTCGCCAGCGGATCACCGCGAGCACTTCCGCCGGCCCGAGATCGCGCGAATCGGTCGAGCCGAACTCGTTGTCCCCCAACACGAACCAGCCGTCGCCGTCCTGCCGCGCGGCCCGCTTGACGGACAGCTGACCAGGGCGGGAAGCCCATCTGACCAGCACGATGTCACCGGCGCGCACGCGTGCGCGGAACCGCGCGAGCACGATGTCACCGTCGCGCAGGGTCGGCGTCATGGACGGGCCGCGCACCGACACCCGCCTTATTCCCGTCAGACCGGAATGGGTCAACGATCACCTCCGCGCTGCGGCGCCCATGATGCCGCGAGTAAGGTCGACTTCGTCGGAGCATCCAGCTAATCACCCTGTCAGGGAGGAAAGATGCGACTTTTGTCGCGCCTTCTTCGTCCGCGCCTCGAGGCCACCGCGCACTGCGACCTCCCGTGCGGCGTCTACGACCCGGCGCAGGCCCGGATCGAGGCGGAGTCGGTCAAGGCGGTCCAGGAGAAGTACCAGGCCAACGAGGACCCGGAGTTTCGCACGCGCGCCATCCTCATCGCCGAGCAGCGCAGCGAGCTCGTGAAACACCACCTCTGGGTGCTGTGGACGGACTACTTCAAGCCGCCGCACTTCGAGAAGTACCCGCAGCTGCACGAGCTGATCAACAAGGCCACCAAGGCCGCTGGTGCCGCCGGTACCAAGGGCTCGATGGACCCGGCCAAGGGCCAGGAGCTGCTCGACCTGATCGCCGAGGTCGACAAGATCTTCTGGGAGACCAAGAAGGGCTGAGTCCACTCAGGACGAGTCAGCGCGACGGCGCCCCCGGCATCGGCCGGCGGGCGCCGTTCGCCGTTTCTAGGACCTCGGCTTCTAGGACTTCGGCGTCACGTAGATCGTGATCACCGCGCGCACCACCTCGGTGCCGTCCTTGTCCCGGATAGACACCGGCACCTCGAGGTCCCGCGCGGTGTCGCCGAACTCGGGCTCGCCGTCCAGCTCGGCGACCGCCCGCAGGCTGGTGTTGGCCTTGGCCAGGTACTGGACGGTCATCGCCTTCGGGATCCACCGGTGCGTCGGCGGAACGGTGGCCTCGGCGAGCATGCCCATGGCGATCTCGGCCAGGTTGCACGCCGCGATCGCGTGGAACGTGCCGATGTGGTTGTGCACGCCCCACCACTTCGGCGCGCGCACCTCACAGCGGCCCGGCCGCATGTCCACGACGTGCGGCATGACCGTGCCGAAGTACGGCACTCGCAGGGACATCGCGGCGGAGAACAGCCTCGAACCGAGTGGCCGCCCGGACAGCTTGCGCCACATGCCGTACGTCGGGTTGGACCGTGCTTCGACCGCCATGACGTCCCTCCACGTTGTGTACCCGCGGCTAGTCTACTCGCGAGTAACTTAGCACGGCTCTATGGTTTCGGCGGAGGTGGCGGATGGCTGGCGAGGGCTCGACGGCGTTGTACCTGCTGCGACACGGACAGACCGAGTGGTCGGAGTCCGGGCAGCACACGGGGTTCACCGACATTCCGCTGACGCAGGCTGGTGAGCGCGCCGCCGCGGCGGCCGGACGTCGGCTCGTCGAGCTGCGGGGTGACACGGCGCCGGCGCTGGTGCTGTCCAGTCCACGGCAGCGGGCGCTGCGCACGGCTGAGCTGGCTGGGCTTTCTGTCACCGAGGTGACAGAGGAGATCGCGGAGTGGGACTACGGCGAGTACGAGGGGCTGACCACGCCGCAGATCCGCGAGACGGTGCCGGGGTGGACGGTGTGGACGCATCCGTGTCCTGGTGGTGAGACGGCTGACGACGTCGGGGCGCGGGCTCGGGCGGTGATCGGGAAGGTGTCTTCTGCGTTGGCTGACGGGGATGTCGTGCTGGTGGGGCATGGGCATTTCGGTCGTGTTCTCGTGGCGTCGTGGTTGGGGCTGCCTCCGGCTTCTGGGGTTCACTTTGGGCTTTCGGCTGCTGGGATCTCCGTGTTGGGGGACGAACGTGGAGTTGCACAGGTGCGGCGGTTGAACGTGCCGAGTTGAGTGCACTCCGTCCGTTATTGGCTGCCGCGCTGGTCGCCCTTGTGGTTGTTCCGCGTGGGGGTGTCAGGGCGACCAGCTTGCCACCGGAATGGGGGACGCCATTTTCGTGGGCATTCCGGTAGAATTGTGGTGTGTTGGTAATAGGTGAGGAAATGTCTTGGGATGCGGTTTTGGAGGCCGCGCCTCGGGTATTTGGTGAGCCTGAGTTTGATTTCTCAGATGGGCCGTTTACGCCGGATGAGGCGAGCACGGTCGCGGAGTTGGAAAATGTCGAGCGCGACAAAGCCGCGTTGTGCGCTGACGAGGTTCGACTGCTCGCGCAGTACAACCAACTGCGCGATGGAGTCGAGAACGTCTCTGAGGAGATCGGGCAGGCGTTGAAGTGGTCACCCGGGCACGCTTCGCATCAGGTCGTGATGGCCGCCGCGATGGTGACCCGACTCCCAGCGACGCTGGCCGCGCTCGCCCGGGGTGAGATCGATTGGGCGAAGGCCCGGGCGATGTATGAGGTCACCCGGCCGCTGTCGGATGAGCACGCCGCCCGGGTGGAAGCCGCTGTGCTCGCTGATGCGCCGGACTACTACACCCCGTTTCAGCGCAAGGTGCGCTACTGGGTGAACAAGGTCGACCCCGACGGCGCCGAACAACGCCGACAGCAGCGCCGCAAGGACCGGTGTGTCACCTTCAAGCAGGACGACGACGGGGAGGCCTTCCTCGGTATCCGGGGACCGGTCGAGCAGCTCTACCCCGCCTATCTGCGGATCGACCAACACGCCCGCCGGTTGAAGCAACAAGGCGACACCCGCAGCCTGGATAATTTGCGGTTCGACACCGCCGTCGAGCACTTCTGCGGGGAGAACCAGTCCCACATCAAAACCATTGTGTGGGTGACCGTGCCACACACCACGCTGTTGGGTGTGGACGACAAGCCCGGTGAACTCTTCGGCGTCGACATACTCCCCGCGCAAGTCGTGCGCGAACTGGCCGCCGACGAGAAATCAACGTGGCGGCGAATACTCTACGATCCACCGACCGGGATGATCACCGACGTCGGCAGGAAACGGTATCCGCCGGCGGCGATGGCCGAAAACGTGCGCTTGCGGTTCCGCCGATGTACTCACCCCGGGTGTGACAGGCCGGCCACAAGGTGCCAGATCGATCACACCCTCCGCCACGCCGACCACGGCCGCACCTGCTTGTGCAACCTGAACCCGCGCTGCGAACGCCACAACCTCTGCAAAGAGAAGCCCGGCTGGCAGGTCGAACAACCCCACCCCGATGTGGTGATCACCCGCAGCCCACTCGGACACAAGGCAACCGTGCGCGCGCAGCCGATCGCCGACCCGGACCCGCCGCCGTTCTGATCTAGATTCCGCGCAGGAACGCCTCGATCGAGGTGACCAGGGCGAGCGGTGTCTCGTCCATCGGGTAGTGCCCCGCGTTCAGCATGATCTCCAGCTCCACGTTGGAGTACGCGCTCAGCCACGTGTCACGCATCAGCGCCTCGGGCAGCGCGGGGTCGTGCTCGCCGATGATCACCTTCACCGGCAGGTCGACCTGCGGAATCTCGATGGCCGCGCCGGTCCACTGCGTCAGGTAGGCGCCGAACGCCTCCTTCGTGGACCGCTCCACCGAGCGCGCGGCCATCTGGTTCAGCCAGGTGCCGGACAGCCGGTTCCCGGTGACGAAGTCGATGATCACGCGCCGGTTCGCGGTCTCCTCCACCGACGAGGAGAACAGCGCCGCACCGTCGGCGTCGAACTCGAAGTTCGTCGGCACCGGGTTCACCCCGACCAGGGCCCGCACCTGGTCCGGCGCGGTGGCGAGCACCTGCTGGATGTACACCCCGGCCATCGAGTGCCCCACGAGGCTGAACTCCGACCAGCCCAATTCATCCGCCAGCGCCAGCACGTCGGCGGCGATCTCCTCACGGGTGAACTCGCCGCCGACCTCCAGCCGCGAGCCGTAGCCCCGATAGTCGAAGAACGCGTACCCGAACGCCCCGGTGTCCAGGTAGGGCCACAGCCTGTCGTAGCCCGTCCGATCGGTGAACCAGCCGTTGAGCGCGATCACCTTGTGCGCACCGTCGCCGATGACGTGTGCGGATGCCGGCATGATTTCTCCTTGTGGGGTAAGGGAAATGCCGATCCGCAGAGTATCCGGGGCACGCTCGCGGCAGCAGGTCCGAAAGGGTGACTACCCGGTCGCCGCCGCCAGCACGGCGAGCACGTCCTCGTCGGTGGTCTGGCTGAAGTCGACGTAGAACTGGCCAACCGCACGGAAATCCGGCGGGCAGATGAGGCACTCGATCCGGTCCACCGTGTGACCGAGGGACTCCGCCGCGTCGGGCGCGCACACCGGCGCGGCGAACACCAACCGCCGGGCACTGGTGCCGCGCAGCCGGTTCAGCGCGGCCCACGCGGTCACCCCGGTCGCGAGCCCGTCGTCCACCACGATCACGTCCCGCCCGTCGACCGGAATCGGCGCCCGCCCCTGGTGGTACAGCTCCTCACGGCGCCGCGCCTCGGCCCGCTCACCGGCACACGTCCGGCTCAGGTTCTCCTCGGTGAGCCCCAGCATGGTGAGGCTGGCCTGGTCGTAGTGCGGCGGACCATCGGCGGTCACCGCGCCGAGACCGAACTCCGGCTGGTCGGGCGCGCCGATCTTGCGCGCCACCACGACGTCCAGCGGCGCGTCCAGAATCCGCGCGACCGCACCGGCCACCGGGACACCGCCGCGCGGCAGCCCGAGCACCACCGGTGAACTCCAGTCACCCTCGGCCAGCCGTTCACCGAGGAGCCGACCGGCGTGCTCCCGGTTGTCGAACTTTCCGTCGCCGGAACCGAAGTGGCGCATGTCCTCGGTGTACCACGCGGCGCGCCGACGCGCCGATCAATCAGCTAGCTCCGGGAGCCGCTGGGCACGCTGCTCCCGGAGCTTGTCCGGACGGCTACATCTCGGACTTCTTGAACTCGTAGGCCTTCGCCGCGTCGGAGGTGAAGTTGTACTTCACCGTGCGCAGCCCGAACGGCTTGGCCGGATCGACCGCGAACAACGTGCTGGACCGCGGCGGGTTGCGGGTCTCCGCGGCGCCGTACTGGTAGTCGCCGGCCAGCCCGTCGAAGCCGACCGTGCCGAGTGCCTTGGACGCGGCGAGGATGCCGTCCCGGGACAGATTCCCTTGCTGCACGGCCTTTTCCAGTACCGCGGTCATCGCCCGCGCCTGGTTGTAGCCGAACGCGAAGTAGTAGTCCGGCGGCTGCTGCGGCGCGAACTGCGTCGCCCTGGCCACCATGTCCCGCATGCCCGACACGCTCGCGTCGCCCCACTCGGTGCCCTCGGAGACGATCAGCACCGCCTGCTGCAGATACGGCGCGACGGCGGACTTGGCCAGCGCGCCGGTGTAGCTCGGCGACTGCCCGTACCACCGCGGCGCGAACCTGGCCTGCGCCGCCGTGCCCCAGATCTTCGCCGCGTCGCTGGGCGTCGCGGTGAGGAACACCATCTGGCAGCCGGCACCGGCGAGCGCGCCGATCTGGCCGGTGTAGTTCTCGGTATTGATCTTGAACTTCTGCGTGTTGGCGATGGAGAACTTGTAGCGCTCGGCGGCGAAGTTCAGCCCCTGCAGGCCGGCCTCGCCGTACACGTCGTCCTGCACCATCGCGCAGATCTTGGACGACGTGCTGCCGCCGCCCTCCTTGAGGTAGTGGTCGACCGCGTTGATCACCTGCACCTGGTACGGCGCGCCGACCGGCAGCAGGTTCTCCTCACGCACCCACAGCCCGTCCAGCGACGCGGGCGCGGCGAGCACCTTGTCCGACCGCAGTTGCGGCAGCACGGCCAGCGTGGACGGCGTGCCGAGCAACTGGGTGAACGCGACGACGTTGCCCTTGATCTTGTTGTACTGCTGCACGGCGACGTCCGGCTTGTACTGCGTGTCCTCCTGGGCGAGCTCCACCCGGTACTTGCCGGCGATCCCACCGCTGGCGTTGACCTGGTCGAACCACACCTTGTTGCCAGCGGTCAGCGGCAACCCGATCACGGCGACCGACCCGGTGCTCGGGGTGAGCACCCCGAGTCTGATCGTGGTGCCGTCGAACCCGGCGGTCTTGCCGGGGGCACCGGCCTGGCCGCTGTCCGATCCGCCGTCACCGCCCGCGCCGCCGCAGGCCGCGACGAGCAGCGCCGCCGCGACCGCGGCGACCACACCTTTTCCTCGACGACGTACCAGCATGACGCCTCCTTGATCAGTACGAGAACGGCCAGGCCTTGAAGTAGGCCTTGATCCGCAACCAGATGCCCGCGAGCCCACGTGGCTCCAGGACGAGGAACAACACGATCAGCAAGCCGAAAATGGCTTGGTTGAGCGCGAAGACGCTGATGAACCCTTCTCCCCCGACCCCGGTCTGCACGCCGGGCAGGTACTCCGAGTACCGGTCGATCAGGGCCGGCAGCGCGCCGACGAAGATCGCGCCGAGCACCGATCCGAAGATCGTGCCGAGCCCGCCGACGATGATGATCGCGATGTACTGTATGGACAGCAGCAGGTTCCACTCGTCGGGGCTCACGAACCGTTGGTAGGCCCCGAAGAGCGCGCCGGCCATCGCCGCGACCGCGCTGGAGATGACGAACGCGCCGATCTTGTACCGGCCGGCGCGCACGCCGATCACCTCGGCGGCCTGGTCGCGGTCCCGCACGGCCTGTAGCGCTCGGCCCGGCCGGGTGCGCACCAGGTTCTTCGCCAGCAGCGCGACCACCCCGACGAGCACCCACACCAGCCAGAACCAGCCCTGGTTGCGCGAGTAGGTCTCGCCGGCGATCACCATCTGGTCGATGTCGGCGACGCCGATGTCCACCGGCGCGTTGACCGACGTCCCGGAGTTGCCGCCGGTGAGATCCTTGAAGTTCCGCCAGATGTGCTCGCCGATGAAGATCAGCCCGAGCGTGACGATCGCGAGGTAGTTTCCCCGCAACCGCAAGGCGAACGGCCCGATCAACCCGCCGAGCACCGCGCCGACGACGGCCGCGGCGAGCAGCCATACCGGCAGCGGGAGATCCAGATCGCCGCCCACCCGCGCGGTGATGTACGCGCCGGCGCCGATGAAGAACGCGTGCCCGAGCGAGATCTGCCCGCAGTAGCCGGTCAGCAGGTTCAGCCCGATCGCGCCGATCGCGGTGATGCCGACGTAGATCAGCACGGACAGCCAGAAGTCGTCGTGCACGACCGTCGGCAGCAGTACGAGCACCGCGAGCATCAGCGCCAGGCCGATCTTGGCCGCCGGCGTGCCGAACAGCCGGAGGTCGTCGGAGTAGCCGCGGGTGAGATTGCGGTGCGGCCCGCCGCGCGTTCTGGCCATCAGATCCGCCTCACGTCCTTGGTTCCGGCAAGGCCGTACGGCCTGATCAGCAAGATCACGATCATCACCAGGTAGGGCACGATCACCGACACGTTGTCGCCGGCCCAGGAGAAGAGTTGATCCTGGTAGCCGCGGGTGAGCGCCTCGGCGAGCCCGATGATCAGCCCGCCGGCGACCGCGCCGCCCGGCGAGTCCAGCCCGCCGAGGATCATCGCCGGGAAGGCGGCCAGCGCGATGAACGAGATCGACGGCTGCAACCCGCCCGGCCCCGCCGCGAGGGTGATCCCGGCGAGCGCGGCCAGCGCGGCGGCGATCGCCCAGGACACCGCGTAGACCCGGCGGGCGCTGATCCCCTGCGCCAGCGCGGCCTCCGGATCGAACGCGGTGGCCCGCATGGCCAGACCCAGTGAGGTGTAACGGAAGAACGCGAAGAATCCGATCACCACGGCCGCGGTCAGGCCGATCGTCCACAGGTCACGCACGCCGAGCACGAGGCCACCGACGCCGACCGTCTGGATGTTCCACGGGTTGTCGACCTGCTTGTTGTCGAAGCCCCAGATCGAGGTGATCAGCGGCTCGAGCACGAACAGCAGGCCGATCGTGATCATGATGACGGCGAACGGCGGCTGGCCGACCATGCGGCGCAGCACGATCCGCTCGAACGCGGCGCCCACGACGGCCGCCGACACGCAGGCGAGCACGATCGCGACGGCGAACGCGATCGCGAGGTTGTTGGAGAACGTGTAGCCGAGGTACGCGCCCAGCGCGAGCAACCCGCCCTGCGCGAAGTTGATCACACCGGTGGACTTGTAGATCACCACGAATCCCAGTGCCACCAAGGCATACGTCGACCCGAGCGCCAACCCGGCGAAGCAGTTCTGCAGAAAGGCGGTCATCGCGCCACCACCCCGTTCGGCCAGCCAAAAGCTTTCGGGAAAGCTTCACCGATAGCTTTCACAAAAGCTATCTTGAAAGCTATCTCGAAAGCTTTGCGGGAAGCAGCACCGGTTCGGGTCGACACAGTCACGAGTACATCGCCTCGATCCAGTCCTCGAAAGCGTGGGCGATGGCCTTGCGCTTGACCTTGTGCGTCGCGGTCAGCTCGCCGTCCTCGTGATCGAGTTCCTTGTCCAGCAAGGAGAATCGCTTGATCTTCTCCACATTGGACAGTTCGGTGTTCGCGTCGTCCACCACGGTCTGGATCAGCGCGCGAACCTCGTCCTTGCCGGAGAGATCGGCGTAGGTGGTGTAGGCCAGCCCGCGCCGGGTCGCCCAGTCCCCGACCGTGTCCAGCTCGATCCCGATCAGCGCGGACAGGAACTTGCGCCGGTCACCGATCACCACCGCCTCACGCACGTACGGCGAGACCTTCAACCGGTTCTCGATCTCCGACGGCGAGATGTTCTTGCCGCCCGCGGTGATGATGATGTCCTTCTTGCGGTCGGTGATCCGCAGGAACCCGTCCTCGTCGATCTCGCCCACATCGCCCGTGTGCAGCCAGCCCTCACTGTCCACAGTGGACGCAGTGGCGTCCTCGTCGTTGAGGTAGCCCTGGAAGACGCCCGCCGACCGGGTCAGGATCTCGCCGTCCTCCGCGATCCGGATCTCCACGCCCGGCAGCACCGTGCCGACCGCGCCCAGCCGCACGTCGCCGACCGGGGTGAGCGTGCAGATCGCGGTGTTCTCGGTCTGCCCGTAGCCCTCCCGCACCGGCACCCCGATCGCCCACAGGTACTCCAGCACCTGCGGCGCGATCGGCGCGGCGCCGCTGACCGCCGCGCGCACCCGCACCATGCCGAGCTTCTCCCGCAGCGAGCGGAACACCAGCAGCTCGCACAACCCGAGCACGAGCTTGTCGGCGATCGTGTGCCGGCCGTTCATCCGCCGCGGCGCGATCCGCCGTCCCTGCCGCAGGCACGCCTTGTAGAGCAGCCGCTTGAGCCGGGACGCGTCCGCCATCCTGATCTCCACGCCGGCCAGCATCTTCTCCCACACCCGTGGCACACCAAGGAAAACGGTCGGCTGCACGTCCCGCAGATCGTGCATGAACGACGGCCCGCCCTCGCCGAAGTTGACCACCCCGCCGGCCCACACGGCGTCGATCACGGAGATCAGCCGCTCGGCGATGTGGCACAGCGGCAGGTAGCTGAGCACCTCGTCACTGGACGTGCCACCGAGCGAGGAGATGAACGCGCGGCCCGAGGCGACCAGGTTGGCGTGCGAGATCATCGCGCCCTTGGGCGGGCCGGTCGTGCCGGAGGTGTACACCAGGATCGCGGTGTCCGTCGGGTCCAGCGTTGCGACCGACGATCGCAACGTTGCGATCGTGTCGCCGGTGATCGCACCGGATTCCTCCAGCTTCGCGAACGTGATCACGTCGGCCAGGTCGTCCGGCGGGATCGCCCGCGGGTCGATCACCACGATGTGCCGCAGCGCGGGGAGCCCGGCGCGCACGGCCAGTGCCTTGTCCAACTGCTCGTGATCCTCGGCGATCAGCACCTCGGCGCCGGAGTGCGCCAGCAGGTACTCCACCTCGGCCGCCGGCGATGTCGGGTAGACCCCGATGCTCTGCGCCCCAATAGATTGCACGGCGAGGTCGGCGACCGTCCACTCGGGACGGTTCTCCGAGTGGATCGCCACCCGAGTCCCGGCGCCGACACCGAGCGAGCGCAACGCGGCCGCCACGTCGGCGATCCGCTTGGCGTACCGCGACCAGCTCCACTCGCGCCACACACCTCGGTGCTTCTCCCGCACCGCCACCGCGTCCGGGCGCTCCGTTGCGTGTTCCAACAGCCGCGCCGGCAACGTTGCGGCGAGTTCGGTTTGTTGCGTCGCAACGATGCTGGTCATGCCGCACCGCCGAGGTACGCCTCGATCACCTTGGGATCCCGCTGCACCTCGTCCGGCGTGCCGGACGCGATCACCACCCCGAAGTCCAGCGCCAGCACCCGGTCGGCCAGATCCATCACCAGCCGCATGTCGTGCTCCACCAGGATCATCGCCAGGTCCAGTTCGCGGCGGACCTCGATCAGGTAGCGCGCCATGTCCTCGGTCTCCTCGAGGTTCATGCCGGCCACCGGCTCGTCGAGCAGCAACAGCGTCGGCTCCATGGCCAACGCCCGGCCCAGCTCCGCACGCTTGGCCACGCCGTAGGGCAGCAACCCGGCCGGCGTACGGCGGTACGGCTCCAACTCGAGCAGTTCCACGATCTCCTCGACCGCGGCGCGGTGCCGCACCTCCTCGCGCTTGGCCCGCCCCCACCAGAGCATCCCGGTGAGGAATCCGGTGCGCATCAGGTGGTGCCGGCCGAGCATCAGGTTGTCGATCAGTGTCAGATGCTCGAACAGTCCGAGGTTCTGGAACGTGCGCGCGATCCCCAGCGCGGCGATCGCGGCGGGCGCACGGCCGACCAATCGCTTGTCCCCCAACGTGATCGTGCCCTGCTGCGGCCGGTACACGCCGTTGAGGCAGTTGAAGATCGACGTCTTGCCGGCGCCGTTCGGGCCGATCACCGCGAACAGCTCGCCGCGCCGCACGTCGAAGCTGACCCCGTCCAGCGCGGTCACGCCGCCGAACCGCAGCGTCACGTCCCGCACGTCGAGCAGCACCGTCTCATCCAGACTGTCCACTGAGGACTGTCCATCCGGGACGGCGTCCGGCGGCGCGTCGGTGCGTTCGACGGCGCGCGCCTCGGCGCTCAGGTGCTCCATCGCTTCTTCCTCCGGTAGCCCTTCACCTCGGCGAACGAGCGCCGCTCGGAGTCCGACGACGCCCCGAGGTAGAACTCACGGATGTCCTCGTCGTCCAGCAGCTGCCGCGCCGGCCCGTCGCGCACGACCTTCCCGGTCTCCAGCACGTAGCCGTAGCTCGCGATGGACAGCGCCATCACCGCGTTCTGCTCGACCAACAGCACGCTGGTGCCCTGCTCGTTGATCTGCACCACGATGTCGCGCACCTGCTCGACCAGCTTCGGCGCGAGCCCGAGCGACGGCTCGTCGAGCAACAGCAGTGACGGTGACGCCATGAGCGCCCGACCGATCGCGAGCATCTGCTGCTCGCCGCCGGACAGGTAGCCGGCGATCGCCTTGCGCCGCGAGGCCAGCACGGGGAACAGGTCCAGCACGCGGGCGTAGGAGTCACGGACCTCGGCGCGGGAGCGGCGGGTGAAGGCGCCGGCGCGCAGGTTCTCGTCCACGGTGATCTCGGCGAAGATCCGCCGCCCCTCCATCACCTGCGCGATGCCCCGCCGCACGATCCGGGCGGGATCCTCGCCGGTGATGGCGTCACCGCGCAGGCGCACCGACCCCTTGGTGATCTTGCCTCGGTGTGGCGCGAGCAGGCCCGTGATCGCGCGCAGCAACGTCGTCTTGCCGGCGCCGTTCGCGCCGAGCAGCGCCACGATCGAGCCGGACGGCACCTCGATGCTCAGCCCGCGCAGAACCAGCACCACGTCGTCGTAGACGACCTCGAGGTTGCTCACCGACAGCATCGGTGATGCCTCGGCCTCCTGTGCACCCGTCGACATAGCTGCCCCGTTCTAGCTCGAACACCTGGGCAAATGCCTATGTGACCCCGCTCACGTTGAATACGGAAGGTAGCGGGTGGTGGTTACCGGGAGCAAGAGGTGATCCGAACTGTGACCTCGAAGTCGATCTCAGGCCACAAGTTCGGCGAGCGCCTTCACCGACTTGCGCACGTCTCCCCGCAGCGCCCGGCCGATCACCAAACCCATCGGGCCGATGGTGGGCGGGCCGGTGATCTCGGCGTCGAACGCCACGGTCGAGCCGGAGCCGTCCGGGCGGATCGACAGGTCAAGGGTCACCTTCACGCCGCCCACGCCCTTGCCGGAGATGCGCAGCTCCTCGGGCGCGTTCATCACCTCGACCCGCCAGTTGATCCGGTTGCGCAGGCCCTTCACGGTGACCACGGAGATCAACTCGGTGCCCTCGGTGATCTCGTCGGGCAGCTCGCCGCGCCAGCCCTCGTGCAGGGAGAGCCACTCGCCGAGCCGGGACAGGTCCGACGCGGTCTTCCAGGCGTGCTCCGGCGTCGCGGGAACGCGCGCCTTCTCGCTCACCCTCGCCATGTGCTCTCCTCCGTCGACAGTGTCAGAGTGTGCGTCTGAGAACCGCACTGATCTCGACACCCAGGTGACCACCCAAGCAACCCAGCACAGGCCGCAAGACTCACGCGAAGAACCCTCAGTCCCGTTCCGCGCTGTCAAACACAGCCAGAGCGTACTGCTTGACACCGTCCACTGTGGAGGATTCCAGCTCGCCGCGCGCCACCAGCAGGTCCAGGTGCGCCGACGTCTCGCCGACCGCCAGCATCGCGTTGAACAGGTTCAGCTCGTCGAACTTGCGGTGCCGCCGCGTCCACGGCAGCGCGCGGGCGGTCTCGAACGCGGTGCCGGTGCCGGCCCGCACCGCCGCCGTGGTCGCGGCCAGCCGGTCGTCGTGGTGCGCGAGCAGTTCGTCCACCCTGCTGTGCACACTCGGCGCGATCTCGCCGTGCGCGGGCAACATCCGCATGTCCGGGTAGGTGCGCACCAGGCGCAGCGAGTCGAGGTAGTCGCCGAGCGGCAGTTCCGCGCGCACCGGCTCGAAGCCGATCGACGGCGTGATGTGCGGCAGCACGTGGTCGCCGGTGAACATCACGCCCTCGGCGGAGTCCAGGAACACCAGGTGGCCCTGTGTGTGACCCGGAGTGGGGAGCGCCAGCAGCTCGCGGTGGTCGAGGTCGATCGAGGCACGGCCGATGATCCACTCGTCCGGATCCTCGTAGTCGCGGCGGGCCGTCTCCTCGCTGCTCGGGTCGTGCGCGGCTTGCAACTGCTCGGCGAGGTGCAGCGCGCCCCAGCGCCGCACGTCGGCGAACATGCGGTCCAGCCGGTCGCGCATCACCCACTCCATCGAGGGCTGCTCACCCGCACCCAAGGCCACCTTCGTGCCGAACATCCGCCGCAGGGATACCGCCATCGTGTAGTGGTCGCGATGCATGTGGGTGACCAGGAACCGGCGCACGTCGGTGAACTCGTAGCCGATCGACCCGAGTGCGGACTCCAGCGCGTCGCGCGCCTCGTCCAGCGCCCAGCCGGAGTCGATCAGCACGACGCCGTCACCGTCCGCGATCGCGTACACGTTCACCGCGCGCAGCCCGTCGTTCGGCAGCGGCAGCGGGATGCGGTGCACGCCAGGGGCGACCTCGAACACGCCCGGCTCGGTCCAGTCAGCCATACGACTCCCTTCAACGCAGCAGCTCGACGCCGTCCGGCAGTGCGGCCTCGGCGAGATGATCGAGCAGGGTCGCCCGAAACGCGGCCGCCGCCTTGGTCGGCGCCACGTCGGTGCGGTGCGCCACGGCGATGGTACGGCGCAGCTCAGGGGCGACCAGCCGAGTGCCACGCAGGCCCGGCCGCGCGGCCAGCACCATGCTCGGCACGACCGCGCACCCCAGACCCGCCTCGACGAACCGCAGCACCGCGTCCATCTCTCCGCCGGCCACGGCCAGCGTCGGCTCGAACCCGGCGCGCCGGCACGCCGTGAGGGTGGCCTCGCGCAAGTCGTAGCCCTCGCGGAACATCACCAGCGGACGGTCGCGCAGCTCACGCAGCCGCACGCTGTCCCGCTCGCCCGGCCAGCCGCCACCGGCCGCCGGGGACGCGAGCACCAGGCTTTCCCGCAGCACCGGCGCGGTGGTGAGCGCGCTGTGGTTCACCGCGGGCGACACGATCACCAACGCGAGATCCAGCTCACCGTCGGTGAGTGCCGCGACCAGGTCCCGCGAGCCGCTTTCCTTGACCAGCAAGCGGATTCCGGGGTGCCGCCGGTGGAACGTGGCCAGCGCGTCGGCGAACACGCTGCCGCACAGGCTGGGCGTCGCGCCGACCCGGACCCGTCCGGCGCGCAGGCCGGCCAACTCCGCGACCTCGAGCCGCGCGACGTCCACGTCGGCGAGGATCCGCCTGGCCACGGGCAGCAGCGCCTCGCCTGCCGGGGTGAGCGACACGTTGCCACGGGCCCGGCTGAACAGGTCCGCGCCCAGTTCGTGCTCCAGCGTCCGGATCTGTGTGGACAGCGACGGCTGCGCCACGTGCATCCACCCGGCCGCCTTGGTGAAGTGCCGCGTGTCGGCCACCGCGAGGAAGTACGCGAGCTGCTGAAGGGTCACCCTCACACGATAGCCTGACCCTATCGAGTCGAGCCGATTCATATATTGGACGCACTGAGTTTCCTGCTCGTACCGTCAACGACGTGGCACTCATGACACGGGAACCTCGTTCCAGCGCAACAGCTTCGCGGGTGTCCATTGTGGACCGATGGCATGCCACCCGAGCCGGGGCGCTGTGGCACTCCTCGATCGGCAAGAAAGCCGTGATGGCGATCACGGGAGCGGCGCTGCTGCTGTACGTGGTCGTGCACATGCTGAGCAACCTGAAGTTCTTCCTCGGGCCCGAATCGCTGGACGGCTACGGGCACTGGCTGCGCTCGATCGCGGCCGGCGCGCTGGGCTACGAAGGCTTCGTCTGGATGGTCCGGGTCGGCCTGCTGGCCTGCGTGATTCTGCACGGCGTGGCCGCGGTGCAGCTCGCGCGGCGTGCACGGCGGGCCCGCCCGGACCGGTACCGCACGCGAACCCGGGTGGCCGACGGGTACGCGGTGCGCACGATGCGCTGGGGCGGCGTGATCCTCGCCCTGTTCATCGTCTACCACATCCTCGACCTCACCACCGGCACGCTGAACCCGCACGGCGTGCACGGCGAGATCCACGCCAACGTGCGGGCCGACTTCGATCGCTGGTACGTCGTGCTCGCGTACACGGTTTCCGTTGTGGCACTTGGCTTTCACATCAGGCACGGGCTGTGGAGCGCGCTGCAGAGCCTCGGCGCGGCCGGCCGCGAACAGCGCACGCTGCGCCGGATCGCCCTCGGCGGCGCGGTGTTCGTGTGCGCCGGGTTCCTGTCCATCCCATTCGCCGTCATCACCGGATTGAGCTGATCATGTACATCACCGGACCGTCCATTGTGGACACCAAAGCCGGCGACGGCCCGCTCGAAAAACGCTGGCAGCGCCGCCGGTTCAGCGCTCGCCTGGTGAACCCGGCCAACAAGCGCAAGCTGTCGGTGATCGTGGTGGGCACCGGACTGGCCGGCGCGTCGGCCGCGGCCACACTCGCCGAGTTGGGCTACCAGGTCGCGTCGTTCTGCTACTCGGACAGCCCGCGCCGGGCGCACAGCATCGCCGCGCAGGGCGGGATCAACGCGGCCAAGGACTACGCCGGCGACGGCGACAGCGTGTTCCGCCTGTTCCACGACACGATCAAGGGCGGCGACTTCCGGGCGCGCGAGTCCAACGTGCACCGGCTGGCGGAGCTGAGCGTGCGGATCATCGACCAGGCGGTGGCGCAGGGCGTGCCGTTCGCCCGCGAGTACGGCGGACTGCTGGACACCCGCTCGTTCGGCGGCGCGCAGGTGTCGCGCACGTTCTACGCACGCGGACAGACCGGCCAGCAGTTGCTGCTCGGCGCGTACTCCGCGTTGTCCCGGCAGATCGCGTCAGGGCGGGTCACGATGCACCCTCGCACCGAGATGCTTGACCTGATCGTGGTGGACGGCCGGGCGCGCGGCATCGTGGTGCGCGACATGATCACCGGCGCGGTGTGCACCCATCTCGCCGACGCCGTGGTGCTGGCCACCGGCGGGTACGGCAACGTGTTCCACCTGTCCACGAATGCCAAGCACGGCAACGCGACCGCGATCTGGCGGGCGCACCGGCGCGGCGCGCTGTTCGCCAACCCGTGCTTCACCCAGATCCACCCGACGTGCATTCCGGTGAGCGGCGAGCACCAGTCCAAGCTCACCCTGATGAGCGAGTCGCTGCGCAACGACGGACGAGTGTGGGTGCCCGCCCGCGCGGGTGACACCCGTACTCCGAAAGAGATCCCCGAGCACGAGCGCGACTACTTCCTGGAGCGCCGCTATCCCAGCTTCGGCAACCTCGTGCCACGTGACATCGCCTCCCGCGCGGTGAAGTCGGTGTGCGACGCGGGCTGGGGCGTCGGGCCGGGCGGGCGCGGGGTGTACCTCGACTTCGCCGACGCGATCTCCGCGCACGGCAGGGAAACCGTGGCCGCGCGGTACGGCAACCTGTTCGAGATGTACGAGCGGATCACCGACGCCGACCCGTACACCACGCCGATGCGGATCTACCCGGCCGTGCATTACACGATGGGCGGGCTGTGGGTGGACTACGACCTGCGGAGCACGATTCCCGGGCTGTTCGTGATCGGCGAGGCCAACTTCTCCGACCACGGCGCGAACCGGCTGGGCGCCAGCGCGCTGATGCAGGGCCTGGCCGACGGATACTTCGTGCTCCCCGCCACGATCGGCGACTATCTCGCCGACGGACCGTTCCCGCCGATCGACCCCGGCGTGCTCGACACGGCGGAAACCGAAGTGCGACAACGGATCCAGCGGCTGCTCGGCATCGGCGGCGACCGGTCGGCCGAGGACTTCCACCGCGAGTTGGGCGCGCTGATGTGGGACCACTGCGGCATGGAGCGCACCGAGTCCGGCCTGCGCAAGGCACTGGAGCGGATCGGATCGCTGCGTGCGGAGTTCTGGCGGCGGCTGCGGGTGACCGGCAGCGGCGAGTCGCTCAACCAGGAATTGGAGAAGGCCGGCCGAGTGGCCGATTTCCTGGAGCTGGCCGAGCTGATGTGCGTGGACGCGGTACACCGCGAGGAGTCCTGCGGCGGACACTTCCGCACCGAGCACCAGACCACCGACGGCGAGGCGGTGCGCGAGGACGACCGGTTCTCCTATGTGGCCGCCTGGGAGTTCACCCGGCTCGGTCAGCCGCCCGTGCTGCACAAGGAGGAACTCGTGTTCTCCGCCGTCACCCCATCGGTGAGGAGCTACGCATGAAGGTGAACCTTCGCATCTGGCGGCAGGCCGACGCGGACCAGCGCGGCGAGCTGTGCTCCTACGAGGTCGGCGGCGTGTCCGAGGACATGTCGTTCCTCGAAGTACTGGACACACTCAACGCGTCGCTCGTGGCACGTGGCGATGACCCGGTGGCCTTCGACCACGACTGCCGGGAAGGCATCTGCGGCGCCTGCGGAATGATGATCAACGGTGTGGCACACGGGCCACGGCGTGCCACGACAGCGTGTCAGTTGCATATGCGAGAGTTCCGCGACGGCGCCACGATCACCGTGGAACCCTGGCGCGCCAAGGCTTTCCCGGTCGTGAAGGACCTCGTGGTGGATCGCTCCGCGTTCGACACGATCATCCAGGCCGGCGGATACGTGACCGCGCCGACCGGCAGTGCGCCGGACGCCAACGCGGTCCCGGTGCCCAAGCACGACGCCGACGACGCGTTCACCGCCGCCGCGTGCATCGGCTGCGGCGCGTGCGTCGCGGCCTGCCCCAACGGTTCGGCCACGCTGTTCACCGCGGCGAAGGTGGCACATCTGGCGAAGTTGCCGCAGGGCCAGCCGGAGCGGTACTCGCGGGTGGTCGACATGGTCGCCGAGCACGACGCGCAGGGATTCGGCGGCTGCACCAACACCGGCGAGTGCACCGCCGTGTGTCCCAAGGGAATCGGCTTCGACGTGATCGGCGTGCTCAATCGCGATCTCCTCACCGCCACACTGAAACGCCAGGCCAGGTAACACGCAGCCGCACCCAAGGGGAACGTGACGCAACCCAGCTCGGCCAGTCGCCAAACTTCGCGGTCGTCAAGGCTACCGAGCTGAAACCCGCCGAACTCGTGAATCCGTTGGCGCGCCTGGTGTTCCGCTTCGACCAACCGGCCCGCGAGTATGTCGCGAACCCGAAGCACCTCACCGTGTGTTACAGCGCGGAATTCAACTACTACGGCGTGATCGGCAAGCCGAGAGAGGTCGGCTGCCCGGACGGCGCGCGGGCGATCACCCCGCCGTCGGTCGCGCCGCCACCCAAGTGGGAGATCCCGCAGGGGACGGACAAGGCGCTGCACGGCGTGCTGACTGGTCTGCCAGCGGCACCACCGTCTGACGCTGACGTGATCGCGGCCGTCCGCCGCGCGATGCCGCCCCGGTCGGTCAGCCAGCCGACGTCACGGCCAAGGTCCGTGGCACCAGCCGGGTGAACTCTCCAGCGGCTCGACCACGGCCGTTTCCCTGCGTGGCCAGCGCCCGCCGCACTGACCCTCATCGACCGCTAACACTCCGTTTGCCGCCGGACGGCATGCCTGCCAGGATTCCGTCGCCCAAGAACTGAGAGACGGAGTGAACATGGTGCGCATCGCGCGGATCACGGCCGCGGCGCTGGCGATGACCGCGTCCGTCACCCTGACGGCGTGCGGCGGAGACGACGCTCCGAGTTCCACCGGCTCTCCAGGCACCCCGCAGTCGACGAGCGACTCACCTTCCGGTGACGTGCCGCCCACCACCTCGGGAAGCGCGAAGCCCGGCAAGGAGCCGCTGCTCGACCTCGACCCGTGCACCATGATCTCCGCCGCCGAGGTCAGGGCGGCCGGCATCACCAAGAAAGTGGACCCCGACCCCATGAGCGGCGGCTCCTCCACCAAGATCTGCACCTGGGGCGAGATCGCACTCAAGGGCATCACCCTCACGCTCAGGGCGAGCAACCCCGAAGGTGCTCAGCCCATGGGTACCACACCAGGGCCCGAGTCCACAGTGGACGGTCGAAGGGTGCTGCGTTACACCACCGAGACGCGGCAGGTCGTCGCGAGCGAGTGCACGTCGGTCATCGTCGTGTCCCCTCGCTCCTACGTGAAGGTGCAGTTCGCCGACAAGACGCCGATGGCCCAGATATGCGCCCAGGTGGACCGGTTGGTGACCTCGATCTCGACCAAGCTCCCCCGCTAGGCTCGCCCGGCATGGGCGCCTGGAGCACCGGACTCTTCGACAACGACACCGCGGCGGACGTCCGCTCGGACTACGAAGACCTCGTCGCGCGGGGACACACGCCGGACGACGCGGTCGGCCGGCTGGAGACCGAGTACGGCGACGACCCCGACCTGTGGCTCGCACTGGCGGCCACGCAACACGAACTCGGCGCGGTGTCGGCACGGGTGCGCGACCGTGCCGAAGCGATCATCGACAACCCACGCGAACTGGACCGCTGGGCACCCGAGAGCCGGAGCGCGCGCGAGTCGGCGCTCACCGAACTTCGCGGGAAACTGCGTGTGTCCGGCATCCCGCCGCGAAAGCGACCACGGCGCCGGACCCGGCGAGACACCGACCTGACTCCCGGCCAGCACGTCGTCGTGCGCGTGCCCGCTCCGGTGTTGTTCCGTGTCGTGCGGATCCACGAGGACAAGGGCGGCCGGCACCCGGTCCTCGTCCTCGTGCGATGGGACGGCGACGAGCGCACCCTCGCCGAGGCGCACCGGCTGCCCCCGGTCCCGAACCCCAAGCCGCTCAGGAAGGAAGAGGCACTCGGGTTCCTGCTGGTGGGTGATCCGCTGCCGGCAGAGCAGGTCCAGGTGCTGCCGGTCGTCGCGGACGACGGGACACCGTCGATGCGCTGGTACTCGCAACTGGTCGTGAAGTGGACCGAGATCGCCGGCAAGCTGCCGTGAAACCCTTGTCCGACAAGGGAATCGCTAACTGGGCCGCACCCCGGTGTACACACCGCGCAGCCGGAACCGGCGCGGGTCGGCCTGGTACTCCTCCAGCGCGTGCGCGATCCAGCCGGCCATCCGGGAGATCGTGAACAGCAGTTCGCCCGCGGTCTCCGGCATGTCGTGCTCGATCATCAGCGCGGCGAGTGCCAGGTCCACATTGGGCAACCAGCCACGGCGGGTGCGCAGTTCGGCGATCAGCGTGGTGTGCTCGGACTCGGGCAGTACGCCAAGCAGGTACTCCGCGCGCGGATCGGCTCGCTCGTAGATCGCGTGCCCGAAGCCCGGCGGAATCGACCCGCCGGCCAGGCACTCGCCGAGCGTGCGGTGCGGATCGGCGTGCGCGGACCGCAGCAGCCGGTACGCGGCGATCGACGCGGACCCGTGGCGCGGGCTGTCCGCGGCGCTCAGCCCCGCGGTGATCACCGCGTACGGGTCGCAGCGCACGCTCGCGGCGACTCGGGCGGCGGTGGTGGACATCGCCATGTCGTGGTCGGCCAGCAGCACCAACACCCGGCGGATCAATTCACGTGCCGCGGGCGTGCCGAAGTGCGCCGCCAGCATGTCGGCGATCGTCCGGCCGTCCGCGCCGGGCAGGCTGCCGGCCGCGAGCCCGATCGCCCGAGTGGCCGCCTGCACGACGGAAACCGGTGTCAGATCGTGCTTTCCGGGATCGCCCGCGCCCGCGAGGATCACGGCGATCTTGAGCTGGTCGAGCCGGTGGGCGGTGCTCGGCAGGCTCGCGCGCACCCGGGCGGCCGCCTCCGGATCGGGCACGAGGGTGACCGGATCGGATTCCCACAGCAGCGCGCACACCTGCTCGAAGTCGTGCGTCTCGGCCAACTCGGTGGCCGCCGTCCCCCGGAAGTACAACCGATCGTGGTCCAGCAGAGTGATCGAGGTGTGGATCTCGTCGGCGACGCCCGGCCCGCGGCGCTGCCGGCCCGGCCCGGTGGTTCCGGTGAGGGCGCGGACCTGACTGAGAGCGAAGTAACTCTCCCGGTTTCCCGGTCGCCGTACGCGAGTCAGCACACCCCGGCTGACGTACGCGTAGACCGTCTCGATCTTGACGCCGAGATAGCGCGCGACCTGCGCACTCGTGAGGTGCGCCCGACCGTCGATGGAGATCGTCGCCGGTGTACGTGGCATCCCGGTGCGTCCCGTCCGTGCCGCTGAACATTGATTTCGTCAACATTGACGCCCATCAATGCTAGTCGGACGATGGCAGCATGCGCGAACCGCTGATCGCCCCACCGGGCCTGAAGAACGTGATCGTCGCCGACACCGCACTCGGCGACGTGGACGGCGAAGCCGGCTTCTACCACTTCCGCCAGTACTCGGCGATCGAGCTGGCCGAGAAGCGGACGTTCGAAGAGGTGTGGCACCTGATGTTCACCGGCCGGCTGCCCGACCCGGCCGAGCTGGCCGGGTTCCACGCGGAAATCGCCGCGCACCAAGGGATTCCGGACGACGTGCGCGCGGTGCTACCGGTGATCGCCGCCTCCGGTGGCGAGCGGTCCACGCTGGCCGGCCTGCGCACCGCACTGTCGCTACTCGGCGCCGGGTTCCCCGCCTCATGGGGAGCCGATCCCGCGGTGCTGCGGGACAACGCGATCCGAATCGCGGCCGCCACCCCGGCGATCCTGGCCGCGCTGCACCGCCTTCGCACCGGACGCGACGTGATCGCGCCGCGCGCCGACCTGTCGACGGCCGGCAACTGGCTGTGGATGCTCACCGGTTCGGAGCCGACGCCCGAGCACGAGGCGGCGATCAACCGGTACCTGATCTGCACCATCGACCACGGATTCAACGCGTCCACGTTCACCGCGCGGGTGGTGGCGTCCGCCGGTGCGGACGTGGCGTCGGCGATCTGCGGCGCGATCGGCACGTTCACCGGTCCGCTGCACGGGGGTGCGCCCGACCGCGCGCTGGAAGCGCTCGACGAGATCGGCTCGCCGGACCGGGTGCGCGACTGGGTGCGCACCAAGATCGCGACGGGCGACCGCATCATGGGCTTCGGCCACCCGGTCTACCGAACCGAGGATCCGCGCGCCCGCATGCTCCGCGAGATCGGCCAGAAGCTCGGCGGCCCGTTGATCGACTTCGCCACGCGCGTCGAGGCGGAGGTGGTGCAGGCGCTCGCCGAGCTGAAGCCGGGTCGGGAGTTGCACACCAACGTCGAGTTCTACGCGGGCGTGGTGATGGAGCAGTGCGGGATCCCGAGGTCGATGTTCACCCCGACGTTCGCGGTGTCGCGCGTGGTCGGCTGGGCGGCGCAGGTGCTCGAGCAGGCCGAGGGCACCAAGATCTTCCGGCCGTCGGCGCGCTACGTCGGAACCACCCCGCCGGTCCCGGTCCCGGCCAGAACTGCTTAGCCGTCACCCACCCGTACGTCCGCCGACGTAAGACCTGAGACGCTCCACGGCGGACGCCACGCGACACAGCGTCCGGCAGGGTCGACGCATGGTGATCAACAGGCGCGATCACGCGCCGATGGTCGTGCTCACGGTGCTCGCCGGCGCGCTGTATACGTGGGGGCTCAGCCGCGGCGAGCCGCACGGCTACTACAGCGCGGCGATCACGAGCATGAGTGAGAGCTGGTTCAACTTCTTCTTCGGCGCGTTCGACCCGTCGGGTGCGATCACCACGGACAAGCTGCCCGGCTCGCTGTGGGTGCACGCCCTGTTCGCGCGGGTGTTCGGGACCGAGTCGTGGGCGCTGTTGTTGCCGGAGGTTCTCGCCGCGACGCTGACCGTTCCGCTGCTGATGGCTGCCGTGCGACGGTGGGCCGGTGGGCGGGCGGCGCTGATCGCCGGGCTGGCCATGCTCGCGTCACCGGTGGTGTTCACGGCGGCTCAGGTGAACCTTCCGGACACGCTGTTGATGTTCACCCTGGTCGCCGCGACGTACGCGATGGTGCGCGCACTGGACGGCGGGTGGCCGTGGCTGGTGGCGTCCGGTGCGCTGATCGCGGTCGCCTTCCACATGAAGATGCTCCAGGCATGGATGATCGTGCCAGCACTGGGTTTGACGTATCTCTTGTGCGCCAAGGGTTCCACGCGCACCCGATGGCTTGGTGCGACCCTGTTCGGCGGAGTGGCGCTGGTGTTGTCGCTGTCCTGGATGACCATCGTCAGCCTGATACCGGCCGGCTCGCGGCCTTTGGTCGACGGCAGCGAGTCCAGTTCGATCTGGGAGACGGTGTTTCTGTACAACGGCATCAGCCGTGGTGGGGACAACGAGATGACGAGCATCGTCCTCCAGTTCGGCGGCGCGCCGGGAGTCGGTCGGATGTTCAATCAGCAGATCGCCACCCAGGTCAGCTGGCTCATTCCGTTGGCGCTGCTCGCCCTGGCCGGTGGACTGTTCATGTCGCGGAACCGGTCGCGCCAGTACCTGTCCGGATGGGTGTTGTGGGGTAGCTGGCTGGTGATCGGCCTGATCGCGTTCAGCGCGCTCACCGGGGTTCACCCGTACTACACGTCGATGCTGGCCCCCGCCGTCGCCGCACTCGTCGGAACAGGCATCGCGCGTGCCCACGCCGCGTGGCGTGCGCGCCGCCCCGGAGGCTGGCTGTTGCCCGCAGGCCTGGCCGTGACGGCGCTGTGGTCGATCGTGCTGCTGTTCCGAGAGCCAGCCGACGACCTGGCCTGGCTGCCGGCCGTGATCGCCGTGGCGGCGGTACTCGCGTTGACTTTCCTTATCCCGCAACGAATTTCCGATGCGAGGCCACTCGCACTCGCCGTCACAGGCCTCGGATTGGTCACCCTGTTGCTCGCCCCAGCCATCTGGCTGCTCGCCACCCCGACGATCAACGAGAACTCGTCCCGCACGATCAGCCCCGTCGCCGGTCCCCCGTCGTACCAGTCACTGCGAGGAGAACGCACCCGAGACGGTCAGGACGAGCTCCTGCTCAAATTTCTGCGTACTCACCACCGTGGTGAACGTTTCCTGTTCGCCACCGGCGCGTCCAGCGCGGCGGCGCCGTACATTCGCGCCCGAGTGAGCGTCCTGCCCCTGAGCGGGTTCAGCAGCACCGCACCCTCAGTGCCAGTCGCCGAACTGGCGCACCTCGTCGCGGATCGCCAGGTCCGATACGTCCTGGCGATGACCCAAAGCACGACCGGCCCCGCCCGAGAACGCACCGAGTGGCTACGCGGCCACTGCGCACCGATCAATCCCGCGATCTACGGCGGACCACCCCGAGTCGGTCCGTGGTCCTCGACTCTGTACGACTGCCGCGCATCCTGAGTCAGACACTCAGAACGGTGGTGGTTCGTCGTCGGCTGGCATGTCGTAGGTGCGCCCGAGTGGGCTGGTCCAGATGAAGTGTCCTGGTGTGGGTTGTTCGACGGTCCACCCGTTGTCGTGCTTGGCATGGTGATGCTGCAGGCAGAACATCCCCAGGTTGTCGTCACATGTCTGGCCGCCGTCATCGTAGGCAAGGGTGTGGTCGATCTCGCAGGTGGCCGCCGGCCTGTGGCAGCCGTGGAAGCGGCAGGTTTTGTCCCGCACGCGGACGTGCTCGGCCAACGCCGCTGAGGGGTATCGTTTGCGGCCGACGTTGAGCACGGTGTGGTCGATCGGGTCGGTGAGCACCCGCTGCCACGTCGAGTGCTGATCGGCCAACTCGCGACACGCTTGCGCGGTCAGTGGCCCGTACCCGGTGAGTTCACCGGGCTGGTCGGACAGTCCGGCGAGCACGGTGGCTGGAACCGTTAGGTAGACGACGACTTTGCGGCGGCTGTTGTCCTTACCCAGCAACAAATCCAGTGCCACATCCGCCCGAATCTGGGCCAACGTGCGGTCATCGCCGGCGCGTTTGATCTGCCGCGCGCAGCGGTCGATCAACTGGAACGCGGCCATCGTGCGGTCAGCGGACCCGAGGATCAACAGCTCCCCCATGCCGTCGTCGAGCGGCTCGTGATGCACCGCCCGTTCCCGCAGCCGCACCTGACGGCGCCGTTCCGCCCCTTCGGGGTCGACTTTCACGACCTGACGGCGCGCACGGTCCACCAACTGCTTATGGGTCCTCGACTCACAATCCCGCAACACAGCGGTCTCGACAGCGCGGGTCTGCTCGTCATCCAACGCGGACACGATGTGGAGAATCTTCTCCCCGGTGTACCCGTCAAGCTGACCCTTCTCAATCGCGGTCACGGTGTCGGGCAACCGCGCCACCAGGTTCCGCGCTGTCTCGATCCGGTAGTCGGCCTGCGGTTGATCCATCGTCAACGCGGCGGCCAGCTCCACGCTGGCCATGCCTGGCCTGCCGTCATCCCGAGCCGGATAAGCCCGCCCAAACTCATCGAGCAAACGAATCATGCGCCCGTCGATCTCCCGCCGCATCCGCTGCAACGCGACGATCTCGTCAAGCACATCCCCAACCGTATCGAACATGTGTTCGAGTCTATCGGATCGCGACCCCAGAAAGCGTCACCCGACCAGGTGAAACCCCGGGGCCGATCGCCGTCACCAGAGGCGGCGCGGTACGGGCAAAAGGCAGGCGGAGCCTGCCCGTAGCGCCAGCCTTTTAGGGCCGATCGAGGCTCACAAGTCCAGGGCGAGCGAAGCGAGTCGCGAAGCGACGCCGAAGGCGCCCTTGACTTGTGAGAATCGGCCCGCACAATACCGCGCCGCCGATCACCCCAAGCCCCAGAACGCCGATCACCAAGTGCCACCCAAATACCGAACCGCCACCATATGACCGTCCCAGTAGAACCCAACGTCAGCGCGCCCACAAACAGAATCAATGATCAACCACACCGCACACAATAAGGGTGCCTACCTATTTAAAACGAAAGATCCCTCTGCGCCGCGGGGGACGTGCGCAGAGGGATCTTCCGGCTGGGAAGGCTCAGCCGTTCTCGATCAGGTCCTTCACCTGCGGGTAGATCAGCTCGATGCGAGTGCCCTCGTTCAGGCAGCCGCCGAGGTGGTGCAACCCGATGACCTTGTTGGACGACGCGGCGAACACCGGCGAACCGGAGGAGCCGCCTGACGTGTCGCAGTAGTAACCCATGTTCGTCGAGTCGGACTGCGGCGAGTCCACGTCGCATTCCTCGCCGCCCTGGTCGTTCTCGAAGATGGACAGCTCGTTCGGGTCGGTGTCACCGTGCCCGCTGATGTAGATCCGCTCGCCCTTCTGCGGCGCGCGCACGTCGAGCTGCAGGTAACCGAACTTCTCGATGGCCGCGAAGTTGTCCACCGTGAACAGCGTGTAGTCCAGGCTCGCGTCGGTCTTCAGCAGCTTGGCCGCCGCGACCTTGGTCGCCGGCTTCGGGTCGTTGCCACCACAGGTCGCACAGGCGTAGTCGAACTGCAGCTCCATGGCGTCCAGCTCGCTCTGCGAGGCGGCACAGTGGTTGTTGGTGAACACCGTGTTGCTGGTGCCGACCCGCCACGCGGTGCAGTGGCCGCGCCCGTTGTTCAGCATCCGGGCCACGGACTTCGTCTTGCCGTACTCGGTCGGGTGGCTCTTCTCGTAGCAGACCGCGTCGCGCCGCGCGTCGGTCTCGCACACGCTCTGGATGCCGACGTCACGCTGGCGCTGCTCGTCGGCGGAGAAGCCGCGGGTGTACTTGTCCGCGCGCACCGCGAGGTCCGAAGCCGGCGCGGTTCCCTTGGCGTGCAACGTGATCACGGCGGTGTCACCGTCGACGGACATCGCCCAGAAGCCGGGGCCGCTCACGGTGTGGGACGAGTCCCCGGCCGCACGGATGCCGCGGGTCGGGTCGCCGCTGTAGGTGTGCGTCTCGCGGCCGGCCGGGTCGGACACGGTGACCTTGTCGCCCGGCGCCAGGGTCAGCGAGTCGAAGTGCACCTTGACGTACCGCGCACCGGGGTGGTGGATCGTCTGCGAGGTGGTGCCGCCGTAGCGGAGCTGGACGTCGGCGGCCTGCTCGTCGCCGATCTGGTAGGGCTTGGCGGCCTGGGGTGCGGCCGGGCTGGCGGGTGCCGCGGGCTCGGCGACCGCCGGCAGCGACAGGCCGGCCGCGGCGACGACGGCGAAGGCAGCGCCGACGGCCAGCCGCCGGCTTCTGCGACGGGAGGATGCAGGGGTAGTCATGGGCAGGGCTCCGTTCGTGCCGTGGGACGACACGACTGAGCCAACTGCGACAGGCCCCTGCTGTGCACCTTCCTTCGTCGTGAATAGTTACCAGTTGCTTCCGTTTTCTTGGGAAGGCGCTAAACAGTGGGTCAGATTTCGTCGAGTGCTGCCAACAACGCGGCGACCACGCCCTTCCAGTGGCTGCGCTGCCGCTCGCGTTCGGCGGCGTCGGCCAACCGTTCCTGGTGGACCACGAGCCGCGCCCGGCCCTCGCCGGCCGGCGACACCGTCAGCTGCAGGGTCGTGTCGTGTGTCCAGTCCGACGGCTGCCAGGTGAGCCGGATCCGGTCGAGTTCACGGAAGCCGCGGGTCTCGCCCCGCACGCCGGTCGCGGTCTCGTAGCCGGCGCCGTGCTCGGGCAACACACTGACGCCCTCACCGAGCCAGATCGCGACTCCGGCCGGCGAGGTGATGAAGCTCCACACCGCCTCGACCGAATGGTCGACCGTCTTGGACACCCCGATCTGCCAGCCGGCGTCGCGGGTGCGCCCGACCTCGCCCCGCCTCACGGTGTCACCGCCGCGACCGCGCTCAACTCGACCAACGCGCCGGGCACGGCCAGCCCGGCCACCCGTGCGACGGCGACCAGCGGCGCGGCGCCGGCCATCTCTGCGGCGGCCACCGGATACGCCTCGGCCAGGTCCGCGCCGTCGACCACCAGGATCGTCATCATCACCAGATCGTGAACGCTCGCGCCCGCCGCGGCCAGTGCGACATGCAGATTCGCCATCACCTGCCGGGTCTGTGCCGCCACGTCGCCCTCGCCGACGAGCGTGCCGTCGCCGGTGACGGCGTTCTGGCCGCCGACGTAGATGGTGGTCGCGTTCGGTGGCACGACCGCGACGTGGCTGAAGGCCGGTGACTGGACGAGCCCGGCGGGACTGAGCAGTGCTTTCTGAGTCATGTGCATCAGCTTGACGGCCAACCCGGACAGATAGTGTCCGGGTTATCGGCGATTATTGACCGATGAGCACGACCAGCCGCCGCCTCGAGGTCCTCACCCTGCTTCAGGCGCACCCCGGCATCTCGGCCGGCCAGCTCGCGACCCGGCTCGAGGTCACCGAGCGGACGGCCCGCCGCGACGTGGCCCATCTGCGTGAGCTTGGCTACCGAATCGAGGGTGAGGCGGGCCCGACCGGCGGGTACCGGCTGGCGTCCGGCCGGACGATGCCGCCGCTGCTGCTCGACGCGGACGAGGTGGCCGCGGTCGCCCTCGGGCTGCGCACCGCGGTGACGGTCGACGGCATCGAGACCGCGGCGGTCACCGCGATCGCCAAGCTCAGCCAGCTCGTGCCGGCACGCTGGCGGACTCGGCTCAACGCGCTCGCCGACGTGCAGTCGATGCCGGACTCGCGCCGCCGCGCCGGCCGTGACGTGCTCGTCCCCGCGGCGCTCGCCTGTCGAACCGGTGAAGCCGCGCGCATCCGGCACCGCCGTCGCGCCACGGCGGACGCGAAGCCGATCGACGTGCAGCCGCTGCGGCTGGTCACCCTGCGCCGCCGCTGGTACCTCGTCGCGTGCCGACGCGAGAGCACCCGATGGAGCGTGTACGCGCTCGACCGCATCGAGCACGTGCAGCCGCTCGGCACCCGGTTCTCCGTGCCCGAGCCGCCGTCCGACGCGGTCGCGTTCGTCGCCGACGCGCTCGCGCACGGGCCGTGGCGGCACCGGGTTCGGGTGCTGGTGCACACCGAGGCCGATCTGGTCCGCGAACTCGTCGACCCGAGCGTCGCCACCGTGATCGACAACGGCGACGAGTGCGAGCTACGGTTCGGCACCGACGACCTGGACTGGGCCGCGCGGTGGCTCGCCTATCTGAACCTCGACCTCGACGTGATCGAGCCGGACGAGCTCACCGGCCGGCTGCGCGCACTGGGCCGGTGGCTCGCCGAGCGCTACTGACCCGGGGCTCACTTATCCACAAGCCCCGAGTTCTCCACAGCCTCAACGCGTGACCCCTGTCGATCACCGAGGACCGGTACGCTGGACTCGGGGCCGCCCCCGGGATCGGGTGGGGGGTGGGACGAACCCGGGATTCGATTGCGGCGCAAGGGATTCGCGCTGTTTGGGCTACGTGGCCAGTTCGTTGTCGAGGATGTCGAACATCTCGTCGGCGGTCGCCGTGTCGAGCCCGCCGCCGGTGTCCTCCTCCTCGTCGGTCTCCAGCCACTTGCTGGTCAGTTCCCGCAGCTTGGCCGCGACGCTGGCGCGCTCCTCGTCGCTCGGCGTCGCGGAGTCCAATGTGGACTCCAACCGCGCCAGCTCGGCCTCCAGCTCCGACTCGTTCGCCTCCTCGCCAATCAACTCAGTGAGCAGGTACTCGGCGATCGCGGACGGCGTCGGGTAGTCGAAGCTGAGCGTCGCCGGCAGCCGCAGTCCGGTCGCACCGTTGAGCTTGTTGCGCAGCTCCAGTGCGGCCAGCGAATCCAACCCGAGCTCGATGAAGCCCTTGTTCGGCTCGATCGCGGCGATCCCGTCGTGCCCGAGCGCCTCGGCCACGTTGGCCCGCACCAGATCCACCAGCAGCCGCTTGCGCTCCGGCCCGGACAGCGCGGTGAGCCGGTCCTCCAGCGACTGCTCCTCCACCACTGTCTGTTCCACCTGCGCGGCGGCACGGCGAGCCGGCGGCCGGACCAGGCCGCGCAGCACGACCGGGATGTCCTCGCCCAGCGCCCGAACGGCGGTCAGGTCGAGTGGCACCGGTGCGACCGCCGCCCGGTCGCCGGCAAGCGCCGCGTCGAACAACGCAAGGCCGCGCTCCGGTGTGATCGCGACGCTGCCGCCCTTGCTGATCCGCTTGAGGTCGGCGTCGCCGAGGCCGGACGCCATGCCGTGACCGGCCCACAGGCCCCAGGCCAGTGAGTGCGCGGGTTTTCCGGCGGCGCGCCGCTGCTCGGCGAGCGCGTCCAGGAAGGTGTTCGCCGCCGCGTAGTTCGCCTGGCCGGGCGAGCCGATCGTGCCGGCCTCGGAGGAGAACACCACGAACGCGGACAGGTCACCGGCCAGTTCGTGCAGGTGCCAGGCCGCGTCCACCTTCGGCCGCAGCACGGTGTCGAACCGTTCGGGCGTGAGCGATGCGATCAGGCCGTCGTCGAGCACGCCGGCGGTGTGCACTATTGCGGTCACGGGGTGCTCGGAAAGCAACGTTGCGATCGCGTCCCGGTCGGAGACATCGCACGCCGCAACAGTCACATCGGCGTCCAGCTCATCGCGCAACTCGGCCGCACCGGGAGCGTCGATCCCCCGCCGGGAGGTGAGCACGAGGCGCTGAACTCCGTGTGTCGCAACGAGATGCCGCGCGAACAGCGCACCGAGGCCACCCGTACCGCCGGTGATCAACACGGTGTCACCGAAGTCCGGCGAACCCGAGCCGGCTTCCGCATGCGCGAGCCGGCGAACGAGCAGCTCACCGTTGCGCACCGCGATCTCCGGCTCACCGGTGGCCAGTGCGGCCGGCAGCGAACCGAGGTCCGACTCGGCCGCGTCCACTAGCACGAACCGGCCAGGGTTCTCCGCCTGCGCCGAGCGCACCAGGCCCCACACCGGTGCGGCGGCGAGATCGGTGATCTCCCCGACCGCACCCGACGTCAGTATCACCAGCCGGGACGAGGCGAACCGCTCGTCGGCGAGCCACACCTGAACCGCGGCAAGGGTTTCCGTCGTGGTCGCGCGCACCGCGGCCGGCGTGTCCACATCGGACGAACCGGAGATCGGCAGCACGATCACATCCGGCACCACGCCCGCGTCGGCCACCGCCACCGGCGACGGCCCGACCTCGGCCCGCACACCGGCCGTGTTCAGCGCGGCCGCGACGGACTCGGAGCCGATCACCGCGACTCCGCCGATCGGGCCGGCCTCCGGTGCCGGCACGGCCGTCCAGTCCACCTGGAACAGCCCGTCCACACCGCCGGCCGGAGCGAGCTGGTCGGCCGAGATCGCCCGCACGGCAAGGGATTCCACGGTGGCGACCGGTGTCCCGGCGCCGTCGAACACCGCCAGCGACACCGCGTCTCCAGCGGCCGGCGAGACGCGAACCCGCAGCGCCGAGGCGCCCACCGCGTGCAGCGCCACACCACTCCACGCGAACGGAAGGGTGGCCTGCTCGGACGGCTGGCCCGCACCGATCGCGTGCAACGCGGCATCCAACAGAGCCGGGTGCACGCCGAACGATCCGGCCGTCTCCGCCGCGTCCTCGGGCAGTGCGACCTCGGCGAACACGTCCTCGCCCGACCGCCACACCGCGCGCAGCCCGCGGAAGGTCGGCCCGTACTCCAGTCCACCGCCGGTCAGCTCGTCGTACACGGCGTCCACGTCGACGACCGTGGCATCCTTCGGCGGCCATTCGTCCACAGTGGCCACAGCGATCGGGGCGTCGGTCAGCGTGCCGGTCGCGTGTTTGGTCCACGCCCCGTCCACCGGCGCCGACTCCGGCCGCGAGTACACCGACACCGTGCGCCGGCTCGATTCGTCTTGCGCGCCAACGGAAACCTGGAGCCGGACACCACCGCGCTCGGGGAGCACCAGCGGCGCCGACAGGGTCAGCTCCTCCAGTGTGGGCGCGCCGACCTGCTCGCCGGCGCGCAGCGACAGCTCCACGAACGCGGTGCCCGGCAGCAGCACACTGCCCAGCACGGCGTGATCGGCCAGCCACGGGTGGGTCTCGGTGGACAGCCGCCCGGTGAGCACCAGACCACCGGTATCCGGCAGCGCCACGGTCGCGCCGACCAGCGGGTGGCCTGCCTCGGCGAGCCCCAGCCCGACGGCGTCACCGGTCGCGGTGCCGATGTCCAGCCAGTAGCGCTTGTGCTGGAACGCGTAGGTCGGCAGGTCGATCCGGCGCGCACCACGGTCGGCGTAGAACCGTTGCCAGTCAACGGAAACACCGCGTGCGTAGGCACGAGCCAGCGCGCTGACGATCTCGGTCTCGTCGTCCCGGTCGCGCCGCAACACGGGCGCGAACAGCGGCTCGACGTCCTCAGCGGTGACACTCTCCTGGCCCATCGCGGACAGCACGCCGTCCGGACCCAGCTCGAGGAAGGTGGTGACACCCTTGCCCTCCAGGGTGACCACGGCATCGCGGAACCGGACCGCCTCGAGCACGTGCCGCACCCAGTACCAGGGGTCGGTCAGCTCCTCGGCGACGGTCGACATTCCGGTCAGTGTGGACACGATCGGGATACGCGGCGCGGAGAAAGTCAGCCCGTTGGCGACCCGCTCGAACTCCGCCAGCATCGGTTCCATCAGCGGCGAGTGGAACGCGCGGGACACGTTGAGCCGCTTGGTCTTGCGGCCCTGAGCGGCGATCCGCGCGGCGGTCTCCACGGCCAGGTCCTCGTCACCCGAGATGACCACCGAGTTCGGCGCGTTCACCGCGGCGATGCCCAACAGCTTGGTGTGCCCGTTGAGCAGCTCGACGACCTCGTCCTCGGTCGCCTGGACGGCGATCATCGCGCCACCCTCGGGCAGCGCCTGCATCAGCCGCCCGCGCGCGGCCACGAGTGTCGCCGCGTCGGCGAGGCTGAGCACACCGGCGACGTGCGCGGCGGCCAGTTCACCGATCGAGTGGCCGGCCAGGAAGTCGGGCCGGACACCCCACGATTCGAGCAGCCGGAACAGCGCCACCTCGACGGCGAACAGCGCCGTCTGGGTGTAGACGGTCTGGTCGAGCAGAGCCGCGTCGGCGTCCTCCGGCTCGGCGAACACCACGTCCTTGATCGGCCGGTCGAGCAGCTCGTCCAGGTGCGCGCACACCGCGTCGAACGCCTCCGCGTACACGGGGAACCGTTGGTACAGACCGGATCCCATGCCGAGCCGCTGCGCGCCCTGACCGGTGAACAGGTAGGCCAGCTTGCCGCCGGCTGCCACGTCCCGGATCGCGGGCGAACCCTCCGCGACCGCCGTCAACCCGGCACGCAGGTCGTCCTCGGTCGAGCCGACCACCACAGCGCGGTGTTCCAGCGCGGCACGGGTGGTGGCCAGCGAGTACGCGATGTCCAGCGGATCGGCGTCCACAGTGGACAGACGGCGAGCCTGGTCGGCGAGTGCGTCGGCGGTCTTGGCGGAGACGGTCCAGGCCAGCACGCCCTCGCGGGGCTCGGTGTCCACGTCGGACACGGGCTCCGGATCGGCCTGCTCGATGATCACGTGCGCGTTGGTACCGGAGATGCCGAAGCTGGACACCGCCGCGCGCCGAGGCCGCTCCACGCTCGGCCAGTCACGCGACTCGGTGAGCAGCTCGACGGCCCCTTCGGTCCAGTCGATCTTGCTGGACGGTTCCTCCACGTGCAGTGTGCTCGGCAGCTTGCCGTGCCGGATCGCCTGAACCACCTTGATGATCCCGGCGACACCGGCGGCCGCCTGCGTGTGCCCGATGTTGGACTTGATCGAGCCGAGCCACAGCGGATCACCGGCACGGTCCTGCCCGTAGGTGGCCAGCAGCGCCTGCGCCTCGATCGGGTCGCCCAGCGTGGTGCCGGTGCCGTGCGCCTCCACCGTGTCCACATCGGACGGTCGAAGCCCGGCGTCGGCCAATGCGGCGGCGATGACCCGCTGCTGCGACGGGCCGTTCGGAGCGGTCAGACCGTTGCTCGCGCCGTCCTGGTTGATCGCACTGCCGCGCACCGTTGCGAGAACGGGGTGTCCGTTGCGACGCGCGTCGGACAACCGCTCAACGAGCAACATGCCGACACCCTCGCCCCAACCGGTGCCGTCCGCCGTGTCGGAGAACGACTTGCACCGGCCGTCCTGCGCGAGCCCGCGCTGACGGGAGAAGTCGATGAACGTGTCCGGGGTGGCCATCACGGTCACACCGCCGGCCAGGGCCAGCGAGCACTCGCCGCGACGCAACGCCGCGATCGCCCAGTGCAACGCCACCAGCGACGACGAGCACGCCGTGTCCACGGTGACCGCCGGGCCCTCCAGGCCCAGCGCGTAGGAGATCCGGCCGGAAACCACCGAGCCGAGGCTGCCGTTGCCCAGGTAGCCCGCGATGTCGTCGGGCACGTGCCGCAGTCGGGTGGCGTAGTCGTGGTACATCACGCCGGCGAACACACCGGTCCGGGAGCCGCGCAGCCCGACCGGGTCGATCCCGGCCCGCTCGAACGCCTCCCATGACGCCTCCAGCAGCAGCCGCTGCTGCGGGTCCATGCCCTGCGCCTCACGCGGACTGATCCCGAAGAAGCCGGGGTCGAACCGCAACGCGTCGTAGAGGAATCCGCCCTCACGCGCGTAGGTGGTGCCGGACTTGCCGATCTCCGGGTCGTAGATGCCCTCGACGTCCCAGCCGCGGTCAGTGGGGAAACCGGCCACTCCGTCGCGCCCCTCGGCGACGAGCCGCCACAGGTCCTCCGGATTGGCCACGCCGCCCGGGTACCGGCAGGCCATGCCCACGATCGCGATCGGCTCGTCGTTCGACGCCGTGACCACCGGCGTGGTGACCGTTGGCGAGGAGGTACCGAGCGCCTTGTCCCGGATGTGCTCGGCCAGCGAAATCGTTGTGGGGTAATCGAAAACCAGCGTCGCCGGCAGCCGCAGAGCGGTCGCGGCGTTCAGCCGGTTGCGCAGCTCGACCGCCGCAAGCGAGTCGAAGCCCAGCTCGGAGAACGCCCGCCTCGGCTCGATCGCGTCACCCGACTCGTGCCCGAGAACCGCCGCCACGTGCGTGCGCACCAGGTCCAGCAACGCCTGCTCGCGCTCGGCGTCCGGCAGTGCCGCGATGCCGTCCGCGAAAGACTGTCCACCTGGGACAGCGGCGGTGGCCGCCGCGCGCCGGGCCGGGGTGCGCACCAGCTTCGAGAACACCGGTGGCACACCGTCCGGCCGTGCGCGCAACGCCGCCGTGTCCAGTCGCACCGGCAGCAACGCGCCCGCGTTGCTTCGCAACGCGGCGTCGAGCAACGCAAGATTCTCCTCGGCGGACAACGGTGCGAGTCCGAGCCGGTTGATGCGATCGAGGTCCGCGGTGGACAGCCCGCCGCCCATGCCGACCTCGCCGGCCCACAGGCCCCAGGCGAGCGCGGTCGCGGGCAGGCCGGAGGAGCGCCGGTAGTTGGCCAGCGCGTCCAGGAACACGTTCGCCGCCGCGTAGTTGCCCTGTCCCGCCGAGTCGACCAGGCCGGCCGACGAGGAGAACAGCACGAACGCGGTGAGGTCCGGCCCGCGGGTCAGCTCGTGCAGGTGCCAGGCCGCGTCCACCTTCGGTCGCAGCACGGTGTCCAGCCGCTCCGGCGTCAGCGAACCGACGAGCCCGTCGTCCAGCACGCCGGCCGTGTGCACCACACCGGTCAGCGGGTGCTCGGCCGGGATCTCGGCGAGCACGGCGGCGAGCGCTGCCTTGTTCGCGACATCGCAGGTGGCCACGGTCACCGACGCGCCGAGAGCCGTCAGCTCGTCGCGCAGTTCGGCAGCACCCGGCGCGTCCAGCCCGCGACGCGAGGTCAGCAGCAGGTGCCGCACGTCGTGCGTGCCGACGAGGTGCCGCGCCAGGAGGCCACCCAGGCCGCCCGTGCCACCGGTCACCAGCACGGTGCCGTCACCGAAGTCCGGACCGTCCACAGTGGACTCGTCGCGAACCAGGCGCGGCACCAGCACACGGCCGTCGCGCAGCGCCAGTTCCGGCTCGCCGGTGCTCACCGCGCCCGTGATCGCGTCCAGGTCGTCCACGTCGGAGTCGACCAGCACGATGCGGCCGGGGTTCTCCGACTGAGCCGCGCGCACCAGGCCCCACACCGGTGCCAGCGTCACGTCGGCCGGGTCGTCGTCGGCGTCCACCGCGATCGCGCCGTGCGTGTGCACGACCAGCCGCGACTCGGCCTTCTCCTCGTCGGCCAGGAACCCCCGCACCGCGTCCAGCACGAACCCGGTCGCCGAGCGCACCGCGGCCGGCACCGAGGAGTCCACCTCGAACCACGAGGCACACGGCAGCACGACGAGGTCCGACGGCGTGTCGCCGGCCGGCGGCGCGTCTGTCCACTCGAGACGGTAGAGCGAGTCGCCCTTCGCACCGGCAGGGCGCAGCGCGTCGGCCGGCACCGGGCGGGTGACGAACTTCTCCACCGAGGCGACCGGCATCCCGGTCGGATCGGCCAGCATCAGCGAGACGCCGTCGGTGCCCTCCGCCGTGATCCGCACCCGCAACGCGGACGCACCGGTGGCGTACAGCGACACACCGGTCCACGCGAACGGCAGGCGGGTCTCGTCGCTGTCGTGCGACTCGGCGAAGTCGGTCGCCTGCAGCACGGCGTCCAGCAGCGCCGGGTGCAGCCCGAACGCGCCCGAGTCGGCGCCGTCGGGCAACGCGACCTCGGCGAACGCCTCGCCGTCCGCGCCCTTCCACACCGCGCGCACGCCGTGGAACAACGGGCCGTACTCGTAGCCGGAGTTCGCCAGATTGTCGTAGAACCCTTGCAGGTCAACGGGTTGCGCGTGCAGGGGCGGCCACTCGGTGAGGCCGGCACCCTCCTTGGTGACGATCTTGTCGGCGGCCGTGGCGAGCACGCCGTCCGCGTGCAGCGTCCACTCCTCGGCACCCTCGGTACGCGAGTACAGCCGCACGGTCCGCCGGCCCGAGGTGTCCACGTCGGACACGACAACCTGGAGTGCGACGCTCCCGTCCTCGGGCAGCACCAGTGGCGCGGCGAGCGTCAGCTCCTCCAGCACCCGGCAGCCGACCTGGTCGCCGGCGCGCACCGCCAGCTCCACGAACGCCGTGCCGGGCAGCAGCGGCACCCCGGAGATCACGTGATCGGCCAGCCACGGGTGCGACCGCAGCGACACCCGCCCGGTCAGCACCACCCCGTCGCCGCCGGCCAAACCGACGACCGCGCCAACCAACGGGTGCTCGGCCGCCTCCTGACCGAACCCGGAGGCGTCGCCCGCGGCGGCCGGCGGGGTGAGCCAGTAGCGCTTGTGCTGGAACGCGTAGGTCGGCAGCTCGACCGTCCGCGAGCCACCGTGTGCCGCGTAGAACGCCTGCCAGTCCAGGGAAATCCCGCGCACGTGCGCGAACGCGAGCGCGCCGACCAGCTCGCGCTCCTCGTCGCGGTCACGGCGCAGCACCGACCGGAACGCGCTGTCCTCGGTGGACACGCTGTCCTGCCCCATCGCGGACAGCACCGCGTCCGGGCCCAGCTCCAGGAACGTGGTGACGCCCTTGCCCTCCAGCTCGCGCACCGCGTCGGCGAACCGCACGGCCGCGCGTACCTGGCGCACCCAGTACTCCGGGTCGCACAGCTCGTCGGCCGTGGCCAGCCGCCCGTGCACGGTCGACACCACCGGAATGCGCGGCTGCCGGTAGTCCAGCACGGCCGCGATCCGGCCGAACTCCGCCAGCATCGGCTCCATCAGCGGCGAGTGGAACGCGTGCGACACGGTCAGCCGCTTCGTCTTGCGCCCCAACGATTCGAAGTGCTCGGCCACCACCGCGACCGCACTGTACACACCGGACACCACGACCGCGGACGGCCCGTTGATCGCCGCGATGCTGGCCTGCTCCGGAAGCAGCGGCGCGACCTCGTCCTCGGTCGCCTGGATCGCCACCATCGAGCCACCGGACGGCAGCTCCTGCATCAGCCGCCCGCGTGCGGCCACCAGGGTCGCCGCGTCCTCGAGGGAGAGCACGCCGGACACGTGTGCCGCGGCCAGCTCGCCGATCGAGTGCCCGGCAAGGAAGTCCGGCGTGACGCCCCACGACTCCAGCAACCGGTACAGCGCCACCTCGACGGCGAACAGTGCCGGCTGGGCATACCCGGTCTGGTTCAGCAGCGCGGCGTCACCCGCGCCTGCCGGCGAAGGAGGCACCAACACCGACCCGGGCTCGGCGAACAGCACATCGCCCAGCGGCAGCTCCAACTGCAGGTCGAGGTAGCCGCACGCGTCGTCGAGCGCCTTGGCGAACACGTCGAAGGTCTGGTACAGCTGCCGGCCCATGGCCAGCCGTTGCGAACCCTGGCCGGTGAACAGGAACGCGAGCTTGCCGCCGACCACCGAGCCGGTGATCACATTGGCACCCTCATCGCCCGCGGCGAGTGCCGCGAGCCCCTGAGCGGCCTCGGTCGTGTCGGCGGCGAGAACGACCGCGCGGTGTTCGAGGCCGGCGCGGGTGGTGGCCAGCGAGAGGCCCAGGTCGGCCAGCGCGTCCTCGGAGGAGTCCACAAAGGACTGGAGCTTGCCGGCCTGCCCGGCCAGTGCCTCGGCGCTCTTGCCGGCAAGCGGCAGCGGCAGCACCGATCCGGACGACGGCAGCGCCTCCGGCTCGTCGACCTCGACGGCCGGCGGCTCCTCCAGCACCACGTGCGCGTTGGTGCCGCTCACGCCGAACGAGGAAATGCCGGCCCGGCGGGGGCGGTCCTTCGGCTGCCACGCAACGGTTTCGGTGAGCAGCTCGACGTTGCCGGCCGTCCAGTTCACCTGCGGGGTCGGCTCGTCCACGTGCAGCGTGCGGGGCAGCACGCCGTTGCGCATCGCCATGATCATCTTGATCACACCGGCCGCGCCGGCCGCCGCCTGGGTGTGCCCGATGTTCGACTTCACCGAGCCGAGTCGCAACGGCTCCTCGCGGTTCTGCCCGTAGGTGGCGAGGATCGCCTGCGCCTCGATCGGGTCGCCGAGCCGGGTGCCGGTGCCGTGCGCCTCGACCGCGTCCACGTCGGACGGGGTGATCCGCGCGTTGGCCAGCGCCTGCCGGATCACCCGCTGCTGCGCGGGACCGTTCGGCGCGGTGATGCCGTTGCTCGCACCGTCCTGGTTGATCGCACTGCCGCGCACGATTGCGATGACCGGGTGTCCGTTGCGACGCGCGTCGGACAACCGCTCCAACAGCAGCACGCCGACACCCTCGGCGAACCCGGTGCCGTCGGCCGCACCCGCGAACGCCTTGCACTTGCCGTCCGGGGCGAGCCCGCGCTGCCGGCTGAACGCGGTCAGCGTGCCGGGGCTGCCCATGATCGCCACACCGCCGGCCAGCGCCAGCGAGCACTCGCCCATGCGCAACGACTGCGCGGCGAGGTGCAACGCGACCAGCGAGCCGGAGCACGCGGTGTCCAGGGTGAGGGTCGGGCCCTCCAGTCCGAGCGAGTAGGCCACCCGCCCGGAGACAACACTCGGCGCGTTGCCGGTCAGCAGGTAGCCGTCCAGGCCCTCGGGCGCCTCGTGCAGCCGCGGTCCGTACTCCTGCGGCTCAGCACCGATGAACACGCCGGACTGGCTGCCGCGCAACGAAGTCGGGTCGATCCCGGCGCGCTCGAACGCCTCCCACGCGGTCTCCAGCACGAGCCGCTGCTGCGGGTCCATGGCCGACGCCTCGCGCGGGGAGATGCCGAACAGCTCCGCGTCGAAGTCACCGGCGTCGGGCAGGTAGCCGCCCTCGCGCACGTAGGTCTTGCCCGGCGTGCCGGGGTCCGGGTCGTAGATGCCGTCCACGTCCCAGCCGCGGTCGGTCGGCATGTCGAAGATGACGTGCTGCTCGCCGGAGACCAGCGACCACAACGCTTCCGGGGACGACGAGCCGCCCGGGTAGCGGCAGCCGATCGACACGATCGCGATCGGGTCGTCGTCGACCATCGTGACCCCGGTCGGCTCGGGTGCCTCGTCGGCCAACCCCAGCGCCTCGGCGCGCAGATACTTGGCCAGCACGGCCGGCGTCGGGTAGTCGAACGCGACGGTGACCGGCACCTCCATGCCGGTCTGCTCGGCCAGCCGGGCGTGCAGCTCGACCGCGGCCAGCGAGTCGAAACCCAGCTCGTGGAACGGCGCGTCGGTGTTCACCGTGCCCGGCGCGTCCGGACGCACCGACCGCAACGCGGCCACGGTCGCGTCGTGCACCAGGTCCAGGATGACCTTCGCCTGCTCCCCGGCCGGCAGACCGCGCAGTCGCTGGGCGAGCGCGCTTTCCGTCCCCTCGGTCACGGTTTCTCCGGGCTCGACGATTTCGGACTCGCTCATCCGCGCACTCCACTACATTGGCAGGCGAAATCGAAACGCAGTACTTCAAAATTCGACGGTAGTTTGAGGTGCCACCCCAGCTGAACCCCTAACGGCCCCGTCGTGTCCGGGCAATCCCGTGCCGCTCGTGCTGCTTTCTCGGCAGCACGTGCTCGGTGCCGGAAATGGTTCTCGCCGCAGCGTGCTCGAGTGCGGCGTCGTCGTAGGTGTGGCGCACGTAGGACAGCGCGGTGAGCAGATCGGCCGAGGCGACCTTGCGCGGGCTCACCTTGTCCACCACCGACCCGAGCGGCAGCGAGCCCAGCTCGGCCCAGCGCAGCCGCCCGTCGTCGTCGATGTAGCTGCGGGCCGAGCCCATGTTGTCCGGGTGCAGGCAGTACGGGATGTCCAGATAGCCGCGCTTGAACGCGAGCAACAGCGCCCGGCCGAGGTCGTCGTCGAGGTCGAGCACCGCGTCCACCAGCGCCCTGGCCTCGGCATACACCTGCGAGTCCTGATCGACCGCCGGGTAGTCGGCCGGGTCGGTGTCGTGCGCCACGCCGGCGGCGAACTCGAGCGCTGAGACGTTCTCCTCGATGGTCGGGATGCGCCGCGCCTCGGCGACGGTCTTGACGATCAGCCGCTCGGAACCGCTCGCCACGGCCAGCTCGGCGGACCGGCCGAGCAGGGCGTACGCGCCCTCGTCGGAGGCCGGGTAGACACCCATGTAGCCGTAGATCACCACGTGCCACTGTGCCGCCGGCAACAGCTCCGCGCACAACCGCCGCAGCGCCGCCACGGCCTCGCGATCCTGCTCCATATTGGTCTGCTGGGCATAGCTCGCGGAAATGCTGCGAATCCCGAACCGGTAGAAGAAAAGCGCTTCGAGCGCGCTGATCGCGACCAGTTGGCTCGGCGGGCACAATTGTCCCATCATGCAGCCGCCGAACGTCTCCAGATGCGGCTCCATACCGAATTCGCGCAGCCACACGAACAATTCGCAGCACCGTGTCCAGTTGCGCACCGACTCGTCGAGCGGGGTGCGTCCGTAGGGCAGGCAGTAGGACACCGGCCCGCCCTCGGTGGCGTCGATACCGGCGCGCATCAGCGCGGCGAAGATGTCCAGCGGCACCGCCGAGCCGTGCCGCACCTGCACCGGGAAGTCGGTGCCGCGCACACCGGCGAGCACGGCGCGGGTGGTGGCCTCGTCGTAGTTGACGATCGGGTACCCGTTGAGCCGCACCCCGTCGCTGAGCGCCTTCTCCGCGTTGCGCAGGTCGCCCACTCGGGTGTAGCTGTCCAGCGTGAGGGTGCCCACCGTGGTGGCCCCCGCCGCCTTCACCGCCTGTAACCCGGCGCGCATGTCCACCGGGTCGCTGAACCCCATCCTCGGCTGGACGACGAGTTCCCCGGCGGTGCGGGCACGGGCGACGAAATCGCCGAACCCGCCCCGCCCGAGCACCGGGACTGTCATGACAATGCTTTCTGATCGGCCGGCTGCGGCATCGATTTGACGAATTTGCTGAACGACAGTGTGGTATCCGCACCGTCCTCGAAAACGGCGTCGTATCCGGCGGCGACGAGATCCTGAATGTGCTGCGCGCTTTCCCCTCCGGTGACGCCGAGCTTTCCGCCGATCACCACCGGCGTGGCCGTGAGCTGCTCCTGGGCACGCAGTTGGTCGATCACCCGCATGCCGTCGGTGAAGCCGTGCCCGTTCACGCTGCTGATCACGATCAGCGCCGGCTGGATGTCCCGGCACTCGCTGACCAGCAGGTCGTCCGGCACGCACGGACCGAGGTTCACCACGTCGTAGCCGAGTTCCTCGACCAGCAACTGGAGGTAGACCAGGTTCCAGGTGTGCGAGTCGGACGCCAGCCCGGTGACCACGACCGTGCGGCCCCTGCCACCGGTCTCGTTGATCGAATCGACGTCCCGACGGATCACGTCGGTGGCGTTGTCGGTCGAAATCCAGCTCTCCGAAGAAGTACTCATTCTGGGCACGCTCCTTCCACCAGGCGAACGGGAATTCGCCAAGCCGATCCGCCGGAAAGGGCGGCTCTATTCGTAAACGCGCTGCGGCTCGATCCGAGAAACGGAGACGACCTTGTCACCGCGCACCAGCACCTCGGTGGGCGCCGGCCGGCCGAGGAACATCAGCAGGCTCGCCGTGGGCCCGTACGCGCCGGCGTTCGGAATCTCGATCACGTCACCCGCGGTGAGCGGCGGCAGCTTGACCTCGCGGCCGAGAATGTCGCCCGGCGTGCACAGCGGCCCGACCAGACTCGCCCGCTCGGTGTGCTCCGGCCCGTCCCCAACATGGTCAGGGTCGGGCTGCACCGCGACCGGAAGCAGCCGGCCGAGCCCGGACATCCCGCCGAACGTGTTGATCCCCGCGTCCAGGATCACGAAGGTGCGGCCACGGCTCTCCTTGATGTTGACCACGCCGCAGAGCAGCGTGCCGGAGTCGCCGACCAGGTAGCGCCCGGACTCGCAGGCCACCCGGGGCGCACCCTCACGCCAACCGGGGAAGTGCACGTCCAGCGTGCTGCCCAATTCCTGACGCAGCTTCTCGTACACCGGGCGGCTGCCGGGCGTGGCATACGGCGCGGCGAACCCGCCGCCGATGTCCACCAGGCTGAACGTGACGCCGACCTCGTCCTGGATCCGCGCGGCGATCGTGATGCTGTGCTGCAGTTCGCTGATCAGACTGGTCTCGTCCTTGGCGTTGCTCAGCGAGAACAGGTGCACGCCGACCACCCGCGCACCGTCCACACTGGTCAGTCGCGGCGCCAGTTCGGCGAGCGTCTCGGTGTCGAAGCCGAACTGCGACGGCTTGCCGGTCATGCGGATACTCGTTGTGGCACTTGAGGTTTCGCTGTTGATCCGGAGCAGGCAGTCGGCCACCACACCGTGCTCGCGGGCCGCGGCGCCGACGTGTTCCATGTCGGTGACCGACTCGACGGAGAAGTGCCGCACGCCCTTGCCGATGGCCTCGCGCAGCTCGCCGTCGGTCTTGCCCGGCCCGGTGTAGAGGATCTCCCCCGCGACGAACCCGGCGGTCAGCGCGGCGGTCAGTTCACCGGTGGAGCTGATCTCCGCGCGGCACGCCCGATCACCGCCCTCGCGCAGCGCTCGGGCCATCTCCGGGTGCGGGTTGGCCTTGAGCGCGAAGAACAGGTCGAATTCCTCCGGCAGGGCGGTGAACAGATCGCGCCGTGCCGCCTCGACCTTGTCCAGGTCGTAGACATAGAGCGGGGTGCCGAACTGGTCGGCAAGCTCACGATGACGGCTCACGCGTCGCTCCCATCAAGCATCAAGGCCAACTGTTTCCGCTCGTTCTTTCCGTGCAGAGTGAGCGGGAAATCTTCGAGGACGTGACAGGTCGCCGGCACTTTCTGCGCTTCGAGCCGGCGGGCCAGCTCACGCAGAATCGTGTGCGACGGAAGGTCGGACTCGACGCACACCGCGAGGTCGCGTTTCGGCGTCGGCGGAAGTGCGGCCGCGGCCCGTACTCCCGGAATGTCCATCGCGGCCGCCTCGATCTCGACCGTGCTCATGCGAATTCCCTTTCGCTTGAACATGTCGTCGCGGCGGCCCTCGAAATAGAGGAAACCCTCGTCGTCGAGCCGGCCGTAGTCGCCGGTGTGCAGCCTCGGCTCACCCGTTCGCGGATTGGCCCGGAACGCGCGCGCGGTCTGTTCCGGATTGCGCCAGTAGCCGGGCATCACGTGCGGGCCCTCGGCCACGATCTCGCCCACCTGGCCGATCGGCAGCTCGTTGCCGTCCGCGTCCACGATCAGCACCGAGGTGCCGGGCAGCGGGAGACCCACCGCGTCCGGGCGGGTGCCGTCCTGCTCCGGCGGCATGATCGTGATGCGCTTGCACTCGGTCTGCCCGAACTGGCGCACCACCGACACACCGGGGAACGCCTGGCGCAGCGAGTCGATCGTCGACTGCGGCAGCGCGGCGCCGGTGTTGGTGAACATGCGCAGGCTCGGCGTCGAGTCGGTGGCGCGCTTGGCCAGCGTGCCGATCATGCTGGCCAACGACGGCACCAGCGGCACGATCGTGGCGTTGGTCTCGCGGATCCGGTTCAGCAGCACCAGGTCGGACTCACCGCCGGCGAGCACGATCTCGGCACCGGCGAAGTGCGCCATGAGCACCTTGTACAGGCCGTAGTCCCAGGACATCGGGAAGCGGCAGAACACGACGTCGTCGGCGCGATAGCCGAGCGTCGTGGTGATCGCCTCGGTGGCGAAGGTGACCTGCGAGTGTGGACAGATCACCGCCTTCGGCGCGGCCGTACTCCCCGAGGTGTAGATCAACGCGGCGACGTCGTTGGGTGTGACGGCGGCCGGCTCGACCGGGGTGCCGCGCGAGTGCAGGTGCACCACCTCGCGCCACACGTCGGCCAGGTCGTACACCGGCAGATCGGTCGCCTCCCGCAGCGGGCCGACCGACGTCGAATCGCCGATCACCAGCTCCGGCTCGGCGTTCGCGATCACCGACTTCAGGTGGAAGGTCTTCATCGCCGGGTTGACCGGGGCGAAGACGACGCCACGACGCGAGGCGCCGTAGAACATCGCCACCAGCTCGCGGTCGGTCGGCAACTGCAGCACGATCCGGTCGCCGTGCTGGACCCCCTTGCCGTGCAACCACCTGGAGAACGCGTGGCTGTATTCGACGAGCTCGAGGAACGTCCAAGCGCCCCGAGAATCGCGAACCGCGGTCGCCGTCGGTGTCGCCGCGTGCACGGAATCCAACAGATCGTGCACGAGTCTACCCGGCTGATGAGTTTTTTCAGGAATGCGCTGGACCGCGCCCGTCAAGCCGCCCAAGGCCCTCTCCCGTCTAGCGATTCAAGCGATTCACGATGGCTGTGTTTCACGTTATGCGAGGTCTGCTGGCGACCTATACCCCTAGCCGCCCCTAGGACGCAGCACACTTAGCGACCCGCCGTGACCAGCGAGGACGCCCGTGCGGACAATTCCTTCCGGTCGGTTTTTCGATTCGAGTTCAGCGGGAATTCGTCTACGTGCCGGTAATGCTTCGGCACCATTCCGGACGGCAGTGTGACGCGCAGCTCACGGTTCAGCTCGACCGGCGCGCGTTCGGTTCCGGTGTAGAACACGAACAGCTCCAGCCCATCGCCGGTGTCCGCGGCGACGGTCACCGCGTCCAGCACGCCGTCGCAGGAGCGCACCGCGTGGTCGATCTCGGCCAGCTCCACCCGCCAGCCCTGCACCTGCACCTGCGCGTCCAGCCGTCCCAGGTACACGTACTGCCCGTCGGCCAGGCGGCGCACCCGGTCGCCGGTGCGGTACCAGAGTTGCCCGCCGTGCTTGAGGAATCGGCCCTCGTCGTCTGCCGGGTCCAGGTAGCCGGTGGCCATCTGCGGGCCGGAGATGCACAGTTCGCCCTCGTCGCCCTCGACCGGGTTCTCGTCGGTGTCGATCAGCAGATGGTCGTGTCCACTGTGGACGGTGCCGATCGGGACGCCGCCGTTCACGCCGAGCTGCGGCGACAGTTCGCGGTCGAACCGGTGACCGGTCACCGTGATGGTCAACTCCGTTGGGCCGTAAAGGTTTTCCAGCGTGGAGGAGTCCGCGGCGACCTGCCAGTCGTCGGCGTCGGCCAGGGTGAGCGCCTCACCGGCGAAGAAGCTCCAGCGCAGGCCGGGCATCGATCCCGGGGTCAGCCCGCCCATCTTTCGGATCAGCGCGATCGCGCTCGGCGTGGAGAACCACACGGTCAGCCCGCGCTCGGCGATGAACGCCGGCAGGTCGCGGTAGGCCCTCGGCGGCACCACGGTCAGGTTGGCGCCGGTTCCCCACGCGCAGAACAGGTCGAACCAGCCGCAGTCGAAGTTCAGGTCGAACGTCTGGGAGAACACGTCGTCCGGCGTGAAGTCGTAGCGCTCGTCGAGCAGGCCGAAGTAATGGTGGGTGTTGGCGTGCGTGACCGGCACACCCTTCGGCCGGCCGGTGGAGCCGGAAGTAAACAGCACATAGGCCACGTCGGACGCCTCGACCGGCACCGGCTCGGTCAGCGCACCGGCCGGCGACGCGGTCAGCAGGCCGGGCGCGCGCACGTTCGGCGCCAGCACCGGCACACCGGGGTGGCCCTCGAAAATCGCGGGCAGCAGGGAGTGCCCCTTCTCGTCCACGATCATCGCGTCCACACCCGCCGCGTCCACGATCTGCCGGGTACGCGCCGGCGGGAACTCCGGCTGCAGCGGCACCACGGTGATTCCCGCGTACAGCCCGGCCAGGATGCCGGCGTAGGCCTCGATCGACTTGCCGGCGAGCACGCCGACGGCCTTCGGTTTCCCGGCCGGCCCGTTCAGCAACGCGCCGGCCCAGGTGGACGCCAGCTCGTGCAGTTCGGTGTAGCTGTACACGTCCGTGGCGAGCCGAATCGCCTCGCCGTTCGGCGCGGCGGCCAGGCCGCGCAGGAAGCGGCCGTACAACGCGTGATCGGCTGTCTCAGCCATCTTCTCCTCCTGAAAATAGAACCGCTAATGCACCCGAAATGGCAGGACTGTATTGCTCGACGCGATTCTCAAGAATCGTTCGAGCCGGTCGAAGAATTGTATTTCTCGCACCACAAGGCGGCCCTCGGCGACGTATTTGGTGATAGGCTGAACCTTGTAGCCGAGTCGGGCTGATCGCGCGGCGGTACCCGACCATTGTCATCACTGTCCACAGTTCAATCTTGTCGTGGACCAGACTGATCGGAGTAACCATGTGGGACCAGCAGTTCGAGGAACTTCTGCGCCAGTACCTTCCGTTTCTTCCTGCCGACGAGCAGCTGACCGAGGGAACGCCGCTGCGTGATTTCGGCCTTGACTCGCTCGGCATGGTCGAGCTGCTCGCGGCGCTCGAGGGCACGTACGACGTGCGATTCACCGACGACGCGCTGAGCATCGAGACCTTCGAGTCGCCCGGTGTGCTGTGGAAGCAGCTGGCCGACCTCATTCCGTCGGCCGTGTGACCATTCGACGGGGAATGCCGAACGGCCATGTCCTCCTGAGTCGCGATCGCGATGAGGGAGGACATGGCCGTTTTTCCGTGGATTCCGGTGCGGTCAGGCGACCGCGGCGCGGCGCCGCGGTTGCATGGCCATGCGCGGGTTCACCGCGAGCACGTCGAAGTTCTTCCTGGTGAGGCCGACCCTGCTGAACAGGCTGTCCGCGCCGGCGACGCAGACCCGCTCGATCCCGCGCGCCTTCAGCGTCGCGACGATGTCGGTCCAGCGTGTCGGGCGCACGAACCCGTCGAGCAGCATCTCCCGGACGCCGGCGCCGGTGGTGATCTCGGAGCCGTCCTGGTCCTTCACGACCGGTATCCGCGGGTCGGCGAACTCCAGGTTCGTGAACAGCTCCTCGGCCACCTTCGTGCGCAGCGGCTCGAAGATCCCGCAGTGCATCGGCGGCCGCATCGTGTAGAGCGAAAGGCCCCCGATCGCGCGAAGACGCTTCTTCAACCATTCCAGGTTGTGCTCGCGAAGCGTGAGCATGTAAAAGTCGTCGTCCACGTAGCACGAGATCTCGTGCCATTCGTCCAGATCGGTCAGCTCGCCCTTGATGTCGGCCAGTCTCTCCTCGCCGACACGCACGAAGGAATGCGTGACGATGTCGGTGTGCTCGACGGCGAAGTAGTCGTCCAGGTAACGCGCGAGCTGCGCGGTCAGGAGAATGACGTCCTCCACCGGGAGCGAACCCGAGTACGCGGTGGCCGCCTTCTCGCCGAAACTGGGTCCGGCGACGATCTCGGACACCACGTCCAGCGTCTTCTCCGCCCACTCCGCGAGCGCGAGGCAGTTCACCAGGAACGCCACCTGGGCGTACTCGGAATAGTCGCCTTCCGTGTCGCGAAACTTGTCCACGAGCGAGTAGCCGAGCACGTCGTCGGCGACGGCCACCAGCTTTCTCGCGTGTGGGTTGATCAACATGAACTTACCGACGTCGGCGAACGAGGACGGACCCATACCCGGGAACACCATCGCCGTGCGGGTCCGCGACTCCGTTTTCATGCCCACTACCCCTTTTGCGAATCAACTCAATGTGGAGAGAAAACCGGTGAGAACCTCCTTGAATCTCTCCGGCTCTTCGAGATGCGGGACGTGACTGGACTCCTCGAAGATTTCCCAGCGCACGTCCGGAATGAGGTCGTGGTACGGCCGGACGGTCACCGGCGTCGCCTCGTCGTGCCGCCCGGAGATCACCAGCGTCGGTACCGAGATGTTCTCGACGCAGTCCACGACACCCCAGTCGCGCAGTGATCCGATCACGTGGAACTCGCTCGGCCCGTTCATCGCGTGATAGACGGTCGGATCGTTGTTGATCTCCATGAACGACGCGAGATAGTCGCGCGGCCACGGCAGCACCCGGCACACGTGCCGGTCGTAGAAGACCCGCATCGCGTCGAAGTACTCCTGCGTCTCGGTGGTCCCCTCGGCCTCGTGGCGCAGCAGTGTGTCGTTCACGCCGTCCGGCAGTGCCTCGCGGAGCACCTTCATCTCGGCCAGCCACAGCGGGTAGCTGGCCGGCGAGTTGGCGATCACCAGCCCGCGCAGGCCGGCCGGGCGCCCGGCGGCGTACTTCGCGGTCAGCAGCCCGCCCCAGGACTGCCCGAACAGAATGTGGCTGTCCTCGATCTCCAGGTGCCGCAACAGGTTCCGCAGCTCGTCGACGAACAGCTCCGGCGTCCAGAACTCGGCCGGCGCCTTCGGCAGGTGCGTCGAGCCACCGTTGCCGAGCTGGTCGTAGTGCACGACCGGCCAGCCCTGCTCGGCAAGCTCCGCGAGCGAGAGCAGGTAGTCGTGTGTGCTGCCCGGCCCGCCGTGCGCCACCACCAGTGGCGGCTTGCCACCGCGCAGGTCACCGGTGACCCGGTACCAGGTCTCGTGCTCGCCGAAGGGCGCGGTGCCCTTGGCGCTCGGCGCGACGCTCATGTGTCAACCCACCATTCATGGGAACTCGCGTGATCGCTTTTCACGCTAAAGGATGAGCGCGGTGCCGATTACCCCTAGAGCGCCCCTGTGCGCCCCCTTGTCGAATTGCCGAGGCTATTGGCCTGCGACGAATTTCGGTGTATCGGGGACGCAAGGGGCGGATAGGGGTTGTTGCCCTACTCGCGCGATGGGACGTTTCACCTCGGGAACAGCGAGCCGTGAACTCAAATATTCCTAGAGAGGTAGTGCGGGGACCATGCACATCGAACCACTCGGCATCGACGGTGCCTACCTTGTCAAGCCCAAGATCTTTCCGGACGACCGCGGTCTGTTCCTCGAGACGTTCAGCCAGCCGGCGTTCACCGAGGCCATCGGCCACCCGATGACCGTCGCGCAGGTCAACTGCTCGTCCTCGCGGCGCGGCACGGTCCGCGGTCTGCACGCGGTGGCACTGCCCGGCCAGGCGCGCTACATGACCTGCCAGCGCGGCGCGCTGATCGACATCGTGGTGGACACGCGGATCGGCTCCCCCACCTACGGCGAGCACGTCGCGGTCGAGCTGTCCGCGGACAACCGGCACGCGCTGTACCTGGCCGAGGGGCTCTCGCACGGGTTCTCCCCGCTCGCCGACGAGGCCACCGCCGTCTACCTGTGCTCCAGCACCTACAGCCCGGGCGGCGCGATCCAGGTGCACCCGCTCGACCCCGCGCTGGACCTGCCCTGGCCGACCGGCCACGAGCTGGTGCTGTCCGACAAGGACAAGGCCGCCCCCACGCTGGCCGAGGCCGAGAAGCAGGGCCTGCTGCCGACCTACGCCGAATGCGTGCGGCTCTACGAGGACCTGCGCGCCGGACACAACGCAGAGCGCGAGCGCGTCGCCTGACGCCTGACATCTCAAGGAGTGCGGACACGATGATCCCGTTGTTCAAGGTGCCGATGTCGCCCGGCGCACCGGCCGCGGTCGGCGACGTGCTGGCCAGCGGCCAGATCGGCCAGGGTGCGAAGGTCGAAGAGTTCGAACGCAAGATCGCAGAGCGGATCGATAACCCGTACGTCGCGACCGTGAACAGCGCGACGGCGGCTCTGCAGTTGGGGGTGCGGCTGGCCGCCAGCACGCTGCCCGAGTTGCCGGACGGCGTCGAGGGCGAGGTGCTGTCCACGCCGCTGACCATGGAGGCCACCAACTGGGCGATCCTGGCCAACGGGCTGAAGATCAAGTGGGTGGACATCGACGAGGCCACGCTGAACGTGGACCTGGACGACCTGGCGCGCAAGATCACCCCGGCCACCCGGGCGATCATGATCGTGCACTTCGCCGGCTACCCGGTCGACCTGGCCCGGCTGGGCGAGATCCTGGACGGCGCCGAGGCGAAGTTCGGCTTCCGCCCGACGGTGATCGAGGACTCCGCGCACGCGTGGGGCGCCTCGTTCCAGGGCAAGCCGATCGGCAGCCACGGCAACATCACCGTGTTCAGCTTCCAGGCGATCAAGCACCTAACCTCGGGTGACGGTGGCGCGCTGGTGCTGCCGAACGAGGCGCAGTACAAGCGGGCCAAGCTGCTGCGCTGGTTCGGCATCGACCGCGAGGTCAAGGACCGCCTGCGCAACCCGCCGGACATCGCCGAGTTCGGCTACAAGTTCCACATGAACGACATCAACGCGTCGATCGGTCTGGCCAACATGGAGATCATCGACGACGTGTTGAAGAAGCACCGGGACAACGCGGCGTTCTACGACGCGGAGCTTGCCGGGTTCGACGGCGTCGAGCTGACCGAGCGCGCCGAGGACCGGGAGTCGTCGTTCTGGATCTACCCGATGAAGGTGGAGCGGCGCGCGGACTTCGACCGCAAGCTCACCGACGCCGGGGTCATGGTCAGCAACGTGCACCAGCGCAACGACATCCACACGGTGGTGCGCAAGTTCGACGCGCTGCTGCCGGGGCTGGACCGGGTGGCGGACCGGATCGCCTGCGTGCCGGTCGGCTCGTGGGTGTCCGAAGAGGACCGTCAGCACATCGTCGACACGATCAAGGCGGGCTGGTAACGATGAAGGGGATCATTCTCGCCGGCGGTTCGGGGACGCGGCTGCACCCGATCACCCTCGCGGTGTCCAAGCAGCTGCTGCCGGTCAGCGACAAGCCGATGATCTACTACCCGCTGTCGGTGCTGATGCTGGCCGACGTGCGGGAGATCCTGATCATCTCCACACCGCAGGACCTGCCGCAGTTCCGCAAGCTCCTCGGTGACGGCTCGCAGTACGGCATCACGCTGGACTACGCGATGCAGTACGCGCCCAACGGGCTCGCCGAGGCGTTCATCATCGGCGCGGAGCACATCGGCGACGACGACGCGGCGCTGGTACTCGGGGACAACATCTTCCACGGGCCGTCGTTCTCCGACGTGCTCGAGGAGAACGCGGCGAACGTCGACGGCTGCGTGCTGTTCGGCTATCCCGTGAACGACCCCGAGCGGTACGGCGTCGGCGAGACGGACGCGAACGGCAAGCTGATCTCCATCGAGGAGAAGCCGAAGCACCCGCGCTCCAACCGTGCGCTCACCGGGCTCTACTTCTATGACAACGATGTCGTGGAGATCTCCAAGAACCTGAAGCCGTCGGCGCGCGGCGAGCTGGAGATCACCGACGTGAACCTGGAGTACCTGCGGCGGGAGAAGGCGCGGCTGGTCGACCTGGGCCGCGGGTTCGCCTGGCTGGACACCGGGACGCCGAAGTCGCTGCTGGAGGCCGGGCACTACGTGCAGACGCTCGAGGACCGGCAGGGCGTGCGGGTCGCGTGTCTGGAGGAAGTGGCACTGCGCAAGGGCTTCATCACCGCCGAGGAGTGCTACAACCTCGGCGCGCGGCTGGCGAAGTCGAGCTACGGCAAGTACGTGATGGCCATCGCCCGCGAGCTGGCCGACGCCGCTGTGGCGGCGTAGCACGCGGGTCGCTGGTTGACGTCAGGCGAGGAGATCGGGTCTCCCCCGCCCGGTAGGCGTCTGGCGTCAACACAACCCCGCCGCGGTGGGGTGGCGGGCTTTCCCCGGGCCGCCACTCCACCGCGGCGGGCTTTTGTCGTTTCCGCGAGTCCCGCGCTGTGCACCGGTGAGTCCCGCGCTCTGCACGGTGCAGGGCGCGGGACTCGGGGTGTCTGAGCGCGGGACTCGCGCGTTGGCGGGACGGCGAGGCGTCCACTGTGGACGGTTACCGGCTGTGGATATGGGGGCGCCCCGGCCATGCCTGGGGGGAGCCGGCCGGGGCGCGATCGGACGCGCGTTGGGGGATTCGCAGCGTCCTCGCGCATAGTCTGGCATATCGCGAGCACTCGTATCTAGTCGGCTACGAGTTGTTACTCCGATCAGCGGCCCGATGCTCCCCAGATGGGCCGGTCCTCGCTGGTCAGAACCACCCCCTCGGCGCGAGTGGTTGGGAGGCAACGGTTCCGTGGCTCACGGGACCGCCAGCCGCAACGCCAGCGCGGCCGTCGCGAGGGCCAGATACACCGTGGGGAACGGCAATTGCGCATAGCACCGCCCCCCGCAGCAGCGCGCCGATCGCGCCGATCGCGCCGATGAAGTAGAGCACCAGCCCGACGCCGGCCGCGATACCGATCCACGGCACCGCGATGCCCACGAGCAGACCGACCGCCCCGGCGAGCTTCAGTAGCCCCAGCCAGGGCAGCCAGGTGCGTGGAATGCCGGCTTTGTCACCGTTTGCGAGCAACCATTGCGGGCGGTCGAAGTCGGCGGTCGCCGCGCTGGCGTTGGCCGCGGCGGTGAACCCGGTCACGATGGCGTACGCGGTGAACACGGCGCTCACCCGCCGACCTGGTGGTAGATCATCGATGCTGACATGCGTGCCTCCCTGGAATCGTCCGGTTCGACCGCCCTGACGACCGGCGATCGCGAAAGGTGACCGATGGACGAGCTGACCGAGGTCTTCGAGGAGACCAGGGGGCACCTGCGCGCGGTCGCGTTCCGGATGCTCGGTCGGGCGGCCGAGGCCGAGGACGCGGTCCAGGAGGCGTGGCTGCGGGCGGCGGGCGCGGACGTGAACGCGGTGGTCAACGTGCCGGGTTGGCTCACCACGATCGTCAGCCGGGTGTGCCTTGACCTGCTGCGGGCTCGCACGCGCCGCCGCGAGGAGCCGGCCGACATGGCCGTTATGGAGACCGTGCTGCCCGACCGCGGCCGGCGGCCCGAGGACGAGGCGGAGCTGATCGAGTCGGTGGGCCTGGCCCTGCTCGTGGTGCTCGACCGGCTCGGGCCGGCCGAACGGGTGGCGTTCGTGCTGCACGACCTGTTCGCCGTGCCGTTCGCGGAGATCGTCGACGTGGTGGACCGGTCACCCGGTCGCGGCGAAGAAACTGGCCAGCCGGGCGCGGCAGCGGGTGCACGGCGCGCCCGTCCAGCCGCCGGTCGATCTCACGCGGCGGCGGGAGATCGTGGAGGCGTTCCTGGCCGCCTCCCGGGAAGGTGACATCGAGCGGCTGCTCACACTGCTCGCGCCGGACGTGGTGCGGCGGGCCGACCAGGTGGCGCTGCGGCGCGGTCAGGCGGCCGTGCTGCGCGGCGCGCGGGAGGTCGCCGACGAGACGCGCACGAACATCGCGCTGGCCCAGTTCGCACGGCCGATCCTGGTGGACGGCGCGCTCGGCGTGGCCATCGCACCACGCGGCCGGCTGCGAGTCGTGCTCCGGCTGACCATCACCGACAACCTTGTCAGCGTCATCGACGCGATCGGCGAGCCGAGCAGCCTCGACGAGTTCGACCTCACCCTCGCGCCCTGATCACCGTCCACAGTGGACGATTGCCCTACTTCGTCGGCTTCCTGCGCCAGGTCTGGCGCAGTGATAGATCTTCGTCCTCGTCTGACGGTTGCGGTGCCGGCCGCTGGCGTGGGCGCGTCGGCGGGTCCTCCGGTTGGGTTGTCGATGCACCGAGGCCGCGCTTGAGCCAGTTCGTCGGAAGCTCGTCTGGCTCGTCACCGCGTTCGCCGGGCGCTTGTTCCACGGGTTGTTCAGCTGCGAGACGGTCGCGTTCCTCGGCCAACTGCTGCTCACCGAGCTTTGCCAGGCGAGCACGTTCAGCGGGATCCATTTCTTCGAGTTGACGGGCGGCCTGCGCGCCGGCGGCGTGGGTTTCCCGCGCGAAGGCCGGCGATCGGAAAGCGTCTCGCAGACTGGCGCGGCCCGAGAGGACATCGTCGGTGAGTTTGCGGAATTCGCCGTTCTTACTGTTGCCGTGAACCGCCTTGAGGGCGTCTCGCAGGTAACGGTCAAGCGCCGGATCGTCCTTGGTGATGTTGAGCAGTGGCTTCTCTTCGGGTTCATGCCGACGCTCCGGGATGGTCGTACGTGCCAGGCAGCCTGTGTTCCTTGACGGCGCCAATCGCGCCGAGGCACCCGGCGATCGTGCCGCACCCGCCGTGCACCATGTTCAGCATTCTCTTCTCGGCTGCCACGATCTTCGCCCAGGCGGCTTCCGCTTTGGCCAACGCGAATGCCGCAGCGGCGGCGCTGAATATCTTCGTGAACGGGTTGGGCACCAGTTCTGCGAGTTTCGTGCACACCCACACTCCGATCCAATCGGCAAGGTCCTCCAGAAGTCCAGTGATGGTCTTGGCGAGGCCCCACACGCTATAGGCGAGGTTGCGAAACTCCGCAGCTGTTTGCTTGAGGGCTGACTTCTGTCTAACTAGGGTCGTTGCGAGGTTGTCGAAGTAGCGATTCGCGGCGTCGGCCGCGTTTCCGTCCCACTGCTTGAGCATCGCGTCCGACGCGATCGTGATGTTGTTCGCGTAGGCTTCGTTAAAGTCGGCGAGCTTGACGAGGGCATCGCCGGCTTTGGCGACACGCTCCCAATCACCGGTGACCTGTTTCGCGATCCATTCCGCAGGATTGCAGCCGCATACCTGCTTGACGCCCCACAGGATCCAGTGAGACAGGCTGATGTAGTCCGCGTTGGACATGATGGCGTCCGCGATGTCCGGGATCGCTTGTTCAGCCTTCGGCTCGGTCAACCGCCGAGACCGGCGTGAACGCTCGACCGGCCGAAGTTGGTCCGGAAGCGGCGTCGAATCGCCCGGGCAACTCGTCCGGGTCAAACGGATGGCTCATCGTTCCCCCTGGAAGAACCCCAACCCGAGGCAGGGTTGCACAGCGTGCCCGGTCGAACAACGGGCCGTGACAGTGCGGGGCCGCAGGCGTCTGCCGAATGGGTGGCGATCACCGCAGCACGGTTGACACGCACGGTGCTTGCCTGCTTACGTGACGCTGCGGGTTGGGTGGGGGAACTGCGTCTGGGGCGAGCAACCGACCGCATCGTATCCACCACCCGCTCTGCGAGGTCTCGCAGGGAACGGGGAGGGACGGATGGACGGAGCACCACCGCCGGCGGGTGTGCCGCCGATGCCTCAGGGCGTGCCGACGCAACAGGAGCTTGACACGTTTCGCCACCAGGTCGGCGAGTTCAAGCGCTCCGCTGACTCCGGCGGCTTCGGCGTCAACGACGAAGGCGGCCGCATCATGCAACGCGCCTGCGACGACATCATCAACGAGAACCTGGCACTCGTGCGCGAGACCCAGCAACTGACCGACAAGCCGCGCCTGGGAGGCACCTATGGCGCGAAGGCGTCTGCCGATGCTGCTCAGCAGGCTGGCATAGAACTCCAAACGCGCCTTGGCCAGTTGAACGAGGTGATGGCCGCGTACCGCGAAGCCATCGGCATCGCGATGAAGAACTACACGCTCATGGACGAAAACGGCGTAATGCAGGTCCGGAAAGCAGGACCACACTGATGCCAACCCAGCACGTGCGCCCGAGCGTTCGGCAATGGGCCACTCTGATCGCCATCACGATCATCAGCGTTGCCGGGTGCTCATCCCCCGAGCCACAAGCCGCGCCACCACCAACATCGGAGCCCGTCCCGACCCTGCCCGGCGAACCAGCACCACCCCCACCCCTGTCGACATCGACCATCGAACGCCCACGCGGTCCGCTGGTAAACACCGACCCATGCACCCTATTCACCGCCGCCGAAGGCACCCAATTGGGTTTCGTCGAGCCTGGGCGGCGCAAGAACGTCGGACATGCCAGGGCATGCAACGAATTCCGGATGCCACCGCCCCGCTACGGCCAAGGCAGTGTTGCCATCTTTGACATCGTGGGGATCGGCGACATCGATCCTGCGGACAAGCCGACGCCAATCACCATCGGACGTCACCAGGCGGTCGAGCGGCGACTGCCAGCCAAGGCCATATGCGACATCGTTATCGCCACCTCCGAGACATCGCGCGTGGATGTTGGAACCGTGACGTTGTCGACGGAGTTGGAACGCGGGTGTGAAATCGCATACAAGATGGCGAGAATCGTTGAGGCGAAGCTGCCGTGAAAGGCCACGGTAGCGAATGAAGTTTCTGGGGAGGGGTTTGGCGATGATGCCTGGTATGTCAGGTGGACGGCCGGGGATTCGTTATGTGAATCCGCCGCCGGACGCGACTGGCAATGGTTTGTCCGACAGTCAGAAAAAGGGCGACAAGAAAGCCTATCAGCAGGAAGCCCGGGAGCAGGGCACGTCCGTGTCGCACCTGCAGACCCAGGGCTTGTCCGCGAAGAAGGCGGAGTACCTGCAGGGGCAGGCGTTGCGGCCGGTGACCGCACCCGGCGCGAACTATCCCGCGCATTCGCACCAGGAATTGTGGGACATGGTGCAGGGCGGCGATCCGGCGAGTGTTCGCGAGATGGGCGACGCGTGGGTCAGGGCGGGCCAGAATTTGATTCGGTATCAGCGCACCATCGGGTCCTCTGTCGAGGGCGGCCAGGTGCACTGGAAAGGACAGGCCGCGACCCAGGCCGGCGACTTCGCCACCGGCGTGGCGAACTGGGTCGGACAGTCGGGCTCGGGCGCTTATGTGACCGGCACGAGCATGCGAGAACAATCGGAGGCGTTGAACGGCGCGCGCACTAAAATGCCACCGCCGACCAATTTCAACGTGCAGCAGGCGAACGCGAAGATTCAGGCGGCGCCTCCCGAGCAGCGGAACACGGTTTTCGCCGAGCAGATGAAGCTGTTCAACGAGGCCAAGCAAGCACACCTGCGAGCAGCCGACGTCGCGACCAGTTTCGACGGGCAGACGAAAACGGCGACCTACCCGACGATGGCGCCACCGCCGACCATGGCACCGACGGGCGGCTCGGTTCCGCCAGGTGGTGTCGGGGACGGCCAGCGCGAAGGCACTGGGACGCCGATCATCGGCGGCGGCCGACCTGGGGGCGGTTCCACACCGCGAACTGGTGGCAACGGGACGGGCACGTCGGGCGTGCCCGGCATCGGGACGCCCGGCGCCGTGCCGCCAGGCGGGTCCCCGAATCCGACACCGACCGACGGCACGGCTCGCCCGCCGGTGGTCGGCGACTCGGGCACGACGCACCCAGGGTGGCACGATCCGACGCGCGGCCCTGGGCACGGTCCGGTCAACACCCCTGGACAGCAGCCGACAAGCGGTCCGGGTGGCGGGCAGAACATCGGGCTCGGCGGGGCGCCATTGAGCCCATTCGGTCCCGGCGTCGGAGGCGGCGAGGAGTCACGTCGTGGCGCGGGCGGCGGGCGTGGTGCGTTCGGCCCGCTCGGCAGCGGTGGCACGGGCGAACGAGGTGCGGGGATGGGACCGCGCGCCGGCGCGGTGCCCGGCGGGATGCCGGGCGAGCCACACGCCACCGGACGTGCGGGCGGTGCGGCTGGAGCGGGACGCGGCGGCGCCGGAGGCATGGGCATGCCGCTCGGCGGGGGCGCTGGCCGGCCCGGCGACGACGATGACGAGCACGATCGGCCGACGTGGCTTGTCGATCCGGACCCGGACATGACCTGGCACGGCGAGGACTATCCGGCGCTGCCGCCGTCCACCATCGGCGAGGACTGATGCCCGCCGAGTTTCAACTTTCCCTTGCGGCGGTTGACATTCTCGGCGAACACCTCGGTGTGGACATTCGGCAGTTTCCGTTCGAGATCCCTTCGGTCGGCCATCTCCTGGAGGATCGCGCACGGATCGCCGAATCCGTCTGGGCCGACCTGACCCGTCGCCGACTTGTCCACAATGGACGGTTGACCGGCGAGGTCGAACAGTCGGTGCGGATGCTCGCCGAGTTCGAGATCGCCGTCGTGGTGTTCGGCGAGATCGACGGCGAGCCGATCTTGTCGAGACTGGCCACGGCGGGACGGTTCGGTGTGCACGCCCAGAAGCTGGACCAGGTGCTGTGGCTCCGCGAGATCCGCCCGGAATCCCTTGCGCGCCAAGCGATCGGGCTGATCGGAGACCGTCACGCCGGACCTGGCCAGTCGATCACCGTGCGGCACGAGGAACCGAAGCGGGTCGAAGACGACAACTCCGCGCGCACGTTCAGCAAGCCCGTGCGCGGAAGCGGCGATCGGGAACGCCGCGCGCTGCGCCACCTGTTCGACACCCCGCTTCTCGGCTCGGGCGGATTCCTGGTGCTCGCACGGGATCGCCTCGGACGGGAGACCGCCGCACCGCCGCTGTCCTGGCTGGACACCGAGAGCGGGTGCTACCTCGTGCAACACCAACCCGCCACCGACGCCACCCCGGCGACCGAGACCACCAGCCCCGCGGACAGCGCGCGGCTGTGTCAGCAGCTCGACAAGCTGATCACGGCCGTTCAGCCCAGCGGACCAGGCCGCTGAACCCTCGCCGGCCAACGGCGAGCTGCCCGGCAGAGGCGTTCTTCGAGTCCCGCAGCCCAACGGCCAACGGTGCGAAGGCCACCTCGACACAGTTCGCGTCATTGCCGCTGAAGCTGCTCTTACGCCAGGCCGTGTGGAAGTCGATCGACGCACGCACGCGCCCACCTCACTCTCGTTCCAGGTCACGCGTGATCGAGCGCATCAGCTCGCGGGAGCCCGGCTCGTCCAGCGCGACGTCTGTCAGCTTCTCCACGGTCAGCTTATAGAGCGCGACCTTGTCCGGGTCATCGAGAAACAGGCCGGTGGTGCGGTCCTCGATGAACGCGATGGTCGGGTCCTTGTCAAAGTCCAGGAGCACGAACTGACCCATCAGCCCGGGATGTGCGACGACGGTCGCCGGAACGACGTTGACCTCGATGCTCTCCGATTCGGACAGGTCGGCGAGGTGCCGGACCTGGCGGGCCATCGCCCTCGGGCCCGGCATCGGCGCACGCAGCGCTGCCTCGGTGATCAGAATGTGCAGCCGAGGCGGACGTTTGCGCGCGAGGATCGCCTGTCGTGCCATGCGCAGCCCGACCCGCTCATCGATGCTCCGGTCCTCCTCGTGCTCGTCCACCTGGATCGCGGAGATCACGGCATGCGCGTACTCCGCCGTCTGCGCGAGACCGGGTATGAGGTTCAGCTCGAAATCGGTGATCTTGACCGCGCGGTCCTCGAAGTTGCGGTAGTTGTAGCTCTGCTCGGTCAGCGTGTTGCTCTCCAGCAACTCCGGCACGCCCTTGTTGCGCGCCAGGTTGATCAGCCGCTGCCGCCGCACGCCGGTCACGCCGAGCACCGCGAGGATCCCGGCGACCTCCTCGCTCGTCGGCTCGCGGTGGCCGTTCTCGATGCGGCTCACGGTGGTGTGATGCACTCCGAGCTGCTTGCCCATCGCTTGCAGGCTCACGCTGTGCTCACGGCGCAGTCGCCGCAATTCGAGCCCGATTCCACGGCTGTTGACGCCCGACGGTGGCTTGGCCATGCGTTCCTCCGAAATTGTTGTGCGAATACCGCACATTCTCCGCAGACAGCGCTGTCCAGCCAATCACCCAATCGGTGAATTGTGCAGATCTAGAGATAGGTTGCACACTTTGTGCACAGGCCAATTCCATCCGAGCGGCGACAGCACCGCTGTCGCACGGGCGGCGCCGGCGGCAGCTTCTCCAGCGTTCCGCCGGCGCCGTTCCGACCCCCCGGGAGCACTCGTGTTTCCCTACACACCAACGGATTCCAGCACCAAATCGGAGCGGGACGTGCTGTCCGACTACGCCGAGCTGTACCGCGAAACCTATCTGTGGGAGGTGGAGGACACCGCGACCGCGCTCTACCTGCGTCCCCGCGGGCCTGTCGCCGTCGTGATCATCGGCGCGCTGCTCGGCGCGGAGGTCAACTCCGAGTTGCACCGCGCCGGCACGCCGTGTCCGACCATCTGCCTGCCGACGAGCCCGATGCGCCACGCGTTCGTGACGGCGCTGTATGCCGCGCGGCCCGACGACGTGCTGCCGCCTCCCGGCGTCACCATGGTCACCGGCTGGAGGCGGGTGACACTGCCGCCGAGCCACGTCGGCACCGGACGGGCGATGTGGCTGACCGAGCCCCACCCCGCACGCGAACCCGTTCTGTGTCAACAGGTTCTGGCCGTCGCACGCCGGGTACTCCGCCGCCGGTGAGCCCGCGCGACTACGCCAAGTTGGACGGACTGAGCTGGCCGGATACCGCCAAGCCCGTCTCGTTGCTGCACGAGTACGGCCACACGTTCCGCTGGGTGCGCGGCGACCGGTTCATCTCCGTGCACCGCGGCACCTGCGTCGAGGGCAGGCGCGTGTTGATCGTCCGCGACACACTGGCCGGCAGGCGGGTGCTCGAAGGCCCTCAGCCGGTGGCCGACGTGATCCCGGTGCACCCAGACAAGTGGCTCGACCCGCACGCTTTGCGCAGAAACTCGCACAGGTGGGCACAAGCACGTCGCCTGTGCCAGCCTGGCCACAGGGGAGGCGATCATGACCGATGACGATGTCGGTGACTGGCACCGCGTGCACGCTGCCGCGTACGCCGATCTCGGTGACAGCTTCGAGAAGTTCGCCGCGGCGATGGCGAAGGCCCGCGAGTTGCTCGCCGAGCCGGAAAGCGTCGTGGTGGCCGACGGCGTGGACCCCGCCGATGTTCCGGACATCGACGGCATGACACGGTGGATCGAGCAGGACGCCGCGCGGATGGCCTACCGCCTGCGCACGACTCAGCGGATCGCGGCGGAACAGGCCCGCGCGTACGACGACATGACAGCCGCGGGCGGCCCGGACAACGCCGACGCGTTGGAGCAGTTCAAGCGCACATCCGAACGCAACGCCGCACTGCTGCCCCGGTTCGACGACTCCGGGCTCGACGCCTGACCGATGGGAGAACCCCACTGATGGAGGATTTACCCGAGGGCGAGACCGACCCTCGGTACCCGAACTGGCGCTTCAATGACGTGCCGGAGGACATCCGCGCCGGCCTCGTCGCCGGGTTCGAGCGAATGGAGTACCGCTACCGGATGAGAGAGGAGATCCACCGGGCACAGCGGCGCGCCTACCAGGAGTTCATGGCCGCCGGCGGAGGCGACGACCAGGCCGCGGTCGAACGCTACAACCTGGAGATCGAGCGCCTGAACGCGTTGTACCCCCGATTCGGAGCGGCACCGGACGACTTCTGATGCCGTGACCGTCACGACTTGGACAGCTTGCGGCGGGTGAGCCGGACGGCGACGAACAGCAGCACCAGCGTGCCGATGATCATCCAGCCGGACAGGCGGGAGCGCCACCACTGGGTGAGGCCGTCGAGCTGCTCGGGTGCGGCGACTCCGCCGGGCGCGAGACCACCGGTCGGCGCGCTCTCCTGCGTGCCGAGCCACACGCTGCCACCGTCGACCGTCGCGTCCTGGCGCGACTGCTCGATGGTCTTCGACAGGCCGGCCCAGTTCGCCGGAACCTCTTGGCGCACAGGCACTTTCGTGAAATCCACGCCACCGAAGACGTAGCTGCGCCCGTTGCGGGTGACCCTGATGTCGCCTTCGGTGAAGGACTTCACGTACGCGTTGAACGTGTCGGTGGGCTTCCACGGCCCGGCCAGCTTCCAGCGATCGATGGTGCCGGAATCGATCAGGTTGCCGTACGCCGTCGGCGTGCTGAGGCTGCGGTCGCGGTACCACTGCGCGGCCACCCGGCTCAGGTACACCCGCCGCAGCGGCGCGTACTCCGGCGCCTCGTTCACCGTCTTCTCCACCAGCGGCAGGATCAGCTCCGTGAACGCGGCCTCGTCCCGCTGGGTCAGCTCGGCCTTGGCCTGTGGGCAGGACGAGCCGGCCATCGGCGTGTTCACCTGGCTCGGCTCCATCTTGACCGCCAGCGGCGCGTTCGCGATGTACAGCTCGTCACCGTTGGCGTGCACGGTCGCCGGCGCCGGCACGATCCACTGCCGCAACGTGAAGCACTGCGGGCTGCGCCGCGCCTGGAACCGCTCGCCGACCGGATTGTCCGGCATCATCAGCCGGCCCGCGGTGCGCTTCAACTCCAGGTCAGCCTCGAGCAGAATGCGCCCGGCGTCGGTCTGCCCCAGTTTCTCGTCCACGATTCGGTTCGGCTCGTCCGGATTCAGGTTCACCGTGAACGCCGACGGCGGAAGCGAGAGCCACACGAAGAACGCGTCCGACGATTCCTTCATCGCGGCAAGACCGTTCGCCATTCCCTCGCCCGCCAGCGGAAGCGAACCGGCACGATAGGAGAGGCCGACGCTGCGGCCGTCACCGGACGGCCGGTCCGACAGATAGCGCAGTTCGACCGAGGAGAAGTCGACGCCGCCCAGATTCTGCCGGGCCAGCATCGCCTTGGTCTGCGAACCGTCGCCGACCGTGCGGCGTTCCTCCGGAGCGAGTTTGGTGCGCGCGTCCTCGAACAGGACGTGCGCCCAGAGGTAGACCGACGCCTCCTTGAGCATCTTCTTCAGCATCGGGTTCTGCGCCACGAGCTGGGCGTTCCCGTACTCCGCCGCCAGCGCCAGTGCGCCGTCGATCGTCGCCTTCATCCGCGCGGCGTCCGGCAGATGCCCGACCGCCGGGTTCGCCCGCCCCTCCTGCGACCAGAACGCGTTGGAGAAGATCAGGTCCAGCGCACGCGCCCATGCCTCGATGTGGTATTTCGTCGGATGCTTTCCGGAATCGACGCCGGTCTTTGGATCGACGCCGGGAAACAATTCGTAGAAATAGTCCCAGCAGAGCCTGATCAGGCTCCGGTGCAACGTGTTGTTGCCATCCTGGCCCTTGATCAGCGGAATGCCGCGAAGGTTCGGAAGGTCGTTGATCCAGGCTTCGGTGTACAAACCCGGATAGCGCTTCAACACCTGCTGCTCGATCGCGTGGTGAACCTCGACCTTCCCCCAGGCCGCCGGATAGGCGGCGAAGTAGATCTGGCGGTAGATCGCCTGGTTTCGCCAGTCGGCGGGGCTGATTCCCGGCGGCGCGGTCGGCTGGCTGGCGAGGGCCGATGGTGCGCACAGCGCCACGGTGATCACCGTGATCGCGAGCAGGCCCGCGGCTCGGAGTCGCCTACGCGGTCGAACGCTCGTCATGTGAGTACCCCTCCCGGCCACGATCGGACGTCGTGGCCGGGAGCGGCGTTCCCTAGCGGATCGCTCCCTTGAACAGGTTTCCCTCGGTGGACAGGTAGTGATCCCGATAGTCGAACCTGCGCGCGTTGCCGAAGATCAGGTAGTAGTACTTCAACTGCTCCGACCACCAGTACCCCGGACAGAAGTCGCCCCGCTTGACCGGATTCGTGGTCACGTCATCGAGGATCGTGTAGCCGTACCGCACCTTCGACGTGCGCACCATGTGCCGGAAGTGCGTGGCGTTGCGATGCCGGTACAGCTCGTCGCCGGTCTCCAGCCACAGGCTGAACGCGCCGTCGGCGAACTCGGGGCGAAGCTGATTCCCCTTGCTGATCGCCGCGAGCGTGTCGTAGGCGATACCCTCGGGCAGCACGCCGTAGCGGTCCTGCACCACGTTCCACGAGTCGTGGTACGCGCGGCCGCTCTTGACGTCGCCGCCCTCGGCGAGCAGCCCGGAGAAGAACGACGCCAGCTCACTCTGCTCGCGGCTGACCAGTGCCCCGGTGAACGCGTCGACCTGCTTGAACCACATGTGCCCGCCGACGGTTTCCGCCTGGTGCTCCAGGATTCCCGCGATCAGGGTGTCGTACCAGGACCGGAGATCCTTGTCGCCGAACAGCTTCCAGCCGTCGAACAGGTACTCGTAGTACGAGTCCGCCGGCGGGCCAACCGTGGCCGTCCGGTTGGTGAACTCGCCGGTTTCCGCGTGCACCGCGAACGGCAGCAGGTCGAGCGGGGAGCGCTTGTCGAAGGTCACCTGGAACGCGCGCTTGGCCGCGTCGTAGAACCGCTTGTCGCCGGTCAGCTTGCTCAGTGTGCCGAACTCGGTGATGTAGGTGCCCGTCTCGGCGAGGTTGGTCTCGGGCCGGCTCACCGCTCCGGTGCGCAGGTTCGCGTACCGGTAGGGCACCCCACTCGGCGACTTCGTGAACGCCGGCAACAACCGGGTGCCGAGATCATTCGCCAGTTCGAGCAGCCGTGGGTCGGGCACGCAGTGATAGGCCGACAGCAGACCGCCCAGCATCCGGATGTTCGTCTCGAACACCTGGAACGGCGCGTCGATGTCGAAGCTCAGGTGCTTGTTCACCCACGCGAGGCCCTGCTCGAACTCGGCGTCGAGCTCCATCAGCCAGAGGGTGTCCAGCGCCTCGACGACGGTGAGCCCGACCGGGTGGCCCGGCACGAAGAACTCCTCGTAGCCGCCGCTCACCGGTTTGATCTGGTCGTGGCCGAACGCCTTGGCCACGTACTGCTTCCACGCCCACTTCGTCTCGTTGCGCACCTCGTTCGCGAGCCGCCGCCAGTGCCCGTGTCCGGGTTCGGCGAGGGGCTGGGCGAGGGCGTTGGGAGCGGCGACGCCGGTGAGGCCGGCGGCGCCGAGCAGGCCGATGAAACCACGACGAGAAAGGTCAGCACGCATTTCGCAAACTCCTATGGCAGGGGGTGAGTTCGCAGATCGTGACAACCTTGTCTGAACCATTCGGGCGTGACAATAGGCCGGTCGGAGTAGTCTCACTCCGACCGGCCTGACAACGTTGTCGGCGTGCTAGAGAGCCTCCATCCAGGTGTTGATCAGCTCCGCGGTGACCGGGGCGTTGGACTCCAGGAGCGTGAAGTGATCACCGGGCACCTCGCGCAGCGTGTGCGGGAGGTCCCAGGTGGCGCGCCACGAGTCGTCCTCGCTCGCCCCGTCGATCGACTCCTGCGGCCGGACGAACAGGATCGGCGCCGCGATCTCGTCCACAGTGGACTCGTCGAGCAGCCGGTTGTACCTGCCCATCGCGGACAGCCGGGCGCTGGAGAACTCGCCGAACTCGTCCTCCCGGTCGAACAGCCCCTGCAACATCTGCTCGAAGAACCCGTCGAGGCTGGTGGCCGTCGGCTTGTAGGTGTCCAGCAGCACGATGCCCGCGGCCGGATTCCCGTTGTCCTCCAAGTACTTCGCGGTCGCGTTGGCGAAGATCCCGCCGGAGGAGTAGCCCACGAGCACGAACGGATCACCGTCCGCGGCACGCAGCGCACCTTCGGCGAACACGCTCACCGCGGCCTGGACCGAGGCGGGCAGCGCCTCGCCGCGGGCGAACCCGAGCACCGGCAGCACGCTCACCTCGCGCACGTCGCGGAAGTTCGCGGCGAACCTGGCGTACTGCTGCACGCCGCCGAGCGCCATCGGGGACGCCATGCAGACCAGCTTCGGCCCGCCGTCGCCGTTCGCGAGCGTGACGTGCCGAGGGAACTCGGCGAGGTCCGACGGCCCGGTGAACTCGGGCCTGGTGTCGGCCACCGCCTTGAGCAGCGTGAAGCCCTCCTTGACCTTGCCGACCTGCGCCGCCGCCCGGAACAGCGCCGACAGCGAGTCGGGCGACGACACGCCAGCCCCACCGTCGTCGGCCGTGGACGGTTCGACGGTGATCTGGTCCGCGACAAACGCGGCCAGGTCACGCGGGTTGTCCTGGTCGAACACCACGGTGGCGGACAGCTTCAACCCGGTGGCCTCGTTCAGGTTGTTGCGCAGCTCCATCGCGCTCAGCGAGTCGAAGCCGGACTCGAGGAAGGCCCGGTCCGGGTCCACCGCGTCCGCACCGTTGTGGCCCAGTGCCGTCGCGCTGAACGACCGCACCAGCTCGACCACCGCGTCCACCCGGTCCTCGCCGGACAGCCCGGCCAGGCGCTTGCGCAGCGCGTCCGGGTCCGCCGCCGCGGCCGCCTTCTGGTTGCGGCGCTTGGGTTTCACCAGCCCGGCGAGCATCGGGTGCACGTCCTCGGCCGACGCCCGCAGGTTGAGGTTCACCGGTACCAGGACCGGTGCGCCGGTGGCCGGCGCCGCGTCGAGCTGTGCCAGCGCGTCCACTGTGGACAGCGCGCCGAGCCCACCCCTGGCGAGCCTGGCGATGTCGGCGTCGGACAGCTCGCCGGTCAGTCCGGACAGCTGCTCCCACATGCCCCAGGCCAGCGACTGGGCGGGCAGCCCGGCCGCGCGCCGGTGCGTGGCCAGCGCGTCCAGGTAGGAGTTGGCCGCCGCGTAGTTGGCCTGCCCTGGGCCACCGAGCACGCCGGCGATCGAGGAGAACAGCGTGAGCGGCACGTCGCCGACCATCTCGTGCAGGTTCCACGCCGCGTCCACCTTCGGCCGCAGCACCTTCTCCAGTCGCTCCTCGGTGAGCGAGGTGATCGCGCCGTCGTCGGTCACCCCGGCGACGTGCAGCACACCAGTCAGCGGACGGTCGGCCGGAATCGCGGCCAGCACGCCGGTCAGCGCGTCGCGGTCGGCCGCGTCGCAGGCGGCGACTGTCACCGACGCGCCCGATGCTTCCAGCTCCTCGATCAGCTCGGCGATGCCAGGTGTGTCGGGCCCTCGCCGCGACGTGAGCACGAGGTGCTGAACCCCTTGGGAAGCAACGAGATGCCGCGCCACGATCCAGCCGAGCGTGCCGGTGCCGCCGGTGATCAGCACGGTGCCGGCGCCGTACCCGTCGGGTGTCTCGCCGGTCGGCGCCGCTCGCACCAGGCGAGGCGCGCGGGCCACGCCGTCACGGACCACGACCTGCTGCTCGCCGCTGGCGACCGCCGCGGCGATCGCGTCGGCGTCATCGGTGTCGACCAGCACCAGCCGGTTCTCGTGCTCCGACTGCGCGGAGCGCACCAGGCCCCACACCGCCGCGCCGGCCAGGTCGGTGACGTCCTCGCCGGGCAGCGCGACCGCTCCCCTGGTCACCACGACCAGCTTCTCGTCCCGCTCCTCGGCGAGCCAGTCCCGCAGCACGCCGAGAATCCGAAGCGTCTCCGCACGCACCGCCGCCGGGCCGGTTGAGTCCACAGTGGACTCGACAACCTGGTGCGGCACCTCGCCGTCCGGCGTCGGTACGACCGTCCAGTCCACCGCGTACAGCGAGTCGCCGCCGGCCGGTGCGATCGTGACCGCGCGCAGGGCGAGCGTGTCCACGGTCGCGACGGGAGCACCGGTTGCGTCCGCGATGTCCAGCGCCACCGCCTTGGTGCCGTTCGGACGCACCCGCACCCGCAGCGCCGACGCTCCGGAGGCGTGCACCCGCACGCCACTCCAGGAGAACGGCAGTGCGGGCTCGTCGCCGATCGCCGGGCTCAGACCGATCGAGTGCAGCGCCGCGTCCAGCACAGCCGGGTGCACGCCGTATGAGTCCACATCGGACGGTGCGGCCGGAGCGACCTCGGCGTACACCTCGTCGCCGGAACGCCACGCCGCGACGAGACCCTGGAACACCGGCCCGTAGTCAAGGCCGCCGTCCGCCAGGTGGTCGTACAGTCCTTCCAGGTCAACGGGTTCCGCACCGGTGGGCGGCCATTCGGTCAGCGCCGGCGGTGTCTCGCCGTCCTCCGGCGTGAGCACACCGGAGGCGTTGCGCGTCCATTCCGCCGCGTTCTCCGCCCGCGAGTGCACGGCCAGTCGCCGCGCACCGTTGTCGTCCGGCCCGCCGACGGACAGTCGCATGTGGACACCGCCGTGCTCGGGCAGCACCAGCGGCGCCTCCAGCGTCAGCTCCTCGATCGTGCCGCAGCCGACCTCGTCGCCGGCAAGCCCGGCCAGCTCCACGAACCCGGTGCCGGGGAACAGCACCTGTCCGCCGATCACGTGGTCGGCCAGCCACGGCTGGGTCTGCGTGGACAGCCGTGCGGTGAACAAGTAGCCGTCCGAGTCGGGCAGCTCGACGGCCGCGCCGACCAGCGGATGGCCGGCCGGGTCGAGTCCGATCGACGCGGCCGAGCCGCCGATGGACTGGTTGTCCATCCAGTAGCGCTGCCGCTGGAACGCGTAGGTCGGCAGATCGACCCGCCGCGCACCGGTGCCGGAGAACACGCCGCGCCAGTCGACCTCGACGCCATCGGCGTGCAACGTTGCGATCGCGCCCATGGCGGTGCGCGCATCATCGCGATCTCTTCGCAACGTTGCGACGAAGGTCAGGTCGGAGCGCGCCACGGTGCCCTGCGCCATGCCGGTGAGCACGCCGTCCGGACCCAGCTCGACGAACCGGGCGACGCCGCGTCCCTCCAGCGTGCGCACGCCGTCGGCGAACCGGACGGCCTGCCGGACGTGCCGCACCCAGTACTCCGGCGAGGCGAGCTCCTCGGCGTCGGCAAGCTCGCCCGTCACGTTGGAGACGACCGGAATGTCCGGCGTGCCAAAGGAAAGCGACTCCGCGACGGCCCGGAACTCGTCCAGCATCGGCTCCATGCGCGGCGAGTGGAAGGCATGCGAGACGGTCAGCCGCTTGGTCTTGCGGCCGAGGTTCTCGAAGTGCTCCGCGATCGGTTCGGCGGCATCGGAATCACCGGAGACGACCACCGAGTCCGGCCCGTTGATCGCCGCGATGCTGACCCGATCGGTGAGCAGCGGCAACACCTCGTCCTCGGTCCCCTGGATCGCGATCATCGCGCCACCCTCGGGCAACGCCTGCATCAGCCTGCCGCGCGCGGACACCAGCGTCGCCGCGTCGGCCAGGGTCAGCACCCCGGACACGTGCGCCGCGGCCAGCTCGCCGATCGAGTGGCCGGCCAGGTAGTCCGGACGGATGCCCCAGGACTCGACAAGGCGGAACAGCGCCACCTCCACGGCGAACAGACCCGGTTGGGTGTACGCCGTCTGGTGCACCAGGTCCTCACCGATCACCTCGGCCAGCGGACGGTCCAGGTGCTGGTCGAACGCGGCGCATACGTCGTCGGACGCCGTGGCGTAGACCGGGAACGCCTCGTACAGCTCGCGTCCCATGCCGGCCCGCTGCGCGCCCTGCCCGGTGAACAGGAACGCCGTCTTGCCGTCGCCCTTGGCGATCCCGCGCGCCACGTCCGGCGAGGACGCGCCGTCTGCGAGTAGCTCCAACCCGCGGCGCAACGCCGCGGAGTCCGTGCCGAGCACCACGGCGCGGTGGTCGAACGACGCCCGCGTGGTGGCCAGCGAGAACGCCACGTCGTGCGCGTCGACCTCACCGTCCACGTGCGACAGAAGCTGCTTCGCCTGTGCGGCAAGGGCTTCCGGCGTCTTGGCGGACAGCGCCCACGGCACGACGGGCAGCCGTGCCGGGTCGGCCGGCTCCGGGTCGTCCTTCACATCCGGCGCCTGCTCGATGATCACGTGCGCGTTGGTGCCGCTCATGCCGAACGAGGACACCCCGGCCCTGCGCGGGTGTCCGTTGGGCGGCCACGCCACCGTCTCGGTCAGCAGGCGAACGTTGCCCGACTCCCAGTCCACGTGCGGGGACGCCTCGTCGAGGTGCACCGTCTTGGGCAGCAGCCCGTTGTGCAGGGACAGGATCACCTTGATCACGCCGGCCACACCGGCCGCCGCCTGCGGGTGGCCGAGGTTGGACTTGATCGAGCCGAGCCACAGCGGCTCGTCCCGGTCCTGCCCGTAGGTGGCCAGAAGTGCTTGTGCCTCGATCGGGTCGCCCAGCGGGGTGCCCGTGCCGTGCGCCTCGACGGCGTCCACATCGGACGGTCGCAGCCCGGCGTTGGCCAGCGCGGACTTGATCACGCGCCGCTGTGAGGGGCCGTTCGGCGCGGAGAAGCCGTTGGACGCGCCGTCCTGGTTCACCGCCGAGCCCCGCACCACGGCGAGCACGGGGTGCCCGTTGCGCCGCGCGTCGGACAGCCGTTCCATAACAAGCATTCCGACGCCCTCGGACCACGCGGCGCCGTCGGCTCCGGCGGAGAACGACTTGCACCGTCCGTCGCGGGACAGCGCCTGCTGGTGGCTGAACTCCACGAACATGTCCGGCGTGGCCATCACGGTCACACCACCGGCCAGTGCCAGCGAACTCTCCCCCGATCGCAACGATTGCGCGGCGAGGTGCATCGCGACCAACGAGGACGAGCACGCCGTGTCCACCGTGACCGCCGGCCCCTCCAGGCCGAAGGTGTAGGACACCCGACCGGACACCTGGCTGCCGGTGGTCGCACCGCTGACATAGTCGTGGTACATCACGCCGGTGAACACGCCGGTCGACGAGCCCTGCAGCGTGTTCGGGTCGATGCCGGCCCGCTCCAGCGCCTCCCACGACGACTCCAGCAGCACGCGCTGCTGCGGGTCGGTGAGCTGCGCCTCACGCGGGCTGATCCCGAAGAACCCGGCGTCGAACTCCGTCGCGTCGTAAAGGAATCCGCCCTCGCGCACGTAGCTGGTGTCCGGCCCGGTGCCGTTCGGGTCGTAGATGCGGGCGAGGTCCCAGCCGCGATCGTCCGGGAACTCCGACACCGCGTCCACACCGTCGACCAGCACCCGCCACAGGTCCTCCGGCGAGCGCACGCCGCCGGGGAACCGGCAGCTCATGCCGACGATCACGATCGGGTCGTCCGAGGTCGACGTGCTGACCACGGCGACCGGCGCGTCGTCCACCTTCCCGGACACCTCGCCGAGCAGGTAGTCGGTCAGCGCGTTGGCGTTCGGGTAGTCGAACACCATGGTCGCCGGGAGCCGAAGGCCGGTCGCGGCACTCAGCTCGTTGCGCAGGTCGACCGAGCTGAGCGAGTCGAAACCCAAGTCCTGGAAGGACTTTCCTGGCTCGATCGCCTCGCCGGAGCCGTGCCCGAGGGACGCGGCGACCTGGTTGCGCACCATGCCGAGCACCAGCTCGCGACGCTCCGCGTCACCGAGTCCGGCCAGCCGCTCGGCGAGCCCGGAACCACCGGCGGCGGCACCGCCCGCGGTCCGCCGGGACACCCGGCCGACCAGTCCCCGGAACGCCGAGGGCAGCGAGTCGCCCTGCGAGCGCAGCGCGTTGATGTCCAGCCTGACCGCCATCAGCAGCGAGTCGGCCGCACCCTGCGAGGCGTCGAACAGCTCCATGCCCTCGTCGGTGGCCAGCGGGTACATGCCGCCGCGGGACAGGCGCTTGCGGTCCGCGTCGGACATCTCGCCGGTCATGCCGGACGCGGCGCCCCACAGACCCCAGGCCACCGACTGGGCGGCGAGACCGTTGGCGCGCCGGTGCGCGGCGAGCCCGTCGAGGTAGGTGTTGGCCGCGGCGTAGTTGCCCTGACCAGGACCACCGAGCACACCGGCGGCCGAGGAGAACATCACGAACGCGGTCAGGTCGCTGGTCAGCTCGTGCAGGTTCCACGCGGCGTCGACCTTGGGCTTCATCACGCCGTCCACCCGCTCCGGGGTGAGCGAGCCGATGACACCGTCGTCGAGCACACCGGCCGCGTGCACCACGGCGGTCACCGGATGTTCGGCGAGTACCGCTGCCAGTGCGTCGCGGTCGGACACGTCGCAGGCGGCGACGATGGCCCGCGCGCCCAGTTCCTCCAGTTCGGCGATCAGCTCGGACACCCCGGGTGCCTCGGCGCCTCGCCGGGAGGTGAGCAGCAGGTGCCGAACCCCTTGGGAGACAACGAGATGCTTGGCCAGCAGCCCGCCGAGTGTGCCGGTCGCGCCGGTGATCAGCACGGTGCCCTCGGCGTCGAACGCGGGTGGCGTGTCCTCCGCGCGACCCGCGGCCCGGCCAAGGCGTGCGGCGTACAGCGCGCCGTCGCGCACCGCGAGCTGTGCCTCCCCCGCCGCCGCGATCGCCGGCAGGTGCGCGGTCAGGTCGGCGGTGGCGTCCAGGTCCACCAGCACGATCCGGTCCGGGTTCTCCGACTGCGCTGAGCGCACCAAGCCCCACACGGCGGCGCCGGCCAGATCGGTGACGTCCTCACCGGCCACCGACATCGCGTTGCGCGTGGCGACGAGCAACGTTGCGTCTTCGTTGTCCACATTTGCGAACCAGGTCTGCAACGCGCCGAGGATCCGGTGCGTCTCGGTCCGGGCGGCGACCGGTCCGGTGCCACCGCCGGCGGTCAGCGTCACGATGTCCGGCAGTGTCTCGCCGAGCGATTCGAAGTCCACTGTGGACACGTCGGCGGCGGACGGCGTGATGGCCGTCCATCCCATGCGGAACAAGGCATCCCGGCTCACCGACCGCTGGCCGTCGTCACCGGTCATGGGCCGGAACGCGATCGAGTCGACGGTCGCGACCGGTGCGCCGGACGGGTCGGCCACCTGCACGGTGAACCCGCCGCCGGCCGGGGTCAGCCGGGCGCGCAACACCGATGCGCCCGCCGCGTGCAACGACACGCCCTGCCACGCGAACGGCAGTCGCCCGGAGCCGGCCTCGTCGCTGTGGTCGCCCTGGTCGCTGGCGAAGGACAGCGAGTGCAACGTCGCGTCCAGCAGCGCCGGGTGCAGCCCGAACCTGGCGGCGTCCTTGGTCGCCGACTCGGGCAGCTCGATCTCGGCGAACACCTCGTCGTCCCGTGTCCACACGCGGGACAGCCCTTGGAACACCGGTCCATAGTTCAGACTGGTGGCGGCCAGCCGCTCGTACAGTCCTTCCAGGTCAACGCTTTCGGCGTCCGACGGCGGCCACTGGCTCAAGTCGAATGTCGGCCGGGCTGCGCCGGAGGTGAGCACACCGGTGGCGTGTTGCGTCCATGGCAGGTCGTCGGCCGACTCCTCGTCGCGCGAGTACACCTCGACGGTGCGCGCGCCCGCGGCGTCCGCGCCACCGACCACGACCTGGACCCGAACACCGCCGCGCGCGGGCAGCACCAGCGGCTCGGTGAGGGTCAGCTCCTCCAGCACGTCGCAGCCGACCTGGTCGCCGGCTCGGATGGCCAGCTCCACGTGTCCGGTGCCGGGGAAGAAGATCTGCTCGCCGACGGCGTGGTCGGCCAGCCACGGTTGGGTGCGCACCGACAGCCGGCCGGTGAGCAGTGCCCCGTCGGAGTCGGCCAGCATGACCGCGGCACCGAGCAGCGGGTGCTCGGCGGCGGCCAGACCGAGCCCGGACGCGTCGCCCGCGGCCGGCGGATTGGGCAGCCAGTACCGCTCGCTCTGGAACGCGTAGGTCGGCAGGTCCACCCGCCGGGCGTCACCGAAGATCGCGCTCCACTGTGGACTGAACCCGCGCACGTGCAGCGCGCCGACCGAGGTGTAGAAGCGGGTCAGCCCGCCCTCCTCGCGGCGCAGCGTCCCGGTGACGACGGCCGAACGGTCAAGCGTGTCAAGGGTTTCCTGGATGCCCATCGCCACCACGGGGTGCGGGCTGACCTCGACGAACGCGCCGTGGTCGACCGCGAGCGCCCGAATGGCCGTCTCGAACCGCACGGTCTGGCGCAGGTTGGTGAACCAGTACTCGGCGTCCACGATCGAGCCGTCGGTCCAGTCGCCGGTGACCGTGGAGACCATCGGCACCTCGCCGGCGCGCGGCGTGATCGGGCCGAGGTCGGCCAGCAAGCGCTCGCGCAGGTCCTCCACGTGCGCGGAGTGCGAGGCGTAGTCCACCGGGATCTTCTTGGCGCGGATGTCCTCGGCGACGAGCTGGTCGACCAGCTCGTCCAGCGCGTCCGGGTCGCCGGAGACGACCACGGAGCGCGCGCCGTTCACCGCGGCCACCGAGATCCGACCGTCCCAGTTGGACAGTCGAGCGTGCACGTCGTCGACCGGAAGCCCGACGGACACCATGCCGCCCTTGCCGGCCAGTTGCTCGCGGATCGCCTTGCTGCGCAACGCGACCACGCGCGCGCCGTCTTCGATCGACAGCGCACCGGAGACGGTGGTCGCGGCGATCTCGCCCTGCGAGTGGCCGACCACCGCGTCCGGGTTGATGCCGTGCGCGCGCCACAGCGCGGCCAGCGACACCATGACCGCCCACAACACGGGCTGGACGACGTCGACCCGCTCCAGCGACGCGGCACCGGCTTCGTCGCGCAGCACGGCGGTGAGCTTCCAGTCCACGAACTCGTCCAGCGCGGCCTCGCACTCGGCGATCCGCTCGGCGAACACCGGAGAGGTGTCCAGCAGTTCGGCGGCCATGCCGATCCACTGCGCGCCCTGGCCGGGGAACACGAACACGGTCTTGCCGCGCACGTCGGTGACACCGGACACCACCGTGCCCAGGTTCGGGTCCTCCTCGACAATCCCGCGCAGCCCCTCGGCCAGCTCGTCGCGCGTCGAGCCGACCACCATCGCGCGGCTCTCGAACGCGGAACGTGTTGTGGCCAAAGAGAATCCGAGGTCCGCGATGTCCACATCGGACGAGTCCACATGCGACAGCAGCCGCTGTGCCTGCCCGCGCAGCGCTCCGGTACTCCGACCGGACAGCACCCACGGCACCGGGCCCGCCGGCCGCGACTCGATCACGATCGGGGCCTCGGCCGTCTCCGGCTCGGGTGCCTGCTCGATGATCAGGTGCGCGTTGGTGCCGCTCATGCCGAACGAGGACACGCCGGCCCGGCGCGGGTGGCCGTAGTCCGGCCAGTCGATGCCCTCGGTCAGCAGGTTCACGTTGCCGGCCGACCAGTCCACGTGCGGCGACGGCTCGTCCAGGTGCACGATCTTGGACAACCGTCCATTGTGGACGGCCAGCGCCATCTTGATCACACCGGCGATACCGGCCGCCGGCTGGCCGTGCCCGATGTTGGACTTCACCGAGCCCAGCCACAGCGGCTGATCGGCCGGCCGGTCCTGCCCGTAGGTGGCGAGCACGGCCTGCGCCTCGATCGGGTCGCCGAGCGTGGTGCCGGTGCCGTGCGCCTCCACGGCGTCCACATCGGACACCGTGAGCCCGGCGTCGGCCAGCGCGGCCTTGATCACCCGCCGCTGGGACGGGCCGTTCGGAGCAGTGAGTCCGTTGGACGCGCCGTCCTGGTTCACCGCGGAGCCGCGGATCACGGCGAGCACCGGGTGCCCGTTGCGGCGCGCGTCGGACAGCTTCTCCAGCAGCACCATGCCGCCGCCCTCGGACCACGCGGCACCGTCGGCCTGCGCGGAGAACGACTTGCTGCGCCCGTCCACGGACAGCCCGCGCTGCCGGCTGAACGCGACGAACGGCGCCGGCGTGGACATCACCATCACGCCGCCGGCGAGCGCCATCTCGCACTCGCCGTTGCGCAGCGCGTTGGCCGCCAGGTGCACGGTGACCAGCGAGGACGAGCACGCGGTGTCGACCGTGACCGCCGGGCCCTCCAGGCCCATCAGATAGGACACCCGCCCGGAGATCACCGCGGCCGAGCTGCCGGTGAGGATGTAGGCCTCGTTCTCCTCGGCGTTCTTGGCCAGCAGCTCCCAGTAGTCCTGCCCCGCGTTGCCGACGTACACGCCGACCCGCTCGCCGCGCAGCGACTGCGGGTCGATGCCGGCGCGCTCGATCGCCTCCCAGGAGGTGTCCAGCGCGAGCCGCTGCTGCGGGTCCATGGCCAGCGCCTCGCGCGGCGAGATCCCGTACAGCGTGGGGTCGAAGTTCACGATGTCGTAGACGAACCCGCCCTCGCGCACGTAACTCGTGCCGATCTGGTCGGGGTCCTCGCTGAACAGCGTCTCGAGGTCCCAGCCGCGGTCGGTCGGGAACTCGGTGATCGCGTCGACGCCGTCCTCGACGAGCTGCCAGTACTCCTCCGGCGTGGACACACCGCCGGGGAAGCGGCAGCCCATCCCGACGATCGCGATCGGCTCCTGGGCACCCTGCTCGACCTCGCGCAGCCGCTGCTTGGTCTGGTGCAACTCGGCGGTGACCTTCTTGAGGTAGCCGAGGAGCTTGTCTTCGTTCGTCATTCTGACGGCCTCTCGTCCCGCTAGTTGCCGAGCTCGTTGTCGATGAAGGCGAACACGTCGTCGGCGGATGCCGACTCGAGCTGTTCGGTGATGTCCTGACCGCCGTCCTCGTCGGTCAGCGTGGCGAGCAGCGCGCGGAGCCGGTCGGCGACCGCGGTCCGCTCCCCGTTCCGCAGGTTCGCCACAGCGGCCTCCAGCTTGTCCACTTCGGACAGAACGCCGCTGGACTCGTTGTCCGCCAAGGCTTCCCGCAGGTGGTCGGCCAGCGCCACCGGATTCGGGTAGTCGTAGATCATGGTCGCCGGCAGTGCCACGCCGGCCGCGGCGGACAGCCGGTTGCGCAGCTCGACCGCGGTCAGCGAGTCGAAGCCGAGATCCTTGAACGCCCGCTCCGGCTCGACCGCCGAGGCGCTCTCGTAGCTGAGCGCGACGGCCACCTGGGCGCCGACGACGTCCAACAGGATTCGCTCCTGCTCGGCCTTGGGCAGCCCGGCGATCCGCTCGGCCAGCGACGGACCGGTGTCCTCCGGCTCCTCCAGCGCGGCCGAGCCCCCGGTGGACTGCGCACGCTGGACGGCGAGCACGCCGTCGACCCAGAACCGCCTGCGCTGGAACGCGTAGGTGGGCAGGTCGATCCGCCGCGCACCGGTGCCGCCGAACACGGCACGCCAGTCGACCTCGACACCGTCAACGTGCAACGTTGCGATCGCCGCCTGCAACGTTGCGATCTCGTCCCGGTCCCGGCGCACCGTTGCGGCGAGCCGCGCCCGGTCCGGGTTGGTCAGGCACTCCTGGGCCATACCGGTGAGCGCGCCGTCCGGGCCCAACTCGAGGAACCGGGTGACGCCGTCGGACTCCAGCACGCTGATGCCGTCGGCGAACCGGACGGCCTGCCGGACGTGCCGCACCCAGTACTCCGGCGAGGCCAGCTCCTCGGCGGTGGCCAGCGCACCCGTCACGTTGGAGACGATCGGGATGCTCGGCGTACCAAGGGAAAGCGATCCCGCGACGGCGCGGAACTCCTCCAGCATCGGCTCCATGCGCGGCGAGTGGAACGCGTGGCTTACCCGCAGCCGCTTGACCTTGCGGTCCAGCTTCTCGAAGTGCTCGGCGATCGCGGCGGCGGCGTCCTCGTCACCGGAGATCACGATCGACTCCGGGCCGTTGATGCCGGCGATGCTGACCCGGTCGGTGAGCAGCGGCGCGACCTCGTCCTCGGTGGCGCGCAGCGAGATCATCGCGCCGCCGGTGGGCAGCGCCTGCATGAGCTTGCCGCGTGCGGACACCAGTGCCGCCGCGTCCGGCAGCGAGAGCACGCCGGACACATGCGCGGCGACCAGCTCGCCGATCGAGTGACCCATCAGGTAATCCGGACGCACACCCCACGACTCGACAAGGCGGTAAAGCGCCACCTCGACGGCGAACAGCGCCGGCTGGGTGTACTCCGTCTGGTGGACGAGATCCTCATCGCTGAAGATCACCTCACGCAGCGGCGTTCCGATGTGCACGTCGAACGCGGCGCACACCTCGTCGAACACCTTGGCGTACAACGGGAACTCGGCGTACAGCTGCTGCCCCATGCCGGCCCGCTGCGCGCCCTGACCGGTGAACAGGAACGCCGTACCGCCCTCGTCCCTGGCAACGCCCTCGACCAGGTTCGACGCCGGCAGCCCCTCGGCCAGCGCGTCCAGCCCGCGGCGCAACGCCTCCTCGTCGGAGCCGAGCACGACCGCCCGGTGCGCCAGCGACGCCCGCGTCGTGGCCAGCGAGTGGCCCACGTCCACCGGATCCTCGCCGTCCACAGTGGACAGCAGGTTGGCCGCCTGCGCGCGCACGGCCTTCGCGCTCTGACCGGACACCAGCCACGGGGTCACCGCCGGGGTGCGCCTCGGCTCGGTGTCCACCGGCTCGTCGGCCGGCGCCTGCTCGATGATCACGTGCGCGTTGGTGCCGCTGATGCCGAACGACGAGATGCCGGCACGACGTGCCCGGCCGGTGTCCGTCCACTCGCGTTGCTCGGTCAGCAGCGCAACGTTGCCGGACTCCCAGTCGACGTGCGGCGTCGCCTCGTCGGCGTGCAACGTTCGCGGCAGCACACCGTGCCGCACCGACTCCACCGTCTTGATCACGCCCGCGATGCCGGCCGCCGCCTGCGCGTGGCCGATGTTGGACTTGATCGAGCCGAGCCACAGCGGCTCGCCGGCGCGATCCTGACCGTAGGTGGCCAGAAGTGCTTGTGCCTCAATGGGATCGCCAAGCGTGGTGCCGGTGCCGTGTGCCTCGATCGCGTCCACGTCCGACGGCACCAGCCCCGCGTTAGCTAGCGCGTCGCGGATCACCCGCTGCTGCGACGGACCGTTCGGAGCGGTGAGCCCGTTGGACGCGCCGTCCTGGTTCACCGCCGACCCGCGCACGATTGCGAGAACGGGGTGCCCGTTGCGACGCGCGTCGGACAACCGCTCCAGGAGCACCATGCCGGCGCCCTCGGACCACGCGGCACCGTCCGCGCCGGCGCCGAACGACTTGCATCGCCCGTCCGGTGCCAGACCCTTCTGCCGGCTGAACGCCACGAACGGCGCGGGCGTCGACATCACCAGAACGCCACCGGCCAGCGCGAGCGAGCACTCGCCGTTGCGCAACGACTGTGCGGCCAGGTGCAACGACACGAGCGAGGACGAGCACGCCGTGTCCACGGTCATCGAGGGACCGGTGAGCCCGAGGGTGTAGGACACCCGGCCGGAGATCACCGCGGCCACACTCGCCGTGCCGAGGTAGGCCTCCGACTCCTCCGGCGCGTTGGCCAGCAGGTCCCAGTAGTCCTGGCCGCCGGAACCGGCGAACACCCCGACCTGTTGTCCGGCAAGGGAACTCGGGTCGATTCCGGCCCGCTCGACGGCCTCCCAGGAGGTCTCCAGCATGAGCCGCTGCTGCGGATCCATGGCCAGCGCCTCGCGCGGCGAGATACCGAAGAACGCCGGGTCGAACTCGTCGGCGTCGTGCACGAACCCGCCGTGCCGCACGTAGCAGGTGCCGGGCTTGTCCGGGTCGTCGTCCAGCAGGGTCTCCAGGTCCCAGCCGCGATCGGCTGGGAACTCGGAGATCGCGTCGACGCCGCCCGCGACCAGGTTCCACAGGTCCTCCGGCGAACGCACGCCGCCCGGGTACCGGCACGCCATGCCGACGATCGCGATCGGGTCGTCGTCCACAGTGGACGCAACGGTGCTCGCCTCGACCGGCGCGTCGGAGCCGTCCACCAACTCGTCGAGCAGGTAGCGGGCCATGGCCTTCGGCGTCGGGTAGTCGAACACCATGGTCGCCGGCAGCCGCAGCTCGGTCGCCTCGGTGAGTCCGTTGCGCAGGTCCACCGAGGTCACCGAGTCGAACCCGAGGTCCTTGAACGGCCGGCTCGGGTCGACCGCACTCGCACCCTCGTAGCCGAGCACCATCGCGACCCTGGTGCGCACGATGTCCAGCAGCACCCGCTCGCGCTCCGCCTCCTGGAGGCCGGAAAGCCGTGCCACCAAAGCGGATTCGCCAGCACTGTCCTGTGCCGACTCGGCCGCCTCGGGCAGCGCGTCCAGCAGCGGACGGCGGCGCGCGAAGGTGAACGTCGGCGCGAAGCGCGCCCATTCGATGTCGGCGACCACCAGGTGGCTCTCGCCGGCGTCCAGTGCCTGGCCGAGCGCGGTGATCGCGAGCCTCGGGTCCATGGCCGGCACGCCGGAGCGACGCAGCTCGGCGTCCATGGCCGCATCGACCATGCCGCCGCCACCCCAGGTGCTCCACGCGACCGAGGTCGCGGCGAGCCCGCGGGCGCGGCGGGCGTGTGCCAGCCCGTCGAGGTACGCGTTGGCCCCGCCGTACGCGGCCTGTGCCACCGCACCCCACACCGCCGCACCCGAGGAGAACAGCACGAACGCGTCCAGCGGCGTGTCGCCCAGCAACTCGTCCAGGTTGCGCGCGCCGTCGATCTTGGCCCGGCCGCGCTCGGCGTACTCCTCGACGGTGAGGTCGGTCAGGGCGGCGTCGGCGTGCATCACACCGGCCGCGTGGAACACGGCGTTCGGCGGGTGCTCGGCGAGCAACGTTGCGATCGCGTCCCGGTCGGCGACATCACATGCCACGACGGTGACCCGGGTGTCCAGCTCCTCGACCAGTTCGGCCACACCCGGCGCGTCGGCGCCCCTGCGCGAGGTGAGCACCAGGTGCTCGGCGCCGTTGTCGGCCAGCCAGCGCGCCACGTGCGAGCCGACCCCGCCGGTGCCACCGGTGACCAGCACCGTCCCTTGTGGACTCCAGCGCCGCTTCGGGAGCGCGCCGGCCAGCGGAGCGCGCTCCAGGCGGCGGCCGTACACGCCGGCCTCCCGAATCGCGACCTGGTCGTCCACGTTCGAGGCGAGCACGTCGGCCAGCCGAGCGGCGGTCGACGAGTCCACTGTGGACACGTCGATGAGACCGCCCCAGGTGTCCGGCTGGTCGATCGCCAGCACGGTGCCCAGGCCCCAGATCGGGGACTGCTCGGCGTCGACGGTCTCGCCGGCGACCGCCACGGCGTCGCGCGTGGCCAGCCACAGCGGCGCGGTGACACCGGTGTCGGCGAGCGCCTGGGCGAGCACCACGGCGGTCAGATAGTCGTTGCCCGGCAGGGAAAGCACGCCAGCCGGCGAGTCAACGGCGGCGATCCGCTCGGCCAGCGCGGCCCGGTCCAGGCCGGCCTCGATCGCCACCACGGTGACGCCCCGCTCGGCCAGTGTCTCGGCGATCACCTGATCGTCACCGATGACGATCCAGGTACCGGAGAGCTGACCGCCGCGCGGGGCGACCGGACGCCAGGTGACCTTGTAGCGCCAGGAGTCCACAGTGGACTCGTCGCGCCGGCGCCGCCGCCACGCGGACAACGCCGGCACCACGCCGTCCAGCTCGTCCGGGCGCACCCGCAGGCTGGCCGCGAGGCCGTCCAGGTCCTGCTGCTCAACAGCGTCCCAGAACGCGGTGTCGGCCGGATCCTCTTGTGCGGCAACCGAAGTCTGCGACGACGCGTCGGCCCAGTAGTGGGTGCGCTGGAACGCGTAGGTCGGCAGGTCGATCCGCCGCGCGCCGCTGCCGGCGAACACCGACGGCCAGTCCACCCGCACGCCGCTGACGTGTGCCTGCGCGATCGCCGCGATCAGCGCCTGCTGCTCCGGCCGGTCCCGCCGGACTGCCGGGATCACCACCGCGGTGTCCTCGTCGAGGCACTCGCGAGCCATGCTGGTGAGCACACCGTCCGGGCCAAGCTCCAGGTATCGGGTGACACCCTCGGCGGCCAACGTGCGCACGCCGTCGTGGAACCGCACGGCCTGCCGCACGTGCCGCGCCCAGTAGTCGGGGCTCGCCAACTCCTCGGGAGTGGCCAGCACACCGGTCACGTTGGACACGATCGGGATCTGCGGTGCACCGAAGGAGACCTCGCGTGCGACGTCGCGGAACTCCTCGAGCATCGGCTCCATGCGCGGCGAGTGGAACGCGTTGCTCACCCGCAGCCGCTTGACCTTGCGGCCCAGCTTCTCGAAGTGCTCGCCGACGGCGGCGGCCGCGTCCTCGTCACCGGACACGACCAGCGACCGCGGCCCGTTGATGCCCGCGATGCCCACCCGGTCGGTGAGCAGCGGCGTGACCTCGTCCTCGCTGGCCTGCACGGCGATCATCGCGCCACCGGTCGGCAGCGACTGCATCAACCGGCCGCGGGTGGTCACCAGCTTCGCCGCGTCGGCGAGGGTGAGCACGCCGGAGACGTGGGCGGCCGCCAGTTCGCCGATCGAGTGACCCATCACGTAGTCCGGACGGATGCCCCACGACTCGACAAGGCGGAACAGCGCCACCTCCACGGCGAACAGCGCCGCCTGGGTGTAGGCCGTCTGGTGCACGAGTTCGTCGTCGATGACCTCGGCCAGCGGACGGTCCAGGTGCTCGTCGAACGCGGCACAGATCTCCTCGAACGCGGTCGCGTAGGCGGGGAACGCCGTGCTCAGCTCGCGTCCCATACCGGCGCGCTGCGCGCCCTGGCCGGTGAACAGGAACGCGGTCAGGCCTTCGTCCGTCCGTCCACTGAGGACACCAGGTGCCGCGTCACCGGCGGCCAGCGCGGCCAGCCCGCGTGCGGCCGAGTCCGCGTCGGTGGCCAGCACGGCCGCCCGGTACTCCAGTGCCGATCGCGTTGTGGCCAGCGAGAAGCCCAGGTCGGCGAGGTCGGCGTGGGTAGTCGATTCGAGCTGCTTCGCCTGTGCGGCAAGGCCTTGCGCGTCCCGCGCGGACACCAGCAGCGGCACCGGCACGTCCTGCGGCCAGGCGCCCTCGGCCGGCTCCCCGGCCGGCTCCGGCTGCTCGATGATCACGTGCGCGTTGGTGCCACTGAGCCCGAACGAGGACACCGCGGCGCGACGTGGCCGGTCACGCTCCGGCCATGCCTGCTCCTCGGTCAGCAGCGCAACGTTGCCGGCGGACCAGTCGACGTGCGGCGACGGCTCGTCGGCGTGCAACGTCTTCGGCAGCAGGCCGTTGCGCAACGCCATCGCGACCTTGATGACACCGGCGACACCGGCCGCCGACTGCGGGTGACCGATGTTGGACTTGATCGAGCCGAGCCACAGCGGCTCGTCCCGGTCCTGCCCGTAGGTGGCCAGAAGTGCTTGTGCCTCAATGGGATCGCCGAGCGAGGTGCCGGTGCCGTGCGCCTCGACCGCGTCCACGTCGGACGGTTCGAGGCCGGCGTCGGTGAGCGCCGCGCGGATGACCCGCCGTTGCGACGGGCCGTTCGGTGCGGTGAGCCCGTTGGACGCGCCGTCCTGATTCACCGCCGTGCCGCGCACAATTGCGAAAATGGGGTGGCCGTTGCGCTTCGCGTCGGACAACCGCTCCAGCACCAGCATGCCGGCGCCCTCGGACCAGCCGGCGCCGTCCGCGCCGGCGCCGAACGCCTTGCACCGTCCGTCCGGAGCGAGCCCACGCTGCGCGCTGAACTCCACGAAGATGTCCGGCGTGGACATCACGGCCACACCGCCGGCCAGTGCCAGCGTGCACTCCCCCGATCGCAATGACCGCACCGCGAGGTGCATCGCGACCAGCGACGAGGAGCACGCGGTGTCGACGGTGACCGCCGGGCCCTCCAGCCCGAAGCTGTACGCCACCCGGCCGGAGACGAGACTGCCGGACGGGCTGTTGCCCTCGTACTCGTGGTACATCAGGCCGGCGAACACACCGGTCGGCGAACCCTTCACGGTCGCCGGGTCGATACCGGCGCGCTCGAACGCCTCCCACGAGACCTCCAGCAGCAGCCGCTGCTGCGGGTCGGTGAGCTGCGCCTCGCGCGGGCTGATCCCGAAGAACCCGGCGTCGAACTCCCCGGCCCCGTCGAGGAAACCGCCGCGCCGGGTGTAGGTCTTGCCCTCCTGGTCCGGCTCCGGGTCGAAGATCCGGTCGGTGTCCCAGCCGCGGTCGGACGGGAAGTCCGAGATCGCGTCCACGCCGTTCGCGACGAGGTCCCACAGGTCCTCCGGCGTGGTCACCCCACCCGGGTACCGGCAGCCCATTCCGACGATCGCGATCGGCTCGCGGTCACGTTCTTCCACCTCGCGCAGCCGCCGCCTGGTCTGCTGCAGGTCGGCGGTCGCACGCTTCAGGTAGTCGCGGAGTTTGTCGTCATTCGCCATCGGTGCTACCAACCTCGCGGCCGTCGGGACTTGTGATCATGAGGTGCCCAGCTCGCTGTCCAACATGCTGAACAGCTCGTCGTCGGTGGCGTCGTCGAGATCCGCCTCGTCGGCGCCGTCGTTGCCCTGGGTTTCCTGGTCTCGCCACCTGCGCAGCAGTGCCTCCAGCCGCGCGGTGACCCTGGCGTGATCGCCGTTGAGGTCGGTCGCGGCGGCCAGCGCGGACTCCAGCCGGTCCACCTCGGCGAGCACCGGCTGCGCCGGATCTCCTTGGCGTGGCTGGATTTCCTCCTTGAGGAACGCCGCGACGGCGGCGCTGGTCGGGTTGTCGAACACCAGCGTCGCGGGCAGCCGCATACCGGTCGCCGCGTTGAGCAGGTTGCGCAGCTCGACGGAGGCCAGCGAGTCGAAGCCCATCTCGCTGAACGCCTTGCCCGGCTCGACCGCCTCCGGTCCGGCGTAGCCGAGCACCGTCGCCACGTTGGTGCGCACGGTGTCCAGCAACAGCCGGTCCTGCTCCACGGTGGACAGTCCGTCCAGCCGCTCGGCCAGCGTGCGATCGGTGCCGCCGCCGGCCGTCGCAACGTTGCGACGGGCGGTGGTGCGAACCAGGCCGCGCAACGTTGCGGGCACACCATCGGCCCGCGATCGCAACGTTGCGATGTCCAGCTTGACCGGCACCAGCACCGGCTCGTCGGAGCGCAACGCGTCGTCCAGCATGGCCAGCGAATCCTGCGTGGACATCGCCGGCATGCCCTGACGGGCCAGCCGCTGCAGGTCCACGTCGGCCAGGTCGGCGCCCATGCCGGCGTCACCGCCCCAGAGTCCCCAGGCCAGCGAGGTCGCCGGCAGCCCGAGCGCCTTGCGGTGGCGGGCAAGGGAATCCAGGAACACGTTGGCCGCCGCGTAGTTCGCCTGACCGGCCGCGGCGAGCACCGTGGCGGAGGAGGAGAACAGCACGAACGCGTCCAGGTTCTCGGTCAGCTCGTGCAGGTGCCACGCCGCGTCCACCTTGGGCCGCAGCACCCGCTCGACCTGCTCGGGGGTGAGCGAGCCGAGCACCGCGTTGTCCGCGACACCGGCGGTGTGCACCACCGCGGTGAGGTCCACGCCGTCCAGCAGTTCGGCGACCGCGTCGCGATCGGAGACGTCGCACGCGGCGATCGTCACGGTGGCACCGGCCTCGGTCAGCTCGTCGCGCAACTCGGCCGCACCCGGTGCGTCCGCACCACGGCGCGAGGTGAGCAGCAGGTGCTTGACGCCGTGCTCGGCGACCAGGTGCCGGGCGACGATGCCGCCAAGCCCACCGGTTCCGCCGGTGATCAGCACGGTCCGCTCCGGGTCCACCGGGCTGTCCACCGCGGACTGTGGTGCGCGGGCCAGGCGTGGCACCCGGACCTTGCCGTCGCGGATCGACACCTCGGGCTCGTCGGCGGCCAGCGCCGCCGGGACCTGATCGACGTCGTCGGTGTCCACCAGCACGATGCGCCCTGGCTGTTCGGCCTGAGCCGCCCGCACCAGGCCGGCCACCGGTGCGGCGGCGAGGTCCTCACCGTCGTACAGCACGGCCAGCCGCGCGTCCTCGGGCTGCTCGCCGGCGAGCCACTTACGCAGTGCGGCAAGGGTTTCCGTGACCACCGTGTGCACCGACCCCGGCAGCTCGCCGGCGGCCGGACCGACGCGGTGGACCTCGGCCGGCGCTTCTCCGCCGGCCGGCGCGTCCGTCCACTCGAGACGGTAGAGCGGGTCGCGGGCGGCCAGTTGCTCGGCGGTCACCGCGCGGGCGACCAGCGAGCGGATCGTGGCCACCGGAGCACCGGTGGCGTCGGCGACCGTGATCGCGGTGGCACCGTCGTCCCCGAGCGGCGTGTGCCGCACCCGGATCGTGGCAGCACCCGTCGCGTGCAACGTCACGCCGGTCCACGCGAACGGCAGCCGGGTGCCACCCGCGGCGGCCGCCGCCTCCTCGTCCAGCAGGTCGGCGTGCATGGCCGCGTCCAGCAGCGCCGGGTGCAGGCCGAACTTCGCCGCGTCGGCCACCGCCTCGTCCGGCAGCGCGACCTCGGCGAACACCTCGCCGTCCTTGCGCCACGCGGCACGAAGACCCTGGAACGTCGGCCCGTAGCCGTAACCCTGGTCGGCCAGTCGGTCGTAGGCGCCGTCGGTGTCGATCGGCTCGGCACCCGGCGGCGGCCACGCGGTCAGGTCGGCCGGCTCCTCGACCGCCTCGGTGAGCACGCCGGCCCCGTGCGTGATCCACTCGGTAGCACCGTCCATCTGGGACTGGATCTCCACCGTCCGGTCGCCCGACTCCTGCCGCGACCCGACCACGACCCGCACGGCGAGCCCGCCCTGCTCCGGCACGATCAGCGGCGCGGACAGGGTCAACTCCTCCAGCGTGGCCGCGCCGACCTGGTCACCGGCGTGCACCGCCAGCTCGACCAACCCGGTGCCCGGCACCAGCACGGTGCCCCGCACGCGGTGGTCGCCGAGCCACGGGTGAGTGCGCAGCGATAGCCGCCCGGTGAGCAGCACACCGTCGCCGTCCGGCAGCCCGACGATCGCCTTGAGCAGCGGGTGACCCGCGTCGGTCAGTCCGAAGTGGACGGCGTCACCGGTCGGCGAACCGGCGTCCAGCCAGTACCGCGAGTGCTGGAACGCGTAGGTGGGCAGCTCGACCCGCCGCGCGCCCGAATCGGCGTAGAACCGTCGCCAGTCGACGGAGACACCACGTGTGTTCAGGTACGCCAGCGCGGTCAGCACCTCGACCTCCTCGTCCCGGTCGCGGCGCAGGGCGGACGCGAAGGCCAGCCCGGCCGGATCGTCGATGTCGATCGACTCCTGCGCCATCGCGGTGAGCACGGCGTCCGGCCCGAACTCGACGAACGTGGTGACACCGGCGTCGTGCAGCGCGCGGGCGGCGTCGGCGAACCGCACGGCGGCCCGCACCTGGTTCACCCAGTACTCCGGGTCGCGCAACTCGTCCGCACTCGCCAGCGCACCGGTGACCGTGGAGACGATCGGGATGCGCGGCTCGTGGTAGGTCAGCGTGGCCGCGACCGCACGGAACTCGTCCAGCATCGGCTCCATCAGCGGCGAGTGGAACGCGTGCGACACGGTGAGCCGCTTCGTCTTGCGCCCCAACGCCTTCACCTGCTCGGCGACCACCAGCGCGGCGGCCTCCTCACCGGAGATCACCACGGACGTCGGGCCGTTCACCGCCGCGATGCTCACACCGTCGATGAGCAGCGGCGCGACCTCGTCCTCGGTCGCCTGGACGGCGATCATCGCGCCACCCTCGGGCAGCGCCTGCATCAGCCGTCCGCGTGCCGCCACCAGGGTGGTCGCGTCGTCCAGGGTGAGCACGCCGGCCACGTGTGCCGCCGCCAACTCCCCGATCGAGTGACCGGCCAGCAGGTCCGGCGTGATGCCCCACGACTCGTACAGCCGGTAGAGCGCCACCTCGACGGCGAACAACGCCGGCTGGGTGTAGCCGGTCTGGTCGAGGCGCTTCTTCGCGCCCCGCTTGCCGCGCCACACCACCTCGCGCAGCGGGCGGTCCAGGTGCTTGTCGATCCGCTCGCACACGGCGTCGAACGCCTCGGCGTACGCCGGGAACCGTTGGTACAGCGCGGATCCCATGTCGATGCGCTGTGCGCCCTGGCCGGTGAACAGGGCCGCGAGCCGGCCGTCGGAGACCGTGCCGCGCACGATCCCGGGCGCCGTGCGTCCCTCGGCCAGCGCCTCCAACGCGGTGGCCAGCTCGTCGCGGTTCGCGGCGACGACGGCCGCGCGGTGCTCCAACGCGGCCCGGGTGGTCGCGGTCGAGTAGCCGATGTCCAGCGGCTCGGCGTCCACAGTGGACAGACGGGCGGCCTGTCCGGCGATCGCGTCGGTCGTCCTGGCGGACAGCACCACCGGCACCGGGCCGGCCGTACGTCCGTCCGGGCGTCCATCCACTTCGGACACCGGCTCGGGGTCGGCCTGCTCGATGATCACGTGTGCGTTGGTGCCGGAAATACCAAAGCTGGACACCGCGGCCCGGCGCGGCCGGTCCAGCGCCGGCCACTCGCGGGACTCGGCCAGCAGCTCGACAGCGCCCTCGGTCCAGTCGATCTTGGACGACGGCTGGTCCACGTGCAGCGTGCTCGGCAGCGTGCCGTGCCGGATCGCCTGAACCATCTTGATGATTCCCGCGACACCTGCGGCGGCCTGCGTGTGGCCGATGTTGGACTTGATCGAGCCGAGCCACAGCGGATCGCCGGAGCGAGTCTGGCCGTAGGTGGCCAGCAGCGCCTGCGCCTCGATCGGGTCGCCGAGGGCGGTGCCGGTGCCGTGCGCCTCGACCGCGTCCACATCGGCGGTCGTGAGGCCGGCGGTGGCGAGCGCGTCCTGGATCACCCGCTGTTGCGATGGGCCGTTGGGCGCGGTCAGACCGTTGCTCGCACCGTCCTGGTTTGTCGCACTGCCGCGCACTATTGCGAGAACGGGGTGTCCGTTGCGACGCGCGTCGGACAGCCGCTCGACCACGAGCATGCCGACGCCCTCGCCCCAGCCGGTGCCGTCCGCCTCGTCGGAGAACGACCTGCACCGGCCGTCCGAGGAGAGCCCGCGCTGCCGCGAGAAGTCCACGAACGTGTCCACAGTGGACATCACGGTGACACCGCCGGCCAGCGCCATGGTGCACTCGCCACGGCGCAACGCCGAGATCGCCCAGTGCAACGCGACCAGCGACGACGAGCACGCCGTGTCCACCGTGACGGCCGGGCCCTCAAGGCCGAGCGCGTAGGCGACCCGGCCGGACACGACCGAGCCGAGGCTGCCGTTGCCGATGTAGCCGGCGACCTCCTCGGGGATGCTGGTCAGCCGTGCGCCGTAGTCGTGGTACATCACGCCGGCGAACACGCCCGTGCGGCTGCCGCGCACCGTGTGCGGGTCGATGCCCGCGCGCTCGAACGCCTCCCAGGACGTCTCCAGCAACAGCCGCTGCTGCGGGTCCATACCCTGCGCCTCACGCGGGCTGATCCCGAAGAACTCGGCGTCGAATTCCGTCGCGTCGTACAGGAATCCGCCCTCGCGGGTGGAGCTCTTGCCCTCCCGGTCGGGGTCCACGTCGTACATGCCCTCGATGTCCCAGCCGCGGTCGGTCGGGAACGGGCCGATCCCGTCGCGGCCGTCCGCGACGAGCCGCCACAGGTCGTCAGGGTTGGACACGCCGCCCGGGTACCGGCAGGCCATGCCCACGATCGCGATCGGCTCGTCGTCCGAGGCGGCCACGGTCGTCGTGCGCGTGGCGGTCACTCCGCCGAACAGCTCGGTGCCGATGTGCTCGGCCAGTGAAACCGTTGTGGGGTAGTCGAAAACCAGCGTCGCCGGCAGCCGGAGGCCGGTCGCGGCGTTCAGCCGGTTGCGCAGCTCCACCGCGGCCAGCGAGTCGAAGCCCAGCTCGGAGAACGCGCGCGACGGTTCCACCGCGTCGCCGGAGGCGTGTCCGAGTACGGCGGCCACGTGCGTGCGCACCAGGTTCAGCAGCTCGCGCTCGTCCAGGCGGGACGTGTCACCGGCGACCACGGCCGCCGCCGCGGCACGCCGTGCCGGCACGCGCACCAGCCCGCGCAGCACGGACGGCAACGCGCTTCCCTTGGTGCGCAACGCGTTCAGGTCCAGTGGCAGTGGCAGCAGCGCGCCACCGTCCGCGGTCAGCGCGCGGTCGAACAGCGCAAGGCCGTCCTCCTGGGACACCGCGGGCAGACCGTCCCGCGCGGCCCGCAGCAGGTCGGCCTCGGCCAGCGAGCTGCCCATGCCGGCGCCTGCCCACAGGCCCCAGGCCAGCGCGTGCGCCGGCTGTCCGGCGGCCCGCCGGTGCTCGGCGAGCGCGTCCAGGAACCCGTTCGCCGCCGCGTAGTTGCCCTGACCCGCACCACCGAACGTACCGGCGACCGAGGAGAACACCACGAACGCGGACAGCTCACCGGCCAGCTCGTGCAAGTGCCACGCCGCGTCCACCTTCGGCCGCAGCACCGTGTCGATGCGCTCGGGTGTGAGTGATGCGATCAGACCGTCGTCGAGGACACCGGCGGTGTGCACAATTGCGTTCACCGGGTGCTCCGAAAGCAACGTTGCGACCGCGTCCCGGTCGGAGACATCGCAGGCAGCGACAATCGCATCGGCACCCAGACCGATCAGCTCATCGCGCAACTCGACCGCACCAGGAGCGTCGAGCCCCCGCCGCGAGGTCAGCACCAAACGTTGAACTCCGTGCACCGCAACGAGATGACGCGCCACCAGCGCACCAAGGCCACCGGTTCCGCCCGTGATCAACACCGTGTCACCGAAGTTCGGCGAACCCGAGGTGGACTGGTCGCGGACCAGACGGGGCGCGAGCACCCGTCCCTCGCGTACGGCCAGCTCCGGCTCGCCGCTCGCGATCGCCGTGGCGAGCAGATCCGCCGGCGCGTCGTCGGAGCTGACCAGGACCAGGCGGTCCGGGTTCTCCGCCTGCGCGGCGCGAACCAGCCCGTGCACGGCGGCGTGCGACAGCTCGCCGTCGCGAGTCACCACGACCAGCCGCGAGTCCTCAGCCGCGTCAGCGGCCAGGAACTCCTGGATCGCCGTGAGCACACCGTTCACGGCCTCCCGCGTGGCGGTGGGCACGCCGTCCCCAGTGGAGTCCACAATGGACTCCACCCTGTGCACCACCGTCTGTGGCACCTCGCCACGCGCAGCGGACACCTCCGTCCACTCGAGACGGTAGAGCGAGTCGTTTCCACCGGAGCGCAACGACTCCGGCGACAGCTCCCGCACGACCAGCGACCGCACCGACGCGACCGGCGCGCCGGCGGCGTCCGCGATGTCGAACCGCACGCCGTCATCGGCCTTGGCCAGCCGCACCCGCAGCGACGACGCGCCAGCCGCGTGCAGGGTCACGCCCGTCCACGCGAACGGCAGCCGCATGCCGTCGCCGTTGGAACCACCGTCCACCAGGTCCAGCGCGTGCAGCACCGCGTCCAGCAGCGCCGGGTGCAGCCCGAACTCCGCCGCGTCGGCGCCATCGGGCAGCGCGACCTCGGCGTACACCTCCTCGCCGTTGCCACGCCCGCCGGCGCCGGAGGCAGGAACTCGCCACGCCGAGCGCAGCCCCTGGAAGACCGGCCCGTAGCCGTAGCCCTCGCCGGCCATCCGCTCGTACAAGCCTTGCAGATCAACGGTTTCCGCACCGGCCGGTGGCCATTCGACCAACTCCGCGCCGGCCGACGTGCCGGTACCGAGCAGACCGGTGGCGTGCGTCGTCCAGATGTCGTCGGTGTCCTCCGGCCGCGAGTGCACCGCGACGGTGCGCCGGCCGGACTCGTCCGCCTCGCCCACGACGACCTGCAGCGCGACCCCGCCGTGCTCGGGCAGCACCAGCGGCGCGGCCAGCGTCAGCTCCTCCAGCTCCGTGCAGCCGACCTGGTCGCCCGCGCGGATCGCCAGCTCGACGAACGCCGTGCCGGGCAACAGGATCGCGCCGGAGATCACGTGGTCGGCGAGCCACGGGTGGGTGCTCACCGACAGCCGGCCGGTCAGCGCCAGCTCGCCGGTGTCCGGCCGGCCGAGCACGCCGCCGAGCAGCGGGTGCTCCGCCGGCGTGAGCCCGAAGCCGGACGCGTCGCCCACGGTGTTGCCCGCGTCGAGCCAGTACCGGTCCCGCTGGAACGCGTAGGTCGGCAGGTCCACCACTTCGGCGCCCCGGCCGGCGAACACCGCGGGCCAGTCGACCGAGACGCCCCGCGTGTGCAACGCGCCGACGCCGGAAGACAACGTTGCGATCTCGTCGAAGTCCTTGCGCTGCAACGGAGTGAACGTTGCGATTCCCTCGACGCAGTCCTGGCCGGCCGCGGTGAGCACGCCGTCCGGTCCGATCTCGGCGAACACCGTGACACCCTCGGACTCCAGCGTGCTGATCGCGTCGCGGAACCGCACCGCCTCGCGCACGTGCCGCACCCAGTACTCCGGGTCGGTCAGTTCGTCGGCCTTGGCCGGCGCACCGGTCAGCGTCGACACGATCGGAATGCTCGGCGCGGTGAACGTCAGTCCGGCCGCGACCTCGCGGAACCCGTCCAGCATCGGCTCCATCAGCGGCGAGTGGAACGCGTGCGACACGGTCAGCCGCTTCGTCTTGCGCCCCAACGAACTCACGTGCTCGACGATCGCCCGCACGGCGGCTTCCTCACCGGAAACGACCACCGAGTTCGGGCCGTTGATCGCGGCGATGCTCACACCGTCGGTCAGCAGCGGCGCGACCTCGTCCTCGGTGGCCTGCACGGCGACCATCGCGCCACCGGCCGGCAACTCCTGCATCAGCCGGCCGCGCGCGGCGACCAGCGCGCACGCGTCGTCCAGCGAGAGCACGCCGGCGACGTGCGCCGCCGCCAGCTCGCCGATCGAGTGCCCGGCCAGGAAGTCCGGCACCACGCCCCACGACTCGACCAGCCGGTACAGCGCCACCTCGACCGCGAACAGCGCCGGCTGGGTGTACCCGGTCTGGCTCAGCGCGGTGTCGTCGTTCCAGATCACGTCCCGCAGCGGGCGATCGAGGTGCTTGTCGATCCGCTCGCACACGTCGTCGAACGCGTCCGCGAACGCCCCGAACGAGTCGTACAACTCCTGGCCCATGCCGAGCCGCTGCGCACCCTGCCCGGTGAACAGGAACGCCAGCTTCGCCTCGTGCACGGTGCCCGTCGTGCCGGTGCCGGCGGCCACCGAACGCAGCCCGGCCACCAGTTCGTCGCGGTCCGCGCCGACCACGACCGCGCGGTGCTCCAGCGCGGCGCGGGCGGTGGCCAGCGAGTAGCCGACGTCCACCGGGCGCTGATCGTCCACAAAGGACGCGAGCCGTTCGGCCTGCGCGACGAGCCCGTCCGCCGTCTTCGCCGACACCAGCCACGGCACCACGTCGGTGTCCACCCGCGGCGCGGGCTCAGTGACCTCCTCGGCCGGCTCGTCCTCCACCGGGGCCTGCTCGATGATCACGTGCGCGTTGGTGCCGCTGATGCCGAACGACGACACGCCGGCACGCCGCGGCGCCTCCCGCTCCGGCCAGTCGATCGTGTCCTGCAACAGCTCGACCGCACCGGCCGTCCAGTCCACCTGGGACGACGGCTGCTCGGCGTGCAGCGTGCGCGGCAGCGTGCCGTGCCGCATGGCGAGCACCATCTTCATCACGCCGGCCACGCCCGCCGCCGCCTGCGTGTGCCCGAGGTTGGACTTGATCGACCCGAGCCACAGCGGGTCCTCGCCGGCGCGCTCTTTCCCGTACGTGGCAAGCAAAGCATGCGCCTCGATCGGGTCGCCCAGCTTCGTGCCGGTACCGTGCGCCTCCACGGCGTCCACATCGGACGGCTGCAGTCCGGAGTTGGCCAGCGCGTCGCGGATGACCCGCTGCTGCGACGGGCCGTTCGGGGCGGTCAGCCCGCTGGACGCGCCGTCGGAGTTGATCGCACTGCCCCGGATGACCGCCAGCACCCGGTGCCCGTTGCGCTGCGCGTCGGACAGCCGCTCCAGCAGCAGCACGGCGGCGCCCTCGCCCCAGCCGGTGCCGTCCGCCTCGTCGGAGAACGCCTTGCACCGTCCGTCCACCGACAGCCCCCGCTGCCGGCTGAACTCGATGAACGTGGCCGGCGTGGACATCACGGTCACGCCGCCGGCCAGCGCCAGCGAGCACTGCTCCTGGCGCAGCGCCTGGACCGCCCAGTGCAGCGACACCAGCGACGAGGAGCACGCGGTGTCGACGGTGACCGCCGGGCCCTCGAGCCCGAGCGTGTAGGCGACCCGGCCGGAGGCGATGCTCGCCGAGCTGCCGTTGTCCAGGTAGCCGTCCAGGTCGTCCGGCACGTCGCGCAGGCGGGTGAAGTGGTCGTGGTACATGAGGCCGGCGAACACGCCGGTCTTGGTGCCGCGCGCGTTGGCCGGGTCGATGCCCGCGCTCTCGAACGCCTCCCACGAGGTCTCCAGCAGCAACCGCTGCTGCGGGTCCATGGCCAGCGCCTCGCGCGGCGAGATGCCGAAGAACGCGGGGTCGAAGTCCATCGCGCCGGAGAGGAACGCGCCGTCGCGCGCGTAGCTCTTGCCAGGCTTGTCCGGGTCCGGGTCGTAGAGGTTCTCCACGTCCCAGCCGCGGTCGGACGGGAACGGGCCGACCGCGTCCCGGCCGTCGGCCAGCAGTTCCCACAGTTCGACGGGATTGCGCACGCCACCGGGGAAACGGCAGCTCATTCCGACGATCGCGATCGGTTCCCGTTCGCGTCGTTCGGCTTCGCGGAGACGTCGGCGAGCTTCGCGTAAATCAGCGGTCGCCCGCTTGAGGTACTCGAGAAGCTTCTCCTCGTTGTCCACAACGTCACCCCAATTGAGCTATTCGAAAAATGCAGGCAGGCGGACCTTGGTTCAGGCTATGAAGTGGGACGGCTCTTCCGTACCCCTAGCACACCCTGTGCCGCCCCAGACTCTTTTCGGCGTTTACGCACAGAAATGGCGGCGACACGGTGTGACAACCGCGGCGCCGCCATTTCTGTTTCACGAGCTGAACCCACCAGGCCAGCTTGACCGTACCGAGCGAAAGCCACGCTGAGGTCAGCCTGAAAAGGCGAGGGCGACCGCCGCCACGCCGAAGGCGTCTCTGCCGACCACCCACGAAACCCAGCCCACCACCGTCGGCCGTAACCACCCCATCAACCTGACCACAGGCCGATTCGGCGGAGCCGAACGAGCGGCGGCCTCGCCCGAGCTATCGATCAGCCGCGAGCTTCTCCAACTCGATGACCACGTCGGCGGGGCTCGGCGCGGCCAGCGTCTCCTTCTGCAGCTGGTCGGCACCGGCCTGGAAGGACGAGTCGTCGAGAATGCGCACGACCATGTCCCGCAGGCCCTCGGCGGTCAGCTCCTCCGGGCTGGTCACCAGGCCGGCGCCGCGGTCGGCGATGTACTGGCCGGTGTCGTCCTCCGACCAGAGGTTGCCGGGCACCACGATCTGCGGCACGCCGTTGATCACCGCGCAGCCGGTGGTGCCGGTGCCACAGTGGTGGATGATCGCCGAACAGCTCGGCAGCAGCGCGTTCAGCGGCACGAACTCGACCGCGCGCACGTTCTCCGGCACGGTCATGACCTTGGACAGCTGCTCGTGGCTCAGCGTCGCCACAACCTCCACCTCGAGGTCGGCGATGGCGCCGATCAGGTCGGCGGCGGGCACGCCGTTGTCGTGCACCTCGCGGGTGGTCAGGCCCAGCGTGAGCGCGATCCGCGGCTTGGCGGGCCGCTCGCGCACCCAGGCCGGGATCTCGGTCGGACCGTTGAACGGCAGCGACCGCATCTGCAGGTAGTCGAAGTCCAGGTCGTAGCTGTTGCCCGGCGGCAGCGGGTCGATGGTGGCCGTGCCGACCGCCACCTCCTCGGCGAACTCGGCGCCGTAACGGGCGAGGCGCTCACCGAGCCAGTCGGCCACCGGGTCGACCCGCTCGGCCTCCGGCACGTCCTTGGCCAGGGTGAGCATCCGCTCGCGCATGCGCACCCAGTGGTCCATGCCCTGCAGCACCCGGACGTTCGCGGCGCCGGCGGCACGGGCGGCGATCGGGCCGGAGAAGCTCAGCGCGTCCCACACCACGAGGTCGGTCTTCCAGTCGCGGGCGAACGCGACCAGGTCGTCGAGCACCTCGTCGTTGGTGTAGTAGCCGAAACCGCCCGGCGAGCAGTAGGCGGCGAACATGTTGGTGAGGTAGTCGTAGGTGAGCTTCTCCGGGTCCTTCTCGTTCAGCCGGTATCCGGAGCCCCAGACGGTGTCCTCCGGCGGCGTCTCCGCGAGGAACTTCATGGTCTCGGAGTCCTTTCCGACGGAAACCGCCGGAATGCCGGTCTTCTTGATGGCGTCGACCAGGTCCGGCTGGCTGGCGAAAACGACGTCGTGGCCAGCAGAGCGGAATGCCCACGCCAGCGGAATCAGATTGTAGAGATGCGCATTTGCCGGCATCGAGTAGAACAGGACGCGCATGGGAATTCTCCAACCGGACTAGTCAGTGTGCGCTGGCTATTGAGCCAGACGCTACGGACGCGAACCCGCCGTTCCCAACCCCTAGCTGCCCTTAGCGGTCCCTCGATCGCCTCTCCAGAACCGCCGTCCCCGCCCTACCCGTCAACCCAGGTTGCGTACTTTTGCGGGGAAAAGTACGCCCGCACATCGCGCGGCCCACGTCAAACCGGTTGTCCACAGGCCGCTGACCTGGGCGTTCTCAGTTTCCGACCTCGAAAGTGCACCTGAGAGCCCGGACTTTAGCCCGCTAAAGTCCTCAGCCCGCCGGGACGAGGAGGATGCGGTGGGCGGCGTTGCGTTCCACCTCGGCGCGGCTGTAGACGAGTGGGAAGTGGGAGTCCTTCTGCCACAAGGGAAGCAAGTCGTCGTAGTGGGCGCTGCCGCGCACGCCGGACTGGCCGGGGGCGTTGATCGCCACGGACTTGTCCCAGTCGCCGACGTCCAGCACCATCTTGAACGACGCGCCGCCGGTCACCCCGTAGGTGTACGGGTTCGTGCTGGCCGCGTTCACCGTGTGCCATGAGCCGCCGCGCTCCACCGGTCCCACGCCAAGCCCGAGCGGGTGGGAGAACGCCGCCTTCTGCAGGCTGCCCCACCGCCACGCGCCGACATCGGCGCCGAGCCGCTGGCGCACCTCGGCGAACGCGGCGGCCAGTGACGAGTGCACGAGCCGGTCGCGCACGGCCACACCGTCCGGCCCCAGCCACATGGTCGGCTTCTGGAGCGCCTCCAACACGATCGTCGCGTCCGGCATGAACACCGCCTTGGCGGCGTCCGGCGGCAGCACCGTGTTCACGAACGCCGGCCCGAGGTGACGCAGGAACCACGTCTCGAACAGCGCCGCCGCGGCCGAGTCGACGCGGACGTCGCCGTCGTAGCCGCGCAGCAGCCGCAGCGCCTCCGCCGTCTCGGGCGTGTCCCCGATCCCGCGCAGCACGTCCACGACTCCCTTGGCCAGCAAGGAAACCGTGTCACCCTGCAGCGTCGCGGAGTCCTTGACCGTCGACCGTGAGTTCGCCGAGAGGACCTCGTCGATCCGCTGCTTGCGGTACGGCGCGGTCCAGGTGTCGTACCCGACCTTCACCGGGTGTCCTGGCGGCATGTTGAACTCGTTGGCCGACGCGACGAACCCGCGCGCCGGGTTGTGCTCCCGAGGCAGCTCGGCGCCGTCGTGGAACCCGCGCCACTCGAACCGCCCGTCGCCCGGCACCGGCAGCAGCCCGTCGAAGCCGGATCGGCGCGGCGCCATCCCGCCGGGCACCCAGCCGATGTCGCCGGACGTGTCCGCGTACACCTGGTTCTCCGCCGGCCCGCCCCACCGGCGCATCGCCTCGGTGAACTGCTCCCAGTTCTTCGCGCGGAGGAACTTCATGCTGCCGAAGTACGGCGAGGTGCCCGGCTCCAGCCATGCCGTGCGCAGCGCGTATGCCTTGTGCCGCACGGGATCCACGGAGATGACCGGCCCGTGCCGGGTGAACGGCAGCTCGACCCGGCGCGGCGCCTGGCCGGCGACCGGCACGTCCTCGGCCACGGTCCTGATCCGCTCCCAGCCGTCCTGGTACCGGTAGCGGCCGTGGTCGGCGGGATCGAGGTCGTAGACGTACATGTCCTCCTGGTCCACGCCGAAGATCGTCAGCCCGAACGCCGCCGTGCCGTTGTGCCCGATCGAGATGCCGGGCAGCGCCGGCTCGCCGGCGCCGATCACGTCGAGGCCGGGGGCGGACAGGTGGGTGATGTAGCGCAGCGACGGCGCGCCGAGCGCACGGTGCGGGTCGTTGGCCAGGATCGGGCGGCCGGTGGCGGTGCGGTCGGGCGCGACAGCCCAGTTGTTGCTGCCCTCGCTGGACGGAACCTCGGCGGCGGGCTCGGTGCGCAGCTGACCGTTCGCGAACGTCACGCTCTGCGTGGCCAGCTGGTAGGTGGCGAGCACGTCGGCCGGCACCGCGCACGGGTCCAGCCCGGCGGGTACCGAGGTGGTGTGCTCGGGCCGAAGCCGGTAGAGGAACCGGTCGGCCTCCACACCCCCCACCGCACACACCACGCGGGCGCGCGCGACCTCGCCCTGGACGTTCTTGGACAGCCCGTGGCTGCGGATGCGTACCACGTCCTCCGGACGCCAGCGCGCCGGCGAATATCCCAGTTTCGTGAATTCCTCGGGAATTGCTCGAGGATTGCTAGAGAGCCAGTCGAGATACGCATTGATCCCGCTAGCGAAAGCGGTCGCCGCCTTTTGCGCCTCCGGCCCGTAGCTCTCCCATTCCGCGCGCATGTCGCCGCGGTACAGGAACATTCGCGTCGCCCTGTCCTGGGCGACGTACTTTTCGCCGAGCACCGAGGACAACTCACCCAGACCCCGGCGCCGCCACAGGTCGATCTGGAACAGCCGGTCACGCGCGGCGTTGAAGCCCTGGGCCAGGTACAGGTCCTGCGTGTTCGTCGCGTAGATGTGCGGGACACCCCACCTGTCGACGACCATACCGACCGGGGCCGACAATCCGGAGACGCCATATATCCGCTGGTCAGGCGCCTCTTCCGCACCTGAGGCGACAGCCACTCCCGAGCCGAGCACCACCAGTGCGGCGAGCACCGCCGCCACCCGAAGCCTTCGCGGCATCTCCGCCTCCGTCACGTCCGATGATCATCGAGCCCCTGACCGTACCGCTACGAGGTAAAGGCCTCGTTCACCCGTTCGTGTCGATTAGCTAACCGAAACTGGGGCGGCAGGTGAATAGATAGGGGTTGGCAGGGAGGGACAGGGGTGATAACCCCCTCAAGGATTGTCGGTCCCCGGCGGTAGGGTCATTTCCATGACAGAGTCCATGAGCGGGACCGTGAATAGAGCGGGCGGCCGACAATGGCTCGGCCTTGCCGTCCTCGTGCTGCCGACCGTCCTCGTCTCCATGGACATGACGGTACTGAACTTCGCGCTGCCCCATTTGAGCGCGGACCTCCGCCCGAGCGCCACCGAGCTGCTGTGGATCATCGACAGCTACGGCTTCCTGCTCGCCGGTCTGCTGATCACCATGGGCACGCTCGGCGACCGGATCGGCAGGCGCAAGCTGCTGATGATCGGCGCCGTCGCGTTCGGCGCCGCCTCCGTGCTGGCCGCCTACGCCGACAGCGCCGAGGCGCTGATCGTCGCGCGCGCCGCGCTGGGCATCGGCGGTGCGACGCTCATGCCGTCCACGCTTTCCTTGATACGCAACATGTTCCGGGACGCCGCGCAGCGCAGGACGGCCATCGCCATCTGGACGGCCGGCTTCTCCGTGGGCATCGCGCTCGGCCCGGTGCTCGGCGGCCTGCTCCTGGAAAGCTTCTGGTGGGGATCGGTCTTCCTGATCAACGTGCCGGTGATGATCCTGCTCGTGGCCACCGGCCCGTTCCTGCTCAGCGAGTACCGCGATCCGAATCCCGGCCGCTTCGACCTGCTCAGCGCGCTGCTCTCGCTGGCGGCCGTGCTCCCGGTGGTCTACGGCGTCAAGCACGTCGCGCAGCACGGGTTGGGCACGCTCGCCGTGGTGACGGTCGCGGCCGGCCTGGCGATCGGATTCCTGTTCGTACGGCGGCAACGCCGCCTGGAGAACCCGATGATCGACGTGCGGCTGTTCGCCGAGCGCGCGTTCACCGCGTCCATGATCACCAGCACCCTGGTGATCTTCTCGATGGTCGGCGTGAGCCTGTACATCGCGCAGTACCTCCAGCTCGTGCTGAACATCCCGCCGCTGGAGGCCGGCCTGTGGATGCTGCCGGCGATCGCACTCGCCGCGGTCGGCGCCACCATGGCCGCCGTACTCGTCCAGAAGATCCGCCCGGCCACCGTGGTGTGCGCCGGCCTGCTGCTGACCGCCGCCGGGTTCGCCGTGATGACGCAGGCCGGGCCCGACTCGTCGCTGCTGCTCGTGCTCGCCGGGTTCGCGGGCATGGCCGCCGGCATGAGCTCGGTGCAGGCGCTGTCCTCGGACATGATCGTCGCCGCCGCGCCGCCGGAGCGCGCCGGCGCGGCGTCCGCGCTCACCGAGACGGCCAGCGAGCTGGGCGGAGCGCTCGGTGTCGCGGTGCTCGGCAGCATCGGCGCCGCCGTGTACCGGACCGAGATCGCCGAGACCGCGCCGAGCGGACTGTCGCCGGAAACCGTTGCGGCGTCACGGGAAACGCTCGGCGCCGCGGTCGAGGCGGCCGGCCATCTGCCCACTCAGGTCGGCGACGCGCTCACCGCCGCCGCCCGGGTCGCGTTCAGCGACGGCATGCACGTGGCGGCCATCGTCGGTGTGGTACTCATGCTCGCCACGACGGCGCTCGCCGCCGCGCTGCTGCGCCACATCCGGCCGGGCGACCAGGCCCCACCGGAGGAGAACATCGAGGTCTACGGGGGTACGGCCGACACAGAGCCACCGGCGTTCGAGGACGCCGGAGGGGGTAGGCGTAACACCACTCACGAGTCGCTACCTAGCGCCATTGGTTCGGCACCGAGAGTTCCGTAGCGTCATCACCACACTGGGAAAATCTCCACAACACTGGGAGCGGACATGAACAACCACGGCCGAGCCGGCGACGCGGTCCGACTGGAGTCGGTACGCAAGACGTACGGCAAGGGCGATGGCGCCGTGGAGGCCCTGCGCGGCGTCTCGATCTCCTTTCACAGGGGCAGCTTCACCGCGGTGATGGGCCCATCCGGATCCGGTAAGTCCACGTTCCTGCACTGCGCCGCAGGCCTCGACCAGCCCTCGGCCGGGTCGGTCCAGGTCGACGGGCACGAGCTGAGCGGGCTGTCGGAGACGCAGCTGACCAAGTTCCGGCGCGACCGGATCGGCTTCATCTTCCAGGCGTACAACCTGCTCGCCGCGCTGACCGTCACGCAGAACGTCACGCTGCCGCTGAAGCTGGCCGGGCGCCGGCCGAACCGGTCCCGGGTCAACGAGGTGATCGACCGGGTCGGCCTCGGCAAGAAGCGCAACCACCGGCCCGGCCAGATGTCCGGCGGCCAGCAGCAGCGCGTGGCGATCGCGCGGACGCTGGTCACCGAGCCCGCGGTGATCTTCGCCGACGAGCCGACCGGCGCGCTGGACACCCGCACCGCGCGCGAAGTCCTTGGCCTGCTGCGGGAATCGGTCACCGCCATCGGCCAGACGATCGTGATGGTGACGCACGACCCGGTGGCCGCGTCCTACGCCGACCGCGTGGTGTTCCTCGCCGACGGCCAGATCGTCGGCGAGCTGCACCGCCCGACCGCCGAGGCCGTCGCCGAGCGGATGACCCACCTCGGCGCGTGGGCCGACGAGCCGGCGCAGCCGAACCAGCGTCCGAACTCCCCGGCGACGCACAGCGGGGGTGGCTTCTGATGTTCGGTCTTGCCATGAAGACCCTCCGCTTCCGCAAGGGAGGGTTCATAGGCACGTTCATCGCGATGTTCTTCGGCACCGTCATGGTGATGGCGTGCGGTGGGCTCATGGAATCCGGCATCACCACCGCGGTGCCGCCGCAGCGGCTGGCGGCGGCACCCGTCGTGGTCACCGCCGAGGTCGACTTCGACCTGGCCAAGCAGAACCCGGGCGACGCGGAGGAAGACCCCGAGATCGGCACGCTGCCGGAGCGGGCGCCGCTGGACGCCAACCTGGTCGGCACGATCTCCGGCATCCAGGGCGTGCGGAAGGCCGTCCCCGACGTGTCCTTCCCGGCGACCCTGGTCAAGGACGGCATGCCGGTGGGGCCGGGGACGACCTCGCTCGGCCACGGCTGGGCCTCCGCCGAGCTGACGCCGTTCACGTTGTCCGAAGGCGCTCAGCCGTCCGGGGCCGGCCAGGTCGTGCTGGAGCAGCAACTCGCGTCGATGGCCGGGGTGAAGCCCGGTGACACCGTGCAGGTCGCGGTTCGCGGCAAGACGGAGACCTTCACCGTCTCCGGCATCGCCGCGCCGACCGGCACCCTGACCACCTCCGCGCTGTTCTTCTCCGACGACCGGGCGCAGCAGTTCAGCGGCGGCCGGATCGACTCGATCGGTGTGCTCGCCGCGGACGGCGTCGACGCCAAGACACTGCGCGACCGGGTCGCCGGGAAGCTCGACAAGTCCAAGGCCGTCGCGCTGATCGGCGACGACCGCGGTGTCGCCGAGTTCCCCGAGGCCGCGATCAGCAGCGAGAACCTGATCATTCTGTCCGCCGTGTTCGGCGGGTTCGCGCTCATGGTCGCGATGTTCGTGGTGGCCAGCACGCTCGGTCTGTCGATCCAGCAGCGGATGCGCGAGATGGCCATGCTGCGGGCGATCGGCACCACGCCACGTCAGCTCCGCCGGATGATCATCAGCGAGACCATGGTCGTGTCGGTGGTCGCCATCGCCGCGGCGCTGTTCCCCGGCGTGATCTTCGGAGAATGGCTGTTCGACCAGTTCACCGCGAACGGAGTGGTGCCCAAGGTCGTCGAGTTCCACTCCGGGCTGGTGCCCTTCGCCGCGGCCGGTGGCATCGCGCTGCTCACCGCGTGGGCGTCGGCACGGGTCGCCTCCAAGCGTGCGGCCAACACCCGGCCGACCGAGGCGCTGGCCGAGGCGGCCATCCAGACCAAGTGGCTGACCTGGACGCGGGTGCTGTTCTCGGTCATCTGCCTCGCCGGCGGCACCGTGCTGATGGTGATCACCGCGACGATGATGACCGGGCCGATCGCGCAGAGCACGGCCGGTCCGACGGTGATGCTGTGGGCGATCGGGCTCGCGCTGATCTTCCCCGGGATCACCAAGGTCATGACCGCGATCTTCCAGTGGCCGCTGCGGGCGCTGTCCGGGCTGTCCGGCTCGATCGCGATCCTGAACTCGAAGGCGCGCTCCATTCCGGTGGCCGCGGCGATCACGCCGATCATGCTCGCCACCGGGATCGCGATCGGGAACCTGTACCTGCAGACGACCAACATCGCGGCCGCGGAGAAGGCATACACGGAGAACCTGCGCGCGGACGCCGTGATCACCACGTCGACCGGGGGTATCGCCCCCGAGCTCGTCGACCAGGTGCGCACGGTGCCCGGTGTCGCCGGGGCGTCCGCCTTCGTCACCAGCAACACCTGGGTGGAGGCGCCCTACGACACGACGCAGAGCAACGACGGGTTCCCGGTGCAGGGCGTGACCGCGGACGGCGTCGGTCAGACCACGGCGATCACCCCGACCGCCGGCGAGCTGACCGCGTTGCGCGGCAACACGATGGCGCTGCCGACCGAACACGCCCGCAAGATCGGCAAGAACGTCGGCGACACCATGACCATGCGTCTCGGTGACGGTGCGAAGCTCGATATGAAGATCGTCGCCACCTTCGATCCCCGGCCCGGCTTCGAGATGATCCTGATGCCGGCCGAACTGATCGCGGCGCACACCACCGAGGGTCTGGCTTCACAGATCCTGGTCCGCGCCGCGCCGGGCACCGACATCGGCGCGCTGACCGCCGCGTTGGGCACGCTGACCGCGGACAAGCCGGGCGTGATCGTCGCCGACCGCAACGTGCTCACCGAGACGTACTCCGAGCAGCAGCAGACGCAGGCGTGGATCAACTACCTGCTGGTCGGCATGATCGTCGCGTACACGGCCCTGGCCGTGGTGAACACGCTGGTCATGGCGACCGCGGCCAGGCGAAGGGAGTTCGGTCTGCAGCGGCTCACCGGGTTCACCCGGGGCCAGGTGATGCGCATGATGGCCGTGGAGGCGGCGCTGATCGCGCTGGTCGGCATCGTCATCGGGACGGCGATCTCGGCGACGAGCCTGGTGCCGTTCAGCATCGTGGTGAGCGATACGCCGTGGCCGTCCGGGCCGATCTGGATCTATCTGGCTGTGATCGGCGTGGCCGGTGCGCTGGCCTTCCTGTCCACGCTGCTCCCGGCGTGGGCGGCGATGCGGCAGAAGCCGGTGGAGACCGTCGCCGGCGCGGAGTAGCGGTTTTCGGATATCCGGTCGAGCCCCGTCAGCCATTTCGGCTGGCGGGGCTCGATGGCGTAAATGGGTCGCGGGTGGTTGCGGGCTTGGGGAATTCTCGCCCGGGTGGAGAACCTGCCTGTGGTGACGCTGTCCGCCGCCGATCTCTCCGAGTGCACTCGGCTCGCGGTCAGTCGTGAGTGGGGTGCCGAGGAGGCGAAGTGGCGCTTTCTGTTCGAGGTCGGCACGGTGTTCGGGATTCGGCATCCGGTCGACGGGGTGATCGGGACGGTGGTGCTCACGTGGTTCGGGGCGCGTGATGCGGGGATCAGCATGGTGTTGGTGGCTGAGGCGCACGCGGGTCGGGGGTACGGGCGGCGGTTGATGGAGCACGCGATGGCGGCGGCTGGGGATGCCACGCTTTCGTTGTATGCCACGGATATCGGGCGGCCGTTGTATTCGAAGTTGGGGTTCGCGGTGGACTTCGTGAACACGATGCATCGGGGACGGTTCACGGGGGCGGCTTCTGGGGTGAGTTCGCTCGACTTCGCTCTGGACGAGGTGTTGGAGCTGGATCGGGTTGTGACTGGCGTTGACCGGAGCGCCGTGCTGCGGGCTTATGTGGGGTTCGCTTCGCGGGTTCGGGTGTTGCGGCGTGCGGGTGAGGTTGTGGGGTACGCGGGGATGTGGCGGAACGACACGGATGACGTGATCGGGCCGGTGGTGGCGCCGTCTTCGGACGATGCTTGTGCGTTGATCGGTGATCTGGCTGCTGAATCGGGCTTGACCGTGCGGGTGGAGGTGCATGAGAAGCATGTCGAGTTGGGGCGTTGGGCGGAGGCGAGTGGGCTTTCTGTTGTCGGGCAGACTTCTTTTATGGTGTTCGGGGGGCGGGTGATGCCGGGTGATCGGGGGCGGTGGTTTGGGCCGATCATGCAGGCTCTGGGGTGATCTTTGTGCTGGTTCTGGGGTGATCTTTGTGCTGGTTCTGGGGTGATCTTTGTGCTGGTTCTGGGGGTGTGGCGGCGCGGTATTGTGCGGGCCGATACTCACAAGTCAAGGGCGCCTACGGCGTCGCTACGCGACTCGCTTCGCTCGCCCTGGACTTGTGAGCCTCGATCGGCCCTAACCGCAGGCGCTACGGGCAGGCTCCGCCTGCCTTTTGCCCGTACCGCGCCGCCACCTTGCTCCCATTGTTCACCCCATAGTGGTCGACCTTTTTCGGTAGAATCGAGGCATGAGGGGACAACAACTCATCGACGAGCTCCGGGCTCGCGAAACCCACATTCGACAACTCGAATACGAACGACTTCAACTCATCCACGAAATCCATGAGCAAGGCCTCGCGAAAGAAATGGGCGCCTACTCCACAGCATCGCTCCTGCGGGACACCGTACGGATCACACCCGCAGACGCACGCCGGCGAGTAGCCGACGCCAACGCCCTGTTCGGCTCCACCACACTCACCGGACAACCCATCGAACCGCAGCTACCCGTCACGGCGAAAGCACTAGCCGACGGCGTGATCAACCGCGACCACGTGCAGATCGTGCGCACCACCCTCGACAAACTTCCCGACGAACATCACGCCGAGGTCGAGCAACTCCTCGTGGACGAAGCCGAACACTTCGACCCCGTCAAACTCAGCAAGCTCGCCACCCGAACCCGCGCCCACCTGCAACCCGAACAAGTTGTCCTGGAAGAACAAGCCGCCCGCAAGCGGATGGAATTCTCCATGATCGAAGACATCGACGGCACCATCCTGCTGCGCGGACGGCTCTCGCCGGAGTGCGCCGAAGTTCTCAAGGCAGCGCTGTCACCGCTGGCGAAACCCGCCGGAAAAGACGACGACCGATCCGCCGCCCGCAGGTGGGCCGACGCGCTCGTTGAGTTGGCGCACCGGGCGCTCAACTCCGACACACTCCCGCAAGACGGCGGACGCCGGCCGCACCTCGCCATCACCATTTCCTACGAACAACTCCGCGACCAAATCGGCCTCGCCCGAGGCGACTTCGGAGCGCTCATCACACCCCAAACCATCCGACAGATCGCCTGCGACGCCGGAATCACACCCATCGTATTGAACAGCGAAGGCCAACCACTCGACGTCGGACGCGAACAACGAACCGCCACCCCGGCAATCCGAGCAGCACTCATCGCACGCGACAAAGGCTGCACCTTCCCCGGCTGCGACCGACCACCAGAATGGACCGACGCACACCACATCATCCACTGGCTCAACGGCGGAATCACCAGCGAAGAAACAATGACACTACTCTGCCGATTCCACCACACCATCATCCACCAACAAGACTGGGAAATCATCATGCGCGATGGATTCCCCTACTACATCCCGCCAGCATGGGTAGACCCGCAGCGCAAACCCATCCGCAACACCATGCATGTGGGCGTGGCGTAGTTCGCGGCGTCAGTCCTTCTTCTTCCGCCAGCCCATGTTCTGCACCTTCTCCAGGTGCTTCTCCACCTCGGCCAGCTTGCGACGGATGTCCTCGGCGCGTTGCTCGGCGGTGAGCATCGACTCGTCGTCGTCCTTCACCGCGATGCCACGCGCACGGGCCGTCTCCAGGATGCAGGCGGCCACCTGAGGCTCGGCCATGATCATCGCGCCGACCGCGCTGGCACTCAGCTCCTTGGTGCGGCGGAACGCACCTTTGTACTCGATCTCGGCGGGGATTCGTAGGGAGAAGGCCGATGTGGCCACCGCGTCCTTGAGAACCGCGAGGGTGAGGGCGTTCAGTGCCTGGCTCAGGGCGTCGAGAGCTTTGCGCCGCCCCGGGAACCACGGCAGCGGCAGCGACTCGACCTGCTGCTGCAGACCGTCCGCCAACATGTAGTCCACGACGTTGCGGGTGCGGATCTCGGTGATGTCCTCCCACTCGACATCGTCACCGTCGTACACGATTCCCTTGGGGGACAACGCGACTCCGCCGTAGCGATCGAGCTTCCGCACGATCCCGCGCAGGCGCTTGGGCACCCTGGGCTGCTCGGCGAGCAACGTGCCGACACCGATCCCCCATGGCTCGGTGATCGGGCCGGGCGGCGGCAACAAACCCTCGATCACTTGGCGCAGGCGGTTGGTCTCGTCCGCCACCTCCGCGGCATCGGCGCGCTCGTCCGGCTCGTCGGACTCGCCGACGGGAGTCAGCTCGACGCCGTCCTCCACCACCGGAGGTGGGGCAACCGACTGAGATTCCTCGGGCTTGGGCGGCGGGCCGTCCTTCTCCTCGTCACCGATTCGCTTGCGCAGCGCCACTTCCGCTGACTCCGCGGCGGAGTGCGCCTTGCGCAACAGACCCTTACCGAACCCACCGAGATCGGCCATCGCCGTTCCCCCTCGCCATGCTCACCCGGAATGCGGGCGTGACGGTAGCAGGGGGTGTCACCCGGTTGGGCTAGTCGTCCGGGGATTCCACGATCATCGGGCGACGAGGCTGGGGTGTTGACGGCGACGATGACTGGGACCGCGTTTGGGGCTCGGTGTCGACGACCACAGCGTCCACCACCATTCCGCCTGGGTAGGCCACCTTCTGCTGCTGCTCAGCACGGCGCAGGAGGCGTTTGCGGATCAGGGCGCGGGTGGGGGGCAACAGCAGCGCGAGCGCGAGTACATCACTGACGAAGCCGGGGACCAGCACGAGCATGCCGGCCACACCGATCAGCACACCGTCGGCCATCTCACGCTGTGGCGCACGCCGCGAGCGCACCGCGTCACCGAAGGCGGCCAGCGCTCGCGTGCCCTCTCGGCGCAGCAGGGCGATGCCGACCACTGAGGCGAGCACCAGCAACAGGATGGTCGCCAGCGCGCCAATGGCCGACCCGACGAGCACGATCACCGTGATCTCGACGACCATGGCGAGCAGAATCAGCAGCAACACGGGCACGACGACTACTCCAAACAACGTGTGGGGCGAACCCTCTCATGGCCACAACGAACGAGCGGCGCGAAACGCTCCCGCACACTAGGCGGGTGCGCATCACGTTGATCGTCCTGGCCGCACTGCTCCTGCTCGTGGTCACCGTCCTGGTACTCGCCTACGTCTTCCAACGCCGCCTGATCTACCTGCCGTCCGGCACTCCGCCGCCGGCGTCCTCGGTACTTCCCGGGGCGCGCGAGGTCACGCTGACGACTCACGACGGACTGCGGCTGGGCGCCTGGTTCATACAGTCCACAGTGGACGGATCGCCGGTGGTGCTGATGGCCAACGGCAACGGGGGCAACAGATCCGGGCGCGCACCGCTGGCCGGCGAACTGGCCAGGCGCGGGCTGTCCGTGCTGCTGTTCGACTATCGCGGCTACGGCGGCAACCCCGGCGACCCCACCGAGCAGGGCCTCGCCTCGGACGCGCGGGCTGCCCGTCAGTACCTCGTCGGCGAGCTGGGCGTCCCGCCGAACAAGATCGTCTACTACGGCGAGAGCCTCGGCACCGCCGTGGTCACCGAGCTGGCCACCGAACACCCGCCAGCGGCGCTCATCCTGCGCTCGCCGTTCACCGAACTCGCCGCCGTCGCCGAGGAGCACTACCCGTTCCTGCCGGTGCGCACGCTGCTGCGCGACCGCTTCCCGCTGCTGGAACACCTGCGCAAGCTCCGCGTGCCGACCACGGTCATCTACGGCGACACCGACTCGATCGTCCCCACCGCGCAGAGCAGGACGGTCGCCGACACCGCACCGGAACCCAGGCGGGTGGTGATCGTGTCTGGTGCGAACCACAACGACCTCGCGCTGCATCAGGGTCCGCAGGTCGTCGACGCGGTGGTCACCGCGTCACGGTGACCGGGTACACCAAACGGGGAATGGGTTCGACGCGGGCGGTACGGCCGTGCCAATCTGTTCCCATGGCTGAGGAACCGAAGTCGGACGACACCACCACGACCGACCAGCAGGATGACGTCAAGCGCCGGTTCCGCGAGGCGCTCGAGCGCAAGCAGGCCAACGCCCAGGCCGGCGCGTCGCACCGAGACGCCGACTCCAAGGTGCACAACGCGCACGGCCCGGTCGCCGGTAAGCGGGAGTTCCGCCGCAAGAGTGGCTAACGAGACGGTCGCAGTGATCGCGCCGGCGTGAACCGGGTGAAGCCCGGCGTCACCGCCACCTCACCGCCGTGCTCGATGTCGAGCGCGTCGTGGAAACCCTCGCCGAATCGGGACGCGGCGCCATTCAGCGCGGCCGGGTCGTGGTGCGGCCAGCGGCCGTTCTCGATCCGCTCGAACAGGGTTCGCAGCGCGGTGATCTCCTCGGCCGCGGTGATCGCGCAGTGCCCGGCGCGATCCAGATACAACTGCGTCAGGTCGCGGCCGTCCCCGTGCCGGCGCACCTGCTCGGCGTACCAGCGCTCCTGGTCGGTCGATCCGGCGTCGGCGACGGTGTGCAGCGTGACCGTGGGCAACCCGGCCGATCCGCGCGCGACGCCGTGCCGGTAGGTGTAGGCGACGGCAGCCGGGTCCGCGCTGATCCGCTCGGCCGAGGCGAGCGCGTCCTGGTCGGCCCGCAGGTCGACGCCGGCCTCCCGATAGGCCTGGCGCACCAGCTCGTGGTTGGCCGACTTGGCGAGCTGACGGCGGTAGTCCACACCGGTGTTCCACGACGGGGTGCCGCCCGTGTGCGCGGTCAGATCAGCCTGGCCGGTCGGCCCCATCCCGAGCGCGAACATGGTCTCGAGCCAGTTGGACTGTGCCAGGACGCGCTCCGCCACCTCGACCGGCGGCGCCTGGCCGACCGCGTGCCACGCCGGCACGTTGGCCATCGCGGCGGCCAACGCCAGCTTCGCGCGGCCGGCGGGTGAGGTCCGCGCCCGCACCACCGCGGCGGCCAGCGCCGCAGCGCTCGCCTTCGGGTCGGCGGCACGCACCAACTCGATCCGCTCGTTCGGCGCGAGCAGCGTCTTGACCACGAAGTTCACGTCCAGCGCGGCGTTCCAACTGCCGGTGCTGTCGTACTCGGCGCAGATCGTGCTGACGCCGGCGAACCGGCCGGGATTCCGCTCGGCCAGGAGGACCGCGATCGTGGCACCCCCTGACATGCCCGTGCCGATCGTGCGCCGCGGCGTGCCCACATTCCGGTCGAACCAGTCCAGCAGCGCGCGCTGGTCGATCGCCGCGTCCTCCACGGCGTACCCGATGCCCTGGTTCTTGAACTCCGAGGCGGCCAGCGCGAACCCGTTGTCCAGCAACCACTTCTCGGTCTCCTGATGGATTGTGAGGAAGATCGGGTCCGGGATCCACTCGGGGACGTAGTAGCCGTGGCTGAACTGCACGAGCGTGCCGTTCCAGTTGTCCGGCACCTCGACGCGGTACTTCGCGCCGTCGATCAGGCCACGGCGACGGCCGCCTTCCTGGCGAACGTTCTCATCGGGAGTCCTCCTCAGGCCGGCGGACCACCCGCCGGTCGAACAGGTAGACACCCGCCGGCACGAGAACTCATCGCGGCTCAGCCGGCCGGGCCGAGCACCGCCTTCTCCAGGTCGGCCAGCGCCGTCTCCAGGTGCGCGAGCAGCCGCTGCAGGTGTGGCACGCTGCGCCGGCAGCCGGTGAGCCCGAAGTCCAGGTTGTCCATATAGCTGGTGACCGTGATGTTGAGCGCCTGCCCGTCGTACGGGATCGACACCGGGTAGGTGCCGAGCAGCCGCGCGCCGTTGAAGTACAGCGGCTGGCGCGGCCCCGGCACGTTGGAGATCAGCACGTTGAACCCGCGCGGGACGATCTGCAGCGCGCCCGGGATCGGCGCCAGCGCCAGCGGCACCATCGGGATCGCGCTCATCGCGAGGATCTGCATCTGGCTCATGCCGTCGTAGACCCGCTTGCCTCGGCTCATCGACGCCTTGATCTCGGCGAGCCGCTGGGCCGGGTCCTCGGTCGTGGTGGCCAGGTTGCACAGGATCAGCCCGACCGCGTTGCCGGACGCGCTGTCGTCCTGGCGCAGCGACACCGGCACGGCGGACACCAGCGGCGTGTCCGGCAGCGCGTTCATGTCGATCATGTACTGGCGCAGCGCGCCGGCGCACATGGCCAGCATGATGTCGTTGACCGTGGCGCCGGCCCCCTTGCCGACCGCCTTGATCCGGCTCAGCGACCACGACTGCGCGGCGAACCGGCGCGCGCCGGTGATCGGCACGTTCAACATCGACTTGGGCGCGGTGAACGGCAGCGTGGCGGCCTGGTCGCCGAAGAACTGGTTGGCCGCGCGCACGAACGCCGCCGGTGCGCTCGCCACGTCGGACAACGCCTGGCGCAGCATGTTCAGCCCACGCCCCGGTGCGTCGGCCCCCGGTTTCTCGGTCGCGCCCTTGCGCATCGGCTGCGTCCACGGCGCGCTCAGGTCGGCCGCGGGATCGGTGGACAGCGACCGCTCCAGCAGCCGCATCGCCGAGACGCCGTCCAGCAGCGCGTGGTGCACCTTGGTGTAGGAGGCGAACCGGTTGCCCTCCAGCCCCTCGATCATGTGCGCCTCCCACAGCGGGCGGTGCCGGTCGAGGAGGGTGCCGTGCCAGCGGGAGGTCAGCTCGAGCAGCTCACGCACCCGGCCCGGGGTGGGCAGCGCGGACAGCCGGACGTGGTACTCCAGGTCCAGTTCGTCGTCGTTGGTCCAGGACCACTGGCCGAGGCTGGACACCGGGCCGCGCGGGCGCCTGCGGAACAGCGATCGAATGTCCACCTGGGACAGGAGTTCGCGGTAGGTGTCGTTCACCCAGTCCGGGCCGGCGCCGTCCGGCAGTTCGAACAACTGCAGCCCGCCGACGTGCATCGGGTGCTCGCGCGACTCGGCGAGCAGGAACATCGAATCCGTCACCGGCATCATCGGCATCGCGGCACTCCCTCGGTCGGCCCTCAGCCTCGCGCCCCAAGTGGCGGATCGTCAACTACGGTGTCCACTGTGGACAGTCCTCATTGGACGCCCACCGCCACCTGGCCGGACTGGTCCGGCTGACCGGTGAGGGTGGCGAGGTGAGCGGTCCGCAACTCCACGCCGGGCTCGACCCCCGCCTCGGCCAGCGCGGCACACGCCCGCAGGTACGCGTCGATCGCCTCGTCCGGCCGGCCCGCCCGGCGCAGCGCGCGCACGAGGTGACACCACGCCGGCTGCCTGGCCGGCCGCCCCGCCACCATCGCCGACAGGATCGGCACCGAGTCCGTGTGCGCGCCGAGCGAGTGCAGCGCCTCGACCAGGTCCGCGCGCACCGCGTAGCGCGCGTCGGCCAGCACGGTGAACTCGTCGGTCAGCGCCGGGATGTCCTCGCCCTCCAGCGCGTCGGGCACCCATAACGCGAGCGCGGCGCGCAGTGCGGTGGTCGCGGTGGCCGGGTCGAGGCGCACCATCGCGCGGGCGCCGATGGCGGCCAGGTCGATGAAGATCGACTTGTCCACCTCGTCGCGCGCGGCGCGCAGCCGGTACCCGCCGCGCCCGTCCTCGATCCGGCAGCCGCCGTCCACCCGCACGGGAAGATCGCGGCGCAGCGACCGGACGGCCTCGGTGATCAGGTCCACGGCCTCCGGCGGCGGGTGGCGATTCCACAGCGCGTCGGCCAGATGCTCCACCCCGGTCCACTGGTCGCCGCGATGTAACAGCACCAGCAGCAGCCGGCGCAGCAGCGGGTCGTCCAGCGCGACGGGATGCCCGGAGGTGGTGCGCACCTCCAGCCGCCCGAGCACATGAAACAACACGACAACCCCCCATGAGCGGTACCGTGACGACGTCGTCGCCCAATCAACGGCGCGCCGGCCCTGTGGTTACGTCCCCGGTTCGCCGGGTTACCCCGCCGCGCTGGGAGCCAGCCACTCCCGCAGCCTCGGCGGCACCCGCTTCTCCAGCCCGTAGTTTTCCAGATGAGCGTGGAAGACCTCGTCGAACGCGCGCTCGACACTCCGCGCGTCCCAGGTCTCCCGCTCCAGTATCGGCTGCTTGAGGTGCGGCTGGCCGACGATGTGCAGCTGCGGGCCGTTGCACCGGATCATCTGCCCGGTGATGCCCTGCGCCCGGTCGCTCAGCAAGTAGAGCACCAGCGGCGCGATCCGGTCCGGCGTGCGGTCCGGCGGGCAGTCGCGCAGCGCCCGCTCGCTCTTGCGCACCATCCTGGTGTGCGCGAGCGGGCAGACCGCGTTCACCCGGATCCCGGAATCCTCCAGGTCCAGCGCCCACGAGTAGGTCAGCGACGCCACCGCGCCCTTGCTGGCCGCGTACACGCCGAGCTTGCGCTGGCCGAGCGACGCGCCGGAGGACACGTTCACGATCGCGCCGCCGCCGCGCTCCACCATCGCCCGAACGGCGGCCACCCCGGTGTGCACCACACCGAGCACGTTCACCTCGATCAGCTCCCTGGCCTGATCGAGGTCCTCCTCCCAGGGCAGCGCCTCGTAGTTGAGGCCCGCGTTGTTCACCAGCCCGTCGATCGTGCCGTACTCCTTCACGCAGAGATCCACGATCGCCGCGGCCTGCGCCGGATCGGCCACCGAGTGCCCGCTCGGCACCGCGCACCCGCCGTCCTCGCCGATCACCCCGACGACGTCGTAGGCCAGCTCCACGTCCACGTCGTTCACCACGACCGCGGCACCGGCGCGCGCCGCGTGCACGGCGAACGCCCTGCCGAGCCCGCGACCGGCTCCGGTCACCACCACCGCTTTGCCATCCAGGTTGCTCATCGACCGTCCTCCCTGATCACGCCTGTGTGGGCCGCCAGTTTTCCGCGACGATCATGGTCGAGGAGACGACCTTCCGGCGGGTCGCGCCGAGCGGTTCCGGGCGTGCGGCGAACGCGTCAGGGCCATTAGTCCGCACCAGAGCGGAAGGCCGAAGTGTGCGCGAATTCAGCACGGCGTAACGAATCGGGGACACAGCGCGCCAACCGATTGAGTACTGTGTGCGAGGGGCCGGTGACCACTAGCCAGGGACGCCGCCATCCAGCTGGGCCTGTTTGGCAAACGGTAACGACCGCGATACCAGCTGTCATGGTGGACGATGGTTAGGGTTACCGAACGCGGGGACGGTGACAGGCATGCGCCTGCCACACAGGCGAGGGGAAGTAGAACGTGAGTCGAACGGCGCCCGGGATGACCGCGCCTCTCGCGGTGACCGAGTTCCGTGCGCTCTGGATGGCCGAGGCGCAATCGGTGGCCGGCGACCAGCTCGCCAAGGTGGCCCTGGCCATCCTGGTGTACGAGCGCACCCGGTCCGCGCTGGCCGCCGCCGCCGTGTACGCCCTGACCTTCCTCCCGGCGCTCGCCGGCGGGCTGGGGCTGTCCCACCTCGCCGACAAGTACCCGCGCAAGCGCGTGATGGTGGTGTGCACCGGGCTGCAGGCCGTGCTCGTCGGCCTGATGGCCATTCCCGGCACGCACCTGCTGATCATGTGCGCGCTGCTGATCACCGTCCAGGTCGTGCAGTCGCCGTTCTTCGCGGCACAGAACGCCACCACGAGACAGGTGTTCACCGACGACGAGATGTACCTGCGCAGCCAGGACCTGCGCGGCATGACCACCAACACGATGATGCTGCTCGGGCTCGCGGTCGGCGGCCTGCTGGTCACCGCGATCGGCGCGCACTGGGCGCTGGCGATCAACTCCGCGACCTTCGCGATCACCACGTTCATCGTGCAGCGGTGGGTGGTCGACCGGCCGGCCGCCGGCGGCGCCGCCACCAGGATGTTCGACGGCGCGCGGTGGGCGTTCGGCCGGCGCGACGTGCGGGTGCTGCTCACGCTGTCGTGGCTGGTCGGCCTGGCCGTGGTGCCCGAGGGTCTGGCCGCACCGCTCGCCTCGGAGATGAACGCGCCGGCGGCGGCCACCGGCTGGCTGCTCGCCGCCGATCCGCTCGGATACGTGATCGGCACGTTCGTGCTGTCCCGATACCTGACGGCGGACACCCGCAAGCGGATCGTGGGCATTCTCGCGGTCACGGCGCTGGCCCTGCTGACCGTGTTCGCGCTCAAACCGAGCCTGCCGGTCGCACTGCTGCTGCTGATGCTGTCCGGCGCGGTCGGGGCCTACCAGATCACCGTGATCGCCATGTTCAACACATGGGTGCCCGACGAGGTGCGCGGCGGCGCGATCGGCATCGCGCGCACCGGGCTTCGGGTCGCCCAGGGCGTGGGGGTGGCTCTGGGTGGCGCCGTTGCGGAAGGCATCGGACCGGCGATGACCATCGCCCTCGCCGGCGGTGTGGGAATCCTGATAGCCGTGCCAGCGGCAGTGGCCTGGCACCGACTCAGCAACGAAAATCTGAGCCTTGCGACTAATGGATAGAAAGGTCGCTTCACCAGTCACGTTCGACGCGCATCAGAAACCTCCTCGTGGTGTGACCCCCAACCGACGACGCGAGCTAAAGATCACCAGTCACGCTCGACCACAGGGTCTCACCACCTCTCGGGGGACCGGCGCGGCACGCGTGGGCGCCGCGGCGTGAGCTGGCTGGACGACCTGCCTGAACGACGGCCGGCCCCCACCGCCGAGGCGGCGAGAACCGAACCTGCCGCCCGGGTGGCTGTGGCAGGACGACCCGCCGGCCGCGAGGAACGACCGGTACGTACGATTTTGACTCTTTCGTGCCAAGCTGGACAGATGCTGCGCCCAATTGCCGCGCACTTGCGTACCTGGGCGTTGTGGTCACAGCCACGCCGAGTCGTCTGGTACGTGGTTCTGCTGGACCTCTTCGCGGTCAGCGGCGCCATCGTCGCGGCGCTGACCAGCAGAAACCCGACCACACAGGACTGGGGCCGGCTGGTGGCACTCGCCCTGTGCGCCGTGGTGCACCTGCAGGTGTCCCGCCGCCACGAAGAGAACCGGCGGCGGCGTAAGCCGACCACGCACATCGGCCTGGTGACCATCTGGGCGTTTCCGGCGGTTCTCGTGCTGCCGCTGCCACTCACGTTGCTGCTGATTCTGATCACCCGCGCTCAGCGCTGGTTCATTGTTCGGAGGCCGCTGTACCGGTTCACCTTCTCCGCGGCGGGCACGGTGCTCGCGACAGTCGCCGCCGACGGGCTGCTTCGCCTGTCGGGTGACCGCCACTGGATCGACCTCGGCTGGTTGGACTCACTGCGCGAGTTGGGCATCCTCGCGGTGGTCGCGCTCGTGTACGTGGCCATCCAGGCGATCGTGATCGGCGGCGCGATCGCGCTGTCCACCACGAAGCTCTCCTGGGCGACCGTGCTCGGCACCAAGGAGGACAACGAGCTGGAGTTGACAACGGTCGCACTAGGAATCATCACAGCCGTCCTGCTGATCAATGCCCCTGCAGTGTTGGCGGTGATGGTACTGGTGGGAGTGCTCGGCGACCGAATCGCGGACATAAGACAACTTCAGGTCGACGTGCGGACCGACTCGAAGACCGGCCTGCTGAACATGCGCGGATGGCGGGACTCCGCGCTGCGCGAGTTCGAGCGGGCGAGCCGGGGAAACGGCCGGTTCGCGCTTCTGATGGTGGATCTCGACCATTTCAAGGCGATCAACGACACCTGGGGGCATCCGGCGGGCGACGACGTGCTGCGCGGTGTCGGCGAAACACTGCGCGGTGAGACCCGGCCCGCGGACACCATCGGCCGGTTCGGCGGCGAGGAGTTCGTGCTGCTGCTGCCCGGCATGCGAGAGCACGAGGCGGCCATCGCGGCGGAGCGCCTTCGCGGCACGATCGCCGAGCTGCGCGTCACCACCACGGACAAAATGGGCGAGCCGATCGAGGTCGCGGACCGCACCACGTCGATCGGCGTCGCCGTCTACCCGACCGACGCCGACACCCTGGACGGCCTGATCCAGGCGGCCGACGCGGCTGTCTACGAGGCCAAGGAGAACGGCCGCAACCAGGTGCGGATGGCGCCCGCGTCACAGCTCGCGATATCCGGGGACCAGGACGCGTCACACGGGGTAACCTCCGACAGGTGACTCGGCGCTCGACGACTCCCGCGCCGTGATCACGGCGCCCGAGGACCCCGCGCACCTCTCCGCGCGGTGGCCGCTCCCCCGTCTGCCGAGATCGCTGTGGCTGATCGCGGTCACCCTCGCGGTGCTGGGCTTCGGCGTGATCGCCTCCCGGTCGGAGGCACCGACTCCCACCCCGCCGACGGCGGACACCATCGCCGCCACCCGCGCGATCGACGCGCTGCTGCATCCCGAGTCCGGCCGCGACCCGATCACCGAGCTGCCGGCAGACTTCACCACGGTGACCGGCGTGACCCCGGTGCACCTGCCCGCCCCGGACGGCACCACGCGCGCGGTGCACGTGGACGGCGGCTGCTCGACACCGTGGGGCGACGACAACACCCGCTGGGACTACTCGGTCGGCTGCAAGGCGCACGATCTCGGGTACGACCTGCTGCGCTACTCCTACGCCAAGGGCCAGACCCTGGACCCGCGGCTGCGCCGCGCACTGGACGACAAGCTGTCCGCCGACATGCACGGCCGCTGCGACACCAACCCGCGCTCCTCGGCCGAGCTGTGCCAGGTCGTGGCGTCGCTGTACTCGGTGGGGCTGGTGGTCAACTCCTGGCACCAGCGCTGGGGACCGCCGGTGCACGCGCCGGTCGAGCCGTGGACGATCGCGCTGATCATGGCCGCGATCCTGCTGCTCACCCGGATCCGGATGCCCCGCCGGCTGCCCGGACTTCGCGGCGCCGCGCTCCCGGTCACCCCGCCGCCGGCCGGCCGGTTCACCCACGCCCGCACGATCAGCCTGGCCGGCATCGTGCTCGGCGAGTCGGCCCTGGCGCTGGCCCACTGGGGCGGTGCCGGCGTGCCCGGCTGGCTGTGGCCGCTGACCTGGCTGCTGCAGCTCGCGCCGGTGTTCTTCTTCGCGGGCGGACACGCGAACCTGATCAGCTGGCGGGACGCGCAGGCGGCCGGCGCCGGCTACGGCGGCTACCTCGCCGCGCGCACCGGCTGGCTGATCCGTCCGGCGTTCGCGTTCCTCGCCGCCTGGCTCGTCGTGCCGCTGTCACTGGAGCTGCTCGGCGCGCCGGACACGGCGGTCACCACGGTGGGGCGGATCGTCGTGCAGCCGCTGTGGCTGCTCGGCCTGTACCTGATCACGGTCGCGGTCACCCCGGTACTCGGCTGGCTGCACGAGCGGCTGGGTCTGCTGGTGCCCGGCGCGCTGGCGCTGCTCGTGGCGCTGGTCGACTGGCTGACCGAGTCGGCGGCCACTGGTGCCGCCGGCGGTGCGGGGGACGTGGTGCTCGCCGTGCTGTTCGCGCAGCTCGCGTTCGCGCACGGCACGCTGGCCCGGCTGCCAGTGGTGACACTGGCCGTCACCGGTGCGCTGGCGTCGGCCGGGCTGGTGCTGCTGACCACGGTCGGCGGCGCGTCGGCGATGCTGATCACGGTGCCGACCGGTGCGGTCACCTCGCTCGCCCCCTCGCCGCTGTGCGTGCTGCTGCTCGGCACGGCCCAACTCGCCGCGCTGTACACCCTGGGCCGCCGGCACGCCGTCCGGCCGGTCACCTGGCGACCGCTGGAGATCGTGCGCGCCGCGCCGATGACCGCCTACCTGGGCTACGTCGCCGTGCTGATGGCCGTCGTGGGCCTGGTCGCCGCGATCCGGGCGGACACGCTGCCCACGACCGGCGTCACCTGGCTGCTGCGGCCGCGCACCCTGGTGGCGCTCGCGCTGGTGGCACTGCCCGCGGTGATCGCGTTCCGCTGGTTCGAGCGGCACCGGCCGGCCGCGGTCACCGCGCGCCGCCCGAGATCGGCCGCCGACGTGGTGGCCGCGGCACTCGGGGTCGGGTTCGGCACGCTCGGCATCCTGGCGTTCGCGGTCTGCGGACTCACCGGCGCGCCGGCGCCGACCGTGCTCGGGCTGCCGTCCAGCCCCATGCACAACCTGGTGCACGTGCTGCTCGGCTGGTACCTGCTGCACGTGGTGCGCACCGACCTGGCCTGGCGCGCGCGGGTGTGGCTGCTGTCCTCGTTCGCCGCGGCCGCGCTGGCGATCACCACGGACTCCGCGCTCGGCATCGCGGTGCACGCTGGCGCGGCGGCGATCATGCTGGTCACGGCGGGTATCGTGCTGCGACTCGGGGTCACCGAACCGGCGGTCCAGACCGCGGCACCGTGACCGGCGGCACGCCGTGGTTGCGCGGTATGGCCCATCGGCGGATGCGACTTGTGCCACCCTACGGACAACCTCGGGCGCGTCCGCCACGTCTCACCGGGTACCAGGGGTGGGTAACGCACGCGTCACGACAACAGGGATGATCGCTCACAGTCGCGGGCTAACCCGACGGGAGGAGGACGAGTGGACAACCGGCCGCCGAGGCCCGGGGGCAACCAAGGCCGCCCGGCTCGACCGCGGGTGCCGTCGACACGTGACGCCGGTCCGCCGCCTCCCGGCCGCCGCCAGCCTCCGCCGGGTGGCCAGCCCGGCGGTCAACCGGGTCGGGGCGCCGCACCGCAGCCGCGCCGCCGTCCGACCGACGCGCGCTGGGAGCCGCGGCCGTCGGAGCGCCCCCGCCAGCCGGCACCGGCGCGCCCCAAACCGATCAGCCCCGGCCGGCGCAACGCCCTGACCGGCGGCAAGACCGTGCTCGGGCTGGTGTCGGCGCTGGTGCTCGCGTTCACCGGCTACTACTGGGGCGTGTACGCGGACACGACCGGCGGATTCACCACCGCCGACGTGATCGGCGAGGGCGGTGGCGGCGAGCGTCCGGCCGACGGCGCGGTGGACATCCTGCTGGTCGGCATGGACAGCCGCACCGACGCGCAGGGCAAGCCGCTGCCGAAGGAGAAGCTGGCCGAGCTGAGCGCGGGCCAGTCCGACGGCGAGCTGAACACCGACACGCTGATCCTGGTGCGGATCCCGAACGACGGCTCGAAGGCCATCGGCGTGTCCTTCCCGCGCGACTCCTACGTGGAGATCCCCCCGGTCGGCAACGAAAGTCCCGGCTTCGGACGACACAAGATCAACTCTGCGTACGCCAGGGCCAAGCTCGCCGGCATGGAGAAGCTGCGCAAGGAGGGCGTCACCGACCAGGCAGACCTGGAGGTGCGCTCCAACCAGGTCGGCGCGAAAACCCTGATCGGCACCCTGCAGAAGCTCACCGGCGTGACCATCGACCACTATGCCGCGGTCAACCTGCTCGGGTTCTACGACATCAGCAAGGCGATCGGCGGAATCGACGTGTGCCTCAACGGACCGGTGAACGACCGCTACTCCGGCGCGAAGTTCCCGGCCGGCCAACAGATCCTGCAGGGCGCGCAGGCGCTGGCGTTCGTCCGGCAGCGACACGGCCTGCCCAACGGCGACCTGGACCGGATCGTGCGCCAGCAGGTGTTCATGAGCGGAATGGCGAAGAAGGTGCTGTCCAGCGGCACGCTCACCGACTCCGACAAGCGGACGGCACTGGCCGATGCGGTGCGCAAGTCGGTGGTGCTGGACAAGAACTGGAACGTGATCGACTTCGCCACCAAGATGCAGACCATCAGCGGCGGCAACGTCGATTTCAGGACGGTCCCACATGGGCGGCTCGATCTGAACACCTCGGACGGCGACGCGATCGAGGTCATCCCACGCGACGTCCAGGGCTTTTTCAAGAGCATGCTCGGCGGCCAGCAGCCCACGAGCGAGTCGCCGCCCACCTCGTCGACGCCACCGGGCAACGCGCAGAACGCGGCGATCACCGTCGACGTGCGCAACACGACCACCGTGGACGGGCTCGCCAACCGGATCCTGACCGAGCTGACCAACCAGGGCTTCACCGGCGGCACCGCGGACACCGCGAAGTCGCGGTCCAAGTCGGCGATCCAGTACGCCAAGGGCGACCGGGCCAGCGCCGAGCGGGTCGCCGCGGCGCTGGGCGGCGGCTTCGCGCTCGAACAGGACACCAGCCTGAGCAAGGGCAAGGTGGTCGTGCTGCTGGGCAAGGACAAGGCCACCGGTGGCGGCAACCGCCTCGCACCCGAGCCGCTGCTGCAGCTCAACGGCCCGGCCATGGCGGCCCAGCCGAACTCCCCAGGGTGCGTCAACTGACCCCTTGACCTGCGCTGAACGCCCGGATTCGCCACCCATTTGGAGCAATCCGGAGCATGATCTGCGTCAACCGCGTAAGGAACCGGACCTTCGTCGCTTCCTCTAGTGCGGGCCGCACGCGATGTTGGCCCGCCGGGAGGGGGCCCGACACCGCGGGCCCCGCTAGAACGAAGGCGGCAGGCAGTGCGGATCGACGCGGCGACCTACCAGCGGGTGCTCGGCGACGAGCTGCGCCGGCTGCGAAAGCAGCGCGGCTGGACCCGCAAGGACCTCAACGCCCACTTGCAGAGCGACATCTCCCTGCAGACGCTGGCCACCTACGAGCTGGGCACCCGGCAGTGCTCGGTGGTCCGGCTCGTGGAGATCTGCTTCGCGCTCGACGAACTCCCGCACGAGGTGATCGCGCGCGTGCACGACCGCGTGTTCACCGGATCCCCGCGCGGTCATCTGCTGCTCGACCTGCGCCAGGTGGTCAACGACAACCAGCCGGAGTTGCTGCCCCTGCGCCGCTGGGCGCGCGGCAAGCTCGCGGAGAGCAACGGCGACGGCCGGGGCAACGGTCCGCAGGTGCGGCTGGACATCACCGCGCTGGAGCGGATGGCCGAACTGTGCGGCATGGAAACCAGGGACCTGATCGCCAGACTGCGCCACCTCGGCAGCTCCCCCGCCGACGCCTAACCCTCTGACCTGCACCTTTGCGCCGTGCGGGACTTTAGCGGGCTAAAGTACGCGGGCACACGCGGACGCCCATGTCAAATCGCTCATCCACAGGCCTTCGACCTGCTGCGATCACACAGCGTTGCGGCCCACGCGCCCGGTGGGGCCGGACTTTAGCCCGCTAAAGTCCGTCGGGGTCAGACTCAGGCGGGGATCTTCTTGCCGCGGCGGCGCGGGGCCGGATCGCGGTGCGCCCGTGAGGAGACCAGCTCGAAGTCCGACGGCTCCACCTTGCGGGTGCGGGCCCAGTACCGGAACGTGAAGCCCGGCCAGATCGTGCGGTTCACGCCCTTGGCGTCGAGGTACCAGCTCTTGCAGCCGCCCTGCGTCCACACGCCGTTCTCCAGCTTGCGCTGGATCTCCTCGTTGAACGCCTGCTGCGCGGCCGACCGCACCTCGATGGTGTCCGCGCCGTTGCGCTCGGTCACCTTCATCGCGTCCGCGACGTACCGGATCTGCGACTCGATCATGAACACGACGGAGTTGTGCCCGAGTGCGGTGTTCGGCCCGAGCAGGAAGAACAGGTTCGGGAACCCGCTGACGGTGATCCCGTTGTGCGTGTGGATGCCGTTGGTCCGCCACTCCTTGGCCAGATCGCGGCCGTCCCGCCCGGTGATGCTGAGGTAGTCGTACCCGTCGGTGACGTGGAACCCGGTGCCGTAGATGATCGCGTCGACCTCGCGCTCCACGCCGGCCGAGTCCACGATGCTGTGCGCACGCACCTCGGCCACACCGTCGGTCACCAGGTGCACGTTGTCCCGGTTGAACGTCGGGTAGTAGTCGTTGGCGATCAGCACGCGCTTGCAGCCCATCACGTAGTCGGGCGTGAGCTTGCGGCGCAGCTCGCGATCCTTCACGTTGCGCCTGATGTTCAGCTCGGCGAGCTTCTGCGCGGCCTTGAGCAGGCCGGGGTGACCGTTGAAGCCGACCGCGCGCACCTCGAGCAGCCAGTACAGGAAGTTGCGGTACAACCGCTGCGCGCCGGGCACCTTCTGGAACAGCGTCTTGGACCACTGCGGCATGGCGTGGTCGGGCTTGGGCATGACCCACGGCGGCGTGCGCTGGAACAGATGCAGCTCGCCGACCTCGGGCGCGATCCGGGGCACGAACTGGATCGCGCTCGCGCCGGTCCCGACCACGGCGACCCGCTTGCCGGCCAGGTCGTAGTCGTGGTTCCACCGCGCGGAGTGGAACGTCTCGCCCTTGAACTTCTCGATGCCGGGCAGCGCGGGGACGTTCGGGATATGCAACCCGCCGATGCCGGACACGAGGTAGCGCGCGCGGAACGTGCGGCCGTCCCCGGTGGCGACGCGCCAGGTGGCGGTCTCGCCGTCCCACTCGGCGCCGGTGACCTCGACTCCGAACCGGATGTGCTTGCGCAGGTCGTACTTGTCGGCCACGCCGCGCAGGTAGTCCCAGATCTCGGCCTGCCCGGAGAACGAGCGCGTCCAGTCGGGGTTCTGCTCGAAGGAGAACGAGTACATGTGCGACTGGATGTCGCAGGCACAGCCGGGGTAGGTGTTGTCCCGCCAGGTGCCGCCGACGTCGTGGGCCTTCTCCAGCACCACGAAGTCGTGCCGGCCCTCCTTCTTGAGCTGGATGGCCATGCCGAGACCGGAGAACCCGGTGCCGACGATCACGGTGCCGTAATCGGTGCGCTCGCCCACTTGTTCGTCCTCCAGGTCCGCGAGTGTTACTCGTCGTCCACCTTACCTGGAGTAGGTTACTTGCGGTAGAGTCAATTTCGTGACGACCTCCGAACAGGCGACCCCGCGCAAGCGCCGGATGCCGAGAGCCGAGCGCGAACGCCAGATGATGGAGGTCGCCGAGGAGGTCTTCGCCGAGCGCGGGTACGTCGCCGCCTCCATGGACGAGATCGCCGAGCGCGTCGGCGTGTCCAAGCCGATGCTCTACGAGTACTTCGGCTCCAAGGAGGGCCTGCTCGTCGCGTGCATCAGGCAGGCGAGGGCGGAGCTGCTGCGGGTCACCGCCGAGGCGACCGCCGCGGCCGCGAACGATCCGGAGACCGCGTTCCGCGCCGGGCTCGTCGCGTACTTCCGATTCGCCGTCGACCACGGCGTGGCCTGGTCGCTGCTGAGTTCGGAGGCCGCCGTCGTCGGTCCACAGACCGCCGACGAGGTCGAGGCCGTGCGGCAGCAGCAGACCAACCTGATCAGCGTCACCATGAGCGCGTACGCGCCGGAAGTGGCGCAGGGCGCCCTGGACGCGTTCGCTGAGATCATCGTGGGCGGCTGCGAGCGGCTCGCCCTGTGGTGCGGGCGACGCGGCGACGTCACGCCGGAGCAGGCCGCCGAGCACATAATGCGGCTGATGTGGAGCGGGCTGAAGGATTCGCTCCCCGCCGAAAAGTAACCGAGCGTCGAGTACCGAAAGCACTCTCTGTATCGATCAGCAAGAGTGATCTTGTGTTCCAACGCGCGAAATCACGTCGGATCGGTTTAGCTGCGTCATAGGTGCACGCCGTCGTGGTCAACACAGTGGGAGCACGGTGTTACGGAGAGGGGCGCAAAATGGACCCGATCGAAGCGAACTACGTCCCGGACGGGGACGATTGGAAGATCACGGTCACCGGCAGAGGCAAAACGCTGACCGCCACGGCACCCGGTCTGATCGCGGCGCGCGATCGCGCCGACCAGCTCGTCGAGAAGCTGGCGCCGAACGAGGAACACAGGACCGTGGTGCACTTGCTCGACGGCGACGCGTTCGAGTTCACCTCGGCGTATCTGACCGCGCGGATGACCATGCCGGAGGCATCGAGGGAGCCGGCGCCGGTCGAGCAGGTGGCCGAGAAAGAGGCCAAGCCCGCGGAGAAGGAGAAGCCGGCGGCCAAGCCGAAACCCCGCCGGCGCAGGACCGGAGGCGCGGCGAGTGCCGAGAAGCCGGCGGCGGAGACGGTCGAGAAACCGGCCGAGACGGCAAAGGCTTAGGCACTGAGAACACGACGAGCGGGGACCCGCCCCACGCGTGGGCGGCGGGTCCCGCCGCCGTCAGCGGAACAGCTTGCGGATCAGCAGAAACAGGACCAGCGCACCGACCCCGATCAGCGGGTACTTCACCTTGGGGTCGTCCAGCTTGGCCTGGGCGCTCGTCTTGGCGTCCTCGGCCAGCCGCTTGGGGCTCGTCTTGTCGCTCAACTGGTCCAACGTCGACGCCAGCGCGTCGCGCGCCTGCTCGATCTCACGCTGGATGGTGTCCGGATCGCGCGCCACGTGTCCTCCTACGAGCGTCCTCGTGTGAGCCACCACGGTAGATCACGCCGCACTGACCCGTGCATCGACCACGCCGTCACTGGTTAAGCTGGCCCCACCTGGGGGCCGTAGCCCAATTGGCAGAGGCACTGGATTTAGGTTCCAGCCAGTGGGGGTTCGAGTCCCCCCGGCCCCACTCGCACCGGGGACGTGTCCGCGGAGAGCGCGGACCGGGGTCGCTCGTCGTATCTCTGGGGGACGACCCCCAGACCCCCGATGTTCGGATACTGGCACGTTAGGTCCACAGTCGGACGGCGGAGTCTAGGCCCCCGAGGGCGTGAGCACGATGCGGCCGAACACCTCCCCGGCCGCCATTTTCCGGTGAGCCAGTACGGCTTGCTCCAGGGGCAGCACCTCGTGCACGACCGGGTGCAGCTCGCCGCGACTTCCAGCGGCGAGCAGCTCGGCGGTCACGGCGCGTTGGTCGGGTTCGGGCACGGTGTCCGCGCTGAAGGTCGCGAACGACATCGATTTCCGGAACGCCGAGATCATCGCCGTGCCGAAGTCGGCGGGCGGGAAGCCGGCGACCGCGCCGACGGCCACCATGCGACCGTTCGGGTTGAGCTTGGCAAGGAACGACGGCGTGGCGGCGCCCGCGACGATGTCGATGACGACGTCGTAGCCCGAGGGAGCGTCCTGGCCGCCATCGCCGGCGCGGTCCAGCACGTGCGTCGCGCCGAGCGTGCGAAGGCGACCGCCGCGTTCGGCCGACGATGTCGTGACCGCCACCGCACTGGCGCCGGCACGAGCCGCGAGCTGGACCGTCATGATCCCGATGCCGCCGGCCGCGCCGCGCACGAGCACCGACTCGCCGGGAGCGAAGTGGGCATGGCGAAGGCCGAAATGGGCCACCATTCCGGAGCTGCCGAGCGTCACCGCGTCGACGGCCGACAGGGTCGCCGGGAGCGGGATGAGCGTCGCGGCGGCGGCGGTCACCTGCTCGGCGTAGCCGCCGCCGAGGCCCGTGAAAGACCAGACGCGCCGACCGACCCACGACGGGTCGACGCCATCGCCGACCGCGGTCACCGTGCCCGCGATCTCGCTGCCGAGGATGTGCCCCTCCTCGAAACCCCGGGCGCCGAGAATGCCGCTGCGGATCACTGCGTCGACACCGCCCACGCCGATCGCCTCGGTGGCGATCAGTACCTGCCCGTCAGCCGGACTCGGGTCGGGGAGGTCGACGATCGCGAGCCCCTCTGGTTTTCCGAACGTATGGATCGCGACTGCTCTCATGTCCACCGACGCTAACGGACGCCGCCGTCCGTTTAGCTAAAGTGAGAGCGGTGACCGACCGTTTGCCTCGCACCTTGCGCTCCGACGCCCGGGACAACCGAGAACGCATACTCGACGCGGCCCGCGCGGTGTTCGCCGCCGAAGGTCTGGAGGCGCCCATGCGAGAGATCGCCCGCGGCGCGGAGGTAGGCCCGGCCACCCTGTACCGCCACTTCCCGACCAAGGAGCTGCTGGTCACCGAGGCGTTCACGGACCAGATGCGCGCCTGCTACGTCGTGGCCGACGAGGGCCTCGCCGACCCGGATCCGTGGCGCGGCTTCTGCCTGGTGATCGAGAAGGTCTGCGAACTGCAGGCACGCGACCACGGCTTCACCGCGGCCTTCATGTCGACCTACCCCAACGCGATCGATTTCACCGCGGACCGCGAGCGCACGCTGAAATCGATCGCCGAACTGGCCCGCCGCGCCAAGGAAACCGGCCACCTGCGCGCCGATTTCGTCCTGGACGACCTGATCCTCATCCTCATGGCCAACAGCGGCATCCAGGCCACCTCCCCGGCCGCCCGGATCGCGGCCTCCCGACGCTTCGCCGCGCTCGCGATCCAGGCACTCCGCGCCTCGTCGGACGCCTCGCCGCTACCGCCCGCGGCACGGTTGACGCCCGCGTTGTCGACACGTCGGCGCGATCCCGACAAGCGAACCGGATGACCAACGGACAGGGGTCACCAGGACGCGACATCAATGCGGGAGCCGTTGGCGGTAACGGCGAAGCTCGCGATGCAGCACGTCGCGGCGGCCGGGCGGGCGCAGCCTGGGCGGCTCCAACTGGCCCGGACAGTGGCCGGCGAGCAGGTCGGCCATGAACGTGCGCGCTTCCCGGGGAGTCGGGAGCACCGTCTCGCCCCGGTACGCGATGGCGATCGTCTCGGCGCCCTGCCGGATCTCCAGCACGGCGGACCAGCCGTTGACCTCGTTCCAGGCCAGCGCCAGGTCGAGATCGGGAAACTCGGGGTGCCGGGCGTCCAGCGCGAGATAGATCGTGGCGAGCCGCCCGACCTCGCACCAGTACCCGTGATCGGGCACGCCGACCGCCGCCGCCACGGCCCGCGCATAGTTGGACAACGGCCCGAGTGGGACCTCTTCGTACCGGTATCTCGGCAATGGATGCGCACCCATGCGTGCGGGGTACCCGAAACGAGCACCCCCAAATCTCCATTCGTGGAAGAGTTTGCCACGTGTTGACCGACCTGTTGGCCGAGATCGAGCGTCAAGGTGACCCAGCCGCGGTCGGCCTGGAGTTGTTCTTCGACGGCAACGACGATCCGGCCTCGATCGGCTGCAACCTCGACGAGCATCCCGGCGTCGGCACGTTCGCCAGAGTGCTGCGCGCGGTACGGGATCGGCCCGAGGTCGATGACGTCCTGGTCGGCATCTCCGAGGTGATGCCGGACGGCGAGTGGCCGTTCAGCGACACCGTCCACGTGCTCACCGCCGCATCCGCCGGTGACGTCGCCGGGTGGGTGGCCGGTCTCGGACCGGACGACGTGGCCAAGGCGGAGTTGAACGGCCGGCCCGCGATCGCGCTCTGGTGGGACTGAGCGCTCAGTCGGGGCGCAGGAAGTCCCGGGACAGCGATCGGCCGATCGCGGCGAGCTGATCGACCAGCACGTCGGCGTTCACGTCGAGCAGGCCGGACCGCCAGGCGAGCATGATCTCCACGAAGCCGCCGATGCCGAGCAGCACGGCGGTGCGGAAGGCGAGCTCGTCGACGCCGGCGCGCAGGAACGGCCGGGCCAGGTCGATCATGATGTCGCTGGCCTGCTGCACGCTCTGCCGGCGGCGCTGCTCCAGCACGGCGCTGCCGGAGTGGTCGCCGTAGAGGATCTGTGCCCGCGCGGGTTCCGCCTCGATGTGCCGCACGATCACGTCGAGCGCCGCGTCGAGTTGCTCCAGCGGCGGGCGGTCCGCGTGCTCGGCGACCGTGCCGAGCACCATGCCGAGGGTCTCGTCCCGGACGCGATCCCAGGTGGTCGTGAGCAGATCGTCCCGGTTGGCGAAGCTCTCGTAGAAGTACCGGTCGGTCAGGTTCGCCCTGGCGCACACCCCGCGCATGGTGACCGCGGCCCAGCCCTGCTCCTGCCAGATCTCCACGGCGGTCTCGACCAGCGCGTTCCGTCGCTCGTCACGTCGCTGGTCGGCGGTCTTGCCGCCATAGCGCCGAGCTGACGAGGTCATCGGTCCATCTTGACAGCAGGTGCCCTCAGATTCATTCTGAGGGCATGCGCCTTCAGAATGGCCCGCGTCACTTTCGGCTGTCCCGGGCCGAGGTCGCCGCGGCCCTCACCGCGATGACGCTCAAGCCGCTCGCCGCCGTGGTCCCGAGCAACCGGGCCGGCATCCTGTTCTCCCGCCGACTCGTCGCCACCAGCCTGCGCCTGGCCGGTCCCCCGTTGCCGAACAGCCGCATCGAGCCGGTCGACCCGCGGCACGGCGTGCGCGGCGAGTGGGTTCGAGGACCCGAGGTGACCCGCGAGGACGCCGTCGTCCTCTACATCCACGGCAGCGGGTACGCGCTGTGCTCAGCCAGGACGCATCGCGGCCTGACCACCCGGATGTCCGCCGGGACCGGGCTGCCGGTGTTCGCGTGCGACTACCGGCTCGCGCCACGCCACCGCTTCCCGAGTGCGGCCGACGACGTGCGCGCCGCATACGACCAGCTCGTCGAGCAGGGCCACCACCGGATCCTGCTGGCCGGCGACTCCGCGGGCGGGCACCTGGCCGTGGACCTCACGCTGCAACTGCTGCGCGAGCGGCGGGTGCCACCGGCGGGGCTCGCGCTGTTCTCCCCGCTGTACGACGTGACGCTGACCCTCGCCGCCGCCCGCGAACGAATGCGGCCGGACCCGATGGTCACCGCCGCGGCGGCCCGGCGGCTGATCGGCCTGTACACGCGAGACGCCGATCCCGCCTCGCCACGGCTGCGGCTGTCCTTCGCCGGTGTCACGGACTTCCCGCCCACGCTGATCCAGGCCGGCGGACGGGAGATGCTCGCCACCGACGCCGTGGAGCTGGCCAGGGCGCTGCGCCGGGCCGGATCGGACTGCGAACTGGACGTCGTCCCCGGCCAGATGCACGTATTCCAGGCACTGCCGAAGGTGACCCCACACGCCCGGCCCGCGATGGAACGGGCCTGCGCGTTCCTCACCGCGCGGGTACCCGCGCGCCCGGCGATCGTCCAGGAGGCGTCCTGATGGCAGGCAAGCGAACGCACGGCGCGCACGCCGTGGTCACCGGTGCCGGCAGCGGCATCGGCGAGGCATTCGCACTGGAGTTGGCCGACCGTCACGGCCGGGTGGTGTGCGCCGACATCGACCTCGCCGCAGCCGAGCGGACCGTCACGAAGATCAAGGCGGCCGGGGCCGAGGCGGTGGCCGTACCCTGCGATGTCGCCGACCCCGACGAGGTCGGCGAACTGGCCGCCGCGACCCGGTCCTGGCTCGGCCGGGAACCCGACCTGGTGATCAACAACGCCGGTGTCGGCGCGGGCGGCCGGGTGGTCGGCGACAGCACGCTGGACGAGTGGCGGCGCACGCTCGGCGTGAACCTGTGGGGCGTGATCCACGGCTGCCACGAGTTCCTGCCCGCGATGCGCCGTCAACGCACCGGCGGCGTGATCAACGTGGCCTCGGCGGCCGGGTTCACCGCCGCGCCGAAGATGGCCGCCTACAACGTCAGCAAGGCCGGAGTGGTCAGCCTGTCCGAGACGCTGGCCGCCGAACTGTCCGGCTCCGGCGTCCGGGTGACCGTGCTGTGCCCGACGTTCGTGCGCACCGCGATCTTCGGCGGCGAGCTGATCGACCCCGGCGTCGGGCAACTGGCCCGCAAGATCGCCGGCGTCGTCGGCTTCTCGGCGGAACGAGTCGCGCGCACCACGCTCGACGCGCACGACCGCGGCCGGCTCTACGTCGTGCCCCAGCCCGACGCGCAGATTCTCTGGCGCGCCAAGCGATTCCTGCCCACCCCGTACGCCCGGATCGCCGGCCTGCTCGGGCGGCTCGTGCCCGACGCCGGCAAGAAACAGGAGCGACCATGACCGACTTCGCGGCGATGCTGCAGACGATCAAGGACAAGCAGTGGTCGCTGGCCGACATCGACTGGGACGCTCCCGGCGCCGAGACGATGACCGACGAGCTGCGCGCCAAGATGCGGCCGTTCATGGCCGACCTGGTGTGGATCGAGCACATCGGCGCGCGCGGGTTCGCCTCGCTGGCGAGGAAAGCCCCGACACCCGAGATCCAGGAGATCTACCGCTACTTCCACGCCGAGGAGCAGAAGCACGCCAACGCCGAGCTGGCCCTGATGAAGCGCTGGGGAATGCTCGACGAGAACGGCGCGATGCCGGAGCCGAACATCAACGTCCGGCTGGCCATCAAGGTGCTCGACGACTTCGGCGACACGCTGCCGCTGACCGGCCTTGCCACGCTGATCCCGCTGCTGGAGTGCGCACTGGACGGCGCGCTGGTGAAGTTCCTGCTCGAAGAGGTCACCGATCCGGTCTGCCACCAGGTCTTCAAGCACATCAACTCCGACGAGTCCCGGCACATCACGGTCGACTTCCAGGTGCTGGAGCTGATCGGCGCCGGCCCGAGGCACAAGCTGCTGATCGAGACCATCGGCAACCTCAAGCCGCAGGTGATCATCGGCCTGATCGTCGTGTTCGTGCCGCTGATCAACAAGATGCGGGACAACATCGTGGCGATGGGCCTGCCGGAGAACAAGCTCTACAACGCGGTCAAGCGGTTCGCCAGCGTCGGCAGCCGCGGCGAGCACACCAAGCGGATCCCGGCCTACCACGTACTCAAGGCGCAGGCGGCGATGGTGGTCGACCGCTCGCACGCCTATCACAAGTACCTCGCCGACCCGATGGTGAAGCTGACCAGCAAGATCCCCCGGCGGCTGCTGGGCAAGCCGCAGTCGTGGACCGAGGAGATCACCCACGAGCCGGTCGCGTCATGACCACGGCCGGGTTCCGCGGCGAGGTGCTCCGCGGCATCGAGTGGTTCAGCCACGACTTCACCGGGCAACGGGTGGCCGTGGTCGCGCCGGGTCGCGAGGCGGCACAGATCGTGCCGGAGGTCGCGGCCACCGCCCGATCGGTGAAGGTGTTCCAGGAGGAGCCGGACTGGGTCGTGCCCGTTCGGGTGCCCGGCGGGCGGGCGGTCAGCGCGGCGGTCGCCCGATTCTTCCTGCGCACGCAGGTGAAGGACCCGTGGATTCGACGGCTGCTCACGCCGCACGCCCGCTTCGGCTCTCGACGGACGGCCGTCAGCGTCGGCTACTACGCCGCGCTGCGCCACCCCGATTGCAAGCTGATCACCTGGCCGGTCTACGCCTTCGTCGCCGACGGCGTCCGCACCGCCGAGGGCGTCGAGCACCACGTGGACTGCGTCGTGCTCGGCCCCGGTTCCGTCTTCGCCCGCGACGAGATCACCGAAGGACGGCCGGCATGAGCACGACCGCGGACCACGAGATCGCCATCATCGGCGGCGGCTTCTCCGGCATCGGGGCGGCCATCCTGCTCGGCAGGGCCGGGTTCGACGACTACGTGATCCTCGAGGAGGGCGACGGCGTCGGCGGCGCGTGGCACTGGAACACCTACCCCGGTGTGGCGGTGGACATCCCGTCGTTCAGCTATCAGTTCTCCTTCGAGCAGGTCGCCGGCTGGTCGCGGGTGTACGCGCCCGGCCAGGAGTTGAAGGCCTACGCCGAGCACTGCGTCGACAAGTACGACGTGCGCCGCCGGATCCGGCTCGGCAGCAAGGTGGTGGCCGCGACGTTCGACGACGACACCCACCTGTGGCGGCTGGACACGGCCGGCGGCGCCTCGATCACCGCCCGGTTCGTGGTCGGCGCGACCGGGGTGCTCACCCAGCCCAAGCCGCCGGCCATCGACGGCCTCGCCGATTTCCGCGGCACCGTGATGCACACCGCGCGCTGGGACCACGACGTCGATCTGCGCGGCAAGCGGGTGGCGGTGATCGGCACCGGTGCCTCGGCGGTGCAGGTGATCCCGTCGATCGCGCCGGACGTCGAGCACTTGACGGTGTTCCAGCGCACCCCGATCTGGTGCCTGCCCAAGCTGGACACCGCGCTGTCCGGTCCGGTGCGCGCCGCGCTGCGCCGGGTGCCCGGCACGAAGCGGCTGTCCCGGTTGATCAGCCAGGCGTACGTGGAGTTGACCTTCCCGCTGGCCGCGCACTTCCACCGGCTGCTGCCCACCGCCGGCGCCGGCGAGCGGCTCGGGCGCGCTTACCTGCGCCGGGCCGTGCGCGACGAGCAGACGCGGGACAAACTCACGCCGCGCTACGCCCTCGGCTGCAAACGGCCGAGCTTCTCCAACGAGTACCTGCCGACCTTCAACCGGCCGAACGTGACGCTGGAGACCACCTCGATCGACGCGGTCACCGGCACCGGCGTGCGCACCGCGGACGGCGTCGAGCACCCGGTCGACGTGCTGATCCTGGCCACCGGGTTCAAGGTTTTCGAGAAGGGCAACATGCCCGCGTTCACCGTCCGCGGCAGCGGCGGCATCGACCTGGAGAAGTTCTGGCACGAGAACAGGTTCCAGGCCTACCAGGGCGTCAGCGTCCCGAACTTCCCGAACCTGTTCACCATTCTCGGGCCCTACGGCTACAACGGCTCGTCCTACTTCAACCTGATCGAGACGCAGACCGCGCACATCGTGCGCTGCCTGACCGCCGCGCGGCGAACCGGGGCGAGCCGGGTGGAGGTGACGCGCGAGGCCAACGACCGGTACTTCAAGTCGATGCTCGGGCGGCGCAAGCACCAGGTGTTCTTCCAGGACTCGTGCGCGCTGGCCAACAGCTACTACTTCGACGAGCACGGCGACGTCCCGTTCCGCGCGTCGCCCACCCTCGAAACCATGATCACCAGCCGCTGGTTCAGCCTCGACGACTACACGTTCGAGTCAGCTCCCCGCCTGCGGGCGGTCGCGGCGCCGGCGTGAGCGCACCAGGAACGCGCCACCGAGCACCACGATGAGCAGGGTGGTCCTGGGTCAGCTCAGACGGTGATCGACCACCTGTCCAGCGTGCCGGTGTCACCGGGGCCGTTGTCCCCGATGCGCAGCGTCCACGTGCCGGCGGCCCGCTCCACGGCGGGCGCGACCGTGTACGTCTTGCCCTGCGGGAACGCCGTGCAGTCGTAGTAGCCGCCGGGAGTGCGGGCCAGCGCGTAGGCCCGCCCGCTCGGCGAGACCAGCGTGATGTTCAGGTCCTCGTAGCAGGTGTGCGTCGCCGAGACCGCCACCGTGATCGGATCGCTCACCGAGTCGGCGGCGGTCGAGCCGATCTGGCTGATCGCCACCCGGAAGTCCCTGATCGGGTGATCGGTGCCGTTGGTGAAGGTGCGCGCGGAGTCCCCTGGCCGGGTTCGCGCGGTCACCGGCGCGCTGGCCGCCGACACGTTGCCGGCCGCGTCCTTCGCCTTGACCGTGAACGTGTGCTCGGTATCCGCGGTCAGAGCGGTGACCGTGGCGCTGGTCCCCGCCACCGTGGTCGCCAACGTCGAACCGTTGAACACCTGGTACTCGGTCACGCCGACGTTGTCGGTCGAGGCGTCCCAGGCCAGCGACACGCTGGTGGCCGTGCTGCCGGTCGAACGCGGGTTGCCGGGCGCGGTGGGCGCCTGCGCGTCGTCCGAACCGCCACCGGTCACCAGCTTCAGGTTCCACAGCGCCAGCGGCTCGTTCACCGGCTGGAAGATCGACAGCTCGTCGTCGGACGGGTTCGGCACGCACTGCGACGGCCCGCCGTCGTGCAGACCGGTCGCCTTGTCGCCGAGCAGCCAGCCGCCGCCCGAGTCGCCGCCGAGCGAGCAGGCGGTCGTCCAGGTCATGTCCTCGATGATCAGACCGCCGCCGTAGTCGACCGCCTTGTGCGTGTACTTCACCTCGCCGCACTGCCATTTCGAGGTGTTCCCGGAATGGCAGACCCGATCGCCGACCATCGCCTCGGCCGAACCGGACACGGTGATCGCCGGATTGTTCCAGGTGTTCACCTCGGCGGAAAGCGTCCATCCCGGCTCGGTGACCGTCACCAGTCCCATATCGCCTTCACGGCCGTTGTAGAAGTACTTGTTTCCCGGATTCGAGGTACCGATCTTGTTCTGTTGCCCGCTCTGACCGTAGGCGGGTTGATCGGCATTGTTCGTGCAGTGCCCGGCGGTCAGGAACGCCTTGCCGCCCTGCGCGTCGGTCACGCTGAAGCCGACCGAACAGTTCGACTCGCCGCCCGGCCACCACGGGTTGCCGGTCTGGATGGTGCCGGCCTGTTCATTCGACTGCCGCCTCGGCTGCGAGTCGGTCTCCACCACCCGCACGCCCTCGCCGTACGCCGACGCCCGCGTCGTGAACTCGTCCGTGGCGGCGGCGCGCACCGACCGGTTGACCGCGACGCGCACGGCGTTGGCCCGCACGTCCACGCCCCAGCCGTACACGCCGGGCACACCGTCGCCGACCAGGGCACGGACCTCGCCGAGGAGCCGATCCAGCTCGGCTTTCCCGCGCACGACGATCTTCGTCTCGGCTCCGGCGGCACTGGCCTGCTGTCGGGCACCCTCACTGGTCACCGCGACCGTCAGCTTCCCGGTGGCCGGGTCGAACCAGTGCCCGGCGAGCTGCGCGCGCAGCGCCGCCGGCATCGAGTCGAGCACCCGGTGCGCCTCGTCCTGTTGCCGCAGTTGGGTGCGCGCGACCTCCTCCGAAACGCCGAACGCCGAGGCGACTCCCCTGACGGTCGCCTCGGGCGCTCTGGCGGCGGACGCGTCCGGCGACGCCGCGGCGGCGGAGGCCGCGAACGTTCCGGTCGCGAGTACCGAGCCGCATACCGCGGCCATGACCTTTCTCCGCAAAAGCATGCCTGGTCTCCCTCACGAGAATTGATGAGCAGGGTGGTGAAACGTTATGCCGGGAGCAGCGACATGAATAGCGAGACGCCGGCTTAACAGTTAACGTCGGACCAATTCCGCTGGCGTTGTTTTCACATTTAACAGTGAAGCGCGCCATCGCACGCTCTTTCCCTCGGCCCGACCAAGGCTTATGGTCGTCCTTTCAGGAGTGACACGTCGAGGAGTCAGCATGTCCGGCGGAGCGTTGCCCCGGCACGGGGTACCCGAGGGGGTTCCAGAACAGCGCCAGTTCGCCGACACGCTGCGCGCCGCGATCGAGGCGCGCGGCCTCGGCCTGGAACGGCTGCAGGCGCACCTGCGCACGCACGGCATCACGATCAGCCTCGCCACGCTGAGCTACTGGCAGTCCGGCCGCAGCCGCCCGGAGCGCCGGTCCTCCCTGGCGGCGATCAGCCACCTGGAAGCGTTACTCGAGGTGCCGGCGGGCTCGCTGGCAGCACTGCTGGGCCCGCCCCGGCCGCGCGGGCGGTGGCTCAACAGCGTGACCGAGAGCCCCACGTTCGGCGCGTTCTGGCCTCGGCCGAGCGAGGTGGAGCAGGCCGTCAGCCAGGTCGACACGCACTGGGACGACCGGCTCACCCGGATCAGCCAGCACGATCGGGTGACGGTGGGGCCGGACCGGGGTGAGCGCTCGTTCGCCTCGCGCCAGGTGCTGCGCGCGGACGCCGACGGCCCGGACCGGTGGGTGGTCGTCGTGCATCTGGATGAGCACGACCGCGCGCTGCCGATCGTCGAGGCGGTGCGCAACTGCCGGCTCGGCAAGGTCGTCGACGAGCCGGCGAGCGGGCTGTTGGTCGCCGAGCTGCTGTTCCCGGCCGCGCTGCGCCGGGGCGAGACGATCATCATCGAGCACGAGCTGGTCAACCGGGCGCCGTATCCGTTGGCCACCAACTACGAGCGGAAGTTCCGGCTGCCGGCGCGCGAGTTCGTGCTTGAGGTCTGCTTCGACCCGGCCGCCTTGCCGGTGCGTTGCGAGCAGGTCATCCGGCACGACGGCGGCGAGCAGGTCAAGGCGGTGTCGCTGGACGAGACGCATTCGGTGCACGGCGTGGCGCTCGACTTCGCTCCTGGCTGCTATGGCTTTCGCTGGAGCTGGGAGAGCTAGGTTCGCGAGTTCCGCGCTGTGCACTGGTGAGTTCCGCGCTGTGCATCGGGGTGGGGGTGGCACTTGGGGTGTGGCGGCGCGGAATTGTGCGGGCCGATACTCACAAGTCAAGGGCGCCTACGGCGTCGCTACGCGACTCGCTTCGCTCGCCCTGGACTTGTGAGCCTCGATCGGCCCTAAAAGGCTGGCGCTACGGGCAGGCTCCGCCTGCCTTTTGCCCGTACCGCGCCGCCACCTTGCTCCCATTGTTCACCCCATAGTGGTCGACCTTTTTCGGTAGAATCGAGGCATGAGGGGACAACAACTAATCCACGAGCTCCGGGCTCGCGAAACCCACATTCAACAACTCGAATACGAACGACTTCAACTCATCCACGAAATCCATCAGCAAGGCCTCGCGAAAGAAATGGGCGCCTACTCCACATCCTCATTCCTGCGGGACACCGTGCGGATCACACCCGCCGACGCACGACGGCGAGTAGCCGACGCCAACGCCCTGTTCGGCTCCACCACACTCACCGGACAACCCATCGAACCGCAGCTCCCCGTCACGGCGAAAGCACTAGCCGACGGCGTGATCAACCGCGACCACGTACAGATCGTGCGCACCACCCTCGACAAACTTCCCGACGAACATCACGCCGAGGTCGAACAACTCCTCGTGGACGAAGCCCACCGCTTCGACCCCGTCAAACTCAGCAAGCTCGCCACCCGCACCCGCGCGCACCTGCAACCCGAACAAGTTGTCCTGGAAGAACAAGCCGCCCGCAAGCGGATGGAGTTCTCGATGGTCGAGGACGTTGACGGGATGATCCTGCTGCGCGGACGGCTCTCGCCGGAGTGCGCCGAAGTTCTCAAGGCAGCGCTGTCACCGCTGGCGAAACCCGCCGGAAAAGACGACGACCGATCCGCCGCCCGCAGGTGGGCCGACGCGCTGGTCGAGTTGGCGCACCGGGTGCTCAACTCGGACACACTGCCGCAAGACGGCGGACGACGGCCGCACCTGGCGATCACAATTTCTTACGAACAACTCCGCGACCAAATCGGCCTCGGCCATGGTGACTTCGGTGCGATGATCACACCACAAACCATCCGACAGATCGCCTGCGACGCCGGAATCACACCCATCGTGCTCAACAGCGAAGGCAAACCACTCGACGTCGGACGCGAACAACGAACCGCCACCCCGGCAATCCGAGCAGCACTCATCGCACGCGACAAAGGCTGCACCTTCCCCGGCTGCGACCGACCACCAGAATGGACCGACGCACACCACATCATCCACTGGCTCAACGGCGGAATCACCAGCGAAGAAACAATGACACTACTCTGCCGATTCCACCACACCATCATCCACCAACAAGACTGGGAAATCATCATGCGCGATGGGATCCCGTACTACATCCCGCCAGCATGGGTAGACCCGGATTGCAAACCAATCCGGAACACAATGCACACTGTCGCGTGCTAGAACGCGCTCCAACCCGTGGCGGCGGACAGTGCTTCGAGCGCGGCGACGCCGGCGACCGAGTTGCCGCTGGCGTCCAGTCCGGGGCTCCACACGCAGATCACGTATCGGCCCGGCACCACCGCGACGATGCCGCCACCCACCCCGCTCTTGGCCGGCAGGCCGACCCGATACGCGAACTCCCCCACGCCGTCGTACATGCCGCACACGAACATGGTCGCGTTGAGCCGCTTGGTGTCGGCGGCCGACAGCAGTCGGCCGCCGCCCGCGCGCACGCCGTGGCGCACCAGAAACCGGCCGGCCAGCGCCAGATCCCGGCAGCTCATGGCCAGCGCGCACTGCGCGACGTAGTGGTCGAGCACCGCGTCGATGTCGTTGTCCAGGTTGCCGTAGCTGGCGATCAGGTGCGCGAGCGCGGCGTTGCGGTGGCAGTTATCCCGCTCGGAGGTCGCGACCGCCTTGTCCACGTCGATGTCGGGGTTGGCCGCCTCGGCGCGCACGAACGCGCGCAGCGCCCCGACCGCGTCTCCGGTCCGGCTCAGCAACTGGTCGACCGTCACCAATGCACCGGCGTTGACGAACGGGTTGCGCGGCACGCCCCGGTCGCGCTCCAACTGGAGCAGCGAGTTGAACGCGTGGTTGGACGGCTCGTGCCCGACGCGGTCCCAGATCCGGCCGGTCTCCAGGGACAACGCGAGCCCGAACGCGAACACCTTGGACAGGCTCTGCACGGAGAACGGCACCCGGTAATCACCGACGCCGAACACCTCGCCGTCCGCACTCGCGACGGCCAGACCGAAGCCGCGCGCGTTCACCGCGGCCAGTGCCGGGATGTAGTCGGCGACGCGCCCGGTGCCGATCAGCGGCCGCACCTCGTCGTGAATCCGTTCCAGCAGGGACTGATCGACGACCGCGTCGTCCTGAACCACCCGCACGCACTCAGCGTCGCCAAGCGGTGATCGCCCCCGCAACCCCTCAGACGGTTTGACAGTTAACAGACGACAAGATCTTCGTCGCATCGGAGGTAGCGCCGGAGCCCATCTCGGAATTAGATACGTAGGGCTACGGATTACCACCCCGGTTGTTTCGGCGACACCGCCGGACCGATCGTGATCAGCACGCTGCCGACCGACCACGAGCCGGCGGCAGCGTCATGCGCGCCATCATCACAGAGCCGCGAAAGGAACCCGCCGGTGAAGCTAGCGAATCGGATGGAACGACTCGGAACCGAATCCGCCTTCGAGGTCCTGGCCAGGGCCAGGGCGCTGGAACGCACCGGCAGAAAGGTCGTCCACCTGGAGCTGGGCGAGCCCGACTTCGACACACCGGCACACATCAGGGCCGCCGCGGCGAAAGCACTCGAGGAGGGCCACACGCACTACGTGCCCGCGCCGGGCATCCCCGAGCTGCGGTCCACCGTGGCCGACTTCCTCGAACGCACCGGCCGGCTGCGCACCACGCCCGAGCAGGTCGTAGTCACGCCGGGCGCCAAGATGATCATGTTCTTGGCGATCATGGCGCTGTGCGAGGAGGGGGACGAGGTGATCTACCCCAACCCCGGCTTCCCGATGTACGAGTCGCTCACCGCGTTCGCCGGCGCCACCCCGGTGCCGATCCCGCTGCGCGAGCGCAACAGGTTCACCGTCGACCCGGACGAGCTGGCCTCGCTGGTCACCGACCGCACCAAGCTGCTCATCGTCAACTCGCCGCACAACCCGTGCGGCAGTTCGCTGAGCGCCGAGCAGGTCGACGCCATCGCCGAGATCGCGATCAAGAACGACCTGCTGGTGCTCAACGACGAGGTCTACTGGGCACTGGACTACGCGGCCGACCGGCGCAGCCTGCTCGACATCGACGGCATGGTCGAGCGGACCATCCTGCTCGACGGCTGGTCCAAGACCTTCGCCATGACCGGCTGGCGGCTCGGCTACGGCGTGTTCCCGCAGGCGCTGGTCGAGCCGGTCACCCGGCTGCTGATCAACACGGCGTCCTGCACGTCGGCGTTCAGCCAGCACGCCGCGATCGCCGCGCTGACCGGGCCGTGGGACGAGGTCGACAAGATGAAGGCCGCGTTCCTCAGGCGGCGCGACGTGATCGTGTCCGGTCTGAACGACCTGCCCGGCGTGTCCTGCGTCGAGCCGGGCGGCGCGTTCTACGCCTTCCCCAACATCAGTGAACTCGGGATGCCCGCCGCCGAGCTGTCCACCATGCTGCTGGAGCAGGCTGGCGTCGCGTGCCTGCCGGGCACCGCGTTCGGCGCGCACGGCGAGGGCCACCTGCGGCTCTCCTACGCCAACTCGATCGAGGACATCCAGGCCGCGATCGACGCGTTCCGCACGTTGCTGAGTGAGGTTGCCCGATGAGCGAACCCTCGGTTCTGGTCACCCGAACGCTGGTCGAGGAGGCCATGCGCGCCCTGGACGGGCACTGCGAGGTCGATCTCTACGAAGGTCCGCCTGAGGCGATCCCGCGCGAGTACCTGCTGCGCCGCGCGGCCGGCAAGCAGGGCCTGCTCACGATCCTCACCGAGAAGGTCGACGCCGAGCTGCTGGACGCGGCCGGACCCGAGCTGAAAATCGTGGCCAACCACGCGGTCGGCTTCGACAACATCGACGTGCCCGAGTGCACCAAGCGCGGGGTGCTGGTGACCAACACCCCGGACGTGCTCACCGAGGCCACCGCCGACCTGGCCTGGACGCTGATCCTGGCCTGTGTCCGGCGGCTGGGCGAGGGTGAGCGGCTGATGCGCGCGCGGACGCCGTGGATCTGGGGCCCGACGATGATGATGGGCCACGACCTGCACGGCAAGACGCTGGGCGTGGTCGGCTGCGGGCGGATCGGGCGCGCGGTGGTCCGGCGGGCGCACGGGTTCGGCATGCGCGTGATCTACAACGACGCGATCCGGCTGGACGCCGACGCGGAGTCCGAACTCGGCGTCGAGTGGCGCGAGTGGGGCGACCTGCTCGGCGAGTCCGACGTGGTCAGCGTGCACGCGCCGCTCACCCCGCAGACCCGGCACCTGATCAACGCGGACGCGCTGCGGGCGATGAAGCGGTCCGCGGTGCTGGTCAACACGGCGCGCGGGCCGATGGTCGACGAGCAGGCGCTCGCCGACGCGCTGCGCTCCGGGGAGATCTTCGCCGCGGGGCTGGACGTGTACGAGCGCGAGCCGCAGGTCACCGAGGCACTGCTCGACCTGGACAACGTGACCCTGTTGCCGCACCTGGGCAGCGCCACGATCGAGACCCGCACCGCGATGGGGCTGCTCGCCGTGGAGAACCTGCTCGCCGGCCTGAACGGCGAGCGTCCGCGCACCCTGCTCAACCCGGCGGCACTCGGCTAGCGACTGCCCCGACCTCGCGAGTCCCGCGCTCAGACACCCCGAGTCCCGCGCCCTGCATCGTGCAGAGCGCGGGACTCGCCGGTGCACAGCGCGGGACTCGCGCAATAGGGTCACGGGCGTGTCACATGCGCAGGCCGAGGACGGCCAGTTCGCCGGTGACGTGATCGCCGTACTCGATCACCTCGGCGTCGAGCGCGCCGACGTGTACGGCACGTCTATGGGCGGGCGGGTCGCGCAGTGGGTCGCCGCGCTGTACCCCGAGCGGGTCCGCCGGCTGGTGCTCGGCTGCACCTCCCCCGGCGGCGGGCACGGCGTGGAGCGCGACTCCGACGTGCGGCGGTCGCTCGGCGATCCGGACCAGACGGCGGTGCGCCGTGCGCTGCTCGACCTGATGTACACGCCCGCTGGCTCGCCACCCACCCCGGCCCGTACCGCACGCTCGGCGATCCGCGACTGTCCGTGCGCGCCCGCCGCCGGCACCTGACCGCGAGCGATCAGCACGACGCGTGGGACGCACTGCCCGGCATTCGGGCCGCCACGCTCGTCGTGCACGGGGACGACGACCGGCTCAACCCGACGGCCAACGCGCCGATCCTGGTCAGTCGTATTCCCCACGCGCGGCTGGAGCTGATCGCCGGGGCGCGGCACGCCTACTTCGAGGAGTTCCGCGCCACGGCGAGCCCACTGGTGCTGGATTTCCTTGCGTCGTAAGGGTTTCAGCCGTCGAGCAGGTCCAAGTCGGACGGCGTGAGCGTGGTGCTCTGCACCAGTTCGCGCATCAGGTTCTCGGTGAGGCTGTTGCCGATCGGCTCCTCCAGCTCCTCCCGCATCAGGAACGGCACCCCGCCGTTGGACAGCTTCGTGCGCACCCGCGCGATCACCCGCTCCACCCGCCGGTCGCTCCACTGGTCGTCCGGCCGCAGGTCGTTCAGCAGGTCGGCGGCGCTCTGCCGGGCCAGCGGCCTCGGCTGCGGCTCGTTGAGCAGGTAGTTCTGGCCCACGACGACCACCGCGAGGCGCTCCTCCTCGTCGAGGCACCACGGCCTCGGCACGACGGTGTCGTACCCGTACCTCGGCGGCGGCGTGCCCCCTTCCGCGCCGGCCACGAACAGCTCCAGCACGTGCTCGCGGCTGTCCGACCCGCGCAGGTACAACGGCGTGCGGCCGGACCCCAGCGGCACCGGCTCGGCGCGGCTGTACAACATCATGAAGTTCGTCATCCGGATCGGCGTGCGGCCGAGGTTGGTCACCCACCAGCGGCCCGACCGGTGTGTGAGCACCCCGTGCTGGCGGCTCACCAGCAGATCGTCCTCACCGATGCAGATCTCCACGTCGGGCTTGTTGCGCCCGAACCGCACCGGCCCCCGGTCCGGTGTCACGGTGATCTCTCCGGTGACGGCGCGCGCACTCAGCGATCCTGGTGCTGTGCTGGTCGCCTCTCGAGTCACGGCCGCCTCCCTGGTGTTCACGAGTCGTGCCGCACCAGTGTCCCCCGTACCCCCGGGACCCCTCCCGGACCTACACCGGCCCGGCCTGGGTGTGCCACCACGCGATCATGTCGGCGGGCTGGTAGCCCTGGAACGCGAACGCCTGGATGGCCAGCCGCTCGTCGGTCCACGACATGTAGCGGAAGCCCTTCTCGTGGGTGTGGCACAGCAGCCGGCCGGTGGACCCGCCGCGCGAGTACGTCGACTCGCCGCTGAAGTTGGGCGGGAGCGTCGTGCAGTCCGGCCCTTTCGGGTACCCGCCAGCCTCGTAGTTCGCACGCATCGCGACCGCGTCGGGGAACTGGTAGTAGAAGACGATCGGCGTGCCGGCCGTCGGCCCGCACACGATGCCGACCACCTGAGTGCTGCCAGGAACGTTGACGCGCACCTGTTCGGGCGAGGGCCGGATGCAGTTCGTGCGCGACGCCGGCGGGATGTGCTCGAGCAGCGCGCGCTCCTGCTCGGACGGGAACGGCGGGTCGGCCTGCTGGTTGACCGCGGCGACCAGCGGGGCGGTTCGCGGGCCGTGGTTGTTCTTCCACCACCCGGTCAACAGCTCGACGTCGCTGCCGATCGCCTGCCCGAGGATCAGCAGCGGCTCGGCACTCCACTCCATCACCAGCGTGCTCTGCGGACCCGGGTAGCACAGCACGCTGCCCACCTCGACGCTGCGAATGTCGTAGCGGCGGTTGGCCAGGAACCCGGGCGCCTTGCCGTCCGGGCAGTAGACGCCGGTCGGCGCGCGCACGGCGGTCACGTGCGCGTCGTAGGTGCGCTGCAGTTCGGGCAGGGTCGCGAACCGGAAGTACGCGACCGACCGGGCGCCGCCCGCGTCCGGCGGACAGTCCAGCCCGACGACCGCCTCGGGCGCGCGGTCCATGTGGCCGGCCTGCAGGCGCTTGCAGTCGCGCTCGCCAAGCAGGTCGATCAGGTCTTTCTCTTGCTGTGTAGGGAATTCCGGAGCGGTGGCCCACTTGGCGCGCACCGCCTTGTCGTCGGCGGAGGACGCGCGGACGATCACCGTGTCCGCGTCGACGGTCCACAGCACGGTGGTCTGGCCGTCCCGGCTGTGGCACAGCATCCGGCCGCGCGCCCTGCCGGTCGCCGGATTGCGGTGCTCGGCGCCGGTCTCACTGGCACAGTCGCCGGTGCCTCGGGTCACCCCGGCCTGCTGGCGCACTCCTTCGTACGCAGCGTCCATGGCCGCCCGATCGGCGAACAGGGACACCGTCGCGTCCCGACAGGTGGCCACCGCCGTCGCGCCGGGCAATCCGGACCCGCCGCCCTGACAGTCCACGCGCACGGCTTCGGGGACTCGGGCGAGCGCCGCCGGATCCAACTCCGGACCGCTCCCGCCCTCGCCTTCGGGCAGGAAGATCACCGCGGCCGCGACCAGCAGCGCGATCACGGCGGCGGCCGTGCCGATCAGCGGGCCAGGCCGGCGGCGAAACGCCTGCCAACGACTGAGCCGCTGGAACTCCGGCAGCGGCGGAGTCGTCGGCCGCCCGTCGGCCGCCGCGATCAGCTCGTCCACCATCGCGGTGCAGGTCGGGTACCGGTCGCCGGGGTTCTTCGCCATCGCGCGGGAGATCACCGCGCCGACCGACGCCGGCAGGCCGGGCGGCGCGGTCGGCTGGTCGTGCAGGTGCGCGTGCAGCACCGCGGCGGGGCTGTCCCGGACGAACGGCGGCTCGCCGGTCAGGCACTCGTAGACCACGCAGCCGAGCGCGTACACGTCGCAGCGCCGGTCAACGGGTAACGAGCGGATCTGCTCCGGCGCGGCGTACAGCGGCGTGCCGACGTAGTGGCCGTCCGGCGTGATCGTCTTGGACGAGCCGGTGGTCGCGATGCCGAAGTCGCACAGGTACACGTGCCGCGTCCTTGGCTCGACGAGCACGTTGGCCGGCTTCACGTCGCGGTGCACGAGGCCGGCTTCGTGTGCGGTGTCCAGCGCGGCGGCGATCTGGCGTGCGAGGTGCACGGTGGCGTCCATGCCGAGCGGGCCGTTCAGGTGCAGCAGCCGGCGCAGGTTGGGCCCGTCGACGTACGGCATGACCAGGTAGCACAGGTCCGCCGTGGCCTTGGCCTCGAAGATCGGGATGACGTTGGGGTGCTCGAGCGCGGCGACCAGGTCGACCTCGCGACGGAACCGTTCGAGGAACCCGGCGCGGTGCACCAGCTCCGGTCCGAGCGCCTTGATCGCGACCTTGCGGTCGTTCAGCTCGGTGTCCTCGGCGAGGTACACCGAGCTCATCTCGGTCTCGGCGAGCACGCGCAGCAGCCGATACCGGCTCGGAATCTCCGGCCGGACGGGAAACGGCTCGACGGTCTCGTCCAACGCTCACCCCCTGCTCCCCGGCGGTCGCCGACAGTGTGCCGCACCGAGATCTTGCCGTCGCACCGTGGCCCACATTAGGCGCGGCAGTTTATGCGAGAGCGCGACTGACGCGTGTCGGCTCTTGTCGCGGCTCAGCCGATCAACGAGCCTGTAGGCATGGAGCTACGCAAGGTGTCCGGCGGTTGTGAGGACGGAGACTGCCCCGCCGTTTACCTCTCCGATACAGGAACGTTGGTCTTCCAAGGAACTCCGGTCGAGCGCGCTGACGGTCTGCGGCTCGGCCCGGGAGAGCGGGCGGGCGAGGACTATCGCATACTCGACCTGACAGAGAAGTCCATCGATCTTCCACAGCAGGACTTCTGGTTGTTCGACGATTCGACGGTCGCGCTGCTCAATTTCAATGATGACGGCACCCTACGCAACCGAGAACTTGCCGATCCGTCCGAGTTGGACAAGTACCGTTCATTGCGAGACCTAGCACTTGCGAAGGCTGCATCATTCCTTGAGTATCGAACCTGACGGGAGGCAGTCACGCGCCGATTTGGCCGAGGCGTTACGACGGCTTCGCAAAGCGGCCGGTCTCTCACAAGAGAGGCTGGCCGTTCGCTGTGCGATGTCCCAGTCGAAGTACAGCCGGATCGAGTCCAATCGGGTCGTTCCATCTGTGCTGGATGTCGAGCGAGTACTCAAGGCACTCAAGATCCCCAGCGAAGCCGCGCGTGACCTGATTACACTGGCGCGACAGGCCAACGTCGAACACACGTCGTGGCGCGCCGTAGCCGAACTCGGCTTGTGGCGAAAGCAATCCGAGCTCAAAGCCCTCGCGCAGCTTTGCACGCTACAGCGTCTTTTCAACCCTGCCATACCAAGCGGCCTTCTTCACGTGCCCGAGTACGCGCGTGCCGCTCTGTCACCCGTGGTGGACAGCAGCCCGGCACGCGACGTGGACAAGGCGGTGAGCGCCCGCCTGAATCGACAGACGGTGTTGAACGACCCAAACCGCGAGTTTCAATTCGTGCTCACCGAGCAGGCTGTTCGCTGGAAACGAGCACCCCGACACGCGATGGCTGACCAGTGCGCGCATATGGCCGAGCTTTCCTTGCGGCCCAATATCGACATTGCGATAGTCCCGCAGACCGCCGAGGTCTCCGGCGCAGCCCTGAACTCGTTCGTCATCTACGACGATCGTCTGGTGATCGAAGAACTCTTCTCGGGAGAGGTCGCGCTAAGCGATCCGCGCGATATCTCCCATCACGAGAACCTGTTCGACTTCTTTCGTAGTCACGCCTTGTCGGGCGAGCGAGCGAGAGCGTTGCTACTCTCCGCCAGAGACCAGTTTATGTGAGTGCGCGACTGACACTGGCGACCACACACGTGCCGCTTTAGCGTCGACCCATGAGCAAAGGGGACAGTGCGGAGCGCGCCCTTGAAATGGAAAACGCTGGACCGCACGACGTTTCAAACCACCTGGCACGACGGTCGCACGTGGACACTCAAAGCCACACCCGAGGGCAAGTATCCTTGGGCCTTGTTCACTGACGAGAACTCCAAGCATCCAGGCGCCGCTATAGAAATTGGAAACCGGGAAATGACGGCCGCACGCCACAACGCCGAGTCCTGGTTGGACCAGGCAAGCTTGCTCCCGTCCGACCACCAGTACCGCGTGTGGTGAAGATCAGGATCGCCAGCGCTTCCTTGACGAAGCATTAGAGTCGAACATGAATCATCGTCAAGTCTGGAGGGTCCCGTGCCGCAAGAGTTCCCGCCGGACTTCCTTTGGGGAGTCGCCTCCGCGTCGTACCAGATCGAGGGCGCCGTCACCGAGGGCGGACGCGGACCGTCCATCTGGGACACCTTCACCGCGCAGCCCGGACGGATCAAGAACGGCGACACCGGCGCGGTGGCCTGCGACCACTACCACCGGTACCGCGAGGACGTGGCGCTGATGGCCGACCTCGGAGTGGACTCCTACCGGTTTTCCCTTGCCTGGCCCCGAATTCTGCCCAGCGGATCGGGCCAGGTGAACCCGGCGGGCCTGGACTTCTACGACCGGCTGATCGACGAGCTGCTCGCCGCCGGGATCAAGCCCGCCGTGACGCTGTTCCACTGGGACCTGCCGCAGGCGCTGCAGGATCAGGGCGGCTGGGAATCCCGCGACACCGCGTACCGGCTGGCCGACTACGCCACGATCGCCGCCGAGCGGTTCGCCGATCGCGTGCACCTGTGGATGCCGCTGAACGAGCCGGTCGTGGTGACGATGTTCGGGCACGCCGTCGGGGCGCACGCACCGGGCCGTGAGTTGGGCTTCGGCGCGCTGACCGTGGCGCACAACCTGTTGCTGGGACACGGTTTGGCGACGCGGGCACTGCGCGCGGCCGGCGCGTCGAACATCGGCATCGCGTCCAACCACACGCCGACCTGGCCCGCCTCGGACAGCGAGCAGGATCGCGCCGCCGCCGACGCCTACGACACGCTCGTGAACTGGACCTTCGCCGATCCGATCCTGCGCGGCGAGTACCCGGACCCACTGATCACCGCGGCCATGCCGGACACCGTGGCCGACGACCTGGAGATCATCTCCACCCCGCTGGACTGGTTCGGCATCAACTACTACCAGCCGGCCCTGGTCGGCGAACCGGGCGGCGGCACGGCGGATTCGCCCGTCCTGGAGGGCGCGCGCCTGCCCGAGGGCCTGCCGTTCGAGCCGCGCACGATCACCGGCTACCCGACCACCGGGTTCGGCTGGGCCGTGGTGCCGGACGGGCTACGCGAGATCCTGGTGACGTTCAAGAACCGCTACGGCGACGCGCTGCCGCCGGTGTACGTCACCGAGAGCGGCTGCTCCTACCCGGACACCGTGGACGCCGACGGCCGGGTGCGCGATCAGGAGCGGATCACCTACCACGACGGGCATCTGCGCGCGGTGGCGCGGGCCATCGAGTCCGGTGTGGACGTTCGCGGCTACTTCGCCTGGTCCATCGTGGACAACTTCGAGTGGGCCGAGGGGTACGGCCAGCGGTTCGGCCTGGTGCACGTGGACTACGAGACCCAGGCCCGCACGCCGAAGGACTCGTTCCACTGGTACCGCGAGCTGATCACTCGCGGACGGTAGGAAACACGTCCTTGACGATCGTGTACAGGGCCTGGCTGAGCAGTAGCTGGACCTGGTCGCGGCCGAGGTTCTCCCGGGTGAGCCACTCCCGGCAGGCGGCCTTGGCGAGCCCGCCGTAGGAGCGCAGCATCGCGCGCAGCTCCTCGCGGTGCTCGGTCACGTCGGTCAGCCCGACCGCGTCCAACACCCGGTCCGCGGCCACCTCGTCGGCCCTGTCCATGATCCGCTCGACCTCGGGATCCGCGCCGACGCCCTCCGCGCCGATCACCCGCATCCAGATGCCGCCGTGCTCGGCGATCATGTCCAGGAACCACGACACGCTCACGTCGATCCGGTGCCGCAGTGTCCCTTGTGGACGGACGAACTCCTCCGCGGTCGGCATCCGCACGAGCACCGTGACCACTTCGAGGTACAGCTCGCGCTTGGTGCCGAAGTAGTGGTTCAACAGGCCGCGGGCGACCCCGGCCTCGGCCGCGATGTCGGCCGTGGACACCGCGGCGTACGGGCGCTCGCCGAACAGTTTCAGCGCGCACGCGAGGATCTGCTCGCGGCGCGCGTCGGGGTCCAGTCGCCTGCGCCGCTGGGGAACCGCCTCGGCACTCATGCCTTCTACTGTGGCACGGCTCAGAGCAACCCGGCGGCGCGCCTGGCAACGTATGCCGCCTTGTAGAGGCGCACCCTCGGCGGGATGAGCTTGCCTGCCTTGCCCACCGCCACGCCGAGACGCCGGAACCTCACCGCGTCCTCGTCGGTCCAGTCGAGCCCGAAGATCGGGCGCGCGGCCGGCGGCAGCAGACCGGCGGTGGTCAGGTGGCCGACCTTGCGGCCGAACGGCTTGGCCGCGCGCCACGCCCAGCCCGGCACGTACCACACCGGCGGCTTGGAAACCCCTTGCAGGCGAAGGGAAGCGAGCACCAGTGCCGCTGTCTCGTTGCGCTCCAGGGTCGTCGCGATCATATCGTCCACATAGGACTGGAAGCCGTCCAGCGTGTTCGGCATGAGGCGCTCGGGGATGCCGAGCAGCCGGCCGAGCTGGCGCCACTCGTCGTACAGCCGGACCTGGTCGGACGGGCTCAGCGGGTTGCCGAGGAACTCCTCCAGTCGCAGCAGCACGTCGAACAACGTGGCGTGCACCCACCAGTACGCCTCCGGGTTCAGCGCGTGGTAGCGCTGCCCGTGGTGGTCCACACCCTTGATCGTCTTGTGCAGCTCGCGCAGCCGTCGCGACTCCTCGACCGCTCGCTCGCCGCCGAAGATCAGCCGCCACAGCGACTGCAGTGTGCGGTCGAGCCGGTCCCACGGCTCCTCGATGAAGTTCGAGTGCTGCTGTACTCCCGCCCCGATGGTCGGGTGCCCGACCTGCAGCAACAGTGCCGCGCCACCGCCGAGCACCGCGCGCCGGTCGCCGCTGATCCGCCAGGACACTGAGCCGGGCCCCAGTGGGTGAAGTGTGTCGATGACGTGCGTCATCAGTCCACTGTCGCACTCTTATTGGCAGACGGTCAAGAGCGCGCGCGTGGCGCCGGATCGAGCCCGTGGTAGTAGTCGCGCGGGCGCCCGTCGTCGTCGAAGGCCGCCGCGATCCGCGTCGCCGGGACCTCGATCATCCAGTAGCTCAGATACGCCAGCGGAACGGACAACCCCAGCAGCAGCGCGGCGGTGACCGGGAACGGCGCGCCGGGGCCGGGGGTGGGCAGCAGATCGAGGGTGTCCAGCAGCCGCAGCGCCGGCTCGTGCCAGATGTACAGGCTGTAGCTCACCAGGCTCAGCGACACCATCGGCCGCCAGCGCAGCCACCGCGGTCCGGGCCCGGTGCTCAACGCGGTCGCGGCGATCACGAGCGTGATCCCGAGTCCGAACAACGTGTGGGTGAACGTGTCCGGCATGTGCTCGTAGCGCTGCCACACGCCCAGCGCGATCACGCCGCCGCCAGCCAGCCCCACCGCGGCGCGCGCCACCGCGTTCGGCCAGCGCACCCCGGCGGCGCACGCCACCGCGAGCAGCAGCCCGATCGCGAACACGTCCAGCTTGGCCACCGGGTTGAACCAGATCGACCAGCCCTCGACCGGGAAGCGCATGACGTAGACCGCCCACGCCTTGTACCCCAGGCTGATCGCCACCAGCGCGACCGGCACGGCGACCATGATCGACAGCCGGGCGCGCCGCGAGCCGAGCCGGACCAGGTAGCGCTGGCCAAGGACGCCGAGCACGGCGAGCAGCACGTAGAAGTGCGCCTCCACGCCGAGCGTCCACGCCGGCCCGTTGGTGTAGAAGATCTTCTCGTCGCTCCACACGTGCATGAACGTCAAGTGCAGCAACAGATCCCGCCAGTCGCCCGGCAACACCGGATTGCTGATCGCCCACACGATGAGCACCACGATCAGGTACAGCGGGATGAGCCGGACCGCGCGGCGCAGCAGGAAGACCCGCGCCGGCCGTGGCCGCCCGACCCCGAGCGCCGCCTTGGCGTACGGCAGCCCGAGCAGGAACCCGGACAGCACGAAGAACATGTCCACCAACATGTCCACGTTCATCAGCGCGTGGTGCGCGAGCGTGCCGTCCAGCGGCCACAACCACTGCGGCGGGTACCGATTGTGTTGGTAGGCATGGAAAATCACCACGACCACGGCGGCCAGCGCCCGGTAGCCCTCCAGGTTGAACCGCCCCTGCCGTTGCCCGCTCACGACGGACCCTGCCTGGGCGTGACCACCCAGCGGCGCTCGCCGGCCAGCTCCTTGAGGTGCGCCACCCGGCTCACCAGGTTCTTCAACTCCGTGTACAGCAGCGTCGACACCACCAGGTAGGCGGCGAACCACCACCGTTTCTCCCGCACCTCGGGTGCCGCGAGCCGCCAGGCGAACAGCACCATCACCGGACCTGCCGACAGCGTGTACAACGAGGTGAGCACGAACGTCGGGATCGCCCAGTCCAGGTTCTGCGGACCGCCCGCGCGCCACGCCAGGTACGCGATCACCGGGAACATCTGCAGCGACAGCCACGGGTACACCTCGCGCCAGCCGAGCAGGAACGCGGTGCCGAACTTGTTGCGCCGGCTGAGCCGGTCCGACCGCAGCGCCGCGGCGAGGTGCCGGCGCGACACCTGGCTCCACCCCTGCGCCCACCGCATCCGCTGGTTCCACAGCGCGCGCAGGGTCACCGGCGCCAGCTCACGGCTGAGCAGCAGCGGGTCGTACACCAGCCGGTGCCCGGACAGCAGCGCGCGGAACGACGAGTCGATGTCCTCGGTCAGCATGTGGCCGTGCATCCGCACATCGCGCAGCACCGAGGTGGACCAGAAACCGTTGGAGCCACCGAAAAGCCCGAACTGGTGCAGCTGCGCGCGCCCGGAGTGGCTGACCGCGTAGATGCACTCGAACTCGACCGCGACCGTGCGCGCGATCCACGAGTCGCCGCCGTTTCGGATCACGCAGTGCCCCTGCACCACGTCCGCCCCGTCGGCCAGCCAGTGCCACGCCCGGCGGTAGGCGTCCACGCTCGGCTGGTGGTCGGCGTCGAACAGACCGGTGAACTCGCCGTCCACGACCTGCAGCGCGGCATTGACGTTCTGTGCCTTCGACGTCGAGCCGTCCACCCGCAGCAGCACGAGCCTGCGGTCGGCGGCGGCCATGGCGCGCAGCGTGTCCTCCACGGGAAGATCGCGCGGCGTGTTGTACGCCAGCACGATCTGCAGCGGCCCCGGGTAGTCCTGCGCCTGGAACGCGCGGATCGTGTCGACGATCGTGTCCGCCTCGTTCGGCAGGTACGCGGCGATCACCGCGGACGCGCGCGGGTAGTGGCTCGGCGCGGCCGGCAGCCGGGCCGGGTCCAGCGCGTGCAGGCCTTCCGCCCAGATCAGCGCGGTGGTCACCACCAGCGACACGGTCACCAGCAGGTACACCGGTGTGCCGAGGTCGACGCCCACCTGCTGCAGCCCGACGAGCGCGGCGAACGGCAGGCACACGCCGAGCAGCACGGTGAGCGCGATCTGCACCGCGGTGCGCAGCGACTTCGGCAGCTTGGGTTCGCTGTCGTCCTGGCGCTCGGGCCGCCAGCGCCTGGGGATCAGGTCCAGGTGGTTGCCGGCGATGTCGCTCGCCTCGGCCGCCCGCCGCAGCAGCTCCAGCGCGGCGGTTCCCCTGGTCGCGGTGGTCCAGCCGCAGATCGGGGTGATCTGGATGGTGTCGCCGTCCAGCTCGATCGGCGTGCGGCCGATGCGCGCGATCAGCGCGCCGAGCCGGCGGCTGACCTGGCGGTCGGCGGTGCCGCGCAGCAGCACGATGATCCCGTCGCCGTCGTCCAGACCGATCAGCTCGTGCCGGGCGAGGTCGGCGGACAGCTGCGCGGCGACCCGGTCGTGCACGGCGGCCAGCCCGGCGGCGCCGAACCTGGCCGTGACGCGGTCGCGCTCGGCGAACCTGATCACGGCGACCACGGGCGTGCGGCGGGAGCGCTCGCCGGCGGTGAGCAGGTCGGTCGCCTCGCGCGCCCACGTCTCGCGGTCGGCCCACCGACGCCGGCCCGGGTACCACCGGCCGGCGCCGGAGTGCCGTGGCACGCGGACGGTGCGCGGGTCGATTCCCGGGTCTGCGGTCGGCATTTGTTTCCCCGAAGGTCGGCGTAACGGAATGCGATGCGCACCACATTTCACCCACACTGGCGATTAACTGAGCGCCGCAATGCGGAAAGTAACGACCACTGGTCCATACGTGTCAATGTGACCTACCCCGACGGGTGATCGACCTGGGCCAAATGCACCGTACGACCTGCGGTTCTTGGCACGAAGTGACACATTTCGTCCGCCATTTACGCACCTCTGACGCCACTCGTTCCGACCATTGACGAGCGGGCGGACCTCCAACTTTTCACCCCTTCGTACGAATTCGCCACGAGTTTTCATCGCCCGCACAACAGTCGCCGCACCGCTATCCCCGGCACCGGTGATCCGCACGGTGGAGGAGGATCGGGCGTGCCCGGTGTCGATCCGGCATGCCCCCGTTCGTAGGGAAGGAGCACGCAACGTGGACGTCTCGGAGGTGGAGCGTGTCTTTCGCGAGGAGTGGGGCCGTTCCGTGTCGGTGCTGGTGCGCGTGTTCGGCGACATCGACATCGCCGAGGAGGCGGTCCAGGACGCGTTCACCGAGGCGCTTCGGCGGTGGCCCGACAAGGGCGTCCCGCCGAGCCCGGCCGGCTGGATCATCACGACCGCTCGCAACAAGGCGATCGACAAGCTCCGCCGCGAGTCCTCCCGCGAGGACAAGCACGCGCAGGCCGCGCTGCTGCACGCGGACGGCGAGCCGCCACCCGAGGACGGCCCGGTGCACGACGACCGCCTGAGGCTGATCTTCACCTGCTGCCACCCCGCGCTCGCGCCCGCGGCCAGGGTGGCGCTGACCCTGCGCCTGCTCGGCGGGCTCACCACCACCGAGATCGCCCGCGCGTTCCTGGTGCCCGAGCCGACGATGGCGCAACGGCTGGTGCGCGCCAAGGGAAAGATCCGCGACGCGCGCATCCCCTACCGGGTGCCGCGCGACGCCGACCTGCCCGAGCGGGTGACCGCCGTGCTCGCCGTGGTGTACCTGATCTTCAACGAGGGGTACACGGCCAGCGCCGGCGACGCGCTCGGCCGCGAGGATCTCTGCACCGAGGCGATCCGGCTCGGCCGGCTGCTCGCCGACTTGATGCCGGACGAGGCGGAGGTCAGCGGGCTGCTCGCGCTGATGCTGCTGATCCACTCCCGGCGCGACACCCGCAGCACACCGTCCGGCGACCTGGTGCCACTGGCCGAGCAGGACCGGTCGCACTGGGACCGCGAGCTGATCGCCGAGGGGCAGGATCTGGTGCGGAAGTGCTTGCGGCGCAACGCACCCGGCCAGTACCAGATCCAGGCGGCGATCATCGCGGTGCACAGCGACGCGCCATCCGCGCAGGCCACCGACTGGCCGCAGATCGTCACGCTCTACAACCAGTTGCTCACCGTCGCGCCGACCCCGGTCGTCGAGCTGAACCGCGCGATCGCGGTGTCCGAAGTGGACGGCCCGGCGGCTGGTCTGTCCATTGTGGACGGTCTGCCGAAGCTGGACCGGTACCATCTGTTCCACGCGATCCGGGCCGATCTGCTGCGCCGGCTCGGGCGCGCCGACGACGCGGCGGCCGCCTACCGGGCCGCGATCGAGCGCACCGGGAACACCGCCGAGCGGGAGCTGCTGCGCCGCCGCCTCGCGGAACTTGTCACCGACTGACAAATCCGCGAGCCCCGCCTGTGTAAAGGGATCTGAATACCGGCTTCTGGTGAGTACGACGGCTGTCGCACGCCGCCCTCGCCCGTATCGTCAAGCCGACCGTGGTCCGTGGGACGGTGAGGAAGACGCGATGCACCAGCCGGGCAGGGACGTGCGGATCGACGTCCGCTCGCTCGGCAAGTCCTACGGCTCGGTCGAGGCGCTGATCGACGTCACGCTGAACGCCAAGGCCGGATCGGTGCTCGCGGTGCTCGGCCACAACGGCGCCGGCAAGAGCACGCTGGTCGACATCCTGGCCACCCGGTCCGCTCCGACCTCCGGCGAGGCGACCGTCTGCGGGTGGGACGTGACGCGCTTCGGCCGGCACATCCGCCGGCACATCGGGATGGCCGGCCAGTTCGTCGGGCTGGACGATTCCCTTTCCGGGCGCGGAAATCTGATCCTGCTCGCCCGTCTGCTCGGCGCCAGCCGCAAGCAGGCCAAGGAGCGCGCCGACGAGCTGATCGCGCTGTTCGACCTCACCGACGCGGCCACCCGCAAGGTGGCCACCTACTCCGGCGGCATGCGGCGGCGGCTGGATCTCGCGGCCAGTGTGCTCGGCCGGCCGGACGTGTTGTTCCTGGACGAGCCGAGTACCGGGCTGGACCCGATGAGCCGCGCGGCGCTGTGGTGGTTCATCGAACGGCTGGCCGCCGACGGCACCACCGTGCTGCTCACCACGCAGTACCTGGAGGAGGCCGATCACCTGGCCAGCGACGTGGTGGTGCTCGGCGCCGGACGGGTGGTCGCGCGCGGCACGCCGACCCAGCTCAAGTCGTCGTTCGGATCGCGCACCGCCACGGTCACCTTCGCCGACGACACCAGCATGCGGCGCGCGATCGCCGTACTCGGGCTCGCCGCGAACCCGACCGCCGACGAGGCGCGCAGGACGGTCACCGTCCCGGTCACCGGCGCCGCGGGCGTCACCACGCTGGTGCGCATGCTGGACGCCGCCGGGGTGTTCGCCACCGACCTGACCACGGCCGAGCCGACGCTCAACGACGTGTACATGACGCTGCACGAGCACGGATGGCCGGCCTCATGAGCAGGCACGCGCTCCCGGCCAGGCACGATCCTCGGTCCTACGACCCCGAGGCGACGGTCACGCTTTACTTGCGGCACAACGGATACCAGCCGCCGCAGCGCCAAGGTCCACAGTGGACAGGAACGCGGCTCAGCACGCAGGTGGCGGTGCTGGCCGGACGTTCGCTGCGCGCCGCGTTCTCCGACTACCGCCTGGTGTTCTTCGGACTGCTGCAGCCGATCGTGCTGCTGCTGTTGTTCAGCCAGGTGTTCTCCGCCCTCGGCACGCTGCCCGGCGTCGCCGAGTACCAGAGCTACCTGAACTTCCTGATGCCGGCGACCATGGTCAACATCGCGCTGGCCACCGCGATGAGTTCCGGGGTCGGGCTGCTCGCCGAGGTGTACACCGGGTTCGTCGGCAGGCTGCGCGCCATGCCGGTGAACCTGCTCGCGGTGCTGATGGCGCGCACCGTGTCCGACGCGGTGCGGCTCGCGGTGCAACTGGCCGTCGCCGTGCTGGCGGCGGTGTACCTGCTCGACTTCCAGCCGCCGAACGCGATGGGCACGATCGCCGCCATGCTGCTGTGCGTGGTGTTCGGCTGGGGCCTCAGCTGGATCTTCGTGGCGCTCGCGACCTGGCAGCACAAGCCGGAGATCATGCACGCCGCGTCGTTCGTGGTGATGTTCCCGCTGATGTTCTCCTCCAGCGCGTACATGCCGGTCAACTCGATGCCGGGGTGGCTGCAGGCGGTGTCGAAGGCCAACCCGGTGACCTACGCGATCGACGCCACCCGCGCGCTGGCGCTCGGCAAGCCGGTCGGCAGCGCGCTGGCCATGGCAGTCCTCCTGATCGCCGGCGCGGCACTGCTGGGCGGCGCGATCTCGGCCAGGAACTTCCGCAGAACCCGATGATCGAGAAAGGTCACCGATGACGATCACCAGCCGTGAGATCGAGATCCACGGCCACCGGGTCAGCTACCGCCGTCTCGCCGGGGGTGGCACGGACCCACTCGTGCTGCTGCACGGGATCGCGGGCAGCGGGCGCACGTGGCTGCCCGTCATGGAGGAGCTGGCCGACCGGGGCTACGGCGGCGAGGTGATCGCACCGGACCTGCTCGGCCACGGCGAGTCGGCGACTCCGCGCGGCGACTACTCGATGGGCGCGTTCGCCGCCGGGTTGCGCGATCTGCTGCTCCTGCTCGGCCACAAGCGCGCCACCATCGTCGGGCACTCGCTCGGCGGCGGGATCGCGCTGCAGTTCGCCTACCAGTTCCCGGAACTGTGCGGGCGGATCGTGCTGGCGGGCAGCGGCGGGCTCGGCAAGGAGGTGACCCCGCTGATCCGGGCGACCGATCTGCCCGGCGCGAAGCTGTTCCTGGCGGCGGTGGTGAACCGGACGACGGTGCGCGCCGCGAGCGCGGCGATCGGCAAGATGCGCCGCCCGTGGTCGGCCGAGACTCGCGAGTTGGCCCAGCACCTGGCCTCGCTCGCCGACCCCGCGAAGCGCACGGCGTACGTGCACACCGCGCGCACGAGTACCGACATCCACGGCCAGCGGGCCAGCGCGATCGACCGGTTGTACCTGTCCGAGGTGATACCGTCGATGATCATCTGGGGCGACCGGGACAAGATCATCCCGGTGAGCCACGCGCACGAGGCCGCGCGCCTGATGCCCGGTTCACGACTGGAGATCGTGCGCGGCGCCGGCCACTTCATACACAGCTCCGACCCGCACCGGTTCAGCCAACTGCTGATCGACTTCCTGGAGTCCACCGAGCCGGCGACGCTGGACACCCTGGAGCTGGCCGAACTCCTCCGCGAACGGCTGGCCGAGTAACAACGCGCGAGTCCCGCGCCCTGCACCGGCGAGTCCCGCGCCCTGCATCGTGCAGAGCGCGGGACTCGGGGTGTCACAGCGCGGGACTCGCGAAGTCTTGGCGGGTCAGCCCCAGCCCATGCTGTACCGGTCGATGTAGGACAGCGCCGGGACCGGCACGTACTGCCGATACGACTTGTAGTCGTAGGTCTGCGCGGGTGCCGGGCGTGGAGCCGGCTTGGCGACCGGCTTCGGCGCGGGAGCCGCCGCCTGTCGCGCCACCGGAGCCGGTGCCGGGCCCGCCGCGGCGGGTGCCGGTGCCGCCGGGGCGGGCGCCGCCGGAGGTGGTGGCGGTGGCGCCGGCGAGGTCATGGCCACGTTCTGCACCGGATTCGCCAGCGGGCCGTCGGACGGCTGCTCCGCCTTCGGCAGCGCGGGAGCGGCCGCGGCGGGTGGCAGCGCACCGTTCGGCAGCGAGCTCGGCCCGTCGTCCTGCCCGTCGGACCAGACCACCGACAGCGCGCCGGCGATGATCATCACGCCGGTGGTCGCCGCCAGCGCGCCGCGGTAGGCGGCGGCGTGCGCTGGCGGCTTGTGCTGCACCGGCTCCCTGCCCTCGCGGGCGAGCAGGTCACTGGCCGGCACTCCGACCGACGCGCGGTGCGAACGCTTGGCGTCGGACTTGGGGATCACGATTCGGCTAGCCATTGGCCCCTCCAACCTTGCGACAGGTGGCCGACTCGGCGAACGCCTTGCTCAGCTCGGGGTTCGCCTTGAGGTCCTTGGCCGGCCCTTCCGCACTGGCGACCTGCAGGGCGCCGCCGGCCTCGGCCATCGCCTTCTGCAGCGCGAGGGGGTCGTTGGCCGGCGCCTTCCCGATCGACGCGCGCGCGCCCTCGATCGAGGCCTTGGCCTTGTCCACCGTGCCGAGTGCTTTGTCCATTGTGGACTGTCCATCGGTCACCGGCGGCACGCCGGCGGCACGGATGCCGTTGGCCACCCCGTCCAGCGACTCGACGAGTGTGCCGAGGTAGCCGAGCGCGCCGTCCTTCTGGCTGCTCGGATTCGCCGGGTCGACCTTCGGCAGCTGGGAGAGCTTCAGCCCACCGGCCTCGATGGTCTTGCACACCTGCTCCGACCACGCGACGGCCTTCTCGTTCGTCTCCGTCGCCGAACTCGATCCGCACCCGGTCGCGGCGACAAGTACCGCTGCCGCGGCGGTGACAACGGCGAACAGACGACTCATCATGTTCCGTTCCTTTACGACATCGTTGACGATTGACAAACTGATCGAAGACGCGCAGGGCCCGACCAAGGCTGAGCATTCCCCCTGGCCGTGAATATGAACGTTACTAACGCGCTACCGGGTGCCACAAGGCTGCGCCGTGAGAGCGCCCACATGCGTGGTTCCTTGTCATCATCGTGACAAGGAACGCCAGACTTCTTGTGTATGACGTGGTGCGGGAAGCCAAGTAGGGCAAGACTGGCCGCCTGCGAGGCCACCAGGGAGCGGCCGCCGGCGGCAGCGCCGCCGGCCCTCAGATAGCACCGATCCACAAACAATACCGCCGGTATTGCACATCGCTGACAGAAAAGCAGTGAACGCCGACGTTCGTCATTCGATGGACTAAGAAGACACCCAGTGTTCACATTGACACCGCTAACCCGGTGAACTTATGGTCTGAGTGACAAGATATGCCCGTCCGCCGGTTTGATGAATGCCGGAATTGCGATTCGCGAGAGGACGATCATGGCGACTGAAATGGGTGTACGCCGCCCAGCCGGGCGTGCCGGCCAGTACCGTGGCGGCACGCCACGTCCGGCCAGAAACCGGGCCAGCACGCTGTGGGCATCCCTGCCGAAGGACCTGGTCATCAGGTTCCGTCCGATGGTCGGCCAACTCACCACCGACATGATCCGCGAGATCCAGCTCGCCATCCCCGCCTACGCGCGCCCACTGACCGGTCACTTCGGCGCGATCCTCACCGCCGGCGTCGAGCAGTCGGTGCTGCGAATCCTGGACACGATCGGCACCGGCAGCGCCCTGGACGAGAAGTGGGCCGAGGTGTTCCGCCAGCTCGGCCGCACGGAGTTCAACGAGGGCCGCAGCCTGGACGCGCTGCAGACCGCCTACCGGGTGGGCGGCCGGGTGGCGTGGCGGCACGTCGCCGCGTGGGGCCAGCAGCAGCGGTTGCCCACCGCGGTGTTCACGGTCGCGGCGGAGGCGATCTTCGCCTACGTGGACGAGATCTCCGCGCTGTCGATCAGGGGCTACACCGAGGCGCAGGCGGAGTCGGCGGACCTGTCCGCACGGCGCAGGCGCAAGCTCGCGCAACTGATCCTGTCCGAGCCGTCCGGGTCCCGGCAGGCGATCGCGAGGCTGGCGAAGATGGCCGGCTGGCGGCTGCCGGAGTCGCTCGCCGTCGTCGCGCTCGAGTCGCGCGACGACCACCACGAGTTCACCCGCCCGGACGTGCCGGACGACGTGTTGATGGACCTGGACGGCGAGACGCCGTTCCTGATCGTGTCCGAGCCGGACAAGCACGCCAAGGGCCTGCAGACCGCGCTGGACGGCCGGCGCGCGTGTATCGGCCCGACGGTGAAGCTGGCCGACGCGGCGACCTCACTGCGCTGGGCGCGGCGGGCGATCTGCCTGGTGACCCGCGGGATCATCCCGAACGCGCCGATCACCTGGTGCGCCGATCATCTGTCCACGCTGTGGTTGCTGGCCGACGAGTTCCTGGTCGCCGAGTTGATCAAGCGCAGGCTGGCGCCGCTGGCCAACCTGACGGCCAAGCAGCGCGCCAGGGTGGCCGACACGATGCTCGCCTGGCTGGATACCCGGGGCAGTGCGCCGGAGATCGCCGCGCGATTGGACATCCACCCCCAGACCGTGCGCTACCGCATGCGGCAGGTGGAGCAGCTTTTCGGGCCGGCGCTGGAGAATCCGGACGCCAGGCTGGACCTGGAGATCGCGTTGCGCGCGCGCAGCCTGCTCTCCGAGGAGCAGCCGGCCGGCAATCCGCACCTGCCCACCGGTGGCCGCAAGGCGGGCTGACCAGCACAGTAGTTCCGCGCCGACAATCACGGGTGCTGAACGAGTGATCGCTGGACAGGAGACCGGCCGCGTCCGCTCGCCGACACGACCGTGATGACCGTGCTGGACAACCCGCACGGCAAGGGGTTATGCGCGGCTGCGGGAAGTGTCGCGCACTGCGTATCGGAGCCGCCGCGGTCGTCTGGTCTGGACCACCGTGGTGGCGATCGAAGGTCCGGCAGCACCGGCGCTGGGCGCGTCCCGCCGCGCTGCCGTTCGTGCCGCTGGCGCGCTGATCGCCTTCATGGTGACCACGTCGTCCGACGACCCGGCGGGGCCAGCACCGACCGCACAGGACGCCGAGCGACCGCCACGTTCAGCCGGGACACCGACCCCAACGATGATCGAGGTCGGCCTGCTCGTCGTGGTCGTGGTCAGGCTGGCCGTACCAGAAGCGGGTACACCGGACGACGTCGAAGTCGCGAGAACCACTCGGATAGCTGACGAGTTTATCGCGGACGAACAGATTTTCGCCAAGCAGTATTCGCTCGGTGACCATTCGCGACTCGCTCGGTTTCGCGGTACGGCGTGCGCCGGTACGTTGCGAATCGGCTGGGGATGGCGTCGCGCGGAATTAATGGGGCCACTCCCGCCGCATCAGCAGTCACGCGACAACATCACGGGAGGCCGGCCAGTGCCGGAGACGGACACGGAACCGACCCACGGGTCGAGCGACCAGGTCATGATCGCGTTCGACTCAATGCTGTCGCCGCCGTCCGTGCCGCGTGACCCCAGGTCAGTGACGCTGTGGTCCGCCCTGCCGGGCAACCTCGCCGAGGTTTTCCGCCCTGGGATCCCAAGTTTGACCGACGAAATACTCCGGGAGATACAACGGACAATTCCGGCGCTCGCCCAGGACGCCAGCGGCATTGTGGGCCGGTCGGTGATCGACGGAATCCAGCAGGCGATCGCACAATTTCTCGATCGGCTGAAAGATCCATATGCCCAGCAGGGCGATCGCGCGCAGGTGTTCCGGGACTTCGGTGTTCGCGAGCTCAACGGAGTTCCGATCCTGGACTTGTTGCAAATGGCGTATCGGGTCGGCGCCCGAGTGGCGTGGCGCAGAATGGCCCAAACGGGCCAGCGAGCCGGGATTCCCACCCAGACCCTGTGCCTCCTCGCCGAGGCGCTGTTCGTGTACATCGACGAGCTGTCGGCGCTGTCGGTCGAGGGCCATGCGACCGCCCAAGCACGCGAAGCTGGAGTGCTGGAGCGGAGGCGCCGCCAGCTGCTCGAGGTGATCCTCTCCGGACGAAGGCCGGCCGAGATCACCCGCCTGGCCAAGGCGGCTCAGTGGGCCGTCCCCGAGCGAGTCACCCTCGTAGCCCTCCGCAACACAGATGCGGACGTTGCCGAAGCCCCAGCGCCCGCCCTCGACCGCCGGATTCTGGTGGACCTGGAAGGCGACGCGCCGTGCCTGCTGCTCGCCGACACTGATCGAGAACTGCTGGAGACCCTCGACGACTGCCTCCCCGGCTGGCGCGCCGCGGTCGGCCCAGCCGTACCCGTAGCGGAAGCTCGAGAGTCACTCCGATGGGCCCTGCGCACCGTTTCCCTCGTGGCACAAGGCGTTCTGCCGGACAGACCAGTGACCCTGTTCGATGAGCACCTGTCAGTGCTGTGGCTGATGAACGATCCATTCCTCGCCTCCGAGGTATCAAAGTCGGCCCTGGCCCCCATGCGCGACCTCACGGAGGGTCAGCGCGAGCGCCTCAGCACAACGCTGCTGGCTTGGCTGGAGACCCGCAGAAGCGCCCCCGAGATCGCCCGAATCCTCGACGTACACCCCCAAACCGTCAGATACCGCCTCCGCAAACTGGAGCAGCTGTTCGGCGGCGCGTTAGACGACCCGGACGTGCGCTTCGACATCGAGGTGGCCCTGCGCGCCCAGAAGGTGGCCGCAGCACGAGTCGCCGCCCAGAGCAAAGCCGGCGCACTCCGCAGGAAGTCAAGCTAGAACGGCGGCGGTTCGTCGTCGGCTGGCATGTCGTAGGTGCGCCCGAGTGGGCTGGTCCAGATGAAGTGTCCCGGTGTGGGTTGTTCGACGGTCCACCCGTTGTCGTGTTTGGCATGGTGATGCTGCAGGCAGAACATCCCGAGGTTGTCGTCACAGGTTTGTCCGCCGTCGTCGTAGGCAAGGGTGTGGTCGATTTCGCAGGTGGCCGCCGGCCTGTGGCAGCCGTGGAAGCGGCAGGTTTTGTCCCGCACCCGGACGTGTTCGGCCAACGCCGCTGACGGATACCGTTTGCGGCCGACGTTGAGCACAGTGTGGTCGATCGGGTCGGTGAGCACCCGCTGCCACGTCGAGTGCTGATCCGCCAACTCGCGACAAGCCTGGGCGGTGAGCGGCCCGTACCCGTTGAGTTCACCGGGCTGGTCAGACAGTCCGGCGAGCACGGTGGCCGGCACCGTTAGGTAGACGACCACCTTGCGGCGACAGTTGTCCTTACCCAGCAACAAATCCAACGCCACATCCGCCCGAATCTGCGCCAACGTGCGGTCATCGCCAGCGCGTTTGATCTGCCGCGCACACCGGTCAATCAGCTGGAACGCGGCCATCGTGCGGTCAGCGGACCCGAGGATCAGCAGCTCCCCCATGCCGTC
>NZ_SGWQ01000010.1:247358-269051 GCF_004216555.1 Herbihabitans rhizosphaerae | reverse complement strand
GCCGGTCATATCCAGCTTCTCCAACACGATCCGCCGAACCTCGGTCTCCGACTTCTTCGTGTGCTCCCGCAACGGAAACGCCACGTTGTCGTACAGATTCATCGACCCGAACAACGCACCGTCCTGAAACAGCACACCGAACAGCTTCCGCGTCTCATAGAGCTGGTGTTCGGAGCAACGCACCAAGTCGACACCGTTGATCATGACGTGCCCCTGCTCGGGCTTCAGCAGGCCGATGAGGCACTTGAGGAACACCGACTTGCCCGTACCCGACGGCCCGAGCAGCGCGCTCACCTCACCCGGAGGGAGCGTCAGCGTCACGTCCCGCCAAATGGACTGCCGCCCGAACGACTTGGACAGCCCGCCGACGGCCACCTCGACACCCATGACACCTCCGAGAACGCGAAACCCTTGTACGGCAATGGAAAGCGAGCGCCGTCTACGGCGGCCCCAGATACGTGAGCGTGGTCTTGAGCGTGTTGCCCGGACCGGACATGATTCCGGTCAGCAGCGGATCCAGCGGCTCGGTCACCCCGCAGCCGCGAGTCGGCGGTATCTCATAGGTCGCCGTCATCTCGCTCTTCGCGCCGGGTGTCCCGTTGGTCGGCATCGCGACGAGGCCTTTCATGGTGATCGAGGCCGGGACAACGGTCCGGCAGTTCGAACCGACGTTGAGCGGAAGACCGTCCTGGCGCACGTCGCTGAGCTGGATGAACAACTTCACCGTGACCGTGGCGTCGATGTACAGGTTGTCGGGACTCGAACCCGGCGGCGGGTTGAGCACGACCGCCCCCGTTCCGGCCGCTCTCCCGTCCGGACGGAACGACACGGTGCTCGTCGACGGCATGAACCGGAACAGCACGAAGTAGCCACGCGAGTCCGGCAGCGCTATCTCGCCGTCGATTTTTACCTTCTGGAAGTCGTTGGGATCGGTGTAGTTGCACGCGACGAACTCGCCTGGTCCGACGGTGATATCCGAGCCGAGCTTGGCCATCCTGGACACACCGTCCACCCGGAACTTGGCCGCCACCAAAGGGATCGGATCCGGCGGGCACCCGCCGATCCTGGTCTGCGGCGGCGCGGCGGCGACCGGCGGCGGCGCGAGTTGCTGACCCGGCTGCTGGGGCGGCGGTGCCGGCTGGCCCTGCGCGGCGACCGCGATCCGGGCCAGTTCGCCAGCGGCGTTCTGGGCCTCGCAGCTCACCTGGGCATCGCTCTGTCCATAGTGGACGGTCATCGCCAGCGTGATGCCGGCCAGCTCCACGCTGACGTCTCCGGCCGAGCCGATCTCGATCTGCTCGAGGGTGCCACGCAGAGGCAGTTTCAGCTGTCCCTGCGCGGGCAGCGCGGTGTCCTTCGCGGACAGGCCGGTGACCGGAATTCGTTTGCTGGAGCCGTTCTGTTTGACGTTCAGCGCGGCTTCCACGCTCGCGTCCAGCGAACGGGCGCCGCCGTCACGCAGGGTCGCGACGGCTGTGTCGGGCACGGTGACCGCGACGGCCAGGTCGTTGATGCTCACCCGCGAACCGGGGGCGGCCGTCGGGGGGAAGGTCGCGGTGACTTCGGCCGGAACATCCACAGCGGACCCCGAGGGCAGCGTGCACCGCCCGGTGGCGGCCTTGCTCACCTGACCGGCAACGGCCGGCGACGTGCCGCTGAGCAGCGCGGCGACCACGACCGTCGCCACGCCGAGCGCGACGAGTACGACCGCTCGCCTGGCGGCCGGTGACCATCGGTGCAACCTCATGGGAACGTGTTTCACCCCTGTCGACAAAGGCCGAATCGTGGGTCGGAATGCCTTACCCGGCGTGTGCCGCCGGTCACCAGCCGGACGTTACCCAGACGTTCACCGGGCGCACAATATCGCCGATCAATTGACCGATTATGGGCGTCTGATCGACTGTTTTCTTGTCACAATCTTGCATGCAACACGAACCACTTTTTGCGTGGACGCCCGCACAAATCAGCGTCGGAAACTGTTGGAAAGTGAGCAAACGCGCGAGTCCCGTGTAAACACGGGACTCGCGCGTCCGGGCCGCCGGGGGTCAGTGCTGGTCGATCCAGTCGCCTTCGGTGAGCAGGCGCTTGACGACCTTGCCCGTCTGGTTGCGCGGCAGGGCCTCCAGGAAGGTCACGTCGCGCGGTACGGAGAAGCGGGCCAGCCGCTGGTGCACGTAGGCCCGCACGGCGTCCTCGTCCAGCCGCGCGCCCTCGCGCACCACCACGTATGCGGCAAGGCGCTGGCCGTACTCCGCGTCCGGGACGCCGACCACGGCCACCTCCTCGACCTGCGGCAGCGCGGCGAGCACCTCCTCCACCGGGCGCGGGAACACGTTCTCGCCGCCGGAGATGATCATCTCGTCGTCCCGGCCGGACACGAACAGGCGCCCGTCGGCGTCGGTGAAACCGGTGTCGCCGGTCTCCATCATGTCGTGCTCGATCTTGCGGCCGCCGCCGTCGGTGTACCCGTCGAACAGCATGTCGTTGCCGACGAAGATCCGTCCGACCGAACCGGGCGGCATCGGCTCGCCGTTGGAGCCGAGGATCGCCACCCTGGTGCCCAGCGGCGGCCGGCCGGCCGTGGTCGGCGCGGCACGCAGGTCGGCCGGGTCGGCGATGGTCGCCCAGGACACCTCGGTCGAGCCGTAGAAGTTGTAGAGCACGTCGCCGAAGGTGTCCATGAACGCGGTGACCATCGAGCCGGACAGAGCCGAGCCGCTGCTGGCCACGATCCGCAGGCTCGAGGTGTCGTAGCGCGCCCGGACGTGCGCCGGCAGGTTCAGGATCCGCTGCAGCATGATCGGCACCGCGAACAGCGTGGTGACCTTGTGCTCGGCGATCGCGGCGAGGGTGTCCTCGGCGTCGAACTTGTTGCGCAGCACCAGAGTTGAGCGCAGCGGCATGCTCAGCTGCAGGGCGGCCAAGCCCCAGCTGTGGAACAGCGGGGCCGCGATCAGCATGCGGTCGCCGACCTTCAGCGGGATACGGGACAGGACCGACGCCGCCTCTCCGAGGCCCTTCGGCGTCGGCCGGCGGGCACCCTTGGGCGTGCCGGTAGTGCCCGAGGTGAGCACGATCAGCCTGCCCGGCTTCTCCGGCGACTTGATCGCGGTGTCCGCCCCCTCCGAGATGATCTTCTCGATGGTCGGCCGCCCGGTGTGTGTCGAGTGCGCAGCCGTGCTGATCCGGAAGGTGCGCTCCGGCAGGTACTCCACGATTCCGTCGAACTCGTCGTCGCTGATCACCGCGTCGAGCTTGTGCCGGATGCCGATGTCCTCGACCTGTTGTGCGGACAGGCCGGTGTTCAGCAGCACGACGTCGACGCCGAGCTTGCTGCACGCGATCAGCGTCTCGATCATCGTGCCGTGGTTGCGGGCGAGCACGCCGACCGGCCGGTCCGCCCCGATGCCCCGGTCGGCCAGCCCGTTGGCCAGGCGCGTGGTGCGTTCGATGACGTCGGTGAACGTGCGCTCGCCGAGCTCGTCGACGATGGCGACGTCCTTGGGCGAGCGGGCCGCGGCGGCGGCGTAGCCCCCGGCGAGGGTGGCGCCCCAGGTCGCGAGCGCGCGGAGCTGGCGGACGACTTTGGCCGGACCTGTCGGTGCGATGATGCCGGCCTTGATCAGCGTCTTGGCCACTTTCAACGGCGGTGCCATGAGGTCCTTTCGGTTGCGCGGCAACAGTTCGGGCGTTCGGGAGAGGTACCGGACGATTCGCTGCAGCCCGTCGCGCGCCCAGGCCAGGATCTGGCTGTCGTGCCAGTTCGAGGCCCGGTCGTGCTGCAGGCTGGGGCGGAAGAAGACGATCTTGACTTCGGTCCTGCCCGCGCCACCGTCGAGCAATTTGATCGAGACCCAGGCGCCGGTGTCCGGTTCGCTGGCGAACACGACCTGCTCACCGGCCCGGTAGATCATGGTGGTGAGCGCGTGATCGAGGATGTCGCCGTCACCGAAGCTCGCGCGGAGATGATAGCGGCCCGGCCTGGCGAGCGTCGGTACCTCGACGCACTGGCAGAAGCTGATTCCGCGGAAGAATCGCGGATAGAGCTCGGGGTCGCCGATAACCTTCCAGAGGGTGACCCTGGGGTGGTCCACGACGACGGTGAGGACGACGCAATCGGCTGACATGTCTCACGGCCCTACCTTTCCGGTGCCGAAGGGCCCCCTTTGTCAACCGGTTGACCATTCGGTGGTAGCACTGCGTTAGTTGCCTGGTCAAGATGTTGACGACGCGCCGAAGAATTCTTGTCGCGGACGGCGTACGGAGGGGCGAAAATTGTACGGTCCACGACGATGCTATTTCGGAGCCGATCGGTCACCATAGGTAGCGCGCACCAGCCGCCGCGCCGGCGCTTTCCCGCCCCAGGCGCGTGGCAGCCAGCAAAGCCCCAGACGGCCCGCCACCGTCGCGCCCGCAGGCTGCCAGCTGGACAGGCCGGCCTGGCCGATCGCACCTCGGCCAGGCCGGCCTACTCATCAGGATGCGCATACTCATCAGGCGCCTTGTCAGCCCGAACGAAAACCAGTCCCCAACACCCATGATCGTCGCTACACACGCGATTTGTCGCCCTGTGTACGTTATGCTTTCGATCTGTCGCACGACGTGAGGGGAGCACCCTCGTGCATCAGTTCCGGCATTCGACTTTCGCCTAGCTGCGATTTGACGATCCACACCTCACGCCGTGTCGATCGATCACTGTCAACGCACAACAACCGCAGCCACTGCCGCGCGTGGAGACAGAGCTTCCTGAGCCTGAACCAGCCCGATCGTTCCCAGATGCTCGACATATGCGCCTACCAAGGCACACCTTGTCAGGGTTCCTATTCCCAGCGGAACCAGGGTCGATTTTTGGCTGTGCGTACGTGGTATCGGTTGTTCGGCGAAGCACTCCGACGTGACCGACCCCGGCCGCCCTGGCTGAGAGCCGGTGACAGTAGCCTGAACGCTCACTCGTGGGCCTCGAACCGCCGGTGTCAGAACGGCGGTGGGTCTGGGTCTGCGATGGGTTGGGCGCGCACGGTTGCCTTGTGTCCGAGTGGGCTGCGGGTGATGACTGTGTCGGGTTCGGGTTGTTCGACCTGCCAGCCGGGCTTCTCTTTACACAGGTTGTGTCGTTCGCAGCGTGGGTTCAGATTGCACAGGCAGGTGCGGCCGTAGTCGGCGTGCCGGAGGGTGTGATCGATTTGGCACCGGGTGGCTGGCCTGTCACAGCCGGGATGTGTGCATCGGCGGAATCGCAATCGCACGTTCTCGGCCATCGCCGCCGGTGGATACCGTTTCCGCCCCACATCGGTGATCATCCCGCTCGGCGGATCGTAGAGAATTCGCCGCCAGGTCGATTTCTTGTCAGCGGCCAACTCCCGCACGACTTGCGCGGGGAGGGTATCGACCCCGAGGAGTTCACCGGGTTTGTCGTCCACACCCAAGAGCGTGGTGTGTGGGACGGTGACCCACACAATGGTTTTGATGTGGGACTGGTTCTCCCCGCAGAAGTGCTCGACGGCGGTGTCGAACCGCAGATTGTCCAGACTGCGCGCGTCGCCTTGTTGCTTCAACCGGCGGGCGTGTTGGTCGATCCGCACGTAGGCGGGGTAGAGCTGCTCGACTGGTCCTCGTATACCGAGGAAGGCCTCCCCGTCGTCGTCCAGTTTGAAGGTGACACACCGGTCTTTGCGGCGCACCAACCGGCGTTGTTCGGCGCCGTCGGGGTCGACCTTCTTCACCCACCGGGTCGCCTTGTCCCGAAAGTTCTTGTAGAAGTCCGGTGCATCAACCAGCACGCCAGCTTCCACCTGCGCGGCGTGCTCATCCGACAACGGGCGGGTGACCTCATACATCGCCCGAGCCTTCGCCCAATCAATCTCACCCCGCGCGAGCGCGGCCAGCGTCTTCGGGAGCCGGGTCACCAGCGCGGCGGCCATCACCACCTGATGTGAGGCGTGCCCCGGTGCCCACTTCAACGCCTGCCCGATCTCCTCGGACACATTCTCAACCCCAGCGCGCAACTGGTTGTACCGAGCCAGCAGCCGAACCTCATCAGCACACAACGCGGCCTTGTCCCGCTGAACATTCTCCAACTCCGCCACCGTACTCGCCTCATCCGGCGAAAACGGCCCATCTGAGAAATCAAACTCAGGCTCACCAAATACCCGAGGCGCGGCATCCAAAACCGCGTCCCAAGACATTTCCTCACCTATTATCAACACACCACAATTCTACCGCCGCCCAACAGCAAAATCGTCACCCATTAAGGTGACCCACCAAGCAAAAGGAGTGCCCAAATCCCGTTGGCAAGGCGGTCGCCGGAACACCCGCGCACTGTGTCACACCAACCGGCGACCGCCGCGGCAGCCACCCCCGAACCCCGACCAGCAATTCCCACACAGAGCCACCCGCCCCGATCGCCCCACCCCGACGCGGCGAGCGCACACCGCCCTCGATCGTTAGCTGATTTGCATAAAGCAACACTCGATTTCTATCGCAAGGTGAGCACGAGCGCGCATCAACCTTGCTCGACACCAAGGATCGACCTTCACTCGCCGTACACTCCGAGCTGCGCAAACCTCGAGAATCAAGGTGACAGCTCCGCGTCAGCACGACCTGCGGCGGCAGTCGACACAACACCCATCCTCTTTGCTTGATGTAAGCTGGCGATCGCGATCGCAAAGCAAATCCTCGTTCACGCTGAACTAGACAGGAGCAAGCAATTGCGCATCCGAAGATCGCTCGCATTCCTGGCCATCGCCGTGATGGCCACGTTCTCAATGATGGGAACCGCGTCCGCCACATCGGCGGCCACACCCGCCGGCACCACAGAGGCCGCCGCACTTGATTGCACCCCACACAGCAATACGCCATACCTGCGCGTCTTCTGCAAGCACAACGGTGTCACCATCGCGAATGGCCACCTCATAGTCGTGGCCGGTGGCCCCGCGCTGGTCGCCTGCGACTACGTAGCCGGCGGCGGACGCTATGTCGTCGAGTCCTACGTGGAGTGGCGACAAGGGACCAACCTCCTCCGTACCTCGATCCTGGACGACAACCCCCAGTCCTGCAGGGGAAAGATGGTTCCCATTCCCGATGGAACAAAAGTCGAGGTCTGGGTTTGCGTGCGAGACCACGGCTGCTCGGCGAGGGCTTCCGGCACCACTCGCTCGGCCGACAGGGGCTGACTGGACAGGACGCTGAGGAGTGACTCTCTTGGCTGGTCATGCTCCGCCAGCGGCAAGCATGGCCAGCCAGGTCTCACTTGATGCCGGTGGATCGGCTCAGACGCCGGTGCGGGTGAGCAGGCATTCCACGGCGTCAGCCACAGCGATCAACTCCCTCGCCACAGGAAGTGCTCCCGAACCCGCCGAGCAAGCACGCACGGCGCACCGAGCCCTCCACACCACCGTAGGCACACGAGCCTCGATCGCTAGCCGATTTGCTTGATGCAACGATCGATTTCTGTCACAAAGTGCGCGTCAGCATGTTCACAATCGGCACCGCAAAGCGGTCATTGTCCACGCCTGAACTAGACAGCTTGTCGACGCCTACGTGGAATGGCGACAAGGGGACCAGGTCTTCCGTGTCTCGGCCCGGGACGAAAACCCACAAACCTGCGGAAACAAGGCAGCTCTCATTCCCGACGGGACAAAGATCCAGCTCTGGGTCTGCGTGCAGAATCTCGCATGCTCCCCGAGGGCTTCCGGCACCACCCGCCTGGCCGCTGGAGGCTGAGCACTGAGCCTTGGCTGGTCATGTCTCCGCCAGCGGCGAGCATGGCCAGCCAGGTCTCACCTGATGCCGGTGCGGGTGAGCAGGCTCTCCACGGCATCGGCCGCCGCGGTAGCGCCGCCGGCAGCGCGGAACTCGTCCCGAATTCGACGCGCCGCGGCCCGATACCCCGATTCCTCCAGAAGCGCACGAACAGCACCATCGATGTGCCGAGCACCAGCCCGTCCAAACCGAAGCCGCACCCCAGCGCCGGCGTCAACCACCTGACCGGCAACGATCGGCTGATCATCCCGAATGGGCGCGACTACCAGCGGCACGCCCTCCCAGAGCGCCTCACACACCGTGTTGTGGCCCGCATGACAAACCACCGCGTCCGCGTGCTCCAACAGAGCCGTCTGCGGCACAGAACGCCGCACCAGCACGTGCGCGGGAACGCTCTCCGCGGCCAGCGCACCAGCCGGGTCCACGATCACTGCCTGGTACTCGACGCGTGCCCGAAGCGCCTCCAGACACGCCTCCAGGAACGGCCCGGACACCTCCGCGTTGAGCGTACCGAGGCTCACGAACACCAAGGGACGCAACGGATCCAGCCACTCCCAGGGAAACCCGTCGCGCACCGCCGGGCGCACCACCGGCCCGACGAACCGCACCGGCCCGGACGCGTCACCGGCCAGCGCGGCCGTCGTGAACGCGAGCACCAGATGCGGCGAGAACCGAGGATCACCCGTCGCGGCCGGATCACCGAGCCGTGCCCGCAGACCGGCCAGCCGAGAGTCCAACCAGGCTCGCACCTTCGGCGTCGCGGCCAGCGGATCGGCCAGCTCCGAGGACGTCGTGGCCGACGTGACCCACGGAACGCCGATACGCTCGGCGACCATCGCACCGGCCAACGCCTGCTGATCCACCACGATCAGATCCGGCGCCTGCACGGCGACGGCCTCCTCCACGCCGGCCACCATCGCGTCGGCCAGCGGCAGCAACACGCTGTCCCACAAGAATTCCAGCGCCGCGAACCCGCGTAACTCCGGCGGGCGATCCACATCGGACAGCACGTCACACGGATAGATCACCTGACCGGGCGGCACCAGCCCGGACAGTAACGACGACGAGCCGGCCCAGCCGATCCGATGCCCCCGCCGCTCCAGCTCGGAGGCCACGCCGATCGCCGGGTTGACGTGCCCCGCGAACGGCGGGACCACGAACAACACGCTGCTCATGCCGCTCCGGCTTCGGTCGAAACCGGCTCCTGTTCGTTGATCCAGTCCAGCACGATCCGACGCAGCATCCGGTGCCGCTCAACCAGCACCGAGTGGTCCTGCCCTTCGATCACGTGCGTGCGGCACAGCGGCAGCGACGCCTGCAACGCGGTCAGGTCGCGGTTCTGGAAGCCGTCACTGCCGACGATGGACAGCACCGGGCAGGTGATCGTGGACAGCGCCTCGGCGTCCAGCAGCGGCCCGCTCGGCACATCCTGCACGATCGTGGTCGCCCGAATGATGGCCGCGGCCGACTTGGCCAGGCGCTCGTGGTGCGCGCCGAACCGCTGGTTGAGCCAGGCCAGGTACTCCTTGGCCTCCATGCCGTCGACCACGTTGGTCAGCGTGCGGCGCATCTTGTCGGCCCATATCTCCGTCGCGGGCTCCGCCTCGATCGCGACGATGCTGCGCACCAGCTCCGGGTACCGCGCCGCGAAGCTGAACGCGATCGTGCCGCCGAAACTGTTGCCCACCAAGTGAACTGGCCCGTCGACGTCCAGCTCGTCGAGCAGCGCGAGCAGGTCGGAGGTGAAGTCGTCCATCAGGTAGCCGGTGGTCGGCCGCTCGGTCCGACCGTGCGCGCGCAGGTCGTAGGTGATGACGTCGATACCGGCCTCGGACACCGGCGAGGCCAGCGTCAGGTAGAAGCTCGCCAGACTGTCATAGCCAAGACCGTGCACGAACACGACCGTGCGCGGACGCTCCGTACCGGCGCCGCGCGCCGGCATGCGCTGGTAGTGCGTTCGAATCCCGTTGACAACCGAGATGCCCACGTCTCACCGTCCACTCTGGACGCTCAGCGCGTCCACTACGAAGTCCACCAACAGGCCGATGCGCAGGCCGATCACGTCGTCCAGCTCCATGTCGGCCAGGAACGCGGCCAGGTTGACGTGCTCGCCATACTGCTCGGCGAGCCGCTGACCGACCTGCACGAGATCGATGCTCTCCAGCCCGAGGTCCTCGTGGAACGTGGTGTCCCTGGTGATCTCCGTGTCGTCGGCGTCGTACTCGCCGAGCACCTCGAGCAAGATCGCCCGCAGGCCCTCGAGTACGGTCGCCTCCGAATGCGGGTGAGTCAGCTGGGTGGTCATCGCTCCTCCTGGTTTCCTTGGCCCACAACGGTTTCCGCACGCGCGATCGCCGCACGCACGTTGCCGTCACCGGACACCGCGACGTGCAGGTTCGGCACGTCGCGTCCGTACATTCCCGTGACCCGGTACCGGGTCCCGTCCTGTGTCACCCGCAGTTCGGCGGGGAACACCGACTCCGGATCGCGCTCCCACAGCCAGCCTCGCACCGCGTCCTTCGCCGCGATCCGCTCCAGCAGCCAGCCGCGACGGCGCGTCGCGGGACACTCCTCGTACTCGGCGCGCTCGGCCGCGCCAAGGTAGTGGTTCATGAACAGCTCGCGCGCGGCGAGGCTCGGCCACCGGTCCTCGACCAGCCACCACCCACCGGGACGCGGACGGCTCAGCGCGTGCGCGCCGGGGAACCGGTGCGCGGCACCCACGTGCGCGTCACCGTCGAATCGCCGGTCCTCCCAGCCCTCGATCTCCACCAGCACCCGTCCACGGTCGATCACCTGTGCGTCGACCAGGATCGAATCCTTGTCGATCGAGGTCACCCTGATTGTGCAGTCCACTGTGGACCCGTGCTTCGGTTCGCTTGCGTACCAACGAATCGAGCCCATGCGCACGGGAAAGGCGATCCAGCGGTCCGGCTGCATCTCGACCAGCCACTGGCCGATCAGGTGCCCGACGTTGTCCAGCAGCGCGCCCGGCGCCGGCGGCACGGTGATCCGGCCGCGAATCGTGCGCGACGAGATGCCGAGCGCGGCCGTGACGCCTCGAAACGTCGGCCCGTGGAACATCCACCGCTCGCCGTACAGCCGCTCCGGCGTGATCTCCGGGACGCGCTCGTCGTCCGGCACCGGCCACGCCTCGGGCGCCGGCGGGTGGGCCGGCGCGGTCACCACCTCCGCCTCGGCATGGTCCCCGAGCCGGGCCTGCGCCACGGTCCCCTGCCAGCGAACTTCCACGTCCACGTCGGTCGCGGGCGCGGCGACCAGCCACCGGTGGAAGCGCACGTCGCGCATCTCGGTCACCGTCGAGCCGGCCGACGCGCGCTCGACCGCGTCGGCGAGGTGCTCGACCATGGTGGTCGCCGGGACCACGGGCCGCAGGTCGGTCTCGTCCGGCCAGCCGTGCCGCTGCGCGGCGAGGCAGTGGTCCAACAGGTACGGCATGGCGGTCGTGGACACGGTCAGACGCTCCACAGTGGACACTCCGCGTGCCGCGGCCACCACGGCGGCGAACGCGTCGGCCGTCTCGGTCATCAGCGCGCTCAATTCGGCCGCCGCGGGGAACTCCCCGGCCAGGGCGTCCAATGTGGACAGTGCGGGATCGTTGCGGACCGGTGCGCTGGCGAACTCCAGCGCGGAGAGGTCCGGCGCGCAGCCCTCCACCCACAGCGCGGTGGCGGCGTAGCGCAGCGCGTCGATGCCCGAGCGGTGTACCGAGTTGGCCGCGACCGTGAGGTGTTCGGCGCGGCCGAGCGTGTCGTCGATCAGCGAGCCCAACTGCCCCGGCCCGGCCTGCACGAACAGCCGAACGTCGTCGTCGTACAGGGACTGGACCAGCGTACGGAACCGTACGGGCTCCAGCAGGTGACGCAGGCACAGCTCGCGCGCGGCCTCCTCGTCACCGGGGAACGGCGTCGCCGTCGTCGCCGACCACACCGGAACGGCGGCGCGGCGCATCGGCAGGCTGGGCAGCCCGTTGGCCCAGGACGCCAGGTACGGGCGCAGCATCTGGGTGTGGAACCCGGACCGGAACGGCAGCGTCTGGCAGATCACCGCGCGCCCGCGCAGGTGCTCGACCAGTTCGGCGACATCCTCGGACGGCCCGCACACCACGGTCTGGTTGGTCGAGTTCTCGTGTGACACGGCCACGGTTGGGCGCGTCTCCAACTCGGCCGTCACCCGGTCGAGCCCGCAGCCGAGGACCGCGAACTCCACCCCGGGCGCGCGCAACGCGTCCAGGTCGGTGTGCTCCAGCATCTGGTCGAAGTCCTCGGCGGCGACGATCCCGCCCGCGATCATCGCGGTCCACTCGCCGATGCTGTGCCCGGCCACCGCGTCCGGCGTGATCGCCATCCGGCGCAGCGCCGTGTCCAGCAGCCGGCCGACCGCCATCACCGCACCGCCGAATCGGCCGATCGTGCGGGTGGACAGGTCCGGCACCGGCACGTCCAGCAGCGCGGCCACGTCGTCGATCCTCGGCGCGAACTCCCCCTCCAGCCCGGGGAACAGGAACGCCACCTTCCCGCCGGAGTGCCGCAGCGGGGACGGGGTGAACCACACGTCCTTGCGCCCGCGCCACGGCCGGCCCTTCGCCACGACCTTGCGGGCCAGCGCGATCCGGTCCGGTGTGGGATCGGGCAGGCCGAGCCTCGGCCCGCTCGGGTGCGCCGAATTCCCTTGTGTACCAGGGTTTTCCAGTGCTTCGAGCAGCTCCGCGGTGGACGCGGCGGAGAGCAGCAGCGTGCGCTGCCGCTCTGCCACGGAGGTCATCTGGACGACGGTCATGGACGCCTACCAGCCGGCCCCGGTGTACACCACCGACGTGCGGTCGTGCTCGCCCCAGGCCAGCTCGCGCAGCAGGCACGCGACACCGGCGTCCGGGTCGATCATCTCGATGCCGCGATCGACGTAGGCCCGCGCGAGCGAGTCGTCGACCATGCCGCCGTGGTCGGCGCGCGGCGCCCACGGTCCCCAGTGGACGGTCAGCACGCGGTGGCCGGCACGCTCGCGCCACATCGAGCCGAGCGACTCCAGCGCGTCGTTGGCCGCCGCGTAGTCGGTCTGGCCGCGATTGCCCAGCGCACCGGCGACGCTGCCGAACAGCACCACGAACCGTTGCGCGCCAGGCAGATCCGCCAGCTCGTCGAGCAGCGCGCCGGCACCGTCGACCTTGGTGCCGTACACCCTGGCGAACGACTCCGGGTCCTTGTCGGCGACCAGCTTGTCGGCCACCGCGCCGGCGGCGAACACGACCGCGTCGATCCGCCCGTGGTCGGTGTGCACCTCCTTGACGAGCTGCCGCATCGCGCCCCGGTCGGAGGAGTCCACGGTCCGGTAGCCCACCTCCGAGCCGTGCGACCGCAGCTCCCGGAGGGTCGCCTCGACCTCCCGGCGCGCCAGGATTTCCCTTGCGGCGCCGTCGATTCCGGCCGGCGCTTCGCCGAGGCCGGCCAGCGCGGTGCGCAACGCGGGCAGGTCGGTGGCAGCGGCGACGGTGGGGTGCTCGGCCTCGCCGGTGAGCGCCGTGCGCCCGGCCAGCTCGATCCGGCAGCCGCGTTCGCGGGCCAGGGTGGCGGCCACGCGGGAGGTGATCCCGCGCGCGCCGCCGATCAGCAGCACGACCGAGTCACCATCCAGGCCGGTCGCGTCCAACTCGGCGGCGCCCGTGCCGGCCGGGCCCGCACCGGTCGCGGCGAGCCGGCCGAGGTCGGACGGCACCAGCTCGAACGCGCGCCGGCGTCCGGCGGTGCGGATCACCACCGGCACGCTGTCCGGTGTCCGCACCTCGGCGGCCACCTCGGTGGCGATCGCCTCGCCGTCGGCGCCGGCGTCCACCTCGATCAGCCGGCACATCGTGTCCGGGTACTCGCGGTGCAGCGAGCGGAAGAACCCGCGCAGCCCGAGCGACTCCGGCACCGGGCGGTCGGGAGCCACCGCGACCACCCACCGCGGCGACCGGGCCAGCATCGAGCGGAACATCGCGAACGCCGACGGCAGCACCGGCCCAGAGGTGTTCTCCGCCCCGCTTTCCATGGCGTGCAAGGAGATCAGCCCGTGCACCTCGCCGGGGACCTCCTCCAGCTCGGGCCGGCCGGGCACCACGATCGGCATCGCGCCGCAGGCCGACAGCGAGCCGGCCACCTCCTCGGCCAGCTCCGGCGGGCCGCCCGCCACGATCACGTTCGTGCCGACCAGCGCGGTCGCGTCAAGCTCGGCGGGCAGATCCACCGGCTCCAGCACGTACCGCCCCGGCACGACGCCCTCGACCGGCACCTCCCGGGATCGAGCCCGCTCAATCCCGGGCTCTACGGCGGGATTGAGCCCGCTGAATCCCTTTTCCGGGTTTGTCAAGGGTGGTGTGTCGATCGGTGGAGAATCGCCCGATGGGGTGGCGAGGGCTTCCGCGAGGGCGGCGGCGGTGCGCGCCTTCACCAGGTCGTCCACTCGGGTGTCACCCGAGCGGCCCAATGTGGTGGTCAGCTCGCCCGCGATCTCCGTGCGTTTGATCGAGTCGATGGACAGGTCCGCCTCGAGGTCCAGGTCCGGGGTGATCATCTCGGCCGGGTAGCCGGTGCGGCGCGCGATCACGCTCACCACCGTGCCCAGCACGTCCGTGGTCTCTTCCTGTTGCGGGGCAACGGGTTCCGGTGTCGGCTCGACCACAGCCTGTTGCGCGGCCGCCACCTGCGCCACCTGCGGCGCGGCGGGCACGGGAGCGGCCGGCGCGGAGCCGAAGTAGGACAGCAGCACGTCCCGCTGCGCGGCCACCATCTCCCTGCTCGTGCGCAGGAACTCGCTCACCAGCGCGTCACGGTCCGCGGGTGTGGTCATCTCCATGCTCCCGATCTTCTGTGTGATCTTGCGTGCTGGCGCCAGCCCGCCGGGCAGCGGCTCGCCGTCGATGGTGCGCACCAGGTGCCCGTCGACCGTCCACTGAGGACGCTTCGGCGGCGCTTCCGCACCCACGTTCCGGGACCCCCTCCCGGAGAACAGCCACCCGGTGCGCACCTCCACGCCGGTCACCGCGAGCTGCGCCACCGCGTGCAGCAGCCCGGCGATCCCGAGTCCGGCGCGGCTCTCCAGGCCGACGACGGTGTGCGGGCGGTCGCCGAGGATCTGGCCGACCAGCCTGCTCAACACCTGTCCCGGCCCAGCTTCGAAGAACACCCGCGCACCGTCGGCGTACATCGCCTCGATCTGCTCGGCGAACAGCACCGGCGAACCGATTTGCGCGGCCAGTTCGGCCCGCACGCCGTCCGCCGACGACGGGTACACCGCCGCCTCGCGGTTCGTCCACACCGGACGGTCGGGTACCCCGATCCGGTGCTCGGCAAGGGTTTTCCCGAACATGTCGCCGGCAGCGCGCACCACCGAGCTGTGGAACGCGCAGGCGACGGGCAGCCGTTTCGCGCCGTGTCCCGCCGAGCGCAGCGCCTCCACGGCGGCCTCCAGCGCGGCGGTCGGACCGGACACCACGACCTGGCGCGGCCCGTTGTGGTTGGCCACCACCACGTCCTCGGCCAGCCCCGCCGACTCCAGCACCTCGGTGATCTCCCCGGCGCTCGCGGCCACCGCGGCCATCGCGCCGGGGTCCTCGCCCGCGGCGTCCAGGATCGCGGTGGCCCGCGCCGTGCTCAGGTCCAGCAGCGTGCGACCGTCGATCGCACCGGCTGCCGACAGTGCGACCAGCTCGCCGTAGGAGTGGCCGCCGAACATGTCCGCGCGCACGCCCAGCTTGTCGAGCAGGTGCCGCGCCGCCAGCCCTGTGACACCCAGCGCCGGCTGCGCCACGCGGGTATCGCGCAGCCGATTCTCCTGTGCCGCAACGGTTTCCTCATCGAACGCGGCGGCGGGTTGCATCACGTCGAGCAGCTCGGGCGGGCCGAACCGGTGCAGCTCGGGGAACGCCACGAACAGGTCGCGCAGCATCCCGGGACGCTGGCTGCCCTGCCCGGGGAACAGCACCGCCAGCTTGCCCCGCTCGCCGCCGGCCCGGTACAGCCCCTCGGCCGCGTCGCCGGCACGAGCGGCCGCGAGCAGTTCGCCAAGATGATCGAGATCGCGCGCGACGAAGGCCAGCCGCACGTCTCCCCTGCCCTCGGCCGCACACGTGCGGGCCAGGTCGGCCAGCGACCACGGCCGCCCGTGCGCGTCGTTGGTCGCCGCCAGGCCGGCGAGCCGTTCGACCTGTCGCGATGCCGCCGCGTCGTCGGCACCCCGAACGGTGAACAGCTCCGCCGGCCACTGGCGCAGCCCGTGCCGAGTGCTCTCGGCCGTGGCGTGCCCGCTCAACACGACGTGGAAGTTGGTGCCGCCGAATCCGAAGGCGCTGATCCCGGCGTGCCGCTCGGCCGCGGGCATCAGCCACGGCGCCGGCGCCGACCGGAACGTGAACGGGCTGGCCTCGCTCCGCCATGCCGGGTTCGGCTCGGACACGTGCAGCGTCGGTGGCAGCACGCCGGTGTGCACGGCCAGCGCGGACTTGATCAGACCGGCGATGCCGGCCGCGCACTTGGTGTGCCCGATCTGCGACTTCACCGAGCCGATCACGCACGAGCCGGGTGTCGCGCCGGCCCCGGAGAACAGGTCGGTCAGCCCCTCCAGCTCGGTGCGGTCGCCCACCACGGTGCCGGTGCCGTGTGCCTCCAGTAGGCCGACGTTGGCCGGTGACACGCCCGCGTTGGCGTACGCGCGGTCCAGCGCCCGCCGCTGTCCCTCGGGGCGCGGCGCGGTCAGCCCGAGTGCCTTGCCGTCACTGCCGCTGCCGATCCCCTTGATCACCGCGTACACCCGGTCGCCGTCCCGTTCGGCGTCGGAAAGTCGTTTCAGCACAACGCATCCGACACCCTCGCCGAGCGCGATGCCGTCCGCGTCCGAGTCGAACGTGCGGCACCGTCCGGACGGCGACAGCGCCCCGACCGAGGTGAACAGCAGGAAGTCCTCGATCCCGTTGTGCAGGTCCGCGCCGCCGGCGAGCACCAGGTCGCTGCCGCCGTGCACCAGCTCCTTGCACGCCAGGTCCACCGCGGCCAGCGAGGACGCGCAGGCCGCGTCCACCGAGTAGTTCGCGCCGCCGAGATCGAGCCGGTTGGCGATCCGCCCGGCGATGATGTTCACCAGCCGCCCGGGGAAGAAGTCCTCGGTCAGCCTCGGCAGCTGCTCGTCCAGCTCCTCGGGAATCTTGTCCACATAGGACGGGAGCAGCATGCGCACGATCGAGGCGGCACCCAGGTCACTGCCCGACTCGGCGCCGAACACCACGCTGGCGCGCTCGCGGTCGAACCCGCCCTCGCCGTAGCCGGCGTCCGTCAGTGCCCGCCGGGCGACCTCCAGCGCGAGCAGCTGCACCGGCTCGATCGAGGCCAGCGCGCTCGGCGGGATCCCGTAGGACAGCGGGTCGAACGGCACCGGCGGGATGAACCCGCCCCACTTGGAGTACGTGTGCGTGCCGTCGTTGGTGCGATCGTCGGGGTCGAAGTAGGTGTCCGGATCCCAGCGGGTGTGCGGCACCTCGGTGACCTGGTCGGCGTTGGCCAGCACGTTGGCCCAGAAGCTCGCCAGGTCCGGCGCGCCAGGGTAGACGCACGCCATCCCGACCACCGCGATGTCCACACTGGACGGTGCGCCGCGCACCTCGGTCGGCCGCACGCCCAGCTCCTCGCGCAGCCGGTTCACGTGGGAGGCAAGGAAATCCGCCGCGTCGGCGGTGACTTCACCGTGCAGTGCCGCGACCGTGGTCACGCCGGAGCGGAGCGTGGCCACCTGTCCGGCCATGAACAGGCCGTCGGCGAGCTGGGCCTGCTCGTCGACCGCCACGAGGTCCACGCCTTCACGACGGATTCCCTTGCTGGCTATGCGAAGCCGGCCGGTGTTGAGCGCCTCCAGCCGCTCCCACAGGTCCCGGTCGGTGTGCCCCTCGACGCGCAGCCGATCACGGATCGCGTCGAACTCGGTGGTGAACGGGCTCGGCACCACGCGGGTCACGTGGCCCGGCGCGGTCTGCAGTGTCTCGGTGTGCTGGGCGGCCAACACCTGCCGCTGGAACGTCGGCAGCACCGCACCCGCGGACACCGCCTCCTCGGTGAACAGGTACGCCGTGCCCATCAGCAGGCCGACGCCGACTCCCTTGCGTGCCAAGGGTTCGGCGAGCGTCGCCACCATAGCCGCGGAGCGCGCGTCGTGGATCCCACCGGCGAAGACCACCTGCAGATCGTGGCCGCCGTGTTGGCCCACGTGCTCGCGCAGCACGTCGGTCGCGGCCTCCCACAGCGAGAAGCTGGACCTCGGCCCGACGTGCCCGCCGCACTCGGCGCCCTCGAACACGAACCGCCGCGCGCCCGCCTCCAGGAACTGCGCCAGCAGCCCGGGTGAGGGCACGTGCAGGAACGTCGCGATGCCCACGTCCTCCAGCTCGCGCGCCTGGTCCGGACGGCCGCCCGCGATCAGCGCGACCGGGGGCCGCAACTCGCGGATGACCTCCAGCTGAGCCGCGCGCACCTCCTCCTGCGCGAACCCGAGCACACCGACACCCCACGGCGAATCTCCCAACGCCGCAGCGGTTTCCGTCAGCATCTGCCTGGTCTTGTCACCTGAGGACAGAGCCAGTGCCAGGAACGGCAGACCGCCCGCGCCGGCCACCTCGGCGGCGAACGCGGCCTGGTCGCTGACCCGCGTCATGGGCCCTTGCACCACCGGCAGCTCGATGCCGAGCGCGGTCGTGAACGGCGATCCGGTCGCGAGTACCGGGCCGGCGTCGGACCGCAGCGCGTCGGCGATCGCGGAGTGCACCGCCCGCACCGCGCGGGTCACCGTGCCGTACCGCTGCGCGAACACACTCGCCAGGTGCGCGTCCTGCCCGATCTCCAGCACGTCGCCGGGAGCGCCACGCCGGGCGAGCACCCGGCGGCCGTCCACCATCGCGGTGTCGGCGCCGTCGCTGGCGGACACCGCGGCGGCGATCGCGTCGTCGATCTCCGACTCCTGCAGCAGGGCGAGCTGGGTGTCCAGCACGACGCCCGCCGCGCCACCCACCACCGCGGCCGCCGCGGTGCGCGGTCCGACGCCGCCGCACACCCAGACCGGCAGCCGCGTCTCGGCGAGCAGCCGCTGCAGCAACACGAACGAGCCGTACTCGCTGACCTGACCGCCGGACTCGTTGCCGCGCGCGAGCACACCGTCCGCGCCGGACTCCGCCGCACGCGCCGCCTGTTCCACCGAGGTGACCTCGGCGAGCACGAAGTACCGGTCCGGCACGTCGGCCACGTGCCACGGCGAGCCGGCACCGAGGACGATCACGTCGACCCGGTTGTCGTTGTCCCCCAACACGTCCGCGACATCGGCCACGGTCAGCGCACAACCCTGGGGCACCCTGATCCCGATCGACGGCCCGGCGCCGGCGACGGCCGCGGCCAGCGCCTCACGCACGTCCCGGTCACCGGCGCCGAGGTCGAGCACGCCGAGCCCGCCCGCGCGGCTGACCGCTGAGCACACCGCCGCGCTCGGCACGCCGCACGGCGTGATCCCGACGACCATCTCCGGCCGCTCGTTGTCGCTCATCGAGCACCCCATCCCGCGGCCACCCACTCCTGAGGGTCGGCCGCCCTGCGCGCGTACATTTCGCCGACCTCGCCGTGCGGGAGGATCAGGAACCGGTCGTCGGCGAGCCCGTCGACCACGGCGTCGGCGACGTCGGCCGGCTCGATGATCGGCGCGGCGTCGGCCACCGCCCGTGCGGCCGGGTGGTTCAGGGCGAGCCCCGGCATGAGCAGCTCGGTGCGCACGCCCAGCGGACACAGGGTGCTCACGCCGACGCCGCTCGGGCGATAGGTGAACGCCAGCCATTCGGCGAGCCCGACGGCGGCGTGCTTGGTCACCGAGTAGGGCGCGTCGCCGGGCAGCCCGAGCAGACCGGCCGCGGACGCCGTGATCAGCAGATGTCCCCCGCGGCGCAGAACCATTCCGGGCAGGGCCGCCTGCGCGAGGTAGACGTGTCCGAGCACGTTCACCGACCAGGCGCGCGACCAGTCGTCGTCGCTGGCGTGCACGCCGAGACCGGTCGCCACGCCGGCGTTGGAGCAGACCAGGTCGACCGCGCCGAACTCCCGCTCGGCGATCTCCACGAGCCCGTGCGCCTGCTCGCGGCGGGTCACGTCCATTCGGCTCGGCACCGCGTCGATTCCCCGCTCGCGGAGGCTGCTGGCCACGGCGGCCACGGCGGCGCCGTCCAGGTCGGCGACCACCACGCCACGTGGGCTTTCCTCGGCGAACCGGCGCGCCATCGCGGCACCAATTCCGCGGCCGGCACCACTGATGATCACGGCCTTGTCCCGTAGCTTCACAAGGATCCTCCGGGGTCGGAATTGCAGGTGCGAAAGGCCGATTCCCCCGGTCGCCCCCGCCGCGTCGAAAGCTAGAATGAGCCACACAGCCCGTCAAGCCGTGAGCGATATTCCAGGCGGCGCGCACGATGTTGGTCTACGAACTTGTCAGATCCTGAGCACTGACGCTGCGTCGGCCGTGACAACCCGTGTGCGAGCGAGTTGGTTGCGGTGACCCGCCGATCGCTCTCGCGAGAGCGGTTCGACCTGCGCAAACGATGGTCTCGAGACACCCCGCGCGGCCGACGTGTCCTTGGGTGCCAACGCGAACACTGCTCAGGTAGCAGTCGATGACAAAGTTCGCCCCACGCGCGCGCGAAGCACACCCGGCTCTTGCGGCAACACCCTACGAAAGTTAGTTTTCGGTCACGCAGCGAGCCCGTTGCATGGATTTAACCTCTCCTGATTCCAAGCCGGCATTTCTTGTCGGCCGAACATTCCTGCCACGGTTTCCGCTGTTTGTTCACTTTTGCTGTCTCAGGAAGGAATACCTGTGAAGCGTCGAAGAAGAAGCTCAAGAAGACTGGCCGCCGGGATCACCGCGCTCGCCACCGCCTCGCTGGCCACGGTCGGCCTGGTCATGACGAGTGGCTCGGCGGCCGCCGAACCGCGCGAGTTGACGCAGGGCTATGACTGCCCCTACCCGCTGATCAACATTCAGCCGACCAAGACGGTCATCAAGGCCGACATCCCGGCGCAGCTGCCGGTGGGCCAGCCCAGCCCCGAGTTCGTGATCAACGTCGAGGCGGACGCCGGACTGAAAGCCACCGAGGGCCTGAACGTTGTCGGGGCCGCGACCATCGAGGGCGAGGGAATCTCCTACGTCAAGCTGACAGGACCCGATCTGGACCTTCCTCTCAGCGTGCCGGTGGTCATCCCGTCGAATCCCATCCCCCCCAACGGGAACCCGTTGATCCTCAAGGGCATCACGGCCAAGGCGCCGTCGATCTCGGTGCCCAAGACGGGCACCTACACGATCGACGTCACCGATCTCTTCCTGAAGATGACACCGAAGAGGGCCGACGGCACCCCCACCGGCCTTGGCACATTCGAGTCTGACTGCACGCTGCAGGCGGGCCAGCCGACCCAACTGGCCACGATCGAGGCCATCGGCGATGAGGACACGCAACCGCCGACCGCACCGGGTAACCCGCAGGCCACCGGCACGACCACGGACAGCGTGTCGCTGGCGTGGGACGCGTCGACCGACAACGTGGGCGTGACCGGCTACGACGTCTACAACGGCTCCACCCTGGCCACCAGCGTCACGGGCACCACCGCCACCGTGTCGGGGCTGACTCCGAACACGAGCTACACGTTCACGGTGAAAGCCAAGGACGCCAAGAACAACGTGTCCCCGGCCAGCGCGGCGGTCACGGCCAAGACCAAGGAGGACACCCCGCCGGTCGACACGGAGAAACCCACCGCACCGGGTAACCCGCAGGCCACTGGCACCACCACCGACAGCGTGTCGCTCGCGTGGGATGCGTCGACCGACAACGTCGGTGTCACCGGATACGACGTCTACAACGGCTCCACC
>NZ_SGWQ01000010.1:0-247260 GCF_004216555.1 Herbihabitans rhizosphaerae | reverse complement strand
CACCGTCACCGGTCTGACTCCGAACACCAGCTACACGTTCACCGTCAAGGCCAAGGACGCCGCCGGCAACACCTCCGACGCCAGCGCGGCGGTCACGGCCAAGACCAAGGAGGACACCCCGCCGGTCGACACGGAGAAACCCACCGCACCGGGTAACCCGCAAGCCACTGGCACGACCACCGACAGCGTGTCGCTCGCGTGGGATGCGTCGACCGACAACGTCGGTGTCACCGGATACGACGTCTACAACGGCTCCACCCTGGCCACCAGCGTCACGGGCACCACGGCCACCGTCACCGGTCTGACTCCGAACACCAGCTACACGTTCACCGTCAAGGCCAAGGACGCCGCCGGCAACACCTCCGACGCCAGCGCGGCGGTCACGGCCAAGACCAAGGAGGACACCCCGCCGGTCGACACCCAACCGCCGACCGCACCGGGCAACGCCAAGTCAACCGGCACGACCACGGACAGCGTGTCGCTGGCCTGGGACGCGTCGACCGACAACCTGGGCGTGACCGGCTACGACGTCTACAACGGCGCCACCCTGGCCACCAGCGTCACCGGCACCACCGCCACCGTGTCGGGATTGACGCCCGACACCAGCTACACCTTCACCGTGAAGGCCAAGGACGCGAAGAACAACGTCTCACCGGCCAGCAACGCGGTCACCGCCAAGACACAACCGGGCGGCGGCGAGGTCATCGAGTACGGGTTCGACCTCGCCGGCGAGTCGTTCATCAAGGCACCGAACGGCAAGACCGCGCTCAAGGGCGGCATCGACGTCGACTACACCCTGGCGACAGGGGCGTACGAAGGCGACATGGTGTTGAACCCGACGACCGGCAAGTTCTCGCTTTTCGGCTTCCTGCCGACGACGGCGAAGATCGAGTTCGTGCAGACATCGAAGACCACGGGAACGCTCAAGGACGGCGTGCTCAAGTCCAGCTCGAACATGATCGTGAAGCTGCCACAGGTGAGCGTGTTCGGCTTCCCGCTGAGCAGTTCCGCGGACTGCCAGACCGTGACGTCGACCAAGATCGACCTGCGGTCGCCGGCCGGCTTCGACCCGCTCAAGGGCGGCAAGCTGGCCGGCACGTACACGCTGCCCCCGCTGAAGGGCTGCGGCGTCCTGAATAACTTGATCAGCGCGTTCACCGCTGGTCCTGGCAACACCGTCGATGTGAACCTCACCCCGAAGACGCGCTGACCACAGCGCCCCGACCGCACCGCCCCCGTCGCGCTCGTCGCGGCGGGGGCGGTGTTTATCATTTCCGAATGATTCCCATCGTGTTATTTGTCATTCGATGACAAGTGGGTGAAGTAGGCCGAAATCTTTCTATCTGTTGCAGTGTGCCAACCGTTACAGGCAAACGGCTTCAATTTCGTGACAACTTCACGAACACCCTCCGATTGACGGTTGCGCCCACCCGTGACGCTTCGTTACTCATCGATATCGAGGCCGTTACGGCCCACTCGTCACGGAGGATTGTTTGCAGAACCCGCAACAAGAGGTCCAGGAAGCCGATCGGCTTTCGGTGTCGGCGCGGCAGCCGAGGCTGACCTCAGTGCACAAACCCACGGAGGGATTTTTCGTGAATCGAATTTCCAAGAAGGGCGCCACCGGCATCGCCGCGGTGGCCACGACCGGTCTGGTAGTCGCGGGTATGGCCCTCAGCGGTGGCGTCGCCTCCGCGGACCCGGTGGAGCTGGCACAGGCCTACGACTGCCCCTACCCGCTGATCGGCGTCCAGCCGACCAAGATCGTCATCAAGTCCGACATCCCGCCGCAGCTGCCGGTGGGCCAGCCCAGCCCCGAGTTCCAGATCACCGTCGACGCCGACGCCGGGCTGAAGGCCACCGAAGGCCTCAACATCGTCGGAGCCAAGACCATCGAGGGCGAGGGCGTCTCCAACGTCAAGCTCACCGGACCGGGTCTCGACCTGCCGCTCGACGTGCCGGTGACGATCCCGTCGAACCCGGTACCCGCCAACGGGTCTCCCCTGGTCCTGAAGGGCATCACGGCCAAGGCGCCGTCGATCACGGTGGCCCAGCCGGGCACCTACACGGTCGACGTCACCGACCTGTTCCTGAAGATGACGCCGAAGAAGGCCGACGGAACCCCCACCGGCCTTGGCACCTTCGAGTCGGACTGCACGCTGCAGCAGGGCCAGCCGACCAAGCTGGCCACGATCGAGGGCACCGCTGCCCAGGTTGAGGGCGTTCGTCCGGACTCCGAGCGCTGACCCTCAGCACACAACCGCACCGCCCCTGCCACAGGTCCCACGGCGGGGGCGGTGCCGTGCCCCGGGTCAACGAGTGGAGTGGGCGAGGTGACATTCCTCGTTGGCCCAGAGTTGGCTAGATTGAGTATTGATACTCGCCAAGCCTGGATCCGTATTAGTGCAGGGCAACGAATTTTCGGGCCGCTTTATCAGGATCTGAGTACGACTGCTCTGCCGTCGCGACGCGCCGTACCCGGGCAAACGCGTTGGCGGATGCCCGCTTGAGCATGTGGTGTGTGTGGCCCTGCCAAGCCGAACGAGCCCACGGTGGCCCGATCTGACAAGTTCTCACACCGCAGAAGGACCACTCCAGGTCCATGCTTGCGCTCCCCAAACCCGCTGGATAATTTGCACGAAGGTAGCGCGCTTTCTACCGAGCCGAAATACGACGTCGCCCCAGCATCGCTAGGAGCGGCGTTCGGCGCTTGATACCCACGGAGGGATTTTTCGTGAATCGAATGCGAATTTCCAAGAAGGTGGCTGCGGGCATCGCCGCGACGGCCACGGCCAGCCTGGTAGTCGCGGGCATGGCCTTCAGCGGTGGCGTCGCCTCCGCGGACCCACGCGAGCTGACCCAGACCTATGACTGCCCCTACCCGCTGATCAACATTCAGCCGACCAAGACCGTCATCAAGACTGACATCCCGGCGAAGCACCCGGTGGGCGAGCCGACCCCCGAGTTCGTGATCAACGTCGAGGCGGATGCCGGCCTGAAGGCGACCGAGGGCCTGAACATCGTCGGCGGCAAGACCATCGAGGGCACGGGAATCTCCAAGGTCACGCTCAAAGGTCCGGGTCTCGATCTTCCGCTGGATGTGCCGGTGGTCATCCCCTCGAACCCCATCCCCGCCAACGGGAACCCGCTGATCCTGAAGGGCATCACGGCCAAGGCGCCGGCGATCACGCTGCCCCAGCCGGGCACCTACAAGATCGACGTCGTTGGCCTGTTCCTGACGATGACGCCGAAGAAGGCCGACGGCAGCCCCACCGGTCTCGGCACCTTCGACTCGGACTGCAAGCTGCAGGGCGGCATGCCGACCGAGTTGGCCACGGTCGAGGCCACTGGTGGCGGCACGACTACCCCGACCACCCCGACCACTCCGACCACCCCGACTACCCCGACCACCCCGACGACTCCGACCACCCCGACGACTCCGACGACTCCGACTACCCCGACCACCCCGACCACCCCGACCACCCCGACCACTCCGACGACGAGCACGTCGAACCCTGGCGGTGGCCTGATCTTCAAGGGTGATCTGAAGGGGAGCACGTTCGTCAAGTCACCCAACGGGAACGCGCCGCTGACCGGCAACATCGTGGCCGACGTCGATCTGGCGACCGGCAACTACACGGCCGATCTGGTGCTGAACCCGACGGTCGGCGACATGAACATCCTGGGCTTCCTGCCCACCAAGGTGAAGATCTCCTTCGAGATCCCGAAGAAGACCGTCGGCGTCTACGGCGGCACCAACCTGACGGCCAAGGCCACGTTCATCACCCACCTCGACGAGGTCGCCGCGTTCGGCTTCCCGATCGGCGGTGGACCGGACTGCAAGACCGTGGCCGAGTCGACCACCGACCTGAAGGCGGACCCGTTCGACATCACCAAGGGTGGCAAGCTGGTGGGCGGGTACACGCTCGCCGCGGTTAAGGGTTGCGGCGCGCTGAACGACTTCATCAGCGCGTTCACCGCCGGGCCGGGTAACACGATCGACCTCGATCTGACCCCGACCAACTGAGTCTGTTCAGGTAGTCACGCAACACAGCACAACAAGTGCCGCCCCCGCCGACCGGCGGGGGCGGCACTTGTTTGTGGAGAACGCTCTACCGGAGCGAGTGGAGCTGGGCGTCGACGAGCTGCACCAGCGGATGGTAGCCGGCCGCTCGACGCCCGCACGGCTGACGGCGTTCTCGCTGCGCCGGAGCGAGCGGATGAATCCGTTGCCGCGGGCGGTGATCTCAAGGTCGACCCGAACTCGCGTCGGCGGCGGTTCACCCAGCATGGACAGCGTCGGCCCGATGACCAGGAGCGTCGCCGACGCCGCGATCGTGCTCGGCGTGCTCGCCGGACCCGACCCGCGCGATCCCGCCACAGCTGACGCGCACGCTCACTCGGACCACGCCCGATTCCTTGAACCGGCGGGCTGCGCGGTGCACGGATCGGCATTCCGCGAACCGTGTACTACGGCTACAGCCGCAACGCCGATTGCTAGCTGCGGCACGCGCTGGAAGCCATCCAAGCCATGGGTGGTTCGCTGGACGATCCGGTGTATCGGCAGGCGCTGAGCGCGATGCGTCAGCTGTCCCGCGAGCAGGGCATCGACGCCGTACTGCGCCGGCTATCCCGCGATCAACGTGCCAGCCGGCTTCGCCGGTGATCTCCCGGGCGGTGCAGAAGGTGGAACTCGCCGATGCAGGACGTGGGACTCGCGGGTGCAGGGCGCGGAACTCGCGGGTGCAGGGCGCGGGACTCGCCGATGCAGGGCGCGGGACTCGCGAACACCACAGCGCTGACATGGAAATGCCGGCCGGGTCGGGGATTGGAACCCCGACCCGGCCGGCACGTTTGTGGTGCGGCTAGCAGTTGGAGGTGGCCGGCTTGTCGGCCAGCCGGTCGACCATGAACTCGAGCGCGCCGGGGTTGCCGGTGTAGACCCCGGTGATGTGGTCGGTCGGCAACTCATGCCAGGTCAACTTGACGCCGGCCGCGCACTGCTCGTCACGGAGTGTCTTGCCCTGCGAGAAGTCGACCAGGTCGTCGCCCGTGGAGTGGTACTGGTAAATCGGAACAGCGGACGCCTTTCCGACGAGCTTGCTCTCACCGATCCGAGCCAGCCACTCCGGCGTCAGAATCGGACTCGAGGTCATGTAGTCGTTGGCCCGCTTGTCCCGGTACTTGCTGAGCAGTTCGAGAGCACACGAGTTCGCCGACATGTCGGCGAATGCCGCCTTTCCGGCCTCGTTGAGATAGTTCTCCAACTTGAGCTCGGAATAGGCGTTGTTCAAGCCGAGCAGCGCGTAGAACAGCAGCCCTGAACCGAACTTCCCGTCCAACGGGAGAGCCACCTGCACGAGGTCGGCCGGCACACCGCCGCCGACCACACCGACGAGCTTCAGCTCGGGCGCGACCTCCGGCTGGATCTGCCCGGCCCAGGTCGCCGCGGCGCCGCCCTGCGAGTACCCGCGGAACATCACCTTGGCGTCCTTGGACAGCTTCGCCTCGGGCAACCGCTGCGCCGCGCGCACCACGTTGACCACGGCGTTGCCCATCGACTTGCCGTTCATGTACGTGGTCTTCGGCGTGGGGTGGTACCCCTCGTAGTCGGTCACCGCGACCGCGTATCCCTTGGCGAACATGTCGTTCAGCGCGTTCTGCTCGTAGTACGCACCGACGTTGATCATGCTCGAGACCACGCAGTGGGCGGCCGGCCCATGAGTGCCCGGGCCCATCCCGATCACCGGCGCCGTGGCCGGGTCGACGTTCTTGGGCACCAGCACGGTGCCGGTCACCGCGTTGGGTTGGCCGTGCGCGTTGGTCGACAGGTACATCACCTGCCACGCGTTGACCGTGGCCGCGCGCGGCCCGGCCTTGGAAGGGCGCGCCCGGATGATGTCTCCGGGCGCGCCCTGCGGCAGGGGGTTCGGCGGCACGTAGAACTCGTCAAGGCTCTGTGCCTTCTGAGCCGGGGCCGCCGCACGCGGCGCACTCGCCGCGTGTCCGGCCATCGCGAGTACGGCGGCGACCACCACCAATACCGAAACAGCAGAACGTGATATCAGCTTTCGCACCGCTCGAACCCTCCCGTAGAAATGCACACCATTCTTTCGAGAGATTATCATGCTATTCGTTCGCGCAATTCATAAATTGACCACAAATTGCATCGAACAGGCCTGGCGAGAATGACAACTTCACGAAGCGTCGTCACTGCTCCTGGCGGCGCCTCGACCGGACCAGCAGGAACACGCCGGCGCCGAGCAACAGCGCACCGAGTGCTGCCGGCAGCAGCACCGACGCACCGGTGTAGGCCAGCCCGTCACCGCTGGACGAATCGGTTCCCGTGTTCGTGTTCGCCACCGGCACCACGCCAGCGCCACCCGGCCCGGTCACCGTCGGCGGGTCGACCACCGGCACGGAACCCGACGTGGACGGCACCGACGACGTGGACGACACCGACGACGACGTCGAAGAGCTGGACGACGACGAAGAGGACGAGGACGACGTGGATGACGTCGGCTTCGTGGACGACGAGCTCGAGGTCGAGCTGGACGACGTCGTGCCCGTGGGGCCAGGACCACCCGTGCCCTCGATCGTGGCCAGCTCGGTCGGCATGCCGCCCTGCAGCGTGCAGGCCGACTCGAAGGTGCCGAGACCGGTGGGGCTGCCGTTGGCCGTCTTCGGCGTCATCTTGAGCCACAAGCCAACGACGTCGATCTTGTAGGCGCCCGGCTGGGACACCGTGATCGACGGCGCCTTGGCCGTGATGCCCTTCAGAATCAGCGGGCTCCCGACGGCGGGGATCGGGTTCGAGGGGATGACCACCGGCACGTCCAGCGGCAGGTCGAGACCCGGACCGGTGAGCTTGACCTTGGAGATTCCCTCGCCCTCGATGGTCTTGCCGCCGACGATGTTCAGGCCCTCGGTCGCCTTCAGGCCGGCATCCGCCTCGACATTGATCACGAACTCGGGGCTCGGCTGGTTGACCGGCAGGGTCGCCGGGATGTCAGCCTTGATCATCGTCTTGGTCGGCTGAATGTTGATCAGCGGGTAGGGGCAGTCATAGGTCTGCGTCAGCTCGCGCGGGTCGGCCGCACTGGTGCCCGCCGTGAGCACGAGGCCGGTTGTAGTGAGAGCGGCGACGGCCAGTCCGGCTAATCCGGCGGCGAGGTGTCTCCTGGAGGGTCGAACCTTCATGTGTCCTCTTCCACTGCTTGTGTCCGCCAGCGGAACGGGCAACCACGAATGCGTCCCCACTGGCGAAAACGACTACTGACGGTGTCTCCCCCGAATCTGGCCGCATGGCGGTCGTGTAATTATCGACCACCAGAACCACCCGGCAAGATCCGAATTTCACCAGTTCCTCGTAGGGACGTAAATTGACACCGGCCGACAGTCCGGCCGCCCGGTAGCTGTGCCACCGTGACAAGCGGGTGTCGAAGCGGTTTCCGGCGACCCACAACGGCTTCCACCAGGCGAGAGACGGCGCACCGGCCGCTTTGTCACGGACGTACAGTCGCCGCGACCGAAGTTGTGCACTTCGGATGAAGGCGTCGCGGCCATAGTGGCGGAATACGCCGTGAACCGTACCGACCGAGTGAAGCGGATTGACGCCCGCTTGTCCCGAATTTATCGTCTCCGGAGCAAAGTCCCTGCCGTCGACGGGTTTGCAAGACGGCTATTTTTGTCACAGCGAGGTGGACGAGCATGACAACCAGGAGGCCTGGCGTCACCCAGCTTCCGGAGCCGCGCCAGCGGCCCGCGCGGGCGCCGAGCCGCCCCACCTCGGCGCGGCCGCCGAAGGCCGCCCAGATGAGCGCGGCGCGCCAGGTCTGGTCGTCGATCCCGAACAACCTCGCCGACCGGCTGCGCCCGCTCACCAAGCAGCTCGTGACCGACGCGGTCAACGAGATCCAGAAGGCCGTCCCGGTGTACGCCAAGCCGCTGGAGGGCAAGTTCCGCGAGGTGCTGGTCGGCGCCGTCGAGATGGCCATCGTCAAGTGCTTCGACAACATGTCCAACCCGAACGCGCAGGACACCGACTGGAAGGCGGTGTTCCGCTACTCCGGGCGGGTCGAGTTCCTCGAGGGCCGCACGATGGACTCGCTGCAGACCGCCGTGCGGGTCGGCGCGCGGGCGGTGTGGCGGCGGGTCGCCGCGACCGGCAAGCAGCTCGGCATCCCGAACGACGCGCTGTTCGTCATCGCCGACGCGATCTTCGCCTGGGTGGACGAGATCAGCACCGAGGCGATCACCGGGTACACCGAGGCGCAGGCCAAGGCCAGCGGCGCACGGGAGCGTCGCCGCCGCCAGCTGCTCAAACTGCTGCTCGCCGAGACACCCGGAGCCAAGCAGGCGATCGCCGACCTGGCCGGGGCGACCGACTGGCCGCTGCCCGAGCACGTCGCGGCGATCGCCCTGGAGTGCGGCGAGGACCCGCACGACCTGCCGCAGACGGTGTTCGGGCCGAACGTGCTGGTCGACCTGGAGAGCGCCGAGCCGTGCCTGCTGATCGCCAACCCGGCCGAGGCGCTCGACGAGATCGCCGCCGGACTGTCCGGGCGCCACGCCGTGGTCGGCCCGACCGTCCCGGCGTCCGAGGCGCGCAGGTCGCTGGACTGCGCCCGGCGCGCGCTCACCCTCGTGCAGCGCGGCGTGCTGCCGTCCGAACCGGTGACCTGGTGCGCCGACCACCTGTCCACGCTCGCGCTGATGTCCGACGAGTTCCTGGTGTCCCGGCTGACCGAGCGCGCGATGGAGCCGTTCATCGGGCTCACCGTGAAGCAGCGCGACCGGCTCGCCGCGACGCTGCTGGCCTGGCTGGAGACGCGCGGCGGGGTCAACGAGGTCGCCGAACGCCTGGCCATCCACCCGCAGACGGTGCGCTACCGGATGCACCAGATCGAGAAGATCCTCGGCGAGCGGCTCGCCGACCCCGACGAGCGCCTCAGCATCGAGATCGCGCTGCGCGCCCGCCGGCTGTTGGAGCCCGCTCCCTGATCAGAAGTCGGTACTCGGCGCGCTCATCACCTGGCGCACCTCGATCGCCTGCTTGATCGGCGCACCGGCCGGACCGGGCGAGGCGGACATCGTCGCGGCGATCTCCACCGCGCGCTGCTCGGACTCCACGTCCACCAGCCGGTAGCCGGCCAGCAGCTCCTTGGTCTCGGGGAACGGGCCGTCGGTCACCACCGGCGCGCCGACGCCGTCGGAGACCACGAACTTGGCCAGCTCCGGCGCGGCCAGTCCGCGCGCCTCGACCAGCTCGCCGGAGGCCAGTAGCTCGTCGCTGAGCCGGTGCTGGAAATCGATGTGCCGCTTGATGTCCTCGGGCGCCCAGCTCGTCATCGGCGGCACGCCCTCGATCTGCTCGTAGTTCAGCAGCAGCATGAACTTGGTCATGTCGGCACTCCTCGTTCGACGGCGCGATCACTGGCATGTCTCGGATACGTCGGAACACGCCGCGCGCGCTCGACATCGTGCCGTAAAGTTCGCCACCGTGCTCCGGTACCCGCTGATCCACCCGCCGCTGCTCGGCGCGCTCGCCGCGGCCGGCCACGGGTCCAAGATCCTCATCGCGGACGCCAACTACGCGCACGCCACCAACGTCAACCCGCGCGCGGCGCTGATCCACCTGAACCTGCGCCCCGGCGTGGTGAACAGCGACGTGATCCTGGAGACGCTGCTGACCGCGGTGCCGGTGGAGGCGGCCGAGGTGATGCGCACCGACGACAGCTCCACGCCGCCGGTCTGGACCGCCTACACCGAGCACCTCGGCACCGAGATGCCGCTGAAACCGTTGGCGCGCCACGACTTCTACGCCACCTGCCTCGGCGACGAGCTGGCCGTGTGCGTCGCCTCCGGCGATCAGCGGCTGTACGCGAACCTGCTGCTGACCGTGGGCGTCGTCAGCTGAGGTCCTGGATCCGCCGCCAGGGACGGTCTTGCTCCAGGGCGAACGCCAACTCCAGCAGGGTGCGCTCGTCACCGTGCGCCGCGGAGATCTGCACACCGACCGGCAGACCGTCGGCCGCCGCGCCGGCCGGCAGCGAGATCGCCGGCGTCCCGGCGACGTTGTTCAGCGGCGTGTACGCGACGTAGTTGCGCAGCCGGTGGAGCAGCTCGTCGAACGGGACGTTCGGGCTGAGGTAGCCGAGCTTCGGCGGCGAGTGCGCCAGCACCGGGGAGACCACCACGTCGTGCTGGCGCAGCATGTCCGCGTACGCGTTCTTCACCCGCGACAGCCGCCACAGGGTCCGCGGCGTCCGGGTGAACTGCCGCCGGTAGACATCGCGAATGCCCTTGCTGAACCCGTCGAGCTTGTCGGAGTCGAACTCCTTGTCGATCGTGCGCTTACCCAGCGCGCTGATGAAGAACGCCAGGAAGCCCCAGTAGTTGATGAAGTCCTCGATGAACTCGTCGCCCACCGGCAGCGCGGCCGGGCTGACCTCGTGGCCCATCTTCTCCAGTCGCGCCACGGTCTCCGCGACGGTCGCCGCGGTCGCCTCGTCGGCCACCACGCCGCCGAGCGAGTCGGTCAGCACGCCGATCCGCAGGCGCCGGTTGGCCGGTCCCTCGACCAGCCCGACCGGCGGCAGCGACGGGTTGCGCCAGGTGCGCTCCATGGCCGCGATGAACGTCGCCGAGTCGCGCACCGACCGGCTGACCACGCCCTCGGAGACGATGTTGATCGGCATGCTGCGGGCCTGGTCACCGTCGACGTGCCGGCCGCGCGAGGGTTTCAGTCCGATCAGGCCGCAGCACGCGGCCGGGATGCGGATCGAGCCGCCGCCGTCGTTGGCGTGCGCGATCGGGACCACCCCGGCGGCCACCAGCGCAGCCGCGCCGCCGGAGGACGCGCCCGGCGAGTGCTCGGTGTGCCACGGGTTGTGCGTCGGCTCCGCGTCGGCGAACTCGGTGCTCGCGTTGAACCCGAACTCGGGCAGCCGGCTCTTGCCGAGGACGGTCATGCCGGAGCTGATGTACTGGGCGGCGTACGGGCCGTCCTTGGCGGCGGGCTTACCGACATAAGCGGCGGTGCCATGGTTGGTCGGCATCCCGTGCACGTCGGTGTTGTCCTTGACGTAGGTCGGCACGCCGGCCAGCAATCCGTCCACAGTGGACGGTCGGGCCCGGTCGTAGTCGGCGTACACCACGGCGTTGAGCACCGGATCGACCTTCTCCGCGCGCCTGATCGCGGCGTCGGCCGCTTCGCGCGCGCTGATCTCGCCTCGGCGGATCAGGTCCGCGACGGCAACGGCGTCGTGGTCGGCCAGCACGTCGTCGCTGAACGCGTGCACTCTGGTGTCGGTCATTCGCAGCGCCTCCGTTCGCCCCACCGCCCGGGTCAAGCCAGCATATGTCCCCGGCGTGTCCCTCTACCGAGGGTTGTGGTCGCGCACGTCACACGGTGGGATGGGCAGGAGAGGTTTTCGCGGGAGGAGGACGCCGTGCAGACGCCGGGAGCGATCAGCGCCATCGTGCGCTGGGTGGACCGGTTCGAGGAACGCGGCGTGTACGTGCCCGGCGAGGACAATCGGGCGATATCGCCGTGGCGCGACTACGGCTGGACGATCGCCGCGTGGCTTGTCGCGGTTGGCATGCTGCTGGTGTTCTTCGCGATGGCGAGTTGAGCCGATTCCCCTTGTGTGTCAAGGGATAGCGGTATCGGCGGTCACCTGTCACAAGTCTTGACAAATGGGTCAAGGAAAGATGTCCAGGGTCACCGGTGGTACCCCTTCGATCACAGGATGGCCACAGCACGACACCAGCTCTGAATCGACCACGCCTTCCGTTTCGTTTCCGAGACCCCGGGCGGCCAAGGTGAGTCGTGGGAATCGCTGCCCGGCCCCACCCTGCCCGGGTAGCCAGCCGCCACACCATCGAGAGAGGAACCCTGTGACGATCCGCCGCGCCCACTGGCGTCGCACCCGAGCCCCGCTCGGACTGGCGATCGTCGCGTGCGCGCTGCTGCCCGTGCTGGCATCGTGCGACAGCGGATCTCCGCAGGCGGCCGCGCAACCTCAGCCGACGGTCACGGCGGCGTCGGCGCCGGCGAGGTTCGGCGACCGTCGAGAGCTCGACAGGCTGATCATCTCGATGTCCACGCCGCGCTCGTTCGTGCCGAGCGAAACCGCCTACCCGCGCAAGCCGCGCGCGCTGGCGTTCGAGATGACGATCGAGAACCACCGCAACACGCCGTACCGCCCGTCGCAGCTGCTGGTGTCCGCCACCGGCGACGCGCGACCGCTGGAGCAGGTGATCGACACCGCACAGGGCTACACCGGGGTCGTGAGCGCCGGAGAGGCGATCCCGCCAGGTCAGAGCGTGCGGGTGACGCTGGCGTTCGCGGTGCCGGAAGGCAAGGTCACGGTGCGGATCTCGGTGCAGCCGGACGTGCCGGCCGGCGGTGTTCCCGCGGTGTTCGCCGACATCGTCTGACGCCTCCGGCAAGGTCTCCAGTAACGTCCGGGCCATGACCGAGCAGACCCGTCTCGCCGAGGGCGACGCGGCCCCCGACTTCACCCTGCCGGACAGCACCGGGAAGCCGGTGTCGCTGTCCGACTACCGCGGCCGCAAGGTGATCGTGTACTTCTACCCGGCCGCGGCCACGCCCGGGTGCACCAAGCAGGCGTGCGACTTCACCGAGAACCTCGCCGCGCTCAACGACGCCGGGTACGACGTGCTCGGCATCTCCCCGGACAAGCAGGACAAGCTGGCGAAGTTCGCCGCCGACGAGGGCCTCACGTTCCCGCTGCTGTCCGACGCCGACCGCACGGTGATGACGAAGTGGGGCGCGTTCGGCGAGAAGCAGAACTACGGCCGCACGGTCATGGGCGTGATCCGGTCGACGTTCATCGTTGACGAGTCGGGCGCGATCGAGCTGGCCCGCTACAACGTGCGCGCGACCGGGCACGTGGCGAAGCTCCGCAAGGATTTGAAGGTCTAGGCACTGGGCAACGTTGTTCCCCGGGTGCGCGTAATGCCGCCGCACCCCGAATAGTTGCCCCCGGTTCGGGTCAACTTTCCGCAGTTCAGGCCCCGTTTGCCTGGACATGAGGGAATGCGGTTCACGTCGCGTCGCCGTGCTGATCAGTGGTCTGGCGTTCGCCATGGCCGGCTGCGGGCTGGACTCCTCACAGGGCGGGATGATGGTGCCGCCGTTGACCACGAGCACGTCGTGGGACCCGAACCTGGCACCGGTCCCGGTGCCGATACCGCCGTCGGAGTCGACGCCACAGGGGCAGGCCACGCCGTCACCGCGCAAGCGGCCGGGCGACCGGCCCGGCGATCCGGCGATCGACGCGGCGAAGGTCACCTCGGCGGTGCGCTCGGTGGCGCCGAGGGCGACGGTCGGCGCGATCGTGCTGGACCGGACGACCGGCGCCACCCGGCTGTCGGTCAACCCGGATCAGCAGTTCTACTCCGCGTCGTTGGTCAAGCTGCTGATCGCGATGGAAGCGCTGGACGACGACGTGTCGACCGCACAGGTCACCAGGATGCTGTCGGTCAGCGACGACGAGATCGCGAGCGCGCTGTGGGTGCGGCTCGGCGGGGCGTCGATCGTCACCGACGCGGCGCGCACGATCGGGCTCACCGCGACCCGGCCGCCGGACATCGCCGGCCGGTGGGGCAACACGCTGGTCAGCGCGCGGGACGTGGTGAAGGTGTACCAACACGTGCTGGCGCTGCCGGAGCGGCACCGAAGCGTGATCGTCAACGCGCTGGCGTCCGCTCCCCGGCACGCGGCCGACGGGTTCGACCAGTACTTCGGGATTCCGGACGGGCTGGGCAAGCCGTTCGCGGTGAAGCAGGGCTGGGGCAACAGCGGGGCTGATCACGTGCTGCACTCGACCGGGCTGGTCGGCACCGACAACCGGTACGTCGTGGTGCTGCTGACCGGCCACCGAGGTCTCAGCTCGTGGAGCACGGCCGGTCGGTCGGTGACCACCGCCGCCCAGGCACTGGCTTCCTTCTTGTAAAGCTTTGCCGATAGCTTTCGCAAAAGCTATCCCGAAAGCTATCGCGACAGCTTTGGTGAAAGCTTTCCTGTGAGCGTTGCCAGCGAACGGATACCGAACCGTCACACCGAAACCCGAACCACGACGCCCCCACCCGCTCCAACTCCACCAGTTCCGAGAACGTCTGGCACACCGGTGAACCGACCGTCCTCAGTGGACAGTGAGCGCCCGCAGCAGGGGCAGCAGCGCGCGCATCGCGATCCCGCGGTGTGACGCCGCGTCCTTCACCTCGGCGGGAAGCTCGGCGGAGGTCCGGGTCCCGCCGTACGGTACGAAGATCGGGTCGTAGCCGAAACCGTTGGCACCACGAGGTTTCCGGGCGATCGTGCCACGCCATTCGCCGTGCACGACGGTCTCCGCGCCGCCGGGCACCACCAGCGCGGCGGCGCACACGAACGCCGCGCCCCGCCGCTCGTCCGGCACGTCGGCGAGCTGACCGAGCAGCAGCTCCAGGTTCGCCAGGTCGTCGCCGTGCCGGCCGGACCAGCGCGCGGACAGCACGCCCGGCATGCCGTTCAGCGCGTCCACGGCCAGCCCGGAGTCGTCGGCCACCGACGCGAGCCCGGTGGCCGACGCGGCGTCGCGCGCCTTGGCCAGCGCGTTGTCCGCGAACGTGGCACCGGTCTCCGGCGCCTCGGGAAACGCCGGCACGTCGTCCAGCCCGATCACCTCGATGCCGGCGCCGTCGAGAATCCGCCGCAGCTCGACGAGCTTCTTCGCGTTGCGGGTGGCCAGCAGCAGCCGGGTCACTTGGCCTTGGTCACCTTCGTCGCCTTCGCGCCGTCCGACTGCCCCGGCAGCTCGCCGGGGTACGGCTCGGCCAGCGCGGCGGCCTGCTTCCGGCACAGCTCGTCGCATCCGGCCAGCGCCATGTCCAGCATCTTGTCCAAAGTGGACCGTGCGAATGTCGCGCCCTCGCCGGTGCCCTGCACCTCGACCAGCGTGCCGGTGTCGGTGGCCACGACGTTCATGTCCACCTCGGCGATCGAGTCCTCCTCGTAGGGCAGGTCCAGCCGCACCCGCCCGTTCACCACGCCGACGCTGATCCCGGCGATCTGGCAGGACAGCGGCTGCGGGTCGGCCAGCTTGCCGGCGGCGCCGAGCCAGGTGATCGCGTCCGCGAGGGCGACGTAGCCGCCGGTGATCGCCGCGGTCCTGGTGCCGCCGTCGGCCTGGATCACGTCGCAGTCGATCACGATGGTGTTCTCGCCGAGCGCGGCCAGGTCGATGCACGAGCGCAGCGAGCGCCCGATCAGCCGGGAGATCTCGTGCGTGCGTCCGCCGATCTTGCCCTTCACGGATTCGCGGTCGCCGCGCGTGTTGGTGGCCGACGGCAGCATCGCGTACTCGGCGGTCACCCAGCCGAGGCCGGAGCCGGTGCGCCATCGCGGCACGCCGTCGGACACGCTCGCCGCGCACAGCACCCGGGTGTTGCCGAACTCCACGAGTACCGATCCCGCCGGCCACTTCTGAAAGCCCCGGGTGATCCGCACCTCGCGGAGCTGGTCGTCGTTCCTGCCATCGCTCCTAGCCACGGCGTCACCCTACGACGCGCATCGAGCATGGCTGCGGGTGGGACGCGCGTCACGCGATACCTGATTGACGGGCGGCCACACGCGGGCGCACAATTCATCACAGGTTGAAATGGAGCCGCCATGGTCGACGACGATCGAGCGAAGCACCGCACGCGGTGGCGTCCACGGCTACTCGTTGGGGCTCGGATAGCCGGCGTGCTCGCGGTCCTGGCCGTCGTGGCGATCATGCTCCACGGACAGCTCCCCGAACCAGCCGATGTGATGCGGTCGCTGCGCGCCGCCGAGGCCGAGTGGCTGCTCGTCGCGGTGCTCGCGGAAATGGCCTCGATGGGCCTGTTCGCCCGCCAGCAACGGCGGCTGCTCACCGCGTTCGGCGTGACCATGCCGAGGCACCGCGCGGTCGCGCTGGCCTACAGCCGCTCGGCGATCGCGATCAGCCTGCCGGCCGGGTCCGCGCTGTCCGCCGCGTTCGCGTTCCGCCAGTTCCGCACGGACGGCGCCAGCCGGACGATCGCCGCGACCGTGATGATCCTGTCCGGACTGCTGTCCATGGGCGCGCTGGTTCTGTTGTACGCCATGGGTTTCCTCGCCACCGCGACCGTGCACGTCTCCGCGGCGCTGAGCGAGCAGCCGATCCTGCCGATGCTCGCCGCGCACGCGGTGATCGTCGCCGTCGGCATCGGCTGGCTCGCCACCCGCCAGCTCCCCCGCCGCGGTCCGCGCCGCCCGCACCCGACCCGCTGGCCGCGTCTGGCGAAGCTGCTGCGCCCGGTGGCCGAGGCGGTGCGCAGCTCCCGCGACGTCGCACCGAGGCACTGGGCGCTCGCACTCGGCGCGGCGCTGGCCAACTGGCTCACCGATCTCGCCTGCCTCGCCGCCGCGGCCACCGCGTTCCACCTGGACATCGGGGTGGTCGAACTGGCCGCGATCTACCTGACCGTGCAGGTCGTGCGCCAGATCCCGCTCACCCCCGGCGGTGTCGGCGTGATCGAGCTGAGCCTGCTCACCGGGCTGCTGGCGGCCGGTGCCGAGGAGGCGCCGGCGGCCGCGACCGTGCTCGTCTACCGGCTGCTGTCCTGCTGGCTGATCATCCCGCTCGGATTCGTCGGCTGGCTGGTGCTTAAGACGCGGCGGTCAGATCGTGTAGCTGGCGCCACGCCGGACCAGCTCGACACCGTCGTCGAAGGCCCCGCGAGCCTCGGCGAGGACGGCGTCGGCGTCGGTCCACGGCGGGACGTGCGTGACGAGCAGCCGCCCGACGCCGGCACGGCTCGCCAGTTCGCCGGCCTCCCGCCCTGACAGGTGCAGGTCCGGCGGCCGGCCCTCGGCGTGCGTCCAGGACGCCTCGGACAGCAGAACGTCCACCGTGGACGAGAGATCGACGAGCGGGTCGTTCCACCCGGTGTCACCGGTGTAGACCAGCGATCGTCCATTGTGGACGATCCGGAAACTGAACGCCTCACAGGGATGTGGCGCGCTCACCGCGGTCACCTCGAACGGTCCGATGTGGACGGTTCCGTGGTCGAGCGGGGTGAACGAGTACACATCGGACAGATCGGTGACGAGCCGGTCCGCCTCGTCCGGTGAGTACGCGGCCACCAACCGGTTCGGCGCCTCCTTCGGCGCGAACACCGGCAGCCGGTTCGCCCGGGGGTCGCGCGACGGCTCCGGGTGGTAGCGGCGCAGCACGGTCAGCGCGGAGAAGTCCGCGCAGTGATCAGGGTGCAGGTGCGAGAACAGCATCGCGTCGACCGTGAGCGGGTCGCGCAGGGCCATCAGCTCGGCCAGCGTGCCGTTGCCCAACTCCAGCGCGAGCGTGAAACCCTCGGCTTCGAGCAGGTAGCCCGACGCGGGTGCGTTCGGACCAGGCGCGCTGCCCGAGCAGCCGAGGACGGTCAACAGCATGCCGGACAGCCTGTCACATCGGTGGTACGGCCAGCTACGTTCTGGTGAACGGCGCCACTCGACCAAGATCGGGGCCGAGGAACCGGCGGGCCAGCCGCAGCAGCTTCTCGGTCGACCCGGTGGCCAGGAATTCGTGCTCGGCGACCTCGCCGTCGGGGCGGAAGAGATCGCCCTCGGTGAGCACCCGCACGACGTCCTTCGCGGTCTCCTCCGCACTGGACACCAGCGTCACCTTCTCGCCCATGACGATCTGCAGCACGCCGGTGAGCAGCGGATAGTGCGTGCAGCCGAGCACGACGGTGTCCACATCGACCTGCTGCAGCGGCGCGAGATAGCCCTGCGCGAGCCCGAGCACCTGCCGGCCGGACGTGGTGCCGCGCTCCACGAAGTCCACGAACCTCGGGCACGCCGCGCTGGTCACCTCGATGTCCGGCGCGGCGGCGAACGCGTCCTCGTAGGCGCGCGAGCGGATCGTGCCCACCGTGCCGATCACGCCGATGCGGCCGGTGCGGGTGGTCGCGATCGCCCGCCGCACGGCCGGCACGATCACCTCCACGACCGGGATGTCGTAGCGCTCGCGGGCGTCCCGCAGACACGCGGACGACGCCGTGTTGCACGCCATGACCAGGAGTTTCACCCCGCCGGCCACCAGCTCGTCGGCCACCGCGAGCGAGTGCGCGCGAACCTCGGCGATCGGCAGCGGGCCGTACGGTCCGTGCGCGGTGTCGCCGACGTAGCGGATCCGCTCGCCGGGCAACTGGTCCATGATCGCGCGGGCCACGGTCAGCCCGCCGACGCCCGAGTCGAAGACCCCGATCGGCGCGTCGGGGAACACTGTCACGTGACGACTCCACCGGTGTCGGCTCGCTTGCGCGCCTTGGTCGCCGACGCCTTGTTGGCAACCGACACCAGCCACGCGGCCAGGATGCCGGCCACGGCGCCGAACAGGTGGCCCTCCCAGGAGATGCCCGGGTCGCCGGGCAGCACGCCGAGCAGGGTGCTCCCCCAGTACAGGAACAGCGCGGCCGCCACGAGCAACTGCTTGAAGCTGCGGTTGAACATCCCGCGCACGAGCAGGAAGGCCAGCCAGCCGAACGCGACACCGGAGGCGCCGACCGTCACCGTGCCCCACGCGCCGGTCAGCCAGACACCGAGGCCGGACAGGATCCAGATCGTCCCGGTCACCGCGATCCACTGGCCGATGCCGGCGGACATCGCGAGGAAACCGAACACCAGCACCGGAATCGTGTTGCTGAACAGGTGATCCCAGCCCGCGTGCAGCAGCGGCGCGAACAGCACACCGTCCAGACCGGACAGTTCGCGCGGCTCGACGCCGAACTTGTCCAGGTCCGCGGGAATCACCGAGTCCAGGAACTCGATCAGGTACAGCAGCGCGGTGAAGCCCAGCACCACGATGGCGGCTGCCTTCGGGTTCGGCGGCAGTACGCGGTTGACCGGATCGGAGCCGGCCGGCTTGGCGGGCAATGTGGTCACGTGTTCCACGGTACGTGTTCGTAGCCGGTCCGGTATCCGGAAGAACCCTGAACTGTCCCTGCCATCGGTTACCTTCTGCGAGGGCTGGTTCGGGGAAGAGGGTGCAGAACGTGAGCGACATCGAGGTCGCCGTGCGCGCCGATGCGGCGTGGGGCGTCTCGCCGACGTGGGAGTTGGCGAGTTCCACCTTGTTGTGGTCCGACGTGCGCGGCTCGGTGGTGCACAGATCCAATCCCGCGGCGGGCACCGGGGAGGTCTTCGAGCTGCCGCAGCCGGTCGGCGGGGTGCGGCCGAGAATGCGCGGCGGTTTCGTGGCGCACCTGCGTGACGGTGTCGCGTTGATCGAGGCGACCGTGTCGCGGCGCTGGCTGGCGTACTGGGGGCGTGACGGTTACCGGGCCGGCGAGATCGGCGTCGATCCGCGCGGCCGGCTGTGGGTGTGCACGCTGCCGGCGAACGGCGAGCCGGGCGGCGCGTGGTTGGCGCGGGTCAACCCGGACGGCGCCGCCACCGTGGTCAAGGCCGACGTGGGCACCGGCGGCGGGGTGACCTGGAGCCCGGACGGCGCGCTGCTGTACCACCTCGACTCGGCGCGTCGCATGATCGAGGTGTTCGACTACGACGATTCCTCCGGCGCGGCAACGGATCCACGTGATCTGTGCACTGTGGACGGATCTGTCCCGAGTGGACTGTGCGCGGATGCCGAGGGCGGGTTGTGGCTGACCGTCGCGGGCGCGGTGCGCCGGTACGCCGCGGACGGCACGCTGTCCGCCGAGTTCGAGCTGCCGGTGTCCAGGCCGACGTCGTGCTGCTTCGGCGGTTCCGCGCTGGCCGACCTGTACGTCACCACGGCCGCCCGGGATTCCGACGACGACGAACTGGCCGGCTCGGTCCTGGTGCTCCCGGACGCCGGCGAGGGCCTGCCGCCGACCGTGTTCGCCGGCTAGCAGACCCGGTCGAGCTGGTGGTCGACGGCGGCGATGGCGGTGCGCGCGTCGATGTGGCCGACCAGCAACTGTGACAGCAGCCCGTCGACCAGTGCCTGCAGGATCACCGCCTCGCGTTCGGCGTCCGGGGTGGACCCGACCATCTCGGCGAGGAACGCCCGCATGCCGGCTCCGCTCTCGCGCAGCGGCGCGGCGATCTCCGCCGCGACGGCCGCCCTGGCCAGGAACGCGAGCAGCACCGGCCCCTCGGCCAGCCCGGCGTCGTCCAGCGGCAGCATCGCCAGCAGCAGCGCGCGCAGCCGGGTGCGCGGCGTGCGCTTGCTGGTGACCGCCGCCGCGATCCGCTGCTCGTAGCGCTCGCTGATCACGGCGAACGCGAACAGCAGCATCTCGTCCTTGGTCGCGAAGTAGTGCTGCACCTGGCCCATCGACACACCGGCCTCGGTGGCGACGTGCCGCAGGCTGACCGCCTCAAGGCCCCGCGTGCCGGCGAGCCGGCACACCGCGTCCGCGATCCGGCGCTTGCGCGCCTCGTGGTCGACCTGCTTCGGCATCACGCCTCCCTTCGATCCAATGCAATCGTATTGCACTGGAGCCGCCTTCGCGTTTACGATGCGACTGCATTGTAAAACGAGGAGGACTCATGACGACGACCCAACGCGGCGACCGAACCTGGACGTTCGCCAGCCGCACGTACTACGGCGCACTGTCCCGGTTCAACGGACCGATGCACGACCTCGCCCTGCACCACCTCGGCCTCGAGGCGGGTGACTCGGTGCTCGACATCGGCTGCGGCACCGGCGCGACACTGGCCGCGCTCCGTGACGCCGTCGGCCCGTCCGGTCGGGTTGTCGGCGTCGACTACAACGCCGGCATGGTCGATCGCACGCGGAAGTTCTTGCGGCGCAAGGGAATCGACGCCGAAGTGCGCGAGGCCGACGCGACCAGGGAACCACACGGCTACGAGGAGTTCGACGCGATGATCGCGATCACCGCGTTCAACGCCATGCCGGACGTACCGGCCGCGCTCCGGCTCGCGCACGACGCCCTGCGCCCCGGCGGACGGCTGTTCGTGTTCGACGTCCGGCTGGTGCCCTCAAGCGGGTTCGTCGAGGGCACGATCACCAGGCTGCTGCGGTTCGGCTACCGCAAGCTGACCGCGTTCACCGGAGCCGACATCGTGGACGAGGTCGAGCGCGTGTTCGGCACCGTCGACCGGATCGGCGTCACCCCAAGGCTGACGATCCTCCTGGCACACAAGAAAGCTTGACAAATGCTCCCGCTACCCCATGCGTACTTTAGCCCGCTAAAGTACGCCGCCCGCAGAGAAAGTCCAGGCCAAACATGATCAACAGGGAGCGGGAGACGTGAAGGTGGTCCGCATCAGGCTGTCGGCGGCGATGCGGTCACCTTCACGGAGTCAGGCCCAGAGGTGGCCGTCGAGGCGGGCGGCGGCCTCGTCGATCGTGCCGCTGTAGGCGCCGGTGGACAGGTACTTCCAGCCCGCGTCGGCCACCACGAACACCACGTCGGCTGTCTTGCCGGCGGCCGCCGCCTTGTCCGCGACGGCCAGCGCCGCGTGCAGGATCGCGCCGGTCGAGATGCCGGCGAAGATGCCCTCGGACTCCAGCAGCTGCCGGGTGCGGCGCAGCGCGTCGTACGAGCCGACCGAGTAGCGGCCGGTCAGCACGTCCGGGTCGTACAGCTCGGGGACGAACCCCTCCTCCAGGTTGCGCAGCCCGTAGACCAGCTCGCCGTAGCGCGGCTCGGCCGCGACGATCTGCACCTCCGGCTTCTGCTCGCGCAGGTACCGCCCGACGCCGACCAGCGTGCCGGTGGTGCCGAGCCCGGCGACGAAGTGCGTCACGGTCGGCAGGTCGCGCAGGATCTCCGGGCCGGTGCCCTCGTAATGCGCGCGCGCGTTGTCCGGGTTGCCGTACTGGTACAGCATCACCCAGTCGGCGTTCTGCTTGGCCAGCTCCTTCGCGCGGCGCACCGCCTCGTTGGAACCGCCCTCCGCCGGCGAGTACACGATCCGCGCGCCGTAGGCCTGCAGTAGCTGCTTGCGCTCCTCGGAGGTGTTCTCCGGCATCACGCACACCAGGCCGTACCCCTTGAGCTTGGCCGCCATGGCCAGCGAGATGCCGGTGTTGCCGGACGTCGGCTCCAGGATCGTGCAGCCCGGCCGCAGCCGACCGTCTTGCTCCGCCGCCTCGATCATCTTCTGCGCGGGGCGGTCCTTGATCGACCCGGTCGGGTTGCGGTCCTCCAGCTTCGCCCACAGCCGCACGTTCTCGGCCGGGGAGAGCCGGGGCAGCCCGACGAGCGGGGTGTCCCCCAGCGCGTCGAGCAGCGAGGCGTAGCGCGCCATGGGTCAGCCGCCGGCGACTGCGGGCAGGATCGTGACGGTGTCGCCGTCGGTCACCTTGGCCTCCAGCCCGCCGGCGAAGCGCACGTCCTCGTCGTTGACGTACACGTTGACGAAGCGGTGCAGCGTGCCCTCCTTGACCAGGCGCGACTTGAGCCCGCCGTGGTCGTTCTCGAGGCTTTCGATCACCTCGGCCAGCGTGCTCCCGCTCGCCTCGACGGACTTCTCCCCGCCGGTGTGCGTGCGCAGAATGGTCGGGATGGAAACGGTGACGGCCATGTGCAACCTCCGGATTCGGCCTTCTCGTGATGAACGACGCGTGGCACGGCGGGTGGTATTCCCGCCGGACCCGTCAATCCTGGTCTGGAACGTCGTCCGCGCCGGTGTGCGCGAACAGGTAGGTCTCGACGACCTCGACCGGCTCCTCGGTGACCTCGCCGTCGACGATCCGGAACGACCGCAGCTCGTGCGTCTCGGGATCGCGGGTGGAGATCAGCACGTAGTGCGCGAACGGCTCGGAGGCGTAGGCGACGTCGGTGCGCGACGGGTAGGCCTCGGTGGCGGTGTGCGAGTGGTAGATGACCACCGGCACCTCGTCGTTGGCGTCCAGTTCGCGGTACAACTTCAGCAGGTCGGCCGAGTCGAACTCGTAGAACGTCGGCGAGCGCGCGGCGTTCAGCATCGGGATGAACCGCTCCGGGCGGTCCGACTCGTCGGGGCCGGCGATCACGCCGCACGCCTCGTCCGGGTGGTCGCGGCGCGCGTGCGCCACCATCGCGTCCACGAGGTCACGGCGGATCTGCAACACGGCTCTATCTTAGGACGTGGATGTACTCGTCCCAGTTCGTGAGACGGACACCACGGCAAGTAGGCGATCCGCTGGTTGGCCGTGCGCCGCGATCCGTGAGTGTGACCCGCTACCGCTCCCCGCCGCCCACGGAATCACCCTCACGTTCTCCGCCCCTCGCTGACCTCGCCTGACCTGCACTTTCTCCGTGGCCGACGTACTTTAGCGGGCTAAAGTACGCGAAGAGGCGTTGCGGAAGTTGTCAAGTCTGGGGCGATGTGGCGTTGGTCGGCGGGGTTTCTAGTGCCAGACGTCGCGGTAGGCGGGCAGACCGGGCAACCCGGTCGCGGTGAGCACGCCGTGCACCATCGCGCGGGCGAACGTGTCGGCCGCGGCCTCGCACAGCCGGTCCAACGCGGCGGCCCGCGCCTGCGCGGCGAACGGGCCCTCCACCTCGGACAACTCCCGGTCGCCGGTAGCCAGCGCGAAGATCGTGTCGCCGTCGAACATCGAGTGCGCCGGCCGCACCGAGCGGGCCAGCCCGTCCTGCGCGGACACGGCCAGCCGCCGGCACTCCGCCTTGGACAGCGCGGCGTCCACCGCGACAACACCGATCGTGGTGTTCAGATCGTCCAGCCCGGTGTGCAGCGGCAACTCGCCCGCGCGCTGCGGCCACGCGCCGAACTCGCTCGCGACCTCGAAATCCGCGGCGAACGCCCGGCCGGTGCCGAAGTCGACCGCCTCACCCTTGGCGTTCACCACCGCGAGCGAGCCGACCGTGAAGCCGTCCACCGTGACCGACGCGGTGCCCACACCGCCCTTGAGCGACCCGACGCGGGTACCCGCGCCCGCGCCGACGGTGCCCTGCGCGACCGGACCGTTGGTGGCCGCTTCCGTTGCGGCGTAACCGAATTCGGCGTCCGGACGGTTGCCCCAGTCACTGCGCGGCAGGTCGAACACCACCGCGGCCGGCACGATCGGCACCACCTCGTGCGGCTGCGCGCCGACCGGGAAACCCCGCGAGTGCTCGCCGAGCCAGCGCATCACGCCGTCCGCGGCGGCCAGCCCGAACGCGCTCCCGCCGGACAGGCAGATCGCGTCCACTCGGGACACCAGGTTCTCCGGCTCCAGCAGGTCGGTCTCCCGGGTGCCCGGCGCGCCGCCGCGCCCGTCCACCGCGCCGACCGTCCCCTGTGGACAGAGCACGACGGTGGTGCCGGTGGCCCAGCCGTCGCCCAGCCGCGAGTGGTGACCGACGAGGATCCCGTCCACGTCGGTGATCGCGTTGTACCTGCTAGCCACAGTCACCCGCCGTCGTGGTTTTCGCGAGTCCCGCGCTGTGCACCGGTGCGGGGCGCGGGACTCACCGGTGCGGGGCGCGGGACTCGCGCATTCACTCCTCACCGGCCAGCGCCCCCACCATGGTGTCCTGCACCCAGGTCAACCAGTGGTAGACGCCGAGGTGCGCGGATCGCGGGTCCTCCGACGGCAGCTCGTCCGGCATGTCCTCGGTGACGTCCAACGCGGTGCCCAGCGCCAGCCGCACGTCGTTCAGCGCGGACAGCCACGCCTCGGCCTGCTCCAGGCTGAGCCGGATCTCGCCACCCTCGGGCGGGCAGGTCTCCAGCACCACGTCGGACACGCTGATCTTGCGGTCCAGCAGCTCCGGCTCGTGCAGCGAGCGCAGCGCCGCCGCGGAGTCCATGTCGGACTGCTCGGGCGCGTCGTCGTCGAGCCGGTGGAAGTCCGGGAGCAGGCGGGACAGGATCGGGTCGTCCGGCGAGGTGGACGACCCGGTGCGGATGCCGGTCAGCTCGGCCAGCTCGTCCTGCGGCGCCTCCTCGGCCCGCGCGCGGAGGATGTCGCCGGTCTGCGAGACCAGCCCGCGCAGCACCGCGGCCTCCTGCTGCTCGATGACCGCGACGACTCTGCTTCCCTTGCGGCGCCAGGGTTTCACGACTCGTGCTGCATCGTCGCCCACAGGCCCGCCGCGTGCAGCCGCGCGACGTCGCCCTCCATCTTCTCCTTGGAACCGGAGGACACGATCGCCTTACCCTTGTGGTGTACGTCGAGCATCAACTTCGTCGCCTGGTCCCTGGAGTAGCCGAACAGCTTCTGGAACACGTAGGTCACGTACGACATCAGGTTGACCGGGTCGTTCCACACGATCGTCTGCCACGGCTTGTCCTCCTCTGTGACCTCCGCGGAGCTGGGGTCGACCTGCGTCTGTTCCGCGTGAGCAGGCGTGGTCATGTGTCCATGGTGGCATGGCCACCGGAAGCGACGTCACCCAGTTGGCCCACTCGTATCTGATCTACGCTTCCCTGATATGCGCACCGGCTCCAGTACGGCCCTGCTGACCGACCACTACGAGCTGACCATGCTGGCCTCGGCGCTGTCCGACGGGACCGCCGACCGGCCGTGCGTGTTCGAGACCTTCGCCCGCCGGCTGCCGGACGGGCGACGGTATGGCGTGGTGGGCGGCACCGCGCGGGTGCTCGAGGCGATCACCCGGTTCACCTTCGGCGAGGAGGAACTGCGCCTGCTGGCCGATCGCGAGGTGGTCGACCCGCGCACGCTGGACTGGCTGGCCGGGTATTCCTTCTCCGGCGACGTGGACGGCTACCCCGAGGGTGAGCTGTATTTCCCCGGCTCGCCAATTCTCACGGTGCGTGGCACGTTCGCCGACGCGGTGGTGCTGGAGACGCTGGTGCTGTCGATTGTCAACCATGACAGCGCGATCCTGTCCGCGGCGGCCCGCATGGTCAGCGCGGCCAACGGACGGCCGATCATCGAGATGGGCTCGCGGCGCACGCACGAGAACGCGGCGGTGTCCTCGGCGCGCGCGGCCTACCTCGCCGGGTTCACCGCGACGTCGAACCTGGAGGCGGCCCGCCAGCACGCCATCCCGACCACGGGCACCTGCGCGCACGCGTTCACGCTGCTGCACGACAGTGAGGCGGCCGCGTTCGAAGCGCAGGTGAAGGCGCTGGGCGTGAGCACCACACTGCTGGTGGACACCTACGACATCACGCAGGGCATCAGCACCGCGATCGAGGTGGCCGGCACGTCGCTCGGCGCGATCCGGATCGACTCCGGCGATGTGGGCGTGCTGGCCAGGCAGGCGCGCGAGCAGCTCGACACGCTCGGCGCGAAGAACACGAAGATCGTGGTGTCCGGCGACCTGGACGAGTACGCGATCGCGTCGCTGCGCGCGGAGCCGGTGGACGCCTACGGCGTGGGCACGTCGCTGGTCACCGGATCGGGTGCGCCGACCGCCGGAATGGTCTACAAGCTGGTCGCGGTGGACGGGCGCCCGGTGGCCAAGCGCAGCTCGCACAAGGAGTCGCGGGGCGGGGCGAAGTCCGCGCTGCGACGGCACAAGCCGACCGGGACGGCGTTGGAGGAGGTCGTGCACCTGGCTTCCGCGGCGCCGGAGCGCGGCGAGCACGACCGGGTGCTGCCGGTGCCGCTGCTGCGTGGTGGACAACCGGTGGGTGCGGCACCCACGCTGGAGGAGTATCGCGCGCGGGTGCGCCAGGGTTTGGTGAGCCTGCCGTGGGAGGGCTTGAAGCTGTCGCACGGCGAACCGGCGATCCCGACTGTGTTCGCCTGATCGCCTGATCGAGAGGAGCCGTCGTGGGACGGGCGCTGATCGTCGTCGATGTGCAGAACGACTTCTGTGAGGGTGGCTCGCTGCCGGTGACAGGCGGGGCCGAGGTGGCCGCGGCGATCAGCCGGCACAAGGAGTCGGGCGGGTACGACGCCGTGGTGGCCACGCGGGACTATCACATCGATCCGGGTGCGCACTTCTCGGAGACTCCCAACTTCGTGGATTCCTGGCCGGTGCACTGTGTGGTCGGAACGCCGGGCGCGTCGTTCCACCCGGAGCTGGACGTGGCGAACCTGGCGGCGGTGTTCTCCAAGGGCCGGCACGAGGCGGCGTACTCGGGCTTCGAGGGTGCGTCGGCCGACGGCGCGCCGCTCGCGGACTGGTTGCGGGACAACGGGATCGACACCGTCGACGTGGTGGGGATCGCGACCGACCACTGCGTGCGGGCGACCGCGCTGGACGCCGCCCGCGAGGGCTTCGCCACCACCGTGCTGCTCGATCTCACCGCGGGCGTCGCACAGTCCACAGTGGACAAAGCGCTGGCCGACTTCGCCGACGCCGGCGTCACCCTCACCGGCTCCCCGCGCGTCGGCTAGCACCCATCAGCCGCAGACCAGCCAAACCCATCCATCCACAGGCCCCGTGTTATCCACAAGTTGATCACCGCACCCCCGCCCGGCCATCCCCGCCGGTACCATGGTCTGGTGGGGTGCCCCGGTGCGGGTGGGGGCTGCGTCCAGTACGTAGTGCAAGATCAAATGCGGCGAGAAGCGTTGCGGGGCAACGGGTCGACGCCGTCACGAGCGCCGGCTGACCGTCAGGTGGTGATCTCGCCGACGCGTGTCGCCTCGAGCAGGTGCACCGGCAGGTAGTCCGACTCCACCGTGATCGCGATCCCGGCGTCGCGCGCCAGACACGCGATCGCCAGCGGCGCCAGTGCGATGTAGCCGCCGGGGTGCCGGCTGCGCACGAACTCCGGGCTGTCCTTGGTCCAGAAAAGCCTGTGCAGATCGACAGCGTCGGCAAGCGCGTCGTTGAACTTGTCGTCCTCGCGCTGGGTCAGCCGGTAGAACAGCTCGATCGGCGGGTAGTGGATCCGCAGCGTCGCCTCCTCCGAGACGTGCCGCAACTGCTCGGGATTCGTCCCGCGCATGGTCTCGATGATGAGGTCGACCAGGCCGCCCTCGCCCCGCCAGTAGGTCTGCCACGTGCGCACCCACGAGATCGCGTACTCGTCCATCGCGCTCCCGGACGCGCGCAACAGCTCGACCGGCGTCGCCGCCAGCGCGTCGATCCGCGCCCGCTCCCGGCAGATCATCGCCAGGTACAGCGCCCGCAGCCAGGTGAACGCGTCGGCGAACGGGAGCGGCCCGGTACCCGCGCGGCTCACCACGTCGTAGTCGACGCGGAACGAGACCTCGCCGGCCGGCTGACCCGCCACGACGAAGATCGCCGACGACGCCTGCATCGCGCGCACGACCGCGCGCCAGGTGTCCGCCCAGGCGGCTCGATTGTCCCCCGCCGTCCGATGACCGGCCTCGTCCAGCGACTGTGTCATCACGGCGAACAGTGCCGCCGGATCACGCACGATCGCGTCCACGATCCGCGGCATCCCGTTGAGCAAACGGTCAGCCTCGACGTCCGACGCCGCGACATCGATCGGGTGGCGAGCCACCACGGTCATCGTCGACCTCCGATGATCATCCCCGTCCCCACCGGGCAGATGATGGTTTCACGCCCGGCCCGACGCGCCCTCGTCGGGTTGCGCGGGCACCGTCGCCTCCCACGGGTACCGTCTGCGTGTGCCGGACAGCCCCACCACTCTGCCGCCCCTGCGCGCGCTGCTGACCACCGCCGTCGAGGCGGTCGGCGGGTCCGAGCGCGCCGGCCAGGTGGAGATGGCCGAGGCGGTCGCGAAGGCCATCCGCACCGGTGAGCACCTCGCCGTGCAGGCCGGCACCGGCACCGGCAAGTCGCTGGCCTACCTGGTTCCCGCGATTCGGCACGCCGTCGACCGCGAGGCCACCGTCGTCGTCTCGACCGCGACGATCGCCCTGCAGCGCCAGCTCGTCGACCGTGACCTCCCCCGGCTCGCCGACGCGCTCGCCGGGCCGCTCGGCCGCAAACCGACGTTCGCCATCCTCAAGGGCCGCCGCAACTACCTGTGTCTGCACCGTCTCGACTCCGGCCCGCAGGACGAGCCCGAGGACGGCGCACTGTTCGACCCGTTCGCCGCGTCCCGCCTCGGCCGCGACGTCAAGCGCCTGCACGACTGGGCCGAGGACACCAAGACCGGCGACCGTGACGAGCTGGTGCCCGGCGTCGGCGAGCAGGCGTGGCGGCAGGTGTCGGTGTCCGCGCGCGAGTGTCTCGGCGCGACCCGCTGCCCGGTCGGCACCGACTGCTACGCCGAGCACGCCCGCGCCGAGGCCGGCCGCGCCGACATCGTGGTGACCAACCACGCCCTGCTCGCCATCGACGCGCTGCAGGGCTACCAGGTGCTGCCCGAGCACGACATGGTGATCGTGGACGAGGCGCACGACCTGGTCGACCGGGTCACCTCGGCGGCCACGGCCGAGCTGTCCGCGTCCGCGGTGCACATCGCCGCCCGCCGCTCGGGGCGTCTGATCGACCAGGACGTGGCCGACCGGCTCGACGAATCGGGCGACGGGCTGGGCATGCTGCTCGACGACGCGCCGGCCGGCCGGCTGGACGCGCTCCCGGTGCCGCTTTCCGGTGCGCTGCAAGCGATCCGTGACTCCGCGCACGCCTGCCTGACCGCCGTCGGACCGGAGCGCGAGCGCGGCGGCGAGCCCGAGGACGCCACCGCGCGCAAGATCGCCAGGACCGCGCTGGAGGAGGTGCACGACACCGCCGTGCGCCTGCTGGACGCGTTCGACACCGACGACGCCGGCCGCCGCGACGTGGTCTGGCGCACCGGTGACGCGGTCATGGCCTCCAGTGCCGGCAGGCACGCTGGTGCGCAGAACCCGCGCCCGCCGACCCTGCGTGTCGCCCCGCTGTCGGTGTCCGGTCTGCTGCGCGAGCGCCTGTTCGGCCAGCACACCACCGTGCTCACCTCGGCCACCCTCGCGCTCGGCGGCACGTTCGACACGCTGGCCCGCCAGTGGGGCCTGCCACCGGCACAGGGCAAGGTAACCAAGGCCGACGGCACCGCGACCGAGAAGGCGCCACCGTCCGATGTGGACAACGGTCCACAGTGGACTGGCCTGGACGTCGGATCGCCGTTCGACTACGCCCGCAGCGCGATCCTCTATGTGGCGCGACATCTGCCGCCACCGGGGCGCGACGGCCTGCAGCCGTCCTATGTGGACGAGTTGACCGAGTTGGTCGAATCGGCCGGCGGCCGCACGCTCGGCCTGTTCTCCTCGATGCGCGCGGCCAAGAGCGCGGCGGCCGAAATGCGCGACCGGGTGGACTTCCCGATCCTGTGCCAGGGCGAGGATTCCACCGGTCTGCTGGTGCGCAAGTTCGCCGAGGACGAGACGAGCTGCCTGTTCGGCACGCTGTCGCTGTGGCAGGGCGTGGACGTGCCGGGCAGCGCGCTGCAACTGGTCGTGGTGGACCGGATCCCGTTCCCCCGGCCGGACGATCCGCTCAGCTCGGCGCGCCAGCGGGCCGTGGAAGCCAGTGGTGGCAACGGATTCCTCACCGTGGCCGCGACGCACGCCGCGCTGCTGCTCGCCCAGGGCGCCGGCCGGCTGCTGCGGTCGATGAACGATCGGGGTGTGGTCGCCGTGTTGGACCCGAGGCTGGCGACCGCGCGCTACGGCGGGTTCCTGCGCGCGTCGCTCCCTCCATTTTGGACGACCTACGATCGTGACGTGGTCCGTGCCGCGTTGCGCAGGCTCGTCGCGACGGACGGACCGGACGATGAAGACTGACACCGGAGGTGGCGTGCCAGAGCAGCGAGGCCAGGCCAACATCATCGTCGACGACGTCGGCGTCAAGCGGACGCTGGCCGACGGCAACGAGGAGTCGGTGGCCTGGGACGAGCTGGCCGAGGTGGCGATCAGGACCACGCCGGACGGCCCGTGGGACGAGGACGTGTTCTTCCTGCTGATCCGCACCGGCGGTGGCGGCTGCGCGGTGCCGGCCGGTCACCCGGCGGCGGACAAGCTGATGTCCCGGCTGCAGACCCTGCCCGGGTTCGACAACGACGCGTTCGTCGAGGCGATGACCACCACGGCCGACGGGCTTTTCGTCTGCTGGCAACGAGAAGGCTGACCACTCAGCCGACGTTGAGCACGATCTTGCCCCGCAGGTGTCCGTGCGCGTACCGCTCGTGCGCCTTGGCCGCGTCGGGGAGCGGGAACTCGCTGTCCACGGCGACGCGCAGCCGCCCGTCGGCCATCAGCCGCGCGAGTTCGGCGAGCTGACCACTGTCCGATCGGACCCGTTCCCCGGGCACGAGCCGCACGCCTAGTTCGGCGGCGTGATCCGGCCGGTAGTCCCCGAGGTACACCGGGCTGATGGTGCCGCCGCGCCGAACCACGTCGAGGAATCGGTACCCCTCCGGCCCGCCGACACAGTCGATCACATGGTCCACAGTGGACACCGTGGTGACGTCCGTGGTCGTGTAGTCCACGAACTCGTCCACACCCAGGTCGCGCAGGAAGTTCTCGTGCCGCCCGGACGCCACCCCGATCACCTGCGCGCCGCGCGATTTCGCCAACTGCACGGTGACGTGCCCGACCCCGCCGGCGGCGCCGTTCACCAGCACCCGCGCGCCGGCGGCCGGGTCGATCCGGTCGAGATACTGCACCGCGGTCAGCCCGACCAGCGGGACGGCGGCCGCCCGGACGTGATCGACGGACTCCGGCTTGCCGACGAGCACCGCCGCCGGAAGCACCGCGTACTCGGCGTATCCGCGCGCCTTCATCGCCATGCCGAGCACGTCGTCGCCCACCCGCCACGCGGTCACGCCGTCGCCGAGCGCCGCGATCTCGCCGGAGACGTCCACCCCAGGCGTGTAGGGCAGCTCGATCACCGGCCGGAGCGACTCGGGGACCTGCGTGAAACCTTCGCGGAACCCGGCGTCGAGCGGGTTGAACGCGACGGCGCGCACCTGGACCAGCACCTCGCCTTGCCCGGGTGCTGGCTTCGGAACCTCTTCGTACACAAGGGTTTCCGGGCCACCGAAGGCATGCAGCCGAACAGCTCGCATGATCACACTCCCGTCGTCGTAGAATTCGGAGCACCGTTCCGGTAACAGATAACCGGAGCGACGTTCCACTTGTCAAGGAGGTGCCATGCGCGCCGACGCGCAACGCAACCGCGACCGGCTGCTCGACGTGGCCAAGGAGGTCGTCGAGGAGCACGGCACCCAGGCGTCCCTGAGGGACATCGCCCGCCGCGCCGAGGTCGGCATGGGCACGCTGTACCGCCACTTCCCCACCCGCGACGCGTTGCTCGAGGCGCTGCTCGGCCGCCGGTTCGACCGGCTCGCCGAGCGTGCGGACGCGCTGGCCGATTCCCGCGAGCCGGCCGAGGCGCTGCGCGTCTGGGTCGGCGAATTCGTTGCGGGAGGCGCGCCCTATCGGGGCATCAACGCGTCGATGATCGCAACGTTGCAAGATCCGACCTCGGCGTTGCACGCATCATGCGCAGCGATGCGCAACGCCGGCACCCGGCTGCTGCAACGCGCGCAACAGGCCGGCGATGTGCGCAACGATGTGGACGGACTCGACCTGTTCGCACTGATCAACGCGGTCGGCTGGATCACCGAGCAGGCCGAGTCGATCGCCGAGCGACGCGCACACCTGGTGTCACTCGTACTTGACGGACTGACCCACTAACCCAGCCGGGGGTGCTCGGCCGCGATCTCCGAGGTCGCCTTGCCAGGAACCATCTCGATCACGAAGCCCATCGACCGAGACTCACAGGACAGCACCTAAGCTCACGGCGTGGTCAACGCGATCAGTGCGGTGCTGATAACCGTCTCGCTGCTCGCCTCCGTGTGGGCGCTCGTGCTGATCTTCCTCAACCGCTCGGTGCGCCCGGACCACAAGCTCGGGCTCTGGCTGATGTACCTGATCGCGGTGTTCATGGTCGGGCTGCTCGTGCAGGCCGTCGTCGGCATCGTCAACCTGATCGCCACCGACCGCGAGCTGCACGGCGCCACGTTCGTCGGCTATCTGATCGCGCCGCTGCTGATCGTGCCGTTCGCCGGATTCATGGCGCTGGCCGAACGCAGCCGGTACGGCCCGGCCGTGCTCATGATCGGCTGCCTGTCGATTCCGGCGCTGATCGTGCGGATGCACCAGCTCTGGGCGGGCCATGCCTGACACCTCCGCCGAGGCCACCCGGTCCGGGCCCGGCCGACTGCTGATCGCCGTCTACGCGATCTTCGCGCTGGCCGCCACCGCGCGCTCCGGCGTGCAACTGGTGACCAAGTTCGAGCACGCGCCGCTTGCCTACCTGCTGTCCGCGTTCGCCGCGATCATGTACATCGTCGCGACGGTATTCCTGACCAGGGGCGATGACCGTTCACGCCTGATCGCGGCCGGGTCCTGCCTGATCGAGCTGATCGGCGTGCTGGTCGTCGGAACCGCCAGTCTCCTTGCGCCGCAAGCGTTTCCGGACGCGACCGTGTGGTCGGAGTACGGCAAGGGCTACGGTTTTGTGCCGCTGGTGCTACCGGTGCTCGGATTGCTCTGGATTCGCCACCTGAACCGGCGCTGATCGGGCATGCTGGCGGCATGGCGATTTTCGATCAGATCGGCAAGGCCTACGACGAGTCCTACGGTGACCGACCCGCGCAGGTGGACGAGGTCGCCTGGCTGATCGAGCAGTTGCCGCCCGGCGCGCGCGTGCTCGACGTCGGATGCGGCTCCGGGCTGCCCACCGCGAAGCAGCTCCTCGACGGCGGCGCGGAGGTGGTCGGCGTGGACGAGTCGCGGGTCATGCTCGACCTCGCCGAACAGCAGGCGCCCGGCGGGCAGTACCTCCAGAAGGACTTCCGCGAGCTGGACGGGCTCGGCGAGTTCGACGCCGCGGTCGCGTTCTTCTCGCTGCTGATGCTCGGCCGTGACGAGATCCCGCAGGTGCTGTCCACGATCGCCTCGATGCTGCGCGGCCCGAAGCTGTTGCTGCTCAGCATGGTGCCGGCCGACTTCGACTTGTTCCCGATCGAATTCCTCGGCCAGGAGGTCAAGGTGAGCGCCTACCCGGCCGAGGTGCTCGGCGAGACCGTGACCGCCGCCGGCTTCGAGGTGCTGCGGCTGGTCCAGGTCCAGGCAAAGGTCGGGACGGAACGGACCGAAGAGGAGAACTTCGTGCGCGCCCGCGCTGTCTGACACCGGAGGAATCGATGCGCCGAATCGCCACCGTGCTCGCCCTGACCACCGCGCTGGCCGCCGGAGTGCTCGCCACCTCGGCAAGCGCCGCACCCGCGCGCGCCGCGAACTGCCAAGGCCCCGAGTTGGTGCTGAACCTGTTGCCCGCCACGGAAAAGCCGGACGGCAAGCTCACCGCGCCGCTGTACGTCGGGGTGAAGCCGGGTGCCACGGGGTGCACGCTGCGCGGGTACGCCGAGGCGATCGTGCTGCTCAGCGGGTCCGAGCCGATCAACCACCCGCTGGAGCGTGACACCTCGACGCCGGTCACCGATGTGCCGATCGACGACGACGGGCAACACGCGTTCACCCAGCTCACCTGGACACCCGCCGCGCACAACGACCCCGAGCCGCAGCCGAACGGCGTGAGCGTGCGGCTCGAAGGCGTGCACTACGGGTTCGGCGGACTGTGGAACGGCGGCAAGGTGCGCGCCAGTACGCCGATCACGCACACAGCGCTAGCCCCCGTTCGGGCGTAAGGGAACGTACTTTAGCCCGCTAAAGTACGGCCTTACCCACCGAACTTGGTGTACTCGCGGAACGCGTGCCACGCGGTCGGCGGGACGCTCACCGTGCCGCCGGCCGGCTGCTTCGAATCGCGGATCGCGGACGACCCCGTCACGAACGCGATCTCCACGCAGTTGCCCGCGCCGTTGTCACTGAAACTGCTCCGGCGCCACCGTGCGCCCGAGAGATCCACAGCGGACATGATCCACTTCCTTCGACTACCTCCGCAGGTCCCTGGCGAGCTGCGCGACCAGCTCAGCCGACTCCGCGGGATCGAGTGCGGTCTTCCGCAACCTGTCGAAGTTGAGCCTATAGCCACGGACCTGTTCGGGCTCCTCGAGATAGAAGCCCTGCGTGAAGTCCTCGATGTAGACGACGTCGTCGAGATGCTCCTCCACGAACGACAGCATCTGGAACGACGAACCGGCCGCCGGGTGGGCGCCTGACCCGAGCGGAAGCACCTGGATCGTGATGTTGGACCGCTCGCGCAGATCGAGCAGCCGCCGCAACTGGCCTTCCATCACCGTCTCGCCGCCGACGTTCTGCCGCAACGCCGCCTCCCAGATCACCGCATGGATCCTCATCGCACGCTCGGTCAACACGCGTTCCTGGCGTACGTTGCGGGTCTCGATCCGGCGGCGGATCACGTCCTCCGACGGCTTCGGCACCATCGCACGAACCAGCGCGGTCAGGTACGCCTCCGTCTGCAGCAGCCCCGGTACAAGATCCGGTTTGAAGGTGCGCAGCATCGACGCCTCGGACTCCAACTCCACAAAGTCCTGGACGGCGGGCACCAACGCGTCGGTGTCGTAGTCGTGCCACCAACCGCGATCACCTGCGGTGAGTGCCGCACGGTAGAGCCGATCGCGCTCCTTCTCCGGAATGTCGTAGACGATGCCCAGCGCGAGCACGTCGGTACCGGCGATCGGTTGCGAGGCGTGCTCGACCTTGGACATCTTCGCCGCCGACCAGCGTGCCCGGTCGGCTGCCTCCTTGGACTGCAGCCCGATCCGCTCCCGCCATTTCCTCAGCTCACGTGCGACGCGGCGGGTGCGCACACCCGGTCGAAATTCGGTCATGCGGAGAACCCTACGCGGGTCGCTGAAACCCTGTCGCTCGCACGATCGGGTGAATGACGAAAGATTTCGTGATGTTCGACTTGACGATCCACTGTGGTTGAGCGACCGTTGTCTCATCCGCAAGGAACAGTGAAGCCCTTACCCGCCAAGGCTTCCGCTCGGCCAACCGCGAACACGGCCGGGCGGTTCAGGCGGGTGGCGCAGTCGAGCAGTGCTCCGCAGCCACCCGCCCCCGGGCCGCGGCGGGGGCTGGAGTCCCGCCTCCCCGACTCCTCCGGCCCCCGCCGCGGATCGCACGAAGGAGATCACGATGCCGGTCAACCCCATCCCGGACGTGCCGTGGCGCCAGCGCCTGTTCGTCTGGCAGCGCGCCGACAACCGCAACCACGCGATCCGCAAGGCTGACTATCCGCTCCCGCCGCGCCCCGGCGAAGACGTGGACGTCCTGTGTGGACGGACGATCACCCTCGCCGTCGAGGACTTTCCCGCGCTGACCGAGGTCCCCGGCGGCTCGCATCCGACCTGCTGGGAGTGCGAGGCCGAGTGGCGCAAAGCTGAGGGCATCCCGATCGACCGCAACCACCCGACCCGCCGCAACACCTGATCAGGGTCCTTCCGCAGTTGCGAGAGTGACGCGGGCGCACCACGGTGGAGAAGCCCCACACCAGATCGGGCGCAAGGAGGCACTCGTGAGTGTGTACAAGGTGGTCGACATCATCGGGACGAGCGGCGAATCGTGGGAGGACGCGGCGTCCTCGGCACTGAAAACCGCGGCGGAGAGCCTGCGCGACCTGCGCATCGCCGAGGTGGTGCAACAGGACATCGCGGTCGACGAGGGCGGCGAGCTCACCTACCGCACCAAGCTCCGCGTCTCCTTCAAGTACGAAGGCACCTGAGCAAACCGCGAGTCCCGCGCTCAGACACCCCGAGTCCCGCGCCCTGCACCGTGCAGGGCGCGGGACTCACCGGTGCACAGCGCGGGACTCGCGAATCAGGGCAGTTGGGCGAGGACGGTGATCGTGCCCGGGTCGACCTCGGTGAACCCGGCGTCCCGGACGGCCACGACACGCCGATCGGCCCAGGCCGCCTCCGGATCGTCGGCCGGGTGCAGATCGGTCCACTGTGGACGAGTCGGCACCCGGACGGCGCACCGGTAGTCCACACTCGCCCACGCGTCCAGCGCAGCCGTGTCGTCCACGCCGTGCAGCAGCGCGGCGAGCAGCATCGTGGCGTGGCCGACCTGCGCGGCCGCCTTGCCGACGGTCATCTCCACGTGCGGGTTCAGCCAGAGCACCGGCACGGCGCCCGGCGGCGGCCCCGGCTCGTCGTGCGGCAGGTCGCTGCCGGAGATCTGCAGCCGGGCGATCTCGCGCGGTGTCTCGGCGACCAACCCGGGCACCAGCGCGCGAGCCTCAGCCGCTCCGCTCTGGACGGTCAGCCCGGGAAACCCTTGCGCCGCTTGCCAATGCGCACCGCGTGCCCGGCGGGCCACCTTCCTGATCCGGCCGTCGATCCAGGCGCGCACCGCGTCGTGCCACTCCCCGTCCGGCGCCGCCCGCTCATCGAGACACACCGCCACCGCGGCCGTGGCCGCCGCCTCCAGCAACGCCGTGCGGGGCGGCGGCTCGGCCCGCTCGATGCGCAGCACCACCGGCATCGCGCGCACCAGTTCCGCGTCCTCGTCCGACGTGTCCACGGTGGACGACGCCGGCAAGGCCAGCCAGGTCAGGTACCGCGCGGCGAGCGGTTCGAGCACGTCGTTCATCGTGCGCGATCATGTCACCCGGTCACTGCCGCCGTGATGGGGGTGCCGCGTCGTTCGGCGACACCCCCATCACACGGCGGAGCATTCTCGCCGTCAGCCAAAAGGACCCCAGAGCCCAGCAATCATTCCGGATCCGATCGGCACTATCGGAAGCAGCCATTTGATGCGCAGAAACTTGCTTACTCGCTGACTACCCCTTCTCTCCAGTAGCGCGAAAATGGCAGCGCAATCAAATCCCAGCAACAATGCTGTACCGATCAAAAGGTCGAGAGCGAGTGGCGACTCTACTCCCGAAAACATGGACGAGATCGTCATCGAAGCGACATACTGGAATGCATAAAGCATTATCGCCGTCCCCGGAACATCCAGGACACGCTCCCCAGTGCGCCGACGTCGTGCGATCTCCCAGAATATTCGCAGGCCGAGTACTGTGCCGACAACTCCAACGATTATCATGACCACCGCGAAGACGATCTCCATCACACCTCCTCTGGGACTGATCTTTGCTCCTTGATAGATGCCGCCAATGTCGCGCAGCTTAGCGCCCCAGGGATGCAGAGATATTCCAAATCGCGCGCGATGAAATACAACCCAAGCGAAGGACCGTCCCCGACCCCAGGAATTTGACAACGGTTTGCGACCGTAGGGGGTCGATCAACAGTGGGTCAATGCACTGCCGCCCATCAGGCAGAGGCGTCGATCACACTAATTTGGCCTAATACGGCGGCTCGGCCCCGCTCGATGCGCAGCGCGGCGAGCGGTTCAAGCACGTCGTTCATCGTGCGCGATCATGTCACCCCGGCTTGATCTGCGGGGCGCCGCGTCGCTCCATGTCCTGCAGCATCTTGTTCACCTCGGACTGGAACTGCTGCTGAGTCATGTTCGGGCCGTACTTCTGGTACAACTCGATCCCCTTGCGCACGGTGATCTCGTCACCGACATCGCTCTTGCCGACGAACTTTTCCGCGCCCGGAATCTGCTTGTCCAGCGTCGCGCCCTGCTCCAGTCGGTCCGGCGGGATTCCGGCACCGGCGCCGACGTAGCCGTAGTGCAGATTCGACCAGATGTCATAGAAGGCCTGCTTGTTCTGCCCGGGAATCTTCTGATACAGCTCCGACTTGGTGTCGATGCCGAGCATCTTCTGCAGTTCTTCCTTGTGATCCCACACGCTGTTGTTGTGCACCAGGTCGTACCACATCTTGTAACCCTTGGCCCGATCAAAAGGATTGTCGCTGGCGAACAGCTTCCGCAGCTCCGCGAACTCCTTGGTGTTGAGATTGCCCTTCATCTCGTTGAACATGAAGTTCTGCAACGCGGCGAAGTTGTTCTCGCTACCCGCCTTCCACGCCGCACCAAGGCCGTTGTGCTTCAGGCCGGTGAAGTCGCCGTTCTTGCCGTTCAGACTGACGTGCAACTCCCACGCCGCGGTCTTGTCCACCTCGGTCGCCTTCACGCGCAACCGGTCGACCCGCAGTTGGTAGGCGGCTGCAAGCTGTTTGGACTTCTTGAGCTCCTCGTTGATACTCGCGCCGGGCGCGAACCGACTTGGGTGGAGTGACACCACCTTGCCTTCATCGTCGATCTTGAGCCCCTTGGACGGGATCTCCTGATCGCCGAGCCTGCGGATCTCGTCACGCGCCTCACGAAGCCGCGTCTGGGTTTCGTTCAGCAAATCCCGGACGCCGGTCGCCTCCTTGACCACGTCGTCGAACTCCTTGCCGGCCTTGTCCATGAACGTGCGCGCGGCCGTCGCGTCCTTGCCGGCCCACCCGGACAGCGGCGCCTTCACGTCGGAGCGCAGGTCAGGGCCGAGCCCCTTGAGCTTGCCGACCATCTCGTTCCACTTGTCCACGGCCGCCTTGAGCTGGTCGACCGGGGCGTTGTACACACTCTTGTAGCTGAGCATCATCGTCTCCTGTCAGCTGAAGCCCTTGGCGATCTGATTCAAACGCTGCGCGACTCTTCCGTCGATACGCTGGTGATCGTCCGCGCAGCCACGCAGGCCCTGCTCGAGCTTCGCGCAGCCCTCGGACAGCGTGCTGACCTGCTGGTACCACGTGTCGGCCGCGTTCTTGAGCGCCTTGCCGAGCTGGTAGCTCTGCGCGCTGAGCGCACCAGCGGCCTGGTTGTTCGGGTTGTCCACGATCCGCCCGTCGGTACTGAGCTTCTGGCCGAGCCCCTTCGCCGCACCGGCCGCCCGCCGCAGCGCCGCCGGATCGACGTCGATGTTCCCCATCTTCAAACCACCCCACCAAACGCAATGGTCATCTTTGCGTTTGAGACGATCGGTTCACGCCTCGGGTTCCATACGGCACACCCTGATCATCGTGAACACGCAGAGGCCACTGTCCTGGCGCACGATGGCTCTGTTGTTCGGCGGCGTGGCACTGCTGAGCGCGATCGTCATCGTCGTGCTGTGGTGGGCCGGCACCAGCGGGCTGTCCGGCCAGGCACTGGTGACCGCCCGGTTCGACGCGCTCAAGATCGGGCTCAGCATCGCCGTCGGAGGCGGCGGGGTCATCGCGCTGTACCTGGCCTGGCGGCGACAGCACTCGACAGAAATCGGTTTGCGGCTCCAGGAACGAACGGCGTTGAACACGGAGGTCGATGCCGAACAACGCCGAATCACCGAGCTGTACACGGCTGCCGTCGAACAACTCGGCTCGGACAAAGCGCCCGTCCGCCTCGGCGGGCTCTACGCCTTGGAACGCCTCGCACAGAACAATCCGGATCAACGGCAAACAATCGTCAACGTCATCTGCGCCTATCTCCGCATGCCTTTCGCAATTCCCGGCGAGAACGCACCCGACGAGCAGCGGCAAGAGCGAGAAGTCCGCGTCACCGCACAGCGAATCCTCGTCACGCACCTGCGCCCCGACGAGGCGAACTACTGGGGCACCCTAGACCTCGACCTGACCGGCGCCGTCCTGACCAGCTTCGCACTCAAGGGCGCACGGGTGGGTACGGTGCAGTGCAGCCATGCCACCTTCGCCGAGGCGGCGGCGTTCGAGCAGACCACGTTCACCGGCAACGCGTCGTTCCATAGCGCGATGTTCGCGTATTCAGCATGGTTCGAAGACGCGACCTTCGAAGCGCACGCTTACTTCACGTCGGCCACCTTCGGTAATAACACGTCATTCAAGGACGCCATCTTCGCGCGGGGAGCATTCTTCGTTGGTACCCAGTTCACCGGTCAAGGGAAAATCAGGTCGTTCAAGAACACCAGGTTCGCTATATCACCGCAAGGCCTCGATGACGCTGTGCATTGGCTCAAGGACGGGTGAGGTCCAGGCCGTCGGCGGCGTCGGCGGCTTCCACCTCGGCACGGGTTACGCCCAACAAGAACAGCACAGCGTCCAGGTATGGGTGCGACAGCGCGGTGTCGGCCACTTCGCGCAGCGCCGGCTTCGCGTTGAACGCCACGCCCAGCCCGGCGGCCGAGAGCATGTCGATGTCGTTCGCGCCGTCGCCGACCGCCACGCACTGCGCCAGTGACACGCCGAACTCGTCGGCGAACGATCGCAGCGCGACCGCTTTCCCTTGCCGGTCAACGACTTCACCAGTCACCCGCCCGGTCAGCTTGCCGTCGACGACCTCCAGCTCGTTGGCCGCGGCGAAGTCCAGCCCGAGATCGTCCACCAGTTTGGCGATCACCCGGGTGAACCCGCCGGACACCACCCCGCACCGGAACCCGAGGCGCTTGAGCGTCCGCACCGTCGTGCGCGCGCCCGGCATCAGCTCGATCGCCTCGGCCACCTCGTCCAGCACCGACTCCGGCAGCCCGGCCAGCGGCGCGACCCGCTGGCGCAGCGACTCGGTGAAGTCCAGCTCTCCGCGCATCGCGCGCTCGGTCACCGCGCGCACCTCGTCCTCGCAGCCGGCCTTCGCGGCAAGCATCTCGATCACCTCGCCCTGCACGAGCGTGGAATCGACGTCGAACACGATCAGCCTCTTGGCGCGCCGGCTCAAACCCTCGCGCTCCACCGCGATGTCCAGCTCGACCCGCGAGGCCAACTCGACCACGGCGGACCGCAGTGCCGCGTCCGCCTCCGGCGTGTCCTGGGCGACCGACACGTGCAGCTCGAGCCCGGTCACCGGGTAGTCGGCGATCCGCCGGATGGCGTCGATGTTCACGCCCTGCGCGGCCAGCCCGCGCGCGACCTCGGTGAACGCACGCGCGGTGACCGGCCGGCCGAGCACCACGAGCACGTGCGACGAGCCGACCCTGGCCGACGACAGCGGATCGGCGCCGACCTCGACCTCGACCCGCATGGACACCGTCGCCATCGCCTGCTCGACGGCCTCCTGCAGCTCCTCGGGATCCTCGGCGGTGGCGACAAGCACCCCGAGCACGAGCTGCCCGCGGATCACCACCTGCTCGACGTCGAGGACGTCCACGCTGTGCCTGGTCAGCACGGCGAACAGCACCGACGAGACGCCGGGCTTGTCCGGACCGGTGACCGTGATCAGGACGGGCGTACTCCGCGCGTCAGCCATCACAGCGGCGTCAGTTGTCCTTCGGGTCGGCGGCGGCCGAGTCGCCAGGTGGCTCCTTCTCGGCGACCGCCACCGCCACCTCGGACGGCGCGGGAGCCGGCGCGTGCTTGCCCGCCCCCGGCCCGACGTACTTGTCGTGGTGGAACCTCTCCACGACGTGCGGGTAGTGCAGGTCGAACGCCGGCGACTCCGACCGGATGCGCGGCAGCTCGGTGAAGTTGTGCCTCGGCGGCGGGCAGGACGTGGCCCACTCCAGCGAGCGGCCGTAGCCCCACGGGTCGTCCACCGTGACGATCTCGCCGTACCGGTAGCTCTTGAACACGTTCCAGATGAACGGCAGCGTCGACGCGCCGAGAATGTACGCGCCCACCGTCGAAATCATGTTCAACGTGGTGAACCCGTCGGAGGCGAGATAGTCGGCGTACCGGCGCGGCATGCCCTCGTTGCCCAGCCAGTGCTGGACCAGGAACGTGCCGTGAAATCCGATGAAGGTCAGCCAGAAATGCAGCTTGCCGAGTGGCTCGTCGAGCATTCGGCCGGTGATCTTCGGGAACCAGAAATAGATGCCGGCGAATGTCGCGAACACGATCGTGCCGTACAGCACGTAGTGGAAGTGCGCGACCACGAAGTACGTGTCCGACACGTGGAAGTCGATCGCCGGGGCGGCGAGCAGAACACCGGTCAGACCACCGAAAAGGAACGTCACCAGGAAGCCGACGCTGAACATCATCGGCGTCTCGAAGGTGAGCTGCCCCTTCCACATCGTGCCGATCCAGTTGAAGAACTTCACACCGGTCGGCACCGCGATCAGGAACGTCATGAACGAGAAGAACGGCAGCAACACCGCACCGGTGGCGTACATGTGGTGCGCCCACACGGTCATCGACAGCGCGGCGATACCGAGCGTCGCGAGCACCAGGCCCTTGTAGCCGAACAACGGCTTGCGGCTGAATACCGGGAAGATCTCGCTCACGATTCCGAAGAATGGTAGAGCGACGATATAGACCTCTGGATGGCCGAAGAACCAGAACAGATGTTGCCAGAGGATCACGCCGCCGGTCGCGGGATCGAACACGTGCGCGCCGAGGTGGCGGTCGGCGAGCAGGCCGAACAGCGCGGCGGTCAGGATCGGGAACGCCAGCAGCACCAGCAGGCTGGTGATCATGATGTTCCAGGTGAAGATCGGCATCCGGAACATCGTCATGCCGGGGGCGCGCAGGCAGATCACCGTGGTCAGCATGTTGACCGCGCCGAGGATCGTGCCGAGACCGGACACCGCGAGGCCCGTGATCCACAGGTCGGCGCCCACACCGGGCGAGTGGATCTTGTCGGACAGCGGCGTGTAGGCGAACCAGCCGAAGTCGGCGGCGCCGCCCGGGGTGAGGAACCCGGAGATCACGATGATGCCGCCGAACAGGTACAGCCAGTACGAGAACGCGTTCAGCCTCGGGAACGCCACGTCCGGCGAGCCGATCTGCAGCGGCAGGATGAAGTTCGCGAAGCCGAACAGGATCGGCGTCGCGTAGAGCAGCAGCATCACCGTGCCGTGCATGGTGAACAGCTGGTTGTACTGCTCCTGGGAGAGCATGTCCTGACCCGGTCGCGCCAGCTCGGTGCGGATGAGCATCGCCATCGCGCCGCCGATCATGAAGAACGCGAACGACGTGACCAGGTACATGATCCCGATCTGCTTGTGGTCCGTCGTGCGGAACAACCGCAGCAGGTACGAACCCTTGACCGTCTCACGGGCCGGATACGGCCTCGTGGCGATCGGTTTGGGGGCTACGGCCGTCACTCCTGCCTCCTGCTACCAGTCAGTTCGGGTCACGCTCACCGCGCCCGGGGAACAGTCGGGCAGCGGCTCGATGTGGATCGTAGCTCGGACTCCCCCAGCCGACATCGCTGGGCCGGATACCGACGCGCCAGTCCAGTCGGGACCCTACGCCGGCAGTTGCCCAGGTCACAGCGAACGGGGTAGACATCGGCACTCGTGGGGACTTTCGACGAGTACGAAGAGCTGTCACCGCAGGCCGCCGCACTGCTGCGACCGGGAGAACGGCTGCTGGCCATGGCCTCGGCCACGCTGGCTTTCGGCGCCGCACCACAGCCGCCCGGCCCGCGCGGTGGCGCGCTGGACCGGATCGAGGGCGCGCTGGACATGCCGGACACCTGGATCAGACGGCTGTTCGGCGGGCGAGTGCTCGACGCGGGCCACGGCACGGTCGCGCGGGCGGTCTGCGGCCTGTTCGAGGGGTATCTCGCGGTCAGCGACCAGCGGTTGCTGTGGCTGCGGAACACGGCCGGCCTACTGCGCGCGACCCAGCTCGGAATCGCGTACGAGGTGCCGCGCGAGGCGGTGTCCTCGGTGCGCCGCAAGCCCCGCGCGCTGATCGCCCGCAACCGGATCGAGGTGCGGTTCACCGACGGCTCGTGGATCGTGCTCAGCTCATGGCCGTCGGAGATCACCTCGGCCGGGATGCGCGCCGTGGTGAGGGCGTTCCAGGACTTCACGGCGCGCTGAGGTTCGCGGCGGCGGCCGGGGGTCGCCAGGAGACCACCGAGGCGTAGGACCGGGTGGCAAGCGATTCCGGCACGCGCCTGATCAACGCGTTCCGCACGCGGGTCGCGACCGGATTGCGCAGGTGGTTGAGCCGCCCGACACCGATCGACTGCCGGGCGATCGCCTGGGCGCGCGGACGGCGGATCCGGTCGTACTCGCGCAGTGCGCCGGGCACACCGTCGACCAGCACGCCGGCCAGCAACGCGGCCAGCGTCACCGCGTCCTCCAGCGCCTGATTGCCGCCCTGGCCGAGGTACGGCGGCATCGCGTGCGCCGCGTCGCCGAGCAGCGCGACCCGCCCGTCGACGTAGGTGCGCAGCGCCGGCAGGTAGTGGAGGTCGTGCCGCAGCACGTCCTGTTCGCGCGCGGTGGCCAGCAGCGTGCCGGCCGGTTCCGGCCAGCCGACACAGTGCTCCCGCCAGCGCGCGAGTTGGTCGGCGTCCCGGTCACCGCCGGCCGGGGTGTTCGCGGTGGTGTAGGCGTAGATCCGGTCGCCGGTCATCGGGAAGAAGCCGAACACGCCGTCGCGGCACCAGATCTCGCCGCCCTCGTCGGCCACTCCGCTCGGCCGGGGCAGTACGAACCGCCACGCGGTCTGCCCGGTGTAGCGGGGCTTCGGCGCGTCCGGCCAGACGGCGGCGCGCACCGCGCTGTGCAAGCCGTCCGCGCCGATCACGACGTCAGCCTGGGAGGTTCCGCCGGTGTGTTCCACGATGACGTGACGGCCGTCCTGTCGAACGGCCCGCACGTCCGCGCCGGACCGCAGACACTCTCGCGGGACGACGCTCAGCAGCGCGTCGAGCAGTTCGGCCCGGTGCACGACGCCGACCAGGTCCTTGGTGCGCGCCCGCATCGTGTCCGAGGCGCGCAGCAGCCAGCGGCCACGGTGATCACGCAGACCGGCCGGCCCGTCGAACCTGCCGGCGGCGCGCAGCCGGTCACCGATCCCGAGTACGTCCAGCGCGGTGAAACCGTTGGCCCACAAGGAGATTCCGGAGCCGACCAGCTCGAACCGGTCGGCCCGTTCGAGCACCTCGACGTCCCATCCGCCGCGCACCAGCGCCGCAGCTGTCGCGAGTCCGCCGATGCCGCCGCCCACCACGATCGCCCTCATGACCGCCTCCTCTACATCTGTAGTAGGTACTCTACACACGTAGTAGACAGGGAGACACCGTGACAGCCACCACCGACCGTCGCACCGAGTTGACCGACGCGGCCATCGCCACGCTCGCCGAACTGGGCATGCGCGGCCTGACCCACCGCGCCGTCGATCGCGCGGCGGGGGTCGCGGAAGGCTCGACGTCGTACTACTTCCGTACCCGTGAGGCACTGCTCGAAGCCACGGTCGCGCGACTGTCGGACCTGACCTTGAGCCGGATGGGCGCGCTGCCGCGGCCGGCGACCACACTCGACGGTCTGGCGGACATGATCACCACCTGGGTGAGCGCGATGGTGACCGAGGGGCGCGCCGCGCTGCTCGCGCGCTACGAGCTGTCGCTGGAAGCGACCCGGCGGCCGGCCCTGCGCGAGCACCTGCGGCGCACCGGCGCGGTGTTCCGCGAGCTGGCCACCGAGCAACTCGTCGCGATCGGCACGCCGGACGCCGAGCGCCGGGGGCGGGATCTGGTCGCCTACCTCGACGGGCTGATGTTCGACGAGGTGGCCGGCGCGGGCGGCGGGACATTGGACCGGGACCGCCTCGCCGCCGCCGTGCGCGACCTGCTGGGAGTGCTCACCGGGTAATCGATTCGACACGCGTGACACGATCGCCGGCATGAGTTCGGCGGTGGACGCGGCGATCGGCCTGGCGCGCTCACTCGGTGTGCGCGCCGGCGAGCCGGAGGTGCTGTCCGACGGCGCCAACGTGATCGTCCACTTGCGACCGGCGCCGGTGGTCGCACGGGTGGCCACGTTGACCGCGCTGATCCGGCCGGGCGTGGCCGCGTGGCTCGGCCGCGACATCGCGCTGGCCGAATTCCTTGCCGCGCAAGGGGTTCCGGTGGTGACACCGTCTGCGGACCTGCCGCCAGGGCCGCACGAGCGGGACGGGTTCGCGATCAGCTTCTTCACCTACGTGGAGCACGACGACGTCACGCCGTCGCCGGCCACCGTCGGCGCGATGCTCGGCGAGTTGCACGCGGCGCTGCGCTCCTACCCCGGCGAACTGCCGTCCGGCGGGCCGTTCGACGACACCGAGCAGAGCGTCGTGTTCCTTGCCGCGTCCGGTGCGATCACCGGTGAACAGGCCGAGCTGTTCCGCGCCGAGGCCGACCGGCTGCGCGGCGCGCTGGCCGGCGTCCCGGTCCAGCCGCTGCACGGCGACGCGCATCCCGGGAACCTGATCGCGAGCCGGAAAGGCTTGCTGTGGAACGACTTCGAGGACACTTGGCGCGGGCCGGCGGCATGGGACCACGCGTGTCTGGCGAACACGCGGCGGCTGGACGGGTGGGCGGCGCTGGAGGCGTTGCCGTCACCGCCCGACGCCGAGGCGCTGGACGCGTGCCTCGCGCTGCGCCGGCTGTTCGGCGTGCTGTGGCGGCTGGTCTTCGCGGACCGGTTCCCGCACCGGCGCGCCGAGGCCGAGGCGCACCTGGCGTCGTGGCTGGATCAGCGCTCGGCCTCGCGGGCGGCGCGCTCCAGGCGCTCCCGGTAGGTCGCCCACCACGCCTGGTCGCCGGGTGCCATGTTCATGTTGTCGTTGTCCTGGCGCACCCCGACCGTGCCGTCGATCAGCTCGCGCACGATGTCGGCGTGGCCGGCGTGCCGGTGTGTCTCGGCGATGACGTGCACGAGAATGCGGTGCAGCGTGACCGGCGCGCGATCCTTCGGCCACCACGGGACGGTGCCCGGCGAGTCCAGGTCAAGTTCGGTGATCGTGGCGTCGGAGTGCGCCCACGCGCGGTGGTACAGCGCGACGATGTCCTCGCGTGACTGGTCGGGAGTGGCCCACATGTCGGCGTTGACCTCGGCGTCGTCCTTGATCCACGGGAGCGGCTCGCCGTGCGGGCGGGCGAAGGTGTCACCGAAGTAGCCGAACTCGACGGTGGCGACGTGCTTGATCAACCCGAGCAGGTTGGTGCCCGTCGGGGTGAGCGGCCGGCGGATGTCGTACTCCGACAGTCCGTCCAGCTTCCACAGCAACGCCTCGCGCGCACTGCGCAGGTAGAGGTGCAGGTCGGCCTTCGGGTCCCAGGTGCTCATGCCGATCAGCCTCCCATCTCACGCCTGAGGTGAGTGAGTGCTCACCCCCTGGTAAGTAAACACTCACCCATCCGGCGACGCTCCCCACGGCGAGGCGAAGACCAGATCGTGTCCGTCCTCCCCGGGCCCGTCCAGTTCGGGCGCCCGCACCAGTCCCGCTTTCGTGGCGACACGCGCCGACGCGACGTTTGCCGGCCGAACCCGCGCCACGACCGACAACGCCGGACGATGCGCTCGCGCCCACTCCACGGCCGCCGTCGCCACCTCCGTGCCGACGCCATCGCCCCACGTCGAGGGCGCGAGCCGGTACAACAGGTTCAGGATCGGGCGCTCGTGCCAGGTCATGATCTTCAGGCCGCAGAACCCGAGCACGGTTGACGCAGCCGCTCGGCGCACCACCCAGTAGCCGAATCCGTGGCGAGTCCAATGCTCGTCCCACCGCGCGAACAGCGCCTCGGCTCCGGCCCGGTCGGCGAGCGCGTCGGACGGGTTGTGCGCACAGGCACGCGGATCGCGGTGGACCTCGAGGATCGCGTCCACGTCGCCGAACTCCGGGCGGCACAAGGACAAGCGCGCCGTCCTCAGCCGCTCGTGGTCCGTCACGGACGAAGGCTACCGAGATCGACACCCGGTGGCAGGTGCTCCATCATCCGGTCGAGTACCCGGCGGAACTGGGCATGCAGCGAATCGGTCAGCTCGCGCTCCGCCGGGCCGCCGAGGAACACAGTGCGGTCGTGCTCGACCCCGCCGCGCCAGATCCGCGAGATCGCCCGCGTCCTGGCGATGTCCGTGGTGGGATCGCCGTCCACCAGCAGCAGATCGGCGCGCTGTCCACTGTGGACAGTGCTACGGTCGGCCAGCCCGTAGCGAACCGCCGGCACCGACGTGGCCGAGCGCAGCGCGTCCGCCGGTGAGAGTCCCGCGCGCACCAACAGCTCCAGATCGCGGTGCAGGCTCGCGCCGTGCACGGTGCCCGGATTGGGCGCGTCGGTCCCCGCGAGGACGGTCACGCCCACGGCAGCCAGCTTCGCCACGTTCGCGAGCACTACGCCGAAGTCCGGCGGCTCGCCCGCCCAACCGCCTGGCGAGTAGCTCAGAAACTCTCGCCAGGGCCCGCCCAGCAGGGGCTCGAGGTCCGGGTCGTCGAGCAACGCGGCACCGCCGGGCTCGCCGCACACGTTCTCGATGGGCGCCAGCGTCGGGGTCACCGCGACGCCGCGTGCGGCGATCTCGGCGATCAGATCGTCGGGCAACGGGTCGGTCGGAACGTGTTGCAGGACAAGGACTCCGGCGTCCACCGCGTGCGCGACCACCGTCAGCCCGTGTGCGCGGCCGGCGGCGGCCAGCGCGTCGAGGGTCGGCCGGTCCAGGCCCGGCATGGACATCGGCGTCTTCGCCCGGCATCGTAGATGATCTTGAGATAGTCGGAGCCGTCGTCGATCCTGGCGCGCACGAACTCGTCGGCCTGCTCCGGTCTGGTGGCGTACGGAACGGCGCGTACATCATCGACGGGTGACCGCCCGGCGCGGTCGCACCGATCCCCGACGAGCGCAGATCGGCGGTGTCGCAACGGTTCGCGGCGTCGTGCCTCAGGGCGCGCACGAGGTCGGGCTTGCTGAACATGTCCAGCTCGGTGGTCACGCCGAAAGGCCAGCGCCTGCTCCAGCGCGCCGGGCAGCACGTGCGTGTGCGCGTCGATCAGGCCCGGCAGCAGCGTGCCGCACGGTCGTTGAAGTCGTCATGGCGGCACGGTAAAACCTCACGTGACGTGAGGAGCAAGTGCGAATGACGACGTGGAAGGTCGGCGAGCTGGCCGCGATGACCGGGCTCACCGTGCGCACGCTGCACCACTACGACGAGATCGGGCTGCTGCGGCCGTTAGGGCGGACGGCGGCCGGGCACCGGCTGTACGGGCAGGCCGACGTGCGGCGGTTGTATGCCGTGATCACGTTGCGGGACTTGGGGATTCCGCTCGACCAGATCGCCGGGATGCTCGACGGCGAGCCCGACATCGCCGGCATGCTGCGTGATCATCTGTCCAGAGTGGACTCTCAGCTCCAGGCGTTGCGCACGTTGCGCCGCCGGCTCGCGGTGCTCACCGCGCACGCCGACCGCACGCCGGAGGCGGCCGAGTTGCTCGACCTGCTGGACCATTCCCGGAAGGCGCAGCAGACGTTCGAGCGATACTTCACCGAGGAGCAGATCAGCGCGCTGGACGGGTCCACGATTTCGGAGTGGCCGCGGCTGATCGCCGCCGTACAGTCCGAAATGGACAGTGGCACGGATCCGGCGCACCCCCGGGTGCGACGCCTCGCGCGCGAGTGGATGCGGCTGCTCGAACGATTCCACGGCGACGACCCGAACGTGCGGGACTCGCTCTACCGGATGCGCGCCGACAACAGCGACGAGATCGCCGACCACGGTGGCCCGACCGACGAGATGATCGACTACATCAAGCGCGCCAACGCCCCGCGAGTTCCACCTCCAGCACGCTGAGTCCCGCGCTCAAGCAGGCCGGAAGGTGCGACTCGTGATGCACAGCGCGGGACTCGCCGGTGCACAGCGCGGGACTCGCGGGTGCGGGGCGCGGGACTGGCGAGGTCAGGCGGGGAGGACGGCGAACTGGCGCAGGCAGAGGTCGGTGTAGGTGACCGGGCCGCGCGGGCCGGGGACCTTGTCGATGTTGATGCCCGTCTCGGGGACGCCGAACAGCTTGAACCCGTCCAGCAAGCGCGTCGGGGCGTTCACGAAGACCCCGGTGCCGTTGTAGAGCGACAGGAACTCGTCGACCGCGGCCTGATCTTCCGACACGATCGCCGCGGCCAGCCCCGAGGTCTCCTCGTTCGCCACGCGCGCCGCGTCGGCTGGACCGTCCACTGTGGACACCGTGACCGTCGCCTCTCGCGCGGAGTCCAGTGCCCACTCGTAGCCGAGCGGGTGGTCGTGCGGCGGCCAGGACGCGGTCACTCCGGCGTCCGCCAGAGCCTCGGATACCAAGGGCCGCAAGGATTCCGCGACCGAGGAGTGCACCAGCAGCAGGTTCAGCCGGTTGCACACGCCCAGCCGGTCCAGGCTCGCCGTGATCAGCTTGGCGGCCAGTGCGGGATCGGCGCCCGCGTCCAGGTACAGCACACCGCCGCCGTCCGCGTGCGCCAGCGTGCGCACGCCGTGCCCGGCCGCCGTCATGGCCAGCAAACGCGTGCTCTCCCCACTGCCGCGCAGGATCACCAGCGGCACCGTGTCCGGCTGGGACACCAGCGCGGCGGCCGCGGCACGATCGGCCGTCGGCACCAACTGGATCACCCGCTCGTCGATCCCCGCATCGGCCAACGCCGGCGCGATCACGTTGTGCAGCAAGGAAAGCGCCGACCGCAGCGCGGCCGATCCGGTGCGCAGCACACCCGCGTTGCGCGACTTCACCAACTGCGACGCCACGTCCACGGTCACGTTCGCGCGCGCCTCGTAGTTCGCGCCGATCACCCCGACCGGACGCCGCCGCTCGACCAGCCGCAGCCCGCCGTCCAGATCCCGCACGTGCCGCTCCGGCTCCGGGTGCGGCACCGCGGCGAGCAGGCGCAACTGCTCGGCCATCGCGTCCAGCCGCTCCTCGGTCAGCCGCAGCCGGTCCCGCAGGCCCTCGCTCATGCCGGACTCGTGCGCGGCGGCGAGGTCCGCCTCGTTGGCCTCGAGCACCTCGGCGCGCGCCGAGACGAGCCGCTCCGCCATCCCGACGAGCGCCGCGTCGACGTCGGCGGCGGCCGCGTTCGCCAGCGACGGCGCGGCGCTCTTCGCCGCCTCCGCGCAGCGCGCGACCACGTCTTGCACCCGCTCAGCAGACGCTGCACCCGTCACCGTGCCAGTCACCGCGACCCCTTCGACCGTTCCACAGGAGAGGTATAAGTGTGCAATACGCACAGGGAGGGCCGATGACCGGAGCGACAACGTCCACCGCGGCCACGCGCAAACTGCTCACGCTGCTGGACGAGCCGCCCGCCGAGCCGGACGTGTCACGGGGCTATCTGGACCTGCTCGACGAGGGCGACCGGCCGGACCCGGGCCTGATCCAACGCCTGATGCGCACCTCGCTGGTGCCGCGGATCTACGAGCACTACTGGCGGCCGAGCCTCGCCCGCCTCGCGAAGGGGCCAATCGGGCCGAGCATGGCCGGCGAGCACCGGATCGCGAGCGACATGCTGGCCCTGCGTCCTGGCGACACCGCGCTCGACGTCGCGTGCGGCACCGGCGCGTTCACCCGCACCTTCGCGCGCACGGTCGGCTCCGACGGGCTGGCGATCGGCCTGGACGCCTCGCCGACGATGCTGGCCCGTGCGGTCGCCGAGACCAACCCGGCCAACGTCGCCTACCTGCGCGGCGACGCCGTCCACCCACCGCTGCGGGCGTCCATTGTGGACGGTCTGTGCTGCTACGCGGCGCTGCACCTGTTCGCCGATCCGGCCGCCGCGCTGGACGGGTTCGCCCGGGTGCTCAAGCCCGGCGGCCGGCTCACCGTGCTCACCACGCTGCGGCCGTCCTGGCAGCCGCTGCGCGCCGTGGACTCGCTCAGTGTGGCACTCAGCGGGCAGCGCATGTTCGACCGCGACGAGCTGGCGAACCTGTTGCGTAACAAGGGTTTCGGCGACATCGACCAGCGTGCGCACGGCGTGATCCAGATCGTGGGGGCCACCAAAGAGTGACGCGAGGCGTCCACTGGGGACGATCGCGTCACATTCGATGGGGCCGTTGTCACCCGGCACGTGGCCCTCGCGGCCGGGTGACAACGGAGGCATCAGACTCCGGCGATGGACTTCACCCAGTCGCGGTACTGAGTGATGTTGCCGTAGGTCGAACGGGTCTGGCGGTCACTGGTGGACGCCACGCCCACCTGGACGTCCTTGCCGTCGGCGTTCTTGGCGAACATCGGCCCGCCCGAGTCGCCGCCCGCGGCGATGCCGTCACCGCGCTTGACACACACGGCCTTGCCGCCGCGGTAGTCCTGGCAGGAGCCGTCGACGGCGGTCACCTCGGTGTTGGCCACCTTGAGGTGCTGCGACTGGCACTCGATCTCCGGCTTGTCAGTGCAGGTGGCACCCCAGCCGTAGAGCTGGACGGTCTCGCCGACCTCGGCGTCGCCGGGGTTGCCCAGCGGCGAGTAGGTGGCCTGCACCTCGTGGTCCAGCTCGACCAGTGCGAGGTCGGCGTCGGGGCTCTCGTGCACCTTCACACCGGTGGCCTTCTCGCCCTGGGTCTGGTCCAGGTTGCCGATGTGGAAGGTGAGCTCGCCGGCACCGTCGACGCAGTGCTGGGCGGTGAGGATCCACTTCGGCGCGATGATCGTCGAGCTGCACGCCTCGCGGCCGTCGTTGAACTGGCGCGCGGCCCACGGGCCGGACTTGGCCAGGTCGCCGTCGATGATCCGGGGCCCGACCGGTCCGGACGGCTGCTCGGGCGCGGCCATCGCCGGCGACGCGCCGAGCACGGTCAGGGCGACACCGGCTACCACGGCGCCGATTCGGAGTAAACGCATAGAGTTACCTCGATCCAACGGGTCATCCCGCAACAGGGGCTGGTCGTGGCCCCAAGCGTCACCCGATCGAGGAATAACGTGTACCCGCCGTTAGTCGGGAAAAGCGACGAGCGTCACTCCGAGGTGTCGCGCTCCTCGTGGAGGTCGGCGAACCAATCGCGCGCCTTCGGACCGAGCAGCAGGGCGAGCGCCACCACGCACAGCACGCCGATCGGGAACCCGTATTCCGGGCGGCTCGACGGCCCCGCCGCGTAGAGGGCCACGCCGAGCAGCAACAACTCGGCGACGATCGCGGGGCTGCGCGCCCACCGCTTGCCGAGCAGCAGACCGATCCCGCAGGCCAGCACGCCGCCGGCGATCACCGTGAAGTACGCGGCCTCGCCGTAGGGGTTCACACCCGGTGTCGACGGCGCCTTCACGATCAGCAGTACGGCGAACACGATGCCCGCGATCCCTTGCAGCGCAACGAGAATCCCGGCGCCGCGAATCGTGTTGGGAGCCTCGGTGGCAGCCGACATGATCACCCTTCTGCTGGGCTGTGACCCTGCGTGTCAAGCCCCGCGATCCTATGCCACCCGTACGGGCGTACCGTCATGCGGAGACACGAGAGAAGATCGCTGTGTCGACCTCGTTGGTCCGGTCGTTTGGGTGCGACATTCAACCGGTGATCGCGAGCGGAGGCGGCGAGCATGAACGGCGAGAGGAGCGTCACCGGACAACCTCGATCGGCACTGTTCTGGCTTACCCTGCGGTAATGCGCGCAGTGCTGGTGGTCAACCCGCAGGCGACGGCGACCACGCCGGCCGGCCGTGACGTGCTGGCGCACGCACTGGCCAGCGAGGTCAAGCTGGACGTCGTTGAGACCGACTACCGCGGCCACGCGATGGTGACCGCGGCCCAGGCGGCCGAGGACGGCACCGACCTAGTCGTGGCCCATGGCGGCGACGGCACGGTGAACGAGGTGGTGAACGGCCTGCTCGCGGGCCGGCGGACCGGTGGCCCGGCGCTCGGCGTGGTTCCCGGCGGTTCGGCAAACGTCTTCGCGCGCGCCCTCGGACTCCCGTGCACGCCGGTCGAGGCGACCCACCGGCTGCTGCACGCGATCGAGGAGGGGCGCTCCCGGCAGGTCGGCCTCGGCCAGGTCCGCCCGGACGGCGCGGGCGCGCGCTGGTTCACCTTCAACGCGGGCGTCGGCTGGGACGCCGACGTGGTCGCCGACGTCGACCGCAAGCGCGGCAAGAAGACCAGCCCGACGCTGTACGCGCGGGTGGCCGTCGCGCGGTACCTGCGCCAGGAGCGCAAGGCACCACGGATGACCGTGCAGATCCCCGGCGAGGAGGCCGTCGAGGGCCTGCGCACGGTGTTCGTGTCCAACACCGACCCATGGAGCTACCTCGGCAACCGGCCGGTGCACCTGAACGCCGGGTGCACCTTCGACGGCGGGCTCGGCCTGTTCGCGCTGCGGTCGCTGGCCGCGCCGACCGTGCTGCGACACCTGAGCCAGGCCCTGTCCAAGCGCGGTGAGCAGCGCGGACGCCGGATGGTGCGGCACGACGACGTGCAGGCGATCCGGGTGGTTTCCGAGCGGCCGATGCGGGTACAGGTGGATGGCGACCTTCTGGGTGAACATCAGCGGGTCGACTTCCTGGCGGTGCCACACGCACTGTCGGTTGTTGCGTGATCGAGACCTGATCCAGGGTCCCCCACTCGTTGCCGCATCGTTGCAATCCGCATCGAAGCAGGTCAACCAGTCGATCTATCGGGTGAGTTCTGGCACTGGTTTTCGGTAAACCCTTGACATCTAGCTGGTTCGTGAAAGCATTCACAAGCACCCCAAACGACCGTATGACCACCATTGGCGCGTCTCCCCGCGCCCGAACGAGGAGCAACGAGAAATGGACTGGCGCCACCGCGCGGCCTGCCGTGACGAGGACCCCGAGCTGTTCTTCCCCGTGGGGAACAGTGGTCCCGCGCTGCTGCAGATCACCGAGGCGAAGTCCGTCTGCCACCGCTGCACCGTCGCTTCCCAGTGCCTGACCTGGGCGTTGGAGAGCGGACAGGACGCCGGCGTGTGGGGCGGAATGAGCGAAGACGAGCGTCGCGCGCTGAAGCGCCGCACCGCTCGCACCCGGGCTCGCAGCAACGTCTGAGCGAGACCACACAACGCAGAATTGCGACGTGCGTTCGCCCTCGCGCGAACCACGTCGCTCTTTTGTTTCCCGAATGGACTGTCCACTGTAGACAGTCCATTCGAAACGCCTGGCACGAACGGCTCAGCGGCGGCGCAGCGGGATACGCAGCGCCGCCTCGGTGCCCATGCCCGACTGGCGGCGGCCGAGCGACAGCGAGCCGCGCAGCTCCGACTCGACCAGCGTGCGCACGATCTGCAGGCCCAGCCCCTCGGTGCGCTCCAGCGAGAACCCTTGCGGCAGACCGGTTCCGTCGTCGGACACCAGCACGTCGAGCCACTTCGCCGAACGCCGCACACCGACCACGATCTCCCCGGCGCGCTCGCGCGGGTAGGCGTGCTCCATCGCGTTCTGCACCAGCTCGGTGAGCACCAGCACCAGCGGGCTGGCCAGCTCCGCGGAGATCACGCCGAACTGCCCGTCCCGCCGGACCTGGACGTGCGTCTCGGTCGTCGCCACCGAGCCGATCACCGGAATCACCTTGTCCAGCAAGACATCCAGGTCCACCCGCTCGTCCACCGAGGTGGACAGCGACTCGTGGATCATGGCGATCGCGGACACCCGGCGCACCGACTCGGCCAGCGCCTGCTTCGCCTCCGCGTTGCTCGTCCTGCGTGACTGCAGCCGCAGCAGCGCGGCCACGGTCTGCAGGTTGTTCTTCACCCGGTGGTGGATCTCCCGGATCGTGGCGTCCTTGCTCATCAGCGCGCGATCACGCCTGCGGACCTCGGTCACGTCCCGGCACAGCACCAGCGCGCCGGCCGGCTTTCCCAAGGGGCGCAACGGAAGCGCGCGGAACAGCACCGACGCACCACGGCGCGACTCGGCCTCGGTGCGCGTGGTGTGCTGCCCGTCCAGCGCGGCGATAATGCGCTGTGCGACCTCGGTCGCGTCGAACGGATCGGAGATCAGTGTCCGGGTCAGCGGGGCCAGCCGTGCGCCGACCAACTCCTCGGTGAGCCCCATCCGGTGGTACGCCGACTGCGCGTTCGGACTCGCGAACACCACCGCGCCGGAGGTGTCCAGCCGCAGGTACCCGTCACCGACGCGCGGGCTCGTGTGCACGTCCGAGGACGGCTCCGAGCTGGGGAACGTGCCGTCCGCGATCATCTGGCACAGGTCGGCCGCGCCGCCGAGGTAGGCGATCTCCAGCGGGCTGGGTACCCGCGGCACGGCCAGGTTGGTGTCCCGGGACAGCACGGCGATCACGCCGCCCTCGAACATCACCGGGATCGTCTCTCGGCGCACCGGCACGCCGAGATACCACTGCGGGTCCTCCTCGCGGCAGACCCGCTCCTCGACGATCGCGCGCCGCAACTGCGGGTGCTCGGCCGCGGTGACCACGCTGCTCACGATGTCCTCGGCGTGCGCGGTCGGCGCCGTCGTGGGGCGCGCCTGCGCGACGCAGAGGAACTTGGCGTCGCCGGGTTCGTCCCGCTGGTGCTCCTCGTTGCCGTGCTCCCCGCTGAGATCCACCCACAGCAGGAAGTCCGCGAAGGACAGATCGGCCAGCAACTGCCACTCCGCGACCACCAGTTGCAGGTGGTCGACCGCCACACCGGGCAGACCGGTGTGCTCCGCGAGCAGGTCAGCGAGGGTGGACATGCGCTCCTAGTCGATAACGGCGATCAGGTCGTGTTCCTGAACGACATCGCCTTCTTTGACGGCGAGCTTGCTCAGCGTGCCGGCGGACTCGGTGAGGACCGGGATCTCCATTTTCATCGACTCCAGGATGACCACCGTGTCACCTTCGGCCACGGCCTGCCCCTCCTCGGCGACGACCTTGAGCACGTTGGCCACGATCTCGGCTTCGATCTGCTCGGCCATGGCCGGTCCTCCTCGCGGACAGCTTCGGGCAACCATTCAATCCAACCATGAGCGCACCCGTGAAGGTCGACAACGAGCGCGTGGCAGAATTGTCGGGTCACGTAGGGGCAGTTACCCGGAGGAGTTCTCATGTCGAAGCGCGCCCGCAAGCGTCGCGACCGCAAAAAGGGCGGCGCCAACCACGGCAAGCGCCCCAACGCCTGAGGCTGTTGACGAAGCGGCCCCGGTGACCACTCGGTCGCCGGGGCAGTTTCGTGTCCGGGGTCAGCTCTCGTCTCTCAACTCGATCTCGGTGCGCTCGACCCGCACGCCGCCCTTCTCGAGGATCGTCTTGCGGATCGAGGCGCGCAGCCGATCCTTCAACGCGTCCGGGGCGTGCTCGCCGCCGCACTTGCGGGCGAGCAACACCTTGAGGTGTTCCTCCAGGTCGTAGCGCTCGAGGCACGGGCTGCACTCGTCCAGGTGCTGCTCCAGCTTGGCTCTGCGAGTCTGGTCGCACTCCTGGTCGAGGAACAGCCACACCTCGGCGAGCACCTCGGAGCAGTCCGTCTCGTGCGGCTTGCCGCAACTCATGGCTCCGACACCTCCTGCTTGCCCGCGCGCACGAATCCGCGCTCTCGGGCCAGGTCGCCGAGCTGGTCGCGCAGCTGCCGCCGGCCGCGGTGCAGCCGGGACATGACCGTACCGATCGGGGTGCCCATGATCTCGGCGATCTCCTTGTACGCGAAACCCTCGACGTCGGCCAGGTACACGGCGAGCCGGAACTCCTCGGGCAGCTCCTGCAGGGCGTCCTTCACGTCGCTGTCCGGCAGCCGGTCCATCGCCTCGACCTCGGCGCTGCGCAGACCGCGGGATGTGTGGCTCTCCGCCTTGGCGAGCTGCCAGTCGGTGATCTCCTCGGTCGGCTGCTGCACCGGCTGGCGCTGACGCTTGCGGTAGCCGTTGATGTAGGTGTTGGTCAGGATCCGGTAGAGCCACGCCTTGAGGTTCGTGCCATCGCGGAACGACTCGAACGCCGCGTACGCCTTGAGGTAGGTCTCCTGGACCAGGTCCTCGGCGTCGGCCGGGTTGCGGGTCATCCGCATGGCTGCCGAATACAACTGGTCGATCAGCGGCATGGCGTCCCGCTCGAACCGCGCGACACGTTCGTCGGCGGTCTCCTGGGTTTCGGTGCTCGGCACCGCGCTCCCTTCCAACCGACCGCTGGCGCGACCGGTCGCTCGCGACGTACCCGCGCTCATTGTCGAGTGCGCATGGGACGGTCCCGAGGATACGCGGCGGCCGGCGGGGCGGCAGTTGGCACGGCGCGGCTTCGTCTCGTTCACCTGATCGGTCAGCACGTGCGGAGTAACGCCTGCTCCGGTTGGCGCATTCCCGGAGCGCACCGAGCAGCCGTGAGTGTGACCTCCGCCCCGCGCACCGCCTTACGTGCACCACCTTCACATTTCCGGCCACTTGTTGATCTTGTCTGACCTGGGCTTTCTCCGTGGCCGAGGGACTTTAGCGGGCTAAAGTACGCAAGGGGGCGTTGGAGCTGTTGTCAAGTTTTGGGCGGGAACGCGTCGATCAGCCGAGCCGTAGAGTGATCCACGTGGCAGGTAAGGGCACTCCGGCGACCGCGCTGCTGGCCAAGCGGAAGATCGCGCACACCGTGCACACCTACGAGCACGACCCCCGGCACGAGTCCTTCGGGCTGGAGGCCGCCGAGGCGCTCGACGTGCCGCCCGAGCGGGTGTTCAAGACGCTGCTCGCGGACGTGGACGGGAAGCTGGTCGTCGGAATCGTGCCGGTCGTCGGTCAGCTCGACCTGAAGGCGCTGGCCGCGGCGGTCGGCGGCAAGCGGGCGAAGATGGCCGACATCACGGCCGCGGAACGGACCACCGGCTACGTCGCAGGCGGGATCTCCCCTCTGGGGCAGCGCAAGCGGCTGCCGACCGTGCTCGACTCGTCGGCGTCGCAGTTCCCGACGATCCACTGCTCCGGCGGGCGCCGCGGTCTGGAGATCGAACTGGCGCCCGGCGATCTGGTCGGCCTGCTGGACGCGACGGTCGCCCCCATCGCCGGCTGATCTTTGTGGCCGATCGTGCGTGAACAGGGGTCTAGGGGTGTGGCCTGGGCCTCCGATTGTTGGTTTCCTACAACGTGGCAGAGCAGGCATGCACCGGACGGGACATAGGTGTACCGGCCGGTAATCAAGGAGGGTGTAGCCAGGCGCGGGCGGCGCTCGAGACCCACGACGTCGCCTTCTGTGCGGGGTTACTCGGGAGGTTTCGCAGGTGTTCAGTCGTGTCGCCATCGTCAACCGTGGTGAGGCCGCCATGCGGCTCATTCACGCCGTACGGGATCTCTCCGCGGAAACCAGGACACGGATCGAGACGGTCGCGCTCTACACCGACGAGGACCGTGGTGCGACCTTCGTCCGGGAGGCGGACGTCGCGTATCCACTCGGGCCGGCGTCGGCCAGGCCGTACCTCGATCACGCCGTACTGGAGCGCGCGCTGGTCGAGACCGGCGCCGACGCCGCGTGGGTCGGGTGGGGCTTCGTCGCCGAGGACCCGGCGTTCGCCGAGCTGTGCGACAAGATCGGCGTCACCTTCGTCGGGCCGAGTGCCGAGGCGATGCGCAAGCTCGGCGACAAGATCGGCGCCAAGCTGATCGCCGAGGAGGTCGGCGTCCCGGTCGCACCGTGGAGCCGGGGCGAGGTCGCCACCCTGGAGGACGCGCTGCGCGCCGGCGGCGAGATCGGCTACCCGCTGATGCTCAAGGCCACCGCGGGCGGCGGCGGACGCGGCATCCGCAAGGTCACCTCGGCCGACGAGCTGGCCGACGCCTACGAGCGCACCAGCCAGGAGGCGCTGCGCGCGTTCGGCTCCGGCGTGGTCTTCCTCGAGCGCCTGGTCACCGGCGCGCGGCACGTCGAGGTCCAGGTGATCTCCGACGGCGAGACGGCGTGGGCGCTGGGCGTGCGCGACTGCTCGGTGCAGCGGCGCAACCAGAAGATCATCGAGGAGTCGGCGTCGCCGGTACTCGCCCCCGAGCAGACCGCCGAGCTGAAGGCGTCGGCCGAACGGCTCGCCGTGGCCGTGAACTACCGCGGCGCCGGCACGGTCGAGTTCCTCTACCACCCCGGCGAGAAGCTGTTCGCCTTCCTCGAGGTCAACACCCGCCTGCAGGTCGAGCACCCGATCACCGAGCTGACCACCGGCACCGACCTGGTGAAGCTGCAACTGCACGTGGCGGGCGGCGGCAAGCTGGACGGCGCGCCGCCTGCAGAGATCGGCCACGCCGTCGAGGCGCGGCTCAACGCCGAGGACCCGGACCGCGACTTCGCGCCGGCCCCCGGCCGCATCGCGCGGCTGGCCCTGCCCGCCGGGCCCGGCATCCGGGTGGACACCGGCGTCAGCGAGGGTGACACGATCCCGGCCGACTTCGACTCGATGATCGCCAAGATCATCGCCTACGGCCGGGACCGGAACGAGGCGCTGGCCCGGCTGCGCCGCGCGATGGCCGAGACCACGGTGATCATCGAAGGCGGCGCGACCAACAAGAGCTTCGTGCTCGACCTGCTCGACCAGCCCGAGGTGATCGACGCCAGCGCGGACACCGGCTGGATCGACCGGGTGCGCGCCGAGGGCCGCCTGGTCACCCACCGGCACTCCGCGATCGCCCTGGCCGCGGCCGCGATCGAGGCGTACCAGGACGAGGAGGAGATCAGCCGGCAGCGGCTGCTGTCCACCGCGCACGGTGGCCGGCCCCAGGTGCAGCACGAGAGCGGCCGCCCGCTCGGCCTCAAGCTGCGCGGGGTCGACTACCAGGTGTCCGTGACCCGGATCGGCCAGACGCGGTTCCGGGTCGGCGTGTCCGGCGGCTCGGACGTGCGCACCGCCGACGTCGAGGTCGAGCGATTCGACAAGCACAGCGGCCAGATCGTGGTCAACGGGCACCGCTTCCGGCTGGTGTCGGCCACACACGGCCCGATCCACCTGGTCGAGGTGGACGGCGTCACGCACCGGATCAGCCGGGACGAGGGCGGTGTCGTGCGCTCCCCCGCGCCCGCGCTGGTGGTCGCCACGCCGCTGTCGGCCGGCGACGAGGTCGAGTCCGGCGCGCCGATCCTGGTGCTGGAGAGCATGAAGATGGAGACGGTGCTGCGCGCGCCGTTCCGCGCCAAGATCCGCGAGTGCGCGGTGTCGGTCGGCAGCCAGGTGGAGACCGGCGCGCCGCTGATGCGGCTGGAGCCGCTCGCCGAGGAGGGCACCGCCGAGGACACCGCGGCCAGTGCCGCCGTCGAGATCGACCTGCCCAACCGTCCCGCGTACGTGCCGCCGGCCGAGCGACTCGAACGGGCCCTGCGCGACCTGCGCGGCCTGCTGCTCGGGTTCGACGTCGACCAGCAGGATCGCAAGGCCGTGCTGGCCGATTTCCTGTCCGCGCGCGCCGAACTGGGCAGCCGGCCGTCCGACGGCGAGCTGGACCTGCTGTCGGTGTTCGCCGACCTGTCGGAGCTGAGCCGCAACAAGCCGGTCGGCGATATCGAGGTCGAGCCGGGCAGCCCGGTGCACAGCCCGCGCGAGTACTTCCACAGCTACCTGCAGAGCCTCGACGTCGAACGCGCCGGGCTCACCGAGAGCTTCCAGGCCAGCCTGCGCAAGGTGCTCGGCCACTACGGCGTCACCGACCTGGATCGCACGCCGGAGCTCGAGGCGGCCGTCTTCCGGATCTTCCTGGCCCAGCAGCGCCTGGCCGAGGACGTGGCCGTGGTGTCGGAGGTGCTGCGGCAGTGGCTGGCGGTCGCACCGCCGGCCGAGCCGCTGCGCGAGCGGGCCGGGCTGGCGCTTGAGCACCTGGTCGAAGCCACCCAGGTGCGCTTCCCCGCGGTGTCCGACCTGGCCAGGGGTGTGGTGTTCCGCTGGTTCGCCCAGCCGCTGCTGCGCCGCAACCGCGCCAAGGTCTACGCCGCCGTGCGCAACGAGCTGCGTCACCTCGATCAGAACCCGGACGCGCCGGACCGCGCAGAGCGAATCCAGGCCATGGTGGCCAGCGCCGAGCCGCTGGTGCGCCTGATCGGCCAGCGGATCGCGCGGCCGGGCCTTGACCACGCGCCGCTGCTGGAGGTGCTGACCCGCCGCTACTACGGCAACCGCGGCCTGACCGGCGTCACCGCGCGGGAGGCGGCCGGCTGCCGGTTCGTCACCGCCGAGCACACCGGCCCTGAGGGTGACACGCGAGTGGTCACCACCGCCGTGGACATCGCCGCGTTGCCCAAGGCGATCGACGCGGTCGGCGGGTTCGCGACCGGGGACGCGCTCGGGGGCGCGCTGGTCGCCGATCTGTACGTCACCTGGGAGGACCAGCCCGACGCGGACGCGATCGCGGTGCGGCTGGGCGAGATGCTGGCCCAGCACCCGCTGCCGTCCAGCATCGGCCGGATCACCACGACCGTCGCCGGCACCAGCGGCGCGGTCATGCACCACCACTTCACGTTCCGCCCGGACGGGGAGTCCTTCACCGAGGACCGGCTGATCCGCGGCCTGCACCCGCAGATCGCCGAGCGGCTGCAGCTGCACCGGCTGCGCGAGTTCGACCTCACCCGGCTGCCGTCCGCGGACGAGGAGATCTACCTGTTCAAGGCGGTCGCGAAGAGCAACCCGGCCGACGAGCGGCTGATCGCGCTCGGCCAGGTCCGCGACCTCACGCCGCTGCGCGAGACCGACGGCCGGCTGGTCGCACTGCCGGCGCTGGAGGACACGGTCGCCGGATGCCTGGACGCGATCCGCAACATCCAGGCGCAGCGGCCGCAGAACAAGCGGTTCGACACCAACCGGATCATGTTGTACGTCTGGCCGCCGGCCGACCTGACCCGCGACGAGCTGGACACGCTGGCCAAGCGGATCCTGCCGACCACGGCGGGCGCCGGGCTGGAGGAGATCCAGTTCCTGGCCAGGGAGCGCGCCGAGACGGGTGAGCTGACCGAGGTCGCGGCGCGGATCACCATCGATCCGGGGCACGGCTCGCACATCGACGTCGGCGAGCCGTCCATCGAGCCGGTGCAGCCGCTGGACGACTACCGGCTGAAGGTGCTGCGCGCGGCGCGGCGCGGCAACGTCTACCCGTACGAGCTGACCGGTCTGCTGGCCGGCCCGACCGGCCGGTTCGTCGAGCACGACCTGGACTCCTCCGGCGTGCTGGTTCCGGTGGACCGGCCCAAGGGGCGCAACACGGCGGCGATCATCGCCGGGGTGGTCAGCACGCCGACCGAGCGGCACCCGGAGGGCGTCACCCGGGTGTTGCTGCTCGGCGACCCGACCAAGGCGCTCGGCGCGCTGTCGGAGCCGGAGTGCACGCGGGTGATCGCCGCGATGGATCTGGCCGAGCGGATGAGCGTGCCGCTGGAGTGGTTCGCGGTGTCGGCCGGCGCGCGGGTCTCGATGTCCTCGGGTACCGAGAACATGGACTGGGTGGCCGCCGCGCTCAAGCGGATCGTGGAGTTCACGCAGAACGGCGGCGAGATCAACATCGTGGTCGCCGGCATCGCCGTCGGCGCCCAGCCGTACTGGAACGCCGAGGCCACAATGCTCATGCACACCAAGGGAATCCTGGTGATGACGCCCGACTCGGCGATGGTGCTCACCGGCAAGCAGGCGCTGGACTTCTCCGGTGGTGTGTCGGCCGAGGACAACTACGGCATCGGCGGCCACGACCGCGTGATGGGGCCGAACGGCCAGGCGCAGTACTGGGCGCCGAACCTGCCGGCCGCGCGGGACGTGTTGATGGCCTACTACGAGCACACCTACGTCGCGCCAGGCGAGCCTGCTCCGCGCAAGGCCGAGACCGCCGACCCGGCCGACCGCGACGTGTCGAGCTACCCGCACCCGAACGTGGGCAGCGACTTCACCACGGTCGGCGAGATCTTCTCGGCCGAGCACAACCCGGACCGCAAGAAGCCGTTCGACATCCGCACGGTGATGCGTGCGTTGTCCGACCAGGACCACCCGGTGCTGGAGCGCTGGGCGGGCATGGCCGACGCGGACACCTCGGTGGTGCAGGACGTGCACATCGGCGGGCAGCCGGTCTGTCTGATCGGGATCGAGTCGCGGTCGGTGCCGCGGCGCGGTTTCCCGCCAACCGACGGCCCGGACACCTACACCGCGGGCACGCTGTTCCCGCGATCGTCGAAGAAGACCGCACGGGCGATCAACTCCGCGTCCGGCAACAGGCCGCTGGTGGTGCTGGCGAACCTGTCCGGGTTCGACGGCTCACCGGAGTCGCTGCGCAAGCTCCAGTTGGAGTACGGCGCGGAGATCGGCCGGGCGATCGTCAACTTCGACGGGCCGATCGTGTTCTGCGTGATCTCGCGGTATCACGGCGGCGCGTTCGTGGTGTTCTCCAAGGCGCTCAACCCAAACATGACCGTGCTCGCGCTGGAGGGCTCGTTCGCCTCGGTGCTCGGCGGTGCTCCGGCCGCGGCCGTGGTGTTCTCCGGCGACGTGAACAACCGGACGGCGACCGACCCCCGGGTGACCGAGTTGCAGGCGCGCGTCGCGGAGACCAGTGGTGCGGAGCGGTCGGCGTTGAACGCTCAGCTCGCCGAGGTGCAGTCGGCCGTGCGGGCGGAGAAGGTGGGCGAGGTCGCCGCCGAGTTCGACCGGGTGCACAGCATCCAGCGCGCGGTGGACGTCGGTTCGGTGGACGCGATCATCAGCACGGCGGAGCTGCGCCCCAAGATCATCGAGGCGCTTGTTTGATATCGAGGGCAAGGTCGCCGAGTCGGCTCCGCCGACGGCCTGTGGTTGTTTTGCTTTGGTGGTTGCGGGCCGCGAGGTGGGTGGCTGGGTTGCGTGGGTGGTCCAGTCACGCCACCTCCACGACAGCGGGCTCGTTCCTCGCCCGCTGTCCCTCCGGCGTCGTAAGGGCGACCGCCCTCGACAATGAATTTCGACCTCAGCGTGGCTTTCGATCGGCGCGGTCAAGCGGGCCGGCGGCGTGAAGTCGGGTAGGTCTATCGCGGTTGCCCGGCGTGGGGCTGGAGGGTGAACGGGCGGCCGTAGGACTTCGCGGCGGCGGCGATCGCCATCGCGACGCCGTTGGCCCGGTGGAAGCCGAACACGAATTCCATGTGCGCGTCGAAGTCGACGTTCAGCAGCAGCGGTGACACCACGACGACCATCAGCGCCTCCACCACGGACATGACACACAGCACCCACGCGCCCGTGATCGTCCGCGCGACGGTGAACACCGACGCGGTCACCATGAACGCGGCGGTGGCGAAACCGAAGATGACGTTGATCCGCTCGGTGCTCCGCCACACGCCGATCGTGTCGACGAAATCGAGGTTCCAGACCGCGAACCAGACGAACATACCGGCGATGACCAGGCCGAGGAACCCGGCGATCACCGCGGCCCCCGCGTTGGCCTTGGGCTTGCCCTGGCCGGGGTGCGGCCACGCCATGGGCGGCTGGCTCGGGTGCATTCGGGCTCGTCAGCGGCGACTCCGTGAACAATCGCGTTCGAGTATGAATGGTCCGAATCCGGTGTGTCAGTCGAGGTTCCCATGTCCCTTTCGCCCTAGTTCACCGACTCGGCGCCTCCTACCGTGAATTCGTGCTCGACTTCGGGATTCTCGGCCCGCTTCGGGTCGTCGTCGATGGTGAGATCAGGCCGATCGGGCCGCGCAAGCACCGCATACTGCTGGCGTCGCTGCTACTGCGCGCCAACCGGCCGGTGCACGTCGAGGAGCTGATCGACCGGCTGTGGCCGGAATCGCCGCCCGCGGGAGCCAGGCGCACGGTGCAGACTTACGTGATGCGCCTGCGGCGGGAGCTGGGCGCCGCCGGTCGTCTGATCGAGACTCGGTCCGAGGGGTACGCGATACGGCTCGACCGGGATCAACTGGATCTCGACCGGTTCGTCGAACTCGCCGCGTCGGCCGGCAGACACCGTGCCGCCGACAACCTGGCGGCGGCACGAACCGGCCTCCGGCAAGCACTCGCACTGTGGCGTGGCGCTCCGCTGAGCGACGTGCCGTCGACCGCGTTGGCCCGTACGGACATCCCGCATCTGGTCGAATTGCGCTGCCGGGCGGTGGCGCAGCGCGTCGAACTCGACCTGCTGCTCGGCTCCGCCGGTGACCTGGTCGACGAGCTGCGCTCGCTGGTCGTCGAACACCCGCTGCGGGAACGGTTCTGGGCGTTGCTGATGCGGGCTCTGTGCCACGAAGGGCGCCACGCCGAGGCGCTCGCGACCTATCACGAGGCCGACCACCTGCTCGGCGAGGAACTCGGTGCGGTGCCGGGCCAGGAGTTGCGGCGGCTGCACGCGGACGCGCTTGCCGGGACCATCCCGGCCACCCAGCCGGCCGGTCAACCGAGATCGGAGGTCGGCCCCGAGCGCCTTCGGCGGCTTCTCACCGAGGCCCTCCACATCGTCGTGTCGGGCGCCCAGCCCGACGCTCGGAAGGGGTGACGCGGCGTCAGCCAGGCACTGCCCGGGTCGTCAGGTGGACCCGCTCGGCGATGTCGGTGAGGACGCGGGCGGGATCGAATCGCAGCGGCAACGGATCCAGCTGTGCGACACGCAGCGTGGTGCCGTCCGACCAGGCCATGCCGAGGTACCCGGCCCCGTGCGCGGTGACGACGCAGGACACACACGGATCCTGGGGCTTGAGCGCCTCGTCGCCGTACACCTCGCCCGTGCCGAGGTCCAGGATCCGCAGCCGCAGCGCGTTCTCGTGCCCGGACCGCTGGTACACGACGGCGGCGAACCGTCCGTCGGGAGCGATGTCGAGATCCGTGACGTGCTGACAGGCGGGCACGGAAATGTTCACCGCCGCCGCCTCCAGCCGGCAGCCGCCCTGGGCGTCGAGCCTGGCCACGACGACTCGGTCCCGAGTCGCGTCACCCGCGGTCACGTCGAGGCCCGTTGTCCACAGTGGACGTTCAGCCCCGGTCGCCAAGTCCCGACCGACGAGCCGCGTCGGCTTGCCCCGCAAGGGATCGGTGCGCAGCAGGACGGCCTCGGTGGCCGTGGCCGCGACGAGTCGCACGTGCTCGCCGACGACCCGAATGTCCACATCGGACACCACCGCGCCGTCCATGCCGAGGACGATGAGCGGAAAGGCGACGCCCTCGACGAACGGGCCGTCCGGCCGCTGGACACCCGGCATCAGATCACGGGAAGCCAGGGCCAACATGCGTCCGTCGGGCATCGCCCGGGCCGCGGCGAGCGCGCTCCCCGCCGGCAGGCCGAGCGGGATCTCCCGGATCGAGCCGTCGGGCAGCACCTCGAAGGTGGGGATCGGCAGGCTGTCCAGCGGCTCGTCCGAGGGCGAACGTAGCGTCATGTACTCGGATCCTGAGACGAGCCGCTCGGCGGGTGGTGGCGTCACCTGCCGAGCGGGCGACGCGGGCGGCCGGCGTGGGTCGTGGTCACCGGTGGTCGTCGTGACCAGGACACCGGCGCCGAGTGCGGCTGCTGCCGTGGCGGCGGCGACAAGTCGCCACCGCCGAGGCAGCCGAAAGAATCGGTGGGCCATCGAAAACTCCGTGCGGTCCCGGATCGATCAGTAGCCGTGGTTCAGCCCCTGGCTCTCGCCGTTGCGGCCCCAGCCGCAGCCGTACTGATCAGCGCAGAACCGCTCCCAGGCGGCCGAGGTGCCGTTCACGTCACGATGCCAGAACCGCTGCCGAGCGCCCGTGACACAGGACCTCCCGTCCGCGGCACGGGTCCAGGGCACGCTCCCGTCGAGGAACTGGACCTCCACACAGGCCCCGTCCCTCACCGGGTCGACGAGGTCGCCCTGGTAGTAGTTGTTCCCGTCGCACGTTCCGCCGACCGGGTCCTCGTACGCGCGCCGAACACCGCCCGTCCAGTAGTCACTTCGGATCTGGTTGCGGCCGTCGCAGCGGGCCTGCGCGGTGCCCGGACTGGCCGTCGATGCCACGGTGAACAGACCTGCCGTCAGCAGACCGGTGACCATCAACGCGCTGGCGAATCGATGTCTCGTACTCATCTGCGTCCCCTTCGTCTCGTGCCCGGTCGCGAGCTTCTGTCGCGACCGGTATCGAGACTCTCCGGCGACAGCGACGGATCGGCGACGGATCGGCGACGCTCACCGGCACACGCGAGGCGCTGGTCAGTCGAGCGGGCGCAGGATTCGGCCCAGCCACTCCTCCACCGTGCGGGCCACGCCCTTGGCGTCGGACTTCAGCGAGTGGTCACCCTTGAGCAGCACGATCTCGCGGTGGTGCGCACCTTCGGGCCGGCCGAACGGGTCGTTCTCGCCCTGCACGACCAGCGTGGGCACCTCGACGCCGTCCAGCTCGCCCGCCCGGCTCTTCTCCGGCTTGCCCGGCGGGTGCAGGGGGAAAGCCAGGCACACCACGGCCACCGCCTGCCCGTCGCCGGCCGTGCGGCAGGCCACTCGGGCACCCGACGAGCGCCCGCCGAAGACCAGCGGCACGTCGTCGAACCACTCCCCGGACAACGCGTCCGCGACGGTCAGCCACGCGGTGTCCAACTGCGCGGCGGGAGCCGGCGCACGACGGCCCGCCACCCGGTACGGCTGTTCGACCAGCGCGACGTGCAGCCCGGCGGCCTGCGCACCCCGGGTGGCGGCGACCAGGTCCGGCGCGCTGATCCCGCCGCCCGCGCCGTGGCCGAGCAGCAGCGCCGCCCGCCCCTCCGGCACGCAGTGCAACTCCGCGCGGGCGATGCCGTGCGCGGTCTCGATCTCGGTGCGGCTCACGGCCGCGCCTCCTCCACGTCGAACAAGCTCGGCTCGTCCAGATTCTGCGCCGGATCGACCCGGTTGAGCAGCTCCGGCCCGTTGTTGCGCACATTGTTCACCGTGTCCGAGACCGGGCGCAGCTCCAACGCGTCGACCAGTTCGGGCATCGGCGGGCCGATCAGGTCGGCCACGTCCTCGCGATCCGGGTCCAGCCAGCCCTGCCACGCGTCGGCCGACAGCAGCAGCGGCATGCGGTCGTGAATGTCGGTGAGCCGGCCGATCGCGTCCGTGGTGAGCACCGAGCAGGTGATCAGCGGTGGCGCGTCCTCAGCCGCCTCCGGATCCCGCCAAGTGCTCCAGAGCCCAGCCATGGCAAGGCTTTTCCCGTCCGGGTCGGTCATGTAGAACGGCTGCTTGGTCTGCCCGTCGCGCCGCCACTCGAACCAGCCGTCGGCCGGGATCAGGCACCGCTTGCGCTTCATGGCGCTGCGGAACGCCGGCTTGGTCGCCGCGCTCTCCACCCGCGCGTTGATCATCTTCGCGCCGATGGACTTCGACTTCGCCCAGCCGGGGATCAGGCCCCAGCGCATCACCCGCAGGCCGCGCACGGTCTGCTCCGGGTCGGGCTTGCCGTCCTCGTCACGCGGGTGCCGCTGCACGACGGTCACCACCGATTTGGTGGGCGCCACGTTGTAGTCCGCGCCGGGCGCGCTCCCGTCGGTCTGGTCGACGGCGTCGAACTCGGCGGCCAGTGTCGCCGGATCCTTCTTCGCGGCGTACCTCCCGCACACGGAAACCACCTCCTCGCAGGTGTCTCCCTGATCGTGTCACGGCCTACCGACATCGGGCGAGTTCGTCCGGTTCGTGCTGATGCGGGATCATCAAGGCATGACGACTGCTTGGCGCGCCCCGACCGCGACCGGGCCGGTGCACGCCACGGTCACCGTCCCCGGCTCGAAATCGATCACCAACCGGGCGCTGCTGCTCGCCGCGCTGAGCACCGGCGGCGGATCGCTGGCCGGCGCGTTGCGCAGCCGGGACACCGATCTGATGATCGCCGCGCTGCGCTCGCTCGGCGTGCGGGTGACCATCGCCGACGACGGTGTGGTGCGCGTGGACGGTTCCGCCGGTCTGCGCGGATCGTCCGAAGTGGACTGTGGCCTGGCCGGCACGGTGATGCGGTTCGTGCCGCCGGCGGCCGTGCTGGCCGACGGGCCGGTTCGCTTCGACGGCGATCCGTACGCGCGCGAGCGCCCGATGCGCACGGTGCTGGACGCGCTGCGCACGCTCGGCGCCCAGATCACCGGGGACGCGCTGCCGTTCACCGTGCACGCCACCGGCTCGATGCGCGGCGGCGAGGTGACCGTGGACGCCTCGGCCTCCTCGCAGTTCGTCTCCGGGCTGCTGCTGTCCGGCGCGCGCTACGACGACGGCGTGACCGTGCGCCACCACGACGTCAGGGACGGGAAGCCCGTGCCGTCGATGCCGCACATCGAGATGACCGTGCGGATGCTGCGCGAAGCCGGGGTCGCCGTGAACGACTCGGACGTGAACACGTGGCGGGTCGAGCCGGGTCCGATCGCCAGTCGCGTATGGACGATCGAGCCGGACCTGTCCAACGCGACGCCGTTCCTGGCCGCCGCCGCGGTCACCGGGGGCAGCGTGACAGTGCCCGGTTGGCCGGCGGACACCACACAGGCCGGTGATGGGATTCGGCACATCCTCACGCGGATGGGTTGCCAGGTAACGGTTTCCGGGCACGGGTGCACTGTGGACGGTCCGACCGCACTGTCCGGAGTGGACGTGGACATGCACGACGTCGGCGAGCTGACCCCGACCGTCGCGGCCCTCGCCGCGCTGGCCGAGTCGCCGTCGCGGCTGCGCGGCATCGCGCACCTGCGCGGCCACGAGACCGACCGGCTGGCCGCGCTGGCCACGGAGATCAACGGGCTGGGTGGCGCCGCGGAGGAGACCGAGGACGGTCTGGTGATCACGCCGGCGCCGCTGCGCGCGGGCGTCTGGCACGCCTACGCCGATCACCGGATGGCCACCGCGGGCGCGATCGTGGGGCTCGCGGTCGCTGGTGTCGAGGTGGACGACATCGGCACCACGTCCAAGACGATGCCGGACTTTCCGTTGCTGTGGAACGAGATGCTGTCTCCGACGACGTCCTCGGTGGAGTCCGCCGGGTGAGCCGCCGGGAGGACTGGCGCAACCTGGACGAGTCCGATGTCCGGGTCCGACCCGGCCGCGGATCGCGCCCGCGCAGCAAGCGCCGTCCCGAACACGCCGACGCCGTGCGCGCCATGGTGATCGGCGTGGACCGCGGCCGGTGGACCTGCGCGGTGGACGCCGACGCGGACTCCCAGGTGACCGCCATGCGCGCCCGCGAACTGGGCCGCACCCCGGTCGTGGTGGGTGATCAGGTCGATCTCGTCGGCGACACCTCGGGCGCGCCGGACACGCTGGCCAGGATCGTGCGGGTGGCCGACCGGTCCAGTGTGCTGCGGCGCACCGCGGACGACACCGACCTGTACGAGCGGGTGGTGGTGGCGAACGCGAAGACGCTGCTGATCGTGTGCTCGCTGGCCGATCCGCCGCCGCGCACCGGGTTCATCGACCGGTGCCTGGTCGCGGCGTACGCCGGCGGGCTGGAACCGTTGCTGTGCTTGACGAAGGCCGATCTCGCCGAGCCGGACGAGCTGATCGCCGCGTACGCCGAGCTGGAGCTGTCGGTCATGGTGACCCGGCACGACCAGGAGCCGGACGAGCTGCGCGAGCGGATCGCCGACGAGGTGTCGGCCATGGTGGGCCACTCGGGCGTCGGCAAGTCCACGCTGGTGAACCGGCTCGTACCGGACGCGCACCGGAAGACGGCCGCGGTGAGCGGGGTGGGCAAGGGCCGGCACACCTCGGTGGCCGCCGTCGCGCTGCCGCTGCCCGGCGGCGGCTGGGTGGTGGACACGCCGGGCATCCGCTCGTTCGGGCTGGCGCACATCGAGCCGGACGACATCGTGGCCGCGTTCCCCGAGCTGGTGGAGATGGCCGAGGAGTGCCCGTCCGGCTGCGGTCACCTCGGCGCGCCGGACGACCCGGACTGCGCACTGGACGGCGCGGTCGCCGACGGCACGGCGAGCCCCGGCCGGCTGGCGTCGCTGCGCCGGCTGCTGTCCTCCCGCGCGGGCGTCGCCGAAGAATAGGCGGAACCGAACCGCCAACCCGCTCGTCGCAGTAGCAAAGTTGTTCATTGCCATTGCGAGGAGCTGCACACCATGCGCAGGATCGCCATCATCGCCGTCGGACTCGCCGCCTTGACCTTGACCGCCTGTGGTGACAAGGAAACCGGCCAGTCCGTGACAGGGTTCACCGACGCCGCGAGCCTGGCCGGCGCCGTCGACAAGCAAACGTCGAGCAAACAGAGCGCGCGCGTCAAGTTCGAGATCACCGGCGAGGACGGGGGCACCGGGGAGGGCGTCATCCGCACGGGCACCGACAAGGCCGCCGACATCAAGTACGACTCGCCCGATGGACCCGGTCGCACCGTGGTGACCGGCGACGCGATCTACGTCTCGCTGTCCCAGTCCGAGCAGCGCGACCTCGAGGTGGACAAGCCCTGGATGCGTGCCACGCGCGGCAGTGACGACCCGGCGGCCCAGATGATGACCGCGCTGGCGGACGTGATGGTCGACTATCTGGACGTCGCGAAGACCGCGGCGAAGTTCAAGGCCAGCGGCACGATCACCAGCACCACCAGCGACCAGGTCGACGGCCGGCCGACCACCCACTTCAAGATCGAGACCGACCTGGCCAAGCTGATCGAGGCCGAGCCGAACAAGTACGTCAAGGCACGCCTACAGGAACTCAAGGACGCCGGTGCCACCACGATGCCCAACGAGCTGTGGGTGGACGCGGACAACCTGCCCGTGCGACAGGTCATCCACCAACCCGCCGGAAAGGAAACCGGTGCGTTGAAGGCCACGATCACGTTCTCGGACTGGGGCAAGCCGGCCGCCGTCACCGCGCCGCCGGCCGGCGAGGTGGTGGACGCCTCCGAGATCAGCGGCTCGTAGTGGCCACGCGCGCCATCGCGATCGCCGTCCTCCTCACCGCCGCCTTCGGCCTCACCGCATGCGGCACCGAGGAGCCGGGCCACCGGCCGATCGACGCGAAAGCCGTCGCGGACCTGGTCGACCGGCAGACGGCGAGCAGGCGGACCGTGCACGTACGCGCGGTCGTCGCTGTCGGCCCGGTCTTCGGACGGTGGGAGGGAGTCGTCCGGACCGGGCCCGGCGGCGGCGCGGACATCCGGTACACCACCGAGCGGACGCGGCAGCGGTACGTCGTGCTCGGTGACACCGTGTACACCGAGCTGGACGAGGTGGAGCGGGCGCTCCGCCGGATCGACCGGCCGTGGCGGAAAGTCACCGAGCACAGCACGGATTCGCTGGACAGGAGCGCGTTCGACACCGCGAGGAAGACCATGGCCGCCGTCGACGTCGGACGGCTCACCGGCAGGATCCGCGCCGGCACGGTCACCCGCAGCACGAGCGAACCGCTGGACGGCCGGCCGGCCACACACCACACGATCGAGGTGCCCGACACGGTCGTCTACGAACTGTGGGTGGACGGCGACGGGCTCCCGCTGCGGCTCGTCCGGGGCGAGGATCCGAAGGCCACGCCGGCGCTGGGCATCACGATCACCTTCAGCGGGTGGGGCGAGCCGGTGACCGTCGAGGCGCCGCCGGCCGCCGGGGTCAGCGGCCCGTAGGAACGAGTGCCGAAGTCGCCGCGTCCCAGGCGCATCGATAGTGTGCCGATGACGGGACACAAGTGTCAGAGGGGAAACAGCAACATGCGGAAGATCGCGGTGATCGTGTCCAGCCTCGCGCTGGCCGTCACGCTCGGCGCCTGCGGTGGTGAGACGTCGGGCAACGCGAGCGCCGCGTCCGGCACCCCGGCCCCGGGCCAGCCCAACCCCGGCGGCGGCGACGCGCTCGCCGACACCAGCGCGCTGGCCAGCGCCGTCGACAAGCAGGCCAACGGCAAGCAGAGCGTGCACGCCGAGGTGAAGGCCGAGCCGGTCGGCGTCAGCGGCAAGGGGCAACTCCGGTTCGGCTCGAACCCCGGCATGGCGATGACCATGAACACGCCCGAGGGCGAGCAGCAGATGGTCATGGTCGCCGACGGCGTGTACACGACCGCCAACGAGGCCATGCGCCAGCAGGGCGTCACCACCAAGTGGGTCAAGTTCGCGCGCGGCGGCGAGGACCCGGGGTCCAAGCTGTTCACCGCGCTGGCCGACCTCATGGTCGAAAGCTCCGACGTGACCAAGCAGGTCGAGAAGGCCAAGGCCAGCGGCCGGATCATCAAGACCGCCAAAGAGCAGATCGACGGCCAGCCGACCACCCGCTACACGATCGAGGCCGACGTCGCGAAGCTAGTCGAGAACGAGAAGAACGCGCTGGCCAAGCTGGGCATGCAGCTGATGCTCAACCAGGGCGTCAAGACGCTGCCGTTCGACTTCTGGCTGAACAACGAGAACCTGCCCGTCCAGGTGGTGAACGAGACGCCGGCGATCGCGGGCCAGCCGGCGATCAAGACCACCGCGAAGTACTCCAACTGGGGTGCTCCGGTGCAGATCACCGTCCCGCCGGCGAACGAGGTCGGCGATCCGCCGAAGGTGCAGATGCCTCCGCGCTGACAGCTGTCACGCCGAACGCCCCCGTCTCGTCCACCATGAGACGGGGGCGTTCGACGTGAGGAGGAGCCGGTGCGTGTACTGCTGATCGGATCGACCGGGGTGCTGGGCCGCGAGGCGGCGCCCCGGCTGCTCGCCGCCGGCCACCAGGTGACCGGCCTGGCCCGCAACGACGGCCGGGTGCCCGCCGTGCGCGCGCTCGGCCTCGAACCCGTTGTCGCCGACGTGTTCGACGTCGAGTCGATGACCGCCGCGACGCGCGGCCAGGATGCGGTGATCAACCTGGCCACCCGCATCCCGTCCCGGCTGCGCGGCGCGTTCGCCGCCTTCAAGGAGACCGTCCGGCTGCGCGAGGAGGCCACCGGCACCATCGCCGAGGCCGCCCGCGCGTCCGGCGACGTGCGGATCATCGTGCAGGAGGGCGTCTCGTTCGTGTACGCCAGCGGCGGTGACACCGAACTGGACGAGGACGCGCGGCTCGACGTGCCGAAGCTGATGCGCTCGGCGGTGACCGCGCACGACAACGTGCTCGCGTTCGCGCGGGACGGCCGCACCGGCGTGGGCCTGCGGATCGGCCTGCTCACCGGGGACGACGCGCTGTCCAGGATCCTGGTGCGAGCCACCCGCCGCGGCTTCCCGTCGGTGCCCGGTTCACCGGACGCGTGGACCACGCTGATCCACCCGTCGGACGCCGCGGCCGCCGCCGTCGCCGCGCTCGACGCGCCGACCGGTGTCTACAACGTCGGCGCCGACCCGATCCGCAAGCGCGACCACGGCGCGATGCTCGCCGAGGCCGCCGGCCGGTCGACGGCGCGACACCTGCCGTCCGCGCTGGCCTCCTACCTCGGCCGCTCGCACCGGGTGGTGTCGCACAAGCTGACCGAGGCGACCGGCTGGCGGCCGGAGCGCCCGAAACCCTCGGCGGACTGGTACCCCGGGAGCTGACCGTGCGCGTTCTGCTGATCGGATCGACCGGCGTACTCGGCCGCGAGGCGGTGCCACGGCTGGCCGCCGCCGGCCACCAGGTGACCGGCCTCGCCCGCAACGACGGCCGGGTGCCCGCCGTCCGCGCGCTCGGCATCGAACCCGTGGTCGCCGACGTGTTCGACCCCGACTCGCTGCTGCCCGCGATGCGCGGCCAGGACGCCGTGCTGAACCTGGCCACCCGCATCCCGGTCAGCGCGCGCACGGCGCTGCGCGGCATGAAGGACAACGACCACCTGCGCGCCGAGGGCAGCGCCGCGATCGTCGAGGCCGCCCGCGCGTCCGGCGACGTGCGGACCATCGTGCAGGAGGGCGTCTCGTTCATGTACGCCGACGGCGGTGACACCGAGTTGGACGAGACCGCGCCCGTCGACGTGCCGAAGCTGCTCCAGGCGGTGATGACCGCGCACGAGAACGTGGCGGGGTTCGCCGGCGACGGCCGCACCGGGGTGCGGCTGCGCATCGGCCTGCTGGTCTCCGGCGACCCGGGCACCCGGATGCTGGTCGCCGCCGCGCGCCGCGGATTGCCGACGCTGCCCGGCGACGACGACGGCTGGACGCTGGTGATCCACCCGTCGGACGCGGCGGCCGGCGCGGTGGCGGCACTCGACGCGCCGTCCGGCGTCTACAACGTCGGCGCGAACCCGATCCGGCGCGGCCAGCTCAGGAAGGTGATCGCCGAGGTGGCCCGCGTGCGACGGGTTCGCCGGCTGCCGCAAGCGTTCGCGGTCGGCCCGCTGTCAGTCCTCGGCCGCTCCCAGCGCGTCGTGTCCCACAAGCTCGCCGACGCCACCGGCTGGCGGCCCGCCCGCCCCACGATCACCGCCGCCTGGCTACGCGGCGAGTGATCAGAACTTGACAAGCCGCACAACCGCCCTCGGCGTACTTTAGCCCGCTAAAGTCCCTCGGCCACGGAGAAAGCGCAGGTCAGGCGTGATCAACAGGTGGCGGGAAACGTGAAGGTGGTGCACGTCAGGACCTGGGCGGTGGTGAGATCACACTCACGAGATCTCGGTCAATCGTCGGCGGCCGAGGCTGCGGCGGCGGCTTGTTCGTAGCGGTGGGCGGCCTCTCGGCCCAGGTTCAGCTCGTCCAGCAGCTCGCGCTCGTACTCCGGCTCGAACAGCCAGTGCCGGTCGTACTCCGCGAGCAGCCGGTCGACCAGCGGGAACACCCGGCCCCAGTGGCTGCCCTCGGCGTACGCGGCGGCCAGGTTCCAGCGCACCACGAACGCCAGGTGATCCAGCCCCGCGATCGTCGGATCGGCGAGCAACTCCTCCAGCCGCCGCACTTGTTCGTCGGGATCGTCCAGTGCTCGCGCCTTGTGTACGAGCACGAAGAACGCGCCCTCGTCCATGCCCATTGGTCCCCCAAAATCCGACCATGCGAAGGGCCGCCCGCACCGAAGTGCGAGCGGCCCCGTTCAGAGCTGGTGATCAGCCCATGTGCGGGTACGTGTGATCAGTCGGCGGGACGAAGGTCTCCTTGACAGACCGTGGACTGACCCACCGCTGCAAGTTGTAGATCGACCCGGCCTTGTCATTCGTTCCGGAGGCGCGGCTGCCACCGAACGGCTGCTGGCTGACCACCGCGCCGGTCGGCTTGTCGTTGACGTAGAAGTTGCCGGCGGCGAACCGCAGGGCCTGGTGCGCCTGCTCGACGGCGTGCCGGTCGGTGGCGAACACCGCTCCGGTCAGCGCGTACGGCGAGGAGCTGTCGACGGTTTCGAGCACCTTCGCGTAGTCGGCGTCGTCGTACACGTGCACCGCGAGGATCGGCCCGAAGTACTCGGTGGTGAACACCTCGTGGCTCGGGTCGTCGCCCACCAGAACAGTTGGTTGCACAAAGAAACCGACCGAGTCGTCGGCGGTGCCACCGGCCAGCACCTCGATGTGCGAGTCACCGGCGACCCGCTCGAACAGCGCGGAGTGCTTGGCGAATGCGCGCTCGTCGATCACCGCGCCGCCGAAGTGCGAGAAGTCGGTGACGTCGCCGAAGGACAGCGTTTTCACCGTGTCCAGCAGGCCCTCGCGCACGCCGCCGTCCCACAGCGACCGGGCGATGTAGGCGCGCGAGGCGGCCGAGCACTTCTGGCCCTGGTACTCGTAGGCGCCGCGCACCATGCCGGTGGCCACGGCGGCCGGGTCGGCCGACGCGTGCGCCACGATGAAGTCCTTGCCGCCGGTCTCGCCCACGATCCTCGGGTAGGACCGGTAGGTGTCCAGGTTCTCCGCGATCGCGCGCCACAGGTACTTGAACGTCTTCGTCGAACCGGTGAAGTGCAGGCCGGCGAACTCCGGGTCGCGCAGCGCCACCTCGCTCACCGCGGCGCCGTCGCCGGTGACCAGGTTGATCACGCCCGGCGGCAGGCCGGCCGCCTCGAGCAGGCGCATCGTGTTGTGCGCGGCGAGCTGCTGGGTGGGCGAGGGCTTCCACACCACGGTGTTGCCCATCAGCGCGGGCGCGGTCGGCAGGTTGCCGGCGATCGCGGTGAAGTTGAACGGCGTGATGGCCACGACGAACCCGTCCAGCGGACGGTGGTCGAACCGGTTCCACACGCCGGCCGACGAGCGCGGCTGCTCGCCGAGCACGCGCTGGGCGTAGCCGACGTTGAACCGCCAGAAGTCGATCAGCTCGCAGGCCGAGTCGATCTCCGCCTGTTGGGCGGACTTCGACTGGCCGAGCATCGTGGACGCGTTGATGGTGTCCCGCCACGGGCCGGCGAGCAGGTCGGCCGCGCGCAGCAGGATCGCGGCGCGCTCGTCGAACGGCAGGTCCCGCCACGCGGGCGCGGCACGCTTGGCCGCGGCCACCGCGTCGGCCACATCGGACTGGGTGGCCTGCGCGGTCACACCGAGCACGTGCGCGCGATCGTGCGGCTGCACCACGTCGATCGAGTCGCCGCCGGCCATCCGCTGCACGCCGTCGATGGTCATGGTGAACTCGGCACGCTCACCTTCCAGTTCGGCGATCCTGCGCCGCAGCGACTCCCGTTCCGCGCTGTCCGGCGCGTAGGAGTGCACCGGCTCGTTGGCCGGCTCTGGAACGGACGAAACGGCGTCCATGGTGTGGCGCCTCCCCTTCTGTTTGGCGTGGTCACGGGCGCGCGAGGGTCATCCGGCGCACCCGTTCACCCACATCGTGTCACGCGGCGGGCACGACCTCACCCGTCAGTCGTTCGGTCTGCGTCCAGCTTCACCAACCCCGAACGAAAGCCACGCTGTGGTCGGCCCACGTCTGTAGGTCTTCAAGACCAGCAAACCCGGTGGTGTGTGGTCTTCAAGACCAGCAAACGAGGGCGGCGGTCAGGCGGGTACGACGTCGTCGCTGAGCCGTTCGGTCTTGGCCCACGAGTTGCGGCGGGTGATCACGCGGAACAGCGCGCGCCAGGTGGAGACCACGCCGAGCAGCAGGAATCCGGGGTACAGCAGGCCGGCGAGCAGGCACCGGTGCAGCGGCTCGTCGGCCAGCCGCAGCCGGTGCACGACGGCCCAGATCAGGCCGGGCAGCAGGAGCACGCCGAGCCAGACGGCGGCCACCGTGCCGTTGAGCGCACCGGCGGCCATCACCACGAGCAGCCCGACGGCGAGCAGCGACAGCGGCACGGTCAGCCAGGGCACCACGAGGTAGACGAGGAAATCCAGCAGCCCGACGCTGCCGATGAACCGCGAGCCGATCAGCGGCCGCAGGTGGCGCACGCACTGCAGGTTGCCCTGCGCCCAGCGGGCTCGCTGACGCAGCAGCCTGCGCAGATCCTCCAGCCCCTGCTGGGTGACCCAGGCCCGCTTGGTGTACCTGACCCGATAGCCGGACAGGTGCAGGCGCAGCCCGAGTTCGAGGTCTTCCACGAGGCACTGCGACCACGGCGCCGGGTCGAACGCGACGAGTACCGACAGCCGGGTGAACTGGCCGTTGCCGCCCATGCCGACGCTGCCGACCAGGTCCCGCAGCGACTGCGACGCGTCCGCGATCGTGGCGAACTCGAGGTCCTGCAGCAGCGCGAGCACCTTGCGCCGGTTGTGGATGCGCACCCGGCACTGCACCGCGCCGACCGACCGGTCGGCCATCAGCGCGGCGATCTCGGCGAGCATGCCGGTGCTCCCCCGGCCGTCCCCGTCGATCACGCCGACGACCGTCGTGTGCACCGTGCCGCCGGCTCGCGCGATCTCCTCGATGTACCGGTAGCCAGCGTTGAGCGCCTCACCCTTGCCCTGGCGGGCCTCAGGAGCGTTGCGGCGCAACACATGCAGCCTCGAATCGTCCAGTGTGGACAACACCTGTTGGGTACCGTCGTCCGAGCCGTCGTCGATCACGAGTACCCGTACCGGGGTTGCCTCGGTGCCCAGCGACAGCGCGCTACGCACCGTGTTGGCGATCACCCGCTCCTCGTTCAAGGCCGGGATCATGATCCAGAACAGCAGCGGATCGGCGGTCTCCCGCGCGACGCGGCGCGGCCGGGGAGTGCGCCAGGCGAACGCGGCGAGCGCGAGATTGTGCGCCGGCCACCAGAACAGCAGAACGACCAAGACGGCCGAGGACAGTGTGGCCGTCAGCACCGGGGCGCGCTCACCGTTGAGCGCGCAGGCGCAGCGACCGCGCGGCGAGCAGCATCGCGATCAGCGCCACGAGCGACAAGATCACGTAGAGAACGGTGCCACCCATGACGGCACCGACACCGGCGACCGACAGTGAGGCAGGAACCACCCGCGTCATCGACACTTCAAAACCCCCGCCTTCATGGATCAACCAGACGTAGCCCGTATCGCCAGCACCCGTCACGCTGCTACACACCGTGGATGGATATGTCATAAAAGTCACCCGTTTCGGGTGATGTTTGGTGGGTAATCACCTCCCGTAGGTAGCCCGGTAACGGCATTGTCCGACCAATCGATGCACGATCGGGTGATTAGCCGACACGATCGTGACCAGTCGGCGGGCCGACAAGATTCGGAACAGGGACGGGGAGCAACCGTGCATCGGGGTGGACAGGGCATGACGCCCGAGGTATGGCTGGTAGCCGGGACACGACCGGAGGCGGTGAAGCTGGCCCCGGTGGCCGAGGCGTTCGACCGAGGCGGTCGGTTACGCGCGTCGATCATCGCGACCGGCCAGCACCCGACCATGGTCGACCAGGCATTGGCCACCTTCGGCCGCGCGCCGGACGTGCGGCTGACCGTGCACCGCGAGGACGGCGGCCAGGCCGAGCTGATGGCACAGTTGATCACCGGGCTGGACCGGCTCGCCACCGCCCGCCCGCCGTCGGCCGTGATCGTGCAGGGCGACACCACCACCACGCTCGCCGGCTCGCTTGTCGCGTTCTGGCGCAAGATCCCGGTGGTGCACCTGGAGGCAGGCCTGCGCTCGTTCGACCTGGCCGCGCCGTTCCCCGAGGAGCTCAACCGCAGGCTGGTCACCCGGTCCGCGGCGCTGCACCTCGCGCCGACCACGTACGCCGCAGGTCACCTGCTCGACGAGGGCGTGCCGGCGCAGTCGGTGCTCGTCACCGGCAACACCGTGGTCGACGCGATCTCCACGGTCACCGACCGGCCGGCGCACTTCGAGGACCCGGCACTGGCCGACATGGTGGAGCGGGCCACCCGCGCCGAGCACAAGCTGATGCTGGTCACCGCGCACCGCCGCGAGTCGTGGGGCGCTCCGCTGCGCCGCGTGCTGGACGCGATCACCGAGCTGCTGCGCCAGCACGAGGATCTCAAGATCGTGTTCCCGACGCACCCGAACCCGGCCGTGCGCAGGACCGTGACCGACGCGCTGGCGCACCACCCGCGCGTGCTGATCACCGAGCCGCTGCCCTACGAGCAGTTGGCCGGCGTGCTCGCGGCGAGCACCATCGTGCTGTCGGATTCCGGTGGCATTCAAGAGGAAGCGCCCACGTTCGGCGTTCCGGTGCTGGTGCTCCGCGACGTCACCGAGCGGATGGAGGCGGTCGACGCCGGCTGCGCGATCCTGGTCGGCACGGACGACCGGCGGATCGTGTCCACCGCGTCCGCACTGCTGTCCGACGCGGCCGCGCGCACCGCGATGACCAGTGGCGGCAACCCGTTCGGCGACGGCCGCGCCGCCGAACGCACCGAGGAGGCGCTGGCCTGGCTGCTCGGTCTACAGGCCATGCCTCCCAAGGAATTCGCGCCGGCCGGCGCCCGCCCTTTCACCGCGGTATGAGCGGCGACACGGCCATAGAGCGCCGGAGGCTGCCCGTCGGCGTGCGCCTGGGCGCCGTCACCGTGGTGATCGCCGCCGCGGTGGTGGCCACCGTGTTCGTGGTCGGCTCCGACTCCGAGGCCGCGACCCCGGAGACCGGCTCACCGGCCGCCGCGCCCGTGCCACTCGCCGCATCGACCCGCTGGTCGGGCATACCCGGCGAGGCCGGCCCCGGCGGCCGGAACGACCGGCGCACGCTGGTGCTCTACGACGACGGCCGCCGCTACGCCCCGAACCCGCCGGCCGCCTCCGAGGCACAGCGCGCCCAGGCGTACGCGATGTTCACCGCGAACCTGGTGTCCCGCGCGAACGCGTGGCGGATGCACCCGGTGGGCGACTACGAGCCCGGCGAGGCGAACCGGTACCAGTCGATCGTCTACATCGGATCGGTCTACGACGGCCTGCTCCCGCAACACTTCCTCACCGACGTCGCGAACGCGCGGATCCCGGTGCTGTGGATCGGCGGGAACATCTGGCAGTTGTTCGACCGCACGCCAGGGCTGGACAAGCGGCTCGGCTGGACCTGGGGCGGCTACCGCACCGACCGGCCGACCACCGTCAACTACCGCGGATTTCCCTTGCGCCGCAGCGAGTTCGCCGACACCGGTGTGATGGGCCTGCGGGTCACCGACCCGCGCCGCACCCAGGTGCTGGCCGAGGCGTCCACCCCGGACGGCGGCGCCCGCTCGCCCTGGGCTGTCCGAAGTGGACAGTTCAGCTACCTGGCCGAGGTGCCCTACGCCTACGCCGCCGCACAGGACCGCTACCTCGCCGCCGCCGACATCCTGCTCGGCACGCTCGCCCCCGAGACGGTCGAGCGGCACCGCGCGCTGGTGCGCATCGAGGACGTCGGCCCGCGCACCGATCCCAAGCAGCTGCGCGCGATCACCGACTACCTGGCCGGCCGGGGCGTGCCGTTCTCGCTGGCGGTCTACCCGTACTACGCCGACCCGCAGGGCAAGGCGAACAACGGGCGGCCGACGTTCACCCGACTGGTCGACCGGCCGGAGCTGGTCGAGGTGCTGCGGGACGCCACCCGGCGCGGCGGCACGCTGATCATGCACGGCTACAGCCACCAGAACGGCGAGGCGGCCAACCCGTACGACGGGGTGAGCGCCAGCGACTACGAGTTCTACGGCGCGAGGACCGACGATCGCGGCAACGTGTTGCTGACCGGGCCGGTGCCGGGCGACTCGCCGGAATGGTTCCGCGACCGGATCGCCACCGGGCTCGGCGAGTTCGAGCGGGTCGGGCTCGGCCGCCCGGAGATGTTCGAGTTCCCGCACTACGGCGGCTCGGCGGTGGACTACCACGAGGTGACGTCGATCTTCGGCGCGCGCTACGACCGCGGCAGCTACTACGCCGGCCAGTGCCCCGGCGGGCTGTGCGGCTCGACCTCGGTGTCCTACGACGAGGTGTACGGGCAGTTCTTCCCGTACGCGGTGCGCGACGTGTACGGCTCGGTCGTCGTGCCGGAGAACGTCGGCAACGTCGCGCCGGCCGCGTTCAACCAGCACAACAGCCGGTCCGAGGCCGACATGCTGGCCGACGCGCGGGCCAACCGGGTCGTGCGCGACTCGGTGGCGAGCTTCTTCTATCACCCGTTCCTCGGCACGGCCGGTCTGGCCAAACTGGTGGACGGAATCAGCGAACTCGGTTACCGGTTCGCCTCCCCTGGCGACATCATGCACGGCTGAAGCCGTTGCGGAACAAGGAAAAGAGACACAGTCCACATGAGACGCTGGGGCAAACTGATCGCGGCCGCCGCGATCACCGCGACACTGATCATGCCGGCCGCGCCGGCCTACGCCGCGGCCGTCCCGCTCAACGCGGGCGCCCCTGGCTCCGACCCGGCGCGCAAGACCCTGGTGCTCTACGACACCACCGGCGAGTGGGGCTTCCTCGGTGAGACCTACGCCGTCCAAATCGGACAGTTGGCCTCGCACGGCGGCCCGTGGGCGATGCGCCCGGTCGGCACGTACACCGCCGGCGAGATGCGCGGCTACGCCTCGGTGATCTACGTCGGCTCCACCTACGACGAGCCGCTGCCTGCCGCGTTCCTGGACGACACGCTCGCCGGCAGCACGCCGGTCACCTGGCTGCACAGCAACATCTGGCAGCTCGAGACGCGGGCCGGGAACTTCGCCGCGCAGTACGGCTTCGACCCCGGCGAGTTCGACCACTCCGCGGTGACCACGATCCGGTACCGGGACACCGACCTGCGCCGCGACCCGCTCGCCGCGCCATCCGGCATCGTGTCCGCCGCGGTCACCGACCCGGCTCGCGCCACGGTCGTGGGCACGGCGGTGCGCCAGAACGGCACGACGTTCCCGTGGGGCGTGCGCTCCGGCGGGCTGACCTACCTCGGCGAGGTGCCGCTGTCCTACATCGGCGACTCGGACCGCTACTTCGCGTTCGCCGACGTGATCTCCAAGCAGGTGCGCCCGAGCGGGCCGGACCGCAAGCGCGCGCTGGTGCGCATCGAGGACGTCGGACCGGACGCGGATCCGGCGGAGCTGCGCGCGATCGCCGACTACCTGTACAGCCGGCGGGTGCCGTTCTCGATCGCGCTCTACTCCCGCTACGCCGATCCGCAGGGCACCTACAACGGCGGGAAACCGTTGTACCGCAACCTTTCCCAGGCGCCGCAGGTGGTATCGGCGGTGCGGTACATGATCGCGCGCGGCGGCACGATCCTGATGCACGGGTACACGCACCAGTTCGGCGATCTCGACAACCCGTACAACGGGGTGAGCGGGGACGACTTCGAGTTCTACCGCGCGCACGTCGACGAGCAGGACTACGTGCGGCTGGACGGTCCGGTGCCGGGCGACAGCGCGAACTGGGCGCGTGGCCGGATCTCCTCGGCGCGCACCGCGATCGCCTTGGCCGGGCTGCCGCGTCCGACGATCTTCGAGCCGCCGCACTACGCCGCGTCGGCCGTGGACTACAAGGTGATCAACTCCGAGTTCGGGCTGCGCTACGACCGGGGGCTGTACTTCCCCGGCTGGTGCGCCGGCGGCACGTGCGGCTCCGGCACGCCGGACTACACGCGCGCCTACGGCCAGGCTTTCCCTTACCTGGTGCGGGATTCCTACGGTTCGACAGTGATCCCGGAGGGGCTGGGCAACATCGAGACCGAGTGGCAGAACCACCATCCGCCTCGGCTGCCGGAGCAGTTGCTGGCCTCCGCGCGGGCCAGCCGGGTGGTCACCGACGGCGTGGCCAGCTTCTTCTACCACCCGTACCTCGGCGTGGACATGCTGCGCCAGGTGGTCGAAGGCGTTCAGGGTCTCGGTTACACGTTCACCACGCCGGCGACGGTCGCCGCGGGATGAGGCGTGTGTGGTTGCTCGTCGCCGCGCTCTTGGTGGCGGCGGGCTGCTCAGCCGTGCCTGACGATCGGGCGCCTGAGGGTGGGTGGCTGGTCACGGTGTACTACACGGCGGTGGAGAACGTGCACCACGGCGCACGGACGCGGGTGACCGGGTGTCGGGTGATCGATTGTGAGCACGGGGACAGCGATCTCGGTCGTTATCCGGCTGATTTCGTGGACGCGGTGCGCACGGAGGGGACGGGACGGCTGACGAGTCGGCGCGGCTATCTGAACTGGTCGCACGACAAGGGGTTCTGGTTGGACAGTGCGCCGCGTGGGGCGGATGGTGGGGCGCTCGTGCCGTTTCGGACGGCGGCGGGTGACGGGTTGGCGCGTGGCACTTCGGTTCGGGTGGCCGGGTGTGGACGTGGTGCCGAGTCGGCTGTGTGTGCTCGGTTGAGTGGTCCGACCTGGGTGATCGCGGACGAGTTCACGCCGGGGTTGGGTGGGGCGCGGCATCTCGATTTGTACATCGGCGAGGAGACGGGGCCGGATTTTACTGAGGATCCGCTCTATACGACGTTGCACGATGCGGTGGTGCGGGTTCTCTGACGGTATCGCTGTGGCCTGCGGATCAGGTCATAATCGAGCTATTGCGACGGCGCACTGACGGTCGCTCGCCGACAAACATGATTAGCCTGGGAGTTGCCCTCTGGACATTCTCCCGCTACCACCATCTTGATTCCCAGCCAGTAGGCGGCTGTCGGACTTCCCAACCGACCCTGAACATCAGCCACGGCGAAGTCGCCATGGTATGTGCTGCCGTCTGCTCGCACGCCTGCGATCTCGAGAATGAACAGTTGAGGTTCGGCACCAGCACCGTTGACGGTCCGTGTGCCTACTACCGTCGGCGCGGCGGAACTCGGCTCCCACCGCGATGTACGGGCAGTCTCCAGATGCGCCCGACACATCTGAGCCACATCTGCGATCTCGTCACAGAGTCGAGTGAAGTTGCCATCTCGCGCCATGTGGACTGCCCGGTCAAGCAGTTGATCAGCCTCGGCTCGGCTGACCAACCTTCGATCCTGAGATCCCTCAGAAGTAGTGGCCAAGGTGACGGCAACGACAAATCCGAGAACCGCGACCGTCGCTACGACCGCTCGAATGAAAGGTCGTCGCGTCCACAAGTTGCTCATCGGACACCCTTCGACACCGAAGCTCACTCTATCGCCACAGTGCGTGCGACTCGGCCAGTCGAGGCGAGCCCTGAACCACCACCGTTCTGACCGGCTTTGAGATTGTTCGCCGCGGGGCGACGATTCGGCGCGGGGACCGGGGTCCTACCCGTGACACCACAGACTCACGGAAGGAACGGCCATGACCACCTCGCACACTCTCGACATCCCCGGCGGCACGCTGCACTACGAGGTGCGCGGCTCCGGCCCGCTCCTGCTGGTCATGGGCTCGCCCATGGCCGCCTCGTACTTCGCGCCCCTGGCCGACGCGCTTGCCGGCGACCACACCGTCGTGACGCACGACCCGCGCGGGATCTCCGCCAGCAAGCTGGACGACCCGAACGGCCCCTCCACCCCCGAGTTGCGCGCCGACGATGTGGCCGCGCTGCTCGACGCGCTGGGTGCCGAGTCGGCCGACCTGTTCGGTACCAGTGGCGGCGCGGTGACCGTGCTGGCCTTCGCCGAGCGGCACCCCGGCCGGGCGCGCACGCTGGTCGCGCACGAGCCTCCGTTGCTCGAACTGCTGCCGGCGGCCGAAGCCGCTGAGCAGCGCGCGGCCGTGGACGAGATGGTGGAGATCTTCCACCGCGACGGGCTCGGGGCCGCGATGGCCAAGTTCATGGGCAACGCCGGCTTCGACGACGACGCCGAGGGCCCGCCGCCGAGCGACAACCCGGAGCAGGACTACGCCGACGGCTGCCGCATGTTCACCGCCGAGATCCGGCCCACCACCCGGCACCTGCCGGACCTCGACGCGATCGCACGCGGCGTGGGGCGCGTCGTGGTCGGCGTGGGCGTCGAATCGGGTGACCTGATCGTCTCTCGCACGTCAGAAATCCTCGCCGAGAAGCTCGGCACCACGGTGACGGACTTCCCCGGCGACCACGGCGGCTTCATCCCTCAGCCGATCGAGTTCGCCGACGCGCTGCGCAAGGCCCTGGCGGGCTGACCGCGATCAGTACGGGCAGGTGGACCGGTACTCCGAGATCTTGTCGTCCGGCTGGGGCGGCGGGCACAGGAACACGCTGTACTCGCCGTTCCCGTCCACGAACCGCTTGAGCCAGGACGTGGCCTGCCGCGCGATCCACGGGTTCGGCGAATTGGTGACCATATGGTCGGCGCCGCGCAATTCCTGATACGCCTTGGGCAGAGTGGTGGGCAGGCTGTCGTAGAACGGCTCGGCATGCTGGCCGACCGGCGCGATGGCGTCCGCCTCGGCTCCGATGATCAGCGTCGGCGTCCGCACCGTCCCCCACGCCTTGTTCAGGTGCCACGGCGCGAGCGGGACCGCCGCCTTCAGCGCCGGCTGTTTCACCGCGGCGGCAAGGCTTCCGCCACCGCCCATGGAGTGACCCATCACGGCCAGCCGCCCGGCGTCGACCTTGTCCTTGGCCGGGCTCGACTTGGTCACGTAGTCCAGCGCGGCGAGCAGTTGGTCACCGCGCTGGTCGGGCTGGTCGAACGGGGACAGCGTGTTCATGGTGACCACCACGAAGCCGTGCGACGCCAGGTGCGGGCCGTACCAGGAGATCGCAGGCTCCAACTCGGTGAAGCCCGGCGACACGGCGACCCCGCCGAACAGGCCTGTCCCGCCTCGGGGAATCCAGAGGTTCCCGCCGGCGAATCCCGGACCCGCCGGTGCCGCCACCTTCTCCACCTGGAACGGACCAGGCTTCTCCGGATCGTCGGGGGCGACCGCGACCGTGCTCGCGGGCGCGCCGGTCGCGTGCGCCACCGTGACGGCGGCGCCACCGGTGAACAGCAGCGCGAACGCCAGGAACACTCTGATCAACGAACCGCCAAAACGGTTGGAAGGCCGCACGTCGATTCCTTTCTCCGCACTGAGAACGCACTGCGGTAAAACCTTACGGCCGTGGCCGTTCCTGCTCCATGGCATGTACTCGACCGGGTGGTTCTTCGTAGCCCGGTGACAAATTTCTCGATGCTGGCGGCCGGCTACGTAGCCCGCTACGTGGTTCGCACGATGTGACGTCCGAGCACGGCCCGCCACCCTGCCGGGGAACCAGGCAACGAAAGGGGTCCGCCGATGCGGTTTCGCATCATAGCCTCGGCAACCGGCATCGCACTCGCGCTGACGGCAACGCTCGTCGGTGCCGCCGGCGCCGCGTCCGACAACGCTTCCGACGACGTCCAGCCACGGATCATCGGTGGCAAGCCCGCGTCGGAGGACTACTCCTTCTACACAAAGCTGTTGGAGGGCGGGAAGTTCCGCTGCGGTGCGGCGCTGATTACTCCGCAATGGCTGGCGACGGCCAAGCATTGCATCACGATGGCCCACCCGAATTCGGTGCGCGTGGGCGGCACCGAACTGACCAGTGGCGAGGAGATCGCGATCGAGAAGGTCGTGCCGGGCCCTGGCAGCGACAATCCCGGCCCCGGCAGCGACTTCGGCCTGATCAAACTGGCCAAGCCCGCCACGGGCGCGCCGGTCGGCATCACGTCCGAACCGCTGGACACCGGCGCCGCCGTGCGGATCATGGGCCACGGCCTCACCTGCCCGACCCGAGGCTGCGGCGAACCGCCCCAGCAACTGCAGGAGCTGGACACCAAGCTGGTGACCGGATGCGCCCTACTGGACCCGCAGGCCGAGCTGTGCGTCGGCGATCAGTCCGCCAAGGGCGCCTGCTTCGGCGACTCCGGTGGCCCGCTCGTGGTCAAGGTGGACGGCCGCTGGCAACTCGGCGGCACCACCAGTCGCCTCGGCGGCTTCTTCCCGGTATGCGCCAGCGCCCCATCGGTCTACAACAGCGTGCCGCACTTCAAATCCTGGATCGAGCAGCACACCGGTCCACTGTCCTGACGCCCGCCGGGGTGCTGCGTGTGCGATACCAGAGACGCGCGACGACCTCGCCGGTGGCACGGTTCCAGGTCACGTAACCGCCCTGGAAATTGGAGCGCTTGCCGCTCGTTGTGTCGAGTTCGTCGGACGTCGGGTAACCGAGGAATGATTTCTCCGCGTCCATGGCGAGCCACCGGTCGCGAATCGCGCCCTTGACTCCGTGCACGCCGGTGAATCGCGTCCAGTAGATCGACGCGCCGGCACCGTCATTGCCGAGGAAATCGTTGTACTCGCCGTTCAGGTCACGCGTCGGGAGCGTGTCGGTAATCGGCTGACCGTAGGTTCCACGCTCCCAGTCCGAGTGCTCCCACAGCCAGTGCACCTGGCCGGACACCAGCTTCACGCCGAGGTCGGCCCGCCAGTAGATCGACGTGCCGCCACTGGCCGAGGTACCCGAGAAGTGGTTGTACCGCCCCGAGTTCGCCGAAGGGCACTCGTCGGTGACCGGCGCGCCGTACGCCTCGTGCCCGCCCTTGGACAGGTACTTCTCGAGGATCGCGCCGTGCGACTCGCGCGCCCCCGTGTCGGACGCCCAGTACATTCTGCCGCGCTGGTAATCGCGGTACCGAATACCCTCGCCGACCTCGTCGCCGGCCGGTGCGCCGAGCAGCGCACGCAATTGTGAATCAGCCGAATACCGCGCGTCGATCGCGGACTTGGTCATTTGCGCCGTCCGATCCGGCGGGCGGTAGGCGCATTCCGCGACGGCCGCCGCGGTCCCCTGCCCCAGTGCGATGAAACCCGATGCCGCGATGGCCGCGACCATGGGTTTGTCAGACGCGGCCTACATCAGCTCGAGGAGAAACGGCAGCTCCTGGCGCGCGTACCAGGCCAGCTCGTGGTCCTCGGCGTCGCCGAGGGTGAACTCCGCGTCCGGGTCGCCGAGATCGGCCGCGTCCACCACCTCGGCGGCGGCCCGCACGGCGTCCTCGGCCTCGGCGGTGTCCAGGTGCACCGCGGCCACCGTGTCCATCGGGATCGGCCCGGCCAGCTTCACCACCGCGTTGTCCAGGTCCGGGCGCAGCGTCGCGTCCTCCACGTCGGCGGACACCACCGCCCGCCGGGGCTGCGCGTCCGGGTCACCCGCGATCAGCCGCAGCGACGCCCGCGCGGCGTCCAGCATCGCGGCGTACTCCAGCTCCTCGGCCGATCCGGTGGCGTAGGACTCGCGCAGCGCCGGCGTGAGCGCGAACGCCGTGCCGTTCACCGCGGCCAGCTCGCCCTTCTCGTTCAGCTCACGCAGCATCGCCACGGTCGCGGGGAGATAAACGCGGGTCATACCGCCACCGTAGCCGTCAACTCCTCGACCGACTCCTCCAGCATCCTGGCCAGCGTGTCCACATCGGACAGTGCGTCCCGGTCGCCGTTGAACCCGACGTACACCCCGCCGTCGTAGGACGTCACGCCGATCGCCAGCGCCTGGTTCGGCAGCAGCGGCATCACCGGGAACATCTCCACCATGCGCGCGTTGCCCGCGTACACCGGCGTCTGCGGGCCAGGCACGTTGGTAACCACCAGGTTGAAGAACCGCTTGGAGAACGACCCGGCCGCCCGCGCGCCCAGCGAGTGCAGCGTGGGCGGCGCGAACCCGCCGAGCCGCAGCAGCGCGCCGGCCGCGACCGAGCGGCCCGAGTAGTTGTGCGCCCGCATCGCGTGGCCGACGTGCTGCAGCCGCACCACCGGACTCGGCTCGCCGACCGGCAGGTCCACCAGATGCGGGCTGACCTTGTTGCCGATCAGGGTCGGGGTGGAGCCGTCCAGCTCGTCCCTGATCGCCAGCGGCACCAGCGCGCGCAGCGTGGTGGACGCGTCCACGCTCTCGCCGCGGGACAGCAGCCAGGTGCGCAGCGCGCCGGTGATCAGCGCGAGCACCACGTCGTTGATCGTGCCGCCGTGCTCGGCGCGCACCCCGCGCAGGTCCTCCAGCCGCGCCCGCGCCACGGCGAACCGCCGCTGCTGGGAGATCGGCACGTTCAGCGGGCCGCTCGGGGCCTTGCGCGCGGCCGTGCCGAGCGCGGACACCAGCTCGCCGAGCACGTTGCCGGCCTTGCGGGCGGTGGTGACCGCGTCGGTGGCGGCGGTGCGCACGCCGTCCAGCGCGCCCATGGGGCTGCGCACGGTTTCCGCCACGGCGTCGAGCACCAGCTTGGTGCCGCTTGGCGAGCGGCGCGGGGTCCACGCCTCCTCGTCCGAGTCGGCCTCCTCGGGCGACGGCTCCAGAATGAGCTGACCGAGGTCGATCGTGCGCACGCCGTCCACCAGCGCCGGGTGCGTCTTGGTCACCAGCGCCACCTTGTTGCCGGCCAGCCCCTCGACGAAGTACGCCTCCCACAGCGGCCGGCTGTGGTCCAGCGGCCGGGAGATCAGCCGCGCGACCAGGTCGTGCAGTGCCTCGTCGGTACCCGGCTCGGGGAGCGCCGAGCGACGCACGTGATACGTCAGGTCGAAGTCGGGATCATCGACCCACACCGGGCGCGCGAGATGCCCCGGCACGCCGAGCACCTTCTGCCGGTAGCGCGGCACGAGCGACAGCCGCGACGCGATCAGCTGCACCATCTGCGTGTAGTCCAGGCCGGATCGCGGCCGCTGGAAGATCGCGACACCGCCCACGTTCATTCCTGGCGCGTCGTCCGACAGATACAGGAACGACGCGTCGAGTGCCGAGAGGCGGTCCGCCATGAGTCGATCCTGACACACGCGTGCGATGCTCAGTGCCGTGAGGGAAGGCACGTCACCCAAGGATCGCTTCGTCACGGTGTACGGGCGCAGGCCCGTGCTGGAGGCGCTGGACGACCCCGCGCTGGACGTGGACAAGGTCGTACTCGCCGAGACGGTGCGCGGAGCCGGCGCCGCGGAGATCACCGACGCCGCGCGCCGCCGTGGGGTGCCGGTCCAGCGAGCCAGTGCGCATCGCGTGAAAGTGTTGGCAGGCAACGGAAAGCAGGACCAGGGCGTGCTGGCCGACGTGGTCGCGCCGCGCATGCGTAGGCTGTCCGACGCGTTGTCGTCCGGCGCGCCGCCGCGCACCGTGCTGCTGCTGGACGGCATCACCACGCCGGCCAATGTGGGCATGATCCTGCGCACCGCGACGGCCGCGGGGCTGGACGGGATCGCGGTGCCCCGGCGGGGAGTGGCGAGCATCGACCCGCTGGTGGTGAAGGCGTCGGCCGGGGTGGCGTTCCACGCGCCGGTGCTGCGCTGCGGCACGGCGGCGGAGGCGGCCGGCGAACTGCGCGCCGCCGGGTACCCGCTGTTCGCGCTGGACGCGGGCGCGCGGGAGTCGGTGTTCGACGCGGAGATGCCGGCACGGGCGGCGTTCGTGCTCGGCAGCGAGACGGCCGGGGTGACCGACGAGGTGAGCGTGCGGGTCAACCGGTGGGTGTCGATCCCGATGAGCGGCGGCGTCGAGTCGCTGAACGTGGCCAGCGCGGCCGCGGTGCTGTGCTTCGAACTGGTGCGCCGCCGAGGCTGACGCACTACACGGGCGGGGTGTGGCCCGAGTGGGTTTCCCGCCGATTCACCGTGACGGGTGGCGGCTGTCCCCACGCGGAGAGTGATCGCGTTCTGTTCGCCGGATTCGGGACACCGACACTGGGGACACGCCATGACCGCCGCGCTCGCCTACGCCGTCGAACCACGTTTCAGACCCGCCGCCCGGCGGCGCAGGGGCCCTCGGCTGATCATCCGGCCGCTGCCGGAGTACGAGCCGCCCACCGAGCGGCTGCCGCCCGACGGCGACCCGGACGCGGCGGAGGAGGACTGGCCGAACCTGTACCCGGCGACCGGTCCGCAGCTCACGCTCGTGCTGCCGGTCACCGAGCGGCCGGCGTCGCAGGAGCGCGACGACCGGGACGCGACCGACCTGGGGCTGCGCCGGATGATGACGGTCGTGCTCGAGGTGCTGGACGGGCACCGGCCGGTCGGCCAGTTGCGCACGCTGCTGACCAACCCGGCGTACGAGTCGCTGCTGACCAGGGTGCGCGCCTCGACCGCCCGGCACCGGTTGCGGTCGCTGTACACCTGCCGGCCGGCCGACGGCGTGATCGAACTGTGCGCGACGGTGAACGTGACCACTCGCGACGGCCGGCGCAGGGTGCTGGCGGCGGCCGGCCGGGTGGAGCTGACCCGCAGGGGCTGGCGGTGCACGGTCCTCCGGATGCTCTGATCTATTATTGGAGTTGACACTCGACTAATTGGAGCACCTGTTGAGCGACCCCACGTTCGTCCTGGTCACCGGCTCGGGCGCGACCTCGTTCCTGTGGAACCCGCTGGTCACCGAGATCGCCCTGCGCGGCCACCGCGCGCTGCCCGTCGAACTGCCCGGCCACGGCTTCGACGCGGTGTTCCCGGCCGGCTACGACAGCCCGCAGGACACCGGGGTGCTCACCGGCGCGCCGTCCCCGCTGGCCGGCCTCAGCCTCGCCGACTACGCCGAGCACACCACCGGCGTCGTGCGGCGGGTCGCCGAGCACGGTCCGGTCGTGCTGGTCGGACACAGCCTCGGCGGCAGCACGGTCACCCGGGTGACCAACGCCGTGCCGGACCTGCTGGCCAGAATCGTGTACCTGAGCGCCTACTGCTGCGTGGACTCCGCGTCCGTGCCGTCCTACGCGCCGTCGCATCCCGCGCCGGACAGCCCGCTCGCACGGGCCAGGACCACCGCGTTCCTCGGCGACCCGCGCCGCACCGGCGTGTCCCGCACCAACCCGCGCACCGGCGACCCGAGCGTGCTGGAGGTGCAGCACGCGCTGCTCATGGCCGACCTGGACGCCGCGCGAGTGCCGGCCGTGCTGGCCTACGCCACCCAGCCGGACGAGCCGATCCAGGTGATCATCGCCGACGCCAGGGTGGACGAGAAAACCTGGGGCCGGGTGCCGCGCAGCTACATCCGCACCAGCCGCGACGAGGTCGTGCCGCCCGAGGTGCAGGACCGCATGATCGCCGAGGCCGACCGGCTCGTGCCGGACAACCCGTTCACCGTGCACACCGTGGACGGCAGCCACTTCGCGCCGATCTCTCGTCCCGCCGAAATCGCCGATCTGCTCGTGTCGACATAGAACCCGACAGCCAAGAAAAGCCAGGCACCCTATGCGCTCGACGACGTTGTCGCACCCGCTAATGCACACGGTCGAGTGAATCAGTTATCCCATCGGGGGAATGGCACTTGTCTCGCGCCGCGCGTTAACACGTCGACTGGCAGCATCCCGCCTTGATGATTATGGGCAATTGTCAGCGGTGGCTCCTTCATCGTGTTCTGCGCTCTGGACGCGATTGAAGGTCCGCCGCACGGTCGGAGCCCGCAGGACGGAATTGAGTCGACCGTTCCCACGGACCACCTCCTTCGCACCCACGGGCTCTGACCTCCCCATAGTCATCCGAGGGACCCCACCCTCATCGCGAATAACTGTGAAGTGTTGTCGTATCAGGGAGTTTCTATGCGAAAGTTCGCAGCTCGATCCGCCATTGCCCTGGCCGCGGCCGGCCTGGTCTGCTTCGGAAGTGCTTCGACCGCGTCTGCGGACGAGCGGACCGGTGGCGATGGCGTGACCTGCCCGATGACGTACACGAATGACGTGCCGACCAACGCCGATTACCTCAACGCCTGGAACAACGCGGGCGCGTGTCTGGGTGCCGGCGCGGCCGAGGGCCTCTCGGCGGCATGGGCCGGCGCGTTTCCGACAATCGTCGGTGGCGCGCTGAACACGCCGCTGCCGGGCATGCCGGGTATGCCGGTTCGCTGACTGTCGAGTGGCTGACCGCCGCTTCGCCGATCCGTGCGACGCGGCGGTCGGCCATTGTCAAACCAGACTTCCAGCGCTTGTCCTCCTCATCCGGCCGTAGCAGACTGACGCCACACCCTGCTAATGAGGAGTCACTATGCGTGCACATCGAGGTGTCGCGCTGGCCGTGGTGGCCGCGGCGACCGTCGCAGTAGGACCCGCCGCGGCGGCCAGCCAGGAGATGGCGCCCCCGCGGGCAGCCGATCCGGTGGTCGTCGCGTCCCAGTTGAACGTTCCGTGGGCGATCGCGTTCCTGCCCGACGGCTCCGCACTGTTCACCGAGCGGAACACCGCCAAGATCAGGTCCATCCGGGACGGCCAGGTCGCCGACGTGCAGACCGTGCCCGACGTGGCCGCGAGCGGTGAGGGCGGCCTGCTCGGCATCGCCGTCTCGCCGAAGTACGCCGAGGACAAGTCGGTCTTCGTGTACTACACCGCCCAGTCCGACAACCGGATCGCCAAGCTGGTGCTCGGCGAGCAGCCACAGCCGATCCTCACCGGCATCCCGAAGGCATCGATCCACAACGGCGGCCGGATCGAGTTCGGCCCGGACGGCTACCTGTACGCCGGCGCGGGCGACGCGGGCAGCACCGGCAACGCGCAGAACCCCGACTCGCTCGGCGGCAAGATCCTGCGGATGACGACGGACGGCAAGCCCGCGCCGGACAACCCGACCCCCGGCTCGCTGGTGTACAGCCTCGGGCACCGCAACGTGCAGGGGCTGACCTGGGACGACAGTGGTCGGATGTACGCCTCCGAGTTCGGCCAGAACACCTGGGACGAGCTGAACCTGATCAACCCAGGCGGCAACTACGGCTGGCCGGAGTGCGAGGGCACCTGCTCCGACGACCGGTTCGTGAACCCGCTGCGCACCTGGTCGACGGCGGAGGCCTCGCCCAGCGGGCTGGGCTTCTACCAGGGGCACCTGTACATGGCGGGCCTGCGCGGCCAGCGGCTCTGGCAGATCCCGGTGAACGGCGACGGCACGGTCGGCGAGCCCCGGGGGCTGTGGCACGAGACCTACGGCCGGCTGCGCGCGGTCGCCGCCGCACCGGGCGACGCGCTCTGGGTCGGCACGAGCAACCGGGACGGCCGGGGCGACCCCGCACCCGACGACGACCGGATCCTCAGCGTCACCGGCACGCCCTGACCTGCGCCTCCCCGTGGCCGGCGTACTTTCGCGGGCTAAAGTACGCCAAACATGAACGGAGCGATCGCTAAGTTTCGGACACCGGGGCGCTAGTCGGCCAGCTCGTCGAGCACGGCGCGGAAGGTGTGGTCGAAGACCTGGTAGACGTCCTCGCCGAGGGCGTCGGCCAGGCGTGCCTCGATCTCCCCGATGGCCTCGTCCGACAGCCGCAGGACCTCGAGCCCTCGGTCGGTCGGGATCACCAGCTTCGCGCGGCGGTCGGTCTCCTCGGAGCGGCGCGCCACGTACCCGAGCGCTTCCAGGTCGTCCACGATCCGGCCGATGACCTGCTTGTGACGCCCCGACCGGCGCGCGATCTCACTGGTGCGGGTGCCGTCCTCGTCGAGGTGGGCGAAGACCGCGCCGTGCAGCCGGGTGACCCGCCCGTGGCCGGCCAGTTCCAGACGCTCGTACAGCTCGTCCTGGACCGCGAACAGCAGCCGGGCGGCCAGGACGCCCAGGCCGGGCCTTCGGTGAGAGCTCACGCTTTGGAATCCTATGGTACAACTGAGTTAGTCACAATTTTTGACTATCACAGTTGGTTACGAAGGAGCGAGTCATGCCGGCAATCAGCCGCTACACACCGGACGACGTGGACACCTGGTACCAGGCGCGCGAGCGCCAGATCTTCCTCGGCGACGTGGTCGACTCGGACGACGACGTCGCGATGGGCGTCGGCTTCGCCCGGTACGCGCCAGGCGAGTCCAACGCCTGGGTGGTCACCTACGACGAGGTTCTCGTGGTCACCAAGGGAACCTTCACGGTCACCTCGGCCGACGGGCACGGCACCACGGCCGGCGTCGGCGAGCTGATCTACCTCCGCAAGGACACGGAACTGGTCTACTCCACCGGTGACACCGGCGCCGAGCTGGTCTACGTGACCTACCCGCTCTGGATGGACGCCCAGCAGCGGTCGCCGCACGCGGCCCTGCTCGACGCGTTCCATCCAGCGGACGTCGCCCAGCGACTGCCCGAGGCGGCCGCGTCGTCGAACGTGGCACTGCTGCGGCGCATTTGGGATCCACTGGAGCGCGGCGAGTCGGACGACTTCCAGCCCTTCATGGACGCGCTGGCCGACGACGTGGTCTTCGAGCTGCCCGTCGGAGACCTCGACGGTAAGCGCGCCGTGGCCGACTACTTCACCCACGCCGCCGGCCTCGTCGAGTTCCACCCGTTCGAGAAGCCGCTGGAGTACTACGGCGACGGCTCGCGAGTGGTGATCGTGGGCGCCGAGACCTTCCGGGTCAAGGACACCGGCGTGGCCCACAGCGCCGAGTGGGCCTGGGTCGTGCACTTCCACGACGGGCTGATCAGCCGGATCGTCCACATCCAGGACCTCACCGACGTCGCGGACACGATCAGGGAAGCGGTGTCCAGGTCGGCGAAGCAGGAGGACATCGCCGTCTGACCGCGGCCCCACCCGAAGGCGACGCCGCGGCCGGCGATCGACCGGCCAGGACGTGTCTGATGAACCTCGGTCGATGGGCTTCGTCGCGAAGACCGCGACCATGGGTTTGTCAGACGCGGCCTAGCGGCGGGCGCCCTTCTTGCCGCCCTTCTTGCCGCGCGTCTGCTTGGCCTGCGCGCGGGCCGCCTCGCGACGCTCTCGACGAGTGCCGCCCTGCGCGCCGTCCGAGTCGCCGTCACCGCCGCCGTGCGACTCGACGTCGCCGGACTCGGTCGGCCCGCTGTAGGTCAGGCCACGCGGCTGGTCCGGCTGGTCCAGGCCCCGGCCCCGCAGCGCGGGCGGGATCTGGGTGGTCTTCTCCGCGTCGGTCTCCGGCGGCACACCGTCCCGGGGTGCCGGCGAGGGCCGCGCGGCGTGCCGGCCGGACGGGGCGCCGGGCGTCTGCCCGTCACCGTTCGGCGTGACACCGGCGGGCACCGCCTGCTGCGGCGCCTGCTCCTGCGTCTCGGCCTGCTCGACCTGCAGGTTGAACAGGAAGCCGACGGTCTCCTCCTTCAACGCGTCGAGCATGACGTTGAACATGTCGAAGCCCTCGCGCTGGTACTCGATCACCGGGTCGCGCTGGGCCATCGCGCGCAGCCCGATGCCCTCCTTGAGGTAGTCCATCTCGTAGAGGTGCTCGCGCCACTTGCGGTCCAGCACCGACAGCAGGACCCGCCGCTCCAGCTCGCGCATCGCACCGTCACCGACCTGCGCGTTGATGTCCGCCTCACGCCGCTCGTAGGCCTCCAGCGCGTCGGCGGTGATCGCCTCCTGCAGCGTCTCGGCGGTCAGGTCGGAGCCCTCGTTCTCGACCTGGTCGACCAGCTCGTCCCAGGTGAGCGAGATCGGGTACAGCTGCTTGAGCGCGGTCCACAGCTTCTCGTGGTCCCAGTCCTCGGCGTACCCGTCGGCGGTGGCACCGTTGACGTATGCGGTGGCCACGTCGGTGATCATGTGCCGGACCTGGTCCTGCAGGTCCTCACCCTCCAGCACGCGGCGCCGCTCGTCGTAGATGACGGTGCGCTGCTGGTTCATCACCTCGTCGTACTTGAGGACGTTCTTGCGGACCTCGAAGTTCTGCTGCTCGACCTGCGACTGGGCGCTCTTGATCGCCCGGGTGACCATCTTGTGCTCGATCGGCACGTCCTCGGGCACCCGCAGCCGGGTCATCACGGTCTCGACCATCGCGGCGTTGAACCGGCGCATCAGCTCGTCACCGAGCGACAGGTAGAACCGCGACTCGCCTGGGTCACCCTGACGGCCGGAGCGGCCACGCAGCTGGTTGTCGATACGGCGCGACTCGTGCCGCTCGGTGCCCAGCACGTACAGGCCGCCGGCGTCGATGACCTCCTCGGCCTCCGCGGAGACGGCCTCGCGCGCCTTCTCCAGCGCCTGGGGCAGCGCGACCTTCCACTCCTCGAACGTCTCGACCGGGTCCAGCCCGCGCGAGCGCAGCTCCTCCTCGGCGAGGTGATCGGGGTTGCCGCCGAGCATGATGTCGGTGCCTCGACCGGCCATGTTGGTGGCCACCGTGACCGCGCCCTTGTGGCCGGCCTGGGCGATGATCGCCGACTCCCGCTCGTGGTGCTTGGCGTTCAGCACCTCGTGCGGAATTCCCTTGCGCACCAACAGTTTCGACAGGTACTCGGACCGCTCGACGCTGGTCGTACCGATCAGGACCGGCTGGCCCTTCTCGTGCCGCTCGCCGATGTCCTCGGCGACCGCGTCGAACTTGGCCTGCTCGGTCTTGTAGATCAGGTCGGCCTGGTCGAGCCGGACCATCGGCCGGTTGGTCGGGATCGGCACGACGCCGACCTTGTAGATCTGGTGCAGCTCGGCCGCCTCGGTCTGGGCGGTACCGGTCATGCCGGAGAGCTTGTCGTAGAGGCGGAAGTAGTTCTGCAGGGTGATCGTGGCCAGCGTCTGGTTCTCGGCCTTGATCTCCACCTTCTCCTTGGCCTCGATGGCCTGGTGCATGCCCTCGTTGTAGCGGCGCCCGGCGAGGATGCGACCGGTGAACTCGTCGACGATCAGGACCTCGCCGTTGCGGACGATGTAGTCCTTGTCCTTCTTGTAGAGCTCCTTGGCCTTCAGCGCGTTGTTCAGGTACCCGACCAGCGGGGTGTTGGCCGCCTCGTACAGGTTCTCGATGCCGAGCTGGTCCTCGACGAGCTCGACGCCCTTCTCGGTCACGCCGACCGTGCGCTTGCGCTCGTCCACCTCGTAGTGGGTGTCCTTCTGCATCATCGGCGACAGGCGGGCGAACTCGGTGTACCAGCGGGAGGACTGGTCGGCCGGGCCGGAGATGATCAGCGGGGTGCGCGCCTCGTCGATCAGGATCGAGTCGACCTCATCCACCACGGCGAAGTTGTGCCCGCGCTGCACGCAGTCGTCCAGGCTCCACGCCATGTTGTCGCGCAGGTAGTCGAAGCCGAACTCGTTGTTGGTGCCGTAGGTGATGTCCGCGTGGTAGGCCTCGCGGCGCTGGTCGGGCGTCAGCTCGGAGAGGATCACGCCGACCTCGAGCCCGAGGAACCGGTGGATTCGGCCCATCCACTCGGCGTCACGCTTGGCCAGGTAGTCGTTCACCGTGACCACGTGCACGCTGTCGCCGGACAGCGCGTTCAGGTACGCGGGAAGCACACAGGTCAGGGTCTTGCCCTCACCGGTCTTCATCTCGGCGACCTGACCGAGATGCAGCGCCGCGCCGCCCATCACCTGCACGTCGAAGTGACGCTGGTTGAGCACCCGCTTGGCGGCCTCCCTGGCCACCGCGAACGCCTCGGGCAGCAGGTCGTCCAGGCTCTCGCCGTCATCGTGCCGCTTGCGGAACTCGTCTGTCTTCGCACGCAGCTGCGCGTCGGTCAGGTCGACGACATCGTCCTCGAGCCCGTTGACGCTCGCCGCGATGTGCGACAGACGCTTGAGCATCTTTCCCTCGCCCGCGCGGAGCAGTCGGGAGAACACCATCCGGTCGACCTCGCTAGCTGGTTCGTCACACGTCCGAACAGACGTGCCTTCGGCATCATCGTAGGCAACCCTCCCAGCACGGTGTACCGACGCGGGTACTTATCCGTCACGGCCGGGCCCACCCAGGCCCAACGGGCACCGCCCACCGAGGGTTCCCACTGCCCCAGACACACCACTGACCTCACGCAGCCGGGTGTGTTGACCGCACCGAGCGAAAGCCCGCTGAGGTCGAAACTCATTGTCGAGACGGTCGCCCTTACGACGCCGGAGGGACAGCGGGCGAGGAACGAGCCCGCTGTCGTGGAGGTGGCGTGGCTGGACCACCCAATCAACTCAGCCACCCACCTCGCGGCCCCCAACCACCCAAGCAAAACAACCACAGGCCGTCGGCGAAGCCGACTCGGCGACCTTGCCCTCGATAAAGAAACAAGCGAATCCCCCCGGACCTGCGAGGCCACACCGGAGGGATTCGCTTGTTTCGGCTAAACGAGCCGGATCACGCCGTAGTCGAATCCCTTCCTGCGGTAGACGACGGACGGCTGGCCCGAGTCCGCGTCGGCGAACAGGTAGAAGTCATGTCCGACCAGTTCCATCTCGTAGAGGGCCTGGTCGACGGTCATGGGCTTGGCGGGGTGCTCCTTCTCCCGCATCACCTGGCCTGGCGCACGGTCACGAACGCCGTCGGCCCAACGCTGTTCCGGAACCTCGGGCACGCCTTCGACGCTGTCGATGCTCCCCGTGCTCTCGGTTTCCGGTGCTTCCAGCACCGCGGTACGGGCGACCGAGCGCCCGTTGGCCCTGCCGTTGTTCAGGGCGGTGGCCTCCGCGACGGAGGCCGGGCTGCGTCGTCCGTAGTGCACCCGCCTGCGGTCGTGCAGCCGGCGGAGCCGGTTCTCGAGTTTTGTCACCGCGCTGTCGAGTGCGGCATAGAAGTCGCCGGCACTTGCCTCGGCTCTGACGGCCGGGCCCTTCCCCTTCCCCGTGATCTCGACGCGCTGACAGTTCTTCTGCTGCCGCCTGTTGGGTTCGTGGAACAACTCAACGTCGTAGCGGATGACCTTGCGGTCGTAGCGCTCGAGCCGGGTCAGCTTGTCCTCGACGTGCGCCCGGTAATGAGCGGGCACCTCGACGTTGCGACCCTTCACGACGATGTCCATACGCGACCTCCACTCGTTGCGAGTTCTGGTGCAACTGCTTCGGCGCCGGAATGCCGGTTCAACCGAGCGGCCACGAGAGCGAAGGGGGTCGGCCGGGACGTCTCCTCGGACGAGATCTCCACCGGCCTCAGTGGTCCTCCGGCGCCAGTGTCATGGGCTGGTCACCTCCTCACCGAACGCCGGAGCTCGGATCTCTCCGATAGCGACGCACGTTAGCTGGGAAAACTGGGAAGCAACAGCCCCCGGGGCGGGGAATGGCCGACCGCGACCGAGGGTCACGTAGCGCGACGACCAGGGAAGACCCCAATACTCGTGTCGGCTCGCCGCGTCCAGACGCAAGGGACGCCTTTCACCCCTCTGGCGCAGTGTCTGCCCCGCTGTGGGCGGTGTCTCGACTCGGTCGACCGGCGTCACGGGCACCTCCAAAGGGCTCACCGTCGTCTCGCCGAGCCGTCTCATACCCGGCCAACGTTGATCACCTTGGTGTGGTTCCCCCGCCATCTTCACTCTTCCGGGGGTACACCTGGCGTCCACGTCCCACAGTGCGGGCTTCACCCGGCCACCGTCAAGGCGAGCACGGTGGTGACTGTGACGCCGGCGCGCGCCAGCGTCGCCACGCACGCGGCGGCCGTCGCGCCGGTGGTGATCACGTCGTCCAGCACGACGACCGAGGTATCCGGCGGCGGACAGCCGGCTGGGTTGGGCAGCATCCCGCCGGCCAGGTTCGCGGCGCGCGCGGCCGGGTCGAGGCCGACCGAGTCGCGGGTGCGCCGGTGCAGCCGCAGCGCTGGCGCCACCGCCGCGGCCCGCCCCGACTCGGCGAGCGTGGCCGCCGTGTGCCGGGCCAGCCGCAGCATGTGCGAGCCGCCGCGCAGTCGTGCCGCCGACGGCCGGGACGGCGCGGGCACCAGCACCCACGTGCCGGCGCACGGCTGGACGCCGGGCAGCGACGGCAGCGCTGCGCCGAGCATCCGGCCCAGCGGCGCGGCGAGATCACGCCGACCGCGCTCCTTGTAGGCGAGCACCGCCCGGCGGGCTGGACCGGCGTAGGCGGCCAGCGCGTACATCGGCGGGCCGCCGCGTCTTCGCACCGGGAACGGGCCGTCCACGCCGGCGTGGCAGGCGGGACACCAGGCGTGCTCGGGCCGGCCGCACCCGGCACAGCGCACGGGCAGGACGAGGTCGAGCAGCAGCCGCATCGGCGCGCGAAGATCGGTCATGCGCCCACCATCGGCACGCGCACCGACAAACCAGCGATTCGGCGCACCCAAGGCCACCCTGGGTCCGCGCGGACAAGTACCAGGGGCCCGCCTCGGCGTGTCGTTAGCCACGCTAACGGGTTCAGCGGGCTCGACCCGTTCGGCTTGCTAACGGGTTCAGCGGGCTCGACCCGCCGTAGCCGTGAAGGGCTACAAGTAGCAGGCGCTAACCGGGGTAGAAGACCTTCGCGCCGGCGCCCCACTTCTGCGGGTGCGGCCGCCACACCTGGCCGACGTCCGAGGCGGTCCACATGCCCTCGCTGTCGATCACCACGACCTGCCGGCTCGGCGCGGCCGTGACACCGCGCACCGGCGCGGTCAGGTTCGAGCTGCTGTAGCGGTCCATCTGCATGCCGTCCACCGACACGTTCACCACCGGCAGCCCACCCTGGCTGGTGACCGCGACCAGCCTGGTCTGGTCCAGCCAGTCCACGCCGACCACGTCGTCGGAGAGCATGCCCTGCTGCAGCAGCCGCGGTGAGGCCACCGACACCGAGTTCGGCGTCCGCACCACCGTGCCGACGACCAGCTTGCCGCCCGCGATCGCCGCCAGCCGCGCGCCGTCGCGGGACAGCCGCAGCTCGGTGATCGGGCCGTACTGGAACAGCTCCGAGGCGTCGATCGGCGTCTGCACCCAGCTGTTCTGACTGGTGCGCACGACCCGCAGGATCGTGTTGCCGTCGGCGACCGTCCACAGCTCGCCGCTGCCGTTGGGCGCGTTGCTGGCCTGCCAGGTCGGTCTGGTCAGCGTCGCGGCGGCGACCGGCACCTCGCGCAGCTGTTCGCCGAACCGGCCGACCCGCAGCCGCGCTCCGGTCGCGGTCTGCTCCACCACGGCGAGCTGGACGCCGTCGATGGACTGCGCGGCGTTCTGCACGTTGTACTCGCCGCTGCCGGCCGGCCCCGGCACCGGCTGCCCGTCGCGCAGCGAGCGCACCCGGCCGTCCGTGCTGACCAGCAGCCCCGGCAGGTCGGCCCGCGGCGTCGCGACATGCGAGTAGGACGGCACATCGGTGACCCGCCAGTCGGGATGGTCGGCGATCAGCGGCTCGCCGTCGGCCTCGATGCGGATCTTGGTGGCGGCGACGTCCTTGAGCGACAGCACGATCTGCGCGGCGATCAGGTTGCGCTGGTCGGCGTTCGGCTCGCCCAGTTTGGTCAGGTTCACCACGAGCGTGCCGTTGGTGTTGTAACCGACGTTGGCGCGCGTCTCGGGCAGGAACGGCCGGGGCAGGGAGTACCGCAGCGCGTCGGACGGCCCGGAGAGCAGCGCGTCGATCGCGCGCGCGGGCAGGCCGTTGCGCGGCTGCGTCGGCACGTAGCGCGGATCGGGCACCAGCACGCCCAGCGACGTCTCGAAGAAGTACAGGTCGGTCCGCGTGTAGCGGCTGTCGAACTCCTCCTTGGTGAGCACGTAGCGGCTCGGCGGCTGGGTGATCCGCCACTGGCCGTCCTGCTGGCGCACCACGCGCACGTGCTCGTCGATCTGGCCGGCGTTGGCGATGAACGCCTTGTCCGACCCGATCCGGCCGAACGTGCGGCCGCGCAGCACCACGGTCTGCTCGTTCGGCGAGGTGTCGTCGGACGTGGACGGCGGCACGGTGCCGAACGTGTCGTCCACGATCAGCAGACCGGCATCGCCGGGCCAGCGCCGCCGCGCGTCCTCGGTGAGATAGCCCTTGGCCTGGTCGGAGTCGCCGCTGGCCATCACGAAGTTGCGCACCAGGGTGAACGGGTCGGCGTCCTTCGGCGGCTGCGGCACCGCGTTCGGGTTGGACACGTTGCCCTCGCGCACGGGCTGCGGCAGCGACTCCTCCGGGATGTTCGCGCACGACGTCACCAGCGCGAACACCAGCGCCAGCAGTACGGCGGCGCGCGACCGTGTGGTCATCGGACCTCCTCCCGCTCCTGCGTGTGACGCTCCAGCTTGGCCGGCGCGTCCACCTCACCGTCCACTGTGGACACTTCGGCGGGCTGCGGCGTGACCGTAACCTCCTCGGGCACCTGCTCCGACGACGCGTCTTCCGGGCGCAGTGGCAGCGGGCTGTCCTTCTCGCCCAGCTCGACGTCCTGCTCGCGCGGGATGGTCAGCCGGAACTGCGCGCCCTCGCCGCGCTCGCCCCACGCCTCCAGTCTGCCACCGTGCAGCCGCGCGTCCTCCACGCTGATCGCGAGGCCGAGACCGGTGCCGCCGGTGTGCCGGTTGCGCGACGGGTCGGCCCGCCAGAACCGGTTGAACACCAGCTCCGCCTCGCCGGGACGCAGCCCGACGCCGTAGTCGCGCACGCTGATCGCCAGCGCGTGCTCGTCGTAGGCCAGGCGGACCACGACCGGCCGCCCCTCGCCGTGGTCGACGGCGTTGGCCAGCAGGTTGCGCAGAATCCGCTCCACCCGGCGCGCGTCCACCTCGGCGGTCGCCTCGTGCTCGGGCAGGTCCAGCTCGATCGGGGAGCCGGCGTTGTCCGCGATGACCCGGACCGACTCGACGGCCCGCTCGACCATCGCGCGCACGTCGATCGCCTCGGCGGCCAGCTCCTCGACGCCCGCGTCCAACCGGCTGATCTCCAGCAGGTCGGCGAGCAGTGCCTCGAACCGGTCCAGCTCGTCGACCAGCAACTCGGTCGAGCGCGCCAACCCGCCGGGGAACTGCGCCCGGGACGCGTGCAGCACGTCGGCGGCCATCCGCACGGTGGTCAGCGGGGTGCGCAGCTCGTGCGACACGTCGGAGGTGAACCGCCGCTGCAGTTGGCCGAACTCCTCGAGCTGCCGGATCTGCCGCTGGATGCTTTCGGCCATCTGGTTGTACGACTCGGCGAGCCGGGCCACGTCGTCCTCGCCGATCACGACCATGCGTTCGTCCAGCTCGCCCTCGGCGAACCGTTCCGCCGCCTCGGCCGCGCGCCGGACCGGGCGCACCACCTGGCGGGTCACCAGGTTCGTGATGCCGGCCAGCAGGAGCAGCAGCACCAGCCCGCCCACCACGAGCGTGCTCTGCACCAGGTTGATCGTGTTCTGCTCGGTGGTCAGCGGGAACAGCAGGTACACCTGCAGCGGCTGCAGGGTGTTGGGGACCGGCGCGCCGACGATGAGGAACGTGGTGCGGTCGCCGTTGCGGTCCACGGTGTGGATCTGGGAGGTGGGGCTGCCCTTCTGCACGCCGGCGCGCAGACCGGCCGGCACGTCGGAGTACGGCCCGACCGCCTTCCAGGAGCTGAGGTCGCGCTCGTCGTAGGCGAACACCGGCTCGAACGCACCGGCCACCGAGTCGGCCGTGCCCTGCTGGTCGGAGCTGTTGGTGAGTTCGCTCAGGGCGCTGGCCAGGCGCAGCTGCACGTCGTCGGAGACCGGGTTGATACTGGTCAGCGCGGGCTCGACGGACTTGACCGCGGCCATCGTCTGGGCCACGGCCGCCTCGGTCTTGGTGGCCAGCAGACGGTCGCTGATCTGGCTCTGCAGCACCATGCCCAGCACGAACACCACGGCCGAGGACAGCGCGAGGGTGCTGACCACGACGCGGATCTGCAGCGAGCGGCGCCACAGTTCACCGAAGGCGGCGGACCGCTTGCGGCAGAAGGCGACGGCCCGCCCGACGCTCCGCACTGCCGCACGGGCGTGGCGGGTGACGAACGTTCTCAATACTTACCGCCGGGCACTGGTCACGGAGGCCCGGCCTTGTAGCCGACACCGCGGACGGTGAGCACGACCTCGGGGTGCTCCGGGTCCTTCTCGACCTTGGAGCGCAGCCGCTGGACATGCACGTTGACCAACCGGGTGTCCGCCGCGTGCCGGTAACCCCACACCTGCTCGAGCAGGACTTCGCGAGTGAACACCTGTCGCGGCTTGCGGGCAAGGGCCACGAGCAGGTCGAACTCCAGCGGGGTGAGCTGGATGGCGACGCCCTCGCGGGTGACCTCGTGCCCGGGGACGTCGATGGTGAGGTCGCCGATCGCCAGCGTCTCGGCCGGCTCGGACTCGGTGCGCCGCAGCCGGGCGCGTACGCGCGCGACCAGCTCCTTGGGCTTGAACGGCTTCACCACGTAGTCGTCGGCGCCGGACTCGAGGCCGAGCACGATGTCCACGGTGTCGCTCTTCGCTGTGAGCATGACGATCGGCACGCCGGACTCGGAGCGGATCGCCTTGCACACGTCGATGCCGTTCATTCCGGGCAGCATCAGATCGAGCAGCACGAGGTCGGGTTTCAGCTCGCGCAGCGCCGGCAGGGCCCGCGAGCCGTCGCCGACCACCGCGGTGTCGAACCCCTCGCCTCGCAACACGATCGTCAGCATCTCGGCGAGAGCCGGATCGTCGTCCACTACCAGCACGCGTGACTTCATGCTGCCCATCGTCCCACTCGTCACGGTGTGTTGTCCCACTACCCGCGATCTTCCCGCCTCGCGCGTGTCGCCCGAACCCGAACCCCGCTCGATTTCGGGCCGGAAACTCATCCTTGACCCTGACGCCGGGTCAACCCTCCATCCTCTGACCATGCCCATGGAGAAGACGGCGATTCGTGTGCGGGGTCTGGAGAAGTCGTACGGGACGCTCGAGGTACTGCGCGGTGTGGATTTCGACGTGGAGCCAGGGAGCATCTTCGCTCTGCTCGGCTCGAACGGGGCGGGCAAGACCACGGTGGTGAAGATCCTGTCCACGTTGCTCAAGGCCGACGCGGGGACGGCGAGCGTCAACGATTTCGACGTCGCCACGCAGGCCGAGAACGTCCGGGAATCGATCAGCCTCACGGGTCAGTTCGCGGCCGTCGACGAGATCCTCACCGGTCGGGAGAACCTCGTTCTGGTCGCCAGGCTGCGGCACCTCGAGGACCCTGGCGCGATCGCGGACGACCTGCTGCGGCGTTTCTCGCTGACCGACGCGGCCACACGCAGGGTGTCGACGTATTCGGGTGGCATGCGCCGCCGTCTGGACATCGCGATGAGCCTGATCGGGAATTCACCGGTGATCTTCCTGGACGAGCCGACCGCCGGGCTCGACCCCGAGGCGCGCATCGAGGTGTGGCACACGGTCAAGGAGCTCGCCGGCGACGGCACGACAGTGCTGCTCACCACGCAGTACCTGGACGAGGCCGAACAGCTGGCCGACCGGATCGCGATCCTGCACGAGGGCCGGATCATCGTGAACGGCACCCTCGCCGAGCTCAAGCAGCTCCTCCCGCCGGCCAACGTCGAGTACGTCGAGAAGCAGCCGACCCTGGAGGAGATCTTCCTCGCGGTCATCGGCACGAACACGAGGAAACAAGGATGACCACGTACTTCTTCAGCGACGCCGTCGTGCTCACGGGACGGACTCTGCGCCACGTCACACGCAGCATGGACACCATCATCACGACCGTGATCACGCCGATCGCGATGATGCTGATGTTCGTCTACGTATTCGGCGGCGCGATCGACACCGGGCCGGTCTCGTATGTGAACTACATGCTGCCCGGAATCCTGCTCATCACGATCGCGTCGGGCATCGCCTACACCGCGCTCCGGCTCTTCACCGACATGAACAGCGGGATCTTCGAACGATTCCACTCCATGCCGATCGCACGGTCGGGCGTGCTGTGGGCGCACGTGCTGACCTCGCTGGTCGCCAACCTGCTCTCGCTCGTGGTCGTCGTGGGCGTGGCTGTGCTCATGGGCTTCCGCTCGGGGGCCGGAGTGCTGGCCTGGCTCGCGGTCCTCGGCATCCTGCTCCTGTTCACCCTGGCGTTGACCTGGATCGCCGTGATCGCCGGTCTCTCCGCGAAAACAGCGGAAGGTGGCGGCGCGTTCTCCTACCCGCTCATCTTCCTGCCGTTCCTCAGCTCGGCGTTCGTGCCCACCGAGACCATGCCCGGCCCGGTGCGTTGGTTCGCCGAGAACCAGCCGGTGACGTCGATCGTCAACACGATCCGCGACCTGTTCGCCGAGCGGCCGGTCGGCGGCGACATCTGGACAGCTCTCGCCTGGTGCGTCGGCATCCTCGTCGTGGCGTACGTCTTCGCGATGGTCACCTATCGCCGGAAGATTTCCTGAGGCAGTCTGAGACCCGTGCTCACCATCAGTCAGCTGGCGGCGTACGCCGGGGTGACGGTGCGCGCGGTACGCCACTACCACCAGATCGGGCTGCTGCCGGAGCCCGAACGCGACCACTCCGGTTACCGGATCTACAACGCCGCCGCGGTCGTGCGACTGATCCGGATCCACACCCTGGCGGCCGCCGGCGTGCCGCTGGCCCGGGTACAGGAACTCCTCGACGCCGGCCCGGAGGAGTTCGCCGAGGGCGTCCGGGAGATCGACAAGGACCTGCGCGCCGAGATCCGGCGGCTGCGGGACACTCGCGAACGGCTCGCCCGGCTCGCCGCCGGAGAACACCTGGCGCTCCCGGCCAGCGTCGTGGGCTACCTCGACCGGCTGCGCGATCTCGGCGTCGAGGAGCGGTACATCGAGATGGAGCGGGATGTCTGGATCATGGTCGCCGCCCAGATACCGCACGAAATCGACGCCATCATCGCCGACAAGCACGAGCGACTGAACGACCCCGACATGGTGAAGCTCTACAGCCTGATCAACGGGGCGCTCGACTTGCCGGCCGACAATCCGCGGATCTACGAGATCGCGGACATCCTGGAACGCCTGATGGTTCGCGCGGTGGAGGCCGGCGAGGTGAGAGCCGACGGCACCGACGAGACGTTCGACGACCAGTTCGCCGATCTGTTGGACGCGACCCTGCTCGAGAACGCACCGGGCGCCAAGCGGCTCCTGGCGATCCTGGAGGAGCGAGGCTGGAAGGGCTGGACCCGCGTCGAGCGAGTACCCGCCGACGGCTGAACTCGCGAGTCCCGCGCTGTGCACCGGCGAGTCCCGCGCTGTGCACCCGTGAGTCCCGCGCCCTGCATCGCCCACACGTGCGCCAACGCGGGACTCACCGTGTCCGAGCGCGGAACTCGCGATCAGACGGTGCGGGTACGGGCGGCGATCTGGCCCAGCAGCAGTGCGCACTCGGCCTCGCGGGTGCCGTTGCCGAGGGTGGCGAACTGCGCGGACGCGTCGGCCAGCACCGAGGTCGCCTCGGCGTCGTGGCCGAGCGCCACGTGGGCACGGCCGATGCGCAGCCGCACCTGGGCGGTGCACCTCTGGTCCCCCAACGACTCGAGCATCCGCAACGCCGTCCGAAAGTGCTTCATCGCGCCGGTCGCGTTGTTCTCCCGCAGGCGCATCTCGCCGTAGGCGAGGTGCACGTTCGCGGTGCGGTGCTGGTCGCCCAGCTTCGCGCACATCTGCATCGCGTCGTCCAGAACGTCCCGCGCCTCGTCGATCCGACCCTCCGACAGGTAGACGCCGGAGCGACCGATCCGCGCCTGCACGCCGCCGTGCAGGTCGCCCAGCTCGTCCAGAACCGGAATCGCCTCGTCGCCACAGCCCAGCACCTCGGCCATGCGCCCCTGCACCCGGTGGATCGTGCCCAGACCGAGGATCGCCCTGGCGACCCCGTGCCGGTCGCCGATCCGTTCGCTGATCTCCTTGGACTCCTCGAGTGCGGCGACCGCATCGGCGAAGCGGTCCTCGTAGATGTCGATCTGGCCGAGCCCGCGCAGCAGCGACGCCACACCCCGATCGGCCGCCGCGCCCCGAGCGGCGGGCAGCGCGCGCAGGTAGCACTGGCGCCACTGCGGGTACACGGCCTGATGATCGAAGTAGACGCCACACACCACCGCGAGCTCCCAGGCGTGCTCGGCCAAGCCCTGACCCGCCGCCACCGCGATCACCGAGTCGAGGCCCGGCAGTTCGGCGTCGAACCAGCCGATCGCGTCCGCCACCAACCGGTCGGCCTCACCGAGTCCGCGAGCCCACCGCGTGGCGTGCCCCGGCGCGGGTTGCAGCACGCTGCCGGGCAGACGCGCCGCGGCTTGTTCGGCCAGGTACAGCCACGCCCCGACCGCGCGCTCGACCACAGTCGTGCGCTCCGCCTCCGGCTCCCGCTCCACCGTCTCGGCGGCGAACACCCGCAGCAGGTCGTGCAGGCGGTACCGAGGCCCACCGGACGCCCGGCCGACCGGTTCCACCAGGTTGGTGGCGACCAGGTCGGCCAGCAGCCGCTCGCCGGTGGCCTCGTCGGTGTCCACCAACGCCGCCGCCACCCACGACGCGAACGTGGGCACCGGCAGCAGGCCGAGCCGGCGAAACAGCGTCTGATGTGTGGCGCCGAGGCGTTCGTAGCTCAGCGCGAAGCTGGCCCGCACGGCGATGTCGCCCGCCGCCAGCCAGTCCAGCCTGCCGCGCTCGGCCGCCATCCGGTCGACCATGTCCAGGAGTGTCCAATGTGGACGGTCGACCAGTTGTGCGCCGACGATGCGTAGCGCCAGCGGAAGCCCGCCGCAGTAATCCGCGAGAGTGCGCGCCGCTTCCGGATCGGCCGCCACCCGTTCTCCGCCGACCACCTCGGCGAGCAGCGCGGTGGACTCGGTGTCGGTCAACGCGCCGATCTTGACCGAACGCCCCCATTCCAGGCCGCTCAGCCGCTGCCGACTGGTGATCACGACCGCGCACATCGCCTCCGCCGGAATGAGCAGGCGGACCTGTGCCTCATCGGCGGCGTCGTCCAGTACGAGTAGCACCCGCCGGCCGCTGAGCATGTCCCGGAAGAGCGCCGCGCATTCGTCGAGATCGGCGGGAATCATGTCGATGGGAACTCGCAGCGCGCGCAGAAACCTGGCCAGTACCGCTTTCGGCGAAACCGGGTCGGCGCTGGTGCCGCGAAGTTGGGCGAACAAGTGCCCGTCCGGATAGGAATCGCCGACCGAATGCGCGAGTCGCACCGACAATGCCGTTTTCCCGCTGCCGGCCGCACCGGTGACGACCACGACCGGTGGCGTGTCACGTGGCCGGACGAACTCGTCGGTCAATTCGCCGAGAAGCTGCCGCCGTCCGATGAAGCCGCTGCGATCCGGCGGAAGTTGGCGCGGTTTCGCCGGATCGATCACCGAGTTGACCGCCTCGGGTCGCAGTCCGGGTTCGGCCCGCAGAACACCCGCGTGGATCGCCCGAACCTCGGCCGACGGCTCGACACCCAGCTCATCCACCAGCAGCGAGTGCCACTCGCGGTACGCGTCGAGGGCCTCGGGCACCCGGCCGGAGCGAGCCAGGGCGATCATGCGCTGGCCCCGGAACCGTTCACGCAGCGGGTTCTCCTCGACCAGTGCGGCCAACTCGCCCACCAACGAGCCGTGCTCACCCAACTCCAGTTCGGCCGCGACCACGTCCTCCAGCGCACCGAGCCGCAGCTCACTCAGGTGCTCGGCCGCCTGCCGCGCGGCCGGCACCTCGATGCCGTCGAGCGGACGGCCGCGCCATGTCGCCAGCGCCGTCCGCAGCCGAGCCGCTCCCTCCACGACATCACCCGCTGAGATCAAGTCGCGCGCGGCCGCAACGTGCTCCTCGAAGCGGTCGACGTCTCGAGTACCGACCGGGGCGCGCAGCTCGTAGCCGCCCGCTCCGGTCGCGATGAACGCCTCTCGCGCATCGGTCCGCAGGGACCGCCGAAGTTGGGAGATCAGGCCCTGCAGTTGCACCCGGGCCGAGGGCGGTGGCGAGGCGCCCCAGACCTCGTCGATGAGCCGTTCCGCCGAGATCACGCGGCCGGCGTGCAGCACCAGCACGGCGAGCACGGCTCTGGCCTGCGGCGCGCCGAGTTCGACGGGCTCGCCGTCGCGCGTCACACGCAACGGGCCGAGCACGTCGAACGACCAGCCCTGCTCCCCCGCCGCCATCGCACCTCGCACCGCCGGACCAAATTTCTCCGGACTCTAACCCGGGGCAGACGGTTACGTGGTCTTTTCCTTGGACGGCTTGTACCTGTCGTAGGGAGCGGTGACATCCGGGTTGTCCATCTTGGTCTTGTACTTGGTGATCATCTCGGCGTGCCGGCCTTCCATCCTGGAATAGTTGTCGGCGATGTGCGTCATCGCGACGCCGGCCTCATACAGGTAATCTCGTGTTCGGGTGAAAGAGTCGCCGAGAGTCGTCGCCGCGTGCAGGAACGTGTTCCGCTGCTGGTTCGCGACCGCCGATTGGCCGATGCCGTCGAAAAAATGGACGGAGAGATCTTCAACCGCCTTGCGGGCCTCTTCGAAATATTGCGCCATGGTCGGAAGCGTGGCCACACCGGCTTTTCGCAGGTCCGCGACCTGGTCGACCTTGTACCCCTCCGACGCCTTGAACCGCCGGTTGTCCGGCTCGGTCATTCCGCGGAGCTCCGTCCGGGGCAGGAAAAGAAAGTCCATGTCCTTGTGCTTCATGTCCGCGGCGAGCGCATGCATCACCGTCTCACCCTTCTTGGCACCGGTGCCGAGGATTTCCTCGATCCGCGTCTCACACGACGGAATGTATTCACGGGGGTGTCCACCAATTATCGCACGGTCGCCGACTTCATCCTTATCGAGCGCCTGAACCTGAAGCAGACCGCTTGTCGCGGCGATCCCCCACTCGCCGACGGCGACCGCGCCGGCCACGCCGGCCAACGGACCCGAGGCGAACAGCGCCGCTCCGCCGGCGATGAGGCCGGCCACCAGGAGAGCGGTTTCCAGACCTGATCCCGAATCGGGCGGATCGACCTTCGCCATCAGATTCTTGGCCAGGCCGTACGCGTCAACCCGCATGGACTTCATCAGGTGCTCGTAGTGCGCCGAGGCCGCGCCGATTTCGCCGGCGAAGGCGATCTGGTACCGCATCGCAGTGCCGAGCGGTTTCAGCGAATCCGAGAAATGATCCGCCGCGGTACCCTCCCAGTGCTGGAAAAGCGACTGGAGATCGCCAATGCCTTCGTACCCCCTGGCCTCATTGATTTTTGACACGGCCAGATCGAGCGATGTGGTGATATCAGCGAAACGATCAAAACTCGCGGCATCGAAGAACACTGGAAACTCTTCCAAGGTCAGCTTCCGCATATCGTCCAGATAATCGCCCAGTCGAAATTCGCGTAACTGATCGTTGCCGTACCCGCCCCCTGCGGCCTTCTCAAGTGGTGTGAGCTTGCCTTCGTAGCGTTCGTAGATATTCTGGCACAGGTCGGCGAGTTTCTCGTCAAAGGTGCCGCCGAGATGCATGAACTTGTCGATCGGCCCCGAGCGGGGTTCGTCGGCAACCTCTGCGTATTGCGCGTCAAAATCCGCGTTGGACATGTTCAGATCCTTTCGAGTTCAGAAGTCGTCGTCCCGCAGGTAGGTGTTCTTGCTGTAGTCGTCGTTGTAATCGAGGCGCGGTTTCTTCTCGGGAGGTTCTTCCCGAGGGAGTTCCACCGGTGAGCCGCTGTCCCGCGCGGCGGCGAGCCAGGCGCTGACCTCCGGCAGCTCGTCGACCTTGCCGAGCAGGCACTCACCCCAGGTCGCCCCGCCCGCCCGGACCAGCTCCGCCAAACCTCTCAGCTCGGCGGGCGCGTCCTTCGCCTGTGCCTCGGCCGCGAGCTGCTTCGCGGCGGCGTCGACCCGCACGGCCGCCCGGCTGCGCATGATCGCCAGCCGCCACTCGTCCGTGCCGTTCGCACCGGGGCGACGGGCCATCTCATCGAGGTGCTTGTCGATACCTCGCAACGCTCGATAGGTAGCCGCTGACATCGTGCTCCTCCCCTGCCTCGCCTCTGGGCAGGGATGTCATCGCACGGCACTAAGGAACCGCTATGGACGGGCGGAGAGCACGCCGGCGAGCCAGTCGGCGTCGGTGGTCCGCACCAGCGTCCCGTTGGCCACCACTGTCGGGGTGCCGAACCGGGTGCGGCCCGAGCCGTCCGGCTGTCCCAGCGCCGGGTTCGCCACGGTCCTGGCCAACTCGTCGCGCAACCGCTGGTCGTACCGTCCCGACTGGACGCATTCTGCGAAGGCGGGCGCGGTGATGCCCACGTCTCGCCCGAGGGTCGTCAGCTGACCCTTGTCGTAGCCGCGGCCGCCCTCTCTGGGCTGGCCGGCGAGCAGGCTGTCGTGGAACGGCACGAATCGGCCGGCGTCGGCGGCGCACAGCGACGCGTTCGCGGCGTCGACCGAGTAGCCGGGCGGATCGGATCCGTGCTCCAGCAGCGGCACCATGTGATAGCGCACGCGCAGCACGCCCTCGTTGGTGAGCTGGTCGATCCGGTCGGCGCTCGATTCGTGGAATTTCGCGCACACCGGGCAGAGGAAGTCCGCGTACACGTCGAGAGTGATCTTCGCGGTCGGACTGCCGGACACGACGACGACGCCGTCCCTGGCGCCGGCGTGCTCGGGCAGCAGCCGCGCCCGGTCCACGACCCGGATGGTCTGCCCCTCGGTCTCGTTCTTCGACGCGTCGGTGGCCAGCAGCCCGACCACCACCACGGCGGCCACCACCGCCACCGCGATCGCGCCGGTCAGCAGCCTGCGCCTGCGCCGTTCCCGCTGTGCGGCCGCCAGCACCGCCGCGCCACGCCTGTCCCTGTCCGTCGAACTCACCAGTCGGCCCCCTTCCGAACGACTTCTCCACCGGCCCGCGCGCCGAGCACGCCGTCCACCGACAGCCGCGAGCGCGGCCGCGCCACGAGCCACCCCGCCATGGCGAGGAACACCAGGTCGCGGGCGATCTCCAGCGGGTACTCGGTCTGCCCGGCGGCCACCTCACCACCGCCGCCGAAACACCCGCAGTCGATGGACAGCCCGCGCGCCCACGCCTGCGCCACCCCAGCCGTGAGCACCACCAGCAGCAGCACCGACAGGACCGCGACCACCCGCGTGCCGAGACCGATCAGCAGCAGCGCCCCCAGCGCGAGCTCGGCCAGCGGCAGTACGGTCGCCGCCGGCCGCACCAGTGCGTCCGGCAGCACGTCGTAGGCGCGGACGGCGAGGTAGGTCTGGCCGGGATCGGCGATCTTGAGGACCCCGGACACCAGCAACACCACCGCGAGACCGAGCCGGGCGACGAGGTCGATGACAGCTGCGAGCCGACCCACGGTCACTCCGCGCGGGAGAATCGGCGGGCGGCGACCAGCAGCGCGCCGAATGCCAGGGCCACGACCATGGCCAGCTCGACCAGCACCGGCGGCGTCCAGCCCCACAGCTGCGGGCCCACCGCGTACCCGCCCATGTCCAGGTCGCCCGGCAGCGTCCGGCGGATCGCGTCGATGGCGTAGGTCAGCGGGTTCAGCTGAACGGCGGTGCCAAGCCAGCCGGGCAGCCCGCCCGGCGGGAACATCGCCCCGGACAGGAACATCAGCGGCATCAGGCACAGGCTGACCACGACCTGGAAGGTCTCGATCTTCCTGATGCACACCGCCGCGAGAATGCCCAGCGCGGTGAACATCAGGGCCACCAGCGAGACCTCGACCAGCGCGATGAGCAGCGCCGGGTGGTACGGCACCCCGACCGGGCCGGCGATCAGCAGCACCAGCCCGCCGTAGAGCGCGCCGGACATCGCCCCGCCGAGGCAGAGCCCGAGCAGCAGGCTCACCCGGTGCACCGGCGCGACCAGGGCCTGGCGGAGGAACCCGGCCTGACGGTCCCACACCACGGAGATGCCCACCGCGATCGCGGGCGCCTGGGTGGCCATCACGAGCACTCCGGGGAACAGGTAGCTGCGGTACTGCCGCAGGCCCTCGCCGACCTGGCCGGCGGCGGACTCCAGTCCGGTGCCGAGGATCAGCAGGAACATCAGCGGCGTGACCAGCCCCATCACGATCCGCGTGCGGTTGCGGCCGAGCCGGACGACCTCGCGGTACCAGAGCATCCTGATCGCGCGCAGGTTTCGTCGCGGCGGGTGTGCGGGCGCCGGCTCCGGCGGTGCCTCGGTGCGCGCCCGGGGTGTGTCGCTGACCTGGGTCATGCGCTCCTCCTGCCGATGTCGGCGAGCGTGGTCGGCCCGGCGTCGTCTCGGATGCTGCGGCCGGTGTAGTGCAGGAACACGTCGTCCAGCGACGGCGGTTTGACGGTCACCGAGTGCACGGCGACACCGAGTCCGGCGCACAGCCGCGGCACGAACGTGGCCCCGTCGTCGACCCGCAGCCGCACGCCGTCCGCGCCGATCTCGCCGTCCAGGCCGAAGCCCTCCCGCGCGGCCCGCACGGCGGCGTGGTCGTCGCCGGTCCGCAGCACCACGAGGTCGGCGCCGACGACGGCCTTGAGCTCGGCGGGCGTGCCGTGCGCCACGACGTCCCCGTGGTCCATGATCGCGATCCGGTCGCAGTTCTCCGCCTCCTCGAGGTGGTGCGTGGTGAGGAAGAGCGTCACGTTGCTGTCCCGCCGCAGCCGGTGCAGGTGCTCCCAGATCGCGACCCGGGTCTGCGGGTCGAGGCCGGTCGTCGGCTCGTCGAGGAACAGCACACTCGGCGTGTTCAGCAGTCCCCTGGCGATCTCCAGGCGCCTGCGCATCCCGCCGGAGTAGTCGCGGACCGGGCTGTCCTTGCGATCGGTCAGCTCCACCAGGTCCAGCAACGCGTCCACGGCGGGCTTGCTCTGCCGGCGGGACAACCCGAACAGCTCGGCGTGGAAGCGCATGTTCTCCTCGGCGGTGAGGTCCAGGTCCAGGGTGGACTCCTGGAACACCAGCCCGATCCGGTCGCGGACCTCGTGGGGTTGGGCGACCACGTCGTAGCCGGACACCTCGGCGCGGCCCGAGGTCGGCAGCAGCAGGGTGCAGAGCATCCCGATGGTGGTGGTCTTGCCGGCGCCGTTCGGCCCGAGGAACCCGAAGGTGATGCCCGCCGGCACGACGAGGTCCAGGCCGGACACGGCCTCGGTGGTGCCGTAGAACTTGTACAGCTCCTCGGTGCGCACGGCCGGCGCGTCGGATACGGAGGTCATGGCCGGCACCCCCGCACGGCCATCACCGTGTGGAACCTGGACATGTCGGACGGCTCGCCGACCGGTGATCCGTTCACCTCGACCCACGCGTGCGCGCCGAACGGTCGCTCCCGGAAGCCGGTGCACCAGTCGGGCCAGGTGCCGCGCAACCGGCACTGGATCGCCGCGGCGACGGACCGCTGCAGACAGCCGAGCCCGGCGCAGCGGTGGCTGACCGTGACGGCCGCCTGCCGGGCGAAGCGCGCCTGCTCCTCGGTCGCCGGCCGGGCGCCGGTGCTGATCAGCCGCAGCGTCTGGCGCAGCCGCCGGGGCGGGAGCAGGACGAGCAGCCGGGCAAGGCCGACCGACACGCGGGTCAGGACCTGGCCGCCGAGCGTGAGCGGCACCGATTCCTCGGCGGTGACCGGGATCGTCATGACGCCACCACCAGTCGTGCCGCCCGCAGCGAGTCGACCAGCGCGCGCACGTCGGCGACGGCCCGCGGCACCGCGCCGGGGTCGCCCTTGGTCAGCTCGTCGGCCACCTGCTCGGCGGAGCGCCCGTCCAGCAGCAGCCGCAGGGTGGTCGCGCCGGAACCGTTGAGCTGCCAGTACTTTCCGGCTCGTTCGTCGAGCAGCACCAGCCCGCCCTCGGTCTCGGTGGCGAGCACGTGCGGGGACAACGCGATGGTCATCGTGATCCTCCTGCGGGTTGACGGGCGGGCGACGCCGAGCCGCGCAGCCAGCTCTCGCACGCCACGGTGTTCTCGAACGGGGCGAGATGCCGGCTCTCCGGCGACGGGCCGTGCAGTGCGGACCGGAGGGCGGCAGGGTCGACCAGCCCGAGATCGGCGAGCCGCAGGTCGTCGCACAGCGCGAGGAACTTCTCCCGGTTGCGGCTCATCCCCTGGTACATCTCGGCGCTGAACTCGCCCTTGGTGCGCCGGTCGAGGACGTCGTCCGGCACGGCGCCGCGCAGCGACTCGACCAGGACCGGCTTGTACCGGCCGCGCCGCACACGGTCCTGGATCCGCACGGACAGCGCGGCCTCGATCACCCGGTCGTCCAGGAACGGCGCGTCCCACTCCACCCCGGACGCCGCCATGGCGCGCCTGGTCTGGCGAATGAGGGTGCCCTCGTACATCAGGTACTCCAGCACCTGATGGCGGACCCGGTCGGCGTCCAGCGGCTCGGTGCCGGCGCGCGCGGCGGCGGTGAACGCTTCGCGCACCAGGTCCACCGCGTGCGGCGTTGCCCAGCCGGGCATCCGGCTGCCACCGGTCCATCCCAGTTGCAGGGCGGGCGGACGCGGGAGCGGAGCGGTCAGCTCGCGCGCCGCCCGCGCCAGCGCCCCGGCGAAGTGGGTCCGGTCGGCCAGGCCGCGCACGACCGCGTCCAGCCGCCACCGGTTGTGCAGCCGGTACCGGTGGATCACCGGCAGGCTGCGCAGCGGGTCGTGGCGGATCAGCGACCAGAGGTAGGCGGGCATGGCGCCGAACAGCTCGTCACCGCCGATGCCCATCAGGTGCAGGGTGGATCCGGCCGACGCGGCCGTCTCGGACAGCTCGGCGAGGTGCGCGAGCCCGGCGCCCCACACCGGTGGCCCTTCGCCGGTGTCGGCTGCCCGGTACCGCTCCGGGTCGACGTCGAACCAGCTGGCCGGGCGCTGCGCCGGGATCGTGTGGTGCCGGGCGCGCGGCATCATGGCCGCGGCGCGCTCGGCGAACGCGGTGTCGTCGTTGGCGCGGTCCAGCGGTGTCACGTGGTAGGTGAGCAGGTCGGCGCCCTCGGCGTCGGCCAGGAAGCACAGCGCGGTCGAGTCCAGCCCGCCGGACAGGTCGGCGCTGACCGTTCCGCGCCCGGCCACCCGCGCCGTGATCGCGTCGGTCAGGGCGTTTCGCACCGCGCCGGCGGCCTCGGCGAGCGGCCGGTCCGAGACGGGCGGACGCCACCAGCGGATCTGGTGGGCGGCGCCGGCCCGGTCCAGGTGCAGCCAGGAGCCGGCGGCCAGCGGCTCGACGCCGGACCACACACAGCCGGCCGACAGCGGCCACGGCACCTGCGGCACGAGCAGCCGCACGGCCAGCGCGCGCTCGTCCAGCTGGGACTCGGTGAGTTCGGCGAGCAGGCCAGGGTTGCTCGCCGCGACGGTGCGGCCGTCGATCCTCGCGGTGAACAGCTGCCGTGCGGTGGACACCGTGCCCTGCGCCCGCACCTGCCCGTCCAGCGAGGCGACCAGGTGCACGCTGCCGACCGTGCGCCGGGCGTACGCGTCCAGGTCGTGCGGCGTCCTGGCCCGCCGCAGCGCGCGGGCGGCCTCGTCCGGGTCGAGCGTGGTGCGGCCGATCAGGGCGAGGCGGCGATCCGGCGCGGTGACCAGCGCGAGATCGTCCTCGCGCCACCAGCCGACCAGCCACGGCCGGCCCGACGGGTGACCGACGGTGCGCGCGCCGGCCAGTTCCGGCCGATCGCGCAATGCGTCCCACGCTTCCGGATGATCCGGAAGAACGATGAATTCCATGGCCCCAGTTTGTTTCTCGATAAATGTTCACGGCGAGAGCCGGCGATGACTGAAATCGAACGAATTCGACTGTGGCCATCGCCGGCCAACTGTCACCCGAGAGGTCAGCCGACGCAGATCGGCGCGCGGCCGCAGCCCAGGAAGTCGCGGCAGTCGCCCCACGGGGTGCACAGCGTCAGCTCGGCGAAGTCGCCGATCTCGGCCAGCATCGGCGTCTCGTACTGAGTGTTCTCCATAATTGATCTCCTCCGAAAGCGTATCGGGAAAGAAGGGGGCCCGGTTGAAATCCCCCAGTTTGTCCGCGGACATTTCCGAACGTATCGGAGAAAATGTCCCGGGTGGCCGGGACAATGTTCCCCACCGTGTCCCGATCCCGTTCCGGGACATTCGTCACGCGTCCCGCCGGGCGAGCACCGCGTATCCACCGGCGAGCGCCGCGACGGTCCAGGCGAGGAGGATCAGCAGCCCGGCGACCGGCCCGACCACCGGGTCGGCCTGTGCGCCCACCTTCATGATCTGCGCGCCGGCCTGGTCGGGCAGATACCGCGCGACCTCGCGCAGCCCGGGGACGCTGCTCGCGACCGGCGAGAGCACGAAGACGAACACGAACATGACGGTCAGCGCCAGCGCCGAGCTGCGCAGCATCATGCCGACCCCGACCGCCAGCAGGCACAGCAGCGCGAGGTACAGCGGCGCACCCACGACCGCCCGCACCGACTCGCCCTGCCCCAGCGTCACGCCGTACGGGCCGAGTGCCCGTTGTGTGGCGACGAACGCGATCAGCACGGTTACCGCCGCCACCGCGAGCGCGACCAGCGCGGCCACGGTGATCTTGCCGGCGTAGAGCAACCCGCGCCCCGGCACCGCCCCGAGCGCCGCGCGGACCGTGCCGGAGGTGTACTCCGAGCAGACCAGCAGCACGCCGAACGCGATCAGGGCGAGCTGGCCGAACTGCACGCCGACGAACCCGGAGTTGATCGGGTCGAAATCCGGCCGCACCATGTCGCTCTTCGCGTCCAGCGCGGAGCGGACCGACGAGCCGTTGAGGATGCCGAGCCCCACGCTGGCCACGACCGCGACGGCCAGCGACAGCAGCGTCGACCGCACCGTGCGGATCTTGATCCACTCGCCGTGCAGCACGGCGAACGGCGAGTTGGACACGCTCATCGAACCTCCTCCGCCTGCGGGCGGCTGCTGTACTCGGTCGAGCCGGCGGTCAGCTCGAGGAAGGCGTCCTCCAGCGACGACGAGCGCGTGCTCAGCTCGTCCAGCGCGATCCCGTTGGCCCCGGCGACGGCCCCGACCGCGCCGGCCTCCATGCCCGTGATCTCCAGCGCGCCATCGACCCGGCGCACGGTCACGGCCCGGCCGTCGAGCAGCGCGGCGAGCCGGTCCGCCTCCGGTGTGCTGACCCGCACATGGCCGCGGCGGCTGGCGGCGACGAACTCGTCGACCGTGGTGTCCGCGAGCAGCCGGCCCTGGCCGATCACGATCAGGTGGTCGGCGGTGATCGCCATCTCGCTCATCAGGTGGCTGGACACCAGCACGGTGCGCCCCTCGGCCGCGAGGTCCTTCATCAGCGTCCTGATCCAGCGCACGCCCTCCGGGTCGAGCCCGTTGACCGGCTCGTCCAGCAGCACGATCTCCGGATCGCCGAGCAGCGCCGCCGCGATGCCGAGCCGCTGGCTCATGCCGAGTGAGAACGTGCCGGCCCGCTTGCCGGCGGCCGACTCCAGCCCGACGAGCCCGAGCACCTCGTCCACCCTGCGGCGCGGGATCCGGTTGGTGGCGGCGAGCCAGAGCAGGTGGTGGTAGGCGGTCCGGCCGCCGTGCGTGGACCGTGCCTCCAGCAGCGCGCCCACGATCCGCAACGGTTCGCGCAGCTCGCGGTACGGGCGGCCGCCGAGCAGGGCGCGCCCGCCGCTCGGGTGGTCCAGCCCGAGCAGCATCCGCATGGTCGTGGACTTACCGGCGCCGTTCGGTCCGAGGAACCCGGTCACCCGCCCGGGAGCGACGTCGAAGGTGAGCCCGTCGACGGCGACCGCCGGCCCGTATCGCTTGGTCAGCTCGCGTATTTCAATCACGTACCGACCGTGCCGCAGGACCGGTACGCGCGACATCGGCCGGCGACCCGATTTCCCGCCTCGCTCCCGCAACCGACGCCGGCGCGCGGCATCATCCGCGAGGATGACGTTCTCGCGGCCGATGCCGGGCCAGATCAACCGCAGTACGGTGGCCGCGTGGTCGAGTCCGCACGGCACCAGGTGTTCACCAGGCGCCTGAGCCGGCGCGAGCTCGTCGTCCTCGACCGTATCGCCGCGGTCACCTTCACCGCGGTGTTCTTCGTGATCTCGAACTACCAGCAGATAGGCGCCGTCCCGGTGCCGGTGCGCCTCGGCGTCGCGGCGATCATGGGGCTACCGGTCGCGTTCCGCCGGCGGTGGCCGGTGCCGGTTCTCGTGGTGGTGGCCGCCGCGTCGGTCCTCGCCGCCGCGCTCGGCGTGCTCCGCGAGCCGTTCCTGGCGACGGCGTTCGCCCTGTACCTGGTCGGCGCCACGGTGCCGGCGTCGCGCTGGATTCCGACCTCGTTGATCGGCCTGACCAGCGTGATCGTCCTGGCCGGCGGGCTGATGGTGGGCTCGTCGAGTTGGCAGGCGAGCACCGTGGCGACGCACGTGGTCGGCGCCGCCCTGGCCGGCGCGGCGTGGACGGCCGGGCGGGCGATGCACGAGCGCCGGGCGTACGCCGCGCGCTCGGTCCGCGAGGTCGCGGCGAGCGCGGTCGCCGAGGAGCGCCTGCGGATCGCCCGCGAACTGCACGACATCGTCGCGCACGAGGTCGGGTTGATCGCCGTGAAGGCCGGAGTCGCCAACCACGTGCTGGCCCGCCGGCCGGACGAGGCGAGCGCGGCCCTGCGCGACATCGAGTCGGCCAGCCGCAGTGCACTCGCCGAGATGCGCAACATGCTGGGGGTGTTGCGCAGCGAGGACGAGGAGGCGGCGGCCGACCGCCGGCCAGGGCACGGTTTGGAACGCCTGCCCGAGCTGGTGGAGCGGGCGTCGATGGCCGGTGTGAGGGTGGACATCGACTCCCGGGTCGGTGTCCACCTGCCGGAGGGGGTCGACCGCTCGGCGTACCGGATCGTGCAGGAGGCGCTCACCAACGTGATCAAGCACGCCGCGCCGACCACGTGCACGGTGACGGTCACCGACAGTGGCGGCAAGCTGTGCATCGACGTGGTGGACGGGGGCGCCGCCGGCCATGGTCCTCGCCGCGCCCCCGATCGCGGCGGGAGCACGGCGGGGCACGGCTTGATCGGCATGCGGGAGCGGGTCGCGCTCTACGGCGGCACGTTCGACGCGGGCCCGTCACCCGACGGCGGGTTCGCGGTGTCCGCGCGGCTTCCCTTCCAGCGGGGGGATTCGTGAGTGATCCGATCCGCGTCCTGGTCGCCGACGATCAGGCGCTGCTGCGCGGGAGTTTCCGGCTGTTGATCGACTCCGAGCCCGGCTTCACGGTCGTCGCCGAGGCGGACAACGGCCGCACGGCGGTCGACGCGGCGCGTGAGCACAAGCCCGATGTGGTGCTGATGGACGTGCGGATGCCGGAGATGGACGGCATCGAGGCGACCAAGGCGCTGTGTGACGGCGAGGCGACCAGCGCGGTCAAGGTGCTGATCTTGACCATGTTCGACCTGGACGCCTATGTGTTCGCCGCTCTGCGCGCGGGCGCGAGCGGGTTCCTGCTCAAGGACATCCCGCCGGCCGATCTGCTGCGCGCGGTGTCGGTGGTGGCAGACGGCGAGAGCCTGCTCGCACCGGCCGTGACCCGCCGGCTGATCACCGAGTTCTGTCGCCGCCCGGAGCCGGCGACAGTGGTGCCGTCGGAACTGAGCGGGCTGACCGCGCGCGAGCGCGAGGTGCTCGTGCTGGTCGCCAAGGGCCTGTCGAATCCGGAGATCGCCAGGCATCTGCACGTGAGCACGGCGACGGTGAAGACGCACCTGGCCCACCTGCTCGACAAGCTGGACGCGCGGGACCGGATCCAGCTGGTGATCATCGCGTACGAAACCGGCCTGATCTCGCCTGCGCGCTAACTGATTCCGTTGTCGCGGGCGCGAGTGGCGGCGGCGATTCTGTCGGTGACGTCCAGCTTGCGGTACAGCCGGGTCACGTGGTTGCGCACGGTCTTCTCGGACAGCACGAGCGCGCGGGCGATCCTCCTGTTGCTGTGCCCCTTCGCGATCAACTCGAGGACCTGCCGCTCCCGCGCGGTCAGCGCCGGGAACGGGTGCTGGCCGTCGTGGTCGCGCGGTTCGGCGAGGTAACCGCCGAGCCTGCCCGCGACCGCGGAGCCGAACATCGCGCCGCCGTCCGCGACCACGCGCAGCCCGAGCAGCAGTTCTCGGTGCGATCCGCCCTTGATCACGTAGCCGCGGGCGCCCGCGCGCAGCACGCTCAGCAGCGCGTCGTCGGAGTACCGCGGCGCCATGACGAGGACGCCGCGCGGCGTCGAGCCGTTGGTCGTCACGCCACCATCGGTGAGTGCCTGGACCGCCGCGATGCACGCCGTGATGTCGTACATGCCGATCACCGCGACGTCGATGTGCCCGCCGGATGACTGGCCTGCGGCGAACTCGTCGACGCTGGCCGCCTCGCCGACGACGGTCACGGCTCCAGCGTCCTCGACCACCCGGCGAACGGCGGAACGGTACAACGGATCCTCTTCGATCAATGCCACCCGAACGAGCGCATTGGAATCCGAATAAACGTCACAATCAGAATGCGTGTCACCCAATTCGATCTCCCCCAGCAGATAGGCACGCCGGCGCGTTCGACGAAGCCATCTCAAACACGTGAAACTATTTCCCCAGACCGGCGTAACGCCTGGCAGTCGCACCAGGACGAGTAGTAATCACCCCAGATGGATCCGCATCTCCCCACCAAAATGGTACCCCATCAGGCATATGCCGGACAACCACTTCGATGATACTCAAAAGACGCGCGACAGTGCACTCATTCGCAGTAGTGATTACCGCGCCGCGTTATCGTAAAATGGGTGGACTACTCTGACCGCCGGGCTGGCGAGCCGCCGAGAAGAGTCGCCACGAGGGTGTCGAAGTCTACTGTGGACAGTCCGTCTACGACCTGCCACGTCGGACGGCACCCGCAACAGGATCTGCGCGTCCGGCACGGGAATGCCGAACCGGTCGATCTCCAGCTCACGCACCCAGGTCACGCCCTCGCCGGCGGCGCTCTGCCGCAGCCGTGCGGCCAGGTAGGCGGCGTTGGAGGCGATGTAGCGGTCGAGCAGCAGCACGTCGGCCGAGGCCAGGTCCGCGGCCAGCTTTTCCTTGGCGCCCAAGCGATCCAGCGCGAAGAGTACAGCCATACCGTGCGCCGACTCGCCGAGCCGCCCGTGCAGCGCGTCCTTGATCAACGCGGCGTGCACGTCCTCGGTGTAACGCGGGAACGCCCGCCGCACCACGCGCGCGCCACGACGCTCCAGCGCACCGGTCAACCCGTCGGACATGTCCGCTTGCCGGCGCGGTCCTGGAACTCCAGCGCCAAGTCCAGCATGGACAGTGCCAGCCGCCGCATCCGGCACGCCTGCTCCGACGCGTTGGTCCACCCGAGCGCCTGGGACAGCTCACGCGCCAGATCGCGAGCCGTCGCCGACCACCGCGGTGTCGAACCCCTCGCCTCGCAACACGATCGTCAGCATCTCGGCGAGAGCCGGATCGTCATCCACTACCAGCACGCGTGACGCGATCTTCCCGCCTCGCGCGTGTCGTGAACGCGCGAGTCCCGCGCTCTGCACCCGTGAGTCCCGCGCTGTGCATCGCCCACCTGGGCACGGCCGATACGCAGCCACACCTGCGCGGTGCACCTCTGATCCCCCAACGACTCGAGCATTCGCAGCGCCGTCCACATCCAGCACCACGCGAGTTACCGGATCAGCGCCAGCCGATCAAGCTCGGCGGCGGTCACTCCAGACCGGCCGTCGGACGGCGGCACGCTCGCCTTGACAGCGTGCCGAATCGTGGGTAGTAGTCGAGGTGTAACCATTTCCTTGTAGCGCAGCATGACTGGCCTCGTTTTCGGTGTCGGTCAATGGGGATCTGGGGCGGGGTCATTGACATAGCCGATCTGTGGTCATTTGTTGTGCCATTGACCGAAGGTTGGAATACATGACAAGCAAGACTTTCGCGGGCGTACTGGCCGCGGTGGCGGTCGTCGGCTCCGTGGCTTTCGCGGCCCCGGCGAGCGCGGCGACCTCGAACGACGTCGGGCCGGCCGGGAGCACGTCCGGCGGGTGGTATAAGGACTCCGACACGTGCGTTAACCAGGGCATTTGGCAAGTGAACAACGGCTGGTACGACAACTTCAGCTGCCTTTACGAGCCAGGCGGGGCACCCGCGCCAAACGTGCCGTGGCATTTGTGGCTCATCACCAACTAATTGGGTTATCCCGGTGAGCCGCCGAGAAGGGTCACCGTGAGGGCGTCGAAATCGACTGTGGACAGTCCGTCGACGACCTGCCACGGGGACAGCCAGGACGCGGCGGCCAGGTCCTCGTAGACGACCTCGACGCGCGCCTGCAGGCCGCCGTCCGACTCCCAGGTGTCCCGCTCGCGATCAGTCTCTTCGCGAGCGCGGCGCTCGGCCCGGGCGGCGGCCACGTCGGACGGCACCCGGAGCAGGATCTGCGCGTCCGGCACGGGAATGCCGAAGCGGTCGATCTCCAGCTCACGCACCCAGGTCACGCCCTCGCCGGCGGCACTCTGCCGCAGCCGTGCGGCGAGGTAAGCCGCGTTGGAGGCGATGTAGCGGTCGAGCAGCACGACGTCGGCCGAGGCCCGGTCCGCGGCCAGCTTTTCCTTGGCGCCCAAGCGATCCAGCGCGAAAAGTACAGCCATACCGTGCGCCGACTCGCCGAGATCACCGAGCCGCCCGTGCAACGCGTCCTTGATCAACGCCGCGTGCACGTCCTCGTCATAGCGCGGGAACGCCCGGCGCACCACGCGCGCGCCACGACGCTCCAGCGCACCGGTCAGCCCGTCGGACATGGTCCGCTTGCCGGCGCCGTCAAGCCCTTCGATCACGATCAATCGCCCCACGCGGGCAGCCTACGGGCATGTCGATGATCACGCGGTCCAGGTCGGCGGCGCGGTCCTGGAACTCCAGCGCCAGGTCGAGCATGCACAGTGCGAGCCGCCGCATCCGGCACGCCTGCTCCGACGCGTTGGTCCACCCGAGCGCCTGGGACAGCTCGCGCGCCAGATCGCGGGCCGCCCGTGTGTCCAATGTGGACACTTCGTTGGCGAGCTTTGTGAAGCGTACCAACAGGTTCTGGTCGTGCTCGAGCATGTGGTGTCCCGTCTGTCGGAGTTCGGCACGTCTACTCGACCGGGTTACCTGAGGTGCTTCCAGCTCCGATAGGGGGAATTCGCGCGCGCCGCGCCGGTGCACGGCGGCCGACCGCCATAACGTGGTGGCACCTAAAGGAGGGGAAAGCCATGGGCGACAAGGAATCCACGGTCCGGATGCGTGAACTGGGGCTGGCGCTGCGTCGTGCGCTTCGCGAGCGCGGACTGGAGAGCAAGGAGGTGGCCCGCCGCATGCGCTGGTCGCCGAGCAAGATCAGCCACATCCTGCGCGCGACACGCGGGGTGAGCGAAGCGGACGTGTCGTCGCTGCTGACCATGTGCGACATCGTCGGCGAGGAGCGCGAACGGCTGCTGGAACTGAACCGGCGGGCGCACGAGCCGGGCTGGTTGCAGGAGTTCGGCGACCGCCTGCCGGCTGAACTCCGTACGTTGATCGATCACGAGGACGCGGCGGCGGCGATCAACGCCTACCACGGCCATCTCATACCTGGCCTGCTGCAGATCCCCGACTACAGCCGGGCGATCATGGCCGAATCGGTGACCATTCCGCCCGACGAGATCGACGAGCGGATCGAAGCACGGCTGCACCGTCAGGAGATCCTGGACCGCCGCCGCGCTCCGCTGTGCCGGTTCTTCGTCGACGAGTACGCGCTGAGCCGCACCGGCCCCGGGCCTGAGATCAAATCGGACCAGTTGCACCACCTGCTGCGGCTGTCGGTGCGCCCGCGCGTCGTCATTCGGGTGATCCCGGACGAGGTCGGCTTCCACGCCGCCATCGCGACGCCCTTCGTGCTGATGGAGTTCACCGAGATCAACCCGGTGCTGCACCTGGAGAACGAGAACACCAGCGTGTTCCCCGAACGCAAGGAGACCGTCGCCTCCTACCAGAAGATCCTGGCAAGGCTCGACACCGTCGCGCTGGACCCGGAACAATCGAGGGAGTGGATCGCCAGCCTGGCGAGCGAGCTGGGCGCCCCGTGAGAGGAGCACGATGACCACGCCTGATCACGACCGGCTCACCTGGCGCAAGAGCACCTACAGCGCCAATCAGACCGACTGTGTCGAGCTGGCCTGGCCCGCCGCCGGCGCGCTGTTCCGTGACTCGAAGAACCCCCACGTGGTGATGGCCGTCGAGCCCGTGACCGTGACCGCGCTGATCACCTCTGTCAAGGGGCCCATGCCTTCCTGTGGATAACTTCGGCCTGTGGATAGGCCATTTGGCGTAATCCGGCTTCCTGGTGAAGATGGCCTCGTCAGCACAGGCACCGACCCCATGGGGAGATCATGAGCAAGTACGAGGGCATCCGACGCCAAGTGGCGGAGGCGCGCGACCACGCGATAGCCGCCCGATTCCTGGCCGCCACGGCCCACGAAGACGTGGGCGACGTCCAGCAGCAGTTGCGCGCCCACACCGGATCTCTGAACGCGCTCCGCGAAACCCAGATCGACCACGGCCGCGACATCACCGCCATCCGCCAGATCCAGATCGACCACGGGCGCGACATCACCGCCATCCGCCAGACCCAGACTGAGCACGGCGTCGAGATCACCACCCTGCGCACGGTCCAGATCGAGCACGGCCTGGAGATCAAGGCCCTCCGTCAAACCCAGGTCGAACAAGGCGTCGACATCAGCGCCCTCCGCGAAACCCAGGTCCAGCAAGGCGTCGACATCAGCGCCCTCCGCGAAACCCAGGTCCAGCAAGGCGTCGACATCAGCGCCCTCCGCGAAACCCAGATCGAACAAGGCGTCGACATCAGCGCCCTCCGCGAAACCCAGGTCCAACAAGGCGTCGACATCAGCGCCCTCCGCGAAACCCAGGTCCAACAAGGCGTCGACATCAGCGCCCTCCGCGAAACCCAGGTCCAACAAGGCCAAACGCTGGTCCAGCATGGTGCCGAGATCAGGTCCTTGCGGAGCGAGATGCGCGAGGGCTTCACGCAGGTCCACGGCGAGATGTCCGACATGCGCAAGGGCATCGAGAGGATCACGGCGCTGCTCACCGACAAGAAGGGCGACGGCGGCACGAAGCCCTGATCAGGTAGTACGGGCCCGCACGTGCAGCCGCTCTCCCTGCGGCCCGAACAGTGACAGGATCTCGGCGGGTCGCGAGTCCGCGGCGGCGAACCAGTGGGGCACATGCGTGTCGAACTCGGCCGCCTCACCCGGTTTCAGCACGGTCTCGCGCTCGCCGAGTACCAGGCGCACCCGCCCGTTGAGCACGTAGAACCACTCGTAGCCCTCGTGCACGCGCGGGTCCGGCTCTCCTTCGCCCGGGGGCAGGATCAGCTTGTACGCCTGCACGCCGCCCGGCCGCCTGGTCAGCGGAAGGTAGGTGCGCCCGTCGCGGCGGATCGGCCGCGCGTGCACCCGAGGGTCGCCCGTCTCCGGTGCGCCGACCAGTTCGTCCAGCGGCACCCGGTGCACCCGCGCGAGCGGTAGCAACAGCTCCAGGCTCGGCTTGCGCTCACCCGACTCCAGCCGGGACAGCGTGCTCACCGAGATCCCGGTGATCTCCGACAGCGACGCCAGGGTGGCGCCAGCGCGCCGGCGCAGTTCCCGCAGCCGAGGGCCGACCGCGGTGAGCACCTCGTCCATTTCCTCCGCCATGGCGTCCAGTTTGCCAGATCGGCAACGTGGTTTGCCAGTTCGCGGCGGGAAGGCGCACCGTGGCGGCATGACATACGACGTAGTGATCATCGGTGGTGGCGCGGCCGGACTGAACGCCGCGCTCATGCTCACCAGGGCAAGGCGCTCGGTGCTGGTCGTGGACTCCGGCGAGCCGCGCAACGCACCGGCCGCGCACCTGCACGGCTTTCTGTCCCGCGACGGCCTGCCCCCGCGCGAACTGCTCGAGATCGGCCGCGACGAGGTGCGCGGCTACGGCGGCGAGATCGTCACCGCCGAAGTGACCTCCGCGATCGCCGACGGCGACGAATTCGTTGTCTCCCTTGAGAATCGCACCGTGCGAGCGCGCCGGCTGCTGGTCACCACCGGGCTGACCGACGAGCTGCCCGACCTCGACGGTCTGCGCGATCGGTGGGGCCGGGACGTGCTGCACTGCCCGTACTGCCACGGCTGGGAGATCCGCGATCAGCCGGTGGCCGTGCTCGCCACGACTCCGAACGCGATGCACGTGACGACGCTGGTTCGCCAGTGGACCCCGCACGTCACGCTGCTGCTGCACACCGGCGCCGAGCCCACCGACGAGGAGTGGGAGCAGTTCGCCGCGCGCGACATCTCCGTGGTCGACGGCGAGGTGGCCGGGCTGGAGGTGGTGGCCGACGAGCTGGCCGGCGTGCGGCTGCGCACCGGCGAGGTGATCGGCCTGCGCGCGCTGTTCGTCACGCCGAAATTCGTGGCCCGCGCCGGCGTGCTCGCCGGGCTCGGGATCACCACGACCGAGCACCCGTGGGGCGGCAGCTACGTCGCCTCGGACGAGACCGGCCGCACCAGCGTGCCGGGCGTGTGGGTCGCCGGCAACGTCACCGATCCCAGCGCGCAGGTGATCACCGCCGCCGCCGGGGGTGCCAAGGCGGCCGCGATGATCAACGCCGATCTGGTCGGCGAGGACACCCGAAATGCCGTGCGGGACAGGCGAAACAGCCTCACCCCGCACTGACCTCGCCAACCGCACGCCGAACGCGAGCGGGATTCAGCGGGCTCAATCCCGCTCCACGGACGGGATTCAGCGGGCTCATTCCCGCTTGGCGGCCCGAGTTGTGGTTGTTTGCCCGATTCATCCCCGCATCTAGCGCCACGGGCGCGCTGGACGTGAAGAGGTTTCAGCGGGCTTAATCCCGCTCGTCGCGCGGACAGGCGAAGCAGCGTTATGCCGCGCTGACCTCGCGCAGCTCGGGCACCAGCACCTCGTCGACGTAGGTGGCCAGCGGACCGTCGCCGCGCCGACCGGCCACCACCGCGACGCCGTGCGCCCGCGCGGCCGAGGTGACCCGCTCGCGGCTCGCCGGTTCGACGCCGCCACCGATCACGATGGCGGTGGCGTCGCCGGAATCGACGGCGGCCACGGCCTCGTCGTCACCCGTGCACTCGACGACGGAGAAGCCTCGCGCACGCAGTTCGGACCCGACACTCTTGACGACTTTCGGCTCTCTGCCAAGCAGTACAACAGTCATGATCACAACGGTAGAACCTCTAGCTAACTAGAAGTCAATCCGTCTTGTCCCCCAACGATTCCAGCACTTTGCGCAGCGTTCGAGCGAACGTGTCACGCTGGCTGGGAGTGAGCGCGTCGAACAGCCTGCGCTCGTTGTCGAGGTGCCCGGGCAGCACCGCCTCGGTCAGCTCGTGCCCTTCGTCGGTGAGCGCGACGACCACACCGCGACCGTCGGCCTCGCTGCGCCTCCTGGCGATCAGCCCGCGCGCCTCCAGCCGGTCGAGCCGCTGGGTGATCGCGCCGGACGTGACCATCGAGGAGCGCGTCAGCTCCGACGGTGTCAGCCGGTACGGCGAGCCGCTGCGGCGCAGGGTGAACAGCACGTCGACGGACGCCCGGTCCAGCCCATGCTCGGCGAAGTAGTCGGTCAACGCGTTGTCGACCATGCGGGACAGCCTGCTCAGCCGGCCCACGATCGCCATCGGCGAGGCGTCCAGGTCTGGCCGCTCGTCCGCCCACTGCCGCAACACCATGTCAACGTGATCCGCCACGCGAACAGTTTAGCGGTAAGACATCTTGACAAACTAGTTTAGCGCTGAGGTACATTAGTTTAGTGCTAAGCAATCGAACGACCGTGCTGCTGGTCACCGCGGTGGCGCCCGCCGTGTGGGGCTCCACCTACCTGGTCACCACCGAACTCCTGCCGCCCGACCGGCCGCTGCTCGCCGCGCTCCTGCGCACCCTGCCGGCCGGTCTGCTGCTGCTCGCGTTCACGCGACGGCTGCCGCGCGGGGTGTGGTGGTGGCGCGCGCTGGTACTCGGCGCGCTCAACATGGCCGTCTTCATGGCGCTGCTGTTCGTGGCGGCCTACCGGCTGCCCGGCGGCGTCGCCGCGACCGTCGGCGCGCTGCAACCCCTGATCGTCGCGGCGTTCTCGGTCGGGCTGCTCGGCGAGCGGCTGACCGGCCGCACGCTGGTCGCGGGTGCGGCCGGCGTGCTGGGCGTCGGCCTGCTGGTACTCAAGGCCGACGCGCGGCTGGATTTCCTGGGCGTGGCCGCGGCACTCGGCGGAGTGCTGTCCATGGCGCTCGGCGTGGTGCTGAGCAAACGGTGGACCTCGCCGGAGTCGCCGCTGACCACCACGAGCTGGCAGCTCGTCGCGGGTGGACTGCTACTGCTCCCGGTAGCCCTGCTCGTCGAGGGAGGGCCACCGGTGCTGACCGCCGGCAACATCGCCGGGTACACCTACCTGACAACCATCGGCGCGGCGCTCGCCTATGTGCTGTGGTTCCGCGGCATCCGCGCGCTCTCGCCGACCAACGTCACGTTCCTCGGCGTGCTCAGCCCGCTCGTGGCCACCGCGCTGGGCTGGATCGTGCTCGGCCAGAGCCTCACCGCCCTGCAAGCCCTCGGAGCGTTGCTCGCGGTGGGCGCCGTCGTCGGACAGAACATCCGCCGGACCCGTACCCCCAAGGAGAAGACATGCGAATCGTCGTTTTCGGAGCACGTGGATCTGTCGGCCGGCGGGTCGTCGCCGAAGCCGAGTCCCGTGGCCACCGGGTGACCGCCGTCGTGCGGAAACCGTTGCACCCCAACGAGGTCCGGGGCGATGCGTCCACTGTGGACGATGTAGCCCGACTGACCGGGGACCACGACGCCGCGATCAGCGCCACCCGCCCGCCGGACGGCAGCGAGCACGAGTTGGTCGAGACCGCGAAGGCGCTGCTGGCCGGCGTGGCCCGGTCCGGCACCCGGCTGCTGCTCGTCGGCGGCGCGGCCACCCTGCGCGCGCCGGGCGGCGGCCTGGTGCTGGACGACCGGAGATACCTGCCCGAGGTGGCCGCCGACATCGCCCGCGCGTGCGCCGAACAGCACGCGGTCCTCCGTGAGTCCACAGTGGACTGGACGTATCTGAGCCCGCCTGCGAACCTGGTGCCGGGCGAGCGCACCGGCGTCTACCGGCTGGGGTCCGACGAGCTGGTCGTGGACGCGAACGGCGAGTCGACGATCTCGATCGAGGACCTCGCGGTAGTACTCCTGGACGAGATCGAGCACCCCAAACACCGCCGGACCAGATTCACCGCTGCCTATTGATCTTGCGTGACCTGGGCTTTCTCCGTGGCCGAGGGACTTTAGCGGGCTAAAGTACGCAAAACATGAACGGAGCGATCGCTAAGTTTCGGACAGCACGGCGTGTTCGGCAGTCGCCCTGGCGGAGGTCAGCGTTGTGCGGCCATCGTCATGAGGTGTTCCAGCAGGGTGGACAGGACGACCTTGCTGGACTCCCGCTGGCGCACGTCGCACTGCATGATCGGCACGTTGGAGTCCAGGTCGGCGGCGTCGCGGACCTCATCGACGGTGTAGCGCTGCTCGCCGAAGAAGTTGTTGACCGCGAGGACGAACGGGATCTGGCGCCGCTCGAAGTAGTCCACGGCGGCGAAACAGCGGTCCAGCCTGCGGGTGTCGGCGAGCACCACCGCGCCGAGCGCGCCCAGGGACAGCTCGTCCCACATGAACCAGAACCGCTCCTGGCCCGGCGTGCCGAACAGGTACAGGATCAGCGATTCGTTGATCGTGATGCGGCCGAAGTCCAGCGCCACCGTCGTGGTGTTCTTGCCCTCCACGCCGCCGAGGTCGTCGACCTTCCCGCCCATGTCGCTGATGCGCTCCTCGGTGCGCAGCGGCGCCACCTCGCTCACCGAGGCGACCATCGTGGTCTTGCCGACGCCGAAGCCGCCGGCGATCAGCACCTTGACCGCCGATGTCCCGAGTCCCGGCTCGGTGCGCGGGTCAGAGCCTACGGATGCCATCGAGTACCGCCTGCAGGATGTCCATGTCCGGGGTCTCCGTGTCCAGGGGCGAGGGGGGCGAACGGAAGATCAGCAGTCCGTCCTCGATCAGGTCGGCGATCAGGATCTTGATCACCGCCAGCGGCAGCCCGAGCTTGGCGCTGACCTCCGCGATCGACAGCGGGTACCGACACATCCGCAGGATCTGCGCGTACTCCGGATCCACCACGGTGTGACCGGACGCGTTGCTCACCACGAGCGTGATCATGTCCAGGTCGAGGCCATGACCCGACCTGGTACGACCGCGCGTCACGGTGTAGGGCCGGACCAGCGGACCGGCCTCGTCGTCGTACCAGGACTCCCGACCGTGCTTCATGGGCGCGGTCACATGTGGAAGCCGGATACACGCGGCTTCGCCACAAGGTAAGCGCCGACCTTCTTGACCATGATGTTCATCTCGTAGGCCAGCATGCCGATGTCGGCGTCCTCGGAGGCGATCAGCGCGAGGCAGGCGCCGGTGCCCGCCGAGGTCACCACGAGGTAGGCGTTGTCCAGTTCGACGACCGTCTGCCGGACCTCACCGCCCTCGAAGTGGCGCCCGACGCCCCTGGCGAGGCTCTGGAACGCCGACGCCATCGCCGAAAGCTGTTCGCTGTCCTCCCTGTTCAGGTCGCGGGACCGGCCGACGCACAGGCCGTCGGTGGACAACACGACCGCGTGTCGCGCACCAACCGCCCGCGTGACCAGGTCGTCAAGCAACCAGTTCAGATCGGTCGTGCCGGAGTTCTCCATGGCTCCCCTGTCTTGATCGACTCGACGAACATCAGGCGGACGACCAACTCACGGTGCCGCCCGCCCCTCCCGGGTACCCCGCTGAAAGGCCGCCATCCGGTCGCGAGCACGCTCGGCGGTGGAGACGCCGTCGGCATCGTCGTCCGGCTGGGTCTGGCTCTGCTCCACCGGTAGCTCGGTTTCGCTGGCCAGTTGTGGCGCGAGATTGGCCTGCCGCCGCCTGCGCGGCAGTTCCGGCCGCCCGTCCTCGGCCCGTTGGGCATCGCCGCCCCCGTTGCGGCCGTTACCCGTGATCACCTCTGTCGGCGCCGAGCCACGCTGATCGGCGACCTCGGAGTGGTGCGCACCGTTCGATACCTCTTGTTGCGGCCACTGGACCGCCGGGTCGGCTTCCGTCGAACCCGTGCTCGTCGCCGGAGCGTCCAGCACCTGGGTGGGCGCCGCCGACGAGTAGTACTCGTGCGCCGAGTAGTCCGACAGCCTTCGCAGCCGCCGCAGGATATCCGGCTCCCGCTCGGTGGCGCCTTCCTGCGGTTGCTCCGCGGGAGCCGGCTCGTCCGGGTCCTGCGCGATGATCGCCGACCGAATCAGCACGATCGCCCGGATTCCGCCGTACGCGGAGTCCACCAGCGTGACGCTGATGCCGTGCCGCGCGGCCAGCTGGGACACCACGAACAGGCCCAGCTGTGTCTCCTCGGACAGCGCCATCACGCTGAAGTCCGGCGGGTTCTGCAGCGAGGTGTTGATGCCCTCGCGAATGTCGGTGAGGATGCCGAGGCCCTGGTCCTCGATCTCGACCACGACGCCCTTGCCCACCGTGTTGCCGCGCACCTCCACCCGCGAGTCCGGCGGAGAGAACTGGGTCGCGTTGTCCACCAGCTCGGCGAGCAGGTGGATGAGGTCGGCGACCGCGGCCCCCGAGATCGCCAGATCGGGCAGCCGGCCGGTCTGCACGCGGCGGTACTGCTCGGTCTCGCCGATCGCGCTGCGCACGATCTCCAGCAGTGGCACCGGGTTGCGCCACTGGCGACCCGGCTGCTCCCCGCCGAGGATGATCAGGTTCTCCGCGTTGCGCCGCGCGCGGGTGGCCAGGTGGTCGAGCTGGAACAGCCACTCGAGCTGGTCGGGGTCCTCCTGCTCGCGTTCGGCCTTGTCCAGCACCTCGAGCTGGCGGCGCACCACGACCTGGCTGCGGTGGGCGATGTTGAGGAACACCGCCTTGACGCCGTTCTGGATCTCGGCCTCCTGCGCGGCCGCGATGACCGCGGTGCGCTGGGCCTTGTTGAACGCCTCGGCGACCTGGCCGATCTCGTCCGCGCCGTGGTCCAGTGGCGGCACCTCGCGGGCGACGTCGATCTGCTCGCCGCCGCGCAACCGGTCGACGATCATCGGCAGGCGCTTGTCGGCCAGCTCCAGCGTCTCGGCGCGCAGCTTCTTCAACCGCCGGACCACCCGGTTGGACAGCACGATGGCGACCCAGGTCGCGATGATCGTGAGCAGCAGGATCCCGCCGCCGGCCAGCAGCGAGTTGACGAAGGTGCGCTCGCCGGTCTCCTCGGCGACGGACTGGGCGTAGCTGTGGTGCTCGGAGTACATGTCGAGCAGCTCGGTGTTCACGTGGGACGCCGAGGCCTGCCAGTCCGGAATGCTGATCGGCAACGGCCGCAGGTCGCGCGCCGGACCCGGCCGGGGCCCGCGCAGCAGCAGCGCGTTCTCCACCTCGCCGAGCCGCTTCCACTGGTCGCTCGCGGCCAGCGTGGCGTAGCGCTCCTGCAGCGGCTTGCTCAGCAGCGGGACCGTGGATTCCATCGTGGTGCGGTAGCGGCCGACCTGCCGGGAGAACTCCTGGTACTCCGCGACGGACAGCCCGCCGTTGACCACCGCGCCGACCGCGAGGGCGTGGCCCCTGGACATGGCGTCCGCGGCGGTGAACACGGTGACCGAGGTCGACTCCTCCACCGCGGTCACCGGGTCCGGCGCGGTCTTCGCCAGGCCCTGCACACCCATCCGGACGGCCTCGGTCAACCCGCTGTAGTACGCGTAGACGTCCATCGGAGGCGCCTGGCCCGCGTCGACTCCCTGACGGATCGTCGGGAGCATCGCGAGCACCTTCTGGAAGGCCTCGTTGCCTTCTTTCAGCGCGTCCGGGTTCAGCTTGGAGAAGCTGGCCGACATCGACTGCATGCCCAGCAGGGACGTGTCGAGCCGCTGTCGCTGCGCCGCGAGCGGCTCGGCGGCCGCCCGCTCCCCGCCGAGGCGGAACAGGCTCAGCCGGCGCTCTTCCTCGACCTCCGCGACGAACTGGGTGCCGGGTGGCGCGGTTTCCCGCATGGTCGTGGCCCAATCCTGGGCCGTGGATCCCTGATAGACCAGGTAGCCGGACGCGCCGACACCGAGGATCAACAGCGCCGCACTCGGAATGAGCACGATGGCGAGCATCCGCAGCCTGATGCTCCGAAGCCCGCTGCTCTTTCCGGGAGCAAGCCGCACAACCGGACTCCTAACCTGATCTACCCACCGCCCGGATCGATCAATGTCGGCACACTATCGGGTTAACGCTGTGGTGTGAACCCACTACAGGTGCGGTTCGAAAATAGTTCTACCGCCAGTCGATCAGGCGTACTAGCGTGCCGCCTGCCGGACGTCGGCAGGTCATGATCCAGCAACGACGGGAGTTCTCCGTGGCAGAGTTCGACTACGTCATCGTGGGTGCCGGGCCGGCGGGATGTGCGCTGGCCAATCGTCTCTCCGCGGACCCGGACGTCTCCGTGCTGCTGATCGAGGCGGGTGACCAGGACACCAATCCGATGATCTCCATACCGGGCGCGGCCGCCCAACTGTTCGGCGACCCGGACGCCATGTGGTTCCACCCGACCCACCCGTTCGGACCCGCGGGCGAGCCAGAGGTCTGGCTGCGCGGCAAGACGCTCGGCGGGTCCAGCTCGGTCAACGGCATGGTCTACAACCGAGGCAGCCGCGAGGACTACGACGAGCTGGAGCGGCTCGGCAACCCGGGTTGGGGCTGGGACCACATTCTGGCCGCCTACAAGGAGATCGAGGACAATCCATTCGGCGCGTCCGACGTCCGCGGCGCCGGCGGGCCGCTGCGGGTGTCCACCCGCACCGAGGGCGACCCGCTGCTCGACGACGTGATCGACGCCGGCGGCGAGCTCGGCTGGCAGCGCGCGGAGGACCTCAACGAGAACGACGACGAGCGCGTCGGCTACACGATGGCCACGATCCGCGACGGCCTGCGGGTCAGCGCGGCCGGCGCGTTCCTGCACCCGGTCGCCGAGCGGGACAACCTCACCGTCGCCGTGCACACGACGGTCGACCGGGTGGTGATCGAGGACGGTCGCGCGGTCGGCGTGCTGGGGCGGCAGGACGGCGAGGCGTTCGAGGCCACGGCCACCCGCGAGGTGATCCTCGCCGCCGGTGCGCTCGCCAGTCCCAAGATCCTCCAGCTCTCCGGTGTCGGCCCCGCCGAGACGCTGCGCGAAGCCGGTGTCGACGTCGTGGTGGACAGCCCGAATGTCGGCGCCCGGATGCGCGAGCACCGCGCGTTCCAGATGCAGGTCCGCCTCACCGAGGACCTCGGCTACAACAAGATTCTGAGCACTCCCGAGGGCCAGCAGGCGGCGATGGTCGAGTACCAGACGAGCCAGACCGGGGTGCTCGCCGCGCCCGCGTTCGAGATCGTCGGGTTCTTCAAGACCCGGCCGGACCTCGACCGCCCGGACGCGCAGTTCCAGATCGCGCCGTTCTCGATCGCGCCCCGGGAGCAGGGCAAGGCGCTGGAGATCGAACGCGAGCCCGGCATGATGGGCATCGGCTACGCGCTGCGGCCGACCAGCGAGGGCAGCGTGCGGATCACCTCGGCGGATCCCGACGCGCCGGTGGACATCGACGCCAACTACCTCGACACCGAGTACGACCGCACCACGACGGTGGCGATCTTCCGCACCCTGCGCGGCCTGTTCGGCACCGGCCCGCTGGCCAAGCGGGTCGAGCGGGAAACCCTGCCCGGCCCCGAGGTCGACACCGACCAGGAGATCCAGGACTTCGCGCTGACCGTGGGCAGTGCCGGCTACCACGCCGTCGGGACGTGCGCGATGGGCCCGAACGACGACGACGTGGTCGACTCGCGGCTGCGCGTGCGCGGCGTGGCCAACCTGCGCGTCGTCGACGCCTCGGTGTTCCCCACTCTGGTCTCCGGCAACCTCAACGGCCCGGTCTCCGCACTGGGCTGGCGGGCCGCCGACCTGATCATTGAGGACGCCTGACTGTCAGGTTTTCCAGACCAGCGGCAGGCTTTCCAGTGAGGCGGCCGCGCCGCCACCGGTGACCAGCTCGGTTCCCAGCCGCACCGAGTACTCCGGAATGGCGGCGTGCCACTCGCGCAGTGCCGCGATCATTCCGCCGGTGGCGATGCGCGCGCCGGCGCAGCGGTGCGCGCCGAAGCCGAACGCCAGGTGGCTGGCGCGGTTCGGGCGATCGAAGTCCGCGGTGGTCGCCTCCGGGTACTGGTGCGGGTCACGTCCGGCCAGTGACAGGCTGAGCATGACCCGCTCGCCGGCGCGCATCCGGACGCCGGCGAACTCGGTGTCACGCGCGACGATGCGGGCGATGCTGACCACCGAGTGCAACCGCAGCAACTCGTCGGCGGCCGCGGCGGCGGCACCGGGGTCCTCGGCGAGCCGGCGCTGGTGCGCGGGATGCTCGGCGAGGTAGCGGAAGCCGAAGCTCATCGAGCTGGTCAGCGTGTCGATGGCCGCCATGGTCATCAGGAACGCCATGTTCAGCGTCTCGGATTCACTGAGCGGCCGGCCGTCGATCTCCGCGCCGGACAGGGAGGCGATCAGCGAGGTGCTGTCGGTGCGCCGCGTCTGGTGCCCGGCGATGGCCCGCCGCAGGTAGGCCATGATGTCGCGGATCGCGCGGCTGCGGCGGGCCGGTTCGCTGGCCTGCACGAGGTCGTCGGACAACCGCCCGAAGTCGGGCACGTCGTCCTCCTCGCCCGGCTCGTCGAACATCGCACCGAGCAGGGCGTTCTGCAGCTTGCGGGCGAAGTCCCCGACGAGTTCGCACTCGCCGGCGGGGGCGAGACGCTCGACGAGCCGCAGGCACTCCTTCTCCACGGCCGTGGCGAGCACGGCGTTGGCGGGGCCGTTCAGATAGCGGGTGAGCAGGGTGCGGTACTTGCCGTGGTCCGGCGGATCCAGTTCGACCGGTATCAGCCGCTGACCATTCCAGTCGATCGGCGGAATCGCGGTGCTCTCGTTGGAGAATCGCTCCGTGTCCCGCAATACCGCGCGAATGTCGTCATAACGGGTGAGAACCCAGAAACCGTCCAGTTCCGGGGTCCAGAACACCCGCTCGTCGCGGAATCGGTCGAATGTGGCGAACGGGTCGATACGGAGATCCGGATCGGCGTGATGGTTGAAATCCCGAACCGGGACATCGGCTGGGGTCGTATTCCGCGTGTTCACCGGGTTCGTGCCTCACTTCCTGCTGCGGGGAGCGACATGGCCGGGGCCATGTCCCTGCGCTCGTAGACGCCGACGGACCACTCGGCGAGCCGGACGAGTCCGATCGCCGGCATGAAGTTCTCCTCGACGAGCGGGGCGAGGCGCCGCCGGACCGCCGCCACCCGGTCGACGTACTCGGCGCGCACCCAGTCCGGCGAGACGCCGTACATCAGAATGTTGTTCTGCCCCGGCTCGTCGCGCTCCCGGTCGATGGTGGCGAGGTCGTTCGCCAGCCGGACCGCCACCGCGATGTGGTCGAGCGCGGGGAGCAGCACGTCCAACCGGTCGGGCAGTTCGGCGCCGCCGTAGGCCACCCACCGCGGCACCTGGACCAGTCCGACCGCGACGCTGTCGGAGTGCGCGAGGTACGCGGCGACATCGACCTCCGGTTCCTCGCCCCGCTCGCGCGCCGAGCCCACGACCCAGTTGTACTGGTGGCCGCGCAGACAGGAATCGAACTTCCGCTCCCACACCGCGGCCAGCGGCGAATAGTCCGGCAGCTCGGCGAATTCCCGCTGCCAGTCGGACAGAATCCGAAGCAACTGATTACCGTGATCGGGTTCGCCTGTTCGGACGACGGTATTGCAGCGGTCGACGAAATCGTCGAGTTGGGCGCGCTCGGTGATCTCGCGGTCGACGAATTTGTCCAGCGCGTGCGCCCACACGCACATCCGGCCGGTCAGCCGCACCTGGTCCGCCGTGGCCCACGGGGCGACCATCGCCTCGCCGTAGCCAGCGCCGGCCAGGTGCAGTTGCGGGAAGGTGGGCCATTCCTCGGCGGCCCAGCGCTGCAGGTCTGCACAGGCCGCCAGGCCCAGCGCGGACAGGTGCACGCACTGCGCGGCCGTCGCGTAGGTCGGCTCACTCATCGTCGGCCTGCCCGCTGATGACCCAGGCGGCGGCGACCGCCGCGCGCACGACGGTCGGCGGCGTGTACAGGCTCTTGCCGATCCACAACTCGGCGTAGTCCGGCGCGTCGAGGTGCTCGCGCAGGTAGGCGTGCGCGCGGCGATAGGTGTCCTCGGGCACCGGACCGTGGTGCGGCGCGAGTGCGTCCAGGCTGAGCACGGCGTAGGCGGTGTCCTCGGCCTGCCCGCCGGCCGCACCCCAGGAGCCGTCCGGGTGCTGGCCGTCCAGCAGCCACCGCCAGGTCCCCGCGAGCGTGCCCGGCTCGGTGGCGCCGGCGAGTCCGAACACGGCTTGCGCGGTGGCGTAGTGGTCGGAGAAATGCCATTTGTCGTGCCACCACGCGGATTCGCGCCGGGCGTCAAGTAAGAAGTCCCGGGTCTTGCCGATTTGTGCGGCGAACCGGTGCGGCTGCTGGGAAAGCGCCTCCAGCACGTGCGCGTTGCCGCTCACCGGCGCGAACCGCTCATGGGGCAAGCCGGCGAAATGATCGTCCCGCTCGAACGGCAGCAGCGCCTCCAGCAGCGGCGTGGTCTCGTAGCCGAAGGAGTGCGCGACGATCGCGACCAGTGCGGTGCAGTCGGAATCCGGCAGCGGGAAGTCCGCACTGCTCCCGAGCGGCGCGCCGTCCTCGCCGCTCAGTCGCAGAAAGCGCTCGACGTGCTGCTGCACGCCGCTCGGTTTCAGGCCGGCCCGATCGAGCAGGTAGATCGTCCAGGCCGGCTCGAACACGTCGATCGGATAGATCTCCGGCAGCCCGCCGTCACCGGCGGATCGGGCCGCGTCCCGCAGGTATGTCAACGCCGCCGGGTCCTTCGTCGCCGCCCAGACCGCGGCCGTCGCGGCGGGGTTGCTGGACATCGAGCCGTCCGGCGCGGCGAACTTCAACACGTCGGGCACGGAGACCAGATCGTCCAACGCCTCCAGCGAGTACAGCAGCGCCGTCGGCTGACTGGTCAGCGCACCCTCCGGCACGAGCGCGAGCTTCTCCTCGCGCAGCAGCGCCAGTTCGGTGCGCGAGTCGATCTCCAGCAGGCCGGCCGCGCGCGCCTGCTCGACCAGGTACGGCGCGACGATCTCGAACCCGATGATCTGCCCAGGCGCGTCCCGCCAGTCCGCCGCGTGCTCGCGGAGGTAGTCGACCCCGGCGCGCACCGCCCCGGCCGCCCACTCGCCGGGCACCTCGGACAGGGTCAGCACGGCGGCCAGCGTGCACACCAGCCGGTCGTACGCGTTCGGTACAGCGCTGCCCCACGAGCCGTCCGCGTGCTGGTGGGTTCGCAGCCACTCGCGGGCCTGTTCGAACACCGGCCGACCGTCGTCGTGGACGAGTCTGGCGGCCCACGCGGTCGAGTACGCCGACCCGGCGACCGGCCGGTTGTCCAACTCCCCGACGATCGTGTCCGCCCGTTCGATCGCATCGCGCATCGAGGACGCTCCCTTCGAGATTGTCAGAATTGGGTGAGCAGATGCGTGGCGGACGCCCAGGTGAAAACCCGCAGCAGGTCTTCGCGGCCCTCGTCGCTCATCGGCACGGCGGCCAGCCCGCCCAGCGCGAGGCGCAGGCGTTGCGCGGCGAACTCCTCGGCGTCGGCCCGGCCACCGAGGTCCTCCACCAGTGCCGCCGCCTTGACCGTGTCGCACTCCTGCGGGTCCCGTAGGAGTGCGGCGAGCTCGTCCGAGTCCGGCGACCGCAGGGCGGCGATCACCGGGTAGGTCAGCTTGCCGCGGACCAGGTCGCCCTTGGTGGTCTTGCCGGTGCCCGAACTCGGCTGCCAGATGGACCGGATGTCGTCGACCACCTGCATCGCCACGCCCATGTCGATGCCGGCCTGCCGCATCCGCTCAACGGTGTCCTGGTCGGCCCCGGCCATGACGGCACCGATCGCGGTCGACGCGCCGAACAGCGCGCCGGCCTTGCCGAGCGCCATCTCCACGTATGCCTCCGGGGTGGCGGTCAGATCTCCTTCGAGAGCCAGATCGGCGGCCTGGCCGTCGCACACGCGGAGATAGGCCGATCGCAGGACATCGGCGGCATGTCCGTCCTTCGCTGCCAGCAGCGCGAACGCGGCGCCGGCCATCGAGTCGCCCGCGAGGATCGCGACCGGTGTCCCGAACGCCGTCCACGCCGAGGGCCGGCCCCGGCGCAGGGTGTCGTCGTCGATGATGTCGTCGTGGATCAGCGACTGCTGGTGCACCATCTCCAGCGCGGCCGCCGCGGGCACGGCGTCGGACTGCCGGCCGCCGAGCGCGGTGCACGCGGCGAGGCAGATCGTCGCGCGGGACGCCTTGCCGTAGGCCCGCGACGGCGTGCCGTGCTCGTCCCACCATCCGAGGTGATAGCCCACCGCGCGCGCCAGGTCCGGGTGCATCGCGTCCACCTGGGCCCGCAGGGCCGGTCCGATCAGCTCGTGCGTCCGGCGAATCCGGTCCTCCATCGAGCGTGCCTCTCAGGACGACCGGTTCAGCGCCGCGTGGGCGAGGGCGAGCAGGTCGGAGCTCTCGGCACGGTGTGCGGACAGCAGTTCCTCCGCCTTCCCGATGTGCGCGTTGATCATCTCCTCCACCCTCTTGACCGCGCCCGACTCCTCGATCACCGCGCGGAGGACGTCTCCGTCGTCCTCGCTGAGCGTCGGCTTCCCGTACAGCTCCTCGATGGTCTCGATACCGGCTGCGTCCGCTTGGCTGATCGCGAGCGCGATGAGCACCGTGGGTTTGCCGTCGCGGAAGTCGTCCATGGTGGGCTTGCCGGTGACCGCCGAGTCGCCGAACACCCCGAGCAGGTCGTCGCGCATCTGGTAGGCGAAGCCCATCAGCTCGCCGAACTGGTCCATGACCGCCACGGTTTCCGGATCGGCGTGCGCGGACACGGCACCGCAGGCGCTGACCGACGCGATCCAGCGGCCGGTCTTCCAGCGGGCGACCTTCGCGCAGCGGTCGGGCTGGTAGACGCGGTCCTGCTGGGCGCGCAGTTCGAGGGTCTCGCCGTACACCTCGTCCCGGTACATCTGGCGCATCACCCGCATCAGGGCCTTGGCCTGCGCGGTGTCCGGGCTGGCCGAGTCCATCAGCGTCTCGGACTGGATGACCAGCAGGTCGCCGACGCACAGCGCCATGTCCATGCCGTACCGGCTGGCGTCGCCGGTCCACCCGGCCGCGAGGTGCTGGCTCGCGTAGGCGCGGTGCACGGCGTCCTGGCCGCGGCGGGTGGCGGAGCGGTCGATGACGTCGTCGTGGGTGAGCATCGCCAGGTGCGCGAGTTCCAACGCGGCGCACACCTTCGGCCAGACGGCGGCGGTGTCATCGCCGCCGAGTGCCCGATAGGTGTTGTGGCAGAACGCGGTGCTCGCGTGCTTGCCACGGGTCAGCATCGCCCGCAACGGGACCAGCAGTTCGGCGGCATCGGGTTCCATCGAGTTCGCGGTCGCGTCGAAGAACGCGATCAGCTCGGCGTCGACGCGGTCCTTGACGGGTTGGGCACACAGTGTCCGACCCATCAGCCTCGCCCCTCGGCGGAGGTGGGCACGTAGTCGGTCGCCACCAGGATTTCCTGGATCGCGTTCTGCCGATACGCGGACAGATACGCGTCTTCGATTCCGGTGCGATGCTTTGACAGCTGGCGCAGTTCCCAGTAGGGCACGGCGTCCCGACTGAAGTCCAACACGTGGTTGGGCACGAATCCGTGCTTGGCCAGTTCGGCGAAGTAACCGCTGCGCGGGTGCATCTTGCTGACGTAGTTCTTGTCGATCTGATCGATGTCCGAACTTCCGTCGCAGACGGCGTCGTTGATGCACCAGGTGATGAGCACGTAGCGGCCGTGCGGTTTGAGTACGCGCGCGAACTCCGGGAACGCCTCGGGCAGGTCCACGTACATCGTGGTCTCGTTCGTCACGATGACGTCGAAGTAGTCGTCGGGGAATCCGGTGTCCACCATGTTCCGCTGGTGGAACCGCACCTTGTCCGCGCAGTCCCTGGCCTTGGCCAGTTCCTGGGCGAACTCCACCTGATAAGAGGCGAAGTTGACGCCGTCGACCGAGCAGCCGAACCTGTCGTGCAGCACGAAGCTGGTTCCGCCTCGGCCGGAGCCGGCGTCCAGGATCCGCGTTTCCGGTCCGACGGTGTCCAACGCGTCGACGATCAGGTCGGTGAGCGCGTTCTCCAGTCGATGGATCTCCGCCAAGACCTTCGGCTCGCGCTCCACTTCCGGCAGGTCGGCGACGGAACGGTCGAAATCACCGATACCAAAATGGTGGTGATAGAAGCCGTCAGGTTCGCCGGGCAGCAGGTTGATCATGTCCTGCCGCTTTTCGTGGTAGTAACGCCAGACGTCGCGTTCGTAAGAATTGCGGACGATACCGTTGGGGGTCGTGGTCATAGTTGATTGGTCGGTCCGTTCGTGTCGTATCCGGCGGGGGAACAGATAATTCACGAGTTCGTCACAGTCGGCGCTGACCGAGGGCAGGCTAGTAGCTGATCACGCCGACGGCTAGCGTCTTGTGCCACCCAATAATCGGCCCACGGCCGTTCGCCGCGCGGGATCCACCAGACCGCGGCTCCAGGCCGCGCGGGAGTCACAAGTCGCACCATGTGGCCGGGCACCCTTCTGCCTGTGGCACGTCACACTCTCGGGTCGTCGCGATCTTTGGTACACCATCCGAGGCCGCGGGTGACAAAAATCAACAAACAAGGTGGCTATATGGGAAATTCACGCGAACAGCTCCCCGTCGAGTTGGTGGACGCGACCGGCGTCGGCATCGGCACGTGCACGGTCACCGAGGCGCACACCGCGCCGGGACGACTGCACCGGGCGTTCTCCGTACAGCTCGTCGACCCGGACGGCCGGCTGCTGCTGCAGCGCCGCGCACCGGTGAAGACCCGGTTCGCCTCGCGCTGGTCGAACACCTGCTGCGGCCACCCCGCTCCAGGGCAGCGGGTCGAGGAGGCGGCGGTCGGCCGGCTCGCGGAGGAACTCGGGCTGACGGCCACCCTGACCGAGGTCGGCTCGTTCACCTATCGCGCGGCGGACACCGGCAGCGGCTTCGTCGAGCACGAATGGGATCACGTACTGCTCGGCACGCTCACCGACGGCGAGCCGGCACCCGACCCGGCCGAGGTGTCCGACTACACCTGGCTCGACCCGGCGCACGTGCACTCGGCGATGGCGGACGACCCGCACGCGTACACGCCGTGGCTGTCCTCGGTACTGAGACTCGTGACGGCCGCTCGGCATTAGGACGGAACTCCCACCGGGCGGCCGGGCGTCGATCAGGCCGCGACGGCCGCTCGGGCGGTGTGCGCGGCGTCCAGCGACTGCCGGCAGGCGGAGATCAGCTGGAAGTCGGCCTTGGTCTCGGCGCCGCGGTCACACTTCGGGCAGTGCACGGTGACCGTGCCGTCGATCTCGTCCACCGCGACCTCCAGCTCGGCGCGGCACGGGCGGCACCAGCGGTAGCCGGTGATCTTGTTGACGTGCGGCTTGGCGTGCACGCAGCGGTGCAGCCACTGGCCGTGCTCCGAGCAGGTCAGCCGCTCGTGCGAGTCCAGCCGCCACTCCTGCTCGGCGAGGTCCTCGGCGACCAGCGTGGTGGCCAGGTCCCGGTGCAGGCGTTCCGGCGGAACGTGCAGGTCAGGAGTGGTGTGGGAGGGGACCGGCAGGGTGAGCAGCTGGGCGGACATCGCGATCTCCGATGGTCGGTGGGAGTTCCGTTTCTATGTAGACGTCGAACCGGATCGGAACTAATCGACATCGGCGGAAGATTTTTCTCGGCCGAATCGAGCCGCGCCTGAGGGTTGTTCGGACGGCACACCACGAAGCCGGCCGTGGTTACCGTCAGGTCGTGCCGACACCGCTGGAGCGCGCCACGCTGATCGCCGCGGAGGACCTTCGCGGCGACGACGAGTTGCTCGTGCTGAGCCTGCGAGGCGGCGGTCTGGAGGGACGCCGCACCGACCGGCACGAGGTCCTGCTGTTCGCCTACTCCGATCCACGGGAACTGGTGGAGTCGTGCGGGCCGGCCCAACCGTGGGTGCGCCTGCGCAAGGAGGAGCTGTCCGCGCTGCCCGCCAGGATGGAGGCGACCGTGCTGGTCGCGATCGACGCGTGGCACCCGGAGGGCGAGCGCTACGCCGAGCAGGACGTCCGGGAGATGGAGCCGCTCGCCTACGCCGAGCACGTCCCCCCGCTGACCGAGGCGTGGATCCCCTCCCTGCCGGTCGTGCCCGGCGCCAGGGCCGCGCAGGTGGAGCTGTACGCCGTGCGGCCGGGCGAGCCGATGCTGCTCGCGTACGGCTCACTGGAGGATCTGCGCGCGTGCTGCGGCGAGCATCAGGCGGCGATTCGCGTGAACCCCGAGGACCTGGACGCCGTCACAGCCGAGGCGGGCGCGCACGGCGTGCTGTTCGACGCGGTGCTCGACCAGGAACTCAGATACAGCGGGCCGGTCGTGGACTGGGCCCACCGCGACGTGTGCTGAGAGGAGTGGGACACATGCCCGACGGATACGGATTCGACCCGGGAGTGCTGCCGGGGATCGCCGAGCAGCTCAAGGGTGCCGCCAGGTCGCTGGACCACGCGATGGGTGCGCAGCAGCCCTGTGTCGCCTTCGCGGGGCAGTCTTCCGCGCAGGTCGGTGCGGCGGTGCGATTGGTCAACACCGCGCGTGTGGTCCTGGCGGAGGTGCTCGAGGACAACGCCAGCAAGATCAACTACACGTTCGGGAGCTACGGCGAGATCGAGAACACTCAGGCGGGGAACATGCGCCTGCGGGAGTTGCCGTCGGGCGAGGCCTCTGACCCGGGTGGTCTGTGGGACGCGCCGGAGCGGGGCAACTACCTGCCCGGCCGGAAGTGGCCCAACTGATGAGCATCAACACCATGGTGGTCTGCGATATCGGTGGGTGCAGGCAGGTGGCGGCCGACTTCGCGGCGCTCGGCAAGGGTGCGCACGAGGCCGGGAACGCCGCCCAGGGCAGTAGGCAGACGGCAAGCGCGGGTTGGTGGGGACCGGCGCAGCAGAGGTTCATCGACGTCATGCGCGGCCCCCGCGACAACTGCGACGACCTCGCGTTGACCTGCGAGTTGTACGCGAGGGGAATGACGGACTTCGCGGACTCGATCGACATCGTGGTCAAGACCATGAACGAGGCGCTGGCGAAGGCACGGGCCGGCGGGCTGACCGTCACCGACTTCACCATCGTGCCGCCCGACCACGCGGCGATGGTCGGCTCGCCGCCGAAGAAGCCAGACGACTTCGCCCCCGACAACCGGGCCGCGTACGACCAGGGGGTCAAGGCCTACGACGCCAGGGTCGACGTGTTCAACGAGCGGGTCAAGGTGTTCAACGAGTGCAGTGACATCGTGAAGAGCGCCAGGAAGAAAGAGGACGAGGCACACGCGAACCTGCAGGGCGATCTGGCCCCGCGGAAGGAATTCAACCTGGACAACTGGCAGGTCGGCGGGACCGCGGCGCAGAAGGTGCTCAAGGGCATCGACCACCACAACACGGCGCGGCGGCGCGTAGTCACGGTGTTGAACGACCTGGACATCGAGGCGAGGACGTACACGGAGATCGCCTCGGCGAAATCCGTCTCGACCTCGAAGCTGGGGCCGTACTTCGACAAGATGGCCAAGACCTCCGGCGCGAACCGCGACATGATGCTCTGGCTCGTGCGACAGCTGGAGCGGGGGCTGCCGTCCGGGGTCACGACCCAGGCGGTGCCACCGGGATTCGCCGACTACGAAGGACCGGGGCGGCCTCGGGCCACGGTGCCGTCCGACGCCCGGTTCGCGGCGCCGGCGATCGGCGGCAAGGCGGTCCCGATCATCGGCGACATCCTGACCGTCGGCGACGAGCTGTACAACGTCGCCAGAGGCAAGCAGACGATCGAAGCCGGAGTGATCCGCAGCATCGGCATGGTGGGCATGGGTTACGTCGGAGCCGCGGTCGGAAGCACCGCGGGTGCCGCCGAGGGGAACAGGGAGTACGGCCCGGTCGGCGGGATCATCGGCGGGATCGTCGGCGCGGTCACCGGGGACATTCAGTTCAGCGAGGGCTTCGACCAGTGGAGCAAGAAGGCGTACGCGGACTCCATCGACTACCAGTACAACCAGGAGAAGCTGGACGAAGCCAAGCACGCGCCCCGGTGACGCCGAGGGCGGACGTAGTCTCGGCCGCATGAGCTGGCTGCCTGACGACTTCGTCCACCCCGTGCACGTCCCGGTGCCCGGAACCGCGCTGCACCTGCGGCCGATCCGGGAGGCGGACACCGCGATCGACTACCCCGCCGTGATGGGCTCGCGGGAGCGCCTGTGGGAGATCTTCGGCCCGGCCTGGGGTTGGCCGACGGCGACGATGACCTACGAAGAGGACCGGATCGACCTGCTGCGGCACGAGAAGGAGATCGCCGCGCACGAGTCGTTCAACTACGCACTGCTGGACGAGGCGGAGACGGCGATCCTCGGCTGCGTCTACATCGACCCGCCCGAGCGCACCGGCTCGGACGGCGAGATCGCCTGGTGGGTGGTGGACGACCTGGTCGGCGGCGAGGTCGAACGCGCGCTCGACGCGCTGGTGCCGCAATGGATCGCCGCCGACTGGCCCTTCCAGAAGGCCCGCTACCTGGGCCGCGACATCACCTGGCAGGACTGGCTCGCCCTGCCGCCCGTTTAGTACGACAGGGCTACAACCGGGTCGAGCCCGCTGAACCCGTTAGCGCGGCTAAAAGGTTCAGCGGGCTCGACCCGTTAGCGTGGCTCACGATTTGCCGGAAAGGCCCTGTAGTCCTAGCTCAACCAGCGCTGAGCCGCGTCGGCGGTGTCCTCGGGGCCGCTGTTGAAGGCGATGGCCGCGCCGGGCGCGTGCCGCCGGACCAGGTTCACCACCTTCTCGAACAGTTCGAGCAGCGGCTCGTGCTTGCGGATGCCGCCGCCGATCACCACGCAGGCGTACTCGGCACTGGTCAGCGCCTCGACGATCACCGCTTCCGGGTTCTCGTCGGGCACCACGAGGCACATGTCGGACTCGATGCCGAGATCGTCGAACCGGGCCTGACCTCGGGCGATCGCCGCCTGGACGGGCGCCGGATCCCAGCCCTCGATCTTGGCGGGATCCAGCCCGATCACCAGTACGCGTGCCATCGTCAGAAGTTGATCATGTGGCCGGCCAGGCCGTGGATCGCTTCCTTGACCGCCTCGCCGAGGGTCGGGTGCGCGTGCACGTTGCGCGCGACCTCGTGCACGGTCAGGTCCCACTGCTGGGCCAGGGTGAGCTCGGGCAGCAGTTCGGTCACCTCGGGCCCGATCAGGTGACCCCCGATCAGCTCGCCGTACTTCGCGTCGCTGATCAGCTTCACGAATCCGGTCGGGTCGCCGAGACCGTGCGACTTGCCGTTCGCGGTGAACGGGAACTTGGCCACCTTCACGTCGTAGCCGCGCTCGCGCGCCTGCTCCTCGGTGTAGCCGAAGCTGGCCACCTGGGGCTGGCAGTACGTCGCGCGCGGGATCATCGCGTAGTCCAGCTCCATGGTCTCCGCACCCGCGATGGTCTCCGCCGCGATCACGCCCATCGACTCGGCGGCGTGCGCCAGCATCAGCTTCGCCGTGACGTCGCCGATCGCGTAGATGCTCGGCACGCTCGTGCGGCACCGGCCGTCGATGTCGATCGCGCCGCGCTCGGTCAGCTTCACGCCGGTGTTCTCCAGGCCGTAGCCCTCCACCCGCGGCTGGAACCCGATGGCCTGCAACACCTTGTCGGTCTCGATGGTCTGCTGCTGGCCGTTCTTCGACACGGTCACCGTGACCTTGTCGCCGCTGTCGTCGATCGACTCCACCTTGGTGGAGGTGAGCACGTCGATGCCGAGCTTGCGGTACTGGCGGGCCAGTTCCTTGGACACCTCGGCGTCCTCCAGCGGCACCATCCGGTCCAGGAACTCGACGATGGTCACCTGCACGCCGTAGTTGTGCAGCACGTAGGCGAACTCGACGCCGATCGCGCCGGCGCCGGCGATCACGATGCTGTCCGGCAGCTCGTCGGAGAGGATCTGCTCCTCGTAGGTGACCACGCGCTCGCTCAACTTGGTGCCGGGCAACAACTTCGTGGTCGCGCCCGCCGCGATGATCGCGTTGCCGAAGGTGATCGTCTCCGAGCCGCCGTCGTTCAGCTTCACCCGCAGCGTGTTCGCGTCGGTGAAGCTGCCCCAGCCCTCGTACTGCGCGATCTTGTTCTTCTTCATCAGGTAGTGCACGCCCTTGACGCGCCCCTCGGCGACCTGCCGGCTGCGGGTGAACGCCGCGCCGTAGTCGAAGGTCACTCCCCCGTTGGCCTGGATGCCGAACGTCTTCGCCTCGTGGTTGAAGATGTGCGCGAGTTCGGCGTTGCGCAGCAGGGCCTTGGACGGGATGCACCCGACGTTGAGGCAGACCCCGCCCCAGTACTGGGTCTCCACGATCGCGGCCGACAGACCGAGCTGTGCCGCCCGGATCGCGGCGACATAGCCGCCTGGCCCGGCGCCGAGGACCACGACGTCAAAGTGTGTGCTCATGGGACACACGATATGGGACGAACAGGCCGTGGCCCCGAGCGCCTCGGAGCGCTCGGGGCCGGGTGAGACAGGTGTCACCCGCTGCCGCAGAGCGCGGATTCCAACACGTTGTCACGCGTCGAACCCTCGGGCAGCGCGGTCGCGACCCGAGTGTTGGTCACCATCGACGCGTAGCGTCCGTCGGCGGTGGCCATCGTGCCCGAGGAGTAGCCGAGCCAGTCGCCGTAGTGGCCCCACGCCTCGCCGCCGCAGGGCAATTCCAGGCGAGTCAGGCCCAGCCCGTAGCCGTCCCAGTACGGGGTCGGCACGATCTTGCGCATCTCGGCGAGCTGCGCCTGCGGCACGACCTTGCCGGCCACCAGCGCGCTGACGAACTTCGCCATGTCCTCCGGAGTCGACACGACCCCGCCGGCGCTGGACAGGTAGGACGGCTCGAAGCTGTTGGATACGTCCTGCCAGAAGAAGATCGAGCCGTTCTGGAAGCCCGAGTAGCCGTGCGTGGCGGGTGCGCCGATCGTGTGGTCGCCCGGTGCGGGCAGCCGGGTCTGGGAGAGGCCGAGCGGCACGGTGATTCGATCCGCGATCGCCGCGTTGACCGACGTGCCGGTGATCCGCTCGACGAGCATCCCGGCGACCGCGTAGTTGGTGTTCGAGTAGCCCCAGCTCGTGCCGGGTGCGAACGCCGGCGGGTTGCTCAGGCCGGCGCGGACGAGCTGCTCCAGCGTGTAGGTGCGGTTGATGCTGTCGCCGCCCTTGACGAACTCGGCGAGCCCCGCGGTCTGCTGGAGGATCTGCCGGACGCTGATCTTGTTGCCGTCGTAGCCGTTGCCCTGGACGAGGCCGGGCAGATACCGCTCGATCGGCGAGTCCAGGTCGATCTTGCCCTCGCCGACCAGTTGCAGCACGATCGCCGCGGTCATCGTCTTGGTCTGGCTCGCGATCCGGATCCGGTCGGCGGGGCCGATCGGCTTGTTCTGGGGCACGTTGCCTGCTCCGGCCCACAGGTGCCACGGGCCGGCGCCGTTGCCCGCGACCACCACCGCGCCAGGGCCGGCGTGGTTATGGTGACCGATGAGGACACGCAGTGTGTCGCTGTGATCGTCGGCCCGACCGTCCGCCTGCGCGGACCACGGCACGATGGCGGCCACTGTGGCCACCGCGATCGCGGTGGCGGCGAAGGCCACCCGCTTCGTCGATTGTCTGAACACATTTGTGAACGCTACTGTTCTTCGACTGTCCGGACAAGCGAAGGGACTCGATCACCGGGTCGGCAGGCGCTACGTTGACCGCATGACAACGATGTCCCGGATCGCCATCGCCGCCGCCGTCATGCTCGGTACGGCGACACTCTGTGCGGCTCCCGCACAGGCCGCTCCCGGCCACAAGCCGGTGCACTGCACGTTCACGCCGACCCCGGAGAACCCGGCGGCGCGGCCCGTCGACCCGCCTCGCGCCAAGGCCAAGTCGCACGGCGACGTGCGGATCCTGATGTTCACCAACCACGGCGCCGTCGTCATGGTGATGAACCGGGACAACGCGCCGTGCGCGGTGCACAACTTCGCGCACCTGGCTCGCAACGACTTCTACGACGACTCGCAGTGCTGGCGGCTGACCAACTCCGCCCGGCTCGGCGTGCTCCAGTGCGGTGACATCTACCGCGCCGAGGAGGGCGGGCCCGGCTACAAGTTCGACGACGAGGTGACCGGCAAGGAGACCTACCCGCGCGGCACGGTCGCGATGGGCAACCAGGGGCCGGGCACCAACGGCAGCGAGTTCTTCATCGTGCACTCGCACGCGAACATCAAGCCGAACTACACCGTGCTCGGCCGGGTCACGCACGGCATGGACACGCTCGACCGGATCGTGGCCGCCGGCATCAGCCCGCCGGGGTCGCAGGATGGCGCGCCCGCCAAGCCGGTGCGGATCTACAAGATCGTGTCGCTGCCCGGCCGGTGATCGGTCCGCTGTGACTCGCCGTACCGGTTGACGATCATCGCGACGAGTACGCCGGCGATCAGCACACCGGCGGCCGACGCCGGGAGCATGTTCGTCAGCGGTGCCTTGTCGTCCGGCGCGGTCAGCATCAGCCAGGTGATGAGCCCGATCACCGCGACGGTGAACGGCACGGTGAGTCCGACCACGATCGCCGGTGTGTCGGACCGCCGTGCCACGACCGACCCGACCGAGGTCACCGTGGACAGCGCGGCGATCACGCCGATCACCACGAGAACCGGCGTGGCACCGTCCAGGAAGTCGCGGTAAGACCGCACGTCGTCGCTGTTGACCATCAGGAAGAACACGAACAGGCCCACCACGACGAGGGCGAGGCCGCCCATGCCGATCTGGAATCGCCAGCGGGACTGCGCGACCAGCACGCCGATCACCACGCTGCCGATCGCCGCGATGATCGCGACCACGGCGAATTCCCTGAGCACCTCGACCGACGGCATGATCATCATGCCGAACGCCCCGAGTAGCAGGCCGAGTGCGGCGGAGGCGAGCAGGTTGAGCAGGCCGGCGGCCATGCCCGCCGCGATCGCGATCACCAGCGCGATCAGGCCGCAGTAGAGGAAGTAGTCGCTGATCGTGTCCGGGTTGCTCCGCATCTCCTGCCGGCTCGGCTGCAGAATCGGGAACAGCGCCGGAGTCACGGCTGCCACCGCGCCGGCAATCGTGGTGCGCAGGTCGGGTCGGACGGGCACGCTCGACGGGATGACGGTCGACGCCGACACGGTGATGGCCGCGCCCACGATCGCGGGCACCACGAGCACCAGACCGACGATGGCGATCGTCTCGCGCGCGTCGAAGCCCCCGCTCATCAGCACCACCGGCGCGACGAGTTGCACTACCAGTGTCGCGCCGACCAGTGTGCCGCCGGCCGCGCGGTTGCCGGCCTGCCACAGCACCGTGGCCGCCCCGCACAGGCCGGCGACCGTGAACGCCGGAGCGGCGCCGGTCGCGATGATCAGGATGTCGTCCATCCAGTCGGCGTACAGGGCGTGCCACACCTGCATCAACGAGGCGGGCGCGGCCAGCACGGCGCCGGCGAGTAGTAGCCACGGCCAGCCACGCCTCGGGGTGAGCTGCCACACGACCAGCGCGATCGCCGGAGCGGCGAGTACGGCGTAGGTCGCGAAGCTCTCGGTGAGCGTGGCACCCATTCGCGCGGTCAGCGGGACGATCTCGAACAGGTTGCTGGCCTTGGTGAACAGCAGCGCGACGCTGGCCGCCGCGCACCACACGAGCACGGTGGTCGAACGCGACCCCGAGGTGTCACGCGTGATGGTTGGGTACTCCGGTAGCGACATGCGCGGAACCCTAGCCCGCCATTACGAGCCGCACCGCCGGAACACAAGCAGTTCGACACACATCTCAAGTGTCCACTATGGACGATCCACAGTGGACGGTCAGGGCGTCACCTCGAGAACCTGTTGGTGGCTTCGTCGAGTCGACGGCGATCCGGCACGTCGGGCTCCACGACGACGCGTCGGTCCGGTCCTCGCCCCGCACCGCCCAGTCGTATGCGCCGTCCGGCAACCTGGCCCGAAGTTCGGGTTGCGCACTCGGCGACCGGTGTGTGCCCACGCGTGCGACAGCACGGCGCCTGCCCTGTACCTCCATGCGATTTCCTCAGCGATCAGACGAGATCGACTCGTCTCGCGCGAGGATTGGTCAGCGTGTAGGGCGCGTCGTTACGCCGCCCACCTGAACGGAGTAGCGGCTAGAAGGGTGGTGGGTCGGGATCGGCGATCGGCTCCGCGCGCACGGTTGCCTCATGCCCGAGTGGGCTGCGGGTGATCACCACATCGGGTTCGGGTTGTTCGACCTGCCAGCCAGGCTTCTCCTTGCACAGGTTGTGCCGCTCGCAGCGCGGGTTCAGATTGCACAAACAGGTGCGGCCATGGTCGGCGTGCCGGAGGGTGTGATCGATCTGGCACCGTGTGGCCGGCCTGTCACACCCGGGATGTGTACATCTGCGGAACCGCAATCGCACATTCTCGGCCATCGCCGCCGGCGGATACCGCTTCCGCCCCCACATCAGTGATCATCCCGGTCGCCGGATCATAGAGAATTCGCCGCCACGTCGATTTCTGATCGGCCGCCAACTCCCGCACGACTTGCGCGGGCAGCGTATCGACGCCGAATAGCTCACCCGGCTTGTCATCCACACCCAACAGCGTGGTGTGCGGCACGGTCACCCACACAATCGTCTTGATATGCGACTGATTCTCCCCGCACAAGTGATCCATCGCGACATCGAACCGCAAATTATCCAGGCTGCGCGCGTCACCCTGCTGCTTCAACCGACGCGCGTGCTGGTCGATCCGCACATACGCCGGATACAACTGCTCCACCGGCCCCCGAATACCAAGGAAAGCCTCCCCGTCATCCTCCACCTTGAAGGTGACACACCGATCCTTGCGACGCACCAGCCGACGCTGTTCCGCACCGTCAGGGTCGACCTTCTTCACCCACTGGTTGACCTTGTCCCGAAAGTTCTTGTAGTAACGCGGCGCATCCGCCAACACAGCCGCTTCCACCTGCGCGGCGTGCTCGTCGGACAACGGGCGCGTGACCTCATACATCGCCCGAGCCTTCGCCCAATCAATCACACCCCGCCCCAACGCGGCCAACGTCGCCGGCAGCCGAGCCACCAACGCCTCAGCCATCACCACCTGATGCGAAGCATGCCCCGGCGCCCACTTCAACGCCTGCCCAATCTCCTCAGACACATTCTCAACCCCACCACGCAACTGGTCGTACCGAGCCAGCAGCCGAACCTCATCAGCACACAACGCAGCCTTATCCCGCTCAACAATCTCCAACTCCGCCACCGTACTCGCCTCATCCGGCGAAAACGGCCCATCCGACCAATCAAACTCAGGCTCGCCAAACACCCGAGGCGCGGTTTCAAGAACCGCGTCCCAAGACATTTCCTCACCTATTACCAACACACCACAATTCTACCGCCGCCCAGCCCCAAAAACGTCACCCATTAAGGTGACCCACAAAGCAAAAGGCGTGCCCAAATCCCGTTGGCAAGGCGGTCGCCGGAACACCCGCGCACTGTGTCACACCAACCGGCGACCGCCGCGGCAGCCAAACGTCAGAAAGCGAACTCAGTACCGATAGTGATCCGACTTGTAAGGCCCATCCACATCAACGTCGATGTACTCAGCTTGGTCCTTCGAGAGCTTCGTAAGCTCCCCACCCAGCGCATCCAGATGAATCCGAGCCACCTTCTCGTCCAACTTCTTCGGCAGCCGATACACCTCTTTGTCGTACTCCTCGTTCTTCGTGAACAGCTCGATCTGCGCGATCACCTGATTCGAGAAGCTGTTCGACATCACGAACGACGGATGCCCAGTCGCGTTGCCCAGGTTCAGCAGCCGACCCTCGGACAGCACGATGATCGAGTGCCCGTCCGGGAACACCCACTCGTCAACCTGCGGCTTGATGTTGATCCGGTGAATACCCGGATAGCGCGCCAGACCGGCCATGTCCAGCTCGTTGTCGAAGTGCCCGATGTTGCCCAGGATCGCCTGATGCTTCATCTTGGCCATGTGCTCGACGGTCACCACGTCCTTGTTGCCCGTGGTGGTGATCACCATGTCGGCCTCGCCCACCACGTCGTCCAGCGTGCGGACCTGGTAGCCGTCCATCGCGGCCTGCAACCCGCAGATCGGGTCGATCTCGGTCACGATCACCCTGGCACCCTGACCCCGCAGTGACTCGGCGGCGCCCTTGCCCACATCGCCGTAGCCGGCCACGACCGCGACCTTGCCGCCGATCAGCACGTCGGTGCCACGGTTGATCCCGTCGATCAGCGAGTGCCGGATGCCGTAGCGGTTGTCGAACTTCGACTTGGTCACCGAGTCGTTCACGTTGATCGCCGGGAACAACAACTCACCGGCCGCCGCCATCTGCGTCAAGCGCAGCACCCCGGTGGTGGTCTCCTCGGTAACACCCTTCACACCTTCACCGAGGCGAGTCCACCGTGACGAGTCCGCCGCGAGCGAGGCGCGCAGCGTCTCCAGGATGACCTTCCACTCGTCCGGATCGTCCGCCTCCGCCGACGGCACCACACCGGCCTTCTCGTACTCGGTTCCCTTGTGCACCAACAAGGTCGCGTCCCCACCGTCGTCGAGGATCATGTTCGGACCCTCGCCACCCGGCCAGGTCAACATCTGCTCGGTGGCCCACCAGTACTCCGGAAGCGTCTCGCCCTTCCACGCGAACACCGGCACACCCTTCGGCTCCTCCGGCGTGCCGTGCGGGCCCACCACAGTGGCGGCCGCGGCGTGGTCCTGGGTGGAGAAGATGTTGCACGAGCACCACCGCACCTCGGCGCCCAACGACACCAGGGTCTCGATCAACACCGCCGTCTGCACCGTCATGTGCAGCGACCCGGAGACCCGCGCGCCCCGCAACGGGTACACCTCGGAGTACTCTCGCCGTAGTGCCATCAGCCCTGGCATCTCGTGCTCGGCCAGCCGAATCTCCTTGCGGCCGAACTCCGCCAGCGACAGATCCGCAACAGCGAAGTCGAGATCGCCGACGGTACGGGCGTAACCGGGCGTGGTGCGCGTATCTTCAACGGTCATCGTGTGCGTCCTCCAAGAATCAGCGACGCCATGACACTACCGTGTGAACAGGGACGGGAGCCGAGCGCGAGGGAGGCGGGACGGTGCTGCTGCCACCGGGACCGGACACTCGCGTCGTCGAGCTGCGCGTGCACGGAATCATGGGCACGAAAGCGGAGTCACTGGTCGACTCGGTGGCGGCCGTCGAGGTCGGCGGCGACCGGCTCGGCCGCATCGTGCGACCGGCCGACCGGCTCCGCCGACCCGCCCCCGGGCCGATGCTGCGGGCCAACGGCCGCTCGCTGCCCCGCATCGTCGAGGGTTACGTCTGGGGCGGCATGACCTCGGGCGGCCTGGCGAAGTCGGCGTGGGCGCTGCTGTTCCCGTTCTCCCTGGCGAACGTGGCGCACTGGATGCTGCCGCCGGTCGCGCCGAACAGCCGCGCGGCCACCGTGCTGGGCCTGGCAATCCGGTCGCTGCTGCGGATCGCCGCGCTGCTGCTGACCATGCTGCTGGTCACCCAGGTCGCCGTGGTGAGCCTGGATCTCCTTGCGGCGCAATGCCTTTCGCCCGGTGCCGCGTGCCTGTCCGGAGCGCCGGACTGGCTGCGCGAGACACCGTCCGTGCGGGCACTGCTCGGGCTGCTCCCCGTGCTGCTCGTGATCTTCACCCTGCACCGGGTGTCCACCGCGTGCTGGGACATCACCGGCGACTCCTCGCTGCTGTCGGCCCGCAAGCTGGAGGACCGGCACGTGCGCGGGCAGATGCCCGGTACCGGGCTCGCCGCCGACCCGGACACACCCACGTTGCGCGCCCTGCACACGGTCGCGGCGCTGGCCACGGTGTCCCTGCTGCCGCTCGGCGGTCCGCTGAGCCCACCGTCCGGCGCGCTGCCCGGAGTGCTGTGGACGACCGCGATGGTGCTGCTGGTGCTCGCACTGGCCGGCGCGCTGCTGATCGACGACCCGACCGGCGCCACACCGGAGCGCGGCGGACGGTGGCTGCGCGCCTCGTTCGGCCGCATCCCCCGGCGGCTGCTGATCGGCCTCGGCGTGACGCTCGTCATCGCCGCCGGCGCGAGCACGAATCCTTTGCCCACAAGGCTTTCCGGCACCGACTCCACCGCCGAGCTGATCGCGGCGGCGATGTTCGTGGTGTGCGTGGTGTTCGCCGTCCTGCTGCTTCCGGCCGCACTGCTCGCGCGTCCGATGTGGGCGACCCGGCCGCGCGAACTGCGGCCGTGGGCCGGCGGCTGGATGTCCGCGCCCGTGCTGGGCATCGCCTGCCTGCTCGGCGGCGGGTTCGGTGCGGGGCTGGGCATCGCGGTGCGCCGGCTGATCGACGCACCCGGGCTGGAGCTGCCTCGCGGGTACCAGTCGCTGACCCTGCTGTGGGGCGCCGGCGCGGTGCTGACCGTGCTGGTCGCCACGCCGGTGATCGGGCTGGTCGTGTTGTACCGGCTGCGCAGGGAGCGGCGCGGGCTGGTCGATCCGGAGGCGGCGCTGCTGCACGACGGCCGGCCCGACGACCTGGCGCTGGCCAACCACGCGTGGTGGTGGGCGCGGTGGCGCCGCGCGCACGTGCACCACGTCGCGCTGGTGACCGCGGGCGTGCTGCTGATCGGATCCGCGCTGGCGCTGGTGATGCGTCTGTCCAATGTGGACCCACCGGGCTGGACCGAGCCACTGTCCGGGCTCGGCGTGCTCGCACTCGGCCTGCTCGCCGCCGGGCTGCTGCGTGCCGTTTACATTGCGGTGAAAGCGAAGGAGACCGCGCGTCAGCTCGGTGTGATCGCCGACCTCGCCTGCTTCTGGCCGCGCGAGGCGCACCCGACCGTGCCGCCGTGCTACGCGCTGAAGGTGGTGCCGGAGCTGGCCGCGCGGGCGCGCGAGCACCTGCGCGATCCGGGCGTGCGGGTGGTGCTCACCGGACACAGCCAGGGTGGCCTGCTGGCCGCGTTCGCCGCGGCGCGGCTGATGGAGACGCTGCCGCCGGCCGATCGCGAGCGCGTCGGACTGGTGACCGCCGGCTCGCAGTTGCAGTGGGCCTACCCCCGTGCGTTCCCCGCCGTCGTGCCGCACACCGCGCTGGCCGCACTCGCCGGCGGGCTCGACGGACGATGGCGCGCGCTGTGCCGTGGCACGGACTTCCTCGGCGGCGCGGTGACGACGTGGCAGCGGCAGGTGTGCGACGGCGAGCTGCTGGGCGTCGGCTATCGGCCGGACGGGGCGCTCGGCCCGCTGCCGCCGGCCACCCGCGCGCCGACGGGTGCGCTGATCCTCGGCGGCGACCACTGGCTGCCCGACCCGCTCGCCGGGCCGTTCCCCGGCCGGCGGTGGGTGCCCGGCGTGCTGGGCCACCGAGAGTACTTCGCCGACCCCGAGTGGGACCGCGCGATCGCGCTCGCCGCCGGGCTCGACCCGACCGAGCCGACCACCGACTGGCACGCCGGCCTGCCCGCACTGCGCGCCACCCAGAACGGCGCCTCCTCGACCACGGCGACCACTCCGCGGTCCGAGCCCGCGGACACGGACCCGAGCACCGCCAACTGACCCAACCCGGGCGCATTTGCCCAGCTCAGCGCGTGTGTGCGTACTTTAGCGGGCTTAAGTACGCGGGCACACGCGGCGAACTGTGTCAAGTCGCGTATCCACAGCCCTCTGACCTGGCGCGATCACACCACGTCACGTTCCGCGGCCCTGGAACGCCGTACTTTAGCGGGCTAAAGTCCGCAAAGCTGGGGTTGATCAGCGGGTGAGGTGGGTGGCGAGCAGGGCGTCGGCGGTGGACTCGCGGGAGGTGTCGGCGAGCAGGCCGGCGGGCGCGAGCACGTAGTCGCGGTCGACCGTGATCGCCGCGGCGCGCAGAACGGGCCGCAGCACCGGATCGGCGCGCAGGGTCGCCTCGACGGTGGCCAGCGCGTCCGGGCCGGCGTGCCGGAACACGCCGCCGGACAGCACGGCGAGGCCGGCTCCCCTCGGCCCGAGCCAGCCGCCGATCAGCCGCAGGTGGCGGCGGACGGCGAGCACCGCGGCCAACGCCGCCAGCCGGGTGTCCACTTCGGACTCGTCCACTGTGGACGGTATGAGATCGACCTGCTCGGCGCGCAGCCGTGCCGGCTCGGCCAGCACGGCGGCCTCCTCCGCGGTGATCAGCTTCTCCGTGCGCGCCTCGGCCACGATGCCCTGGGCCGACCAGCGCATGCCGATGTCGCCCTCGACCGTGCGCCGGTCCGGGGGCAGTGCCACCGCCGTCGCCGGCGTGTCATCGTCCACAGTGGACACCGCGGAGTACACGTCGGTGGTCGCGCCGCCGACGTCCACGACCAGCACCGCGCCGGCCGATTCCTCTTGTGCGGCAAGGACTTTCGCCAGCCGCCCGACACCGGAGAGCACCGCGTCCGGCGTGACCGTGCGCACCAGCCGCAGGAAGCGCGTGCCCTTGGACAGGCCCTTGCCGCCGATCACGTGCCGCAGGAACACCTCGCGGATCGCCGCGCGGGCCGGTGCGGGCGCCAGCTCACCGACGTCCGGCAGCACGTTGCCGGTCGGCACCACCCGCCGCCCGGTCGCGGCCAGCACGGCGTGCGCCTCCTCGCGCACCGCCACGTTGCCGGCGAGTACGACCGGCGGCGTGATCCGGTTCGCGGCGAGCCGTTTCGCGTTGTGCAGCAACACTTTCTCGTCGCCGCCGTCGGTACCGCCGACCAGCAGCACGACGTCCGGCGCCGCCGCACGCAGCTCGCGTACGCCCGAGCCGTCCAGCTCGCCGGCGGCGACGTGCACCACCTTCGCGCCGGCCGACAGCGCCACCCGGTGCGCGGCCTCGGCGCTGATCAGCCGCTCGTGCCCGACCACGGCCAGCCGCAGCCCACCGCCGGCCGACGAGCACACCAGCACCTCGGATTCGGCCGCGTGCAGGGAATCGGTGACGGCCGCGACGCCGTCCAGCACCTCGGGCGGAGTGGTGGCGTGCTGCGCGGTGCCGAGCAGCCGGCCGTCCCCGGCGACCAGCGCGGCCTTGGTCCACGTCGAGCCGACGTCGACGCACAGCACGGTGTTCAGCATGATGCCGGGAATGTTACGCAACGACGATGGGATGCGCGGCTGCCGGTCTGACCCGTAGACCGGCAACCGCACAAGAATCAGTTAAACGCCGCCTCGCTCAGCACTCTTTCCACTGGAAGTGGTAATTGGACCTGACACCGGCGTAGGTCGAATCCATCGTCATGAAACTGCGCGCATCGCCGGAACTGCCGGTGTTGACCCGCAGCTCCGTGTTGATGTTGAGCATTCGCTCCGCACCGCACGGCGCGTAGACCGGCTCCGACGCCCGGTCCGTGAAATGCCAGTCGTCGCTGTACGGGCCATCGATCGGGTGACTGGACACGTTGTTGTCCGACGAGCCCTGGAAGTAGTAGTTGGCCTGCTGCAGGGCATGCGCGCCGCCGGCCAGGCGTGCGAATCCGCCGTAGTCGGCCCGGGCGATCGCATAGGTGAAGCCCTGCGGAATGCTGATCCGCAGCACCAGCTGACAGTTCTTTCGCATGTCCGTGGGTTCCGCGCCCCCGGCCTCGGCGGTGTACTCGCTGTAGGTGACGGCAAACGAAGTCTTGTCCGGCGACGGGGTCACCTTCGCCGTTCCCGGACGGCAGCCGGATCCGTTGACCGTTTCGACGTTAATGGTGATCTTATCCGGCGTTGGGGTGCTGGCCGGGGATTCGTCGCCACCCATCGGCGCAAGTATTGTGGACAGCGCCAAACCAGCTGCGGTAAGCAGCGTCAACATAGACTGACCTTTCTTTGAGCAGAAAGCACAGCAGGGATTACGACCTTCTGACCGGCGCCCTCCGGCCTACGCTCCCCGACCTCACGTCGCGGTGGGCCGCCGGTTCAGTCTTCGACTGTCGGATATGTCCCCGCGCGGAGCAATACGGGTGCCGTAGGTACGTGTACCCAACTTATTACCGTCGGGATCCGGACGATCACGCTCGGGCCACGGTCGGAGATCCACAAAAACGCGTCGCCGGCCCCCACCGGGGACCGGCGACGCGTCGGTTGTGTCGAGGCCTACGAGTCGGGAGTGGCCTTCGGATCCGCTTCGTCGACCGGCGGCGGCGTCCCGGACGGCGTGTCCGTCGCGCCGCTCATCTGCTTGCCCAGCAACGAATGCCGCCTGCTGTACACGAAGTAGACGAGCACGCCGGCCACCATCCAGACGATGAACCGCAGCCAGGTCAGCACGCTCAGGTTCAGCATCAGCCACAGGCACGCGAGGATCGCCAGGATCGGGACCAGCGGCACCAGCGGCACCTTGAAGCCGCGCTTGAGGTCGGGCCGCTTCTTACGCAGCACGACCACACCGGCCGACACCAGGATGAACGCGAACAGCGTGCCGACGTTCACCATCTCCTCGAGCTTGTCTGCCGAGAAGAACGTCGCCGCGACCGCGACCAGCGCGCCGACCAGGACGGTGGCGCGCACCGGCGTGCCGTGCGAGCTGGTGTGCGCGAGCTTGCGCGGCAGCAGCCCGTCACGCGACATCGCGAACAGGATCCGGACCTGGCCGAGCAGCATCACCATGACCACCGTGGTCAGGCCGGCCAGCGCACCGATCGAGATCACGTTCGCCGCCCAGTCCGCGCCGTGGAAGGAGAACGCGGTGGCGATCGTCTTCTTGCCGTCCGGCCCCGGTGTGGTGGCCAATTCCTTGTAGGACACCATGCCGACGACCACGAGCGAGACCGCGACGTACAGCACGGTGACGATGCCCAGCGAGCCGAGGATGCCGCGCGGCACCGACTTCTGTGGGTTGCGCGCCTCCTCGGCGGTGGTCGCCACCACGTCGAACCCGATGAACGCGAAGAACACCAGCGACGCGCCGGCCAGCAGTCCGTAGAACCCGAACGTGCTCGTGTCGCCGCCGGAGATCAGCGAGAACAGCGACTGCTCCACGCCGCCCTTGCCGCCGCCGGACTCCGCGCCCGGCGGGATGTAGGGCGAGTAGTTGTCCATGTTGATGTAGGAGATCCCCAGCCCCACCACGAACAGGACCACGGCCACCTTGATGGCGGTGATCACCAGGCTGACCCGCGAGGACAGCTTCGTGCCCATGACCAGCAGCCCGGTCAGCACGACGATGAGCAGCAGCGCGCCCCAGTCCACGTCCAGCCCGGCGATGGTCACCGTCGTGGTGACGTTGCCCTTGCCGAAGATGTAGCCGAGCACCGTCTGCAGATACAGCGACCAGCCCTTGCCCACCGCGGCCGCCGCGACGGCGAACTCGAGGATCAGGTCCCACCCGATGATCCACGCGAACAGCTCGCCGAAGGTGGCGTAGGAGAAGGTGTAGGCGCTGCCGGCCACCGGGACGGTGGAGGCGAACTCCGCGTAGCACAGTGCGGCCAGCGCACAGGCGACGGCGGCGAGCACGAACGCCAGCGACACCGACGGTCCGGCGATGTCACCCGCCGTCCGCGCGGTCAGGGTGAAGATTCCGGCGCCGATCACGACCGCGACACCGAAGACCGTGAGGTCCCAGGCCGTCAGGTCCCTGCGGAGCTTGGAATCCGGCTCGTCGGTGTCCTTGATCGATTGCTCGATCGACTTCGTGCGCCACAGCCCGTTACCCGGCACGGTTTCCCTCCTCGTTGACGGAAATGCCGGTGTCACCGTAGCGGCGTCACCGAGCGCGTTCTCAACCCGTCAGGAGTCGGTACCGCGATCAACTTTCGGTCGGCGCGCTCGCCGTCTTCCCCACGCGATCCAGGTCCGGCTCCAGGTAGATCAGTTTGGCCGCCGGTACCACGGAACGCACGCTGAGCTCGGCCTTGTCGATCGCGCGTGCCACGTCGGCCAACTCCAGCCCCGGCCGCAGGGCGATCTTCGCGGCCACCAGAAGCTCCTCGGGGCCGAGGTACTGGGTGCGGATGTGGATCACGCGCTGCACCTGCTCGCCGGACTCCAGCTCGTGGACGATGTCCTCGAGCTCCTTGTCGGTGGCGCCCTCACCGATCAGCAGGCTCTTCATCTCGATGATCAGGACGATCGCGATCACGCCGAGCAGCACACCGATCATCAGGGTGCCGACGGAGTCCCACACCGGATCGCCGGTGACCGTCGCGAGGCCGACCCCGAACAGGGCGAACACCAGACCGAACAGCGCGCCCGCGTCCTCGAGCAGCACCACCGGCAGCTCCGGCGTGCGCGACTGGCGGATGAAGCCCCACCACGACACGTCGCCCTTGACCTTCCTCGACTCGACGATCGCGGTGTGGAAGCTGTAGGTCTCCAGCCCGATCGCGACCACCAGGATGATCACCGCCACGATCGGCGAGGTCAGCGGCTCAGGATGCTGGAGCTTGTGGAAGCCTTCGTACAGCGCGAACGCGGAGCCGAGCGTGAACAGCATCAGCGCCACGATGAACGAGTAGAAGTACCGGTCGCGGCCGAACCCGAACGGGTGCTGGCGGGTGGCCTTGCGCAGCGAGGTCTTCTGGCCGAGCAGCAGCAGACCCTGGTTGGACGTGTCAGCGACCGAGTGCACCGACTCGGCCAGCATCGACGACGACCCGGTGATCAGGAAGCCGACGAACTTGCTGACCGCGATGCCGGCGTTGGCGAACAACGCGGCCAGAATCGCCTTGGTACTACCCCCTGCTGACACGGCGTGTCTCCCTTTTCTCGTACCCGACCGCTACGGGCGATTCGTCCGGATCACCGCGGTAACTCTAGAGCGTGTCGTGGGCCGGGAACTCCGAACCCGCCGTCGCGCGGAAGATCTTCGTGTGTTCGCCGGACGGCCGCACCACCACGTCCGGGTCGGACGCGGCCAGCCACACCGCCTCGCCGCGCCGCATCGACATGCTCGCCGGCCCGTCCAGTTCCACCGCGCCGTCCAGGCAGAGCAGGATCTGCGCGCCGTCGGCGGCCAGCCGCACCGGATCGGACTCGCCGTCGGCCCACTCGATCCGGGACAGCTCGAACTCCGGCGCGTCGGTCGGGTACGTCAGCAGGTGCTTCTGCTCGTCCGGCTCGCCGGTGAGGATCGGCATGTCACCACAGGCGAAATCGAGCACCCGCAACAGTTCCGGCACGTCGACGTGCTTGGGGGTGAGCCCGCCGCGCAGCGTGTTGTCCGAGTTGGCCAGGATCTCCACGGCGGTGCCGTCGAGATAGGCGTGCAGGTTGCCGGCCGGCAGGTAGATCGCCTCGTTCGGGCGCAGCACCAGCCGGTTCAGCAGCAGCGCGGCCAGCACGCCGGCGTCACCCGGGTAGCGCTCGCCCAGCTCCAGGACCGTGCGGCACTCCAACTCGAACTCGCCGTGCTCGCGCACGTGTGTCACACACACGTCGAGCAACTCGGGCAGCAGCGAGTCCAGCGCCGGCTGCGGCAACGTGATCCACGTGGTGAACAGCGCGCGCAGGCCGTCGGAGTTCGGCTCGCCGGCGAGCAGATCCACGTAGCCGGCGAGCTTCGGCGTGGACACCGCGCGCAACAGCTCGACGGTCCGGTGCGGGTCGCGGAAACCGGCCAGCGCGTGGAACTCGGTGAGCGCGCACAGCAGCTCGGGCTTGGCCGTCGGGTCCGGGTAGTTGCGGTTCGGCGCCTCCCTCGGGATGCCGGCCCGCTCCTCCCGCGCGTGGCCCTCGGCGGCCTGCAGCGCGGACGGGTGCGCCTGCATGCTGAGCGGCTCGTCGGCGGCGAGCACCTTCAGCAGGAACGGCAGCCGGTTGCCCCAGCGCGCCGCGGTGGTCGCGCCGAGCTGCCCCTCGGGATCGGCGGCGAGGACGTCCAGCAGTGAGGTCTTCCCGCCGGAGTCGATCACGGAGGACGGATCGCCGGGGTGCGCGCCCAGCCACAGCTCCGCCTCCGGGTGTGGCGTGGGGACGGGACGGCCGAGCAGGTCCGCGATCGCGGTGCGCGACCCCCACGCGTACTCCCGCACGGCGCCAAGCAACTGCTTCACCGAACAACTCCCTCGTGCCCCGACTGTGTCAAGCGTTAGGCGTTAGGCGGCGTAGTGGCCGGTGCCGCCGATGGTTCCCGTTGCCAATCCCAGGTAGAGCGCGGCGAACTCGAACCGCAGGGCCAGTACGGCCGCTCTGCCCGGCTCGTCGGCCGAGATCTCCTCGGCGAGCGCGGGCGCGTCCGCCGTAGGCAGTGCCGCCGCAGCACTCCTGCGAAGAGCGGAGGTCTCCTCGTCGTCGCGCAACCCGAGCAGCAGCACCCTGGGCGGCGTGCCGGTGGGCGACTCGTCGAGATCCGGATCGGCGAAGATGTCGGCGGCGGTGTTGGAACCGACCGCCGCACGGTGCAGCGCCGAGCGGGTCTGCGCCTGCTGGTAGCTCGCCACGTCACACGCGATGCCCGCGTAGCTGCCCAGCGCCTGGGCGGCGTGCGCGGCCACCGCGGTCGCCGTGTCGTCCAGGCCCCACAGCAGCGGGATGCGCTCGGCGAGACGCAATGCGAGCGACTTGGCCGGATTGACGAACGACTCGTGCTGCATGTGATCGCGTTCGGCCTCGCGGTCCAGCTCGTCGGCCAGCGCGTCCACGTCGGCGCGCAGCAGACCGAGTGCGCGGGTGGCCAGCAGGCCGGCGGCCAGGGCGCGGGGCAGTCCGAACCCGGCCGGCACGTCGACCGGTGACGGCAGCGCGAGCGCCCGTCCGGCGGCGGCCGCGGCGACCGGACCGTCCGGCGGCGAGGTGACCACGACCCGCGCGCCGTACCGGGACGCGCGGTCGATCGACTCGGCGAGCACGGCGTCGCCGCCGTCCTCGGTGTGCGCGAGCACCACGTCCAGCGGGCCGATCCACGGCGGGACGATGTCGGTGATCACCACCGGCACCGGGCACGACCGGCCGAGCAGCGCGGCGATCAGCTCCGTCACCGCGGGCCCGAGGCCGGGGCGGGACACCAGCACCAGCGCGCGCGGCGTGCCGGCCAGCTCGTCGTCCAGCCTGATCGCGTTCGCCGCCTCGATCGTGGCGCGCACCTGGGCGCCGGCCCGCGCGACCGCGACCAGCCACCCGTCGCTGTCCGCCTCGGTCAGCCTGGCCGGGTCGTCCAGCAGCGTGTCGTCGAGCACGGCGGTCATTGTTCCCCTGTCACGTCCCCGGCCGGCTCGGTCGCCTCGTCCAGCAGCAGCACCGGAATGCCGTCCGTCACCGGGTACTCGCGGCCGCAGGACGTGCAGGTCAGCACGTCCGCGTCCGGATCGCCGGCCCGGCCGACACGCAGCGGCGCGTGATCGTCGGACGGGCACGCGAGGATGTCCAACAACCGCTGATCAAGCTCGACAGGCATGTTTCCTCCTCGCCGTCCAGTCTGGCACTCGCCGGGGATCGCGCACGTTCAGGCGCGCACGATCGCCAGCACCTCGTCGCGCAGCTTGGCCACCGACGCGTTGTCGGCCGCCTCCACGTTCAGCCGCAGCAGCGGCTCGGTGTTGGACGCGCGCAGGTTGAACCAGGAGCCGTCGGCCAGCTCCACGGTCAGCCCGTCCAGCTCGTCCACGCGCGTGTTCTCCTTGCTGCCAAAGGATTCCCGCACGGCGGCCAGGCGCGCGGCCTGATCGTCCACAGTGGAATTGATCTCCCCGGAGGAGGCGTAGCGGGTGTACTCGGCGGTCAGCTCGGACAGCGGCTCGTGCTGCTCGCCGAGGGCGGCCAGCACGTGCAGGGCGGCCAGCATGCCGGTGTCCGCGCGCCAGAAGTCGCGGAAGTAGTAGTGCGCCGAGTGCTCGCCGCCGAAGATCGCCCCGGTGGTGGCCATCTCCGCCTTGATGAACGAGTGTCCGACGCGGGTGCGCACTGGCTTGCCGCCGTGCTCGGCCACGATCTCCGGCACCGACTTGGAGGTGATCAGGTTGTGGATCACGGTGCCGCCCGGGTCCTTGGCCAGCTCGCGCACCGCGACCAGGGCGGTGATCGCGCTCGGCGGGACCGGCTCGCCGCGCTCGTCCACCACGAAGCAGCGGTCCGCGTCGCCGTCGAAGGCCACACCCGCGTCCGCGCCGACCTCGCGCACCTTGCGCTGCAGGTCCACGATGTTCTTCGGGTCCAGCGGGTTCGCCTCGTGGTTGGGGAAGGTGCCGTCCAGCTCGAAGTACATCGGCACGATCTCGATCGGCAGGCCCTTGAACACCTCGGGGACGGTGTGCCCGCCCATGCCGTTGCCCGCGTCCACCACGATCTTGAGCGGGCGGCTGCCGGACAGGTCGACCAGCGTGCGCAGGTGCGCGGCGTAGTCGGCGAGCAGGTCGCGGGAGTCCAGGGTGCCGGGCGCGACGCCCTCGCGGTTGGGCTCCTCGCGCTCCACCTCGGCGCGGATCTCGGCGAGCCCGGTGTCCTGGCCGACGGGTGCGGCGCCGGCGCGGCAGAGCTTGATGCCGTTGTAGGCGGCCGGGTTGTGGCTCGCGGTGAACATCGCGCCGGGCAGGTCGAGGCTGCCGGAGGCGTAGTACAGCATGTCGGTGCTGGCCAGCCCGATCGTGATCACGCCGACGCCCTGCTGGATCACGCCGGTGGCGAACGCGCTGGCGAGTCCGGGCGAGGACGAGCGCATGTCGTGGCCGATCACCACGGCCGGCGCGGGATGGACGAGCCGCGCGAACGCGGCGCCGATGTCGCGCACCACGTCGACGTCGAGTTGCTCGCCGACCAGGCCGCGGATGTCGTAGGCCTTGAAGACGGCTGACAGGTCACGCACGCGAGCTCCCCGGGACGGTGTAGTGCCTCCGGCGCCGGCAGGCACGGTGTGTGCAGGTGCCGCCGCAGCCTACCGAGGCCGGTTGAACAGCACGTGGTGGTACTCCGCCTTCTCGAAGACCAGCTCGCCGAACTCATCCAACTGCACGGCCTGGACGCCGTATTCCTCGGCCTCGGAGTCGAAGGAGCTGAAGGCCACCTCGACCCAGCGGACTGTGTGCTCCTCGACGACGATCTCCGCGGTGATCGCGCCGCATTCCAGTTCGCCACACTCAGGGCACACGGCGAGTGCGGTGCGCGATCCGAGGTGGGGCGCGGCGCGACCGAACAGTCGGCGCGCGGCAAGGTCCTCAGCGTCGGCACCGAACCAGCCGAACGGGGAGATCCGATCACCCCCGTGCGCGGCGTAGAACGAGCGCCCGTCGATCACGTAGTCCAGGAAGCGACGGGGTGTCTGGGAGCCGACGAGCCGACGGTCGGTCCACGCCAGCTCGAAGGTGCTGGCCACGTATCAGTCGACGACGGGGTCGGGCAGCACGCGCAGGTGGCCGCGGCGGGCACCGGGGCCGGCGGCCTGGGCTTCCGGCTGCGGCTCGACGGGGGCGCTGGTCCGGCCGGCCTCGCGCACGGCCTCGGCCAGCGCGGTGAGGTCGTCGACCGAGGGTTCGGGTGCGGCGAACTCGCCGTCGTAGCGCACGACCTCCCAGCCGCGCGGCACGGTGAGCTTGACCGCGTGCTCCTCGCACAGGTCATAGGAGTGCGGCTCGGTCGACGTGGCCAGCGGACCGACCACGGCGGTGGAGTCGGCGTAGGCATAGGTGAGCGTCGCAACGGCCGCGTTGCCGCATCCGCTTCGCGAGCACTTCCGGACACTCCGCACGATCGGTGACGATAGCGCTTATCCCACCGGTCGGCTCGCAGGCGCACCGGACGACACGCGTGCCGACGCCGTAGAGTCGCCCGGGTGGTGACCTCTTCCTCCGCCGCACGCCGCAGGGCGCGCCGGGACCGCAGGGGACGCGGGCTGCGCGGGCCGCTGCTGCCGCCGTCACTCCCCGCGGCGAGCACCCGGTCGGAGCGGTTCGACGCGCTGGTTCTCGAGGAGCTGGAGCCGATCGAGGAGCGCTGGGGCGACCGGTTGGCGAAGCTGGACGTCGCGGTCGACGAGGTGCCCGAGGTGCCGCACGAATCCGACGCGCAGTCCGGGGTGTTCACCGACGGCGGGGTGCCGCTGGCCCGCCTAGTACCGGCCGGGATGGACAGCCGGGGCGTGCCGACCAGCGCGCGGATCGTGCTCTACCGCCGGCCTCTGGAGGCACGCGCCAAGGACGGCACCGACCTGGCCGAGCTGGTGCGCGAGGTGTTGGTCCGCCAGATCGCCGACTACCTGGGCATCGACCCGGAGACCTTGGACTAGCTACTACAGGGCTACAACCGGGTCGAGCCCGCTGAACCCGTTAGCGCGGCTAAGAGGTTCAGCGGGCTCGACCCGTTAGCCTGGCTCACGACACGCCGGAAAGACCCTGTAGTACCCGGTCAGGTCGGGCAGGCGACGCGGAAGCGGTCGAGGGTGAAGGGGCGCAGTGACTCAGGGCGTTCGCCGGTCAGCGCCCAGGTGGTGAGCGCCTCGGCCACGGCGGGCGCGAGGGCGAAGCCGTGTCCGCTCCAGCCGGTGCCGATGAACACCGAGTTCAGGCCCGGCACGGTGTCGATCACCGGAATCAGATCGACCGTACTGGTGTCGGCCCGGCTGTTGTCGACGGCGAGAACCTCCGCACCGGCCAATTCCGGCAGCGTGGCCGCCAGGTCGGCCAACGTGGCGCGCAGGACGTCCGGAGCGGTCGTGCCGACGCCGGTTACGGGATCCCATCCACCGGGCCGCCCACCGGACAGCATCACCGAGCCCTCGTCGGTCGTCTTCACCGACAACCGGCGGCGAGTGTGGCTGATCTGGTGGTTGAGCGAAAAGCCGGGAGGAGCCGTGACGAAGGCGATCTGGGTCGCCTTCTCCCACATCGGCAGGGAGAAGCCGACCGAGTCGCTGAGCAGACGCGGAGTCGACCGGTTCGCCGCGATGATCACCCCTCGGGTGGCACGCAGCCGGTCGTCGGTGGTCAGGTGCACGACGACGGAGTCGTCAATGCCCGGCACGACTCTGGCCACCCCCGTGTGTTCCCGGACGGTGGCGCCGGACTCCACCGCCGCCTTCGCGAACGCCCTGGTCGTCGCGGGGTGATCAGCGGTGCCGTCGTTCGGGGTGTAGAGCGCGTACCGCACGTCGTCGGCGATTCCCGGTTGCATCTCGTCCAGCCGTTCACGGTCGACGATGTCGCAGGCCACGCCCGCCGCACGCTGTGCCTGGGCTCTGGCCGGCAGACTCTCCCAGCCGAGCACCCCGGCGATCTCGACGTCGTAGAGGCTGAGCATGCCGTTGCGCCGGTAGTGGGTCGACGCGCCGAGCCGCGTTTCCAGCTCGGGCCAGATTTCCTGCGCGCGACGAGCCAGTGGCAGTTCGCGGAGGTCGCGCCCGCCCGCGCGGACGCCCCGCCGCCCTGGGCCGCCGGAGGCACCGGACGCGAATTCGCGCGCTTCCAGCAGGGTGACTTCGGCGCCACGGCTGGCGAGATTCCACGCGGTGGCGGTGCCGACCACGCCGCCGCCGACAACGATGTACTCAACGCTCTGCACGGTGATCCCCTTCGGTCAGCTGACTCGTTCGAGAAAGCGCTTGGTTCGTTCGTGTCGTGGAGAATCGAGAACCTGAGCCGCCGGGCCCTGCTCGACAATTCGTCCTTCGTCCATGAACACGACGGTGTCCGCGACCTGGCGGGCGAATCCGATCTCATGCGTGACGACCATCATCGTCATCTCGTTGTTCGCCAGATCGCGCAATACATCCAGGACCTCACCGACGAGTTCGGGATCCAACGCGCTGGTCGGCTCGTCGAACAACATCAGTTTCGGTCGCATACACAGAGCGCGCGCGATCGCGACCCGCTGCTGTTGCCCACCGGAGAGCTGCGCGGGATAGCTGGCGTGTTTGTCGGCCAGGCCGACCTTGCCGAGCAGTTCCTTGGCATACTCTGTCGCCTTCTCGCGGGGTAGGCGTTGAACGCGAGTCGGCGCCTCGATCAGATTCTGCAGTGCCGTGAGATGGCTGAACAGGTTGAACTGTTGGAAAACCATGCCGACGTGCTGCCGCGCGCGGCAGGTCTCCCGCTTCGTGGTCTCGATCAGCCGCTCACCGGCTCGGCGGTAACCGATCAGCTCACCGAATACCTTGATCACGCCGGCCTGGATCTTCTCCAGATTGTTGATACACCGCAGCAGCGTGCTCTTACCGGACCCGGACGGGCCGATCAGGCAGACGACCTCGCCCGGCGCCACGACCAGGTCCATCTCGTGGAGTACGTGCAGGGATCCGTACAGCTTGTGCACACCGCGGATCTCGACTGCGGCGACGCCGGTTGACTTCTCGGCCAGGTCGATCATTTTCCCGCCTCCAGGGTCAGCCGGGACAGCTTCCGCGCCGTGTAGTCCGAAAGCCCGGCCCTGCCGCGATTGAAACGCTTCTCGACATAGTGCTGCGCGACGGTCAGCACCGCGGTCAACACGAGATACCAGAAGGTCACGACCAGCAAGAGTGGAATGGTTTCGTACGTCCGCGCATAGATGATCTGCGCGCTGTAGAGCAATTCGGGCATGGAGATGACGCTGACGATCGACGTTGTCTTCACCACACTGACGAACTGGTTGGTCAACGGCGGCACGATCGCTCGCATGGCCTGGGGAAGGACGATTCGCCGTGTCATGAGCCAACTCGACATCCCCAGCGCCTCCGCCGCCTCGCGCTGGCCGTGGTCCACGGAGACCAGTCCAGCCCGGAATATCTCCGCGCAGTAGGCGGACTCGTGTAGGGCGAGCCCGATTATCGCGGCGCCGGCCACGGTGATGACCGTATTGGTTTCCATCGTGAACAGGATCGGACCGAACGGCACGCTGAGTGAGATCTCCGGATACAGCGCGGCCAGGTTGTAGAGCAACAGGAGCAGCACCAGCAATGGCACAGCGCGGAACAGCCAGATGTAGGTGCCCGCGACCGCGTTGAGCACCCTGTTCGAGGACTGCCTCATCATCGCCAGCGCCATGCCGGCCAGAATCGACAGGGCCATCGCGATCAGCGCCAGTTCGATTGTCCGGACAAGACCGAGCAGAATGGACTCGCTGAACAAGTAGCGGCCGAACGCCGGCCACGCGAAATTGTCGTTCGCGAACGCGGATCTGAGTGCCAGGAAGACGAACAGCACCACCAGTGCGCCCGCGATCCAGGTCCCGTACTTGCTCCTCGGCACGATCCGGGACGGGATGTCGTTCTTGTCCCTGGCGGTCATGGCATCTGAAATCACTGTCATGGCCTTCCGCTCAGAAGATCAGTGGAGTCGAGCTGGTTTTCCTGTAGCTTCCATTTCTCCAGAATCTTGTGGTACGTCCCGTCCGACAGCAGCGCTCGAACCGCGTTGTGGACCGGAGCCGACAATGGCGAGTTCTTCTTGAGGGCGGCGGCCACGAGAGACCGCTTGTACCGACCGGCCAGGCGGAACAGCTCCGGCGACGTGTTCGCCACATATTGCGTGGGCGAAATCGACATGTACAGGACATCGATTCGACTGCTGCGCAGGGCGAGCACCGTCGCCGTCCCGTCCGGGAAGAGGCTCAGACGCCACGAGGGGCGTCCGGCCTTGGGGCACGTATCGGCCGCCTCGTCCAACTGCCCCTGCTGAACGGATCCGACTATCACGCCGACCGCGCGGCCGCACAGATCCAGATAGGACCGCACCGGGAAGTTCGTGTCACTCCTGGCGAGAAAGCCCTGCCCGCCGTTGTAATACGTGACGAAGTCGGCGCTCTTCCTGCGCTCCTCGGTGGGAGCGAGCGAGGCGAGAACCACGTCGAATCGCCCGGCCGCCAAACCCGGGACGATCGCGTCGAGATTCGTGGGAATCGGGTTCGCTCTCAAACAGAGCACATCGGTGATCGCCTGACTCATGTCACGGTCGAAACCGACGATGGAGTGGTCTTCCGCGTGATACGCCATGGGCGGACTGTTCGGAACCATCCCGACCAGGAGTTCGCCGCGCTGCCGGATCGGTGCGGGCACGCTCGCGGCCAATTCCGGAGCACAGCGCCCCCGCGGACGGTCCGTCAGACCGGGGTCCGCCGAGGTCGACGCGCTCAAACCGCAGCCCACCAGGGCCAGTGCTTGGAACAACGACACAACGATCAGCCACGAGCTTCGCCGCATCTCACTACCTCCGCCCGCCGAGTGGTATGTCCGCCCTGCAGTGATGTAGTGTCTACTTCATGAAATCGCAGATGTCTAGTGGGTGCTAGATGGAGCCATCGTTGACGAAACGAATCGCCCAGGTCAGGGAGCAACTGAGCGACAGCGGTCTCCGCGTGGTCGACTTCCTCGCCCTACACCCCGCGGAGGCCTCGGTGTTCTCCGCGCAGGAGATCGCCGACCAGGCAGGCGTCAGTGACGCGACGGTCATCCGAACCGTCAAGCAACTGGGCTACGGCGGGCTCGGTGAGCTGCGCCGCGCGGCCGCCGCCATGCTCAACCAGGTCCGTGACCCGGAGCAGACCCTCGCCGAGAACCTGACCCAGTCCGACGACAGCAGTCAGCTGCTGGCCAAGATCAGCCTGGACGCGGCGCATCTCGCGCGCGCTCTTCCGCGCACCGTCCCCGCCGAGGCGTTCGACGCCGCCATCAAGACCCTCGCGACCGCGTCGGACACCCTGATCGTCGGCTACGGATCGGCCGAACCCGCGGCCATGGCGATGTCGCTGGGGCTACGGCGAATCGGGCGGAGCGCCACCGCGACCGCGCTGACCGGTTACAACTTCGCCGACGCACTCGGCCAACTCGGCCCCCGGTCGGCGCTGGTCATCATCGCGCCACTGCGCCATGTTCGCGAACAGGACGTGGCGATCAGCGAAGCGGCCCGCATCGGCTGCCCGGTCGTGCTCATCACGGAGATGTTGGCCAGCCATTTCGCCGACCGGGTGGCCACCGTGCTCGTCACGCCCTCCACGGACGATCTGCTGCCCGGCCCCGAGATCGCGAACCTTCTGCTGGTGGACGCGTTGATCCTCGGTGTGGCCGCCGCCGACCCCGACCGGGCGCTCGACAGTTGGAAGACCACCAACCGCCTGCGCGCCGACATCGTGGGCGGAAACCTCGACGTGCCACTGCACCGGTCCACGGCCTCACGAGCCGCCCAGCCACGCGTCCCGCCCGACTCGCGTTAGGACCGGACCAACGACAAGATCGTGCCGCCGGCGGGGTCGCGCTTCCCGTCGACCTGGTCGATCCAGGCCGCGCGGACGGCGTCCGGCTCGGACGCGCGGGTGATCGGCCAGGTGCGCGCGACGCCTTCCAGGTACTCCGACTCCGCACCGCTGATCATTTCGGGCAGCTCCCGCGAGCCGATCTCGGCGGTGCGCTGTTCCAGGTAGGTCGGCGCGAAGAAGATCTCGGACTCGCCACCGCCCTCCTGGGGTGCGGCCAACCCGGAGATCTCACTCATATGCGTGCCACCGACGCCGAGCGTCCAGGACAGCCCGTCGCCGAAGCGCTCGTGGACGGCGCGCCGGATGTCGGCCGAGCCGGCGATGTCGATCAGCATGACCGGGCCGGCCAGGTCCGCCGAGGCGATGTCGGAGTAGGCGACCGCGCGGTCGTAACCGGCGAGCCCGGCGACGAACTCGGTGTTGGCCGCCGAGGTGAGCCCGACCAGCGCCGGCCGCTCGGCACGCCGGGCCAGGCACCACGCGGTGGCCGCCGCCGTCTTGCTCGACGCGCTCGTGATCAGCACCGTCGCCGCGTCCCGGAACCCTTGCGCGGCAAGGAAATCGTCGATCAGCCAGGCCGAGGCGAACAGCGGTCGGATCAGCGACTGGAGCTCCTCGGTGTGTGCGTCGGGAGCGGACGCGGGCAGGTAGTTGTTGTACATCGCGGGCAGGGCGCGGCGGTGCTCGGCGTCGTCGACCACCGGTCCGCCGTGCGCCACGGGTTCCAGGATCGCGTGGCTGGACATCGGCCAGTAGCCGTAGAACCGGTCGCCGACGGCCACCGCGCCGGTCGCGGACTCGATCACCTCGGCGAAGCCCCAGGCGGGCACCTGGCCCCAGCCGTCCTCGGCCGGGTAGAAGCCCCAGTAGCCCATCACGTCGCCGAGCAGGGCGTAGGTGACGTTGTTGGAGGTCAGCGCGAACCGGTCGACGCGGAAGCGGGCCTGCCCCTCGCGCAGCGGGGCGAACTCGGACTCGCGGACCTCGCACCGGCGGTGATCGTCACGCCGGACGAGCAGGTCTGTGGTGTGCACGCGCTCGACGCTAGCCGGCACCACCGACAGTTCACGGGCGCCGGGACGGGATCGCGGTCAGCAGCGCGAACAGCACCACCGCGCCTTGCGACAACAGCAGCACGCTGCGCAACGCCGACGAGTGCTCCAGCCGGACCTCGGCCGCCCGCGTCGGCACGGCCACCCCCACCAGGTCACCCCAGGAGCGCACCACCGGCACCTGCCGCCCGTTCACCGTCGCCCGCCACCCTGGCTCCTCCTCGGCGGCGATCACCAGCAGCCGTCCGTCCGGCCCGTCGGACACCCGCGCGGCCACGTTCGGCGGCGCGGCCTCCACCGGCACGATCCCGCCGGCGCCCAACTCGCTCGGCGGCGCGCCGCCCGTGGTCGCCCGCTTGGCCATCTCCGGGGACAGCAGCACCGCCGCACCGCCGGCCGGCTGCAGCCGCAGCACCGGCCGACCGTCCGAAGTGGACGGTGCGTCGGCGACCAGATCGCCGGCCGCCGCGCGCAGCCCGGCCGCCGCCGATTCGTCCGGCAGCACAACGAAAGCGACACCCGAGGTCGCCGCGTCCGCCACCGCCGCCCGCGCCACGGCCGGCTCCGGCGAGCGCAGCTCACTGTCCAATCGGGACAGTCGAGCGGTCGCGGACGGCACCGGCACCAGGTCGTCGTCGCCGAGCCTCGGCGCACGGCCGGCACTCTGGCGCACCGGCTGCCCGCCCGCGGCCAGGGTGAGCACCGACCGGTTCGTGTTCTCCAGTTCGTGCCGCAGCGTCGAGGCGAGGCCCACGCCGTCGTCCGCGCGCAGCGGCCCCTTGCGCCCGGCGAGCACCGAGCCGGCGGCGAACGACAGCACGGCGAGCGCGCCGAGCACCGCGGCGACCCGGGCCACCGCGGCCGGCCCGAGCACCGGCCCGCCGGGACGACAGGCGGCGAGCACGGTCAGCAGCAGTCCCCAGCCGGCGACCAGCAGCACCGGGCCGGTCCAGCCGTGCGCGTCCGGCCCGCCGACCAGCGGGCGCGCCGAGAGCTGGCTGACCACGACGACGCCGGCCAGTCCGAGTGCGGCCAGTCCGAATCCGGGCAGCATCGACCGGCTGGGCCGCAGCACCAGCGCGATCAGGACGGCGAGCAGCACGAGCGCGCCGAGCACCGGCGCGGCACCCGGCCCGCCGGGGTGCAGGGCGAGCAGGTCGACCGTGGACGCCGACGTCTCGGCGACCCACGCGCCGACGCCGTGCAGCACCACGCCCGGGTGCTGGATCACCACGGCCGGCCAGGGCAGCAACAGCGCCAGCGGCAGCAGCACGATCGCGAACAGCGCGGCGACCCGGCGCCGACCGTCACCCCGGTGACCGGGCACCATGACGAACCCGCCGAGTGCCGTGAGCACCAGCAGCAGGTGCACCAGCGGTGAGAACGCGCCGATCACCGCGAGCCCGATCGCCGAGCCGGCCGCCGTGGACAACCACGCCGTCGAGCCGGTCGCCTTGCGCCCGCGCACCAGCAGGCCGGCGATCCCGGCCACCACGGGCGGCAGCATCACGTGCACGATCACCGCGTCCAGCCGTCCCTGCGCGACCGCGGCGGTGGCCGGCGGCAGCAGCGCGTACGCGGCGGCGACCAGCGCGCGCACCCAGCGCGGCACCGGCAGCTGGCGAGTGGCGATGTACGCGCCGAGGCCGGCGAGCGGCGCGTCGAACAACAGCAGCAGCGCCACCGCGGCCGGCACCGCCCCGAACGGCGCGAGCACCCCGCCCAGCACGCCGAGCACCGCGAGGGCGGCGGGCGCGGGCGCGGCGGTGCCACCGGTGACCGGGTGCCACGCCGCGAGGTAGTCCGACCAGGTCGCGCCGAGCTGGCCGGCCGGGAGCAGCCGCCCGCCGGCGAGGTCGAGCCCGAGCCGGTCCCAGTTGGTCGCCAGTGACACGACGAGCAGGCCGATCAGGAGCAGCAGCGGCGGCGCGAGCAGGATCTGCCGCACCAGGTGCCGACGGTCGACCTCGACGAACACGATCTCCTCGTGCTCGACCGGCTGATCGGTGCGCGGACGTGGCGACGGCCGTGGCCGGGGACTCGGGCGCACACCGGTGGGCGCGGTCGCCGGCAGTGTCGTCGTCGGCAGGGACACCGCGACGGTGGCCGGCCTGCGCAGCCCAGCCCGCCGCGTACGGGACACGCCGACCGCGCCGGCCGGCATCGCGTCCGGCCCGACCGGACGGCGCTCGCCGTCGGAGGTCTGGGCGACCCGGTGCGTGTCCGGCAGCCGGCCCAGCGCCGCGTCCGCCTCGATCCGCCGCCGCGCCATGTGGGTGAGCAGGCTGCGCAGGCCGTTGCGCAGCCGCGTCCACCTGCTGGTGAACAGTCCGCGCACGCCGCCGGAGCTGACCACCTCGCGAGCGGCGACACGGCGGCGGGCCCGGGCGGCACGGATGTCGGCCCGCCCGCCGAGCACGTAGCGGGCCGCGTACAACTCCGCCCCCGCGTCGCCGAACCGGCGCAGCACGTCGTACCCGATCGTCCGCAGCAGGCACAGCAGCACCAGCCGGGGAACGCCGATCACCAGGGAGAACGTGGAGCAGTTGACCAGGAACGTGCGCAGCCCGTGCGCCCGGTCGGCGCGCCGGAACGTGCCAGTGCCGTTTCCTGGGACCGCGTCCGGTGCGCGCAGCCCCCGGGTCGCCGCGCGCGCGTGCCTGATCCGCGCGGACGGCACGCACAGCACGACGATGCCCACGCGGTTGGCGCGCCAGCCGAAGTCGATGTCCTCGCGCAGCAGCGGCAGGTGCTCGTCGAACCCGCCGAGCCGGTGCCACAGCTCGCGGCGCACCAGCAGGCCGGCGCTGGACACGGCGAGTACCTCGGTGCTCTGCTCGAACGGGTGGGAGCCGCTCTCGCCGTTGTGCTGGATCTTGCCGCGGTCGAGCTGGCCGGGGCGGAACCCGGTCTGCCGGTGGCCGGACGCGTCGGTGGACAGGCCCGCCTCCACGACTAGCCGCTGATCGTCCCAGTCCAGGGCGAGCGGGCCGAGCACGCCGGCCGACGGTGACGCCTCGGCGGCGGTGAGCAGCGTGGCGAGGCAGTCCGGCTCGGGCGCGCTGTCGTCGTGCAGCACCCACACCCAGCCGCCCGGATCGCCCCAGCGTTCGACGGCGTGGTCGACCGCGGCGGCCACGGCGGTGGCGAAACCGGTGGTGCGGTCCAGGGTGAGCACGCCGTCCAGCTCGGCGTCGGCGAGCAGGCGCGCGGTGTCGTCGGTGGACCCGGTGTCGACCGCGATCACGTGCCTCGGGCGCGGGGTGGACGCGGCCAGCGCGGCGAGCGTGTCGGGCAACCAGTCGGCGCCGTCATGGCATACGAGCACGGCGAGCACGGGAACGGTGCGCACGGCCGGCGGTGTGCCGGAGCCGCGAGGTGTTCTGCGGGGCACTAGTGGGGACTCCACTGTGGACAGTCAGCGGGGACCGCGCGGTGGGGGAACCGGGGAGGCACGCGGTCACCTCCTCGCTCGACTAGCCGCGCGAATGGACAGGCGCAGCCTGGCAGAACGGACTCCTCGGGTCGAGTCGCCCGTTCGGCCGTGCGCCGCCTAGACGGCCCGCTTTTTCAGCTTGCGCCGCTCGCGCTCGGACAGGCCGCCCCAGATGCCGAAGCGTTCGTCGTGTGCCAGGGCGTACTCGAGGCACTCGGAGCGCACCTCACAGCCCTGACAGATCCGCTTGGCCTCCCTGGTCGAGCCGCCCTTCTCGGGGAAGAACGCCTCCGGGTCGGTCTGCGCGCACAGCGCGCGGTCCTGCCACTCCTGCTCTTCGGTCTCGTCGAACAGATCAGCGAGAGCATCCCACTCGTCGGTTGGGTGCTCCCCCCACTCCACGACGCGACCTCCTTCGATTCCCTGCATGTCCGTCCGCCTCCTCGCCTTTCGCACTCCCCGCGTTGGCGGACACCACTCGCCAGAACGGCGAATGACATCAATGTGATTACACCTGTGTAGTGCCGGCGGGTCAAGCCGAGTCCACGCATGGGTGACGCGATATTGCCTGGTCCACCCTGGTGAGGGAGGGCGCGAGAAAAACCCGGGACGAAGATCCGCCACACTGGTGGGGTGCAGAGATCAGTGGTGCGCCCGTCGCCCATCTTCCTCGGCCTGATCGCGCTGACCGTTGCCGGCGGTGTGCTGACAGGTCTGGACAACGAGTACCAGAGCGCCGGCACGATCGCCGGCACCTGGCTGCTGGTGATCGGCGGCTGGGCGGTGTCGCTGTGTCTGCACGAGTTCGGGCACGCGTTCACCGCCTTCCGGGGTGGCGACCGCGAGGTGTACTTCAAGGGCTATCTGACCCTCGACCCGCGCAAGTACACCGACCCGGTACTGAGCCTGTTCCTGCCGCTGCTGCTGCTCGCGGCCGGCGGCATCCCGCTGCCCGGCGGCGCGGTGTGGATCAACCACTACTCGCTGCGCTCCAAGGGGGTTGAGTCGGCGGTGTCCCTGGCCGGTCCGGCGGCCAACCTGGGGCTGGGCATTCTGATCACGATCGCGATGGCGCTGACCAACCCGGCGCCGATGCTCGCCGCCGCGCTGTCCTACCTGGCGCTGGTGCAGATCCTGGCGTTCGTGCTGAACATGCTGCCGATCCCGGGCCTGGACGGCTGGGGCGCGCTGGAGCCCTACCTGTCGCACCGCGCCCGCGAACTCGGCGCGAAGGCCCGGCCCTGGGCGCCGCTGGTGCTGTTCGCCGTCCTGATCGGCATCCCGGGCGCCAGCGGCGTGCTGTTCGACGTGGCCGGCTGGGTGTTCGAGGGCATCGGCGGCGAGCCGTGGTGGATCGTCGGGTACTCGAATTTCATGTTCTGGCGCTGAGCTTCGGCCGGGAGGCTAATCTCGCGTCCGTGAAGGTAGCGGTAATCGTCGGCGGGGTCGGCGGAGCCAGGTTCCTGCTCGGCGTGAAGAAGGCCCTCGACCTGCCAGCGGTCGGCGAGGGCGAGCACGAGGTCACCGCGCTGGTGAACACCGGCGACGACGTGTGGCTGCACGGCCTGCGCATCTGTCCCGACCTGGACACGTGCATGTACACCCTCGGCGGAGGAATCGACTCCGAGCGCGGCTGGGGTCGCGCCGGAGAGACCTGGACGGTCAAGGAGGAACTCGCCTCCTACGGCGCCGACCCGGACTGGTTCTCCCTCGGCGACAAGGACATCGCCACGCACCTGATCCGCTCGCGGATGCTGCGTGCCGGGTACCCGCTGTCCGCGGTCACCGAGGCGCTGTGCGACCGGTGGCGCCCCGGCGTCCGGCTGTTGCCGATGACCGACGACCGGGTCGAGACGCACGTGGTGATCTCGGAGGACGGCGAGCGCAAGGCGATCCACTTCCAGGAGTGGTGGGTGCGTCACCGCGCCGAGCCGACCGCGCACAAGATCGTGCCGGTCGGCGCGGAGGAGTCGACACCCGCTCCCGGCGTGCTGGACGCGATCGAGAAGGCGGACGCGGTGCTGCTCGCGCCGTCCAACCCGGTGGTGAGCGTCGGCTCCGTGCTCGCCGTGCCCGGAGTGCGCGACGCGCTGCGCAAGACCGGCGCCGGCGTGGTCGGCGTGTCCCCCATCATCGGCGGGAAACCGTTGCGCGGCATGGCCGACAAGTGCCTGGAGGCGATCGGCGTGGACACCACGGCGGCCGCGGTCGGCGTGCACTACGGCTCCCGGCACGACTCGGAGACCGGCATCCTGGACGGCTGGCTGGTGCACACCGGCGACACCGCGCACGTGCCGGGCGTCGCGTCCCGCGCGCTGCCGCTGATCATGTCCGATGTGGACGCGACGGCGGAGATCGCCCGCGCCGCGCTGTCGCTCGCGGGGGCCGATCTTGGCTAGCGATCACGCCGCGCCGCGCGGCCTGGAGATCATCCCGGTCACCGGGCTACCCGAATTCCGTCCCGGCGACGACCTCACCGGTGCGATCGCCGAAGCGGCGCGCTGGCTGCGATCGGGCGACGTGGTCGTGGTGACCAGCAAGGTGGTCTCCAAGATCGAGGGACGGTTGCGGTCGGTGCCGGCCGACCCGGAGGAGCGCGACGCGGCCCGGCGGCGCGCCGTGTTCGACGAATCGGTGCGGATCGTCGCGCGGCACGGCCGGACGCTGATCACGGAGAACCACCTCGGCATCGTGCAGGCCGCGTCCGGAGTGGACGCGTCCAATGTGGAATCCGGCGAGATCGCTTTGCTGCCAACGGATCCGGACGCCTCGGCGCACGCGCTGCGGGCCGGGCTGCGCGAGCGGCTCGGCGTCGAGGTGGCCGTGGTGATCACCGACACGATGGGCCGCACGTGGCGGGTCGGGCAGACCGACGCGGCGATCGGCGCGTCCGGCATCCAGGTGTTGCACTCCTACGAGGGCACCGTCGACAAGCAGGGCAACGAGCTGGTGGTCACCGAGGTCGCGGTGGCCGACGAGATCGCGGCCGCGGCCGACCTGGTGAAGGGGAAGCTGGGCGGCGTGCCGGTGGCCGTGCTGCGCGGGCTGGACATCGGGCACCCGACCGCGGTGGCCGCCGACCTGGTGCGCCCGGTGGACGAGGACCTGTTCCGGCTCGGCACGGCGGAGGCGATCGCGCAGGGGCATCGCGAGGCGGTGCTGCTGCGGCGGTCGGTGCGGTCGTTCACCGACGAGCCGGTGGACGTCGACGCGCTGCGCCGTGCGGTCGCCTCCGGGCTCACCGCGCCGGCCCCGCACCACACCCGGCCGGTGCGGTTCGTGCACCTGGCCGACCGGTCGCGGCGCAAGCGGCTGCTGGACGGGATGCGCGAGGCGTGGAAGGACGACCTGCGCGGCGACGGACGGTCCGACGACAGCATCGCCAAGCGGGTACGACGGGGCGACATTCTTTACGGGGCAACGGAAATCGTGCTGCCGTTCCTAGTGCGGGACGGGTCGCACGACTATCCGGACGCGCGCCGCACCGAGGCCGAGCGGACCATGTTCACGGTCGCCGGCGGGGCCGCTGTGCAGGGACTGCTGGTGGCGCTGGCGGCCGAGGGGCTGGCGTCCTGCTGGGTGTCCTCGACGATCTTCTGCCCGGACCCGGTGCGTGAGATCCTGGAGCTGCCGGCCGACTGGGAGCCGCTGGGCGCGGTCGCGGTCGGCCACGGCGCCGAGCCGCTGACCCCGCGCGAGCCGCGCGACCCCGACGAAGGGCTGGTCTCCCGGTGACCCTGCACCCCGCTGCGGTGGCCGCACTGTCCACTTGGGACACTTCGGCGGAGGATCAGGAGTCGCTGCGGCACGCGTTCCTCGGCCTGCTCGCCGCCCGGCCGGACGCGTGCGAGCGTGCCTGTGAGCCGGGGCATCTGACCGCCTCCGCGCTGGTGCTCGACTCCACCGGGGAGCACGTGCTGCTGACGCTGCACCCGAGGGTCGGCCGGTGGCTGCAACTCGGCGGGCATTGCGAGCCGGAGGACGCGACGCTGGTGGACGCGGCGCTGCGGGAGGCCACCGAGGAGTCCGGAGTGGACGGTCTGGTGATCGAGCCGGACCCGCTGCACCTGGCCGTGCACCCGATCACCTGCTCGCTCGGCAAGCCGACGCGGCACTTCGACGTGCGCTTCCTGGTGCACGCGCCGGCCGGCGCGGAGCCGGTGTGCGGTGACGAGTCCGACGATCTGCGCTGGTGGCCCGTCGACGCGCTGCCGCGGGATGAGGACGGCACGGCGGGCATCGCGACGATGGTCACGCTCGCTCGTCGTCGTACCAGGGTCTGATCGGCCCTGGGTTCGATGTGCTCGCCGTGACCGCGGCAGAGTCGTCGCCGTGATCAAACGGACGAAGATTGCTCTGCTCGCCGTGATCGCCGTGGCGGTGCCGGTGGCCGGAGTCGTGGTGGCGCACGCGAGCCCCGGCGCGGAACCGTTGGGGTGGCACGATTGTGTGCGCGTCGACGGTCTGCCGATGGAGAAGCTGCGGTGCGCCACCCTGCGAGTGCCGCTGGACTACGACCATCCGGATGGTGTGACCATCGACGTGGAAATCTCGCGGCGGGTGGCCGACGACCCGGCGAGGCGGCGCGGCGTGCTGCTGCTCAACCCCGGCGGCCCGGGTAGCCCGGCGCTGCCGATGCCGCTGCAGTTCGAACAGCTCGCCGGCGCGGGCGAGGTGCTCAAGAGCTACGACCTGATCGGCTTCGACCCGCGCGGGATCGGCATGAGCACGCCGGTGACCTGCGACCTCGGCGAACACCAGCGCGGGGTGGTGATCGGCCCGTACGCCCGCACGCCGGCGGACGTGGCACGGCAGGCCGACACCGCGCGCACCGTCGCCGATCAGTGTGCGAACTCGAGGACCGCGAATCTGCTGCCGCACATCTCGACCGAGAACACCGCGCGGGACGTCGACCGGATCCGCGCCGCCCTCGGCGAGGAGCGCATCTCCTTCTACGGCACCTCCTACGGCAGCTACCTCGGCGCGACGTACGCGACCCTGTTCCCGGAGCGCACCGACCGGGTGGTGCTGGACAGCGTGACGGGCCGCGCCGGGCTCGATGTCCTTGCGCACCAACGGTTCGCCGTCGGGTTCGACGATCGTTTCCCCGACCTCGCCGAGTGGGTGGCGCGCCGGCACGACACCTACCGGCTCGGCCGCTCCCCGTCGGAGGTGACGGCCAAGTTCCACGCGCTGGCCGCCCGACTGGATCACCGACCGGTCGGCGACGTGGACGGCGCGAGGTTCCGGGCGGGCATCTTCAACGGGCTGTACAAGGACGCCGCGTTCCCGAGCGTCGCCGACCGCTGGCACAAGCTGGACAAGGGCGAGCCGTTGCCACCCGAAACCCCGCCGCCCGGTGGCGGCTATCCCGACCACGAGAACCACGCCGCCGGACAGTTGACCGTGCTGTGCAACGACTCCGACTGGCCGGGCGACGTCGGGTTCTATCAACGGGCGGTGCTGCGCGAACACCTGCTGCACCCGAAGTTCGGCCCGGCCGCGGCCAACGTCAACCCGTGCGCGTTCTGGAAGGCCGACCGGCGCCGGCCGGTGGCGATCGGTGATCGTGGACCGTCGAACGTGCTGCTGGTGCAGAACCTGCGCGACCCGGCCACCCCGCTGGTCGGCGCCCGGGAGATGCGCGCGGCGCTGGGCGGCCTCGCCGGGCTGGTCACGGTGGACCACGGCGGTCACGGCGTGCTGCGTGCCAGTCCGAACACGTGTGGTCGCGACACCGTGCTGCGGTTCCTGGTGGACGACCGGCCGCCGGCGGACGGGTTCTGCCCGCGCGAGAATTCGTTGCCGCACAAGGAGATCAAGGCCGAGTTGGACGAGCTCGTGACGTCCCGCGAGGCCACGGCGGCACTGCTGCGGGTCGGACCTGGAGTCGACGCGGGCCCGGGTACGCGCCGTGGACTACCCCGCACTGCAGCGCGACCACACCGTCCACCGCCCCTGACCCGCGAGTCCCGCGCCCTGCACCCGCGAGTCCCGCGCCCTGCACCGGTGAGTCCCGCGCTGTGCATCGGGCCGGGCGCCCTCAGAGCGCACGGTAATCCCGGCCGGCGTAGCGCGGGCCGAAGCGGGGCCGGGAGATCCCGCCCGCCTCGATGTAGCGCACCACCCGCTGCCGCTGCGGCGAGTACGGCGCCAGCACCTCCAACATGCCGGCGTCGTCCAACTTCCGGCCCAGCAGCACATGTCCGACGACCGACGGAATGTGGAAGTCCCCGACACTCACCGCGTCGGGGTCACCCCACACCCGCTGCGCCACCTCGGCCGCCGTCCACACGCCGATCCCGGGCACCTTGCGCAGCAGCGATCGTCCTTCCTTGCCGCGCAGCGACGCCGCCCGCTCCAACCGGCCGGCCACCCGCGCGGCGGCGATCAGGGCCCGCCGCCGCGCCCCGTCCACCCCGGCGGCGTGCCACTGCCAGTCGGTGATCGCCAGCACGGCGGCCGGTGTCGGCGGCGCGAACATGCCGGCCGGCGCGGGACCGGGAGCCGGCGTGCCGAACCGCCGGCACAGCTCCCGCCACGACCGGCGCGCCTCGTACCCGGTGACCTTCTGCTCCAGGATCGACGGCACCAGCACGTCCCACACGCGGCCGGTCGACCCGAGCCGCAGGTGCGGGTTGCGCCGCCGCAACTCGGCCACGATTTGGTGGTGCGCAACGAAATCCGAGTCGTCGTCCGCCGCGCCGAGCAGCGCCGGCACACCGTCCACAAGGGACAGTCCGCCCGGGCCCCACCCGGTCGCCTCGACCGCGCCACCACTCCTGCGCACCGCGAGCGTGCCGACCCCGCTCGCCGTGTTCGCGGCCAGCCAGCGCACGCCCGCGTCATCGGCCTGGAACGCCGGATCGCCCGCCCCGCGCCGCAGCGGCGCCAGCACCCCGGCGATGTCGAGCGGGAACGGCGGCACCCACGACCTGGTGTGCCGCTCCTCGACCGTGGATGACGTCATCGCCGTGAAACTACAACTACTAGAGTCGAACGCACCATGACGCCACCAGAGAATCCCGAGCTGCACGTCGTCGTCCCGGCCGGAGGCAGCGGCACCCGCCTGTGGCCGGTCTCACGCGCGGGCAACCCGAAGTTCCTGCACCCGCTCACCGGTACCGACCGCTCCCTGCTGCAGGCCACCTACGACCGGCTCGCGCCGCTGGCCTCGCCGGAGCGCCTCATGGTGGTCACCGGCACCGCGCACGCCGCCTCGGTCGCGCGTCAGCTGCCCGGCCTGCCCGAGCGCAACATCCTCGTCGAACCGCTCGCCCGGGACTCGTGCGCCGCGATCGCACTGGCCGCCGCCGTCATCGCCCGGCGCAGCCCCGGCGCGATCATGGCGTCCTTCGCCGCCGACCACCTGATCGCCGACACCGCGGAGTTCGCCGCGACCGTGGCGCGCGCGGTGGACGGCGCACGCGAGGGTCACCTGATGACCATCGGCATCTCCCCCACGCACCCGGAGACCGGCTTCGGCTACCTGCGCTGCACCGAGCCGGTGCGCCGGGGCGTCATCCAGAAGGTGTTGGAGTTCAAGGAGAAACCGGACCTCGACACCGCCACCGAGTACGTCGAGTCCGGCAGCTACCTGTGGAACGCCAGCATGTTCGTCTGGCGGGTGGACCTGTTCGCCGCCGAGCTGGAAGCGCGCCGCCCGGACGTCGCCGAGCCGGTCAACGCGATCGCCGACGCCTGGGACACCGACCGGCGCGAGGACGTGCTCGCCGAGCTGTGGCCGACCGTGCCCAAGGTCGCCGTCGAGTACGCGGTGATGGAGCCGGCCGCGGAAGAGGGCAAGGTGGCCACCGTGCCCGGCGATTTCGGGTGGAACGACATCGGCGACTTCGCGGCCCTCGGCGAGCTGCTCGGCACCGAGACCGACGGCGGGCGCACGGTCGCGGTCGGCGAGGCGGCGCCGGTGGTGCACGTGGACAGCGAGGGTGTCATCGCGGTGCCGTCCTCGCGTCGCCTGCTGGCAACCCTGGGCGTGCAGGATCTGATCATCGTCGACACCGAGGACGCCGTGCTCGTGTGCAGGCGGGACCGGGCCCAGGACATCAAGAAGCTGACCGAGGTACTCAAGGAGCTTGGTCACACCGACCGCGTGTGAGCGTTTGCCGAAGCACTTGATTACCGTGTCCGCTGACGCGGGCACCCGAAAGGGAATACCCTGCCTACAAGACACCGATCAAGGTAGGAGAGGCCAGCGCATGGACCCCCGCGAACGGGCCGACGCGCTCTTGGCGCGTGCTCGAGCGCGTGGAGCGTTCGTCGTGACTCCCGAGGACGCGGTGTCGCCCATGGACGCGATGAACACGGTCCAGATCCCGCGCGCCGTTGTCGCCGAGGCGGACCGGGACGACCCCGAAATGACCATGGTGGTCTACCCGAACCGGTCCGGCCGCGAGCGTGCCAAGCCTCCGGTGCCGCACGCCCGCCAGAACCCGGAACCCGTTGCGCCCGTTGACGTTCCGGCCGCACCGCAAGCCGGGGACCCGGACCCGACCACCGGCCCGTTGCCGATCATCTCCGAGCTGGAGATCCCGGACGTCACGCAGTCGATCAACCCCCCGCCGCGGCCGGCGCACAAGCCGCACACGCAGTACATGAAGCCGCCGCCGAGGCCCCAGGAGCCTGTGCAGGCCGAGGAGTCGGAGCAGCCCCCGTCCGCGCTGGGCGGCGAGGCGCCGACCGAGGGCCTGATCCCGACGATCAAGCAGCAGGTCACCGGCCGCCGGTCACTCTCCCAGCGCCTCGACGGGAAATAACCCTCAGTTTCCGCGCGTCTGGAGCTTCAGCCGCACGGTGAGCCCGGCGCGGATCGCCGCGAGCACCGGCGCCCACCGCCAGCCCTGGTGCCGGTCGGCCAGGTAGCGGTACGCGCTGTCGTGGTGCACCGCCAGCATCTTCGCCGACGCGCGCGCGGTGGCGTGGCCGCCGATGTGCACGACTTCCGCGCTGGGCACATACACGTTGTGCCAGCCGGCCTTGCCCAGCCGATCGCCCAGGTCCACGTCCTCGAAGTACATGAAGTACCTCGGGTCGAACCCGCCGACCGAGTCGAACGCCTCCCGCCGCAGCAGCAGGCACGAGCCGGACAGCCAGCCGGCGGCGCGCTCGGTCACATCGGTGTCGGACTGCCGGTACGCGGTGGTCCACGGGTTGCGCGGCCACACCCGGCCGAGCAGCGCGTGCCCGATGCCCTTGCCCAGTGAGGGAAGCAGCCGCGCGGACGGGTACACCTCGCCGTTCGGCTCCCTGATCAGCGGCCCGAACGAGCCGCCGCGGGGCCAGCGCTTCGCGGCGGCGACCAGCTCGTCCAGCGAACCCTCGCCCCACTCGATGTCCGGGTTGGCCACGACGATCCACCCGACGTCCTCGCCGAACGCGGCCACGCCCCGGTTCGCACCGCCGCCGTAGCCGAGGTTCTCCCCGGTGGGCACCAGCGTCACGCCGTCCCGCTCGGCCTCGCGCTCCGGCGCGCCGTCGGTCGACCCGTTGTCCGCCAGCACAACGCGCACCTGTCGCGTGCTCGCCTTGCCGAGCGTGTCGAGGAACCGGGTCAGCACGTCGCCCGGCGAGTAGGTGACGGTCACGACGCCGATCTCGTCGCCGTACTGAGTTGGCTCGGTCACGCGTCACATTCTGCACCGAGGCGCCGAACGCTCAGTGCGCCACCCGGGCACGAGCCGCCGCGCGGGCGTATACCTCGCGGTGCGCGTCGGCGCTCAGGCTCCAGGAGAACTCCTTGGCCCTGCGTTGCGCCGCCGCCGCGAGGGTGGCCCGCAGCGTGCGGTCGTCCAGTAGTTCCGCGAGCGCGGCGCCGATGTCACCCGCGCCGACCCCGCAGTACGACACCGCGTCGCCGCCGACCTCGGGCAGGGCGAGCCGGCGGGTGGTGAGCACGCACGCGCCGCAGGACATCGCCTCCAGCACGGGCAACCCGAAGCCCTCGCCGAGGCTCGGGTACGCCACCACCTCCGCGCCGCCGAGGAACCCGGCCAGGTGCTCGAAGGCGAGGTACCCGGCCCTGATCACGCGCAGCCGGTGCGGCACCGCGTCCAGCGCACGCTCCACCTGACTGTCCCACCCGGGCTGCCCGGCGAGCACCAGCGCGGGCGGATCGGCCCGGCCGCGGCACGCGTTGGCGAACCCGCGGATCAGCGCCGGCACGTTCTTGCGCGGCTCCAGCGCGCCGAGGAACGCCACGTACGGCGTGGAGCCCAGGTCCAGCGCGGCACGGGCGGCGTCGACCTCTTCGGGTGAGGGCGGGTGGAACCGGTCGGTGTCCACGCCGTGCGGCACGACCTCCAACCGTGTCGCGTCCGCCCCGGCGACCCGTACCAGTTCGGACGCGGTGGCCTCGCTCGGCACCACGCACATCGACGCACGAGCGAGGGCGGCGCGCGTCCAACCCCGGAAGAAGCGCGCCTTGACCGAGGAGTGCAGCACGGCGTCGGTGAAGAAGGTGGCGTCGTGCAGGGTGACCACGGACGCGGCCGGGTTGGCCAGCGGCGTGGTGTAGTGCGGCGAGTGCAGCACGTTCGCGCCGATCCGGCGCACGAGTCGGGGCAGCGTGGTCTGCTCCCAGGTGAGCCGGGCCGTGCGGGTGGACACCGAGTCGGGCGCGGGCAGTACCCGCGAGGACGGCGCCAGCCGGGTGTACAGCTCGATGTCGCGCGACTGGCACACCACGCTGATCGGCGCGCCGTCCGCGTCCAGGGCGGCGACCAGCGAGTCCACGTAGCGGCCGACGCCACCGCGGTCCGCGGGGACGGCGGTAGCGTCGACCAGGACGCTGGGTTCGCCGGATCTCACGGGCACAAGCCTACGACCGTGGGGTTGTGGTTTTTCCCCGAACGCCCTAACTCGCCGCCATTCACACCTCGGTGTGCAGTCGCCACACCGCCTCGGCGGCTCGTTCCCAGGTCAGTTCGGCCGCCCGAGCACGTCCCCGTTCGACCATCGCGGCCGCGCGCGAGCTATCCCCGGCGACCTCGGCCAACGCCTCGGCCAGCGCACCGGCATCGCCGATCGGGACGACGACCGCCGCCCCCGCGGACACCTCGACCAGCGCCGGCACGTCGGTGTGCACGACCGGCACGCCGGCCGCCATCGCCTCCAGCACGGGCAGCCCGAACCCCTCCGCGTGGCTGGGCGCGGCGAGCACGGTGGCGCCGGCCATCATCGCGGCGAGGTCGGCGTCGTCGAGCCGGCCGACCAGCCGCACCCGGCCCTCGGCCAGCCCGCGCTCGGCGGCCCGTGCGGCGAGGTCCACCGCGCCCCAGCCGGGCTGTCCGACGATCACCAGCGGCAGATCGGGCGCTGCCGGGTGCGCCAGCGCGTCGATGAGCACGTCCAGCCCCTTGCGCGGCTCGATGGTGCCCACCGCCAGAATGTAGCCTGCCGGAAATCGTTGCGGCGCAACGGTTTCGGTGAAGACGGCGGACACTCCGTGCGGCACCGTGTGCACCGGAGCCGGGCCGGGCGCGTACCGCCGCAGCTCCTCGGCGACCGCGTCGGTCGGCACCACGACCGCGCTCGCCGTGCGGGTGGCGCGCGTGATCATCGCGCGGTGCCAGGCCACGCCGCGCGGGGTGAGCGTCTCCGGATGGGTGAACGGGACCGTGTCGTGCACGGTCACCACGAGCCGCCTGCCCTTCTTCGGCGCGGCCGGCGCGAGCGGGGTCGGCGCGTGCACGCTGTCCCCGCTGTGTCGACCGCCGGGCCACAGCGGCACGCCGCGCTCCCAGGCCAGGGTGAGCGCCCGTCGCGGCAGCGGCAACGGGCGGGGGCCGCGCACGCCGGCGAGCCGCGCGGCGGAGAGGTCACGATGTGCCGCCGTAACACCCGTTACGGACCAACCGTTCGGGGTCGTCGCGGCGAGCGCGCGCGCCAGCTCGGCGGTGTAGCGCCCCGTGCCGCCCGGAACCGGCGCGAGGAGTTGCTCTGTCAACACGACCAGCTCGGGCACGGATGTACCCTGCCATGCCGTGAGACGCAGCACGGTCGTGGTGGTCACCTGGCGAGGCGCCGAGCACATCACGGCGTGCCTGGACGCACTCGCCGCCCAAGATCGTCCACATCGGACGATCGTGGTGGACAACGCCTCCGACGACGGGTCGCTGGAGCTGGCCGCGAACCACCCGTCTCGCCCGAAAACCGTGCGGATGAGCCGCAACATCGGTTACGCGGGCGCGCTCGCCGCGGCGCTGTCCCAAGTGGACACCCCGTTCATGGCGTGGCTGAACGACGACACCGCGCCCGCCGCCGACTGGCTCGGCCGGCTCGAGGACGCGCTGGACGCCGATCCGCGGGCCGCCGCCGCGAGTGCGCGGCTGGAATCAATGGACGGCGTGCCGCAGTCGACGGGCGTGCGGCTCACCCCGCGCGGCTATGGCGCGGATGTAACCGCCGACGTGACCGACTTGCCCGAGGTGTTCGGGTTCTGCGGTGGCGCGGCGCTGGTGCGCACATCGGTGCTGACCGACGTGGGCGGCGTGCCGGCCGAGTTCTTTTGCTACTACGAGGACACCGACACGGCGTGGCGGATGCGGCTGGCCGGGTGGACGGTGATCTCGGTTCCCGAGGCGCGGGTGCGGCATGCGCACGGCGCGAGCACCGGAATCGGCTCGCGCCAGTTCCACCTGTGGAACGAGCGCAACCGGCTGCTGACCCTGTTCCGCTGCGCGCCGCTGACCGTCGCCGCCCGCGAACTGATCGCCTTCACCGCCACCACCGCCCTGCTCCCCCTGCGACGGCTCACCGAGCCCGCCCCCAACCTCCGGTTCCCCCTGCGGCTGCGCGTACTCGGCGAAGTACTCGCCCGTCTCCCGTCCACGCTCCTCGCCCGAACCCGGATCAGCGCCCGCAGCTCCATCCCCCGCACCGAGATCTGGCGCCACTGGGCCGCCCGAACTTGACAACCGCACCAACGCCCCTTCGCGTACTTTAGCCCGCTAAAGTCCGTCGCCCACCGAGAAAGCGCAGGTCAGGCAAGATCAAGAGCGGGCGGGAAACGTGAAGGTGGTGCACGTACGGCCGCGGGCGGCGGAGAGGTCACCCTCACGACCTCCCAACACCTGACCTGCCCACCCACCCTCGGCCCACCTACCGACGTCGACCCACCTACCGACTTCACGCAACCGGGTGTGTTGACCGCACCGAGCGAAAGCCACGCTGAGGTCGCAATTCATTGTCGAGGGCGGTCGCCCTTACGACGCCGGAGGGACAGCGGGCGAGGAACGAGCCCGCTGTCGTGGAGGTGGCGTGGCTGGACCACCCACGAAACCCAGCCACCCACCTCGCGGCCCCCAACCACCCAAGCAAAAAGACCACAGGCCGTCGGCGAAGCCGACTCGGCGACCTTGCCCTCGATAGACAACTCAGAACTTGCCGAGAACGCCGCGCACCAGGCCGGGCAGACCAGCGCTGACGCCGCGCGGGTTCTGCGCGCCGAACTGCAGGATCACCATGGCGTAGCCGGTGCCGACCGTCTTGCCGCTGACCAGTCCGACCTGATTGGCCGACTGCGGGTGCTGGAACGAGAACGCCGTCTCGCCCACCCCGGGCACCGGCTTGGCCGCCGCGCTCTGGTCGGCGTACGCCTTGACCAGCGCCGGCCCGAGCGCCTGGCCGAAGTCGTAGTAGCGGACCGCCAGCGTGCCGACCTTCCGGCCGCTCTGCAGGTAGTCGCAGGCGAACTGGGTGCCCAGCGGCACCTGCGCCGCCGGGACCTCCGCCGTGGTGAGGTTCGGTGTGTTCAGCATCGGCGCGGCCTGCGCACCGGGCAGCAGCGGGCACGCCGCGTTGATCGGCGGCGGCGTCCGGGCCGGCGGTGTGGTCGACTCCGTGGTCATGGTGGTGGGCCGGGTGGTGGTCGGCCGCGTCGTGGTGGGCTCGGTCGGCTCGGTGGGTTCGGTCGGCTCCGGCGACACCGTCACGTCGATGGCCGGCACCGCCGTGCCCGCGATCTGTGTCGAGCACGCGCCCAGCACCAGCGGCACGGCCACCGCCGCGGCCACCGCGATCCACTTCCGGTTGCTCTCCCGCATGGTCCCCACTCCCTACGTTCCGTTGACTCGGTCGCAGGGTCGGACCGCGTTACAGGCGGCCCGGTTTCCCGGGCGGCGGGCGCGTAAGGATCTGTTCAGGATTGGCGGAACCGGTCGCGGCGCGGTCGGACTCGGCCGGGCCGCATATCATGGCCGACGGTGCGGGAGGTCTGGAAGGAGCCAGGGTGGTCGAGGGGGCGGTTCTGCCGACGGTGTCGGTGATCGTGGTGAACTACCGCGGCGCGGACGACACCGTGACGTGCCTGCGCGCGCTGCGCGAGGAGCTGGACTATCCGCACGAGTCGCTCGAGCTGATCGTCGTGGACAACGGCGGTGACGACGCGGAGCGACTGCGCGCCGAGCCGGGCATCAAGCTGATCGAGTCGCCGGAGAACCTGGGCTTCGCCGGCGGCTGCAATCTCGGTGCGCGCGCGGCCACCGGCTCGGTGCTGGCCTTCCTGAACAACGACGCGCGCCCGCACCGCGACTGGGCGCGCGCGGCCGTGCGGGTGCTGCGCGCCGAGCCGACCGTCGCCGCGGTCGCCAGCAAGGTGCTGGACTGGGACGGCGAGCGCGTCGACTTCGTGGACGGCGGGCTGACCTGGTTCGGCATGGGCTACAAGCGCCACGCCGGCCAGCCGCTGTCCGAGGTGGATCCCGAGCGGCACGAGGCGCCGAAGGACGTGCTGTTCGGCACCGGGTCGGCGATGTTCGTGCGCGCCTCGGTCTTCGACGAGCTTGGCGGGTTCGACGAGCGGTTCTTCATGTTCTACGAGGATGTGGACCTCGGCTGGCGGCTGAACCTGCGCGGCTGGCGGGTGCGCTACGAGCCGTCCTCGGTCGCCTATCACCGCCACCACGCCTCGATGTCCACTGTGGACACCCCGGACGGCGCACGCGAGCTGTACCTGTTGGAGCGCAACGCTTTGGCGGCGTTGTACAAGAATCTCTCCGACGAGACGCTGGCCCGCGCGCTGCCCGCCGCACTCGCGCTGACCGTGCGCCGCGCGACCGCCCGCGGCGAGATCGACCCGACCCAGTTGGAGATCACCCGCCGAGGCGAGACGCCCGACGACCCGAACGTGGCGATCCCGAGGACCGCGCTCGCCGGGGTGCTGGCGATCGACCAGTTCGTCGAACTGCTGCCCTCGCTCGCGGCCTCGCGCGCCACCGAGCAGGCCGCGCGAAGGCGCACCGACGCGGACCTGGTTCCGTTGCTGCGCAAGGCGATGGAGCCTGCGTACCCGCTGCCGCGCTACCTCGCCGCGCACGACATTCTGGTCGAGGCGTTCGGCTTGGAGGAGGCGTTCGGCGGGCGGCGCAAGATCCTGGTGATCACCGGTGACGCGTTGGCCGAGCGGATGGCCGGCCCGGCGATCAGGGCGTGGAACATGGCCGACGTACTGGCCGGCGAGCACGACGTGCGGCTGGTCACGGTGAACCCGGTGTGCGCGCCGCCGGAGGCCGCTTTCCCTGTCCTGCAAGCGAAACCGCGCGAACTGAAAACGCACGCGGACTGGGCCGACGTGGTGGTGCTGCAGGGTCACGCGCTGGAGATGGCACAGGGTCTGAAAAAGGACGACTCCACGAAGATCGTGGTGTGCGACATGTACGACCCGATGCACCTCGAGCTGCTGGAACAGGGCAAGGACTCCACCGACGAGCAGCGGGCGCTCGATCTCGTCGGTGTCACCAAGGTGCTCAACGCGCAGCTCGACCGGGGCGACTTCTTCCTGTGCGCCTCCGAACGGCAACGGCACTTCTGGCTCGGCCACCTCGCCGCGCTCGGCCGGCTCACGCCTTCCTTGTACGACAACGATCCCACCGTCCGCTCGCTGCTCGCGACCGTGCCGTTCGGGCTGCCGGGCAAGCCGCCGCAACGCACCGCGCCGGCGATCAAGGGCGTCACGGCCGCCGAGTCGGACAAGGTGATCCTGTGGGCCGGCGGGGTGTACTCCTGGTTCGATCCGCTGACCCTGGTGCGCGCGATGGGCGTGCTCGCCGAGGGCCACGACGACGCGAAGCTGATGTTCCTCGGCATGAAGCACCCCAATCCCGAGGTGCCCGAGATGGACATCGGCGCGCGCACCCGTGCCCTGTCCGCGCAGTTGGGGCTGACCGGCGAGCACGTGTTCTTCAACGAGACGTGGGTGCCCTACTCGGAGCGGCAGAACTGGTTGCTGGACGCGGACTGCGGGGTCACGACGCACTACGAGCACGTGGAGACGACGTTCGCGTTCCGCACGCGGGTGCTCGACTACCTGTGGGCCGGGCTGCCGATCGTGACCACGGACGGCGATTCGTTCGCCGACCTGGTGCGCACCGAGCGGCTCGGCGTCGTGGTGCCTTCGGAGGACCCGCGCGCGCTCGCCTCCGCGCTGGAACGGGTGCTCTACGACGCCGAGTACGCGCAGGGCTGCCGGGAGCGGATCGCGGTCGTGCGGGAGCGGTTCACCTGGGACACGGTGCTCGCGCCGCTGGCCGAGTTCTGCCGCGATCCCCGTCCGGCCGCCGACCGCCTGCCGGGCGCGGACGACCTGGTGCTCAACGATCCGCTGCGCCCGCGCGAGGTGGTGCGACGGGATCTCTCGCTGGTGCGCGAGTACCTGGACCTGGGCGGGCCGGCCGAACTGGCGCGGCGCGCGGCCGGTCGGGTGCGCCGAGTCGGCGGCGAGCTGGCGCGGCGCCGCAAGGGGAACCGGGATGGCTAAGGGGCGACTGCGGGTTCTGGTGGACGGCACACCGTTACTCGGCGCGCGCACCGGGATCGGCCGCTACACCTCGGCGCTGACCGAGCAGCTCGCCTCGATGTCCACAGTGGACATTCGAGCGGTGGCGTTCACGTTGCGCGGCTGGCGAAAGCTGCGCACCGTGCTGCCGCACGACGTGACGGCGCGCGGCATGCCGGTGTCCGCGCGACTGCTGCGCAAGTGCTGGCTGCGCGCGCCGTTCCCGCCGATCGAGCTGTTCGCCGGGTTCACCGATGTCGTGCACGGCACCAACTTCGTGCTGCCGCCGGCGATGCGCGCGGCCGGTGTGCTGACCGTCCACGACCTGGCCTTCTTCGACGCGCCGGAGGAGCTGTCGCCCGGCGACGCCGAGTTGCCCGAGCTGGTGGCGCGCTCGGCCGCGCGGGCGTCCATCGTGCTCACCCCGACCAAGGCGGTCGCCGAGCGGGTGGCCGAGCGGCTGAACGTGCCCGAGGACAAGATCGCCGTGACCCCGCTGGGCGTCGACCCGGCGTGGTTCACCGCGCGCCCGCCCGGCGACGACCTGCGCGCCAAGATCGGCGTGCCGTCGGAGTATCTGCTGTTCGTCGGCGCCGCCGGCCCGCGCAAGTCGCTGGACTGGCTGCGCAAGGCGCACGAGGCGAGCCCGGAACTGCCGCCGCTGGTGCTCGCCGGTCCCGGCCACGAGGGCGGCGATCGCGTGATCGCCACCGGCTACCTGCCCGACGTGGACCTGCGCAATGTGGTGGCTGGCGCGTCGGCGCTGGTGTTGCCGTCGCGTGACGAGGGCTTCGGGCTGCCCGTGCTGGAGGCGCTGGCCTGCGACGTTCCGGTGGTCTGCACGGACGTGCCGGCACTGCGGGAGACCTCGGGCGGGCACGCCACGCTGGTGCCCTACGGCGACGTGGAGGCGCTGCGCACGGCGCTGGCGGCGGCGCTCGCCGAGCCGGCCACCCCGGCGGCGCTCACCTCGCGGCGGGCGCACGTCGGCTCGTTCACCTGGCGGCGGTGCGCCGAGCTGACCGTGGACGCCTACCGGCAGGCCCTCTCCTGATTCGCCATGCGGGGCGGGTCATCGTGCGTACCATGAGCGGATGGCCAACAAGCCAGGGCCGCCTGGGCGTGACGAGATCACCGGCGACGTGACCGGCGAGCTGGACAGCATGGACTCGCTCGCCGCCCAACTGCGCGCGCAGCCGCCGACCGAGCAGGCCCGCTCGTTCAACGACGACCTCGCCGAGAGCGGCTACGTGCCCGAGCCGCCGCCCGGCCCCGCGCTCGGCGCGCCGGAGCCGGAGTCCACTTCGGACAGGCCGGCTCGCAAACGCAAGCGGACAAGGACTCCGGGGACGGCGACTCGTTCTTCGACGAGCCGATTATGGGCTGACGAGCCGGTGCCGCAGCGCCGCGAGCTGTGGTTCGGTCAGGCCCGCGTCGGCGAGATAGTGCGGCACGTCCAGCGAGTCCACGATGGCCATCATCTCCGCGTGCGCGTTGGTCCCGCGCTCGGCGAGCGTGGACGCGATCACCTGTGACGGGTCCTCGATGCCGAGCACGGAGAACAGCGTGACCAGCCGCTCGTCGCTGAGCCGGTAGTCGGTCGCGATGTCGTCGGCGGAGACACCGGCGAAGGCCAGCAGCAGCGCCGAGATCAGCCCGGTGCGGTCCCGGCCGCCGGCGCAGTGGATGAGGACGCCGCCCTGCTCCGCGTCCGCGATCGCGCCGATGATCCGGGCGACCGTGGCCGGGTAGCGCTTGAGGAACGGCCGGTAGTACAGCGGAGTCGCGCTGAGCGCCTGCCACTCGTCCCAGAATTCGGTGTCGCTGAGGTCGTCCAGCGGCAGGTGCAGCCTGCGCACCTGGTCCGGGCTCTGCGCGATCGCCGGATTGCGCTCCAGTTCGTCGTCCCCGCGCAGGTCGATCACGGTGCGCACGCCGTGGTCGACCAGCGCGGCCCAGCCCGCGTCGGTGACCCGCGTCAGCGCCTCCGTGCGGACCACGGCGCCCTTGCGCACCGTGCGCCCGTCCTTGGTCGGCAGGCCGCCGAGGTCGCGCGCGTTGACGAGACCGTCGATATTCAGATGTCTATCCACTCCCATGTCCGGTGGACGCGCCGGGCGTGCGCGGGTTGCTAGGAGACCCACGGTGGAGTGATGCGCGTGCCGTCGGCCAGCACGCCCTCCAGGCCGACGCTGGTGCTGACCCAGGCGGTCGCCGTGGTCGGGCCGAGGTTGTCGACCCGCAACGTGGCGCCCGCCGGGACGAGCACGGCGTCACCCTTGATCACCGTGTGAGTGACACCCTCCACGGTGACGCGCAGTTCGCCGTCGAGCAGATAGAGCACCTCCTCGCGCGTCACGCTGTGCGCCACCCCCGTGGTATCGGGTTTGATGTCGAGCCGCCACGCGCACAGCTCACCGCTGCCCGTGCGCGGCGCGACGTAGGAGGTGAAGGTGGCGCCGTGCATCTCGTGGACCTCGGCGTCACCGGCGTGTACTACTGACATTTCGTTGCACTCCTTCATACTTAGTCAAGCCACTTGACTACATAGTCAAGCACCTTGCCCACCTGTGTCAAACTTCTTCGATGAGCACGGCAGACACCCAGGCGCTGGAACTGAGCGCGCTCGTCCTCGGCGCGGCGAACACACTGGTCGACGGAATCCACTCCGGAGTGGTGGCGCGCGGGTTCGACGACCTGCGCCCGGCGCACGGGTTCGCGTTCGCCAGACTCGCCCCGGACGGCGCGACCGTCGGGGAACTCGCGGAGCACCTCGGTGTGACCAAACAGGCCGCCAGCCAACTCGTCGAGGAACTGGTCGGAAAGGGCTACGTCGAGCGCCAACCCCACCCGTTCGACGCGCGAGCCCGGTTGGTGGTCCTCACCGAACAAGGGTCGGCCTGCACCCGCGCAGCCGACGCGGCCGCGGCCGATGTCGTGCGGCCGTGGCTGAACCAGTTGGGCGCCAAGCGAATGCGCGCCTTGCGAGACGATCTGGCAAAGATCGCGGCACGGGGACACCTGCGCCCGACCTGGTGACCGTGATCACCATTGACCTCCAGATTACTAGAGGTTTTAGCCTGACGTCATGCACGCCATCCGACAGCACGCCTTCGGGCCCGCTGAGAACCTGGTATTCGAAGAGGTCGCCGATCCGCACGCGGGTCCCGGCCAGGTACGCATCGCGGTTTCGGCCGCGGGCGTGCACCTGCTCGACACGTCGATCAGGTCGGGCAACCTCGGCGGGCCGTTCCCGCTTCCCGAGCTGCCGATGACCCCGGGCCGCGAGGTCGCCGGCGTGGTGGACGAGATCGGCGACGGAGTGGACAAGTCGTGGCTGGGCAAGCGCGTCGTCGCGCACCTCGGCCAGGCCAGCGGAGGTTACGCGGAACTGGCCGTGCGCGAAGTGGAGAACGTGCACGAGCTACCCGACGAGGTGGCAGACGACGTGGCCGTCGCGATGATCGGCACCGGCCGGACCACGCTCGCCGTGCTCGAACTGGCCGAGCTGACCGAAAACGACGTCGCCCTCGTGACAGCCGCCGCCGGCGGAATCGGAAACCTCCTGGTACAAGAGGGCCGCAACGTCGGAGCCACGGTCATCGGTGTCGCCGGCGGCCCGTCCAAGGTGGACCGCGTACGAGCCCTCCGCGCCGACGTCGCGGTCGACTACACGCAGACCGACTGGCCCGACCAGGTGCGCACCGCCCTGGACGGCCGAACCGTGACGGTCGTTTTCGACAGCGTCGGCGGCACCGCAGGACGCGCGGCACTCGACCTCCTCGGCCCCGGCGGCCGGCTGATCATGTTCGGCTACTCCTCCGGCGAGCCCACGCCCTTCACCCAGGACGACGTGTGGGCCAAGGGAATGACGGCCTCAGTGGCGGTCGGCGCCCGCATCATGAACCGCCCCGGCGGCCTGCGCGGCCTGGAAATCGATGCCCTCGCGGCAGTGGCATCCGGCCGCTTCACACCGGTGAGCGCCAGCACCTTCCCACTCGCCGAAGCAGCCGCCGCGCACACTGCCCTCGAGAGCCGCGCCACCGTCGGAAAGGTCGTGCTCAAACCCTGATCACGCGGCGATGTGCATCGTGTTGCGAATCGCCTTGCGCTGCGGATCGACCCACGCTGGCGGGATGTAGTACGGGATCCCGTTCTGCATGATGATTTCCCAGTCTTGTTGGTGAATGATCGTGTGGTGGTATCGGCAGAGCAAGGTCATGAGTTCTGCCGAGGTTATTCCGCCGTCGATCCAGTGGATGATGTGGTGTGCGTCGGTCCATTCTGGTGGCCGATCGCACCCAGGAAATGAGCAGCCCTTATCGCGGGCGATGAGTGCGGCGCGAATGGTGGCTGTGACGGTTCGTTGTTCGCGTCCGACATCGAGTGGTTGGCCTTCGCTGTTCAACACGATGGGTGTGATGCCCGCGTCGCAGGCGATCTGCCGAATGGTTTGGGGTGTGATCATCGCACCGAAGTCACCATGGCCGAGGCCGATCTGGTCGCGGAGTTGTTCGTAGGAAATCGTGATGGCGAGGTGCGGTCGCCGTCCGCCGTCTTGCGGCAGGGTGTCGGAGTTGAGGATGCGGTGCGCCAACTCAACGAGCGCGTCGGCCCACCTGCGTGTAGCGGATCGGTCGTCGTCTTTGCCGGCGGGTTTCGCCAGTGGTGACAGTGCTGCCTTGAGGACTTCGGCGCATTCGGGTGAGAGTCGTCCGCGCAGCAGGATGGTGCCGTCGATGTCTTCGACCATGGAGAATTCCATGCGCTTACGGGCCTGTTGTTCTTCCAGGACAACTTGTTCGGGTTGCAGGTGGGCGCGGGTTCGGGTGGCGAGCTTGCCGAGTTTGACGGGGTCGAAGTGTTCGGCTTCCTCCACGAGGAGTTGCTCGACCTCGGCATGGTGCTCGGCGGGAAGTGTGTCGAGGGTGGTGCGCACGATCTGCACGTGGTCGCGGCTGATCGCCCCAGCGGCGAGAGCTTGCGCCGCCACGGGTAGCTGTGCCTCGATGGGTTGCCCGGTGAGCGTGGTGGAGCCGAACAACGCGTTGGCGTCGGCTACTCGCCTGCGTGCGTCGGCGGGTGTGATCTGCACGGTGTCCCGCAGGAACGATGCCGTGGAGTAGGCGCCCATTTCTTTGGCGATGCCTTGCTCATGGATTTCGTGGACGAGTTGAAGTCGCTCGTATTCGAGTTGTCGAATGTGGGTTTCGCGAGCCCGGAGCTCGTCGATTAGTTGTTGTCCCCTCATACCTCGATTCTACCGAAAAAGGTCCACCACTATGGGGTGAACAATGGGAGCAAGGTGGCGGCGCGGTACGGGCAAAAGGCAGGCGGAGCCTGCCCGTAGCGCCTGCGGTTAGGGCCGATCGAGGCTCACAAGTCCAGGGCGAGCGAAGCGAGTCGCGAAGCGACGCCGAAGGCGCCCTTGACTTGTGAGTATCGGCCCGCACAATACCGCGCCGCCACACCCCCAGTGCCACCCAGGAGCCACCCCCACGCCGATGCACAGCGCGGAATTCGCGCGCACCCAGATCACAACGGCGTCGGGTATCACGTCGAGGGATGACCGGCTCCCCGTGGACCGACCCGCGTACCTCTGGCGCCCGGACGGCCTGCCCGCTGACGCCAGAATCAGAGCGGACGCGATCAGCAGGCCATGGGTGGCCGGAACGGTGGAGAGCGACACGGCGCCGACCGCGACAATCGCGCGGTGGAACCTGCAGACCGGCGCAGTCGACACGCTCGACCCACAGGGCAGCCTGTCGGTCAAGATCAACGGTCGCGGCTGGATCACCTGGACAACCGACTACGCGACGAAGGCGTGGCTGCTCGCCGACGGCAAGACCGTCGAACTGCCGCTGCCCGGCGGCGACTACCGCTACACCGTCTCCTCGGTCAACGCCGACGGCACGCTGATCGGCGGCTCCGCCATCCCGGGAGACCGACAGGAGATCGTGCCGCTGTCCTGGTGTGCGGCTGACCTGATGCGCACCTGATGGCCGTCCACTGTGGACGGCCATCGGGGTGGAACTCGCGGTGCCTGAGCGCGGGACTCGCCGGTGCACAGCGCAGGACTCGCCGGTGCAGGGCGCGGAACTCGCCGGTGCACAGCGCGGGACTCGCGATCAGCCGGCGCGACGACGGCGGCTCTGGGGCCCGACGTGGGCGATCACCTTCCGCGGTGTCACCCGGACGACGACCCGCGTCTCCGCCGGACGCTCGCCGAACGGTTCACCCATGTACGCCTGCGACAGCTCGTTGATCAGCTCCGGACCGCCCTCCTCGGTCAGCTCCACCGCGCCGCGCACCTCGACGTAGAAGTACGGGTCCTCCGGATCGAACGCCAGCAGCGTCACCCGCGGATCGCGCACCAGGTTCAGGTACTTGCGCCGCCCGTGGATCGTGGAGATCAAGATCTGCTCGCCGTCCAGTCGCGCCCACACCACGCTGGACTGCGGCGCACCGTCCGGGTTGATCGTGGTCATCGACACGAACACCGGCGCGGAGAACAGTGGCCGCGCCTCCGGCGGCAGCACCTCGCTGACTTCACTCATGCCGGCAATGGTGCCACTACCCGAGACACCGTCTCATTTGGTGAACGCGTCACCCTGTTCGGCGAACGCCTCCGCCAACGCCTCTCGCCACGGCCGCAGCGGGGTCAGCCCGGCCTTGCGCCACGAGGCGTCGGCGAGCACCGAGTACGCGGGCCGCTCGGCCGGCCGGGGGAAGTCCTCGGTACGCACCGGCCGCACCCGCTCGGGATCGGTACCCAACTCGGTGAAGATCGCCCGCGCGAAGGCGAACCGGGACGCCTCGCCGGCGCCGGTGCAGTGCAGCACGTGCTGCTCCGGCCCGTTCCCGGCGACCACGGCGGCGCACAGCTCGAACACGCCGGCCGCGAAGTCCCGCGTCCACGTCGGACTGCCGATCTGGTCGTCCACCACGGAGATGGTGTCCCGCTCGCGCTCCAGCCGCGCCATCGTCTTCACGAAGTTGTACCCGGCGGCGCCGTACAGCCACGCCGTGCGCACCACCCAGGCCCGCGCGCCGGAGCCCAGCACGGCGTCCTCACCGGCGAGCTTGGTGAGGCCGTACACCGACTTCGGGCCGACCTTGTCGTCGGTCTCGTATGGGTGCTTCGCGTCGCCCCGGACGTCGCCAGAGAACACGTAGTCGGTGGACACGTGCACCAGCGGCACGTCCCGGGACGCGCACACCGCGGCGAGCACCCTCGGCCCGTCCCCGTTCACCGCGAACGCCTGCGCCTGCTCGGTTTCCGCGTCGTCCACGGCGGTGAACGAGGCCGCGTTCAGCACGATCGGCGGCACACCGGCCGCCTTCGCGCCGGCCACCAGCGTGGTCACCGCCTCGAGCACGGCGCCCGGCTGGGTGATGTCGAGCTCCCGGCGGCCGGGCGCGGTCACCCGCACGCCGTCCGGTGCGGTCGCCACGAGCTCCCGTCCGAGCTGGCCGTGTCCGCCAGGAACCAGTACCGCGAATCCCGCTGTCAACAACTCTCCTCTAACGCGCGATCAGTGCGCGTCGCGCTTCTTGAGAGGCTCCCACCAGCCGCGGTTGTCGCGATACCAGCTGACCGTGTCGGCGAGCCCTTCGTCGAACCCGACCCTGGGACGGTACCCGAGCTCACGCGAGATCTTGGTGATATCCACCGAGTACCGGCGGTCGTGACCCTTGCGGTCCTCGACCGGCTCGATCATCTCCTCGCCGGCGCCGACCGCCGCGAGCAGGCGGGAGGTCAGCTCCCGGTTGCTCAACTCGGTGCCGCCGCCGATGTTGTACACCTCGCCCGGCCGGCCGCCGTCGGCCACGAGGTGGATGCCGTGGCAGTGGTCGTCCACGTGCAGCCAGTCGCGCACGTTCAGCCCGTCGCCGTAGAGCGGCACCTTCTTGCCGTCCAGCAGGTTCGTCACGAACAGCGGGATGACCTTCTCCGGGAACTGGTACGGCCCGTAGTTGTTCGAGCAGCGCGTGATGCACACGTTCAGCCCGTAGGTGCGGTGGAACGAACGCGCCAGCAGGTCGGAGGAGGCCTTGGACGCCGAGTACGGCGAGTTCGGCAGCAGCGGGTGGTCCTCCGGCCAGGCGCCCTCGTCGATCGAGCCGTACACCTCGTCGGTGGACACGTGCACGAACTTGCTCACGCCCGCGTCCAGCGCGCCCTGCAGCAGGGTCTGCGTGCCGAGCACGTTGGTCAGCACGAAGTCGGCCGAGCCGGCGATCGAGCGGTCCACATGCGACTCGGCCGCGAAGTGCACGACCAGGTCGACCCCGGACATCACCTCCGTGACCGCACCCGGATCGCAGATGTCGCCGCGCACGAACCGCAGCCGGGGGCTGTCGGCCACCGGGTCCAGGTTCGCCTCGTTGCCGGCGTAGGTCAGCTTGTCCAGGACCACGACCTCGGCATCGGCCAAGCTCGGGTACGCCCCGGTCAACGCCTGTCGCACGTAGTGCGACCCGATGAACCCGGCGCCACCGGTCACCAGTACCCGCATTGTGTCCCCTCCTTGGTTCGATCGTCACCGAAATCGTTCACGACCGGACGGTTCCCTGGCTACCCGTAGCAACCTCGATAGGGGGTCATTACGTGTTACGGACGAGAAGGCCGGGACTCCGAGATCACAGTAACCTGGCATCGGGATCGGGGTGGTGAGCGCGCGGCGGGGGCCGCGGGCGCACCGAACGGGGAGGAGGATCCGTGAGCGAGCGATCGCTCGAGGGGCCGCCAGAGCGAAGACGGCCGAGGCGGCTCGGGCGTACCGCGTTCTACAGCGGCAAGGTCGTTCTGATTTTGGTGTCGGCGCTGGTGCTCGGTGCGGTCGGGTACGGCTGGGCCACGCTCGGTGACATCAACGAGGGCATCGTCACCACGGACGTGATCGACGAGCGCGTCGCGGCGCAGCCGAGGCCGCTGGACGGTGCGATCGACATCCTGCTGGTCGGCATGGACAGTCGCACCGACGCGTTCGGCAACCCGTTGCCGCGCGAGGTGCTCGACATGCTGCACGCCGGTGAGAGCGACGGCGAGCGCAACACCGACACCATGATCCTGGTGCACATCCCCACCGACGGCCGGCGCGCGGTCGCGTTCTCCTTCCCGCGCGACGCGTGGGTGGAGCTGGCGGGTGGCTACGGCAAGCACCGGCTCAACTCCGCGTTCGCCTACGCCTACAACGCCACCGCGCGGGAGCTCGGCCAGCAGAACAAGGGCGACGCCAAGGAGATCGACAAGCAGGCCACGGTCGCCGGCCGCAAGAACCTGATCGCCACGATCGAGAAGCTGATCGGCGAGGCGGTGAAGATCGACCGGTACGCCGAGGTCAACCTGGCCAGCTTCTACGAGATCACCAAGGCGCTCGGGGGCGTCGAGGTGTGTCTGAACGCGCCGGTGAAGGAGATCAAGTCGGGCGCGAACTTCCCGGCCGGCAAGCAGACCGTCGATGGTGCGGCAGCGTTGTCGTTCGTGCGGCAGCGGCACGATCTGCCCAACAACGATCTGGACCGGATCGTGCGCCAGCAGGTGTTCCTCGGCGCGCTGGCCAACAAAGTGCTGTCGGCGAACACCCTCACCGACTACACGAAGATGAACGAGCTGATCGCCGCGGTGAAGAAGTCGGTGGTGCTGTCGACCGGCTGGGACATCACCACGTTCGCCGAGCAGATGCGCGGGCTGTCCAGTGGTGCGATCGAGTTCCGCACGATCCCGACCCAGGGGCCGGCCAGGATCGGCGGCGCGGACGTGATCAGAGTCGACCCGAACCAGGTGCGCGATTTCATCGGCGGCCTGGCCACCGACGATCGCAAGTCCACGCCGAGTTCCTCGCCGGTCGAGCCGAGCGGATCGCCGACCGCCCCGCCGAGTCCACTGGGGACGGTCGACCTGCGCAACGCGAACGGTGACGCGAACCTGCCGCTGAACGTGCAGGATGTGTTGGCGGGCAAGGGTTTCCGGCGTGGAACGGTGACACCGACGGCGGGCGGGCTGCCCAGCGGCCTGCGGTACGCGCCCGGGCAGGAGCAGCTCGCCAGACAGGTGACCGACGCGCTCGGCGTCCGGCTGATCGCCGAACCGGACCCGAGGATCGTGCCCGGCACGGTGCTGGTCACGCTGGGCAGGGACTTCCCGCGCAACGGGTTCGGCACCAGGCCGAGCAACCCGCCGCCGGTGTCCCTGCCGCTGGCCTCGCCCGGCGCGTCCACGACCAGCACCCGGCCCACCGTGCCGGACAGCGCGTCACCCACACCTCGGATCGACGCGGACGGCGTGACCTGCGTCAACTGATTCCGCGTTGGCTGAACCCGCGTCCGCCCGGCACGGCGATTGACTAGCCTGTCAAGGTGGGAGTGGGAAGGGGATGCCGGTGAGCGACGAGGAGACTCCGCCGGACCGTCCGTCCCCCAAACCGAGGGGGGAGACGGTCGTGTTCGGCACGGCCGCGTCACGCACGGTCAGCGATGGGGACGCCGGCGAGCCCGAGCGCGAACCGGCGAAAACCAAGCCGGAAGGCCCGAGCCGCGGGCTGGTGTTCGCGCGCGTGATGGTGGCGCTGCTGTCCGCGGCCGCGCTGGTCGCCACCGGTGCCGCGTGGGCCGGGGTGGACTGGTTCCAGGGCAAGGTGAACACCACCGACGTGCTCGCCGACGCGCACAACGCGCCGGGCGCGCCGCCCGCCGAGGACGGCGCGAACGACATCTTGGTCGTCGGCAACGACACGCGCACCGACATGCAGGGCAACCCGCTGTCGCTGGAGATCCTCAAGCAGCTGCGCACCGAGATGAGTGGCGGGATCAACACCGACACGATCATCCTGCTGCGAATTCCGCACAACGGCGGCAAGAGCTACGCGATGTCCTTCCCGCGTGACACCTACCTGGACATCCCCGGCTACCGCGAGGACAAGATCAACGCGGCGTACGGCGTGACCAAGACCCGCGTCGCCCAGCAGCTCGGCGACAAGGGTGAACGCAATCAGGCCAAGATCGAGCAGGAGTCGGACAAGGCCGGCCGCTCGGTGCTGGTGCAAACCGTGCAGAACCTGACCGGCGTGCGCGTGGATCACTACGCGGAGATCAGTCTGTACGGGTTCTACCTGCTGTCCGAGGCGATCGGCGGCGTCGAGGTGTGCTTGAAGCACGCGACGTCGGACCCCGATTCCGGCGCGGACTTCCGCGCCGGCCGGCAGCGCGTCGCCGGTGGTGCCGCGTTGTCGTACGTGCGCCAGCGGGCGCTGCCGCGTGGCGACCTCGACCGGATCGTGCGGCAGCAGACGTTCCTGTCCTCGGCGATGCAGCAAGTCTTGTCCAGCGGAACACTGACCAACGGCGGCAAGCTCGGCGCCCTCGCCGACGCGCTGAACAAGTCGGTGGTGACCGATCCGGGATTGAAGATCCTGGAGCTGGTCGGGCAGGCGAGCGCGATCTCCTCGGGCAACGTCGACTTCGTGACGATCCCGGTCACCGACATCAACGCGCGCAACGATCGTGGTCAGAGCATCGTCACCGTGGACAAGGATGCGGTGCGCCGGTTCGCGGCATCACTGGTGAGTGGTGGCCCGGTGGCGAAGCCGACCATTCCGGTGCACGGCGCGCCGCCGCCGAGGACGACCACCACGAAGCCGACGCCGACCACCACGCGCCCGACGAGCCGAACGACCACGACCACCCGCCGCCCGACCACCGAGACCCCACCCGGCTTCACCGGTGACGGGCTGCTGGAGCTGAACCGGCTCGCCGCCCAGCCGGCGCCGCCGTGCGTGGACTGATTTCCCTTACGTGCCAAGGAGTTCCGTGAGCCTGACCGAGACCCTGTTGCGCCCGCTGCTGTCCGGCGCGGCCGCGGGCCGTCCGCTGATCACCTGGTACGACGACGCGACCGGCGCGCGGGTGGAACTGTCCGCCGTGACGCTGGCCAACTGGGCGGCGAAGACGGCGAACTGGCTGGTCGACGAGCACGACGTCGAACCGGGCACGCAGGTCGCTGTGACACTGCCCGCGCACTGGCAGACGGCTGGTGTGCTGCTCGGCGCGTGGTGGGCCGGCGCGCACGTCGTGTCCGAAGTGGACGGTGCGGCCGTCGCGTTCGTCACCCCCGGTGAGATCGTTTCCGGAGCCGACGTCACCGCCGTCGTGTCACTCGACCCGATGGGCCGCGACCTCGGCGGCAGCGTGGACGGCGGCATCGACTTCGTCGCCGAGGCGCGTGTGCACGGCGACGATTTCCTTGCCCTGCAACCAGTCCCCGGATCCACGCCCGCCCTCGCATCGTCCACAGTGGACGAAGTACTGGTGGCGGCACGGACACAAGCCATCGAGCCAGGCGCCCGCGTCCTGTCCACAATGGACTGGACAATCCCCGACGGCGTGCTCACCGCGGTCGTGTCCGTACTCGCCGCCAAGGCATCGCTTGTCCAGGTGTCCAACCCCGACCCTGCGAAGCTGGACAACCACCGCACCACCGAACGCACCACTGTCAATTTGGAATAAGTCGCACGAACTCGACCGAACACTTCATCCGCATCTGGCGTGGAGATCCCAGAGTGGGACCGAACTGATCTCAAGGCTGGCGATACCACTGCGCAATTGGTCCGCCTCACGCCAGTTTCGCTGTTCAATCGCGGTTCTCAAGTAGCCAGCTGCCCTCCCCTGCGCAAGTTGGAGCTTCTCGACCGCGTCGCCAGCAACAGTCATCGCGGCCCAGTAGCACCTGGTCAGATCACCTACCCTCCGCTGGAGGTTGTCAGTGGAACTGGAATTCACACCCGATCCTGATGGATCGTCCGGCTTGACCTCAGCACTCGACGGCGCGGTCGTGCGCCCCATGTAGAACGCACCGACGGTCAGCGCGACGACTGCGGAAAAGACCAGTAGAGACGAGATGATGAGCTTCATATCCCACTCCGCACATGTCGCCGATCAATACCCTGATCGGCTACCGCCGGTTGCGGCGTTACTTCAGAGCGAACGCTCGTAACGGACGCCCGGCTTGCCGGCCACCGTGGTCTCACCGGCGAGCGTGAACCCGTTGCGCGCCAACACTGATCGCGACGCGGTGTTGTCGGCAGTAGTTATCGCGAAGAGCGCGGACAGCTCGTACGAGGTGGTCGCGATCCGGCACACCTCACCTACCACGGCCGTCGCGACTCCCCTGCCGGCCGCCCGCTCGGCGATCCGGTAGCCGACCTCCGCGACGCCGTCGGTCAGGTCGAACAGGTTCACTCGGCCAACGAGATCGCTCTGCTCGGCGAGCACCACGTGGAACTGATACACGCCCGCGTCCTGCTCATCGAGCAACGCCTGATGCCGCGCGGCGAAGTTCCCTGAAATACGCGTCGCCACGATCAGACACCGAACGCGCGAAGTACTCCCGATTCTCCCGCTCGAACGCCAACAAAGCGGCAGCATGATCCACCCGCAGCCGCTCCAGTCTGATCACCTCACGAAAATAGTGGGTCGACTCGGTGCCAGGTGACGCCGACGTGCCAGTTCTCGCCGAACTGATCAATGGCGCACGGCAGGTGCTGGCGCGCGCCGTACAGTAACGGTCGCATGTGTCGGCGACGAGCACAGTGCATGGATCCGTCGTACTCACACCTGAAAACCGTGGCAGGAGGGTCATCATGTCGATGACACGCCTGGCAGTTGCCGTAAGTATCACCGCACTGGCGTTGATTGGGTGCGGTTCAGAAGATGCCGAACCATCCCCGGCGTCCGCACCCCTGTTGATTACCGTTCGCGGCGACCTCGCACTGACGCAAGAACTCGCATCTGACGCGATCTTGCGCCAGCAGTCCACGTGCTACGGCACCAAAGGCTACGACGACATCCACGGCGGGGCGCAGGTCGTCGTGTACGACGCCGCTGGTGTGGTTCTCGGCGTCGGAAAACTGGACTCAGGTATCTGGGACTATTCCGTCGACGGCTACTACCGGCCGTGCAAGCTCAGCTTCACAATCATTGGCGTTCCCGCACAGGACCTGTATCAAATCGAGGTAACCAGGCGCGGAAAGATCGTGGTATCGCGGGCACAAGCTGAATCAGGAAACGTGCACCTCACGCTGGGCAACAACTGAGTGGGACGGCAGTCAGTCCCGAACCACCGTCCGATCAGAGGGTCGAATCAGCCCTTGAGGAGGTGGCGGGCCATGACGATGCGCTGGATCTGGTTGGTGCCCTCGTAGATCTGGGTGATCTTGGCGTCGCGCATCATGCGCTCGACCGGGAAGTCGCGGGTGTAGCCGGCGCCGCCGAAGAGCTGCACAGCGTCGGTCGTGACAGCCATCGCGGTGTCGGAGGCGAAGGTCTTGGCGGCACTGGAGGCGAAGGACGCGTCCGGCGTGCCACGGTTCACCTTGGACGCCGCCGCGTACACCAGGTGGCGCGCCGCCTCGATCTTCATGGCCATGTCGGCGATCATGAACTGCACGCCCTGGAACTCGGCCACCGCTTTGCCGAACTGCTTGCGCTCCTTGACGTAGGCCACCGACGCGTCGAGAGCACCCTGGGCGATGCCGAGCGCCTGCGCGCCGATCGCGTGCCGGGTGTGGTCCAGGGTCCTGAACGCCAGCCGCAGACCCTGGCCCGGCTCGCCGATGATCCGGTCCCCCGGAATGGTGCAGTTCTCGAAGTAGATCTCGTGCGTGGGCGAGCCCTTGACGCCGAGTTTGCGCTCCTTCGGCCCCACCGAGAAGCCCGGGTCGTCCTTGTGCACCACGAACGCCGACACACCGTCCGCCGGCTTGGCCGCCGATGGGTCGGTCACCGCCATCACGGTGTACCACGCGGACACGCCCGCGTTGGTGATCCAGCACTTCGTCCCGTTGATCACCCAGTGGTCGCCGTCGCGCACCGCCTTCGTGCGCATCGCCGAGGTGTCCGACCCGGCCTCGCGCTCGGACAGCGCGTAGGACGCCATCGCACCGGCGGCGATATCGGTGAGCACCTGCTTCTTGAGCTCCTCGGACCCGCCGAGCACCACGTTCATCGTGCCGAGCTTGTTCACCGTCGGGATCAGCGACGACGACGCGCACACCCGCGCGATCTCCTCGATCACGATGTTGGTCGCGATCGGGTCCGCGCCCTGGCCGCCGTAGGCCTCCGGCACGTGCGGCGCGTTGAAGCCGGCCTTGTTCAGCGCCTCGAGCGCCTCGGTCGGATAGCGCTCCTGCTCGTCGACATCGGCCGCGTGCGGCGCGATCTCCTTCTCCGCGAGCGCGCGCACGGCCTCGCGCAGCGCGTCGTGCTCCTCGCCGAGCTGGTACAAACCGAAGTTCTCGTCCACCGCATGCCTCCTGACGACACGTCCCGCCAGGGAACGATGTTAATGGTCGTTTACTAGGACATCCTTGTGTTTCCCGACACGTCAGCCGTCCGTGTCAGCTGTCCAGACTCGCGCGCAGGGCGGCGTCCTTGTCCAGCACCAGCTTCTCCAGGTCGGCCTGGAACGCCGACATCCGCTCGGCCAGCGTGGGATCGGACGCGGCCAGGATCCGCACCGCGAGCAGGCCGGCGTTGCGCGCTCCGCCGACCGACACCGTCGCCACCGGCACGCCGGCCGGCATCTGCACGATCGACAGCAGCGAGTCCATCCCGTCCAGGTATTTCAGCGGCACCGGCACGCCGATCACCGGCAGCACCGTGGCCGAGGCGACCATGCCGGGCAGGTGCGCCGCCCCGCCCGCACCCGCGATGATCACCCGCAGGCCGCGCCCGGCCGCGTCGCGCGCGTAGTCGAGCATCCGCTGCGGCGTGCGGTGCGCGGACACCACGCTCACCTCGTGTCCGACACCGAACTCGTCCAGCGCCTCGGCCGCGGCACGCATCACCGGCCAGTCCGAGTCGCTGCCCATGATCACGCCAACTTGTGCGGTCACGTTGCACTCCCGTGAATGTCGTACCCGTCGAGCCACTCGCCGTGCGAGAGCCAGTGCGCCGCCAGTTTGGCCCGCGTGCGCACGTCGTCCATGTCGTCACCGAGCATGGTGACGTGCCCGATCTTGCGGCCGGGACGCTCGCCCTTGCCGTAGTAGTGCACGTGCGCGTCCCGGTAGCGGGCGAACAGATGGTGGATCCGCTCGTCCGCACTCATCTCCGGAATCCGTTGCGCACCAAGGACGTTCGCCATCACCACGGCCGGCGCGAGCGGATCGGTCGCGCCGAGCGGGTAGTCCAGCACGGCACGCAGGTGCTGCTCGAACTGCGAGGTGCGCGCGCCCTCGATGGTCCAGTGGCCGGAGTTGTGCGGGCGCATCGCCAGCTCGTTGACGATCAACCCGGACGGCGTGTCGAACAGCTCCACCGCGAGCACGCCGACCACGTCCAGCTCGTTCGCGATCCGCAGCGCCAGGTCGTAGGCGCGCTCCGCGTCGGCCGGCGCCACGTTCGGTGCGGGCGCGAGCACCTCGACGCAGATGCCGTCCTGCTGCACGGTCTCCACCAGCGGCCACGCGGCACCCTGCCCGAACGGCGAGCGGGCGGCCAGTGCGGCCAGCTCGCGGCGCATCTCCACGCGCTCCTCGACCAGCAGCGGCACGCCCGCTTCCAGTTGGGGCGCAACGGTTTCCTCGGCCGCGGCGGGATCGTCCAGCATCCACACGCCACGCCCGTCGTAGCCGCCGCGAGCCGCCTTGAGCACGACCGGCCAGCCGTGCTTGTCACCGAACACCGTCACGTCGGCGACCGACTCCACCGGCGCGAACTCCGGCACCGGCACGCCGAGATCGGCCAGCCGCCGCCGCATGACGAGCTTGTCCTGCGCGTGCAGCAGCGCGTCCGGCCCCGGCCGCACGGCCACGCCCTCGGCTTCCAGTGCGCGCAGGTGCTCGGTCGGCACGTGCTCGTGATCGAAGGTGACCACATCGCACCCCTCGGCGAACGAGCGCAGCGCGTCCAGGTCGGTGTGCGAACCGAGTGTCACGTCCGGGCTGACGAGTGCCGCCGGGTCGGACTCGGAGACGGCGAGCACGTGCAGTGACTGTCCCAGTGCGACGGACGCCTGGTGCGTCATCCTGGCCAGTTGGCCGCCGCCGACCATGCCCACGATCGGCAGACCGGTCACCTTGTCCACTGTGGACACCTCACGCTGATCATCACAGCAGGTCAGCCTACCTGTGCGGGATCGCGTACCGACGCACGGCGGTGCGCGACGAGAAAGACGATCCCGACCGCGAGTGTGTACTCCACATAGGTGTCATCCACCAGTGCGTCCAGCCCGATGAGGGGGAACACCACGCGGAACACCTGCACGACGAACACCATGACCGTCACCGGCAGCAACCACATCGCCATCCGGTTGCCGCAGAACGCCTCGGCGAGCAGCAGTACGAGCAGCGGCGCCACCCACACCCAGTGGTGCGCCCAGGACACCGGGCTGGCCACCATTCCGAAGAACGCCATCACCAGCAACGCGTGCAGCGGCCGGCCGCGTTCGTGGTACCGGCGCACGAGCAGCAGCGCGGGAACCGCGAGTACCGCGACCACCAGGTACGTCACCGGGCGGGACCACGCCGCCGCGTCGGACAGCCGCAGCAGCGTGCCGCTGATCGACTGGTTCCCCGGCCCGGCGGTGGGGCCGATCCGCCCGACATCGGTCACCGTGTGCGTCCAGAACCGCCACGTGTCCGGCGCGGAGATGATCAGCATCAGCACCTGCGCGCCGGCGAACACGCCGACCGCGCGCACCGCGTCCGCCTTGCGGCCGGTGATCAGGAAGTGCACGACGAACACCAGCGGGGTGAGCTTGACCGCGGACGCGATGCCGATCAGCACGCCGGACCACCGGCTGCCGCGCAGCACCAGGACGTCGATCACGATCATGGCCAGCAGGATCAGGTTGATCTGGCCGTACTCGAAGGTAAGGCGGGACGGCTCGATGGCCAGCAGCACCACGGCGACCAGCGCGCTGGTCCACCCGGGTGACAGCCATTCGGGGCGACGGGGGACGTGTCGCAGGGTGATCAAGGTGACCAGGGCGAGCGCGAGGGCGGAGATGGCGTTCAGCACGCCCCAGCCGATCTGGATCGGCAGCGCGGCCAGCGGCACGAACAGCAGCGTGGCGGTCGGCGGGTAGGTGAACGGCAGCAGCGCCCAGAACGGCTCGGCCGCGAGGGTGGTGCTCTCGTAGAGCGGATCGCCGGCCATCAGCGCGATCGCGCCGGCCCGGTACACGGCGGTGTCGCCGCCCGTCCACCAGCCCTCGACGTAGGCGAGGACGCCGAGCGCCACGAGCCCGAACGCGGCGATCACCGGCAGCAGCCAGCGCGCGATCACGAGGTTCCCCCTTTCGACGGTGCCTGAGCGCGGGACTCACCGGTGCGGGGCGCGGGACTCGCGCGGTTGCGCCAGGCGTGCACACCGAACCAGACCCCGACGACGATCGGCACGAGTACATAGGAGTTGCCCAGCGTCCAGGTGAGCGGGTTCCAGTGGAACTCCTTGTCCGCGCCGTTCGGGGTCAGCCACACGGTCGCGCCGAGGAAGACGAGCCACACGATCGCCACCGGCACCCAGGAAGCCCGCGCGACGAGCACGATCAGCAGCGGCACAGCCCACACCCAGTGGTGCGACCAGGACACCGGGCTCACCAGCAGCCCGAAACCGGCGGACACCAGAAGTGCTTGCAGTGCAAGGGTTTTCCGGTGGTAGTGCCGCACCAGCAACACCGCCGGCACGGCCAGCAGCGCGCCGATCGCGAACGCCACCACCGTGGAGTAGCCCGCGTCGAAGGTCAGCCTTCGCACGAGCCCGTTCAGCGACTGGTTGAAGATCCAGTACACCCGGCCGATCCGGTCCGGGTCGATCCCGGCCACCGTCCAGTACCGCGCCACGTCCGACGGCGAGATCACGAAGATCAGCGCCTGGAGCCCGAGGAACACGCCGGTCGCGCGTGCCGCGTCGGCCCGCCGCCCGGTCACCAGCAGGTGCGCCACGAAGATCAGCGGCGTCAGCTTCACCGCGGCCGCGATCCCGATCAGGACGCCGGACCAGCGGTTGCCGCGCAGCACCAGGACGTCCACCACGATCAGGGCGAGCAGGATCAGGTTGATCTGCCCCAGGGTGATCGTCCACCACACCGGTTCCAGCCCGAACGCCAGCAGCAGCGCGCCAGCGGGTAACCACGCCCGACCGGAAAGCGTTGGCAGGCAATCGAAGCAGACCTTCACCACGACCGCGAGCGCCAGCACCGACAGTGCCGCCAGCACGCCCCAGGCGACCTGCACCGGCAGCGCGGCCAGCGGAGTGAACAGCAGCGCGGCGGTCGGCGGGTAGGTGAACGGCAGCGGCTGCCACGGCGGCGACGCCGGCAGCGACATCGACTCGTACAGCGGGTCGCCGTGCAACAGCGCCAACGCACCGGCCCGGTAGACCGCGCTGTCCGCGCCGAGGTGCCAGCCGGTCACCGCCCCGATCACCCCGACCACCACGAGGGCCACCGCCACGCTGCCGGCGACCCAGCGCAGCCGAGTCATGTGGGTACCTTCTCGCCCGGACGTCGCTGCCGCAGCACCCGGACGGCGGCGATCGTGCCGAGCACCACGGGCACCAGCAGGTACGCGCTGCCGAGGACGAATTCCCCGGCGTGCCAACGAAGTTCGGTGCCGCGACCGTTGCGCATCCAGAGCAACACGCAACTGACGTACACCACGGCGACGCTCACCGGCGCGGCCAGTTCGCGCCAGGTCGGGTGCTCCGGCAGCCGGCACAGCAGGAACACGATCAGCGGCACCGCCCACACCCAGTGGTGCGACCAGGACACCGGGCTGATCATCAGTCCGAAGAACGCGGTCACCAGCATCGCGGGCACCGCGTCACCGCGGAAGTACAGCCGCCGCACCAGCAGCGCCGCCGGGACCGCGATCACCGCGCACGCCGCGATCGCCAGCGGCCAGGCCACCGTCGACAGGTCGGTCAGCCGGGCGAACAGCGCGTTCACCGACTGGTTGCCGGCCCAGTAGATCGGCCCGGTGCGGCCCGCGTCGCGCGCCGCCTCACCCCAGTACCGCGTCACGTCGTGCGGGATCAGCAGGTACATCAACACCTGCAGCCCCAGGAACGTGGCGATCGCGCGGGCCGCGTCGGCCCACCGGCGGGTGACCAGGAGCTGGCCGACGAAGACCATGGGGATGATCTTCACCGCGCCGGCCACGCCGATCAGCACGCCGCCGAACCGCCGCGCGCGCCCGGTCGCTCTGCTGAGCACCAGCACGTCGGCCACCACGAGCGCCATCAGAATGAGGTTGATCTGGCCAAGGAAAAGCGTGCGCCACACCGGTTCGAGGATCAGCGTGAGCACGACGAGCGTCCCGGGTGACACCAGCCAGGACGGCCGGCGAGGGAGCGCCCGCAGCGTCGCCCACATGACGAACGCGAGGCTCAGCACCGACACCGCGCCCAGCACGCCCCACGCGACCTGCACCGGCAGCGGCGCCAGCGGGGTGAACAGCAGCGCGGCGGTCGGCGGGTAGGTGAACGGCAGCAACGCCCACCACGGCTCGGAGTTCAGCGTGGTGCCGTCGTAGAGCGGCTCGCCGGCCCACAGGGTGATCGCGCCGGACCGGTACACCGCGCTGTCCACGCCCAGCCGCCAGTCCAGCAGCCATGCGACCACCCCGGCGGCGAACAGGATCCCGGCGAGCACGAACACGGGCGCGAACGCGCGCCAGTTCACGACGGAGTCCCGGGATTGCACGGCACACAGCAAACCACGCCGCGAATTCGCCGGACGACCTACCGTCGGGCGATGTGTTTCAGCAGCTCACGCGCGTCGTCGTGGGTGGAGGGCAGCCGGTGCGAGGTGATCAGCGGCCGCGCGGCCGAGGAGAGCTGGTCGTTGGCGGACAGCCGGTCTCCGATCATGCACCGGGCGCTGGACACGCGCTGGGCGATCCCGGGCTCCTGTTCGGTGAGCACCACGGCGACCGACGGCCCGAGTACCGCGACGCTCTCCCCGCCGTCGAACACGCCGCGCAGCACGTCCGCGACGAGAACCATCGCCAGCAGCCGCGACCAGCCGGTCACCTCGGAGAGATCGACCGACACCGCGATCAGCAGGTGGTCGTCGGAAGGACACCGCCCGCGCCGGGTGGCACGCCGGTACACCTCGCCGAGCCGGGCCGCCAGGTACGCCTCGGTGGCCAGCCCCGTGAGCCGCTCGGACACGTCGACCTGCGCGAGTTCGTCCATCGACGCCTCGGCCCAGCCGAGCGCGATCAGCCGCACCAGCCTCGCGGGCAGCGCGTCCGGATTGGCGCCGATCAGCCCGCCGGGAGCCGGTGGGCCGTCCAGCACCGCGTGCAACGCGGCGAGATCGCCGAGTGTCTCCTCGAGCCCGGACCCGGCCTGGGCACGCGCCCTGCCGAGACTCGCCAGCGGACCGCCGAGGTCGCCGCTCATCAGCACCGACGCGCACACCGAGTCGACCTCGGGCAATGCCCAGTCACTGGGGAACCGCCATCCCGCGGCCATGCTCGCGGTCCGCCAACTCGCCCGAAGCCTTCTCAGGGCGCGATCGGTTCCGTCGGCGTCGCCACGGTGGAACCGCGAATCAGCCTCCCGCACCGTCACCGTCGCCGCTCCCCTCTGCCTGTGGTCGCCGAGATGGGAACGGTGTTGATCGACGTTTGTGACGCGGACTCGGCGGTTTTTCTGGTCACGAATGGCCTACCGGCTGGTACTCCCCCGTGCGGGCGATGTGATGACGTGTCACTGTCCATCCGTCACACTTGTACGCGGAGTGCGTCTCCTCGCAGACAGTGGGTCAGGACGAGGGTAGTAGGGAGGAACGTGTCAACCGTTCCGGCAGACGTGCACGGTCCGAGTGACGCCGAGTTGATCGAGTCCGTGCGGGGCGGCACCGTGTCCGCGTACGGGTCGCTCTACGAACGGCACGTGGCCGCGGCCTACAACTTGGCGCGCCAACTCGCGCGGTCCCCCGCCGAGTCCGACGACCTGGTGTCCGAGGCGTTCGCGAAGGTGCTCGACACGCTTCGCGCGGGCCGGGGGCCCGACTCGGCGTTCCGCGCGTACCTGCTCACCGCGCTGCGGCACACCGCGTACGACAAGACGCGCCGCGAGCGCAAGGTGGAGCTGGCCGACGACGTGGGCAACGTGTCCGGCGCCGACGTCAGCGTCCCGTTCTCCGACACCGCCGTGGCCGGCCTGGAGCGATCGCTCGCCGCGCGCGCGTTCGCCCGGCTGCCCGAGCGGTGGCAGGCCGTGCTGTGGCACACCGAGATCGAGGGCCAGTCGCCCGCCGAGGTGGCACCGATCCTGGGGTTGAGCCCGAACGGCGTGTCCGCGCTGGCCTACCGGGCGCGTGAGGGTCTGCGGCAGGCGTTCCTCCAGGTCCACCTGGACGGGACCAGCGCCGAACGGTGCCGCGCCACCACCGAGCGGCTCGGCGCGTGGACCCGTGGCGGTCTGTCCAAGCGGGAGAAGGCGCAGGTCGAGGCGCATCTGGACGAGTGCGACCGGTGCCGTGCGCTGGCCGCCGAGCTGGCCGACGTGAACGGCGCGCTGCGCGGGATCATCGGTCCGCTGGTGCTCGGCGTGGGCTTCGCCGGCTACCTGGCCGCCACCGGCGGCAAGGCCGCGGCGGTGGCCTCCGCGGGTGCCGCCGTCGGCGCGAGCGGTGCCGGAGGTGCGGCGGGTGCCGCTGCCGCCGGGCCGCGTCAGTTCGCCGGTGTGGCCGGGTCGACCGCCGCGCTGGCCGCCGCGGTCGCGCTCGCGCTGACCTCGGGCGGCGGGTCACAGATTCCGGCCGCGCAGGTGGCCCCGCCACCACCACCCCCACCGGCGGCGTCCCCAGTGCCACCGCCGGCACCACCGCCACCCGCGGTGCCCCCACCGGCACCGCCGCCCGCCCAGCCTCCGCCACCGGTGGCACCTCCGCCGGTCGCGCCGCCGCCCGCCGCACCGCCACCCGCGGCGCCCCCACCGGCACCGGCGCCTCCGCCGCCGGCCGGCACGCCGACGCTGATCGCGAACGGGCCGACCGCGCCGATCGACATCGTGCCCGGCAGCGGGCCGGTCCCGCTGCCGATCGTGGTGCGCAACAACGGCACCGGCGACTCTCCGCCGGTCACCGCGACGCTGAACCTGCCGCGCGGTGTCACCGCGATTCCAGGTGGCCCGCGCCGCCACGCCGGCGACGGCATGCTGCGGCTCAACGCCGCCCAGCCGAACGGCACGGTCAACTGTCCCGGCGGCACCGGCACGGTCACCTGCACCAGCCAGACCGGGCTGCGGCCGGGCGAGTCGGTCACCCTGCTGTTCCAGATCGACGCGGCCGAGGACGCGCCGAGCGGCGAGATCACCGGCACGGTCAGCGGCGGCGCGTTCAGCGTGAAGATCACCATGCGGGTCGTCGTGATTCCGCACAAGGACCTGGTCGACCTGACCGCCAGGGCCGGCAACCTCGGCGACATCCTGCCGTGGCTGCCGAACCGCTCGGTGGAGACGTCCAGCCTGAACACGGGCACCAGCACCAAGCCGGTCACCGTCTCGGTGGACGAGCGCGCCTTCCCGGTGTCGATGACGCATCCGGTGAAGTGCTCGACCGGCGAGGACAGCACGACGTGCACCACGCTGGGGCCGGTCAAGCCGGGCGAACGGGTGGCGATCAGCTTCCACGTGAAGAGCTGGGGCTGGCCGATGGACGGACCCACCGCCAGCGGCGGGCTGATCGGCGGCACGCCGGGCACCACCGGCGAGGCGAAGCACCCGCACCACCCGCAGCCGAAGATCGTCATGGTGACGGCCACCCTCGGCAGCTCGCGCGACGTCGACGAGGTGCGGCTGTCCGGCTGGCACTGGCAGAACCCGTGGCCGTGGCCGCCGGGACAGTTCCCCGGCATCAAGCCGCCGCCGACCACCACGACCACGACCAAGCCGCCGACCACGACGACCACCAAGCCCGGCCGTCCGTCCGCCAGCCTGCCGACGATCCCCGGTCTGCCGGTGATCTCCGGCACAACGACCACCACACCGCCGGCCACGACCACCACGCCGTCGCCGTCACTCGCACCACGACCGGCGCTACCTGCGCCCAAGCCGGCCGACCCGGCGTGTCCCGGCCTGCCGCCGTGGGCGCGGCTGCTGCTCGGCGACGACGGTCAACTGTTGTGTGGGTCACAAAATCGGTGGCCGAGGTAGGACCAATCAGCGCGTTCTGTGACGCGTGCCGACGGGCCTGTCATAAGCTCCGGTGCCATGGCCGACGGCACGGAAACGGTGACCAACACCGTCACGAGCACGGGGCCGCGGGGGATTTACTGGATTCTCGCGCGGCTACCGGAGCCGATCAGGTCCCGCCTGATCAAGCACCGCGAACTGCTGAAGTTCGCGGCGGTGGGCGGCACCTGCTTCGTGATCACGAACGTGGTCAACTACGCGCTGAAGCTGACCGTGCTGTCCCGCAACCCGGTGACGGCGCTGTCCGTCGCGGTGATCGTGGCGACGATCGTGTCCTACGTGCTGTCCCGCGAGTGGTCGTTTCGCACCCGCGGCGGCCGGGAGCGGCCGCACGAGGCGGCGTTGTTCTTCCTGATCAGCGGCATCGGTGTGGCGCTGAACGCGCTGCCGCTTGCCGTGTCGCGGTACGTGCTGCAGAACCAGGTGCCGCACGTGTCGCTGGTCAGCCAGGAGGTCGCGGACTTCGTCAGCGGCATCATCATCGGCACGCTGATCACCACGGTGTTCCGCTGGTGGGCGTTCAAGAAGTGGGTGTTCCCCCAGGAGAACGCGCGCGAGCGCAGCGCACGGTCGGCGCGCCGCCGGGCCACCGTCACCGCTCTGCCGGACGCCGACGAGCGCGCGGCCTGAGGCCTCCCCTGATATCTCCCTGAGTTCTCCCGGACATGCCGGCGGACGCGAGTTGACGCTCCGTAGACTGCCGGCGTGACCGTCGTCGAGACCGTGCTCTCTCGAGTCCCGGAGCCCATCCGCTCGATCCTCATCAAGCACCGCGAGCTGCTCAAGTTCGCCGTGGTCGGCGGCACGACGTTCATCATCGACAACGGTATCTGGTACCTGCTGAAGTTCACGGTCCTGGAGAGCAAGCCGATCACCGCGAAGGCGATCGCGATCATCGTCGCCACGATCGTGTCCTACGTGCTCAACCGGGAGTGGTCGTTCCGCACCAGGGGCGGCCGCGAGACGCACCACGAGGCGGCGCTGTTCTTCCTGATCAGCGCGGGCGGCGTGATCATCAACCTGATCCCGCCGTACATCTCGCGGTACTGGCTGGACCTGGAGACGCCGTACGTGGCGCTGTGGGCCCAGGAGCTGGCCGACTTCCTGTCCGGCTCGATCATCGGCATGCTGCTGGCGATGTTCTTCCGGTTCTGGGGTTTCAAGCGCTGGGTGTTCCCTGACGAGCTGGGACGGCGCCGGCGGAGCAGCGTGCAGTCCGACGACGCGGAGGAAGAGCTTGGCCACTCCTGACCCCGACGCGGAGCGCGTGCTGGCCGACGCGCTGCCGGTTCACCTGGGGTCAGCCGCTGGTCGCTCGACGATCCTGGTCGGTGCCGGCGTGGTCAACCTGGTCAGCGCGCTCACCCTGCTGCGTGCCGGCCACGACGTGCTGGTGTGCGACGCCGCGCCTGATCCGAGGGACGGCGCGCCCTGGACGGCCTACGGGTGCACCCGAGGTGGGGGCGACGGCCGGATGTTCACCCTCACCGAGGCGGACAGCTACAACTCGCGTGCCCGGACGGCGGACGGCGCCTCCAACGACCTGCTCACCCGCCCGGTGTCCGACGGCGGCTGGCGGCTCGCACGCTCCCTGTCGGACACGGAGCTGCGCTGGGCCGAGGAGTTCCACCAGTTGCCGCCGTGGCTCGCCGACAACTACAACGCCGACATCTTCGAGGTGAACCGCAGGGCGGGCGACGGGTGGACCCGGCTGCTGGCCTCGGATCCCGACCTGTTCGAGACGACCGGCTACCGCGACGTGATCCTGCGGCTGTACTCCGACGAGGAGTACTACCGGTGGCACGTGGCGCGCAACGAGAAGGTCGGCGCGATCCGCACGGTGCTCACGCCGAACCAGGTGCGCGACGGCTATCCGGCACTGGCGGACGCGTGCGGCGACGGCACCGTGGCCGGCGGGCTGGAGGTCGTCGGGTTCACCGTGAACATCCACGAGTTCGTGGAGAAGCTGGTCGGTCTGCTCGAAGCGGAGGGTGCCCGATTCCGTTGGGGCACGACGGTTTCCGGCATCGCATGGGCCTCACCCGGAGTAGCCGACGGGGTCGTGGTGGACGGCGAGGTGCTGCGCGCGCCGAACATCGTGGTGTCGCCTGGCGCGTACGGGCGGGAGGTGTTGCGCGGCACCGCGTCGCACGAGCTGGTCCAGGGCATGCTCGGCGTCTGGCTCACCGTGCCCAACGTGGAGCCGATGCTCGACCACTCGGTGAAGATCTCCCGCGAGGGCCACCGGGCCGAGGAGACCAACGTGACGCTCGGCACCGGCGAGCACGGCGAGCCGGTGCTCGTCTGTGGCGCCGGATACGGCTGGACCGGCGCCGATCCGACCAACATCGACGGTGCCGAGCTGGACGTGCTGTTCGACGCCCTCGAGGACACGATCCTGCGGTTCTTCCCCAAGGCGCACGCGGCCGCGGTGCGCAGCGGGCTGCTCGAGCGCAGCCGGCGGCACTGCGTGCGGCCGTGGACCGCCACGTGTCTCGGGGTGTTCGAGACGATTCCGATGCCGGACGGCGGAGCTCTGGTGGTGACGGGCGGGCACAACACCGGGGGTTTCGCGCAGTCGCCCGCGATCGCCGAGGCGGTGCTGGCCGCGCTCGTGGGCGGCAAGGACCCGATGCACACTCGGTACCACCCGTCCCGTCCCGGCCTTTTCAGCCGCTGAGCGGGACCAGTTCGAAAATCAGATCCTGGTGCTTCGCGCCGTATTTCCGCGTGAACAATTCCTGTACCGCCGTCTCGGCCTCGGCTGTCGGTTCGAGCGGTTTCAGCGAGCAGGGCCGCTTCTTGTCCGTGTCGTTCTCGACCACCTTGAACGGCTGCCCGTCCATGATGCTCCGCAGATTCTTGCTGTCCACCTTCAGCCCACCGACGTACATGCTCCCGCCGATCGACACGAACGGCAGACTGTGCTGCCGACCGTTTCCCTCATCCTCGAGAACAACCGTCCAGAGCTGCTCGAGCGTTCTGGTGGAATCCGCCGTCCACAGCTCCTCGAACTTGGTGTCCACGAAAATTCCGAGGTGCGCGGTCGGGCCCGTCTGGTACTGGGTCGAATCCCACGACGTCACCTTCGTCGGATAGAACGACACCAGCATGTGGTCGTCGACCTGGTACATCTGCACCGACGGCATGGCGCGGTAGACCCGGATGTCGATCCGGTGGCCGCCCCATTTCGTCTGGAACTCGTGCAGGGTCCGAAGATTCTGCAGGATGCTGTCGTCGACGTCGATTCTGTGCTGCAGGTCGTCTTCACGCTGCTGCGCCGCCCGCGAGTCGGGGTCCAACAGCAGAATGCGCACCTCGGCGTTCACGGAAAGCGCTTCCCCGACCGCGGCGAGAAAGCGGCGCTGAAATTCAGCCTGGAGCAGATCGGTCCACAGTTCGAGGATCCTGATGTGCTCTTTCGCGTCCGCGGCCTGCCTGATGAACGCGTCGTGGTCGAACCTGGCGAGAATCGCGTCGACCTTCCGGTCCGCCCTGGCCAGGAATGGCGTGATCACGAACAGCACGATGACCGTTCCGATCAGTTCGGAACCGAGGTTGAGAGTGAGGTCCTTGTTGTCGCCCTCGCTGGTGCGCCACAGCGCGAGCAGCACCACGACCGCCACGAGCAGCACGCCGGCGAGCAGCGCGTAATAGCGCCGGCGAGCGACCCACGATCTCGCCCAGTTGATCCATTTGACTCGACGAGCTGTGCCCACCGCGACTCCCTGTTGACCTGGTGGGCACTGATCGTACTCGGGTGCGAGTCACCGAGGGGAGGGATCCGACGGCCAGCGCACGCTCGGCAGCGCGTCCGCCCGCGCCACCGGCAGGAACACCGAGAACTCGGCCGGCCGGGCCTGCGACAGCTCCAGCCGCCCGCCGTCGGAGTCGACCAGTGCGCGGGCCAGCGACAGACCCAGACCGGTCGATCCGCCGCCGGAGACACCGCGATCGAAGATGTGCGCGATCAGCTCGTCCGGCACGCCACGGCCCTGATCGGACACCTCGATCACCGCGGTCACATCACCCTTTCGGGTGGAAACAGTTACCGTTCCGGCGCCGTGCCGCTGCGCGTTGTCCAGCAGCACGCCGATCACCTCGCGCAGCCGTGCCGGCGCCACCTTCACCCGCAGCCCGTCCTGCAGCCGCATCCGCAGCGCCCGCCCCTCGGCGCGCAGCGGATCGCGCCACTCGTCGGCGATCTTCGGCAGCGCGATGCCCAGGTCCACCGGCTCGGCGTCCAGCGCACGGGCCGCGCGCGCCGCCGCGAGCAGTTCGTCGAGCACCTCGGACAGCCGCTCGGCCTGCTCCACCGCCTCACGCGCGTCCGCGCTGGCCTCCTCCGGCGCGCCATCGTGGGCCAGCGCCAGGTTCTCCAGCCGCAGTTGCAGCGCGGTGAGCCGGCTGCGCAGCTGGTGCGACACGTCCCCGACCAGTTCGCGCTCGCGCTGCACGAGTTGGGCCAGCGCGCGGGCCGAGGTGTCCAGCGCGTCGGCCACCATGTCCAGCTCGCCGATGTCGTAGCGCTTGCCGTCGCGCCGGAAGTCGCCGGCACCCAGGCGCGACGCCCGGTCCGCCACGTGCCGCAACGGCGAGGACAGCCGGCGCGCGGTCACCGTCGCCACCCCCGTGCCGATGCCCACGGTCAGCACGATCACCAGCGCCACGAGTGCCGCGACCTGCGCCTGCCGGGTGTGCATCGGCCCGGACGGCACCAGCAGCGTGACCGTGCCCTGCTGGACGATCGGCACCTGCTCGGTGACCGGGTCGGAGCCCGGGTCCGGACCGTGCACCAGCTCGCCGGTGGACGGCAGCCGCACGACCAGCCGACCGTCCTGCGGCACCGCGACCGCCACCCGCGCCAGGTCCGGCGTGTGCCCGCTGGCGATCTCGTCGTCCAGCGTGGCCGCGATGCGCTGGGCGCGGGCGACCAGGTCGTCGCGGGTGAGGCTGCCCACGATCTGCACGGCGGTGTAGCCGAGCGGAATGCCCAGCGCGCACGCGGTCACCGCGACCGCGAGCAGGATCGACAGCAGAATCCGACGGCGCACTAGCCCGCCTCCCCGCGATTCCCCAGTATTGGGTGCCTTTCGCCGCCAGCTGCGGTTGCGTCGTCACCGTGGCTGAGTTGCGTCACGTTCCCCTTAGGTGCGGCTGCTTGACACGAGAGCCGCGTCATCTCGGGCACGATCCGCTGTCGGTTAAACCGCATTGAAGCGGAAGCCGACACCGCGCACGGTGGCGATGCGTTGCTCCGGCCCCGCACCGCCGATCTTTCTGCGCAGCCAGGACATGTGCATGTCCAGCGTCTTGGAGGTCTTCAGCTCCGGCGTGTGCCACACCTCGGACAGGATCTCCTCCCGGGTGACCACTTGACCGGCGCGCTGCAGCAACACCCGCAGCAGCTCGAATTCCTTGTTGGCCAAGGAGATCTCCGCACCGTCCACAGTGACCAGTCGCGCGCCGAGGTCCATCCGCACGCCGTTGACCTCGATCGTGCCGGGCGACCGCCGGCGCAGCAGCGCGCGGATCCGGGCCAGCAGCTCGGCCAGCCGGAACGGCTTGGCCACATAGTCGTCGGCGCCGGCGTCCAGGCCGACCACGAAGTCCACCTCGTCGGCGCGCGCGGTCAGCATCAGCACGGGCAGACCGTGGCCCGCGGCGCGCAGCCGCCGGCACACGTCCAGCCCGTCCATTCCCGGTAAACCGAGGTCGAGCACCAGCAGGTCGACTCCGGTGCCGGTGGCGGCCTCCAGCGCGGCGTGCCCTTCCGCCACCACCAGCACGTCGTAGCCCTCGCGGCGCAGCGCGCGCGACAGCGGGTCCGCGATCGCCGAGTCGTCCTCGGCCAGCAGCACGACGCTCACGGGTCAACTCTACGATCATCCCGTGTCCACCGACTTCACCGCGGACCTGGCGCTGGCTCAGCGGCTGGCCGACGAGGCCGACCAGATCACTCATTCGCGGTTCGTCGCCAAGAATCTGAGGGTCACCAGCAAGCCGGATCGCACGCCGGTGACCGACGTGGACCTCGCCGTCGAGGACGCCGTGCGCCAGTTGCTGGCCCTCGACCGTCCACATGACACGGTCGCGGGCGAGGAGCGCGGCGGCGAGATCACGTCCGGCCGCACCTGGGTGCTGGACCCGATCGACGGCACCAAGAACTTCCTGCGAGGTGTACCCGTCTGGGCGACGCTGATCGCGCTCGCGGTGGACGGTTCGCCGGTGGTCGGCGTGGTGTCCGCGCCCGCGATGCACCGGCGGTGGTGGGCCTGCCTCGGCGGCGGATCATGGATGACGGTCGACGACCGCGAGCCGGTGCCGCTCTCGGTGTCCGGCGTGACCGACCTCGCCGACGCCTACGTGGGCACCACCGATCTGGCCTCCTGGGCGCGGTACCACACACTCGAGGCGTATCTGTCCTTTGTGGACAGTTGCTGGGAGAGCCGGGCGTTCGGCGACTTCTGGCAGCACTGCCTGGTCGCCGAGGGCGCGGTGGACGTGGCCGCCGAGCCGATCGTGAACCCGTGGGACGTGGCGCCGCTGCAGGTGCTGGTGACCGAGGCCGGCGGCACGTTCACCGACCTGTCCGGCGCCGCCCGGTTCGACGGCGGGTCGGCGCTGTCCACCAACGGCCACCTGCACGAGGCGGCGCTGGAGCACCTACGGCTGCCCTGACGGCTTCTTGTCCGCCTTCTTGTCTGACAGCACGCCGACCGCGCCGCGCACGACCTGCGCCCAGGTCAGCCGCCCGAACAGGTAGTGGCAGGCGACGTGCTCGCTGGTGAACCGCGCCCAGTCGTAGCGGTTGCCCTGCTCGCGCCAGAACACCTCCCACGCGACGTTGCCGTCCGGGTCCGGCTCCTCGTCGGCCAGCAGGCACCAGGCGTTGTCCCGCTCGGTGCCGACCGACACGACCTCGCGCGGCACCCCGATCGCGTCCAGCCATTCGGTGATCGACTCGGCGTTCACGCTCGTCCTCCGGCGATCTCGTCGGTGATGTCCAGCAGGTAGCCCATGGTGATCAGGTCGATCGCGGAATGCGTTGTGCGGTAACGGATCCCGCCGCCGGGCTGGGCGAACCACGGTGCGCACGCGGCCCGCCACACCGGGACCGGCCGCGCCACTTGATAGCACCGGTAACCACTGTCCATATGGGACGGTGGAAGGGCGCGCCGCGGGTAGCCGGTCCCCGCGGGCGCGAACACGCGGCCCTCCGGGGTGCCCAGCCGGTCGATCACCGCGCCCTCGTCGAGCACCTCCGGCTCGCCGGCGTCGGTGCCACCCTCCGGGTACAGCTCGCCGGGCGGCCACGCGTACTCGGCGCCGTTCTCGGTCCAGCGCACCAGGAACCGGCGGTCCCAGTCCCGCTCGTGCTGATCGCCGAGCGGGTCGTAGCCCTCGGACAGACCGGCCACGATCGGGCTGTCCACGTGCAGCCCGGGGCCGGAGACGACCACCTCGGCACCCTCGCGCACCTCGGCCAGCCGGGGCAGCGCGTCGATCAGCGCCGACTCGGGGTGATCGTCGGGCGCGAACCGCAGGCCCGCCGCGTAGTCCCGCTCGGCCGGCGGCGGCGGGATCTGCCGGGCCGGGCGGTTCGAGGCGACCGGGAGGTGGCCAATCGGGAACATGTGCACCAGGAACAGCGCGACCAGGTTGTCCCTCGGCTCTCGCGGCTGTGGCGGGGGTGGCGGCGGAGGTGCCGGTGGCGCGTACGGGTCCGGCCCGAAGCGGTGGACGTGCTGCCGGTCCCCCGGTCGCGCGGGCGGCTGTCCTTGCGGCACGGCTCCCGGCGCGGGTGCCGGTACCGGCGCCGCGGGTCCGGCCGCGAGCGGGCCGGCGGGCATCGGGCCAACGGGGCCAACCGGTCCCATGGGCGCGCCGGCCACGGGTGGCGGCGGGGGCGCCAACGGGGGCGGCGGGCCGGGGGCGACGGCCGGCGGCTGCACCGGTGGGGCGGCCAGCGACGCGTGCACGCTCTGCACCTCGTTCGGCAGCCGTCCGACCGCCGGGAGACCGGTGGCCGGTGTGGGCGCCTCCGAGGAGACGACGCCCGGCAACGCACTCCCACCGGGACCGCCGACCGTGATCGGGCCGGTCGATCCGGGGTCGGCCGCCACGGCCAGACCGGCTTCCTGGCCGATCCCGCTGACGGTGGCGCTCACCGCGTGGCCGGCGCCCACCTCGGTGTCGAACACGGCGTCGACCACCGGCTGGGCGTGTACGCCGGGGCTGACGTCCACCAGCTTGCCCACATCGCCGATGTCCACGCCGGACCCGGGCCGCACCGACTCGACGAGCTGGGTGTTCAGGTGCGCGACGTTCGCCGCCGCGCCCCGGGTCGCGGTGTCCAGACCGGCCAGCGCACCGGGAAAGCCGGCGCCCGCCGCGCTCTGTGCGGCGTCCTTGTTCTTGGCCAGCGACACGAGCTCGCGCACGAGTTCGACCTTGGCGGCGCCGACCTGGTTGGCCGCGTGGTCGAGCCGGTCGGCCGCGTCGGTGCACCCGCGCGCGGCGGCCGGCAGATGTCCGGTGTCCGGTTTGACGAAGCTCGACCAGTGCTCGCGAGCCGCGCCGCCGGCGTCGCCCTCGACGTTGCCGAGCGTCCTGCGGGCCGCGTTGTCCGCGTCGCCGACCAGCGTGGTCATCTTCTCGCCGGCCTCGCGCCACGCCGCCGCGGTGCGACCCATGGCCTCCTCGTCGGCCTTGGGCCAGGTGACCCCGGTGTCGGCGGCGACACCGGCGAGCTCCTTGGGCAGCTCGATCCCCATCCCGTCCCCCTCAGGCCTGCTGGCCCGGCGCGCGGAACCGGCGTTCGCCGCGCTCCTCGACGTCGGTGTAGGTGTGGCCGGCGGCGGTGTACCGGCTGCCGACGTCGCCGAGTTTCTCGGCGAGCCCGCCGAGGTCGCCCAGCGCGGTGTCGGCGGAGGCGGTGTGCGCGGCGGCGAAGCTGCGCCCGACCTCGTCGTCACCCCAGCACGGCCCGGCCGATTCGAGTGCCGCGTTCAACTCCTTGTGGATCGTCGCGGCGCGGTCGGCCAGCGGGCCGAACTCGCCGGCCTCGCTGACGATCCGCTCGCCGTCGGCCTGAAAACCGCCATCGGTCATGACGGGGGCCTCCCGTCGCGGGTGTCCATCCAGGTCGGGACGTCCTCGAAGCTCTCCTCGGACGGCGGGGGCTTCTTCGGCGCGATCTCCGCGTCGGACAGGTCGGCCGTGCCGCGCAACACGGCGGCCGGGTCGCTGTCGGCGGGCAGCACCGGTGTCAGGGTGCGCGCGGCCCGCTCGGACGCCTGTGCCGCGGCGGCAGTCGCCAGGCGCACCACGATCGCGGCCAGCTCGGCGGCCCGGTACCGCTGGTGAGCGGCGTCGGTGATCACCAGGTTGGTGAGCGTTCCCTGCGGCCCGACGGTGACGGTGATCCCGCCGTCCTCGGTGCTCGCGGTGACCCGAATGGCGGCGAGCTCCTGCTGGACGGCGGCGAGTTGCTCGCGACTTCGGCGGTACTCGGCGAGCAGTCCATCCACTTCCGCCTGGTGGTCTGCCGAGAGATCAGGGCCCACGGCCACCTCCGAGTCACGCGCTGTCCGACGACGGACATGCTGGTCGGTCCCCGCGTTCGACGCAGTGTGAACCGGGCCGGTTCCCCGCGCCTGGAGATTTTCTCGGAAAGGTCAGATCTGGCCAGTCAGCCCCGCAAGGCTCGTACCACGCGGGACGGGGACGGCCGGCCGAGCCGCTGCGCCATCCACGCGCTGGTGTCGGCGAGCTTGTCCAGGTCGACGCCGTGCTCGACGCCCAGCCCGTCCAGCATCCACACCAGGTCCTCGGTGGCCAGGTTGCCGGTGGCCGACTCGGCGTACGGGCAGCCGCCGAGCCCGCCGGCCGAGGAGTCCACAGTGGACACTCCGGCGCGCAGTGCGGCCAGCGTGTTGGACAACGCCTGGCCGTAGGTGTCGTGAAAGTGCACGGCCAGCGCGTCGAGGTCGACCCCGGCGTCCACGAACCCGGCGAGCAGCGCCTCCACCTGGCCGGGTGTCGCCACGCCGATCGTGTCGCCGAGTGACAGCTGCGAGCAGCCCATGTCGACCAGCCGCTTGCCGACCGAGATCACCTGCGCGGCGTCGACCGGTCCCTCCCACGGATCGCCGAAGCACATCGAGACGTACCCGCGCACGTCCAGCCCCTCGGCCCTGGCGCGCGACACCACCGGCTCGAACATCGCGAACTGCCCGTCCAGGGTGCGGTTCAGGTTGCGCTGGGCGAACGTCTCCGTGGCACTGCCGAAGATCGCGATGTGCTGGACGCCGGCCGCGAGCGCACGGTCCAGCCCACGCTCGTTCGGCACCAGTACCGGGTAGCGCACACCGTCCCGCCTGGACAGTCGCGCCAGCAGTTCCTCGGCGTCGGCCAGCTGCGGCACCCATTTCGGGTGCACGAAGCTGGTCGCCTCCAACGTGCTCAGACCGGCGTCGGCCAACCGGTCGAGGAATTCCAGCTTCACCCCGACGTCAACGACCGACTGCTCGTTCTGCAGTCCGTCCCGAGCGCCGACCTCCCAGACGCGCACCCGCTCCGGGAGCTCACCGCCCGGCACCCGCGCCGGCAGCCCGAGCTCCCTGGCGGTCAACGCCGTCCCTGGCCGCGCCCGCCCTGGTCGGGCTGGGTGTACTGCTGGGTCGGGGCCGGCCCGCCCTGCTCGAATCCACCCTGCTGCTCGAACCCGGGCGCGCCCTGGCGGTGGAAGTCGTCGTTCGGGTTGTCGTTGACCTCCCGGTAGATCAGGGTGTGCACCTTCTCCACCTTGGGGATGTCGTCGAACTCGAGCGGCTCCTGCGAGGAGGACTCGATGATCAGCGTGCCGCAGCCGACGATCCGGTCGATCAGCCCGTGCTCGAACCGCACGCTGGAGATGCGCGACAGCGGGATGTCGATGCCGGTTCGGTTGATCACGCCCTCACGCGCCATCACCCGGTCGGTGGTGACGATGAAGTGCGTGGTGCGCCAGCGCACGAACGGGATCAGGAACAGCCACACGATCAGGCCGAGACCGACCACGCCGATCGCGATCAGGCCGATGTTGTTCCACGGCGACTCGGCGTCCTGGACCAGGATGCCGAGCCAGATGCCGATCGCCAACGTCACGATCAGGACGACGAACGGGACGAGCAGCATCTTCCAGTGCGGATGCTTGTGGAGTACGACCGTCTCGCCCTCGCTGAGCAGGTCATCCGGATAGGCCACGGTGTCCTCCCTTTGACACGCCACCGTCGAAATTCGCGGTAACCGTACCGGTGTGAGTATGGACCCGTCGGCCGGTTCAGCGAACTCGGGGCACGATCTTCACCCGCTGTTGGCCCGCAGGTGGACGACGTCGCCGGCGGAGACCGTCTTCCTGGTGTCACCGGCGTCGAGAATCAGCTGGCCAGAGCCGTCCACGTCGGCGGCGACACCGGTGATCGCGGCGGCGTCCGGCAGCTCCACCCGCACCTCGGAACCCAGCGTCACGCAGCGCTCGCGGTACTCGTCCAGCAGGCCGGCGCGCTCGAGATCGCCGCCGCCGTGGCGCCACGCCAGCTCCAGCTCGGCGAACGCGGACAGCAGCGCCACCGCCACCTCGGTGCGATCGGTGTCGCGCGCGCCCTCGGCGGCCAGTGAGGTCGCGGGCAGCCCGCCCGCGCCGGCCGGCACCTCGGTACTCAGCGGCGTGACGTTCAGCCCGATCCCCACGACGACGGTGGTGGACGCCGGGTCCACCTCGGACAGCACGCCGGCGCACTTGGCGCGCGCCGGCCCGGCGAGCAGGTCGTTGGGCCACTTGAGTACGGCGTCCACGCCCAGCCCGGTAACCGTGCGGGCCAACGCCAGCCCGGCGACCAGAGACAACGTGCCCAGTTGCGACGGCGGGACGTCCACCGGCCGCAGCAGTACGGAGAGATAGAGGCCGGACCCGCGCGGCGACACCCACTCGCGCGATCGCCGGCCGCGGCCCGCCGTCTGTTCCTCGGCGATCAGCGCGGTGCGATCAGCCGCACCCCGCTGCGCCTCGGCCAGCAGATCGGCGTTGGTGGACCCGGTCGAGCCGACCACCTCCACCGCCGCGTACGCGGGCGACAACCGCCGCGCCAGCTCCAGTTGGTCAAGGGTGTTGCCGGTCCCGTCCACCCGCCCAGCCTAGAGACACCCGCCCACACGTGCCGACTCCACTTGATACGTACCTCACTAAGGGGCGTGACGTGGGCAACTGGGGCAGACCACTACGGGTTTCCGTAGCTACTCTGCCTCTCTATGAGCAGCGCGACGGAGCCACTCGGCCCGGTCCCCACCGAGGGAGAGGCCGAGCCGGACATCCACACCACGGCCGGCAAGCTCGCGGATTTGTACCGCCGCAACAACGAGGCGGTGCACGCCGGATCCGCCCGAGCGGTGGAGAAGCAGCACGCCAAGGGCAAGATGACCGCCCGCGAGCGGATCGACATGCTGCTCGACCCCGGTTCGTTCGTGGAGCTGGACGAGCTGGCCAGGCACCGCTCGATGAACTTCGGGCAAGAGAAGAACCGTCCGTACGGCGACGGCGTGGTCACCGGATACGGCACCGTCGACGGTCGCCCGATATGCGTGTTCTCCCAGGACGTGACCGTGTTCGGCGGCTCACTCGGCGAGGTCTACGGCGAGAAGATCGTCAAGGTGATGGACCTGGCGATCAAGACCGGCCGGCCGATCGTCGGCATCAACGAAGGCGGCGGCGCGCGCATCCAGGAAGGCGTGGTCTCCCTCGGCCTGTACGGCGAGATCTTCACCCGCAACGTGAAGGCCTCCGGCGTGATCCCGCAGATCTCGCTGATCATGGGCGCGAACGCCGGCGGGCACGTGTACTCCCCGGCGATCACCGACTTCGTGGTGATGGTCGACAAGACCTCGCACATGTTCATCACCGGCCCCGACGTGATCAAGACGGTCACCGGCGAGGAGGTGACCTTCGAGGAGCTCGGCGGCGCGCGCTCGCACAACACCAAGTCGGGCAACGCGCACTACATGGGCGCCGACGAACAGGACGCGATCTCCTACGTCAAGGAGCTGCTCAGCTTCCTGCCGTCCAACAACCTGTCCGAGGCGCCGGTATTCGACACCGAAGACACGGCCGACGCGTCCATCTCCGACGCGATCACCGAGACCGACCGCGAGCTGGACACGCTGATCCCGGACTCGGCGAACACCCCGTACGACATGCACGAGGTGATCACCCGGGTGCTCGACGACGGCGAGTTCCTCGAGGTGCACCCGCTGTTCGCACCGAACGTGGTGGTGGGCTTCGGCCGCGTCGAGGGCCACAGCGTCGGCATCGTGGCCAACCAGCCGACCCAGTTCGCCGGCTGCCTGGACATCGACGCGTCGGAGAAGGCCGCGCGGTTCGTGCGCACCTGCGACGCGTTCAACGTGCCGGTGCTGACGTTCGTGGACGTGCCCGGCTTCCTGCCCGGCACCGACCAGGAGTGGAACGGCATCATCCGGCGCGGCGCGAAGCTGATCTACGCCTACGCCGAGGCGACCGTCCCGCTGGTCACGGTGATCACCCGCAAGGCCTACGGCGGCGCGTACGACGTGATGGGCTCCAAGCACCTCGGCGCGGACGTCAACCTGGCCTGGCCGAGCGCGCAGATCGCGGTCATGGGCGCGCAGGGCGCGGCGAACATCGTGCACCGCAAGACGCTGGCGCAGGCGACCGAGGACGGCAAGGACGTCGAGGCGCTGCGCGCGGAGCTGATCCAGGAGTACGAGGACACGCTGTGCAACCCGTACGTGGCGGCCGAGCGCGGCTATGTCGACTCGGTGATCCCGCCGTCGTACACCCGCGGCTACGTGGCCCGCGCGCTGCGTCTGCTGCGCGACAAGCGGGAGACGCTGCCGCCCAAGAAGCACGGGAACATCCCGCTATGACCGACACACCCGAGCGGCCCCTGCTGCGCGTGGTCCGGGGAACACCGGACGACGCGGAGCTGGCCGCGCTGACCGCGGTGGTGGCCGGAATCGCGGCGAGCGGCCCGGCCGAGCCGGAAGAGAAGCCGCGCTCGACGTGGTCGGATCGCGCGGCCCACCTGCGCCGGCCGCAGCAGCACGGTCCGGGAGCGTGGCGGGCCTCTGGTCTACCCCGCTAGCACTCCCTTTGTGCGCTGAACGGGCCGTGAGTGTGACCGTGCCACCACGCACCTCCTGACGTGGATCACCCTCACGTTCTCTGCGGCCTGTTGATCACCCCTGACCTGCGCATTCTCCGCGGGCGCGGGACTTTAGCGGGCTAAAGTACGCGAAGGGGACTTGGTGCGGTGTCAAGTTCTGGGGCGGCACGGCGTTGTCCACGGCCGAAGCACCGCCGGTCGGAGAGCCACGTCTGATCGCCGCCAGCAGGAGGCCCTGCGGCGGGGCAGGCTCGACGGCATGACGAGGTTTCAGGTGCACGCGATCCCGCCGGCCGTACTCGATGAGGTGCGGGCGACCGGGCGCGACGTGTCCAGCAATCCGATCGTGCGGGTGACGGCCGACGGCGGTGAGCCGGTGCGCTGCTGCCTGAACGACGCGCGGCCCGGCGAGAAGCTGATCCTCTTCGGTTACGCTCCGCCGATCGACCCGGCGAGCCCGTACCGCGAGATCGGCGCGGTGTTCGCGCACGACGACGCGTGTGCGGGCACCTCGCACCAGGGTTATCCGTGTCCGTGGTACGGGCGGCGGCAGGTGCTGCGCAGCTATGACCAGCGCGGATGGATCGTCGATACGCGGGTGCACGACGGGTCCGATCCGGAGGCGATGATCGCCGAGTTGTTCGCCGACGCGTCCGCCGTCCAGGTGCACAGCCGCAACATCGGCCACGGCTGTTTCATGTTCGCCGTGACCAGAGCGTGAACCCGACTAAGGTCGCTGCCCTCGTGCGCGCTCGTGCGCTACGTTCCGGTGATGCGGACCAGTCTGCGCCGCCGCGGGCCTCTCGTCGTGCTCGCCGCGATCGCGCTTTCCCTTGGCTTGCTTGCGATTCCGACCACCGCGAGCGCCGCGCCGACCCAGGAGACGGCCGCGCGACCGTCCCAGCCGGTGCACGCCTACGCGGACGCGGTCAACGAGACCGTCTGGGTTGACACCGGGCAGCCGAACCCGGGCGGCGGCACCGTCCGGGTCGCCGCGGACATCGTGCGGCCGAAGACCGACGCCGCCACCAAGGTTCCGGTGATCATGGACGCCAGCCCGTACTACCACTGCTGCGGGCGCGGCAACGAGTCGCAGAAGAAGAACTACGACCAGCAGGGCCGGCCGGTCGGCTTCCCGCTGTTCTACGACAACTACTTCGTGCCGCGCGGATACGCCGTCGTGCTGGTCGACCTGTCCGGCTCGGCGCGGTCCACGGGCTGCTCCGACGTCGGCGGAAAGTTCGAGGTCGAGTCGGCCAAGAAGGTCATCGAGTGGCTCAACGGCAAGGCCAGCGGCTACTCCGCGCCGAGCGGCGGCACCGAGATGAAGGCCGACTGGTCCACCGGCGCCACCGGAATGATCGGCAAGTCGTGGGACGGCACGATCGCCAACGGCGTCGCGTCCACCGGCGTCGAGGGCCTGAAGACGATCGTGCCGATCGCGGCGATCAGCTCCTGGTACGACTATTACCGCTCGGCCGGCGTGCCGACCCGCGAGGACCCGCCGAGCGGCCTGGCCAGCCACGTCGACAACGACGCCGCGAACCGGAACTGCCAGCAGGTCTACCAGGAGATGGACTCCGGCGCGCCGAGCAACGGCGACGTCACTCCCGTGTGGACGGCGCGGAACTACGTCGAGACGGCCGCGAACGTCAAGGCCAGCGTGTTCGTGGTGCACGGCATCAACGACCTGAACGTGAAGTCCGGCCAGTTCGGCCAGTACTGGTCGGCACTGCCGGCCGGCACGCAGCGCAAGATCTGGCTGTCCCAGACCGGGCACGTGGACCCATTCGACTTCCGCCGCAAGGAGTGGGTGGACACGCTGCACCGCTGGTTCGACAAGCACCTGCTCGGCAAGAGCGTGGACACCGGCCCCGGCGCGACCATCGAACGCACGCCGGACCAGTGGGTGGACGAGCCGGAGTGGGCCGCGAACACCGTGACGCCGACGAAGCTGCACGGCACGCCGGGCAGCCAGGCCGGCCTCGGCACGCTGGGCACCGCCGCGCCGGCACCGGGCGCCGCCGCGACCGTGAAGGACAACCAGCAGCAGGACCACGAAGCCTGGGCCGCGTCGCCGGACCGGCCGGCGGCCAACCGCGCGCTGTTCACGACCGGCGCGCTGACCGAGGACGTGCGGGTCTCCGGCACGACCTCGATCACGGTGACCGTCACGCCCAACATCAAGGCGGCACGGCTCACCGCGGTGCTGGTCGACTACGGGCCGGCCACCACGCGCGACTACACGGGCGACAAGGAAGGCATCAAGGACCTGAGCACCCGCTCGAGCTGGGGTGAGGACCGCGAAGGTGACAGCGCGTCCTACGGCGACACGGCGGCCGACACCACGCAGGTGGACCGGGACGTGATCAGCCGAGGCTGGGCGGACCTCGGGCACTACAAGTCGCTGTCGCAGCGCGAAGATCTGCAGCCGGGCAAGGCGTACACGATGACGTTCAACCTGGCCACCACCGACCGCGTGATCCCGAAGGGCCACCAGCTCGCGCTGATCATCGGCGGCACGGACGCCGGCTGGATCAGCGGCGTGCCGGGCTCCCCGGAGCTGAAGTTCGACCTGGCCCGGTCCACGGTCAGCCTGCCGCTGATCGGCAAGCTGGACGGCGCCACGGCCGCACCGCTCGTCTCGACCCGCGGCCTGCCGACCCCGACATCGCCGCGCGACCTGCGGGCCGTCGAACGCTTCCGCTGATCAGGCTCCGGTGACGCTCACCGGCACTCCGTTGAGTGCGCTGGTGCCGGTGAGCGTGTCCAGGTACTCGGGGTCGGTCAGGTCGTTGATGCTCACGCCGTCCAGTTCGGTGGCCACCGCCATCCGCACGCCGCCGCGCCGCCCGTGACCGAACCCGTGCGGCAGGCTCACCACGCCGGGCATCACGTCGGTCGTGGCGAGTGCTTCGACCTCCACCTTGCCGACACGGGATGCGACCACCACGGTCTGCCCGTCGGTCAGCCCGCGCTCAGCCAGGTCGTCGGGGTGGATCAGCAGCTGGTGCCGGGGCCGGCCCTTGGTCAGCCGCGCCGAGTTGTGCATCCACGAGTTGTTGTCCCGCACGTGCCGGCGGCCGATCAGGCGCAGCTCGCCGTCCTGCCGCCGGCCGTCGAACAGCTCGGTGCGCACCCTGGCCAGGTCCGCCAGCAGCTCGGCCGGCGCGGCGTGCACGCGCTTGTCCTTGGTGTACAAGCGTTTCGGCAGCCTCGGCCGCAACGCACCGAGGTCCACGCCGTGCGGGTTGCGCCGCAGGGTGCGCAGTGACAGCCGGGGCGATCCGGCCCGCAGCGCCAGGTCGACCACCCTGGTCGGCGACACCCGCATCAGGAACGCCTCGCTGAGCCGCTTGGCCAGCTTCCGTGCGGGCACCCGCCGCCGGTACCGCCTGGTCACCTCGGTGAAGATCTCCCACTCGTGCTTGGTGCCCTCCGGCTTGGCGAACACGGCCGGCGAGAACTTCGCCGTGTCGCGCACCGCCAGCGCGTGGAACACCAGGTCGTAGTGATCGCGTTCGAGCGCGCTGGTCGGCGGCAGGATGATGTCCGCGTGCCGGGTGGTCTCGTTGACGTAGAAGTCGACGGCGACCATGAAGTCCAGCTCCCCCAACGCTTTGTCCAGCGCCACACCGTCCGGAGTGGACGCGACCGGGTTGCCGGCGACGGTCACCAGCGCGGAGATGCGCCCCTTGCCGGGCGTGCTGATCTCCTCGGCGAGTGCGGCCACCGGCAGTTCGCCGGCGAACTCGGGCAGCCCGCGCACGCGGCTGCGCCACACGTCGAAGTGGCCCTTGCCGATCACGCCGCGCCCGACGATGTCCACCGCCGGCGTGGTCAGCATCGTGCCGCCCGGCCGGTCCAGGTTCCCGGTCACGATGTTCATCAGCTGCACGGCCCACTGCGCGACACCGCCGAAGCGCTGGGTGGACAGCCCGACCCGGCCGTAGCAGGCGGCGGCCGGCGCGGTGGCGAACTCGCGCGCGATCCGGCGGATGTCGCCGGCCGGCACACCGGTCACCGAGGCCGCGCGATCGGGAGTGAAGTCGGCGACCGCCGCGCGCACCTCGGCCAGACCGTCCACATAGGACGCCGAGCTGACCAGTCCCTCGTCGAAGATCGTGTGCAGCATCGCCAGCAGCAGCACCGCGTCGGTCCCCGGCCGCACGAAGTGGTGTTCGTCGGCGATCTTCGCGGTCTCGGTACGACGAGGATCGAACACCACCATCCGCCCACCGCGATCGCGCAACTCCTTGCGGCGCTTGGCGAAGTCCGGCACGGTCATCAGGCTTCCGTTGGACGCCATGGGGTTCGCGCCGAGCACGAGCAGGTATTCGGTGCGGTCGATGTCCGGGATCGGCAGCAGGAACTGGTGCCCGTACATCAGCATCGCCACGAACTGGTGCGGCAACTGGTCGACCGAGGTCGCGGAGAACCGGTTCCTGGTTCCCAACGACTTGAGGAACAGCCCCACGCCGTGCGTCATCGCGCCGAGGCTGTGCACGTTCGGGTTGCCCAGGTAGGCGGCGACGGCGTTCGCGCCGTGCTCCTTCCTGGTCTCCGCGAGCCGCTCGGCGACCTCGTCGAACGCCTCGTCCCAGCCGATCTCCACCCAGCCGTCGGCGGTGCGGCGCACGGGTTTGCGCAGCCGGTCGGAATCGCCGTACAGGTCGCCGAGCGCCACCGCCTTGGGGCAGATGTGCCCACGGGACAACGGGTCCGCCGCGTCACCCCGGATCGACACCACGTCGGTGCCCGAGACGGTGATCTCCAACCCGCACATCGCCTCGCACAGGTTGCACGTGCCGTACTTCGTGGTGGGAGCCATGTCCTCGATACTCCCCCGCGCATCTCACGGCCACAAGGACACGGCTATCGTGCGACGCGTGCGCCTGATCCTCGCCTCCGCCTCACCGGCAAGGCTCAACCTGCTGCGTGCCGCCGGGGTCGAACCCGAGGTGCGGGTGTCCGGTGTGGACGAGGAGGCGATCGAGGCGTCGCTGACCGACCCCGCGCCGGAGGACGTGGTGACCGCGCTGGCCGACGCCAAGGCGCGGGCCGTCGCCGGCGGGGTGACCGACGGCGTGATCGTCGGCTGCGACTCGATGTTCCTGTTCGACGGCGCCCTGGTCGGCAAGCCGCGCACCGTCGAGGTGGCCCGCGAGCGGTGGCTGCGCATGTCCGGCGCCACCGGTGAGTTGCTCACCGGGCACGCGGTGCTGCGCGTCGAGGGCTCGACGGTGGTCAAGTCCGCCGTCGGCACCATGCGCACGACCGTCCACTTCGGAGAGGTCAGCGAGGCCGAGTTGGACGCCTACCTGGCGACCGGCGAGCCGCTGGCCGTGGCCGGCGCGTTCACCCTGGACGGGCTGGGCGGGTGGTTCGTGGCCGGTGTCCAGGGCGATCCGTCCAGCGTGGTCGGGATCAGCCTGCCGCTGACCCGCCGCCTGCTCGCCGAGGTCGGGGTCCGTGTCGTGGACCTGTGGTCCCAGCAGGTGTCCACATAGCGAGACGGCGAGCACATTCATCCTTCTGGGGGAAGGGTTCAGACCACTCCGAGGTTAGATACTCGGTGATGAGGTGCCCTCGCGTTCTCCTGACCGAGCGCCTGCATGTCGATCTCCGACGGCAGGCCAGCTCGCTGTGTGCACGCTGACCCGCCGCCCTCTTTTCACGTCTTTCCCTTGCATCCCAAGGAGTTCCCTGTGTCCACCGCGACGACCAATCCGGCGAGACGGCCGGGCTCACGCCGCAACCTGATCTTCGGACTGTCCGTGCTCGCCGGCCTGGTGATCGGCGCGATCCTCGGCTTCATCGCCAAGGACACCGGATCGGAGTGGCTCACCACCACGCTCGACACCATCGGCACGGTCTTCACCAACCTGCTGCAGTTCACCGTGATCCCGCTGGTATTCACCGCGATCGTGGTGGGCATCAACAGCCTGCGCAGGCTCGGCGGCGCGCGCACCGCGGCCCGGCTCGGCGGCAAGACGCTGATGTGGTTCGGCCTCACCTCGCTGATCGCCGTACTCATCGGCATCACGATCGGCCTGATCACCGACCTCGGCACGGGCGTGCAGGTCACGCCGTCCAAGTCCAATGTGGACAAGATCGCCGCCCGCGAGCACGGCTCCTGGTCGGCGTTCCTCGAGGGCCTCGTGCCGGACAACGTGTTCAGCGCGTTCACCGAGGGCAAGATCCTGCAGGTCGTGTTCATCGCGCTGCTGGTCGGCGCGGCCACCTTCGCGCTCGGCGAGCGCGCCGCGCCGTTCGTGAACTTCAACCGCTCGGCGTTCGACGTGATCCAGAAGGTGCTGCACTGGGTGATCCTGCTCGCCCCGATCGGCGTGCTCGGCCTGATCGGCACCGCGTTCGCCAGCTACGGCAACCAGTTCCTCAAGCCGCTGCTGTCGCTGATCGTCGCGGTGTACGTGGGCACCCTGATCGTGCTGCTGATCGTGTACCCGATCCTGTTGCGCACGATCGGCAAGGTGAGCCCGCGGATCTTCTTCGCCAAGGCGTGGACGGCGCTGCAGTTCGCGTTCGTGTCCCGGTCCTCCGGTGCCACGCTGCCGCTGAGCCGACAGACCGCGGTCAACCTGGGCGTGGACCCCGGGTACGCCGGTTTCGCCGTGCCGCTGGGCACCACGACGAAGATGGACGGCTGCGCCGCGGTCTACCCCGCGATCGCCACGATCTTCATCGCGAACCTGTTCGGCGTCGGGCTGTCGATCGCCGACTACTTCCTGATCGTGCTGGTCGCCGTGTTCGGCGCGCTGGCCACGGCCGGTACCACGGGCTGGTTCACCATGCTCACGCTGACCCTGGGCGCGGTCGACCTGCCGGCGCCGGTGATCGCCACCGGCCTCGCCATCGTGATCGGCATCGACCCGATCCTGGACATGATCCGCACCGCCACGAACGTGGCCGGGCAGATCGCCATCCCGGTGGTCGTCGCCCGAGGTGAAGGCCTGATCGACGACGAGGTGCTGGCCACCCCGACCGGCCCGCCGCTGCTGTCCGACGACGGCGAGACGGCCACGCCCAAAGATAAGGAGCCGGCCACCGTCTGACCGGCTCAGTCGCAGGGTTTGAGCTGTACCGGGGTGGGCTTCACGGAGGGCCACCCCGGCAGCTGGGTCAGCCGGGTGAAGGTGCGGGTACAGCCGAGTTCCTGCCCGTCCAGGCCGTAGACCTGGGCGAATACGGGTGCGCCCGTACAGCGGCTGCGGGTGCCGCAGTCGTGCTGCACGGTGACCACGTCGGGGGTGCCGTCGCCGCGCACGTCGGTGAGGCCGAGGTAGTCGGCGTCGGAGAAGTACGGCTGCGCCTGCCCGTTCCAGCTTCCGGACCGGCCGACCACCACCTCGCCGACCCGCCCGCCCTCGCCGGTACCGCTGACCAGGCACGCCGAGATGGACAGCGACAGGCATTGCAGCGACTGGTTGGTGAGCACGACGCCCCGGTTGGTGATGGTGATCTCGACCAGGCTGGACGACGACGAGCCGTTGATCTTCAGCCGGCCGGAGCGCCCGCCGTTGTCCGCGATCAGCTCGACGCTGCCGCCCGGCACCGGCACCGTGGTGAGCGTCTGGCACGGCTCGACCCGGCAGCCGTTGTCACCCTCCACCGGCACCGACGGCGGCGCGTCGGCGACCGGCGGTGTCCCGGAGTCGGCCGAACGGGCACGCAGAGCCGCCGCACCGGCCATGGCACCGCCCGCGACCAGCGCGGACAGCACGACGGCCACGATCACCGAGCGCGGTGTACGGCCTGACCGCTCGAGTGGCACTGTGATCAACCTCCCTCCGACCCGTTGACGATACCGAGCAACCCTCACCCCAGTGAGGCGTCGAACGGCCCCTAACGTGAGGCGTCTCTCGGTTCACAGTTGGCTACCACTACGTAAACTGCCTCGAAGCCCAGCAGCGCGCCCGGTACGTAGGGCGTTCAGAGCCGTAGGAGGAGAAGGCGTGGCCGAGTCGGCGAACGCGCGGGGGCTCACCTCGTTGCGCAAGGTGCTCATCGCCAACCGCGGGGAGATCGCGGTTCGGGTCATCAGGGCCTGTCGGGACGCTGGGCTCGCCAGCGTGGCGGTCTACGCCGATCCGGACCGGGACGCGCCGTTCGTGCGCCTGGCCGACGAGGCGTTCTCGCTGGGCGGCAGCACGGCGGCCGACAGCTATCTGGTGTTCGACAAGCTGCTCGACGTGGCCAGGCGGTCCGGCGCGGACGCCGTGCACCCTGGCTACGGGTTCCTGTCCGAGAACGCGGAGTTCGCGCAGGCCGTACTGGACGCCGGGCTGACCTGGATCGGCCCGAAGCCGCAGGCCATTCGCGACCTTGGCGACAAGGTGACCGCGCGGCACATCGCGATGCGCGCCGGCGCGCCACTGGTGCCCGGCACGAAGGAGCCGGTGTCCGGTGCGCAGGAGATCGTCGCGTTCGCCGAGGAGCACGGGCTGCCCGTGGCGATCAAGGCGGCGTTCGGCGGCGGCGGACGCGGTCTGAAGGTGGCGCGCACGATCGAGGAGATCCCGGAGCTGTTCGACTCGGCGGCGCGCGAGGCGGTGTCCGCGTTCGGGCGCGGCGAGTGCTTCGTGGAGCGGTATCTGGACAAGCCGCGGCACGTCGAGGCGCAGGTGCTGGCCGACCAGCACGGCAACGTCGTGGTCGTCGGGACGCGCGACTGCTCGCTGCAGCGGCGGCACCAGAAGCTGGTCGAGGAGGCGCCGGCGCCCTATCTCACGGCGGAGCAGCGGGACACGATCCACTCCTCGGCGAGGGCGATCTGCGCGGAGGCCGGCTACTCGGGTGCCGGCACGGTGGAGTTCCTGGTCGGCACGGACGGCACCATCTCCTTCCTCGAGGTCAACACGCGCCTGCAGGTCGAGCACCCGGTGTCGGAGGAGACGACCGGGATCGACCTGGTGCGCGAGCAGTTCCGGATCGCCGACGGCCAGAAGCTGCGGTTCGACTCGGACCCGGAGCCGCGCGGCCACTCGATCGAGTTCCGGATCAACGGCGAGGACGCCGGACGTAACTTCCTGCCAGCGCCCGGCACGGTGGTCACCTACGTGACGCCGGACGGCCCCGGCGTGCGGGTGGACGGCGGTGTCGAGGCCGGCACCGTGATCGGCGGCCAGTTCGACTCGCTGCTGGCGAAGTTGATCGTGACCGGTGAGAACCGCGCCGAGGCGCTGGCCCGGTCGCGGCGCGCGCTCGCGGAGTTCCAGGTGGACGGCATGGCCACGGTGCTGCCGTTTCACCGGGTGATCGTGGACGACCCGGCGTTCATCGGCGGCGAGAACGGGTTCTCGGTGCATACGCGGTGGATCGAGACGGAGTTCGACAACACGATCGAGCCGTTCACCGGTGGCGCCGACGCGGAGACCGAGGACGACGAGCGGCAGAACGTGGTCGTCGAGGTCGGCGGCCGGCGGATGGAGGTGTCGCTGCCGGCGAACCTGGCGGCGGCCGCCGGTGGTGTCGGGACGGCGAAGGCCAACAAGCCCCGCAAGCGCGCCGGTGGCAAGAGCACCGCGGCGGCGTCCGGTGACGCGGTGACCGCACCGATGCAGGGCACCATCGTGAAGATCGCCGTCGAGGACGGCCAGCAGGTCGAGGCGGGCGAGCTGATCGTGGTGCTCGAGGCGATGAAGATGGAGAACCCGGTCAACGCGCACAAGTCCGGCACGGTCACCGGCCTGTCCGTGGAGATCGGCGCGACCGTCAGCCAGGGTGCCGCCCTGCTCGAGATCAAGGACTAGCTCCGAAACGGCCGTAGTATCGGAAGAGTGAACGAGCGGCCGGGTGACGAGATCCGGATCAGCGACGCCGAGCGTGAGGACGCGGTGCGGGCGCTGGGCGAACACATGAGTTCCGGGCGGCTCGACCTGGAGGAGTACGGCGAGCGCACGGCGAAGGTGTCGACCGTGCGCACCCGCGGCGAACTGTTGGAGCTGTTCTCCGATCTGCCCGACCCGCGCCCGCGCTTCGACGCGCTGCCGGCGCGCAAGTCGTCGGTGGCGGCACCACGATCCAATCCGGCAGAGCGGTGGGATGACCGGCCGGTCGCGCACCGCGCCTACGCCGCACTCGTTCCGCTGTCCGGCGTGCTGGCAGTGGTGCTGTTCTTCACCGTCGTGAAGGTGTGGCTGATCTTCCTGCTGCCCGTGCTCGTGATCCTGATCGGCGGCGCGCTGTTCGGCGACGACTGGCGCGAGGAGCGCAAGCGCTACGGCCACGACTGGGGCGGCCACCGCTGATTCGCCGTTCACACGGCGATGTGGATCGTATTTCGGATCGGCTTGCGCGTCGGATCTACCCATGCAGGCGGGATGTAGTAGGGGATCCCATCGCGCATGACGATTTCCCAGTCTTGTTCGTGAACGGTGGTGTGGTGGTATCGGCAGAGCAAGGTCATGAGTTCTGCCGAGGTTATTCCGCCGTCGATCCAGTGGATGATGTGGTGTGCGTCGGTCCATTCTGGTCAATACCACTAAGTTAAGCTTTGTTGGTTCCATGGAATGTTGAACACGCCGCGTTAAATTGACTGGTATGGGTGGTCTGGTTA
>NZ_SGWQ01000009.1 GCF_004216555.1 Herbihabitans rhizosphaerae | reverse complement strand
ACTCGCGGGTGCGTGGCGCGGGACTCGCGGGTGCGTGGCGCGGGACTCGCGGGTGCGTGGCGCGGGACTCGCGGGTGCGTGGCGCGGGACTCGCGGGTGCGTGGCGCGGGACTCGCGCTCCAACGCCTCACGAGGGCCGCGCAGCGCGTGAGTAGGGGCGCCCAAACCCAACGCGCCCATGAGGGCGCCCCGCGCCCGAATAGGGCGCACAACGCTGGAAGGTGACACGAGGCACCGTGGGGTCTGCGGGGTTCGACCCCGCAAAATAATGCCTTCCGACCCCGGCGAGCGCTTTCCGCGAGCAGGGTGCGCCTAGTCGGAAGGCCGGGGCGGCCCCCGGCCGTCCCGACCTCCCGGGGTGTGCGACTACCGACAGTTGCTAACTGTCCGCGCCGCGTAGTCTGATCTCTAGACTCTCTCGTGGTCCACGTCACAAGTCAACGCCGCCGAACGGGTGATTGCGCGTTCCCACATCGTGGTCAGCTGGCGTAGGCGCGAAGCCGTTCCGCTCGCTCCCCGTGCCGCAGCTTGCCCATGACCTCGCGCTCGATCTGCCGCACCCGTTCGCGGGAGAGCCCGAACCGCTTGCCGATCTGGTCGAGGGTGCGCGGCTGGCCGTCGTCCAGCCCGTACCGCAGCCGGATCACCGCGTGCTCCCGATCGTCCAAAGTGGACAGAACGCGACGCAGATCGTCCTGCAGCAGCCCGGATATGACCGCGCTCTCCGCGGAGGTCGCCTCGCCGTCCTCGATGAAGTCGCCGAGCGGCGCGTCCTCCTCGGAGCCGACCGGCATGTCCAGGCTCACCGGATCGCGAGCGTGGTCGAGCAGGTCGGACACCTTCTGCGCGGTGAGCCCGGCCTCGTTGGCCAGCTCCTCGTTGGTGGCCTCGCGGCCGAGCTGCTGGTGCAGGTCCCGCTTGAGTCGCGCGATCTTGTTGACCTGTTCCACCAGGTGGACGGGCAGCCGGATGGTGCGGCCCTGGTCGGCCATACCGCGTGTGATCGCCTGTCGAATCCACCACGTGGCGTACGTGGAGAACTTGAAGCCCTTGGTGTAGTCGAACTTCTCCACCGCGCGGATCAGACCCAGGTTGCCCTCCTGGATCAGGTCCAGCAGCGGCATGCCGCGGCCGGTGTAGCGCTTGGCCAGCGACACCACGAGCCGGAGGTTCGCCTCCAGCAGGTGGTCCTTGGCCACCCGGCCATCGGTGACCAGCGCGCGCAGCTCGGCCCGCCGCGCCGACGACAGCCGAGGCGCGGTGTCGAGCATGTGCTGGGCGAACACGCCGGCCTCGATGCGCTTGGCCAGGTCGACCTCCTGGGCCGCCGTCAGCAGCGCGGTGCGGCCGATACCGTTGAGGTAGACACGGACCAAGTCGGCTGCGGGACCCTGGGCGTCCAGATCGATCTCTTGCGGCTCAGGTACTTCCCGCGGAACCTCGCGGATCAACGTCTGCGGGACCGTCATGCTGCTCCCTCCCCCTGTGTAGGTCGGACACTTGTGCAAACGTCCGGTCTCATGGATTCGTTCCCGGCTCTCACAAGAGAAGACGTAGTTCTCAGCAGGGACGTTGCTCCAGGAAACCTGAGCTTTACCTGAGAACGGGTGGAGCCGGCGGTTGGTCTAGACCTCAGACCTCGACGAGCACGGTGAAGGGGCCGTCGTTCACGCTGTGCACCGACATCATGGCGCCGAACCTGCCGGTCTCCACGTGGGCGCCTCGGGCGCGCAGGGCGGCCACCACGGCGTCCACCAACGGCTCGGCCGTCTCCGGCCGGGCGGCCGAGATCCACGACGGACGGCGGCCCTTGCGGGTGTCGCCGTAGAGCGTGAACTGGCTCACTACAAGCAAAGGCGCGCCCGCGGTGGCGCAGGACTGCTCGTCCCGGAGCACCCGCAGCTCGTGCAGCTTGCGGGCCATCACAGTCGCGGCGTCCGCTGTGTCGTCTTTGTGTACTCCGAGCAGAACCAGCAGGCCGGGTTCGTCGATCGCGCCGACGGTCTCGCCGTCCACGGTGACACTCGCCTCGGTCACCCGCGCCACCACAGCCCGCATGGGGCCGAGCGTAGAGCCCGGCCCCATGCGGGGTCCCCTGGGGACTGGTCACCGAGGCGCTCCGGCCAGCTCGGGCACCCGGTCCATCGGTGCCGTCGGCGGGTCGTTCTCCTTGCGCCGCAACCACTTCGGCGTCCACCAGTTGGCCTTGCCGAGCACGATCATCAGTGACGGCAGCACCACGGCGCGGATCAGCGTCGCGTCGATCAGGATCGCGGTCGCGAGCCCGACGCCCATCTGCTTCATGTCTATTGTGGACAGTGTGGCGAAGATCGAGAACACGCCGATCATGACCGCCGCGGCGCTGGTGATCGACCCGGCCGAGGACGTGATCCCGCGCGCCACCGCGTCCCGTGTGGACAGTCCACTCTGGTGGGCCTCGCGGATTCGGGACACCACGAAGATGTGGTAGTCCATGGACAGCCCGAACAAGATCACGAACAGCATCAGCGGCAGCCAGCCGACGATCGATCCGATGCTGTCGAAGCCGAGCAGGCTCTCCGCCCAGGTGCCCTGGAACACCAGGGTGAGCACGCCGTAGGCGGCGGCGGCGGACAGCAGGTTCAGCACGATCGAGGTGAGCGCGATCACCGGAGCCCGGAACGTCGCCAGCATCATGATGAACGTGAGCACCAGCACGAACGCGATCACCAACGGCAGTGAGTCGTTCATGTTGTCCAGGAAGTCGTTCTCGCCGGCGGTCTGACCGCTGACCGCGTACTCCGCACCGGCGACCGTGCCGATCGTGGTCGGCAACACCTGCGTGCGCAGCGCGGCCAGTGAGGCGTCCGCCGCCGGGGTGTCCGCCTTGTCCGGAATCGGCACCTGCAGCATCGCGACCGTCTCACCCGCCGCGGTCATCACCTTCGGCGCGCGGTCGTGCGCGAATCCCGGCGTCTGCTGGACCTTCGCGACGAACGCGGTCACGGCGGCCCGGCCCTCGGCGACCTTGTCCGCCGGCACCTTGACGACGACCGCGTGCGTCGCGCCCGTGCTCGGGAACTCCTCGGCCATCCGCTTCTCACTTTGTGAGATCGGCAGGTCGTCCGGCAGCGGGTCGTCCGGCATGGACAGCTTCATGCCGAGCGCGGGCACGGCGAGGGCGAGCAGCGCGCCGAGCGAGATCGCCAGCGCCACGGCGGGCCTGCGCAGCGTCGGCCGCAGCAGCTTGTTCCAGAATCGCGGCTCGCGGTCGGTGCGGGACAGCCGCCACAGCACCGGGATGCGCGGCTTGTCGACCCACCGGCCGAGCTTGGCCAGCGCGGCCGGCAGCACGGTGATCGAGCCGATCATCGCCACCAGCACGACCAGGATCGCGCCGATCGCCATCGAGGTGAAGGTGACGTCGTTCGCCACGAACAGGCCGGCCATCGCGACCACGACGGCGATGCCGGACACCACGATCGCGTGCCCCGAGGTGGCCGCGGCGATCTCCACCGCGTCCAGGTGTCCCTTGCCCTTCGCGCGTTCCTCGCGTTCGCGACGGATGTAGAACAGCGAGTAGTCCACGCCGACGGCCATGCCGATCAGCAGGATCATGCTGTTGGTGTTCTGCGTCGCCGGGACGAACTGCGACACCAGCGCGGCGAGTCCGATGGCCGAGCCGACCGCGGACATCGCCAGCAGCACCGGTACTCCGGCGGCGATGATCGCTCCGAACGCGATCAGCATGATCAACAGCGTCAGCGGGATGCTGATCAGCTCCGCTTTGGCGAAGTCGTCGCCGGACGCCTCGGACATCGCGCGCTCCATCGACGCGCCGCCGACCTGTTCCAGCCGCAGGTCGCCGTAGCGCTGCTGCATCTCCGAGGTCTTGTCCAGCAGCGGTTTCACCCGCTCGTCGGCGGTCTTGGCCTCACCGTTCATGTCGACGTTGACCAGGAGCGCGGAGCCCCTCGGCGACAGGACCGGCTCGCTGACCGAGGCGACCTCGCCGAGCCCTTTCATACCCGCGCGCAGGTCCTCGGCGGCCGCCCGGCCACGAGCCTGGTCGAACGCGCCGTCCTTGGCCGAGATCAACACGTTCTCGCTGGCCGGACGGGTGATCTTGGCGTCGTCCACGATCCGCTGGTACGTGGCGAGCTCGCCCTTGGCGCTGTCGCTGAACGTGCCGGTCTTGGTGCCGATCGCGCTACCGGCACCGATGGTGATCGCTACGAAAAGTAACCATGCGCCGATGGCGCGCCACGGGTTCTCCGCGCTCCATCTCGCGATTCGAACGGTTAACATCGGACGGGACATCGTCCTTACCCCTCAAGAGTTTTCGGCGGCCTGCCGGGTGCGGCGCGCTCGCTGAGAAGGCTTCCGTCAGCGGCGTTCGAGATCCATCGGGAAGGCCCCCGAGTCGACCCTGGGGTTACCCGCAGTGGTCACTCAGGGATGGCCCGAACCCATGCGGGCTTTCCGGGGCCGCGAGTGGGACGATGGTGGTGGAGGTGGTGTCGTGAAGAGCCGCAACGAGGGCAAGGAGCGGGACGACACCCCGGTTCTGATCACCGAGGCCGAGCCGTCCTACGAGGAGCAGTACGCCGCGCGCAAGCGCAAGTACATGCTGATGATGGGGATGCGCTTTCCCTGCCTGATCCTGGCCGGCGTCTTCTACGAGACCTGGTGGCTCGCCCTGCTGTTCGTGGTGCTCTCGATTCCGCTGCCGTGGATCGCCGTGCTGATCGCGAACGACCGCCCGGCGCGCAAGGTCGAGAAGGTCAGCAAGTACGCCAAGGACCGCACGGCGATCGAGGCCGCCAGCCGCCGGGTCATCGACTCTGATTAGTTCACGACGGGGATCGCCTGGCCGGCGGTCTCGTCTCGGTCGTGCGAGCACTGCTCCAGAACGGCTCCAGACCAGCTCCGGAGTGTTCGCGCGCCGCGTTCGTGTCGCGACATGATCAAAGGCAACCCGGCAGATGACCGATCGAAATCGTCAACGCGGTTTCGAAACCGTGTCGGGTGATCGGCGACAAAAGTGGGGAGTTACGGATGTCCAGAAAGGTACGAGCAGCCCTTGCTGCTCTCACCATCGGAATTGCGACACTGTTCGCGGGCGGGCCGGCGACCGCGCAGACTCGAGCCGAATTGGGCGCGTCCGCGGCGAATGCTGGAAATGTGGTTCACGCACGCGTGCCCAGCGGCGACAGAGCGGGGGTCATGGCCCCGATCTGTACGCCGCTGACCACGCCGGGTGGTGCGAAGGCCGACGTCTGCCGGGCGTGGTATCGCGAGGGCGACGGCAACGGCTACCACGGGTGGTTCGCCGCCACGGTATTCGGCGCGTCGTTCGCACAGGTGTACGTCGATGGAGCCATCGCCCATCTGGCCCGGCCCGACGGGGTCGGCGTCTACCGACACGCGGACAACGTCCGGCTCCGGGTGTGCAACAGCAACGGATGTGGCGCTTGGTGGTAACGAAATCCGAAACACGATGGGCGGGCGGATTATCGCCCGCCCATCGCCATGTCTGAGAGCCCTCCGGACCTTTCGCGGAGACGAACGGAGCCGTAACCTTTACCGGCATAGGCATTCGGCACGGAGCCTGGGGGAGCTGTGTCCGGTACAGAGGCGGCGAGAACGACTTTCGCGGAAGCATTAGACAGTGCGTTACGGCGATCGGCGTTGTCGGTTCACGGAATCAATGACGCGGCGCGGCGGCATGGCATCGGCTACTCCACCCTGCGGAGCTGGCGCACCGGGGTACACCTTCCTCGCGTTCCCGAGGACAATCCGCCGTTCGCGGCCTTCCTGCGGGAAGTCGCGGTATCCGAGTCGGACGCGCGGGTCGTGTTCGAGCTCGCCAAGACCGGCTGGCGACAAGTGGTCCATGCCAACCGGTCGGTGCCGGCGGCCTGTTCGACCGCCGTGGCCGCCGGGTCCTCGTCGCCGAGCGACGCTGACCACCACCTGTCTGACGGTGACCGGGCCGCGCTGCGGTCACTGTGTGAATGTCCATGCCGTGAGCTGACCGTCGGCGCGATCGCGGCGATGGTGGACCGTCCGGTCGACTCGATTCGGGGGACGCTCGCCCGGCTGCACCGGGCGGGTCTTGTGTCAACCGGCGAATACGAGAGACACCGGGTGCCCGACGCCGTGCGGGAGTTCAGACGGCGGCAGGTACGGGATCGCTGCGACGAACCCACGCGTCGCGCGGCTCGATTACGGCTCGCGGAGTTCTACGTCCGCACCGCGATGGCCGCCGCCCGACAGCTCTACCCGGACCTGCTGGAACTCGTGCCGCCGCCGGTGTCCGGGCCCACGGTCGGGTTCGGGACCGACCGGGCCGCGGCACGGTGGCTCGCCGCCGAGCACGGAAACGTCGTCGACATCGCGATCACCGTCCTCGAATACGACCGCGAACTGACCTGGTCGCTCGCCGACGCCCTGCGCGCGATCCAGCAAGTGCGCCCACACAGCTTGGACTGGACCCCGATCGCCGAGACGGCGTTGTTCACCGCCGATGACCCGGAGATACGCGCAGGCCTACAGATGGCCGCCGGTATGGCCGACTGGGGTGTCGGTGGCCTCGACGCCGCCACGAGCCTGTTCACCGAGGCCGCGGCGGTCTGGCGGGAGCTGAACAGACCCCGCGAGTTGTGCGCCGCGTTGCAGGCGCTGGGCGCCGCTCAGTACGCGACCAGCAACCACCGCGGTGCCTATGAGCACTGTGAGCAGGCACTGCGCATTCGACGGCAACTGTCCGAACGTCGAGGGCAGGCAAGCACCCTGGTGTTCCTCGCGGACATTTGCTCCGACCTGGGGCGACTGGAGGTCGCCGAAGGTTACGCCGAGTTGGCTGTCACGCACGCCTCGCGGCTGAACTACTCGGCGGGAGTGGCCGGCGCGCTGGGCAGCCGAGGCCGCATCCTGCTCCACAGGGGCGAACACGACAAGGCCGACGCTTGTTTCGAACGCCAACTCGCGCTGTCCGAGTCGCTCGATTTCGGCTCACGTCAAGCGGTTGCGCTGTTCGGGCGCGCAATGGTGTGTCTTCGCCGGGAACATTTCGGCAAGGCCCTCGACTTGGCCGGACACGCGGCCAGGATCGCCGCGGATTCCGGGAACGCTGTCACGCTGACCGACGCGTGGAACGTCACGGGCGCGGCGCATTTCCGTCGCGGCGGGTTCACCGAATCCGCCGCGTGTCATCGCCGAGCGCTGGCAGCGGCGCGGACCAGCAGATACCGCCGCGGTCGCCAGGTCGCGCTCAACGGCCTCGTACGGGCCCTTGGCACGCTCCCCGAGGTGTCAGCCGCACAGTGACCACCTGTGACTCACCCGCGTGTGGCCAGCGCGACGGCGATCTCAGCGGCCAAGCGCGTGTTGGCGAGCACGAGTTCGGCGTTGGTGTCGAGACTGGCGCCGCCGCTGGCCTCGTGGAAATGCTCCAGCAGCGCCGGTGTCACGTCCTTGCCCTGGATTCCCTTGCGCCGCAACAACTCCTGGCCCTCGGCGAGCAGACGGTCGTGCAGCTCCCGGTCGAGTTCGTGCTCGGCGGGCACCGGGTTGGCGAGCACGGCGCCGGCCGTGCCGGGCGCGGCGCGGTGGGCGAGCACCACGTCGGCTGCCTCCACGGGGCTGTCCACCCGCCAGGGCACACCGAAGCCCGAGTCGCGAAGGTAGAACGCGGGGAACACGTCCGTGCCGAAGCCGATCACCGGCACCGAGTGCGTCTCCAGCACCTCGAGCGTGGCGCCGATGTCCACAATGGACTTCACGCCAGAGCACACCACGAGTACCGGCGTCTCGGCGAGCACGCCGAGGTCGGCCGACACGTCCCAGGTGACGTGCTCGGGGTGCACCGGCCGGTGCACCCCGCCGAGCCCGCCGGTGGCGAACACGCCGATTCCCGCCGCGTGCGCGAGCGCTGCCGTGGCGGCCACCGTGGTCGCGCCGTCGCGGCCGAGTGCGGCGGCCGGGCCGAGGTCACGGCGGGACAGCTTCACGATGTCCGCGCCGGCCTCGCACACCCGGTCGAGTTGATCGGCGTTCAGCCCGACCACCGGCACGCCGTCCATCATCGCGATGGTGGCCGGCACCGCTCCGGCCGCGCGCACCGCGTCCTCCAGGGCGCCGGCCACTTCACGGTTGCGCGGCGCCGGCAGCCCGTGCGCCAGCAACGTGCTCTCCAGCGCGACGACGGCGCCGCCGTCCGCCAGCGCCCCGGTGACCTCCTCCGCGACGATCACGGCGTGGCGCCTCGCACGGTGGTGAGCAGGCCCGCGAAACCCGAACGCGTGACGACCACGGCGGGGCCGGGGTTCTTCGAGTCGCGCAGCGCGGTGGCATCGGTGGGCCAGGCCAGCTCGACACAGTCGGTCTCGTGGCCGCTGCGAGTGCTCTTGCGCCAGGTGAGCACGCCGAGGTTCATCGGGCGTCCTTCACGGCGGCGAGGAACGCGCCGAAGTTCGGCCGCTGGACGACCATGGCGGGGCCGGGGTTCTTGGAGTCGCGCAGCGCGGTGGCGCCGGTGGGCCAGGCCAGCTCGACACAGTTGGTCTGATTGCCGCTGCGGGTGCTCTTGCGCCAGCTCAGCGCACCCAGGTCAGGGGTGTCCATCGTGCTCCTCTCACGGGGCGCCCAGCTTGTGTGCCAGGCGGGCTATCCACTCCCGCGATTGTCCCGGGTTCAGCGCGACGGTGTCGAGCGAAGCCAGAATGTCCTGGTAGCCGGCGATGGTCTTCCTCCCTTCGGGGTACACGCTGGTGTTCTCGGGCTCCAGATGCAGCACTGGGTTGATCTCGGTGAACTCCATCAGCACGAACGAGCTGACGACCGCGGCGTGAAAGCCCACCGCGTCCGGGATGACGCGGAACTGGATCCGCGGCCGGACCGACATCCGGAGCAGGTGGTGCAGTTGCTCGGACATGATCTCCGGTCCCGGGCCGGTCCGCGTCAGCACGTATTCGTCCACGAAGAACCGGAAGATCGCGGGCCGGCGGCGGTCCAGGATCTCTTGACGCTTGATCCGGGCGTCCACCCGTTCCTCGATCTCGTCGGGCGGAATGGTGGCCGACGTCGACATGAGCGCCCGGGTGTAGCTGGCCACCTGGAGCAGGCCAGGGACGAGCAACCCCTGGTATGAGTTGATCGCGACGGCTGCGTCCTCGTGATCGATCAGCGTGCGCAGGTTAGGCGGCAGCCGCCCGCCGAACTCCTGCAGCCAGCCCGGCTCGTGCGCCCGCCGCGCCAGCTCCAACAGCCGCTCCCGCTCGTCGCCGCGAATACGAGCCATCGCGAGAATCGAGGCGACGTCGCGCTCGCTCACCCCGCGCGTGGCGCGCAGAACGTGGCTGACCTTGCTCGGCGACCAACCGAGTTCGCGCGCCACGGCCTTGCTCTCCAAGCCCGCTCGCTCCAACGCACGCCGCAGCGCCAGCCCCAGCTCACGCATGCGGACCGTGGATTCCCTGTCTCCCATGACATTCCCCTCGTTCGTTGGACTCGAACGTAGGGCGGTCCACGGGCGTAGCCCAGCGGGCACGCGGACAATTCGCCTGATCGGTTGCCGCGTGCCCCTGGGTAATTCGGGCGCTAGTCGAAGATGCCGCGCGGCTTGGCCACGTCGTGCAGCCAGCGGCCGATCTGCTGCTCCCAGTTGGTCTGCTGCAACTTCGGGAACTCCACCGGGAACGCGCCGAGGAAGGACTGGGTGCGGTTGCCGAGGCCGCCGCCCTTGGTGACCCGGACCTTCTTGTGCGCGTCGAGTACGACCTTCATGTCGTGCTGGCGGGCCAGGAAGGTCACCTTCAACTCGGTGAACGCGCCGGCGAACTCGCGCGACGGGGTGAACCCGATCTCCTGGAAGAACGGCAACTGCTGCTCCACGCCGTCCAGCCGCTGCTTGTTCAGGTTCGCGCCGCGGAACTGGAAACCCATGTGCGACAACGCGTCCAGGATTCGGTGCTGCGGCCCGAGCGGCTCGATCGACACCGCGTCCACGTCCATCGGGTCCACCATCGTGCTGGCGAGGTCGAGGTTGGTCTGCAGGCCGATCGCCATCCCGGTGAGATGCTTGCCGAGCACCGTGGTGATCGGTGTCTCCCACGGGAGCTGCACCTCGAACGGGACCTTGATCTGCGACCCCGCGCGCACCAGCTCGCGCCCGGCGAGGTGCACGTTCTGGAACGGAATGTCCTCGGTCGACACGCGGCCGCGGTCGTCGCTGGTGTCGATGCGCGCGAGCAGTGTCACGCCGAGCGACTCGACCTCCTGGTCGACCTGCCCACCGATGAGGAACACCTCGCCCCGCAGCACCCCGCCGGGGCGCACGTTGCGATCACGTAGTTGGGCGTCGACTTTCGCGCCCCCAGAGCCGAAACTGGCCAGTACCTTCTGGAACATGGGCCGCATCCTGCCAGGTCCCGACGCGATCAGGTGAGCGTTCAGGCATCATGGTCCTCGTGAGTACTCAGACTCTGCCCGATGTCGACACCCGGCCGGAGGGCACCGACGCCACCGGTGACGACTCGCCGAAGATGTTCCACTACGTGCGCAAGGAAAAGATCGCGGAGAGCGCGGTCATGGGCTCGCACGTGGTGGCGCTGTGCGGCGAGGTCTTCCCGGTGACCAAGTCGGCCAAGCCCGGCTCGCCGGTCTGCCCGGACTGCAAGAAGATCTACGAGCGCATGCGCCCCGGCGGCGACGACTGACCGGCGAACGGACCCACCATCGCGTGCTCAGCGTGCGCGCGATGGTGTTGACCGGCGTCCTGCTGGCGGCCATCGCGGTGCTGTCGGTGGTCGTGCTGCTCTGGCAGCTCGGCTCCGGGACACCGGGCGACGCGACCCGCCTCGATGTCATCCGCACTGCCGCCAGCATCGTGCTCGGTACCGGTGGTGCGGCGGCTCTGGTGCTCGCGGCGCGTCGGCAGCGTTCGACCGAGCTGGACCTGGTGCAGCGCGAGCGGGTCGCCGAGGCCAACGAGCGGGACGCCGAGGAGCGCCGGGTCACCGATCTGTACACGCACGCGGTCGATCAGCTCGGCAGCGACAAGGCTCCCGTGCGCCACGGTGGGCTGCACGCGTTGGAACGGCTGGCGCAGAACTACCCGGCGCATCGGCAAACCATCGTGAATGTGCTGTGCGCCTATCTGCGAATGCCGTTCGATGACGACGAGCAGGAAATGCAAGTTCGACAGACCGCCCAAGGCATTCTCACGCGGCATCTGCGCTATCAGTACCACGACGTCGATCAGGACGAGCCGCTGGCATCATTCTGGCCGGACATCGATCTGCGCCTGTCGAAGGCACGTCTGGTCGACTGGAAGCTGACCGGCGGCCGAGTCCGCTCGGCCAACTTCGAGAAGTGCGTGTTCAGTGGCGACACGAGATTCGACAAGACGACCTTCACCAAGACGGCGGTGTTCCGGTTCGTACGATTCGAGGATCCCGTGTCCTTCGACCGCGCCCGCTTCCGCGTGGTGGCGCCGTTCCACCACGCCGAATTCGTGGACCACGTGGGTTTTGCAGGAGTGACATTCGGCGGCGCCGCCGGATTCGATCGAGTGACATTTGCGGGCGCGGTCGATTTCGACGGTGCCGAGTTCGCGGAGCGACCCATTTTCGATCAGTCCCAAGCACGGATGGACACCACTTTCGCCAAAAGTCGCAGGTGGCCGACCGGCTATGACGTGGCCGAATCTGTGACCGTCGACGAAGATCAGCTGGACGGGCGCCCCGGCGATTGGGCTTACGTCCGGCGGCTTCCTAGCGGTGCCGAAGGTTAACGCCTGTTCACCACCACCACGGTGACCTGCGTGTATAGCGCTCCGTGGCGTACTTTAGCGGGCTAAAGTACGCCACAGCCACCTGATCGAGGTACGCGGCATGATCAAGGTGAGTGGAGGTGCACTTTGATCAAGGGGGACCTGATCACTTGTGCTTCGGGCCCTCGATGGGGAGCCATTCCACGGTCGTGAAGTTGCCCTCCTCGACCCACTCGAACGGCGCGGCGCTCAGGCACTTCGGCACCGACTCCAAGCTGCCCGGATCGAACACCCAGCTGTAGCCGATCCGGTCCTTGCGCCCGCCGTCGTAGACCGAGAAACCGCGCCGCACGCCGACCAGCCCCGGGTACTGGTCGCTCTTGGTCACCATGCCGGTCGCGATGGCCACCGGGCCGCCCACGATCAGACAGTCGATCGTCCCGGAGAACTCGCCGCCCTCCGTGTGGTCCGCGCTGTAGTGGCTGACGTGGAACGTGCCGCGCGCCGTCTCACCGAGGCCGTGCGCGTCGAACCGGAAGCGCACGGCCTCGCCGTCCGCGCGATAGGTCTTGACCGCACCGACCAGGCTCGGCTCGGTCGGCTTGTCCGGCCGGGCGGGCGCCGTTTCCTCAGCCGCAGCGGTGGAGCCGCTGATCGTCGCCGCCGTGATCAGTGCCAGCACGCCGGCGCCCAGCGTGCGAGCGCGTTTCGAGATCGCCATCGTTGATCCCCTCAGAACGGGGGAGGTGTTTCCTCCCGACGCGATCAGCCTCGCGTCCGGGGAACGCCCGCTCCTCCCGCTCCGGGTTGATCATGCTCCCGCTGGCGGGGGAGGTGGCCGGCGTTCGTGCGGCACCGGCAGCCGCTGCGTGGTCGAGGCGTCGGCGGGGGAGGGCGCGGTGAACTCGGTGGGCTCCGGCGTGCGCCCCGGTCTGGGCAGTGCGTCGGTGTCCTGCTGCTGTAGCGCCTCTTCGCTCTTGTCGGCCCGGATCTTCTCCGCGTGCCGCTCCATCTCCAGCCGTCGCCACCGCCTGCGCTGCCGCCGGGTCATCTTCGCCGGGTACATCTCCTGGATCGCCGCGTTGAAGTACGCGCCGATCACCACGGCCAGCCCGATGAAGAAGCAGAACAGCAGGAAGGCGATCGGCGTGGCCAGCGCGCCGTAGGTGTAGCCGGTGGTGGTGATCCACGTGATGTACAGCCGCAGCCCGATGCTGGACAGCAGGAACACGCCCATGGCGAGGATCGCGCCGGGCAGGCCGCGGTGCCACGGCAGCTTGCGTGGCAGCGCCAGCTTGTACAGCGTGGCCAGCGACAGCACGATCAGCACGCCGATGATCGGGTAGTACAACAGGTCGACCCAGTTGGTGACGGTGGGCCGCCAGTCCACCGGGAACACTCTCGGCAGCATGTCCGGCCCGAGCGCCAGCACCGGCAGCCCGACGATCAGGATCACCAGGCTCGCCACGTACAGCAGCAGCGCGAAGATCCGCTGCCACACCTCGTTGCGCACGCCGTACTGGTCGTGCGCGACCGTGATCGCGTCCACGAACGACGACATGGCCGACGAGCCGGCCCACAGGGAGATCAGGAACCCGACGGTGAGGATCTCGCCCCGGCCCTTGGACAGGATGTCGTTCACGGTCGGGTCGATGATCTGGTTCACCACGTTCTCGCTGAACGTGGTGCGGGACGCCTCGATGATCTTGTCGTGCACGGACTGGGTGACCTGCTGGCCGAACCACTCGGCGACGTAGCCGAGGCTGCCGAGTAACCCGAGCAGCAGCGGCGGCAGCGACAGCACTTGCCAGAAGGCCGCCTCGGCGGACTCGGAGAACAGGTTGCCGTCCCAGGCCTTCTGCAGCGTGCGCTTGATCAGCCGCATGGGCCCCTTGCGCAGATGCGCCGCTTCGGTGGGGACGGCCGTGCGGGTCGTCTGCTGTGGCTGAGGACTCATCGCACCGCCAAGCATGGTCTATCCCGGGTCGTTTCGCCGAAGCCACCCGGTGATCCGTCGATCGTGTCGCGTCGCACACCGATCTTGTCGCACCCGGCCGGTAGGCTCGCCGGGGCCCTGGGGGTCGTACGGGGGCTCATCGCCGCCCTTTGCACATGATCATCGACGAGGAAGGAGCGGCGAGTTCGTGTCTGCCCAGAAGACCTCGCCGAACACCTCTGCGCCGGACTCACTGGTCTCCACTTCCGCCCACGTTTCCGTTCAACGGCCACTGCGCGCCTGGCAGCGTCGGGCGCTCACCAAGTATCTCGCCGCGAAGCCGAAGGACTTCCTCGCGGTGGCGACACCGGGCGCCGGCAAGACGGTGTTCGGGCTGCGGGTGGCCGCCGAGCTGATCGCCGACCGGACGGTCGAGGCGGTCACGATCGTGGCGCCCACCGAGCACCTCAAGCACCAGTGGGCCAAGGCGGCGAACGCGGTCGGCATCCCGGTCGATTCCAACTTCTCCAACTCGGCCGGCCAGACCTCGCGCGACTTCCGCGGTGTCGCGGTCACCTACGCGCAGGTGGCCGCGCACCCGACCCTGCACCGGGTGCGCACCGAGAACCGCAAGACGCTGGTGATCCTGGACGAGGTCCACCACGGCGGCGACGCGAAGTCCTGGGGCGACGCGGTGCGCGAGGCGTTCACGCCGGCCGTGCGCCGCCTGGCGTTGACCGGGACGCCGTTCCGCAGCGACGACTCGGCGATCCCGTTCGTCACCTACGAGCCGGACGGCGCCGGGTTCCAGCGCAGCAAGTCCGACCACTCCTACGGGTACTCCGACGCGCTGCGCGACGGCGTGGTGCGGCCGGTGATCTTCCTGGCGTACTCGGGCGAGGCGAGCTGGCGGACCAGCGCGGGGGAGGAGTTCACCGCGCGCCTCGGCGAGCCGCTCACGGCCGAGCAGAACGCCAGGGCGTGGCGCACCGCGCTGGACCCGAACGGCGAGTGGATCCCGTCGGTGCTGTCGGCGGCCGACGTGCGGCTCAACCAGTTGCGCGCGGCCGGTGTGCCGGACGCCGGCGGGCTGGTGATCGCCTCCGACCAGACGACCGCGCGCGCCTACGCCAAGATCCTGCACCGGCTGACCGGGACCGAGCCGGTGGTGGTGCTGTCCGACGATCCGAAGGCGTCCGGCCGGATCGCCGAGTTCGGCGAGTCCGACGACCGGTGGATGGTCGCCGTGCGGATGGTGTCCGAGGGCGTGGACGTGCCGCGGCTGGCGGTCGGCGTGTACGCCACGAGCGCGTCCACCCCGTTGTTCTTCGCCCAGGCGGTCGGGCGGTTCGTGCGCTCGCGCAGGCCGGGCGAGACGGCCAGCGTGTTCCTGCCGAGCGTGCCGGTGCTGCTGGAGCTGGCCAGCGAGCTGGAGGCCGAGCGGGACCACGTGCTCGGCAAGCCGCACCGGGAGAAGGACGGCTGGGACGACGAGCTGCTCGCCGACGCCAACCGCACGAAGGACGAGCTGGGCGAGGAGGAGCGGGCGTTCGAGACGCTGCACGCCTCGGCCGAGCTGGACCAGGTGATCTACGACGGCTCGTCGTTCGGCACGGCGGCGATGGCCGGCACCGACGAGGAGCAGGAGTACCTCGGGCTGCCGGGGCTGCTGGAGCCGGATCAGGTGCGCGCGCTGTTGCGGCAGCGGCAGGACAAGCAGCTCTCCGACCGGTCGGCGCGGCCCGCCGCACCGGAGCCGGCCGAGCCCAAGCCGCAGAGCGTGTCGGAGCGGATCGCCGGCCTGCGCAAGGAGCTCAACGCGCTGGTCGCCATGCACCACCACCGCACCGGCAAGCCGCACGGCGTGATCCACGGCGAGCTGCGCCGCTCCTGCGGCGGCCCGCCGACCGCGATGGCCAGCCTTGATCAACTCGAGGAGCGCATCGCCACCTTGCGGTCCTGGTAGCCGTAGATAACACGAGCGGGCGGAACCGCTGGGTCCGCCCGCTCGCGTGGTGTCAGTGGTGCCGTCAGGCCGGGGGCGTCTCCGCGCCCTGCTGGATGTCCGCCGCCAGCTCACGCAGGCGCGCTTCGTGCGCACGCGCGTGGTGGTTGCAGAACAGCAGCTCGCCACCCGATGGAAGGATGGCGCGAACCTTCGCGGCGGCACCGCAGCGGTCGCAACGGTCAGCAGCGGTCAGCTCGGGGCGGGTGAGCGTTGTGGTCATGGGGATCTCCCTCCGTCCCGGCACCGGTCTCCCGGTGCCCGTGTCTCCGCGTGCCCGTCGGCACGGGAGGCCTTGCACTGCGACCACAGCGATCAGACTCTTCGCGGTGCTCGCATCCTCCACTCTTACAGACGCACGAGACATCTTGAGTGTTCCAAGCCGTCTTGGCGTGCCTCGTTACAGCTGTTTAACCCAAATGCCCTAGCGCTATTCCCGGAATGCAGGATCGCAGTATGTGGTCATTTCGACGCTCGGTAACCGGAAGCGGCATCCCCGCACCGCTACTCTTCGTGATCGGCGGCGCGTCGATGTACGTCGGCGCGGCCGTCGCGGTGCTGCTGTTCGCCGAGGTCAACCCCGCTTCGGTGGCGTGGCTGCGCTGTCTCGGCGCCGCGATCGTGCTGTTGGCGTGGCGGCGGCCGGGCCGAGAAGCCTGGCGGGGCAGGGCTTTCTGGATCGCTGCAGGGTTCGGCTTGGTCACCGCTGTGATGAACATCGCAATCTACGAAGCCATCGCGCGTCTACCCCTTGGGACGGGAGTGGCGCTGGAATTCGCCGGGCCGATCGCGGTGGCGGCCGCCGGGTCGCGCACGCGGCGTGACATCGCGGCGGTGATCATGGTTACTCTGGGTGTCATTCTTGTGGCGGACGTCCATTGGGCGGGAGCGCCGCTCGGCGTCGTGTTCGCTCTCAGCGCAGCGGCGTGTTGGGCCGGTTACATCGTCCTCGGCAAGCGGGTGGCCGATGCCGGCAGCGGAATCGACAGTCTGGCGGTCGGCTTCGCGGTGGCCACCGTCGTGCTGTCGCCGCTCGCGGCCGGCACCGGCGCGGTGTGGACCTCGCCGACGTTGCTCTTGCTCGGCATCGGGGTCGGCGTGCTGTCCACCGTCGTGCCGTACTCGCTGGATCAGGTCGTGCTGCGGCGGCTCGGGCACACCAGGTTCGCCCTGCTGCTGGCGCTGCTGCCGGTGACCGCCTCGGTGATCGGCTTCCTGATGCTGGCCCAGGTGCCGAGCCTGATCGAGGCGCTCGGCATCCTGGCCGTCGTGGTCGGCCTCACCCTGCGCTCGCGCGGACCCGAGCCGCACCCGGATCCGCCCTAGAACGTCAAACTCGCCGTGCTCCTGGCCGAAACTTAGCGATCGATCCATTCATGTTTCGCGTACTTTAGCCCGCTAAAGTCCGCGAGCAGAGCCCCGTGGAGGCGGTCGAGAGGTCTCAGGTGCGCGCGATCCATCGGCCGGCGCGCTCGTCGAGCGTCGGCGCGTGGCCGGGTAGCGGGGTGGTGGTGGGCGGCAGGCGCAGCCCGTCCAGCAGCAGCGTCAGGTATCGCTGGCGCAGCTCGCCGGTGCGTGCGGCGTCGGGAGTGTGGATCGACGCGATCTGCTCGAAGATCACGCCGAGGTCGGCGTCGCTCACGTCCGGCCTGATCACTCCGGCCTGGAGGGTGCGGCGCATCAGCTCGGCGTTGAGCTTGCCGGACCCGACGGCCAGCTCGTACAGCTCCTTGGACGGGGTGAACGTGCCGGCCAGCGCGATCGTGATCGAATGCGTGTCCGCCTCGACGACGCGGCGCATGAACGTCTCGAACGCCTGCCACGGATCGCCCTGGTCGGCGACCGCGTCCTCGACGATCGCGATGTAGGTGGCCAGGCCGTCGCTACACAGCTTGTGCAGCAACGCCTCCTTGCTCGGGTAGCGGCGGTACAGCGCGGAGATGCCGACGCCGGCCTGCTCGGCGACCTTGGCGATCGGCGCGGACGGGTCGGCCACGAACACGTCGCGCGCCGCCGCGACGATCAGCTCGTCGTTGCGGGCGGCCTGGGCCTTGCGGCCGCTGAGCGGGGGCGATTCGGTCATCGCACACCTCCGGGAACATAGCGTTCTGTTCTGGATGCGAGTGTAGGGCGTGCGACTCGCGCACGCCCCACACCCGCTTGATCAGTGCGCCTGGCGTGCCGTGCGGGGGAGCAGGAAGCCGAGCGCGAAGGTCACCGCGGTCAGTCCGATCGCGATCACCGTGATCACCTCGGCGGCGTCCACGAACCGGGCCACGCCGGACACGCCCGGCACGCCGACGACGGTGAAGAACACCGTGCCGAGCACCGCGATGCCCAGCGACGCGCCGAGCTGCTCGACCGAGGTCAGCAGGCCCGAGGCGGAACCGACCTCGGCGTCGTCCAGGTCGCCGACGATGATGTCGAACAGCGGCACGAAGATCATGCCCATCCCGAAGCCGAACACCGCCAGCGGCGCGATCAGGTGCCCGGTGCCGACCGCGTCCGACGCCAGCGAGAACACCAGCAGCAGGCCGCCGAGCCCGACGCCCATCAGCGCGAGCCCGAGGTGCAGGATCCGCCGTCCGAGGCCGGCCAGCGCGGTGGCGCTCAGCGCGGAGCCGATGAACGCGCCGACCGCCCACGGCGCCATGGTCAGGCTGGCCTGCAGCGGCGAGTAGCCGAGGCCGAGCTGCAGGAAGAGGCCCACGGCCAGGGAGAAGCCGGTGATCACGCCGAAGAACGCGACCACGAACGCGACACCGGAGGAGAAGGATCGCTTGGCGAACACCGACAGCCGCACCAGCGCCGGCCGCCCGCCGCGGTTGCGCCGCGCCTGGTTCACCACGAAGCCGCCGAGCACCGCGACCGAGCCGGCCAGCATCACGAACGACCAGGCCGGCCAGCCCAGCTCGTGGCCCTGGGTCAGCGGGTAGACCAGCAGGAACATCCCGGCCGCGGCCAGCAGCGCGCCCTTGACGTCCAGCCGCTCGCCGCGCGCCACCGGCTCGCTCGACGGCAGCACCCGGCCGCCGACGTACAGCGCGAACGCACCGAGCGGCAGGTTGATCAGGAAGATCATCCGCCAGCCGGCGCCGAACAGGTCGGCGTCCACCAGCAGGCCGGCCACCACGGGCCCGAGCACCGTGGCCAGGCCGATCACCGGTCCGAGCGCGGCGAACGCCTTGCCGACCTCGCGCCCGAACAGCTCCCGGATCAGCCCGAACGACTGCGGCACCATCACCGCGCCGAACCCGCCCTGGAGCACCCGGGACACCAGCAGCATCTCCGGCGACGCGCTCAGCCCGCACAGCAGCGAGGAGGCGAGGAAGCCGATCACGCCGACGACCATCATCCGCTTGCGGCCGTACATGTCTCCGAGCCGGCCGCCGACCAGCAGGCCGACGGCCATCGCGAGGGTGTAGCCGGCGGCGATCCACTGCAGCGTGGAGGTCGAGCCGCCGAGGTCGGCGCGGATGGCCGGCGCCGCGATCGTGCCGACCGTCGAGTCGAGCAGGTTCAGCAGATCGGCGGACAGGATCGCGAACAGGCCGAGCCACCGGCGGGGGTGGGGTGCCGGCTGGACCTGCTCGGGCGCGGCGTCCGGCGTGATCACCGGCGAGGCGGCCGGTGCGTCGAGTGTGGCGGTCATCGGGTCCTCCATGAAGCGGAACGGAATGTTCGATTCCGACTCTAGCAGAACGGAACGCTTCATTCCAAAACTGACTTCAAGATCTTTGAGGCGATCCGGCCTCGGCCACCTGGCAGCGCCACGTCGCGAGTTCCGCGCCCTGCGCCGGCGAGTCCCGCGTTGGAGCTGCGTGAGCGCGGGACTCGGGGTGTCTGAGCGCGGGACTCGCGGGCGGTCGCCTGGTGGCACCTTCGGGGAAACGCAAGCCTTTTCGGGCTCGCGCGAAATTGATCGGCGCTCGGGTGACATTGCCGGGAATTGTCGAGAAGTAATCTTTTGTCGACGGCTTCCAACAGCTACGCTGCGGCGCGATCCGGATGTTGATTCTGTCCGAGAAAGGACCGTTCCCATGCGCAGAAAGCTCGCCGCCACCGTTGTCGCCGTCACCGGAACCGCTCTCGCACTGGCACTTCCCGCGACCGCGCAGGCCGACGTGAAGCCGAAGGAGAACGACCCGGTCGAGACCGTGGCGGCACCGGGATCGGTGCAGGCGCTGGTCACCAAGCTGACCCACGCACAGGCCACCTCGCGGTTACGCGCGGCCGGGATCACCTGGTCCTCCAGCGGCAACTGCAGCGACCGGAACAACCCCACCTGCACGTCGTTCAGCCAGGTCAACCTGGCCACGATCCAGGGAGCCGAGACGCTCAAGAAGGCGAGCGGCTGCGCGCTGAACATCACCGGTGGCACCGAGACCGGGCACGCCAGCGGCACCTACAGCCACTGGAACGGCTACAAGCTCGACTACAGCCTGTACACCTGCGTCGGCAATTACATTCGGAACAACTTCAGCTATATCGGTGGCAACAAATGGAAGTCCGGATCGGGCAACATCTACTTCCTCGAGAGCAATCACTGGGACGTGACCTACTACAACTGCGGCGGCTGCTGATCCCACGCACAAGAAAGGCCACCCGCAGCCGTGCGGGTGGCCTTTCCGTGTCAGCTGAGGATCATTCCAGGTAGTCGCGCAGCACCTGGGAACGGGACGGGTGACGCAGCTTCGACATCGTCTTCGACTCGATCTGCCGAATGCGCTCACGCGTCACGCCGTACACCTGGCCGATCTCGTCCAGGGTGCGCGGCTGGCCGTCGGTGAGGCCGAAGCGCAGCCGAACCACGCCCGCCTCGCGCTCGGACAGCGTGGCGAGCACCGACTGGAGCTGGTCCTGCAGCAGCGTGAACGACACCGCGTCCACGGCCACCACGGCCTCGGAGTCCTCGATGAAGTCGCCGAGCTGGCTGTCGCCCTCGTCGCCGATCGTCTGGTCCAGCGAGATCGGCTCACGCGCGTACTGCTGGATCTCCAGCACCTTCTCCGGCGTGATGTCCATTTCCTTCGCGAGTTCCTCGGGGGTGGGCTCGCGACCGAGGTCCTGGAGCAGCTCACGCTGGATGCGGCCGAGTTTGTTGATCACCTCGACCATGTGCACCGGGATGCGGATGGTGCGTGCCTGGTCGGCCATCGCGCGGGTGATCGCCTGCCGGATCCACCAGGTGGCGTACGTGGAGAACTTGTAGCCCTTGGTGTAGTCGAACTTCTCCACCGCGCGGATCAGACCCAGGTTGCCCTCCTGGATCAGGTCGAGGAACGCCATGCCGCGGCCGGTGTAGCGCTTGGCCAGCGACACCACGAGCCGGAGGTTCGCCTCCAGCAGGTGGTTCTTGGCGCGCTCGCCGTCACGGACGATCCACCGCAGGTCGCGGCGCATCTGCGGCTGGAGCTTCTCGCTCTCGTCCTCGGCCTTGCGCACCCGCTCGGCCGCGTAGAGGCCGGCCTCGATCCGCTTGGCGAGCTCGACCTCCTCCTCGGCGTTGAGCAGGGCGACCTTGCCGATCTGCTTGAGGTACGCGCGGACCGAGTCGGCGGAGGCGGTCAGCTCGGCGTCCTTGCGGGCCTGCCGCAGCGCCTCGGACTCCTCCTCGTCCCAGACGAAGTCGCCGTCCTTGGTCTCCTTGGTGTCCTTCGGCTCGACGACCTCCTCGGTCACCGCCTCGTCGACGACGTCGACCTCGATGTCCTCGAGATCCTCGACGTTCGGCGCGGCCTCGGCGTCCTCGGGCTCCTCGCCCTCGGCGGCGCCGGCGGCGTCGACCTTCTTGGTCGGATCCGCCTTGTCCTTCGCCGACGACTTGCGAGTGGTCGTCTTCTTCGCGGTCGTCGTCTTCCGCGCGCCCGACTTGGCGGCCGTGCCCTTATCGGCCGTCTTGGTCGCGGTCCTCGCCTTGGCGGAGGTCTCGGCGTCGGGATCCGACTTCGCGGGTGCCTTCTTGGCCGAAGCGGCCTTGGTCTTGGCGGCGCTCGCCGAAGCCGTGGAGCCCCGGGTCGCGGTTCGTGCTGCGGCTGCCACGTACGCCCTTTCACAACGGTCAATCACGGCCACCCAGACCTATCGCCGTTGGGGGTTACAGCGTCTGGTTTGCCGGGAGTTCGGGGAAGCCCGACGGTCCTGGAACCGTGGGCACTGTTCCATTGTAACGACGTCGAGCGGCGGCTTTGGACCGATAGCGGTGATCGACTCGCATTCGGCCCTGTTAGCCCTGGTGACGGAGGGTGTTTCCGGTCAGTCCGACTTGCGCGCGCCGGCCGCCACGGCGGCACCCACGATGCCCGCGTCGTTGCGCAGCTCGGCGGCCACGACCTTGGTGCGCACGGTCAGCAGCGGCAGCCACTTGTCGGCCTTCTTGCTGACCCCGCCGCCCGCGATGATCAGGTCCGGCCAGAGCACCGTCTCCAGCGCGTTGATGTACCGCGACACGCGCTTGGCCCAGTGCTCCCAGGAGAGTTCCTTCTCCTCCTTCACCGAGGCGGCCGCGCGGGTCTCCGCGTCGTGCCCGTCGACCTCGAGGTGGCCGAACTCGGTGTTGGGCACCAGCGTCCCGTCGACGAACAGCGCGCTGCCGATGCCGGTGCCGAACGTCAGCAGCACCACGACGCCCTTCTGATCGCCCGGCCAGCCGTAGTTGATCTCGGCGATGCCGGCCGCGTCCGCGTCGTTGAGCACGTACACCTCGCCGGGGTCGCGGCCGAGGCGCTCGGCGAACAGCGACGCGGCGTCGGTGCCCTTCCACGAGGGGTCGATGTTCGCGGTGGTGTGCATCGTGCCGTCGCGCACCACACCCGGCATGGTGACGCCGACCGGCCCTGTCCACTCGAAGTGCTCGACGACCTCGGCCACCACGTCGGCCACGGCGTCCGGCTTGGACGGCTGAGGCGTGGGGATCCGGTGCCGCTCGTCGATCAGCTGCCCCTTGTCGAGGTCGACCACTCCGCCTTTGATGCCCGATCCGCCGATGTCCACACCGAACCCACGGCTGGAGCTCATCCGGTGGTCCCCTTCTGCATTGAGTTGAACGTTGCACGGAGAATAGCGGGGTGGGAGCACAGGAGCTTGATCTGCTGCGGGTGGCGGTGACGGTGGCGCGCGAGGCCTCCTCGCTAGTCGAGTCGTCGAGGTCGTCGGCCATCACGGACGTGGACACCAAGTCGAGCGAGACCGATGTCGTGACGGCCGCGGACAAGGCCGCCGAGCGCCTCGTGCGCGACCGGCTGGCCGAGCTGCGGCCGGGCGAGCCGGTACTCGGTGAGGAGGAGGGCGAGAGCAGCGCCGGCGCGCCGGCCGGGGGAGTGTGCTGGGTCGTCGATCCGATCGACGGCACGGTGAACTACCTGTACGGGTACCCCTGGTACGCCGTGTCGGTCGCCGCTCAGGTGGACGGCGTGTCGGTCGCGGGTGCGGTCGTCGAGCCGGCGAGCGGCCGGGTGTGGACGGCCGCCCGCGGCGAGGGCGCGTGGCTGGACGACCGGCCGCTGCGCGTGTCCGGCGCCGACCGGCTGGATCTGTCACTGGTGTCGACCGGGTTCGCCTACCGTCCCGAGCGGCGGCGCCGGCAGGCCGCGGCGATCGCCGGACTGCTCGGCAGGGTGCGCGACATCCGCCGGGCCGGGGCGGCGTCGCTGGACCTGTGCGCGGTGGCCGCCGGGTGGGTCGACGCGTACGCCGAGCACGGGCTGTCCCGGTGGGACTGGGCGGCCGGCGCGCTGGTCGCCGAGGAGGCCGGCGCGATCGTGCGCGTGCCCGGCGACGGGTCCGACGGCCTCGGCGCGGAGGCGATCATCGCGTCCGCGCCGGGCGTCGCCGACGAGTTCCACACCGCTCTGCGCGAGGTGGGCTTCGGTGTTGTCTAGCTCGGGCAAGGTCGCCGAGTCGGCTCCGCCGACGGCCGGTGGTGACGTTGAGTGGGTGGTTGCGGCCGCGAGGTGGTGGCTGGGTTTCGTGGGTGGTTCAGCCACGCCTCCTCCGAGACAGTGGGCTCGTTCCTCGCCCTCTGTCTCTCCGTCACCGTAAGGGCGACCGCCCTCGCAGAAGCGTGCGACCTCGGCGTGGCTTTCGATCGGCGCGGTCAAGCGGGCCGAGTGGCGTAGCTCGGCGAGTGTGACACTCGCTCAGGCTTTGATCACTTCGTACAGGGCGGTCCAGTTCTCGGTGCCGCGACCGGCCGCGATGGCCCGGTCGTACTGCGACTTGACCGCCTCCGGCAGCCCGACGTCCACGCCGACGGCCTCGCTGGTGCGCACGATGTGCTCGGCCGTGGCGCCCATCATGATCGCCGTGTTGAGATCGCCGGGGTGCTCGCCCTTCTCGAGGCTCTCGGCCAGCTCGTGCCCGGTGCCGATCATCGCCGGGATGGCGGTGAGCGTCTTGAGCGCGCCGGGCAGGAAGTCGGCCGCGGGCACGCCTGCCGAGGTGATCAGCGCGGTGGCGTGCAGCAGGCTGGACAGGCTGGTCAGGAACACGTCGAGGTGGGCCTGGTAGAAGAGCTGGGCCAGCCCGTGGTCGGCGCCGACGTACCTCGGCTCGCCGATCACCTTGAGGACCGGCTCGTGCTCGTCGAGCAGCTCTCGCGGACCGCTGTAGAACACGTACGCGTCCGGCGTGCCGATCATGGGCGGAGGCACCATCGCACCGCCGGTCAGGAAGGCTCCGCCGTGCTTCTCGGTCCACGCGGCCGCCTCCCTGGACGCGTCCGGGGTGTCCGAGCTGAGGTTGGCCAGCGTCTTGCCGGCCAGCCCGTCGGTGGCCGGCCCGAGGATGTCGTACATCGCCGGATAGTCGGTGAGGCTGAGGATGATCAGCTCGCCGGCCGCGACGGCGTCCGCCGGCGTGGCCGCCAGGGTGGCGCCCTGGGCGACGAGTTCGTCGGCGCGGCTCGCGGTGCGGTTCCACACGGTGACCGGGTGGCCGGCGCGGATCAGGGCGGCCGCCATGGCCCTGCCCATCGGGCCGAGGCCGATGACCGTGACGGGAGTGGTGCTCAAGAAGTGCTCCTTCGATCGGTGTCGATTTTCATCGTCCGGGAGCACATTCGCCTTGACAAGTACCCACTAATTAGTTCAATACTTACTACTTGGTAAGTATTGGACGACACGGGAGAGATCGATGACCTCGAACCCCAGGCGCGGCCCGTACATCTGCGGCATCGACGCCGCGATGGACGTCGTGACCGGCAAGTGGAAGTCGCTGATCCTGTGGGAGCTGGACAACCACGGCACGCGGCGGTTCGGCGAGCTCAAGCGCGGCCTGCCCGGCGTCAGCGAGAAGATGCTCATCCAGCATCTCCGCGAGATGGAGCAGGACGGCCTTGTCCACCGCGAGGTGTACCGAGAGGTCCCGCCGCGTGTGGAGTACTCACTCACCGAGCACGGCACGACGTTGAACGACGCGCTCCGCCCGCTCGGGGCGTGGGGAACGAAGCGCAGCCAGCGGCTCGCCGCGGAGCACGAGCTGGTGTCCTAGCAGCGAGCCTGGCGGGCTCCGGCCAGCAGCGCGCCGTCGATGGTCGGCGCGGCGCCGGCCTGCTCCTGCAGGCCACCGCGCTGAGCCGGGTGCTTCTGCCCCCACTCGGTGAGCTGCTGGAGCACCTGGCGCGCCTCCGGCTTGGGGCGCAGCTCGTCGAACTTGCCGCCGACGGCCAGATCCACGGTCGCGTCCTGCCGGTCGTCGCGCACCAACTCGGCGCACGGCTCGATCAGGCTCAGCGTGCGGGCGGCGGACGTGCCCTGGTGCCCGAACCGGATCTGCCCCCGGCAGTCCATCTCCATGTCGCCGTTGAGCGGCTTTGCGGTCTTGTCGAAGCCGAGCGCCTTCAACGCCTCGGACACCGCTGCCGCCTGGCCGCGCTGCCCGCTGCCGTTGACCACACGCACGACCGTCTGACTCGGCACCGCCGGCGTCGTGCGGTCGAGCGCGTCATCGGCCAGCGACTGCCCGGCCGGCACCGGCGGCTGGCCCGGCGCGGTGCTCGTGGGCACCGGGCACTTCCGGGACGCGACCGGCTGGTCGGTATCCACGACCTTGATCCACACGATGGTGGCGCCCACCCCCAGAAGGACGAGCAGCAGCAGCGCCGGAAGCGGCTTCCGCTTCCGATACCGCTGGGACTTCCCGCCCCACGTCACGCCTCCGGCCGCCACTGACCCGTCCTCCCTGAGTCGCCACCCGACAGCGAGCCCTACACCCAAGACAATCTTCCCTGATCAGCTTAGGCGTTGCAGCCGCGTCACGCGGAGTTGATACACCGTCCGTGTCATGGCCGCTCGCACCTGCGACCACGTGGACGCGGACAGTGATACCTGATCGCATCGCACCACGTAGCTGACACTCCGGCAAGAGTTCCAAGTTGTGATCGACATGCTTCGTTATCGTCACGATGTCCGCCGTTCAGACCGAAACACACCCAGTCGGGTGAGCCGGCGCGGGAACGGCCGCGGCATGAGCTACCCTCTGCGGGCTCCCGTCGGGGAAGATCCCTCGCGAATCGATTCCGAAACGGTCAGGTCGCACGAGACGACCGTCACGTGAGACGGCGGGCACAAACTGGCTTGCTGGGACGTTGACCAGCGGCACAAGACGAAGTCGGCGAAGTTGCAGGGGTGAACAAACATGGCTACCGACTACGACGCTCCGCGCCGGAGCGAGGCCGACGACCTCGCCGAAGACTCCCTCGAGGAGTTGAAGGCGCGGCGTAACGAGACACAATCCGGGGTCGTCGATGTTGACGAGTCGGAGACGGCGGAGAACTTCGAGCTGCCCGGTGCGGACCTGTCCGGGCTGTCCGGAGAAGACCTGACCGTCAAGGTGGTGCCCAAGCAGGCGGACGAGTTCACCTGCTCCAAGTGTTTCCTGGTGCACCACCGCAGCAGGCTCTCCGAAGAGCGCAACGGCGAGTACATCTGCCGCGATTGCGCATGACACGTTTAGCCGAGCTGCTCAGCGATCCGCGGTGAGCAGCTCGGCGAGGCGTTTCGGCGACCGAGTACTGAACAACCAGTACGGCGTGGGGTCGTCCGGGTCGGTCAGGTGCACCCGAACGAGTGGACGGACCCACCCGCGATGCAGCACGTACGCGGCCGGGTCCAGTTCGGGTCCGAGGGCCCGGCGTTTGGCGACCCCGTTTCGTCCGCCGTCGATCACCTCGACCTCGCCGACGAACCGCAGCGGCAGGTGCGCCTTACCGACCCACAGCTCCTCGTCGCGCACCTCGACCTTGGCGCGCCCGGCGAGCAGCAGCACGAGCACCGTGGCGGACACCAGCACCGCGTACGGCAGCCAGGCGCGCACGCCCGGGTAACCCATGTGGACCTCGAGCGCGAGCAGCGCCGCGGCCAGCAGTGGCAGCGGCCAGCCCCACCACGACACGTACAACCGCTCGGAGTACGCGGTACTCACGCCCGCACCCGTTTTCGTCACGGGGATAAGGGTAGTCTCGCCGCCCGTGCCCACCGTCGAGGTTCTGCTCCGCCGTCTTGATCCCGGCATTCCGGTCCCGTCCTACGCCAAGCCCGGCGACGCGGGCGCGGACCTGGTCACCACGACCGACGTGCGCATCCCGCCCGGCGAGCGCGCCACCGTCGGAACCGGACTGGCGATCGCCCTTCCCGACGGGTACGCAGGATTCGTGCACCCAAGATCGGGCCTCGCCGCCCGCGTCGGCCTCAGCGTGGTCAACACGCCGGGCACGATCGACTCGGGATACCGGGGCGAGATCAAGATCTGCCTGGTGAACCACGACCTGAGGGACGCGATCGAGCTGCACCGGGGCGACCGGATCGCCCAACTCGTGGTGCAGCGGGTGGAACACGCGATCTTCCGCGAGGTGACCGACCTCGGGGGTTCGCACCGTGGTGACGGTGGGTACGGCTCCACCGGAGGCCACGCGGCGCTGACCGGTGCGCCGGCGTACGAGACGGAGGACTAGTGGGACTTTTCGGGCGTGGACGGCGCGAGCGTGACAACGTGGACGAGCCGTTCGAGGACGACCTCGATCGCGGGGAGAACGACGAGGCCGGCCCTGGCGAGTCCGGGGCCTGGGCCGCCGACGGTCCCTACGACGAGTCGGAGGCGCCCGACGACGACCTCGGCCGGCTGGACCTCGGCTCGATCCTGCTTCCCGTGCCGGACGGCGCGCAGCTCCAGGTCGAGATGGAGCAGGAGGGCGCGGTGCGCGCGGTGCACGTGCTCACCCCGCACGGCCAGCTCACCATCAACGCGTACGCCGCCCCTCGGACGGGTGGACTGTGGGACGAGGTCAGCGCGGAGCTGTCCGAGCAGTTGCGCACCGACGGCGCGAGCGTGCGCACCGCCCGCGGCGAGTGGGGCACCGAGCTGCTGGCCGCACTCGGCGACGTGTCACTGAGGTTCATCGGCGTGGACGGACCGCGCTGGATGCTGCGTGGTGTGGTCGCCGGTCCGCCGGAGTCCGCCGACGCGGCCGGTGCGGCGCTGGTCGACCTCGTGCGCGGCACGGTCGTGGTGCGCGGTACCCAGCCGATGCCGGTGCGCACCCCGCTGCCGATCGATCTCCCCGAGGCGATCGCGTCGCACATCGCGCAAGCGCAGGAGGAGTAGTAGCTCAGACTCGCCCGCCGGCGCGCAGCCAGGCCAGCACCGTCGCGCGGCCGAGGGCTTCCCGGTCGTGGCCGACGATGTCCAGGCGGGTGGTGGACACGGCCGCGCGGGGGAGGGCCTTGGCCCAGGTGTGCGCGACAGCCGCGGGGTGCACCGGGTCGTCGGCGCAGGTGGCGATGCCGGTCGGCATGTCGAGGGTGGCGAGTTCGGCGAGGGTCGGCGCGGTGTGTGTGGCGGCCACGTCGAGTGACTCGGCCAGGGCGTCGCCGTAGCGGTGCCACGCCCTGGTCAGCTCGTCGGCGAGCCAGGGGGCCACGCCGTCCACGGCGATCGCCAGGGCGCCGTCGAGTCCCTGATCGCGTACGGCGTCGGCGGACAGCTGTGCCGCGGTCGCGGCCGGCGCGCCGTTCGGCGGTCCGTTCCAGGCGGGGAGTGCCGCGAGCAGGCCGAGACAGCGGTTCGGGTTGGCCACCGCCCACTGGGCGGCGAGGTGCGCGCCCAGTGACACTCCGCCGACCAGCACGGGCGGCTCGGCAGCCTCGAGCGCGGCGAGGAATTCCTCGGCGAGCCGGGGGCCGGCGACCGGCTCCGGCGCGACCAGGCGCACCCCGATCGCGGCCAGCGGCACCTCGAACGCGGCACGCACGAACACCTCGTCGGACCCGGTGCCGGGCAGCACCACGGCCGTGCGCGGGACGGGCGTCCCTGTGCCGGTGGTCACGTGTCAATCTCCTCTACGAACGGAGGGGTGAATGATGCTCGCACGCGGCTACCCTTGCGAATGCGAGGGCCGGAGTCGGGGCCGGCCCGTTGACTGTCAGGAGCTTTGATGGCGACCAAGGGGGACAGCCGCTGGCGTCGCCTCGTGCGGAAGCTGACCAGCGATGTCGAGGAGCTCGACGCCGACGACCTCTCCCAAAAGGCGGAGGCCAGCGGTGCCCAGCGCGCGTGCGACTGCCGGTCCGGCGAGGAAGTGACCGTCTTAGGCCGCCTGCGCACCGTGGAACTGTCGCCGAAGGACGCGACGGCCACGCTCGAGGCGGAGCTGTTCGACGGCACCGAAGGCGTCACACTAGTCTGGCTCGGACGGCGGCGGATCCCGGGAATCGAGCCGGGCCGCACGGTCAAGGCCAAGGGCCGGATCGCGGTGCGTGACGGGCACAAGGTTCTCTACAACCCCTACTACGAGTTGCAGACGGCTACATGAGCGACAAACACGACAGCGCCGACGACCAAGGCGACGACCGCGAGCCCGGCACACTGCTGGAGCAGATGGGCGGGATCGGCGGCCTGATCTACTCGTCGGTGCCGATCGTGGTGTTCGTGCTGGCGAACACGCTGTGGGGGCTGATGCCGGCGATCTGGTGCGCGCTCGGCACCGCGGTGCTGATCACCGTGGTCCGCATGGTGCGCAAGGAGCCGCTGCAGCCGGCGATCTCCGGGTTCTTCGGCGTGGCCATCGCCGCGTTCATCGCCTACCGGACCGGGTCGGCGAAGGGCTTCTTCCTGTTCGGCATCTGGGCGAGTCTGATCTACGGCAGCCTGTTCCTCGCTTCGACGCTGGTGCGCTGGCCGCTGGTCGGCGTGATCTGGTCGTCGCTGAACAGCCACGGCAAGGGCTGGCGCGCCGACCGCAAGTCGGTGATCGGGTACGACATCGCCACGCTCACCTGGGCGGCGGTGTTCGGCGCGCGGTTCATCGTGCAGCGCTGGCTGTACGACACCGACCAGACCACGCTGCTCGGGATCGCCAAGCTCGCGATGGGCTACCCGCTGATGATCGTCGCGCTGCTGGTCACCGTGTGGGCGGTGCGCAGGGCGGACAAGCGGCGGCACCTGCTGGAGTCCGACAAGGAGCCGGAGGAGTCGGACGACGAGGCGGAGGCGCGGCTGCGGTCCAAGTACGGCGACCCGGCCGCGGCAGAGCACTGACCTGCTGGAGGGCTGAGCGGTGAACACGTTCGTGTGGGTGCTGCAGATCCTGCTGGCGGTGGCGTTCCTCGGGGCCGGTCTGGCGAAGGTGATCACGCCTCGGGCCAAGCTGGCCGGCCCGATGCCGTGGGTGGACGATTTCGGCGACGGCTCCGTGAAGGCGATCGGCGGCCTCGAGGTGCTGGCCGCGCTCGGGTTGGTGTTGCCGGCTGCCACGAAGATCGCGCCGGTGCTCACGCCGCTCGCCGCGGTGGGGATCGGCCTGCTGATGATCGGCGCCGGAATGACGCACGCGCGCCGCAAGGAATGGTCGAACCTCGGCGCGAACGTCGGTCTCCTGGTGCTCGCCGGCGTTATCGCCTGGGCGCGATTCGGCCCCTATTCGCTGTAGCGCACCGTTCTCGGTGCCTGTGTCACCTCTCCATCATCACGTCGGCCACGACGATTCGGATGGTGGTGGTAGCTCTCCTGACTGCTCCGCTCGTGAGCCGTCAGAGTGTAGTGAGATCGTCGCTGGACGTTCACGCGGAGGAGCTAGTCGCCGACACCGCGTTAGACTTACGGTTACGTAAGCGTAGGAAGATCACTCGGTACGCCGAAGAGTCGAGGTTGAACTTCATGACAACCGTCCTCGAGGCGTCACCGCCTCCGCCTGCCAAGGACAAGAAGCCGATCACCGACGGCCAGCGCTCGATCGGGCAGTACATCGCCGTCAAAGCCTTCGTGATCATCCCGCTGCTCGCCCTGATCACCGCTGTGCCGTTCGCCTGGGGCTGGGGCCTTGGCTGGACCGACATCGCACTCGGCGCGGGCTTCTTCGTCATGAGCGGCCTCGGCGTGACCGTGGGGTACCACCGCCTGTTCACGCACGGCTCGTTCAAACCCAAGCGCTGGCTGAAGATCGTGCTCGCGCTCAGCGGCAACCTCGCCGTGCAGGGCACCGTGACCGACTGGGTCGCCGACCACCGCCGCCACCACGCGTTCTCCGACCGTGAGGGTGACCCGCACTCACCCTGGCTGTTCGGCACCTCACCCTGGGCGCTGGCCAAGGGGTTCGGGCACGCGCACATGGGCTGGCTGTTCGACCGCAGCAAGACCAACGTCGAGCGGTTCGCGCCGGACCTGCTGGCCGACAAGGACATCCAGGCCGTGGACAAGCACTTCGTGCTGTGGACGGCCACCACGGTGCTCGCTCCCGGTGTGCTCGGCGGACTGATCACCTGGTCCTGGTGGGGCGCGCTGACCGGGTTCTTCTGGGCCGGTCTGGTGCGCATCGCGCTGCTGCACCACGTGACCTGGTCGGTGAACTCGATCTGCCACATGATGGGCGAGCGCCCGTTCAAGAGCCGCGACAAGGCCGCGAACTTCTGGCCGCTGGCGATCCTGTCCTTCGGCGAGTCGTGGCACAACTCCCACCACGCCGACCCGACCTGCGCCCGGCACGGCGTGCTGCGCGGCCAGTTGGACATCTCCGCGCGGCTGATCTGGATCTTCGAGAAGTTCGGCTGGGCGACCGATGTCCGCTGGCCCACGCCGCAGCGTCTGGCCAAGCTCCGCACCGACTGACGCTCTCTGTGGCCGGCCGTTCGGGAACCGAGTCGCTGACGCCGGTTCCCGAACGACATGGAGCTAACTTCGGTCCGTGGAGCCGATCTGCTGCTTGATCCACGACAGGTGCGGGGCGATGCCCGTGTAGAGCGTCGTCGTGGCGCACTCGCCGTTGTTGTCGCCCGGGCCGTGCGTCTCGCCGACGAGCGTCCAGTTGCCGGAGGAGCCGACCAGCGCCGGCCCGCCTGAGTCACCGTGGCACGCCGAGTGGCCGCGGTCGCCGTCGATGCACACGTCGTCCCTGGCGCCGCCACCGGCGAAGCAGTCGCTGCTCGGCAGCACCGCGAGGTCGATCTCCTGCAGCGTCTCCGGGGTGTTGCAGTTGGGCCAACTGGTGCAGCCCCAGCCGATCAGCCGGGCCGTCGTGCCGGGGGACGGGTTGCTCTCCGCCATCTTGACCGGTGTGGACTGCGCGGGCGCCGACAGGTGCATCATGGTGAGGTCGGTTCCCGGCTTGCCGACGCGACGGTCGATCCGCACCGTCTCGCCACCGGAGCTGTGCTGTGTGGAGCCGACCCGGCCGCTGCTCGCCCCACCGCAGTGGGTGGCCGTCACGATCCACTGCGGAGCGACGAGGCTGCCGCCGCAGCCGTTGTTCAGCGCGACCATGAACGAGTACGTCTCGGTCGCGTCGTGCCCGCCTATGATCCTCGGCTGCGCCTGACCGCCCGGTCCGTCGCCCAGCGAGCCCGTCGATGCGTGGGCTACCTGACTTCCGGTGAGTAGTAGCGACAATCCGGCGGAAACACACGCAATGCGTATACCCACTCTAACGAATTTGCTTGACAATCTTTTCGGGGACATGCCGACTCCTTGCGATTTCGTCCGGGGTTTACCCGTTCGAGTCGCACGGTAAAGTCGCAGGTCAGGCCGCAGAAAGATGCTAAAGTCGTGAACGTTTAACGTTTAACTGGGGAATTGCAAGAGCTGGCCGAGGGCTTTAGCGGGGAAATCCGCCGATGTACGGGCATTGGCCGGAGCGTGCCGCGGCACCACGAATCTCACCGGGGATGGCCACGCCGTCGAGTGGTCGAGCCGTGAACGCGGCACGTCTCGGCATGACCTCGCCAAGCGTGCGCCCCATGCCGGCTTGATCGCCCCCGCTCGTTCGGCTCAACCGGTCGCGTGACTCGGTCAGCCAGGCGCGCTCGGTGGTGAACTTCCCGATCAGCCGTCGGACCGCGTCGTCGCCGCCGAGGACCGGTGAAGGCTGGAGTTGGCTGAGCCCTGTGATCGCGGTGCCGACACCGTCGCCGAGCTGAGTCAGCTCCGCGATGGCCCAGGCGCGAGGATCGTTGTCCGGTTGCCCGCCGGTCGCCCCGTTGATGTGCCCGACCGCTGTACAGAAGGCGACCGCCCATTCCGTCACCGGGGGAGCGAACGGGCCGGTCGGCAATGGTTCGGCGGGTGTGCCGGTCGCCGGCGTTGGCGCCTTCCGCGTATCCGAGGGCCGCACGCCGTCGGTCTGGCCGCAGGCCGCGAGCACACTGATCAGGCCGGCTACGGTGGCGGCAATGTGGACTCGGCTCACCATTTCTTGGGCCGCCCCTCCAACCCGGGGATGCCGCGCTTGACGAAGCTGCGTTGCACGTCTTCATCCTCGTCGCCAGCAGCCGGCGCCGGCCTGCTGCGCCGGGCCTGAGCTTGCTGCTCGCCGCCCCGCTGGGTCGTCGAGCCGCGCCTGAGTACGTTCGCCGGCGGCTCGTCGTCGGTGTCGTCGACCGGCCTGGGCAACCGCACACCCGCTTCGCGCGCGTCCTCTTCGATGCGGATCTCTTGGAGGTGCGTCTTCGCCCGCTCGAGCTGTCGCTCGCGTTCCTCGTCGGACAGGTCGCGATTCCACTCGCTGAACTCGCGGTGCGCCTCCCGGAACACAGCCTCGGATTCGGGCGAGGACAGCGCCGCTTTCAGGCTGGTCTTGCCGGACAGGACATCGCGTGCAAGTTGTCCGACAGGATGTTTGCGGTCCTCGGCGAGTTCGCGGAGCGTCTTGCGGAGAAATGCCTTGTCGTCGAGACCGAGGCTCATGCCCTGCAATGGGTCGTACGCCATGTCACCTCACCGCCGGGTGGTTGTAGTCCGTCGCCGGCATGGGAATGGGTCGGCTCTGGATTTCCGGCTCCATCGACTGAACGAATCCCATGACCCCGTGGATCGCCTTCTGAGTCGTTGTGAGGATGCGAGTGGCGTCCTGCCACAGGTCGACTATTCGCACGCATTGGAGAGCGGCGACGCCCCAGCTGATGGCGGTACCGACGCCGGTCCATATGAGGAAGCGTGAAGCAATGAGTGCGATGCCGGCGACGACCAGATTGTCAAGGAGACCCTTGAGTACGTCGGCCAGGCTCTTTGCTGCTTGCCAAACTCCACGCGCGATCTCCATGTACTTCTCATGGATACTGTTGGTCACAGTTCTGAGGCTGCGCAATGCCTTCAGTATGTAGTCGAAGTACTGGAGGGCGGCGTCGGCTGCGTTGCCATGCCACAGTGAGCCGACGTAGCTCATGCCGAATTTGATCTTGTCGTGCACCTCTTGAATCGCCTGACTCGTGTACTTCCACGTCATGGCGCAGCGTGCGTAGGATTCCCACTCGCCGGCGATCCACTTGGTCGTCTCTTCCAGCGGGTTGACTCTCACCGTGTCGTTGAGCACCTGGTTCATCCACCAGGTGGGGCTCATGAAATCGTCGACGATGTTGAAGTACTTGAGTGGGTCGGTGAACTCTTCTGGTTTCGGTGGTGGTGCTGGCAAATGCCGTCGCATGTTGTCGATGGTTCCTATCGAGTCCAGATTCACTGGACCAGCGGGTATTCGATCCAATGGCGGCCTTCCATCCATACTTCCTGGAGGATATGTGCGATCGAGCCGGCCGGCCGCCTGTGCATCGGTCCGTCGATAGAACTCGGCGGCACCGCGAAGTTCAATGGCAGACATCTCCAACGCTTGGCCGGCGCGACCGAGGGTCTGGGAAACCGCGGTTACTACCACCGTGTGATTGCCGCGGACCGCCTGGAGCCATCCTCCGGAGCCTTCGAACTGCATGAAGTGGTCAAAATACTGCTGGATCACCTTGACGCTGGTGGAAGCGGTTGTTATCAGCTTTCCGAACGTGTCGACGCCGTCGGGCTCCACCGAGAAACTCATTGGCGCTTGTCTCCGATCTGATACTCTGTACCCGTGGGGTACAAACACGCCGGGCCGGACGAATTCTTGCGGTTTCGCAAACAGGTCATCCTCGGTGTTGAGATCGGCGGGTTCTGCCTTGGCGTTCTTGCGCCGATCATCGCACCGGAACCGAGGTTCTTCGCGATCGCGGCATGCGGGTTGCCCGCACTGCTAGTCGCTGTCTCGGCGAGGTTCGCGCAGACGAAGCGGCAGTCGATAGTGCGTACGAGCGTCGCCGCCGGATTGCTTCTGTGCGCTGGCGCGTTGATGTACATATTCGGCCAGCTTCGTTCCTGAATCCCCAACACATAGACAGGCACGGTAGCAGGACCGTTACGTTGTGCAGTAGAAGTCAGCCAGAGCCCAGCGCCTTGCGGATGTCTCCTTCGACATTGGCCGACGCGACGAACAACAACTCGTCGCCGGCTTCCAGTGCATCGTCGGGTTGGGGCACGATCACCCGTCCGCCGCGCAGCACGGTGACCAGAGCGGCGTCGCGCGGCAGGTCGATGTCACGCACCGGCTTTCCGGCCCACGGCGTGTCCTCCGGCAGCGTCATCTCCACCAGGTTGGCCTGGCCCTGCCGCAGCGTCAGCAACTGCACCAGCCCGCCGACGCTCACCGCCTCCTCGACCATGGCGGCCAGCACCCGGGGAGTGGACACCGCGACGTCCACGCCCCACGCCTCGTTGAACAGCCACTCGTTGGACGGGTTGTTCACCCGCGCCACCACGCGCTTGACCGCGAACTCCGTCTTGGCGAGCAGCGACACCACCAGGTTGACCTTGTCGTCACCGGTCGCGGCGATCACCACGTCGCACAGCTGGATGCCGGCCTCCTCCAGCGAGGACAGCTCGCACGCGTCGGCCAGCACCCATTCTGCCTGCTCGACGGTGTGCGGCTCGAAGTTCGCCGCCTCCCGCTCGATCAGCATGACCTGGTGCTCGGAGCCGACCAGCTCGGCCGCGATCGACCTCCCAACCGCGCCGGCTCCCGCGATCGCTACCCGCATCAGTGTCCCTCCTCGGGCGGCGCCGCCGCCGCGGCCGTCGTGTCGCTGACCGTCCCGGACAGCGCGGCGACGTACACCTGGTCGTCGGCCTGGATCAGGGTTTTGCGATCGGGCAGCACACCGGTGCCGAACCGCATGACGAACGCCACCCGGCTGCCGGTCGCTTCTTCGAGCGCGGCGATGCTCTGGCCGACCCAGCCCTCGTGGTACGGCAGCGGCAGCACCGCCACCTTGCCCGTGGGGTCGCGCCAGGCGGCCGCGACGCCGTCCGGCAGGAGTGTCCGCATGAGACGGTCGGTGGTCCACGGCACGGTGGGCACGGTCGGGATGCCGAGCCGCTCGTAGACCTCGGCCCGCTTGGGGTCGTAGATCCGCGCGACCACGTGCTCCACGCCGAACGTCTCGCGCGCCACCCGCGCGGAGATGATGTTGGAGTTGTCGCCGTTGGACACCGCGGCGAACGCGCCGGCCCGCTCGATGCCCGCCTCGGTGAGCACCGTGCGGTCGAACCCGGTGCCGACCACCTGCTGACCGTGGAAATCGCTGCCCAGCCTGCGGAACGACTGCGCGTTCTTGTCGATCACCGCCACGGTGTGGTCGAGGCGCTCCAGGGCCGCGGCGAGCGACGCGCCGACGCGTCCGCAGCCCATGATCACCACGTGCACGACCTGCCTCCTCGAGAGTGTGCGCGGGACCGTAACTCAGTAACTGACACGAACCTACAGCCGCGCGGCGCGATGTGACGAGGTGACGGCATACGCTGTGCCACCGTGTCCAAGTTCGCAACCGCGGTGAAGCGGCTGCTGGTCGGTCGGCCACAGCGCAGCGACCGTCTCGCGCACACGCTGCTGCCCAAGCGCATCGCGCTGCCGGTGTTCGCCTCCGACCCGATGTCCAGCGTGGCGTACGCGCCCGAGGAGATCCTGCTGACGCTGTCGGTCGCGGGGCTGTCCGCCTACGCGTTCACGCCGTGGATCGGCCTGATCGTCGTCGTGGTGATGCTCGCCGTCGTCGCGTCCTACCGGCAGAACGTGCACGCCTACCCGTCCGGCGGCGGCGACTACGAGGTCGCCACGGTCAACCACGGGCAGCGCTGGGGCCTGGTGGTGGCCAGCGCGCTGCTCGTCGACTACGTGCTGACCGTCGCGGTGTCGATCTCCTCGGCCGCGGCCAACATCGGCGCGGTGATCCCGTACGTGGACTCGCACAAGGTGATCTTCGCGGTGTCCGCGATCGTGATCCTGACCGCGGTGAACCTGCGCGGCGTGCGGGAGTCCGGCACGGCGTTCGCCATCCCGACCTACGCGTTCATCGTGGGCATCCTCGGCATGGTCGTCTGGGGGCTGTACCGCACTTTCGTGCTCGGCCACGAGGTGCACGCGGAGACCGCCGGGTTCGACCTCGTGGAGGAGCACGGGCACCTGGCCGGCATCGGGCTGGTCTTCCTGGTGCTGCGCGCGTTCTCCTCCGGCAGCGCGGCGCTGACCGGCGTGGAGGCGATCAGCAACGGCGTGCCGGCGTTCCGCAAGCCCAAGTCCAAGAACGCGGCCACCACGCTGCTGCTGATGGGCCTGTTCGCGGTGGTGATGTTCATGGGCCTGATCACGCTGGCCAACATCACCGACGCCAAGGTGGCCGAGGACGTGCACCAGTTGATCGGCGCGCCGGAGGGCTACCAGCAGAAGACGCTCGTGGCGCAGTTGGCCAACGCGGTGTTCTCCGGTTTCCCGCCGGCGATCTGGTACGTGATCTTCTTCACCGGCCTGATCCTGGTACTCGCGGCGAACACGGCGTTCAACGGTTTCCCGGTACTCGGCTCGATCCTGGCGCAGGACCGCTACTTGCCGCGCCAGCTGCACACCCGCGGCGACCGGCTGGCCTTCTCCAACGGGATCATCTTCCTGGCTGCCTTCGCGATCGTGCTCGTCGTCGCGTTCGAGGCCGAGGTCACCAAGCTGATCCAGCTCTACATCGTGGGTGTGTTCGTGTCGTTCGTGCTCAGCCAGAGCGGCATGATCAGGCACTGGAACCGTTTGCTGGCAACGGAAACCGATCCGGTGGCGCGGCGCAGGATGCGACGCTCGCAGGGGATCAACTCGTTCGGCCTGTTCATGACGGCGACGGTGCTGGTGATCGTGCTGATCACCAAGTTCCTCGCCGGGGCGTGGATCGCGATCGCCGCGATGGCCGCGATCTTCGCGTTGATGACCGGCATCCGGAAGCACTACGACCGGGTGGCCCGCGAGTTGGCCGAGTTGGAGACGGACCGGCCGACCGTGCTCCCGTCGCGCAACCACGCGGTGGTGCTGGTGTCCAAGCTGCACCTGCCGACCAAGCGCGCGCTGGCCTACGCGCGCGCCACCCGCCCGGACGTGCTGGAGGCGGTGACGGTCAACGTGGACGAGGCGGACACCAGGGCGCTGGTCGCCGAGTGGGAGAAGCAGGACTTCTCGGTGCCGCTCAAGGTGGTCGAGTCGCCGTACCGGGAGATCACCAAGCCGGTGCTGGACTACGTCAAGCGGATCCGCACGAACAACCCGCGCGACGTGGTGACCGTGTTCATCCCGGAGTACGTGGTCGGGCGATGGTGGGAGCAGTTGTTGCACAACCAGAGTGCGTTGCGGCTCAAGGGAAGGCTGCTGTTCCAGCCGGGGGTGATGGTGACCAGCGTGCCGTGGCAGCTGTTGTCCTCGGAGAAGGTGCACGAGCGCGCGGTGATGGCGCCCGGCGCGGTGCGGCGCGGTCTGTTCACCAAGAACGGCGACAACCAGAAGAAGGACGGCAGATGACCGGACGGCGGATCACCGTCGATGTCGGCGCGGTCGCGCACGGCGGGCACTGCGTGGCGCGCGCCGAGGGACGGGTGATCTTCGTCCGGCACGCGCTGCCCGGCGAGCGGGTGGTCGTGGAGATCACCGAGGACCGGCACGCCGCGTTCTGCCGGGGCGACGCGGTGGAGATCCTGGACGCCTCGCCGGACCGGGTCGTGCCGCCGTGCCCGGTCGCGGTGCCGGGCGGCTGCGGAGGCTGCGACTGGCAGCACGCGACGGCCAAGGCGCAGCGGGCGCTCAAGGCGGCCGTGGTCGCCGAGCAGTTGCGGCGGCTCGCGGGTCTGGAGTGGACGGTCGAGGTGGAGGAGCTGGCCGGCGGTCTGCTGGACTGGCGCACCCGGGTGCGGATGACCGCGGATGGCAAGGGGCGCTTGGGTTTCCGGGCACACCGCAGTCACCGCGTGGTGCCCGTTGACGGCTGTCCGATCGCCGCGCCGGGCACCGTGGACGCGGTCGTGGGCGACACCTGGGCGCCGGGCGCGGAGCTGGAGATCGCCGTCGACGCGACCGCGCACACGCACGTCACCGAGATCCGCGGCCGGCGCAGGCGCACCGCGCGCGGCGGTGACACGGTGGTCGAGCGGGCCGCCCGCCGGGACTGGCGGATCGCCGCGGACGGCTTCTGGCAGGTGCACCCGGACGCGGCGGACCTGCTCGCCGAGGTGGTGTCCGACTGGTCGGGGCTCGGCCAGGGGGAGTGCGGCTGGGATCTGTACGGCGGGGTCGGGCTGTTCGCCGCCGTGCTCGCCGAGCAGGTCGGTCCACTCGGGACGGTGGTGGCCGTGGAGTCGTCGCCGAGTGCGGTGGCCGACGCCGAGCGCGAACTCGCCGATCTGCCGCAGGTGCTCGTGCGGCAGGGTCGGGTGGAGCGGGTGATGGAGGAGGACCTGCCGGCGCCGAAGACCGTGGTGCTGGACCCGCCGCGCAAGGGCGCCGGCAAGGCGGTGGTGGACGCGATCGCGGCCCGCGCGCCGGAGCGGGTGGTCTACGTGGCCTGTGACCCGGCGGCCCTGGGGCGCGATGTGGCGATCTTCGCCGGGCGCGGCTACCGGCTGGAGAACCTGCGCGCGTTCGACACGTTCCCGATGACGCACCACGTGGAGTGTGTCGCGTTGCTGACACACCCCACGCGGTAAGGCGCGACACTCAGAACTGCACGCTCCAGGCGTCGATGTACCCGGTGTCCGCCGAGTAGGCGTCCTGCACCTTGAGCTGCCAGGTGCCGTTCGCGATCTCACTGGACGCGTTCACGGTGTAGGTCGTGAGCACGTTGTCCGCGCTGTCGTTGGAGGAGAAGTTCTTCAGCCGGTACAGCGAGCCGTCCGGTGCGACCAGGTCGATCACCAGGTCACCGCGGAAGGTGTGCTTGATGTCCACGTTGACCTTCAACGTCGCGGGCGCGTTGCCGGCCATCTCGGTGACGCCCACCGAGCTGAACACGGCGGCGGCATTGTCCGGAATGGTGACGTTGTCGGTGTTCTCGAACTTCTTCCCCGGCGTGACGGTGCCGATCTGCTGATCGATCCAGTCCCGGTGCGCGGCGATGCCGGTGTACAGCGTGGTGGTCGCGCATTCGCCGCCGTTGTCGCCGGGACCGTGCGTCTCGCCGACCAGCGTCCAGTTGCCCGAAGTGCCGGTGATCGCCGGGCCGCCCGAGTCACCGTGGCAGGCCGAGTGGTAGCGGTCGCCGTCGATGCACACGTCGATCGAGGTGCCGCCGCCCGGATAGCAGTCGCTGCTGGGCAGCACCCGCAGGTCGATCTGTTTCAGCGTGTCCGGGGTGGTGCAGTTCGGCCACGAGGTGCAGCCCCACCCGAGCAGCCGAGCGGTGACGCCGGGCGACGGATTGGCGGTGGCCATCGCGATCGGCGTCTTGGTGGACGCGGTGGACAGGTGCATCAGCGTCAGGTCGGTGCCGGGCTTGCCGATCCGCCGGTCGATCGAGCGAACCTCGCCGCCGGAGCTCTTCGAGATCGAGCCGATCCGGCCGGAGGACGCACTGCCGCAGTGTGTCGCGGTGACGATCCACTGTGGCGCGACCAGGCTGCCGCCGCAGCCGTTGTTCAGTGCGACCATGAACGTGTACGTCTCGGTGGCGTTGACGCCGCCGATGATCTGTGGTTGCACCTGCCCGTCGCCGGGAGGTGGCGGAGCCGCCGACGCGGCCGGCACGCCGACCACGCCACAGGCTGTTATCGCGATCGCCGCGACGGCTGCGCGGCGTAACAAATGCCATTTCATGGCAGGGGATACCTTTCGGTTAATAACAGGGACACCGCGGCAGGACCGAATAACCGGCGCGGACGAAAGGCAGTCAACTCTCGTGCCTGACCTGCGCCAAGAGGCCATCGCGGTTTCACCGTTACCGGTATTCCCGCATTTCGGCCACCAACAGTTAACTGTGATGTGCGAGAGTGCCCGCGTTGTGGTGCACACGAGGAGGAACTCCATGATGCGTAGGGCCCGAACCATCCGGATCGCCGGGTTGGCCATCGCCGCGCTCGTCGCCGCCGGAATCGCGACGCTGCCGTCCTCGGCGGCCGAACCGCCCGGCGTCGAGGTCGCCGGCCACGAGCCGCGCGGGCCGGTGGTGATCGGCCACCGCGGTGCGTCCGGCTACCGGCCGGAGCACACGCTGGCCGCCTACGAGTTGGCCGCGCGGATGGGCGCCGACTACGTCGAGCCGGACCTGGTGTCCACAAAGGACGGTGTACTGGTCGCGCGGCACGAGAACGAGATCAGCGGTACCACCGACGTCGGCGCCCGTCCGGAGTTCACGGCGCGCAAGGTCACCAAGAAGATCGACGGCGCCGACGTGACCGGCTGGTTCACCGAGGACTTCACCCTCGCCGAGCTGAAAACGTTGCGCGCCAAGGAAAGGATCCCCGAGATCCGCCAGCACAACACCCTGTACGACGGCCGCTTCGAGGTGCCGACGCTGCAGGAGGTGATCGACCTGAGCCGGCGGCTGTCCCGTGAGCTGCGCCGGGAGGTCGGCATCTACCCGGAGACCAAGCACCCGACCTACTTCCGCACGATCGGCCTGCCGCTGGAGCCGGCGCTGGTGCGCACGCTGGACCGCAACGGCCTGAATCGCCCGCACGCCAAGGTGTTCGTGCAGTCCTTCGAGGTGGCCAACCTCAAGGAGTTGAGCCGCGAACTGCGGGTTCCGTTGGTGCAGCTGGTCAACTCGACCGGCAAGCCGTACGACTTCGTGGTGTCCGGCGATCCGCGCACCTACGCCGATCTGGTCAAGCCCGAGGGCCTGCGGGAGATCGCCGGGTACGCGCGCGGCCTCGGCGCGAACAAGGACCTGATCATCCCGAGGGACGCGAACGGGTTCCTGCTCAAGCCGACCACGGTGATCGCGGACGCGCACGCGGCGAGGCTCGTCGTGCACGCCTGGACGTTCCGCAACGAGAACTCGTTCCTGCCGGCCGACTTCCGCTCGTCGACCGTGCCAGCCGCGTACGGCAGGGCGTTCGGCGAGTACGACGTGTTCCTGCGCACCGGCCTGGACGGCGTGTTCGCCGACAACCCCGACACCGCCGTCGCTGCCCGCTCGGAGACAGCCATCGGCGTTCGATAGCTCGGCCCAGGACACCGCTCCACAACGCCGCGGGTGTCCGAAACTTAGCGATCGATCCGTTCATGTTTCGCGTACTTTAGCCCGCTAAAGTCCGTCGACCAGCGCAAAAGTGCAGGTCAGAGGGTTGCTGAAACGTGATAGTTCGTCGCAAATGTGACACTTGGGATTGTGTGCGACGGCGAGATCACACTCACGGGTTAGTCGGCGGGCCGGCTCACCGGGATGCCGGACGGCGGGGTCTGGGCCGGCGGTGCGACGCGCTCGCGCAGCCAGTCCGGAATGTGCTCGTCCTGCCGGGGGAAGAAGCGCAGCTCGTCGACGAATCCGACCGGCGGTGGCACCCGCCGCCAGGACGGCTCCACGTCCGGCTCGAAGTCGGCGCTGAACCTGCTGGGGTAGGCGAGCTGGTACACCGCCGACAGCCAGGTGCCCCGGCCCGGCTGGTACATCGCCGCGCGCAGCTTGCCGAGCATGTCCACGACCTCGCGCGGCGGCGCCAGCGGGATCTCGCGGCCGTCGCCGGTGATCACCAGCAGGTCGGCCTCCACGTGCCGGCCGGCGGCGCGGTACTCGGCGCGCAACTGTTTCCACTCCGGCGGCACGACGGCGAGCAACGCGCGACCGACCTGGCGCGTCAGCTTCGCCGGATCGACCGGCTCGGTCGCCGGATTCGGTGCGTTCATCCCCCGTTGTCCTCCGTCCCCACGGTTCGCGGGAACCATACCTAGGTACCTTGCTGGGCGTACGGGTTGGGGGCGAAGGACAGTGCCAGCCGCAGCGGGTGTACCGGCCAGGTCTCCACGGCGAATCTGGTCAGGTGGCCGGCGACCTTGATCGTCGTCTCGGACGCCGGCGAACCGAGGGTCTGCCCGGTCTGCCCTTCCGGCAACGGCTGGGCGTCCCGCCAGATCGGCGCGCCGACGGGGACCGGTGCGGTCTCCAGCACTGAGTGCCAGCCGCCCTCGTGCGGCCGCAGCATGATCAGCACGTACGGCTCGGCCGGCGCGTTCCAGCCGGCCGACTCCACCGCGACGAACTCCTCCCGGCGGGTGGCGGCCAGCACGCGATCACCGAGCCACTCGAACGTGCGGCTCAGCGCCGCGTCGTCCACCCGCGCGTAGGCGTCCTGCTCGCTGATCGGCTCGAGCCGGGTGAACGTCCCGGTCTGCTTGCCGTCGGTGGTGTACCGGTCGCTGAGGAACAGGCCGCCGGACTCCACGGTCAGCAGCGCCGCGTCACGGAACCTGTTGCCCGCCACGGGGGAGCGCGCCAGCCCGCCGACGCCCAGCCGCTCGTACACCAGGTCCGGGTCGGCCATCCGCCAGAAGGTGACCCGGTCGTCGTCGTGGCTCAGCGCGAGCACGTCGCCCACCGGCAGTCCGGGCAGTGCGGTCTTCATCGTCTCGCCGACCTGGACGGGCGGCTCGGGCGGCGGCTCGGGCGCGGTCGCCGGCTCGGGGGTGAGTTCCGGTTCGGGTTCCGGCTCGGCGGGCGGCTCGAATCCCTGGAACGGCGCCAGCCCGGCGAACCGAGGGTCGATCATCGCGGTGGCTTGCGCGTGTCGCGCCCACGCCCGCGCGCGGGTCAGCGGGTGGTCGGGGAACCGGGCGTCCCACTGCTGGTCGTCGGAGCTGACCCAGCGCAGTTTCTCCACGTCCGGCGCGTACGGGTGCGGCCGGAACGCGCCCTCCATCCCCACCTCGGCGACGACCATGCTCTCCCGGGTTCCGGAGACCTCGCCCTCGAACGCCTGGAACTTGAGCACCGCACTGCACTCGGCCCTCGGTACGGTGAACGTCGCCAGGAAGGCGAGGCCGCTCGGGCGGTTCGGCAGCGGCAGCTTCAACAGTTGGTACACGGCCGGCACGGTGTCCAGCCACACCACGTCGGCCTCGATCAGGCCGACACCGGTGTCGGCGCATTCGATCGCCAGCGCGCGGCGCAGCGCCGGCACGTCGTAGAGGAGCTGTGGCAGATCGGGCACCAGGTCGAAGTAGAAGCGCGTGACGCCGTCCCCGGTCCGGGGATCCACCCACGTGGTCTCGTCAACTCGGTCGAGTCCACGGGTGTCGAATGAGATGGGCACGGCGCCACCCTATGGGGTTGAGTTCATCGGCCCTCTCAGGACAGCGCTCGTAGACTGAGCGGAACACGACGAGCAAGGACGGAGTGGTTCGGTGGCGCTGCTGGAGTCCGTGGACGGACCCGCTGACCTGCGACGGTTGACCCACGAAGAGCTGGCCGAACTCGCGGCCGAGATTCGGTCCTTCCTGGTGGAGAAGGTGACGAAGACCGGAGGGCACCTCGGCCCGAACCTCGGCGTCGTCGAGCTCACCCTGGCGATGCACCGGGTCTTCGAGTCGCCGAGGGACACGCTGATCTATGACGTCGGCCACCAGGCGTACGTGCACAAGGTGGTCACCGGGCGCCGCGACGAGTTCGACGACCTGCGCCAGCAGGGCGGGATCTCCGGCTACCCGTGCCGCGCCGAGAGCGAGCACGACCTGGTGGAGAACAGCCACGCGTCGGCCGCACTGTCCTACGCCGACGGGCTCGCCAAGGCCTACCAGTTGCGCCGCGAGGACCGGCACGTCGTCGCGGTGGTCGGTGACGGCGCGCTGACCGGCGGCATGTGCTGGGAGGCGCTGAACAACATCGCGGCCGGCACCGACCGGCCGGTGGTGATCGTGGTCAACGACAACGGCCGCTCGTACTCGCCGACCATCGGCGGGCTGGCCGACCACCTCGCCTCGCTGCGGCTGCGCCCCGGCTACGAGCGCGCGCTGGCCGGCGGCAAGCGGATGCTGCGCAGCACACCGGTCGTCGGGCGGCCGCTGTACTCGGCGCTGCACGCGGCCAAGCGGGGGCTCAAGGACGCGCTCAGCCCGCAGATGATGTTCGAGGACCTCGGGTTGAAGTACCTCGGGCCGGTGGACGGGCACGACACGGTCGCGATGGAGGCGGCGCTGCGCCGGGCGAAGGACTTCGGCGGGCCGGTGATCGTGCACGCGGTGACCCGCAAGGGCAACGGGTACGCGCTGGCCGAGAACGACGAAGTCGACCAGATGCACCAGACCGACCCGATCGACCCGATCACCGGAAAACCGGTGAAGCGCAAGGGAAAGACGTGGACCTCGGTATTCGCCGAGGAGATGGTGCGGATCGGCGACGAGCGGCCGGACGTCGTGGCGATCACCGCGGCGATGCTCCGCTCGACCGGCCTCGAACCGTTCGCCCGCGTCCACCCCGACCGGTGTTTCGATGTGGGCATCGCCGAGCAGCACGCGCTCACCTCGGCCGCCGGCCTCGCCATGGGCGGGCTGCACCCGGTGGTCGCGGTGTACGCCACGTTCCTCAACCGCGCGTTCGACCAGGTGCTGATGGACGTCGCGCTGCACAAGCTGCCGGTGACCATGGTGCTGGACCGGGCCGGCATCACCGGTCCGGACGGCGCCAGTCACCACGGCATGTGGGACCTGTCGATCCTGGGCGCGGTGCCGGGCATCCGGATCGCCGCGCCGCGCGACGCCACCAGCCTCGCCGAGGAGTTGGCCGAGGCGGTCGCGGTGGACGACGGGCCGACCGTGCTGCGGTTCCCGAAGGCCGCCGTGGGTGTGGAGATCCCCGCGGTGCGCCGCGAGGGCGTGACCGACGTGATCCGCGAGCCGGTCGCCGGCACCGATCACGACGTGCTGCTGGTGACCGTCGGCGCGTTCGGCGAGCTGGGGCTGGCCGCCGCGGAACGCCTGGCCGATCAGGGCATCGGCGTGACCGTGGTGGACCCGAGGTGGGTGACCCCGGTGCCGGGCGAGCTGGTCGACCTCGCCGGGCAGCACCGGCTCGTGGTGACCGTCGAGGACGGCGGTCTGCACGGTGGCTTCGGCTGGTCGCTGGCCGCCGCGCTGCGGGACGGGAACGTGGCCGTGCCGATCCACTATCTCGGTGTGCCGCAACGGTTCCACGAGCACGGATCACGCGGCGAGGTGCTCACCCGGCTCGGCCTCACCGCGCAGGACGTGGCGCGCCGGGTCACCGAGTGGGTGGCCGGGCTGAACGGCGTCCAGGTCGACGATGTGGACCGGGAGTCCTCGCCGGAGCGTGATCACCGGTAGTCTCACACGAGTGGTGAACACTCGTGGACATCAAGTGGGGCGGGCCGCGTTGTTCGTGTGCGTGGCCGCGTCGCTGGTCGCGTGCTCGGAGCGGCCCGCCGCCGTGATCGCCGACGTCCCCGGCCCGCCGCGCCCGGTGGCCGCCGTCCCGACCTCGGCGCCGACCTCGGTTCCCGCGCCGCCGGTGAGCACGTCCGTGCCGCCCCCGCCGCCCGTGACGACACAGCCGCCGGTGCGGTTGCCGGTGAGGACCACCACGATCGTTCTCACGCCGGCGCCTCCACCGGCGGCACCGCCTCCGGTGGTGAAGATCGCCGCCAGCATCACGATCGAACTGCGCAAGCGCACCGGGCCAGAGTGCGGCACCTCCGGCTGCCCCAGCGTGCTGGCGGACCTGCGCGGTTTCCAGGCGAACAGCAGCCAGCAGGGCGTCTGCCACGTGCTCAGCGGCGGCATGGTCCAACAGCAGAAGCAGGAGCTGGCGATCGGCTCCACGGGTGGCGCCGCGCAGCTGGTGTGCGGCACCTACCCGTTCCTGTTCGTCGCGGGCGCCCAGGTGTGGGTCACCGTCGGCGGCGTCGAGTCCAACCGGATCACCATCTAAGGGGCGATGTTGCGAAGGCTGCTCTTCTCCGTGGCGGCGCTCGGCGTGCTGGCCGGGTGCTCGGCGGACGCGGGTGCGCAGGTCAGCGATGTCGGGGGAGCACCCCGGCCGGTCGCAGGTGCCGTCTCCACCATGGCGGCGCCGCCGCCCACGCTGGTGCCACCCCCGGCGGTGCCGCTGACACAGCCGCCGCCGACCACCACCCGGCCGTCGACCAAGACCGTCACCGCGACACCGAGCACCATCACACCGCCGCCTCCCGCGCCGAAGCCGCAGCCCAACATCTCGCTCGTGGTGACCAAGCGCGCGCCGATGGGCGACCCGGCGTGCTTCCAGGGGTGCGTCAGCGCGCAGGTGGTCATGCGGGACTTCCTGCCGAACACCCGCCACACGGTGACCTGTCACGTGACGGTCCACGCACCGATCTCGGAGTCCATGGACCTCACCACCGACGCCAACGGCGGGTACCGCGGCGAACTCGGCTGCGTGGTGGTCGGTGCGACGACGTTCGACATGTGGGCGACGACCGGCGAGTTCGAGTCCAACCACATCAGGTCCTAGCGCCCCGTGAACGAGACCTCTCGGCGCTCGCCGGGGCCCGCGCGGCGCCTCGCTGCGTTGTCGGACAAGGCAAGTACGGTCCAGTACGAGCCTTGCCCTCCGCCTTGCGCGAGAACCACCCCCGCGAGATGGATCCCCGGCGAGCATCCGAGGGCACCATTCACGGGACGCTTGCCGGCCCGATTCGCAGACTGTCCAACACGGCCGACGCGCGATCCGGCCCGGCCGGCTGCCGGATCTGCACGTACGCCACCACACCGTCCGAAGTGGACAGTGCGGCGCTGGTGAGGGTCACCCCGCCGGCACAGCTGAACCGGACCACCTCACCGGGCAGCGCGCCGCCGCGTTCGCTGCCGCCGTCGCGCCGGCAACCCGGGTGCGAGGTGGCGGCGATCTTCGCGCGGGCGCCCGGATCGCGGCTGGTGCCGACGAACACGCCCGGCGTGGTGCTGTTCTCGTCGTGCCAGCCGGCGAGGTTCGGCGCCACGGCGAGCGCGGGTTCGCCGGTCTCCTCGGACAGCCCGATGCTCTTCGGCGACCACTGCGCGCCCTGCTTCTGCGCGGCCCACTCGGTCGGCACGGTCAGCGTGATCCGGCCGGTGTTGTCGGCGACCTGGACGCTGACCGGCGGCGGGTCGTCCTTCGTGGTGACCAGGAGCGTGGCCACCACGGCGGCGACCACCACGACGACGGCGATCGCGGCGGCCAGGATTCGGCCCCGGGTCATTCGCCGGGTGCCGGCGGACGGCGTCGGGGCGGAGACCGGTCCGGTGGTGTCGTCGGGTTCCGCCGGCACGGGGACCTGGACGGTGATCGCCTCGGCGCCGTGCGCCGCGTAGCGCAGCCGCTCGAACTCCGCGGCCAGCTCGTCGGCGGTCTGCCAGCGCTGCGTCGGATCGGGCGACATCGCGCGCAGCAGCACCGCGTCGGTGCCCTCCGGCAGACCGGGGCGCAGCTCGCTCGGCGGCCGCAGATCCTCCGGCTTGGGTTTGTGCCCGGTGACCGCCCGGTACACCACGGCGGCGGCGCCGTACACGTCCACCCGCTGGTCGACGCCCTTGCCGGCGGCCTGCTCGGGCGCCATGTAGCCGGGAGAGCCGGCCGCGATCGTGTACCCCGAGGTGTGCGCCAGCTCCTTGGTCAGCCCGAGGTCGCCGATCAGCAGCCGCTCGCCACCGCCGACCGTGGACCGGAACAGCACGTTGGACGGCTTCACGTCGCGGTGCATGTAGCCGGCGCGGTGCAGGTCGGCCACCGCGCGGCAGATGTCCACGCCGTGCGCGAACGCCGTCTCGACCGGCAGCGCACCCTCGCGCAGCCGATCGTCCAGCGTGCCCTGGTCGGCGTAGCTCATCACGAAGTACGGCTTGCCGTCGTCGGTCTCGCCGATGTCGTGCACGTGCACGATCCGGTCCGACCGCGCCTGTCGTAGGACCTGGGCCTCCTTGACGAACCGGTCGCGCACGTCGGACTTGTGCGCCCAGTTGTCGGCCAGCACCTTGATGGCCACCTGGTCGTTGAGCTGCTCGTCGCGGCCGAGCCACACCACCGCGAATCCGCCGGAGCCGAGCAGCCCAACCAGCGCGTAACGACCGATCGACTCCGGGTTGGACACGTTCGTATGATGCCGTTCTTCCCGAACACGCGTGTACCCGGCCCATCCGTCCACAGTCGACGGACCTGTGGCACCGTTGTGGCGTGCGCATTCTGGTAGTCGAGGACGAGGAGCCGCTCGCCGAGGCGATCGCCCGCGGCCTGCGGCGCGAGGGCATGGCCGTCGACGTGGCCCTGGACGGTGACTCCGGCCATGAGAAGGCCAGCATCACCCGGTACGACGTGGTGGTGCTCGATCGCGACCTGCCCGGCATGTCCGGCGATCAACTGTGCGCCGAGATCGTCTCATCCGGTGCCCTCACCCGCGTGATCATGCTCACCGCCAGTGCCGCGGTGGCCGACCGGGTGGAGGGCCTGTCCCTCGGCGCGGACGACTACCTGGCCAAGCCGTTCGCGTTCCCCGAGCTGGTGGCGCGCGTGCGGGCACTGGCGCGGCGGGCCACGCCGGTCACCCCGCCGGTGCTGACGGCGGGCGACGTGCGGCTCGACCCGGCCCGGCGGGTGGTGACGCGGGCCAGTGCGGAGATCGACCTGACCCGCAAGGAGTTCGGCGTGCTCGAGGTGCTGCTGGCCGCCGGTGGTGCGGTGGTGAGCAGCGAGGAGCTGCTGGAGCGGGTCTGGGACGAGAACGCGGACCCGTTCACCACGACCGTGCGAGTGACCGTGATGACGCTGCGCAAGAAGCTCGGCGAGCCGGGCATCATCGACACCGTCGTGGGTTCCGGTTATCGGGTTCCGACCGCCTCGGTTGCTGAATAGGGCTATGGCCGTTCGACGCGGCCCGGGGCTGCGCACCAGGATCACGCTGCTCGCCACGGCGCTGGTGGCGGCGGTGAGCCTGCTGCTGCTGTGGCTGGCCTGGGTGCTGGCCGGCCGGGTCGCCGCCGGTGTGCCCGCGCTGCCGCCGGGCACCCCGGTCCGGGTGCGCGGTGTGGACGTCGACTCCGCGAAGCTCGCCGAGGTGCTCGCCGACGACGCGCGCCGGTCGGTGCTGATCGCCGGCTCGATCGCGTTCGTGTGCGTGGTCGGCGCGACCGCGTTGCTGGCCTGGATGCTCACCGGGCGGGTGCTGCACCCGCTGCGCGAGGTGACCGCCACCGCGCACCGGCTGTCGGTGGAGTCGCTCGGCGAGCGGATCGAACACCGGGGGCCGCGCGACGAGGTGGCCGAGCTGGCCGACACGTTCGACGCGATGCTGGCCCGGTTGCAGGCGGCGTTCGAGTCGCAGCGGCACTTCGTCGCCAACGCCAGCCACGAGCTGCGCACCCCACTGTCGGTGATCCGCACCGAGCTGGACGTGACGCTCGCCGACCCGAACGCCGACGAGGCCGAGCTGCGCCGGATGGCCGAGGTGGTGCGGGCGGCCACGCTGCGCGCCGGTCAGCTCGTCGAGGCGCTGCTGTTGTTGGCGCGCACCGACGGCGCCGGGGTGGGGGTGGCCGAGTCGATGGACCTCGCCGCGGTGGTGGCCGGCGCGTGGCGGTCGGTACGGGCCGACGCCGAGCGCCGATCGCTGTCCACCACCTTCCACGACGCGCCGGCGCACACGATCGGCGATCCGGCGTTATTGGAGCGGGTGGCCGGCAATCTGCTGGAGAACGCCGTGCGGCACAACGTGGACGGCGGCTGGATCGACGTCCGCACCGAGAACGGTCCACAGTGGACAGTGCTGCGGGTGAGTTCGTCAGGGGCGGAGATCGCGCCCGAGCGGGTGGCCGAGCTGTTCGAGCCGTTCCGTCGCGGCGGGGTGGACCGGACCGCGCAGTCGGGCACCGGGCTGGGCCTGTCGATCGTGCGCGCGATCGTGATGGCGCACCGGGGAACCGTTGTGGCACAAGCGGTTCCGGGCGGCGGGCTGGCCGTGACGGTCCAGCTTCCGGTCAGCCCGTGATGGTGGCGATCTTCTCGGCGACACCGGCGCGGAGCTTGTCCGGCAGCGGCACGTACCCGATCTCCGAGGCCTCCGGCGCGCGCAGCATGACGGTGAGCAGATCGCGGACCGCCGTGGCCGTCGCCGGGTCGGCATAGCTGCCGCAGACGACCGCGATCCCGATCATCGCCAGCGGGTAGGCGCCCGGCTCGGCCACCCTGCCCAGTGCGTACGGATCGGTGCCCAGATCCGTGCTCTCGGCCGCCCGGGCCACCGCGCGGGCCACGCTCTCCTGGCTGACGGCCGCAGGTGTCCCGGCCACGTCGAGCGCCACCGTGTTCAGCCTGGTCACGGTGGCGCTCTGCCATGACATGTAGCCGATCGAACCGGGGGTCGAGTTCATCGTGGTGCTCATGTCGCTCTCGGAGCCGACGCCGGTTCCGCCGACGCCGGTGAACCTGACACCGGGGGCACCCGGCCAGTTTCCCTGTCCCGCGTCGGCGAGGTATCGCTGGAACGCCGTGTTGGTCACGGTCTGGTCGGAGCGGTAGAACACCCCGATCGGCCGGTCGGGCAGCGCCACGCCGGCGTTGCGCTCGCGGATCGCCGGGTCGTTCCATGTGGTGACCCGCCCCATGAAGATCTTGGCGACCGTCGGCGCGTCGAGGGCCAGCGAGTCGACGCCGGGCAGCCGGGTCGCGATCACCAGCGGGTGCACGAACAGCGGAAGCTGGTGCACGGCCCCTTCCTTGCATCGACCCTGTGCCGCCTGCAGCACGCCACTGCCGGCCGGCAGCGGGCGGTCCAGGATGGCGAAGTCGGTCTTGCCTTGGGTGAAGTCCACTTCACCGGCGCCGTGCCCGTTCCCGGTGTACCGCGCGGTGCGGCTGGAGCACGCCGCGGCGTACGCGTTCACCACGGCGTCCATCGCGTTGTTCACCATCGTCGATCCGGAGCCGGTGACGCTGGGCTTTCCCGTGCACGCCGGCTGGATCGGCCGGGGCGTGCTCGTGGTGGTGGGCGGCGGGGGTGTGGACGGGTCGTCGGACGCCGTGCCGGTCGCCGGTGTCGCCTTCGGCCAGAGGATCACCGCCACCACGGCCGCGACGGCCAGCGCCGCCGCGCCGAGCCCGACCGCCAGTCCGGTGCGGCGGTGTCCACTGTGGACGGTTGGCAGTGGTAATCGCGGTGTGTGCGGCACGGTGGCGTCGGCCCCGGCGAGCGAGGTCAGCTCGGCGGTCACCGCGTACCCCGACGGACGGGCCAGCGGGCGCTTGTCCAGGCAGCGCGCCACCAGGTCGCGCAGGCTCGGGTCGACACCGTCCAGATCCGGCTCGTTGTGCGCGATCCGGTACAGGATCGTGGTGGACGGCCCGTCGCCGAACGGGGTTCGGCCGGTGGACAGGAACGCCATGATCACGCCGAGCGCGAACACGTCCGACGCCGGCGTGGCGTCCGAGCCGTGCACCAGTTCCGGCGCGACGTAGGACGGCGTGCCGACCAGCATGCCGGTCGCGGTCACGCTGGTCACGTCGGCGGCGCGGGCGATGCCGAAGTCGATCAGCTTGGGCGCGCCGTGCTCGTCCAGCATCACGTTGGCGGGCTTGAGATCCCGGTGCACGACGCCCGCCCGGTGGATCTCCTCCAGCGCGCGGGCCACACCGGCGGACAGCTCGGCCACCCGCGACGGCGGCAGCGGACCGGCGTCCTCCACCAGATCGCGCAGCGACGGTCCGGGGAGGTACTCGCTGGCCAGCCACGGGCGGTCGGATTCGGTGTCCGCGCCGAGCAGCCGGGCGGTGTGCGCGCCCCGGACGCTGCTGGCCGCGGCGACCTCCTGGCGGAACCGGCGGCGAAACTCGGGATCGTCGGCGTACTCGGAGCGCACGAGTTTGACCGCGGCGGCGCGCCCGTCGGAGGTGTGCCCGAGATAGACCCGGCCCATCGCACCGGCGCCGAGACGGCCGCGCAGCTCGTACGGCCCGACCGAGCGTGGATCGTCGTCACGCAGTGGATCGACCCGCAGCACCCGAGACGCCCCCGTTCTCCTTGCCTGGCAAGGGATCCACCGCTACCCGCGGATACCTTACCCGGCGTCGCCGTCCGCCGAGGCGCGTAACGCGGTGCTGAGGGTTTCCGCGGTGAGCCCGATCTGCCACTCGCGTGCTCCGCCGGCGCGCAGGGTCTCGCGCACGGTGTCCACGTCGGTCTCCTCGGGCGGCTCCCAGCAGGTGCGCCGGACGAGATCGGGCTGCAGCAGGTTCTCCACCGGGAGCTTGAGCCGCTCGGCGGTGGCGGTCAGTTCGGTGCGCGCGGCGGACAGGCGCGCGGCCGCGTCCGGGTCCTTGTCGGCCCAGCGGCTCGGCGGCGGGGGACCGTCCGGTGGCGGCGACGGGTCGGGCAGCTCAGCCCTCGACAGCGCGGTCGCGTCCCGGATCGCCCGCATCCAGCGGGACGCGAGCTTGCGCTGCGCCCGTCCGCGGTAGACCGGCAGGGCCAGCAGTGCCCGCTCGTCGGCCGGCGGTTCGGCCGCCACGCTGATGATCGCGCTGTCCGGCAGGACCCGGCCGGGTGCGACATCGCGCTGCCTGGCCAGCTCGTCGCGGCTCTCCCAGAGCCCCCGCACGACCGCGAGCGCACGGGCGCTGCGGGCGCGGTGGATGCCGGACGTGCGCCGCCACGGCTCCTTGCGCGGCGGTGGCGGCGGCGCGGTGCGCAGCGCCTCGAACTCCTCCAGCGCCCACTCCAGCTTGCCCTGCTCGCGCAGCTGCGACTCCAACTCGTCGCGCAGCTCCACGAGCAGTTCGACGTCCAGCGCGGCGTAGGCCAGCCAGTCGTCGGGCAGTGGGCGCATCGACCAGTCGGCCGCGCCGTGGCCCTTCTCCAGCCGGTATCCGAGCAGCCGCTCGACCAGCGTGCCGAGTGCGACCCGCTCGAAGCCGGCGAGCCGCCCGGCCAGTTCGGTGTCGAACAGCACCGCCGGGCGCAGGTTCAGCTCGGCGAGGCACGGCAGGTCCTGGGACGCGGCGTGCAGTACCCACTCGGTGTTCTCGAGCGCGGTGATCAGAGGATCGATCCGGCCGCCGAGCGCGACCGGGTCGACCAGCATGCTGCCGGCGCCCTGCCTGCGGAGTTGGACGAGGTAGGCGCGCTGGGAGTACCGGTAGCCGGACGCGCGTTCGGTGTCGACCGCGACCGGGCCGGTGCCGGCGGCGATCGCGTCGGCCGCGCGGCGCAGTGCGGCCGCGTCGGTGATCACGGGCGGCGTCCCGTCCCTCGGCACCGTCAACGGCACCGGCTCGGACGACGCCGGCTCGGTAGTGGGGGTGCCGTGCGTGCTCACGGCGGATGACCCTACGGGACGCGGGCGTCAGAAGAGTGTCAATGGTCGACTTCGGGTGTCGATCGGGTGACCTGGCTCGACGTGAAGGTGCCTCTGACCTCACCCAAGGGGATTTAGCCCGCTGAATCCCGGGTTCGCGGGCGCGATCGGGTCACGCGGGTCCTCGTGGAGTGACACAGCGTGGCACCTGATCGACGGCGCGACCGAGCGACGTGGCCCGCGGAATCCCGCGGACGCACGCCGCCCTGTCTGTCAGCAGCTCAGCGGATGACGCCGGCACGCATGGCCAGCGCCACCATCTGGGCCCTGTCTCCGGTGCCCAACTTCCGGCCGATCCGCGAGAGATGACTCTTCACGGTCAGCGCGGAGAGGTTGAGCGCCTCGCCGATTTCCTTGTTGGACTGGCCGTCGGCCACCAGCTGGAGCACCTCGACCTCACGCGCGGAAAGCTCGCGAGGCGTGTTGTCGGTGCCAGGAACCCTGGTGCCCGTCGCCAGAACGGGGGCGACACTCGGGTCGGCGTAAACGCCGCCGTCGAGTACCCGCCGGACGCCGTCGGTGACCACCACCGGCGATGCGGACTTCAGCAGGTAGGCCTGTGCGCCCGCCTGGAAGGCCGATCGGACGGCGTATGGATCGTCGGACGACGCCAGTACGACAATGCGCGGCCACCCGTGGGCACGGAGTTCCGTGACCAGTTCGATGCCGCTGCCGTCCGGCAGCCCGAGATCCAATATCGCGAGATCGCACGGCCCAGTGGCCATCGAACGCGCTCTCGCTTCGGCCACCGTGGCGGCCTCGTGCACTGTGCCGGCGCCCATCTGGGTCAACCGGGCAGCTATCGCCTCCCTCAACAACGGATGGTCATCGACCACCAGCACCGAGAACAACTCTTCCCGCGGGTGCGGGACCATGTTCGCCGGCAATGAGCCGGCTGGCGTGGTTCGAACGGCCTGACCTAAGCCGACGGCAGCCACGTCACTACCTCCCTGGAGTCGGTCGTGCCCCCCGACCGGCACCGGGACTTTCGGCCAAACAGCCGCGCCGCCATTGGACCGAAAGTGGTGTCGACAGAGGCAGCCTAGCCGCCCGAGCGGGGTAACGGGGTGATCAATTGGGTATCTATCCGATCGGGTTGTCACTCAGGAGGTTCGTCGTCACACGATTGGGTGACTACCCGACTGGTGACGTAACGTAGGGAGTCGACAACACGATGAAAGTAGGTCGCGTTTAGTGGCGAGCACAAAAACCGACGCGGCGGTCGAAATTCTTCGCCGCGTTCCCCTCATCGACGGGCACAACGACCTGCCGTGGGCACTGCGTGAGATCGCCGGCGAGAAGGTTTCCGGGCGGACCGCGGAGGTCGGCGGCGTCCTCGACCTCACCGTAGAGCAACAACAGTTGCATACGGACCTGGTGCGGCTGCGCCGAGGGGGTGTCGGGGCGCAGTTCTGGTCGGTCTATGTGCCGTGCCGCCTTTCGGGTGCCGATGCGACCGTGGCCGTGCTCGAACAGATCGAGTTGGTGTACGAACTCGCCAACCGCTATTCGGAGGACCTGACGATCGCCCGGACGGCCGACGAGGCGCGCGCCGCCTTCGACACCGGGAAGATCGGCTCCATGCTCGGTGCCGAGGGCGGGCACTGCATCGCCGACTCGCTCGGCGTGCTCCGCGCGCTGCACCGGCTCGGCGTGCGCTACATGACGCTGACCCACAACGAGAACACCGCGTGGGCCGACTCCGCCACGGACGAGCCGGTGCACGGCGGGCTCACCGACTTCGGCCGCGACGTGGTGCGCGAGATGAACCGGCTCGGCATGCTCGTCGACCTGTCGCACGTCGCCGCCACCACGATGAACGACGCGCTGGACACCTCCACCGCACCGGTGATCTTCAGCCACTCGTCCTGCCGTGCGGTCGCCGATCATCCGCGCAACGTGCCGGACGAGGTGCTGGCGCGCCTGGCCGGCAACGGTGGCGTGTGCATGGTGACCTTCGTGCCGGCCTTCGTGTCGCCCGCCCACGTGGAGTGGGGCTGGCGGCTGCGTGAGGCGATGGCCGAGGCGGGGGAGAACTACCTCGACCTCACCACGCGCGAACGGTTCTTCGACAACTGGGACGGCCGGCACGACTCGCCGCCGCCCGCGACCGTCGAGGACGTGGTCAAGCACGTCGAGCACGCCCGCGAGGTGGCCGGTGTCGATCACATCGGCATCGGCGGCGACTACGACGGCTGCCCGCGCCTGCCGGACGGGCTGACCGACGTGAGTGGCTATCCGGAGCTGTTCGGCGCGCTGCTGGAGCGTGGCTGGAGCGAGGAAGATCTCGCCAAGCTCGCCGGCGGCAACGTGCTGCGCGCCTGGAGTGACGCCGAGCGCGTGTCCGGGTGACCGTCAGTCCAGGCAGAACTCGTTGCCCTCGGGGTCGGTCATCACGATGGTGCCGAAGGCCAGCGGCGGTTCGGGCTCGTAGCGCCGCACTCGCGTCGCGCCCAGGGTGACGAGCCGCTCGCACTCGGCCTCCAGCACGGCCATCCGCTCGTCGCCCTGCAGCCCGGGAGCCGCACGCACGTCGAGGTGGACGCGGTTTTTCGCGATCTTGTCCTCCGGCACCTGCTGGAAGAAGATCCGAGGTCCGTCACCGTCCGGGTCCTCGATGGCCGATCTCGTGTTGCGCTGTTCCTTCGGCACGCCGATCCGCGCGAGGAAGTCGTCCCACGCGGCCAGCGGGTCGGCGCCCTCGGGAAGATCGACTCCGGGCGGGCCGGGGTGGACGTAGCCCAGCACGTCGCGCCAGAAGGACGACAACACTGCCGGATCGTGCGCGTCGAAGGTGACCTGGATGTGGCGGCTCATCGGGTGGCTCCGTTCGTGTGCGGGTACAGGTCGCGCAGCAGGCAGACCTCGGACAGATGGTGGATCAGCTCGCGGTGGATGTGCAGCACCAGATCGGCCATCGGCAACTCGGGGTAGGGCTCCTTGTCGCCGACCGGGACCGTGAGCCCAGCCTGGTCGAGGCCGCGCACCCCGGCGAGCCAGACGTCGAGCTGCGTGTCGAGCTGATCGAGCGCGGTGGCCGCGTCGCCGGCGTACTCCCAGGTGTCGTACCACGCCGCCGGTGCGCCGAAGTGCCCCGCGTTGCGCGCGGCGAGCACGCCGACGATCACGTGTCCGAGACGCCAGGCGATCGTGGTGAAGGCCGGCGGGTCCGGCTCGGGGGCGGCGTAGTCGATCGTGAAGTCCCCGCCGCCGACCGGCATGGGCGCGGTCGAGGTGCCGCGCGGCCGCACGCTCCAGGCGTCCGGCACCGGCGACCAGAAGTACTCGTCGTCGGTGAGGCCGGCGAGCCGGTCCCGGAGCTGATGGTCCCAGTGGAATTCCCACTGGTAGCGCAGTGTCCTGTTCCAGTCGAGTTCGTCCATGCGGTCACCCTGACACCAATAGCGGACAGATCAGGTCCGCTATTTCTGGCACGGTGTCTCCATGGACGGGACGGAGCGCGTGCTCACGCTGCTCGGGTTGCTGGAGCAGCGCCAGGTGTGGACCGGCCCGGAACTGGCCGACCGGCTCGGTGTCACGCCGCGCACGGTCCGGCGCGATGTCGAGCGGCTGCGGGCGCTCGGCTATTCGGTGCGGGCCAGTCAGGGCGTCGGTGGTGGCTACCAGCTGGGCGCGGGGCAGGACCTGCCGCCGCTGCTGCTCGACGACCAGGAGGCGATCGCCACCGCGGCCTCGCTGCTGGCCGGCGCGGGTGGCGCGGTCGCCGGCGCGGACGACGCGGCACTGCGGGCGTTGACCAAGCTCGACCGGGTGCTGCCCATCCGGTTGCGGCACGAGGTGCGGGCGCTGTCCGACTCGGTGGAATCCTTCGGCGGCGGCCGCACGCCGGTCGACCCCGAGGCGCTCATGACGCTGGCGCGAGCGTGCCGCGACGAGGTCGAGGCCGGATTCGCCTACCCGTCCGGAGGCGAGGTGCGACAGCGCCGCGTCGAGCCGTACCGTCTCTGGTCGCCTCCGACCGGCGCTGGTACCTGTTCGCCTACGACCTCGATCGCGAGGACTGGCGCAGCTTTCGCGTCGACCGGATGACCGAGGTGTCCGCCCGGACCTGGCGTTTCCGCCGCCGCGAGGCGCCCGACGCGGCGGCCCACGTGCAGGAAGGCGTGGCCAGTCGCGTCTACCCGCACCAGGCGCGCTTCCTCGTGCACGCGCCGGCCGGCACGGTGCGCACGCAGATCTCCGGATCGGCGGCGGTCGTGCGGCCGCGCGACGACGAGCGCTGCGAAGTGCTCAGCGGCGCCGGCAACCTCGACGCCGTGCTCATGTACGTGCTCCTGCTCGGCCACGACTTCGAGGTACTCGACCCGCCGGAACTCGGCCGGCGCTGCCGTGCGCTGGCCACGCGACTGCGGTCGGCCGCCGCGCGAAAACACTGACGGCGCCCACCATCACCGGTGGGCGCCATCAGTGCGACTCGCGACTACTTGACCGGCGCGTCCAGGAACGCCGGCACGATCGGCAGCAGCAGGTCGGCCCGCTGGACGAGCGTCACGTGCGTGGTGCCGGGCAGGATCGCCAGCTGCGAGTTCGGCAGGCCGACGTTGTCACCCGGCACGCCGCCGCCGAACAGACGGAACAGCTCCACCGCGTGCTCGGGCCGCACGATGTCCGAGTCGCCGGCGATCGTCAGGACCGGCGCCTTCACCGACGCGACGGCGCTCGCCGGCAGGTCCGGGATGTTCTTGTTCAGGTCCTTGACCTTCTCCACGAACCGGTCGAAGTCCTGCGGGCGCGGCGCGATCTTGAGGTACTCCTCGTGGAACGGCGAGCCGTACAGGTGCTCGGGCTTGAGCTGGTCGATGCCGTCCAGCACGCCGGGGTGCAGGCCGTTCTTGTTGAACGAGACGGCGGCGAGCACCAGCTTGCGCACCAGATCCGGGTGCTTGATGCCAAGGTCCAGCGCGATGCCGGCGCCCATGCTGTACCCGAAGATGTCGGCCTTTCCGACGCCGATCTTGCGCAGCAGCGCGGCGGTGTCCTCGGCCATGGTGGCGATCCGCAGCGGCCGGTCGATGTCGGCGGTGTGGCCGTGCGCCTGCTGCTCGACCGAGATCACCCTGCGGGTCTTGGCCAGCTTCGGCAGCACCTCGCCGAACGACGTGCCGGTCGCGGACAGCGCGCCGTGCAGCAGAACCAGCGGCGGCTGGCCGTTGTCCCTTCCGTTGCTGGGGCCGTGCACCTCGTAGTACATCCGCAGACCGTTGACGTCGGCGTAGTGCCCGTGGCCCTTGCCGGCCGGCGTGGCGGTGGCCTCGTTGGCGACCTCGCTGCTGGCCTGGCCGGTGCCGACGACGAGTGCGGTGACGGCGGCCGCCGCGGCGACGGTGCCGATGAGGAGCTTGTTCATGTCGTTGATCCCTTGTCTCTGGTCTCGCTTCTGGGGTGGTGTCACGAACGCGTCGAACGGCACGACGCCTGATCGACAACCCTCGACAAGAAATTCCAAGATCTTTTCCAGCGCCCTCCGACTGTGTCGCGTGCCGACCGGTCGGTCGCGCGCGCGTGCTACGAGAAGGTGCTGCCACCGGGCGTGCCGGGTGCCGATCGCTGTGCGGTCATGTCCACAGTGGACGGTCTGGTACAGGCCAGGCTCACGCCCCGCGACGGTGAGGGCGACTGGGATCTCGCCGGGAGCTTCAGTGGCGGAACCTGTGAAAGCGAGTGCGTCGAGCTGGCCGTTGTCCCGGGGACAATCGCGGTGCGGGACTCAAAGAACTCCGGTGGCCCGATCTGGCGTTCTCCGATCGGGACTTCTTCTGCTTTCTCGCCGGGGTGCGCCGCGAAACAACGATCTTTTACCGCTGGTCGCAAGATCGGGAGCGGTCCACTGTAGATCTTGCCCAAGATCACACGGCTCCAAGATCACCGGGGCGGTCCGACCGGCCGGATCTCATTACATTGGGGCCAATGGAACGCCTGCTGGGGGGTGCGCGCATGGCTGCGGTTGTCGGCGGAGGCGAGCGATGACCACCGTGCTCGTGGTCGACGACTCCCCGGTCGTGCGGATGGGGCTGCGAATGATCCTCGAAGCCGAGGCCGATCTCGACGTCGTCGCCGAGGCGTCCTCCGGTGCGGACGCGCTCGAGGAGGCCGGGCGGCACAACCCGGATGTCGTGTTGATGGACGTCCGGATATCGGGAATGGACGGTCTGACAACTATGGGCCACCTGCTGGCCCGCTGGCCCGACGTTCGGGTTCTGGTGCTCACCACGGACGACACCGAGGACAATGTGTATGAAGCACTGCGTGCCGGTGCCAGAGGTTTCGTCATCAAGGACTCCCCTTCCGAGCAGGTTGTCCAGGCAGTTCGAACGGTGGCCGCTGGCAACGCCCATTTCTCCCCGACGGTCGCCCGCAAGCTGCTGGACCACGTTTCCGCAACGTTGCCGCGTCCGGAGGACAGCAGCCGAATACGCGGACTGGCCGAACGCGACACACGGCTGCTCCGTTTGATCGCTCGCGGTTACCGCAACGCCGAGATCGCCACCGAACTCAATCTCACCGCGTCAACCGTGAAGACCTACGTCTCCCGTTTGCTCAGCGCCATCGGCGCCCGCGACCGGGTGCACGCCGTCCTCATCGCCCACCGTGCGGGACTTGCGGGACTGCGCTGACCGCTCGGTCGCGATCATCCAAGGTTGACTGCCGAATCCGCCCGCAGGGCGACGCACCCGCACGCTTCCAGCCATAGCCTCACCACATGGGGCGGGGTTCGTAACCGGAGCAGGAGACGAAATGAAGAACGGCTCATTGCCGACTGTCGCGACCCTTGTCTTGGGCACGCTCGGAACACTCCTTTTGAGTGGGTCGACTGCGTCGGCTCACACCAGCGACCACCCTCGGGACGTGCCCCCGGTCCAATGCATTGAGAATCCAGCGATTCCAGAGGGCGAGATATCGATGATCCCGTTGCAAGTCGGCGACAAGATACTCGAGCTGCACTGTGGCGTGCCAGGTCAGTACGGGACACGGTACATCCACGAACGCCATCCGATTTCGGCCGAAACCCAGGACATGTTCGCGTGGTGTGTCGCGTTCGCCTATGGTGGACCAGCCGCCCCGGGCCCAGTGCCGAACACGACCCAGCACCAGTGGGAATACGCTCCTGGAAAGTTCGCGGTGTCGTATTACAGGAACGACACGAATCTGATTGTCGACGCCTACACGAAGGGCGATGGTCCCCAGGAGAACAATTGGGTGGCGTGCGCCGAAAGTTGATCTGGCGACAGGGGGCGGACGGGCCGCCGGAGACGGGCGGCCCGTCGCGACGCTCGAGGCAAGCTGACTGACAACTGGTAACGATTCCGGTCCGGGCGCTATGTGGTTAGCGTCACGTGGTTGCTCCCGTGGTGTGGCGGGAGCCAGCTCGGGAGGAGTCGTCCGAAGTGGAGCCAGTACCGAGATCGTCAGGACGCTTACCGGCCGGCCGGGTGTTCGCCGTGGTCGTGCTCGCCGGCGCCGTCGTGGTCGGCGTGAACTCGTCGACCGCCGCCGCGGCGGACAACGTGTTGCGTGCCGACCGGTCGGTCGCGCGCGCGTGCTACGAGAAGGTGCTCCCGCCGAACGCGGCAGGAGTGGACCGCCGTGCGGTCACGTCCACAGTGGACGGTCTGGTGCAGGCCAGGCTCACACCCCGCGACGGTGAGGGCGACTGGGACCTCGCCGTGTTCGACAGGAAGACCGGCAAGATCGTCGCCGGCTCGTCCGCGCTGCGGAGCAAGGAGCTCGCCGAGAGCTTCGTGACCAAGGGCCAGGAGCTGATCGTGCAGGGCTGCCGGTACGACGGCCGCGCGGGCACGGTCACCCTCGGCGTCGACTTCCTGGCGCTCACCCCGCAGGGCACCCCGCCGCAGCGCGCCGAACTGGTGCGGGTGGAGACCGGTGACCAGAAGGGCAAGCAGCGGCTGCAGACGCTCGACCTGGATCTGACCGAGAAGGCCGACGCCACCGGTGTCGAGGTCGTGCTGGCCAACGACGACGACCGGAAAGTGTTGCGGGACAGCGGGTTCGCCTATCGGGTGCTGAACCCTGACCTGTCCGCCACCTCGCGCGCCAACGCGGAGGCGGACCGCCGGTACGCGTCCGGCGAGGCGGCCTCCACGCTGCCGTCCGGGCGCACCAGCTACCGCCACCTCTACGAGTACGACTACGAGTTGAAGGAACTCGCGCGCAAGAATCCGAAGCTCGTGCAGGCGTTCACCATGCCACTGTCCACAGTGGAGGGTCGGGACGTTGTCGGTGTGGAGATCGCCACGGACGTGGCCGACATCGCCGACGGCAAGGCGGTCAACTTCCTGATGGGCGTGCACCACGCGCGGGAGTGGCCGGCCGGCGAGCACGCCATCGAGTGGGCCTACGAGCTGATCAACGGCTACCGGAACAACCCGGAGATCCGGTCGCTGGTCGGCAAGACACGCAACATCGTGGTGCCGATCGTCAACCCGGACGGGTTCTCGATCTCCCGGGAGGCCGAGCCCAAGGGCGACTTCACCACGTTCGACTACGAGATGAAGCGCAAGAACTGCAACGCGGCCGACTCGCCGGCACAGTTCCGCACCGGCGTGTGCATGGCGAACCCGGCCGGCCGGCTGCGCGGCATCGACCCGAACCGCAACTACGCGGGCTTCTGGGGCGGGCCGGGCGCCTCGCCGACGTGGAGCAGTGACACCTTCCGAGGCGGATCGCCGTTCTCCGAGCTGGAGACGCGCAACGTGCGGCACATCGTGTCCACTCGCCAGGTCACCAACCTGATCACGTTGCACACGTTCTCCAACCTGGTGCTGCGCGTGCCGGGTCGGGCGGACGTGCCTCGGCCGCTGGACGAGCCGGCGTACAAGGCACTCGGCGACAAGATGGCCTCGCGCAACGGGTACATCAGCCAGCCGTCGTGGGCGCTGTACGACACCACCGGTTCCACCGAGGACTGGTCGTACTGGGCCACCGGCGGGTGGGGCTTCACCTTCGAGGTCGGGCCGAACGACTTCCACCCGCCGTTCGCCGAGGCGGTGGTGGCCGAGTACACCGGAGTCGCGCCGGCGGCCGGTGCCGGCAAGGGCGGCAACCGGCAGGCGTTCGTCGACATGCTGACCAACGCGGCGGACCCCGGCACGCACTCCACGCTGGTCGGCTCGGCGCCGCGCGGGTTCGAGCTGAACCTGCACAAGACGTTCCAGACGCCGACCTCGCCGGTGATCCAGCCGGACGGTTCGGTGACCCCGCCGCAGTACGTGACCGACACGCTGGACTCGAAGCTGGTCGGCACGGGCGGGCGGTTCGGCTGGGCGGTGAACCCGTCGACCCGGCCGTACGTGGCCGGTCAGTACGGGCGTGATCCACAGGGCCCGCCGCAGGCGCCGATCGAGGGCCTGGCGAATCCGCCGGGCGTGCCGCCGGAGAACACCACCTGGCCGGCCGACCAGAACGTGGAGCGGATCCCGTTCCACGTGGACGGCATGCCGGCGGTGGACAACGGCCGGATGAACATCTCGGTGAACTGGACGTCCACCGACACCGACTGGGACCTGTACATCCTGGACTCGGAGGGGCGGCAGGTCGCCGGGTCGGCGTCGGGCGGCACGAACTCGGAGCGGGCGGTCATGTTCGACCCGCCGCCGGGTGACTACACCGCCGTGCTGGTCAACTACGACCAGGTGGACCCGGCGAACCCGGACGACTGGTTCGGCCTGCGGGTGGACTTCCAGTCGCCGACGCCGGCGGTGTACGGGCCGAAGGAGGCGTACCAGCTGACCTGCAAGAACCGTCAGGGCAAGCTGGTCGGCGTGACCGACGTGTACGTGGACCGGGGACAGACGGTCGACGTCGGCGACGTGTGCTCCAACTCGCAGCGGCGCGACCGCAAGCTCGCGGCACGGGGGCCACGGTGATCGAGTAGCCGCGCGCGTATCGAGGGCCACCTTCGCTCCACCGATCCCGGAGCGAAGGTGGCTCGCCCGCTTCCCCGAAATTCCCCAGTACAGGTGCCTTCCAGCGCACGGTGCCGTTGGTACGTCACCGTGGCTGAGTTACGTCACGGTGCCCCTAAGGTGCGGTTCGTCGGTCGGACGAGGCAGGGCTGAACCGGCCGGCGACGCCTACTGGCTGGTCGACCCGATCTGCGGCACGCGCAATTATGCGTCCGGAATTCCCTTGTACAGCACCAATATCGCGCTCGTGGAACATGGAGAGGTGACCGCCGCCGCGGTGCACGACGGCGGACAGCCAGACCGTGGTGATCGAGGACGGCAAGTCCACCGGCGCCGCACGGGACCACGCCGCGCGGTTCATCGCCGAGGTGATCAGGGCCGACCGGTGGGACTTCCGCTCGCTCGGCAGCACGGTGGCGCTGCCGTACGTGGCGGCCGGGCGGATCTCGGCGTACGTGGTGTTCGCGGTGTCCGCCCTGCACAGCGCGGCCGGCGTGCTGCTCGCCGCGGACGCGGCGACGCACGCCGAGCTGCTGGAGTTCGCCAAGATCGGGTGACCGGCGCCACGCGGGTGTCAGTACGGCGTTCACGTACCCGGCGGGCGCGTCAAGACGACGTCCGGAACCCTGTCACCGCAACGAATCCGGCGTTGCGCTGGCGACATGACTCTCGCCGACATCGTTCCGACTCTGCGCCCCGCGTTGCGGGGCCGACTCGACGATCCTGGACTCTGGCCGACCGGCACGACCATCGACGCACACGGTGACCTCGTGCTCGGCGGCGTGCGGGCGACCGAACTCGCCGCGCGCTTCGGCACCCCGGTTGACGTGCTGGACGAGGCGCAGGTGCGCGCCGCGTGCCGGGCCTACCGCGACGCGCTGCCCGGCGCCGAGATCTCCTACGCGAGCAAGGCGCTGCTCACCAGGGCGGTGGCCCGCTGGGTCACCGAGGAGGGCTGCGCGCTCGACGTGTGCTCCGCGGGCGAGGTCGCGGTGGCGGTCCGCGCCGGGGTACCTGGCGAGCGGATCACCCTGCACGGCAACGCGAAGACGCCGGACGATCTCAAGGCCGCCCTGCGTGCCGGCGTCGGCCGGATCGTGATCGACTCGGCCGGCGAGATCGAGCAGCTCGCCGCACTCGTGCCGGGCCGGCAGCAGGTGCTGATCAGGGTGACGCCGGAGGTGGACGCGCACACTCACACCTCGATCACCACCGGCGTGGCGGACCAGAAGTTCGGCGTGCTGCCGTCGATGCTCGCGGACGTGGTGCGGGCGGTCGCCGCCCGGCCGAACCTGGCGCTGGCCGGCCTGCACTGCCACATCGGCTCGCAGGTGCGCCGGCCGTCCGACTACGAGACGGCCGCACGGCGGATGGTGGCGCTGCTGGCCGCCGTGCGCGACGAGTGCGGGATGACGCTCGGCCAGCTCAACCTGGGTGGCGGGCAGGCCGTGCGATATGTCACCGATGACCCGGAATTCGACCTCGCCGGGTACGCGCGGCGGGTCACCGTCGCGATCGCCTACGAGTGCGACCGGCTACGTTTTCCATTGCCCCACCTGGGAATCGAGCCCGGGCGGTCGATCGTCGCGCGGGCCGGCACGACGCTGTACCGGGTGGTGTCGGTGAAGCACGGCGTGCGCACGTTCGTCGCGGTGGACGGCGGGATGAGCGACAACCCGCGGCCGGCGCTCTACGGAGCGCCGTACACCGTGCGGCTGGTCGGCCGCCGCAGTCGCACGCCGGATCGCCGGGTCGCCGTGGTCGGCCGGCACTGCGAGGCGGGTGACGTGCTGGCCGGCGACGTGCCGCTACCCGGCGACGTGCACCCCGGCGATCTGCTGGCCGTCGCGTGCACCGGCGCATACCACCATTCGATGGCGTCGAGCTACAACCTGGTCGGCCGCCCGCCGTTGGTCGCGGTCGGCGGCGGGCACGCGAACCTGTTGGTACGCGGGGAAACCGAGGACGATCTGCTGGCCAGAGACGTCGGTGCGTAAGCCGTGTAGCGTCGTTCCCGTGGACCTCGAGCGCCCCGATGTCGTGTTGTCCGCGTGGCGGGATTTCCTGACCGGTGACGCCGTGGGCGCCGCCGATCCGGAGCGCCGCGTGCTGGACCTGTTCCAGGACGTCGCGGCCACCGTGCCGGCCTACCGCGCATTCCTCGGCGAGCACGGGGTGGACCCAGGCGCGGTGTCCACAATGGACGACTTTCGCAAACTTCCCTTGTGCACCAAGGAGAACTACCACCGGCGGTACCCACTGCCGGAGCTGTGCCGGGGTGGGCGGCTGGCCGGTTGCGACATGATCGCGGTGTCCTCCGGCTCGTCGGGGCAGCCCACCGTGTGGCCCCGGTTCGTCACCGACGAGCTGTCCGTGGCCGCCCGGTTCGACCAGGTGCTTCGGCACGGGTTCCGCGCGCACGAACGGTCGACGCTGGCCGTGGTGTGCTTCCCGCTGGGCACCTGGGTCGGCGGGCTGTACACCACCTCGTGCCTGCGGCACCTCGCGGCGAAGGGATTTCCGCTCACCGTCGTCGCACCGGGAAACAACAAGGCGGAGATCCTGCGGGTGATTCCGGAGCTGGCGCCGCATTTCGAGCAGACCGTGCTGTTCGGGTATCCGCCATTCCTCAAGGACGTGGTGGACACCGGCAGAACCGATCTGGACTGGGCCGCGTACTCGGTCAAAATGGTGCTCGCCGGCGAGGTGTTCAGCGAGCAGTGGCGCGATCTCGTCGGTGAGCGCGCCGGAATGGCCGATCCGGTCAGGGACACCGCCTCGCTGTACGGCACGGCCGACGCCGGCGTGCTCGGCAACGAGACGCCGCTGTCCGTGAGCGTGCGCCGATTCCTTGCCGCACAACCGAAACTAGCGGCCGAGCTGTTCGGCCAACAGCGGCTGCCGACGCTGGTCCAGTACGACCCGGGTTCGCGGTACTGCGAGGAGCGGGACGGCACGCTGCTGTTCTCCGGCGACAACGGAATACCGCTGATCCGCTATCACATCGCCGACGAGGGCGGCGTGATCGGGCACCGGGAATTGCTCGACTTCTGCGTGCGGAACGGTTTCCGGCCCGGTTTCGACGAGCCCGCGCTGCCGTTCGTCTACGTATTCGGACGCTCGTTGTTCGCGGTGTCATTTTTCGGCGCGAACGTGTATCCGGAGAACGTGACCGTCGGACTGGAGCAGCCGGAGGTCAGCGCCCGGGTCACCGGCAAGTTCGTGATCGAGGTGACCGAGGACGGCGACGCGGACGCGCGGCTGAGGGTGACCGTCGAACAGGCGCCGGGTGTCACCGCCGACCGTGCGGCCGTCGCGTCGGCCATCCGGGACGCGCTGGTGCTGCTCAACAGCGAGTACGCGAACTACGTGCCGGCGCGGCGTCAGTTGCCCGACGTGGAACTGCGCGACGCCGGTGACCCGGAGTACTTCCCGGTCGGCGTCAAGCACCGCTATACGCGTTAGGTGACGAACAGGGTGAACTCGGCGAGCCGGACTACACCGGCCACGGCGAACTCCAGGAACAGCCGGTGCTCGCCCCGCTCGGCGAACTGGGCGTGGAAGGTCAGCTCGCGCGGCGGGCCACCGTCACCCAGTGGCTGCAGCGGATGCAGGTGCGTGACCGACATGCTGATCGTATTGAAGGCCGACAGGTGTGCGTACGCCCCGAGGTGCGCGCCGAGCGCGGCGGGCTCGCCCAACGCGTCGGTTATGGCGAACCGGAGCTGGTTGATCTGCTTGACCTGCGGCTGCGTCGGGCCGTCCGGCCTGGTGACCGTGAACGGGCCGGCCGTCGCGGTGGCGGCCGGCGGCGGCAGCGGTGCCACGGCCGTGCTTCCCGCCACCACGAACGGCGCGCCGAGCACGGTTGGGTGGGTGAGATCCGTGCTGCCGAGCGGCACGAACTCGGCGTACATCCGGTAGCTGCCGCCGTCGGTGATCGCCACCGTGGTGTGCCATATGTCGCCGTCCAGTACGGGATGGCGATGCTGGTAGCCGGTCATGTCGTCGCGCACGACGAAGAAGTGGATCTGCTTGGTGGCGTTCTCGGTGAACCGCCGTTCCGGTGTGCCACCGGGGCCGATGATCTGGAACGCCACCGGCTGCTCCTGGCCGCGCGCCTTCGGCACGGCCAGCGTCTTGAGCCGGAAACCGCCGTCGGAGTCGGTCAGCCCGTCACTGTGCGGTGTGGTGCTCGTCGGCGCGCCGGCCGGCGGCATGATCATCCCGGCGTGGCCGCCGGGGGCGGAACTGGACGGGCCGAACGAGACCACCACGGCGATCGCGGCGACAATCGCCAGTCCGACGATCACGATGCCGGCTTCGACGGCCCACCGGACCCGACCCATGCGGGGTATGTCAGCGCGTGACATTCGGCTTGACCACGATCAGGCCCTGCTCGATCCCGTTCACCACGACGTTGCCGCTCGGGAAGTACGGGTACACGCTCCACGCGCCGTTGAAGCCGGGGCGGTCGCTCTGCGGGTAGATGTCGAAGAACCCGGCCTCGGTGAGCTTGCCGGAGGCGACCTGACCGATGTCCAGCACGCGCAGCCCGGACTGGTAGTTGGCCTGGTAGCTGTGGCCGCCCATGACGTACTGGTTGTGGTCGCTGGCGGTGACCGGCGCGGTGTAGGTGCCGATCGGCTTTGGGTCGGCCACGCTCGCCACGTCGAAGATGTAGGTCTTGGTGTGGCCGTCGCCGCCGGACTGCTCGTCCAGCTCGTCGTCGAGCAGGAAGTACCGGTGGTCGGCGGTGAGCCAGCCCTGGTGGGTGTACGCGGAACCGTCGTAGGGCTTGCGGGCCAACTGCGTCGGGTTGGTCTTGTCGGTCACGTCGACGATGGTCAGCGTGTCCTCGTTGGAGTTGAAGCAGAGTTCGCGGTCCTTGGCCGAGCCGTCCGGGCCCTTGTAGTTCACGCACTGGGTGTCGTGGGTGTAGCCGTCCTGGCTGACGCAGCCGGCGTTGACGGGCTGCTTCGGGTTCCGGATGTCGACCATGTGCGGGCCCGCGCTGCAGGTGTTGGAGCCCACGGCGTAGGCGTAGCCGCTCTCCTCGTTGATCGCGATGTTGTGCGCCGGGCCGAAGCCGTCGTAGTGCACGTCCTCGGTAAAGGTCTGCGGGTTGGTGACCTCACGCAGCCGGGTCAGGTCGAACACCTGCATCCCGTGGCCCCTGATCTGGTCGGCCACGATGAACGCGTGATCCTTGTACACCTTCATGTCCCGCCAGGTGCTGGTGCCGCCGTGGGACGGGAGGTTGCCGAGGTACTTCGGCGCGACCGCGTCGGTGACGTCGACGAACGCGGTGCCGTTGGTGCGCCCGACGATCGCGTACTCCCTCTTCGTCGACGGGTCGACCCAGCCCCAGATGTCGTTGCCGTTCCCGCCGCCGATCTGGCCGAGCGGCATCGTGCTGAGCAGATCGATGTTCTTGCACGGGTACTTGTCGGCCATGCCGTTGGCGCACGGCACGGCCGCGCCCCGGACGGCGGGCGAGAAGTCGGTCGGCGCGCGGGCGGTCATCCACCGCGCGATCTCGGCCTGCCCCTCGGGCGTCTCCGGGTCGTGGGCCGACGCCTGTTGTGTGAACAGCGCCGCCGTGGCGACCAGAATCGCGCCGAGGGTGGCGGCGCGGACGAGAGCCTTCATGGTGGTCTCCCAAGCCGAACTGTCGCGGTCGGACGTTCGCACCCAGACTCAGCATCACTGATCGGGTGCGACGGCGAGACCGACGAAAGTCGGGCCGGAGACCTTTCCCATTTACCGCTGACCCGCGCGGATCAGCCGTGGTGCGGTCAGCCCCGGCGGGGCTCGATGACCGAGACGCCCTCGGGCGGCAGGCCGACCACGCTGGCCAGCAACTGGCAGAACGCGGCACCGTGCGGCGCGAGGTCGGAGTCCTCCGCCGTCCAGGAAGCGCGCAACTCCAGGTCATCGGTGCGGGCGGGCCCGGCGATGTCGCCGAACCGCGCCGACGTGGTGTCCGTGACCGTGCCGCCGAGCGCGGTGTACTCCGCCCCGCTGGCCTCCAGCGCGTCGGTCAGCCATGACCATCCGACGGTCGGCAGCAGCGGGTCGTCGGCGAGTTCGGCGTCCAGTTCGGCACGCACGAAGGTGACCACTCGCAGCACCCCGTTCCATCCCTCGGGTGCCTCGGGGTCGTGCAGCAGGATCAGCCGCCCGGTGGCCAGCACGTCCGCCGGCCCGGTCGCCTCCGCGGAGAGCGCGAACGCCCAGGGAGCGAGCCGTTGTGGCGGGCGGACGCGCTCGAGCTTGATCTCCGGCCGGGGCCGCAACGTTCTCAGTGCGGCGACCGCCTCCTGGAACAGCTCGGGCGCTGTCGACGTTGTCGTCACGACTGGTGACTGTAGGACCACCCGACCCGGTGACGGGTGCGGCGCGCCGTGCGACTGTCGGACTTCGTGCCCACGGAGTGTGTATCGGACGCCCCGGCCGGCGTGGTTCCGCGACGTGGGACGATTGTGGACGATGGCTGAGCTGACTGACGCGCGTATCCGGGTGCCGGTGGACGCGCCCTTCCTGGTGGCGGCCCGAGGTGGCCGGCCGAGCCGGATTCCGGTGTGGTTCATGCGCCAGGCGGGCCGTTCGCTGCCCGAGTACCGGGCGCTGCGCGAGGGCGTGCCGATGCTCGCCTCGTGCTTCGACCCCGAGATGGTCCGCGAGATCACCATGCAGCCGGTTCGCCGGCACGGCGTGGACGCGGCGATCCTGTTCAGCGACATCATGGTGCCGCTCAAGGCAGCCGGCGTCGACCTGGACATCGTGCCGGGCACCGGGCCGGTGGTGGCCTCCACCGTGCGCTCCACCGCCGACGTCTTCGCCCTGCCCAGGCTCGACCCGGACGCGCTGCGTCCGGTCGGCGAGGCGGTCGGTCTGCTGCTGGAGTCGCTCGGCGAGACGCCGCTGATCGGGTTCGCCGGCGCGCCGTTCACGCTCGCCTCCTACCTGGTGGAGGGCGGGCCCAGCCGCAACCACGAGCGCACCAAGGCGCTCATGCACTCCGACCCGGACACCTGGCACGCGCTGCTCGACACGCTCGCCGACATCACGCTGACCTTCCTGCGCACCCAGATCGAGGCCGGTGTGTCGGCGATCCAGCTCTTCGACTCGTGGGCCGGCGCGCTGTCCGCGCGGGACTACCGCGAACTGGTGCAGCCGCACTCGGCCAAGGTGCTGCGCGGGGTCGGTGACGCGCTGCCGAAGATCCACTTCGGGGTGGGCACCGGCGAGCTGCTCCCCGCCATGCGCGAGACCGGCGCGGACGTGGTCGGCGTGGACTGGCGGGTGCCGCTGGACTCCGCCGTGCGCCGGCTGCGCGACGCCGCGCCCGACGCGCCGCCGCCGGTGGTGCAGGGCAACCTGGACCCGGCCGTGCTGTTCGCCGGATGGCCGGCGATCGAGCGCGAGGTGCGCCGGATCGTGGACGAGGGCCACGCCGCCGCCGGACACATCTTCAACCTGGGGCACGGCGTGCTGCCGGACACCGACCCCGAGATGATCACTCGCGTCGTCGAGCTGGTGCACGAGCTGCCCGTCGGGGAGTGAGCGCCGTGCGGGTCGCGGTCGTCGGTGGTGGGATCGCCGGTCTGACGGCGGCCTACCGGCTGTCCCGCGCCGGTGCGACGGTGACGCTGATCGAGCAGACCGACCGGGTGGGCGGCAAGCTGCGCGCCGGCACGATCGCCGGGGTGCGCGCGGACGTCGGCGCCGAGGCGTTCGTGACCCGGGTGCCCTCGGCTCGCGTGCTCGCCGAGGAACTGGGGCTGGCCGCCGAGCTGACCCATCCGACCGCCGCGCGGCCCACCGTCCGCGCCGGTGAGCGGACCGTCGGGCTGCCCGCGCGCACCTTTCTCGGGTTGCCCACCGAGCCGGACAGCGTGCGCGAAGTCCTGTCACCGCAAGGGTTTCAGCGCGTGCGGGCCGAGGTCGGCCTGCCGCCGGTGGAGCTGGGCGGTGGTGACCGTCCACTGGGGACACTGCTGCGCGAGCGGTTCGGCGACGAGCTGACCGACCGGCTGGTCGACCCGCTGCTCGGCGGTGTGTACGCCGGGCGGGTCGACTCGCTCGGGCTGCGCGCCACCATGCCGGCGCTCGCCGCCGCGCTGGACTCCGGCGCCGGCTCGCTGACCTCGGCGGCCGCGAGTCTGCTCGGGCCGCCGAAGGACAAGCCGGACCCGGTGTTCAGCACAGTCCACAGTGGACTCTTCACACTGGCCGAGCAGCTGGAGTCCACAGTGGACGTTCGGCTGGGTACGCCGGTACGCGAGCTGCGGCGGCGCGAGCACGGTTGGCGGCTGGTGCTCGGCGCGGCGGCCTCCGCGCACGCGCCCGCCGATCCGGTGCTGGACGTGGACGCCGTGGTGCTCGCCGTCCCGCCGCCCGCCGCGCGACGCCTGCTCGCCGACGAGGTGCCGGCCGCGTCCCGCGCGTACGGCACGATCGAGATGGCCTCGGTCGCCGTGGTCACGCTGGCCCTGCCGGCCGGTACACCGCTGCCCGCCGCGTCCGGCCTGCTGATCGGTGCGGAGGAGCGGCGCGCGGACGGGAAACCTTTCACCGCCAAGGCCTTCACGTACTCGTCGACCAAGTGGGCGCACCTGTCCGGCGGGCCGGTGTTGCTGCGCGGGTCGGTCGGGCGGTTCGGCGACCCCGGCACGCTCCAGGTCGACGACGCGGAGTTGATCACCCGGGTGCGCGCCGACCTGGCCGAGTTGGCCGGTGTCACGGCGGCGCCGCTGGACGCGCTGGTGACCCGGTGGGGCGGCGGGCTGCCGCAGTACGGCGTCGGGCACGTGGACACCGTGGACGCGATCGAGCGCGCGGTGGTCGACGTGCCGGGGCTGGAGGTCGCGGGGGCGGCGCTGCACGGTGTGGGCATCCCGGCGTGCATCGCTACCGGCGAATCCGCAGCGGCCAAAGTGCGCGCGTATTTCGATAATATAGGCCGCGTCTGACAAACCCATGGTCGCGGTCTTCGCGCCGAGGCGGCCCCTGACTGCGTTGTCGGACAAGGCAAGTACGAGCCAGTACGAGCCTTGCCCTCCGCCTTGTCAGGAACCACCTCGATCACGAAGCCCATCGACCGAGGTTTATCAGACACGACCTGGAGGTGACCGAGGGGAGGCGGCCGTGACCAGGAGGAAGCCGGCACACGTGTCGTTCGGCGACTGGATCGAGGGGCAGATCCGCACCGCGCAGGATCGCGGCGACTTCGACGACCTGCCTGGTACCGGCAAGCCGATCCCCGCGGGGGCGAAGGACGGCATGGACTGGGTCGCCAAGAAGATGCGCGAGGAGCAGGCCGACCCGACGACCTTCCTCCCGCCGTCCCTCGCGCTCGCCAAGGAGATCGAGGACCTGCCGGCGCGCGTGCGCCGCGAGCGCTCCGAGAAGCGGGTGCGCGAGCTCGCCGAGGACCTCAACGACCGCATTCGGCAGGCCTACCGCGAGCCGCAGGTGGGCCCGCCGATGCGGGTGGCGCCGGTGGACGTGGACGAGATCGTCCAAGCCTGGCGCGGCTAATCAGTCGGCGAACCCGGCCTGTGCCACGACCTTGGTGATCTTGCCGCGCACCAGGAACTCGGTCGGCACCGCGTTTGCGGCACTTGTGGACGCTCCCGCCCGGGGTTTGTCGGTCTTGAAGACCGACAAACCCGGCCCGGTGTGTAGCAGCGCACATCGGCTGCCGCAGGGCGGCGTGCCAGTATTGAGGCATGGCTCGCCTCGATTACGCCGAACTGAACGACACGATCCGGTACACCATGTGGTCGGTGTTCCGGGTGGAACCCACCCGTCTGCCCGACGACCGCGGCCCGGCCGCCACGGAGGCGCAGGAGTACCTGGATGCCTTGGCGGACAAGGGAACCGTCGTTCGCGGCGTGTACGACCTTGCGGGCCTGCGGGCCGACGCCGACTACCTGATCTGGTGGCACGCCGAGGAGATCGAGCAGCTGCAGACCGCGTACTCGGGCTTCCGTCGCACCGCGCTCGGCCGGGCGTCCGCGCCGGTGTGGAGCCAGGTCGCGCTGCACCGGCCGGCCGAGTTCAACAAGAGCCACATCCCGGCGTTCCTGGCCGGCGAGGAGCCGCGCAAGTACATCTGCGTGTACCCGTTCGTGCGGTCCTACGAGTGGTACCTGCTGCCGGACGACGAGCGCCGCGGCATGCTCGCCGAGCACGGCAAGATGGCCCGCGACTACCCGGACGTGCGTGCCAACACGGTCGCGTCGTTCGCGCTCGGCGACTACGAGTGGATCCTCGCGTTCGAGGCGGACGAACTGCACCGGATCGTGGACCTCATGCGCCACCTGCGCGGCAGCACGGCCCGCCGGCACGTGCGCGAGGAGATCCCGTTCTACACCGGCACCCGGGTCCCGGCCGCGGAGCTGGTCACCAACCTGCCGTGAAGCGGGCACGGGCGGTACAGCACCTCGAAGGGTTGGCCACGTCGTGTGCCGACATGGCGGCCAAGCCGGCGTCGATCGTCCCGTTGCGGGTCGTCCAGCTCTGGGCCGTCGAGGACGTGCCGGACGAGGTCGAGTGGGTGCGGGTCGCGCTCGCCGTCGATCTGCCCGTCGACGGCGTCCCGTGGCTGACCCAGCCGCGCGGTGCCGAGCAGTGGGCGAACGCCACCAGACTCGCCAAGAACCCGATCACCGCGCTGTGGCGGTCCTCCCACGCCCCCGTGTGGAACCACGAGATCGAACGGCCGATCCTGTTGTGGGACGCGCGGGATGGACTGGTCGAGCCGGCACTGTCCGCGCTTCGCGAGCAGCGGGCCGAGGAGTTCCGTTCGCCCGCGCCCACTCGGGAGAGCCTGCGGGCGCGGGTGGACGAGGAGCTGGCGGTGAGCCTGGGGGCGTTGCGCGCCAGGAGTCGCGATTACCAGGAGCGGCGCTGGGCACCGGGCAAGGTCACGGCGATCGCGGATCCGTTGTGGCAGGCCGGCAACGGCTATCTCGATCTGCTCGACGCGCAGGGCCGGCTCTAACTCTCCAGGGCGCGCTGGAGGAGCTTGTGCAGGGTGGTGCGCTCGTTGTCGCTGAGCGTGCCGAGCGGTGACTCCTCGGTCAGCACGGCCACCAGCTTGGTGCGCAGTTTCGTGCCGGACGGCGTGAGCACCAGCAGCTTGGCACGCCGGTCGTCGGGGTCAGGGGTGCGCTCGACGTACCCCTGCTGCTCGAGCTTGTCGATCACGAACGTGACGTTGGACGGCTCGCAGGACATCCGCACGGCGAGCGCGCGCATGGGCATCGGCTCGGTCAGCTCGCGCAGCGCGATCGCCTGCGGCGAGGTGAGATCCAGCGTCGCCGCGCGCTTGCGGATGTGGTCGGCGAGCTGATGCGACAGGCGGGTCACCAGGCCACAGGTCTCGCCGTCGGCGCGGGCGGAGCGGGAGGTCGTCACGCCGTCCATGCTACCTGCCGGCCGTTCAGACCTGGATGTTTGCAGTTAGAACTATTCGAGCTATAACCTTTCTCGTGTGGACGATCATCGAGGAGGGGACTTGACGAACACCATCGACACCAGCCGGCTCGCCAGGCCGTCGGGCATCCGCACGATCGCGCTCGGCGACCTGGAGATCACCTACCTACCCGACGGCGCCGGCGGGCTCAAGCCGCGCGGCTGGTTCGCCGACAGCACCGCCGAGGACTGGGCGGCCAACCCGCACCACCTCGACGCCGACGGGATGCTGGTCGCCAGCTTCGGTGCTCTCCTTGTGGCACAAGGGAATCGCGCGCTTCTGGTGGACGCCGGCCTCGGGCCGCTGGAGGCGCCGGGCCCGCCCGGCGACCCGGTGTTCGGGCCGCTGCGCGGTGGCGCGCTGCTGGACAGCCTGGCCGAGGTGGGCCGCTCACCGTCGGACATCGAGGCGATCGCGGTGACCCACCTGCACCCCGATCACATCGGCTGGGCCGCCAAGGTGGACGACGACGGCCGGCCGGTGTTCGACTGCCCGGTGGTGCTCGGCGAGCAGGAGTGGACCGAGCGCGCCCCCAACGAGCCGTACGGCCCGTTCCAGGAGCAGTTCGACGCGCTGGAGCCCAGGGTGCGCACGGTCGTGCCGGGGGAGGAGGTGTTCCCCGGAGTCGAGGCGGTCGCGAGCGTCGGCCACACGCCTGGCCACCTGTCGTACCGGATCACGTCCGGCGGGCACACGTTGATCGTGATCGGGGACGCGATGCACTCGCCGCTGCAGATCGGCAGGCCGGAGTGGTCGGCCGCGCCGGACAGCGATCCCACCGAGGCGGTCCGGTCCCGGCGTGAGCTGATCGAGTCGCTGCGCGAGCCGAACACGCTCGGGTTCGGCGTGCACTTCGCGGACGTGGTGTTCGGGCGGGTCGTGGACGGCGAGGCCGGGCCGGTCTGGCAGCCGCTGCCGTGACCGTCGGCGCGCCGCCCCGGCTCGGGCACCGGACCTGGCTCGCCGTCGGCGCGGTGGCGCTCACCGCGACGGTCGGCGTGCTGCCCGGGTTCGCGGTCGGCGCGCTGGCCGCGTTCGTGGAGCCGGACCTGCGCGTGTCACGGCCGGCGCTGGGCCTGGCGATGAGCGTGTTCTACGCCGCCACGGCACTCGGATCCCCTGTGGCCAAACGGATCGCGGCACGACTGCCGGCGGCTTGGGTTCTCGCCGCTGCCGCGCTCACCGCGTCCGCGACCATGCTCGCGGTGTCCCAAGTGGACGGTGAGGGGCTGCTGATCGCGGTGCTCGCGGTCGGCGGGTTCGCCAACGGGCTGGTGCAGCCGGTGGCCGGCCGGCTGATCGCGGTGAAGGTGCACGGCGGGCGGCGCTCGCTCGCGGCCGGGCTGGTCGGTGCCGCGCTGGGTGCCGGGCCGCTGATCGCGGGTCTGTTGGTGGCATTGGTCGCCGTGCCGCACGGCTGGCGGGCCGCGATGATCGCCGGGGCCGTGGTGGCACTGCTGCCGCTGACGCTGCTGCGGCACGTGCGCGGGGTCGGCGCCGCGGTCCCGGGCCAGCCCAAGACGGGCCGGGTGGGCGGCGTGCTGGTGCTCTGGGGTGCGGCGGCCGCGCTGTCCGCGGTGGGCAACAACGCGGTCGCCACGTACTTCGTCCAGCTCGGCACGCACGCCGGGATGAGCACGTCGTTGAGCGGGAACCTGTTGTCGCTCAGTGCTTTCCTCGCGATCGCCGTGCGGCTGGGCGCCGGAGTGCTGACCGACCGGGCGCCCGCGCGGCTGCCCGCGGTGATCACCGCGATGATGGCGTGCGGCGCGGTCGGGCTGGCGTTGATCGCGACCGGCACGTCGGTGGGATTCCTCGCCGGTGCGGTGCTGGCGTTCACCGCGGGGTGGGGGTGGACCGGCCTGCTGCTGGCCGCCACGATCCGCCTGCTGCCCGGGCGCACCGAGAACGCGGGACACACTGTCCAAAGTGGACTGTATACCGGTGCCGCCGTGGCGCCGTTCTCGTTCGGCGCGCTGTCCTCGGCGTACGGATTCGGCGCGGCCGCGCTGGCCGGTGCGGTCGCGGGTGTCGTGGCCGCGGCCCTGCTCGCCGCCGGTGCCCGGCTGGCGGGACGAGGCTGACCGTTACGCCCAGTCCGCCAGGTCGATCATCAGAACGGCCAGCGCCTCGTCGTAGTCCGTGCGGGAGAAGGTGAACGGCCCGAACCCGGTGTAGTCGCGGTCGGTGCGGTGCGGCTGCTCGAACTCGTCCCAGGTGACCGTGTCGCCGACGGCGGTGACCGTGGCCATCAGCGGCCAGCAGCCCCACTCGCCGCAGGTGCAGCCGAGCAGCGGAACGCGCGGGCCCATCCCGGCGCCGAGGTAGTGCTCCTCCATCGGACCGAAGTCGAAGTGCGCGGGGACCAGGCCGGCGTAGGCGTCGCCGGCGACGTCCATCTTCGCGCCAACCTCGTAGGCGTCGATCAACTCGGTCAGTGGGCGGCTGTCGACGTGCGGCACGACCTCGGGTGTGGTCTCGAACGTCAGGACCTCGAACCGGATCTGGTTGGGCACCGGGCCAATCTATCTCGGGTCGCGACGTGCTACCCGTGGGTTGCAGGAGCGGAGAAATTGTGCAACCCTGGGGTAGCACTTCAAGACGACGAGAGGAACGGCGATGCAGGACAAGATCGAGCGTGAGGTACTGATCGAGGCACCCGTGGCGCGGGTGTGGGACCTGGTCACGGTGCCGGGCTGGTGGATCAACGACGGCGATCCGTCGGTCATCACCCGCCAGCGTGACGGCGATTTCGACGTCGTCGAGCACCCCAAGTACGGCAAGTACCCGGTCCGGCTGGAGAAGAGCGAGCCGCCGCGATACGCGGCGTTCCGGTGGGCCAGCGAGTTCGCCGGCAAGGAACCCGTCGAGGGCAACTCCACACTGATCGAGTTCACTCTCACCGAGCGCGACGGCGGTACCGTGCTGCGCGTGGTGGAGAGCGGGTTCGCGTCGCTCGGGGTGGCCGAGGACGCGCGCGCGAAGGCGATCGAAGGGAACACCGACGGTTGGGCACAGCAGCTGAAGGTGATCGCGGCGCTCGCCGTCGGCTGATGGCCATCGATGTCGGTGACGTCCTGGTGGCGCTCGCCGATCCGACGCGGCGGCAACTGCTCGGCGTGCTCGCCGAGCAGGGCCGCGCCAGCGCGACCGCGTTGGCCACGCGGTTGCCGGTGTCGCGGCAGGCCGTGGTGAAGCACCTCAACGTGCTGGAGTCGGCCGGGCTGGTCGCCGGTGCGCGGGCCGGCCGTGAGGTGCTCTACCAGGTGCGGACCGATTCGGTGCAGGAGTCGGCGCGGTGGCTCGCGGACCTCGCCGCCACCTGGGACCGCAGGCTGCTGGCGATCAAGCGGGCGGCCGAGGCCCCCGTGGCTCCCGACCGGGAGAGCTGACTGTCCACTGTGGCCAGTCGCGGGCCAGCCACGCGCGGACTTCCTTGTGCAGCAAGGAATCCAGGCCGGCTCGGTCGGCGCGCACCCACGATCGCACGGTCACGTCGACGTTGGCGTCGTCTCGTGGTGGGTAGACGTACACACAGCCGATCACCTCGGCGGTGTGTACGTCGAGCACCGTGAAGGTGAAGCCGGTGCCCTCGGCGAAGTCGCGCGCGTGCCGGGGGGCGGTGAAGCCGTCCGGAACGATCCGCTTGGTCACGCCGCCCAGGCTACTGTTCGACTCGTGGCCGCGACCGCGTCCGAACGGCGGACCTGGGCGGTGGACGTCATGGACGTCGCCGCGCACGACCGGGTGCTGGAGATCGGCTGCGGCCACGGCGTGGCGGTCACGCTGATCTGTCAGCGGCTCGGCGGCGGCGGCGTGCTCGCCATCGACCGGTCGGCCAAGATGATCGACGTGGCCACCCGCCGCAACGCCGAGCACGTCGCGGCGGGTGCCGCCGAGTTCGAGCTGATGTCCCTGGAGGACGCGGACTTCGGCGCGCGGCGGTTCGACAAGGTGCTCGCCGTCCACATCGGACAGCTCGCGCGCGGCAGGCCCACCCGCGAGTTACCCACATGGGTGCTTGACAAACCGCGAAAAGGGATTCAGCAGGCTAAATCCCGCTTCGGGAACCCGGATTCAGCGGGCTCGATCCCGTTAGCCGTGATCGCCCGCCTGGACGGGTGATCACCGGCGGCGCAGGCGCACCGGGAGGCCGTCCACCGGGCGGGGCAGTGCCATCGGATCCCAGCGGACCCGGTAGCCCGGCGGCACGCTCCAGGTGTACCGGCGCACCAGCTCGTGCAGCAGCGTCTTCACCTCCAGCGTGCCGAACATCATGCCGATGCACTTGTGCACGCCGCCGCCGAACGGCATCCACGCGTACCGGTGCGACTTGTCCTCGCGGCGCTCCTCGGAGAACCGTTCCGGGTCGAACCACTCCGGGTGCGTCCAGTACTCGGGCAGCAGGTGGTTGATGCCCGGGTAGATCGTGACGAGGGTGTCAGCCGGGACGTAGTAGCCGCACAGCTGCGTGTCCGCCACGGTCTTGCGCAGCAGCCACGGCACCGGCGCGACCAACCGCAGCGCCTCGCGCACGACCAAGTCCAACGCGCGCAACGATTCCACGCCGTCCACGTCCAGCGGCTCGTCGCCGGCGGCCAGCGACTCCTCGCGCACCGCGTCCTGCCACTCCGGGTGCAGCGCCAAGTAGTACATCGCCGCCGTGGTCGTGATCGTCGACGTGTCGTGCGCGGCCATCATCAGGAAGATCATGTGGTTGACCACGTCGTCGTCGGTGAACGTGTGACCGTCCTCGGACTCGGAGTGGCACAGCGCCGAGAACAGGTCCTCGCCCGCGCCGGCCCGCTTGCCCGGGATCTCCGCGCGGAAGTACCGCTCCAGCACCTCACGCCCGCGCAGGCCCGACCACCACCGGCCACCGGGCACGGGAGCGCGCAGGATCGCGGTGCCGGCGCGCACGGTGTCCACGAACGCGTCGGTCAGCCGGACGGTGTCCTCACCCTCGTGACCCATGAACACCTCGGTCGCGATGTCCAGCGAGAGCGTCTTCACGGCGGGGAACACCTCGAACGCCTCGCCCGCCGGCCAGTCCGCGATCCGTTGCCGCGCAAGGGAAGCGATGCCGCCGAGATAGCCGGACAGTCGCGGCCTGGTGAACGCCTGCTGCATGATCCGGCGGTGGTGCAGGTGCTCGCCGAAGTCCAGCAGCATCAGCCCGCGCCGGAAGAACGGCCCGATGAAGTACTCCCAGCCGCGCTGCGAGAACGCCTTGTCCTTGTTGGCGAGCACCTCCTGCACCGCGTCGCCGCCGATCGCCGACACCGTGTTGGCGCCGAACCCGCGCGACCAGGTGACCTCGCCGTACTCCTGGTGTCGCGAGTGCACGTAGGGCAGCCCGATCCGGAGCATCTCCAGCGAGTGGCCGAGGAACGGGAGCCCGACGTCGCCGACCACCGGCCGCAGCCCGCTGCCCGGTGGCGGATCGGCCAGCACCCGAGGTCGATAGCGCCTGTCCGCCAGCCACCTGTCGATCCGGGTGGCGTCGGTCATGTCCAGTCCACTGTGGACGGCGGTCATCGTCGACCTCCTCAGTTCGTGCCGGGTTGCTCCTCGTCGGGCGGTCGTGTCCCGGAAGACACGTCGGTCGCGAGCACGGTGAAAGCGAGTGCGGTCAGCTCGGCGGTGAGCCCTGGCCGGGCGTTGACCCGGCGCGTGCGGGGCAGGTCGTTGACGATCGTGAGTGCCGCCTGCACGGTGATCCGCGCCGCCGGTTCGTCCAGCCAGGGAGCGACCGTGCGCAGCAGCCGCACCCACTCGGCGACGTAGCCGCGCTGCACGGCGACCAGCTCCTTGCGGTCCCGGTCCGGCACGTTGATCAGCTCGTCGGCGTAGCGCATGGGCACGCCGTCCGGGTGCAGCGTGATGTCCACATAGGACTCGACGATGCGGTGCAGCGCGTCGGTCGGATCGGACGCGGTGGCCACGGCCCGTCGCGCGCCCACCATCAGACGGTCACCCATTCGGTACGCGGCGGCCAACATGATGTCCGCCTTCGAGGGGAAATAGCGGTACACACTGGGGCCGGCTATTCCTGCGGCCGCGCCGATTTCCTCCATACTGACGTCGTGGAAGCCGCGCTCGCGGAACAGCGTGGTGGCGATCGTGAGCAACTCCTCGCGGCGGGACGTCGCGCCGGGTGAGCCGCGCCGCCATTCCTCGTCGGCGGTCGGGCTCGACACGCCGGACGGCACGGTGGCCGCGAGCACCGCGCCGGCCAGTTCGACCAGAAGCTGTTCGAACCGCCGGCGGGGGAGTGAGACACGATGGTCGGCCACACTGCCGAACACGCTCAGCGACGCCCAGCACAGCAGCTCGGCCTCCGCGTCGGTGATGTCCGGGCGGCACCGGATGATCAGCCGGGTCCACGCGCGGCGGGCGGAGCCGACCCGCCTGCGCAGCTCGGCCCGGTTGGCCTCGTCCAGATGGTGACCCTGCCACCGCCACAGCGCGGTGATCTCCCGGTTCGCCACGGACAGCTCGGCCAGCCGCTCCAGCACCGCTCGACTGGCCTTCTCCGGCTTGTCGGCGAACGTGGAGGTGGCCTCGTCGACCACCGCGCCGATCGTGTCCACACCGGCCAGCACCACGTGCGCGAGCACGTCCTGCTTGTTCTCGAAGTGCCGGTACACGGCCGGGCCGGTGACGCCGGCCGCCGCGGCGATGTCCTTCACGCCGACCGCGTGGTACCCGCGCTGCCGGAACAGCTCGGCCGCGGCGCGGGCGAGCAGCTCCTTGCGGTTGCGTGGTCGGCGTGCGGTGGTCAACGATTGGCTCCTGGTGTGAGGCGTATCTTACAAGCTATGTCACCGCGAATACGTTGACAACCTGCGGATTCGGCGCACTATGTTAATCACAGTTAGCCCGAGAGAGGACCACGGCGTGACAAGCGAAGCGTTCATCTACGAGGCGATCCGCACGCCTCGCGGTCGAGGAAAGAGCAACGGCTCCCTGCACGGCGTCAAGCCGATCTCCCTGATCGTCGGCCTGATCGAGGAGCTCAGGCGGCGCCACCCGGACGCCGATCCCGCACTGATCGACGACGTCGTACTCGGCGTCGTCTCGCCGGTCGGCGACCAGGGCTCGGTCATCGCGCGCACCGCCGCGGTCGCCGCCGGACTGCCGCACACCGTGGCCGGTCTGCAGCTCGACCGGTTCTGCGCGTCCGGCCTTGAGGCGGTCAACACCGGCGCGCAGAAGGTGCGCTCCGGCTGGGACCAGCTGGTGATCACCGGCGGCGTCGAGTCGATGTCCCGGGTGCCGATGGGGTCCGACGGCGGCGCGTGGTTCAACGACCCGGAGACCAACTACGACAGCTACTTCGTGCCGCAGGGCATCTCCGCGGACCTGATCGCCACGATCGAGGGATTCTCCCGTGAGGACGTCGACGGGTACGCGGTCGAGTCGCAGAAGCGGGCCAAGGCGGCATGGGACGGCGGCTACTTCGCCAAGTCCGTCGTGCCGGTGAAGGACCGCAACGGGATCACGCTGCTCGACCACGACGAGCACATGCGGCCCGAGTCCACCGTGGACGGGCTCGGCAAGCTCAAGCCGTCCTTCGCCGGCATCGGCGAGATGGGCGGCTTCGACGCGGTGGCGCTGCAGAAGTACCACTACGTCGAGAAGATCAACCACGTGCACACGGCCGCCAACTCCTCGGGCATCGTGGACGGCGCGGCGCTGGTGCTGGTCGGCAGCGAACAGGCGGGTCAGGCCGCCGGGCTGACCCCGAGGGCGCGGATCGTCTCCACCGCGACCACCGGCGCCGAGCCGACGATCATGCTGACCGGCCCGACGCCGGCCGCGCAGAAGGCGCTCAAGTCGGCCGGCCTCACCCCGGACGACATCGACCTGTGGGAGCTGAACGAGGCGTTCGCCTCCGTGGTCCTCAAGTTCATGAAGGACCTCAAGATCCCGCACGAGAAGCTGAACGTGAACGGCGGCGCCATCGCCATGGGCCACCCGCTCGGCGCGACCGGCGCGATGATCCTCGGCACCATGGTCGACGAGCTCGAGCGGCAGAACCTGCGCCGGGCGCTCGTCACCCTGTGCATCGGCGGCGGCATGGGTGTCGCCACCATCATCGAGCGGGTCTAGTCCACTCCAATGGTGCTGATGAGCTGCGTTGATGGTCGCCTAGGGCACGCTCAGGCGGCGATCTGCGGCGTTGCAGGCCCGCTCGAGTATGCCCAATACGAGTCGCGAACCTGCGCCTTGCATCTCATCCACCTGAGCGCGCCCGGGTGGTCACCCGGACAGCGTGGTGAAAACCGAACAACACAAGCCAACCTCACTTAGAAGAGGCGAAAACCGTTATGGCAGAAGCGAAAACCATCCGTTGGGAGCAGGACTCCGACGGCATCGTGGTGCTCACGCTGGACGACCCGAACCAGTCCGCGAACACGATGAACAACGACTTCCGCGAGTCGCTGAAGGCCACCGTCGAGCGGCTGGAGGCGGAAAAGGACTCGATCACCGGCGTGGTGCTCACCTCCGCGAAGAAGACCTTCTTCGCCGGCGGCGAGCTCAAGGAGCTGATCCAGGCCAGCCCGGACACCGCCGAGTCGATGGCCGAGATGGTCGGCTCCATGCGTGCCGACATGCGCAAGCTGGAGACCCTCGGCAAGCCCGTGGTCTCGGCGATCAACGGTGCCGCGCTCGGCGGCGGCCTCGAGCTGGCCCTGGCCACGCACCACCGCATCGCGGCGGACGTGAAGGGCAGCCAGATCGGCTTCCCCGAGGTCACCCTCGGCCTGCTGCCCGGTGGCGGCGGCGTGGCCCGCTCGGTGCGGCTGCTCGGCATCCAGAACGCGCTGCTGAACTGGCTGCTGCAGGGCCAGCGGCACCGTCCGGCGAAGGCCGTCGAGCTGGGCCTGGTGCACGAGCTGGTCGGCAGCGTCGACGAGTTGCTGCCGAAGGCCAAGGAGTGGATCAAGGCCAACCCCGAGGGCGGCGTGCAGCCCTGGGACGCCGACGGCTACAAGATCCCCGGCGGCACCCCGTCCAGCCCGAAGTTCGCCGCGAACCTGCCGGCCTTCCCGGCCAACCTGCGCAAGCAGCTCAAGGGCGCGCCGATGCCGGCGCCGCGCGCGATCCTGGCCGCCGCGGTCGAGGGCACCCAGGTCGACTTCGAGAACGCGCTCAAGATCGAGACGCAGTACTTCATCTCGCTGGCCACCGGTCAGGTGTCCACGAACATGATCAAGGCGTTCTTCTTCGACCTGAACCACATCAACAACGGCGGCTCGCGGCCGGACGGCATCGAGAAGAAGCTGCCCACCAAGGTCGGCGTGCTCGGCGCCGGCATGATGGGCGCCGGGATCGCCTACGTGACCGCGAAGGCCGGCATCGACGTCGTGCTCAAGGACGTGTCGATCGAGTCCGCGAACAAGGGCAAGGACTACTCGGTCAAGATCGAGAAGAAGGCGCTCGATCGCGGCAAGACCACCCAGGAGAAATCCGACGCGCTGCTGGCCCGGATCACCCCGACGGCCGACGCCAAGGACCTGGACGGCGTCGACTTCGTGGTCGAGGCGGTCTTCGAGAACACCGAGTTGAAGCACAAGGTGTTCCAGGAGATCGAGGATGTCGTCAATCCCGACGCGCTGCTGGGCTCGAACACCTCCACGATTCCGATCACGATCCTCGCCGAGGGCGTGAAGCGGCAGGAGGACTTCATCGGCATCCACTTCTTCTCGCCGGTGGACAAGATGCCGCTCGTGGAGATCATCCGCGGCAAGAACACCTCCGACGAGGCGCTGGCCCGGGTGTTCGACTACACGCTCGCGATCAAGAAGACGCCGATCGTGGTCAACGACAGCCGCGGCTTCTTCACCAGCCGGGTGATCGGCACCTTCATCAACGAGGCGCTCGCCGCCGTCGGTGAGGGCGTCGAGCCGGCCAGCATCGAGCAGGCGGGTTCGCAGGCCGGTTTCCCCGCGCCGCCGCTGCAGCTGTCCGACGAGCTCACGCTCACGCTGATGCAGAAGATCCGCAAGGAGACCAAGGCCGGCGTCGAGGCGGCCGGCGGCTCCTGGGTGACGCACGGGTCCGAGGCCGTCGTGGACAAGATGGTCGACGAGTTCGAGCGCAAGGGCCGCTCGACCGGCAGCGGGTTCTACGAGTACGGCGAGGACGGCAAGCGGGCCGGCCTCTGGTCCGGTCTGCGCGAGGCGTTCGACGCGGGCAGCGGTGACGTGCCGTTCGAGGACCTGCAGGAGCGGATGCTGTTCGTCCAGGCGGTGGAGACGGTGCGCTGCTTCGACGAGGGTGTGCTGAACACGATCGAGGACGCCAACATCGGGTCGATCTTCGGCATCGGGTTCCCGCCGTGGACCGGCGGCGTGATCCAGTACATCAACCAGTACGAGGGCGGCCTGGCCGGTTTCGTGGCCCGTGCGCGCGAGCTGGCGCAGCGCTACGGCGACCACTTCCTGCCGCCCGAGTCGCTCGTCACGAAGGCGGAAAAGGGCGAGGTTTTCGAGTAGTTCGCGCTACCCGTGGTGGGCCCCGGGTGTCCCACACCCGGGGCCCTCCCTCTACCGGGGGATGACGACGCGCCGGTAGTCTGCTCGTCACCGTCCGAGACTACGAGGTGAACCGTGACAGACACCCCAAGCTGGGTTCCAGATGGCGTAAACACCGAGCAGCCGAGCGCGGCGCGGGTGTACGACTACCTACTCGGCGGGGGGCACAACTTCGCCGGTGACCGTGCCCTGGCCGACAATCTGGTCAAGGTCGTCCCCGCGCGCGACATGGCCCGCCTGAACAGGGCTTTCCTCCGACGAGCCGTGGTGTTTCTGGTCGAATCCGGCGTCAAGCAGTTCATCGACCTCGGCTCCGGCATTCCGACCGTGGGCAACGTGCACGAGATCGCGCAGCAGGCCGATCCCTCGTGCAAGGTCGTCTACGTCGACTACGAGCCGGTCGCCGTCGCACACAGTGAGCTGATCCTCGAGGGCAACGACAACGCCACGATCATCCAGGCGGACATGACCCAGCCGGACGCGGTCATGAACGATCCCAAGACCAAGCGGCTGATCAACTTCGATGAGCCGGTCGGCCTGCTGATGGTCGGTGTGGTCCAGTTCGTGCCGGACGAGGCCGACCCGTGGGCCGTCGCGGACCGCTACCGCGAGGTGCTCCCGGACGGCAGCTACTTCGCGCTGTCCGCGTTCACCAGTGACAACGCACCGGAGGGTATGAAGAAGGCCGTCGAGGTGTTCGCCAAGAGCCAGGACCCGATTTTCCCGCGCACGCATGAGGAGATCCAGCGGATGTTCGGCGACTTTGAACTCGTCGAGCCTGGGCTGGTGTACACCCCGGAGTGGCGTCCGGAGCGTGCCGACGAGGTCGGCGATGACGCTAAGAAGTCGAATCTGTACGCGGGTGTCGCCCAAAAGCGGTAGAACTACACGTTCGGGTACCTCTCGCGCCGACCGCTGGTGGGTATCGGGGGCTGGCGCGAGAGGGCCGATCGAGGCACAGTGGTAGGCCGAACGGTGGCAATTGGGAAAGTCCATTCGTGACCGCGACGAGGACGACACGATGAGCTGCGCCGAGGACTCAGCCCGTGGACCGGGCTGACCTGGTCCGACGGTGGGCGGGGACGCTGTCGCAGATAATGTACGTCCCGACCGCGAGGGACGAGATCGAGCGCGACCTGCTCGAGCTCCTTGACCTCGCGGTGGTTTCGCTTGTCTCCGATCAGTCGCCGGGTCAGGCCGGCGAGACCATCGGCGAGCGGCTCATCAAGGCGCACTTCACCAAGCCGGCGGCCCTGCGCAGCTCAGCGGAGTTCCTCGGCGGCGCCCTGCCCGCGCTGCCGGAGCTGTCCGCCGTCGAGGACGTCACCGGCCGCGTGGTGGCACTGATCGGCGGTATCGCGTCCGGCTACACCGAGTCCATGCGGATGCGGATCTTCGACCAGCAGGAGGACGTGAAGCAGGCGCTGGTCCGGGCCAAGCGCAACGTCGAGCGAGACCTGAAACGCAGCGAGGCCCGGTTCCGCGAGGTGTTCACCTCCTCGGCGATCGGCATCGCGATCAGCGACCTCGACGGGCGGCTGGTGCAGACCAACGCGGCGCTGGCGCGGATCCTCGCGTACCGCCACCGCGAACTGGGCGGCATGTCGCTGCTCGACCTGTTCGACGAGTCCGACATCGATTCCATGCGCCGCGCCTACGGGGCACTGGCCAACGGCGAGATGCCGAACTTCCGCGGTCCGAGAACGCTGCGCCGGCGGGACGGCGAGCCTTCCTGGGTGATCCTGTCCGCGTCGATGTTGCGCGACGCCGACGACTCGCCCGGCTTGCACGTGACCATGGTGGAGGACGTCTCCGACACCCATCTGCTGCAGATCCAGCTCAACCAGCAAGCTCTGCACGACTCGCTGACCAGGCTGCCGAACCGGCATGCGCTGATGTCGAGGCTGGAGCGGCTGCTCGGCGCGCCGGCCGGCTCGATCGACTTCACCGTGTTCCAGATGGACCTGGACGCGTTCACCGTCGTCAACGACAGCCTCGGACACGACGCGGGCGACAAGCTGCTCAGGGTCGTGGCCGACCGGCTGTCGCAGGCGTTCCCGCACGAGGACGAGGGCGTGCCGATGGTCGCCAGGCTCGGCGGTGACGAGTTCGCGATCATCATGGAGAACACGCCGACCTCGCCGGACGTGCAGACCGTGGCCGCGACGATCAACGACGAGCTCGCCGAGCCGACCTACATCGGCGGCAACGGCGTGGCCGTGTCGGCCAGCATCGGCGTGGTGCAGCGTCCGGTCGGGATCGACGCGTCGGAAGTGTTGCGGCGCACCGACATCACGCTGCGAAGGGTGAAGGCGAGCGGGCGAAGACAGTGGGCGCTGTTCGACAAGCACAAGGACGCCGAGGACCGAGTGAACTTCCGGCTCGCCGCGACCATGCCCGGCGCGTGGGAGATGGGCGAGCTGGCCGTCGAGTACCAGCCGATGGTGACCGCGCAGACACGGGTGCCGATCGGCGTGCAGGCGCTGCTGCGGTGGGATCACCCGGAGCGCGGCGCGATCTCCCACGACAGCTGCGTCGAAGTCGTGGCGGATACCGGTCTGAGCATCCCGATCGGCCGGTGGATGCTCGGCGAGGCGGCCGGCGTGGCCCGATCGTGGCAGGGCAAGGTCGGCCAGGCGTCACCGCCGCTGGTGATGGATTTGTCCAAGCACCTGGCCAGTGATCCGGATCTGGTGAAGACGCTGCGCGGTGTGCTGCACGAGTCCGGGTTGTCGGCGCCGCAGGTGCAACTCGGCCTGCCGGTGCAGTCGCTGTGCAAGGAGAACACCGAGGCCGAGGAGAACCTGAAGACGTTGCGCGAGTTGGGAGTCGCGACCGTGCTGACCGAGTTCGGCACGACCGGCGGCGACCTCGCCTGTATCGAGGACCTCGACGTCGGAGCCGTCAAGCTCGCGCCGAGGATCGTGTCCCGCATCGCGAGCCGGCAGGAGCGGGGTCAGTCGTCGTTCGTGGCGGACGCGATGGTCGCGCTGGTCAAGCTGGTGCGCGCCCGCGGCGCCTCGGTGATCGTGCCCGACATCGTGACCGAGGCCCAGCTCGAGTGGTGGCGGGAAGCCGGCGCGGACATCGTCCAGGGCCCGCTGTTGAAGGCCCCGACCACTCCCACCGAGATCGCCGACTTCCTCACCACCTGATCCCGTCAGCCGTGTGGGTCCAGCGGGACGTCGGACGGCTTGGCCTTGGCCAGCTCGTCGCCGAACCGCTCGTCGGTCAGCTTCAAGGTCGCCGCGCCGAAATCGGCCGCGACAAGCTTGTCGCGGATGCCGCCCGGGTAGTTGTCCCAGCCGACCAGACCCTTGACCTGCCAACGTCCTTCGTGGTTCTCCGGCGGCTCGTCGCCGCCGTTCGGCTTGGCGAACCGGAAGCAGTGCGTGCTCACGCCGTCCTTGTGGTAGACGATCTTGGCGTGGCTGCCGCCGTCGAACTGCAGCTCACCCTCGGGCTTGGTCTCGTAGCTGGAGTGCTGCGACGCCGAGACGTACCGGGTGTGGCCATCTTGCACCCAGACGATGATGTGCTCCCAGTCGTGCTTGTGGCCCGCCGATCCCGGGCCGTGCGCCGCCTGGTCCTTCTCGAAGTAGTACCCGTACATGTACGCGCACCACCCGTTGTTGCACTTGGATCGGGAGTAGACGTTCGTGTTCTCCAGGTCGGACCGGTCGCGGCAGTTGCCGTTGACATCGCCGCCCAGGTTCAGCCCGGGATTCAGCGTGCCGTCCGGCCCGATCGCCGGCGTGCTGTAGCACCCGTCGGTATCGAAATCGAGCGCCGGCTGCCACTGGTTGTCACCGTCCGGCGCGCTCGCCGGCAACGCGGCCGGCGGCTCGGCCCACGCGTTCGACGGTGTCAATAGGCCCACCAACGCGGCGAACGGGAGAGCCCCGAGTGCCAGCCGGCGAGTGCGGTGCCTGCCGTGTGCCATTGCCGCCCCTTTCGTCCGAGACTGTCGGAAACCCATGGAAGCATTTGTTGTGGCACACAACAAGCCTGCGGACGTCGTCAGCCGATGGCCTCCACCGCGGCCTTCGCCGCCGGGCTGTCTGGCTGTGCGGCGGCGGCGACCTGCACCAGGGCGAGTTGAGCCTTCTCCTTGGCGATCTCGGCTTCCTTGCGGCCCTCTTCCGCTTGCTTGCGGCCCTCCTGTCCGGTGGCCACGCCGAAGAAGGCACCCACCACGGTGCCGATCACCGTGCCGGCGGCGGTCGTGACGGACACGACGTCCGCCGCCCCGTCGAATTGCAGCAGCGCGATCGCGACGATCACCACCAACGCGCCGAGACCCGCGAGTACCGCCCAGAATCCGTTGGACTTGTCCATGGCCGTTTCCCTTTCACAGCGCCGATCCGTACTACTGGTGGATCGCGTCGGCGGACCGGTCGATTAGCCGTCGCGGTGGACGGCGGCCGTTGGGGAAACTCGGCGTGAACATCGGCCGGCGCGTCGAACGCGGGGGAGATCATCTCGGTTAACTTGCGGACATGACCCGAGGTGCCGCCGCTGTCCGGGTGCGGCACGCCCGATGAGCGTCGTGCGGGACGTCGTGCGGTGGTTCCGCCGGTGGCGACGCGGGCGCGCCCGGCACAGCGGAATCCCGTACTGGCTCATGGTGCAGGGCTATCTCGTCCTGGTGCCGTTCGCCCTGTTGTTCGTGATCACCGCGGCGGTCTGCGGCGCGCGGAACGCCTACGACGTGATGCTGCAGATCGCCTCTCCGGGCGAGGTGGGCTACCAGTGGCTCACCGTGCCGCTGTCGATGGGTGGCTGGCTGATCGTGCCGGGATTCGCCGGCGCGCTCGCCGGTATCGTCGTCGTCGAGGTCACCAGCAACCGGCGCGGCCGGCAGGCCGACCGTCCGGGTGGACGAGCCCGCAGTGGTGAGATCCCGCGGCTGAACTGGCTGCAGTACTACCGGCACGATCACGACATCCCGGACTACTTCGCACTCCGGTTCGCCCAGCGCCACGGCAGCGACTGGAAGCTGGCGCAGGACCACTGGGAGATCCTGATCGAGCGTTTCCTGACCATCGAGGCGTTCGACCGCCGGCTCGGCGCGCGCGTGGTGATGGCCCAGGCGGTGTCGGCGGTCGCCTACTTCCTGCATGGCCTGTCCGGCAAGTGCCCGGAGTGCGCGAAGGTGGCGAGACCGAATGAGTGAGCCCACGGCGGGGCAGCAGTCGATCCGCGAGCTGTGCGAGGAACTGCTCAGAACCACGTATCCAGACCAGGACGAGGACTGGATCGGTGAGCAGACCGCCGCGGCGCTGGTTCGGATCACCCAGGGCGGCAAGTATCCCGATCAGGTCGACAACACCCCGCCGAGCGCGAGTGAGATCCACGCGGCGGCGCCGATCAACGGCGGTCGACGCGGGGCGCGGTGGCTGCTCGTGGCGGCCGCCGTCGTGCTGTGCGCCGGCGCCGTGGTGCTGGCCGAGACGATGGTGACGGCGGCGGTCGGCGTGATCGTTCCGGTCGGACTCGGCGCGCTCGCGGTGCTGAGCCTGGTCGCGACCGTGGTGACGCACGTGCGGGCGCGGCGGGAGAACCTGCTGTCCTGCCGGGTGCGCATCGACGCACCGGTCGCCGCCGACGTCGGCGAGGCGCCCCTGGTGACCGAGAAGGGGAAGACCGTCTCCTTGCCCGGTGTGGTCGTGGTGCGGGTGAAGAACGCCGGCGGGCAGGACATCGAGCCGCGCGACTACCTGACCCCGCTGTCGCTGCGCTTTCCCGGTCGCACCGTGGTGTCGCTGGACGCCACCGAGTCCGAACCGGAGAAGCTGGCCGGCGTGGTCGAGAAGTCGGAGGACTTCACCAAGGACGACGACCTGGTCACGCTGCCCAAGATCCCGCTGGCCCGAGGCGACTCGTACAAGCTGCTGATCTTCCTGTCCGGGCACCCGAAGGGTGAGCCGGAGATCGACGGATCGGTGCGCAGCGGCCGGATCACCACCGAGCAGACCAAGCGTCCCACCGGACCGACCACGCCCGTGTGGACCGGGCTGACCGCCGGTTTCGCCGCGACACTGGCCGGCGTGCTGCTGTTCACCAACGCGTCCGTGGTGACCCCGCGTCCCACCGGAGTGGCCTGCGGCGAGGGGGAGCTGACCGTCGCCGGCTCCACCGCGTTCGGCCGGGCCACCGGCGAACTCGCCGGTGCCTACCGCGCCTACTGTCACTCGTCGTCGATCTCCGTGCGCACGCCGGGCAGCACCGAAGGCCTGAACCAACTCCTCGCCGCGGACGATCGGAGCACACGGCTGGCGCTGTCCGACGGCCCGGGCCCGCGCGGTATCGCGGGGTTGGCCGAGACGAAGTTGGCGATCGTGCCGTTCACGCTGGTGGCGAGTACCGATGTCCCGGTCGAGTCGTTGACCGTGAACGACGCGCGGCGGATCTTCACCGGCCAGGCGAGGACCTGGGGCGACATCACCGGCAACCGGACCGACACCCAGCAGATCCGGGTGACCGGTCGCACGCCGGGCTCGGGTACCCGGCGCACGCTCAACCAGGACGTGCTGGGGCTCGCCTCGGACGCGTACAACCCCAACGTGTGCGAGGCCGACACGCACTACATCGACACCCGCTGCGGCTTCGCGTCCACCGAGGAGTTGCTGCGCACGGTGGCCGACCGGAAGGGCGCGATCGGATACGCCGACGCGTACGACGCGCAGCAGGTGGGCGACGAGGTGCGGCTGATCCGCATCGACAACCGCGAGCCGACGCTGGAGGCGATCCGTGCCGGCTACCCGTTCTGGGCGGTCGAGTACCTCTACAGCGCGGCCGCCCTGCCCGAGGACTCGCTCGCCGCGAAGTTCGGCACCTATCTGCGCAGTGACGAGGCCGCGGGCACGATGCGGCGCTTCGGGTATTTCCCGTGCGCCGAACTCGGCACGCTGTGCGAGAACCGCTGACCCAGCAGGCTTCGCGGGTTGAACGCGGCCCGCACCCGGTCGGGCAACGGCCGTCGGGCGAGGCCGCGCCGAACACCGCGGACGGCGTCCCACGCGGCGGTGAGGCCGCGATCCGTCGCACCCGTGCTCGACCACAGCGCCAGGTCGACCTCCGCGGCCAACTCGAGCAACTCGTGGGCGACGGTCGCCCCGGTGGCCGTGCCGGCGAGATCTCGCACGGTCGTGCCGGGAGTCGCCGGTTCGCCGTGGGTACGCAGCAGGTCGCGCGCCTCCCACCACGCGGACACCACGCCGTGCACACCGCCGCGCCGCCTGCGGACCGCCGTTCGGATCGCCTTCGCCAGCGGAACCGCTCCGACGATCCCGATCAGCAGAAGCCCGAGCAGCACGAGCAGGGTCGCGGGGCCGTCGTCGGGTTGTTCGGGTGCGGCAGCGTGCGGGCCGTCAGCCGGAGGCGGGGTGTCCCGGTCGCTCGGTGGCGGAAGTTCGGCCCGGACCTTGGCGGTCGCCGCCGCGAGTGGAGTCGGCACGCGCCCGGGTCCGCTCGCCGCGCCCATCGGGTCGAGTGGCACCCAGCCGAGTCCGGCGACGGCCACCTCCGGCCAGGCCAGCACGTCCTTGTTGCGCACCACGACCGGCCCGGTACCGCCCTGCGGTGCGCGAAAGCCGACGGCCAGCCGGGCGGGAATGCCGGCCAGCCTGGCCAGCGCCACGTACGCGGCGGCGAACTGCTCGCTGGTGCCCTGCCTGGTGTCCAGCAAGAACTCCCGCAGGTGCGACCAGCCGTGTCCGGTCGGCAGCCCGGTGCCGGTGGCCGCGCGGTAGTTCTGCTGGAGATGGCGCTCGAGCACCAGCGCGGCCCGGAACGACGGAGGCGCGCCAGCCGTCGCGGTGCGGGCCAGGTCCGCCACCGCGGGTGGGACGGCGCCGAGTCCGCCTGGCGGTACCGACGCGTCGATCTTGGCGTCGGCCAGCGCGGCGGTGTCGATCTCCGGTTCCCACCAGCTCAGCTCGTAGTCCACCGGTCCGGTGGTCTCCGGCAACAGGAGCATGCCCGACGCCGGGTCGATCAGCGGGGCGACGCCGGTGACCGTGGCCGGCATCGCCTGGCTGGGCAGCCACGGTCCGCCGTCCGGCATGGTCACTCGGGCGGACCGTGGCGTGACCGGTGCGCCGGCCGCCGGACCGACTCGCTCGCCGAGGTGGCGGTATCGCTGGGGCGCGGTCCACCTCGTGCCGGTGAACTCCTCCAGCACGACCAGCCGCCACCGGTCCACCGGCGCGCCGCCGGTGTAGGTGAAGACGGGTGTCTCCGGCTGCTCCAACCGCGCCGCGATCTCGGCGAGCGGGTTGGTCGTTCGCGGCAACGGTGTGCGCGCGGATCGGTTGTCCTGCAACGAATACGCGGGATCGCTCGGCGCGAGGAGCGGGACGGCGATCGCCGCACACAGGCCGAGCACCACCGTGGGCACCGCTAGCGCGACGGTCCGCGAATGTCGGGCGCCGGGCCGGGACACCGCGAACAGCACGGCGACCACCGCCGCGTACACCAGCGCGGCCGTGATCGCCGCGATCCCGGTCAACGCGGCGAACATCTGGCTCAGCCCGAGCACGGCCAGGCTCGGCAGCACCGCGAGAACGGGCCAGCGCAGCAGCTCGACGCCCAGCACGGCCGCCACCAGCACGACGAGCGGGACGAACAGCAGCAAGCCGGCGTCGGCCCGCGTCGGCCAGGTCGACTCCAGCGCGAGCTGCCAGGAATCGGTGACACCCGTGAGCAGTGCCTGCCCGGTCGCCGCCGTGGGCAGGCCGGCGAGCGTGGTGTCCCACAACTCCAGCTCGACCACTCCGAGCAGGCCCGCGACCGTCGCGATCACCGGCCGCCACGCGGCCAGCGCCGGGACCCGGCGGCAAATCTCGGCGACCAGGATCACCGCCAGCACCCCCACGGCGATCGACGGCACCAGCCGCCACCAGCCGAACACCGGCCCGAACATCGTCCCCGCGATCCCGGCGGCGAGCGACACGCAGGCGACCGCGATCCGCGCGCTCATCGGTCGATCACCGACTGCCACACCCGCACCGCCTCGGCCGCCGTCGGTGCGGTGAGCGCGATCGCCCCGGGGATCGAGGGCGCGACATCGCCGAGCGTGATCACGGTCAGGTCGGTGTGCCCGGGTGCGACGGCGGCGAGGGACCGGACGTCCACGGCCGACACGGCGGGGGAGACGGCGACCAGGCTGCCGCCGCCGTCGCCGGCCAGTGTCTCGGGGACCAGCGGCGACTCGGCGCGCGTGCCTTGCCGGACCAGGCACAGCTCGTCGAGCAGGCGATGGACCGAGGCGGCGCCCGGCGGCACCACGACGTCCACGCCGCTCGGGGTGACCAGGCGGCACCGGTGGCCCGCGATCGCGGCGGAGACCACCAGCGACGCGGCCAACTCGACCGGCTCCTCGAAATCGGTGACACCGGGCCGGTCGTCCAGCAGCACGGTGAACCGCGGCTGATCGGGATCGACGTAGTCGCGGATCATCAGCCGGCCGGTCCGGGCGGTGGCCTTCCAGTGCAGGTGGCGCACCTCGTCCCCGGGCACGTACTCGCGCACGTCGCGCAGGTCGATCGAGCCGCGCAGGGTGGACGCGGCGCCGTCGTGGTGATGGCGGGGGTGACCGCCCGCGGTGACCCGCACCGGGTGGATCTTCGGGTACACCCAGAGCGTCGAGGTCGCACCGAGGGTCAGCACGCTGTGCGCGAGCCCGAGCGGGTCGGCGCGGTTCAGGGTCAGCGGGCCGACCTCGTGCCGCCCCCGGCGCAGGGGAGGCACGGCGTAGGAGTACTCCCCGTCGGTGTCGGCGGCGAGCGAGCCCACGGTGATCGCCACCGAATCGCCCCCGACTCGGTCCACCGCCGTGAAGCCGGGTTGCCGCCGGGTGCCAGGATTGCGCACGCACAGGGTGACGGTGGCCGGGTCACCGCGATGCACCCGTTCCGGACGCAACTCCCGCACGACGGCGACGCGCGGCCGGGCAATCGCGACGATCAGGGCGGCGACGATCGCGCCTGTCGCGCCGGCGCCCAACGCCACCAGCACGGGATAGCCCGCGACGTACCCGGTGCCCAGCAGGACGGCCGCCAGCACGAGAGTGGCCGCGCCACGCCCGGTCAGCCGCATGTCAGACCCTGGCCGCGCTCATCACCGGCAGCGCGACCTCGGCGAGGACCGTGTCGACGATCTGCCCGGCCGTCCGGCGCGCCAGCTCGGCGTCGGTGGTCAGGATCAGCCGGTGTTCGAGCACCGGGTGGGCAACGTCCTTGATGTCGTCCGGGGTGACGAACGGGCGGCCGTGCGTCGCGGCCAGCCCCTTGGCCGCCCGGACGAGCGCGATGCTGCCGCGCGGACTGGCGCCGTACCGCAGTTCCGGGTGCTGGCGGGTGGCGGCCGCGATCGTGGCGGCGTACTCGATCACGCCGGTGGACACCTCCACCGCCCGCACCTGGCTCACCGCGCCGATCATCGTGGGAATGTCCACCACCGCGGGGAGATCGTCCGGCTCCATGCCCGAGCTGTCGGCCATGATCACGCTCATCTCCGCGCGAAGATCGGGATACCCGATCGGCAGGCGCATCAGGAAGCGGTCGAGCTGTGCCTCCGGCAGCCGGTAGGTGCCGCCCATGTCGATCGGGTTCTGCGTGGCGACGACCAGGAACGGCTGCGGCACCTCGTGCCGCACCGCGTCGACCGTGACCGTGCGCTCGGCCATGACCTCCAGCAGCGCCGACTGCGTCTTGGGCGTGCCCCTGTTGATCTCGTCGGCGAGCACGACGTTGGCGAACACCGCGCCCGGATGGAACACGAACGCGTTGTCGTTCTGGTGGTAGATCTGCACGCCGGTGATGTCGCCGGGCAGCAGGTCCGGGGTGAACTGGATGCGGTTCCAACTGCCGCTGATACTGCGCGCCAGGCATCGCGCGAGCGTCGTCTTGCCCACCCCGGGCACGTCCTCGATCAGCAGGTGGCCCTCGGACAGCATCGCGGCGACCGCGAGCCGCACCACCTCCGGTTTCCCGTGCACGACGCGGGTGACGTTCGCCGCGATCCGCTCGTACACCTCGCCCGCGGGGACGGAACGCGCCTGAGTCATCGAGGCTCCCAGTAGATCCGGTTGGACGAGACGCGGCCCGACGGCGTCGCCACGGACACCCACACGGTCTCGCCGGGGACGTCGTAGTTGAGCTTGTTGTAGGTCGCCGATCCGTTGGCGTCGGTGGTGAAGTCCTCGGTCACCACGTTGGTGGTGCTGGTCGAGCTGAGCTGGGCGCCGTATTGGGTGTTCGGCGCGAGGCCGGTGAAGGTGGCGTTCACGAACGCGCAGTCCGGTGCGTGGCACCTGTCGCTCGTCGTGGCCCGGCCGCGGCTGATCGCGATGCTCGGTCCGGGAACAGTGAACGAGGTGCTGCCCGGCGCGCCGGTGAGCGTCCGGCCCGCCGTGGTGGTCACCGCCCGGACGGTGAAGGTGACGGTCCGGCCCGAGGCCAGTCCGGAGTAGACGGTGCCGTCGGTGGTCACCGTCCGGTCCGGGAATCCGGTCGCGGTCACCAGGTAGTGCACCAGCGTCCCGCCGCGCAGGTCGGTCCCGGCCCAGGTCAGGACGGCCGATCCGTTGAAGTACTTCACGTTCGGCACGGGCGCCGCCGCCGCGCTGACCGGCGTCACGCCCGGTGCGGCCACGCCCGGCCCGGCACCCGCGCGGTTCACCGCCGCGACCGTGATCACGTAGCGGACGCCGTTGACCAGACCGTTGATCGCGGTCTGCCGGGCGCCGCCGCTGACCACCAGCGACCCGCCCGCGCCCGACGCACCCCGCCAGGACACGCGGTAGGACGAGATCGGCGCGCGATCGTCCGCCGGCGGCGGTCCCCAGCTGACCGTCGCCGCGCCGTCGCCGGCCACCGCCGACACCGCGGCCGGCGCACCGGGCGGGCGCGCGGGCTCCTCGGAGGTCTGGGTGGGTGGCGTCTCGGCACGCGGATCGGGCACGGCGACCGTGGTCGGCTGCGGCGTGCTCCTCGGCCGCACCGGCGCGTCCCGCAGACTGCCGTCCGTGCCGACCACCACGATCTGGGTGCCCGCCGCGTCCTCGACGTAGACCCGCTTGTCCTCGCCTCGGGTCAGCCGGGGCTGGCCGCCGGTCCGCTTGACCGACCTGGTGGCCTTGCGGCTGCCGTCGGCGCCGAAGCTCAGCACCGTCCCGTGCTGCCGCTCGACGAGAACGACCGCGGACCCGGTCGAGACCGGTCCGTCGTACTCCCCGCCGGGCACCACGATCGTGACCGGCTTGGCCGGTGTCGCCGAGAGGTCGGCGAGCACGACGCTGTGCCGCTCGGGATCGAAGATCGCGACCCGGCCGTCCACGTCGTGCCGCGCGGCGCGGGAGTTGGGGGAGACCGGCACGCCGAGCGGCGCACCCGCGCCGAGCGTGTCGCCGTCGGCCGTGTGGGCGAGGCCGGTGAACAGGTCGACGAAGACCGGCTTGTCGCCGATCACGGTCAGCGCGCCGGCGTGGTCCTTGGGCGCGGACACCGGGCAGGATGACAGCTCGGTGGCACCGGGCGCGAGGGCGCAGATGGCGCCGGATCCGGTGCGGTGCAACCACAAGGTCCCGTTCGAGGTCACCACCGGGTCGCCGACCGGACCGCCGGTGGACACCGTCACCGGTGCCGCACCGAGTCGCACGACCTTGCCCGCGTTGCGGTACACCAGGTACGGGCCGCCAACCGCCTCGACGCCGACCGGCATCTCGTCAGCGGGCGGCGCGATCGCGGCACCGGCCTCGTGCGTGGCCGTGTTGAACTCGGTGATCGAGCGGGGGCCGACGACGTACGCGTTCGACTCGCCCTGGACCACCTGGCTGCCGCGCTCGCCCGCGACGGCGACCTGGGCGTCGATGTCGGTCGTCGCGCCGTTGACGTGGAAGGCCAGCCCGAGGTCGGAGTTGAAGACCCAGTGGCCGCTCAACGCGAACCGGGCGGCGGACAGCGGTGCGGTCGCCCCGGTCAGCGCGGCCACCAGGGCGCCGGCGCACACGATCGCGAACAGCCCGAGTGGGACGACCTTCCGGTTCCTCCGCTCGCTCACGCGCGACAAGCTACCGCTCCGGCCCGGGAGCGGTCCCGCCCTGCTCACGCGGTGATCCGGAAGCTGTCCATGATCGCCGTCATGGTCGGGTGCAGCTCCTGCCACCGCTTCTCCAGTGCCGATCCGTCCACGGCGTGCAGCGTGAACGTGACGACGTAGACGCTGCCCGATCGGCCGATCGCCGCGTGCGACCGGACGTGGAACCGTCGCCCGCCGACCGCGGCGCCGTGGGTGTACTCGAGTTCCGCCGCGCCACCGGGCCGATCGGTGAGCGCGAGCCTGCGGTAGCCGGCGTTGTCGCGGTCGGTGCTCTCCCCGCGATCGCGTTCGGCCAGGTAGGTGTAGGCGCTGTTCCACGGCCGGGTGTCGCGCTGCACCTGAACGGTCAGCCCGCCGACGGTCGGATCGCGCTCCTGACCGCGCCACACCACATCGCTGAGCGCCGCGACGGCGGAGGCGCTCCTGAGCCACTCGGCCGGCACGCCGATGCTGAACCCGAGTGCTTCGCGGTACTCCTTGAGTCGCGGCGGCGGAACAGGTGCCGGCGGTGGCGGCCGGTTCGCCGGTGCCGGCTCGGTCGTCGAGGTCTCCGGTGCGGTCGCCGCGGCCTGCTCGCCGGTCAGGCTCCTGACCGTGATCGTCACGCCGATCGCGAGCAGGGCGAGTACGAGGATCGACACCAGCACCCGGCGCGATCGGCCCGGGGTCTCGTCTGCCCGCAGGTCCGGCCACGGTTCCGGCACCGCCGCCGGGCTGACCCGCGGCGGCGGCTCGGGGCGCGGGGGCCGGACGGGCGGGGGATCGATCGTCTCCTCCGAGTGCACGGGTCGTATCTCCGGCACTGGCGGTGACGGTTGGGCCGGGACCACGAACTCGTCCTGGCTCGGCGGCAGCTCGGCCATCGCGGCGGTGAGCAGCTCGGTGCCCTCCGCCACGTCGAGCCGCTCGCTCGGGTCCTTGCGCAGCAGGCGCTCGATCACCGGCCAGACCAGCGGATGGTCTTCCAGCGGCGGTGGCTCGGTGTTGCAGATCGCCGCCCAGGTCTCCATCAGGGACTCGCGCAGGAACGGGGAGTGCCCGGTCAGCGCGGTGTACAGGGTGACGCCGACCGCCCACAGGTCCGACGCCGCGGTGGCGTTCTGATCTTTGACCCGTTCCGGCGCGAGGTAGTCCGCCGATCCGACCCGGGGCTGGTCGACCTCCAGCGCCGTGGCCTTGTCGATCATCGCGATGCCGAAGTCGGTGAGCACCACCCGGTTCTCGTCGATCATGATGTTGCCGGGCTTGACGTCGCGGTGCAGAACGCCCTCGCGGTGCGCGGCACCGAGCGCGCCGAGCACCTCGACGCCGATCCACGCCGCTCCCCACTCGGACACCCGGCCGTTGGTGCTCAGCACCTCGGTCAGCGACCGGCCGGGGAGCATCTCCATGACCAGCCACGGCCGCTCGTCGTGGGTGACCAGGTCGTAGACGGTGACGATCGCCTGGTGCTTCAGCTTTCCGGCCGCGCGCGCCTCGCGCAGCGTGTGCCGGATGATCGCGTCCGCGCTGCCCTCGACGCGGAGGTGGAACTCCTTGACCGCCACGTCTCGGCGCAGGTACTCGTCCCAGGCGTGCCAGACCTTCCCCATGCCGCCGCTGCCCAGCTCGGTACACAGCCGATAGCGCTTGGCGACGAGGTCTCCGTCACTCGCGGACACGCGCGCACTGTACCGGCACGACCACGCTGGGTCTGGACCTACCGCACCGTGGGGTCTGGGGCTCGGGCTCCTGAAATGACGACGGGCGACGCGGCCTGCGCTTTCCGCAGGCACACGTCGCCCGAGTCCGTGTGGACGATACTGGGATTGAACCAGTGACCCCTACCGTGTCAAGGTAGTGCTCTCCCACTGAGCTAATCGTCCGAGGCGGAGGCGGGAATCGAACCCGCGTACAGGGCTTTGCAGGCCCTTGCCTAAGCCACTCGGCCACTCCGCCGTGTCCCCCGAGGGTAACCCTCGAAGAGCCCGACCTAAGCGGCCCGACAGCCTACTCCTGGGGGTCTGGGGGCTGGGCCCCCAGAAATAATGGCGAGGGGTTAGGTCTGCGCTTTCCGCAGACACACCACCCCTACCCCGAGCGGACGACGGGACTCGAACCCGCGACCCTCACCTTGGCAAGGTGATGCGCTACCAACTGCGCTACGTCCGCATGCCCTGCGTTCGGTCTCCCGCCCGCTGAGTGCGAGCGAAACTTTATCCGACCGTCCATCCGCGGTTCAAACCGGGGTCGGGTCAGGTCAGGTCGGTGGAGATGAGGTGGGTGAGTGCCTCGTCGACGTTGACCCAGAGGTGCTCGTTGCCCGGCACCACGACGTCGTAGGTGCGGTCCAGGAAGTCGGCGAGCTCCTGAGCGGAGGACTCGAACACGGCGTGCCCGGACGGGGAGCTCAGCTCGATCACGACGACCTCGGGGTCGTCGACGGCGGGGCGGATCCGGACGTCGCCGTCACCGGCGTCGGCGATCAGGCCGTCGGCGAGGAGGTCACGCGCGAACACCCACTCGACCCAGCCGGCCCGGCCGGTACGGAAGGCGGCAACGACCGCGTAGGGATCCCGCGTGTCGTAGCGCAGCTCGACCTTCACCGGCACCGCGGGCGTCCGCGGTGCGAGCAAGTCGAACACCGCTGTCGAGCGGAGCGTGACGTGATCGTTGCGCATCGAGCTACCCCTCTTCTCCCTTCCCCAGTCGTGCAACGACTGAGCACATCCCTTGTGACGCATCTGAGGCCGGAAAGGCTCCCCTCCTGGACGGACTTCACCCATCCGGGCCAGCGAAAATTCGTAGCGCTACCGGACTGCTGCAGTGCGTTACACTCGTACTCTCGCCACTCCATATTGGCGGGTGAACCGCCCATGGTGGCAACCATGTGGCGAAAAAGTTGGCAGTACGTGAGGAATCTCCTTACGGACGCGTCCGTAAGGACGAATCTCGTCGCCTCACGTGCGGTGATCGCCACGCTGGGACACCGCCCGCCCCGCAGACCCCCGCGTTCGCCATCGATCCTCTGCTGTAAGGTAGCTCCGTCATCGCGGCACTGACCGCGACTGGGGCGATTAGCTCAGCGGGAGAGCACTCCGTTCACACCGGAGAGGTCACTGGTTCGATCCCAGTATCGCCCACTCTCTCCGCAGACGTGTGTCTGCGGAATGCGCAGACCGGGTCGGTCGTCATTACTCCCGGGGGGGCCGAGCCCCCCCGGACCCCCCACGTTCCTACCGGGTCGCCTTCCAGCGTTGTGCGCCTATTCGGGCGCGGGGCGCCCTCATGGCGCGTTGGGGCAGGGCGGTATCGCCGGGTTGGCGGGTGTTGTCGGGCGGCGGGGCGTGCGATCTTGGTTGAGGATGGTCGCCGTTGATCGTTCCGCCGGAGGTGCCCGCATGACGTCCCGCGACGTGGACATTCCGCGGCGGATCCACCGGGCCGCCGTGCTCGACTGGATCATGCTCGGCTTGGCGGTCGTGTCCGTCGGGCTGCTGATCTGGGTCTGGATCGCGCAGCCGCCACGGGAGACCGAGATCCTGCTGTTCCGGGTGGACGTGGGGATCTGCGCGATCTTTCTGGTGGAGTTTCTCTGGCGGTGGCGCAAGGGCGGGTGGGGGTGGCGGTTCCTCGGGAGGAACTGGTTCGAGATCTTGGGCATGATTCCGGTGTCGCACCCGGCGTTGCGGGCCTTCCGACTGGTGCGGGTGATCGTCTTGATCGCGCGGCTGGGGCGTGCGGTGGATCGGACCCTCGGCGACGCGATCACCCAGCGGCTGATGAACCGCTTCCTGGCCACCGTGGTCGACGTGATCAAGAAGCCGGTGACCGTGGCCGTGCTGGACGAGGTGGTGCTGGTCCTGCGCACCGGCCACTATGCCCGCAACATCGCCAACGCGGTGGAGGAGAACCGCTCCGAGTTGCGTCAGATGGTGCTGGACAAGGTGCGGGCCGACCCGCAGATCGGCCGCCTCAGGATCCTGCCGTTCCACGACGAGATCGTCGGCGCGATCGTGGATACCGCCATCCGCGTCATCCTCGAGATGCTCGCCGATCCGCGCACCGACGAGATGATCTCCGACACGCTCCGGGAGAACATCGATCAGATCCGCTCGGCAGTCGGCGAGAACCTGCACAAGACGTGATCCACGCCACTGTCTCAATATGTTGTACGGGAAATAGTAGAGAGTTCAACGATGTTGTCGCCGTCGACACCCGTTCGAGCACAGGAGCGAACAACCATGACCGTGACCCAGGAGCAGGTGCTCGCCCTCGCCGAGGATAGCCAAGACCTGCTGTTCCGTGAGGCACGCACCGCGAACACGTTCTCCGCCGAGCCCGTCACCGACGAGCAGATCAAGGCGATCTACGACCTCGTCAAATGGGCTCCGACCTCGCTCAACATGCAGCCGCTTCGCGCGGTCCTGGTCCGCTCGCCGGAAGCCCGCGAGCGGCTCGTCCAGCACCTCGGCGAGGGCAACCAGGCCAAGACCTCCACCGCGCCGCTGACCGCGATCCTGGCCGCGGACACCGGCTTCAACGAGCACCTTCCCGAGGTCTTCCCGCACGCGCCCGACGCGAACACCTGGCTCCCGCCGGACAGCCACGAGCACCACGCCAAGCTCAACGCCTCGCTGCAGGTCGCGTACTTCATCCTGGGCGTTCGCGCGGCCGGGCTGGCCGCCGGCCCGATGACCGGCTTCGACGCCGAGGGGATCGACAAGGAGTTCTTCGGCGACGACCGGCACCGCACCCTGGTCGTTGTCAACATCGGCAAGCCGGGCGAGAACGCCTGGTTCCCGCGCAGCCCGCGGCTCGACTTCGACCGCGTGTTCCGCACCGTCTGATCGTCAAACAGGAAAGGGGCCGCACCAGTCGGTGCGGCCCCTTTCCGTTGTCCCGCAACGGTTTACTCGCGGTACTGACCCTGGGTCTGCACGTTGAGCTCGTTCATCTTCACGCCCTTCGCGCTGTTGGTGCGCGGGTCGTTGATCTCGAGCACGTCGAAGCCCTTGACCATGTCGGACGAGTAGATGTGGCCGTTGTAGTAGTAGGACGACCAGGTGCCGCCGCCACCACCGTTGGGCAGCGGGCCGCGCTCCCAGAAGCCGATGATCTGCGGCTTGGCCGAGTCGGTGAAGTCCCACACCCACGTGCCGCCCTGGTACCAGGACTGGACCATGATGTCCTTGCCCTTCACCGGGATCAGCGAACCGTTGTGCGCCACGCAGTTCTCCGTGTCCGCCTGCTGCCGCGGAATCTTGAAGTAGCTGCGGAACTCCAGCTTGCGCGCGTCACCGGTGCCGGTGATGTCGTAGATGCCGTCCGCGCCGCGCTCCGGGCCGGTCTGCGGGTTGCAGGTCGCGCCGCCGCCACCGCCGAGCTCGTCGGTGAACACGACCTTGGTGCCCTCGTTGTTGAACGTGGCCGAGTGCCAGAACGCGAAGTTCTTGCTGTCGGTGACCTGGTTGATCACCTTCGGCTTCTCCGGGTCGGCGACGTTGAACAGCACGCCGTCACCCATGCACGCGCCGGCCGCGAGGTCCTTGGCCGGGTAGGTGGTGATGTCGTGGCAGCCGCTGGTCGGCACGCCGCCCGGGTTGTTGATGTCGCCGCCGACGCCGGGGAAGCCGCCGTTCGGGAACAGCACCGGGGTGTCGATCACGGTGGCCGCGCCGGGGTTGGCCGTCGGCACCTTGATGATCGAGATCAGGTCGTGCGGCGGCTTGCACTTGCTGATGGCGTCCGACGGGCCGTAGGACGACACGTAGACGTAGACGTTCTTGCCGTCCTTGCCGGGCAGCAGCGTGTGGGTGTGCGACCCGCACTTGGTCTCGACCGACTTGACGTACTTCGGCGCCGACTTGTCGCTGATGTCGAAGATCTTCATGCCCTCCCAGTACGGCTTGCTGCCGTCGTTCTGGGCGGCCGACGCGCAGGAGTCGTCACTGCGCCGGGTGTCGGTGGACAGGAACAGCAGATTGCCGGACACCGACACGTCGTTCTGCGAACCCGGGCACAGCACCTGGCTGACCAGCTTGGTCTTCTTCGGGTTCTTCACGTCGTAGATCGAGAAGCCCAGGTAGTTGCCCTGGATGGCGTGGTTGTCGGTGAACGCGATGTCCGTGCCGACCGTGCCCTGGCCCTCCATTGGAGCGCGGAACGGAAGGTTCGACAGCTGCTTCATGTTGGGGCTGCTGACGATCGCGTCCACCGGCGGGATGTCGGACTGCGCTGCGGCCGGCATGCCGACCGTCGTCAGGGCGGCCGCGCCGAGCACGGCGAGCGAGGCTCGACGGCGCCAGCGGCCCGATGGGGTAGACCTCACGGTTTGTTCCTCCCGAGAGTTGCAGAGATCGTCAGTATTGCGCTCTGGGGCTGTCGCGCGAAGCGCCTTTCCGCGCTCGTTTTTCCCAGCTTTGTGTGGTAAATGGGAATGCTTGTCGTAGTAGGTTCGCGGCGGCGGATGTCTTTCGGAGAAGGTGGCGAGATGAAGTTGCGGGGAGTCGTCGGGGGAGTGCTCGGTGTGTGCGCCGTGTTCACGCTATCGGCGTGCACCGACGATCCGGTGCCGCAGGAGCCGCCGGCCGACGCCGCTCCGGTGATCCAGCCGGGCCGTCCCGGCGAGCCGAACAAGACGCTCTCGCCGTCCGAGGCGGGCAAGGCGGCTCCGAACGCGCAGCCCAACAAGGCCGATCTCGACTACGTGACCGGCATGATCGTGCACCACCAGCAGGCGATCGAGATGACCGATCTCGTCAAGCTGCACGGGGTGAACCAGCAGGTCAAGGCGCTGTCCTCGCGGATAGCGGACACCCAGGCGCCCGAGATCAACATGATGAACAACTGGCTGCGGCAGAACGGCAAGCCGACCGTCGAGCCGGGTGGCGGCGGGCACGGTGGCCACGGCGGGCACGACCACGGTCAGATGCCCGGCATGGCCACGCCCGAGCAGATGAACCAGCTCCGGGCCACCCGAGGGCCGGAGTTCGACAAGCTGTTCCTGCGGCTGATGATCGCCCACCACGAGGGCGCCCTGACCATGGCGCGCGACGTGCAGAAGAACGGCAGCGTGGTGCGCGTGCAGGAGATGGCCGACGACGTCGTGGCGACCCAGTCCAAGGAGATCGCCACGATGCGCGGCATGCTCACCGGGTAACCGGAAACCGGCGCGCGAACCTCGGAACTGCCTCGATAGCCTGTTGTGTGGGCGCACACAACATTGCGGTGTGCTCACACACAACAACCGAGGAGTCACCGTGTCCGAGCAGCGCCCCGCATCCGCCGCACCCGCACCGCGCGTGGTGGTCACGGCGGGCACTACCGCGGGTGCCGCCGTTCGCGAGGCCGGACTCCCCGGCAAGGGCCCGGACGCAGTGGTCGTCGTGCGCGACCCGAACGGGCAACTGCGCGACCTGTCCTGGTCGCCGGAGGCCGACGTCGAGGTGGAGGCCGTCGCCGCGGACACCGACGACGGTCGCGGCGTGATCCGGCACTCCTGCGCGCACGTGCTCGCGCAGGCCGTACAGCAGCAGTTCCCGGACGCCAAGCTGGGCATCGGCCCGCCGGTGAAGGACGGCTTCTACTACGACTTCGACGTCGACAAGCCGTTCACCCCGGAGGACCTGCAGGCGCTGGAGAAGCGCATGAAGCAGATCATCAAGGGCGCGCAGCGGTTCTCCCGCCGGGTGGTACCCAGCGTGGACGACGCGAAGAAGGAACTCGCCGCCGAGCCGTACAAGCTCGAACTGGTGGACATCAAGTCCAGCGACAACACTGTGGACACCTCCGAAGTCATGGAGGTCGGCGCCGGCGAGCTGACCATCTACGACAACCTCGACCCGCGCTCCGGCGAGCAGGTGTGGGGCGATCTGTGCCGCGGCCCGCATGTGCCGACCACCAAGCACATCCCGGCGTTCAAGCTCACCCGGGTGGCCGCCGCGTACTGGCGCGGCAGTGAGCACAACCCGCAGTTGCAGCGGATCTACGGCACCGCGTGGGAGTCCAACGAGGCGCTGGACCGCCACCTGGAGCTGCTCGCCGAGGCCGAGCGGCGCGATCACCGCAAGCTCGGCGCGGAGCTGGACCTGTTCAGCTTCCCGGACGAGATCGGGCCGGGGCTGGCCGTGTGGCACCCGAAGGGCGGGATCATCCGCCGCGCCATGGAGGACTACTCGCGCCGGCGGCACGAGGAGGCGGACTACGAGTTCGTCTACACCCCGCACGTCACCAAGGGGCAGCTGTTCGAGACCTCCGGCCACCTGCAGTGGTACAAGGACGGCATGTACCCGGGCATCCACATGGACGCCGAGCACGACGCGGAGGGCAACGTCCGCAAGCCGGGGCAGGACTACTACCTCAAGCCGATGAACTGCCCGATGCACATGATGATCTTCAAGTCGCGCGGGCGGTCCTACCGGGAGCTGCCGCTGCGGCTGTTCGAGTTCGGCACGGTCTACCGGTACGAGAAGTCCGGCGTGGTGCACGGGCTGACCCGCTCGCGCGGCTTCACCCAGGACGACTCGCACATCTTCTGCGCGCCGGACCAGCTCGCCGACGAGCTGACCAACCTGCTGCAGTTCGTGGTCGGCCTGCTGACCGACTACGGCCTGACCGACTTCACCGCCGACCTGTCCACCAGGCCGGAGAAGTTCGTCGGCGAGCCGGAGTCGTGGACGGTCGCGGAGGCGGCACTGGAGCAGGCTTTGAAGAGCGCCGGGCTGCCGTACAAGATCGACGCGGGCGCCGGCGCCTTCTACGCGCCGAAGATCGACATTCACGTGACCGACGCGATCGGCCGTGCGTGGCAGCTCTCCACGTTGCAGGTGGACCTGCAGTTCGGCGACCGGTTCGACCTCGAATTCCAGGACTCCGACGGCGAGCGCAAGCGGCCGTGGATCATCCACCGCGCGCTGTTCGGCTCGATCGAGCGGTTCTTCGGGATCCTGACCGAGCACTACGCGGGCGCGTTCCCGGCGTGGCTCGCGCCGGTGCAGGTGGTCGGCATCCCGATCGCCGACGAGCACGCGGAGCACCTGCGGGGTGTGGCGAAGTCGTTGCGCGCCAAGGGAATCCGCGTCGAGGTGGACACCGGCGACGATCGCATGCAGAAGAAGATCCGCAACCACACCACGCAGAAGGTGCCGTTCATGCTGCTGGCCGGCGGCAAGGACGTGGAGGCCGGCGCGGTGTCGTTCCGGTTCCGCGACGGCACTCAGGTCAACGGCGTGCCGGTGGACCGCGCGGTGGCCGCGATCGACGAGTGGATCACTCGCCGGGAGAACGCCTCGCCGTCCGCGGACGCGTTCACCTTCTGACGTTTCGCGAGTCCCGCGCTCAGACACCCCGAGTCCCGCGCCCTGCATCGTGCAGGGCGCGGGACTCACCGGTGCACAGCGCGGGACTCGCGCGTTTGCCGAGCGCCAATCCGACGAAAGTGGCGTGGGGCGTCGAGCCCTAGGATCGAGAGCATGTCCGTCGCCCGCTCCGAGGAGTCCGAGATCGTCGAGCAGGACGGCGTCGGCGTCCCCGATGCGCTGCAGCGCTTGTGGACCCCGCACCGGATGGCCTACATCAAGGGACAGGGCAAGCCGGAGGGGGACGCCGAGGAGGGGTGCCCGTTCTGCCGGCTGGTCGAGCTGGACGACGCCGACGCGCTGATCGTGGCCAGGGGCGAGCTGGCGTACGCGGTGCTGAACCTGTACCCGTACAACCCGGGCCACCTGATGCTGGTGCCCTACCGGCACGTGGCCGACTACACCGATCTGACCGTCCCCGAGACCGTCGAGGTGGCCGAGCTGACCAGGCGCGCCATGCGGGTGCTGCGCCAGGTGTCCTCGCCGCACGGGTTCAACATCGGCATGAACCAGGGCGTGATCGCGGGCGCGGGGATCGCCGCGCACCTGCACCAGCACGTGGTCCCGCGCTGGGGCGGCGACTCGAACTTCATGCCGGTGGTGGGGCACACCAAGGTGCTGCCGCAGCTACTCGGCGAGACCAGGGCGCTGCTCGCCGAAGCCTGGTGATCGAGTCCACTGTGGACACTCCCGATGCGTCCACAGTGGACGGTGTGTCACGCGTCGGTGCGCAGCGAGGCCTCGATCTCCAGCAGGATGGTGATCTTGTCGCCCACCATCACGCCGGCCTGGCCGCCGGTGATGCCGAAGTCCTTGCGGCTGATCTCGGTCGCGGCGGAGAAGCCGGCGACCTTGGCACCCTCGAGGGCCGGGTGGTCGGCGAAGCCGTTCAGCTCGAGGTCGAGGGTGACGGTCTTGGTGACGCCGCGGAGGCTGAGTTCGCCGTCCACCTTGAACGCCTCGCCGTCGGCCCGCACGCCCGTGGAGTGGAACGTCAGCTCCTTGTGGTTCTCGACGTCCAGGAAGTCCTCGCTGCGCAGGTGCCCGTCACGCTGCTCGTTGCGCGTGTCCACCGAGGCCGGTTCGATCGTCGCGGTCACGCTGGAGTCCAGCGGGTTCTCGGCGGTCACGATCGTGCCGGAGAAGGTGGCGAAGTGCCCGCGTACCTTGGACACACCGAGGTGCCGCACGGTGAAGGACACGTCCGAGTGGGTGGGGTCGATGTCCCACGTTCCGGTGATGTAGCCGGGGATCTCGATGGTCGTGGTCATAGGGTTCGCTCCCTGTGCTTGATTGTTGAACTCTCAACCGGACACCTTACTCCTGATAAGTTGAACATTCAACAAACGTCGCTAGAATGGGCGTATGGAACAGACCCGGTGGCTCGACGATGACGAGCAGCGCGTGTGGCGCTCGTTCATCACGGCGTCCGGCGTCCTCAAGGAGGAGCTCGACCGTCAGCTCCAGCGCGACTCCGGGATGCCATACGGCTACTACGGAATCCTGGTCGCGCTGTCCGAGGCGCCCAACCGCGAACTGCGGATGAGCGAGCTGGCCTGCTCGAGTTCGGCGTCCCGCAGCCGGCTCTCGCACGCGGTGTCGCGGCTGGAGGAGGCCGGCTGGGTGAACCGAAGGGCGTGCCCCGACGATCGCCGAGGCACCTTCGCCAAGCTCACCGACGAGGGATACCGGGTACTCGAACAGGCCGCGCCGGGTCACGTGGCCGCCGTGCGCGAGTGGCTGTTCGATCAGCTCACCCCCGAGCAGGTGCGTGCGCTCGGCGAGATCAGCGCCGCGATCCTGGAGGGTTTCGGCGCCTCCAGCGAGAACCTGCCGCCCATGCCGCCTACCTGACCGCGATGGGTGCGCACCTGGGCCGTTAGGCTTCCGTGCGGCCCGTCACCCGCGCAGGTAGGTCTGACCCGAGCATGCTGAACATCTTCGCCCGTGCCTCGGTCTCCCGCGTCACCGATCCCATCGGCGCGGCGCTGGTGCGCATCGGTCTCACGCCCAACGGGATGACCCTGCTCGGCACCGCCGGCGCGGTGATCGGCGCGCTGTGGCTGTTCCCCAGCGACGAACTGCTCGCCGGCACCTTCGTGGTGTGGGGCTTCGCCATGTTCGACCTGCTGGACGGCGCGATGGCGCGGGCGCTCGGCGGCGGGAGCAAGTTCGGCGCGGTGCTCGACGCGAGTTGCGACCGGATCGCCGACGGTGCGCTGCTGGCCGGTGTCACCTGGTGGTGCTTCGTCGAGGCGCGCAACCACGCGCTCGCCGCCGCCGCCCTGATCTGTCTGGTCTCGGCGCAGGTGATCTCCTACATCAAGGCGCGCGCCGAGGCGTCCGGGCTGTCGGCCAACGTCGGCGTGGTCGAGCGCGCGGAACGCCTGATCATCACGCTGGTCGGCACCGGGCTGTACGGCCTCGGTGTGCCCTACGCGGTGCACGTGGCACTGTGGCTGCTCGCGGTGCTCTCGCTGGTCACGGTCGTGCAGCGGATCGTGGCGGTGCGCCGGTCCGCACTGTCCGCCACGGACGGGAAGGTTGAGGGATGAGCGATCTCCAGGGGCGGCTGAAGTCACTCGGATTCAGGGTGGCGTGGCGTACCCAACGAGTCTTACCGGAGAAGCTGGTCTGGGCGGTCTGCCGGTACGCCGCCGACCGTGCCGCCCGCAAACGTGGACCCGGCACCGAGCAACTCCGCCGGAATCTGGCCAGAGTGGTGCCGGCCGCCGGCGAGGTCGAACTCGACGACCTCGTCCGCGAGGGTCTGCGGTCCTACGCGCGCTACTGGATGGAAGTCTTCCGGATGCCGCTGATCGGGCTCGACGGCATGCACCGCAAGGTCGACCCGCACGTGTACGGCCGGGAGAACCTGGACGCCGCGCTCGCCAAGGGCAACGGGGCGATCGTCGCGCTCACGCACAGCGGCAACTGGGAGGTCCTCGGTGGGTGGGTCGCCGCTCATACCGGCCATCTGGCCACGGTCGCCGAACGCCTGCAGCCGGAGAGCCTCTACCGGCGGTTCACCAAGTTCCGCGAGTCGCTCGGCATGGAGGTCGTCCCGCACATCGGGGGAGACCAGTCCGCGGCGACGGTGATGGCCCAGTGCCTGCGGGACAACAAGTCCATCGCGCTGCTCGGAGACCGCGACCTGACCTCCTCCGGCATTCCGGTCACCTTCTTCGGCGAGCGGACCAGGATGCCGGCCGGCCCCGCCTACCTGGCCGCGCGCACCGGCGCCGCGCTGATCCCGCTCGGCCTCTGGAACACCGAGGACGGCTGGGCCATGCGCTTCCACCCGCCGATCAAGGTGGACAACACCAAGGCGATCGGTGCGGCCACCCAGGCGCTGGCCGACGTGTTCGCGGCCGACATCGCCGCACACCCGACCGACTGGCACATGCTGCAGAAACTCTGGGTCGCCGACCTGCCCGAGGAGGAGCAGGCCGCGCTGGCCGCCAAGGACGCCGTGCGCGGGAGGAAATCCGGGTGAGGATCGGCGTGGTGTGCCCGTACTCCTTCGAGGTTCCCGGAGGAGTGCAGGCGCACGTCGTCGATCTCGCGCGGGCGCTGGGCCGGCTCGGCCACGACGTGGACGTGCTCGCGCCGGCCGACGAGGACACCCCGTTGCCCGACTTCGTGAGCCCGGCCGGCCGCTCGGTCGGGATCCCGTACAACGGCTCGGTGGCGCGGCTGTCGTTCGGACCGGTGTCGTTCGCGCGGGTGCGCCGCTGGATCCGCGAGCACGAGTTCGACGTGCTGCACCTGCACGAGCCGATCGCGCCGAGTCTGTCGATGCTGGCGCTGATGTTGGCCGACGGGCCGATCGTCGCGACGTACCACACGTCCAACCCGCGCTCCCGCACGCTGAGTGCCTTCCAGATCGTGCTGCAGCCGTTCCTGGAGAAGATCACCGCGCGGATCGCGGTGTCCGCGCTCGCGCGCCGCGTGCAGGTGGAGCACCTCGGCGGCGACGCGGTGGAGATCCCGAACGGCGTGGACGTCGACTTCTACGCGCGGGCCACACCCCTGGACGACTACCCGCGCGAGGGCGGCACGATCGGCTTCGTCGGCCGGTTCTCCGAGCCGCGCAAGGGAATGCCGGTCCTGCTGGACGCCGTGCGTACGCTCGCGCCGACGATGCCGGACCTGCGGCTGCTCGTGGTCGGGCGGGGCGACGAGCAGGCGCTGCGCCGCGAGGCCGGGCCGGAACTGGCCGATCGCCTGGTGATCCTCGGGCAGGTGGACGACGAGACCAAGGCGCGCGTGCTGCGCAGCGTGGACGTGTACTGCGCGCCCAACACCGGCGGCGAGAGCTTCGGGATCATCCTCACCGAGGCGATGTCGGCCGGTGCGGTCGTGGTGGCCAGCGGGCTGGACGCGTTCCGGCGCGTGCTCGACGACGGGCGGGCCGGCGTGCTCGCTCCGGTCGGTGACGCCGGCGCGCTCGCGGAGGCGTTGCGTGGCGTGCTCACCGACCAGGCGCGGCGCGCCGATCTCGCGGCGAACGCCCGCCGGCGGGTGGCGGCGTTCGACTGGACGGTGGTGGCCGGGCAGGTGTTGCGGGTGTACGAGTCGGCGATCGCCGCTGATCCCCGCCGGGTCGGCGAGTCCGGAGTCGAGACGCCATGAGCACGTTGATCACGCTGCTGGTCATTCTGCTGGTGCTCGTATTGCTGGTCGGCCCGTGGCTGGTCGCGACGGCCAACCGGCTGGACCGGCTGCACGTGCGCACGGACGCCGCGTGGGCGGCACTGGACGCGACGCTGGCCCGCCGGGCCGTGCTCTCCCGCGCGATCGCCGCGGCCGGGTGCCTCGGTCCGGATCGCGCCGACCGGCTGCGCGCCGTGGCCGAGCGCGCCGAGCACACCCCGCGCGGCGACCGCGAGGAGCAGGAGAACGAGCTGAGCGGGCTACTGTCCGAAGTGGACAGAGCACGGCTGCCGCTGGTGCTCGCGGCCGACCTGGTGGACGCCGAGCAGCGGGTGGTGATCGCCCGCCGAGTGCACAACGACGCCGTGCGCGACACGCTCGTGCAGCGCCGCCGCCGGGTGGTGCGCTGGCTGAAACTGGCCGGCACCGCGCCGCGCCCGGAGTACTTCGAGATCGTCGAGCCGGCGCTGGGCGAGGACGGCGGCGTGCCGTTGCCCCGGCCGTCCGCGCGGTTGCTGCTGGTGGACGGCGACGACCGGGTGCTGTTGTTCAACGGCCACGATCCGGCGCGGCCGGGCGACTCGTTCTGGTTCACCGTCGGCGGCGGCGTCGAGCCCGGCGAGGACCTGCGCACCGCCGCCGTGCGCGAGGGCGAGGAGGAGACCGGCATCCGGCTCGCCGAGACGGACCTGGTCGGCCCGGTGTGGCGGCGGCGCGTGCAGTTCAGCTTCGACGGCCGCAACTACGACGGCGAGGAGTGGTTCTTCCTGGCCCGGCTGTCGCCCGAGGACGGCGTGGCCGCGGAGGTGTTCGTGGACACCTCGCGGTTCACCGACCTGGAGGCGCGCACGGTGGACAACTACCGCTGGTGGAGTGCCGCGGAGCTGTCCGACACCGACGAGACGGTGTTCCCCGCTCAGCTCGGCGAGCTGTTGCCCGAGTTGCTCGCGTCCACTTGGGACGGTCGGCTGCGCGCGGTCAGGTAGCGGGCGCTTGGTCGATCGGCTCGCCGAACAGCGCCATGAGGGTGTCGTAGAAGGCGGGCGCCAGTTGGGTGATGGCCTCGGCGCCCTTGGTGTAGAGGCAGTAGCGGATGCGGTCGGACATGCCGCCGACCACGAGGTCGAACGCCTCGTCCGGTAGTGCCGGCCGGTCCGGGTGTTCCTTGCGTACCAGGTGGTTGTAGGTGAGGCGGTACAACTCGGCGATGCGTCCGATCCGCCGGTGGTACATCGCGGCGATCTCCGGGCCGGCGGCCAGGCACTCGATCTGCAGCGTCCAGGTCGCCTTCGGCTGCTCGGCCAACATCGCGAGGTACTTCTCCAGCGCCAGCCGGATGGCGCTGCGCCAGTCGGTGTACGGGCGTTCGCTCAGTGGACGGTTGATCTCGCCCAGCGCCGCTGCCGCCCCCGCACGGAACGCGGCGACGAAGCAGGCTTGCTTGGTGGGGAACAGGTTGTAGAACGCCTGCCGGGACACGCCGGCGCGTTCCACGATGTCGCCGATCGTGACAGACGCGTACCCCTTCTCCGCGGCGACCTCCAGGAACGCGACCAGGATCCGGGCGCGCTGGGACGCCGCGACCTCGTCCGCCGTGAGCCGGTGCCGGCTCGGCAGCCGCTGCCCGACGGCGGCGAAGGCCTCCACGCCGGTCAAGATTCGGCGCTCGCCCATGGCACCTCCTCTGCGTGTCTTGTGCTGTGACGTGGTCATGCTGGCCGAACGCCGTTCAAAAACGCTACCGTACTCGAAATACTGTGCGGTACGCGGAGAACTCATCGGTACTTGAACCGAATGGAAGGCCCCACCTCATGTCCCGTCTCGGAAGGTCGTACCAGTACGCGGTCGCCGGTGTTCTGCTGAGCCTGCTGCTCCTGGCCGGTTTGACGACGGCCCCCGCCCCGGCCCGGGCACAGGAACCGCGGATCGTGGATGTGGGGGTGACCTTCCAGGTCAAGAACGTCAACCGCTCGAAGCTGCCGTGCGGCGCGGACGGCTCGGATGTCACGTTGGTCGGCCGGATGGTCGGTCCGGCGTCCGTGCTCGCGAACCAGGACGGCCACGCGCCGGTCACCCTGTACTCCCACGAGTTCAGCTTCGGCAAGTGGTTCTGGCACTTTCCCGACCCCACGTACGACTACGCGACGCTGATGGCCGGTCAGGGGCACGTGTCCATTCTGGTGGACCGGATCGGGTACGGGGACAGCACGCACCCGAACGGATTCCAGACCTGCATGGGTGCCGCGGCAGACCAGATCAACCAGATCGTGACCCAGGTACGAGCCGGGACGTACCAGACCGACAGCGGGGCGCCGCGTTCCTTCGACAAGGTCGTGCTGGCCGGGCATTCGGGCGGCGCGATGGCCTCCGAGATCGCCGCGTACTCCTTCGGCGGTGTCGACGGTCTGGTGGTGTTCGCGCACGCCAATCAGGGGCCCACCCTGCGCGGCGTCAACGAGGGCCTGGTGCAGGGGGGTATCTGCTTGCTGGGCGGTCAACCCGCCGGACCGGGCTTGCCGGGTGGCTACGCGTACTACGGTCAGACGGCTGACGATTGGCAGCGAAACTTCTTCGCTGGCGCGGATCCCCGCGTCGTGGCCGCCGCGACCCCGATGCGGCACCGCGACCCGTGCGGAAACGCCTTCTCCTTCGCCGCCGGTCTGCTACCGAACGGCGCGAACCTCCGCCAGATCACCGTCCCGGTCCTGCTGCTCTACGGCCTCAGCGACGCCCTGTACGACCAGCCCGCCGCAGGCGAGGCCGAGAAGCGCCTTTTCGCCCCCAACCCCGACGTGACCTTGAAGTTCTTCCCGAACAGTGGCCACGCCCTGGCCCTTCAGCACACCGCCCCTGACGTGCGCGCCACCGTGTCAGGCTGGCTCACCGCCCACGGCCTCAGGTGAGGGCCTGGCGGGCGACCACGATCGCGGTCTGGTCGAGCAGGTGCCGCGCGCTGTCGAGCAGCGCGTCGTGGCGGCCGGGCTCGCGATCCGCCCACGGCAGCAGCACCCGCACGCACTCGCGCAGGAAGGTCAGCGCCTCGGCGTGGCGGCCGCCCCGGATCAGCGCGATCCCGAGCTGGTACAGGCCGTACGCCATGTCGATCTCGGCGGTGGGCGAGTAGCGGGCCATGCCACGGTAGATCGACATGCCCTCCTCGAACACGTCCAGCGCGTCGTCGAAGGCGGCCCCGCTGTGCAGCCACACCACGCCCTGCGCGGTCAGCGCCGCCGGGAGCTGCTTGGCGTAGCCGTCCTCCTCGACCACGTTCTCCCGCACCAGCGCCACCGCCTCGTTCACCGCGGCCACCGCCTCGACGATCTGGCCGGCGTCGATCAGGCTGTACGCGCGCTCGACCAGATGGCCGGCGATCACCGCCTCACGCGGCGCCCAGTCGGTCGGCGATTCGGCCATGGTCGGCAACTGGTCGACGAAACCCATCGTGTGTCTCCCCACCTCGTCAGATGGGCCAAGTAGACCGTGGTGGACGGGGAGAAACATCCGCCATGATGCGCAAACAACCGAGGGTCAGACCCGCGCCGGCCTTCTGAGCAGGCGCGCGACCGCGATCGTGACCCCGGCCAGCAGGGCGGCCAGCACGATTCCGGTGACCTGCATGCCGTTCGTGAACGCGTCCCTGGTCACCGCGAGCAGCTCCGCACCGGTGCCGGAGGGCAGGTTCCCGGCGGCCGCGACGGCGCTGCCCAGGGTGTCGCGTGCCTCCGGCGGGGCGGCCGCCGGCAGGCTGTCACCGCTCACCAGGCCGCGGTAGACGGCGGCGCCGATGCTGCCCGCGATCGCCACCCCGAGCGCGATGCCCAGCTCGTTGCCGGTCTCGGCGGTGCCGGACGCGGTGCCGGCGCGCTCCGGCGGCGCGCTGCCGATGATCAGGTCGTAGGTCAGCGTCATCGCCGGGTTGATCGCCAGGTTGAGCACGGTGAACCCGACGACCACGAGCCCGAGGTCCGCGGTGCCCGCCGCCGACACGATCAGCAGGCCCAGCACGCCGGTGGCCAGCGACACGGTGATCAGGCTCGCGGCGCTGAACCGGCGGCTCAGCGTCGGCACCACGAGCGTGCCGGCGATACCGGCGACCATGGCCGGAATCGTCCAGATGCCTGCCCGCAGCGGCGACAGGCCGATGACCAACTGCAGGTACTGCATCACGAAGAACTGGGCGGCGCTCAGCACGAACAGGCCGGTGGTCTGCGCCCCGAGCGACACGCTGAACCCGCGATCGGCGAACAGCGTGAGATCGAGCATCGGATGGCTCAGCCTGCGCTGCCGGCGGACGAACGCCCACCCCGCGGCGGCCCCGACTCCGACCGACAGCAGCGCCACCACGCTCACCCCGTGGTTGACGATCTCCTTGATGCCGTACACCACGGGAAGCACCGTCGCCATGGCCATCGCGACGCTGCCGAGGTCGGCCCGGCCGGCCGCGTCCGACCGGAACTCGGGCAGCACCACGCGGCCGAAGACCAGCAGCAAGATCATCACCGGCACCGCGGCCAGGAAGACGGCGCCCCACCAGAACGACTCGAGCAGCGCGCCGCCGACGAGCGGGCCGATGACGCCGCCGATCATGAAGTTCGCCGACCACACGGCGATGGCCAGCCGGCGCTGGATCGGATCGCGGAACATGTTGGTGATCAGCGCCAGCGTGGACGGCAGCAGCGTGGCGCCCGTGATGCCGAGCAGCGCACGCGCGACGATCAGCATTTCGGCGCTGGTGGAGAACGCGGCCAGAATGGAGGCCGCGCCGAACGCGGTCGCGCCGGCGAGGAGAAGTCGCCGCCGCCCGATTCGATCGCCGAGAGTACCCATCGGCACGAGTAGTCCGGCGACCAGGAAACCGTAGATGTCGACGATCCAGAGCATTTGGGTACTCGACGGCCGCAGTTCCGCGCTCAGTGCGGGTACCGCGAGGTGCAGCGCGGTGAAATCCATCGCGATGAGCAGCGTCGGCAGGGAAAGGACGGCAAGGCCGATCCACTCCTTGCGCCCTGCTCGCTCGGTCGTTTCGGACCTCGTCATCGACATCGCAGGTGCCCCTTCGGTTCTGGAGAGAACGATTCGTTCGGGGCAACCGTGTCGACGCGGCCGGCTGTTCCGCGTTTCGGCGAAACAGCCGACACTTGCGCAATTGGAATGACAATGCCTCGGTCGAAGGTCCTAGGACCTCCGACTCAGCCGCGTTGGCCGAATCCCGTGGCGATCTCGACGCGCGAGGAGAATCCAAGCTTGCGGAGAATTCGGGACACGTGCGACTGCACGGTTCTCGGTGAGATGAACAGCCGGCCGGCGATCTCGGAATTGGTGCGCCCCTGCGCCACCAGCTCGGCGACCCGCTGCTCGGCGTCGGTCAGGCTGTCCCAGCCCTGCTTCGGCCTGCTGCGCTTGCCCCGCACGCCCCGGCGCACGCCGGTGGCCCGCATCGCGGCGTCGGCCTGCTGGATCGCGCCGGTGGCGTCCACCCCGGCGTAGGCGGACAGCGCCGCGTCGTAGGCGGTCTTCGCGTCGTCCTTGTGACCGGAGGCGGCAAGCACCATCGCCACGTCCTGGGCGACCCGCGCCGTCGCCATCGGATTGTGCTGCTCGGTGAACTCCCGCTGCACCTCCCGCAGCAGCACGACGTCGCCGTCGACCAGGCCGCGGCAGTAGCGCAGCACGCTCTGGAATCCGCGCGAGTCGTCGGAGATCGTCTGCGCCATCTGGTCGACCAGCCGGCGGGCCAGCTCCAGGTCGTTGGCGGCGACCGCGATCCGCACCAGGTTCGTGCCGACCGCCGTGACCGCGAACCCGCTGTGCACGCCGACGCCGCCGTCGGCGAACTGCCGGGCGATGGTCAGCGCCTCGTCGTCCCGGCCGTCGAGGTGCGCCATCAGGGCGCGCAGCATGGTCGGGATCTGCTCGTAGAACGCGGCGACTCCGCGCACCTCGTGGCCGTCGCGCTGGATCGTGGCGGCGTGCGCGCGGGCGGTGTCGATGTCGCCGCGGTTGAGGTGGATCATCGCCGCGATGCTGCGCAGCATCCGGTCCAGGCCGTACAGATCCGGCAGGGTGAACGCCTCGTCGATCTCGGCGAGTGTGGCGTCCCACTCGCCGCGCTTCCACTCGAACAGTGCGGACGTGGCGTACAGCCAGGCCAGCGCGACCCCGCCCAGTTCGAGGGCGACCGGTCGCGCCTCGGCGATCACCTCCCGCACACCCAGGTCCCCCTCGGTGTCCAGGACTCCGGCCCGCTGCAGCTTGGCGACCAGCCACTGGCCCCGGTCGTAGACGGTCGTCTCCAGCAGCGCGTCGATCCGGTCGAGTACCTCGATCGCCTTCGTGTTCTGCCGGGTGACCACGAGCGGCGCGGCCTCGCACTGCAGCAGGTACACCTCGACCAGCGGATCGTCGCTGCCCTGGGCCGCCGCGACGCACTCGCCCATGCCCTGGAAGTCGCCGTTCTGCAGGCAGCAGAACGCGGCCAGCGCGGCGAGCCGAGGCGGCAGCGGCCCTTCCGCGCGCGCCGCGTCGAGCTGTTCGAGCGCGGTCGTGTCCGCGCGAAGAACGCTGAGCGCGCCGAGTGTCATGCGCGCCGTCAGCCGGGTGTCGGCGTCCGGCCGCGCGGCGAGCACGGCGTGCGCGGTCCGGCTCGCGTCGTCGAAGCGGCCGGACCAGAGCAGCGCCTCGGCGTGCGCCGCACGCAGCGGAAGTTGGCGGGGGTCACCAGGACCGAGCGCCGGCACGGCGTCGGCGAGCAGGCGCAGCGCGGCTGGTGTCGGCCGCTTGGCCAGCGGTTCGGCGTGCTCGCGCAGCCAGTCCAGCGTCCAGGAGTCGACCCCGCCCGGCGCGTCGGCCAGCTGTGCGGCGATCGCCGAGGGTGGCGCGTGCCGCCGCGACAGCACGTGCGCCACGTGCCGGCGCAGGCCGGAGGAGGTGTCGCAGAGGGCGGCGCGGACCAGGTCGTGGTGGAACCGGAGTACGCCACCGTCCTCGTGCACCAGGCCGGCCGCGACGAGATCGTCCACCACCGGCACCACGTCGATCGGCGTGCTGCCCAGCACCGCGGCCAGATTGTCCACTGTGGACTGATCATCGAGCACGGCGGCCGCGCGGGCCAGCGGACCACCCAGCTCGGCGACACGCGCGGTGACGCGGCGGGCGAACGCGCCCGACAGGCCGGTCGCCTCGGCGAGCGCGGTCAGCAACCACGGGTTGCCCGAGGCGCCGTCGCACAGCCGCAGGAATTCCTCGGACGGCTCCCGCACCAGGTTCGCGACCAGCGCGTGCGCCGTCTCCCGGTCGAGCGGCCCGACGTCGTGGACCTCGGCGGTCTTCTCCAGGGTCTCCAGCCGCCCGGTGCCGGTGCGGTGCCAGGTCACCAGCAGCGCGGGGGAGTGCGGCAACTCGCGCGCGATCTCGCGCAGCACCAGGATCGACTCGTCGTCGGCGTGGTGCAGGTCGTCCATGAGCACGGCGACCGGACCGTCGGCGGTCCACTCGGAGAGCAGGGCGCGCGCCGCCTCGGCCAGTTCGAGACCGGAGGCGACGGCGGTGCCCTGACCGACGAGCGCGAACGGCGTGTGCCGGCCGGCCGGGGCGGCGTCCAGGCGCACGACGCGCAGCCCCGCCGCGACGGCGCGCTCGGCCGTCGCGTTCAGCAGCGCGGTACCACCGGCCCCCGGCTCACCGCGGAGCATGACGAGCCGGCCCCGCCCGCCCACCGCCGCGCGCACGGCTGAGTCGAGTGCGGAGAACTCCGCGTCACGGCCGATCACACCCATCGGCCCATGATCGCACTCAGCCGGTCGCCTTGGCGGCCAAAGCTTCCGGAAGTGGCTCGTATCTGACGAACACGCGGGTGAACGTCGCCGAGCCGGAACTCAGCGAGCGCAGATCGATCGCGTATCGCAGCAGTTCGGTCACCGGGACCTCGGCGCGCACCACGCTGTGCCCGGCGACCTCGTCGGCCTCCGTGCCGAGCACCCGTCCGCGCCGGCTGGACAGGTCGCCGAGCACCGTGCCGAGGTGCTCGTCCGGCAGCCGCACGGTCACCTCGTCCATCGGCTCCAGCAGTGAGATCCGGCCCTTGGACGCGGCGTCCTTGAGCGCGAGCGAGCCCGCCGTCTGGAACGCGGCGTCGGAGGAATCGACGCTGTGCGCCTTCCCGTCGACCAGCCGCACGCGCACGTCCACCATCGGATAACCGTTGGCGGACAAGCCTTTCTCCAGTTGCGCGCGCACGCCCTTGTCCACGCTCGGGATGAACTGGTGCGGGACCGCGCCGCCCACGATCTTGTCCACGAACTCGTAGCCGGAGCCGCGCGGCAGCGGCTCGATCTCGATGTCGCACACGGCGTACTGGCCGTGCCCGCCGGACTGCTTCACGTGCCGGCCGTGCCCCTTCGCCGGCTCGGCGAACGTCTCCCGCAGCGACACCTTCACCGGCTCGGTCTCCACCTCGGCGCCGCCCGCGCGCAGCCGCGCCAGCACGACGTCGGCGTGCGACTCGCCCATGCACCACAGCACCAGTTGGTGCGTCTCGGCGTTGCGCTCCAGGCGCAGTGTCGGGTCACCGGCGACAAGCCGGGAAAGGTTGCGGGACAACGTGTCCTCGTCGCTGCGCGTCTTCGCCACCACGGCGACCGGCAGCAAGGGTTCCGGCATGGTCCACGGCGCCATCAGCACCGGATCGGCCGGCGCGGACACGGTGTCGCCCGTCTCCGCCGAGCCGATCTTGGTCAGCGCGCACAGGTCGCCGGCAACGCAGTAGGGCACCTCGCGCAGGTTCGCGCCGAGCGGGGAGTACACGTGTGCCACGCGCTCGTCCACGTCGTGGTCCTCGTGTCCGCGGTCGGCCAGCCCGTGCCCGGACACGTGCACCGGACCCTCGGGTCGAAGCGTGCCGGAGAACACCCGGACGAGTGACACTCGACCGACGTAGGAGTCGACCGCGGTGCGCACCACCTCGGCCACCAGCGGGCCGTCCGGGTCGGCCTTGATCGGCGCGTGCGGCTTGCCGTGCGGGTCGGTGACCTCGGGCAGCGCGTGCTCCAGCGGCGAGGGAAACGCGCGGGTGAGCGCTTCGAGCAGCTCGGCGATGCCGACGCCGGTGAACGCGCAGGCCGGGATCACGGGGTAGAACGTGCCGCGCGCGACGGCTTTCTCGAGGTCGGCGATCAGCGTGTCGGTGTCGATCTCCTCGCCGCCGACGTAGCGCTCCATGAGCGTCTCGTCCTCGCTCTGCTCGATGACGCCCTCGATCAGCGCGTTGCGCGCCTCGGTCATCCGCTCGAGGTCGGCGGGATCGGGTTCGGCGACCTTCGGCGGGTAGCCGTCGGAGTAGTCGAAGTACCGCTGGGTGATCAGCCCGACCAAACCGGGCTTGCCCGCGTCGGCCGGCAGGTACAGGGGGAGCACGCCGTCGCCGAACGCCTCCTGGCAGGCGGCGAGTTCGCCGGCGAGATCGGCGCGCGGGTGGTCCAGCCTGGCGATCACCACCGCGCGCGGCATGCCGACCGCGGCGCACTCGTTCCACACCGCCTTGGTCGCCTCGTCCACGCCCTCGGCGGCACAGACCACGAACAGGGCCGCGTCCGCGGCGCGCAGGCCGGCGCGCAGCTCACCCACGAAGTCGGCGTACCCCGGGGTGTCGATCAGGTTCACCTTCACGTCCTCGTGCATCAGCGGCGCGACGGACAGGCCAACCGACCGCTGCTGGCGCACGGCGGCCGGGTCGTGGTCGCACACGGTGGTGCCTTCGGTGATCGAGCCGGCCCTCGTGACCACCCCGGCCGAGGTGAGCAGGGCCTCCGCGAGCGTCGTCTTGCCCGAGCCGGAGGGCCCGACCAGGACGATGTTGCGCACTCTGGCCGGGTCGTCCACAGCGACCGCGGCTCCGTTCTGGCCACCCGCGTGGCCGTTGTCGGTGTGTTTGGCGCCCATGGCGGCCCCACCTCCCGGGGTTCGACGGCGGTGTCGGTTCTCCCTGGTACATCTACCTGTGGCCGATCTCACACCCTATCCAGTACTCGGACAACCTGGGTACGCCCAAGGAGGCGACATGCTCAGTCAACCGACGCCGAGCGCCCCGATCATGTTCGGCGAACCGTCGCAGGACACCGACCTGCTGCCGTGGAGCGACGCGGAACGGCGGCTCGTCGAGGCGCGCAACTACTGGAGCTTGCCCGCCTCTCCGGAATTTCCCAGTAATGGGTACCTTCCAGCGCACGCGGCGGTCGGTCTGTAACCGTGGCTGGTTCGCGTCACGGTCCCCTTAGGTGCGGTAGCCCGCGATCGAGCCGTACACACCAAGTACGACCGGACGGCGCCTGGGCAGCGGATTTCTCCAGGCAGACGAAGTGGTCGTTTAGCGAATAGCCGTGAAGTGGCCTGCCGAGTTCGTCTGGAATTGGCATCCGTGAGGAGGCCACGTTCGACTTAGCATTGCCTTGTGAGTACCTCGACAGCACAGAACTCCGTTCCCGAGCAGGAGACCGGCACCGCGCGTGTGAAGCGCGGCATGGCGGAGATGCTCAAGGGCGGCGTGATCATGGACGTGGTCACCCCGGAGCAGGCCAAGATCGCCGAGGACGCCGGCGCGGTGGCCGTGATGGCGCTCGAGCGGGTGCCGGCCGACATCCGCGCACAGGGCGGCGTGTCCCGGATGAGCGACCCGGACATGATCGACGGGATCATCAGCAAGGTGTCCATCCCGGTGATGGCCAAGGCGCGCATCGGACACTTCGTCGAGGCGCAGGTGCTGCAGTCGCTCGGCGTGGACTACATCGACGAGTCCGAGGTGCTCACCCCGGCCGACTACGCCAACCACATCGACAAGTGGCGGTTCACCGTGCCGTTCGTGTGCGGCGCGACGAACCTGGGCGAGGCGCTGCGCCGGATCACCGAGGGCGCGGCCATGATCCGCTCCAAGGGCGAGGCCGGCACCGGTGACGTGTCCAACGCGACCACCCACATGCGCAAGATCCGCGGCGAGCTGCGGCGGCTGTCCTCGCTGCCCGAGGACGAGCTTTACGTTGCGGCGAAAGAACTTCAGGCGCCCTACGAGCTGGTGAAGGAGGTCGCCGTTGCCGGGAAGCTGCCGGTCGTGCTGTTCACCGCGGGCGGCATCGCGACGCCGGCCGACGCGGCGATGATGATGCAGCTCGGCGCGGAGGGCGTGTTCGTCGGCTCGGGCATCTTCAAGTCGGGCAACCCGGCTGAGCGCGCCGAGGCGATCGTCAAGGCCACCGCGTTCCACGACGACCCGGACGTGATCGCGAAGGTGTCCCGCGGGCTCGGCGAGGCCATGGTCGGCATCAACGTCGACGACATCCCGCAGCCGCACCGCCTCGCCGAACGCGGCTGGTGACCTGACGGTTCAGTCGCCCTCTCGCAGCTCACGCTGGATGCGCACGATGAGGAGGTCCGCCATGGGCGGCTCACCATCGGTCTCCTCGGCGGTTGGTCCGTCAGGTCGGCGCAGCTTGTCCATGTCTTTGAGGATTTCGGCCATGGTGGGGGCGTTCTTGAACGCCTCGGCCTGCCTGGCGAGGTCAGCTTCGAGGTCGTAAGGATCCGACCTGAACGCGCGTTCGGTGTGGCGCGCATCCTCGTCCATGGGTTCAGGTTATCGGTGTGATGTGAATTACCGCGCTCTCCCGTGGGTTACTGGTGAGTTGATTACTAGGGTCCGGTTCCGTGTCCGTGCGTGCCCGCACGGTGAGGTCTGCTTCCCGCTGGCGGCTGTGATCACGCCGCGCGGGCGGGCTCGGGAAGGAACCATTCGTGGACTCGACGCTGCGTTCACAGCCGCCGACGCCGGACGACGAGAACGGCGAGGACACGGGCGGCGGCTACGCCAAGTCGCTGAGCAACCGGCACGTCCAGATGATCGCCATCGGCGGCGCGATCGGCGTTGGCCTGTTCCTGGGCGCCGGTGGCCGGCTGCACGCCATGGGCCCGTCGCTGCTGCTGGTGTACGCGGTGTGCGGGCTGGCCGGCTGGATGGTCATGCGGGCCATCGCCGAACTCGTGCTGTACAAGCCGGTCGCGGGTAGCTTCGTGGAGTACTCCCGCGAGTTCATCGGCCCGTGGGCGGGCTTCGCGGCCGGCTGGATGTACTGGTTCAACTGGGCCGCCACCTGCGTCGTGGAGATCACCGCGGCGGCGATCTACGTCGGACGCTGGGCGCCCGACATGCCGCAGTGGCTCACCGCGCTGATCTGCCTCGTGGTGCTGCTGGCCGTGAACCTGTTGTCGGTGAAGCTGTTCGGCGAGCTGGAGTTCTGGTTCGCGATCATCAAGGTCACCGCGATCGTGGTGTTCCTGGTCGTCGGTACCGGCCTGGTGCTCACCGCGGCGGACATGGGCGGCGGCGTGCACGCCAGCCCCAGCCACGCGACCTCGCACGACGGCCTGTTCCCGCATGGCATCGGCATCGCGTTGATCAGCATGCAGGCGGTGATCTTCGCCTACAACGGCATCGAGATGGTGGCGATCACGGTCGGCGAGACGCGCAACCCGCGCGAGGTGCTGCCCAAGGCGGCGCGCGCGGTGGCGTGGCGGATCGGCTTCTTCTACGTCGGTTCGGTGCTCCTGCTGGTGATGCTGCTGCCCTGGCACATGTACACCGGCGACGAGAGCCCGTTCGTGACGGTGTTCTCCCGGCTGGGCATCCCGGCCGCCGGTGACGTGATGAACCTGGTCGTGTTGACCGCGGCGCTGTCCTCGTGCAACTCCGGCATCTACGCCACCGGCCGCACTCTGCGCTCGCTGGCCCACCGCGGCGACGCGCCGTCGTTCACCGCCAGGCTGAGCTCGCGCAAGGTGCCGATCGGCGGGATCGCGGTGACGGCGGTCGTGATGCTGGTCGGTGTCGGGCTGAACTACGTGGTGCCCAAGCAGGCGTTCGACCTGGCCATCGCGGTGGCCTCGATCGGCGTGCTGGCCAGTTGGGCGTCGTTGATCTACAGCCAGATTCGCTTGCACGCCAAGGCGAAGCGCGGTGAGTTGGAGCGCCCGAAGTTCCGGGTTCCCGGGTCGCCGTACACCGGCTACGCGACGCTCGCGTTCCTGCTGCTGGTGCTCGTGCTGATGGCCTTCTCCTCCGGCGTTGAGCGGTACGCGTTCTACCTCGTGCCGGTCGTCGCGCTGACGCTCGCGGTCGGCTGGTGGGTGCTCAGCCGCCGCCGGAGGTCAGACGTGCTCGGAGACCAGGCACGCTGAGCTTTCCTCGGACGTCGGGCACCCGTTTATGCGCACACGCGACTACCGCTTGCCCTGGTTGTTCGACGCTGCGTAGCGTGATCGATACGAGCGGGTCGACACAGGGAGTCGCGATGGACAAGCTCAGGCTGACCAAACTGGCTGGCACGTGCGAGGACTTCGACACTTGTCCGACCATATACGTGTCGGACAGGGCCACGTTGGTCTTTCAGGGACCCGAGGTTGGCGACCTTGATGGTCTGCGACTCGGTGACGGTGAGGCAGCCATCGCATTGAGCATCGACCTGGTCAAGGAGGCTATTCGTGCGTATGACGCTCGCTGAGTTCGGGGCCATGTCGTTGGCCTTCAAGAAGTCAGCATTTCGGTTCGAGACCTTGCCGCACTACGCGGGCGAATCGGAACGCGCTGGGTTGGCCTTGTTCTTGTCTGGTGCCGAGAAGCCGGCCGATCACAACGAGAGAACTCACGAGACCATGCGTCGACTTGCTGCGGAAGGAAAAAAGGTTCAGAAGGTAAAAGTGGTCAGTCGTCCGTATACTGACTACACGCGATACGCGCTTGAATGGTCAATTCCTGGCAGTGTGGCCGCAGGATGGGAGCATCGTATTCTCGATGTCACAGATCGGAACGTAGATCTACCGACGTTTGACTACTGGCTCTACGACGATTCGAAGGTGGTCGTCGTGAACTACGATGACGACGGCGTCCCTGTCGACGCTGAACTGATCGAGGGTGATGACGTCGAACGTTATCGCCGCTGGCGTGACCTCGCGCTGGAAGAGTCGGTTCCATTTAGTGTCTTTCGAGCCTGATCAACAAGAAAGAAGCAGGCGGGGCATCGCGGAGGTGCTGCGTGAGCTCCGCCGTGGGGCTGGTCTGACCGGTGAGGACTTGGCGGCCAGGTGTGCGACAAGTCAGAGCAAGATCAGTCGGATAGAGACCGGCAAGCTGCTACCGAGTGTCACCGAAGTCGATCGAATCCTGAAGGCGTTGAACGTTCCGCCAGATAAGGCAAGCAAGTTGCTGGAACTGGCTCGTGCGGCGAATGTCGACTACACGTCTGGGCGTGTGATCGCACGGATGGGGCTCGACCATCAACAGCGTGAGGTTAAGGCTCAGATCGAGTCCGCGACCGTGTTCAGGCACTTCTTGCCCGCCATGCCGCCAGGGTTTCTTCAGCTTCGCCAGTATGCGGAAGCAGTGATGACTCCGGTCGTGCCCAGTGCGCCACGACGTGATGTGAATAAGGCGGTGCGTGCTCGCATCGAGATGCGTTCGGTGCTTGATGACGAGTCGCGTCGATTCGTGCTGGTCATGACCGAACAGGCAGTTCGCTGGAACTACGCCGGGGCTGAGATCATGGCTCAGCAGGTCGCACACATGGCCAGGGAATCTCGGCGACCGAATGTGGACTTGGCTGTTCTGTCGAATGCGACTGAAACCCCAAAGGCGCCCGTGAGCATTTTCAAGATACTTTACGAGCGATTGGTCCTCGTTGAGATGTTCAACGGGAACGTGTCGTTTCGGGATCCGCGCGATGTGACCTACTATCTGGAGTTGTTCGAGTTCTTCTATGATCGTGCGCTTAAGGGCGATGACGCGATCGACTTCCTTGAGAAGGTTGCCGAGGAGTTTCGAGATCGCTCACACGTGCTCGGAGACCAGGCACGCTGAGGTGTTCGGGGCCAGCGCCTGGAACACGTGCGCGGTGTCGCCGGGGTAGGCGATGTAGTCACCGGGCCCCAGCTCGACGGGCTCGTCGGTCGGGCCGACCAGCGCGCGGCCGGAGCTGATCACCACGTGCTCGACCACGCCGGGCATGTGCGGCTCGGACTCGCGCGCGTTGCCGGGCTCGGCGGTGATCAGGTAGATGTCGCGGCGCGCGTTCGGCGGGCAGGAGGCGAGCAGCGTCGCCACGTAGTCGGCCCGCTCGGAGTACACGGCTGGCCCTTCGCCGGCGCGGATCACCTGCACGCGCGGTTTGGGCGGCTCGACCAGGCGGGAGAACGGCACGTCGAGTGCCACGGACAGTGCCCACAGCGTCTCCACGCTCGGGTTTCCGGTGGCCGATTCGAGCTGTGACAGCGTGGATTTCGCGATCCCGGCGCGCTTGGCCAGTTCGCTGAGCGACAGCCTGGCTCTGTCCCGCTCGCGGCGCAGCGAGTGGGCGATCACGTCGAGTGGCGCGCCGTGCGGCATGTCACGTCCGTTCGGTGAGACGGTACGAGCGTTCGCCTTGACGAACACCGTGGAACGCGTTCAGCATAGAAGACATGCGTTCGATGTGGCGAACACTGGACAAGGCGACCCGCCGGGACATCGTCACCCTGGCCGTGGCCGACGGCGTGGTGGGCGCGTCGTTCGGCGCGATCGCGGTGTCCGCCGGCCTGTCGTGGTGGGTTCCGGTGGTGATGTCGGTGCTGGTGTTCGCCGGCGGCGCGCAGTTCCTCGCGGTCGGCGTGGTCGCGGCGGGCGGCGGGCCGATCGCCGCGGTGCTCGGCGGCCTGGTGCTCAACGCGCGCCACCTGCCGTTCGGTCTGGCCGTCGGCGACGTGCTCGGCCGCGGTGGGCTGCGCCGCGCCATCGGCAGCCACCTGATGCTGGACGAGACGGTCGCCTTCGCCATGGCGCAGCGCGATCCGGCTCGCCGCAGGGCCGCGTACTGGGTGTGCGGCCTGGTGCTGTTCGTGGTGTGGAACGTCGGCACGGTCCTCGGCGTGCTGGTCGGCCAGGTGATCGGCGATCCGGCGACCTGGGGCCTGGACGCCGCGTTCCCCGCCGCGCTGTTCGCGCTCGTGCTGCCGGCGCTGTCCGATCCGGCCACCCGCCGCGCGGCGATCGTGGGCGCGGCGATCGCACTCGCCGCGTCACCGTTCCTGCCGGCCGGCCTTCCCGTGCTGCTGGCGTTGCTCGGCCTGTTCGCGGCACGCAGGAAACCGTTGCCCCGCAAGGAAACCGACCTGGAGATGAGCCGATGAACCTGGTCGCGATTCTCGTGCTCGCCGCGGGCACCTACGGGTTCCGGCTCGCCGGCCCGCTGCTGCGCGACAAGATCACGCTGTCCGACCGGGTGCGCGAGTACGTGTCCGACGCGGCGACCGTGCTGCTGGTCGCGCTGGTCGCCACCGCCGCCCTGATCGACGGGCAGCACTTCGCCGGCTGGGCGCTGCCGGCCGGTGTTCTCGTCGGCGGGGTGCTCGCCTGGCGGCGCGCGCCGTTCGTGGTCGTGGTGGTCGCCGCGGCCGTCACCGCCGCACTGCTGCGGCTGGCCGGCGTGCCGTGATCAGCTGATCACCTCGGCGGTGGGCGGCACCTCGTGCTTGCGACGGTGGTCGAACAGCAGGTTCGTGTGCAGCTCGGCCACCTCCTTGCGGGTGGTGAACCCATCGAGCAGCAGCTGTTGCAGGTGGGCGGCGTCGGTCACCGCCACGTGCACCAGGAAGTCGTCCGGACCGGCGACATTGGACGCCGCGATGGTCTCCGGCAGGGACAGCACGTAGTCGCCGAAGCGGCGCACGACCGCCCGGGTGTGCGGGCGGATCCGCACCGCGACGATCGCCTGCAGCGGGCGGCCGAGTGCGCCGAGGTCCACCTCGGCGTGGCAGCCGGTGATCACGCCGCGCTCGCGCAGTGCGCGCACGCGTACCAGGCAGGTCGACGGGGCGACGTTGACGCGGGCGGCGAGATCCTTGTTGGGCAGCCGAGCATCGTTCTGCAGCTCTCGCACGATCGCGGCGTCGATCGCATCGAACACGGTGTTCTCCTCGTCTGCCGAAGATTGTTCGAGCCTCCACCGTATCCGCCGTCGATGATGCACGATCTGGCCCTATGACTGGATTGCGTACACAGGCCGTGCACGGTGGCCGCGCGGATCTCGCGGACCTGGGAGTGCACGCCCCGCCGATCGACCTGTCGACCACGTACCCGCTGCCCGATCAGGCCGCGGGCGGCGCCGCGCTCGGCGAGCTGGCCGAGGGTGCCATCGAGGCCGCCTCGCCGGTGTACGCACGGGTGCGCAACCCGACCGTGGCGCGGTTCGAGACCGCGCTCGCCGAGTTGGAGCACGCCGAGTCGGCGGTCGCGTTCGGCAGCGGGATGGCGGCCGTCACCGCGGTGATCCAGGCCGCGTGTGTCCTCAGTGGACGGTCGCACGTGGTGGCCGTGCGTCCGCTGTACGGCGGCACGGATCACTTGCTGTCCACCGGTTTGCTCGGCACCACGGTGTCCTATGTGGACGCTTCGGAGGTGGCGGACGCGATCACGCCGGAGACCGGACTCGTGGTGATCGAGACGCCGGCCAACCCGAACCTGGACCTGATCGACATCGCCGCCGTGGTGTGCGCGGCGGGTGACGTGCCGGTGCTCGTGGACAACACGTTCGCCACGCCCGTGCTGCAGAACCCGGCCGACGCGGGCGTGGCCTACGTGCTGCACTCCGGCACCAAGTACCTCGGTGGGCACGGCGACGTTCTGGGGGGCGTCGTCGCGTGTGCCGAGGGGCTGGCCGGGCCGCTGCGCCAGGTGCGCATCCTCACCGGCGCGGTGCTGCACCCGCTCGGCGGCTACCTGCTGCACCGCGGGCTCGCCACGCTGCCGTTGCGGGTGCGTGCCGCGCAGGAGACGGCGGCCGTGCTGGCCGCTCGGCTCGTCGAGCACCCCGCGATCGCCGCCGTGCGGTACCCGGGTCTGCCCGGCGCCGACCCGCACGGCCTGCTCGGCACCCAGATGCGCGGGCCGGGCGCGATGCTCGCGTTCGAGACGCTCGCGGACCCGAACGTGGTGGTCGGCAAGCTGAGCCTGATCACGCCGGCGGTCAGCCTCGGTTCGGTGGACACGCTGATCGAGCACCCCGCCGCGCTGACCCACCGGCTGGTGGCCAGCGCGGATCGGCAGGCCTGCGGTGTGCCGGAGAACCTGCTGCGGCTGTCGGTCGGTCTTGAGGATCTCGACGACCTGTGGACCGACCTGGACGACGCGCTGACCGCGGCGAGCTAGCCAATCCCCGTCGAAGAAATCGCTTGACAAACGCGAAAAGGTGATTCAGCGGGCTAAATCCCGCCCAGGGCGGCTGGATTCGGCGGGCTCGATCCCGGTGATCGGCGCTCAGGGGCGGTGCCGCAGGCCGATCGTGGCGAACACGGTCTCCGCGCCGCTGTCGTGCAGCCGGCCGTGCTCGTCGAAGGCGTCCGGGCCGTCGGTCATGCCGAAGTCGTTGTCCGACGCCACGATCAGCTCGGTGCCACGCAACGCGATGCCCTCGATCTTGCCGGGGATGCCGGGGATCGCGGTCAGGTCGATCAGCAGCGACGATCGGGCGGCGGTGATCCCGGCAGCGGCCGGGTCGGGGAGTGACTCCAGGCTCGGGCTGGTCTTCGGGTCGTCGTGGCGGGAGCCGAGCACGTCGGTCGCGCCGGCGAGGTCGGCGACGTAGACCTTGGCCACCTTGTCGGTGCGCTGGTCGACCAGCAGCCGGTCGCGGTCGAGCGCCACCAGGCCGGAGATCTTCATCTCGTCCTGCTTGCCCTTGGCGGACGGGTCGAACGTGGTGACGTCCTCCATCCGGAAGACGTACTCGGCCGTGGCCCGACCGTCCACTGTGGACACCGCGAGGAACCGCACGGTGCGGGACTTCTCGCCGGTGTCCTTGTCCGGGTTGGACAGCGGGCTCTGCACCGCGGCGAACAGCGTGCCGCCGTCCGGTGAGATCGCCAGGCCCTCGAAGCCGCGATTCTGCTTGCGCGCCAACAGGATTCCCGGCAGCGACTCGATCACGGGGTAGCCGGTGCCGGTGAGCCCGAGGCCCTTCGGCACGAAGCGCGCCAGCACCCGGCCGTCCCGCCCGACATGCAGGATGGACGGGCTGTACTCCTCGGCGAGCCAGAACGAGCCGTCCCGCGCGACCACGAGTCCCTCGGGGTCGATCCCGTTGACGTTGTAGGGGAGCGGGGTGGAGGCGTCGTAGGTGTACGGCGCCTCGTCGTGGCCCTTCTGGTTGGGCAGGCCGGTGACCGGCTCGCCGGCCGTGGTGCGGATCGGGATCGACTCGACCGGCTGTACCGACTTGCCGTCGACGCGCACCCGCACGATCGCCGGGTCGAACATCGGCAGCGGGAAGGTGCGCCGTTTCTTGCCGGAGACTTCGATCTGCCCGTTGGGGCCGCGGTCGGTGACCGTCCAGAACTCGCCGTGGCGATGGGCGGGGTAGATGTCGCTGCCGATGCCGCCGAGGTCGATGTTTCGGTCGTCGGCGATCGAGCCCTGGAACTCGGACAGTGGGATGTCCGGCAGCGTGGCCAGCGAGACGGTGCTGTCGGGCTTGGCGGACGCGCCGTTGACCGCGATCAGCGCGGCGACGGAGGCCAGGGCGACGGGGATGGCGAGAAGGCGAAGGCGCACGGGCGGACGCTAGACGTGGGAGGTGGCCACCCGGTGACCAGATCGTGAACGAGGTGGCCGTCTTCCCGTGCGGGCCGGGGCACTAGGCTCGGTGACCTGGGTGTATCACGAAAGGTGACCGGTGTCGGGTCCGTTGATCGGCGTTCTCGCGCTGCAGGGCGATGTGCGCGAGCACCTGGCCGCGCTGGAGGCGAGCGGTGCGCGTGCGGTCGCGGTGCGCAGGCACGCGGAGTTGGCCGAGGTGGACGGCCTGGTGCTGCCCGGCGGCGAGTCCACCACCATGTCCCGATTGCTGGAAATCTTCGAGATGCTGGAGCCCCTGCGCGAGCGGATTTCCGACGGAATGCCCGCCTACGGTTCGTGTGCGGGGATGATCCTGCTGGCCAACAAGGTGCTGGACGGGCGGCCTGACCAGCACCAGATCGGCGGCCTGGACGCGATCGTGCGGCGCAACGCGTTCGGCAGGCAGGTGGATTCGTTCGAAGAGGACCTGCCGTTCAAGGAGTTGGACGGTCCGGTGCACGCTGTGTTTATTCGCGCGCCGTGGGTGGAGTCGGTGGCTGGTGATGTCGAGGTGTTGGCGACGGTGCCGGATACTCCGAACGCCGGAGCGGCCGCCGGTAGGATCGTCGCGGTTCGGCAGGGGCGCGTGCTCGCCACCGCGTTCCACCCGGAGCTCACGGGCGATACCCGGGTACACCGACTGTTCGTTGAGATGGTGACGGAGGAGAAATGAGCGGCCATTCAAAGTGGGCCACCACGAAACACAAGAAGGCCGCCCTGGATGCCAAGCGTGGCAAGCTTTTCGCGAAGCTGATCAAGAACGTCGAGGTGGCCGCGCGCACCGGTGGCGGTGACCCGGACGGTAATCCGACGCTGTACGACGCGATCCAGAAGGCGAAGAAGAGCTCCGTCCCGAACGACAACATCGAGCGCGCCCGCAAGCGTGGTTCCGGTGAAGAGGCGGGCGGCGCCGACTACCAGACGATCATGTACGAGGGCTACGGCCCCGGCGGTGTCGCCGTGCTGATCGAATGTCTGACGGACAACCGCAACCGCGCGGCGACCGAGGTGCGCACCGCGATGACCCGCAACGGCGGTTCGCTCGCTGACTTGGGTTCCGTGTCGTACATGTTCAACCTCAAGGGCGTCGTGATCGTCCCCAAGGGCGAGCTGACCGAAGACGACGTGCTCATGGCTGTGCTCGATGCGGGCGCGGAGGAGGTCAACGACCTCGGCGAGAACTTCGAGATCGTGTCCGAGCCGACCGACCTGGTGGCCGTGCGCAAGGCGCTGCAGGAAGCCGGGTACGACTACGAGTCGGCCGAGGCCAGCATGGTGCCCACGATGACCGTGTCGGTTGACGCGGACGGCGCGCGCAAGGTCTTCAAGCTGATCGACGCGCTCGAGGACTCCGACGACGTGCAGAACGTGTACGCCAACTTCGACGTGCCCGACGAGGTCATGGCCGAGGTCGTCTGACCTGTTCTGTCAGGCGACGCCGACGTGCATGGTGTTGCGGATGGCTTTGCGTGCCGGATCGACCCACGCGGGCGGAATGTAGTACGGGATGCCGTTGCGCATGACGATTTCCCAGTCTTGTTCGTGAATTGTCGTGTGGTGGTATCGGCAGAGCAAGGTCATGAGTTCTGCCGAAGTTATTCCGCCTTCGATCCACGGGATGATGTGGTGTGCGTCGGTCCACTCTGGCGGCCGATCACAACCAGGAAATGAGCAGCCCTTATCCCTGGCGATGAGTGCGGCTCGGATGTGTTGTGTGACGAGTCGTTGTTCGCGCCCCACATCAAGGGGTTGCCCTTCGCTGTTCAGCACGATGGGTGTGATGCCTGCATCGCAGGCGATCTGCCGAATGGTTTGTGGGGTGATGAACGCACCGAAGTCACCTCGGCCGAGGCCGATTTGGTCGCGGAGTTGTTCGTAGGAAATCGTGATGGCGAGGTGCGGTCGCCGCCCGCCGTCTTGCGGGAGTGTGTCGGAGTTGAGGATGCGGTGGGCGAGTTCGATGAGTGCGTCGGCCCACCTGCGGGCGGCGGATCGGTCGTCGTCTTTGCCTGCGGGTTTCGCCAGCGGGGAGAGGGCCGCCTTGAGGACTTCGGCGCACTCGGGCGAGAGTCGCCCGCGCAGCAGGATCGTCCCGTCGATGTCTTCGATCATGGAGAATTCCATGCGCTTGCGGGCTGCTTGTTCTTCCAGGACAACGTGTTCAGGTTGCAGGTGGGCGCGGGTTCGGGTGGCGATCTTGCCGAGTGTCACCGGCTCAAACCGTGTGGCTTCCTCCACAAGGAGTTGTTCGACGTCTGCGTGATGCTCGACCGGAAGTTTGTCGATTGTGGTGCGCACGACCTGTACGTGGTCGCGGCTGATCGCCCCAGCGGCGAGCGCTTTCGCCGCCACTGGTAGCTGCGGTTCGATGGGTTGGCCGGTGAGCGTGATGGAGCCGAACAACGCGTTCGCGTCCGCGACTCGCCTGCGTGCGTCTGCGGGTGTGATCCGCACCGTGTCCCGCAAAAACGATGCCGTGGAGTAGGCCCCCATTTCTTTCGCGAGGCCTAGCTCATCGATTTCGTGAACGAGTTGAAGTCGCTCGTATTCGAGTTGTCGAATGTGGATTTCGCGAGCCCGTAGCTCGTCGATTAGTTGCTGTCCCCTCATACTTGTATTCTACCCAATTCGACCGACCACTGTGGGGTGAACTAAAAGGAGCAAGGTGGCGGCGCGGTACGGGCAAAAGGCAGGCGGAGCCTGCCCGTAGCGCCAGCCTTTTAGGGCCGATCGAGGCTCACAAGTCCAGGGCTCGGCCCCCCCCTGGGGCCGAGTCGGCGAAGCCGACGCCGTAGGCGCCCTTGACTTGTGAGAATCGGCCCGCACAATTCCGCGCCGCCACACCCCAAGTGCCACCCGACACGAAGACTTCACCCAGCAGCACGAACAACCTAGAGTTGGCGCGTGTCGATCGAAGGACTGACGGAGCAAGACACGGCCCTGCGCGCGTGGTTACTCGCGGAAGCCGACCAGCACGGCAACGCCGTCGTCGAGGTACCCCCTGACCAGCACGGCGCCCCCTACACCTTCACCGTAGGAGCCTGGCGCCGCTTCGGCGTCCCCGAAGCAGTCGTCATCGGCCTCCCCAAAGACATGGGCCCCGTCCTGGTCAACGCCTACGTCGAACAAGCCCGAGCCGGCCGCCGCTTCGTCCCGGGCCAGCTCTACGACGACTTCTTCGACGGCGTCCCCGTCACCGTCGAACGCGTCCACAAGGGCCACTACCCCGAGTTCCTCGGCAGCGCCTTCCTCATCTACCGCACCGGCGACTTCCCCGCCGTCCAACTCATCGTCCCCACCCCAGAAGGCCAGTGGCCCTGGAACGCCGACGCCCCCGAAGGCTTCGCCGACTGGCAGCCGATCCTCACCGACTCCGGCGCCCCAGAAAGCTGGACGCCCGGCGTGAACGGCCCATGACCGTCCACATCGGACAGTTGACCGCAGAGCATGCCGGCGAAGCCCTCACCGTCCAACGCGCCGCCTACGTCGCCGAAGCCAAACTAAACGGCACCCTGACCATCCCGCCCCTGGAAGAGACCGCCGACCAGTTGGCCGCTGATCTCGAATCCAACGCCGTCCTGGCATTCGGAGCGTGGCTGGGACCGAGACTCGTCGGCAGCGTCCGCGGCCGCCCCGAAGGCACCCGCATGGAGGTGTCCCGGTTCGCAGTCGCCCCCGACATGCAAGGCCGCGGCGTCGGCAAAGCGCTGCTGACCGCCATCGAATCCGCCGTGCCCGCCAGCGTCGAGACGATCTGGCTGGTCACCGGCGCGGCCAGCACGGCCAACATCGCGATGTACGGCCGCGCCGGCTACGTCCACGTGAAGAACGCGCACGACGCGCTCGGCGTGCCCGTCGCGATCATGGAGAAGCCTGTGTCGTCTGGATCACTCGCCACTTGACCTCGACCATGCTCCAGGTTCGAAGCTGGAGCACATGGAGAACCGGCGCAGCAGCCCGCGCGTGACCCTCGTCGTCGTCCTGCTCGGCTACCTGACCCTCCCGCTGGCCATGTCCGGCACCACCGTGGCGCTGCCCGGGATCGGCACCGATCTGCACGCGGTCGGCGCGCCGCTGCAGTGGGTGGTCACCGGCTACTTTCTCACCGCGTCGTCGCTGATGCTGGTCGCCGGCTCGCTCGGCGATCTGTTCGGCCGGCGGCGGCTGCTTCGCTACGGCGCCGCGATCTACGCGATCGGCTCGCTGGCCAGCGCCGCCGCCACGAACATCGCCCTGCTGGACGCGGCGCGCGTGGTGTCCGGATTCGGCGCGGCCGGCGTGATGGGCACCGGGGGAGCGGTGCTCGCCACCACGTTCACCGGCGCCGCGCGCACCAGGGCGTTCGCCGCGATGGGCACCACCGCGGGCATCGGCATCGCGGTCGGGCCGACGTTCTCCGGCTGGCTGGTCGGCGCGATGGGCTGGCGCGCCACCTTCGTGGTCTACGCGGTGGCCGGGGTCGCGATTCTCGTCGGCACCACGCTGATCGCCGACTCCCGTGCCACCGAGCGGCCCAAGGTCGACTGGCCGGGCGCGCTGACCTTCGTGGTCGGGATCGCGCTGGTGATGTTCGGCGTGACGCGTGGCGCACAGCTCGGCTGGACCGATCCCGGCGTGCTCGCGCTGCTCGGCGGAGGTGTGCTGCTGATCGTCGCGTTCGTGATCATCGAGGGGCGCACCGCCCGTCCGGTGCTGGACCTGGCGCTGGCCCGCGATCGCCGGTTTCTCGCCTGGTGCATCGCCGGCACGATGAGTGCTGTTGGCTTCATCGGCACGCTGGTGCACCTGCCGACCTACCTGCAGGGCGTGAACCACGTGTCGGCTGGCTCGGCCGGTGTCACGATGCTGATGCTGACCGCGCCGGTGCTGGTGATCCCGACGCTCGGCGGCTGGCTGATCAACCACGGGCTGGCGCCGCGCGTGGTGATCACCGTGGCGCTGTCGTTCGTGGCCGGCGGCAACGCCTGGCTGACCGTGCTGCACCCGGGCATCTCCACGGGCGAACTGCTCGGCCCGCTCGGCATGATCGGCATCGGCGTGGGGCTGACCATGGGAATGGTGGACGGCCAGGCGATGGGCATGGTGGCCAAGGAGCGGGTCGGCATGGCGTCCGGCCTGCTGAACACGGTCCGCGCGACGTCGAACACGATGGCGCTGGCGGTGATCGGCTCGCTGATGATCGCGCTGCTGTCCAGCAGGGTGGGCGACGCGTCGGTGGCCGAGCAGGTCGCCGCCGGACACGTCACCGGGCCGGACAGCGCGATGCTCGCCGACCAGTTCACCGGCGTGTGGCAGACGCTGTTGTGGTCGCTCGCGGTGATCAGCGCGGTGGCCGCGATCGCGGTGCCGCTGATGCTCGCGCCGCGGCGACAGAAGGTGACCACCGAGGCGATTCCCGTACCCGCGTAGACCTGACGCATTGTGTCACCACCTGGCTACCATGATCGAGTGGAGCACACGTCGCCACGGCCGCGTCCCCGCGAGATCACCGAGGCCGAGCTCGGCTTCAAGCCGCAGCCGCCGGTGGCCTGGCTCGCGCCGTCGGTCCTCGCCGCGACCGGCGTGAAGTCGTTGGTGGCGACGGTGTTCGGCTCCTACTCCGACAAGCGCGAACTCCAGGGCAGCCTGCCGGCCAACGTGCACCGCTTCGAGGAGGGTGACGAGCTGTGGCTGGACTTCGTGGCCGATCTCGGTGACGGGTTCGACGCCACGTACTCGATCGCCTCGCTGCTCGCCGCCGAGTCGATCACCCTGCCCGGCGAGCTGAGCCTGCCGCGCGGCCGGCTGCTGGTGATGGGCGGCGACCAGGTCTACCCGTCCGCGTCCACCGAGACTTACGAGGACCGTTCCAAGGGCGTGTACCGCGCCGCGCTGCCGACCGCGGAGGCGCCGCGGCCGCGGCTGTTCGCGTTGCCCGGCAACCACGACTGGTACGACGGGCTGACCGCGTTCCTGCGCGTGTTCGGCCAGCAGCGCACGATCGGCGGCTGGCAGACCGAGCAGTCCCGCAGCTACTTCGCGATCGAGCTGCCGCACCGGTGGTGGCTGTACGCGATCGACACGCAGTTCGACGACTACGTGGACGCTCCGCAGCTGGAGTACTTCCGCACCGCGGCCGAGGATCTGCGTGAGGGTGACGGGGTGATCCTGTGCACGCCGGCGCCGTCCTGGGTGGTCGCCGGGTCCGGTGGCGAGGCGAAGGGCTACGACACGATCGAGTTCTTCGAGCGCGAGATACTCCGCCCACATGGTGCGAACATCCGGATGATGCTATCCGGTGATCAGCACCATTACGCGCGTTACGCAGAAGAAGGCGGCGGCGAGGTGCAGCGGATCACCTGCGGCACCGGCGGCGCGTACCTCGCGGCCACGCACCAACTGCCCGAGAAGCTGACCCTGCCGCCGCCCACCTCACGCATCTTCTGGTCCGGCGAGCGGCGCACCTCCCGGCTCGCCGGACGCTATCCGTCCACAGTGGACTCGAAGCGGCTTTCCCTTGGCATCATTCGACTTCCGTGGCGCAATCGCGGGTTCGCCACCCTGATGGCCGGGGTGCACTTCGTGCTGTTCCTCGCGTTCGCGCTCGGCCTGGTGATCACCTCGGGCCGGGAGCGGGCCAGCGCGATCACCGAGGTGCCGGCGTGGACACCGGCGGTGCTCTGCTCGGTGCTGCTGATCGTCGGCACGGTCAACTTCGCCCGGCTCGGCCTGCCGGACAGACGCGCGCGGGCCGGCCTCGTGGCCGGGGTGCTACACGGTCTGGCGCACCTCGGCATCGCGTTCGGCTGGCTGTTCGTCGTGCAGTGGCTGTACCTGGACGTGCTGGGGCGGGGTGTGGGCAGCGACTGGTTGGTCATCGTGATCGCCGTGGTGGTCACGCCGGCGCTGCTCGGGTTCGTCGGCAGCGAGTTGACCGCGCTGTACCTGCTGCTGGCCGGCCGGTTCGGGATCAACCTGAACGAGGTGTTCGCCGGCCAGAGCATCAGCGATCGCAAGGGGTTCCTGCGGATGCGGGTGGGCGCCGACGGCGATCTCACGATCTACCCGATCAAGGTGCACACAGTGGCCCGCGAGTGGGTGCCCGACCCGGACGGCGCACCGAGCGACCCGTGGCTGCGCCCGGCCACCCCGCTCGCACCGGAGCTGATCGAGGAACCGATTCGGGTGACACGCCTTCCTAACGCGTAACACATCAGTTACGCTTTCCGGGTGGATGTGGCCGGAGCGATCGCGGACGAGGTGCGCAGGGAGATTCTCGTGCTGCTGCACGACGGCCCGCGCACGGCCGGTGAGATCGCCGGCCGGTTCCCGATCAGCCGACCGGCGATCAGCCGGCACCTGCGGGTGCTCCGGGAGAGCGGGCTGGTCTCCGACGAGCTGTCCGGCCGGCAGCGGATCTACCGGCTGCACCCCGAACCGCTGCGCGAACTGGCCGCGTGGCTGGCGCGGTTCACCACCGAATCGAAATGGGAACAACGACTCGACGCGCTCGAAACCGAGGTTCACCGAACGAAGCGCGACAAAACCCGACAAGACATCGAAAAGGGGAGAACGGCATGATTCGCACACCGACCGGAAAGCTCGTCAAAACCGCGGACGGAACCGACCTGGTGCTCACCAGGACATTCCGTGCGCCGATCGACGACGTCTGGGCAAGCGTCACCGAGTCCGAGCGCACCGCCCGCTGGTACGGACCGTGGAAGGGCGACGCCGGGCAGGGCAAGACAATCCAGGTGCAGATGGTCTACGAGGACAGCCCGGAGTGGATGGACCTGACCATCGACGCCTGCGAGCCGCCGAGCCGGCTCGCCGTGTCCACTGTGGACGACATGGGCACCTGGCGCATGGAGCTGATTCTCGCCGAGAACGGCGGCACCACGGAACTGAAACTCGTACAGCACCTCGACAAGGCGGAAATCGTCGGTGATGTCGGGCCTGGATGGGAATACTACTTGGATATGCTCGTCGCCGCGCGGAACGACGAGAAACTGCCGAGTTTCGACGAATACTATCCGGCGCAAAAAGAATACTTCCTCGGTCAGCTGGACGGCTGACGGCGTGTCTGCGGCCCCGGCCTGAGTCCACCCCTTAGGCTCTCGAACGAATGTTCTCGTCGAGGGGTGATCAGGTGCGTGTGCTCGCCGTCGACCCGGGGCTGACCCGGTGCGGTGTCGCCGTGGTCCAGGGTGGCACCGGCCGGCAGGTCAGCTGCGTGGCCGTGGACGTGGTGCGCACGCCCGTGGAAGCGGCGCTGGCGACTCGGCTGCTGGCCATCTCCGACGCCGTGGAGTCCTGGCTCGACCTGCACAAGCCGGACGTGGTCGCGGTCGAGCGGGTGTTCAGCCAGTACAACGTGCGCACCGCGATGGGCACCGCCCAGGCCGGCGGCGTGGTCGCGCTGGCCGCCGCCCGGCGCGGCCTGCCGGTCGAGTTCCACACGCCCAGCGAGGTGAAGGCCGCCGTCACCGGCTCCGGCCGGGCGGACAAGGCGCAGGTCACCGTGATGGTCACCCGGCTGCTCGGGCTGGCCGAGGCGCCGAAGCCGGCCGACGCCGCCGACGCGCTCGCCCTCGGCATCTGTCACATCTGGCGCGCGCCACTGCGGTCCCGGCTGGCCGCCGCCGAGGCACAGGCCGCCGAGTTGGCCCGCAAGCACCGTGCCAGGCTGACCGCCGCGGCCCGAGCGAAAGGACGGTGAACACGATGATCTCCTCGGTGCGCGGGCGGGTGCTCGCCGTCGCGCTGGACCACGTCGTCGTCGAGGTCGGCGGGGTCGGGCTCGCCGTTCAGGCCACACCGGCCACGCTGGCCACCCTGCGCCGGGGCGAGGAGACGTCGCTGTCCACCGCGTTGATCGTGCGCGAGGACTCGCTGACCCTGTTCGGGTTCGCCGACACCGACGCGCGCGAGCTGTTCGGCCTGCTGCAGACCGTCTCCGGCATCGGCCCGCGGCTGGCGCTGGCCACGCTTGCCGTGCTGGAGCCCGACCAGCTCCGCACCGCCCTGTCCGAGGGCAACATCACCACGCTGACCCAGGTGCCGGGCATCGGGCGCAAGGGCGCCGAGCGGCTCATCGTCGAACTGCGGGACAAGGTCGGCACACTCGCCTCCGCCCAGGGCGGCTCGCCCGTGGCGACGCAGGCGCCGGTCGCCGTGCGCTCGTCGGTGGTGGAGGCGCTGGTCGGCCTCGGGTTCGCCGTCAAGCAGGCCGAGCAGACCGTGGACGCCGTGCTCGCCGCGAACGGCACTGGCGACACCCCGGACGTGCTGCGCAAGGCTCTCGCGCGGCTGGGCGGCAAGAAGTAGGTGGACAGCGTGGAAGACGAGGCGCCGGCCCCCGAACTGTCGCCACTGGCCGAGATGGGGGAGCGGGACGACGAATCGACGCTCCGGCCGCGCCGGCTGGCCGAGTTCGTCGGCCAGCCACGGGTTCGCGAGCAGCTTCGGCTGGTCCTCGAAGGTGCCAAGGGGCGCGGTGCGCCGCCGGATCACGTACTGCTGTCCGGCCCGCCCGGACTCGGCAAGACCAGCCTGTCGATGATCATCGCCGCCGAGCTGGGCAGCGCGCTGCGGATCACGTCCGGTCCGGCGCTCGAGCGTGCGGGCGACCTCGCCGCGATGTTGTCCAACCTGGTCGAGGGCGACGTGCTGTTCATCGACGAGATCCACCGCATCGCCCGGCCCGCCGAGGAGATGCTGTACCTCGCGATGGAGGACTTCCGGGTCGACGTGGTGGTCGGAAAGGGGCCGGGCGCCACCTCGATCCCGCTGGAGATCGCGCCGTTCACCCTGGTCGGCGCGACCACCAGGTCCGGAGCGCTGACCGGCCCGCTGCGCGACCGCTTCGGCTTCACCGCGCACATGGAGTTCTACGTGCCCGAGGAGCTGGAGCAGGTGCTGCGCCGGTCGGCCACCATCCTCGGCGTCGACCTGCGCGAGGACGGCGCGCACGAGATCGCCGGACGGTCGCGTGGCACGCCCAGGATCGCCAACCGGCTGCTGCGCCGGGTGCGCGACTACGCCGAGGTGCGCGCGGACGGCGCGGTCACCCGCGACATCGCGCGCGCCGCACTCAAGGTCTACGACGTGGACGAGCTCGGCCTCGACCGGCTGGACCGCGCCGTGCTGTCCGCGCTGGTGCGCTCGTTCGGCGGCGGGCCGGTCGGCGTGTCCACGCTGGCCGTCGCCGTGGGGGAGGAGTCCACCACGGTCGAGGAGGTGTGCGAGCCGTACCTGGTGCGCGCCGGAATGCTGGCCCGCACGCCGCGCGGCCGGGTGGCCACCGCGGCGGCCTGGGCGCACCTCGGTTTGTCCGCCCCGCCCCAGGCGCCGGGACACTCGGCGCCTAGTCTGTTCGACGAGTGACGGGGCGCACATTCCTACGTGAGTGGCCGGGTGCTCACCCGATGTGGCCGATGACGGTGCACAGCCGCGCGTCTGGCACACTCGGTGGAAGCAAAGTCAGAACAATCGGACGTTTCCTCACCCGGTGACGTCCGCCGAACGGAGTCAAATGAACGCCGGTTCCCTGCTCCCCTTCCTGCTCATCGCGGTGCTCGCGATCCCGCTGTTCCTGGGCGCTCGCAAGCAGAAGAGGGCGATGCAGCAGCAGCAGGCGCTGCAGAGCTCGCTGTCCGTCGGCGACCGCGTGATGACCACGTCCGGTCTCTACGGCACCGTGTCCGACACCTCCGACGACGCGTCCATCACCGTCGAGATCGCGCCCGGCGTCGAGACCGAATGGCTGCGGCAGGCCGTTCGCGAGAAGGTCGGCGACGATGTGGTCGACGAGGTTGAGGACGACGAGGACGACGACGCCGCTGACGACACCGTCGAGGAGACGGTCGAGTCGACCAAGTCGGACAAGTCTGACGAGCCCGCCGTGCTGGCCGAGTCCACCAACGAGGTGGCCGAGCCGGCTGAGCAGGGCAAGAAGACCCGCTGACCGTCTGGACGTCGCGACTTTCGCTCTCACCCTGGCGGTTCCCGCCAGCCCCATTGCGGCGTCGCGTCCCCAGGCCACACCGGGTTTACCTCGCCCGCGGTACGCTGCGCCCTCACCCCACAACGGGTGTGGGCGCCGCGTCGTGAGCACCACGCACGGGCTCCACCTGTCCGTGCGCATCCGAGCTAGTTCGAGGGAGACGGACCGACCGTGGCACCACCGGCCGGGCAGATCCGCCCAGGACGCTATCTGGCGTTCTTCGTCGCAATCGTGGCTGTCCTCTACGGACTGGTGTTTCTCACCGGTGACGGGAAGCCGACTCCCAAGCTGGGCATCGACCTCCAGGGCGGTACGCGCGTCACGTTGACCGCGCGCACCGACAGCGGCGGTACGCCGAACAAGGAGGAGCTGAACCAGGCCAAGAGCATCATCGAGACGCGTGTCAACGGCATGGGCGTGACCAACGCCGAGGTCGTGCTGGACGGCACGCAGATCGTGATCACCGTCGCCGGCCAGGACGGCGAGCTGGTCAAGGGCCTCGGGCAGACCGCGCGGCTGAGCTTTCGCGGCGTGGACGACGCCGCGCCGGCCGGGATCGCCTCCCCGCCGCCGGGCCAGAACCCGCCCGGCCAGAACCCGCCGACCACGAACCCGCCGCCGGGCCAGAACCCGACCGTGGCGCCGCCGCCCGGCGGCCAGCAGCCCGGCGCGCCGCCCGCGCCGCAGGGCCGTCCCGCGCCGGCCGCCGAACAGCAGCCGCCGCCCCCGTCCTCGATCGATCCCGAGCGCCAGAAGCTGATCGACGAGGCTCGGGCCACCCGGCAGAGCAAGGACCCGGCCAAGCTGCAGGCCGCTTTCGACGCGCTCACCTGCGATTCGAAGCAACGTGACCCGCTGATCGGCAACGACCTGCTTGACCACCCGCTGGTCACCTGTGGCGACAAGCCCGAAAAGGGTGCCGACGGCGTCGAGCGCATGTACAAGTACAAGCTCAGTGCCGAGTTCATCCCCGGCAGCGAAATCGACGACGCGTCCGCGGCGTCGAACACGCAGGGCGCCGGCTACGTGGTGAACCTCAAGTTCAAGAGCCGCGGCACCGACATCTGGAGCAAGTACACCGCCGAGAACGTCGGCAAGCAGACCGCCGTCACGCTGGACACGAAGGTGCTCTCCGCGCCGTCCATCAAGGGCCCGATCCCCGGCGGTAACACCGAGATCAGCGGCGACTTCACGCAGAAGGAAGCCCAGTCGCTGGCCAACGCGCTCAAGTACGGCGCGCTGCCGCTGGCGTTCGACGTGTCCGACGCGGTGACCGTGTCCGCCACGCTGGGCCTCGCGTCGCTGGAGGCCGGCCTGATCGCCGGCGCCATCGGGCTCGCGCTGGTGTTCGTCTACGCGCTGTTCTACTACCGGGCGCTCGGCGTGCTGACCATCCTGTCCCTGGCACTGTCCGGGCTCGTCGTGTACGCGTTCCTCGTGCTGCTCGGACGCTGGATCGGGTTCACTCTCGACCTCGCCGGCATCGCGGGCTTCATCATCGCGATCGGTATCACCGCCGACTCGTTCATCATCTACTTCGAACGATTGAAGGACGAGATACGCGAGGGCAGGACGTTCCGCTCCGCCGTGCCACGCGGCTGGATCCGTGCCCGGCGCACGATTCTGTCCGCCGACGCGGTGAGCTTCCTCGCCTCCGCCGTGCTGTACGTGCTGGCGGTCGGCCAGGTGCGCGGGTTCGCGTTCACCCTCGGCATGTCCACCGTGCTCGACCTGATCGTGGTGTTCCTGGTGACGCATCCGCTGCTCGCGCTCGCCGCGAACTCCAAGACGCTGTCGAACCCGAAGTACTCCGGGCTCGGCCAGGTGCAGAAAGTCGGCGCGGCGGCGAGAGCCGCCAGGTCCGTCCGTGGCGACGCGGCCGTGAAGGAGGCGTGACGTGACGAACCCCAGCTCGGAGACAGCCGCTCCGGCCAAGAAGAGCAGCGTGTTCAACCGGCTCTACGTCGGCCACGGCGCGTTCGACATCGTCGGCAAGCGCAAGCGCTGGTACGTGATCTTCGGCGTGCTGATCCTGATCTGCCTCGCCTCGATCATCTTCCGCGGGTTCAACGCGGGCATCGAGTTCATCGGCGGCACCCAGGTGCAGATGCCGGCGGCCAGCACCTCCGGCGAGATCAGCACCGACCGGGCCAAGGAGGTCTACACCCAGGTTCTCGGCGACGAGCCGGTCGCCGTGCAGGCGGTCGGCACCGGCGGCAACACCACCCTGCAGATCCGCTCGGTCACGCTGGACGAGGGTCAGGTCGCCAACCTCAAGCGCGCGCTCGCCGATCAGCTCCAGCCCAACGGCGGCGCCCCGTCGATCAGCAACAGCGCGGTGAGCGCGTCCTGGGGCGGTGAGATCTCCACCCAGGCGCTGATCGCGCTCGGCGTGTTCCTGGTGCTGGTGACGATCTTCCTCGGGTTGTACTTCGAGAAATGGATGGCGGTCGCGGCGCTGGCCGCGCTGATCCACGACGTCGTGGTCACCGCGGGCGTGTACTCGATCGTCGGCTTCGAGGTGACCCCGGCGACCGTGATCGGCCTGCTCACCATCCTCGGTTTCTCGCTGTACGACACGGTGGTGGTGTTCGACAAAGTCAAGGAGAACACCAGAGGTCTGCTCGGCCTGACCAGGCGAACCTACGGCGAGGCGGCCAACCTGGCGCTGAACCAGACGCTGATCCGGTCGATCAACACCTCGCTGTTCGCCGTGCTCCCGGTGCTCGGGCTGCTGGCGATCGGTGTCGGCATCCTCGGCGTCGGCACGTTGAAGGACCTCGCGCTCGTGCAGCTCGCCGGCATGATCGCCGGTGCGGTCTCGTCGATCTTCCTGGCCACGCCGATCCTGGTGGACTTGAAGATGACCGAGTCGAAGTACAAGCAGCAGGCCGAGCGGGTGCACAACCGCAGGGCGAACCTGGCTCGCAAGGCCGCCGAGCGCGGCGAGTCCGTGGCCGACGACACCGTCGAGTCCACCGACGACGCCACGCTGGACGCCGAGCTGCGCAAGGAGCGGGCGATGGCCGCGGCGGCTCGCGCGCCGTCCCGCACACCGAAGGCGAGCGAGTCCAAGCGGGGCAAGCCGGGGGCCAAGCCGACCCGGCCGTCAGGCAAGCGGCGCAGGTAAGGCAATAGGACGGCAGGTCAGCGCACGGTCGTTCGTCGCGTCTGACCGTGCGCTCGCCGCCCTGGCGGAAGTTCACCGGGCGTTCGAGCGTTATTCTCGGAGTCCGGGTCACGTCCGTGGCCCGGACGCCTCGATACCCTTGCGGTAGCGAGACAGCCGGGAGCGCGTGTGACACAGAACGTCGAGTCGGAGACCGGGGCCGCGGGTCCACCTGCCGCGGCCGCGCGTGCCGAGCCCCAGAACGGGGGCCGGCAGCCGTCCGCGACACGGCGAGTCCGCGCACGCCTGGCGCGCCGCATCACCGCGCAGCGCGCCGCGCCGGTCAAGCAGGTGCTGGAGCCGCTCGCCGCCGTGCACTGCGAGCTGCACCCGAAGGCCGATCTGGCGCTGTTGCAGCGCGCCTACGACGTCGCCGAGGAGATGCACCGCGAGCAGCGGCGCAAGTCCGGCGACCCGTACATCACCCACCCGCTCGCCGTCGCCACGATCCTGGCCGAGCTGGGTATGGACACCACCACGCTGGTCGCGGCACTGCTGCACGACACGGTGGAGGACACCGAGTACTCGCTGGACAAGCTGCGCGGCGACTTCGGCGACGAGGTGGCCGTGCTGGTCGACGGCGTCACCAAGCTGGACAAGGTGCAACTGGGCAGCGCCGCCGAGGCGGAGACCATCCGCAAGATGGTGATCGCCATGGCGCGCGACCCGCGGGTGCTGGTGATCAAGCTCGCCGACCGGCTGCACAACATGCGCACCATGCGGTTCCTGCCGCCGGAGAAGCAGGCCAAGAAGGCGCGCGAGACCCTCGAGGTGCTCGCCCCGCTGGCCCACCGGCTGGGCATGGCCACCGTGAAATGGGAGCTCGAGGACCTGGCGTTCGCGATCCTGCAGCCCAAGAAGTACGACGAGATCGTGCGACTGGTGGCCAATCGCGCCCCGTCCCGCGACATCTACCTGCACAAGGTGGTCGAGGAGCTGTCCGGCCATCTGGAGGGCTCGCGGATCACCGCGAAGGTCGAGGGCCGGCCCAAGCACTACTACTCGATCCACCAGAAGATGATCGTGCGCGGGCGCGACTTCGACGACATCCACGACCTGGTCGGCGTGCGGATCCTGGTGGAGGACGTGCGCGACTGCTACGCCGCGATGGGCGTGGTGCACGCGCTGTGGCAGCCGATGCCCGGCCGGTTCAAGGACTACATCGCCCAGCCGAGGTTCGGCGTGTACCAGTCGCTGCACACCACGGTGATCGGGCCGGACGGCAAGCCGCTCGAGGTGCAGATCCGCACCGCCGAGATGCACCGTACCGCCGAGTACGGCATCGCCGCGCACTGGCGCTACAAGGAGACCCGCGGCCAGCACAACGGCCGCAACGTGGACGTCGACGAGATGGCCTGGATGCGTCAGCTCCTCGACTGGCAGCGGGAGGCGGCCGACCCGGGGGAGTTCCTCGAAAACCTGCGCTACGACCTGGCTCAGCGCGAGATCTTCGTGTTCACGCCGAAGGGCGACGTGATCACGCTGCCGTCCGGGTCCACGCCGATCGACTTCGCCTACGCGGTGCACACCGAGGTCGGGCACCGCTGCATCGGTGCGCGGGTCAACGGCCGGCTGGTCGCGCTGGAGCGCAAGCTGGACAACGGCGAGGTCGTCGAGATCTTCACCTCGAAGGCCGAGGGCGCCGGCCCGTCCCGCGACTGGCTCGACCTGGCCGCCTCGCCGCGCGCCCGCGCCAAGATCAAGCAGTGGTTCGCCAAGGAGCGCAAGGAAGAAGCGATCGAGATCGGCAAGGAGTCGATCACCAAGGAGGTGCGCCGGGTCGGTCTGCCGATGCAGCGCCTGGTGTCCGCCGACTCGGTGACCGCGCTCGCCCGCGAACTGCGCTACCCGGACGTGAGCGCGCTGTACGCGGCGATCGGCGAGGGCCACCAGTCCGCGCGGCACGTCGTGCAGCGGCTGGTCGCGCTGCTCGGCGGGGTCGACCACGCCGAGGAGGAGCTGGCCGAGCGGTCCACGCCGTCCACCGTCCAGCGCCGCCGGGCGACGGGCGACGCCGGCGTGATCGTCAAGGGCGCCAGCGACGTGTGGGTGAAGCTGGCCCGCTGCTGCACCCCGGTGCCGGGCGACGAGATCCTCGGGTTCGTCACGCGCGGCGGCGGGGTGTCCGTGCACCGCACCGACTGCACCAACTCGGCCGAACTGCTGGCCTCACCCGAGCGGCTGGTGGACGTGGAGTGGGCGCCGTCGGAGTCCTCGGTGTTCCTGGTGGCGATCCAGGTCGAGGCGCTGGACCGGCACCGGCTGCTGTCCGACGTCACGAAGATCCTCGCCGACGAGCGGGTGAACATCCTGTCCGCGTCGGTCACCACCTCGCGTGACCGGGTGGCGGTGAGCCGGTTCGCCTTCGAGATGGGCGATCCGAAGCACCTCGGCCACGTGCTCAAGGCGGTGCGCGGCGTCGAGGGCGTGTACGACGTCTACCGGGTGACCTCGGCGTCCTGACCTGTCCTGAGGCGTCCGATTTCTTCAAGACCGCCCGCGTGACCCGGGGCTAGCGTTGCCGGCATGAAGCGACTCGACCAGACCGCCATCGACGCGGCGGAGACCTACGTTCTGAGCAGCGCCAGGGTGCTGGAGCGGCACCAGTTCGCCCACATGTTCCGGTCGGGCGACGCGGAGCCCGTGCTCGCGGCGCTGGCCGCCTACCGCAACCCGGACGGCGGGTTCGGCAACGCGCTGGAGCCCGATGGCCGCGGTCCGGGCAGCCAGCCGGTCACCGTGCTGTTCGCGCTGTCGCTGCTGGACGAACTGGGCGCGGTGGACTCGCCGATGGGCCGCGGCACGCTCGATTACCTGGTCTCGATCAGCACCGAGGACGGCGGGGTGCCGTTCATCCACCCGAACATCCGCGACTACCCGAAGGCGTGGCGGTGGGCGGTGCCGGAGACCTACGCGGGCTCGCTGCTGCCCACCGGCAACATCGCCGGCGTCCTGCACAAGAACAAGATCGACCACCCGTGGCTGGACCGCGCGACCGAGTTCTGCTGGCGCGCCGTCGAGGCGATGACCGAGACCAGCCCGTACGAGGCGCTGGCCGCGGTGGGTTTCCTGGACAACGTGCCGGACCGCGACCGGGCCGCCGAGCACGCCGAGCGTGTCGGCAAGATCGTGCGCGACGGCGGCGTGGTGGCCCTGGCCGGTGAGAGCGGAGACGTGATGTACCCGCACACCTTCGCGCCGCGGCCGGACGGCGTGGCCCGGGCCTGGTTCACCGACGAGGAAATGGAGATCAGCCTCGACAAGCTCGTCGACCTGCGTGGTGAGGACGGCGCCTGGCCGGTGCCGTGGGAGGTCTGGACGCCGGCCGTCGAGTTCGAGTGGCGCCCGGTGATCACCATCGGCGCGCTCGCCACCCTGCGCGCCTACGGCCGTCTGTAGGGTCTGTCCCGCGAACCGATGTTCTGCTGCGCGATGAACGAGATCCACGGGGCCTAGCGGGCAGAACGTGTCGTGGTCCTTCGCCCGCGTCCCAACAGTGCTGCGTCCCTGGTGGCTTCCGAGCACTGAATGCGGATGGTACTCACTTTAGACTGTCAGTCGCCGTTCACGGGCAGAGCCACACTCACGACCACTTCTGTGACAGCCCTTCAAGCTGTGACCTCACAACGACCGTATCGATCTTTAGGCGCGTCGCAATGTCGTCGACGGTCACGGCGCCTGAAGTTGACAAGCCCTGAAGAGCTTCACGGATGATATGACTGGCTAAATCACGCGTAGTCACAGGCTGTAGTTCTGGCGTTTCAAGAGGCTTGGCCTGTCGCATCTCCTCAGGTGTCCACTCCTTTGTTCGAGGTTCTGTTGGACGCCTTCGAAATTTCGGCGACTCGTCATCTGCCTTCATGTCGTCATTAGACATGTCGGTAACATCTTGGGTCAAGCAACCAGGTGGTTCACTCAATCGGCGGTGCCACGCGCCAAGGCGTAGTCACTTAGCCTGGCGATCGTTCATCAACTGGGGTGCAAATCTACGTCCGATAAACCTCAGAGCATTCCTCCTGCAATGCCGAACCCGACCGTCGCCCCCGTTAGTCCGACGGCTGTCTACGATTCGGGTGCGCCTACCGTGGGGGGTCTTTCTCCTTGACCCGACTGACGGCACGCTAATACGATGTTCGGCCGCCGTCGTTATCGCGGCCAACAAGCGGGTCGTTCAGACCGCTGCGCATTGCGTGTTCGACCCAAGGCGACAGGTCAAGTATGTCGAGCACTTCTCCGTGCCGGGGTGCATCGACGGGCGGGGTCCTTACGGAGGGTGGGATATGGACGAGTATGTAACCCACGACCTCTGGGATATGCAGAATAAGTGGCACTTGACTTCGCGTTCATGCGAATGCCCCTCAGATCGGACGGCGTGCCGATTCAAGATGTGGTTGGCGCGCTCGGCTTTGCCTGGAACCAGCGGGATGATTTCATCGACCTAGTGCGCGAGTGCAACCCAGCCACTCGGATCGGGTACTTCAGAGGAGTGAATTCGTTTCGATTCGGCAACCAACCCTACGTCTTTTCGCCGTACTTCGACAATGACGCCAGAGCTGGCCTGGACCTGGCTGCGGAAGACTGATTCTTAATCTCGCCACCCGTCGCAAGTTCCGATCAGATTGGTTTGGGGCCTGCCCGACGCACGTCAACGGCAGGCCCTCAAGCTGCGAAGCTGGTGCGTGCAACTACTACACGCTCTGCCGAGCTAGCCCATAATGACTGTTCGACTCGACTTCTTGATCTTCTGCCCTGTAGTCGCCAGCCGGATACGGCCATGGCGGCGGTCGGACGGGTTCTTGGACCAGCGCGCCGAGCGGCACGCCGGCCAGCGCGCGCACCTCGCGGGACAGGTGCGCCTGGTCGGCGTACCCGGCGCGGTACGCCACGTCCGCGAACGGCTCGCCGGCACGGGCGGCACGCAGCGCGCGGTCGAACCGGACGATGCGGTGCAGCGTCTTCGGGCCGTACCCGAACGCGGCCACGCACCGGCGGTGCAACTGCCGCTCGGACAGCCCGATCGTCTCCGCCAGGTCGCGCACCCGGCCGGTACGCCTGGCCAGGTGCCGCAGCGGCGCGGCGATCTCGTCCGGTGGATCGCCGACCTGCGCCACGACGGCGTCGGCGAGCACGTCCTGCGCCTGGACCGGGTCCGCTGTGTCGGCGAGCCGGTCGGCCAGTTCACGCACCCGAGCCGGCGGCCACAGGTCGTCCAGCGGCACCCGCAGGTCGGCCAGCGAATGTGGCGCGACACCGAGTGCCACGCCGCTCGTGCCGGGCACGAACCGGGCGCCGATCAGCGTGCCCGGCAGGTTCGGCGTGGGGTGCGGGCGCGTGTCCGGGCCCGCGACCAGCAGCGATCGGCCGTCCCAGATCACGTCCACCCCGGCGTCCGGCACCACCCGGGTGACGCCGGGCGTGTCGGTCTCCCGATGCCAGGTCAGCCCGACCACGCCGTCCGTGGACAGCGGGCGCTCCTGGTAGACGTCCGGCACGTCCCCGAGTGTGCCATCGGGGTCCGACGCTCACAGCGGGGCGGCCAGCCGCCAACCCGAGCCGAGCATCTCGTCGATCGCGCCCAGCGCCGCGCGGACCCGCTCGTCCAGCGAACCGGAGAGCAGCCGCCACGAGGCGTCGTGCGCGTCCAGCACGCGGCGGAACTCGCCGGTCATCCACGTCCGCAGGTGCTCGCCGTCGCGCAGCCCGTCCTGCGTGAACGGGACGCCGTCGTGGTCGGTGAGCAGGTACAGATCGGCCGGCCGCACCGCGCCGGCGACCTCGGCGGACACCACGCCCCGGTACCGCAGCTCCCACACCGTGGTCGCCAGCACGTCGGTGTCGCACACCAGCACCGGCGAGCCGTCCCGCGCGGCCGACTCCTCGCGCGCGGCCTGCTGCTTGGCCACCATGGCGAAGTCCTCGGCGTCCCAGGTGACGTCGTCGATCACCGCGGCCGGTCGCACCGCGCGCAGGTCCGCCAGCTTCTGCGCGGTCAGCTCCCTGCCGAACTCGGCCACCCACCGGGTGCGCGCCCACACGCCGCCCCGGGCCCGCAACGCCTCGGCCACCGCGCGGCTCACCGTCGTGGTCCCGGTCGACTCGGCGCCGACAAACACCACACGCCGGGTGAACCACGCCCGCACCGGCGCGGCCAGCCAGTCCCAGCACGCGGCCGGATCGGCCCGCACCGCCGTGCCGGACACCGGCGGCGCGCCGCGGTCCAGGGTCACCGCGGTGGCACGGAACCGGCGGGCCAGCTCCGGGCCGTACTCCTCGCCGGTGAACACCGCGTCCACCGGCTCGCCGACGGCGCCGGCGAACACCACGCAGTGCGCCTCCCACGCGCGCGGATCGGCGTAGTCGACCGGGTGGTTGTCCACCGCGCCGACCACCCGCACGTGCGGCTGCCCGGCGTGCACCTCACGCAGCCACGCCACCCGAGTGTCCAGCGGGATCGACTCCACGTGCGACGCGCACGCCACCACGGTCACCCGGTCGCACCGGCGCGCGGCCGTGTCGATCAACCGGTGGTGGCCCTGGTGCGGCGGGTAGAACTTGCCGATCACCATCCCGTGCGCGAACCGCGTCACGCCGGTGCCACCGCGGCCTGACGGCGCAGCGAAGCCGACCAGGCCAGCAGGCCGCGCACGCACAGCGCGAGGAAGATCGCGTACACGATCGCCGTCATCCACAGGCCCTTGACGCCGTACAGCGGGATGTACAGCACGTCGGCCGCGATCCACAGCCACCAGCACTCGACCAGCTTGCGCGCCTGCCCGTACGTGGCGAGCAGCGACAACACGGTGGTGATCGCGTCCCACCAGGGCACCGTGGAGTCGGTGGCCCCGGACAGCAGCACGCCCAGCGCGACCGTGCCCAGCAGGCCGAGCGCGCCGAGCACCGCCCACTCCGTCGAGCTGGTGCGGCGCACCGGCAGCCGGTCGGCCGCCAGCGCCCGCGCGCCGAGCACCCAGTTCGCCCAGCCGTAGCAGGCAAGCCCCAGGTACACCGCCTGGAGCACGCCGTCGGCGTACAGGCCGCTGCCCATGAACAGCACCAGCCAGGCCAGGTTGTTCAGCATGCCGAGCGGCCAGTTCAGCACGTGTTGGCGGGCCACCAGCCACACGCACACGATGCCGGTGACCGCGCCGATCACCTCGATCACCGAGACCGGCGCGCCGAACAGCTCGAACAGCGGTTGCCGCAACCAGTCCAGCACGAGGTCAGGACACGGTCGCCGCGTTCACCGTCATCTTCACGTTCGGCTTGCCGCCGCCCGGGCTCGGGTCCAGCGACCCGTCGTGCCCGCCGTGCGCGACCTGGTCCACGATCGCCAGACCGATCGGCGGGACCGTGCCGAACACCGTGTACTTCGGCGGCAGCGGGGCGTCGCCGAAGACGATGAAGAACTGGCTGCCGTTGGTGTTCGGGCCGGAGTTCGCCATGGCCAGGATGCCGCGGCCGTACTTCAACTCGGGGAACACCTCGTCGGCGAACTGGTAGCCCGGTCCGCCCGAGCCGGTGCCGGTCGGATCACCGCACTGCAGCATCTGCAGGCCCTCGGTGCTGATCCGGTGGCACGACGAGCCGTTGAAGTAACCCTGCCCGGCGAGTCGCACCATGCTGTGCACCGTGCACGGGGCGAGTGCCCGGTCCAGCGTGAGCGGCACGTTGCCGAGCGAGGTGTCCAGCGTGAGCGTGGCCGTGCCGGTCGCCGGCACCGATCCGGGCTGCGGCGGCATCACCAGCTTCGACGACGGCTTGCCGTTGGATGGGTACTCGCACGTCACGGTGGCCGGCAGCGGTGTGGCACGGCGAGGCACGGGAGCCAGCGCGGCCGGGATGTTGATCGGCTGCCTCGCCGCGGTCTGCTCGATGGTGGTCCGTGCGCTGGACGTCGGCTTGCTCGACGTCGTGTTGCTGGACGGCGTCTGCTCCGCGGCGGGCTGGTTCTTCGACACGCAGGCGCCGGTGGTCAGCGCCGTGGCGACGGCCAGCGCCGCCAGCAGGAATCGTGAGCGCACGGCGTCAGCTCACGGTGGCACTGTCGAAGGTGAGCTTCTTGTTCGGCTTGCCGCCACCGGGACCGGAGTCCAGCGAGTGGTCGTGATCGGCGCGCGCCACGTCGTCCACGATCTTCAATCCGGGCTCGCCGATCGTGCCGAACGCGGTGTACTTCGCCGGCAGGCCGGCGTTGCCGTACACGATGAAGAACTGGCTGCCGTTGGTGTTCGGGCCGGAGTTGGCCATGGCCAGGATGCCGCGGCCGTACTTCAACTCGGGGAACACCTCGTCGGCGAACTGGTAGCCCGGTCCGCCCGAGCCGGTGCCGGTCGGATCACCGCACTGCAGCATCTGCAGGCCCTCGGTGCTCAGCCGGTGGCAGCTCGTGCCGTCGAAGAAGCCCTGCTTCGCCAGATTGATCATGCTCTGCGCGGTGCACGGCGCGAGCGACTTGTCCAAGGTGAGCGGCAGGTCGCCCTGCGCGGTCTTGAACGTGAGGGTGGCCGTGCCGGTGGCGCCGACCTTCTTGCCGTCCGGCGGGTTGACCGGCTTCGGCGGCTTGTCCTTGGGGTCGGCCTCGTAGGTGCAGTCCACGGTCGCCGGCAGCGGGGTGGGCCGCTTCGGCGCGGGCGCGAGCTGGGTCGGGATCTCCACCGGCTTGGGCGGCGGCGCCGAGGTGGGCGGCGGCTGCGTGTTCGGGTCGGCGTTGGCCGTGTCGTCGCCGCCGGCGTTGGCGATCACCACGATGAGGACGACCACCAACAGGACGGCCGCTACCGTGCCGACCACCCCGAACAACCTGCGGCGTTTGGCGCGTTCGGCCCGGCGTTCGATTTGACGGTCCAGCTTGCGCTTGGCGGCCTGCCGGCGCTGCTCGTTGGTCGGCACCTATGTCCTCCCTGGTGACAAGACACTCGTGGTGGCCGGCATTCTATTTGCACCCCAGGTATGGCCGGTGTTCGGTCGCCTAGGCTGTCCGATAATCCCTACTTTCGGAGGTCGGACCGTGCTGGTCGTCGGATTCCCCGCAGGTGCCTTCCAGGCGAACTGCTACCTGCTCGCCGAGGCCGAAGGCGAGGCCTGTGTGATCGTCGACCCAGGTCAGGACGTGGTCGAGCCGCTCACCGAGGCGCTGCGCAAGCATCGGCTCTCGCCGGTAGCGGTGCTGCTCACGCACGGGCACTTCGATCACACGTTCTCCGTCGCGCCGGTCTGCGACGGCAACGACGTGCCGGCCTGGATCCACCCCGACGACCGCGAGCTGCTGGCCGACCCGCTCAAGGGGATGAGCACGGAGGCGACATCGTTCTTCGGTGGGCGGTTCGAGATGCGCGAGCCGGCGGAGGTGCGCGAGTTGCACGATGGCGCGGACCTGGAGCTGGCCGGGCTGCGCCTGACCGTCGACCACACACCCGGCCACACCGAGGGGTCGGTCTGCTTCCGCAGCGGCACCGAGGAGGGCGGCCGGCTGATGATCTCTGGCGATACGCTGTTCGCCGGTTCGATCGGCCGCACCGACCTGCCCGGCGGCGACATGCGGAAGATGACGGAATCCTTGCGGCGCAAGGTGATGACGCTCGAGGACGACACGGTGGTGCTCCCCGGGCACGGTCCGACGACAACGATCGGCCGGGAGCGGGCGTCCAACCCGTTCCTCACCGGGCTGCCCGACGCTCCGGCGTCCGGGCCGACGCGAGGACTGTGAGTGAGCTCCGAGGAGTTGGGGCCGGCCGCCGAGCCGGAGAGAATGTCGCTGGACCTGGTCGAGCCGGGTATGGCGAAGCGGCGCGCCTGGGCCGGTCTCGTGGTCGCGGTGCTGCTCGGCGGGGCGCTGGGCGGCCTGTTCGGGCTGATCTTCGGACGTGACACCGGGCTGATCGTGGCGCTGGTCGTGGCCGGGCTGATCCTGTTGCTGAGCTGGGGGACCGCTCGCCGCAGCGTCTGGCTGCAGGGCACCGTGGTGTCCGCGCGGGCGTTCGGTATGAAGGCCGTGGACCTGCGCACGGTCGAGCAGTTGGAGCTGATCGTCACCGACATGCGCGGCGCGCGGACGGTTGGAATGCTGGTGTCCGGGCCGCCGAAGGGGCGCGCGGTGAACGTGTCACTCGCGACCTACGCCGGCACGGGCGGGCGGGAGTTGGGCATTCTTGTGCTGCGCCGGCTCGCGGATGTCCTGGCGGCCAGCGAGAACACCGCCGGGCTGGTGTTCTCGCAGTTGCTGGTGGCGCAGTTGCGGGCGGAGGCGCGCGGCGAGGCACCGCCGGACCGTCCGCTCTACCAGTTGGCGTCGCTCGCGCCGGCCGGCAGGCTCGCGCAGCGGCTGCGGATCGACGCGGTCACCAAGTTCGTGAGCGCACTGGACTGAGGCCGCCACGGTGGTTGCCGGTCTTCAAGACCCACAAACCCCGTCGGAGATGTCCACAATGACAGCAAACCGATCACCGGTGGGGTTGTCAGACGCTCACTAGGGCTCGGCTTTCGGGCGGCGCACGTCGGGCAGCCGGTCCAGGATGCTGCTGAGCTTGTCGGTCGTGCCCTGGACGACGCCGAGCCCGCGGGCGAGCAGTTTGATCGAGTCGTTCAGTGCCCGGTTCACCCCGGTGACCGCGACCAGTTGTGGGCCGAGTTCGGCGATCCGCGTGGCGGTGGTGGTCAGCTGACCGCGCAGTTGCTCGAGCTGGTCCTGGGTCTCGGGCAGCTCTTCGGCGATGAACGTGCCGAGCCGGTCAAGGTGGTCCAGCGACCCCTGGGCCGCCTCGATCGCCGGCGTGAGCCGCTCCATCGCGGTGACCAGCCGGGGGATCGAGCGCAGCGCCTCGACGGTCGCGGGCACCAGGGAGACGGTGACCCGCAGCGCCGAGTCGGCCGTCCTGACCGGGTTCCTGACCAGCGCGAGGATCCACAGGCCGTCGTCGCGCCTCGCGGTGGATGTCGCAGGGGCTTTCGCCATGGCTGCTCCCCGAATCGCCGGGCGGGTGCCGCGATCGTAGCCGCAGTGTCCGGCCGCTGCGCCCGCAACTCACCCGGCGGGTTTCGGCTCCTTGGTGGCGACCACGGCGGCCAGCGCCGTGGTGACCGGAACCGAGGCGACCAGCCCGATGCTGCCGACCAGCGTGCGCACGATCTCCTGCGCGATCGACTGCGACTCCAGGATGTTGCCCAGCCCGACGCCCGAGACCGACGAGTACAGCAGCACCGGCAGCGCCGCGCCCGCGTACGCCATGACCAGCGTGTTCACCGCCGAGGCGATGTGGTCGCGGCCGATCCGCAGCCCGGCGGCGTACAGCGACCGCCACCCGAGCGACGGGTTCGCCCTGCGCAGCTCCCACACCGCGCTGGTCTGCGTCACCGTGACGTCGTCCAGCACGCCGAGCGCGCCGATCACGACGCCGGCGAGCAGCAGCCCGCGGGTGTCGATGCCGTGCCCGATGGTGCCGATCAGCGTCGCCGTGCTCTCGTCGATGCCGGTGAGCTTGGCCGCCGCGGAGAACAGGACGCCGAGCACACCGATCAGCGCGAGGCTGACCATCGTGCCCAGTACGGCGATCGACGTGCGTGCCGAGAAGCCGTGGGTCAGGTACAGGACGGCGAACATGATCACGCCGGCGGCCACCACCGCGACCGTGAGCGGGTTCTCCCCGGCCAGGATCGCGGGCAGCACGAACAGCACCAGCACCGCGAAGCTCACGCCGAGCGCGACCAGCGCGGCGAGGCCCTTCCACCGGCCGAGCACCAGCACGGCCAGCGCGAACAGCCCGGCGAGTACCAATAGGGGAGTGCCCCGCTGGAAGTCGACGAGCTGGTAGGACTGGCCGTCCAGCGCGTCGCCGCCGTTGTAGGCGAGCACGACGTCGTCGTCCACCGCGAACCGCGGCGTGCTCGGCTCCTGCGGCAGCACGGTGCGGATCTCGCGCCCCGACGCGGCTCCGTCGGTCATGCGCACGGCGATCGTCAGGCACTGCTCGCGTTGCTCGGGGGTGCCCTCACCGACCCGGACGCCGCGATCGCACGGGCCTGCTTCGACCGCGGTGACCGTGCCCTGCACGGGCGTGCCGCGGCCGGGACCGGCCGGCTCCGGTGTGCCGCCGAACGGGTAGAGCAGCACCGCGCCGACCACCGAGGCCAGTGCGAACGGCACCAGAAGCAGGGCGAGCAGGCGCCGCGCCCGCCGGGACGCCGGCCGGCCGTCCCCATGACCGTGTCCGTGCCCGTGACCGACCGGGGGTACGACCGGCTCCTCAACCGGCTCCTCGACCGGCTCGTCCATCGGTGGCTCGGGTCTGGCGTGCCGGGCGCGCCTCGGCTCGCCGGGCTCGCGCGGGGCGGGGCGCGGCCGGGGCTTGTCGGACGGTGGCCTGCCGGAGCGCCCGACACGCGGCAACGGGGTGGTGTGGTCCTCGTCGTCGTCGCGCACGCTCTCATCCTGGAGGACCTCCCCGGCCGGCCGCTCGGGAGGGTGGTCGCGTTTGACGATGCCTCGAACATGTGTTCGACTGTAGCAGTGCGATGGGAAAGTCAACTGGCCGACCGGGAGCTGCCGCTGCCGGGCCTGGTGCGTACCGTCACGACGCCCGAGTTCGCCGGCGTCGTGTTCCACGAGGTGCGTGCCAAGTCCGTGCTGAACAAGGTGCCCGAGGCGTCGTCGATGCCGTTCAAGTGGACGGTCAATCCGTACCGCGGCTGTGCGCACGGGTGTGTCTACTGCTTCGCGCGCAACACGCACACGTACCTGGACCTCGACTCCGGGCACGACTTCGACAGCCAGATCGTGGTCAAGGTCAACACGCCCGACGTGCTCGCCGCCCAGCTCCGGTCGTCCCGGTGGCGGCGCGAGCACGTGGCGATGGGCACCAACACCGACCCGTACCAGCGGGCCGAGGGCCGGTACCGGCTGATGCCGGGGGTGATCAAGGCGCTCGCCGACTCGGGGACGCCGTTCTCGATCCTCACCAAGGGCACCGTGCTGTCCCGGGATCTGCCACTGCTGGAGGCGGCCGGCCGGAGCGTGCCGGTGGGCATGGCGGTGTCCATCGCGCTGCTCGACCGGGAGTTGCAGCGCAGTGTGGAGCCGGGTGTGGCGAGCCCGCAGGCGCGCCTGGAGCTGGTGCGCAAGATCCGCGAGGCGGGCCTGCCGTGCGGGGTGCTCGTCGCGCCCGTCATGCCCGGCCTCACCGACTCGACCGAGGCGCTGGACGACCTGCTCGCCGCGATCGCCGACGCGGGCGCCACCGGCGTGACCGTATTACCCCTGCACCTGCGGCCCGGAGCGCGCGAGTGGTTCGCCCAATGGCTCGCCAGGGAGCACCCGAACCTCGTTCCGGCCTACCGCCGCATCTACGGCAGCCGCAGCTACGCCAGCAAGCAGTACCGCACCTGGCTGGCCGCCCGAGTCGGCCCGCTGCTCCGGAAACACGGCCTGGACCGCCCGCGCGGCCGAATGTCCGGCGCTTCGGACGACGACACCTGGCCCTCAGGCAGCATGCCGAAGACCGCGCCACGCGACGCTGTCATCGACCACGAGCAATTAGCCCTGCTGTAATACCCTTCGACACCGCCTACCCGGGCCCACCGCACCCGACTTCACGCAGTCGGGTGTGTTGACCGCACCGAGCGAAAGCCACGCTGAGGTCGAACCTCATTGTCGAGGGCGGTCGCCCTTACGACGCCGGAGGGACAGCGGGCGAGGAACGAGCCCGCTGTCGTGGAGGTGGCGTGACTGAACCACCCACGAAACCCAACCACCCACCTCGCGGCCCCCAACCACCCAAGCAAAACAACCACAGGCCGTCGGCGAAGCCGACTCGGCGACCTTGCCCTCGATAGAGAATCTCGATAGAGAATTCAGTCCCGCCACTTCCAGCGGAGGCCGAAGGTGCCGGGGCCGAAGTCCAGCGCGACCGCGTGGGCGTGCCCGTTGGGCTCGACCGTGATCTGACGCCGGCTGGTCGTCTGCTCGTCGGGGTCCATGGCGAACTGCTCCACGTACGCCGGCAGCATCCGCGGATCGAACCGGAGTTCGACCACGTACTCGCGCACCGGGGCGGTGAACTTCCTGCAGTGCGCGTTGTCGCCGCGCGGGTACGGCGGCCCGGCGAAGGTGAGCGCGTACTCGATCACCGTGGTCTCGCCGCGGTTGAGCGGCCGGTCGAACAGGATCTCGCCGACCTGCAGGCCGGCCTTGTCGTCACGTGCGATCCGGCCCATGCGACACGCCTGACGGGGCGTGATCTCGGGGAACGGCTTGCCGGGCACCGCGGCGTCGTACACCGTGACCCAGCGGTCCGCGCCGTCCCGCTCGGCCCGCAGCACCTGGCGCACCAGCACGGTCTGATCACCACGATCGACCGCGATGGTGGCGCGGTCGTGCTGGCTGATCCGGGTCAGCGCCGTGTCCGAGCTGACGTCGACCCGCTCCAATAACGACGCGACGTTCTCGTTGTTGTCGTTCCACAGCGCGTCGATCGGCACTCGCGAGTTGCCGCGGTGGGCGCGTCCGCGCGGGCGTGGCGGCCCGAGCAGTGCCATCAGCGACCCGGCGGCCAGCCCGAGGACGGCTTCGAGATGCCCGAGCGCGGCGAGCGACTCGGGGCGCTCCGGGCGGCGGCGGCCGGACTGCCAGTAACTCAGCGCGGTCACGCTCACCGAAACACCACGTGCGCGCAGCCGGTACTGGATTCGGTCGAGGCTCAACCCACTCGCCTGAATGGCGGTACGCAGCGCGGTCGGGAACGAATCGGTCTCCTGCCCGCTCGCGACCGCGGCGACGGGGGCTGGAGGGTTCGCGACGCCGTTCGGCCTCGGCCCGGCCTTCGGTCCGCCTGTCTGCGGCACCGGTCTGGCGCCGTTCTTCGGGCGGTCTGCGGACGGATCGTGGCTGGTGTCGCGGTTGTTGCTGTCTCGGTTGGTGTCCTGGTGGCGGTCACGGACCGGATCGCGGGTTGCACCGACACCCATGTGAGGCTCCCTGGCGTGTTTACTCCGTGGTAGGCACCATATGTCCTCATTCCCGGTTACCGGTAGGTCTTACTGGGAATCCACGTTCGCGGGGGAGACCGTCCCGAACTAAACCTGCTGGACAGCGGTGTGTGTGCGTTGGCTAGCCTTCCGAATAGTTACGTGTGCGGTACATATGCCGCAGACCACCGATAGGTATCCCCATTCCGCGACAGGAGAGCACTACCCGTGATCCGCACGCACGAGGCCGGCACACTCCGGCCTGAGCACGCCGGACAGTCCGTCACGCTGAGCGGCTGGGTTGCCCGCCGGCGCGATCACGGCGGGGTGATCTTCATCGATCTGCGCGACGCTTCGGGCGTCGCGCAGGTGGTGTTCCGTGAGGGCGAGATGGCCGAGCGCGCGCACCGGCTGCGCGCCGAGTTCTGCGTGCGTGTCGTCGGCGAGGTCGCCGCGCGGCCCGACGGCAACGAGAACTCGGACATCCCCACCGGCGCGATCGAGGTACTGGCGACCGAGCTGGACGTGCTCAGCGAGTCCGCGCCGCTGCCGTTCCCGCTCGACGAGCACCTCACCGTCGGCGAGGAGGCGCGCCTGCGCCACCGCTACCTCGACCTGCGCCGCACCGGTCCGGCCGAGGCGATGCGCATGCGCAGCGAGGCCAACCGGATCGCCCGCGAGGTGTTGCACGCCGAGCGGTTCGTCGAGGTGGAGACGCCCACCCTGACCCGGTCAACGCCGGAGGGCGCACGCGACTTCGTCGTGCCCGCCCGCCTCAAGCCCGGCTCCTGGTACGCGCTGCCGCAGTCGCCGCAGTTGTTCAAGCAGCTGCTCATGGTCGGCGGGATGGAGCGGTACTACCAGCTCGCCCGCTGCTACCGCGACGAGGACTTCCGCGCCGACCGCCAGCCGGAGTTCACCCAGCTCGACATCGAGATGAGCTTCGTGGAGCAGGACGACGTGATCGCGCTGTCCGAGCGGATCTACGCCGCGCTGTGGTCCCAGCTCGCCGGCTACGACATCCCGCGCCCGATCCAGCGGATCACCTACGCCGACGCGATGGCCAAGTACGGCTCCGACAAGCCGGACCTGCGGTTCGACCTGCGGCTCACCGAGCTGACCGAGTACTTCAAGGACACCCCGTTCCGGGTGTTCCAGGCACCCTACGTCGGCGCCGTGGTGATGCCGGGCGGCGCGAGCCAGCCGCGCAAGCAGCTCGACGCCTGGCAGGACTGGGCCAAGCAGCGCGGCGCCAAGGGCCTCGCCTACGTGTTGGTGAACGAGGACGGCACGCTCGGCGGTCCGGTCGCCAAGAACATCTCCGAGGCCGAGCGCGAGGGCCTGGCCAAGGCGGTTGGCGCGGACCCGGGCGACTGCGTGTTCTTCGCCGCGAACGAGCACAAGGAGGCGCGCGAGCTGCTCGGCGCCGCCCGCCTGGAGATCGGCCGCCGGTGCGGGTTGATCGACGAGAACGCGTGGTCGTTCGTGTGGGTCGTGGATTTCCCGATGTTCGAGTCCACAGACAAGACCGACGACGTCGCGGTGGGCTCCGGCAAGTGGACGGCGCTGCATCACGCGTTCACCTCGCCGACCCCGGAGTGGATCGACCGGTTCCACGACGACCCGGGCAACGCGCTGGCCTACGCCTACGACCTGGTGTGCAACGGCAACGAGCTGGGCGGTGGCTCGATTCGTATCCACGACGCCGAGGTGCAGCAGCGGGTGTTCGAGGTGATGGGCCTGTCCCGCGAGGAGTCGCAGGAGAAGTTCGGCTTCCTGCTGGACGCGTTCGCCTACGGCCCGCCGCCGCACGGCGGGGTCGCGTTCGGGTGGGACCGCACCACGATGCTGCTCGCCGGTGCCGACTCGATCCGCGAGGTGATCGCGTTCCCGAAGTCCGGCGGCGGTTACGACGCGCTGACCGGAGCGCCGGCGCCGATCACCAGCGCGCAGCGCAAGGAGGCCGGCGTGGACGCGAAGCCGCCCGCGCCGCCGAAGGCCTGAGGCCGCCGCGCGATGTTGCACTTGCGAGTCGTCTGCCCGACGACGACGACCGACGACGTGGTCCGGGTGCTGACCGAGCACCCGGGCACCACTCATCTCGTGGTGCTGCCGGGCGTGGCGGTGCAGCCCGAGGGTGACGTGGTCGAGGCGGACATCGCGCGGGAGGCCACCGACGAGGTGATCGCGGCGCTGTGCGGCCTCGGCGTCGACCACCACGGCGGGATCACGCTGGAGCAGATCGACACCGCGCTGTCCGACGCGGCCGACCGGGCCGAACGGGACGCACCCGGCGAGGCGGCCGACGCGGTGGTGTGGCAGGAGCTGGTGTCGCGCACCGGGGACGAGTCCCGGCTGAACATCACGTTCCTGGCGTTCCTGTCGATCTCCTGCCTGCTGGCCGCGGTCGGCGTGGTGACCGACTCGGCGGTGACGATCGTCGGCGCGATGGTGGTCGGACCCGAGTTCGGGCCGCTGGCAGCGATGGCGGTCGGCCTGGTGCGGCGGCGGTTCGACCTGGTGCGGCGGGCCGGGTTGGCGCTCGCCGTCGGCTTCCCGGTGGCCATGCTGATCACCGCGCTGGGCACGGTGCTCGGCGAGGCCGGGGGCCTGTTCGACCGCAACGCGCTCGGCGGCGAGCACACCGTCGACTTCGTCTACAAGGTCGGCCCGTTCTCGCTGATCGTCGCGCTGCTCGCGGGTGCGGCCGGCATGCTGTCGATGACCTCGGCGAAGTCGGCCGCGCTGGTCGGCGTGTTCATCTCGGTGACCACGGTGCCGGCCGCCGGGTACGCCGTGGTGGCGGCCGTGCTCGGGGACTGGAACCGGTCGCTGGAATCCGTGGCACAGTTGATCGTGAACCTGGTCGGCATCGTGATCGCCGCGGCGGCCGTTCTGCTGGTGCGCAGGAGGACGTTCACCACGCCGGACGCGGGGCGCCCACTGTCCACTGGTTGAACAGACAGTGTGACCAGGCAACCAAACCGGTAACCGAACCGTCCTGGCGACGGGGACGTACGCCCCACTACGGTCATCTGTCGCGAACGAGTCCGGGAGCAACCGACGCGAGGGTAGGGTCGCTAGGAGATGAGTGTGGACATCGCCGCGGATCCGCCGGACGTCACGGGTGAGTCGAACCCTGATGGCGCGGACGACCTCAGCCCCGAGGTGTTCGAAGCGGTCGCGACGGCCGAGGCGGTGCTGAAAGCCCGGTTCGGGGCCAGGATCGCGTTGTCCGAGCCGGACGACCTCGGCGGCAGCGTCCGCTCGGTGGTGGCCAGAGTGCGGGTGGCGTCGAGCCCGTTCGCACTGCCGCGCACGCTGGTGGTCAAGCGGTACGTCGCGCCGACCGACCAGCCTTGCGACAGCTTCGTCCGCGAGGCGGTCAGCTATCAGCTGTTCACCGCGCTGTCCGCGGAGGACCGCATGTGCCCGGAGCTGTTCGCGCACTCCACCGACACCCGGCTGCTGGTGCTGGAGGACCTCGGGCGCGCGCCGACACTGGCCGACAAGCTGCTCGGCAACGACTCGCGGGCCGCCGAGCGGTCGCTGCTGTCCTGGGCGCGCTCGCTGGGCCGGCTGCACGCCACCACCGCCGGCCGGGAGGCCGATTTCGACGCGCTGCTGCGCCGGCTGGACGTGGTGAGCAGCAAGGACCCGCTGACCGTCGAGGGGCGTGCCGCGCTCACCGGCCTGCCCGAGCTGCTCGAGTCCGCGCTGGGCGTGTCGGCCTCGTCGGGCGCGCTGGACGCGGCCGAGCGGGCGCGCGGGCTGCTGACCGCGAGCCGGCACCGGGCGTTCAGCCCGTCGGACTCGTGCCCGGACAACAACCTGATCACCAGCAGGGGCGTGCGGTTCCTCGACTTCGAGGGCGGTTGTGTCCGCAACATCATGCTGGACGCCGCGTACCTGCGGGTGCCGTTCCCGTCCTGCTGGTGCTCCTTCGCGCTGCCGTCCGGTATGACCGAGGCCATGCTCGCGGCGTGGCGCGCCGAGGTCCGGAGTATGTGGCCGGATCTGGACGAGGACCCGGTGCTCATGCCGAAGCTGCTCGACGCGCAGTTGTTCTGGGTGTGGCTGGCGACGTGGAACTACCTGCCGAGTGCCACCGAGGGTGCGGTGGGCGCCATCGGAGTGCGGCACGCGTCGCCGGTGCTTCCCTCGCGGGGCGCGGTGCTGGCCGGGCGGTGGCGCCGGCTCGCCGAGGACGCGGCGCTCGCCGGGGTGGACGCGGTGGCCGAGCACGCCGAGGCCGTCGTCGCGGGCTTGGAGCGGCGATTCGGCGAAATGGACCTGCCGCTGTATCCCGCATTCCGGTAAAACCCAAGCATTACCCGAGTCGTCCCTGACGTGTTACCCAACCATCACCGGTGGTGAGCCGACGGGCGTGATCGTTGAGCCGTGACCGCGGCGAGCGAGATTTCACCCTTGAGTTGGGAAACGCGCAGTCTTGTCGTCTTGGGCGACTCGACGACGGTCGGGCTCGGTGATCCGCTGCCCGGCGGGGGATGGCGTGGCTACGGTCCGCTGCTCGCGGAGGCGTTGTCCGCCACTGACCTGCACAATCTGTCGTTCACCGGTGCGCGGGCGGCGGACGTGCGGTGGCGACAGCTGCCGCGCGCGCTGGAGGCGCGGCCGGACGTGGTGACCATCGTGGTCGGCATGAACGACACGCTGCGCTCGGACTTCGACGCGCGCCAGATGCACGACGACCTGGACGCGGTGGTCGGCACGCTGACCGCGGCCGGCGCGGTGGTGCTGCTGGTGCGCTTCCACGATCACGCACAGGTGTTCCGGCTGCCGGGGCCGCTGCGGCGGGCGCTGCGCGGCCGGATCGAGGCGCTGAACGAGGTGGTCAGCTCGGTTGCCTCCGGGCACGACCGGGCGGCCGTGCTGGATCTGGACACCATGCCGGGCGCCTACGACGTCGCGGCGTGGAGTGTGGACCGGCTACACCCGTCCGAGCTCGGGCACCGGATCCTGGCCAGCGGGTTCGCCGCGCTGCTCGACGAGTTCGGGTGCGTGGTGCCGAATCCGGTGAGCATGGTCTGCTCGGGCGGCGCCAACCCCGGGCCGATCCAGCACGTCGCGTGGCTGCTGATCAAGGGGCTTCCGTGGCTGGCCCGGCGCGGGCGCGACCTCCTGCCGTACGCGATGGTGATCATCGTGCGGTCGTTGCTCGGGATGGAGCACAGCCGGCCGCCGGCGACCGTCGAGCGGATCAGGGCTGCCGGCTAGCCTGGCTGAACGTGTACACCTGGTGCTACCAGATGGTGCTGCACTGCCGGCTGGCGTACGCGACCCTCGACGATCCGACCAAGTTCACCCCGCTGGACGAGCGGCTGATCGGCTGCGTGTGGGAGTTGCCGGCGCTGGCACACGAGCGGTCGGCGTGGGTGCGGCACGTGTTGGAGCGGGACTCGGCGGACGTGGACGGCTACCTCGCGGACGTGCTGCCCGCCGGTCCGGTGGGCGCGGCGTAGGCCGCGTCTGACGGATCCATGGTCGCGGCCACACCGCACTCGGCGGCCACCCACCCGCCAGCCGCGTTCCCAACCTCACAGGGCAGTACACCTAGGCTGGCCGGCGTGACTCTGGTTGATCGCGTACTGCTCGGCCCCGGCCCGTCCAACCCGTACCCGGAGGCGACCGCCGCGCTCGGCGCGCCGCTGCTCGGGCACCTCGACCCGGAGTTCCTGCGGGTGCTCGACGAGACGTGCGATCGGTTGCGCACGGTGTGGGGCACGGCCAACGCGCGCACGCTGCCGCTGTCCGGCACCGGCTCGATCGGCATGGAGGCGGCGTTCGCGAACTTCGTGCACCCGGGCGACGTGGTGGTCGTCGCGGTGAACGGGTTGTTCGGCGAGCGGATGGTGGACGTGGCGTCGCGGTACGGCGCGACCGTCGTGCGGGTGGACCACGAATGGGGCGAACCCGTTGACACGCAACGGGTTCTGGACGCACATGGCTCGCCGGCGATCGTCGCCGCGGTGCACGCGGAGACCTCCACCGGGTCGCGCAGCGACATCGGCGAGCTGGCCGCGGCGGTGCACGAGCGGGACGACCGCGCACTGGTGCTCGCGGACTGTGTCACCTCGCTCGGCGGCATCGAGGTGAAGATCGACGAGTGGGGCGTGGACATCGCCTACTCGGGTACGCAGAAGTGCCTCGGCGTGGCGCCGGGTCTGGCGCCGTTCACCGTGTCGGAGCGGGCGTGGGCGGCGCGGGTGCCGAAGCCGCCGACGTGGTACCTCGACCTCGGCATGATCGGCGACTACGTGTCGGGCGGCGCGGGCGGCGGGCGCACGTATCACCACACCGCGCCGGTGGCCATGATCGCCTCACTGCACGCCGCACTCGGCCGGATTCTGGACGAGGGGCTGGACGCGGTCTTCGCCCGGCACGAGCTGGCCGGCCGGCGGGTGCAGGACGGGCTCGAGGCGATGGGCCTGGAGTTGTTCGCCCGCAAGGGAAACCGGCTGCCGGAGCTGACCACGGTGAACGTGCCGGATGTCGACTCGGCGACCGTGCGGCGCACGCTGCTGGAGCGGTACAACATCGAGATCGGCGGCGGTGTGGGGCAGTACGCGAGCACCGTGTGGCGGATCGGGCTGATGGGTCACAACGCGCGGCTTGAGCGGGCCGAGCTGATCCTGGCCGCACTGCGCCAGGTCGTCTACCGATGATCGGTGAACTGACCCACCGGCTGGCCGCGCGTGCTGATCTGCCGGTGCTGGAGCCGCTGATCGAGTCGGCGATTTCCACGCTGCTGCAAGGGTTTCTGACCCCGGAGCAGATCGCGGCGAGCCGTGCGGGCATGGGTCTGGACACGCGGCTGATCGACGACGGGACCTACTTCATCATCGAACTCGGTGACACCGTGGTCGGCTGCGGCGGCTGGAGCAGACGGTCGACGCTCTACGGCGGCGACCACTCGGCGGGCCGCGACGACTCCCTGCTCGATCCGGCGACCGATCCGGCTCGGGTGCGTGCCATGTACACCAGGCCGGGGTTCACCCGCCGAGGCATCGGGCGTCTCGTGCTGTCGCTCGCGGCGACGGCCGCGGCCGCCGAGGGGTTCTCGCGCCTGGAGTTGGTCGCCACGAAGGCCGGCCGGCCGCTCTACCAGGCGGCCGGTTTCGAGCCGGTCGAGGAATTCGTGGACGTCGTCGGCGGGGTCGAGGTCCCGCTGGTGCGGATGGGCAAGGCGATCCCACCGTCCGGGTGATCAGGTTCTGGTCGCGGTGAACACGTAGCGGTTGAGGCTGAAGAAGTACGCGTCGCCGAGCCCGCGCAGGTCATCGGCCCAGTCGAGTACCTCGAGTTCGGTGACGTCGTCGCGGCCCGCCACGTACGCGGCGATCGTGCCGAGCAGGCCGGCACTGAAATGCCGCTCGTCCCAGCCGACGTTCAGCAGCGGTATCACGCGCGGCTGATCGGCGTGGAAACCGTTGCGGGACAAGGACATCGGGAGCACGCGGGGGAGCAGCGGGTGGACGCAGTGCGGCTCGTAGGCGGCCAGCACGCGGTTCATCCGCTCGCGATCACTGGAGTGCCAGACGATCGCGTCCCAGTCGGTGTCGAGCACGAGCAGGCGCCCGCCGGGCTTGAGTACGCGGTGCGCCTCGGCCAGTGCCGCGTCCACGTCGGACACGTATTCGAGTACCTGGGTTGTCACCGCCACGTCGAACGCGCCGTCCGGGTACGGGATCTCCTCGGCACCGGCGGTGCGCAGCTCGATCGGCGCGGCGGCGGTATCGATCCGTGATCGGGCGATCGCCAGCACGCTCTCGCTGAGGTCGATCCCGCACACCGCGCCGTCAGGCCCGACCTGATCGGCCATCTGGACGGCGAGCAGCCCGGTGCCGGTGCCGATGTCGAGTACCCGCTCGCCGGGCCGCAGTGCCAGCGCGTCGAGCACCGCGGCGCGCTGGGCGATCAGGTCCGGCGTCTGGTACGCGGCGTCGAGCCGGCGTGCGGCCTCCCCGTCGAACTCGAGTGTGGTCATGATGTGAATCTAGCCAGTGTTGGGCACCTTTCTGCGGACGTTCTTGCTCTTGGACGGGCCGTCGGTGTGCTCGGCGATCCAGGGGCCGTCGATCGAGATGTCCAGGATGCCGTCCTCCAGCCAGGTGTACCGGTCGGCCATCACCCGCTCGGCCAGCGTGCGGTCGGACGCGTCGCTGTTGTGCCACAGGCTGGAGAACAGCTCGTCCACCCGCACGCGCGCCTGCTGGCAGAACGCGTCGGCCAACTCGGTGGCGGTGTCCGACCGGTCGGCGTGCTCACTGGCGATCATGCGGGCGCGCACGCACGACGCGCTCATCGCGTACAGCTCGGCGCCGATGTCCACGATCCGGCCGAGGAACGCCTGCCGGTATTCCATCTTCCCCTGCCAGCGGGACATCGCATAGAACGTCTGCCGCGCGAGCTTGCGGCTGGCCCGCTCGATGAACCGCAGGTGCTCGGCGAGCCGGCCGAACTCGTTGAAGGAGTTGGGAAGCTGGCCCTTGCCGACGGCCAGCGTTGGCAGCCACTTCGAGTAGAAGCCGCCGGCCTTGGCGAACGCCTTGGCCTTGGCCTTCGCGTCGGCCTTCGGGTCGATGATGTCGCCGGCCACCGACAGGTGGGCGTCGACCGCCTCGCGGGCGATCAGCAGGTGCATGATCTCGGTCGAGCCCTCGAAGATCCGGTTGATCCGCAGGTCGCGCAGCACCTGCTCGGCCGGCACACCGCGTTCACCGCGCGCGGCGAGGGACTCGGCCGTCTCGTAGCCGCGGCCGCCGCGGATCTGCACCAGCTCGTCGGCGACCTTCCAGGCGATCTCGGAGCCGTACAGCTTGGCCAGCGCCGCCTCGATGCGGATGTCGTGCCGGTCGGCGTCGGCCAGCCCGGCGGACAGCTCGACCACGGACTCCAGTGCGAACGCGCTCGCCGTGATAAAGCCGATCTTCGTGGCGACCGCCTCGTGCTTGCCGACCGGGTGGCCCCACTGCACGCGCTCGGTTGCCCACTCGCGGGCGATCTTGGTCGCCCACTTGGCCGTGCCCGCGCAGATCGCCGGCAGCGACAGCCGCCCGGTGTTCAGCGTGGTGAGGGCGATCTTGAGGCCTTGCCCCTCCTTGCCGATCCGGTTCTTCGCGGGCACCACCACGTTGTGGAATCGGGTCACGCCGTTCTCGATGCCGCGCAGGCCGAGGAAGGCGTTGCGCCGCTCGACGGTGATGCCTTTGGTATCGCCGTCGACCACGAACGCGGTGATCCCGCCGCGCCGGCCCTCTGCTTTCGGCACCTTCGCCATGACCACGAGCAGATCGCCGAACACGCCGTTGGTCGTCCACAGCTTCACGCCGTTGAGCACGTAGCTCTGGCCGTCCTCACTGGGCACCGCCGAGGTGCTCAGCCGGGCCGGGTCACTGCCCACATCCGGCTCGGTCAGGAGGAACGCGCTGATGTGCGTGCGCGCGCATTTGGGTAAGAATTCCTTCTTCTGCTCCTCGGTGCCGAACAGCTTGACCGGCTGCGGCACGCCGATCGACTGGTGCGCGGACAGCAGCGCGCCGAGCGCTCCGTTGACCGAGCCGACGAGCATCAGCGCGCGGTCGTAGTACACGTTGGACAGGCCGAGCCCGTCGTACTCGCGCGGGATCTTCATGCCGAACGCGCCGATCTTCTTGAGGCCGTTCACCACCTCGTCCGGGATCTTCGAGTCCCGCTCGATCTGGTAACCGTCCACTGTGGACTCGACGAACTCGCGCAACGTGGCGAGGAACTCCTCGCCGCGCCGGTCGTCCTCGTCCGCGCCGCGTGGGTGCGGATGGATCAGGTCGAGGCGGAACCTGCCGAGGAACAGCTCCTTGCCGAAGCTCGGTCGGTCCCACTTGACCTCGCGTGCCTCCTCGGCGACCTGGCGAGCCTGATCGGCGTCAACGGTGGCTCGGTTGTCGGTGCGGGCGGGGTCCACTGCGGTCATGCCTGCTCCTCGGTGGTGTGCGCCAGATCACACTCACGGTACTACCCGTCGGTAACATTCGACAGCCCTCGACCGTCCTTGGGCGCGAAGACTCCGTGCGCCTCCACGTCGGAATAGCTGGTGCGGACGAACTCGTCCACCCACGAATCGACGCCCGGAAAACCGCTGGTGGCAACGATTTCCGCGCACGCGGTCTCGATGTCGTAGTCGGTGCGGCGGAGTTGGATCGCCGCGCCGGTGGCGCCGCCGAGCAGCGCCCAGTGCGCGCCGGTGTTGCCGTACGGCATGCCTACGCTGCCCGGGTTGACCACGGTCCGACGGTCCACGAGGCGTAAGTACGGCATGTGCGTGTGCCCGCAGACGATCGTGCGCACATACTTCGGTACCCCGGCCAGCACGGCGGACCATCGCTCGTAGCTCGAGTCGACGAGCGCGAACTCCTCGTCGTCGCGCGGTGTGGCGTGACAGAACAGCACGTCGCCGAGGCCGTGAACGTCGAGAATCTCGTTGTGGGGTAAGGAATCCAGCGCCTCGATGTGGTGCGGGCGCAGCTGTGCGGCCGCCCATCGCGCGAGCGGGGACGGCTCCTCCTCGATTGCCTCGCCGTGGGCCAATGCGAGCAGCTCTCGCTCGCAGTTGCCGTGCACCCAACGGGCCCGGTCGCCGAGTTCGAGCAGGCGATCGACGACCTGGGCCGGCTGTGGGCCGAGCGCGATGTCGCCGGGTAAGACCACGACATCGGCCGCCGCGACGTCGGGCTCGGCGAGCACGGCGTCCAGCGCGGGGAGCACCCCGTGGATGTCGGACAGGACGGCGACAGATTCGAACATGTGTTCTATAGTGCCCGTGTTCGGCCGGGTTCGCCACCGCGTTCACCCACGGCGAACCGTGGGCGGGGCTACCGTCTCGACAAGCGGTCGCAGGCCACGAGCGGAAGGAGCCCCATGCTGAACCAGGTCGCGGAGGGTGTGCTGATCCACCAGAGCGAGTTACTCCAGAACAACACCGCTGTCGTGCAGGGCAGGGGCGGCGTGTTACTCATCGACGCCGGGATCACAGGCGATGAAATGGTCTGCCTGGCGAACGACCTTCGTCAATTGGGTCAGCCCGTGACCGCAGGCTTCTCGACGCATCCTGATTGGGATCACGTGCTCTGGCATGCCGAACTTGGCGAAGCGCCTCGTTACGGTACGGCCCGCTGCGCGGCTTTGATGCAGGACGTGCGGTCGAACGCGGACTGGAAGGCCCGCGCCGCCGAGGGGTTACCGCCGGAAATCGCCGAGGAAACCCCGCTGGACCTGTACGGCCTCATTACCGGTCTGCCCGCCGAAACCGCACGGATTCCTTGGGACGGTCCTGAGGTTCGGATTATCGAGCATCCGGCGCATTCCCCGGGCCATGCCGCGTTGTTGATCGAAGAACGCGGCGTTCTCGTCGCCGGCGACATGCTCTCTGATGTCTTCATTCCGATGCTCGACGATTTCACCAACACCAATGATCCGATTGAGGAGTACCTCGTCGGGCTGCGACTGCTCGAGGACGTGGCGGACGACGTCGATGTCGTCATCCCGGGTCACGGGTCGGTCGGCCGAGCTGATCAGGTACGCGCACGGATCGACCTGGATCGGGCGTACGTGCATGCCTTGCGGGACGGCCATGCTCCCGATGACCCGCGGATCGGCCCCTTGGCCAAGCCCGGCTGGGAGTGGGTGAGCGACATACACGAAGGGCAAGCCCGGAGCGTCGCCCACAGAGAGGTGCGCGACGGGACGTCCGGCTAGAGAGCCGCTTCCGCCACAACCTGTCCAGGAGCTTGTCGGTGGTGGGCGGTAGCGTCGGGGCGTGGATTCCGACGCGCTCGAGCTGTTCGACGCGCCGGCGGACGAGCGTGCCTCGCCCGCCGCCGCGCCGCCGAACGCGCCGCTCGCCGTGCGCATGCGGCCGGCGACGCTGGACGAGGTGCTCGGGCAGGACCACCTGCTCGGGCCGGGTGCTCCTTTGCGGCGGCTCGTGGAGGGCGCGGCGCCCGCGTCGATCATCCTGTACGGCCCGCCCGGCACCGGAAAGACCACGCTCGCCACGCTGGTGTCCTCGGCGATCGGCCGGCGGTTCGTCGCGCTGTCGGCGCTGTCGGCCGGCGTGAAGGAAGTGCGCGCGGTGATCGACGAGGCGCGTAAGCGGCTCGCGCACTCGCGGCAGAGCACCGTGCTGTTCATCGACGAGGTGCACCGCTTCTCCAAGACGCAGCAGGACGCGCTGCTCGGCGCGGTCGAGGACCGGATCGTGCTGCTGGTCGCGGCGACCACGGAGAACCCGTTCTTCTCCGTGGTGTCCCCACTGCTGTCGCGATCCCTTGTGCTGCAACTGAAACCGCTGTCCGACGACGACGTGCGCACGCTGGTGCGGCGCGCGCTGACCGACGAGCGCGGGCTCGGCGGGCGGCTCGGGATCGCCGACGAGGCAGAGGACCACGTCGTGCGGCTGGCCGGCGGTGACGCCCGCCGCGCGTTGACCGCGCTGGAGGCGGCCGCCGACTCGGCCGGCTCGGCGGGTGCCGAGGAGATCGACCTGGCCACCGTCGAGTCCACAGTGGACAAGGCGGCCGTGCGCTACGACCGGGACGGCGACCAGCACTACGACGTGACCAGCGCGTTCATCAAGTCGATCCGCGGGTCGGACGTGGACGCGGCGCTGCACTACCTGGCGCGCATGATCGAGGCGGGGGAGGACCCGCGGTTCATCGCGCGCCGGCTGGTGATCCACGCCAGCGAGGACGTCGGCATGGCGGACCCGACCGCGCTGCAGGTGGCCGTCGCGGCGGCGCAGGCGGTACAGCTCATCGGGCTGCCGGAGTGCGCGCTGAACCTGGCGCAGGCGACCGTGCACCTGGCCACCGCGCCGAAGTCGAACGCGGTGACCACGGCGATCAGTACCGCGATGACCGACGTGCGCCAGGGCCACGCCGGCACGGTTCCGACGCATCTGCGCGACGGGCACTACGCCGGCGCGAAGAAGCTGGGCAACGCGCAGGGCTACAAGTACCCGCACAACGTCCCGGAAGGTGTCGTGGCGCAGCAGTATCCGCCCGACGAGCTGGTCGGTCGCGACTACTACAGCCCCACCTCGCGGGGTAACGAGCGCGCGGTGTCGGAGCGGCTCGGCAAGCTGCGCAGGGCGATCCGCGGCGAGTGATCGCACCGTCTACAGAGGACTGGCGGGTCGATCCGGCTCGACGCGGACGCGAACACGGGCGGCGCCCGCTCACGTGCCGGTGGTGGCCGAGCTGATCCGTCGGGAGCGGCTCGACCTGGCACCCGGTATCGCGTTTCTGTTGGAGGACAACGGATCCGGCAAGCCGGTGCTGGTCGAGGCGCTGGCCGAGGCGACTGGGTTCAACGTGGCCCTCCAGCTCGACGAACGGCTGATGACCTTCCGGGTACCGCTGTTCGGCTCGGACGCGGAAACGGCCGGCAGGTCCAAAGTGGACAGTGCCAGCACCGTAGGGTTCCGTGACGGCGCCAAGGTCTGCTCGAGTAACGACGTCATCTGCGACATCCGCGGCGTCGGACCACAGGGTCGCTACCGCGTGCAGACGGAGGCGACGCGAGGCGTGGCCGACACCTCGACCAAGGTCAGCGCGGTGTGGGAGCTCAACCACGACGGCACTCCGATCCTGCCGGTACAGGTAGTCCGTTTCGACCCGAACCTCGACTCGGCCAACTCCGCGCCGGGACGCAGGGGGTTCGCGGTGCCGGTCAGCGTGCAGCGGAATCCCGGCGCCAAGCCGGCCGGCGTCGCGTCGCTGACCGTCGAGGCCTCCTACGACGATGGCGCACACTGGCACAAGGCGCTGGTGGCCGGCGGCAAGGTCCATCTGTACCACCCGGCCAGCGGCCACGTTTCCTTGCGCGCCAAGGCAACCGACACCAACGGCAACACCGTCGAACAAACCATCATCCGCGCCTACCGGCTGCGGTGATCAGGCCGGGCTCGTCGCGATCCCGGTGACCGCGACGAGCCCGGATCGTTCGGTGACGCGGGCTGTCCTCTGGAACGGGTCCCGCGGCGCCCGCGATAGCGTGCGGACGTGCGAAAACCGTGGCTGATCGCCGTGATCAGTGTGCTCGCGGTCGCCCGTCGAGGGTCGATTCGCTGGCCATCGTGCGGATGACCGGCTCGCGGGTCTCGATGATCGAGATCCCGCGCGATGTGTACGCCGAGATCTCGGGCAACGGTCGGAACAAGATCTCCGCCGCGTGGGTGTACGGCGGCGGGCAGTCGCTGGCCGAGACGGTCACCAAGCTGACCGGAGTCGAGATCGAGCACCGCCTGGAGATCGACATGTCGCCCGCCGAGACCGCGAAGTCGTTGGTGGACAAGACATCCGCGTACGTGCGGGCCACTCCCGGGTTGGACCTCAGCGCACGTGCGGCCGCCGTCGACGCCCGCACTGTCGTGGACGGGCGAGTGCTCCCGGTGCGCGGCTACACCAACGGCCCGGCCGGCGCCGCGCTCATGGTGGACGCCGGCCAGACGCGGGACTTCCTGCGTGAGGTGCTCGACGCGCCGTCCGGGTCAGCGCCCGCCGACCCGGGGTGCGTCGCCTGACATCGCCTGGGCCAGCCGCAGGTACTGGCCCTCCGCCCACATGAGCGGAGACGCGCTGTTGGTCGGCCGCCCGAGGCCGAAGCACGACACGTCGGCACGGTCCCACACCTGCTCGGGCACGAATCCGCCGGCGTTCGCCGAGCGTGCCATCGACCGCAGGTACACCTCCGCCGGCCGGCCGTTGGCCAACTCGTACTCACCGCGCTCACCGGACAGCACCGGCCACAGCCGCCCGAACCGCTGCTGCCCGTTCGCCGGCCAGCCCTGACAGTCCACAGTGGACTCGCCGTAGTTGTCGTGGATGTAGCGGTGGAAGTAGACCTCGCCGGTGGGCAGCGTGACCTGCAGCGGAGCGTTGCCGTCGTGCGCGGCGGCGGTGGGCCGCACCGACGCGGCGACGGTCGGGTCGTCGGCCGGCAGCACGCCGAGCCGCACCAGTTCCAGGAACCCGAAGTCGACCACGTCCCGCTCGAAGAAGCACCCTTCCTGAAAGCAGATCTGGTCGTCGTCGTTCGGGTTCCCGCTCCGGTCCAGCCGCTCGTAGTAGCGGCCGCCTGGCCAATGACCGGAGGTCGTGACGGTCTGCGGTTCGAGGTTGCCGCGCCACGCGTTCGCGGTGGACTCCCAGGTCGACGCGCTGGCGTCGTCGCCGTTGCGGCGGGCGATGTCGGCGGCGGCGCGCAACCCGGCGATCTGCGCGGCGACCGAGGACGGCGAGAGCCCGTGCTGTTCTTCCCATCGCTCGGTCGTGGCCGGGCCGGTGGTGCGAATGTGCTCGGCGGTCACCTTGATCTTGTCGTAGGTCCCCGAATCGGTGAGGCCGGTCAGCGACGCCAGCACGATCGCGAACGCGTTCTGATCGAGTTGTTCGCAGCAGCCGAGCTGGTGCGGCGTGGCGCCCTCGATGCCGGAAACCGGGCTGTAGCGCGGAAACGAGCCGGCCGGGTAGGTGGTGCCGTCGCCCGGCGTGGGCGTGCCGATCCACTGCCGGCGCCACATGAACTCCGCCATCCGCCGGGCCTGCGCGGTGTCACCGGCGGCGATCAGCCCGGTCGCCTGGTGGTAGAGATCGCGGCCCCAGACGCGGTGGTATCCGTCGTTCAGCGTGTCGCCGTTGACCACCTCGCCCCACGGCGTGGACAGGCTCGCCACGCTCGCGCCGGGGTGGGTCTTGTCCTCGGCGGCACGCAGCGCCATCGCCGCGACGTGGTACGCCTTGCGCAGCTCCGCGTCACCCGAGACGCTGGCCGGCGCCGGTTTCAGCGAGCCGACGTGCGCGTTCCATCCAGCGCGGTACTTTCCTTGTACCGCGCCGAATCCGGCGTCCAGCGAGCCGCCCGCGGCGGCCTGCGCGGTACCGGCCGAGTCGCCGTAGCCGAGCGCGACGGTGAACTCGGTATCCGCGCCCACGTCGATCTGTCCACAGTGGACTCCGTTGCCCGGTCGGGCGAGCCCGTCGAAGGAGTTGGACAGTTGCCGGTCCGCCCGGATGTCGACCAGACAGTCGCTGCCCGCACCCGCGTATCCGTTGCTGTGCGCGGAGAATCCGCTCGACACGCGCATCGCGGAGGTGATCGTGGTGGTCTGGCCGAAGAGGTTCTCGGTGCCGCTGGCCATCAGCGCGCCCGACCCGGCGTCCCACCACAGGTCGTCGTTGGCGCCGCCGCCGGCCATCGACGGGTTCGCGTGCAGGAACAGCTTGTACGTGCCGCCGTCCAGCGACTGGAACCGGGTGCGCACCATCAGCGAATCGCGGTCCGGGTCGGTGACATAGCTACTGGTGATCCGATACTTGCCGCTCTTCGCGGTGTTGGTGACCGTGTACTCCAGCGAGCGCTCGTCCGGCATGGTCACCGCATGCTCGGTGGCGTCCCGCTCCAGGTCCACGAACGTCGAGCCGTCGGTCACGACGTACTGCGTGTCCTGCGTGTTCGGCACGTCCGCGCGCGGGTAGAACACCTCGGAGAGCACGCCGTTGGCGACCGTGTACCAGACCTTGCTGCCCGGCGTGGTCGACGTGCCGAGCGCGTCCTTGTTGCCGGTGGTCCAGGCGGCCGGGGTGCCGCAGCAGTCCTGCGCGAGGCCGGGTCTCGGCTGCGCGGACGCGGGGGAGAAGCCGATCGCGAGCGTCGCGGCGCTGAGCAGAATCACGGACAGGATCGCGGTCCGGCGCACGAGCCACCTCCTTTGTTGGTGCGCACAACTTAATAGGCGAACCTCGACGAGCAACAGGTGCTCGTGGGTGAATCTCGTACCGCGCCGGCCGCAGAACTCAGAATGTGGCGATCGGGTTGACCGGGCTGCCGGACGTACCGGCGAACCGGACCGGCGCGACCGCGAGGTGGAAGTCCCACTGGCCGAGCTCGGCCGCCGTCGTCGCGCACACCTCCAGGTCGCAGTTGTCGAGCATCCACAGGCCCATCGCGACGAGGCTCACGGCGTGCACCGGCATCAACACGTCGTCGTACCCCGACGGCTGAACGTCCTGCGGGGTGTCGGCGCCGATCAGCGCGACTCCCCGTTCACGCAGCCACGGCAGGCAGGACGCGTGCCAGCCGGCCTGCGTGATACTCGGCGTCGCACCGGCCTCGTGCCGGGCGCGGCCATAGCCGGTCCGCAGGAGTACCGCATCGCCGGATCGCACCCGCACACCCTGGCGACGCTCGGCCTCCTCGAGATCGTCGGGAAACACACCCTGCCCCGGTTCCAGCCACGGCACGCCGCGGACCGCCGCGATGTCCAGCAGGACACCACGCGTCATGATCCCGTTCGCCGCCGCCGTGACGGCCGCCCACGCCGATCCCGTTGCGGCGTCGACCAACGAGTGCGACCGCCCGTTGTACATTTTGCCGTCCCAGTAGAGGTGACACGGCGAGTCGAGATGGGTGATCGTGTTGCCGTGGAACATGATGCCGAGCCGCTCGTTGGAAAAGCCCCAGCGCCGGTCGTTGCGGAATCCGGGCACCGGCATGTTCTCGGCGCCCGGCATGTCGGCGGCGCACGGGCACGTCGTCGTCGACCGCTCCATTTCCTCCGGTACGGCGACCTCCCACCCGCACGACACGCTCCTGCCGTGGCGCACGGCCCGCGCCGCCGCCAGCCGGACGTCGTCGGTGATGTGGTTCAGCGTGCCGAGCTCGTCGTCGTCGCCCCACCGTCCCCAGTTCGACAGCGTGTCGAAGTACCCGAGCACGTCGTCCTGTGTTGGCATCGGTCGCTCTGCCGTCATTGCAGCATCGACTCCTCCCGCTGAACTGGCATGACACTAGATCAGCGGGGCAGCGTGGCGACGAAACGGTCCAGTGTGGCGGTCACCTGCCCGAGGATGGCCGCGGAGTTGACCGGGTCGCCGTCGGTCTCCAAGCCGTGGTCGGCGTCGGCGATCTCGGTGTAGGGGTGCCGGTGCGCGATCTCGGGCAACCACGCCGCGTCGCCCGTCCCGCCGACCAGATGTGTTGGCGCGCTTGCGTTTCCGAGTGCCTCGGCGATCAGCGGCTCACCGAGGATCGGGGTCAGCCAGAACGCGGGCAGCCCGCGTTCGGCGGCGACTCCGGCGGCGAGCGTTCCCAGCGACTTGCCGACCAGCAGCACCCGCTCGGCGTCCACGGTGGCAAGGGCGGCCTCGGCCTCGCCGGCCACCCAGCCGATCTTCTCGGCGGCGTCCGGCCACGGCGGCATCGCCGAAGGACGGACACCGGCAGGCGGGTCCCACCACAGTTCCACGACCGTCCACTCGCGACGGAGTAGGACGGCGCGGGCGAAGTGCAGCAGCGGGCGCGCGGGCGTGTAGCCGCCGCCGGGCAGGATCAGCGCGACCTTGTCCGGATCGGCGTCGTGCCGGATCAGCTCGGTCATGCCGACAACCTCTGTTCCACCGCACGGGCGCGGATGGTGACCAGCTTGTTGTCCGGGTCCTTGATCAGCCGGTGCACGGTGCTGAGGGTGGGGCACGGCCAGGGGACCCGGCAAGCGGGACACGTCGATGCCGCCGGCGTGCTGTGCTCCACGAGCACGCCTCTGATCACGTTTATCAGATCGGGGATCAGGTCGCGGGCCGTGTCGGCGTCGTCGTCGGTCCAGTCGGCTGTCTTCGTGGCGAGGAACTCGGCCTCGTCGAGGTGTTCGTAGAGGTTGTAGCGGAGGAGTTGTCGGGCGTCTTCGCTGATCGTCGGCATGAAATTAGGAGAACCCATTGACGTACTGTCAGCCAAGTCGTCTGATCGGGTGGCAACTTGACTTGGGCGGGACAGGGTGGCCGCCGGCACCGTAATTTGCAGTCATGCGTCAGCCAGAACCCACAATCCGCAGCCGCGAACTCGGCGAGGGCATCCGAGCGGCGATGCGCAAAGCCAACATGACCGCCAAGCAGACCGCGAATGTACTCGGTTGGTCGGACAGCAAGCTGTCCAGGATGATCAACGGAAGCCGGGGCGCGTCCGGGGAGGACGTGTCCGCGCTGCTCGCGATCCTTCTGGTGACAGGAAAGGAACGCCGGCGGCTGATGTCGCTGTGCAAGGAGCAGGACAAGCCAGGCTTGTTGCAGCAGTTCGGAAATCGGCTGCCCAGGCAGTTGCGGACCTTGATCGACCACGAGGACAAGGCTGTCAAGGTCGGCGACTTCCAAGGACTCGTGATCCCTGGACTCCTACAGACACAGGAGTACGCGCGGGCACTCCTGGAAGAGGCCGGACGTGTGCCGGAAGAGGAGATTGGCGATCGGGTCGCCGCACGGCTGGCTCGGCAGAGCCGGCTCGGTGGCCGCGACGCGCCTGAGTTTCAATTCTTCGTGCACGAGTTCGTGCTGCGGCTGCCGGTCGGCGGACAGGTGATCATGTCGGATCAGCTCCATCACCTCCTGCGCGCTTCGGTCCGCCGAAACGTGTCGCTGCGGGTGGTTCCGGCCGCTGTCGGTGCTCACGCGGGTACTGGCGGCTCGTTCAAGCTCATGGAGTTCGCGGACTTCCGGCCGGTGGTCTATCTGGAAAGTGAGACGTCGTGCCTGTTCCTCGAGGAGCCCCAGGAGGCGGCCGCGTACCAGGAAATCCTCGCCGCGTTGGATGAAACCGCGCTGAGTGAGAGAGAATCGAGGGAGGTGATTGCCACCCTGGCAACGGAGCTCTATGCGGATCGAGAGGATCATGATGACTCTGCCTGAGCCGGACGGCTTGGTCTGGCGCAAGAGCAGCTACAGCGCGAGCAATGGTGACTGCGTCGAGGTGGCGTGGCGGAAGAGCAGCTACAGCGGGACGAACGGCAACTGCGTCGAGGTGGCGTGGGTCGACGGCATCGCCTTGCGCGACTCGAAGAACGACAGTGGGCCGACGATCGTGTTCAGCGGCCCGGAGTGGCGTGCGTTCCTGCGGTTGGCTCGCTAGAGCCGGACTAACTGGTACCGGTACGCCTGGAACATGTTGGTGGACACCAGGAACCGGGCGATCAGCGGCCGGAGCACGTACTCGGCGAGCTGTTTGCCCGGCACCGGGTCGACGGCCAGCAGCTCCCACCCGGTGAACCGCTGCCTGACCTCCTCCTCGGTCACCGGCGCGCTCTTGAACTTGGAGAACGCCACCAGGACCAGCAGTGCGCCCGGCGCGGCCACGGCGGACACCTCGCGCACGTAGTCGTCGCGCGCGGGGGCGGTCAGCGCGTGGAAACAGCCGTGATCCATCAGCAGGGTGTACCCGTCGCCGACGTCCAGCGTGGACAGCTTGGTGACGTCGCCGTGCACGAATCGCACGGGTACCGCCTCGTCCTCGGCCTTGAACCGGGAGATGCGCACCGAGGTCTCGTCCAGCTCCACGCCGGTGACCGCCCAGCCGTGTGCCGCCAGGTACACCGCGTTGCGTCCGTGGCCGGAACCCAGCTCAAGCGCGCGGGCCGGCGTCAGCGCTTCGGTGGCCGTCGAGCCCTCGACCAGTTCCGCGAGCCGATGATCAGGCACGTCGGACGGGACCGAGCGCATGGCACCTCCGTAAGGGTCGTCTGAACGGCGTCGTTCTCCGAGGCATCATGCCAGTATCGCGTACCCGGCGATGATCACCGGTCTTGGCGCATGAACCACCCGTCGGTGCAGCGGCTACTCCATCCGTGCGATTCGACAACGCACAGTCCCTTTTTGGAATGGAATCCTGTGGCCACTTGGCACTGAAACAGGTGTGGCCTCTAACCGTTTTCGGTAGAGATGCGCCAGTCAGATTGCAGCGAGCTAACCCGAGGCGGCTGAACGTAACGGCCTGACCGGGTTGACGTCGCCGGTTGGCGGGACTACACCTGTGAATGAGCACCCAATTTAACGAAAATGAAGTGGAGTTCACATGACCGTCACTCAAGAGGCTGGCACTGTAGAGCAGGAGAGAATCGACGAGGTCTTCACCGAGCAGATCGATCTCATCTGCAGGCGAAGCGCGCTGATCAACAATGTCAACTTGATCACGAAGGATCCTCAGGAAATGTCGGACGCCCTCGACATGCCGGCGGATCTCCATTATTTCGAGCAGACTGGAGCAGCGGCTGGACTGCCCCGGCTTCCGAGCGTCTCGAGCTATTCCGGCGCAGCTAACGTCCCTGCGGATGCCAAGCAGGCTCTCGAAACCCAGAAGGACGTCGGTACGGAGATCGTTGACAGCAACAAGGACAAGGTTGCCGACCTGGCGGAGAAATACAAGGATGGGAAGATCCCGAAGAACGAGTTCGAAGCATTGATTGACCGGCAGGCCGAGCAGAACATCAAGGCGTACACCGAACAAGAGCGGGCGACGGCTGCGAAGCTGAAGCAGATCGGCAAGGGCAAGAGTCCGGAGGTGCAGAACGCGATCGTCATTGCCTACAAGGCGGTCAGCAATTTCTTTACGAAACTGTGGGCCACGATCAAGAAGTTCTTTGTCGATTTGGTCAACAAGATCCAAGAACTTTGGAACGAGGTCAAGAACTGGTTCAAGGCGGCGGCGAATACGATCGCGAACTGGTGGAACTCCTTGTGGTAGCAGCGACCTCCGCGAGGAGCGCGCGCAGCCGGTGACGGGTGACGCCCGGCCACGGCCCCCGAGGAGTTCGCGGGGCCGCGGCCGGGCCGGATCCCGTTGCTTCATCTGGTTGGTCACGCACTGGCATGGGGTCCGTGAGGTCGCCCAGCGCAGGTCAGCGTGCGAGGCGCGGGACTCGCGGGTGCAGGGCGCGGGACTCGCGATCAGGGGGTGCGCCTGCGCAGGGTGGCCGCGCCGAGCATCAGCGCCAGGATCGCGCACGCGGCGACGACGATCAGGTTGCGCACCAGCGTGCCGTCCCAGTTCTCCGTGACGGTGACCGCCGTGAGCGCGTCGACCGCGTAGGACAGCGGCATCACGTCGGACAGCCAGTTCAGCACGTTGGCCATCGCGTCGCGCGGCACGAACAGCCCGCACAACAAGATCTGCGGCAGCGCGAACACCGGCATGAACTGGATCGCCTGGAACTCCGAGGTCGCGAACGCGCTCACGAACAGGCCCAGCGCCATGCCGAGCAGCGCGTCCAGAATCGTGATCAACAGCAGCGTCCACACCGAGCCGGCGATGTCCAAACCCAGCCACAGCAAGGAAACCGTGGTCGCGATGGTCACCTGCAGAGTGGCCAGCACGCCGAACGCGATGGCGTAGCCGAACAGCAGGTCCAGCCGTCCCATCGGCAAGGTCATCAGGCGTTCGAGCGTGCCGGTGGTGCGCTCGCGCAACGTGGTGATCGACGCGATCAGGAACATGATCACGAACGGGAACACGCCGAGCAGTGCCGGCGCGGTGCGGCTGAACGCCATCTCGTTGTTGAACACGAACCGCAGCAACACCATCAGCACGGTCGGGACCAGCAGCAGCATCGCGATCGTGCGCGGGTCGTGCCGGAGCTGGTTGAGGATGCGCTTCGCGGTGGCCAGCGTGATGCCGGGATTGATCACGGTGCTCATGCCGCTGCCTCGCTTTCCCTGACCAGGCGCAGGAATGCCTGTTCGAGATCGGACTGTTCGGTGTGCGCGCGAAGCCCCTCGGGCGTGTCGTCGGCCAGCAGCACGCCCTCGCGCATGAGCAGCAGCCGGTCGCAGCGCGCCGCCTCGTCCATCACGTGGCTGGACACCAGCAGCGTGGTGCCGCGTTCGGCGATGCGGTGGAACAGGGTCCACAGGTCGTCGCGCAGCACGGGGTCCAGCCCGACGGTCGGCTCGTCCAGCACGAGCAGCTCCGGCGTGCCGAGCAGCGCGACGGCGAGGCTGGCCCGGCCGCGCTGGCCGCCGGAGAGGTTGCCGACGAGCTTGCCGGCGTGGTCGGTGAGATCCACGTCGGCGATCACCCGGCGCGCGTCGGCGGCCGGATCGTCGACCCTGAGCACCGAGGCGAAGTAGGTCAGGCACTCGGTGACGGTGAGGTCGGCGTACACGGCCGCGTTCTGCGTCGCGTAGCCGATCTTGTCGCGGAGCAGGGGATCTCCGGCCGGTTGGCCCAGCACGGTGACCGTGCCGCCGGCGACGATCTGCACGCCGACGATGGCGCGCATCAAGGTGGTCTTGCCGCATCCGCTCGGGCCGAGCAAGCCGGTCACCGAGCCGCGGGGGACGTCGAAGCTGACCGATCGAAGGACCTCGCGTCCACCACGGATGACGCGGAGGCCGTCGACGGCGACGGCGACGGCAGAATTAGTCATGCGTTTAATTCTGCGCCCGTTGAACGGACGCGTCAAGCGGGAGCGTCGATGTACTGCTGGAGCACGGGCGCCACCATGGCGACGATCTCGTCCTCGCTCGCCGAGGCGATCGGTTCCGCGCAGACCACGTAGCGCAGCAGCATCAGGCCCATGATCTGCCCGGCCATGCCGGACACCCGCAGCGTGGAGATGCCGAGCGCCTCGGAGACGCGGGCCAACATCACCCGTTCGAGGAAGCCGCGCATCATCCGGGCCGCCTGCTCGTTCTGGGTGGCCGAGCGGAGAATCGCGAGCACCGGCTGGCGCGCCTGCTCCGAGGCGAACAGGCTCAGGAACAGCCGCACCATCCGCTCGCCGGCCTGCTCGCGCGGCCCGCCGGTGAGCACGCCGACCACGATGTCCGGGTTGATCGGAAGTTGCAGCGCCTCGACGAAGACCTGGTCCTTGGAGCCGAAGAAGTGGTGCAGCAGCGCGGGATTCACCTCGGCCTCGGCGGCGATCGAGCGGATCGTCGCGCCGGTGTACCCGCGCTCGCCGAACTGCTTGCGCGCCGCCGCGAGGATGCGCTCCCGCGTCTCCGTTTGCCCAGGTCTGCGGCCCGGCCGTGCCATGGCTCTCCCTTCGCTGCTGCGGCCAGTATCGCCCACGTAGGCTCGTGACCATGGCTGTAGCGGTGCGGGTGATCCCCTGTCTGGACGTCGACGCGGGGCGGGTGGTGAAGGGCGTCAACTTCACCGACCTGCGGGACGCGGGCGACCCGGTGGAGCTGGCCGCCGCGTACGACGCGGAGGGCGCCGACGAGCTGACCTTCCTGGACGTCACGGCCTCCTCGTCCAACCGGGAGACCACCTACGACGTGGTGCGGCGCACCGCCGAGCAGGTGTTCATCCCGCTCACCGTCGGCGGCGGCGTGCGCGAAGTGTCCGATGTGGACACTCTGCTGCGCGCGGGCGCGGACAAGGTCAGTCTCAATACCGCCGCGGTGGCCCGTCCCGAGCTGCTTTCCGAGTGCTCGCAACGGTTCGGCGCGCAATGTGTGGTGCTGTCGGTGGACGCGCGGCGCGTTCCCGCCGGCAGTGAGCCCACGCCGTCCGGGTTCGAGGTGACCACCCACGGCGGGCGTCGCGGTACCGGGATCGACGCGGTGGCCTGGGCCGCGCGCGGTCAGCAGCTCGGCGTCGGCGAGATCCTGCTCAACTCGATGGACGCGGACGGCACCAAGGCCGGCTTCGACCTGGAGCTGATCTCCTTGGTACGCAAGGAAATCAGCATCCCGCTGATCGCCAGCGGGGGAGCGGGCGACGTGTCGCACTTCGCGCCGGCGGTCGACGCGGGGGCTGACGCCGTGCTCGCCGCCAGCGTGTTCCACTTCGGACAGTTGCGCATCGGCGAGGTCAAGGACGCCATGCGCGCCGCGGGGGTGGAGGTGCGGTGAACCTGGACGACGTGCGGTTCAACGACGACGGCTTGGTGTGCGCGGTGGCGCAGCAGCACGGCTCCGGCGAGGTGCTCATGGTCGCCTGGATGGACGCCGAGGCGCTGCGGCTGACCCTGGAGACGCGCCAGGCCACGTACTGGTCACGCAGCCGGAAGTCGTTGTGGCGCAAGGGAGAGACGTCCGGCCACACGCAGCGGGTGCGCGAGGTGCGGCTGGACTGCGACGGCGACACCGTGCTGCTCGTGGTCGACCAGACCGGCGCCGCCTGTCACACCGGCGATCACACCTGCTTCGACTCCCGGGTGCTCTTGGCCGACGACTGATCAGGTAGCCGCCGCCGGGGTGCGCGGGCGGGATCGAGCCCGCTGAATCATCTTCATGTTGAGACGTCAAAATCGGTCAATCGGGCACGCTCTGGGCGATTTCGGGTGGGCACATGTCACCTTCGCCGGGATTGAGCCCGCTGAATCCCGCTCGCGTTCTGGGGTGAGCCGGTTAGCGGATGTCTCCGGTGAGGTAGCGCTGGATGGTCGGTCCCACGGCGGTGACCACCGTTTCGATGTCCGTGGAGGCGAGCGGCTCGAACTGGGAGACGTAGCGGATCATGCCCATACCGATGAGCTGTGAGGCGACGAGCGTCGCGCGCAGGTGATCGCCGTCCGGGCTGACCTCGCTCACCAGCGGGGTCATCACGTGCTTGATGAACAGGTCGCGCAGGGCGTGCTGGGCCTGCTCGTGCGCGGCGACGCTGCGGACCAGGGCGGCGAAGACCCCGCCGCCGCGTTCGTCCCACACGGTCAGGAAGGTGCGCGCGATTCGTTCGCCGAGCTGGTCGCGCGGCCCGTCGAGCAGTACCGGCACCAGTTCCCTCGGGTTGAACGGCAGTTTGAGGATCGCCTCGCCGAACAGTCCTTCCTTGCCGCCGAACCAGTGGTTGACCATCGCGGCGTCCACGCCGGCGCGGGCGGCGATCGCCCGGACGGTCGCGTTGTCGTAGCCCTGCTCGGCGAAAACGGCGGTCGCGGCCTCGATCAGCGCGGCCTTGGTGTCCGCTCCGGCGGGGCGACGCCCTCGACGTCGCGTCGACGGGCTGGCACTGTTGGTCACCTGCACATCATGCGCTACACACGAGGTTTTTTCAACATTCGCTGAATTTCACCCCTCTGACGATCGCGACGGGCGGTGCGTCCACAATGGTTCGCATGGTCAGCGCGATCCGGGCAACCTCGCCCGCTGGGCAACGAACCGACCTCGGCACCGTCAGCCCGACTCGCGAGGAGTTCCACGCTCTCGCGGCCGACCGGAGAGTGATTCCGGTGACCCGGCGGCTGCTCGCCGACGCAGAGACGCCCGTCGGGGTGTACCGCAAGCTCGCCGGTGACGCGCCCGGCACCTTCCTGTTCGAGTCCGCGGAGAACGGCCGCTCCTGGTCGCGCTGGTCGTTCGTGGGCGTGCGCAGCCCTGCCGTGCTCACCGCCAGCGGAGGCGAGGCGCGGTGGATCGGCACCCCGCCGGTCGGTCTCCCGGACGGTGGCGACCCGCTGGTGGCCCTGCGCGAGACGGTCAACGCGCTGCACACCGAGCCGCTGCCCGGCATGCCGCCGCTCACCGGCGGAATGGTCGGCTACATCGGCTACGACGCCGTGCGCCGCCTCGAACGGCTGCCCACGCTCGCCGAGGACGACCTCCAGCTGCCCGAGATGGTCATGCTGCTGGCCACCGATCTGGCCGCGCTGGACCACCACGAGGGTGCGATCACGCTCATCGCCAACGCGGTGAACTGGGACGACAGCCCCGAACGGGTGGACGCCGCCTACGACGACGCGGTGCGCCGGCTCGACGAGATGGTGGCCAAGCTGCACACCGTCGCGCCGCCCACCACGAGTGTGTACACCCGTCCGCGTCCCGAGTACACGCGCCGGCGCACGCAGGACGACTACACCGCCGCCGTGGAGACCGCCAAGGAGGCGATCCGGGCCGGCGAGGCGTTCCAGATCGTCGTGTCCCAGCGGTTCGAGATGCGTTCCGAGGCCGATCCGCTGGACGTGTACCGCGTGCTGCGGGCCACCAACCCGAGCCCGTACATGTACCTGCTGCGGCTGGACGGGTTCTCCATCGTCGGCTCGTCGCCCGAGGCGCTGGTGACCGTGCGGGACGGCAAGGCGACCTCGCACCCGATCGCCGGCACCCGGTGGCGCGGCGCCGACGAGGACGAGGACGCGCTGCTGGAGAAGGACCTGCTCGCCGACGAGAAGGAGCGCGCCGAGCACGTGATGCTCGTCGATCTCGGCCGCAACGACCTCGGGCGGGTGTGCCGGCCCGGCTCGGTGCACGTGGTCGACTTCTTCCGGGTGGAGCGCTACAGCCACGTGATGCACATCGTGTCCACGGTGACCGGCGACCTGGCCGAGGGGCGCACCGCGTTCGACGCGGTGACCGCCTGTTTCCCGGCCGGGACGCTGTCCGGTGCGCCGAAGCCGAGGGCCATGGAGCTGATCGAGGAGTTGGAGCCGACCCGGCGCGGCCTGTACGCCGGTGTGGTCGGATACCTCGACTTCGCCGGCGACGCGGACACCGCGATCGCGATCCGCACCGCACTGATCCGCGACGGCGTCGCCTATGTTCAGGCGGGAGCCGGGATCGTGGCCGACTCGGTCGCGGCGAACGAGGACGCCGAGTGCGTCAACAAGGCGAGCGCGGTGCTGTCCGCGATCGCCACCGCGGGAACCATGACACCGGCGGTAACAGAGAAGGGCGGCACCGATGTCTGAGTCCACTGGGCGTGTCTGGTCGACCAGGTTGTCGCGACGACTGCTGTGGACGGTCGTGGCCGCCATGGTGGTCGCGGTCTTCTGCCTGCTCGCCGCGTGGAAGCTGACCTGGGTGAAGATGCCGCCGGGGTTGAAGATCGACCTCGCCGGCTTCAACATCACCGCGTGGCCCAAGTCGCTCGCGGTGCTCGTGCTCGCGGCGACGGTCGTCGTGCTCGCGGCGTTCGGCACAGCCCGCACCGTCGTCGGTGTGCTGCTGGTCGGCGTCGCGGTGTGGACGCTTCGCCTCGCGCATCAGGGCGCCGCCTACCTCCCGCCCTACTCGGGGCAGCCGTGGCACACCGAGCGCGGCCCCGCCGCGATGGCCGCCGGCGCGGTGGCGCTGTTGCTGGCCGGCGGAGTGCTGGTCGGCTGGGGGCGCCACATGCCGGCCATCGTGCGGTGGCGCACGGGTCCGCGCGATGCCTGATCGTCGTCCACTGTGGACAGTCGTGGGCGGACTGCTGCTCGGCTCGGTGGCACTGTGGGGCTCCTCGCGGCTGGACTGGGAGCGGCCGGGCGCACTCGTTCCGTTGGCGTTGCTCGCGCTGGCCGGGATCGCCGGACTGATCGCGACGGCCGGCCTGGCGCGCCGGGTACTCGGTGCCGTGCTCGCGCTGGCCGGTCTGGCCGCCGCCTGGCTCGCGGTGGCGGCGGACGGTGGTTTCGCGCCGCGCGGGCTCGCGGTAGCCGGTGGACTGTTGATCGTCACGGGTGGCGTACTCGTCGTCCGGCACGCCGCCGACCTGCCCCGACTCGGTGCGCGCTACCAGGCGAGTAACGCGAAGCCGTCCACGGACGGTGATCCCGATGCCGATCTCTGGCGCGCGCTCAGTGAAGGACGAGACCCGACGGAGGGGCGGTCGTGATGCGGACCCGGTGCCCTCGGTGTGAAGCCCTCGGGGTTAGCATCCTTGCGGCGGGAAGGGGAAAGGTCGTGGCTGAGGCGAGAACAGGTGCGCTGTGACTAGCGTCCTGGAGTCGATCATCGAAGGCGTGCGCGAGGACTTGGCCGCACGAGAGGCCCAGCTGCCGTTCGATGAGCTGAAAGAGCGGGCCGCGAAGGTCACGCCGGCCAAGGATGTGCCGGCCGCCCTGCGCGAGTCGGGCATCGGCGTCATCGCGGAGGTGAAGCGGCGCAGCCCCTCCAAGGGCGACCTGGCGCAGATCGCGGATCCAGCGGCGCTCGCCAAGGACTACGAGGAGGCCGGCGCGCGGGTCATCAGCGTGCTGACCGAGCAGCGGCGCTTCGGCGGCTCGCTGGAGGACCTCGACGCGGTGCGCGCCGCGGTCAACATTCCCATCCTGCGCAAGGACTTCATCGTCAGCCCGTACCAGGTGCACGAGGCGCGGCTGCACGGCGCGGACCTGGTGCTGCTGATCGTGGCGGCGCTCGAGCAGAACGCGTTGGTCTCATTGTTGGACCGAGTCGAGTCGCTCGGTATGACCGCGCTGGTCGAGGTGCACACCGCCGAGGAGGCGGACCGCGCGCTGGAGGCCGGCGCGTCGGTGATCGGCGTGAACGCGCGGAATCTGCACACGTTGGATGTCGACCGGGACGTGTTCGGGCGGATCGCGCCGGGCCTGCCGATGGACGTCATCAAGATCGCCGAGTCCGGAGTGCGCGGGCCGAGTGACCTGATGGCCTACGCCGGAGTCGGCGCGGACGCGGTGCTGGTCGGCGAGGGGCTCGTCGCGGCGGAGGACCCGAAGAAGGCGCTGATCCAGTTGGTGACCGCGGGCTCGCACCCGGCTTGTCCGAGGCCGGCCCGGTGACTTCGGCGCCGGACCAGCAGGACCACCACGCTCCCGGCGAGCACGACCCGGACGAGCACGGTCACTTCGGCCCGTACGGCGGGCGGTTCATGCCGGAGGCGCTGATCGGCGCGCTGGACGAGCTGTCCGCCGCCTACGACAAGGCGCGGACGGACCCGGAGTTCACCGGTGAGTTCAAGCGCCTGCTGCGGGACTACGCCGGCCGTCCGTCGCTGCTGACCGAGGCGCCCCGGTTCGCCGAACACTGTGGTGGCGCAACGGTTTTCCTCAAGCGCGAGGACCTCAACCACACCGGTTCGCACAAGATCAACAATGTTCTCGGGCAGGCGCTGCTGACCAAGCGCATGGGCAAGAAGCGGGTGATCGCGGAGACCGGCGCCGGTCAGCACGGCGTGGCCACGGCGACCGCGTGCGCGCTGCTCGACCTGGACTGCGTGGTCTACATGGGCGAGGTGGACACCGAGCGGCAGGCGCTCAACGTGGCGCGGATGAAGCTGCTCGGCGCCGAGGTCATCCCGGTCAAGACCGGCTCGCGCACGCTCAAGGACGCGATCAACGAAGCGCTCCGCGACTGGGTGTCCAATGTGGACACGACGCACTACCTGCTCGGCACGGCGGCCGGCGGGCACCCGTTCCCCACGATGGTGCGCAACTTCCACAAGATCATCGGCGCCGAGGCGCGCGCGCAGATCCTGGACCTCGCCGGACGGCTGCCGGACGTGGTGGCGGCGTGCGTGGGCGGCGGATCCAACGCGATCGGCATCTTCCACGGGTTCATCGACGACCCCGACGTGCGGCTGGTCGGCCTGGAGCCCGGTGGGCACGGCATCGACTCCGGCGAGCACGGCGCGACGCTGTCCGAGGGCCTGCCCGGCATGCTGCACGGCGCGTTCTCCTACCTGCTGCAGGACGAGGACGGCCAGACGATCGAGGCGTACTCGATCTCAGCGGGGCTGGACTACCCGGGCGTCGGGCCGGAGCACTCGTGGCTCAAGGACACCGGCCGCGCCGAGTACCGCTCGGTCACCGACGCCGAGGCGATGGAGTCGTTCCAGCTCCTGGCCCGCACCGAGGGGATCATCCCCGCGATCGAGTCGGCGCACGCGCTGGCCGGCGCGCGCAAGCTCGGCGAGGAGCTCGGCCCGGACGGGCTGATCCTGGTGAACCTGTCCGGTCGCGGTGACAAGGACATGGACACCGCGGCGAAGTACTTCGGGTTTACTGGAGATTCGTGATGGGGCGCCTGGATCCGCTGTTCGAGCAGACTCGTGCGGAGGGCCGTGCCGCGCTGGCCGGCTATCTTCCGGCCGGCTATCCGACGGTCGACGGCTCCGGCGAGCTGCTCGCCGCGATGATCGACTCCGGGTGCGATCTGGTCGAGATCGGCGTGCCGTACTCCGATCCGGTGATGGACGGCCCGACGATCCAGGCGGCCGCGGATTCCGCGCTGCGCAACGGTTTCCGGCTGCGCGACCTGTTCACCGTGGTCGAGTCGGTGGCGTCGGCCGGCGGGCGCGCGGTGGTCATGACGTACTGGAACCCGGTGCACCGCTACGGCGTCGACGCGTTCGCGCGCGATCTCGCCGCGGCCGGCGGGCTCGGCATGATCACGCCGGACCTGATCCCGGACGAGGCCGGTGACTGGCTCGCCGCGTCCGAGGAGCACAAGCTGGACCGGATCTTCCTGGTCGCGCCGTCGTCGTCGGCCGAGCGCATCGACCGCACGGTCAAGGCAAGCTCCGGGTTCGTGTACGCCACCGCCGTGATGGGCGTGACCGGCGCGCGCGATCAGGTGGGCAGCGCCGCGGCCGGGCTGGTGGCTCGTACGCGTGAGCACACGACGCTGCCGATCGGCGTCGGGCTGGGCGTGCGGTCCGGCGAGCAGGCGGCCGAGGTGGCGTCGTTCGCCGACGCGGTGATCGTCGGCTCGGCGTTCGTTTCCCGTGCGGCACAAGGGATCCAGCCGGTTCGCGAGCTGGCTGAGGAGCTGGCCGCCGGCGTGCGCGGCGCCGTCCGCTCCGCCTGAGTCTTACCGACTGCTTACGCGGTCACGATTCCGCCGCGAAGGGGATCGACGATTCGTATGGCCGTCGTGGCGGCAATCGGTGCGCTCGCGTCGATCGTCGCGGTGCCGGTCGCGTCCGCCGCGACACCGGAACCCGTTGCGGCACAAGCGGCTTACAAGGTCGGGTACCCGGACCGGGACATGGGCGTGCGCGCCACGCCGCACTGGAACGGCGCGCGGGTCGGCGGCGTCAAGCAGGACCACGGGTACTACATCAGCTGCGTCGACTACGGCGACGGACTGTGGTGGACCAAGATCAAGAGCGACAGTTCTCGGTGGGGGTTCGTGCCGAGTGACAATCTGCTGATTCCGGGGAGCGACGACCTGCCGCACTGCTGAGCGAGCGGTTCCACGGCGCGGCGGCGGCATCCGGCAGCTGTCGCGCCTTCACCGGCATCTATCCACAACCTCCGAGTTGTCCACAGATTCGTTCGCCGCCCGTCGAGCAGGCCTGCCGTTCGCCGAAGCTGGACGCATGAACGCGCTCGTCCACACCGTCCCGTGTCACACTGTGACTCGGCTACTTCCGGAGGACCAAGGACATGGCCATGCCAGAAGCACCCGCGTTCCCGCACCATCCGCGGGAGTGGACCCTCGAAGAGGTGCTGGCTCTGCCCGAGGACAACGGCCAGAGAATCGAACTCATCGACGGAGCACTCGTCGTGAGCCCGGCGCCGACGTCCCGTCATCAGGAAGTACTTCAGAACGTCCAGTTCAGCCTTCGGGACGTCATACCGCCCGGGCACCGGTCACTTCCCGGAATCAACATTCTCCTCGCGCCGAGAAGGCTGCTGATTCCCGATCTGACGGTGACTGCGGAGCAGGGCAACTTTCTTTACGGCACGAGTGACAATGTGTTGCTGGCGGTCGAGGTGCTGTCACCGTTGACGGGCGCGTACGACAAGGCACTCAAGCGGCAGTTGTACGCCGAGGCCGCGATCGGGTACTTCCTGCTCATCGACCCGGTACCAGAGCCTCCGACCGCCACGCTGTTCGAACTGGACGGCGAGGAATACACCGAGATCGCGCACAGCGAGGACGGGTTGCTGCGGATCGAGCTGCCGTTCCCCGTGGAGATCGATCTCGGTTAGCCGGTTGGTGGGATCACCGTCTCCGGCTCAGTGTCCCGCCGGGTTCGCCGCAGCCCGGCGAGGAACTCCTTCTCGGTCGGCGCGGTGTACACCTCCAGGTCGACCGGGTTCGAACTGAACCGGTAGACGTTCCCGGTTCGCTTGAGCACGATCAGCGGGCCGTTGCCGTAGGTCATCGACTCGGTGCCGAGGTAGTACCCGTCCGACTGGGTGTCGATCGAGAACGCGTACCCGAGATCGCCGATCCGCCGATCGAGCTGTTCCCACCCGTACAGCCGCGCGAACTCGTTGACCTGGTCGCGGGTGACCATCGGGACGCCCGGCGGACCGGACGGCACCTCGTCCTCGGGGTGGTGCACGTCCAGCCGCGCCAGAGCCGCCCGCAGCTCGTCGTCCGACCGTGCCGCCCACACGTCCTGGTACGCGGGGTGGTTCACCGTGCCCCACACCGCGCCGGTGCCCTTGACCACGATCAGCGGGCTGCTCGAGTGGTCGTACGCGGAGCGATCACCGGCGTAGTACGCGTCCGGCTGCTGCTCGACGGCGAACGCGTACCCGAGGTCGGTGATCCGGTCCACGTGCAGCCATCCGCGCCGCCGCCACATCCAGTCGATCAGCTTCTCGCGGGTGAGCCCCTGGGCGTGGCCCACCTCGGGTGCGCCGACCGGCAGGCGCTCGACGGGCTCGGCAGACACGCCGATGCCGGCCAGTGCGGCGCGGAACTCGTCCTCGCTTCGCGCCGACCACACCGGCTGGAAGATCGGGTTCGACCCGAAGCCGAACACCTCGCCGGTGCGCTTGAGCACGGAGAACGGCCCGCTGCCGACGGTCATCGCGCTCGCGTCGCCGTCGTGGTACGCGTCCGGTTGGGTGCCGACGACGAACGCGTACCCGGCGTCGGTGATCCGCGAGTCCAGGTGCCGCCAGCCGTGCCGGCGCGTCATCCAGTCCGTCAGCAACTCGCGGGTCACCTCGGGCGGCGGGTGATCCGGCGGCACCTGCTCGTGCGGTGTTCGGCGGGCGCCGGTCGCGGCCAGTGCCGCCTGGAACTCCTGCTCGGAGCGCGCCTGGTACACCGCCCCGAACAGCGAGTTCGCGCCGAAGTCATAGACCTCGCCGGTGCGCTTGAGCACCAGCAGCGCGCCGCCGGCCCACTGCGGGCCGAGCCGCCCGTCGAGGTACTCGTCGGGCTGCGTGTCCACCCAGTAGGCGTACCCGATGTCTCTGATCCGGTCGTCCAGGTGCCGCCAGCCGCGGGTGGTGCGCAGCCAGCCGATCAGTGAATCCCGTTGCAGCGCAAAGGGATCCGGCGCCGGCGGGGGAGCGGTGGCGCGCCCGCGGCCCTTGATCCGCTTGGTCGGCCGCACCCGGACGCGGGTCGCCTTCACCGCGGCGTCGAACTCCTGCTCGGTGCTCGCGGTCCAGATCGGCTGGAACATCGGGTTCGAGCCGAACTCGTACACCTTGCCGCTGCTCTTGATCACCAGCAGCGGCCCGTTGCCCCAGGTCATCGCGTTCTCGTCGCCGTCGTGGTACGCGTCCGGCTGGGTGTCCACCGAGTACGCGTACCCGAGGTCGTGCACCCGCTTGTCCAGGTGCCGCCAGCCGTACTCGGTGCGCAACCACTCGACCAGCCGCTCGTGTGTCACCACCCCGCGATCATGTCACGGCTGCTCAGAACCGGGGATGTGCCAGGCTCTTCAAGCCGTTGGTGAACTTCTCCTTCGGCTTCTCCCATACGTACTTCGTCGCCCCGTCCCAGCCCTGCTCCAGTTTCTTGTCCATCCACTTCTCCGCGCCGGAGTCCTTCAGCGTCTTGTCCCACGCGGTGTCGATGATCGCGCTGCCGATCGCGCTGCCCGCGAGACTGCCGGCGGCACCGCCGACCGCGATGGTCACCGGGTTGGCGCCGAGCGCGCCGAGGCCGGCGCCGACGGCCGGGCCCGCCGCCATGCCGATGAGGTTGCCGCCGAAATAACTGGCGATCGCGTTGCTCGGCGACTTGTCGTTGTACTTGATGTCGTAGGCCGTACCGGCCGCCCCGAGAATCCACGAGCCGGGGCCGGTGAACTTGCCCCACTTGGCCGACCACTTGCCGAACTTCTCCCAGCCCCTGGCGTTCCGGGCCTCTTCGCGCAGGGCGATCTGCCGGACGCGAGTCATCTGGCCGGCCTGGTGGAAGCCGCGCGCCTTCTCCTGGATGGCGGCACGGATCGCGGCCGCCTTCTCCGGGCCGCGCGTCGCGTACCACTTCGAGGCCGGGCCGACGTACCCGTCGTTGGCGAACGACGTGGCGACCAGGAACGGCGGCTTGCCGGTGATGTCGTTCTGCACGTTGCGCATGGTCTTGGCCAGGAAGCTCTGGTCGGCGCGGATCTCCTTGACGTCGTCGCCGGCCTTCTTGTACGCCTCGACCGCCTTCTTGTACGCCGCCGCGTGTTGGTTGTAGGTGGTCATCTGGGTGCCGGTGGTGCCGGCGGGCGGTGCCTGCGGTGCCTTGCCAGGTGGGCTGATCGTGGTCGCGGTGACCGTGAGACCGGCGGACTGGGCCTCCTTGCGGACCTTCTCCATGTCCTTCTTCATCTTCTCGGTCTTCTCGGCCCAGTCCTCGCACGCTTCGGCCGCGCGCTTGGCCGCCGACACCGCGATCGCCGCTTTCCGGGTGCCCGTGGTCATCCGCTGGCGGAACGCGGGGCCGGACGTGCCGCCCCAGTCGGCCTCGGTGTCGGTCCTGGCCTTGTAGGCGCTCGTGATCGCGGTCTGCATGCCCTTGGCGATCGAGGTCTCGAACCACTTGCCGAGCGCCCGGACGCTGGCCGGGTCACCCTTGATCTCGGTGTTGATCGTCATGGCCGCCCGCCGTTCTTGCCCTGGAACGCCCGGCCGGCGTTCTTGTCTCGGGTCAGCGCGTCCTGGCGCGTCTTGGCCACCTCGTTGGCGGCGGCGACCAGGCCGATCGCCATCGTGCCGGCCTCCTTGTGCATCCGATCGGCGAGCGCCTTGAAGTGTCCGGTCTCCGCGCCGGCGTCGGCCGCCGGTGGCGCGGTGGTCTCGCCGAGCGTGGTGCCGGCCTTCCACAGCGCGTCCCCGACGCTCTTGAGCGTGTTGGGATCGACGTGGAGTTTGTCTCCGTCTGGCATGGGTCAGGCCGCCTTCCTGCGGTGCTGCTCGGGGATCTCGGCATCGATCTCGACGCGATCGAACGGGGCCTGCTCGCGGATCTCGTCGAGTCGTTCGACCGGCACGACGGCCCAGCGCTGATGCGGCCCACAGAGATCGATCAACCGGTCCAGCGCGGAGTAGACGAGCAGCATCCGCGTGCCGTCCGCGCCCCAGTGCAGGTCGGGTACGAACTGGTCGTCGGATGTGTCGGCGCAGGCCAGGTAGACCACCGGCGGGACCACTCGCTGCTCGTTCCCATCTGGCAACTGCGTGTTCCCGGTGAGGAGGTCGGCGTCCGGCATGACGACGTCGAACGGCATCAGCTCGTGCAGGTCGTCGAGCCGGGCCGTGGCCAGCGCCGTCCACGGCTGCTCTCGGCCGCACAGCGCGTGCAGCCGATCCAAAGCCGTGTAGACGCACAGAGCGACCCGGCCGTCGTCGAGATCGATCAGCACCGGGCTGAACTTCTCCACACCCGTCTCGTGACAGGCGACGTAGACGACAGGAGGAGGTGGAAACTCGGTGTCCATGAGCAACCCTTCTCGCCAACAGGTTCATTGCTATTGGAAAGCTTACGGTTGCTCGGACGGTAGGGGAATCCGTTTGGTTCTGGTGGCTTGGGTCACATTTCAGGGTCCGCGACGGCGACGGCCACGAGCGGGCTACGGTGTGCGGCGTGACAGCGCCAGAGATCCTCGCCAGCTTCCCCAGTCCGGACCGGGGCGTGTGGGAGATCGGCCCGATCCCGATCCGCGCGTACGCGTTGTGCATCATCGCCGGGATCATCGTGGCGATCTGGTGGGGCGAGAAGCGTTTGCGGGCCAGGGGAGGCGCGCCGGGCACGGTGATCGACGTCGCCGTGTGGGCCGTCCCGTTCGGACTGATCGGTGGCCGGATCTACCACCTGATCACCGACTTTCCGACGTACTTCGGCGACGGCCCGAAGACACCGATCGACGCGCTCAAGATCTGGGAGGGCGGCCTCGGCATCTGGGGCGCGATCGCCTTCGGTGCGGTGGGCGCCTTGATCGGCTGCCGCCGTGCCGGCGTCCCACTGCCCGCGTTCGCCGACGCGGTCGCGCCGGGAATCGTTGTCGCGCAAGCGATCGGGCGCCTCGGCAACTACTTCAACCAGGAGCTGTACGGCGGCCCGACCGACCTGCCGTGGGGCCTGGAGATCTACCGGCGGGTCAACGAGTCCGGCGGCGTGGATCCGCTCAACGGTGTCGCCATCGGCTCGCCGATCGAGGTCGTGCACCCGACGTTCCTGTACGAGCTGCTGTGGAACCTCGGCGTCGCCGCGCTCGTCGTGTGGGCCGACCGCCGGTTCCGCCTCGGCCACGGCCGGGCGTTCGCGCTCTACGTCGCCGGCTACACGGCCGGGCGCTTCTGGATCGAGCTGATGCGCACCGACTTCGCGAACACGATCCTCGGCGTGCGGGTCAACGTGTTCACCTCGGCGCTGCTGTTCGTCGGCGCCATCGCCTACTTCGTGATCGCGCGCAACCGTGGTGAGCGCGAGGATCTCGCCGCGCTGCGGGCCGACCAGGTCACCCTCACGCCGGTGGACCAGGCTGAGCCGGACGACAGCCCGGATGACAGCGAGGACGACGACGGCGAGGACGACGGCGGCGAGGGCGAGTCCACGACCGACAAGGAACTGGACGGCGCGGGCAAGCGCGACGACGACTGACCGTCCACAGTGGACTGATCAGTGGTTCGCTACCAACGTTGTTGTGGCGGCGGACCGTGCCCCTGGGCGGGTGGGTAGCCGTACGGCTGGGCGACGCGCTTCGGATGGCACCAGGCGCGGGACAGGAACGCCAGCACCGCCGCGACCACCGCCGCCGCGGCGAGCCCGAACGCCTCGATGTCGCCGAGCTCCAGCACCGCCAGTTCGAACGCGCTGCCCAGGATGATCAGCACCCGGCCCGCTCGCGAACGCCGAAACAGCAGCAACGCCCCGGACACTGACAGGAGTCCGCCGAAGACGGTGACCGCCGCGGCGGCGCCGTCGCCGTAGTTCTTCCCGGCGAGATCATCGACCGCGAGGTAGCCGAAGTACCCGATCGCGATGAGCCCGACCACCAGAGCCAACAGGCTCGCGACCCGGGCGATGTCGCGGCTGCTCACCGGCGGCGCCGGCGGCGGACCACCGTGCTGTGGTGCGCCCATCCAAGGGTTACCGTGCGGGTTGTGCGTCATCGACGTGCTCCTGAGGCGGCGAACGGATGGCTCACCCTAGTGCTCCGGTCGGGCCCGTGTCGGCGCGACGACGAGATTGCCCTCGCGCGTCGGCAGCACCTCGACCGTGGCGCCGTAGTGCTCGGTCAGCAGTTCCGGCGTGAGCACCTCGGCCGGTTTCCCCGACGCCACAACGGTTCCCGCGTTCAGCAGCACGAGCCGGTCGCAGTACTGCGCGGCGAACGTCAGGTCGTGCAGGGTGCTGATCACGGTCGTGCCGTCCTCGGCGCGCAGCCGGTCCACCAGTTCGAGCAGCGACTGCGCGTGCCCGATGTCCAGGCCCGTGGTCGGCTCGTCCAGCAGCAGCACGCCGGCCTGCTGGGCGAGCACCCGCGCCAGCACCGTGCGCTGGCGCTCGCCGCCGGACAGTGTCCGAAGTGGACGGTCGGCCAGCTCGGCGAGGTCCAGCCGGTCCAGCACCGAGTGCACGATGGCCAGGTCGCGCGGACCCTCCCTGGCGAGCAGGCCGAGGTGCGGCGTGCGTCCCAGCAGCACGTAGTCGGTGACCGACAGCCCGTCCGGCATCACCGGGTTCTGCGGCGCGTAGCCGATCAGCCGGGCCCGTTCTCGTGGGTCGAGTGTCCGGGTGGGACGGTCGTCCACCCGCACGTCGGTGGCCTGCGGCACGAGCCCGGCGATCGCCTTCAACAGCGTGGACTTGCCGGCGCCGTTCGGCCCGATGATCGCCAGCCACGCGCCGGTCGGCACGTCCAGCGTCACGCCGGAGACCACCGTCCGGCCCCGGTATCCGGCGCTCACCTCGGAAAGGTGCACGGCGGTCATCGCAGCTTCTCCCGCGACCGGCGCAGCACCAGCACGAAGAACGGCGCGCCGGTGAACGCGGTGATCACGCCGAGCGGCACCTCGGCCGGCGCGAACGCGGTGCGTGCCACATAGTCCGCGATCACCAGGAACGTCGCCCCGCCGAGCAGCGACAGCGGCAGCACGATCCGGTAGCTGACGCCGGCCAGCATGCGCACCACGTGCGGCACCACGATCCCGACGAACCCGATCAGCCCGCTCACCGACACGGCGGCCGCGGTGGCCAGCGACGCGGCCAGCAGCACGATCATGCGCACGCGGGCCGGTCGCAGCCCGAGCGAGGAGGCCTCCTCGTCGCCCACCGACAGCACGTCCAGCAGGCGCGCGGCCAGGCACAGCACGACGACGGCCAGCGCGATGTAGGGGAGCGTCAGCAGCACCTCGCGCCACCCGGACGTGCTCAGCCCACCGAGCATCCAGGTGTACACCTGCTTGATCGTGTCGGTGTTCAACTGCTGCACGAACGCCTGAATGGCGGCGAGGAACGACGCGACGGCGACGCCGGCCAGCAGCAGGATCGCGGTGCCGCCACCGCCGGCCGAGCTGCCGAGCGCCCAGGTCAGCGCGACCCCGCCGAGCGCGCCGAGGAACGCGGCGATCGGAATCGGGTTGACCGCCCAGGCGCCGGCGTCCGGGAACGCCACGACCACGATGGTCGCGCCGAGGCCGGCGCCCGCCGCGGCGCCGAGCAGGTACGGATCGGCCAGCGGGTTGCGGAACACGCCCTGGAACGCGGCACCCGATCCGGCCAGCGCCGCGCCCACCAGACCGGCGAGCAGCACGCGAGGCAGCCGGATCTGCCACAGGATCGCCGCCTCGGTCTCCGACAGCGGGGACACGCCGCCGGTGACCTGCGCCCAGACCTCGGCGATGATGCGGCCGACGCCGAGGTCGGCGGCACCGAGCAGGGTCGACCCGACCACCACCGCGACGAGCGCCGCGATCGTGACCGCGAGCATCCACCCGCGCAGGCGCGTGGGGACTGCTTCAGTGGTCTCCCGGGTACCTATGCTTTGCCGGCCTTGGTGACGGCGGCGGACACGGCCTTGAGCGCCTCCACGACGCGCGGGCCCCAGCGGGTGGCCAGGTCGTCGTTCAGCTCGACGACGTTGCCGCCGGTGACCGCCTTGAGCCTGTTCCACCCCGGTCGCGCCGCGATCGTCTGCGCGTTCTGCTGGCAGCACACGGTGTCCGCGAGGAAGATCAGGTCGGGATTGGCGCGAACCAGGTCGGCCGGGCTGAGCTGCGGGTATTCGCCGACGGCGCCGGCCGGGTCGGCCACGTTGGCCAGCCCGAACTGGCTCACCAGCTGGCCGATCATGGTCTTGGAGGTCAGCGAGTACAGGTCCGGCCCGATCTCGAAGTAGTAGCTCAGCGGGCGCGCCGGCTTGGGTGTCTCGGCGACGAGCTTCTCGATGTCCGCCTTGGTGCGGTCGGCGAGGTCGGAGCCCTCCTTGGCGTGACCGGTCGCCTGGCCGAGCAGCCGCATGTACGCGTACGCCTCGTTGGTCGTCTTCGGCGACGCCAGCCGAATGGTCGGGATGTGCAGCTTCTCCAGGCTGTCGGCCAGACCGCCCGGGTCGCTGAACAGGATCACCAGGTCGGGCTTGTAGTTGGCGATCGCCTCGACGTTCGGGGTGAGGGCGGACAGCGCGGTGCGGGGTGCGCGCTGCGGGAAGTTGGACTGGCTGTCCACGGCGACGACCTGCTCGCCGGCGCCCATGGTGAACAGCACCTCGGTGGCCGCCGGGTTGAGCGACACGATCCGCTTGGGCTTGTGGTCCAGTACCACCGGCTTGCCGCCGGGCACCGTGAGCTGCACCGGGAACGCGGCCTCGGGCGTCCCGGCGTTCTGACCGGCGCCGGGTGCCGCCGCCTGCTCACGTGCCGCGCATCCGGCGAGCGCGACCAGCGCGAGCAGCGCGACAAGCAGGCGAGTCAACGGGTGTCGTGCACGGGACATCGGCGACCTCGTGTCTTCGGCCGGCTACGGAGGGCGTGCCGGCCGTGCCCGACGGGCGACCGACGCCGCACCCCTGCACCGGAGGCGAATGGCGTCGACGTGGGGCGGAGGCGACCTGACTCGGCTTCGAGTAGCCATCACAGTTGCGGGACAGCGCCGGATTCGCACCGGACTTCGCTACCACCATCACGTCGCCGGCCGACTGCGCGCGCCAGCACGGGCCGACCGGCGCCGGTAAACTATCAGGTGGAAACGTCGGAGGTCAGAGGTGGTTCACGGCCTCCTCGGGGCAGCTCGAAAGCCCTCGTGGAGAGGGTGGACCAGCTGATCGATCGTTGCGGATGAGCGCGATCGTCAGCGCCGACCGAATCGTTACGCCGCGACGGAGGAACCACCCCAACGAACGGTGCCTTGCTCGTTTCGGGACTGTAAAGTCGCGTCAACAACGCGGGCCATTGTCGTCCCGCGCCCAGAACCGGCACCGTTCGCCACTGAGCGCGAGGACGACGAGGGAGGTCTGCGCAGTGATCTTCTCCGCCATCCCCGGCCCGCAAGGGCTGTACGACCCGACCGAGGAGCGCGACTCCTGCGGCGTGGCGATGGTGGCAGACGTCCGAGGTCGTCGCAGTCACGAGATCGTCGCGGACGGGCTGACCGCGCTCGCCAACCTCGAACACCGCGGGGCCGCGGGTGCGGAGCCGACGAGTGGCGACGGCGCCGGCATCCTCGTCCAGCTTCCCGACGCGCTGCTCCGGTCCACTGTGGACTTCGAGCTGCCCGAGTCCACCGCGGACGGTCTGAACCGGTACGCCGCGGGCATCGCCTTCCTGCCGAGTGAGCCGGAGGCCCGTGCCAAGGCAGTCGAGACGGTGCAGCGGATCGCCGGCGAGGAGGGGCTGGACGTACTCGGCTGGCGGGACGTGCCGGTCGACCCGGACGCCGCCGAGGTCGGGCCGACCGCGCGCGGGGTCATGCCGCACTTCGCGATGGTGTTCCTGGCCGGCCCAGACGCCGGCCCAGAGGTGAGCGGCGTCGAGCTGGACCGGTTGGCCTTCGCCGTGCGCAAGCGGGTCGAGCACGAGAGCAACGCGGGCGGCGCCGGCGTGTACTTCCCGTCGCTGTCGTCGCGGACGTTGGTGTACAAGGGAATGCTCACCACCGAGCAGCTTCCGGTGTTCTTCCGCGACCTGTCCGACGAGCGGCTTGTCAGTGCGATCGCATTGGTACACAGCCGGTTCTCCACGAACACGTTCCCGTCCTGGCCGCTGGCGCACCCGTTCCGGTACGTGGCGCACAACGGCGAGATCAACACGATCCGCGGCAACCGGAACCGCATGCGCGCCCGCGAGGCGCTGCTCGCCTCCGACCTCATCGCCGGCGATCTGACCAGGCTGTATCCGATCGTGGACCCGGACGGCTCGGACTCCGCGTCCTTCGACGAGGTGCTGGAGCTGCTGCATCTCGGCGGCCGGAGCCTGCCGCACGCGGTGCTGATGATGATCCCGGAGGCGTGGGAGAACCACTCCACGATGGACCCGGGCCGGCGGTCGTTCTACCAGTTCCACGCGAGCCTGATGGAGCCGTGGGACGGGCCGGCGTGTGTCACGTTCACCGACGGCACGGTGGTCGGCGCGGTGCTCGACCGCAACGGTCTGCGGCCGGCGCGCTGGTGGCGCACCGCGGATGACAAGGTCGTGCTGGCCAGCGAGGCCGGCGTGCTGGACATCCCGCCGGACCAGGTCGTCCAAAAAGGACGGTTGCAGCCGGGCCGGATGTTCCTGGTGGACACCGTGCGCGGGCGGATCGTGGACGACGACGAGGTCAAGTCCGAGCTGGCCGCGCTGCTGCCCTACGACGAGTGGGTGCACGCCGGGCTGCTGGAGATCGCGGACCTGCCCGACCGCGAGCACGTCGTGCAGAGCCACGAATCGGTGCTGCGCAGGCAGATCACGTTCGGGTACACCGAGGAAGAGGTCAAGATCCTGCTCACTCCGATGGCCACCGCGGGTGCGGAGCCGATCGGGTCGATGGGCACGGACACGCCGCCCGCGGCGCTCTCCAAGCGGCCGCGCCTGCTCTACGACTACTTCAAGCAGAACTTCGCGCAGGTGACCAACCCGCCGCTGGACGCGATCCGCGAGGAGATCGTCACGTCGGTGGCGCGCATCATGGGGCCGGAGCAGAACCTGCTGGAGCCCTCGCCCGCGTCCTGCCGGCACATCCGGCTGCCGTACCCGGTGATCGACAACGACGAGCTGGCCAAGCTGATCCACGTCAACGACGACGGCGATCTGCCCGGCTACGCCTGCACTGTCCTCAGTGGACTGTACGAAGTGGACGGTGGGGGCGAGGCGCTGGCCGCGGCGATCGAGCGGGTGCGGCGCGAGGCGTCCGAGGCGATCGAGAACGGCGCGCGCACGCTCGTGCTGTCCGACCGCGACTCCGATCACCGGCTGGCGCCGATCCCGTCGCTGCTGCTCGTGTCTTCGGTGCACCACCATCTGGTGCGCACGAAGGAGCGCCTTCAGGTCGCGCTCGTCGTCGAATCGGGTGACGCGCGCGAGGTGCACCACATCGCGCTGCTGCTCGGCTACGGCGCCGCCGCGGTCAACCCGTACCTGGCGTTCGAGACGATCGAGGACCTGATCAGCCAGGGTGCGATCACCGGCATCGAGACGCGCACCGCGATCCGCAACTACGTGCAGGCGCTGGTCAAGGGCGTGCTCAAGATCATGTCCAAGATGGGCATCTCCACCGTGGGCGCGTACACGGCGGCGCAGGTGTTCGAGTCGCTCGGGCTGTCGATGGACGTGCTGGACGAGTACTTCACCGGCACGACGTCCAAGCTGGGCGGTGTGGCGCTGGACGTGCTCGCCGAGGAGGCGGCCGCGCGGCACCGGCGTGCCCACCCGGAGAACCCGACCGACCGGGTGCACCGGCGGCTCGACGTCGGCGGCGAGTACGCCTATCGCCGCGAGGGCGAGCTGCACCTGTTCACCCCGGAGACGGTGTTCCTGCTGCAGCACGCGACCACGACGCGCCGGGTGGAGGTGTACCGCGAGTACGTGGCCGAGGTGGAGCGCCTGAACCGTGAGGGCGGCGCGCTGCGTGGGCTGTTCTCCTTGCGCGGCAACGAAAGCGGGCCGATTCCGATCGAGGACGTGGAGTCCGTCGAGTCGATCATGAAGCGGTTCAACACGGGCGCGATGTCCTACGGGTCGATCTCCGCCGAGGCGCACGAGACGCTGGCGATCGCCATGAACCGGATCGGCGGGCGGTCCAACACCGGTGAGGGCGGCGAGGACCCTGATCGGCTCTACGACCCGGAGCGGCGGTCGGCGATCAAGCAGGTGGCCAGCGGGCGGTTCGGCGTGACCAGCGAGTACCTGGTGAACGCGACCGACCTCCAGATCAAGATGGCGCAGGGCGCCAAGCCCGGTGAGGGCGGCCAGCTCCCGCCGAACAAGGTGTACCCGTGGATCGCCCGAACGAGGCACTCGACCGCCGGTGTGGGGTTGATTTCGCCACCCCCACACCACGACATCTACTCGATCGAGGACCTCGCGCAGCTCATCCACGATCTGAAGAACGCCAACGAGCACGCGCGGGTGCACGTGAAGCTGGTGTCCGAACTGGGAGTCGGCACGGTCGCCGCCGGGGTGTCCAAGGCGCACGCGGACGTGGTGCTGATCTCGGGCCACGACGGCGGTACCGGCGCGTCGCCGATGAACTCGCTCAAGCACGCCGGCACGCCGTGGGAGATCGGGCTCGCCGAGACCCAGCAGACGTTGGTGCTCAACGGTTTGCGGGACCGGATCACCGTGCAGGTGGACGGCGCGATGAAGACCGGGCGGGACGTGATCGTCGCGGCCCTGCTCGGCGCGGAGGAGTACGGATTCGCCACCGCGCCGCTGATCGTGGCCGGCTGCGTGATGATGCGTGTCTGCCACCTGGACACCTGCCCGGTCGGCGTGGCGACGCAGAACCCGTTGCTGCGCAAGCGATACACCGGGCAAGCGGAGCACGTGGTGGCGTTCTTCGAGTTCGTCGCGCAGGAGGTGCGCGAGCACCTGGCGGAGCTGGGCTTCCACACCCTGGACGAGGCGATCGGGCGCGCCGACCTGCTGGACACCGACGACGCCGTGTCGCACTGGAAGGCCGGCGGGTTGGACCTGTCGCCGGTGTTCGCGGTGCCGGAGTCGCCGTACGGCCCGGCTCGGCGGCGGATCCGCGCCCAGGACCACGGGCTCGATCTCGCGTTGGACCGCACGCTGATCCAGCTCGCCGAGGCCGCCCTGGAGGACGCGCACGAGGTGCACCTGGAGCTGCCGGTGCGCAATGTGAACCGGACGGTCGGCACGCTGCTCGGCTCCGAGGTGACCCGGCGTTACGGCAGCGCGGGCCTGCCGGACGGCACGATCACCGTGACGCTGACCGGGTCCGCCGGCCAGTCGCTCGGCGCGTTCCTGCCGCCGGGGATCACCATCGACCTGGTCGGCGACGCCAACGACTACGTCGGCAAGGGGCTGTCCGGCGGGCGCGTCGTCGTCCGGCCGCACCAGGACGCGCCGTTCGCCGCCGAGCAGCAGGTGATCGCCGGCAACGTGATCGGCTACGGCGCGACCGGTGGCGAGCTGTTCGTGCGCGGCCGCGTCGGCGAGCGGTTCTGCGTGCGCAACTCCGGCGCGACCGCGGTGGTGGAGGGCGTCGGCGATCACGCCTTCGAGTACATGACCGGCGGGCACGCGGTGGTGCTCGGGCCGACCGGCCGCAATCTCGCGGCCGGCATGTCCGGCGGCGTCGGCTACGTGCTGGACCTGGACGCGCGGCTGGTCAACACGGCGATGGTCGAGTTGCAGCGGCCGGACGGCGCGGACCTGCGCTGGCTGCGCGGCGCGGTGGAGCGGCACCACCGGTTCACCGGATCGGCGGTGGCCGCGTCGCTGCTCGGCGACTGGACCCGGCGCGCCGCCTCGTTCACCAAGGTGATGCCGCGCGACTACCAGCGCGTGCTGGAGGCGATCAGGCTCGCGCGCGCCGAGGGCCGCGACGTCGACGAGGCCGTGATGGAGGCGTCCCGTGGCTGACCCGACCGGCTTCATGAAGCACCAGCGCGCCGACGCGCGGAAGCGTCCGACCGAGGACCGGCTGGCCGACTGGCGCGAGGTGTACGCCGGCCTCGAACCATCCACTCGGGACGGTCAGGTCCGCGAGCAGGCGACTCGCTGCATGGACTGCGGAGTTCCCTTCTGCCACAGCGGATCCGCCGGTTGCCCGCTGGGCAACCTGATCCCGGAGTGGAACGACCTGGTGCGCCGCGGCGACTGGGGCCTGGCCAGCGACCGGCTGCACGCGACCAACAACTTCCCGGAGTTCACCGGCAAGCTGTGCCCGGCGCCGTGCGAGTCGGCGTGCGTGCTGGCGATCTCGCCGGAGTCCGGGGGAGCGGTGGCGATCAAGCGCGTCGAGGAGGCGATCGCCGCCGTGTCCTGGGAGCGCGATCTGGTCCAGCCGCGCGTCTCGACGGTGTCGTCGGGCCAGAAGGTGGCCGTGGTCGGCTCCGGTCCCGCCGGGCTCGCCGCGGCTCAGCAGCTCACCCGCGCCGGCCACGAGGTGACCGTGTTCGAGCGGGACGACCGGCTTGGCGGGCTGCTGCGCTACGGCATCCCCGAGTTCAAGATGGAGAAGAAGGTCCTCGACCGGCGGCTCGTCCAGTTGCGCGCAGAGGGCACGAAGTTCGTGACCGGCTGCGAGGTGGGCGGTTCCGGTCGCGGCGACCTGTCCGTGGAGGACCTGCGCGCCGGCTACGAGGCGGTGGTGCTGGCCGTCGGCGCGTTGCGCGGGCGGGACGCAACGGATGTTCCGGGACGCGCGTTGTCTGGCGTGCACCTGGCGATGGACCACCTGGTGCCGTCGAACAGGGAATGCGAGGGCGACGGGCCGACGCCGATCTCGGCTGCGGGTAAGCACGTGATCATCATCGGTGGGGGTGACACCGGGGCGGACTGCTACGGGACGGCGACTCGGCAGGGCGCGCTCTCGGTGACGCAGCTCGACCAGTACCCGCGGCCGCCGAGGCAGCGCGACGACGAGCGTTCGCCGTGGCCGGTGTGGCCGTGGATCCTGCGTACCTATCCGGCGCACGAGGAGGCGGGGGAGCGGAAGTTCGCGGTCGCCGTGGAGGGGTTCGTGGACGACGGCGCCGGGAACGTGCGGGCCGTGCGGCTGCGCGAGGTGCGGGTGTCTCGGGACCCGTCGACGGGCCGTCGTGAGGTCGTCCCGGTGAACTCTCAGGTCGAGGAGTTGCCGGCGGATCTGGTGCTGCTGGCGATCGGGTTCGAGGGCGTCGAGCACATGCCGCTGCTCGACGGGCTCGGGATTTCGTTGTCTCCCAAGGGGAATCTGTCCTGTGGGGCGGACTGGCAGACCTCCGCTCCCGGTGTGTTCGTGTGCGGTGACGCGCATCGCGGGGCGTCGCTCGTCGTGTGGGCCATCGCGGAGGGGCGCTCGGTCGCCAACGCGGTGGACGCCTTTCTGACTGGCGCTTCGGAGTTGCCGGCGCCCGTGCACCCGACGGCGCTGCCGCTCTCCGTCGTGTGAGGTCTTTCGTGGGCCGGGTACGCCCTGCGGCGTAGCGATGGTCCACCTGGGGGTGGAGGAACCCCTACCTGTCGGCCTCAGGAAAAGTCGAGGGTCATTCGGGAGTTTCCACTGAGGCTTTCGAGCCTGGGCGGCGACACCATTGAGTCATGACGACGACGAAGAAGTTGACCAGGTCCGAAAACAACCGCGTGATCGGTGGTGTCTGCGGCGGAATCGCCGAGCGCTACAACTGGGAGCCCAGGAAGGTCCGGCTGGCGTTCCTGCTGTCCTGCCTGCTTCCCGGCCCGCAGTTCATCGCCTACCTCGTGCTGTGGTTCGCCATTCCCAGCCGCCGCACCGTGAACGTCTGAGCCACGCTGGCGTGATCACCCGCCGTGATCACGCCAGCGTCGTGACAGCAGCCCTCAGCCCGTCCAACTCCGCACGGGCGATGTCCGAGAACTTCTCCTGATCGGCTCCCTCGACCCAACGCAGCCTGATCGCCGAGACCATCGGCCGTCACCTGGGTGTGCCTACGGCCGCGGTGTCGCCCGATCAGGCGCAGGCCCACTTCGGCTTTCTCGCGTCCCCTCGTGCCGCTCGATGTTCCCGCGTCCAGTTCGCGCACCCAACGGCTCCTGAGCTGGCGGCCGGGCCACCCCGGTCTCCTCGCGGACCTCGACGGCGGCCACTACTTCGCCGCGGCCTAGTCCCGTAGGTCGGCCGGGGGCAGCGTGGCGGCCTCACGCAGCAGTGTGGCCAGCACTCGAGTGTCCACATCGGACAACCGGCTGAACCGGATGCAGCTGCGGCCGACCGACACCTTGCCCAGCGTCTGCTCGTAGGACTCCGGCAGGTACCTGCCGTCCGGCGTCACCGAGCACACGTACAACGATATGTAGCGCTTGTTGCTCGCCAGCGAGACCAGCGCCCAGTCGCCCTGCGCCGGGGCTCCTCCAACGCGTCGATGTACTCCTCGTGGGTGCGCGCACTGCTCTGTCCGAACATGGTCCGCCTCCTCGCCCAGCAGTAATCGTCGCACCGCCGGCGGCTCGAACGAAGAACACAGACAGTGACGTTTCTTTTCGCGAGCACCACCCGGTGAGTGTCTTTCCGGCGGTGTTACCGAGGAGTACCTTCCGGCTCGTTACCCCGTTACGGGGATGACAGGAACCTATCCCCTGCGCGGTCGACCCTGATCGGGTGACCGGAAGGTAGGTGTACAGATGAATCGACGAATCTGGCAGTCCGCCGTCGTGCTGGCGGCGAGCACCATCGCGCTCGCCGGGCTGTCCGTCCCCTCGTCCGCCGAGTCGGCCGCTCCGCGCGGCCCCGCGGTCAACGACATCGCCGCCACGGCGAGTGTCGCGACCACGTGGACGGCGGACGCGATGCGGTCGGCCGTCCCGCTCGACACGCTGCTCCCCGCGGCGGACGCCAAGCGCCTGACGCACAAGGTCGCCAAGGGTGCGTCCCAGGTGGTCCGGCCGACCGTGCTCGGCGGCATCCTCGGCCCGTTGGCCTTCCCGAGCGGAGGCGCCGAGTGGACCCGGGGAGGTGCGGTGCAGAAGACCGCCGGCCGCGTGTTCTTCAGCTACCAGGGGCGCAAGGCCTCCTGCAGCGGCGACGCGGTCACCAGCGGCAACAAGAGCACGGTGCTCACCGCGGGCCACTGCGTGAAGCTGGAGGGCAACTGGCACGCCGACTGGGTGTTCGTGCCGGCCTACCGTGACGGCAACGCCCCGTACGGCACCTGGACCGCGCGCAAGACGCTGGCCACCCCGCAGTGGGCGGCAAGCGAGGACATCAACTACGACGTCGGCGCGGCCGTGGTGAACCAGCTCGACGGCAAGAACCTCACCGACGTGGTCGGCGGCCAGGGTGTCGCGTTCAACCAGGCCAAGACGCAGAACATGTACGCGTTCGGCTGGCCGGCGGCGGCGCCGTACGACGGCTCCAAGATGATCTACTGCAGCGGTCGCACGTTCAACGCGCTGCTCAGCGACGGTATCGGCATGAACTGCAACATGACCGGTGGCTCCAGCGGTGGCCCGTGGTTCGCCCAGTTCAACGAGAGCACCGGGGCCGGCGTGCAGCAGTCGGTGAACAGCTACAAGATCAACATCATTCCGTTCTGGATGTTCGGGCCGTACTTCGGCGCGGACGCGCAGGGCGTGTACAACACGGCGCAGGGCACCTGAGTCACGCGTTACGTAACGGGCGTCCGGGAACTGTCCCGGGCGCCCGTTATGTTGTCCCGCATGTCTTTTGAGGGCTTCGGCGAGCACGCGATCGACTTCTTCGACGGCCTGGAGGCGGACAACTCCAAGCCGTACTGGGAGGACAACAAGTCGGTCTACCAAGACGACGTGCGCGCGCCGATGGAGGCGCTGCTCGCCGAGCTGGAGGCGGAGTTCGCCACCGACTTCGGGCGCGCCAAGGTGTTCCGCCCCTACCGGGACGTGCGGTTCTCCCACGACAAGACGCCGTACAAGACCAACTGCGGCGGCGTGATCGAGCCCGGTCGCGGCGGCGGCGCGTACTACGTCGAGGTCAGCCCGGTCGGCCTGCGTACCGGCGGCGGGTGCTTCCACCTCGCGTCCGACCAGATCGCCCGCTACCGCACGGCGGCGGCCGAGGAGATCCACGGCGAGGCGCTGGCCAAGATCCTCAAGACGCTGCGCCGCAAGGGCTGGGAGATCAGGGGAGACGTGTTGAAGAGCCGCCCGCGCGGCTTCCCGGCCGACCATCCCCGGATCGAGCTGCTGCGTCATCGCAGCGTGTACGCGGTCCAGGTGTGGGAGCCGGACGACGTGCTGCACGAGCGGACCTGCCTGGACCGGGTGCGCAAGGCGTGGCGCGACCTGCGGCCGTTCAACGAGTGGGCGCGCGACCACGTCGGCGTCAGCGAGAAGCCGTCCAATTGAACGTTCGGCGATCCTTCTTCATCGTTCCAGCCGATCGGGCTACGCTGATCGTGTGACTCGACGCGCGAAGATCGTTTGTACCCTCGGCCCCGCGACGGCCACCGCGGAGAAGGTCCGCGAGCTCGTGGATGCCGGTATGGACGTCGCCAGGATGAATTTCAGCCACGGCAGCCACAGCGACCACAAGCAGGTCTACGACCTGGTCCGCGCCACCGCCGACGAGACGCAACGCTCCGTCGGCATCCTGGCCGACCTGCAGGGTCCCAAGATCAGGCTCGGCACGTTCGCCGGTGGGCCGGTGCAGTGGAACACCGGCGACACCGTGCGGATCACCGTCGAGGACGTCGCCGGCACGCACGACCGGGTGTCCACCACCTACAAGGGCCTCGCCGACGACGCGAAGGCCGGCGACCGGCTGCTCGTGGACGACGGCAAGGTCGGCCTGATCGTGTCCGAAGTGGACGGTCAGGACGTCGTGTGCGAGGTGACCGAGGGCGGCGAGGTCAGCAACAACAAGGGGCTTTCGCTGCCAGGGATGGACGTTTCCGTCCCCGCGATGTCCGAGAAGGACATCGAGGATCTCGAGTTCGCGATGAACCTCGGCGTGGACTTCATCGCACTGTCCTTCGTCCGCTCGCCGGCCGACATCGACCTCGTGCACCAGGTGATGGACCGGGTCGGGCGCGGCAGGCTGCCGGTGATCGCCAAGCTGGAGAAGCCGGAGGCGGTGGACAACCTCGAGGCGATCGTGCTCGCCTTCGACGGCGTGATGGTGGCGCGCGGCGATCTCGGTGTCGAGCTGCCGCTGGAGCAGGTGCCACTGGTGCAGAAGCGCGCCATCCAGATCGCGCGGGAGAACGCCAAGCCGGTCATCGTGGCCACCCAGATGCTCGACTCGATGATCAACAACTCCCGGCCGACCCGCGCAGAGGCGTCCGACGTGGCCAACGCGGTGCTGGACGGCGCCGACGCGTTGATGCTGTCCGGCGAGACCAGCGTCGGCCGCTATCCGGCGGGCACCGTGCGCACCATGGGCTCGATCATCCAGGCGGTGGAGAACGAGTCCACCGCCGTGCCGCCGCTGACCCACGTGCCACGCACCAAGCGGGGCGTCCTGTCCTACGCCGCGAAGGACATCGGCGAGCGGCTGAACGCCAAGGCGCTGGTCGCGTTCACCCAGTCCGGAGACACCGTGCGGCGGCTCGCCCGGCTGCACACCACGCTGCCGCTGCTCGCGTTCACCCCCGAGCAGCACGTGCTCAGTCAGCTCGCGCTGACCTGGGGCACGGAGACGTTCCTGGTGCCCAGCGTGGACTCCACCGACCAGATGGTGCGCCAGGTCGACATCTCGATGCTGTCCATCGGGCGGTACCAGCCCGGCGACCTTGTCGTCATCGTCGCAGGCTCCCCACCAGGCACGATCGGCTCGACTAACCTCATCAGGGTTCACCGTCTCGGCGAGGAAGACCACGCCTGACCCTGGAGTGACCCCGTGACCGAAGTGGCCCGTGCCGCGGCCGAGGACCCCGACGCCGTGCTCTCCGCAGACCGCGTGCCACGCGACGCGCACGGGGTGCCGCACGGCCAGCCGGTGCTCGACCGGCTCGTCGCGCTGCTGGACCTGGAGCGCATCGAGGAGAACATCTTCCGCGGGGTGAGCCCGAAGCACTCGCCGATCCGGGTGTTCGGCGGGCAGGTGGCCGGCCAGGCGCTGGTGGCCGCCGGGCGCACGGTGCCGGCCGAGCGTCGGGTGCACTCGCTGCACGCGTACTTCATCCGCGGCGGCGACCCGAGCGTGCCGATCGTCTACGAGGTGGACCGGATCCGCGACGGCCGGTCCTTCACCACCCGGCGCGTGGTGGCCGTGCAGCGCGGCAGGGCGATCTTCTCGCTGTCCGCGTCGTTCCAACTCGACGAGCCGGGCGCCGACCACGCCGACGAGATGCCCGACGTGCCGGCCCCCGAGACGCTGCCCACCCAGGGCGAGCGGATCACGCCGGAACTGCGCGAGAAGTTCGGCGTGGTCGTCGACCGCCCGCGCCCCATCGACGTCCGGTACGTGACCGAACCACCCTGGTTGACCAGGGGACAGGGGCCGGGCGAAGCCCGCAACCAGGTCTGGATGCGCGCCGACGGAAAGCTGCCCGATGATCAACTCCTGCACGTCTGCGTCCTCGCCTACGCCTCCGACATGACGCTCCTCGACTCGGTCCTGGCCCGCCACGGCGTCTACTGGGGCACCGACAACGTGCTCGGCGCCAGCCTGGACCACGCGATGTGGTTCCACCGCCCGTTCCGCGCCGACGAGTGGTTCCTCTACGACTGCGTCTCGCCCAGCGCCTCCGGCGGCCGAGGCCTCGCCACCGGCCGGTTCTTCGCCCAGGACGGCACCCTCATCGCCACCGTCGTCCAAGAAGGCCTCCTCCGAATCGGCTAGCCACCCCCAACAACGCCGGCCCACCTACCCTCGGCCCACCTACCCCACCTACCGACTTCACGCAGCCGGGTGTGTTGACCGCACCGATCGAAAGCCCGCTGAGGTCGCGATTCTTTGTCGAGGGCGGTCGCCCTTACGACGCCGGAGGGACAGCGGGCGAGGAACGAGCCCGCTGTCGTGGAGGTGGCGTGACTGAACCACCCACGAAACCCAGCCACCCACACTCGGCACCCAGCCACCCAAGCAAAAAGACCACAACCCCGTTCGGCGAAGCCGAACCAGGCGACCCTGCCCTCGATAGACGACAGAGCGACCTTGCCCTCGATAGAAAAGCCAGTGAGACCGGAGCTAGTCGGGGGACAGCCCCGGTCTCACCGGATGGTGTGCCGGATGACGCCGAGGGGGACCGGGGGAGGTTGGCGTCTACCCGACACGAGCGCGGCAGGAGGGGAACCCGCGCGCGTCTGGGGCGGCGGGCGTCAGCCCGCGCGAAGCTTCTGGGCGGCCTCCTCCTTGGTCAGCCTCAGGCACAGGTGCGCGGTCAGGTACGCGCGGCAGGGCGACGGCGGACGCGAGATCAGCCGTGGGCGGCACGCCCGACAGCGGCCGTCCGGCCCGGGGCGGTGCTCCTCCAGCAGGGACCGGAGCGCGGCGATCACCCGAGGCAGCTCGGTACGGGCGACCTCCGCCGCCCGTTCGTCGTCGGGATCTCCCGCGAGATCCTCGATGTCATCGAGGTACTCCCGTAAGGAGCCCTCCAGTTGGCCGAACAACGAGTGCGTCACCGTGAATCCCTGCCCTCAGTCGATGCGCTCGCCAGGCCGAAAGCCCTGACGCGCACTACAGTGCTCCGACACGGTCGCGATGGACGCCGCCGTCCGCCGCGACTCGTATGCCTTCTAGCAGCGTGCGACGAGCCACATCCCTTTTGCAAGTTGCACAACCCGTTTGGGTGACCCGGCTTCCTCGCGTCGTGAAGGGCTTACAGACTGTGCGGGACGTTGACGACGGAGGTGAACGCTATGGCACGGGACCACAGTCCGACCGTGCGGAGGCGCAGGCTCGCCAGCGAGTTGCGTCGACTGAGGGAAGCCGCTGGGCTCACGATCGACGAGGTCGGCGAGCGCCTGGAGTGCTCCGCTTCGAAGATCAGCCGGATCGAGACGGCCCAGGTCGGCGTGACCACTCGGGACGTTCGGGACATGCTCGACCTGTACGGAGTGCCCGACGACCAGAAAGAGGCGCTGGTCCAACTCGCCAGGGAGGCTCGCAAGAAAGGCTGGTGGCACTCCTACAACGAGATCTTCACCGGCACTTTTGTCGGTTTGGAGTCGGAAGCCTCTTCCTTGCACACACACCAAGCGCTGCTCGTGCCGGGTTTGTTGCAGACCGAGGATTACATGCGCTCCGTTATTCGGGCGATTCGTCCGGATGTCGCCGACGCCGAGGTGGAACGGCGCGTCAAAGCGCGGCTCACCCGACAGCAGCTGCTGACCGACGAGTCGCCGCCGGAATACTGGGCCGTGATCGACGAGGCGGTGCTGCACCGCGTCGTCGGTGGTCCCAGCGTCATGCGCACCCAGATGGAGCGGTTGCGCGAGGTGGCCGCGATGCCAAATGTCACTTTGCAAGTTGTCCCTTTCAGTGCGGGTGCGCACTCGGGGATGGAAGGGCCATTCCTGATTCTGGGATTCCCCGAACAGGCCGACCCGGACGTCGTCTATGTGGACACGACCACCACCGGCGTCTACCTCGAGCAGCCGGCTGAAATCAAAAGGTATACGTTGATGTTCGACCATTTGCGTGCCGCGGCTTTGAAACCCGACGACACGGTCGCGCTGGTCGAGCAGGTAGCCAAGAGGCTGAGCTAGTAGCCCATTGTTAGGCCTCCACGAGGGGAGTGAGAGTGACCGTTTCCGATCTGACAGGCGCGAAGTGGCGTAAGAGCGGTTTCAGCGGTGCCGGCAACGACTGCGTCGAGCTCGCCGTGAGCACCGGTAGTACCGCCCTGCGCGACTCGAAGAGCCCCGCGACAGGTCAGCTGGCGTTCGAGAACGCCGGGTGGCACGAGTTCCTCGGCGCCGTGGTCGGCGACCGGCTTCGAGCGCACTGACCAGGTAACCCAGTACGACCGGAACACCCCTTACTCGCCCTCCACGCACCTGTGGAGGCACCCAGTAAGGGGTGTTCCCGCACGCGAAGCTGCGTGATCGTCCGATGCCGGATGCCGCGCCTCAGTACGAATCTCGGTCACACCGATGAGAAGGAGTGATCGAGATGGATTGGACCATCGAAGCGGTACGCGCCGAGGTCGACTACCGGCACGAGGGCCTGCACAAGGACGGCGCCCGGTGGCGCAACGAGTACCGGCGCGGGCGGTCGTCGTGGTGGCGGCGCCTGCACCGGCACGGCGACGACGGCTCCGGCGACGAGTCGGACAACGGAGGTGAGGGCGAGGAGGGTTCTGAGCTCTGGCCGGGCGCGGATGTGGTCGCGGGCGACCGCGGTCACCCGCGCGCGGCCTGAGCAGGCGGAAGCTGTCGGTGAGGTGTGACAGCATGCTGGACGTGCCCCGTCTCGGCTCCGGAATCCCGCTCGTCGCCCGCGCGAAGGAGATGCGTGGCCTGCGAGCCGCCTACGACAAGGCGGCCGCGGGCTCCTTCGGCGTGATGCTGCTCGCCGGGGACGCCGGGGTCGGCAAGACCCGCCTGGTCGACGAGCTGTCCGCGCACGCCGGCGGCCAGCAGGCGCTGGTGCTGACCGGGCGCTGCGTCGACGTCGGCGAGACCGGGTTGCCCTACCTCGCCTTCGCCGAGGTGTTCACCAAGGTGCGCGCGCTCGGCGACGACGTGCCGGCATCGCTGGCCACACCGGCGCTGGCCATGCTGCTGCCCGGACGGACGCTGCCGGTCGTGCCGGACCAGGGGCGGCTGGCGCCCGGCCTGCCCACCGCGGTCGGCGGCCACCGCCCCGAACAGGACGTCGGGCAGCTGCAGCTGTTCGACGCGGTGCACGCCGTGCTCACCGAGCTGTCCGAGCGCACCCCGGTCGTGCTGGTCGTCGAGGACCTGCACTGGGCCGACGAGTCGACGCGCCGGCTGCTGTCCTTCCTGATCGCCCGGATGCGCGACCAGCGCCTGCTGCTCGCCGCCACCTACCGCACCGACGACCTGCACCGCCGCCACCCGCTGCGGCCGCTGCTCGCCGAGCTGGTGCGGGTACCCGCCGTGGAGCGGCTGGAGCTGTCGCCGTTCCGCGCCACCGACGCGCGCTCGTTCGTCGCCGCCCTCGCCGAGGGCAGGCTGGACGACGAGGCCGTGCGCGACATCGCCCGCCGCTCGGACGGCAACGCGTTCTTCGCCGAGGAGCTGCTCGCCGCGTACAGCGACGACGCCTGCGGCCTGCCGACCACGCTGGTCGACGTGCTGCTGTCCCGGGTGGAACAGCTCGGCGACGCGGCGCAGCGGGTGGTGCGCGCCGCCGCGGTCGCCGGCCGCACGGTGGTGCACCGCAGGCTGCGCGACGCGGCCGGGCTCGCCGAGCAGGAGCTGGAGGAGGCGCTGCGCGAGGCGGTCCAGCACCACGTACTCGTGGCCGGCTCCGACACCGAGGACGTCTACTCCTTCCGGCACGCGCTGCTCCGCGAAGCGGTGTACGGCGATCTGCTGCCCGGTGAGCGGGTGCGGCTGCACGCGTCCTACGCGGCGTGTCTCGCCGACCCGGAGTGCGCCGCCGTCCGCGGGACCGCCGCCGCGCTGGCGTACCACAGCATGGAGAGTCACGCGCTGCCGCAGGCGCTCGACGCGTCGGTGCGGGCGGCCGAGGAAGCCAAGAAGCTGGGCGCGCCCGCCGAGGCGCTGCGGCACGTCGAGCTGGCGCTGAAACTGTGGGACGCCGTGCCGGAGTCCGACCGGCCGGACGGCGTCGACGAGCTGCACCTGGTCCGCAAGGCGTCCTGGTTCGCCGGCACGTCGGGGGAGCCCGAGCGCGCGCTGGCGTTCGCCCGGTCCGCCGTGCGGCTGGTCGACGAGCGCGAGGATCCGGAGCTGCGGGCCGACGTGCGGCGCCGCCTTGTGCAGGCGCAGTTCTCCGTGGACGGCAACGTCAGCGAGGCCGCCGAGGTGATCGACGAGGCGTGGTGGCTGCTGGCCGATCGCGCGGCCAGCCCGGTGCGGGCGTGGGTGCTCGGCGTCCAGGCGAGAGTGCTGCGCTCGCAGGATCGCGTCGAGGAGGCGCGGCACAGCGCGGAGCTGGCCATCGCCGACGCGCGGGAGGTCAGCGCCGGCGGTGCGGAGGCCGACGCGTTGAGCACGCTCGCGTTGCTGGCCGAGACGGCCGGCCGGCTCGACGAGTCGCGCGATCTGCTGCGCGCGTCGATCAAGCGTGCCGCCGAGGTGCAGGCGTTGAACGTGGAGGCACGTGCCCGGTTCTATCTCGGGGTGTCGCTGTACGAGAACGGGCGGGTCGGCGAGGCGGTCGAGGAGATCGACAAGGGGGCCGCGCGCACCAAGGAAACCGGCATCACGTGGAGCGACTACGGGCTCGAGCTGCGCGTGATGCGGGTGGTGCTGCGTTACGTCGTCGGCGAGTGGGACGGCGCGGAGGCGGCCGCGGAGCCGCCGGCACGCCGGGTGTCCAACACGGTGTCGGCCAGGCTGGCCGCGGTCGCCGGGCACGTGACGGTCGGGCGGGGCCGGTTCGCCGAGGCGGAGCGGCTGGTCACCGATCTGCGCGAGCACTGGCACCGCGATCTGCAGATCGCGCTGGTCACCTGCGTGGTGGGGGCGGAGCTGGCGTGCTGGAAGGGCAAGCCGGAGCGGGCCGTCGAGCAGGTCGGCGAGGCGATGGACTGGGTGCGCCGCGGTGGCGGGCAGTGGCTGCTGGCCGGCCTGCGGGTGGCCGCGCTGGGCATCGCCGCGCACGCCGAGGTGGCCCAGCGGGCGCGCACCCGGCGCGACGACACGGCCGTGGACGTGGCCCGGTCGCAGAGCCTCGCGCTGATCGAGGACGCCAGGAAGGTGGCCGCCGGCGTGCAGCCGAGGACGGGCACGCTCGGCCCGGAGGGGCGCGCGTGGCTGGCCAGGGCCGAGGCGGAGTGGACGAGGCTGTCGGGTGACAGTGACCCGGAGGCGTGGCGTGCCGCCGTGGACGGGTTCGACTACGGCGCGGTGTACGAGCAGGCGCTGTGCCGCTGGCGGCTGGCCGAGGCGTTGCTCTCGCACGACCGGCGTGCCGAGGCGGTGGACGAGCTGCGTGCCGTGTGCGAGGTGGCCGACCGGCTGGGCGCGCGACCGCTGCAGGACGCCGTGCGGCGAGTGGCCCGCCGCGCGCGGATCAGCCTGTCCGACGGCGCGACCCGGCGGGACACGGTGGACCTGCTCACGCCGAGGGAGCACTCGGTACTCAAGCTCGTCGCCACCGGCCGCACCAACCGCCAGGTCGGCGAGGAGCTGTACATCAGCGAGAAGACGGTGAGCGTGCACCTGTCGCGGATCATGGCCAAGCTGGGCGCCACCCGACGCGCCGAGGCCGCCGCGATCGCCGCCGACAGGGGCCTGCTCGACTAGTACTACAGGGCTACAACCGGGTCGAGCCCGCTGAACCCGTTAGCGCGGCTAAAAGGTTCAGCGGGCTCGACCCGTAGCGGGGCTCACGACACGCCGGAAAGGCCCTGTAGTACTAGCGGTCAGTGCACGTCGACCTGCATGATCGCGGTGCCGTCGCCGATGTGCGGGAAAGCCAGTACCCAGCGGCCTTCGCCCATGCCGCTGCCTGATCGCGTGTCGTGGAGCGTCACCGTCGTGGCCGTCGGCGCGGTGGACATCGACGATGGGGACGTCGATGTCGGGGCCGCCACCCCGGGAGTCGAGGAGCGTCTGCTCGGGACCCCTTCGCCTATGCGCGCGGTCGCTGCTGTATCCCTTGTGCCGCAAGGGTTTCTGTCGAGGGTGACGGGGGATCGATGTGCAGCGCGATGCGGCGCATGCCGTCTTCGCGGCGCTCCGAGTGGGCCAGTCCGGTCGCGGCGACCGCGCTGGCGAAGGCGTCCTCGGACGGCAGGCACCAGGCGATCATCTCGGTGTACCCGCCGGCCGCCGCCACCACGGCCAGCCGTCGCAGCATCGCCGTGCCGAGCCCGCGCCGCTGCCAGCCGTCCTCGACCAGCGCGGACACCTCGGCGCGGGACGGGGTGCCGGTGCGGATCAGCTGCGCCATCCCCACCACGTCGGTGCCGCACAGCGCGAGCAGGGTGCGCCCGCGCGGCGGGCTGAGCAGCCGGTACAGCCACCGCCTCGGCATCGTGCGCAGGCCACCGTGGTACCGGCTGAACAACGTGCTGGCCGAGCATCGGGCGTGCAGATCGGCGACCGCGTCCGCGTCGGCCGGCGTGCCGGGCCGCAGCACCAGGCCGGCGCCGTCGGAGGTGATCACGGGGTGCGGCGCGTCCGCGGCGACCGCGTTCGCCACCAGCAGCTCGCCGAACGCGGCCAGCCTGGCCCGCTCCACCTCGGTGAACGGCGCCCAGCCGCGCCGGGCGGTGAGTGTCACCTCGCCGACGGTCAGCGAGGCCAGGTGCGTCGGGTCGCCCGATGCCGGGGGGCCGACGGTGACCGAGTCGGCGCCGAGCAGCGTGCGCACCGACCGCGCCACCGTGCCGCCGTCGCGCAGCGCGTCGGCGCCGGCCCGCAGCGCGGACGTCGTCCGGTCGACCAGCTTGTGCACGTCGGCCGCGGTGATCCCGACACAGCGGCCACCCTCGGCGCGCACCTCCGACACCAGATCGGCCGGCGTGACCTCGGGCGCGAGGTGCACCACGATCTCGTCCACCACCCCGCCGGGCACGGGCAGTACGGACAGCCCGAGCACGTTGCAGTCACGGGCGGCGAGCCGGGTGGCGACTCGGGCCAACGCACCGGGGCGGTCGTCCAGCTCGATGCGCATACGCCAGATGCGCGGGGACGGCATGGCTCTATCCATGCCGTCCACCGTGCCCGCGCACTGTTGCCGAACCGCGAACCACGTGTTTCAGTCTCGTGGCGGTGTCGCGTCGGGTTCCTGCTGTTCCGGTGCCGGCGCTGGCTCCGGTTTCGGCTCCGTGGGCGGATCCTCTTGCGCGACAACAGGTTGCGCGACAACTGGCTGTGTGGGATCGGATTGCGTGATCGGCACACCCATGGGCGGCGTCGGCGTGTCGGGCATCTGTGTCCACTGTGGACCGCCGACCGGCAGCGCCCTCGGCCCGAACACGATGCCGACGACCGCCACCACCAGCGCGCCGAACAGCAGGTAGCTGCCGAGCCCGAGCGACGCGTTCACCGTCTCGCCCGGCGACACGTCCTCGGCGGCGATGTCGACCAGCGCCTCGATCGAGGCGACGGTCACCGTCAGCACGGTCGCCACCAGAATGCCGAAGCCGACCGTGCCGATCAGCCGTCCGCTGCGCGCCGGCTGCCGGGAGCTGACCGCGTACGCCGAGAGCACCGCGAGCGCGGCGGCCACCACGAGCAGCACGGCGGCCACGATCGCGGCGACACCGAACTGGGCGATCTCGTTGGTGCGGTCGCCGCGCGAACTCGTCTGGGTCACCGACCACAGGCTGCGGGAGAACCCGCTGGTCGAACCGCGGCGCTCCGAGGAGAAGCTGAACAGCGCGCCGAAGCTGCCGCCGATCACGAGCCCGGCGGCGGCCAGCAGCAGCAGTCCGGACAGCACCGACGAGCCGACCGAGCCGGGTTTGGTCTCGGTGGCCGGCGCCGTCCTGCCGGTCAGCGCGAGCACGAGCGCGGCGAGTGTCGCGACGCCGGCGATGATCAGCAGCCACAGCCCGAGCCCGGTGCTGGCCTCGTACCGCTGACTGGAGCTCGACCCGCTCTCCATGGCCTCGTTGGTCTGGCTGTGCTGGAAGGTCACCAGCAACATGACCAGCAGCGCCATGCCGACGGTCGCACCGGTGGCGATCCCGGTGAGCAGCCGAGCGATGCCGGGGCCTCGGCCGGTCCGCGCGATCAGCAGCAGCACCGCGCAGATCACGAGCAGCGCGGCGGCGGCCAGCGCGACCAGGCCGAGCATCGTGGTGTCGTGTGTCGTGCCGTTCGGGCGTTCGGGAATGCGGACGGTGTCCGTGCCCCACATGCCCAGCGTGCGGCTGGTGCCGGTCTCCCGGCCGCCGCTCGTGCGGAGCGTGTCGACGGTGACCAGGTCGGTGAATGTCGTCCACACCACCAGGCCGGCGGCCAACACCAGCAGGCCCGCCGCGATGATCCCGTTGCGCCAGCCGGTCCGTCCCGGCGATTCGATCATCGGGCAATCCTTGTCGCGGCCGGGCGCGGCGTCCAGGAAATCACCGCGTGTTCTCCTGTGGTGCAACGGAATCGTGTTGTGCGGTGCGTGCCGAGCGCGCACCCCAGACCGCGCCGAGTACGGCGATCGCCGTCGCGATCAGCAGCGCGTAGGTGCCGAAGCCGATCGACACGTCGGACTCGCGACCGTGCGACCGGTCCTGCTCCTCGATTTTGAGCGCGTCGATCGCCATCACCGCGACCCCGGTCACCAGACCGCCGAGCGCACCGGCCCCGATCGCACCGGTGAGCCGCCCGAACAGGCCGGCGAGACGGCGTTCCGGTGAGTTGCCGGCGGCGGCGATCAACACGCCGCCGATCACCAGCACGGCCGCGGCCACCGTCACCGGGATGCCCCAGCGGACGATGTCGCCCGCCGGGCGAATGTTGCCGGACACGCCCTGCGACCACAGGCTCTGCCAGATCTCGACGTCGCCGCCGGAGCGGCGGGCCGTGCGGTCGTACATCGGCAGGAAGCTGCCGATCACGGCGAGCACGGCCGCGCCGATCATGGCGAACGCGCCGGACGCCGGCTCGGCCCACGGGTGCGTGCCCGGCTCGGCGGCCTTGGTCGACACGGTCACCGCGATCGCCGTGGCGACCGCGAGCACGCTGGCGATGATCAGCAGCCACATGCCGAGCCCGGCGTCCACCTCGCGCCCCGAATTCTGCCGGTCGGACGCCTCGGAGATCTGGAACAGCACGATCATGCCGACGAACGCGGTGGCACCGGCGGTCCAGCCGGCGGCGATCCCGGCCAGCGCGCGGGCACCGGCGGCGTTTCGGCCCGGCCGGCGAGCGAGCAGCGTGACGGCCGCCGCGGCGACCAGCAACACGGCGGCGGCCACGGCGCTCAGTCCGACGATGACGCCCTCGTCGCTGTCCGTGGACCCCCACATGTTGAGGGTCATCTCACCGCCGGAGCGGTCGGTTTCGACGAGCAGATTGGCGAAGGAGCCCCAGATCACGAGGCCCGCGGTGATCAAGAACAGCGGTGGTGCGGCCAGCGCCGGCCACCGCGACGTGGATTCGCTCACCCCCGAGATAGTGGCACCGGGGCCCGGGACCGGTCCCGGCGGGCTGTCTCGGTCACGAAACGTTTTCTCGTGCGAACGTCATTTTTCGGGCGGAACTCCCTCATCTATGTATGTGTTGGCCGGCTCGTGCGAGGGCCGGGCCGGTCAACACATACCACCGCCGGTCAGGCCAGGTAGATCGTCTTGACGATCCGCTTCCACTCGTTCAGCAGTGTGGCGTGCCGGCGCGGGTCGCCGCCGATCATGGCGTCCAGCGCGAGCCCGCGGATCAGGTTGATCGTCATCCAGTACACCGTGTCGACGCTGCCCGGCTTCATCACGCCGTCGGTGATCTCCCGGTAGCCGGCGAGGGTCGACCGCCCGAGCATCCGGTCCATCGGCTCCATCGCGGCGCGCAACTCGTCGTCGGTGCGCGCGGCCACCCACAGTTCGAGCGCGGCGGTGAACAGCGTGCCGGAGAGCTTCTCCCACAGCTCGTCGACGGTCTTGTTGACCTTGGTGGCGGCGCTGCCCCGCACCTCGCCGGACTGCTCGGTCAGCTTGACCACGAGGTGCTCGACCGCCTGTGCCATCAGCTCCGCCTTGGACGCGAAGTGGTGTTGCTGCGCGCCGCGGGACACGCCGGCGCGGCGGCAGATCTCGTTGATCGAGGTGCCGGCGTAGCCCAGCTCCACGAGGCAGTCGACCGTGGCGTCCAGCAACAGCTCGCGGGTGGCGTCGCTGCGCTCCCGCTGGGTTCGGTGGGTGCGGGCAGGTATCTGCGTCACGGTGTTCCTCCCGCGCTTTACGTGCCGGACGGTCGACATGTACCTTCACGGTAGAACTTACATTCCGTGCGGAATGTTTTGCCACCCCCGCTGGAGGTTCCCGTGCCCGGCACTCACCGTTCCTCGTGGATGAACGACGACCTCGACGCGTTGCGCGAGATGACGCGGACGTTCTGCGAGAAGGAGCTCACCCCGCACCAGGAGCGGTGGGCCGAGCAGAAGGAGGTCGACCGCGAGCTGTGGAACAAGGCCGGCGAGGTCGGCCTGCTGTGCATGAGCATCCCCGAGGAGTACGGCGGTGGCGGCGGCACCTTCGCGCACGAGGCCGTGCTGCTTGAGGAGCAGACCTACGCCGGCGACTCGGCGTGGGGCGTGAGCGTGCACTCCGGCATCGTGGCGCACTACATCGCCGGGTACGGCACCGAGGAGCAGAAGAAGCGCTGGCTGCCCAAGATGGCCTCCGGCGAGCTGGTCGGCGCGATCGCCATGACCGAGCCCGGCACCGGGTCGGACCTGCAGAACATCAGGACGCGGGCGATCAGGGATGGCAGTGGAGACGACGCGGAGTACGTGGTGAACGGCGCGAAGACGTTCATCACCAACGGCGCCCAGGCCGACATCGTGATCGTCGCGGCCAAGACCAACCCCGAGGAGGCGGCGCAGGGCGTGTCGCTGGTCGTGGTGGAGACCGAACGCGAGGGCTTCCGGCGCGGCCGGGTGCTGGACAAGATCGGCCTCAAGGGCCAGGACACCGCCGAGATGTTCTTCGACGACGTGCGGATTCCGGCGGACAACCTGCTCGGCGGCCAGGAGGGGCAGGGCTTCGTCCAGCTCATGCAGCAGCTCCCGCAGGAGCGGTTGATCATCGCGGTGACCGCGGTCGCGGCGATGGAGGCGGCGGTGAAGATCACCCTGGCGTACACCAAGGACCGCACCGCGTTCGGCCGGGAGATCTTCAAGTTCCAGAACACGAAGTTCAAGCTCGCCGAGTCGGCCACCGAGGCGACGGTGTGCCGCGCGTTCCTCGACCAGTGCATCGAGCAGCACGTGCGTGGCGAGCTGGACGTGCCGACCGCCGCGATGGCGAAGTGGTGGACCACCGACCGGCTGTCCCGGGTGGCCGACGAGTGCCTGCAGCTGTTCGGCGGCTACGGCTACATGACCGAGTACCCGATCTCGCAGGTGTGGACGGCCGCGCGGGTGCAGCGGATCTTCGGCGGCACCAACGAGATCATGAAGGAAATCATCTCCCGCACGCTCTGATTCCCTTACGCCGCAACGATTTCGAGAGGAACTCATGCCTCAGGGACCACTCGCCGGGATGAAGGTCGTGGAGCTGGCCGGCCTCGCGCCCGCGCCCTACGCCTGCACCGTCCTCGCCGATCTCGGCGCGGACGTGATCAGGGTCGACCGGGCCAAGCCGGGCGCGGACGTGCTCACCTTCCCGAACGATCCGCTGACCCGTGGCCGCCGCTGGATCGGCGTGGACACCAAGTCCGATCGCGGCCGCGAACTGGTGCTCCAGCTCGTCGAACGGGCCGACGTGCTGATCGAGGGGTACCGGCCCGGCGTGGCCGAGCGGCTGGGCATCGGGCCGGCGGATTGCTTGGCGCGCAACGAGAAGCTCGTCTACGGGCGGATCACCGGCTGGGGTCAGGACGGGCCGCTGGCGCAGGCCGCCGGGCACGACATCAACTACATCGGCCTGGCCGGCGCGCTGGAGCCGATCGGCCGGGCGGGGGAGAAGCCGGTCCTCCCGCTGAACCTGATCGGCGACTTCGGCGGCGGCGGTCTGCTGCTCGCCATGGGCGTGCTGGCGGCGCTGTTCGAGCGGCAGAACTCGGGCAAGGGGCAGGTCGTGGACGCGTCCATGGTGGACGGTGCGGCGGCGCTGACCACGAGCCTGCACGGGCTGGTCAACCTCGGCGTCTGGTCGAACCCGCGCGGCGAGAACCTGCTGGACGGCGGCGCACCGTTCTACGACACCTACGAGACGGCCGACGGCAAGTACGTGGCGCTGGGCGCGATCGAGGCGCGGTTCTGGGCCGACGCGATGACCGTGCTCGGGCTGGACGGCCCGGCGCCGGGGCAGCACATGGATCCGTCGCTGTGGCCGGACATGCGCGAGAAGATCAGCGCGGCGATCAAGGGCAAGACCCGCGACGAGTGGGAGAAGCTGGCCGAGGGCACCGACGCGTGCCTCACGCCGGTGCTGACGCCGTCCGAGGCGCCCGGCCACCCGCACAACGTCGCGCGCCGCACGTTCGTGGAGGTCGGCGGTGATCCGCAGCCGGCGCCCGCGCCGAAGTTCAGCCGCACGCCGACGGGCGTGCCGGACGCGCCGCACGAGGCCCGCGCGGACACCGCCGAGGTGCTCGCCGAACTGGGCGTCGCCGACGAGGAGATCGACACGCTGCGTGCCGATGGTCTGATCGCGTGACCCGCGGGGCGGCGTGCCTGCGCGCTCTGTAGTCAAAGCGGGTTTACAGTAAACACGTTCGAGACCCTGCGTCACCTGGCGCACTCGGGGTAGACGTGGTACTGCCAACTGCGTGAACAGGGGTGTCGCCGGGCGTTGTTTCGGGCACGATGACAACGGAAGCTCGAACGACAGCCACGGCCTTGCCCCCCGAACTGGGCCGGACAACAGCCGGACGGAGTGAGTGCAGGTGAACGCGAAGAAAGCCATCGTCTTAGTGGTCGTGGCGCTGCTGCTGTTCTATCTGATCACGCAGCCGACACAGTCCGCCAACGCGGTGCAGTCGGTGCTCGGGTGGCTCCAGGACGGAGCCGAAGCGATCATCACCTTCATCAAACAGCTCTTCGCGTAACGAAATCGGGGTTTCGCGCGTTCATCAGACGTCTTCACTGAACGTGACGACGTCACACGGTTGATCAATCCAGGTTGGACCGTCCGGGTGGAATGTGGCCTACAAAGCCCAGGTCGTGGAATCGATCAGACATTGGGTCTGGCGGGTTGTCGGTGTCCACCCTTACGGTCTTCGCATCGAGTGATCATCAGCCCGCAGGGAGGCAGGATGCTCGACGATCCCGGTGTCGACGCTCTGGTCAAGCAGTGGACCGAGGAGCGTTCGCAGGACGCCGAGACGGCGGAAATCAACCGCATCGCGTCGGAGTGGCTCGCGGAGACCCCAGTCTCCGCCGGCATCCCCGGACAGCGAGCGGCAGGCGGTGCGAAGAGTTTCGTGTCGGTCGACTCGGCCGACCCGGTATTCGTGGCCGCCATGCGGGAGCGACTACCCGAAGTGCCTCATGAGTTGCTCGCGTCGGCCGCCGCCTGGTGGCAGATGTGCGGCGGGCTCGCCGAGGCGAAGGAATGGTGGGACGCGGGCATCAGCCCTCTCGACCAGCGTGCGCTGGACTGGAGGGCAGCCGGGCTGACGCCGTCCGACTTGAGTCGTCACCTTGGGCCGATGACCGTGCTGCAGCACCTGCGTCGCGGCAGCGCCGCCGCGTGGTGTGTGGCGCGCTTGAACCGGCAGCGCCGCGACGGGGTTGCCTGAACCACGTACTCCCGCGCGTAACCTGGCGGCTCGTGTTCTCGTTTGCAGATCGAGAACGCTGCGAGAACCGGGCACCAGGGCGGGAGCCACGTGGGGAATATCGAGACCGAAGTCGACGCACCACCGCCCCCGCGGGCTGACCGCCGGCGGGGGCTGGGTGCGCTCGGACGGCTCGCGCTCGTGCTCGTGGTGCTGGCCGCCGCGGGTGGTGGCGTGTGGCTGCTGTCCGACGCCGCCTCGCCCGAGGCCGGCCCGGTGGCTCTCGAGATTCCCGCGGCACAGGTGAAGGCGGCACCGGTCGAGCCGGGCACAGTCGTGCCGGCCGGCGTCGGCGGCGAGTTGCCGCCGCAGGTGGCCAACGAGCAGGTCGTGGCACAGCCCCGGCCGCAGCCGCAGGGCACGGGCAACGGGCGTGACCCACTGTCCGGGTGGGCGGCGCGCACGGCCGCGGTGACGGGTATTCCGGCGCGGGCGCTGTGGTCCTACGGCAACGCCGAGCTGGCGATGCGTGCGGCACAGTCGTCCTGCCGGATCTCCTGGGCGACGCTCGCCGGTATCGGGCGCATCGAGTCGAACCACGGGCAGTACGGCGGCGCGTCGCTGGGTGCGGACGGCCGGCCGAGCAAGCCGGTGATCGGCGTGCCGCTGGACGGGTCGGCCGGCGTGAAGGCGATCGGCGACACCGACGGCGGCATGTTCGACGGCGATCCGACGGTGGACCGCGCGGTCGGGCCGATGCAGTTCATCCCGTCCACGTGGCGCCGCTGGGCGTCGGACGGCAACGGCGACGGGCGCGGCGACCCGCACCAGCTCGACGACGCGGCGGTGGCCGCCGCGCGCTACCTGTGCGCGAACGGCCGCGACATGGGCGGCGCCAAGGGCTGGTGGGACGGCGTCTTCTCGTACAACAACTCCGTGCCCTACGGCCAGAAGGTCTTCGGCCTGGCCGACGGCTACGCCCGAGCCGCCCAATCCGCCGCCCGCTGACCTCGCGAGTCCCGCGCCCTGCACCCGCGAGTCCCGCGCTGTGCACCGGCGAGTCCCGCGCTGTGCACCGGCGAGTCCCGCGCTGTGCACCGGCGAGTGCCGCGCTCAGGCACCGCGAGTTCCACGCTGCCGACGAAGCCGCGTCAGTGGCAGTGGCTCTGTCGGCCGAGGGTGTCCGCGGGGGTCGCGCCGGGGCGGGTCCACTGCGCCACGGGGCGACTTGTTGGGCCCCAGTCGGAGTTCTCGTCCACGTTCGTGCGCCACGACCCGCTCGCGTCGCGCCCCTCGGGCCACCCCTCAGGATTGTCCTCCCACCGCTCACCCCGGCCGTACGGCGTCATGTCGAGCAAACCCATGGACCCGTTGACCCGCTCGTTGCCGCGCCCCGTCGTGGAGTACGTGAGAAACACGCGATCACCTTCACGCAGGAAGCACGCGAGGTACCCCATGTCGCCGCCGACCGGCTCGTCCACGTCGCGCACCGAGTACCACGGCTGCGTGTAACCCATGAACTCGATGAAGGACGCCACCTCGTCCCACCGGCCCGGCGTCAAGACGGCGAACGAGACGCCGCGCGCATTGAGGTAGACGGCGTCCCGCAGGTGCCAGACCGTGGTGGTGCAGCCCTCGCACTGCCCCTGGTGCGGCGCGCCGTCGTACCACATGTGCTTGTAGACCACGAGCTCGTCGCGACCCTGGAACAGGTCCAGGAACGGGACCGGACCGTCGTGCCCGATGACCTCGACCGTCCCGTCGAACTCCACCATCGGCAGCCGACGACGGGCCGCCGCGATGGCGTCGCCCTCGCGAGTGTGCGCCTTCTCGCGGACCAACAACTCCTCGCGCGCCGCCTCCCAGTTGGCCAGGTCGACGACGGGCGGGCGGCCGGTCGGGTCACTCGTCATGGGTGTCCTCCGTTGTGTGTCGGGCGTTCCACAACAACTGACTCGTGTCGCGGCCGAAACTCATCATGGCAGGAGCATCCGATGCTCATAGACTTGCCGGTGGTCAGATGGGACAGGGGAACCATGGAGGACACGCCGACAGCGAGCAAGGGGCGCGGGGTGCTCGACCGTCGTCGCCGGAACACGGCGGACCGGCTCAGGGCACCGTGCCGCCGTCGTTCTACTCGCGGCGGGAGTGGGCCAAGCTCGTCACCCTCGCGCGGGACAACGGAGTCGCCGTCCACGACGACGAAAGCTTCGGCCCGGCCTGCTGTGTCACCGCCCCGGTCCGCACGCCGTCCGGACGTCCAGCGCGCCGCCGGCATGGTCAGCGCGAACCTCGCGAAGGCTAGCTTCCGTCCATAGTGGACAGATCGAAGTTCTCCGAAATCCAGTCCGCGAGTAGGTCGGAACACTTGGGGCACCACGACAATCCGTGGTCGTCGGTGCGCGCCGGCAGAAGGCGTCCGCACAACGCGCGGACGCACGGGCCCAATTCGGCGTCGGCGACCAGCGTCGTGCCCTCGACGATCATGTGGCTCCTCTGGTTCGCGTCGGACCAGGACCATGCGGTCGGAAGCGTCATGCCACATGAGTGTCCACATCGGATTGAAGGCGTGTCGGTGACGCACTCGCAATTGCGTTTCTGTCAGTCGCACCTGGCAAGCTGTGATTGAACGCATGCGGGAGGTAATCATGGGGACCACGCCGAGTCCGACGTTCCGGCGACGACGGCTCGCCAAGAAGCTCAAGGCAATCCGAAAGAGCACCGGCATGACGCTGGCTGAGGCGGCGCTGGCGCTGTACAAGCAGCCCAGTGCGCTCAGCCGCATCGAGAAGGGCAGGGCCAAGGCGGACGTACACCTGGTCCGATCGATGATGGATCTCTACGACGTCCGGGACGACGAGCTGATCGAACTGGCGCTGCAGGCCGCGAAGCCGGGCTGGTGGGTGCGCTACGGAATCCGAGATCGCGGCTACATCGGCCTGGAGACCGAGGCGACCGAGGTGCTCAGCTCGCAACTCGTCTACATCCCGGGGCTGTTGCAGACCGAGGCGTACATGCGTGCGTTGTTCGCGTCAGGCAAGGTCAAGCGCACGAAGAAGCAGCTCGACAACGACGTCGCGGCTCGGCTGTATCGGCAGCGGCGAATCACCGACGAGGATTCCGCCCTGCGATTGCACGCGATCATCGACGAATCCGCGCTGCGCAAACTGGTCGGCGGTCGAAAGATCATGCGGGATCAGCTCGACCACGTGGTGATGATGGCCGAGGTGGACAACGTGACGGTGCAGGTCCTCCCGGATGCGTTGGGCGCCCACGATGGGATGGACGGCGCCTTCACGATTCTGCGGTTCGCGGAAGAGCAGGACTCGGACTTCATGTACGTCGAGTACACGACCGGGTCCATCCACGTCGAGAAAGACGACGAGGTCGCGGAGGGTAAACTGGTGTTCGACGGCCTGTGCGAGCAGGCGCTGAGCCCCAAGGACTCGGTGGCACTGATTGAGCGGGTCGCCGCGCAGCTGTAAATCGTTGGGAGAGAGGCGATCCCGAGTGTCCACTGTGGACTTCACCGATGCGGCGTGGCGGAAGAGCACCCGCAGCGGCAACGGCACGAACGGCGACTGCGTCGAGGTCGCGCTCTCCACCGACGCCGTGGGGGTGCGTGACTCCAAGAACAGCACCGCCAACCCGCTGGCGTTCAGCCGCGAGGCGTGGCGCACGTTCCTCACGCGCCCCTGAATCCGGCCGTTCACCTGGGTGTTAGCGTCGAACATGTGCGAGGCGGTTCGGTGAAACGGCAGCGGGTGGCCATGGCCATCGGGTGCGTGCTCGCCTTCGCCGTGTGCGCCGGGCTCGCGGTCTGGCAGTGGAACCGCTTCGAATCGGCGAGCGGCACCTGGCAGAACCTCGGCTATGTGCTCCAGTGGCCGCTGTTCGGCCTGTTCCCGGCATTCATGGTGTGGCGCATGCGCAAGCTGCGCGCCCAGCAGGCCGAGCAGGACGCGGCGCCGAAGCCTCAGGCAAAACCCGAGCCGGTCGCGCCCGTGGTGCCGAGACAGGCGCCCGCCGAGCCCGACGACGAGCTGGCCGAGTACAACCGGTACCTCAAATCCCTGAACGATCAGGAGACGCGATGAGCGCCCCACGTCCGTCCGAGACCGACGCCAGCGAGGCGAGTCCGTTGAGCGACGCGGCCACTCCCGGCATAACCGGTGCGCTGGCCCGATGGCGAGTCCTGGCGTACATCGTCGGTGTCGGCCTGCTCGCGCTGGTCGCCGCGATGATCGCCAAGTACTCCGCCGACGAGGGTCAGTACATGCGGGTCATCGGCCCGGTGCACGGCTTCCTGTACGCGGTCTACCTCGTGCTGGCGATCGACCTGGCGCTCAAGGCGCGGTGGTCGATGAAGGGCACCGTGCTCGTGCTGCTGGCCGGCGTGGTGCCGTTCGTGTCGTTCTACGCCGAGCGCCAGGTCACGCGGAAGGTGCGCGCCGGCGAGAAGCTGTAGTGGCGCGCACGCTCACCCTTCGTGAGCTGAACCGTGCCACGCTTGACCGCCAGTTGCTGTCGAGGCGCCACGATGTCTCAGCCGTCGAGGCGATCGGGCGGATCGCCGGCCTGCAGGCGCAGGAGCCGTGGCCGCCGTATCTGTCGCTGTGGGCTAGGTTGTCGGAGTTCGACCGGGACGAGTTGACTCGCGCTCTCGAGGAGCGGACGGTCGTGCGCTCCTCGTTGTTGCGCGGCACTCAGCACATGGTGACCGCCGAGGACTACCTGGTCTGGCGGCCCCTCGTGCAGCCGGTGTTCGACCGCGTCTGGCGCGGCGGGTTTCGGCGGATGATGGACGGCGTCGAGCCCACCGAGATCACCGAGGCGGCACGGGCGTTGCTGGCCGAGCGTCCGATGACGCGGCCGGAGTTGCGGCGGGCGCTCGTGCAGCGGTGGCCGGACGTCGATCCGGCGGCTCTCACCGCGACGGTCCAGCTCACCCTTCCGCTGGTGCACCCGCCGCCGAACGGCACGTGGGGGAGCAGCGGCGCGACGCCGTTCGCGCTGGCCGAGTCGTGGCTGGGGCGCGTGCCCGCCGAGGCGAGCGTCGCCGAGTTGATCACGCGCTATCTTGCGGCCTTCGGTCCGGCGTCCACAAAGGACATCCAGGCGTGGTGCGGCCTGACGCGGCTGCGCGAGGTGGTCGAGCGGCTGGACCTGGTGACCTACCGCGACGAAGACGGCCGGGTGTTGTACGACCTGCCGGACGCCGAACTGCCCGAGGACACGGCATTGCCGGTCCGATTTCTGCCGTCGTTCGACAACGTGCTGCTCGCGCACGACGACCGCCGCCGGATGATGGCCGACCACATCCGCAAGCGGGTGATCATCGGCGGTGGTGTCGAGTCCACGGTGCTCGTGGACGGCACGGTCGCCGCCATGTGGCTGCTGTCCACACAGGACGGTCGTGCCGTGCTCACGATCGAGCCGCTGGTGAACGTCGACCAGGACGCTCTCACCGAGGAAGCGTTGCGGCTACTGGACTTCTGCGCACCTGAGCACGAGCACGACGTGCGGTTCGTCCACAGTGGACAGATGCCGGCGATGAAGCCGCTCCGCCCGGACATCGGCTAGCGCTCGTCGGCGAACTCCAGGCCGGGATACCAGTGCCGGCCGTGCGCCACGATCTCCTCGGGTGACGCCGTCAAGTAGACCAGGCGGCAGGCGCCCTGCGGCGGATCGCCGAACACGAGGTAGTCCCACGGCACCCCGCGCATCGGGCTCGCCGCGGCCCACGGGATCAGCCGCGGCGGTGTCCACCACAGCGCCGACTCGTAGATCCACATGCCGTCGGCGTCGAGCACGAGTTCGCGTCGGCGCAGCGCGGCGTTGCCGGGCCTACTGGCGGCGACCACGGCGACCGCCGCCGGCAGTCCGATCACGACCAGCACTCCGGCACACGTGATCAGGAACGACCCGATGCCGTTGACCTCGTTGAAAACCTGGCCGATCCACCACGGCACGGTCAGCACGGCGAGCAAGATCACGTAGGTGCTCGCGACCAGCAACGCGCCGCTGATAACCCCGCCGATCCGCAGGCGTTGGCGTACCACGAACGCGTCCGGCCGCACGGGATCAGCTCAGCACGGCACGGGCGGGACCGGTCCTCGGTGTCCTGACGCTAGAGCCCGGCGAGCAGATCCGTCTCGGTGATCCCCGGGCCCTGGCCCTCGCGGATGAACCACTCGGTGCCGAAGCTGTAGGCGAACGCGTCGTCCGGCATGGCGAGGAAGAACGACTCCTCGCTGATCTGGCTCGCGTGCGCGCGCATGGCGGTGCGCTTGTGCTTCAAGAAGGCGGTGACGTCCACGGCCGCGGTGATGATCGACTCCGGCTTGCCGAAGTTCTCCCGCTCGCGAATGTCCGGCATCTCGAAGTTCGGGTCGCGCTCGGCGTGCGCCTCCATGCCGCGAATCATGTGGTCGCGGTTCATCGTGCTCTGGTAGACGCGCGGCGTGCCGGCGATCTCGGCGGCGCGCACACCGACCCGGTGCACCTGAATGTGATCGGGGTGGCCGTAGCCGCCGTTGTCGTCGTACACGGTGAGCACCTCGGCCTGCTCCTCGCGCAGGATCGCGGCCAGCTTCTGGGCCGCCTCCTCGACATCGGCCGTCCAGAACGAGCCGGCGGCGTCGTTGGTCGGCTCGCCCATCATCCCGGAGTCGTGGTAGCCGAGGAATTCCACGCGCTTGGCGCCGAGGATCTCCGCCGCCTCGTGCGTCTCGGCGACCCGGCGCTCCCACAACTCTTCGCCGTCGTCGAGGAATCCGTCGTCGACCTCGCCGACCTCGCCTCGGGTGGCGACGACGAGCACGACGCGGTGGCCCTCCTCGAAGGCCTTGCGCATGACTCCGCCACAGGCGATGCACTCGTCGTCGGGGTGGGCGTGGAACGTGACCAGGGTTGCCATGATTACGAAGTTACCGGCTTTCACCGACAACATGGGTCGCCAGCGGAGGAAAGCCGTTGAACGACACGGAGGCGTAGCTCGCCGTGTACGCGCCGGCCGACAGAATGTCCAGGTGATCGCCGGTGCGCAGGGCGAGCGGCAGGCGGTACGGAGTTCGCTGATAGAGAACGTCGTCACCGTCACAGGTGGGGCCGGCGATGATCACCGGGCCGTCCGCGGTGCCGTCGTGCGCGGTGGACAACCGGTAGGCGATCATCTCCGCCTCGGTCTCGGCGAGCCCCTGATAGCGGCCGATGTCCAGGTACACCCAGCGGTGACTGTCCACATCGGACTTCCGGGAGACGAGTACGACCTCGGAGCGGATCAGGCCGGCGTCGGCCACGATCGCGCGGCCCGGCTCGACGTACAGCTCGGGCGGCGTGCGGCCGAAATGGCGGCGCACGGAGGAGCCGATCACCTCGCCGTAGCGGGCCAGCGGTGGCACGTCGTCGCGGTAGCGGGTGGGGAAGCCGCCGCCGAGGTTGACCGACTTGATCTCCACACCGTGCCGTGCCAGTTCGGCGGAAACCGTTGCGGCACTGGCGATCCCGGCTTCCCAGGCGGCCGGGTCGACGTGTTGCGATCCGACGTGGAACGCCACGCCCTCGACGTCCAGCCCGGCGTCGGCGGCCCGGCGCAGCAGCCGCACGGCGAGGTCGGGGGAGCAGCCGAACTTGCGTCCGAACGGCGTCTGCGCGCCAGGGACGTCGACCAGAATCCGGCACCAGACACCCGATCGTGGCGCGCGTTCCGCGAGGGTGTCACAGTCGCTCTCGGAGTCGAAGGTGAACCTTCGCACGCCTGATTCATACGCCCGGGTGATGTCCGCCGGCTTCTTGATCGTGTTCCCGTACGACAGCGTGTCCGGCCGCACGCCGGCGTCCAATGCCAGGTCGATCTCACCCGGGCTGGCCACGTCGAACCCGGCACCCTCGGCGGCCAGCACCCGCACCACTTCGGGCGCCGGATTCGCCTTCACCGCGTACAACACGCGTGCCGGCGCCAACGCGTCACGAACCCTTCGGTACCCGTCCGCCACCGCGTCCAGGTCGATCACCAGGCACGGCGTGGCCGGCTGCTTCTCCTCCAGGAACGCGCGAATCCGCTCGGTGCTCACCGCCGCAGGCTAACCTGGCGTCGACCGGAGGTTCGGCATGCTGGTGTGGTTGATTCGGCACGCGGAGAGCGTGGCCAACGCGGGCGCGGCGACCGACGATCCGTCGGGAATCCCTGTCACCGAGCGGGGCGAGGCGCAGGCCGACCATCTCGCGAACGCGATTCCCCGGCCGCCCGCGCTGATCGTGACCTCTCCCTACGTCCGGACGAAACTGACCGCGCGCCCCACGCTGGCGCGTTTCCCGGACGTCACGCACCAGGAATGGCCGGTCGAGGAGTTCACCTACCTGCAGAGCCTGCACGGCCAGTCGACCACCGTCGCCCAACGCCGGCCGATGGTGGAGGAGTACTGGCAGCGGGCCGATCCGTCTCATGTGGACGGTCCTGGTGCGGAATCGTTCGCTGGCCTGCTCCGCCGAGCCGATGCCTTTCTTCACCGGCTTCGGCAGTGCGCGAGTGGACCGGTCGCGGTGTTCACCCATGGCATGTTCATCCGGGCGGTTTTGTGGGCGCTGATGACCGGAACGGCCTCGCCGACCGCCGGGGAGATGCGGCTGTTCCGGTCATTCGTCGTCACGTACGAGCTGCCCAACACGGCGATCGTCCACCTGCGGTTGGACGCCGGCGGCAAGGGCACGTTTCGGTGCGGCGAGGTCGCGCACCTGCCCACCGACCTGATCACCGGCGCCTAGTTCGCACTGATTCGGAACGAGTAGGTTTCGCCGGCCTTCCAGGTGTCGGACCAGACCACGACCTGGTAGCGCTTGCCGGTTTCGAGTCGGCCCATCGGGATGCCGTAGCAGACGCCGTACGGGGTGTAGGCGCGCACGGCGGGCTTGTCCTCGACCAGCACCACGGTCAGCTTGCAGCCGGTGCCGTTCTCCAGCTCCAGTTGGCTGTCCGTGGTCGCGGTGAACGCGTACCGGTCGAGCCGTCCGGGCACGTCGATCGTGCCCTTGATCGTGTCGCCCACGCTGACCTGGTGAGTGCGCTCCTTCGCGGCGACCACGCGGAAGCCGTACCCGCCGGCCTTTCCGTTGTCCCGGTGCACTTTCAGCGTGTACGTCGTATTCGGCAGCACCCGGTACTGCCAGTTGCTGGTGATCGTGAACCCGGGTGAATCGTCCGGCACCGCGGGCCCGAGCAGATCGATACGAACGTATTCGTCCGCCAGGTTCGCGAGACGGATCACCGTGGCCGGGCCCGTCTCGATCTTGTACTCGTGTGCCTCGTCTGCCGAGTGCAGCGCGTCGGCCACCACGTTTCCGTCCCGCAGCACCACGCCGGTGCCGTGCGCGATCGGCTTGTCGGGTGACGGTGTGTCGACCGGCTTGACCACCGCCTGCTCGTCGGCCGCCGTCGCGGCGAAGTCGGCGTGCCCGGTCAGCGCCACGTCGACAACACAGTTGTCCAAGAACGGCTGTTCCGTAACGTTCATCGAGCGGCAGATCGACTCGGCGGCGGCGCGCGCTGGCAGTGACTCGGCCTTGATCTCACGGGCGGGGAAGTCCTCGATCGTGAAGGTGCGCGTGTCCTGATTCGGCTCGTACTCGAACAGCGATTCGGCCGGTGTGACCCGCCAGCTCTTCGCGAACTCCTTGTAGAGCTGGTCGTAGCTCGGCTTCTCCGGGAGCGGCTGCCCGTTGCGCGGCCGCAGATCGTTCTCCGGCTTGCCGTCGAAGTCACCGAGCAGACCCTGGACGGCGCCCTTGCGCGCCGGGGCGAGTTCGGTGTCCATACGCAGGCCCCAGCCGCCGATCGCTCCGGTCCACACCCGCGAGCCGTCCGGCCAGGTCATCAAATAGGCATCGCGGCCGTCACCGGTGACATGTGCGATACGGCCGCCACGGGGGAGCGGCTGCACGCCGTTCACCGTCGCCGGTTTGCCATTGACATGCAATCGCGGCTGATCGCCGTCCTGGTAAATGCCGATCCGGTCACCGGCGACATTCATGGCGACCGCGCGATTCAGGCTCACGTCGGACGAGCCGGGATATGGCATCTGCCGCACCTGGATCTCCAGATCACCGTTCGCCGACTTCGCTGCGACGAATTCACCGGCGGCCTGCATGTCGTAATGGTGTCGGTCGAATGTGGTCAGATGCGGGTCACCGTTGCTGCCGCCGCAGTTCGCCGTGTCCGCGCACGCCGTGTCGGTGTTCGGGTCCTCGTCGGAATGATTGGGCTTGGGCTTCGTCGGTGGCTTCGGCTTGGACGGCTGGCACTTGTCCGGGACGGCGGAGAACGGCGTGGTGCCATAGCCCTGGCGTTCAGGAAGGCCGCGGTAGCGCCGGTACGCGTTCTCCGCGTTGGTCGCGTCCAGCTCGGACAGCGGGACCTCTTTTCCGTCCTTCGCGGTACAGCTGCCGGCACGGCTCTGGCCACGTGCGTTCTGGTAGGCGTGGAACAGCTCGTGGTACAGCTCGGAGCAGTCCTGTGGCGCGACGCCGCCGAGATACGGTGCCGATTCGTACGGGTTCCACGCGACTCCGGAGTTGGTGCCCTTTCCGTTCTGCGCGTCGGCGGCCGATTCTCCGACGGTTTCCGAGCGTTGTCCGTCGTATTTCCAGATATCGATCTGCTGTGGCAGGGACTCCAGCCACGGAATGATCCCCGAGGGATCGCCGCTGCCGTCCTCCGCCTTGAAGCTGCGAATACATCCCTGCACCTGGCCGGTGAACATCGGATCCTTGACCGACCCCGGGAACGGTTCAGGATGAATCACGATCCTCGCGTCGGCCGGCGCCGGGCTCACCACCATCAGCACCATTTGGCCGGCGACCATGGCGGTCGCGATCACCGCGATCAGCGCGGCCTTGTTTCGTGACTTCCGGCGCGACAGCCACACGATGAGCACGATCAACAGCAGCAGGACCGCGGCGCCGATGATCACCGCAAGGAGCGGGAACGATGTGGTGGTGTCACCGCGTGCCGCACCGACGGTGAACGACACAGTCGCGGGCACGCTCACGCCGCGACATACATCCGGTGCGGCGAGCGAGGGCGGATACAGGTATGCGGCGCTGACCGCGTACTTCCCGTGCTGTGCCATCGGCCAGCGCGCCGCGATGTTCTCACCGGTCGGTGACAACGACACGGACTGCAGGGTCGCGTCGTTCGACGGACGTACGGCCAGCGCCTGTGTGCCCTTGGGCGCCACCGTCCGCAGCGCGCCGGTCAGTTGGGAGGTGAGGCTGTCGGTATACGCGACATATCCCAAGGATGGTTGGACCGGCTTGCCGTCCACGCTCATCGCGGTGATCGACAGGACGCCGTCCGCCAGCGAGCTGATCTTGCACGGCGCCGGACCGTTGTTGGTCACCGTGAAGTTCAGCGCCAACGGTTCACCGTCTTGATAGGTGTCCTTGGACGCTGTGCCACTCAGGCCTGGCGCGGTCGACTGAGCTTGTGTCTGAGCTTGGGCGGCCGCCGGCCACCCGAGCGTGATGATCAACCCGATCGTGGCCGCGGCGATCCGCCCCGCGATTCGATTCCCCCGCATCCCCGTCTCCATCCGTCCGCCGGGCACACGGCTCCGGCTGGCGATCCACACGTCGTGAGTGAATCGCCAACCGGTGCGGGAGCGCTACGTTTCGTTCCGCTAGGCGGAACCTTTCGCGCCGATGCCGGTGAGCGCGCGGACCTCCATCTCGACGTGCTTGTCGCTGTCGGTGGGCTCCTTGCTCAGGATCGTGCCGAGGAACCCGCAGATGAACGAGATCGGGATCGACACCAGACCGGGGTTGGTCAGCGGGAACCAGGCGAAGTCGACGCCCTTGAAGATCGAGGTCGACGCGCCGGACACGACGGGGGAGAAGAACACCAGCACGACCGACGAGATCAGTCCGCTGTACATGCCCCAGAGCGTGCCCGAGGTGTTGAACCGCTTCCAGAACAGCGAGTACAGCAGCGTCGACAGGTTGGCCGAGGCCGCCACCGCGAACGCCAGCGCCACCAGGAAGGCCACGTTCTGCCCGTTGGCCATGATGCCGCCGACGATCGACAGCACGCCGACCGCCACGGCGGTGAGCCGGGCGACCCGCACCTCGGCGCGTGGGTCGGCCTTGCCGCGCCGGAAGATGTTGGCGTACACGTCGTGCGCGAACGAGGCCGACGCGGTGAGGGTGAGGCCGGCGACCACGGCGAGAATCGTCGCGAACGCGACCGCCGCGACGATGCCGAGCAACACCGTGCCGCCGACTTCGAAGGCGAGCAGCGGGGCGGCGGCGTTCTCCTTACCGGTGGACGCCTGAATGACGTCCGAACCGACCAGTGCCGCCGCGCCGTAGCCGATGATCAGGGTGGACAAGTAGAACACCGTCATCGCGCCGATAGCCCACACGACCGAACGACGCGCCTCGCGCGAATTGGGCACCGTGTAGAACCGCATCAACACGTGCGGCAGGCCGGCCGCGCCGAGCACCAGGGCGAGTGACAGCGAAACGAAGTCCAGCTTGCTCAGCTCGTTCTTGCCGTATTGCGCGCCCGGCTCGAGGATGCCATTCCCCTTCGGGTTGTTGCTCGCGGCCTCGTCCAGCAGCGCGGAAATGCTGAAACCGAACTTGCCGAGCAGGAACACGGTGATCAGCGCGACGCACAGCAGCAGCATCGTGGCTTTGATGATCTGCACCCATGTGGTGCCTTTCATGCCGCCGACCAGCACGTAGAAGACCATGATCAGGCCGACGGCCACGATCACGACCGCCTGGCCGGTCTTGCCGTGCACGTTCAGCAGCAGCGCGACGAGCGTTCCGGCGCCGGCCATCTGGGCGAGCATGTAGAAGAACGAGATAACCAGAGTGGAAGTTGCCGACGCGGCGCGCACCGGCCGCTGGCGCATCCGGAAGGCCAGCACGTCGCCCATGGTGAACCGGCCGATGTTGCGCACCCGTTCGGCCATGAGCAGCAGGTTGACCAGCCACGCGACCAGGAATCCGATCGAGTAGAGGAAGCCGTCGTAGCCGTAGACCGCGACGGCGCCGGCGATGCCGAGGAACGACGCGGCGGACAGGTAGTCGCCCGACAGCGCGATGCCGTTCTGCGGTCCGCTGAACCGGCCGCCGGCGGCGTAGTAGTCGGCGGTGGAGCTGCCTCGGCTGCTCACCCGGTACACCACGTACAGGGTGATCACGACGAAGGCGCCGAACACCACCGTGTTGAGTGCGGCGTTCCCGGTCGAGGGCGCCGCTGCGAAGTCCATGCTCATTTGTCGGCTACTCCAGCCGTTTTCCGGATTGCCTCGACCCGTGGGTCGAGGTGCTTCCTGGCGAAACGCAGATAAAGGACAGTGATGACGATCGTGCTCACGAACTGGAGCACGCCGAGCAGCAGGGCGACCGTAATAGAACCGACCACTCGCTGGCTCATGAAGTCGCGCGCATAGGCGGCGAGAAGGACATATGTCAAGTACCACAGGAAGAACAGGAGGCTCATTGGCAGAATGAACCGTCGAGCGGAGCTTCGAAGCTCCTTGAAGTCGTCGCTCGCGTAGATTTTCGCGTAGTCGATCTCGCGGTTCGGCAGCGATTCACGAGGGTGTTCGAAACCGCCGAACGAGGATTCGTACGTCTCGACGCCGAATGAGCGAGCAGCGGTCGTGGACCGTGCCACCTCGGTCATGCTTTCCCTCCGGGAAGGTGCGGCTCGCGCGGACCCGTGGGTCGAGGCGCGCCTGGAGTGCGACATGGTAGCCACCCATTGGGGTAACACCGAAACGAGCGAACGGGCAGCCGGCCGCTACACCGGTCGGAGCAGCGTCATTCGGTCCACCCTTAGGTGAATTCGGGGTCGCACAGCGTCACTTCGCGCTCGAACGGTGACCAATTCACCATGATCGTGGAAAAGTGGTCGGGTCTCTCGTTGCGGGCCGCAAGCAAGCCTCTGACCTGCGATGATGGACATCAACTTACGCTGTTGCCAGATAGTCGCATTTCCAAGCGTTAGCCCGTTCGGGTGAAGATGAACCTTCTTGATGTCTACGTGATGTAGCAAGAAATCAATCTTGAACCCGGTTGGGCGGTGTTTGTCCGCCCAGTGCGACCACCGGTGAACTGTTAGCGCAGGTCAAGAGCGCTAAGTTCGTTCCACTTGATGTTACGTATTCGCGATGTACGATCTAACCTTCGTCGGCTCGTGACCCGAGCGGTCGAGGCTGGACGAGAAGATCATCTGGCGTCGGTCTTTCTGATCGCCGCGAGGGCTTGCCAGAGTTTGCGCCTGACAGGAACGACCTTGAGACAGCTGAACGCTCACCATGTGGTTTACCGCCGCGCGCGAAGGAGCCGCACGGTGACCGTGCTTGAAGGCCGAATGACGTCTGTCGCGAAGGAATTTGCGTGACGGTGACCGAGACACCAACAAAATCGAGCGAGCCGCCTCCCGGCGGCAGGACCTCCGGGGCGAAACGCCGTTCCCGGCTGGCCGCGATCACCCGTTGGCAGGACTGGAACCTGTCGACGAAGTTCCTCGCGGTGATCCTGGTTCCCCTGCTTTTCGCCATCGTGCTCGGCGTTCTCGAGATCGCCCAGCAGACGGAGCGCTCCAGCTCGTACGAGAACATCGACCGGGGTGTGGCGGCCAACGCCGAGCTGCGCACCCTCACCACGAACCTGCAGAACGAGCGGCACGAGTCGGCGGTCGCGCTGGCCTCGGGCAAGGTCGCCGAGGCGGCCGGGTTCACCAGGGTCCGCCAGGCCGTCGACGGCTCGTGGACCGCTCTGCAGAAGGCCGCGGGAAGGGTCACCTTCGCGCACCCCATCACCTCATCGGCGTACAACGACGTGCGGACCGGTGTCGGCAGCATCGGCGCGGTCCGCGAGCAGGTGAACACCTCGCAGATCGACGCGACCGCCGCGATCGCCAGGTACGGCACGATGATCCGCGCGCTGCTGCAGTTCGACCGCGCGCTCGGCACCGAGATCAGCGACCCGGCGCTGGCCAACGAGGCGGCCTCGCTGCACGACCTGGAGCTGATCAAGGAAGAGCTGTACTACCAGCAGACCCTGGTCGCCGTCGGCATCGCTCGCCGGTCGCTCACCCCGGCCGAGACCGCGGCGCTGCGTGACGCGCAGGCCAGGTTGTGGCAGGCGATCGGTGACTTCCAGGCCGTCGCCACCCCGGAGCGGCGCGACGAGCTGAACCGCGGGCTGGCGAGCCAGGAGGTGACCACCAGGTCGCGCCTGTTCCAGGTCGCCGTCGGCCACTTAGGGCCGGGCCTGCCGATCGCTCCTGAGGAGTGGAACCGGTCGGCCCAGCTCACCCTCGTGCGGGTGCTGTCCGCGACCGGTCAGATCGGCGGCGAGCTGAAAGCGACGTCCACCGCACAACAGGACGACGCCTCCGACCGCGCCGGTATCGCCGCGGTGCTGCTGCTGAGCCTGATCGTGGTCGCCGGCGGCGTGATGTTCTTCCTGTCCCGGCACATGCTGCGATCGCTGCGCGTGCTGCGGTCCAGCGCCCTGCACGTCGCGAACGCCGAGCTGCCGGACGCGGTCCGCAAGATCCGGTCCGGCCGGCTCGACCCGTCCGCCGATCCGGTCGTCGAACCGGTGCCGGTGCGCAGCAAGGACGAGGTCGGCCAGGTGGCACGGGCGTTCGACGAGGTGCACCGGCAGGCGTTGCGGCTGGCGTCGGACGAGGCGGGCCTGCGCGCGAACTACAGCGCGGTGTTCGTCAACCTGTCCCGCCGCAGCCAGGGCCTGGTGCAGCGGCAGCTCCGCCTGCTCGAGCGGCTGGAGCGTGACGAGGAGGATTCGGACCAACTCGCCACGCTGTTCCAGCTCGACCACCTCGCCACTCGGATGCGCCGCAACAACGAGAACCTGATGGTGCTGTCCGGCAGTGACCCGGCGCGCAGGAACAACCAGCAGCCGCTGCGGCTGGCCGAGTTGTTGCGCGCCGGAGTGTCGGAGATCGAGCAGTACCAGCGGGTGGTGATCGAGCCCGGCCCGCCGGCACTCGTGGTCGGGTACGCCTCCGGCGACCTGGTCCGCCTGCTCGCCGAGCTGCTGGACAACGCGACCGCGTACTCCTCGCCGGACACCGAGGTGCTCATGGGCAGCAAGCGCGCCGACGACGGCTCGCTGCTGATCGAGATCATGGACCGCGGCATCGGCATGACCGAGGACGACGTGGCCACCGTCAACCAGCGGCTCGCCGAGGGTGGATCGGTGGACGCGTCCACCTCCCGCCGGATGGGCCTGTTCGTGGTCGGCCGGCTCGCCGGCCGGCACGGGATCGGCGTCGAGCTGTTCGGCGGTCGTGTGGTCTCCGGCGTGCGCGCCGAGGTGACCGTGCCGGCCGAGCTGGTGATCTCGGCGGCCGGCATGACGTCCACCGGCGTCACCCCGCTGGTCACCGACGCCGAGCCGCTGCCGGGTGTCGAGCGCACGCTGCCGGGTACCGACCTGCCGAGGCGCAAGGCGAACGGGTCGGCCGTGCCGGGGTTGGCCGCCGGCCTGACCGGACCGCCCGGGTACGAGGACCTGGACGGCGAACTGGCCGCGCTGGCTGGCCAGGGTGCCGATGTTCCGACGCAGGAGCCGAGGTCCGAGGAGCCGGCCGAGGAACTGCCGAGGCGGGTGCCGCGCAAGGCGTTCGGCGAGGCGGAGCAGAACGGCGCCGAGCCGCCGCCGAACGGTCGGGTCAACGGCACCGCCGAGCACACGCTGTTCGCGCCCGAGCACGTCAACGGCGCTGAGCCGGACTGGTGGGACGCCGGCCCGCCGCCACCGGCCACCGGTGCCGGGCCCGCCGAGCAGAAGAACGACGAGACGACGCCGATCTTCGACGAGATGCTCTCGGCGTGGTTCCGCGATCCGGTGGAGCCCAAGGGCTCCGAGAGCACCGGGAGCGCGGAGAAAGCCAAGGGTGCCAAGCGTGCCAAGGCTGCCGAGAGCGCCAAGAGCCCGGACGAGCTGTTCTCCAACGGCTACACCGATGCGACCGGCTCGTGGCGGTTCGCCGCCGACGAGGGCTGGCAGGCCGTGGAGGCCGCGTCGCAGATCGAGCCGTCCTCGTTCACCGAGGCGGGGCTGCCACGGCGGACGCCGAGGGAGCAACTGCTGCCCGGCAGTGTCGCCGACTCCGACAGCGCGCTGCCGGCGACCGCGCCGCCCAGGGACGCCGACGCGCTGCGCAACCGGCTGAACAGGTACCAGGCCGGTGTCAGTCGTGCGCGTGACGGGAAGTCCAACGACACCAACGGGTCCACGCCTGAACAGTCCACATTGGACAGTGAAGCCGCACGGGTGTGGGAGTCGCCGGCCGACGATGGGTGGCACGCCGCCGAGGCGGCCTCCGCGTACCAGCCGTCCGACTACACCACGTCCGGGCTGCCGAGGCGCAACCCGAAGGAACGGCTGCTGCCGGGAAGCGTGCGGTCAGCGCCGGGTGAGGACCGGCCGGCCAACCGGGACGCCGAGGAGCTGCGCAACCGGCTCGCCGGCCTGCAGCGCGGGATTGATCGAGGACGGCGCAACCTCGCGCGGCACTCGCCCGCGGGTGCTCACGACAAGGTCCATGAACGGGAGAGTGAATGACTTCGCCGAAGATCCAGCCCAGCCAGTTCGGCTGGTTGGTCAACGACTTCGCCGAGCGCGTCCCCGGCGTCGCGCACGCCGTGGTGGTGTCGGCCGATGGACTGCTGCTCACCTCGTCGGTGCGACTTCCGATCGACCGCGCCGATCAGCTGGCCGCCGTGGCGTCCGGCCTGATCAGCCTCACCCAGGGCGCCGCCCGCTGCTTCGACGCGGGTGACGTGCGGGAGACCGTGGTCGAGATGGATCGCGGGATCATGCTGCTGATGGCGATCAGCGACGGGTCCTGTCTCGCCGTGCTCGCCGCGCCCACCGCCGACATCGGGCAGATCGCCTACGAGATGACGCTGCTCGTGGACCGGGTCGGCCAGATGCTCACGCCGGAGCTCCGTGCGCAGTTGCAGGGCGCCGGCGGGAGGATCGGTCAGCCGGCGTGAAGGGTGGCATCGACCCGTTCGAACCGCGCGCGTCGAAGGCGGCTCGGCAGCAGGCGGAGGAGGAGACCTTCGCCGATGTCGTGCACGGTTTCACGATCGGCAGCGGCAGACGCGGACGGCGTAAGCGCAGAGACAAGGCGGACGAAGGGCTTCGTCCGCCCCCGACTCCAGCGCCGTCGCCGTCACCGACTCCCGCACCCAGTGCGAACGTGGCACCGGAGCCCGACGAGTCCCGAGAACCGGCGGTGGACGACGCGTCCATCGTGCGGCCGTACGCCTGGACGGGCGGCCGAACCAAGTCGACCGTCCAACTGCAACTGGAAACACTCGTCACGACGACAGATCGTGGTCGCGACGAGTCGAGTGTGAAGCATGCCGAGCACCGATCGGTCGCGGAGATCTGCCTGCAACCGCGATCGGTCGCCGAGATCGCGTCGATGTTCGGCGTGCCACTCGGTGTGGCGAAGGTGCTCGTGGGGGACATGGCCGATCTCGGCCTGGTCACCGTTCATCGGACAGCCGCGGATGAGGGCGCCACGGCACAGCTCATGTTGATGGAAAGGGTGTTGAGTGGACTCCGTCGGCTATGACACCGGGAGCTCAGTGGCGGCTCCCGGCAGCAAATCGGCGACCACGTCGGCCAAGATCGTGGTCGCCGGAGGGTTCGGTGCCGGCAAGACGACGTTCGTCGGTTCGGTATCGGAGATCATGCCGCTGACCACCGAGGCGGTGATGACCTCGGCCAGTGTCGACGTGGACGACCTCGCGGCGACGCCGAACAAGGCGACCACCACCGTCGCGATGGACTTCGGCCGGGTGTCGCTGGACTCGGACCTGATCCTGTACCTGTTCGGTACACCGGGCCAGCAGCGGTTCTGGTTCATGTGGGACGACCTGGTGCGTGGTGCGATCGGTGCGGTGGTGCTCGCCGACACGCGGCGGCTGGCGGACTCGTTCGCGCCGGTGGACTTCTTCGAGGAGCGGGGGCTGCCCTACATCGTGGGGCTGAACTGCTTCAACGGCGTGCTGCGGCACGAGATCGAGGACGTGCGCGACGCGATGGTGATCAGCAAGAGCGTGCCGATCGTGCGGTGTGACGCGCGTGATCGCGAGTCCACGAAGCAGACGCTGATCACGCTCGTGGAGTACGCCATGGAGACGTTGATCGCCACGAACGGGGCGCCTACGGGCTGAGCACTTCCCGACTGGGCGAGCGCGCGACGCGGAATCCGACGTCGTCGATCGCCAGCGTGGGGTGGCTGCGTCGGCGTACCGAGGCGCGGCAACTCCAGTGCTCATCGAACCAGCCGCCGCCGCGCAGGACGCGGTAGGTGCCGTAGACGTCGGGGTCGTACAGGTCCCAGCACCATTCCCAGACGTTGCCCAGCATGTCGTGCAGGCCCCATGCGTTGGGCTGTCGGGTGGCCACGTCGTGCGGGCGCTCGCCGGAGTTGCGCCGGTGCCACGCGATGTCGTCGAGCTGGCCGTACCGCGCGTCGGTCGTGCCGGCTCGGCAGGCGTGCTCCCATTCCGCCTCGGTCGGCAGCCGGTAGCCGTCGCTCGCGGTGTCCCATTCGATCGACTCGTCGTCTTCGTGCGGGTGATAGGCGGGTGTCAGGCCCTCGCTGATCGACAGGGCGTCGCAGAATCGGACGGCGTCCCACCAGGAGACCGTCTCGACGGGGAGCTGATCGCCGTGCGCCTCGCTTGGCCGTTTTCCGGTGATCTGGGCGTAGTGCTCCTGGGTGACGGGTGTGGCGGTGAGCTGAAATGGGGCGATCTCGACGGGCCAGGTGTGGCGGGTGCGGCGGTCGGACAGTGTCACGGTGCCGGGTGGGACGTTGATCAGGTGCATCGGGGGTCAGGCTACTGGCGGTCCACTGTGGACGGTTCGCATCGCGGTCAGGCGCAGGGCGTGGTGGGGTGCTGCCGCGCCGGTCGCCGGTTGCGGGTTGGTCGTTGTTGGGGTGGTCCGGCGACCGGCTTGCCACCGAGAGCCGGGGCACGCCTGTTTCGTGGGTGGTTGGGTTAGTTGGGTGGGTCATGGCTACCACCGGGACTTGGTATGGGGTCGGGTTGTTGTTGGGTGTCGGGTTCGATGGTGATGGTGGTGCCGGTGGGGGTTTGCCAGACGAAGACGCCGGGTTTGGGTTGGAGGAGGGTCCAGCCTTGTTGTTGTTTGAGTCGGTGGTGGTGTCGGCATAGTGGGCCGAGGTTTTCGGGCACGGTGTCGCCGTGTTGGTGGAAGGGGGTGGTGTGGTCGAGGTCGCAGCGTTCGGCTTTGCGGTGGCATCCGGGGAAGCGGCAGGTTTTGTCGCGTGATCGGACGTGTTCGACCAGGTCTGGTGGTGGCCGGTAGCAGCGGGCTTTGCGGTTGAGTGGCTTGTTGTTCTTGGTTGGTGTGGTCGCGACTTTGCGGATCACTGTCGCTTGCGACAACAACTCTGTGGCGGCGTCTGGGGTGAGCGGTCCGTGGCCGTCCAACTCGACCACCGACGGCTCCTCCGTTGAGCCGGTCAGGGTCAACACCACCTGCACGTGCTCGAAATCCTTGCCGCACAAGGCATCTTGGAACACGTCGGCTTGCCGCTGGGGCTCGGTGCGCTCATCGCCCTCGGTCTTCGCCTTGCGCGCCAACTCCATGATTCGCCGGTAGCAGGCTTCGGCTGCTGCGGCGGTGGTGTAGCAGGACAGGGTGGCCATGCCGTCCTCTTCGGCGACCACCCACACCTTCCGCCCCTGGGCACGTTCCCGATGACGACGTTGTGCCCCGTCGGGGTCGATCATGGCCACGTGCTTGCGCAGATGGCCTCGCAGTGTGGACACCACCACCTCGGGTGCTTTCTCCAGTACTTGGGTTTCGACCACCCCGGCGTGCTCGACAGATAGTTTTGCCGTCACATCGTTGATGGCGGCGGCTTTGATCCGGTCGATGGCACCGCGTTCCAGGGCTGCCAATGTCCCGGGCAGGCGTGTCACAATCGACATCGCATCATCGATTCGGTTCTGTGCGGTGCGGGTGGACCACCGCATGTGTGCGGCAACTTCATCGGTGGTGAATTCTTCGAGGTGCGTGCCGGCACGCAGTTCCTGAATCTCGGCGAGGAGTCGCATCTGCTCCGCCTCGGCCCGCGCTTTCACCCGCTCGGTGTCAGCGAGCGCGTCGAGCAGCCGCGCCATCGTCGTGTCGAACATGTGTTCGAGCCTACCGGATCGCGACCCCGGAAAGCGTCACCCGACCAGGTGAAACCCGCTGGTCGATCACCGTTCCAGAGGCGGCGCGGTACGGGCAAAAGGCAGGCGGAGCCTGCCCGTAGCGCCAGCCGTTTAGGGCCGATCGAGGCTCACAAGTCCAGGGCGAGCGAAGCGAGTCGCGAAGCGACGCCGAAGGCGCCCTTGACTTGTGAGAATCGGCCCGCACAATACCGCGCCGCCGATCACCCCAAGCCCCAACGCCGATCACCAAGTGCCACCCCAGAAAGAACGCCACGGCGCGATTCACCGCTCACGTTGCCGAAAGTACGTGGAACTTGTCAGACGCGATCGGACCACCCCAGAGGCGCTTGGCATGCCGGATCAGCCGTCGGTGTGACGTGGACCGCCCACACCCTCGGCAGCAGCCCGCCGACGGCATAGTGTCAAGGAATCCGACCCCGGCACGACGGAGTACCGCATGGACCTCGAGCTGACCGACGAACAGGCCGCGCTGCGCGAACTCGCCCGCGACTTCATCGACACCGAGGTCGTGCCGAACGTCCGCGAGTGGGACCGGGTCGAGCAGGTCGACCGCGCGATCGTCGGAAAGCTCGGCAACGTCGGCTTCCTCGGCATGACCATCCCCGAGGAGTACGGCGGCTCCGGCGGCGATCACCTGTCCTACTGCCTCATGATGGAGGAACTCGGCCGCGGCGACTCCGCCATCCGCGGCATCGTCTCCGTCTCGCTCGGGCTAGTCGGCAAGACGATCGCCGGCTACGGCACCGAGGAGCAGAAGCAGGGCTGGCTCCCCGGCCTGTGCTCGGGGGACTCCCTGGCGTGTTTCGGGCTGACCGAACCGGACACCGGATCGGACGCGGCGAGCCTGGCCACCAAGGCGGTGCGCGACGGTGACGACTGGGTGATCACCGGCTCCAAGATGTTCATCACGAACGGCACCTGGGCCGACCTCTCGCTGATCTTCGCGCGCACCGGCGGTCTCGGCCCGAAGGGGATCACCGCGTTCGTTGTGCCCACCAACGCCGAGGGTTTCGAGCACCGGGAGATCAAGGGCAAGCTCGGCCTGCGCGGCCAGTCCACCGGCGAGCTGATCCTGAACGACGTGCGGGTCGGCGACGACGCGCGGCTGGGCGAGGAGGGGCAGGGCTTCAAGCTCGCCATGTCCGCGTTGGACAAGGGACGCATGTCGGTCGCCTCGGGCTGTGTCGGGCTGGCGCGCGGCGCGCTGGAGGCCAGCGTCAAGTACGCGACCGAGCGCACCCAGTTCGGCAAGCCGATCGCCGGATTCCAACTGGTGCAACAGATGTTGGCCGATATGGCGGTCTCGACCGACGCGGCGCGGCTGCTCGTGTGGCGGGTGGCCGATCTGGTCGACCGGGGCAAGCCGTTCTCCACCGAGGCGTCCATGGCGAAGCTGTTCGCGTCGGAGAACGCCGTGGAGGCGGCCAACCTGGCGATCCAGGTGTTCGGCGGCTACGGCTACCTGGACGAGTACCCGGTGGCGAAGTTCCTGCGTGACGCGCGGGTGATGACGCTGTACGAGGGCACCAGCCAGGTGCAGAAGTTGCTGATCGGGCGTGCGCTGACCGGCGTGAACGCCTTCGTGTGACAGGAAACCTCGACGAGGAGGATGTTGATGGGCGCACTTGACGGGCGTGCGGCACTGGTGACCGGAGCCGCGCGGGGCATCGGCGCGGCGGTGGCGAAGCGGCTGGCGGCCGACGGCGCGGCGGTGGCGGTGTTGGACCTCGACGCGTCGGCCGGTCAGTCCACTGTGGACGCGATCGTCGCCGACGGTGGGAAGGCGATCGCCATTGGCGCGGACGTCACCAACGCCGAGGCGATCGACGCGGCCGTTGACCAGGTGGTCGCAGAGCTGGGTTCGATCGACATCCTCGTCAACAATGCCGGTGTCACCAGGGACAACCTGCTGTTCAAGATGTCCGAGCAGGACTGGGACACGGTGCTCGGCGTGCATCTCAAGGGCGCGTTCCTGGCCAGCAAGGCCGCGCAGAAGCACATGGTCAAGGCGAAGTACGGCAAGATCGTCAGCCTGTCCAGCGTGTCCGCGCTCGGCAACCGGGGGCAGGCCAACTACTCCGCGGCGAAGATGGGCATCCAGGGCTTCACCCGTACGCTGGCGATCGAGTTGGGTCCGTTCGGCATCACCGTGAACGCGGTCGCGCCCGGGTTCATCGTCACCGAGATGACCGCCGCCACCGCCGAGCGGCTGGGCGTCACGCCGGAGCAGTTGCAGAATGCGACCGCCGAGGTCACCCCGGTGCGCCGGGTCGGCCAGCCGGACGACATCGCCAACGCGATCGCCTTCTTCGTCTCGGATGCCTCATCGTTCATCACAGGCCAGACTCTCTACGTAGACGGCGGTCGCAAAATCGGCTGAGGGAGCGGGCACATGGGGCTTGATCACAACATCATCGGGCAGACCGAAGGCCCGTGGACGGCGAGCTGGACGGCGGACGACGCGCTGTTGTACGCGGTCGGAATCGGTGCGGGACAACAGGATCCGACCGCGGAGCTGGCGTTCACCACGGAGAACACGGCCGACGTGACACAGCAGGTGCTGCCCACGTTCGGCATTCCGCTGGTGCAGTTCGGCGGGCCGCCGCGGCAGTGGGGTGACTTCGATCCCGCGCTGCTGGTGCACGCCGAGCAGGCGCTCGCGCTGCATCGCCCGATCCCGCCGGCCGGCACGGTCAAGGTGCGCAGGACCGTGACGGAGATCGAGGACAAGGGCAAGGGCGCGCTGGTCGCCATCGAGTACACGGCGGACGATGCCGAGTCGGGGGAGCACCTGCTGTCCACCCGCACGTCGGTGTTCATCAAGGGCGAGGGTGGTTTCGGCGGCGAGCGCAAGGCCTCGCACAAGTGGACCGCACCAGAGCGCGAGCCGGACGTGGTGGCGCGGTTTCCGACCGCGGTGAACCAGGCGCTGGTGTACCGGCTGACCGGTGATCGCAATCCGTTGCACTCCGACCCGGCGTTCGCGGCGCGCGGCGGGTTCGAGCGGCCGATCCTGCACGGGCTCGCCACGTACGGGATCACCGCCCGGCTGTTGATCAACGAATTGACCGGCGGTGACGTGAGCCGAGTGTCCGGAATGGACGGTCGGTTCACCAAGCCGGTGCTGCCCGGTGCCGAGCTGATCGTGCACGCCTGGCTCACCGAGCGAGGCGCGCTGTTCCAGACCCGTGACGGTGATGGTGACGTGGTCCTCGACCGCGGCGCCTTCTTTGTGAAGTAAAGGAATTCTCCATGGTGATGGCCGCGGTGCTGCGTGAGCAGGGCAAGCCGCTCGAGGTGCTCGAGATCGACCTGCCCGAGCCGGGGCCGGGGCAGGTACGGGTGCGGCTCGCCGCTGTCGGCGTGTGCCACTCGGACCTGTCGCTGGCCAACGGCACGCTGCGGTTGTCGTTGCCGGCAGTGCTCGGACACGAGGGTGCCGGCGTTGTCGTGTCCGTCGGCGACGGCGTGACACGGGTGCGGCCAGGTGATCACGTGGTGCTGAACTGGACGCCGGCGTGCGGTGACTGCTGGTTCTGCCAGCAGGGCGAGCCGTACCTGTGCGCGCACGGCGAGGAGGGTGCCAACCGTCCACACGGGACACTCGCGGACGGCACAGTGGTGTATCCGGGCCTGTCCACCGGAGCGTTCGCCGAAGAGACCGTGGTCGCCGAGAAGGGCGTGGTGCCCATTCCGGACGACGTGCCCCTGGGGCAGGCCGCGGTGCTCGGCTGTGCCGTGCTCACCGGATTCGGCGCCGTACACAACACCGCCCGTGTCCAACCTGGACAGTCAGTCGTGGTCGTCGGCCTCGGCGGTGTTGGATTGTCGGTTCTGCAGGCGGCGCGGATCGCGGGCGCCGGCCCGATCATCGCGGTGGACACCGTCGAGTCCAAAGAGGACATTGCCCGGGCGCATGGTGCCACGGACTTCGTCGTGTCGGATGCTGTTGCCAGCAAACAGGTTCGTAAGCTGACCGAGGGCAGGGGAGCGGATTACGCGTTCGAGTGCGTCGGCCTGCCACAGACGATTCGGACCGCGTGGTCGGCCAGCCGTCGCGGTGGCACGGTCGTGGTGGTCGGCGTCGGGTCGGCGAAGGCGCCGGTCGAGTTCAGCGCGCTGGAGCTGTACTGGTTCGGGCGCACGCTGCACGGTTGCGTGTACGGCAACAGCGACCCGGACGCCGACGTGCCCAAGCTGCTGGAGCACCTCAGCGCCGGACGGCTGGAGATCGGTTCGCTGGTCACCGGCGAGATCAGGCTGGACGGCGTGAACGACGCCTTCCAGGACATGATCGCCGGCAAGGGCGCGCGGACACTCGTGCGCTTCTAGAAGGGCGGAGGGTCCGGGTCGGCGATGGGTTCGGCCCGGACGGCGACTTCGTGTCCCAATGGGCTGCGGGTGATCACCACATCCGGTTCGGGTTGTTCGACGTGCCAGCCGGGCTTCTCCTTGCACAGGTTGTGCCGTTCGCAGCGCGGATTCAGATTGCACAAACAGGTTCGGCCATGATCCGCGTGCCGGAGAGTGTGATCGATCTGGCACCGTGTGGCCGGCCTGTCACACCCGGGATGAGTACATCGGCGGAACCGCAATCGGATGTTTTCGGCCATCGCCGCCGGCGGATACCGCTTTCGCCCGACGTCGGTGATCATCCCGCTCGGCGGATCATAGAGTATTCGCCGCCACGTGGATTTCTTGTCAGCGGCCAACTCGCACACGACTTGCGCGGGGAGTATGTCGACACCGAAGAGTTCGCCCGGTTTGTCGTCCACTCCGAGCAGGGTGGTGTGGGGGACGGTGACCCACACAATGGTTTTGATGTGGGACTGGTTCTCCCCGCAGAAGTGGTCGACGGCGACATCGAATCGCAGATTGTCCAGGCTGCGCGTGTCGCCTTGCTGCTTCAACCGGCGGGCGTGTTGATCGATCCGCACATACGCCGGGTAGAGCTGCTCCACCGGTCCCGGATACCGAGGAAGGCCTCCCCGTCGTCGTCCTGCTTGAAGGTGACACACCGATCCTTGCGGCGCTGCTGTCGGCGTTGTTCCGCGCCGTCGGGGTCGACCTTGTTCACCCAATAGCGCACCTTGCGCTGAACGGGGTGTAGTAGTCCGGCGGATCCGCCAACACAGCGGCTTCCACCCGGGCGGCGTGCTCATCCGACAACGGCCGGGTGACCTCATACATCGCCCGAGCCTTCGCCCAATCAATCTCACCCCGGGCGAGCGCGGACAGGGTCTGCGGGAGGCGGGTCACCAGCGCCTCGGCCATCACGACCTGATGCGAAGCGCGCCCCGGTGACCACTTCAACGCCTGCCCGATCTCCTCGGACACGTTCTCGACCCCACCACGCAGCTGGTTGTACCGAGCCAGCAGCCGAACCTCATCAGCACACAACGCGGCCTTGTCCCGCTGAACATTTTCCAACTCCGCTACCGTGCTCGCCTCATCCGGCGAAAACGGCCCATCCGACCAATCAAACTCAGGCTCACCAAATACCCGGGGCGCGGTTGCGAGAACCGCGTCCCAAGACATTTCCTCACCTATTATCAACACACCACAATTCTACCGGACTATCCATGAAAATGGCGTCCCCCATTCCGGTGGCAAGCTGGTCGCCCTGACACCCCCACGCGGAACAACCACAAGAGGGCGACCAGCGCGGCAGCCAATAACGGACGGAGTGCACCAAAGACGATAGATCAACCACGAGAACCGCTACCCAGTCTCCAGCGCGCCGAGCCGCTCTCGCAGATCGTCAGCACGATCGACGCCGAGATCGTCGAAAATGGCAATAGCCTCGCGCCAGCATGCGATCGCCCGCGTGACGTCGCCGGTGTGCAGTAGTGAGGTGCCCAGAGTGTCGAGCAGGACGGCTCGGTGTTGCGGATCGCGGCAACGGGGTTCGCCGATGGCGAGCGCCTGCTCGCACAATGCGATCGCATCAGGGTGCGCACCCACGCCTTGCCGGGCTCGGGCCATTTGATGCAACGCGTAGATTTCCGGGTCGCGATACCCGATCACCCGAAAGTATGCGAGACTGCGCTCGGCGTGCCGGAATGCTTGGTCGTAATCGCCGAGCCCGATATACACCCCGCTGAGATTGTACTCGATGAAGCTGCCAAGGCGTCCCCGTTTCGGGTCAGGAACCAAAGGTAGCGCCGACCGCAGATATTCCTGTGCTTGCGCGTACTGTTCTTGCGCGACGCATACCCAGCCGAGATAACTGAGTACCAATGCCCACAACTCCACATCGTCAAGCTCGCGGGCCAGCGCCAGCGCCGCCTGGAAAGCGTCGATGGCCTCCTGTTGGTGCGCGGCACCCTGGTGTGCCACGCCCTGACTCTGCAGCAAATAGCATTCAGCCGCGCGGTCACCGATACGGCGGGCGGCAGCAAGGCCGAGCCGGGCTACCTCGAGCGCGTCGTCCCAAGTCGCCAGGTGGGAAAGCGCTTGCGCGAAAACGTCCGCCATGAGAATGGCGAGCGGAGACAAGCCGTGGTGGCGGGTGGCGGCGCGAACCATGGCGATCACGTTCACGCATTCGCGGTCGAACCACGCCCACGCCTCGACGGACCCTGGGAAAGCGATTTCCGGACGGGCGTGAGTGTCCAGATCCGCCGCGGCATGCCAGTCGGCATTCCAGGGAATGATGGCCTGGTAGGCGATACGGGCATGGTGTGCGTACCATTCCGCCAGAGTGCGGAGGGCGTGGTTGCGGTCGCCTGGGGTGTCATCGTGGTCGGCGCGGTCGATGGCGTAGGCCCGCAGCAGATCGTGGATGCGATACCGGTCTCGAGCGATCGGTTCGATCAGGTGACTCTCGGCAAGAGCATTGAGCAGCCGTCGGGCTTCCAGCACGTCGACGCCGGCGGCCGCCGCGGCGGCGTGAAGGCTGATCTCGGGGCCTGGGTGCAGGCCGAGCCGGCGGAACATCCTCGCCTGTGCACCAGTGAGCTGGTGGTAGGACCAGCCGAACACCGCCCGCACCGAGGTGCGTTCGTCGGCCGAGACGCTCAACGCCTCCCAGCGTCCCCGCTCACTGCCCAGCTCCGCCACCAGGTCGGCCACCGTGAGGTACGGGCGGGCCGCCGCACGCCCGGCGGCGATCCGCAACGCGAGCGGCAGTCGTGCGCACGCCTTGATCAACTCGATCACCGCGTCCGGCTCGGCATCGGCCCGCTGGTGCCCGAGGGTCGCCCGCACCAACTCCACCGCCTCCCGCTCGGTGAGCAGGCCGAGCGTGACCCGGGTCGCGCCTTCGCCGACCACCAACCCGGTCAGGCTGGCCCGGCTGGTCACCACCACCGCGCACCCCGGCCCGCCGGGCAACATCGGCCGAACCTGCTCGGCGGCGCTGGCGTTGTCCAGCACGATCAAGACCCGCCGTCGCGCCAGCTCCGACCGATACAACCCGGCTTGCGCCTCGAGACCCGCCGGGATCTGCTGGGCCGACACCCCCAACGCCCCGAGGAACCCACCGAGGATCTCGCCGGGCGTGGCCGGGTCACCGGGGCCGTAGCCGCGCAGGTTGGCGTACAACGTGCCGTCGGGAAAGTGATGCTGGACCCGATATGACCACCGCACAGCCAACGCGGTCTTGCCCACCCCGGCCGTGCCGTCCACCGCCGAGATGACCCCCGCGCAAGTGTCATCACTCTCATCGGGCAACAACGCGTCGAGCGCGGCCAAATGCTCGACTCTGCCGGTGAAATGCCGCGCCGCCAACGGCAACTGCCGAGGCACCGCCGTGCTACTCGCGCCCGGCTGATCGCTCACTCGAATCAGTATGTCGCCCCATGTGACCACGTGGTGGCGGGAACGACCGACACCACCCTCACGGAGCAGTTGCCGAGCACGCAACGAGGCAGTAGATCAACCGTCAAACAAGTGCGCGCGCATAGGCCGCCATCGACCGCTGATACCGAGGCAAGTGCCGCGCCAACGCCCCCACCACGATGGACACGGCTTCGCGCTCCCGCCCCAAATCCGTCAACGCCAGCGCCAGCACACACCGCACCGCGTCGTCCAACCCATCAGACGCCCGCTCCAGCTCCGCCGTCAGCAGCGCCACGCTCTCCTCTGGACGGCCGGTATTCCGAATCGAACTCGCCATCTGAATCACCGACCGCCGCCGGTTCTCCCCGCTGATCCCGCCATCCAAAGCCGCCTGATACAAGGGAATCGCACTCGCCGAGTCACCCGTCGAGTCGAACGCACACGCCCGCTCGAAGGCCGCACGCGGACTGTCCGCCGGCAACTCCGCCACCAACTCGTCGATCAGCGCGCGAAACCCGGCTGTGTCGTAGTCATCGATCGACGCCCACGCCTCGGCGATCCGCTTCTCAAAATCACTCATCCGATCAGCCTAAGCGGCAGGGGAGTACGGGATGGCGGCCCGCCCGTTCCGCAGCACCGAGCCCCACCAGGCCAGCTCGTCCAGCATCATCTTCGCCGCCCCGTTGACCGCCTCCGGTTCGACCGGCGACCCCGCCGAGTCGAACTTCTCCCAGTAGTTCACGAACCCGACCGTGTCCCGCACCGTCACCGCGTGCAGTTCGGCGAAAACCAGCCGCAATTGTTCCACCGCACGCATTCCACCCGCGATTCCCCCATACGAGACGAACCCGATCGGCTTCGCCCGCCACACCATGTAGTGCCAGTCGATCAGATGCTTGATCGAAGCCGGGAAACTGTGGTTGTACTCCGGCGTCACCACCACGAACGCGTCCGCCGCGGCCAGCCGCTCGTACAGCGCGACCAGCTCGTCGCTCCGCCCGTCAGCATCGCCGAGCGTGTGAATGTCGGCCGGAAGCTCTGCGGGCAAAGGGTTTTCGGCCAGGTCGATCACATCGACCTCGAACCGGCCGTGCTCACGCGCCTGCCCGGTGAACCAGCTCGCCGCCGTCGGACCGAACCGACTCTTCCGCACGCTGCCCAGAATCACGGCCAGCCTCATCGTCTTCTCCGACATCAGTCAGTACCTTCCTTGACAATCGATTCTTCGAGTTCGGCGAGATCCGCGTCGGACAGTGCGATGCCAACCGCCGCCGCGTTCTCGTCCAGATGGGAAACCCGCGTCGTGCCCGGAATGGGAACGACCTCGACGCCCCATTTCGAGGCACGCGAATGAATCCAGGCCAGCGCCGCCTGCCCCGGCTGAATGCCGTTTCGCGAGGCCACGCGCCGCACCGCCGGCTCGGCGAACAGTTGCCCGCGCCCCTGCGGGCAGTACGGCACGACGCCGACGCCCAGCTCAGCGCACACCGGCACCAGATCGCCCTCGATGGCACGATCGATCAGCGACCACTCCGGCTGAATCGCCGCGATCGCATGCGTGGCGTGCGCCCGGCGCAGGTCCTCGACCGTGATGTTGGACAGCCCGAGGTGGCGCACCTTGCCGGCGGCGACCAACTCGCCCATCGCGCCGACGGTCTCCTCGATCGGGACCTCGTCGATGCGGTGGTGCAGGTAGTAGAGGTCGATCACGTCCGTGCCCAGCCGGCGCAGGCTGGCCTCGCAGGAGGCGTGCACGTAGTCGCGGTCGCCCCGGTACTTCCACCACCCGTCGCCCAGCTCGACGCCGAACTTGGTGCACAGCAAGGCTTCCGCGCGTCGCGTGCGCAGCGCCCGGCCGACCAGCAATTCGTTGTCGCCAGGCTTCGTGCCGTACATGGCGGCCGTGTCGAGGAACGTCACGCCGAGGTCCAGCGCGTGGTGGACGACCTTTTCGGACTCCGGCCGAGCGTCGTCCAGCCGCATGCAGCCGAAGCCCTGGGCGGACGCGGTCAGGCCGGTCCGGCCGAGTGGTGTGGTGCGCATGTCGTCAAAAGTACAACGACGATGGCAAGTTTGTAAAACGTCGGTTGTAAATGAGACGATGCACCCATGACGACGGCGAAACGCGGACTGGTGGCCAAGCGCGAAGCGATCCTGGCCGCCGCGCGGACCGTGTTCGCCGAGTACGGCTGCGAGCGCGCCGGCGTCGACATGATCGCCGAACGGGCCTCGGTGTCCACGCGCACGATCTACAATCACTTCGACAGCAAGGAATGCCTGTTCGCCCACGTGGTCGCGGAGAGCACCGGCCGGGTCGCCGACGCCCTGGTCGGGTTGATCTCCGAGCACCTCGACGACGTCGCCGACCTGGAGAAGTCCCTGATCGAGCTGGGCACCGCGTGGGTGCGCGCGAAGATCGACAACGCCGAGCACTTCTCGTTGGTGTCTCACCTGAACAGCGATCCGGCGGCCGCGTCCGAGGAACTCCGCGAGGCGTGGGACCGTGACGGCCCGCACCGGGTGCACGCGGCGATGGGCCGCGCGATGGGCCGGCTCGCCGAGCGCGGCCTGCTGCGGGTCGATGATCCGCTGCTCGCCGCCGAGCACCTGATGGCGCTCACCGTGGGAGGTCAGGTCGCCAAGGTCGTGGCCGGTACCGCGACGGTGGACACCGAGCGCATCACGGCCGGAGTGCGCGCCTTCCTGTACGGCTACGCGAGCTGATCACCGCCGGTCGACCTGCGCGACGATGCTGTCCACGATCGGCAGCGCGATCGAGAGTTGATCACGTGTGCACGCGGCGTAGCCGAGCACGATGCCGGAGAACCGGGGCGGTCCCGCGTGGTGCCGGCCCAGCCCGTCCAACAGGATTCCGCCGCGCTTCGCGTTGGCCAGTACGTGCTGCTCGGCGTCGTCGTCGGGCAGTGGCAGGACGACGTGCGCGCCCATGCCGGCGCCGTCCACGGACACCGTGCCACGCTTGAGATTGCGCACGATGTAGCGCCGCCGCTCGGACAGATCGCGCCGCACCCGGCGCAGGTGGCGAGCCAGATCGCCGGTCTCCGCCAGCGCGGTCAGCACCAGTTGGCCGGCCACCGCCGGAGCGACCGACAGCGCCCGCCGGTGCGCCAGCACGGCGTCGAGCACCTCGACGGAGGCGACCATCCAGCCGGTGCCCAGGACCGGGCTGATGATCTTGTTCGCGGAGCCGAGGTGGATCACGATGTCCGGCGCCAGCGCGGCCAGCACGGGCGATGGCGTCAGGTCGTGCCGCAGTTCGCCGTCGTAGTCGTCCTCGATGATCAGCCAGCCCTCGTCGCGGGCCCGCTTGATCAGTGTCACCCGGCGCTCGGCGGTCAGCCGGCAGCCGAGCGGGTGCTGGTGCGCCGGCGCGCAGTACACCGCTTTGACCTCGGCCGGGATGGACTCCGGGTTCAGCCCGTGACCGTCCGCCTGGACCGGAACGACACGAACGCCGGCCGACCGCAGCGTCTCGGCCGCGCGCTGATAGCCGGGCTCCTCGACGGCGACCGCGTCACCCGGCCGCAGCACGGTCGCGGCGACCTCGGCCAGCGCGGCGGTCGTGCCACCGGTCGCCACGATCCCGATCCGGTCGTCCCGCCCGATCGTCGGCCCGACGCGCACTCCGCGGTGCAGGAGCAGATGCCGGGCCACCGCGTCGCCGTACTCGGGCAGCCCGGCGCGCTCGGGCCGCACCGACGTCGAGCGGTCACCCGCGGTTCGCCACGCCCGCCGCCACGCCGCACCGTCGATGCTGTCGGTGCACGGCGCGCCGGGCGCCAGGTCGATCACGTTCACGCTCGCGACGGCGTCCGTCGGTGTGAACTCCCGGCCGCACGGCTTCGCGGTCGTGCAGGTCGCCGCGATGTAGGTGCCCGAGCCGTGCCGCCCGGTCAGCCACCCCTCGGCGTGCAACTGGTCGTAGGCGGCGGCGGTCACCGTGCGGCTCACGCCGAGTTGGCCGGCCAGGTCGCGGGTGGACGGCAGCCGGTCGCCCTGCCGGAGGACGCCGGTGACCGCGGCCGCCCGGATGGCGTCGGCGATCTGCGTGGAGATCGGCCGCGCCAACCCACGGTCGACGGTCAGCGGGAAAACCGGCTTCTGCACGAGTCTCCCTCCGACGCCTACCGGGCCGCCCGCGCCTCGCTGGTACGGATGTCGTGATCCGCGTCGTCGACCAGACCGACCTGGATGCCGTGTGTGGCAAGGAAAGTAAGCCAGCGCTCCACCCCGGCGTGGTCCTCGATCGCCCTGGACAACCCGGCCGGCGACGAGCCGGACACGATGTCGGCGATGCCGCAGGCGAGTGGCACCGACACGCAGCGGGCCATCGCGGTCTCCTCGGCGTCGCCGATCATGTCCATCAGGTACTCCCGCGACCACGTGCCGCCGTCCGGAGCCGTCGCGGTGAGACCGACGGCGAGCACGACCCGGTCGCGGTCGGCGTCGGTGGTGGGGTAGCGGGCGGCCAGCTCGGCGGCCAGCGCGGTGATTCGGGCGTCGTCACCGTGTTCCAGCTCGGTGAAAATGGATGACCAACTGTCGCGCCACCCGTCCAGCCGGAGAGTTCCGCGTACGAAAGTCTCCAATTGCCACGAATCCGGTATTCCGTACTGCTCGACGAACGGAACACTGTCGCGATTCGGGTAGACCTCGAACGTCTCGCCGGAAACCGAATACATGCTCGTCGCCGACCAGGGGAGATCGACCGTCTTCTCCGCGCCCTGGTCGACGTATCGTGCCGGCGACTTCAACGCGGTCAACACGCCGCGCGGCGCCCAGCTGAACCGATAGCGGATCTCGTTCGGCGTTTCCGGAACACCGCCGCAGTACGACGTGAATCGGACGTTCCGCGCCTCGTCGCCGATTTCCCGCCGCGCCTCGACAACGAGCTTGTGGGCCAGCAGATGGTCGATACCGGGATCGAGGCCCGACTCGGTCAGCACGACCACGCCACACTCCTCGGCGGCCGCCGCCCGTGCCGCGATCTCCGGCGAGACGTAGCTGGAGCAGGCGAAGTGGGCCTGCCGCTCGAGGCACATATCGATCAGCGACACGTGCTCGGGCGCGGGCAGCATCGACACCACGATGTCGCCTTCGCGCACGTCAGACCCGATGGTGTCGCGGTCGAACGCGCGGGTCTCGGCCTTGCCGTCCAGACCGAGGCGGCTCAGGCAGTGCTCAGCCTTCGCCACCGTCCGCCCGTAGAGCACGACCCGGTCGGCGATGTCGCAGACGATCGCCAGACCGGATCCGGTGGACAGACCCGTGCCGATCCAGTGCACGGTTCCGCTGGCGGCCTTGCGTTCAGGCATTCGTACGCTCCGTTTCGATGCCGGCCGAGTGACACGCGCGGGAGAAGTGTTCCGCACAGCGCGACCACGGTCCCGACAGAGTGTGGACCTCGGCCAGGTGCGGCGCCAGTTCGGCGGAGAAGGCGAGGCTGGATTCGAGGGGAAGAATCGACGGCAGATTGTCGATCGCGATGACGTCGACCGGTCGGGAATCCGTCGTCACCCGGACCGACGGGCGTTCCCAGCTCGTCACCGCCGAATAGATGGGCAGGAGGTTGAACTCCGAGCTGACATCGCAGGTCACGTCGGCGATCACGGTCAGATTTCGATCCGCCGAGGCCAACTCCGTATGCGTCAGAAAAGGCGGAGTCGGCTCGTTCACCAATACGGTGTTGACCAGAATCTCGTGGTCGAGAATCGCGGCGCGGTCCAGGTTCCGAGTTTCCTCGATGTCCCAGCACGTCGGGTCGATGCCGGCCACCGACAGCGCCGCCCGCGCACCCCGGCCGCAGCGGCCCTGGGCGCCGATGACCAACGCCGTGCTGCCCTCGGCGCCCGCGTCGCGGACCACGTCGTCCAGCGAACCGAGCGAGGTGTGCCGCAGCGGCGGCTCGATCCGGTCGCTACGGCACAGCACCGCGAGCGCGGCGCCGACATAGCCGGCCCAGTAGCCGAACGCCGCGTGCCGGCGGCCGTTCGGGTCAGTCAGGTATTCCAGGTCCAGCAGCTGGCCGCCGCCGTCGGCGAACCGCCGCAGCAGCGTGGTCGCGCCGTTCTGCCCCTTGTACGCGTGCCCGAAGAACACGTGCCGGTGCGTCAGCGCGGCCGGCTCGGCCGGCAATTCTTTCAGACCGACGACGATCGCGTCCTTCGGCGCGTCGACCCAACTGCCCGCGGCCACCCGGCAGCCGGCCGCGACGTATTCCTCGATCGGGAAGATCCGCTGGTGCGATTCCTCCACGACGACGTCCAGGCCGCCGTCGACCAATTCGCGCGCGTCCTTGGGGGAGATCGGCGCGCGGCGCTCGGTGTCACGGGTTTCGTGCCGGATCCACAACAACGGCGTGGATGCCATCAATAGCCCTTCCGCTCGATTCCTATTCTTTGAGCGCCTGCTCGAATTCGTTCCACAGGTCTTCCGGATGCTCCAGTCCGACCGAGACCCGGATCAGCCCTTCCTGAATTCCCGCCTTCTCGAGTTCCGCCGAGTCCAGCTCGCGATGGGAGGTCGACGCGGGGTGGAGCACCAGCGTCTCCGGCCCGCCGAGCGACGGCGCGAGGAGAACTCCGGTCAGCCGGCCGAGCACCGCCTCGGCGGCGCCGCGACCGCCGGCGACCTCGAACGCGAGCACGCCGCCGTAGTGATCGAGCACCCGCGTCGCGAGCAGGTGATTCGGGTGTTCCGGAAGACCGGGCCAGTGCACGGCCGAGACTCCCGGATGGACGGCCAACCGCTGCGCCAGGTGCGCCGCGTTCGAGCAGTGTCGGGCCACCCGCAGGGGCAGCGTTTTCAGCCCGCGGAGCACCAGCCACGCCGCGAACGGGTCGATCGCCGCCCCGAGTTCGATCGCGTGGTTCCACACCTTCAAATAGAGCTCGTTGTCGGCGAAGACGGCGATTCCGGCACACACGTCATCATGGCCGCCGAGGTATTTGGTCGCCGAATGGACGACGATATCGGCGCCGTATTCGATCGGCCGGCACAACACCGGGGTGGCGAACGTGTTGTCCACGACGCTGGTGACTCCGGCTTTCTGACTCGCCTGGAGCAGCCCCGGCAGGTCGCTGATCGCGGTGGTCGGATTCGCGATCGTCTCGAGGTAGAGCACCTTCGTTTCCGGGCGGACGGCGGCGTCGAACTCGTCGACGTCGGTTCCCGAAATGTAGGTGATCTCGACGCCGAACCGTTCCGCCAGATCGCTCAGCACGCGAAAGGTGCCGCCGTAGAGCCGGGTCTGCGCGATCACATGGTCGCCGGCACGCAGCAGCGACAGCAGAACGGTGTTGATGGCACCCATTCCGGAGCCGGCCGCCAGGGCGTCGGTGCCACCTTCCAGGTCCGCGACCGCCTTCTCCAGAACCGCGACGGTCGGATTCCGCAGCCGGCTGTAGACATAGCCGCGGTCCGGCCGGCGAAGCGCTTCCGCGACCGCCCGCGGATCGTCGAACGAGAACGTGGAACTCTGGAAGATGGGCACGCTGATCGACCGTGGTTCGATCTGATCGTTCGCGCCGACGCGCGCGGCACGCGTCTCGAAATGCGTCATGAGGCGGCCGTTTCCTCCATCGCGGCCTTCTCGTACTCCTCGCCGTACTTGCGGCGGTCCCACCGGTTGAACACGACGATCCACAGGTCGCGGTGGCCGGGGCCGCCGTCGAGCGATTCGAGGTCGGTCGCGGTGTGCCACATGTTGGTGTCGTCGAACGCGATCGCCTGATTGGCCTGCAGCGTCACCCGGAAGAACGGCTCGCCGCCGCCCATCGGCATGAGCTGGTTCTCGCCGCCGGTGATGTTCTTGCGGTCGAACACCACGAGCATCGCGTAGTCGTGACCGTCACGGTGCGGACCCTCGGGCACCGAAACGCCCTCCACGTCCGGCCCCACGACGACCCGGCACTGGTGCACGTTGCTGTGCCAGTCGTGTTCGGTGTCCAGGCCAATGCCCTTCGCCGCCGCGTCGATCTGCGGGGTGGGGTCGATGCGCAGCGGCTCCAGCTCGCGCGGGACACCGCCGACGAACGTGTTCACCGCCTTGGGCTGCAGGAACGGGCGGTGCGGCAGCCGCTCCATCGACCACGACTCGGTCTCGGTCTGCCAGCTCAACCGGTACTGGGAGAACCGGCGGTACCGCTGCCGTCCGCCGGTGTACGGGTCGAACGGCAGTGTGTCGAATTCAGCCAGCACCTCGGGTGCGGCCGCCGGCAGGTCCATTACCTTGTAGAACGCGTCCATTATTCCCTCCCGAAATGATTACTGCTGCTGCGTTTGCTGTGCTTGCTGCTTTGCCGGAACTCGTCCACTGAGAACCCAGATCGCCATGAGGAGTTCCGCCGCGGCGATGACCAACAGGACCACGGTGAGTACCTGGTAGCTGCCCGCGACGATGATCCAGCCACCGATGAGCGGAAAGCCGTAGACGCCGATGAAATAGGCGAGGCTGAAATACCAGAGCGCCCAGTGCCGCAAGTCGGCCGAGACCTTGTTCGCCGCCTGCGCCTGAATCAGCGGATAGACGAGACCGTAGGTGACACCGAGCAGTGCCGAGCTGATGCTGTAGACCGCCACGTTGTCGCCGACGAACAGGAAGATGATCAGCGCGGCGCACATTCCGGCGAGCAACATCGCCGAGGTGCGCGCCGGATCGCCGTTGCTGATCCACTTGCTGACGGTGAACCGCGGAATGATGACGCCCGCGGTGTAGGAGATGAAGAAGTACGCCGAGTCGAGGCCGCGGCTGTCGGCAAACGTGGTCTGGTACGTGTTCATCGCGGTGAACACGCACGCGCCGAGCAGAACCATCAGCAGGAACGGCCACGCCGGCGAGGTCAGGACCTCACGAATCGGGCCGAGAACACTGCCCTCGCGCGTTGCCGTGCCGTTCTCCCGGCGTTCCTCGGAACGATTGTTGCCGCGGACCAGAATCACGAATGCCACGACCGACGCCACGCTGAGCGCGGCGGCCAGTCCGAACACCGTCCGGTACTCCACCCCGGAGCCGACCAGCCGGTTGCCGATCACCGGCGTGATGCCCATGCCGAGCGCGTTGAAGCCGGCCAGCACGAGGAAGTAGAACCCGCGCTTCTCGGGTTCCACCCAGGAGGAGATGACGATCGGGGCGGCCGTGAAGAACAGCGCCCACCCGGTGCCCAGCAGTACGCCGGCGCCGAGCACCACCGGCTGGTACGCGGTCAGCGAGATGGCGAGCGTCGCCACGGCGTAGCAACCCGATCCGATCGCGGCCGCGATGCTGGGCCCGATCCGCTGCGCGAGCCGGCCGGCCATGACCAGCGAGCCCACCGCGCCGATCGCGCCGCACCAGTAGACGAGACCGGCGTCGGCCTCGTTGCCTCCGGTGGACTTCACGTACGCGGGCAACAGCAGCGTCAGCCCGTAGGCGCCGGCGATCGCCAGACAGCCGGCGTACAGCACGAAGAACCCGGTGCGCCGCTGCCTGCTCGGCGCCGGTTCTGGTGCCGCTGCCGGTGCTTCCGGTGCCGACTGCTGATCAGACATCGCTGGTCGCTCCCGTCTTCTCGGATACGGACTCCGCGAGGTCGGCGTTGTTCAGCGACTCGGGCAGGCATGACGCGAGGTCAGCGCGACTGATCGTGGTGAACGTGGGTAGTGCCGGCGTCCACGGCGCCGTGCGGATGGGGAAGTGGGCGAGCGTCGGTTCGCCGGAGTGGCCGAGGCTGCGCCACAACTCGCCGGCGAGGTCCGGCATGATCGGCGAGCTCAGCAGGGCAAGCCCCTTGAGCCACCAGTAGGCGTCTTCGGAATTGCTCGGCGGCGTGCTGTGCACCCATTCCCGAATCGAGCGGGCCGCGGTCGCGGTGGAGACGTGGTGCGCGTCGAGCGCCTTCTCCTGCCGGTCGAACAGCAGCGCCAACTCGGTCGCCATGGTGCCGCCGATGGTGTGCTCAGGCGTCATCCCCTGGCGGATCTTGCCGGCCGCGATCTCCGCCTTCGCGGTGAGCGCGGTCGCCAGGTCGTTGTTGTGCGTGTCGATGAACTCGCTGACATTCAGGCTCGCCGGTTCGTCCTCGGGATTGACCAGCGCGAGGAAGTAGCGGATCGAATCGACCGGAACGGTGGGCACCTTGGTGATGTCGTTCACCCAGATCGCGTGGCCGCGACTGGTGGAGAACTTCTGGCCCTCCAGGTTGTACAAATGGTTCAGGAGCAGCCGGTCGAACGGTTTCACGTCGCCGTGTGCCATGGCGCCGCCGAGCACCGATGCCAGGCCGGAGACGAGGTTGTCGGTGCCACAGCTCGCGGTCGTCAGCACGTCGGAATCGAGGGCGAACGGATAGTCGACAGAATTCATTTCCGCGTACACCTGGCCGCAGTACAGCGAATAGGGCAGCAGCGACGTGTAGGAGAAGAGAACGCGCTCCTCCGAGTCGATGGGCACGCCCCAGGTGCCTGGCGTGGTGAGCCGGACCAGGTTTCCGTGTCGCTGCATGTACTCGCCGACCCGGTTGATCAGGTCCGGCGGAATTCCGGCGTCGACGAGCCTGGGCAGCAGTTCTGGCTTGTCCGGAATCCGAATGAAGACGCTCTCCACCGTTCGCCATTCGATCGGTCCGGTGTTGAACCGGGGCTGCGGCGAGAGCAGCGACTCCGGGCGGAGGTGCCCGCCACAGCGTTCGCACAGGTAGTTGGCCACTTCGGCGAGGCAGTCCGGGCACCGGCCGGAGAGGAATCCGCCGACCATGTACAGGCCGTCAGCGGGGCTGTATGGCACCTTCTCGCGGACGATCTCGACCTGCCCCTTGTCGATCAGGTGCTTCGCGAACCCCTGGTGGAACTGGTGGTAGGACTCCCGCCACTCGGGCTCCAGCGGATTGATGAACGCGTCGACCTGGATATTCATGCTCTCCAGGTCGTCGAGAATGAGTGCGTGGTAGTGCTGGCAGATGTCGAAACGATTCCCGCCGTCCTTCTGGGCGGACAGCGAAATGTAGGAGTCGTACGCGTCGGTGCCGAAGATCACCGCCACGTCGTCGCCGCGCCGCCGGACATGCCGCGCCAGCACGTCCATACGCAGGAATGGGCCGGCGATGTGTCCGAGGTGAAGTCTCCCGTTGGGGGTGGGCATGAGCGGGACGATCAGGTGGCGGCGGCGATTCTGCGCTCGCTCCCATGGCGCGATCATTCTGGACTTCCCTGGTCACTCGTGTTGGTCATGGCTGTGTCGGGCGTGGCTGTGTTGGGCATGGCTGGGGCCCCCGACAATTCGAGGGCCTTTTCGGCGATCGCGGGCGCGAGGCGGAAACCGGAACCGGAACACCCACCGGCCAGCACCACGCGGGGATGGTCGGTGACCCGCCGGATCAGCGGGACCCGGTCGACGCTGTAGCCGTCGCACCAGACCCGGCCGCCGCGCACGGCCCGCGCGAACGACGGCGCGTACCGGTGCAGCGTCTCGAACGCGCGGCGCCGGTCGTCGTCGTCGATCGTCAATTCCTCTTCGCGAGGACGAACGTCCCATTCGCGGGACGCGAAGCTGAACAACCACCGGCCCTCGGCCTGCAGCGGCAGGAGAAAAGCGTCCTCGTCGGGAAAGAGCAGAGCCGGCGCGTCGGGCCGGGGGCGGCGTTCGATGTGCAGCGCCGCCACCTTCTTGACCCGTATTCCGGTATTCGTGATGCCGGCACAGCCGTCGGCGATCCACGGTCCGGTGGCGAACACCACCTGATCCGCGGCGACCTCGATGCCGCCGCCGAACCGCAGCATCGTCGTCTCGTCCCGGCCGAAGACACCGGCGACCCGCATTCCGGCCCAGGAGGCGAATCCGGTGGACTTCCGCGATACGGCGACGAGCCGTTCCGCGACCGTCCGCACCGAACCGCAGTATCCGCCGGCCGTCATGCGAAGGAGCGTCTGCTCGTCGGAAACGACGAGATCCGGGTAGTTCTCCCGAACCAGTGTCGATTCGTCGTCGGTCGCCGGCCGCAATTCGGTTCCCTCGACGCGCTTTTCCAGTGCGGCCACCCGACCGGCGTCGACCACGGCGAAGACGTCCAACTGCCGCACCGGCAGATCCGGCATGCTCTCCCGGAGTTCGCCGTAGATCGCGGTACCTCGCCGGACGAATTCGCGGTGGTCTTCCGACCCGACGAGCGGCACGTCGAATCCCGCGGAGAACGCGGACGCGCCGTTTCCGACGAGCCCCTGGTCCACCAGCAGGACCCGCGCGTCCGGCCGCCGATCGGTGGCGAGAAACGCCGTCATCGTGCCGACGATTCCCGCCCCGACCACGACCAGGTCGAACTGATCAACCTTCGCCGGCTTCAACGGCCTGCTCCTTGTTCGCGTCCCACCACACCGAGAAGAAGACGAAATCGTCGTCTGATTCGTTGAATACCTGGTGTGGCACGTGCGGAGCGATGGCGATGATGTCGCCGGGTGTCAGCGTCAGTTCCTCGTCGCCGAGCGTCATGCGTGCGGTCCCGGTCGATGCGAGCCAGCATTCCGTGACGGCGTGCTTGTCGACCGGGGAGTGCGCGCCAGGGTCCACGACGATCCTGGTGGCCTGGAATGGCGCGCCCTGGGTGGCCGATCGAGCGAAGTCGACCTCAATGACCGACAGTCCGGGTGCGTATGGTTCCTCGGGCAGAAATGGTGCAGTCATCGGTGGCCTCCGTGGTCCGGGTCAGGCGGCGCTGCCGCGGTATTCCGACAGGGACGTGGCGGGCTTCTGCATTTCCCAGTCGATCGCCGAGTCGCAACTCTCGGTGTCGTACAGCGGATATCCGAGGATGTCGTTGAGAATCTTCGCGCTGCGCCAGGAGAGCAGGCTGAGGTTCGGATCGGCGATGCCGCGGGTGTGCCGGGCACCGTTCTGCAGATAGATCCGGTTCTCGCGCGGACCGTCCCAGTGGACGGCGTAGTTCTCGTCGATGTCCAGCAGATCGTTGGTCGTCGCCAGCCGGTCGCGCACCGGGTCGAGGAAACTCGGAATGGCGAAGCGGTATCCGGTGCAGAGGATGACGACATCGGCGGTCACGGCGTCGACCGCGCCCGAGATGCTGTTGCGGAGATCGACCTGCCAGTACTGGCCGTTGTTCACGACCGCACCCAGTTCGTGTCCGGGCATCAGGGACGAAGTCGGCCCCGGCCGGTGCAGGCACTGGATCTCGTACAGCCGCTTGTACACCTTGTTCAAGGTGTCCATGTCGATTCCGTCGCTGGCCAGCGTCTGCTGATTGAGCAGCGTGGACTTCATGTCCTCCGGCAGCGCGAAGAAATGCTGGATGTAGTTCGGGAAGAACAGCTCGTTGATGAACGGCGAGTCGTCCAGCGGCAAGAAGTTCGACCGCCGGCTCGCCCAGGTGACCGATCCGGCGCCGCTGCCGTCCAGATTCAGCAGGTCCAGGAAGATCTCAGCACCGGTCTGACCGCCGCCGACGACGAGCACGTTCTTCCCGGCGAGGCCGGACCGGACGTTCAGGTAGTCGCTGGCGTGGATCATGGTCGGGCCGAGGTGCGGCCGGCACTGCTCAGGTGTCGCCGGCGCGAGGCCGACCCCGAGCACGACGTTGCGGGTGCGGACGCTGGTCGACGAGGTGGTGACCTCGAAGACACCGGGACCGTCGAGGAACTCGACCGAGTCCACCGCGTTGCCGAAGTGCAGCCCCGGCAGTCGCTTGCTGGCCCACCGGAAGTAATCGTCGTACTCGGCGCGCAGCACGCAGTCGAAGCCGGCGGTGAGGAACCGGTACAGCCGCTTGTGATGGGCGAGGTACGCGAGGAACGACGACGGATTGGTCGGATCGACGAGTGTGACCAGGTCCTTCACCGGTGACACCTGGATCGTGGCGCCTTCGAGCATCAAGCCCGGGTGCCACCGGAATTCCTTCTTCTTGTCGAACGACAGACCAGTGAGCTGAGGAACCCCCTCCGCAAGAGCGGCCAAACTCAGGTTCGCTGGTCCGATTCCGACGCCGACATAGTCGACAACGGCCCTATCGCTGTCCACTGTGACGTAGCCACCTTTCGTGGTTTCGTGGAGATGACCCCTGTGTAACGCACACCATTAAGCCAATCTGTTCACAGGGGTGGTGGCCAGGAACTCAGGGGGAACTCTGCCGGCAGCCTGAGTGCACAGTGCCGGTCGTTGTGCCGGTGTGGGTGACACCAGGTAGGGGACACCTAGGGAATACCTAGTGCACCACTGGAGAACGCGCCGACGGGGTCAGTCCTTGCCGGCCCGAGGCGGGATGGCCGCCATCTTGCCGAGGATCTCCCGCTCGCCGGGAACGTGCCCGATCTCGCGTTGGATGGCCACCGCCCGGTGAAAGTTGGCCGCGGCCTTTCTCGGCGCGCCGAGCGCCAACTGCACCTGCGCGAGATTACTCAACGAGATCGCTTGCCCATGCCGGTCCCCGGTTTCCTCGCGAAGCGTCAGCGCCCGCTTGAGATAACCCAGCGCGTCGTGCGGGCGCCCGATCCGGCGGTGCAGGTCGCCGAGCAGGTCGAGGCTGTCGGCCTGGCCGGCCTTCTGCCCGATCCTGCTGCGGATGTCGAGGCTCGCCTCCAGCATCGCGAGCGCGTCCTCGATCTCGCCGGTCTGGCCGAGCGCGTCGCCGAGGACGCTGCGGGTGGCCGCCTCGGCGAACAGGTCGCCGACCTCCTTGCACACGGCGAGTGCCTGGTTGAGCCAGTCGATCGCCTCGTCCCAGTGCGCGCGTTGCAATGCGACCGCACCGAGGTTGGTCATCGTGCGCGCCTCGGCATGCCGTTCGCCGACCTCGCGGACGATCTCCAGGGACTGCAGCAGGCACGTTTCGGCCTCGGCCGCCTCGTGTTTCTGCAGATGTGCGCTGCCGAGATAGTTCAGCAGCCAGCCTTCGGCCGAACGATTTCCCAGCCGCCGTGCGCTGTCCAGCGCGATGCGGTGCGTCTCGAACCATTCCGTCCAGTGCGATCGGCGCTGGAAGAATCGCCACATTATGGTCGGCAGGCGCCAGGCGATTTCGTGGAATCCGTCGGACGACGCCAATTTTGTGGCCGTCACGATGTTGTCGAGTTCCGTTTCGCACCAATTGAGCGCGGAATCGTGGTCGGCGAAGGTCAGCTTCTCGATTCCCATCGCCCGCAACTCGGCCGGATCGACCCGCGCCTTTCTGCGCGCCGGCTCGATGACGGCGATCGCCTCGGCGGCGGTGTGCAGGTACCAGGTCAACAGGCGGCGCAGTGCGTCCCGCCGGGTGGTCGCCGGATCCTCGTGGCGCGTGCGCTCGGCGGCGTAGAGCCGCAACAGGTCGTGGAACCGGTACCGGTCGTCGCCGGCCGACTCGATCAGGCTCGCGTCGACCAGTTCCTCCAGCGCCGGCGCGATCTCCGCGACCGGGCAGTCCAGCAGTGCCGCCGCGGCCGGCACGCTGATGTCCACGCCCGGCCACACACCCAGCAGCCGGAACAGGCTCGCTGCCGTGGTGACCACCACCCGGTTGCGGATCGCGAAGGCCGTGTAGCTGACCTCGAAGCTGGCCCGCACGTGCAGGTCGCCGACGCTCATCTCGTCCAGCCGGTGCCGCTCGTCGGCGAGCCGGGCGGCGAGCCCCGCGATCGTCCAGGTCGGGCGGGAGGCCAGCCGCGCGGCGACGATCCGGATGGCCAGCGGCAGCCCGCCGCAGACCTGCAGGATCTCCCGCACCGCGGCCGGCTCGGCGGCGGCGCGCTCCGGCCCGACGATCGTGTGGAACAGCTCCGCGGACTCGCGATCGTCCAGCGCCTGCAGGCTTCTCGGCCGCCCGGCCTCGAGATCGGCGAGACGGTTGCGGGTGGTCACCAGCACCGCGCAGCCGGGGCTGCCCGGCAGCAGCGGGCGGACCTGGCCGGCGTCGGCGGCGTCGTCCAGCACGATCAGCACCCGCCGGCCGGACAGCAGCGTGCGGTACAGCCCGACCAGCGTCGCCTCGTCCACCGGCAGCGCCTGCGCGTTGATGCCGAGATCGCCGAGGAACCGGGACAGCACCCGGGACGGCGCCAGCGGCTCGGCCGAGGTCCCGCGCAGCTGGGCGAACAGCTGCCCGTCCGGAAAGTGCTCGGCCACCTGGCCGGCGACGTGCACCGCGAGCGCGGTCTTGCCGAGCCCGCCGGCTCCGGTGATCGCGGCGACCGGGACCGTCCGGCCCGCGTCGACCAGACAGTTCCGCAGCTCGGTCACCAGCTGCTCGCGGCCGGTGAAGTCGGGCAGGTCGGCGGGCAGCTGAGCCGGACGTGTCTGCCACACGGTCGTTGGCTCCGTTTCCTGCGTGCTCGGAGCGACGTGGCTGTGTGCCGCGGACAGGAGCTCGGCGCGCGCCGGTTCGTCGAGGCCGAGTGCGTCGGCGAGGGCGCGGACCGAACGGCCGTACGGCCGGCTCGTGCGACCGCTTTCCAGATTCCGGATGGCGCGAACACTCAGCCCGGAGCGCTCCGACAATTCTTCTTGTGACAACCCGGTGGCAACCCTGAGATGTCGTAATAGCGCACCAAAGGATCCACGGCTGCTCAACTCCCGGCGCATCGAGCACCTCTGCGCACGTGGTGGGCGGGGATCACCGTTCGAATACTAACGGTTACCGACCCGTAGCGCCCGTCAGATGTTGCGAACGCCTCGCCACCACGCATCAGACAAATCGGTCTGGCAGCCGGTAGGACAAATCCGGCTCGACCGTCGCCACATCGAGTTGAGCTTTCTGCAACTTCCCGGAGAAATCCCAGTTCATCGATTGCCATCGGGTGAACTGGTCGAGAACCCACACACCGGACTGCCTGCTTCCGTTGCCGGAGCGTCCATTTCCGCCGAACGGCAGGTGTGCCTCCGCACCGGACGTGGAGTTGTTGACGCTGACCATCGCCGCGCCGACGCGCTGCCGGAAACGGAACGCGGTCGCCGGATCGGAGGTGTAGATCGAGGAGGACAGGCCGTAGCCCGACGCGTTGGCGAGGTCGATCGCCTCGTCCAGCTCCCGATAGGTGGTCAGGCACACCAGCGGGCCGAACGTCTCCTCGAGGAACAGGCGATCGGTCCGCCGCACGCCGTCCACGATGACCGGGTGGTAGTAGAAACCACTGAGGTCGCCCTGGAAACCGGCGCGCGGGTTGTCCTCGGTGATGCGCCCGATTCCGGTCGATCCGCGCACGGTGTGGTGCTCGTCGATCCACCCCAGAACCGATTCGAACGACTCGGCGAACCGGTCGTTGAGTAATGGGCCGTACAGCACGTCGCCGGTCGGTTCGCCGATCACCGCGGCGTTGACCTCTTTGTCCAATCTGTCCACGAACTCGTCGCGCACGTCCTCGTGCACGATCAGCGTGCCGAGCGAGGTGCATCGCTGGCCGGCAGTGCCGAAACCGGAGAACAGCGCGCCTTCGACGGCCAGGTCGAGATCGGCCCGCGGCGTGACCACCATCGGATTCTTGCCGCCCAGTTCCAGGCACGGCGTCTGCAGGTGCCGGCCGCACAATTCGCCGATCCGCTCGCCGACGGCGGTCGAGCCGGTGAATCCGACCTTGTCGACGACACCGGCTTCGAGTGCTCGGGAAAGGCCCTCGAACGTGTCGTCGCCGGTCGCGAACACGAGATTGAGCACCCCGGACGGCAGCCCGGCGCGCCACACCAGCTCCGCGAAAGCCCGCGCGCTCGCCGACGCGTACTCCGCGGGCTTCCAGACGACCGCGTTGCCGCAGAGCAGCGCGGGGACGAGGTACCAGGACGGCACGGCCACCGGGAAGTTGCCCGCGGTGATCACCGTGGTCACGCCGACCGGGACGCGGAAGGTGAACAGCTGCTTGTCCGGCATCTCCGACGGCACGGTCTGGCCGTAGAGCCGCCGGCCCTCGCCGAGGAAGAAGTCGCAGGTGTCGACGATCTCCTGCACCTCGCCGAGCGCCTCGGGCAGTGGCTTGCCGTTCTCCCGGGTGACCAGCGCGGCCAGTGCCTCCTTGTTGGCCTCGACCAGCCGTCCGAGGTTGGCCACGATGCGGCCGCGGACCGGCGCGGGCACCAGTGCCCAGTCGGCCTGTGCGGTCTTGGCCGTGCGGCAGGCCTGCTCGATGGCCTCCGGCGGCGCGAGCCGGACCCTGGCCACCAGATCGCTCGGCCGAGCCGGGTTTCGCGACTCGTACTCGGGACCTTCGGTGAAGGCCGGCTGCCCGGCGATGAGGGAGTACAGCTCGGTGGTGTTGATCATCGACGTGTGCTCCACCACTCCAACATAGGACGTCACGCCCTGCTTGGGGAGAACTATTCGTAGGCAGTTGCAAGCATCTGGTGACAGCCCCATGCTGGCAACTAACCTGAGCGCATGTCACCTCTAGCCATGCACATGAGCGACGGGTTGCTGAACGCCGGCACCTCGGTCCTGTTCGGGGCCGTCGCGGTGATCGGCGTCGCGGTCGCCATGGCGGGTTCACGACGCGACCTCGACGACCGGACGGCACCACTCGCCGGACTCGTCGCGGCGTTCGTGTTCGCCGCCCAGATGCTCAACTTTCCCGTGCTGCCAGGGGTTTCCGGCCATCTGCTGGGTGGCGCGCTGGCCGCGATCCTGGTCGGACCGTGGGTCGGCGCGCTGTGCGTGACGATCGTGCTGGTGATCCAGTCGCTGCTGTTCGCCGACGGCGGGCTCACCGCGCTCGGCGCGAACGTGACCAACATGGCGCTGATCGGCACTGTGGTCGGATACGTGGTCGCGGTCGCCCTGCGCGGGCTCGCCCGTCGGTCCCGCGCCGGTCTGGTCGGGGTGGCGTTCGTCGCGGCCTTCGTGAACACCGTGGTCGCCTCGGCCGGCTTCGTGCTGGAGTTCGCGATCGGCGGCGACGCGGGCGGCGTGTCGTTCGGCGGTGTGGCCGGCACGGTGCTCGGCGTGCACTGTCTGATCGGGATCGGCGAGGGCGTGATCACCGCGCTCACCGTCGGCGCGGTCGCCTCGGTCCGGCCCGATCTCGTGTACCTGTTGCGCGGCAACGAGAAGCCGCTGGAGATCCGCGAGGGAGCACGGCATGAGTGACGCCAAACGCCGCGGTCTGACGGTGTTCTTCGCCGGGTTCGCGTTCGTCGCGCTGGTGCTCGCCGGCGCGGTGTCCTACCTGGCCGACTCCGACCCCGACGGGCTCGACCACGCCACCCAGAAGGGCTGCACGGTGTCGGAGGTGGACGGCAAGGAGCAGCTCGACGGGCAGTGCGTCGCGCAGTCCGCCAAGGACCACGCGCTCGCCGACGGGCCGATGGCCGACTACAAGCCGGGCGGGTCCGACGGGCTCACGGGCCTCGCCGGAGTGGTCGGCGTGGTGGCCACGTTCGCCGTCGCCGGTGGGCTGTTCTGGTTGCTGCGCAAGCGATCCGACCGCCCAGAACCGTCCTCGGAGACATGAGCGCGCACGCTCTGCACCGACCGGGCGACACGTCCGCACACCTCCTCGCGCCGCAGATCAAGATCGTCTCGACGTTCCTGTTCGTGGTGTGCGTGGTGGCCACGCCGCGCACCGAGTTCGCCGCGTTCGGGGCGTATCTCGTGGTGCTCACCGGCGTGTGGGTGATCGCGCGGATCCCGCCGCGCTGGCTCGCCCCGCGCGCGCTGATCGAGGTGCCGTTCGTGGCGCTTGCCGTACTGCTGCCGTTCGTCGGTGGCGGCACGCGGACGGACATGCTCGGGGTGAGCGTCTCGGTGGACGGCGCGCTCGCCGGGTGGAACATCGTGGCGAAGGGGACGCTCGGCGTGCTGGCCTCGCTCACCCTCGCGGCGACCACCTCGCCGAGTGAGATTCTCCTTGGCCTGCAACGATTGCGTGTGCCCAAACTGATCATCACGGTGGCCACCCTGATGCTGCGCTACGTCGAGCTGATCGCCGCCGAGGCGCGCAGGATGCGACTGGCCCGCATCGCGCGCGGGCACGATCCCCGGTTCCTCTGGCAGGTCGGCGCGACCGCGCGTGGGATCGGCACGCTGTTCGTGCGCACCTACGAGCGGGGGGAGCGAGTGCACCTGGCGATGCTGTCGCGCGGGTGGACGGGCGCCATGCCGGAGCCGAACCCGCCTCGGGTGTCCACAGTGGACTGGCTGGCCGGGCTGGTGCCGGCGGGTCTGGCGGCGGCGATGCTCGTGGGAGCGCTGTGGGCGGGCTGAACCGCCGGCCGCCCGCGCTGCGCGTGCACCGGCTGGCCTACGCGTATCCGGACGGGCGGCAGGCGCTGTTCGGGGTGGACCTGCGGGTGGAGCACGGCGAGCGGGTGGCCGTGCTCGGGCCGAACGGCGCCGGCAAGACCACGCTCGTGCTGCACTTGAACGGCGTGCTTGCCGGCGGTTCCGGGACGGTCGAGGTCGCGGGCCTGACCGTGGAGAAGGCGCACCTGCGGGAGATCCGCCGGCGGGTGGGCGTGGTGTTCCAGGATCCGGACGATCAACTGTTCATGCCGACCGTGCGGCAGGATGTGGCGTTCGGGCCGGCGAACTTCGGCGTCACCGGTGAGGCGCTGGACGCGCGGGTGGCCGGCGCGCTGGCCGACGTCGGCATGTCCGAGCACGCCGACCGCTCGCCGATGCACCTGTCCGGCGGGCAGCGGCGACGGGTGGCCCTCGCGACTGTGCTCGCCTGTGACCCGGAGATCCTGGTGCTGGACGAGCCGTCGGCTAACTTGGAGCCGGTCGCCCGGCGGGAGCTGGCCGAGGTGCTGCTGCGGCTGGACCGCACGACGCTGATGGTCACGCATGATCTGCCGTACGCGGCGCAGCTGTGTCCGCGCAGCGTGCTGATCGACGACGGTGTGGTGGTCGCCGACGGGCCGACTCGTGAGCTGCTCGCCGATACCGAGCTGCTCGCGCGCCACCGCCTCGAACTCCCGTACGGATTCCGGCTGGACTAGCGCGAGTCCCGCGCTGTGCATCGGCGAGTCCCGCGCCCTGCACCCGCGAGTTCCACGCTCTGCACCGCGAGTCCCACCGTCGTGATTGCGAGTCGCACCGTCGTGGGGGCTTGGGGTGTGGCGGCGCGGAATTGTGCGGGCCGATACTCACAAGTCAAGGGCGCCTTCGGCGTCGGCTTCGCCGACTCACCCCTGGCGGGGTTCGCCCTGGACTTGCGAGCCTCGATCGGCCCTAACGGCAGGCGAACATGGGGCAGGCCGGGGGCCTGCCCCATTTGTTCCGCGCCGCCACCTTGCTCCTATTGTTCACCCCATAGTGGTCGATCGAATTCGGTAGAATACAAGTATGAGGGGACAACAACTAATCGAGCGGCTACGCGAAATCGAAACCGAGTCGCGGCAGCTCGACTACGAACGGCTCCAGGTCGTTCACGAAATCGATGAGCTAGGTCTTGCGAAAGAAATGGGGTGCTACTCCACGGCGTCGTTTTTGCGGGATGCTGTGCGGATCTCACCCGCTGATGCGCGGCGAAGGGTGGCTGATGCGAACGCGTTGTTCGGGTCGACCACGTTGACCGGGCAGCCGATCGAGGCACAGCTACCCCTCGCGGCGAAAGCGCTCGCCGAGGGGGTGATCAGCCGCGATCACGTGCAGGTTGTGCGCACCACGATCGACAAACTTCCGGCCGGGCATCACGCCGAGGTCGAGCAACTGCTGGTGGAGGAAGCCACCCGGTTCGAGCCCGTGACACTCGGCAAGATCGCACTCCGAACACGAGCACACCTGCAACTCGAACAGGTTGTCCTGGAAGAACAAGCCGCCCGTAAGCGCATGGAATTCTCCATGGTCGAAGACATCGACGGCACCATCCTCCTACGTGGGCGGCTGTCACCCGAGTGCGCCGAAGTTCTCAAAGCCGCGCTCTCGCCGTTGGCGAAACCCGCCGGGAAAGACGACGACCGATCAGCCGCACGCAGGTGGGCCGACGCACTCATCGAGTTGGCCCACCGCATCCTCAACAGCGACACACTCCCGCAGGACGGCGGACGACGGCCACACCTCGCGATCACGATTTCTTACGAACAACTCCGCGACCAGATCGGACTCGGCCGAGGCGACTTCGGGGCACTCATCACACCACAAGCCATTCGCCAGCTTGCCTGCGACGCTGGGATCACACCCATCGTGCTCAACAGCGAAGGCAAGCCCCTCGACGTCGGGCGCGAACAACGAACCGTCACAGCCACCATTCGCGCCGCACTCATCGCCAGAGACAAAGGCTGCAGCTTTCCCGGCTGCGACCGGCCACCCGAGTGGCAATACCGCTAAGTTAAGCTGCTCGTCTCTGTAGTTTGATGGTTGGCGGTCCGGTATGTCGAATGCCGCGTTCTGTTGGTTT
>NZ_SGWQ01000008.1 GCF_004216555.1 Herbihabitans rhizosphaerae | reverse complement strand
TTCGACATACCGGACCGCCAACCATCAAACTACAGAGACGAGCAGCTTAACTTAGCGGTATTGACCAGAATGGACCGACGCACACCACATCATCCACTGGATCGACGGCGGAATAACCTCAGCAGAACTCATGACCCTGCTCTGCCGACACCACCACACCACCATCCACCAACAAGACTGGGAAATCATCATGCGCAACGGCATCCCGCACTACATCCCGCCCGCGTGGATCGACCCGGATCGCAAAGCAATCCGCAACACCATGCACGTCGGCGCTGCATAGAGAGGTACAGCTACCGAATCAAATGGAGTCGCCCACCGGTGAACCCACGAAGCGCGGCGTCCAGTTCGTCCACGCGCCGATGGCCCGTCTTCACCGAATAGCTGAACGGCGCGCCGAGCATGCGGCGCATCCCACGAGCGATCCTTCGCGCCTTTCCCGGATCACCACCGGCGAGACTGTCCGGAGCGTCGAGCACGTAGACGAACAGCCCCTTCGCGAGACCTTTGCGAGCGATCCGCACGGCAGTTATCTGTGTCCACGGCACGAACTGTCGCTCCTTCGTCGCATAGGCCCACAACCACATCCCGTCGGTGTTCAGCGTGGGCGGTTGCTGGATCATGACGACGATCCAGCGCAGCATCCAGCAGAATCCCGCGAGGCTCACCATCATGGCGGCGACCGCCACGACGAACAGCGCCACGGAGGTCGCGTCCACGAGTGCGTGTGGTCCGCTGGCCATCATCGAGATCTGGAACACGTACAGGGCTGCCAGGAGCAGGATCAGCGCGCCGAGAACATATGCCGGCCATTTCTTGACTGTGACGACGTACTCCGGCGGCTGAGGCATGGGCCGCAGCCTAGTGGCGGATAACGTTGGCGCATGACCTACACGCACGGGCACCACGAGTCGGTGCTGCGCTCGCACAGCTGGCGCACGGTGGAGAACTCAGCCGCGTACCTGCTTCCCCACCTCCACAGCGGACAGTCCATTGTGGACATCGGGTGCGGGCCGGGCACGATCACCGCCGATCTCGCCGAGCGGGTGGCGCCTGGGCGGGTGACGGCGCTGGAAGCGTCCGAAGAGGCGCTGGGCGGCGCTCGTGTGCACGTCGGCGACCGTGGTCTGTCGAACGTGGACTTCACGATGGGCGATGTGCTCGCGCTCGATCTCCCTGACGACGAGTTCGATGTGGTGCACGCGCACCAAGTGCTACAACACGTCTCCGATCCGGTGCAGGCGCTCCGCGAGATGCGCCGGGTGTGCAAGCCCGGCGGCTTGGTCGCCGCGCGTGACTCGGACTACGCCGCGTTCACCTGGTACCCGGTGGTGCCCGAGCTCGACGAATGGCTGACGATGTACCGCCGCACCGCGATCGGGAACGGCGGCGAACCTGACGCCGGCCGACGTCTGTTGGCCTGGGCGCAGGCGGCTGGGTTCACGGATGTCACCGCAACCGCCTCGGTCTGGTGCTTCGCCTCGCCGGAAGACCGCGCGTGGTGGAGCGGCATGTGGGCGGAGCGCGTCACCGACTCGGCGATCGCGGAACATGCGGTGGCGCAGGGGAACGCGACTCGGGCAGACCTGGAGCGGCTTGCTGAGGGGTGGCGTACCTGGGGCGCCTCGCCGGACGGCTGGTTCATCGTCCCGCACGGCGAAATCCTCTGCCGGACCTAACCGGCGAACCAGATAAACCGGGCCTCGCTGGGCACGCCGTCCTCGGTGAGCACGAACAACATGTAGTACCCGGGCGGCGCGGCGGCCGCGGTGGGCGGCCCGTACGCGAACAACCGCCCTGGGCCGGCGGGCTCGATCCGCAGCTCGATGTGCCGCTGTTCGCCGTCGACCGAGTGGGTCGCCGCACCGGGCGCGACGAGCACCGCACGTGACACCGGCCGTCCGGACCACGCGATCTCGAAGGGCTCGTCCGCACTGACCGCGTCCTGCCGCGGCCCGATGATCATGGGCCGCTCCCCGCGGAACAGGTACGGCGGGTGGTACAGGTCCATCGAGCCGGGCACACCACCAGCGATGAGTACCCGCGCGTCCGGCAACAACACAGCCGTGGACGGGTTCTCGTACGGCCGGGTGCACGACGGGCCGACCGTCCAGGCCCGCGCCTCCGGGTCGTACAACTCGACCTGCCCGCCGGCCACGCCGAACACGGTCCCGTCCGGGAGCACCACCATCGCCTCGGTGTCGACGCGCGACGCACGGTCCGAGTCCTTGTGCCACGCCTGCGTCCCGACATCGAACCGCCAGCAGGTCGCCACCGCACCGCTGATCAGCACCTCGGTCGGCCCGGCCGGCCCACCCGGCAGCGGCACGACGCCGCAGCAGATGTCCGACTCCGGCCTCGGTCGCAACGGCTCGACCCGCCACGTGTCGGCGTGCACGCGGTACTGCTCGTCCGGCAACTCGCCGAACAGGTACACCCAGCCGTCGGCGAGCGCGCAGGCGTGCCGCACCGCGCGGTTCACCCGGTCGGGTCGTCGTGCGGCCGGCAGACCAGTGATCGACCGGGCGGCGCGGGCCGGCAGCGGCATGGACACCGCCGGAAACACCTCAAGCACATCGGTTCGCACGCCGTTCTCGTCCACTCCGCCGACGATTCCCATTCGCCCGGACGCCGTCCGAAATGCGGTCGGCGCCCATCGTCCGACAGCCATGTCGGCTTGCCGGTACCAGTGCCGCCCCCACGGATCGAAGGTGAAGACGGTGCGCATTCCGCTCTGTTTTCCACCGTTCGCCAAGTTTCCACCGAAAACGGCGAGCGTTCCGTTGGACATGAACGCCGTGCCGGCCCGGAACAACGGCGCCGGACGCGGTTCGCCGGTCCCGTCCGGCGGGTCGACAACCGGCGGGTGGGCCGGCGCCCAAGCCTCCAAACCGTTGCCAGCCCTGGGTTCCCACAGGTAGGCGTGCCCGGAGTTGCGCGATCCCGGCGTGAACGTCGGCGCGCTCAACGGAGGCATTTCGGTGGGCAGGCCGAAACTGAACGACAGCACCGATCCGGTCGGCAGAACGGCGAGATGCACCCCGTGATCGGGTGTGGGAATCGGGTTCTGGTTCTCGAAGGCGCCGACGGTTCCAGGGTCGAGAGAACGGGTGGCGACTGGACTGGCGATGGTCATCAATTCCCCCAAAGAATCGAACCCACCCAGTACGCGGAACGTTGGCACGCGCGCGCGTTCTGTGTCAACCTCGGGGGCGCTAAAACTCGCGACGTAGCCACTAAATACCGCCAGGTAACGGTTTGACGACGGTCGGCTGCCGGCGCGCGGCGGTCTAGACCATGCCAGGCCCCGGGAGTACGGTGCGACGGCAAACAAATTCGACGCTCGGTTCCCCCGATGACGCTGGAGTCGACACATGGTTCTAGCCCAGGCCAATCTCCGCCTCGATGCCAACGCGATCGACTACCTGTTGCTCGCGTTCTACTTCACGCTGGTACTCGGCATCGGATACCTCGCGAAACGCCAGGTGTCGACCAGCCTCGACTTCTTCCTGTCCGGGCGATCGCTGCCAGCATGGGTGACCGGGTTGGCCTTCATCTCGGCCAACCTCGGCGCGATCGAAGTCATGGGTATGTCGGCCAACGGCGCCCAGTACGGCATGCCGACAGCGCACTACTTCTGGGTCGGCGCGATCCCCGCGATGCTGTTCCTCGGCATCGTGATGATGCCGTTCTACTACGGCTCCAAGGTGCGCAGCGTCCCCGAGTTCATGTTGCGACGCTTCGGGAAACCGGCGCACCTGGTGAACGGCATCAGCTTCGCCACGGCGCAGATCCTGATCGCCGGCGCGAACCTGTTCCTGCTCGCCAAGATCGTCAACGTGCTGCTCGGCTGGCCGATCTGGCTCGCGATCATCCTGGCCGCGGTCGTGGTGCTCACGTACACCGCGCTCGGCGGGCTGTCCGCGGCGATCTACAACGAGGTACTGCAGTTCTTCGTGATCGTCGCCGCCCTGGTGCCCCTGACCATCGTGGGTCTCGTCAAGGTCGGCGGCTGGCAGGGCCTGGTGGACAAGATCGGCCTCGCCCCCGGCAGCCAGCCGGACGTGAACTCCTGGCCGGGCACCAACATCACCGGCTTCGGGAGCCCGTTCTGGTCGGTCGTCGGTCTGGTGTTCGGCCTCGGCTTCGTGCTGTCCTTCGGCTACTGGACGACGAACTTCGTCGAGGTCCAGCGCGCGATGGCGTCCAAGAGCATGTCGGCGGCGCGGCGCACCCCGATCATCGGCGCGTTCCCGAAGATGTTCGTGCCGTTCATCGTGATCATCCCCGGCATGATCGCCGCGGTCACCGTCACCGAGTTGATGGGCGCGAACCGCACGGCATTGGTCGGCGACAAGAGCGCGCCGAGCGGTGCGACGTTCAACGACGCGCTGCTGCTCCTGATGCGGGACCTGTTGCCCAACGGCATGCTCGGCGTCGCGCTCGCCGGTTTGCTCGCCTCGTTCATGGCGGGTATGGCGGCCAACCTGAGCTCGTTCAACACGGTGTTCTCCTACGACATCTGGCAGAGCTACATCAAGAAGGACCGGCCGGACGACTACTACCTGAAGCTCGGCCGCTGGGTGACGGCCGGCGGCACGATCCTCGCGATCGGCACCGCGTTCATCGCGTCCACGTACGCCAACCTGATGGACTACCTGCAGCAACTGTTCTCGTTCTTCAACGCGCCGCTGTTCGCCACGTTCATCCTCGGTATGTTCTGGAAGCGGATGACCGCGACGGCCGGTTGGACCGGGCTGGTGTCTGGCACACTGGCCGCGGTCGGCGTGTTCCTCCTGTCCGAGACCGGCGCGATCGACCTGCCCGGCCAGGGCGCGAGCTTCGTCGGCGCCGGTGCGGCGTTCGTGGTCGACATCGTGGTGAGCGTCGCGGTCACCTACGCGACCGCGCCGAAGCCGGAGGCACAACTCGTCGGACTGGTGTACTCGTTGACACCGAAGGAAACCCGGCAGCACTCGACCACCGGTGAGGACGCCGGCTGGTACCGCAACCCGGCGCTGCTGGCCGGCATCGTCCTGGCCATCACGATCATCCTGAACATCATCTTCTGATGCCTACAATGGACAGTCCACAGTGGAGGGAGCACCGATGAGCACGAGCACCGGCGGGCGCCACACCTCGGCGTTCGACGTCCGGCTGATCATCGCCCTGCTGCTCGGGGTCTACGGGGCGGTGCTCACCATCATGGGCGCCGGCTTCACCAGCGACGACGATCTGGCCAAGGCGGACAACGTCAACATCAACCTGTGGGCGGGCATCGCCATGCTGGTCGCCGCGGTGTTGTTCGTCGCGTGGGCCAAGATCCGCCCGCTCGTCATCCCGGCGGCGGAGACCACCGAGGAACCCGCCGCGGGCGACACCACCGAAACCTCTTAGCCCAAACGCGCGAGTCCCGCGTTCAGGCACGGTGAGTCCCGCGCTCGTGCTGCCTGAGCGCGGGACTCACCGGTGCAGGGCGCGGGACTCGCGAGTTACGGGTGCCAGTTGGTCGTGGTGGCCCAGGCCTCGGCGCGCTCGAAGGCGTCGTCGAACCAGGGTTCCTTCGCCTCGGCGTAGCGGCCGGCATCGTCGTCGCCGGTGAACTCCTTGGCCAGCCGGCGTTTCAGGGCTTCGTACTCGGCGCGCGCGTCGGCGTCGGCGCGCATCCAGTCACGGAACAACAGGGCGAACCGCCACCCCGCGCGCCCCTCGACCCGCAGGTGCACGTTGGCCGGCCGGCCAGGGTCGGTCCCCGCGTGCACCCGTTTCACCCACTGCTCGGGATCGGGTGCCGCCGGCTTCGGCTCGTCGCCGGTGATCGACGCGAATCGCGGGAACCCGGCACCGTCCAGCGCACCGGCGAGCGCGTCGGCGTCGTCCATCGAGGCGACCGTGACCTGCAGGTCGATCACGTCCTTCGCGGCGAGGCCGGCCACCGACGTCGACCCGATGTGGTCCACGCGCAGCGCCTTCTCCCCCGCCGCGACACGGATCCGCGCGATCAGCCGCTCCGCCTGCGCCGGCCAGGTCGCGTCCGGTTCGACGATCCGCGGTCCGCCGTACGCGGCACGCCGGTGCAGGCGCACGTTCGACTCGTACCCGGTCAGCCGATCGGCCCACAGCGCGTCCACTTCGGACAGCACGACCTCGCGCGCGCCCGAGTTGTCCAGCCACACGTCGGCCACCGCGCGGCGGCGCACCTCGTCGGCCTGCGCGGCGATCCGGGCGCGCGCGTCCTGTTCGGACATTCCCCGATCGGCGATCAGCCGGCGCACCCGCACGTCGACCGGTGCGTCCACCACAATCACCAGGTGGTACGCCGGGGCGAGGCCGTTCTCCACGAGCAGCGGCACGTCGTGCACCACCACGGCGTCCGGCGGCGCGGCGGCCATCAGCTCGGCCGTGCGCGCACCGACCCGAGGGTGCACGATCCCGTTCAGTGTCGCTCTGTGCTCCGGGTCGGCGAACACCAGCTCGCCGAGCTTGGGCCGATCCAGCGAGCCGTCGTCGCGCAGCACGTCCTCGCCGAACGCGCGCACGATCTCGGCGAGCCCGTCCGAACCGGGCGCCACCACCTCCCTGGCGAGTTGGTCGGCGTCGACGACGACCGCGCCGTGCTCGGCGAGCCGGTTGGCGACGGTGGACTTGCCGGACCCGATGCCGCCGGTGAGGCCTACGCGCAACATGCCGGCATTCTCGCAGGACGATCTTGCTGTGGCCGAACCGTTACCCTCCACCTGAGGTTGACACGCCGCGCGTCTTCCACGGTTTTCGCACGTCATTGGCCTACGGTGCGTCTATCTGATCACCCACACGGAGGACGCATGCGACGGAACAGGCACCCGGGGAGGCATCGGCTTGGCACGCCGGGCCTGGTGCACTGCCTCCAGCATCGTCAGGTGGCAATGGCACTGGAGGACCACCGGCGCAGCTGGTGGTCCGCGATCACGGTGCCGGCGAAGCACAGCCTTGCCGGGCTGCGGCGGCGAGCGGTCGCCGCGGCGACGGAGAAGGCCTGGGCACCCGCGACCGCGCCGACCTGACGACGTGGCACGGATCGGGCGCTCACCTCGGGGTGAGCGCCCGATCTGCTATGCGCCCGAGAAGATCAGCCGCACGATCCGGTGGCACGAGTTCCGGAGCCGCCTCCACCACCACGGTCGTCCTGCCGTGCGCGGCGATCAACGTGCTCTTCCCGGCGAACACCGGGGTGGCCGGATCGAGCCCGGCCCGTGCCGCGACCACCTGGCCGCCCTTGGCCCGCTCACCGTCCATTGTGTACCCGACGCGATAGGCAGCGGTCGCGGCGTCGGTGTAGCCGGCCAGCGTGATCGTGAGCGTGGCGGCGGTACTCGGCGCACCCGTGGGAACGCCGTAGTAGCAGTCGATCCGCGTGGTCCGGCCGATCGCGGGTTCGGGCACGCCGACCACGGCCGCCGGCACGCCACTCACCCCGTTGCCGATGATCGACTCCACCTCCTCGCCTTGGACCACCTCGTGACACAGCCGCGGCACGGTCCGCTCGGCGCGCGGGGTGGGTGCCGGCGAGCCGGAGAAGGTGGGCACCGGTGGTGCTGGCGGCGGTGGCTGTCGCGTCGTACAGCCGGCCGCCATGACCACGACGAGCACACAGCACGGCAACCAGCGCATCGGCACACAGTATCCGTTGCGGCGCAAGGAAACTACGCTTTCAAGTCACGCTCCACCGCGGCCAGTTCCTCCTCGGTCCCCTGCACCTTCGGACCGGTGAACCACTTCCGCGCGGACACCACCCACCACAGCCCGGCGCCGCCGAGCACGATCAGGAACGCGATCGGCGTGTAGTTGAACGTGTCGACGGTGACCGGCGACTTCTGCGGCAGCATGAACAGCACGAAGATCAGCGCCACCCACACCGTCGCCACGATGCCGACCGGCCGGCCCCAACGGCCAAGGTGCCACGGCCCGCGCTCGAACTCGTCACCCCGCCGCACCCGCAGGAAGACCGGGATCACGTAGGCGACGTACAGCCCGACCACGGCGATCGAGGTGACGGCCGCGTAGGCGGTGCTGCTCCACAGGTACGGCAGCGCCAGCAGGAACGCGCCGCCGGCGGCGAGCCACACCGAGTTGGTCGGCGTCCTGGTCCGCTTGTTGATCCGGTGCCAGAAGCTCGATCCCGGCAGGGCGCCGTCCCTGGCGAAGGCGTAGATCATCCGCGAGTTCGCGGTCACCGAGGCCATGCCGCAGAACAGTTGCGCGCCGATGCAGATCAGCAGCAGGAGCTTGCCGGTGGTGGCACCGGTCGCGTCGATGAAGATCTGCGCGGGTGGCACGCCGGTCTCCGAGCCGACCGTGCCGTCGTAGTCCTGGATGGCGAACGTCAAGCCCAGCAACAGGATCCAGCCCGCGACGAGCGACACCACGATCGACCGGACGATGCCGCGCGGGCCGGCGATCGCCGCGTTGCGGGTCTCCTCGGTCATGTGCGCCGAGGCGTCGTAGCCGGTGAGCGTGTACTGCGCGAGCAGCAGACCGAGCGCGAACACGTACACCGACGAGCCCCAGCCGGTGTTGTTCACGAACTCGCCGAACACGAACGACGCGTCCTGGTGCTTGTCCGGCACGACCGCCAGCACCGTCACGATCAGCGCCACGCCGATCAGGTGCCACCACACGCTGATCGAGTTGAGCAGCGCGACCAGCCGCACGCCGAAGGTGTTCAGCAGCCCGTGCAGCACCAGGATCGCGCCGAGCAGCATGATCGTGTTGCCCGGTGTGGCCGCCATGCCGAACTGCAGGTTGAGGAACGCGTTCAGGAACAGCGCCGCGCCGAAGTCGATGCCGGCGGTCACCGCGACCTGGCCGATCAGGTTGAACCAGCCGGTGAACCAGGACCAGGCGGCCCCGTTGCGCCTGGCGAGCTTGGCCGCCCAGTAGTACAGCCCGCCGGCCGTCGGATAGCTGGAGCACACCTCGGCCATGCCGAGCCCGACGAGCACCACGAACACACCGACCAGCGGCCAACCCCAGATCATCGCGGCCGGGCCGCCGGTGGCCAGCCCGAACCCGTACAGCGTGAGGCAGCCGGACAGGATCGAGATGATCGTGAACGAGACGGCGAAGTTGGCGAAGCCGGACATCGACCTCCGCAACTCCTGGGCGTAGCCGAGGGCGTGCAGGCGGGCTTCGTCGTCGTCCGGGCGCTCGGTGGTCTCGGCTGCCATGCTCAGCTCCTCAAAGGTCTGAATGGGATCCTTTGAACCCGTAGAGTCTGCTCGGGTCCACAAAGCTCCGTCTATCCACCATTCGAGGTAACCCCAAAGTCGCACGACCGGACGATCGACACCTCCAGCCAATGGGACTAGTTTGACCCTTTGAATCCGCCGCGCCGGACTTTAGCGGGCTAAAGTACGCGAAACATGAACGAAGCGATCGATAAGTTTCGGCCACTGAAAGGGAGCGCCAGATGCCGGACGCCGAAGGCCCGCTCACCGTCGAGCGGCTCCGGGAGCTGGTCGACGCCGGCACGGTGGACACCGTGCTGATCGCCCTCACCGACATGCAGGGCCGGCTGCAGGGCAAGCGCTGCTCGGCACGGTACTTCCTCAACGAGGTGCTCGACCACGCCGCCGAGGCGTGCAACTACCTGCTCGCGGTGGACGTCGAGATGAATACCGTCGGCGGGTACCGCATGTCCTCCTGGGACACCGGCTACGGCGACTTCGTGCTGCGCCCCGACCTCGCCACGCTGCGCCTGGTCCCCTGGCACGACGGGACCGCGCTGGTGCTGGCCGACCTGGAGCGGACCGACGGCGGCCCGGTCCTCGCCTCACCCCGCCAGGTGCTGCGCGCCCAACTCGACCGGCTCACCGACCGGGGGCTCGGCGCGTTCGTCGGCACCGAGCTGGAGTTCATCGTGTTCGACGACAGCTACGAGCAGGGCTGGCGGCGGGCCTACCACGAGCTGACCCCGGCCAACCAGTACAACGTGGACTACTCCCTGCTCGGCACCGCGCGGATCGAGCCGTTATTGCGCGACATCCGCAACGGCATGGAGGGCGCCGGGCTGTACGTCGAGTCGGCCAAGGGCGAGTGTGCGCCCGGCCAGCACGAGATCGCGTTCCGGTACGCCGACGCACTGTCCACATGCGACAACCACAGCGTGTACAAGACCGGCTCGAAGGAGATCGCCGCCAAGCACGGCAAGAGCATCACGTTCATGGCGAAGTTCAACGAGCGTGAGGGCAACTCCTGCCACATCCACCTCAGCCTGCGCGGCACCGACGGCTCGCTGGTGCTCGCCGGCGACCGGCCGGGCGGCTTCTCCACCATGATGGAGCACTTCCTGGCCGGCCAGATCGCCTGCATGCGAGAGCTGACCTACTTCTTCGCGCCGAACATCAACTCCTACAAGCGTTACGTGCCAGGGAGTTTCGCGCCGACGGCGATCGCGTGGGGCGTGGACAACCGCACCTGCGCGCTGCGCACCGTCGGGCACGGCGAGTCACTGCGGCTGGAGAACCGCACACCAGGCGGCGACGTGAACCCGTACCTCGCGGTGGCCGCGATGATCGCCGCCGGCCTGCACGGGATCGACAACGAGCTGCCGCTGGAGCCCGAGTTCACCGGCAACGCGTACGCGGCCGGGGAAAGCGGGGACAAGCCGACCGTGCCGACCACGCTGCGCGAGGCCGCCGAGCTGTTCGAGGCGAGCACGGTGGCGCGCACGGCGTTCGGCGACGAGGTGGTCGACCACTACGCCAACGCGGCACGGGTCGAGCTGGCCGCCTTCGACGCGGCGGTGACCGACTGGGAGCGGATCCGTGGTTTCGAACGGCTCTGAACGCCCGGTCATCGGCGTCACCACGTACCTGGAGCGGGCCCGGTTCGGGCTCTGGGACACCGACGCGGCCGTACTGCACAAGTCCTATGTGGACTGTGTGTACGCGGCGGGCGGGAACCCGGTGCTGCTGTCCCCGGTGGGTGACTGGCGCGCGGAGACGATCGGCTGGCTGGACGGCCTGGTGCTGGCCGGCGGCGCCGACATCGACCCCGTCCGGTACGGACAACTCCCCCATCCGACGACCGGAAACCCCAGTACGGCAAGGGATTCCGCCGAGTTGGCGCTGATCGACGCGGCACGGCGACTGGATCTGCCGGTGCTCGCCGTGTGTCGCGGCGCGCAGCTGCTCAACGTCGCACTCGGCGGCACGCTGCACCAGCACACCCCGGACGTGGTGGGCACCGTGGAGCATCTCCCCTCTCTCGGTGTGTTCGGCGACGTCGAGATCACGGTGGAGCCCGGCAGCCGGCTCGCGGAGATCGTCGGCGAGTCCGCGGTCGTGCGCTGTCACCACCACCAGTCGCTCGACCAACTCGGCGACGGGCTGCGCGTCACCGCACGAGCCGCCGACGGAACCGTGGAGGGCGTCGAGCTGGACGGCGCCCGGTTCTGCCTCGGCGTGCAGGCACATCCGGAACAGAACACCGACGACGTCCGGCTGTTCGCCGCCCTGGTGCGCGCGGCCGGTCAGGGAGGAACACCGTGACCACCTTCCAGGTGATCAACCCGGCGACCGAGCAGCCGGTGGGCGAGGTCGAGTCGGCCGACGTCGAGCGGACCGACGAGGCGATCGCCCGTGCGGAAGCCGCCCTGCCGGCGTGGCGGGACGTCGCGCCAAGCGACCGGGCTCGGCTGCTGCGCCGGTTCGCCGACGCGGTGGACGCCGATCTGGAGAACCTCGCCCAACTGGAGGTGGCCAACTCCGGCCACACGATCGGCAACGCGCGCTGGGAAGCGGGCAACGTCCGGGACGTGCTGCACTACTACGCCGCCGCGCCGGAACGCCTTCACGGCAAGCAGATCCCGGTCCCCGGCGGGGTGAATCTCACCTTCGCCGAGCCGCTCGGTGTGGTGGGCGTGATCGTGCCGTGGAACTTCCCGATGCCGATCGCCGGCTGGGGGTTCGCACCGGCGCTGGCCACCGGCAACACCGTGGTGGTCAAGCCGGCCGAGCTGACCCCGCTGACCGCGATCCGGCTCGGCGAGCTGGCCAGGGACGCCGGCATCCCCGAGGACGTATTCCAGGTGCTGCCGGGCAAGGGATCCGTTGTGGGACAACGGTTCGTCACCCATCCGGCGGTGCGCAAGGTCGTGTTCACCGGGTCCACCGAGGTCGGCAAGCAGATCATGGCCGGGTGCGCCGAGCAGGTGAAGCGGGTGACCCTGGAGCTGGGCGGCAACAACGCCAACATCGTGTTCGCCGACGCCGATCTGGAACGCGCCGCGGCCACCGCGCCGTACGGCGTGTTCGACAACGCCGGGCAGGACTGCTGCGCCCGCTCGCGGATCCTGGTGCAGCGCGAGGTGTTCGACCGTTTCATGGAGCTGCTCGAACCGGCCGTGCGCGGAGTGGTCGTCGGCGACCCGGCGGACGAGCGGACCGAGATGGGTCCGCTGATCTCCGCGGCGCACCGGGAGCACGTCGAGTCCTATGTGGACGGCGATGTGGCATTCCGTGGAAGCGCGCCGGACGGGCCGGGTTTCTGGTTCCCGCCAACGGTTCTGACCCCGCCGGCGAATCACCCGGCGGTGACCGACGAGGTGTTCGGACCGGTCGTCGCGGTGCTGCCGTTCGACGACGAGGCCGACGCAGTCCGACTCGCCAACGACACCGAGTACGGGCTGTCCGGCTCGATCTGGACCCGCGACGTCGGACGCGCGCTGCGGGTGTCCCGCGGTGTCGAGGCCGGCAACCTGTCGGTCAACTCGCACTCGTCGGTCCGCTACTGGACCCCGTTCGGCGGGTTCAAGCAGTCCGGGCTCGGCCGCGAGCTCGGCCCGGACGCCGTCGATGCCTTCACCGAAACCAAGAACGTCTTCATCAGCACGGAGGAGTAGCACATGCAGCGCTTGCAGGACCGGGTCGCCGTGATCACCGGCGGTGCCAGCGGAATCGGGCTCGCCTCAGCGCGCCGCCTGGCCAGTGAGGGCGCGCGCGTGGTGATCGCCGACATCGACCCGGAGGCGGGCCAGGCGGCGGCCGACGAGGTGGACGGGCTGTTCACTCGCGCCGACGTCACCAGCGAGGCCGACGTCACCGCGCTGTTCCAGTCCACAGTGGACACCTACGGGCGGCTGGACATCGCGTTCAACAACGCCGGTATCTCGCCACCCGAGGACGACTCGATCCTCACCACCGGGATCGACGTGTGGCAGAAACTGCAGCAGGTGAACCTCACCTCGGTGTACCTGTGCTGCCGGGCGGCCCTGCCACACATGCGCGCCGCCGGCCGCGGCTCGATCATCAACACCGCGTCGTTCGTGGCCGTCATGGGTGCCGCCACGTCCCAGATCGCTTACACCGCAAGCAAAGGCGGCGTGCTGGCGATGTCCCGTGAGCTGGGCGTGCAGTTCGCGCGCGAAGGCATCCGGGTCAACGCGCTGTGCCCCGGCCCGGTGAACACTCCCCTGCTGCGGGAGCTGTTCGCGGCCGACTCGGAACGCGCCAACCGCCGGCTCGTGCACGTGCCGATGGGACGGTTCGCCGAGCCGGAGGAGATCGCCGGCGCGGTGGCCTTCCTCGCCTCCGACGACTCCTCGTACATCACCGCGTCGCAGTTCCTGGTGGACGGCGGGATCTCCGGTGCCTACGTCACTCCCCTCTGACGGTATCGACAAAGGGGGCGCCGACGCCGCGTTGTTCCGCCCGGTACGGGCGGGCAACGCGTTCGAGGAGACCGTCGAGCGGGTGCTGCAGGCGATCCGGCTCGGCGTGGTCCGCGCCGGTGAGCGGCTGCCGTCCGAGCGGGAGCTGGCGGTGCGGCTCGGCGTCAGCCGGATGACGCTGCGCGAGGCGATCAGGTCGCTGCAGGAGGCCGGGTACGTCGAGTCGAGGCGCGGGCGTTACGGCGGGACGTTCGTCAGCGAGCCGGCGCGGTCGGCGCGACCGGTCGGTGCGGCACCGTCCGCTGAGGAGTTGGACGACGTGCTGTGCCTGCGCACCGTCCTGGAGACGGGCGCCGCCGAAGCCGCCGCGAACCGCACGCTCGCCCCGCAGGCGCGCCGGCACCTGCGGGCGTGTCTGGACGAGTGCGCCGGCAGCCCGGGCGACGCCTACCGGCGCACGGACTCCCGGCTGCACCTGGCCATCGCGGAGGCGACCGCCGCGCCGTCACTGATCGCCGCGGTCGCCGACGTGCGCACCCGGCTGAACGCGATGCTCGACGCGATCCCTTTGCTGCCACCGAATATCGAGCACTCGAACGCGCAGCACACCATGATCGTGAACGCCATCCTGGACGGCGATCCGACCGTGGCCCGGCGCGCGATGGCCGAGCACGTGGACGGCACGGCGGCGCTCCTGCGAGGATTCCTCCGCTGATCGCGCGAGTCCCACCCTCAGCGCCCCGAGTTCCACCCTGACGCAGACACGCGTGTCTACACGAGGGTGGGACTCACCGTCCTGGGGGTGGGACTCGCGATCGGACCGCGAGCGTGATCAGGTCCGGGTACCAGTCGGCGTTGGTGAGCAACAACTTTCCTGCCTCTGCCGGCTCGACGGCGCGCACCTCCAACACGGTCTCGCCGTCCTCGGGTGCCGCGGGCGGACCGTCGATCACCACGTCGGCGGCGCACCACAGCCACGCCTTCTCCGGGTGCGGCTGGTGCGGGCGGTACGGCTCGGGATGGTCGGTCACCGTGTGGTGCGCGCCGAGCGGGCGCACCGGGCCGGCCAGCCGCGCGCCCGCCTCCTCGTGCAGCTCGCGGGCGAGGCACTGCTCGACGGTCTCCCCCGGCTCGCGGGTCCCGCCAGGCAGGAACCACACGTCGCGGTCGTCGCGGCACACCACGACCCGATCACCGGCGAACCCGACCACGTGCACGTTGGTCACCAACTCGTCGGGCGGCAGCACGGTGGAGAACCGCGCATCGATGCCGCCCCACTCCCACCGCTGCGGCTCGAACAGCTTCTCCATCACTACCTCCCCAATGAGAAAGCCCCGCACCACAAGGGGTGCGGGGCTTCCACGTTGTTGCTAGGCGATCACGCGCCGCCGGACAGCTTCTCGCGGAGCGCCGCGAGCTGCTCGTCGCTGGCCAGCGTGCCACCGCTCTTGGCCGGGGTGTCCGGAGTCGACTTGTACTCCTTCTCGCCACCGCCACCCTCGGCTTCGGCACCCTCGCCGTTGGCGGCGGCCTCGGCCTCCGCCTCCGCGGCCTTGGTGACCTGCTTCATGTGAGCCTCGTAGCGGGTGTGCGCCTCGGCGTACTGGCGCTCCCACTCCTCGCGCTGCGTGTCGAAGCCGTCCTGCCACTCCTGGGTCTCCGGGTCGAAGCCCTCGGGGTAGATGTAGTTGCCCTCGGCGTCGTACTCGGCGGCCATGCCGTACTGCGTCGGGTCGAACTCCGTGTCCGGGGTGACGCCCTCGTTGGCCTGCTTGAGCGACAGCGAGATCCGCCGGCGCTCCAGGTCGATGTCGATCACCTTGACCAGGACCTCGGTACCGACCTGCACGACCTGCTCCGGGATCTCCACGTGCCGCTCGGCCAGCTCGGAGATGTGCACCAGGCCCTCGATGCCCTCGTCCACGCGGACGAACGCGCCGAACGGAACCAGCTTGGTGACCTTGCCCGGCACGATCTGGCCGATCGCGTGGGTGCGGGCGAACTGGCGCCACGGGTCTTCCTGCGTCGCCTTGAGCGACAGGGACACGCGCTCGCGGTCCATCTCCACGGAGAGGACCTCGACGGTGACCTCCTGGCCGACCTCGACGACCTCGGACGGGTGGTCGATGTGCTTCCAGGACAGCTCGGACACGTGCACGAGGCCGTCGACGCCGCCGAGGTCCACGAACGCACCGAAGTTGACGATGCTGGACACGACGCCCTTGCGGACCTGGCCCTGCTGCAGCTTGGTGAGGAACTCGGTGCGCACCTCGGACTGCGTCTGCTCCAGCCAGGCGCGGCGGGACAGGACCACGTTGTTGCGGTTCTTGTCCAGCTCGATGATCTTCGCCTCGAGCTCGCGGCCGACGTAGGGCTGCAGGTCGCGCACGCGGCGCATCTCGACCAGCGAGGCCGGGAGGAAGCCGCGCAACCCGATGTCCAGGATCAGACCACCCTTGACCACCTCGATCACGGTGCCCTTGACCGGCTCGTCGGACTCCTTGAGCGCCTCGATCGTGCCCCAGGCGCGCTCGTACTGAGCACGCTTCTTGGACAGGATCAGCCGGCCCTCCTTGTCCTCCTTCTGGAGAACGAGGGCTTCGACCTCATCGCCGACGGTGACGACCTCGTTGGGGTCGACGTCGTGCTTGATCGACAGCTCACGCGAGGGGATGACACCCTCGGTCTTGTAGCCGATGTCGAGCAGGACCTCGTCCCGGTCGACCTTGACGATGGTTCCCTCAACGATGTCGCCGTCGTTGAAGTACTTGATCGTCGCGTCGATGGCGGCGAGGAAGTCCTCCTCCGTCCCGATATCGTTGATCGCGACCTGCTGCGCCTTGGCTGGCGTCGGGACGGTGGTGGTGTCGGTGGACATTAGGTAGGTGGCTCCGGTACGGATTGGGGTTAGTTGGGTGTGTAGTTCTGGCGCGCGTGGCGAGGACGCGCGCGACCCGTTCCGCCTTCTAGCATCGAGCTCAGAGCCAGGATGAACAGCGGGCAGCGCTAATCCACTGCGCGGGCGGTATCCTACGCGGCCGCGCGATCGTCGGGCAAACCCGGGGCCCCATATCGGGCGCGAAAGGACCAGCATGCACGCCGAGTCCGAAGCTGACAATACCGAGCAGACTCGGTCGAACACTCCTGATCACGTCAGCGATCAACGGCACGCGGCCACCGAGGCGGCGCTCGGCATGGTCGGCACGGCCCAACGCGAGGTCGGCTCGCTGGAGGCACAGGCGGCGAGTATTACCTGGTGGGACGCGGATGCCGACGCCTATCACGGCGAGCACGGCGAGTTCCTGGGCACGGCCGACTTCGTCTGGTGCCCGGAGGCGCTGCGCGAGCAGGACGCGCGCCTGCTCGGCGAGGTGCGCGGGCGGGACGTGCTGGAGGTCGGCTGCGGCTCGGCGCCGTGCTCGCGATGGCTGGCCGGCCAGGGCGCGCGGCCGGTGGCGTTCGACCTGTCGGCTGGCATGCTGCGCTACGCCCGCGCCGGCAACGCGAGCAGCGGGATCGAGGTGCCCCTGGTGCGCGCGAACGCGGAGCGGATCCCGTTCGCCGACGCGTCGTTCGACCTCGCGTGCTCGGCGTTCGGCGCGGTGCCGTTCGTGTCGGACCTGCACCGGCTGCACCGCGAGGTGGCGCGCGTGCTGCGGCCGGGCGGAACCTGGACCTTCGCCGTGAATCACCCGATGCGGTGGATTTTCCCGGACGTACCCGGCCCGGTCGGGATGACCGTCACCTCGTCGTACTTCGACCGCACGCCCTATCTGGAGGTCGACGCCGACGGGCGGGCCACCTACGTGGAGTACCACCGCACGATGGGCGACCACGTCGAGGCGATCACCTCGGCCGGCCTCGCGCTGGAGCGGCTGATCGAACCGGAGTGGCCCGACGGCCTCACCCGGGAGTGGGGACAGTGGACGCCGGAACGCGGCGCGATGTTTCCTGGCACGGTGATCTTCTTGTGCCGCAAGGGAAGGACGTGACCAGGCTCGCCTCGCTGACCGCGGCGCAGACCGCGCGGCTGACCGGCATGGACCCGTTGCTGCCGCCGGTCGCGCACCCGCCCGACGGTGAGGTGATCACGGCGGCGTTGCCGTCCGGCGAGCGGGTGGCCGGCGTGCTGGCGCGCACCCACCTCACGCCGGAACTGCCGCCGAGCCTGTGGTCCGCGCTGGACGTGTTCGAGCTGCATCCGCTGCTCGGCGCGCACGGCGGTGACGCGTTCGACGCGCTGGTCCCCCGCTGGCGCAACCTGGTCGAGATGATGCGACCGGGGGCCGACTCGTCGTGCGTGGTGTTCTGGCCGAGCCGGGACGCCGAGGTCACGAAGTCGTTGCTGCACCACGGTTTCGTGCCACTGTCGGTGATCGCGGTGCGCGGCCGCGAACCCGGTGACGAGCCGCCGCCGGGCGTGACGATCAGGCGGGCGACCGAGCGCGACATCGACACGGTCCTCCACCTGGCGATGGTGGAGCTGGCGTACTCCGCGCAGGTCGGCGGCACGGTGCTGCGTCCCGGGGCGGCGCGGATCAAGCGTGACGCCCTGATCCCCCGGCTGGCCGCGGGCGATCCGATGTGGCTGGCCGAGCGGGACGGCGTGGCCATCGGGCTGGCCGAGTGCTGGCTGACCGAATCCGAGCCGGGATCGTGGACCGCGACCCGGTTGCCGGTGGGCAGCTGGGGCTATGTGAACTGCCTGTCGGTGCTGCCCGACGCGCGTGGCGCGGGTGTCGGGCAGGCGCTGATGTCGGTGGCGCACAACGAGATGCACCGCCGCGGCGTGCGCGGCACGTTCCTGTACTACAACCCGCCGAACCCGCTGTCCTCGGTGTTCTGGGCGCGTCAGGGCTACCGTCCACTGTGGACTGTCTGGGAGGTCCGGCCGGCCACGGCGTTGCGCTGAAGCCGGCCCGTCCAACGTTTGCCGGTCTTCAAGACCCACAAACCCGGGGCACGGGTGTCCGTAAGAGCCGCAAACCGGTGCGGCGGGCGACGCTGAGTGGCGGATCACAAGGGTGTGCGGTTGCGTTTGGGCAGTCGTCGGACGACTATTTGTACTGACCAGTCAGTTTAAAGGAGTACACGAATGCGGATCGACGCCGAGCGGGTGGCGGTGGACTGCGCGCACGGGCCGCTGCTCGAGCCCACGTCGCTGCGGATCGCGGCCGGTCAGCTCGCCGTGGTCGCCGGAGAGCCGGCACACGCCCGCACCGCGTTCGGGCTGGCGCTGACCGGGCGCATCAAGCCCGCGTCCGGGACGGTGGACCGGGACGCCAAGACCTTGCGGGCGGCGAGCACACTGGTCGACTCCCCCGAGGTCACCGCACCCGAGGACGGCCTGCGCACCGCCGACGTGATCGCCGAGCAACTCGTCCTCAGTGGACAGCGGGCCGGGCGCGCCGCCGTGCGGGACTGGCTCGACGGGCTGGACGGCCGGACGCGGTTCGAGTCCGTACCGGGCGGCACCCGGACGCGACTGCTCACCGACATCGCCGCGGCCCGGCCGGCCGTGCGGCTGCTGGTGATCGACTCACCGGACCGGCACTCCCCCGATGCCGGCGCCTGGTGGCCACTCGCGCGGACGCACGCCCTACGCAACCGCGCGGTCGTCGTGCTGTGCGGGCTCGCCACCGCGCGCGCCCTGCCGGTCGAGGCCGCCCGGCTCGGCGCGCACCAGCAACCTGATCCCCTGGATCTCCTTGCCCCACAAGAGGAATCGTCATGAGCACGGTCCGACTCGCGATCACCGAGCTGCGCCGGGTCACCTCCGGCACGTTGCCCAAGCTGGCCGTACTGGCACTGGTGATCGTCCCGCTGCTGTACGGCTCGCTGTACCTGTACGCCAACGCCGACCCGTACGGCCGGCTGGACAAGATCCCCGCCGCCGTGGTCGTCGCCGACACCGGCGACAACGGGCGACAGGTGGCCGACAAGCTGCGCGAATCGGGCGCGTTCGAGTGGCACGAGGTGGACGCCGCCGAGGCCGAGTCGGGCGTTCGGGACGGGCGCTACACCTTCTCGCTGACGCTCCCCCAAGACTTCTCCGCCGCACTGGCTTCCAGCGGGAACTTCCAGCCGCGCCAAGGGTTTCTCACCGTCACCACGAACGACGCGAACAACTACCTGGTCGGCACGATCGCCGACAAGGTGATCTCCGAGGTGCGCAAGTCGATCACCTCCGAGGTGGGCTCCGAGGCCGCGGAGCGCTTCCTGGTCGGGTTCGCCACGATCTACGACAAGACCCGCGAGGCCGCCGACGGCGCGACCAAGCTCGCCGACGGTGCCGTCAAGGCTCGTGACGGCGCCGGCCAACTCGCCGGCGGCGGGCACGAACTGGCCGCCGGACAACGTCAGCTCTACGACGGGTCGAAGCGGCTCGCGGACGGCGCGACCCGTGCCGCTGCCGGCGCCGGCGAACTGTCCGGCGGGCTGAACACGTTGCGGGACAAGACGAAGCCGCTGCCCGAGCAGACCGCCAAGCTCGCCGACGGCGCACGGCAGGTGGCCGCCGGCAACGAGCGGGTCGCCCAGACCGGCGAGCAGGTGGCCGGCGCGGCACAGACGTTCGTGGACCACATCGGCGTACTCGACGCGAAGATCGCCGACGCACTGCGCAAGGCCGGGCTGCCCGAGGCCGAGGTGCAGCGGGTGCTCGCCCAGATCCGGCCGCTGCGCGGACCCGTGGACGAGGCCAACGGCAAGGTGCAGGGCGTGGCGAAGGATCTGCGCAAGCTGGCCGACGGGGCACACCAGGTGTCCGACGGCGCCGGCAAGCTGGCCGCCGCGACACCCGCGCTGACCGGCGGCATCGGCCAGGCCGCGGACGGCGCGCGGCAGCTCGGGTCCGGCACGGTCGAGCTGCGCGACGGTGCGGTGAAACTGCGTGACGGCGAGAAGGACGCGGTCACCGGCGCGGACAAGCTGGCCGGCGGTGCGGACGCGCTGCGCGACGGCACGGTACAGCTCGCCGGTGGCTCCACACAGTTGCGCGACGGGCTCGCCGGCGGGCTCGACCAGATCCCGCACCCGGACCCGGCCGCCCGCGACGCCACCGCCAAGACGATCGCCGATCCCGTTGCGGTGCAACAGGTCTCCGACGCCAAGGCCGGCTCGTACGGCGCCGGGCTCGCCCCGTTCTTCCTCGGCCTTGCCACCTGGATCGGCGCGTTCGTGCTGTTTCTGCTGCTGCGGCCGCTCTCCGCGCGGGCACTCGCGGCCGGCCACTCGGCGGTGCGCACCGCGATCGCCGGCTGGCTGCCCCCTGCCGTGCTCGGGCTCGCCCAGGTGACGATCATGTACGCCGTGGTGACACTCGTGGTCGGCGTGGACGTGGCGCACCCGGTCGCCACGCTCGGGTTCCTGGCGCTCACCTCATTGGCGTTCGTGGCGATCGTGCAGGCGCTCGGCGCGGCACTCGGCTCGGTCGGCAAGTTCGTCGCGCTGGTGGTGCTGATCCTGCAGTTGATCAGCGCCGGCGGCACGTTCCCGTGGCAGACGCTGCCCGATCCGCTGTACCCGCTGCACGCCGTGCTGCCCATGGGCTACGTCGTGGACGGGCTGCGGCACCTGCTCTACGGCGGCTCGCTGTCGAGCCTCGGGCTGGACGTCGGTGTGCTGCTCGCCTGGCTCGTCGGCGCGCTCGCGGTCACCGTGCTGGCCGCCCGCCGCGACCGGGTGTGGACGCCGTCGCGGCTCAAGCCGGAGCTGGTCCTGTGAACGGCGCGCCAAGACCGTCCCGCACGTCGGTCACCAAGCAGAAGCTGTTCGACGCCACGCTGCGGCTGGTCGCCACGCGCGGGTTGGCCGGGCTCACCGTGGACGACATCGCGGCCGAGGCCGGTGTCGCCAAGGGCACCGTGTACTACAACTTCGGCAGCAAGGACGCGTTGATCGAGGCGCTGTTCCGGTACGGCGTTTCCCTTCTAGCACAACAGATCCGGCCGCGCGAGACGGTCGACCCGAGGCAGGCCGTCGAGCAGCTCGTGGACGGGATGCTGGTGTTCCTCGGCGAGTACCCGTCGTTCGCGCAGTTGCTCGTCAGCGAGATGTGGCGCACTCCCGGCCAGTGGCACCAGACGCTGTCGGTGCTGCGCGAGGACATCACGTCGATCTTCCGCGAGCAGGTGGCACTGGCGGCCGACGCCGGCCTGCTGCCGGACGGTGTGGACGTCCCGACCGCGTCCGCCGGCCTGTTCGGCACGGTGCTCGTGGTGACGCTGGACTGGCAGGTGTTCCACCCCGAGCGCTCGCGCGCCGAGGTGCGCGAGTCGGTGCTGGCGCTCGTGCGAGGGCTGATCCACCGCTGACGGTGGTTTCCGGCCCCGCCACGTGGGAGCCTGGATGGTGGACGGGAGCCCACCGTGACCGACCAGGACGCCTACGAAGTGCTGTACCGGGCCAGTTATCGAAGACTGGTCCTGGTCGCGTTCGCGTTCACCGACGACCTGCATGCCGCCGAGACGGTGGTCAGCAAGGCGTTCGTCGAGCACTACCGGGCGCGCGACGGGCTCACCGAGGGTGATCTTGTGCGCGCGGTCGCCGGCCGGGCACGCCCCACGGCCGAGCCCGAGCCGCTCGACGAGATCCACGCGCTGCTGCTGGCGCTCCCCCGCGACCAGCGATCCACGCTGCTGCTCGCCCGGCTGGCCGGCCTCGCCCCCGAGGAGATCGCGTCCATTGTGGACAGTCCACTCGAGACGGTGGACGCGCTGATCGCCGACGCGGAGCTGACCCTCGCGGTGCGCGGCACGCCTCCAGGTGACGTCGTCGCGCTGCGCGACCGGATCTACCGCGAGGCGCACCGGCCGGACCTCGCGCCGCTGCTGCTGCACCACCGCCAGCGCGCCGCCCGCCGCCGGGTGCGGATCGGCGCCGCGCTCGCCGTCCTCACGGTGCTCGCCGTGGTCCCGGCCCTGCGCCCGGGTGACACCGGCGAGGACGAGTACCAGGCGCGCGCCGACTCCGGCCCGACCACCACGACGACGACGCCGTACCGCCCGTACTACCCGCGCTCCCGGGTGTTCACCGCGGAATTCGTCGACGCCGACCACGGGTTCGCCCTGCGCGCCCGCTGCGACGCAACACCCCGGTGCAGCCGGACCCTGCTGGTGACCGAGGACGGCGAACACTGGAGCGCGCGGGCGGTGCCGTCACCGTCGGGACTGGCCAGCGACGGCCAGTCGGCCACCCTGCACGTACTCGGACCGACCCGGCTCGTCGTCGGCGACGTGTATCTGAACCGGCCGGACACCATCCGGTACTTCAGCGACGACTCCGGCGTGTCGTGGCACAAGGTCACCATGGCAGTCGAGCGGATCGTGACCGCGATCCCGCCGGACGCGCTGCTGGAGGCCGGGTGTGGCGACGTGACCAGGGACGCGCGGTGCGAGCAGCGGCACGTCACCGTGCTGCTGCCGGAGACCGGCACCCGGGCCGCCCTGGCCAACCCGCCGCCGCTGGACCAGCCCGCGCCGGAGACCTACCCCGCGCCGGACGGCTCGTGGTGGGTGTCCGGCCGGCAGCACGGCACCGGGCGCTGGGCCACCGCGGTGAGCCGGGACGCCGGCCGCACCTGGCAGGTCGCCGTACTGCCCGAGTTCAGCGGTGTCGCGTACAGCCCGCTGCGGATCACCGCGGCGCACGGCGTGACCTACCTGACCGCGGTCGGCGCGCGGCCGGACAGTCGCAACGGGCTGCTCGCCGTGTTCCGCAGCGACAACGGCGGGCGTTCGTGGCGGCGCACCTGGCACGCGCAGCAGGCCGGCGTGACACTGCCCGTACTCGGCTACCCGATCGTCGCGGTGGACGGCAGCGTGACGGTCACCGGCAGCCAGTCCGGCGACGTGTACCGCAGCGTCGATCGTGGTGTCTCCTTCAACCGCGTGGACTCCAGCCAGGTGCGCGCGCCGGCCCGCCCGACCCGGATCGGCTACGTCACCACGACCACGCCGTCCTACCGCCCGCGCGGCTCCAACGTGGTGCGGCTGTCCACCGACGGCCTCACCTGGTGGGACCTGATCGTCCGGGAGTGATCAGTACGGGCGCCGCTCGGTGAGCTGAACCAGTTGCCGGAGTCGTCACGGAACACCACTCCGCGCTCGGACAGTTCCTCGAACGTCGTGCGGCAGTCGTCGGTCTCGTACGCCCCGCGCCGAGCGCGCCCTTGGCGACCAGCCGGCGTAGTTCCTCGGCGGTCTCCTCGTCGTGGCCCATACGGCAGTCGGCCAGAATGATCTCGATGCCCGGCTGTCCCGGTGGGCCGACGGTGAGCCACCGGGAACCCTTGCCGGCACCCTCGAATCCGGCACCTATTGCGCAACTGGATCAGAACGCCGGTCGACACCATGAGAAGGTTCGGTCCTTAGACGGTGGTCGTAGCAGGAACGACATGACCTGGAAGGGTGTCCAAGCAGCATGACCGAGATGCCGAACGCCCCGCAGTACGCCCCGGAACAGTTCACAGTGCCGCCGAAGAAGCGGCGCACCGCGCTGTGGATCTCCATCGCCGCGGTGGTGGTCGTCGCGGCGGTGGTCACCACCATCCTTCTGATCAGCAACAGCTCCAGCGCCACGCTCACCGTCGACAAGGCGCTCGAGAAGGCGCTGCTGACCAGTAGCGACTTTCCGAGTGGCTACGACGTGTCGGTCCTGACGCAGGACGAGATCGACAAGCTCAACCAGCAGCAGCAACTGCCGGACGACATCCAGCCGGCCGAATGCTCCGATCTGATGCGCTCGCAGCCGAAGCCGACCGGGGACTACTCGGTCGGCGGGATGAAGGCGACGAACGCCGGCGAGCGGACCGGCTACTCCGAGATCGTCACCCCGGTCGGCGGGTACGGCGAGTGGAACCCGTCACGGATCGACGAGGTCATCGGCAAGTGCGGCACGACGACCTTCAGTCAGGACGGACAGTCCGGCACGGTCAGCTTCGCGAAGCTCACCGGGGTCAACGGTGACGGGTTCGCGCTGCGGACCAGGATCGAAGGCGGCGGCGTCAAGCTCACCCTGGGTGTGGCCATCACCAAGGTCGGCGAGCACGTCGTCGTGTTCACCGGCGCCTACGGCCGCACGTTCGACGAAGCCTCGTTCGTTCGGCTCGCCAACGCGGCCAACGAGAAAGCGCGTGCCACGCTGTAGCTCACTGGTGCGTGGACCAGGGGCGCGGTTCACCGACCTGGTGCACGGCGGGTTGCCGTCCGTCGAGCGCGCGGCGGACGGCGGACAGCACACCCTCGGCGATCTCGTCGTGGGTGAGCCAGCGGGCCCGTCCGCCGTGGTGCACGAACCCGAGCACCACCTGCTGGGTCGGATGGTCGGCGAGCACCGGCTCCGGGCAGCCGCCGACCGGATCGGCGGACGCGCTGCCGTGCACCTCGACGACCGGCGCGCCCTCGGCCAGCAGGGGCGCGATCGTGTCGAGCACCGCCGGCCGCGCCTCGGAGTACACCCACGCGACGAGCAGATCCGCCCGACCGCCGAGTGCCTTCTTCGCCCGGGTGGCAAGGGTTTCCGGATCGGACCAGTCCGCGGCCACCCAGAGCACCCGGCCATTGGGATCGGCCTTGTCGGACACCGGGATCGGCGCGTAGCGACGACTGGGCAACACCACGTGCCAACCGTCGTCGACGAGCGCGCCGACGCACCCGGCGAGCATTCCGGTGCCGCCGAGAACCAGCGCCCGTCTCACCGTCGGACCTCCTCCGCCATACCCGACCCGTCAGCCAGGCTACCGCCGTTCGGCCGAGAACCGCTCGTTGTGGATCACCGCGTCCAGCGGCATCCGTGATCTCCAACCGTGTCGTTCCAGATCCGGCGTTCGTTGCAGCCCTGCCACCGGACCAACGCACAACCACGCGATCGGGCGAATCTTGTCCGGAATACCCAGCAGATCGCGGAGATACTCCTCGCGGTAGAAGCTGACCCAGCCGACGCCGAGATCCTCGGCGGTCGCGGCCAGCCACAGGTTCTGGATCGCCAGGCACACCGAGTACAGCCCGGCGTCGGCGATCGCATGCCGGCCGAGCACGGCGGGCGATCCCCGCTCCGGGTCGTAGGTGACCACGACCGACAGCGTGGAGTCGAGCACGCCGTCGATCTTGATGCGGCTGAACGTGTCCGCCCGCTCACCGTCCAATGTGGACGCGAACGTGTCCCGCTCCTCCTGGACGTGCGCGTGGAATCTCTTGCGGGTCAACGGATCCCGCACGATCACGAAGTCCCACGGCTGGCTCATTCCGACACTGGGGGCGGCGTGCGCGGCGGCCAGGACGCGGCGCAGCACCTCGTCGTCCACCGGTTCGCCGGTGAACTCGGCCCGCACGTCGCGCCGGCGGTTGATGACCTCGTACAACCCAGGATCGATCACCCGCCGAGGGTAACCGCTCAGCCCTTCTCGGTCGGGAGTCCGTTCCGCGCCCAGTCCTGGATGCCCTCGGCGTACTTGTACACGTTCTTGTAGCCGAGCCTGATCAGTTGCCGGCCGACGTACTCGCTGTTCCGGCAGGGCACGTTGATGCAGTACAGGGCGATCTTCGCGGACTTGTCCGGCAGCAGCTTCGGCGCGGCCTCGCCGGTGCGCGCGGTCGCCTCCTCGTACGGGAAGCCGACGATGCTCAGCGAGCCGGGCAGGTGCTGCCGGACGTGCATGTCCACGGGCAGCGTGTCCACGACCGTGACGGTCTTGTTCTGTATGCCCTGCAACAGATCCGTGCGACTGATGTGCGGCACCGCGTCGGTGGTCATCGGGTCGGTGCCGTCCAGGTCGGTCACCTTCGGATAGGCCGGCTCCTGCTGGGCCACGGGTGCCTTCCGAGAACCAGCCGTAAGTAGGGACCGTCGTCAGTCGTAGTAGCGGCGGGCGCTCGAGCCGATGCGGGTGACGTCGGTTCCGTAGATGTGGATGGTGATCGCCGTCGTCTCGCTGTCGTTGCGCACCCGGTGGATGTCGCCGGGTGGCGCGAAACCGCTGACATCGCCGACCTGGTTCTCGTTGCGGCAGAGCAGGTTCAGGTCGGCGTCGAACAGCTCCTCCTGCTCGACACCGTGGATGACGCCGAGCACGCACCAGGTGACGTGGTCGTGGATCCGGGTGATCCGCCCCGGTAGCCAGACCAGGGCGACGATCGAGAACGAGCCGTCCGGCTCGACGTGCAAGGTGTGGCTACCCGAGTCGAGGCGCTGCTCGGCGGTCAGCACATCCGGGCCGGGCAGGTGTGCGCGCAGTTGCTCGGCGACGAGCTGAGCGGTGTCGGCCCAGTCGGCGTGCGCGGCGACGGCGGTGCGGACGCCGTCGATCAAGTCGGTCAGGTTGTCAACGCGGTGCGGCAGTGTCGTGGTCATGCCACTGAGCGTGGGCCGGATTGACTCATACGTCCAATGTCAATACGCATGCAGTCTCATAGAGAGAGTTGATGCATGCCTCAGAGATCCGCGCTCCACGCGCCTTCGGCGAGGTCGGTCCAGAACGGGATGCGGGCCAGCTCCCCGCCCAGCGGCGTAGACTTGTCGCCGAGTGTGCGCTCCAGAAAGTTCGCGATGTCCGAGCCCCGGTACTCCACCGTCTGGAACGCCTTGACCACCGGCGCGCCCGGCTCGGCCCACCCGGCAGGGACGCAGCCCTCCATGTAGAACGGCACCAGCGTCGGCACCGACTGCAGGTTCTTCCGCGCCAGGATCAGCTTCTCGTCGAGGTCCTCCGGCTTCGCCACGCCCCAGGATTTCGGCCAGAAGTCGTTGCGCTCCACGTCGTACAGCACACCGTCGATCGCCCAGCCGAGCGCCGCTTTCAGGTGATCATCGGTGTCCAGCCGCCAGTCCATCCACCCCGGGCCGACCGGCAGAACCATGGTCAACAGGGCGCGGTGATCGGCGGCGAAGGTGAACCCGAGCCGCTTCTCCACGTGGTCCAACTCGTCGTCGGACATGCCGCCCCGCAGTTCGACACCCGCCTTGCGAAGCACGCGCACGGCACGGCGCGCGAGGAACGACGTCACTCGTCGTCCTCCCCCAAGTTGTCCCACGTGCCTTCGGCGAGATCGGACCAGAACGGAACCCACTCCTGGGTCTGCCCGTGCGCCGGCGAGTTGGCGAACTCGCGCGCGACGTAGTTCTCCAGATCGAAGCCGTAATAGATCACGTCGGTCTGGTACACCGAGAACACCGGCGAGCCCGGGTTCGTGCTGCCGGCCGGCATGTACCGGTGCGCGTAGAGCGGCACCAGAGTCGGCGCCGCCTCCAGCTTGCGCCGCGCCACGGCGAGCCGTTCGGCAAGATCAGCGGGCCGTTCACCCCACGGCGGCGCCCAGAAATCGTTGGTGTCCACGTCGAACAGCGCGCTCTCGATCGGCCACGCCAGCGCGCCACGAAGCGATTGCTCGTCGTCGCGCCGCCAGTCGTGCCAGCGCTCGCCGACCGGAACGGCGGTCGCCAGCAGCTCGCGGTGATCACGGCAAAACCGGAAGCCGAACTTTTCCTGTACGGCGTCCAACTCGGCATCGCTCATGCCGGAGTCGAGCCGCACTCCGGCCTGTTCGAGCGTGTGCAGCGCGTTCGTGATGATCGAAGAACTCACACGCCACCCAAGAAACGACGCCAGTCGCACACAGCGAAGGTCAACATCGACCCAGGATAGCCCGCCGGTTCATCGGCGTGGTCGACCTTCCTCCCGATGGCGCGGCGCGGCTCGAACGCCGAGGTCGGCGGCACCTTCCGGTCGGTCGTACTCATTGGCCATGTGCGCGAGGAACGCGCGCGATTGCGTCTCGCTGAGCGCGTCCTCCTCGACCCGAGTGAACTGTGTCCGGCTGTCACCGACGTCCTGTGGCTTCTCCATGAACACCCAGGCCTTGAACGCCTCCGTATAGGCGACCGGCCCGAATTTCTCGAAATCCAGGAGCTGGAGGTGACCTACAGATGCCACGCGCCTGCCCGACTCGAACGGCACCACTCTGATGCTGATGTGCGGGTCGTTCGCGGCGAACAGCAGATGCAGCATCTGTTCGTGCATCATCCGTGCACTACCCATCGGGCAACGCAAGGCCGCCTCGTACAAGTAGAAGCTGAACCGCTGCTCGGCGGCACTGTTCAGTACAGCTTGACGACACAGACGCTCACGGGTACGAAGTTCCACCTGCTCGCCGGAAAGCCTCCCGCTCTCTGTCATCACCGCGCGGATGTAGTCCTCGGTCTGGAGTTGGCCGGGCACAAGCGTCGCGTGCATGCAGTTCATGTGCGACGCCCTTCCTTCGTGATATGTCAGCGTGGCGACCGCTTCCGTGCGGACCAGGTAGCCGTCCTCACCGTCATGGTGGCGGCGGTTCACCTCGTGCACCTGCGGCAAAGTGGCGCCGCAGGAGGCCATGTAGGCGGCGACGTCCGCACTGGACGGCAGCCGCGTGCCAAGCTCCATGAAGGTGATCTTGGTTCGGTGCCAGGCCAGTTGGTTGGCCAGTTGCGCGGCGGTCAGGCGCGCTCGCTTACGCCACCCGAGCAGCACTTGGCCCAGTTCGCGGCTGTTCACTGTGGACGTATCCGCCATGGGAGTGACGCTAACCCGATCGGACACCGCGTCCACACTCGAACGCGCGGAGTCCACTACAACGGACGATCCTCCGGCGAAATGTTCGGGGTGCGCACCACTCAGTGGGCGGCGTCGTTCCAGGATCGGCCGAACCCAACGGACACGTCCAGAGGCACCGCCAGGTCGTAGGCGCCGCCCATTTCCTTGCGCACCAACGCTTCCACGTCCTGGTGCTCGCCGTCGGACACCTCGAGCACCAGTTCGTCGTGCACCTGGAGCAGCATGCGGCTGCGCGACCCGGCCTTCTTCAATCCATTGTGGACACCAAGCATCGCGACCTTGATGATGTCCGCCGCACTCCCCTGGATCGGCGCGTTGAGCGCCATCCGCTCGGCCATCTCGCGGCGTTGACGGTTGCTGCTGCCGAGGTCGGGCAGGTACCGCCGGCGGCCGAAGATCGTCTCCGTGTAGCCGGACTTGCGCGCCTCGTCGACCACCGCGTGCAGGTAGTCGCGCACCCCGCCGAACCGGGCGAAGTACTCGTCCATCAGCTCGCGCGCCTCGTCGGTGCCGATGCGCAACTGCTGGGACAGCCCGTACGCGGAAAGCCCGTACGCCAGGCCGTAGTTCATCGCCTTGATCTTGGCGCGCTGCTCCGGGGTGACCTCGGTCGGCTCGACCGAGAACACCCGCGACGCGGTCGCCGCGTGGAAGTCGAAGCCGGACTGGAACGCCTCGATCAGCGCCGCGTCCTCGGACAGGTGCGCCATGATCCGCATCTCGATCTGGCTGTAGTCCGCGGTCATCAGCTCCGAGTAGTCCGGACCCACGATGAACGCGTCGCGGATCCGCCTGCCCTCGTCGGTGCGGATCGGGATGTTCTGCAGGTTCGGCTCGGTGGACGACAGCCGCCCGGTCGCCGCGATCGTCTGGTTGAACGTGGTGTGGATGCGGCCGTCCTCGGCCACCGACTTGATCAACCCGTCCACGGTGACCTTGAGCCGGGTGGCGTCCCGGTGCTCGAGCAGGTGCTGCAGGAATGGGTGCTCGGTCTGGGCGTACAAGCTGGTCAGCGCGTCGGCGTCGGTGGTGTAGCCGGTCTTGGTGCGCTTGGTCTTCGGCATGTCCAGCTCCTCGAACAGCACCACCTGGAGCTGCTTCGGCGAGCCGAGGTTGATCTCCTTGCCGATCACCGCGAACGCCTCCTGCGCGGCCTGCTTCACCCGGCCGCCGTAGTGCGCCTCCAGCGAGGCGAGCAGGTCGGTGTCCGCGTGGATGCCGATCCCCTCGGCCTCGGCGAGCACCTCCAGCAGCGGCAGCTCGATCTTGCCGAGCAGGTCGGCTCCACCCAGCTTGGCGAGTTCTTGTTGCAGCGCCTCGGTCAATTCGGCGATCGCGGCCGCGCGCAGGATCTCCGAATCGGCGAGCTTGGCGTCGTCGCCCTCCGCACCGTCCAACAGGGACAGTTGACGCTCCTCGGGCTGGTCCTCCACCCGCAGTTCGCGCTTGAGATAGCGCAGCACCAGATCGTCCAGACTGAACGAGCGCTGGCCGGGGCGCGCCAGGTAGGCGGCCAATTCGGTGTCGATGGCCAGGCCGCGCAGCGTCCAGCCCCGGTGCCGCAGCGCGTGCAGCGACCGCTTCACGTCGTGGGTGAGCTTCGGGACGTCCGGGTCGGCCAGCCAGGCGGTGAGGGCCTTCTCGTCCGCCTCGGTGATCGTGGTGACGTCGATGAACACGCCGTGCCCGCCCGCCGTGGCGAGCGTGAGCGTACGCAACTCGACCGCCTCACGAGCCACGCCGGTCGGGGTGTACCGACAGGCGATGCCGAGCCGACTCCCTTGTCCCCCATGGGTTTCCAGCCACTCGGCGAGCGTGCCCGGCTCCAGCGCGCCGCCGCTGATCTCGAAGCCGGACTCGGCCTCCGGCTCGGCCGCGGACAGCTCGGAGAACAGACGGTCGCGCAGTACCCGGAACTCCAGCTCGTCGAACAGCCGGTGCACCGCGTCGCGGTCCCACTGCTGCACGACCAGCTCGCCGGGCGTGACGTCCAGCGCGACGTCCCGCACGAGTTCGGTGAGCTGCCGGTTGAGCAGCACGTTGGACAGGTTGTCGCGCAACGCGTTGCCCGCCTTGCCCTTCACCTCATCCACCCGGTCCACGATGTCGTTGAGCGAGCCGAACTCCTGCAGCCACTTGGTGATCGTCTTCTCGCCGACGCCCGGGATCTTCGGCAGGTTGTCCGACGGGTCGCCCCGCAGCGCGGCGAAATCCGGGTACTGGGTCGGCGTGACGCCGTACTTCGTCAGCACGGTCGCCGGGTCCAGCCGCCACATCTCCGACACGCCGCGGCTCGGGTACAGCAGCATCACCTGGTCGTTGACGAGCTGGATCGCGTCCCGGTCACCGGTACAGATCATCACCTCGTAGCCCTCGGCGGCGGCCTGTGTGGTGAGCGTGGCGATCAGGTCGTCGGCCTCGAAGTTCTCCTTGGCGAAGAACGGGATCTTGAGCGCGCGCAGCACCTCTTCGATGAGGCTGACCTGGCCCTTGAACTCGTCCGGGCTCTTGCTGCGGTTCGCCTTGTAGTCGGCGAAGGCCTCGCTGCGGAACGTCTTGCGTGAGACGTCGAAGGCGACCGCGACGTGCGTCGGCTTCTCGTCACGCAGGAGGTTGATGAGCATGGACGTGAAGCCGTACACGGCGTTGGTGTGCTGCCCGGTCTGGGTGGCGAAGTTCTCCTTCGGCAGCGCGTAGAACGCGCGGTAGGCCATGGAGTGGCCGTCGATCAGCAGCAGCCTGTTCGTACCGGTAGTGCTCACGTCCTCAGTCACGTGCCGAGTCTAGGGTGGAGCACCGACACCACCATGGAGGTACCGTGAGTGACACACCGCAGCCGTTTCCGGGGATCGATCCCGCCATCGCCGATCAGGTGCTGCCCGATCGGATGGGCATCGAGGTCACCGACTGGAATCCGCAGCGGATGGTCGCCACCATGCCGGTGAAGGGCAACCTGCAGCCGTACGGTCTGCTGCACGGCGGGGCGAACGCGGTGCTGGCCGAGACGGTCGGCTCCATGGCCGCGGTGCTGAACGCGCCGGAGGGCAAGATCGCCGTCGGGCTGGAGATCTCGTGCACGCATCACCGCGCCGCGCGCACCGGGACCGTCACGGCGGTGTGCACTCCCCTGCACGTCGGCCGCAGCACGTCGACCTTCGAGATCGTGATCACCGACGACGAGGGCAAGCGCACCTGCACGTCCCGCCTCACCTGCCTCACCCGCGACCAACCCCCCGGCGCGTAGCGGGCGCTTAGCACACACCCCGCCTTCGGCAGAAGTCGCGAAGCCCGTCGACCACGTCTCTGATCACGGCATCCGCGTCCCACACCGCGCGGGCGGTGACCTCACCATCGGCCCGAATGACCTGGGGCACCTTGGCCGACTTGGCGATCTCGGACAGGTAGTAGACAGCCGACCACTTGTCGCCCTTGTGCTCGCAGGTCATCGGCGCGGAACCGGGCGCGGGCAGTCGAGCTGACGCCCGGCAGGTACCAGCGTCAGATCCGTTGATGCTCATCTCCAGCCGAAGGTCGGCCCCCACCGTGCCGCCCGCCACCTTGCCTGGCGGCGCGAACGTGCTGACCTGCACCCGCACCGGGCACTTCGAGGCGCCGCAGTCGATCGGATCGATCATGCCGGCGGCATCCACCTCGAACCAGAGGCTGACATCGATCGCCTCCCGGAGCCCGCCGGCCTCGGTGATCAAGACGCGGATCGTCTCCTCTGCTTGCGATCGCGTCACGTACGACACGTCGATGCGGATCGACGCCGTCGGAGAGTCGCGAACGCCCGGCATTTCCGGAATCGGCGGGAGGCTGGGCATGCTGGGCATCGACGGCATGCTTGGCAGCTTCGGCATCGACGGGAGCGGTGGTACCGCGGGCGAGCCCGTGGAAACGGCGCCGCCGAATCGGAGCACCCTGTGCGGCGCGTCCTTGGTGATGAACAGATCGCCGTCCGGGGTGGTCACCTTCAACGCCGCCGCGCCGTTGACCGGCTCCTCGCTGTCCGGGAATTCCGACGTGCGATCCAGCGCGGCACGAATTCGATCGGCCAGCTTGCCCGGCGACATCACGTCACCCAACGCCGCGCCGAGCGGGCCCTCGGTGCCCGTGATCCACTTGCCGCGCAGGTCGGCCGGCGACTGCTTGGGCGCCACCGTCTCGAGCATGAAGTCCGGCACTCGGAGGTAGGACTTGCCCCCGACGGACATCAGTTTGGCGCGCTGGCCGGCGAGCGTGATGCCGCCGAGGGCCGCGCCATCGGCCGTCGCCTCGACGTCCAGTTCGGCGCCGGCGAGCGATGCCTTGTAGTGGACCATCGGCTGACCGGCGAGATCGGCGACCGCAGCGTAGAACTTGTCGCGGTGATCGGACTCGCCTGTCACCACCAACACGGTGATCAGTCCGGCGACCAGCACCACGACCAATCCGCCGATCGCGATGAACAGCCGGATTCGCTTGCGCCCCTTGGGGTTCTCCATGATCACGCTTCCATTCAGCTCAGGTTGATCGGGATCTCGACCGGCGCGGGACCGGACGACCAGCGGGCCGGGACCTTCGCATCGCGAAACTCGGCGACGAGGGCGCCGGTGCCGAGACGGATGACGTAGGCGCCCGTGCGGAAGTCGGCCGGCACGTCGAAGGTCAGGTCCGGACCGGGCTCGGCCACATCGGCGAGAAACAACCCCACCTCGTGGCTCCCCGGCAACGCGGCGAGCTCGGATCCGTCCGGGAGCCGTAGCCGAAACGCCGCCTGATCGCTGGTCCTGAGAGTCAGAGAGGGAGACAAGGGACCACCGGAGACCGTTGGTCGCGGCAGCTTGAGCCAAGCCCGTCCGGGTGCCGCCCAACCGTTCTTCGCGCTGTACGGCGCAAGCAACGCGATCGCGTCGGACATGACCCGCGACGGGGCCAGGCTCTTGAACCCGATGTCCAGCGTGCTCCGGTACGACCGTCCCTCGGCCGGCACCGAGAAGCCGATCGGCACGTCTTCTCGCTGCCAGTCCACCTTCTGCGAGGTCTTCCGGTAGTAGCCGCCGATCGCGTCAGCCGCACGTCGGCCGGTACGTAGGTCCAGCGTTTGCGCACGGCCGGTATCAGTCACCCTGATCGAGACCGGCGCGCCGGTCGGCACACTGGCCACCGCAACGGCGCCATCAAGCGATGGGGTGTACGAACCGCCGCGCGATCGCAGCGGCGATTTCTCCAGCTTCACCGCCACGCCGGCGACCACCAGTTCGGCCACCGGGGCCGGCTGGTCGTCCCGGAGCACCCAGTCGCCGCCACGCACCGACGGGTCGACCTGGAACACCAGCAGCTCCTGGCCAGGGGCGGCTCGTCTCGGCTCCTCGTACACGTGTCGGTTCATCGGATGGTCCGTGATCGCCGGACCGGTCGCCACCCAAGCCACCTTCAGACTGAAATACGGGCCGGCGAGGAAGCCCCCGCCGTCCTCGACGGACATCGTGTCCATGCCCTGCGGCGGCGACTTCGTAAGGCCGCCGGTCAGGGCGATCTCTCGAACCGTGCCAGGCGGTTGTGTCGGCAGCGACGAGAGCGTGCTGCTCTCCTCACTCTCCGCGGATTCCGGTGCGGTGCCTCCGGTGCACGAGGTCAGTACCAGGAGGCCGCCCACTGCGGCCACTACGTGTCGGACACGCCATCGATGCGTCATCGTCACTCCTCAACTCGCCTGCGCATGAGGTGGCGTCGGAAGGCGGACCGGTTAGTAACGAATGAATAACGCCGCCGGACGGGCGGCCTGAGCTGCGAGAATCGCGAGGTGATCAACAGAAGGGTGCTCTGCGTGCTGGTGGCCGGACTGGCGACTGGGTGCTCGTCGGCCGAGCAGCCGGCTCCCCCACCGGTGACGACCTACGAGTTGCCCGCGCGCACAGTCCGGCCGGACGAGAAGCCGCTGCGCGTTCCGCCAATGCGTGAGGGCGAGACCGAGTTCACCCTGATCGGGCTGACCACCGGCATCGAGACGCTCATCGGCAGTCACGCGGAATGGAAAGCCAAGGGCCGGTATACGCGGGCGCGGCTGGTGATCGTGAACAACGGCCGCACCAACATCGAATTCGACGCGCGGCGCCAACTGCTGGTGCTGTCCACCGGCGGCACCGCCGTGCCGGACGACCAGGCCATGCAGATCAAGCGGCAGCCGAGCGCGATCCCGCTGGGTGCGGTCGTGCGCGTGGAGTTCGATCTTTACTACGACATCCCGGTCGACGCGAAGCCGACCGCGCTGCGGGTGTTCGGCGGCCCCACGCTGACCGACATGAAGGACGCCGAGTCGATCGACATCCCCCTGCCGTAGCCAGCGCGGGCCACCCCACACCTCGTACTACAGGGTCGAGCCCGCTGAACCTTTTAGCTGGGCTAACGGGTTCAGCGGGCTCGACCCGTTAGCGTTGCTAACGATACGCCCGGCGTGAGATTGTGCGGTACTAGTCGACGCCGAGGTCACCGCCGAGATACGCGGCGCGCACCTCCGGGTCGTCCAGAAGACCGCTCGCGTCGGCCGCCTTCACGACTCGGCCGCTCTCCAGCACGTACGCCCGGTGCGCCAGTTGCAGCGCCTGCATGGCGTTCTGCTCCACCAGAAGGACGGTCGTGCCGCGCTGGTTGATCTCCCTGACGATCTCGAAGATCTGCGCCACCAGCATCGGCGCGAGCCCCATCGACGGCTCGTCGAGCAACAGCACCTTCGGGTTGGTCATCAGCGCGCGGCCGATGGCCAGCATCTGCTGCTCACCGCCGGACATCGTGCCGCCGAACTGAGTACGCCGCTCGGACAGCCGCGGGAACAGCTCGTAGACCTCGTCCAGCTCCTCGCGGAACGTGCCCTTGCGCGCGTAGGCGCCCATGAGCAGGTTCTCCTGCACGGTCATGCCGGGGAAGATCCCCCGGCCCTCGGGCGCCTGCCCGATGCCGGCGAGCACCCGCTTGTGCCCCTGCAGCTTGGAGATGTCCGTACCGTCGAAGACGATCCGGCCGCTGGTGAGCGGGCGCAGGCCGGAGATCGATTTCAGCGTGGTCGTCTTGCCGGCGCCGTTGGCCCCGATCAGCGTGACGATCTCGCCTTCCTCGACCTCGAGGGTCACACCCTTGAGCGCGGCGATCTTGCCGTAGTGGACATGAATGTCCCTGACTTCAAGAAGCATCGGCTGCTCCCAAGTAGGCCTCGATCACCTTCGGGTTGTTCTGCACCTCGCGCGGCAGCCCCTCGGCGATCTTCTGACCGAAGTCGATCACCGCGATGCGGTCGCTGATGTGCATCACCAGGCCCATGTCGTGCTCGATCAGCAGGACGGTGCGTCCGTCGTCGCGGATCTTGCGGATCAGGCCCTGCAACGCGACCTTCTCGTTCGGGTTCATGCCGGCGGCCGGCTCGTCCAGCAGGAGCAGCTGGGGATTCGTCGCCAGCGCACGCGCGATCTCCAGCCTGCGCTGGTCGCCGTACGGCAGGTTCTTCGACGTCTCGTGCGCCCGGTGGGCGATCCCGACGAAGTCGAGCAACTCCATGCCGAGGTCGCGCCCGTGCTTCTCCTCCCGGTAGTGCCGGCTGTTGAACGGCAGGAACGGCGTGCGCACGCCGAGCGCGGCACCGAGAGCGCCGGTCTTGTGGTGCGCGTCCGCGCCGACCATCACGTTCTCCAGCGCCGACATGTTGTGGAACAGGCGGATGTTCTGGAACGTCCGCGCGATTCCACCCTTGGTGACCTGGAATCGCTTCATTCCGTCGATTCGCTTGCCGGTGAATCGAACCTGGCCACTGGTCGGCTTGTACACGCCGGTCACGACGTTGAACGCGGTGGTCTTTCCGGCGCCGTTCGGCCCGATCAGGGCGAAGATCTCGCCCTTGTTGACCGTCAGGTTGACTTCCTTCATGGCCGTCACGCCACCGAACCGCATGGTGATGCCGGACAGTTCGAGCAATGGCTCGTCGGTCGGCCCGTTCACGGTGTCCTCACTCATTTCGACACCTCCGAAGGTTCAACCGTTGTCTGGGTCGCGACTTCCGCGCCCATCGAGCCCATTCCACCTGTTCCTTCCGCCAATTCGGCTCGCCGCCTCCTCGACGGCAGCAGACCCTCGGGACGGAACGCCATCATGAGAACGAGCGCCGCACCGAAGATGAGAATTCGATACTCGTTGATGAACCGCAGCCGTTCCGGCAACCAGGCGATCAGGAACGCCCCGACAATGACACCGGGCAGGTTTCCGGAGCCGCCGAGCACGACCGCGGCGAGAATCGTCGCGGACAGGATGAACGGGAAGTTCCCCGGCTCGATGAAGCTGACCTTGCTGGCCCAGATCGCACCGCCGAAGCCACCGATGACCGCGCCCATCGCGAAGGCGAGCAGCTTGAACTTGAACGTCGGCACGCCCATCAGCTCGGCCGCGTCCTCGTCCTCGCGAATCGCCGCCCACGCGCGTCCGACCCGGCTCTTCTCCACTCGCCGGGACAGGATGATCACCAGCACGATCGCGCCGACCATCAGATAGTAGTACGGCGCCGCGTCGCGCAGCGTGAACTCCACGCCGGGCAGGGTCGGGTGCGGCACGCCGGTGATCCCGCGCGCGCCACCGATCTCGTCGGTGTTGTTCGCGGTGATCCTGACGATCTCACCGAAGCCGAGTGTGACGATGGCCAGATAGTCACCGCGCAATCGCAGGGTCGGTGCGCCGAGAATGATTCCGGAGACACCGGTCAGGAGAATCCCGACGACGACGGTCGCCCAGAAGTTCCAGCCGTACTTCGTGCCGAAGTACGCCAGCGAATACCCGCCGATGGCGAAGAACGCGACATATCCGAGGTCGAGCAGGCCGGCCTGACCAACCACGACGTTCAGCCCGATGGCGAGCAGGATGAACGTGCCGATCGGGTGGATCAGCGTGCTCACCCAGTCGCTTCCCGGCATCATGAACGTCGCGAACTGCGGCGATGGCAGCAAGGTCAGCGCGAAAATGATGAGCAACAGATAGACGGCCCAGCGAACCCACAGGTTCGCGCCTTCCCACCAGTCGCGCATCTTGTCGTTGAAAGCTCCGATCGGCGCGAACGCTCGGCGGAGTGGACTCTTGTTTCCAGTCATTGCCAACTCCTCACGCTCGCGCCCGCTGCAACGACTCACCGAGAATGCCGGTGGGCCGGAACATCAGCACCAGGACCAGGACGACGAACGCGGTCACTTCGCTCCACTCAGCACCGAGGAAGATCGAGCTCCAACTCTCGACAAGGCCGAGCACGAAACCACCGAGCAACGCACCGCGCAGATTGCCGATGCCGCCGAGGACCGCTGCGGTGAACGCCTTGATGCCGACGACGAACCCGACTCGATAGTCGAGGTTCTCGAAGTAGAGCAGGTACAGCACGCCGGCCACACCGGCCATCGCACCGCCGAGCAGGAACGTCGTGCGCACCACCTTGTCGATGTTCACGCCCATCAGTACGGCGGCCTCGGGGTCCTGCGCCGTGGCGCGGATACCTCGGCCGACGCGGGTGCCGTTCACCAACCGGTCCAGCAGCACCATCATGATCACCGCGGCGACCACGATGATCACGTGGTCCAGGCGGATGGGGGCGTTGCCGATGGAGAACAACGGCGTCTTGTCGATCACGCGCGGCATGTTCTGCAGCTGAATGGCGCCGTTGGACTGGCCGAAGACGTGCGGGATGATCACGAGCTTGATCAGCTCCTGCAGGAACAGCGAGGCGCCGATCGCCGAGATCAGTGCCGCGAGCCGTGAGGAGCCGTGCTTGCGCAGCGGTCTGTATGCCACTTGTTCGAGCAGCAACGCCGTTCCGCCGGAGGCCGCCATGGCCACCAGCACGGTGAGTAACAACAGGCCGATAAGCGCGAAACCGCCGACCGGGGCGGACACGCCGACCATGAGGAAGACCCCCACGGCGGCGAATCCGCCGATCGTGAAGACCTCGGAGTGCGCGAAGTTGATCAGTCGGAGTACGCCGTAGACCATCGTGTAGCCCAGGGCGACGAGGGCGTAGATCGAGCCGATGGCCAGTCCGCCAACTGTGGCTGGACCGAACTGGCCGAGGAAGTTGTCCATGGGATTGCCTTACCGAGTTCGGGGCGGGAAACGGGTGGCCGTATGACGGGGCGAGAGCGCCGCAGGCGCTCTCGCCCCGTCCGGTTGCACGTTCCCTCGCGCGGGAACGGGTCTCAGCCCTCGAGCTTCGCCTGTGTCGAGTCGCCGAGCAGACCGATCTGCCCAGCCTTGACCTGGTACACGAAGATCGAGTTCGCCTGAGGCTCGCCGTTGTCCTTGAACTTGATCGGCTTGGACACGCCCTCGAAGGACAGTGTCTTCAGGAACTCGTTGATGTCGTCGCCGGAGGTCTTGCCGGCCTCGACCGCCTTGATGAAGGCCGTCGCGGCGTCGTAGCCCTCAGCGGCGTAGATCTGCGGGTCGGTGTTGAACCGCGCCTTGTACTTGTCCTTGAAGTCCTTCAGCGGACCGGTCACCGAACCGAACGGGATCTTGCACGGGCAGCCGATGACGGCACCCTCGGCGTTCTGCGCGCCGGCGCCACTGACCAGGCCGGCGTCCAGCGAGCCGTCACCGGTGACGAACGGAGCCTTCACACCGGCGTCGCGGAGCTGCTTGAGCAGCTTGCCGCCCTGGGCGTAGTAGCCACCGAAGGCGATCAGGTCCGGCTGGAACGCCGTGGCCTTGTTCGCGGTCGGGTTGTAGTTCGGCGAGTCCTTGGAGAACTTGTCGGTCTCGACCGTGGTGCCCTTGTCCTTGAAGGCCTTCGCCAGCGCCTCGGCCAGACCGATGCTGTACTCCTGGTCGTCGGAGACCACGAGGACCTTCTTCGGGCTCTTGGCGCGCATCATGAAGTCGGCGATGCCCGGGCCCTGGTCGTTGTCGTTGGCGACGACCCGGTGCCAGTATTTCCACCCGTTCTGGGCGAGGCCGGGGTTGGTCGCGGACGGCGAGACGCTCGGGATCTTGTTCTCGTCGAGCTGCTTGCCGACGGACTTGGACTCACCGGAGAACGCCGGGCCGATCAGGCCGGTGACCTTGTCCTGGCTGATCGCCTTGGTCACCAGGTTGGGCGCGATGTCCGACTTGCCCTGGCTGTCGTAGTGGAGGTCCTTGTTGAAATCGATCTTGACCTTGGGGTTCTTGGCGTTGTACTCCTCGAAGGCGAGGATCGCGCCGTTGAGCGGCGGGATCACGATGCCGGAGTTCTCACCGGTGAGGTCGCCCATGAAGCCGATCTTGATGGACGAGGCGTTCCCGCCGGTACCACCGCCGCCATCAGACGAGTTCCCGGCGCAGCCGGCAAGGGCCAGAGACAACGCCATGCCGGTTGCGAGCACACCGGTGAGGCGAGTGATCTTGGGACGCAACGCTGCCATCCTTTCGACATGCCCGTAACAACGGGTATGCAACTACATCGGACGAGTAATCCCCATCCGAATGACGTGACCGTAGTACAGCGCGGACGAACATTGGTCGACATGCCCTGCACCAGTGTTACTGCTTCGTTATTGCATTTCTGCCAGGCAGGCATCATGTCATCCGGGCGTACTCCGGAGGTCACGGGCCGGCAATGGTTTGGGCGCGGCTGTGAATCTCAAAACGGTACGACCGTGCCATGTGAACGACCCACATGATCGGTGTGGACTACGTCAGACCTTCCACGACGGCGTCGGCGACGGCCTTCATCGTGGTCCTGCGGTCCATCGCGGTGCGCTGGATCCAGCGGAACGCCTCCGGCTCGGACAGGCCCTGCTTGCTCATCAGCAGCCCCTTGGCCCGCTCGACGGCCTTGCGCGTCTCCAGCCGGTCGGTCAGCCCCGCGACCTCCAGCTCCAGCGCCTGGACCTCGGCGAACCGGCTCACCGCCACCTCGATCGCCGGCACCAGGTCCGGCTTGCCGAACGGCTTGACCAGGTACGCCATCGCGCCGGCTTCGCGCGCGCGTTCGACCAGGTCACGCTGGCTGAACGCGGTCAGGATCACCACCGGCGCGATCCGCTCACCGGCGATCTCGGACGCCGCCTCGATGCCGTCCTTGCGCGGCATCTTGACGTCCAGGATGACCAGGTCCGGCCGGAGCTCACGGGCGAGTTGGACGGCCTGTTCACCGTCCGACGCCTCGCCGGCCACCTCGTACCCCTCTTCGCGGAGCATCTCCACGAGATCAAGCCTGATCAGCGCCTCGTCCTCAGCGACAAGCACGCTTCTGCGGCTCTCGCTAGGCCCGGCGGCAGCTCCTGCCTCGGCAGCCTCGTCGGTCACCGGGCCTCCTGAGAGTCGTCTGCGACATGAAAACCGATGCCGAAGCCTACCCGGGAGTCACTTCCGATGCGCGACGCCGATCGTGTGACGGCGCTCGCCCTACCGGCGGCTAGTCGATGCTGCGCAGAATGTGCCGGTCTTCGGCGTCGACGTCGCCCACCCGCTGCGCGCCGCGCTCCCACGCCTCGAGGTACACCGCGCGATCCTGGTCCCGCCCGTCGGCCGGTCCCCTGGTGTCGATCCAGCCCCAGATTCTGCGCTGCCTCATGGCTTCTCCTCGTCACGACTTCCCGAACACTCGCCGCGGTTTTCCGCGCAGTGCCGATTAGCCGGTTTTGTGAGCCGGTTCGCAACGAAGAGACGCAGATCACCGTGGATTCCGCCATTCAGGAGGGGTTGACCGAAGCGATTCCTAGGGGTATTCGACCGCCCCTAGGGAATACACCGAGAATCTGCGGTGACGCAGTTCACACCCGCTTTCACCGGCTGTCCACTGTGGACCAGGCGGCCTGCGTGGGGCACGGGTCCCCTAGGCCGAGGGTCCGCGCCCTTAGGTTCCGGCGGCGACCCCCTAACCAGCCGGGACGGCGTGACGTAATGCGCCCCGCCGACCGTCCGGCCCGTCTCCGTATCCCTGTCCGGGGCGCCGATAACGTTCCGGAATGGCGTGTTCGCCCGATGGTCGCGTTCAGTCATCCTGTCCGTAACCCACGCCGCAGCTATCCCACATGATGGTCACCGGGAAATGCACGGGTGCGCATGTGTGCCGGCCAAGGCCAGCGGTGCGTGACCGCCCGCGTAACGGCTGACCACCGCGTCCACCACGGCCGGATGCGCGCCGAGCGGGTCCGCCACCAGGTCGGCGCCGCTGGCCGCCACGACCCGCTGGAACTGGCCGGGAGCGAGCAACCAGCTCGCCACGGCGACCCGTTGCCGCCGCGCCCGCAGTTCGCTCACCACGTCCGCCACCTTCGGCGTGGCGGTGGCGGCATAGGCGATCCGGACATCGGCGCCGGTGCGCGCGGCGAGCCCAGCCGCGGCGAGCCGCACGTCGGCCAGCGCGCCCTCGTCCGAGGACCCGGCGGCGGCGAACACCACGGCGTCACCGGGCCGCGCGCCGGCGGCGAGCAGCCGGTCGTGCGCGGCGGCCACCAGCCGGCGATCGGTGCCGATCGCGTCGGTCAACCGTGTGTCACCGGATGACCGGCCGGCCGCGACCAGTTGCGCCGGCACGTCCGCGCGCACGTGGTAGCCCCGGGCGAGGAACATCGGCACCACCACCGCTGGACCGGGTACCTCGCGCAGGACGGCCGTCACGTCGGGCGCGCGCACGTCGGCGTAGGCGACCCGCACGGTGACGCCGCGCAGCCGGTGCCGCACCGCGTCGGTGATCGAGTCCACGGTGGACGCGCCGGCGGGATCGCGTGTCCCGTGCGCGACGAGAACCAGTGTCCCCATAGGCGTCACCGCGGCACCGCCAGCCGGTAGCCGCGTTTCACCACAGTCTGCACCAGCTCGGGCTCGCGCAGCGAGGTGCGCAGCCGCCCGATCGCGGTCTCCACCGCGTGGGCGTCGATCCGTTCGGCGCGTCCCGAGTTGCGCCGCAGCGCGCCCTGCAATGCCGGCCGGGACAGTACCCGGCCGGGATCCTCGGCGAGTGCGCGCAGTACGGCCATCTGCGCCGGCGCGACCGGGAGCAGCTCGCCGTCCAGCAGGACCGCCTGGCCGCGCAACTGCATCTCCCGGCCGTCGAAGCGCACCCTCGGCGCACGGGCGGGCAGCTCCTCCACCACCTCGCGCACCAGCGCGCCGATCCGCGCGCGCTCCGGCTGCACGACCGGGATTCCCTTGCGCGTCAACGGTCCCGCGGTGATCGAGCCGACGCAGACGGTCAGCACGCGCCGCCGCAGGGCGGACACCAGATCGTCGATCCGGTCGCTGTCCTCGGCGGTGCGCAGCACGCTCGCGGCGGCCGGTGCGCTGGTGAAGGTGAGCGCGTCGACCGTTCCGGTGAGCACCGCGTCCAGCAGGCGGTCCAGCGGTGCCGGATCGGCCGGCCCGGTCCATCGGTACACCGGGATGGTCACCACGTCGGCGCCCGCGTCACGCAACGTGTCGGTGAACTCGCGCAGCGGCTCCCCGTGCAGTTGCACGGCGACCCGCTTGCCGGCCACGCCCTCGGCGAGCAGATGCTCCAGCAGCTCGAAACTGGCCTCCGAGTCCGGCGACCAGTGCTCGACCAGGCCGGCCGCGCGCACCGCGCCCTTGGCCTTCGGGCCGCGCGCCAGCACTCGCGCGCCGGCGAGCGCGTCCAGCAGCGGCTTGCCGAGGTCCCAGCCCTCCGCCGCCTCGATCCAGCCGCGAAAGCCGATCCCGGTCGTGGCGACGGCGTAGTCGACCGGGCCCTCGAGCAGTCCTCGGGTGGCGGTCAGCAGCTCGGTGTCGTCGGCGAGCGGGATGATCCGGATCGCCGGGCCGTGCACCACGGTGGCACCGCGGCGCTCCAGCAGGGCGCTCAGCTCGTCGGCACGCCGGGCGGCGGTGACGCCGACGGTGAACCCGGCGAGCGGCAGGACATCGGTCATGGGCTACCGACCATGATCATGCCGCCTTCGATCCGGACCGGGTACACCCGCACGGACACCTCGGGGTCCTCCAGGCACACGCCGGTGCGCAGGTCGAAGTGCTGCTTGTGCATGGGCGAGGCGACCATCGGCACGCCGGCCAGATCGCCGACGATCCCGCGCGCCAGCACCGCGGCACCGCTGAACGGGTCCACATTGGACAGTGCGTGCAGGTCGCCGTCGTGTGTGCGGAACACGGCGGCCTGCTCGCCGCCGGGCAGCAGCACGGCGACTCCGTGCTCCGGCGCGAGCACCTCGTCGCGACACACCGGCAGCCACGCGATATCAATGGATGTCATCGCTGTCACGTCCTTACCCCCGGGGTTCCGAGCATCACGGGTACCTTCTGGCCGCGCTCCGGCCGGAAGGAGATCGTCGGGTCCGGCGTGCCGGGCGCGTTGACGAACGAGGTGAACTTGGCGAGCTTCACCGGGTCGTCCAGCACGGCCGCCCACTCGTCGGTGTAGTCCTGAATGTGTTGCGCCATCTGCCTTTCCAGCTCGTCGCAGATGCCGAGACTGTCCTCGACCACGACGTCGCGGACGTGGTCGAGCCCGCCGTCCAGCGACTCCAGCCAGGTCGAGGTGCGCTGCAGCCGGTCGGCGGTGCGGATGTAGAACATCAGGAACCGGTCGATGGTGCGGATGAGCGTGTCCTTGTCCACCTCGGACACCAGCAGGTCGGCGTGCCGGGGCATCATGCCGCCGTTGCCGCCCACGTACAGGTTCCAGCCGTTCTCGGTGGCGATCACGCCGAAGTCCTTGCCACGCGCCTCGGCACACTCGCGGGCGCACCCAGAGACGGCCGATTTCAACTTGTGCGGCGAGCGCAGGCCCCGGTAGCGAAGCTCCAGTTCGATCGCGAGCCCGACCGAGTCCTGCACGCCGTATCTGCACCAGGTCGACCCCACGCACGACTTCACCGTGCGCAGCGCCTTGCCGTAGGCGTGGCCGGACTCGAAACCCGCCTCCACGAGGCGCTTCCAGATCGCCGGCAGGTCCTCGACCGGCGCGCCGAACAGGTCGATCCGCTGCCCGCCGGTGATCTTGGTGTACAGCCCGTAGTCGCGTGCGACCTCGGCGATCACCATCAGCTTGTCCGGCGTGATCTCGCCGCCGGGCACTCGTGGCACGACCGAGTAGGTGCCGTTGCGCTGCAGGTTGGCCAGGAACTTGTCGTTGGTGTCCTGCAGGGTCGCCTGCTCGCCGTCCAGAATGTGCCCGTTGCCGAGGCTGGCCAGGATCGACGCGACCGCCGGCTTGCAGATGTCGCAGCCGCGGCCGGTGCCGTGCTTGGTGATCAGCTCGCCGAAGCTGGCGATCCCGGTGACCCTGGCGATCTCGAACAGCTCGGCACGCGAGTGGCTGAAGTGCTCGCACAGCGCCTTGGACTGCTCGACGCCGCACGCGTTCAGCAGTTGCTTGAGCACGGGAACGCAGGAGCCGCACGAGGTTCCGGCCTTGGTGCACTTCTTGACCGCGGCCACGTCGGCGCAGCCGTCCTCCACGATCGACTTGCGGATCGTGCCCTTGGTGACCGCGTTGCAGGAGCAGATCTGCGCGTCGTCGGGCAGCGCGTCCACCCCGACCCCGCCGCCGTCGGACACCGGCGCGATCAGCTTGGCCGGCTCGCCGGGCAGAGCGCGTCCGACCATCGGACGCAGCGAGGCGTACGGCGTGGCGTCGCCGACCAGCACGCCGCCAAGCAGCGTCTCGCCACCGGAGGAGACCACGAGCTTCTTGTAGGTGCCGGCCAGCGCGTCGGCGAACACGATCTCCCTGGCGCCTTCGGTGGCCGCGTGCGCGTCGCCGAAGCTGGCCACGTCCACGCCGAGGAGCTTGAGCTTGGTGGACATGTCCGCGCCGGTGAACTCGTCGGCGTGCGAGTCGGTCAGGGCGCCGGCCACCACGTCGGCCATCGCGTAGCCGGGCGCGACCAGGCCGTAGACCATGTCGCCAACGCGGGCGCACTCGCCGATCGCGTAGACGTCGGGATCGCCGGTGCGGCAGTTCGAGTCGACCACGATGCCGCCCCGCTCCCCGACTTCGAGTCCGGCGTCGCGGGCCAGATCGTCGCGCGGGCGGATGCCGGCGGAGAACACCACGAGGTCGAGGTCCAGTTCGACGCCGTTGGACAGGCGGGCGATCAGCCGGTCGCCGTCGGGCACGATCTTCTCGGTCGAGGTGCCGGTGTGCACGGTGACGTCGAGGTCCTCGATCAGACCGCGCAGCAGGCCGCCGCCTCCGTCGTCCACCTGCAGCGGCATCAGACGCGGCGCGAGTTCGACGACGTGCGGGGAAAGTCCCATGTCCCGCAGGGCTTTCGCCGCTTCGAGGCCGAGCAGACCGCCGCCGAGGACCATGGCGGATCGGCGTCCGCCTCGGGCGGCGACGGCCTGGGTGGCGCGTTCGCGGATGGCGTCCAGGTCGTCGATCGTGCGGTAGACGAAGCAGCCGTCCAGCTCACGGCCGGGGACCGGTGGGACGAAGGGGCGCGATCCGGTGGCGAGCACGAGTGCGTCGTAGTCGACGTGCCGTCCGGAGGCGGTGACCACCTCGCGGGCCTCGCGGTCGATCGATGTGACCGGATCGCCGAGGTGCAGGCTGACGGCGTCATCGTGGTCGAAGGTGTTGTCCGGCAAGGAGAGCACCGCCGGGTCCCATCCGTCCACATAGGACGTGAGGGCAACCCGGTCGTAGGCGGGGCGGTGCTCCTCGGCGAGCACGACCACCCGCCAGGCGCCGGCCTGGTCGCGTTCGCGCACCGCCTGCACGAGGCGGTGGCCGACCATGCCGTTGCCGACGACGACGAGCGTGCGTGGCATCGAACCTCCCTTGCGTCTCCGCGTGGTGCCATGCTCGCTTCGGACGATGACCTGGCCGGGTCACCGACGTTGCGCCGTTGTTACGGAAGATTCCCGCCGCAGGTCAGAAGCACGTGCGGTGGCATGGATCACTGCGCGAAAGCGCCGCCCCGACCGAAGACCAGGACTGCGAAGCGCTCACCCATACGGCGGTGCGCGGCGGGGCTCGGGTGGAGCCGGTCGGGCAGCGGGAGCTCGGTGAAGTCGGTCTCGCCGTACAGCTCGCGGCCGTCGAGGTGATGCAGGTTGGGGTCCTCGACCATCCGTTGGCGCACGATCCGGGCGAGTTCCTCCCGGACGACCTCGAGCGTCAGTTTCCCCGCGGCGCGGTCGGCGGGGTCGCCGGTCGCCTGGAACCGCACCGTCCCGGTCCGCAGCGCGTCGGGGTCGAACGCCCCAGGGCCCGGGGTGTCCTCGTGGATCGGACAGAGAATGGGCGACACCACCAGCAACGGCGTCGTGGCGTGCCCCTCGCGGATGGTGTCGAGAAAGCCGTGCACCGCCGGAGTGAACGCGCGCAGCCGCATCACGCCGTGATTGACCAGGTTGATGCCGATCTTGACGCTGATCAGGTCGGCCGGGGTGTCCCGCAACGTGCGGGCGGTGAACGGGTCGAGCAGCGCGCTGCCGCTGAACCCGAGGTTGATCAGCTCCGCCTCGCCGACGGCGGCGGCCAGCGCCGGCCAGGTGGTGGTCGGGCTCGCGGCGTTGGACCCTTGGCTGATCGAGCTGCCGTGATGCAGCCACACCCTGCGGCCCCGGTCCGGCAGCGGCTGGATCGGCGCGTCGGTACGCAGGGCGACCAACTCGGTGCGTTCGTTGTGCGGCAACCAGATCTCGACGTCCTTGGCGCCGGCCGGCAGCCCGGTGAACCGGAGTGTGTCGACCGGACCCGGCCGCGTCTCGATGGCTCCGGTGGCCATGTCCACGGTCAGCACATCGCCGCCGGCGGCACTGGCCTGGGCGCCCAGCCGGCCGTCCACGACCAGGTCGTACACGCCGTCGGGACGAGGCGGGACGCCCCGGTAGCCCATCTTGGTGCGGAACGTGTCCAGCTCGACGGCGGTGGCCTCGGTGCGGAACGCCAGCCGCACGCCGGAGGGCTGGGACTCCGCGCCGGCCAGCCGCGGGTCGTCGCACCGCGCACGGGCCTTGGCGGGCAACCGGTGTGGCAGCACGCCGCGTCCGGTGCGCTCCAGGTCCTGGGCGCCGCGCAGGATGTCCGCGGTGATCGGCCGATCGAGCATGTACCCAGCCTGCTATACCGCCGCACCTTCCGCGATGTGTTTTCAAGCCGTCGGACGCGGCAACAATGTGCCGCGTCCGACGGCTGGAGAAATCTCAGGGCGATACGCTGCCCGTTGATGGGCAGACGTAGGTCGTGCTGATGCGCACTGAACTCACTTGATTCTTCAATCCGTAGTGATCGAGATCCTCAATGGCGCGGCCGGGCCCGACGGTCACACAGAGCCCGACGTAATAATGCTGATACAGCGTCACGGGCGAGTCAGTGTTGTTGAATACGGAATCAGGCTCGTCGCCAGCGGTCGGGGCCACGTGCAGGTTGGGCTGTGAACTCTTGAGCTGCCACATCCAGGCCGAGCCGGCCGGAGCGTTCTCGTTGTACCGCGGCGAGGTGTACAGGCAGACACGGTTGGCGTCGCACTCGTCGAGGCCGCTGCCCTGGGCCTCACTGAACGGTGGCACATCGGCCGATGCCTGACCGGCCCCGGCGATGACACCAGCAGCGGCCACCACCGTCATGGCCATCAGAACTACCCGACTGGTCACAGTCAATCTCCCGTCCAACGCGGTTGATTAAGACGACACAATCGTCACAACAGCGTGAGCCATCGCCAAGCTTTCAACGACGTGAACACCCGGTTGGTGGAAGTGATGTACACGACGGTGTGCGCGACTTGACCTGAGACTTATTCGGCTTGATCTCGCGAGATAAACGAAAACAATTATTCAATCGGTGCGAAGCAGCAGGCTAGTGGGCCGCGCCTTCCGCGATACGTTTCAGCCCCGTGAGTGTGGCCTCCATACCGCCGCGCAGGTCGGCGAGCCGGTACTCGATGATCTGCTCCTCGGGATACGGCAGCGTCTCGATCGCCAGTTTCAGCCCGGACCGCCCCGGACCCAGGCGTGCCGCCAACCGCACCCGCGTGCTGCCTCCGGACGGCTCCAACGTGAACCGCCACAACGCCATCGACTGCTCGGATTCCGTGGTGCCAGAACCGAAACGGCTGTCGGGGTCGAACACAGCCCAGGCGAATACCTGCTCAGCCTCCAGCTCCACGACACGTGACACAGTCCGCCAACCGCCGAGCCTCTCGTTCCGGTTGTGACCCACGAAGGACGCGCCGAGCGCCGCCGAGGTCGCCCCGTCAAGCCACTCCACCCGCTTCAGCTCGGGGCTGAAGCGGGTGGGCAGCTCGATATCCGTGACCAGCGGCCACACGCGCGACGGCGACGCATCGATCTCGATGTCCACGTCGACCTCGGGGCCATCCACATACTTCACGCGATCAGTCTGGCAGTCACACGCCCGCGTAGGCGAGGCTGGGCGCGCGCTGCACGAGCAGGCTCTTGCGCAGGTACACCCACCACGTGATCCCGGCGAACACCACGTACGACCCGATGAACACCCACAACGCCGGCAGCGACCAACTCGCGTAGTCCTCCGCGATCCGTGCCGCCTCCGCGCCCGTTTTGCCCTTCAACGCCGTCGCCGCGTCCGTGCTCGCCACCCGGAACGCCTGCTGCACGAGGAAACCACCGAACGCGCCGATCGCACCGGCGACACCGATCACCGCCGCCGCCTGCCGTTTGAACGCCACCGCGGTCGCCGACGGATCCAGTCCCTTCTCCGACGCCTCCTTGCGGCCGAGCGCGCCGAAGATCACCGGGATCATCCGGTAGGTCGAGCCGTTCCCGATACCGGACAACGCGAACACCACCATGTACGAGCCGAAGAACAGCGCGAAACTGCGCTCCGTCACGCCGAACGCGGCCATGCCGGTCGCCGCCACCATCCCGACGAACACCCACAGCGTCACCTTCGCGCCGCCGATCCGGTCCGACAACCAGCCACCGAACGGCCGCGACACCGAACCGACGAGCGCGCCGACGAATCCCAGGCCGGCCAGGTAGTCCCGAATGAACGTGTTCTGCGCCAGGAACTCGGGGAACGTCGTCTTGATCACCAGCGGCAGCGCGAACGAGAACCCGATGAACGAGCCGAACGTTCCGATGTACAGCACCGACATCACCCAGGTCTGCCCGTGCTTCAACGCCTTCACATATGACCGGGTGTCCGCTTTCGCCTCGCTGATCGAGTCCATGAACAGCCACGCGCAGACCGCCGCGATGACGATGAACGGCATCCACATGAGACCCGCGTAGGCCAGGTGGACTTCCTTGCCCACCAACGCCTTCGGCACACCGATGATCACCACCAGCGGCACCACGATCTGCACGACGGCCACGCCGAGGTTCCCGCCCGCCGCGTTCAGTCCGAGCGCGAAGCCCTTGCGCTTCTCCGGGTAGAAGAACGAGATGTTGGCCATCGACGACGAGAAGTTGCCACCACCGAAGCCGGCCACGGCCGCACACCCGAGCAACAGCCAGAACTGCGTGTCGTGCGACTGGCTGTGCATCCAGTCGCTCGGCACCAGGAAGGCGAGCAGCGACACCGGGATCAGCAGCAGCGACGCGGAAATCGTCGTCCACAGCCGCCCGCCGAACTTCGGCACGGCGAACGTGTACGGAATCCGCATCGCGGCCCCGACCAGGTTCGGCAGTGACACCAGCCAGAACGACTCCGAGACGCTCATCGGCAGCCCGGCCGCCGGCAGGCTCAGCACCACCACCGACCACAGCACCCACACGGCGAACCCGAGGTGCTCGGCGAAGATCGAGAAGGCCAGGTTCCGCCTGGCGACCTTCTTGCCGGTCGTCTCCCAGAACTGCTCGTCCTCCGGATCCCAGTGCTCGATCCACCTCCGTCCCTTGTGGACGGTGGGTTGTTCTTCGGCGACCGCAAGGCTCATCGCAAGACCTCCTCGTTGGTTGGCCAGACCCTAGTAACGCTCGATTTCCCTTGTGTGCCAACGAATGACGTGCACGCATCGAACTCCGCACGACAGCGGCGCGGCCGCTGTGAGATCACGTCGTGGACGCCAGCCACTCGGCGATCCCGCACACCGTGTCCCGGCACCCGCCGCAACCCGTGGTCGCACGGGTGGCCGACGCCAGCTCGCTCACGTCCCGCGCGCCGGCCCGCCACGCGGACACCAGCTGCGCCTTGCTGACCGTGTTGCACCGGCACACCACACTGGCGCCCGGCAGGTCGGCGGGACTCGCCGCCGGCGAGGCACCGGACGGCATCGCGCGTCCCAGCAGCAACGCCAGCCGGTCGGTCGGCACCGGTGCGCCCCGGTCGAACAACTGCGTGATGCTCGCCGCCGCGTCCGGCGCGCCGACCAGGATCGCGCCGGCCACCTTGTCCTCGCGCACCACGAGCTTCGCGTACCGCCCGCGCGCCGGGTCGGTCAGACACACCACCTCGGCGGTCTCGTCGTCCGGCTCGGCGTGCACGTCGCCGAGCGCGGCCAGGTCCACGTCCCGCGCCTTCAACCGGGTCACCACCGGCGTGCCGCGATAGCGCGCCGCCACGTCCGCGCCGGTGAGCAGGTCGGCCAGCACGGCGGCCTGCTCCCACGCCGGTTGCACCAGGCCCGACACGGTGCCCGGGTGCTGGGCGCAGTCGCCGATCGCGTGCACGCGCGCGTCGCTGGTGCGCAGCGCGTCGTCCACCACGATCCCGCGGTCGACGGTCAGCCCGGCCGCGGCGGCGAGCGTGGTCTCCGGCTTCACACCCGCCGAGACGACCACCAGATCGGCCTCGAGGTGCCCGCCGTCGTCCAGCTTCAACCCGTCGCCCTCGAGGTACCTCGATGCCGTGATGCCAAGGCGCACATGGATTCCCAGGCCGCGCAGGGTGCGCGCGAGCACTCCGCCGGCGCCCGGGTCGAGTTGCCGCTCCATCAGGTGCCCGACCGGGTGCACGACGGTCACCTGGCAGCCCCGGCCGGCCAGTCCGCGCGCCGCCTCCAGCCCGAGCAGCCCGCCGCCGAGCACCGCGACCGGCGCACCGGCCCGCGCCGAGGACACGATCCGCTCGCAGTCGTCCAGCGTGCGGAACGTGGCCACACCGGGCGCGAGCTGCCCGTCCACGAGCAGCCCCTCCACCGGCGGTACCCAGGCGCGCGATCCGGTGGCGAGCACCAGCGCGTCGTAGCCCAGCACCGACCCGTCGTCCAGCGTGACCGTCCTCATGCGACGGTCCACAGTGGACACGGCGACGCCCAGCCGGAGATCCACGTTGTGCTCGGCCGCCCAGTCGGATCCCTGCAGCCGCACGGCGTCCGGCGTCATCGAGCCGGCGACGACCGTGGACAGCAGCACCCGGTTGTACGGCTGCTGGTTCTCCTCACCGATCACGGTCAGCGATACGACCTCGCCGGCCGGATCGCGGCGGCGGATCTCCTCCGCCAGCCGAGCGCCGGCCATGCCGTAGCCGACGATCACCACCTCGCGCGGGCTCATGTGCCAGCCACCTCCAGCCGCACCGCGCACACCTTGAACTCCGGCATCCGGCTCACCGGGTCCAGCGCGGGGTTGGTCACCAGGTTCGCCCGGCCGTCACCGGGAAAATGGAACGGCAGGAACACCACGTCGGGGCGCATCGACGACACACACCGCACGGCGGCGCGCACCGTCCCCCTGCGGGACACCACGGCGGCATCGTCGCCGTTCGCGAGGCCCGCGCGCTCCGCCGTGTCGGGGTGCACCTCCACGTACACCGCCGGCACCGCCGCGGTCAGTTCGTCGACCAGCCGGGTCTGCGCGCCGGACTGGTAGTGCTGCAGTACCCGGCCCGTCGTGGCGTAGAGCGGGTACTCCTCGTCCGGCGGCTCGGCCGGCCCACGCACGTCGACCGGCACGAACCTCGCCCGGCCGTCGGGGTGCGCGAACTCGTCGAGAAACATGTGCGGCGTGCCGGGGTGATCGACCGACGGCACCGGCCAGTACAGCGCCTCGCCGGCGCGCAGCCGGTCGTAGCTCACTCCCGCGTAGTCGGCCGCTCCCCCGGCGGACGCGGCCCGCAGTTCGTCGAACACGGTCTCCGCGTCGATTGGGAACCGCGCCGGCGGCTGGCCCAGCCGAGCCGCCAGCGCGGAGATCACCTCGAGGTCGGTGCGCACCCCGTCCGGCGGGCTGATCGCCTTGCGGCGCAACAGGACCCGCCCTTCGAGATTCGTCAGCGTGCCGTCCTCCTCGGCCCACTGAGTCACCGGCAGCACCACGTCGGCGGCGCGCCCGGTCTCCGACAGCACCAGGTCCGCGACCACCAGCAGGTCCAGAGTGGACAGACGGTCGGCCACCCGGCCGGAGTTCGGCGCGGACACCGTCACGTTGCTGCCGAACACCAGCAGGCCGTGCGGCCCGCCGTCGGTGCCGAGCGCGTCGAGCAGCTCGTAGGCGGACCGCCCCGGGCCGGGCAGCGAGTCGGGGTCCACACCCCACACGCCGGCCACGTGGGCGCGCGCCGCCGGGTCGTCGATCTTGCGGTAACCGGGGAGCTGATCGGCCTTCTGCCCGTGCTCCCGCCCGCCCTGACCGTTGCCCTGGCCGGTCAGGCAGCCCCAGCCGGAGCCGGCGCGCCCCGGCAGGCCGAGCGCCAGCGCCACGTTGATCCACGCGTTGACCGTGTCCACCCCGGTGGCGTGCTGCTCGGCGCCGCGCGCGGTCAGCACGTAGGCGTTGCGGGACCGGGCGAGGATCCGGGCGGCGGCGCGCTGATCGGTCGCGGACACGCCGGTGACCCGCTCGGCCCGCTCCGGCCACCAGGCCGCCGCGATCCGCCACACCTCGTCGAAACCCGTTGTGCGAGAAGCGATGTAGTCGTGCGCCAGGTGCCCGTCGGCGACCACGGCGTGCAGGATCCCGAGCGCCAGCACCATGTCCGTGCCGGGCGCGGGCGCGAGGTGCAGTGCGGCCTGCTCGGCGGTCGGGGTGCGCCTCGGGTCGACCACGATCAGCCCGGCCGCGTCGGTCGCCTTGCGCAGGTGCGACAGGAACGGCGGCATCGTCTCCGCCGGGTTCGCGCCGACCAGCAGCACGGCGTCCGCGTCGTCCAGGTCAGTGATCGGGAACGGCATGCCCCGGTCGAGCCCGAACGCGCGCAGGCTCCCGGCGGCGGCCGAGGACATGCAGAACCGGCCGTTGTAGTCGATCTGGGAGGTGCCGAGCGCGACTCGGGCGAACTTGCCGAGCAGGTAGGCCTTCTCGTTGGTCAGCCCGCCGCCGCCGAACACCGCCATGCCGTCCGGCCCGTGCTCGGCGATGATCGCGGTGATCTTGTCGGCGATCAGGTCCAGCGCGGTGTCCCAGCTCGCCGGGCGCAGCTCGCCGTGTCGGTCGCGGATCAGCGGTGTGGTGAGCCTGGCGGGCGAGTCCAGCAGCGCGGCCGAGGTCCAGCCCTTCTGGCACAGGCCGCCACGGTTCGCCGGGAAGTCACGCGGCGCGACGGTCACCGAGGCACCAGCCGGCGACAGCGCCATCCCGCACTGCAGCGCGCAGTACGGGCAGTGCGTCTCGGTCGCGACGAGTGTCTCCACGGGGACAGACGCTAGGAAAGCCTTGTTACCCGGACGTGGCCGATTGTTTCAGGCAGACGACATTGCCTGCTCGTGGGCCACGTTGTGACGGTGAGACGTACGATGTGGAGACCGCCATAACTACGGACAGTGATCACTGTGCCCGAAAACGATCGCTCCACGCTGCGCGCCGACTGCGCCTCGTGCGTCGCGCTGTGCTGTGTGGCACCCGCGTTCTCCGCCTCGTCGGACTTCCCGGTGGACAAGCCGGCCGGCACGCCGTGCGGCAACCTGCTCGCCGATTTCCGCTGCGGCATCCACGACCGGCTCCGGCCGCGCGGGTTCGTCGGCTGCACGGTGTTCGACTGTTTCGGCGCCGGCCAGACCACGACCGCGAAGTTCGGCGGCCGGAACTGGCGGGCCGACCCCGAGATCGCGTCGACGATGTTCGCCAGCTTCGGCGTGCTGCGCGACCTGCGGGAGATCCTCTGGTATCTGGCCGACGCGCTGGACCGGCCGCTCGCCGCGCCGCTGCACGACCGGATCGGCTGGGCCTACCAGGAGACCGGCCGGCTGGCCGACGCCGACCCGGAATCGTTGGTGGCACTGGATGTTCGCGCGCATCGCGAGGGTGTCGGCGTGTTGCTCGGCGAGGTGAGCGACCTCGTCCGTGCGGGTGTGCGGCATCGGGAAACCGAGCTGCGCGGTGCCGATCTCGTTGGGCGCGCGATGCGCGGGCGGGACCTGAAGGGCGCGAACCTGCGCGGCGCGTTGCTGATCGGCGCGGACCTGTCGGGGTCCGATCTGCGGTCCGCGGACGTGCTGGGCGCGGACTTCCGCGGCGCCGATCTGTCCGGTGCCGATCTACGCACCAGCCTGTTCCTCACGCGATTCCAGGTGAACGCCGCGAACGGGAGCGCCGACACCGCGCTACCCGACGTGATCGACCGTCCGCCGCACTGGTGACACACGGTTAGAGGGCCGCCGACCGAGCAGGGGGTGGCTCGGCCGACGGCTGTGATCGTCACGAACGAGCCGGGGATCTCCGGCGGCCTGGGGGTCCGCCGCCGGGATCCGCACCGGCCAATGGCGTCTTCGCGCCGACCACACCGAGTTCAACGCGTACGCACCGCACACGGTTTCCCCGTCCTCAGGTGTTTCAGATCACCCTGAGTGAGCAGCACAAGCGTGTCCGGCGCGATCAAACGCCGTGTTTGTCGCGCGCGTCACCGTGGTAGCCGACGGTCACGGCCACCACTGGAGGTGAGGCAAGTGCGTGCCCATCACGAACTACACATCGATCATACGTTCGATGATCTGGCCATCCCCGACTGGCAGCAGGCGCGAGCGGTCAGAGCGGTCGCGGCGGCGGCCTCCGACGCGGACGACTGCCGTCTGATGCTCGAGGCACTGGGCCTCGTCGCGGAGGACGGGATCCCGGCGCAGCGCGACGGCTCCAGCCGCTGAGCCAGTGGCTCAGGCGACGGCGGCCAGCGCGTCCGGCAGGGTGAACGAGCCGGCGTAGAGCGCCTTGCCGATGATCGTGCCCTCGACGCCGTCACCGGACAGCTCGGCCAGCGCACGCAGATCGTCCACACTGGACACTCCGCCGGACGCGATGATCTTCGCGTCGGTGTGCGCGCAGACCTCCTTGAGCAGCCCCAGGTTCGGGCCGCGCAGCGTGCCGTCCTTGGTGACGTCGGTGACCACATAACGGACGCAGCCGTCGCGGTCCAGGCGCTCCATGGTCTCCCACAGGTCGCCGCCGTCCTGGGTCCAGCCGCGCGCGGCGAGCCGGTGCGCGCCGTCGGTGATCCGCACGTCGAGCCCGACCGCCACCCGGTCACCATGCTCGGCGATCGCGCGGGCGCACCACTCCGGGTCCTCCAGCGCGGCGGTGCCGATGTTGACTCTGGCGCACCCGGTGGCCAGCGCGGCGGTCAGCGAGTCGTCGTCGCGGATGCCGCCGGACAGCTCCACGTCGATGTCCAGCCGGCCGACCACCTCCGCGAGCATCTCCCGGTTGCTGCCGCGTCCGAACGCGGCGTCCAGGTCGACCAGATGGATCCACCGCGCGCCGCCGGACTGGAATTCCATCGCGGCATCGATGGGCGCGCCGTAGTAGGACTCGGTGCCGGCCTCGCCTTGGACGAGCCGGACGGCCATGCCGTTCGACACGTCCACGGCCGGAAGCAGGTGGAACGTCACGGCCCAAACCCTAGTCGAGCGTGCCGAGCCAGTTGCGCAGCAGGTGCGCTCCGGCATCACCCGACTTCTCGGGGTGGAATTGCGCCGCGACCAGCGGTCCGTTCTCCGCGGCGGCCACGAAGTCCTCGCCGTGTGTGGCCCATGTCACCAGCGGCTCGGGCATCGGCGGCCGCGGGTTTAGTTCCCACGTGCGCGCGGCGTAGGAGTGCACGAAGTAGAACCGTGTGTCGGCGTCCAGGCCGGCGAACAGTCGCGACCCGGCGGGCGCGCGCACGGTGTTCCAGCCCATGTGCGGCACGACGTCGGCCTTGAGCCGGTCCACCGTGCCGGGCCACTGCGCGCAGCCCTCGGTCTCCACCCCGTGCTCGACGCCGCGCTCGAACAGGATCTGCATGCCGACGCAGATGCCGAGAACCGGCCTGCCACCGGCGAGCCTGCGCCCGACGATGCGGTCGCCCCGCACCGAGGTCAGGCCCTCCATGCAGGCGGCGAACGCACCGACGCCCGGCACGACGAGCCCGTCACACTCCAGCGCGGCATGGAAGTCGGCCGTCACCTCTATGTCGGCGCCCACTCTCCGCAGGGCGCGCTCCACCGAACGCAGGTTGCCGGATCCGTAGTCCAGCACAACGACTCGAGCCACTTCCCCAGACTAGCCACCACGCGTGCCAGCACTCTGCTTGAATACCTGTGAAATGAACGACGAACGAATCAAGCGAGTATCGAAACGCCTCTCGCTGCACTTGCGGCACGCGCCGGACAAGATCGGCATCGAGCTGGACCCGGCGGGCTGGGTGAGCGTCGAGGAACTACTGAAAGCCTTGCAAGACAACGGCTTTCCTGTCACGCGCGCCGAGCTGGACATCGTGGTGACGACGAACGACAAGCAGCGGTTCGCGCTCGACGAGACCGGTACCCGCATCCGCGCGAACCAAGGGCACAGCGTGTCGGTCGACCTGGGACTGCCGACCGTGGATCCGCCCGACGTGCTGTATCACGGCACCGTCGAGCACGCGCTGCCCGCGATCGAGCGCGAGGGACTGCGCCCGATGAAGCGGCATCACGTGCACCTCTCGGCGACCGTGGACACCGCACGCACGGTCGGCGCCCGACGTGGCCGGCCGATCGTGCTCGCCGTGGATGCCGCCGCGATGGCCGCCGACGGCGCCGTGTTCCGGCTCTCGGAGAACGGGGTATGGCTCGCCGACACCGTGCCACCCCGCCACCTGAAACGTATGTGACACAGCTCACACGGCCTGCGCGGCGGCTCGCCGTGTCAGGACAGTGTGAGCACCCAGCAGATCGCAGCGCCCGCGCCAGTCCGGGATCGCTTGCGCACCAACGCATCCGTGGCCGACGTCGCGATCGTCGCCTGCTACGTGGTCGTCGCGTTCGCCGTCGTTGGTCCACTGTGGACAGACCTGGCCGACGGCTACCTGACCAACAGCGGCCAGGACCAGAACATGTGGGAGTGGTTCTTCGCGGTGGCCGCCGACGGGCTCGCGCGCGGCGAGATCCCGCTGTCCACCGTGCTGCAGAACCACCCGGACGGCGTGAACCTGATGGCCAACACGTCGATGCTCGGGCTCGGCATCCCGCTCGCGCCGATCACCTGGATCTTCGGCCCGACGGTGACCTTCGCGCTCGCGCTCACCGGCGGCCTGGCCGGCACCGCGGCCGCCTGGTACGTCGTGGCGCGCCGGCACTTCCTGACCACCCGCGCCGGTGCCGCCGTGTGCGGCGCGCTCTGCGGTTTCGCCCCGGCGATGATCTCGCACGCCAACGCGCACCCGAACTTCGTCGGCCTGTTCGTGCTGCCGTTCATCGTGTCCCGGGTGATCACGATGGCGCACCGGGACCGCCCGGTACGCGACGGCGTCGTGCTCGGGCTGCTGGTGGCCTACCAGGTGTTCCTCGGCGAGGAGCCGCTGCTGATCACCGCCACCGGGCTGGCCGTGTTCGGCGCGTGCCACCTGGCCGGGCACGGCGATCCGCTGCCCGTGCTGCGCCGGCTCGCCCGCGGCCTCGGCCTGGCCGCGGCGGTGGCTCTCCCGCTGCTGGCCTACCCGCTGTGGTGGCAGTTCTTCGGACCGCGGAGCTACCTGACGCTGCCGCACGGCTACACCGGTAACGACGTGCACGCGTTCACCGCGTTCGCCACCGAGTCGGTCGCCGGTGATCCCGAACGCGCCGCCGCGCTGTCGGCCAACCGCACCGAGGAGAACGCGTTCTTCGGCGCGCCCCTGGTCCTGCTCACCCTGGCCGCGCTCGCCTGGCTGTGGCGCGACCGGACGGCCCGCGCGCTCGGTGTCGCGGCACTGCTCCTGGCGTGGCTGTCCACCGGCATCCTGCTGACCGTCGACGGCACCTCCTCGGCGATCCCCGGCCCGTGGATGCTGCTGGCCGAGGCACCGCTGTTCGACTCGGTGCTGGCGTCCCGGTTCGCCATGGCGTGCCTGCCGATGATCGGCCTGCTGCTCGGCCTGGCCACCGACCGGGTGCTCGCCACGCCCCGGCTTTCCTTGCGCCCCTTGTGGTTCGCGGCACTGGCGGTCGCGTTGCTGCCGATCGCGCCGACCCCGCTGGAGGCGTCCGAGCGCACCCCGGTCCCCCGATTCTTCGCCGACGGCACGTGGCGCGGGTACGTGTCGGGCGGCTCGGTGGTCGTGGTGCCGCTGCCCGATGCCGGCAACGCCGACGCGCTGCACTGGCAGACGAAGGCCGGCCTCGAGGTGCCGATCGCCGAGGGCTACTTCGTCGGGCCGGACGGCGGACCGGAACGCCAGGGCACCTACGGCGCCGCGCGACGGCCCACGTCGAGCCTGTTGCACCGGGTCTCCGAGCAGGGCACCTGCCCCGCGATCACCCCGTCCGACCAGGCGCGAACACGTGCGGACCTGCGACAATGGCGGGCGGATGTCGTGGTGCTGGGCTCGCACCAGTACGTCGACGAGCTCCGGTCCTGCGTGGACGCGCTGCTCGGACAATCCGCCCGCGCGGTCGGCGGGATGTGGGTGTGGGACGTGCGAGGTCGACTGTGACCACCATCACACAACCCACGACAGTGTCGGCGGTGTCCACGATCGGAGAGGCCGGGAGGTGGACAGTGCGGCGAGACGAGCAGTACTCGGAGTACGTCTCCGAACGGCTGCCCACCCTGCGCAGGACGGCGTACCTGCTGTGCGGCGACAGCCACCGCGCCGACGACATCGTGCAGGCCGCGATCACCCGGCTCTATCTGCACTGGCGCAAGGCGCAGGCGGCGGACAACCTGGACGCCTACGTGCGCAGGATCCTGGTGCGCACCTTCCTCAACGAGCAGCGGCGCGCCTGGATCTCGCGCGTGCGACTGACCGGGCGGCCCGCCGAGACGCCCACACCGCCGGCGCCACCAGGGCCGGACATCGAGACGCAGGAGCTGCTGCGCGCCGCGCTGCAACGGGTCTCACCCCGGCAGCGGGCCGCGCTGGTGCTGCGGTTCCTGTGCGACCTGCCCGTCGCGGAGGTCGCGGCACAGCTCGGCTGCTCGGAGGGCAACGTGAAAAGCCTGACCGCCAACGGGTTGACCGCGCTGCGCCGGCAGCTCGGCGACCGCCACCCCGCGCTGGCCGGAGGGAGCGAGTCATGAACGAGTCCGATGTGGACGGTGCGAAACTGCTCGCGCCCCTGCGTGGTACGACGCCCGACGGCGAATCCGCCGTGTCGGTCGAGAAGGCCATCGCCACCGGCAAGCGGCGGCGCGCGGTGCGCGGCGCGCTCGGCGCCGCGGCGGTCGCGGTGGTGACCGTGCTCGCCGTGATCCTGGTGCCGGCGGCGCTGAACACCAACCGCGACGAGCAGGTGCGTGTGGCGACCGCGCCCACCGAGTTCAACGTGCTGCGCCAGGAGTTCACGGTCGGGTCGGCCGGCGGGTTCACCCCGTACGCGTACCGGACCGGCCGGTTCGCCCAGCGCATCGACCTCAAGCGCGCGGGCACGCCGGATCCCACCGAGCCGACCGCCATGGTGACGATCTACCCGAGCGGCCCCTATTCGAGCGAGCCCGACGGCGAGCCGGCGCCCGCGGTGAACGACCGGCGAGCGAAGTACGTGCCGTCCGCGGGCCCTCGGTCGACACGGATCGCCTGGGAATGGGCGGACGGCGCGTGGGCGTACGCCGAGGTGCCGCCCGGACCGGACGCACAGGCGATCGCCCACCGGGTCGCGCAGAGCGTCGGCCGGGGCGGCACCGCGCCGGCCCGCGTCCCGTTCACCATCGGCGCCCTCGGCGAGGATCGGGTACTCGGCGTGGTCAACTCGATGCCCGCGTCAAACCACGGCCCGACCGCGCAACTGTTGATCGGCAGGACCGACCCGAGCGGGGCCTCCGGCGAGATGGTCGGCATCGTCGTCGGGCTGACCACCGCGAGCGGCCAGCAAAACACGTCGCTCGACGGCCGGCCGGCGATCGAGTCACCGGGACGGGTGACCATGCTGGACGGCGGACCCGGACGGGCCGCCACCGCGAGCGCACTGATCAGCGCGGAACCGTTGCGGCTCAAGGAGATCGCCGCCTCGGTGCAGATCTCCGGCGACCCCGCGAACCCGTCGACCTGGCCGGTGAACCCCGTGCGCTGACCTGCTACTTCGACCATAGTCGAGGTGTCAGGTAGGGTCGGCGGGGTGTCCAAGTTGCCCGATTCACTCACCATCGGTCAGGTCTCCGACCGCAGCGGCGTTCCGCACACGGCACTGCGGTTCTACGAGGAGCGGGGGCTGATCGCCTCTCGGCGGTCGGCGGGGAACCAGCGCCGCTACGAGCGGGCGATCCTGCGCAGGCTCGCTTTCATCCGGGCCGCCCAGCGAGTCGGCCTGAGCCTGGAGGAGATCCGGTCGGCGCTGTCCTCGCTGCCCGACGACCACGCGCCGACCAAGGCCGACTGGGTGCGGCTGTCCCGGAACTGGCGGCAGGAGTTGGACACCAGGATCGACCAGTTGCACCGCCTGCGCGACCGGCTCACCGGCTGCATCGGCTGCGGCTGTTTGTCACTGCGTACCTGCACGCTGAGCAACCCGGACGACGTGGTCGCCGACATCGGTCCCGGCGCGCCGCTGCTCAAGCCGGCGGCCGAGGGCGGCGTCTGACCGCCCTCGGCCGCACTCCCACACCCCCGTGGAATTACTTGTGTGCGCGCAGGTCGTACACCGTGCGACCGTCCACAGTGGACGAATTGAAGTTCGCCGCCACCCATTCGGCGATCTCGCCGGCCGAGCCGCCGTCGGGGCCGCCGTTGGGGCCGCCCTTGCCACCGCCGACCGGTCGAGTGCCGGCAGGTCCGTAGGTGATCAGCCCACCCTGGCCGCCCGCGATGTAGTAGCTGATCTGCCCGTCCGCGACGTACTGCTGGAACTGCGCCAGCGTCGGCGCGTCGTCCCGGCCGCTGAACCCGCCGATCGCCATCACCGGACGGCCACTGGCGATCTGCGGACCGCCCGAACTGTTCGCTCCGTTGACCGCGGCCGCCCACCTCGTCGTGGTGTTGCGCAACATGTCGACCAGCGCCGGCGACGTCTCGGCTCGGTCCGGCCCACCGGTACGCCGCATCGGTCCGTTGCCCTGCCCGTTCGGCGGTGGCCCGTCGCCAGGACCGGTGATCGTGCCCTGTGCGGCACCCGGCGGCGGCGCGCCACCCACCCGCTGGCCGTCCAGCATCATCGCCGGCCCGCGTCCGGCGTTCACCGAACTCGGGCCGGACGTCGGTGTCGGCCCGCCGTCGTTGCGCGTCGCCGTCGCCACGCCGTAGGTCGCACCGCCGAGCAGGACAGCCACGATCGCCGGCACCAGCAGCAGCCGGCCCAACCGCCGCCCGCCGCCGACCGCGACCGTCGCGGCCACCAGCAGTCCGCCGATCAGCACGATCCAGCGCAGCGGCGGCAGCCACCCGTCGGCCCGGCCGAGCAGCACGAAGTCCCACACCGCCGTGACACCGATCATCGCGGCGAGGAACAGTCGCATGTGGACAGTCGCGCGCCGGCGCCACAGCTCGACGCCGACCACGGCCACCAGTGCGGTGATCGCCGGTGCGAGCGCCACCGCGTAGTACTCGTGCGTGATGCCGCTCATGAAGCTGAACACCACGGCGGTCACCAGCAGCCAGCCGCCCCACAGCAGCACGGCGGCGCGGGTGCGGTCGGTGCGCGGCGCGCGTCGGGTGATCCACAATCCGGCGGCCAGCGCGACCAGCGCGGCCGGCAGCAACCAGGAGATCTCGCCGCCGAACGCCTGGTCGAACATCCTGGTGATGCCGGTTTCGCCGCCGAACCCGACGTTGACCATGTTGCCGCCACCACCGGGTGGGCCGCCCATCGCCGTGCCGCTCGGGTTGCCGTCGCCGCCGAAGATCCGGCCGAGCCCGTTGTACCCGAACGTCAACTCCCACAACGAGTTCGTGGTGGACCCGCCGATGTACGGGCGGCTGGACGCCGGCCACAGCTCGACCAGCGCGATGTACCAGCCGGTCGACACCACCACCGCGCCGGCCGCGGCCGCCACGTGCGCCAGCCGCCGCCCGATGCCGATGGGCGCCGCGATCAGGTACACCAGCGCGAACGCCGGCAGCACCAGGAACGCCTGCAACATCTTGGTGAGGAACGCGAAACCGACCGCCGTCCCGGCCAGCATCAGCCAGCGCGGGCTCCCCTTCTCCAGCGCGCGCACCACGCAATACGCACCGAGCACGAGCAGCAGGGTGAGCAACGCGTCCGGGTTGTTGTAGCGGAACATCGACACGGCGACCGGGGTGAGCGCGAGGCCCGCACCCGCGAGCAGTCCGGCCGCCGGGCCCGACGTCCGCCGGACCGTGGCGTACAGCACGCCGACCGCGGCCACGCCGGCGAACGCCTGCGGTGCGAGCACGCTCCAGCTCGAGAAGCCGAAGATCCTGGCGAACAGGCCGGACAGCCACAGCGCGGCCGGCGGCTTGTCAACGGTGATCGCGTTGCCCGCGTCCAGCGAGCCGAACAGCCACGCCTGCCAGCTCTGCGTGGCGGCCTGGGTGGCGGTGGCGTAGTACATGTTGCCGTAGCCGTTGGCGGTCAGGTTCCACAGATACAGCACGGCCGTGCCGGCGAGCAGCACGAGCAGCGCCGGCCGGGCCCAGGTCGGCTGGTCCACCGGCCCGGTGAGCAGCCGGCGCAGGCGGCTCCTCGGCGGTGCCGCTGGGGAACCGTCCGGGACCGGCGGCTCGGCGGTGATGGTGGTCATCTCGTTGTCTCCCAATGGTTTCAGCTTGTGTCTGATAGCTCGGGCAAGGCCGCCGCTCGTTCGGCTCCGCCGAAACGGGCTTGTGGTCGTTTTGGTTGGGTGGTTGCGTCCGGAGGTGGTGGGCTGGGTTTGGTGAGTGGTCGCTAGAGACGCCTTCGGCGTGGCGGCGGTCGCCCTCGCCTTCTCAGGCCGACCTCGGCGCAGTTCTCAGACATGTTCTTAGCGATGTTTCCGGAACACCCAGCCGCGCAGCAGCACGAACCGCAGCACTGTCGCCGCGAGGTTCGCCGCGACCAGCACGGCGATCTCCAGCACGCGGCCGGGTGAGGTGGTGAGGTGGAGCAGGGCGAGTGAGCCGCTGGTGAGCCCGAGGCCGAGCCCGAACACGACCAGGCCCTGGAACTGGTGTCGCGCGGCGGATTCCCGCCCGCGCACGCCGAAGGTGAACCTCCGGTTGGCCGCGGTGTTGCCGATCGCGGTGACCAGCAGCGCGACCAGGTTCGCCGCCTGTGCGCCCAGCCCGTCGCGCATCACCGTGAACAGCAGCAGGTAGGCCAGCGTGCTGAGCACACCCACCACGGCGAACCGGGCGGCGTGTCTGGTCAGCCGACCGTCCGATGTGGACACCGGCTTCCTTCCCAACTGAGTGCGCAGGTGCGCGACCGGCACCGCTCCGGTGACGATTCCCCGTGCCAGGCGGGCGATTCCGCGCAGGTCGGCGAGCGCGGTGGCGACGATGTCCACCCGGCTGTCCGGGTCGTCCACCCAGTCCACCGGCACCTCGTGGATGCGCAGCCCTGAGCGCTCGGCCAGCACGAGCAGCTCGGTGTCGAAGAACCAGCCGTCGTCGCGCACGTGCGGCAGCAGCTCGGCGGCGATGTCGGCCCTGATCGCCTTGAAGCCGCACTGCGCGTCGGAGAACCGGGTGGCCAGCGTGCCGCGCAGCAGCAGGTTGTAGCAGCGGGAGATCAGCTCCCGCTTCGGTCCGCGCGCGACCCGGGCTCCCCGCGCCAGCCTGCTGCCGATCGCCAGATCGGAGTGGCCGGACAGCAGTGGCGCGACGAGCGGGTACAGGCCGGCGAGGTCGGTGGACAGGTCGACGTCCATGTAGGCCAGTACGGCGGCGTCCGAGGCGGACCAGACCTCGCGCAGCGCACCGCCCCTTCCCTTGCGGGGCAGGTGAATGGCGCGCACGTTCGGCAGCTCGGCGGCGAGCGCGGCGGCGATGTCCCGCGTGCCGTCGGTGCTCGCGTTGTCGGCGATCGTGACGCGGAACGGGTGCGGGAACGAGTCGGTCAGGTACCCGTGCAGCCGCCGCACGCAGGGCCCGAGGTCGACCTCCTCGTTGTGCACCGGAACCACGACATCGAGCGCCACCGTGCGCTGATCGGTCCACTGTGGACTGTCAGCGCGGGTGTCCGGAGGGTGTGTCCCAGTCATGTGACCAGGTTTGTGATCTCCGCTTTGTGCTCCGTGTGTCCGACCTGTGCCCCGCCTGTGAGCGCGAGTCCCGCGCCCTGCATCAGCGAGTCCCGCGCTCAGACTGCACGAGCGCGGGACTCACCGTGTCTGAACGCGGGACTCGCGGAAGGTGGACGGTGAACTCCGTGCGGCCGGGCGCGCTGGACACCGCGACCCGCCCCCGGTGCGCCGCGACCACGGCGGAGACGATGGCCAGCCCCAGACCGGTGCCACCGGCCGCGCGTGATCGCGAGGAGTCGCCGCGCGCGAACCGCACGAACACCTCGGGCAGCAGCGCACCGGGGATGCCCGGACCGTCGTCGCACACCGACAGCGCCACCCTTCCGTCCACAGTGGACAGTCGGGTGCGCACGGTGGTGCCGGCCGGCGTGTGCGCGCGGGCGTTGCCGAGCAGATTCGCCAGCACCTGGTGCAGCCGTGCCTCGTCGCCGGGCACGGTCACCGGCTCGGCGGGCAGCTCGATCCGCCACTCGTGGTCCGACCCGGCCACCCGCGCGTCGCTGACCACGTCCACCACCAGCCGCGACAGGTCCACCGGCCGCGACTCCAGCGGCCGCCCGGCGTCCAGCCGGGCCAGCAGCAGCAGGTCCTCCACCATCGTCGTCATCCGCCGCGCCTCGGACTCCACCCGCTCCAGCGCGTGCCGCGTGTCCGGCGACACCTGATCGCCGCGCCGCCGCATCAGCTCGGTGTACCCGCGGATCGCGGCCAGCGGCGTGCGCAGCTCGTGGCTCGCGTCCGCGACGAACTGGCGCACCCGTGTCTCGCTGGCGTGCCTGGCCGACAGCGCGCTCTCCACGTGCCCGAGCAGCCGGTTCAGCGCGAGCCCGACCTTGCCGACCTCGGTGCGCGGATCGGTGTCCTGCTCCGGCACCCGCTCGACCAGCGCCACGTCACCCTGGTGCAGCGGCCGCTCGGTGACCCGCGTGGCGGTGGCCGCGACCCGGTCCAGCGGACGCAACGTCCGCCGCACCACCGTCGCGCCGACCACGCCCGCGGCGATCAGCCCGGCCAGTGACACGCCGCCCAGGATCAGCCCGACCGTCCACAACGTACTGTCCACATCGGACAGTGGCAGCCCGGTGACGACCACGGCGCCGCTCGGTGTGCGCACCGCCATCATCCGGTGCTCGCCGAGCGCGTCGAGCGACCGCTCGTAGGGCTTGCCGTCGACCGGAACGCTCAGCAGCACATCACGCAGGCTCGGCAGCTCCTGGACATCACCGGAGTTGGCCAGCCGGGTGACCATGATCCGACCGCCGTCGATCATCGCGCTGATCGTGCCCGCACCCTGACCGGGTGGAGCGATCGGCTCCGCCGGGCGCACGTCCTGCGGAAACGGTGGTGGTGGTTGGCGATCGACGAACGCGATGGCCCGGTTGCTCGCGTCGGTGAGTTGCCGGTCGAGCTGGTCGACCAGGAACGCGTTCAGCGCGATCTCGGTGACCACCACGATCGCCACACACACCAGCGCCAGCAGTGCGACCTGCTCGGTGATCAGCCGGGTGCGTAGGGCGGCCGGGCGCCGTTCACGCCGCCGGTCGGAGGACATAGCCGGCGCCCCGCATCGTGTGGATCATCGGCGCGCGGCCCGCGTCGATCTTCTTGCGCAGGTAGGAGATGTACAGCTCGACGATGTTCGCGGCACCGCCGAAGTCGTAGTTCCACACCCGGTCCAGGATCTGTGCCTTGCTCAGTACCCGCCTCGGGTTGCGCATCAGGAACCGCAGCAGTTCGAACTCCGTGGCGGTCAGCTCGATCAGCGTGCCGGCGCGGTGCACCTCGCGGGACTCCTCGTCCATGGTCAGATCGCCGACCGCCAGCGTGGCCCCGGCGTTCGCGTCGGTGACACCGGTGCGCCGCATCAGGGCGCGCAGCCGCAACACGACCTCCTCCAGAGAGAACGGCTTGGTCACGTAGTCGTCGCCGCCCGCGGTGAGCCCGGCGATCCGGTCCTCCACCGCGTCCTTCGCGGTCAGGAACACCACCGGCAGCCTCGGCGTGTCGGCACGCATCCGCCGCAGCACCTCGAGGCCGTCCAGGTCGGGCAGCATCACGTCGAGCACCACCGCGTCCGGGCGGAACTCGCGCGCCGTGCGGACCGCGTCGGTGCCGTCCAGCGCGCTGCGCACCTCCCACCCCTCCAGACGCAGCGCCATCGACACCAGCTCGGCGAGCGTCGGCTCGTCGTCGACGACGAGCACGCGCACCGCCGAGCCGTCCGCGCGCCGCAGTTCGGCCGTCTTCCCTGCCATGGCGGCGATTCTGAGCCGTACACGTGTGGTGAACCTGTGGCCTTGCTGTGTGGGACCTGTGGATTTGACTTCGACCTATGTCGAGGTTGCACAGTCGTGATCAGTACCTTTCAGCGATCAAACGGGAGTATCGATGACCGTCCTTGTCACAGGAGCGACCGGCAACGTCGGCAGCCAGCTCGTGCGCGAACTGCTCGACCGCGACACACCCGTGCGCGCGCTCACCCGCGACCCGGCGAAGGCCGATCTGCCCGAGGGTGTCGAGGTGGTGGCCGGCGACCTCACCGACCCGACCACGCTGACCGGCGCGTTGCGCGGAGCCGAGGCGCTGCACCTGATCAACGCCGCCGGCGCCGACTACGCGCCGCTCGCGCACGGCCCCGAGATCGTGCGGCTAGCAACCGAGGCCGGGGTGCGCAGGGTGACGTTCGTGGCCGGCGGCGACGACGAACCGGCCGAGTTGGCCGTGCGCGCCAGCGATCTCGAATGGACGGTGCTGCGGCCGACCGAGTTCATGTCCAACAGCCTGGAGTGGACCGACACGATCCGCGCCGAGGGCGTGGTGCGGGCCGGATTCGCCGGCGAGAAGACCACCGTGATCGACCCGGCGGACATCGCCGCCGTCGCCGCGGTCGTGCTCACCGGCGGCGGGCACGCCAGCGAGACGCTCGCACTCACCGGACGGGAGGCGCTCACCCCACCGGACCGGGCGCGGATCATCGGCGAGGTCATCGGCCGGCCGATCGAGTTCGTCGCGCTGTCCAACGCCGAGGTGCGCCAGCAGATGCGGGATCAGGGCATCGACGACGACGTGGCCGACTTCGTGATCGCCTGGCACAGCGACCCGCCGGCCGAGGGCTCGGCGATCGACCCGACCGTCGAGCGGATCACCGGCCGGGCGCCGAGCACGTTCGCCGAATGGGTCACCGCGAACAAGGAGGTGTTCGGCGGGTAGCCCGACCTGGCAGCGAACGGGTCGAGCCCGCTGAACCCGTTAGCCAGCCGAACGGGTCGAGCCCGCTGAACCCGTTAGCGCGGCGAAACGACATCACGGGGCGGATCTGTGCGCTAGCTCGACGAGAGCCACCAGGCGACCGCACCGCCGCCGGCCAGCAGGGCGCCGAGCGCCAGCAGCGTGGCGAGGAACTTCGCGCTCTTGTACGTGGTGTACACGCCACCGATCAGGAATCCCGCGACCGCGAGCAGGATGATGATCGTGGCTTCCCTCGACAAACCGAGCACAGCGAGCCCTTCTCCCGACGACCCGGGCACCCTACTGGGTAGGTCGTGTCTGACGAATCAATGGTCGCGGTCTCCGAGATCCATCAGACACGACCTACAGCACACCCTTGGTCGAGGGGATGCCGCCGATGCGGGAGTCGGGCTCGACGGCGGCGCGCAGCGCACGGGCCACCGCCTTGTACTGCGCCTCGGTGATGTGGTGCGGGTCGCGGCCGTACAGCACGCGCACGTGCAGCGCGATCCTGGCGTGGAAGGCCAGCGACTCGAACACGTGCCGGTTGAGCACGGTCGGGTAGTTGCCGCCGACCGTGAACCCGACGAGCGTGTCCGGCTCGCCCGTCTGCACGCAGTACGGGCGGCCGGACACGTCGATCGCCGCGTGCGCCAGCGTCTCGTCCATCGGGATCCACGCGTCGCCGAAGCGGCGGATGCCCGCCTTGTCCCCCAGCGCCTTCCCGATCGCCTCGCCCAGCACGATCGCCACGTCCTCGACGGTGTGGTGCGCGTCCACCTCGATGTCGCCGGTCGCGCTGACCGTGAGGTCGAACGCGCCGTGCACGCCGAACGAGGTCAGCATGTGGTCGTAGAACGGCACGCCGGTGGACACGTCGGTCCGGCCGGTGCCGTCCAGGTCGATCTCCACGGAGACCTTGGACTCCTTGGTCGCACGTTCGACCTTGGCGATCCTGCTCACGGGGCAAGCTCCTTCGATGCGGCGAGAAACGCGTCGTTCTCCTCCGGCGTGCCGACGGTGACACGGAGGTGGTGCGCGATCCCGACGTCCCTGATCAGCACACCATTGTCCACATAGGACTGCCAGGCGGCGTGCGCGTCGGTGAAGTGTCCGAACAGGACGAAGTTCGCATCACTCGGCACGACCCGGAAACCCATGCCGGACAACGCGTCCACGACCCGGTCGCGCTCCTTGGCGAGCGTGGCCACCGACGCGAGCGTCTGATCGGCGTGCGCCAGCGCAGCCCGCGCGGCGGCCTGGGTGAGCGAGGACAGGTGGTACGGCAGCCGCACGAGCTGCAGTGCGTCCACGATCGCGGGTGCCGCGGCCAGGTAGCCGAGCCGCCCGCCGGCGAACGCGAACGCCTTGCTCATGGTCCGGCTGACCACCAGCGTGGACGGGAACTCCTCCAGCAGACACAGTGCACTCTGCCGGGAGGAGAACTCCGCGTACGCCTCGTCGACCACCACGATCCCTTGTGCCGCACGGAGAATCTCGCGCACGTCGTCCAGTGGCACGGACTGGCCGGTCGGGTTGTTCGGACTGGTCACGAACACCACGTCCGGCTGCCGATCCGCGACAATCTCCGCGGCCGCCCGGGTGTCCAGCGAGAAGTCGTCCCGCCTCGGCGCGGGCAGCCACTCGGTGCGGGTGCCGGCCGCGATGATCGGGTGCATCGAGTAGCTGGGCTCGAACCCGATCGCGGTGCGGCCCGGCCCGCCGAACGCCTGCAGGAGCTGCTGCAGGATCTCGTTGGAACCGTTAGCCGCCCACACGTTCCCGAGCTCGACCCGCACGCCGGTCGAGGTCGTCAGGTACGCGGCGAGATCGGTGCGCAGCGCCACGGCGTCCCGGTCCGGGTACCGGTGCAGGCCCTTCGCGATCTCGGCCGCCGCGGTGGTCACGTCGTCGGCCAGCTCACGCGGCGGCGGATACGGGTTCTCGTTGGTGTTGAGCCGAACCGGCACGTCCAGTTGCGGCGCGCCGTACGGCGAGCGCCCGCGCAGGTCCTCGCGCAGCGGCAGGTCGTCCAGCCGCACCTCGCCGCCGATCATCGGTCGCCCCGGAAGCGCGCGGTGACCGCCTGCCCGTGCGCCGGCAGGTCCTCGGCGTCGGCGAGCGCCACCACGTGGCCGGCCACCTCGCGCAGCGCCTCCTCGGTGTAGTCCACGACGTGGATGCCGCGCAGGAACGTCTGCACCGACAGGCCGGACGAGTGCCGCGCGCACCCGCCGGTGGGCAGCACGTGGTTGGACCCGGCGCAGTAGTCGCCGAGCGACACCGGCGCGTACGGCCCGACGAAGATCGCCCCGGCACTGCGCACCCGGGCGGCGACCTCGCGCGCGTTCGCGGTCTGGATCTCCAGGTGCTCAGCGGCGTAGGCGTCCACAACGGACAGTCCATCGTCCACAGAGGACACCAGCACGCAGCCGGACTGCTTGCCGCGCAAGGCTTCGGTGATCCGGTCGGTGTGCTTGGTGGCCGTGACCTGGCGGGCCAGCTCGGCGTCCACCGCGTCGGCCAGCTCGGGCGAGTCGGTCACCAGCACGCTCGCGGCGAGCGTGTCGTGCTCGGCCTGGCTGATCAGGTCGGCGGCCACGTGCACCGGATCGGCGCCCGCGTCGGCCAGGATCGCGATCTCCGTCGGGCCGGCCTCGGAGTCGATCCCGATCAGCCCGCGCAGCATGCGCTTGGCCGCGGTCAGGTAGATGTTGCCCGGACCGGTGACCATGTCCACCGCCTCGAGCGGCTCGCCGGTGGTGTCCGTACCGCCGTAGGCGAGCAGCGCCACGGCCTGCGCACCGCCGACCGCCCACACCTCGGTCACGCCCAGCAGCGCTGCGGCGGCCAGCACGGTCGGGTGCGGCAGCCCGTCGAACTCGGCTTGCGGCGGCGAGCACACCACCAGCGACTCGACGCCCGCGACCTGTGCCGGCACCACGTTCATCACCACGCTGGACGGGTAGACCGCGAGCCCGCCCGGCGCGTACAGGCCCACCCGGCGAACCGGCACCCAGCGCTCGGTGACCGTCCCGCCCGGCACCACCTGCGTGGTCACGTCGGTGCGGCGCTGATCGGTGTGCACCCGCCGAGCCCGCGCGATCGACTCCCGCAGCGCGTCGCGCACCACCGGGTCCAGTTCGTCCAGCGCGCGTTTCAGCTCCTCGGCCGGCACCCGGACGCCGGCCGGGCGCACCTTGTCGAACCGCTCGGTGAACTCGAGCACCGCGTCCACACCACGGTCGCGCACCGCCTCCACCACCGGCCGCACCTGATGCAGCACGGCGTCCACGTCGACCCCGGCGCGCGGCAGAGTCGCGCGAAGCTCGGTGGGTGCCGGCACGGAAGTGCGCAGGTCGATGCGGGTGAGCATGGTGTCCTTTCAGCAAGGCGTCGCTACTACAAAGGGTAAGCCGCGAGCGATTCTTGCCGACGATCGGAGGGTTGTGCCCCGTCACACATGTTCACGAGCCTCTTCATGAGTGCTACAGCCAGTGAACGACTGGAGGCAAGATGTCGAGGAAACGTCGAGCATTCGGCGTCGTCGCGGCGGCAGCGGCCGGCGCCGCGCTGCTGATCGCACAGCCAGCCCTGAGTGCCAGCGCGCAGCCGAACCCGGACTCCGGGCAGGCCGCGCCGGCTCGCGGTCTGTACAAGGTCCTCGGTGCGACCAACACCGAGCAGTACCGGCAGGTCGGCCAGTCCGGTGTCGACGTGCTCAATCACAGCCATCTCGGGCGCAAGGCCAGCGGCCCCGGCGTGGAGTTCGACATCGTGGCCACGCCGGAGCAGGCGGCGACGCTGCGGTCCCAGGGGTACACGGTCAACCTGACCGGTGACTGGGCCGCGATGCTCAAGGAGCGCAGCAAGGGCGACGGCGGGCAGCGCTTGGCCGGCGACTTCCCACCCGGCGACGAGAAGTACCACACGTACCAGGAGATGGTCGACGAGATCAACAAGGCGCAGAGCGACCACCCGGACATCGCCAAGGTGTCCAGCATCGGCAAGTCGCACGAGGGCCGCGACATCCCGGTCATCAAGATCAGCGACAACGTCGCGCAGGACGAGAACGAGCCGGAAGTCCTGTTCACCTGCAACATGCACGCCCGGGAACACCTGACCGGGGAGATGTGCATCCGCATCTTCAACCGGTTCACCGACGGCTACGCGAATGACCCGGCGATCAAGGACATGGTCGACAATCGCGAGATCTACATCGTGCCGATGCAGAACCCGGACGGCATCGAATTCGATGTGGCCAGCGGCGAATATCAGGGCTGGCGCAAGAACCGTCAGGACCAGGGCACGGACACGAACCGCAACTTCGACTTCAAGTGGGGCTGCTGCGGCGGTTCCAGCGGTAATCCGGGCGCAGAGGACTACCGCGGACCGTCAGCGGCATCGGCACCGGAAGTGCAGGCGATTCAGAAGTTCGCGGAATCGCGGGTGGTCGACGGAAAGCAGCAGATCAAGGCGCACGTCGACTTCCACACGTTCTCCGAATTGGTGATGTGGCCGTTCGGCTGGACCGATAACGACGTCGCCGAGGGCATGACCCAGGAGGAGGCCACGCGCTTCCAGACCATCGGCAAGCAGATGGCCGACACCAACGGGTACACGCCGCAGCAACTCAGCGACCTCTACCCCACCGACGGGACGATCTGCGACTACCTGTGGGGCAAGCAGAGGATCTGGAGCTTCGCGTTCGAGATGTACCCGTCCGGCGGAGGCATCGACGGCTTCTACCCGCCCGACGAGAAGATCGAGCCGGAAACCGCACGAAATGACAAAGCCGTCGACATTCTGGTGAAGGCGGCGGGCGAGGTGCCCTGAGCGAATCGTCCGAATGAACCAGCGTGAACGGGCCGGGAGCAGGTGTTTTCCGGCCCGTTCACATCACCCTGCGTTGTTGTGATGCGCCCCCGACGATCGGCGGGTTGTGGCTCACGACACACGCTGGCCACCCTCATGACATCACGGCCTGTGAATACACGGAGGCGAGATGTCAACGAAACGTCGGGCTGTCGGGGTGGTGGCAGCGGTCGCGATCGGCGCCGCTGTCCTCATCGTGCAGCCCACGCTGAACGCGAGTGCCCAATCCACCGCGAACGGCGAGCAGGCAGCGCCGGCGCGAGGTGTCTACAAGATCCTCGGTGCCACGACGAAGCAGCAGTACCAGCAGATCAACGACACGGTCGACGACGTGCTGAGCCACCACGGCAGGCGGACGACCTCGGCGCCCGGCGTCGAGTTCGACGTCGTCGCCACACCGCAGCAGGCGAGCGCGCTGCGCTCGCAGGGTCTCACCCTCAACCTGACCGGTGACTGGGACGCGATGCTCGCCGAGCGCAGCAAGGGCAAGAAGGCCGGCGACTTCCCGCCCGACGACGCCAAGTACCACAACTACAAGGAGATGACCGACGAGATCAACAAGGCCCAGAGCGACCACGCCGACATCGCCAAGGTGTCCAGCATCGGCAAGTCGCACGAGGGCCGCGACATCCCGGTCATCAAGATCAGCGACAACGTGGCGCAGGACGAGGACGAGCCAGAGGTCGTCTTCGGCTGCAACATCCACGCCCGCGAGCACCTGACCGCGGAGATGTGCCTGCGTATCGCCGCCCGCTACACCGACGGCTACGCCAGCGACGCCACGATCAAAGACATGGTCGACAACCGGGAGATCTACATCATTCCGATGCAGAACCCGGACGGCATCGAGTACGACATCGCCAGCGGCCAGTACCGCGGTTGGCGGAAGAACCGCGAGGGCCAGGGCACCGACTTGAACCGCAACTTCAACTTCAAGTGGGGTTGCTGCGGCGGTTCCAGTGGCAGCCCGAGCTCGGAGACCTACCGGGGCCCGTCCGCCGCGTCGGCGCCGGAGACCAAGGCCATCCAGGGCTTCGTCGACTCCCGTGTGGTCAACGGCAAGCAGCAGATCAAGACGCACATCGATTTCCACACGTACTCGGAACTGGTGCTGTGGCCGTTCGGCTGGACCTACGACGACGTCACCGAGGGCATGACCGCGGAAGAGGCCAAGCGCTTCCAGGACTTCGGTCGGCAGATGGCCCAGACCAACGGATACACCCCTGAGCAGTCGAGCGACCTGTACATCACCGATGGCACGACCGACGACTACTACTGGGGCGTGCACAAGGTCTTCAGCTTCACGTTCGAGATGTATCCGTCCGGCGGCGGAGGCATCGACGGGTTCTACCCGCCCGACGAGAGGATCGAGCCGGAGACCGCGCGCAACGACAAGGCGGTCGACATGATCGTCGCGGAGGCCGGCAAGTAGTCGCCGACCGAGATCAGTCACCGACGGGGCCGCGGGACATCGTCCTGCGGCCCCGTCGCTTCCATGGCAACGTTTCCCGACGATCGATGGTTGTGATGGTCATTCGCCGTTGACGAGGCTCGACAGGTCACAGCTTGTGGAACTACCGGAGGCGAAATGTCAACCACACGACGGGCCGTCGGGGTGATCGCCGCGGCTGTCACCGGTGCCGCCCTGCTGATCGCTCAGCCGGCCCTGAGCGCCAGCGCGCAGCCAAACCCGGACTCGGACTCGGGGGCAGCGCCGGCTCGCGGTCTGTACAAGGTCCTCGGCGCCACCACCAAGCAGCAGTACACACAGATCACCGACTCCGGCGTCGACGTGCTCACGCACCACGGCAAGCGCAAGGCGTCCGCGCCGGGCGTCGAGTTCGAGGTCGTCGCCAACCCGGAGCAGGCGCAGAAGCTGCGCTCGCAGGGCTACAAGGTCGACCTGAACGGCGACTGGGACGCGATGCTCAAGGAGCGCAGCAGGGGCAAGAAGGCGGGCGACTTCCCGCCGGACGACGAGAAGTACCACAACTACAAGGAGATGACCGACGAGATCAACAAGGCCCAGAGCGACCACGCGGACATCGCGAAGGTGTCCAGCGTCGGCAAGTCGCACGAGGGCCGCGACATTCCGGTCATCAAGATCAGCGACAACGTCGGGCAGGACGAGGACGAGCCCGAGGTGCTGTTCACCTGCAACATGCACGCTCGCGAGCACATCACCGCGGAGATGTGCCTGCGCATCGTGAGCCGGTTCACCGACGGCTATGCCGGTGACGCGGCGATCAAGGACATGGTCGACAACCGCGAGATCTACATCGTGCCGATGCAGAACCCGGACGGCATCGAGTACGACATCTCCGGCGGCGACTACAAGGGCTGGCGCAAGAACCGCGAGGGCCAGGGCACCGACCTGAACCGCAACTACTCGTTCAAGTGGGGCTGCTGCGACGGCTCCAGCACCGACCCGGGCGCCGAGGACTACCGCGGACCGTCCGCCGCGTCGGCACCCGAGACGCAGGCCATGGAGAAGTTCGCGGCATCACGCGTGGTCAACGGCAAGCAGCAGATCAAGTCGCACATCGACTTCCACAGCTTCTCCGAGCTGGTGCTCTGGCCGTTCGGCTGGACCCAGGACGACGTCGCCGAGGGCATGACCGAGGCGGAGGCCAAGCGCTTCCAGGACCTCGGCAAGCAGATGGCGCAGACCAATGGGTACACCCCGGAGCAGTCCAGCGACCTCTACGTCACCGACGGCGCCATCGACGATCACATGTGGGGCACCCACAAGATCCTCAGCTACACCTTCGAGATGTACCCGTCCGGCGGCGGCATCGACGGCTTCTACCCGCCCGACGAGAAGATCGAGCCGGAGACCGCCCGCAACGACAAGGCGGTCGACATGATCATCAAGGCGGCCGGCGAACAGCCGTAGTCCGTTGTCCGAGGTCCGAGAACGCCGGAGGGGCAGCCCCTCCGGCGTTCTCGCGTTTCAGGCCAACCGCATCCGGACGATCAGGTCGTGCAGATCCGCCTTCGGTGAGCGCTCGGTGGGCTCGGTGGGCGGAGCCACCGGCAGGTGCGATCCGTCCCGGGCCTGCTCCAGCTCCGCGCGCAGCCGTTCGACGTCCGCTTCGAGTCCACTGTGGACAGGCGCGTCGGGCACCGAGCCGAGCGTGCGGTGCTCCCCGGTGCGCTTGGCGTCGATCAGCCCGGCGAGGTAGGCCGGTGCGCCGAGGTTCTCCGCGAGTGTCGGCAGGTGTGCCACCGTCTCCCCCGTGCGCATCAGGTGGATACCGGTCAGCAGGGCGCGGAAGGTGTACAGCAGCGGCTTGAGCTCGCCGTTGCCGACGAACAGCCGCCACTGCGTGCCGGCGAAGCCAAGGTAGTGGTGCGCGTGTGAGCTGGTGACGCAGCGCGGTGCGATGTCGATCATCGCCCGGTGCTCCTCGCTGGTGTGCACGACGAGCGGGGACAGCAGCTGTTCGAGTACATAACCGTTGCGCCGCAACAGAAGCGTGGCGAACTTCGCGATGTCGTGGGTGACCAGGTCGATCTCGGTGCCGGCGCGGTCCCAGGTGCGGTCGACGGTGTCCGGACCGTGCACGAGACCGACCACCTCCTCCGCCGGCAGCACGTGCGCACCGCGCAGGTCGACGTCGGAGTCCTGCGACGGGAACCCGTACAGGTGCGCGCCGGACACCGTGGCGAACGCCAGCCGGCGCGGCTCGGCGGCGATCACGTCGGACAGGTCGGGCACGGTCATCGTCATGGGAACTCCCCTGGTGACTCAGGACTGCAGGTCGCGCCGCCGCACCGAAGCCAGCCAGTATTCGACCGCGGCGGTGTCCGGCTCCTCGGGCAGCGGGCTGGTGGAGGCGACGGTATCGATCTCCACACGCAGCCGGTCGACCCAGGCCATCGCGTCCGGCCAGTCGGTGCCACCGGAACGCACCGCGAGCAGAGCCTCCCGGTGGCCGGCCATGTCGACCTCGAGCTTTCCGTCGCGCAGCAGTGACTCCGCCATGATCAGCATACGGATCGAGTGCATCAGCTGTTTGCGCCGCCGCTCGCCGCGTGACTCCGACGTGGCCCGGCCCAACTGTCGAGCCGTCGCGCGTTCGAAGGTCACCGCCGCCCGCCGGGACAGGAACGCCGGCGCGAGGGTGCGCAGTTCCGCACCCACGTCCGTGCACACCTCGATCAGCGGTGAGACGAGGACCTCGAGCACGGTCGGGTTCGCCTTCAGCGCGAGCCCACAGAAGTGCTCCACCTCCCAGCTGAGCCGCTCCGGCTCCGGTCCCTCCACACTGGACGGTGGTTTCTCGAAGCGCCAGAACGACTCGGTCGGCGCGACGTACACCCCTCGTCTGTCCACATCGGACTCAGAGGTGGCGAGTCCGTATGCCCGCGAGCCGACCACCACGGACAGCACGGTCCGGTGGGCCACCAGGTCGTTCAATTCAGCGTGTCGCCGTGATCGCGAGCTTGGCGAAGTTGTCCGCCGGGTTCTCCGTGGGATCGCGGTAGAACCCGTTCATCCGGAACTCCAGTTCGGCGGTCAGCGCCTTGTTCGCCGTCACCGTCACCTCCACCGGCATGGACACCGCGCCCGGCACGAGCACCGACTCCGTGTTGCAGATCAGCGCCGGGAAGTCGTCGATGTGGCACTTCCAGTCGGGTGCCGGCTTCGGCGTGAGTGTGACGCCGTCGGGGATCTCCACGCTCAGCGAGTCGCCGATCTTCGGCACGGTCCCCGGGTTGGTGTAGACGATCTTGGTAACGGCGGAGCCGCCCTGCGCGGGGAAGTTCACCGACGTGGGGTCCGCGGCGATCGCGATGTCCGCCCGCCGCTCGGTCAGGCCCGCGTCCGACTCGCCGTCGCAGGCGGTCTCCGTGCAATGCCGGATCGGGCTCAGCCCGGTCACCCAGTCGATGTCGGAGTCCACGGTGGGATCACCGCCGACGTCCGGGCGGGTCAGCGTGAGCTTGTCGGTGCCGTACACCTTCACCTTGTAGTCGGCCGTCGGCACCGGCGGCGCGAACGAGTAGCGGCCCTCCGCGTCGGTCTTCGCGTCGGCGTACGTGCCGCCCTTGAGGTCCTTGAGCTGCACGGCGATGCCCGCCACTCCGGTCTCCCCCGCACCGCGCACACCGTCGCCGTTGGTGTCGCCGAACACGACGCCCGCGACCGCCGGTGCCGCGCCGCCGTCCGCCCAGCTCATGGTCGCGCCGACCGTCACACCCGCGGCCGCGATCACGACCGCGACCAGAATCCGTGCCCTCATACGTTCCTCCCGACGAATTGCCTGCACAACGTGTACGCCCCACCCGAGCACCGCGTTGCCTTCTTCGATCAGGATCGAAGAGCGGCCACCTCGGCGACACACGCGTCGAGCTGCTCGTCGTCCACGAAGTAGTGCGGCGACGCGCGCACCACCTCGTGCAGCCCGCGCCGGGTCATGTCGAGCACCGTGGAGCCTCGCCTGCTCACCGTGACCGTGATCCCCTTGCTCACCAGCGTGTCCCGGACGTGCTCGGCGTCCACCCCGTCCACGGTGAACGTCACGATCCCGCACCGCCGCTCGCCGAGGTCCCGCACGGTCACTCCGTCCACGCCGGACAGCCCGGCGCGCAGCCGGTCGGCACGGTCGGTCACCGCCGAGGCGATCGCGTCCACGCCGAGCCGCAGCGCGTACCGGGCCGCGGCGATCAGGCCAAGGCGCTCGGCCACGCCGGTCTCCCACAGCTCGAACACCCGCGCGTCGTCCCGCAAGCTGATCTTGTCCGGCGCGTGCCAGGTGCCCGCGTCCACCATTCTCGGGTGCAGCCGCTCCAGCGCGGCCCGCCGCACCACGAGCATCCCGGTGCCGCGCGGTCCGCGCAGCCACTTGCGACCGGTGCCGCTGATGATGTCGACACCCAGCTCGTCGGCGCGCACGGGCAACTGGCCGATCGACTGGCACGCGTCGAGCAGCACCAGCGCGCCGACCTCGTGCGCCGCCGCCGCGACCTCAAGCACCGGGTTCACCAGCCCGCCGTTGGTCGGCACGTGCACCAGCGACACCAGCTTCACCCGCTCGTCGAGCATCTCGCGCAGAGCCTGGACGTCAAGCGCCCCAACGGAATCCGACGGCACCGGCTCGACGGTGGCACCCGTATCGGCGGCCCGGCGGAGCAGTGCGATGGCGTTGCTGTGGTACTCCGCCTCGGTCACCAGAACGCGGTCGCCCTCGGCCAGCGGCACCGCGTCGAACGCGGACAGCCAGGACCGGGTCGCGCTGTCGGTGAACGCCACCTCGTCCGGCTCGCAGCCGAGCAGCTCGGCGAACACGCCGTAGCCGGCCTCCAGGTCGTCGAGCCGCTCGTTCGCCGCGCGGTACCCGCCGATCTCGGCCTCCCGGTGCAGGTGCCCGATCACCTCATCGAGCACACCGACGGGCGGCAGAGACGAGCCGGCGCTGTCCAGGAACACCTGCCGGTAGCAGGCCGGAGTGTCGCGGCGAACCGCGTGCAGATCGATCACACAGTCAACTTAGCGCGGCTGCCACCGGTGCAGGTTCCACCACGGGCCCCAAGTCAGATCCTGCGTGGACGCGTCGACCACGGGCTGGTAGCCGGTCCAGTTCTGGCGCAGCACGTAGGAGTGCCTCGGCGCCACCAGTGTGACCATGCTCGGCGTGTTCACGTACGCCCGCTGCAGCTTGCGGTACGCGGCCGCGCGCTGCGCCGGATCGTTGGCCGCGCGGGCGACCTGCAGCGAGGTGTCCACGGTCGAATCGGCGGATCGGCCGTGCAGCAAGGGGAACAGCCACGGGTCGAGGTCGAACGGGTCGCCGGTCGCGATCACGGTGGCGTCCGCGTCGGCGCGCGCGGCGAACTGGGTGGCGCTGACCGGGCGCACGGTCACCCGAACGCCGATGGTGGCGGCGTCGGCGGCGAACGCCGTGGCCAACTCCGCGGCGAGCACGTCGCCGGTGGCGTGCGCCAGGGTGAACGCGGCGGTGACACCGTCGCGGACCCGGATTCCGCTCTCGCCGAGCCGCCAGCCCACGTCGTCGAGCTTGCGGCGCGCGGAGGTCAGGTCGCGGGTGAAGGTCGCGGACGGCTCCACGAACTCGGCGAGCACCTCGGGCACCGGGGTGTGCGCCTCGCCGCCCTGGCCGTTCAGCGGGCCGGTCACCAGCGCCTTGCGGTCCACCGCCAGGTTCAGCGCGAGCCTGATCGCCGGGTCGGCGGTGACCGGGTTGGCCGACGGCATCGCGATCGAGCGCACCTCGCCGCTGCGCTGCGCCACCGACTCGAACCCGGTCGTGTCGCCGTAGGAGCGGGCGAGCGAGGGCGGCAGCGCGACGCCGTCCACCTTCCCGTCGCGCAGGCGCTGGGCGCGCATCTGGTCGTCGCGGACGAACTCCACGGTGACCTTCTTGATCGGCGGCGGACCGTCCACATAGGACGGATTGGCGTCGAGGACGAGGCGCTCGCCACGCTGCCACTCGGCCACCTTGAACGGGCCGGTGCCGACCGGCGGCGGCATCGAGGCGACCGGCGTCCGCTCGGCCAGCGCCTCACTGGGCAGCACGCCGACCACGAGCAGTCCGGGGAACGGCGCGTACGGCGTGTTCAGGTCGAACCGCACGGTGCTGGCGTCGACCGCGCGCACGCCGGCGAGCATGGCGAACCGGGGCCGCAGCGGTGAGGCGTACGCCGGATCGAGCAGCGCGTTGTAGGTCGCCACCACGTCGTTGGCGTCGAAGGCCGATCCGTTGGAGAAGCTCACGCCCTTGCGCAGGGCCACCGTCCAGGAGCGCCCGTCGGCCGACGGGCGGGGCATGTCGGCGGCGAGCTGCGGCCGCAGGGCCAGGTCGGCGCGGTGTTCCAGCAGTGCGTCGTAGATCTTGCCGGCGCCGTGCGGGGCGTACCCGGCCAGCGGGTTCAGGCTCGCCGGCTCCTCGGCCACCGCGATCACGATCGTGCTGCCGTCGGTGTCACCGGAGGCCGTCGGCGTCGGCGCGCCGGTGCACGCGGCGAGCGCCAGCACGAGGGCAGCCGGCACCCCGGCACGAATTCCCCTCGGCTTTCCGATCACAACGGCGACACTAGAGGAGTCCATACTGCGAAGTAGACCTATTTCGACAAAGTCGTGGGAGGTACGCCGGTGCGCGCGGCCCTGTGCCAGATCACGTCGACCCCGTCGCCGAGGGACAACCTGGAGCTGATCACCGACGGTGTCCGGTCGGCCGCGGCGGCCGGTGCGCGACTGGTGGTGTTCCCGGAGGCGACCATGGCCTGCTTCGGCACCGCGCTGGCGCCGCTCGCCGAGCCGCTGGACGGCCCGTGGGCGACCGCGGTGCGCGGCATCGCCGAGGAGCACGGCGTGCTGGTGGTGGCCGGCATGTTCACGCCGTCGCCGGACGGGCGGGTGCGCAACACGCTGTTGATCACTGGGCCGGGCACGCACACCGGCTACGACAAGATCCACCTGTTCGACGCGTTCGGGTTCGCCGAGTCTCGCACGGTCGCGCCCGGCGATGAGTTGGTGACCGTGCCGGTCGATGACACCGTGGTCGGCGTGGCCACCTGTTACGACGTGCGCTTTCCCGAGCTGTTCACGCGGCTGGCCGACCGGGGCGCCTCGGTGATCGTGCTGCCCGCGTCCTGGGGCACCGGGCCGGGCAAGCGCGAGCAGTGGGAGCTGCTGGTGCGCGCCCGCGCGCTGGACTCGACCTGCTGGGTGCTCGCGTGCGGGCAGGCCGAACCGGCCGAGACGCCCAACTCGAAGGCACCGACCGGGATCGGCCACAGCGCCGTGGTCGACCCGTACGGCACCGTACGGTCGGCCGCCGGCAGCGCACCGGAACTGCTTGTGGTGGACCTGGACGCGGACGTCGTGGAGCAGGCGCGCCAAGCGATTCCGGTACTGGCGAACCGCCGCCTTTAGCGTGGAGTCAGGATCACCCTGGCGCCGCGCGTGGGCACCATCGTGATGTTGCGCATCTTGCCGGGCTCCGGGCGCTCGCGATCCGGCCGCACGTCGTACCGGCTGAGTACCGCCTGGAGCACGGCCGCCGCCTCCTGCACCGAGAAGCTCGCGCCGATGCACCGGCGCACGCCGCCGCCGAACGGGATCCAGGTGCCGGCCTCAGGGCCGTGGCCGATGAACCGTTCCGGCTGGAAGTCGCCGGGTGCGGGGTGCAGCGTGTCGTCGGCGTGCACCAGCGCGATGCTCGGCGAGATCACCGTGCCGCTGGGCAGCCGCATCCCGGCGACCGTGGTGTCCTCGGTCAGCTTGCGCCCCACCGCGAGCACCACCGGCCGCAGCCGCATCGCCTCCTTGGCCACCGCGGACAGGTACTCCTCGTCGCCGGTGTCGGCCGCCTGCTGAGCGCGGCGCAACACGTCCGGATTGCGCGCCAGCTCGTGGAACGACCAGGCCAGCGCGGTCGCCGTGGTCTCGTGCCCGGCCAGCAGCAGCGTCATCATGTGATCGCGCAGCTCGATGTCGGCCATGTCCGGATCGGCGACCAACAGGCGGGACAGCACGTCGGTGCGCTCGGCCAGGTCATCGACCGTGCGACGAGCCGCGATCTCCTTGTATATCAAGGCATCCGCGGCGTTCAGGTCGCCCTGGTTGCGCTTCCACGGCCAGTACCGGCGCAGCCGCGGGGACGCCCAGCCGAAGACCGCCACCGGGCCGATGTTCACCAGGCGGCGGATCGTCGGTCGCAGCTCGGCCAGCCGGTGCTCGTCGGTCATGCCGAACACCACCCGCAGAATGATCTCCAGCGTCACGTCGTTCATCTGCCGGTGCATCTCGAACGGGCGGCCGACCGGCAGCACGTCGGCGCACTTCTCGGCGAGCGTGGTCATCATCTCGCCGTACCCGCGCAGCGCCGCGCCGTTGAACGCCGGCATCAGCCGCTTGCGACTGCGCTTGTGGTCCTCGCCGTCCTGGATCAACACCGAGTGCTCCCCCATCACCGGGGCGAGTACGCGATTGCTCTCGCCGGCGTGGAAGCCCTCCGGCGCGCCGGCGAACACCTCGCGAATGTGCTCCGGCCTGCTGATGATCACCACGTTCCGCCCGCCGCCGAAGGACAGCCTGATGGTGAACGCCTCGCCGTAGCGCTGCCGCCAGCGCGGCACGAACTTGTGCCGCGCCGTCATGAACAGCAAGGTCTGCACGGCCTTCGGCAGCTTCGGACCGTCCGGCAGACTCGGACTGGTACCAGTGCGCTCGACATCGATCGTGGCCATGCCGTCCACTATGGCCCAGTCGAGCGCGATCAGCGAAGATCCAGCCCCAGATCCAGTGCGGGCGAGGAGTGGGTGAGCCCGCCGACGGCGAGATAGGCGACGCCGGTCTCGGCATAGGCGCGCGCCACGTCCAGGGTCAGCCCGCCGGACGCCTCCAGCCTTGTGGACGCCCCTCGTGCCGCGACCCGCCGCACCGCCTCGCGGCACCACTCGACGGTGAAGTTGTCCAGCAGCACCAGCTCGGCCCGCTCGTCCAGCGCCTCGTCGAGCTGGTCGAGATTGTCCACCTCGACCTCGCACGGCAGGTCTGGCGCGTGCGCGCGGGCGGCGGCGAGTGCCTTGCGCACCGAGCCGGCCGCGGCCACGTGGTTGTCCTTGATCAGCACCGCGTCGCCCAGCCCGAGCCGGTGGTTCACCCCGCCGCCACAACGCACCGCGTACTTCTGCAGCAGTCGCAGCCCGGGCAGTGTCTTGCGGGAATCCCTTACCGCGCAACGGGTTCCATCGATCGCACGCACCCAGGCGGCGGTCGTGGTGGCCACCCCGGACAGGTGACACAGCAGGTTCAGCGCCGTCCGCTCGGCGGTCAGCAGCCCGCGCACCGGCCCGCGCAGCTTGATCGCCGGCTCGCCGGGTTCGAGCGTGGAGCCGTCCGCCGCGCGTTCGATGATCTCGTAGCCGCCCTGGCCGATCACCGAGTCGAATACGGCCAGCGCCACGGGAACGCCGGCCAGCGTGCCGGCCGCGCGCGGCGTGATGTCCGCGAACGCGATCGCGTGTTCCGGCACGGTGGCCGCCGTCGTGGCGTCCGGCCCGTAGCGCAGGTCCTCCTCGAGTGCCGCGGTGACCACGCGCCGCACGTCGCCCAGGTCGATGCCGGCGGAATCCAGCGCGCCGACGGTCGCGGCGGAGAGGGTCACGCGGCACCTCGCAGTTCCAGTGGTGCTGCGAGCACCGGCTGGCCGGACGGGTTCAGCCGCACCACCAGACTGTGTCGCCACTGCTCGTCCCGCTCCGGGAAGTCGGTGCGCACCTGGCAGCCGCGCGACTCCGTGCGCCGGGCGGCCGAGGCGATCACCGCTCGCGCGGCCAGCGTCAGCGCGGCGTCCTCCACCGCCTGCCGCGAGTCCAGCGGACGGTCCACAGTGGACACATCGAGGACGGAGCCGACCACGGCCAGCCCCTCGGCGTCCCGCCCGATCGCGGCGTAGCGGCTCATCACCCGCTGCAGCGTGTCCCGGTCGGCGATCGGGGCGACCGGGATCGCCGGGCCGGGCGCCGTGCACGGCGTGGCCAGCAGGCCGGCGGCGAGATCAGCCGCGACCGCGTCCGCCGCCCGCGCGCCTACCACCAGGCCTTCGAGCAGGCTGTTGGAGGCGAGGCGGTTCGCGCCGTGCAGCCCGGTGCGGGCCACCTCGCCGGCCGCGTACAGGCCGGTCACACCGGTTCGACCGTCCACAGTGGACACGACGCCGCCGCAGTGAAAATGCGCGGCCGGCGCGACCGGGATCGGGTCGACCAGCGGGTCCACCCCCACCTCGGCACACGCGGCGTACACCGTCGGGAAGCGCCGCTTGAAGTCCACAGTGGACAGTCGAGTCGCGTCCAGGTACACGTGGTCGTCCACGCCGCCCGGCGCCTGCGTCATCCGTGCGGTGATCGCCGCGGACACCACGTCCCGGGGCGCCAGGTCCTCCAGCGGGTGCACCCCCGCCATCACCCGCGCGCCGGTCGCGTCCAGCAGGATCGCGCCCTCGCCGCGCACCGCCTCGGTGACCAGCGGGCACCGGCCGCGCGCACCCGCGCCGGTGTACAGCACGGTCGGGTGGAACTGCACGAACTCCACGTCCGCGGCGGTCGCGCCGGCCCGCAGCGCGACCGACAGCCCGTCCGCCGTGGCCACGTCCGGGTTGGTCGTGGCCTGGTAGAGCTGGCCCGATCCGCCGGTCGCCAGCAGCACGGCCGGCGCGTGCACCACACCGGGAATCCCGTTGTGGTCCAACAGAAGCAGGCCGACCACCGCGCCGGACGCGGTGCGCGCGGTGTCCACCGCGACGTGGTGCTCCAGCATCGGGATCGCGCCGTCGCGGGCCGAGGCCAGCAGCGCGCGCTCCACCTCGGCGCCGGTCGCGTCACCGCCGGCGTGGATCACCCGGAACGCGGTGTGCCCGCCTTCCCGGGTGCGGGCCAGCCGGCCGTCCTCGGCGGCGTCGAATCGCGCGCCCAACCCGCGCAACGCGGTGATCGCCGCCGGCCCGCCCGCGATGATCTCCTCGACCGCGGCCTCGTCGCACAGGCCGGCGCCCGCGGTCACCGTGTCCGCCGCGTGCGCGGCCACCGAGTCAGCGGAGTCGCGCGCAGCGTCCTCACTGGGCAGCACGACGGCCACGCCGCCCTGCGCCCACCGGGTGTTGCCGTCGTTGGCCGCGCCCTTGGTCACCACCAGCGTGCGCAGTCCCAACTCGCGTGCCCGCAACGCGGCCGACAGCCCGGCCACACCGGTGCCGACCACCACGAGGTCGGCACCGGCGGCCCAGCGGGCGGTCACTCCCCACCGCCCGGCTTGCCGATCTCGATCATCCGCCGCACCGCGCCGCGCGCCCGGGCCGCGATCTCCGGGTCCACGTGCACCTCGTCGCGCCCCTCGCGCAGCGACCGCAGCAGCGCCGCCGGAGTGATCATCTTCATGTAGCGGCAGGACGCGCGATCGTTCACCGCCTTGAACTCGATCTCCGGAGCGGCCCGGCGCAACTGGTGCAGCATGCCGATCTCGGTGGCCACCAGCACCGACCGCGCCTTGGTCGAGCGCGCCTGGGTCACCATGTCCCCGGTGGACAGGATCTTCACCTTGTCCGCCGGCACCGTGCCCTCGCCCGCCAGGTACAGCGCCGACGTCGCGCAGCCGCACTCCGGGTGGATGAACAGGTCCGCGTCCGGATTGGCCGCCGCCCGCTCGGCGAGCTCCGGGCCGTTGATACCGGCGTGCACGTGGCACTCGCCGGCCCAGATGTACAGGTTCTCCCGTCCGGTCTCGCGCTTCACGTGCGCGCCGAGGAACTGGTCCGGCGCGAACAGCACGTCCTGGTCGGCGGGGATCGAGCGGACCACGTCGACCGCGTTGGACGAGGTGCAGCAGATGTCGGTCTCCGCCTTCACCTCGGCGGTGGTGTTCACGTAGGAGACCACCACCGCGCCGGGGTGCTCGGCCTTCCACGCGCGCAGGTCCGCGCCGGTGATCGAGTCGGCCAGCGAGCACCCGGCCCGCACGTCCGGGATCAGCACGGTCTTCTCCGGACCGAGGATCTTGGCCGTCTCGGCCATGAAGTGCACGCCGCAGAACACGATCGTCGAGGCGTCGCTCTCGGCCGCGATCCGGGACAGGGCAAGGGAATCGCCGGTGTGGTCGGCGATGTCCTGGATCTCCGGAAGCTGATAGTTGTGCGCGAGCAGAACGGCGTCGCGCTCCTTGGCCAGCGCGCGAATCTCCTCGGCCCACGACGCGTCCGGATCGACGCCGCTGTACGGGGTGAGGTCCACTGTCGCCGTCATCGCACTCCTCCTCGGGTGTCCGATTTCCAATTCCGAGGTTTTCGCCTTAGAATCGAAAACATGCCAAATCGTAGCACCGCACACCCCCAACTGGCACACGAAGTCCTGGCCGCGGTGCTGCAAGTGCGAGCGGGATCACTGCGGGTCCTGCTCTGGGAACGCGGCATGGAACCGCACGCGCACCGATGGTCACTGCCCGGCGGCCGGCTCGGCGGCGACGAGTCGGTCGAGGACTCGATCCGCCGCCAACTCGCCGAGAAGGTCGACGTCCGGCAGCTCGCGCACGTCGAACAACTGGCCGTGTTCAGCGCGCCGGACCGGGTGCCGGGCCCGCGCACGATCGCCACCGCGTTCCTCGGGCTGGTGCCGTCCGACAACGACCCCGCGCTGCCGTCGGACACCGCGTGGCACCCGGTCGACACGCTGCCGGAGACCGCGTTCGACCATCACGCGATCGTGCTGCGCGCGCGGGACCGGCTGCGCGCCAAGCTGTCGTACACCAACATCGGATTCGCGCTCGCGCCGCCGGAGTTCACCGTGTCGGCGCTGCGCGGCATCTACTCCGCCACACTCGGCTATCGCGTGTCGGCGACCAACCTGCAACGGGTGCTCTCCCGGCGCGGCCTGCTCGAGGCGACCGGCGAGACATCGCGCCCGGGACGCGCCGGCGGGCGGCCGGCCGCGCTGTACCGGTTCACGTGCCGCGGCATGCAGGTGACCGACCCGTTCGCGGTCTTCCGTCCCCCATCTCGGTGAGCGACACGGCCCGCGAGGCCGTAGCGTTGACCGGGTGACCGAGTGGCTGCCGCTGTTTCCCTTGCACAGCGTGCTGCTGCCCAGTGCACACCTTCCGCTGCACGTGTTCGAGCCGCGCTACCGCGAGCTGACCGTGGACCTGATCACCGAGAAGGTGCCCGACCGGCGGTTCGGCGTGATCGCGCTGCGGCCCTCGCCCACCGTCGAGGTCACCGAACTCGGACAGCTCTACGAGATCGGGTGCGCCACCCTGTTACGGCAGGCCAAGCGGCTGCCTGACGGGCGCTACGACATCGTGACCACCGGCGAGCGGCGGTTCCGGCTGCGCGCGCTGCACACGACGCGTGCGCCCTATCTGGTCGGCGAGATCGACTGGGTGCCGGACGCGCCGATGCCGACGGTCTCGCCCGACACGGTGACGCTGCTGGCCGACTCGGCCCGCGCGGCGCACCGCCGGTATTGCACGGCCGCCTGGGAGCCACAGGACTGGACCACGCCGGCCGAGGACACGTCGCTTTCCGATCTCGGACATCTGATCGCCGCGGACGCGCTGCTGACCGTGGACGATCGGCAGGCACTGCTCGAGGAGACACGTCCGCTGCACCGGCTGCGGATGGCCAGTCGGGTGCTCAACCGCGAGGCGCGCATCATCTCCACGCTGCGCGCCGTCCCCGCGCCGCCGGCCGAGTTCCGCACCCAGCTCAGCCCGAACTGACCTTCACGGCACCTCGGTTACGTAGATTCGGGCGCTGCGACGGGCGAGGACCGACTCGAGCTGGTCGATGCCCTCGAACTCGTTGCACAGGAGGAAAAGGTGTCGGCCCTCCGGCCCGCCGAGTGCGCACGAGAAGCAGGGCAGGTCGGTCTCGACACGATGGGTGATCTCACCGCCGTCGAGCACCCGGACCACTGCTCCGGCGGGACCGCTCCCGGTGTGCGCGTGCGTGTCAGCGGTCTGGCACCAGATGCCGCCGTCGGGGTCGATACAGATGCCGTCCGGCCCCAGCCCCTCCGCCCACGTGCGACGGCCCGACAACGAGCCGTCGGCGGCGATGTCGAAGGCCGACAACCGGCCGGCGAAGGACTCCGCGACGACCAGCGTCGAGCCGTCGGGAGTGACCACCATCCCGTTGGGGAAATCGATGTCGCCGGCAACGTCCCGAGCGGTGCCGTCCGGTTCGATCAGGCGAATCCACCCGGGTTCGGGTGCACCGCCGCCGAGGAAATCGAAGTCGGCGCCGTTGACGTAGACGTGGCCGGCCGGGTCGACGACGAGCTCGTTACCGCCCTGCGGGCTGTGCCGCACCGCTGAGCCGTCCGGCTCCACCCGGGTCAGCTCCTCGCCGGAGACCAGCAACCGGCCGTCGGGCAGCCAGGCGATCGACCAGCCCATCGTGTCGCGGCCCGGCCCGGCCCGACCACCTCACTCCGGCCCTCCATGTCGACCGCGATCACCTCACCGCTGGCCCAATGGGCGAACCACAGCCGGCCCTCGTGCCAGCGTCCGGACTCGACCATGGTCAGGCCGTCGGTGAGCAGCCGTGGCGAAGGCAGCAGAGCGGGCATGGTCGACTCCTGACGCGACTGGACTGGACGGTCTAGTTCTATCGGCACGAGTGAAGGTACCTTTGGCCTCGTGCTCGATCAACACCCCGTCGCCACCGGGCCGGATCGCCCGGCCCGGAAGCAGGCCGCGATTCTCGAGGCGGCCACAAAAGTGTTCCTGGACAACGGCTTCCTCGGGACGAGCATGGACGCGATCGCGCGTGCCGCGGAGGTCTCCAAGCAAACCGTCTATCAGCACTTCGGTGACAAGGAGCGCCTCTTCGTCGCCATGGTCCGTGCGGCCGTCGACACGGTCGCCGACCCGGTTTCCGCCGAGATCGAACAGCTCGGCTCCGAGGGTGACCTGGCCGCGGATCTGAACGAACTCGCCGTGCGGCAGCTCACTGCCGTACTCCAGCCCCGGGTACTGGCGCTGCGCCGGTTGGTCATCGCCGAAGCGTTCCGGTTCCCCGAGCTCGGGCAGGCCTTCTTCGACCAGGGCCCGGGTCGCACGATGAACGGACTCGCGGCCAGGTTCGCCGAACTCGCCCGAGAGGGCCGGTTGCACCTGGACGACCCGCCGGCCGCGGCTTCGGAATTCAACTGGCTGGTCATGGCCGCACCGATCAACGAGGCGATGCTGCTCGGCCGGACCACCTTTCCGGCCGCGGACCTCGCCGTCATCGCCGACCGAGCCGTGGCGACGTTCATGCGTGCCTACGGCCGAAGCCGCCACACCGATCGCTGAGCTACGACAAGCCCGCGATCACCCGAGGCGGCGGCCCAGGTCGTCGCGGCCGTTCCACGCGGCGAGGAGCCCGTAGGCGAGCGCGGTGGTCATCGGCCACGCGACGATCGGCCAGTAGGACTCGATCCGCGGCGCCTGCGTCACGATGTCGCCGATCTTCGGCGGCGCGTCGACGGCGAAGCGGCCCTCGGCGAACGACACGCCCGTGGTCACCGCCAGCCACGCGGCCACCGCTCCGCCGAGCACCGCCGCGATCATGATCACCGGGCCGCGGCGCTCCCGCATGAACCACACGGCCACACCGGTCACCACACCGGCGGCCAGTGCGAACAGGGTCAGCAGCACGAGATCGTCGAACCGGTGGTAGCTCTCCGCCTGCAGCGGAACCAGCAGCCCGTCCTCGCGCACCCGCAGCCGCACGCCGGGCGCCAGCCGCGACCACAGCCACCCGATCGCCATCCCCAGCAGCGCGACGAAGGACAGCACGCTCACCGCGGGGATCAGATCGCGCTTGACCACGACCTTGGCGCGGGGCGGCTCCCACAGGTGATAGAGCCGCTCGTACGGCGCCTCCGCCGGATACGGCGCCTGCTCCTGGCCTGATGTCGCGGACACTCGGAGCAGCCTAGTCCGCCGCGGCCACCGTGTCCGAGGAGGTCTGCTCGCCGTGCCGGCTGCACCGCGCGGTCCACCCGGTCGGCGTCACCTGCACGACCATCCGGCGCGCGCACACCGCGCAGTACCGAGGGGGATCCAGCGCCGCGCGCGGACTGGCGCACGCCGGGTGCGCTACGTCCGCCGGTTGTCCACAGTGGACGCAGAAGGTCGTGGTCACGGTCTCCTACAAGGTGTCCGAGAGCGCCTTGATCGGCATCTTGAGTTCGTCCAGCATGTCCAGGTCGGCGCTGGGCGCGCGGCCGAGATTGGTCAGGTAGTTGCCGACGATGATCGCGTTGATCCCGCCGAGCATGCCCTGCCGGGTGCCCAGGTCGCCGAAGGTCAACTCGCGCCCGCCGGAGAACCGCACGATCGCGGTCGGCAGGGCCAGCCGGAACGCCGCGATCGTGCGCAGCGCGTCCTTGCCCTCCACGATCTCGTAGTTCTCGTACGGCGTGCCGGGCTGCGGGATGAGGAAGTTCATCGTGCACTCGTCCGGGCCGAGATCGGCGAGCTGGGCGGCGAACTCGGCGCGCTGCTCGACGCTCTCCCCCATGCCGATGATCCCGCCGCAGCACACCTCCATGCCGGCCTCGCCCACCATGCGCAGGGTCTCCCAGCGCTCCTCCCAGGTGTGCGTGGTGACCACGTTGGAGAAGTGCGATTTCGCGGTCTCCAGGTTGTGGTTGTAGCGGTGCACGCCCATCGCGACCAGCTCGTCCACCTGCTCCTGGGTGAGCATGCCGAGCGAGCAGGCGATGTTGATGTCGTTGCCGTCTTCGCGGATGGCCTTGATCCCGTCCCGCACCTGGGACAGCAGCCGCGTGTCCGGGCCACGCACCGCGGCCACGATGCAGAACTCGGTCGCGCCGGTCTCGGCCGTCTCCCGCGCGGAACGCACCAGGCCGGGGATGTCCAGCCACGCCGAGCGCACCGGTGTCGGGAACCGTCCGGACTGCGAACAGAAGTGACAGTCCTCGGGACAGCCGCCGGTCTTCAGGCTGATGATGCCCTCGACCTCGACCTCCGGCCCGCACCACTTCATGCGCACCTCGTGCGCCAGCGACAGCAGCTCCTCGAGCCGGTCGTCGTGGAGCCGCAGCACGGCGAGGATCTGCTCCTCGGACAGGCCGGCTCCTCGTTCGAGCACCTGCCGCCTGGCCACGGCGAGGATGTCCTCACCGGTCTCGGGGCTCGACTCGATCTCGGCGGCTGCCGTCACGGTGGTCCTCCTATCCGACGACTATCCGGGTCAGTTTGCACGAATCATGCCGCGATTCGGGCGCGACGTGCGTCACGCTCCAGCGCTCCTCGAGAACTCCGCCGGGTCGAACGTGCCGCCGAATCCCGGGGCGAGCCCGCGCCGGGCCGCGTCGAGGAATTCGGCCGCGTCCAGCTTGCCGGCGTCCTCGGGCAGCGCGCCCGCCAATGGTGCGCCCGCCACCGTCGGCAGGTCGGCCAGGTTGCACCTGCTGGCGAGGTCCGGCTCCCTCGGCCACGACCCGACCACCACACCGGCACAGCTGATCCCCCTGTGCCGCAACGACTCCGTGGTCAATGCGGTGGCGTTCAGGGTGCCGAGGCCGGCCTGCGCCACGACCAGCACGGGTGCGCCGAGCGACCACGCGACGTCGGCCAGCGTGCCGCCCGCGTCGTCGAACCGGACCAGCAGCCCGCCGGCGCCCTCGATCAGCACCAGGTCGTGGTCGGAGGACAGCTCACCGGCCGCGGCGGCCACGTCGGCCGGCCGCACCGGCGGCAGGCCCGCGCGGCGAGCGGCCGTGTCGGGGGCCAGCGGCTCCGGATAGCGGCGCAGCTCGCGGGTGGTGACGCCGTCCGCGAGCCGCCGCACGACGTCGAGGTCACCCTCCTCGCCGGGCGCCACGCCGGTCTGCGCGGGCTTGAGCACGGCGACCCGCCGCCCACCCGCCCGGGTCAGCGCCGCGAGCGCCGCGGTCACGATCGTCTTGCCGACACCGGTATTCGTTCCGGTGATCACGATTACGGCCACGGGTGGTCAGGTTAGACGGTGCTGGTCGACCCGCCGTCCAGAACGGCTCGCTCCCGCTCGTTGAGCGCCGCGCGAAGGTCGGACGGGCACTCCGGCAGGGCGAGTCCGCGCTGACGGCACAGGCTGGTGCGCCAACTCCGGTCGTCGTCGTCACTGGCCATCAGCATCGCCACCCCAGCGCCGATGAGACAGACCGGCGCGATCGCGGCCAGCGCGACCGCGTCGATCGTCGCCTTGAGGCTGATCACGTCATAGAGCGGCACCAGCAGCGGCGCGCCGGAGATCATCAGCAGCGCGGCCACGATCGCCCGACCGCCGGGCCGGGGCGCGCGGGCCCGTTCGCGCGCCGCGTCCAGCGCGTCGACCAGGTCGGGACCGTGCTCGATGATGCGCGCGGCGTCCTTGCGCCTGTGGCCGGTCTTGACGAACGCGGTCAGCACGATCAGCGCGCCGACGACGTCCATGGTCACGCTCACGCCGACCATGGTCTGCTGCGACTTGGCCAGCGTCAGCGTGGCGAGACCGCCGGCCACGAGCAGCCCGCCGGCGAACCACAGCCGGCGCAGCTCGCCGGTGATCACCCAGGACGGCGCGGCACTGGGCGCGGCCGGGTCCAGCTTCTCCCTGCGCCGCTTGAGCTTGTACTCGCGGTCCCACGCCTTCTTCTCGCCGGGATCTGTCTCCTCGCGATCCGGTTCCTCCTCGGCGTCGGAGGCGGAGTCGGTTTCCGCGCGCCGCATCAGGGTTTCCGCGCTGAGCACGGACTTGCGCCTGCTCCGGTTGCGCCACCCCGCGCCGAGTGCGGGGAACATCAGCACCAACGGCATGGTGGTCAGAAGGAACAGGGCGACCAGTCCGAGGACGATCGTCGCGGGCAGGCCGACCAGTGCCCACGCGTGGCCGTCGTCGCGCACGACCGAGGAGCCGCCGAGCGCGCCGCGCTCCTCCACCACCGCGACCGGGCGGCGCAGGTCCGAATAGCTCAACTCGCCGGGTGCGGCGGTGACCCGCTCGATTTTGCCGCCGTCCCAACGCACCTGGCCGACACAGCTGTCCTGGCCGCCGATGCCCCGCCAGCCGAACGGCGCGGGGTCGTCGCACTGCTCGACGGTCAGCACACCGTGCCGCTGTTGCACCGCGCCGAGGCTGCTCACCTCGGCGGACTGGAACACGGTCAGCGTGAGCACCAGACTGGCCGCGCCGACGCCCAGCATGAACAGCACGCCGTCACGGCCGATGCCGCCGCCGATCTCGCCCGGGGTGCGGTCGCGCACCACGCCGAAGACGCACACGGCGATGGCCAGCACGACCGGCGCGAGCACGATCGCGCCGAGCAACGGGTGGTCGGCGAACCCCGCGATGCCTTGGGACGCCGCGAAAAGCAACAGGAACGCGCCGCAGCCCGTGATCCACTTGTCGTTCCCGTCCTCTGCTTCCACAGCGCCGGAGGCTACCGGTATCGCCCCGACACCGGGTGTCTTCGGGCAGGATGCGGCCATGGGGATCTTCCGAAAGCGCGGTCACGAGCCCGTACCGGTGATCGCGACCGGGGATCCGCTGGACATGTTCTGGGCGTGGTGGACGCAGGTGGGGGCGGCCGAGACGGCGGCGGCGATCCAACGGGGCAAGCCGCAGCCGATCGTGCAGTCGCTCGGCCCGAGGGTGGCCGCCATCTCGCCGGAGCTCGACTGGGAGCTGACACCCGGTGTCGGCGGCGCCCAGCACGCGCTGGTGGTCACCGCCGCCGGCCGGCCCCAGGCGCGGGCGATCGCGCGGCGGTGGCGGCGCCGCGCCCCCGCCGCCGACGCCATCTGGGAGTACCTGGACGCCCGGCCACCCGCGCGCGACGTCGGCGAGACGGTGATCGCCCTGGAGCACGGGCCTCGGGTCGCGGCCGCCGAGGTGCTCGTCGCGGCCGAGCCGGACAACCCGCGCGCGTGCCTGCATCTGGCGCTGCACCACCCGGCGTTCGCCGCCATGACAGACCGGCAGCGGATGACCGCGGTGTTCCTGCTGCTGGACGCGGCGATCGGCGAGCAGGCGGTGGAGACCTGGATCGGGCGGGTCGACCCGCTGCCGAACGCGCCCGCCGGTGCCGTCCCGCTGCCGTCACTGCCGGAGCTGGTGCGCCGGTTCGTCGCGGGCAAGACCGACGCGAAGGGCGACGGCTACTGGACGGTCCTCGAAGGGCGCACGCCGCAGGGTGATCCGGTGCTGGCCATGGCCGAGCTGCCGCTGCGACCGATGCGGCTGCCACACCTGGACGCGCACGTGCTGGTGACCCTGCCGTTCACCGACGTCGACTCGAGCGGCCTGCCGGGGCCCGGGTCGCGGTCGAACCTGCGGTCGCTGGAGGAGCACGTCACCGGCCTGCTCGGCGAATCCGGCCGGATGCTGGCGCACGAGACGGCGGGGGGCGTGCGCCGGCTGCACGTGTACGTGGACTCGTGGACGCCGGCCGCGGAGCAGTTGCGCGCCGCGTGCGCCGGCTGGGACCAGGGCGAGGTGACCGTCGAGGTGACACCCGATCCCGGGTGGGACCGGGTGCGTCACCTCGCCGGCTGACTCAACTATCCAGCCACGGCCCGGCCCAGCGGGTCGATCGTCGTCCCGGCGGCCCGGAACTCGCCGGTCGCCGGGTCGTACAGGTGCACCTCGGCCGCCCCGACGTCGAAGTACGTGCCGACCAGCTCCAGCTCGCCGAGCGCCTCGGCCCGTTCGACGGCCGGGTAGCCGCGCAGCCGGTCGAGCTGTTGCAGCACGTTGTGCAGCGCGAGCCGGTCCGCCTCCGACTCCGGCGGCGTGCCGTCGATGCCGACCGGCGGGTGTGTCCTGGCCCGCTCCAGGCTGGGCTCGGCGTGCCGCAGCCACGACCGCAGCGCCGGCGAGTCGTCCGGCACACCGGACAGCAGCGCCTTCATCGCGCCGCACGACGAGTGCCCGCACACCACCACCTGGCGCACCTTCAGCACACCGACGGCGAACTCCACCGCGGCGCCGATCGACGCGTCCTCGACCGCGGCGTGCTCCGGCACCAGGTTGCCGATGTTGCGCACGGTGAACAGGTCGCCCGGCCCGCTGGTGGTGATGATGTTCGGCACGATCCGCGCGTCGCCGCAGGTGATGAACAGCGCCTGCGGTGCCTGCGAATCGGCCAGCCGGCTCAGTGTCGGCTTCACCAGGTGGGAGGTCCGCCGCTGGAACTCGATCATGCCGAGGTGGATCGGCGGCTGACCGGACCGTGGCGCGGGCAACGCGAGCCCATCGCCGGGACCGTCGGGCCCGTCGGGCTCGTGCGCCTGCTGCCACTCCGACCACGGGGCGAACCAGCGCGGCAGCACCCGCTGCGCGTCGGACTTGCGGACGATGGGCTCGCCGGCCTTGCCGCGCTCGAACCACGGGTGGCCGATCTCGTCCACGATCACCGTGCCGCCGGTCCGCTCGTGCGCGTGCTGCCAGGCCGAGAGCTTGTCGAACGCCGCGTGGTCGAGATAGTCCACGACCAGCTCCAGCGTCACGGTCGCGCCGGCCGGGATTCCGCCGAGCACCCGGGTCAGCCGCGGGATGGACAGTGAGGCGAGCGCGCCCTCGATCACCACCCGCCACTGGTCGCCGTCCCGCTCGGCGTGGATGCCCGACCACAGCAGCCGCCGCAGGATCAGCACGGCGGCCGCGCCGATCCCGATCAGCACGCCGGTGAGCAGGTCGATCGCGATCACCCCGACCAGCGTGATCAGGTAGATGGCCAGGTCGCCGTGCCGCACGACCTCCTTGATGTGGCCGATGTCCACCAGCTTCGCGCCGACGTGCACGAGCAGACCGGCGAGTGCGGCGAGCGGAATGTTGTGCAGCACCCCGGCGAGCACCGCCACGAACAGGAAGATCCACAGCCCGTGCAGGATCGCCGACGCCCTGGTGCGCGCGCCGGACTGGACGTTGGTCGAGCTGCGCACGATCACGCCGGTGACCGGAAGACCGCCGAGACTGCCGGAGGCCATGTTCGCCACGCCCTGGCCGATCAGCTCCCGGTCCAGGTTGGCCCGCTTGCCCGTGTGCATCTTGTCCACGGCGATCGCGGACAGCAGGCTCTCCACGCTGGCGACGAGCCCGATGGTCAGCACGGCCATGCCGAAGCCGACCCAGTCCTGGTCCGGGAAGACCGGCACGAACGTGATGTCCAACAGGTTGGCCGACACCTCGACCCTGTCCAGGGTTATCCCGGTGGCCATGGCGAGCAGGGTGACCGCGAGCACCGCGACGAGCGGGCCGGGCACCTTGCGCACCACGGCCGGCAGCTTGGGCCACAGCAGCAGGATCGCGATCGTGATCAGCCCGATCAGCGTGGCCGGCCCGTGGTGGTCGACGATCTGGCCGGGCAGGTCCTTGATGTTGGCGATCGGTGAGCTCTGCGCGCTGCCGCCGAGCACGATGTGCAGCTGGGCCAGCACGATCGTGATCCCGATGCCGGCGAGCATGCCGTGCACGATGGCCGGCGAGATGGCCAGTGCCGCGCGGGCGATCCGGCTGAGGCCCAGCACCACCTGCAGCGCGCCGGCGCACAGGGTGATCGCGCAGGTGGTCGCCCAGCCGAAGTGGTTGATCGTCTCGGCCATGATCACGGTCAGGCCCGCGGCCGGTCCGCTGACCTGCATCGGCGAGCCGCCGAGCGCTCCGGCGACCACTCCCCCGACGACGGCGGCGATCAGACCGGCGACGATCGGTGCGCCGGAGGCGAGCGCGATCCCCAGCGACAGTGGCACCGCGACCAGGAACACCACTAACGAGGCGGGTAGGTCGTAGCGGAGGTTCTCCCCCGCCTTCTTGATGGCCGCCTGCCACCGGCTCCTCTCGCCGGGTGGGACTCGGTACTCCTTAGCGGGTGACGGTGTCATTCGCGCCTCCGTGAACTCATTGCGTTACGCGGGGGTGGAACGGATTCGAAGCCGGCGACGCCGGCGGCCGTTGACACCAGGAAACCGGAAAAGGGCGCGGAGGGTCGGCGAGTAACGAGACCCTGATTCACTCTTCACAGAGCGTCGCCACCGTTAACCTGTTGATACATGATCTTGGCCGCCGGAGTGTGAGTCGAATCTCACCCGATCGCGTCGGCCGAGGTGCGCTCGTCACCGCGTGCGACGTCAGCGGTGACAGTGGCCGCGATCACACCAATTCGGGTGAACTTCGGCACTCGTACCCGGATCAGGCGATCGCGGCCGCCGAAACCATGGCCGCGGCGATCGCGGCGACATCGGCATCGGTGCACACGTAGGGCGGCATCGCGTAGACCATGTCGCGGAACGGGCGCAGCCACACGCCGGCGTCGATCGCCGCGCGGGAGGCGGCCGCCATGTCCACTTCGTGGTCGAGCTGGATCACGCCGATCGCACCGAGCACCCGCACGTCGCGCACGCCGGGCAGGTCGCGGGCGGGGGCCAGCCCGTCGCCGAGCCCGGTCTCGATCCGCCGCACGTCGGCCTGCCAGTCGCCGCGCAGCAGCAGATCGATCGACGCGCGCGCCACGCTCGCGGCGAGCGGGTTGCCCATGAACGTCGGACCGTGCGCGAGCACCGGCAGCTCGCCGCGCGAGATCCCGTCGGCCACCGTCGAGGTGCACAGTGTGGCGGCCATGGACAGGTACCCGCCGGTGAGCGCCTTGCCGAGGCACATCACGTCCGGCACCACGTTGGCGTGCTCGGCGGCGAACAGCGCGCCGCTGCGCCCGAACCCGGTGGCGATCTCGTCGAAGATCAGCAGCACGTCGTTGGCGTAACACAGTTCGCGCAACACGTGCAGGTACCGCGGATCGTGGAAGCGCATGCCGCCGGCGCCCTGCACCACCGGCTCGACGATCACCGCTGCCAACTCGTCGGCGTTCTCCTCGATCAGCCGCGCCAGAGTGTCCACATAGGACGGTTCGACGCCGGCGCCGAACCCGGCCGGCGGCTCGGGCGCGAAGATCTGGTCCGGCAGCACGCCCCTCCAGAGACTGTGCATCCCGCCGTCCGGGTCACACACGCTCATCGGGTGGAAGGTGTCACCGTGGTAGCCGCCGCGCCAGGTGAGCAGGCGCCGCTTCGCCCCGCGCCCCAGCGACTTCCAGTACTGCAGGCACATCTTCACGGCGACCTCCACGGCCACCGAGCCGCTGTCGGACAGGAACACGTGCTCCAGGCCGGCCGGCGTGATGTCCACCAGCCGGGTGGCCAGCGCGACGGCCGGCTCGTGAGTGAGCCCGCCGAACATCACGTGGCTCATCCGGCCGGCCTGCTCGACCAGCGCCGCGTCGAGCACCGGGTGCCGGTAGCCGTGGATCGCCGCCCACCACGAGGACATGCCGTCCACCAGCTCGCGCCCGTCGGCCAGCCGCAGCCGCACCCCGGAGGCGGATTCGACCACCAGCGGGTCGGCCGTGCCCGGCATCGGGCCGTACGGGTGCCACACGTGCGCGCGGTCCAGCTTGATCAGCTCGTCGTGGTCCACCGCAGTATGTTAACGACCGTTCATCGCAAACGGACCGGAAGCGCCTCAAGACCGTGCATCAGCGAGCTGGCGCGCCGGCGCAACTCGTCCGGCTCGGCGGCCAGCGTGATCTTCGGGAACCGCTCCAGCAACGCCCCGATCGCGATCTCGCCCTCCATCCTGGCCAGCGGCGCGCCGACGCAGTGGTGGATGCCGTGGCCGAAGGCGAGGTGCCCGGCGGCGGCGCGGGTCACGTCCAGCCGGTCGGCCTCGGCGAAGCGATCGGCGTCCCGGTTCGCCGAGGTGAGCGCGACGACAACCAGATCGTCGGCCGGAATCCGTTGGCCCTCGAGGGTGATCGGCTCGGTGGTGTACCGCAGCGTGGTCAGGTTCACCGGGCTGTCGTAGCGCAGCAGCTCCTCGACCGCGCCCGGCAGCAGCGACGGATCGGCACGCAGCGCGGCGAACTGATCGGGGTGGCGCAGCAGCGCGAGCACGCCGTTGCCGATCAGGTTCACCGTCGTCTCGTGGCCGGCGACGAGCAGCAGGAACATCATCGACACCAGCTCGCCCTCGCTGAGCCGGTCACCGTCCTCGCTGACCCGCACCAGCCCGCTGAGCAGCGCGTCGTCCGGGTTGGCCCGCTTGTGCGCGATCAGCTCGGTGAAGTAGCCCGCCATGGCGACCGCCGCCTCCTGCACCTGCGCCGGCGGGACGGACGAGACCAGCGTGGTGGACCATTCGCGGAACGTCTCGCGATCGCTCAGCGGCACCCCGAGCAGCTCGCAGATCACGGTGATCGGCAGCGGGAAGGCGAACGCGGGCAGCAGGTCGACCTCGTCGTGCCGGTCCATGTCGTCCAGCAGCTCGCCGGTGATCTCCCGAACCCGCTCGCGAAGACCCTCCATCCGGCGCGTGGTGAACTCCTTGCCGACCAGCTTGCGCAGCCGGGTGTGGTCGGGCGGATCGGCGTTGAGCATGTGCGCCGACAGCGGTGTGCGGGCCTGTGCCGTCGACTCGCCGTCCGTCTGGTGACGCTGGACCAGCTCGATCGTGCGGTCCCGGTCCTTGCTCAGCCGCCCGTCGGCCAGCACCGCCCGCGCCAACTCGTAGCCGGTGACGATCCACGACCGCAGCCCGTTGGGCAGGACCACCTCGTGCACGCCACCGTCGGCCCGCAGCGCGCGGTGTGCCTCGTGTGTGTCGTGCACGAGCTCCGGTCCGAGCCGCTTCATGGTCGCTCTCCCAGGTCGTGTCTGATGAACCTCGGTCGATGGGCTTCGTGATCGAGGCGGTTCCTGACAAGGCGGAGGGCAAGGCTCGTACTGGACCGTACTTGCCTTGTCCGACAACGCAGTCAGGGACCGCCTCGGCGCGAAGACCGCGACCATGGGTTCGTCAGACGCGGCCTAGACGCACTGGCAAGGTTTCCAACGCTCGCACGATCGTGCCAGGCCGGTATCGCAGCGTCGTGAGGTCGGCGGCGAGCGTGATCTTCGGGAACCGCTCCAGCAGCGCCCCGATCGCGATCTCGCCCTCCAGCCTGGCCAGCGGCGCGCCGACGCAGTAGTGGATGCCGTGGCCGAAGGTCAGGTGTCCGGCCGGCGTGCGGGTCACGTCCAGGCGGTCCGGCTCGGCGAACCGCTCGCCGTCCCTGTTCGCCGACGCGTGCGCCACGAGCACCACCGAGTCGGCCGGGATCTCGTGCGCCCCAACGGTTACCGGCTCGGTGGTGAACCGCAGCGTGACGTTGGTCGGGCCGTCGTAGCGCAGCAGTTCCTCGACCGCGCCCGGCAGCAGCGACGGATCGGCGCGCAGCGCGGCGAGCTGCTCGGGATGGTGCAGCAGCGCGAGCACGCCGTTGCCGATCAGCCCGATCGTGGTCTCGTAGCCGGCCACCAGCAGTAGCGCGGCCATCGAGATCAGCTCCAGCTCGTTGAGCCGGTCGCCGTCCTCCTCCGCCTTGATCAACGCGGTCAGCAGGTCGTCGGCCGGCTCAACGCGTTTGCGCTCGATCACCTCGTACAGGTACATGCCGAGCCGCGGGCCGGCGCTGGCAACCTTGTCGGTGGAGCCGGTGACCAGGTCCTCCGACCAGGAGTGGATCTTCGCGGCGTCCTCCCCCGGAATGCCGAGCAGCTCGCTGATCACCTTGATCGGCAACGGAAACGCGAGCGCCGCCACCAGGTCGACCTCGTCGTCCGGCTCGATCGCGTCCAGCAGTTCGGCGGTGATCTCGGCGACCCTGGGCCGCAGCCGCTCGATGTCACGGGCGGCGAACGCCTTGTTCACCAGGCGCCGCAGCCGGGTGTGGTCGGGCGGCTCGGTGTTGAGCATGTGCGCCGCCATGGGAGTGGAGATCTGCGCCGCCTCGGGAGTGTCCGGGCCGTGCACGCCGAGCACCCGCCGGCCGTGCTCGGCGTCCTTGGTCAGCCGGGGGTCCGACAGCAGCGCGCGCACGTCGTCGTAGCGGGTCACCAGCCACGCGTGCAGACCGGTCGGCGTGATCACCTCGCGGACCGGTTCGTCCTCGCGCAGCGGGACGTAGAGGGAGTACGGGTGGTCGCGGAACTCGTCGGCGGGTAATCGAAACGGCTCGCCCTCGTGCGGCATGACGCCCCTCTCGTTCGTGCCGGAACACCACGACTATCACGGCGGTGAGCGCCGCGTCAGCCGCCGGTCGGCGGCCGTCGGCGCATGGCGACGCGCGCGCCGAGCTCGAACAGGCCGGCGTCGCGCTCGTGCTCCAGGATCAGCGCGACCCCGGACGCGGGCGCCGGTTGGTACACCTCGAAGCCTTCGCGCACGTACCAGGGGGCGTTCCACGGGACGTCGCGGAACGTGGTGAGCGTGACGCCGTCGGAGGCCTTCGCGACGACCGCGCGCAGCAGGGCGGATCCGTGACCGCGGCGACCGTGCGCGGGGTGCACGGCGAGCTGGTACAGGTGCGTCCCGCCGTCGACCGGGCCGAGTGCGGCGAACCCGACCGGCGGGTCGCCGTCCGCCAGCACACTGTCCACTGTGGACCCGAAGTCGAGGAAGTTGCCCGGCGGGAACGTGATCCCGTGCTCGGCGAACATCCCGTCGGCCGCCTCCTCGATCGGGACCAGCTCGGCCCAGCGCTGTCTCGGCGGCGACCAGATCAACACGAGGCCGAGGCTAGCGACCCGGCCCGCCGGCACGCCACCGCTTAACCCCGCGCGGAGAGTTGATCTTCACCACTTCGCGGACTGTCCACTGTGGACGATCCGGTCCGGACGTATCCTTCTCGAGTCGGTCCGCGTCTTACAGGACAGAAGTGGATTCGACTACAGGAGCTGCCTGATGACGACGACCGACCCGGACACCTTGCCCTCGCCCATGCTCGACGGAGTGCGAGCCGCGCACGCCGAGTTCCTGACGACGCTGGACCCGCATCGCCCCACGCTCTACCGGTACTGCCGCCATCTGACCGGGAACGCCTGGGACGCCGAGGACCTGGTGCAGGAGACCCTGACCAGGGCGTTCAGCTATGCGGCACAGTCGCACCAAGCGGTGCGGCGGCCGTGGGCCTGGCTGGCCAGGATCGCGACCAACGCGCACATCGACGGGTTGCGGCGGCCGGCGCCGACACCGGTCGAGGTGCCGGACTCGGCCGCGCCGACGACGACCGACCCCACCGACGTGCGCGACGCCCTGACCGAGGCGACCGTGCTCCTACCACCCCAGGAGCGCGCGGCCCTGGTGCTCAAGGACGTGTTCGACCTGCCGCTGAAGGAGATCGCCGCGATGCTGCGCACGTCGCTCGGCGCGGTGAAGGCCGCGCTGCACCGGGCGCGCGGACGGCTCGCGAACGCCGACCGCGCCGCCGCCAAGGCCACGCGGACCGCACCCGACCGCGCCGTGGTCGACGCCCTCGCCACGGCGTTCTCCGCCTACGACATCGACGCGCTGACCGACCTGTTCCTGACCGACGCCACCAGCGAGGTCGTGGGGCTGGTGCACGAGGTCGGCAGGGAACGCATCCGGTCCGGGTCGCTGCACCACACGCTGGTCGTGGAGTCCGACGTGCGCTACCGCGCCGAGGTCCGCGAGCTGGACGGCGAGCCCGTGATCCTGATGTGGGCGAGGCCGGCCACCGCCTCGGAGCCCGAGGCGGTCGAGGACGTGCTGCGGGTGGACACCGCCGACGGCGGGGTCGCCCGGCTGCGGTGGTACTACTTCTGCCCGGAAACGCTCATCGAGGTCACCGACCAGCTCGGCGTGCCGTGCCGAGACCACGGTTACCGGTTCAGCCAGGAGTGACCCACCGGCGCAGCGCGTCGATCGTCGTCTCCGGTGAGGAGTTGAAGCAGAACCGGATGCCCGGCGCCGCTTCGACGAGCACGTTCACCAGTCGCTCGAACAGCAGTGTGTGCTCGGGGAACATCCGCACTCCCCCGCCGATCATGGCCAGCTCGAACGGGCCACCGGCGGCGAGCCGCTCACGGACCGCGGCTTCCGCCTCGTCCGGCGACGTGCCGATCAGGCAGTTCACCGCGTCGAAGCCGGCATCGACCACCGCGCCGAAGCCCGCCTCGATGCGCGCGGTCATGCTCGCCTCGTCCAGGCCGGGCAGCTTCGAGTAGTCCAGGGCATCGGCCCGCAGGCCGATCAGCAGCGCCGTCATGTGTCTCCTCAGCTCAGGCAGCTCGGGCCGAGCAGCGCCTTCAAGTCACCCATCAGCGAGGGCGACGGGTTCACCCGCAGACCGTCGTCCAGCCGCAGCATCGTGGCGCGCTCACCGTTCACCAGTTTGAGGTGCACCTCGGTGGTACCGGGGTGCGCGCCGAGCACGTCCTTGAGCTGGGCCACCAGCGGCGGCGTGCACCGGGCCGCCGCCATCGACACCCGCATCGGCGCGTTGTCCACTCTGGACAGATCGGGTACCGCCAAGTCGTTGGCGATCAAGGAGGTCCGGTCCTCCCGCTTGGCCACGCGCGCCCGCACGAGCACGATCGCGTCCTCGGCCACGCTCATGCCGACCGCGGTGAACGTCTTCGGGAAGAACAGCACCTCGATCCCGCCGGCGAGATCCTCCAACTGCGCGACCGCCCACGGCTCGCCGTTCTTGTTCACCCGCCGGGTGACGCTGGCCAGAATGCCGCCGAGGGTCACCTGCTGCCCGTCGGCGACGCTGCCCTCCAGGATCGCCGCGATCGTGGTGTCGGACTGCGCGGTCAGCACGTGTTCGACGCCGTTGAGCGGATGGCCGGACACGTACAGCCCGAGCATCTCCCGCTCGAGGGCGAGCTGGTGCTTGCTCTCCCAGAACTCGTCCGGCACCGGGATGTCGAACACCCCGCCGACATCCTCGCCGTCCCCGGAATCGCCGCCACCGAACAGATCGAACTGGCCGATCGCCTCGGCGCGCTTGGTGTCCATCACCGCGTCGATCGCGTCGGTGTGGATCAGGAACAGGCCCTTGCGCGGGTGCTTGAGCGAGTCGAAGGCGCCCGACTTGATCAGCGATTCCACGACCTTCTTGTTGCACGCCACCGTATCGACCTTGCGCAGGTAGTCGGAGAAGTCGACGAACTCCCCCTTTTCCTTGCGCGCACCGATGATCGAGTCCACGGCGTTGGCGCCGACATTGCGGATACCGCCGAGCCCGAATCGGATGTCGTCGCCGACCGGGGCGAACTCGCGCTCGGACTCGTTGACGTCCGGCGGGAGCACGGTGATGCCCATCTTGCGGCATTCGGCGAGGTAGACGGCCGCCTTGTCCTTGTCGTCCTTGACCGAGGTGAGCAGTGCGGCCATGTACTCGGCCGGATAGTTGGCCTTGAGGTAGGCCGTCCAGTAGGACACGAGACCGTACGCGGCCGAATGGGCCTTGTTGAACGCGTAGTCGGAGAACGGCAGCAGAATGTCCCACAGCGTCTTGACCGCCGCAGGCGGATAGTTCTTGTCCAGCATGCCTTTCTCGAAGTTCGCGAACTCCGCGTCCAGCACTTCCTTCTTCTTCTTGCCCATCGCTCGGCGGAGCAGATCCGCTTGTCCGAGCGAGTACCCGGCCAGCTTCTGCGCGATCTCCATGACCTGCTCCTGATAGACGATCAGGCCGTAGGTCGTGCCGAGGATGTCCTTGAGGTCGTCCTCCAGTGCCGGGTGAATCGGCGTGATCTCCTGCTGGTTGTTCTTGCGCAGCGCGTAGTTCGTGTGCGACTTGGCGCCCATCGGACCGGGGCGGTACAGCGCGCCGACCGCGGAGATGTCCTCGAAGTTGTCCGGCTTCATCAGCCGCAGCAGGTCGCGCATGGGCCCGCCGTCGAGCTGGAACACGCCGAGCGTGTCGCCCCGGGACAACAGCTCGTAGGCCTTCTTGTCGTCCAGCCCCAGGGTTTCCAGGTCCGGCACCGACTTGCCGTTGGTCTCGATGTTGCCCAGCGCGTCGTCGATGACGGTGAGGTTGCGCAGCCCGAGGAAGTCCATCTTGAGCAGGCCGAGCGACTCGCAGGTCGGATAGTCGAACTGCGTGATGATCGACCCGTCCTGCGGGCGCTTCCACAGCGGGATCGTGTCCATCAGCGGTTCGGCGGACAGGATCACCGCGCAGGCGTGCACGCCGGCGTTGCGGATCAGCCCCTCGAGCCCTCGGCCGGTGTCGATGATCGACTTCACCTGCGGGTCGGCGTTGTAGAGGTCGCGGACCTCGGTGGCTTCGTTGTACCGCTTGTGCTTCTCGTTGAACAGGTCGTTGAGCGGGATGTCCTTGGCCATCACCGCCGGCGGGTACACCTTGGAGATCCGGTCGGCCACCGAGTAGCCCGGCTGCCCGAACAGCACGCGGGCGGAGTCCTTGATCGCCGCCTTCGCCTTGATCGTGCCGAACGTGATCACCTGGGCGACCTTGTCCTCGCCCCACTTCTCGGTGGTGTACCGGATCACGTCGCCGCGCCGGCGCTCGTCGAAGTCGATGTCGATGTCCGGCGGGGACATGCGCTCCGGATTGATGAACCGCTCGAAGATCAGACCGTGTGGCAGCGGATCGAGATCGGTGATGCCGAGCGCGTAGGCGACCAGCGCACCCGCGGCGGACCCTCGGCCGGGGCCGACCCGGATGCCGTTGCTCTTCGCCCAGCCGATCAGGTCCGCGACGACCAGGAAGTACTCGCAGTACCCCTTCTGCGCGATCACGTCCATCTCGAACTCGACCTGCTTGCGGTGCTCCTCGTCCACGCCGTCCGGGAAGCGCCGCCGCATGCCGGCCCACACCTGCTCGCGGAAGAACTCGACCTCGGTCTGTCCGCCGGGGATCGGGAACTTCGGCATCAGGTTCTGGGACTCGAACATGCCGGCCGGGTCGACCCGCTCGGCGATCAGCAGCGTGTTGCGGCAGCCCTGCAGCCACGCTTCGGACGAGTCGATCGCGCGCATCTCGTCCGGCGACTTGAGGTAGTAGCCGTCGCCGCCGAACTTGAAGCGCGTCGGGTCCTGCAGGGTCTTGCCGGTCTGCACGCACAGCAGCGCGTCGTGGCTGTCCCGATCGTCGGCGTAGGTGTAGTGCGAGTCGTTGGTGACCACGAACGGCAGGTCGAGCTTGCGGGCGATCTCCAGCAGCCCGTCGCGCACCCGACGCTCGATGTCGAGCCCGTGGTCCATCAACTCGACGAAGAAGTTCTCCTTGCCGTAGATGTCGCGCCATTTGGCGGCGGCCTCGAGCGCCTCGGCGTCCTGGCCGAGGCGGAGCCGGGTCTGCACATCGCTGGAGGGGCAGCCGGTGGTGGCCATCAGACCGTCGGCGTGCTCGGAGATCAACTCCGCGTCCATCCTCGGCCACTTGCCAAGCTGCCCCTCGAACGACGCGCGGGTGGACAGCCGCATCAGGTTGCGCAGGCCGGCGGCGTTGCGCGCCCAGATGGTCTGGTGCGTGTAGGCGCCGGAGCCGGAGACGTCGTCCTGCTTCTGTCCCGGATCACCCCAGCGCACCCGATCCTTGGAGAACCGGGACGCGGGCGCGAGGTAGGCCTCGACGCCGAGGATCGGCTTGATCCCCGCGGCGGTCGCCTGCTTGTAGAAGTCGTAGATCCCGTTCGTGTGGCCGTGGTCGGTGATCGCGACGGCGGACATGCCCAGGCGCTCGCACTCGGCGAACATGTCCTTGAGCTTCGCCGCTCCGTCGAGCATCGAGTACTCGGTGTGCACGTGAAGATGAGCGAAAGAGTCGGCCACGGATGGGAACCTTAGTTGTGCGTGATGATCGAGTGGGCGTTCGACTCGCGGTTGGGTCACGGCGGCATACGTGATTCATACCGCCCCCCACCGACAAGACGCGGACAGTGACCCAGACGGGACGCGGAAGTACCCACCGTGCCGGCGATGATCTCATCGACCGGGTAGCGTTCGGGCCGTGGTAGCGCCTGATCCCGTGGACGCCCGCCTGCTCGCCACCGTGGCGGAGGTGGGCCGAGCCGCCGTGCACGAGATCGCCGCCAAGCTGGGCATGGATCCGCGTGATGTGGCGTCCCGGCTCGTGGCGCTGTCCGGCACCGGGCTGCCACTGCTGGTCGGCGTGGAGTGTGATCCGAACGGGATCCGCAACGCGCTGCGCGCGCCGACGCCGTACTCCTCCGGGGCGAGCGGGCCACACTCCGTGCACGGCACGCCATCGGGTGTGTACCAGCCGAACCCGCCGAGCGGGCCGTACCAGGTGCACGGGACGCCGTCCGGGGTGTATCCGCCCAGCGGCGCGTACCCCGGTCCGCCGTCCGGCCCGTACCGCGCACCCGGCCCGCACCAAGGTCAACCACAGGGTCCGCCGCCGCAGCAGCAGCATCCGAGTCCGCCGAGCGGGCCGTTCCCCGCGCAGAGCGGGCGCTACCCGGGCGTTCCGCAGAGCCAGCCGCACAGTGGGGCGTTCACGGTGGGCCCGCCGTCCGCGCCCACCCAGGTGCAGCAGCCGCCCGCGCCGCCGCCCCCGAACGAGCCGGTCCGCACGTGGGGTCCGCCGCAGACCGCGGCATGGGCGCGCAGCGACGAGCAGACCACCGAGACGGGGTCGAACTCCACCCAGCCGACCGTGCGCACTAACCGTCCGCAGGACACCGGTCCGCGCGAGGGCAACATCGGCACCGTGCTGGAAACCCTTGGCCTGGAAGGGGAACGGCTCTCGATCAAACTGATCGAGGTGGTCGATCCGGCCGACTACCTGTTCACCGCGGCGGGCTACAAGCTGGCCGAGGGCGAGCGGTCGGTGGTGGTGCACACCGAGGTGATGAACCGGGGCAACGTGCCGTACTCGTCGCTGCCCGATCAGTACCTCGTTCTGGTGACACCGGAGGGCGAACCGGTGGCGAAGGCGCCCGTGTCGCTGTCCTCCCGGCCGGCGCACCGGATCGGGGTCGCGCCGGGCGAGACGGCCGGCGGTCACACCGTGTACGTGCTTCCGGAGACCACCGAGATCACCTCCGTGCGGTGGAGCGCCAGGCCCGACGACGAGAACCGCACGCTCACCTGGGTGGTCGAGGAGTGACGGTGTTCGAGTCACCGGCGCAGGTCGGCGAGCGGCTCGACGCGGTCGGCTATCTCGCCGATTCCTCCATCACCACAACGGTTTTCCTGGCCGCCACGCTCGGCAAGCCGCTGCTGGTCGAGGGGCCGGCCGGCGTCGGCAAGACCGAGTTGGCCAAGGCTGTCGCCGCCGCGACGGACGCCGGGCTGATCCGGCTGCAGTGCTACGAGGGCCTGGACGAGGCGCGGGCGCTGTACGAGTGGAACTACTCCAAGCAGTTGCTGCGCATCCAGGCCGCGGGCGACAGTGCGACCTGGGAGCGCACTCACGACGACATCTTCACCGACGAGTTCCTGCTGGAGCGCCCGCTACTGGCGGCGATCCGGCGGAATGAGCCGACCGTCCTGCTGATCGACGAGACGGACAAGGCGGACGTGGAGATCGAGGGCCTGCTGCTGGAGGTGTTGTCGGACTTCCAGGTGACCATCCCCGAGATGGGCACGATCGCGGCGACGCGGCGGCCGTTCGTGGTGCTCACGTCGAACGCCACGCGCGAGTTGTCCGAGGCGCTCAAGCGGCGGTGTCTGTACCTGCACCTTGACTACCCCACCCCGGCGCGCGAGCGGGACATCGTGCTGGCCACGGTGCCCGGGATCGACGCGGCGCTGGCGGAGAAGCTGGTCGGGGTGGTCGCGAGCCTGCGCGGGATGGATTTGAAGAAGTCGCCGTCGATCGCGGAGACGGTGGACTGGGCCCGCACCCTGATCGCCCTCGGACTGTCCACAGTGGACGAAAACGCGGTGTCCAGCACGCTCGGCGTGCTGTTGAAGCACGCGTCGGACCACGAGCGGGCGATCAAGGAACTGCGGTTGCTCGCCGGAGGCTGATCGTATGTCCATTGTGGACAGACATGTGGCGTTCCTCGGAGCGCTGCGGTCGGCCGGCCTGCCGGTGTCACTCGCCGAAGGGTTGGACGCCGCCCGGGCGGCCACCGCCGTGGACCTCGGCGACCGGGACGCGGTGCGCACCGCCTACGCGGCCACAGTCGTGAAGCGGCAGGCACATCGGCCCGTGTTCGACACCCTGTTCGACCTGTGGTTCCCGTCGACCCTCGGAGAAGGATCGGCGACAACCGGAGGCGAGCGCCCGAACGTCGAGGTCACCGGCGGGCGAGGCAGCACGCCCGAGGTGGCCGCACTGCGCGCCGAACTGGCCCAGGCACTGTTGGACGGTGATCCGGCCGCGCTGCGGCGGCTCGCGCGCGCCGCGATGAACGGACTCGGCCGGCTGCCCGGCGGTGGAGGCGGCGCGGTGTGGTCGCCGAGGACCGCGCTGGACACGCTCAACGCGAGCACCCTCACCGCGGGGATCATCCGCACGGCCGCACCCGAGGACGCGCTCGCCGAGCAGGTGCTTCGCCGGAGCGTGCGCGACCGGATCTCGGCCTTCGAGCGGCTGGTGCACGACGACGCGCGCCGCCGGGTGGCCGAGGAACGTGGGCCGGAGGACGCGGCGCGGCACACCGTGCGCCCGCCCGTTGATCAGGTGGACTTCCTGTCGGCGAGCACGGCTGATCTGTCCGCTCTGCGCCGCGAGGTGTACCCGCTGTCGCGAAGGCTGGCGACCAGGATGAGCCGCCGCCGTGGCCGGCGCGGTGCGCTGGACTTCCGCCGCACGATTCGTGCGTCGCTGTCCACCGGCGGGGTGCCGGTGGACACCCGGCATCGCCCGCGCCGCCCGCACAAGCCGGAGCTGGTGGTGTTGTGCGACATCAGCTCGTCGGTGTCCTCGTTCGCCAGGTTCACACTGCTGTTGGTGTACGCGCTGGCGTCACAGTTCGCGAAGGTGCGCACGTTCGCGTTCGTGGACCGGCCGATCGAGGTCACGGACTACTTCGCCAGGGCGGGCGACGTGCGGGACGCGTTCACCGCGATGGAGGCCGACGGCGTGCGGTTCGCCGGCGGTGGCACCAACTACGGCCGAGTGTTCACGGAGTTGTTGGACCACCATTCGGACGCGATCACCTCCAACACCGCGCTGCTGGTGCTCGGCGACGCGCGGGTCAACTACCTGAGCCCGGAACGGGAGGCACTGACCCGCCTCGCCGAGAAAGCGCGGCACGCCTACTGGCTCAACCCCGAGCCGACCGACCGCTGGGGCTCGGGCGACTCGGCTGCGCATTTCTACGCCGAGATCGTGGACATGTTCGAATGCCGCAACCTGGTGCAACTGTCACGATTCGTCGAACAACTCGCCTGAGGCTTAAGCCTCTGCCCGCAAAAGGTCGAGCGCCCCCACAAGATCACTGGGATACGGACTAGTGAATTCCACGATCCGCCCATCCCCAGGATGCGCAAAAGAAAGCCGCCGCGCGTGCAGCCACTGCCGCGTCACCCCCAACCGCTTTGCCAGCACCGGATCAGCCCCATACGCCAAATCCCCCACACACGGATGCCGCAAGCTGGAGAAGTGCACGCGAATCTGATGCGTGCGCCCCGTCTCCAGCCGCACATCCACCAGCGACGCCGCCCGAAAAGCCTCCATCACCTCGTAATGAGTGACACTCGGCCGTCCACCCGCCACCACGGCGAACCGGTAGTCGTGCTTGGGATGCCGGTCGATCGGCGCGTCGATCGTGCCCACGCTCGGATCGGGATGCCCCTGCACCAGCGCGTGATAGCCCTTGTCCACGGTGCGCTCCTTGAACGCCCGCTTGAGCACCGTGTACGCGTGCTCCGACTTGGCCACCACCATCACGCCGGTCGTGCCCACGTCCAGCCGGTGCACCACGCCCTGCCGCTCGGCCGAGCCCGAGGTGGAGACCCGCACGCCGGCCGCCGCCAGCCCACCGATCACCGTCGGACCTGTCCAGCCAGGGCTCGGATGCGCCGCCACCCCGACCGGCTTGTCCACCACCACGATGTCGTCGTCCTCGTGCAGCACGACCAGACCGTCCACCGGAATCGCCTGCAGCACAACGGGTTTCTCCGGCTCCGGCAGCGTCACCTCGAGCATCGCGCCGGCGATCAGCCGGTCGGACTTGCCGGCGGGCGCGCCGTCCAGCAGCACGTCACCGGACTCCGCGATGCCGGCGACGATGGTGCGGGACAGGCCGAGCAGCTTGGACAAGCCGGCGTCCACGCGCATGCCGTCGAGCCCGTCCGGAACGGGAAGACTCCTCGACGTCACTTCGACTCCTCCACCGTGGGCTCACTGTCCACTGTGGACTTCTTGTCGCGGGACGAGGTGCCGTCGTAGTCGCGGCCGAGCAGCGCCATCAGCACGATCAGCGCGCCACCGACGACGATGCCGGAGTCGGCCACGTTGAACACCGGCCAGGCGTCGCCGTTCGGCGCGAACACGGAGATGAAGTCGATGACGTGACCGCGCAGCGGGCCGGGCGCGCGGAAGAACCGGTCGACCAGATTGCCCATCGCGCCGGCGAGCACCAGCCCGAGGCCGATCGCCCAGCCGGTGGAGCGCAGCTTCGGCACGATCCACACGATCGCCACCACGACGCCGACCGCGATCAGAGTGAGCACCCAGGTCATGCCGGTAGCCATGGAGAACGCGGCACCCGGGTTGCGGACGAGCTGCAGGTACACCGCTCCGCCGAGGATCCGGACCGGCTCGCGGCCCTCCAGCGAGGACACCGCGACGATCTTGGTAACCAGGTCGAGCGCGAACACCACCAGCACGACGGCGGCCAACAGCAGGCCCCGGCGTTTCGGTCTGGTCACGGCGTCGGTGGTGTCTTCGGTGCTCACCGCCCCATTGTCCACGGTCCGGGACGTGCTCAGCGCACCGCGTCGGGCTGCCGGCGCTGGGCCATCAGCAGCGCGGCGAACGCGGCAAGCAGCAGTGCGGCCGCCGGTATCACCACGCCGGTCGGACCGGGACGCAGAAACCACGTGGTGGCAAGGAAAACGAGCCCGGCGAGCACCGGGAGCACGGTCCGTTCGAGGTAGCCGAGGACGGTGAGCCCGGTCAGCACGAGCAATCCTTCGACGATCGCGGGCGCGAGCGCGACCACCATGCCGAACGCGGCGGCGGCGAGACACACGCTGCCGACGATCTTGGCCTGCTGCGCGCCAGGGCCCAGCCCAAGGTAGGACCACGCCGCAGCCGCCGCGCCCAACACTGCCAACGGCCCCAGCCACACGGTGACCAGGTCGCTGGTCGACACCTCGAGCCCGGCGATGACATAGCAGTACACGCCGACGATCGCCCCACCACCGATGATCAAGCCGAGCGTGATCATGGGGATCGGCGTGCCGGCATCGCGCGCCCGAACCGCACAGAACACCACCGTCGCCAGGAACACGATCGCGAGCACAGTCGGCATGTACCACGGGTTCACGAACCCGAGGCTGGACGGCTCGGGCAACGCCTGCTGCCTGTGGAACTCCTCCATCGTCAGGAATTCGAAGCGCGGACGCCAGAAATCCGTGCTGTCCGCGAGCACCAGCACGCCGAGCACGAGGAACCCCAGGAGTGCGAGGGGAAACCAATCGTGGCGGTGGGTGGGTAACTGGCCAGTCACGCGGGGCAGAGTAGCGAGCGGGTCAAGCAACGAACGGCGGGAGTGGCCTCGGGTCGTTCTCCGGGACCCAGCGACCGTCCTGCTGCACGTAGTTCCACGCCTTCTCACCCGCGACGATCGCGCGCAGCCCGGCGATCAACCGATCCACGTGCTCGTCCGTGGTCCCGAGCCCGACGCTCACCCGCAGCGCACGCTGCCCGTCCGCGCCGGCCACACCGAGCAGCCGCCGGGTGGCGATGTGCGCGCAGAACGCGCCGTCGCGCACGCCGATGCCGTACTCGGCGGACAGGATCGCCGCGACGAGCCCCGGGTCGTGACCCTCCAGCGCGAAGCTGACCACGCCGAGCCGGTCCCGATCACCGTCGAACAGCGACAGCTCGGCGAGCCCGTCGATCGACGCGAGCCCGGCACGCAGCCGCTCCCGCAACGCACGCTCGTGCGTCTCGATCGCCGCCCACCCGTTGCGGGTGATCGTCTCGCAGGCCACCGCGAACGCGTGCACGCCGACCACGTTGGGCGAGCCGGCCTCGTGCCGCTCGGGCACCTTCGACCAGGAGATGCCGAGGTGATCGCCCCAGTCCACGACCTGCTTGGTCGCTCCCCCGCCGGCCAGGTACGGCTCGGCGGCCGACAGCCAGTCCGCGCGGCCGATCAGCGCGCCGGTGCCGAACGGGGCGTACAGCTTGTGCCCGGACAGCGCGACGTAGTCCACGTCCAACGCGCGGATGTCGATCTCCCGGTGCGGGCCCAGCTGTGCCGCGTCCAACGCGATCCGCGCGCCGTGCCGGCGGGCCACCTCGGCGAGCGCGGCCACCGGCCACACCTCACCGGTGACGTTGGACGCGCCGGAGAGCACAACGAGTCGCGGTCCCACCGCGCACTTGGCGAGCGCCGTGTCCAGCGCGACGAGTGCGTCGCCCGGCGAGCGCGGAGTCGCGATCCGGTGCACCCTCGGCCCGCGCCACGGCAGCAGCGCGGCGTGGTGCTCGGTGTCGAACAGCACGACCGACGTGCCGCGCGGCACCGCACCGGCGAGCAGGTTCAGCGCGTCGGTGGTGTTGCGGGTGAACACGACGGTGTCGGTGGACGCGGCGCCGACGAACCGGCGGAGCACGTCCCGCGACTGCTCGTACACGCGGGTGGACACCTGCGAGGCGAACCCGGCGCCCCGGTGCACGCTGGCGTACCAGGGCAGCAGCTCGTCCACGGCGTCGCGCACCGCCTCCAGACAGGGAGCGGACGCGGCGTGATCGAGGTTGGCGTACTGGACGCGCTCCCCGGTCACCAGCGGAACGGTCAGCCGCGCACCCACGACCGGCGGGATCGCTTGTGCGGCAACGGTTTCCTGCTCGGTGCTACAGCGGGCAGGCGGTACGGCGAGCGTCATCTGGACCTCCGGGTCCTCCGGGACCCGCCTCAGATGGGTCCGCGCTTGCCCGTCCGCACCTCGCGGAGGGCCTGGTCTTCACCCGGGGCACCCCACCGCGGTAGGAGGGTTGCCGGCCAGCAAGCCGGGGCTTGACGCTGGCGCTCATGACCTTCACCCGGACCATAGCCGACCGCGTTGACACACTGCAACGGTGACCCAGACCACAGCGACCGACTTCGACATGCTGGTGCTCGGCTGCTCAAGCTCCTCGTGTCCACAGAGGACAGATCGCTGCACGGGGTGCACATGTTCGGCACCGGCGCGACCGAGCTGGTGCACATCGGGCAGGCGGTGATGGGCTGCGGCGGCACGGTCGACTACCTGGTGGACACGGTGTTCAACTACCCGACGCTGGCCGAGTCGTACAAGGTCGCCGCGCTGGACGCGACGAACAAGATCCGCGCGATCGCGATGATCAGCGAGTGACCGAGGACTGGCGACGTTACGAACGCCCGTGGCGGGAGTTCGATCACGAGGCGATCACCGAACTCGCCCGGATTCCGTTGCGGGACAACGAAGAGCGACCCTGTCCGGCGTGCGGCGAGGTCTCCGTGCGGCACTTCACCCACGACTACGACGAGCGGGTCGCGTTCTCCTACACGTGGTGCCGGGCGTGCCGCCGGTACGCGTCGTCACGCGGCCCGGCCGGCACCGCACCGCGTGACGACGACCCGAAGCTGGCCGAGCTGTTCGGCCGCAGCCCGAACCGGCTGCTCCCCTACCTCGACAAGCTGTGGCGCTCGGGTCCGGCACACCCGCGTAGTCGGGCAGCTCGACGCCGTTGATCGCACGCTCGATCAGCTCCATGTCCCACTCTTCGGGCGCGAGGCTCGGCTCGGTGTCCGGCCCGGGAACGTCGCGGCTGCGCGCGTTCAACCGGCCGATCTCCTGGTTGGCCTCGACGAACGAGCGCATCCGCCGCTCGTAGCCGGCGAACCCGGCCTCCGGGTCCCACCCGGCGGCGGCCAGCTCTCCGGCCAGCAGGTAGGCGCCGACCAGAGCCAACCCGGTGCCCTGCCCGGACAGCGGCGACGAGCTGAACGCCGCGTCTCCGAGCAGCCCGACCCGTCCGCTCGACCAGCGGTCCATCACCACCTGGGCGACCTGGTCGAGGTAGAAGTCCGGGGTGTCGTCCAGGTGCGCGAGGATGCGCGGGGTCAACCAGCCGAGGCCGGCCATCCGCTCGCGCAGCAGGCGCTTCTGGGCCTCGACGTCGCGGTAGTCCACGTCGAAGTCGGCCGAGGGGAAGGAGAACATGGCCATCCCCCGGGCGGCGTGCTGGATGGGCCGCAGGAGGGCGGAGCGCCCGGACTCGGACTCCTGGTACTCGAACAGCCAGCGGTCCAGCCCGAACTCGTTGGGCACGCTGTAGAAGGCCAGCACGTGCCCGAGGTGGCGGACGAACCGCTCGTGCGGCCCGAACACCATCGCTCGCAGCGCCGAGTGCAGCCCGTCCGCCCCGACCACCAGGTCGAAGCGCCGCCGGTCGCCGCCAGCGAAGACCACGTCGACCCCGTCCGCGTCCTGAGTGAGCTCGGCGATCCGGTCGCCGAAGAGGTACTCGACACCGTCCCGGGTATCGCGGTGGAGCACTCGGGACAGGTCCCCGCGCAGGATCTCGATGTCCGCGATGTAGCCGTCGCCACCGTCGTCGTCCGCGCGGAAGGTCTCCAGCACGTTCCCATCCACGTCCACCGTGTACGCGCCAGCGGTCTCGGTGCGGGCCGCGCGGACCGCCGCGTCCAGCCCCATCCGCCGGATGACCTCCTTGGCGACCCCGCGCGCGTCCACCGCCTGCCCACCGGGACGCAGCTCCGGAGCCCGCTCCACCACGGTCACCTCGGCCCCCCGCCGGCGCAACCAGTGGGCCAGCGCGGGCCCCGCGATGCTCGCCCCCGCCACCAACACCCTGGTGCTGCTCACAGCGCCCCCCGCTCAACCTTGAACATCATGTCCTCCTGTCATCGGAGGGGTAGACGTTCTCGGCGCAGAAAACTCATCGGCAGATGGCGAAGACGTCGCCTGGCTTAGGACGGCAGCCGGGACGCCGCGGCCTCCAGGCCCTTCTTGGCCGCGCCGCAGGCCTTCGCCTCGTCCTTGGGAGCCGGAGGTGAGTTGGAGATGCTGACCTGGAGCTCCAGCGTCTCGCTCGAGTTCACTTCGAGCAGGATCTTGCACACTCCGCCGACGGCCTGGGCCGCGCGCCTGCCCGCGATCTCGAATTCATTCTTGTAGAGGTAGTTCGACGACTTGAGCTTGTCGAACGACTTGCTCTCGATCCGCAGCGTGTAGTCGTAGGCGATGCACGCGGGCGCCTTCATGACCTCGCCCTTGCGCGGCTTGTATTCCTGGTACAGGTCGGCCGCGTCGGCGGGCTTGACCAGGGTGCACGGGTCGACGCCCAGGATCGACGGGCCGTTCTTGCCGGCCTTTCCGGCACCGGTCGAATCGCTGCCCAGATCGCCGCCCTTGGTGGTCTCGGACGCGCTCCCGCCGGGGGTGCTTCCCTTGTCGGAGTCGCCGCACCCCGAGACGTTCGCCGCCACTGTCAACGCCAAGGCCGCCAGCACGGCGGCACGCATGGTGGAACCCATGTCTCCCTCTCGAAGGCTTTGGCGCGCAAGCGAAGCACAGCGCACTCACAACTCGCTAAGCGAGCGGAGCTTAACCGGCGCGCCCCAGCTCAGCGCGTCGAGACGGTCGAGGGTGTGGTGGTCGGCGGCGCTGTGGTGGTCGGGGACGTCGGGCTCTCGTAGTCGAACCTGCCGGGCAGGCTGACCGACTCGTTGTCCCGCACGCGGGTCGCGGTGCCGGAGTACTGCTGGGCGGCCTCGTTGAACCGCCAGCCGCCGAACACCTTGCCGTCCACCGCCACGCCGGTCTCGTCGGCGACCTCACCGGCGAGCCGCTCGTAGGACACGTCGTTCCAGTTGCCGGCGGCGACGGGCCGCGACGAGCGCTCGGCCGCGCTCGCGGTCAGCCGCCACAGGGTGAAGTGCACGTGCGCGCCGCTGCTGCTGCCGCCGCAGGGCAGCGCGTTGCCGACGTTGCCCAGTTCGGCGCCCTGCTCGACCTGCTGGCCTTCGGTGACCTTGACGTCTTCCATGTGGTAGTAGCCGGTGCGCCAGCCGTCGGCGTGGTCGATGGTGACCCAGTCCCCGCCGCTGCAGTGCTGGATCCGGACGGTGCCGGCCAGCGGCGCGCGCACGGTGTCGTCGGCGGGGTTCATGTCGATCGCGTTCTTCACGCCGCTGGTGCCGTTGTCGGAGTGAATGCCGGCGGACCGGACCGCTTGACCTGGCGCGAGCGGGAGGCCGAACGCCGGGAACTCGTCGGCCGCCTCGGCTCCGGGCGCCGCGATGAGCAGCCCTCCGCCGAGCAGCGCCACGGCCAGCGCACCGCCGATTCGAGCACGCGACCAAAACCGACCGGACGTGTGTTTTTGCACGACAATCGTCACTTGTCGAGATCCTTCCGCACCTAAAGATTAACCCGAGTGGGCGATCTTAGAGACACGATCGGCTGAACAGTACAGACGAAAGTCGCTACTTGTTACCTAGAGTTGGACCGGGAGCGTGTCCAGCCGGCGGCCGAGGAGGATCACCGGCCGCCAGTCCGGTTCCTGGTACGCGGGCCGGATGTCCGGGAAGCGGGACAGCAGGATGCGGAAGCATTCGTCCGCTTCCATTCTCGCCAGCGCCGCGCCGAGGCAATAGAACACGCCGGTGCCGAACGCGGTGTGCTTCTTCGACTGCCGGGTGATGTCGAACCGGTCGGGGTCCGCGAACACGTCCGGATCCCGGTTCCCGGCGTTCATCGCGAGAAAGAACTGCCGGCCGGCGGGAAAGGTGTGGCCGGCCACCTCGACGGTCTCCGTACTCACTCGGGAGATCACCGATGCCGGCCCGGTGATGCGCAGCATTTCCTCGATCGCGCCCGGCATCAGGTCCGGATCCGATTTCAACAGATCGAGCTGGTCCGGATTCTCGAACAATTGGACCATCCCGTTCGAGATGAGGCCGCCGGTCGTCTCGTGTCCGGCGAACAGGAGGAGAACGCAATTGGATACGATTTCCTCCTCGTCGACCAACCCGTCCTTCTCGGCGGCGACGAACATGCTGATGAGATCCTCACGCGGTAAGCGCCGGCGCTCGTCCACCAGTTCGCGCATGTAATCCTGCATTTCGAGAACACTGCGCTGACATTGCCGTAGCTGGTCGAAACCGGTGATCTGGAAGATCGCGGTGATGTCCTTCGACCAGGCCTGTAACTGCTCGCGGCGGCTGGTCGGCATGCCGAGCATCTCGGCGATCACCAGAGCGGGCAGCGGATAGGCCAACTCTGCCACGAGATCCAGCCGGCCGTGCGGCTCCACCGCGTCGAGCAGTTCGTCGGTGAACTCACGAACCCGCGGCCGGAGCCGGTCGATCACCGCGGGCGTGAAGTAACCCCGCAAGAGCTTCTGGAACCGCAGGTGATCGGAATGGGTGGTGTGCCCCATCCAGCGCTCGACGGACGTCCGCAGCGGCAGCAGTTCGTCCAGCTCGGCCGGGCTGAGGCGGCGGAGCCCCTGGGTCAGATTGGCGGTGGCCATCCTGCGATCCCGCAGCACGGCGACGATATCCGCGTGCCGGGTCAGAAGCCCGGCATCGAGCTGCGAAATCCAGGCGATCGGCGTCTCAGCGCGAATCCGATGCAGCAATGGCATCGGATTGTTCATGGCCTCCGGCGTGAACAGATCATATTCCGGAAACGCCGAATCGGTGACAGTCATCCACAACGCTCCCCTGTCGCACACCCGTGACAAGAGCATTCTTGTCGAACATTTGTGGGGTGTCGATCGGCCGAACGAGTATCAGTCCTTGCCGGTCTCGCCCTTCCAGCGGGCGAACCGGCCGGCCCGGTCGACCGCCCTGATCCGCGCCTCGGCCGCGTCCCGCACCGACGCCGTGGCGACCACGAGCAGCTGATCACCCTCCTGCAGCCGGGTCGTCGGCTGTGGCGTGAACCCCTTGCCGTCCCTCGCGATCAGGCTGATCGTCGCGCCGCGCGGCAGCCGCAGCTCGGACAGGTACACGCCGTGCAGCCGCGACTTCTCCGGGATGCGCACCTGCAGCAGCTCGGCGTCCAGCTCGTCCAGCGGCGCGGAGTCCACTTCCACCTCGACCGACTCCGCTCCCCTCGTCAACCCCAACCACCGCGCGACCAGCGACAGCGTGCTGCCCTGCACCAGGGTCAACACGATCACCAGGACGAACACGCCGTCCACGAGTTGCTGCGCGCCGGCGACACCTTCGGACAGCGGGATCATCGCCAGCACGATCGGCACCGCGCCGCGCAGGCCGGCCCACGATAAGAAGACCTGTTCCCGCCACGGCATTCGGAACGGAGTCGCGGACGCCAGCACGGACAGCGGGCGGGCCAGCACGGTCACCACCGCGCCGGCGACGAGCCCCGGCACCACGGCGTCGAGCAGTCGCGACGGCGAGGCGAACAGTCCCAACAGGACGAACAGCCCGATCTGGGCGAGCCACCCCAGGCCTTCGGCGAACGACAGCGTGTCCGACCGGTGCGGCAGCCTCGCGTTGCCCAGCACGAGCGCCGCCACGTAGGTGGCCAGCAGGCCGGACGCGTGCGCGGCCTGGCCGCCGGAGAAGGCGAGTACGCACACCGCGACGGTGGCCAGCGGGTACAGGCCGGTGGCCGGCAGGGCGGCACGGCGCAGCGCCCACGCCCCGAGCCAGCCGAACACGAACCCGATCACGCCGCCGGCGAGCAGCTCGTAGACGACCACCAGCGGCAGGGTCCAGTCCACCGTGCTGGCCGTACTGAGCAGCACCACCGCGATGTAGGCGGGCGCGTCGTTGAGGCCGGACTCCAGTTCGAGCGAGCCGATCAGGCGGCGGCTCACCGCGATTCGGCGCAGCACGCTGAACACCGCGGCGGCGTCGGTCGGCGCGAGCACGGCGCCCCACAGCAGGGCCAGCCGCCAGTCCAGGCCGAGGATGTAGTGCAACGCGCCACCGGTGACCCCGATGCTGATCACGACGGCGATCGTGGACAGCGCGATCCCGATGCCGAGCGCGGGTTTCACGGCCGACCAGCGGGTGGTGAGCCCGCCTTCGGTGAGGATCATGACGAGCGCGGCGAGCCCGAGCGCCTGGGTGAGCTGCGCGTCGTCGAACTTGATGCCGAAGCCGGCCTCGCCGATCAGCACTCCCAGCGCCAGGTACACCAGCAGCGACGGGAAGCCGAGGCGAACCGTGATCCGCACCGCGACGACCGCGACCAGCAGCACCGCGGCGCCGATGCCGAGCGCGATCGTCAGGTCCTCCACGCCGCCTCCCGCCCGTCCGCCGTCGCCCCATTGTCCCAGGTGGACGCCTCAGCCACTGCGCATAGTGATCAATTCGGCCAGATATGCCGCTCTCGGCGATGCAGAACGCGGGACTCACCGGTGCAGGGCGCGGGACTCGCGCGGTTGGGATCAGCCGAGGAGGCGGGCCAGGATGTCGGCGGCGTCGGGAGGGGCGGGGTCCAGCTCGATCAGCTTGTCCCGCCCGCGATCACCGCGCACGATGTGGAAGTCCTTGGCGCGCAAGGTGAACGCGGCGGCCAGTGCGCGCAGCACGGCGTCGTTGGCCTTGCCCTCGACGGCCGGCGCCGCCACCGCGACGACCAGCGCCTCGCCGCCGGGCCCGGCCCAGCGCCCGCCGACGGCGTCCCGCTTGGCGCCGGGTTTGACCCGCACCGCGAACCGGAACGCGGTCACACCGGCGCGGCCAGCATCGTGGTCAGCACGTCGTCCAGGTGCGCCCGCCGCGCCGCCTTTCCCTGAGGCAGCACGCCGGGCGTGGCGCGCATGAGCTGCGCCTGCCCGAGGTAGACCGAGTACGCCAGCACGGCACGCCGGCGGGCCTGCGCGCGGGCGAACCCGAGCTGTCCGAGCAGTCGCGCCAGGTAGCCGATCCGCCGCTCGTTGACCCGGCTCACCGCGGCGGCCACCAGCGGATCGTCCGATGTGGACAGCAGAGCCAGCTCCACGTGCGGGCCGTGCGCCGGATCGAGTACCGCGCCGAACAGCCGGCGCAGCCGTGTAGCCGGATCGCCGCCCTCGGCCTCCACCATGTCGATCACGGCCTCGGTGTGGTCGCGCTCCCACCGCTCCAGCGTCGCGGTGACCAGCGCCTCCCGGTTCGGGAAGTGCCAGTACGCACTGCCCTTCGTCGCGCCGACCCGGGCGGCGAGCGGCTCGATGGCCACCGCGGCGAGCCCGCCGTCGGCCAGCGCCTCCAGCGCCGCCGCCGTCCAGTCGTCCCGCGTCCTGCGACGCACATCACCCGCGCTCTTCACGGTTCCGTACGGTACCGTACTGACAGCACCATACGGTGCCGTATGGAGGTGATCGACCATGATCAAGAACGTGCACGAGCGCACCTACCCGGTGCCGGCGTCGACCATGGCGCCCCTGCTCGACCGGATCGCCGAGCCAGGCAATCCCTTGTGGCCCACCGAAAAGTGGCCGCCACTGGTGCTGGACCGGCCGCTCGGCGCCGGTGCGGACGGTGGACACGGCCCGATCAGGTACACCTGTACCGCCTACGAGCCCGGCCGGCGTGTCGAGTTCACGTTCAAGCCGCCCACCGGACTGGACGGCACGCACACGTTCATCCTCACCGACAACGGCGACGGCACCTGCGCGCTGCGCCACGAGCTGATCGGCACCGCGCCGGGGCTGAACCGGATCATGTGGGCGATCGCGATCCGCTGGATGCACGACGCGCTCCTCGAGGGCCTGCTCGACAAGGCCGCGCACGCCGTCGACCACCCGCCCGCGCGCCCGTTCATCTGGCCGGTCTGGACGCGGCTGGTGTACCGGGTGTTCGGACTGCTCCAGAAGAAGGGCGCCCGCGTCTGATCACCTGCGGCCGGTGACGTCGGCCAGCATGACCTGCTTCGCGCGCAGCGACACCACGTGCAACACCGAGCCGAGCGCCTCGTCGCGGCTGTCCACCAGCGTCGGGTTGGCGATGTGCACCGTGCGGCCCAGCCGCGTGAGGTCCGCTTCGCCGGCCGCCAGGACGTTGCGCACCCAGTCGGTCTCGCCGTAGTAGAGGACCACGGCGACCTGATCGCCGAACCGGTACGCGTTCACCGGCGTGCGGTACTCGGCGCCGGAGGTCCGTCCTTTGTGGACGATCAGGGCCAGCGGCGGCACGTACGGCGCGACGAGCCGCATCACCTTGTTGGCGTACCGCTTGTTGAATCGGGCGAGCCTGCGGGCCACTGCCATGTGACCCAGTGTCCGGCGTGGCGGCGCCGGCCGCTACTGGTATCCATGTCCGGTGACCGACGAGTTCGACTACACCACTCTGGCGACGTGCACGATGTGGCCCGAGCCCACCGATCCCGGCAGGGGCGCGGCCGCGCTCGCCGAGCACGGGGATCGGGCCGCCGCGTTGGCCGCCACGGGCCTCACGCCCGATCCGCGCCGAGGCTTCGTGCACCGGGTGGTGTGCGGGACGTGCAAGGGCGCCGGCACGGTCGGCGCGTACTCCGGGGACCTGACCGAGTGGGAGGACAACGCGTACACCTGCGGCCACTGTCACTGCTCGGGCGACGAGCCGGACTCCCCGGTGGACGACGTGCCCGACGAGGCGCACGTGATCGCACTGGGCGACCGGGTGGACGCGGTGACCGAGGTCGAGGGGTTCGCCTGGGAGCTCGTGGATCGGCTCGGTGCGCTCGGCTGCGCGGTAACGCGGCTGGCCTGGCAGGTCGGGCGGCCGAGGAACACCGGGTGGTACCTGGTCCCCTATCCGGTGACCGCGGCGACGTCGACCGTTCCGAGCAGGCTGCTGGGCAAGGACGACTTCGAGGTCGTCAAGCCGGTCTACGCGATCAAGGGTGAGGGCGACAGTCCGCTGTCCATGACCGGCCACGGCGGCAACCTGGCCCAGCACGCGCGCTGGCAGGAGGTCACCAGGCGTGGGCTGCGCTATCCGGACGCCGACGAGTTGCCGAAGATCTACAAGACGTTGGCGGGAAACCCGGCGGCGGGCAAACCGTTCACCGAACTGCGCAATCCGTACACGCCGCTGCTGCACATTTGGCGCGCCGGATTCGGCGTGGACTACATCGACGACACGATCAAGCTGCGGGTCCACGCGAAGTAGCCGACCGACCTGGTCCGTTCGAGTGATTCGGTTGTAGGCATCGCAACGTGCTCGCTACCGTCGCTGTTGCACGGTGGGCCGTGCGGTCACTGGGGGTTCACTATGCCGGACGCAGCGGACATGCCGACCAACGCCGAGTTGGAGCACATCAAGCAGCAGGGTGCCCAGTTCAAGGCACTCGCCGAAGCAGGCGGCTTCGGCGTCAACGAGGCCATGGGCAACGCCTACATCGGCGCCATCAACCGCATGCTCGACCGAATCGACCAACGAATCGGAACAGCCGGACGCTCGATGGCCAACGAGCCGCAACTCGGCCACAGCTACGCCGCGCGGGAGGTCCGCAAAGTAGCCGTCGAGGCCGCTACGGACCCCAATGGCCTGGTCACCCGCATGACGCAGGTCCAACAGACGTTGATCGACTTTCGCGCCGCAGTCGAGATCGCCAAACGCCAGTACCACAACATCGAGGAAGAGCAGGCCCGCCAGATGAAGCGCCTGGGACCGCAATGAATCGAACACGCACCCGTTTGGCCGCGACAGCGCTCACCGTGGCTGCGGTCTCCGTCGTGGCGGCAGGATGCTCCTCGGACGCCAACGGACAACCCGGACCGCCTTCGACCTCCGTCACGGCACCGACCGATAACCCCGCGCTGCCACCCGACATCACGGGGCCAACCGAACCCCACAAGCCGCAGCCCGACCCTCGACTCGTTGGCGTCAACCCGTGCACCATCCTGCCGGAGGCTGAACTCGCGGCCATCGGGTTCGACGCTCGCGGCCAGGCGGAGCCACGAAACCATGCGTGCAGTTGGCCAATGACTGGGTACCTCGGAGGATTGCAGATCCTTGAGCGCATAGGCCCGAAGGATCTACCACTCCATTCAATGACCGAGCCCGCTAAACCCTTACCGCAAATAGGGCGACACAATGCGGTTCAATACTTCATCGCCACGAGTTGCCGCGTCAGGATAGAGGTTTCGGAGACGTCCAGCGTCGATACTGACGGCGGCGCGCAGGGAGACAAAGGGCGGGCTTGTGATATTGCGATGAAGTTGGCGCGGGCAGTGGAGCCGAAGCTGCCATGAACGACTGTCTGGGGGCGTGACATGAATCCGGGTGATCCAGTACCCATTCCTGGGGCGATGAACGCGCACGGGATCGTGGTGCGGAAGAGGCCGTACATTCCCGGTAATGACGCTGGGGAGTTGAAGGCGCTCCGCGACGAGTCGAGGCAGACAGGCGTGCCTGTCGAGCAGTTGATCAACGCCGACGGGCAGATGCGGGAGCACCTCGCCGGCCAGACCGTCCGGCCGATCAACACCCCGGGCGCGCTCTACGACCAGCACGGCCACCAGCAGATGTACGACATGGTGCACAACGACGTCAACCCCGCAGCTGTGCGCCAGACAGGCGATGACTGGGTCGGCTTCGGGAACGATCTGATCACCTTCCAGGAGGAGATCTCCCGCGCCATCGGCACCGAAGGCGGCCAGTGGAACGGCAAGGCGGCGAATGGTGCCAGGGATTTCTCCGTCGGGGTCGGGAACTGGTTCGGGCAGACGGGTTCGGGGGCACTGGCGACCGGTATGGCGTTGCAAAAGTCGTCGGACGCGGTCGCGAATGGGCAGAAGAAAATGCCTCCGGTCGTGCAGTACGACCGGGCGGCTTTTCTCGCACGAATGAATGCGGCGCCACCGCAGGACAAGCAGGCGATCGCCGACGAGGCGCAGCGTGTCTACAACCAGGCGAACGAACAACGGCTGATCGCGGCCGGTGTGATGTCGGGAATGGATCAGCAACTGACCGGTACGGCGATGCCGACCTACACGCCACCGCCGACGCTGAACGCCCCGGCGGGCACCTCGACGCCGAGCGGCACCGGAGACGGCACCGGCCGGCCGACGACGCCCGGCGTGCGGCCCGGTGGCGGCCGACCGGCCAGGAGCGGCGACCCCACTGGTGGCACCGGTCAGCAGGTCGCACCGCCACCGCCGATCAGCGGTGACGCCGGCCGACACGATCAGCCCGGCCGGCAGCCCACTCCCGGCCCAGGTTTTGAGCCTGTCCCAGTTCCAGGTGGCCACGGCGGCATCACCAATCCTGGCCAGTGGACACCCGTGCCAACCGACGCTCCGGGCGGTGTGGACCGCTTCGGGCCTACTGGTGGCCAAGGCGGTGGGCAGGGTCCCGGCGGGATGGTGCCGCCCGTCGCCGGCGGGTACGGCGGTGGCTACGGCCCCACGGGCAGCGATGGCGGGCGTGGTGGCACGGGCGGTCGCGCGCCTGGCGCCGGGAATGCCGTGGGCGCCGGCCCGCGTGCGGGCGGGATGCCCGGCGTGGACCCGCACGGCGGCGCGGGGCGGGCCGGTGGTGGAGCACGTCCTGGCATGGCCCCTGGCGGGATGCCGCTCGGTGCGGGCGCGGGCCGTCAAGGCGACGACGACAAGGAACACGACCGGCCGAGTTGGCTCGTGGACGGCGATCCCGACGAGACCTGGTTCGGAGACGACTATCCGGCGCTTCCGCCGACCACTATCGGCGAAGACTGATGCCGGCGACGTTCACCGTTTCCCTCGCGGCGCTGAACATCCTGTCCGAGCATCTGAACACCAGTCTGCGCACCTTCCCGTTCGAACCGCCACTCGTCGGCCAGTTCATCGAGGAGCGCGAGCGGATCGCGGACGCGGTGTGGAACGACCTCGTGCAACGGGACCTCGCCATCCGGCCCGGTGAACTCCACGAGAACGTGGCCCTCGCGCTGCGCCTGCTGACTACCGCCACGACCGGCATCGCCGTGCTCGGCACCGCTCACGACCTGACGATCGCGGCCCGAGCCTGCGGGAAGGGCAAGCACGCCGTGCTCGCCGTGGAACACGACACGCGACTCAGGTTCACGACGATCTTCCCGACCGCGCTGGCACGCGAAGCCGTCGGGCTGCTGCCCCAGTTGCCCGCCGGCCCTGGCAGGTCGATCACCGTGACGAACCGATCGGCGGACCGGAAACCGTTGGAGGACAACGAAGACCGGTCGTTCCTCCGGCAGCCGCGCGCCGCACGGGGCGCGACCAGAGAGGACCGGGAACTCGCCAGCCTGATGAGCCGGCCGTCGACCGGCGGCGGCTTCTTCGCGGTGACCCATCGCGATCAGATGGGCCGGCAACAGACCTCGTCCGAGCTGACCTGGATGGACACCGAGGCAGGTCGCTACCTGATCAGACACCACCCTGAGCAGGACGGCCCGGGACGGACAACGGTGTCACCCGCCGACACCGGGCGTCTTGTCGAGGCGCTGCGATCCCTCGCTTGCCCTACTGCATGAGCCTGGTGGCGATACGGTGCGCGAGCGGTGTCAGCATCGTGATCGCGCTGGCCGGATTGGACTGGCCACCAGGCTTCCATTCCTGCAGGAGCACGACAGTGCGGCCAACGCGAAAGACAAGATTAGGGCTCCTGAGGATCGTATTCACGCATACTAGTCCGTCACCAATTCGTTGCACCACGGGAACCGGCTGGCCACCTGGACGAGGAATCGGAGCCGATGGATCGCAGTTGAGGTATTCGCCCGTCGTAGCCTGCGCCGGATCGCGATAGACATCGAACTGGACCACGAGTCCGCGCGTATCGAGATCGTGCCGTTTCTCGCTACGCTCCCCGCGCGCACACGAAGTCTCCAGCCAGAACGAACGAGGATGCACGGGGTCAGTCGGCTCGTACGTTTCAAGCTCACCGATGTGGTGCCGGGTCACGGTCCGGCCGCTGTCCTCGATTCCGTACACTTCACGGAACATCTCGGGCGTAAACACCTCGCACGGATCAGGCGTAGCGGCCTGAGGCTCACGATAGCTGAATCGCATCGGCGCAGTCGGCGCTCGCAGCAGATTTTCCAGGACTCGATTCGTGATCGCGTCCTCGATCTGTGTCGGATCAGGCAAGCCCGGTCGTGGCGCGAGCGGAACGCCGATCCCGACCACGGCGGTGAAGCGGTCAGCGATGATCGTCGCTTCACGACCATTGCGTACCCGCGCCAGGTAGACCTTCATCCCATGGAAGTCTGGCAGCCGCCGCGCGTCGCGCGCGAGCGCGTTCATGATCCGCTCGCGCCCATGGCTTGGGTCATCGTTGAACGGAGGCTGGGCGATCGTCACGTCGAGCCACCGAATCTGTGTCCCATCACGTACCGGATAAGCGCAACTGCTCCCCTGCGCCCCGAGAAAGTCAATGGGCGCGCGGCTCCCCGTTCCCGGCCGTTCCATGCGACTCGTACGCACGGACTGGGTCGAATCCAACTCGAGGCCAAATTCGGTGAGCAGGCTCATCGGGAGCACCGTGCACGCGTCGATGGCCGGCTCGCCGCCTATGGTCGGCACCGGCCCGGAGCCCGCTGACTGCACGAGCAATGGCACGGGTTTCATCGAAGGCACCGCTGGTCGATCCGATCCCGGCAATGTGGGCAGGGTGTCCGACGAGATCTCTGCGAACGCCGTACCGGCAACATGCCAACCGCGATACCCGACCACCACAGTCACCACTGCGGCGACCGTCACGACAATGCAGGCGACACAGCCGAAACGAACCTGCCTATCCCCACGCAAAAATCTGCCCACCTGATCCCCCAACTCAAGACACCGCCACGCTGACGGGTGGTCACCAAGAGTGACGCGCACGCAGGAGCGCACGCCACCCGCGCTCCCCCACCTGGAGAACCGGCCCGCTCACGTTCTTGGAATCCCGCACCGATACGTCGTCACTCCTGAATGCCACCTCGACACAGCTACCCTCAGGTTCGCTGTAGCTGCTCTTCCGCCATTCGGTCGGGGGCATCGCGGGGGTCCTCCGGTCGGTCGAACTCGCTTGCGAGCGCCGCAAGCACCTCCCGCGATTGTCCCACGGTCAGGGCAACCTCCTTGATCCTGTCCAGCTTCGCCTGGTACGTGGCCACAAAAGGCTTCTCTTCGAGGAAGAGCCCCGGTTCGATATCCACCGACACGAGTGGCCGGTGCCGCTCGTATTCCCACCGGATGAAGGTCGGCCCGAAATGGGATCGTTCACCCAGATCGGCGGGGACGACCCTGATGGATATACCCGCCTGGTCAGTGAGCAATACGAGCTTGAGCAACTGCTCGTTCATCACACGATTCCCGCCGACCCGCAGCCGGAGCGCCTGCTCGTGAACGTAGAAGGTGAATCCGCCGTGGTTGAGCTGGCGTTGCCGTTCCATCCGAATGCCGACGTAGTGGTGCGTCAGCCCTGGGCTGACACCAGCACCCGTGCTCAGCGCCGTGGCGTATTCCTGGGTCTGCAGGATCCCGGGCACGACCAACGAGTCCCAACTCGATGAAGTGATCGCAGTGCTCTCGTAGTACAGCAGCGATCGCAACCGCTGTGTGAGCCAGTAGCCAGGGTTGCGCGCCTCGCGGCACAGCAACTGCAGGATGTCCATGTCGTTGGGCGTAGCGCCGCAGTAGGCGGCATAGCGCACGACCTGCGCCTCAGCGAGGTTCCTGTCACCGGATTCTATGCGTGACACCTTGGACGCCGACCAGCCGAGCCGGTCGGCCAAGTCGTAGGCCGGCAGCCCGGCCTTCTCTCGGAGCGCACGCAGTTTCTGACCCAGTTCCCGCGCCCGCGCGGTGTATTCGCGATCTCCCATGTGAGAACCGTAGTTCGCACCACCCGCAATCTTCGCCACAAACACTGAATGCCACCCGAAGGGCGCACGCCACCCCTTTCGTTGCGAGGGTCGAAACCGAGGTTGCTGGCGCGGCCAGCACATCACTACCCTGGGGTTACGCAATCACTGGGGGTGCTCACGTGGAGCAGCAACCACTCGTTGTCGCCTCGCCGGAGACCTTGACCAAGGTCGGCAGGGCGATGGACGAGACGGCGCACGGTCTGAAACGTGACCTGGTGACTCTGACGAGCGGCTCGGGTACGTCCGAGCCGGTCACGCCAGGGTTCGCGGCGTCGGTGGCGTTGGACGAGTGCGAGAAGTCGTGGGACACCACCCTGCGTGCTGAGGCCGCGCAGTTGGCGGCTCGTGGGGACGACCTGGTGTTGAACGCCAAGACGTACTTCGAGACCGAGATCGCGAACGTCGGCAAGTTCGTCGCCCGGTGAATCGACGATGGTGACTTACCACGAGTTGCGTGCGGTGGACCCGGACGTGTATTCGCGACAGGCGCAGCGGTGGTCCACGTTCGCGCACGCGATCAACAATCGCGGCACCGAGTTGCAGGGGCACATCAACGCCCTGGCCGACTGGCGGGGCCGGCCGCTGATGCCGCCAAGCAGGTGCTTTCCGCACGTCAGAAGGCGCTGTGGGACATGGTTCCCGCGTTGCGGAAGATCCCCAGCGTGTTGACGGACCTGCACGCGACAGTGACCGCGTGCCAGAACGTGATCTTCGCCGAGATCCCGGAGAAACTGCGGAACCTGGGAAAACCAGTCGTGATCGACCCCGACGGCCGAATCCTCGAACCGGTGTCGCTGATGAAGGCGAACGACACCGTCATGGGAGCGGTTCGCCGCGCCACGGAGGCCGATGGAACTGCCGCCGCCGAACTCCGCAAACTCACCGCCGAGGCACAGGGATTCGCTCAGACCGCCGACGACCAGCGACGCACCTGGGAGTCCATGCAGACCGTCCCGGCCGCGGGCGCCCCGCCCGGCGACGTCAAACGCTGGTGGGACGGGTTGACCGACCGGCAACGCGAAACACTGCTTTTCCTGCGCACCGAGCAGATCGGCTCACTCGACGGCGTGCCGGTCGAATGGCGCGACCGCGCCAACAGGATGCAGCTGCCCGGCGAAATGGAACGGATCCGGGAAGACATCGCGCGTATGACCGAACAGCAAGCCACGCGGAACACCCACGGCTCGATGGCGGGAGTCCCTTTCATCAAGCAAGAAGAGATCGAGAAGCTCAAGCAGAAACTCGCCGGCCTGGAAGCAGTCCTCAGCCGGCTGAACAAGCCAGTCGACCCGACCGCGCCACAGGCTCACCTGCTCAAGATCAGCACCGATGGGGCCGGCAAAGCGATCGTCGCCATGGGCAACCCAGATACCGCCACCAATGTCGCCACCTTCGTGCCCGGTACCGGGGCTGGCCTGAACCTCATCGGTACCGACATGAACCGCGCGGACAAGATGGCCGAAGCGGCAAGTGTGTATGGCCAATCACCCTCCACAGCGGTGATCGCCTGGACCGGCTATGACGCGCCTCAGGAGATATTCCCGGGTGGGGCGTCGAAAGACTCCTACGCCGACAACGCGCGGGCGGACCTCGACCGGTTCCAGGACGGCCTGCGCGCGACCCACCAGGGCACGCCGTCACACAACACCCTGATCGGCCACAGCTACGGCTCCACCGTCATCGGCCACGCCGCCCGTGACGGCAGCCTCGCCGTGGACAACATGGTGTTCGTCGGCAGTCCCGGCGTCGGCGTCGATCACGTACGCGATCTCCACCTCGACGGCGTGCCGCCAGACCAGATGTCCCAACGCGTCCACGCGACCACCGCGCTGCACGACATCATTCGCACAACACCACCAGGACTCCACTCGGCACAACCCATCTGGCAGCACTTCGGCGCGCACGTCTTCGAATCCAACCCGGGAACCAACAGCGTGACCGGTTTCTCCACCGAGGCGCACAGCGAATACTGGAACAAGCAAAACAGATCACTGGAGAACATGGGCAGGATCATCGCCGGCCAGCCAACCAAATAGTCGCGAGGAGCGGGAATGCGTGCGACAGCAGTAGTCGCTGCCATCGTGGTCGTTCTGGTCGCGATCGCCTCATGTGGCGAGGAGCCAGGTATGCACAACACCATCACCCAAGACGAAGCAGCCAAACGCGGCGAGGACTACCTGCGTCAAGCCATAATGGCCCTGCCGCCACAGGCGCGACCAGAGCCCTTCGGGCCCATCACATTCGATCCGTGCGACGATCCCACGGACCGCGGCCCACGGGGGCGGGTGGAGGTGTCTCACCGCTACAAGATCAACGGGTTGCCTCCGGCCGAGAATTCACGCCACATCGATCTGGTGAAACAATGGTGGGAATCGCACGGCTGGCGGGTGCTCTCGGATGACCGGCGGACGAACGGCAGGCATTTGTGGGTCGAGAATACGGCCGACAGTTTTCACATGAGCATCACCTCCAACCCTGGCAATGAGTTGTACATCGGGGTGACTTCGCCGTGCGTGTGGCCGAAGGGGACGCCAGAACCCACAGGCACCGCGTTGCCGGAGCCGGCAAGCTCCGGTGATCAGCCCGCGGTGGCACAGCCTCCTCAACCCAAGCCGGTGGCACGGCGACGGCGACCAACCCACGACGAGGACGAAGAAGACCTGTCACTGCGGGAAACCTGGAAGAAGCGGCCGCGCCGGCAACAATGATCGTTCGAGGTCGAAACCCGGTGTTCACGCGGCCGCGGTTGATCACGTTGTGCGCTCCTGGTGACGATGGATCGGATCGTCCGAACCAATGGAGGTCATCCGTGACGAAGACCCGCGGGGCCGCTGTGCGCGGCCTGTCCCTGCTCGCCTTACTGTTCGCACTGTGTGCGGCCACCGTGTCCAGCCCGGCGCCGGCCGCCGCCACCGAGGCGGGCATCAACTCGGTCTACCCGACCTGCACCATGTCCCGCTGTGCCGACGCCAAGAAGGCGTACGACGGCTGGCGCCAGCTCAACTTCCCGACCAGCCGCAACTGGTACAGCTGGCCCTACGGCCAGTACAACTTCGCCGGCGGCCAGTTCTACAACCGCGAGGGCCAGCTTCCCAAGGACCACAAGTTCTACGAGTACGACGTGTACCCCCGCGCGAAGGGCGCCTCGCGCGACGCGCACCGGATCGTGCGCGACACGAACACCGGCACGGTCTGGTACTCCCCCGACCACTACGAGAACTTCTACAAGATCGTCTGATCGTCGGCGCGGCCACGGCGGGTTTCCTTGCGCGGCAAGGAACCCGCCGTTTTATCGCACCTGGTACCGCAGCGAAGCCGCACCGGCCTCGTACTGCTTGACCTCGACCAGTTCCAGCCCGATCGTGCTCTCCGGGAACGGCCGGACACCCGAGCCGAGCACGATCGGCGCGACGATCAGCTGCACCTCGTCCACCAGTCGAGCGGCCAGCAGCGAGCGGCCGAGCGACAGGCTGCCCCACACGATCATGTCGCCGCCGTCGACCTGCTTGAGCGCCGCGACCTCGTCCTCCGCGCGGCCGCGCACCAGCCTGGCCGGCTCCCACGAACCCCACGGCGCACTGTCCAAAGTGGACGAGAACACGACCTTGCCGATCGTGTTCACCCGGTCCGCCACCGGTTCGTCGGCCGCCGTCTGCGAAGGCCAGTACTCGACGAACATCCGGTAGGTGGTCGCGCCGAGCAGCACCGTATCGAACCGCTCCAGGAATTCGACGTTGTCACGGTCCAGCTCGCGATAGTCCCGAATCGCCTCGAAGAAACCCAGCTCACCGTCCGACTCGGCGGCGAACCCGTCGACACTGACCAGCTCTTGCAGCACGACTTTGCGCATGGTCAGACCTTCGCACGGACACTTGCGCATTCGCCAGCGCCAGGTGCGCCGCCGCTCTACGATCCCCGGCATGCACTGGATCTCCCGCCCGTACCCACGGCTCGCGATCGCCGCCGCAGCTCTCGCCGTCGGCACGGTCGCCGCGTGCACCTCGACCGTCGCCGGTCAGCCGAGCGCCGCCGGCGGCGCGCTCAGCAGCGGAAACGCACCGACCACCGGCAGCGCGCCCCAGACGCCGGTCAAGCCGGTCGCCAAGCTGCCGTTCAAGGCCGCTGAAACCGAGGCGGCCTACGTCAGGGTGATGCGCCCGCTGCAACAGTGGGACCTGTGCGCCATCCATGACGTCCAGGCGGCCGAACGCGCCACCGCCGCCAAGGCTCGTTTCGTGAGGCCGGGGGCGCTCAATGAGTGCGAACTCAGCGTGGACACTCCCGACGGCAAGACCAGCTTCTCGGTCAACGTCGAGGTGTCCTACGAAGCCACGGAGCACAGCGCCGCCGAGTTCGGCCGACCAGGACCGAAGGCGCCGAGGTACCAGAAGGGCGATATCAACGGCGTGGTGCTCTACAAGGAACTCCCGCGCCCGGCCCATTTTCCCAAGCTCCCCGAATTCGGCACCTCCTGCCATTTCCTCTTTCCGATCGAGTATCCGCTGGGCGCCAAGGTCGAAGTGCACAGCGCGAGCAATGTCATGCCGTCCAGGGACGCTATGTGCGGCATGGCCGACACCTACATCACCGCACTGCTGCCGACGCTGCAGAAGCCGCCGCTGATCGCGAACAGCGCCACCACGCCGCAGATCTCCTTGTACGGCAAGGATGCGTGCGTTTCCATGGAACCCGTGTTCAGCGCGCCGGGAAGTGGTGCCGGAACAACCAAGTTCCTCACTATCGAGCACCTCTACAAATGCGGGTTCGGCGACGGCTACGGCTCCCCGGCGGTCGAGTTCACGACGGAACGAACCGACATGTTCGAAGGCAAGGAGCCCATCCAGTTCGGCGCCATCCGGGGTTTCGTCGAGCGGCGATCCCGCGAATGCAATTACTTCGCACCGGTCGATCAACCATTCTCGATCGACGCCAAGCTCGCCCCGTTCACGGCGGTCATCCGCTTCGAACCGGGCAACTGCGATGACGAGCTGGCCCGCAAGGTGGTCGCCGCGACCGTCGACCAGCCCGTGGCACCGCGCGGCGGCACCACGGGCAAGCCGGTCAAGCTCGGAGCACTCGGCCGCTGACGGCTATCGCCGGGTGACAGCCACCGTCACCTTCACACCCTCGCCGACCGTGCCGTCGAACCCGGACTCCACCGGGCCGTAGTCGATCGAGTCCGCCAGGGTCTCCCCCGCGACGAACTCCTGGTGCGCCCGCGCGGCCGCGACGACCTCGTCCGGCGCTTGCACGGTGAGCCCGATCCGGTCCGACACCTCCAGGTCGGCGTCCCGCCGCGCCTGCTGCACCACACGCACCAGATCGCGCGCGATCCCTTCGGCCGCAAGGGTTTCCGTGACCTCGGTGTCCAGCACGACGAGCCCCGAGCTGGCCGGCAACTCGGCGGTGGCGCCGGCGTCCACGGCGACCAGCCGCCGGTCGTACTCGCCCTCGCGCAGCTCGATCCCAGCCGCGATGATCACACCGTCCACAGTGGACCATTCGCCCGCCTTGACGGCCTTGATCACCTTCTGCACGTCACCACCGAGCCGTGGCCCGGCCGCCCGCGCGTTCACCGCCAGTTCGAACCGGCCGTGTGCCGCGACCTCCGTGGTCAGCTCGACCGACCTGACGTTCACCTCGTCGCGCACGATGTCCGCGAACGGCGCCAACGCCTCCGCGTCCGACGCGGCCACCAGCAGCTTCGCCAGCGGCAGCCGCACCCGCAGCTTGTTCGCCTTGCGCAGCGACAGCGCCGACGAGCACACCTGGCGCACCCGGTCCATCGCCGCCACAAGCTCGTCGTCGGCCGGCAGCTCGTCGTCGGCCGGCCAGTCCGCCAGGTGCACCGAGCGACCGCCGGTCAGCCCGCGCCACACCTCCTCGGTGGTCAGCGGCAGCAGCGGCGCGGCCAGCCGGGAGACCACCTCCAGCACGGTGTGCAGCGTGTCCACCGCATCCTTGTCACCCGCCCAGAAGCGATCCCGGGAACGGCGCACGTACCAGTTCGTGAGCCCCTCGAGGAACTCGCGCACCGACGAGCACGCACCGGAGATATCGTAGTCGTCCATCGCCGCGGTCACGTCGCGCACGAGCCGGTTCGTCTTGGCGAGCACGTACCGGTCCAGCACGTGCTCGCTGTCGGTGCGCCAGGTGCCCTCGATTCCCTCCGCATTCGCATACAGGGCAAGGAAGTACCACGAGTTCCACAGCGGCAGCACGGCCTGCCGGACGGCGTCGCGGATGCCGCGCTCGGTGACGATCAGGTCGCCGCCGCGCAGGATCGGTGAGGCCATCAGGAACCACCGCATGGCGTCGGACCCGTCGCGGTCGAACACCTCGCTCACCGACGGGTAGTTGCCGCGCGACTTGGACATCTTCTGCCCGTCGTCGCCCAGCACGATGCCGTGGCACACGCAGTTGCGGAACGCGGGACGGTCGAACAGCGCGGTGGCGAGCACGTGCATCGTGTAGAACCAGCCACGGGTCTGCGCGCTGTACTCGACGATGAAGTCGCCTGGGTAGTGGTGCTCGAACCACTCCGCGTTCTCGAACGGGTAGTGCACCTGGGCGAACGACATCGAGCCGGACTCGAACCAGCAGTCCAGCACCTCGGGCACCCTGCGCATGGTCGACTTCCCTGACGGGTCGTCCGGGTTGGGCCGGGTCAGCTCATCGATCACCGGCCGGTGCAGATCCTGTGGCCTGACACCGAAATCGCGCTCAAGGTCGTCAAGCGAGCCGTACACGTCGACGCGCGGGAACTCCGCATCGTCGGACATCCACACGGGGATCGGCGAGCCCCAGAACCGGTTACGTGAGATCGACCAGTCGCGGGCGTTCTCCAGCCACTTGCCGAACTGCCCGTCACGCACATGCGACGGCACCCAGTTGATCTCCTGGTTCAGCTCGACCATGCGGTCGCGGAACTTGGTCACCGCGACGAACCATGAAGACACCGCACGCTGGATCAGCGGGTTGTCGCAGCGCCAGCAGTGCGGGTACGGGTGCAGGTAGGTGTCGTGGCGCAGCAGAAGACCGCTTTCCTTCAGGTCGCGGATGATCTGCTTGTTGGCGTCGAAGACCTGCATTCCTTCATACGGCGGCACTTCCGCGGTGAACTCACCGCGTGCGTCGACCGGAACGACGACCTCGATATCGGCGGCGTCGGTGACGACCTTGTCCTCCTCACCGAAGGCAGGCGCGATGTGCACGAGGCCCGTGCCGTCCTCGGTGGTGACGTAGTCGGCGGCCAGGATCTGGTGGGCGTTGGTACGGCCCTCGAAGAAGTCGAACACCGGCTTGTACCGGGTGCCGACAAGCTCGGATCCCTTGCGGCGCAACAGAACTTCGGGATTCTCGCCCAGTTCCTTCGCGTACGCGCCCAGCCGCGCCTCGGCGAGCAGGTAGCGCTCTTCGCCGGACTTCACCATCACGTAGTCGACATCGGGGTGTACCGCGGCCGCAAGGTTGGACGGTAGCGTCCACGGGGTCGTCGTCCACACCAGAGCCAGCGCACCGTCCACTTCGGACTCGGGCGCGACGAGGCGAAGGCCGACCGTCACGGCGGGGTCCTGCCGGTTCTGGTAGACGTCGTCCATCTTGGTCTCGGTGTTGGACAGCGGCGTCTCGCAGCGCCAGCAGTACCAGAGCACCCGGAAGCCCTCGTAGACCAAACCCTTGTCCCACAAGGTTTTGAAGGCCCACATGACGCTTTCCATGTAGTCCAGGTCAAGCGTCTTGTAGTCGTTGTCGAAGTCGGCCCAGCGGGCCTGACGGGTGACGTACTCCTGCCAGTCGCCGGTATAGCGCAGCACCGAGGTCCGGCACACGTCGTTGAACTCGGCGATGCCCATCGCCTCGATCTCGTTCTTGTGCGTGATGCCGAGCTGCTTCTCGGCGGCCACCTCGGCGGGCAGGCCGTGGCAGTCCCAGCCGAACCGGCGCTCCACGTGCTTGCCGCGCATGGTCTGGTAGCGCGGGACGACGTCCTTCACGTAGCCGGTGAGCAGGTGCCCGTAGTGCGGCAGGCCGTTGGCGAACGGCGGACCGTCGTAGAAGACGAACTCGTTCGCGCCGTTCTCGCCGGCCGGACGGGTGTCCACGCTGGCCTGGAAGGTCCTGTCGGCCGACCAGTAGTCGAGCACGGCCTTCTCGAGAGTGGGGAACGACGGCTGCGAGGGCACGCTCGTGCCGTCAGTGGTGCTCACCTTGGGGTAGCCCATGGGGTCGTGCTCCTCGTGTGTTCAGATCCGCTGATCCACACGGGGACGACTCACGCCGCGGTACCACCCCGCTTGCCGCCGCTGTGTCTGTCCACAGTGGACGGCCACTCATTCGTACGGCTGTGACGGGCCGCACCCGTCCGGTTCTACTAGGGCTCGCGCCCGTTCTTCCGGAAGCTCCCCGGTGATGGCCGGATCAACGCCGTGTACCTCAAGAGTAGCGCCCGCGCGCAAATCGGTTACCGGGCACCACGCTTTGGCCTGCGCCCGGCGCGGTGACGCTCCGCCAGCACCGCGTCCGGCCCGCAGTAGGCGCACGGGGTGAAGCCCAGCGAGCGGGCCTCGTTCACCGGCAGCGGGATGATCTCGCGCGCACCCAGCCAGGTGCAGCGCGCCAGGTGGTAGCGCGGCCGTTCGTCGAGCACGACCACCTCGGCGGACAGATCCGACACCACGAGCAGATCGGCCGCGTCGGTCGGCTCCTCCGGCGGCTCGGCGTCCGGATCGATCGGCGGACGCCTGCTGGTGGCGGTCGCGGCTGTCGTCTCGGCCGCCGTCGGGGGCGGTGGCGGCGCCATCGCCCTGGTCGGCTGCTCGTCCGGTTCCACGGCGGCGTGCGCCCCGGTGGACTCGGCCGGCGGTATGTCGAATACCGGCTCGTCCAGCCGGACCGCCTCCGGCGTGTGCTCCACGGGCACAGCTCCCGGCGGCGGAATCCGCTCACCGGGAGCCTGTGTGGCCTCGTCAGCCTTCTCGTGCCGGCCGTGCTGCGATTCGTCGAACCGGTCGTCGCCTACCGCCGCCCCCTCGTCAGGTTGCGACGCGCGGCGGTTGCGCGACCAGTCGAGCACCAGCAGCCCGGCCGCTGCCACACTCACGATCACCGAGAGCCAGGCCCACAGCGTGTTCGCCGTGGTCAGGGCCGCGATCAGCAGACCGAGGGCGCCAAGCGCCAACACCAGGATGATGTAGAGCAACGATGCCCTCTCCTGTGACCGTGCGTGCTACGCGTCAGCCTGCCTCGGCGGCGCGTGGGCCGAAGGAGTAGCCCTGCTGGCCGGAGGAACGGCCGCCGCCCTCGGACGACGACGAGCCGGCCGGCGCGGCCGAACCACGGTCGCCGAGCTCGCGCAGGCTGGACTCGAGGAAGGTCTTGAGCCGGGTGCGGTACTCACGCTCGAACGTCCGCAGCTCGTCGATCTTCTTCTCCAGCGCCGAACGCTCCTGCTGCGCCTGGCCGATGACCTCGCTGTGCTGGGCCTTGGCTTCGCGCTCCAGGGTGGTGGCCTTCTCCTGCGCCTGCCGCTGCAGCGTCTCGGCACGGGTCCGCGCGTCGTTGAGCATGGTCTCGGCACGGGTGCGCGCCTCGTTCACCATGCTGTCCGACTTCGCACGCGCGTCACTGAGCAGCTGCTCGGACTTGGTGCGTGCCTCGGTGAGCATGCTGTCCGACTCGGACTTGGCCTCGCTGGTCAGCCGGTCGGCCATCTCCTGGGCCAGACCGAGCACCTTCGCTGCCTGCACGTGGTGGTCACCACCACCGGCGGCACCAGGCGAGGTCTGCTCCAGCGCGGTTGGCGGTGGCACCGGGGTGAGCCTGCGCGGCTCCTCCACCGGACGCGTGGAGGTCGACGTGCTGGTCGCGGCGGGCGCCGGACGAGAGCTCTCGCGGTCGGCACGAGCCGACTCGAGCTGCTGGTCCAGCTGCTCCACCTGCTGACGCAGGTCGTTGTTCTCCTCGATCAGGCGGGCGAGCTCAGACTCGACCAGGTCGAGAAAGGCGTCCACCTCGTCCTCGTTGTAGCCCCGCTTGCCGATGGGAGGCTTGCTGAACGCAACGTTATGTACGTCAGCGGGGGTCAACGACATCAGATCACCTCACGCACTCAGGGGCTGCGGTCGCCCAGGTCCCCGTTACCCGGGATACGCCAGTTGCATCAGTATGAACACAACCAGCAACAGCACCATAATCGATAGGTCTAGCCCCACACCGCCAATTCTGATCATCGGGATCAGCCGGCGTGCAAGACGAACCGGTGGGTCCGTCACTGTGTAGATGGTCTCGAGCGTCACCGCAACCCCACCCGCCGGCCGCCACTCGCGCGCGAACGCGCGAACTAACTCGACCACAACACGCGCGGTCAGCAGCAGCCAGAACGCGAACAGGACGTAGTACAGGACGATCAGGACCGGGCTCACTCTTCAACTCTAGCGTCGGGTGAGGAATCCGCCCTCAGCCATTCGTTTCTTGTCCTCCGCGGTCGGGTCGACGTTGGGGGGTGAGATCAAGAACACCTTGTTGGTGACCTTGTCCATCGAGCCGCGCAGGGCGAACGCCAGCCCGGCGGCGAAGTCCACCAGCCGCTTGGCGTCGGCGTCGTCCAGCTCGGTCAGATTGATGATCACCGGTGAACCCTCGCGGTAGCGTTCGCCGATCACCCGAGCCTCGTGGTAGCTGTTCGGATGCAGCGTGACGATCCGGCCGAGCGGATAGCCGGCCTGCGGAGAGGACTGCATCGGAGGCTCGGGCGTGGGACGCAGCCTGGCGACCGGCTCACGCTGGGTTTCCATGGCCAGCGCTCCCCTGGTCGCGGTCTCATTCGACCAGGAAGGACGAACCGGTCCGCGGCTCACCGGAGACAGGTCGTCCACCTCGTCGGCCGGCTCGTCGCGGTAGCGGCGGCGCCCCGAAGCGGGGGCGTAGTCGTAGTCGTCGTCGTACTCCGGGCGGTACCCACGGCGGTACCCGTCGTCCTCAACGGCGTCGTAGTCGTCCAGGTCGTCGGCGGGGACCATGCCGAAGTACGCCTTCAGCTTTTGCAGCGCGCTCATGCCTCTCCTCCGCCCGGTATCACTCAAGGTGAGGCTAACCGCCGTCCGCCTAGCAGAGCGGTTCCGACACGCACGCTTGTAGCCCCGTGAGCGATCGCTTGTTCGAGATCAGCACTCATACCCGAAGAGAGTTCAGCCGCCTCCGGATGATCGTCTCGGACCCGCCGGGCAGCGTCCGCGAGGCGCTCGAAGGCCTCGTTCGGAGCCATCGTCAGAGGTGCCACGGCCATGATCCCGAGGAGATGCAAATCACCCGAAAGGGCTACATGGTCCGCGAGTGTCGCAAGATCAGGAAGAGGGCAACCGCCTCGTTCGGGGTCACCGTCGATGCTCGCCTGGACCATCACGTCCAGCGGTTCGGCGCGCGTGCCGTCCTCCCGCGCGGTGTGCACGGCCTTGGCCAGCGCGTCGGCCAGCCTGGTCGAGTCGACCGACTGCACCTCGGCCGCCCAGCGCACCACCGACTTGGCCTTGTTGCGCTGCAGGCGGCCGACCATGTGCCAGCGGACGGGCGCCTCGGGACGGAGTTCGCGCAGCTCATCGGCCTTGGCCGAGGCCTCCTGCTCGCGGTTCTCGGCCAGGTCGGACTGGCCGAGGTCGATCAGCAGCGCGGCGTCGGAGGCCGGGAAGGTCTTCGTCACGGCGATCAGCCGCACCTCGGACGGGTCGCGGCCGGCGGCGGCGCACGCGGTGGCGAGCCGTTCACGCACGGCGGCCAGCGATTCGGCGATCTCGAGACGTCGCGCTTCGGTCCGATCGCTCACGGTTACTCCGGCTCGATCCAGGTCAGCGCGGCCAATCGCCCAGTGGTCCCATCCCTGCGGTGACTGAACAGTGAGCGGTCTTCCACCGTGCAGCGCGGGTCAACTCCGATCTTCGCGACACCGGCCGTGGCGAGCTGCTGCCACAATCCGGCGCGAAGATCGAGGCCAGGTGTGCCCTTGCGGGTGATACTGGCGCTGCCCGGCAGGTGCTGTTCGACATCGGATTGCATCTGGGCCGGGACCTCGTAGCACTCGCCGCACACCGACGGGCCGAGCAGGACCTCCACCCGCTCCACGTCCGCGCCCGCGTTGACCATCGCCTCCAGCGCGGCGGGCAGCACTCCGATGCGGGCGCCGACCCGGCCGGCGTGCACCGCGGCGGCGACTCCGGCCTCGGGATCGGCGAGCAGCACCGGCACGCAGTCGGCGACCAGGGCGATCACGGCGATGCCCGGCTCGGCGGTGACCAGCGCGTCGGTGGCCTCGGCCGGCTCGGTGCGCGGCTTGTCCACCACGGTCACCGTCCGGCCGTGCACCTGCTCCATCCAGATCAGCCGGTCCCGGTCGAGCCCGAGATCGTCGGCGAGCCTGCGCCGGTTGGCCTCGACCGCCGCCGGGTCGTCGCCGACGTGGTCACCGAGGTTGAACGAGTCGTACGGCGCGGCGGAGCGCCCGCCGGCACGCGTGGTCACTACCCGACGAATCCGCACGGGTCCGAATCTATCGGTGTCACCTACGCATGAACGGAGGCACGTCCACCTCGTCGTCCGGGTCCTCGGTCACCGGAACCGCGCGACCGCTCGGGAACCCGCTGCCGGCCCGCTGGCCGGTCAGCCCCTGCGACCCGGAGCCGCTGGTCGGGCGCGTGCTGCCGTAACCGTTGCCCGCCGAGGTCGTCGCCGGCATCTGCTGGGTGGTCTCCTGCTGGCTCGGCGGCGGAGGCGGCGGCGTGGTCGGCCGCTGCGGCTCGGCCGGCTGCTGGGGGCGTGTGCCACCCACCTGGCCGGCCTGCCCGGACGCCATCCCCGAGCCCATCCTGTTGCGCGATCCGACCGCGGACGGCTCCAACTTCTTGTGCGTCGGCGTGCCGCTGTCGAACCCGGCGGCGATCACGGTCACCCGCACTTCGTCGCCGAGCGAGTCGTCGATCACCGTCCCGAAGATGATGTTCGCCTCGGGGTGCGCGGACTCCTGCACGAGCGAGGCCGCCTCGTTGATCTCGAACAGCCCGAGGTCCGAACCTCCCGCGATGGCAAGGAGAACGCCGTGCGCGCCGTCCATGGACGCCTCCAGCAGCGGCGAGTTGATCGCCTTCTCCGCCGCCTGCACCGATCTCCCCTCGCCGCGCGAGGAGCCGATGCCCATCAGCGCGCTGCCCGCGCCGGACATGACCGACTTCACGTCGGCGAAGTCCAGGTTGATCAGGCCGGGCGTGGTGATCAGATCGGTGATGCCCTGCACACCGGACAGCAGCACCTCGTCGGCCGAGCGGAACGCGTCCATCAGAGACACGCCGACGTCGCCGAGCTGCAGCAGCCGGTCGTTCGGGATCACGATGAGCGTGTCGCACTCGTTGCGCAGCTCGGTGATCCCGTCCTCGGCCTGCTTGGCGCGGCGCTTGCCCTCGAAGTTGAACGGGCGGGTCACCACGCCGATGGTGAGCGCGCCGAGCTTGCGGGCGATCGAGGCGATCACGGGCGCGCCACCGGTACCGGTGCCACCGCCCTCACCCGCGGTCACGAAGACCATGTCGGCGCCCTTGAGCACCTCTTCGATCTCCTCGCGGTGGTCCTCGGCCGCCTTGTGCCCGACCTCCGGATTCGCGCCGGCGCCGAGGCCGCGAGTCAGCTCGCGGCCGATGTCCAGCTTCACATCGGCGTCGGACATGAGTAGTGCCTGCGCGTCGGTGTTCACCGCGATGAACTCGACACCCTTGAGGCCGACCTCGATCATGCGGTTCACGGCGTTCACGCCACCGCCACCGATGCCGACGACCTTGATCACCGCGAGATAATTGTGCGCGGACGTCATCGGTTCCGCCTTCCTGATCGTGGTCTTGCGTCCTGACGCACTGGGCAACTCTCAACCACAGGTTTAGAGTTATGTCAACCCCGCGCGTCAAATGAGGACGGTAGGCAGGAGGACGGCGGGAATCCAGCAGCCACGCCGCGTGTCGCGAATCTGTTTGGCCACAACACAAGGCCGAGTTGGTGAGCCCTCGGTCGATGGGCTTCGTGATCGAGGTGGTTCCTGACAAGGCGGAGGGCAGGTCTCGTACCTGGGTTTGTACTTGGCCTGTCCGACAACGCAGTCAGGGGCCGCCTCGGCACGGAGACCGCGACCACGGGGCTCGCCAGCGCGGCCTCATTCGCCGGTGACGCCGTCCAGCATCTCGCGGAGCAGATCGAGATGGCCGACGTGCCGCGCGGTCTCCTCGATCATGTGCGCGATCACCCACCCCAGGTTCACCCGCTCCTTGCCGCGCGGCACCTCGTGATCGAGGTCGAACTTCGCCGCGACCGCACGGCTGCGCTCGCACTCCCGCTCGTACTCGGCGATCAACTGCTCGACCGGCGTGCGCACGCCGTACCGGAACTCGGCGTCGATGTCGGTCTCGAACGCGTCCTTCCACGGGTCCGGCGCACCGTCGAACAGGATCGCGAACCAGTACTGCTCGTTGTAGGCGAGGTGCGCCAGCAGCCCGGAAACCGTTGTCAGCTCGGAGGTAACGAGCTGCTTGCGGGCCTGCTCGTCGGTCAGGCCGGAGGCCTTCCACACCACGGTGGCGCGCTGGTAGTCGAGAAAACCGGTCAGTTGCTCCCGGATGTCGCCGGTCATCGGCGGGTCGGGGCGATTCGGAGTCGTCATGGCGCACAGTGTGGCGGTGGGGTCCGACAACGCGAACCTGTTTAGAGGTGAACCGGATTACCGCTGCGCGAGCACCTTCACCAGATCCTGCACGAACTTCGCGAGCAGCTCCTCGGACTGCCGCACCGGCGTCGGCACCGCCCTGTTCGTCGGCCCCGGCGCGTGGTACTTCACCTCGAGCACCAGGTTGCGCACCCTGATCGCGTAAGTGATCGACGCGATCACCGGGTCGTCCGGCTTGCGGACGCCCACCTCGTCCGCGCCGGCCACCTGCGCCGGCACGAACCCCGAGGCGGCGTTGCGGGTGAAGCTCTGCGCGAAGTACTCCCGCGCGCGCTCGATGCCGGAGCGACCGATCGCCTTCATCAGCGAGCCGGTGATGTCCAGGTCGTAGGTGACATACCCGACCCCGGGCGGGTTCACCTCCCCCCTGGCACGCCAGGTCACCATGCCGGTCGGGGAAACCCCGCCGCCGGGGACGATCATGACCTTGTCCTTCAGCAGTTCGGTGACCCTGGCCTGGTTGAGGACCGAACTGAGATCGGGCAGCGCCTTGATGTCGTCCTTGCCGGGGTCGTCGCGACTGGTCGTGGTCCGGGGCCGGGAGGTGGTGGTCTGCTCGACTGTCCCGGCCGTGTCAGCAGGCGACGCGGTACCGCTCACCTGCTCGGCGCACCCGGCGAGCAGCAGGCCACCCGCGATGGCGATCACACCGAATCGCTTGTAGGACAACGGGTTCACCTCCGGTAGAGCGCGACGAAGTCGGCCACGAAGCGCGCCATGATCGCCTCGGACTGTGCGGTCGGAGTCGGAACGAGCTTATGGCTGGGCGAGGGCGGGCTGTACTCCAGGTCCAGCAACGCGTTCTTCACGCGCACCGCGTACCGGATGAAGGTGGTGTTCTCCATGACATTCCAGTGCTTCTTCGCCGCGTCCGCGCCCGGCACGGTCACCGGCTCGAAGGCGACCGGCTGGCCGTTGGTGTACCGCAGGTCCATCTGAGCCTGCGCCGCCTCGGCACCGGTACGGCCCGCGCGCGCGGTGATCAGCATCGCCGTGATCTTCATGTCGAACGTGGCAATGCCCGTGCCCGGCGGATCCACGACCCCGCCGCCGGACCACATGAAAGTGGCGTCCGTCGAAGCCGGGTTGGGCCTGGCGTAGATGTTGTTCTTCAACACCTCGGCGAGCCGGTTGGCGTTGAGCACTCGCGGAAAGTCCGGGTGCTCCTTGAAGTCGTCGTTCGGCGGCTTTGTGGTGCTCGGGGCGGTGGTTACCGTCTGGCCGGTGTCACCGGCCGGGGACGCCGTGCCCGCGACGGTCTGGCCGCATCCGGCCAACGTCAAACCGCCCACGACCAGGACGGCCGTGAGTGCCGTTCGCATTCGTCTCCTCGTCTGTCGCCGCCGCCGCGGGGCCATCCCAGCACAGATCCCGGCGGCTCGCTGGCGGAACCGGTTCAACGGTCAGGAAACCGTGGCCATCTCCGGGGTGGCGACGTCGAACACCTTCTTGTCCTTCAACGTGAGCAGTGGCACCAGCACGGCGACCTTGCGGTCGGAGTTGTTCTGGTCGCCCCACTTCACCGTGCGACCGTCCACAAGGGACAGTTGGACGTTGCCAGGGGTCTGCGCCGTCACGGTGGCCACGGCGGCGCGCAACGAATCCGGCAGCTTCGCCAGCACCTGGACGGCCGCCCTGGTGGCCGGGTCGGCGACGGTCGGGTTGGCCACCTTCAACTCGGGCAGGCCGGCCGGCGGCTCGTCGGCCAGCGCGAAGTTCACCCCGGACGCGTCCACCAGGCGCGTGCCCTCGGCGCTCTTCACGATCGCCACCGCGGCCCGCTCCGTCACCCGAATGTCCACAGTGGACGGCCAGGAGCGCTCCACCTCCACCTCGGCCACCCTGGGCAGCTTCGCCACCCGGGCGCGCACTTCGTCGGTGGACAGCCGCAGCATCGGGGTGCCGTCCTCGATCGCCGCCGCTGCGCGCACCTCGTCCGCGGTGAGCGAGACCGTCCCGGTGACGTCGATCGACCGCACGCCGAGTACCGAGGTGAACATGCCGACGCACACCAGCGTGGTGACCACCGCGAGGCCGATGATCACCTTCATCTTGCTCGACCGGCGCGGCGGCTCGTCGTCGGCCGCACGGCGCGCGCGGGCACGATCACGAGCGGAGCCACGGACGGTCGTCATCAGCCGGCCCTCTCCTCGAGCGTGGCGAGGATCTCCGGCCCGAGCATGGTCACGTCACCGGCGCCCATGGTGAGCACCAGATCGCCTTCCCGCACCAGCGAGGCCACCAGTCCCGGCACCTTCTCGAACGACGGCTCGTAGTGCACCCGCTCGGCCGGCGGCGGCACCGCGTCCACGACCAGCTTGCCGGACACACCCGGCCGCGGCTGCTCGCGCGCGCCGAACACGTCCAGCACCACGATCTCGTCGGCCAGCCCGAGCGCCTCGCCGAACTCGGTGGCGAACGTGCTCGTGCGCGAGTACAGGTGCGGCTGGAAGACCACCAGCAGCCGGCCGCCGGACACGGTCGGCCGCACCGCGCGCAACTGTGCCTCGACCTCGGTCGGGTGGTGCGCGTAGTCGTCGTACACCCGAACGCCCGCCGCGCGGCCCTTGAACTCGAACCGCCGGCGTACCCCGCCGAACGCGGCCAGCCCCTCCAGCATGCCCTCGATCGGCGCGCCCAGTTCCAGTCCGGCCAGCAGCGCGGCCAGCGCGTTCAGCGCCATGTGCTCGCCGGGCACCGCCACGTCGACGTCGAACTCGGTGCCGGACAAGGAGATCCGGGCCACCCCGGCGCCGTCGGCCGGCCGGTAGTCGATCAGCGTGGCGTCGTCGTCGCCGGCCGCCGCGCGCCCGTAGCCGCGCACCCGCACGCCTCGCGCACGGGCCAGCTTCTCCAACTCGACCGCGCCCGCGTCGTCCGCACAGGTGATCAGCACGCCGTCCGGAGTGATCCGGTCGAGGAACTCGGTGAACACCGACACGTACGCCTCGGCCGTGCCGTGGTGATCGAGGTGATCGGCCTCCACGTTGGTCACCACCGCGACCGACGGCGAGAACACCAGGAACGACCCGTCGCTCTCGTCCGCCTCCGCGACGAAGATCCCGCCGCTGCCCTGGTACGCGTTCGCGCCCGACTCGTTGAGGTCACCGCCGATCGCGAACGACGGGTCCAGCCGGCAGTGCTGCAGCGCCACGGTGAGCATCGACGTGGTCGACGTCTTGCCGTGCGTACCAGCGACGCACGCCACCCGGTGCCCGAGCATCAGCCCGGCCAGCGCCTCGGACCGGTGCAACACCGGGATCCCGCGCTCGCGCGCCTCGACCAGCTCCGGGTTGTCCTCCTTGATCGCGGTGGACACCACGACCGCGGTGGGGCCGTCGGTCAGAAGGTCCACATTGGACGGATCCTGGCCGACGGCGATGTGCGCGCCCTGCGCCCGCAGCGCGAGGAACGCCCGCGACTCCTTGGCGTCCGAGCCGGACACCTTCTTCCCGCGCGCCAACAGGATCCGGGCGACGCCGCTCATGCCGGCGCCGCCGATGCCGATCAGGTGGGCCCGCTCCAGCGCCCCGGGAGTCTCGGGAATCGTCACCGCTCGATGTCCTTCTTCGCGTGTTCGTCCGCCACCTCGAGCACCATCCTGGCGAGCACGTCGGCCGCCTCACGGTGCCCGGTGCCGCTGGCGGCCGCACTCATCCGGTCGCGCTTGGCGGCGTCGGTCAGCAGCGGCACCACGGTCTCGGCCACCGAGTCCGGGGTCAGGTCCGCGTCATTGATCATGAACGCGCCGCCCGCGTCCACCACCGGCTTCGCGTTCAGCGCCTGCTCGCCGTTGCCGATGGGAAGCGGCACGAACACCGCCGGCAGCCCGACCGCGGACACCTCGGCCACGGTCATCGCGCCGGACCGGCACAGCACCGCGTCGGCCGCCGCGTAGGCCAGGTCCATCCGCTCCAGGTACGGCACGGTCGCGTACTTCGGCGCACCCGGAACCTCTTGCACCGCAAGGGAATTCTTCGGACCGTGCGCGTGCAGGACGCCGATGCCGGCATCGGCCAGCCGGCGGGCCGCGCCGGACACCGCGTTGTTGATCGTCCGCGCGCCCTGGGAGCCGCCGAACACCAGCAGCGTCGGCGCGTCCGGATCCAGCCCGAAGTGCTCGCGGGCCTGCGCGCGCAGTGCGGCCCGGTCCAGCTCGATGATCGATGTCCGCAGCGGGATGCCGATGACCTCGGCGTTCGGCAGCCCCGAGTCGGGCACCGCGACGGCCACCCTCCTGGCGAACCGCGCGCCCACCTTGTTCGCCAGGCCGACGCGCGCGTTGGAGTCGTGCACCACGATCGGCGTGCGGCCGCGCGCGGCCAGGTACGCCGGGAGCGCCACGTAGCCGCCGAAGCCGACCACGACGTCCGCGCCGACGCGGTCGAGCACCTCGCGGGTCTGCTTCACCGCGGCGCGCACCTTCAGCGGCAGCTTGAACAGATCGGCGGTGGGCTTGCGCGGCATCGGGACCGGCGGGATCAGCTCCAGCTGGTAGCCGCGCGCCGGAACGATCTTGCCCTCCAGTCCGCGCTCGGTGCCCAGTGCCACGATGCGCGCGTCAGGACGGATCCTGCGCACCGCGTCGGCCAGTGCCAGCGCCGGCTCGATGTGTCCGGCGGTGCCGCCTCCGGCGACGACCACACACGGTCCGTCGTGCTGTGGGGCGCGCACGGGTTCCTGGCTCAACGTCTTCCTCCCTCACCTGCCGCGGGCGCGTCTGTCGCCGGTCCGGCCGCGCTGGCGCGCGGGTGCCGAGCGTCGCACCCCACGCCGGTCGGCGGTAGAGGGCGACGGCGAACTCGACTGCGATCCTGGCAGTGATCCTGTTTGGGGCCGCGCGGACTTTCGCTTGGCCGGTGTTTGGTAAACCTCGGGCGCCGGCAGCCGCATCAGACCACCGAGCCGCCCGGGTCCCTGAGATCGTAGTGCGGCAACGGATTCCGGCTCATGGCGCGCACAGTTAGCCAGGATTCCGAACACCAGCATGGTGATCACCACCGAGGTGCCACCCGAGGAGACCAGCGGCAACGTGATTCCGGTGACCGGCAGCAGGCCCACCACGTAGCCCATGTTGACCGCCGCCTGGGCGACCAGCCACGCGGTCAGCGTGCCGGCAACGATCCTGATCCACGGGTCCACGTTGCGGGTGGCGATGCGCATGCCGACGATCGCCAGCATCACGAACAGCCCCAGCACCAGCGCGCAGCCGAGGAAGCCCAGTTCCTCGCCGATCAGCGCGAAGATGAAGTCGTTGTGCACGTTGGGCAGGTACTTCCACTTGGACGGCCCCTGCCCGAGGCCCTTGCCGAACAACCCGCCGTCGGCCAGCGCGTACAACGCCTGGTTCGCCTGGTACGCGGCGCCGGCGGTGTCGTCGGTCGGGCTGAGGAAGCTCAGCACGCGGGACAGCCGGTAGCCCGAGCCGATCGCCAGCACCACCACGCCGGCCAGCGCGCCGGCGGCGATCGCGCCGAACAGCCGGAACGGCGCGCCGGCGAACCACAGCAGCGCGATCAGCACCACGCCGAGGGTGACCGTGCCGCCGAGGTCCGGCTGCAGCATCACCAGCGCGAACATCAGCAGCGCCACCGGGACGACCGGCACGAGCAGGTGCCGGTACTGGTGCAGCACCGCCCGCTTCACCACGAGCACGTGCGCGCCCCACAGCGCGAGCGCCAGCTTGGCGAACTCGACCGGCTGGAACGCGCCGAGCGAACCGAGGCTGAACCAGCCCTTGGTGCCGTTGAACCGGCTGCCGAGCGGGGTGAGCACGAGCACCAGCAGCAGCACGCTGAGCGCCATCGCGACCGGGCTGATCATGCGGATCCGCTTGAGCGGCAACCGAAGCCCGAGCCAGAACAGCACGAACCCGACGAGCACGAAGATCAGGTGCTTGCGGAACACCGCGTACGCCGAGGCGCCGCCGCTCAGCGACTCCACCGAGGACGCGGACAGCACCATGGTCGCCCCGAGCACGGTGAGCAGGCCGAAGATCGCCAGCACCAGGTGGAACGACGCGAGCGGCCGGCCGAGCCAGGCGGTCAACGCCATGCGTATCGTCGTGATCCGCCCGCGCGCCCGGCCCGTGCCGCTCCCCCGTTCGCGCTTGGGCTCACGTCTGGGCTCGCGTTTGGGCCGGTCGACCACCGCCATCAGGGTGCTCCGGGCAGCGTGCGCACCGCCGCCTCGAACGCCTCGCCCCGATGCGGGTAGTTGCGGAACATGTCCCACGACGCCGCGGCCGGCGCCAGCAGCACGACGTCACCGGGACGTGCCATCGTCGCAGCCGCGTACACCGCTGTCTCCATGGCGCCATGGTCTCTTGACTCGACCGTGTGAACGGGTACATCCGGCGCGTGTCGCGCAAGCGCAGCGGAGATCACGTCCGCGTCCTGGCCGATCAGCACCACGCCGCGTAGCCGGTCGGCGACCGTGGTGACCAGCTCGTCCACCTCGGCACCTTTGAGCTGGCCGCCGGCGATCCACACCACCGAGTCGTGCGCGAGCACCGAGCCGGTGGCCGCGTGCGGGTTGGTCGCCTTGGAGTCGTTGACGTAGCGGACGCCGCCGATCTCCTCGACGAGCTGTGCGCGATGCGGCTCGGGCCGGTAGGCGCGCAGCCCCTGGCGCACCGCCTCGGCCGGCACGCCGTGCAGGCGCGCGAGTGCGGCGGCGGCGAGCGCGTTGCCCACGTTGTGCGGGCCGGGCGGGTTCACCTCGGCCGTCGGGCACAGCGGCTCGTCGTCAGCCAACCAGCCGTCCCGAACGCCCCACCGGTGCTCCCCCGGCTCGCCCAGCGTGAAACTGGCCCGCGCGCCGTGCGACTGTCCGATGTGGACGGACGCGGGGTCGTCGGCGTTGTACACGCCGGTGGTCGCGCCGTCGAAGATCCGGGCCTTCGCGGCGGCGTACTCCTCGCCGGTGCCGTGCCAGTCCAGGTGGTCGTCGGCCAGGTTCAGCAGCACGGATGCCGTGGTGCGCAAGGAGGTCTGCCAGTAGAGCTGGAAACTCGACAGCTCGACGGCGAGCACCGCGTGCCCGGCCAGCACCGCGTCGGTCACCGGAAGGCCGATGTTGCCGCAGGCGATCGCGTCCACCCCGGCGGCGCGCAGGATCACGTCCAGCATGCCGACCGTCGTGGTCTTGCCGTTGGTACCGGTGACCGCGAGCCACACCGGCGGCTCGGTGAGCATCGCCGAGATCCGGCAGGCCAGCTCCACCTCGCCGATCACCTCGATGCCGGCCTCGGCGGCGGCCACCAGCACCGGGCTGGACGGGCGCCAGCCGGGACTGGTCACCACCAGGTCGACACCGTCCGGCGGGGTGGTCAGCCCGGCGGCCAACTCCGCGCCGGTGTCGGTCAGCTCGGCCAGCCGCTCGGCGTTCCCGTCGGTCACGGTGACCTCGGAACCCATGTGCCGCAAGGCTTTCGCCACCGACCGGCCGGTCACGCCGGCGCCGGCGACGAGAACCCGGCGCCCGGAGTACGCGCCCGCGAGCTGCTCGGCCCGCCAGTCGTCCGGGCCGCCGGTCACCTGATGCCGCCCGCCGCCAGCCACTCGCTGTAGAACACGCCGAGGCCGAACATCGCGCAGATTCCGGACAGCAGCCAGAACCGGATGATCACCGTGGTTTCCGCCCACCCGGCGAGCTCGAAGTGGTGGTGGAACGGCGCCATCCGGAACAGCCGGCGCCGCGTCGTGCGGAACACCGCGATCTGCAGCACGACCGACATCATCTCCACCACGAACAGCCCACCGATGATGATCATCAGCATCTCGGTGCGGGTGACCATCGACAGGCCGGCGACCAGGCCACCGAGCGCGAGCGATCCGGTGTCACCCATGAAGATCTTCGCCGGAGCCGCGTTCCACCACAGGAAGCCGATGCACGCGCCCATCGCGGCCGCGGCGACCACCGCCACGTCCAGCGGGTCGCGCACGTAGAAGCAGCCGTTCTCGATGCCGCGGGTGCAGTCGTTGGAGAACTGCCAGAACGCGATCACCACGTACGCGCCGGACACCATCGCCGACGCGCCGCCGGCGAGGCCGTCCAGCCCGTCGGTGAAGTTCACCGCGTTCGACCAGGTCGCCACGATCAGATAGCAGAAGACGATGAAGCCGATCGCGCCGAACTCGATCACCTTGATGTCGCCGATGAACGACAGCCGGTCACTGGCCGGGGTGAGCCCGACGGCCGAGTTGTCCGGGAACTGCATCGCCAGGATCGCGAACACCACGGCCACACCGAGCTGGCCGACCAGCTTCGCGGTCTTGTTCAGGCCGAGGTTGCGCTGCCGGCGGATCTTGATGAAGTCGTCGAGGAAGCCGACGAGCCCGAGGCCCGAGGTCAGCAGCAGCAACAGCAGGCCGGACGCGGTGGGCGCCTCGCCGCGCGGCGTGGACATCGCGCTGACCAGGTGCGAGACCAGGTAGCCGGACCACATCGCGACCAGGATCGCGACACCGCCCATGGTCGGCGTGCCGCGCTTGGACTTGTGGCCCTCCGGGCCCTCCTCGCGGATCTCCTGACCGAAGCCCTGCTTGGAGAACACGCGGATCAGGTACGGCGTGAACAGGATCGACACCAGCATCGCGACCGCGGCCGCGAACAGGATGCTCTTCACGCGGCGCCACCCTCCGCCTCGAGCAGCGCCTCGGCCACCCGCCACAGCCTCGCCGCGTTGGACGCCTTCACGAGCACGACGTCACCGGGCGCGATCTCCTTGCGCAGTAGGGAAATCGCGGCATCGACGTCCGGCACCTGCACCGACTCCTCTCCCCACGAGCCCTCCAGGCTCGCGCCTTGATGCATGGCGGACACGTCCGAGTCCGCGCCACCGACGACCACGAGCCGGTTCACGTCCAGCCGGACGGCCAGCCGCCCGATCTCGTCGTGCGCCACCACACCTTCCCCGCCGAGGTCGGCCATGATCCCGAGCACCGCCCAGGACCGCCGGCGCGGCTCGACACGGGACATGGTGGCAAGCGCCTTGAGTGCCGCGCGCATCGACTCCGGGTTCGCGTTGTAGGCGTCGTTGATCACCGTGATGCCGTCCGCGCGGGTGCGCACGTCCATCCGGTGCGCCGAAACCCGTTGCGCCCCACCGAGTCCGGCCGCGACCTGGTCGACGGACGCGCCCAGCTCCAGCGCGACGGCGGCCGCGGTGAGCGCGTTGCCGACGTGGTGCGCGCCGTGCAGCGCCAGCCGCACCGGCGCGCTGCCCGACGGCGTCACCAGTTCGAAGCTCGCCCGTACCTGGTCGTCCAGCTCGACCTTGTCCGCGCGCACCGTGGCGTCGGGGTGCGTGCCGACGCCGACCACCCGCGCCGGGGTGCGCTCGGCCATCGCGGCGACCAGATCGTCGTCCAGGTTCAGCACCGCGACACCGTCGGCCGGCAGTGCCTCGACCAGCTCGCCCTTGGCGACCGCGATCCCTTCCCTCGAGCCGAATTCGCCGACGTGCGCGGTGCCCACGTTGATCACCGCGCCGATCCGGGGCGGCGCGACGCGGCACAGCTCGGCGATGTGCCCCGGCCCGCGCGCGGACAGCTCGAGCACGAGGTACCTGGTGTGCTCGTCGGCCCGCAACACGGTCCACGGGTGGCCGAGCTCGTTGTTGTACGAACCGGGCGGCGCCACCGTCGGGCCGAGCGGCTCCAGCAGCTGCGCGATCAGGTCCTTGGTGGACGTCTTGCCGGACGAGCCGGTCAGCCCGACCACCGTCAGGCCGTCCGCGATCAACCGCTCGGCCACCGCGTGCGCGATCTTCCCGAGGCCCTCCAGCACGGCCGCGCCGGAGCCGTCGGTGTCGCCGGTGAGCGCGAAGGCGCGGCTGCGCGTGTCGGCGGCCGGCGGCACGATCACGGCCGGCGCGTCCACCTCCCTGGCGGCCAGTACACCCACCGCGCCGGCCTCGATCGCCTGTGCGGCAAAGGAATGCCCGTCCACGCGCTCGCCGGGAACGGCGACGAACAGGCCGCCGCCGGTCAGCTTGCGGGAGTCGAACTCCACGCTGCCGGTCACCGTCTCGGTGCCATCGGCCTGATGCAGGCGGCCACCGGTGATCTCGGCGATCTCACCGAGCGTCAACGGGATCACCAGCGGCTCCCGCCGGGCTCGAGCCGCTCGCGGATCGCGGCGGCCAGCTCCTCGGTGTCCGAGAACGGGTGAACCACGCCCTGGATCTCCTGTCCTGTCTCGTGTCCCTTGCCGGCGACGATCACGATGTCCCCCGGCTCCGCGCGGGCCACCGCGGTCTCGATCGCGTCGCGCCGGTTGCCGACCTCGATCACCTCGCCGCGCTGGTCCTTCGGCACCTCGAGCGCGCCGGCCATCATCGCGGCCCGGATCTCCGCCGGGTCCTCGGTGCGCGGGTTGTCGTCGGTGATCACCAGCAGATCACTGCGCCGGGCCGCCTCCGCGCCCATCATCGGCCGCTTGCCGGTGTCCCGATCGCCGCCGCAACCCAGGACGGTGATCACCCGGCCCTTGGTGCGGGCGCGCATCGCGTCCAGCGCGCCGGCCACGGCGGCCGGCTTGTGCGAGTAGTCCACGACCGCGGTGAAGTCCTGGCCCATGGTGACCCGCTCCATGCGGCCGGGCACCTCCACCGTGGACAGCCCGGCGGCGACGTGCTCCTCGCTCACCCCGACCGCGGTCAGGCACGCCGCCGCCAGCAGCGCGTTGGCCACGTTGAACTCGCCGGGCAGCGGCAGCGTCACGCCGAAGTGCTGCCCGTCCGGCCCGTCGACGGTGAACGACTGCTCGCCGGTCGGGTGCGCCACCAGGTCGGTCGCCGTCCAGTCGCCGGGGACGTCGGGCGAGCCGGCCAGCGCCACGGTGATCGTGTGCGGGGTGACCAGCCTGCGGCCCCAGTCGGTGTCCACGCACACGATCTCCGTGGTGGACCGCCCGTCGAACAGCAGCGACTTGGCCGCGAAGTAGTCCTCCATGTCGGAGTGGAAGTCCAGGTGGTCCTGGGACAGGTTGGTGAACGCGCCGATGGCGAACCGGGTGCCGTTCACGCGGCCGAGTTTCAGCGCGTGACTGGACACCTCCATCGGCACGTGTGTCACGCCGCGCTCCACCATCACGGCGAACAGCGCCTGCAGATCGGGCGCCTCCGGGGTGGTGAACCCCGAGGCCAGCCGCTCGTCGCCGATCCGGGTCTCCACGGTGCCGATCAGGCCGGTGTGGTGGCCGGCCGCGGCCAGGCCGGACTCGATCAGGTACGACGTCGTGGTCTTGCCCGAGGTGCCGGTCGTGCCGATCACGCTCAGCGTCAACGACGGCTCGCCGTAGATCCACGCGGCCATCTCGCCGATCACCGCGCGCGGGTCCTCGTGCACGATCACCGGCACCTCGCCGGCGGCCAGCGCCGGGCGGACGGCGCCGGCCTCGTCGGTGAGCACCGCGACCGCGCCGGCGTGGATCGCGTCGCCGGCGAAGTCCGCGCCGTGCGCCTTCGCGCCGGGCAGCGCGGCGAACAGGTCGCCGGGCAGCACGTGCTGCGCGCGCAGCGTCGCGCCGGTGGCCGAGACCTCGATCTCGGGGTCGTGGTCGGCGGCGGGCACGAGGCGCGCACCGGCCCTGGCCACCAGGGTGGTCAGCGGCACGGGTTCGATGAGGGAGGGGCGAGGCGGTGCGGTGAAGGCCTTGCCCTCGATTTTCGCGGGCACGTCGCGGAAGGCTACCCGCGCACCCACGGCGATCATGCACGCCCCATGGCGTTTCGCGCGTGTCGCGGCCGTATTCTCAGTCGTTGGCCGGCAGGGTGCAGCACACCTCGTAGTCGCGGCCCGAGCCGCACCAGCAGGGCTCGTCGCTCTCCGGCGGCCAGCTCACCGGGTCCTCGTCGGGAATCGACATCGCGTACACGGCGAGACTGCGACGGTCGGGCTCTCCCCGCAGTTCGGCCAGGTAGTCGTCCGGGTCCGCCATGAGGATCAGCGGCCAGATGCCCTGGGCCTGAAAATCGGCGAGCGCGCATTCGACGTTGCGGCGGTGTTCGTCCCAGTCCTCGCCGAGCCACTGAGCCAGGTGCGGCCAGCGGCGCAGCGCCTCGGCGTGTTCCGCACGCGGCCAGAACAGCGCAAGGCCGGCCGCGTCGAGCAACTGCTGTGCGTGATCATCCCCGTCGGCTTCGGCGGGCTCCACCTTCTTCCGCAGCCGCTCCAGCCCGGCGCGCAGCGAGTCGCCGTGCCAGGTGTCGCCCTCGCGTTCGGCGATCCGGATGCCGATCAGGTACGTGGTCTCGGCCTTCTCGAACTCGTCCGCGGACTCGTACGCCCCGGCGTAGATGTCGTACTCGCCGGGGCCGGCCTCGTTGTCGAGCCTGACGTCCGCGAACACCTGCGTGGCGTCGTCGTAGCGGTCCTGCTGCACCAGGAAGCCGGCCAGCCACGCGCCCGGGTGCGGCTCGCCCTCGGCCTTCTCCATCGTGACGGCGTCGGTCATCGCCTCTTCGGCTTCCGCCAAGCGGCCCATGCCGCCGAGGACTTGGCCGATCATCACCAGAATTGTGCTGGGCAGCATGCCGGGACCACACAGGTTCGGGTTGTCGATCACCCGACGCACGCGGCGGAGGTAGGCCTCCTTCTCCGCCTCAGGCATGTTCGTTCGGTACGAGTCCAACTCTTCCAACGTGAGCACGCGCGGCACGGGACCACGGTAGCGGCTTTCGCGCGTCACGGTCGGATACGCCGGTTGACCGCCTGTCACCTGATATGTAAATGTCTGCACGTTCATGTACCAATCAAGGGGGCTTCATGGACAGTGCATTGCGACACGGAGTCGCCCCACTGCTCGGCTACGCGGCGTTGACCGCGGCACTGGACGTCTACGCCGGCAACCTGTTCAGCACCGTCGACCCGACCGGCGTCGCCGCCGTGGCGTTCACCCTCTCGGCGGTGATCTTCATCGGGTTCACCCTCGTGCGCACCGGGCCGGCAGAGCTGCTCGCCAGGGCGCGGGCCGCCCCCGGCGACGTGCTGGCGCTCAACGTGACCACCGCGGTGACCTGGCTGTCCATGCTGTACGCGTTGAAGTACCTGGAGCCCGCGATCGTCAACGTCGTCGGGCTGGCGCTCGGCCCGGTGTTCGCCGTCGTGCTCGGGCCGTTGCTGCGCAAGGGAAAGCCGGTGCTGGCGGCCGAGGCCATGGTCGCGGCCGGCATCGGTGGCGTGATCGTCGTCCTCGGCTGGGCCAGCCTCACCGGCCGCAGCGGCATCGGCGACATCAGCGGCGAACACGCCCTCGCCGGCATGGCGCTCACCGTGCTGTGCGGCCTCGGTGTCACCACGAACGTCGTGTTCGCCAAGCGGCTCAGCGACGCCGACCTGCCCGCGCACACGGTGCTCGCCCTGCGCCTGCCGTTCACCGTCGTGGTGACCTGGACGATCGTGATCACCAGCGGCGCGCGCGTCGAAGCCGACAGCTACCTCGGCGGCACGCTCGTCGGACTGCTCGGCCTCTCGGTGCCGATCTACCTGCTGCAGATCGGCATCAGGCACACCGAGCCGGTCACCACCTCGCTGCTGTGCACCCTGTCGCCGGTGTTCGCGCTGCTGATCCAACTGCCGGACGGCAGGCTCACGCCGTCCACGCTCACCATCGCGTGCGTCGCCACGATCACCGCGCTCGTCGCGGCCGGCACGCTGTCCCGGGCCCGCCACGAGCGAGCGTCGATCACTGCACCAGTGGCACTACCGGACTCGGTACCGCAGACAGCGGAATGTTGTACCGCTGCGCCAGGAACGACGCCACATCGTGGAACAGCGGCGCCGCCGACCGCCCGTCCGGCCCGCCGTAGTTGGGCGCGTCGAGCATGATGCCCACCACGAATCGCGGGTTGTCGGCCGGCAGGATCCCGGCGAAGGTGATCCAGTACTTCGAGTCGCTGTACCTTCCGGTGGCCGGATCCGGCTGCTGCGCCGTGCCCGTCTTGCCGGAGATCTGGTAGCCGGCGACCGCCGCCGCCGGGCCGGTGCCGCTGTTCTGGCCCGGCGCCTTCTGCACCACGGCGCGGAACATGTCGCGCACGGTCCGCGCGGTCTGCTCGGTCACCACGCGCACGCCCTCCGGCCGCTCCTCGGCCACCCGGGTGCCGTCCGGCTTCACCTGCGCGCGCACGATCCTCGGCGGCACACGCACGCCGTCGTTGGCGATCGCCTGGTACATGCCGGCCATCTGCAGCACGGTCATGGACAGCCCCTGGCCGATCGGCAGGTTCGCGAACGTGGTGCCGGACCACTGCCCGCGCGGCGGCACCGAGCCGGGCGCCTCGCCGGGCAGCCCGACGCCGGTGCGCTCGCCGAGACCGAACTTCTTCAGTACCTCGGAGAACCGGTCCTCGCCGACCTTGCGCGCCATCAGCAGCGTGCCGATGTTGGACGACTTGCCGAAGATGCCCGCGGTGGTGAAGTTCTGCGTGCCGTGCGGCCAGGCGTCGTGCATCACGTGGTCGGCCACCCGCAGCGTGCCGGGCACCGGCGTCACCGCCTCCGGCGTGGTCACCCCGGCCTCGATCGCCGCGGCCGCGGTCACCAGCTTGTTCACCGAACCCGGCTCGTACGGCGTGGTGACCGCCGGGTTGCCCATGGTCTTCGGGTCGCGGAACTGGCCCGCGGTCGGATCGAACGTCTTGTCGTTGGCCAGCGCGTACACCTCGCCGGTCTTCGCGTCCATGATCACCGCGCTGCCGCCCTTGGCGCCGCTGCGCTCGACGTAGCCGGTCAGCCGTTGCTGCAGGTCGTACTGCAGGTCGGCGTCGATGGTCAGCTCCAGGTCCGAGCCGTCGGTCGCGTGCTGCAACTCCCGCGCGGTACCGGGGATCACCACGCCGTCCTTGCCCTCCGCGGTGTCCACGACCTGGCGGCCCGGCTCGCCGGTCAGGACGTTGTCCCGGGAGTTCTCCAGGCCGATCAGCCCGTGCAGGTTGTGCTTGTGCGGGTTCGGGTCGTCGGTGCGCCAGTTGGCCAGCCCCACGATGTTGGCGGCCAGCGACTTGCCCGGGTACTCGCGAGTGGCCCGGTAGTCGGCGATGACCTCCGGGAACCTCTCGGTGATCGCGCGCGCCTGAGCCGGCTCGACGCCGTTGTTCACCAGGTAGGTGAAGGTCACGTCGGAGCGCAGCTTGTCCAGCATCTCCTTCTCGTTGACCTTGTCGCCGAGCAGCTGCTTGAGGTACGCGACGATCTCCGCGGCGCGCGCGTCGTACCCGCCGGGCTTGTCCGCGTACTTGGCACGCTCAGCCTGCGGCCGGTACGACAGCGCGCGCGACTCCACGCTGAACGCGAGCTGCACGCCGTTGCGGTCGGTGATCGACCCGCGCGAGGCGGGCAGCTCGATCTCCGTGGAGCGCTGCTTGGAGGCCAGCTCGGCGAGCGCACCCGCCTTGAAGCCCTGCACGTTGACCAACTGCAGCAGCGCGGCGACCAGCGGCACGATCAGTAATAAGCGCATCACCACGACGCGCTTGCGGTGGTCGTGCGCCTGCGGACGCCGGGACAGCCGCATGCCGCGGTTGGCCACCGGACGGGCGTTCCCCCGCCGTGGCTGGCCCTTCCCCGGCGCCTGCCTGCCGCGGGCGGGACGCCGTCCCTGTCCTCCGGCCGGCGGGCGCATCAGCGGGCTCCCTGCCGAGGCGGCTGCTGGGTCTGGGTCGGCTGCTGGGTCTGCCGCTGAGTCTGGCGCTGGGCCTGCTGTTGTGTCTGCTGAGCCGGCGGCGCCTGCTGCTGGGTCTGGGCCGGCGGCGTCTGCTGCTCCGGTGGCGCCGGCGGGGCGGGCGGCGGTGGCGGCGGGGCCGGACGCACCGGCTTGGCGTCACCGACCACGGAGATCGACCCGTCCGGCCGCACCACCATGCGCGCCGGATCGTTCGCCGGGATCATGCCCTGCGCCTTGGCCCGCTCGGACAGTGCCTGCGCCGAGTCGAGCTGGGCGACCTCGCGCCGCAGCCGCTCGGCCCGCTCGGCGAGGTTGGTCGCGGCCGTCTTGGCCTGGTCGAGCCGGTAGGAGTCGGCCACAGCCTGGGTGGACAGCCACAGCGTGCTGACCACACCGACCGCGAGCAGCCCCATGATCAGGACCACGAACGGCACCTTCGAGCCGGCACGCCGCGTCTCCGCCTTCGCCTTGACGGCCGGCGCCTCGCCCATGCGCTGCGCGCGCTTGGCGTAGGCGCGCTCCGCGGCGGCCGACCGGGTACGCCGCGCCGGCCGCTCCTCGAGCGGCGCCGGAGTGGCTGGAATCGTTGTGGCGGAACGGTTCGTGACCCGTGTGGGCACCCGTGTCCGTGTGCGTGTAGGCGCTGTCATGACTCTCCCCGAACCCGTTCATGCAAGTCTGTGATCGCGTGCCGCCGATGTACCGGTCTGCTCATGCCGCCTCCCCGATCCGTTCGGCGGCGCGCAGCCGCACCGAGGCGGCCCGCGGGTTACGCGCGACCTCCTCCTCGTCGGCCTGCTCCGCTCCCCTGGTCAGCAGCCGCAGTTGTGGGCCGTGTCCGGGCAGCTCGACCGGAAGGCCTTCCGGCGTGCGGGACTTGGCCAGCTCCGCGAACGACCGCTTCACCAGCCGGTCCTCCAGTGACTGGTACGACTCGACGACGATCCGGCCGCCGGCGTGCAGCGCGGCGAGCGCGGCCGGCAGTGCGGCGGCCAGCACGTCCAGTTCCCCGTTCACCTCGATGCGCAGCGCCTGGAACGTGCGCTTGGCCGGGTGGCCGCCGGTGCGGCGAGTCGCGGCCGGGACGGTCTTGTAAAGCAACTGAACAAGTCGCGCGCTGGAGGTGAACGGCTCGCGGTCCCGCTCGGCGGCCACCGCGCGGGCGATCTTGCCGGCGAACCGCTCCTCCCCGTACTCGCGCAGGATCCTGGCCAGGTCCTTCACCGGGTAGGTGTTGAGCACGTCCGCGGCGGTCTTTCCGGCCGTCGGGTCCATCCGCATGTCCAGCGGAGCGTCCTTGGCGTAGGCGAACCCGCGCTCGGCCCGGTCCAACTGCAGCGAGGACACCCCGAGGTCGAACAGCACACCGTCCACAGTGGACATTCCGAGCCGGCCGAGTACCTCGGGCATCTCGTCGTAGACCGCGTGCACCAAGTGCACCCGGTCGCCGTGCCGGGCCAGCCGCCGCCGCGACGCGTCCAGCGCCTGCGGATCGCGGTCGAGCCCGACGAGCGTCAGGTCGGGGTGAGCCGACAGCAGCGCGTCGGCGTGCCCGCCGAGCCCGAGCGTGGCGTCCACGAGGATCGACGGGTGATCGGCGAGAGCCGGGGCGAACAGTGCGAGGATCCGGTCCAGCAGCACGGGAACGTGTTGTGCCGCCCCATCTTTCTCGTTCACCGTCGACCCCCTCTCGCTCGACTCGATCGTTGAGACGGGTGCCGCCAGGTCCCCGCCCGCTCGTCGAACCTGGCGCCGGGGAAGGTGCGCCAGGGCCGAAAGCGAGCGGACCGAGGCCTCACGGCACCCGTGTCTCCACACGGCCCAACAAGCCGGGTCGCTCAGAACACACCGGGCAGAACTTCCTCTGCCGCCTGGGAGTAGCTGTCCTCGTGTTCGTCGAGGTAGCTCTGCCAGGACTGTGCGTCCCAGATCTCCAGCCGGGTGATCGCACCGATGACCACGCACTCCTTGGTCAGCCCGGAATAGCGCCGAAGCTCCGGTGCGATCGCGATCCGCCCCTGCCCGTCCGGCCGCTGCTCGTCGGTTCCGGCGAACAGATACCGCTGGTAGGCGCGAACCGCCTCGTTCGTCAGGGGCGCCGCGGCCACCTTGCGGGCCATCTCCTCGAACTCCGCCCTCGGGAAGACGTACAGGCAGTGGTCTTGTCCCTTGGTGACCATCAGCCCGCCCGCGAGCGCGTCTCGGAACTTGGCCGGCAGCGTGAGCCGCCCCTTGTCGTCCAACTTCGGGGTGTGCGTGCCCAGGAACACGGCGCACTCACCTCCCCACCGATCCGGTCGGACCGGCCATAGGGCCCCCGTTCGCCCCACTGATCACCACAGTACCCCACAAATCTCCACCGTCAACCGCAAACGCGACGAATTCACGGCTGTAAGGGCACTGTTTTCGCAGGTCAACCCGATGGGGTGAACGTGGGGGGCGGTGGGGGGCGCCTGCCCTGGATCTCCCCGGCCGGGGTGATCCCACGGCCGGGATCGAGCCCTCGGTACCGTCGAATCCACCGATCACGACCGCCCCGGGCGAGGCGTGGGGCATGGTGGGGAGACGGGCTCCTGGGGAACTTCGCCCAGGTTTGACACACTGGATGAAACAGTGGCGCCCGGCACAGCCGCGCCATGATGGAAGGCGCCACGAGCGCCAGCGAGGAGATCCCGAGTGACGCCGAGCACCCCGCCATCCGCGCTGTCCGGTCAGTACGGCGGCGCGTACGGCGACGAGCATGCGCAGTGGCCGGCCGCGCACCCGGACAACCACGTGGCCGGCAACGGCGGCGTGTACGACCGCCCGGCCGGCCTGGACGAGCTGCACGCCACCGTGCAGCGGATCGCCGGCAACGTGGAGCGGGTGCTCGTCGGCAAGCCGGACGTGGTGCGCCTGGCTCTGGTCACCCTGCTCGCCGAGGGGCACCTGCTGGTCGAGGACGTGCCCGGGGTCGGCAAGACCTCGCTCGCCAAGGCGCTCGCCCGCTCGATCGACTGCACGGTCAGCCGCATCCAGTTCACTCCCGACCTGCTGCCCAGCGACGTCACCGGTGTGTCGATCTACAACCGCTCGGACAACAACTTCGAGTTCCGCCCCGGCCCGGTGTTCGCCAACATCGTGGTCGGCGACGAGATCAACCGCGCCTCCCCCAAGACCCAGTCCGCGCTGCTGGAGTGCATGGAGGAACACCAGGTCACGGTGGACGGCACCACCTACGAACTGCACGCGCCGTTCATGGTGATCGCCACCCAGAACCCGATCGAGATGGAGGGCACCTACGCCCTGCCCGAGGCGCAGCGCGACCGGTTCACCGCGCGCGTGTCGATCGGCTACCCCGACCCGCACGCCGAGCTCGCCATGGTCGACGAGCACGCGTCGCACGACCCGCTCTCCACCATGAAGCCGGTGTCCGACGCCGACCAGGTGCGCTCGCTGGTCACCTCGGTGCGCGCGGTGCGCACCACGCCCGAGATCCGCCGCTACGCCGTCGACCTGGTGTCCGCCACGCGCCGGCTGCCCGAGATCCGCATCGGCGCGTCGCCCCGCGCGACCCTGCACCTGGTGCGCGCCGCCCGTGCGCAGGCCGCCCTGTCCGGCCGCGACTTCGTGGTGCCGGACGACTACCACGCGGTCGCCGTGCCGGTACTGGCCCACCGGCTGGTGCTCACCGCGGAGGCGCAGGCGTCCCGCCGCTCCCCCGCGGACCTGATCAACGCGCTGCTGCAGCGTGTGCCGGTGCCGCAGGGCGCCGGCCGGCAGCGCTGACGGTGCTCTACTGGGACGGGACGGGGACGGAGCCAGATCCATGCTCAGTGCGCTGTCCGGCCTGACCACCCGCGGCCGGTGCCTGCTCGCCGCGGGGCTCGCCGCCGCGCTCTGCGCGATCGTGCTCAACGAACGCGATCTGCTGCGCGTGTCGGTGTTCGTGATCGCCCTGCCGCTGCTCGTCGCGACGTTCACCGCGATCGCCCGGGTCGGCGTGCGGGCCGAGCGGCAGGTGCTGCCGCACCGGGTCGCGGTCGGCGCCCGGGCCGAGGTCGCGCTGATCGTGCACAGCGCCGGCCGGGTACCCACCGGCGGGCTGCTGCTGCAGGACGGCGTGCCGTACATGCTCGGCAGCAAGCCCCGCTTCTTCGTCGAGCACCTCGGCCGGCACGGCGGGGCGCAACTGCGCTACCCGATCGCGCCGTCGCTGCGTGGAGTGCACGTACTCGGGCCGCTGCGCGCCACCGTCACCGATCCGTTCGGGGTGGCCGAGTTCGACCGTGAGCTGGCCGGCACCACGCGGGTGGTCGTGGTGCCGAGAACCGTGCCGCTGTCCGGGCTGCCCGGCGGTTCCGGCCTCGGCTCCGGCGACGACGGGTCCGTCCGCATGCACGCCGGCCAGGGCGAGGACGACGCCGTGGTGCGGCCGTACCGGCAGGGCGACGACCTGCGCAAGGTGCACTGGCGCTCGACGGCCAAGCGGGACGAGATGATGGTGCGCGTCGAGGAGCGGCCGTGGCGCGGCGGCACCACCGTGCTGCTCGACCACCGCGCGGTGGCGCACCGGGGCACCGGCGCGACCGCCAGCCTGGAGTGGGCGGTGTCGCTGGCCGCCAGCATCTGCGTGCACCTGCACCGCTACGGCCACCGCGTCCGCCTGGTCACCGAGAACGGCCGGATGCTGGCCGGCGACCCCGGCGAGGGCTCGCACGGCGACTTCGCGGTGCTCGACGCGCTGGCCGCGCTCGAGCCGACTCATCGCCGGGAGTTCGCCTGCGGCGCGGACCCCGGACACGGGCAGGAGCTGATCGCGATCATCGGCGGGGCCGACGCGGACGCGTACGACGAGCTGGTCCGGTTCCGCGGCCGTGGCGCGCGCAGCCTCGCGGTGGTGATGGACGTGCAGGCCTGGGGCGCCGGCGGGTCGGGCAAGGAGTTGGACGCCGACCGGGGTGCCGGCCTGCTGTCGGCCGCCGGCTGGGGCACCACGGTGGCCCGGCCCGACCTGGCCATGCCGCTGGTGTGGGGCGTGCTGTGCCGCAGCACCGGCCAGCGCGGTACGGACATCGCGGCGGGAGTCGGACTGTGAGCGGCCGCGCGGCCGTGGTGACGCCGGCTCAGTGGTCGCTCACGGTGACCCCGGTGGCCGCCGCGCTCGCCACCCTGTGCACGACCACCGCGCTGTCCGGCGTGATCGACGGGTTCCGCTGGTTCGGCTACGCGGGCATCTCGGTGATCGTCGTGATGGCGGCCGGGATGGCGCTGCGGTCGGTCCGGGTGCCCACCTTCCTGGTCGGCACCGCGCAGATGGTCGCGGTGTTGTGCCTGGTCGTCGCACTGTTCACGGACTCGGGCATCCTCGGCTTCATCCCGGGGCCGGAGGCGTTCGGCGAACTGGGTGACCGCCTCGGGCAGTCGGTCGACGTGGTGCGCAACGGCGTACCGCCGGTGAAGGCGACCGCTCCCCTGCTGTGCCTCGTGGTGATCGCGATCGGGCTGGTCGCGGTCCTCGTGGACACGCTGGCGGTGGCCGCCGGCACACCGGCCGCGTCCGGGCTCGTGCTGCTGTGCGTCTACGCCGTGCCGGCCTCGCTGGCCGACGCGATGCTGCCGTGGTGGTCCTTCGTGCTCGGCGCCACCTCGTTCGCGCTGCTGCTGGCCGTGGACGGGACCCACCGGCACCAGATGTGGCGCAACCGGACCACGCTGCCCGGCGCCGACGGCGTGCACGGTGTCGGCACGCCGTCCGTGCTGGTCGGCATCGCGCTCGTGCTCGGCCTGGTGGCCGGTGCCGGGGTGACCGCGATCGGCACCGTCGGCCAGCTCCCCGGCGGCGGGGGCGGCGGTGGTGGTGGCTCCGGCGAACTCGGGCTGAACCCGATGACCAACCTGCGCGGCATACTCGACCAGCGCGGCAACACCGAGATGTACCGGGTGCGCGGGCTCGGCCCGGAGACGCGCTACCTGCGCGCGGTGACGCTGGCCAAGTACGACAACAACCGCGGCGGCTTCGACGACGACCTGGCCCGGATGGCCGAGGGCGTGCCGGCCGAGTCGCGGCTGCCCTCGCCGCCCGGTGACGACGGCGTGGGACCGACCACCACGATCGACATCGAGCCGATCAACTCCAACGACTTCTGGGCGCCGGTCTACGGCACGCCACGCACGCTGCGGAACCTGCCGGACAACGTGAACTACGACCCGGGCAGCGGGATCGTCTACGCCAGGCAGAAGCGCAAGATGCCTCGGTACACCGAGGAGGCGGACCTGGTCGAGCCGACCGCCGCCGATCTGCGGTCGGCCGGCACCAACTACAGCGAGATCGACCGGGTCTACCGCGAAGCCGCCGGCATCGACCCTCGGGTGCGACAGCTCGCCACCGACATCACCGCCCGTCACCCGACCGTGTTCGACCGGGCAAGGGCGCTGCAGCAGCACTTCCAGGGCAACGGGTTCAAGTACGACCTGCGGACCGCGCCGGGGCAGGGCCGCGACGCGCTGGTCGACTTCCTGTTCAACGGCAAGACCGGGTTCTGCGAGCAGTACGCGACCGCGATGGCTGTGCTGGCCAGGGCGGCGGGCATCCCGGCGCGGGTGGCGATCGGGTTCACCGCGGGGTACACCGGCGGCGACTACCGCGTGATCACCTCGCAGGACGCGCACGCGTGGGTCGAGATCTTCTTCCCCCGGCGCGGCTGGGTCATGTTCGACCCGACGCCGCTGACCGACAACCGCACCTACACGCCGCCGTACATGACCAACGACGCGCCGGCGCCCAGCTCCGTGCCGTCCGGGCAGACCAGCTCTGTGCCCGCGCCGACCACGCAGAACGAGCCGACGGCGGCGCCCGAGGAGGAGGACCCGACCGCGACGCCGCAGCAGGCACAGCAGCAGGCCGACGAGCAGCCGAGCTGGATCGCCTGGGCACTCGGCGTGCTGCTGCTGCTCGCGATCGCCTTCACCGTGCTCACCTGGCTCGCCGCCCGGCACCGGGGCGCGGTACGAGCCGCCGCGCTGCGCGGTGAACCGCCGAAGGTGAAACCCACGCTGGCCCGGCTGTTCCACTACGCCGGGCCCATCGCGGCGGTGTGCTGGGTGCTGGTGATCGTGTTCACCGGCGCGCTGGTGTCGTGGTGGCTCGCGATCGGCCTGCTCGCGGTGTGCGCCGCGGTGACGCCGGCGATCGTGCGCGCGTGGCGCCGGCGGATCCGGCTGCACGCCGTGCACGCGCACCACCCGGACGCGGCCGACGCGGCGTGGCAGGAGTTGCTCGCCGAGTCGTGGGACCGCGGCACGGACATCCCGCCGAGTGAGACGGTCCGCACCACGGCGCGCCGGCTGGTCCGCGAGCACGACCTGGACGGGCCCGGCCGCGAGAACCTGCGCACGGTGGTCGGTGTGGTGGAACGCTCCTGGTACGGCGATCCCGGGCACGCCGACCCGAAGCTGTCCGGCGCGGTGGACGAGGTGCGCGGTGCCATGCGGCGCAGCCGGCCGTTGCCCTGGCGCGCGCGGCTGCTCCCCCGGTCCGTGCTGCACCCGCCCAAAGCCCGCGACGACGAATGACCGAGGAGTTCCTGGACGCCGCACGCACGGCCTACGACACCATGGCCGAGGGCTACACGGAGAGGTTCGGCAACTCGCTCGCGGAGCTGCCGATGGATCGCGCGCTGCTCACCCTGTTCGCCGAACTCGTGCGCCCGTCCGGCCGTCCGGTGGCCGATGTGGGCTGCGGATTCGGGCATCTGACGGCGTTCCTGCACGAACTGGGTGTGCCGGTGTTCGGCGTGGACCTGTCGCCGGAGATGCTGAAGATCGCCCGCCGGAGGTACCCCGGACGGCGGTTCGAGCAGGGCTCGATGACCGCGCTGGACCTGTCGGACGGCGAGTTGGGCGGATTGGTCGCGATGTACTCGGTGATCCACGTGCCGCCGGCGCACCGGCCCGCGGTGTTCGCCGAGTTCCACCGGGTGCTCGCGCCGGGCGGGCAGCTGCTGATCGCGTTCCAGGTGGGTGACGAGCCGTTGCACCTCGCGGAGGCGTTCGGGCACACGATCGGGCTGAACTTCCATCGCCTCCAGCCGGAGGTGATCACCGCGCAGCTCGCCGACGCCGGCCTCGCGGTGCACGCGACGATCGTGCGCGAACCCAGCCCGCCCCGGGAGAAGACGCGCCAGGCCTACCTGCTCGCCGGCAAGCCGGCCAGCGCCTGACCGAACTCGGATTCCCCTGCCGAACCGGCCAGATCGCCGTCCACGAGCACGCTCCACCGGCCGCACACACATCGCGCGTACCGAACCGTCCCGCTGGCACTTCGATGCGTCGAAACCGCGTCAGGCAAGGGAAGCATGCAGGTCGGGCAGCTGGGCGTTGTGCTCATGAACCCAGCCTGATGTAATGTCTCGGTGCAGTTCAATCCTTACGGTGGCGCGGCGGCGCAGATCGCCGTCGCGGTCGTGAACGCCGGACCGAACGCGGGATCAGCCGACTTCGAGAAAATCATCGAGGAGCACGACTACCGGCCGGCCAAGCCGGTCAGCGACGCGGGCGCACGCGAACTCGCCGCCTGGAGTCTCCGGCTGCGCACGGTGTTCGACGAGCCGGAACTCGACGTGCGGGTCAAGCTCACCAACCAGCTGCTCGCGATCGTCGCCGCCCCGCCGTACATCACCCAGCACGACAGCCGGTCGCCGCACTTCCACTACGCCGACACGCACGCGCCGATCGTGGCGCGGATCAAGACCTTCACCGCGATGGGGCTGGCGCACGCGATCTGCGACGACGCCGGACGGATCGGCCGCTGTGACCGGTCCGGCTGCGCCGTCGTGTACGTGGACACCTCGCGCAACGGACGCAGGCGCTTCTGCTCGGCCCAGTGCGCCAACCGCACGCACGTGGCCGAGCACCGATCACGCCGCAAAGACGGTGCGATCGCCTAGCGCAGAGCTACTGCTCGTCGAAGCGCTTACGGAAGCGCTCCTCCATCCGCTGGGAGAACGAGCTGCGGCGGTGCGCCTTGGAGGTCTGTGGCGGGCTGCCGCCCTCGGCCTCTTGTTCGTCCGTGTCGTCGCCTTGGCGCAGTGTGGTGATCGTCAACAGCGCCCCGAAGAACATCATCAGGAAGCCGAAGACGCTCAAGATCGGAATACCGGCCGGACGTAGACCGGTCACGACCACGCCCACCACGAGCAGCGCGACGCCCAGCACGAACAACGCGACACCTTGTAGACGGCGGCGACGTGACGGCTTCCGTAGTCGCGAGCCGCGCACCGTTGACGCGAACTTGGGATCCTCTGCATAGAGCGCGCGCTCGATCTGGTCGAGCAGTCGCTGCTCGTGCTCGGAGAGTGGCATCGTTCCTCCTCCGGCACAGCGGTCGCGGGCGCCGGGCGATCACGGTAACCGCCGAACCCGGCGGGCGCCCCACCCTGGGGTGCTTCATCTCCAGGATACGAGCCCCACACGGTCTGGACTACCCGATCCCGCGTTCGGCTCACTTCGATCGTCTAACGCATGAGGATCGAGGCAGTGACGACGTCCTCAGGAATGCCAAAACCGTCGACAAGAGCCGAGGTGAGCGGCCTGAGCTGACGGCAGGTCGCGTTCACCGCCCCGGTGACGGCCTTCGCACGTGAAGCGGTCAACCGCCCGTGTCCGAGGAACCACGCGGCGTCCTCCTCGATCGTGCTCAACACATACAGGTCGCAGACCCGATCGAGCACGGACGCGAGATCTTGATCACCACAGCGGTCGATCGCGGCCAGAAACGCCTCCAACACGATCCGATCCACGTGCACCCGGCCCGCCCGCAGCACGTGATCCTGCGCGTCGTTGAAGACCTCGAACGCGTCCGCCTCCTCGGCGGTGGCCCGCCGCAGCCGGGTGGCCAGCGTGTCGAGTACGTGCGATTCGCGGTCCTCGAACAGCCGCACCTGCCACGCGCGGTCGAGCAGGTCGTCGTCCTTGGTGTCGCCGGACATGCGGTCGACCAGCCGCTCGATCACCGCCTTCGCTGCCGTCCGCTCGATCACCGTGCCGACGAACTTGTCCGCCACGAACCGCGCCAGCCCGAGGCTGCCGAGCTGGAGCACCTGCTCGCGGTACCCGGTCAGCAGGCCCTTGGCGACGAGTTGCAGCAGCACGGTGTTGTCGCCCTCGAACGTGGTGAACACGTCGGTGTCGGCTTTCAGCGCGGGCAACAGGTTCTCGGTGAGGTAGCCGGCGCCGCCGCACGCCTCGCGGCAGGTCTGGATCGTGTGCGTGGCGTGCCAGGTGGCCACCGCCTTCAACCCGGCGGCGCGCGACTCCAGCTCGCGCTGCCGCCGTTCGTAGCCCTCGCCCTCCTCGCGCGGGCCGCTTTGCAGTTCGTGCAGCGTGGCGACCAGCTCCTCCTGCGCGAAGTGCAGCGCGTAGGTCTTCGCCAACGCGGGCAACAGTTTTCGTTGGTGCGCAAGGTAATCGAGGACCACCACCTCGTCGGTGGACCCCGGCCGTTCGAACTGCCGGCGGCGCTCGGCGTAGCGCAGCGCGATCGTCAGCGCGGACTTCGTGGCGCTGCCGGCCGCACCCGCGACGCTGACCCGGCCGCGGATGAGCGTGCCGAGCATCGTGAAGAACCGCCGCGAGTCGCCCTCGATCGGGCTGAGGTAGCCGCCGTCCTCGGTCACGTCGCCGTACCGGTTGAGCAGCGCCTCGCGCGGCACCCGCACGTGGTCGAACCACAGCCGGCCGTTGTCCACGCCGTTGAGCCCCGCCTTGCGGCCACAGTCGCCGATCCGCACGCCGGGCATCGCCACACCCAGCTCGTCGCGGATCGGCACCAGCAGCGCGTGCACGCCGTAGGTCGTACCGCCGGTGATCAACTGCGCGAACACCACGGCCATCCGCCCGTCCCGCGCGGCGTTGCCGATGTACTCCTTGCGCGCCGAGTCGTCCGGCGTGTCGATCACGAACTCGCGCGCGGCCGGGTCGTAGGTGGCCGTGGTGCGCAGGTGCTGCACGTCGGAGCCGTGGCCGTACTCGGTCATCGCGAAGCAGCCGGGCAGTTCCAGTTCCATGATCGCGCGCAGGTACCGCTCGTGGTGCCGCTCGGTGCCCAGCGCCTCCACCGCGCCGCCGAACAGGCCCCACTGCACGCCGGCCTTCACCATCAGCGAGAGGTCGCCGAAGCCGAGCATCTCGAACGCGGTGATCGCGCCGCCGATGTCGCCCTGGCCGCCGACCGACTCGGGGAACCCGAGCTTCGGGTAGCCGGCCGCGGCGAGCGTGCGCAGCATGGCGAACACCTGCGACCGGTACGACTCGGTGTCCAGCGCGTCGACGTCGGGCAGCCCGGTCGCCGCCATCCGCTCCCGCGCGGCGGCCCGCACACTCGCCCAGCGGCCGTCCAGCAGCTCGCACAGCGCGTCGGTGTCGATCTTGCCGGGGATGTCCGGAAGCTCCATACCGCGAGCCTATGCGCGTGTTCCGCCCTCCGCCGGACGCGCGGGCTTGGGCTCGGTGAAGCCCGATCGCCGCGCGGCCGGGCCGAGCAGCGACGCCGGGCCGATCACGCCACGGCCGAACTTGGCGCGCGCCTGATCGGCCGCCGCGTCCGCCTCGCGCCAGCCCTGCTCCGGCTCGTCCAGCGTGAGCTGCACCTGCTCGTCGTCGCCGAGTTGCTCGACGCGCACGCCGATCAGCCGGATCGCGCCCGGCGGGGTCTGCTCGTCCAGCAGGGCCGTCGCCGTGCGGTAGATCTCCTGCGTCCCGTCGGTCGCGACCGGAAGTGTGCGCGATCGGGTGATCGTGGTGAAGTCGCTGAAACGCACCTTGATCGACACGGTTCGACCACGCAATCCCTTGCGGCGCAACGTGATCGCGGTCTTGTCGGACAGCCGCAGCAGCTCGCGCCTGATCAGCTCGCGGTCGAAGTGGTCGACCTCGAAGGTCTCCTCGGCGCCGATCGACCTGTCCGGCGTGCGCGGCACGACCGCGCGATCGTCCTGCCCGGTGGCCAGTGCGTGCAGATGGTCGGCGGCGGCGTTGCCGATCAGCCGGCGCAGCCTCGGCAGCGGTGACGCGGCGATGTCGGCGACTCGCTCCAGCCCGGCGTCGCGCAGCCGCTCGGCGCTCTTCGCCCCGACGCCCCACAACGCGGACACCGGCAGCGGGTGCAGGAACGCCAGCACGTCGCCGGCGGGCACCACGATCATGCCGTCCGGCTTGGCCATGCCGGAGGCGAGCTTGGCCACGAACTTGGTCGCGGCCACGCCCACCGAGCAGGTGATCTGGTGTCGGGCGTGTACCTGCTGGCGGATCCGCTGCCCGATCTCGCCGGGTGACACGCCGAGCCGCCGCAGCGCCCCACCGACGTCCAGGAACGCCTCGTCCAGGCTCAGCGGCTCCACCAACGGGGTGATCTCGGCGAAGATCTCCATCACGCCCTGTGAGGTGCGCTGGTACTTGTCGAACGAGGGCGGCAGGTACACGCCGTTCGGGCAGAGCCGCCGGGCGCGGGCGATCGGCATGGCCGAGCGGACCCCGTAGCGCCGGGCCACGTAGTTCGCCGCGGACACCACGCCCCGGTTGCTCGTGCCGCCGACGATCACCGGACGGTCGACCAGCTCCGGACGGTCCCTGATCTCGACGGACGCGTAGAAGGCGTCCATGTCCACGTGCAGGATCGGGCAGTCGGCGTCGTCCGGCCACACGCCGTCGACGGCCTTGTACCGCTCGACCAACCCGCGCGGCAGGTCACCACTGCGCCCCATGCGGGAGACAGTAGCCGCGAGGTCCGACGATCAGACCAAAGCCGGTGCGAGTGTGGGCAGTGACTTTCGTAAGCGGGCCAGCGCGCGGTGCTGGGCGACGCGCACGGCGCCCGGTGTGGAGCCGATCGCGTCGGCGGTCTCCTCGGCGGACAGCCCGACGATCAGGCGCAGCACGAGGATTTCCCGCTGGGTGGGACCGAGCGTGTCGAGCAGCTTGGCCAGCAGCGCACGACGCTCCTCCTCGATCGCGTGCTGCTCGGGGCCGGCGTCCAGTTCGACGCTGTCCGGCAGCTCGCCGACCGGGTCGGACAGGTCGCGCGAGGCCTTGCGGTGGAAGTCGGCGACCTTGTGCGCGGCGATGCCGTACACGAACGCCATGAACGCGACGCCCTCGTGCCGGTAGCTGGGCAACGCGCGGACCACCGCGAAGCAGACCTCCTGCGCGATGTCGTCCGCCGAGCCGAAGGCGCTCTCCCGCCTGCCGAGCCGGGCACGGCAATAGCGCACGATCACGGGCCGAATGGTGATGAGCAGTTGACGCATCGCGTCGGCGTCCCCTTTGGCCGCGGCGACCACGACCTCGTCGGGGATGCCGCCGGACGACGTGCTCGCGCTGCTGTCGGTAGATCTCAACGCGCGTAAGCCGCCTCGCGACGCGGGATGTCCTGCCATCTGTCCCCCTCGGAACAACAACACACCTCGGAAGGTGCGCCGTCAGGGTCCAGGACGGCGACCACATCGTCTCCGCTGCGTGATCCGGGGAAAAGGGATCTACCGGCGATTACTCCGATTGGTCGCCGCGGAGGCAACGCACAGTGATGCTACGGCAGAACGCTCTGGAAAAGCTATAGCTCCGTTCGAGGGAATTAACACCCAGTGAGCGCGGACGTCCCGCCAAGAAGCAACGGCAAAGGTCGTGTCTGATGAACCTCGGTCGACCGCGACCATGGGTTCGTCAGACGCGGCCTGCGCTTGCCCGGGGTCGTACTCTTGTCCACGTGACTGGGGCGTCCGCGGAACAACTGGCGGAGACGTTGGTAAAGCTCGCCGACACGCTGGTCGACGAGTTCGATCTGGCTGACTTCCTCCACCTGCTCGCGGACCGCTGTGTCCAGTTGGTGGACGTCGACGCGGCGGGGATCCTGATCGTCGACCCACACGGAAAGTTACGGACGGTCGGTGCGTCGGTGGAGCAGACCCGCCTGATCGATCTGTTCGAACTGCAGCAGGACGAAGGGCCGTGCCTGGAGTGCTACCGCACGGGTGAGGCGGTCGTGGTCCCGGACATCACCAAGGCCGATCATCGCTGGCCCGAGTTCCGCGCCGCCGCGTCCGCCGCGGGCTATGGCGCGGTACACGCGCTGCCGATGCGGTTACGCACGGACGTGATCGGCGCGCTGAACCTGTTCCGAAGACAGCCGGGCGCTCTCGACGAGGCCAGCACCAAGATCGCCCAGGCGATGGCCGACGTCGCCACGATCGGATTACTCCAGGAGCGCGCGCTGCGCCGGCACGAGACGCTGGCCGAGCAGCTGCAGACCGCGTTGAACAGCCGCGTGGTGATCGAGCAGGCCAAGGGCGTGTTGAGCGAGCGGCTCGGGCTGACGCTGGCCGAGGCGTTCGACGGCCTGCGGCGGCTGGCGCGGCGGCGCAACGAGAAAATCACCCGAGTGGCCACCGCGGTGATCAACGGGACCATCGCCATCGAGGCCGCTCGACCCCGCAAGAACGCGTAGCGCCGTCACCGCGCGGCGCCGAACAATGCGGATCCTCCCCCATCGGTACCTATTTCTTGCCGAGGCACCACGTAATCGTCGGCTCGCCGAGAATTCGAGTATACCCAGCTCGCACATTCACCTTGTTCCCTTTCCGCGCGGAATCGAAAAATTGCAATGGCGCGGACGCTTGAGAAACAGGAGGCGGTAATATGCGAGGGCACACGAGATCTCGGCGGCGCGGCGTCGCCGGCGCGTTGACCGTCACGAGTATTCCCACCGCCCAGGCGGAGCAGGGGCAGAGTCGCGGCCTCGGGGCGCCGGGCGCCGTCGCCGGCAAGTACATCGTCGTGCCGCACGGGCAACCGTCCGCGACCGCGGCGTCGGAGTCGCGGGCCGAGGCCGACGCGGCCCGGTTGGTCGGCCGTTACGGCGGCACGCTCGAGTTCGTCCACTCGGCCGCCCTGCGCGGGTTCTCCGCGGACATGTCGCCAGAGCAGGCCCGGCGGGGATCGCCGTGGTCGTGGCGGCCGGCAACATGGGCGCGGACGCGTGCGACACCTCGCCCGCGCGCATTCCTGAGGTCATCACGGCGGGCTGGACCGACGAGGGTGACGGCAAGTGCCTCGACCTGTTCGCCGCCGGCGGCCAGATCACCTCGGCGAGCCACGGCAGCGACACCGGGTCGACCGGCATGAGCGGCACCTCGATGGCCTCACCGCACATCGCCGGCGCCGCCGCGATCTACCTGTCCAAGAATCCGGGTGCCGGCTCACCGAATCTGCTGCTGAATGTCACCGACCTCGGCTGACACAATTAGTATTCACGAATTCTCAAATATCGAGATTAGTTGCTCGGCTTGCGCGCGATAGCGTGCAGCTGGCTCGCCACGTCCCGCAACTGCGGGGTCGTGGCCGCCACCAGTTCCAGCTCGGCCAGCGAATCCGCCGCACCCGGCTGGGACTCCAGCACCGCACCGGGCACCAGGTCGGACAGCACGCCGTAGCCCTGCACCAGCTCGACGGCGAGCCCGGCGTCGGTGAGCACCTGCCGTAGGCCCTCGGTGTCGAACCGCCGCAGCAGCTGGTCGCCCGCGCCGGGCAACTCCCCCGCCGGGTCGTCCAGCAGCCGGCGCGCGTCCACCAGACGGCCGGCGATCGCGCGGTGCAGCACGGCCGCGAACCGGTTCGCCACCAGCACCGATACCGCGCCGCCCGGCGCGACCGTCTCGGCCATCGCGGCGATCGCGGTCTTCACCTCGTCGACCACCTCGAGCATGCCGTGCCCGAGCACCAGGTCGGCGCTACCGGCCGGCACCAGGGCGGTGAGCGCGTCGCTGTCGCCCTGGGTGGCGGTGACCCGGTCGGACACCCCGGCCTCGGCGGCCCGGCGCTGCAACGTCGCCAGCGCGTTCGGGCTCGGCTCGATCACCGTGACGGTGCACCCCGCCACGGCCAGCGGCACGGCCCACACGCCGCTGCCACCGCCGACATCCACAACTCTGGGTGCCGCGCCGCCCCTGCGTTCACGCGCGGCGACAAGTTCCGCGTCGAGCACTCGCTGCACGGCGTCCGGTCGCATGCACGGAAGCCTAGAGGCCGTACCCTGCACGGGTGCAGACGGTCGCGGTGCTGAGTCTGAAGGGTGGCGTCGGGAAGACCACGGTGGTGTTGGGCCTCGCGTCCGCCGCCTTACGACGTGGTGCCCGGACGCTGGTCGTGGATCTGGACCCACAGTGCAACGCGACCTCGTCCCTGGACCCACCGGACACCTCGACCACGCTGGCCGACGTGCTGGAATCGCCACGCCCGGCCGTGGTGAGAGAGGCGATCGCACCCAGCTCCTGGGGTCCCGAGGTGGACGTGCTGGTCGGCTCCGAGGAGGTCGAGGCGCTCAACGACCCCGACCCGGACAACCGTCGGCTGGGCAAGCTGGGCCGTGCGCTGGCCGAGCTGGCGCGGCTCGCGGAGACCGAGCTGCCCTACCAACTCGTGCTGCTGGACTGTCCACCTTCACTCGGTCGGCTGACCCGCTCGGCGCTGTTCGCCGCGAACGGCGCACTGGTGGTGACCGAGCCCACGCTGTACGCGGTGTCGGGCGCCCAGCGGGCGATGGAGGCGGTCGAGCAGACCCGGCGCGAGCACAACCCGGAGCTGAGCCCGCTGGGCGTGGTGGTGAACCGGGTGCGTGCGCGGTCCTACGAGCACCAGTTCCGCATCGCCGAGCTGCGCGAGCACTTCGGCTCGCTGATCATGCCGGTGGCGCTGCCCGACCGGCTGGCCGTGCAGCAGGCGCAGGGCGCGTGCAAGCCGATCCACGACTGGGGCACGCCCGGGTCGCGGGAGGTGGCGCTGGCGTTCAACCTGGTGCTGGCGCGCACGCTGCGCACGGCGAGCACCGCTCGCGGCCGGCACCAGGCGCTCACCGACGACGACATCGAGGACGACGGCGACAACACGGGTGAGGACGGCGGCGAGCTGGACGAGGCCGTCAACGGCTGAGGTGGCGGGTGCCCGAGGGTGACACGATCTTCCGCACGGCGCGCGAGCTGACCGCCGCGCTGGTCGGGAAACCGTTGCTGCGCGGGGAGATCCGCCACCCTCGGCTGTCCACTGTGGACCTGGCGGGGCGCACCGTGATCGAGGTGCGCCCGGTCGGCAAGCACCTGTTCCTGCGCTTCGACGGCGGCCGCAGCCTGCACTGCCACCTGGAGCTGGACGGCGCCTGGCACGTCTACCGGCCTCGGGCGCGCTGGCGGCGGCCGGCCCACCAGGCGCGCGCCATCCTGTCCACTGGGGACAAGACGGCGGTCGGGTTCGCGCTGCACGAGCTGGCCTGGCTGTCCACAGTGGACGAACACCGGCTGGTCGGGCACCTCGGCCCGGACCTGCTCGATCCGCGATGGACCGACGAGCACGCCCGCCGCGCCGCCGAGAACCTGGCGGCCGACCCGGACGCGGAGATCGGCATCGCGCTGCTCGATCAGCGCGTGCTGGCCGGCCTCGGCAACGTGTACAAGACCGAGGTGTGCTTCCTGCTCGGCGTCTCACCGTGGACGCCGGTGTCCGGAGTGGACACCGCGGAGGCGGTGCGGATCGGCCGGGAGCTGTTGCGGCGCAACGCTTCCCGAGCCGCGCGCAGTACCACCGGGTACGACGTGCGGGACCGCAGGCTGTGGGTCTACGCCCGCGAGCGCGCCGGCTGCCTGCGCTGCGGCGGCCGGGTCGTGCGAACCTCCCAGGGCGAGCGTCTGCGCGAACGGGTCGCCTACTACTGCCCCACGTGCCAGCCCGGCCCTACTCCAGTTCGCTGAGCGCCTGCTCGGCCTGCTGCACCGCCCGCCACGCCCGGTCCGAGCGCCGGCCCGCCTCGCGCACCGCCTCGCGTGCGCCCTTGTTGTCCCGGCGAGCCGTCCGCGCGTCGCGCTGCGCCGTCTCCAGCTCCCGCTCCAGCTCACGCACCCGGTCGGCCGCGGTGGTGGCCGCGTCCTCGATTTCCTCCAGCGTCCGCTCGCTCTCCGAGCGTGCCGCCTCGGCCTCCTTCACCTCGGCACGCGCCGCCTTCAGCTCGTCACGCGCCCGCTCGATCCGCCTCGCCTGCTTCGGGTCCGGCTTCTCCGGCGCGGGCTCGCGTTCCTCGCGCGGCTCCGGCGCGGCGACCAGCGACAGCGGCCAGTCCGGCGCGCCGAGGTTCTTCGCCGAGGTCATCCGGCCGGCGCTGAGCGCCCGCGCGGCGGCCGGGTCGGCCAGCGCCGTGGTGAGCATCGACTCGATGTCGCGCAACACCGTGTCGGTGAGCGTCCCGTCGGCGATTTCGCGTACCAGTGCGAGCAATTCGCGCACCTGCTCGGTGCGCTGAGCCGAGAGCGTGCGCACCGTGCCGCCGTCGAGCCGGCCGTGCGCCTCGCGCAGCCGCGCCCCGAGGTCGACGAAATCGGCGACCGCGCGCGGCTCTTGCCGGGCGAGCTGGTTGGCCAGCCACGCCGCCGTCGTCGGCTTGGCGAGCTTGCCGATCCGCGCCGCGACCTCGGGCTCCCCCGCGTCGCGCGCCTGCTTCACCAGCTCGCCGCGCCGCGCGATGAACTCCTCCTTCGGCAACGCGTACAGCTCGTCGGCCGCCGAGGTCAGATCTGGTGCACTGGTACGGGCCACGGTGCCATCATCTCTCGGATGACACGATGAGCGCGTGGCGTATAAGCAACTCGTCCGGCGTGTCCTGTTCCGGCTCGGCAAGGGTGACCCCGAGATCGCGCACGAGCGCACGGTCGCCGGACTGCGCCGGCTGTCGTCGGTGCGGCCGGCACTGAGCGCGCTGCACCGGTACTTCGCCGTGGACGCGCCGACCACCGTGTTCGGGCTGCGCTTCCCCAACCCGGTCGGGCTCGCCGCCGGGATGGACAAGAACGGTGTGGCGCTGGCCGCGTGGCCCGCGCTGGGCTTCGGGTTCGTCGAGGTCGGCACGGTTACCCAGCACGCGCAGCCGGGCAACGACAAACCTCGACTGTTCCGGCTGCCGGCCAGCGACGCGTTGATCAACCGGATGGGGTTCAACAACGAGGGCGCGGCGGCACTTGCGCAACGGTTGCGCACCCTCGGCGGGATCGGCGTGCCGCTCGGCATCAGCATCGGCAAGTCGAAGATCACCCCCGTGGGGGACGCGGTCGAGGACTACGTCTCCTCGCTGCGCGAGCTGTACCCGTACGGCGACTACTTCGCGGTCAACGTGAGCTCGCCGAACACCCCGGGGCTGCGCTCGCTGCAGGACCGCGGCGCGCTCGGCGAGCTGCTGGCCGAACTGCGTGGCGAGTCGCTTTCCCTTGCGCGCCAACACGATCTGCCCCGCCGGCCGCTGCTGGTGAAGATCGCGCCGGACCTGTCCGACGAGGCCATCGCCGAGCTGCTGGACGTGTGCGCCGAGCACGCGGTGGACGGGCTGATCGCCACCAACACCACGTTGTCCCGTGACGGGCTCGCCGCGCCGGACGCAGGTCTGGCCGACCAGGCCGGCGGGCTGTCCGGCCGGCCGCTCGCCGCGCGGGCGCGCGAGGTGGTGGCACTGGCCGGCAAGCTCACCGGTGGCGAACTGCCGATCATCGGCGTCGGCGGAATCCACTCCCCCGACGACGCGGCGCGCATGCTGGACGCCGGCGCGAGCCTGGTCCAGGTGTTCACCGGGTTCGTCTACGAGGGGCCGATGCTGGTCCGGTCGATCAACCGGTCGCTCGCCGGGCGTCCCGGCGCGCGGTGAGCCGCCTGACCACCGGGTAACCGAGCACGATCGCCGCCGAGCCCCACACCACGCCGGGCACCTGCATCCCGGCTAGCGGCACGGTCAGGTTGCCCACTCCCGCCATCACGGCCACCGCCACCACCAGCGCGTTCGCCGGCTCGGTCAGCGTCGTGCCGGTGTGCGGCCACATCCGCACGCCGATCATGGCGAGTGCGCCGAACAACAGCAGCGCCACCGCACCGACCACACCGGCCGGCACGCAGGCGAGCAGCGCGACCGCCTTCGGGCTGAACGCCAGGGCGATCGTGAACACTCCCGCCGCCGCGCACGCCGCGATCGAGAACGCCCGCGACACCGCCATCACGCCGATGTTCGCGCCCGAGGTGGCCGGGCTGGCGCCACCGCCGGCACCGGCCAGCGACGCGCCGAGGCCGCCGGCGATCAGCGCGTCGCCCGCGCTGCCGTCGAGGTTGCGGCCGGTCGTCGCCGCGATCGCCTTGACGTGGCCGACCGTCTCCGCGACCAGTACCAGGACCACGGGCACCACCAGCAGCACGGCCGACGAGCGGATCGACGGCGTGTGGAACTGCGGCAGGCCGACCCAGTCGGCGGCGATCAGCGCGTCCAGCCGGGCCCGGTCGATCCCGCCGCCGGCGGCGGCCAGCATCGTGCCGAGCGCCATCGCGGCCAGTACGGACAGCCGGGCGATCGGGCCGCGGGTGCAGGCCACCGCGATCAGCACCGCACCGGCGGTCAGCGCGGCCACCATCGGCTGGCGCTGCGCGACCGCGGCGGCGCTCGGTGCGGCGGAGAGCCCGATCAGCACGATCACCGAGCCGGCCACGATCGGCGGCATGAGCGACTCGAGAAGGCGCGCGCCGAGCGCCTTCACCGCGATGCCGACCACGACGAGGATCAGGCCGGCGGCGAGCACGCTGCCCAGCTTGGCCGCCGTGTCGTGATGGGCCGAGGCGCTGAGCGGGGCGACGAACGCGAACGAGGGCGCCATGACCGCCGGCACCCGGTTTCGGGTGACCACCAGGAACAGCAGCGTGCCGATGCCGGAGAACAGGAGCGTGGCGCCGACCGGCAGCCCGGTCGCGGCGGGAACGACGATCGCCGCGCCGAGCGTCACCGCGAGGTGCTGCACGCCGAACCCGATGGCCGACGGCCACGCGGACCGCTCGCGCACCGCGACCGTGTCGCCGGCGCGCTCACCGTGCAGCGACCACATCACCTACGCCTCCACCGGGCTCCGGAATTGCGAGGCATGGTGCCACGTCCCGTCACCGGATCAGAGGTAGCACGCGCCAGGCATCACCTGAATGGCGGAACAATAGGTGAAAGGAACACCCGATCGTTGCGCGGGTACTACGAGAAGTGGCCTAAGGCGTTGCGCCGGTCGCCGTCACGGGTTGTGTGGCGCGAGATCGCGCAGTGCCGCCGCGAGCCCGGCAAGATGGTCGGTCGCATCGGTCAGCGCGTCGCGATCCGGACCGGCCTTGGGGCTGTCCACGACGAGCCGGCCGACCGCGGCGACCAACGTGCCGTACCCGTCGAGACCCTCGTCGAGTTGCCGGCGCATGTCGCGAATCCCGTCGGACAGCACGGCACGCTCGGACGCGGGCGCCGCCTCACGGGCCCGTTCGACGGCCTGCACCCTGGCGGCCACGGATCGCAGTGCGGCCGCGGCCTCGGCACCGGTCGCCCTGGCGTGCTCGATCGACTCCACCGGCACGGCGACCTTGCCGGTCGACAACTGGGTGAGCAGCTCGCCGAGCGTCTCCTCCGCGTCGGCCAGCCGGACCATCGGCTCGCGCGCCACCGAACCGCGAGGTGGCAACACGGCGGAGGCGGCCGGCACGGCGCGGGACTTCGGCGCCTCGCCGAAGTCCCGCTGTGCACGACGGACCACCCGCAGCCGCTGGCCGGACCGGAACGCGAACGTGCCGGACACCAAGCCGACCGCACCACAGCCGAGCGCGAGAGTGACCGGCTGCTTGAAATCGCTCACGCCGGTGAGCGCGACCACGACGATCACCGTGCAGATCACCGTGATCAGCGCCCACAGCGTCATCCACCGGCTGGCCCAGGCCGCCCGACGTTCCAGCCGTGCCCACTCCCGCGCCCGGCGCACGTCGGGATCGTCCCGACGCGCGATCCGGTCGCGGATCTGCTGTGCCACGGGCCCGTTCACATGTCGTGAGACGAGCTGGGTCAGCTGGATCAGGTCACGCCCGCGCGGGCCCATGGCACACCGTCACTTCGTAGGTCAGGACCCCTGGGGGTTGGCCTTCTGCTGCTGCTCCTGCGCGACGCGCTTCTGGATCTCGGCCTGGATGTTGCTGCCCGCCGACTGCCCGGAGCCACTGGTCACCTCGCCGGCGACATTGCCGCCGGACATGGACGCGCGGATCTGGTCCAGCCGGGACTTGCCGGCCATCTCCGTGGTGGAGGCCTGGACCTCCATCATGCGGCCCTGCACCGAGTTCTGCGCCAGCTCCGCGGACCCGAGCGCGGTGGTGTACCGCTTCTCGATCTTGTCGCGGACCTCCTCCAGCGACGGGGTGTTACCCGGCGCGGCGAGCTCGGTCATCTGGTTGAGCGACTTGGAGACCTGCTCCTGCATCTTGGCCTGCTCGAGCTGGCTCATCAGCTTGGTGCGCTCGGCGAGCTTCTGCTGCAAGGTCATCGCGTTGCGCTCGACGGCCTTCTTGGCCTGCTCGGCCGCCTGCAGCGAGTTGTCGTGCAGGGTCTTCAAGTCCTCGATGCCCTGCTCGGCCTGCACGAGCTGGGTGGCGAAGCTCGCCGCCGCGTTCTCGTACTCCGTGGCCTTCTGCTCGTCACCCTTGCCGCGGGCCTCATCGGCCAGCACGAGCGCCTGACGTGCGGAGGCCTGCAGCTTCTCCACGTCGCCGAGCTGCCTGTTGAGCTTCATCTCCAGCTGACGCTGGTTGCCGATCACCGCGGCCGCCTGCTGCGACAGCGCCTGGTGCTGGCGCTGCGCATCCTCGATGGCCTGCTGGATCTGCACCTTCGGGTCGGCATGCTCGTCGATCTTCGACGAGAACGCCGCCATCAGGTACTTCCAGAACTTCACGAACGGGTTGGCCATCTCCTCCGCCTGCCTTCTCCGTGCTGCTGACTGCCGCCCCCAGTGCGCCGACTGCGGGGCCCGGTTGGGTGGTACCGCCATTCGCCGCATTCTGGCAACGTCAGTCTGGCAACGTCGGGGTACCGCTGTGGGTTCCATCGTGTCAGGTGCGACGCGCACGTTCCACAAGACCCACCGAAATCAGGGATCACTCCGGATCTACCCGGAGAAGATCACAACCCTTCGAGTGGGTGGATCTCAGGGCGATCACGGTCACCCGACGAGACGGCGAAGATCAGGCGACCAGCACCCCACCGGACCGGGAGTCGGCGATCGACCCGTCGATCCGGTGCCGCAGTGCGGGCTGGATCCGCAGGTCGGACAGCGTGTCGCCGAGCAGCGGCTCGACCAGTTCGCCACCGTCGACCGACGCGCTGGCGGTCGGGTCGCGCTCCTCGCGCTCGCCGGCCTCGGCCGGTGCGGGGACGGTGTCCATCCTGGCGGGCACAGTGGTGCCGACGGTGGACAACGAGTCGATGTCGAGTGCGACGTTGTGCAACAAATCGGACAGCGGGAGCTCGAGAGCGTCACAGATCGCGGCCAACAGCTCACTGGAGGCTTCCTTGCGGCCCCGCTCGACCTCGGACAGGTAACCAAGACTGACCCGGGCTGTGCGGGAGACCTCGCGCAGCGTGCGGCGTTTGTTGGTGCGAGCGTGACGGAGCCGATCACCGATCGCCTCGCGCAGCAGCACGGTCATCGCGCGCCTCCCTTCTCCACGGTGCGCCGTACTCACACGTTACCCAGCCGGGACGAGCAAGCGCAGCGACTTGACCTCCCGTCCGCCAAGGGCGAACGCGGATCGAGGCCGATATGTTCCTCAGTGTCACCCGAATGGTCACTCGAATGGCACCCCTATTTGGCCCGCGAGCAGGGAAAAGCATGCTCGCGCCGCCGCCGAGCGGACCTCGTGACGGCCTCCGGCGATTTGTTCGCCACGTACAGTCGCCGGCGCGCCATTCGGCCCAGCGACGGCCACGAACACCGTCCCGGGCGGCTGACCGTCCTGTCCGTCAGGCCCGGCGACGCCGGTCAACCCGAGCCCCCAGTCGGCGCCACAGCGCTCCCGCGCACCCGTGGCGAGCGCGCCCGCCACGTCCGGGTGCACAGCGCCGTGCTCGGCCAGCAGCGCCCGGTCCACCCCGGCCAGCTCGGCCTTCAGGTCGGTGGCGTACACGACCAGCCCGCCGCGCAGGACCGCGCTCGACCCGGACACCGTGGTCAGCAGCGCGCACACCAAGCCCGCGGTGAGCGACTCGGCGGCGGCGACCGTCTCCCCTCGTTCGCGCAGCGCGTCGACCAGCCGCCTCAGTGCGGCCTCCGGGATCCCGGTGTCGAGTGAACTCATCCGGCCTGCGGGTTCACGCGCTTGCCACGCGCCCTGAGCTTGACCGCCCTGATCACGTAGTCGATTCCGGTGACGACCGTGAGCACGAGCGCGATCCCCATGGCCACCCAGAGCACACCGTCCACAGTGGACGGAAGCGGCAGCAGGTAGAGCCAGATCGCCGCGATCTGCGCCAGTGTCTTGAGCTTGCCGCCCCGGCTCGCCGGGATCACGCCGTGCTTGATCACCCAGAATCGCAGCAGGGTCACGCCGACCTCGCGCGCGGCGATCACCAGCGTCACCCACCACGGCAGCTCGCCGAGAATGCTCAGCCCGACCAGCGCGGATCCGGTCAGCGCCTTGTCCGCGATCGGGTCGGCGATCTTGCCGAAGTCGGTGATCAGGCCGAGCCGGCGGGCCAGCTTGCCGTCCAGGTGGTCGGTGATCGACGCGACCGCGAACAGCCCGGCCGCGATCAGCCGCCACGTGGTGTCGTGCCCGTCCCCCGCGAACAGCGCCAGCATGAACACCGGCACCAGCGCCAGCCGGGACACGGTCAGCATGTTCGCCACGTTCAGCAGCGGCACCACGGTCGGTTCGGGCAGCGACGCCGCCGGTGCGTCCGGTGCGTCGGCGGTGTCCGGATGGTCGGCCGAGTCCGCCGACGCGGTACTCACCGGAGGACCTCGAGCGGGCGCACCACGAGGTCGACGCCCTCGGACGCCTCGACCTTGGCGCGCACCATGTCCCCGACGGCCAGCCCGTCACCGTCGACGATCACGCATTCGCCGTCCACCTCGGGCGCCTGGTGCGCGGCCCGACCGGCCAGCTCGCCGCCGTCGACGGTCTCGACGAGCACGGCGACCTCCTGCCCGATCCGGTCCTCGGCCCGCTGCGAGGTCAACTCCTCGACCAGCCCGCCGATCTCGGCGACCCGCTCGGTGATCACCTCGGGGTCGAGCTTGCCGTCCAGCGTCTCGGCCTCGGTGCCGTCCTCGTCGGAGTAGCCGAACACGCCGACGGCGTCCAGCCGCGCCCCGGTGAGGAACCGGCGCAGCTCGTCAAGATCGGCGTCGGTCTCGCCGGGGAAGCCGACGATCACGTTGGTGCGGATGCCCGCCTCCGGCGCCAGCGCGCGGATCTGCTTGGTCAGCTCCAGGAACGAGTCGGTGGACCCGAACCGGCGCATCCGCCGCAGCACCCGTTCGCTGGAGTGTTGGAAGGACAGGTCGAAGTAGTCGGCGACGCCGTCCGTGGTCGCGATCGTGCGCACCAGGCCCGGCCGCGTCTCGGCCGGCTGCAGGTAGGACACGCGCACCCGCAGGACGCCGTCCACCGCGGCGAGCCTCGGCAGCAGCTTGTCCAGCGCGTCCGGCCCGCCGACCTCGCGCGGCAGGTCCTTGCCGTAGGACGTGGAGTTCTCGCTGACCAGGAACAGCTCGCGGGCGCCGTGCTGGGCCAGCCACGCGGCCTCGGCCACGATCTCGTCCGGGTGCCGGGACACGAACGAGCCGCGGAAGGACGGAATCGCGCAGAACGAGCAGCGCCGGTCGCACCCGGACGCGATCTTCAGCGACGCCACCGGCGAGTCGTCCAGCCGGGTGCGCAGCACGCGCGGCCCCCACCCGTGTCCGGGAACGGCGACCTGCTCGGCGGCGGCCGGGCGCTGGACCGGGCTGATCGGCAGCAGCGTTCGCCGGTCGGTCGGCTGGTGCGAGGCGACGGTCCGCCCGGCGACCACGTCGTCCAGCCGCTCGCCCAGGTTCGGGTAGTGGTCGAAGCCGAGCACGGCGTCCGCCTCAGGCAGGCTCTCGGCCAGCTCGGAGCCGTAGCGCTGGGCCATGCAGCCGACCGCGACCACCTTCGCGCCGCTGGTCTCTGCCACGTCGTGCGCGGCGAGCAGCGTGTCCACCGAGTCCTTCTTGGCCGACTCGACGAACCCGCACGTGTTCACCACGATCACGTCGGCGGCACCGGAGTCGGCGTCGACCAGGTTCCAGCCGCCGTCGGTGAGCCGGCCGGCTAGCTCCTCGGAGTCGACTTCGTTGCGGGCGCAGCCGAGCGTGAGCATGGCGACGCGGCGCGAGTCGGGTTGGGTGGACACAAGGCCCTAGGGTAGCTGGAGCTTTTTTATCTCGGGCAAGGTCGCTCCGCTCTCTATCGAGGGCAGGGTCGCCTGGTTCGGCTTCGCCGAACGGGGTTGTGGTCTTTTTGGGTGGGTGGCTGGGTGCCGAGTGTGGGTGGTTGGGTTTCGTGGGTGGTTCAGTCACGCCTCCTCCGAGACAGTGGGCTCGTTCCTCGCCCTCTGTCTCTCCGGCGTCGTAAGGGCGACCGCCCTCGACAATGAATTTCGACCTCAGCGTGGTTTGCGCTCGGGGCGGTCAACACACCCGGCTGCGTGAGGCTTGGTAGGTGTAGGTGGGCCGGTCGACCTCAGTGGGTGGACAGGGCATTGCTGAGCAGAGTGCGGAGGTGCGCGGGGTCGGCCTCTCGATCGCCGAGCAGGATCGCGGCGCACAGTCCGTCCGACAGCGCGACCAGAGTCTCGATCGCGTCCTGGTCGTCGGTCTGCGTTCTGGCCAGCTCGGCCACGTTGTCCCGCCACCGCCGGGCGACCGGGCGCAGCGCGGGCCGGCGCGCGGCCAGGGTGGACAGCTCGCGCTCGGCCAACGCGCGCTCGCGCCCAGGACCGGCCGACTCGGCGAGGAGTTCGGCGAGTCCGAGCAGCTTGTCCTCGTCCGAGTCGATGATCGTGCGGATCCGCTCGGTGTACGCGTCGGCGACGCTGGTCAGCGCCGCGACCAGCAGATCGTCGAGCGTGGCGAAGTAGTACAGCGTCAGGCTGGCGGTAATGCCCGCCTCCTTGGCGACCGTCCGGTGAGTCACCCCGGCCGCACCGTCGCGGTGCACGACGGTCAGCGTCGCGTCGATGATCTGCGCCTTGCGGCGGACGCCGCGAACCTTGCGCCCGTCGACCGCGGACTGTTCACCGGCCATCGTCCCTCCCCGTCAGCTGGAGGTTAACGCCTCCGACTGCGGCTCGGGGTGACCGACCGGGCGCAGGTGTCGCAGTGTCACGAAGCAGGCGACGGCCGCCGCCGCGATGGCCGCACCGACCGCGACGGCGGCCACGTTGAGGCCATGGGTGAAGGTTGCCCGTGCGTGCTCCAGGCCGCCGGAACGACTGTCGCCCATGATCGCCGTGACGAGGCTGCCCAGCAGGGCCACCCCGGCGGCGAGGCCCAGCTCCTGGACGGTCTCGGACAGCGCGGCGGCCGAGCCGGAGTTCTCCGCGGGCGCGGCGCCCACAACGATGTCGGTGCCCAGCGCGGCGATGGCCCCGAGCGCGAGGTACACGAACGCGAACCCGGTGACGACGGCCGGCCTGCTGTCCAGCCCGGCACCCGCGAGCAGGGCGTAACCCACCAGGGACAGTGCCAGCGTGCCGGCCATGACCACACCCGGTGACACCCGGCGGGCCAGCAGCGGCGCGCCGATTCCCGCGACCAGCATGGCCAGCGCCGGCGGACCCATCCACAGTCCGGCCACCCGCGGCGTGAGCCCACCGACGAGCTGCAGGTACTGCGTGGTCAGGTACATCACGCCGCCCACACCGATCAGCCCGACGAGGAGCACCGCGAGCGCGGCCGAGAACGCCCGGTTCTTGAACAGCCGGGTGTCCAGCAGCGGCGCGTCGAGTCTGGCCTGCCGGCGCACGAACGCGACCGCCGAGACGATACCGAGCGCGGCGGCGGCCAGCGTCTGAACGTCCAGCCCGTTCGCGGCGGCGTGCTTGATCGCGTAGGTGATCGGCAGCATCGCCGCCAGCGACAGCCCGACACTCGGCAGGTCCAGCCGCCCGACTCGCGGCGCGCGGTACTCCGGCAGCAGCACCGGCGCCAGGGCGAGCACCAGCACGGCGACCGGGACGGCGATCAGGAACACCGCGCCCCACCAGAACTCGGCGACCAGCGCACCGCCGACGACCGGCCCGGCCGCCATCCCGAGGGCGAACATCGTCGCCCACACGCCGATCGCGACGGCCCGTTGCCGCACGTCCGCGAACAGGGTGCTGATCAGCGACAGTGTCGACGGCATGAGCGTCGCGCCGACCACGCCGAGCAGCGCGCGGGCCACCACCAGCAAGGACGCGCTCGGGGCGTAGGCCGCGAGGGTGGAGACGGCGCCGAACGCGGCCACGCCGATCATCAGCAGCCGGCGCCGCCCGAACCGGTCCCCCAGGGTGCCCATGGTGATCAGGAATCCGGCGACGAAGAAGCCGTACGAGTCCATGATCCACAGCGTCTGCACCGGCGTCGGGTCCAACTCCGCGGCCAGGCTCGGCTCCACCAGGTACAGCGCCGTCACGTCGAGCCCGAGCAGCACGGTGGGCAGCGCCAGCAACGCCAGGCCGCACCACTGCCGCCACCCCGCACGGTTTCCGCTCATCAACGCCCCTCGTCACAAGTTGAACCATCGTACTACTTGTACCGTAGTACAACTTGTTGTGGACGTGTCGCCTCGGCCCGGCCGGGCGGCGCTCGGCTAGGTTGATCTCCGTGGAGGACGATGTGCTCGTACGGCGGGCACGAACCAGCGACGTGCGGGCCATGAAGGCGATCATCGACACGTACGCCGGGCGAGTTCTGCTCACCAAGCCCCTGGTCACCCTGTACGAGGACGTGCAGGAATTCTGGGTGGCCGAACGCGACGGCGAGCTGCTCGGCTGCGGCGCGCTGCACGTGCTGTGGGAGGACATCGCCGAGGCGCGCACGATCGCCGTACTGCCCGGCGATCGCGGCAGCGGTGTCGGTCACGCGATCGTCGCCAAGCTGATCGACACCGCGCGCGAACTCGGCCTCGCGCGCGTGTTCGTGCTGACCTTCGAGACCGAGTTCTTCGGCCGGCACGGGTTCGTGAAGATCGACGGCACACCGGTGTCCGCCGACGTGTACGTGGAGATGAGGCGCTCGGCCGACGAAGGCGTGGCCGAGTTCCTCGACCTCCCCTACGTCAAGCCGAACACCTTCGGCAACACGCGAATGCTGCTCGAGCTATAGGCCGCTGCGGACCGCGTCATCTCGGTGCTGCTCGACCGCCTTGACCCGCGGTTCGTCACCGTGACCGGGCCACCAGGCCTTGTGCCCGATCATGGCGGTGAACGCCGGCACGAAGAACATCGACATCACGAACGCGGACAGCACGATGCCGATCGCCACGGCGAAGCCCATCTGGGTCAGCAGACTGACACCGGCGAGCATCAGCGCGGCGAACGTGCCGGCCAGGATCACACCCGCGGCGGCCACGGACGGGCCGGCGTGCTCCACGGCCAGGTCGGCCGCCGTACGCGGATCCTTACCCTCGCGTGCCTCCTCGCGCAGCCGGGCGATCATCAGGATGTTGTAGTCCGTGCCGATCGCCACGACGAACAGGTACAGGATGATCGGCAGCGAGAACATCAGCCCCGCGTTGCCGGCGAAGCCCTGGAACACGATCACCGTGGCGCCCAGCGTGGCCAGGAAGTTCACCACGACCGCGATCATCAGGTAGATCGGCGCGACGATGCTGCGCAACAGCAGCCCGAGGATCAGCGCGATCAGCACGGCGGCCACCGGGAAGATCACCGTCAGGTCGCGGTTGGTCGCCTGGCGCACGTCGGCGAACGCCGAGGTCTGCCCGCCGACGAGCACTCTGGTGTCCGGCGCGGCCGCCGCGTGCGCCGCGTTGCGGACCGGGCCGTCCTTCTCGACGAGGTCCAGCGCCGCGTTGCTGAACGGACTTTCCTTCAACAGCACGGAGATCTGCCCGACGGTGGCGTTCGGCCGCAGCGACTCGGCCATCGCCTTGCCGACGCCCTCGGCACCCCCGACCGCCGTCGCCACCCTGGTCACCGCGTCCTGGCTCAGCGGCGCGCCGTTGGTGGACACCACGATCACCTTGGTCGGGTTGAGCGCGCCGGCCGGGAAGCCCTGCTGCATGTCCTTGAACGTCTGCGACGACTCGGTGTCCGACGGGAGTTGGTCGATCTGGTCGTAGTTCGCGGTGAACCCGAGCGCGCCGACGGCGAGCCCGACCATGACCAGCCCGGACACGCCGGCGACCAGCGCGGGCCGGCGGCCGACCAGCTTGCCGGTCTTGGCCGAGAGCGTTCCTTGGTGCTCCTGCTGCCACTGCTTCTTCGACGGCCAGAACACCTTGGTGCCGAGCAGCGACACGATCGCCGGGATCAGCGTCAGGCCGGCGACGAGCATGGTCGCCACCGCGATCGCCAGGCCAGGGCCGAGCGTGGCGAACGAGCCGAGCGTGGACAGCACCAGCGCGGAGAACGCGACGATCACCGCGCCGGCCGCGGACGCGATCGCCTCGCCGACCCGGGCCACCGCGGTGGCCATGGCCTGCTTCGGATCGTCGCCGGCACGCAGCCGTTCTCGATATCGGAACAGTAGGAACAGGATGTAGTCGGTGCCGATGCCGAACATCACCACGGTCAGCAGTGAGCCCAGCTCCTGACCGACCTGGAAGTCGAATGCCTTGCCCGCCAACGCGATCAGCGACGTGGACACGGTGAACACGAGACCGACGGAGACCACCGGCAGCAGTGCCGCGACCGGCGAGCGGAAGATGAACAACAGCAGCCCGATGATGATCACGATCGTGGCGATGCCGATCAGCTTCTCGCCGTCTTTGAACGAGTCCTGGTTGTCCAGCATCAGTGCCGCGTCACCGGTGACACCGGCCTTGAGACCACTGCCCTGCAACGACGCGGACAGCTTCTCGCGGACCTTCTTCACCGCGTCGACCACCGGCTGGTCCTGCGCCTGCCCGTCCAGCGCGATGTTCGCCAACTGCACGGAATGGTTGGGGGACAACGATTCCGGGCCGGACACGACTCCCTTGACCCGGTCGATGCCGGCCGCGTTCAGCTCACCGGCGACCTGGGTGACCCGCCCCTGGTCGGGCACGCCGAGTGGAGCGCCGTCCTGGCGCTTGAACACGACCAGCGCGGTCGCCTGTTTGCCCGTGGGGAACGCCTTCTCGGCGATCTTGGTCGCCTCGACGGACTCGTAGCTGTCCGGCAGGAAGCTGGTCTGATCCGAGTTGGTGATGTCGGTCAGCTTCGGCGAGAACGCCACGATGGCGAACGCGGCGAGCACCCAGATGCCGATGACCTTCCACGGATTGTGGACGACGACGCGTCCGATGCGCTCGAACATGATCTCCCCTGACTGGACATGCCCCACTTACCGGCCGTAAAGTTAGCGAGCTTACTTGCCGGCCGTCAAGTAAGTTGTCGGCCGTCACATCAAGGTCAAGACTGCATCGCGTCCGATGTGCCCGCTGGAGAGAGGAACGGATGTCCACTCGAAGGGAGGACACCGCCGGACGGATCCGCGAGGTGGCCCTCGTGTTGTTCTCCGAACACGGCTACGAGGGCACGTCGCTGCGCCAGATCGCCGAGACGCTCGGGTTCACCAAGGCGGCGCTGTACTACCACTACCGGTCCAAAGAGGACATTCTCGAAGCGCTGCTCAAGCCGATCTTCGACGAGATGCGGCACCTCATGGACGCAGCGCCGACGACGGTCTCCGATCCGGTGAAGCTGCGTGAACTGCTCGAGCGGCACACCGAGATGCTGCTGCGGCACCGGCACGTCGCGCTCCTGCTGAGCAACGACATCGCGATCTTCACCAAGACGGCGATCGGCGACCGGATCAGGGCGCAGTTCGACGAGTTTCAGCACATCCTGGTCACCGACGACGCGCCGCTGGAGCAGCGGGTGCGGATGATCGCGGCGTTCGGGGCGCTGCAGTTCGCCGTGGTGTCGTTCCCGGACGCCTCCGAGGACGAACTGCGCGAGCCGGCGCTCGCCGCGGCGCTGGCGGTTCTCGGCCAACCAGGGGGCGCGGCGCGCGAATAGGGGTCGATCCCTTGTCGGGCAACGTTAGAGGTCACGCGGGTTGGGCAGAAGCCTGCTGCCCCAACCCGCGCAACCCCTTAACCACGATTCAACCAAACAGGGGTTGGCAAAGTCGATCACGTGGTGCGGAATGGGTTGTCCGCGTTCGCCTCACGAGGGAGTGACACCCGTGGCCACCTCAACCCTGCGTCGCACCATCCGTGCGTCGGTCGCCACCGCCGCTGTGGCTGGCACCCTGTTCGTCGGAGCCGGGACGGCCTCCGCCGATCTGACCCCCGACCAGCTTCGGTCCACCACCGACAACTACCTGTACAGCAAGTCGCTGTCGGCGTTCCAGACCCTGCGCGGCGACAAGCCGTACGCCAACCAGCTCGACTGGTCCTCCGACGGGTGTTCGAACTCGCCGGACAACCCGTTCGGGTTCAACCTCGTGAAGGCGTGCTACCGCCACGACTTCGGCTACCGCAACTACAAGAAGCAGAGCCGGTTCAGCGAGGACAACCGCAAGCGCATCGACGACAACTTCAAGAAGGACATGTACACGGTGTGCGACGGGAACTGGGCGTGCAACCGGTTCGCCGACGTGTACTACGCGGCCGTCCGCCAGTTCGGTGGCGGCAGCTGACGACCGTCCACTGTGGACAGCCGGGCCGGCCTGGCACCACTCGCGGTGCCAGGCCGGCCCGGCGATCTCGGGCGGCTCGGTCGATGTGAGCCTGATCGGGCACCGTGCGGCTCGCTATTCCCGCGGCGCACGCGCCAATGTCTTGCACACCTCGCGCGCCAGTTCCTCGGGTGCGCGGCCGCGCCACGGCGTGTCGACGAACACCTGAGAGTCGTCGGACCGCAGGACCACCCGGAACACCTCGGCGTTCCGATGGTCGTTCGCCGCCCAGTCGACGTGCAGGCCGTTGTCACGCAACCGCTCGTGATCCACGCCGGTCAACACGAGCCGCCCGGCGGTTCGGTCCGGCGTCTCCCACGAGTGGTCGGCCGCCACGCGCGCGACCTCGTCGTCGTACCGGTCGGCCGGGAAGGTGACCCCGCGACGCATGGGCACCTCAATCAGCCAGTCCCAGTGCACCCGATCGCCGTCGCGAGTGATCCTGATGTCTGTGGACCCGCAGCCGTACACACCACAACCGCAGCGGGCGATCGGCACGGTGTGCGGCTCGTTGCCTGCGATCAGACGGTTGGCGGGAATGAGAATGTCGTACGGGTCCATGCCGAGGCCCGCTGCCGCGGCCGTCATCTCCTCGTCGTTGACGGAGATCAGCACCTGGAAGCCACCCACCTCGCTGGGCGCCGGAGCTACATCCAGCCGCAGCGAGTCGACACCCGGGCGACGGGCCACTCCCCCGCCCGCCGCGACGACGAAGCCGGGCAGAATCGTTCCCGGCTGGGGAATCCCCAGTTCGGCGAGCATCTGATCGACCAACTCGCGGATTTCCCAGTACGGGTCGCGCGCCGAGGCGCCCGCGAGGTCCCGTAGCGCCGGCGAGTCCAAGCCGGCGATCAGCGCGTCGCACGCCGTGTCGACCAATTCGGCGGGGCCGGCCGCGCCCCACCGGTCCACGGCGTCATAAAGACGCTGTTCGATGATCGCGTCATCCGGCTTGGTCACGCCGCTCATCATCCTTGATCGGCATCCCCGGCCACAGCGAATTCGCGGGCATCTACTCTCTGCGCCATGAACTACCCGGGACCGGGCCAGCCCTGGGGCGGACAGCCGCAGCAGCAGCCCCCGTACGGCCAGCAGTATCCGCAGCAGCAGTACATGCCGCCGCAGCAGCAGCCGTGGACACTGCCGGGCTGGGGCGCGATCCCGGCGGTGATCGGCACGGTGCTGATAGTGATCGGGATCTTCGCGATCGACTGGACGGACGGCGGTGGGAGCTACGTCGACGCGGCCAAGCCGTACGTGCAGGCCTACGACAAGGACCTGGTGCCGCCGGACAAGGAGAACGGCTTCGTCTTCTTCTATCTGAAGTTCGGCATCTTCGGCTTCGCCGCCGCCCAGGCGATGCTCGCGCTGATGTGGTCGCTCGGTTCGGTGCGCGGCCGGGTCAGCGCGTTCCTCACATTCGGCATCTGGGGCGCCGGGCTGCGCGCGGGGCGGCTGAACGGCGCGAGGATCGCGCTCACCGTGGTCTGCGTCCTGTTCACCGCTCTGCACGTCACCGCGTGGGTCATGTGGACGGACCTGGTCGGCGCCGACATCGGCGACCTCGAAGCCGGCGCGTGGCTCACTCTCGCCGGACTGGTCCTCACCACGATCGGCTGCGCCGTCGGCCCGCGCTCCGGGTTCGCCCAGCCGCCGCTACAGCCGATGCCACCGGGCCCATACGGCTACCGCTGATCCCCAAAGCACAGCACCTAACAACAGACAGACATTTCGACTACCCATTCAATAGATCCTCGACTAGCTGCCAAACCCCAGTTGCCGGGTTCAACCTCCAAGCATTTAGGTGATCTGGCGTTCGCGCTTTCGCTCGAGATATAGCGGCATGGATCCCCGGCTCGTACATTTCGAACCGAAATTCGCCACGACTCTTGCCATAGTTGGGCACATGCGCACGTAGCTGAGGTACAACATGCGCAAAAGAGGCCATGGGGCGAACACAGGCGACAAAGTGCAGCAGAAGCCAGTATTCGAAACAGGGATTAGAGACCGCTAGACCGATACCTCGATCGCGCGCGAGGGCAACAACGCTCTCAAGATCGAAGTCATCTACATCTACAACGCACCAAGCCCGATCGTAAGTTTCATTTTCGGCAACTCTAGCGGTATATTGCACCAGCGATATCGGAGCTTCGCCTCTTCCGCGCACGTCGATGCGCAGCGCCGGATTGCGCGCAGCTTTCTTTAGGCCACGAAAGTAGCTTGGCTCCGTTACTTCACCGCCACAGACAATCAGTACCTGTTGTCGTTCTTCAAGCTGTGGACCACGGCGGCCGCGACGATTTTCGCGACGAGTCATGATTTCAGCACTGCGTCGGCAAACTCTTGCGAGTCCAGCACCGGCACCGCCCCGTAGCTGCCACCGAGATACCGACGTTCGGTATTCTGGCCCGAGCGCGGCTTAAAATCAGTCAATGCATAAAGACTGCTGGCACCTAGACGGCCTTTCTCAACGAACCAGATCTGATCACGCTCCAAGACACTGTCGCCCACCATTGTCCCCAACAACGTCGTGTCATGAGTCGTGAATATCAGCTGGGCGTTATTCTGATTCGTATCTGCATCTTGAAACAGCCCTACTAGCTGTGCTGTCAGTAGTGGGTGAAGACTCGTATCTATCTCATCCACCACGACGACGCTGCCCAACTCAAGCGCCTCGAGGACTATAGGAAGGAGTTCAAGCCACGATCTAGTCCCTGCAGATTCTTCCGCAAGTCCGAACAGTTCACCACCTGAGCCATGGATAAATTTCAGCTCAGCCCGGCGGTCCTCTATCTGCCTAATGAGATACTCGCGTTCAGTGCGCAAGTTTTCCATTTTGGCCGTCGATAGCAGATTACCTTGAGGGTCATCCTCCTCCGCCTCTACCAGCCGTGTCTCGACTCGACTAAGACGAGCCACAAGCGTTGGATCATCTGCCTCTTCGACGCGAAGACCAGTGATACCAACATCAGCCGCAGCAAGCAACGCAAGGAGGCGGTTGATGTTGCCGTCTCGGCGGTTGATGAACCGTTGAACGGCCTCTGCTAGGCGAAAGGTTCGACCAACCTGCCATCTAATGCGGAGGCTCGACCGAAACCAATCGTAAACCGGCATAATCGGCGCAAGCTTCGTTCGTGCCGCAGCGCTGAGAAACAGAGCATTTGGACGAGTAAGCTCTTCGAGCACCTCAAGCCTCGATTTCAGGTCAGCTACCGTTGACCCAAATTTAATGTCACTGCCTACACGTTCAAACAGTACGCGTCTACGCTTCTCAGGGTACGAATAAAGCCACTCTTCATGAATGGAATCGTCATCAAGAGTAAATCCGTAGGTATAGGCTACTCCGTCTACCACTATTTCAATCACAAACGACGATGGCAATTCTCGACATTCACTTCGAAGTCGAAACGGTTGCCGTGGAATGTTCCCTTCGATCTCCCAGCGGGCAAACGACTGCAAGACGGCTGAGTGCATGAACATGAGGCCGCTCAATAGATTGGACTTGCCCGAGGCGTTTGCACCATAGATGGCGGTCACTGGCACGACCGACCGGCTGCTCTTCGTCGCGGGCATGAGGAGCAACTCCTGCTCGTCAGCGAACGAGCGGTGGTTGACGAGCCGGAAGCTACGGAGCATCGCGAGCTCCCTCCTGGAGATGTTTCACCGCGTTCTGTGCCAGTAAACCGCACGGAACGTGCTGTAGCACTGTTAGAAGCGGTTTTTGATGCTCACTCGTCGTCATCGGACGGCGGGCCGCCGCCGCGGATCGAGTAGAGCAGGCCGTCCAGCTCGTCCGGCTTGACCAGGACCTCGCGCGCCTTGGAGCCCTCGGACGGGCCGACCACGCCACGTGATTCCAGCAGGTCCATCAGCCGGCCCGCCTTGGCGAACCCGACCCGGAGCTTGCGCTGCAGCATCGAGGTCGACCCGAACTGCGAGGTGACCACCAGCTCGGTCGCCTGCAGCAGCACGTCGAGGTCGTCTCCGATGTCGGAGTCGATCTCCTTCTTCTCCCCCGCCTTCGCCGCGGTGACGCCGTCCGTGTAATCCGGCTGCGCCTGGTCCTTGGTGAAGTTGACGATCGCGGAGATCTCGTCGTCGCCCACGAACGCGCCCTGGACACGCACCGGCTTGGACGCACCCATCGGCAGGTACAGCCCGTCGCCCATGCCGATCAGCTTCTCCGCGCCCGGCTGGTCCAGGATCACCCGCGAGTCGGTCAGCGACGACGTCGCGAACGCCAGACGGGACGGCACGTTCGTCTTGATCAGACCGGTGACCACGTCCACCGACGGCCGCTGGGTTGCCAGCACCAGGTGAATACCAGCGGCACGGGCCTTCTGCGTGATCCGCACGATCGCGTCCTCCACGTCGCGCGGCGCGGTCATCATCAGGTCGGCCAACTCGTCCACGATCGCCAGGATGTACGGGTACGGCCGGTATTCCCGCTCGCTGCCGGGCGGCGTGGTGATCTGGCCGGACTTCACCTTCTTGTTGAAGTCATCGATGTGCCGCACCCGGTTGGCCTGCATGTCCTGGTACCGCTGCTCCATCTCCTCCACCAGCCACGCCAGCGCCGCCGCCGCCTTCTTCGGCTGCGTGATGATCGGCGTGATCAGGTGCGGGATGCCCTCGTACGGCGTCAACTCGACCATCTTCGGGTCGATCAGGATCATCCGGACCTCGTCCGGCGTGGCCCGCGCCAGCAGCGACACCAGCATCGAGTTGACGAAGCTGGACTTACCGGAACCGGTGGAGCCCGCGCACAGCAGGTGCGGCATCTTCGCCAGGTTCGCGGTGACCATGTGGCCCTCGATGTCCTTGCCGAGGCCGATCACCATCGGGTGGGTGTCCTTGACCGCCGTCTGCGAACGCAGCACGTCGCCGAGGCGCACCATCTCGCGGTCGGAGTTGGGCACCTCGATGCCGACCGCCGACTTGCCGGGGATCGGCGCGAGCAGGCGCACGTTGTCGGTGGCCACCGCGTAGGCGATGTTCTTGGTCAGCGCGGTGATCTTCTCGACCTTCACGCCGGGGCCCAACTCGACCTCGTACCGGGTGACCGTCGGACCGCGGGTGAACCCGGTGACCTGAGCGTCGATCGAGAACTGGTCCAGCACGCCGGTGATCGCCTCGATCATGGTGTCGTTGGCGCGGCTGCGGGCCTTGGGCGGATCACCGTCGGCGAGCAGGGTCGGATCGGGCAGCCTGTAGTCGCCGTCCACCACCCTGGTGAGCGCCAGCTGTCCGCCACTGTCCTTTTTGGACTTCGGCGCGGCCTCCACGTCGGGCGGCGGGGTTGCCTTGACCTGCAACGGTTTCTTCGGCTTCGCCGGTACGGGCTCCGGCTCGGCGGGCGGCTCCTCGCTCATCGCGGCCTGCCTGCGGCGCGACGGACGGCGCAGCTTCACTTCGGGCTCGGCCTTCGGCTCGGCCAGCTCACCGGCGAGGTCGTCGTCGTACTCGGCGTCGTCCGGGTCCATGCCGAGATCGCGCAGCCGGTTCGGGATCTCGCGGATCGGCGTGCCGGTGAACACGAGGATGCCGAAGCCGAGCGCGAGCACCAGCAGCGGGATCGCGACCCAGGCGGTCACCCCCTTGGCGAGCAGGCCGCCGGAGACGTACCCGATCGCGCCGCCGGCGTAGCGCCAGCCCTTGTCGTCGACCGGTTCGCCGGTGAACACATGCAGCATGCCGAGCAGGGCCAGGGTGAACAGCAGCGAGCCGATCACCAGCCTCGGCCGCTTGTCCGGCTGCGCGTCGGACCGCATCAGCGCGACGCCGATCACGAACAGGGCCAGCGGCAACGCCACGGCCGCCGCGCCGATCACCTCGCGCACGCCGAACTCGACGTAACGCCCGACCGGACCGGCCGCCCGCCACCACACCGCGGCGCCGAGCACCACGGCGACGGCGATCAGCCCGAACGCGAGGCCGTCGCGTCGGTGCGCCTGGTCCAGGTCCTTGGTGCGGCCGATGGTGCGGGCGAGGCCGCCGGCACCACGGGCGATCAGGTTCCAGGTCCGGGCGAACGCGCCCGGACGCCGGGCCGCCGGCTTACGCGCGGGAGCCTTGCGCCGGGTCGAGGACGGCTTGCTGTTGCTTGCTCTGGTTGTGCGGGTACCGCCTCGGCTCCCTCGCGAGGTCCCACGCTTCGAGGCTGTCGTCCGCCCTGCCATGCCCAACACGGTAGTCGGCCCTGTCCTCTCGTCACACCAGTCACTCGAGTCACGCTCGTCAGCGCACAGCGAACGACGGGGGCCCGCCCCCTGGTCTCCGTCTCTGACCTGGGACGTGCCATGCTCCCCCCATGGTTGCGCTGCACAGCGACGAACCCGAGCCGACACGCCGAGGTTGGGGCAAGGACGGGAGCGTACGGGTGAACAGGGACGTGGCCGTTCCCTTCCACTGGCGTTGGATGACGGCCGTGGACCGCGCGTTCGTGCGCATGGTCGGCAAGATCGAGATCACCGGCGAGTTCCCGGACGAGCTGCGCGGCCGCCCGGTGCTGATCGCGGCCAACCACATCGGCATGTTCGACCCGTTCGTGCTGATCGCCGCCTGTCGCCAGCTCGGCGTGACCCCGAGGTTCATGCTCACGGCCGGTCTGCTGGACGCACCGGTCATCGGGTACTTCCTGCGCAAGAGCGGCCAGCTGCGGGTCGATCGGGGCAAGAGCAACGTGGCCGAGGCGTTCGGCCGGGCCACCGAGTCGCTGCGCACGATGGAAGTGCCGCTGCTGGTGTACCCGGAGGGCCAGATCAGCACCGAGCGGGGCCTGTGGCCGGAGCGCGGCAAGACCGGCGTGGCCCGCATGGCGCTCGGCGGGAACATCCCGGTGATCACGATCAGCCAGTGGGGCGCGCACGAGGCAGTGTACTGGGGCTGTGACACCGTGCGCGGCTGGTCGGACTTCCAGCCGTACCTGACCTCGTGGCTGAAGGCGATCGTGCGGCGGCCCACGTTCAAGGTCCATTTCGGGCCACAGGTCGATCTCAGCGGCCTCGAGCACGGGCGTCCCGGCGACGCGGTGCGCGCGCACAAGCGGATCATGCAGGCGATCACGACCAACCTGGTGCCGCTGCGCACCGACGAGCCGGACGTGCCGCGCTTCCACGACCCGACCCGGCCCACGGACGGCAAGAGCCCCTGGCGGCCGTAAACGGCCTGGCCGAGCGCACTATGACGGGTGCTCACGCACGGGCACGAAGCTGCCCGTGCGCTCGGGGCTGAGCACGAACATCGAGGTGTACTTGCGCACGTTCGGCGCCTCGGCGAACAGCCGCTCCCCCACCTCCCGGTAGTGCGGCAGCCCGGACGCGGTGATGATCACGACGTAATCCCACTCGCCGGTGACGTCGTAGGCCTGCTGCACCTCGGGTGCCGCGAGCAGGCGCTTGCGGAACGCGGCGTGGTGTCGCGGCGACTCGCGTTCGAGCGTGACCAGCACGACCGCCATCACCATGTTCGGGATCAGCGACGTGTCGAGCACGGCCACCTGACGCGCCAGCACGCCGCTGGACCGGTAGCCCTCGATCCGGCGCTGCACCGCGCTCGGCGACAGGCCGACCACGTCGCCCAGCTCGCGCAGGGTTCGACCAGCGTCGGTCTGCAGTTCCTCGAGCAGGTCTCGGTCGATCTCGTCCAGGTTCAGCGTTCGCTTCGGCACGCAACTATTTTGCGTCAGCGCGGGACAGAATTCAATCGGGACCCGACTCGATCCGGATAGCCTCAGGACTGAAAATACCTTGTCAGGAGGCGAGATGCAGAACGTCGAGGCCATCGGTTCGCACGGCACGCCCGCGCCGGTTACGCCTGATGCGCGTACACCGGTTAGCAACCGGGCGCGCGGCACGCTGCTGATCGTGCTCGCCTCGGTGGCGTTCGGCTCGTCCGGTCCACTGGCCAAGCCGGCGATGACCGCGGGTCTGAGCCCCGAGCACGTCGCCGCCGCGCGCATCGGCATCGCGGCGGTGCTCATGCTCGTGGTGCTCGCCGTGGTGCGACCGGCGTTGCTGCGTGTGCGCAAGGCCCAGATGCCGCTGCTCCTCGGGTACGGGCTGCTCGGCGTCGCCGGCGTTCAACTGTGCTACTTCGCCGCCGTGGCACGGATTCCGGTCGGTGTGGCGATGCTGCTGGAGTTCACCTCGCCGGTGCTCGTCGCGCTGTGGGTGCGATTCGTCCGGCGGACCGTGCTGCCGGCGATGATGTGGATGGGCACGGTGCTCGCGCTGGCCGGGCTGGCGATGGTGGCCCAGTTCTGGCAGGGCTTCACGCTGGACGCGCTCGGCCTGCTGTTCGGCATCGGCGCGGCGCTGTGCTCGGCGGCGTACTTCCTGCTCGGCGAGCACGGCGCGCGGGCGCACGATCCGCTCGGGCTGGTCACCTGGGGGCTCGTGGTCGGCGCCGTCGCGGTGTGCGTGATCGCGCCGCCGTGGACCATGCCGGCGGAGATCCTCACGCTGGAGGCGGACCTCGGCCCGTGGCATCCGCCGGTGTGGACGTTGCTGGTGGCGGTCGCGGTGCTCAGCACGGCCATCGCGTACCTGCTCGGCACGAACGCGCTGCGGCACCTGCCGTCCAACGTCGCCAGCGTGCTCGCGCTGCTGGAGCCGATCGTGGCGATCACGCTGGCGTGGGCGCTGCTCGGGCAGTCGCTGACCGTGGCGCAGATCGTCGGCGCGCTGGTACTGCTGGCCGGCGCGACCCTGGTCCAACGGGCCGCCAGCGCGCAGCCGACACCGGCCGATCCGCAACCGTAGCCGGCGCCGGTTATACCGGGTTATACTCGTTACATGAAAACGGCGATCTCCGTCCCGGACGACACGTTCTCGCGCGCCGAGGAACGTGCGGCCCAGCTCGGCATCTCCAGATCGGAGTTCTTCGCGCGCGCCGCCGAGGACTACCTGACCAGGTTGGACGAACACCAGCTCACCGAGCAGATCGACGAGGCAGTCGCGCTGATCGCCGACCACCCGGAAGGCGCCGACTCGAATGAGGACGCGGTGCGCGCCGGCCATGCCGTACTCGCCGCGAACGACGAATGGTGATCGAACGCGGCGGCGTTCACTGGGTCGATCTCGGAAAACCACAAGGCAGCAAACCCGCCAAGAAGCGGCCGGTACTGGTCGTGCAGGCCGCGCCCTACAACTCCAGCAGGCTGGCCACCGTGATCGTGGTGGTGATCACGTCCAACACCGCGCTGGCGACGATGCCGGGCAACGTCTTCGTGCCCGCCGTCGCGACCGGTCTCCCCAAGGACTCCGTGGTCAACGTGACGGGCGTCGTCACCCTCGACAAGACCGACCTCGGTGAGCGCGTGGGCAGCGTGCCCGACTCCCTCATGCAGAAGGTCGACAAGGGCCTGCGCCGCGTCCTCGGCCTGTGACCTTGTCAGCGGAGGTCGTCATCCAGATCGCGCCAGTTCCAGGCCAGAGCCGCCGAGGGCAGCAGAACAGCCGTGCCGAACGCTCCGAACAGCGGCGCCTTCCAGTCGACGGCGTGCAGCAGCTGCCCGTCGACCGCGGCGAGTAGCGCGACGATTCCAAGAACGATCACCAGCGCGCCGTAGGCGATCTTGAGTGCCTGGTTCCGGTCCGCCAGTTCCCGCTCATCGAGTTCGGCCTCGGCGGTCTCGGCCAATTCCCTGGTGACTCGCCGCAGCAGGAACAAACCCATCAGCATTTCCACCCCGCCGATCGCGTACAGGACGGAAACCTCGAGAGACCCAGCGGGCAGATAGGCGCCGACCACGCCGCACACGAACGGAACGGCGGTGAAGAGCGCGAGCGCCCGACGACTCCCGCGCGACGCCAACGACCGGGGAACGGGCCGGGCGAGCCGCCGGTCTCGCGCCTGTCGCCGGGCGTCTTTCAGCAACTCCCGCCGTTGCTCCGGGCTGGCGTTCTTGGCCGCCGCCAGGACCTCACGGTGGTGCTGTAAGCCACCCTTGCGTCCGCTGCCGGTAGACGGGGTCATGGTCGTCCTCCCTGATTCGATGCGCCGTACAGCTGGCTCGACATCGGGGTGAACGGTCGAAGCGAGAACACGGCCTCGACCGGGAGCTGGAAGAACTCGCAGATCTTCAACGCCAGCTCCGCCGACGGGCCGTAGTCGCCGCGCTCCAGGAAGCCGATGGTCTGCGTATTCACAACGACGCCGCAAGCGGAGCACCAACCGCGTCCTTGGTGTGTGAACGAATCAGGACGGCGCCGACCAGTCACCGAAGACCGCGGCAATGCTCTCGCGATCGCGCTCTCCCTTGGCGATGTCCAGGATCAGATCAGCCGCCGCACGATCCGACGGTGGCTTCAAACGCGCGCCGTTGAGCGCGAAGAGCAGCCGAGCGGCGACCCAGGCAAGACGTTTGTTCCCGTCCACCAGTGGATGGTTGACGCACAACGAATGGGTGAGTGCGGCCGCCTTGTCCGCCAGCGTCGGATAGGCGTCCTGTCCGAACACGGTCGCGGTCGGTCGGCCGAGCGCGCTGAGCAAAGCGGATCGGTCCCGAATCGCGGGCGGTTCCCCGAGGAATCGCTCGGCGGCGTACAACAGATCCGCATCGGTAACGTGCTCGGTCATTTCAGCAGGTCGAGAATGCCGGCGTCCTCAGCGAGGATGTCATCGATGACGGCCTTGGTGGTATCCACGTTGACGCGGCGCTCCGCGACCAGGCTCAGGGGCACCACGGCCGCGGCGGGCCGCCCGTTGCGGGTGACGACCGTGATCTCGCCACGGTGCTCGGCGGCATCCACGACGTCGGCCATGCGCGCGCGCACGTCCCGCATGGGCAGCTCGTTGTCGTCGACAGTCATGTGTATATGTGTACATGTTGTACACACCCTTGGCAAGCGGGTTAGACCGGAATGACCGTGGGGACGATCATCGGGCGGCGGCGGTAGGTAGCCGCCACCCAGCGGCCGACCACCCGGCGCACCGCCTGCGCGATCCGGTGCGTGTCGGTGATCCCCTCCGACTCGATGTGCGACAGCTCCATCTCCACCAGCGAGACGACCCGGTCCAGCGCCTTCGGGTCGTCGGAGAACCCGCGCCCGGAGATCGTCGGGGGCGCGACTGCCCGGCCGGTGTTGGAGTCGATCGCGACGGTGATCGCGATGAAGCCGCCCTCCCCCAGGATCAGCCGGTCGGAGAGCGTCGACTCGCCGACGTCGCCGACGGACAGCCCGTCCACGTACACGTGACCCACCTCGACCCGCCCGACGATCGACGCAAGGCCGTCCACCAGATCGACCACGACGCCGTCCTCGGCGATCACCACCCGTTCCCGCGGCACACCGGTGCGCACGGCCAGCTCGCCGTTGGCCCGCAGGTGCCGCCACTCCCCGTGCACCGGCATCACGTTGCTCGGCCGCACCGCGTTGTAGAGGAACAGCAGCTCCCCCGCCGGCGCGTGCCCGGACACGTGGACCTTCGCATTCCCTTGGTGCACAACGGAAGCGCCGAGCCGGGACAGCCCGTTCACCACACCGAAGACCGCGGTCTCGTTGCCCGGGATCAGCGAGCTGGCCAGCACCACGGTGTCGCCCGGCCGGATCGAGATCGACTTGTGCTCGCCGCGCGCCATCCGGGACAGCGCCGACAACGGCTCGCCCTGCGACCCGGTGGACACGAACACCGCACCGTTGTCGGGCAGCGCGAGCGCCTCGTCGATGTCGACAAGCAGGCCCTCCGGCACGTTCAGCAGCCCGAGATCCGTCGCGATGCCCATGTTGCGCACCATCGACCGGCCGACCAGCGCCACCTTGCGGCCGTGCGCCTGCGCCACGTCGAACACCTGCTGCACGCGGTGCACGTGGCTGGCGAAGCACGCCACGATCACCCGCTGGGTGGCCGCGCCGATCACCGTGTCCAGCACCGGCCCGATGTCCCGCTCGGGCATGACGAACCCGGGCACCTCGGCGTTGGTGGAGTCGACCAGGAACAGGTCGACGCCCTCGTCGCCGAGCCGGGAGAACCCGGCCAGGTCGGTGAGCCGCCCGTCCAGCGGCAACTGGTCCAGCTTGATGTCGCCGGTGTGCAGCACCAGGCCGGCCGGCGTGCGGATGGCCACCGCGAGCGCGTCCGGAATGGAGTGGTTGACCGCGAAGAACTCGCACTCGAACTCGCCGTAGCGCCCGTGCTCCCCTTCGGTCACCTCGATCAAGTTCGGGTTCAGCCGGTGCTCGCGGCACTTGGCGGCGAGCAGCGCGAGGGTGAACCGCGATCCGACAACCGGCAGCTCGGGCCGCATCCGCAGCAGGAACGGCACCGCGCCGATGTGGTCCTCATGACCGTGCGTGAGCACGATCGCGTCCACCTCGTCCAGCCGGTCCTCGATCGCCCGGAAGTCGGGCAGGATCAGGTCCACGCCGGGCTGCTGGTCCTCCGGGAAGAGCACCCCGCAGTCCACGATCAGCAGCCGGCCGCCGTACTCGAAGACGGTCATGTTCCGGCCGACCTCGCCGATGCCGCCGAGTGCGACCACGCGGAGGCCACCGTCCGGCAGTACGGGCGGCGCCTTGATCGGACCTGTCACGGGCGGGCCCCGGCGTTGGTGTGCGGCGTGGTCGGCTGGGTGTAGGCGGCACGCGCGTCGGCGGCGGCGACCCGTGCGGCGGCCATGTCGGAGGAGTTCGCCTCGTCCAGCGGCACCCCGGCGTCGGCCAGGTCGGCGGCGATCGCCTCCACCTGTTCCTCGGTCGCCGGCGGCAGTGGTAGCCGAGGGTCACCGACGTCGTGCCCGCGCAGCCGCAGCGCGGCCTTCACGAAGATCACGCCACCCACCCGGCTCATCGCCCGGTACACCGGCAGCAGCCCGCGGTGCACGGTGCGCGCGGTGGACACGTCGCCGGTCTCGTAGGTGTCCACCAGCCGGCGCAGCCGTCCGGCCACCACGTGCGAGATCACACTCACGAACCCGACCGCGCCGACCGACAGCCACGGCAGGTTCACCGCGTCGTCGCCGCTGTAGTACGCGAGGTCCGTGCTGGCGATCACCTGGCTGCCGGCGAGCAGGTCGCCCTTGGCGTCCTTGACCGCGACGATCCGCGGGTGCTCGGCGAGCCGGCGCAGCGTGTCCACCTCGATGGGCACGATCGAGCGCGGCGGGATGTCGTACAGCATCACGGGCAACTCGGTGGCGTCGGCGACCGCGGTGAAGTGCGCGACGAGCCCTGCCTGCGGCGGCCGCGAGTAGTACGGCGTGACCACGAGCAGCGCGTGCGCGCCCGCCTTCTCCGCGTCGCGCGCCAAATGCACACTGTGCGCGGTGTCGTACGTGCCGGCGCCGGCGACCACGGTCGCGCGGTCGCCCACGGCCTCCACCACCGCGCGGATCATGTCCGACTTCTCCTGATCGCTGGTGGTGGGGCTCTCACCCGTGGTGCCGTTCAGCACCAGACCGTCGTTGCCGAGGTCGACCAGGTGGCTGGCCAGCTCCTGGGCCGCGTCGAGGTCCAGCGCGCCGTCGGACTTGAACGGCGTGACCATCGCGGTGAGCACCTGCCCGAACGGGCGTCCTGGGGAAGCGGTGGGACATGTGGTCACGTGAGCCATGATGGTGACGCTACCTCCTCATCATGCCGTCGTGTCAGAGGCCACGGCTGAGTCCGCGCACGACTCCGATCGAGGCCTGCTCGCCGTCGAACTCGACCCGGACCTCGTTGCGCCCGAAGGAGAACAGCAGCAGTTCCCCGGGCTCGCCGACCACGGCCGCGGTGTTCGGTCCGCGCTTGGCGACGATCTCCTCGCCGTCGTTTCGGCGGAGCACCACGCCGACCGGGCTGTTGCGGAACATCATCCGCGCGGTCCTGCGGGCGGCACTCCACACGGCGGCGTCCCGCTTCGGGTCGGCGGGCCGCGGCTGCCAGCCCGGTGTGCCGCGCCGGACGTCCTCGTGGTGCACGAAGAACTCGGCGACGTTCACCAGCTCGTCGACCGGTCCGATGGACGTGGGAAACCACCACGGCGGGCCGCCGCGCACCAGGTCCACCAGCTCGGGCCACGGCTTGGCGGCCACCGAGTTCTGGATCCGCGCCAGGCGAGCCGCCAGCGGCTTGATCAGGATGCCGCCGGCCGCGTCCGGTCTGCGTTCCCGGACGACCAGGTGCGCGGCGAGGTCGCGGGCGGTCCATCCGCCGCACAGGGTCGGCACATCCGGCCCGACCTCGTGGAACAGATCGCACAACAGTCGCCGCTCGTCCCGCGCCACACCCATGCGACTGATATTACCCGGCGGTAACAACGTGCGCTCAGTCGTTGTCCTCGTTGACGATCGACTTGGTCAGCCGACTGTTGTCAGCGCGCTCCACGGCGCAGTAGGACACCCGGCCGCTGGACGTCTCGCTGGTGCTGCTGGACGGCCGCTTGTTCCAGCTCGCCTCGCTGGGCAGCAGCGGAGTCACCTTCAACTGGACGCCCGGCTCCTTGACCACGACGTCCGAGGAGTACAGCAGCGAGCAGTACCGGGTGACCATGCTCGCCATGTCGCCCTTCGGGTAGGCGATGTTCGGGAACTTGTCGTAGGACTCGCCCGGCCTCGGGTAGATCGTCATCGCGCCGAACACCTGAACGTTGTGCGGGTTCTTGCAGTCCACACTGTCCGAGTCCACCAGCGGCTGACCGTTGGTGACCGAGCCGTTGAAGCACAGGCCGCCGGTCGTGGAGCCGGACGTGTACATCTCCGGGATGTCGCCGCCCTCGCCGACGGTCCTCGGCTTCTGGATCACCTCGCCCGCCTCGACCTCGTCACTGCCGGGTGTGAGGTACCGGGTGAACCAGCCGGCGGTGAACAGCGCGCCGGCGGCGAGCACGGCCGCGACGATCGCCAAGACCTTGCGGCTCTTGGGTTCGGGCCGCGGACCGGTGTCACCGACACCGATCCTGGTAGCGCCCGGCCGCTGGCGCGCGGTCACGGCGAGCGGGCTCGTCAGGTCGATGTCGTGGGCGTGCCGAACCGTCTGGCGCTGAGCCTGCTGGAGCAGCGCACGGGCCTGCGGCGCGGTCAGCCGGGCCTCCGGAGGCGCGATCAGCAAGCCCATGATCGCCGCGGCCAGCGGTCCCTGGGCGGTCGTCAGCTGCGGCGTCTCGTTCATGATCGCGTGCATGGTGGACGCGGTGGTCGGGCGCTCGAAGGCGACGATTCCCTCGACCGCGAAGTACAGCGTCGCGCCCAGCGCCCACAGGTCCGACGCGGGGCCCGCGTCCTCGCCGTGCAACCGCTCCGGCGCGATGTAGGTCGGCGAGCCGACCAGGATCCCGCTCGTGGTCAGCCGCGGGTCGTCCAGCGACTGGGCGATGCCGAAGTCGGTCAGCTTCACCCGCCCGTTGGGGTCCAGCATCACGTTGCTGGGCTTGACGTCGCGGTGCACCACGTCGGCCGCGTGCGCCGCCTCCAGCGCGGACAGCAGCTGCTCGCCGATCACCGCGACCCGCTCCGAGGCGATCGGCCCCTCGACGTTCACCTCGTCGGTGAGCGTCGGCGCCTCGATCAGCTCCATCACGATGTATGTCGTGCCGGCCTCCTGCACGATGTCGTACACGGTGACCACGGCCGGGTCGTTGAGCCGGCCGGCGGTGCGCGCCTCGCGCAGCACCCGCTCCTCGAACACCGCGCGCTCAACGGGCGGCACGCCGTCGGACAGGTGCAATTCCTTGATCGCCACGCGCCGGCCGATCGTGCGGTCCTCGGCGAGCCACACGATGCCCATGCCACCGCGGCCGAGCTCGCGGCGCACCTCATAGCGCCCGGCGATCACTCGCACTGGTGTCACCGCGCTTTCCTGGTCCTGCTGCACGTCCGTCGCCGCCTCCTCCGACCCGATGCGGGATGCTACTGAACGCCTCCGCGCGCCGTACCGGACTCCGGTCAACGCGGCCGAATGTGCCGTTCCCACGCGTCGTGCAGTTCACCAATGGGCATGGCCTTCCGGCTCTCCGGTTCGGCCAGCGCGCACACGCTGTCGCCCGAGGTCCAGTACGTGGTCGAGGTGACACCGCCGGACATCTCGGGCGGCAGGGTGAAGTCGGCCCACGTTCCCGTGCGCCCGCCGCCGGACCAGGTGCCGCTGCCGGCCAGGGTGGCGCCGCCGGCCGGAAAGTAGTTGCGCATCTGCGCGCACACCGAGGGGTCTCGACCCGACACGAAGCTGACCGCGTAGGTCTCACCGGAGAACTTGAGCTGGCACCGGACCGCGGACTTCAGGTCGAGCATCGCGACGACGCCGGTGCGCGCGTCCCGGCAGCCGCTGGCGCGATTCTGCAGATCGCCGGCGAACACCGCCATGTCCGGGTCGGCCGCGAAGAATTTCCGCTTGTCTCCGTCGTACTCGCCCGACTGGCCGGACGACGTGGTGGGCGCGGACGAGGTGCGCCCGGCGGAGGTCGGCTTCGCGGCACCGGTCGTGACTCCCGCCGACTCCGGCGGGGGGCCGGACTGCGAGGCGTCCTTGTCTCCATCGGTCAGCACGACCACCAGCGTGACCAGGAACGCCACCAGCGGCACGGCCGCCGCGGTCACCCACACGACGAGATTTCCCTTGCGCCGCACGGGAACTGGGCCGGTCATCACCGGCGTGCCACCGGTCTGATGTACCGGTGAGTCCACTGTGGACAGAAGAGCGCGCACCCGGTCCGGAGTCGGCCGCGACCGCGGATCGCGCTCCAGCAGCCCCATGATCGCCTCTGCGAGCGGTCCGTGTGCCCGGGTGAGCACCGGGGTGTCGTTCAGGATCGCGTTCATGGTCGCCGCGGTGGACGTGCGCTCGAACGGCGAGCGACCCTCGACCGCGAAGTACAGCACCGCGCCGAGTGCCCACAGGTCCGACGCCGGCCCCGCGTCCTCGCCGTGCAGCCGCTCCGGCGCGATGTAGGTCGGCGAGCCGACCAGGATCCCGCTGGTGGTGATCCGGGGATCGTCGTGCGCCTGCGCGATGCCGAAGTCGGTGAGCTTCGCGCGATGGCTGGACGGCAGCATCACGTTGCTGGGCTTGACATCCCGGTGCACCACGCCCGCCGCGTGCGCCGCCTCCAGCGCGGACAGCACCTGCTCGCCGATCGCGGCGACCTGGCTCGGCGGCAGCGGCCCTTCGACCTTGATCTCGTCGTCCAGCGTCGGCGCCTCGACGAGCTCCATCACGATGAACATGCCGCCGTCGGTCCGCAGCACGTCGTACACGGTGACGACGGCCGGATCGTTGAGCCGGCCGGCGGTGCGCGCCTCGCGCAGCACCCGCTCCTCGAACACGCCGCGCTCGGCCGGTGGCACGCCGGGCGGCACGTGCAGCTCCTTGATCGCCACGCGCCGGCCGATCGTGCGGTCCTCGGCGAGCCACACGATGCCCATACCGCCGCGCCCGAGTTCGCTCACGATCTCGTAGCGGTCGGCGATCACCCTGGGGTCGTCCACGGCGTGGACCCTACTGGGCGATCGAAGATCAGTTGTCGACTCCGTGGACTTCGTGCCCCGCCTCCACCAGCGCGGCGACCGCCCGCGCCAGATCGGTGGCCGGCACCAGCATGTGGTCGGTGTCGTAGGTGGACACCGCGAACAGGCTCACCCCGGCGGCGGCCAGCTCGCCGGACAGCGCGGCCATGATCCCGGTCAGGGTGAACTCCAGCGGCCCGCGCACGGTGAGCAGCCGCCAGCCCGGCTTGCTCAGCTCGGCGGCGGGCGCCACGGCGGCCGGGCACACGACGGACAGCTCGTCCGGGGTTCGGGTCACCGACACGAAACCGTTGGCGCGCAACAGGTTCTCCGGCACCGTGGCGTCGGCGGCCAGCCGCAGCACGGTGTACTCCCCCGGCCGCACGTCCAGCGACAGTCGCTTCACCCGGGCACCTCCTCGATGGTCAGCAGCGCCACGTCGGCCTCGCCACTGGTGAACTTCACGCGCTCCCGCCAACCCCAACGCCGGTACGCGGGTAACGCCGCGCTGGCCAGCCAGCTCAGCAGCCAGGCCGACGTGCCGTCGACCAGGTGCGTCAGCAGCGCCCGCCCGATGCCCGCGCCCTGGTGGTCGGGGTGCACGAACAGCGAGGACACCTCGAACCGTCCGACCAGGAGCCGCTCGGCCGCGTCGGCACCACCGAGCGCCACGCCGATCCCGTCGTAGAGCCGGCGCGGGTACGGCCCGTCCTCGGCGCACAGGCCGGGTGGGGTGCGCCAGCCCCACGCGCCGCCGACCAGTTCGCCGTCCATCCTGGCCAGCACCGCACGGGCGCCGGGCTGGACGGCGATCGTGGGCAGCAGGGCCATCGCCCGCTCGGTCTTGTCCCGCTGCTGGCTGTAGGGCGGCTCGGCGAAGGCCGCCGTGTAGACCTCGGCGATCGCGTCACCGGGCAGATCGGCGACGGCCACGGTCTTCAGGTCCAGGGCTCAGCCCTCGGTGACCAGCGGGCTGGACGCCACTTCGGTCCCGTCGTCCAAAGTGGACAGACTGAAGTCGTCGAACACGTTCGGCGCGACCTTCTGCAACTGGCGCAGGCATTCCACGGCGAGCGCGCGGATCTCGACGTCGGCCGCCTCGGTGGCGCGCATGGCGATGAAGTGCCGCCAGGCGCGGTAGTTGCCGGTGACCACGATGCGCGTCTCGGTCGCGTTGGGCAGGATCGCGCGCGCGGCCTGACGAGCCTGCTTGCGGCGCAGGGTGCCGTTCTCGACGTCGGCGAACTCCTTCTGCAGACCGGCGAGCAGCTCGTTGTAGGCGGCGACACTGGCCTCGGCCGCGGCCATGAACTTGGCGTGCAGCTCCGGGTTGTTCGCGATCACGTCCGGCTCGACCATCGCCGCTTCCTTCTCCGGCACGTAGCGCTGCGAGAGCTGCGAGTAGGAGAAGTGCCGGTGCCGGATCAGCTCGTGGGTCAGCGAGCGCGAGATGCCGGTGATGTAGAAGCTGACGCTGCCGTGCTCGAGCACGGAGAGGTGGCCGACCTCGAGGATATGTTGGATGTACCCGGCGTTCGTCGCGGTCGCGGGGTTGGGCTTTTTCCACGACTGGTAGCACGCGCGGCCGGCGAACTCGGCGAGCGCCTGGCCGCCGTCGGTGTCGGTCGACCACGGCACGTCGACCGGCGGGAAGAATTCGGTCTTGGCGATGAGCTGGACTTTGGGCGACACGGTTTCGGTCACGCCACGGACCCCTTTCTTCCTGCACGCACTGCCTCGAGGAGGGTAACCGGGGCGGCTCCGGTCGCAGCGAACGACATGGCGTGACACCATCGAGACATCGCGACTTCCTTGACAGACACCACGAATGACGTCACATTGGTGTCATGGACCTGACGCCGTACCTCGCCGCGCTTCGCGAGGACCTCAGCACCACCGCCTCCGCGGGCGACGAGAGCACCCGGCGAGCCGCCGCGCTGTTGTCCGCCGCGCTGGAGCCCGCCGCCCGCCTCGCGATCATGAACGCGCTGGCCGACCTCGCCGCCGAGGTGACCGCCTCGCTGGACGGGCAGGTCGTCGAGGTCCGGCTGGACGGCCGGGACGTGTCGGTCGTGGTGACCGGCGCGCCCAGCCACGTCGAGCCCGATGAGCCCGAGATCGACCAGGACCCGCCGATGTCCGCGCCGACCGGGGACAGCGGCGACGTCAGCCGGATGACCCTGCGGCTGTTCGAGGAGCTCAAGGGCAAGGCCGAGCAGGCGGCCGCCGCCCAGGGCGTCTCGCTGAACACCTACGTCACGCAGGCCGTCCAGGGCGCGCTGCGCGGCAAGGGCGGCAAGGGCGGACCGTGGGGCGGCAAGGGCCCGTGGAACTGGGCCGACGAACAGCGCAAGCGTGGCGGCGAGCCCGGCTCCGGCGGCGGCTCGCGCGTGCGCGGCTGGACGGAGGGGTGACGTGAGCGAGACCAACGAGTCCACAGTGGACAATGGCGGGGACAACGGCGACGCCGAGGTCGTCCGGCGGGACGAGTTCGACATCGACGGCGTGCTCGAACTGGACATCACGCTCGGCTCCGGCCGGGTCGCCGTGAACCTGGTCGACAAGCCCGGCGCCCGAGTGGAACTGCGGCACGACCCGCACGACGCGAACCCGTTCGCGCAGAGCCTGTCCAGCCTGATGACCTGGATCGGCGGCCAGTTCGGCGGCGCCGAGCAGCAGGAGGCGAGCCCGGCAGACGCGGTGCGCCAGTCCCGGATCGACCTGACCGGCACTCGGCTCGTGGTTCGCACGCCGACTTCCCTGGCACTGCGCGGAGTTCCGATCTCCGTGACCATCGAGGCACCGGCCGGATCGCACATCAACGTGCGCGCCGGCTCGGCGAACGTGACGACCTCCGGCGAGGCAGGGCGGCTCGACCTGTCGACCGCGACCGGCGACGTCACCACCGCGAGCGCCACCGGTGTCGCCACCGTGCGCACCGGCTCGGGGACGATCCGGTTGGGTGAGATGACCCGCGGGCTGCGGGCCCGGTCCGGCAGCGGCGACGTGGACGTGGCCGCCGTCGGCGGGACCACCTCGGTCGGCACCGGCACCGGCGGCATCTGGTTCGGCGCGGTGGACGGCGATGTCATGGTGCGCACCGGCAGCGGCGACGTGACGATCGCCAGCGCGCGGGCCGGTCAGATCGACATGACCACCGGCTCCGGGCGGATTCGAGTCGGCGTCAAGGCCGGCACACGGGCCGAGGTGGACCTGTCCTCCGGAGCCGGCACCGCACGCAGCGAGCTGGACCTGTCCGACACACCGCCGACAGAGGAACCGGGCCTGCGAGTACGCGGCCGCACCGGCTCCGGCAGCGCCGTGATCACCCGCGCAAGCTGAGCACCCGTCTCAGACTTCACTGCACAACGCCCCAGATGTCCGAAACTTAGCGATCGCTCCGTTCATGTTTTGCGTACTTTAGCCCGCTAAAGTACGCGGCCAAGACAAAAGTGCAGGTCAGCGCGTCGCCGGAACGTGAGGCTATGTCGTGAGTGTGACAGGTGGGACTGCGAGCGGCGGCGCGCCCATACTCACGGGGTGGCCAAGCGCGCCTGGGCTGGCACCACCGCGGCGAGTGGGCCGGCAAGATCGCCCTTCTCCCCCACCACCACGCCGTCCAGGCCCAGCCAGTCAGCCATCAGGCGCAGCTCCTCGGCCAGCTCCACGCCCACCCGTCCGGTGTCCACGCCCGGCTCGGCGAACGCGCCCGGCACCCGCAGCACGCCGGCCGCCCGGTCGGCCTTGAGGTCCACCCGTGCCACCAGCTCGCCGTCCAGCAGGAACGGGAACACGTAATAACCGTAGACGCGCTTCGGCTCCGGTACGTAGATCTCGATCCGGTAGTGGAAGTCGAAGAGCCGCTCGGTACGCGGGCGCTCCCAGATCAGCGGGTCGAACGGGCACAGCAGCGCCCGGCCGGTGATCTTCCTCGGGGTGCGCGCGTCGACGTGCCGGTAGGTGCGGCTGCGCCAGCCCGGCACGGTGACCGGCTCCAGCCGTCCGGCGTCCACCAGATCGTCGAAGGCCGGCGCGGCGAACTTGGGCTTGATCCGGTAGTAGTCGCGCAGGTCGGACTCGGTGGCCACGCCGAGCGCGATCGCCGACCGGTCGATCAGCTCGCGCACCGCGTCCTCGGTGGAGACCTCCGGCCCGCCGTGCACCTCGGGCGGCAGCACTCGCTCGGGCAGGTCGTACAACCGCTGGAAACCGGTGCGCGAGCCGGTGGTCAGCTCGCCGATCGCGAACAGGTACTCGCACGCGATCTTCACCTCGGACCGGTCCCACCAACCGCCGCTTGCCTTGGGGCGCTTGCGATCCAGCTCCGCCTCCAGGGTGCCCGCGCCCACCGGGCCGAGCTCATTGACCGCGGCGAGCACGTCGTCCTGCAGCGGCAGGTTCGCCTTCGCGACCTTCCAGTACTGCCCGGTCCGCGACTCGTAGTCGCGCATGCGCCAGCGGAACAGCGGCCAGTCCTCCACCGGCACCAGGCTCGCCTCGTGCGCCCAGTACTCGACCAGCAGCCTCGGCGAGCGTGCCGAGTGCGACCAGGCCGCACTGTCCACAAGGGACGACGAGTACGCGCCGAGCCGGCTGAACAGCGGCATGTAATGCGCGCGCACGGCCACGTTCACCGAGTCGAGCTGCAACAACTGCACGCGGTCCAGCACCCGGTTCAGGTGCCGGCGAGTCGGCTCCCCGGACGGGCGCGGATCGGCGAAACCCTGTGCGGCCAACGCGGTTCGGCGCGCCGCCGCCACGGTCATCGTGCGCACGGTTCGACCTCCAGTTCCTTGGTGCGCTTCTTGCCCTGCTCGGCCCGCACCACGAGCACGACGGCGAGCAGCACGACCAGGCCGCCGCCGAGCTGCGCCCAGCCGAAGACCTCGCCCGCCAGCAGCACGCCGAGCAGCACCGCGATCACCGGGTTCACGTAGGCGTAGGTGGCCACCGTGGACACCGGCAGCTTGCCGAGCACGTACACGTAGGAGCTGAACGCGAACAGCGAGCCGACCACGACGAGGTAGCCCCACGCCCACCACGACTGGGTGGTGATCGTGCCGAAGTCGACCTTCTCGCCGATCGATGCGCCCACCACGAGCTGCCCGGCGCCGCCGGCGATCATCTCCACGGCGGACAGCGCGAACGGGTTGGCCGGCACCGGGAGCCGGGTGCTGAGGACGGAGCCGAGGCTCCAGCCGAACGCGGCGATCAGCACCACCCACGGCCCCCACCACGCCGATCCGTGCGCGCCCTCGACCGGACCGCCGAACAGCAGCAGCCCGAGCCCGACCATGCCCACCCCCACGCCGGCGAGCGTGACCGGGGGCGGGCGGTCGCCGAACGCGGCGCGCATCAGCACCACGTACAGCGGCACACACGCGACGAGCAGCGCGGCCAGCCCGGAGGCGACGTGCAGCTCGGCGAATCCGACCAGCCCGTTGCCCCAGCCGGGCAGCAGCAAGCCGATTAGCACGGCGGTGCCGAACTGCGCGCGGGTCATCCGCAGCGCCGACCGACCGGCCACGACCATCACGATCAGCGCGAGAATCGTGCCGCCGATCAGGAACCGGGTGCCGGCCGCGAGGAACGGCGGCATCGACTCGACGGTGAAGCGGATCGCCAGGTAGGTCGAGCCCCACACGACGTAGACCACGCCGAGCGCGGCCCAGGCGAGCCAGCCGGGATGCGCCTTCTGTTCGGCGGGTGTCAGTACGGATTGCGCCACGGTCGCACTCTCGCACGAACCACCGACAATCGATGAGCGGTTATTGGCCACCGCGTTGCCGGGTGGCCCACATCACACTCGACGGAAGGTCGCACGCCACTGTGGGACCTGCTCCACGGACTCGGCGCGCAGCCCGTCGACGGCGAACGAGTCCAGCTCGGAGCGGGTCAGCGGCCACGGTGGGCCGTCCACCTGCTGGCCCTCCTCGCGCACGCCGGAGACCACCAGCAGCGTCCCGCCCGGCGCCACCATCTGTCCACAGTGGACGATCGCCTTCTCGCGCACGGACAGCGGCATGGACTGCACGGTGATCGACTCGACCACGAGGTCGAACGCGTGCGTCCACTCCGCCGGCGGCGCGAGCAGATCGGCCACCACGTAGTCCACCGTCGACTCGGGGAACCGTTCGCGCACGGCACTGATCGCGGTATCGGAGATGTCGAACGCGGTGGTGGAAAACCCAAGGGAGGCAACGAATTCGGAGTCCATGCCGTACCCGCAGCCGATCACCAGCGCGCGCTTGCCGGCGCCGTCCAGGTCACGCGCCCACTCGACGATCAGCGCGTTCGGCTCGGCGCGGTCCCACGGCACGATCGCGCCACCGACGGCCGCCTCCGCGTAGAGGCGCTCGAACCAGCCGGTCGGATCGTCCTGGGCGATCGACTCGGCGGCCAGCCGGCTCGCGTCGGCGTCACGGTCTGCGGTCATGGCGCCAGTCTGGCACGAAGTACGGTACGGCCATGGCAGAGGCCGCCGTGCGCATCGCACGCCCCGACGACGTGGACGAGATCACCGAGATCCAGGCGCGTACCTGGCGGTTCGCCTACGCGAAGGTGCTCCCCGAGGCTGTGCTGGCCGAACTGGACACGGAGGCGGCCCGGAGCGACTGGGCGGACGCTCTCGCCGGTGGCGCGGCCGAGGTGCACGTCGCGACCGAGGGCGACTGGACCGTCGGCTTCTGCGCGGCCGGACACGCGCCGGAGTCGGAGGTGGCCGACGCCAATGGCGCGCTGCCGGCCGACGCGGCCACCATCGGGTTGATCGCGACGCTGCTCGTCGAGCCGCGGTGGGCCCGGCGCGGCCACGGCGGGCGGCTGTTGCACGCGGCGGCCACCGGGCTGCGGAATGCCGGCGCCACAAGGGGAATCGCCTGGTTGCCCGAGGCGGATACGGCGTCCAGGAAGTTCTACACCCGCGCCGGGTGGGCCGAGGACGGCACGGTCCGCGTGCTCGACGCGGGCGGCACGCCGGTCCGCGAGCTGCGGGTCACCGGTCCGCTGACCGTCACTCTGCAGGACTAGGGGTTCCCCTGGTTTTCCCCGGACTACCACCGGCTGACGAGCGGGGTTCAGTACGCTCGGGTCGGGGCGAGAGAGGGGACAGGGGCGTGCTGGGTTGGCTTGGCGTGACGCTTGGCGTCGCGTTCGGCTCCGCACTGCTCCCGTTGATCAGTGTCGAGGTGTTCGTCGTGGCACTGGTCGCCCGCGAGCCCGGCATCCCGATTCTGCTGATCGCCGCGGTGGTCGCGGTCGGCCAGGTGGCCGGCAAGCTGCTGTACTACCTGGCCGCGCGCGGGGACCTGCACCTGCCGGCGTTCATGCACCGCAAGCACGCCGACGAGAAGCCGCCGTCCGCGCGCCGCGAGCGCTGGCGGGCCAGGACGAAACGACTGCGCGCCAAGGTCGAGGCACTGACCGAGCGCTGCCACCGCCACCCGGGCTGGATGGTCGGGACCTACGGGGTGAGCGCGGTGGTCGGCCTGCCGCCGTACATGGCGACCGTGGTGCTGGCCGGGCTGGTGCGGATGTCGCTGGCGGCGTTCCTGTCCGCCGGATTGATCGGCCGGTTCGTCCGGTTCACCGTGCTGGCGGCGTCACCGGCGCTGCTGACCGGCTGGTGGCTTCACTAGATGAGTAACCGCACGTCCCTGCTCCCCTAGGAACGTCGCCGGACCGCGACCGCCGCGACCCCGGCGAGCAGGATGGCGAAGCCGATCAGGATCGCGGCCTCGGTCCACTGGAAGCGCCAGTACCAGTCCTGCGGCAGGATCTTGAGCGCGGTGATCTCGCCGGTGGCGTCCCGGACCATCTCCACTACCCGCCCACCGGGGTCCTGACCTCCGCTGCCCACGGTGACGAGTTGCGGTTCGGCGTAGAGGTCGCGAACGTTGGTGACGCCGATCATGAGTCCCACGGTCACCGCGATGGTGACGGCGATGGCGGGGAGCGTCTTGCGGACGAGCGCACCGGCGGCGGTGCCGAGCACGAAACCGAGGAGCCACCACGCACCGGGCGCGACGCCGGTCATCGCGAACAGGGCGGGATTGTCGAACCTGTTGGTAAAAGAGGTATCCCCGCGATTGGTGGGAAAGACTTCCAGCCAGCGCTGCATCATCGCACCGAACGCGAGGCCAGCGAGCGTGGCGAGAACGGCGAGGAACCCCAGTTTCGTGCCGAGCCAGCGGAACCGCGAGACCGACTGGGTCCAGGCGAGTTTCGTGGTGCCGCGCTCGTATTCGTTCGCGAGCAGCGGGGCGCCCCAGAATACGCCGATCGCGACCGGAACCACCTGCAACCAAGACAAGTAGGTGTACAGGTCACGAAAGTGCGCCGCCGGGTCCCGGCTGCTCGCCGCGGAACTTCCGTTGACCAGCAACAGGGTTCCCACCACGATCAGGGCGGCGACGGTCACCAGTAGCTGCATCCGGTGCTGGCGGTAGGTGAGCCAGAGCATGGTTTCCTTCCCCTTACGCCGTGGCCAGCGTCGGACGCGGCAAACTCGCGGAATCGGGTCGCCGGAGATAGGCGAGCACCATTTGCTCGAGGCTCACCGGCCGCTCGCTCCACTGTGGACTCAACGGGACCGGCTCAGTGCGGGCGAACAGCGTCGCCTGCCTTCCGGACCGGGTGTCCTCGACGATCGGCACGCGCCGGCTGACGGAATCCGCCTCCTCGGCCGGACCGGTCAGGATCCGGTGTCCGGCAACGAGTTCGTCGATGTCACCGCTCACCTGGACCCTGCCGCCATTGAGCACGATCAGCCAGTCACAGGTGTTCTCCAGATCGGAAACCACGTGGGAGGAAAGAAGAACCGTCATCCCGGTTTCCGCGACCGCCTCCATCAGCCCACGCATGACTTCGTGCCGGGCCAGCGGATCGAGGTTGGCCAGCGGTTCGTCGAGCACCAGCAGATCCGGCCGTTTCGCGAGCGCCAGGGTCAGCGCGACCTGCGCCCGCTGGCCCCCGGAAAGCTTGCCCACCTTGTGTTTCAGCGGTAGTTGAAGTGAGTCGATCCGTTTCAGTGCGAATTCGTCGTCCCAGCCCGGATTGAGCCGCTTACCGAACTTGAGCATCTCGGCGATGGTGAATCCGGTGTACAAGGGCTTGTCCTGCGCCAAGAACGCGGTCGCCCCCTTGATCGAGACCGAACCGAGCGTCGCGTCGAGCAGCCCGACGGCCAGGTGCAGGAAGGTCGTCTTGCCCGCACCGTTGGGTCCGACGAGTGCGACGACACGCCCCGTCGGAATGGACAGCGAGCAGTCCCGCAATGCCCACGTGCGGCGATACCTCTTGCCGAGACCCGTTGCCTCGACGATGGCCGATTCAGTCATGCCGTTCGCTCCCCTCGAAAGGAATCGACCACCACGGAGGCGAACAACGCTTCGACATCCTCTTGGTCGAGCCCGGATTTCCTCGCGTCCCGCACCCAGCCGCCCAGGCTCTTGCGCAACCGCGCATGCTCGGTGAACGACGCACCACCAAGCGTCTTCTTGACGAACGTGCCGAGTCCCGGCTTGCCCTCGACAAGGCCCTCGCGCTCCAGTTCGCGATACGCCTTGAGGACGGTGTTCGGATTGATCGCCAGTTCGGCGACCACCTCCTTCGCCGTCGGCAACCGATCCCCCGGTTCGAGCAACCCCAGACGAAGGGCGTGTTTGACCTGTTGGACGAGCTGGACGTACGTCGCGACGCCTGACCCCTTGTCCAGGTGGAAGGTGACCACGTGCAACACCCTTTCACTAATGAACTAGTGAAAGGGTGAAGGGCGGAAGGCCGGTTGTCAAGCGTCGTACTGTCGAACCCGTCACCGAGGAGGACTCTGATGCGCAGCGTGACTTATTCGATGACCGTCTCACTGGACGGCTACATCGTGGGGCCGGACGGCGGTTTCGACTGGGGGGCGCCGGAAGAGGAGGTCTTTCGCCTCGCCACCGACGAGGTGCGAGGGGCCGGCGTCCACCTGTTGGGCCGGCGGCTGTACGAGACGATGCTGTACTGGGAGACCGCCGACCAGAATCCATCGCTCGACTACTCGACGGTCGAGTTCGCCGCGATCTGGAAGGCGCTCCCGAAGGTGGTGTTCTCCACCACGCTGTCGGCGGTGCGGGGCAATGCCCGTCTGGCCTCCGGTGGCCTGGCGGAGGAGATCGAGCGGTTGCGGGCCGAGCCGGGGGAAGGCGACATCGCGATCGGCGGCGCGACTCTCGCCGCCGAGGCGGCCGCGTCGGGTCTGATCGACGAGTACCGGGCGAGGGTCTACCCGTTGCTGGTCGGCGGCGGCATTCCGTTCTTTCCCCAGCACGAGCGCCGGGTGGATCTCGACCTCGTCGAGAGCCGCGCGGTCACCTCACGAGTCGTCTATCTCCGCTACCGCGTGGCGCGCTAGTCCTTGGCCGAGTTGGCGGGCTCGTCGGGCTCGGCGTCGGACTTCTGGCCGAACTTGTTCCACACCTTGTTGGCCGTGCCGGAGATCGCGTCGCCGACCTCGCCGAGGATCTTGGCCAACGGGTCGGTGGAGGACGACCAGGAGTCCTTGTACGACTTGGCGGCCGAGCGCACGTCCTCCGACCAGGTGTTGTGCGGCTCGTCGTCGGTGCGCCTCGGGTAGTCGCCGGCGAGGATCGAGCGGTACTCCTCGGAGGCGGCCCACTTCTGCAGTTGGGCGGCGCGGACGACGGCCAGCGGGTGGCTCATGGCGGAGACGTACTTGAGCTTCAAGATGCTGTCGCGGATGTCCTCGACCGACTCGTACTCGTTGGCCTGCTGCAGGAACGACGGAATGTCCACATCGGACGGTGAGAGCCCGCCGGCGAGCAGCATGTGCACGCGCAGCGCGGCGGCCGGGTCCTGGCCGCACAGCAGGCCGGCGCGGTCGCAGGAGAGTTCGGCCTTGCGGAACCACTCCATGAGCGCGGCGATGATCGCGCGCAGGCCCCAGTAGCCGGCCGGCATCCAGGCCATGCCCTGTTGCAGGTTCAGCAGGCGGATGAGCATCGTGCGGTACACGGCGTGGCCGGACAGCACGTGGCCCATCTCGTGCCCGATGGCGAACCGCAGGCCCTCGGTGTCGAGCGAGTCGACCAGGCCGGTGGTGAGAACGATGAACGGCTCGTCCAGGCCGATCGTCATGGCGCTGAACGCGGGGTCGCGCGCGACGAAGAGCTGCGGAGGTGTGTCGAGGTCGAGCGTCTCGGTGCACTCGTTGCGCAGCCGGTGCAGGGTCGGGTACTGCTTCTCCCCCACCCTGATCGCCGAGGCCAGCGCCATGAGCCGCTCCCCGCGCTCGGTGAACGCGCCGGAGACCGCCTTGAGGACGGCGGCGAACCCGGGCACAGTGCGCAGCGTGGCGAGCGCGCCCCGATCGGCCGGGTGCTCGTAGGCACGCGGGCTGATCCCGGGGAACCGCACCCGGCTCGTGGACTCGTCGACCGTGGTGGAGTTGTTCGTGTCGTCGCTCACGACGCCACACTACGGGTGTCGGGCGTGTGGGTATGGCGTTTCGGTGAATCGACGGCGATGGGCTCGGCCCGTACGGCGACTGTGCTGCCGAGTGGGCTGGTCGTGATCACCAGGTCGGGTTCGGGTTGTTCGACGTGCAAGCCGGGGCGCTCCTTGCACAGGTTGTGCCGTTCGCAGCGCGGGTTCAGATTGCAGACACACGTGTGAGTGCACCGCGGATGCCACAGCCGCACACTTTCGACCATCGTGGCCGGTGGATAACGTTTCCGGCCGACATCGGTCACCATTCCCGACACCGGATCGGCGAGCAGTCTTCGCCAGGTCGATTTCGAATCAGCAGCCAACTCGCGACACACCTGCGCCGGCAGCGAATCCACCCCGAACAACTGGCCCGGCTTGTCGTCCACACCCAACAACGTCGTGTGCGGCACGGTCACCCACACAATCGTCTTAACGTGTGACTGATTCTCTCCACAAAAGTGATCCATGGCCGTGTCGAACCGCAACTGATCCAACGTGCGCGTGTCACCCGCTCTTCAACCTCGCCGGCATGCTCCACACTCAACGGCTTGGTCACCTCATACATCGCACGAGCCTTGCCCAGTCCAACTCACCCCGCTCCAACGCATCCACCGTCTTCGGCACGCGGTCGACCATGCCTTCGGCGATCGAAAACTGGTTCTCCGCTCCTCGGACGCATTCTCCGTCTTCCGCCGCTTCGCGAACCGGTCAAGCAACCGCACCCGAATTGCTTGACGCAGCGCTATTTCCTCCTCCACGAAACTCGACATTTCCAGAAGCATGATTTCTTCCATAACCCAATCTTACCGACACCTTCACGCGAAAACGTCACCCAATAAGGTGACCCACAAAGCAAAAGGCGTGCCCTAATCCCGTTGGCAAGGCGGTCGCCGGAACAGCCGCGCAATGTGTCACACCAAACCGGCGACCGCCGCGGCAGCCAAACGCCAAACCGTGCACAAGAGAACGCCGTGCACCACGAAGAGCCGACCACTAACCTGACAACCATGAGCCTCGATCGCCCAGTCACCCCCGACCCGTACCCCCTGCTCCCGTCCGCCAGCACGTTCACCGTCACCTCGACGGACATCAACGCCGACCAGAAGCTCGACCTGCGCCACGTCCACGGCAGCGCCGGCGGCGACAACGTCTCCCCCCAACTCGCCTGGTCCGACTTCCCCAGCGAGACCAAGAGCTTCGTCGTCACCTGCTTCGACCCCGACGCACCGATCCCGTCCGGCTTCTGGCACTGGGTCGCCGTGAACATCCCGGCCACCACCACCGAACTGCCCGCCGACGCCGGCGCGTCCGACGACTCGCTGCCGGACGGCGCCTTCCACGTGCGCAACGACATGGGCGAGAACAACTACGCCGGTGCCGCCCCGCCGCCCGGTGACCAGAACCACCGGTACTTCTTCGTGGTGCACGCGGTCGACGTCGACCGCCTCGAAGTGGACGGAACCGCCACCCCCGCCGTCGTCGGCTTCAACCTGGCCTTCCACACGCTCGCCCGCGCGATCATCACGCCGACCTACCAGCACTGAGCGGTCAGCACCCGCCGCCGAACGTTCGGTCGGGCCGCCCGGTCCCCGGGTCCAGGGTGATGCGGACCGATCCCCGCCCGGGCGGCCCGAACTCGGCCAACACGGTGTTCGCCCCGCTCCACTCGACGCGACTCGGCGGGGCGTCGATGTCGCTGTTCACACAACCGATCGCCCACTCCCGGGAAGCGAGCCCAGCGTTGGTGCGCACCCGGTACTCGTAGACGATGTCCGGCGCGAACGTCGCCGAACGGGACAGGAAGACCAGCGCCATCCGTCCGTCCGGTGAGCCCACCCGGCGCGACTCCGACGGCTCATCCCTGAGCGAGTTCATCATCCCGGCGAAGACGCCGAACGCCGCCGCCACAACGAGAATCGCCACCGTGGCGAACCAGCGAACCGGTCGCCGCGAAACGCCGAACCAGCACGCCGCCGCACCCGCCATCAGGCCGGCGACCATGAACAGCCACCCGGCCGGCAACGCGTCCACGGCCACGTGATGACCGGGATTGAACTGCCGGTACACCCCAGCCGCGACCAACAGCCCGGCACCGACGACCAGCCCGATCACGAGCCCTCGCCTCGATCGCGTGTCCACGCCAGAGATGACGCCCGCCTTACGGCCGAGGTTCCCCCGGAATGCCACTGACCGCCGTCAGGTTTGATGGACACGTGCGCCACTTCGATCTCGTCATCATCGGCACCGGCTCGGGCAACTCCATCGTGGACAAGCGCTTCGCGGACTGGAACGTCGCGATCGTGGAGAAAGGAACGTTCGGCGGCACCTGCCTGAACGTCGGCTGCATCCCGACCAAGATGTTCGTGCACACGGCGGATCTCGCCGCGGTGCCGGCCAACGCGGCCAAGTTCGGCGTGGACGCCGAGCTGACCGGCGTGCGCTGGACCGACGTCCGCGATCGCATCTTCGGCCGCATCGACCCGATCGCGAACAGCGGCCGCGAGTACCGAACCTCCCACCCCGACAACGAGAACGTGACCGTCTACACGGGACAGTCACGGTTCGTCGGACCGAAGACGCTGGACACCGGAACCGGCGAGACGATCACCGCTGACCGGTTCGTGCTCGCCGCCGGCAGCCGCCCGATCACCCCCGACGTGCCAGGCCTCAACGAGATCGACTTCCACACCAGTGACACGGTCATGCGCCTCGAGGAGCTGCCGCGCACGATGATCATCCTCGGCGGCGGGTTCGTCGCTGCGGAGCTGGCGCACGTGTTCTCCTCGTTCGGCGTGGACGTCACGGTCATCGCCCGATCCGGCGCGCTGCTGCGACACGAGGACGCCGACGTGTCCGCACGGTTCACCGAGCTGGCGTCCCAGCGGTGGGACGTGCGGCTGAACCGCCTGGCCGTCCGCGCGGAGCGCACCGGCGACGGCGTGACCCTGCACCTGGACAACGGAGAAACCGTTGCGGCACAAGAGCTTCTGGTCGCCACCGGCCGCCGCCCGAACACTGATCTGCTGAACCTCGCAGCAACCGGCGTCGAGCTGGACGACGACGGCTACGTGATCGTCGACGAGCACCAGAAGTCCACTGTGGACGGTGTGTACTCGTTGGGCGACATGTCCTCGCACCACCAACTCAAGCACGTCGCGAACCACGAGGCACGCGTCGTCCAGCACAACCTGCTGCACCCCGACGAACCCATCGCCGCCGACCACCGATTCGTGCCACACGCCGTGTTCTCGTCGCCGCAGATCGCCTCCGTCGGGCTGACCGAAGAGCAAGCGCGCGATGTGCCGCACGTGGTGTCCACACAGGACTATGCCGGCATCGCGTACGGCTGGGCGATGGAGGACACCACCGGATTCGCCAAGCTGATCGCCGACCCGTCGACCGGATTGCTGCTCGGCGCGCACATCATCGGCCCGCAGGCGTCCACCCTGATCCAGCCGGTGATCCAGGCGATGAGCTTCGGACTGGACGCGCGGACCATGGCGCGCGGGCAGTACTGGATTCACCCGGCGATGCCCGAGTTGATCGAGAACGCGCTGCTGAACCTGCCGCTCGGCTGACTGTTTTGTCCGTTCGACAGGATCGATGATCTCGCGTTACATGGAAATCGTGCGCGTACTCTTCGTGACCTCCCCCGGCCTCGGCCATGTGTTCCCGACGATCTCCCTGGCACACGCGCTGCGTGCCGCCGGCCACGAGGTGCTCGTGGCGACCGCCGGTGGCAAGGACGCCGCGAACGCCGGCCTGCCCGTCGTGGATTCCGCGCCGGGCGTGGACATCAGCGCGGTGTTCGAGCAGGCGGCCAGCGAGCAGCCCGAGGAGTTCGACTTCAGCACCAACATCGACACCGAGAAGGGACTGGCCTTCATCGGCGCGATCTTCGCCAGGGTGTCTGGTATATCCGTGGACGTGACCGTGTCGGCGGCCGAATCGTGGCGGCCGGACGTGGTGGTGCACTCACCGCTGCAGGGCGCCGGCCCGCTGGTCGCCGCGAAGCTCGGCGTGCCCGCCGTGACGCACGGCATCGGGTTCGCCGACGAGGCGGCGGCGACCGAGGCGATCTTCGAGAAGATGGTCGACGAGCGTGAGCGGCACGGTGTGACCGCGTTGCCCGAGGTGCGCGAGTCGATCGACGTCGCGCCGCCGAGCATGGTCGACCGGCCGGTGCGCGGCTGGCCGATGCGATACGTGCCGTACAACGGCGGTGGCGTGCTGCCCGAGTGGGTGCTCGAACGGCCCGCGCGCCCTCGCGTCGCGGTGACACTCGGCACGGTGCTGACACAGTTCGGCGCGCTCACGTCGTTGACCAAACTCGTTGACGTGGCACGGAATCTGGACGCCGAGTTTGTCCTCGCACTCGGTGACGCCGACCCGTCGCCGCTGGGAGAACTGCCGGACAACGTGCGGGCGGCCGGGTGGGTGCCGCTGTCCGCGCTGCTGCCGACAAGTTCCGCGCTGGTGCACCACGGCGGTGCCGGCTCGACGCTGACCGCGATCGCCGCCGGAGTGCCACAGCTTGTGTTGCCGCACGGTGCGGACCAGTACCTGAACGCTGACGTAGTGGCCCGGCGCGGCCTCGGTCTGCGTTCGGAACCGGATCAGGTGGACGCCGAACTGATCAACCGCCTGCTCACCGATACTGGGCTTTCTTCGGCCGCCTCCGAGGTAGCCGAAGAGATCATCGGCCTGCCCACACCGGCTGATCTGGTGCCGAAGATCACCGGCCTGGTCTGACGTTGCCAGGGGTGCAAACAATGGCGTGCACTAATCCCTTTGGCTGAGTTTGGCGCGTGGCAGGTGGATTATCGGCGTGACGCCCGTACGTTCGTCCGTATGGCGAAGAAGCGGGCGTACGCCTGTTATCGAGAACTTGGCGCGGAACTCCGGAAGCGGCGGATCGCTGCCCAATTGAGCATGAGCCAACTCGGGTACAGCCTTGGCTGGTCGACGACCAAGGTCTCCCGGGTCGAGTCGGGCCACATCGGGCTGCCCACCACGGAGGTGTTGCACTATCTGGGGCCCTGCGAGGTCCTCCTGCCCCAGGCGCTGGACCTGCTCGACCTGTGCCGCACGGCGGAACGGAAGCTCGGCTACTGGCTCAGCCCACACGGCGAGTGGATCAACAACCAGCTCCACTCACTGATCTTCCACGAATCGACCGCAAACGAGTCGGTGACGTATGAATCACTGCTGGTGCCGGGTCTCCTCCAAACACCCGAGTACGCCAGAGTACGAATTTCACGCGAGAAGACGCTCACACAAGCGACCGTCGAGCAATATGTGCAGGTACGTCTTCGACGTCAGGAGATTCTGCATCGACCGAAACCCGCACGATTCGAGTTCTACATCCACGAGCAGGCACTGCGGCTGCCGGTAGGCGACGCGACTGTCAGGCACGAACAGGCCCTGCACCTCGCTCTCCTCTCGACCCTGCCGCACATCACGATCCGAGTGGTTCCGACCCAGGCAGGCGAGCGGTCGGCGTTCGGCGGGTCGTTCGCGGTGTACGGCTTCGACCGCCACACCCCCTTGGTGTACCTGGACAATCACATCACCGGGATGTTCCTGGAGAAACCTGGCTTGGTACAGCCCTATCAGACGCTGGTGCCAGAGATTGCCGATGTCGCACTGGATGCGAAAGACTCTAGGGAGTTCGTCGCCACCCTGGCCGACGAGTACGACCTAGGGAGCAGCCAGTCCAATGACCAGCACGTCGTGGCGGAAGAGCAGCTATAGCGACGCTGGTGGCAGTAGCTGCGTCGAGGTGGCACTCGACGCTCACGCGGCTGCGGTGCGGGACTCCAAGAACACCGCCGGTCCGATTTTGACCTTCGGCGGCGGCGCGTGGCGCGCCTTGCTTGCGGCGCAAGGGGAATCAGCCAACCAGGTGTAGGACGCGTCCGAGGACGCAGGCCGCCGGTGGATCGAGGTCGAGCATTTCGGTTCGAAGGTGCTCGACTCCGGCTTCGGTGAGCAGCGCCGCCAGTTCCTCGGCGACCTCCGCCGAGGTGGCCGCGGTCGCACCGGGACGGCGTGGCTGGGTTACCAGAGCGATGCGCCCACCGGGCCGCAGCAGCCGGGTGAGTTCACGCAGCCGAGCGGTCGGCTCGGGCCACATGCCGACGGTGTTGACCGCGAGTGCGGCGTCGAACGGCCCGTCGTCGACGGCCAGGCTCTCGACCGGTCCGTGAATCAGGCGTACCCGTCCAGCTTTGATCGCGGCCCGGTTGCGGCGGCTGGCCTGGCGAATCATGACCCGCGAGTGGTCGACGCCGACCACCAATCCTCGGGTCGCTCGGGTGGCGAGCGCGGCGATGGCCACGCCCGGACCACAACCGAGTTCGATCACCCGATCGTTCGGCTGGACGTCCAGAAGCCTTACCACCCAACGGTTGCGCGCCACGTTCGAGGAGCGCCGGCTCATGATCCACCCGGCGACGCGCCCGCCGACTCCGGTCGGCTTGTAGAACTGTGCCAGCCCTCCGCGAGGGCCCCACCATCGGATGACGCGATCCAGTACCCGCTCCTTGATCTCCATGAGGCGAGCAAAGCACTTCGAGTAGACTCGAAGTCAATGAGCGACGCGCCGAGGTTGTTGGCTATCGGCGAGCTGTCCGAACGGACCGGCGTGCCGGCGACCACCCTGCGGTATTACGACGAACTTGGACTGGTGCGGCCCGCTGCCCGGGCGGCGGGACGACGGCGTTACGCCGAGTCCGCAGTGAGAGACGTCGGCTTGATCGTGTTCTTCCGCGAGATCGGGTTCACCTTGGCCGAGATCGAGCATTTCATCGCGGGCGAGCGGCAATCCCGACGCGCGATGATCGATCACAAATTGGCCGAGTTGGCCGAACAGCAGCACCGTATCGAGGTGGCCCGTAGCGCACTCGAACACGGTCGGCGATGCCCCGCCACGGACCACCTGGAATGCCCCCGATTCTGGTCGATCATCGAAGGGCGACAGCGCGGCCTCTCGGTGGACGAAAGCCACGCGCGAGCGCATGACTAGGCACCGGGTGGGAGCGCCGGCAAGCCGGACGGCGGGCCGGAGTCGATCAGCCGCCGCACGGCGTCTGTGTCCAGGTGATCGGCCACGAGGTCGCCGAGCAGGTCGAGCTGCGCCGCGCGGGCGGCCGCGAAACTGACATTCGGCGCGGCGATGAAGCCGTCACGGCCGGCGTGTTTCGCCGCCCACGCGAGGAACGCGCGCCGGAGTCCGTCGTTCTCCAGCAGACCGTGCCAGTGGGTGCCGGCGACCGCACCGTCCAGCGCACCCTCGGGCTCGCCGCCGTCCAGGGTGATCAGCGGCGCGAGACCGTCAGCGCGCCGGGACACCCGCGCGTGGTGGATCTCGTACCCGTCGACCCGCTCCCCCATCGCCACACCGGTCGGACGGCTCAGCGTCTTCTCCGCATGAAAGGTCACCTCGACGTCGAGCAGGCCCAACCCTGGCACCTCGCCGGCCCGCGCCCGCGACTCCACCGTGTCGTGAATCAGCGCACCGAGCATCTGGTACCCGCCGCAGATCCCGAGCACCGGCCGGCCGGCGCGTGCGTGGGCCAGCACCGCGTCCGCCAAACCGTTGTCCCGCAACCACTGTAGATCGTCCACAGTGGACTTCGAGCCGGGCAACACCACCACATCAGCATCAGTGACGCTGGCCGGATCGGAGACGAATCGCACCGCGACCCCCGGCTCGCAGGCCAGCGCCTCCAGGTCGGTGGCGTTGGACATGCGCGGCAGCCGCACCGCCGCCACCCGCAGCCACTGCTCCCCCACCGCCGGGCGCGGCGCGCCGAGCAACCCGTCCGGCGCGAACGACAGCGCGTCCTCCGCGTCCAGCCACAATTCCTTGCGCCACGGCAGCACGCCGAGCACCTCACGGCCGGTCATCTCGGTCAGACTGCGCAGGCCGGGCTCCAACAACCCGAGGTCACCCCGGAATTTGTTGATCACGAATCCGGCGATCAGCGCCTGATCGGCCGCGTCCAGCAGAGCCAGCGTGCCGTACAGGTGCGCGAACACCCCGCCCCGATCGATGTCACCGACCACGAGCACCGGCAGCTCGGCCGCACGCGCCAGCCCCATGTTGGCGATGTCGTGCGCGCGCAGGTTGATCTCCGCGGGCGAACCGGCGCCCTCGCAGATCACCACGTCGTACTCGGCCCGCAGACCGTCCAATGTGGACATCACGGTGTCCCGGATCTCGGCCTTGCGGTGCGCGAAGTAGCGCGCGTCCGCGTGCCCGATCGCCTTGCCCAGCAACACGATCTGCGATCGGCGGTCCGATCCCGGCTTCAACAGCACCGGGTTGAACCGCACGCTCGGCTCCAGCCCGCAGGCCGCCGCCTGCATCGCCTGTGCCCGGCCGATCTCCCCGCCGTCCGGTGTGACGACCGAGTTGTTGGACATGTTCTGCGCCTTGAACGGCGCCACCTTCACACCCTCACGAGCCAGCCACCGGCACAGGCCGGCGACCACGACGCTCTTGCCGGCGTCCGAGCTGGTGCCGGCGACGAGCAGCGCGCCGCCCATGTGCCACTCCCCTCGTGTCGATCGTGCGGACAGTGACATCATCGCGGTTGTGTCCGCACCCCCGTCTGTGCCACCCGTCACCGTCGTCCTGGTGCACAGCCCGTTCCTCGGGCCGGCCAGCCTTCGCCCGCTGGCCGACGCGCTCGCCGAACGCGGACAGCAGACCGTGATCCTCGACCTGCGTCCGAGCGTCGTCGCGCCGCCGGTGCACCAGACGCTGGTCGGCTCGTTCGCCGACGTCACGGCGGACGCGGCACTGTCCGGCCCGCTGTTGCTGATCGGCCACAGCGGCGCCGGCCCGCTGCTGCCGGCCTTCGCGGACACCTTCGAGGAGGGCGCGGCCGGGCTGATCTTCCTGGACGCCGGCCTGCCGACACCGGGCCGGAGCTGGCGCGACACAGTGCCGGCCGACCTGTACTCGCACCTGCGGTTGGTGTCGCGCGACGGGCAACTCCCCCGCTGGCAGCAGTGGTTCACGCCGGACCCGCTGGTCGAGCTGGTCGCCGACGAGCAGCTGCGCGCGGAGATCGCCGACGAGGCGCCCGAGGTGCCGCTCGCCTTCCTCAAGGAGGCGCGGCCGGACGTCGAATGGGACGGCCCCGCCGGCTACGTCCAGCTCTCCGAGTCCTATGTGGACGATGCGGCCGCGGCGGAAGCACTGGGCTGGCCGGTGCGCCGGCTCGACGCGCACCATCTCGCCACCGCCACCGACCCGAAACCCGTCGCCAACGCGATCGTCGAACTGCTCACCGAGATGTTCACCCCTCCAGCGTCCGTACTTTAGCGGGCTAAAGTACGGACGCACATCACGAGCCACACGTCAAATCCGTTGTCCACAGGCCGTTGACCTGCATCTCCAGTGATTCGCGCACGCGGAAGCCCCTGAAACGCGCGTACTTTAGCCCGCTAAAGTCCCAGCCTCCCGAAAGGTGATGGACGCATGGGTCGCCGGTTGTGCACACGACACCTCGCCACACCGCCACGACGCGAGGCGCATCGCGAACGCGATCATCGGACTGCTCGGCGAGATGTTCCGCTGGCTCAGCCCAGTCGAGTTGAAGCGTCCTCTTCGCCGTAGAACATCTCGGCGATTTCCTGGTCAGCGTCGTCGCAGTCAGGCGAGTACCACACCTTGCCTTCCCAACCGCCGAGCTTCCGCTTGCGATTGGTCTGAGCCTCCGCGTCGTTGCCGTCCTCTTGGTTGTTCACGGCAGGGTGAGGATCTCCGCGCCGTCGTCGGTCACCACGATGGTGTGCTCGAACTGGGCCGTCCACTTCTTGTCCTTCGTGGTGACCGTCCAGTCGTCGTCCCAGATGTCGTAGTCGATCGAGCCGAGGGTGATCATCGGCTCGATCGTGAACGTCATCCCCGGCTCGATCGCCGTGTTCACGGACGGCTCCTCGTAGTGCAGGATGACCAGCCCGCTGTGGAACGACCGCGCGATCCCGTGCCCGGTGAAGTCGCGCACCACGCCGTAGTCGAACCGCTTCGCGTAGGCCTCGATCACCCGGCCGATCACGTTCAGCGCGCGCCCGGGGCGCACCGCGCGGATCGCCCGCTCCGTGGCTTCGCGAGTGCGCTCGACCAGCAGCCGTGCCTCCTCGGACACGTCGCCGGCCAGGAACGTCGCGTTCGTGTCACCGTGCACGCCGCCGATGTACGCGGTCACGTCGATGTTCACGATGTCGCCGTCCTCGATCAGCGTCGAGTCCGGGATGCCGTGGCAGATCACCTCGTTCAGCGAGGTGCAGCACGACTTCGGGAAGTTGCGGTACCCGAGCGTGGACGGGTACGCGCCGTGGTCGCACAGGAACTCGTGCACCACCGCGTCGATCTCGTCGGTCGTGGCACCGGGCTTGACCGCGTCACCGCCGGCCTGCAACGCCTGCGCGGCGATCTTGCCGGCCACCCGCATCGCCTCGATGATCTCCGGCGGCTGCGCCCACGGATCGGTGTTCTTCGCGGGCGCGGGCTTGTCCACGTACTCCGGGCGCACGATGGACGCGGGCACGGCTCGGCGCGGCGTCTGCACGCCAGGGGTCAACGGTGCACGAACGGGCATGCCGTCCACCCTACGACGACGATGTGAACGTCAACCCAGCGCGCCCAGGAACTTCGCCGCCGCGTCGGTCGCCGGCGCCGACGAGCCCGCGTCGGTGACCAGCACGGCGAGCGCCAGGTCACCACGGAATCCGACGAACCAGCCGTGCGAGTGAGTACCGTCACCGAACTGCGCGGTGCCCGTCTTGCCGTGCGCGCCGTCGAACCGGGCCACCGCGCCACCTGTGCCGGACGGGCTGACCACCACGTCGCGCATCATCGACCGCATCGCCTCCAGCACGTGCCCCGGCACCGGCTCGGGTGTCACGTTCGCCGTGGTCGGCGTGCCGCGCAGCAGGGTCGGCTTGGGCATCGCGCCACTCGCCACGGAGGACACCGCGACCGCCATGCCGAACGGCGAGGCGAGCACCTTGCCCTGGCCGAAGCCGTCCTCGGCACGCTCGACCACGTTCGTCGCCGGCGGCACGGATCCGGTGACCGTGGTGATCCCCGGCATCACGAAGTCCACGCCGACGCCGAGCTTGCGCGCGGCCGCGGTGAGCGCGTCCGGTCCGAGCCCTTCGGCGAGCTTGGCGAAGGTGGTGTTGCACGACGCCGCGAACGCCTGACGCAGCGGCACCACACCCAACTCGGCCCGGTTGTTGTTCGGGATGAGGCGGCCGCCGATCGTGGTCGTACCCGGGCACGGCTGCGGCGTGTCCGCCGTGACCGTGCCCGCCTCGAGCGCCGCCACACCTGTGACGATCTTGAACGTGGAGCCCGGCGGGTACCGGCCGGTCAACGCGAGCGCGCCCTGCGCGTCGGCCGCCGGGTTCTGCGCGACCGCCAGCACCTCGCCGCTGGACGGCTGGATCGCGACCAACATCGCGGGCGTCGCGTGCGGGTCGATCGCGCCCTCAGCCGCGGCCTGCACCGAGCGGCTGAGCGTGGCACTCACCGCACGGGCCGGCTCCGGCTGCTGCGCGTGCAGCTCCTCCACCTCGGCCCCCGCCGAGTTGAGCGTCACGACCCGCCAGCCCGACTTGCCGGCAACCTGCTCCTCGACGATCTTGCGAATCCCCGGAAGCAGTTGCGGCGCAAGGGCTCTGTCCGTGGCCAACAGCCGCCTGGCCGCGCTGAACCGCACCCCGGGCAGCTCGTAGATGTGCGGCTTGACCTGCTGGTAGTCGGTGTCACGCAGGCTCACCACCTGGTATGGCTGACCCGGCTTGGCGTTCACACTGTCCACAATGGACTGTTGGGTGATGCTCGGGTCGAACCGCCCGATCGCCGAGGCCAGCGCGCCGGCCACCTTCGGCACGTCGCCCGCCTTGGCCGGATCGAGGACCACCGAGACCACGCGGTCCGGGGACAGCAGCGGGCCGCCGTCACGGTCCAGCACCGGCGCCAGTTCCGGCTCGACGTCGCGCACCGCGATCGTCTGTTGCGCGGCCAGCTTCGGGTGCAACGCGGTCGGCGCCCAGCGCACCTTCCACACGTCGGACACCGTGCGCAGCTCCAACTCCGACGGGTACTGCCAGCGCCGGTTACGGCCGAGGTCCCAGTTCAGCGTGACCTTCGCGCGCGCGGTGCTCGCGCCGTCGGTGTGCTCGACACTGTCCACGTTCGCCGTCAGCGACGCCGGTTTGAGCACCTTGCGCACGTCGTCGAGCAGCGGCCGAGCCGAGTCGGCCGCGTCCGTGTGCCCCGCGGCGGTGGCACTGTCGCCGCCGGCCAGCGCGGCGAGGAACTGCCGCGCCACGTCCTGCGGAGTCGGCTCGTCGTCCCACAGTGAGCACGCGGTGGCCGAAAGGACAAGTGCGACAACGGAAAGCGCGCAGAGCACGCGGCGAGCGACTGACACGCGCCGCAGTATGCCGGGTCGCACCGACGGCCTGTCGGGCTGCTCAGAAAAGCACAGTGGCGTACTGGCCCACCTGGGTGAACCCGATCCGTCGATAGGTGGAGCGCGCCGCCGCGTTGTACGCGTTGACGTACAGGCTCGCCGTGCGTCCCATGCCGTGCACCAGGCGGTCCACCACCGCGGCCGTGCCAGCCCCGCCGAGGCCGCGCCCCCGCCGGTCCGGTCGCACCCACACGCCCTGGATCTGCCCGACCGTCCCGGACAGCGCGCCGATCTCCGCCTTGAACACGACCTCGCCGCCCTCGAACCGGGCGAACGCGCGCCCGCTCGCGATCAGCTCGGCGACCCGCGCGCGGTAGCTCGTGCCGCCGTCGCCGAGGCACGGGTCGACGCCCACCTCCTCGGTGAACATGGCGATCGCCGCCGGCAGATAGCGGTCCAGCTCGTCCGGGCGCACCTGGCGCACGTGCTGGTCGGCCTTCACCCGGGACGTCTTGGTCGCGGCCATCAGCGGCTGGTCCGGCCGCACCTCGCGGGCCGGGCCCCAGTCCATGCGCAGCTCGTCCCACATGCCGATCACCTGATCGGAGGGGCCGACCAGCGAGGAGCACATCCGTCGCCGGCGCAGCGCGCGGTCGGCGAACGAGCGCATCGCGGACTTGCCGCCGCGCAGCGGGATCAGGTTGGGGCCGGCGAAACACAGCGCCTCGAGCCCGCCGCCGCGGATCGGCCGCGCGTCGCGCCCCCACATCTCGCCGCCGAGCCGCCACGGGTCCATGCCGACCGTTTCCACCCGGGAGGCGACCATGCACGACGCGACTGGGTCAGCGGTGAGCACTGTCTTCACCGCCACGAGGTCCCGGTCGTCCAGCAGGCGTGCGCCCGCGAGCCGCAGCACCCCTCCAGCCTGCCAGATGAACCCCGCACTACGAACACGCGACCCACCGGTCACGCCTGGTGAAGCGCGCGGGTGACCCGAACGAGTGCCACGGCGGCGATCGTCCCCACGAGCACCAGGACGGCGGTCACCGCGGTGGTGATCATGATCGCCTGACCGGAGGCGCGCGGATCGCCCGGTTCGGTGATCGACAGGAACAGCGTGCCCAGGATCGCGACCCCGAGCACCTGGCCGAGTTGCAGCGTCGTGGTCAGCACGCCGCTGGCGTCGGCCGCCTTCGCCGCCGGCACCCCGACCAGCGCGCTGGTCAGCATCGGGCTGAACGCGACGCCGAGCGCCACACCCCAGCCGAGCAGGCCGGCGAACAGGAGCACACCGCCGGATGTGCCGTCCAGCATGGCCAGTCCGACCACGAGGTAGGTCGCCGCGGCGGCGACGAACCCGACCGGTGTCAGCAGGTGGTGCCAGCGTGCGGGCAGCCGGTTCCAGAAGAACCCGCACAGCCCGAACGTCACGCCTCCGGCCGCGAAGGTCAGCCCGGCGCGCAGCGGCGAGTAGTCCAGCCCGCTCTGCAGGTGCAGCGCAAACGCGAACAGGAAGCCGCCGTAGGCGATCAACGCGAGCAGCAGCGCCACCATGCCGACGGCGACGCCAGGCGCGCGCAGCACCGAGGGGTCCAGCAGCGGATCACCGCCGCGTGCCGCCGTGCGCACCTGCACCCGGACGAAGACGACGGTCAGCACGATCCCGACGGCGAGTACCGGCCAGGTCCACGCCGGCCAGTCCTGCTCGTGCCCGAGGACCAGCGGCATCACGACGGCGAAGACGGCGGGCACCGCGAGCGTCAGCCCGACGAGGTCCAGCTTGCGGGTGCCGCGCGGGCCGTCCGCGGGGACCAGTCGCATCGCGGCGACCGCGACGATCAGCCCGATCGGCACGTTCACCAGGAACACCGGCCGCCAGCCGGTTCCGAACAGGTCGGCGTCCACGAGCACGCCGCCGAGCACCATGCCGGAGACGCCGCCCAGCGAGATCACCGCCGCGTACGCGGACAGCGCCCTGGCCCGCGCCGCGCCGTCGAACCGGACCTGGATCACGCTCATGATCTGCGGCATCACCAGCGCGGCGCCGGCACCCTGGACGAACCGGGCCACGATCAGCGTGACCACGTCCGGCGCGAGCCCGCACACCAGTGAGCTGGCGGTGAACAGCAGCACGCCGAGTACGTACATCCGCCGCCTGCCGTAGATGTCACCCAGCCGCGCGCCGGTGATCAGCAGCATGGCGTAGCTGACCGTGTAGCCGGCGACGACGAGCTGCAGGGCCGAGCCGGACGCGTTCAGGTCGGAGCGCATCGACGGCATGGCGACGTTCACGATCGTCACGTCGAGCAGTGCCATGAACTGACCGATCAGCAACACGGTCAGCATCAGCCAGCGGGTGTTCTCCTTGCGCGGCAAGGGTTTCGCGGTCAGGGTATCGAGTGTCACGGCGGCAAGCCTGCCGCCAGCCGGGCCGGACAACCGAGAGCCGGTTGATCCTGGTACTGACAGCACCTGGATCCGTTTGTCGGTGTTCGGTGCGACGATGGGTACGTGACCGTCGAACCACTGTCGTCCGTCGATGTCGCGCCTCGTCGCCGCGCCGAGTTGGGCGAGTTCCTCAAGGCGCGTCGCGCACGGCTGCGGCCTCAGGACGTCGGCCTGCCCCCGGGCGGCAGGAGGCGCACCGCCGGCCTGCGTCGCGAGGAGGTCGCGATGCTCGCCGGCGTCGGCGTCACCTGGTACACGTGGTTGGAGCAGGGCCGCTCGATCAACGCCAGCTCGCAGGTACTCGACGCGGTCGCGCGCACGCTCGGCATGGACAACGCCGAGCGCGAGCACCTGTACCGGCTGGCCGAGGCCACCCCGATCCGCATGGACACCACGACCACCGACGTGCCGGCCACCATCCAGGACGCGGTGCGCGCGCTGGACCCGCTGCCGGCCGCCGTGCTCAACAGCCGGCACGACATCCTGTTCTCCAACGACGCGCACCACGATCTGTTCGCCGACTGGCACACCCTGCCCTGCGTGCACAAGAACAAGCTGTGGTGCTGTGTCACCGAGCCGCTGGCCCGCGAGCGCCTGCTCGACTACGACAAAGAGGTCGCCTACCTGGTCGCCAGGCTGCGCGCCGAGTACGGCCGGCACGTCGGCGATCCGGCGTGGGAGGAGGACATCCGCAGGCTGACCGAGCTGAGCGACGAGTTCGCCGCGCTGTGGTCGCGGCACGAGGTCGCCCCGGCGTCGGTGCGTACGCTGCGGTTCTGGCACCCGGAGGCCGGCGAGCTGACGTTCGAGTCCACACCGTTCACGGCCGCCGCCGAGTCGGATCTGCAGATCCAGGTGTACACGCCGGCCGACGACGGCACCGCGAAACGCTTGTCCCGCACCAGAATTCAGGCGCCGGCGTAGGTGCCGAACGTCCAGCTGTTGCCCTCCTGGTCGGCGACCGTGAACCCGTGCGAGCCGTAGTCGGTGTCGGTCAGCTCCTGGACGATCCGCAGCCCGGCGGCCCGGCACCGCTCGTACACGGCGTCCACAGTGGACGGTGCGTCGGTGTTCACGTACACGCTCGAACCACCGGACCGTTGACCCTCGTGCGCACCCGAACTCGCCTTGACCGAGCCGAGCATCACCCCGCCGCCGTCCGGCCAGCGCAACTCGGCGTGCGCGACGAGATCGTTCTCCCCCGGCACGACCAGCGTCTCGGTGAACCCGAACACCTCGGTCAGTGTCGTCAGCGCGGTGCGGGCGTCGTCGTACTGGAGACCGGGCCACACCCGCGGTTTCGTGTCGTTGTTCGTCATGCCACCGAGTCTCGCGGCGGGCGGGTGTCGCCGTATTGGAGATTTGGGAGCTCCTCGCCGATCCACGTGCCCGGCGTACACCCGGCCAGCGCGCGCCACTCGTTGGTCAGGTGCGCCTGGTCGTAGAACCCACTGGTCACCGCGAGTTCGGCGAGATCGGCACCGGGTGTGCGGCGCAACGTCTCGCAGGCCCGCTCGAACCGCAGCACCCGCGCCGCCTGCTTCGGCGTGAGCCCCACCTCGCGGCGAAATCGTTCGGACAGGTGCCGCCGGCTCCAGCCGACCTCACGGGCCAGCGCGTCGACCCGCCCGGTGCCGGCCAGCATCGACCGCCAGGCGTGGCCGACCTCGGGCGGCGGCTCGTGTTCGCCGCGCGCCGCAGTCAGGAGCACGTCGTCCAGGATCGCGAACCTCTCCGCCCAGGTGGGCGCCCCCGCCAACCGTTCGGGCAGTTCTCCCAGCCCGAGATCGGCGAGGTCCACGACCTGACCGGCGAGTTCGTAGGCCGCGACGCCGAGCAGCCGGCGCACGCCGAGCGGGTTCAGGTCCACCTGCACGCCGGTCTGCGCGCGCCCCTGGGCCATCAGCGCCGGCGCGGTGTGCAGGCCGCCGACCAGGCCGTACAGCGCGGCGGGCGATTGGTCCCCCGGCATGTCCACGATCCGCACCGGCTCGTCCAGCGCGACGACCAGCGTCACGTGCCGCGACGGCAGTCCCCTGTGGATCTCGGGAACACCGTCGTGCTGGCGATAGCCGATGTACCGCGCGGCGATCCCGCGCAGCGCCGGGTGCGGGCTGTGCAGGCTCCACCCTGGACTGTCCACAGTGGACGTCTACTTAGGACACGGTGACGACGGGTTCGCCGGACTCGGCCGTCTCGCCCATGTCCTCGGCGATCCGCATGGCCTCTTCGATCAAGGTCTCCACGATCTGCGCCTCGGGCACGGTCTTGATCACCTGGCCCCGGACGAAGATCTGGCCCTTGCCGTTGCCGGACGCCACGCCGAGGTCGGCCTCGCGCGCCTCACCGGGCCCGTTCACCACACAGCCCATGACCGCGACCCGCAGCGGCACCTCCATGCCGGTCAGGCCCGCGGTGACCTCGTCGGCCAGCTTGTACACGTCGACCTGGGCGCGGCCGCAGGACGGGCAGGACACGATCTCCAGCTTGCGCGGCCGCAGGTTCAGCGACTGCAGAATCTGGTTGCCCACCTTGACTTCCTCGACCGGCGGCGCGGACAGCGACACCCGGATCGTGTCGCCGATGCCCTGCCGCAGCAGCGCGCCGAACGCCACCGCCGACTTGATCGTGCCCTGGAACGCCGGGCCCGCCTCGGTCACGCCGAGGTGCAGCGGGTAGTCGCACTGCTCGGCCAGGATCTCGTAGGCGCGCACCATGATCACCGGGTCGTTGTGCTTGACCGAGATCTTGATGTCGTGGAAGTCGTGCTCGGCGAACAGGCTCGCCTCCCACAGCGCCGACTCGGCCAGCGCCTCGGGTGTCGCCTTGCCGTACTTCTTCATCAGCCGAGGGTCCAGCGAACCGGCGTTCACGCCGATGCGGATCGGCGTGCCGTGGTCGCGCGCGGCGGCCGCGATCTCCTTGACCTTGTCGTCGAACTTCCTGATGTTGCCCGGGTTCACCCGCACGGCCGCGCAGCCGGCCTCGATCGCGGCGAACACGTACTTCGGCTGGAAGTGGATGTCGGCGATCACCGGGATCTGCGAGTGCCTCGCGATCTCCGGCAGCGCCTCGGCGTCGTCGGCGCTCGGGCAGGCCACGCGCACGATGTCGCAGCCGGACGCGGTCAGCTCCGCGATCTGCTGCAGCGTGGCGTTCACGTCGGAGGTCAGCGTGGTGGTCATCGACTGCACGGAGATGGGGTGTTCGCTGCCCACACCCACCTTGCCCACCATGAGCTGCCGCGTCTTGCGCCGCTCGGCGAGCACTGGCGGGGGCGTGCTCGGCATCCCCAGCATCACGTCGGTGTTCACGGTTCCAGGCTACTGCCCGATTCGGATGGGGTTGACGATGTCGGCTGTGACGGTCAACAACACGATGCCGGCTCCGATGAAGACGATTACCATCGTTACCCCGGTCAGCTTGGTGTAGTCGACCGGACCACCTGCCGGCTTCCCGCGCAATCGCCTGATCGTGTCACGCACCTTCTCGTACAACGCGATCGCGATATGGCCGCCGTCCAGCGGTAGCAGCGGCAGGATGTTGAACACACCCATGAAGAAGTTGAGGCTGGCCAGCAGCAACAGGAACAGTTCCCACAGGCCGCGCTCCACGGCGTCACCGCCGATGACGCTCGCGCCGACCACGCTGACGGGCGTGTCCTTGTCACGCTCCCCGCCGCCGATGGCCTCGACGACCTTCGGGATCTTCTCCGGGAAGCGCATCAAACCTTCCCACGTTCGGGCGAAAAGGTCGCCGGTGAACGTAGCAGCGCCACCGAGCCCGCTCAGGCCGTTGTAGTGGTACATCTCGGGACCCTGGTCAGGCGTGACGACCCGGACACCGATCGCGCCCGCGTTGTTCACCTTCGCGACGTCGACCGTGAGCGGCACCACCTGGCCACCGCGGCTGACCGTCAGCGGTGTCGGTCCCGACCGCGCGGCGATCTCGGTCTTCACGTCGTCCCACGACTTCGTGGGCTTGCCGTTGACTGAGGTGATCGTGTCGCCCGCCAGCAGACCGGCCGTCTTCGCCGGCGCCGGCGCGCCCTGCGGGCAGCCCTTGTCGGTCTCCCCCACGCACGGTGAGATCTGGGCCACCACCGGCGCGGTGGCCTTGGCGTCGATCGGCTTGATGCCGAGATTCGGCAGCCCGACGCTGATCGCGGCGAAGTACAGGATCACGAACCCGAGCACGAACTGCATGAGGATGCCGGCCGCCATCACGGTGACCCGCTTCCACACCGGATAGCGGTACATGGCCCGCGGCTCTTCGTCCGGTGTGAGCTCGTCCATCGCGGTCATGCCGGCGATGTCGCAGAACCCGCCGAGCGGGATCGCCTTCAGCCCGTACTCGGTCTCACCCCGGCGGAACGACCAGATCTTGGGGCCGAATCCGATGAAGTAGCGCCGGACCTTCATGCCGAACGCCTTGGCGGCCCACATGTGCCCCGCCTCGTGCAGGGCGACCGACAAACAGATGCCGATCGCGAACAGCACGATCCCCAAGATCCACGCGAGCACGAATCAGTCCTTCCACACCCGGTTACGGGTCACGCCGTCACTCCAAGCCGCTCTCGTGCCCGCGCACGCGCCCACTGCTCCGCCGCGAGCACCTCGTCGACGTCGGCCGGCTCGTGGTGCCAGTCGCGCGCGTCGTCGAGGACACGATGCACAGTGTCCACAATGGCCGTGAAGGTGGTGTGTCCTTCCACGAAGGCGTTGACCGCCTCCTCGTTCGACGCGTTGTAGATCGCGGGAAGGCAGCCGCCCTGCTCGCCGGCCTGCCTGGCCAGGCTGACCGACGGGAACACCTCGTTGTCCAGCGGCTCGAACGTCCAGGCCGTCGGCTCGTCGAACACGCACCGGCGGCCCGATCCGGCCACCCGGTCCGGCCACCCGAGCGCCAGCGCGATCGGCAGCTTCATGTCGGGCAGGCTCGCCTGCGCGAGCGTGGAGCCGTCGGTGAAGGTGACCATCGAGTGGATGATCGACTGCGGGTGCACCACCACGTCGATGCGCTCGTAGGGCACGTCGAACAGCAGGTGCGCCTCGATCAGCTCGAGCCCCTTGTTGACCAGGGTCGCCGAGTTGATCGTGATCACCGGGCCCATGCTCCAGGTCGGGTGGGCCATCGCCTGCTCGACCGAGACACCGTCCAGCTCGTGCCGGGCGCGCCCTCGGAACGGCCCGCCGGACGCGGTGATCACCAGCCGGTCGACCTCGTCGGCCCGGCCGCCGCGCAGGCACTGCGCGAGTGCGGAGTGCTCGGAGTCCACCGGCACGATCTGCCCGGGCTTGGCGGCCCGCAGCACCAGCGAGCCGCCGGCGATAAGCGACTCCTTGTTGGCCAGCGCGAGGGTCTGCCCGGTGGCCAGCGCGCGCAGCGTCGGCGCGAGGCCCCGGGAGCCGGTGATGCCGTTCAGCACGACGTCGGCCGGAGTGGAGTCGATCAGCTCGAGCACGGCGTCCTGGCCGGCGTGGATCCTCGGCAGCGGCGCGCCGTTGGCCTTGGCCTCCAGTGCCGCGCGCAGGTCGTCCACGGCGTTCGGATCGGACACCGCGACGGCCGCCGCACCACTCTGGATCGCTTGCGCGGCAAGGGCTTCCGGATCGGAGCCACCGGCGGCGACACCGGCGACGGTGAACAGGTCCGGGTTGGCGGCGATCACGTCGAGCGCCTGGGTTCCGATCGAGCCGGTGGAACCGAGCACGAGGACCGTGCGGGGGTCAGATGAGGTCATCACGGCCATTGTCCCCGACGCCCGGCGCGGCTCGAACGGCGCCATGCGATGATGTCGCCATGGCGCGCTCGAAGGAGAAGAGCCCGGCGTTCGTCGTGGATCCACAGGACGAACCGTCGGCGGAGTGGGGCTGGCACGGCACGTTTCCGCGAGCCACCCGCGTCGCGGGGTGGATCACGGCGATCGTGTGCTTCCTGTTCCTGATCGGCAATCACCGGGGCAACGTCGAGAACCTGTGGCTGATCTTCACCGGTGCCGGTCTGATCGTCCTGTTGATCATCGACCAGGTGCGCCGCAGGACCTCGTGGCGCCGGTAGCTAGCCGGCCTTCTTCTCAATCTTGGGTAGCTTGCCGAGCAGCTGCTTCGCCGCTCGCTGCAGGTCGGCCTCGTCGTGGCCGAAGTCGTACAGGTAGGACCGCAGCGCCGCCACGATGAGAGTCAGCTCGTCGTCAGTGACCTCGATCACATTCGCGCTCATGTCTCCACGGTAGGCCCGACCGGCGCGCCTGACATCACACTTCGGCCGCGATCGTGCCCACCTGGCAGGATCGCCGCGTGACCGATCTGGACCTCGCGGCGGCGGGCGGCACTGACGCCGGTCTCACCGGCAAAGGCAACTACGACGTCGTGCACCTCAGCGTCGACCCGCTGCTCGCGATCGTCGCCGACGGCATGGGCACCGGGGACGGCAGCGCGATGGCCGGCAAGACCGCCGTCGAGACGCTCCTCCAGCACGTCCGCGCCGCCGGTGACCAGGTCGGACCGGCCGAGATCCGGCGGGCACTGGCGGCGGCGCATCAGGAGATCGGCGCGTTCGGCCAGCGCATCGGGGCGCTCGCCGGGTGCACGCTCACCGCGATCATCGAGTCGGCGCACGGGTTCTGGATCGTGCAGCTCGGCGACTCGCGGATCTACCGGCTGCGCGCCGGCACGCTCGAACTGCTCACCGTGGATCACACGATGGCGTGGCTCGGCGCGGTGCACGGCTGGTACCCGTTCGACTCGCCGCAGGCCGCCGCGGCGCGGTACCACCTGCTCCGCTACGTCGGCCATCCCGGCGCGCCCGACCCGGACGTCATGGCGCTCCATCCGCGTCCGGGCGACGTCTACCTGCTGTGCACCGACGGGATCTCCGACCAGGTCGACTACCACCGGATCGCCGGCCTGCTCGGCGCGCGCGAGGAGCCGGCGACCACGGTGGACGGCCTGATCGCCGCCGCGAACGCCGCCGGCGGAATCGACAACGAGACCGCGATCGTGATCACTGTTGCCGGTAGAGTGCGCAGGTGAACCGGCATATTCGCAGTATCGAGGACGTGCTCCGGCTACTCGACGGACTGTTCGCTCCGAACACCGACCGGTGGACCGACGACGGCGGCTCGTCGTGGTGGGACGGGTTCTACGCCGACCGCGCCAAGGACGTGCCGTTCTTCGCGGACAAGCCCGACGAGAGCCTGGTCTCGTGGCTCGAACACGGGCCGCTCGTGCCAGGTCGCGCGCTCGACCTCGGCTGCGGGCCCGGACGCAACGCCGTGCACCTCGCCTCGCACGGCTTCACCGTGGACGCCGTCGACCTGTCCCCCACCGCGATCGAGTGGGCGCGGGAACGGGCCACGACAACAGGCGTGGACGTGCGGTTCCACCGCGGCGACGCATTCACGGCCGAGCTGACCGGGCCGTACGACCTGATCTACGACTCCGGCTGCTTCCACCATCTCCCGCCGCACCGGCGAGTCAGCTATCTCGACCTGCTCGACCGGTGTCTGGCTCCCGGCGGGCACTTCGCCCTGACCTGCTTCGCGGAGGGTTCGATGGGATCGGAGCTGCCGGACGCCGACCTGTACCGGCACGGCGGCCTCGGCGGCGGGCTCGCCTACTCGTCGGAATCGCTGCGGTGGATCTTCTCCACCCTCACCGAGATCACGCTGCGTCGGCTGAACGACGAGCCGTCGGAGTCACCGTGGTTCGGCGAGCCGTTCCTGTGGACGGCGCTGTTCCGCCGCCCATCAACCGCCGGTTGACCGCGACGACCAGCACCGACAGCGCCACCAGACCGGCGGCGGCCCAGGGCAGCCCGGCCGCGCCCCCGTCGAGGATCACACCGCCGAGGAACGCGCCGCCGGCGACCGCGCCGTTCCAGGTGGCGATGGTCATCGACTGCGCCGCGTCCGACGTCGGTCCCGCGACCATGGCCGTCACACCCTGGAACGCCGTCGGCGCGCCGCCGAAGGAGACTCCCCACACGCCCGCGGCGATCAGTGTCGTCGCGGGATCTCCACCGCCGATGCCGAGCAGCGCGATGCCGACCACGGTCCCCGCGCCGCACGTACCGAGCACCGCGCGCGGACGGCGATCGAGCACCGTGCCCACCATCAGCAGGCCGGCGACCGTGCACGCCCCGAAGACGAGCAGGGTCACGCCGAGCATTCCGTCGCGCTGGACATCGGCCAGCACCGGACCGAGATACGTGTAGAAAACGTTGTGCCCCAACGAGAACGCCAGCACGATCAGGAGCACGGGGCGCAGCCCGGGGACGCGGAGCACGGTGTGCGGCCGGGTGCGGGTCGCCCTGGCCTCACCCGGGTACGGCGGCACGGAAACGATCACCCACACCAGCAGCGGCACAGTGATCAACCCCATGATCGCGAAGGCCCAGCGCCAGCCGACCAGTTCGCCGAGCACCGTCCCGGCGGGGACGCCGACCGCGAACCCGACCGGCGTGCCCGCCATCGCGAGCGCGAGCGCCTTGCCCGCCTTTCCCGGCGGCGCCATGCGCATCGCGTACCCGGCGACGAGCGACCACATCACGCCGGTCACCGCGCCCGATCCGATCCGGGCGGCCAGCACGAGCGGGTACCACGAGCTGATCGCGACGACCAGGTTCGTCAGCAGGAATCCCACGACCAGCACCAGCAGCAGGCTCTTGCGCGGCACGCCGAGGGTGAGCGCGGTGAGCGGTATCGCGGTCAGCGCGGTGGTGATCGCGTAGACGGTCACCAGTTGGCCGGTCACCGACGGAGAGACCGCCAGGCTCTCCGACATGCCCAGCAGCAGACCCGCGGGCAACACCTCGGTCAGGCAACCGAGGAACACCGTGGTGGCGAGCGCGAGGAGCGGGGAAACGGGCAGCGTCGTGGTGCGCGGCTCGGCCAGCACGGTGCTCCTTCCGACGATTCTTCTCAGTCTTCACGTCGGTAGAGCGCCGCGGTAATGCCACTTACCCGTGCTGCCGGGTTATCACCGCCGAGCCACCGGTCCCCCGCCAGAAGTAGTGAGTAGTCGGAAATGCGTACGTGCCCTGGTTGACCGTGGCCGCCGGAGAAGGCGAACTTGATTCTGTCTCGATCCCCGCGCCGCCATCGGAGGGCTGTCGCCATGCGGACCCGTCATCGCTTGCGGATGGTTACGGCACTGCTGACGGCGGCCGCGCTGTCGTTCGCGCCCTCATTGGCCTCGGCCACGCCACCGGACCAGCCGGCGAACCCGTGGCAGGCCGACCATTGGCCGCAGCGCCAGCCATGGCAGGAGCAGCGCCCGGCCGTCGCGCACGGCGTGCCCGGTTTCCCGGCGCCGATCGATCCGCAGAAGTGGGTCAACCCGGATCACATGACCTGGCAGGACTACAAGAAGATTCCCGGAACGAACTGGGCGGACCCGGCGGTGCCCGGATCGACGCGCCAGTTTCGCGGCGCGCTCGTGCTGGCCGACTTCTCGGACAAGCCGTTCGTGGTGACCCAGCCACAGAATTCGACGGTATTCGGCAATCCCACGGCGGAGGCGCACGACGTTCCGCGGGACACGGTGGCGCGGTTCTACCAGGATCTGTTGAACAAACCCGGCACGCTCAACCGCGGCCACACCATTCACGAATACTGGATGGAGGACTCGGGCGGGCGCTACGGCGTCAACCTCACCGCGTTCGGGCCGTACAAACTTGCCGGCAAGGCGCACGAATACGGCATGGACTTCCAGGACGCCTGCCCGCCCGGCGACAACTGCAACCGGAATTTCGCCGGTGATGCCCGTTCCGCGTGGATCAAGGACGTCGGAAGCGAGGTCCCCAAGGGGTTCGACTTCGTGTTCTTCGTGTCCGCCGGGCAGGACGAATCGGGTGCCTGGCAGGAGTTCGGGATGATGAAGTTCCCGAAGAAGGAGGACGTCACCGACCCGTTCGGCCCACCGGCGAGCAGCATGCCCAACTGGTCGGGGACCCGGTACGTCGACTGGACGTCGTGGGCGGCGGGCGCCTCGATCTGGCCACACGCGAGCGGTGGCTACTCCGTGCAGACCGAAAGCTCGGGAATGTCCGTCTACGCCCACGAGTTCAGCCACATCCTGGGCATCGGCGACAACTACAACAATCCGTACGGACAACCTCCGCACCGCGCGTTCAGCGGAATCTGGGACATGCTCAGCCGCGGCACGTTCAACGGTCCGGGTGGCCCGCACAGCCGCTGGCCGATCCCGGCGACCGCGGGGGCGACCATGGGCGCACAACACATGTTGCGTAACAAGATGAAGCTCAACATGGTCGGCGACGACGACGTGCTTCGGCTCTCCCGCGGCGACTTGGCGAAATCCGGCGTCGTGGTCACCAATGTGAAGGCGAGGTCCCTGGTTCCCGGCGAGAGTGAATTGTCGGGTATCAACATCCAACTCGACGGCGGCGACCACAGCGGCCCGTGCGATCCGGACACCGACCCGTTGTGCGATTTCGGAAAGTACGACAACTACACCCTCGAAATCGTCGACCGAATGGGCACCGACTCCTTCACGCCGGACTCGGGCGTGCTGCTCGCGAAGACCCGCAACGTGGACCAGGCGCCGTTCATCTGGGTGGTCGACGCCAATCCGCAGGACATCGGCATGACCGACTACGTGCTGCCGGACGGCACGAAGGTGCCGATCACCATCGGCGACTACCGGCAGCTGTCCGACTCGCTGTTCCACGCCGGCACCAATTCCGGCAGCGAGTACGAGTACGTGGACGAGGCCAATCGCCTGCACTTCTACGTGCTCGGCGTCCATCGCGACCAGGAGGGCCTGCTCTCCTACACGGTCGCCATCCGCAACCTGGACGGCGCGGGCGCCCAGCAGCGCGGAGTCGCGGTGAAGCCGACCAGCGCGGCGCCGGACGCCGACGGGCTGGCGACCTGCCAGTTCCCCGTCACCAACACCGGATCGGGCGGCAGTCCCGGCAGCGACTCGGACGTGTACCGGCTCAGCGCGACGGCGGGCGACAGCTGGCAGATCGTCGTCCCCAACGACCTCGCCGTGGCGAAGGCCGGCCACGAGGTGCGGGTCCCGGTGTACGCGCGGGCGAAGACCGGTGACGCGGGACAAGCCGCGACGGTGACACTGACCGCGAAGTCCGAGAGCGACCCGTCCAAGACCCAGACCGCCGACTGCACGATCCAGTCCCGCTAACGGTGCCGTTCCGCCGGCCCCACCCCCATCACTACCTCACGTGAGGTAGTGATGGGGGTGGGCGATGATTGGGCTAGTTCGGCCCGACCCCAGCGGCCGCGTCGTTGGCGTCCGCGCGGGCCAGGGTGGCGTCGAGCACGGCGTACTCGGCCTCCTCGAGCGCGGCCAGCGCGAAGGCGACGGCCATGTCCGCGCTCTGTTCGGCGCGGTCGGCGCGCCGCTGGATGCGGGTGGCGTCGAAGCTGGCCTGCGTGTCGCGGACCTCGGTGCGCACCGTGCGCACCAGGTTTTTCCACTGGGCCTGCATGCCGCTCCACCTGTTGTCGACGTCCTCGAGCATGCGGTCGCCGTCGGCCAGCAACCCATCGGCGCGCCGCTCGGCCTTCTGCCGGGCTTGGTCCACTATGTCGGTCAGCTTGTCCCGAGTCTGCGTCTTTGCCGCGGCAACGGCGTCCTCGGCGGCTTTGGCGCGGTGGGACAGTTCGACCAGTCGATCAGACACTTGCTGCATTGTGCTCGTCCTTTCCCTGATGATCGGGGAACCCGAGCACAACACCGGGCCAGCCGGCCGGCAATTCGGCGCGGCTTGCGGGGCAGGCCCGCGGGCGGTGTGTTCCCCAGGTCAGCAGTGAACGATCGATCATCCGTTCCCCACCAATTCCTACACTGTTGAGTGAAGATCGCGGTGATCGCTTTCGGCCCGGCGTCGATCCTGTTGGAGCGGAACGCTATGCACGATCCAGGCGTGGGACGAGCATTTCTCGTACCAGCAGTTGCAACGCCGCGGCGACGGGGATGGCGATCACGGCGCCCACGACGCCCAGCAGCGCGCCGCCCACGATCACAGCCACCACGGTGGCCAGGGCTGGTACCTGGACCACCCCTCCGATGATCTTGGGGATCAGGAGGTAGTTCTCGACCAGGCGGTAGACAACGAAGAATCCGATGGTGGCCAGGCCCACCGGCAGTGACACGGTTAACGCCGCCAGAGACGCGATGATCCCGGCGGTGATGGTGCCGACCAGCGGAATCATGTCCAATATCGCCACCATGATCGACAGAAGCAGCGCGTAGGGCACACCGAAGATCAGCAGCCAGGCATAGGCGACGACCCCGGCGATGACCGAGATCAGCAGGTTGCCCAACACGTAGCCACCGACTTTGGCGACGATCTCGTCACCGAGCAGGATGGCGCGCGGTCGACGCGACGCCGGCACCATGCGATAGCCCACTGCCCGGATGCGGGGCAGGTCGGCCAGGAAGTACACGGTCAACACCACCAGGAGCACAAAGCTGCTCAGTGCGGTCAACACCGCTTGGCCTGCCCCCAGGAGACCGCCGATCAGGACGGACTCCCGGCCACTCAGCGCCTGCTCGAATCGTTGCTGGAGTTGGATGCGTTCATTGAGTTGGCCCAACAAGGAATTGCGCTCGGTGGCCTGTTCCAGGTAACCAGGTGCTCTGTGCACGAGTTGCGTTGCCTGGTCCACCAGGACCGGGATCGTCGCGGCCACGAAGCCGCCCACCGCTGCCAGCGCGACCAGGAACACCGTGGTGACCGCGACCCATCGGGGAAAGCGGCGAGCGACCAGCCAGGACACCGCCGGTTCCAGACCCACGGCCAGGAACAACGCCAGTCCGACGAGGAGCATGATTCCCCGGACGCCCAGCAGCAGTTGAACCAGCCCGTAGGTCGCGGCGACCCCGGCGGCTGCCGCCATCCCGACCAGGAACGGCGAACGGCGGTCGAACGGCTTGCCCCGCCCGCCGAACGGTTGGTCGGGGGTGCTGAGCTCGGCGGCAGCCGCTTCCGCATCGGCGATCGGGCCCTCGCGCATGGAACCTCCCGGGTGGACTCATACAGCGGAGGTCCGACGTTCCGCTCTGGATTGGTCAGCGGGCGGTGTCGTCGAGTTTGAGGTTGTCGATTTTGGCTCTGAAAGCGGGCAGTTTGCTTGGGCAGTAGGTGTCGATGATCAGTGTGTCGGCGAGGGCGATGTCGCGGTCGGAGATGATGGGCCGTTGGCCAGGGCCGGTGGCTCCGTTGGACATGTCCTGTTGCCATCGGGCTTGTCGCAACGCGCTTTCGGGGTCGGCGCACACGGCTCCGCCGTCGCTGCGGAACATTCGGGTGATGTCGTTCAGATCGACGGGGAAAGGCAGGCGGGCGGCGGTGAAGCGAGCCTGCAGTTCTTTGGCCTTGTCGAGGTCCTGCTGGTCGACCCGGGCCTGGTGGTAGGCGATCGCCGCGATCGCGGTGAGCACCACGAAGGCCGCGGCCAGGATGAGATACATGAGCCGATGGGTGCGGGGGTTGCCGTGCCCATCGGTGGAGTGCTGTGGTGCGCTCGATGTATGTGCGGTCACTGCTCAGCACCGCCCGCGGTGGTCGGCTCGGCCTGCCATTCGGGCCGCCGGAACTTCAGCAACAGAAACGGAACCAGCAGTCCGATCACGCCCATGCCGCCGCCGACAATCGCGAGATAGGCCAGCAGGTTCCCATCGCCGAACTGTGACGGGGGCACGAACCCGATGAACATCGCGGCGGCTGAGGCGGCGAAGCCGACCGTGCACAACGTCTTGAGCGCGGGCGCGGTGAACCCGCGCGGGTGGTCGGGGTAGCGCCGGCGCAGACGCAGCGCCGCTACGAACATCAGCAGGTACACGATGAGGTACACCTGGGTGGTGATCGCCGACAGGATCCAGTAGGCGCTGGACACGTCCGGGATGAGCGCGTACATCAACGCGATCAACGTGGTGACCACGCCCTGGGTCACCAGGATGTTCTGCTGCACACCCGCCTTGTTGAGCCGTTGCAGGAACGGCGGCAGGTAGCCGTTCTCCCGTGAGATCATCAACAGGCCTTTGGATGGCCCGGCCAACCAGGTGAGCATGCCGCCGAGCGCCGCCGCGATCAGCAGGATGCCCAGGATCGGGGTCATGAACCCGATCCCGAAGTGACTGAAGAACCCGTCGAAGGCCTGCATCACGCCCGCGGTCAGGCTCAGGTTCCCCGCCGGGACCACCCAGCTGATCACCAGCGCCGGCACGATGAAGATCACCAGCACCAGCCCGCAGGACACGAACATGGCTCTCGGGAACTCGGTGGCCGGCTTGCGCAGCGAGGAGACGTGCACCGCGTTCATCTCCATGCCGGAGTAGGCCAGGAAGTTGTTGACGATCAACACCAGGCTGGCCAGCCCGGTCCATTGCGGCAGCAGGTGATCGGCGGTCATCGGTGCGGCCGACGCGTTGCCCTGGCCGAGGAAGATCAGTCCCAACACGACGAGCAACGCGCCGGGGATCAGCGTGCCGATGACCAGGCCCGCGCTGGACAACCCGGCAACGGCCTTGGTGCCCCGCGCCGAGATGTAGACGCCCGCCCAGTACAGGATGATGATCACCAGGGCGGTGTAGAGGCCGTTGCCGGCCAGCCTGGGGTCGATGACGTAGGCGAAGGTGCTGGCCACATAAGCGAGCAGGCTCGGATAGTAGAAGATCGTCATCGCGAACTGGCACCACACGGCCAGGAAGCCCAGCGGTTTGGACAGACCTTCGCTGACCCACCGGTACACCCCGCCGGCCCAGCCCGACGCCAGTTCCGCGGACACCAGCGCGGTCGGCAACAGGAAGCAGACAGCCGGGATGACGTAGAAGAACACGCACGTCAGCCCGTAGACGGCCATCGTCGGCGCCGAGCGGAGGCTGGCTACCGAACTCGTGGTCATCAGCGCCAGCGTCACCCAGGTGATCGCGCTGGCCGGCGCGACGATCTTGATCTTCGCGGGCGCCGGCTCGGGTGACCTGGTCTGTGCCTGGGCACCGTCAGCGGCGGTCATCGCGAGCTCCGACCACGCCCAGTCGCGGCGTACTCATTCAGGAACAACGCCTCCGCCAACGCCATGTGCTCGATCTCGACGGGATCGACGCTCTCGTTGGGCGCGTGGATCAGGCAGTGTGGCTCCTCCACTCCGATCAGCGCGATCTCCGCTCTGGGAAACATGGTCGACAGCACGTTGCACAGGGGGATGGAGCCACCCTGGCCGGCGTAGACCATGTCGGTGCCGTACGCCGCCCGCATGGCCGCGCCGAGCGCGGCGTAGGCCGGACCGTCGGTCCTGGCCTGGAACGGCTGCCCCACCGCCTCCGTGTCCACCGAAACCTTGGCGCCCCACGGAGCCGCCGCGTACAGGTGCTCGGTCAGCGCCACCAGCGCCTTGTCGGAGTCGACGCCGGGCGGCACCCGCAGGCTCACCCGGGCCCGCACCGAGGCCGGCACCGCCGCCGCCGAGCCCACCACCGGCGGGCAGTCGATCCCGAGCACGGTCACCGCGGGCCTGGCCCACAACTCATCGGCGATCTCACCGGAGCCCAACAGCGTCACGTCGTCCAGCACTCCGGCGTCGGCCCGGAACCGCGCCGCGGGATAGGCCACCCCCTGCCACCGGCCGCCGGCGTCTAACCCCTTGATGGCGGTGCCACCTTCCGCGTCGCGCAGCGTGTCCAGCAGACGCACCAACGCGGCCAGGGCGTCCGGGGCGGGTCCACCGAACATCCCGGAGTGCATCTCACCGTTCAAGGTCGACACCGAGACCACCACGTTGACCAGCCCGCGCAACGAGGTGGTCGCGGTCGGCAGCCGGGGTGCGAAGTTTCCCGTGTCGCACACCAGGATCGCATCGGCGGCGAACAGTTCCGGCTGCTGTGCTACCAACTCCTCCAGCCCGCCGGTGCCCTGCTCCTCCGATCCCTCGGCGACGAACTTCAGCCCTACCGGGAAATCAGCGGCGCCCAACGCCCGCAACGCGGTCAGGTGCATCACGATATTGCCCTTGCAGTCCGCCGAGCCCCGCCCATACCAGCGGCCGTCCCGCTCGGTCAGCTCGAACGGCGGCGTCCGCCATGCCTGCTCGTCCAACGGTGGCTGCACGTCGTAATGGCAATACAACAACACCGTGGGCGCACCATCCGGTCCCGGCGCGTTGCCGACCACCGCGTCGCTCCCGTCGGATGTGCGCACCGTCCGCATCTCGCCCAGTCCGGCTTCGGTGAATGCGGACACCAGCCACTCGGCCGTGGCGCGACATTCCTGCGGTGGGAACTGCTGCGGGTCAGCCACCGATTGAAACGCAACCAATTGAGCCAGGTCGGACCGTGCCCTGGGCATCAGACCGCGGACGGTGTAATGAAGTTTCGATTCCACCGAGTCTCCACTCCCGACATCACGCGACGGTCCCGAGAGGACGGTCACCCAAAAGCAGGATGCTGGAACAATCTCGCCTACGCATCCCGATAACTGTCGCACCCACCGAACGAGTGAACGACCAGCCGGCCGGCCGCAGCATTCTCGAACACAACCCGTCGTAATCCTCGCAAAAGCCACGAATGCCCGCGGCCTGAGCTGGCGGCAACAAATCAAGGACGGTCGCGGTCCGAACAATGGACAGGCCAGGAGAGGTGTCAACGGGGATAGTTAGGGCGCGATCTCCACGAGTCGGTGGCGTCCGCAGCCGGCGCCGAAGGGAACTGTGGCCGGCGCGCACTGGCCATAGTGCCGCTGATCAGCGCCGTGATGGCCAGTCCGATGGCCAGGTTGATCAACGCGGTGGCCACCTTGGCCTCAAGTGCGACGCTCAGCGTCAGCGGCAACACGATCGCGATCAGCGTCACCAACGCCATGATCCAGCCAAAGAACTGACCGGGCGTTGGGGTCGCCACACACAGCAAATGCGCTAATCCGGTCGCACCGAGTGCGGCCGCGGCGGCGATGAGGGCATAGGTGAGAGTATTCGCATTGCCCCAGATCCCGCCGCCTTTCGGGGCAAGCACCTCTACGTCGAACAGTCCCCGGGCGATGAGCAGGCCCACCACCGCCACGAGTGCGGCGACCGCGGCGGTCGCCGCGCCACCGGCCCACAATTTCCTGTAGTCGAAAGCAGTCCGGTTCGCTGGACCTTGGTAGCTCATCGATCCGCTCCCTCCGCGCACTGTGCCGGTCGGCCTCATGCGGTTCACGCAGTCGGGTCAGGCATGGGTGGGCGACGGTGCCCCGGTTTTGACAAGTTGGGCGCTGCGACCGAAGAAGAACCATCCCAGGCATCCCAGGAACGAGAAGCCGATGATTACGACGAACCAGAGGAACTTTCCGCCTCCGGTCAACCTGTCATGGCACAGAATCGAGATCGCGGCGGCAATCCACAAAATGAGCTGGATCAGACCGAGGATCACCGCGATCACCACGATCACCGCGACACCGGCATCCGACCCGTCCGTCCCCTCCACGAGAAGCGCTGGCGCAGCGGTCAGCATGAACAAACCTCCTCTCAAGCAACGAACTGATCCCAACACTACGAGCGGTCCTCCCGCGACACATTTGGATGGAACCCAAACCACCCAGACGTGTCACTGCCCCTGAAAGGCGCACACCTCTGAGCGCAAGCAAGCCGAGTGCCGACATCGGCGATCCACCTGGCTCGGCTCGACTTGGCCGTCGCGGCCACAATGCGTCCATGAGCGCACGACACGACGCGGTGGCCGCCCTGGTTCGACTGGCGGACAGTCCCCACGTGCCGGATCGGGCGGACGCGGGCCGCGCGCTGTCCAGCTTCGCCGAGATGGCCGAAGCCCGTGAGCCGCTGCTGACTCTCGTCCTCGACGCGCACGACACCTTCGTCACCGAGGAGACGACGGAGGCGTTGCTGCGCCGGCACGACAAGGCTGGGCTGACCGTGGTCGCCGCCGCGATCGGCACCGCCGACGAGAACACCCTCGATCACCTTCACGACGCGGTCACCGCCGTGCTCTCGATCTACTCCCGCGACCGGGACGCCGCGCTCCGCGTCTGCCAGGAACTGCGCGACGACACCGACGAGCGAGTGCGCTCCGGCGCCGATCAGTTGATCGCCGACCTCACCGAGATCACTCCGGTACTCGTGCCAGCCGGCGAGTAACGCTACCCCTGCGCGGCCTTGATCTTGCGCCAGCCGCCGGCCCGGTTGTTCGCGATGATGTGCTTGAGAAGCCGAGTGAGCGCGGGCACGTTGATCGGCTCGCCCTCGTGATAGGAGATCATCCGGGCGGTCTTGTTCTGGTGCCCGGCCGTGATGATGCCCTCCGGGTCGGGAACGATGCCGCCGTCGTAGAGGAACACGTTCACGTGGTTCTTGGCGGCGAGCAGCGCGCAGACGTTGCCGTCCAGCACGAAGTACGGCTGGACCGTCCGCTTGATCGTCTCGACGACCTCGGGGTCGGCCGCGTGCACGATGTCGCGCACCTGATGGCAGATCTCCTGCTGCCAGTCCGGCAGCTTGTCGATGTAGTCGTCGACGCGTGGATCCTTCTCGTAACTCACGATGTCCTCCCCTGGGCTCGTCGTGTCGATCCCGTCGCGGCGCACTGCGTTCCTAGGCTACGAGCGCTTCCATCGTGGCTGGGAGGGACCCGAGTGTCTGAGGTGCGACGTAGTGTGCCAGCCATCAGGAAAGGAGGACGGATGACGCAGCTGGCTGACAAGGTGCGAAAGCTCTTTGATGACAAGAACTTCGCCGTACTGTCAACGCTCGAACCAGACGGCAAGACACATTCGACCGTTGTCTGGGTAAAGCGCGACGGAGACGAGCTCTTGTTCGCGCTGCCCAAGAGCCGCCGCAAGATCGCCAACATGAACCGCGATCCGCGGGTGACCGTGGCGATCTTCGACGCCGCCAACCCGTATGACAGCGTCCAGGTGCAGGGCACCGCGTCGGTCGAGGACGATCCGGACGGCATCCTGATCGATGAACTGTCGCACAAGTACACCGGCGGCCCGTATCCCGGCTTCGCCGGGCCGAACCCGCAATGGGTGATCGCGAGGATCAGGGCCGACAAAGTCTCCACGAGCTGGCCGGACTCATAAGTCGAGTCAGCCCTCCGCGGCGAGCTGGCCGCAGGCGGCGGCGATCTCCTGACCACGGGTGTCGCGCACGGTGCACGCCACGCCCTGCTCGTTCACCCGCCGCACGAACTCCCGCTCCACCGGCTTCGGCGACGCGTCCCACTTCGACCCCGGCGTCGGGTTCAACGGGATCACGTTCACGTGCGCCAGCGGCCCCAAATGCTTGCGCAGCAACTTGCCCAGCAGATCCGCCCGCCACGGATGATCATTGATGTCGCGGATCAGCGCGTACTCGATCGACACCCGCCGACCGGTCTTGTCCGCGTACCCGCGCGCGGCGTCCAGCACCTCGGACACCTTCCACCGCGTGTTCACCGGCACCAGCGTGTCCCGCAGCTCGTCGTCCGGCGTGTGCAGTGACACGGCCAGCCGCACCGACAAACCTTCCTCGGTGAGCTTGCGGATCGCCGGCACCAGACCCACCGTCGACACGGTCACCGACCGCTGCGAGATGCCGAGCCCGTACGGCTGGGGATCACAGATCCGGCGGACGGCGTCCACCACCCGCCGGTAGTTCGCCAGCGGCTCCCCCATGCCCATGAACACGATGTTGGACACCCTGCCGGGCTCACCCAGCTCGCCGTCTCGCATGGCCGCGGCGGCGGCACGCACCTGGTCGACGATCTCCGCCGTGGACAGGTTGCGCTGCAGCCCACCCTGACCGGTCGCGCAGAACGGGCACGCCATCCCGCACCCGGCCTGCGAGGACACGCACAGCGTCACGCGGTCCGGGTAGCGCATCAGCACGCTCTCCAGCAGCGTCCCGTCGTGCGCGCGCCACAGCGTCTTGCGCGTCGCGCCGTCGTCGCAGCCGAGATGCCGCACGGCCGTCAGCAGCGGCGGGAGCAGCTCGCCGGTCAGCCGCTCGCGCGCGTCGGCGGGGATGTCGGTCATCGCGTCCGGATCGGTGGTCAGCCGGGCGAAGTAGTGACGCGACAACTGGTTGGCACGAAAGGGTTTCTCGCCCAGCTCGGTGACCACGGAGCGACGCTCCTCGACCGAGAGGTCGGCAAGGTGACGCGGCGGCAGACCACGGCGCGGCGCGTCGAAAACCAGGGGAAGTGAAGTCATGACCGCGTCATTGTCCCACGGCGCGGCTGAACCCTGTGCCGACACTCACAGTTGCATCGCGATCGGTTCCGATATATCGTTGACATGTCGCTCGAGCAGACACCATGAACGACCACGACAGACACAGGAGAAGATTCATGCGACAGCGAATGCGAACGCACCGACGCCGTCACGACCACCAGTTCGACTTTCAGGAGGCACACATGGGCGGCCCGCCGTTCCCGCCAGGTCCGCCGTTTCCCCCCGAGGGGCCGTTCGGCGGACCGGGCTTCGGGCCCGGTTTCGGCCGGCGCGGCCGGGGCCACGGCCGGGGAAGGCGGCAGCGCGGCGATGTCCGGGCCGCGATCCTGGCCCTGCTGACCGAGCGCCCGATGCACGGCTACGAGATGATCCAGGAGATCGGCGAGCGCAGCGGCGGGTTCTGGAAGCCCAGCCCCGGCTCGGTCTACCCGACCCTGCAGATGCTGGCCGACGAGGGCCTGATCGTCACCGAGGAGGGCGCGGGCAGCAAGCGGCTGTTCCAGCTCACCGAGGACGGTCGGACCGAGGCCGCCAAGCAGGAAATCCCGCCGTGGGAGCAGATCACGGCCGACGTCGACCCGAACGAGGTCAACCTGCGTACGTCGATCGGCGCCCTGATGGGCGCGACGCACCAGGTCTCCTCGATCGGCTCGTCCGACCAGAAGGAGCGCGCGGTCGAGGTGCTCAACAACGCCCGCCGCGAGCTGTACACCATCCTCAGCGAGATCGAGCCCACCCAGTCCACGGAGGACTGATCATGTGGAGCGGGCTCGCATGAGCAACTCGGCGACGAGGTCACCGAACTCAGCGTCGGTGACCTCGTCCAGCTGTTCGCTCACCGACACCTCGATCACCGACGTGCCGGACAGTTCCGCCGGCTCGACGTACAGCGGCAGCGCGACCCGGCGCTCGGCGAGCAGAGCCTCGGACGTGGCGGCCACCGCGTCCGCCGGCGCCTCCAGGTACAGGTGCAGCATCGACGTCTGCGGCACGCCGGGCACCACCCGCACACCCTCGAGGTCGGCGACCGCGGCCGCGAGCTTGCGCGCCCGCTCGGCGAACTCCGCCATCCTCGGCATCACCTCGTCGAGCCCACGCTCGGCCAGCAGCGCGAACGGCCACGCCCGGGATACGTTGCCGCCCAGGCGATTCCGCCACACGGTGGCCCGCGCGATCAGGTCGTGGTCGCCCGCGAGAACCGCGCCGTAGCTGCCCATCAGCTCCTTGTCGAACGCCACGAACACGGTGTCGAACAGGCCCGCGATCTCGGCGTACGTGCGGTCGTAGAACGGCTGCGCGAGCCACAGCCGGGCTCCGTCCATGTGCGTCGCGACGCCCCGCTCGCGCGCCCACGAGGTCTGCGCGACGAGGTCGTCCCACGCGGGCAGGCGGCCACCGAGATCACGCTGCGGCAACTCAAGCAGCAGCGCGGCCAGCGGCTCGGCGACCTCGTCCAGATCGGACAGTTCGACCAGCGCCTGCCGCCGGCCGACCAGGACCGCGTTCAGCCCGTGCACCACCGAGTAACCCTTGTGCTCGTGCACTTCCAGGTGACAGTGGGGATGAAAGGCGACGGAGCGCACCCCTCGCCGGTCGGCGTGCAGCCGCAGCGCGACCTGCTGTGCCATCGTCCCGGTCGGGAACATCACCGCGGCGGTCTTGCCCAGCAGGCCGGCGATTCGCTCCTCGAGCCGCGACACCGCCTCCCACTCCCGGCCGCGCGCCTCCACCCGGCCGCGCAACACCTCGACGGCCAGATCGGGATCACGCTGGGGCGCGCCGGCGATCGACACGGCGCGGCGCCTCGGTCCGTCGGTCATGGAACCACCAATCCTGTCGGCTTGCGTCGCACGTGCACCCGGTAGCCGACCGGCAGGCTGAGCCCGACCGCCTCGGCGACGGCCCGCTCGGCGACCCGTTGGGAGAACTCGATCCGCAGCACCGCGGCGAGATCGTCGCGGCTGTCGAACCGCCACTCGGTCACGACCCTGCGGCACTGGAAACCCTTGAGGGCGAAGAACTTCTCCACCTCGGCCGGATCGTAGGACGGCAGATCGGCGCGCATCCAGTCGCCGTAGGGGCGATGGGCCGCGTCCAGGTCCACGATCACCAGCGCGCCGCCCGGCCGCAGCACCCGGTCGGCCTCGCGCAACCCCGGCTCGCACCCCGGCCCGAAGAAGTACGCCGTGCGCGCGTGCACCACGTCCGCGCTCGCGTCGGCCAGCGGCAGCCGCTGCGCGGACCCGTTGATCACCGAGGCGCCGGGCAGCTCGCCGATCCGCTGCTCGGCGCGGCGCACCAGCGGCTCGTACGGCTCGACACCGACGACCGTGCGCGCGGTCTCGGCGAATCGGGGCAGATGGAAACCGTCACCGCAGCCGACGTCCACCACGTCGCGGTCGCGCCAGTCGCACAGCTCCCCCAGCACCCGCCAGATCTCGTCGTGCACGTCCTGCGCCCGGTTCTCCACCGCGTACACCTCGGGCCAGTGCCAGAGGTTCGGGCTGGGCAGCACGTCGTCACGACCGTGCAGGCGTGCCCGCATCCGATGTGCGAGCTCGCTCACTCTTCCCACCAGGCAAGCAAACCACGGCCCGCAAACACATTTGCCCATCAGTGCGTCACACGATGGTGACCGGTCCCACTCGAAAGGGCTAACCTGCCGCGGTGAGCGTGACACCAGCGACCGAGCCCGCACCGCAGGGCACCCCGTGCTGGCTGGAGCTCGGCACGACCAACCTGCCGGCGTGCACCGATTTCTACGCCGGCCTGCTCGGCTGGGAGTACCAGCCGGACGACAGCGGCTATCTGACCGCGCACACCGACGGCGTGCCGGCGGCCGGGCTGTACGCGTTCCCCGACGGGCCGCCGCTGCCCACCACCTGGACGCTGTACCTGTCGGTCAACAACGTGGCGAACACCGCCCAGCGGGTGACCATGCTGGACGGCCAGGTCGCCGTCGAGCCGAGAGAGATCCCCGGTCAGGGGCGGCTCATGATCGCGGCCGACCCCACCGGCGCGCTGATCGGCTTCTGGGAGCCGGCGACCATGTGGCCGTTCGCGCAGGGCGGCGCCGGCGCGTTCGCCTGGGCCGACCTGCACACCACCGACGGCAAGCTGGCCGACGAGTTCTTCGTGTCGCTGTTCTCGTTCGACACCGAGCAGGTGGGCGACGGGATCGACTACGACTACACCATCTGGACGCTGGACGGCCCGTCGCTGCTCGGCCGGCTGCGAATGGGCGCGGAGTTCGAGCCCGGCACGCCGCCGCACTGGATGAACTACGTCGGAGTCTCCGCCGCGCTGGGCGTCGATCTCGCCGCCACGCGGGCGATCCAGCTCGGCGGGCGGCTGCACGCCGAGCCGTTCGACTCGCCGTACGGGCGGATCGCGGTGATCGAGGACGTCGCGGGTGGCGTGCTGTCCCTGGTGGACACCTCGCGCCGCACGCCGATCGCCGAGGAGGACATCGGCACCGCCGCGGTGGACGACCCGTACGACGACTAGGCCGAGAGTAGGTTTCGTCATTCGGCGGCCCGCAGCCGGCGATCTCCCTCCTCCGCGACGACGAGCCGAACAACGGGCATGCCCGGCTGCACATCCGGCCTACGCCTGCCGGCGCACGTCGTCGCGCAGTTTCGGCAGCAGGTGGTACAGCGTGTCCCCGGGACACGCGGTGGCGAAGAAGTCGCGGTGCCCGTAGATGCGGCCGGGCCGGATGTCGTACTGGCGGCACAGCCACGCGCACAGCCGCACCAGCTTGGCGTAGTGCTCGTCGCGCATCCGGGCGTCGGTGTAGGTGCCCTCGTTCTCGATGCCGATCTGCTCGTTCTGACCCGGGCAGTGCGCCCCGATCACCACCTTGTGCCCGTCCCGCGCGGCGCCGAGGCTGCCGCGCCGCCCGCACATGATGTGCCCGCCCCGGCTGACCGTGAAGTGCTGGCCGGTGTCGTCCCAGCCGTTGCCGAAGTGCGCCTGCTGGATGCCGCGTGCCAGTTCGTAGGCGTGCCGGCGGGAGTAGTCGTCGCTGTTGGGGGTGGCCGTGTGGTGGATGACGATCTTGTCCGGCCGCTGGCCGACCACCGACAGGTTCCCGCGCGGCGGCGCGGCGCCCCAGTCGTCGCAGCTGGCGATCTCCGGCGCGGCGACCGCGGACCCGGGCAGCCACAACGCGGTGCCCGCCGTGACCAGCGCTGCACCCGCTCCGCCCAGAACCACTCGTCTGGTGACCTTCTTCTCGAACATGACCCGCCTCCTCGTCCGGCGTGCTGGCGACGCGGACGCTACGGACGGCCGGACCGGGCGATAAGCCCGTTGTGCACACGGCGGCGGCATCGCTGCTCAGCCGGACAAGTCCGCTACGGTCCGGGCATGCGGACCATGACCTACCCGGACAAGCCAAAGCCCGGCGACCGGGTGGCCGTGCTGTCCCCGGCCGCCGGTCTCCCCGGGCTGTTCCCGGTGCCACACGACCTCGGGCTGCGCCGGCTCACCGGGGACTTCGGGCTCGTTCCGGTCGAGTACCCCACCACGCGGCGGTTGGGCAGCTCCCCCGCCGACCGCGCGGCCGACCTGCACGCGGCGTTCGCCGACCCGGACATCACGGCGGTGATCACCAGCATCGGCGGGGACGACCAGATCACCGTTCTGTCCCATGTGGACGATGAGCTGCTGCGCGCGAACCCCAAGCCGTTCTTCGGGTACAGCGACAACGTCAACCTGCTCACCCGCCTGTGGGAACTCGGAATCGTCGCCTACCACGGCGGCTCGATCATGACGCAGTTCGGCCGGGCGAGCCGGATCCATCCACTCACCGAGGAGTCACTGCGGGCCGCGCTGTTCACTCGCGGCACCTATCGGCTGTCGGCGCCCGACTCCTACGGCGACGAGGACGTGCCGTGGGACTCCGGCGCGATGTCCGTTGAGCCGCCGATGTTTCCCAGCACCGGCTGGGAGTGGCACAACGCCGACCGGATCGTCGAAGGTCCGTCCTGGGGCGGCTGCCTCGAGGTGATCGCCGGGCTGCTGATGGCGGACAAGGTGCTTCCGGTCGAGGAGTACGCCGGCTGCGTGCTGTTCCTGGAGACCTCGGAGGAGATGCCGTCCGCCGGCGATGTCCACCGGATCCTGCGCGGCATGGGCGAGCGCGGCCTGCTTGGCCAGTTCGCCGCAGTGCTGTTCGGCCGGCCGAAGGCGTGGTCGATCGACCGCCGCACCACACCGACGGAGAAGGCCGAATACCTTGCGGCACAACGGGAATCGGTGCGGCGTGCGTTCGCCGAGTACGCCCCCGACGCGGTACTCGTACTCGACGTGGACCTCGGCCACACCGATCCCCAGCTCGTGCTCCCGTACGGCGGGACCGTCCGGGTGGACGGCCCCGCCCGCACGATCACCGTGGAGTACTGACCTGTGGCCCCGCCGGCCCTTCGTCACGCGTGCTCGGCGCGCAGGACGGCGCCCGGTCGCGAAATCCGCCCGTCGCGAACGTGGTCACCGTTCTGCCGTCCTTGCCCAGGTACTGAGCCGCGCCGACCACGACGAACAGGCCCAGTGGAGTCGGGATCTCCGGGTGGTACGTGAACCCGTCAGAACTGACCGAAACCGGGATCGTAATGATCATGTCCGGCGGACCAGGGTGGACCCGCTGCCCCATGTCCCGGCAGTCCGGCCGCGCCGGCACGACCACCACCGGTACGCCCATCTCCCGGAGCTTCGCGTTGACCGGGTCGAGGGCCCCCAGCATCTCCCTGAGGGTGACGGTGACCGTCCCGTCCGGTGCGCGTTCCACGGCGTAGGCCGCCGGAGGCGAGCCGCCGAAGAAGCTCGGACCGACGATCACCCCGGCGCCGGCGACAGCCACTACCCCGGCGGCGACCGCGATCACCCTGCCGGTTCGCTTCTCCTTGCGTGGCAACGATTCCGGCAGGTGTGCCAGGTCGGCTCCGTGGTGCTCTGCCAGGTCTGCCCAGAGAGTGTCCTCGAACTTACTCATGCGCGTACGCCTCCTGTGTCGGTGTGACGGGGTTTTCCTTGGCAGCACGGCGAAGTCGCCCACGCGCACGACTCAGCCGGGTCCGCATGGCACCTGTCCGCAGACCGAGCAGCGCGGCCGCCTCGCGCGGCTCGAGCCCGGAGAGGTCGACCAGCTCGACCGCCTCTCTGTCCACATCGGACAGTTCAGCGAGGCCGGCGAGCAGCGCACGCCCAGGACGCTCCGCGTCGATTCGCTGGATCAGCTCGTCGAGTTGGTCGCCGTCCAGCTCACGCCGTCCACCGGCGCGTCTGGCCAGCTCGCTCCCCCGGTTCGCGGCCTCCAGATGCGCCGCGAACGAGCGCCGCGCGATACCGATGAGCCACGATTTCGCCGACCCCTTGGACGCGTCGAACGTCGCGAACGAGGTGATCGCGCGGACGAACGTGTCCGAGGTGAGGTCGGCGACCAGATGCGGATCGACGCACCGGCGCGCGAAGTACCGGGTCACGTCGGTGACGTGATCGCGGTAGATCCGCTCGAACGCCTCCAGCGCCGTGCGGTCAGGTGCCTGTTTTCGCTTCACACCAACACATTGCGGACTTCCCGCCGAACCGTCACACCGGCACGAACGCGGTCAGCAGCAGCCAGGACACCACGGCGGACGGCAGCAGCGAGTCCATCCGGTCCATCAGGCCGCCGTGGCCGGGCAGCAGGTTGCCCATGTCCTTGATGCCGAGATCGCGCTTGATCAGCGACTCGACCAGGTCGCCTACGGTCGCGGTGATCACCAGCGCGGCGCCGAACACCACACCGTGCCACGCCCGGCCGTCCAGCATGAGGCTGACCGTGAGGGCGCCGGCGACGCACCCGGCGAGCAACGAGCCGCCGAAGCCCTCCCAGGTCTTCTTCGGGCTGATCGCCGGCGCCATCTTGTGCTGTCCGAACAGGACACCGGCGGTGTATCCCCCGGTGTCCGACGCCACCACGGCGATCATGAAGCAGAACACCCGCGCCGCGCCGTCCTCGGGAATCACCAGCATCGCGGCGAACGCGGCGAACAGCGGCACATAGGCCGCGGTGAAGATCGAGACGGCGACGTCGCGCAGATAGCCGTCGGCGCCGCCGATCATCCTCCACATGAGACAGACGAGCACGGTGACCACGAACGCGGGCAGCACGCCGTCCACGCCGAACGGCCACGCCAGCCACACGATGGCTTGCCCGCCAACGAGAATCGGCCACAGCGTGACCTGAATGCCGGCCGCGCGGCGCACCGCGCCGACCAGTTCCACCGTGGACACCGCGACCGCCGCCGCCACAATCCCGACGAAGATGTGCCGCACGGTCAGCAGCGCCACGATGATGGCGCCGCCGAGCAGCAATCCCACGCCGATCGCCGCCGGCAGATTCCTGCCGGCGCGCGGCCGCTTGGGTTCCACGGCCTCCGGCTCGCCGTCGCTCACCCGCTGCTCCTTGTGGAGTTCGCCGGTCAACCCGACGGGACCGGACACCATGGCAGTACCTCAGACCTCGAGAAGCTCGGATTCCTTGTGCTTGACGAGCTCGTCGATCTGTCCGACGTACTTGTCCGTCAGGTGCTGCAGCTCCTTCTCCGCACGGCCGACCTCGTCCTCACCGGCCTCGCCGTCCTTGGCGATGCGGTGCAGCTCCTCGTTGGCCTTGCGGCGCACGTTGCGAATGGCGATCTTCGCGTCCTCGCCCTTGGACTTGGCCATCTTCACGAAGTCGCGCCGCCGTTCCTCGGAGAGCTGCGGGATCACGATGCGGATGATGGTGCCGTCGTTGCTCGGGTTCACCCCGAGGTCGGACTCGCGGATCGCCTTCTCGATGGCGTGAAGCTGGCCCTGGTCGTAAGGCTTGATCACCGCCATCCTCGCCTCGGGGATGTTGACACTGGCGACCTGGTTGAGCGGAGTCGGCTGCCCGTAGTAGTCGACGTGGATCTTCGAGAACATGGCCGGAGTCGCACGTCCGGTGCGGATCGCGGCCAGATCCTCCTTGGCCACGGTCACCGCTTTGTCCATCTTCTCCTCAGCGTCGAAGAGGGTTTCGTCGATCAAGGCTGCTCCTTGGGAGTACTGACCAATGTGCCGATCCTCTCACCACGCACCGCGCGCGCGATGTTGCCCTCGATGAGGAGGTTGAAAACGATGATCGGCATGTTGTTGTCCATGCACAGGCTGAAGGCCGTCGCGTCGGCGACCTTGAGGCCCTTCTGCAGCGCCTCACGGTGGGTGATGTGGGCGAACATCGTGGCGTCCGGGTCGGTCTTCGGGTCCGCGGTGAAGACGCCGTCGACCGCCTTGGCCATCAGCACCACCTCGGCGCCGATCTCCAGCGCGCGCTGGGCGGCCGTGGTGTCGGTGGAGAAGTACGGCATGCCGGCGCCGCCGCCGAAGATCACCACCCGGCCCTTGTCCAGGTGACGCATGGCGCGCCTCGGGATGTACGGCTCGGCGACCTGCCCCATGGTGATCGCGGTCTGCACGCGCGTGTCGATGCCGTGCTCGCGTTCCAGGAAGTCCTGCAGCGCCAGGCAGTTCATCACCGTGCCGAGCATGCCCATGTAGTCGGCGCGCGCCCGGTCCATGCCGCGCTGCTGCAGTTCCGCGCCGCGGAAGAAGTTGCCGCCGCCGATCACCACGGCGACCTGCGTGCCGTCGCGGACCACGGCGGCGATCTGTCTGGCGACCGTCTGGACGACGTCCGGGTCAACGCCGACACCGCCTCCGTCGAAGCCGCCGAACATCTCGCCGCCGAGCTTCAGGATCACGCGGTGATAGCCACCCTGGCGTACGTCTTCGGCCACCTGTCAGACCTCCTCGGTGTGGCTGTGCCCCGCTCTCGATCGCGCGAGAGCGGGGCACAACGTTAGCGCTGCGGGCCTGATCAGGCTTGGCCGACCTCGAACCGGGCGAACCGGGTGACCTGCACACCGGCGTCGTCCAGAACGGCCTTCACGGTCTTCTTGGACTCCTGCACGGACGGCTGCTCGAGCAGCGCGACGTCCTTGAAGAAGCCGTTGACCCGGCCCTCGACGATCTTCGGCAGGGCCTGCTCCGGCTTGCCTTCCTCGCGGGCGGTCTGCTCGGCGATGTGCCGCTCGTTGGCCACGATGTCCTCGGGCACGTCGTCGCGGCTGACGTACTTCGCCTTGAGCGCGGCCACCTGCATGGCGGCGGCACGGGCGGCGTCGGCGTCGGCACCGGTGTACTCGACCAGGACGCCGACGGCCGGCGGCAGGTCGGAGGCGCGGCGGTGCAGGTAGGTGGCGACCTGGCCGTCGAACACCGCGACCCGGCGCAGCTCCAGCTTCTCGCCGATCTTCGCGGACAGCTCCTGCACGGCCTCGTCGACGGTCTTGCCGTCGAGCTGGGCGCTCTTCACGCTGTCGACGTCGGCCGCCTTGATCTCCTGCGCGGCCGCGGCGATCTTGTTGGCCAGCTCGACGAATTCGGCGTTCTTCGCGACGAAGTCCGTCTCGCAGTTCAGCTCGATCAGCGCGCCGCCAGACGAGGCGACCAGGCCATTGGCGGTCGCGCGCTCGGCACGCTTGCCGACGTCCTTGGCACCCTTGATCCGCAGGTACTCGACCGCCTTGTCGAAGTCGCCGTCGTTCTCCTCGAGCGCCTTCTTGCAGTCCATCATGCCGGAGCCGGTCAGATCGCGGAGGCGCTTGACGTCGGCCGCGGTGTAGTTCGCCATCGTGGCTTTACCGTCCTTCTTCGGTATTCGCGCGGGTGAATTCTCAGGCTCGACGGTGGCGCATCCGTTGTCCCGCAAGGGAAACGGACGCGCCACCGGTCGGGCTCAGGACTGGTTGGACTTCTCGGCGCCAGCGGAGGCACCGGCGTCGGCGGAGCCACCGTCGGCGTTCGCGCTCACCAGCAGCTCGCGCTCCCACTCGGGCAACGGCTCGTCGGCTGCGACCTCCGGCTTGTCCGAGCCCTCGGCCACGCCGTTGCGGGCACCGGAACGGGCGATCAGACCCGCGGCGGCGGCCTCGGCGACGACCTTGGTCAGCAGCGCGGCCGACCGGATGGCGTCGTCATTGCCCGGGATCGGGTAGTCGACCTCGTCCGGGTCGCAGTTGGTGTCGAGGATCGCGACGACCGGGATGTTCAGCTTGCGAGCCTCGCCGACGGCGATGTGCTCCTTCTTGGTGTCCACGATCCACACGGCGCTGGGCACCTTGGACATGTCGCGGATACCGCCGAGGGTCTTCTCCAGCTTGTCCTTCTCACGGGTGAGCATCAGGATCTCCTTCTTGGTGAGACCCTGGAAGCCACCCGTCTGCTCCATCGACTCCAGCTCCTTGAGCCGCTGGAGGCGCTTGTGGACGGTCTGGAAGTTGGTGAGCATGCCGCCCAGCCAGCGCTGGTTCACGTAGGGCATGCCGACGCGGAGCGCCTCGTTGGCGATGGCCTCCTGCGCCTGCTTCTTCGTGCCGACGAACAGGATCGAGCCGCCGTGCGCGACCGTCTCCTTGACGAACTCGAAAGCCCGGTCGATGTAGGTCAGCGTCTGCTGCAGGTCGATGATGTAGATGCCGTTGCGCTCGGTGAAGATGTAGCGCTTCATCTTCGGGTTCCAGCGCCTGGTCTGGTGCCCGAAGTGCACGCCGCTGTCGAGCAGCTGCTTCATGGTGACGACGGCCATGGCCGGGTTCGCACCTCTTCGTTCAGGCGCGCCGGGCATCAGCTCCGGCACGCGGTGTCGGTTGTCGCGACCCGCCGGGTGGCGAGCGCCCTGGTGCTGTGCTGACGCCCGAACCCGCTGAACACCGTGATCAGTGGGACCGCCGGACGCCGAGGCTCGTGAGTCGGGAACCCCCACGATGTGCACTCGCACGCGAAGTCAGCTCGTGTGACACGAACCGCGTCTGGGAGTGTACGCCGTCCCGGTGGCCGATCGGGAATCGGATTGCCCCAGGCAGGCCGGTTATCCACAAGGTCCGTGTTATCCACAGATTCCGGTCGCCCCCGCCCACTGTCCCGACCACCGGGGAATCGTGGACGCATGCACGCAGCACCTCGCCTCGAGCGCCGACCGTGGCGCCGCCGGCTCCTGTTCACGACCATGTTGATCCTGCTCATCGTGGCGGCGTGGCCGTTCGCGGAAGCGCTGTCCGCGTCCGAGCGCGCGGGTCAGCCGCCTCCCCGGTCCTCGTTCGTCTGGCCGGCGCCGGACCCGCATCCGGTGCTCCGCCCGTTCGAGCCACCGCAGACGCCGTTCGGTCCCGGGCATCGCGGTGTGGACATCGGCGGCCTGGCCAACGCGCCGGTGTACTCCGCCGGCGACGGGATCGTCGCGTTCGCCGGCCTGGTCGCTGGCCGGACGGTGGTGTCGATCCAGCACGACGGCGGCATGAAGACCACCTACGAGCCGATCACACCGGGTGTCGCGATCGGTCAGGCCGTCCGCCGCGGCGAGGTGATCGGCCATCTGCAGCCAGGGCACCCGGAATGCCCCGAGCCGGTCTGCCTGCACTGGGGCGCCATCCAGGGCGAGGAGTACCTCGATCCGCTGACACTGCTCGACGGCCAGGGCGCCGGCCGGGTGCGCTTACTCCCCTTGCGGGCCGAGGGCTGATCACGCTCTCAGGCGCTGGCGGTCTCCAGCAGGCTCGCCCGCAGACGCAGCACGGCGCGGGTGTGCAACTGGCACACCCGCGACTCGGTGACCCGCAGGACCTTGCCGATCTCGGCGAGGGTCAGGTTCTCGAAGTAGTACAGGGTCACGACGACGCGATCCCGTTCGGACAGTCGCCCGATCGCGTCGGCCAGCTGCCGGCGGTTGTCCTGGTCGACCAGCATGGCCACCGGGTCCTCGGCGTCGTCGTCGGCCAGGGTGTCGGCGAGCGGCGTGGTGCCACGGCCGGCACTGGTCAGCTCGTCAAGGGCCACCACGCTGGTGAGCTGCAGTTGGGCGTAGATGTCCTTGAGTTCGGAGACGGTCACGCCCATCTCGTCGGCCAGCTGGCGGTCGGTGGGCGTGCGCTGCAGCCGGGCAGCGAGCCGTTCGAGCGCCCGCTCCAGCTCCCGCGCGCGGCCGCGAACCGATCGCGGCACCCAGTCCTGCGAACGGAGGTCGTCGAGGATCGCGCCGCGGATTCGCTGCATTGCGTAGGTCTCGAACTTCAGGCCGCGCTCGGGTTCGAACCGCTCGATCGCGTCGACGAGCCCGAAGATGCCGGACTGCACCAGATCGGCCACGTCGACGTGCGCCGGAAGGCCGGTACCGACCCGGCCGGCCACGTACTTCACCAGCGGTGCGTAGTGCAGGACGAGCCGGTCGCGCAGCCGCTGGTGGCCGAGCCGCCCGTACTCGCGCCACAGCGCGACGATCCCGGCTTCCACGTCATCGGCCGACCGCAGATCCCCTGGCAGCACGCCGGACGACTGGCCGCTGCCGTACGGCGTTGCGTGCCCGCCATCGCCACCGGTCATGGCCGGTGGTGCGAGGTCCGCGGGACGGGAGGTCGCCGTGATGGCGCGTGAACCTACCCGAACGTCGTCAGGACCGGGGGTGGGTTCGATCATGGATCGCCTTCAGCCGTTCGACGGTCACGTGAGTGTATAGCTGGGTGGTCGCTAGCGTAGCGTGACCGAGTAGCTCCTGGACGCTACGAAGGTCCGCACCTCCCTCGAGGAGGTGAGTCGCGGCACTGTGGCGTAGGCCGTGCGGCCCCATGTCCGGCGCGGCCGGCACCGCCTCAAGCGCCTGATGGACGATCCGGCGCGCGGTGCCCGGGTGCAGCCGGCCGCCCCGAGCCCCGAGCAGAAGCGCTCGCCCCGAGTCGCCTCCGGCGAGTTCCGGGCGGCCGTCGGCGAGCCAGTCTCGGACAGCGCGCTCGGCGGGTTCGCCGAACGGCACGGTCCGCTCCTTGCTCCCCTTGCCGAGCACGCGCAGCACACGCCGGTCGTGGTCGACGTCGTCGAGATCGAGCCCGCACAACTCCGATACGCGGATCCCCGTCGCGTAGAGCAGCTCCAGCACAGCGTGATCGCGCAGGGCGACCGCGTCGCGCTCGGCGGCTCCCGACTCCGAGGCGGCCATCAGGTCCGCGGCGTGGTCCTGCCGCAGGACCGTCGGCAGCGTTCGGTGCCGGCGCGGTGCGACCAGTCGCACGCCCGGATCCACCCGCAGGTGCTCCCGTCGGTGCGCCCACGCGGTGAAGGTCCGGATCGACGCGGCCCGCCGTGCCAACGTGGACCGCTCGGCTCCGTCCGCACGCTGTGCCGCGAGCCAGGCGCGAAGCACGGGCAACCCGATCGCGTCGAGCCGCTGCTCGCCCCGCTGCTCGCCCTCGCCGTCCGGCAGCCCGTAGGCGTGCGCCATCAACGAGAGCACATCGCCCAGGTACGCGCGGACGGTGTGCGCGGACAGTCCCCGCTCCAACTCCAGATGCCGCTCGTACGCGTCGACGACCTTCGCGACGGCCGGCGAGAGGGCTGACCGGACACGGCGGACGTTGACCCGATTCGGGCTGCCGGGTGTCGGAGAGGGCACGGTTCAACGCTGGGGGACGGAGACCGTCAGGTCAAGCATCGCCACACTACGTGTACCAGAAAGCCGGCCGAACAAGATCACACGGCGCCGTGGACGTCAGGTGCGCATCGGCCCACCTCCGCCCGCACTCGTGCGACGCCACCCGTCGTCACCGCACTCGGCCAGGCCGGTCAGCTCGAGCTCGACCAGCGACGCCCGGACCTTGCGCAATGGGACACCCGACTCCGCGGCGACGCGCTCGGGATGCCGTGGGTGCCGGGTGGCGAGCGCGTCGTGCACCCTCGACGCCGCCTCGCTGAGACCGTCGGTGCTTCTGGCCTCCGCACCGACCGCCGCCGGCCCATCCGCCCGAAGTGGTCCGATCACTTCAATCACCTCTTCGGGGGAGGTCACCACGCTCGCCACGCCGGCGCGCAGCAGATCGTGGCAGCCGATCGACATCGAGGACGTGATCGGCCCTGGCACGGCAAGCACCTGACGCCCCAGTGCCGCGGCGGTGGTCGCCGTGTTGCGAGCGCCGCTTCGACGGCCGGCCTCCACAACGACCGTCCCGGCTCCCAGGGCGGCGATGAGCCGGTTCCTGACGAGGAAGCGGTGCCTCGCGGGCGGTGTGCCGGGCGGGTACTCGCTGACGACCAACCCGTTGGCGGCGATCCGATCGAGAAGGTCGGTGTGGCCGGCCGGATAGGCGACGTTCACGCCACAGGCGACCACGGCGACCGTGCTGCCGTAGGCCGCCAGCGCACCACGGTGCGCCGCACCGTCGATGCCGTAGGCCGCGCCGGACACCACCGCGTACCCGCGCTCGGCGAGATCGTGACCGAACTCGCCGGCCACATCGGAGCCGTACACCGTCGCGGCCCTGGCGCCGACGATCGCCACCGCCGGGTCGGCCAGCTTGGCCAACGGTGCGGTGCCGCGCACCCACAGGGCGAGCGGCGCGACGGCCCAGCGCAGACCGCGGCTGACCGCGTTGTCGAGTGCGAGCAGCGGCCAACTCGGCCACTCGTCGTCCTCGGGAATGACGAGCCGCGCCCCGGCGGACTCCGCTCGGGCGAGATCGACCTCGGCCATCTCGATCTCGTGCCTGGCGACCGTCTCCTCCCGCACCGGCTCTGGGACCGTGCCGGTGCGAACCAGCCTCGCCGCCTCGACCGCGCCACACTGGCCCACGAACGCGGCGAGCGCGGGCGCCGGAGGTTCGGCGACGCGCAGCAGGTACGCCCGCGCCAACCGAACCGGATCGCCGGCCGGACCGGCTTCCGGCACTCGAAGTGGATCATGCGCCGTGGTCATGCCGCCGCCCTCCGGTGCCGGAACTCGAGCGCGGCGGCGACCTGATCGGGCTCCGGCTTCTCCTGGTCGGCGAGGTCGCTCAGCGTCCAGGCAACCCGAAGACACCGGTCGGCTCCGCGCGCGGTCAGCAGGCCTCGCTTCAGCCCCTTGTCGAGCACCTCGGTGGTGGTCGTGGGCAGGTCGAAGTCACGGCGCAGCACCGGACCCGGCGCCTCGGCATTGGTGCGCCAGCCGTACGCCGACCACCGCTGGGCCGCCCGCTCCCGCGCGCCGAGCACTCGCTCCCGCACGGTCGCCGTGTCCTCCGGCGTGCCGACCTCGGCCCGCGACATCACGGTGATCGGCCGCATCCGCACCCGCAGGTCCACCCGGTCCATCAGCGGCCCGGACAACCGCGCCAGATAGCGCCGCCTGGCGTCCGGCGCGCACGTGCAGTCGCGGTCTCTCGCCGGTGCGCACGGACACGGGTTCGTCGCCAGGACGAGCTGGAACCGCGCCGGGTAGGTGACGATCTTGTCGCGCCGGGCGATGCGCACCTCGCCTTCTTCCAGCGCGGTGCGCAGCGCGTCCAGCCGGTGCGCGCCGAACTCGCACGCCTCGTCCAGGAACAGCACCCCGCCGTGCGCGATGCTCACCGCTCCTGGCCGCGCGTAGCCAAGCCCGCCGCCGATCAGCGCGGCCACCGACGTCGAGTAGTGCGGCGCGACGAACGGCGGCGCCGCGATCAGCGGGGCGTCCTCGGACAACGCCCCGGCGATCGAGTGGATCGCCGTCACCTCGAGTGCGCGCTGATCGGACAGCGGCGGCAGCAGGCCGGGCAACCGCCGCGCGAGCATCGTCTTGCCGGTGCCCGGCGGGCCGGTCAGCAGCAGATGGTGACCACCGGCCGCGGCGACCTCCAGCGCCCAGCGCGCCTCGGGCTGGCCGAGCACGTCGGCGAGGTCGGCCACGTCCGGCTTGTCCGCACTGACGGCGCGCGGGCCCGGGCGGATCAGCGGCCCCTGCTCGTCGGACTCGTCGGCGGCCAGCCACGCCAGCACGTCCCGCAGCCGGGCGGCACCGAACACGTCCAGCCCGCTCACCAGCGCCGCCTCGGCCAGCGCTGCGTCGGCGACGATGGCACGGGTGAAGCCGTGCCCTCGCGCGGCGATCAGGGCCGGGAGCACGCCGGCGACCTGACGGAGGCGACCGTCCAGCGCCAGCTCCCCGATCAGCACGGTCCCGGCCAGACGGGTGGACGGGACCGCGCCGGCCGCCGCCAGCACCGCGCAGGCCAGCGCCAGGTCGTATCCGGAGCCGACCTTGCGCAGCGCGGCGGGCGACAGGCCGATCGTCAGGTGCTTGTTCGGCCACTCCCTGCCGCTGTTGCGCACGGCCGACCGGACCCGGTCCTTCGCCTCGTTGAGCGACGCGTCCGGCAGGCCGACCAAGTGCACACCGGGAGTGCCCTGGCCGATGTCCGCCTCGACCTCCACCATGTGCCCGCGCAATCCCTGCAGGGCCACCGACCACGCGCGTGCCAACGGCATCAGAACGCCCCTTTCAGGTGTTCCAGCCTCGGCTTCTCCCCCGGCGGCCACACGATCGAGACGATGTCGCAGCGCACCTCGCAGCCCCGGCAGTGATGCGCGGCCATCCACTGCCGGGCGAGCCGGCGGATCCGCGCGGCCTTGTCCGCGGTGACCGCCTCGGTCGGCGTGCCGAAGCCGACGCCGGCGCGGGTCTTCACCTCGCAGACGAGCAGCAGCCGGCCGTCGGTCGCCACGACGTCCAGCTCACCGTCACGACATCGCCAGTTCCGAGACAGCACTACAAGGCCCTGGCTTTCCAGGTACCGAACCGCGAGCTCCTCGCCCTTGCGGCCCAGCCGATGTGGCGCGTGCTCAGCAGCGCCGTCGATTACCGTCGCGTCCATGCCGTCGAGCCTGCCCGGCCGCGCGGGGTGCTCCGGGAGGTCGACCCGAATCTGTGGATAACTCGGGGCTGTGGATAACTTTCTCGGCGATCAGCTGCCGAACGGTCCGTCCTCGGGCAGCCGCAGATCCGGCTTGTCCAGCTCCTCGACGTTCACGTCCTTGAAGGTGATCACCCGGACGTTCTTCACGAACCGGGCCGGCCGGTACATGTCCCATACCCACGCGTCGGACATCCGCACCTCGAAGTAGACCTCGCCGTCGGTGTCGCGCACCTGCACGTCGACCACGTTGGCCAGGTAGAAGCGGCGCTCGGTCTCCACGACATAGGTGAACTGGCCGACGATGTCGCGATACTCGCGGTAGAGCTGCAGCTCCATCTCGGTCTCGTACTTCTCGAGATCCTCGGCGCTCATGCGGACCGCGCTCCTCCTCGTGGCCTTGCTGACTCCCCATTCTGAACCACCTCGGCCGCGGCGACCGACAGTGCCACCCGGTGCGGCGCGCGCAGCCCGTGTCGCGCACCCGCGGAGGCCACGTTCACGAACGACCAGCGGTGCTCGGCGCTCGGCCCGTGCTCGCCGAGCGCCCGCGTGTGCGAGGGAGTGCAGTAACCCTTGTGCTCGTCGAATCCGTACACCGGAAGATCGTCGTGCAGGCCGGCCATGATCCGGTCGCGGGTGACCTTCGCGAGCACGGAGGCGGCGGCGATGCAGGCCACCGCGAGGTCGCCCTTGATCACCGGGATGCTCGGCGCGGTGATGCCCGGCACCCGGAACCCGTCGGTCAGCACGTACCCGGGGTGCCTGGTCAGCCGGGCGACCGCGCGCCGCATGCCCTCCACGTTGGCCACGTGCACGCCGATCCGGTCCACCTCCGACGGCGGCACGATCACCACGGCGTAGTCCACCGCCCTGGCCATGACCTGGTCGTACATCCGGTCGCGCGCGGCCGCGGTGAGCAGCTTCGAGTCGGTCAGCCCCTCGAACCTGGCCGAGTCGCCGGGACGCAACACGCACGAGGCGATCACCAGCGGGCCGGCGCACGCGCCCCGGCCGGCCTCGTCGACGCCGGCGACCGGGCCGAGTCCGCGCCGGTCCAGCGCGGACTGCAACCCCCAGGTCCCCGCGTCTCTCCTGAGCACCGCACGCGGCGGGCGAAGCTGGTCGACAGGTCGGGCCACGCTACGGCCGCCCTCTGCGCAGCGAGGTGCGCACTCGACGGCCGAGCCACAGCGTCGGGTACGCCGCGATGGCGCCGACACCCAACGGGATACCGCTCTGCCACGCGGGCGCGGACATCGCGAGTGCCTGCGGGTTGTCGTCACCGATGCCGTTCCAACGCGACGGCGGCAGCACGATCACACGCGCCTTGCCGATCACGTTGTCCACCGGCACCAGCCCGGCCTGGCCGCCACCGCCCTGCTCCCTGGAGTCGTAGGACACGTTCCGATTGTCGCCCATGACGAACAGGAACCCTTGCGGGACCGTCACCGGCTCGAAGGCCTCCTGGTGCTGCGGGAAGCCCTCCTCCCAGTGCAGGTAGGGCTCGTTCAGCGGTTTGCCGTCGACCTGGACGCGATGTTGATCATCGCAGCACTCGACGGTCTGCCCGCCGACCGCGATCACCCGCTTGACGATGTCGTCCTCGTCCGGGGACGCCAGCCCGAACAGCGCGCCGACGCCCTGCAGCCAGCGCACCACCGGGTTCTCGGACCGCTCCGGGGTGAACTCCGACTTCCAGCTCTCCGGCCGCTCGAACACCAGGACCTCGCCCGGCTCCGGATCGGTGAAGGCGTAGACCACCTTGTCCACCAGAATCCGGTCGCCGGTGCAGCCGGCGCAGCCGTGCAGGGTCGACTCCATCGAGCCGGACGGGATCACGAACACGCGCGCGAGGAACGTCTGGATCAGGATGCTGAGCAACAGCGCGACGCCGATCAGGATCGGCAGTTCCTTCCAGAATGAGCGCTTCTTCTTCTCCGCCTTGGGTTTGCGCCGCAACCAGCGCCTGCCGCCCTGCTCCTGCGTCTCAGAGGTGTCTTCGGTGGTCGTGTCGTCGGTCACCTGGTCGCCGGCGGACTGTGTCGTGCTCTCCTTGTCGCCCTCCTCCGGGATGCTCTCGTTGCGCGCGGATTCTGCGGAGTCGCCCATGTAGTCAAACCTATCCGGAGCAGGTGAGGATGCCGTTCAGCGACGCGGCTTGGGCCGGAATGCCGCACCCAGTCGTGTGCCGAACCGCCGGCCGAGCCAGAGGGTCGGCCACGCGGCGGCGAACCCGACGCCGAACGGAAGGCCCTGCTGCCAGGGTGCCGCGACGAGCCGCTCGTTGACCTGCGGGTTGGGGTCGTCGATGCTTTGCCACCGCGACGGTGGCAGCACGATCGCCCGCGCCTTGCCGATGACGTTACCCACCGGCACCACGCCACGCAGGTTGGGTTGCCCGTCGTTGAGATTGCCCTGGCAGCGCGAGTCGCACGAGTCGTTGCGGTTGTCCCCCATGACCCAGATGGTGCCCTCCGGGACGCGGACCGGCTTGAACGACTCTTGAGTCTTCCTGGACGCGTTCTCCCAGTAGATGTAGGGCTCGGCCAGCGGGTTGCCGTCCACGACCACCCGGTTGGCCTCGCAGCACCAGACGGTCTGGCCGCCGACCGCGATCACCCGTTTGACGAAGTCGCGCTCGTCCGGCGGGGCCATGCCGATCACCGAGCCGACAGTCTGCAGGGCGCGCACGAAGACGTTGTCCGAGCGCGGTTCGAGCACGTCGTTCTCGGTCCACGCCTCAGGACCCTTGAACACCACCACGTCGCCCGGCGCCGGGTCGGTGAACAGGTAGGTCATCTTGTCCACGAGCACCCGATCGCCCGTGCAGCCGGTGCAACCGTGCAGCGTCTGCTCCATCGAGCCGGACGGGATCACGTAGACCCGCGCGACGAACTGCTGGATCAGGAACGTCAGCAGGAACGCGACGACCAGCAGGATCGGCAGCTCACGCCAGAACGAACGCTTCTTCTCCGGCGCGCGATGCGCACCGCGATGGCGCCGGGCGCGGTTGCGAGTGTCCGGTGTCCAAGGCTGCCCCGACGGGCGTCCGTCCGGGAAGCGCGCACGGTCGCCCTCAGGCGCGTCGTGAGGCAGTTGGGCGACCACGCAAACAGATTACGTTAGGTAGCCCTGTGCCGGCTCAAGACGCGGGCGAGGTCTCGCGACGCTCCTCGCGGCGCTCCTTGATCTTGGCGGCCTTGCCGCGGAGGTCGCGCAGGTAGTACAGCTTCGCCCGGCGCACGTCACCGCGGCGCGCGACCTCGATCTCGGCGACGTTCGGCGAGTGCACCGGGAAGGTGCGCTCGACGCCGACGCCGAAGGAGATCTTCCGCACGGTGAAGGTCTCGCGGATCCCGCCACCCTGGCGACGGATCACCACGCCCTGGAACACCTGGACGCGCTGGCGCGAGCCCTCGATGACTCGGACGTGCACCTTCAGCGTGTCGCCCGCCCGGAAATCCGGGATGTCGGAACGCAGTGACTGGGCGTCCAGGGCATCCAGGGTGTTCATCGGTGTGTCCGTCCTCGTTCGTGATGGTGATCGTGCGCCCGTGCGGGCGCCACGCAGCCCGCTTGTCGGGCCGAAGTCCTTTGCGCGCCGAAGACATGCCCGGCTGCAGCAACCTGTCCAGTGTGCCAGACGTGCGCGGCCGGACGAAAACCGGGGCCTCGGTGATCAGGTCCGATCGGCGCGCAGCCGGTCCAGCACGGCGCGATCGGCCGCGTCCAGTTCGGCGTCGTCGAGCAGCTCGGGGCGCCGCGCGAAGGTCCGCTCCAGCGCGGTGTCCCGCCGCCAGCGTTCGATCGCCGCGTGGTTGCCCGAGCGCAGCACGTCCGGCACCGCGAGGTCGCGCCACACCTCCGGCCGGGTGTAGCTGGGGCCTTCGAGCAGCCCGCTCAGCGACGCGGAGAACGAGTCCTGCTTGGCCGACGCGGGATTGCCGAGCACACCGGGCAGCAGGCGGGCCACCGCCTCGACGATCACCATGACCGCGACCTCGCCGCCGACCAGCACGTAGTCGCCGATGGACACCTCGTCGACCGGCATCCGGCGCGCGGCGTCGTCGATCACCCGCTGGTCGATGCCCTCGTAGCGGCCGCAGGCGAACACCAGCCACGGCTCCTCGGCGTACTCCTCGGCCACCGCCTGGGTGAACGGGCGGCCGGACGGCGTCGGCACGACCAGCCGGGGCGGGGTGTCTGTGTCCTGCGGGGCACCCGCACCCGGGGAAGCGCACACCGCATCAAGCGCGTCGCCCCACACCTGCGGCTTCATCACCATGCCGGGTCCGCCGCCGTACGGGCTGTCGTCGACCGCCTTGTGCACGTCGTGCGTCCAGCCGCGCAGATCGTGCACCGCGACCTCGAGCAGACCGCGGTCGATCGCCTTGCCCAGCAACGCCTCCCGCAGCGGCGCCAGGTAGTCCGGGAAGATCGTGACGACGTCGATCCTCACGGGATCAGGCCCTCCGGCGGGTCGATCACGACGCGGCCGGCGCCCAGGTCGACCTCGGGCACGATCTCCCGCACGAACGGCACCAGCACGTCCGCGCCCTCGGACCGCTGGACGATGAGCAGCTCGCCGCCAGGGCCGTGGGTGACATCGCGGACCGTGCCGAGCGCCGTGCCGTCGGCGAGCACCACGTCCAGCCCGGTGAGCTGGTGGTCGTAGAACTCGTCAGGGTTCTCGATCGGCGGCAGATCGGCGGTGTCGGCGTACAGCAGCACGCCGCGCAGCGGCTCCGCGTCGTCCCGCGTGGGGACCTCGGTGAACCGGACGAGCAGGCGCTGATCACGGTGTGGGCGAACGCCCTCGATGGTCAGCGGCCTGGTCTCGCCGTCGTGCAACCGGGCGTGCACGACGGCACCCTCGGCGAAGCGACGTTCGGGCGAGTCGGTGCGCACCTCCACGGCCAACTCGCCGTGAATCCCGTGCGCCTTGGCGACTCGCCCGACAACGACGTCCATGACGCCCCCGCCACTGTCCTTAATGGTCGGTGTCCACCACGTCGACGCGCACCCCGCGGCCGCCGATGCCGGCCATGACGGTGCGCAGGGCGGTCGCGGTACGCCCGCCCCTGCCGATCACCTTGCCGAGATCCTCGGGGTTGACGTGGATCTCCAGCGTGCGACCGCGGCGCGTGGTCACCAGTTCGACCCGGACGTCGTCCGGGTTGTCCACGATGCCGCGCACCAGGTGCTCCAGCGAGTCGGCGAGGAAGCTCACTCGCCGTCCTTGGCGGACTCGTCCTTCTTGGCCTCGGCCTTCTCGGACTTGTCGGCCTTCGCCGGCTTCTCAGCCTTCTCGGCCTTGGCGTCCGCCTTGGGCGCCGACTTCTCGGCGGCCTTCTCCGAGGACTTCTCGGCGGGCTTCTCGGAAGCCTTCTCCGGGGCCTTCTTGCCGCCACCCTTCTTCTTCGGGGTGGTGGCGTCGGTGCCCGGGTCGCCGCCGGCCTCCTTGAGCGCCTTCTCGAACAGCTCCTGCTTGCTCGGCTTGGGCTCCTTGACCTTCAGCGTGCCCTCGGTACCCGGCAGGCCCTTGAACTTCTGCCAGTCGCCGGTGATCTCCAGCAGGTGCTTCACCGGGTCGGTCGGCTGCGCGCCGACGCCCAGCCAGTACTGCGCACGGTCGGAGTCGATCTGGATGACGCTCGGCTCGTCCTTCGGGTGGTACCGACCGATCGTCTCGATGGCCTTGCCGCTGCGACGGGTGCGCGAGTCGGCGACGATGACGCGGTAGTACGGCGCGCGGATCTTTCCGAGGCGCTGCAGCTTGATCTTGACAGCCACGGGTTGTGGTGCTCCTCAACACTTCTCATTGATCGTGGGTGGCCGCACGCGATCCGAGTGGGGACGGATGCGAGCGCCCGAAGGCTTGGCGCTGAGCCGGTGAGAGGGGCCGGCCACAACGGACAGTCGGCTATTGTGCCAGACCCCGGTCAGGCGAACGGGTCGAGGGTGACCCCCGCGTCCTCCAGGGCGGCCCGCACCGCGCGCGCGTGCTGCACCGCGCCCGGGGTGTCACCGTGCAGGCACAACGACTCGGCGCGCACGGACAACACGGAGCCGTCCACGGCGACCAGCTCGCCCTTGGCGGCCAGCCGCACCGCCCGCTCGACCACGGCGTCGGTACCGGACAGCAGCGCGTCCGGGCTCGACCGCGGCACGAGCGTGCCGTCGGGCGTGTACCCGCGGTCGGCGAACGCCTCGGTCACCGGGCGCAGGCCGGCCTCCTTCGCGGCGGCGAGCAGGGCGGATCCGGGCAGTCCGAGCACGGGCAGCTCGCCGAACGCGCGCACGCCGTCCACCACCGCGTGTGCCTGTGCCTCGTGGTGCACCACCGCGTTGTACAGCGCGCCGTGCGGCTTCACGTAGGCCACGCGGGTGCCGGCCGCGCGGGCGAACGCGTCCAGCGCGCCGATTTGGTACAGCACCTCGTCGGCCAGCTCGGCCGGGGCCACGTCCACGAACCGCCGTCCGAATCCGGCCAGGTCGCGGTAGGACACCTGGGCGCCGATCGCCACTCCCCTGGCCGCCGCCGAGGCACACACCGCGCGCATGGTGGACGGGTCGCCGGCGTGGAACCCGCACGCCACGTTCGCCGAGGTCACCACGGACAGCAGCGCGTCGTCGTCGCCGAGGCGCCAGATGCCGAAACCCTCACCGAGATCGGCGTTCAGATCCATGATCACTCCGGGATCGCACCGAGCGCGATCAGCAGCACCGCGAGCGCGGGCAGGAAGTTGTTCACCTGGTGGGCGATGACGCTCGCGCCGAGCCGCCCGGTGAACAGGCGCGCGAGGCCGATCGGGATGCCGATGACGATCAGCAGCGAGGTGCGCAGCGGCTCCAGGTGGCTCACCGCGAACACCACGGTGGACAGGGTGAACACGATCCAGCGGCCCCAGTTCAGCCGCTCCAGCGCGCCCCAGAGCAGCCCGCGGTAGATGATCTCCTCGCACACCGGGCCGACCAGCCAGACGTACAGGAACATGATCACCGCGGCGTAGATCGGCAGGTGCGTGTCGTCCACCAGCGCGCCGACCGCGGAGTTCGCGTTCTCCTCGCCGACGATCTTGGTCCACAGCACGGCGCCGATCGTGGTGCACAGCAGGCCGATGAAGCCGAACTTGAATCCGGCGCGCAGGTCCTCGCGCCGCCACGACCAGCGCAGGTCGATCTTGGGGCCGTTGCCGCGTAACACGGTCACCAGCAGCGCGACACCCGTGGCGACCACCGTCGGCAGCATCGTCGCGACCAGGATCGCCGCGACCGACAGCGGCTGGCCCTCCGCCGGGCGGAAGATCGCCGCGACGAACGCGAACGACAGCAGGAGCACGGCTTCGACCAGGAGAAACGCACCGATTCCCCACTTGTGGTCCCGCCGCTCGTCAGCGGATTGGTCGGTGTCCGCGACATCCGAGGGCTCCCGCGAGTGCAGCTGGGTCACGGGCGCCTCCGTGCGACGACGACGATCCCGGCGTTGGGGGGTCGCCCCGCCGGCCTACGCTCCCGAGCCTAACGGCCGCGCCGTGAACGGCACGTTCAACGTGTGATCACGCGGCCACGGAGCATGATCAACACGGGATCGCGCAGCGCCTCGAGGTCGTCCCGCGGGTCGGCGTCGTAGGCGACCAGATCGGCCGGCGAGCCCTCGTCCAGCGCCGAGTAGCCGAGCCAGCGGCGCGCGTTCCAGGACGCCGAGCCGAGCGCCTGTTCGGTGCTCATGCCGGCCTGGTGCAGCGCCACGATCTCGTCCACGATCCGGCCGTGCCTGATGCCGCCGCCGGCGTCGGTGCCCGCGTACACCGGGATACCCGCCTCCACCGCGGCGGACACCATGCCGTTGACCCCCGCGTGCAGATCGCGCATGTGCGCCGCGTAGGCGGGGTACCTGACGGCCTGGTCCGCGATACCGGGAAACAGCTCGATATTGATCAGCGTGGGCACCAGCGCGGTGCCGCGGCGGGCCATCTCATCGATCGTGTCCTCGCGCAGGCCGGTGCCGTGCTCGACGCAGTCGATCCCGGCGTTGATCAGCCCGGGCAGCGCGTCCTCGCCGAACACGTGCGCGGTGACCCGCGCGCCGGCGTCGTGCGCGACCTTGATCGCGTCGACCAGGATCTCGTCCGTCCACAGTGGAGCGAGGTCGCCGGTGCCTCGGTCGATCCAGTCGCCGACCAGCTTCACCCAGCCGTCGCCGTACGCGGCCTGCTCGGCGACCGCGGCGGGGAGCGTCTCCTGGTCCTCGAGATCCACGCCGAGGTACGGGATGTAGCGCTTCGGGCGGGCGATGTGCCGCCCCGCGCGGATGATCCGGGGCAGGTCGAGACGCTCCTGCAGCGGCCGGGTGTCGATCGGCGAACCGCAGTCGCGCAGCAGCAGCGCGCCTGCGTCGCGGTCGGTGCGCGCCTGCTCGGCGGCCTGCTCGACGTCGTCGGCCAGAATGCCGACGTGGCAGTGCGCGTCGACCAGTCCGGGCACCACGAAGCCACCGTCCACAATGGACTCCGCGCCGGCGACCGGTTCGGTGCGCACCCGCCCGTTGACGATCCACAGGTCCCGCTCGACGCCCTCGGGGAGCACGACACCTCGCACGTGCAGCGCGGGCATGCGGTCACCACCTCTCGCTGATCAAACCGGCGCGACCTCGACGGTATACGGGCGGCTGGTCAGCTTCGGCGACGCACCGGGCGCCGGCAGCGTCTCGTACACGCCGGCGAACACCTCGACCGGCGAACCGACCGGCGGCATGGTCACCTCGGCGGCGTCGCCGGTGCACGGGACGGTGCGCTGCTCCTCCCTCGGCTTCTCGCCTGCGGTTGACCGCTCCTGGTACGCGCGGACCAGCGCGTTGTCCCCCGGGACGCAGCGCACCCAGAGGCGCACGGCCGTTCCGCCCGTCAGCTCGAACCGGGCACGCCCTCGGCCGAAGTACAGCGACGCACCGACGCCGTCCTGCGGCGGGTTGGCCACCAGCACCACGCGCTGGTCGAGCACGCGGCGCAGGTGAGCCAGTTCCGAGCGGGTCAGCGGCGGACCGTTCACCGGCAGCTTCTTGATCGACTTGTCGCCGTCGATCGGTGTGGTGATCTCGTACCTCGGGCGGCTGGCCGAACCGCCCGGCTTGGCCGGGATCCACACGCTCAGGTAGCCGCCCGGCACCGGCGAGCCGCCGTCGGCGTTGACCACGAACATGGTCGAGACGCCACCGGTGGCGCAGACCTTCTCGTCCACCTCGGCCCACCGCACGGAATCCGATGGCAGCCGGAACAGCTTGTCCATCGTGCTCGGCCGACCGCCACCGAACGGTGACACGAGCCGAAAACCCTTGGCGCGCAACGGAACCGTGATGGCCTCGCACCACTTGGCCGGCACGCTGTCTGACAGCGTCAGGTCAGCCTCGTAGCTGGCATCGGTCGGATCGCCGTCGCCACACTCGGCGAGCCCCGAGCAGCCCTTGTCGAACCGCGCGCTCGCCGGGTCGAGGCGCACACCGTCCGGCAGCGGTGCCTTGGCCGCCGCGTCCTCCATGGTCTTGCGGAGGTCGGCCACCTCACCCTCGCCGCGCGTGCAGGCGGTCAGCGACACCACAGCCAGCGCCGCGATCGCGACACCTCTGATGATCACGCAGGCGGCTTCTTCTTGAAGTTGAGTTTGGACGGGTCGAATCCGGGCGGCAGCTCGTTGAGCCCCTGCGGCATGTTCGACAGGTCCGGCATACCCGGGGGCATCCCGCCCGGCATTCCGCCGGGGAGACCCGGCATGCCGCCGCGCACCTTCGGCTGCGTCGGGCCGCGCCCCTTGCCCTTCTTGCCCTTCTTTCCCTTCCTGCCCTTGCTCGACCCGCCACCACCGCCGCCGAACCCGAACCGGCCGGCCATCTGCTTCATCATCTTGCGGGCCTCGTAGAACCGGTTCACCAGGTCGTTGACCTCGCGCACGGCCACACCCGAACCGTTGGCGATGCGCTTGCGGCGGGACCCGTCGATGATCTTCGGGTTGGACCGCTCGGCCGGCGTCATGCCTCGGATGATCGCCTGCAGCCGGTCCAACTGCTTGTCGTCGACCTGGGAGAGCTGGTCCTTCATCTGACCGGCGCCGGGCAGCATGCCGAGGAGGTTCGCGATCGGGCCCATCTTGCGCACGGCCAGCATCTGCTCGAGGAAGTCCTCCAGGGTCAGCTCGCCGGTGCCGATCTTCGCGGCGGCGGCCTCGGCCTGATCCTGGTCGAAGTGCTGCTCGGCCTGCTCGATCAGGGTGAGCACGTCGCCCATGCCGAGGATGCGGCTGGCCATGCGGTCCGGGTGGAACGCGTCGAAGTCCTCGAGCTTCTCGCCGTTGGAGGCGAACAGGATCGGCTGACCGGTGACCTCGCGCACCGACAGCGCGGCGCCACCGCGCGCGTCACCGTCCAGCTTGGTGAGCACCACGCCGGTGAACCCGACGCCGTCACGGAACGCCTCGGCGGTGGTGACCGCGTCCTGACCGATCATCGCGTCCACGACGAACAAGGTCTCGTCGGGCGTGACCGCGTCGCGGATGTCGGCGGCCTGCTTCATCAGCTCCTCGTCGACACCGAGCCGGCCGGCGGTGTCCACGATCATCACGTCGTGCTGGGCGTGCTTGGCCTCGTCGATGCCCCGCCGCGCGACCGAGATCGGGTCACCCACACCGTTGCCGGGCTCCGGCGCGAACACCGGCACGCCGGCGCGCTCGCCGACCACCTGGAGCTGGGTCACCGCGTTGGGCCGCTGCAGGTCGCACGCCACGAGCAGCGGGGTGTGGCCCTGTCCCTTGAGCCAACGCGCGAGCTTGCCGGCCAGTGTGGTCTTACCGGAACCCTGCAGACCGGCGAGCATGATCACGGTGGGCGGCGTCTTCGCCATGTTGAGCCGGCGCGTCTCGCCGCCGAGGATCGCGACCAGTTCCTCGTTGACGATCTTGACGACCTGCTGCGCCGGGTTGAGCGCGGCGGACACCTCCGCGCCCTTGGCCCGCTCCTTGACCTTGGCGATGAAGGCCCGCACGACAGGCAGCGCGACGTCGGCCTCCAGCAGCGCGATCCTGATCTCGCGCGCGGTCGCGTCGATGTCGGCGTCGGACAGCCGGCCCTTGCTGCGCAGGTTGGAGAGAACCGAGGTGAGCCGGTCGGAGAGGGTGTCGAACACAGGTGTCGCACTCCACGTAGCAGGTAGACAGTCTCTAACGAGAGTAGCCGTACATCGGAGTGGACTCCGGGGCCACCCGGAAGGACCCGACCCCTCGTACGGGCCCTTCCGGGGGCGACTGGCACACGCCGGCCGGTTCACCTCTCCGAATGTCGGGCCGCCCGACCCCCAGTCGCGGGCGGCTCCCCCTTGATTCCGGTTCGGTGTTCCGTTCTGCGTGACAACACCAAGATTGCCCGGAAGGGGGGTGCCTCCGGCAGCGTGATCGCCCCCGAGTACGGCTGCGTATTCCTACTCAACCGCGACTGAGTCGATCAGCCGACGGCCATGAGTACCGCCCGCTCGATCTTCTGCCGCCAACCGAGATCACCGCTGGTCGCGGACACGAGGGCGAACGAGTCCACGACCGTCGCACCGACCGTGGACACGCGGGCCCAGTGCACGCCCACCCCCGCTGCTTCGAGCGCCTCGGCGACCCGGTGCAGCAGGCCGATCCGGTCGGCCGCGCGCAGTTCGAGCACCACGTCACCCGAGCCGGCCTCGCCGTCGAACCACAGCACCTTCGGCGGCGGCCCGTCCTGGGCCACCCCGGCGTAGTCGCGCTCCTTGGCCGCCAGCTTCTCGCCGAGCGGCAGCGACCCGGTCACCGCACGGGTGAACTGCTCGCGCAGCAGGGTCGCGTCGGGCAGCGACCCGAACCTCGGAGACACGTGGAACTGTTGCACCCCAACGGATCCGTGCGTCCAGACGGTCGCCGCGTGCACCTCCAGGGAGTTCAGCGCGAGCACGCCGGCCGCCCGGGACAGCAGGCCCGGCCGGTCGATCGCCATCGCCGTGACGGTGGCCAGCGACGTGCCCGGGGTGCTCTCCGGCTCCAGCACGATGTCCGGCTTCCCCGACGCGGCGACGGTCTCCGCGCGGGCGCGCTGCTTGTCGTCCAGCGGGTCCGGGCCGGGTGGGCGCTTGCCGGCCATCGCGGTCCGGCACGCGGCGACCAGCTCCGCGACCAGGGTGGCCTTCCAGTCGGTCCACACGCCGGGGCCGGTCGCCCGCGAGTCGGCCTCGGTGAGCGCGGCGAGCAACTCCAGCAGCACCGGATCGCCGTTCAGCGTCTCCGCCACGCGGGACACGGTGGCCTCGTCGGTGACGTCGCGGCGGGTCGCGGTGTGCGGCAGCAGCAGGTGGTGCCGCACCATCGCGGACACCGTCTCGACGTCCGATGTGGACAGTCCGAGCCGGCCGGCCACCTGGCGGGCGAGCTTCGCGCCGACCTCGGAGTGGTCGGCGTCGCGCCCCTTTCCGATGTCGTGCAACAGGGTTCCGACGAGCAGCAGGTCCGGCCGGGACACCGAGGTGACCAGACCCGCCGCGTGCGCGGTGGCCTGCACGAGGTGCCGGTCGACCGTCCACATGTGCGCGGCGTCGCGCGGCGGCAGGTCGCGCACGGCGCCCCACTCGGGGAACAGGCGCGCCCACAGTCCGGTGCGGTCCAACGCCTCCACGATGTCGACCAGGCCGTCACCGGCGCCCAGCAGTGAGATCAGCTCCTGGCGCGCGGAGGCCGGCCACGGTGAGCGCGGCTCGGGTGCGCTGTCGGCGAGCCGGCTGAGCGTGCCCTGCGCGATCGGGTGTTTGCCGCGCGCGGCGACCGCGGCCACTCGAAGGAGCAACGCGGGGTCTCGTTCGGGTGACACGTCGCGCGCGAGGGCCACCTCGGCTCCGTGCAGCACCACCCCGTCGGCGAGCCCACGCCGTTCCGGACCGCGGCGCAACACACCGAGGACCCGCCGCCCGGTCGCCGGCCGTGCCGCGCGGAACGCCACGTCCACCGCGTACCCGACCGCCCGTCCCGCCCCGGACAGCGCCCGCGCGAGCACGAACCGGTCGGTCATGCCGAGTGCGGCGGCCACCTCGTCGCCGTCCTGCGGGCGCAGCACGTCGCGCGCCCGGCCGGCCAGCCTGCGCAGCTCGGTGCGGGCGTCCAGCAGCAGCGCGTGCGCCTGCGTCACGTCGTCGGCCGGCCGGTCCACGAGCTGGGCGAGCGCCAGCGCCTGCACGATCGCCAGGTCGCGCAGCCCGCCCCGGCCGTGCTTGAGATCCGGCTGCACCCAGTGCGCCACCTCGCCGGCCCGCCGCCAGCGCTGCCACGCCGACTCGACCAGGTCGTCCACCCGGTCCCGGACACCGGTTCGCCACTGGGCGCGCGCCGAGGTCGCCAGCCGCTCGGTGACCGTCGCGTCGCCGGCCACGTGCCGCGCGTCGAGCAGGCCCATCGCCGTGCGCAGATCGGTTCTGGCCACCTGGAGCGCCTCGCCGACCGTGCGCACCGAGTGGTCCAGGCCCACGCCGGAGTTCCAGAGCGGGTACCACAGCCGCTCGGCGATCTCCCTCACGTCGGACCGGCCGTCGTGCACGAGTACGAGATCCAGATCGGAGTACGGCACCAGCTCGCGCCGCCCCAGCCCGCCGACGGCGAGCAGCGCCACCCCGGCCCGACCGTCCACACCGGACTGTCCAGCGTGGACGGTCAGCCAGAACTCGTACAGGTCCGCGAGCGCCTCGCGCAGTACCGGAGCGGGCAGTTTCGAGCGCCCGGAACCGTTGCCCAGCAAGCGATCCCGGGCCAGCGCCACGTCGGCGGTCGTTGCTTCGACCGCCGACGTGGCGTCCACTCTGTCTTCCCCCTGGTTGTCGGACACGGGGTGCCTCTAGAGAGCGTCCGCGCCGCGTTCCCCGGTCCGGACCCGCACCACGTTGTCGACCGGCGTCACCCACACCTTGCCGTCGCCGATCTTGCCGGTGCGTGCGGCTTCGACCACGGCGTCCACCACCTTCTCCGCGGTGGCGTCGTCGGTCACCACCTCGATCTTCACCTTGGGCACGAAGTCCACCGCGTACTCGGCGCCGCGGTACACCTCGGTGTGGCCCTTCTGCCGTCCGTAGCCCTGCACCTCGGAGACCGTCATGCCGAGCACGCCCAGCTGCTCCAGTGCGGACTTCACGTCGTCAAGCGTGAACGGCTTGATGATCGCGGTTACCAGCTTCATGGCGCTCAGCCTTCCTTGCTCGCGCTGGCGGGGATCTTGCTGGCGATTTTGTCGGCGTTGCGGCCGATCGGCGATCCGCCGCCACGCACGTCGGAGAACTCGTAGGCGCTCTCCGCGTGCTCGGTCTCATCGACGCCAGTAACCTCGGACTCGTCGTCCACTCGGAACCCGATCGTCACCTTGATCAGGAAGCCGATGATCAGCGTGGCCACCAGCGAGTAGCCGAGCACCGCGAACGCGCCGACCGCCTGCTTGCCGAGCTGGGTCGCCCCACCACCGTAGAACAGCCCGTCCACCGAGGCCGGGTTGACCGACGTGGTGCCGAACAAACCGATCAGCAGGGTGCCGACGAGCCCGCCGACCAGGTGCACGCCGACCACGTCGAGCGAGTCGTCGTAGCCGAACTTGTACTTCAGGCCGACCGCCAGCGCGCACAGGGCACCGGCGATCAGGCCGATCGCGAGCGCGCCCCACACACCGACGTAGGCGCATGCCGGGGTGATCGCGACCAGGCCGGCCACGATGCCGGACGCGCCGCCCAGCGTGGTGGCCTTGCCGTCCCGGATGCGCTCGATCAGCAGCCAGCCGAGCATCGCGGCACAGGTGGCGCCGAGGGTGTTGATGAACGCGACACCGGCGATGTTGTTGGCGGCCAGCGCCGAGCCGGCGTTGAACCCGAACCAGCCGAACCACAGCAGACCGGCGCCGAGCATCACGAACGGCAGGTTGTGCGGCTTCATCCGTTCCTTGGGCCAGCCGCGCCGCTTGCCGAGGACGAGCGCCAGCGCCAGGGCGGCCGCACCGGCGTTGATGTGTACCGCCGTGCCGCCGGCGAAGTCGAGCGCCTTGAGCTTGTTGGCGATCCAGCCGCCGACCGTGGAGCCGTCGGTGGCGTCGAACGCGAACACCCAGTGCGCGACCGGGAAGTAGACGATCGTCGCCCACAGGCCGGCGAACACCAGCCAGGAGCCGAACTTCGTCCGGTCGGCGATGGCGCCGGAGATCAACGCGACGGTGATGATCGCGAACATGGCCTGGAACGCCACGAACGCGGTGGCCGGCGCGGTGCCCGACTTGGCCTCGGGCAGCAGCAGGCCCTTCAGTCCGAAGAACTCGCCGGGGTTGCCCAGCAGGCCACCGCCGACGTCGTTGCCGAACGCCATGGAATATCCGAAGACCATCCAGAGCACGCCGACGACGGCCATCGCGCCGATGCTCATCATCAGCATGTTCAGCACGCTCTTCGTGCGGACCATGCCGCCGTAGAAGAACGCGAGCCCAGGTGTCATCAGCAGCACCAGAGCGGCGCTGATGAGTAGCCAGGCCGTGTTACCCGTATCCACACTTGCCTCCTCGATACGCAGGCCTTGTTGTTCTCGTTGGCCAGCAGCATCGACAGGCGCTGTTTCGCGGGATCGCGTGCCAGGTTTCACCGGCGTGAACGATCCGGACACCTGTGTTACACCCGCGTTTCATACTGCTCACGGATCACCCGATGGGTGGAATGGGACCATGTCAGAGTGACCAACCAGCACCTTCGGCCGGTGCCAGCCGTGGCGATCACCGACGCGTCGTGGCTGGACGCCCAACTCGACGCGGCGCGGCGCCGGTACCGGTTCGCCCAGCGGGACGCGCTCGGGGTGCTCTGGTGGTACTCGGCCAGTTCGGTGCTGCTCGGTCCGGTGATCTCGTCTTTGGGGCAGGGTGATTCGGCCGCCGACCCGGGCCTCGCGGCCACCACGCTGTACCTGCACCCGGACGGCCGCGTGCTCGACGCGCGATCGGACTCGGTGTGCCCCGACGACCACGCGAAACTCGGGCCGGCGATCGCGGACTCGCTGCGCGACTCGATCGACGCCGTGGTGGCCGCGTCGGGCGCGCACACGCGGGCGCTGTGGGCGATCGCCTCCGACTCGCTCGGCAACCGCCTGTTGTGGGCTGATCGGCGTGACCTGGCCGAGCCGCTGGCCCTGGCCATCGGGCCGGAGTTGCCCCGGCCGCGCTACGTCGAGGTCGGCGGCACGCACGTGGTCCGGCGGAACTCGTGCTGCCTGGTGTACCGCTCCCCCGGCACGGCCAAGTGCGCCAGTTGCCCCCGCCAGCACCCGGACGAGCGCGCCGCCCGGCTGCGGGCCGCCCTCGGCTGACTCGTAACATCGCGCCCCATGTGACCGACATCACGTAAATTAGGGGTTTCGATGACGAATCACGTGACGCTCAGCAGAGGCGAACGACTGCTGTGGGCCGGCAGGCCCCATGCCGTGTGGCGACACACGGCCGACCGGCGCCTGGTCCTGCTCGGGCTCTTCCTCGTGGGTTGGGCCGCTGTGGCGATCTTGATCTCGACCGCGCCGAACATCGTGGAAGACCCGCCAGGTGCGAAGCCGATCATGCTGTTCGCCGCGATAGTCACCGCGAGCATCGGCTTATTCCTCGGGATGATCGGACTGCTGTCCGGGCACCGCAGACTGCGGCGAACCGAGTACGTCCTCACCGACCGCCGGCTGATCGTCACCACGACGCACGCGCACAGCGTGGACACGACCACGGAGTTGCTGCGTGGTCTGCCCGCGCCCGTGACCAGCATGAGCCTCCGCCGGGGGTGGGGCACCGTCCAGTTCGGCGAAGGCGGCGACCGCGAACACCCCGTCCTCTACGCGATCGACGGCGCGCGCCGGGTGCAGGACCTGATCGTCGCCGCCCAGGCGGTTCTGGCGAGGAGTAACGCTACAGAGCGCGGCACCGCTTCGAATAACTGAGGACAAGGCTCGGAGGGGTGCCATGACCGCGGAGACCACGGACGCCAACACACTGTTGAAGGCGCTACGGGAGTTGATGGAGGACGGTTCGCCGACCCGGGAGCTGATGGTTCGGTTCACGGTTCGGGAGCGCGACGAGGCCCACGCCGCTGCGGGGCCCCGGGCCACCGCCGGCGGGAGTACTGGATTCGACACGGAGTTCCTGGGCAGCACGGTCGACCCGCCCCTGCTCGGGGCGACGATCATGCCGGACGTGGTTCAGCTCGACGGTTCGGAGAAGATCGATTACACGCACTTCTCCCTGGCGCTGAGCAAATCGCGACGGTTCGCGTTCTGGGTAGCCTGGAACATCGACGGCGGGGGTTTGCGAAAGCTGTCGCGCAAGGAAATCCCGTTCGTCAAAGATAAGCGTGTGCCGGCCGAGTTCCAGGTCGGCAACGAGCTGTACGAAGGCAACCGGCTCGACCGGGGGCACCTCGCGCGGCGGGCTGATCTACTGTGGGGCACCCTCGCCGAGGCGAAGGCGGCGAACACGGATTCGTTCTTCTACACCAACATCACGCCGCAGATGGACGACTTCAACCAGAGCGCGCGGAATGGGCTGTGGGGGCGACTCGAGGATGCGTTGTTCGCCGATGTCGATGTGGACGATCTGCGGGTGAGCGTGATCGGCGGGCCGGTGTTCCGGGACGACGATCGGGTGTTCCGGAACGTGCAACTGCCGCGAGACTTCTGGAAGGTGATCGTCTTCAACGAAGGCGGAAAACTGACCGCGACGGCGTTTCTGCTGACTCAAAATCTGAACACGCTGGAGACGCTCGATCTTGACGAGTTTCGAGTGTTCCAGGTTTCTCTTGGGGAGATCGAGGAGCGGACCAATCTCCGATTCTCCGACGTGATTCAGTCCGCCGCTACTCCGTTACTCGCTCCGTCGTCGTTGCGTGATCCGCTGGAGGGGCCTGAGGATATCGTCTGGGGTTAGGCGACTCTTGGGGTGATCGGCGGCGCGGTATTGTGCGGGCCGATTCTCACAAGTCAAGGGCGCCTTCGGCGTCGGCTTCGCCGACTCGGCCCTGGGGGGCC
>NZ_SGWQ01000007.1 GCF_004216555.1 Herbihabitans rhizosphaerae | reverse complement strand
TCTTGTCAGTCAACCGGACCGCGCCACCAGAGCTAGAACCAGACACCCCAGAATGATACTAACCAGACCACCCATACCAGTCAATTTAACGCGGCGTGTTCAACATTCCATGGAACCAACAAAGCTTAACTTAGTGGTATTGACCAGAATGGACAGACGCACACCACATCATCCACTGGATCGACGGTGGAATAACCTCGGCAGAACTCATGACCTTGCTCTGCCGATACCACCACACGATCATCCACCAACAAGACTGGGAAATCATCATGCAAGACGGGATCCCCTACTACATCCCGCCCGCATGGATCGATCCGCAGCGCAAACCCATCCGCAACACCATGCACGTGGCTGGGAGTGTCGGCACTGCCTCGTAGACTCGGGGCGTGCTGGCGCAGGACATTCACGCCGAGGTGCTCGAGTTCGCGCTTCGGTTCCCAGAGGCGTACGGGGAGCCGGGGTGGGGCGGCACGATCGTCAAGGTGCGCAAGAAGATGTTCGTGTACCTCAACGCGGACGACGGGGACGATCCGGTCGCTTACAACGTGAAGCTGGCCGATCCGGACGCGCACGCCCACGCGTTGTCGCTGCCCAGGGCGGCGCGGATGGGCGCTTTGGGGCAGTACGGCTGGGTGTATGTGCCGTTCGGCGCGCATACGCCGGTGGATCTGCTGTGCGAGTGGGTCGAGGACTCCTACCGGGCGATCGCGCCGAAGAAGCTGGTCGCCGAGTTGGGGTGAGCCGTCGTCAGGAGTAGGCGCCGGACGCGCGGGCGGCACGCACGGTGGGCGCCACCGGGCTCAGTCGCAGCCAGGCCGGCAGCCCGCGCACGATCCAGCGCGCCCCGGTCAGGCTGATCGAGCCAGCCCGCACGGCGTCGAGCAACTCGATCTCGCCCTCCCACATCCGGAACAGCGTGGCGATGTCCGACCGCAGCACCGCGTCGATCTCGAACCCTGGATCCGTATAACAAACCGACACGTCCTGGGGTTCCAGCACCAGCCAGTACACCCTGCGCCGGTCGGACACCTCCACCTGGATCACCGCGCGCTTGACCACATCGGTCGTGTCCACCCGCCCGTGCAGCCACCACATCAGCACCTCGGGATCCAGCTCCTCGGCGCGCGGGTTTCCGAAAGCGTGCCGCGCGCCCCAGTCGGCGAGGCCGAACACCAGTGGGCGCAGGTCCTCCCCCGGTGGGGTCAGGAGGTAACCGTCGGCGGCGTGCACCACGAGGCCGGCGTGCTGCAACTGCCGCAGCCGCCGCGACAACAATGCACGGGACAGGCCCGGCAGGCCGCGCGCGATCTCGTTGAACCGGCGCGCGCCGTTGAGCATGTCCCGCACGATCAACAGCGTCCACCGGTCACCGAGCATCTCGACCGCACGCACGATCGGGCAGTACTGCGCGTATGTCCGCATGTAGACAAGTCGCGCAGAGTGACGTCCGTCGTTACGCGGGCGGTTCAGTCGCTGTACTACCCCGGGGCATTCGCGGTTCCTAGCGTCAGGTCAACTCCGAATCGAGAGGCAGACCCATGACCATCACCGAACCCGTGCGAGCCGGCTCGGGCACCCACCCCGCTCCGCTGCGTGAGGACGACCTGCGCTTCGTCGGACTGGCCACCACGATCGGCACTGTCGCCGCCGAACACGCCGACGAGCACGACCGCGACGCCACCTTCGTCACCGAGGCCTACGCCGCCATGCGCGAGCACGGCTACCTCCGCCTCGCCGTCCCTACCGAAATGGGCGGCCTCGGCGCCACGATCCGCCAGGTCTGCTACGCGCAGGCCGAACTCGCCCGGCACGACGGCGCCACCGGCCTGTCCGTCGCCATGCACCAGTACCTCACGCTCGTGCAGTGCTTCCGCCATCGCAACGGTGCGCCGGACGCGGAGGCGGTGCTTCGCAAAATTGCGAATGACGGCATCGTGATCGCAACGAGTGGCGGATCGGACTGGCTGTGGCCCACCACGATCGCAACGCCGGACGGCACGGGCTACCGGATCAGCGGCCGCAAAGCCTTCTGCAGCCAGTCACCCGCCGCCACCGTCGTCTCGACCTCGGCCGTGCTCGGCGAACCCGGCGACGACGCCGAGGTGTTGCACTTCAGCGTCCCGCTGGCCGCGAGCGGCGTGCGCATCGTGGAAACCTGGGACACGCTCGGCATGCGCGGCACGGCGAGCCACGACGTCGTACTCGAGGACGTCTACGTCCCGGCCGACAAGATCGCCGGCCGCCGCCCGTACGGCGAGTTCGGCGCACCGCTGGCCGCCGCGGCGATCCACTTCGCACCCGTCGTCGCCGCGACCTACTACGGCATCGCGGCCGGCGCGCGGGACACCGCTGTCGCCGGCGCGTCGACGGGCAGCCGCGGCCCCGCCCCACTGTCCGCGTCGGCCAGGGTGCACCGCCAGGTCGGCCTCATGGACGCCGACCTGCGCACCGCGTGGTGGGCGTTGCTCGGCGCGCTGGACGAGATCGGCGACGGCTACACCGCCAGCCCCGCGACGCTCAACACCGTGATGATCGCCAAGCGGCACGCGGTCAACACCGCGATCACCGTGGTGGACTCCGCGATGGCCGTCCTCGGCGGCCGGGGCTACTTCCGCCGCGCCCGGCTGGAGCGCGCCTACCGCGACGTGCGAGCCGGCGCGTTCCACCCGTTCACCCCGGACGCGACGCTGTACTACGCCGGCAAACTGGCCTTCGGCGATCCGGGGGTAACCGAGTAACGCGATCAGCGGTAGGCGCGGCGCCGCCGGTCGACAAGGCTGGAGCCATGGAGATCTCCCCGTTCCTCGAACGGAAGCTGGCCAGACGGTTCCGCACCTTCGACTTCGACGATGACGGCGACATCGACCGCGCCGACTTCGAACGCTCCGCCGCCGCCGTCGCCGACGAGTTCGACCACCCACCGGACTCGGCGGCACGGCTGCGGCTGCTGGAGCTGAGCCTCGCCCTGTGGGACCACCTGGCCCGCTCGGCCGACGCGGACGCCGACGGCGCGATCACCGTCGAGGAGTACAAGCACGCCTTCGCCGGCGGGCTGCTCGTCACCGAGGACTCGTTCGACCAGGGCTACCGCCCGTTCCTCGACGCGCTGATGGACGTCTGTGACACCGACGGCGACGGCAGGCTGGACGCCGAGGAGCATGTGCGGTGGACCGGCGCGCTGATGAACCTGCCCGAGGACGACGCGCGCGAGATCCACCGCAGGCTCGACGAGGACGGCGACGGCTTCGTCACCACTGAGGACCTGCTCACGGCGATCCACGACTTCTACTTCGACGAGGATCCCGAGGGCACCGGCTCCTGGTTGCTCGGTCCGCTGGACGACGACTAGCGCTTTCCGTTGTCCTGCACGAACTTGGTGGCCAGCTCGGCGCCGACGGCCTTCGCCTTCTCCTGGTCCTCGATCGGCGAGACGCCCGAGTTCTTGAAGCAGATGTAGGTGACGCCCTTGTCCGTGCCGCCGGTGGACGGGTCGGGGTCGATGCCGAGCGCGGCCGCCGCAGCGTAGGACGCCTCGCCGATGATCTCCTTCGGCCCGATGTCGCCGACCACGCCGTAGAGCACCTTGTCGCCGTACACGATCACGCACGAGCCGGAACCCTTCAGCCCGGACGCCGCGTAGTCCCAGATGTCGCTCTTGCCGGGCAGCACGACGAACGGAAGCGTGTCGGCGACCAGCGGCTTGCCGTCGGACTGGTGGAACGCGGTGTCCGGATAGAACGACGGATCGGTGTTCTCGTTGCACTTGTCGGTGCGCTGCCCGTCGCAGTCGATGTCCATGTCGGAGTGCCAGAACACCGCGCCGTTCGCGTCGCACACGTCGATCGTGGCGCTGGAGTCGGCGTCGGTTCGGTACTTCCCGTTCGAGATCGGCTTGCAGTTCTGGGTCTTCGCCAGCAGCTCCGCCGCCGTGGGTCCGTCGGCCGCACGTGCCGGCTGGGCTGGCGCCGGCTGGGCCACGGCGTGCGCGGTCGGCACGATCGCCGCCACCAGCGCCACCGCCCCGGCAAGAATTCCTACCCGCATGTCGCCTCCACTGGTCAATCGCCAACGAGTCGCCACACACCATGGCGCATCGGGCGCGGGTACCGGAACCCCCGGGAGCACGTCACTATGTTCTACAGACCATGAACACGACGCCGTGGTGGGGAGCTGGCCTGTTCACGCTGGCCGGCACGTTGGTCGGCGCGCTCGCCACCCTGAGCCTCGGCCTGCTCAACCGCAGATCGGAGCGCCGGCGACTGTCGCGCGACGACAAGGCCGCCACGTACCCGGCGCTCGTCGGCGCGGCCACCCGGCTCGGCAACCTGCCCGTGTGGCCCGACCAGGACGATCCGCACACGCTGCACCGCGAGGTCGACGATCTCGCCCAGAAGGTCGCGTTCCTCGGACCCCGCAAGGTCGCCGCCACCGTCGGCCCGCTGCTCACCACGGCGCGCACACTGGCCGACACCATCGTGCGGATCAGAACCGACAGCCGGCCCGGCCACGGCGACAAGATCGACCGGCGGCTCGCGCCCGAGCACCGCGCCGCGGTCGAGGAACTGGCCCGAGCCGTCGAGCGTTTCGCCGCCGCGGGCCGCGCTGACCTGGAAATTCGTGGCGATTACGCACACTTGATCAACATGACCGAGAGTTCGCGGCGTGAGATAATTGATCAGAGGAGCCGGGAGCCGGGAGCCGGGAGCCGGGAGCCGGGAGCCGGGAGCCGGGAGCCGGGAGCCGGGAGCCGGGAGCCGGGAGCCGGGAGCCGGGAGCCGGGTAGCTAGCGCGCTGCGGCCGTGCCATGCCTGAACGGCGTGGCAGCCGTCCGGACGAGTGGAGCACCTTTCCCGACAGCCGCACGATCGTCCTCGCGTGCCGCACCCTGACGTCGACGATCAGACTGCTCGAAACACACGATCTCCTTCGCGGCGACCCACGGCTGCGTTTCGTTTTCGCTCTCTACCCGGACGGAACGCGATTCGACGCCGGCGCCGAGCGACTACTCCGGCAGTCGGGCGTGGACACCGTGCTGCCGTGGTCGGAGGTCGGCGAGATCGACGCCGACCTGACGCTCGCGGCCAGCGAGAACGTCGACACCACAACGGGAACCGGCCCGATCCTGGTACTCCCGCATGGAGTCGGCTTCAACAAGTACGTACCGACCGAGGACGGCGCGCGCCGCCTCGCCGGCCTGCCCGCCGAGGAAGCTCTGCGCACCGGGCGCGTGCGCGTCGTGCTCGCGCACCCGGAGCAAGAGGCCCAACTCCGCGCGGCCAGCTCCGCGATCGCCGGGCATACCGTGGTGACCGGCGATCCGACGCTCGACCGGCTCGCGCTGAGCATGCCGCTGCGTGACCGGTACCGCCGTCTGTTGTGTGCGGGGGAACGGCGAGTCATCCTGGTCAGCTCCACCTGGGGCCGGGAATCGGCGATCGGCACCCTGCGGACGCTGCCCACCCGACTACTCGCCGAGTTGCCGGCCGACGATCACCTCGTGTGCTTTGCCCTGCACCCCAACGTGTGGTCCCGCTACGGCCCGCGCGCCGTGCGGGTCATGTTCGCCGACGCGGTGGACGCCGGACTCGTGCTGTTGCCACCCGAGTCGGGCTGGCACGCCGCGATGATCGCCGCGGATCTGGTGATCGCCGACCACGGCTCGCTCAGCATGTACGCGGCGGCCCTGGGCAAACCGCTACTGCTGACCGGCTCCGCCGAGGAGACCGTGCCGGGAACGCCGGTCGCCGAGCTCGCCGGCCGGGCCGGCAGGCTGGTCGACGACGGCACCGTGCCGGCTCAGGTCGACACGGCGCTTTCCTTGCCGCACAACGACTTGCACCGGATCACCGATCGCGTGTTCGATCACCGGGGAGTCACCGTCCAGCGACTGCGGGACGAGATCTACCGCCTGCTCGGCCTCGTCCCGCCCGATGGCGAGCCGGTGGTGCCGCGCGTGCCGGACGCAGTCGGTGAACTCGGCGGGCCGCACTCCTACCGGGTGTTCGTCCGCGAGGAAGGGGCGCTCGTCGTACTCACCCGCTACCCCGCCGCCGCGCGCCGAGCCGACGGTGCGGGCCATCTCGTGGTCACCGAGGAGGAGACGAACCTGCGCCTGTTCGAACGAGCCGCCGTGCTGTGCCGGCCGCACCGGACCGACGGCGAGCGCGCCGACGCCTGGGCACGCGAGGCACTGAGCGCCTACCCGGGCGCGCGGGTGGCGGTAGCCGGAATCGACGGCGGCTGTGTGGCCCACGCACGCGACGGGCAGGCGATGACGATCACGGGCACGGCCGACGTCACCGTGCTCGGCTCCGTCGCGTACCACCGCATCGGGTCGGCGGCCTGCCCGGACGAGCTGACAGTTTCCGTTGGGGCGCAACGGATCCCCGTCGAGGTCAGAGTTCGCTGAGTTCGATCAGGCGACGCTCGACCTGATCGGCCCGCGCACTGCCAAGCCCGTGATAGCGATCCCTCGCCGAGCGCAGGTACTCCCGCGCCAGCACCCGATCACCCGCACGGACCGCGATCTCCGCCAACCGCTCGTACGCCTGCGCCTGATGGAACGGCCTCTCGACGAGCACCGATATCGCCTCCTCGAGCAAGCTCCGCGCTCGCGTCTCGTCACCGAGTGAAACATGCACCTCGGCGAGACTGATCAACGCGCGACCGAGCATCCGAGGCTCGTTCTGCGCGCGGATCGGATCAAGCGCGCGTTCGAACGTGTCGCGCGCCGTGTCCAGCGAACCCGCACGCTGCCGCGCGCAGCCGAGGAAGTACGTGGTGAACGCGACACCGCGCGCGTCACCTTCGCCACCGAACACCTCGATGGCCCGATCGAACGCCGCCGCTGCGGCGTCGTGATCACCGGCGGCGGTGTGCCAGCGACCGTCCATCTCGTGGATCGACGCGAGCAGGCGCGCGTCGTTTCCGTTACGTGTCAAGGAAAACGCGGCGTCCAGCTCGGCGCGCGCCCGAGGCAGCTCGCCCAGCTCGGTCAGCGGGCGGGACATGAAGCTGCGCAACCGCGCCTCGGCGTCCGGCCGCTCGGCGACCGACGCCGCCCTCGCGCCGATCTCGCTGGTGTCGATCCAGTCGACCAGGTAGCGGTTGGTCACGTAGAGGGCGGTGGCCGCCTCCGCGAGCTGCCACGCCGCGTTGGGCCAGCCCTGCTCCGGGCACGCGCGGATGGCTGCCGCGAGGTTGCCACGCTCCGCCTCCAGCCACCGCAGCGCGACGTCGCGCCCGTCATCGCCGTCGAACGGATCGCCCTCGCCGGTCGGAAGCCGATCATGGGACGTGCACCGGTAGCGGCCCTTCCCGAGCACCGCCCGGTCGGCCAGCGCCGCGGTCTGACAGAGATGGTCCACGACTCGGAACACCGCGTCGGCGCGTTCGACGTCGGGTTCGTCGGACAGCGCGGACTCCTTGGCATGCCGGCGAACCAGCGAGTGCATCCGGTACCGGCCGCCCATGTCGTCCTGCACGAGACCCGCCACGACAAGCTCGTCGAGCACCTTCGCCCCGTCGGTGTCCGTGATCTGGGCCGCGATCTCCGCGGACACGTCGACGCACGGGACCACACCGAGAAGGCGGTACATCCGCGCCGCCGGCTCGGAGAGCTGCCGGTACGCCACCGTGAACGGCGCCGTCACGTCATGACCGCGACCGGTGAACGGCGCGAGACCTCGGCGCTCGTCGGCCACTTCGGTGACCAGCTCCCCGATCGTGAGGCTTCGCCGGGCGATCAGCCGCGCCGCCATGAGGCGCACGGCCACCGGCAGGCCGCCGCATTCGCGCACCAGCCGCACGGCGGCGTCCGGCTCGGCGTCGACCCGCTCGTCGCTCAGCTCGCGCAGCAGCCGCACGGCATCCGACTCGTCCAGCGGCTGGACGTCGATCACCTCGGCGCCGTCCAGCCGAAGCTCGCCGAGCTGCCCGGTACTGGTCACCAACACGACGCTGCCCGGCGCGCTCGGCACCAGCGGCGTCACCTGCGCGGGGTCGGTCACATCGTCCAGCACGACGAGTGTCGGCCGTCCGGCGGTGCGCGTGCGGTACAACCCGGTTCGCTCCGCGAGTGACGCGGGGATCGCGTCGTTGTGCACCCCGAGCGCGCGCAGGCTGGCGGCGAGCGCGTCGGCGACCGAGACGATGTCGCCGTCGCCGTACCGCACGAACAACTCGCCGCCGGACCACTGCCGCCCCTCGACCGCCTTGTGCGCCAACGAGGTCTTGCCGGTACCGGGCAGCCCGGCGAGGACGATCGTCGATGTCTGATTGCGCGCGCCGTCCAGAAGATGATCGACCCGCGTCAGTTCGGATTCGCGGTTCACGAACACGCGTGGGCCCGGCGGCACCTGGCGAGGCACCTCACCAGTCATCGAACCCCCTGCTCCCGGGCCGCATCGTGATCACGACAGTACGCTATGCGACCTTGTTGTGTGAGAAGGTGATCCGGTGAGCGACGAGGAGCGCGACGGGGTCAAGCTGACCAACCTCGACCAGCCGTTATTCGACGGCGCGGACGCGACCAAGCGCGACCTCGTCGACTACCTGGACGCGATGTCCGAGCGGATCATCCCGGGCCTCGCCGGCCGCCCGCTCTCGGTACTCAGGGTGCGCCCCGGCCAGGAACCGTTCATGCAGAAGAACGTGCCGAAGTACACCCCGGACTGGATCCGCACGGTGTCGCTGTGGGCCGAGACGTCGCGCCGGCAGGTGTCCTACGCGCTGTGCGACGACCGCAGGACGCTGCTGTGGTTCGGCAATCAGCGCGCGGTCGAGTACCACCCGCCGCTGCTGGCCGGCGAGCACCCGACGCACCTCGTGCTGGACCTCGACCCGCCCGAGGCGGACGCGTTCGGACACGTCGTCGCGGCGGCCAAGCTGGTGCGCGAGGCGCTGGCGAACCTGGGCCTCGCCGGAGCCGTGAAGACCAGTGGCGCCAAGGGCTTGCACATCTTCGTGCCGCTGCGCGAACACGGTATCGAGGACGTCGCCGCGGCGACCCGCGCGCTCGCGGTGCACGCCGAGAAGCTCGATCCGGCGATCGCCACCACGGCGTACATCCGCGAGGATCGTGGCGGCAAGGTGTTCCTGGACTCCACGCGCGCGGGCGGTGCCACCGTGGTCGCGGCGTACAGCCCGAGAGTGCGCCCCGGCACGCCGGTGTCGTTCCCGCTGAGCTGGGACGCGCTGGACGACGTCACGCCGCGCGACTTCACCGTGAAGACCGCGCCCGCGCTGCTCGGTGACTCCGACCCGTGGGCCGACGCGATGCCCGAGCCACAGGAGCTGCCGGCCGACCTGATCGCCGAGGGCCACACGATCCCGGTGGCCAGAGTGGCCGCCATGCACGAGGGCAAGCGCCGCAAGCGAGAGCAGCGCTCAGAGAGCTAGCACTACGGGATCGAGCCCGCTGAATACCATTCGCGTTAGCCTGGTCGCATCAGGCGATGGAGACAGGTCGTCCGAGCCATGAAAGTGACCGTGCCGCCATCCCATGCCTTACGTGTACCACCCTCATATTCTCCGCCCGGTGTCGATCATGCCTGACCTGGGCTTTCTCCGTGGCCGGGGGACTTTAGCGGGCTAAAGTACGCAGACGGCACCCAAGCGTTTGTCAAGCTTTGGGCGGCACGAACATTCGTCGGCCGCCCCGCCGCGGGCCTACCTCAGGAACGAGCTCGCTGAACCCCGCGGACACAAGCGGGATTAAGCCCGCTGAATACCATTCGCGTTCAGCCCGTCGTAGCTAGCGGGGGTCGCGCCACATCGGCCACAGTTGTGGGCCGTCGGTGAACCGGAACTGCTTGGTGATCCGAAACCCGTGCCGCTCGTAGAACGGCACGTTGCGCTCGTTGGACGACTCCAGGTACGCCGGCACACCTTCGCGGTCGCAGCGCTCCAGTACCGGGGTGATCACCACCGAGCCGAACCCCTTGCCCTGGTGATCAGGGTCGGTGCCGAGCACCTGCAGGTACCAGTGCGGCTCCTTCGGATGCGCTCGCTCCATCTCGGACAGTGCCTTCAACCCCACGGTGATCCGCCGGCCGAACAACTTGACGGCCGGAATCAGGTTGCGCGCAAGGGAGAACAGCGAGTCGTTGCGCACGCCCGGCGGCAGCCACAGCGCCGAGGAGCCGTTGCCGGTCACCGTCCACGCTCCGCCCGCCCGCATGCTGTCGGCCGCCTGCGCGGCGAACATCCCGGGCGCCAGCTCGGTGAACCGGGGCGTGCGCGGCCCCGTGATCCACGTCATCACCGGATCGTCGGCGAACGCCCGCGCCAGCGTCACCGCCGCCGGTCCCCGATCCGCCGCCGTCATCGGCTGTGCCACCGCCGTCACCGAAGACATCCACGCCTCCCGAAAGTTCGCCCGTCATCCCCTGTTCGTTCTACCCCCAAACGGCGCGCGGCGTCGGGTGACACCAATAGGGTCACACCATGACCTCGTGGCCCGACCTGATCGCCGACATGATCCGCCTCCGCAAACGCGTGGCCGAGCTCGAGGAGTACTACCCGGTGACCGTCCCGCACCCGCCGGCCACCGAGGCGCAGATCGCCGAGGCCGAGAGTCGCCTCGGCCACGCGCTCGATCCGCAGCACCGCGAACTGTTGCTGCTGGGCAACGGGTGGCCCGACTTCTGGTTCGACTCCGTCCTACTCAGCACCGATCAGCTCGGCGCCAGCCCGGAGTGGGACGCGATCGACGAGGGTTTCGACGCGTTCTACTCGTCGCTGCCGGACAAGCCCGCGGTCAACTTCGTGCCGCCGCGCGAGGAGCTGTACCCGATCACCTTCGACCCCGGTAGCTCGAGCGTGTTCGCGATCTGGATCAAGGGCCCGGTGACCGACGGCGGGCACCCGGTGATCTGGATGCCGTGGCAGGACTCCGAACCGCTGGCCAACCTCGTCGAGTTCTTCCGCGACACCGCGGGCGACTACGAGCGCGAGCTGGCCGAGTTGATCGAGGAGAAGTCCGAGGAGTAGGCGCGCCGAAACCGCACGGTGCCGTCGTCCACCGGCCCCCGGCGCATGGCGAACACGTCACGAAGGTAGTTCTGGCGCACCCTCCACGGCACCCGTTCACCCTGTTTGGGGAACTCGTCCATGGATCGCCGCACGTAGCCGGACGCCAGGTCGAGCAGCGGCAGCTCGGCCATCCCCGGCTCGCGGTCGGCCACGCACACCTCGGCGCCGGCCGCGTCCATGTGCGCCAGCAGCTGGCAGAAGTACTCGCACACCAGGTCGGCCCTGAGCGTCCACGAGGCGTTGGTGTACCCGACGACGTAGCCGAAGTTCGGCACACCGGAGAGCATCATTCCCTTGTACGCCAACGTTTCCGGCAGCTTCACCGCGCGCCCGTCCACGGTCAGGTCGATCCCGCCGAAGGCCAGCAGGTTCAACCCGGTCGCGGTGACGATCACGTCCGCGTCCAGCTCGCGGCCGGAGGCGAGCCGGATGCCGGACGGTGTGAAGGTGTCGATCGTGTCGGTGACCACCGAGACGTCGCCGTGGCGGATCGCCTTGAACAGGTCGCCGTCCGGGACCAGGCACAGCCGCTGGTCCCACGGGTCGTAACTGGGCGTGAAGTGCCTGTCGATGTCGTAGCCGCGCGGCAGCAGGCGCTCGGCTCCCTTGCGCAGCAAGGCTTTCACCAGGCCGGGGCGGCGCCGGCTGAGCTGGTAGAGGCCGACCTGCGCGAGCACGTTCTTCCACCGCGTGATCGCGTAGACCGCCTTGTCCGGCAGCACCTTGCCGAGCGCCGCGGCGATCGGGTCGCGGCCCGGCAGTGCGGTGATGTAGCTGGGCGAGCGCTGCAGCATGGTCACGTGCTCGGCGTCGGTGGCCATGGCCGGCACCAGCGTCACGGCGGTGGCGCCACTGCCGATGATCACCACGCGCTTGCCGGTGTAGTCGAGGTCCTCGGGCCAGTGCTGCGGGTGCACGATCTGGCCGGTGAAGTCGTCGATGCCGGCGAACTCCGGCGTGTACCCCTGGTCGTAGCGGTAGTAGCCGCCGCAGGAGAACAGGAACGAGCAGGTCAGCTCCACCGTCTCGCCGGTGTCGGTGCGCTCGACACGCACCGTCCAGCGCGCCTTCTCACCCGACCACTCCGCCGCGATCACCTTGTGGTTGAACCGGATCGCCGAGTCCACGCCGTACTCGCGGGCGGTCTCCCGCACGTAGCTCAGGATCGCCGGCCCCTCGGCGATCGACTTGCCGTCCTGCCACGGCTTGAACCGGTAGCCGAGGGTGAACATGTCCGAGTCGGACCGCACGCCGGGATAGCGGAACAGGTCCCAGGTGCCGCCGATCGCGTCCCGCGCCTCCAGGATCGCGAACGTCTTGTGCGGCAACGACTTCCGCAGGTGACACGCGGCTCCGACGCCGGAAAGGCCCGCTCCGACGATCAGCACGTCGACATCTGTGTCCATGCTTCCTCCCGGCCCGATCAATGCAACACTCGCATCCGGAACCGCCCGATGTCGAGCCCGTCAAGGAGTCGCCATGGCCGTCCCGAGGTACCCGAGCACCGTCGGCGGCGTGCTCACCAGGAGCGCCCGCCGGGTACCGGACCGGCTCGCGCTGGTGTTCGCCGACCGCCGCTGGACCTACGCCGAGTTGGACACCGCGGCGGGCCGGGTCGCCGCACGGCTGCTCGAACTGGGGCTCGAGCACGGCGACCGGGTGGCCGCGTTCGGCAAGAACTCCGACGCGTACCTGCTGCTGTACCTCGGCTGCGCGCGGGCCGGACTGGTGCACGTGCCGGTCAACTTCAACGCGCGTGGCGAGGAGCTGGCCTATCTGCTCAGCCAGTCCACACCGTCGGCGGTGTTCGTCGACCCGGCGCTGGACGAGTACGTCGAGGCGTCATCGGCGCACCGAGGAACGTTACGGGACAAGGGTTCCGGGCTCGACGTGCTGGCATGGGCGCTGGACGCGGACGGCCAGGTGCACGACGAGGTCGGCGTGACCGACGACGACCTGGTGCAGTTGCTGTACACCTCCGGCACGACTTCGCGGGCCAAGGGCGCGATGCTCACCCATCGCGCGCTGGTGCACGAGTACGCCTCCTGCGTCGCGGCGCTGGACATCACCGCCGAGGACGTGTTGCTGCACGCGCTGCCGCTGTATCACTCCGCGCAGATGCACGTGTTCCTGCTGCCGAGCCTGGCCGTTGGCGCGACCAACTACCTGGTGGAGGCGCCCGATCTGGACGACGTGTTCACCCGCGTCCCGCGCGACGGTGTCACCTCACTGTTCTTTCCGCCGACGGTGTGGGTGGGCGTGGCGAACCACCCGGGGCTGACTTCCGCCGACCTCGGCACCCTGCGCAAGGCGTACTACGGCGCGTCGATCATGCCGGTGCCGGTACTGGAGAAGCTGCGCGAACGGCTGCCCGATGTCGGGTTCTACAACTGCTTCGGCCAGTCGGAGATCGGTCCACTCGCGACGGTGCTGCGGCCCGAGGAGCACGACGAGCGGCCGGATTCGGTGGGCCGTCCGGTGCTGTTCGTGGAGACCCGGGTGGTCGACTCCGCGATGAACGACGTGCCACCGGGCTCGCTGGGTGAGGTGATCTACCGGTCGCCGCAGCTCTGCGCCGGTTACTGGGACAAGCCCGAGGAGACCGAGGAGGCGTTCGCCGGCGGCTGGTTCCATTCCGGCGATCTGGTGCGCGCCGACGAGCAGGGCTACCTGTTCGTGGTGGACCGGATCAAGGACGTGGTGAATACCGGCGGCGTGCTGGTGGCCTCGCGCGAGGTGGAGGACGCGCTGTACGCCCACCCGTCGGTGGCCGAGGTCGCGGTGGTCGGGCTGCCGCACGAGCGGTGGATCGAGGCGATCACCGCCGTGGTCGTGCTGAGCGCGCCGGTCGAGGCGGACGAGCTGATCGCGTTCGCGGCGAAAACCCTTGCGCCGCACAAGGTTCCCAAGGCCGTGCACGTGGTGGACGAGCTGCCGAAGAACGCCTCCGGCAAGCTGCTCAAACGCGATCTGCGACAGCGGTTCGGCGGCAGCGGCTCCGCCGTGCGATGAGTTTCACGGCGCTCGTGGTGGGGACTTTAGCGGGCTAAAGTACGCGCCGAGCGCCGCTCCAGCGGGAGGAATCGGGCAAGTCGGGCACCTGGAGCGCAATAACCCAGCAGAACGTGCGTACCGTTACGGGACTCGGGTGCAGGGCGCGGAACTCGCCGATGCACAGCGCGGAACTCGCGGGTGCAGGGCGCGGAACTCGCGGATGCAGGGCGCGGAACTCGGCGGTGCAGGGCGCGGGACTCGCGGGGTTGGGGTGTCAGGCGAGGAGGTCGTGCACGAGCGGGGCGAGGTGGAGGTCGTGGGCTTGGGCCACGACGGCTTCCGCGTCCGGGCCGAGTGTCGCGCGGGCCTCGGCGGCGGCGTTGTCTCGGTCGGCGATCTCGTCGGGAATGGTGAGCGGCGCGCCCATCCTGGCCCGCTGGCGCTCGGCGACGACGAGCATCCGCAGTGCCGTGGCCGGGCGGGACGCGGCGAGTTCGAGACAGGCGATCGACTCGATCATGTCGAGTTGGCCCTCGATGAGATCCAGCTCGACATAGTGGCGCAGGGCGTCCAGACACAGGGTCCGTGACCGGGCGTGCTCGCCGGCGTGGCGGGCCAGCATGCCGAGACAGCCCAGGGTTCCGGCCAGCCCGCGGCGATCATCGATGACCTGCCAGCGATCAGCGGCGGCGATGAACTTCTTCTCCGCCTCGGCCATGCGGCCCATACAGCGCAGCGCGCCGCCCATCACGTTGAGCGCGGCCGCCTGACCGCGCTGATTCTCCGCGGCGTCGGCGAGAGCACAGGAATCGCGGGCCAGGGTCAGCGCGGCGTCGAAGTCCTTCAACGTCAGCGCCGTGATCGCGAGGCCCAGCAGTGCGGTGGTCCGGCCCACGTGATCGTCGACCAGCTCCGCGGTCCGCAACGCCTGCTCGCCGAGGTCACGCGCCTCGGCGAAGTCGCCGCTGTTGCGGGTTAGCGACGCGGCGGCGCGCAACGCCTTCGCCCGCTCGACGGACGGCGCCGGATCGGCCAGCTCGAGGGAGCGCCGCAGCCACGCCCGCGCGTCGCGCATCAGGCCGCGGCTCCACCAGTACCACCACGTCGGCCCGACGATCTCGAACACCTGGCGCGGTTCGTGCTCAAGGCACCAGTTCAGCCCCACGCGCAGGTTGGTCTCCTCGGCGATCAACTCGCGCAGCGCGCCGCCGTGATCGCTGCCGCCGTAGCCGGCGTCGCGCGCGGCCAGCTCGACGCACCAGGCCGCATGTCGTTGCCGGACAACGGCTTCCTCGCCCGAGGCGTGCAGTTGATCGAGCGCGTAGTCGCACACGGTCTCCAGCAGGCCGAACCGCCGACCGCCCGCTCGCACGTCGACCGACACCAGGCTGCGGTCGGCCAGCTCGGTGAGCAGCGCCGGCACCTCGGACGGCGCGACGCCCTCCCCCGCGGCGACCCGCTCGACCGCTTCCAGTGTCGCGCCGCCACAGAACACCGACAGCCGCCGCAACAGCGCCCGCGCCCGCGCGTCGAGCAGATCGTGGCTCCAGTCCAGCGCCGCGCGCAGGCTGGTGTGCCGGGTACCGGCGTCCCGCGAACCACCGACCAGCAGCGCCAGCCGATGCTCGATACGGCGGGCGAGCTGGGACACCGACAGCGTTCGGGTCAGGCCGGCGGCGAGCTCCACGCCGAGGGGCAGCCGGTCGACCGCGGCGCAGATCGCGTCCACCTCGATGCTGCGCCCGGCACCGCTGTGGCTGCAGAACAACGCGGCCGCCGCGTCGGCGGACAGCGGGTCGACGTTCCGCGACACCTCGCCGGTGATCCGCACCGGACGCTGCGAGGTGACCAACACCGACAGCCGGGAATCGGTGCGGTGCAAGGAAGTCACCAGCCGCGCGACGGCGTCGACGAGATGCTCGGCATTGTCGACCACGAGCATCCCGCCGGCGAGCTTCGCCGCGCACCGCGGCACCGGGTCCGCCGGGCCGGCCTCCACGCCGACCGCGGCGGCCAGCGCCGAGCCGATCGCCTCGCCGGAACGCAGCGGCGCGAGGTCCAGCCAGGCGACCGTGCGTCCGCACGTACGCACGTTCGCGGCCACCGCGCGCGCGAGCCGGGTCTTGCCCACCCCCGGCGCGCCGACGAGGGTGACCACACCGGGCCCGGCCAGCAGGGCCAGAAGCTCGGCCCGCTCGCCGTCCCGACCGACGAACGCACCCGAGGTCCTGGGCAGCGACACGGCGGCCGGCGCGGGCGCGTCGAGGCCCGGATCCTGGCGCAGCAGCCGGACTTCAAGCTCGGAGGTCGCCGAGGACGGGTCGACGCCCAACTCCGCCACGAGCGCCTGACGCACGCGCGCCAGCCGGTCCAGCGCGTCGGCCTGCCGGCCGGCGCGGTAGAGCGCGATCGCGGACAGGCCGGCCAGCCGCTCGTCCAACGGGTGCTCGGCCACCAGCCGCTCCAGCTCGGCGTCGGCCGCGGTCGAGCCGAGCGCCTGCTCGCACTCGATCCAGCGGATCCGCAGTTCCAGCCGCATCGTGTCGATGCGCGCGCCTTCCGCCTCGGCGAACGGGATCCCGCGCAGATCGGTCAACGCGGAGCCGCGCCACTGGGCCAACGCGCGCACCGCGGCGTCACGCGCGGCCTGCCGGTCACCCGCGCGGCCGGCGGCGTGCAGGTCGGCCAGTGCCTGCTCGGCGTTGGTCAGGTCGACCGGGCGAGCGTCGATGGCGTACCCGGCGGGCGTCCGGCGCACCGTCGCGGCGTGGTCGCCGAGGTTGCCGCGCAGCCGGTGGACGAGCGTGCGGAGTCGCTGTGCCGGGTCGGCGACCTCGCCCTCCCACAGGTCCCGCGCCAGCAGGTCATTCGGTACGCCCGCGCCCCTGGCCAGCACCAACCTGATCGCCAGCGCGCGCTCCAACTGGCGCGACAACGTGATGGGCTCGTCTCCATGCCGCAGCCGCGACGGTCCCAGCACGCGTGCTTCGAGCACGTGAACTCCCTCCCCCAAGGATTGCCCGATACATCGCGGAAAGAGGGCGAAACGTTTCAGAGCACGTAGGTGGCGATCATCTGCCCGATCTGGCGGATGTCGGAGCTGCCGCGGAATTCCAGCCGCACCTTGCCGAGGCCGCTGAACCACAGTTCCAGCTCGGCGTCGAGATCGAAGGTGCCAGCGGTTTCGATGGAGAACGCCTGGATCTTGCTATACGGCAGCGAGGTGAAATCCCGCTTGCGGCCGGTCATTCCCTGCACGTTCACCGCGATCAGCCGCTTGTTGGTGAACACGACGAAATCGCGAACACCCTTGAAGCAGGACAGGACCTGCTCGCCGCCGATGAGAATCGGGGCAACGGACTTGCCCACACCGTCCGGATCGGCCGGCGACAGCTTGAACACCGTCGCCTTGTCGAAATCGATCACTGCTCCCCCTACGTCCACGGCGGTCGACCAGGGCGAGCCTAGCCGCCCGTGACACGCGCGTGCCACGCAAATGAGACACGCCCGGTCCAGGGTCGGGCCCGTCAGGGGCAGGAACCCGGAGGAAAGGGGTAGCGGTGTCTTTCAGGCGCAGATTCAGATCATTGACCGCGTTGCTCGGCATTCTCGTGAGCGTGGTCGCCGCGAGCGCGCTCGCCGCACCGGCGCGAGCGGCCGTCAAACCTGCCGAGGTGCCGAATCAGGCAGGTTGCCATTCGGAATCGCGAACGATCGGCAATTACGCGATGTACGGCATGAACGCCACCTCGTGGGGGCCAGGGCGAATGGACGTTCTCGCCACCGGCGACCAGAACATCGGGTTGCTGCATTACTGGTGGGACGGCCGGACCTGGCACGAGGACAGGTTCGGCCCGGCACCCAACAACGGATACGCGACCGCGATCGTGGCACGGTCGCAGAATTGGCTCGACGCGTTCGTCAAAGATCCGACACAGGGTGTTTGGCACAGATGGTGGGACGGCGTGAACTGGTCGGGCTGGGTCATGATCGGCGGTCCGGACGGATCACACATCGAGGCCGCTTCCGACGCACCCGGCCGTATGCGGGTGTTCGCGGCCGGCGCCAACGGCGTGCTGTGGCAGCTGAACTTCGACGGGTCGTCGTGGGGCCAGTGGCAGGCGCTCGGAAACACCGGGCCGGTCGAGGTCGTTTCCTCGGGACCGGGCCGATACGACCTGTTCCGCAGGGCCGCTTTCCCGAGCTATCAACTGGAACACACCTGGGTGGACGGCACGGAGGTCCGCCCGTGGCAGAACGTGGGCGGACCCAAGCTCAACCACCACTACAGATCGATCTCGGCTTCCTCCTGGGGACCCGGCCGCATCGACGTCTTCACCTATACCGACAACCCGAACGGCGGCTCCAGCGGCGAAGGAAGGGGACTGCGCCGCGTTTCCTACGAGAACGGGTGGGGCGCGTGGGAACAGCTCGACAACGAATACGATCCACTAGCCCTGACCACGGTGTCCCGCGGAAAGAACGTGGTCGACGTATTCCGACGGTCGGGCGTCCATGTCGGGCACAGTTCCTGGTCGTGCACGAGCACCGATCCGGCTGAGCGGGCGCAGCGCATCGCCGCCGATTTCGACGGCGACGGCAAATCCGATCACGCGGTGTGGCGCCCGGTCGACGGAAACTGGTGGGTGATCCGCAGCAGCGACGGCGCGCACGTGAGCCAGCGATGGGGACGCAACGGAGACATTCCGGTACCCGGCGATTTCGACGGCGACCGGAAAGCCGACCATGCCGTGTGGCGGCCGTCCGACGGAATGTGGCACGTGCTGCGCAGTAGCGACGGCAGAACGGTCGGCACGCAATGGGGCATAGCCGGTGACGTCCCGGTTTCCGGCGATTTCGACGGCGATCGGGTCGCGGACTTCGCGTTGTGGCGCCCGTCGAACGGCACGTGGTACGTGCTGCGCGGCAGCGACGGGTCGTTCCTCATGGAGGTGTGGTGGGGACAGCCCGGTGACATTCCGGTCGCCGCCGACTACGACAACGACGGCAAGACCGATCTGGCGATCTGGCAGCCGTCCGACGGCACCTGGTACATCGTCAACAGCGGCAACGGCACCAGCTACTCGCGCCAGTGGGGCACCGCCGGTGACCTTCCGGTCCCTGGTGACTTCAACGGTGACCGCCGTGCCGACATCGCCGTGTGGCGCCCGGGTACCGGAACCTGGCACGTGCACGGTGTGGTCGATCGGCAATGGGGAGCGTCAAGCGACTTCCCGGTCGTCGGCGACTTCGACGGGGACCGCAGGTCGGACCTGACGGTGTGGCGTCCGGCCGACGCGATGTGGCACCTGATCCGCAGCGGCGACGGCGGAAGTCAGTCGCGGCGGTGGGGTGCGCTCGGCGACCTGCCGGTCTGAGCCCACGCCTCGTCCCGTGTGTGGGGCCGCGGGACGAGGCGTGTCCATTCGTGGTGTGGCAACCGGTTGACGGGTTGGTGCGTGTTCGGGTCACCAGCCAACCCGAAGGGGCCACATGTCGGGCATCCACCGAAGATCACTGCTCGTTCTCGCGACGGCGTGCGGCCTGGCCGCCGCCGGGTGCGACTCCGGTTCGAGCGGAGGCGCCGCGTCCTCGCCGGCACCGCCGCCGTCGGCCACCTCGGCGCCGTCCGTGCCACCGCCGACCAGTGCGCCTGTCCCGTCCGGGGAGACCGCGGTGCTCTGGATGGACGGCTTCTGCGGTGCGGTCAACACGTTCGTCACGGACAACAACGCCACCGCCAAGGGCGTCGCCAGCAGCGTGAACGGCAAGCAGCTCGCGGACTACACGGCGATCCTGGACAAGGCGCTGACGAGCCTGGCCGCACTACCGCCGGCACCGGTGCCACTCGCCGAGACGGCCAAGAAGTCCTTCGTGGACAAGTACACCGCGGCCCGCGACCAGTTGGTCGGCGCGAAGCGACAGCTCGACGCGGCGCCGAAGAGCACAGCGGCGCAGGGCAAGGCGCTGGACGCGTACGTGGCCGCGCAGAACAAGTCCATCGAGGCCGTCGACCCGGTCTCGCCGATCCTCGCCTCCCCCGAACTGATGCAGGCCGCCGGCTCCGCGAAACACTGCCGGCCAGGCACCTGAAGCCGTCCACAGTGGACGATGCAGGGCGTCCACTGTGGACACGAAAAGGGCCGCCCGCGACCGAACTGGTCGCGGGCGGCCCGTTGTGGTGGGTGCGGGTCAGACTCAGTGCACCAGAATCGGAGGCGCGGCCTCCCCCGCCTCGTCCTGCGCGTCCAGCGACGTCGGCGGGTGCTTGGGCAGGAACAGCGCCGGAATCACGCAGACCGCGATCAGCACGACCGCCCACACGAACGTCGACGAGAACGCGTCCGCCGACATCGTGACGGCCACGTCGTGCATCTGCGGGTTCTTGATCGCCGCGTCCGCGACGAACTGCCCCGCGTTGGTCGGCACGTTGAACTTGCTGGCCAGCAGGCCGGCGAGGATCACCGACATGATGGCCGAGCCGATCGCACCGGACGTCTGCTGCACGACGTTCAGCGACGTGGACGCCTTCGCCACCTGATGTTGACGCAGTGTCGCCAGTGCCGCCGACATGATCGGCATCATCGTGGCGCCCATGCCGAGCCCGAGCACGAACAGCGCGCCGAGGATCTGCCAGTACGGCGTGGTCGCCTCGATCTGGGTGAAGAACGCCATGCCGGCCAGGATCAGCACCAGGCCAGGCAACACGATCTTCCCGGCGCCGATCTTGTCGGTCAGCTTGCCGGCGATCGGCATGGTGACCATCGCGCCGAGCCCCTGCGGGATCAGCAACAAACCGGTGTCCAGCGCCGACTCCTGCCTGATCAGCTGGAAGTACTGCGGGAAGAGCAGCATCGCGCCGAAGAAGGAGATGGAGAAGAACATCATGCTCAGCACCGCGACCGAGTACGTCCTGTCCTTGAACAGCGACAGGTCGATCAGCGGGTGTTCGGCGCTCCTGGCACGCAGCACGAAGCCGATGATCAACGCGATGCCGGCAAGAGCGGGCAGCCACACCTCGATGTCGGTGACCGTTCCGGTGCTGGGGATCTTCGTCACGCCGTAGATCAAGGCCGCCAATCCCGGCGACAGCATCAGCATGCCGGGGAAGTCGAACTTCTCGCTCGGCTCCGGCGCGTCCTTCGGCAGCACCCGCAGCGCCGCGATGATCGCGACGATGCCCAGCGGGATGTTGATGTAGAAGATCCAGCGCCAGCTCACGTCGTCGACCAGCCAGCCACCCAGGATCGGGCCGCCGATCGGGCCGAGCAGCATCGGCACGCCGAGTACCGCCATGACCCGTCCGACCCGGTGCGGGCCGGCCGCCTTGGTCATGATCGTCATGCCGGCGGGCATCAGCATGCCGCCGCCGAAGCCCTGCAGCACGCGGAAGACCACGAGTGAGGTGATGTCCCAGGCGAATCCGGCCAGGATCGAGCCGACCAGGAACGCGGCGATCGCGGAGATGAACAATCGTTTGGTGCCGAACCGGTCCGACGCCCAGCCGGTCACCGGAATGACCGTGGCCAGCGCCAGCATGTAGCCGGTCACGACCCACTGGATCGTGTCGAACGACGTGTTGAACTCTTGGTTCAGTTTCGTCAGGGCGACGTTCACTACCGTCGTGTCCAGAATCGCCATCACGATTCCGAGCACGACGACACCGGCGACCTTGAGCACGCCGGCGTCGAGCTTGTCGTCGTCAGGCACCCCCGTGCCGGCCGCGGCCCCCGTAGCGTCTGTGGATGTCATGAGGTCCTTTCCTCCAAATGTGCCCGCAGATCAGGGCGGGCAACTATGGGACGAAGCGCTTCGTGCAAACGTGACGCGTCGGCGCTGTCGAGGCTGCTGACGAAATCCCTCAGCCTGGCGCGCTGGTCGCGCTCCAGTTCCTCGATCGCCGCACGACCGGCTTCGGCGAGACTGACTCGCTTCACCCTCCGGTCGCTCTGGTCCGCCTGCCGATGCACCATGCCCCGGCCGACCAGGGTGTCCACGGCGCGCCCCGTCGCGGCGTCGGACAACCCCAAACTCTCCGCCAGGGTTCTCTGCGGGATCGGTTCGAGCTCCCTGGCCAATATGAACAACGTCTTGAACTGGGATACCGACAGGTCCAGTTCGGCGGCCACGTTCATCCTGTCGACCCGGTCGTAGCACAGCAGGTAGCCGACGAAGGCTTCCAACTGCTTGGCAAGATCGTCACTCGTGGTCACGACAAATAGTAACGCGCACGCAAGTATCCCAGCCAACGAATAAACGGTGACTCCGGTCACTGCGTTCTCAGGCTATTGCCGCGACATCGTGCTACTCCACTGTGGACGGCAAGATTTCGCTGATAGCGCAACAGTATCCGGCCGTCGACACGGTCGCCCTCAGGGGCACCCGAGGGGCGAAACGACGCACCTCTGTCCGTTTTACACGAAATGTTGCAGAGCACTCACGCGATTACTGAGCGTTTTCTCAGCAATGGAGCAGGCGCGGCCGCCCGGCCTGCCCGGTGATCTCTTGCCGGGAACGGCCCGCTCGTCGTGAATCGGCACCTGACCAGCGATTTGACCAAGCCGTGACCGGCGTGCGGCACTGTCGGCGGCCAGCGCCGCCGACAGGAGGAGACAACATGGGTGTGACGTCACGCAGGCGCGTGATCGTGGGAGGTGTGCTCGCCGCGGCACTGCTGGCCGCGACGGGAGTGGCCGCCAACGCGGCCCAGTCCACACCGCGCGCCACGGCAGACGTGCCGGCCGACGTGCTCGACCTGACCAACTGGAAACTGCAGTTGCCGACCGGCGAGGACGGCAAGGTCGACGAGGTCGAGCAGCCCGAACTCGGCAAGTACACCAGCGAGCACTTCCGGCTCAACGACGCGCGCGACGCGGTGGTGTTCAGCGCACCGACCGACGGCGCGCACACCGGCGGGTCCAAGTACGCCCGCTCGGAGCTGCGCGAGATGAAGGGCTCGGAGAAGGCGAGCTGGTCGACCAGCGAGGGCACGCACACGATGGTGATCAAGCAGGCGATCACGCACCTGCCGGCCGACCGGCCGCACGTCGTCGCCGGCCAGGTGCACGGCACCAGCGACGATCTCATGGTGTTCCGGCTCGAGGGGACCAAGCTGTACGTGACCAACCAGGACGACTCGCACCACAAGCTGATCACCGACTCCTACAAGCTCGGCGAGCAGTTCGAGGCGAAGTTCGTGGCGCACGACGGCAAGATCGAGGCCTACTACAACGGACAGCTGCAGACCTCGGTGGAGATCGCGTCGGACACCGCGTACTTCAAGGCCGGCGTGTACCCGCAGTCCGACACCGGGTCCAGCCACGGCGAGGTCGTGATCAACTCGCTCACCGTGACCCACTCCTAGGCGGCTGCTGAACAACGTCGTGCTGTCTGAAACTTAGCGATCGCTCCGTTCATGTTTTGCGTACTTTAGCCCGCTAAAGTCCGTCAGCCACGGAGAAAGCCCAGGTCAACCAAGATCATCAGGGCGCGGGGAACGTGAGGGTGATGCACATACGGCCCAACGTGGTGGTGGGCCACCACCCTCGCGGGCCTTGTTCAGCGCACTCCTAGTCGGGCAGAAGGGGCACCGAGATACCGGGATCGTGGCCGAGCAGCACGGCTCTGGTGACGGCCTTGGAGCCGTACCGGTCCCGCAGGCGGTCCAGCGCGATGTCCAGCGCTGGGCCGCCGTGCTCGTCGAACGGCAGGGCGAGCTGCACCGCGTTGTCGTTGTCCAAATTGGACAGTGAGAGCCCGATCAGGGTGATCCCGCGCTCGGCGATCATCGGCAGCGCGTCGCGCAACAGGGTGCGCGCGGTGATCAGGATCGCCGTGGTCTCGTCGGTGGCCTGCACCATCGTGCGCGAGCGGGTGGCGCGGGAGAAGTCGGCGAACCGCAGCCGCAGCACCACCGTGCGGCACACCCGGTGCGCGCCGCGCAGCCGCCGGCACAGTCTGTCCACAATGGACACCAGCATCTGGTCCAGCTCGTCCGGTGACCGCTCGCGGCGGCCGAGCGCGCGCTGCGAGCCCATCGACCGGCGGCGCCGCCCGGTGTTCACCCGGCGCGGGTCCCGGTTGTGCGCCAGGGCGTGCAGATGCCGCCCGGACGCGCGGCCAAGCATCGACACCAATGCGGTCTCGGCCAGCTCGGCCACCTCGCCGACCGTGGAGAGCCCCGCGTCGTGCAGCTTCGCCGCGGTCACCTTGCCGACGCCCCACAGCCGCTCCACCGGCAGCGGGTGCAGGAACGCCAGCTCGCCGTCCGGCTCCACGACCAGCAACCCGTCCGGCTTGGCCACGCCGCTGGCCACCTTGGCGAGGAACTTCGTGCGCGCGACACCGACCGTGATCGGCAGCCCGACCCGCGCCAGCACGTCGGCGCGCAGTTTGGCGGCGATGTCGGCCGGCGCGCCGGCGATCTTGCGCAGCCCGCCGACGTCGAGGAACGCCTCGTCGATGGACAGCGCCTCGACCAGCGGCGTGGTGTCCCGAAACACCTCGAACACGGCCTTGCTCGCCGTCGAGTACGCCGACATGCGCGGCGGCACGACCCGCGCGTGCGGACATAATCGCAACGCCTGCCGCCCGCCCATCGCCGTACGCACGCCGAGGCGCTTGGCCTCGTAGCTGCAGGCCAGCACCACCCCGCCGCCGACGATCACCGGCCGCCCGCGCAGCGCGGCGTCGTCCCGCTGCTCGACCGACGCGTAGAACGCGTCCAGGTCGGCATGCAGGATCGTGGCACCGGTCGACACGAACATATGTTCGCATCGAAGACCGACAATCCGCTCCGCGTACCCTCGGTGATCGTGCGTGCCGAACAGCGAACGGTGCACCAGGCGGACGGCCCGGTGCGTGCGGGAATCCCGGAGCACGGCCGAATTCCGCGCTACTACGCGGTGAAGGTGCGGCTGCTCGAGTTGATCGAGGAGCTGGGTCAGGGTGCCGTGCTGCCCACCGAGCGCGAGCTGGCCGAGCGGTTCGACGTGTCCAGGGTGACGCTGCGGCAGGCGGTCACCGAGCTGGTGCTCGAGGGGAAGCTGTCCCGCCGTCAGGGCAGCGGCACCTACGTCGCCGGCCCCAAGATCGTGCAGCGGCTGTCCCTGGTCAGCTACACCGAACGCCTGCGCCGCAAGGGAATCGAGCCCGGCCGCAACCTGATCACGCTGGAGACGCTGCACGCCGGCGAGGACCTGGCCGGCGATCTGGACATCGAACCCGGTGCGGACGTGATCCACATCGAGCGGGTGCTGCTGGCCGACGGCGAGCGGGTCGGCCTGGAGTCGACTTACCTTGCCGCACAACGGTTTCCCACGCTGCTGGAGGTGTTCGACCCGAGCTCCTCGCTGTACGCCTGCCTGTCGGACAAGCTGGGTGTGGTGTTCGCCGAGGCGAACGAGCGGATCGAGACCGTGCTGGCCACCCCGCGCGAGGCGCTGCTGATCGGCACCAACCCGGCGCTGCCGATGCTGCTGCTGCACCGGGTGTCCACCGACGCCGGCGGCCGGCCGATCGAGCGGGTGCGCTCCCTGTTCCGCGGGGACCGGTTCTCCTTCACCACGCACATGCGCGCGGACGACTGAGAACCGGCCCCGCACGGATCAGGGCCGCGCGGCGGCCAGCGCCGCCACCTCCCCCGCGGTCAGCACCCGGTCGTAGATCATCGCGTCGTCGAGCAGACCGGTGAAGAAGGACCACTCCCCCGCGTCGTCGCGCGCCGCGCCGAACTGGTTGTCCGGACGCAGCGTGGTCTGCCACCCCGCGTTGAGCCCGTCGGCGACGCGGCTGGCCACCGGCCGACCGTCCAGGTACAGCGTTCCACTCCAGCGCTGACACCCCTGCGGCTCAGTGCAGGGCTCCGGCTGTCTGTCCGTGACGACGGCGACGTGGTGCCACCCGCCGTCGAGCAGGTTCGGCCCACCCGGCTGACTGGCAAGATCGAGCAGGCCGAACGCGGAGTGCACGGTGCCGTCGGCGGCGACCCGGATCGCGGTGTTCGACATCGAGCCGTAACCCGCGGACGCCCAGTGGTCCACCATCGTGCTCGGGTACGCGCCGCGCTGGTCGCCGAACACCGGACCGGGCGCGGCCGGTTTCACCCACACCGCGACCGTCTGCGGCGAGAGTGTCCCGATCGTGCGCGGCACCGTGGCCCTCGTACTGGTGCCGTTGAACTCCAGCGCGCCGCCGGGCCGGTCGGGGTGCGGGCGCCAGGTGCCCTTGACGACGGCCGCTTCCTTGCCGTGATCGGACACGTCGGCGGCGAACTCGCCGTGTTGTTCGTCGAAGGTCCAGTGCGCCAGCGGTCCCGACGGCTTCGGCGGCGTCGCGAGATACCCGACGTCCTCGGCGGACAGGGCCCGCCGGTAGAGCCGGGTGTCGTCGAGCCCGCCGTCCAGGTGGAAGTAGCCATCGGTGTTCGGCGTGGACGGCCACGTGCCCGCCTTGGTGTACCCCGCGCCGAGCAGCGAGAACTGGAGATCCTCGGTGAACCGGCCGCAGGCGATCCGGCCGACCTCCCGGCCGTCGAGGTACATGACCTGCTGGTCCCGCTCCGCGACCACGGCGACGTGGTGCCACGTGCCGTCGTTGACCGTGTCGGGCGAGGCCATCCGCGGCGTGGTGCAGCCCGGCGCGGTGAGTGCTCCGCCGTACAGCTTGCCGTCCTCGCCGACGTAGGCCAGCGGAACCGACTGCGACGGCTGGGATGTCGGCCGGCTGACCGCGTCCTGGTAGCTCACGAGCACGCCGCTGCTGGTCGTGTTGAACCAGGTCGCGACGCTCATGCCGGGATATGTGCTGTCGTCGAACAGGTTGTCCGCGCCCGCCGGTGACGAGGCCCGCTTGCCGAGTGTCACGATGTCCTTGTTGGCACGCTCGAAGAACAGCGCGCCGTCACGCACCCCGCCCGCCGGCCGCCATCTGGCGTTGTGCCCGGAATCGTAAGTGCCCCAATGGTTTCCGGTCGTGCTGTCGATCACCGTCTGGGTGTTCGAGCGAGCGCCGTCCATCCGCCAGTGCGCGACAAGGTCGTTGCCGGTCGGGTGGGACCAGTTCATCTCGAACTGTCCGCTGGTCGAGCCGGTCTCCGGGTCGCTGCCCGACCGGTGCACGGTGTGCACGCCGGTGAACGCGTACCGCTGGTTGGTGCCGTACCCGTCGTCCTGTGCGTAGGCGAAATGGGTGCCGGCCCAGTGGGTGAACGCGGTGAGCGACATGCCGCGGTCCAGCAGGCCGGCCGAGACCGCCGGCAACTGGCTCGTGGCCCTGGCGACGGGCAGACCGTCCCAGGTGTGCATGCTGATCCGCTGCCCCTCGCCGGAATTGCCGCCGGTGTAGAAGTAACCGCCGGAGCTGTCCACCGCGATCCCGGTCGGCGAGTCACGGTGCTGGTACCGAGGACCCTCGAACCGGGAGTATCCGCTGAACACCGATCGCTGACCGGTCCGCACGTCCAGCATCGCGACCGCGTTCCCGCCGCCGTTGGCGAACTGGTTGAACTCGGTGGTGTCCACCGTGGTGAACAGCCGATTCTTCTTGGTGTCATGGACAACCTGCGCGCCGGAGTTGGTGGCGCGCCCGGTGCCGGGGTCCAGGTCGGACTGGGTGCCCTGCTGGATGTGGAAGTCCTCGAGCCGGTACCGCGGGCTCCCGAGCAACGGGAGGTGCGCCTGCAGTCGCGCGACGCCGGGCACGGCGGGCTTGCCGGGCTCGACCGTGGTCGCGTTGGCGAACCAGATGGTGCCCTTGTCGTCCACCCACATCGACGGGTTGCCGTTCAGATATCCCTTGTGCGAGGTCTGCTCGGTGAGGTCACCGGGATCCAGTGCACCGTTGCCGTTGGTGTCGGTGGTCAACGTCATGCGCGGGAAGACCTCGGAGTCGCTTCGCGGACCGCCGGACGGACCCAACCGGCGCAGCTGTGCCACCCGCGTCATGCCCTGCTCGTCGGGGTGCAGGCGATAGACCAGCACGCCACCGAACGGGAACGACCCGGGCTGTCCGAGGCAGTTGCTGGGCGGACTGTTCGGGTCGGTCAGGTTTCCCGCGCCGCAGCGCTGCGCCGCGAACGCGTACAGGTACCGCTGCCCGTTCAGGGTGCGGATCACCGAGCTGTCGACGGTGTGGTTGCCGAGATCGTCCACCGGCGACCAGTTGGCCCGCAGCCGCCACGGCCGGCCGTAGCTCTGGTCGGTCACCAGGTGGTTCACCTCGTACTGCCGGTTCTGGCTGAACAGGAGGTCCTGGCCCACGGTCACGTCGACGTCCGGGGTCGGGCCGTTCACGCTCTGCAGGCGTTCGGCGCGGGGTGCTCCGGTGGTCGTGTCGTAGAACATGACCCGCCCGTTGTGGTGGTCCACAACGGAAAGCGTGCCTCCGTCCGGCGACACCGCGATGGCCGCGTCGCCCCCGTCCACCATCGAGCCCGTGTCGAACTTCCAGCCGAACGTGGTGTCGGTGACCAGACCGGGGCCGCGCATGTTCGACAGCCGCCACGGCACCGGCCGCTCGACCGGAGCCGTGCCGGAGACGTCGAACCCGCGGACGGTGCCCGCGGCGAGGTCGGACACGTAGAGCGCCGAGCGGTGCAGCGCCAGTCCGTACGGGCGACCGAGCGCGGTGCTACGGCCGACCTCCCGTACGGTGCCGCCGTCGTGCACGTAGTGCCGCACGTGGTCGCCGACGGCGGCCCAGACGTGGCCGTTGCCGTCGGTGACGATGCCGCGCGGCGCGGCGTCCAGCGACAGACCGACCGGCGTCTCGGACCCCGTGGCCTTGTCGAACACGCGGATCCGCTTGCCCGCGGTGTCGGATACCCACAGGTACTTGCCGTCCACCGCGATCCCGGTCACCGGGGTGAGGCCAGTCCAGTTGTCCGCCAGACGGATCTCGCCACCGGCTGTGCCCCAGGGCGCGTGCTGACCGGTGTCGGCGCGCCTGCGTTGCACGGTGTAGTGCGTCTCGACCTTGCCGGTGCGTCCGATGGAGGCGGCGTACACGTACTCCTGGTCCACGGCGATGGCGTGACCGCGATCCCGCCAGCCGTCGTAGCCGTGCGGGCCGGTCCACACCTCCTCGCCGGTGCCCAGGTTCTTCGGCTTGTACCGGCGCACGTCGTGCTGGAACTCCTCGCCGTTGGACTGGATGTACAGGTCGCCGTCGGGACCGTAGGTGACGGCGGTGGCGTTGCCCGGGTTCTCCGACCGCTCGTAGGCCGCGCCGGGGACCGGCTTGCCCATGTCGCCCGCCTGCCCGTCGGGCGCGCCGACGGCGCCGGTGCTGATCGCGCGCCAGTTGTACTTGCCGTGCGGCAGATCGTGGCCCCAGTCGTCCTTGCCGTCCCAGGTCAGGTTGACTTTCCCGGCACGCGGGGCGAGATCGTAGAGGTGCCGGACGAGTTGCCCCCGCTCGTCGTACACCGCCGCGGACAGCCGCGAGTTCTCCCCCATCGACACCGTGCCGATGGCCCTGGCGTCCTGCGCTGCCGCCGGGAGCGCGGTCAGGACGACGCTGGCCCCCGAGGCGAGCAACGCGACCGCGGCGAGTAGGCCTGCTTGTCGTTGTCTCATGGCCGCGACCTTCGCGGTGTCGCGTCTCATCTCCGTGCCATCGACATCTCACGCCGCCGTAGGATAACGAACAGATAACACGTCTAGTCCAATATTCGAGGCCGGTTCACCCGTCGTTGGCTCGCGGTCCACCGCGCATTCGTCGTCAGAGCTGACTGTGTTCGGCGTGCGAATCCTTATCGTCGGCGGCGGAGTGCTCGGCACCATGCACGCCTGGCAGGCCGTCCAGCGCGGCCACGACGTCGTCCAGTTGGAGCGCGAGCCCGAGGCGCGGGGTGCCTCGGTGCGCAACTTCGGGCTGATCTGGGTCAGCGGTCGCGCGAACGGCGCGGAACTGAGCACCGCGCTGCGGGCGCGGACGCTGTGGCAGCAGATCGCCGAACGCGTGCCGGCACTGGGTTTCCGGCCGTCCGGCTCGCTCACCGTACTGCGTACCGAGGCCGAGCTGACCGTGGCGAACGAGCTGGTGGCCCGCGCGGACGCGGCCGAGCGGAACACGAAACTCGTTGGCGCACAAGAGGTTCGCGAGATCAATCCGGCGTTGCGCGGCGAGTGCCTCGGCGCGCTGTGGTGCGACGCGGACGCGTCCGTCGAACCGCGCACCGCCCAGCCGGCACTGCGTTCAGCGCTGATCGAGTCCGGCCGCTACACCTGGGTGCCCGGCCGCGAGGTGCGCGCGCTGACCGACGCCGGAGTCGTCGACGACCACGGCGAGCGGCACGCCGGCGACGTCGTCGTGCTGTGCACCGGCGCGTGGCTCGGCGGCCTGGTCCGCGAGGTGGCCGGCGAGGTGCCGGTGCGCCGGGTGCGGCTGCAGATGGCGCAGACCGAGCCGCTCGGCGAGCCGTTGACCACGGCGGTGGCCGACGCCGACAGCCTGCGGTACTACCCGGCCTACCAGGGTGCGGCGCTGGACGAGCTGCGCCGGTCGCAGCCGCAGCCGGAGGTGGCGTCGCGCAACGCGATGCAGTTGCTGATGGTGCAGCGCTCCGACGGTTCGCTGACCATCGGCGACACGCACTCCTACGACCAGCCGTTCGGCTTCGACGTCACCGTGCACGCAGCATGAGTGCAGCTAGCATCCCGACCATGCGCGTGGATCCGGCGACAATGGTTGATCTGTCGCGCCGTGACCTGGACACCGTGCCCGAACAGGCGTGGCAATCGGCCGACACGACGCAGCTGGCGCTGGGGTGGAACCGGATCACCGCACTCCCCGACGAACTCCACGCGCTGCGCCGGCTCACCCATCTGTACCTGCACGACAACGACCTCGGCGAACTACCGGAGTGGATCGGCGATCTCCGCGACCTCCGGGTGCTCGATCTGAACCGCAACCGGCGACTTCACCGACTCCCGAAGAGCCTCGGTGAGCTGAGCCAACTCCGCTTCGTCTACCTCGCCGACACCGGGCTTCACGAGATTCCCGAACAACTCTGCCGGCTGTCCACGGTGGAGTACCTCAACCTCTCCGACAACCGGATCATCGAGTTTCCACAGTGGACCGAATGGCGCGCGCTGGTCGAACTTCGCTTGCAGGACAATGGCATCACCGCGTTGCCCGGCTCGATCGGCGAACTGGGCGCACTCCGCGAACTTCACCTAGACGGCAATCCGATCGCTGAACTCCCCGAACCACTCGGCCGCCTCACACAACTCCGCACGCTCTCCCTGCGCGGCTGCCGGCTGGAGGACCTCCCCCGCGAGATCAGCCTGCTCCAGCGCCTCCACACACTCGACCTCCGCGCGAACCGGCTCACCGAACTCCCCGGCTGGCTCGCTGAACTCCCCGCACTCGAGCGGCTCGACGTCCGCTGGAACGGTTGGAACATCCCACCGCCACACCTACGGCCCCTCCTCGATCGCGGTTGTCGGATCTACTGCTGACCCTTCCGGTATGACGATCGCGCCCAGCTCCCTCAGCCGAGCGCCGTGCTTGCGCGCGTGGTGCCCGCAGAACATCAGCTCTCCCTCGGGCAGAACCACCAGGTGCGCGGCCGCTGCCGAACACCCGTCACAACGGTCCAACCTCGTCAACGCCGCCGTCGTGGTCATCACGCCACCTCCAGCAGCGCCGCACCGGACGCGGTCAGCGTCACAGTCCGGGATCCGTGTCCGGCACAGGCGATCAGGCCCGCTGTGCTCAGCCGCGTACCGGCGAACTGGTCACAGCAGCACAACCCGTCCACCATCAGCGATCCGCCGACGGCGGCCATCTCACAACGTCCAGCGGCGACGGCCCGCAGCACCGCGCGGTCCCGGTTGGTCAACGGGGTCGGCAGCGTGGTCACTGTCGCGGTCGTGGTGTTCATTGCTCTCTCCTTCCGGTCCTGCGGTGCGGGCCGTTCCGTCGGCCTCACCACTACGTCGAACCGGAACACGCCATCTCGACATCAAGTGCCGAAAAATCTTGGAAATCTTCTACAGCCGCTCGACCACATCGCTTCCGACCAGCTCGGAGCGCGACGATTTCCCCAGCTTGCGCAGGACATTCGCGACGTGCTGCTCGACCGTCCGCTTGGACAGGAACAGCACATCCCCGATCTCCCGGTTGGTCAGGTTCCCCGCCAGCAGCCGCGCCACGTCCCGCTCACGCGGCGACAACTCGTTCCCATACCCACGCCGCCCCCGCCGCGACGGTGTCACCGACCCGTTGCCGCGCAGCAGGTGCCGGCAGCGCGCCGCGTCCCTGGTCGCACCCAGCCGGTCGAACGTGTCCGCCACGCCGGTCAGCAACTCCGTGGCCGACGCCTCGTTCAGTCGCAGCCGGCACCGTGCCGCGCTCTCCGAATGCAACGCCGCCTCGTACGGCTGCGACAGACCGGTGTGCGCCGTGTACGCGGCGTCATACCGCTCCACCGCCTCGGCCAGCGCACCATGCGCGGCCGCGATGTCGCCCTCGCACGCGGGCAGGCTCGCGCGCACCAGCGGCGCGTCGCTCCCGTCGATCCCGGACCGCAACTCACCGAGCAGCGACTCCGCTTCCTCGACCCGGCCCGCCCGGCAGTACGCGGCCACCGTGGCCGGCACCAGCGTGCCGCCCCACGCCCAGATTCCCTTGCCGCGCAACACGTCCAGGCCGTGCGCCGCCTCCGCGACGGCACCATCCGGATCATCGCGGGACAACATCATGCGCACCATCCCGGCACTCGCGGAGATCACCACCGGCGTGATCGCGTTGGCCGGCGTGCGCAGGCCGGTCTGCTCGAAGTACCGCGTCGCGTCGTCCCACTCACCGCGCGCCACCGCCAGCAACGCGAGCACCAGCGACAACTCCGAGGTGACCGGCAACAACTCCGAGTGTGACTCCAGGAACCCCTGCGCCCGCGCGGCCAACCGGGTCCAGTCACCCGCGTGCCAGTCCAGCCGCAGCTCGGTCGTCACACCGACGCTCACGATGTACCGGGCATCGCAGTCCTCGGCCAGCCGCAGCCCGTTGGCCAACTGGGTGCGCGCCCGCTCGTAGTGCCCGAGCCAGGACCACGCGTCCGCCAGGTTGCAGTGCGCCCGCGCCAACTCGCGCTGCTCCCGCGCGCAGGTCACCCGGTCCGGCAGCATGTGCACCATCTCGTGCGCCGCCGTGTCCCCGGTGTGCGCCCGGTTCGCGATCACGTTCGCCAGCAGCGTCAGCCGCATCAGGCGATCAGAACACGCGTCGAGCACCTCCTCGCTGCGCCGCATCCACCGCAGGCTCTCCTCCACCGGCAACAACCCGATGTACGGCTCGGCCAACACGGTCATCCCGCGCGCCGCGATCTCGGGCCGCCCGCGCAGCTCGCTGACCGCCAGCTCCAGCTCGGTGCGCCCGGCCTCCAGACCGTCCTCCTGGCGCAGCAGCAACAACCCGAGACTGAGCCGGATCTCGCCGCGCACCTCGTCGGACAGCCGGTGATCGGCCATCAACTTGGCCAGTAAATCGGTGACGTCGTGCTGATCCAGCCCGGACACCGCGACCCGCGCGTACTTCGGCGCGATCCGGTCCACATCGGACGGTTGCAGGTCCGGCTCGGCGAGCAACCGGCCGAGGATCCCGACCGCGCTCTCCGCGTCCCCGGACGCCGCCGCCGCGTCCGCCGCCGCCTCGGCGTAGGCCACCCAGTCGGCAAGCCGACCCGCACACCTGGCGTGCTCGGCCAGCCGCACGTACGGCACCGGCCGGCGCTTGCGCAACGCTCGCAGCGCCCGCACGTGCAGGTCCTCGGCCTCCGGTCCGGTCAGCCGCTCGTAAGCCGCGCGCCGCGCCATCGCGTGCCGGAACCCGTAGCGATTCGCGCCGAGCCGCACCAACACGTTGCCGCGCAACGCAGACACCAGCGCCGGCCGCGCCCGCATCGTGTCCAGCGCGGCGACCTGGGTGAGCAGATCGGCCGTCGCCGGCTCGTCGACCACCGCCGCGGCCATCACGATCGCCACCGCGTCGTCGTCCAACTCGGCGAGCAGGCGCACGGTGCTCTCCGCGACCGACCGTGGCACCGGCACGATCGTCACCGACGACGGCTTGGACGGCAGGCCGGCGGCCAGCACCGAATGCGTGATCTCCGTTGCCACCACGGGAATCCCGGCCGAGTGGCGGTGCACCGCGGCCACGTACTCGCCCGGCGCGGCCGCGTCCGGTGCCGCCTCGGTGATCAGCGCGCGAACGCCGTCCACGTCCAGCGGCCGCAGGTCCAGCCGCAGCATCGTGGTGGCCGGCCCCGGCGACACGGTCGCGCCGAGCGGGCCGCCGTCGGACAGCTCCTCCGGCCGGTACGCCAGCACCAGCGCGAGCCCCGACGGCGGATCCGCGAGCAGGAAGCGCAGCAGGTCGCGGGTGTCGTCGTCGATCCACTGCACGTCGTCGAGCACCAGCACGCTCGGGCCCACCGCGACCAGCACCTCGCGCACGGCACGGAACAGCCGGTGCCGGGCCGCGTTGCCGTCGTCCAACCTCGGCGGGTCCGGCGGCAGGATCTCGGCGATCTCCGGCAGGTACGGCCGCAGCGCGCCGGTGACCGGGTTCAGCATGGCACCGGCGATCCTCGGGCCGACCGAACGCAGACAGTCGAGCACCGGGCCGTAGCGGAACGGCGCCGTGCCGGCGTGGCAGAAGCCCATCGCCGTCCACCGGTTGCCGTTCCAGTGCGTGTCGACGGCGGCGCGCAGCAGTCTGGTCTTGCCCATCCCGGCCTCGCCCGCGACGAACGCCACCGCCGGAGGTGAGGTCACCGTGGACAGCAGAGCGGCAAGCTCGTCGGCTCGCCCCACCACATCCGTCGTGGGCCGCCAGACCGAGGCCGTCGAGAACCGGGAACCGGTCCCGTTGCCGTGCGCCATCAGTACTCCCTTTGAGCTGCTCCGGGCACATTAAGCACGTGTGCGCGGCGGGAGGAAGCAACGCCAGCCAGATGGCGCAATCAGCCCGTGAACAGGCGCAATAGATACGTATCCCTACGGGGTGGCACCCCGGTTGTTTCGCGGCCGCCGAGGTTGGACAGTGATCCGTGGCGCCGATGACCGCGACCCCCGGCAGCGCGGGTCACTCCTGACGCGGAGTCGCGGGCGCCCGCCCAGCGGCGGGGAGATGAGCAACCGCACCCGAGCTCTCTCCCCGCCGCCTCTCTCTTCTCTGGTCTCTTCTCTGGGTACCGTGCTGGCGTGAAGCGCACACGATCGTGGTGGGGTTGGGGCTGGACGGACGCGGCCGTGCCGGACGGAGAGTGCGTCGCGATGGCGGCGATGCTGCCCGGCCTCGCCGACGAGCCACTGCCGGTGCCGGACGTGGCCGACCTCGACCTCCCGCCGTCCACTGTGGACGTTCCGGCGACGCTGAGCCCGTTCTGCTCGACCGGTCCCGAGCATCGCGCCGGGCACACCTACGGCAAGGCGTACCGGGACGTGGTGCGCGCGTTGCGCGGCGACGTGCGCGCCGCGCCGGACGTGGTGGCACTCCCTCGCACCGAGGCCGAGCTGGTGTCGGTCGTGGACTGGGCCGGCTCGGCGAACGTGGCGGTGATCCCGTACGGCGGCGGCTCGTCGGTGGTCGGCGGAGTGGAATACCGGGGCGGCGATCACAGCGGCGACCATCGGGGCGTGCTGTCACTGGACCTCACCCGGATGGATCGCGTGCTGGAGATCGACGAGGTCAGCCGTGCGGCGCGGATCCAGGCCGGCGCGCTCGGCCCGGTACTGGAGGACCAGCTTCGCCCGCACGGGCTGACGCTGCGGCACTTCCCGCAGAGCTTCGAGTTCTCCACGCTCGGCGGCTGGCTCGCCACCCGCGCCGGCGGGCACTACGCCACGCTGTACACGCACATCGACGACCTGGTCGAGTCGCTGCGGGTGGTCACCCCGGCCGGCGTGAGCGAGTCGTTCCGGCTGCCCGGGTCGGGTGCCGGCCCGTCGCCGGATCGGCTGTTCCTCGGGTCCGAGGGCATTCTCGGGGTGATCACCGAGGCGTGGATGCGCGTGCAGGATCGCCCGTCGCACAAGGCGTCCACGTCGGTGTCGTTCTCCTCGTTCGACGCCGCCGTGGAGGCGACGCGCGCGGTGGCGCAGTCGGGGCTGCATCCGGCGAACTGCCGGCTGCTGGACCAGGGCGAGGCGATGTTCTCCGGTGCGGGCGACGGCCGGAACTCCGTGCTGGTACTGGGTTTCGAGTCCTCGATCGGTCCGGTGGACGACCGGCTGGCGCTGGCCGTGGACATCGCCGGTCAGCACGGCGGCACCGCCCGAGCCGGTTCTGGCTCCGGCTCCGGGGACGCCGTGGAGGCGTGGCGGTCGGCGTTCCTGCGGATGCCGTACCTACGCGACGGCCTTGCTCGGATGGGCGCGATCGTGGAGACGTTCGAGACCGCGACGACCTGGGACCGGATCGGCGCGCTGATCACCGCGGTGCGCACCGAGGTGGGCGCCGCGGTCCGCGAGATCTGCGGCGCGGACGGCGTGCTCAACTGCCGGTTCACCCACGTGTATCCGGACGGCGCGGCTCCCTACTTCACCGTGATCGCCCCCGGCCGGCCCGGCGCGGAACTGTCCATGTGGGACGAGATCAAGGCCGCGGCGAGCGAAACCCTCTTGAAGCACCGCGCCACGGTCACCCATCACCACGCGGTCGGCCGCGACCACCGTCCCACCTACGACCGGCAGCGCCCCGAACCGTTCGCGGCGGCGCTGCGTGCGGCGAAGAACGCCTTGGACCCCAACGGAATCCTCAATCCCGGTGTACTCATCTGAGAGGCTCACGATGGCTGACGAACCCGCGTTTCCCGAGGTCCGGTGGGGCACCACGGACAACCCGGTCGCCAGGGCGGCGGCCGCGTTCGGTGCGACCAAGCCCGGTTCCTGGCTGATCAGGACGCTCACGCCGGTGGACCGCAAGCTGCTGGAGCGCAGCAAGGGCAAGTACGGGATTCTCGGCGCGTTCAGCGCGCCGACGTTGCTGCTCACCACGACCGGCCGCAAGTCCGGCCTGCCGCGCCGGCAGCCGCTGCTGCACTACCGCGAGGGCAATCGCGCGTACGTGGTGGGCAGCAACTTCGGGCAGCAGCACCACCCGGCGTGGACCGGCAATCTGCTGGCCGACCCGGAGGCCGTCGTCACCCTTGCCGGCAAGGAGATCCCGGTACGCGCGACGTTGCTCGACGGCGAGGAGCGGGACCGGGTGTTCGCCGAGTTCGTCAAGCGTGCCAAGGCATACGACGTGTACCGCGAACGCACCACGCGCGAGATCCGGGTGTTCCGGCTCGACCCCGAGCAACGCTGAAACCGTTGTCGCACAAGCGTCCCGACCCGGTGCGCTGGCTCTGGTACCAGTACGCCGGCACACTGCCGCCGAGGTATCGCGAGTGGGTGCTCTTCGACGGCACCTGCCGCACCTGGCTGGCCAGGGTATTCCTGCGCGGGTTCGTCCAGATCGCACCGGTGCTCGGCGCGTTGCTGGCGATACTCGTGCTGATCGGCGGGGCGTGGCCGATCGCGCTCGGCTCGGTGCTGCTCGGGCTGCTGGTGAGCCTGCGGTTCACGGCCGCGTACGCGGTGGAGAGCGTCGACCACCGGCTGGCCAAGAACGGCTACCCGCAGGGCCACGGCACCGCCGTGCGGCGCGCGCTCGACGCCGATGCCAATGCCGGCCGGGCCAAGCGCTACCGGGAGCGCTGGCGCCACTCCGACGACAACAACCAGGCCAAGTAGAGCCCGCCCACCATCGACGTTGCGATTCCGACCGGAAGTTGCGATGTGGGGAACAGTCGTTGCACCGCAACATCGCCGGCGAGAAGCAACGTTGCGCCCAGCAGCGCGGCCGGCAGCAATCCGGGCCCCTGCGAACCGGTCAGCCTGCGTGCCACCTGCGGTGCGATGAGCGCGACGAACACGATCGGCCCGGTCACCGCCGTGGCCACCGCGGCCAGCGCCACGCTGATCGCCAGGAACGCGGCACGTGCGGCCCGCACCGGTACGCCGAGACCGGCCGCCATCTCCTCGCCGAGCTCCAGCGCGCCCAGCGCGCGGGCACCGAGCAGCGCAGCCGGAAGCAACACGGCGAGCACCACACCCATGGCCAGCACGTCGTTCCAGCCGCGCAGGTTGAGGCTGCCGGTCATCCAGGCCTGTGCCGCCAGCGCCTCATAGAGCACCGCGCGGGTGATCAGGTACTGGTTGAACGCGACCAGCATCGCCGAGAGCCCCACGCCGACCAGTACCAACCGGAAGCCGTGCAGCCCGCGCCGGTACAGCAGCACGTACATCAGCATTGCGGTGGCCATCCCGCCGACGAACGCGCCGAACGAGATCTCCGCGAGCGTGCCGCCGATCCAGATGATCGTGATCAGCGCACCGGTGGTCGCGCCGTACACGATGCCGAGGAAGTCGGGGCTGCCGAGCACGTTGCGGGTCAGGCTCTGCATCACCGCACCGCTCACCGCGAGCGCCGCACCGACCAGGATCGCGGTCAGCACACGGGGCAGCCGCAGTCGGAGCACCACTGTGTCGGACACCGGATTTCCGTTGCCCAGCAAGGAGTCCAGCACGTCCGGTACGGACAGCCGCACCTCGCCGGAGGTCAGCGCGTATACCCCGACGCACACGATCACGACCGCCAGAAGCGCGCCGACCGCCACCGGCCGGGCGCGCAGGGCCTTCACAGGCTCACCTTGCTGCGCAGGCACAGCGCCAGGAACACCGGTGCGCCGATGAACGCGATCACGATGCCGACCTGCATCTCCCGCGGTGCGATGATCACGCGGCCGATCACGTCGCCGACCAGCATCAGGATCGGCCCGAGCACCACCGAGTACGCCATCACCCACCGCTGGTCCGGCCCGGCGATCATGCGCGCCACGTGCGGCACCGCCAGCCCGACGAACACGATCGGCCCGGCCGCCGCGGTCGCCGCGCCGCACAGCACGGTGAGCGCGATCGCCGCCAGCACCCGCACCAGCGTCACGTTGGCCCCGAGCCCGCGCCCGGCGTCCTCGCCCAGTGCCAGCGCGTTCAGCGCGTGCGCCAACGCGAGGGTGAGCACGGTGCCGGCGAGCACGAACGGCGCGACCACCGCCAGCACGTCGGCCCGCCGGCCGGCCAGCGATCCCACGTTCCAGAAGCGGAACTCGTTGAACGCCAACGGGTCCAGCAGCAGCACGGCCGAGTTGAACGCGAGCAGGACGGCGGTCACCGCGGCGCCGGCGAGCACGATCCGGTCCGGCGTGACGATCGACCGGCCGGTGGCGCCGAGCAGGTACACCACGGTCGCGGCCAGCGCGGCGCCGATGATCGCGAACCACACGTGCGCGAGCACACCGGACAGGCCGAAGAACCCGATGGCCACCACGACGGCCGTCGAGGAACCCATCGTCACGCCGAGCAAACCGGGTTCCGCCAACGGATTGCGGGTCAGCGCCTGCATCACCGCACCGGAGAGCCCCAACGCGATGCCGACCAGGATCGCCAGTGCCGCACGCGGCGCGCGCACCTGCCGGATGGTCACCGCGTCGGTCGACCCGTCGTCGCGCCAGAGCACGGCGAGCGCGTCGCCGAACGCGATGTCGGTCGAGCCGAGCCACAGTGACAGCACCACCGCGACGGCCAGAACCCCGAGCGCCGCGACGAGTCCCGCGACACGTGCTGTGCGGATCATCCCTATTTGACAGCCTTGGCCAGCAGCGGCACCGCGTTGTCGATGGCGTACGGGATGCTCAGCACGGTGCCGAAGGACAACGCCGCGCCGATCGGCGGGGTCTCGTACGGGATGAACAGATCACGGCCCTCGGTCGCCACTTTCAGCTTGCGGTACAACGGATCCGACTGGGTGCGCCGCACGGCGTCCTCCGACGAGGTGAGCCACACGGCGACGTCGGCCTCGAACAGGCCCAGCCCCTCGGAGCCGACCTCGACCACGTTCTGCTCCTTGGGCGCGGCGGCGATCCGCGGCGGCGTCTTGAAGCCCAGTTCGACCATGAACCCGGCCTTCGGGTCGTGCGCGGCGAACGCGGCGTAGGCGCCCGGCTGGAAGCTGTCGCCGACGACGATCGTCTTCTGCCCGAACTTCGGGTTCCGCTCGCGCACCGCGGCATACCGGTCGTCGATACCCTTGATCAGCGCTTCGGCCTGGTCGGACTTGGCCATCGCGCGGCCGACCACGCGGGTCATCTCCTGCCACGGCGCGGCATAGTCGGCGTACCCGACCGGTTGCGCCACCACCGGGAAGAGGCGCGACAGCGCGTCGTACTGCTCCTTCTTCATCCCGCTGTACTGCGCGATGATCAGGTCCGGCTGCAGCGCGATGATCCGTTCCATGTTGTAGTCGTCGCGCTCGCCGACGATCTGCGGCTCGGTGTCGCCCCACTTCGCCTTCTGCCACGGGAACTTCCCGAACGGGCGCTCCTTGAACCAGTCGACGACGCCGACCGGCTTGGCACCGAGTGCGAGCACGATCTCGTGGTCGGACAGGCCGAGGGTGACGATCTTGTCGGCCTTGCGCACCTCGGTGGTGCCGTACTTGTGGGTGACCTTCACCGGAAAGGTGCGGCCGCCGTCGGCCTGCGCGGGTGGGGCCTGGCCCGCGCTCTGGTTGCCCGAGGTGGCGGTGCCACCGCTGCACGACGCCAGTACCAGGCCCGCCACCACCGCGAGCACGGCTCGCCCGAACGATCTTCGCTGCATTAGGGCAGCCTAACCATACCGTCCGGTGGTGCACAGCGCGGGACTCACCGGTGCACAGCGCGGGACTCGCGATGTCAGACGGCGGCGGTCGCCTTGCCGGACAGCACGTCGCGGTACCACGGGATCGCGTCCGGCAGCCGAGTGGCGAGGCCGGGTCCCGGTTCCACCCCGGTGAACGACCAGATCCGCGTGCTGTCGTAGAAGTGATCCTGGGCCAGCATGGAGAACTGGTGGTCGGTGAGCGACGGCAGCGCCGACCTGGTGAGCATCCGGTGCGCGTCGGCGGTCAGGTCGAGATCGGGCAGCGGCAGATCCAGGTGCCCGCACAGCGCGGTCACCAGTTCCCGCATGCTGACCGGCCTCGGGTGGTTGACGTGGAACACCGCGCCCCGCCGCGGCCCCCACCGCATGCACGCGAGCGCCGCGATCACCGACGCCAGGTCGGACACGGCCACCATCGACGAGCGCGCGACTCCCCCGTCGGCCCAGCCCGGCACCGCCCGCAACCAGCGCAGCACGGTCGGGACCACCCACTTGTCGCCCTCGCCGTAGACCAGGTGCGGCCGAAGAACGATGCCTCCGGCCGCCCTGGTCATGCGCTCGGCGGCCAACCTCGTCCGGCTCGTCACCGAGACTGGCGACGGCGCCAGCAGCGACTCACTCGCACCGCGGTGCACGCCGTCGCCGTACACCCCCGTCGTGCTCAGCTGCACCACCCGGGACACCCCGGCCCGCCGCGCCTGTTCGAGCAGCGCCCGGGTGCCGTCGACGTTGACGGCCGTGCACGCCTCCAGATCGCCGCCGATCCGGGAGGCGAGGTGCAGCACTGTCGACACGCCGTCGCACGCACCGTCCAGCGTGGCCGCCTCGGCGAGGTCGCCATGAACGACGGCGATGCCGGCTTCGCGCATCCACGCCGGCGGCTCACGACGACAGAGCACTCGGATGAGCGCTCCGCCGTCGTGACGCCGCAGGAGCTCGCGCACGACGGCAGTGCCGACGAACCCGGTCGCCCCGGTCACCAGGACCGGAGACGCACCGGCTAACTCAGGCATCCGCCAGTTCCATCGTGCCCGTCGCGACCGTGCGACCACATTGCTCGAAGGTGACACCGAGCCGTCGGCCGCCCCTGGTACGGCCTTGGTCATCGGCGATCACCAGGCACGGGTCCTCGAACTCGACGAACCGGCGGAAGGTGAATTCCATGGCGCGCGGCACCGCGTTGGCCTTGCCAACGGTGAGCAGCGTCGCCTGTCGTGCTGCCTCCAACAGAACCATTCCGGGGACGTGGTCGACCGGGTGGTCGAACATCACCGGGTGGCCCGGATTGGCCTGTAACGACCAGACGTTGTGCAGCGGGGTCTCCGCCAGCACCACGTCCTCCGGACGGTCCCTGCCGACCAACTGCGGCTTGACCGCGGGCAGCAGCGTCGCCTGGTACGGCGTCGCGGAGAAACGGTCTCCCCGCACCCGCCGGTATCCAGCGGCCGACGCGCAGCTCCAGCCAAGCCCAGCCGTGCCGATCTTGCGACCGTCGCGGTAACAACTGAACTCCAGCCTGATTCCCCCGATGGAATCACCCCTGCGCCGAATGTCGTGCGCACGCACGACGACGACAATGTCCACCGGGCGGTCGGCGGTGCGCAACCCGACCATGTCGACCGAGACCGACATGTCGTGCAGCAGGAAGCGGTCACTCTTCGGCACGCCGAGTGCGGCGTGCGAAACGAGTAACGCTGCCTGCCGAATGGTCTCCGCGAAGATCAGCGGATCATGGGAGGCCGTGGTCCTCGGCCCAAAGAAGCTGTGCCCCCGCGGCCACTGCGCCCCCACATGAAACGTGTTCTCGTTTGTAACGTGCAGATCGGTTACGAAGACCTCTGCCACAGCGGCACGATGTACCAGGTGGCGCGGGATTGTCTGCTCGAAGAGCACCGGTCCCGCGTCGGGTAATACCCCAGTGGCGTCATCCTTCTCGATCATGGCGGTCATGACTACCTCCGTCAGCGATGAAGACCCTGTACGTAGTAAATCGGAACCCCAGGGCAAAAACCATACCTACTACCCGGTTTTTTTCGGATCTTTCCTTACGGCAAACTTGGGCTACACTCGGTGGGTGGGCCCTGACAGCCGGCCGCTATGGTCGACTGACAGGGGATGCGGCGACTGAACCGTCGACCGAAGCTAAGGAGTGACCGTGGCTCGACAGGAGCGAGCGGAACGGACGCGGAACGTGATCCTCGATGCCGCCGCCGAGGCCTTCGATGAGTACGGCTTCGTCGGCGCAAGCCTGTCCGACATCCTCGCCACCGCCGGCGTCACCAAGGGCGCCCTGTACTTCCACTTCTCCTCCAAGGAGGAGCTGGCCTCCGCACTCATCGAGGAGCAGTTCTCGGTGTGGGGGCCGTTCGCGGCCACCGACCGCCCCGGCCTGCAGACGGTCATCGACCTGACGCACAACATGGCGATGAACCTCATGCTGAGCGTGCGCGTCCGGGCGGCCATCCGGCTGGTCATCGAGCACGGCTCGTTCGCCTCGCCGGCGATCGACGCCTACCGGAGCTGGACCGACCTGGTGGAGCGCTGCATGGTGGCCGCGCAGGCCACCGGTGACCTGCGCAAAGAGGTCCAGCCGGACGATCTGGCGATGTACGTCATCGGTTCGTTCACCGGCGTGCAGCTGCGATCCCAGGTCCTCACCGGGCGAGCCGACGTCCGCCAGCGCGTCACCGACATGTGGCAGTTCCTGCTGCCGGGCATCGTCCCGCCGCGCCGGCTGACCAAGTTCAACCCGACCGGCACGGTCGACTACGAGGTCGCGGCCAGCGCCTGACAGGGGCGCACGGCTAGGCCTTGTCTCGAGGTGCCACCTGCCCCGTCCTCGCAGGGTGACCACCCGGGCGCGTCCAGGTGGATGAGCTACAAGGCGGCGTTCGCGACTCGTATTGGGCATACTCGAGCGGACGCCAACGCCGTAGATCGCCGCCTGGGCGTGCCCTACCGGACCACCCACGCAACTCCGAAACCGGCTTCTATCTGTCGACATTGGACGATCCAAACGCGTCGAGGCCGGCGAGCGTCTCGTCGTCGGCGATCTCGGGCAGGATGAGCGTCCACATACCGGCCAAGCTCTCCGAGGGCTTGGCCGGTCTGCTGGATGTCGTCGCGAGCATCTCGATACCGAGGCACATCACAGCCACCATTACCACAGCGACGTCCATGCGCACGTCCTCGGACAGCTCCTGATTCTTCTTCGCCACCCGTAAAGCGCGCCTGACCTCGGCGAACCAGGCGCGCGAGAAGGTGAGAAAGCTGTCGTCTGTCGAGCCGCACTCGCGCCCGATCCGGAAGCTAGCCGCGATCACCGGCTCGGTGTCCAGCCAGCGCACCATCGTGTGGGTCAGGTCGATCAGCGACTGCAGCGCCGACGTGCGGCCGGTCTCGAGCTCGGCGATGAACGTGCGCAGGATCGACACGGCCTCGCTCTGCACGGCCGCGCACACCTTGTCCTTACCGGAGAAGTGGAAGTACAGCGCGCCTTTGGTCACGCCCGCCGCCTTGCTGATGTCCTCCATGCTGGAGGCGGCGTAACCGTCCTTGCTGAGCAGGTCGGCCGCGGCATTCAGGAGTAACGCTCTGGTCTGCTCCGACCGAGCCTGCTTGGTCATGCCCAGGTCAGACCGCGGCGCCGACCGGCGGCTCGACGGTCACGTACTCGTGCAGCCTGGGGTCGGCGTCGAGCATCGACCGGTGCAGCCGTCGTAACGTCGGCGACGGCTCCAGGCCCAGGTCGTGGGCCAGGCACGCGCGCAGCTTGCGATACACCTCGACCGCCTCGCCACGCCGCCCGGACCGGTACATCGCCAGCATCAGGTGCGCGTACAGACCTTCGTGCGTGCGGTGTCGCGACACCAGCGCGGACAGCTCGCCGAGCAGTTGGTGGTGCCGGCCGAGCCGCAGATCGGCGTCGATCCTGCGGTCCAGCACGTTGAGCCTGGCCTCCTCGAGGCGGTGGACCTCCACCTCGAGCAGCGCACCGACCTGCACGTCGACCAGCGCCTTGCCGCGCCAGGTGGACAGCGCCTCGGTGAACGACCGCGCCGCGTCCTCGTAGTCGCCGAGTTCGCGGGCGCGGTGCCCGGCGGCGGCGAGCCGATCGAACTCGCGCACGTCGACCGTGCCGCCGCCGGTGTTCAACACGTAACCGCCCGGACGGGTAGCCAGCACCTGTTTGGCGTCGGCGTACTCCCGGTCGGCGTTCCCGCGTAGCGCCGTGGTGATCAGGTTGCGCAGGTGCAGGACGTAGGTCTGCACCGTGGTCGTCGCTGTGCGCGGCGGCGCGTCTCCCCACAGCTCCTCGAACAGCGATGGGGCCGGCACGACCTCGTCGGCGTGGACGGCGAGCATCGCGAGAACCTTTCGCGGCTTCGCGGCGGTCGGGGTCACCGACACACCGTCGATACGCACCGCTAACGGCCCGAGAACGTCGATATCCACGTCGTCTCCCCTGCCTCGGACGGCGGCCCGCCTGGTGTGCGACCCGTTCGTCCCACCAAGGATACAAAACCGACCGACCGGTTTGTCAATGGCCTAGGGGACGCCCCTACCTAATCTTTCACATCGCGAACTCGACCACCGGAAACGCCGGCGACGAACCCCAGAGCACCCGGGCGCCTCACGCGTCCCTCCTCCGCAACACGACCGCCGCGGCACCGAGCGCGACCACTACGTAGCCCACCGCGACGGCCACCGCACCCGGCTGCGAGAGCACCGCCTCCGACTGCGGGACGCCGGCCAACTGCGGCGCGAGGTTGCGCAGCATCAGCGAGGCGAGCACGTTGCCCACCGAGCTGGGCAGCGCCATGGCCACCATCGGCAGCACGAACAGCAGCACGAACACCGACACCAGCGCGCCGGCCGTGGACCGGATGACCGTGCCGAGGCCGAGCGCGACCAGGCTGATCACCGTGATCACGAGCCCGTCGGCGACCACCAGCGGTACGGCGTCGGCCGCGGAACCGCTGAAACCGAACGGCGGCGGGCGGTCCCCGACGATCAGCCGGCTCGCCCAGAACCCGGCGAACGAGATCACCTGGCCGGCCACCAGCGTCACACCGGAGACGACCAGCGCCTTGGCGGCGAGCACCTGGAGCCGATTCGGCGCGGCGACCAGACTGGTGCGGATCATGCCGGTCGCGTACTCGCCGGTGATCACCAGAATCGCCAGCGTGGCCAGGCAGACCTGGGTGACCGGCTGGGCCAGCAGGCCCGCGTCACCGGCCGCGAACTTGTCCCGCATCTCCGGCGAGCTGTCCCAGTCGGCGGCCATCAGCGCGGTGATCACCGCGCCCGCGACGAGCCCGGCCAGCGGGCCGATCAGCAGGTTCACGGACGATCGGAGCGAGCGCAGCTTCAGCCACTCCGATGCCAGCACGTCGTTCACGACGCCCTCCCAGCCTGCGCGCGGTACTCCACGCTCTCGTCGGTCAGTTCCATGTACGCCTCCTCCAGCGAGGCACTGCGCGGAGTCAGCTCGTGCACCGCGATCCCGGCGCGCAACGCCAGGTCCCCGATCGCAACGGCGTCCATGCCGCGCACCGCGAGCTCGCCGTCTGGTCCACTGTGGACGGACGCACCGGCGGTACTGAGCGCACCGCGCAGCTCGTCCGCCCTCGGCGTGCGCACCAGCACGTCGCGGCGGAAGTCCTCGGACAGCGCGGCCATCGACGTCTCGGTGATCAGTTGTCCCCGGCCGATCACCACGACGTGGTCGGCGGTCAGCGCCATCTCGCTCATCAGGTGGCTGGACACCAGCACCGTGCGCCCCTCGGCGGCCAGCGCGCGCATCAACTCGCGGATCCACCGGATGCCTTCCGGGTCCAGCCCGTTCACCGGCTCGTCGAACATCAGCACACCGGGATCGCCGAGCAACGCCGCTCCGATGCCGAGCCGTTGCCGCATGCCGAGCGAGAAGCCGCCGATCCGTTTGCGCGCGACACCGGCGAGGCCCACCCGCTCCAGCACGTCGGTGACCCGCGCCCGGCCGATGCCGTTGCTCCGCGCGACGCAACGCAGGTGCATCTCGGCGGTGCGCCCGCCGTGCACAGCGCCCGCGTCGAGCAACGCACCGACTTCGTGCAACGGTTTTCGCAACGTTGCGTACGGCCGGCCGTTGACCATCGCAACGCCCGAGGTCGGCCGGTCGAGGCCGAGGATCGCGCGCATGGTGGTCGACTTGCCGGACCCGTTCGGGCCGAGGAACCCGGTCACCTGTCCGGGTTTCACGGTGAAGGACAGTTCGCGGACGGCCACCGTGTCGCCGTACCGCTTCGTGAGCTCGCGTACTTCGATCATGGCCACAACGATCGCCGCTCACCCGAGTGTCCACATCGGACCACAGCTCGGACCCGGGCGAGCGGCTCATACCCCGGTCTGACCCACCGCGCTCCGACGCCGTGCGCGAGTCGAGCGGATACGGTCGGCCCGTGGAGAACCCGTTCGGCAGGCGATTCGGTGACGCGCACCTGTACGCCATCGACGCGATGGTCGCGGTCGTCATGGCGCTCGCCGTGGTCGTGGCGGCCAGCGAGACGCCGCGCCCCACCGGCTTGCACGAGCCGCTGTGGCTGTCCTGGTTCGTCGGGCTTGCCGTGGGACTGCCGATCGCGGTACGGCGCAAGTGGCCGATGCCCGCGTTCACGATCGTGTTCGGCATCGCGGCCGTCGCCACCACGACCGGCATCGTGCCGATCTACGCGGCCATCCCGGTGTACCTCGCGGTCGCGCTGATGCTGTACACCGTCACGGTCGTCAACGCGAGGGCCACCACCGCGCTGGCGGGGTGCCTGATCGCGGTCGGGTTGGTGGTGATCGCCGGCGAGACCGTGGCGCCGCAGCCGTGGGACGAGACGCTCCCCTGGTTCCTGGTGACCTGCGCGACGTTCGGCGCGACCTGGGCATTCGGCGTCGGGGCGCGGCAGCGGCGGGCCTACGCGGCGCGGGCCACCGAGCGGGCCGTGGCCGAGGAGCGGCTGCGGATCGCGCGCGAGCTGCACGACGTGGTCGCGCACGGCATGAGCATGATCGCGGTGAAGGCCGGCATCGCCAACCACGTCGCCGAGGACCGGCCCGAGGAGGCGCGCGAGGCGCTGCGGGTGATCGAGCGGACCAGCCGGGACGCGCTCACCGAGATGCGCAGGCTGCTCGGCGTGCTGCGCGCGGAGTCCGACTCGGCCGCCGGCGACGCCGAGCTGGCGCCCGCGCCGGGTGTCGCCGATCTGCCGGAGCTGGCCGACCGGGCCAGGATGGCCGGGGTGCCGCTGGCGCTGGACGTGCGGGTGGACGAGGAACTGCCCGAGGCGGCCGGGCTGACCGTGTACCGGATCGTGCAGGAGGCGTTGACCAACGTGGTCAAGCACGCGGCGCCGGCCCGGTGCGCGGTGAGCGTGGTGGCCGACGGCGGACAGGTGCGCATCGAGGTGACCGACGACGGGCCGGGGACGCGGATGCTGCCGGGCACGGGCGGCGGACACGGGCTGATCGGCATGCGAGAACGGGTGATGATGTACGACGGAACCTTCACGGCGGGCCCACGTCCGAAGGGCGGATTCGCCGTCACGGCAAGGATTCCGTATCAGTCCACTGTGGACGCTTCGTGACCGGCGTACTGGTGGTCGACGACCAGGCACTGGTGCGCGGCAGCTTCGGCGTGCTGGTCGAGTCGGCTCCTGATCTGACGCTCGTCGGTGAGGCCGGCGACGGCGTGGAGGCGGTTCAGGCGGCGGCCCGGCTGCGGCCGGACGTCGTGCTGATGGACGTGCGGATGCCGCGCATGGACGGCATCGAGGCGACCCGCCGCATCGTCGGCTCCGCGGAGACGGCCGGGATCCGGGTGCTCGTGCTGACCACGTTCGACCTGGACGAGTACGTGTACTCCGCGCTGCGCGCCGGGGCCAGCGGGTTCCTGCTCAAGGACACCAGGCCGGCCGAGCTGCTCGCGGCGATCAGGGTGGTGGCCGACGGTGAGGCGCTGCTCGCGCCGACGGTGACCCGGCGCCTGATCGCCGAGTTCACGGCGCGGCCGAGGCCGTCTCGCCGTCCCGGCGGTGAACTCGCCGGGGTGACCGACCGCGAGCGCGAGGTGCTCACGCTGATCGCGAAAGGCTTGTCCAACAACGAGATCACCGAACACCTGCATCTGAGTATGGCCACCGTGAAGACGCACATCGGTCGTCTGCTGGCCAAGCTGCACGCCCGCGACCGGGCGCAGTTGGTGATCACGGCCTACGAGTCCGGCCTCGTCACCGCCCGCGAGTGACCGACCCTGAGGGGTTACGATCGTTGATCGACACCGCGCGTGACGAATCGGCTTGGAGCTGCGCATGGCGGCGATCGAGGACCCGCACGGACTGCCCGGCGCACCGGTGGCGCGGACCAGTTACGTGGGCCGAGACCACGAGGTCACCGAGCTGCGCGCGCTGCTGGACGCCGAGCGGCTGGTGTGCGTCGTCGGCCCGCCCGGTGTGGGCAAGACCCGGCTCGCCGTGCGGCTCGCCGCCGATCTGGCCGCCGAACTGCCGGACGGCGGGGCGCTCATCGAGTTGGCCGAGTTGCGCGACGCGGGGCTCGTCGCCAACACGATCGCGGTGGCTCTGGGGCTGCCCACCCACGCCGGGGCCGAGCCGCGGGAACTGCTGGAGCACCTGCGGGACCGGCGGACGCTGCTCGTGCTGGACAACTGCGAGCACCTGATCGACGCGTGCGCCGAGATCGTGCACGCGATTCTGCGCGAGTGCCCGCGGGTGCTCGTGCTGGCCACCAGCCGGCAGTCCCTCGGTGTCACCGGCGAGCACCTGTACCCACTGCTGCCGCTCGCGGTGCCCGAGCCCGACGACGTGCACTCCCCCGCCGACCTGGACGGATACGACGCGGTGTCGCTGTTCGTCGCACGGGCGCGCGCGTTGATGCCGTCCTTCGAGGTCACCGAGGACAACCATCGCGACGTGGCCCGCCTGATCAACGGGCTGGACGGCCTGCCGCTGGCCATCGAGCTGGCGGCGGTGCGGCTGCGGTCGCTGTCGGTGCGGCAACTCGCCGACCGGCTGACCACGCGGCTGTCGCTGCTGGCCGGCACACCGCGCGCCGGTTCTCATCGGCACCGGAGCCTGCACGGCACGCTGGAGTGGAGTTTCGAGCTGTGCACGCCGGACGAGCGGCTGGTGTGGGCGCGCGCCTCGGTGTTCGCGGGCTCGTTCGACCTGTGCACCGCCGAGCGGGTGTGCGGCGGCGACGGGGTCTCGCCGGCCGCGATGATGGACGTCATCACCGGTCTGGTCGACAAATCGGTGCTCATCGCGCGCCAGCACTCGGGTGAGAACCGGTTCCACATGTTGGAGACGCTGCGCGAGTACGGCCGGGAGCACCTGTCCGCCGAGGAAGCCGAGCGAGCCGGGCAGCGGCACCGGGACCACTACGTCGCCCGGGCCGCCCACGTGCGCGAGACGGCGGGAACGCCGGAGGGCCTGTCGGCGTGCCAGCGGCTGCGGCTGGACCACCCGAACGTGCGGGCCGCGCTCGAATACTTCCGGCGCACCCCGGGGCAGGCCGATGCCGGGGTCGCGATGATGACCGACCTGCATCAGTACTGGCACACGTGGCGCCTGCTCGCCGAGGCCAGAGCTTGGCTCGATCGCCTGTTGCCGGACGCCTCGCCCGGCGGACCACGGGTCTGTCTGGCTCTGCTGTACAACGCGGCCTACTGCGTGCACGAAGGCGATCTGGACCGCTGCGACACGCTGGTGACCGAGGCGACGGAGATGGCGACCGGCCTCGGCGACGAGTTCCTGATGTCCAGGGCGACGTTCACGGTCGGTTTCCTCGCCGAGTGCCGCGGCCAACCTGGGCGCGCGGCGGGACTCTTCTCAACCGCGGTGGCCGGCTTCCGCGCGGTCGGCAACCGGCGGGGAGAGCTCGCGAGCCTCAACCACCTCGGGTGGAGCACCGGTTTCTCCGGCGACCCGGACGGTGGCAGACGCATTCTGCGGGAGGGTCTCGCGCTCAGCACCGAACTCGGCGACCTGCAGTCCGGGCTCTACTCGCTGGCCGGACTGACCATGATCGAGGCGGAGTTCGGCGAGCCGGACGTGGCCGCGCGCACGCTTGGAGAGCTGGTCGCGGCCGCCAAGAATCTGGAAGTCGATCGGTGGGACGTGGAATGGCTGTCCAGCGCCGGCTGGGTCGCCGGGCGTCGCGGCGATCACGCTCGCGCGGCGACCCTGTACGGGATCACCGAAACGGCCTGTCGTGTCCAGGGCATCGCCATGCACACGCTGGCCGCGTTCGAGGCGCCCAACGCGCGGCACGTCCGGCGAACCCGGGAAGCCCTCGGTGAGCAGGAGTTCGAGCGCCGTTTCACGGCCGGCGCGGCCTTGTCCGAAGCGGAGGCGATGCTCTACGTCTTCGACACCCCTGAGGCGATCCGCGTGCCGTCCGGCGCCGATCTGCTCACCAGGCGGGAGCGGGAGATCACCGACCTGGTTCGGCAAGGTCTGACCAACGGCCAGATCGCCGATCGGTTGTGCATCTCCCGCCGCACGGCGGAGAAGCACGTCGCGAACATCATGAACAAGCTCGATCTGCGCAGGCGCACTCAGTTGGCCGCCTGGGCCGTTCGCCGACCGGAGTGATCCCCGGAGCGTGCTGTCACGTGTGGACATCACGGCTGCCTCCTCGGGTCGGCGCGTACCTCGGTCGATCGTTCGGAACTCAGGCCACCAGGCCGGTCTCGGCGAGCTCGAGGACCCACTCGACCAGGTCGGCGTGCACCTGGTCGCGGTCGCGGCCCCAGTTCTCGGCGAGCAACTCGGCCGCACGGTCCAGCCGCCCGTCCCGGGTGCGCAGCGCGATCCACATCGCGGTGCGGTCGCGGTCGTAGCGGTAGCGCGCACCGGTGGCCTCGACGCGCAGCTCCAGGCCGCCGTCCTCGAGCACGGTCACCCGCACGCCGGGCGCGGGACGCACGGTCAGCGGAGCGGCCGGGGTGAGGGGGACCATTCGCCCGCCCTCGATCACCCGAACGTGGTCGCACACCCGGTCGAGGCCGACCTCGGTGTCACCGGACAGCAGCACCGCGCCGCCGTTGCCGGCGAAGTCGCGCAGAACCGTGCGCACCACGGCGGCGGAGCCCTCGTCGATACCGGCGAACACGTCGTCGAGGACCAGCACGGCCGGCCGGTGCACCAGCGCGGCGGCCAGCCGCAGGCGCCGGCGCTGCCCCTCGGTGTACTCGGCGATCTCCGAGGTCGCGACGTCCACCAGGCGCAGGGTCGTGATCAGCTCGCCGGCCCGCCGCTGGGCCGATCCGATCGGCATGCCGTGCTCGAGCCCCTCGGACACGAGCAGTTCGCGGCCGGTCATCCAGTCCGGCACGAACCCGCTGTCGGGCAGCATGCCGACCAGGTCGCGGGCGTGGCGGGTGTCGGTCGCCCAGATGTCGGTGTCGCCGACCCGCACGGTGCCCTCGTCCGGGGGCAGCAGGCCCATCGCCATGCACAGCACGGTGCTGCGGCCGGATCCGGCGTCGCCGACCAGTCCGACCACGGCGCCGGCCGCGATGTCCAGGTCCACGCCGTCGACCACGACATCGTCACCGAACTGCTTGACCAGCCCGGTCAGCCGCAGCAGGCCGGGTCGCATCGCGTCGACCGTGGTGACGGCCGGTGGGCCGGCGTGGAGTGGGGTGTTCTCGTTGGGGGAAAGTGTGGTGCGCATCGGGTGCCTCCGGTGTCGTCGTCGGTTGTTTTCGTCGTCGACACAGACGCTATGCGGGTGCCGGGTTCGCCGTAATCGGACTGAATCCACTTCGGGGGTGGACCTGACCCCACCACCGAACGGGTTACCTGCACCCACGCGCGCGCGAAGGCCAGTTACCGAGCGCATCCGGGATGGCGCGGGACCAGCGCGGGACAACTGCCGTTCAACCCCGCGTACGCCGGCGTTAATGGCATTTGATGCGACCCCGAAGCAGGCGAAACAATTGCTTGAATGGGGCTAAAAATGCGCATTTAGGCGATTCGCCATTACACACGTTCGGCCCAGTACGAAAGTCGATCATGATCACTGCCTGCGCCTGAACGTCGAGCTGGCCGCAGGTCAGGCACCCATATAGCGTAGGCAGTCCGTCACAGCCGGTGCTCTCTCTTGCACTAGCAATCCTTGAGGTCCTCTAGGTCGGTCTACCCCAAATGGAACTGCCAACTCGAGCCTTGTCAAAGACACGAACATACTCGCGGGTAATTAGTAAAAAGACTCCACGATGCCCCCGATCAGGGGTACATTAAAACCGTTGGACGAGGCCTCCAGGGGCTGCCGCCACCGTGTGTCAAGGGATCCACTAAAGGATGACTCAAGGACAACTCAAGAATCATTGGTGGACCCATGGCTACATGGCGAGCAGAGAGGAAAAAGGCATGCTGTTCGTAGAACGAAACAAAGAGCTGGACCTCCTGGACGGGCTGTTCGCGAAGTGTGCCAGGGGCAGGGGACAGATCGCGCTGATCACCGGGGGTATGGCGACCGGCAAGACCGAGTTGCTCAACGCGTTCACCGAGCGCGCGGTGGAGGCAGGCGCCGTCCTGCTCACCGCGACCGGTGCGCGCGCCGAGCGGCACCTGCACCTTGGCGTGCTTGGACAGCTCTTCCATGGAGGGGATCTTCCCGAGGCGGTGGCACAGCGCGTGACCGACGTGCTGTCCGAGGACGACGTGACCATGTCGACGCCGTCGGCCGACCTCACCACGATCGAGGAGGCCAACGCGCGCGTCGTGCACGGACTGTGCAGCGCGCTGTTGGAGCTGGCCTCCGATCACCCGGTGGTGCTGGCCGTGGACGACGTCCAGTTCGCCGACCGCGGCTCGCTGCAGGCGCTGCTGTACCTACAGCGGCGCATCCGCTCCACCAGGGTGCTGGTGGTGCTCACGCAGTGGACCTCGGCGCGGCACGCCAACCCGGACTTCCACTCCGAGATCACCAGGCAGCCGAACACCACGGCGATCAAGCTGGCGCCACTGTCCGTCGACGGCGTGGGGGCGCTGCTCGCCGAGACGGTGGACACGCCAGAGGTGAAGTCGGTGGCGACCGTGTACCACGCGGTCAGCGGCGGCAACCCGCTGCTGGCCCGCGCGCTGGTCGACGACTACGTGGCCGCGGGCGGCGAGGGCGAGCCGATCGTCGGCTCGGCGTTCACCGAAGCCGTGGTCGCCTGCCTGCACCGGTGGGACGGCCGGCTGCTGGACGCGGCCACCGGGCTCGCGGTACTCGGCGAGCACGCGTCGCTGGCCACCCTGGAGCGGCTGCTCGACCTGCGCTCCGAGACGGTCACCCAGGCGGTCGACTCGCTGGAGACGGCCGGCGTGCTGGACGGCGGCCGGTTCCGCCACCCGGCCGCGCGGGCCGCCGTGCTGGACGGCCTCGGTGACACCGAGCGCGGCACGCTGCACCACGGTGTGGCCGAACTGCTGCACCAGGACGGCGCCAACGCCGCCACGGTCGCCCAGCACCTGATCGAGGCCGACCGGGCGAACGCGCCGTGGGCGGTCGGCGTGCTGCGCGTCGCGGCCAAGCAGGCGCTCGCCGACGACGACGTGGACGCCGCGGTCGGGTACCTGGAGCTGGCCAAACGGTCCACCACCGGTGCCCGCGAGCGGGCCGACATCATCGCCTCGCTGGCCAGGGTGGAGTGGCGGCGCAACCCGTCGGCCGCCGCGCGCCACCTCGACCCGCTGCGGTCCGAGTTCGCCGAGGGCACGCTGGACGAGCGCAGCGCGATCATGATGATCAAGTCGCTGCTGTGGCACGGCCAGGCCGAGGAGGCACAGGAGGCGCTCGGCAAGATCGCCAACTCCTCCGAGCCGCCGAGGTCGCAGCCGGCCGCGGAGCTGCGGCTGATCCAGAAGTGGCTGTCCCCGGTGTCCGCGTCCGCCGCTCCGGCGATCGCGGACGACGGCGCGGCCGCACCGGTCAGCTCCTGGGTGCGCGCATCGTCCACTTTGGACTCCGCGTTGAAGAAGGGCTCCACCCGCGACCTGGTCACCGGCGCCGAGCACGTGCTGCAGAGCTGCCGGCTCGGCGAGGAGACGCTGGACACGCTGGTGTGCGCGCTCAAGGCGCTGATCTACGCCGACCGGTACGACCTGGCCGCGCCGTGGTGCGAGGTGCTGCTCAACGAGTCGGCGTCGCGCAAGGCCAACACATGGCGCGCGCTGTTCAGCGGGGTGCGGGCGGAAATCGCGCTGCGCCAAGGAGATCTGCCCGCGGCGGCCAAGCACGGGCGGGACGCGCTGAGCACCATCTCGGCGCAGAGCTGGGGTGTGGCGATCGGCTCGCCGATGGCGACGCTGCTGCTGGCCCGCACCGCGCTGGGCGACGAGGAGGGCGCGACCGAACTGGTCCGGCAGACCGTGCCGGAGGCGACCTTCCGCACCCGGCCGGGGCTGCGCTACCTGCACGCGCGCGGCAAGTACCACCTCAGCCTCGGGCGGCTGCACGCGGCGCTGGGCGACTTCCAGCAGTGCGGCGACCTGATGCGTGAGTGGGACATCGATCAGCCGACGCTGGCGCCGTGGCGGGCCGACGCCGCGCAGGCGCACCTGCGGCTGGGCAACCGGGACAAGGCCAAGGAGTTGGTCGCCGAGCAGCTGAACCTGCCTGGCGGCAACACCTCGCGCACCCGGGGCACCTCGCTGCGAGTGCTGGCGGCGGCCAGCGAGTTGAAGCACAGACCGGCGTTGTTACGCGAATCGGTCGACCTGTTGCAGGCCAGCGGCGACCGGCTGGAGCTGGCGCACACGCTGGCCGACCTCAGCCACGCGCACCACGCGCTCGGCGAGTTCAAGCGGGCGCGCATGATGGCCCGCCGCGCGATGCACATCGCCAAGGGCTGCCAGGCCCAGCCGCTGTACCGCACGCTGTCCGCGGCGTCCGGCGAGACCGGTGACTCCGAGTCCACGAACGAGACCCCGACCGAGGGCGTCGCCGCGCTGAGCGACGCCGAGCGCAGGGTCGCGATGCTGGCGGCGCAGGGGCACACCAACCGGGAGATCGGGCGCAAGCTGTACATCACGGTCAGCACCGTGGAACAGCACCTGACCAGGGTGTACCGCAAGCTGAAGGTGACGAGGCGCACCGACCTGCCGACCGGTCTGCCGCTGCAGGCGATGACCTGGGAGCCGGACTTCGGCGAGAACCGCCAGCAGCAGCCGCGGCACCCCGGCCCGCCGAGCCCTCGGGTGAACCCGGTCTCGACGGCGCCGAGGCCGAGGCGGTGAGGGATACGGTGAAGGCGTGAACTTGCTCGCTGTCAGTGATCTGCATGTCTCGTACGCGGAGAACCGCGACATCGTGGACGGGCTGCGGCCCGGCTCCGACGGCGACTGGCTGATCGTGGCCGGGGACGTGGCCGAGCGGATGTCGCTGATCGAGGAGACGCTGCGGCGGCTGCGCGACCGGTTCGCGCAGGTCATCTGGTCGCCGGGCAACCACGAGCTGTGGACCACGCGCGACGACGAGGTGCAGCTGCGCGGGGTGGCACGCTACGAGGCGCTGGTGGAGATGTGCCGGGGCCTCGGCGTGCGCACGCCGGAGGACGATTTCCTTGTGTGGCAAGGAGAACACGGCGAATCCGACCGTGTAATGATCGCGCCGCTGTTCGTCGGGTACGACTACACGTTCCGCCCGGAGGGCTGTGACACCAAGGAGCAGTCACTGGCCAAGGCGCACGAGACGGGCGTGGTGTGCACCGACGAGTACTTCCTGCACCCCGATCCGTACCCGTCGCGAGAGGCGTGGTGCGAGGCGCGGGTGGCCGAGTCGGAGCGGCGGCTTTCGGCGTGCGACCCGGAGATCCCGCTCGTGATGGTGAACCACTATCCGCTCGTGCGGGATCCGACGCGGGTGCTCTACTACCCGGAGTTCGCGCAGTGGTGCGGAACCGTGCGCACGGCCGACTGGCACACCCGGTTCAACACCGCGGCGATGATCTACGGGCACCTGCACATTCCGCGGATCACCTGGCACGACGGGATTCGCTTCCAGGAGGTGTCGCTGGGCTACCCGCGCGAGTGGCGGCGGCACGGCAACCCGCACGGGATCCTGCGGCAGATCCTGCCCGCGCTGGAGTCGGTGTGATCGCCGAGTTGCTGCCGCCGAAGGTGGCCTCGGCGGAGGTGTTCACCGACGACCCGGACGTGCGGCTGTTCCCGGAGGAGGAGGCGCTGGTCGCGAAGGCGGTGGCCAAGCGCCGGGACGAGTTCGCCAACGCCAGGGCGTGCGCGCGCCGGGCGCTCGGCGAGCTGGGCTATCCGCCGGTGCCGATCCTGTCCGGGCCGAAGCGGGAGCCGCTGTGGCCGGATGGTGTGGTGGGAGCGATCACGCACTGCGCCGGTTATCGGGCGGCGGCCGTGGCCCGCGCGTCGGACGTGACGACCATCGGGGTCGACGCCGAGCCGCACGCGCCCCTGCCGGACGGCGTGCTGGACGCGGTCAGCCTGCCGGCCGAACGTGCTCGAGGACGTGCGCTCGCGGTCGCGGCACCGGACACCCACTGGGACCGGATTCTCTTCTGTGCCAAGGAAACCGTGTACAAGGCGTGGTTCCCGCGCACGAAGCGCTGGCTGGGCTTCGAGGACGCGGACATCACGATCGACGGCGACGGCACGTTCGACGCGCGCATCCTCATCGACGGGTCCACTGTGGACGGTGGCACGATCGCCGGCTTCACCGGACGGTGGATCGCCACGGACGGCTTGATTCTCACCGTGATCGCCGAGCCGTCCACAGTGGACGGTTAAGCCGACTGGAGGAACTGCCGGCGGCGCTTGACCGCGTGCCGGCGCTCGGACTCGTCCAGCCCGCCCCACACGCCGTACGGCTCCTGCACGGTGAGCGCGTGGTTGCGGCACTCCACGAGGACCGGACAGCTCTGGCAGATTTCCTTGGCCTTGGCCACCCGCAGATCGCGGGCGGCGCCGCGCTCCCGGTCGGGGTGGAAGAACATCGCGGTGTCCAGATCGCGGCACGAGCCGCGCAGTTGCCAGTCCCAGGTCTCCGTGGCGGCGCCCGGCAGGCGAGTCAGGTCCGACATGGCGTTCTCCTCAGGGGATCGAGAGGGCTTGGAGCAGTTCGCCGACCTTGGGTTGGTCGAGTGCGCGCGCGACGTCGGCCTGCGCGACCATGCCGATCAGGTTCGTGCCGTCGAGTACCGGCAGGCGGCGCACCTGGTGGCGTTCCATCACGCCGAGTACGGATGCGACGTCGTCGCCGGCGTCGACGGTGATCACTTCGCCCTGGGCGAGTTCACCGGCGTGCAGTGACCTCGGGTCCTTGCCCGCGGCGATCACCTTCACCACGATGTCGCGGTCGGTGATCATGCCTTTGAGCTTGTCGTCCTCGCCGCACACCGGCAGCGCGCCGATCCCCCGATCGGCCATGCTGCGCGCGGCGTCCAGGATCGTGTCGCTGGTTCTGGCACAAGTCGGGTCGGCCGTCATGATTTCTCGTGCGGTCGTCATGGTGATCCTTTCGTTGTGCGCCAACGGCTGTGCGCCAACGGCTGGGCTACCGGTAGGTGTCGCGGTCGTCGTCCGGGTCCAGTGCCCGGGACTGCTCGGCGGCGTCGGCCTCGGCGGCCTCCACCGGCGTCTCGCCGGTCGGCCCGGGTTCCCCGTGCTCGGCGTCGTCCTGACGCTGTTCGAGCACGTCGGTCGCGGGCTGTTCCGGCGCGATGTCGTCCTTGGGCACCTCGTGCATGGACTTGAGGTACCCACATGCGCGCGAACCAACCATCAGTTTGTGAGGGTGGACCTGGGGTACCCCTCGGTCACAACCCGTTGGAGGTGCTCTGGTGGACACCAACAGCTACCTGGCGTTCCTGTTGATCGGCGTGGTGCTCGTGGTGATCGACGGGCTGATCATCTATCGCAGTGGGCAGCGTTACCTGTCCGGTCCGGACGGGGAGGACGGCACGAGCGCGTCGTTGGCGCGGATGGTGACGGTGCTGTTTCACCTGGCGGTGCTGGGCGTACTGGCGTTGATATCGACGATCGACGTGCCGGCCGACAGCGCGGCCGAGGCCATTGTCCTGCGGCTGGGCATCGTGCTGCTGGTGCTGGCGGCGGCGCACGCGATCACGATCGGCGCGTTCACCCGAATGCGTGACCGCCGGGAGGCGGAGCGCATCAGTCGGGAACGCGCGGCACACGAACGTGGAAACCGACACCCCGAGCCAGTCGTGACGCCGGTCCCCGGCCAGGCGAGCAGCGCACAGCCGGCCGTCGCGCCGCCGATCGAACGCGGCAGGTATTCCGGTACGAGTTGAGGAAGGAGAGCTGAATGCTCCCGACGATCACCGGCAAACGAGTGGCGTTCGTGGCCACGGACGGTGTGGAGCACGTAGAGCTGGAGCGCCCCTGGGAGGCGGTGCAGAGCGCGGGCGGTCAGCCCGAGCTGGTGTCGCTGAACAGCGGTGAGATCCAGACGTTCAACCACCTGGACAAGGCCGGCCGCTGGCGCGTGGACGCCGTGGTGGACGAGGCCAGCCCCGAGAACTACGACGCCCTGGTACTGCCCGGTGGTGTTGCGAACGGCGATTTCGTGCGCGCCGACGACCGGGCCGTGTCGTTTGTCGGCGAGTTCACGAAGGCCGGCAAGCCGGTAGCGGTGATCTGCCACGGCGGCTGGGTGCTCGCCGAGGCGAACGTGGTGCGCGGCAAGCGAATGACGTCGTGGCCGAGCTTGAAGACCGACCTGCGCAACGCGGGCGCGGACTGGGTGGACGAGGAGGTCGTGGTGGATGGCGGCCTGGTGTCCAGCCGCAAACCGCAGGACCTGGAAGTGTTCTGCGACAAGACGATCGAAGAGATCGCCCAGGGCATTCACGCCGTCGCGTAGAAGTGGTGCGCCACTTCTACGCGACACCGACGTGCATCGTGTTGCGGATGGGTTTGCGCTGCGGATCGACCCACGCTGGCGGAATGTAGTACGGGAACCCGCCGCGCATGATGATTTCCCAGTCTTGTTCGTGAATGATCGTGTGGTGGTATCGGCAGAGCAGGGCCATGAGTTCTGCTGAGGTTATTCCGCCCTCGATCCACGGGATGATGTGGTGTGCGTCGGTCCACTCCGGCGGCCGATCGCATCCGGGAAAGCTGCAGCCTTTGTCTCTGGCGATGAGCGCCGCCCGAATCGTTGCGGTGACGAGCCGTTGTTCGCGTCCCACGTCGAGTGGTTGGCCTTCACTGTTCAACACGATGGGTGTGATCCCGGCATCACACGCGATCTGCCGAATCGATTGTGGAGTGATGAACGCACCGAAGTCACCTCGGCCGAGCCCGATCTGGTCACGAAGTTGTTCGTAGGAAATCGTGACCGCGAGGTGCGGCCGCCGCCCGCCGTCTTGCGGAAGCGTGTCCGAGTTGAGGATGCGGTGCGCCAACTCGACCAGCGCGTCGGCCCACCGCCGTGCAGCGGAGCGGTCGTCGTCCTTCCCAGCTGGCTTCGCCAACGGTGACAGCGCGGCTTTCAACACCTCGGCACACTCGGGTGAGAGCCGCCCGCGCACAAGGATCGTGCCGTCGATGTCTTCGACCATGGAGAATTCCATGCGCTTGCGCGCGGCTTGTTCTTCCAGGACAACCTGTTCAGGTTGCAGGTGCGCACGAGTGCGGGTGGCGAGCTTGCCGAGCTTGACCGGGTCGAAGCGCTCGGCTTCCTCCACGAGCAGTTGCTCCACGTCGGCGTGATGCTCGACCGGGAGTTTGTCGATCGTGGCGCGCACAACCTGCACGTGATCTCGGCTGATCACCCCAGCGGCGAGCGCCTGCGCCGCCACGGGGAGCTGCGCCCCGATCGGCTGCCCGGTCAACGTGGTCGACCCGAACAACGCGTTCGCGTCAGCGACTCGCCGTCGTGCGTCTGCGGGTGTGATCCGCACGGTGTCCCGCAGGAATGACGCTGTGGAGTAGGCGCCCATTTCTTTCGCGAGGCCTTGCTCATGGATTTCGTGGACGAGTTGAAGTCGCTCGTATTCGAGTTGTCGAATATGGGTTTCGCGAGCCCGGAGCTCGTCGATTAGTTGTTGTCCCCTCATACCTCGATTCTACCCAATTCGATCGACCACTATGGGGTGAACAATAGGAGCAAGGTGGCGGCGCGGAACAAATGGGGCAGGCCCCCGGCCTGCCCCATGTTCGCCTGCCGTTAGGGCCGATCGAGGCTCGCAAGTCCAGGGCGAGGCCCTCCAGGGCCGAGTCGGCGAAGCCGACGCCGAAGGCGCCCTTGACTTGCGAGTATCGGCCCGCACAATTCCGCGCCGCCACACCCCAAGCCACAACGCCGAGAACTAAGACCAAGCCCCAGTATGCCAAGCCAGCAGAGGAAACACCAAAGCCACCAACAACGTAGACACACCCACCGGCACCCAATACTGCACCAACAAAGCAACGAATTCCCGCAACAAGGCATTCGGCAAGTAGTACCGCGCCGTCCGCGCCCCCCGCACGTCCGCCACCATCCCCGACCGCCGCGTCAGAATAGCCGCCCGCAACACATGAAAATTGCTCGTCACGACAAGAACCCGCCCCTCAACCCCCCGCTCCGCCAACAACGCAGCCGAAAACTCCACATTCTCCCGCGTAGAAGTCGACCGCCCCTCCTCCAGCACCGCCCCCGCCGGAATCCCCCGCGACCGCAAATAGTCCGCCATCACCCGCGCCTCCGAAGCCGGCTCATCAGCCCCCTGCCCACCCGACGTCACCAGCACCGGCTCACCCCCAGCAGCCCGCTCAGCCCGATACAACTCCGCCGCCCGATCAAGCCGATTCGCGAGCAAGGGCCGCACCCGCCCCTCCCGCACGCTCGCGCCCAACACCACGATCGCCCCGTGCCGACTCCGCTGCGGCATCCGCCCGTAGATCACCGAATACAACAAGAACGCCGTGAACAAGAACCCGATATAGCTCGCCACCATCACCACACTCGCGGCCGCCACCACCAGAACCACGCTCTCCGTGTCCAGCGCGAGCACCGCCACGGCGGCGAGCACCACGATCAGGCCGATGATCCCGAGACCGGTGATCAGCGTGAGCGCGTTGGCCGGCCGCCGCCCCTCGCGACGCAGCAGAATCCACCCGTTGGCGACCAGGAACGCGGCGAGCACCACCACGAACAACGGCGACCCCGCGAGCAGCACGGACACGACCAGGTTCCTGGTGTCGAAGTCGACCAGGGTCAGCAGCCACATTCCGAAGAACAGCAGGAACAGCAGCAGATAGATCCCATTGCTGAGCCGCCGCGGCTCCCGGTACAGCCGCACGAGCAGGACGGCGAGCAACAGCGCCGAGATGATCAAGAGCCCCACAGCCCGCCAGCCTATTCAGAATCGGGCCGTGCCGCCCGCTCAGCGACGTGCCGGCGTGCGGTAGTCCTTGAGCGTGATCCCGTTGCTGGTCTCCTGCAGGTCGCCGGTGAGCATGGTGCGCCACGGTCCGGCGAGCATCAGCCGCATGGTCTGGGTGCGCAGCCACAGCCCGGCGCGACTGCTCGGCAGGAACGCGCGCACCCCGCCCGGCATACCCTTCTGGTTGGTGCGCACGTATTCGGCCATCTCCCGCTGGTAGGCCGGGAACGCCACGGTGTGGTCGCCGCCCGCCGCGGCCAGCTCGCCGGCGAGCACGTACGCGCCGACCACCGCCATGCTGGTGCCCATGCCGATCGAGCCGGCGAACACCGAGTCACCGACCAGCGCCACCCGCCCGGCGTGCCAGGTGTCCAGCCGCACGATGCTCTCCCGGTCCAGGTAGAAGTCCTCGGCCCGCCACATCTGCTCGAGCAGCTCCGGCACGTGCCACCCGGCGTCGGCGTACACCTCGGCAACGAACCGCTTCTGCGCGTCGATGTCGCGGCGGTCGATCGGGCGCACCGGCCCGCCGAAGTACAGCAGCGCGCGGGAACGCTCCGTGTCCGTCAACGGGTACACGCTCGCCATCCGCGAGCGCGGCATGTTGTGCATGACCTGCCAGCCGGCGCGGTCGACGTCCACGTGCGCGCTGAAGATCGTCTTGTAGAACCCGCCGTCGGTGGTCAGCCCCGACTCCGGACCGAACGCCAGCGAGCGCACCACGGAATGCAGCCCGTCCGCGCCGATCACCAGGTCGAACCGGCGCGGATCGCGATTCTCGAACGTCACGTCCACGCCGTCGGCGTGCTGGGTCATCGTGGTGATCGTGTCGTCGAACAGGTACTCCACGGCACCCTCGGTGGCGCCGTACAGGATTCGCACCAGGTCGCCGCGCAGGATCTCGATCTCGGCGATCACACCGCCCGAGTCGCCGAGCAGGTCGGCGGGCATCTCGACCAGCGGCCGGTCACCGCCGTCCACGTGCACCATGCCGGCGGCACCCGTGTGGTGCGCGCGGACCTCGTCCAGCACGCCCATCCGCTCGGCCACCTCGCGCGCGGCGCCACGCAGGTCGATCGCCTGGCCGCCCGGCCTCGGCGCGGGCGCGCGCTCGACCACGGTCACCTCGAAGCCGTGCTCGGCGAGCCAGTACGCCAGCGTCGGACCCGCCACGCTCGCCCCCGAGACGAGCACCTTCTTGATCGCCACAACCTTCTCCTAGTGCACTCGATGTACGTTGTACGCGTCAACAGTATGCGCACAACGTACACGAGTACACAAGAAGGTTTTCGCAGGTCAGCGCGCTAGTACACCGTACGAGTGCACTAGGACGCGCAGGTGGCGGGGTCGGCGACGAGCAGCGGGTCGTCCCGCCCGGCCTGGCGGATCGGCGTGACGGACTGGACGGTCACCGAGTTGCCGGTCACCTTGTAGCTGGTCCGCTCGCCGTCGTAGCGCGGGTTGCCGGACGGCGGCCCCACGAGGTGGGCGTTCACGGTGACGAACTGGCGCCCGTCGTGGTCGGTCGCGCATGTGTACCCGGACACGGCGGCGATGCCGCCGCCCTCGAACACGTCGAACGGCCCTCCGGCGTTGGTGGTCAGCGGCACGATGCCGCGCACCTGGTCGAACTTCCACACGGTGAAGGTGAGCGTGTTGGCGCCGACCACCTTGGCCACGACCACCTCGTCCCGCCCGTCAGCGTCCACGTCGACCACGCGCGGCGGCTGCAGTGGCGGCGCGGTGTCCGCCTCGAACGACACGTCCAGCGCGTCCTCGGCGAACGCGAAGATGAGCGCCTGCCGGTTCGGTGACACCTCGTTCACGGTCACCGCGTTCGGCTTCCCGTCACCGTCCACGTCCGCGTACACGGTGGTCGACTCGTAGCCCGGCTCTTGGGCCGACGCGGTCCCGGACGCGGCCACGGTGGCCAGCGCGGTGCCGGCGACGGCGACCACCGCGCCGGCGGCTGCTATCCGAATTCCCTTGTGCGGCATGCGAAATCCCCCGACCTCGGACGGGCCTCCACACGATCGTGCGGCAGCCCGTTGCTTTTATGCCTACACTGGGAAGACGTAACGAACCGCGCCGAGGTTGCCCCACGAAAGTGGGTTATCGGTCAGCCTCGAGGTCGTCCATGGCGCGGTGGATCCGCTTGACAGAAACCGGGTACGGGGTGCGCAGGTCCTGCGCAAAATAGCTCACCCGCAGTTCCTCGATCATCCAGCGAATCTTGGTGAACCGGTCGTCGGCGAGCAACCGCTCGGGCAGATCCGCGCGCAGATCGTCGTAGTCACGCTGGACGGCGTGCACGTCGGCCATCCACCGCACGTCGCGCACCGCGTCCCGGTTCACCTTGTCCAGCCTGATCCGCGCGGCCTGCAGGTACCGCAGCAACTCCGGCAGCTGTTCGGCACCCGTGTCGGCGACGAACCCGTTGTACACCAGCGAATCGAGCTGCTTGCGGACGTCCGCGACCGCCTCCCTCGGACGGTCCACCGCGGACAGTTTGGCGCGCGCGGCGGCATCCGCGCCGAGCACGTTCTCGGCGTCGCGCAGCACCGCCTGCGCGGTCGGCACCAGGCCGGCGCGCACCACCGCGAGCAGCCGGTCGAAGCCACGCTGGTCCCACGCCGGCCCACCGGCGGCGGCGATGAGCGCGTCGGTGGCGCAATCGATCACGTCGTCGAGCAACGTTGCGATGCTGCCGTGCGGATTGCGCGACAGGACGAGCTTGGCCGACTGGTCCAGCCCGGAGATGAGCGCCTTGACCGGCGACGGCGTGTTGAGCAGCAGCAACCTCCTGGTGCCGCGCCACATCCGCCGCCGCTGCTCCACCTCGCTGGCCAGCACCCGAACGGCGACCGTATCCCCACTGTCCACAAGGGACGGATAGCCGCGGGCGAGCTGGCCGTCGATGGTGCGCTCGAACGTCTTCGGCAGCTCCCCGATCGTCCACACCGTCAACCCGGTGCGCTCGATACCTTGTGCCACACGGGAAAGCGCGGTGGTGCTGCGTTCGGCGAGCTTGCTCTTGAGCGCACCGAGGTCCTTGCCGTGCGCCAGCTCCTTGCCCCCGCTGGTGATCCGGTAGGTGACCTTCAGGTGCTCGGGAACGGCGTCCAGCCGCCACTCGCCGGTGGGCACCACGATCCCGGTCACGTCGGTCAGCGCACTGGCCACGGAATCGAGCACCGAGCCGGACACGTCCCGGTTTCCCAACTGCGCCAACACCTTCTCGGCATGCTCGGGCACCGGCACGAAGTTGCGCCGCAGCGCCTTGGGCAGCGACCGGATCAGCGCGGTCACCAGCTCACGCCGCAGACCGGGCACATGCCAGGCCAGCCCGTCACCGGCGACCTGGTTCAGCACCTCGATCGGCACGTTCAGCGTGACGCCGTCGTCGTCCGCGCCCGGCTCGAACTCGTAGTCCAGCCGCAGCGCGAGGCCCTCGGTGCTCCACCGGTCCGGGTACGCCTCCGGCCCGACCTCGTCGGCCGCCGCGTTGACCAGCATCGACCGGTCGAAGGTGAGCAGCTCGGGCTGCGTACCGCGCGCCTTCTTCCACCAGGTGTCGAAGTGCCGCGCGGAGACGACCTCCTTGCCCACCCGCTGGTCGTAGAACTCGAACAGGGTGTCCTCGTCGACCAGGATGTCCCGCCGCCGCGCGCGGTTCTCCAGCTCGCCGATCTCATCGAGCAGCTCCCGGTTACGGTGGAAGAACCGGTGCCGGGTCTCCCACTCCCCCTCCACCAGCGCGTGCCGGATGAACAGCTCGCGGGACACCTCGGGGTCGATCTTGCCGTAGTTGACCTTGCGGTTGGCCACCACCGGGAGGCCGAACAGCGTCACCCGCTCGATCGCGGCGACCGCGCCCCGCTTCTTCTCCCAGTGCGGCTCGGAATAGGTGCGCTTGACCAGATGCTCGGCCAGCGGCTCGATCCACTCCGGGTCGATCTTGGCGGCCAGCCGCCCCCACAGCCGCGAGGTCTCCACCAGCTCGGCCGCCATCACCCAGCGCGGCTGCTTGCGCGCCAGCGTCGACCCCGGCCAGAGCACGAACTTCGCGTTGCGCGCGCCGAGGTACTCCCGGCCGGCGGTGTCCTTCAGCCCGACGTGCGACAGCATTCCGGCCAGCAGCGACTGGTGGATCCGGACCGCGTCCGGCTCCTCGGCGATCTGTCCACTGTGGACCTTCACGTCCACGGTGGCGGCCACCTGACGGAGCTGACTGACCAGGTCCTGCCACTCGCGCACCCGCAGGTAGTTCAGGAACTCCGTGCGGCATAGCTTGCGGAACTGGTTGGAGGACAAGGCTTTCTGCCGCTCGCGCAGGTACCGCCACAGGTTCAGGTAGCCGATCAGGTCCGAGTCCGGGTCGGCGAACCGGGCGTGCTTCTGGTCGGCCGCCTGCTGGTGCTCGGCCGGCCGCTCGCGCGGGTCCTGGATGGACAACGCGGCGGCGATCACCATCACCTCGCGAGCGCACCCGTTGCGATCCGCCTCCAGCACCATGCGCGCGAGCCTCGGGTCGATCGGCAACGCGGAAACCTTGCGCCCCAACGGAGTCAGCCGCAAACCGTCCGCTGTGGACTTCGCGGTGGATTGCTCCAGCGCGCCCAGCTCGTGCAACAGTGCGATTCCGTCGTTGATGTTGCGCGCATCGGGCGGCTGCACGAACGGGAACGCGGCGATGTCGCCCAGTCCGATCGCGGTCATCTGCAGGATCACCGACGCGAGGTTGGTGCGCAGGATCTCCGGGTCGGTGAACTCGGGCCGCGCCTCGAAGTCCTCCTCGGAGTACAACCGGACGCAGATGCCGTCCGAGGTGCGGCCGCAGCGGCCCTTGCGCTGGTTCGCCGAGGCCTGCGACACCGGCTCGATCGGCAGCCGTTGCACCTTGGTTCTGTTGCTGTAGCGGGAGATCCGCGCCGTGCCGGGGTCGATCACGTACTTGATGCCCGGCACGGTGAGCGAGGTCTCCGCGACGTTGGTGGCCAGCACGATCCGCCGGCCGGCGTGCGGCTGGAACACCCGGTGCTGCTCGGCCACCGACAGCCGCGCGTACAGCGGCACGACCTCGGTATTGCGCAGATTGCGGGCGTTCAGCGCGTCCGCGGTGTCCCGGATCTCGCGCTCGCCGGACAGGAACACCAGCACGTCGCCCGGCGCCTCGCCGGCCAGCTCGTCCACCGCGTCGGAGATCGCCTGCGTCTGATCGCGTTCGACGGCGATGGTCTCCTCGCCGTCCGAGTACTCCTCGACCAGCGGGCGGTAGCGCACCTCGACGGGATACGTCCGGCCGGACACCTCCACGATCGGCGCGTCCCCGAAGTGCTGGGAGAACCGCTCCGGGTCGATCGTGGCCGAGGTGATGATCACCTTCAGGTCCGGCCGGCGGGGCAGCAACTGCTTGAGATAGCCCAGGATGAAGTCGATGTTGAGGCTGCGCTCATGCGCCTCGTCGATGATCAGCGTGTCGTACTGGTGCAGGTTCCGGTCGTGCTGCAGCTCGGTCAGCAGGATGCCGTCGGTCATCAGCTTGACCAGCGTGTTGTCGCCGATCTTGTCGGTGAACCGGACCTTGAAGCCGACCGCCTCGCCGAGTTCGGTGCCCAGCTCCTCGGCCACCCGGTCGGCCACCGTGCGCGCGGCGAGGCGCCTGGGCTGGGTGTGCCCGATCGTGCCGAGCACTCCCCTGCCCAGTTCGAGGCACATCTTGGGCAACTGAGTGGTCTTGCCCGAGCCGGTCTCACCGGCGACGATCACGACCTGATGGTCCCGGATCGCGGCCTTGATCTCCGCGCGCCGTGCGGCGATCGGGAGCTGCTCTGGGTAGGTGATCTTCGGTAGCGCGGCCCGCCGGCGCCGCACCCGCTGCTCGGCCTGCTCCACGTCGGCGGTGATCTTCGCCAGCGTGCCGGCACGCTTGCCGTCGTCGCGAATCTTGCGCGCGCCCTCGAGCCGGCGCCGCAGCCGCACGCGGTCGCGCGACATCAGCTCGGGCAGGCGCGAGCGCACCTGCCCGAATTCGTCGTGCTTCGGAGAACCCATTTGTGTCAAGGGTATTCGTGTTCAAGTAGCAAGAACCCCGGCAGCCGGGAAGCTACCGGGGTTCTCGTGCGTCAGCGAGTGAATTAACCGACCTGCACGCCCATCGAGCGAGCGCAGCCGGCCACGATCTTCATCGCGCCTTCCACGTCGGTGGCGTTCAGGTCGGGCATCTTGCGCTCGGCGATCGCCTTGACCTGGTCCTGGGTCAGCTTGCCCGCGGTCTCGTGCCCCGGCTTCTGGGAACCAGACTTCGCGCCGAGCGCCTGACGGATCAGGAAGCTCGTCGGCGGCGTCTTGTAGCGCAGCGAGTGGCTGCGGTCCTCGTAGACGGAGACCACGACGGGGAGGATCTCGCCGCGGTGCGCGGCGGTCGCCTCGTCGTACTCGAGCTTGACCGCGCGGGTGTTGACGCCAGTCGGGCCGAGCATCTTGCCCAGGTCGACCATGGCGGCGTTTCCGGCCTCCAGCTCCAGGGTGACCTCGAACGTCTTCTTCTGCTTCGGTGGCATCTCAGCGGTCCTTGTTTGTACGTCTCGTCCGTGTCGCCAGCCGGAGCCGCACACCGTCGAACCAGCGGAGAATGCCGGAGTCTTTCGATGAGGCGCCGGGCGGCCTTACACGATGGGCTCACGCCCTAGCGAGAACAGGCTAACAGAGCACGCCCCTGCCGTTCGCGCCGGTACAGGGCCGGTCCGAACACCCTCTTACCTACCTGCCTGTCAAGCGCGAACCACCCCTCCGTTAGCGTGATTCGAGTGTCGGCTCCTCCACGTGGTTCAGCTGCCTCGGACGAGGCGGAGAACGCGCCGGGTGAACGCGATGGCGACGACAAGTCGTCGGTGCGGTCCGGAACGCGTCGCAAGCGGCTTCTGGCCGCGTTCCTCGGGATCTTCTCCGGTTTGTGCGCTCTGGCCGTGCCGTTCCTGCCGGTCGTGCACGAGACGGCGCGGATCACCTGGCCTACGGCTGGTGACACGACGCCGGTGAACGCGCCGTTGGTGGCGTACTGGGCGCAGGATCTGACCGCGGAGTTCCCGTGCGCGACGATCCAGAACCTGGACCGGCGCACGCCGAGTGAGAGTTCGGTGCTGTTTTCCACCACGCCCAAGGAGCGCAACGTCTACGGCGCCGGCATGCAGCTGGACGTGGACGGCGGCAAGTTGGTGGTGGTCAACCGGGGTGAGCGGCTCAAGGAGCAGCCGCTGCCGGCCACGGGTTGTGATCTGCGGCTGACCTCGACCAGTAGCGCCACGAAGATCACCATGGGTGACTTCACGGTGTGGGAGGCCTCCGGTGACGTGCGCCCGCGCATCGTGGGCATCTACACCGACATCGACGCGGCGAGGGGCGATCCGGCAGCGGGCCTGAGCGTGGACATCACGCCGGACACCCGCTATCAGTCGCACGCCACGCTGCTCAAGGTCGTCGCGATCATCTTCGCCGTGCTGGCCGGTCTCGGCTGTCTGCTGGTGGTGTGGCGGCTGGACTCCGCCGTGGCCCGCAGAGCGCCGCGCTGGCTGCCGACCAAGTGGTGGCGCCCGACCTGGCGCGACGTGACCGTGGTCGGCGTGCTCGGCCTGTGGGTGATCATCGGGCCGGTCACCGCGGACGACGGCTACACGTTGACCATGTCCCGCGTTCTCGAGGACGCGGGCTATATGACCAACTATTACCGATGGTATGGCGTCGCGGAGGCGCCCATCGGTTGGTATTTCCACCTGCATCAGTTGATGCAGTACATCTCCACCTCACCACCGTGGATGCGGCTGATTCCGTTCGTCATCGGGGTCGCGAGCTGGGTGTTGATCAGTCGTGAGGTGATGCCGCGGCTGGGCAAGAACGTGCGGCTGTCCCCGGCGGCCGGGTGGGCCGCCGCGGCCGTGTTCCTGGTGTGGTGGCTGCCCTACAACAACGGTCTGCGCTCCGAGCCGGCCGCCGCGGTCGGTGTGCTGCTGGTGTTGTGCGCGGTGGAACGAGCCGTGGTGACCCGGCGGATCCTGCCCATCTGTCTGGGTCTGATCGCCGCCGCGTTCTCCGTGGCGGCCACGCCGACCGGTGTGATCGCGGTGGCGCCGTTCCTGGTCGCCGGGCGCCCCCTGTTCAAGCTGGTGCGCAGCCGCGCCCAGCAGCAGGGCGGCTGGCTGCCCGTACTCGGGCCGATCTTCGCCTCCGGGTTCCTGGTGCTCGTGGTGATCTTCGCCGATCAGAGCTTCGCGTCGGTGTCCGAGGCGACCCGCCTGCGCACCACGGTCGGCCCGGCGCTGTCCTGGTTCCAGGAGCTGGAGCGCTACCAACTGCTGTTCAGCCAGTCCGCGGACGGCGCGATCGCCCGCCGGTTCCCCGTGCTGCTGCTGTTGCTCTGCGCGGCGACCTGCATGGTGGTGCTGCTGCGCCGCGGCCGGATCCAGGGCGCCTCGCTGGGCCCGAGCCGCCGGCTGATCGGCACGGTCGGGGTGTCGTTCCTGATGCTGGCGCTCACCCCGACCAAGTTCACCCACCACTTCGGGGCGTTCGCCGCACTGGGTGCCGCGATGGGCGCACTCACCGCGCTGGCGATCTCCTCGACAGTGCTGCGCTCGACTCGCAACCGCACCGCGTTCCTGTCCGCGCTGCTGGTGATCGCCGCGCTCGCGACCACCGGTCCGAACGCGTACTGGTACGTGTCGCAGTTCGGTGTGCCCTGGTTCGACAAACCGCCGTCGTTCAAGGGCATCTCCCTGTCCACGGTCCTGCTGGCCGCGGCCGGGGTCACCGCGATCATCGCGTTCGTGGAGAACGTGCGCGCCGAACGACCCGGCGCGCCACCCGAACCACCCGAACGCAGCGGCAGAGCCCTGCGCCTCGGATCGGCGTCACTGGTGATCGTGTGCGGTCTGGTGGTGCTCGGTGAGTTCGCCAGCATGGCCAAGGCGATCCACAAGCAACGCGACAGCTACAGCCTCGGCGCCGCGAATGTGCGGCACCTGTCCGGCGGCACCTGCAACATGTCCGACTACATCCGCGTGGAGAAGGACCCGGCATCCCGGGTGCTGCGGCCGCTGCCGGACAACGAGCAGACCACCAAGCCCAAGGAGCCGAAGGAGCCGCCGCCGCAGCCGCCGGGCCAGCCCCCGCTGCCGCCCGAGTCGACCGACAACGGGCCGGCGATGACCGGGTTCCACCCGATCGCCAGCGAGAGCAGCGACCCGATCGTCAAGCCGCCGCACGACTTCCAGCACAACACCGTGCTGATGTGGAGCAGCTACTCCGGTCAGAGCCTGGTCGGCAAACTGCGCACACCATGGTTCGCCCTGTCCAAGGAGGACCTGACCAAGCAGATCGTGATGGCGATCGCCGGCGAGACGGGCACCGGGATCACGCTCAACGCCGAGTTCGGCAAGCGCGGGCCACAGGGCTTCGAGGTGGTCAAGTCCATCCAGGTCCGCTCGCCGCGCGACCCGGTCAGCGTGTGGCGGGACAACCGGCTCGACCTGGGCGGCGTGGTGCCACCCGACGTCGAAGCCGTGCGGCTGACCGCCGAGGACAACGACCTGCGCACCGGCGGATTCATGGCGGTGACCGCACCCCGCGTGCCGGAGCTGACCTCGCTCACCGAGCGGCTCAAGGGCAAGCCGGTGTACATGGACTGGCCGGTGTCGTTCGTACACCCGTGCCTGTCCCCCGCCAAGTTCCGCGACGGCATCATGGAGGCCCCGGAGTACCGGATCACCGCCGGCACCATGGTGGACAGCGACATCTGGTCCAACGCCAAGGGCGGCGGTCCGACCGGCCTGCTCGAGGAGACCTACCAGATGCCGGAGATCCCCACCTTCCTGGTCGGCGACGAAGGCCGCGACTGGGGCGAGCTGCGCCAGCTCAAGCCGTACGACGAGGCGGCGAAGGCGCCGACCGTGGTGCGCGGCAGCGAGGTGCGGTCCGGGCTGTGGGCCCCCGACAAGGGCCCACAGCAGGCACGGCCGGCCGACAAGTGGTGATGGTGTTCCGCGGTCGTTCACAGAGAACTCTCAGAACGGCCGCAGAACACCGTGAGAACGCCGTGATGTCCTTGAGGGCATGAACAGAAAAATCGCGCGCGTCGTCGTCGCTGCCGTCGTACTGATGTTTCTCACGTCGAATTCGGCAGTGGCGGCGCCGACGGGACAATGGGAAACGCGTTGCACGGCGCATCGGCTCGCGGGAGAGCGAATCCATGGCGAACTGTGTTTCCGAGGCAGGCTGACCGCGGATACCCCGATTCAGATTCTGCTGCACGGTGGCACCTATGATCGCGCCTACTGGGACTGGCCGTACGAGCCGCGCAGGTACTCCTACGTCGAGAACGCCACGCGGCGCGGGTTCGCCACGCTGAACCTCGATCGGCTCGGCTACGGCGGAAGCGACCATCCCGACCCCACGACCCTCGACTTCACCGCGGGAGCGGACGCCGTGCACCAGGTCATCGACGAGGTGCGCGGCGGCGCGCTCGGCCCGTCCTTCACCACGGTCGTGCTCAACGGGCATTCGATGGGTGGAATCGTAGCGCTGAACGCGGCGGCACGAGGTGGCGCCGACGCCGTCATCGTGAGCGGAATACCGCGGAATCCGGAAACGCGCGGCAATACCGCGAGCACCGATCCCCTGTTTCCCTTCTATCCGGCGGAGCAGGACCCGAAGTTCGCCGGAAACGGGTGGGCGCCCGGTTATCTCACCACCCGACCTGGCACCCGAATGGACGCGTTCCATTACCCGGGCACCTACGAGCCCGCGATCGCCCGGCTGGAGGAATCACTCAAGGACACCCTGACCGTCGCGGAGCTCTGCTCGCTGCGGCCCTGCGGATCGGCGCCGCCGCGCCAGCAGGCCACCGCGCCGGCGACCGTGCCGGTCCTGCACGTGCTCGGCCGCAACGACATGATGTTCTGCCGGACGACCGGGGACTGCGCGACCGACCCGGGCGCCGGCGACACCGAGCACCTGATTGACGGCAGTGGGCACTCGATCAATCTGAGCCGGGGCGCGCCGGAGTTCTACCGGCTCACGTTCCGCTGGCTGACTCGGCAGGGCATCGCGCCGTCCCGATCAGCCGGGTGAGCCGACCGAGCACGGGTTGATCGGCGTGGCGTTGGCCGGATCGAGGGCGTTGCGCACCAGGTGCCAGACGTTGGTGTCATACGCCTCGCCGATGTGGCCGACCGGGTCGAGCGGGCAGAAGTCCTGCACGTACTGGTTGGTCACGCCGGGCTCACGCACGAACGACGTCTCGGTCGGGGTCACCATCTCGTCGTAACGCGAGGTGATGATCGTGTAGGTGACGCCCGGCCGGGTGATCGGCCCGTCGTTGAGCACCTTCACGGCGCGGCCGTCCGGGCCGAGGTCGGTGCACGCCGGACAGCCGAACAGCCGCAGCACCTGGTCGATCAGCTCGCGTGACACCGATCCGAACAGGTAGGCCAGCTTGTACAGGCCGCCGAACGTGGTGCCGTGGGTCGGCGGCGCGATCGCCACGACCTTGTCGATCAGGTGCGAGATGCCCTGCGTCTTGGTCACGTACAGCGACTGGAATCCGCCCTCGGAATGCCCGACGATGTCGACCTTCTGCGCGCCGGTCGCCTTCGCGACGCGCTGGACGAACGCCTTGATCTCCGGCGCCGAGTCGGCGATGGCACGCAGGCCGCCGACGAACGGGAATCCCGGGTAGGCGCCGTAGGTGAGCGAGAAGGTGCACCAGCCGCGCTGGGCCAGATCGGCCTGCAGGAAGTTCAGATCCTCGTAGTAGGTGGCGCCGAGGCCGTGCAGCACCACGACCGGCCGAGGATGCTCCGGACTCAGCCGGCAGGAGAAGTCGTTGTCGCCCCCACCGGGATCCCCGCCGGGAGCTGCCGCCGAGCTGGTCACGCCGACCGCCAGCAGACTCAGTACCGCGAAGAGGACCGTGATCGTGCGACGCATCCGCCCACCTCCAGGGCCATTCGATACCTGCCGGTATCGAGTTCGATACTCGGTAGTATCGGGTCTGTGAACCCGTTGTCAACACCGGACGTGCGGATGACCCGATCCACCAAGAGCGCCACGCGCACGCGGCCGACCCGCGCCGAGACCCGGCAGCGCATCCTGGACGCGGCGATCGAGGTGTTCGGCGAGCGCGGCATCGCGGCCAGTTCGGTCAGCGACGTCGCGGCGGCGGCCGGCATGACCAAGGGCGCGGTCTACTCCAATTTCACCGGCAAGGACGAGCTCGTGCTCACCCTCATGGAGGAGCACGCGATGCAGCGGTTGACCGCCGCCCTGGCCCGTTTCGCCGAGGCCGACGACCCGCGCACCGCGATCGGCAACGTGGGCGCGGTGCTCATCGACGCGATCCGCACCGACGCCGTGTGGCACCGGCTGCTCGCCGAGTACTTCGCGCTGAGCCACCACGATCCGCGCACCAGGGAGCAGTTGCGCGATCGTCGCCGGGAAGCGCGCGACGCGGTCACCCGCGCGCTGGAGCGGGTCTCGGACAACGCGGGCGTCCCGCTGCCGCTGCCGGCGCCACAACTCGCCGTGGTGTTCTTCGCGCTGAGCAACGGCCTCGGCATCGAGTCCGGCATCGATCCCGACGCGGTCCCCGACGACCTGCTGGGCAACGTGCTCGCGCTGATCACCCGGGACTTCGTGGCGGCACTCGGCCGGCAAGACGAGTAATCCCCACCGCACCGGCCAGGGTGTACGGCAAGATGTTGCGAACAACGCCGTACATCGAGTGGAGCGGGCCATGGAGCCAGGACAGGTGCTGGCCGACCAGTACCGGTTGGACGAGCGTCTTGGCGCAGGGGGCATGGGCGAGGTCTGGCGCGGCACCGACCTGCGGATGGAGCGCCCGGTCGCGATCAAGGTCGTGCTGACGCACCTCGGGCCGGAGCACCGTCTGGTGGAGCGGCTGCTGCGCGAGGCGAAGGCGGCCGGAGGGCTGCAGCACCCCGGCATCACCGTCGTGCACAACATCGGCGAGCACGACGACCGTCCGTTCTTCGTGATGGAGCTGCTCGGTGGCGAGAACCTGGCCACCGCGCTGCGCCGGCACCCGGACGGACTCGCGCTGGACCAGGTGCTGTCGGTCGCCGAGCAGGTCTGCGACGCGCTCGCCGCCGCGCACGAGCAGGGCATCGTGCACCGCGACGTCAAGCCGGCCAACCTGATCCTGCTGCCCAACGGCAGCGTCAAGATCTGCGACTTCGGCGTGGCCAAGCTCGCCGACGCCACCACCGGCCTGAGCCACGGCAACATCATCGGCACGCCGAGCTACATGTCGCCCGAGCAGGTCAAGGGCACCGAGCTCGATGGTCGCACCGACCTGTACTCACTCGGCTGCGCGATCTACGCGCTGCTGGCCGGCACCCCGCCGTTTCGCGGCGACCAGGCCCCGATGGCGATCGCCTACCAACACCTCAACGAGCCGCCGCCCCCGCTGCGTGATGCCCGCCCGGACGTGCCGCCCGCCGTGGCGGAGCTGATCACCGAACTGCTCGCCAAGGACCCCGCCGACCGTCCCGCCGACGCCGCGACGGTCCGTGACCGGTTCCGCGCGCTCCGGACGACGACCCCAGCGAACTCGCCCGAAACGATCACCGAGGTCGCGCGACCGCACGAACCGGCCACCCCGACCAAACACCTGCCTCCGCCACCCGAACCGCCGACCCGGGCGCCCACGACGGCGTCCGTTCTGACTGCGGTCCTGGCCGTCGCCACGCTCGCCATGGCCGTCCTCGACCTCACGATCTACACCGACCTGGCCCTCCCGGCACTGGTCGCCTTCGGGGTCGTCGCGGCGGCGGTCCTGCTCCTGCCACACCCCAAGGCCCGGCCGCGGCTGCTGATCCTTTACGCCACCGCGGCCGCTGTCGCCGTGGCCATCGTCGTGCTGGACGACCAGCTCGGCAGCAGCCGGTTCCCCACCGCGCCGGTGGCGATCGGCGCCGGCTTCGGCGCTGGCGTGGCCGCACTGGCGCTGCTGCGCGCCCCGGCCCGCCTGTTCCTCGTCCTGCTCGTCACGGGTTCGGCCGCGACGGTGGGCGCCTTCGTCGACCGGGGCGGCCCGATTCAGACGCTCCTTGTGCTCGCGGCCGTCGGCGGAGTCGCGGTGACCGTGCTCGTCGTGCTGGACGCACCGGCCCGCCAACTCCACGTCGCGCTCGTGACCGTGTTGGCTCTTGGCGTCGCGGTCTTCGTCCTGCGGGAAACCCAGACCACACAGGAAGTGACGACCGGCGTCGCCGCCACCCTCGCGGCGGTCACGGTGGCGGGCCTGATCGGGCTCGTCTCGCCACTCAGAGTGGTCCCCGTCGCGCTGGTCACCGTGGCGTCGATCGCCACGAGCGTCGTCGTCGCCGTGAACCCGTTCGCACCGCCGGCAGCGGCCGATACCGGGTCCGACACCGGGTCCGACTCCTGCGCGGCGTGTCCCGGCGAGCTGCCGGCCAGCCCGGTGTCGACAACGAGAACGTCGTCCGTGGCGTTCAGTCCGGACGGCAACACGATGGCCAGCAGTGGCGGCGACGCCGGCCCCGGCGCGGTTCGCCTGTGGCCGTTGACCGGCACCGCCACCACACCCGTCGACTTCCATGGTCCCGGAGGAGACTTCACGTCGGTGGCGTTCAGCCCCGACGGCGGCACGCTCGCCTTCGCCGGATCCAACGCAGCGGGCATCGGAATCCTGCACCGCGCCACCGGGCAGGTCCCGGTGCGGATGGCGAGCGAGGCGAAGAACGTGTACTCGGTGGCGTTCAGTCCGGACGGCAAGACCCTGGCCGGCGCCGGCACCGAGGCGGCGGTTCGGCTGTGGGACCCCGTGACCGGGCGCGAGTTGGGCGTGCTCACCGGCGACATCACCGGTTCGCTGTCCTCGCTGGCGTTCAGCCCGGACGGCACGAAGCTCGCGGGCGCCGGCGGGAGCAACGTGATCTACCTGTGGGACGTGTCGACCGGAAACATCGGCAGCCCGGCGGTGCTGACCGGCCACACCGGGTGGATCAACTCCGTGGCGTTCAGCCGGGACAGCAGCACGCTCGCCAGCGGCAGTCGCGACACCACGGTGCGGCTGTGGGACGTCGCGACACAACGAGCGACGGCCACGCTGACCGGGCACACCGGGCCGGTCAGCTCGGTGGCGTTCAGTCCGGACGGGAAGACACTGGCCAGTGGAAGCTGGGACTACACCATTCGACTGTGGAACATGGCGACCGCGGCCAGCACCGGCACGATCGAGGAACACACGGGCGGGGTCGCCTCGGTGGCGTTCCGTCCGAACGGCAGGACATTGGCGAGCGGCAGCTACGACGGAACGATCCGGTTCTCGACGATCGAGTAGCGATCAGGCCGGCTCGGACTCCGGCACGGTCGACTGCGGCAGGTTCAGCCGCAGCACGGCGTCGGCCATGTGCTTCTCGATCAGCAGCAGCAGGCCCCCGGTGTCGCCGGCGGCGATCGCCTCGACCAGGATGCGGTGCTCGGCGACCAGATCGTGCGGCGCCGGGTAGCGCTTCTGCAGCGCGTCCAGGCACAGCCGGGTCTCCACCAGCAGCGTGTGCGCCATGCGCTCCAGCCGCGAGTTGCCCGACAGGCGCACCAGCGTCTCGTGGAACTCCTGGTCGGCGTCGCTCATCGCGATCCGGTCGCGGGACTTGGCCGCCACCTTCAGGCCCTCCATCGCGGCGGTCAGCTCGGCCACGGCGGCGCTCCGGTCGCCCTCCATGATCAGCTGGCAGGCCATCCGCTCGATCGCCAGCCGCGCGTTGTACACGTCGCGCACGTCCTCGGCCTCGAGGCTGATCACGAACAGCCCCCGGTGCGGCTCGGCACGCAGCAGGCCCTCCTGGACCAGCCGCTGCATCGCCTCGCGTAAAGGCCCCCGGCTCACCCCGAACCGGGCGGCCAGATCGGCCTCGCCGAGCTGCGCACCCGCCTCGAGCGACCCGTACATGATCGCCGACCGAAGCTGCTCGGCGATGATCTCCGCGGTCGACTGACGTGCGACGGGTTCCAGCTCACCCTGGCCGTTCACGACACTGATCAACTCCTATGACGGGCGCACCCCCGTGGTGCCCCGGTCCCCGCATCGGAACAGCGTTCCCAGCCCTTCCCGGGTGCTGTGATCGCCGATCAGCCGCAAACCCTCCCAGACAGTGACCTGGTTCGCGGTGAGCACCGGCTTTCCGATACGAGTCTCCAAGTCTTCCAAACAGTCCGCCGTGTGCAGCGCGGTGTCCGGCACCAGCACCGCTTCGGCGTCCGGGTGGTCGTTGGCCGCGACGAAGTCGATCACCTGCTCGCGGGTCAGCGTGCCGACCTCCGCCGCGGTGAAGATGCCCTCGTAGGACAGTGAGGTCACCTCGATGCCCACGTGCCCGAGGAACTCCACGAACCGGCTCGCCACGTCCCGCGGATAGGTCGCCGCCACCGCGACCCGCCGCACGTCCAGCGCCCGGCAGGCGTTGACGAAGGCGAACGAGGTGCTGGACGCCGGCACGCCGGACGCCGTCCGCACACCCTCCACCTGCGCCTCGGCGCCGTCCCAGCCGAACACGAAGCTGCCCGACGTGCAGGCCCACACGGCGGCGTCCACACCCTGGGCGCGCAGCGCGTCCGCGCCCTCGCCGAGCACGTCCTCGCCGCCGATGTCCAGCAGCGCGTTCACCTCGTGCGCGTCGGTGCGCATCAGGGTGTGCCGCACGACCAGGCGCACGTTGCCGAGCATCCGCTCGAAGGTCGGGTAGTCGTCCTCGGCGCTGTAGCCCGGGTACAGGAAACCCACCGTCGGCACGGGTGGCACCTCCTCGAGATCGGTCACGCTGCGTGCATCGGGGTGAGGGTGACGAGTTGCTGCCCGTCGGCGACGGCGGTGCGGCCCATCGAGCGCAGGGCCGACCAGATCGTCACCTGGTTGGCGGTGAGCACCGGCTTGCCGAGCATCCGCTCGAGCGGCGCGATGATGTCGTAGGTCGGCACGTTCGTGCAGCTGATGAACAGGCCCTCGGCCTCGGGCACGTCGACAGCCGTGGCGGCCTGCATGACCTCGGCGTAGCCGACCTTCCAGATGTGGTCGAGCAGCCCGAGCCCGACGCTGGAGACGACCTCCACGCCGTACTCGCCGAGGAAGTCCAGCAGCCGCTGGGTAACGCTGTCGATGTACGGCGTGACCACGGCGATCCGGCGCAGGTTGAGCAGTTCCAACGCGTCGATCAGCCCGCCGGACGGGGTGGTGGCGGCCGGCGCGCCCGCGTCGATCATGGTGCGCCGCAGCCGCCGCTCGCCGATCGCGCCGCCGACGAAGCTGCCCGACGCGCAGGCGTAGGCCACCACGTGCGGCTCCGGCGCGAGCACGTCCTTGGTGGCCCGCTTGACCCGCTTGCGGTTGCTCAGCGCGGTGGCCATCTCGACGGTGACCGGCACGGGCACGAACGGCAGCCGTGTCATGTAGAGCGACACGTCGTCCGGGGCCCACCGCCACAGCTCGCGATCCAGCGCGAAGTCGAACGGCGCGACCACGCCCACCCCGGACTGGGTGAGCAGTTCTGGCCCGGGGTGGATGTCCACCGGGTGCGGCGTCATGGTGAGTACGCCCGTCATTCCGAGTGCCGTTCGTAAACCAGGCGCTCTCCTAAAGCACCGGCGCGCCACACGTCATGACAGGCTTCGGCGATCCGGTCGAGGCCCTCCACGATGGTGCCGTAGACGTTGCCGGGCACCCAGCCGACATCGCCGTTGAGCAGCAGGTTGTTGCGGCCGTAGAAGATCGCCAGGTCTACCACCCCGGCCAGCTCGTGGATGCCCTTCTCCTCCTTGAAGGCGCGATCGAGCATGCCTCCGTGGAAGTCGAAGTACACCAGGTCGCCGGGGATCGGGGTGACGGTCGGGTTCTCCTGGCCGACCGCCTCCTCGGCGAACCGCTCGACCATCGTGTAGACCTCGTTGCGCGCGTACTTCGCGTGGTAGGCGGGGCCGCCCTGGGGCAGGCCGCGCCACACCGCCTCCGCTGTGCGCGGAGCGTCCTTGTCGAGCAGTTCGGCAACGCAGGACACGCCTCTGCGCTCCAGCGTGATCTTGACGTATCTCGGCATCTCACACCCCCATGGGCTCGGGGTAGGCGTCATACCTACGACGATTGAATTTGCCCACAGAGCGCTTTGGGATCCGTCCTCGCCCCGACGCGATCGCGACGATCTTGCAGCACACTGTCGAAATTAGAAACTCTCGCGGGCTGCGACGGCCGCGCTGATTGTTGACAATCATACGAGCGGTTCCTAGCGTGTCAATCCCCTACACACAGCGTGTCTGCCCCTGCTAAGAATCCTCTAAGAGCGGACCATCGAGTCATGCCCGAAACCCACGCCAGCACGGTCGCCGTGCTCTACGGCCGCACCGCGGACGCCGAGAAACCCCCTGCCATGCAAGGGATCCAGCGCGCCGCGGAGGTCCGCTACGCCACCGACGAGACGCTCGGCGACGCGCTCGACGGCGCTGACGTGCTGTTCGTCTGGGACTTCAACTCCACGGCGCTGTTCGACGCGTGGCCGCACGCCGGGGCGCTGCGCTGGGTGCACGCGGCCAGCGCGGGCGTCAATCACGTGTTAACGCCCGGCGTGGTCGACGGCGACATCGCGGTCACCAACTCGCGCGGGATCTTCGACGAGCCGATGGCCGAGTACGTGCTCGGGGTGATCCTCGCGTTCGCCAAGGACCTGGCCGGCACCGTGCGGCTGCAGGCCGAGAACCGGTGGAAGCACAGGGAAACCGAGCGTGTCACCGGTGCTCGTGCGCTGGTCGTGGGCACTGGACCGATCGGGAGGGCGATCGGAAGGCGGCTGCGCGCCAACGGGCTCGTGGTGACCGGCGTGGGGCGCACAGCCCGGTCGGGCGATCCTGATCTGGGTGACGTCGTGGCGTTCGCCGACCTGCCGGACGCGCTGCCGGACGCCGACTACGTGGTGCTCGCGGCACCCCTCACCGACCAGACCCGCGGCATGATCGACACGGCCACGCTGGCCAGGATGCGGCCCACCGCGCGGCTGATCAACGTCGGACGCGGCCCTCTGGTGCGCGAGGACGACCTGGTGACAGCGCTGGCACATCGGCGGATCGCCGGTGCCGCGCTGGACGTGTTCGAGGCCGAGCCGCTGCCCGCCGACTCTCCACTGTGGACGATGGACAACGTGATCGTGTCGCCGCACATGTCCGGCGACGTGATCGGCTGGCGGCACGAGCTGGTGGAACTGTTCGCCGACAACCTTGCCCGCTACGGCGACGGACAGCCGCTGCGCAACCTCGTGGACAAATCCCGTGGGTATGTTCGATCAGAGGCCCGATCGGAACAGAGGGGGCAGGGATGACCGCACCGTCCACTGTGGACGCCGCAGAGTTGAGCGCGACCGACCTGCTGGCCGCCTACCAGGCGGGCACGCTCTCGCCGGTCGAGGCCACCCGCGCGGTGCTGGCGCGCATCGAGGAGCGCGACCCGTCGGTGAACGCCTTCTGCCTGGTGGACGCCGAGCGGGCGCTGGCCTCGGCGCACGAGTCCGAGCAGCGTTGGCTGGCCGGCTCGCCGCGCGGCCTGCTGGACGGCGTGCCGGTGTCGATCAAGGACATCCTGGTCACCAAGGGCTGGCCGACCCTGCGCGGCTCGCACACCGTGTCGCCGGACCAGAAGTGGGACGTCGACGCGCCGTCCGTGGCCCGGCTGCGCGAGCACGGCGCGGTGCTGACCGGCAAGGTCACCACGCCCGAGCTGGGCTGGAAGGGCGTGACCGACTCGCCGCTGTACGGCGTGACCACCAACCCGTGGGACACCAGCCGCACGGCCGGCGGATCCAGCGGCGGCAGCGCGGCCGCGGTGGCACTGGGCATGGGGCCGCTGAGCGTGGGCACCGACGGCGGCGGATCGGTGCGGATTCCCGGCTCGTTCAGCGGCGTGTTCGCGCACAAGCCGACCTACGGGCGGGTGCCGCTGTTCCCGGCGAGCCCGTTCGGCACGCTCTCGCACATCGGGCCGATGGCCAACACGGTGGCCGACGCCGCGCTGATGCTCGACGTGCTCTCCGGCGCGGACAGCCGGGACTGGTCGGCCGCGGCACCCGTCACGGCCGGCACGTTCAGCTCGGCGCTGGCCGACGGTGTGGCCGGCAAGCGGATCGCGTTCAGCCCGACGCTCGGGTACGCGGACGTCGACCCGAAGGTGGCCGGCGCGGTGGCCGACGCGGTGCGGGTGTTCGCCGACCTCGGCGCGACCGTGGATCAGGTGGATCCGGGGTTCGCCGATCCGGTGGAGAGCTTCCACGTGCTGTGGTTCTCCGGCGTGGCGGCGTCGGTGGAGGCGTTGGCCGACGAGCAGCTCGCGCGGATGGACGCCGGGCTGCAAGAGGCCGTCGAACTGGGGCGCTCGTACTCGGCGCTGGACTACCTGCGGGCCACCGCGACACGGATGGCACTGGGGCAGGCGATGGGCGACTTCCATCAGCGGTACGACCTGCTGGTGACCCCGACGATGCCGATCACGGCGTTCGAGGCCGGGGTGGAGGTGCCGGCCGGCTCACCGTCGCCGAGGTGGACGAGCTGGACGCCGTTTACCTACGCGTTCAACATGACCCAGCAGCCGGCGGCGAGCGTGCCGTGCGGGCTGGTCGACGGCTTGCCGGTCGGGTTGCAGGTGGTCGGGGCCAGGTGGGACGACGCGGGAGTGCTGGCCGCGTGCCGGGCTTTCGAAGCGGCCCGGCCGTGGAGCCGCCCCCCGTTCACCCCGTCCCCCTGACCCGCGAGTCCCGCGCCCCGCACACCCGCGAGTCCCGCGCTGTGCACCGGCGAGTCCCGCGCTGTGCACCGGCGAGTTCCGTGTTCGCGCGGCTGATCACAAGACCGCGCCACACCTTTGGCAGGTCGTGCGCACTCTTCGTGACCGACTTGGCACGCGCGTGTCGAACGTGTGCGATGAGTCATAGCCCAGCCGACTCGGCTGATAGCCTACTCTGGAGTAGGTTAGCGGCCTGGCAGCGATGACAGCGCGGAAATGGAGTTGGTGCGCCGTGGCGCGGAGCAGTGGTCCTGGCGAACAGCCGCACAGGAGAAACGCCATCGGGGTGGCGATGGGCGCACTCAACAAGGTGGCGTCCGCCCCCATCGTGGGGCGCCTCGGCTTGAAGAAACCCGTCGAGAAGACCGTCTACCAGGCGACCAAGACCGGATTCACCACGCTCGGCGCCGCGACGCGGACGTTCTCCGCCGCGCAGAAGCTCACCAAGCCCAAGCGGCTGCCGAGCGCCGGCAAGGCGAGCCTGTTCGACCTCACCCCCACCGACGAACAGAAGATGATCACCGAGACGGTGACCGAGTTCGCCGGGGAGCAGCTGCGCCCCGCCGCGGCCCAGGCCGACGACAAGTGCGCCGCGCCTCAGGAACTGCTCAGCACCGCGGCGGAGCTGGGCGTCACCCTCATCGGTGTCCCCGAGGAACTCGGCGGCGTCGGCGTCGAGCGTTCCGCGGTCACCAACGTCCTGGTCGCCGAGGCCATGGCGCACGGCGATATGGGCCTCGCCCTGGCCTGCCTCGCACCGTCCGCGGTGAGCACGGCGCTGGTCCTCTGGGGCAGCGCCGAGCAGCAGGCCACCTATCTGCCGGCCTTCGTCGGCGAGGACGTCCCCGCCGCGGCGCTCGCGATCCAGGAGCCGCGTCCGCTGTTCGACCCGTTCTCCTTGCGCACCAAGGCATATCGGCGCGCCGACGGGTATGTACTCGACGGCGTCAAGTCGCTCGTCCCGCTCGCCGGACAGGCCGAACTGTTCGTCGTCGCCGCCGACATCGACGGGCGCGGCCCGGCGCTGTTCGTCGTCGAATCGTCCACCGCGGGCGTGACGATCGCGTCCGAGCCGGCCATGGGCCTGCGCGCCGCCGGCCTCGGCACGCTCAAGCTGAACCAGGTCACCGTCCCCGAGAGCGCGCTGCTCGGTGACGGCAGCGCCGAGTCCTACGCCGAGTGTGTGCGCCTGTCCCGCCTCGGCTGGTGCGCGCTCGCCCTCGGCACCGGCAAGGCGGTGCTCGACTACGTCGTCCCCTACGTGAACGAGCGGGTCGCCTTCGGCGAGCCGGTCAGCCACCGCCAGGGCGTCGCGTTCAAGGTCGCCGACATCGGCATCGAACTCGAGGGCATGCGGCTGGTCACCCTCCGCGCGGCGAGCCGGGCGGACCAGGGTCTGCCCTACGCCCGCGAGGTCGCGCTGGCCCGCAAGCTCTGCGCCGACAAGGGAATGGCCATCGGCAACGACGGCGTGCAGCTCCTCGGCGGCCACGGCTACGTCAAGGAGCACCCGGTCGAGCGCTGGTACCGCGACCTGCGCGCGGTCGGTCTGATGGAAGGTGGCGTGCTCGTATGATCAACCTCGAGGTTCCCAAGAAGTTCGCCCAGCTCGTCGACCAGGCGAACCAGGCAGCCGCCGAGTTCTTCCGGCCGCACTCGCGCACCTACGACCACGCCGAGCACACCTATCCCAAAGAGCTCGACATGCTCGCCACGCTGCTGGACGGCCTCGCCGCGAGTGGTGGCGGCGCGAGCGCTGGCGGGGTGCGCCGCGACGACAACGGCTCGTCTAAGAAGAAGGGCGGCGTGGTCAACGGCTCGAACCTGCAGTTGCTGCTCGGCACGATCGAGATGTGCTGGGGCGACGCCGGTCTGCTGCTGTCCATGCCGCGCCAGGGCCTCGGCAACGCGGCCATCGCGTCGGTCGCCAACGACGAGCAGCTCAAGCGCTACGAGGGCAAGTGGGCCGCGATGGCGATCACCGAGCCCGACTGCGGCTCGGACTCCGGTGCCATCCGCACCACGGCCGTGCCGGACGGCGACTACTACGTGCTGAACGGCGAGAAGATCTTCGTCACCTCCGGCGAGCGCGCGGACTGCGTGGTCGTGTGGGCCACCCTGGACAAGTCCAAGGGCAAGGCGGCGATCAAGTCCTTCGTGGTCGACCGGGACACGCCCGGCTTCGAACTGGTGCGGCTGGAGCACAAGCTCGGCATCCGCGCGTCGGACACCGCGCACTTCCGGCTGGACAACGCGCGCGTGCACAAGGACAACCTGCTCGGCAGCCCGGAGATCAACACCGAGCAGGGTTTCGCCGGCGTCATGCAGACGTTCGACAACACCCGTCCGCTCGTCGCGGCGATGGCCGTCGGTGTCGCGCGGGCCGCGCTGGAGGAGACCCGGCGGCTGCTCAAGGAGGCCGGCGTCAAGATCGACTACGACCGGCCGGCCAACTCGCAACACGCGGCCGCCGCACTGTTCCTGCAGTTGGAGGCGGACTGGGAGGCGGCGTACCTGCTGTCGCTGTCGGCCGCGTGGATGGCCGACAACCGCCAGCCGAACTCGCTGGAAGCCTCGATGGCCAAGGCCAAGGCGGGCCGCACCGGCACGGACGTGACGCTGCGCGCGGTGGAGCTGGCCGGCAGCGTCGGCTACGGCGAGGACTCGCTGCTGGAGAAGTGGGCGCGCGACTCGAAGATCCTGGACATCTTCGAGGGCACGCAGCAGATCCAGCAGCTCATCGTGGCCCGCCGCCTGCTCGGAAAGTCGTCCGCGGAACTCAAGTAGCGCCGTGGCCGGCGCGCTGTTCGTCGGGCTCACGACGCTCGACATCGCGTATCTCGTCGACACATATCCCAGGGAGGATTCCAAGGTACGGGCGTCCGGGCAATTCACCGGTGCGGGCGGGCCGGCCGCGAACGCGGCGGTGACCTACGCGTTCCTGTCTCGACAGGCGCCGACGTTGGTCACCGCGCTGGGTTCGCATTATCTGACGAGCGTCGTGCGCGACGAATTGCGTGCCAACAATGTGGAGGTGGTCGACGCGATCGTGGACGAGTCGGCGCCGTTGCCGATTTCCTCGATAATCGTCGCGGAATCAGCGCGGACTCGCACGATCGTGTCACTGGACGCGTCTCGGATCACCGCGACGCTCGACGCGGAATCGTGTCGCAAAATGGTGCGGGACTCGACGATCGTCCTGGTCGACGCCCACTACGGCCAACTCGCGTCGACCGTGGCGCGGCAGGCCAGAAGCCTTGGCGTGCCGGTGGTTCTGGACGCGGGCCGATGGCAGGACGCGCACCGCGATCTCCTGGCCGACATCGATGTCGCGATCTGCTCTGAAGCGTTCACGCCACCCGGTGTCGCCGGGCACGATCAGGTCATCTCGTATCTTCAGGACAGCGGCCCCACGCATGTGGCGATCACTCGGGCTGATGAATCAATCCTCTATTCGACCGGCTCCGAACGCGGTGAAATACTCGTGTCATCGCCGCACGCGATTGACACACTCGGCGCCGGCGACATCTTTCACGGCGCGTTCTGTCATTACTACGAGCCAGCGGAATCGAACTTCGTGGAAGCCCTCACGCGTTCCGCCGACCTCGCGAGCTATTCATGCGGGTATTTCGGCACACGCGAGTGGATGAAGCACTTTTCCGCCGGCGAACTCACGCGGTCGGAGTGAGCACGACGATCGGGATCGGGCGCTCGGTCGCCTTCTGGTAGGCGTCGTAGCGGTTGTGGTTGACCGAGTTGACGATCTTCCACAGCCGCTCGAAGTCGGGGTCCTCGCGGGTCACCATGCTCGCGATCGCGTCCCGGCGGTCGGTGCCGATCTGGATCTCGCACTCCGGCCGCGCGCGCACGTTGTGGTACCAGCCGGGCGCGCGGGCGGCGCCGCCGTTGGACGGCACCACCAGGTAGCGCTCGCCGTCGCGGCCGTAGACCAGGCCGTTGGTGCGCGCCCGGCCGGTCTTCGCGCCGACGGTGTGCATCGTGCACAGCGCGGGACTCGCGGGTGCAGGGCGCGGGACTCGCGGTGCCAAGCAGCCGCACCTTAGGGGAACGGGACGCAGCCCAGCCACGGTGACGACGACACGGCACCGTGCGCTGGAAGGCACCCATTACTGGGAAATGCCGGGGAGGCGGTCGAGCCTCGCGAATCAAGTGGCGTGCGCGTCGAGGAACTCGTCGATGTAGGTCCAGGTGGTGGCACGTGCGCCTCGGCCGGTGAGTACGCCGAGGTGCCCGCCCGGCGCGGTCTTCCAGCGCACCTCTGCCGAGTTCTCCAGCACGTCGACCAGTTTGCGCACGGCCCGCTTCGGCGCGATCCCGTCGCCCTCCCCCGCGATCACCAGCACCGGCGGCTTCACCTTCGCCAGTGACACCCGCCGCCCTGACAGGTCCACCTCCCCCTCGGCCAGGTCGTTGGACCGGAAGAACCGGTGGTACAGCTGCCCGAACGTGCGGCCGGGGTAGGCGATCATGTTGTCCGTGAAGTGATCGACCGCCTCGATCTGCGCGAGGAATTCGCGATCGTCCAGGTGCTGCAGGATCGCGATCGGCTTGGTCACGTACTTGTCGATCGCCGACACCTGGAACGCCCGCTTCACCAGAGCCCGAGGCGCGCCGCCCATCAGCCGCACCGCCGCGCCGAACACCCGCCCGCCGGCCACGTTCACCAGCGGGCGCATCGGCGCGAACAGCGAGATCGCGGTGAAGTCGATCGGCACCGCCACCGTGGTGATCGACGCGATCGGCAGGTCCGGCTTGTCGGCCGTGGTGAGCAGCGAGAAGATCCCGCCGAGGCACCACGACACGACGTGCACCCGCTGGCCGCCCGAATCCTTGCTCACCGCTGCGATCGCGCGCGGCAGCACCTCGTCGATCCAGTGCTCCACGCCGAGCGACCGGTCCGAGAAGCTCACCGTGCCGTAGTCCACGAGGTAGGTCCGCCGCCCGCCGTCCAGCAGGTGCTCGGCGAGGCTGCAGCCGCGGCGCAGGTCGAAGCACAGCGCGGGCGCGGCCAGCGGCGGCACCAGCAGCACGGGCTCGCCGCCGAGCCAGCGCGAGGTCGGCGCGAACCGGTACACCGACCGGTGCGGTCCTCGGTCGATCAGGGCACGCGGCACCGGACGCAGATCGGCCACACCACCCCGGAACACCTTGGCCATCACGTTCGACGATGCGGACGCGAGCCACTCGGGCGGTGTCGTCATGTGGTGCTCCTTCCGGTCAGACGCCCCATCCTCCGTCGCGACCGCACGCGGATCAACTCACCCGTCGAGCGGCACCGGGCGCCGCGAGCGACCAGTAGGCTCCGCCACAACACCCACCGACCATGATCGAGGTGACCTCCGTGCAGGATCGGCCGAGCTGGGCCCCAGAAGGTGTGGATCTCGACCGGCCCAACGTGGCCAGGATCTACGACTACTACCTCGGCGGCGCGCACAACTTCGAGAAGGACCGGGAATTCGCGCGCAACATCGTCAAGATGGTGCCGGAGGTGCAGCACGCGGCCCGGCTCAACCGCGCGTTCCTGCGCAGGGCGGTGAAGTTCTGTGTGGACAACGGAATCCGCCAGTTCCTCGACGTCGGGTCCGGCATCCCCACGGTCGGCAACGTGCACGAGATCGCCCAGGGCGCCGACCCCACGGCCAAGGTCGTCTACGTGGACGTCGAGTCCGTCGCCGTGGCGCACAGCGAGCTGATCCTCAAGGACAACCCGAACGCCGCGGTGCTGCAGGCCGACTTCCGCGAGCCGGAGGCGATCCTCGGCTCGGAGGTCGTGCGCGAGCTGATCGACCCGAACAAGCCGACCGCGCTGCTGCTCGCCGCGGTGCTGCACTTCGTCCAGGACGCCGACGCGCCGAGGGAGAAGGTGCGCCAGTACGTCGACTGGCTCACGCCCGGCAGCTACCTGGTGCTCTCCCACGGCACCAAGGAGGACGAGGGCGACCCGGCGAACAAGGCCGAGCAGGCCTACCAGAGCACCTCGGCGCAGTACGTGGACCGGGGCAAGGCGGCGATCACCGAGTTCTTCGCCGGCACCGAACTGCTCGATCCCGGTGTCGTGTACGCGCCGCAGTGGCACCCGGACTCACCGGAGGACGTCGGCGAGCACCCCGAGCAGTCACACATCTACGCCGGAGTCGGCCTCAAACGCTAGCTAGCGGACTTTAGCGGGCTAAAGTCCCCGGAAAATCGCACGGATCGCTGCCGGTCGGAACAATCGAAGCAGGTCAGGTGCCTGTGAACGATCGACTTGACACAGGGAGCGATTCGTGCCTGCGTACTTTAGCCCGCAAAAGTACGCACCGGGGGCTTCGGGTGTCAGCTCAACCAGTTCGGGCGCAGCGGCATGTGCGCGTCCATGCCGTCCAGCTTCACCCCGAGCACCTGGTGGAGCTGGACGGTGTTGCGCTCGAACCCGACCCGCGAGCCGGCCAGGTACAGCCGCCACACCCGCGCCCGCGCCGGCCCGACCTCGCGCACCGCGGCGTCCCACCGCTCGTCCAGGTTGGCGCACCACGCGGTGAGCGTCTTCGCGTAGTGCTCGCGCAGGTTCTCCAGGTGCCGCACCTCGAAGCCGGCATCGTGCGCCAGCGACACGATCGCGCCCGGGCTGACCAGCTCTCCGTCCGGGAACACGTAGTGGTTGAGGAACCCGCCGACCCGTGCCGGCGCGGCGTTGTCCGGGCGGGTGATGCAGTGGTTCAGCAACCGCCCGCCGGTGCGCAGCTTGCCGTACAGGAACGCGAAGTACCCCGGCAGATTGGCCTTGCCGATGTGCTCGGTGAGCCCGATCGAACTGATCGCGTCGAACCCCGTCTCCGGCACGTCGCGGTAGTCCAGGTGGCGCACCTCGGCGAGGTCGGACAGCCCGCGCTCGGCGATCGCCTTCTGCGCCCACTCGGCCTGCCGCCGCGACAGTGTCACGCCCAGCGCGCGCACGCCGTAATGCTCGGCGGCGTGCATGACCATGCCGCCCCAGCCGCAGCCGACGTCCAGCAGCCGCATACCTTCCCCCAGCCCGAGCTTGCGCGCCACCAGGTCGTGCTTGGCGAACTGCGCCTCCTCGAGCGTGGCGTCCTCGTGGTCGTACACCGCGCACGTGTAGGCCATCGACGGGCCGAGCACGTCGGCGTAGAACTTGTTGGACACGTCGTAGTGGTGCGCGATCGCCTTGCGGTCGCGGGCCTTGGAGTGCCGCCGCCCGTGCAGCCGCTGCTCCAGTGCCGGCCGGCGCACCGGCCACCACACGCGCGCGGCCCCCATCCTGGCCACCAGCCGCATCTTGTCGGTCCACGTGAGACTGTCCACAGTGGACTTCTCGACCTCGATGAGTGCCGCGTGCGGGTCGCCGGTGATCTCCAGCGCCCCACTGACGTACGCACGCGCGAGCCCCAACTCCCCCGGCGCGGACGCCACGTAGGACAGCGCGATCGGCGAGCGCACGGTGAAGCCGGCCGGCGCGTCCGGCGGGCCGGCGCGACTGCCGTCGTAGGCACGCACCTCAAGATCGGCGTCCTCGCCGATCATCTGCAGGAACTGCTCAGCCAACCGCATCGCCCGACTCCCTTCCGCCGTCGTGATCACCTGGCTCGAACGCACTTGTCGTACAGGTCCGGCAGCCGTCCGTTGCCGTCGTAGGTCTGCTTGAGCCGCCGGTAGTGCTCGCCGTCGTAGAGCCGGTCGAACTCCTCGCGGTCGTAGAAACTGTTGGAGTACAACGACTTGTGGCCGCCCAGTTCGGTGACGACACGCTCGATCAGCCGGTTGTGGTGCCCGTCGGACTGGCCGGGCCGAAGCGGCACGGTGGCCCAGAAGCCGACGTTCACGTAGAGCGTGTCCGGCCGCAGCGGGTACAGCGGCCAGGCCCGGTCGTCAGCCTGGCGCAGCGGGCACAGCCACACCGGGCTGATCCCGACCTCGCGGTGGAAGAAGTCGAGGAACTTCGGCAGCGCGTCCACCGGAACCTCGATGTCCTGGATCACCGGCTCGTGTTCGGGCGCGCGGCGCAGCCGGTCGATCCGCGCCGACAGCCGGTGCCGCCGGTCGAACGCGACCAGCCGGCGGTAGACGTCCGAGCGCCGGTACCGCTTCGGCCACAGCCGGCGCACCAGCGGGTGCTGCGCGCCGAACGCGCGCGAGCACCAGAACCAGTCGGGATCCCACCGCCACAGGTAGTCGTGCACGGTCAGGTGGTCGTCGGCGCGGCGCGGGATCGAGCGGTAGTACACCTGCTCGCCGGTGTAGTCGCTGGTGGCCGGCGCGGTGTCGGTGAACGTGCCGATCGTGAGGTAGTGCTCGTCGGGCCCGAATACGGTGCCGTCCAGGAAGTCGACCGGCTGACCGTCGAAACCGTTGGCGCACAGGGATTCCACGGCGGCCGCCGTCTCGGCTGCGTCACCGTGGCGCAGATGTCTGATGTGGACGTACGGCTTCACCGGCCGCAGCTCGATCTCCAGCCGCAGCGCGTAGCCGAGCGTGCCGTAGGAGTTCGGGAAGCCGAAGAACAGGTCGCGGTGCTCGTTGTCCGGCCTGGCCAGCAGCACCCGGCCGTCGCCGGTGAGGATCTCCATCTCCAGTACCGACTCGTGCACCAGCCCGCTGTGGAACGAGGTGGACTCGATGCCGAGCCCGGCGACCGCGCCGCCCAGGGTGATCGTCTTGAGCTGGGGCACCACGGCGGGCATCAGGCCGTACGGCAGGGTCCTCGCGACCAGGTCCTCGTAGGTGGTCATGCCGCCGACCTCGGCGGTGCGCCGCGCCGGGTCGACCGACAGCACGCCGTGAAAGGCGCTCACGTCCAGGCCGGGGCCAGCGTCCGGATCACGGAAGCGGAACAGGTTGGAGGTCGGCTTCGCCAGCCGGACCGGCGAGCCGGGTGGCAGCGCGGCCAGGCGCGCGCGGAGGTCGTGGACCGCCGCGTCGTGCCCGAGCCGCTCTCTGCTGGCTCCCATGTTCCGATCATATGGCGGCGCACCGACAAGGGCAGGCGAGTTATTTCCGGCGCCCGGGAAACCGAACGGCCCCACCTGGAGTCCGAGTGCGCGAACATTCGCATTCACCAGCGGGAGCGACACACGATGAAGACACGAGACCACATCCGGCCGGCCAGGATCGGCGCCGTGATCGCCGGAGCGTTGCTCGTGGCGCTGACCGCGACCGCGTGCGGTGGCGACAAGGTCGACGAGGCCACCAAGAACATGACCACCACGAACGCCCCGACCACCGCGCAGGCCGGCGCCACCTCGACCGGCAAGGCCGGCACCGGGTCCACCGGCACCAGCACCCCGACCGAGGCGCCGGAGCCGGACGTCAAGGACAACGACTGCGTGCGCATCGACCGCGGCGCCCAGAACAACGCCAAGATCACCGTGCTGAACTGCGCCGACCCGGGTGCGGTGCTGCGCATCGGAACGCGGGTGAACGGCATGTTCTGCCCCGGCGAGCTGGGAGTCGGCGACCAGAGCAGCAACTACGTGACCTACACGGTCAGCACCAAGTACGGCAGCGGCAGCGGTGCGGGCATCCCGAAGTACAAGCTGTGCATGTACCTGAACGTGAAGCAGGGCGACTGCTACACGGACAACTCCACCAAGACCGAGGTCCAGATCGCCAAGGGGGCGTGCGGGCCTGGCGCGAACCGCGTGGTGAAGGTGGCGCAGCAGGCCAGCGAGAAGGCCTGCACCGGTAGCGGCGCGAACGGCTACCTGCGCTACACCACGCCGCCGCTGACCATCTGCGTGAAGAAATAGCGGCACGCCCGACACGGCGGGTTCCCTTGCGCGACAAGGGAACCCGCCATTCGTGCGGTCAGCGGCCGAACAAGCTGTTCAGCGTGCCGTAGTCGGTCGCGTCGGCCAGCGGGCCGTAGCCGCCCGTGGAGTGCAGCTCCTCGGCGGCACGCGCGGCCACCGCGTAGGCGGCCTGGGCGATCCACGAGCCGACGCTCACCCTGGCCACGCCGGCCTCGGCGAACTCCGGCACGGTCGGCGCGCCGGGCCAGGCGAGCACGTTGACCGGGGCGTCGATGCCGTCGACCAGGGCGCGAGCCGTCTCCAGGTCGACGACGCCCGGCACGAAGACCCCGTCCGCTCCGGCGTCCACGTAGGACTTCGCGCGGGCGAGCACGTCGGGCAGCCAGGACGACGGATCGCCCTGCCGCCGCAGGAAGTTGTCCACGCGCGCGTTCACGAACAGCGCGACGCCCGATGCGTCGGCCGCCGCGCGGGCGGCGGCGATGCGCGCGGACGCGTCGTCGATGGTGCGTTGCGGTGCCGAGCCGCCGTGCCAGCCGTCCTCGAGGTTGACGCCGACCGCGCCGGCCTCGATCACCTTGCCGATCGTGTCTCCGACACCGTCGGCCGTCTCGGCGAATCCGCTCTCGATGTCCGCGGTCACGGGCACCTCGACGGCGGCGGCGATTCGGGCGATGAGGTCGATCGCGCTGTCCCGGTCCAGCTTGTCGCCGTCCGGGGCGCCGAGCCCCCACGCGACGCCGGCGCTGGTGGTGGCGACGGCCGGCGCGCCGGCCGCCTCGACGACGCGCGCCGACGCGACGTCCCACGCGTTCGCCAGCGCCAGCGGCGAGCCGGGAGTGTGCAGCGCGCGGAACGCGGCGGCCTTGTCCTGTTGAGTGGTCATGGCCGAAGTCCACCACGTGCCACCGACAGGACGCTTGCGGCTTTCGGACGTGAACAGGGGCGCCCTAGGGGTCGTTCACCTCGGGAAACGCTGGCATCGTGACCGCTGACGGTCCAGCGATGTGTGCGGAGAGACGAATGACGTCGGTACTTGCTCGTTCGCAGTCGGCGGCCACCGAATCGGATCACCGCGACCCACTGCTGCGCCTTTCCCAGTTGCTCGACGTCGATTCCGTGACCTCTCTGCACCATCCCGACGACAGCGGTGTGCTCGCCGTTCGCGGGACCATCGACGGTTCCCCCGTATTCGCCTATTGCACCGACGCCACGAAAATGGGCGGCGCGCTGGGGCTCACCGGAACGCGGCACATCGTGACCGCGATCGACGCCGCCGTACGCGAAGGCGCGCCGGTGATCGGACTGTGGCACTGCGGCGGCGCGCGACTGGCCGACGGTGTCGAGTCGCTGCACGGCTGCGGCCGCATGTTCTCCGCGATGACCCGCGCGTCCGGCAAGGTTCCGCAGATCTCCGTGGTGCTCGGGCCCGCGGCGGGCGCCGCGGCGTACGGGCCCGCACTGACCGACGTGATCGTGATGGCCGAGCAGGGCAGGGTGTTCGTCACCGGGCCGGACGTGGTCAAGACGGTCACCGGCGAAGAGATCGACATGGAGGGGCTCGGCGGCGGAAACTCGCACAGCCGCAAATCCGGTGTCGTGCACGTGACCGTCGGCACCGAATCGGAGGCGTATTCCCGCACGCGCAGGCTCGTCGGATTCTTCGGCAAGCCCGGCCTGTACGACCTCAGCCGAATTCGGGGCGAACGGAATCTGCGCGAACTGCTCCCCGACTCGCCGCGCCGCGCCTACGACGTGCACCCGCTCGTGCACGCGATCGTGGACGCCGAAAAGGGCGGGCCGGTATTCGAGGAACTGCAGCCGAAATGGGCGCCCAACATCCTGATCGGGCTCGGCCGGCTCGGCGGGCACACGATCGGCGTGATCGCGAACAACCCGCTGCGCAAGGGCGGCTGCCTCGACTCGCTGTCCGCGGAGAAGGCGGCCCGGTTCGTCCGGCTGTGCGACGCGTTCGGCATTCCGCTGCTGGTGCTCGTCGACGTGCCCGGCTACCTGCCCGGCGTCGGCCAGGAATGGGGCGGCGTGGTGCGGCGCGGCGCGAAACTGCTGCACGCGTTCGCCGAGACCGTGGTCCCGCGCGTCACGCTGATCACCCGCAAGTCCTACGGCGGCGCGTACATCGCGATGAACTCCCGCTCGCTCGGCGCCACCGCGGTGTTCGCCTGGCCGGAGGCCGAGGTCGCGGTGATGGGCGCCGAGGCGGCGGTGAACATCCTGCACCGCCGCAAGCTCGCCGCCGCGCCCGAGGAAGAGCGCGAAGCACTGCGTCTCGAGCTGGTCGCCGAGCAGCAGCGGGTGGCCGGCGGCGTGGACCGCGCGATGGACATCGGCGTGGTCGACGAGGTGATCGAGCCCCGGCACACCCGCCGCCGGCTCGCCGAGGCACTGGCGGCGGCACCCGCCGCCCGAGGGCAGCACGGCAACATTCCGCTGTGAGGGAAGGACGACCATGACCGGCGTGGCCATCGACAGCAACGTGTGGATTCGGCGTTTCCACCCGAAGGCGGACGCGGCGCACCGGCTGGTGTGCTTCGCGCACGCCGGCGGGTCGGCGAGCTACTTCTTCCCGGTGTCACGCACCCTGCCGGCGGGCGTGGACGTCCTGGCGCTGCAGTACCCGGGCCGCCAGGACCGGCGCTCGGAGCGGTGCGCCGAGGACCTCTACGACCTGGTCGACCCGATCGCCGAGGCGCTGCGCCCGTGGTTCGACCGGCCGGTCACCTTCTTCGGGCACAGCATGGGCGCCACGCTCGCGTTCGAGGTGGCCCGGCGGCTCGAGGAGGACGGCGTCACGCTGGCCGGTCTGTTCGCGTCCGGCCGCCGCGCACCGTCGTGCCACCGCGACGAGCACGCGCATCGCTTGGCGGACAACGAGTTCATCGCCGAGATCCAGAGCCTGTCCGGCACCGACTCGCAGGTGCTGGACGACGAGGAGATCCTGCGGATGGTGCTGCCGGCGATCCGCAGCGACTACAAGGCCGCCGAGACCTACCGGTACCGGCCCGGCCCGAAGCTGCGCTGCCCGATCACCGCGCTGATCGGGGACAGCGACCCGAAGGCGACGGTCGAGGAGGCGCGCGCCTGGGGCGAGCACACCGACGGCGCGTTCGAGCTGACCGTGTTCGACGGCGGCCACTTCTACCTGAACAACCACACGAGTGAGGTGCTCGGCGCGATCACCGCGCATGCCGAACGCACATGATTGGCGCACTCCGCTCCCGGGTACTCGCCTGACGAACCAACCCGCGAGCGAATGGGGAGTGAGCGACATGCGAGACGTCCGCGTCCCTCCACAACGGACAGAGACCGACGAGCCCGCTCGGCGCCGTCCGGAAGACGTGCCGACACAGGAGATGCCGGTGATCCCGGCCGATGCCGACGAGCAGGAGTCGGTGCTGGTCAGAGGACGCGAGTAGAGCCGGCCATGCGCGACTTCGACCGCGACGAGGTTCGTCGCGAGGGGCCGTGGATGGTACGCGCCGGCCAGGGTCCGGGCACCCTCGTCGTGCTCGACCCGGCCGGCGCCGCCAAGCACGACGAGTTACCCGCGACCTGGCGTGAGCTGACCGCCGACCACACCGTGGTGTGGATCAGGCTGCCGGCCGGCGGTTCACTGTCCGAAGTGGACGACGAGCTGGTGACCCTGGCGCGGGACGGCGGGACCGTGGACCTGGTGACCAGCGGCCCGGAGGCCGAGGCGGCGCTGCGGTTCGCGACGCAGCACGCCGAGGCGGTCCGGTCGGTGCTGCTGGTGGACCCGGCGGCCGAGGACACCCGGTTCGAACGCACCGAGGCGGACATCGCCGACGCGTTGTGGGAGAAGCGGATGCGGCCGGCACTCAAGGAGCTCACCGAGGCCGGCGTGGCCGTGCGAGTGATCGCGCACAGCCACGCCGACTCCGAGGACCGCGTGCCGGCGCCACTCCCCCTCGGCCACCCCGAGGTGGTCACCGCCGTCCGGCACGCCCTCGCCGAGATCGCCTGACCTCGCGAGTCCCGCGCCCCGCACCCGCGAGTTCCGCGCCCCGCACCCGCGAGTTCCGCGCTCAGCCGGTGTACGGGTTGCTGGTGTAGGTGCGGCTGAACGTGCCGGTGTTCGCGAAGTAGGTCGCCACCACGCGCGCCGGGTCGGTGGCGAGCATGCCGCGGGTGATGTCGCCGTCGTCCTTGTCGTCCCAGCCCCACGGCGCGTTGGCCGCGTTGTCCTTGCCGTTGTCGCCGCGGAAGGTGCCCGGCGAGACGAACGTCTTCGAATCGGACCGGTGCGCCCACAGTCCGCCGGACGCGAACACGTCGGTCAACCGGTACGCGACCGAGCGGTCGTTGCCGCCGGAGGGCACCTCGGACGCGGTCGCGCTCGGCTGGTACACCACCCCGTCACCGCCGGGGAACTCCTTGCCGTCGTGCGCGTACAGGCCGTGCCCCTTGGCCTCCTGGCGCGTCGTCGGGTGCTGACTCCCGCCGTGCGACACCATGATCACCGGACCGTCGATGTTCTCCCGGCCCGAGGTGTACGGGCTGCCGGCCGGCGTGTACGAGTAGAAGTCGCTGTGCGCGACGGTGATCATCGCCTCGAGTTTGCCGTAGGCCGACCCGTCCTTGCGCACCGTCAGCAGCGTGCCCTCCATGTCGTTCTCGTGGGTGAGCAGGTCGAACGGGTCGGGCACGTCGTCCCAGTCGCGCGGGTGGTAGTACGCGTACAGCACGAACCAGTGCGTCGAGGTCTGCACCACCGACTGGTATGCGTTGCCGCGCAGGCGATCCGGCTGGTCGTCCTGGTGCTCCCAGTTGTTCAGCGTGTCCCACTCGCCGTCGTAGTCCACAGTGGACAGATAGTCCGCGTCGTAGTCGGTCGAGTCGGTGTCCTGGTAGTGCACCGGCGCCCAGTGCAGGGCGAGCGCGGCGTCGGACACGGAATTCGACAGGGCGGCGGACGCGGGCGCCGGCACGGCGATCAGCGTGGCGGCGGCTACGGCGGCGGTGACGGCGGCGGTGACGGCGGCGGGACCACGTAACGGCATCGGAACCTCCAGTAATCAGACGGGTCCCGATGTTCGTACCGCACCGACGCTTCCCGCGGGTGTCGCGCGAGCGAACGTTGAGGCGCCGCCTAGGCCGGTTCCCTGAACGGGTCGTGCTCGGCGAGCAGCTTGTCCAGCCGCGCCTGGTCGACCCGGCTGACCAGGTAGGTGTCCTGCTGCCGGTCACGCACGCACTTGGCCAGCGTGAACGCCGAGGTCACGGTGTACAGCAGACCGACGGTGAGGAAGCCGCGCACCCACGGGTCCACCGGCAGGTAGGCGATACCGAGACCGACCGCGACCAGCGACACGGCGAACGACGCGATCGCCTGCACGTAGAACGCGGTGGTCGTGGAGTTGGTCGACGGAGTGGTCATACCGGACAGCCTGTCGCGGCGGGGCTCGTTCGCCATCGGTAGACCTACTCAACCTTCGCCGGTACCGTTGTTGCAAATGGTTTGCACCAGGGGGCTCTGATGGACACCGCGATCGCACGGCGCTGGGTGCAGCGCTGGGACACCCAACAGGAGCACTACATCGCCGACCGCGAGGAGCGGTTCACGGTCATCTGCGACGTCGTCGCGCACGCCACCGCGGCGCAGCCGTGCCCGCTGGTGCTCGACCTCGGCTGCGGCCCCGGCTCGCTGTCGGCCCGCGTCGCCGAGCGTCTGCCGAAGGCCGAGATCGTCGCGCTGGACAACGATCCGCTGCTGCTCGCCCTCGCCCGAGGCGCCTACCCCGAGGTCGCCGAGTTCACCGAGGCCAATCTGTCCACTGTGGACATCGGCTCGCTGCTGTCCGGCCGGGGCCGGCTGGACGCGGCGGTGTCCACCACCGCGCTGCACTGGGTGCCCGAGCACGATCTGGTCGCGCTCTACCGCAGGCTCGCGGCGGTGATGCGCCCCGGTGGCGTGCTGGTCAACGGCGACCACATCGAGGACGACCAGCCGACGATCTCCGAGCTGGCGAGCGCCGTGCGCGACGGGCGCGAGACCAGGACTGGCGTCACGGACAACGAGAACTGGGAGCAGTGGTGGACGGCCGTGCGCGAGGAGCCGACGCTCACCGCGCTCGCCGAGGAGCGGGCCCGGCTCGGGCTCGGCGGCAGGGGCAACCGGCTGACCGTGCGCCGGCACGTCGAGCTGTTGCGGGACGCGGGTTTCGCCGAGGTGGCACCGGTCTGGCAGGTCGGCGACGACGTCGTGCTGGTGGCCGTGCGCTGACACCACGGGCATCATGAGCGAATGGTGACCGAGGACGACGTCCGGCGGGTGGCACTGTCGCTGCCGCGCACGACGGAGAAGCCGTCGTACGGCACGCCGGGCTTCCGCGTGAAGGACAAGGGATTCGCCCGCATCCGCGAGGAGGGTGACGTCCTCGTGCTGTGGGTGGCCGACGAGGGCGAGAAGGACGGGCTGATCGCCTCCGATCCGGACAAGTTCTTCACCACCCCGCACTACGACGGCTACCCGCTCGTGCTCGTGCGCTTCTCCGCGATCGACGTCGACGAGCTGACCGAGCTGCTCACCGAGTCGTGGCGGCTGCGCGCACCCAAGCGGGTGCTCGCCGAGTTCGACGCGGCCGATGGCTGACACTCAGCCGTGGGTGTTGCACGTCGACCTGGACCAGTTCATCGTCGCGGTCGAGGTGTTGCGCAAACCCGAGCTGAAGGGCCGGCCGGTGATCGTCGGCGGCCGGGGTGACCCGACCGAGCGGGCGGTGGTGGCCAGCGCGTCCTACGAGGCGCGCGAGTTCGGTGTGGACTCCGGCATGCCGTTGCGCGTCGCGGCGAAACGGTGCCCGGACGCGGTGTTGCTGCCCAGCGATCCGACCGCCTACGACGAGGCGTCCGAGCACGTGATGGCGACCCTGCGCGAGGTGCGTCAGCCGGACGGCCGGCTCGTGGTGGTCGAGGTGATGGGCTGGGACGAGGCGTTCGTCGGCGTGACCACCGAGGACCCGGAGGCCTTCGCGACCGTGATCCAGGACGCCGTGCTGGAGGCGACCGAGCTGTGGTGCACGGTCGGCATCGGCGACAACAAGCTGCGCGCCAAGCTCGCCACCGGGTTCGGCAAGCCGCGCGGGCGGTTCCGGCTGACCGCGGCGAACTGGTACGAGGTGATGGGCGACCGCCCGACCGACGCGCTGTGGGGCATCGGCCGCAAGACCGCGCGCAAGCTCGCCGAACTCGGGTACACGACGGTCCGCGATCTGGCCGCCGCGGACGCCGATGTGCTCGCCGGACGGCTCGGCCCGACGATGGGCCCGTGGTACCGGCACGTGGGCAACGGCTACGGCTCCAAGGAGGTCGTCGGCACGCCGTACGTGCCGCGCTCGCGCAGCCGGGAGACCACGTTCCAGGAGAACCTGACCGACCCGGCGCGGATTCGCGAGGAGGTCGCGGTGCTCGCCGGGCGGATCACCGAGGACGTGCGCACCGAGGGCCGGCCGGCGGCGCGCATCGCGGTGAAGGTGCGGTTCGCGCCATTCTTCACGCACACCAGGAGCATGACGCTGCCCGAGCCGACCAGCGACGGCGCGGCGATCGAGCGGGCCGCGCTCACGGTGCTCGACCTGTTCGACGACGACCGGCCGGTCCGCCTGCTCGGCGTGCGCTGTGTTTTTTGATCGAGGGCAGGGTCGCCTGGTTCGGCTTCGCCGAACGGGGTTGTGGTCTTTTTGGGTGGGTGGCTGGGTGCCGAGTGTGGGTGGCTGGGTTTCGTGGGTGGTTCAGTCACGGCTCCTCCGAGACAGTGGGCTCGTTCCTCGCCCTCTGTCTCTCCGTCACCGTAAGGGCGACCGCCCTCGACAATGAGTTTCGACCTCAGCGTGGCTTTTGATCGGTGCGGTCAACACACCCGGCTGCGGGAAGTCGGGTAGGTGGGGTAGGTGGGCCGGGTAGGTGTGCTGTCAGGCGACCTTGATGGTGGCGAGGTCGATGGCCAGTGAGGGGCTCGGCGTGACCTCGCTGAGGCGTTGCCCCCAGACCGCGTGCCCGTGGCCCGACCACAGCGGCAGCACCGGAAGATCGCGCAGCACCTGGTTCTCCGCGCGCCGGTAGGCGTCGCCGCTGGTGGTCAGGTCGGCCGTATCGGCGGCGGTCATCGCCTGGTCGAACGCGGCGTTGGCGTAGCCGAGCGCGGTCAGCGAGGCGAGCAGTTCGTGCGGGCTACGGGTGTGCGGCGTGCGGGTCAGTACGGACAGCCCGTCCTGCGATTCTCCGACCTTCGGCGACACGGTCAGGTTCAGCGTGGCGCCGAGCTGCTTGGCCAGCGCCTGCGCCCAGGCGTCCGCGCCGGCGGGAAAGGTCAGCGACAGCTCGGTGGCCGGCGAGTTCGCCTGTTCCCACAAGGCTTTCGCGGCCGTGGGGTCGAAGTTGCACGGCCGGCACTTCGCCGAACGCCGGCCGAGCACCACGGCCGGCGGCAGCACGGAGGTGGCCACGTCGACCTGATGTCGCAACGGCCCGGCCTCGAGTGCGGCGCGATCGACGGCCAGGGCGAGCGCGTGTCTGGCGGCCGCGTCGGTGAACCGCTTGTCCCGCAAGGGAATGCCGAGCATGGTCACCTCGGGCAGCGGCCACATCAGGACCCGGTCACCGAAGTCGGAGTGCATCTGGTGGTGCCGCCCGCCGGGGACCTCGGTGGCCAGATCGACCTGGCCGGAGCGGGCCAGTTCATACTGCTCGTCCGGGTTCGCGGCCACCCGCAGCGTGATCTCCCGCGCGATCCCCTTCGCCGGCCCCTGATAGTCCTCGACCCGGGCCAGCCGTGCTCCGGAACCAGGCCGCCACGGTTCGACCATGCGGTACGGGCCGTTGCCGACGGGGTGCTTGGCGAACTCCGTCCAGTTCCCGGCCGACAGCGCCGACGGCGGCAGCGGAACCAGCACGACGGCGCAGAGCATCAACGGAACCTGACCGAGTGGCCGCTCCAGCACCAGCTCGACGGTGAGCGGATCGGCGGCCCGGAAATCCTTGGCGCGCAAGGTTTTCGTCAACACCTCGGCACCCCGCCATTGCCGCAGCAGCACCGTTCGCCAGGTGTCCACATAGGACTGTGCGGTGACCGGCGAGCCGTCGTGGAAGCGCATCCCGGGTCGCAGCCGGACGGTCCAGGTGATCAGGTCGGTGCTGGTCGCGGAGAGCGCGGCGAGCGGCCGGACCGCGGGTGCGTCGGTACGGGCGGCGAACAGCGGGGTCCACACCGCGTCGGCCACCAGCCGTCCGGGCAGATCGGTCACCTCGGCGGGCAGTAACCGCGCCGGCTCGGACAGCGCGACCGAGAACGTGCCGGGCACCGCCGGCGCGCGCTCGGGCTCCGAGCACGACCCGGCGACGACAAGCAGCATGGCCGTGAGGACAACGCCGATCCTGCGCACCATGCAGTTCTTAGCACCGGGGATCAGCGGCCCCAACCCGTCGATCGGCTCTACTGCGCCATGGACGGGCATTTCTAGTCTTCTGGGGTATCCGTGCGACGTACGGAGGTACGCGATGTCGCGCCGTCAGGGTTTTCTCGCCTTCACCATTGCCGCGACGATGGTGCTCGCCGCACCGGTCGCACTGGCCTGCGACCCCGATCATCTGCACGGCGGCGGTCACAGTCACGCCGCCGATACGCCGAGGACGAGCCCGCCCACCCGTGCGGTCAAGGGCGTCGATCTCGTCGGCAACGTGCCGGACGCGCAGGGCGCGATCTCCATGCAGTTCCTGGATTACAGCGGACGCCAGGTGATCGCGGTGTCCGGCGAGTTCGGGGTGCGCACCTACGACCTCGCCGACCCGGCCAAGCCGAAGCTGATCGGCGAGCTGTCCATGCCGGGTATGTGGGAGACCGAGGACACCGAGGTCGACCCGAAGCGCAAGCTGATGTTCCTGTCCCGCGACCCGAGGGCGTTCGGCGGCAACACGAACACCGGCGAGTCCGGCATCTACGTGGTGGACATCTCGACACCGGAGAAGCCCGTCCAGCTCAGCTACGCGAAGGTTCCGGCCGGACACACCACGAGCTGTATCAACGACTGCCAGTACCTGTGGACCGGCGGGCCGGCCAAGTCCAGCTCGATGCCGGCGGACTGGGGCGGGCGGCCGATCTGGGTGACCGACGTCCGGGATCCGCGCAACCCCAAGGTTTTCCCGGATCCGATCGAGCTGGCGCGCAACGACGGCAAGACCGACTACGTGCACGACGTGCAGGTGGACGCGCAGGGTGTCGCGTGGGCGTCCGGCCGGGGTGGCGTGCGCGGCTACTGGACGCAGGGCAGCCACCCGGACCCGGTGCAGGGCGGGACGCGGGAGGCCACGCCGACCAACCCGGTCCCGTACGCCGGCGGCGGCATCAACGAGCTGGCCGCGAAGTCGAAGTTCATGCACAACAGCTACCGCCCCACCGGTGATCTCATCTACGTCACCGAGGAGGCGTTCGAGAGCGGCTGCGCCAGCGACGGTGTGCTGGTGATCGCCTCGCTCGCCGGCTCCTACGAGGGCCAGGGGTGGAAGTCGACGCCGTCGGACCCGTTCCGGCTGACCACCGTCGGCACCTGGAGCGTGGCCGGGCAGGACGGCAGCGATCCCAACAGCGCGGACTGCTCGGCGCACTATTTCGACGTGCGGGACAACATCCTCGTGCAGTCCTTCTACGGGCAGGGCACCCGATTCCTCGACGTCAGCGACCCGTCCAACCCGACGCAGATCGCGTATCACCGGGAGGCCGACACCGCGGCGTGGCAGCCCTACTGGCACGGCGACTACATCTACGTCGCCGACAACAACCGCGGGATCGACATTCTCAAGCTCACGGCCGGACGCGCGCCGAACTGAACGTGCGCCGGTAGTCCTTGGGCGCCACACCCACGATCCGGTGGAAGTGGTGGCGCAACAGGGTTGTGGTGCCGAAGCCGCACTCGCGGGCGACGTCGTCGATGGACAGCGCCGTCTCCTCCAGCAGCCGGCGCGCGTGCAGCACCCGCTGCATGGACAGCCAGCGCAGCGGCGTGATACCGGTCTCGGCGACGAACCGCCGGGCGAACGTGCGCTCGGACATGTTGGCCCGCCGCGCCAGGTCCGGCACCGTGTGCTCGGCGGAGAGCTGGTCCAGCATCCACTCCAGCACCGGCTGCAGGCTGTCGCCGGCCTCCGGCACGGGTAGCTCGACGAACTGCCGCTGCCCGCCGTCGCGCTGCGGTGCCACCACCATGCGGCGCGCGATCGCCGTGGCCGGACCAGAGCCCAACTCCCGGCGGACCAGGTGCAGGCAGGCGTCGATCCCGGCCGCCGTGCCCGCGCTGGTGACGATGTCGCCGTCGTCCACGAACAGCACGTCCGGATCGAGCTTCGCCTCGGGGAAGCGCTCGGCGAACCGCTCCGCGTAACGCCAGTGCGTGGTGCACCGCCGGCCGTCCAGCAGGCCGGTGGCACCGAGCAGGAACGCGCCGCTGCACACCGACATCAGGGTGGCCCCGCGTTCGTGCGCGGCGACCACCGCGTCCAGCACGGCCTTCGGGTACTCGCCGCGGATGGTCGCCGCCGGTACCGCGATCAGGTCGGCGTCGTCCAGGCCGTCCAGCCCGAACTCGGGCACGAACGCCGCGCCGACGCTCGTGGTGAGCGGTTTTCCCGCGTGTTCGCCACACGGCCGGAACTCGATCGGGGGAACTCCGTCAGCCGTTCGGTCGATCCCGAACACCTCGCATAACACGCCGAACTCGAACGGCGCGGCGCCGTCCACGAGCACGGCGGCAACGGTTCGCAGCATGGCGCGAGACTAGTTGGCAGAATATTGTTGCACAACGTCCGCTCTGCCACTGGTGGCGGGAACTAGCGGGGCGCATACTTTCTGCCATGACTGCCGCACTGTTCGCCCTCATCGTGGTCGCCCTGGCGGTGCTCGCCATCGAGCGCAACCACGCACGCCAACCGCGCCCGCTGCCGCGCATGTACGGCAGCAACGACATCGACGACCGCGACGTGGCCCGCGCGTTCGCCGACCTGAGCGCCGCCAGCGCACACGATCTCGTTGGCGCGCAAGGGATCTCGCGTCCGTCGCGCCCGTCCAACATGCCGAGCATCTCGATCCGCCACGGCCACTAGTCGCACCCCGGACGCGAGCGTCGGGCCGTCGGCGGGCACCATCGTCAAACGATGCTGACCGATGTGGTGCCCGCCGACGCTGATCCGGACGCCCTGTTCGACGCGTTCTCCGAGTGGGCGCGCGGCCAGGGCCTCGAGCTGTACCCGGCGCAGCAGGAAGCGCTGATCGAGATCGTCTCCGGCTCGAACGTGATCCTGTCCACGCCGACCGGCTCCGGAAAGAGCATGGTCGCCGTCGGTGCGCATTTCACCGCGCTGGCGCGGGGCGAACGCAGCTTCTACACCGCGCCGATCAAGGCGCTGGTGTCGGAGAAGTTCTTCGCGCTGTGCGAGATCTTCGGCGCGGACAAGGTCGGCATGATGACCGGCGACTCCAGCGTGAACGCCGACGCGCCGATCATCTGCTGCACCGCGGAGATCCTGGCCAACCTCGCGCTGCGGCAGTCCCCCGACGCGCCGGACCACCCGGTCGACCAGGTCGTGATGGACGAGTTCCACTTCTACGCCGAGCCCGACCGCGGCTGGGCGTGGCAGGTGCCGCTGCTGGAGCTGCCGCGCGCGCAGTTCGTGCTGATGTCGGCGACGCTGGGCGACGTCGCCCGGTTCGAGAAGGACATGGCCCGCCGCACCGGCCGCCCGACCGCGGTGGTCACCTCCGCGCAGCGCCCCGTGCCGCTGTTCTACAGCTACCGGCTCACACCGCTGCAGGAGACGCTCACCGAGCTGCTGGAGACGCAGGGCGCGCCGGTCTACGTCGTGCACTTCACTCAGGCGGCGGCGATCGAGCGGGCGCAGGCACTGATGAGCATCAACGTGTGCACGCGCGCGGAGAAGGACGCGATCGCCGAGCTGATCGGCAACTTCCGGTTCACCGCCGGGTTCGGCAAGACGCTGTCCCGCCTGGTGCGGCACGGCATCGGCGTGCACCACGCCGGCATGCTGCCGAAGTACCGGCGGCTCGTGGAACGCCTGGCACAGGCCGGCCTGCTCAAGATCGTGTGCGGCACGGACACCCTCGGCGTGGGGATCAACGTGCCGATTCGCACGGTCGTGTTCACCGCGCTGTCCAAGTACGACGGCGTGCGCACGCGGCTGCTGAAGGCGCGCGAGTTCCACCAGATCGCCGGCCGCGCGGGTCGCGCCGGCTACGACACCATCGGCACGGTCGTGGTGCAGGCGCCCGAGCACGTGGTCGAGACGGAGAAGGCGCTCGCGAAGGCCGGTGACGATCCGAAGAAGCGGCGGAAGGTGGTGCGCCGCAAGCCACCCGAGGGATTCGTGTCCTGGGGCGAGCCGACGTTCGACCGGCTGGTGGCCGCCGAGCCGGAGCCGCTCACGTCCAGCTTCGCGGTCAGCCACACGATGCTGCTCAGCGTGATCTCGCGACCGGGCGACGCGTTCACCGCGATGCGCAAACTCCTGACCGACAACCACGAAGACCCTGCGGCGCAACGCAAGCACATCCGTCGGGCGATCGCGATCTACCGCGCGCTGCGGGCTGCCGGGGTGGTCGAGCAGCTCGACGAGCCGGACGAGCAGGGGCGGCGGATCCGGCTCACCGGCGACCTGCAGCTGGACTTCGCGCTGAACCAGCCGCTGTCGCCGTTCGCGCTCGCGGCGATCGAGCTGCTGGACCGTGAGTCACCCAGCTATCCGCTGGACGTGCTCTCGGTCATCGAGTCCACTTTGGACGATCCGCGTCAAGTGCTTGGGGCGCAGAAGTTCCAGGCCCGCGGCGAGGCGGTCGCCGCGATGAAGGCCGACGGCATCGAGTACGACCAGCGGATGGAGCTGCTCGACGAGGTCACCCATCCGAAGCCGCTCGAGGAGTTGCTCACCGCGGCGTACGAGATGTACCGGCAGGGCCACCCGTGGGTCGCCGACTACCGGCTGTCGCCGAAGTCGGTGGCGCGGGACATGTACGAGCGGGCGATGACCTTCGCCGAGTACACCGGGCTGTACCAGCTCGCGCGCTCGGAGGGGCTGGTGCTGCGGTACCTGGCCGACGCGTACAAGGCGGTGCGCCAGACGGTGCCGTCGGACGCGCAGACCGAGGAGGTGCTCGACCTGATCGCGTGGCTCGGCGAGACCGTGCGGCAGGTCGACTCCAGCCTCTTGGACGAGTGGGAGCGGCTGGCCAACCCGGACGCCGATCCGTCCACTGTGGACACCGTGGACGAGAAGCCGCCCGCGGTGACGGCGAATACCCGCGCGTTCCGGGTGCTGGTGCGCAACGCGTTGTTCCACCGGGTGCGGCTGGCCGCGCGCCGGGCGTACGCGGAGCTGGGTTCGCTCGACGCGGAGTCCGGCTGGGACGCGCAGGCGTGGGAATCCGCGCTGGAGCCGTACTTCGAGGAGTACGACGAGATCCAGACCGGCCCGGACGCGCGCGGCCCGGCGTTGTTGATCATCGAGGAGGAGCCGGACCTGTGGCGGGTGCGGCAGATCTTCGACGACCCGGCCGGCCACCACGACTGGGGCTTCTCCGCCGAGGTGGACCTGCGCGGCTCCGACGAGGAAGGCGTGGCGGTCCTGCACATCACCGACGCTGGCCAGCTCTGATTCTCAACGCGGACTTTTCGTAGGGTGGGGCGCATGACGAGCACGCTGCGGACCGCCCGGCCGGATGACTTCGAGCGCATCGTGGCGGTGGCCGACGACTGGTGGGGGTGGCCGATCTCGGGGCTGCTGCAGCGGCTCATGCTGGATCACTTCTTCACGACGAGCACGATCGCGGAGGGCGCGGACGGCGAGCTCGCCGGGTTCGTGGTGGCGTTCGTGTCGCCGTCGGTGCCCGATGAGGCGTACATCCACTTCACCGGGGTGGCTCCCGGGCTCCGTCGTACCGGTCTGGGCGCCCGGATGTACGAGCGTTCGTTCGCCGAGTTCCGGGCGCACGGGTGTCGCGTCGTCCGGGCGATCACGTCGCCGGGCAACGACACGTCGATCGCGTTCCACCGCGGCGTGGGCTTCTCGGTGAGCGACCCGATCCCGAACTACGACGGCTCTGACAAGCACCGCGTCCTGTTCGAACGCCCCCTCTGAACCCCACCCGACCCCAGCTCGATCTCGCCCTACGTACTGGACGTAGCCCCCACCCGCACCGGGGCACCCCACCAGACCATTGTATCGGTGGTTGACGGGCAGTGGGGCGCTCAAGATCCACCTGTGGATAAGTCGTGCCTGTGGATAACTAGCCCGACAAATGCATTTTCAGACATTTCGTTGCGCCCGTTATTGGGGCGATGTTCGTTCATGTCATATGTGGGCTTGAGCTTGTCTCGAGGATTTCATTAGCTGGGGTTGACCGTTCAACAGGAAATCCAACAGAGCGAGCCTTTCACTCCATCGTTGACCAGGGAAAACGTTGTGCGGCAAGGCTTCCGCGCCGTCTCGACCCAGGTTCGAGCGACCGCCCTGGCGCGCGTCCACATCGGATGGTGGAGTTAACTCCACCATTTGTTCGGGATCGACCACCAGTGTGTCAGTCACGCGGCGACGGCAGTATTTCAGGAAAGAACCGGCCGTGAGCGAGGGAGACGACGATGGGATCGCTTATTCGCCGAGTTCCGTTCACGGTGACGGGACTTGTGACAATGGTGGTGCTCGGCACGATCGCCGGCACCCTCATCACACGCGTGGCCGAGAAGCCGTGGGGACACACGGTCTCCTACGGCCTCCCGTCCTTCTCCGAAGGCCGGTGGTGGGCCGTGTTCACCGGAATGCCGTTCGCGGTGAACCCGCTCTGCTACGTCGCGGTGCTCAGCAGCTTCGCGATCTGCGTGGGGTTCGCCGAGATCCGGATGGGCACCAAGCGGACCATGCTGGCGTTCGCCTACGGCCACGTGGCCGGGGTGTTCGGCGCGGCCGCGCTGATCGGGCTCGGCGGTAGTTGGACCGACCAGTGGGCGCACGCGCTGGACGTCGGCCCCTCCGGCGGCGCGCTGGCCACCGCGGCCATCGTGTCGGCGACCTTCCCCGCTCCGCACCGCACCCTGCTGCGCCTCGGACTCGTCGGCTACGTCGTCGGCGCGCTCTTCGTACTCGGCAACCTGGCCGACGTGGTGCACCTGACCGCCGTGCTGCTCGCGCTGCCGGTCGGCGCCCTGTTCGTCCGCCGCACCGACCGGCACGCTCGGCTGACCACCGTCCCCGACGCGGCGACCGACCTGCTCGCCAGGCACGGCGGCGGCACCCTGTCCTGGATGGCGACCTGGCGCGGTACCCGGTACCTGATCGCACCGGACGGCGACGGCTACCTCGCCTACCGCCAGCACGCCGGCGTGGCCATCGCGCTCGGCGACCCGGTCGGCTCCCCCGACTGGCAGCGCGCCGCCGCGGACGAGTTCGCCGCGCACTGCACCCGCTCCGGCCTCGTGCCGTGCTGGTTCTCCGTCGGCGCGGACACCGCGAACGACCTGGCCGAGGACGGCTGGCGCAACGTCCAGGTGGCCCAGGACAACCTGATCGACCTGCCCAGTCTGAAGTTCCAGGGCAAGAAGTGGCAGGACGTGCGGACCGCGCGCAACCGGGCGGCCAAGGAGGGCATCGAGTTCCGCTTGATCACCCTGGCCGACGCCGAGCCCGCCGTGCTCGCCCAGGTCCGCGAGCTGTCCACGAACTGGCTGCGGAACAAGCGGATGCCCGAGCTCGGCTTCACCCTCGGCGGCATCACCGAGGCGCTGGACCCGAGGGTGCGGGTCGGCATCGCGGTGGACGCCGAGGGCGTCGTGCACGGCGTGACGTCCTGGTTGCCGATCATGGGCTCGGACGGCCGGCCGCACGGCTGGACGCTGGACCTGATGCGTCGCCGCTCCGACGGCTTCCGCCTGGTGATCGACTTCATGATCGCCTCGGCGTGCCTGACCTTCCAGGACGAGGGCGCCGCGGTGGTGTCCCTGTCCGGCGCCCCGCTGGCCAGGGCCGAGGGACAACGGCCGACCCGCTTGCGCCGCCTGCTCGACATGCTCGGCTCCGCGCTCGAACCGTGCTACGGATTCCGCTCGCTGCACGCGTTCAAGTCGAAGTTCCAGCCGCGCACCGAACCGCTGTACCTGGTGTTCCGGCACGCGACGGACCTGCCGCGGATCGGCACCGCGATCACCCTGGCCTACCTGCGCAAGCCGGCGACGACCACGCACCGGCCGCGCCAGGCCACGATCGGCATCGAGGTGCCGGCACCGCGGCAGGCTCGGGCGGCCACCGCCTCGCCGGTCCTCGAACCAGCCGGCCGCTGACGGCGAGTCACAGGGCCACGGTCATGATCTGCTCGCTGGAGCGCAGGATCTCGGTGAGTTCACCGCGGAACGACTCCAGCGCGGTGGTCATGTGCCAGCGGGCCATCACCTGATCACGACCGGCCAGCGCGTCCACCAGATCGTCGTGCTCGTGGTGCAGCCGCAGCCCGCGCTCCCCCGCTCCCGCCGCCAGCGCCAGATGCGTCGCCCGCTCCGCCTCACCCAGCAGCCGCGTGATCACCGCGGCGAGCCGGCCGTTCCCACTGGCCTCGGCCACCCCGACGTGGAACTCCCGGTTCGCCGCGAGGAAGCCGGCCACGCCCTCCCTCGATGCCGGGTCGTAGTCGTGCTTTCCCTGATCCCGCAACGATTCCAGCGTCCGCTCGTCGATCCGCACGGCAGCCAGCGCGGCCGCCTCCGGCTCGAGCAGCAGCCGCATCTGGAACACCTCGTCCACGTCCCGCAGTGTGATCGCGGAGACCACGTGCCCGCGCCGGGGCACCGCGTCCACCAACCCCTCGGCCCGCAGCCGGGCCAGCGCGCCGCGCACCGCCGCCGTGGACAGGGCGAACTCGTTGACCAGTCGCGCCTCGGACACCTCCGCGCCCGGCGCCAGTCCGACGCTGACGATCTCGGCGCGCAACCTGCGGTACGCCTCGTCGGTGAGGCTCATGCCGCTGGACTCGCCGCGGCGCACTCGGTCAGCGCACGGTCCAGGATCTCCAACCCGAGGTCCAGGTCCGACTCGGTGATCGTCATCGGCGGCGCGATCCGCAGCACGCTGCCCAGCCCACGGAACTTCACGATGTTGACGTTGAGCCCGAGTTCGAGGCACCGCGCGGTGACCGCCGCGCCGAAGTCCTCGGCCGGCGTGCGCGAGTCCCGGTCGGTCACCAGGTCCACGCCCATCATCAGCCCGACACCGCGCACGTCGCCGACCGCCTCGTGGTTGTGCCGCAACGAGTTCAGCCCGTCGCGCAGCCGCGCGCCCAACTCGGCGCCGCGCTCCACCAGCCGCTCGGCGAGCACGGTGGCGAGCACCGCCCGGCCGACCGCCGCGGGCAGCGGATCGGACACGTGCGAGGTGAAGAACAGGAATCCCTTCTCGTACACGTCCTGCTCGATCTCCTCGGAGGTGACGGTCGCCGCGAGTGGCAGCCCGCCGCCGAGCGTCTTGGACAGCGTGAGCACGTCGGGCACCACGCCGTGCCGCTCGAAGGCGAACATCGAGCCGGTGCGGCCGAGCGCCGTCTGCGCCTCGTCCACGATCAGCAGCATGCCGCGCTCGTCGGCGAGTTCCCGCAGCCGCGCCAGATACCCGTCCGGCAGCGGCACGATCCCGCCGGAGCTGAGCACCGGCTCGACGATCACCGCGGCGCCCGCGTCGACCGACTGGCTGTCCACTGTGGACATTCCGGCGTCCAGGCAGGCCAGGTCGCACCGGTCCCGGCAGTGCTTGATCGGGCAGCGGTAGGCGTTCGGTGTGGGCAGCGCCATCGTGCCGGGCATCGCCGGGCCGTAACCCTTGCGGCCGGCGCTGTACGTGCTGGACGACGCGCCGCCGGTCATGCCGTGCCACGATCCGGTCAGCGCCAGCACCTCGAACCCGCCGGTGTGCAGCTTCGCCAGGCGCAGCGCCGCCTCGTTGGACTCGCCGCCGGTGGACAGGAACATGGTGCGCCGCAAGGGTTCCGGCAGCAGATCGAGCAACTCGCCAGCCAGCGCGATCACGTCCGGCGACACCATGCCGCTGAACAGGTGCAGCACCCGATCGCCTGCCGAACGCATCGCGTCGACGATCGCCGGGTGGTTGTGCCCGAGCGTGGCGCACATCTGCCCGGAGGTGAAATCGAGGATTCGCCTGCCGTCCGTGGTGGTCAGCCACGCACCGCGCGCGCTGTCCACCACGGTCTCCACGAAGTCCCCGCCGTACCGCAGCAGGCCGGCGAACGCGGCCGTCGAGTCGCCCATGCCTGACATGTTAGAAGCCGCTGGCTGAAATGTCAGCATGCCTTGTAGGTTGGTGTCGTGGGGACTTTGAAATCACGGGTCATCTCCTGGATAGCCCGGCGCTACATGGCCAGGAAGGGCGGCAGCGGCGGGCTCGACCTGTCGAGTATCGGCATGCTGCCGGACAAGGTGCTCGTGCCGCTGCGCCGTGACGGGCTCGACCCGATACCCGAGCTGTACAAGGCCGGCGAGCCGATCAGGCGCCTGCCGCTGCGGTTCGGCCTGAAGGCGTGGCTGGTCACCGGGCACGCCGAGGCGAAGCAGATCCTTGGCGCCAAGCACGTGAGCACGGACTTCGCGAACCTGGTCGGCCAGGGCGCGTCCACCGACAGCAACCCCGGCGGCCTCGGCATGGCCGACCCGCCGGTGCACACGCGGCTGCGCAAGCTGCTCACGCCCGAGTTCACGATGCGCAGGCTCAACCGGCTCACGCCGAGGATCCACGACATCATCGAAGGTCAGCTGGACGCGATGGCCAAGGTCGACGGCCCGGTCGACCTGGTGCAGGAGTTCGCGCTGCCGATCCCCTCGCTGGTGATCTGCGAGCTGCTCGGCGTTCCGTACGACGACCGCGACGACTTCCAGCGGCTCGCCATGGCCAGGTTCGACCTGTACGGCGGGGCCGGCGCGTCACTCGGCGCGATCTCCGAGTCGCTGGACTACCTGCTGGGCGTCGTCGAGCAGCAGCGCAAGGACCCGGGCGACGGACTGCTCGGCATGATCATCAAGGAGCACGGGGACGAGACGTCCGACCTCGAGCTGGCCGGTCTCGCCGACGGCGTGCTCACCGGCGGGTTCGAGACCACGGCGAGCATGCTCGCGCTCGGCGCGGTCGTGCTGCTGTCCGACCCGGAGGCGATGCGCCTGGTGCGTGACGACGACGAGGCGATCGGCCCGTTCGTCGAGGAGCTGCTGCGCTACCTGACCGTCGTGCAGGTGGCGTTCCCCCGGTTCGTCAAGCAGGACATGGAGATCGGCGGGGTCACGCTGTCCGAGGGCGACGTGGTGATCGTGTCGCTGAGCGGCGCGGACCGCGACGAGGCGCTCGGCGAGAACATGAACAGCGTCGAGCCGACCCGCAAGCCCACCTCGCACCTGGCGTTCGGGTACGGCATCCACCGGTGCATCGGCGCGGAGCTGGCCAAGATGGAGCTACGCGCGGCCTACCCCGCGCTGGTGCGGCGCTTCCCGTCGATGCGGCTGCACGTGCCGGCCAGCGAGCTGGCCTACCGCCAGACCTCGATCGTCTACGCCGTGGACACGCTGCCGGTCGTACTCTCCTGAGCGCGCCCGCGGTGCCGGCGCACGGCGTCGCGGTTGGCGCACACCCGTGAGCAGTACCGCTGCCGGCCGCCCCGGCTGACGTCGACGAGCGCCGCGCCGCATTCGGCCAGCGCGCACCGGCCGAGCCGGTGCATGCCGAGGTCGGTGAGGTGCCGCGCGGCCGCCATCGCGACGAGAACCGTGAGCACCACGGCCAGTGATACGCCGTCGTCGCGGTAGTGCAGGTGCCAGCCGGAGCCGTCGTGGTCGGTGATCCTGGGGTAGGCGGCGGTCTCGGCGAGCAGCGCGTTCAGCAGATCGACGCGCCGCTGTTCGGTGTCCGCGTCGACGATCTCGGTCCACCGGGCGACCAGCTCGCGCACCGCGTCGACGTCGTCCGCCTCGGCCTCCGCGTCGAGCAACATGTCGGATTCAGCGCACCGGCGGCGCAGATCGGCCAGATCCACGAGCGGCTCGTTGGTGAGGTCGGTCACCAAACGCAAGGCTTCCACGTAGTAATGGTTCTGTTGCATAAGACCATTACAGCATCGTGTGATCCATGACCGTCACGCTCCAGCCGAGCCGCGACCAGGCGACCGCCGTCTCCTGGAGGCCACTCGTCGCCGCCTGTGTCGGCACCTTTCTGTTGCTGTTCTACACAACGATCGTCACCATCGCGCTGCCCAGCATCGACGCGGACCTGCACGTCGGGTTCAGCGCGATGCAGTGGATCGTGGACGTGTTCACGGTGGCGCTGGCCGGTCTGCTGCTCGGCATGGGCTCGCTGAGCGACAACCTCGGCCGCAAGCGGGTGTACCTGGCCGGGCTGATCGCCTTCGGGCTGGCCACACTCGCCTGCGGCCTGGCGGATTCGGCCGCGATGCTGATCGCCGGCCGGGCCGTGCAGGGCATCGCGGGTGCGGCGATGTTCGCCACGATCCTGCCGCTGATCGGGCTCACCTACCAGGGCGCGGCACGTGCGAAGGCATTCGCCGTGTGGGGCACGGTGGCCGGTGTCGCCGGGGCGACCGGCACGGTGGCCGGCGGGGTGCTCGCCGAGTTGCTCGGCTGGCGATGGATCTTCCTCGCCTCGCTGCCGATCTGCGTGGTCGCGATCATGCTCGCCGTCACCTCGTTCACCGAGAGCCCGCGCGCCGGCAACCGGGTCGACGTCGCCGGGATCGTCACGTTCACACTGGCCGCGACCGCGTTCACGTACGCGGTGATCAACGGGGGTGAGCACGGCTGGACCGCGCCGGCGACGCTGATCGCGATCGCCGTCGCGGTGGTGTCCTCGGCGGCGTTCGTGATCACCGAACGAGTCACGCCCGCGCCGATGGTGCCGGCACGGCTGTTCGGCACGCCCGCGTTCATCGGCGTGTTGATCGCCGCCTTCACGTACTACTTCGCCTATGCCGGCGCGATTCCGGCGATCTCGATGTGGCTGCAGGGCCCGGCCGGCCTGAATCCGCTGGCCGCCTCGCTGGTGCTGGCGAGCCAGATCGCCGTGTTCATCCTGGTGTCCGCACTGATCAGCCAGCGACTGCACGGACGAGCCGCCGGCTGGGTGCTCGGTGGTGGCACGGTGCTGATCGGTGTCGGCTACGCGACCGCCGTCGCACTGCTCGCGGCGCCGAACTGGGTGGCGCTGATGCCCGCACTGGTGATCACCGGCATGGGGGCGGGCATGGTGTCGCCGGTGTTCCCGGCGGTGGCGATCGCCTCCGTGCCGAGCGCGTTCGGCGGCACAGCCGGCGCGGCGGCGAACAGCTCGCGGCAGCTTGGGATGGCCCTCGGCATCGCGACGTGCGGCTCGATCTATCGGGGTGGCTCGGACCCGACCGTTGGCATCGTCACGGGACTGCTGTTCTGCGCGGTGCTGGCGATCGTGGGCGGGCTGGCCGCGGCCCGGCTGCTGCGCGGGCACACGTGATCAGCCGACGACGAGCACGGTCAGGGTGCGTGGGCCGTGCACACCCTCCACCCGGTCCATCTCGATATCGCTGGTCGCCGACGGCCCGCTGATCCAGGTGAGCGGGCGGGCCGGGTCGAGCCGCTCGATCGCCTCGGGCACCGAGCCGACGATCTGGTCGGCGCCGACCACGCACACGTGCACGTCCGGCACCAGCGTGAGCGCACGCTTTCCTTGTGCCACACCGGAATCGAGCACGATCGTGCCGGTCTCGGCGATCGCCAGCGCGCAGCCGGTGAGCACGCCGCCACACCCGTCAAGGTCCATTGTGGACAGTGGTGGCACGTCGCGCCGGAGCACCGCGTCGGTGACGCCGAGCCAGTCCGGCGGCACGTCGGCCGGCACCGCGAGCACCCCGACGCCGGCCGCCTCCAGTTCCTCGGAGATCGCCAGCGCCAGCCCGTCCCAGCCGAGGCGGCGGACCGTGGCCCGGTAGTCGGACACCCGCTCGGCGAACAAGTCCACCACGTCGTGGTCCACGGTCCGCGCGTACTCGCGACTCACCTCCGGCACGGGCGCACCCGCGACGGCCGACCGGATCCAGCCGAGGATCTCCTCCCGTGCGCTCATTCGCCGGTCCCCCGCGTGCGCCGCCACCATTCGCGGAACGACTCGGGTGGCGGAGCCGGGGCGTCCCTGGCGTCGGTCCACTTGGACAGCGGCCACGGCAGCCTGCCGATCCGCCCCCGCCGGCCGAGCACCCGTCCGCCGAGCGCCGCACCTCGTTGCGCCGCCTCGAATCGTCGTCGCGAGGAGAACACCCAGCCGGCCGCCCGCATCGCCAGCCGCTCCCCGACACCCTTGCCGGAACCCTTGCGGCGCTGCGCATCCACCGCCTCGGCCCGCAGGTGCACCAGTGCCTCGGGAATGTCGATCAGCACCGGGCACGCCTCGAAGCACGCGCCGCACAACGACGAGGCGAACGGCAGCGAGGCGGCCACCGGATCGGCTCCGGCGCCGCGCAATTGCGGGGTCAGGATCGCACCGATCGGCCCGGGGTACACCGAGCCGTAGGCGTGCCCGCCGGTCCGCTCGTACACCGGGCACACGTTGAGGCACGCCGAACACCGGATGCATCGCAACGCCTGCCGCCCGACCTCGTCGGCCAGCGCGTTGGTGCGACCGTTGTCCAGCAACACCAGGTGGAACTCGCGCGGCCCGTCGCCGGGGGTGACACCGGACCAGATCGAGGTGTACGGGTTCATCCGCTCGCCGGTCGAGGAGCGCGGCAGCAACTGCAGGAACACCTCCAGGTCCTGCCAGGCCGGCACCACCTTCTCGATGCCGACCACACTGATCAGCACCTCGGGCAGGGTCAGGCACATGCGGCCGTTGCCCTCCGATTCGACCACCACCAGCGAGCCGGTCTCGGCCACGGCGAAGTTCGCACCGGACACGGCTACCTTGGCGGACAAGAACTTCCGCCGCAGGTGGGCCCGCGCGGCGGCGGCCAGTTCGGCCGGCGAGTCGGTCAGACCGGCCGGCACGTCGGGCATCTCGCGGGCGAAGATCTCGCGGATCTCCGCGCGGTTGCGGTGAATCGCCGGCACGAGAATGTGCGACGGCTTGTCGTGTCCCAGTTGGACGATCAGCTCGGCGAGGTCGGTCTCGTACGCGGCGATCCCGGCGTCGGCGAGCGCCTCGTTCAGCTCGATCTCCTGGGTGGCCATCGACTTCACCTTGACCACCTCGGACGCGCCGGCCCGCCGGGTCAGGTCGATCACGATGCGATTGGCCTCGGCTGCGTCCCGTGCCCAGTGCACTGTGCCGCCGGCCATCGCAACGTTGCGTTCCAGCTCGAGCAAATGCTCGTCCAAATTCGCAATGGTGCGATCCTTGATCTCCTTTCCGGCCTGCCGCAACGCCTCCCAGTCGGGCTTCTCGGCGACAACGGCCTCCCGGCGCGCGCGGATGGTGCCGGTGGCGTTGCGCAGGTTCACGCGCAACTGGCTGTCCGCCAACGCTTTCCGCGCCGCCACAGGGAACGCGGGCATCCCGATCCACGTGCCGGTCATGAGGCCAGGATCTCCGCCAGGTGCATCACCCGCACGCCGGAACGCGCACGGGAGAGCAACCCACCGATGTGCATCAGGCACGAATTGTCCGCCGCGGTCAGCACTTCCGCCCCGGTCGCCGCAACGTTGCGCGCCTTGTCCGATCCCATCGCAACGGAGACGTCCGAGTTCTTCACCGCGAACGTGCCGCCGAATCCGCAACACTCGCGCGCACCGGGCAACTCGACCAGCTCCAGCCCCCGCACCGCGCGCAACAGCCGCTCCGGCCGGTCGCCCAGCCCGAGCATGCGTAGGCCGTGGCAGGTCGGGTGCAGGGTGACCCGATGCGGGAACGACGCGCCCACGTCGGTCACCCCGGCGACGTCGACAAGGAACTCGGTCAGCTCGTACACCGCCGGCACCTCCCGCGAGCTGATCAGCTTCACGTAGTGATCCCGGATCGTGGCCACGCACGACGCGGACGGCGCGACGATCACGTCGTACCGCTCGAACACGTCAACGAACCGGTTCGCCAGCGGCGCGGCTTCCCGCCGGTATCCCGAATTCAGGTGCATCTGCCCGCAGCAGGTCTGCGCGACCGGGAAGGCGACCGAGTGCCCGAGGCGCTCGAGCACCCGCACCACCGCGCGCCCCGTCTCGGGAAACAGCGTGTCGTTGAAGCAGGTGATGAACAGGGCGATTCGCATCGACGTCCTTCCCAACCCGGCTATCGTAAGAAACTCTGATGACCGATGAAGGGTTTGGCGCGTGCCCGTTACCGATGAGGCCATCGAGAAGATCAAGGCCATGATCGTCAGCGGCGAGCTCGGCCCGGGAGACCGGCTGCCCAAAGAGGCCGACCTGGCCCAGCGGCTCGGGCTGTCCCGAAGCTCGCTGCGCGAGGCGGTCAAGGCGCTGTCGCTGATCCGCGTGCTCGACGTCAAGCAGGGCGACGGCACGTATGTCACGAGCCTGGCGCCGAACCTGCTGCTGGACGCGCTCGGGTTCGTCGTGGACTTCCACCGCGACGACACCGTGCTGGAGTTCTTCGAGGTCCGGCGCATCCTCGAGCCGGCGGCCACCGCGATGGCGGCGGTGGCGATGTCCGACGCCGAGATCGCGAGTCTGCGTGCCGTGCTGGCCGAACTCGGCGAGAACCCGACCGTGGAAGCGTTGGTGGCCAACGACCTGGAGTTCCACCGCCGGATCGCGGCCGGCTCGGGCAACACCGTGCTGTGCTCGCTGATCGACGGGATGTCCGGGCCGACCGCCCGCGCGCGGGTCTGGCGCGGGCTGACCCAGGAGGGCGCGGTGGAGCGCACCCGCGAGCAACACCTGTCGATCTGCGAGGCGATCGAGTCGCGCCAGCCGGACGTCGCCCGCGCCTGGGCCACCGTGCACGTGGCCGGCGTGGAGCAGTGGCTGCGCAACACGCTCGGCTCGCCGGCCTCGGTGCTCCCACCGGGCTGAGATCTCATACCGACAGCCCGTAGACGCGGATCGCGTTGCGCCCCAACACGTTCGCCTGTTCGTCGGCGGACAGTCCGGTCAGCACGCGGGCGGTCGCGTCCAGCACGTCGGCGTAGCTCCCGGCGAGTTCGCACACCGGCCAGTCGGAGCCGAACAGCACCCGGTCCGGCCCGAAGACCTCCAGCACGTGCTCGACGTAGGGGCGCAGCGTCGCGACGCCCCAGGTGGCCCAGTCGGCCTCGGTGATCAGGCCGGACAGCTTGCACACCACGTTCTCCCGCGCCGCCATCCCGGCCAGCCAGGACGCCCACGGCTCCCACTCCCCCGCCGCGATCCCGGGCTTGCCCGCATGGTCGAGCACGAACGCCACGTCGTCCAGCTCACCGGTGACACGCAGGGCGGCCGGCCGCTGCGGCGCGCGCACCAGCAGGTCGTACACCAGACCGCGCTCGCCGAGCGCCCGCAACCCGCGCAGCACGTCCGCGCGCAGCAACCAGTCCGGGTCCGGCTCGTCCTCCACCTGGTGCCGCACGCCGACCAGCAGGCGATCGTCCGGCAACTCGGGCGCGGTGAGGTCGGCCCAGCCGACGACACCGGCGACCAGCCCGCCGCTGTCCGACGCCACCTCGAGGAACTCGACGGTCTCCGCCGTGGACGAGACGGTCTGCACGAGAACCGTGGCGCGCACCTGCGTACCGGCGATCACCGCGCGCAGGTCGTCCACCGCGTACCGGCGGCGGATCGGCACCAGCGCGTCGCCGGCCATCCACGGGTACTCGCGGACGCTCGGATCCCACAGGTGGTGATGCGCGTCAACGATTTTCGAACCGATCACGGAATCAGCCCCTTGGCCGCGAGGTCTGTCCACAGCTCGGGCGGCACCCCGGCATCGCACAGCGCAACGTTGCGGCGGGCCTGCTCGGGCGACCGGGTGCCCACCACCGCGCTCACCACGGCCGGGTGCGCGAGCACGAACGCGATCGCCGCACCGGGCAGCGAGACGCCGTGCAGCGCGCAGATCTCCTTGATACGCAACGCCTTCTCGCGCACCTCGGGCGGCGCGGGCCGGTAGTCGTAGCGCGCGTCCGGAGCCGGGTCGTCCACGGCCAGCAGCCCGCTGTTGAACACGCCCGCGGCGAGCACCGAGACGCAACGTTGCGCACACGCCGGGAGCAATGCGCGCAACGCCGGCTGTTCGAGCAACGTGTACCGGCTGGCCAGCATCACCACGTCGAGGTCGGTCTCGCGGACGAACCGCGCCAGCATCGGCCACTGGTTCATGCCGACGCCGATGGCCCGCACCACGCCCTGCGCGCGCAGCTCGTGCAACGCCGGATACGCCTCGGAGATCGCCTGTTCCCAGTGCTCGTCGGGATCGTGCATCAGCGCGATGTCCACATGCGACAGTCCGAGTCTGTCCACACTGGACTCGAGTGAGCGGCGCACGCCGTCGGCGCTGAAGTCGAATCGTCTGGTCAGGTCGGCCGGCACGTCGAACTCGGCGTCCCGGCGGCCGCCGCCAGCCGGGTTGGGCACGAGTAGCCGTCCGACCTTGGTGGACACGGTGTACTCGTCGCGCGGGCGATCGCGCAACGCCTCGCCGAGCCGGCGTTCGGAGAGCCCCAGCCCGTAGTGCGGTGCCGTGTCGAAGTACCGCACGCCGGCCTCCCACGCGGCGTCCACAGTGGACCGTGCGACCTCGGGATCGATTGCCGTGTACAGGTTCCCGATGTCCGCGGCGCCGAACCCGAGCGCGCTGACCCGCACCCCCGTCCGTCCGACGACGGCGGTCTTCACGGCTAACCCGCCTCCCCGGAATTCCCCAGTACTGGGTACGTTCCAGCGAACAGTTCGTTCGATTGCGAGACACGAATTCCGTTGACCACTAGTCCTGGGCCTTCCCGCTGGTGAGGCGGGCGAGCACGAGCGCGACGAGGATCACCAGACCGTTGACCGCTTGGATCTGGTCGGGTTTCACCTCGGCCAGCGTGAGCACGTTCTGGATCAGCCCGAGCAACACGACACCGGTCAGCGCACCGAACAGCGAGCCCTTGCCGCCGTCCAGACTGATCCCGCCGATCACCGCCGCCGCGAACACCGTGAAGATCATGTTCTGGCCCTGTGCGGCGGCCACCGAACCGAGCCGAGCGGACAGCATCAGCCCGGCGAACGCGGCCAGCATCGCGGCCACAATCAGCGTCACCCAGATGACCCGCTCCACCCGGATTCCCGCCGCCCTCGCCGCGTCCGGGTTACCACCGACGGCGTACAGCGACCGCCCGATCCGGGTGTAGCCGAGCACCACGATGCCCAGGCCGAACACCAGCACCACGATCCAGATGGACAACGGGATCGTGAGAATCCGCAGGCTGCCCAGGTTGTCGATGACCGGAACACGGTTGGCCAGGTTGGAGATCGTGGCACCGCCGACGATCGCGAGTTGTAGGCCGCGCAACGCGATCAGCATCGCCAAGGTGACGATGAACGCGGAGAGTTTGAATCTGACGATCAGCAGCCCGTTGAACAGCCCGATCAGCGCACCGAAGATCAGCGCCACCGGCAGCACGGTCCAGGTCGGCCACGGTGCGCCGAGCATCGACGTGTTGCCGACCGCGAGGAACACCGCGACGGCCGGTGCGATGCCGACGATCGACTCCAGTGACAGGTCGAACTTGCCGACGATCAGCACCAGCGCCTCGGCCAGCACCACGAGCGCCAGCTCGGTCTGGTACTTCAACACCGTGTCGACCAGGTACGACTTCGTGAGGAAGACGTCCGGCTTGAGCGTGTACCCGTAGATCAGCAGCGCGATGATCGGCGGAATCAACGCCAGATCGCGCAGCTTGGCCAGCTTCAGGCGGTTCGCCGGGCGGCCTGGTTTCTGTTGCGGCGCTTGATCTTCCTGGCGCTCATCGGTCTGCTCAGACATCCCCGATTCCTTCGATCTCGGCAACCAGCTCCGCCTCGGCGAAGCCGCGCTCGTGCTCGGCGACGACTCGCCCGGCCACCATCACCACGACGCGATCGCACACACGCAGGTCCTCCAGTTCGTCGGAAACCAGCAACGCGCCCCGCTGCCGCCTGGTCTCCGCGTCGACCGCGCCGAGCAACGACTCCTTGGAGCGCACGTCCACCCCGGCGGTCGGCTGCACGAGCACCAGCACGTCGGGGTCGCTGGCCAGTGCCCGAGCCATGACGATCTTCTGCGCGTTGCCGCCGGACAGCTCCCCGACCAGTTGATCGGGTCCGGACGTGTGCACGTCGAGGTCGGCGATCGCCTTGCGCGCCTTGGCATCCCGATGCTTGGGCAACACCAGCCCGGCCGGCCCGAGCCGGTCGGCGACGGTCATCGTCGTGTTCTCGGCGACCGACAACACGGACACGAATCCGTCCACGTTGCGATCGCCCGGCAGATATCCGATGCCGGCTTTCAGCGAGTCCGGCACGCTGGCCGGCCGCACCGTTCGACCGGCGGCGCGGATCGTGCCGGTGCGGGACCGCAGGCCGACCACCGCCTCGGCCAGCTCGCGCTTGCCGCTGGCCGCCGACCCGGCGACGCCGACGATCTCGCCGCGCCGCACGGTCAGGTCCACCGGCTCGAAGATCCCTTGCACCGCAACGTTTTCCAGCTCCAACACCGGCTCGGCGTCCGCCGGGACCGGCGACCGGTCCTCGCCGAGCCGCACCAGCTCTCGTGCCTCGCCGATCATCGCGGCGACCAGCGCGTCGGTGTCCATCTCGGCCACCGGCGCGGTCACCACGTGCCGGGCGTCCCGGAACACGGTCACCCGCTGGCAGATCTCGTACACCTCGGGCAGGTGATGCGAGATGAACAGGAACGTCACGCCCTGCTCGCGCAACGTTGCCAGCCGGTCGAACAATCTTGCGATCGCCCGCGCCTCGAGTTGCGCGGTCGGCTCGTCCAGGATCACGAACCGCGCGCCGTGCGACAGCGCGCCGGCGATCTCCACAAGCTGCCGCTGCTCCACGGTCAGCTCCTTGGCCGGCACGTCCGGCGCGACCGGGACGGCCCACTCCTCCAGCAGATCCGACGCGGCACGACGCAGCTTCGACGGCGAGAGCAAGCCGAACCGGCCGCGCGGCTGGCGGTGCAGGAACAGGTTCTCCGCGACCGACAGCTCGCCGACGACCGACGGCTTCTGGTACACGCACGCGACGTTGCGCCGCCAGCCGGCACGATCGCCGAGCGAGGGTGCCGGCTCGCCGTTGAACCGCACATCACCCGCGTCCGGTTTCAACAGCCCGGTGAGAACACCGACCAACGTCGACTTGCCCGCACCGTTGCGCCCCACCAGCCCGTGCGTCTCACCCGGCAGCACGGACAGCCGACCGTCTGCCAGCGCCACGGTCGGCCCGTACCGCTTGGCCACCCCGACCGCCTCGACGACCGGTGTCTGTTCATCGTCCACTTAGGACACTCCAACCGTCGTGTCGGCGGACTTTAGCGGGCTAAAGTCCGTTTGGGGCGCAAAGGCGCAGGTCACAGGAAGGTGTTACCGGGAGTTTGGGATGAAATCCGTGTGAGGCACGCCCGTCACTTCTTTCGGTTGCCCCACAAAGCGGGGTCGTTCACGTTCTCCTTGGTGACCAAGGGAGCGGGGAGCTGGTCCTCGTAGCCGTTGGGCAGTTTGATCACGACGCTGCCGTGATCGGTCGGGCCCTCCTTGGGCGTCACGCCGGCCATCGCCTGCTTGGCCCAGTAGATGCCGTAGCCCGCGTACGCGTCGGCGGGCTGGGACACGGTCGCGTCGATCTCGCCCTTGCGGATCGCCTCCAGCTCCTGCGGAATGCCGTCGTTGGACACGATGAAGATGTGCCGCGGATCGGTGTTCGGCACGAGCAGGTTGCGCTGCTTGAGCACCTGGATCGTCGCGTCCATGTACACGCCGCCGGCCTGCATGTAGATGCCCTTGATGTCCGGGTCGGTGGACAGCCGGGTCTCCAGCGCGGCCTGGGCCTTGCTGCCCTCCCACTCGGTCGGCTCCTCGAACACCTTGATGTTCGGGAACTTCTGCGTCATGCACTGCTTGAACGCCTCGGACCGCTCACGCCCGTTGATCGAGGACAGCGCGCCCTGGAACTCGACCACCTTGCCGGTGCCGTTCATGCGCTTGCCCAACTCGTCGCACGCCTTCTGGCCGTAGGCCTTGTTGTCCGCGCGCACCACCATGTAGACGTTGCCGGTGTCCGGCCGCGTGTCCACGGTGATCACCGGGATCTTCCTGCGGTACAGCTCGTCCAGCTTCGGGCCGATCGCACCGGTGTCCTGCGGCGCGATCAGCAACGCCTTGGCGCCCTGCGTGACCAGACTGTCCAGGTTGCTGATCAGCTTCTGGATCTCGTTCTGCGAGTTGGTCGGATTGCTGATCTGCGCGCCCAGCTCGTTCGCCTTGATCGGGACGTAGCTGGCGTAGGCGTTCCAGAAGTCGGAGTCCGCGCGCGGCAGGTCGACGCCGATCGCGCCGGGACCGGTGCCGCCCGCCGGCAGGCCCCCCTCGGTGGAATCCTTGGTACACGCGGCCGTTCCGACCGCGAGCGCCGCGGCCAAAGCCACTCCGAGAACCCGTGTGATCTTCATTGGTCACCCTCGATTCGGCCGATTCTTGGTCAACTCTTGCGAAGTCGGAGCCCGTGCATGCCGCCGTCGACGGCGAGCACGGTGCCGGTGACCGACGCGGCGGCCGGGCTCGCCAGGTAGGCGATCGCCGCGGCCACCTCCTCGGCGGTCACCAGGCGGCCGGTCGGCTGCCGCGCTCGCAACGCGGCCAGTTCCGCGTCCGGGTTGGGCGCGGAGTCGAGCAGCCCGCGCACCCACGGCGTGTCCACGGTGCCGGGGTTGACGCAGTTCACCCGCACGCCGTCGGCGACGTGGTCGGCCGCCATGGCCAGGGTCAGCGACTGCACGGCACCCTTGCTCGCGCTGTACAGCGCACGGTTGGGCAGGCCGGCGGTCGCGGCGATCGAGCAGGTGTTGACGATCGCGGCGTTGCGCGAGCGGCGCAGGTACGGCAGCGCGGCGCGGGTCACGCGGGCGATGCCGATGACGTTCACGTCGAGCACCTGGCGCCACTCGTCCTCGGAGTTGTCCGCGACGGTGCCCTGCGCGCCGATCCCGGCGTTGTTCACCAGGATGTCCACACCGCCGAGCCGCTCGGCCGCGGTGTCCACGGCGCCGACGACCGAGCGCGTGTCCGTGACGTCGCACTTCAACGGCAGTAAGGGGTGTCGCGCCTCGGACGGTTCGAGATCGAGGCAGGCCACGAACGCGCCCCGCTCGGCGAGCAGCCGCGCGGTGGCCAGGCCGATACCCGACCCGCCGCCCGTGACCACGGCCGCCATTCCGTCCAGTTCACCGCTCATCGAACCCTCCACATCGGACCGTCCGGATAGGCGTACGCGTCGAGCGACTCCTGCCGCATCGTCGCGCTGAACCCGGGGGCGACCGGCGCGACGTAGTTGCCGCAGCGCATCGTGACCGGGTCGACGAAGTGTTCGTGCAGGTGATCGACGTACTCGATGACCCGGTTCTCCAGGGACCCCGAGACCGCGACGTAGTCGAACATGGACAGGTGTTGCACCAGCTCGCAGAGGCCGACACCGCCGGCATGGGGGCAAACGGGTACGCCGAACTTGGCCGCCAGCAAGAGGATCGCCACATTCTCGTTGACTCCTGCGACGCGTGCGGCATCTAGTTGAAGGTAGGAGATCGCGCCCGTTTGGAGCAACTGTTTGAACACGACTCGATTCTGTACGTGCTCGCCGGTGGCCACCTTCACCGGGGCGATCGCCCGCGCGATCGTCGCGTGTCCGAGCACGTCGTCGGGGCTGGTCGGCTCCTCGACCCACCACGGATCGAACTCGGCCAGCTCGCGCACCCAGGCGATCGCCGCGCCGACGTCCCACCGCTGGTTGGCATCGATCGCGATCCGCACGCCCGGCCCGACGACCTTCCGTGCGATCCGCATCCGCCGCCGGTCGTCCTCCAGGTCGGCGCCCACCTTCAACTTGATCTGCGTGAACCCGTCGGCGACCGCGCGCTCGCACAGACGGGCGAGCTTGTCGTCGTCGTAGCCGAGCCAGCCGGGCGACGTTGCGTATCCGGGGTATCCGTTGCGAAGCAACGACTCGGTGCGCGCAACGCGCCCCGGTTCGGCGCGCCGGAGAATCTCCAGTGCCTCGCCAGGGGTGAGCGCGTCGGTGAGGTAGCGGAAGTCGACCAGCTCGACGATCTCCTCTGGGGGCAGCTCGGCCAGCAGCCGCCACAACGGCTTGCCGGCCCGCTTGGCCCGCAGGTCCCACAGGGCGTTGACCACCGCGGAGATCGCCATGTGCATGACGCCCTTCTCCGGGCCGAGCCAGCGCAGCTGCGAGTCGTGCACCAGGGCCTTCCACAGCTCGCCGAGGTCGGCCAGCGTGGCGTCCACCGGGCGTCCGACGACGTAGGAGGACAGCGCGTCGATCGCCGTGGTCTGGATGTCGTTGCCGCGGCCGATGGTGAACGCGAACCCGTGTCCGGCAAGGAAGTCCGGCGCGTCGGTCTCGATCACCACGTACGCGGCGGAGTAGTCGGGGTCGGGGTTCATCGCGTCCGAGCCGGCCAGGTCCGCCGAGGTGGGGAACCGGATGTCGAACGTGCGCAGGCCGGTGATCGTGGCGGTCACGTCTGCCCCACTGGTTGCCCCAGTGTTTGCCGCTGCCGGCCGAGCCCGTCGATCTCCAGCTCCATGACGTCGCCGGGCCGCAGGTAGGGTTTGGGCTCCGGCATGCCGAGCGCGACGCCGGCCGGCGTGCCGGTGTTGATCACATCGCCCGGTTCGAGCACCATGAACCGGCTCAGGTAGCGCACCAGCTCGCCGACACCGAAGATCATGTTCTTGGTGCTGCCGTCCTGGTGCCGCTTTCCGTTGACGGACAAGCGAAGCGCGAGGTTCTGGACGTCGCCGACCTCGTCCGCGGTGACCAGCCACGGGCCCAGCGGGTTGAACGTCTCGCAGGACTTGCCCTTGTCCCACTGGCCGCCGCGCTCGATCTGGAACTCCCGCTCGGAGACGTCGTTGGAGATCGCGTAGCCGGCCACGCACGCCAGCCCTTCGTCCACAGTGGACAGATAGCGGGCGGTCGTGCCGATCACGACGGCGAGCTCCACCTCCCAGTCGGTCTTCGTACTGTCGCGCGGGATCAGCACCTCGTCGTTCGGGCCGATCACGGTGTTCGGTGCCTTCATGAACACGATCGGCTCGGCCGGCTCCGGCGCGCCGGTCTCCTCGGCGTGGTCGCGGTAGTTCAGCCCGATGCAGACGATCTTGCCGGGCCGCGCGACCGGCGGGCCGATCCGCTCGGCGGTGCCGACCTCGGGCAGGCCGCCGCCGGCCACGGCGTCGCGAATTCGCTCGATTCCTTGTCCAGCAAGGAGATCGCCGTCGATCTCACCGACGATGCCGGACAGGTCCAGCAGCCTGCCGTGCTCGTCCAGCACGGCAGGGCGTTCACGGCCGGCCGGTCCCACCCTGAGCAGCTTCACTCGTCACTCCCCTGTGATCCGCGCGCGGTAGCCGATCCCCGCTCGTGCCTCGAACGTCAGCCGTTGACCGTCGACCAGGTGCTGGACCGGCCGCCCGTCGGCCGTGCGGACCCGCACGATCGCGTGACGGCCGCGTCGGATAGACATCCGATGTTTGTGGCGTCACAGTAACCCGGTTCACGCGCCCTGCTCAAGAGTGCTGGCCAAAAAGTCGGATGTCCCGAGACACTCGACTGGCCTGACTAGTGACATGTGAAAGAATCGAGCCATGTCGATTTTCGCGCGGGACGGCCGCCACCGGGTCGCGGCATTCGTGCGGCACGGCCTGGTTCCGATGGAGTTGGGCGTGGTGCACCGGTTGTTCGGCAACGCCGAGTCGAGCGCCGGCGAGCCGCTGTACGAAGTGGTCACGTGCGCGCTGACCCCGGGAAAGATCCGCACCGACACCGACTTCGAGATCCACGTCGAGCACGGCCCGCGGGCACTCGCCGAGGCCGACACCGTCGTCGTGATCGCCATTCACGAGGACGACGAACCCGAGGTCAACGGCCGCCTCTCCCCCGCGCTGGCCGACGCGTTCGCGCGCATCCGGCCCGGCACCCGCGTCGCGTCGATCTGCACGGCGGCCTTCGTACTCGCCGCGGCCGGCCTGCTCGACGGCCGGACCGCCACGACGCACTGGAAGAACACCGACCAGTTCCGCGCGCTGTTCCCGTCCGTGCACATGGATCCCGACGTGCTCTACACCGACTGCGGCGACGTGCTCACCTCGGCCGGCGAGGCGGCCGGGATCGACCTGTGCCTGCACATGATCCGTCGCGATCACGGTGCGGCGGTGGCCAACACCGTCGCGCGCAACACGGTGGTCGCACCGCATCGGGACGGCGGGCAGGCGCAGTACATCCAGCGCCCGGTGCCGCAGCCGCGGATGTCGTCCACCGGCGCCGCGCGCGCCTGGGCGCTGGAGCAGCTGCACCGCCCGCTGAGCCTCGCCGAACTGGCCGCGCGCGAGTCGATGAGCACCCGCACGTTCACCCGCCGGTTCCGCGAGGAGGTGGGCGTCTCTTTCGGGGAATGGCTTGCCCGCCAACGGATCGAGCGCGCACGGCAGCTGCTCGAGGAGAGCGATCTGTCTGTCGACCGGGTCGCCGAGGAAGCCGGCTTCGGCACGGCCGCGTCATTGCGGCAGCACCTGCACAGCTCCCTCGGCGTGTCCCCGAGCGCCTACCGCCGCACCTTCCGCGGCGACGTTCGGGGCGTCGGCTGAGTCATGCCGCGCGCACTCGCATGTGTTTCGCCGAGGCCATCGCGTACGGGCTGAACACCTCCGGCTCGCCGGACACGCGAAGCTCGGTGTACCGGTCGAGCAACTGGTTCAGCGCCACCCGCGCCTCCAACCGGGCCAGCGGCGCGCCGATGCAGAAGTGGATGCCCTTGCCGAACGCCAGGTGCTTGTTGTCGGGCCGGTGAATGTCCACCCGGTCCGGGTCGGCGAACCGCGCGGGATCACGGTTCGCCGCGGCCAGCCACGGCATCATCAGGTAGTTCGCCGGAATGGTCACGCCACCGAGTTCCAGCTCTTCCCGGGTGCGCCTGCCCAACCGGGGAAACGGCGAGCGCACCCGCAGGAACTCCTCGACCGCCTGCGGAATCAACGATCGGTCGGCGGCGAGTTCGGACCACAGGCCCGGGTTCTCGTCCATGATCATCACGCTGTTGCCGAGCAGCGCGGTAGTCGTGATGTGTCCAGCGATCAACAGTACGGCGGAGAACCCGGCGATCTGGTCGTCGGTGAGCCGCTCGCCGTCGGCCTCGGCCTGAGTCAGCAGGCTGATCAGGTCATCGCCCGGATTCGCGCGCCGCCGCACGATGTGTGCGCACAGGTAGTCCGACATCTCCCTGACGACGGGGAGCGTCTTCTCGAACAGGCTGTCGTCCAGCTTGATCTTCTCGGTGTTCTGCTGGCTCAGCAGCGCGTCGGCCCAGCGGCGAAACAGCGGCCGGTCCGACGCGGGAATGCCGAGCAGCTCCGCGATGACGATCACCGGCAGCGGATAGGCCAGCGAGTCCACCAAGTCGAACTCGGCGTCCACACCGTCGAGGAGTTCACTCGTCACCTCGGCGATGCGCGGTTCCAGGCCGGTGATCACCTTCGGAGTGAACGCCTTGCTGACCAGACCGCGCAGCCGCTTGTGGTCCGGCGGATCCATCCGGAGGAAGTTGCCCTCCCCGAACTTCTCCATCTCCTTCGGGATGGGCAGCAGATCGTCCAAATCCGAGGAGAAGTCGTGGAACTCGGTGAGGACGTGGTGAGCCAGGTCGTAGTTGAAGATCTGGACGGTGCGGTTCTCCTCGTCGATCAACACCGGCGCCTGCGCACGCTGCCGGTGCAGCCACTGGTGGAACTCTTCGAAGGTGATAGTCGCTGTGGCGGTCATGGGATGTCAGCCCCCTTCTGAGATATCCGGTCGGTAGATCAATTCGTGGTACTGGGTGGCGAGGTCCTCGAGCAGGGATACGATCTTGGGTGCGAGCGCCTCGGCGGCGCGCTTGCTCGGGCGCGGCGGCTCGAACCGGGCACGCAGGACGCCGGCGAGCATCCCGGCCTCCTGCTCGCGCGGCTGGGCGAACTCGGCCGGCGCGAGCTGCGACATCGTGAAGAACCCGAACAACACCGCGGCGCAGGCGTAGCTGACCTCGTCGTTCGAGACGTCGGCACGCAGCAGGCCGTGCTCGCGCAGCAGGTGGTAGTACTCCTCGAAGGTGACCAGCTTGACGCCCTGCACCTGGGTGCCCGACGAGGTCTGCACCAGCGTGCCGAGCGTCTCGGTGTCCTTGGTGTACAACGCGAGCACGAGCGGGCGGGCGCTGGACTCGAGGTAGAGGGCGCTCATCAGCGCGGACAGGCGCACCTGGTCGGGATCGCGGCGGACGTGCTCGGCGACCGCGGTGAACATCCCCACCGACTCGCGCAGCAGCACCGCCATCAGCAGCGCTTCCCTGCTGCGCCAGTGCAGGTAGACCGTGCCCTTGCCGACGCCGGCCCGCTTGGCCACCTCGTCGATGGTGACCCGGCGGTACCCCCAGCGCAGCAACAGGTCCGCCGCGGCGTCGAGGATCCGGTCCGCACGGGCGCTCTTGTTCTCCGGCATGACGCGCTCCCGTTCTGACCCTGTGACCAGATTTCAAAACTGGTCACACAGTCAAGGTAGGGCTGATCGCCGTGATCGGCAAGTAGGTCACTCAACCGGCGTGGCGGGACGGACTGGGCGACTGCCGAACAACACGTGCCGCCCAAACTTGACAAACGCACCAACGCCCGTCCGCGTACTTTAGCCCGCTAAAGTCCCTCAGCCACGAAGAAAGCGCAGGTCAGACAAGATCAACAGGTGCGGGGAAACGTGAGGGTGATGCACATACGTGCCTTAGGTCGCAGTGGGTCACCCTCATGGCTGGATCAGCGCAGTTCCTAGATGGCTAATACCACGAACTCCCACTGGCGCAACGGGTTCGCGGGGCGCGGCAGGCCGTCGCGGTAGTCGGCCGGCAGGCGGTCCCCGCGCGCGTCGATGTGCGTGCACACCGCCGGGGTCGGCATGCCGGCCGGCAACCGAAGGGTGATCTCCTCCTGCGTGAGAGTGACAGCGATCGTTCGCCTGTTCCTGGGTCGCATGGCAGCGCTCCCTCCGAGCGCGATCTCGCACCGACCACGCTCACGATCGGACTCGCGCGCAGCGGCGTTCGTGTTACGGAGCTACCGGCGCAGGCGGGACACCGCGTCATAGGCGCGGTTGCGTGACCAGCCCAGCGCCGACGCCGCGGCCGAGGCCAACGTCTTGGTCGGCACGCCGTCCTCGGCGAGCGCCTTGAGCGTCGCGGCGAGATCGTCCGGCAGACCGTCCACTTCGGACTCCTCGATCGGGTCGAGGCAGCAGGTGATCTCGTCGCGGACGTCCGGCAGCGGGCCCCAGGTGGCCCACGGCCCGTCGAGCAGCACGCCGTGCGCCGGACGGCCGGCGGCCTTCGCGGCGGCGATCAGGGCATCCGCCGGTGCGGTGATCGCCACCCGGGCGCCCAGGTCGGCGGGCCGGAGCGCGGGCCGCTCGGCCAGGTGCAACGGCCCACGATGTGGCGACGCGGCCGCGGCGGCGAGTGCGGCAGGCAGACCGGCCACCTCGACGCGGACCAGCTCCGGCCGGCCGAGCAGCTCTGACACCGTGTCACCCGGAAGGTCCACAGTGGACACGACAAGCACGCGATCGAGGTCGTCGCGTTCGATCATCGCCGAGATCTCGTTGCCAGGCGGTCGATCCGGGGCGAGGTCCGGTGCGGCCACGCGCACCAGATCGCGGGCTCGCTCGTCCTCCGCGATGATCAGATCGGCGGCGGCCAGCTCGGCGCGCAGCCGGTCGTCCACGGTGTCCGTGCGCAGCAGCACCAGGCCGGCGCGCCCGTCGGAATGCCGGCGCAGCGGCTCCACCACGACATCGACCTCGGCGTCCGATGTGGACAGTGCGGCGGTCAGCTCGCGGGGCAGGTCGGAGGCGGCCAGGTCGGCGTCGGTGGCCAGCGTGCCGGGCGCGCGGTTCGAGCTGCGGCGGACCACCGCGGTCTCACCCGGCCGCCAGTCCGGGTTGGCCACCGCCTCGACCACGCTCGACTCGCCGCCGGCGGTGATCGTCAGGCGGACCGGACCGGCCAGCGCGGCACCGGTCACCGTCGTGCCGACCGCGATCACGCAGGTCGCCCGGCCGGTGATCTCGGCGGCGTCGGTGAACTCCAGCGTCTTGTGGTGGGTGGCCCTGATCGCGGGGTGCCCTCGGCCGGAGAATCTCAGTGGCGCAACGGTTTCCGGGGTGCCGGCCCATGCGAAGACGCGCGCTGCTCGGCTCCTGGACACCGGCCGAGCATACGCCGATGCAGGGCGCGGGACTCGCCGGTGCACAGCGCGGGACTCGCGAGGTCAGGGGTGCTGGTGCCAGGTGCCGGTGAGGAGGCGATCCTCGCTGCTGAGACGGGCCTTGCGGTGGGCTCTGCACCATGGCGGTCATCTGAATGTTGGCGATCCGCCAGCGTTCGTCCTCGCGCACCAGCACCTGGCTCACCCGCAGCGGCGCGGCTGGAGCGGGCCCGCCCTGGAAGGTCGCCCGCTGCCGGTACCCGCGATCTCGACCTCGACCCACTCGTTGAGCACGTCGCCGATCTGTTGCCGTACAACGATTTCCTCGTTACTCATGATCACTTTCCCTTCTGTTCGGCGCGCCGGCGCGGCAGCAGCAACGCGGGGACGAGTGCGCACGCGGCGAGTGCGAGCGCGAGCCAGAACGTCGTGCCGAACACGTCGGCCAGCGCGGGTGCGAGCGCCTCCCTCGCCTCGGTCGGCATCGGACCGAGTGCCGCGCCACCGCCGAGCGACGGGAGATCGGCGGCGATCCCGCGTTGCAGCGCGATCGCCATCGCCGCGGTGCCCAGCGACGAGCCGAGGCGCTGGATGGCGTTCAGCGCACCGGTCACCTTGGGCATCAGCGACTGCGGCATCGAGGCGTACGCGGCGGCCATCGACGGCATGATCGTGCCGCCGAGCCCGAGGCCGACCAGGAACAGCGCGCCGGCCAGCACCCAGTACGGCGTGTCCGCGCCGACCTGCGTGAACACCGCGGTGCCGGCCAGGGCCAGCGCGACGCCGACCGGCACCACGAAGCCGGAGCCGAGCCGGTCGGTGAACCGTCCGGCCAGCGGCATCGCGGCCGCCGCGCCGAGCGCCTGCGGCACCATCAGCAGGCCGGTCTCCAGTGGAGTGGCGCCGCGCACGACCTGCCAGTACAGCGGCAGCAGGATCAGCATGCCGAACAGTGCCACCGCCACCACGAAGTTGGTGATCGTCGCCGTGGTGAAACCGCGGTGGGCGAACAGCGACAACTCGATCAACGCACGACCGCGCCGGATCCGTGCGTGCACGACGTAGGCGACGATCAGCACCGCACCGGTGATCACGCCGCCGAGCGCGCCGGCCGAGCCGAAGCCGCCCGTCGACCCCGCCTCGGACAGGCCGTAGACGAACGCCGCCATGCCGCCGGAGAGCAGCGCGAGCCCGCGCGCGTCGAGCTTGTTCCCTTGCCGCGCAACGGTTTCCCTCGGCAGCAGCCGGTGCGCGAGCCACATCGCGAGCACGCCGAGCGGCAGGTTGACGAAGAAGATCCACCGCCAGCTCGTGGTCTGCACGATCAGTCCGCCGACGATCGGCCCGGCGACCGAGCCGAAGAACATCGGCAGGCCGACCATGCTCATCACGCGGCCCATGCGCTCCGGGCCGGCGGCCTTGGCCAGCACCGCCTGACCGACCGGCGACAGCAGTCCGCCGCCGATGCCCTGCAGCACACGGAACACGATCAGCGACTCGACCGACCAGGCCAGGCCGCTGGCCGCCGAGCCGGCGGTGAACAGCGCGAGTGCGGCGATCCACACCCGCTTGGCGCCGAACCGCTCGACCGCCCATCCGCTGATCGGGATCACCGCGGCGACCGCGAGCAGGTAGCCGGTGAGCACCCACTGCACGGCGGCCAGCGAGGCGTTCAACTCGGTGCCGAGTGTTCTGGTCGCGACGTTCACAATGGTCGCGTCCATGATCGACAACACGATGCCGATCACCACCACGGCGCCGATCGCGACCAGGCCGGGCTTCTTCTCGTCCACTGTGGACGGTGGAATGACCGTCTGCGTACTCATATTGGTCACCTCGGTGCGATGTTGTGGTTGAGGTGGAAGAAGTTGTCCGGGTCGTAGACGCGCTTCACGTGCGTCAGTCGCCGGTAGTTCTCCCTGGTGTAAGCGGATTGGACTCGGCTCGGGTCGGCGAGGAAGTTGAGGAACGCGCCGCCGGTGGCGTGTTCCGCGACCACCTCGGGCAGACCGGCCGGACGCGCGTCGACGGTCACCGAGAACTCGGCGTCCCGTGCGCCGACCGGTCCGGCGTCGGCGGCCGGACGTGCCATCGCGCCGCCCCAGTGCCGCACCTCGACGGTCGGTGCCACGTCGTCGGCGACCGCGGTGGTGAGCACGTCGATCACCTGGTCGGGCAGCGTGCGCAGCAGCTCGAACACCTTGGGCGGGGTCCCGCCGACCGAGCCGGCCGCGTAGCTGGTGACGGTCCAGGTGTCGGCGATCGGCGTGCCGGCCTTCGCCCGCAGCGGAGCCAGTACCCGCTCGGTGGCCGCCGGGTCCAGTGTGGACAGACCACGGATGGCGAGAACCTTCTTGCCCCGCAACGGTTCCGGCGAGCTCTCCGGCATCCGGCGCACCAGCACGGCGGTGCTGATCTCGTCGGGTGCGGTGGCGGTCCACTCCCGGTAGCCCGCGAGCGTGTCGGCCGCGGCCTCGATCGGGTAGTAGGTCACCCCGGCGTACACCTCGGCGGCCGGGTAGAGCCGGAACTCCAGCGCGGTGACCACGCCGAAGTTGCCGCTGCCGCCGCGCAGCGCCCAGAACAGGTTCGGGTGCTTGTCCCGACTGACGGTCGCGATCGCGCCGTCCGCGGTGACGATCTCGGCGCGCAGCAGGCTGTCCGCGGCGAACCCGTACTGACGGGCGAGCCAGCCGTGACCGCCGCCGAGGGTGTACCCGGCGACGCCGACGGACGGCGAGGTGCCCGACAGCGGCGCCAACCCGAACGGCTCGGCCGCGGCGATCACGTCCTGCCAGCGCGCGCCGGGGCCGGCGCGGGCCACCCGGCGATCCGGATCGACCAGCACGGTGGCCATACCCGAGGTGCGCACGAGCAGCCCGCCGTCGGACGGCCGGACCAGGCCGTGTCCGGTGGCCTGCACGCCGAACGGCAGGTCGTGCTCGCGAGCGGCGATCACCGCGGCGCGCACGTCGGCCGCACCAGACGCCTCGACGATCATCGCCGGCTTCGGGTCGTGAATGGGCAGCACGGGCTTGCGCCGCTCGTCGTAGCCGTCCTGCCCCGGCAGATAGATCGGCCCGGTGAACCGGGTCCGGCGGATCGGGGTGCTGATGATCGGCTGACTCATGGCGGTCTCCTCAACACAATATGGAGGGCTTCCCTCCGATTGCGACCGACGCTAGCACTAACCGAAGGGCATGTCTCCGCTTTTCACCGATATACGGAGAGAGATCCTCCATATACGTGCTAGCGTGTACGTCGATGTACTCGAGGAGGCGTACGTAGTGACGGAAACCGGCGGTGAGCGCCCGCTGCGGGCCGACGCCCGGCGCAACCGGGAGCAGATCCTGGCCGCCGCGCGGGACGCCTTCGTGGAACTCGGTCCCGCCGCTCCGCTGGAGGAGATCGCCCGGCGCGCGGGCACCGGCATCGCCACGCTGTACCGCCGCTTCCCTGATCGGGCGGCGCTGATCAGGTCGGTCGTGCTCGACGCGTTCGAGCGCACGGTCGCCGTGATCGACGAGGCGCTGACCGAGGAGAAGGACCCGTTCGGCGCGCTGGTGCACTACATGCACGGTGTACTCGACGTGCGGATCGCCGCGGTGATCCCGTCGCTGCTCGGCGAAATCCCGTTCGACGACGAGGAGTTGGAGGCGCTGAGCAGAGCCGCGGTGTCACCGATCGAGAAGTTGATCGCCGAGGCGCACGAGGCCGGCACGCTGCGCGCCGACGTGACCTTCGGCGACGTCGGGATGATGATCGTGCGGCTGTCCCGCCCGCTGCCCGGCTCGTTCCCGCGCGAGCTGAACGATCAGCTCGCGCACCGTCACCTCGATCTGCTCGTCCACGGACTACGCGGCGACAGTGCATCGAAGCCGGACCTCCACGGCCCCGCGATCACTATGGCAGACCTGCGCGAGATGCGCCCCGAACTCCCCGAGTGACCCGTCAAACCCGAACATGATTCAGCGGGCTCAATCCCGCCCTCGGCGCCCGGATTCAGCGGGCTCAATCCCTCAAGAGGCGACGAAACACCCCGAATCGACCAGCATGTGGGCCTATCGGTCTTCGAACGCGAACATGATTCAGCGGGCTCAATCTCGCTCTCGCGGACGGGATTCAGCGGGCTCGATCCTGCGGGGTCAGTGGGTGACGCGGCCTCGGGCGATGATCGCTTCGAAGTCGAGGCCGGAGGGCAGAGTGCCGAAGGCGTTGCCGTGGTCGCGGGCGAGGCGGCTGGCGCAGAACGCGTCGGCCACGGCGGCCGGCGCGTGCCGCACGAGCAGGGATCCCTGCAGGGTCAACGCCATCAGCTCGACGATCCGGCGCGCCCGTGACTCGATGTCGTCCACATCGGATAGTTCCTTCTTGATCAACGCGACCGCGTCGTCCAGCCGGGTGTCCGCGCCGGCGGCCAGCTCGATCTCGTCGAAATAGGCCTGCACGCTCTCCGGCTGCTTCACCATGGCGCGCAACGCGTCCAGCGCGGCGACGTTGCCCGAGCCTTCCCAGATCGACAGCAGCGGCAGCTCGCGGTAGAGCCGCGGCATGCCGGATTCCTCGACGTAACCGTTGCCGCCCAAGCATTCCAGCGCCTCGACGGCGTGCGACGGGCCGCGCTTACACACCCAGTACTTGCTCACCGCGAGCGCGAGCCTGCGGAACGCCGCCTCGCGCTCGTCGCCGCGCACCGCGCGATCGGTGGCGCCGGCGAGCCGCATGCCGACGGTCGTGGCGGCCTCCGACTCCAGCACGAGGTCGGCCAACACGTTGCGCATCAACGGTTTCCGGTCCAGCGGGTCACCGAACGCGGTGCGATGGGAGGCGTGGTGCACGGCCTGCAGGACACCGGCGCGCATCCCGGCCGCTGAGCCCAGCACGCAGTCCAGCCGAGTCATGTTGACCATCTCCACGATGGTCCGCACGCCACGCCCCTCCTCTCCCACGAGCCACGCCAGCGCGCCGTCGTACTCCACCTCGGACGACGCGTTGGACCGGTTGCCGAGCTTGTTCTTCAAGCGCTGCAACGACATCGGGTTGCGCGTGCCGTCCGGCAGCACCCTCGGCAGCAGGAAGCAGGACAGTCCGCCGGGCGCCTGCGCGAGCACCAGGAACACGTCCGACATCGGTGCGGAGGTGAACCACTTGTGCCCGGTGAGCCGGTAGCTCCCGTCGGCCTGCGGCACCGCGCTCGTGGTGTTGGCGCGCACGTCCGAGCCGCCCTGCTTCTCGGTCATCGACATGCCGGCGATCAGCCCGCGCTTGCCGAGCGGCGGGCGTAGCCCCGGGTCGTAGTCGGTGGACGCGAGCAGCGGCTCGTACCGCGCGGCCAACTCGGGGTTCGCGCGCAGCGCCGGCACCACGGCGTAGGTCATCGAGATCGGGCAGCCGTGCCCCGCGTCCACGTTCCACACCAGGAACTTCGCCGCACGCGCGACGTGCGCGCCCGGGCGGTCGTCGGCCCACGGCGCGCCGTGCAGGCCGTTGGCCACGGCGGTACGCATCAGCTCGTGGTAGGCCGGGATGTACTCGACCTCGTCGATCCGGTTGCCGTACCGGTCGTGCGTGCGCAGCACCGGCGGGTGCTCCTCGGCGACGCGGCCCCACTCCTGGGCACGCGCCGTCCCGGCGAGCCGGCCGAGTTCACGCACCTCGGGTTCCCAGGCCGCGGCCCCCTCGCGGTGCAGACCGGCGAGCAGTGCTGGGTCGTCGGCCGTGTCGTGGTCGACGAGCGGCGGCACCTGGTTGAACACCTCATGCGTGGTCATCGGTTCCTCCTATCGCACGAATGACAACCGCCTCCAGTGCCGGCACGGTCCGGCGCGATCCGGTGCCGGCGGCGAGCGGGACGACGAGTGCCTCCGCGATCGCTCCGACCACGGCGGCGGCGGTCACCTCGGGGTCTTGCCGAGGCAGTTCGCCGGCGTCCACGGCGTCCGCGATCGCCGAGGCGAAGATGTCCCGGTAGGCGCGGCGGAACAGCAGTCTTTCCTTTTCCACCAACGGGTCCACCGGTTCGGCGAGCAGCGCGTAGGCCAGCCTCGGCGACTTCAGCGCACGGTTGGCGAAGGTGCGCACGGCGGCCGAGGCGCGTTCGGTGAGCGTGCCCGGCTTGGTCGCCGCCTCACGTACCGCCTCCACCTCACGGGTGGTCGCGACCCGGAACACCTCGGCGAACAGCGCGCCCTTGTTCGGGAAGTGCCGGTACACGGTGCCGGTCGCGACACCCGCCGCGTCGGCGACCACGGCGACCTGGCAGTCGGCGTACCCGCGCTCGGCGATCAGCGCGAGCGCGGCGTCCACGATGGACGCCTTGACGGTGTCCAATCGCTGCTGGGTCGCCTCGGTTCGCCGGTACGCCACACAAGTAGTGAATCACCGTTCATTGCTTGAACGCAATACTCGCCGGTTCGTCACCGCGATAAGCACGACGGCGCCGGCGCACAGCAACCCGCCGCTGACCAGCGCGGTCGTGCCGGACGTGGCACCGGCGACCAGTCCGCCGCGCAGGTTGCCGATCTCCGGCCCGGCCTGCCCGACGATCTGCTCGGCCGAGACCGCCCTGCCGAGCATCGCGTCCGGCGTGTGCCGCTGCACGACCAGACCTCGGCAGATCACCGCGATCGTGTCCGCCGCGCCGGCCATGATCAGGAAACCCAGTGCCACCACCGGATCCGGCACGATCCCGAACAGCGCGATCGACACACCCCACCCCAGGGAGCCGGCCAGCATCAGCGCGCCGGGCCGGACCGACCGCGCCACGCTGCCGGAGAACACGGTCGCCACCGCGCCGCCGACCGCGATCGCGCTGAGGAACAGGCCCAGCGTTCTCGGATCGCCGCCGAACCGCTCCGCGTTGACCAGGGGGAACAGGCTGATCGGCATGGCGAGCACCATGGCGGCGAGATCGGTGAGCAGCGCGGCGCGCACGGCCGGCTCGCGCCCCAGGAACGCCAGGCCGTCGAGTACCCCGCCGAGGCCGGCACGGGAGGACCCGCCGTCCGGGCGCAGCGACGGCAGGCCCCGCGCGCAGGCCAGCGCGATCGTGAAGGTGACCGCGTCGATCAGGTAGCAGGCACCGACGCCGAGCCAGCCGACGATCAGACCGCCGAGCGCAGGGCCGGCGAGCATGGCCGTGGAGAACGCGATCCGGTTCAGTGCCAGACCGGCGCCGAGTTGCTCCGGCGGCAGCAGTCGGGGCACGAACGTGCGCGCCGCCGGGCCGGCACCGGCCACGAACGTCGCCTGCGCGGCGACCAGCGCGAGCACCCCGATCGCCGGCGCCGGTCCGAGAAACCCTTGTGCGGCAAGGAGAAGCGAGCACACCGCCTCGCCGGCCGTGGCACGCAGGTAGAACACGCGCCGGTCGGTCCGGTCCACGAGCGAACCGGCGAGCAGCCCGAACACGATGACCGGCACCGCGGCGGCCAGCCCGACGGCACCGGTCCACGCCGGGCTGTGCGTGGTCTGCCAGATCTGGAACAGCACGGCGACCAGCGTCATCTGGCTGCCGATGCCGGAGCAGAGCTGCCCGATCCAGAGCCTGCGGTACTTCGGAGAAGTGCGCAGGGGCGTCACGTCGAGCAGCGCACGCCTCATGTCCAGTCCGGGTCCACGGCCAGCTTCTCGGCGATGCGGTCGTGGAAACTCTTGCGCGCCAAGGCTTTCTCGATGTCACCGACGACCTGGCTGAGCGGGTACGGGATCTCCGACTCGATCTCGGCGACCGCCGCCTCGGTGGCCCGCCACTCGGCCGCGAGGCGATCGGCGACTCGGCGCGCCCTGGCGGTGAGGTGCACGGTCTTGCTGCGCGCGTCGGCGCCGGCGGTGGTGCGCACCAGACCGGCGGTGCGCATGGCGGCGACCTTCTGACTGACCGCCGAGTGGGTGCGCTGGACGGACTTGGCCAACTCAGTGATCGTTATCGGGCCGCGGGCGTGCAGGCGCAGCAGCTCCTGCACGAAGCTGGGTTTGATCCCGTCGATCTTCGCGTCGGCGTAGATCTTCGCGATGTCGGCGTCCATCTCGGCCTGCAGCAGGCGAAGCGGACGCCAGCGGCTGTGCCGCGTCGGATCGTCGTTCACGGCGGCAACTATAACAGCACTTATATAAGCACTGTTACTTACTGGAAGTCCCGCGACCTCGATCGGATACGCATGGGCAGGTCCTCCATGCGGTCGGCGAGCAGGCTGACCACGGAGTCCGTGCGCTCGATCGTGCCCCGGATGAGCATCGCGGCACTGTCCCGCGCGACCCGGTGGTAGCGCCGCCACACCGAGCCCCGGCAGACCACGTTCACCATGCCGGTCTCGTCCTCGATGTTGATGAACGTGATCCCGCCGGCAGTCGCCGGACGCTGCCGGTGGGTCACCGCGCCGGCGATCAGCACCCGGTCGCCGTTGGCGTACTTCCCCAGCCGGGACGCGGTGACCACGCCGAGTTCGTCGAGCCGGTCGCGGATGAACTGGGTGGGAAAGCTGTCCGGCGAGATGCCCGTCGCCCACACGTCCGCGGCCGCCAAGTCGATCTTGGACATCCCCGGCAGGTGCGGCGCGTCGACCCCGACGGACAGCCCGGGCAGGTGGGCCGGGCGCTCCTCCGCCGCGGCACCCGCCGCCCACAGCGCCTTGCGCCGCTCCGGCTCGAAGCACCCGAACGCGCCCGCGGTGGCCAGCGCCTCGACCTGCGGCCTGGTCAGCCGCACCCTCCTTGTCAGGTCGACCATGTCGCGGAACTGCCCGTTATCCTGCCGCTCGGCCGCGATCGTCTTGGCCAGTTCCGCACCGACCTTGCGCACGGTGGACAGCCCCATCCGAACAGCGAACTCGTTGTCCGCCAAGGGTTCCAGGGTCGGGTACCAGTCGCTGGCGTTCACGTCCGGACCGTGCACGGTCACCCCGTGCCGGCGCGCGTCGGCGACCAGAGACTGCGGCGAATAGAAGCCCATCGGCTGCGCGCGCAGCAGCCCGGCGAGGAACGCCGCCGGGTGGTAGTACTTGAAGTGCGCGCTGGCGAACACCAGGTAGGCGAAGCTCAGCGCGTGGCTCTCCGGGAAGCCGAAGTTGGCGAACGCCCGCATCTTCTCGAAGATCCGCTCGGCGACCTCCGGCTCCACTCCCTTGGCCGCCGCGCCGTCGTAGAACCGCTGCCGCAGCCGCTCCATCTTCTTGGTCGATCGCTTGGCGCCCATGGCGTGCCGGAGCTGGTCGGCCTCGGCGGCGGTGAAGTCGGCGACGTCCAGCGCGATCTGCATGAGCTGCTCCTGGAACAGCGGCACGCCAAGGGTTTTCCCGAGCGCCTTCTCCAGCAGCGGGTGGTCGTAGTCCCAGCTCCTCGGCTCGCCTTTCTTCTCCTCGGTGTAGCGCTTGATGAACGGGTGCACCGAGCCGCCCTGGATCGGGCCGGGTCTGATCAGCGCCACCTCGACCGCCAGGTGGTAGAAGGTCCTCGGTTCCAGCCGGGGCAGTGTGGCGAGCTGCGCGCGGCTCTCCACCTGGAACACGCCGATCGCGTCGGCACGGCAGAGCATGTCGTAGATGTTCTCGTCATCCAGCTCGAGCTTCGCCAGGTCGATCTCCTTGCCGGTGCTCTCCTGCACCAGGTCGATCATGTACTTCAACGCCGAGAGCATGCCCAGCCCGAGCAGATCGAACTTGACCAGCCCGGCGGCGGCACAGTCGTCCTTGTCCCACTGCAGAACGCTGCGGTCCGCCATGCGCGCCCATTCGATCGGGCAGACGGTGCTGACCGGTTTGTCGCAGATGACCATGCCGCCGGAGTGGATCCCCAGATGGCGGGGAAAGTCTTGCAACACAACGGAAAACGCGATCACCTCGTCGGGGATGTCGTGATCGTGATCGTCCTTTGTGTCTTCGAGCGGGCCCCAACGATCGATCTGCTTGGCCCAGGCGTCCTGCTGCCCCGGCGAGTAGCCCAAGGCTCGCGCGGCGTCTCGCACCGCCGAGCGCGACCGGTAGGCGATCACGTTCGCCACCTGCGCGGTGCACAGCCTGCCGTACGTCTCGTAGACGTACTGGATGACCTCTTCGCGGCGGTCGGACTCGATGTCGATGTCGATGTCCGGGTAGCCGTCTCTGTCTGGAGCGAGGAATCGCTCGAAGAGCAGCTTGTGCTTGACCGAGTCGACCTTGGTGATGCCGAGCGCGTAGCAGACCGCGGAGTTGGCTGCCGATCCTCTGCCCTGACACAGGATCCGGTTCTCCCGGCAGAAACGGACGATGTTCCAGACGATCAAGAAGTAGCCGGGAAACCCCTGCGATTCGATGATGTCCAGTTCGTGGTCGATCTGCCGGTACTCCTTCTCCTTCTCGTGTCGCGGACCGTACAGCCGCGCGGCGCCGAGGTAGACCTGATCACGGAGAAAGCTCGCCTCGGTGTGTCCAGCCGGGACATCGAAGGGCGGCAGGTCTGGCGCGATGAGCTCCAGATCGAACGCGAACTGCGCACCGAGCACCGCGGCGCGCTTGACCGCGCCGGGGTAACGAGCGAACCTCTCCGCCATCTCCTTGCCGGAGCGCAGGTGTGCGTACCCCGACGCCGGGAGCCACCCCTCCATGTCGTGGAGCCCTCGGCGCGCCCGGATCGCGGCGAGCCCCGCGGCCATCGACGCGCCGCTCGGCGTGGCGTAGTGCACCGCGTTGGTCGCGACGGTGGGCAGGGCGAGCCGGGCGGCCAACTCGGTGAGCATGTCGTTGTCCCGGCTGTCGGTGGGATGGCCGTGGTCGATGAGCTCCACGTACACGTTGCCCCGGCCGAACAGGTCCATGAGCTGCGTCAACTGATCGGCTGCCGCGTCGAATCCCCGCTCGGCGAGGGCTCTGCGCACGGCGCCCTTGCGACAACCGGTCAGCACGGCACAGCTGCCGTGCACCATCGTGGCGACTTTCTCCAGGTCGTAGACGGGTCGCCCCTTCTCCGCGATCGGGTCGGTCGACAGCTCTCGGTCATGGCCGAACAGCAAGCCGGACGTGGTCGCACTACACAGGTTCGCGTAGCCCTTCTCGTCCTTGGCGAGCAGCAGCAGGTGCTCGCCCTCGGGGTCGGGGATTCCGTTCTGTGGCTTGGAAAGGCCGAGGCTCAGCTCGGTGCCGAACACCGTACGGACGCCGAGTTCCTTGGCCGCTTCGGCGAAGCGCACCACGCCGTACATGCCGTCGTGGTCGGTGAGGGCGATGGCGTCCAATTCGAGCCGTGCGGCCTCCTCGACCAAGGTCTCCGGGTGGCTCGCACCGTCGAGGAAACTGAAGTTGGAGTGACAGTGCAGCTCCGCGTACGGAGTTCGTCGGGACGCGCCGATCATGTCGTTTCCTCGGAGCTTGCTGAGGTCGACCGGGCGCAGGTATCCCTCGCGACGGCGGGTGTACGCGGGACCGTCACCGCCGTCGGGCCGCTGCGCATGATCCGGCCACGCCGCGTCATCTCGAGGTTGACCAGCCAGCACCCTGACGAGCTCGCGCCACGCGACCTTGGGATTGTTCCAACCCATCAGTCGTACTTCCCCTCGATTGTCCACTGTGGAGGGTTGTGCTCGTCGCCGAGCCGACCTAACAGAAGGAACGCCATGTCCACCCGCTGTTCGTCGACGGCCGCGAGCAGCACCTGCATGTGTGCGAAGGGCCCGCCGTCGTCTCGGGCCCACCAGCGGCGGACCACTTGCCACGGGCCGGCCCAGTCGAGCACCCGCCTCGGGTGGCTGCCGTCCACGGAGGCGAGATGGGGTGCTCCGGTGAGCAGGTTGCGCTCGTCCAGCCGGACCGCCAGGCCGGAGACATCCCTGACGTCGACGGGGATTCGCCGTTGGTAGACGGTCGCCGGGGACGGTGCGGGAAGCCGGCCGGGCCACGGCTGCTCGTCCGCGTCCGGCCGGACGTCGCCCCACGGGATCAGCCGCACTCGTTCCGCCGGACCACGCCCACCAGCCAGTACGGCGGTGACCACGCCGTCGGGGCCGAGCAGCCCCTGTACCCGGACCAGCGCGCGCCCGGCCCGCTCCGCGGCGAGCACCTGCTCCTCGCCGGCCGGGTCCAGCGAACCGTCCACACCGGTACCACCGCGCCACAGGCCGAGCTGAAGTGACCGTCCCGCAACGGTTTCCTCGGGCACCAGTCGCAGCTCGACCACTCCGGCGGTCGGGCGGATGCCGTCCGCCGCGCGCAGCCACCCGTCGAACTGCCACCTGACCCGGTCCGCGATGCCTGGCGCCGTCAGGGGTTCCGCGCATCGCCAGACGCGGGCCAGCTCCTCACCGTTGGCCGTGGTGGCCTCGATTCCGAGCCGCGTGCAGGCCAGCCCGCTACCGGCCAGGACGGCGTGGAACCGCTCGGCGAGCGACCTCGCCACGAAGGCGGCCGCGTCGATCCGGTCGAGCGGATCGTCGAACCGCTCGACCAGCGACAGCTCCGGCGGCGGCCTGCGCCTGTTCGGCGGGCGGTCGGACAGGCCGCGGGCGAGCCGGTGCGCCACCAGCCCGACCACGCCGAACCGGGTCGTCACGTCCCGCTCGGACAGCGCGGCGAACGCGCCGAGGGTGCGCAACCCCAAGCGGCGCAACAGATCCACGAGATCGGTGCGGTCGGAACCGGGTTGGTTCAGCTCGCCGATGCCGAGCGGGGCGAGGAACTCCGCGCCGGCGCCGGCGTCCACCCTGACCGAGCGGTGCGCGGCGAGCAGTGCGGCGAACAGCCCGTCGGCCACCCCGATCTGGCACTCCACGCCCGCCTTCGCCGGCACGTGGTCGAGCAGCAGCTCGGCGAGCCGGTCCTCACCGCCGAAGTACCCGGAGGCACCGGACACCGGGACGGCGACCACGCCGGGCCGAACCACCTCCACCCCGACGATCAGCTCCTCCACCGCCGCGGCCACCGGCTCGAACAGTCGCGCGTCCCGGTCGGGGTCGACACCGAGCACGGCGAGCTCCGGGCAGCGGGACTGTGCTTCTCTGCGCCGCATGTCCCTGCGCACCCCGGACCGCCGCGCGACGGCGGAGCGGGCGACCACCCGGTTGGTCGAGAACACGGCGGCCGGCACGTGCGGGGCGATACCCGCGGCGGCAGCGGCGGCCACCACCGGCCAGTCCGGACACCACAGCACGAGCAGCCTGACCGGCGGGCCCGTCATGGTCAGCCCACTTCCTCTGCCGTCCAGGCGGCATGCACGCCGACATGCTCTTCCGGCGTGCGCTCGACCCTGCCGCTCGGGCCGGGCAGCAGCAGCCGCGTGCGCACCGGACGGGCGGCCGCTCCCCTGCCCGTGGTGTGCACGACCGTCGCTCGCTCGCGCAGGAACCCGTATCCCGACTCGACACCCCTCCAATCGCTTGTCTCGCAACGAAGTTCGACATCCGCGCCCGGCCACGAACCGGCGGCGAGCAGCACCGTGCCGCGATGCCGCGCCCGCCGGGACAGCCTGCCCGCCGTGCCACCGCCGAGGCCCCTGCCGAGACCACCGCCGAGCACCACCAGATCGACGCCGTCCAGCAGGGCAGCCGTGACCGCGGCGAGCTCCGCACCCGGGTGGGGTACGAGTGCGAGCCTCGCCACTTCGACCCCGAGCTCGCTCGCGGCCACGACTCCGAGGTCGGGTACGCCGACCACCGCCGCCCATGCGCCGCGCGCCGTCGCCTCGGCGAGCAGCGCGAGCAGCAGCGAGGTGGACCCGCGCACCGAAACCGTGCTGCCCCTTCGCAATCCGCTCCAGGGCAGCGCGTCCTCCAATTCGGCGAGCACAGGCAGGACCTCTCCCGTGGTCCGCGCCTGCTGGGCCCGCTCGGCCACCCCGCTGGCCGTGCCGACCCCCGGCAGCGAGGCGAGCCGAGCGACCGCCGGCGGCCCAGCACCCACCGGCGGTGCGTCGACAACCACGTTGCCGGTCACCGAAAACCACCTCCCCATGGAGAACCGCGACGAACCGTCGCGACGACCGACGCGACGGTTCCTTTCCGTTCGCCGCGGGGAAGGCGGCACTGCTATATTCGAACACGTGTTCGATGAACTGTCAAACGACGCCGCCGAGGAAGAAGTCCCGGACGTCCCCGGCGAGCAGCTCCGGTACCTCCATCGCGGCGAAGTGCCCGCCGCGCTCGAACTCCGACCAGTGCCTGATGTCGTACAACCGCTCGGCCAGCGGTCGCACCGACTGCGTGATGTCGTGCGCGAACACCGCCACACCAACCGGTACCGGGCACGGCTCGATCCGCCTCGGCGCGTCATGGTGCAGCCGCGCCGAGGAGGCCGCGGTGGCGGTCAGCCAGTACAGCGAGATGTCGGTCAGCATCCGATCGTCACTGATCCGCGAGCGAGGGTCCGTCCACCGCTCGAAACGCTCGGCGATCCAGACCAGCTGGCCGACCGGCGAGTCGGTCAGCGCGTAGCCGATGGTCTGCGGGGTGAGAGCCTGCAGAGCCTGGTACGGCGGACGATTCGCCATCAGCTGCCTGACCTTGTCCAGCCGGGCCTCGTCCGTTGGGGACAGTTCGATGCCGGCGTCCGGGTCCGGCCGGGTCGGCAGGTAGTTGACGTGCACGCCGACGACCCGCTCGGGTGCCACCGCGCCGAGTGCCAGCGAGATGCCCGAGCCGAAGTCGCCGCCCTGCGCGCCGTAGCGCTCGTACCCGAGACGGCGCATCAGCTCGGCCCAGGCCCGCGCGACCCGGACGATGTCCCAGCCGCGCTCGTGGGTCGGCCCGGAGAAGCCGTAACCCGGGATGGACGGGATCACCAGGTGGAAGTCGCGCGACAACGGCTCGATCATGTCGAGGAACTCCAGGAACGAACCGGGCCAGCCGTGGGTGAGAACCAGCGCGAGCGCGTCCGGGTTCGAGGACCTGACATGGACGAAGTGGATGTTCTGACCCTCGATCTCGGTGGTGAAGTGCGGAAGCTCGTTGAGCTCGGCCTCGTGCTCGCGCCAGTCGTAGCCGGTGCGCCAGTACTCGGCCAGCTCCTTGAGCCGCGCCAGCGGGAAGCCGTAGTCCCACCCGGCGCCGGCGACCTCGTTGGGCCAACGGGTGCGGGAGAGCCGGTCGGTCAGATCGTCGAGGTCGGCCTGCGGAATGTCGATGCGGAACGGCTTGATCATGGTCTTCCTCCACGAGGGGTCGGTCGGCGTATAAACGTTTGGGCGACTAACGTTTATCGCCCGAACGATATCACTATCGTTAGTGCGCCCAACGATTCGTTAGAGTCGTCACATGGAGAACCCGTCCGAAGAGGCGTCTGCCAGGTGGAAGAGCCTTCCCAGCTGGCTGCTCACCCAGACCGCCAACCACGCGCACCGTCTGGTGACCGACGGGTTCTCGTCCGTCAACGCCCGTGGCTACCACTACCGCCTGCTGGCGACGCTGGAGACGTTCGGCCCGGCCAGCCAGGCCGCGCTGGGCCGCCACAGCGGCATCCACCTCAGCGACATGGTCGCGACGATCAACGAGCTCGCCGACCGCGAACTGGTCGAGCGCGCCCCGGACCCAGCCGACCGGCGGCGCAACATCATCTCGCTGACCGCCACGGGCAAGCGGCAGCTGCGGCGATTGGAGAAGCAGCTGGCCGAGACCCAGGACGAGCTGCTCGCTCCGCTGTCATCCCAGGAGCGACAGCGGCTGACCGATCTGCTGTCCAGGCTGTTGGACCACCACGACCGGCGAACCGGCACCGACGGCTCACAGTGACAGCAGCACGGTCGCCGCGCCGGCGCCGAGCAAGCCGGCGACCTGCGTCCGGCACAGCCGCTCGCGCAGCGCCGTCATCCCGAACACCACGGGAATCACCGGATACAGCGAGGAGAGCACCACGGCCACGACCACCATCTGCTGCCGCGTGGCGAGCAGGTAGAGCGACAGCGCCAGCGCGGCCATCCCGCCGATCGCCGCGGCGAGGCCGACGTGCGCCGCCGAGATCGACTCCCGCGCGCGCCGGGCCACCACGGGCGCGAGCGCGAGTACGGCGGCCACCCGCCCGGCGACCACCGGCCAGATCCCGGCGTCCGGTCCGGCCTGCGCGAGCGCGAGGTACTGCACGGCGATCCCCATACTCGCCAGCAGCGCGTCGGGCACACCCGACACGACGTCCGCCCGCGCCGAGGACCCGGTCCAGGAGACCAGCCACAGCGCGGGAACCGCCACCACGATGCCGACCCACGCGAGCCCAGATGGCCTGTCCCCCAACAGGATCACGCCGACCAACACCGGCAGCGCCACGCCGCCGACCGCGCTGACCGGCACCACGACGCTCATCGCGCCCCTGCTCAGCCCGCGGTACAGGAACGCCATACCGGCCCCGGTACCCACGCCGGACAGCGCGCCCCACCCGAGATCGACGAGCGTCACCGTGGACGGCACCGCGAGCGCCACGCCGACCGACAGCACCAGCCCGCCGACCTGGCCGAGCAGCGCCACGGCGGCGAACCCGACCCGGCGCGACAGCAGCCCGCCGGCGAGGTCGGCGACGCCGTAGGTGGCCGCCGACCCGAGTGCGAGCAGCGTGCCGGTCATCGCGACGCCCGTTCCGCCTCCCCGACCGGGCAGTTCGAGCCGGTGGTGCACACGCCCCGGTCACACAGCCGGCAGATCAGGTCGGAGTCGCCGATCTCGTTGTACAGCACGGAAAGCAGCCGTTCGAGCAGCCTGGTCAGTGCCACCTGGTCGTCGCCGTCGAGCCCGTCGAGCACCTCGGTCAGCGGTGAACCGCGCGCGTCGAGCACGGCTTGGGCGGCGCGCCGGCCGGGCCGAGTGAGCCGCACGGCGACACCGCGTCCGATGCCGGGCCGCCGCTCGACGAGCCCGTCGCTCTCCAGCGAGTCGACCATGCGCGCGGCGGCCGACTGGGTGAGCCCGACCCGCCGCCCCAGCTCGGTGACACTCACTCCCGGCGCGGCGTTCAACACGACGAGCGCGGCGGCACCGCTGGCGCTCACACCGGCGGCACGTGTCGCGCCGCCGACGGTGAGATCGGTGACCGCCAATGCCGTGGCACCGAGCAGGTTCGCGAGCCTCTCGTTGTCATGCATGACTCATGCATACCACAGTGCACCCGCCGGTAAACATGGCGAACCGTTGTACGTCCGTCGCAGCTCTGCTACCTTCCGCAATCATGAACAGACGTGTTCGTAAAGTTGCGCTCGCCCTGACCGTCGGTGCCATGGCCGTCGCCACGGTGCCGGTCCTGGCGAACGCGAACCCGTCGGCGCCACCGGAGATCACCTGGTCCGGCTGCGACGTGATCCACCAGTGCGCCACCGCGCGGGTACCGCTGGACTACGACGAACCGGACGGCACACAGATCACCCTCTCACTGCGCCGGCTGCCCGCGGCCAAGCCGGAGCGGCGGATCGGCACGCTGTTCGTGAGCCCCGGCGGCGCCGGCCCGGTCGCCACGAACCTGGTGTTCTTCGCCGGGCTCGCCGGCGGGCTGGGCCAGCAGGTGCGCGACCGGTTCGACATCGTGGCGTTCGACCCGCGCGGCTCGGGCGGCAGCACGCCGCTGCGGTGCGAGCCGGCCCCGGGCGTCGAGCCGGTGGCTCCCATCGCCGATCCGTACCCCGTTCGCCCCGAGCAGGTCGACCAGTACCTGGCCCGCGACGACTACGTGCGCCGGAGTTGTGCGGCGACCGGTGGCGAGATCCTGCACCACATCAGCACCGCGAACGTCGCGCGCGACATGGACCTGCTCCGCCAGGCGCTGGGCGAGGACAAGCTCAGCTACTACGGCGCGTCCCAGGGCGCCAACCTCGGCGTCACCTACGCGACGCTGTTCCCCGACCGGGTGCGCGCGGTGGCCGTCGACGCGGTGCTCGATCCGAACGCCTACCTCGGCACCCCGGGCAGCGTCGACCCGATGACCTCCCGGGTGCGGCTCGGCGACGCGACGATCGAGTCGTTGCGATCCGCGCTTTCCTTGTGCGACAAGGTCAGCGTCATCCAGTGTCCGCTGACCGGCTCGCCGAATGTCAACGCCATGGGCCGCTGGTACCGGGTGCTCGAGTCACTGGACAAGCAGCCGCTCGCACTCCCCGGCGTCACACTCACCAAGTCGTCGTTCCACACCCTCACCACCGCCGCGCTGACCGGCTATCGGCTGGCCGGCGTTCCGCTGGACACCTTCGGCCCGTTCGCGGCGCTCACCAAGATCGTCGACACGCTTCGCTTCGGCCCGCTTTCCGTGCCCCACAACGGTTTGCTCGACCAGGCGGCGAACCTGGCCAAGCAGCTCGGCGCCGCGCCGACGGCTGGCGAGGACCTGCTCGCCGGCGTCGGCGGGCTGCGCGGTCTGTGGTGCGCGGACAGCCACAACCCGGCCGACCCGCGAGCGTGGATCGAGGCCGCGCGGCGCGACGAGGCCAGGGCACCTGGCGGCGCCGCCGCCGGCGCGTGGACCTCCTCGATCTGCGCGAGTTGGCCCGGTTCGGCCGAGGACGCCTACCGGGGCCCGATCGGCGGCCGGACCGCGACCCCGCTGCTCGTGATCAACAGCAGCCACGACGCCACCACCGGAATCGACGGCGCGCGGGCCGCACGTGCCGCGTTCGAGGGCTCCCGCCTCGTCGAGGTCACCACCTGGGGCCACACCACGTTCGGCAAGAGCCGCACCTGCCTCACGCCGATCACCGACACCTACCTGATCGAGCGGAGACTCCCCGCCGGCGATGTGAAGTGCAAGGCGGACAACGGAATCTGGGGGTTGCCCGCGTGAACAAGCGCAACACGATTCTGGCCGCGGCGACGGCCGCCGTGCTGACCGCCGCCGTCGCGCCGGCCCTGCTCGCCAACGCCGAGCCGGACGCCGGACCGAACGCGCTCACCTGGTCCAGTTGCCTGGTGCTCTTCCAGTGCGCGAAGACCGAGGTGCCGCTGGACCACGCCGACCCGGCCGGCAAGAAGATCACCATCTCGATGATCAAGGCGCCGGCCGCGGACCAGAGCCGCAAGATCGGCCCGCTGTTCCTCAACCCGGGCGGCCCCGGCATCACGATGACCGACGGCATCTACTTCGCCGGCATCGTCAACGCGCTCGGACCGGCGGTGCGCGACCGGTTCGACATCATCGGCATCGACCCGCGCGGCACCGGCCAGAGCACGCCGTTCGGCTGCACGGCCGCACCCGGTGTACCGCCCGCCGAGGCGGTGTCGAACTGGCCGGATCCCCCGCAGTACCAACAGAAGTTCGCGCACGACGAGTACCTGCGGGCCAGTTGCGCGGCCACCGCGCCGGAGATCACGTACCACCTGTCCACCGCGGACACGGCACGCGATCTGGACCTGGTGCGCGAGGCGCTCGGCGAGCAGAAGATCAGCTACTTCGGCACGTCCTACGGCAGCTACCTCGGCGCGACCTACGCGGCGCTGTTCCCGACCCGGGTGCGCGCGATGGCGCTGGACGGCGTGGTCGACCCGACCATGTACGCCGAGGGCAAGCTGAGCGCGAAGTGGTCGGAGGCCTCGGCCGAGGCGGTGTACTCGGGGTTCGAACGCTGCGACCAGGTGGGGTTCTTCCGCTGCCCGCTGGCCGGCGACGCGCGCGGCCGCTGGGAGCGCGTGGTCGATTCGCTGTACCGCGAGCCGCTCGCGCTGCCCGGGATGACGCTGGACGGCAAGACCTTCCAGGGGTTGACCCAGAACGCGATGTCGATGGACCGGCTGGCCGGCGTTCCGGTGAGCACGTTCAGTGTGCTGGTCGCGTTCACCAAGGGCGTGGACCTGCTGCGGTTCGGCCCGCTTTCCGTGCGTGGCAACGGTTTGCTCGATCAGCTCGGCGGCCAGCTGCGACAGTTGCTCGACGCGACGAAGGAGGAGGAGAAGGTCGCCGTCGACGCCGCGCGGGCGATCCAGTGCGTCGACTCGCCGTGGCCGGCCGACCAGCAGTCCTGGATCGACAGCGCCGAGCAGGCCGAGGCGGCCTACCCTCGGTTCGGCGCGATGGGCGCGTGGTCGGTGTCGCTGTGCGCGAACTGGCCCGGCTCCGGCAAGAGTTCCTACCGCGGCCCGTTCGACCTGAAACTGGACACGCCGCCGCTGCTGAGCAACCCGACGCACGACGCGAATACCGGGATCAGCGGCGCACGCGGGGCGCAGCGGCAGTTCGCCGGCTCACGCCTGGTCGAGGTGGAAACGTGGGGTCACACCGCGCTCGGCAAGAGCGCGAACTGCCTCACGCCGATCACCAATGCCTATCTGATCGACCTGAAACCGCCGGAGCGGGATGTCCGGTGTCGGCCCGACCACGCCCTGTTCGGCTAGGCGGCGACACCATACCGGCGATCACGCCGACGATCACCGCGGCGACACCGGCGCCGGCCAGGATCCAGAGCATCACGCCGGCACCGCTGGTCATCGCGTCGTAGAACCCGCCGGCGAGCTGCGGCGACGGGCTCTGGTCGGCCACCAGGCCACGGGCGAGCCACCCGATCGCGAGGGTGATTCCGGCCACCACCGCGACACCGATTCCCGCCGTGATCAGCGCGCCGCGCCGGCGGACGGCCAGCGCGATGCCGCCGAGGATCAGGACGGCGGAGGCGATCGGGAGCACCGCGCTGAGATCCTCCAGCGTGGTGTACACGGGGACCACGCGCTTGATCGCGGACCCGCCCGCCAGCTCGACGGTCATCCCCTCGGCCGGGAGTCGGCCGAGGCCGGGCACGCGCACGTCGTCGACGAGGGCGCGCATGTCGAGCACGATGGAATCGCCCTGGAGGCGCGCGGCACCGTTCTGGCCGCGGAGCATCGCGAGGATCTGTGGGTGTGCGGCCGAGTTCGCCTCGATCCACCAGGTGCGGAACGCGGGACTGTCCACGGCCTTGCGGGCGGCGGAGTCCACCGCGTCGCGCGCGGCGGCCGAGGGACGCGAGCCGAGTCGCGTGGCGAGCTTGTCCGCGAGCAGCTCGGCGACGGCGCCGCGGACAGCCGGATCGTCGGCGAGATCACCCACGGCGTCGAGGTATTCCTGACGGTCGGCCACGCGTTGCTCGACGGCGACGGCGACCACCGCCGGGCCGGACAGCAGACAACCGATCAGCACGAGCAGGGTGGCGATTCCGTTGCGCACGCCGCACGGTAGCAGTGATCGCCAGTTGACAGCACACTGTCAAATCTGACAGAATGCTGTCATGATGAAAACAGTGCACCTCGCCGTTTACGACACGCTCTCCGACTGGGAGACCGGCTACGCGGTCGCCTCCGTCAACCAGCCCATGTGGCAGCGCGAGCCGGGTCGCTACCGCGTGCTCACCGTCGGGCCGAGCACCGACCCGATCACCACGGCCGGCGGCGCGCGGATCGTGCCGGACGTCGCGATCGCCGACCTCTCGCCGGCCGACAGCGCGATGCTGATCATGCCGGGCGCGAACACCTTCACGCCGTCCGGTGACCACGCGCTCGCGCCGTTCGCCCAGGTCGCAGGCGAATTCCTGGACGCGGGTACACCGGTGGCGGCGATCTGCGGCGGCACGATGGGCCTCGCCTCGGCCGGTCTGCTCAACGATCGCGCGCACACCAGCAACGCGCGCGAATACCTGGCGATGGCGCCCGCGTACACCGGCACGGAGCACTACCGGGACGAGCCGGCGGTGCGTGACCGAGGCCTGATCACCGCGGCGGCGATCCACCCCGCCGAGTTCGCCAGGGAGATCTTCGCCGAGCTGGACCTGTACACGCCGGAGGTGGCCGACGCCTGGTACCGGTTCTACGGCAAGCACGAGGGCGCCGCGTACTTCGACCTGGAGAAGGCCGCCGCCTCATGAGCCAGCGCACCGAGTCCGGCGATCTGCTCACCGACCTCGTGATGCGCACGTTCCGGCTCAACGGCCAGTTCCTCGCCGCCGCCGAGCGGATCGCGCGACCGGCCGGACTGACCGCCGCGTGGTGGCAGGTGCTCGGCGCCGTGCTGGCCGAGCCGGCCCCGGTCGCGGGCATCGCGCGCTCGATGGGGCTGGCCCGCCAGAGCGTGCAGCGGATCGCGGATCTGTTGGTGGACAAGGAACTCGCCGAGTACGTGCCGAACCCGGCGCACCGGCGCGCGAAGCTGTTGCGGCCGACCGATCAGGGCCTCGACGCGATCGCCCGGCTGCGCGGCACGCAGGCGCGGTGGGCCGACGAGGTGGCCGGCGGGATCACGCCGGAGGAGCTGCGCGCCGCGTTGGACGTGATCGACCGAGTCCTCAAGGCGACCGACAACTAGCGGTGACACGATCCCCCCATGGACGTGCCGCACCTTCGACAGGTCGTACTGGACACGACGGACGCGCGCGGGCTCGCCGAGTTCTACCGGCGGCTGCTGGGTTTCCGGTACCGCGACGGGGACGAGCCGCCGGCCGACGGCGAGCCGGACCCGCGCGGCCAGGACTGGCTGGTGTTGTGGGACGACACCGGTCCGAAGATCGCCTTCCAGCAGGTCGACAGCCTGCCCGAGGCGACCTGGCCGACCGGTCCCTGCCCGCAGCAACTGCACCTGGATCTCACCGTGCCGAGCGTCGAGGCGTTGCTGGCCCAGCACGAGCGGGCGCTGGCACTCGGCGCGCGACTGCTCTACGACCGCGTGGACGACCCGGAGGAGCCGCTGCGCGTGTACGCCGACCCGTCCGGACACCCGTTCTGCGTATTCGTGGCGCATGTCTGAGTTGGCACGGGCGTTCATTCCCGGATTGGAACTGTCACGTCGCTTCTATCGCGAAGCGGTGTGGCCGTTGGTGCGAGAGCATTTCGGCGACATCACGCATACGGCCGCCCGAATCGGCGGTGGTTCCGAGGTTCTCGGGTTCGACACCGCCCGGTCCGCCGACCACGAATGGGGTCCGCGCCTCCAGTTCTTCCTCCACCGCGACGACGCCGCCATGGCCCCGGACATCTCCGCCGTGCTCAGCACGGAGCTGCCGAGGGAATTCCTCGGCTATTCGACGAACTTCGTTCCCGCGGACGACGGACACATCCGCACGATGGCGTTCACCGACGGCCTGGTCTTCCACCGGGTGGACGTGACCACGCTCGACTCCTGGTTCGCCGACCACCTGGGTTTCGACCCGCGAGACACCGTCTCCACGCTCGACTGGCTGGCGCTCCCGACACAGGTGCTCGCCGAGGTCACGGGCGGTGCCGTCTTCCATGACGGGCCGGGTGAGCTGACGTCCGCGCGTTCCCGGCTCGCCTGGTATCCCGACGATATCTGGCGTTACGTCCTGGCGTGCCAATGGCAGCGCATCGGTCAGGAGGAGGCATTCGTCGGGCGCTGCGGAGAGGTGGGTGACGACCTTGGCTCGGCCGTCGTCACCGCCCGCCTCGCCAGGGACCTGATGCGTCTGAACCTGCTCACGCACCGCCGTTATCCGCCTTACGGCAAATGGCTCGGCAGCGCATTCGCGCGAATTCCGTCCGCGGCGACCATCGGCCCAGCACTGAGAGCGACAATCGGCGCGATCACCTGGCAGGAACGGGAAAATCACCTCGCCACCGCGTATACCGCCGCCGCCACGTCACACAACGAACTGGGCCTGACCGACCCGCTCGATACGAGCATTCGGAATTACCACGAACGGCCGTTCCGCGTCCTGCGGGCCGAGCGTTTCGCGGACGCGCTGATCGACAGCATCAGCGATCCCGAGATTCGCGCCCTGCCGCGCACCGGATCGGTCGACCAGTTCGTGGACTGCACCGACCTGCTCACCGCCGCGCCGAAGGCTCGCGCCGTGACCACGAGGCTTGTCGGGTGACCATGACGTGGCCCTATGCCCAAACGGCATGAGCGCGGGTATTGGACGGTGGTGAAGCCCGCTGGTTGCCTGATCGACATGACGAACAAGCCGAACCGCCGAACCGTGCTCACCGCCGGAGCGCTGGGCATCACCGCGAGCGCGATCGCCCCCGGGGCCGCCGCGGGATCCGTCGCGGGGACGCCCGGCCGGCGGGGCCGGTTCGCCGACAAGGTCGTGCTGATCACCGGCGCCACGTCCGGGATCGGTGCGGCGACCGCACGCGCGATGGCCGCCGAGGGCGCCAAGGTCTACTTCTGCGGGCGGCGCGAACGCCTCGGTCACGAGGTGGCCGCGAGCATCCGGGCCGCGGGCGGCGACGCCACGTTCCGGCGGGCCGACGTCCGCAACGAGCCGGAGGTCCGCGACCTGGTCGAGGCGTGCGTGCGCCGGTACGGGCGGCTGGACATCGCGGTCAACAACGCCGGGATCGAGAGCCCGCGCGCGGTCCGGCTGCACGAGCAGACGCTCGCGGACCTGGAGAACGTGTGGCGCACCAACGCGGCCGGCGTGTTCCTCGGCATGAAGTACGAGATCCCGCGAATGCTCGCCCAGGGCGGCGGCGCGATCGTGAACACCGCCTCGATCTCCGCCGAGGTCGGGTTCGCCACGATCGCGCCGTACAACGCCAGCAAGCACGCGGTCGCGTCGCTGACGAAGGTCGCCGCGCTGGAGTACTCCGCCGACCGCATCCGGATCAACGCGTTCGCGCCGGGCGCGGTCGACACCCCGATGCTGCGCCGCGCCGCCGAGGCGTTCGGCATGACCTACGAGGAGATCGCGCAGTCCTATCCGATCAAGCGGATCGTGGCCGCCGAGGAGATGGCCACCGTGGTCATGTTCCTCGCCTCGACCGACTCGAGCGCGATCGTCGGCTCCGACCTCGACGCATCCGGCGGTTACCTGACCGGATGAGTCGAGGCCGTGGCCTTACCTCCAGAAAACCTTACGCCGCAACGGGTTCCAGCTCCGGCTCGACGACCGGCGTGGTGCGGTCGCGGCGCAGCACGGTCAGCACCACACCGATCGCCACCACCACGAGCCCGGACGCGATCAGGAAGCCGAGCTGGTACCCCTCGGTCAGCGCCTGCTCGACCGGTGCGCCCTGGGCCGCCGCCTCGCCGGTGCGGGTCGCCGACAACGTCGCCAGCACGGCCAGCCCGAGCGCCGCGCCCACCTGCGTGGTCGTGTTGATCAACCCGGAGGCGAGGCCGGCGTCGCTCTCGGTGGCACCCGACATGGCCAGCGTCGCCAGTGCCGGGAAGCACACGCCGACACCCGTACCGATCAGGATCATCGTGGGCAGCACGTCGACCAGGTAGACGCCGTCAACCGGAACGCGGGCGAACAGCGCCAGACCGGCGGCGATCAGCACCAGTCCGGGCAACAAGGTCGCCCGCGCGCCGAACCGCGTGATCAGCTTCTCCGAGTACTTCAGCGACAGCGTGCCGATCACCACGGTCACCGGCAGGAACGCGAGGCCCGTCTCCAGCGCGTCGTAGTGCAGCACGTTCTGCACGTACAGCACGCCGAGGAAGAACATGCCGAACATGCCGGCCACGGTCACCGACTGGATCAGGTTCGCACCGGACACCACGCGGGACCGAAAGATCCGCAGCGGCACCAGCGGGTTGGCCGCCGTCGCCTCGCGGACCACGAACGCCACCAGCAGCGCGATCGACGCGGCGCCCAGCCACAGGGTGGTCGGCGCGGTCCAGCCGTGCTCGGCGGCCGGGCTGACGATCGTGTACACGCCGAGCATCAGCGATCCGGTGATCAGCGCGCCGCCCAGCACGTCGGCGCCCTTGCCGAAGCCGGTGCCGCGATCCGGGGACAGCACCCGCAGCGCGAAGATCGCGGTGACGATGCCGATCGGGATGTTGATGAAGAAGATCCAGTGCCAGTTGATGACCTGGGTGAGCACACCGCCGGCGAGCAGCCCGACCGAGCCGCCGGCCGACGCGACGAAGCTGTACACGCCGATCGCCTTGGCCTGCTCGCGCGGCTCGGGGAACATCGTGACGATCATGCCGAGGATCACCGCCGAGGTGAGCGCGCCGCCCACACCCTGCACGAACCGCGCCACGATCAGCATCGTCTGAGACTGCGCGACACCGCAGAACAGCGACGCCACGGTGAAGACCCCGAGCCCGGTGAGGAACACCCCGCGCCGGGAGATCAGGTCGCCGAGCCGGCCGGCGAGCAGCAGCAGCCCGCCGAACGCGATCAGGTAGGCGTTGACCACCCAGGCCAGGCTGGACTGGGTGAAGCCGAGGTCGGACTGGATCGCCGGCAGCGCCACGTTCACCACGGTGGCGTCCAGAACGATCATCAGCATGCCGACGCAGAGCACGATCAGGGCCGCCCAGCGGGAACGGTTGTTCCCACTGACGACCGTTCCATTGCTGGTCATTGTTGGTCCCTTTCGGTGATCAGTGACGCGGACAGCGGTATTGACCAGAGCCGCCGCGAAAACTCATCGGCGCGATCGCGATGACTTTTCGGCGCGCGGGTGGTCAGTACTCGTGAAGGCGCATCCGACACCCGAGGAGGGACCCCCATGGCAGCACTCGGCAGCCTGTTGTTGTCCAGCACGAAGCCCGACCGGCTCCGCGATTTCTACGCGACGGCGTTCTCCCCGAAGGTCGAGCGCACGCCGGGCGACGGACCCGGCTACGACGTGCTCGACTTCGACGGCTTCTACGTCATGATCGACACCCGCGACGACATCGGGGACACCAACCCCGAGCCGGGACGGGTGCTGCTCAACTTCGACGTCGAGGACGCACGGTCCACTGTGGACAGTCTGAACGCGGCGGGCGCGACCTGGCTCGCCGAGCTGGAGGACCGCGACGGCTCCTACTTCGCCACCGCGATCGACCCGGACGGCAACTACGTCCAGATCATCCAGCTCAGCGCGGAACACCGCGCGCAGATGGAAAGGAAGTGACCCGAATGTTCAGCGGCAGCAAGGCGTTCAGTGGTTTCGCCGTACCGGATACGGCGGTGGCGAAGAAGTTCTACACCGAGGTGCTCGGCCTCGACGTCGACGACAGCGAGATGGGCATCCTCCAGCTCAACATCGCCGGCGACACGACGATCGTGGTGTACCCGAAGGAGAACCACGAGCCCGCGGGCTTCACCGTGCTCAACTTCCCGGTCGAGGACATCGACGCGGCGATCGAGAAGCTGACCGGGCGCGGTGTGGAGCTACTGCGCTACGAGGGCTTCGGCCAGGACGACAAGGGAGTCGTGCGCAAGAGCGACGAGAATCCCGGTCCTGCGATCGCCTGGTTCACCGATCCCGCGGGTAACGTCTTCTCGGTCATGGAGCTCTGAGGACGATGAGGGGCACGGCCGTGGTGGAGAAGACCGCTGAGACGATCACAGGCAAGCCGGCGACCGAGGATTTCGGGAAGCTGGCCGATCCGTTCCGGCGAGAGCTGCTCGCGCACTGCTACCGGATGCTCGGCTCGGTGCACGACGCCGAGGACCTGGTGCAGGAGACGTATCTGCGCGCGTGGCGGGCCTACGAGAACTTCGAGGGCCGTTCCTCGCTGCGCACGTGGCTGTATCGGATCGCCACCACGGCGTGCCTCACCGCGCTCGAAGGGCGCAACCGGCGGCCGCTGCCGTCCGGCCTCGGCTCGTCCAGCGCGGAACCGGAGACCCCGCTCGAGGTGCGCGGCGAGGTGCCGTGGCTGGAGCCGATCCCGGACTCGATGCTGGGCGACCCGTCCGACCCGGCGTCCATCGTGTCCTCGCGGGAGTCGATCCGGCTGGCGCTGGTGGCCGCGCTGCAGCACCTGCCGGCCCGCCAGCGCGCGGTGCTCGTGCTGCGTGACGTGCTGCGCTGGAAGGCCGCCGAGGTGGCCGATGCGCTGGAGATCACCACCGCGGCGGTGAACAGCATGCTGCAGCGGGCGCGCGCGCAACTGCAGCAGGTCCAGCCGACCGAGGAGACGGTCGACCAGGAGGTCACCGCCGAACAGCGCGACCTGCTCTCGAAGTACCAGGCGGCGTTCGAGAACTACGAGTTCGACAAGCTCGTGGAGATGTTCACCTCCGACGCGGTGTTCGAGATGCCGCCGTTCCCGTTCTGGTACTCCGGTCCGGTCGACATCGTGCGGCTGATCAAGTTCGCCTGCCCGGCCAAGAGCGCCGGCGACCTGCGGCTGGTGCCCACGGTGGCCAACGGACAGCCGGCGTTCGGCATGTACCTGCGCGACGAGCACGGCGTGCACAACAAGTTCGGCATCCAGGTGGTGGAGCTGGGCGACGGCGGCGTCGCGCACACCGTGGTGTTCTTCGAGCAGAGCCTGTTCGACAAGTTCGGGCTGCCCGACACACTTCCGACAGCGGGTTGAGGAGCGGTGATGGCGGGGTCCATGGCGCTGGCGACGATCGGCGGCATCGCGCTGCTCGAGCGCGCGGTCAACTACACACTCGGCAGTCTGCACCTGGTCACGCCGGACGCCATGACGCGTCAAACCCCTTGTGCCGCATGGGATCTGCGCGCGCTGCTTGATCACATGAACGACTCGCTGCTGGCGCTCACCGAGGCGGCCGACATCGGGTACGTGGACCCGGTGCCGGCCAGCGGCATCGATCCGGACGAGGAGCCGGTCGCCGCGCTGAAGGACCGCGCCTGCCGGTTGATCGGCTCGTGGACGACGGCCGAGCGGGACGGGCCGGTGCTGGTCGGCGGCTGCCCGCTGACCGCGGCCGTGCTCACCGGGGCCGGTGCGGTCGAGGTGGCCGCGCACGGCTGGGACGTCGCTCGGGCGTGCGGGCGGAACCGGCCGGTGCCGCCGTCGCTGGCCGAGGAACTGCTGGATCTGGTGCCGCTGCTGGTCACCGACGCCGACCGGCCGCACCGGTTCGCGGCACCCGTCGCGGTGCCGGCGGACGCCAGTGCCGGTGCGCGGTTCGTCGCGATGCTGGGTCGCACGCCGTGACGTTGACCTCGACATTGGTCGAAGTTCTACCGTCGAGGACATGACCGCACGGCTGAACCACACCACCGAGTTGGTCTAGGGGCCGGGAATCGCCTCGGCCTTGGGGTTGCGGGTGAACGCGGACCACTCCCGCGAGGTGCAGTAGCCGCAGCCGGGGCCGAAGAACTCGCCGCGGGCGTGCTCGTCGGCGAGCAGGTGGAAGCGGAACCAGGCGGTGAGCGGACCGCGCAGCCGGCCGCCGTCCCGGCTGGCCTCGAAGTGGCCGGCGCCGCGAAGTTCGGCGTAGATCGCGGGCACCTGTGCGGCCTGGTCGTACTGCGAGCGAACCACGGAGGGCCACACCAGCCCGTCGCGCTGGCCGGCGGTGAACAGCGCCGGGCCGTGCAGCTGAGCCGGTTTGTTGAACGGCCCGCCGAGCAGCGGGGCGACCGTGTCCACCCTGGGGTCGGCACCCGCGCCGACGGCGGCACCGCCACCGAGCGAGTGACCGGTCGCGCCGACATGCTCGACGTCCACCTTGCCGGCGAAGACGCTGTTCGGGTCGGCGTTCTGGCGCGCGAGGTAGTCGAGCCCGTCGAGCATCGGTTGCCCGGAGCTGGACCGGCCCTCCCCCGCGGCGACGATGAAACCGTGTGAGGCGAGGTGGGTCAGCAGCTCGGTGTAGGCCGCCACGACCGCCGCCGCGCCGTTGCTCCACAGGATCACCGGGTGCTTCTCGCAGCCGAGCCCGCCGAGATCGGTCGGCCGGAAGATCGTGTGTCCCGTTCCGTTGGACCCCGAGGTCACCGCGAACGGACCGGGTGCGGCCCAGTTCCCGTTGACCGAGGGGCAGGTCGCGGCGGACGGCCCAGCTCCTTCCGCCGACGCGAACGTCTGGGTCGCGAGCACGCCGGCGAACGCGAGTGCCGCCGCCGTCCAGGTCAGCTTCCGCACGATCCCACCTCGATGTGGTAACAGCAATTTTCCGATATGGGCACGCTACCGCCGGTGACCCTTCGGCGACAAGGGGTCGCTACCGCTCGCGGGTGATCACGGCGAGCATGAGCGCCTTGATCTCGGCGGTGATGTCGGCGACCTCGTAGCGGTCGGTGTGCGCCTGCCATTCGCGCAGCAGCCCGGTCACGGCACCGACCACCGAGATCGCCGTGAGGTGGTAGTCGCGGCGCGGGGCGGCACCGCGCTCGGCCGCGCGAACGGCTTCCTGTTCGATCAACTCGCCCCAGCGGATGACCCATTCCTCGTGCTGCCGCTCGACGTCGGCGTTGACCCCGACCGCCTCGACGTAGTTCAGCCGCGGCAGCCGGGGGTCGGACGTGATGGCCCCGAGGAACACGTCGAGCAGGGCGCCGACCCGGGTGTCGAGATCGGTGTCGGGCAGCGACGCCAGCGCGCCGGAGACCCGGTCGTAGGCGAGCTGGTTGATCCGCGCGTGCAACGCCAGCAGCAGCGCCTCCTTGTTCGGGAAGACCTCGTAGAAGCTGCGCGTGGACACACCGGCGGTTGTGCACACGTGAGTGATTTTGGCGTTCTGGAAACCCACCGACGTGAACTGGTCCAACGCGGCGGCGAGCAGCCGTTCCCGCCGGTCATCCCTGCGTTGGTCCAGCGAGACACCGGCGTAGGTGCGCGCGGTCGGCTCCACCTGACCTCCAGATTGAAAAACAGTGATTGTCAGATCTTACCCGGAACGCTATGTTCGAAAATCTAAATTACCACTCCAACCGTTGGAGGCAGCGGTGCTCCGCAAACTCGCGACCGGGCTGTGCGTGGTGGCCCTCGGACTGGGCGTCGCGGTGGCCGCGCACGCCGACGACTCGCCGGCGGCGGCCCAGGACGAGCGCCCACCGGTTCCGCAGAACGATTCCTTCTACACGCCGCCGTCCCCGCTGCCCGACGTACCGGCCGGCGACGTGCTCCGCTCCCGCGAGGTCACGCTGTACGCCGAGCCGTTCCGGGTCTTCCCGGCACCGGTGAAGGCGCACCAGGTGATCTACCGGTCGACCTCGGCCACCGGCGCGCCGAACGCCGTGTCCGGCACCGTGATCGTGCCGCCGACCCCCTGGATCGGCCCGGGTCCGCGCCCGGTCATGGCCTACGCGCTGGGCACCCAGGGCCTCGGCGACCAGTGCGCGCCGTCCTACCAGCTCCGCGTCGGCACCGAGATCGAGATCGCCTTTCTGGTGCAGGCCATGGTGAAGGGCTGGGCGGTCGCACTCACCGACTACGAGGGGCTCGGCACCCCCGGCACGCACACCTATGCCACCGGCGTCTCCTCCGGCCGCGCACTGCTGGACGTCGCACGCGCGGCGACCAGGTTGCCGGGTGCCGGCATCGACCCGGCCGCGCCGATCGGCGTGTTCGGCTACTCGCAGGGCGGTCAGGCCGCCGCCTCGGCCGGCGAACAGCACGCCGGCTACGCGCCCGAGCTGAATGTCCGCGGTACGGCGACCGGAGGCGTGCCGTCGGACCTGAACCTGGTCGCGCGCAGCAACAACGGCGGCATCGGGTTCGGCCTGGTGCTCGGCGCGGCGGTCGGGCTCTCCGCGGCCTACCCCGAGCTGGGACTGGACCAGGCACTCAACGCCGAGGGCAAGAAGCTCGCCGAGCGGGTCGCCAACGCCTGTGTCGCCGAGATGGTCGTGGCGGCGCCGTTCCGGCGGCTCAACGACTTCACCACGACGCCCGACGTGATCGACCAGCCGAAGTGGCAGAAGCGACTGGCGGAGAACAGGCTCGGCACGGTCAAACCGTCCGCGCCGGTGTACCTGTACCACGGCACGATCGACGAGCTGATCCCGTACTCGGGAGCCAAGGAACTCAAGGCCCGCTACTGCGCGGTCGGTACCAACCTGGAGTGGCACTCGATCCCGCTCGGAGAGCACGTCCTCACGGTGTCGGTCTGGGGCACCAACGCGCTGAACTGGCTCGGCGACCGGTTCGCCGGCAAACCGACGAAGAACTCCTGTGCCGGCTGATCGATCGGGCGCCGCGCTGGTCACCGGCGCGGCGTCCGGCCTCGGTCTGGCGACCGCACGACTGCTGCGCGAACACGGCATGCCCGTCGTTGTGTGCGACCAGAACGCCGACCTTGGACGGCGTGCGGCCGAGGAACTCGGCGCGACGTTCGTGTCCGCCGACATCACAGACGAGCAGGCCGTCGAACAAGCACTCGACACGGCCGCCGCGCTCGGGCCCGTCCGCGCGGTGGTCAACTGTGCCGGCATCGGGCTGCCCGGGCGCGTCGTCGACCACGGCCGCCCGCTGCCGCTCGCGGCGTTCGCCGCGGTCATCGAGGTCAACCTCGTGGGCACGTTCAACGTGACCAGACTCGGCGCGGCTCGCATGCTCGCCAACGAACCCGTGGACGGCGAGCGTGGCGTCATCGTCAACACCTCCTCGGTCGCCGCGTTCGACGGCCAGATCGGGCAGGCCGCCTATGCCGCGTCGAAGGCGGCCGTGGCCGGCATGACCCTGCCGTTGGCACGCGACCTCGCCGAGCACTTCGTTCGCGTGGTGACCGTGGCTCCCGGCATGTTCGACACGCCGCTGCTCGCGGCACTACCGGACAAGGCGCGGCGGTCGCTGGAGACGCAGACGCCGCACCCGGCGCGGCTGGGCCGACCGGAGGAGTTCGCCGCCCTGGTCGCGCACGTCCTCGCGAATCACATGATCAACGGCGAGACCATCCGCATCGACGGAGCGATCCGGATGGCACCCCGATGACCGACGCGGCAACCGAGAGGCGGAACGTGCCGATGGCGAGCCCGGACCGTGGCACCGTGCTGGATCTGTTGCGCCGCAACGCGATCCAGCACCCTGACGTGCCCGCGCTGTTCGATGACGACCAGTGGTTGACGTGGAGCGAGTACGAGCGCGAGGCCTCGGTCGTGGCGCTGGCCCTGCTGGACCTCGGCGTCCAACACGGCGACGTGGTCGGGCTGCACATGATCAACCGGATCGAGCACGCACTGTGCGACATCGGCGCGCTGCTCGCCGGGGCCACCCCGACGTCGTACTACAACACGCTCTCACCCGAGCAACTCGCTTACGTGGCAAGGGATTCCGCCTGCAAGGTGTCCATTGTGGACGCTTCACAGGTGAACACCTGGCTGTCGATCAAGCCGTGGTTGCCGGACCTGCGCGCGATCGTCGTGGTGGAGGGAGACACGACGTCCGCGGAGGTGCTGCGCTTCGAGGAGGTCACCGCCATCGCCCGGTCGGCGCTGGACGACCGGATCGCCGAGGTCGAGCGGGCGGCGGCGCGAGTACGCCCGGACGACGCGGTGACCATCGTGTACACGTCCGGCACCACCGGTCACCCCAAGGGAACGATCATCACGCACGCGGGAATCCGTTCCGTGCTCGACGGGGTGCTCGCCCGCGTGGTCGAGGATCTGGGCGAGCGTCCTGAGCCCGGCCGCGCGCAGGCGTCCTACCTGCCGTTGGCACACCTGGCCGAGCGCATGATCACCCACTACCTCGGCTGCGAACTCGCCTCGACGGTGACCTTCGTGCGCGACATGCGGGCCCTGGCGCAGGCGTTGCCGGCGATCCGGCCGCACGTTTTCCTTGCCGTACCGAGGATCTGGGAGAAGTTCCTCGGCGCGGTCACCGAGCGGGCGGCCACCGAAAGAGGCGCTTTGCGGCGAGCCCTGATCCGCCGCGCCATCGTGATCGCCAAGCGGGTCGGCCGGGCCAGATTCGACGGTGCCCGCATCGGCCCGGCGACCCGGCTGCAGCACGCGCTGCTGGACCGGCTCGTGCACCGCAAGCTGCGCGCGGCGCTCGGCCTGGACGAGGTGATCGTCGCGGTCAGCGGTGCGGCGCCGATCTCGGTGGACGTGCTGACCTTCTTCCGCGGTCTGGGCATCACCATCGTCGAGGTGTACGGCATGACGGAGACCTCGGCCGTGCTGACGATGAACTCGATGCGCGCGCCTCGGCTGGGCACCGTCGGCACCGCCCTGCCCGGCGTCGAGCTGCGCATCGCCGAGGACGGCGAGATTCTGGCCAGGGGCAAGGGAATCGTGCCCGGCTACCTCAATCGCCCGGAGGCCACCGCGGAGACGTTCGTCGACGGCTGGCTGCACACCGGCGACCTCGGCCGGATCGACCAGGACGGGTACCTGAGCATCGTCGGCCGCAAGAAGGAGATCATCATCAACTCGGCGGGCAAGAACATCTCCCCCGCCAACGTCGAACAGGCGATCTCCGGCGCGTCGGAACTGATCGGCACGGTGTACGTGGACGGCGACGCCCGGCCGTTCCTGGTCGCCCTGATCACCCTGGACCCGACGAGCTGGCGCGACTGGTGCACCGCTCGCGGCATCGAGGCGGCCACACCTGAACAAGCCGCGGCGCACTCCGAGATACGGGCCGAGGTGGAACGGGCCGTGCGGACCGGCAACGCCCAGCTCTCTCGCGTCGAGCAGGTCAAACGCTGGACGTTGCTCGACGGGACCTGGGACGGCGTCACCGGTGAGCTGACCCCCACGTTCAAGCTCAAGCGCGCGGTCATCCGGGACAGGTACGCCGACACCCTCACCAACCTGCACACCGCACGCTGACCCCGCCGGGCGCCGCACGCCTAGGCCGCGCGGTAGTTGTCCCGGATCTCGGAGAGTGGCTGGAAGCCGGCCGACTCGTAGGTGGCGACGGCGCCGACGTTGACGCTCGGGGTGACGACGATCGCGCTCGACGAGCCCAGCTCCCGAAGTGCGGCCGCCGCGGCGACAGTGATCGCCTTGCCGTAGCCGCGACCGCGATGTTCCCGGTGCACGCCCATCGGCTCGAGCAACCCGGGCTTCCCCGGACCGGCCGACCACACCGTCGCCGCCGCCACCGCGCTGCCCTGGTCGTCGTACCCGACCAGACACCGGGCTTCGGCGTACGGCAAACCGGCCGCCATCGCGTGCCAGCGCTGATCGGTGAACGTCGACCTGTCGAACGATGCCCGCTGTACCGCGGTCCGCACGTGCGCCTGCTCCGGCCCGATCATCTCGATGCGCACGCCTGGGTCCTTCACCGGCTCCGTGAGGTCGCGGCGCAGCGGCGTCCATGGCTCATCGGCGTTCCAGCCGATCTCGAACAGCAGGTCTTGGATCAGCGAACCCTTCGGCGCCTCGACGGCCACCTTCCCCGCCGGTAGTACGCCGCGCCCCGGCTCGGTCACGTCGTCAACCAGCCGCCGCGCCAGCTCCTCGTCCCGTACCGCGTCCGGCGCGATCGTCAGCCGCAACAGCTCGGGTCCGTCCAGCAGCCCGACGGCGAGAATCTGTCCGTCCCGGCTCCAGGTCCGGACCGCCGCGGCCGTCGCCTCCGCGCCGAACCGCCAGAACCAGCCAAGGTCTCCCGGATGCAGTTGCGTCGGCGCCCCGTCGTACTGCCACTCCCGCAGCACGTCCACAGCCACGCTCAGCCCGTCGACTCCCGGATTGCCCAACACGATCGCCATATCCCCGATCTCACACCACCGCGCCGATCGTCCGCACCCGGTTTCCCGCCGGCGAGATGACCCGAAGAGACACGGCTACGGCCCGACCACCTCGTCGAGGTAGGGGCCGAACATCTCGGCCATGCCGGCGGCCGTCACCGAGGGCGGGTTCGACGGCGAGGCGGCGTGGCTGACCGCCAGGCGCACCATGTGCTCGGCGATCAGCTCCAGCGCGTGCTCCTCCACGCCGGGCCAGGTGTCACCGAGGAACACGGCCAGCCGTTCGGTCGCCACGTGCAGGATCGGCCCGGACTGGTTGGTCACCAGCGAGAGCAGCCCGTCGCTGTCGTCGCCGGCCACGATCGCCTTGATCAACGGCTCGTCGGCCGCCGCCTCCAGGAACACGGTCACCGCGCCGGCCAGTGCCGCGCGCGGATCGTGCACCTTGGCCGCGATCGCGTTCTCCACGCTGGTCAGGAACCGCTCCGACTCGCGCATGATGTACGCCTCGGCGAAGGCCAGCCGGGAGCCGAACTCCTTGTACAGCGTCTGCCGGCTCACCCCGGCGGCGGTCGCGATGTCCGCCATCGTGGTGTCCGCCCAGCTCCGCTCGCGCAGCAGATCGCTCGCCGCGTCCAGCAGCGTGTCGCGCAGCAGCGCGCGGGCGGCTTCGGCGTAGGGCACGACTGTCCGTGCGGGTGACAGTGAGGTCATGTCCACATGGTTGTCACGCGCCCCTGCCCGCGTCAACGAGGTAGACACCGCAGCCGTCGCGCCCCGGCCCGTCACGCGATCGCCTCCGACGAGGTGCGCGCGGCGATCTCCTTGCGCAGCAAGCGAATCTGGGCCGCACGGTTCACTCCGACCGCCCCGACGAGCTTGCCATCGCGGCGGAACTCAGCGGCGAAGTTCATCCCATCGAGGTCACCGTCAAGGCGCACCTCGTCGCCGGCGTCCGGCCAGCCGGTGATGTGCACGGTCACGCCGTGCTGGTCCGACCAGCACCACGGCACGACGTCGAACGGCGTGCCCTGGCCGAGCATCGCGCGGGCGGTCGCGGCGCCGTGGTCCTGCGCGTGCATCCAGTGCTCGACGCGCTGCCGTCCGCCGAGCACGCGGTTCGGCAGGTTCGCCACATCGCCGGCCGCGTACACGTCGGGCGCGGAGGTGGCACCCTGCGAGTCGACCGTGATCCCGCCGACCGGGCCGCGGTCGATCTCGATGCCGGCGGTCTCGGCCAGCGCGGTGTTGGGCACCATGCCGACCGCCACCACGACCACGTCGGCGTGCGACTCCGCGCCGTCGGTGTCGATCGCGACCAGCTCGGAACCGTTGTGCGCCAACGACTTCAGGCCGGTCCCGGTGCGCAGGTCCACGCCGGCCGCGCGGTGCAACCCGGCGTACCGCACACCGATCACCGGCGGCAGCACACGGGCCAGCGGCGTGCGCTCCACCTCCAGCACGGTCACCGCGCAGTCCATCGCCCGCGCGCTCGCCGCCACCTCGGCACCCACCAGGCCAGCGCCGACGACGAGCACCCGGGTACCGGCGGTCAGCGCGTCACGCAGTGCCGGCACGTCACCGAGGGTGCGCAGGGTGAACACCCCGGGCACGCCGTCGGTGACCGGCAGGGTGCGCGGCCGGCCGCCGGTGGCCAGCAACAGCCGGTCGTAACCCAGCGTCTCGCCGCAGAGCAGCACGATCTCGTGCGCGTCGGCGGCGATGCCGGTCACCCGCGCGCCGGTGCGCAGTTCGACGCCCTTGGTCGCCCAGTGCTCGGCCGGCCGCAGGCGGGTGCGCTCGTCGGGCATCGAGCCACGCAACACGTCCTTGGACAGCGGCGGGCGGCGGTACGGCGCGTGCGGCTCCTCGCCGATCAGCAGCACCCGGCCGTCGAACCCGGCGTCGCGCAGGGTCAGCGCGGCGGTGGCACCGGCCACCCCCGTGCCGACGATCGCGATCGTGTCCACACTCATGCTCGCGTGACCTCGACCATCACGAAGTCGGCCTTCGCGGCGCCGCAGTCCGGGCAGGACCAGTCGTCCGGGATGTCCTCCCAGCGGGTGCCCGGCTCGATGCCCTCGTCGGGCCAGCCCTGCGCCTCGTCGTACTCGAATCCGCAGACCTCGCAGCGGTACACCTTCATCGGGACACCTCCATCGGTTCGAAATCGATCTTTTCGCGGACCCCGCAGTCGGGACAGCACCAGTCGTCGGGAACATCGGCCCACGCGGTGCCGGCGGGGAACCCCTCACGCGGGTCGCCCTCGCGCTCGTCGAACACGTACTCGCACACCGGACACCGGTAGCCGCTCATCACGCCACCGCCGCGTGCCGGCCGCGCTCACCGCTCGGCCCGTACTTGACGAGCAGCTTGTCCTTGTTGCGCGGGTTGAGGTTCGCCAGCGTCGCGTCGCCGTCGTAGTGCGCCAGCAGCCGCTTGTCCATCACCGCGCGCCACACCGGCGGGAAGTACGCCATCACGATCATCGACGCGTACCCGGCCGGCAGCTGCGGCGCCTGCTCGAAGTGCCGCAGCGCCTGGTAGCGGCGGGTCGGGTTGGCGTGGTGATCACTGTGCCGCTGCAGGTGGTACAGGAACACGTTGGTGCACACGTTGTTGGAGTTCCAGCTGTGCCTCGGCGCCGCGCGCTCGTACCGGCCGGACGCGGTCTTCTGGCGCAGCAACCCGTAGTGCTCCAGGTAGTTCACGACCTCCAGCAGCGCGAAGCCGAACACCGCCTGGATCGCCAGCAACGGCAACACCTGCCAGCCGAACACCGCGGCCAGCGCGCCGAACAGCACGATCGTCATCGCCCACGCGTTGAGCACGTCGTTGCGCAACGTCCACGGGCTCGTGCCGGACCGGGCGAGGCGCTGCTTCTCCAGGTGCCAGCCGGACTTGAGGCTGCCGATCACGCTGCGCGGCAGGAAGCCCCAGAACGTCTCGCCGAAGCGCGCGCTCGCCGGGTCCTCCGGCGTCGCGACCCGCACGTGGTGGCCGCGGTTGTGCTCGATGAAGAAGTGGCCGTACGCGGCCTGCGCCAGCGCGATCTTGGACAGCCAGCGCTCCAGGCTCTCCTTCTTGTGGCCGAGCTCGTGCGCGGTGTTGATGCCGATGCCGGCGACCACGCCCATGGTCACCGCGAGGCCGATCTTGTCCACGGTGGACATCGAGTGCGACGTCCACAGCCAGCAGGCGAACACCAGGCCGAGGTACTGGATCGGCAGGTACAGGTAGGTCACCCAGCGGTAGTAGCGGTCGTTCTCCAGCCATTCGATGAGATCGTCCGGCGGGTTCTCCTGATCGGTCCCGACGATCACGTCGATCAGCGGGATCAGAACGAAGATGATCATCGGTCCGGCCCACCAGAAGACCGGTGATCCGGTCAGCTCGACCAGTCCGAGCGCGATGAACGGGGCGCACGGCACGACCAGTCCGAGCAGCCACGCGTATCGCTTGCCGTCCCGCCAGGTGACCCCAGTGTCAGCGGCGGTGTCGGCCGCCCGTTCGTTCGCCGCCGCGGTCATGGCGACACCTCCTCGTGCTTGACATCACAACTTCGCGATGTTTCAGAGGTTTACACGACAGCAAGATCGTGTCAATCAATCGCACTCAGTTAGGCGAACACGTCCACGTGATGCGCGGCGGTTAAGGTAGCCTTACCAAACTGCCGAGCCGAGGTGACCCGTGGCCGACTCCGTGCGCCTGCACGCCGAAGACCTGACGCTGGCCTACGACCGCCGCGTCGTCGCGACCGACCTCGACGTCGCGGTCCCCGACGGCTCGCTGACCGTGATCATCGGCCCGAACGCCTGCGGCAAGTCGACCCTGCTGCGCGCACTGGCCAGGATGCTGCGTCCCAAGGAGGGCACGGTTTTCCTGGACGGCAAGCGCCTCGGCGAGTACCCGACCAAGGAGCTGGCCCGCACGCTGGGCCTGCTCCCCCAGTCGCCCACCGCGCCGGACGGCATCACGGTCGCCGACCTGGTCGCCCGCGGCCGCTACCCGCACCAGCGGCTGTGGCGGCAGTGGTCACGCGACGACGAGCGTGCCGTGCGCGAGGCCATGACCGCCACCGGTGTCGACGATCTGGCCGACCGCCGGGTCGAGGAGCTGTCCGGCGGACAACGCCAGCGGGTGTGGCTGGCGCTCGCGCTCGCCCAGGACACCGATCTGATGCTGCTCGACGAGCCGACCACCTACCTGGACATCGCGCACCAGATCGAGGTGCTCGACCTGTGCGCCGACCTGCGCGAGGCCGGCCGCACGCTGGTCGCCGTGCTGCACGACGTGAACCAGGCGTGCCGCTACGCCACACACCTGATCGCCATGCGGGACGGCCAGATCGTGGCGCACGGCGACCCGGCCGAGATCGTGAACGTGGACCTGGTCCGCGAGGTGTTCGGCATCGAGTGCGAGGTGATCAGCGACCCGCAGACCGGCGGGCCGATGGTCGTGCCGGCGGCTCGCCGCCGCGCGACGACACCGGCGTGACCCGATCGCGCTGGGTCGGACTCGCCGCCAGAATCGCGGTCCTCGCCGCGCTCGTGGTGCTCAGCGTCGCGGTCGGCGCGCGGGCCATCCCGGCCGGTGAGGTGTGGCGGCTGCCGTGGCACCCGGACGGCTCGGAGCTGTCCACGACCGTGCACGACGTCTGACTGCCGCGCACGCTGCTCGGGCTCGTCGCCGGGGTCGGACTGGGCCTGGCCGGCGTGCTGATGCAGGCACTCACCCGCAATCCGCTGGCCGACCCCGGCCTGTTCGGCGTGAACTCCGGCGCCACGCTCGCAGTGGTGTCCGCCGTGGTGTTCCTCGGTATGACCCGCCCGTCGGAGTACGTGATCTTCGCGCTGCTCGGGGCCGGCGTGACGGCCGCCGCGGTGTACGCGCTCGGCGTCGGCGGGCGCGCGTCGTCGCACACCAGGCTGGCACTGTCCGGGATCGCGGTCACCGCCACGCAACAGGCGATCATGTCGGTGGTGGCCGTGGTGGCACCGCTGGTGGCGGCGGGCGCGTTGATGGCAGCGACACTGGCCGGGGCGCTGAACACGCTCGCGCTCGGCGAGGACACCGGGCGTGCGCTCGGCGCACACCCCGGCCGAACACGTGCGCTGGGCATACTCGCCGTGCTGTTGCTGTGCGGCGCGGCGACAGCCGGGTCGGGCCGATCAGCTTCCTTGGACTCGCGGTGCCGCACATGGCCCGCGTGATCACCGGACCGGACCACCGGTGGGTGCTCGCGTACACGGCCGTGTGGTCGCCCGCGCTGCTGCTGCTCGCCGACATCCTCGGCCGGGTGATCGCGCCCGCCGAGGTGCCGGTCGCGGTGGTGATGGCCTTCCTCGGCGCGCCGGTGTTCATCGCGCTGATGCGCCGGGCCAAGGCGGTGGCGCAGTGACCGTGTTGCGCACTCCCGCCGACCTGATGTCCGTCCGCGTGCACCACCGTCCACTGTGGACATGCGTGACACTGCTGGCGGTCGCGCTGGTGCTCGCCGTCTGGTCGCTGAGCCTGGACAGCACGCTCACCCTCGGCGAGACACTGTCCACTGTGGTCGGTCAGGGCGGGCTGCTGGTCGGCCTGTGCCTGGGTGCCGCCGGCGCGCAGTTCCAGACGGTGACCCGCAATCCGCTCGGCAGCCCGGACCTCGTCGGCGTCACCAACGGCGCGGCGGCCGGCGGCGTGCTGATGATGCTCGCCGTTGGCGCACAAGGGTTTTCGGTCTCCGCGGGCGCGATCGTGTTCGGACTGCTCACCGCCGTGACGATGTACCTGCTGGCCTGGCGGCGCGGGGTGCACGGCGTGCGGCTGGTGCTGATCGGCGTCGCGGTGGCCGCGATGCTGGAGTCGATCACCGCGTACCTGTTGATCAGCGCGGACCTGTACGACGCGCAGGCGGCGCACGTGTGGCTGGTCGGCAGCCTGGCCGGGGTGACCTGGCCGCAGGTGTGGCTGCTGCTCGGCGTGGCCGCCGTGCTGCTGCCACTGGCCGCGCTGCTGATCCGCCCGCTGGACCAACTCGCGCTCGGCGACGAGACCGCGCGGCCTCGGGCTCGGCGTGCAACGCACCCGACTCGCGGTGCTGGCCACGTCGGTGGCGCTCACCGGCATCTCGGTCGCCGCGGTCGGGCCGATCGTGTTCGTCGCGCTGGCCGCCCCACAGTTGGCCACGCGGGTGGCCGGCAGCCAGGGCGCGGCCGTGGTGCCCGCCGCGCTGATGGGTGCGGTGCTGCTGATCGCGGCCGACATCGTGGCACGCCTGCTGCCACCGCCGAGCCAGCTCCCGGTCGGCGTGGTCACCGGCGGGCTTGGCGGGATCTACCTGGTCTGACTGCTCTGGCGGGGGCACCGCACCGGGCGTGCCTGAGCCCGCCTCCGGTCGATCACCCACGCCACGCCGGCGTACCCGACGAGCACGGCCAGCAGCACACCCGTGATCATCCGACGACCTCGATCTCGGGCAGACCGGCGGCGGACGGCAGCCGCACGTCGAGCATGCCGGTCTGGTACCCGCGGGCCACGGCGTGCGCACGGTCGCGGGCGCGCATCCGCTTGAGGATCTCCTTGACGTGGCTGCGCACGGTCTCCACGGAGATGAACAGCATGCCGCCGATCTCCGCGTTCTCGTAGCCCTCGGCGATCAGCGTGAGCACCTCGTGCTGCCGTCCGGACAGCGGGCCGGTGGAGCGTCCGCCGCCCTTCGTGCCGGACATCAGGTCGGGATCGACGAACTGGCGCTGCGCGTGGGCCATGCGCATGCCGGTGAGCAGCACGGCCGGCGCGGTGCCCGGCGCGAGGATGCCGTGCACGCCGGCGGACCGCAGCGCGCGCACGTACCAGTCGGCGCGGTGCCGGTCGTCGACCAGCACGACCAGCGTCAGCCACGGAAACGAGGTGGTGAGCTGCCTCGCGAGGGCGGCGTTCGGGTCGAGCGTGCTGTGCACGACCACGACGTCCGGGCGGAGTCTGCCGATCATCGGCACGGCGGCGCGGACGGTGGCGGCCGAGCCGAGCCAGCTCAGGTCTGCGGCCGCGTCGACCAGCGTGCGCATGCCGAACCTGGAGAGCGGGAGCGCGTCGAAGGCGAGCACCCGGAGCCGCTGCGTCGGTTGGCGGGTCTCGGATGTCGGGCGGGCGAGAACGGGTGCGGCCATGTCGGGGGGACCTTCCTTCGGCGGGGACGAAGTCAACACAGAAACTTCGGTCCCGCGTACGTATGACGCGGGGTAACAGTGACAGTCATCACGGAAGGGCACCCTTGCCTCCGCGATCGAACAGAACCGCACGTTCGGTTGTGTAGAATTGTGATGGGCTCCGTGGGCGAAAGGTGGGCGGCATGCTTGCCAGACAGCGCCAGGACGCGATCCTCGAGGAAGTCAGGCGCGCCGGCGCGGTGCGTGTGCACGAGCTGGCCACCCGGCTGCGGGTGTCCGATATGACCGTCCGGCGGGATCTCGACGCGCTGGCCAGGCGCGGCCTGGTGGACAAGGTGTACGGCGGCGCGACCTCGGTGACCGGGCCGAAGGTCGACGAGCCGGGCTTCGAGGCGAAGTCCGTGCGCGCGCTGGCGCAGAAGCTGGCGATCGCCCAGCGCGCGGCCGACCTGGTGCTGCCGGGCACCGCGATCGGGCTCGGCGCCGGCACCACCACCTGGACGCTGGCCCGCTGCCTGGACTCGGTGCCCGACCTGACCGTGGTGACCAACTCGGTGAAGGTGTCCGACGTGCTGCAGCGCGCCGGTCGCAGCGACCGCACGGTCATGCTCACCGGCGGGCTGCGCACGCCGTCGGACGCGCTGGTCGGGCCGGTCGCCGTGCGCACGCTGCGCGGGCTGCACCTGGACCAGGTGTTCCTCGGCGCGCACGGCGTGGAGATGGACGCCGGTTTCACCACACCGAACATGGAGGAGAGCGAGGTCAACCGCGCGCTGGTGGGCGCGGGCGGCAGCCTCGTCGTGCTCGCCGACCACTCCAAGTGGGGCACGGTCGGCATCTCCACGTTCGCCGAGCTGGACGAGGCCGAGGCGCTGGTCACCGATGACGGGTTGGACGAGGAGGCGAGCGAGTTGCTCAATGAGACCGTCGGCGAGTTGATCGTCGCGCGGGTGCCCGAGGAGGCCGCCGGGTGAGAAGGACCGTCCGCCGGCTCGCCGACCAGCGCGAGATCATCTACTTCGACGACTCGCCCGACCCGCCCGAGCGCACCGCGACCGACGAGCGGGATCTGCCCGAGCAGGCCGGCGGTTCGGAGATCCGCCGCGATCCGCTGACCGGCGAGTGGGTGGCACTGGCCGCGCACCGCCAGACCCGCACGTACAAGCCGCCGGCCGACCTGTGCCCACTGTGCCCGTCCACGCCGGGCCGGCCGACCGAGGTGCCCGAGTCGAGCTACGACGTCGTGGTGTTCGAGAACCGCTTCCCGTCGTTCTCCCAGGTGAACGGTCTCGGCCGGTGCGAGGTCGTGTGCTTCACCTCCGAGCACACCACCTCGTTCGGCGAGCTGCCGGCATCGCGGGTGTGCACGATCGTGGACGCCTGGGCGGACCGGACGGCGGCGCTGGCCGAACTGCCGGGCGTGGAGCAGGTGTTCCCGTTCGAGAACCGCGGCGAGGAGATCGGGGTGACGCTGGCGCACCCGCACGGCCAGATCTACGGCTACCCGTTCGTCACGCCGAAGACCGAGCGCATGCTGACCGTCGCCCGCGAGCACGGCCGGTCGCCGATGGGCGATGTTCTGGCCATGGAGCGGGCCGACGGCTCACGGGTGCTGGCGACCTCCGAGCACTGGACGGCGTTCGTGCCGGCCGCCGCGCGCTGGCCGGTCGAGGTGCACCTGGTGCCACACCGTCAGGTGCCCGATCTGCCCGCGCTCACCGACGCCGAGCGGGACGACTTCGCGCGGGTCTACCTGCGGGTTCTGCACATGCTGGACGGCCTGTACGACCGTCCGCTGCCCTACATCGCGGCGTGGCACCAGGCGCCGGTGCGCACCGGGCGCGATCTGTCCTGGCTGCACCTGGAGGTGTTCTCCGTGCTGCGCACCGCCGACAAGCTGAAGTACCTGGCCGGCTCCGAGTCCGGCATGGCCGTCTGGATCAACGACGTGCTCCCCGAGGACCTCGCCACCCGCCTGCGCGCCCTCGATCGCGGACTTTTGCTGGGTTAAGTGCGCACGCATACCGCGCGGTCTACGTCAAATCCGTTGTCCACAGGCTCCTGACCTGCGGAGTTGCCGTGCGTGGTCGCCCGACACCACCTGGAGGCGCGTACTTTAGCGGGCTAAAGTCCCCCATATGCAACTAGTTGCACTGCATCTAGTTGCGCATTACCGTGTCACAGCATGGCGCTGGAGCACGCGATCCTCGTGTCGCTGCGAGAACGGTCGGGGACCGGCTACGAGCTGGCCCGCCGGTTCGACAAGTCGATCGGGTTCTTCTGGAGCGCCAGCCACCAGCAGATCTACCGCACCCTCAAGCGGATGGTGGACCTCGGCTGGGTGACGGTCACCGAGGTGACACAGCACGGCCGCCCTGACAAGAAGGTGTACGAGGTCGGCGACGGCGGTCTGGATGAGCTACGCCGGTGGCTGACCCAGCCCGGCGAACCCGCCGCCGTGCGGATGGAACTCGGGCTCAAGCTGCGCGGCGCGTCGTTCGGCGACACCGACGCCGTGCTGGCCGAGATCGTCAGCCACCGGGACCAGCACGCCGAGCGGCTGGACGTCTACCGGGTGTTCGAGAAACGAGATTTCCCTGATCCCGCAACGCTTTCCGGGCAGCGACTGCACCAGTACCTGGTACTGCGCGGCGGCATCAGGGCCGAGCAGGCACTGCTCGATTGGTGCGACGAGGTAATCCACGCGATGAAACGAGACAGGCGATGACTGAGTACCCGAACCTGTTGCGCCCGTTGAATCTCGGGTTCACCACCCTGCGCAACCGGGTCCTGATGGGCTCGATGCACACCGGCCTGGAGGACCGCTCCGGCGACTTCGGCAAGCTCGCCGAGTACTTCGCCGAGCGGGCCCGCGGCGGCGTGGCGCTCATGGTCACCGGCGGTTTCTCGCCGAACCGCAGCGGCTGGTTCTACCCGTTCTCCTCGAAGATGAGCACGTCCCGCGAGGCACGCGAGCACCGGGTGATCACCGACGCCGTACACGACGCGGGCGGCAAGATCGCGCTGCAGTTGCTGCACGCTGGCCGGTATTCCTACCACCCGCTGAAGGTGGCCCCGTCCGCGATCAAGTCGCCGATCACGCCGTTCACGCCGAGGGCACTGTCCGACCGGGGTGTACGCGGCACGATCACCGACTTCGGGCGCGCGGCGGCACTGGCCCGCGAGGCCGGCTACGACGGCGTGGAGATCATGGGCTCGGAGGGCTATCTGATCAACCAGTTCCTCGCGCCGCGCACCAACAAGCGCAAGGACCGTTGGGGCGGCTCGTCGGAGAACCGGCGGCGCTTCGCGGTCGAAATCGTCCGCGCGGCACGGAAAGCCGCCGGCGAGGACTTCATCATCGTGTACCGGCTGTCCATGCTGGATCTGGTGCCGGACGGGCAGACCTGGGACGAGATCGTCGCACTGGCCAAGGAGATCGAGGCGGCCGGCGCGACGATCATCAACACCGGCATCGGCTGGCACGAGGCGCGCGTGCCCACGATCGTCACCTCGGTGCCGCGCGCCGCGTTCACCGGTGTCACGGCGAAGCTCCGCCCGCACGTGAGCCTCCCGCTGATCACCTCCAACCGGATCAACATGCCGCAGGTGGCCGAGGAGGTGCTGGAGCGCGGCGACGCCGACATGGTATCGATGGCGCGCCCGTTCCTGGCCGACTCGGAGTGGGTGATCAAGGCGGAGTCCGGACGCGCCGACGAGATCAACACCTGCATCGCGTGCAACCAGGCGTGCCTGGACCACACGTTCAAGATGAAGAAGGCCACCTGCATGGTGAACCCGCGCGCGGGCAACGAGACCACGCTGAACCTGTTGCCCAGCAAGCGATCCAAGCGCGTCGCGGTGGTCGGCGCGGGGCCGGCCGGGCTCGCCGCGGCGACCAGCCTGGCACAGCGCGGGCACGCCGTGGACCTGTTCGAGGCGGACGGCGACATCGGCGGCCAGTTCGACATCGCGCGGCGCATCCCCGGCAAGGAGGAGTTCTCCGAGACCGTGCGCTACTACCGGCGGCGGATCGAGACCACCGGCGTGAAGCTGCACCTCAACCGCCGGGTCACCGCGAGCGAGCTGGTCGAGCAGGCCTTCGACGAGGTGGTGATCGCGACCGGCGTGGTGCCCAGGGTGCCGTCGATCCCGGGCATCGACCACCCGACCGTACTGTCCTATGTGGACGTCGTGCGGCACGGCAAGCCGGTCGGCGAGCGGGTGGCGATCATCGGCGCCGGCGGGATCGGCGTGGACGTCTCCGAGTTCCTCACGCATGCCTCCTCCCCCAGCCTGGACGCCGACGCGTGGCGCGCGGAGTGGGGCGTGACCGATCCGGAGTCGGCACGCGGCGGGCTCGTCGAGCCGCGCCCGGAACCCTCGCCGAGGCAGGTGTTCCTGTTGCAGCGCAAGACATCCCGCATCGGCAAGGGGCTGGGCAAGACGACCGGCTGGGTGCACAGGGCGGCGTTGAAGGCCAAGGACGTCGAGCAGGTGGCCGGCGTCAACTACGAGAAGATCGACGACGCCGGGCTGCACATCTCCTTCGGCAGCAAGCGTGAGCGGCCTCGGGTGCTCGACGTGGACACGGTGGTCGTGTGCGCCGGGCAGGAGTCGCGGCGCGACCTGGTCGACGAGCTCACCGAGGCCGGCGTGGTCACGCACGTGATCGGCGGTGCGGACGTCGCCGCCGAACTGGACGCCAAGCGCGCGATCGACCAGGGCACGCGCCTGGCCGCGACGATCTGAGGAGCGCATCGTGAACACAGCGGAGAGGTTTCGCGCGGCGGTGGAGGCCGGCGACCTGGTCGCGGGTACCGATCTGTTCGCCGAGGACATCGGATTCTACAGCCCGGTGAAGTACAAGCCGTTCGAGGGCATCGAGGTGGTGCGCGCGCTTTTCCGTGTGCTGCAACGGACTTTCGTGGACTTCCGGTACGTCGGCGAGTACGCCGGGTCCGAAGTGGACGGTCACGTACTGCGCTTCCGGACCGTGGTGGACGGCAAACAGGTGGACGGGATCGACCTGATCCAGGCCGACGACAGCGGGCGGATCGCCACCTTCACCGTGATGATCCGGCCGCTGTCGTCACTGCTGGTGGTCAGCGAGGCGATCCAGCGCGGGCTGGTCGAGGACGGCGTGCTCAGAAGTTGATGTACCGCTCCAGCCGCAGCGGCTCGACCCGGTCGGCAAGGTGGACCTCCGCGGTCAGGTTGAACATGCCCCACCCGGCGGTCCGCAGCTCGAAGTTGGTCTCCCGGTCGACGACGGTGCGGTCCGGCTCGTAGAACGTCGGATGCAGGTGGTAGACGACCTTGTTGACGCGATCGAGGTCGTTCTCGTTGTCGGATTCCAGGAAGACCCGAATGCTGTAGTAGCGGTAGGCGCCCCGGTCCAGCGACTTCTCCCGGCGGGCCGTGTGCGCGAGATGGATCGAGGCCGCGAGTTCCACGGGCTCGTGCCGCGTCTGCGCCGCGATCGTGCTCGGCGGTGCGTCGAGCACGGGCTGAGCACCCGGTTCCGGCTCCTTGCCGGACGACTCGTGCGGTGACGACGCGCCGAGTCTGATTCCCGACGTGCCCGCCTCGAACGAGTCACCCCGCTCCACCCGGCTGTTGACGGCGTCGAAGAACCGGCGGACACGGCGGCGGAACGTCAACACCAGCAGCCCGACGAAGACCGGCCAGATCAACGTCTGGAAAAACGGTATCCAATCCTTCACAGCGCCCCCGGGGAGTGTTTCGTGTCAGTTGATCTGGATGTCCACGCAGGCGTAGAAGGCGTTCGCCGTGTCGTAGACGTTCCAGATCGCGAGTAGCCGCTGCCGGCCGGAGAACCCGCCGACATCGACGTTGTGCGTCAGCCCGTTCGGCGGCTGTTGCGCGTTTCCGTTGAAGTCGCCGACCTTCGTGCCACCGATCCAGTACTCGAAGTTCGACGTCCGGTGCGCGGCGGTGAACGTCCAGGTGAAGTCGACCGCCTTGCCGACCGAGGCGGCCTGCCACGGCTTGCTGTCGTCGCTCAGTTCGGCGAACTGGGCGTTGCCGCCGTGACAGTCACGCAGGCCCTTCGGGCCTTCGACACTCTGTGGTTCCCACTTGATCGGCCCGCATTCGACGGTGCCCTTGGCACATTGCGCCTGCCGGCTCGGTGGTGCGGAGACATAGCCGTGGGCACTGGCCACACCAGGTGTGACAGCCACGATGACGAGTGCCATACCCAACGTGGCGAAAATGGTGGAAATCCTGCGCCTCGCGTTTTTCATTTGTTCTCCCTCTCGGTTCGTACACACCGCAGAAAGGAGGCAGGGAATAGCCGGAGAGCACCAAATGGCGCAGCAGAGAAAAACGTCGTCCCGCCGTGCGGGACAGCGCCACCGTCTTCCCCGACTGGTGCCACCTACGTGGTCTAGACCATACTCGGAAGCGACATCGGGTCAAGGGTCGGTAACGAGCCGTCAGCGGATTGGCCTAGTCCATTCGTAGGGTCGGCCGCCCGGACGGAGCAGCCGCGAAACCAACTCGCCCGTGCTCGGCTCGTCCGGTACGGTCGCGGGGTTGTTTTCGCTGCTGAGAGTAGGTTTCGTCAATGGCATGCCGTATCAGTGAGCTCGTGCTCGGTTGCCGCGAGCCTGAGGTGCTTGCGCGGTTCTGGTGCGAGGTCCTGGACTTCGTCGTGCTCGACCGCGAGGACGACGGCACGCTGGAGATCGGGCCGCGCGAAGGGTTCGGCGGTCCGCAGCCGACGATCATCCTCAGTCGCCAGGACGAGCCGGAGAAGGGGAAATCCCGGCTGCACATCGACGTCAACGCCACCGACCGCGATCAGGACGCCGAGCTCGAACGCCTTCTCGAACTCGGCGCTCGCCCGGCCGACATCGGCCAGACCGGGGAAGAGCCGTGGCATGTTCTGATCGACCCGGAAGGCAACGAGTTCTGTCTGCTCAAGGCCCGTATCGCCGCACTCTGATGCCCTAGTCGACCCCCTCGGGAGTGGCACCCTCCACGGAGACGCCGTCCGCCACGATCCGCTCGATCTCGACCAACTCGTCGGCGGTCAGGTCCACCTCGGCCGCGCCGATGCTGTCTGAGATGTTTGCGCTCGCTGCGCGCGCCCACGATCGCCACGTGTACACCGGGCCGCGCCAGTGTCCAGGCGATGGACAGCCTGCTCACCGAGATCCCCTTGCCGGCCGCCAGCTCCGCGAGCCGGTCGACCACGGACACGTTGCGGCGCAAGGTTTCCCCGCGAAACGCCGACGAGTGCGCACGACCGGACCGGAGCGCAGGATCAGTCGTCGTCGTCATCCCCGTCGTCGTTGTCGTTGTCGTCGTCGCTGTTGTCGTCATCGTCGTCGTCATCGTCGTCGTCGTGATCGCCGTTCTTGTTGTCGTCCTTGTCATCGTCGTCGCTGTGCGACCGCTTCTTGGACTCCTCCCGCTCCTTGCGAGCCTGCTCGGCGCGGTACTTCTCGGCCGCCGCGTCGATGCTCGCCCGGACCAGGTCGTCCGTCGTGGTCATCAGCTCGTCGTAGGACTCCTGCTTCTTCGGCTGCGCGGGCGCCGGCGTCGGCCGTGCGGGAGCCGGCCGCTGCTGCTGGACCGGCTGCTGCACGGGCCGCTGCTGCTGCACGGGCCGCTGCTGCGGCGCGGGCTGCTGCCGCACGGGCTGCGGCTCCGGCTGAGCCTGCCTCGGCTGCTGCTGGGCCGGTGCCCGGTCACGCTGCTGCTGAGGCTGGGCGACCGGTCGCAGCAACTTCTCCGGCGTGCGGGCGATCCGGTCGACCGGCCCACCTTCACGCTCGCGGCCGTCGCGCTCCTCGTTCCCGCGCCGCCCCGTCTCGGCGGGCGGGCGGCCGGCGAACTGGTCCCTCGGCTGCTGTCCCTGCTGCGGGTGCGGGTGCCGGTCCTGCTCCCGGCCCTGCCCCTCCAGCACCGGTGGCAGCATCGGATGAGTCGGGAACACCGTCGGGGTGGGACTGCCCGACGGTGCGACTCGGGGTGCCTGAGGCTGGAACTCGCGGTCCTCGGGGTGGGACTCGCGGTCCGACGTGGAGCTGGTCGTCGGGCGCGTCGGCCCGATGATCCGCTTCGGCGTGGCCGTCACCACCGGAGCCGGGACGGGCACCTGGGCCACCGCCGGCGGTGCTGCCTGCAGTGGCTTGCCGAGCACCTGCTCGGCCACCGGACCGAAGAAGTCCGCACTCGTGCCCGCACCGATCACGGCGGGTGCCGCGGCCGCGGTGGCGACCACCGCCGCGGCCGCGGCGACCGATCCGCTCGGCGCGATGTGCGTCCGCTTGCGCCGCCGACCACCCGGCGGACGCGGCCCGACCGCCTCGTCCTCGGCCTGCGCGGGTGCGACCGGTGCCAGCTCCTCGATCAGCGCGGCGAGCCGGCGCTCCTGCTGCGGCCAACCCTGCTCCTCCGCCCACCGCCGCGCGGCGACGAGCTGCGCGTACTCCGCGTCCAGCCACTCGCGCGCCTCGGTGCGCCGGTGCAACGGCGGCAGCCCCTCGTCCAGCTTCGGACGCGCGTGCCTGGCCCGCTTACTCGCGTCCCGATTCATATGCGGCACAACGGCTTTCCCCGCCCGCACGTAGTAGTCGATCATGCGACCGGCGGCCGTCTTCCGCTTGCGCGCCGGGTCCTCCGCCTCGGCGACCGAGCGTGCGTAGCAGTCGATCGGCACGGGCAACTCGTAGTGCCCGCTCGTCGTGGTGACCGCGAGGTGCGCGCTCACCAACACCTCGAGCAGCCGCTCAACCTCCGCCAGCGGCAGGTCGGCGAGTGCTGCCGCGGCGTGCGGGCGCACCGCGCGCACCGGCGCCGAGCCGAGCGTGCGCAGCATCCGCCGGACGTCCTCGTCCAGTCGCAGGTAGGACGGCACCAACGCGTCGGTGACCGACACGTCGTCGGACAGCTCGTCCAGCCGGCCGACCGGGTCACGCAACCGCTCGGCGAAGTCGGCGACCGTCCACCTGGCACGGTGGCGCAGCCGGGCGCCGGCCACCCGCAGCGCGAGCGGCAGCCCGCCGCAGGCCCGCGCGACCTCGGTGAGCGCCCCGGTGTCCGCCGTACGCCTCGGGTCGCCGATCGCGCCGCGCAGCACGGCCAGCGCGTCCGACTCGGCGAGCGGGTCGAGCGTGATCGTGTGCATGTCCTCGACGCCGCCGAGCCGCTGCCGGCTGGTCACCAGCACCAGGCAGCCCTCCGACGCCGGCAGCAGCGTCCGGACCTGCGCGGCGTCCGCGACGTCGTCGAGCACCAGCACGGCACGCGCACCGGTCATCCGGGCGCGGAACCGCGCGGCGCGCGCGTCCACGTCACCCGGCGCGTTGTCCTCCCCCAGCGCGCCGAGCAGCGTGCCGAGCGCCTCCCAGGTGGCGCGCCCGGCGTCCGGGTGCCCGCGGTGGGTGCGCAGATCGACGTGCAGCGCGGCGTCCGGGTAGCTGTCGGCGAGCTGACGCGCCGCGTGCACCGCGAACGCCGACTTGCCCACTCCCGGCATGCCGTCGATCGCCACCACCAGCGGAACGCCGGCCTCGCCGCCGTGGGTCGCCGACAGCAGCCGCAGCCCGCGCAACTGGTCCGCGCGGCCGAGCAGATCGCCGATGCTGGACGGCAGGAAGTTCGCCCGCTTCGGTGCCGCTTTCTCCTGCGGCACAACGGGAGTAGGAGTGTCCTCAGTGGACGGTGACTCGTCGGCCAGGATGCGCTGGTGCACCCGGCGCAGGTCCGCGCCGGGCTCCATACCCAGCTCGTCCACGAGCAGCCGGCGGGCCTGCTGATACGCGCCGAGCGCCTCGGCACGCCGGTCGGCCCGGTGCAGCGCGTCCAGCAGCCGGCACCACAGCGGCTCGCGCAGCGGGCTCTCGGTGATCATCGCGCGCAGCCGGCCGATCGCCTCGCTGACCCGGCCGAGCGCGAGCAGCGAGTCCACCAGCGCCTGCAGGCCGTCCCAGCGCAGCTCGCCGAGCCGTGCGCCCTCTGCGGCGGCGAACCCGTTGTCCCCCAACGCTTCGAACGGCTCGCCGCGCCACAGTGCCAGTGTCTCGGGCAGCGTGTCGGCCGCCGCGGCCGGGTCACCACCGGCGAACGCGGCACGGCCGGCGGCGATCCCCTCGGCGAACACGGTCAGGTCCACTTCGTCCGGCTCGACCGCCAGCCGGTACCCACCCGGGCGGGAGTCCATGGCCGGTCCGCCGGCCTCGCCGTAGCCGGCCGCGGTGAGCAACTGGCGGATGTGCCACACGTGCGTCTTCAACGTGCGGCGCGCGTTCTCGCTGGCCCGGTCACCCCAGACCGCGTCTATCAACACGTCCGACTCGACCCAGGAGTTCGCCCTCGCGAGCAGCGCGGACAGCAGCGTGCGCACCCGGTCGCTGGTCACCGGGACCACGTCACCGTCACGGCCACCGATCTCCAGCGGACCGAGCACCCGAAACACGATCATCGTTCGCTCCTCACTCGAGTCTTCGCCATACGGGTGCGTACGTTCGTTCACGGCCCACCGCCCGGTTCCGGTCCCTGGTAGCCCTCACGCGACGAGTCGTCGATGCCGACCTCGTACTCGATATCCGGGCTGACCTTGTTGTCCGCGACGGTGGCGTTGGTGGATTTGATCGCGAGCCCGATCGCCTTCGTCGGCGCCGCCGCGAACTCGTTTCCGGTGATCGTCGCGTGTTGAATGTCCTCGAACATCAGCGTCTGCGCGGCTTTGCGCGTCTCGCAGAAGTTGTTCCTGATCGTGAAATGGTGAGAATGGCCTTCGCCGTTGCCCTCGCCCTCGTTCGGCCCTTCCGCCATCAGGCACATGTTGTCGATGCGCTCGCAGCGATTGCCCTCGATCAGGACGTCCTCGCTGGCCGGGGTGTTGGTGGCGTAGATCTGCATGCAGTCGGCGTGCCCGTGGTCATTGCTGGTCTCGCGCACGATGTTCTGCTGAATCCTGATGCCCTTGCCGAAGAAGCGGATTCCGTCGCCGTCTCCGTCGACCGGTTTGTCGATCGTGTTCTTGCGCAGCGTGATGTTGTTTCCCTCGGCGCGAATTCCGGGTGCTTTCGGCTCGGCGAGCGTGAAGTTCTCCACGATCACGTTGTCCGCGTCGATCGTGATTCCGTCGACATCCTTGCCGGTTCCGTCGTACACCTTCGGATTGTCCGGAGTACCGCCTTCGGTGATGTGCAACCGCTCGCGCTTGGGCCGCTCGTCAGGGGAGGCGATGGCCAGTGTCGGCACCGCGACCCCCGCGGTGAGCACGAGCAGCGCGCTGAGGACCTTCAGCCGTGTGACACGCATAGCCCCTGTGTTCCCGTCGTCGTCTGCCGAGGACGCGGGCACAGTAACCAGACCGCTACGGGACCGGTCCCGGATCAGCGGTGAGGTTCGCGGACTTTTGCGGGGTTAAGTACGCATGCACACTGCGAGTCGCATGTCAAGTACGCGATCCACAGGGCGCTGACCTGCATCATTGGTTTTTCCATCGCACGGAATCATGAAAAACCGGGGGACTTTAGCCCGCTAAAGTCCGCCGCGGCGGTCAGGTCGGGTCGAGTCGGGCGGCGAGCAGGGCGAGATCGCGCGGCACGATCGAGGTGGAGTCGACCAGCACGCTGATCAGGCGATCGTTGAGCGCGTTGCCCACCGGTTCGCCGTGTTCCTCCCGGGTGAGGCCCTCGACCCCGGCGGCGGACAGGCGCTCGCGGACCTTGGTGACCAGGCGCTCGACCTTGCGAGCGTCCCACTTGTCCTGCGGGTGGATCTCGGCGAGCAGGTCGGCGGTGCCCTGCCAGGTCAGCGGCTGCGGGTACTTCTCGTGCATCAGGTACCGCCGGCCGAGCAGGACCAGGACAAGGCGCTCGGTGTCGCTGAGCGTCCAGGTGCGCCCGGACACCGTGGTCACGTCCGGGCGGGCGGCCGGCTGACGGTCCCGCTCACCGCAGACGTACACCTCCAGCAGGTGTTCCCGGCGCGAGCCCTGCACGTAGACCGGCGTGTACCCCGGCTCCAGCGGCACCGGGTCCTCGTCCGGGGTGAGCCGGCGCGAGTCGCGCACCCGGATCGGGCGCTTTCCGTTGTTGGACAACCACCACAGGCCACGCCGGTAGGTGAGCTCGCCGTGCTGCCGGCTGACCCGCTCGTCGTCGACGCCGACCGGCACGTGCACGTCGTCGCGCTTGCGCCCGAACAGCACCGTGCGTCCCTCGCGAGCGCGCACGGTGTAGCCGCCGAGCAGGCTCAGCACGAAGATCGTGCCCTCCTCGCCACCTTCCTGGGGCGCACCGAACGCGAGGCTGTCGTGCCACGGCGGCAGCTCGGTCACGATGGCTCCTCGTGTCACAGTGGCGGCAACTTGGTGACGGCGTTGCGGGCCAGTTCGACGGCCGGGCCGCACAGCCGTTGGGGATCACCGCCGCCTTCGACCTCGATCATGATCAGCTCCACCGCCGGCGAGCCGCCCGAACCACGATAATGCCGGTACGGAAGGTTCACCACGCAGTCGCCGTCCTCGTTGACCTCGATGCGTCCCTCTCGCCCGCCGACGTCGATCGCGCGCCCGTCATCGGCGATCGACGGGTCACGGTCGAAGATCACCTTCACGGATATACCCGACGCCTGCTTCAGCCACCGGCACCGCCAGTCGCCGAACTCCGACAACGGCCTGCGGGTGTCCACGCCGGCGACCCGCGACAGCACCGGCGCGTCCACCAGGTCACACGCCTTGCGCTGGCCAAGCGAGCCGGATGGCAACGCCCGGGTCGGGATCGGGCCGCCGCGCAGCACGCCGACGATGTGCGCCACGGTCTGCTCGGCCACGGCGCACAGGTCGACCGGGTTGTCGCCGCCCACCTCGCGCACGGTGACGTTCACCCGATTGCTGTCGGTGAGCACGATGTCGATGACGCATTCCTTCGGTTCCGGCAGCGACCGAAGCAGCGTCAGGTCGCCGAGCCGCTCGGCGCGCGCCCGCTCCTGGCTGGGCAACTCGAACTCGACCTTGACGTCCACGTCCTCCTTCTCGTTGCCGTCGGCGAGCCGGATCAGGATGTCGCAGCGATCGAAGCCGCCGTAGTCGTCGTCCAACTCGGTGCGGCCGAACCGGTCCAACCGCAGCGACTCGACCAACGCGCACGCGTCGGCCGCGCGCGGATCCCGGATCGCGGCGCCGGTCATCTGCTGATTCACTTGCGGCGCAGCACTTTCCGCGTTCGGTGTGCTGCCTCCGCCGAGCGCCACGACGAGCGCCGTCGTGGCCACCAGCACCAGCACGACAGCCACCGCGACCACCGCGATGTGGCCGGGGCGGCGCCCACCGCGTACCCGTCCGACCGCCGGTGCGCGACCGTCGGCCACCTCGCGCAGCATCGCCGCCGCGCCGGCCGCGTCCGGACGCCGGCCCGGGTCGGGGTGCATCAGCGCGGCCAGCACGCCACCGAGTTCGCCGGCGCGGCTGGTCGGCGTGATCGCCGCGTCGCCGGCCCTGCGCAGCAGCAGCACCTGGCCGCCGGTGCCGTACGGCGAACCACCCTCGACGGCGGCGTACAGCGTCGCCCCCAGCGAGAACACGTCGGACGCGGCGCTCGCCCGGTCGCCGCGCGCCACCTCGGGCGCCATGTACCCGGGGTTGCCGACCACGTCGCCGGTCGCGGTCACCGTGACGTCGCCGGCCACCGAGCGGGAGATGCCGAAGTCGGTGAGCTTGGCCGTGCCGCCGGAGCCGACGAGCACGTTGCCGGGGCTGACGTCGCGGTGCACCACACCCTTGGCGTGCACGGCGCTCAGCGCGTCGGCCACCTGCGCGCCGATCGCGGCGGCCCGCTTCGGGGAGAGCCTGCGCTTGCCGGCCAGCCCCTTGGCCAGGCTCTCGGAGGCGAAGTGCTCCATCACCAACCAGAACTGGCCGCGGTGCTCCACGACCTCGTGGAAGCTGACGATGTTGTCGTGGTGCAGCGACGCGGCGATCCTGGCCTCTTCACCGAGCCGGCGCTGGCCGCGCTCGGTGTGCGTCTCGGTGTCGGCGGCGCGCGCCTGTTTGAGCGCGACGACTCGGTTGCTCTGCTCGTCGGTGGCGCGCCAGACGACGCCCATGCCACCCTCGCCAATCGGTTCGACCAGTCGATACCGACCCGCGATCAATTCCCCTGCGTCCACGAACACCCCGCGCTGTGACTTCGCAGCATCAAGCCAACACCCAGCGCGACGACCGTACTACCAACGGACTAGTACGCCTAGGGGCAGACGGTTAGGGTTGGCGTGATGAACGTGCTTGTTCTCGGTGGTTACGGCGCGGTCGGTGCGGAGATCGTCGCCGAACTGCGCGACAGCGGCGACACGGTGCTGGCCGCCGGGCGCGATCCGGCACGGGCCGATCGCGTGGTGGACGTGACCGACCTGGCCGGCTACCGGGACGCACTGTCCACTGTGGACGTCGTAGTGAACGCCTGCGGCGCGGAGGATCTGGCGCTCGCCGAGATCGCCGGCGAGCAGGGCGCCGCGTTCGTGGACATCACCGCGACATCGAGCTATGTCGAGGAGTTGGAGCGGCTCGAGCCGCGCGCACCGGTGCTGCTGAGCGTGGGCCTGGCACCCGGGCTGACCAACCTGCTCGCGGCCGAGGTGCACGCCAGCGCACCCGGCCCGGTCGACATCGTGATCCTGCTCGGCGCGGGCGAGGCACACGGCGATGCCGCCGTCCGGTGGGCCTACGGTCTGCTCGGCAAGCCGCTGACCGACCCGGAAGGCGGCCGGATTCGCAACTACACCAAGGGAAAGCGGTTCGAGCTGCCCGGCTTCGGGCGGCGCACGGTGTATCGCGCGGACTACTCCGACCAGCACGCGCTGACCCGCGATCTGGGCGTGCCGGTGCGCTCCTACTTCGGCACCGACAGCCGGCTCGCCACCGCCGGGCTCGCCGCGCTCACCTGGCTGCCCGCACTCGGCGGGATCGCCAGCAAGGTGCACCCGCCGGGGAGCGACCGGTGGCTGATCCTGGCGCGCGGGCAAGACGGCACGACCCGGCACGCGCACGGCCGCGGCCAGTCGCACGGCACCGCGGTGATCACGGCCGCCGCGGTGCGCGCCGTGCGGGATCTCGAGCCGGGCACGCACCACCTGCACCGCGTGCTCTCCCTGGCCGACCTGCCGGCCGGCCGGGGTGTGGACCTCAGCGATTGATCATGCTCGGATGCGCTTGGCGAGGCGCCCGCTGACCAGACGCGCCGCCTGCTGAACGGGTGTGGCCAGGACCCGTGACCTCCCATTCTCCGCCGCGTTCAACCTGGGGTCACACGCCGCTCGGTTCCACAGTGGACCGAACCGCGCGCGGCAGGCAGAGCGCCACCGCGACCCCGATCCCGGCGAACACGACACACGCGATCAGGCCCGCGTTGAACCCGTCCACCAGGTCGGCCCGGGACACCACGACCGTGGTCACCACCGCCGCGCCGAGCGCGCCGCCGATCTGAAACGCCGCGGTGTTCGTGCCGGAGGCGACACCCGCCTCCCGCTCACCGACGCCGGCCAGCGCCGCCACCGACGCGGCCACCGTGCCACCGCCGAGCGCGATGCCGAACACCAGCAGCCCGGCGAACAGGTGCGTGAAGTAGCCGCCGTCGACCGACAGGCCGTACAGCGCCAGACAGCCGACGCCGGCCAGTGCGATCGCCGCCGCGGCGACCGGCCGGAACCCGATCCGGGTGACCAGCGCCTGCGCGCCGAACGAGCCGACCAGCGTCATCAGGGTCATCACCACCGTGCCGAGGCCGAACTCCAGCGGCGTGTAGCCGAGCACGGTCTGCGCGTACCGCGACACCACGGTCGACATGCCCCACGCCGCCATACCGAACAGCAGCATCACGAGATTGCCGCAGACCAGCGAGCGCGAGCGGAACACGCGCAGCGGCACCAGCGGCGCGGCCGACCGCGACTCGGTCAGCCAGAAGATCACGCCGAGCACCACCGCCCCGAGCAGCAGACCGATCGTGCGCACGCTGAGCCAGCCGGCCACCGGCGCCTCCACCACGGCGTAGGTGAGCAACACCAGCGCACCGGTCAGAGTCACCGCGCCAACGGGATCGAAGCGCCGCACCGTCTCCCGCACGCCACTCTCCGGCAGCAGCCGCACGCCGAGCGCCAGCAGCACGGCGGCCACCGGCACGTTCAGCAGGAAGATCGACTCCCAGCCGAGCACCTTGGTGAACACACCGCCGATCACCAGCGCGGCGGTGGCGCCCAGCCCGCCGGAGCCGCCCCACGCGGCGAGCGCCTTGTTCCGCTCCGCGCCCTCGTCGAACGTGGTCATCACGATGGCCAGCGCGGTCGGTGCCATCATCGCCGCGGACACCCCGTGCGCCACCCGTGCGAGGACCAGGATCTCCGGTGTCCAGGCCAGCCCGCACAGCAGCGACGCGATGCCGAAAAGCGTTGTGCCCCACAGGAAAACGCGTCTGCGGCCGAGTAGGTCACCGGCCCGTCCACCGAGCAGCAGCAGCCCGCCGAAGCTGAGCAGGTAGGCGCTCATGACCCACTGCGCGCCGCTGGCCGTGAAGCCGAGTCCGTGCTCGATCGTGGGCAGCGCGACGATCACGATCTGCGCGTCCAGGATCACCATGAAGTTCACGACGCACAGCAGCGCGAGTGCGCGCCAGCGGCGTGGGTCGTTCTCGCTCATTGGTTGGCCCTCCGTTTCGGTCTCACCGTTGAGACCTCACGAAGGCCGCCGAGTCATCGCTCGCCCGGGAATTCCTTTGGTAGGTCGAACCGCGGGAACAACTCGGTGTCGATGAACGCGGTGATCGAGGCGATCTCGGTGCCGCGCACCGTGAGCACGTCGATCACCTGCCCGACGAACGCCTGCCGCTCCTCGTCCCACATGTAGCAGCCGACCGCGAGCTGCCCGTTCGCGGACGTCGGAATGTGCCGCCAGCCCTCGGTGAGCGGGCCGCGCAGCAGGAACGCCGTGATCGCCTCGTGCCCGCGGTACCACTGCGGCAGCGGCGGCATCGACCAGGTGGCGTCCTCGGCCAGCATCGACACGATCGCGTCGATGTCGTGCCGCTCCAGCGCACGGGTGTAGTCGGCCACGATCGCGCGCAGCTTCTCGTCGTCCAGCGCGCGCAGGGTGGCCTGCTGACTGCGGTCGGGCACCCGCTCGGCGACGGCCTTGCGCGCGTGTTGCAGGGCGCTGTTCACCGCGGCGGTGGTGGCGCCGAGCGCGTCGGCGACCTCCTTGGCGGAGAACCCGAGCACCTCGCGCAGGATCAGCGCGGCGCGCTGGTTGGCCGGCAGGTGTTGCAGCGCGGCGACGAACGCCAGCTCAACGCCCTCGCGCTGCTCGTAACTCGCGTCCGGGAGGAGCTGGTCCGGGTACGGCTCCAGCCACACCGACTCGGTGACCGGGCCGGCGTCCTCGGGCGGCGCGGCGAAGTCGGTCGGCAGCGCGCGCTTCGACCGGCTGGACACCGCGGTGAGGCAGGCGTTGGTGGCGATCCGGTAGAGCCAGGCGCGAAACGAGCTGCGGCCCTCGAACTTGGTGAGGCTGCGCCAGGCACGCAGCAGCACCTCCTGCAGCACGTCGTCGGCGTCGTGCACCGACCCGGTCATGCGGTAGCAGTGCACGTGCAGCTCACGCTGGTGCGGCTCGAGCAGATCGCGGAACGCGTGCTCGTCCCCGCCACGCGCCGCGTCGAGCAACACGGTCTGGTCCTCCATGCCCCCATCACACCGCACCCCACCGACACTCCGCACCCGCGCGCCCCGCGCCCCGCACCCGCGAAGCTCGACCGCCTCCCCGGCAGTTCCCAGTAATGGGTACCTTCCAGCGCATAGTGCCGTGCCATCGTCACCGGGGCTGAGTTGCGTCCCGTTCCCCCAAGGTGCGACTGCTCGGCACCGCGAGTCCCGCGCTGTGCACCGGTGAGTCCCGCGCCCTGCACCCGCGAGTCGCACCTTCCGCACGGCGAGTCGCACCTTCACGCGGAGGTTTCGGCGTGGTTTCGAGTTCTCAGCCGAGCAGCTTGTCGGCGGTGATCGGCAGTTCGCGGACCCGGATGCCGGTGGCGTGGGCCACCGCGTTGACGATCGCCGGCGCGGCGCCGATGGTGCACAGTTCGCCGAGCCCTTTCACGCCCTGCGGTACGTGCGGGTCGTCCACCTCGACGAACTGCGCGTCGATCGCCGGCACGTCGGCGTTCACCGGAACGTGGTAGCCCCAGAAGCTGGCGTTGGCGATCCGCGCGTGCTGCGTGTCCATCTCGCTGACCTCGGTGAGCGCCTGGCCGATGCCGAACGTCACGCCGCCGATCACCTGGCTGCGTGTCGTCCTGGGGTTGATGATCTTGCCGGCTTCGATCACCTTCACGTAGCGCGTCACCCGAACGGTGCCCAGCGACGGGTCCACCCGCACCTCGGCGAAGTCCACGCCGAACGCGTACCGACCGTGCGTGCCCTCGCCGATGCCGGGCGGGTTGTGCTGCCCGATCGCGTCGACGGCGGGCAACCCGTTGCGGCGCAACAGCTCCGCGTACGTCTCGCCGCGCGCCGGATCGTCCCGCAGCCGCATCCGTCCATTGTGGACGATGACCTGCTCGGGCGCGGCGCCGTACAGCGGCGATTGTTCGTCGGCCACCGCGACGTTGATCACCTTGTCCCGCAAGGCGTTCCCGGCGTTGGTCACCGTGCCGGAGACGGTCTGCGCGGTGAACGAGCCGATCGACGGCGGGGCCGGCGGCAGATCAGTGTCGGCGATCTCGGCGGTCACCCGGTCCACGGTGACACCGACGGCGTCGGCGGCGACCTGGCCGATGATCGTGTACGTACCGGTGCCGATGTCCTGTGTGCCCATCTGCACCAGCACGGTGCCGTCGGCGTGCAGCACCGCCCGCGCGCTGGCCGGTCTGCTCTCGGCGAGCCGGAACGCGGTCGACATTCCCCAGCCGATCAGCAGCCCGCCCTGCCGCATGGACCTCGGCTTCGGGTCGCGTCGGGACCAGCCGAACCGGCGCGCGCCCAGGTCGTAACACTCCAGCAAACCGTTGCTGGACCACGGTTTCCCGGTCCACGGCTCGCGATCGGCGTAGTTGCGGCGGCGCAGCTCCAGCGGGTCCAGCCCGGTCCGCTCGGCCAACTCGTCCATGGCCGACTCGATCGCCACCAGCCCCTGGCCCTCGTGCGGCGAGCGCATCGGTGTGGGCGACTGGGTGTTCACCTTCACGAAGCGCGGAATCGCCCGGATGGCGGGACTTCGGTACGGGATCGGCGTGATCGAGGTGATCGACGGCGGCGGGGTGTCGTACCACGCCGAGGTCTCGGTGATCGTGTCGTAGTCGATCGCGGTGAGCCGGCCGTCGCGGCGCGCACCCAGCCGCACCCGCTGCTGGCTGCGCGCCCGGTGCCCACTCGCGGCGACCATCTGCGCGCGGCTCACCACCAGCCGCACCGGCCGCCCGGTCACCCTGGCCGCCATCGTCGCGGTGATCGTCGGCCACCACAGGCTCGCCTTGCCGCCGAATCCGCCGCCGAGGAACTCCGAGGTCACGCGCACCTGCTCGGGGCGCAGCCCGAACGCGATCGCGATGCCGGCGCGCAGCACCCCGACCGACTGGGTGGACGCGCGCACGGTCAGCTCGTCGCCCGACCAGTGCGCGGTCATGGCGATCAGCTCCATCGGATGCTGGTGCTGCATCTGCAGGTGACACGTGGTCTCCACGACCACGTCGGCCTGCGCGAACCCGCTGTCCACGTCGCCGACAACCACCGGCCGCGCGTACCGCGACTCGAACGCCTCGCCCAGCCGCTGGTACATCGTGGCGACAGCCGGCTCCAGCGCGTAAGACACCCGCACCAGCGACGCCGCGTACCTGGCCTGCTCGAGCGTGTGCGCCACGACCACGGCGACCGGCTGCTCGGCGTAGTACACCCGGTCGTCCTGCAGGATCGGGATCGTGTCACCAGCCGGTCCGGACACCTCCCGGCCCGGCACCGGGTGCGTGCGTGGCGCGTTGTGGTGCGTGACGATCGCCAGTACCCCGCCGGCGTCGTGCGCCGCCGACGTGTCCATCGCCGTGATCCGCCCACTGGCGACACTCGCGCCGACGGACACCGCGTGCACCAGGCCGTCCTCGGCGATGTCGGCGGTGTAGCGCGCCTGTCCGGTCACCTTCCGCCGCCCCTCCACCCGTACGACCGGCTGCCCGACGCTCATCGACCCTCCACTTCGGACAGTGCACGCACGACGGCCCTGCGCACCAGTTCCACCTTGAACTCGTTGTGCGGCAACGGCTTCGCACCGGTAGTAGCGGCTTCACCGGCGGCGGCGCGCGCGTCGTCGTCGAACCGGCGGCCGCGCAGCGCGTCCTCGGCGGCCCTCGCACGCCAGGGCCGCGGAGCCACCCCGCCGAGCGCGATCCGCACGTCGTGCGTCACCCCCGCACGCACGTCCAGCGCCACCGCGACCGACACCAGCGCGAACGCGAACGACGCCCGGTCGCGCAGCTTCAGGTAGTGCGACCGCGCCGCGAACGGCGTTGGCGGCACGTCGATCGCGACGATCAGCTCGCCGTGGTCGAGCACGGTCTCCCGGTTCGGCTCGTCGCCGGGCAACCGGTACAGCTCCTCGACCGGGATCACTCGCTCGCCCGCCGGCCCGTGCGTGTGCACCACGGCGTCCAGTGCGGTGAGCGCGACCGCGATGTCCGACGGGTGCACGGCAACGCAGTGCTCGCTGCCGCCGAAGATCGCATTGTTGCGATTCACGCCGCGCAACGCCGCGCATCCGGTGCCCGGCTCGCGCCTGTTGCACGGAAAGCGCACGTCCCGGAAGTAGTGGCACCTGGTGCGCTGCAACAGGTTCCCACCCGGCGTCGCAACGTTGCGAACCTGGGGCGACGCGGCGGACAGGCCGGCTTCGGCGAGCACCGGAAGCCGCCGGCGCACCTCGGGATGCTCGTGCACCCGCTTGGCGAGCGCGCCGATCCGCACGCCACGGCCGTGCACCCGCACCTCGGTCAGCGGCAGGTCGCCGATGTCCACGAGACGGTCCGGCGATTCCTGACCCTCGCGGACCAGGTTCACCATCTCGGTGCCGCCGGCCAGGTACCGCGCTCCCGGTTCGGCCGACACCGCCGCGACGGCATCCCACACGGTGTGCGCCCTGGTGTACGCGAACGGCTTCACCGGGCCACGTCCTCGATCGCCGCGACGATGTTCGGATACGCCGCGCACCGGCAGATGTTGCCGCTCATCCACTCGCGGATCTCCTCGGCCGAGCGGGTGTGCCCCTCGGCGATCAGCGCGGTGGCGCTCACGATCTGGCCGGGCGTGCAGTAGCCGCACTGGAACGCGTCACGGTCGAGGAAGGCCTCCTGCACCGGGCTCAGCCGGTCACCGCGGGCCAGCCCCTCGATCGTGGTGATCTCCTTGTCCCGCACCATGATCGCGAGCGTCAGACAGGCGTTCACCCGTTCGCCGTCCACCAGCACCGTGCACGCGCCGCACGCACCCTGGTCACAGCCCTTCTTCGTGCCGGTCAGATCGAGCCGCTCGCGCAGCGCGTCCAGCAGCGTCACCCTCGGCTCGACGCGCAACGCCCGGTCGCGGCCGTTGACCCGGAGCGTGATGTCCACTCCCCCGGCGCCCAGCACCTCCGGCCCGGCCGGATCGCCGTGTCCGCTACCGACCCCCACGGTCGTGCCGACGGCGGTGGCCGCGCCGAGCAGCGCGCCCGAGCCGAGCACCCGCCTGCGGCTCAGCCGGTTTTCGTTGTCCCGCACCGGTTCCTGACCGGAGTCATACACCACGTCCCTCACCATGGGAGGAGGTTGGCAGCACGACGACGCGGCGAACTAGGGCGAAAACGACATGGACGAATCGCGATCTCAACCCGTCAAGCGCCTCTGGCGCCCGCATGAGCTCTCCGGCATCGAGGTCCTGCACGCGGCCAATGTGCGGTACTCACGCGACGATCAAGTCGTGTACCGGGGCTACGTGGTCAAGATCGCGGTCGCCGGTGCGCCGGCCGCGATGCGCTACCGCGGCCAGGTCGTGGAGCCGGCCGCGGTCGGCACGGTGACCGTGATCGAGCCGGACGAACTGCTCCAGTCCTGGGGAACGCAGACCACGGCGAGCTACCAGGTGCTGTTCGTGGACGCCGACACGATGTCCACCGAGAACGGCAGTCGGCCGCGCTTTCCCTTGGCGCACAGGGACGATCGTGCGCTGTGGCAGCGCCTGCGTACCTTCCACGGTGGCCTGGCGGCGGGCGAGGACGCGCTCACCGCGCAGTGCTCGCTCACCGGGATCCTGGCCGACATGGTGCACCGGCACGCCACCGGGCCCGCCACCGGGCAGGAGCCGCCACCGCCTGGGCTGCGCGCCGCACGGGACCTGCTGCACGACCGGCTGGACGCGAACCTGACCCTGGACGAGCTGTCCGACGCGGCCGGATGCGGCAAGCGGCATCTGCTGCGCGCGTTCACCGACACCTACGGCGCGCCGCCGCACGCGTACCGCAACATGGTGCGGCTGGCCGCGGCCAAACGGATGCTGGCCGGCGGGCGCACCGCCGCCGATGCCGCGGCCGAGGTCGGGTTCTACGACCAGAGCCAGCTCAACCGGCACTTCCGCCGGGTGTGGGGCATCAGCGCCGGCACCTACGCGCGATCCTTGCGCTGATCACCCCCGCTGAGCAGCGCCTCGACCGCGTCCGCCGCCTCCGTCGCGCCGCCGCACGCGTCGATCTCCCGCCGTATCCACTCGAGACGCTCACGCACCTCGGTGTCGGCGATCAGTACAGAGATGTCCTCGCGCATCCGCTCCGGAGTCACCTCGGCGCGGGTGCCGGACAGCACCCGACCGAGGCCCAGTTGCTCCGCCCGCATGGCGTTCACCCGCTGCTCGACGGTGTCCGGCGCGGCCAGCACCGGCACCCCGTTCGCGAAAGCCTCCATCAAGCCGCCCATGCCGGCGTGCGTGACGAACGCCGACGCGCCGCGCAGCGCGTCGGCCTGGTCGAGCCACCGGTGCGCGCGCACGTTGGCCGGAAGATCACCCAGCGCGGCGGTATCGAGCCGCCCGGCCAGGGTCACGGTCATCCGCCACGGCATGCCCGTCGCCGCGCGGACACACGTGCGGAGGAACTCCTCGGCGTGATCACTCGGCGTGGTGCCCAGCGACACGAGCACCTCGGGCACGCCGCCGCGCACGACTCGCGGGGGCGACGGCGGCAGGCACGGCCCGACGAACCGGAACGTGTCGTCGAAGACCTGCAAATCGAGTTGGAACGCCGCCGGCAGGTAGGCCAGGTTCAGTTCCGGCCCGCTCCCGCTGAGGTACACCTCGAACAGGTTGCCCACCCCGAGCGGGCGCAGCTCGTCCCAGATCTCCTTGTACAGCAAGCTGAACTCGGGCGCGATAGCGTCGATCCCGGCGACGTCGGCCGGCTCAGGCAAGCCAGGATTGGCGAACACGGTGTGGTTGCACCCGAGCGGGACGCCGTACCTGGTGCGCAGCAGCCGGGCGGTGCCGATCGAGAGCGAGTCGTGCATCACCAGATCGGGCGGGTCGGTGTCGAAGTACCGCACGGCGGCCGGCGCCGGTGCCCAGGTCTCCCGCATCATGCTCAGCGCGATCGCATGGTTGTCGATCTCGCGCTGGGTGAGCGTCACATCGGGAATCGCCGAGTGGTAGCGCACGACCCGCGCGCCGAGATCGGCGATCACATCCGCGTAGTGATCGGTGACGACGTAGGTGATCCGGTGCCCGCGCCGCAACAGCTCGGACACCAGGCCGAAGGTCGGCTTGAGGTGTCCGAAACCGGGATAGCCGACGAGGGCGACGTGTCCGCCGCTCAACTCGCCGAGCCAGTCGCCCTTTCGCCGGCGGTGATGCCGGGTGGATCGGAGGCGGGGTGGCCGAGGAACCGGCCGGCACCCCAGGCGCGGCCGCCCGGTGCCGCGATCTCGTCGACCACGCGCCCGTCGACCAGATACTCGGTCGGCTCGATCAACCCGAGCTCGATCGCCTCCTGCCAGGCGCGGTGCGGGCCGATTCCCCACGGGTACCACGGAATGAGGTCGTCCACGACGACGAGCCCACCGTGCCGCGCGATGCGGCGCGCGTTGCGGATGTCCGCCGCGGCGATCTCATAGGTGTGCCCGCCGTCCACGAAGACGAGGTCGCAAGGTGCTCCGGCGTAGCCGGCTACGGTTTCCGTGGAGTCGCCGACCACCAGCTCGTGTCGGCCCGGGTAGCGCGTGTCGATGAACTCTTTCGCGAGTTGGACAGACCGGCGAGCGTCCAGCTCGAACGAGACGACTCGCGTGTCTGGAGAGCCTTCCAGAAAAGCCAGGCTGGAGAAACCCACATTGAAACCGATTTCCGCGATGACCTTCGCACCGGATCTTCGAGCGAACTCCCGGAGGTAGGTCGCCTGCTCGACACTGCTGCCACCTTCGAAGACCTGGCCTCCGTTGTCCCGAACATGGTGGTAGATACTCCACATAAGGCTCTCAATGTCAACAACGGTCTCACCGAGATCGGAGCTCATGACGTCTCTCCAGTCGTCTCCGTCCCACCCCGCCGGGACTACAGGAAGGCTTGGCGCACAAGGAAAATCGTCGCCACCGTACAAGCGGGCCGACGAGCGCGGGAGAAGCTTGACGACTTGTGTGCGAATACTGACAACTACCGCCTCAGCCGGACTCAGAGGTCGACAAGAAACGGCGTTGTGAGCGTTCGGACCAGCGCGATCAGTCCGGTGCCTTCTCGCCGGCCGCGGTGAGCGCCAGTTTCTGCAACGCGGTGTCGAACTCGCCCTTCTCATGTGCGCTGACCAGCGCGGCGGCCAGATCGCGCAGCTTCGTGTTGCTGTTCTGCGAGGCACGTTTCAGCGTCGCGAACGCGTCGTCGGTGCTGTACTCGAAATGGCGCATCAGCATGCCCTGCGCGCGGCCGACCAGCGACCTCGTGCGCAGCGCTGTCCGCAGTTGCACCACCATCTGGCTGCTGTCGTGGTACAGCGTCGCGTTGTCGAACACCACCCCGGCGTGCAGGGTCAGCAGCAGCACCACGTCGTAGGCGGTGTCGGCGAACTGGTCGGGCTTGTGTGAGAACAGGGTGAGCACCGCGCTGTCCTCGCCCTTGATGGACAGCGGAAGCGCGACACAGGTCCGGAATCCGGCATTGCCGACCTGGGCGGCGAACGCGGGCCAGCGCTGATCGGTCGCGACGTCGTCGAGCCGGCGCGGCTCACCGAACGTGACCGCCTCCACGACCGGCCCGGGCGCGATCGGGTCGAAGTCCAGACCCGCGGCGCCGGCGACGGTCTCGACCGCGCCGTCCGACCGCACGGTGAGGATCGCGTGGTCGCACCCCGGAACGGTGTCCGCGATGCGGCTGACGAACCGGTCCAGTGTGGTTCCGAAGTCGTCGTCCTCGACCAGCCTGGTGATCTCGGCGAGTTCGTGCGCGACGGTCAGCATGGTGCGCACCCTCTCACGAATCGAGGGTTTCGCAGCGGCCGCGATGGGGTATCTTGGCGTCAGCACGGTTATGCAGTCAGCTGTGCCCCCGTAGTCCCGCCCCTGGGCGGATCGTATTGCGCGGAGGCCAATTGACTGAGATGTGCGACATCATTTCTCCCCGGTTCGCCGTCCGTTCCGTTCGCATACCCGCCGGAACGGTGTTGGTCACCACACACGGGTATATCGACAGGTCGAACGACGCGGAATGGCGCGCGGCCGTCGTGCGCGCGGCGCACCACCCCGCGACCACGATGCTGGTGTGCGACCTGACCGACGTCGACTTCGTGTCCTGCGGCGTGCTCATGACCTTGCGCAACACCCGTGACCTGCTGATCAGCCGCGGCATACCGCTTCGGCTGCTGGCGCGGGATCCCACCGTACTGCGCGCGCTGACCGTGTCCGGTCTCAACGGCCTGCTGGCCGACCCGCCAGTGGAAGAGAAGGGAAGTGCACATGTCCGAGGAACAGAAGGACAAGATCACCGGAAAGGCGAAGGAGTTCGCCGGAAAAGCGACGGATGACGAGGATCTCGAGCGAGAGGGCAAGGCGCAGCACGGCATCGCGAAAGTGAAGGACGCCGTTAAGGGCGCGGCTCAGTCGGTATCCGACGCGGTGAAGAAGAAGGATCGTTGATCAGGCCGATCGGTCTTGGTTCACGAATTTCAGCGCGGCGCGGACCGCGTTCAGCGCCTGCTCGCCCGTGGTGGTGTGCGGGGACAGCCGGACGTGGTCGGCGCGCGTTGTCCAGGTAGGTGGCGATCTCTGGGTGGTGCACGGGTTTGATTGTGCACTTTCTGTCGTTTGGCTGCCGCGACGGTCGCCGGCTGTGGGTGGCACATTGCCCGGGTTTTCCGGCGACCGCCTTGCCAACGAGAAGAGGGTACGCCTTTTGCTTTGTGGGTCACCTTAATGGGTGACGTTTTCGCGTGAAGGTGCCGGTAAATATTGGGTATGGAAGAAATCATGCTCCTTGAAATGTTGGGTTTTGTGGAGCGGAAGATTGCGGGGCTTCAAGTGCAGCGGGTGCGAATGCTGGATATGTTCGCGAAGCGGCGGCACGCGGGGAACCAGCTTGCGATTGCTCAAGGGATGGCGGCGCGGGTGCCGAGGACTCTGGCGGCGTTGGAGCGCGGTGAGCTGGATTGGTCCAAGGCGCGGGCGATGTACGAGGTCACCAAACCTCTGAGCGCCGAGCACGCCGGGGCAGGTCGAGCAACGAGTGCTGGCCAATCCACCGGACTACTACGAGCCTTTTCGGCGCAGGGTCAGGGATGTGGTGAAGCTGGTCGACCCCGAGGGTGCGGAGCGTCGCCGTCAGGAGCGGCGTAAGGATCGGCATGTTCGGTTCACCCTGGGGGACGACGGGGAGGCGTTTCTCTGCCTCCAAGGACCGGTCGAGCAGCTCTACCCGGCCTACGTCCGGATCGATCAGCAAGCCCGCCGCGCCAAGCAGCAGGGTGATGCCCGGGCGTTGGATCAGTTGCGGTTCGACATCGCCATGGACGACTTGTGTGGGGAGGATCAGTGGCACATCAAGACGATTGTGTGGGTGACCGTGCCGCACACGACGTTGTTGGGTGTGGATGACAAGCCGGGTCAACTGTTCGGCGTCGATTCGCTACCCGCGCAGGTGTGCCGCGAGTTGGCGGCTGATCCGAAATCCACCTGGCGGCGGCTACTCACTGATCCGGTGTCGGGAATGGTGACCGATGTGGGCAGGAAACGATATCCGCCGGCTGCGATGGCGGAGAACGTGCGGATGCGACATCCGCGATGTACCCATCCTGGGTGCAACCGCCCGTCGACACGCTGCCACCTCGATCACACCGCTCGGCACGCCGACTTCGGGCGTACGTGTGTGTGCAATCTGAACCCGCGCTGCGAGCGGCACAACCTGTGCAAGGAGAAGCCCGGCTGGGTTGTCGAGCAGCCCGAGCCGGACCTGGTGATCACCACCAGCCCACTCGGCGACACCGTCACCGTCCGGGCCGAACCGATCGCCGAACCCGAACCGGCGCCCTTCTGAACCGTGTACCTCAGGCGTGCACGGGAAAGCCGAGGTCGATGCCGCTCTGCCTCGGCCAGCGCGCCGTCACGGCCTTCGCGCGGGTGTAGAACCGCACGCCCTCCGCGCCGTGCACGTGCGTGTCACCGAACAGCGAGTCCTTCCAACCGCCGAAGGAGTAGTAGGCCATCGGCACCGGGATCGGCACATTGATACCGATCATGCCGACGCGCACACGACGCTGGTACTCACGGGCGGCGAGGCCATCGCCGGTGTAGACGGCGGTCCCGTTGCCGTAGGGATTCGCGTTCACCAGTTCCACGGCGGCGTCGAAGGTGGGCACTCGGACCACGCACAGCACCGGGCCGAAGATCTCCTCCTTGTACACCGCCATCTCGGGGGTCACATTGTCGAAAAGTGTTGGGGCTAGCCAGAATCCCTGGCCCTCGACACTGTGGGCGCGGCCGTCCACGACGAGGTCGGCGCCTTCGGTGATGCCACTGTCCACAAAGGACGCGACGCGGTCCCGGTGGGTGCCGGTGACGAGTGGGCCCATCTGCGACGTGGGATCGGTGCCGGGGCCGACCACGAGTTCACGGGTACGCGCCGCGATCGCGGGCACCAACTGGTCAGCCATGTCACCGACGGCCACCACAACCGACACGGCCATGCATCGCTCGCCGGCACTGCCGTAGCCGGCGGATACGGCTGCGTCGGCCGCTGTGTCCACATCCGCGTCGGGGAGGACGACCATGTGGTTCTTCGCCCCGCCGAGCGCCTGCACTCGTTTGCCGTTCGCGGTCCCACGGGAGTACACGTGACGCGCGATGGGAGTGGATCCCACGAACGAGATTCCCGCGACGTCAGGGTGATCGAGGAGCGCGTTCACGGCGACGGCGTCACCCTGCAGGACGTTGAGCACGCCGTCGGGCAAGCCCGCCTCGGAGAACAACTCCGCGAGCCGCACCGCTGCCGACGGATCACGCTCGGATGGCTTGAGCACGAACGCGTTCCCGCAGGCGACGGCGATCGGGAACATCCACATCGGCACCATCACGGGAAAGTTGAACGGCGTGATCCCCGCGACGACACCGACCGGCTCGCGTGTCGAGTACGCGTCCACCCCGCGTGACACCTGCTCGGAGTGCTCGCCCTTCAACAGATGCGGGATCCCACACGCGAACTCGACCACCTCGAGCCCACGCTGGACCTCACCGGCCGCGTCGGACAGCACCTTGCCGTGCTCATCCGTGATGATCGCCGCCAGCTCGTCGCGATGGTCGTGCACCAACTGGCGGAACGCGAACAGCACCTTCGCGCGCGCCGACAGCGACGAGTCACCCCATTCGCGGGCCGCCTTCGTCGCACTTGCCACCGCGAGGTCCACATCGGACTGTTCGGCCAACACCACCTGCCTGGCCACCTCGCCGGTCGCCGGCTGGAACACCTCGCCGGTACGCACCGACGCCCCGGTCGTGCGCGCGCCGTCGATCCAGTGCGGAACTGTCACGTGAGCTTCCTCCTCGTTCTCGGACCCGCCGTGGTCGTGCGAACCACGAGCGAGGGATGCAGTAGGTGCCGGGCCGCGTCGGTGCGCTCGCCGCGCACCCGCTGGAGCAGCGCCTCGCCTGCCAGCCGGCCCATCTCGTGCCTCGGCTGATCCACCGTGGTGAGGGAGACGTGCCGCAGGCCGGCCAGCGAGGTGTTGTCGTAGCCGATCACCGAGATGTCGTCCGGCACGCGCAGCCCGGCCTCCTCCAACGCGGAGATCGCGCCGACCGCGTTGAAGTCGTTCGCCGCGACCAGCGCGGTCGGCAACTCGTCCAGCCCGCGTTCGAGCAACTGGCTGACCACCTTCGCACCGGCCACATCGGTGTACTCACTGGCGACCACGTCCGGGTTCAGGCCGTGCGCGCGCATGCCGTCGACGTACCCGCGCCGGCGCAGTGCCGACTGCGAGCCAGCACCACCGTCCAGGTGCGTGATCCTGTTGTGCCCCAACGAAACCAGGTGATCGACCGCGATCCGGGAACCCGCCTCGCCGTCGTCGTTGACCATGTCCACCTCTGCCAGCCGGCAGGATCGGGCGACCAGCACGACGGGCACCTGGCCGGCCGCCGACGCGATCGTGGAGGTCGGCACCACCGGCCCGAGCAACGCAAGGCCGGCCGGCCGGAAGGACAACAGACTGGTCACCGCGCGCCGTTCCCGCGCGGCGCTGCGCCCGCCGGTGTTGATGATCAGATCGAACCCCTCGGCCGCGGCCACCGCCTCCAGGCCGTCCACGACCTCGGCGAAGAACGCGTTGTGCAGGTCCGACACCATCACGCCGAGCACCGTGGACGTGCGGCTCGCCAATGATCGGGCCATCGCGTGCGGCGAGTAGCCCAACTCCTCGGCCGCGGCGAGCACGGCATCGCGGCGCTGTGCGCTCACCTTCGGCGAGCCGCGCATCACCAGCGAGACCAGCGCACGGGAGACACCGGCGCGCCGCGCCACGTCCTCCATCGTCGGCCGTGCCACCGGACCTCCTCGAAACCCGCCCTTGACATCACTGTGACGCAAGCTACAGCATTAGAGCGCTCCAACCAATAGAGCGCTCTAACGATAAACCACTCCCCACCAGGACTTGGAGACCCTCCCCATGCGCATCGGAGTTGCTGGGGTCGGGCGCATCGGCACGATGCACGCCGGCAATCTCGCCTCACTGGACGCCGTCGACGAGGTGCTGCTGTTCGACCCGGTCGCCGGACGTGCCGGTCAGGCCGCCGGCGGGCTCGGCCCGCGAACCTCCGCCGTCGACGACCTCGACGCACTACTCGCGAACAGCGACGGCGTGGTGATCGCGACGCCCACCGACACCCACCCGGAGATGCTGCGCCGCTGTGTCGCCGCGCGAACGCCTGCGCTGTGCGAGAAACCGCTCGCCGAGGACATCGCCGCCGTCGGCACGATCGTGGAGGAGATCGAGGCGTCCGGGGTGGACGTCGTGGTCGGCTTCCAGCGACGGTTCGACCCGGCCATCGTCGAGCTGCACCGCCGCCTGCGCGCCGGTGAAGTGGGCAGGGTGTACCAGGTCCGGTCGGTGTGCAACGACCACCAGCCGCCGCCGAAGGAGTTCATCGCCTCCTCCGGAGGCCTGTTCCGCGACTGCCTCATCCACGACCTGGACGCGGTGCCGTGGCTGGTCGGCCAGCCCGTCGTGGAGGTGTTCGCGTCCGGATCGGTGCTCGTGGACGACGTGTTCGCCGAGGTCGGCGACGTGGACAACGCGATCGCCGTACTGCGCTTCGCCGGCGGCGCGCACGCGATGCTGTCCGCCGCCCGGCACGACCCGGTCGGCTACGACTGCCGCATCGAGGTGTTCGGCAGCGGCGACACCCTGACCGTCGGGCTGGACCCGCGCACCCCGCTCACCTCATTGGAACCCGACGGCCCGCGCGTCGGCCCGGACCCGTACCCCGGCTTCCCCGAACGCTTCCACCGCGCGTACGTCAACGAGCTGGTCACGTTCCTCGACGTGATCGCGGGCCGGGTGGAGAACCCTTCTCCCGCAAGGGAAAGCCTGATCAGCCTGCGGCTCGCCGAGGCATGTGAACAGTCGCGCAGAACCGGCGCGCCGGTCCGTACGGCGTTCGAGGAGGTGCCGGCGTGAGCACGTTCCGCGTGGCCGGCGCGCCGATCTCCTGGGGTGTGTGCGAGGTGCCCGGCTGGGGCATCATGCTGGAGCCGGAGCGGGTGCTCGGCGAGATGGCCGAACTCGGTCTGACCGCCACCGAGCTCGGCCCACCCGGATACCTGCCGACTGAGCCGGCGCACCTGCGCGTCCTGCTTGAGCGGCATGGTCTCGGTCTTGTCGGCGGCTTCCTTCCCCTTGTGCTGCACCAGAATCCGGCCGCTGCCGTCGAGCAGGCACGTACCCAGGCAGCCCTGCTCACGGCCGCCGGCGCCGAAGTGCTGGTGCTGGCCGCCGCCACCGGGCTCGGTGGATACGACGAACGGCCGGCGCTCACCGACGACGAGTGGCAGACATTGGTGCGCACCGCTGTCCAGGTGCGTGACATCGCCCGAGAACACGGTCTACGCGCCGTGCTGCATCCGCACGTCGGTACGCACGTGGAACGCGAACCCGAGGTGGAGCGGTTCGTGCACGACTCGGACCTGCCGCTGTGTCTGGACACCGGACACCTGCTGATCGGCGGCACCGATCCGGTGACACTCGCCAAGCGGTATCCCGAACGTATCGGCCATGTGCACCTCAAGGACGTGCGCACCGATCTCGCCGATCGGGTGCGGGCCGGCGAACTCGGCTACACCGAGGCCGTCCACAGTGGACTGTATCCACCCCTGGGCGACGGCGACGTGGACGTCGAAGCGATGGTGCGGTTCGTGCACGACGCCGGCTACGACGGCTGGTATGTCCTCGAACAGGACACCGCGCTCGACGAGAACAGCCCGCCGGACACCCCGAAGCTGGACACCGCGCGCAGCCTGGAGTACCTCAGGAAGATCACCGGTCGCCTCTAGAAGCGAGGAGAGACAACGATGTCCGATCCCTGCGAACCCCGACGACGCAAACGCCGACTCGCCGCGTTAGCGATCGCCGCGCCGCTGGCACTCGCCGCGTGCACCGGCCCGAGCGCGCAGCAGCCCGGCGACACGGGTCCGATCGCCACCAAGAAGACCGATGGCCCGATGCGGATCGCCGTGGTGGCGCACGGCACGCCCGGCGACGCGTTCTGGAACGTGGTGAAGAACGGCGCCGAGGCGGCGGGCAAGGATCTCGACGTGCGCGTCGAGTACAACTCCGACGGGGACGCCGGCAACCAGGCCAAGCTGATCGACAACGCGGTCGCGCAGCAGGTGGACGGGCTCGTGGTGTCGATGTCCAACCCGGACGCGCTGCGCACCGCCGTCACCGGCGCCGTCCGCGCGGGCATCCCGGTGATCACGATCAACTCCGGTGAGAAGCGCAGCGCGGAGTTCGGCGCGATGACCCACGTCGGGCAGAGCGAGGAAGTGGCCGGCGAGGCCGCCGGCGCGCGGCTCAAGCAGGCCGGCCGCACCAGGCTGCTGTGCGTGATCCACGAGGCCGGCAACATCGGGCTGAGTCAGCGCTGCGACGGCGCCAAGCGCATGTTCGGCGACGTGCGCAACCTGCAGGTGGACATCAACAACCCGACCGACGTGCAGTCCCGGCTGCGCGGCGCGCTGCAGACCGATAGCTCGATCGACGCGGTGCTCACCCTCAACCCGCAGGCGGCGGCACTCGCGGTGACCGCGAGCAAGGGCGCCGGCTCGCGGGCGCAGGTCTCCACGTTCGACCTCAACGCCGACGTGGTGGCCGCGATCAAGGCCGGCGAGATCCAGTTCGCGGTCGACCAGCAGCAGTACGAGCAGGGCTACCTGCCGGTCGTGTTCCTGAAGCTGTACCGGGACAACGCGAACACGGTCGGCGGCGGGCGGCCGGTGTTCACCGGACCGGGGTTCGTCGACAAGTCCACTGTGGACACCGTCGGCGGCTACGCACAGCGCGGGACCAGGTGATCGGGATGAGTGTCGCTACCAAGGAAACGCTCGTCGACGAGCGGATCAGTCGACCGAGCCTGGCGAACCGGCTCATCGTCCGGCCGGAGATCGGCGCGCTGCTCGGCGCGATCGTGGTGTTCGTGTTCTTCTCGGTGGTCAGCGATCAGTTCCTGACCGCGAGCGGAGTGGCGACCTGGCTGGACGACGCGTCCACGCTCGGGATCATGGCGGTCGCCGTCGCGCTGCTGATGATCGGTGGCGAGTTCGACCTGTCCGCCGGCGTGATGACCGCGTCCACCGCGCTGGTGACCGCGATCTTCGCCACCCAGCTCGGCTGGAACGTGTGGCTGGCATTGCTGGTGTCACTGGTGTTCGCGCTCGCGGTGGGCGCGTTCAACGGGTGGCTGGTGACCCGCACCGGGTTGCCCAGCTTCATCGTCACACTCGGTACTTTCCTTGCGCTGCAAGGGTTGAACCTCGGTGTGACGCGGTTGATCACCGGCTCGGTGCAGGTGTCCGGGATGCGCGCGACGGACGGCTACGAGTCGGCCGGCTTCGTGTTCGCGTCCACAATGGACATCGGCGGCACGCCGTTCCAGATCTCCGTGGTGTGGTGGATCGGGTTCGCCGCATTGGCCGGGTGGCTGCTGGTGCGCACCCGACTGGGTAACTGGATCTTCGCGGTGGGCGGCTCGGCGGCCAGCGCCCGTGCGGTCGGTGTGCCGGTCAACCGCACGAAGATCCTGCTGTTCATGACGACCGCGGCGGCCGGCTGGCTGGTCGGGTCGATCAACATTTTGCGGTTCGCCAGCGCGCAGGCCAACCAGGGCGTCGGGCTCGAACTGCACTTCATCATCGCCGCGGTGGTGGGCGGGTGCCTGCTCACCGGCGGCTTCGGTTCGGCGATCGGCGCGGCGATCGGCGCGCTGATCTTCGGCATGGCACGGCAGGGAATCGTGTTCGCGAACTGGGACAGCGACTGGTTCATGTTGTTCCTCGGCGCGATGCTGCTCGGCGCCGTGCTCGTCAACAACACGTTCCGGCGGCGCGCGGAAAGGGTACGGCGATGACCACCACTGAACCGCTGATCGAGGTCGAGGACGTCGGCAAGACCTATGGCAGCGTGATCGCGCTGCGCGACGTGTCCACCGTGGTCAATCCCGGCGAGGTCACCTGCGTGCTGGGCGACAACGGCGCGGGCAAGTCCACGCTGATCAAGATTTTGGCCGGGGTGCACCAGCACGACTCGGGCACCTTCTCCTTCGAGGGACGGCCGGCGCGGTTCGCGTCCCCGCGCGAGGCACTGGACGCCGGGATCGCCACGGTGTACCAGGATCTGGCCGTCGTGCCGCTGATGTCGGTGTGGCGCAACTTCTTCCTGGGTTCGGAGCCGCGGATCACCTGGGGCCCGTTCGCGATGTTGGACCGCCGGCGCGGCCGAACCGTCGCGCGCGAGGCGCTCGCCGAGATGGGTATCGACCTGCGTGACGTGGAGCAGCCGGTCGGCACGCTGTCCGGCGGCGAGCGGCAGTGCGTGGCGATCGCGCGGGCGGTGCACTTCGGTGCGAAGGTGCTCATTCTGGACGAGCCGACCGCCGCGCTCGGCGTGAAGCAGGCCGGGGTGGTGCTGCGCTACGTGGCGCAGGCGCGCGACCGCGGCCTCGGCGTCGTGCTGATCACCCACAACCCGCACCACGCCTACCCGGTGGGCAACCGGTTCCTGTTGCTCAAGCGCGGGCGCAGCCTGGGCAGCTACGAGAAGTCGAAGATCACGCTGGCCGAGCTGACCCAGCAGATGGCCGGCGGCGCGGAGCTGGAGGCGTTGGAGCACGAGCTGCGGGCAGCCCAAACATGACGCGAGACGTGACACTGGAGGTACTGACCGTCGGCCGGGTCGGGGTGGATCTGTACCCGGAGCAGAGCGGCGTGCCACTGGCCGAGGTGCGCACGTTCGCCAAGTCGCTCGGCGGCACCGCGACCAACGTCGCGGTGGCCGCCGCCCGGCTCGGCCGGCGATCCGCCGTGCTCACCAAGGTCGGTCCGGACGGATTCGGCCCGTACGTGCGCCAGGCCCTCGCCGAGTTCGGGGTGTCACCCAAATTCGTTGGTACCGCGAATGACCTGCTCACCCCGGTGGTGTTCTGCGCGCTCGACCCGCCGGCCGATCCGCCGCTGCTGTTCTACCGGCTGCCGATCGCGCCGGACCTGACACTGGCCGAATCCGATGTTCCCTGGTCGACCGTGGAGAGCGTGCCGCTGCTCTGGGTGACCGGCACGGGCGTGTGCACCGAGCCGGCCCGCTCCACTCAGCGGAAGATGCTCGAGACTCGGGGGCGGCGGGCGCACACCGTGCTCGACCTGGACTACCGCCCGATGTTCTGGCCGGACGTGGACACCGCGCGCGCCGAGATCGGCTGGATGCTCGACCACGTCACGGTCGCCGTGGGCAACCGGGCCGAGGCGGAGGTAGCAGTCGGTACCGCCGATCCGGCCGAAGCCGCGCGCCGAATGCTGGACCGAGGTATCTCGCTGGCAGTGATCAAGCAGGGCGCGGACGGCGTTCTCGTTGCCACACCAGAGAGTTCCTGGACCGTGCCGCCTCGCCCGGTCGAGGTGGTGTGCGGGCTGGGCGCCGGCGACGCGTTCGGCGGGGCACTGGCGCACGGGCTGCTGGCCGGCTGGGACCCGGTGCGCATCGCCGAGCACGCCAACGCCGCCGGAGCGCTGGTCGCCGCCCGCCTGGCCTGCGCGGACGCGATGCCGACCGTCGACGAGATCGAGGAGTTGCTGGGTTGATCACCGACACACAGTGGACCGAGCTGCTGGCCACCCGCGCGACCGATCCGCACGCGGTCGCACGCGCGTACGCGGGACGGCAACGGCGCGCGAACCTGTTGTCCGGCAAGGGAACCCTGTTCCTGATCGCCGCCGACCACCCAGCACGGGGAGCACTCGCGGTGGGTGGCGACCCATTGGCCATGGCCGACCGGCGGTCGCTGCTGGAGCGGCTGCTGGTGGCGCTGGAGAACCCGGCGGTGGACGGGCTGCTCGGCACGCCGGACGTGGTGGAGGAGCTGCTGCTGCTCGGCGCGCTGCACGACAAGGTGGTCATCGGATCGATGAACCGCGGCGGGCTGGCCGGCGCCGACTGGGAGATCGACGACCGATTCACCGGATACGCCGCCGATTCGATCAGCCGCTTCGGCCTGGACGGCGGCAAGATGCTGCTGCGGCTGGTGGACACCGACGCCGGCACCGCGCCCACGCTGGAGTCCTGTGCACACGCCGTGACCGCACTCGCCGACGCCGGACTGATGGCCATGGTCGAACCGCTCCCCTATCACCGGGACGGCGATTCCCTTGTGTTGCAAGAGGATTCGGCGTCACTGGCCCGTGCGGTGACCGTCGCCTCCGGGCTCGGCGCGACCTCGGCGCACACCTGGCTGAAGCTGCCCGCCGCCGCGCCCGAGGTACTGGCCGCGACCACGCTGCCGGTAGTCGTGCTGGGAGGTGCCGCCCCGGCGGCCGATCTCGCCTCATGGAGCCGGGCGCTGACCCACCCCACCGTGCGCGGCCTGGTCGTCGGCCGCACGCTGCTGTACCCGCCGGACGGAGACGTCGGCGCCGCCGTCTCAGCCGCCGCGAAGGTGTTGGAGGACGCATTGTGAACTTGCACCGTCCACTTGGGACACTCATCGACGGAGTGGATCCAGTACTGCTGACCCCGCAGAACGCCGGCTGGACCTACACCGGCCTGCGCGTGCTGCGCCTTGCCCCCGGCGAGCGTCGCGTGATCGACACCGGCGAGTTCGAGGCATTCGTTCTGCCACTGTCCGGCGCCTGCGAAGTGGCCGCAGACGATCAGCTATTCACCCTGACCGGCCGCGACTCCGTGTTCTCGCGGGTGACCGATTTCGCCTACGTACCACGAGATGCCACAGTCGAACTGTCCACTGTGGACGGCATTGACGTGGCGCTACCGATGGCCCGGTGCACCCGCCGGCTCACCCCTCGCTACGGCCCGGCCGAGGGCGTGCCCGTGGAGGTGCGCGGCGCGGGCAACGCCACCCGGCAGGTCACCAGCTTCGGCGTGCCCGGCGTGTGGGAGCACGCGGACAAGCTGAACGCCTGCGAGCTGATCACCCCGGACGGCAACTGGTCGTCCTATCCGCCGCACAAGCACGACGAGGCGTCCGAGTGCGAGGTCGTCAACGAGGAGATCTACTACTTCCGGATCGCCGGCCGGGACGGCTTCGGGTTCCACCGCACGTACACCGCCGACGGCGAGATCGACGTGGACGTCGCCGTCCGGGACGGTGATGTTTTCCTTGTGCCACGCGGATATCACGGCCCCTGCGTGGCCGCGCCCGGTTACCCGATGTACTACCTGAACGTGCTGGCCGGGCCCGCGAAGGAGCGCTCGATGGCGTTCTGCGACGACCCGTCACACACCTGGGTGCGCGACACCTGGGCGACCCAGGAGCCCGACCCACGCTGCCCGGTCACCACCGCGGAGGGAGTGCGATGAGGCTGACCACCGCGCAGGCACTCGTGCGCTGGCTGATCGCCCAGCGCACCGAGTTGATCGACGGCACGGTCGCACCACTGTTCCCCGCCGTGTGGGGAATCTTCGGGCACGGCAACGTACTCGGGCTGGGCACCGCGCTGGAGGAGCACCGCGAGCAGATCCCCGTGTGGCGCGGGCACACCGAGCAGGGCATGGCGCTCGCCGCGGTCGGATACGCCAAGGCGACGCAGCGCCGGCAGGTCGGCGTGGTCACGTCCTCGATCGGGCCGGGCGCGCTGAACATGGTGACCGCGGCCGGAGTCGCGCACGCCAACCGACTGCCACTGCTCCTGCTGCCCGGTGACACATTCGCCACCCGCGCACCCGATCCAGTACTGCAACAGGTCGAGCACTTCGGCGACCCGACGACAACGGTGAACGACGCCTTCCGGGCCGTCAGCCGCTACTTCGACCGAATCACCCGGCCGGAGCAACTGATCGCCACCCTGCCGCAGGTGGCCCGCGTGCTGACCGATCCCTCTGACTGCGGACCCGTCGTACTCGCGCTGCCGCAAGACGTTCAGGCAGAGGTATTCGATTTCCCGGAAGCACTCTTCGAGCCGGTGACACACCACGTCCCGCGTCCGCGCCCCGACCGCCGCGCGCTGGCCGATGCCGCCGACGTACTTCGGAGCGCACGCCGCCCCCTGCTGATCCTCGGCGGCGGCGTCCGCTACTCCGCCGCCGCCGCGATCGCGTTGGAGTTCGCCGAAAAGCACGACATCCCGGTCACCGAGACCACCGCCGGCCGCACGCTCGTGCCACACGATCACCCGCTGCACGCCGGGCCACTCGGCGTCACCGGCTCGGCGTCGGCCAACACCCTGGCCGCCGAAGCGGACGTGGTCCTCGCCGTCGGCACCCGCCTGCAGGACTTCACCACCGCCTCGTGGACCGTGTTCTCCCCCGACGTCCGACTGATCACCGTCAACACCGCGCGCTTCGACGCCGTCAAGCACGGCGCCCTCGCCGTCGTGGGTGACGCGTTTGAGTGTCTTCAAGACCTACAAACCCTGGCCGACTGGTGCGCCCCCGAGACCTGGGCGACACGGGCGGCGCAGGAGCGGGCGCGGTGGGACACGCACATCGATCAACTCCGCGCGCCCGGTGGCACCCCGACCTACGCCCAAGTCGTCGGCGTGATCAACGACGCCAGCGGCCCAGACGACTACGTGATGACCGCGTCCGGCGGCATGCCCGGCGAGCTGATCGGCGGCTGGCGGAGCACCGGACCGTCCACAATGGACGTCGAATACGGCTTCTCCTGCATGGGCTACGAACTCGCCGGCGCGTGGGGCGCCGCGATGGCCCGCAAGGACGGCGTGGTCACCACACTGCTCGGCGACGGCTCCTACCTGATGCTCAACTCCGAGCTGTTCTCCGCCGCGTTCGCCGGCCACGGATTCGTCGCCGTGGTGTGCGACAACGACGGCTACGCGGTCATCGATCGCCTGCAGCGCAACCAGGGCGGCGCCGGCTTCAACAACATGTACGCCGACTGCCGCAGCACGCGCGACGCCCCACCCCGAGTCGACTTCGCCGCGCACGCCGCCGCCCTCGGCTGCGCGGTGTTCGACGTCGACGGCCTCACCGACCTGCCCACCGCCTACGCCGAGGCGCGCGACCAAGCCCGCGCCGGCCAGGTCGCCGTCGTCGTGATCCGCACCCACCCGTCGTCCTGGACCGAGGCCGGCGCGTGGTGGGAAGTCGGTGTGCCCCAGGCATCCCACCGCCCGGAGATCACCACCGCCCGAGCCGAACTGGACACCGCGAAGGCCGGTCAGCTCCGCTACCTCGGCTGACCAGCGAATGTACCGCCGCAAGTCACGATGATCGCCGAGTACGGGTGGTGATCGGCGTGACGACGTGTGACGAGGCGGCGGTGGGTTCCCGCGATGACGCGATGCCGTTGGAGGCGACGACCTATGTCGGCCGTCGCGCCGAGATCGCCGAGGTGCGGCGGCTTCTCGGGGCCACGTCGACGGTGACGCTGACCGGGCCTGGCGGGGTCGGCAAGTCGCGGCTGGCCAGGCGCGCGGTGTGCGCCGTGCGCGGCATGTTCCCCGACGGCGTGGTCGTGGTGAAGCTCGCCGAGCTGCGCGAACCCGCCCTGCTGGTGAGCACGGTCGCCGCGCGGCTCGGTCTCGGCGACCGGGCGGCGATCCCGATGGACGTGATCGTCGACCACCTGCATCAGCGGCGAATGCTGCTCCTGCTGGACAACTGCGAGCACCTGGTGGACGCCTGCGCCGGGCTCGTCGACACGTTGGTCAGCGCCTGCCCCGGCCTCGTCGTGCTGGCCACCAGCCGCCAGTCGCTGGGTGTCACCGGCGAGCGGATCATGCCGGTGCCGCCGCTGGAGGTGCCTCAGCCGGGCGGCGCGCCCGCCGACCTGGAGCGCTACGACGCGGTGCGGCTGCTGCTGGACCGCGCCACCGCCGTGGTGCCGTCGTTCGCGATCACCGAGCAGAACGCGGCCGACGTGATCACCTTGTGTCGCAAGCTGGAAGGCCTGCCGCTGGCGATCGAACTGGCCGCGGTGCGCATGCGGGTGCTGTCGGTGCGCCAGCTCATCGACCGGCTCGACAAGCGGTTCGCCGTGCTCACCGGCGGCAACCGCGGCGGGCCGAGCCGGCACGAGACGATGCGCTCGCTGGTCGACTGGAGCCACGAGCTGTGCACCGAGCCGGAGCGGCTGCTGTGGGCGCGCGCGTCGGTGTTCTCCGGCGGGTTCGACCTGGACGCGGCCGAGCGGGTGTGCTCGGGCGACGGGCTGGACAGCCGGCACGTGCTGGACGTGATCGACGCGCTGATCGACAAGTCCATCCTGGTGCGCGAGGAGTACCAAGGGCTGGCGCGCTACCGGATGCTGGAGACGATCCGGCTCTACGGCGAGGAGCGGCTGCGCGCGGCCGACGACGAGCAGCGCATGCGGCGGCGGCACCGGGACTGGTGCGTCGAGCTCACCGGCCGGTTCGAGGCGGAGTGGATCGGCCCGGACCAGGCGCGCTGGGTGGACATGCTGATCCGCGAACACCCGAACCTGCGGCGCGCGCTGGACTTCTGCGCCAGCGACCCGGACGAGGCGGCCGTCGGGTTGAGCAAGGTGCTCACCTTCAAGGAGTACTGGATCATCCGCGGGCTGACCGAGGGCCGGATCTGGCTCGACCGGCTGCTGGACGTCGCCGCGGATGACGCGCCGGGCCGGGCGCACGCGCTGTGGAGCAACGCGTTCCTGGCGCTCGTGCAGGGCGACATCGACGCCTACGAGACGCACCTCTCCGACGCCGAGCGGGTCGCCGAGCGGACCGGCGACGAGAAGGCCGTCGCGTACGTGCACCACGTGCGCGCCTACCACGCGCTGATCGGCAACGACATGCCGAACGCGGTGGAGCTGTTCGGCAAGTCCGTCGCGATGTTCCGCGCGCAGGGCGACGAGGCCGGCGAGCTGTGGTCCACCTACAACTACGGGCTGGCGATCAGCCTGTCCGGCGAGCTGGATCGCGGGCGGCGGGTGCTGCGCGACTGCATCGAGCGGCTGACCTCACGCGGCGAGGTGTTCTGGCGGTCGTGGGCGCTGTGGTCGCTGGCCGCGGCGGAGTATCTGCGCGGCGACGTGGACGAGGCGGCCAAGGCCGGCTTCGAGGTACTGCGGCTGCAGCGGCGGGTGCACGACCGGGTGATCCTGGCGTTCGCGGTCACGGTGCTCGCCGGGTGCGCGGCGCACAACGAGCAGCCGCGCCGGGCCGCACGGCTGCTCGGCGTCGCGGCGACCGCGTGGCGCTCGTTCGGCGCCTCGCCGCGCAACTACGCCGCGTTCGTGGAGCCGGTGGTGTCCGACACCGAACTGGTCGCCGGACGGCTGGGCTTCGATCAGGCCGCCAACGAGTTCGCCCTCGGCGCCGCGATGCCGGCCGAGGAGGCGATGGCCTACGTGCTCGCCGACGGGGAACCCGCCGAGGAGACCGCGCCGAAGAACGCACAGGGCACGCTCACCCGCCGGGAGAACCAGATCGCCGAGTTGGTCGCCGAGGGTCTGACCAACAAGCAGATCGCGGAGAAGCTCGGCATCGCGCGGCGCACGGCCGAGTCGCACGTGGACCACATCCTCACCAAGCTGTCGTTCACCAACCGGGCGCAGATCGCCGCATGGGTGGCTTCGCGCAGGAACTAGTGGTCTTTTCCGGAAAGACCACTGGGGAAGACCACTCGAAGACCCGCTGAAGACCGGCCGCCCGCAAGCTCGTCGGCATGAACTGGACGACATCGCCCATCGCTCGAGCCGCCGGGTGGATCCTCGGCGGCGCGCTCGCGATGGTCGTGCTCATCACGCTGATCGGACAGGGCCAGGAGCCGCCGCCGCGCACCGGAACCAGGGTGCCGGTCGCCGTGCCACCCACTCGCACACCGGTGCCGCGACCCCCGGTGGTCGTCGCGCCGCTGCCGCCCCCGGTGGCCCCGCCTGTGGTCACACCGCCAGTCGTCCAACCCGTGCGGCAGACCGTCAACCGGAAGCCGGCGCCGCGTCCGATGGCGCCGCCGCCACTCGAGAAGATGATCAAGCGGCAGATCGCCGACGCGCTGCGCACCGCTCGGATGGCCACACCGAAATTCGCCCGCCACACGTTGTGGTTCGGCTGAACAAGACAGGGAGACTCGATGTTGTTCGCGTTGCTCGGCCCGCTGCGGATTCGCTCCGGCGGGGTCGACGTCGAGATCGGCGCCGACAAGCCGCGCGCCGTGTTGACGGTGCTGCTGTCGGCCGCGAACACCTGGGTTCCGACCGAGGCGATCATCGACGCGGTGTGGAGCCGCGAGCGGCCGCCGTCGGTGCGGGAGAACCTCAAGACGTACGTGTGGATGTTGCGCGGCAAGCTGCCCGGCCGGATCGAGGGCCGGCCCGGCGCGTACCGGATTCTGGTGGCGGACCGCGAGCTGGACACCTGGCAGTTCGAGCAGTCCTACTTCGCCGCGCGACAGTTGCTCGCCAGCGCCCAGCACGCCGCCGCGAGCGGGAGGCTGGCCGACGCGCTGCGGATGTGGCGCGGCGAGCCGTTCACGCCGATCGACACCGAGCCGGCGCGGGCCGAGGCGGACCGGCTGATCGAGTTGCGGTGGCAGGTCCGGGAGGCGCTGGCCGATTCGCTGCTGGCGGCCGGTCGTGCCGCCGAGGCGATCAAGGAGCTGCGGGTGATGCTCGCCGAGGACTCGCTGCGCGAGCTGATCTGGTACCGGTTGCTGGTCGCGCTGGATCTCGACGGCCAGCGGTCCGAGGCGCTCGCCTCCTACCACCGCGCCCGGCGGGCACTGCGGATCGAGCTCGGCGTGGAGCCCGGGCCGGAGCTGCGCGGCGTGTACGAACGGCTGCTCACCTCCGGCGGACGGGTGCCCGCGCTGACCGGCTGATGGGTTCTACCGAGCGGGTCAGCGCCGCCAGTCGTACCACTGCGTGCCGGCGGCGATCCCCGCGTCGATGAACGACTGCGGGTTGACCGTCCTCCGGACCGGCTGCTGGGTCGTGACCGGCGCCGGCTTCTGGGCCACCGGTTTGGTGGCCGTGCGCAGCTGGGAGTTGATCTGCTGCGTGACCGGTGACTTCGCCTCCTGCGCGGGCGGGGCCGCGGGTGGTGCGGCCGGCGGCGGTGCCACCACGGGCGGAGCGACCGGAACCGGTTCGGGCTCGGCCGCGACCGGGGCGTCGATCGCCGGGCCGGCCGGTGCGGAGTCCTGGCCGGAGGGTGCCTGTTCGCCGGAGGACTCGGTCCCGCCGCGCGCGTCCGCGTCGAACCAGTTGGTCGGCCCGGACGAGGCGGTGCCGGCCGCGGCGGCGGCGAGCACGGCGGCGGCCGCGGCCACCGATCCGGTCGCGCCGTACCGGCCGGGCAGCACGAACCGGCCGCGCTCGATCGGTGCGGCCTCCTGGATCGCGCACAGCGGCGCGAGGACGGCGATCAGCTCGGCAAGTCGCTTGGCGTGCGTGCGCTGGCCGTGCTCGGCGGCGTAGTGCTGCGCGGCGACGACGTTCGGGTGTTCGGCGGCCAGCCACGTCCGTGCCTGCTTGCGGGTGTGCACGTCGGGCAGGGTCAGCGCGGTCCGGCCGCGGTCGCGGACGCGGTGCGTGCTCTCCCGGTCGAGCCGGTCGGCCACGGCGGTCGTGGCGTGCAGGTAGAAGTCGAGTACGCGGTCGATCGCGGCCTTGCGCCGGCGGCCCGACTCGTCCCGGCGTGCGGCGACACCGGCGTACGAGCGCACCAGTTCGGGCATCCGGTAGCGGCCGGATCCGGAGACCAGGTGCACCTCGGCGAGGCGTTCCAGCAGCCGTTCGGCGTCCTGCTCGCGGACGCCGGCGAGTGCGGCGGCGGCCAGCGTGTCGACCTCGGGTACCGGGCAGACGCCGAGCAGCCGGAACATCCGCTGTGCCGGGTCGTCCAGCCGGAGGTAGGACGCCTCGATCCGGGCGGCCACCTCGATGTCGTCGGTGCGCAGTTCGTCCAGCGGGTTGGCGGCCAGCCGGTCGGCGAACTGTTCCAGCGTCCACTGCCGGTGGCGGCGCAGCCGGTTGCCCGCGACCCGGACGGCCAGCGGGAGGTGGCCGCACTTGGCGGCGATTCCGGCGAGTGCCGCGGTGTCGCGTGCCCGCTCGTCGTCGAGCACGCGGGACAGCAGCGCGACGGAGTCGGACTCGGGCATCGGCGAGAGCGTGATCGTGTGCGCGCCGTCCAGCCCGGAGAGCCGGTGCCGGCTGGTGACCAGCACCAGGCAGGAGCCGCTGGCCGGGAGCAGGGCGCGCACCTGGTCGACGTCGGTCACGTCGTCCAGGAGGACGATCGCCCTGCGGCCGGCCATGCGTGCGCGCCACTGTGCGGTGCGCGCGTCCTGGCCGTCGGCGATCGAGGGAGTGCCGAGTGCGTCGAGGAGGGTGCGCAGTGCGTCGGTGACGCCGGATCCGCGTCCGGTGCGGTGGCCGCGCAGGTCGACGTGCAGTTGCGCGTCGGGGAACTCGCCGGCGAGCAGGTGGGCGGCGTGCAGCGCGAAGCTGGTCTTGCCGACGCCGACGGTGCCGTCCACGACGACGACGAGCGGCACGGTGCCCTCGCCGGTGTGGGTCGCCGCGCGTAGTCGCAGGTCGCGGAGTTCGTCGCCGCGCCCGGTGAAGTCGGAGACCTCGGGTGGCAGGAAGTTGGCCGACCGCTGCGTGGTCGCCTCAGCGGTGGGCTCTTCGTCCTCGGTGAGCAGGATCCGCTCGTGTAGCCGGCGCATGTCCGGGCCTGGTTCCATGCCCAGCTCGTCGACCAGGACGCGGCGGGCGTGCGCGAACGCGTTGAGTGCCTCGGCTCGGCGGTCGGCCCGGTGCAGGGCTTCCATCAGGCGGCACCAGAGCGGTTCGCGCAAGGGGTCTTCGGAGAGGCAGGCGCGCAGGATGCCGATGGCCTCGCTGGTGCGGTCCAGTGCGAGGAGTGCTTCGGTCAGCCCGTCGCGGGCGTCCCAGCGCAGTTCGGTGAGACGGGCGGCTTCGGGTGCGGCGAAGTCGACGGCGGTGCCGCCCAGCGAGGCGAAGGGTTCGCCGCGCCAGAGGTCCAGCGCGCGGGTGAAGGTTTCGACGGCGGCGGCGTGATCACCACGGGCCTGTTCGGTGCGGGCGGAGGCGATCGCGTCGGTGAACACGCGCGAGTCCAGCTCACCACGGCCGATCACAAGCCGGTAGGCACCGGGCCGGCCCTCCACGGCGGCCTCGGTGCCGGTATGGGTGAGCACCTGGCGGAGTTGCCAGATCTTGTGCTTCACCCCGCGCCGTGCCGAGGCGGGTGGAGCTTCGCCCCACAGCGCGTCGATCAAAGTGTCCAGCTCGACCCAGCTGCCGGCCCGTGCCAGGAGCACGGACAGCAGTGAGCGGAGCTGGTCGCCGCTGATGCCGACCGGCGCACCGCTTCGGTCGCGCAGTTCCAGCGGACCCAACACGCGATAGATCATCGTCGCTCCACGAGGTCGCCCGCAGTGTTCTTGAACGCAGGGCACCCTCCCTGCGTCGGATCTCTCATAGTGCCAGTTGGAGCAAGCGGGAACCAATCCCGCCGCGCATCGATCACTCGGCCGATACCACGCAAAGTCAGAACGGCGGGTCGTCCGGCGGCATGTCGTAGGTTCGGCCGAGTGGACTAGTCATGAGGTAGTGGCCGGGTTTGGGTTGTTCGACGGTCCATCCGTTGTCGTGTTTGGCGTGGTGGTGTTGCGGGCAGAACATCCCGAGGTTGTCGTCGCGCGTCTGGCCGCCGTTGTCGTAGGCGATCGTATGGTCGATCTCGCAGACGCTCGCGGGTCGGTGGCAGCCGTGAAACCGGCAGGTCTTGTCCCGCACCCGGACGTGTTCGGCCAACGCCGCTGACGGATACCGTTTGCGGCCGACGTTGAGCACGGTGTGGTCGATCGGGTCGGTGAGCACCCGCTGCCACGTCGAGTGCTGATCAGCCAACTCCCGGCAAGCCTGTGCGGTGAGCGGCCCGTACCCGTTGAGTTCGCCGGGCTGGTCAGAGATTCCGGCGAGCACGGTGGCCGGCACCGTCACGTAGACCACCACCTTGCGGCGGCAGTTGTCCTTACCCAGCAACAAATCCAACGCCACATCCGCCCGAATCTGGGCCAACGTGCGGTCATCGCCGGCGCGTTTGATCTGCCGCGCACACCGGTCAATCAACTGGAACGCCGCCATCGTCCGATCAGCGGACCCGAGGATCAACAGCTCCCCCATGCCATCGTCAAGCGGCTCGTGATGCACCGCCCGTTCCCGCAGCCGCACCTGACGGCGACGTTCCGCACCCTCCGGATCAACCTTCACCACCTGACGGCGCGCACGGTCCACCAACTGCTTATGGGTCCTCGACTCACAATCCCGCAACACAGCGGTCTCCACAGCGCGGGTCTGCTCGTCATCCAACGCGGACACGATGTGGAGAATCTTCTCCCCGGTGTACCCGTCGAGCTGACCCTTCTCGATCGCGGTCACGGTGTCGGGCAACCGCGCCACCAGGTTCCGCGCGGTCTCGATCCGGTAGTCGGCTTGCGGTTGATCCATCGTCAACGCGGCGGCCAGCTCCACGCTGGCCATGCCTGGCCTGCCGTCATCCCGAGCCGGATAAGCCCGCCCAAACTCATCAAGTAAACGGATCATGCGCCCGTCGATCTCCCGCCGCATCCGCTGCAACGCGACGATCTCGTCAAGCACATCCCCAACCGTTTCGAACATATGTTCGAGTCTATCGGATCGCGAACCCGAAAAGCGTCACCCGACCAGGTGAAACCCCGGGGCCGATCACCGTTCCGGAGGCGGCGCGGTACGGGCAAAAGGCAGGCGGAGCCTGCCCGTAGCGCCAGCCGTTAGGGCCGATCGAGGCTCACAAGTCCAGGGCGAGCGAAGCGAGTCGCGAAGCGACGCCGAAGGCGCCCTTGACTTGTGAGAATCGGCCCGCACAATACCGCGCCGCCGATCACCCCAAGCCCCAACGCCGATCACCAAGTGCCACCCCAGAAACGTGTTCAGCCCAAAGCGTTACACCGGAGAGACTAAGACCGACCAGAAGAACGTGTCCGCAGACGAAGACGCACCACGCGTGTACCCGCGACGCCCCGTCCTAGGCTGGCTAGCCCTCGGCGGCGGCGCACTCCTCTTCGGCACCAGCAGCGACGCCGCGCCCGATGCCGCCCGCATAGCCGGCCTCGCCGCCATCATCCCGCCCGGCGGCCACCTCGCCGTCCGCGCCCAAGACGGCCTCCTCGTCAGCCTCTCCCTCACCAACCTCGAAGTCCGCACCAGCCGCCCACCCAAACTCGCCCTCCGCAACCCAGCCTCAGACGGCCTGGTGACGATCACCTTCCCCGCTCAAAGCCTCTTCGAACGCGCCGTCTTCGACAACGGGAGCGGACCACCCACCCCCGAGCGCCCCATCGAAACCCGCCTGTCCGCACCGAGCCGCATCGTCGTCCGCATCCCCGCCGGCAGCGCCCCCATCGACTACGACCTGCCCACGCTGCTCGATCTCGCCAAGTACCCGCTCGCCGTCAGCCCGTTCGCCAACCAGCGCCCGCCCGGCTCCCCCGAGCCGACCACCGAGCCGCCCCAGAACGTGACCGCGATCGAAGCACCCTGGCGCCTCATCCTCTCCCCCGAAGGCACCGCCGTCTTCACCGCCGCCCGCACCCCGGTCACCCGCAACGGCCGCACCGAACTGTGGCACGCGAGGGCCACCACAAGCGGCCAGACGCCCGGCCAACTGCCGATACGCGCGATCTGGACACCGGACATCACCAACCCGCTCGACCCGAACGACTGGGCCGCCAAGGCGGAGTCGGCCTCGCTCACCCCGGACCACCGCAAGCAGATCGTGCGCAAGTCGACCACGGAGAACCCGGCACAGGCGTCGCTGCTGCTGGTCTCGCCGATGGGCACCTCACTGGACCTGGAAGCGGTCTGGACGTCCAACGGGCTGATCGGCTGGCGGCACCTGTCCTGGCTCGGCCGCGACAACTACGTCAAGACCGAGGAGGCCGGATACCTGTTCCCGTTCGGCTTCCCGGCGACACTGCTCTCGATCACCGAGCGGGTGTTCAAGGACGGCCTTGCGTTTCAGCGCAAGCGGTTCTTCATCGTGGTGCGCGTGCCGACCGTGGACTACCCGGCCGGCCTGCAGACCTTCGCCGGCCGCGCGCAGCCGTTCACCGGCGCGGCCACGTCCACGATCGTGTCACCGCCGTTGGCCGAGCTCCCGCAGAATGACCGCTTCGTCAGCGTGCTCGGCGCGAACGGCGCGCCGACCGAGCTGCGGTACCAACTGGCGCTGACCACGAAGGACGGCCGGACGGTGAGCGCCGACCTGCCGATGATCTGGGTCGACGACACCACCGGCGAGAACCCCGGCAACCTCGGGACGACGATGGCCGCCTACGCCGCCGCCGAGGAACCGCTGCGGACGCTGAACCTCGGCGGGCAGAAGGTCGGCTTCGTCGAGCCGAAACCGCCGGAACCCGGTGTGCCACAAGAAGATCGGGCACTCCCCACGACCGCGATGCTGATCTCCGCGCGCCTGGCCACCAAGGAGGACGGCGACCGGCTGGCCGCGTTCCCCGACCTCGTGCACGCCGACGTGCACGTGGAGGAACTGGACGCGTTCAGCGGCCCGGCCAAGGTCATCACGCGGCTGTCCTACGAGCCGGAGATCTACCTGGACAAGGGATTCGGTGGCAGCGCGAACCCCGGCGACGTCTGGGCGAAGGTGGCCACGGTCGCGCCGCCAGGGTTCGCCGCGCAGGCCGTCGACCCGCTCCAGTTCGCCCTGTCGCAGGCGGCCGGCGGCGGCATGGCGGCGCCCAAGTTCGCGGTGGACGCGCTGTCCCGGGTGCACGGCACGGTCACCGACCTGACGAACATCGCGCAGAACAAGTTCAACCCGGAGGAGTACTTCGACCTCCAGGACACCGCGATCAAGCTGCTCGGCGCGATCCCGCTGCGCGAAGTGATCGAGATCGACGACGCGCCGAGCCTCCCGAGCGACCAGAACATCCCCAAGATCACCACCAACCGGATCGGCGACGACACGGTGGAGACCGTCGTCACCTGGAAGCCGAAGCTCAAGGCGGTCCCGGTCGGCACCGGCAAGCTGTGCACGTTCGAGCCGGCGACCACCGACCCGGACCGGCGGCTGCACCTCGAGGTCAAGATCACCGCGTCCGCCGACGGCAGCACCACGTCGGTGGTGCGCGGTGAGCTGAACAACGCGGCGCTGGTCTTCGTCGAGATGATCAGGCAGCCGATCGACCGGCTGCGGTTCGAGAGCCGCGACGGCGGCAAGCCGTCGATAGACCTGAAACTGGGCACTCCGGAGTTCAAGGGCGATCTGCGGTTCCTCAGCAGGCTCAAGGACCTGCTGCCGGCACTGCCCGGCGGCGTGAAGATCGACACCACGCCGACCGGGGTGAAGGCGGGGCTGACGCTCGCCGTGCCGTCAGTGCCGATCGGTGTGGTGCTAGTGCAGAACCTGGCCGTCGGCGTGCTGTTCGACCTGCCGTTCAACGGCGATCCGGCCAGGCTGTTCTTCTCCTTCGGCACCCGCGAGGCGCCGTTCCGGTGCACCGTGATGGCGCTCGGCGGCGGCGGGTTCCTGACCATCGGGCTGAGCGTGAACGGCGGCCCGCCGGCGATCGAGGGCTCGCTGGAGTTCGGCGCGGCCGTGGCGATCGACCTCGGCGTGGCCAGCGGCTCGGTGTCGATCATGGCCGGGATCTACATCGCGTTCGGCCCGAAGACCAATGACAAGAACGAGTTCGTCGGCAACACGATCGTGATCACCGGGTTCATCCGGGCGGTCGGCGAGCTGAGCGTGCTCGGCCTGATCCACATCTCGCTCGAGTTCTACCTCGGGCTCACGTTCAAGAAGGAAGGCACCGAGGAGGGCCGGGTCGAGGGCGAGGCCACGCTCAAGGTGCGGGTCGAGGTGTTCCTGTTCAGCACGTCGGTCTCGGTGACCCTGCGCAAGGAGATCGGCTCCGGCGTCGACCCCAGCTTCGGCGACCAGATCTCCGCCTCGGACTGGTCCTCCTACTGCGCCGCGTTCGCCTGAGGGGACGGAACATGCCGCACTTCATCGAGACGTTCCTGGTCACCGCGCTGCCCGAGGGCGCGACCGGCACCCGGCTGCGGCTGGCCGTGCTGGTCAGCCCGCGCCTGACCGCGGAGGCCGCCACCGAGGGTGAGCCGCTGCCCGCCTCGGCACCGCTGAGCGACTGGCCGGACGCGCGCGCCTGGCCCACCATCCGTCCACAGTGGATGGTCAAGATCACGCAGGGATCGACCACCGCCGAGGTTCCCGCCGTCGAGATCACCGGGGACTACGACACGCAGACCTGGGACGCGATCTTCCCGGGAACCATGCCGACCACGCCGTACCAGCCGCCGGTGAACCCGCGGGGCGCGACCAACGCCAGCTACCTGCCGGCCGTGGCGACGTTCCCGGTCGAGTCGATCCGCAACGCCGTCGCCGACCTGCATGTGCGCGTGCTGCGCGACTTCCGCACGGTGTTCCCGCTGCTGACCGAGCTGCGCGAGTTGACCCAGTTCAAGCCGATCCTGGGCGCGCTGGTGCCGGAGCTGCTCACCGAGGTGCTCAACACGCAGCTCGCCGGCAAGCCGGTCGCCGACACGCTGAACCGCGTGTTCGCCCAGCTCGACCTGTTCCACGGCGCGCGGCCCGGCTCGGCGCTGCCGCCGCCCACGGTCACCGCGGTCTCCCCCGGCGCCGGCCCGCCGGCGGGCGGCACGCTGGTCACGGTCACCGGCACGCGGTTCATCCCGGACGCCACCGCGGTCGCGTTCGGCACCAAGGCGGCCACCTCGATCACCGTGCTGGGCGAAACGACGCTCACCTGCCGCTCGCCCGGAGGGGTTTTCGGCGAGCAGGTCGACGTCGTCGTGCGCACCCCGGGCGGGACCAGCGAGCCGTCCACCGCCGCGAAGTTCGCCTACCTGGTGCCGCCCACGGTGACCAAGGTGGACAAGAACCGCGGCCCGGCGGCCGGCGGCACCACGGTCACGGTCACCGGCACCAACTTCGTCGCCGGCAACGGGCCGGACGGCAAGCCGAACACCACGGTCGCGTTCGGCGAGGCGCAGGCCACCGCCGTGTCGGTCGGCAGCGGCGGCACGTCGCTCACCTGTGTCACCCCGGAGGCCGGCGACGAGCTGGTGGTCGACGTCGTGGTGACCACCAAGGGCGGCTCCAGCCCCACCTCGGCCGCCTCGAAGTACACCTACGTGCCGGCGCCGGCGATCACCGTGGTGACGCCGGCCAGCGGACCGGTCGCCGGCGGCCAGACCGTCACGATCACCGGCACGAACCTCGCCGGCGCGACGGCCGTCGAGTTCGGCGACGTGCCGGCCACCGTCGGCACGGTCACCGCCACCTCGCTGACCTGCACCGCGCCGGCCGGCGCGGTGGGCACCGTGCACATCACGGTCACCACCGACGGCGGCACCAGCGCGGAGTCGGATGCCGACGAGTACACGTTCCTGGCCCGGCCCACGGTCACCGCGCTGAACCCGAACACCGGCCCGATCGCCGGCGGCACCACGGTCACCGTCACCGGCACCAACCTGGCCAGCGCCACCTCGGCCCGGTTCGGCACCGGCGCGCAGCTCCCGGTCACCGAGGTCGCCGCCACCTCGCTCAAGGTCGTCTCCCCTGCGGGCGCCGCCGGAGACGTGCACGTGGTCGTGCGCACCACGCTGGCCGGCGACAGCACCGAGACCACCGCCGACCTGTTCACCTACACGGAGTGACCCGATGGATCAGCCGACGTTCGATCTGCACTCCGCGCTCGCCGCGATGGCCGACTACCCCGCCATGTTGCGCCGGTTGGGTGTCATCCGGGTGATCGAGGTGGACCTGGCCGGCTCCGGCATCGACCCGTCCAACCCCGGCGGGGTCACGGTCAGCGCGACCCCGTCGTGGACCTACCAGGCGCCGGCCGGCAACGTGCGGATCGCGCCGGTGGCCACGCCCGTGCACCTCACGCCGGCCCGGTTCGCGCTGCTCGGCAACGGCCTGCTGGACGCCGTCGCGGAGAAGCTGGGCGTGGCCGAGATCGACGTGGACAGCGCCGCCACCCGGCTGCTCGACCTGGCCCGCCAGCTCGTCGACATCGCGCTGCCCGGACAGGCCGCGATCGCCGCCGCTGGCCCGCTGGCCGACCGGCTCACCCTGCCGGCACTGCGCAACGCCGGCCTGAGCCTGACCCAGGCCGGGCGCGCGATGAAGCTGCGCGGCAAGCTCGCCGAAGCCGGCAAGTGGTACTCGGCGACCGGCGGGTTCACGCTCAGCGACGCGCAGCACGCGGTCAAGGGATACGTGGTCGACGTGTGGGACGACCGCACCCGCCGCTGGCACACCCTGTGCGCGCGGCGCGGCACCTACAAGCTGCCCGGCGGGCGCACCTTCACCGCCGACGACGAGGGCGCGGTGTCCACCGCGGCGACGGCCAAACCGGAGGCCGGCACCGGCACGATGATGTACCTGCACGAGTCGATGGTGCGGTGGAACGGGTGGAGCCTGGTCGCGCCGCCGGTCGGCACCCCGGTCACCACCGAGTCACCGGACCGGGTGCCGAAGGCGGCTCCGGCCAGCGGACTGCCCGGCTTCGAGGTCAGCTTCGTGCCACAACCCGGCACGCTGCCCGTGCTGCGGTTCGGCCGCGGCTACCGGTTCCAGATGCGCGCGGTGGACGTGATCGGCCGCGCGGACCCGCTGAACCCGACCTCCACCGACTTCAGCCGCTCGGTGCCGCCCGCGGACAAGCCACCCGCCCGGCATCTGCGGTTCGACCCGGTGGCCGCGCCGATCGTGGTGCCGAGCGCGCCGATGACCGAGGGCGAGTCGGTGGACATCATCGTGCTGCGGCCGGACCCCGGCGTGCTCGGCTTCGTGTCCAATCTGCTGGCGCCGCTGCTGGGCACGCCGCCGGTGCGGCACCTCGCGCCGCCGAAGGTGAGCGTCGGCCTGTGCGAGGAACACGGCATGGTGGACACCGCCGCCGGCCGTCCGGACCCGTCGAAGTACCAGATGCTGGCCACCCGCGACCGGGCCGACCTGACCGCGGTCGGCACGGTCGATCCGCGCCAGCCGCACCAGCGGTACGTGCCGGGAACCCTCACGGTGGCCTGGCTGCCGGACCCGATCTGCCGGGGCGCGGTGGTCAGCGGCTACCCGAGCGGACCGGTCAAGGGCACGTTCGACCCGCCGCTGCTCGGCTCGTGGCCGAACATCCAGCCGGTGCGGCTACAGGTCGTGGAAGGCACGGGCGACCCCGGCTGGAACCCGCTGCTGCGGCTGATCACGCTGCCGGTGCCGCGCGGCGAGACGCGGATCGTGCAGTTGTCCAGCTGCGTGAACGCGGGCGACCTGCCGGTGCTCGGGCAGGTCGCCTGGATGACGGACAAGGGCACGCCGCCCGACGTGATCAACGCGACCAGGGCGGACCTGCAGGCCGGTCAGGTGTGGCAGGTGACCCCGCGCCGGCAGCTCACGCTGGTCAACGCGGTGCGCACGCCGGTGACCGCGCCGTCGCTGGTGAACCTGGGCAACGACTCGTCCACCCCGCGTACGCCGGGCTCGACCGTGCACGCGCTGGTCGGCGATGTCGGCGTGCACCGGCCGAGCACCGGGCAGATCGCGCTGGTCGCCAGCCGCACCGACCCGGTGGACGACCCGGCGGCGCCCGAGCCGACCACCCGCACCACGGTCACCCGCCCGCCGCTGCGCGAGGCCAACACGGCGAACGCGCAGCAGGCGCCCGCGCTGCCGGTGGACTACGAGCCGGACCCGGTCACCGGCGCGCAGGTCAGCTTCGCCGCCACGCACGTCATCGGTGACACCCGCCGCCACCAGGTCAGCTATCACGTCGAGGGCACCACCCGGTACCTGGAGCACTTCGTGCAGCGCGGCGAGGTCACGTTCGCCGGGCAGGAGCCACTGCGGCTGGCCGAGGCGGGCATCGTCGCCGGCACCGCGACGGTGCGCTCGCTCGACGGTGAGACCGCCTACCGCGAGGACGCGGACTTCGACGTGGACGAGCGGGCCGGGACGATCAAGCGCTCGGCGAACAGCGGGATCCCGGACAACACGAAGGTCGAGGCGGCGATCGTGGTGCCGCCGGCGACCAAGCTCAGCGACGCGGTCACGCTGGACCTGCCGAGCACCGCGCGGCCCGAGGCGCCTCAGGTGGCCTGGGTGGTGCCGACGTTCGGGTGGACCGAGACGTCGGCGGACCTCGGCCTGCGCCGCACCCGCGTCCGGGGCGGCGGCGGGCTGCGGATCTTCCTCGAGCGGCCGTGGTACTCCTCGGGCGCCGGCGAGCAGCTCGCGATCGTGCTGGCCGGCGGCGGCCCCATCGACCCGAACGACGTGCAGCTGCGCGAGCTGGTGACGCAGATCGGCGGCGACCCGGTGGTCAAGTCCGAGGCGATCACCGGGTCGTTCCCGGGCATCGGCCAGTTCCCGCTCGCGGCGGACGGCAAGCCGGCGCTCAGCCTGCCCGAGCTGGCGGGCCGCACGCCGGCCGCCATGGTCGCGGCCGCCGTGCACGACGTGCAGTGGGACGCCGAGCGGCGCCGGTGGGCGTGTGACGTGGTGCTGCCCGCCGGCCGGGTGTACCAGCCGTTCGTGCGGCTTGCGCTGGCCCGCTACCAGCCGAACTCGCTGGCCGGCGTGGAGCTGTCCGCGGTGGCCGCGCTGCAGTGGGCGCAGCTCGCGCCGGACCGGTCGGCCACGATCCGGCTGCACGCGCTGGACCTGACCAGGGTGGACCTGACGGTGGCCGGCTGGTCGACCTCGGGCACCCGCGCCGCGCCCACGGTGCCGAACACGGTGTCGGCGATCCTGCAGACCTCGTCGGTGGGCAACCCCGGCGACCTGGACTGGACGACGGTCGGCTCGCCGGATGGGCTGCCGCTGACCGCCGCGACGCAGCCGGACGGGACCACGGTGTGGAGCAGCACGATCCGGTTGCCCAGGCCGAGAATCCTGGCTCTGTTCCGGCTGGTGATCACCGAGCAGGAGCAGCACGACGTCGGCGGACGGCTCGTCTATTCCGACGTCATCCGGATCTGAGCCGCCCCGAACTTGACAACCGCACAACCACCCCTGCGCGTACTTTAGCCCGCTAAAGTCCGTCGGCCACGGAGAAAGCCCAGGTCAGGCGTGATCAACAGGAGGCTGAGAATGTGAGGGTGATTCCGCGGAACGGGGGCGCACGCGGGGTGTCACCCTCACGAGGTGATCAGCGCTGGACCTGGAGCAGGCGGTTCGGGGTGTCGTGGAGATCCCCGGTGAGCTTGTCCTTGGCCGACGGCGCGCACGGCCCAGACCGTGCTCTCGGCCGACACGCCCAGCCGGCTGCCACTCGCGAGCGAGGCGACGCCGGTTCCGTGGCCCCAGCAGTCCTCGGTGCTGCCGCCGTCGACGGCGAAACCCGGGCGGACCCGGTCGCCGAACTCGGTGTGCGTCGACCGAATGCCGGAATCGATGACGTCGACGTTCACGCCCTTGCCGCCATTGGGCGGGGCGTACTTGCCGTCCAGCGGGAGATCCGGCTGAGCGATCCGGTCCAGGCCCCACTCGGTCGCCTGATCGGCGTGAGCGACGATCCCCGCGCCGACGAACAGCAGCTACACCCGCGCGTAGACCGCGACGGCAGCGCCGTTGGTCGGAAGTCAGCGCCGCCGCCACACCAGCATGCCGGTGATCGTCTCGCCGTCGTAGGGAATCGGTGCGGTGCGCAGAGTGACACTGTTCCCGCCGTCGGCGAATTCGTAGAAGCGGGTCAGCGTCCGGCCGTTCCAGTTCGGGAACAGGCTCTGCTCGACGTGGTGGTACACGGCATTGGTCGCGGCGTCGGTCTCGTACGTTCCGGTGTACTGGACGTAGCCGCGGGCCGCGGCCGTGTACTCGTCTGGCGTGCCGGAGCGCTGGTCGTCCCCGGCGAAGCGCGGCCGGTCCGGTTCCCAGAGTGTGCCGGCCATGTGCCCGTCGGCGGTGTAGATCAACATGCCGCCGGCGTTCTCGCCGAGCGGCCTGCGCACCTCGCCGGTGCTGATCCGGGACTCGAAGGAGACCAGGCTCCACGCGCCGACGAGCCCGGGGCCGGTGTTCGGTTCGGTCACACCTCGATCATGCCCGAGCGTCGGCCGCGAGCCGTCGCCACGGCGAAGTCGATCAGCAGGAACACCGCCAGCGTCACGCCGAGCACCGGCATCGCCCAGGCCAGCGCGGCGGTCGCCACGACGATGCCGGCGATCACCGGACGCGGCACGCGCGACCAGGCGACGTGCGGCGAGGCCGGCAGCCCACCGGCGGCCGGCCGGCGTTTCCACCACATGCGGTAGCCGAGCACCAGCAGGACCAGCGCGCCGGCGGCGATCAGCGCCATCACGATCTGGTTGGCCAGGCCGAACAGTTCACCGCTGTGCCCCTGGATACCCAGCGTGGTCAGCTTGGCCAGCAGCGGGTAGTCGTCCCAGCCGACCCGGCCGGTGATCGCGCCGGTGTACGGGTCGACCGCGACGCTGTCCTTCTGGACCGGCAGGCCGGCGGAGGACTCGGTGACCTTGAACGGCTTGGTTCGCGCCGCCGGCGGGGTGACCGTGAGGGTGCCGCTCAGCCCACCCTCACGCGCGACCGTGATCACCCGGTCGAGGTCGATCGGGGTGGCACCGGCCGGGGCGACGACGGCGGGCGCGCTCAGGCTCGGCGACCTCGCGTCGAGCGCGGCCACGAGGTCGTCCACCCGCTCGCCGGCGTGCACCGACCAGGTCAGACCGGTGACGCTCACGGCGAGCAGGCCGACGCTGATCCACAGCCCGATCGCGCCGTGCCAGCCGCGCGTCCGCGCCCGGCCGGTCTCGCCGCGCGCGTCCGGTGTCAGCCGTTTCCCACGCCGCTTTCCGAGCCACAGCACCAATCCGCCGATCACCACGACCGGCAGCCAACTGGCCACGAACTCCGCGTAGAGCCGGCCAGGCTCGCCGAGCTTGAGGTTGCCGTGGAACTCGCGCAGCCACACCTGCACCGGCGGCCGCCCGGACACCGTGGTCTCCTGGCCGGCGATCTCAGTGGTGTACGGGTTGACGTACACGGTGGTCGACTCGGCGTTGAACCCGCCACCGTGGTGCTCGTGGCCGCCGGCCGGGAACACGACCCGCGTGGTGGCGTCCGGCGAATCGGACACGATCACCGACTCCAGCGCCGCACCGGGCCGGGCACGCTGGGCCGCGGCCACCTGCTCGGCGACGGGGCGCGCGGACCCGCCCGGCGCGCCGACCGACAGCGTGTCGCCGTACACCAGGTCGTTGATCTGCGGGCTGAACGCGTAGGCGATCCCGCTCAGGCACAGCACGGCCAGCAGCGGCGCGATGGCCATACCGGCGAGGAAGTGCACCCGGCGCGACAACAGCCGCAACGCCGTCCAGCCGCTGATCGTGCGACTGGGCCGGGTGATCGGGTCGAGCAGTTCGGACTCGTTCTCGACGATCGTCATCCGTGGCTCCCGGAACAGTCGTCTCGCTCGCGGACGAAAATGGGGTTCGATTTCCGGGGTATACGGGGCCGGAATCGCCGAGAAGCATATGGCGGTCGGCAGGTACCGTCGAATAGGGCGACCCAGGCGCAACGCGAGTTCACGAGCGGATGTCGCCATCATCGTCACGTCCGCAAACCGGCGTTCACACCTGGGTCGACAGTATTTCCGTTTCCTTTCCGGCGGGAAAATCATGTGACCGCACGACACGAGAAAGTGTCGCCGTCTTCACACGAATTTAGGACCGGGACGCACAGGGCCGTCCGGAACGGCGACCTGCCAGCGGACGCTGGTCACCGACGGCTCCAAGGACAGCCGGCTGACCGCGGACTCCATCTGCTTGTCGTCGCGCTGATCACCGGCCAGCTCGGCGCGCACCTCCACCAGACCGTCGGCCCGGTTGCCGCTGGCCACCGACAGCAGGCGGAAGTCGGTGCGGGTCAGCGCCTGCACCAGCAGCGCGCGCACGTGTGCCTCGGCGTCGTCACGGGTCACCGCGAGGAACGCGTAGGTCGTCGGCTCCTCGTCCCCGGTGTCCGGGCGACGGTCGACCGCCCGGCCGACCGCGCGCAGCGCCACGTTCACCGCGATCACCACGACCGTGCCGATCGCCGCGACCTGATACAGACCGGCTCCGGACAGCGCGCCAATGGCGGCCGAGCACCACAGCGTCGCCGCCGTGTTCAACCCGCGCACGCTGAGCCCGTCGCGCAGGATCACCCCGGCACCGAGAAATCCGATGCCGGACACGATCTGCGCGGCGACCCGGGTTGGATCGGCCGAACCCGCGTCGGTCACCGAGCTGAATCCGTGCGCGGACAACAGGACGAACAATGTGGACCCGACGGACACCAATGCGTTGGTGCGCAATCCGGCCATACGCGCCCGGTACTGGCGCTCGAATCCGATCAGCGCGCCGAGGCCAACCCCGGCACCCACACGCAGCAAGATCTCAACGGTGGTCATGTCGCTACCTCCCCATTCAGGGGCGTGCGGACAAACCAGACACAAGCGAACGGACCGGCGAGATTTCGCCGCGGATTATCGTCGCGCGAGAATTCGCGAGGAGAACAGCGTGGCAAATCGTCCGGTCAGGTCGGGACTACTGTCCGGCATGTGCCGCTCACCTCGCTTCCACAAACAGTCGTGGCGGGTTCGCCACGATTCGCGTCGTCCACTGTACGCACCGCGACACCGGGCCGGTCAACCTGTTGCGCACGTCTGTCCGGTCACACCAGGATGATCAGAATTCCGTCCACGAGCATTGGGGAGCGACCGCGTGGCGCGTGAACCTCTGATCATCCGGCGCCGGCGCCGCAAGCCGGACACCGACCGCCCCCGGCCGAAGTCCGTGGTGGACTGCGCGGTCTACGTGGACGGCGAGCGGCTGTCCGGGTTCGCCGACCACGAAGCCGCGTTCGCCGAGGTGCGCAGGCGGCGCGACGGGTTCGTGTGGATCGGCCTGTACGAACCGACTGTGACCGAGATCGAGGCCGTCGCCGAGACGTTCGACCTGCACGAACTGGCCGTGGAGGACGTCGTGCAGGCGCACCAGCGGCCCAAGCTGGAGCGCTACGGCGACACGTTGTTCATGGTGCTCAAGACCGTGCACTACGTGGAGCACGAGTCGCCGACCACGGCCAACGAGATCGTCGAGACCGGCGAGATCATGGCGTTCCTCGGCAAGAACTTCATCGTGACCGTGCGGCACGGCAGCCATTCCAGGCTGAGCAACCTGCGTGCCGATCTGGAGGCGGAACCCGAGCGGCTCAAGCCCGGCGCCGCCGCGGTCCTGCACGCCATCGCCGACAAGGTGGTGGACCACTACCTGGCCGTGAGCGAGGCGTTCGAGGACGACATCGACGAACTCGAAACGCATGTATTCGCGCCGCGCAGCGCGGTCGACGCCGAGCAGATGTACCTGGTCAAGCGGGAGATCGTGGAGCTGCGGCGGGCGGTCATGCCGCTGGCCGCGCCGCTGCGCCGGCTGGCCGAGGGCCGCATGCCGCACGTCCCCGAGCAGGTGCGCTCCTATTTCCGCGATGTCGACGACCACCTCACGACGGTGACCGACCGGGTGACCAACTTCGACGATCTGCTCACCACATTGGTGGACGCCACGCTCGCCAAGGTGTCCCTGCAGCAGAACAACGACATGCGCAAGATCACCGCATACGCGGCGATCATCGCGGTGCCGACGATGGTGGTCGGCGTGTACGGCATGAATTTCGACTACATGCCCGAGACGCATTGGAAGTACGGTTACCCGATCATCATGCTGCTCACCCTGATCGGCTGCATGATCCTGTACCGCACCTTCAAGAGGAATCGCTGGCTGTGATCCCGTTCAAGAAGCCCGTGTTCTGGCTGCTGTTGTTGGTGGTGGCCTGGTTGACCCTGGTCACCGTGCAGATCAGCCTCGGCATGGGCGGCGATCCCGGCGGAGGCGGCGCGCCCTGACCGGTGCCGGCCGGGCGCGCCGTCCACTTGCGACAGCCGATCAGCCAGATCCGAGAAGCCGGCGCATGGTGTCGATCTCGGTTGTCTGGGCACGAACAACGGCGTCCGCGAGTGCCCGTGCACCCGGGTGGACACCCTGCGCCTTCTCGGTGTTCGCCATCTCCACGGCGCCCTCGTGATGGCGGATCATCAGTTCGAGGAACAGCCTGTCGAAGGCCGTGCCGCGGGCGGCGCTGAGCCGGACCATGTCATCGGCGGTCATCATCCCGGGCATGCCGTGACCACCGTGCTCCCCGCCCACCGGCGGGACGGGCCGGTTCCACGAACGGAGCCAGCCGGTCATGGTCTCGATCTCGGGCCCCTGCGCCTTCTTGATCTCCGCGGCGAGCGACTTCACCCGGTCGGTCGCACGCGTGGCGGCCAGGTCGGCCATCTCCACCGCCTGCGCGTGGTGCGGGATCATCTCGCCGGCGAACTTCACATCGGCGGCGTTGACCGTCTCCCCCGCCGGGCCGGTCGGTGCCGAAGCGGTCGCCGACGGCGAATGCGCCGACCCGTGGTCAGAACCATCCGTGCCGCCGCCGCAGCCGGCGAGCACGAGCACCGCGATGGCCGCGAGCATGACGTGTCCATATGTTCTCATCATCTGATCTCTCCATATTGTCGTGCGGATGTTGGCTGGCGTGACGTGCACGCCGGCCTAGATCCGCAAGATCGACAACTGGGAGAGCGAGGGTGGACCGCGGCCACTTCCTCGAGCGGCGTCGACCGCCGCGGTGGCGGGCCGCACATGCCGCGGTGCGCACACCGCCGAGTCGAGAGCCAAGTCGAGCACGACTGGCGCGGTGTGGTTGAGCGCGCCCGACTGACACTCCGGCCCGAGGTGGGTGGAGTGGCCGCCGCAGTCTCCGGAATCGCATTCGCCGGAATGGGTCACCGACGGCGCCGAGCCGTGATGCGCCGGCGCCGGCAGTGCGGGCAAGCCCGGCGAGAGCCCGTGCATGCCGATGATCCCCGCGATCACCGCACCGATCAGCAGCCCGAGCGCACCGGGCCGCCACCCGGTCCGACGGTCATGCTGCTGAGCGCCCGACACCCGGCCAGCCTAGTGGCCCGCGTTCGAAGTTCCTTGATGATTGCCGGCCCCGGCAATCGCAAGACGATTTCGGACACGGGGCACTGGGTCACCCGATGGCCGCGATCACCCGAGCGGCCGTGTTGCGCAGACCGGCCGCGTTCGGGTGCACCGGCGCGGCGGCATCGGTCGGGAGCAGGCCCTCGACCCACTTGGTGCCGGGCGGCGTGCACACGTCGTGGCCTCGGCTGCTGGTGAACGCGTCGACGAACTCCGCGCCGTTGGCGGCGGCCTGCTCGGCGACGATCGAGTTGAGCAACTGGTTCACACCGTCCAGGTAGGCCACGTCGCCACGGGAGATCGGCACGATCGGGAAGCAGCCGTCCTTGGGCGGCAGGATCGCCGGATAGCCGACGAGCACGACCCTGGCCTTCGGCGCGCGCTCCTTGATGCCGCGCACCGCCTCACCCAGCTTCGGAGCGAACGCGGTGAACCGCTCGCGCAGCTGGTCCTTCCCGCCGGCGGTGAGGCTGTCCTTGCACGGCGAGCCGAGCGGGTTGGTCAGGCTGAGCGCGCCGCACCGGACGATGATCTCGGCGAACCCGACATCGTTGCCGCCCATGCCCATGGTGACCAGGTCGGTGTCCTTGGTGAGCGCGTCGTACTGGGGCGCCACGATGCCGAACTGGCGGCCGGTCAGGTCCTTCGTGGTGGCGCCGCCGCAGCTCACGTCGACGAACTTCGCGGGCTTGATCGCCGCGGCGAGCAACGACGGGTAGTTCCGGTCCGACCGCGTGCAGACCAGGTCGACCTGGGCCGGGACTCCGGTACCGGAGGTGAACGAGTCGCCGAGCGCCACGTAGCGGCCGACCCGCGTGTTCTCGGCGGTGGCGGACGTGACGGCGAGCGCCGCGGCGGCGCTGGCGACGACGGCGGACAGGGCGAGCGTGCGGCGGAGCCTGGCCATGGAGCCCTCCGAAACGAGATGTGATCGGGGCGACAGTCAGGTTACCGACGGGTTTGAATTTGAGTCAACGATCCGTGCCGGCGCGACTACGATCGTGTGGTGGCCCAACGAAAGCCGAGGCGCGACCCGCGCACCGCCCTGCTCAAGGCGGGCACCCGGCTGTTCGCCGCGCACGGTTTCGACACCGTGTCCATCGACGACATCGCCGCGGACGCGGGTGTCGCGAAAGGGCTGCTGTACTACTACTTCGAGAGCAAGCGCGCGCTGTACGTGGAGATCGTCCGGGTGGCCGCGGAGAGCCTCGCCGAGTACACCGAGCCGGACCGGTCGCTGCCCCCGTCGGAGCGCACCGGGGCGGTGATCACCGCGCTGATCCGCTGGGCCGAGAACTACGGCGAATCACTGCGGATGCTGTTCGGCCAGGGCATCGGCCCGGATCCGGAGCTGGCCACGATCATGCGCGACGCGCGCGAACGGCAGATCGAGATGATGTGGAGCGGCATGGCCGAGGTGCGCGCCGAGCAGGGTCTGCCGCCGCTGACCCGCGATCCCGTGCTGCTGCACGCTATCCGCGGCTGGATCGCGTTCACCGAGGCGGTGCTCACCCGGTGGCTCGCGGACCGCGACCTGACCGAGGATCAACTGCGGGAGCTCGTCCTCCGCGCCGCCGGCGGACTGCTCTCCGCCGCGCGCAAGATCACCACGGAGAACGCCACACCGTCCACTTGAGACAGCGATCGACACACTGAGAGCAGGTGGCCATGCGAGGAGCCGTTCTGCACGCGCCCGGTGACGTCCGCTTCGAGGAGCGGGACGACCCGAGGATCAGCGCGCCCACGGACGCGATCATCCGCGTCTCCGCGAGCTGCGTGTGCGGCTCGGACCTGTGGGACTATCGCGGCATCAACGACGGGGACGACGTGGACGGGCCGCGGCCGATGGGCCACGAGTACTGCGGCATCGTCGAGGAGGTCGGCGACGAGGTCACGACGATCAAGCCGGGCCAGTTCGTCATCGGGTCCTTCTTCGCCTCGGACAACACCTGCCCGAACTGCCAGGCCGGCTTCCACACCGCCTGCCAGAACGTCGAGTATGTCGGCGCGGGCGGCGCACAGGCGGAGGCACTGCGGGTGCCGCTGGCCGACGGCACGCTGGTGGCCACGCCCGAGGTGCCCGACGACGCGATGCTGCCCGATCTGCTCGCCGCCTCCGACGTGCTCGGCACCGGTTGGTTCGCCGCCGTCGCGGCCGGCGTGGGCCCGGGATCGACGGTGGCCGTGGTCGGTGACGGCGCGGTCGGACTGCTCGGCGTGCTGTCGGCCAGGCAGCTCGGCGCGGAGCGGATCATCGCGATGAGCCGCCACGAATCCCGCCAGCGCCTCGCCCGCGAGTTCGGCGCCACCGACATCGTGACCGAGCGCGGGGACGACGGCGTTGCCCAGGTCAAGGACCTCACCGGCGGGGTCGGCGTGGACGCCGCCCTCGAGTGCGTCGGCACCAACGAGGCGATGACGCAGGCGCTGCGCTGCGTGCGGCCCGGCGGCGGCGTCGGATTCGTCGGTGTGCCGCACGGCGTCAGCCTGGACGGGGTGCGGCTGTTCTACTCGATGGTGCGCGTGCACGGCGGCCCCGCACCGGTGCGCCACTATCTGCCCGCGCTGATCGACCTGATCTGGCAGCGGCGCGTCAATCCCGGCAAGGTGTTCGACCTCGAGCTGCCGCTGGCACAGGTGGCCGAGGGGTACCGCGCGATGGACGAGCGCCGGGCGATCAAGGCTTTCCTGCGCCCGTAGTCACCTTCACGGGTAGTGCCAGGTCACAGCAGTTCGTGCACCGGGAGGTCGGGGTCGAGCACGACGCCCACCGCCCGCGCGTTGCCGTCGAGCATCGACCAGATCGACTGGGTGATCAGCTCGGCCAGCTCGCCCGCGGTGGCCGCGCGCCGCTCGCCGGCCTGCCAGTGGTTCACGGTCGCGTCGACGAACCCGACCATTCCGGTCGCGACCGTGCCGGCGAACCGCTCGTCCTGGCCGGCCTTGCGCGCCCCGGCGGCGAGGATCTCGCCGGCCAGACCGATGACCTTGGCCCGCGTGTCGGCGATCACCCGGGAGCCGCCCGGCGCGGCCCGCGCGCCGAGGAACGCGTACAGCCGAGGATGATCCTCGATCCAGCCGAGGTAGGTGCGGATCGCCCGGCGAATGGCCTCCTTGGCCGTGCCGCGCGGCAGCAGCGCGGGCGCCAGCTCGGCCATCAGCGTCTCCACGATGTGCCGGCTGATCTCCTCGTCGAGGTCGGACCGGTCGGCGAAGTGCCGGTACACCACCGAGCGCGGCACGCTCGCGCGCCGGGCGATCACCTGCACGCCGACGCGCGGCCCGTCGGCCTCGATCGCCGCCACCGCCGCGTCGAGCAGGGCCCGGCGGCGGCGCGCCTTGTGCGCGTCCCAGCGGGTCGTGCGCCCGTCCACATCTTGGTCGATCATCTCAACAGACTATCTGCGACACCTTGTCCCAGACAACTACATGCGACATGCTGTCGCAGGTAGTCCAAAGGAGGTGCCCATGACGCGCGAGCCGTCCGTCATCGTGATCGGTGCGGGAATGTCCGGAATCTGCATGGCCGTCAAGCTGAAACAGGCCGGCATCACCGACTTCACCGTGCTGGAGAAGGGCGGTGACGTCGGCGGGACCTGGCGCGACAACACCTACCCCGGCCTGCGCTGCGACGTGCCGTCCGCGTTCTACCAGTACACCTTCGACCGGAATCCGAACTGGTCGCACTTCTTCTCCGACGGCGCGGAGATCCACGAGTACTTCCGGCGCACGGCGGACCGGTTCGGCATCCGCGACCACATCGAGCTGAATACCGAGGTCACCGACGCGCGGTTCACCGACGGCCGCTGGCACGTGCGGACCGGCGACGGCAGGACCAGGCAGGCCGACTTCCTCGTCGGAGCGACCGGCGTGCTGCACCACCCGGTCGTCCCGGACATCCCCGGGCTGGACACGTTCGAGGGCACCACCTTCCACACCGCGCGCTGGGACCACTCCGCGTCGCTGGCCGGCAAGCGGGTCGCGGTGATCGGCACCGGCTCGACCGGCGTGCAGATCGTGACCGCGCTGGCCGGCGAGGTGCCGGAGCTGGTGCTGTTCCAGCGCACCCCGCAGTGGGTGCTGCCGGTGCCGAACTGGCGCAACGATCCGCTGACCCGCGCGCTGCGCCGCCGCTTCCCCGCGCTCACCCGGCTCGAGTACCGCGCGATCGAGCAGATCTTCTCCGTGCTGGTGGCCGGCATGGTGCGCGACGGCTGGCAGCGCAAATTGCTGAGCCGGCTGTGCGAGCTGAACCTGCGCACCGTCCGGGACAAGCGGCTGCGCGAAGCACTCACGCCGGACTACCAGGCGATGTGCAAGCGGCTGGTGATGTCGCCCAACTTCTACCGTGCGGTGCGGCGGCCGGGTGTGCGGCTGGTGACCGACGCGATCGACCACGTCGAGCCGCGCGGTGTGGTCACCGCCGACGGCACGCTGCACGAGGTCGACGTGCTGGCGCTGGCCACCGGATTCGACTCGCACGCCTACCTGCGGCCGATCGAGATGGTCGGACCGACCGGCCGCACCCTCGCCGAGGCGTGGGCCGACGGGCCGAAGGCGTACCGGACCGTGGCGCTGCCCGAATTCCCCAACTTCTTCCTGCTGATGGGCCCGCACAGTCCGGTCGGCAACTTCTCGCTGGTGCCGATCGCCGAGGTGCAGGCCGACTACGCGCTGACCTGGATCGAGGCGTGGCGGCGCGGCGAGTACACGGCGGCGGCGCCGAGCCGGGAGGCGACCGAGCGCTACAACGCCGAGCTGCGCGCCGCGATGCCGGACACGGTGTGGGCGTCCGGCTGTCAGAGCTGGTACCTCGGCAAGGACGGGCTGCCCGAGGTGTGGCCGTTCTCCCCGCACCGGCACGCCAAGATGCTGCGGGACCGGCACACCGGCGAGTTCGACTCGGAGTTCGAGGGGGTGAAGGCGTGAGTATTTCGTTGGCAGGCAAGCGAATCCTGGTCACCGGCGCGTCGTCGGGCATCGGGCGGGCGACCGCGCTGGCCGCCGCGGCCGACGGCGCCGAGGTGCTGCTGGTGGCGCGGCGGGAGGCCGAGCTGAAGCGGCTGTGGCGGGAGATCAACGATGTCGACGGAGCCGGCGAGGCGCACGTCTACCCGTGCGACCTGTACGACACCGCCGGCGTCGACTCGCTGGTGGACCTTGTGCTGCGCGAGCACGGCGGCGTGGACGTGCTTGTCAACAATGCCGGCCACTCGATCAGACGCTCGGTGCGGCACTCGGTGGACCGGCTGCACGACTACGAGCGCACCATGCGGCTGAACTATCTGGCTCCGGTACAGCTCACCCTGGGCCTGCTGACCGCGATGCGCGAGCAGCGCTTCGGGCACGTGGTGAACGTGACGACCCAGGGCATCCAGGTGCACACGCCTCGGTTCACCGCCTATCTCGCGTCCAAGGCGGCACTCGAGGAGTTCGGCCGCACGGCCGGCCGCGAGCTGGCGTCGGACAACGTCACGTTCAGCTCGGTGCGGATGCCGCTGGTGCGCACGCCGATGATCGCGCCGACCGAGGAGGTGTACCGCGGCATGCCCTCGCTGAGCGCCGAGCAGGCCGCGCGACTGGTCCTGCGAGCGGCGCGCTCGCGGAACGAGATCGTGAACGCCACCGGCGGCGCGGTGTTCGAGCTGGCCGACCTGGCCGTCCCGAACACCATGCGCCGCCTGGTGCACCGATTCGGCTACCTGCCCCGGCCGAGCCTCAGACCGCGACGCCGTCGGTCCTGAGCAGCTCGACAAGGGCCGCGATGCTGTGCTCGCCGTGCCCGGCCGCGACCGCCCGCCGCAGCAGATCCGTCATCGGCGCGCGCCAGGTCACGTCGATGTTCGCCTCTCGGCCGAACTCGTCGTCGTGCTCCGCTCCCGCGAGGAAGACACCGACGGTGGACGCCGGCACGGTGTAATCGCCGCTGTCGATCTCCCGCGCGAAGATCGGCAGCACGGAGTTGATCATCTCCAGCCACTTCACCGTGTACGGCACCATCGTGCTCACCTCGAGCCCGCGAGCCTGGACGGCGGCCGCGCCCTGGAAGAACCCGACGAGCGCGGGCAGCAGCGTGCCGCCCACCGCCATCTCGTACAGCGCGGCGAGGTCCGGCTCGTCCCCGAGGTGCACGGTGTCGCCGCCGAGCACCCGCAGCGTCGCCTCGAACTCGTCGAAGACCGCCTTGTCGCCGCCGTAGTACAGCAGCGTGTCCGGCGCGCCGACGGCCGACGGCACGTTCTTGATCGCCCCGTCGAGGAACCGGGCGCCGTGCCCCGTCGCCCACGCGGCCATCGCGCGCGCCCCGGCCGGTGCGCCGCTGTTCAACGTGATCAGCGCCCGTTCGCGGAGTGCGCCCGTGGCCGGCTCCAGGGCATGGATCGTGTCGTCGTACGTGGTCAGGCAGGTGATCACCAGCGGGCTCGCGGCCACCGCGGCCTCGACGGCCGGCGGGTGCTCGGCTCCCCGCGAGACGAGTGGTGCCGCCTTGGCGGCGGTGCGATTCCATACGGTGGTCGGGTGTCCGGCCGCGAGGAAGGCGTCGGCCAGTGCCGCGCCCATGGAACCCAATCCGATGACGGTGACCGGTGTGCGGTTGTTGTTCTCAGGCATGCGCACAGATTGCGGCTTCACATGCGGATGCACAAGTACCTACAATTCTGCCAGGTACTGACAAGAATGTAAGTGGAGCCATCAGTGGAAACGAAGAAACGCACGTTCACCTGCGGGCTCGACGCCGCCATCGCCGTCATGGGCGGCAAGTGGAAGGGGCTGATCCTGTTCACGCTGCGGGACGGCCCCCTGCGGTTCGGGCAGTTGCGCCGCGAGCTGGCCGGGATCAGTGAGCGGGTGCTGATCCTGCAACTCCGCGAAATGGAGACCACCGGCCTGTTGCACCGCGAGGTCTACCACCAGGTCCCGCCGAAGGTGGAGTACTCGCTCACCGACTTCGGCCAGTCGCTGAACACGGTCATGGCGCCGCTCGGCGAATGGGGCGAGCAGCACCTCGACCGCATCGAGTCGATCGCCTGGGACCAGCTCCGCTGATCAGCCGTGCCCGTGCCGCCGGCCGTGCTCCTGGTGGATCGACCGCCGGTGGTCGGCGTGCCGGACCGCCTCGACGGCCATCACCGCGACCACGACCAGCGTGGCGATCAGCAGCGCGACCAGGGCCGGCACCCGCGCCGCGACCGGGATCAGCGCGGCCACCACGGCCGCGGCGATCAGCCGGTCCACGTTGATCTTGCCGGCCACTCGCCACTTGAACGCCACGTGGCCCACCAGGTAGACCACTATCCCGAGGTAGAGCGCGTACAGGCCAACGCCTTTGAGCGGATCGCTGATGTGGTGGTGCGAGGCGTCGCCGACGTACTCGAGCACCTTCTTCAGCCCGAGCGCGCACAGCACGACGCCGACCAACAGCGGCAGGTGCAGGAAGCTGTACGCGTCGCGAGCCAGGCCCGCCCGGGTCGCCTCCGGCTCGTCGGCCAGCGCGTGCTCGCCGACCAGCGAGCTGGTGTCGAAGTAGGCCCACCACATCGTGGCCGCGAGCACCAGTCCGAGGACCGACGCGCCGATGATCGGCAGCGAGATCGGCTGCCCGGCGACCCCGACGCCGATCGCCACGATCGACTCGCCGAGCGCCACGATCAGGATCAGACCGTGCCGCTCCGCGAAGTGGCTCGCCGACCGCAGCCGCCAGCCCCGCGCGCCGCCGATGAACGTGCCGCCGTAGTCCGCGAGCAGGGCCAGCGCCCACAACGCGGTCTGCGTCTCCCCGGTGAACTGCGACGCGATCAGCAGCAGCACGGTGCCGCCGATCACCGACGGCGTGAACTTGATCAGCTGGCGTCGCAACCCGGGATCGTCGCGCGAGATGATCCAGAACATCACCAGGTGCATCAGCCGGAAGGCGAAGTAGCACAACGCGATGACCACCGGACCGGACAAGCCGCCAGGAAGATCCTCGAATGCCTCGGGGATCGACAACGCGAGCACGAACATCGCCGCCATCGCGATCACCAGCACCGCGCGGATACCACCGGCATCGGCCCGCACCACGTTGCACAGCCAGGCGTAACCCACCCAGCTCCACCACAGCAGGCCGATGATCAGCACACCGCGCAGCACACCGTGCGCCGACGGACTGTCCGCCATGAACGCCGTCACCTGGGTCAGCGCGAACACGAACACCAGGTCGAAGAACAGTTCCAGCGGGCTGACCGGCGCGTCTTCCCGCATCGCCTCCATGTGCAGCCGAGACTGGGCACGCTCACTCATGCGGTCATCGTGACACGGTGGAGCCGGCGGGGCGCACGCCACGCACGAGCTCCTGGTAGTCACCGAACACCGCGTCCAGACTCTTGTTACGTTCCGCGTGTGCGTCCTGCGGAGATCGGTCCGTGCGAACGCCATCTCGTGCGGGTCACGGCCCGAGGCGCACCCTGGCTGCGCGCGGCGATGGCCGGGCTGTGCGGCGTGTTCGGGCTGGCCGGCTACCACGGCGCCGACACGCTGATCGTCGCCGTGCTCGCCGGCGCGATCACGCTGCTGTCCTGCGCGCAGGGGCTCTGGTACGCCGTGGCGCCGGTACCGTTCGCGGCGGCCGGCATCGTGCTCGCGGTGACACTGGGCCTGAGTCAGCTCGTGCTCGGCGCGCAGCCCTACACCGGCTGGATACTCGCCACCGCGTCGATCATGTCGGTGACCTGCTACTTCGAATGGCCGCACCGCCAGCTCGCGGCACACGCCGTCGCGGCCGCGACGGTCGCCGGCTACACGGCCGGTTGCGTGCTCGCCGGCGGCGGTTTTCCGGTCGTGCCCTCGGTGCGCATGGTGCTGCAGGCGCTGCTCGCCTGGCTCGGGCTGCGGCTGATCCTGCGGTCGGCCCGATTCTGCGACCGGCTGAGCCGGCGCGCCGCCCGCAGACGGAGCACCGCCGAGGCGGCCAGGGCACAGCGTGCGGCCGACAGCGCGTACCTGGCGCTGCTGCACGACACGGCCAGCACCACGTTCCTCATGGTGTCCACCGCCGCGGCCGACGACTTCGGTTGGCTGCCCGGCCAGGCACGCCGGGACCTGGAGGTGCTGACCACCCAGTCCGTGCGGGAGCGCGAGACCGATCTCGCCGAGCTGCTCGAGTCGTTCGACGGCCACATGGACCTGGACGTCCGGCTGGACGTGCGCGGGCCGATCGTGCTGCCCGCCGAGGCGGCTTTCGCGATCTACCACGGGGTTCGGGAGGCGCTGAGCAACGTCCGCAAGCACTCCGGTGACCTTCGGCCGACCGTGAGCGCGCACCAGGACGGCCAGGTCGAGGTGCTGGTGCGCGATCGCGGCCGCGGGTTCGATCCCGATCACGTGCCGCCGCACCGCAGAGGCCTGTCCGACTCGATCCGCGCCAGGATGACCGAGGCGGGCGGCCAGGTGGAGGTCACCTCGGCCGCCGGTGAGGGCACGACCGTGCACTGGACGTGGACCCGTGGCTGACAGCGACACCGCCAGGGGCAGGGCGAACTTCGTCGAACGGCGGCTCATGGTCACCGTGCGGATCGTGCTGCTCGCGGTCGCCATGACGATCCAGTTCGCGGTCCACGGCTACCGGTTCCTGTCCGGGCCGGCCGAGCCCGGCGCCGAGATCGCCGTGTACGTCGCGCTCGCCGTGACCGGCCTGGGCTACGGCGCCGTGCTGCTGTTCCGCCCGAGGACACCGGTTGCCGTGCGCGCGGTGTGCGTCGCGGTCCTGCTGGCGTGCTCGGTGGTGATGTCGGCGATCCTGCCGCTGGACGCGGTCGACCGCGCCGAGCAGTGGTCGCTCAGCGTCATCGGCTGGTACGGGCTGGCCGTGCTGTTCGGCACGCCGCTGCGCTGGGCGGTGGGGTTCCTCGGCGTGCACGCGCTGGTGTTGACCTGGCCGATGCTGATCGCCGGCGCGTCCCTGGAAGACCTGGCCGCCATGGGAATCGTGATGGTCGCGGTGATCGGGTTCCAGGTCGGCGTCGCGCTGAGTGCTCGCCTGGTCCGCGCGATCGCGGCGGCGGCCGCCCGCACCTCGCGCGCCGAGGAACGGCTGCGGGTCAGCGAGGAGGTGGCCGCCGTCGTGGCCCGCGATCGCGCCAGGCGGTACGCCGACCTGCGTGAGACCGCACTGCCGCTGCTCGCCGGTCTGGCCGAGGAGTCGCTGGACCCTCGCGATCCCGTTGTCCGCCGCCGCTGCGCGATCGAGGCGGCCAGGATGCGCCGGCTGTTCAGCGAGAGCGACACCGCCGACGACCGGCTGGTGCACGAGCTGGCCGCGGTCATCGACATCGCGGAGCGGCACGACACCACGGTCACCCTCTCGGTGCGCGGCGAGCCGGTCGAGGTGCCGAGGGACGTGCGCCGCGAGCTGCTGGCACCGATCTCCGACGTCCTGGTCACCACCCGGTCCGACGCGCGGGTGACGGTGCTGCACGCGCCGGACCGGGTGCGGCTGAGCGTTCGGTGCGCCGCGCCGGAAATAGGTGCGACCGAACCGGAACGCTCCGACATCGAGTGCGTCCAATCGGTGATCGAGGGACAGCTCTGGTTGGAGGTCTCATGGCGATCACCGTGACGGTCGTGGACGATCACCCCGCCATCCGAACCGGTGTGCGCGCTTGGTACGCCGACGCCGAACAGCAGATCGACGTGATCGCCGAGGGCGCCGGCGTCGACGTGGCGTGGACCTCCCCCGGCGGCGACGCGGACGTCGTGGTGCTCGACCTGAACGTGGAACGCGAGGCCGCGTCCTACCGGTCGACCGTGCGGCGCCTGGTGGACGTGGGGCGCAAGGTCATCGTCTACACGATGCAGGAGAGCCAGGACGTCGCGCTGTCCTGCCTGGACCTCGGGGTGTGCGCGTTCCTCACCAAGGCGGAGGGCGACGCTCACCTGGTGGCGGCCACCGTGTCCGTGGCGCAGAACCGGCCGTACCTGGCGCCGGCGCTGGCCGGGGCGATCGTGGCGAACCAGCAGGCGAACCGCCCGCGCCTGTCCGACCGCGAGCAGGAAGTGCTCACCCTCTGGTTCCAGTGCGAGTCGAAGCAGCTGGTGGCCGACCGGATGTGCATCACGCCGCGCACGGTCGGCACCTACCTGGACCGGGTGCGGATCAAGTACGCCAACGTCGGCCGTCCCGCACCGACGAAGGCGGCGCTGCTCGCCCGCGCGATCCAGGACGGCCTTGTCGACGTCGACGACCTTTAGATCACGGTCAGCCAGTAGGACCAGAACGCCCGCAGCACGGCCACGCCGAGGATCACGTACCACAGGGTGAGAACCACACCGTGGTAATCGGTCAGGATTCGGCGCAGCCGCTCGGGCACCATTCCCTGACGCATGGTGTGCAACGTCGTGTACCAGAACACCGGAATGGTCACGACCCACACGATCATGCAATACGGGCACAGCGCGCCGATCACATAGAGGCTCTGATAGATCAGCCAGTGCACGAACAGCACGCCGGCCAGCGCGCCGAAATTCAAGGCGAGCCAAAACCAGCGCGGGAGCCGAGATCCGCCGAGCAGCGCGCCCGTGCGGTCATTTCGCCAGTTCCTCGGCCACGGCGTTCTTCAGTGCCTTGTAGGACGGTTGGCCGGAGAACTTCGCGCCGTTGACGAAGAAGGTCGGCGTGCCCTGTACGCCCAGCTCGATACCGTCGTTCTGGTCCTTGAGCACGCGCGCGGCGGTGGCCTGATCATCGAGGTCGGCTTCGAACCGGGCCAGGTCCAGGCCGATCTCACGGGCGAAGTTCACGAACGTCGGCCGGTGCGAGACATCCTGGTCGCCCCATTCCAGGCCTCACATTCCATGTCCAGGAATTCGACAACGGTGACCTTGCCGTTGACCGCACCGGAAAGGCGGTGGCTGTCCGGGCGCACCAATGCCGAGGGCGGAGCGGATCGGGGCGCACCATCTTGTGCGCCCCGCACTTCGGGACCACCGCCCGGCCGGATGATCAGGAGCAATGCTCCGACGACGACAACCACGACGGCGACCACCGTCAACGAAACCTTGGTATTCCGAGTCATGACACACCTTTTTCGATCGGCGAATCACCGGCGAATCGCCGGCGAAAGGGCTTGCGAGAATCGAAAAAGGTGGATCAGATCCGGAACAGACAGAGTGGTTCGAGCCGTGGTCCGGCCGCTCGAATCGGCGGCGCGAACCACCGTCGCGCCGCGACTCGCGGCACGGACACGGCAACGCCGTCACGCCGCTGGGTCCAGACCAGCAGCGACAGCACAGCGAGCAGGGTCATGCACAGCCCGGCGGCGCCCACCGGTTCGTCCGGCACGTCCAGCGGGGACGGCGCGGCCGCGACGTCGACCTGCTCGATGGACACGGCACCACGGTCCGCCGCCCCGTCGGCGCAGATCGCGCCGTGCAGGAACGCCACGCCGAACAGGACGGCGAAGATCGCCACCAGGCGCACGAGACCCGCTCGTGTGGCCGGCGACCGTTCATTCACGCGGCCAGCGTAAATGCGCGGATGTCCCGTCCGCGTTATCCGGTCGCGCTCGGCAGCAGCGGCGGGCAGCCGGCCGTCACGTAGCCGGGGTCGTACTCGAAGTGCCACTTCTCGTTCTGGTACCGGCGACACCAGCCCAGCGCGCGCCCGTTCCGCTCGACCCAGTCGGCGGCGGCGTAGGGCTGCACGTCCACCGCGATTCCCTTGACGTGCATGGACTTCTCCGGCGGCAGGACGTATTTCGCCGCCAGTTCCCGAGCCCCGAACCGCCGCACGGCGTCGTCGAATTCCCGCTGCTGCTGGCCGATGCTCCGCTTGCCGTCGTTGAGGCACAGCGGGACCTGGCGGTTGCGCGCCGCCTCCCGCAACCGGTGCCAGGCGTCCAGCACATCGGCGCGCAGACCGTTGGGCTGCTCGTCGACATACCGGGCGTCCAGTGGACAGGGCGATCCGGTCTCCGGTCCCGGAACCTCCACCAGCACCGCCTCCGCCTGTCCCGCGACCTTCTCGTGGGCGAGGCTCAGGCGACTGGTCGCGCCCAGGGTCGTCACCACGGCCAGCGCGAGGACCAGCGCCACCATCACAGAGACAACGAGACGCGTCATGGTTCTGCTCATTCCCCAGGTGCGAGTGTGCCGGCGAGAAGCCGGGCGGTGTCGGCGAGCAGGGCGTCCTGCGGCGCGGCGTCCTGAGTGTGCCTGGTCGACAGGGCGACCAGCACGAGTGGGGTGCCTCGGGTGGTCCACGTGACGCCGACGTCGTTGTTGGTGCCGTAGTCGCCGCCGCCGGTCTTGTCGCCGAGGCGCCAGCCGACGGGCAGGCCGGCGCGGAATCGCTTCGAGCTGGTGGTGTTGCCGCACAGCCACCCGGTCAGCAGGGCGGCGTCCTCGCGACTGAGGGCCCGACCGAGGACCAACTGGTCGTAGTCGCGGCCGATCGCGGCGGGCGTGGTGGTGTCGCGCGGGTCGCCGGGCAGCGCGGAGTTGAGCGCGGTCTCCCACCGGTCCAGCCGTGTCGCGGGGTCGCCGATCGAGCGGCAGAACGCCGTGACGCCCGCCGGACCACCGATCTCGCGCAGCATCAGGTTGGCCGCGGTGTTGTCGCTGTACTGGATCGCGGCGGCGCAGAGCTGGTCGACCCGCATTCCGGCGCCGACGTGCTTCTCGGTCACCGGGGAGTTCGCGACCAGGTCCGCCCTGGCGTACGGGATCACCTTGGCGAGGAACTCGCCGTGCTGATCACGATCACGCAGGATCGCCGCGGCGGCCAGCGTCTTGAATGTCGAGCACATCGGGAACCGCTCGTCGGCGCGGTGGGTCACGGTCACGCCGGTCCGGGTGTTGATCGCGTACACGCCGAGCCGCGCGCCGTACTGCTGCTCCAACGCGGCGAACCGCTGACCCAGATCGGCCGGCGGCTGCGCGGCCTCCGCCGTGCAGCCGCCGAGCAGGGCCGGACCGGCCACGCCGGCCGCCAGGCTGGTGCGCAGGAACGCGCGGCGAGACACGGACGCCATGTGGACTCCCCCTTTGGAAGATCGGGACGTCGCCATCGAGACAACCAGCGCACCGGTTGTATGTCCAAGAGACATATTTGAAGATCACATAGCATTTTGCTATGCATGCAGGTGTGGACCTGCTGGCGCACCTGGAGGCGTACGTCGCCGTCGTGGAGGAGGGCAGCTTCTCGGCGGCGGCGGACACACTGCACATCGCGCAGCCGGTGCTGAGCCGGCGGATCAAGACGTTGGAACGGCACTTCGGCGGCGCGCTGTTCGACCGGTCCCGGCGTCAGATCACGACCACGGAACTCGGGAACCTGTTGCGCCCCTACGCCAAGGACGTGCTCGGCCGGGTGGATCACCTGCGTCAGGTCGCTCGCTCGGCGCGCGCCGACGCCGAGTGCGTGCTGGGCGTGCCGCCGGACTGTGAACCCGCGTCCCTCGCCCGCCTGATCCGCGCCGGGACGGAGCGCGGCGTGACCATCGCTGTACGCGAGATGGACACGGCAGAGCGCGCTGTCGGTCTGGCCGACGGATCGCTGACCGTGACACTGCTGCGGGTACCGCCCGAGGTGGCGGCGCACGCCGTTCCCCTTGGCCTGGCGGGAAACCAGGCCGAACGACAGGCGATCCACCTGGAGAACCTGCGTCCACCCCGGGGTTCCCGCGAACCGGCGCCACCGATCCTGATCACCGCGGAGGACACGATCGGGTTCGCGGCCGAGCGGTTCGCCAAGGCTGCCGCCCGCGCCGGTCTGGCCGACGAGCGGATCCGCGACGCCACCTCCACGTCGACCGCGGTCGCCGAGACGCTCGCCGGACACGCCCTGTTGCTCTGCCCGGAGCGGTTCGCGCGGCACCACGGCCTGAGCTGGTCACCGCTGGCGGACGCGGCGCTGCACCGGGGATACGAGTTCGCGACCGCGTCCGGGCGGGCGCTCGACTGGCTGGAGCCGTTGCTCGCCGCCGCGGTCGGCGCGGTCGGCCGGACCTCCGAGCACTCCCCCGCCGGGAACGCGTCGGACCCGCACGCCCTGCTGGTGGCCCGCGGATGACGCGACGCCCGACCTGCACGGCGAGTACGGCCGCGCTGCTGTCCCTCGCCGAGTCGATCGCCGAGGACTGGCAGCGCGTCGGCGCCACCGGTCACCTGCTCGCCCGCAACATCGACACCGGCGCGGAACTCGGGTTCGACGTCGACGTGCCGGTGCCGCTGGCGTCCGTGGTCAAGGTCCCGCTGGCACTGGTCGTCCTGGACCGGATCGCGGCCGGCATGCTCGACGGCGCCATGCCGGTGACCGTCGATCCCGCGACGAAGAGCATCGGCCCGACCGGAGTTGGCGCGTTTCGCCATCCCGTGACCCTGGCCGTCGGCGATCTGATTCACCAAGCGGTCACCGTCAGCGACAACGCCAGCGCGGACGCGTTGTTCGACCTGCTGGGTGTGAGCGAGGTGGACGAGCGGCTGCGCGACTGGGGCTGTCCCGGGATCCGAGTCCGGCACCGTGTCCAGCGAATGTACGACTCCGTCGCCGGTGTCGCCGGCATGGACTCCGACCTCGCACTGGAGCTGGCGCTGCGCGACGACGCGGCGGGCCAGCACTCGATCGAGACACTCGACTCCGCGCATGGCAACGTGGGCACCGCGACGGCGCTCGTCGAACTCCTGCGGCGGATCTGGCTCGACGAGATCTCCCGGCCCTCGGCGACCGCCGAGCTGCGACGCCTGATGGCGCTGCAGGTGTTCACCCACCGCTTCGCCAGCGATCTGCGCACCGACACCGTGCGGGTCAGCGGAAAGACCGGCACGTTCCTGCACCTGCGACACGAGATCGGCGTCGTGTCGGCGGACTCCGGCGACCGGGTCGCGATCGCCGCGCTCACCCGATCTCACCGCCGTGCCGCCATCGCGCACGACATCGACCTCGCGATCGGCGCCGCCGCCCGTGCCGCGTTCGAGGCGCTACGAGAATGAGTTGCCGAACGTCGAGTCACGGGCCAGCGCGAGTGTGCCGAGCGCCGCGGCGATCATGAATCCGGCGATCACGAGCATGCCCGTCCGGTAGTCGCCGGTCAGGTCCCGCATCCAGCCGGTGAGGTACGGCGCCACGAAGCCGGACGAGTTGCCCAGCGCGGCGATCACGCCGATGCCGCCGGCCGCGGCGGGCCCGGTGAGGAACATGCCGGGCAGCTGCCACCACACCGGCAGCACGATGAACGCCCCCACCGTGGTGACCGTGATCGCGAGCATGACCAGCACCGGCGAGCGCAGGTACAGCGCGACGCCCAACGCGATCGCAGCCGGGAACAGCGGCAGTGCGATGTGCCGAATACGTTCGCCCACCCGGTCCGACCGGCGGGCGTACCACCACATCGACACCGCCGCCAACGCCGACGGGAACGCCGTGACCAGGCCGATCTCGTAGGTGGAGAGCGTCACGCCGTAGCTGTTCCGGAAGCCGGCGACGATCTGCGGCAGGAAGAAGGTCAGCGCGTACAGCCCGCCGCTGATCCCGAAGCCGATCATGCCGATGGCGTACACACGGACGTCGCGCAGCGCCGCCCGCAGCGACGCGCTGCCCACTTTCGCGACACTGTCCCGCTCGGCTGTCAACACCGCGCGCAGCGCGACCTTCTCGTGTTCGGCCAACCATCGCGCGTCCTCGGGCCGGTCGGGCAGCAGCCGGAGAACCAGCACGCTGAGCAGCACGGCCGGCGCGCCCTCGGCGAAGAACATGAACCGCCAGCCCTCGAAGTCCGCCGACTCGACGGACATGAGCAGCGTGGACAACGGTGTGCCGAGTGCGACCGTGAGCGGCACGGCTAGCATGAACAGCGCCGTGGACCGGCCTCGCCGCTGCCGGGGGAACCATTCGGTCAGGTAGAAGACCATGCCCGGCAGGAACCCGGCCTCACACGCGCCGAGCAGGAATCGCAGCACGTAGAAGGTGGTTTCATCGGAGACGAACGCGGTCGCCGCCGCGCAGACTCCCCAGCTCGCGGTGATCACCGCGATCCACCGGCGTGCGCCGACCTTGCGCAGCACCAGGTTGCTCGGCAGCTCGAACACGATGTAGCCGACGAACAGCAGGCCCGCGCCGAGGCCGAACACCGTGGTGCTGAACCCGAGGTCGGCGTTCATCCGCAAGGCGGCCACACCGACGTTGACCCGGTCCAGGTAGTTGACGAAGAACAGCAGGATCATGAACGGCAGCAGCCGCCGGCTCGCCCGTCGAACGGCACGATCCGCCGGCTCCGTCGGATCCAGGGCCTCGGTTAGTGAACGCAGAACTCGTTTCCTTCGATGTCGGCCATGGTGACGAAGTACTGACCGCGCTCGCGGCCGGTGCGCAGGATCGTCGCGCCGAGGTCCCGCAGCCGCGCTACCAGCGCGTCGACCTGTTCGGCCCGGATGTCCAGGTGCAGCCTGTTCTTGCCCTGCTTCGGCTCAGGAACGGCGATGAAGCAGATTCGCCCGCCGCCGGCCGGATCGGTCACCGCCGCGAAGTCCACCCGCTCGTCAGCCGGAAACCCTTGCGCCACCTGGAATTCCATCCAGTCGTCGTGCTCGCCGGGCGGGCCGTCCACGGTGTAGTCGAGCGCCGCCGCCCAGAAGGTGGCCATCCGATCGGGGTCCGCGCAATCCACGACCACCTGGAATTCACGAGGCACGCGGGCAGCATGTCACGGGCCGCGTCGCTGTCTCGTCTCGGTGCCGACAGCAAGGATCGGATGAGGAGCGTGACGTGATGCGAGTATTCGTGGCAGGCGGAAGCGGGGTTCTCGGGCAGCGTCTGGTGCCGCAACTGGTCGCCCGCGGGCACGAGGTGACCGCCACGACGACCAGCGCGGGCAAGGTGGAACTGCTGGAACGGTTGGGCGCCAAGGGAATCGTGATGGACGGGCTGGACGCGGCGGCGGTCGGCGAGGCGGTGGCCGCGGCCCGGCCGGACACGATCGTCAACCAGATGACGGGCCTGTCCGTCGCGCACGCCGGCAAGCCCAACCTGAGGAAGGCGGATCGCTTCTTCGCCACCACGAACCGGCTCCGCGGCGAGGGCAACGACCATCTGCTGGCCGCCGCCGAGGCGACCGGTGTCTCCCATTTCGTCGCGCAGAGCCACGCCAGCATGAACGGGGCCCGCACGGGCGGCTGGGTCAAGACCGAGGAGGACCCGCTGGAGGTGATCGAGGGGACGAAGGCGATCCGTCACCTCGAGGACGTGGTGGTCAAGGCCGGCGGCGCGGTCCTGCGCTACGGCGGGTTCTACGGACCGGGTGCCTGGGACGAGCAAATCCAACTCGTGCGCAAGCGAATGCTCCCACTCGTCGGAGGTGGCACCGGTTATGTGTCGTGGGTCCACCTCGACGACGCGGCCGGCGCTACCGTTCTTGCGGTGGAACAGAAAGCGACCGGCGTGTTCAACATCGTCGACGACGAGCCGGCACCGGGCAGCGAATGGCTCCCCCATCTCGCGAAGTGCGCCGGCGCCAAACCGCCGCGACGAGTGCCCGCGTGGCTTGTCCACCTCCTCGCCGGCGAGATGGCCGTCGGCATGATGACCAAAGGACGCGGCTTCTCCAACGCCAAAGCCAAGCGCGATCTCGGCTGGACGCCCACCTACCCCTCATGGCGAACAGGCTTCGCAAAGGAACTCGCATGACCCGCGCCGAGGAATTCGAGAACCTGCGCCCGCTGCTGTTCTCGATCGCCTACCGACTCCTCGGCAGCGTGGCCGAAGCGGAAGACGCCGTCCAGGAAACCTGGCTCCGCTACGAATCCACCCCGACCCAGCCGACGTCTACCAAAGCCTTCCTCTCCGCCGTAGTCACCCGAATCTCGATCGACGTGCTCCGATCCGCGCGCGTGCGACGGGAAACCTACGTCGGACCGTGGTTCCCCGAACCCCTGCTCACCGATCCCTACTCGGATCCGGCGCGCTCCGCCGAACTCGCCGATTCCCTGTCCATGGCGGCGCTGTTGTTGCTCGAACGTCTCAGCCCCCTCGAACGCGCGGTATTCGTGCTGCGGGACGTATTCGGCTTCAACTTCGCCGAGACCGCGTCAGCCGTCGGGCGGTCAGAGGCGGCCTGCCGCCAACTCGCCGTCCGAGCGCGCCGCCACATGGACGAAGGCCGCCCCCGCTTCGAAGCGGACCGCCACGAGCGCGAACAACTGGCTGCCCGCTTCTTCAACGCCGTCCGCGACGGTGATGTGGACGGCGTGCGCGAGTTGCTGGCCGCCGACGTCCAGATGGTCGGCGACGGCGGAGGCAAGGCGCCAGCGCTGGCCAAGGGCGTCACCGGCGCCGCCAACGTGGCCCGCGTCCTGGCGACGATCTTCCCCGTGCTCACCAAAATCGACGCGATCCTGGAGCCGCACGAGGTCAACGGCCAACCAGGAGCGATCCTCCGCGACCGAGACGGCAAGGTCGCCAGCACGCTCACCCTCGAAATGCTCGGCGGCCGAATCCAAACCATCCGCGCGATCAGCAGCCCCGACAAACTCGCCCACCTCGGCCCCGTCGCCGACGCCTGGGCCCTCCAACGAGAACTCAACCAAGCCCGCCGCACCTGATCGCGCGCACTCATCCGTGCTCCCCGGCTTGCACCGCCATGACGACCTAACTAACCGACGTCGTTGATCTTCAGGTCACGTGGACTGGCTTGGGAGATCAGTTCCACCAGCTCGCGATGAACAAGAACCTGCCCGAAACGCCTTCCAACCTTCGCCGAACTATTCTGGCGAGGTGATCACGTCGCCAGCGGCGGCCGAATGATGTTCCAAACGAAGTGTCTATCAGTCCGTTGCGTAGAGGTCGATATCCAGCCTAGCGCCAACACTGACCAAAGACTGTAAGACTGTTGCGTCCACAGCGAACCCTGGACCTATTGGATCTTCGCTCGAGGCGTAAATGACCACACGAAGCAGAACCCCTAGATCGACCACTTCTTTCAGTGACCGCAAGACTGCAATTGCCGGAGAGATGCGTTCATACAAACGCACAATTAGTTCCGAGACATCGACATTCTCTGCCCCGCTTTCCACGAGTTCCCACACGTGATCTGCTTCGGGTCGAGCCCATGAAGAGCGAGACGCCTTCTCTCCCAGCCATATCTCCTCGTCAGGCTGCAACCCTGTGGCTCTGGAGATATCCGCTGGAGTCAAGTCTTTGCTTACAACAACAAACGAAGCAATGCGTCGATCCTGCGTCATCGCACCTTCTTGATCATCGTGGCAGCCGACTCAGAGCTTGAGTATTCGACGTCGGCCATCTGGCGCCCCATATCGACGGCGGCATCTCTCGAAGGCTGGGACAAATTGGAGCATACTGCCTCCCCGGCAACCGGCAACCGGCAACCCGTGACCCGTGACGCGGCAGCGGACCGGAGACCTGGCTCAACCCGCCCGGGACTTCTACCGTCGCAACCATGCTGCCGCCATACCGTCCGCAGCTCTCGACGATCTCCGAGCCGTCCAGACCTCAAACCGTCTAGCGACAACCGCGCTGACGTCAGCACTCTCCGTCCCCACTCTCGACGAGTTCCCAGATATTATCCGGTTCAGGTCGCGCCCACTTAGCTTTAGACGCCTTCTCCCCCTGTCGCAGCTCCGTGTCGGGCTGCATCCCCATGGCCTTTGAAATGTCAGCGGGCGTGAACTCTTTGCTCACGACAACAATTGACGCTATGCGTCGCGCTTGTGTCATCGTCTGTTTGGCCCCGTCGTCTCGATGATGCCCATGATGTTGCTGAAGACATAGCACCTCGGATGGTAAGGTCGCCGCCATGAAGTGAGCGCGCCTGATCACCGAGATCCGGCTCATTTCACGACAGCTTCTTCGACACGGACATCGCGGCGATAACCGATGCTACAACTGCTCAAGTTCACTCCGGAATTCCGACAACGAAACCTCTGCGTCGCCCTCAGGGTTCAGGTCGTCCTCAATTACAACTCGAGAATTGTCAAAGTCAAGGGTTACATTAAAGACATTGAAGGTGAAGGAGGTGAGTCCGAGCGAGCGCGCGTTCATCTCAGAGAGCAACACACGAACTACGTGAGGCTCGCACTCTTCGTCAAAGAACCGCCGTACTAGATCGTTGGACATCATCTTACCCCAACCGGGAAGGCAGTCTTAATAATGCCGTCGCCAACGTACACCCTGATACCAGTCACAGGCGCACCACCTTGATCCGTTCCGATAACACGCCCGATATTGTACTCAATCGTCCCGCCATCCGCGCTGACCGTACCTCGAGCCAGTGCGTCATCGACATAGCCCTTAATATCCCGAACTGACGTCCCTTCGGCAAAACGACTAACATTCGAGAACCCCGAGTTGTGAGCGTGCCGATAATTGATGTGTTCAATTGTCGACATCTGACCACCATGTCGGTAATCACTCACTCCCCATTGCGCATTCCTTGGACACGTGTTGTGAACCAGAATTGGAATATCGCCTACAAGCACGTGATAGGTGCGAAGTTCATCAACTGTGAGATTGTATGCCGTACCTAGTCGCGTCGTTCCAGCTCGAACTCCCTTAACGCGGACCGGTTTACCGTCAGGAGCGCGAAGGGCATCTCCCGGAGTCAATTGGTCGGCGCGCTGCCACCGGCGGTCGGTGGCGTTCCAGTAGGGATGGTCCTCGGTAGACACAACGATGCCCACACTGGTGTCCAGCATGTACAACGTGTCGTCGTGCATCCAGGTGTGGGTGACTGTCCGAGGACCTTGTTCGCCGGTTTCGGGGTCGGCTGCGAGAACTTGGTCACCGGGCTTGATGTCTTTGATGGGTTTGGTGGTGCCGTCGGCCATGAGGACATGGGTGTCTTCGCTGAAGCTGCAGGTAGCTTTGACCGGGCGCGCAAGTTTGAGGGCATCTCCGCCTGCCGCCGCGAGGGCTGTGATTCCTGCGTTGACCGTGTCACCTTCGGCGAGGTAGATCCCAGCGTGAACGATGTCAACGAGTTCGCCAATGCCTGGGATTGCGCCCAGTACGTCGAGCAGACCGTGTAACCCGGGTCCTTGCGGCTTGCCGCCGCAGATGACGTCGCTCGGATAGTCGCCGCAGAAGGCGGCTTTGTACTCCTGATAATAGTCGGGGTCCGTATCGCGCCGGTTGGCCAGGAGCATCAACTGTTGTGCGAGGAAGTTTCGTCGGACGGCTTGGTTGCGCTCACTCAGCGCCTCTCGACTGACCGCCGCCGGATATGATTTCTTTGGCCGCACGTTGGCGGCAGACCGGTAGGCGCTGGGGTGGGCTCTCGGGTTTGCGACTCGGCCGCCGTGGCGGTGCCAGTAGTTGGGCCTGCCGAGGCCGGCGCCGATTCCCCAGTCGTGGTTTTCGGGTGTGCCGCAGCCTCCTGGACATCCGTGTTTGATGCTGTAGCCGTAGCAGGGGACGTCGCGGAAGCAACCTTCTGGGGCGAGGCCGGTGGGGTCGCTTTGGGTGATGGGGGTGTTGTTGGCGTAGCTGTAGGCGTTCCACTGTTGCGGACTCGACGGGTCCAGGAGTGGGTCGACGGTGAGGAACCGGCCGGTGGTGGGGTCGTATTCGCGTGCACCAAGGTGGGTCAGGCCGGTGGTGTCCTGGGTGCCGCCGAGGAAGCCCTTGTCATCAGGCCAGCCAAGAGCCCGGGCGCCACGAGGCTGACCATAAGGGTCATGGTGGCGCCGGCTGATCTCGAGATTGGTCGAATTCAGGGCAAGAGTCGGCGTCCCCTGGTGATCAGCGATCTTCCACACATGCGGCTGACCACCCTGACGAGTCGCGACCACGGCGCCGGCATGGGAGTAGAAGCGGGTACCGGTGACAGCCTTCGTCGTCGTATCCAGCCGAAGCTCCGTACCAGGCAACGTGAGCGTGACCGCGCCAGGCTCACGTTTGATCAGTCGGGCACCGCCGGCGTCGTAGAGATACCGCGACGTGCGACCGTCATGCTCGGTGATCTTGTCCAGGCGATTCTCGACGTCGTAATCCAGCGTTTGAGTCTGACCGGCGAGGTTGCGGTGGTGGGTATTGCCGGTGGCGTCGTAGTCGAACTGGTCGGTGCGATTTCCACTCCCGCCAGTGGTGGCGACTGAACTGACGGCGTGCGGGCGGGGCTGACCAGCGAGCGGGTAGGTGTAGGTGCGAGTCGTGTCCCCGGCCGGGGTGTGTTGAGTGTCGGTGCGCCGGTTGCCGATCGCGTCGTGGGTGTAGGAGTTCCAGTACGGAGCGGCGCCGCCGAGGCCGGCGACAGTGGGTGCGGGTGTGCAGTCCCCGGATCCTGGGGTCCAGGCTTGGGTGAGCCGGCGCAGGTAGTCGTGGCCGAAGCACTGGGTGTCGGCCGGTCCGTCCTGAGGGGTGTCACCGATCTTGGTGACGTTGCCGGCCGGGTCCTGGGCGTAGACACGTGCGGCGACTGAGGTGTAGTCGCCGTTGGTGTTCTCGCGATGTGCTCGAACCTGGGAAAGGCGTCGGCTGCCCACGTCGTACCACTGGGTGTAGTGCATGTTCCGCGGATCGCCGTCGACAGCGCCGTGCAGCCGCATGTTGAGCTCGCCATAGGGCGTGTACTCGGTCTTGGACGCGTACCAGCTGTAGCTGCCGGTGCCCTGGCTGCCGTGGGTGCTGTACGGCATGCCATTGGCGTCGTAGAACGTGTGCACACTCTCGGCCGGCAGGCCGCCCATGGCCGGCGAGCGCACCGTCGTGACCTTGCCGGTGTAGGTGTAATCGGTCATGAAGGTGTGGCTGCCGGCGAGTTGCTGCTCGGCGGCTGGGATGCTGATGGTGATCCCGGTGGGCCGGTTGGCGTCGTCGTAGCCGGTGACCGTGCTCGTGTACGCATCGGTGCCGACGTAGCGGGTGCTGGCGGTGGGCAAGCCCTTCTTCAGCGAGTCGAAGGTCCACTCGGCGAGCTTGGGACCGGCGACACTGTTTTCGAAGGTTCCGGTCTTGCGGCCGAGCGTGTCGTACCCGTGGGCGATGGTCTTGCCGCGTGCGTCGGTGGTGGACAGCAGTTGGTCGAGGTTGTCGTAGTTGTGGGTGGTGCGGCCGCGGTCGGGATCCTCGGTCACGGTCTTACGGCCGCGGAGGTCGTAGCCGTAGCGCCAGGTGTTGCCGGCGGCGTCGGCCAAGGTCTCGAGTTGCCCGGCACGCGTGTAGGTGTAGCGGACCGCGTCGAACCCGGCGGACGGGCCCGGGCCGTGGTGCTGGCGCCGCTCGATGACCTGACCTTGAGCGTTGCTGATCACCGTCGTCGGGGTGCCACCCGGTGGTGGGGTGACCGAGACCTTGTCGGCGGTGTGGATGGTGGTGGAGCGCCACTTCTCCACGTCCTCGGACAGGAAGCGCTCCACGGTCGGGCGTTCGAGGCCGTCGAACTCGGTGACGGTCTGCCTGGGCACGTTGGCGTCCGCGACGCCGAACAGGGTGGTGTTGGGCGCTTCGTTGTTCCAGAACGGTCCGCTGGTCTTGTAGACCAGCCCTCGGCTGTCGTGCAGCGTGTCGGTGATGACCCGGCCACCGGCCACCGCCGTTGACGGTGCCTGGGTCTGCCGGGGCCGGGCGAAACCGTCGAACAACGCGTACGCGGTGCTGTAGCCGTTGCCGTCACGCTTGGTGTGAGTCGTGACCACACTGGGCGCGTTCGTCCGCTGCTGGTACTCGAAGATCATGTCCGGATCGGCCTTGTTTGCCTTGGAGTGGCCCGGTTTCCACACCTTGGTCAGCCGACCGAGTGCGTCGTACTCGAGGTCCGCCCGCGCACCACTGGCGTCCACTGTGGACTGTGGGGCGCCGCGGGACGGGTCGAGGGTCACGGTCTTCGTGTGCCCCAACGGGTTCGTGGTCACGACCTGCGCGACCTGCCCACCGGTGGCCGGGGTGTAACTGGTGGTCGTCTTGTTGTCGTGCGCGTCGAACGCCTCCCGCGCCCGGCCGTAGGCGTCGAAAGTGCCACGGGCGGTGGTGACGAACACCGGAGTACTGCCGTCCCAGCGGTCGAGAACCTCGGCGCGGGTGATGTTGCCCTGATCCGGGGCGGCGCCCCAGGCCTTGCCGTCGTAGGAACTGCGCTGCTCGGTCAGGATCGTCGCAGCCGTCGCGGCTGTGGCACAGGTGCCGGCGACGGTCTGCACGCTCTTCGGCGCGGTCAAGATCCACGCGTTCTCGTTGCGTGCGTAAGCGGTGCGGGTGCACTTCTCATCGCCCGTGATCGTGGTGTCACCGAGATCTTCGGACTGCGTGGGAATTCCCTGGTCCCCGAAACTGGTGTTGGTACGGCTGCGTTTCCATGCCCCACCGTCACCCAGAGCACGGCCCCGGACGGCAGCGGTACCGGTCAGGTGAGCGCGCTTGTCACCGGTGACCGCGGTGGCCCCGGAGATCCACGGGTCATTCGCGGTCGCCGTAGTGAGTGTGGATCCGTTGTAGGACAAGGATTCTCGAACGAACCCGCGCAGCAGATCGTGGTCTTCGACGGTGTTGTTCTCGCTGTCCGGCACCCAGACGTCCCGTACCCCGCCGGGGAACCTGTCGCCGTCCATGCCGCGCAGGTATCGGGTCTCGGTGACGGTCTGCGGTTTGCCCGCGTCACCCTTGATCGTCTTGACCTTGCCGTAGCCGCGCCACTGACTCCAGGTGCGGCGGTCCGGCGGGCTGAGATCGTTGTCGTCGAAGTGCCAGGCGCCACCGTCGAGGTACTGGTAGGCGGTGCCCATGTTCGGAGCGCTGCCGGTGTAGTCGTGTTCGGCCACGGCGGTGACCACGTACTTGTGGAACCAGTCGAAGATCGGTTTCAGGTCACCGGGTTTGGTCCACCACTGCGGGAAACACCGCATCGTGTTGGTCTCCGGATTCGCCGGCATCCGATCCTTACGCCGGCAGTCCTCTTCGGAGTACTGGACGAATGTCAAACCTCCGGTGTCACTGGTGACCGCGATCAGTCGGTAGCGGGTGAGCGGAGGAATGTTGTCCTCGTACGTCGTGTCCTTGACGTCGACACGGTTGGCCTTCGACGTGCCGTCGAACTTGGTCTCCGGCAACGCGAGGCTGCCACCGTTCAGTCCGGTGTGGACGATCGAGGACAGCCACAGGCTCGGGGCCATGCCGTCACCGCTGGGCAGGAAGCTCTGCTTCAACGTCCAGGAGTCCACGGTGCGGGTCTCGGTACCGGTCCAGATCTGGGTAGTGATCTTCGTCAGGCGTTTACGGGAGAAGAACGTCGGCGCGAGCCGGTTGTCACAGGGTGCCGCGGCGCAGATCTGGTCGAACGGCACGTCCGGCCACGACGCGGCGGTGCCGGCGTTGAGCTTGGCCGGGTCGCAGTTCATGGTCGCGTTCGGAATGCATCGCTCGGTCACATCGAACACGACTCGCGACGCCGGTTCGGCGGACGGGTTGTCCGTGCGGAGCCCGTACTCGATCCTGGCCAACCAGCCGCCACGGGTGTACACGGTGGCGTCGGCGGCCTTGAGGTTGCGGCCGTAGAGGTTGGTCTCGCGCTCGTAGTGATACGTGGTGACATTGCCGTGCGGATCCACGACATAGTCCAGATTCCACCGCCACGCCTGATAGCACCACGAGATATCGAAAGTCGGCTTGTTGCACGGCTCGTTCGCGTGGTTGCCGTAAACCGGGACCGTCCACACCGACTGGCTCGCCGGCTTGCCGGGGATCTTGTTCAGGCCGAGGTAGTACTGGGTGCCGTCCGGTGTCGTGATCTTCCAGTGCTCGCCGTTGTCGTCCCCGTTGCCCAGAGTCGTGTCGAACCGGTGCTCAACGCGGGAGCCGTCGTCGTTGCGCGGTCGCCACACCCTGGTGTCACCGTTGATCGGCACCAACTCGGTGGACTTGCCGCCGAGCACCATGGTGGCGTTGTCGGTGGCCCAGCACTGATCGCCGGTCTTGGTCTGCCCGTTGTTCCCGCCGAGATCTTCGGCGCAGTTCTTGTGCTTGCGTTCGATGAACCCGTTCCCGAGTTCCCACCCGTCACCGACCCACGAAGCCTGGTTGTTCGTGGCCGACGTGCGGCCGTCCACCGCACCGCTGGAATAGCTCAGCCCCACCGACGGCGGCTCGCCGCCGAGTGCGGCCGGCACCGCGACGGGGTACGAGTAGGTGAAGTCACCGCTCGAGCCGCCGCCCGACCACGATCCCGACTGGGTCAGCGGGCTTGCCTTGTAGTCACCGCCCGCACTGTCCGGCCCGGCGGCCGCCGCCAGCAACATCGATCGTGAACTGTCCACAGTGGACCGTGTAGCCGGAAGCGCGACCTCGGCGCTGAGCTTGTTGTTCCGCTTGATGTTCGTCGAGTTCACCGGTGCCGTGACACGGCACGCCTCGACCTGCGGAGTCGTGATGGCGCACTCGGGCAGCACGTACCACCGCAGCCGGTGCGCGTAATCGGCGCCGAACGCGTTGGCGAACCCGGAGTAGTCCAACTCCACCCGCAACGGCCCGTCGGTGTCACCGTCCACAGCGGACAGTCGCACCAACTGGCCGTGCACACCGACCTGGTCGGCGGCGCGCCGGTCCAACGCCTCCACCCGCACTCGACCCTCACCACGCGCTGCCGGTGGGTTCACTGGCGTGCCACCACGGCCGACCGTGACGGGCAACGGACCCGCCTTCACCCCGATGGCCTTGGCGCGGCCAGCGGGTTGCGCGGTGAGCAGGGCGTCCCCGGTGCCGGACGGCCATTGTGGTGTCGCGACCTCGCGGATCGCGGCCGCGTCGGCCTTGTTCGGCGGCAGCGGTTTGCCGGCGATCGGTCCACCGGGGATCGACTTCTCCTGCTGAGTGTCCGGAAGTTTGTCGCCCGCCAGACGATCCGTCGGGGGCGCGGCCATCGCGGTGACCGTGCCGGCCGCCACGCACAGGCTGACCGCCAGCACAGTCGCGCGTCTGAGGATTCGAGAACGCATTCCCAACCGCCTGTTCATCGCGTCACCACGATCGACATCAAGGAAGTTCACGGTCAGCTCCGAAGGGTCGGGTCGGCGAAATCTCTGATCGCCGGCTCGTCCACCACGCCGGCGTAGACCCGGACGTCATCGAGCAGCCCGTTCCAGCGCCCGGTCGGCTGGCTGTTCCATTGCCCGGCGCCGATCGACAATCCGTCGGCGCCACCACCCCACGGTTCGACACCGGTCTGCTTATTCGATAGCTGTCCGTTGACATACAGCCGTATTTCACGCGCCACGGCGTCGTAGACACCGGTGAGGTGAACCCACGTATTCGGTGCCGCGGTCGCGATGCTGACCGCCGACCAGCTCGCCGTTCCGGCGGCGTTGACCGAGAACAGTTCCCACCGCTGCTGGCCTGGGTGGTAGCCGAGCAGGAACGGCGAGAACTTCGGATCACCGAAACTCACGGCGGTGCGGGCCGAGGCGTCCAACGCGTTGGCACGCACCCACGCCGACACCGTGTACGACTGGCCCGCACGGATGTCCGGGCGCGGGCCGCTGATCCACCCCGACGGATGCCCGGACAGCTTCGCCGTGCGGTAGTCCGATGTCGACCACCCGACATCTCCGCGCAGGGTCGCCGAGCCGCCGGTCACGCTGTCCTTCGCCGTGGTACCGGTGCCCTCGTTCAACGCATACGCCGCGCGTGGCACCGCGATGTTGTTCATCGCCGCCGCCTCACTGGCGAACACCACCCGATTCCACACCTGCACGTTGTCGATCGCGCCGGGGAAGAAGTCCACGCGTGCGCCCGACCACTTCGCGGCACCGAGCAGGAACGGTCCCCCGGCGTTCCACCCGGTGTGCGGTGTTTCGCCCTGCAGCACGCCGTTCACGTACAGCCGCAGCTTCTTCGCGGGTTCGTCGTACACGCCGGCCAGGTGCGTCCAGGTATTCAACAGCGCCGGCCCGGTCGACGGCACCGCATCGCTGTCCGCACCGTCCACATCAGACAGTGGTGCGCGGAAGGTCCACCTACCCGTGTCCGGGCGATACTGCAGGAAGAACGACCCGACTCGACTGCCCTCTTGCGAGGCAACCGTGTACCAACCATCCCCACGGGACAGCTTCACCCACGCCGACACCGCGAAGCTCTGGCCCGTGTCCACCGCCGGCTGCGCCGTCACCGCGTGATCCCGTGTCGCCGGATTCATGGCCAGCGCGTCGCCCACGTACCCCGGCGTCCACGCGGCGGCACCCGTACCGGCGTACGACAGCGGTCGCCGTTGTGCGGCCGCGTCGTCGAGCGCACGGTCCAGCCGCCACTCGCTCACCACCGACGCCTTGTCACGCGCCTTGAACTTGAACTCGAAGATCTCACCCGGGTTGTTCGCTCGGTCCACGCTGCGCACCCGCACCGTGGTCTCCCCCTGCTGCGCGGTCACGCGGATAGTGGCGTCGCCACCCAAACCGTTGGCGTTCACCGAGGGTGAGCCGATCGGCGTCGGGTCCACCGCGTCGGTGGTGTACACGTAGCGCACCACATCGGGGGTTCCGTTGGCGCCCAAGGTAAGCGTGGCCGGAAGGCCTTCGTACTGCGGCACCTGAACGGGCGTCACCGACGGCAACCCCGGCTTGGTCGTGTCGATCGCGACCTCACAGGTGCCCGACCACGGCGACAACAGCTCCCCATCTCCGGCCTGCACCCGCCACGAGTAGATCCCGCCATCCCGCATCGCACCGGCTGGCACCTCGACATCCCTCACCGTCCGCGGTGGGAACTCCCCGGCGCCTGTGTGCCCCGTGGCGCCCGTCGACAACTCCGTCCACTCGAACTTGGCGTTGAGCAGACTCCCGTCGTCATCGCCGAAAAACGCTGACAAACGCGGGCGAGCATCCGACGAATACGGACGCGCCGCGCCCGTCACGCAGCCGACATTCAGTGAATCCACCCGGGTTAAAAGCTGCGACGGCTGATGAGGGTAGGAGTTGTACCGGATCACCAGCACCAGGTCGAAGCCGAACCGACGCCACCCATCGACCCGACCTTCGTCACCACGCAGACCCAGCGTCACGTTCGTCCAACCTTGTTGAGCGCTGTCCGCCGCCGCACGAGTTGCGTCGAACTCCGCCCACCCGTTGCTCGGACAGTAGGACTGGTTGTTCGTCACATTGCTCGAGCCCATGTCGTACTGCCACACCGGCTGCCGATTCCACGAGATGTGTGGATCGATCGGCGACGTCAGACCCACCACAGTCGGAATCGCGCCCGCGCACGAGTTCGAATGAATCACATTCGCCCGCAACACCGCGCCGTGAATCTTCCGGCCGCGGACGAAGTCCGTGTTCATCTCCACGAACGCACGCGATCGGAACGCGCCGTTCTCCAGGTGGTAGCCGGATTTCAGGTCGTTCAGCGGGAACGACGTGCGGTCGTAATTCAGGGTGCCGGCCTGCTGACCGTCCTGGACGACAACGTGATGGTTCTTCCCACCGTGCCAGAATTCCGGGTCGACGTACACGGGATAGGTGGTGCCCGGGGAATCCAGCAGTGCCGCGTCCGGGGTCACCGTCACCGATCGCTCGGACACCGCGAGACCCATCACCGCCTCGCGGTTCGCATCTGATGGACCCGCTGCCCGGCCACCCTCCGGACCGGTCGAGTCCCACATGCGGGTCGCGTCACCGGAGAACACTGTCCTGCCCTCGGCGTCGCGCACCACCAGACCGTCCGGCTCTCCCGCCGCCCGTGTGGTGGTGGGCATGTTCCGCAGCTGACCGCGCCCCTCGCCAGGTTCGGTACCCAGCGTGCTGTTGCGGGTCGTTACCGGGAACACCAGCGATCTGATCGCCGGATTCTTGGCCGCCTCCCTCGACTTCACCACCAGCACCTGCGAAAACCCGGTGACGTCAACCGTCACGACGAGATCCACATCCGGCAGCACGTTCGGATATGTCGCGGTCGGCCCCGACAGCACCGGTTCCGGCAGCGCACCCGCCCAGCCCAGACCGATCTCACGGCCATCGCGCCCCAGGACCACCAGCGGACTCGACGTCCCGCCACCCGACAGGCGCAGATCAACCGGAGCGGCCACCGGAGCGACCACACCGTCCGCGCGACGCGCCAACGTCAGATCGACACCACGCCAGGAATCGCCTTGGCGAACGCGCACCGGCCGCAGACTCTGCGACCAACTCAGCGATCCGTCCGGATGGGCCAGCACCTCTTCCGTCTCCGAGGTACGGCTTTCCAACCGCACCGGCTGGCCGGTATTCCGTGCTCGCGCGACCGCTGCCGTCTCTTCTGACACAGCGGCCGGTCCGACCGAAATCCCCCCGCCGGCCGAGCCCGTGGACACCACAAAGGAGCCCAACACGACGGCGACAACCAGGAATGAAATCAGAACAGCACGCGACACCAACGAACGAACCACAGAGAACCCCAGAAGGTCAGCGCACGTCCCCCGACGCCGCGCGACCCGAAACGACTAGGCAACAATCCACCACGTCCAACCCGGCCACCAGACTCCGAATGGGTGAATCAACAACCACTGAAAGTGGACGACGGACTACTGGTCAGCAATTCTCTGACGTCACGAAAATCACGGGCACCTAATCAACACCAACCCGTAACGTCGAACGCGAATCCAACGACAAGAGCGGCCGTTCAGGTCAGGGCTGTGGACAGTTCCGTGGCGATGTTCTTGAGTGCGGGGACCACTTCGGTGAAACGGTCCTCGCTCACCCGGGCGGCCGGGCCGGAGATGGAGATGGCGGTCATGGTCGGCGCACCGGGCACGGGAACGGCGATGCAGCGCACGCCGAGTTCCTGCTCCCCATCGTCCACCGCGTAGCCCTGGTCGCGGATGCTCGCGAGTTGCTCGACGAGCACGGCGGGCTTGGTGATGGTGTGCTCGGTGTGGGCCGGCATTCCGGTGCGGCGCAACAACTCTGTCACCTGCCGCTCGGGCAGCTGCGCGAGCAGCACCTTGCCCACGGCGGTGGAGTGCGGCAATACGCGCCTGCCGACCTCGGTGAACATGCGCATCGAGTGCTTGGAGGGGATCTGCGCGACATAGACGATCTCGTCGCCGTCCAGCATCGCCATGTTGGCCGTCTCGCCGATCTCGTCCACGAGCCGCGCGAGGTGCGGGCGGGCCCAGCTGCCGACGAGCCTGCTCGCCGCCTCGCCGAGGCGGATCAAGCGTGGGCCGAGCGCGTACTTGCGGGACAGTTCTTGGCGGACGTAGCCGTGGTTGACCAGCGTGCGCACCAGCCGGTGGATCGTCGGCACCGGCAGCCCGGACAGCGCCGCCAGTTCGCTGAGGGTCATCTCCCGGCCGGCGTCGGCCATGTGTTCGAGCAGCTCGAACGCGCGCTCGAGGGACTGCACGCCACCGGACGAGGCTTTTCCTTCCGCCATGCGAAAAGTCTAGGGATTCCGTATTGCGAAAGCTAGCATCCGAGATACGGAACTAGCCGAGAACCGAGGACTTGATGTGACCGACATTCAGCTCACCGGCGCCCCCGTCGAGCGCGGTGCCGAAATCCTGACCTCCGAGGCACTCGACTTCGTCGCCGATCTACAGCGCCGGTTCGGCGCTCGCCGGGACGAGTTGATCGCCGGCCGCGCCGAGCGGCGGGCAGAGGTGGCGCGCACCGGACGGCTCGATTTCCTCGACGCCACAAGGGAAATCCGCGACGGCGACTGGTCCGTCGCGGACACGCCGGAGGACCTGCTCGACCGCCGTGTGGAGATCACCGGCCCGACCGAGCGCAAGATGGCGATCAACGCGCTGAACTCCGGCGCCCGGGTCTGGCTCGCCGACCTGGAGGACGCGAACACGCCGCACTGGGCCAACGTGATCTCCGGCCAGGTCAATCTGGCCGACGCGATCCGCCGCCGACTGGAGTTCACCGGGCCGGACGGCTCCGAGTACCGCCTGCGCGACGACACCCGGCTCGCCACGATCGTGATGCGCCCGCGCGGCTGGCACCTCGACGAACGCCACCTCGTCGTCGGCGATCGCCCGGCGGTGGCCGCGCTGGTCGACTTCGGCCTGTACTTCTTCCACAACGCGCGCGAACTCCTGGCACGCGGCAGCGGGCCGTACTTCTACCTGCCGAAGATGGAAAGCCACCTCGAGGCCCGGCTGTGGAACGACGTGTTCACCCACGCCCAGCAGGCGCTCGACATCCCGCACGGCAGCGTGCGCGCGACCGTGTTGATCGAGACGATCCCGGCGGCGTTCGAGATGGACGAGATCCTCTACGAGCTGCGCGATCACGCCGCGGGCCTGAACGCCGGCCGCTGGGACTACCTGTTCAGCGTGATCAAGTACTTCCGCGACCAGGGCCCGAACTTCGTGCTGCCGGACCGCAACGGCGTCGGCATGACCTCGCCGTTCATGCGCGCCTACACCGAACTTCTGGTGCGCACCTGTCACCGCCGCGGCGCGTTCGCGATGGGCGGCATGTCCGCGTTCATCCCGTCCCGGCGCGATCCGGAGCTGACCGAGGTGGCGCTGGCGAAGGTCCGCGCGGACAAGGAACGCGAGGCCGGCGACGGGTTCGACGGGTCGTGGGTGGCGCATCCGGACCTCGTCCCGGTGTGCCGCGAGGTGTTCGACGGCGTGCTCGGCAACGCGCCCAACCAGCGCGGGCGGACGCGCGATGAGGTGTCGGTGACCGCCGACGAACTCCTCGACGTCGCCGCCACTCCCGGCAAGCCCACCGCCGCCGGTCTGCACGGGAATGTGGCCGTCGGCCTGCGCTACATCGAGGCGTGGCTGCGCGGCAACGGCGCGGTGGCGATCTTCAACCTGATGGAGGACGCCGCCACCGCGGAGATCGCCCGCTCGCAGATCTGGCAGTGGCTGCACAACGACGTCACGCTCACCGACACCGGCGAACGGGTGACACCCGAACTGGTGCGCCGCGTCGTGAACGAGGAACTGGCCACCATCCGCGACACACTCGGCGCGGAACCCTTCGAGGCCAGTCGTTTCGGCGAGGCGCGGGCGCTGTTCGAACGGGTGGCACTGTCCGACGACTTCGTCGATTTCCTGACCGTGCCCGCCTACGAGCTGATCGACTGATCATGGACGATCTGTTGGCAGAACTGGATTCCCGGCTCGCCGCGGTCGACGCCGCACTGCTCCGGCGGTACCCGGGCGACGCCGGCACCCGGCAGCCGGTGCACACGGTGTACGTCCCGGCCGACCGGTTCCACTCGGATCTGTGCCGGGAGTGGGGCGCGGCGGCCGAGGCCACACTCACCGAACACGCACCCGACGCGACCGCGTTCGCCGCCGCGACCGGTGTGGGCGAACGTCAGGTGTACCAACGGGTTGTGGCCAAGCTCGCGCGCGAGCCGATCGAGGATCTGCGGATCGATTTCGAGGACGGCTACGGCGTGCACCCTGACGAGGAGGAGGACGCGGCGGTCCGCGCGGCCGCCGTCGCATTGGCCGGGGCCGACGTGCGGCCGCCGTTCGTCGGCATCCGGTTCAAGAGCCTGGAAGCCGCGACCCGGCGGCGCGGCGTGCGGACGCTGGAACTGTTCCTGCGGACCCTGACCGACGCCGGGCCGCTCCCTCGCGGCTTCGTCGTCACGCTGCCCAAGGTCACCGCGGTGGAACAGGTCGCCGCGATGGCCCTCGTCTGCGAGCGCCTCGAGGCCGGTATCGGGCTTCGACCTGGTGAGTTGCTGTTCGAGATCCAGATCGAGACACCGCAGTCGATCCTCGGCCCGGACGGCACGGCCGCGGTGGCCCGGATGATCGACGCGGCCGCCGGCCGGTGCACCGGGTTGCACTACGGGACCTACGACTACAGCGCGGCGCTCGGCATCTCCGCCGCGTACCAGAGCATGGAGCACCCCGCTGCCGACCACGCCAAGGCCGTGATGCAACTGGCCGCCGCGGGTACGGGCGTGCGGCTGTCCGACGGCTCCACCAACATCCTTCCGGTCGGCGATCGGAAAGCCGTCCATGCCGCGTGGCACCTGCACGCCCGGCTGGTCCGAAGGTCTCTGGAACGCGGCTTCTACCAGGGCTGGGACCTGCATCCGACCCAACTGCCGACCCGATACGCGGCCACCTACGCGTTCTTCCGCGAAGGCCTGCCGTCGGCTGCCGCGCGCCTGCGGGCCTATGTCGCACGCACGGCGAGTGGGGTACTCGACGAGCCCGCCACCGCGCAGGCGCTCGCCTCCTTCGTCACTCGTGGCCTGAACTGCGGGGCCGTCGAGGACGCCGAGGTGCACCAACTCACCGGCCTCGATCGGCCAGCCCTCGACGCGCTCGCCCGCCGAAGCTAACTCCCGAACAGGGCCGGGATCCGCGTCAGCAACTGGTAAAGCCCGTACCCGAACGGCACGAGCACCCACAGCCACAACAGCACGGCGCCGATCCATTGCACCGGCCCCCAACTCTCCGTACTCATGCCGCCGCCTCCGTCCGTGCCGCGGCCTCGACAGCCGGCTCGTGGAACTTTTCGTCCACCGGTCGGATCAGCTCGTTGCACACGAACCCGATGACCAGCAGCCCGATCATGATCATGAACGCCGTGGTGTACCGGCCCGGGCCCTGCACGCCGGCGGCGATCCGCGCGTCGGCGATCGCGTTCACGATGAGCGGCCCGAGCACGCCCGCGACCGACCACGCCGTGAGCAGGCGGCCGTGGATCGCGCCCACCTGATACGTCCCGAACAGGTCGCGCAGGTAGGCCGGCACCGTCGCGAAACCCGCGCCGTAGAAGGAAAGGATCAGCAAACAGCAGACCAGGAAGACGACCTTGTTGGTGTTCGTCGTGAGGGTGAGCGCCAGGTACAGCAGCGCGCCGACACCGAGGTAGATCCGGTACATGTTCTTGCGGCCGAGGAAGTCCGACGTGGACGACCACAGGATGCGCCCGATCGCGTTGGCCAGCGACAGGATGGCGACGAACCCGGCCGCCGCGGCCGCGAGCGCCGCCGTGGTGCCGCCGGGGAAGAAGTCCCGATAGATCGGGGCCGCCTTCTCGAGGATGCCGATGCCCGCCGTCACGTTGAAGCACAGCACCACCCAGAGAAACCAGAACTGCGGCGTCTTGATGGCGTTCCGCGCCGAGACGTTCGCCAAGCTGATCAACGGGCGCTTTCGCGCGGCCGCGGGGTCCCACCCGGCGGGCGCCCAGCCCTCCGGCGGCACCCTGATCAGCAGCCACCCCACCGACATGAACACCGCGTAGATCAACCCCAGCACCAGGAACGTGTTCCCGACGCCGCCGACGTCCGGATTCGCTCCGGTGGCGCCGAAGGTGCCGAGCAGTTGCTGGGTCAGTGGCGACGCGATCAGCGCGCCACCGCCGAAGCCCATGATCGCGATGCCGGTGGACAAGCCCGGCCGGTCGGGGAACCACTTGATCAGCGTCGACACCGGCGAGATGTAGCCGATGCCCAGCCCGATGCCGCCGACGAACCCGTACCCGAGCACGACCAGCCAGTACTGCCCCAGGTACAGCCCGAGTGCCGAGATCAGGAAGCCGCTGACGAAGCACGCCGAGGACACCACCATCGCCCAGCGCGGGCCGTTGGCGTCGACCCTCGTACCGAACAGCGCGGCCGAGAGCCCCAGCATGATGATGCCCAGCGTGAAGGGCAGCGCGCTCAGGAAACCCGAGAGGTCCAGACCCGCCTCGAGCGGAGGTTTGAAGACGCTCCACGCGTAGGCCTGCCCGATGGACAGATGGATCGACAGGGCCGCGGGCGGGATGAGCCAGCGGCTCCAGCCGGGTGGTGCGACGGTGCGTTCGCGCGTCAGGAACCCGGCTGCCATTGACGCCTCCAGTCAACGAAGTGACCTCGCGTTCGGGTGAACCTATGGCCCCGTCCGGGGTACACGCAACCGATCATCCGACGACTGCACCTTGACCCGTCACGTCCGAACTCGTAGCGTACTTTTCGTACAGCAGAATCTTGTTTTCACGATACGAAATTCACGAGGTCAGCATGGGTCACACTCTTCGGTACGAGGTGAACTGCTCGATCCTGTTCACCGAGTTGCCGCTGCTGGAGCGGCCGGCCGCCGCGAAGGCCGCCGGGTTCGACGCGGTCGAGTTCTGGTGGCCGTTCGCCGAGGCCGTTCCGGCCGACAGCGAGGTGGACGCGTTCGTCTCGGCGTTGGGCGACGCGGAGGTTCAGTTGGTCGGGCTGAATTTCTTCGCGGGCGACATGCCCGGCGGCGACCGGGGGCTGGTGTCCTGGCCCGGTCGCGAGCAGGAGTTCCGGGACAACGTGGCGCTGGTGACCGAGATCGGCGTGCGAACCGGATGCCGGGCGTTCAACGCCCTCTACGGCAATCGGGTCTCCGGCACCGATCCGGCCGTCCAGGACGACCTGGCCACGGCGAACCTGGCGCACGCCGCCGAAACCGTCGGCCGGATCGGCGGCACCGTGTTGATCGAGTCGGTCAGTGGCCCGCAGCACTACCCGCTGCGCACCGCCGCCGACGCGTTCGCGGTGATCGACCGGGTCGGCGCGCCCAACGTGCGGTTCCTGGCCGACCTGTTCCACCTGACCAACAACGGCGACGACCTGGACAAGGTCATCACCGAGTACGCCGACCGCACCGCGCACGTGCAGATCGCCGACGCGCCCGGCCGGCACGAGCCGGGCACCGGCGAGATCGACCTCGACGACGCGCTGACGCGGCTGGAGCAGGCCGGCTACCGCGGCTGGGTCGGCCTCGAATACGTGCCAAGCACCACCAGCGCCGAGAGTTTCGCGTGGCTGGGCCAGAAGGAGAGGAAAAGAACATGACCACGATCGGGTTCATCGGACTCGGGATCATGGGCGGCCCGATGGCGGCCAACCTGGTCAAGGCCGGCTACGACGTCGTCGGTACGAATCTCACTCAGCCGCCGATCGACGCGCTCGTCGCGGCCGGCGGGCGTGGCGCGGCGGACATCGCCGAGGTCACCAGGGACGCGGACGTCGTGATCACGATGGTGCCGGACTCCCCCGATGTCGAGCGCGCTGTGCTCGGCGACGACGGTGTGCTGGCCAACGCCAAGCCGGGTCTGCTGCTGATCGACTGCAGCTCGATCCGCCCGGACACCAGCCGTCGAGTGGCGGAAACCGGTGCGGCGCAAGGGGTTCGCGTGCTGGACGCGCCGGTCAGCGGCGGCGAGCAGGGCGCGATCGACGGCACATTGTCGATCATGGTCGGTGGCGAGGCGGCCGACTTCGACACGGCCAAGCCGATCCTGGACGCGGTCGGCCGGACGATCGTGCACGTCGGGCCGCACGGCGCCGGGCAGACCGTCAAAGCCGCCAACCAGCTCATCGTCGCCGGAACCATCGAGCTGGTCGCCGAGGCGATCGTGTTCCTGGAGGCGCACGGCGTCGACATGGACGCGGCGATCAAGGTCCTCGCCGGCGGGCTTGCCGGAAACGCCATTCTGGACCGGAAAGCGGCCGGCATGCTCAAGCGCGACTTCACCCCCGGCTTCCGGCTTTCCTTGCACCACAAGGATCTCGGCATCGTGCAGGCGGCGGCACGCGAGGCCGGAGTGGCCATCCCGCTCGGCGCGGTGGTGTCCCAACTTGTCGCGTCGCTGGTCGCGCGCGGCGACGGCGGCCTCGACCACTCGGGGCTGCTCAAGCTCGTCTCCGAACTGTCCGGCCGGGAGCAGTCATGACACGAATGACCGCCGCACGCGCCGCCGTCGAGATCCTCAAGCGCGAGGGCGTCACGCACGCCTTCGGGCTGCCCGGCGCCGCGATCAACCCGTTCTACGCCGCGCTGCGCGAGGGTGGCGGAATCGACCATGTGCTGGCCCGCCACGTCGAGGGCGCCTCGCACATGGCCGAGGGCTACACCCGAACCAGGCCCGGCAACATCGGCGTGTGCATCGGCACGTCCGGGCCGGCGGGCACGGACATGATCACCGGGCTGTACTCGGCGTCGGCCGACTCGATCCCGATCCTGTGCATCACCGGCCAGGCGCCGGTCGCCCGGCTGCACAAGGAGGACTTCCAGGCCGTCGACATCACCTCGATCGCCGAACCGGTCACCAAGATGGCGATGACCGTGCTGGAGCCGGCCCAGGTGCCGGGCGCGTTCCAGCAGGCGTTCCACCTGATGCGCTCCGGGCGGCCCGGTCCGGTGCTGATCGACCTGCCGGTGGACGTGCAGCAGACCGAGATCGAGTTCGACCCGGAGACCTATCAGCCGCTGCCGGTGCACAAGCCGACGGCGAGCCGCGCGCAGATCGAGAAGGCGCTGGACATGTTGGCGCGGGCGGAGCGCCCGCTGATCGTCGCCGGCGGCGGGATCATCAACGCGGACGCGGCCGAGCTGCTGGTCGAGTTCGCCGAACTCACCGGCATTCCGGTGGTGCCGACGCTGATGGGCTGGGGCGCGATCGGCGACGACCATCCGCTGATGGCCGGCATGGTCGGGCTGCAGACCGCGCACCGCTACGGCAACGCGACGCTGCTGGAGTCGGACTTCGTGCTGGGCATCGGAAACCGGTGGGCCAACCGGCACACCGGCGGCCTGGACACCTACCGGCGTGGCCGCACGTTCGTGCACGTGGACATCGAGCCGACGCAGATCGGCCGGGTGTTCGCGCCGGACTACGGCATCGTGTCCGACGCTCGTGCCGCGCTGGAGCTGTTCGTCGAAGTGGCGCGCGAGCGCACGCTGCCCGACCGCGCCGAGTGGGCCGAGTCCTGCCGGGCGCGACGGCGCACCATGCAGCGGCGCACCGACTTCGACGACACGCCGATCAAGCCGCAGCGGGTGTACCAGGAAATGAATCGGGCGTTCGGCCCGAACACGCGTTACGTAACAACGATTGGGCTGTCCCAGATCGCGGCCGCGCAGTTCCTGCACGTGTACAAGCCGCGGCACTGGATCAACTGCGGACAGGCCGGGCCGCTTGGCTGGACCGCGCCGGCCGCCGTCGGTGTGTGCGTCGCAGATCCGGAGGCGAACGTGGTCGCGCTGTCCGGCGACTACGACTTCCAGTTCATGATCGAGGAACTGGCGGTCGGCGCCCAGTTCAACATCCCGTACGTGCACGTGGTGGTGAACAACGCCTACCTCGGGCTGATCCGCCAGGCGCAGCGCGGGTTCGACATGGACTACTGCGTGCAGCTCTCCTTCGACAACGTCAACTCGCCGGAGCTCGGCGGGTACGGCGTCGACCATGTGAAGGTCGCGGAAGGCCTGGGCTGCAAGGCGATCCGGGTGTTCGACCCGGACGACCTGCTGCCCGCGTTCGAGAAGGCCCGCTCGCTGATGGCCGAGTTCCGGGTGCCGGTGATCGTCGAGGTCATCCTGGAGCGCGTCACCAACATCTCGATGGGCGCGGCGGAGATCGACAGCGTGGTCGAGTTCGAGGAGCTGGCCACCCGTCCGGAGCACGCGCCGACCGCCGTCCTTGCGCTCGAACGAAGTTGAGCAAGGATCTCGGTATGCATGTCGTTCTCGCGCCGGACAAGTTCAAGGGCTCGCTGACCGCGGCCGAGGTCGCCACGCACCTGGCCGCCGGCCTGCGCTCGGCCGTGCCCGGGCTCGACGTGCGGGAGGTGCCGGTCGCCGACGGCGGTGACGGCACGCTGGACGCGGTGGTGGCCAACGGTTTCCGGCACGTTCCGGTCCGCGCGACCGGGCCGACCGGGGAGCCGGTGGACACCGGGTACGCCGTGCGGGACGGGGTCGCCGTGGTGGAGCTGGCCGACGTGTCCGGGCTGCGGCGGCTGCCCGGCGCGGTGCTCGATCCGCTGCACGCGACGTCGTACGGAACGGGTGAGGTGGTGCGCGCGGCGCTGGACGCGGGCGTGCGCACCGTCGTACTCGGGCTCGGCGGATCGGCGTGCACCGACGGCGGCGCCGGGATGGTCCAGGCGCTCGGCGCGCGTCTGCTCGACGCCGAGGGCCGAGACCTGCCACCGGGCGGCGCCGCACTGTCCACAGTGGACAGAGTCGAGCTGGACGGGCTGCACCCGGGCGTCCGGACCACGGAGATCGTGGTCGCGTCGGACGTGGACAACCCGCTGCTCGGCGCGAACGGTGCTGCGGCGGTGTACGGGCCACAGAAGGGCGCCACCCCGACCCAGGTGCGCCTGCTGGACAACGCGCTCGCCCGGTGGGCCACGGCGGTGCATCGAGTGTCCACTGTGGACGGCGCGAACCTGCCAGGAGCCGGCGCGGCGGGCGGTGTCGGGTTCGCCGCGCTGACCGTGTTGCGCGCGCGGGTGCGTCCGGGGATCGGCTATCTGCTGGACGTGCTGGAGTTCGGCAAGCACCTGGCAGGCGCGCGGCTCGTGGTCACCGGCGAAGGATCGCTGGACGAGCAGACCCTGCGCGGCAAAGCGCCCGCCGGGGTTGCCGAGGCGGCGGCCGGGGTGCCGGTGGTGGCCGTCGCCGGACGTATTGAAGTGGCCCACGTGGATCTCTTCGCAGCCATGTACGCGCTGACCGATATCGAGCCCGATGTCCGGCGCTGCATGACGGAAGCGGGTCCGCTGCTCGAACGACTCGCCGCCGAACGCCTCGCCAAGCATTTGGAGGTTTCTCCATGACCCACTTCGACCTGGCATTCCGGACAAAACGCGCGATCACCCCCGAGGGCGAGCGCGCCTGCTGGGTCGGCGTCCGGGACGGGCGGATCGCCACGATCGAGGACTACGTGACCGGCGGGCACGCGAACCAGGTCGTGGAGCTGGGCGAGGACGAGGTGCTGCTGCCGGGCCTTGTCGACACACATGTGCACGTCAACGAGCCAGGCCGGACCGAGTGGGAGGGCTTCGCGACCGCCACCCGAGCGGCCGCGGCAGGCGGTGTCACAACACTCGTGGACATGCCGCTGAACAGCATTCCCCCGACCGTGGACGTCGCCGCACTCGAGGTGAAACGCGCAGCGGCCGATGGACAGGTATGGGTGGATACCGGGTTCTGGGGCGGCGCGGTCCCGGGCAACGTCGAGTCGCTGCGTCCGCTGCACGACGCCGGCGTGTTCGGGTTCAAGTGCTTCCTGCTGCACTCGGGTGTGGACGAGTTCCCGCACCTGAGCGCCGAGGAGCTGGAATCGGCGATGCGCGAGCTGGCCTCGTTCGACGGCCTGATGATCGTGCACGCCGAGGACGCCGCGACGATCGACCACGCGCCGGCGTCGAGCAGCGTGTCCTACACCGACTTCCTGGGTTCGCGCCCACGCGAGGCGGAGAACCTGGCGATCAAGCAGGTGATCGAGCTGGCCCGGCTGACCGGCTGCCGGGCGCACATCCTGCACCTGTCCAGTTCGGACGCGCTGCCGATGATCGCCGACGCCCGGCGCGACGGCGTGCGGCTCACCGTGGAGACCTGCCCGCACTATCTGACCTTCACCGCCGAGGAGATCGCGGACGGCGCGACGCAGTACAAGTGCTGCCCGCCGATCCGCGAGGAGGGCAACCGGGAACTACTGTGGCAGGGGCTGACCGACGGGCTGATCGACTGCGTGGTGTCCGACCACTCCCCCTGCACACCCGAGCTGAAGCGACTCGACGTGGGTGATTTCTCCGTTGCCTGGGGCGGAATCTCCTCGCTGCAGCTCGGCCTACCCGCCATCTGGACCGGCGCGCGCGAGCGCGGCCACACGCTGGCCGACGTCGTGCGCTGGATGGCGGAGCGGCCCGCGAACCTGGCCGGCCTGCGCGGCAAGGGCAGGATCGAGGTCGGCGCCGACGCCGACTTCTGTGTGTTCGCACCGGATGCGGAGTTCACCGTCGACCCGGCGGCCCTGCGTCACCGCAACCCGGTCACCCCGTACGCGGGGCGCGCGCTGACCGGGGTGGTGCGCGAAACCTGGCTGCGCGGCACGCGGATCGCCGACACCCCACGCGGAAAACTGATCTCACGAGGAGAGGCATGACCGACTTCACCGACCTGCCCGATCTGGCCGTCCGCTCGGTCGGCGGTGGCGTGGTCGCCGCCAACGACGAGTTGTTCGCCGAGCGGGAGAACCTGATCCGGCCCGAGGCTCCCGTCTTCCAGCCGCACACGTTCGGCCACAAGGGGCAGATCTACGACGGCTGGGAGACCCGCCGCCGCCGCGAACCCGGCCACGACTGGGCGATCGTCCGGCTCGGCGTGCCCGGCATCGTTCGCGGGATCGTCGTGGACACCGCGTTCTTCGTCGGCAACTACCCGGAGCACTGCTCCATCGAGGGCGCGACGATGCACGGGTATCCAAGTCCGGAGGAACTGGCCGACGCGGACTGGATCGAGCTGGTGCCGAAGTCCCCGCTCACGGGCGACACCCGCACTCCGTTCACCGTCGACTCGCCGCGGCGCTTCACTCACATCCGGCTGAACATCTTCCCCGACGGCGGCGTCGCCCGGCTGCGCGTGCACGGCGAGGCGGTGCCCCACCCGGACCATTTCGCCGAGGTGTCGGTGGACCTGGCCGCGATGGAGAACGGCGCGGTGGTCACCGGTTGCTCCAACGAGTTCTTCGGCGTGCCGGGAAACCTGTTGCTGCCGGGCAATCCCAAGAACATGGGCGACGGCTGGGAGACGGCCCGCAATCGCGGTCCGGACAACGAGTGGGTCGAGATTCGCCTTGCCGCGCAAGGGATCGTGCGCCAGGTCGAGATCGACACCACGCATTTCGTCGGCAACGCGCCGGGCTGGTGCACGCTGACCGGCGACGACGGAATCGAGATTCTCCCCCGCACCCGCCTGCAACCCGACACCCCGCACCGGTTCCGGATCGAGGAGGTGGACGACCCGGTGCGCACCATCCGGGTGGACACCTATCCCGACGGCGGTTTCGGGCGCCTGCGGGTCATCGGCTCGTTCACCTCCGAGGGGCTGTACGAGATGGTCCAGCGCTTCGTCGACTCAACGGATCCGCAGCGCCAGAAATAGATCCACTCGATCCTCCAAAGTGGACAGTGAGCGGCCGGTCAGCTCCTCGACCCGCCGCATCCGGTATCGCAGCGTGTTGACGTGCACGTGCAGCCGCTCGGCACAGCGCTGCCACGAGCCGGAGCTGTCCAGGAACGCCTCGAGCGTGTCCACCAGTCGCGAGTCGTGTTCCTCGTCGTAGCGCAGCACCGGGCCGAGCACCCGGTTCCGGAAGGTCTGCCGCAGTTCGTCCGGGACCGACGCGATCAGCATGACGTGCGAGTCGACCTCGTCCGCGGTCGCCACCGCCACGCGGGTGTGCCGCAGCTCGGCCAACCGGCACACGTGCCGCGCCTCGTCGACCGCGCCCCGCAGCGCGGCCGACCCCCGCACCGGGCCGCTGACGCCGATCGCCAGCCGGCGCCGGCCCATCGCGGGCTCCAGCCGGTCGGCCGCCCGGCGCACCAGCTCGGCGACATCGGCTCCCTCGCCGACCGGGATCAGCCCGATCGTCTCCGCGCTCAGCGTGGCCACCAGTAGCTCGGGGAACCGCGCGGCGAGCACCTCCTCCAGGAACGGCTGCCCGGTCACGCCCTCGCCGGTCACCACCACGGCGACGAACATCGCGTCCGCGTCCAGTTCGGCCGCGCGCAGCCGGGCGGCCAGCTCGGCCGGATCGCGCACGCCGGACGTGATCAGCGCGGTGATCTGCTCGCCGAACCTGTGCCGCGCGCGCAGCCCGCCCTCGATCCGCGCGCGCTCCAGGCCGGCGAGACTGGCCAGCTCCATCACCGACTCCCGCGCCTCGCGCGGCCACTTCTCGTGCTCGCCGTCGCAGGCGAGGAACCAGCTCGCCAGCTCGCGTGAGCCGACCGGGAACACGCTCGCCCACCGCTCGTCGGGGAGCTTCGTGGCGGCCGGAACCCGTTCCGCGGTAAGGAAAGCGTGCACCAGACTGTCCACATCGGACTCAGATATGTCCATTGTGGACGCGACGATCCGGCCGGAGGTGGACAGCACCGCTGCGGGGATCTCGTTGTCCTGTGACCAGACCCGCACCAACCCGGCCGACCCGGCGCCCTCGGCGATCGCGTTGAGCAGCCGCCGGCGCCGACTCAGCACGCCGTCGATACCCGTGCCGCTCTCCTCGGCCAGCCGCCGGGTGACGTCCTCGGTGACCGTCGCGAACGACACGTCGATCGGCACCTCGATCAGCGTCACGCCGTGCCGGCGGCAGGCGTCGACCAGGTCCGCCGGAATCTCGCCGAAGGCCGCGTCACCGGCCCCGAGCGCGGCGATGTCCGCACCGGCGACGGCGCGCACGAACTTCTCCGAGTCCTCCGGCCCGCGACGCCAGACCAGGCCGGTGAGCACCAGTTCTCCACCGCTGAGGTACCGGCCGGGGTCGAGCAGGTCGGTCGTGTAGACCCAGCGAATCGGGCGCTCCAGCGACTCGTCGCCGGCCAGCACGGTCAGCCCCAGATCGGGCTTGTCGACCAGATCGCGGACCCGCATCCGCTCATGCTAATCGGGTGAATCACCAGCCGGGCCGTTGACGGACCCGCCACGCTTCGCCACGCTGGAGGAGCAATCAGGAGCAATGTTCTCGCAACTCCGGAGGTAACGCATGCACGCGAGGTTCCTTGGCAAAGACCCGGAATCAAATGTGGACGGCTCCCCGACCCTGTTCGCCACGGACAGGACGGATCGGGTGACCTATATCGCCCAGGGATGGAAGGTCACGGATCCGCGGGTTCTGGCCGATGTTGGTCCGGTGCCGGATCATGAGACCCTGATCGAGATTCCAGAAGAGGTGCTGAAGTTCTATGCCCGCCGCTACCAGGAGGGAGAAGGGCCCTGACACAGCTCATCAAGCCTGGCCCAGAGTTCCGACAGCTCTTCCACGACTTCCAGCACACGGCCTTTCGGCTTGAGGTACGGGATGAGTACGGGGTCTCCTACGAGGAAGATTCGTTCCGCAAGTTCCTCGCTGGCGAACCTGATGACCTCGAGTGGATGCAGTCGTGGCTCTCCATGGTCAAGGAGGCCACACTGGCGGGCCGGCGCTTCTTCCGCGTGCGAGTGGTGACACTGCCGCTCACCGACTACAGCCGGTTCAGCCTGTGGGGTTCGAAATTCACATGCCAGGCAGGCGAGGACATCTACTACCTTCCACGCGACCAGGCTGCGGATTTGCCCAACCACGACTACTGGCTGTTTGACTCGTCCAAGCTGGTAAAGCTCAACTTCGATGAGCAATCCACCTGGCTGGGCGGCGAGATCATGGAAGACCCACACGAGATAGTCAAGCACAACTACTGGCGTGATTCCGCTCTACATCACGCAGTACGACGGGAAGATTTTGCCGCAGAACAAAGTGTCCAGCGCTACTAACGTTCATGAAGCGCGCGTTGCACTCGGCACGCGACTCCGCGAGCTGCGCCAGCAGGTCAAGATGACCGGCCGCCAGCTCGCGGAGTCGTTGTCATGGCAGCCGTCGAAAGTCTCCAAGATCGAGAACGGCAAGCAAACCCCCAGCGACGACGACATACGCGCATGGACGCGGGCAACGGGCAGCGAGGACCAGACGGACAACCTGCTCGCATCGCTCCACACTTTGGAAGCCCGGCACGCCGAGTGGCAGCGACTGTTCCGTACCGGCTTCCGTCCACGTCAGAACGAACTCGCCGAACTCGACCAGAAGACCAGGTTCTTTCGCGTATTCGAGGCAACTGTAATTCCCGGCCTCCTCCAGACCGCCGAATACGCCCGCGCCCGCTACGCAGAGGGGATCCGGCTCCTCAAGCTCCCGAACGACATCAACACGGCAGTAGAGGGGCGCATGAAGCGTCAGGACATGTTTTACCGTCCAGAAAAGCGCTTCCACTTCGTCATCACCGAGGCCGCGCTCTACTTCCGTATGTGTCAACCCGCTGTCATGCTCGGGCAGCTCGATCGTCTCGTTTCACTCGCGGCACTGCCCAACGTCAAGCTCGGAATTATCGCATTCGACACGTACTACACAGCGTCTCCGTGGCACGGCTTCTGGATCTACGACGACCATAAGGTGATCGTGGAAACCTTCTCGGCCGGGCTCAACCTTGCCCAGCCACAAGAGATCGAACTGTACGGGAGCATCTTCGAGGAACTGGCCGCCATCGCCAGCTACGGCCGCGAGGCGCGTTCTCTCATCACGAAGGCCGTTGACCACGTGTCCGCCCAACTGCCCGAGTCTTAGCCTGCCGTTGCTTCACGGCACCCCCGCTTCAACTATTGCGGGCAATCTAGAGCAACTTGCTACTGCCCTACGTCGCGGTCTGCTTACTCTCCCAAGCGTCATCCCCTCTGACCTTGGAGAAGAGCCCCGTGCCTGTCGCCGTGCCCCTGCCGACCGAGGACCAGATCGACCGCTTGCCCGAGCGTGCGCGTGAGGTGGTCGAGTACCGCAAGAGCGGTTTGAGCTTGAACCATATCCAGGGCTGTTCGCTGGGGTGCGCGTACTGCATTCGGCACACCTACGGCCTGTGGGACGAGAACCAGCCGCGGGCCTTGATGTCCGACGCTCAGGCCGTGGACAAGCTGGTCAATCACCGTTACTTCCAGCCGCATGTCACGCCGATTCAGGTATTCAACCGGGCGACCGAGCCGTTCTTGCCGAGGGTCCGGCCGCACACCTACGCCGTGCTGGAAGAACTGGACGAGCGCGAGCTGACCAACCACGTCCTGATCATCACGCGGCACCAGTTGAAGCCGGACGATGTGGACCGGCTGAACCAGCTTCGCCACCTCAAGGTGACGTTGCTGTTCACGTATTCCCGGATCGACCACAAGGAAATCGAGCCGTACCCGTCGGAGGTGGCGGCCAAGTCGCTGAAGCTGATGAGCGCGCCGCTGCGTCGGTCGTACCGCACGATCTTGTACTGGCGTCCGCTGGTGCCCGGCCTGAACGACAGCGACCAGCACCTGTCCGCCGCATACGAGTTGAGCAAGCACGCCGACGCCACGGTGTTCACGGGCCTGTTCTACCGGGATCAGATCACCGAGTACTACAAGGCAAACGGCTTGCCAGAGCCCTACGAGAACACGGCACGGCGGAAAGTCGTGCCCGAGACGCTGGAGCGTCGCGTGCTCGAGGCTTTCTCCACGTCGGCCGCGCTGTTCCGCAAGACCTCCTGTGCAGTGTCCTATGTCCACAACCTGCCGGACTACAACGGCCATTACGGCATTCCGGAGCTGTGCGACATCTGCCCGCTGAGCCAGCTTGAACTGTGCGTTTCGGCCCATCGGGTGCCGACCGCCGAAGACATCCACTGGGCCGCCAGCGTGTTGCCCGAGGCCGACGCCCTTCAAGTCGTAGACATCAGCAAACGGGCGACAGTCGTGTCAGGCCTGGCCACCGAGCAACCCCGCTACTTCCTGCAGCACACGCTTGGCTTCCAGGTCCACGACGAACGCCACCCGCACCACGTGAACCGTCACGGGCGGGCTGACATCGGCTGGAAGGAAACATCGGCATGACGGAATGGACCACCCTGAACTACGTCGTCGTGGACGTGGAGGGCGACGGCCACCAGCCGCCCGACCTGGTGGAGCTGGCCGCCGTACCGATTGTCGGCGGGATCGTTCAGGAGCCAATGAGTTGGCTGGTGAAACCTGACCAGCCGATCACGCACTTCGCCCGCAAGGTCCACGGCATTACCAACGACCAAGTGGCCGACGCGCCCGCCTTCGCCGACGTTGCGGCTGACGTGTTGAAGGCGCTGGACGCCTCGGCACTGATCGCCCACAACGCCCACGTTGATGTCAACGTGCTTCGCCGCAAGCTCGATGGCTGGGAATGCCCCGAGGTGTTCGACACGCTCAAGCTCGCCCGCCGGCTGTGGCCTGGACGGAAAAGCTACCGCCTCGGCGCGCTGGTGGATGAGTTCGAACTCGCCAGTGGTCTTGAGGGTGAGGATCAACCGCACCGAGCGACCTACGACGCCATCGTGACCGCGCGCCTGTTCGTGCTCCTGGCCGCCCGTCGTCCACTGGAGGAACTGCGCGATCGGCCAACCGGAGATGACGATGACCCAGCGCTGTTCTGACGGGCTGTTCGTCAGCGTTGACGGGCCGAGTGGTGCGGGCAAGACGACCATTGTGCGGCACTTGGCCCACCTGCTGCTTGCCCAAGGGCGCCACGTCCACGTCACGGCCGAGCCGTCGTCCGGGCCGATCGGCACACTCGCTTCGGAGCTGACCGAGACCGTGACCGGGTACGCGTTGGCCTGCCTGTACGCGGCCGACCGCTACCACCACGTCGAGACGGAGATCGCGCCGTACGTCAGGAATGGCCATGTCGTGGTCTCCGACCGCTACTTTGCCTCCGGTCTGGTGATCCAGCGATTCGACGATGTCGACCCGATGTTCCTGTGGCAGATCAATGAGGAGGTTGAACGGCCCGACCTGGCCGTCATTCTCGAAGCCGACCCCGATGTGATCGCCGAACGGCTGGAGACACGCGGGCCGCACAACCGCTTCCAGCGCTCGCCCGGAACAAGCCGCCGGAAGGTCAACTACTACCACCAAGTCACCGAAACGCTCGAAGCGGCGGACTTCAACGTGTTGCGCGTGGACTGCGCCACGAAGCCACCCGAACGGTCCGCAACGGTCATTTACCAAGAACTGACGGAGCTGCTCGACCGACGGTTGGCTGTCGTGCACGCCAACCGGGAGCGCGACCATGGGTAGCGCATGGCACGAAATAGATCGCTGGTTGGACGAACTGCGTCGTCGTCGCTGGACGATGTATCTCTACGGCGATCGTGCCGCGCCCGAGTTGCTGTGCGCGATGCTCGAATGGCGACACGAGCGACGCGCCGATGTGGTGATCTTGCGCGGCCATGATCGCGCCGTGGCCTATCGCGCGCCGCTGTACGAGAACGCCGACCCGTTCGCCCCAAGCTGGGTGCAGTGGTGTTGGGCGCGCGCCAACCACAACATGGCGGCCGTGCACGCGTTGCGGGCAATCCTCACCCTTGACCCGCCGACCGCGACCGATCGAATAGAGATCCACAACGCGCCACCATTCTGCAGCTTGTCGCCTGTCGAGCTTCGACAACGCCCGGTCGTGATCCGCCCGTTGTAAACGATCACGTCAAACCACCCACAGAAACAGCAGAAGAGCCATAAATAGGGGGTCTAGGGGTCCGCAAGTGCTGATATAAGAGGCTTATGAGAAAACGAAGAACCATTATCGGAACACTTGTCGGCACGGTAGCGGCCAGTCTCATAGCCACAGCGGCCCCGGCGAGCGCCGCGCCAGCGCCCGCATGGGACCACTTGGCATTCCCGAACGGATACAACAAGTCCGACGAGACCCTTCGCGATGTCGCCGCGACCGGCCCGACAGATGCGTGGGCGATCGGCGAACGGCGCCTCAACAAACCGCCGAACATATCCACTTGCGGTGACCTGAGCCGTTGGAATGGTCAAGCGTGGACCGATGGCCCCATGCCGTCCTACGAGTGCAACGGCAAGCTGATCGCCATTTCGGCGGAGAGCGCGACCAGCGTTTGGACGTTGGACAGCAAGAACGCCTATCAGTGGACCGGTCAGAGTTGGACCACGATCCCGCTTCCGGTCAGCGCGACCGGCACGCCGTTCTGGGCAAACGACATCAGCGTGGTCGGCGGCACAACGTGGATCGTCGGCCGACTGTCCAACGGCGACAAGGTCACGACGGAAATCTACAAGTGGCAGAACGGATCCTGGCAGCGCGCGCTCCTGCCGCTGCCCGCCGGTGAGAACACTGTGGCCAGTGTGCACGCCGTCGCGCCGGACAATGTCTGGGCCGTCGGCACGATCGACCTGTATTCGCCGGCCAACAAAGCCCGTGCCCTTGTCCTGCACTGGAACGGCACCTCGTGGAACTATCTCCCCGCGCCCGGCTTGGCGCCACTGCAGACCGTCCAACTCAACGCTGTGACTGTCGCGGCGGGCCAGGCCTGGGTCGGCGGAGCACTGACCACGTACGAATCCAACAACATCTCCGTCAAGAGCGTGAACGCGTTCCTGATGCGGCGTGACGGCAGCACATGGACTGTTACTCCGTCGCCCGAGCCCCAGCCCGGGCCGGCCAGCTACAACGGACCACGAGTCCTTTCGCTCGCGGTCCACGGATCCGAGGTGTGGGCGGGCGGATCGCACAGCGTCGACGGTCGCACGATCGGTCTGTTGATCCGGTGGGACGGCCAAGCATGGAGGCCGGCCACCCCGACCCCGCCTTTCACCGAATACGACGTGAAGGCCCTCAGTAGCAAACCCGGCCACGGTCTCTGGGCAGTCGGTCACGGCACCAGGGTGACCGATCCACAGGCGACCGGAGACTACGTCGCGCGGCTCACCGGCTGATCATCGACATCCTGTTCTCTTGGCGGATCGCCGGCAAGAGAACAGGATTTCACCGGAGTGCTAGTTGGAGGATCCTCCAAAAGCTCCCACACGGGTTCACCCAGTTTCGTGCTCCGCGCCTCTTGGCCGAAACACCGCCATGCTGTTGTGCTACTGGTCACAGGCAATCGAACTCCAGGAGCACATCGCGATGACCGAAGGACCCGGCCTGACCTGGCTGAACGGTCTGGCCGCCGACGACGCCGACGCGGAACTGCGCACCTGCTGCGCGTCCCGGGCGTGGGCCGGGAAGGTGGCAGCCGGACGGCCCTATGCCGACCGGTCCGCGCTGGCAGACGCGGCCGACGGCGCGCTCGACGATCTCGGCTGGGCCGACGTGACCGAGGCGCTCGCCGCGCACCCTCGCATCGGTGAGCGAGCCGGTGGCGCCGACCGCGAGTCCGCCTGGTCGCGTGGCGAACAGTCCGCGGCGAGCCACGCCGCCGAGTCCACAGTGGACGCGTTGACCGAGGGCAACCGCCAGTACGAGGAGCGGTTCGGCCACGTGTTCCTGATCTGCGCGACCGGGCGCGGCGCCGAGGAGATACTGGTGGAGCTGCGATCGCGACTGGGCAACGACCCGGACACCGAGCGCCGCGTCGTGCACGACGAGCTGCGCAAGATCACCCACCTGCGGCTGGGCAAGCTTCTGGAGGCCACCCGATGAGCCTGTCGACCCACGTCCTGGACAGCACGCGGGGCCGACCGGCCGCCGCGATGTCGATCCGCCTGGAGTCACCGGACGGCTCGACGGTCAAGGCGGTCACCGACGACGACGGCCGGGTCCGCGACTTCGGCGACTTGATCGCCGGGACGCACCGGCTGGTGTTCGACACCGGCGCCTACTTCACCGGGCTCGGCGTGGACGCGTTCTACCCCGAGGTCGTGGTCGCCTTCGAGATCACCGAACCCGAGCAGCACCACCACGTCCCGCTGCTGCTGAGCCCGTTCGCCTACTCGACCTACCGAGGGAGCTGACCCGATGGCCATCGTCTTGGGCCCCAACCAGTACGGCAAGGCCGAGACCCGCCTGGTGCACGTGACACGCGACGGAGCCGTGCACGAGATCAAGGACCTGAACGTCAGCGTGGCGCTCGGCGGCGACATGACCGAGACGCACCTCACCGGTGACAACGCCGCGGTACTGCCCACCGACACGCAGAAGAACACCGTCTTCGCCTTCGCCAAGGAGCACGGCGTCGGCGAGATCGAGGAGTTCGGGCTGCGGCTGGCCACGCACTTCGTGGACTCGCAGCCGAGCATCCACACCGCGCGGGTGCACATCGAGGAGTACACCTGGGAGCGCCTGTCGGTCGGCGGCACACCCGCGCCGCACTCGTTTCAGCGCTCCGGTGTGGAGACCCGCACCGCCACCGTCACCTACGACGGCACCCGGGCGTGGGTGGTCTCCGGGCTGCGGGATCTGGTCGTACTGAACTCCACGGCGTCGGAGTTCTGGGGATATATCAGGGATTCGTACACAACACTGCGGGAAACCACGGACCGGGTACTGGCCACCGCGGTGAACGCGCGCTGGCGGTACGCCTCGACCGAGGGCGACTTCGCCAAGTCCTACGCCGAGGCGCGGCGGCACCTGGTGGAGGCGTTCGCCGAGACGCACAGCCTCTCGTTGCAGCAGACGTTGTACGCGATGGGCCAACGGGTACTCGAGAACCGGTCCGAGATCGCCGAGGTTCGCCTTGCCCTGCCGAACAAGCACCACTTCGTGGTCGACCTGTCGGCGTTCGACCTGGACAACGACAACGAGGTGTTCTTCGCCGCCGACCGGCCCTACGGACTGATCGAGGGCACCGTGCTGCACGACGACGCGCCGGACGCCGGACTGGCCTGGAGCGAGTGATGGAGTTCCACAAACCCAGAACGTGGCCCGAGGCGCTGGCGATCAAGGCGGAGCACCCGGACGCGACGCCGATCGCCGGCGGCACCGACGTGATGGTCGAGCTGAACTTCGACGTGCACCGGCCGGACGTGCTGATCGACCTCACCGAGATCGCCGAGCTGCGCGAATGGTTCACTGTGGACGGTCGCTATCGGGTCGGCTCGGGTGTGCCGTATGCGCGGATCATCGACGAGCTGGGCGCGACACTGCCCGGCCTCGCGATGGCGTCGCGCACCGTCGGCTCACCGCAGATCCGCAACCGCGGCACGGTCGGCGGGAATCTCGGCGCCGCATCGCCCGCCGGGGACGCGCACCCGCCGCTGCTGGCCGCCGGTGCGGAGATCGAGGTGGCCTCGGTGCGCGGCACGCGCCTGATCCCAGCGGACGAGTTCTACACCGGGGTGAAGCGCAACGCCATGGAGCCGGACGAGCTGATCGCCGCGTTCCACATCTCCCCCGCCGACGGCCCGCAGCAGTTCGCCAAGATCGGCACGCGCAACGCCATGGTGATCGCGGTCTGCTCGTTCGGGCTGGCGCTGCACCCGTCGACCCGCACGGTCGGCACCGGCGTCGGCTCGGCAGCGCCCACCCCGCGCCGCGCGGCCGATGCCGAGGCGTTCATCGCCGGCGAGCTGGACTGGGACTCGCCACTTCCCTTGCGGGACAGCGTGAAGCGCCGCTTCGGCGAGCTGGTCGCGCAGAGTGCTTCACCCATCGACGACGTTCGCGGCACGGCCGGCTACCGCCAGCACGCCCTGTCCGTGATGGCCCGCCGCACGCTCGGCTGGGCCTGGGACGAGTACCGGAGGAACCGATGAGACTGCGCTGCGAGGTCAACGGCGAGAGCCGCGAGGTGGACGACGTCTGGCCGGGCGAGTCCCTGTTGTACGTCCTGCGCGAGCGGATGGGCCTGCCCGGGTCGAAGAACGCTTGTGAGCAAGGGGAATGCGGCTCCTGCACGGTGTACCTGGACGGCGTTCCGGTGTGCTCGTGTCTGGTCGCCGCCGGTCAGGCCGAGGGCCACGAGGTGACGACCGTGGAGGGGCTCGCCGAGGGTGAGCAGCTCGATCCGGTGCAGCAGGCGTTCGTGGAGAAGGGCGCGGTGCAGTGCGGGTTCTGCACGCCCGGCCTGATCGTCGCCACGCACGATCTGCTGGAGCGCCGCGAACGCCCGAGTGACCCGGAGATCCGCGAGGCGCTGGCCGGGAACCTGTGCCGCTGCACGGGTTACGAGAAGATCCTGGACGCGGTGCGGCTGGCCGCGGACCGGAAGGCCGTGTCATGACGCGGACCGTGATCGAGGGTTGCGCGGTGTCCACAGTGGACAGTGCGGGTACCGAGTACGCCGACGGGCACGTGGTCGTCGAGGGCGATCGCATCGTCGCGGTGGGCCCGGGTTCCGCGCCGATGCAGGAGAACGCGCGCCGGATCGACGGGTCGGGGTGCGTGCTCACACCCGGCCTGGTCAACTCCCACCATCACCTGTACCAGTGGGCCACCCGGGGGCTGGCGCAGCAGGACACGCTGTTCGGCTGGCTGACCGCGCTGTACCCGGTGTGGTCGCGCATCGACGCCGAGACGGTGTCCGACGCGGCCGCCGCAGCGCTCGGGTGGCTCGCGAAGTCCGGCTGCACCACCACGACCGACCATCACTACGTGTTCCCGCGCGACGGCGGCGACCTGTTCACCGCGGAGATCGAGGCGGCGCGGAAGATCGGCGTCCGGTTCCACCCGGCGCGCGGCTCGATGGACCTCGGCCAGTCCAAGGGCGGGTTGCCGCCGGACGAGGTGGTCGAGGACCGGGACGAGGCGCTGGCCGCCACCGAAGCGGCGATCGACCGGTGGCACGACCCGTCGCCGGGCGCGATGGTGCGGGTCGCCGTCGCACCCTGCTCGCCGTTCTCGGTGACCTCGGACCTGATGCAGGAGGCGGCGGAACTGGCGCGGCGCAAGGGAGTCCGGCTGCACACGCACCTCGCCGAGACGCTGGACGAGGAGGAGTTCTGCCAGCAGCGCTTCGGCTGCACGCCGACGGAATACCTGGACCGGCTCGGCTGGCTCGGCGAGGACGTGTGGCTGGCGCACTGCGTGCACCTGTCCGATGTGGCGGTCAAACGCTTCGGCAAAACCCGTACCGGCGTCGCGCACTGCCCGACGTCCAACGCCCGGCTCGGCGCGGGAATCTCGCCGGTGCGCGCGTTGCTGGACGCGGGCGCACCGGTCGGGCTCGGCGTCGACGGGGCGGCGTCCAACGAGCAGAGCTCGCTGATCGACGACGTACGCGAAGCATTGCTGGTCGCCCGGCTGCGTGGTGGGCCGACGGCGCTGACCGCCCGGGACGCGTTGCGCCTCGGCACGATCGGCGGCGCCGCGTGCCTCGGCCGCGCCGACGAGATCGGGTCGCTCGAACCGGGCAAGCTCGCCGATCTGGCGCTGTGGCGTATCGACGGGCTCGGCCACGCCGGAATCGAGGACCCGGTGGCCGCACTGGTACTCGGGCCGCGTCCGCCCCTGGAACTGTTGCTGGTCAACGGAAAGCCCGTCGTCGAGGACGACCACCTCCGCACCGCGGACGAAGGCCGGCTCGCCGCGGCCGCCCGCGCCGCCCACCGCACGCTCCTGTCGAGGTGACATCGATGAGCCGACCCACCAAGGCCCCGGACAAGGCGCCGGACCGCATCACCACGCCCATCACCGGCGGCGTGGGCGAGAGCCCGCTGCGGCCGGACGGCACGCTGAAGGTGAAAGGCGAGTTCGCGTACTCGTCGGACCTGTGGATGGACGACATGCTGTGGGGCGCGACGCTGCGCTCCCCGCACCCGTACGCCCGCATCGTCTCGATCGACCTCAGCGGCGCGTGGCAGACGCCCGGCGTGCACACGGTCATGACCTACGACGACGTCCCCGGCGAGAAACTGTTCGGCCTCGAGCACACCGACCAGCCGGTGATGGCCCACGAAGTCGTTCGCTACCAAGGGGAAGCGGTCGCGATCGTGGCCGCCGACCACCCGGAGACCGCGCGCCGGGCGGTCGACAAGATCGTCGTCGAGTACGAGGTCCTCGAACCGCTCACCGACGCCGAAGAAGCGGTGTTCGCCACCGACGCGCCGACGCTGCACCCCGGCGGCAACCTCGTGCGGCACCTGCCGATCCGGCGCGGCGACCAGCACGCGACCGCCGACGTGGTGGTGCGCGGCGAGTACGAGGTCGGCATGCAGGACCAGGCCTTCCTCGGCCCGGAGTCCGGGCTCGCGGTGCCGGCCGAGGACGGCGGCGTCGACCTGTACATCGCCACCCAGTGGCTGCACGTGGACCAGAAGCAGGTGGCCAAGTGCCTCGGCCTGCCGAACGACAAGGTGCGGCTGATGCTGGCCGGCGTCGGCGGCGCGTTCGGCGCCCGCGAGGACCTGTCCATGCAGGTGCACGCGTCGATGCTGGCACTGCGCACCGGACGGCCGGTGAAGATCGTCTACTCGCGCGAGGAGTCGTTCTTCGGGCACGTGCACCGGCATCCGGCGAAGCTGTACTACGAGCACGGCGCCACTCGCGAGGGCCGGTTGGTCTACGTGAAGGCGCGAATGTTCCTGGACGGCGGCGCGTACGCGTCGAGCACCGGCGCGGTGGTGGCCAACGCGGCGACGCTCGGCGTCGGGCCGTACGAGGCGCCCAACGTGACGATCGACTGCTGGGGCGCCTACACCAACAACCCGCCGTGCGGCGCGATGCGCGGATTCGGTGCGGTACAAGCGGCTTTCGCCTACGAGTCCCAAATGGACAGACTGGCCGCCGAGCTGGGGCTGGACCCCGTCGAGGTGCGAGTGCGCAACGCCATGGCCGAGGGCACGACCATGCCGACCGGGCAGGTCGTGGACAGCGCGGCGCCGGTCGCGGAGATGCTGCGCCGGGTCGAGGCGATGCCGCTGCCGCCGGCCGCGCCGACCGATTCCTACGACCTGCGCGAGCTACCAGGAGGCGTGTCCAACACGACCCACGGCGAGGGTGTGGTGCGCGGGATCGGCTACGGCATCGGCATCAAGAACGTGTGCTTCTCCGAGGGATTCGACGACTTCTCCACCGCGAGGGTGCGGCTGGAGGTCATCGCCGGCGAGCCGACCGCGATGGTGCACACCGCCGCCGCCGAGGTCGGTCAGGGCCTGGTCACCGTGCAGGCGCAGATCGCGCGCACCGAACTCGGGGTCGAGCGGGTCACCATCCACCCGGCCGACACCCAGGTCGGCAGCGGCGGCTCCACCTCGGCCTCCCGGCAGACCTACATGACCGGCGGCGCGGTGAAGGCCGCCTGCGAGAAGGTGCGCGGCCTGCTGCTCGACATCGCCCGCGAACGGCTGCACGTCGAAGGCCAACTTCACCTGGACGGCGGCAAGATCGTCTCCGACCGGCACGGGGTGCTCGCCGACCTGGCCGAGGTGCTCGGCGACGAGGTCATCGACGAGACCGTGGAGTGGCGCCACCGCCCCACCGAAGCGCTGGATCCCACGACAGGGCAAGGCTTCGCGCACGTCCAGTACGCCTTCGCGGTACACCGCGCGGTGGTCGACGTGGACGTGGATCTCGGTCTGGTGCGCGTGGTCGCGCTGGACTGCGTGCAGGACGTCGGCAAGGCGATCAACCCGGACGCCGTCGTCGGGCAGATCCACGGCGGCTCCGCGCAGGGGCTCGGCCTCGCCGTCATGGAGGAGATCCAGGTGCGCGACGGCAAGATCCGCAACCCGTCGTTCACCGACTACCTGATCCCCACGATCCTCGACATGCCACCCATGAAGGTGGACGTGCTCGAACTGGCCGACCCGCACGCGCCGTACGGGCTGCGTGGTGTCGGTGAGCCGCCGACGATCTCGTCCACCCCCGCGATCGTCGCCGCCATCCGTGCCGCCACCGGACTCGCCATCCCGCGATGCCCCGTGCGACCGGAAGACATCACCGGTACCGCTTAGGTCCGATCTGAAGGAGTCCAGCAGATGTTCGGCAGGACCCGCTCCAAGAAGCCCTTATCCCAGCATCCGGTAGACGAGGTATTGCCCACCGGAAAGCTTGCCCTGTACGGATTCCAGCACGTATTGGCGTTCTACGCCGGTGCGGTGATCGTGCCGATCCTGTTGGCCAACGCGATCGGGCTCAGCGATCAGCAGCTCATCCACTTGATCAACGCGGACCTGTTCACCTGCGGCATCGCGTCGATCATCCAGGCACTCGGATTCTGGAAGATCGGGGTGCGGCTGCCGCTACTGCAGGGTGTCACGTTCACCGCGGTCTCCCCCATGATCGCCATCGGGCTCGCGGCCGGCGGCGGTACCGAGGGCCTGGTGACGATCTACGGCTCGGTCATCGTGGCGGGCCTGTTCACGTTCTTCATCGCGCCGTTCTTCAGCAAGCTGGTGCGGTTCTTCCCGCCGGTGGTGACCGGCACGGTCATCTCGGTGATCGGCATCGCGCTGCTCCCGGTCGCCGCCAAGGACGCGGCCGGCGGCGACAGTGACGCGCCGGACTTCGCGAGCCTGACCAACCTCGCCTACGCGTTCGGCACGCTGGCCATCATTCTGGTGATCTACCGGATCTCCCGTGGGTTCCTCAGCACGGTGGCCGTACTCATCGGGCTCGTCGTCGGCACCGTGCTGGCCGCGGTGCTCGGACACGCGCACTTCGACGCGGTGGCCAGTTCCGAATGGTTCGGGGTGACCACACCGTTCCACTTCGGCTGGCCCAAGTTCAGCGTCACCGCGATCATCTCGATGGTCGTGGTCATGCTGATCACCGCGGTGGAGACGACCGGTGACGTGTTCGCCACCGGGGAGATCGTCAAGAAGCGCATCACCCGCGACGACATCGCCCGTGCGTTGCGCGCCGACGGCCTCGCGACCACCATCGGCGGCGTACTGAACTCCTTCCCCTACACGTGTTTCGCCGAGAACGTCGGCCTGGTGCGGCTCACCCGAATCAAGAGCAGGTACGTGATCGTGTCCGCCGGCCTGTTCATGATCCTGATCGGCCTGATCCCGAAGGCGGGCGCGATCGTCGCGGGAATTCCGCACCCGGTGCTCGGCGGCGCGGGGCTGGCGATGTTCGGAACCGTTGCGGTAGTCGGCTTCCAGACACTGTCCCGAGTGGACTTCCACGACCAGCGCAACGTGATGGTGGTGGCGGTCAGCGTCGGACTCGCGCTGGTTCCGATCGGTGTGCCGAAGTTCTTCAGCAATGTGCCGGACAGCCTGCAGGTCATCGTGGGCAGCGGAATCACCCTCGGCAGCCTGTCCGCGATCCTGCTGAACCTGTTGTTCAATGTGTTGGGCGGCAAGAAGAATCGCGTCAACTCGGCCGACCCGACGCCGAATCGGGTCACGCTGGACCAGGTGAACCAGATGTCGCGCGAGGAATTCACGCGACGGTTCTCCGTGCTTTTCCAGAACGGTTCGTGGATCGCCGAGGAGGCACGGCATGCCCGCCCGTTCGACGGGGTCTACGCGATGCGGCACGCGTTCCACAACGTCCTGTTCGACGCGCCGGACGACCGCCAGTTGGAGCTGATCAAGTCCTATCCGGACCTGGCCGGCAAGGCGCTGGTGGAGAAGGTGCTCGGCCCGGAGTCGTTGCGCGACCAGTGCGCGGCCGGCCTCGATCGGCTCACTTTCGAGGAATACGACCGTTTTCACGATCTCACCGAGGCGTATCACGAGAAGTTCGGTTTCCCGCTGGTGATCTGCGTCCGCGAGAACACCAAGGAAGCGATCTTCGCCACCGCCGAGGCCAGGCTGGCCAATTCACCCGCACAGGAACGCGCCACCGCGTTGGTGGAGATCGCCAAGATCGCCAACCTGCGGCTCAGCGACCTCGTGGACGAACCGCCCGTGCCCGCAATCCCCAGCACGTAAGGAAATACCAGGAATGTCTGTTCAACCCGACCTGCGTCCGTGGCTCGACCGCGCGGTGGAGATCGCCACCAAGAACGTGGCCGACGGCGGCGGCCCGTTCGGCGCGATGATCATCCGTGGCAGTGAGCTGATCTCCGTCGGCGTCAACCGGGTCACCCGCGACCTCGACCCCACCGCGCACGCCGAGGTGGTGGCGATCCGCGAGGCGTGCCGCAAACTGTCCACCTTCACGCTCGACGGCTGCGTGCTCGTCACCTCGTGCGAGCCGTGCCCGCTGTGCCTCGCCTCGGCCCTGTGGGCGCGGCTGGACCGGGTCGTGTTCGCCGCGGACCGCTACGACGCGGCCAAGGCCGGCTTCGACGACCTGGCGTTCTACGAGCTGTTCGAGTCGCCGCGCGACACCTGGGACGTTCCGGTCGCGCAGTTGGCCGTCGGCGCGCACGACGCCCCGTTCGAGGCGTGGAGTGCCAACCCGGAGCGGGTGGAGTACTGATGCGCGACGTCCTCGATCACGTCCGCCCGTGGTTCGACGCCGGTGAGCGGTTCGCGCTGGCCACGGTGATCGACACCTTCCGGTCGGCGCCCCGCCAGGCCGGTGCCGCGATGGCGGTCTCGGCCGCCGGCGAGGTCGTCGGCAGCGTGTCGGGCGGATGTGTCGAGGGCGCGGTGTACGAACTGGCCCGCGAGGTGATCGAGACCGGGCGGCCGGTGGTCCAGCGCTACGGAGTCGCCGACGACGACGCGTTCGCCGTGGGTCTGACCTGCGGCGGCGTCATCGATATTCTCGTGCAGCCGATCGACCGCACGACGTTCCCCGAGTTCGACGCCGTGGCCGACACCATCGACTCCGGCCCGGTCGCCATCGCGACCGTGGTCCGCGGCGAACGGCTGGGGACGCGGATGATCGTCTGGCCGGACCGGGTGTCCGGCGGGCTGGGCGATCCGTTCCTGGATTCCGCGGTGACCGAGGACGCGGTGGCCATGCTGGAGCAGGGCAGCACGGCCGTGCGGCGCTACGGTCCCCGCGGACAGCGGCGGCGCGAGGACGAGGCGGTCTTCGTCCAGTCCTTCGCGCCGCCCGCGCGCCTGTTCGTGTTCGGCGCGATCGACTTCGCCGCGGCCGTGGCGCGCGCCGGGAAGTTCCTCGGCTACCGGGTCACCGTCTGCGACGCGCGCCCGGTTTTCGCGACCAGCAAACGGTTTCCGGACGCGGACGAGGTGATCGTCGACTGGCCGCACCGCTTCCTGGCCGGCGCGGTCGCCGATGGTCTGGTCGACGGGCGCACCGCGATGTGCGTCCTCACCCACGACCCCAAGTTCGACGTGCCACTGCTCGAACTGGCCCTGCGCACCGACGCCGGATACATCGGCGCCATGGGATCTCGTCGTACTCATGCGGACCGGCTCGCCCGTCTTTCCGAACTCGGTCTCGCTGACAGTGAACTCGCACGCCTGCGCTCCCCGATCGGGCTCGATCTCGGAGCGCGCACGCCCGAGGAGACCGCCGTCTCCATCGCCGCCGAGATCATCGCCGACCGGTGGGGCGCGACCGGGAGGCCGTTGTCCCGCACCCGCGGCCGAATCCACGGCGAGGCCATCGTCTCCGCCGAATCGAGCAGACCGCGAGTCCCCGATCACGATCTGCCGCACTGAGCCGACAGACTCGACTGGCTCAGGAGCGAAGATCGGCGAGCAACTCCGCCGATGCCGCCTTCGCGGGTTCCGAAAGCGCTGTTGGGGTTCCGCGCTTTGAAGCGATGCGAATTGCGTTGGCGCACAACATCAACTGGGACAGTTTTCCGGAGTGGGTCTGGAGGTCGGTGGCGAATTCGTTCTGCACGCGTTCGGTGAGCATCGGACTGGGGAGCGACGCCTGCCAGAGGCAGGCCGCGTCGTAGCCTCGCGGCGCGGTGCCCCATTCCTCCCAATCGAGGAGGTGGCCGTCGACGGTGAGGTTGCTCCAGTGCAGATCGGTGTGCGATGTGGTCCAGTCGTAGACGGTGGTGTCGACGCCGCTGAACACTTCGGTGATCCGTTTGGTGAGGTGGGTCTGCCTTACACCAACCCGTTCTGTCTGATGCGCCGCCAGTGCGGCCAGCGATTCCCTCAAGCCTGCCCACCAGGTGTCGGGCAAGGCCGATGCGGTCGCGAGATCACCGACTGGTGGCGAGGGGATCAGCTCGACCTCATCGGCCCGCCACACCACGTTTCGCTTCGAATCGATCCAGGTCACACCCTGAAACCAGTCCGGGCTCTGCACGCCGCGGATGCTCGCCGAGGCTTCCAGTCCCACCCACGCGGCACTGTTGATCCTCCAGCGGCCACGACGCTCGACGCGTAGCCAGGTTCCGGCGATTGTCCGGAAACCTTCGGTGGCTCCGTGCTCGCCGTACACGACTGACGAGCGATCAAGCCGCACGCCGAGCGCCGACTCCACGCGGTCAAGAACGTCATCGTGCTGTTCCTCCCGTACATCGATCACGGGTGGAGGTACGACGGCCGCCGGGTCGCTGCGGGACATGAGAAACCCTTCTGGCTAGCAGTGAGTGAGGTTCTACACGGCGGACGGCTCGCGCGGTACGAGGCCGTTGAAGCCCGCCGCGAGTTCGTCAGTCAACTCCGCGCAGAAACGGTTCTCTACCAAGGACTCGACCACTGCCGACACATCGAGGCCCGTGTCAGCGGCGAGCTGGTCGACGTTCACAGCTTGAATTCAGCCGGCTGGACAACGTCACGGTCCAGGTCCTACCTCGCGGCCTTGGATGGCATTCCGGCAAGTGAGGCTTCTTCGATCTACTTGAATTCGAGAGCGGGCGGCCTATTGTTCACCTGGAACACTGGAGGTCGAGCCTATTTCTCTACGAGGAGCCCAGAGACTTGGACAGCTACGTTCAGGCCCACGGTCAACTCGCAGTAATGGCGATGAGCCCAGAAGACTCGGCTGGGCTCATTGCCGATCGCATCACCCGGTTGGAAACGGAGCAACAACGAATGCCTATCTGGTGCGACTGCGCGAACCTCTTTGACACCCATATCCACAGGTGAGACACCAGGTAAGTCAGCTTTACCAGGTAGAGCGCATGTCGGTGGAACTTGGCCCGCTGAATCCCCTTTTCGGGTTCGTCACGACCTGTGCGTCGATTTGTGGACGACTGGCGCTCGGGCCGCCGTGGAGGGGTGCACGGCGTTGATCTTGGGGTGAAGCCGATGACGATCCGTGTTGACACGGCTACACGATCGCTGCCACGATATTCATCGCCCGTTGATTTAACTCCGCTTGGCCACCAGGGGAAGGTGTTCACCGTGCAGGAAGAGGCTTTCACGCTCAGCGATGTCGATTTCGACGCGTTCTACCAGGGGCGGCCGCCGATCGCCGGTGCCGACGTCACCTTCGAGGTGACCCCGTGGGACATCGGCGAGGCTCAGCCGGTCGTGGTGGCGCTGGCCGGCTCCGGTGCCGTTCGCGAACCCGTGCTCGATGCCGGGTGCGGCCTGGGCAACAACGCGATCTTGCTCGCCGAGCGCGGCTATCAGGTGACCGGAGTCGACGGTTCGCCAACGGCACTGGAGACCGCGCGGCAACGAGCCGCCGAGCACGGCGTCCAGGTCGACTTCACGCACGCCGACGTGACCTCGCTCGACGGGATCGAGCAGCGGTTCAACACCGTCCTGGACAGCGCGCTGTACCACTGCCTCGACGGTGACCAGCGCACCGCTTACGGTGCCGCGCTGCATCGCGTGACCCTTCCCGGCGCACAACTCCACCTGTTCTGCTTCGCCGACTCCGGCAACGACGGATTCCAGATGCCGATGGCGGTCAGTCAGGACGATCTTCGCGAGCACCTGGGCCGGCATTGGGACATTCAGAGCATCACCGCCGCCGACTACGCCACCTCGCTCACCCCGCAGGCGTTCGCCGAAGGCGGGCCGGCCAGCCAGATGGGCGTGTCGGTCGACCCCGCCACGATCCGAACCGACGACCGAGACCGCGTCCTCGGCCAGGTGTGGCACCTCCACGCGGAACGCGCGTCGACGACCTGACGCCCGCGGTTCAGCGGCTGGACTCGGCCAGCACGGTGTCCATGGTTCCATGATCGCGACGGTTTCCGCCAACGGCATCAGCGGACTCTCCAGCGCACCGGCCGCCAACTGGCGGGCGACCTCGTCCGCCTCGTGAAACAAACCCCGGCCGCGCCGGTCCGGCTCGACCCGGATCGGCGCGCCGGTGCGTGGAATGAGGGTGACCACGGACGGAGCGTAGAAGTCGCCGTCGATCTCGATCCGCGCCTCGGTCCCGACGATCGCCGCCCTGGTCGGACTCTTCGCCCGCAGCGTGCAGGTGAGTACGGCCTGGGCACCATCCTGGTAGCGCAACAGAATCGAGGTCTGCGCGTCCACTCCGGTGGAGGTGGGATCGCCGATCGCGATGACCTGGTTCGGCGCGCCGAGGACCATGGACGCGAAGGACACGGGATAGACGCCGAGATCCAGCAGCGCACCGCCGCCGAGCGCCGGGGCGAACAAGCGGAATTCGGGGTCCTCGGCGAACCATTGGCCGTGGTCCGCGGTGACGGTGACGATCTCGCCGAGTACACCGCTGGTCAGCCAGTCCCAGATCCGCGCGGTCTGCGGGAGGAATCGGGTCCACATCGCTTCCATCGCGAACAATCCGTTGGCGCGCGCGACATCCACGACCTCCCGAGCCTCGGCGGCGTTCATGGTGAACGGCTTCTCGACCAGGATCGGCTTGCCGGCGCGCAACGCCAGCAGGGCGTTGTCGTGGTGCATCGGGTGCGGCGTGGCGATGTAGACCACGTCGACCTCGGGGTCGGCGACCAGACTCTGATAGCTGTCGTGCCGGTTCGGGATGTCGAACTCCCCGGCGAATTCCTCGGCGGCGTGCCGGCTGCGGGAGCCGACGGCCACGGCGGTTCCCGAATCGGTCAGCGCCAGGTCGGCGACGAACGTGCGGGCGATGCCGCCGGTGCCCAGAATTCCCCACCGTGTCGTCATTGACGGTCCCTTCGGTCCGGTGATGTGCGATCAGCCTAAGTTCTCCTCGGGTACACCGAATCGAGGTTTCGCGGTCTGCCGCACGTGCGGTGGACTTCGGCACATGACTCTCCGCCGCGCGCTGGTGGCCGCCGTCATCGTTCCCGTGATCGCCATCGGGTCGGCCGTGCCCGCCGCGCACGCCGAACCCGCTGCTCCCCCGGCTCCCACGGTCCCAGTCGTCGATCTCCCGGACAGTGCGGGCTCGCACCTGTCCGCGGTCGACCCGGCGTGGCGGATCGAGACCACGCGCACCTCCCGACCGGTCGCGCCGGGGGTGACCCTCAGCTCGTTCGACTGGTACGAGCCGGGCGATTCCGGAGGCTGGGTGCGGGCGGACACGCTCGCGGTGGACCTCAACTCGGGCACCACGGTGGACTACCTGCATCCCGGCACCGTGTCCTCGGCCGAGCCGCTGTCCGCGCAGGCCACCCGCACCCGAGCCGTCGCCGCGGTCAACGGCGACTTCTTCGACATCAACAACTCCAACGCACCACAGGGCGTGGCGGTCCACAATGGACAGTTGGTGAAGTCGGCGCAGGCCGGGCACAACCGCGCGGTCGGCATCGACGCCGCCGGGGTCGGCCGGGTGATGGAGGTGTTCTTCTCCGGCACCGTGACTCTGCCCGGCGCGACCGCGCCACTGTCCCAACTGAACAGTGCGCGGATCGAGGCGAACGGTATCGGCGTGTTCAACTCGCTGTGGGGCGGCTACGCGCGCTCCCGCGCGGTGGAGGGCTCGCCGCGAGTCGTCGAGATCGTGGTGCGCCGCGACGTCGTGACCGAGGTGCGCCAGGCCGCCGGCGGTGATCCGATTCCCGGCGACGGCTACGTGCTGGTCGGACGGGAGTCCGGAGCGGATGCGTTGGCAGGATTGAAGATCGGCGACCCGGTCACGGTGACGTACGCGAACCGCACCGGCGACGGCAGCATCCCGCGCGCGGCCATCGGCGGCAACCAGTTGCTCGTCAAGGACGGGCAGATCGTCGCGCCCGCGGATCCGCTGCACCCGCGCACCGCGGTCGGATTCTCCTCGGACGGCAAGAAGATGTTCCTGCTCACCGTGGACGGCCGGCAGGCGCCGTATCTGCTCGGGCTGAACCTGCGCGACCTCGCCGCGATGCTCAAGGAGATGGGCGCGCACAACGCGCTCAACCTGGACGGCGGCGGCTCGTCCACCATGCTCGCCCGCGAGCCGGGCACCTCGGAGGTGCGGGTGGAGAACACGCCGTCGGACGGCGGCGAGCGGCCGGTGCCCAACGGTCTCGCGCTGTACGCACCGGTCGGATCCGGTGTGGCACAAGGGTTCTGGGTGCGCACCGCGGCCGATCCGAGCACGGCGCCCGGCAACTCCACCGTCCCGGGTGGGCGGCCCGACCGGGTGTTCCCCGAGTTGCGCAGGCACCTGATCGCCAACCCGTACGACGAGACCTTCGGACCGGCCACGCCCGGCCCGAAGCGGTGGACCACGACCCCGGCGTACACCGGCCGGGTGGACGCCGACGGCATGTTCCACGCCTCCCGGCCGGGTGCTGCGAAGGTGACCGCCCGGCGCGGCGCCGTCACCGGGGAGATCACCCTGACCGTGCTGGATCCGTTGGCACGCCTGGGATCCACCACCAATCGGCTGAGCCTGCCCGCTCAGGGCGCGGCCGGATCCTTCGGCGTGGTCGGCTATGACCGCAACGGCACCAGCGCGCCGATCGAGCCGGTCGACACCGCGCTGGACTACGACCGCGAGCTGATCGACGTCACGCCCTCCCCGTCCGGAACGTTCACCGTCACCGGCAAGAGGCCGAGCGGCGCGACGACGATCACCGCGAAGGTCGCCCAGCAGGTGGTGCACATCCCGGTCACCGTCGGACTGGAGGAGCGCGCCATCGCGAGCTTCGAGGACGGCGCGGCGTGGACGTTCGGCTCAGCGAGGGCCACCGGATCGGTCACCCCGGTGCCCGAGGGGCGCACCGGCCCCGGCTTGAAGCTCGCCTACGACTTCACCCAGTCGACGGGCACCCGGACGGCGTACGCCATCCCGCCGGCGCCGATCAAGATCGAGGGTCAGCCGCTGGCGCTGGGCACCTGGGTGTACGGGCACGGCCGCGGCGAGTGGACGGCGTTCACCGTCACCGACGCCCAGGGCCAGACCCGCTCGCTGTACGGCCCGTACATCACCTGGACCGGCTGGCGCTATCTCGAGGTCCCCGTACCCAATGCGATGGCTTTTCCCATACAGGTCAACAGGTTCTACACGATCGAGACCAAGGCCGACCGCCAGTACACCGGCGAGGTGTTGATCGACGAGATGGTGGCCAAGGTGCCGCCGAGCGTGGTGCTGCCGCCCGAACAGCGGCTCGCCGATCCGGTCGTCGTGCAGGACGGCACGGTGGACGGCAAGCAGTGGCGGTTCGCGGTGATGTCCGACGCGCAGTTCGTCGCCCGCGACCCGGACAGCCCGCTGGTCAGGTCCGCCCGGCGCACCCTGCGCGAGTTGAAGGCGCAACGTCCGGACTTCGTGGTGATCAACGGCGACTTCGTGGACGAGGCCGCCCCCGCCGATCTGGCGCTGGCCCGGCGGATCCTCACCGAGGAACTCGGCGACGAGCTGCGCTGGTACTACGTGCCGGGCAACCACGAGATCATGGGACCCGGCACCATCGAGAACTTCAAGCGCGAATTCGGTGCCACCAATAGGACTTTCGACCACAAGGGCACCCGGTTCGTGTTGCTCGACTCGTCCACCGGCACCATCCGCGGCGGCGGGTTCGACCAGATGACGATGCTCCGCGACGCGCTGGACGGCGCTCGCGCGGACGGCGCAGTGCGGTCCGTCGTCGTGCTGGAGCACCACCCGCCGCGCGACCCGACGCCGGCCAAGGGCAGCCAGCTCTCCGACCGGCTGGAGGCCGCCACCGTGGAACGCTGGCTCGCCGAATTCCAGTCCCAGAGCGGAAAGGGCGCGGCGTTCATTGGTGCGCACGTCGGGATCTTCCACGCGTCCCGGGTGGACGGGGTGCCGTACCTGATCAACGGCAACTCCGGCAAGACGCCGGCCGGCGACACCGGCCACGGCGGCTTCTCCGGGTGGACCATGGTCGGCGTCGAGCATCTACCCGGCAGGCCGCGCCCGCAGTGGATCACCGCGGAGATCCGGCCGCACGTGGACGCACTCACGCTGACCGTGCCTCCGACTATTCCCGTTGGTACACAAGGGAAAGTGACCGCCGAGCTGCTCCAGGGAACCCGGCGGGTGCCGGTCGCCTACCCCGTCTCGGCCGACTGGTCCGGTTCGCTGAACCTGCACATCGGCCCGCCGCACGGCATCCGCCCCTGGCACGTCGCCGCCCTGGACCCGGCGACCGGCGCGCTGCGTGCCCTGCGCGAAGGCACCGTGACGATCGCGGTCACCGTCAACGGCGTCATGCGGTCGACCCAGGTGAACGTGACCACCGCAGCCCTGCGCGCCACCGGCTGACCGTTGTCACCGGGCGCGGAACACCAGGTCGCTGACGATCGCGGCATGATCGGAGTAGAAGACGCCCGGACCGTGCTGGGGCAGTCGCTGGTCGAGGACCCGGGAACGCTGGACCTCGGCTCCTTTGGCGAAGGTGAAGTCGATGCGTTGCGGTGTGATCATCCGCTGGTCCGGCAAGGGGCTCCAGGTGATGCCGGGCGTGGTGCACGCGTCCGGGTTGGCCGCGCGGAAGGCGTCCACGAATCCCGCGCCGGTCACGATGTTCGTCGCGGTCAGCGGGTAGCTCATGTCCAGGTGCCCCGGGCATTTCCCCCAGCTCGGGGTCCAGTCCGAGGCGGCCGGTGTGTTGAGGTCGCCGCCCATCACCACCGGATCGGTGTTCCCGTTCAGCATCGCGGGCAACTGGGTCCGGATGATGTCGCCGAGCTGCCTGTTCTGCACGGTTTCGGCCCGCGATATCGCCTCCGGGGCGTGCGGCGGAGTGCGGCCGGCGCGGATCGCCGCGGCGTTCTCGTCCATCAGGTACCCGTTCCAGGGGTCGCTGTAGGACACCCACACGGTGAACAGGTTCACGCTCGGGCCGTTGGGCAGTTGGACTCGCGCGCCACCGATGTTGAAGTCGCTGACCGTGTCACCCGTCGGCTTGGGAAGGCGCTGCAGGACGGGATATCTGGTGAACAGCCACAGATTGTCGCTGCCGGACGGGCGATCAGTGATCCGCACACCCGTGTAGTCGCCCTTGCCCATCGCGTCGAGGGCTTTTTCGATCTTCGGGCCGGAACCGTAGGTCTCCACCGTGAGGAACACGTCGGGCCGCTCGGACTGGATCTGCTCGAGCAGGTTTCGCAGGTTGTCCGGGTTCTGCCCACCATGCAGGATGTTCCAGGTCAGCACCCGCACCGGCACGTCTTTGGCTGCCGCGGCCGAACCGGGTGTCGCGGCCAGCGTCGCCGCCGTTGTCACCACCGCGGCCAACACGCCGAGCACCCGCGTCCATCGCCTCATGTCGTCCCCTCTCCTCGAGCCACGAGCATGCCGAACCGATCGGCAGCCACAAGTGACCAACGTCTGAACAATCGCTCGCGCCAAGGGGTCGCCATCTCCAAGGCCGACCCGTCAGACTGGCCCGTCCACCAGCCTGTTGGCGGGCATCGGCATCGGCGTGCTGGCCGTCGTGGCCGTGGCCGTCCTCTTCCGACGACGTAACCGCGGCGGGACAGCGGATTCCTGACGCCTCACGGCTGCGTGGCCATGGCGGTCATCTCCGTCCAGCTCAGGCGGGCGGCATCCGCGCGTTGGGTGGCGGTGAGCGCCGACCGGGGCGCCGAGGCACCCCAGACCATGTCGATCAACCCGGCGACCGGCACCACATGGTTGGCATGCAACAACGCGGCGATCACCGCCCGCTGCCGGCCGCGGCGCCCCACCGACACGTACCTCCAGCGGCCCCAACACCGCACAGTCCACGGGGCAGTTTCGCACGTGCGCGCGCGTGTGCGGATCCTGTATGTCACCAACCGCATGCTGCGTGACATGCGCACCACGACCGCGTCGATGACCGAATTCGCGTGCGGCCGGTCAGTGGCCGATCTTCGCCTCGAGCGCACCGCGGCGGATCGTCACGTCATCGGGATCGTCGCCGAACACGAGTAGGTGCAAGGTGCTTTGCCTGACGGGGTTGTCGGTGTGCGTCGTGTCATGGCCGCCCACGACGAGCAACCCGCCCGCCGCCAGCTCCGGCCGCAGCGCGGCGATCAGTTCCGCCAGCGGCGCGGCCCCGACCATCTTCACCGACTCGGCCGGCCGGTCCAGCGCGTCCGGCCGGATCGACCGCAGCGCCAGCAGCGGAATCGAGCCACTGGTGATCCGGAAGTTCAGATCGAGCATGGCAAGTTGACCGTCGTAGGTCTGGGCACAGTCAAGGCTGCAGAAACCCCGGTACCCCACGTCGGCCGCGCGCTGGGCGACCGCGACACACTCGGCGAGCAGATCGGCCGGCGGTGGTGTCACCAGGCCGAACCGGCCGCCGGCGTACACACCGACCGCGTCGACACGTTGCTCGGTGACGGCGAGCAGCCGAGCCGTGCCGTCCGCGCCCACGTACAGCTGGATGCCCCAGTTACGAAGGATGTGCAGATACTCCTCGATCACGACCTCGCCGAGCAGGTCGGTGAACGCGGGCAGCACGATCGGCTCACCAGCGAGGTGCAGGTAGACGTCGAGGCTGGCGCCGTGCGCGTCGTTCGTCGCGGCCTTGAGCACCCAGGACTTCTCCGCCGGGGCCGCCTCGGCGAGCTCGGCGCGCGGCACGACACTGCGCCGGGCCTGGAAGCGCGGATCGACGAACGTGCTGATGCTGGCCTTGTTGTTCAGGTAGCCGACGAGCTGCGCGCTCTTGACCGCGCGGGCATCTGGGCAGAGCGCGGTCGGCTGCGGATACTCCGCGGAGATCAGCAGACCGTCGGAAATCGCCTCCGTCACGCGCGCCGCGAACTCCAGCTCGCCGCGGAACGTGCGCAGATCGGTGCCCACCGGAAGGCCACCATCGCGCAGGACCCCCAGCAGCGCGGGGTCCGTGCCGCCGGCACTGCAGATCACCGGGGTGTCCGCGGCGACGGCGATGGGTCGCGCGGACAGCACGTCGCGGGTGTCGCGGTGCCGGTGCGTCGGCTCGGTTGGTTCCAGCGCCGGGCGTGCGCAGACGGCGACGCCGGGGCCGTACACGTCGGAGAGCGCACGGGGAGGAAAGCTGACAGAGGGCGAGAACAGCGTTGTAAGCGTGATGGAGGATCTCCTGTGGAGTCGGGTGAGGCGGCCGCACACCCGTTCAGGCGCAGCGGAACATCACGGTCGGTGCGGTACGGAGGCGCCCGGAACCACGGACGGGCCACGACGAGGGGCGTCCACTCCTGGGTCGACCGAATGCTCGCGCCAGAATTACGAAACGTGGGCGAACAGCCCGGACTCGGGCTGTGTGACTCCATGGTCTCACGTCTCGACGTCCCGCCCTAACGCCGCGAGCGACCCACGCGGTGGCGGTGCGCTCCACCAACGGGTGGGCTTGCTCGTCGATGATGAGCGCGTCATCGGTGTCTTCGGTGATGACGGCGACCGCGGGACCAGCGAGAAGGCTGATTTCGAAGGGGTCGGGGTGGCCTTCGTCCTGCAGATCACGGATCAGCTCGCCGATCGCAGCGTGACGGGAAGCCAGAAGTGCGGGGGTGGCGGCGGCGTTGAGCCACACCATGACCGGCCGATCGGGCTCCTCAGGTGAGCGGTAGGGCGCGAGGGCGGAGTAGTCGACACCGTCTGTGCCGACTTGGGTGCCCATCCACGCCAACGCCACCGCGGCCTCACCGGTGTCGTCGCCGTCAGCATCAACGCCGAACTCCATCGCCAACCGGGCGGTCAGCGTGTCAAGAGCGTCGCTAGAGCGGCTTACGCACGAGGCCCGCGCACGGGTGCGCCGCGCGATAGCGCAGGAGCGATCCATACGGATGCTGTGGACCTTGGTCGCGATCGTATTGGTGGCGCTCGTCGGCAAGCTGGTCCGCCACCGGCGCGACCGGCCAGGCTCGCTGGAAACCGACGCTGAACAGCACGCGCGGTCGAACCAATGACGACCGCCCTCGAGCGCCGCGACCAGTCGCCACGACCTTGGTCCGCCCCGGAGGACGAAGTCCTGCCGAGGGCACATCGGTGTTGTTGATCAACCGGCGACGCCTCATCGGAAACTTGACCGACCTGCAGGTCCATCTTGGAGGGGCTGCATGGATGGGAGCCGCCCGCAGACGATCCGACGCCGGAACACGCGTCGCGTGGTCCGAATCGGGTCGTGCACCTGTTCACCGTCGGCTCCGACGAACAATTCGAATATGGACTACGCCTAATCATCAACGGAATCTGCACAGAAGGCGCCGAGTGACACCACTGTGCGGTCCTAGAGCACCCTTTCATTGGCGGTCGGACTCGAGGGCTACCACCTCGCCGAGCACTTCCTGTCCCGCTGGGAACAGGACGAGACGTTCACTGCCCTGCTGCACGCGGCTGTCACCCACCTGTCGCACGCGACCAGCTGCACAACATCTTCGAGACCCAGGTCTGCTCAATCGTCGAGACACTCGCCCCCGGACAAGACGTCCGCACCCGCCCCGAGCTGGCCTGTCGCCAGCCAGGTCCTCGGCACCGCGCTGTGCCGCGACGTCCTACGCCCACCGCCCGTGCGCGACATGCCCCGCGCCGACCTGACCACCTGTCTGGGCCACATCCTGCAGCGCTACCTCACCGCATCAACCCCGCACACCAAAAGGCCGCATCGCCCATTGACCGTCTGCGTCCCCACCTGTCGAAACCACCCTGTTCCAAACTCGACTGGCGCTGGCGTCGATCACCGACACCCTGCGGCTGGAGCTCGAGCCGTTCGGCGTGCACGTGGTCGAGGTGATCACCGGCCCGGAGACGCCAGCGGGCAGACCACCCCGACCTTCACCAGACCGCATCTGGTCGGCGGCGACCGGGATCGTGACCGCAGCCCGCATGAGCAGGGTGATCGATTCGTCGGCAAGATCGCCTTCCCAGCGCGACAGGAATGGCGATAATCACCCGTCAAACCGCACAGAGAATCGTCACCGCGCGACTGCATACTGTGATCACCAAGAAAGTGTTCACTGTGGAAGTTCGCCATGCCGCCCTGACCGGGACCGTTGACAAGACTCCGGAGAGACTGCTCGATGGGTGAGTAATTCCCCGACAGTGGGTGCGAACCGGTCATGCCCCACCCTCATGGTGCTACGTTCGCACTGGGGTAAGCAAAGGGGGTTGCCTTCAGGTCGTTTGCTGATAAGGCGATGAGGGGAAACGCGTGACCCTGTTTCAACGGGAAGAACAGCTGAGAAGACTCGAAGAGTTACTGTTCGTGAGCGCGGAAGGCCATGGGCAACTGGTAGTGCTCGACGGTCCGGCCGGCTGCGGAAAGACCGCAATCCTCGGCGTATTTGCAGAGCGTACGGTCGAATTGGGCGCGACTTTCCTGGACGCGACCTGCTCACCGGTGGAGACACCGATTCTAGGCGGAGTAATCGACCAACTCACACAGCATCCCTCGGTGCCCGTAGAGGTAGCCGTGCAGGTGACAGACTTCTTAAGAGGAAACAACTTCACGGCCTTGCCGACAGGCCACGAATCGGCCGTCCCCGCAGCCGCGATCCCTGTTTTTAGCCAATTGGCGACGGTAATTCGCAATCTCGCGTCCGAACACCCGTTGGTACTGGCGATCGACAATGTCCGACATGCCGACGATCTTTCCATACGCTTTCTACTGTACCTCGCACGACGATTGCGATCGACGAATATCCTGATCCTCGCGACAGATGATCTCTGCCTTCCGGCACGCAATCTGCCGCTGCGCGCCGAGCTATTGAGGCACGCCGACTTCAATCGCATTCCGCTACGCCCTTTGTCGCGGTCGAATGTCTCCCTGCTACTCCGCCTGCTCGGCGCGCCACCCGAGTGCTCCACCGACGAGGCCATGACCGTCGCCGGTGGGAACCCGCTGCTGCTGCGCGCGCTAGTCCAGGACCACCAGGAGTTCGGCGGCATCCGTGCCCACAGCTTCGGCATGGCGCTACTCGGCTGCGTTCACCATCAGGACGCGATCCTGCTCAAGACCACCCGCGCGCTCGCAGTGCTCGGCGAACACAGCACCCCGGCTGAGCTCGGCCTGCTCGTCGGCGAGGACGCGGACGCGGTCGACGGCGCCATCCGAGCGATGAACCTCGCCGGAATGCTGGACGGCAGCGCGTTCCGCAGTCCGGTGTCGCGCGCAGCGGTCCTCGAGGAACTGGCCAGCGGCGAGCACGTCGAACTGCGCCGACGGGCTGCCCGCCTGCTGCACGACCGACAGGCCGGCGCGACGGAGATCGCCCGACACCTGGTCGCCGCCGAGGACGCGTCGCCACCGTGGGCGACCGATGTGCTGCTCGAGGCCGCCGAGCAGGCCTTGTTCGACGGTGATCAGCAACTGGCCGCCGCGTGCTTCACATTGACACTGTCCTGCTGCGACGAGGAGCCCGCGCGGACGGCGGTCCGCGCCCGGCTCGCGCAGACCGAGTGGCAGATGAGCCCGTCGGCGGCCGCGAAGCACCTGTCCTCCCTGACGTACGCGGCCGCGGCCGGCCGGCTGGCCGACGCCGACCGGTCGGTGCTGATCAGGCAGCTGCTCTGGCACGGCAGGGACACCGAGGCCGCACGTCTGCTGAACCAGTGGCGGTACTCGGCAGGTGACCGCGCCGAGGACAGCGGCGACCTCCGCGACGTCGAGTCCTGGCTCGCCGCCTGCCACCCCACGCTGAGCCGGCGATCATCCATGCCGGTCGCCGACGACATCCTCGCGCCGGACACCGATCCGTCGTTGAAGGCCGCCGCGGCACTCGCCGACGCGATCCTTCGCGGCCGACACCAGGACAGGGTCGATCTCGCTGTCCAGTCGCTCCGAGACGTCCACCTGCGTCGGCATACCGTGTGGCTCGACGAGTCACTTCTGCTGGCCGGGACGGTCATGGTGTGCGCGGGCAGGTCCCGCACCGCGACCGAGCTGTGCGAGGGGCTGCTCGCCGACCCGAGGACACGACGGGTGCCGACCCTGCACGCGACAGTCGCCGCGGTCCGTGCGGACCTCGCCCTGCGACAGGGCGACCTGTTCGCCGCGGAAAGCTTCTCGAGGGAGGCGACGTCCCTGGTGCCGGCCGCATCCTGGGGCGTGGTGATCGGCATTCCCCTCGGCTGCCAGATCACCGCGGCGACCCGGCTCGGCAAGTACGAAGAGTCCGCGCGCCTGATCACCCAGGCCATCCCCGCGGCGATGCTGCGCAGCAGGTACGGACTCCCCTACCTGCACGCCCGGGGGCAGCACCATCTCGCCACCAATCACCTCCACGCGGCCCTGTCTGATTTCCTCTCCTGCGGCGAGCTGGTTCGAAAATGGGCGCTGGACGTCGACGCGGCATTTCCCTGGCGCACGAGCGCTGCCGAGGCGTGGCTCGCGCTGGACAACACCGAACAGGCGAGACAACTCGCCAACGACGTGCTCACACGAACCAGAAGTGACACGCCGGCCTCGCGTGCACGGGCGCTTCGTATATTGGCGCTGACCTACCCGGCCAACCGTCGTATGCCACTGCTCTCCGAGTCGCTAGACATTTTCGAAGAATCTGGTGACAGATTCGAGCAGGCGCGGGTTCTCGGCGATCTCAGTCAAATCTACTTCACAAAGGGAGACAGCAGGCGGGCACGCCTACTACTTCGCAGAGCACTTCACGTGGCGGACATGTGCGGTGCGCGACCACAGTACCGGGAATTGCTCTCCGCGTCCGGCGAACTTGGCGAGACGTGCTACCCGCCGATCGCAAACGAACGGATCGGCACGCTGACCGCGTCTGAACGCCGAGTCGCCTCACTCGCGGTGATGGGCCACACGAACCGCGAGATCGCACACAAGCTCTACGTCACACCGAGCACCGTGGAACAGCACCTGACCAGGGCCTTCCGCAAACTGGGCGTGAAACGAAGGAAGGACCTCCCCGTCGAGCTGTGGACCGAGACGACCAAGACCGGCTGAGCGGCGCAACACGATCACGCCGAGCAATCAATTGCGCACGAATCGTGCGGTGATTTCGAAACATAGGGGAGCCTGCGGGGTGGTCGCCCACTCCCCGAAACCCCTATGTTGTTTCCGAACTCGCAGGTCTGTCAGCGTTTTCGACTACGCGCAGAAATCGGGGTGGCGCAGGTCGAGTCGCAGACTGCGTAAGAGGGAGATCGGGTCTCCACACACGGGTGGACCTCAGGGAGGAACTGATGCTGAGCAGAAGAAATCTATTGCGCGCGGGGGGCAGCATCACCGTCGCCGCCGCGGCGAGCGCTGGTATCGGACTTGGTATTTCCTCAGCGGCACGTTCCAAGGACGGTAAATGGCAGAAACTGCGCGAAGCCATACGGGGTGACGTCGTTCTTCCCGGCGAACCAAACTACACACTCGCCAAGCAATTACAGATCACCCAGTACGATTCCATCAACCCGCAGGGCATCGCGTACTGCCAGTCCGCCGACGACGTCCGCGCCTGCGTGTCATTCGCGCAGCACTACGGCCTGCCCGTGCGCGCGCGCAGCGGCGGACACAACCTGTCCGGGTGGTCCACCGGTGAGGGGCTGGTCGTCGACCTGTCCCGGATCAACCAGGCACGGGTCGGCGACAACACGCTGACCATCGGCGTCGGTGCCCAGTCGGTCGACGCGCTCGCCGCCCTGAAGCCGCACAACAAGCAGCTCGTTACCGGGACGTGCCCCACGGTGTGCGCTGGCGGCTTCCTGTCCGGCGGTGGCCTCGGCCACCAGACACGCAAGTTCGGCGTCGGCAGCGACCGAGTCAAGTCCGCGACAGTGGTGCTTGCCGACGGCCGGATCGTCCGGTGTTCGAAGTCCGTCGAGCCGGACCTCTACTGGGCGATCCGCGGCGGTGGCGGCGGCAACTTCGGCATCGTCGTTGACTTCGAGGTGCGGCCGATCGGCGCGCCGACGATGGTCAACTATGACGCCATGTGGTCGCTGGACCACGGCGCCGAGGTGCTCACCGCCTGGCAGAAATGGTGCGTCACCGGCTCGAACAACATCGGGTCCTCGCTCGTGGTCATGCCGCCACACGACGCCGGCGGCGCACCGACCATCTTCGTGGGCGGCGGGTATCTCGGCCCCAAGGCGGAGATCGACAAGGCGCTGAACCATCTGATCGAGATGGCCGGGGCACAGCCGATCAGCAAGACCGTCGGCGAGGAAGAGCCCTACGCCGACGCGATGCACACCCGGTACTGCGGTGAGAAGACACTGGACCAGTGCCACCGCGTCGGGCAGAACCCGGACGCTCAACTTCCGAGGACGCCGTACCAGCGGCAGAGCTATCGCATGATCGACAGGGCACTGACCGTCGCCGAGAACAGCCAGGTGCTGAAGGCATGGGACAGCCATCAGTCCCTGGCACACCGGTACGTGCAGATCATCGCCGTTGGCGGGGTCGCCAACCAGGTCAGTCGCACCGCGACCGCGTATGTCCACCGGGGCGCGCAATTCCTGATGGGCTACCAGCTCGGGCTCGACAACGCGAACCCGCCGGCCGACCAGCTGGCCGAGGCCACCGCGTGGACCGATCTCGGCGCGGCCACCCTGCGGCCGGTCGCCAGCGGCTCGTACATCAACTTCCCCAGTTCCGGCGGGGACGACGGCCACTGGGGGGTCGCGAACTACGGCGAGAACTACGCCCGGCTGCTCACCGTGAAGCGGCGGTACGACCCGCACAACTTCTTCACCCACCCGCGCAGCATCGGCAGCTGAGCAGACCCCTGGTCTCGTGGTCACGGCGATCAGTGCGAACCGATCGGTGTGGCCACGAGGACCGCGGTGACCCCGAGCACGACCAGCACGATCAGCGCCTCCGCCAGGACCGACCACCTCAGTGACGCGATGGGCACGCCCCCGGCGCCACGGTCGGCCCGGTTGCCGCGGCGGCCACCCCCACCGGCCGCCGCGGCGCCCGCCGCCCGGAACGAGAACCGGGTGCGCACCACGGCGCGGGACATCGACCCGAACCACACCACCAGCACCACCGCGGCGATCTTGAACACGAGCAGCGCACCGTAGGTGGAGCCGGCCAGCTCGCCAACCGAGCCAACGTCCCGCAGGACGCGGTACACGCCGGTCGCGGCCAAGGTCGCCACGCAGGCCGCCGCGACCCTGGAGAACCGCGCCACCACGCGGCCGACCTCCTCCTCGGACGCGGTTCCGTCCTGGCGGAACACACAGAACAGCAGGACGGTGAGCCCGCCGAGCCAGCACGTCGAGGTCACCAGGTGCGCGACATGTGCGATCGGCACGGTGAGCTCCCCGCTCGCGTTCGCGTGACCGGTGCCGGCCCAGGTCACCGGAAGCACCAGACCGAGCACCACGGCCGAGATCGTCCTCGGGGCCCGTACCGCGGACCTCGGCCGGTCGCGGACCGCCAGCGCGAGCAGGAACCCGCCAACCACCAGCAGAACGATCCGCGCGACGACGTACCTGCCGTAGTCGAGCTGCAGCGTCGCCTCGAGCAGGGCAGCGCTGTACGGCGTGCTCAGCGAGCCGCCGGCGAGATAGATGCCTTGCAGCGGCAACACCGCGATCGCCGAGACCATGCTGACCAACCAGCCGGCGAGCAGCACGCGTCGAACCCGCCGATCCCGGAAACCGTCCGACCAGCAGGCGACCAGGAACATCAACCCACCGGCGAGCAGCGCGAGGCCGACATAGCCGGCCCAGCGGAACGTCGCGAAGACGACCGAGAACGTCCAGTCCGGCCCGACCGCGCCGGCCGGATCGGGTGCGACCGACGCGATCACAGCGGTGCGATGTCCGTGGAGTCTCGCCGCTGCACCCGGAAGATCCCCCAGATGCCCGCCGACATGAACGGCATTCTCGCGTCCATGAAGAGATAGTCGCCGTCGTTGGCGACACCGGACCCGGCACGGGACATCCACGCGTCGAGCGTCTCGCCGGCCGTGAGCGAGCGAGCGGTCAGCATCTCCGAGTTCGGCATCCGCGGCTCGATCGGAAAGGTGTGACCGGTCACCGCGAACGAGTGCACCTGGTCGGACGCGCCGATCCCGACGCGGAACACCACCGGGTCACCGCTGTGCGCCTGGAACACCGGCGTGGCCGGCTCGCCGTACGGCGTCGAGCCGAACGCCGTGCCGTACGAACCGATGACCGGGGCCGCGGTGAAGTCGTCGCGATAGGCCGTGAGGCCGAGCCGCTCGGTCAGCGGGGCCGTGTGGTAGTTGACGCTGTTGTACCCCTTGTCGAACGACCCGGTGTTGCCGCCGGTACCCGGTGGCGCGCCGGGCACCGGTGCCACGGGCCGGTTCGCGGCCGTCGGGCTGTTCAGTCCGTTGCCGGCCACCTGGTCGCCGTACGGCAGAATGCTGCGCCCGAACTGCTGGTCCGTGGATTGCATCGTGAGCGCGAACTCGCGGAACTTCGCCCTGCCAGGAACAGCGACGATGGCCTGGGTACCCGTCGAGGTCGGGCCGAACGGCACCCCGGTTCTGCTGTCCGACCAGGTCGAACCCGCAGGCTCGACGATCAGCATGCCGTACGCCCCGTGCCGCAGGGACGCGGGACTGGCCAGGTTCTGGAACAGCGAGGTGCCCAGCTCCTGGTCGGCGTAGAAGGCATAGTCGCCCACCTGGCCGACCCCGACGCTGCTGTCCGGATTGAGCCCGATCGCCGCCCCTGCCGAGGTCTGCTGGTTACGCGCGAGCTTCGCGAGATCGATACCAGCACGAGTGCCGCCGTACAGAGAGCCCTGGCGGATCTGGTTGCGCAGGGTGATTCTGACGCAGTCGCCCTTGTTCGCGCGGAGGACGAGCGGCTCGACCGCCTTCTCCCCTCGCTGGATCGCCGGCACGTCCGAGGTCAGCGCGTAGACCACCCCGCCGGAGTCCCGATAGGGCGCGGTCGGCAACGGGGTGTCGATCACCGAGACGTCGTATGCCATCGTCCGCGCACCGACCGGGCAGGTGCCCGCCGAGGAGGTCACCACGCCGGTGTCCACCGTTCCGTCCGGCCGGTGCGCCGAGGCGGGGTCGGGCCCAGGAGTCCGCTGTGTGTCACCGGTCGCCGGCACCTGGACGGGGAACCCCCGGCCCGCCCCCGGCACCGGCCGGTTGGGCAGCGGCCGCAGGTCCGGCCGCAACCGATCGTGCACCCGGAACAGCCCCCACGCGCCGCTCTCCAGCGCGAACGTGCGAGTGCTGTAGTACAGGTAGTCGCCGGGGCTACCCGCTGGACCACCCGCGCCGCCGTCCAGGACGTAGTCGAACCGCTCGGAGATACCGGTCGTCGCGGTGTCGGTGAGTCTGCCGTCGGCTCGGAATCGCTCCACGCGGAACCGGTGTCCCTGCACGCGCAGCGCCTCGGCCCGCTCGCCGAGGCCGATCGTGCGCACCACGACCGGGTCGCCGGCGTAGGCCCGCAGCAGCGGCGTCATCGGATCGCCGTACTTCACCGAGGAGAAGGCATACGGGTCCACCGAGGTCACGGTCGCCCGCGCGGTGTTCGCATCGGGATTGGTGACGTCACCGGGAGCACGGCTGAACGCGTTGCGACATCGGGAGCCGTTGTACTCCTGGCGCTGCTGGGTGGTGGCCGGGTCGGCGGGGTTCGCGCCCGGCGGTGTTCGCTCACCGAGTGGAGCCGCGCGCAGGTTGATCGACCCTTCCTCACACTCCTGCCCCGAGTTGAACGGGGCGAGCCCGGCCGGTGGTGGTGTGCCCAGTTCGGTTCTGCCTCTTCGCCCGTTGTGCAGGAACACGGTGAACTCACGGAACGAACCGGACTGCCCCACTCCGACAGAGCCGGAGGTGTTCACGATGTCGACGTTCGCGCCACTTCTCACCTCGGCGCCGGTGACCGGGTCGTGATAGGTCGAGCCGGGTGGCTCGATGATCAGCGCCGCGAACAGCCCGTGTGCCCAGGATCTGATGGCGTCCACGTGGTCGTGCCAGAAGACGGTGCCCGCGTCCACGTCGGAGAACCAGCGGTACTGCGTGAACTCGACCGTGACCGGCTCGCCCTGAACGTGCGGCTTGGTCAGTGGCCGATCCAGGACCAACTGGTTCCCGAGGATCGCCGTGATCGTCCGGATCTCCACGTTCGGTCTGCCGACGCCGACGCCGACCGACACGCCCGGCCGCAGTCTGTCCACAGTGGACACTGTGATCCTGTTCGGCGAGTCCGCCGAGGTCAGCGTCCGGCCGTCCCGACCTGCGTTGAACACCGACTGCTCGTAGGCGAATCCGGCGACCACGCCGTCGGACGCGAGCGGGTCGAACTGCACGAGATGGGCGTGCATGTTCGCCTTCGCCTGCACCGCGGGGTTCAGCTCGCTGCCGAAGGTGATCGCCACGCAGTCGCCGACATTGGACCGAATGACCAACGGCTCGGTCGGCTTGCGTCCCTGGAGGACCGCGGCCTTGTCGTCATTGAGCACATAGAGCTCGCCGTCGTTGTCCCGTTCGCGGTTCGTGGCCTGCACCGGTACCGCGACCGCGGTCACGTCGTAGGACCGGGTCGGCGCCTGTCTCGGGCACAGCGCCGCTGGGCGCTCACGGCTGGCCGTCTCGCCGAGCCCGGGGCTGCCGGAGTGGTTGTTCGGCGAGAACGGCGGTCTCATGCCCAGATGTGGCCGCAACATCGGATACGCCGGACGGCCGGTCTCCGGGTTGAACATGATCTCCGGTCGGATCCCGGGCGTTGGTGACCGATAGTTCGCCCACACCGAGGTGGTCTCCGGTTCGCCGAGATAGGTAGGCGAACCGGGAGGTCCGTCGCGCTGCCAGTCCCACACGGTCGCGTCGTCGGGGTCCGGCCCGGCCGGGCCCGCCCACCTGGCGCCCCGCGGCGGCAGGTGCTGCTCGACGAGCCGGTCCACCGGCACCTCGGCCGCGGGATCGGTGACCACACCCTGACCGACGACCCGTTTGCCGTCGACCACACGACCGATCAGTCCGGCCGCGCCGACCGCATCCGCCGGTGGCGCCCTCCCCGGCAGCGGCGCCAGGCCGGGTTGTCGGGTGTCGAAGACGCGCCACAGCCCCCACATGCCGGTGATGTAGTGGTGTCCGATGTGGCAGTGGTAGAGGAAGTCGCCCGCCGCCTGCTGGCACCCGCCCGCGCCGCACTCGTGCTCGAGGTTGAATGTCTCCATCGGGCTCACCGTTTGCGAGTCGAGCCTGATCGAGCCGGCACCGTCGGCCGGGGTCTTGGACAGTCCGCCGGTCACCGGCGCGCCGTCGGTGCCGGGATTCAGCCGCCATCTCGTTCCGCCGCCGTGTACGTGGTGCACGTGCAACTGCTCGCCGCCGGCGTGCACCAGCCTGGTCTTGGTCGGCTCACCGAGATAGGACCGGGGCATCGGCGTCGCCGGGTCGCCGTAGGTGTAGGAGCTGTACGCGAGCGAACGGTTGGCCTTCTGCGCGTCGGCGCCCCGGCCCGCCTCGAGCTGAAGACGCCGGTAGAACGGCTCGCTTCGATAGTTGATCGCCCGGCTGCCCGGCCGGTAGCCGTTCGTGCCACCGCCCCCCTCGTTCGGAATCGTCGGTGTCGGTGGCCGCACGTCGACCATCGGAAGTGGTCTGCCGTACTGGTGCTGGTCGCCCACCGGCACACCGGGATCACCGCCGATCGGGATCCCCTCATCGTTCTCCCGCAGCGGCCGGCGCAGGTTGAAGTTCTCGTCGCCGACCTCGTGGTAGATCAACGTGAACTCGCGGAACGCGGGGCCGAACACCGGCCGGATCATCGCCTCCCAGTTGCTCCAGGTGGTGTCCGACGTCCGGTCGGCACCCGTGGCGGGGTCGAACCACCTGGCCCCCGCCGGCTCCGCGACCAGCACGCCGAACAAGCCGTGCGCGGTCAGCTGCGTGGACTCGCCTCCGCTACGGAAGATCTTCGCGCCCTCGCCCATCTGCGGGTCGAGAAAGTAGCGGTACTGCTTGGTCTCCCCCGGCGCGGCCATCACGCTGGTGGGATTGCGGCCGACCGGTTGACCACCGGCGCCTTCAGCGGCGTCGTAGGACACGCCGGACATGTCGATCGACACCGAGGGCACGCCGCCGGGCTGCACGATCGGCGGGTCTCCGAGTGGGCCGCCGCGCGGCGAATTCTTGATCTTGTTGGTCAGGTTCACGACGACGCACTCACCGAGCCGCGCGCGCATCACCAGCGGCTGGATCGGGTCCTGGCCGAGCCCCGGGGAGACCTTCGCCGCGGCCGGATCGTCCTTGTCCAACCACGACGCCTGCAGCAACGCGGCTTCCTGAGCCCGGACGTCGTCCTCGCGGTCGGCGAGGACGTACATGTAGCCGTACGGATCGTGGTCACCGAACCGGTCGACGACCGTGTCCACGTCGATCGCGCTGACGTCGAAGGTGCGCCGGGGTGCGGTGGCGCACCCGTCCGCTCCGGTCTCGCTGTTCTGTGGCGGCGCCTCCGCCCCCGCCTGGGCCGGCACCAGGACGGTGAGCAAGACCGCCGTGAGCGCCGTTCGCACGGCGATCGACGCGCGCCGCGTCCGCAGCACGGTGCGGGGGGTCAGCCGAGGCGGGATCGCCGCGCCGCACGCGGCCACCGCGCCGAGGCCGATGATCGAAAGCAGCATGACGGCGACCTCGACCCGCAGGGCCTGATCCGCGCCGTAGGCGAAGAGCGTGGCCGGATCGAGGGAGATCGCGTCGTGCCCGCCGTGACTTCCCGCCGAGTTGCCCAGGACCGCGTGCGCGACCGCCTGCGCCGCGCCGAGCGGGACATAGACGGCCGTCAACACGACCGAGATCACGGCTGCTCTGGCCACACATCCCCACGGACCGGACACCGGAACGCCCACCCGGCGGGTCACCGCGCCGGCGACGCCGATCGCGAGACTCGCCGCCGGAACGGCCAACATGACGTCGACGAGCAGATGCGAGAAATGCGGCGCGACAAACGGGTCCACACCGGCGATGCCGACGAACTGCCACAGCACCGCACCGACGGCGAGGAACACGGCCAGTGCGACGTGCGGGCCGGATGTCGACAGAACCGATCCGCCGACCGCGGCGGCACCGCTCCACTCCGTGGATTCCCGCCCGTCGTGCGCACTCACGGCGTTGGCCATCGAGTCTCCAGTTCCTTAGGAGCCGTGCGGATGGCCGGCCGGAGCCCCGCGCAGCGGAACGGCCAGCGAGGCCTCTCGCCCGCCCCGGTTCCACACCAGCCTCAGCGGCTCGGCTTGCGGACCCGGGACGATCGTGTCGAAGTAGATGACCCCGTCGACCGCGGCGCCGGGGTTCAGCCGGGCCAACCGGCCGAAGGTGTCCGAGTGCGGGCGTGGCGGTTCACCGGTGCCTCCGGCGAGCACGAACTCGTCGGCGAGATCGAATTCCATGATCCGCCGGCTCGGGTTGGTCAGCGTGATCCGCACGCCAAGACGCATCTCGTCGCCCTCCGGCGCGCCGGGCATCATCTGCGCCGGCATCTGGAACATGCCGGATCCGCTGTCCATGTTGTGGCTCTCCATCGACGCCCAGCCGGCTTCCCGCACCGCGGCGGTGAGCCCATCGAGGGTGGCCGACGTCGAGGCTGTCTGGTCGCCGGAGTCGTTCAGCGTCGCGACCACACCGGCGCCGGCGATCACGAGCGCGACGAGCACGACGACCGCGGCCACGATCGAGCCGCGCCTGGCCGGCCGCCCGCTCATGCCGTGGCCGCCCGGAACGCCGTCGGCGACCGGCGTGCGAGCAGGACCGCGCCGCGCAACGACGACAGCCCGCCGAACACCGCCTCGGTCACCCGTGGTGTCGGCACGCCCGCCCGGCGCAGGTCGGCGATCTGCGTGGCCACCTCGTCGGTGAACCCGGGAAGAGAGCTGGCGAATCCGCCGCCGATCACCGCGTGCGGAACCCCGACCAGTTCAGCGAGGCCGATCACCGCGGCGGCGATCGAGGCACAGCTGTCCCGCACGGCCGAAACGGCCCACGGCGCACGCGCCAGCCAGGCGTCGCGCAGAGCGAAGAAGGTGACCTCCTCGCCGCGCGATTCGGCCGCGCGCCGCAACGTCGCCGGCCCGGACGCCTGCCCCTGCAGACAGCCACGCCGGCCGCAGTCGCACACCGCGCCCGAGCGGTCCACGATCAGGTGCCCGACCTCACAGGAGCCGGCGTCGGGTCCGGGCAACGACCTGCCGTCGAGCACAACGCCGCCACCGACGCCGGTACCGACCCCGAGGTAGACCACATCGCGGGCGCCGATCGCGTCGGCCTCGGCGACCGCGGCGAGGTCGCCGTCGTCGGCGTAGCGAACGACGGTTCCCGGGAACAGCGCGTCGAGCGCCGCGTGCACCTCGATCCCGACCCAGGACGGGCGGCCGGGCCAGGCGATCACACGGCCGTCACGGTTCAGGGTCGCCGGCATCGCCACGCCGACGGCACGGACAGAGCCGCGACTCTCGCCGAACATCGTGGTGAGCCTGTCTGACAAGGCGGCGACGTCGCGCGCGGGATCGCCGGCGTCCACCCAGAGGAACGTGGTCTCCCTCGACGTGGCACCATCCTCGACGCGTATCGCGACTTTGGTGCCGCCCACGTCGATACCAATGTATCCGATGTCGACTCCCCGGATTGCCGCGCCGCTACCGGCCCGCCGTCCTCATTACTTTTCCGAGCATTGCACGGCGACACCCATCGGGCGGTAACTCGATACCCATCGTCGACGTCTACGGGCAATATAGGGGGTTACTTGATTCCGCTAGGAATAGCTAGCGTTCGTTGTTGTCTACAACAACGATGAAATGGATCGCCATGCAGAACTCACGATGGTCAGGAAAGACCGTAATGGTCACCGGCGCGAACGGCTTCATCGGCTCCCATTTCGTCGAACAACTGGCACTCAGGAATGCCAACGTCATCAGCATCCATCGAAACGGCGACGCCCGGCGACGCACCTCCGCGAATTCTCGGCCGCTGCGGATAGACCTGCTCGATCAGGGCGAGTTGCTCGCGGCGTGCAAGTACGTGGCGCCCCGCATCGACGCGATCGTGCACTGCGCGGCGCTCGACGGAAACACCGAGTTCAAGACCAAGCATTCCGCGGAGATCCTGGACGCCAACCTGCGGATCGCCTCCAACATCCTGAACTGTGCCCGCCGTACGAGCGTGGACGACGTGGTCATGATCAGCTCGGCCGAGGTGTACACGGCGAAGTCCAGCGGGCCGGTCAACGAGGACGAGGACTACCGGGAGCACATGGAGTACTCCACGAACGGCTACCGACTTTCGAAGATATTCACCGAGATTTTGGCCGATCTGCACCGGAGTCAGTTCGGCATGCGGGTCTTTCTACCGCGACCAACCAACGTATACGGCCCTCGGGACAGCTTCGGCGGCACCATAAGCCGGGTAATACCGAACATGATCACCAGGATCGTGTCCGGCGAAGAAGTAGAGATCTGGGGAACCGGGCGCCAGACCAGAACATTCGTTCACGTCGAGGACCTGGTATCGGCCACGTTGCGAATGGTGGAGACGAACAAACATCAGACGCTGAATATCGGAGCACCGGAACCGGTATCGATGGTCGAGCTCGCCGAAATGCTGTTCGCCATTCTCGATCGCCCTGTCCGCGTCCGGCTCGACCTGGACAAGCCCACCGGTTCCTCGAGCCGCCTACTGGATCTCACCCGGTTCGACGAGATCGTCGACTTCACGCCGCGCTCTTTGCGGGACGGGCTCGAGCAGACCGTGTCGTGGTACCTGGACAACCGGTCCGGCGGTGGAACCGAACAGCCGGTGGCGGCGGCCAACGCACCCTCGCGCTGACCACCGCCGAGGTCAGCCGATTCGCCCGAGGTAAGCCTCGATCTCGTCGGCGGCCCGCACCGCGCCGCCGGCCGCGCGAGTGTGCGCCCGCATCTCCGCAAGCCTCTCCAGCACGGTCCGGTCCTCGACGACCTCGAGCAGGGCGGCACGCAGCCGCTCCGGCGTCAGGTCGTCGGGACGCAGCGCGATGCCGAGCTTCAACTCGGCCACCCGATCCGCGTTGGGGATCACGTCCGGGAACGGTGGCACGACCACCGTCGGACAGCCGAAGTGCAGCGTCTCCATCAGAGTCCCCATCCCGCCGTGGATCACCGCGGCCGACGCGTGCTCGAGCACCTTCAGGTGCGGGATGAACCGGTGCACCTCGACATTGTCCGGCAGTGGCCCGAGGGTGGCGGGGTCGATGCCGCCGCCCACCGAGATGACCACGCGCCACGGGAGATCGCCGAACGCCTCGACACAGCGTCCAAAGAAGGACGCGTCGCGGTTGTTGACGGTGCCCAGCGACACGAGCACCAAAGGCCGGTCGTCCTGGGGCGGTTCCCACTCGCCGAGGAACGCGCGCTCGCCGAGGCAGGGCCCGACGAACACGAACCGCTCGTCGAACGTCTCGCCCATCGGCTGGAATTCCCGCGGCACGAAGACGATGTTGAGGTTCTCGGTCGCCTGCATGAACTCAGGTATCGAGACCTCGAGCCCGTTCGACGCCAGCAGCTCGCCCAGGAGCCGGCCGAACCCGGCCATGGCCGGGTTGGCGGTGTCCACCGGCCCAGCGGCCTCCATCATCTTCTCGACGAACGAGTAGTGCTCGTTGGACGCGAACACCGGGGAGAGCTGAACCGCTGGTCGATCCCACTTCTTCGCAAGCACCCGGCCGGCCTGCGCCGCCACGCCGTCGTAGGCGATGAGGTCCGGCGGATTCTCGCCGAAATGAGACTCTATCGCGCCGAGCATCGCGATGTTCTCCTGCAAGAACGCCAGCGGCGCGCGGCCGGAATCGTCACTTGTCACCACGCTCACCGGGTCGACCGAGTCATACGATATGACGGTGGCGCCCGTTTCAGCGATCGTTTCCGCATGTTGCCCGACAGCGGTGTAGTGAACCTCGTTCCTCCGCTTCACGAGTTCGTCGACAATACTGATTGTTGGAAATACGTGACCACTGGCAGGAATACTCAGGAACAGGATTCTACTTCCCATAGCCATCCATTCAATGAGCCGGTCGCGGCCGCACGAGCGGACGCGACCGGTGATGAATATCCGTAACCAAAGCTCAGTTGGGCGCGCGGACCACCTTGAGCGCCTCGCCCCACGCGACAACCTGGTCGAGCACCTGGGTCAGGGTCTCCTCCTGGTGCGCACCGGGCTTGAACACAGTGAAGTTCTCGAAGTCCGTGAACAGCGACAGCGCGACCTGCGCGCGAACGTCCGCGACCTGCAGCTCCCCCATCACGAGGCGAAGGTGCTCCACCGCCCTGGTGCCACCGTTCGTCCCGTAGCTGACGAACCCGCAGGCCTTGTTGGCCCATTCACGGCCGACGAAGTCGATCGCGTTCTTCAGCGCTCCAGACGTCGAGTGGTTGTACTCAGGCGTCACGAAAACAAAGGCATCGAACTCATCGACCTTGGCTGCCCACCTCTTGGTGTGCTCGTTCGCGTACTGTCCGAGACTCGCCGGCATCATCTCGTCGAGCAGCGGCAGGTCGAAATCCTTCAGGTCGACGACCTCGAACTTGGCGTCGTCACGCTTAACGGCGACATCGTGCACCCAGCGCGCAACAGTCTCACCGTTTCGCCCTGGTCGAGTGCTCCCTATAATGATGGCCACGTTCGTCATGCGTTCTCTCTCCCATCACAAATGTTTCGAATTGACTCGAGCACCCACTCACCCGTCCGGGCCATGCGAATTCTCAGGAACGGACCTCGTCCGCGGCGTCGACGGACGCCCCTTCCGGCAGCGCGTCCGCCGAGGACTCCTCGGCACCGGCAACCGCCTCCGGTGCCTCCTCGCCCTCGCCAGGCGGCGGCCCACCGGGCAGACCCTGCTGCGGCGGGGTGGACTCCAGGACGAAGAAGCCGATGATCACCGCAGCCACCACAAGTGCCGCCGAGACGCCGAACGCCAGGTGGAAGCCGCTGTTGAGGGCCGACTTCGGATCCACTCCGTCGGTCACCTCGGTCTGCGTGCGTGCTGAGGAGATCGCCGTCAGCACCGCCAGCCCGAGCGCGCCACCGACCATTCCGGAGGTGCTCGCCACACCCGAGACGAGGCCGGCGTCCTGTGGTGTCGCCCCAGACATGGCCAGCGCCATCACCGCCGGCATCGCGAGACCGGCACCGAGACCGAGCAGCACCGCCATCGGCAGCACGTCGATCACGTAGTCCGCCTGCACCGGTGCCCTCGCCGCGAGCGCGAGCGCCGCAGCGATGAACAGCAGGCCCACGAGCAACACATTCCGTGGGCCGTAGCGGGTGTTCAGGCGGGCGGACATGCCCAGCGAGACCACCGCGAGCACCAGAGCGACCGGCAAGAACGCGAAGCTCGCCACGGTCGGCGAGTAGTTGAGCACCAACTGCAGATAGAGCGCGCCGAGGAAGTTGAACCCGAACATCCCGGCGACGAGCAGCAGTTGGACGATATTCGCCCCGGACATGTTGCGCGACCTGAACAGGCGCAACGGGACCAGCGGGTCGGACGCCATCGCCTGGCGCACGACGAACAGCGCCAGCAGGACGGCCGACACCGCGCCAAGGCCCAACGTGTGCGCCGAGCCCCAGCCGTAGTCGGTCACCTTGACGATCGTGTACACGCCCAGCATGAGACCGGCGGTGACCAACGCGCCGCCGATCAGGTCGACGCCCTTGTCGAAGCCGAGCCCCCGATCCGACTCGATCAGCGGGATGCCGAACACCACCGCGGCGATACCGATCGGCACGTTGATGAAGAAGACCCAGTGCCAGCTGATGCTGTCGGTGAGCAGGCCGCCGGCGAGCACACCTACCGATCCCCCGGCCGCCGCTATGAAACTGAACGCGGCGATCGCCTTACCCAGTTGCTGCGGTTCGCGGAAGATCGTGATCACGATCCCCATCACCACGGCGGCCGCCATCGCGGCGCCGGCCCCCTGCACGAACCGGGCGATGATCAGCATCTCCTGGTTCTGCGCGAGGCCACACAGCGTGGACGCGACGGTGAACACCACGATTCCCGCGAGGAACATCCGCTTGCGGCCGATGAGGTCACCGAGCCGCCCGGACACGAGCAACAGACCACCGAAGGCGATCGTGTACGCGTTGACCACCCAGGAAAGGGCGGAGTCCGAGAACCCCAGATCGGTCTTGATGGACCGCAGCGCGATGTTCACGATGCTCGTATCGATGATCACCATCAGCTGCACGGAACACAGCACGGTGAACGCCAGCCAGCGCGATCGGCCGTTAGCGATTGACGTCATCCCTCGGTCGCCTCCTGATCGTCATCACATCAGAAGCGACCCTAGCAGATTATCCGAAGTCGAACTATCTCTTCTCGATCAAATTATCCGCGCCTTCTCGGCGGCCGATCGCAGACCGCCGGACTGGCCAGCCGCCCGTCGACCAGGCGCGTCAGACCCTCGACGACACTTCGCCGGAGATCCTCCGGAAGATGCTCGAGCACATCGGCCTGAATGCGAGCCACGATCCGAGTCGCCCGGGCCAACACCTCCGCCCCCTCGGGCGTCACCACGATGATCCGCGCGCGGCGATCCTCAGGGGCCGGCTCGCGGCGGGCAAGCCCCTTTCGCTCGAGCTCGTCGACCGTCGCCACCATCGTCGTCTTGTCCAGGCCGCACACCTGGGCCAGCCGCGTCTGGGTGAGACCGTCGCCCTCCACCGCCTTGTACAGCACACAATGCGCGCGAGGTGTGATCCCCACGTCCGCGAGGGCGACCGTCTGCTCGGTCGCGAGCGCATGCCCTGCCCACGACAACAAGAACAACAGGTCGGTCTCGAGTGACACCGGAGCCGTCGTCGCCATGGTTCGACCATAGCTCCGCCCCGGCCGTACCCGTAGCCACGGCGCTCCGCCGTCGGCACGATCACACGGCCAGGGGCATCCCCAGCCGTTGACCGAGCCCGCCGACAAGGTCCTCCGCCGCGCTCTCGTCGGCCACCGCGCCGAACACGTAGAAGTCCGGCCGCACCAGCACCCACCGGGCTCCGGACGCCGAGAAGTACGGCAGGTACACCTCGTCCACGTCCCGCACGGCCGACGCCCCGTGACCTTCTTCCGTCGCGGGCACGATCTGGACCACATGCGCACCGAGGTCCGCCAACAGGGCGAGCCTGCCCGGCGCGAGCCGTTCCGGCGAGTCGACGGTCATGAGCACGAAACCCCGGCCGACCACGTCGTCGAACGGGCCGGAGTGACCGTCCGCGGCGACCGTGCCCTGCGGCACCAGCCTGCCGCGCAGCGCCGCCACGGCGTCCCGGTGCTTCCACAACAGACCGTCGGTCAGCGGTTGGTACACGGCGGGCTCGCCGGCCGTGCCCGCCGTGCGTCGCCGGTTGGCCAGCATCGCCGCGTCCCGGTCGGCCGCCGCGGCCGGGTCCGGCTGGCAGATCACCCGGCCGAGGTTGACCGACATCGTGATGGCGTGTTGCACGTGCTTGCGGCGCTCGACGGTGTACGTGTCCAGCAGCGACTCGTGCGCCCGGCCGCGTAGCACCAGATCGAGCTTCCACGCCGCGTTCGCGGCGTCCCGGAATCCCGAGCACATGCCCTGCCCGGCGAACGGCGGCATCAGGTGCGCGGCGTCGCCGGCCAGCAACAGCCGCCCCGCCCGCCACCGGTCGACGAACCGCGCCTGGAACGTGTACACGGCATGCCGTCGCAGGACGGCGTTGTCCGGGGTGACGTCGAACGGCGCGAGCAGCCGCCACGCGGTGGCGACATCGTCGAACTCCTCCCGGCTCTCGTCGGGCAGACGCATGAACTCCCAGCGCCTGTGTCCCGGCCCGGCAGACACCGCCGTGCATGGCCGGGCCGGATCGCACACCTGAAGGTTGTTCGGCGCGAATTCCCGGGGCTCGGTCATCACCACGTCGCAGGTCAACCAGTCGTTGGCGAATCCGAGATCGGTGCTGGTGGCCCCCATCCGCTCCCTGACGAAGCTGTTCGCGCCGTCGCAGCCGACGACCCACGCCGCGGTGAGCGCCAGCCGGTCTCCTTCGGCGTCCCGCGCGACCAGTTCGACGTCCTCGCCACGGTCGGTCAGGTCGACCACGGCATGTCCGCGCAGGACCTCCAGGCCCGGCAGTTCGGCGCCCCGATCGGCCAGCGCCTCCTCCAGCCCCGGCTGGAACATCGACGTCGAGTCGGGCCAGCCGCAGTAACCGTCCTCGGCGATGTCGACGTGCAGCAGCACATCCCCGGCCGCGTTCTTCCAGGTGTAGTCGCGCGACGGCTCACCGATCTCACCGAACACACCGTCGATCCCGGCACCGGCCAGAATTCTGGCCGACTCGCCATCGAACGACACCGCCCGCGGCATCGTGTACGGAGTGCTCCATTTTTCCAGGACAACCACACGCCACCCGCGCTGCGCGAGCAGAATGGCCAGCACCTGGCCGACAGGGCCATATCCGACAATCGCGACATCGGCGTCGCGCGTGTCCTCCGATGTCACGAGACACCCCGTGTTTCCGGATTGAGAATGGTGTTGACGGTTTCCTTGTACTCGACCGGGTCGACGAGTACTCGCACGCTTTCCTCGCCGTCGGCGACCTTGAGACAGCGCCGTCCGATGAGCACGATTTGACCGTTCTCCGTCGCCCGGCTGTGAATGAACGTTCCCACCGCGACGAGTCCCGGCGGGAACTCGACCAGGCTCGGATCGGGGTCGTTCCACTCGTCAATGTCGCGGAACTGCATCCGAAACCGGTAGATGGCCTGCCAATCACCGGTCTTCGGTTTCCGCTGCACGACCCAGTAGCCGTCGCTCTCGAACATCCGGTACCGGACACCGTACAGTTCCTGTACCTCGCTCGTCACCCGCAGCGGTTCGATGTAATGCGGGCCGGCAATTCCGACGTCGACGAGCCACAGCTCACCGTCGAGGCGAACGCAGCCGAAGATGTGCTCGAGGTCGGGCCCGAAACCGCCGGTCACCTGGCGAACAGCGCCAGCGAGGATCTGGTAGTCGTACCCCATGCCGGTGAGCAGGAAACGGAACAGGCCATTCAGTTCGTAGCAGACGCCGCCCCTTCCGCCGACGACGATGCTTTCGTAGCTCTCGTCCGGATCGATGTCGACATCGTCCCACACGGACAAGCCGCGATCGACGTTCGCATTGACCGAATTGTCGAACGGCACCGACATCAGATGCTGTTTCTGCACTGCACGAAGTGTGTCGAGAGTTGGTTCATTCGAACCGGCATAACCGATCGTCTCAAGGTAGTTCGCTACGTTGAACATGGTGGAGACCTTCTTTCTCGGTGAACGGGGACTGAATGGCCGTCACGCCGTGCCCGCGTCGGACGACAACTGCTCGTGCAGGTGCTCGACGACCATCGCGGGTGTTGGGTAGTCGAACAGCAGCATCGGCGTCAGAGTCAGATCGGTGATCTCGGCGAGCCGGTTGCGCAACTCGACCGCACTCAACGAGTTGAACCCGATCTCGAAGAACGGGCTCGCCGCCTCGATCTCCGTCGTCGCCGCGTCCCCGAGCGCGTTATTCGCCTCCTCGAGTACCAGCCTCGTCAATTCCTCGATTCGCTCGTCCTCGGAAAGCCCCGAGAGCCGACCGGCCACCGAAACCTCGCCACCCTCGTCCGTCGACATGGTCTGGACCACCTCCATCGTTGAATTCACCGACATCAACCAGAACCGCTGGCGGTCGAACGCGTAGGTCGGCAGGTCGACCCGCCTCGCCCCCGACCCCGCGAAGAACCCCGACCAGTCGACCTGGACACCGCGGGCATACAGCCGCCCCAACGCGGTGCGCACCGCGCCGTCCTCGGGACTGTCATCGCGCGACGCCGGGATGAACACGCCCTTCTTGCCGCCGTCCGCGACACAGTGCGGGCCCATTGCGCTCAGCACGCCCTTCGGCCCCAACTCGAGGTAGGTCGTCACCCCGGCGCTCTCCAGCGTCCGCACGCAGTCCAGGAACCGGACGGCGCCGCGCACCTGCTCGCACCAGTAGTCGGGCGAGCCGAGCGTCTCGGCGGCGACCAGCCGGCCGGTCGCCGTGGAGACCACCGGGATGACCGGCGTGTTGAAGGTGACCTTCTCCACCTCGCGGCGGAAGTCCTCGAGCATGGCGTCGACATGGTGCGAGTGGCCGGCGCGGGACACGTTCAGCCGCGTGGTCTTCCTGCCTTGCGCGGCGAATCGCTCACGCACCGCCAGCACCGCGTCCACGTCGCCGGACACCACGACCGAAGTCGGGCCGTTCACTGCCGCGAGGCTCACCCCGGGCGAGAGCAGCGGCACCACCTCGTCCTCGGCCGCCTGCAGTGCGACCATCGCGCCGCCCTCGGCGGGAAGCGCGGAGTCCATCAGCCGGCCCCTCGCCGCTACGAGCGCGGCCGCGTCGGCGAGCGACAGCAGCCCGATCACGTGCGCGGCGGCCAGCTCACCGACCGAGTGCCCCGCGACGTAGTCGGGCACGACTCCCCACGACTCCATCAGGCGGTACAGCGCGACCTCGATGGCGAACAAACCCGACTGGGTGTACACGGTGCGGTTCAACTCCGAGCCGTCCTCGTCGAACAGCACCTCGGCGATCCTCCGCTCGACGTGCTGCTCGAGTGCGCGGTCGAGCTCGGCACAAGCACCGTCGAACGCCTCGGCGAACACCGGGAACGCCGCGTGCAGCTCACGGCCCATCCCGGCGCGCTGGCTGCCCTGACCGCTGAACAGCACGGCCAGCCGGCCCCGCGCCGTCACACCGGAGGTGACCCCGGGGGCGGCCTCCCCGTCCGCGAACGCCGCCAACGCGGCCAGCGCGCCGTCGCGGTCGTCGGCGAACACCGTCGCCCGGTGACTCCACGAGGTCCGGGTAGCGAGCAGCGAATGGCCGACGTCGGCCAGCCGCAGTTCATGGTCGGACCCGATGCGCGCACGCAACCGATCCGCCTGGCCGCGCAGCCCGCCCGCAGTGCGCGCCGACAACACCAGCGGAGTCGGCCCGTGGGCATCCACCGGATCGACGGTCGCCCGGTCGCCGACCGGTTCCCCGGCGGCTGCCAGTTCCTCGACGATAACGTGCGCGTTGGTGCCGCTGACGCCGAACGATGACACCGCCGCCCTGCGCGGCCGCTCGCCGGCCGGCCACTCCCTGGCCTCGGTCAGCAGCCGAACCGCGCCGGTCGCCCAGTCGACCTTGCCGGTGGCCTGATCGGCATGCAGCGTCCTGGGCAGTACGCCGTGGTGCATGGCCAGCACCATCTTGATCACACCGGCCACACCGGACGCCGCCTGCGCGTGGCCGATGTTCGACTTGACCGACCCCAGCCACAGCGGCGCGCCGCCGGAGCGCTCCCCGCCGTAGGTGGCCAGCAGTGCCTGTGCCTCGATCGGGTCACCGAGCGTAGTGCCGGTCCCGTGCGCCTCCACCGCGTCCACCTCGGCGGCCGAGACGCCGGCGTTGTTCAGCGCGCGCCGGATGACCCGTTCCTGCGACGGCCCATGCGGTGCGGTGAGACCATTGGACGCGCCGTCCTGATTGACCGCGCTACCGGCCAGCACGGCGAGCACTTCATGCCCGTTCCGCCTGGCATCGGAGAGCCGCTCGAGCAGCAGCAGGCCGACGCCCTCGGACCACGCGGTCCCGTCCGCCTCGGCGCCGAACGCCTTGATTCGACCGTCGGGCGCGAGCGCGCGCTGGCGCGAGAAGTCCACGAACGCCGCCGGCGTGGCCATCACGGCGACGCCTCCGGCCACCGCCATCGAGCACTCGCCGACGCGCAGAGACTGGGCGGCCAGATGGGCGGCCACCAGCGACGAGGAGCAGGCGGTGTCGATCGTCACCGCCGGCCCCTCGAAGCCCATCAGGTAAGAGACACGGCCGGACAGGACGCTTCCCGAGTTTCCGCCGCCGAGAAACGCGTCGACTCCGTCCGGCACGCTCACGACGTTCTCCGAGTACCCGCCGTGCATCGCGCCGACGAAGACGCCGACCTCGGAACCCTTCAGCTCCTTGGGCACGACACCACACCGCTCGAACAGCTCCCAGGTGGTCTCCAGCAGCAGCCGCTGCTGCGGATCCATGGCCAGCGCCTCGTGCGAGGAGATTCCGAAGAAGGCGCTGTCGAACAACGCGGCGTCGTGTAGGAACCCGCCGTGCCGGACGTAGGTCTTGCCCGGCAGCACGGCCCCCGCCCGGTAGATCGTTTCGACGTCCCAGCCGCGATCCGTCGGGAACTCCGAGATCCCGTCCCCGCCGTCGGAGACGAGCCGCCACAGCTCCTCGGGCGTGCCGACGCCACCCGGGTACCGACAGGCCATGGACACGATGGCGATCGGCTCGTCGGCCGGCGCCGGCCGCTCCTTTCGTAACCTCTCGTTCTCGATGAGCGCCGCTCTGAGCGCCTCGACGAGCTGCGCGTTGTCCGTACTCATGCTTTCCTCCCGGTCTCGCGATCAGCCGCGTCGCCATCGGTCATGTGGAACGCGCGCTCCAGCAGTGCGTCGACGTCCATCTCCGCGATGCGCGCGATCTCCGCGCTCACCGCCTGATCCGGCTCGTTCTCGGCGGACGGCCGCCACCCGAGCAGCGCGTCCAGCACCCCGAGCTCGCGGTAGCGGCTCAGCGGAACGGCGGCCAGCGCCACGCGGATCTCGTCCTCGCCGGGGTCCTCCGCTGATGCAGGACCCTCGTCCATGCCGAGTGCCTGGTGCAGTGCGTCGGACAGCGCGATCGGCGTCGGGTTGTCGAAGATCGCCGACGCCGGCAGCCGGACGCCGGACGCGTCAGCCAGCCGGTTGCGCAGCTCGACCGCGGTCAGCGAGTCGAACCCCAGGTCCTTGAAGGCCTGATCGGGTTGCAGCGCGTCGGAGTCGGCGTGCCCGAGCACGGTCGCCGCCGCGGAGCGGACGAGCTCGAGCAACCGCGCCACCCGCTCCGGCGGCGACATGCGGCCGAGTTGGTCGGTGAGCGAACGCACCGGCGAATCGGCGCGCCGCCGGCGTACCGGCAGCAGACGCCGAAACATCGGATGGGTCTCCGCGGCCGCACGCGGGTCGACGGCGGCCGGCACGACTCGAGGCGACCGCGCCGCCATCGCCGCGTCGAACAGTGCCAGCCCCTCGTCGGCGGACAGGGCCGCCATGCCGCTTCGAGCGATGCGCTCCCGGCTGGCCCCGCCGAGCTCGCCGGCCATCCCGCCGTCCTGTTCCCACAGGCCCCAGGCGAGCGATACCGCCGGCAGGCCCAGCGACGTGCGCAGACCGGCGAGCCCGTCCAGGAATCCGTTGGCCGCCGCGTAGTTCGCCTGGCCCGCGCCGCCGAGTACCGCCGAGGCAGAGGAGAACAGCACGAACGACGACAGGTTCAACCGCAGCGCGAGGGACTCCTCGTGCAGGTTCCACGCCGCGTCCGCCTTCGGGCCGAACACCCGGTCAAGGCGTGTCGGATCCTGTTTGGCGAGGACACCGTCGTCCAGCACGCCCGCCGCGTGGACGATCCCGCCCAGCGACGGGATACCCGCGAGGAGCTCGCGGACGGCGTCTCGGTCGGCGATGTCGCACCGAACGACCTCGGCCGTGCAGCCCGCCTCGGCGAGCTCGGCCACGAGCGCGCCCGCTCCCGTCGCGTTCCGGCCGCTCCTGCTCGCCAGCACGAGCCGCCGGACACCGTGCGCCGAGGCGAGGTGCCTGGCCACAGTGGACCCGAGCGAGCCGGTGCCGCCGGTGATCAGAACCGCGTCGTCGGCGTCCCAGCCGTGCGGCCGTGAGCGCTCGATCGGCGCACGGGTCAGCTCCGGCACCGACACCGTGCCGTGCCGGATGGCCAGCTGGCGCTCGCCGGTCGCGATCGCCGAGGGCAGCGCGGCGCGCGAGCGCGGGTCCTGGTCCACCGCGGCGAGCACGATCCGGTCCGGATGCTCCGCCTGCGCGGCACGCACCAACCCCCAGACCGCGGACAGGCCCGGCACGTCCTCGGGAAGGCCGGTCAGCACCACGAGCCGTGCGGCGTCGTCGCGCGGCTCGTCCAGCCACTGCTGGATCTCCAGGAGCACGGTCGCGACCAGGTCCCTTGCTGCGGCCGAGCTCGGCGCCGACGGTGCCTCCGTGAGGTCGACCAACGTGACGGCCGGCTCACCCGCTCCGTCCATTGTGGACACAGGAGTCCAGGTGATCGTGAAGAGCGATCCGGCTCCCCCTGGCGCGGCGAGCGACCCCGGTGGCAGCGGGCGCGAGTCGATCGACCGCACGGTGGCCACCGGAGCGCCGGTGTGGTCGAACATCTCGAGCGAGACCGCGTTCGGGCCGTCCGGCCGCGAGCGCACCCGAACGGCGGTCGCCGCGGCGGTGTGCACCGTGACTCCGCTCCAGGCGAACGGCAGCCGGGCCTCGTCGGCACCCGTGCCCACGGCGAGCCTCGCGTGCGAGGCCGCGTCCAGGAGTGCCGGGTGCAAGCGGTATCCGGCCGCGTCCACGGATTGCGGCAGCGTGATGTCCGCGAGGACCTCGTCACCCCGCACCCACACCGCGCGCACGCATTGGAATGCCGGCCCGTAGCCGTATCCGGCCTGCTCGAGCCGTTCGTAGAAGCCGTCCACGTCGATCGGCCGCGCGTCGGCCGGCGGCCAGACTCCGGTCGCCCACTCGGCGGGCTCGGCCGCCTCCGGCGCCACGGTGGCGGTCATGTGCCTGGTCCACGGGCCGCCGCCGTGACTGGCGTGCACCGCCACCGTGTGGTCGCCCCGATCGCCGTCGGCTGTCACGGTCAATCGCACCCGCACCGCCTCGCCGGCCGGGACCACGAGCGGCTGCTCGACGACGAGCTCCACCAGCGCCGGGCAGTCGACCTCACCGCCCGCCTCGATCACCATCTCCACGGCGGCCGCCGCGGGCACCACCACGGCGCCGGCGACCGTGTGGTCGGCGAGCCACGGCTGCCCGTCGGTCGAGAGGGTGCCGGTCAGGACCACGGAACCGGCGTCCGGCACCTCGACGGCCGCGCCGAGCAGCGGGTGCGCCACCTCGTCGATGCCGACAGTGGTCAGGTTCGCCCGCCGGTCGCGCTCCTCCAGCCAGAACCGCCGCCGGTCGAACGGGTAGGTCGGCAGCGGCACGGTGCGCGCGCCGGTCCCGGCGAACGGTCCGGAGAGGTCCACCGCGGCACCGCGCACGAACAGCGTGCTCAGCGCCGCGACGGCCGCCGACGGCTCGCTGGCGTCGTGCCGGTTGAACGGGACGAACGCGGTGGACGGGTCGTCAACGCATTCCTCGCCGAGCGCGGTGAGCACACCGCCCGGCCCGAGCTCAACGAACGTCGTCGCGCCGAGCTCGCGCAGTGCCACGACGGCGTCCATGAAGCGAACCGGCCGCCGCACCTGCTCGACCCAGTAGCTCGCCGGCACGGTGTCGACCTGCCGACCGGTCACCGTCGAGACGAACCCGATGTCCGGCCGAGCGAACATCAGGCGCTCGGCCGTCGCCCGATACTCGTCCAGCATGTCGTCGATGTGCGGCGAGTGGAACGCGTGCGACACCCGCAACCGCTTGGTCTTGCGGCCTTCGGCCGCGAAGTGGTCGACGACCCGGCTCACCTCGTCCTCGTCACCGGATACCACCACCGAGGTGGGGCCGTTGATCCCGGCGAAGTCGACCCGCGGCCCCAGCAGCGGGGTGACCTCGGCCTCGGTCGCCTGCACGGCACACATCGCGCCGGTGTCCGGCAGCGCGTCCATCAGCGCGGCTCGCGCGGCCACCAGCGTCGCGGCGTCGCCGAGCGAGAGCACGCCGGCCACGTGCGCCGCGGCCAGCTCGCCGATCGAGTGACCCGCGACCAGATCGGGGCGGACCGACCACGACTCGAGGAGCCGGAACGACGCGACCTCGAAGGCGAACAGGGCTGGCTGCGTGAACCCGGTCCGGTCGAGTACCTCCTGATCGGTGAACACCACGTCCCGCAGCGGCCGGTCGAGGTGCCGGTCCAACTCGGCGCAACACGCGTCGAACGCCGCCGCGAACACCGGGAACGCCGTGTGCAGCTCGCGCCCCATTCCGACGCGTTGACTGCCCTGGCCGGTGAACAGGAACGCCAGCCGGCCCCGGACCGGGCGACCTGTGACGATCTCGGGCGACGACTCGCCGTCCGCGAGCGACGCGAGCGCTTTCCCTGCGAGCAACCGATCCGACGCGAGAACCACGGCGCGTTCGTCGAGGTTGGCTCTGGTCGTGCTCAGTGCGAACCCGACGTCCGCGAGGTCGAGCTCGTCGTAGGCATCGAGGTGGCCCCGCAGCTGAACGGCCTGGGCGCGCAGCGTGGCGGCCGTCTTGGCACTCAGCGCGAGTGGCACCGGATCGAGGTGCACCTCCGGTGAACGGTCCGCCTCCTCGTCCAACGCCGCCTGCTCCAGGATGACGTGGGCGTTGGTCCCGGAGACGCCGAACGCCGACACCGCCGCCCGCCTCGGCCGGTCGCGCTCCGGCCACGGCCGCTCGTCGACGAGCAGTTCGACCTCACCCGCCGACCAGTCGACCTCAGGTGTCGGTTCGTCGACGTGCAGCGTCTTGGGCAGCACGCCGTGCCGGATCGCTTGGATCGCCTTGATCATCCCCGCCACGCCCGCCGCGGCCTGGGTGTGCCCGATGTTGGACTTGAGCGACCCGAGCGCGACTGGCTGCCCGGCCGGCCGGTCCCGCCCGTACGTCGCGAGAATCGCCTGCGCCTCGATCGGGTCGCCCAGCCTTGTGCCGGTCCCATGTGCCTCGACCAGGTCGACGTCGGCGACCGACAGCCCGGCGTTGTGCAGCGCCTCCCTGATCACCCGCTGCTGAGCGGGGCCGCTCGGCGCGGTGAGACCGTTGGACGCACCATCCTGGTTGACCGCCGAACCGCGTACGACCGCCAGCACCGGGTGGCCGTTGCGACGTGCGTCCGACAGGCGCTCGAGTAGCAACATGGCCACGCCCTCGGACAACGCGGTGCCGTCCGCGGCGCCAGCGAACGCCTTGCAGCGGCCGTTCGACGCGAGGCCCCGCTGGCGAGAGAACGCCACGTACATCTCCGGCGTCACCATGATCGTGACGCCGCCGGCGATCGCCAGCTCGCAGTCGCCGTCGCGCAGCGCCTGGCACGCCAGGTGGGTGGCGACCAGCGAGGAGGAACACGCCGTGTCCAGCGTGACAGCAGGCCCCTCCAGCCCGAGGGCATAACTCACCCGCCCGGACGTGACGCTGCCCGAATTGCCGATGCCGAAATACCCTTCGACCCCGTCAGGCAATCGGTCAAGGTTTGCGCCGTAATCGTGATACATCAACCCGGTGAATACGCCGACCTTCCTTCCGGAAAGCGAATGCGGATTCATTCTCGCACGTTCGAGAAGCTCCCACGAGACCTCCAGCGCCTTGCGCTGCTGAGGATCCATCGACAAAGCTTCTCTCGGCGATATCCCGAACAACGCGGCATCGAACTGGGCGACACCGTCCAGAAACCCGCCGTGCCGGGTGTAGGTCTTCCCCGCCACGTCCGGGTCGGCGTCGTAGAGGTCGTCCGGCCATCCCCGGTCGAGCGGGAACTCCGAGATCCCGTCGGCTCCGCCGGACACCAGCCGCCACAGGTCGTCCGCGTCGGAGACGCCGCCGGGTAAACGGCAACCCATTGCCACGACAGCGATCGACTCCCGTCGTTCCGCCTCAATTTCACGCAGCCGTTGATTCGATTTCTGCAAATCCCCGAGAACGCGTTTCAGATAGTCGCGAAGCTTGATGTCGTCTGACATGGAACACCCGTCTTTCGATGGATGAAATGATTCGTCGCGCGCTGGTCAGGCGTTGCCGAGTTCGCTGTCGGCGAGCCGGAATATCTCGTCGTCACTCGCCGTTTCGAGATCAACTTCGCCGGTGTCGCCCGGTTCCCAACGAGACGCCAGGTCACGAAGGCGCAGCGCCACCTCGGCCCTGCGGTCCTCGGCGAGATCGGCCATGGTCCGCTCCAGCCGCGCCAGTTCCTCGAGAATCGGCGTGCCCGAGTCGGCCGGAGTCAACAGCTCACTGAGGTGCGCGGCGATCGCGGCCGGCGTCGGCTGGTCGAACACGAGCGTCGCCGGCAACCGCAGCCCGGTGAACGCGCCCAGCCGGTTGCGCAGTTCGACCGCCATGAGCGAGTCGAAACCGAGGTCCTTGAACGCTCGCTTCGATTCGACGGCATCCCGACCCGAGCGGCCCATGACCGTCGACGCCAGCGACGACACGTGGTCAAGCAGGACCCTGGTGCGCTCCGCTGCCGGCAGCGCGGCAAGGCTGTCCCGCCCACGCCGAACACCCGTCGCCCTGCTGTCCCTGGCGGCACGGGGCGGCACGAGCCCGAGCAACAGCCGCGGCAGCGCGTCCTGCTCGGCCGTCCTGCGAAGTCGCCGAAGGTCAAGTCGGGTGAGCACCTGCACCGCCGACTCGGTGCGCAGTGCTGTGTCGAACAACCGACAACCGTCCACAGTGGACAACCCGACGACACCGTCCCGCTCCCTGCGTCGCAGGTCCGTGTCGTCCAGTTCCGCGGTCAGCTCGCTGGTCTCCGCCCACAGGCCCCACGCGAGAGACACCGCGGGCAACCCGTTGGCCCGGCGCAACCCGGCGAGGCCGTCGAGGAACGCGTTGGCCGCCGCGTAGTTCCCCTGGCCCGAAGAACCGAATACCCCGGCGCCCGAGGAGAACAGCACGAAAGCCGCGAGGTCGAGATCGCTGGTCAGTTCGTGCAGGTGCCACGCGGCGTCCACCTTCGGGCGGAACACCGGGTCCAACCGTGCCGGTGTCAGCGAGGAGACGACACCGTCGTCGAGCGCCCCGGCAGCGTGCACGACGACCTTGAGATCCGGGATGGCGCTGACCACGTCGCGCAGTGCCACGCGATCGGCCACATCGCAGGCGACCGGGTCCACCGTGACGCCGTGCTCGTCGAGCTCGGCCACGAGATCCGCCACGCCCGGCGCGTCCGCACCACGCCGGCTCACCAGCACTATGCGCTTCACGTCGGTCGTCGTCGCCACGTGACGGGCGACGACCTGGCCGAGCGTGCCGGTGCCGCCGGTGATCAGCGCGGTCCCGGTCAGCTCGGGGAGCGGGTTCGAGCCGTCGGACGGCATGCGGGCAAGGCGAGGTACTGACACGACGTCGTCGCGGATTCGCAGCTGCGGTTCTCCCGATCGCGCCGCCGAGGTCACCACCGCCTCGAGCGACTCGCCGCCGTCGACGTCCACCAGCACGAACCGGTCCGGGTTCTCCATCTGCGCCGAACGCACCAGCCCCCAGACCGCGGCCGCGGCCGGATCCCGTTCGGCGTCCCTCGTCATCACAACGAGCCGGGCCTCGTCGGCGGTGTCCCTCGACAGCCAGGAGATCATCGCATCGAGGGCGCGGGAGGCAAGGTCCCTCGCGCGGGCCGGCGGGGTCTCTCCCGCCGGGCCGGTGAGATCGAGGACCTCGACGTGGTGCACCTCGTCGGCCGTGCTCCTGTCGAGCTCGGTCCACTCCACTCGAAAGCGCGCGTCGTTGAGCTGACCGCCGCCGGCGATCTGGTCGGACGCCGTCGCCCGCAGGACGAGCGAGCCGATGGAGTACACCGGGGTGCCGGAGTGGTCGAACGCGTCCACCGACACGCCGCCCTCGTCCGAGTACGTTGCGCGAACCCGCAGTCGGGTGGCACCTGGTGTGTGAACGGTGACCTGATTCCACGCGAACGGCAGCAGCATCTCGTTGTCGCCGGCGTCCGGGAGCCGCCCGAGGTTCGTGACCTGCAGGGTCGCGTCGGCCAGGGCGGGATGTAGCAGGAAGCCGTGCGCGTTCTCTTCGTCTTCCTCGAGGAACTCGACGTCCGCGAACACCTCGTCACCGCGCCGCCAGACGGCACGTACGGCCTGGAACGTCGGCCCGTAGTCGTAGCCCTTGTCCCGCAGGTCGGCGTAGAAGTCGGTGAGGTCGACCGGTTCCGCGCCACGCGGCGGCCATTGATCAACATGGTGCGCCGGTGGTTCCCGCCGCGCGACGAGCTGACCCGCCGCGTTGCGCACCCAGGCGCCCTTGTCGTAATCGCGCCCGGTGTCACAGGAGCGGATGACGAACGGGCGCCTGCCGTGCTCGTCGGCCTCGTCGACCCGCAGTTGGACGTGCACGGCGCCGTCGTCGGGTATCACCAACGGCGCCTCGATCACCATCTCCTCGATCACCGTGGAACCCACGTCCTCGCCGGCTCGCAGCGCCATCTCGATGAGTGCGGTGCCGGGGAGGAGGGTGGTGTTGTTGATGGTGTGGTGGGTGAGCCAGGGGTGGTTGGTGGTGGTGAGTTGTCCGGTGTGGAG
>NZ_SGWQ01000006.1 GCF_004216555.1 Herbihabitans rhizosphaerae | reverse complement strand
ATGGAAGGCCCGATCGGCATGTCCGAGGAGAAGGACACCGCCACGATGGAGGCCGAGAAGGCGATGTTCGAAGCCGGCCACCACGCCGGCGGCGTCGAGGACATCTCCGGCGTGCCACCGCAGATGCAGCCCACGCCCGGCCTGCCGGTCCGTACCGGCATGGTGCGCCGCAAGGACCGTGTCATGCGGATCCTGCACACGCTCCCGTCGGCCGCGCAGGAGAGCATCATCGAGTCGCTGAGCCCCGAGGAGCAGCAGCGCTACGGTGTCCGGCCGCACGCGATGGTCAACACCGGCGCCCGCCCGTACGCCGCGGACAACGCCGGCGACAGCACGATGACCCGCCCGGTCGATCAGTCCCAGCGCACCACTCCGGTCCCGCCCGCCGGGCAGACCCCGCGCCGGCCCAGCTCCAGCCCGAATCCCAGTCCCAGCCCGCGTCCGCGCGGCCACGAGCGACTGTCCGGTGAGCTGTCCCAGGACCAGATCGCCCAGCGGCCCAACACCGAGTGGCGGCCGCCGAACCAGGGCGGCGGTGAGGGATGACAGCGGGTACCGCCAGCGCGAACTTTCCCGGTGCCGGCGCTCTGCGCGAGACCGGGCGGCTGTTCGCGCTGGCTCTGGACGTCGTCGTCAACACCTTCCGGCGGCCGTTCCAGTTCCGGGAGTTCATCCAGCAGAGCTGGTTCATCGCGAGCGTGTGCATCCTGCCCACCGCGCTGGTCGCGATCCCGTTCGGCGCCGTGGTGGCGCTGCAGCTCGGCACGCTGATCATCCAGCTCGGCGCGCAGTCGTTCACCGGCGCGGCGAGCGTGCTGGCGATCATCCAGCAGGCATCTCCGATCGTGACCGCCCTGATGGTGGCGGGTGCCGGCGGCTCGGCGATCTGCGCCGACATCGGCGCGCGCAAGATCCGCGAGGAGATCGACGCGATGGAGGTGCTGGGCGTCAACCCGGTCCAGCGCCTGATCGTGCCGCGCGTGCTCGCCTGCATGTTGATCGCGACCCTGCTGAACGGCCTGGTCAGCGTGGTCGGCGTGATGGGCGGCTACTTCTTCAACGTGGTGCTGCAGGGCGGTACGCCCGGCGCCTACCTGGCCAGCTTCTCCGCCTTGGCCCAGTTGCCCGACCTGTGGATCAGTGAGATCAAGGCGATCCTGTTCGGGTTCATCGCCGGCGTGGTGGCCGCCTACCGGGGTCTGAACCCGAAGGGCGGGCCGAAGGGCGTCGGCGACGCGGTGAACCAGTCCGTGGTGATCACCTTCCTGCTGCTGTTCATCGTCAACCTCGTGCTCACCGCCGTGTACCTGTCCGTCGTGCCGCAGAAGGGGAGCTGAGCACGATGGCGATCATGGACGGGGTGCGCAAGGCGGCCAGGGCGCCGCTGGGCATGCTGGACAACGCCGGCGAGCAGATGTCCTTCTACGTCCGGGCGCTGGCCTGGGTGCCGAGGGCGCTGCGCCGGTACATGAAGGAGACGCTGCGGATCCTGGCCGAGGTCAGCTTCGGCAGCGGCGCGCTGGCCGTGATCGGCGGCACGATCGGCGTGATGGTCGCGCTGACGCTGGCCACCGGAACCGTGGTCGGCCTGCAGGGTTACGCCGCACTGGACCAGATCGGCACGGCGGCGTTCTCCGGCTTCGCCTCGGCGTTCATCAACACCCGCGAGGTGGCGCCACTCGTGGCCGGTCTCGCGCTGTCGGCGACGGTCGGCGCCGGCTTCACCGCCCAGCTCGGCGCGATGCGCATCTCCGAGGAGGTCGACGCGCTCGAGGTCATGGCGGTACCGAGTCTGCCGTTCCTGGTGACGACCCGCGTGATCGCCGGCTTCATCGCGGTGATCCCGCTGTACATCATCGGCCTGCTGACCTCGTACGCGTCGTCGCGGCTGATCACGATCTACTTCTACGGGCAGTCGGCCGGCACCTACGACCATTACTTCGACCTGTTCCTGGTGCCGACAGATGTCTTCTGGTCGTTCGGCAAGCTAATGATTTTCAGCGTGTTGATCATCATGTCGCACTGTTATTACGGGTACAACGCCAGCGGCGGGCCGGCCGGCGTCGGTGTCGCGGTCGGCCGCTCGGTGCGGCTCACCATCGTGACCGTCGCCGTGGTCAACCTGTTCGTCGACTTCGCCGTCTGGGGCACGACGTCCACCGTAAGGATCGCCGGATGAGCAGAGCATCGGTCATCACGCTGCGGCGCCGCCTGCTCGGTGTCGCGTTCATCGTCGTGCTGTTCGGCGGGATGGCGTTCAGCATCGCGGTCTACAACAAGGTGTTCACGCCGGTGACGACCGTGACGCTGTCCACCGACAAGGTGGGCAACCAGTTGGCCGTACTGGGCGATGTGAAGGTGCGCGGCCTGCGCGTCGGGGAGATTCGCAAGATCACGCCGACCCGGGACGGCGCCGAGCTGGAGCTGGCACTCGAACCGGAGAAGGCGCCGCTGGTCCCGCGCAACGTGACCGCGCGCTTCCTGCCGAAGACGCTGTTCGGCGAGCGGTACGTGGCACTGCAGATCCCGAACCGGCCCGACGAGGTGCACCTGCGCGAGGGCGACAAGATCGAGCAGGACCGCTCCAGCCGGGCGGTCGAGCTGGAGGCGGCGCTGGATCACCTGCTGCCCGTGCTCCAGGCGGTGCAGCCGCAGAAGCTGTCCAGCACGCTGACCGCGATCTCCACCGCGCTGCAGGGCCGGGGCGCGCAGCTCGGCGAGACGCTGACCGACCTCGGCAAGCTGGTCGGGGAGATCAACCCGCACATCCCGCAGCTGGTGCGCGACCTCGAGGCGCTGAGCAAGGTCAGCGACACCTACAGCGACGCGACGCCGGACCTGGTGCAGGCGCTGACCGATCTGACCGTCACCTCGAAGACGATCGCCGAGCAGCGCACCAACCTGGACATGCTGTTCGCCGGACTGACCACCACCTCGCGTGACCTGGAGTCGTTCCTGCGCGCCAATCGGAACAACCTGATCCAGCTCGTGGACACCTCGCGCCCGACGATCGAGCTGCTGGAGAAGTACTCGCCGTCCTACCCGTGCTTCCTCAAGCAGATGGCCGAGCTGGTCGATCCGGCCAACGCCGTGATGGGCCGGGGCACCAACGAGCCCGGCGCGCACCTGACCGCGGAGATCAACGTCAACCGGGGCAAGTACGAGCCGGGCAAGGACACCCCGAAGTTCGACGAGCACCGCGGCCCGCGCTGCTACAACTTCACCGGCCGGGTGCCGCAGATGCCGCCGGACGGCCCGCTGCGTGACGGCGCGACGTATCCGCCGACGGCCAAGCCGGTCGACGACGGGCTGCTGCCGCCGCGCACCGCGCAGGAGGGCACGCCGTCCGGGAGCACCGCGCCGTCGGCCGCGCAGATCTCCGCCGCCAGCCAGGGCCTCGGCCTGCCGAACACGCCCGAGGAGCGCAACTTCCTGGCGCAGCTGATCGCGCCGCAGATGGGTGTGCAGCCGTCGCAGGTGCCGTCCTGGGGCAGTCTCCTGGTTGGGCCGCTGTACCGGGGTGCGGAGGTGACCGTCCGATGAGGAGCCTCACCGCGCCACTGGTCAAGCTGACCCTGTTCATCGTGATCACCGTCGCCGCGACGGCGGTGCTCGGCATCAGCATCGCGAACACGAACCTGTCCGACACCAACTCGTACAAAGCCCGGTTCACCGACGCGACGCTGCTGCTTGAGGGCGACGACATCCGCATCGCCGGCGTGCGCGTCGGCCAGGTCGACGACGTCAAGATCGTCGACAAGAACCAGGCGGAGGTCACGTTCAGCGTCGACACCAAGCGCAAGCTGCCGACGGGTGTCACCGCGCAGATCAAGTTCCGCAACCTGGTCGGCCAGCGCTACATCTCGCTCGCGCAGGGCGTCGGCGACGCGAACCAGACGCTGCGGGACGGCGAGACGATCCCGCTGGCCCGCACCAAGCCGGCGTTGGACCTGACCCAGTTGTTCAACGGCTTCAAGCCGCTGTTCCGCGCGCTCAACCCGGAGGACGTGAACAAGCTGTCCTTCCAGCTGATCCAGGTGCTGCAGGGCGAGGGCGGCACGATCGAGTCGCTGCTGGCGCACACCGCGTCGCTGTCCACCACTATCGCCGGCAAGGACCGGGTGATCGGCGAGGTGGTCAACAACCTGAACAGCGTGCTGGACACGATCAACTCGCGCGGACCGCAGCTGTCCGACCTTGTCGTGCAGGTCCAGCAGCTGGTGTCCGGCCTCGCGCAGGACCGCAAGCCCATCGGGGACGCGATCGAGGCGCTCGGCGGCCTGGCCAACACCACGTCCGGGTTCCTGGAGAAGGGTCGGGCGCCGCTAAAGGAGAGCGTCGGCGCGCTCGGCGGCCTGGTGAACGGCCTGAACGACAACGAGAAGGTGGTCGAGACCTTCTTGCACAACTTCCCGCTCAAGACGGCCGCGCTGACCCGCACGGTGAGCTACGGCTCCTGGTTCAACTTCTACCTGTGCTCGGCGAAGGGTGTCGTGTCGATCCCCGGGCTGATCAACCAGCCGGTGAACATCCCGATCGCACCCCCCTCGAGGGAGAGGTGCATGGCGCGATGAAGTCGTTCCAGTCACGCAATCCGATCCCGATCGGGATCGTCAGCCTGATGGTGATCGGGCTGATGGTCACCACGGCGGTGTTCTTCGACGACCTGCCGGTGGTCGGCGGCGGCACGACCTACAGCGCGGAGTTCTCCGAGGCGGCCGGTCTGCAGACCGACGACGAGGTGCGCGTCGCCGGCGTGAAGGTCGGCAAGGTGAAGAGCATCGACCTGGACGGCGACCGGGTCGTGGTGAAGTTCAAGGTCAAGGACGCCTGGATCGGCGACCGGACCAAGGCGGACATCAAGATCAAGACGTTGCTCGGGCAGAAGCTGCTGTCCCTGGAACCGGCCGGCAACGAGGCGCTGGACGCGGGCAGCCGGATCCCGAAGGAACGCACCACCGCGCCCTACGACGTGCTCGAGGCGTTCCGCGGCCTGGCCGACACGGTCAACACGATCGACACCAACCAGCTCGCGCGCAGCTTCGAGGTGATCTCCCAGACGTTCGCCAACACGCCGGAGGAGATCAAGGCCGCGCTGACCGGGCTGCAGGGCCTGTCGCAGACGATCTCCTCGCGCGACCAGGCGCTGGGCCAGTTGCTGAACAACACCAAGCAGATCAGCAAGACCCTCGCCGACCGGGACAAAGAGGTGCTCAAGCTGATCGGCGACGGCAACCTGCTGCTCGGTGAGATCACCAAACGCCGGCAGGCGATCAGCACGCTGCTCACGGGCACCCAGACGCTGTCCCGGGAACTGCAGGGGCTGGTCAAGGACAACGAGCAGCAGCTCGGTCCGGTGCTGACCAGCCTGGACAAGCTGAGCACGATGCTGCAGCGCAACGAGGGCAACCTGGCCCAGGGGCTGATCAAGTTCGCGCCGTTCGCCCGGCTGTTCAACAACGCGATCGGCACCGGCCGCTGGTTCGACAACTACATCTGCGCGGTCCTCCCGCCGAGCCTCGGCCCGATCAACCAAGAGGGGTGTCTCGCCAAATGACCGCCACCTCTCGAACCGGACGCAACCTCGCCACCGCGGTCGCCGCCGCGTGTGTGCTCGCGCTGGTGCTCGCCGCCGCGCTGTGGTGGGTGCTGCGGGAGACCAGCGAGAAGCGCTACACCGCGATGTTCACCGGCACCGTCGGCCTCTACGAGCAGAACGACGTGCGGGTGCTCGGCGTGAAGGTCGGCAAGGTCGAGAAGATCGAGCCGCAGGGCGACCAGGTGAAGGTCGAGTTCGTGGTCAACGCCGACGTGCAGATCCCGGCGGAGGCCAAGGCCGTGATCGTGGCGCCGTCGCTGGTCAGCGACCGCTACATCCAGATGACCCCGGCGTACACCGGCGGGCGGGAGCTCGCCGAGGGCGTCGTGCTGGCCCGGGACCGCACGGCCACCCCGCTGGAGACCGACGACCTGTACGACAGTTTGAATCGGGTGACCAGTGCGCTCGGCCCCAACGGCGCGAACAAGAACGGCGCGCTGTCGGACCTGCTGAACACGCTGGCCAAGAACCTGGACGGCACCGGTCAGGTCACGCACGACACGATCACCCAGCTCGGCAAGGCGGCCAGCACGCTGTCGGGCAACCAGGGCGACCTGTTCGCCACCGTGGACAACCTGCAGAAGTTCACCAGCGCGCTGGCCGGCAGCGACCAGCAGGTCAACCAGTTCGTCCAGCAACTGGCCAGCGTGAACAAGTTCCTGGCCGGCGAGCGCGGCGACTTCGCCCTGGCGGTTCGGGAGCTGGGCACGGCGCTGGGCACCGTGCAGAAGTTCATCGACAGCAACCGGGGCAAGATCAAGACCAACGTGGACAAGCTGGCGTCGATCACCAAGGTGCTGGTGGACCAGCGCGCCTCGCTGGCCGAGACGCTGGACCTCGCCCCGCTGGCGCTGAGCAACCTGGCCGGCACGTGGAACGCGTCCTCGCAGACCCTGGACGCGCGGCCGCAGCTCAACGAGCTGACCCAGCCGCCGATCGTGATGATCTGCAACCTGGTCAAGCAGCTCACCCCGGCGCAGTTGCCGCCGGTACTCGGCGACACCTGCAAGCAGCTCGCGCCGGTGATCCAGGGCCTGGTGCCGCTGCCGTCGGTCGGCCAGGTGATCGAGGGCTTCCACCGCCACCAGTTGCCGTCGCTGCCGCTGCCGCTGGCCGGCGCGATGTACGGCACCCCGCCCCCGGGAGGTAAGTGATGACCCGGAAAGGGACTCGGAAAGGGATCAGGCTCAAGCTGGCCGGCCTCGCGGCGGCCACGATGCTGTTGTCCGGCTGCGGGTTCACCGGCATCTACGACCTGCCGCTGCCCGGCGGCGCCGACCTCGGCGACCACCCGTACTCGGTGAAGGTGCAGTTCCGCGACGTGCTGGACCTGGTGCCGCAGTCCGGCGTGAAGGTCAACGAGGTCGCGATCGGCCGGGTGGACAAGATCGGCCTCGCCGAGGACGGCTGGACGGCCGAGGCGACGCTGCTGGTCAACGGGGACGTGAACCTGCCGGCCAACGCCGTGGCGCGGGTGCGCCAGTCCAGCCTGCTCGGTGAGAAGTTCATCGAGCTGGCCCCGCCGAACAACGGCACGCCGGGTGTCGGGCGGCTGTCCGACGGCGCGGTGATCAAGCTCGACCGGACCAGCCGCAACACCGAGATCGAGGAGGTGCTCGGCGCGCTGTCCATGCTGCTCAACGGCGGTGGGCTCGAGCAACTGCAGACGATCTCCAAGGAGCTGACCGCGGCGACCGAGGGCCGGGCCACCGACATCAAGGCCACGCTGAACAACGTCAACACGATGGCCAGGACGCTGGACGCCAGCAAGGGCAGCATCACCAAGGCGCTGGACGGGCTGAACAAGCTGTCCGGCACGCTGAACGGCCAGAAGGACAAGGCCGTCGCGGTGATCGACAACATCGGTCCGGGCATCAAGACGCTGACCGACCAGCGCGGCCAGCTGGTGACCATGCTGCAGAGCCTGCAGTCGCTGTCCGGGGTCGCGATCGACACGGTGAACCGGAGCCAGGAAGACCTGATCGCCGACCTGAAATCGCTCACGCCGGCGCTGCGCAAGCTCGCGGAGGCGGGCGGCAACCTGCCCAAGGCGCTTGAGCTGCTGTTCACGCTGCCGTTCCCGGACGGCGCGATGGACGCGGTGCGCGGCGACTACTTCAACCTGTTCCTCGACGTCGACCTGAAACTGCAGGACATCATCGACAATCTGTCCCGCAGCCGGCAGAACCCGCTCAGGGACATCCCGGGTCTCGGGCCGATCATCGCCGGGCCGCAGCAGGGTGTGCCGGGCAACGCGCCGCCGCCGCTTCCGCTGCCGTCGCTCGGCGGACCCTCGAACAGCTACGGCAACGACCCGCTGCCGATTCCGTCGCTGGGCGGGACGTCTCCGCAGTCCTCCGGGCACGCGGGGATCATGAACGCGCTGACGGGACGTGGTGCCTGATGATCACCAGGAAGGTCAGGCTGCAGCTCATCGCGTTCGCGGTGATCGCGGTCGTTGCCGTGGTGTACGCGCTGTTCCGGTTCGCGGGGCTGGGCAAGGTGCTGGGCAACGACGGCTACACGGTGACGATGCGGCTGGCCGACTCCGGCGGCATCTTCACCAACGCGGAGGTGACCTACCGCGGGCTGAACGTCGGCCGGGTCGGCGACCTGCGGTTGACCAAGGACGGCCTCGAGGTCGATCTGAACATCGAGCCGGAGGCGCCGGAGATCCCGGCCGACCTGGACGCCGTGGTGTCCAACCGGTCCGCGGTCGGTGAGCAGTACGTGGACCTGCGGCCGACCAGCAACGCCGGCCCTCGGTTGAACGCCAGCTCGGTGATCCCGGTGAACCGGACCAAGACGCCGATCGGCACCGACGTCGTGATCAAGGGCCTCGACCAGCTGTCCACCTCGGTGCCCACCGACGCGCTGCGCACCGTGGTCGACGAGCTGGACAAGGCGTTCAGCGGCACCGGTCCCGATCTGCAGATCCTGATGGACAGTCTGAACTCGTTCACCAAGGCCGCGCGGAACAACCTGCCGAACACCACCAAGCTGATCAACGACCTCGGCCCGGTGCTGAACACGCAGGTCAACCAGTCGGGCAACATCAAGTCGTTCAGCGGCGACCTGAAGCTGCTCGCCGAGCAGCTCAAGAGTTCCGACCCGGACATCCGCCGGCTGATCCAGGCCGGCCCGCCGGTGGCCGAGTCGGTCACCTCGCTGCTGCGGGAGAGCGGGCCGGGCCTCAGCTCGATGGTGGCGAACCTGCTCACCACGTCGAACATCCTGGTCACCCGGCTGAACGGGATCGAGTTCGCGCTGGTGTCGTACCCGATGATCAGCGGTGTCGGCAAGGCCGTGCTGTCCAGTGACAACGACGGCACCGGGCACCTCGGGTTCGCGCTGAACCTGTGGGACCCGCCGCCGTGCGTGCGCGGCTACGAGGGCACCGACCGGCGCAACGGCAACGAGGTCGCGCCGAAGCCGGAGAACGGCACGGCGTACTGCGCCGAGCCGCTGGGCAGCCCGATCGGCGTCCGCGGCTCGCAGAACGCGCCGTACGGCGGGAAACCCGCTCCGGTGCCGACCCCCGGCGACATCGCGGCCAACCAGGACCGGACGAAGGTGGCCATGGCCGACCTGTACGCCAGAGGGATGCCGAGCGGCTACGGCCAGCCGGGCATCGGACCGACCTCGCTCGCCGGCCTGTTGGGGCTGCCGGGCTGACGGCACGGGCAACACCGATCTGACACGCGCCGCCTACCCTGGAGAAACATGGCTAGCACCACGACCGAGACCGGTCCCGCGACCGGCGATCCGAAACCACGGCGGGCACACCCGTTCCTGCTCGTCGCGATCGCGCTCGCGGTCGTCGCCGCGGTGGCGGCGGTGTGGTTCGGTGTGGCGTGGATGAACGCCTCCGGCGACGACAAGCGCGAGTACTCCTCGATGCGCGACGAGGTCAGCCGGACCGGCCAGGGCGCGATCGTCACGCTGCTGTCGCTGGACCACCGCAAGGCCGACGAGGGGTTCGACCGCTGGCTGAGCGTGTCCACCGGCCCGTACCACGAGGAGATCGTGAAGAACCGGGCCAACAACAAGAAGGTCCTCGAGCAGGTGAAGACGGTCAGCGACGCGTTCATGCTGCGCGCGGCCGTGACGAAGATCGAGGAGCACAAGGGCGAGGCCATCCTGATCGCGGCCGTGCGGCTGATGGTGAGCGAGGCGGAGAAGCCGCCGGAGCCGAAGTACATGCGGATGCAGGCCACGATGACGCGCACCGACGACGGCTGGAAGCTCAGTGGGCTCGGCCAGGTGCCGTTCACCCAAGCCGGCTAGCGAGCTGAGAGGACCCTTCACGTGCCACCGTCCCGCCGCCGAACGCCACCGAGGCCGTCCTCGGGGCCGTCCCGCCGTCCCCGGGTGGCCGGCCTGCGCCGGCCCGAGTCCCCGGCGGAGCCCGCGGTCGAGCAGACGGACGACGTCGCCGAGGAGACCGAAGAGACCGTCGAGACCACCGAGCCGGCCGGCGCGGTGCGGTTCGACGACACGGTCGAGACCGAGGAGTCCCCAGAGGAATCCGCGGAGGAGTCCCTCGAGGAGCGCGAGATCGTCTCCGAGCCGGTGATCGGCGGATCCCCGGAACCCGAGGACGACGAAACGGAGATGGTCGCCAAGCCGTCCGGCAAGCATCGCAGTACGGGCGTGACCAAGCCGATCGAGGAGACCGCCGAGGTCGCCGACGACGAGGACGACAAGGACGACGAGGAAGGCGACACCGAGTCCGAGGAGTCGACGAAGCAGCGCGCGAAAGGGCTCAACGCGGCGATCGCCGTCGGGCTGGTGGCGCTGCTGTTCGCCGGCCTCGCGCTGTGGTTCGCGATCGAGTCGAACAACCTCACCGGCGACGTGGACGAGAACAACCAGGCGCTCACCAACGTGGCCGACACCGAACAGGTGAAGGCGCAGATGACCGACGCGATCGGCCGGACGTTCTCCTACAACTACACCGACCTGGAGAGCACCAAGCGGGTCGTGCGGGAGAAGCTGGCCGGCAAGGCACTGTGCGAGTACGAGCAATTGTTCGGCGTGGTGCACAATCTGGCGCCGGGTCAGCAGAGCGTCATGACCACGACCGTGCGTGAGATCGGCGTCACGCGCTTGGAGGGCGATCTCGCCGAGTTGCTGGTGTTCGTGGACCAGAACCAGGTGCGCACGGCCACCAAGGAGCAGAACGCCAGCGGCGCGCAGTTCGGCGTGAAGGCCGAGCGCGACAACGGTGTGTGGAAGATCGTCGAGTTCGACATGTTCGGCCAGACCCTCTCAAACGGCCAGCCCGCCCCCAAGTGCTGAATTTTATCGAGGGCAGGGTCGCCTCAAACGGCCCACCTACCCACCTACCGACTTCACGCCGCCGGCCCGCTTGACCGCGCCGATCGAAAGCCACGCTGAGGTCGAAATTCATTGTCGAGGGCGGTCGCCCTTACGACGCCGGAGGGACAGCGGGCGAGGAACGAGCCCGCTGTCGTGGAGGTGGCGTGGCTGGACCACCCAATCAACTCAGCCACCCACCTCGCGGCCCGCAACCACCAAAGCAAAAAGACCACAGGCCGTCGGCGAAGCCGACTCGGCGACCTTGCCCTCGATAAAAAACACAGCTGATCAACAGCACGGAGGGTGCTGTGGGGCTGGGCTGCTGTGACATGGGGTAGTCGATAGCTCCGCCAGTCGGGGCGATCGAGGCGTGGCATCTTGACTGGAGCACGCGCCGGGGTCACGCTGTTGGGGAGCACGAACTGCGCGGGTGCCGGTCTCTGGCGGCCCCTCGACAGTCGCCGTCCAAACGGCTAGACTGCTACTTTGCGCTGCCCACTTTCTGCGTGCCCTTAACCGGGAGCTAAGATGCTGGGCACCACCGCACCCTTGACAGTCGTGCTACAGCGCTGCTAGCGCGGCTGTCGACCGCACATAGTCCTGGAAGGACGCATCTTGGCAGTCTCCCGCGCGACCAAGGCCACTGCTGCGACCAACTCCACCGCACAAAGTTCTTCGTTCCCCGGCGCCCCGAAACGAGTCTCCTTCGCGAAGATTCGCGAGCCGCTCGCCGCACCCGACATGCTTGATCTGCAGATCCAGTCCTTCGAGTGGTTCACCGGCGACGAGGCGTGGTTCCAGCGCCGCGTCGACGCCGGCGACGAGAGCCCGACCGGCGGCCTGGAAGAGGTCCTCAACGAGATCTCCCCGATCGAGGACTTCTCCGGATCGATGTCGCTGTCCTTCTCCGATCCGCGCTTCGACGAGGTCAAGGCCTCCGTCGAGGAGTGCAAGGACAAGGACATGACCTACGCGGCGCCGTTGTTCGTCACGGCCGAGTTCACCAACCACACCACCGGCGAGATCAAGAGCCAGACGGTGTTCATGGGTGACTTCCCGGTCATGACCAACAAGGGCACGTTCATCATCAACGGCACCGAGCGGGTCGTGGTCTCCCAGCTCGTCCGTTCGCCCGGCGTCTACTTCGACCAGTCGGTCGACAAGACGACCGACAAGGACGTGTTCAGCACCCGGATCATCCCGAGCCGCGGTGCCTGGTTGGAGTTCGACGTCGACAAGCGCGACACCGTCGGCGTGCGCATCGATCGCAAGCGCCGCCAGCCGGTGACCGTGCTGTTGAAGGCCCTCGGCTGGACCACCGAGGCGATTCGCGAGCGGTTCACCTTCTCCGAGACGCTGCTGGCCACTCTGGAGAAGGACCACACCGGCGGCACCGACGAGGCGCTGCTGGACATCTACCGCAAGCTGCGTCCCGGCGAGCCGCCGACCAAGGAGTCGGCGCAGACGCTGCTGGAGAACCTGTTCTTCAAGGACAAGCGCTACGACCTCGCCAAGGTCGGCCGGTACAAGGTCAACAAGAAGCTCGGCATCAACCCGCCCGGCGGCAGCGGCGTGCTGACCGAAGAGGACATCGTCACCACGATCGACTACCTGGTCCGGCTGCACGCCGGCGAGGAAATGATGACCGCCCCCGGCGGCGTCGAGGTTCCGGTCGAGACCGACGACATCGACCACTTCGGCAATCGTCGCCTGCGCACCGTGGGCGAGCTGATCCAGAACCAGATCCGGGTCGGCCTCTCCCGCATGGAGCGCGTCGTCCGCGAGCGGATGACCACCCAGGACGTCGAGGCGATCACGCCGCAGACCCTGATCAACATCCGCCCGGTGGTCGCCGCGATCCGGGAGTTCTTCGGAACCTCGCAGCTGTCGCAGTTCATGCAGCAGACCAACCCGCTGGACGGCCTCACCCACAAGCGCCGCCTCTCCGCACTCGGTCCGGGTGGTCTGTCCCGTGAGCGCGCCGGCTTCGAGGTCCGCGACGTGCACCCCAGCCACTACGGCCGGATGTGCCCGATCGAGACGCCGGAAGGCCCGAACATCGGTCTGATCGGCTCGCTGTCCTCCTACGGGCGGGTCAACCCGTTCGGCTTCATCGAGACGCCGTACCGCAAGGTGGTCGAGGGTCAGGTCACCGACCAGATCGACCACCTCACCGCGGACGAGGAGGACCGTTTCGTCAAGGCGCAGGCCAACGCGCCGATCGACGAGGACGGCCACTTCGTGGAGGACCGCGTGCTGGTCCGGCGCAAGGGCGGCGAGGTCGACTTCATCGACCCGATGGACGTCGACTACATGGACGTCTCGCCCCGGCAGATGGTGTCCGTGGCGACCGCCATGATCCCGTTCCTTGAGCACGACGACGCCAACCGCGCGCTGATGGGCGCGAACATGCAGCGTCAGGCCGTGCCCCTGCTGCGCAGCGAGTCGCCGCTGGTCGGCACCGGCATGGAGCTGCGGGCCGCGGTCGACGCCGGTGACGTGGTCACCGCCGAGAAGGCCGGCGTGGTCGAGGAGCTGTCCGCGGACTTCATCACCGTGATGGACGACGAGGGCGCTCGCCGCACCTACGGGCTGTACAAGTTCCGCCGCAGCAACCAGGGCACCTGCATCAACCAGAAGCCGATCGTCTCCGAGGGCGACCGCGTCGAGGCCGGCCAGGTCATCGCCGACGGGCCGTGCACCGAAGACGGCGAGATGGCGCTGGGCAAGAACCTGCTCGTGGCGATCATGCCGTGGGAGGGCCACAACTACGAGGACGCCATCGTCATCTCGCAGCGGCTCATCCAGGACGACGTGCTCACCTCGATCCACATCGAGGAGCACGAGATCGACGCCCGCGACACCAAGCTCGGTGCCGAGGAGATCACCCGGGACATCCCGAACGTCTCCGAGGAGGTGCTCGCCGACCTCGACGAGCGCGGCATCATCCGGATCGGTGCCGAGGTGCAGGCCGGCGACATCCTGGTCGGCAAGGTCACGCCCAAGGGCGAGACCGAGCTGACCCCGGAGGAGCGGCTGCTGCGCGCGATCTTCGGCGAGAAGGCGCGCGAGGTGCGCGACACCTCGCTGAAGGTGCCGCACGGCGAGACCGGCAAGGTCATCGGCATCCGGGTGTTCTCCCGCGAGGACGAGGACGAGCTGCCCCCGGGCGTCAACGAGCTGGTGCGGGTCTACGTCGCCCAGAAGCGCAAGATCCAGGACGGCGACAAGCTCGCCGGCCGGCACGGCAACAAGGGCGTCATCGGCAAGATCCTGCCCGCCGAGGACATGCCCTTCATGCCGGACGGCACGCCGGTCGACATCATCCTGAACACGCACGGTGTGCCGCGACGGATGAACATCGGCCAGATCCTGGAGACGCACCTCGGGTGGGTCGCCAAGCAGGGCTGGAAGATCGAGGGCAACCCGGAGTGGGCGGCCAAGCTGCCCGAGGAGCTCTACAACGTGGAGCCGGACACGAACACCGCCACGCCGGTGTTCGACGGTGCCCGCGAGGACGAGCTCACCGGTCTGCTCGGCTCGACGCTGCCCAACCGGGACGGCGAGCGGATGGTCAACTCCGACGGCAAGGCGGTCCTGCTGGACGGTCGCTCCGGCGAGCCGTTCCCGTACCCGATCGCGGTCGGCTACATGTACATCCTCAAGCTGCTGCACCTGGTCGATGACAAGATCCACGCCCGGTCCACCGGCCCGTACTCGATGATCACCCAGCAGCCGCTGGGCGGTAAGGCGCAGTTCGGTGGCCAGCGCTTCGGTGAGATGGAGTGCTGGGCGATGCAGGCCTACGGCGCGGCGTACACGCTGCAGGAGCTGCTGACGATCAAGTCCGACGACGTGCTCGGCCGCGTGAAGGTGTACGAGGCCATCGTCAAGGGCGAGAACATCCCCGAACCGGGCATCCCGGAGTCGTTCAAGGTGCTGCTCAAGGAGCTGCAGTCGCTGTGCCTCAACGTCGAGGTGTTGTCCAGCGACGGTGCCGCGATCGAGATGCGCGACGGCGACGACGAGGATCTCGAACGTGCCGCCGCCAACCTCGGCATCAACCTGAACCGCCCGGAGTCGCCCTCGGTGGACGACGTCGTGAACTAACTCCCCGCCGCTCGGCCGGCCACACCGGCCGGCCGAGCTGACGGACCCTCAGCCAGACAACCCTCGAAGGGGAGAAGAGAAGACGTGCTGGACGTCAATTTCTTCGACGAGCTCCGTATCGGCCTCGCCACCGCAGACGACATTCGCCAGTGGTCCTACGGCGAAGTGAAGAAGCCCGAAACGATCAACTACCGCACGCTCAAGCCGGAGAAGGACGGGCTCTTCTGCGAGAAGATCTTCGGTCCGACCCGGGACTGGGAGTGCTACTGCGGCAAGTACAAGCGTGTCCGCTTCAAGGGCATCATCTGTGAGCGCTGCGGCGTCGAGGTGACCCGCGCCAAGGTGCGCCGCGAGCGGATGGGCCACATCGAGCTGGCCGCGCCGGTCACGCACATCTGGTACTTCAAGGGTGTGCCGAGCCGCCTCGGTTACCTGCTCGACCTCGCGCCGAAGGATCTCGAGAAGATCATCTACTTCGCCGCGTACGTGATCACCACGGTGAACACCGAGCTGCGCCACAACGACCTGCCGACGCTCGAGTCGGAGATCTCCGTCGAGCGCAAGCAGGTGGAGAACAAGCGCGACGCCGACATCGAGGCCCGCGCGCAGAAGCTCGAGGCCGACCTGGCCCAGCTCGAGGCCGAGGGCGCCAAGTCCGACGTGCGCCGCAAGGTCAAGGAGGGCGGCGAGCGGGAGATGCGCCAGCTCCGCGACCGGGCCCAGCGCGAGCTGGACCGGCTCGAGGAGATCTGGACCACGTTCACCAAGCTCGACATCAAGCAGCTCATCGCCGACGAGCTGCTCTACCGCGAGCTGATCGACCGGTACGGCGAGTACTTCACCGGCTCGATGGGCGCCGAGGCGATCCAGAAGCTGGCCGCCGACTTCGACGTGGACGCCGAGGCGCTGAACCTGCGCGACACGATCCGCAACGGCAAGGGGCAGAAGAAGCTCCGCGCGCTCAAGCGGCTCAAGGTCGTCGCCGCGTTCCAGGCGACCCGCAACTCGCCGATGGGCATGGTGCTCGACTGCGTTCCGGTGATCCCGCCGGACCTGCGGCCGATGGTTCAGCTCGACGGTGGCCGGTTCGCCACCTCCGACCTGAACGACCTGTACCGCCGCGTGATCAACCGCAACAACCGCCTCAAGCGACTGATCGACCTCGGCGCGCCCGAGATCATCGTCAACAACGAGAAGCGGATGCTGCAGGAGGCCGTCGACGCGCTGTTCGACAACGGCCGCCGCGGCCGGCCGGTCACCGGCCCGGGCAACCGCCCGCTCAAGTCGCTGTCCGACCTGCTCAAGGGCAAGCAGGGCCGGTTCCGCCAGAACCTGCTCGGCAAGCGTGTCGACTACTCCGGCCGTTCGGTCATCGTGGTCGGCCCGCAGCTCAAGCTGCACCAGTGCGGCCTGCCCAAGGCGATGGCGCTGGAGCTGTTCAAGCCGTTCGTGATGAAGCGGCTGGTCGACCTCAACCACGCGCAGAACATCAAGTCCGCCAAGCGGATGGTCGAGCGTGCCCGCCCGGCCGTGTGGGACGTGCTGGAAGAGGTCATCACCGAGCACCCGGTGATGCTGAACCGCGCGCCGACGCTGCACCGCCTCGGCATCCAGGCCTTCGAGCCGCAGCTGGTCGAGGGCAAGGCGATCCAGCTGCACCCGCTGGTCTGCGAGGCGTTCAACGCGGACTTCGACGGTGACCAGATGGCGGTGCACCTGCCGCTGTCGGCCGAGGCGCAGGCCGAGGCGCGGATCCTGATGCTGTCCTCGAACAACATCCTGTCGCCGGCGTCCGGCCGTCCGCTGGCCATGCCGCGTCTGGACATGGTCACCGGCCTGTTCCACCTGACCAGGCTGGACGAGGACGGGCTCGGCAAGGGCCAGGCGTTCTCCTCGCCGGCCGAGGCGATCATGGCCTACGACCGCAAGTCGGTCAGCCTGCAGGCGCCGGTCAAGATCCGCCTCGCGGACCGGACCCCGGGCCCCGGCATGCAGCCGGAGGGCTGGGAGCCCGGCACGCCGTGGCTGGCCGAGACCACGCTCGGGCGGGTGCTGTTCAACGAGCTGCTCCCTGAGGACTACCCGTTCATGAACGAGCCGATGCCGAAGAAGCGGCAGGCGGCGATCGTGAACGACCTCGCCGAGCGGTACCCGATGGTCACCGTGGCCCGCACGCTGGACAAGCTGAAGGACGCCGGTTTCTACTGGGCCACCCGGTCCGGCGTCACGATCGCGATCTCCGACGTGCTGGTCCCGCCGCGCAAGAAGGAGATCCTGGACTCCTACGAGGCCAAGGCCGACCAGGTGGAGAAGCGCTACCAGCGCGGCCAGCTCTCGCACGCCGAGCGCAACGCCGAACTGGTGAAGGTGTGGACGCTGGCCACCGACGAGGTCGCCGCGGCCATGGAGGACTACATCCCGGACACCAACCCGATCTCCACGATCGTGAAGTCGGGCGCGGCGGGCAACATGACCCAGGTCCGGTCGCTGGCCGGTATGCGTGGTCTGGTGTCCAACCCGAAGGGTGAGTACATCCCGCGGCCGATCAAGGCGAACTTCCGCGAGGGCCTGTCCGTCGGTGAGTACTTCATCGCCACGCACGGTGCCCGCAAGGGTCTGGCCGACACCGCGCTGCGTACCGCCGACTCGGGTTACCTGACCCGTCGTCTGGTGGACGTGTCGCAGGACGTGATCGTGCGCGAGGTCGACTGTGGCACCAGCCGCGGCATCGTCGCCACGCTCGCCGAGGACGGCACGGTGCGGCACCAGCACGTCGAGACCAACGCGTACGCGCGCACGGTCGCCGAGGACGTGACCGACTCCGACGGCAACGTGCTGCTCAACCGCGGCGACGACCTCGGTGACCCGGCGATCGAGAAGCTGCTCGGTTCCGACGTCACCAAGGCCAAGGTGCGCAGCGTGCTCACCTGCGAGTCCGCGGTCGGCGTGTGCGCGGTCTGCTACGGCCGCTCGATGGCGACCGGCCAGCTGGTCGACGTCGGCGAGGCGGTCGGCATCGTGGCCGCGCAGTCCATCGGTGAGCCGGGCACGCAGCTGACCATGCGTACCTTCCACCAGGGCGGTGTCGCCGGTGACGACATCACTACCGGTCTGCCGCGTGTGCAGGAGCTGTTCGAGGCCCGCGTCCCGAAGGGCATGGCGCCGATCGCGGACGTCGACGGCCGGGTGCGGATCGAGGACGGCGACCGGTACTGGAAGATCACGCTGATCCCGGACGACGGCAGCGACGAGATCGTCTTCGACAAGCTGTCCAAGCGTCAGCGGCTCGCCGTGACGCCGGACGGCCCGCTCGCCGACGGCGACCACGTCACGGTCGGCCAGCCGCTGCTGGAGGGCACGCCGAACCCGCACGAGGTGCTGCGGGTCATGGGTCCGCGCGAGGCGCAGCTGCACCTGGTGGACGAGGTCCAGAAGGTGTACCGGGCGCAGGGTGTGTCCATCCACGACAAGCACATCGAGGTGATCGTCCGGCAGATGCTGCGCCGGGTGACGATCCTCGACTCGGGTGCGACCGACTTCCTGCCCGGCGCTCTGGTCGAGCGTGCGGACTTCGAAGCGGCCAACCGGAGGGTCGTCGCCGAGGGCGGCGAGCCGGCTTCCGGTCGCCCGGTGCTGATGGGTATCACCAAGGCGTCGCTGGCCACCGACTCGTGGCTGTCGGCCGCGTCGTTCCAGGAGACCACCCGCGTGCTCACCGACGCGGCTATCAACGGCCGCAGTGACTCGCTGGTCGGCCTCAAGGAGAACGTGATCATCGGTAAGTTGATCCCGGCCGGTACGGGCATCAACAAGTACCGCAACATCCAGGTGCAGCCGACCGAGGAGGCCCGGGTCGCGGCGTACGCGATCCCGTCCTACGACGACGGCTACTACACGCCTGACGTGTTCGGTACCGGCACCGGTGCCGCGGTCCCGCTGGACGACTACGACTTCGGTCGCGACTACAGGTAACTCTGATCGACGGTTCGGCCCCGGTGTCCCAGGCACCGGGGCCGACTCATGCGCGAATGTAGTAACCGTGTAGTACACTCGCCGGCATGGGTGACGAGCAGGTGCCGATGCGGGAGCTGAACCAGGACACCGCGAGTGTGATGAAGCGTGTCGAGCAAGGGCATGCTCTGGAGATCACCAATCGCGGAAAGGTGGTCGCCCGGATCACCCCGGTCGGGAGTGAGCTCGACGATCTCGTGGCGGCCGGCTGGATCACGCCGGCGACCAACCCGAGGCCGTTCGTGGCGCCCGAGGGTGAGATCGAACCCGGCGCGGACGCCGCTGCTCTCATTCGCCAGATGCGCGACGAGGAGCGCACGTGATCTACCTGGACAGCTGCGCGATCGTGAAGCTGATCCGGCCGGAGGGCGAGAGCCAGGTGCTGGTGGAATGGCTCAACGAGCGCGGCCCGGTTGTCACGTCGGAGTTGGCCGAGATCGAGGTCGCGCGGGCGCTGCGGCGTGGTTCGCCGGCTCGCCTGGCCGCGATGCCCGGTGTGCTCACCGGGATCAACCGGATCGTGATGGACTCGGCTGTGCGGGCGACCGCGGCGGCTTATCCTGACCCGCTGTTGCGCTCCTTGGACGCGATTCACCTGGCGACGGCGGAGCTGGCGGTCGCGGCCGGCAAGACCGTGGAGGCCTTCGTGACCTACGACAAGCGGCTGGCCTCGGCGGCCGAGGGCGCGGGTCTCGCGGTCGTCGCACCGGGAGCCGAGTAGCGCCTTCGGGGGCGCCCGAATACTCCGATTGGCCGGTGGTGATCCTTTCACGTCTGCGCCAGGGTCTTGGTGACTCTCTTCCCTGCCCATGGAGGTCACCATGTCCGCCCGTGTCGTCAGCGTGGTCGCCGCGCTGGCCCTCGCCCTGACCATGACCGTCGTCGGCTTAGCCTCCGGAACGGCTGACGCGGCCCCCGCGGACGGCTGCTACACCTGGAGCCGGAACCTGTCCGAGGGGGCGAACGGAGACGACGTGCGCCAGCTGCAGATCCGCCTGTCGGGCCATGTCTCCCAGGGTGAGGTGCTGGGGCTCGACGGCGACTTCGGACCGGCGACCAAGGCGGCCGTCACCCGGTTCCAGCAGGCCTACGGGCTGTCCCAGACCGGAGTCGCGGACTCGGCGACGTACGGCAAGATCTACGCGCTGCAGGACGACGACTGCACGCCGGTCAACTTCACCTTCGCGGAGCTGAACCGATGCAACTCCGACTGGTCGGGCGGCGCCGTCTCCGCCTCGGCGGCCAAGGCGAGCGCGCTGGTGAGCATGTGGAAGCTGCAGGCCATGCGGCACGCGCTCGGAGACCAGCCGATCACGGTCACCAGCGGGTTCCGCAGCCGCTCGTGCAACGACGCGGTCGGCGGTGCGCCGGACAGCCGTCACCTGTACGGCGACGCCGTCGATCTGGGCGCCGGCCCGCACTCCCTGTGCACCCTGGCCAAGCAGGCGCGCAACCACGGCTTCAACGGCATCCTCGGCCCGGGCTTCCAGGGGCACGACGACCACGTGCACGCCGACGGCCGGTCCAGCCGCTTCTGGTCCGCGCCGGACTGCGGCATCGCGACGGCCGTACCGGGTGGCGGCGCGGAACTCGCGATTCCGAGAATGCACGCGAAAGGTGACTGACCGGTAAGGACGCGGACGCCGAATTCGCCGGATGTGTGGTGTCCGATGTGATCACCGCAGGTCAACGGCGGTGCATCGGCGCATTTCAGGAATCACGGAATACGTGTGACCGAGCATTCGCGGCGCCCGATCGGCGCATTGCGGAGAAAGCGCAGACGTGCGATTTCATACCGGGTTCGCGGGGCGTCGAACGATACCCGTGCGACGTTCCGGCGCACCGTCGAGCGTAGGCTGGTGGCGGTCCACGCGGGCGCGGACCGGCCGCCGGGTGCGGTGTCCGCGGCCGGAAGGGGACCCCGATTTGATCCGCGATCGGGCGGGCAGGTATCTTTGCTACTCGCGCCCGACCTATGTCGGGTCGATCCGTGTGCCTGTGCGCGGTGTCCTGGTCGTCCTGGTGACTCCAGACCCCTTGGGATAATGCATCCCGCATAGGGCCTTGGGAAGGCCGACACGCCCGACCTCGGGATACGGAACCGAAGAGCCAACAGTGCTCGAGCAGAGCACGGTGAAACGAACGCAGAGAAAGCCGGTCTATGCCCACGATCCAGCAGCTGGTCCGCAAGGGCCGCCAGGACAAGGCTGTCAAGCAGAAGACCGCGGCGCTCAAGGAGTCCCCGCAGCGCCGTGGGGTGTGCACTCGCGTGTACACCACCACCCCCAAGAAGCCGAACTCGGCGCTGCGCAAGGTCGCTCGCGTGAAGCTGACCAGTGGCATCGAGGTCACGGCGTACATCCCCGGTGAGGGGCACAACCTCCAGGAGCACTCGATGGTGCTCGTGCGCGGCGGACGTGTGAAGGACCTGCCCGGCGTTCGTTACAAGATCATCCGCGGTTCGCTGGACACGCAGGGTGTGAAGAACCGCAAGCAGGCCCGGAGCAAGTACGGCGCGAAGAAGGAGAAGAGCTGATGCCCCGCAAGGGACCGGCCCCGAAGCGGCCGCTGATCTCCGACCCCGTCTACACCTCGCCGCTGGTCACCCAGCTGATCAACAAGGTGCTGGTGGACGGCAAGCGCTCGGTCGCCGAGAAGATCGTCTACGGGGCGCTCGAGGGCGCTCGGGACAAGAACGGCACCGACCCGGTGGTCACGCTCAAGCGTGCGCTGGACAACGTGAAGCCGACCATCGAGGTGAAGAGCCGCCGTGTCGGTGGCGCCACCTACCAGGTGCCGATCGAGGTCAAGCCCGGCCGCAGCACCACCCTCGCACTGCGTTGGCTGGTGACCTTCTCGCGGCAGCGCCGGGAGAAGACCATGGTCGAACGGCTGATGAACGAGTTGCTCGACGCGAGCAACGGGCTCGGCGCCTCCGTGAAGCGCCGCGAGGACACGCACAAGATGGCCGAGTCCAACAAGGCATTCGCTCACTACCGCTGGTGATCCGGCTCCCACCAGGAGCCCCCAGCCCTAGATCAGGGGAACTTCCGTGGCACTCGACGTGCTGACCGACCTGAACAAGGTCCGCAACATCGGCATCATGGCGCACATCGATGCCGGTAAGACCACGACGACCGAGCGGATCCTGTTCTACACCGGGATCAACTACAAGATCGGCGAGGTGCACGACGGCGCCGCGACGATGGACTGGATGGAGCAGGAGCAGGAGCGCGGCATCACGATCACGTCCGCCGCGACGACCTGCTACTGGAAGGACCACCAGATCAACCTGATCGACACCCCAGGGCACGTCGACTTCACCGTCGAGGTGGAGCGCAACCTGCGGGTGCTCGACGGCGCGGTCGCGGTCTTCGACGGCAAGGAAGGCGTCGAGCCGCAGTCCGAGCAGGTCTGGCGGCAGGCCACCAAGTACGACGTCCCGCGCATCTGCTTCGTCAACAAGATGGACAAGCTCGGCGCGGACTTCTACTTCACCATCAAGACCATCTCCGACCGGCTCGGCGCCAAGCCGCTGCCGATCCAGCTGCCGATCGGCTCCGAGAGCGAGTTCACCGGCGTCGTCGACCTGGTCCGGATGCGCGCGCTGACCTGGCGCGGCGAGGTCAAGATCGGTGAGGACTACACGGTCGAGGACATCCCGGCCGATCTGGTCGAGAAGGCCGCGGAGTTCCGCGAGAAGCTGGTCGAGGCCGTCGCGGAGACCGACGACGACCTGATGGAGCTCTACCTCGGCGGCGAGGAGCTGACCGAGGAGCAGATCAAGGCCGGCATCCGCAAGATCGTGCACGACGGATCCGCCTACCCGATCCTGTGCGGCTCGGCGTTCAAGAACAAGGGCGTGCAGCCCCTGCTCGACGCGGTGAACGACTACCTGCCCTCGCCGCTGGACCTGCCGCCGGTCGAGGGTGTCCTGCAGGACGACGAGACCCCGGCCTCGCGCAAGCCGTCCATCGACGAGCCGTTCTCGGCGCTGGCGTTCAAGATCGCCGTGCACCCGTTCTTCGGCAAGCTCACCTACGTCCGGGTGTACTCCGGCAAGGTGGACTCCGGCGCTCAGCTGATCAACTCGACCAAGGACCGCAAGGAGCGCATCGGGAAGATCTTCCAGATGCACTCCAACAAGGAGAACCCGGTCAACGACGCTCGCGCCGGTCACATCTACGCGGTGATCGGGCTCAAGCAGACCACCACCGGCGACACCCTGTGCGACCCGCAGCACCCGATCGTGCTCGAGTCGATGACGTTCCCGGACCCGGTCATCCAGGTGGCCATCGAGCCGAAGACGAAGGCGGACCAGGAGAAGCTGTCCACCGCCATCCAGCGGCTCGCCGAGGAGGACCCGACGTTCAAGGTCCACCTCGACGACGAGACCGGGCAGACGATCATCGCCGGCATGGGCGAGCTGCACCTCGACATCCTGGTCGACCGCATGAAGCGGGAGTTCAAGGTCGAGGCGAACATCGGCAAGCCGCAGGTCGCCTACCGTGAGACGATCCGCAAGGTCGTCGAGAAGTACGAGTACGTGCACAAGAAGCAGACCGGTGGCTCCGGGCAGTTCGCGAAGGTGATCATCAAGCTCGAGCCGCTCGAGAAGTCCGCTGACGGTGCGCTCTACGAGTTCGACAACAAGGTCACGGGTGGCCGCGTTCCCCGGGAGTACATCCCCTCGGTGGACGCGGGTGCCCAGGACGCCATGCAGTACGGCGTGCTGGCCGGCTACCCGCTGGTCGGGTTGAAGGTGACCCTGTTGGATGGTGCGTACCACGAGGTCGACTCTTCGGAGATGGCATTCAAGGTCGCCGGTTCCATGGCGCTCAAGGAAGCCGCTCGGAAGGCAGACCCCGTACTGCTGGAGCCGATGATGGCGGTCGAGGTGACCACGCCCGAGGACTACATGGGCGATGTCATCGGCGACCTGAACTCCCGCCGCGGCCACATCCAGGCCATGGAAGAGCGCAGTGGCACCCGCGTCGTCAAGGCGCTGGTTCCGCTGTCGGAGATGTTCGGGTACGTAGGCGACCTGAGGTCCAAGACCCAGGGTCGCGCGAACTACTCCATGCAGTTCGACTCCTACGACGAGGTTCCCGTGAACGTCTCGAAGGAGATCATCGCGAAGGCGACGGGCGAGTAACCCGGCACCGGAGCACCGCACAGCAGTGTGGTTCTCCGGGGGCATCCCCGGGTTCCGCACATCCGACCCTGATGAGTCGCCGGGTCTGCAGAAAAGACGACACGGCGGAAAGAACAAGTCCAGGAGGACAATCCAGTGGCGAAGGCTAAGTTCGAGCGGGACAAGCCGCACGTCAACATCGGCACCATTGGCCACGTCGACCACGGGAAGACCACTCTTACCGCGGCGATCACCAAGGTCCTGCACGACAAGTACCCCGAGCTCAACCCCTTCACGCCGTTCGACGAGATCGACAAGGCGCCGGAGGAGAAGCAGCGCGGTATCACGATCAACATCGCGCACGTCGAGTACCAGACCGAGAAGCGTCACTACGCACACGTGGACGCCCCCGGTCACGCCGACTACATCAAGAACATGATCACCGGTGCCGCCCAGATGGACGGCGCGATCCTGGTGGTCGCCGCGACCGACGGCCCGATGCCGCAGACCCGCGAGCACGTGCTGCTGGCCCGCCAGGTCGGCGTGCCGTACATCCTGGTCGCGCTGAACAAGTCGGACATGGTCGACGACGAGGAGATCCTCGAGCTCGTCGAGATGGAGGTCCGCGAGCTGCTGTCGGCCCAGGAGTTCCCTGGTGACGACGTGCCGGTCGTGCGTGTCTCCGCGCTGAAGGCGCTCGAGGGCGACGCCGAGTGGGCCGAGAAGCTCCTCGAGCTGATGGACGCGGTCGACGAGAACGTGCCGGACCCGGTGCGTGAGCTCGAGAAGCCGTTCCTGATGCCGATCGAGGACGTCTTCACGATCACCGGCCGCGGCACCGTGGTCACCGGTCGCGTCGAGCGTGGCGTGGTCAACGTGAACGAGGAGGTGGAAATCGTCGGTATCAAGGACAAGTCCCAGAAGACCACCGTCACCGGTGTCGAGATGTTCCGCAAGCTCCTCGACACCGGCCAGGCCGGTGACAACGTGGGTCTGCTCCTGCGCGGTATCAAGCGTGAGGACGTCGAGCGCGGCCAGGTCGTCATCAAGCCGGGCACCAACACCCCGCACACCGAGTTCGAGGGCCAGGCCTACATCCTGTCCAAGGACGAGGGCGGACGGCACACGCCGTTCTTCAACAACTACCGCCCCCAGTTCTACTTCCGGACCACCGACGTGACCGGCGTGGTGACCCTCCCCGAGGGCACCGAGATGGTCATGCCGGGCGACAACACCTCGATCAGCGTCTCGCTGATCCAGCCGGTCGCCATGGACGAGGGTCTGCGGTTCGCCATCCGCGAGGGTGGCCGTACCGTCGGTGCGGGCCAGGTCACCAAGATCGTCAAGTAAGTAGCACCCCCCGATTTGGGGCGCCGTATCTCGGTATGGCATCCTTAACGGGTTGCTCGTAGCGGGGCGGCCGAATGTTCGCTGTTCGGCCGCCCCGACTACGGGGAAGAAAAATCCCATCCCACGAGAAGATCCTGTGGGACCGGTATGCGCGACGGGCGCGACACACCCGACCGCGTGGACCGGGGACCATGACTCCTGAACAGCGCGGACGCAAGCACCGCAACCGCAGCTAGTTAGCGGCATCGAGACCAAAGGAACGGCAAGCCACCATGGCGGGACAGAAGATCCGCATCCGGCTCAAGGCCTACGACCACGAGGCGATCGACGCGTCCGCGCGCAAGATCGTCGAGACCGTGACGCGCACCGGCGCTCGGGTCGTCGGGCCGGTGCCGCTGCCGACGGAGAAGAACGTCTACTGCGTCATCCGCTCGCCGCACAAGTACAAGGACTCGCGCGAGCACTTCGAGATGCGCACGCACAAGCGTCTGATCGACATCCTCGACCCGACGCCGAAGACGGTGGACGCGCTCATGCGCATCGACCTGCCGGCCAGCGTCGACGTCAACATCCAGTGAGGGCCTGACCGAAATGTCTGACAGGCAGATGAAGGGGATCCTGGGCACCAAGCTCGGCATGACCCAGGTCTTCGACGAGAACAACCGGATCGTTCCGGTGACCGTCGTCAAGGCCGGGCCGAACGTGGTCACCCAGGTTCGTTCCCAGGACAACGACGGCTACGTCGCCGTGCAACTCGCGTTCGGCGCGATCGACCCGCGCAAGGTGAACAAGCCGCGCACCGGGCACTTCGAGAAGGCCGGCGTGACACCCCGCCGCTTCCTCGCCGAGCTGCGCACCACCGACGCGGACAGCTACGAGGTCGGCCAGGAGATCACCGCCGAGGTGTTCGAGGCCGGCACCGTGATCGACGCGACCGGTACCAGCAAGGGCAAGGGCACCGCCGGTGTCATGAAGCGGCACGGCTTCAGCGGCCTCGGCGCGAGCCACGGCACGCAGCGCAAGCACCGCTCGCCCGGCTCGATCGGTGGCTGCGCCACCCCGGGTCGCGTGTTCAAGGGCCTGCGCATGGCCGGCCGCATGGGCAACGCGAGGGTCACCACGCAGAACCTGACCGTGCACCGGGTGGACGCCGAGGACGGCCTGATCCTGATCAAGGGCGCCGTTCCCGGCCCGAAGGGCGGTCTGGTGTTCCTCAAGACCGCCGCGAAGGGTGACGCCTGATGAGCAAGATCGACATCAAGACGCCGGCCGGCAAGACCGACGGCAGCGTCGAGCTCCCCGCGGAGATCTTCGACGCGCAGGCCAACATCGCGCTGATGCACCAGGTCGTCGTGGCCCAGCTGGCCGCGGCGCGTGAGGGCAACCACAGCACGAAGACCCGTGGCGAGGTCCGCGGCGGCGGCAAGAAGCCGTACCGCCAGAAGGGCACCGGCCGCGCCCGTCAGGGTTCGGTCCGCGCGCCGCAGTTCGCCGGCGGTGGCATCGTGCACGGCCCCCAGCCGCGCGACTACACCCAGCGCACTCCGAAGAAGATGAAGGCCGCCGCACTGCGCGGTGCCCTCTCCGACCGGGTGCGCGCCGGCCAGTTGCACGTGATCACCGGCCTGGTCGACGGCGACAAGCCGTCCACCAAGGGCGCCCGCAAGGTGCTCGAGTCGGTCACCGAGGCCAAGCGGCTGCTCGTGGTGCTCACCCGCGACGAGGACGTCAACTGGGTGTCGGTGCGCAACCTGCCGCACGTGCACGTGATCGCGCCGGACCAGCTGAACACCTACGACGTGCTGGTCAACGACGACGTGGTGTTCACCAAGACCGCGCTGGACGCGTTCCTCGCCGGTCCGGTCAAGGGCGGCAAGGCCAAGGCGAAGGCCACCTCCACCGAGGTGCCCGCGGCACCCGGTGCCGAGGCGCCGTACCAGGGCAGCCACGCCCCGCTGGCCGACCCGAGCGAGGTGCCCGACGGGTTCCCGATCAAGGGCAACGAGGGCTCGAAGCTGTACCACCTACCCGGTAGTTCGTTCTACAAGCGGACCGTCGCCGAGGTGTGGTTCGCCACCGCCGAGGACGCCGAGAAGGCCGGCTTCCAGCTTCCGCCATCGCAGCGGAAGGAGGAGGACAAGTGATCCCCGACCACCGTGACATCCTGCTCGCCCCGGTGATCTCCGAGAAGTCCTACGGGCTGCTCGAGGAGAACAAGTACACCTTCGAGGTGCACCGGGACGCGAACAAGACCGCGATCAAGATCGCCGTCGAGAAGGTCTTCGGCGTGAAGGTCGTGTCGGTGAACACGCTCAACCGCCAGGGCAAGCGCAAGCGCACCCGCACCGGGTACGGCAAGCGCAAGGACACCAAGCGGGCAATCGTGACGCTCTCCGAGGAGAGCAAGCCGATCGAGATCTTCGGCGGACCGGCCGCGTAAGGGACTGACGACACATGGGCATTCGCAAGTACAAGCCGACCACGCCGGGCCGCCGAGGCTCGAGCGTGTCGGACTTCGCCGAGATCACCCGGTCGGAGCCGGAGAAGTCGCTGATCCGCCCGCTGCACGGGCGCGGCGGCCGCAACGCGCACGGCAAGATCACCACCCGGCACAAGGGTGGCGGTCACAAGCGCGCGTACCGGCTGATCGACTTCCGCCGACACGACAAGGACGGTGTGCCGGCCAAGGTCGCGCACATCGAGTACGACCCGAACCGCACGGCTCGGATCGCGCTGCTGCACTACGCCGACGGCGAGAAGCGCTACATCATCGCGCCGAACAAGCTCAAGCAGGGCGACAAGATCGAGAACGGGCCGCGCGCGGACATCAAGCCGGGCAACAGCCTGCCGCTGCGCAACATCCCGGTGGGCACCGTGGTGCACGCGATCGAGCTCCGCCCCGGCGGCGGCGCGAAGATCGCCCGCTCGGCCGGTGCCAGCGTCCAGCTGGTTGCCCGCGAGGGCCGGTTCGCGCAGCTGCGCATGCCGTCCGGTGAGATCCGCAACGTCGACGTGCGCTGCCGCGCCACCGTCGGCGAGGTCGGTAACTCCGAGCACGCCAACATCAACTGGGGCAAGGCCGGCCGCATGCGGTGGAAGGGCAAGCGCCCGACCGTCCGCGGTGTGGTCATGAACCCGGTCGACCACCCGCACGGTGGTGGTGAGGGCAAGACCTCCGGTGGTCGGCACCCGGTGAATCCGAACGGCAAGCCGGAGGGGCGTACCCGCCGCCGCAAGCCGTCCGACAAGTTGATCGTCCGCCGTCGCCGTACCGGCAAGAAGCGCTGAGCAGGAGGTAGAACAACATGCCACGCAGCCTGAAGAAGGGCCCGTTCGTGGACGACCACCTGCTCAAGAAGGTGGACGCACTGAACGAGTCGGGCAAGAAGACCGTGATCAAGACCTGGTCCCGCCGGTCCACGATCATCCCAGACATGCTGGGTCACACGATCGCGGTGCACGACGGCCGCAAGCACGTCCCGGTCTTCGTGAGCGAGTCGATGGTCGGGCACAAGCTCGGCGAGTTCGCCCCGACCCGCACGTTCAAGGGCCACATCAAGGACGACCGCAAAGCGCGTCGGCGCTAAGAGAGAGCAAGGGATAAGCGATGAACGCCCAGACTGAAGCCGCCGCGCAGGAGGAACTCCCGCGCGCCACGGCTCGGGCTCGCTACGTCCGCGCCACGCCGATGAAGGTGCGGCGGGTCGTCGACCTGATCCGCGGACGCAGCGTCGGCGAGGCCTTGGCCCTGCTGGAGTTCGCCCCGCAGGCGGCGAGCGAGCCGGTGGCGAAGGTGATCGCCAGCGCGGCGGCCAACGCCGAGAACAACCTCGACCTCGACCCGGACACGCTCTGGGTGTCCACGATCTACGTGGACGAGGGGCCGACGCTCAAGCGGTTCCGGCCGCGCGCGCAGGGTCGTGCGTACCGCATCCGCAAGCGTACGAGCCACATCACCGTCGAGGTGGAGTCGCGGCCGAAGAAGGCAGAGCCCAAGAAGACGCCGAAGAAGAAGTCCAGCGCGAAGGGGAGTGCCCGCTAGTGGGTCAGAAAATCAACCCGCACGGCTTCCGGCTGGGGATCACCACCGACTGGAAGTCCCGCTGGTACGCCGACAAGCAGTACGCGGAGTACGTGGCCGAGGACGTCAAGATCCGTCGGCTGCTGAGCAAGGGCATGGAGCGCGCGGGCATCTCCAAGGTGGAGATCGAGCGCACCCGTGACCGCGTTCGCGTCGACATCCACACCGCCCGGCCGGGCATCGTCATCGGCCGCCGCGGCGCCGAGGCCGACCGCATTCGCGGTGAGCTGGAGAAGCTCACCAAGAAGCAGGTCCAGCTGAACATCCTCGAGGTGAAGAACTCCGAGGCCGACGCTCAGCTGGTGGCCCAGGGTGTCGCCGAGCAGCTGTCCAACCGCGTCGCCTTCCGGCGCGCGATGCGCAAGGCCATCCAGTCGGCCATGCGCTCGCCGCAGGTCAAGGGCATCCGGGTGCAGTGCTCCGGCCGTCTCGGCGGCGCGGAGATGTCCCGCTCCGAGCACTACCGCGAGGGCCGGGTTCCGCTGCACACGCTGCGCGCCGACATCGACTACGGCTTCTTCGAGTCCCGCACCACGTTCGGCCGCATCGGCGTGAAGGTGTGGATCTACAAGGGTGACGTGGTCGGCGGCCGGCGTGAGCGCGACGCGCGCGAGCAGACCGCGGCCGAGCCGCGCCAGCCGCGTCGTGAGCGCCCGAACCGGCCGCGTCGCAGTGGCGCCTCGGGCACCACGGCGACCAGCACCGAGGCCGCGCGCGCCGCGGCCGAGCAGGCCACCGCGGCCCCCGCGCCGGCTGAGAAGCCGGCCGAGACCGCGACGACACAGGAAAACGGGGAGGGCTGAGGAATGCTCATCCCACGCAAGGTCAAGCACCGCAAGCAGCACCACCCGAAGCGGTCCGGCATGGCCAAGGGCGGGACGAAGGTGACCTTCGGCGAGCTCGGCATCCAGGCGCTGGAGCCGGCCTACGTCACCAACCGGCAGATCGAGTCCGCGCGTATCGCCATCAACCGGCACATCCGCCGTGGTGGCAAGGTGTGGATCAACATCTTCCCGGACCGCCCGCTGACCAAGAAGCCCGCCGAAACCCGCATGGGTTCCGGCAAGGGCTCGCCGGAGCACTGGGTGGCCAACGTCAAGCCGGGCCGGGTCATGTTCGAGATGAGCTTCCCGAACGAGGCCGTTGCCCGCGAGGCCCTTCGTCGCGCGATCCACAAGCTGCCGATGAAGTGCCGCATCGTCACGCGTGAGGGTGGTGACTTCTGATGGCAGCCGGGACGACAGCATCGGACCTGCGCGAGCTGAACGACGAGGAGCTCGTGCTGCGCTTGCGCGAGTCGAAGGAAGAGCTGTTCAACCTGCGGTTCCAGATGGCCACCGGCCAGCTGGACAACAACCGCCGGCTGCGCGCCGTGCGGCAGGAGATCGCACGCGTCTACACCGTGATGCGCGAGCGCGAGCTCGGCCTCTCGGTGACCCCGGACGAGGTCACCGCGACTACTGACGAGGGTGCCGCATGAGCGACGAGAAGACAGAGACCGTGACCCGTAACCGCCGCAAGGTCCGCGAGGGCCTCGTCGTGTCCGACAAGATGGACAAGACGATCGTGGTCAGCCTCGAGGACCGCAAGAAGCACCCGCTGTACGGGAAGGTCATGCGCACGACCACCAAGGTCAAGGCGCACGACGAGAACAACACCGCGGGTCCGGGCGACCGGGTCCTGCTGATGGAGACCCGCCCGCTGAGCGCCACCAAGCGCTGGCGCTTGGTGGAGATCCTCGAGAAGGCCAAGTAACACCAGCGAGTTCGACCGAGCTGTTCAGGTCGGAAATCTGACAGCCAAGAATGGTCAGGAGAAGTAAGTGATCCAGCAGGAGTCGCGACTGCGCGTCGCCGACAACACGGGTGCCAAGGAGATTCTCTGCATCCGTGTACTCGGCGGTTCCGCGCGTCGCTACGCGGGCATCGGCGACATCATCGTCGCCACCGTCAAGGACGCGATCCCCGGTGCCAACGTGAAGAAGGGCGACGTGGTCAAGGCCGTGATCGTCCGCACGGTGAAGGAGAAGCGTCGTCCGGACGGTTCCTACATCCGGTTCGACGAGAACGCCGCCGTGCTGATCAAGCCGGACAACGAGCCGCGCGGCACCCGCATCTTCGGCCCGGTCGGTCGCGAGCTGCGCGACAAGAAGTTCATGAAGATCATCTCGCTGGCGCCGGAGGTGCTCTGAACATGAAGGTCAAGAAGGGCGACACGGTCGTCGTCATCGCCGGCAAGGACAAGGGTGCCAAGGGCAAGGTCATCCAGGCCTACCCGAGGGACAACAAGGTCCTGGTCGAGGGCGTCAACCGGATCAAGAAGCACACCCGGATCACGCAGTCGCAGCGCGGCGCGCAGTCCGGCGGGATCATCACGCAGGAGGCTCCCATCCACGTCAGCAACGTGATGGTGGTCGGCCCCGGCGGCAAGCCCACCCGTGTCGGCTACAAGTTCGACGAGAACGGCCGCAAGGTCCGCGTGGCTCGCGGTGGCGAGAACGACGGGAAGGAGATCTGATCATGACCACGAGTGAGAAGATCGTCCCCCGGTTGAAGACCCGGTACCGCGACGAGATCAAGGCGGCGCTGCAGAAGGACTTCTCCTTCGACAACGTCATGCAGATCCCCGGCGTGGTGAAGGTCGTCGTGAACATGGGTGTCGGCGACGCCGCCCGCGACGGCAAGCTGATCGACGGCGCGGTCCGCGACCTGGCCACGATCACCGGCCAGAAGCCCGAGGTCCGCAAGGCGCGCAAGTCCATCGCGCAGTTCAAGCTGCGCGAGGGCATGCCGATCGGCGCGCGCGCCACCCTCCGCGGTGACCGCATGTGGGAGTTCCTGGACCGGCTGCTGACCATCGCGCTGCCGCGTATCCGCGACTTCCGCGGCCTGTCGCCCAAGCAGTTCGACGGCAACGGCAACTACACGTTCGGCCTCAACGAGCAGTCGATGTTCCACGAGATCGACCCGGACTCGATCGACCGTCCGCGAGGCATGGACATCACGATCGTCACCACCGCCACCAACGACGCGGAGGGCCGGGCGCTGCTGAAGCACCTGGGCTTCCCGTTCAAGGAGAACTGATGGCCAAGAAGGCACTGGTCCACAAGGCTGCCAAGAAGCCGAAGTTCAAGGTGCGCGCCTACACCCGCTGCCAGCGGTGCGGCCGCCCGCACTCGGTGTTCCGCAAGTTCGGCCTGTGCCGGATTTGCCTCCGGGAGATGGCTCACCGCGGTGAGCTGCCCGGAGTGAGCAAGTCCAGCTGGTAAACGAGACCCTCGAAATCGTCCAGGCCCCACAGGGGAACCAGGCGAGAAAGGTTGACAGGTCACCATGACGATGACCGACCCGATCGCAGACTTCCTGACGCGTCTGCGCAACGCCAACTCGGCGTACCACGACGAGGTCGTGCTGCCGCACTCCAAGCTCAAGGCGAACATCGCCGACATCCTCAAGCGCGAGGGTTACATCGCGGGCTACCGCGACCAGGAGGGCGAGAAGGGCAAGAACCTCGTCGTCGAGCTGAAGTACGGCCCGAACCGGGAGCGCAGCATCGCCGGCCTCCGGCGCGTGTCGAAGCCCGGTCTGCGGGTGTACGCCAAGTCGACGGACCTCCCGAAGGTGCTCGGCGGCCTGGGCGTGGCGATCATCTCCACGTCCGGCGGGCTGCTCACCGACCGGCAGGCCACCAAGCAGCGTGTAGGCGGGGAAGTCCTCGCCTACGTCTGGTAAGGGAGGGGGCAGGACATGTCGCGCATCGGAAAGCTGCCGATCACCGTCCCCGCTGGGGTGGACGTGCAGATCGACGGCAGGAACATCACCGTGAAGGGGCCCAAGGGCACCCTGTCGCACACGCTGGCCGAGCCGATCACCGTCGAGAACAACGACGGCACGCTCGAGGTCAAGCGTCCGGACGACGAGCGCAAGAGCCGTGCGCTGCACGGCTTGAGCCGCACGCTGGTGGAGAACCTGGTCGTCGGTGTGACCGACGGCTACGAGAAGAAGCTCGAGATCCACGGCGTCGGTTACCGCGTCCAGCTCAAGGGTTCGGACCTGGAGTTCGCGCTCGGGTACAGCCACTCCGTGAAGGTCAGCGCTCCCGAGGGCATCACCTTCAAGGTGGAGGGCCCGACGAAGCTGTCCGTCTCCGGCATCGACAAGCAGCGGGTCGGCGAGGTCGCCGCGAACATCCGCAAGCTGCGCAAGCCCGACCCGTACAAGGGCAAGGGCGTTCGCTACGAGGGCGAGAAGATCCGGCGCAAGGTCGGAAAGACGGGTAAGTGATCATGGCTGAAACGACTGTTACCAAGCGCAAGCCCGTCGGCAAGGACATCTCCACCCGACGGCGTGTCGCCAGGGCGCGCAGGCACTTCCGGCTCCGCAAGAAGGTCAGTGGCACGCCGGAGCGCCCCCGCCTGGTCGTCAACCGGTCTTCGCGACACATCGTCGTGCAGCTGGTCGACGACCTCGTCGGCCGCACGCTGGCGTCCGCGTCGAGCCTCGAGGCCGACGTGCGGACGGCGGACGGCGACAAGAAGGCCAAGGCGGCCAAGGTCGGCGAGCTGATCGCCGCCCGCGCCAAGGACGCCGGCATCAGCAAGGTGGTCTTCGACCGCGGTGGCTACGACTACCACGGCCGGATCGCCTCGCTCGCCGACGCGGCCCGTGAGGCGGGTCTGGAGTTCTGATGCAGCACAACGAGATGGAAGGGACAGCCTGATGCCGGGACGTCAACGGCAAGGTGGCGGTCAGGGCGGACCGGGCGGCGACCGCGAACGCGGTGGCGGCCGGGACCGCAGGGACCGGCGCGATGGTGGCCGTGGCGGGGCGGCCCAGGACAAGACCCCGCACCTCGAGCGCGTCGTGGCGATCAACCGCGTCGCCAAGGTCGTCAAGGGTGGTCGTCGCTTCAGCTTCACCGCTCTGGTCGTCGTCGGTGACGGCGACGGCATGGTCGGTGTCGGCTACGGCAAGGCGAAGGAGGTGCCGGCCGCCATCGCCAAGGGCGTCGAGGAGGCGAAGAAGAACTTCTTCAAGGTTCCTCGGATCGGTGGCACCATCCCGCACCCGATCACCGGTGAGGCCGCTGCCGGCGTCGTGCTGCTGCGTCCCGCGTCGGCCGGTACCGGTGTGATCGCCGGTGGCCCGGTGCGTGCGGTGCTGGAGTGCGCCGGCGTGCACGACGTGCTGTCCAAGTCGCTCGGCAGCGACAACGCGATCAACATCGTGCACGCCACGGTGACCGCGTTGAAGGGCCTGCAGCGTCCGGAGGAGGTCGCGGCTCGCCGTGGCCTGCCGCTCGAGGACGTCGCACCGGCCGGCATGCTGCGCGCACGTGCGGCTGCCGCCCAGGCTGCGAAGGGCGCGTGATCGACATGGCAACGATCAAGATCACCCAGGTGCGCAGCACGATCGGCACCAAGCAGAACCACCGTGACTCGCTGCGGACTCTGGGCCTGCGCAAGATTCGCCAGTCGACGGTGCGCGATGACACCCCCGAGGTGCGCGGCCTGATCCACACGGTTCGCCACCTCGTGACTGTCGAGGAGGTCGACTGATGGCCATCAAGATCCACCACTTGCGGCCGGCCCCGGGCGCCAAGACCGAGAAGATCCGCGTCGGTCGCGGTGAGGGCGGCAAGCGCGGCAAGACCGCCGGTCGCGGTACCAAGGGCACCAAGGCCCGCAAGAACGTGCCGGCCGGTTTCGAGGGTGGGCAGATGCCCATCCACATGCGGCTGCCGAAGCTGCGTGGCTTCAAGAACCGGTTCCGCACCGAGTACCAGCCGGTGAACCTGGGCGACATCGCCCGGTTGTTCCCCAAGGGCGGCAAGATCGGCGTGTCCGACCTGGTCGAGGCCGGCCTGGTGCGGAAGAACTCGCTGGTGAAGGTGCTCGGCGACGGCGACCTCGACGGCGTCAAGCTGGAGGTCACCGCGCACAAGTTCTCCGGCTCCGCGCACGAGAAGATCACCGCTGCCGGTGGGACCGCCACCGCGCTGTAAACGCAAGACACACGACGGGCCGGCCTGGACTCCAGGCCGGCCCGTCGTCGTATGTCAGTCGATCGAGCCGCGCTCCACGACCCATTCATGGCGTTGCCCGGTGACCTCGGCGATCAGTTTGAGCGCCAGACAGTGGCCCGGTCGGCGAAGTCGATCTCGGACAGCGCGTCGAGGTCGGCGTCGCTGTCCTCCCTTGGGGCGTCCGCGCCCATGGCGAGCCGACCGATATCCGTCGTTCACCGATATGCTGCGAGGACCTCGGCGGGCATGGACAGCGGCCGTCCCGTCTCCAGCAGTGACTTGAGGTTGGACAGGATGGCCGGCCAGCCGCCGGACACTCCGCGCAGCGACTGCTCGTCCAGCCCGGTGTGCGTCACGGTCAGCAGGACAACGTGCTCACCCAGCGGCTGGAGCAGGTAGTCGACCGTCGTCCTCGGTGCCGGGTTGCCCGTGTCGGGGTGTGGCGCCGTGGCGTAGGTGAGCCGGTGCGGCGGGTCGTACTCGAGCACCTCTCCGACCGACTCGATCACGTCGTCGTAGTCGTGCCGAACCGTGACCGCCGCGCCGAGCCGCCATTCCGAGTCGACGATCCGGCCGTTCCAGTACTGCCGGGTGAACTCGGGGTTGATCAACGCGTCCCACACCTTCTCCCGGGTGGACTCGATGTAGAGCGTGTACAGGTAGGTCTGGTCAGTCATTCCGCCCCTCCAGCGCGTTCTTGAGGTTGGCCAGCGCGGCCAGCCGGCCGCGTTCGTACCGGGAGATCCACCGTTCCTGGATCTCGTGGATGGGAATCGGGTTGAGGTAGTGCAACTTCTCCCGCCCGCTGCGCCGCGTCGCGACGAGCCCGGCCGACTCGAGGATCGCGACGTGCTTGGACACGGCCTGCCGGCTCATCTCCATGTGCTCGCACAAGTCCACCAGCGTGAGCCCGCCGCGCTCCCGAAGACGGTCGAGCACCGCCCGCCGGGTCCGGTCGGCGAGCGCCTTGAACACGGCGTCCAACTCGGCTTCGGCCTCCATGACGACAAAATTAGGCAACTGAATGGTTGCCTGTCAAGGTCTCGAGCGATGGAGTGAACTCGGCGGACCCGAGACCGCTGCACGACCAGGTCGCGGCGGCGCTCCGGGGTGCGATCGCCTCCGGGGAGGCGCCGGATCGGCTGCCGCCGGCCAAAGAAATCGCCGAGATGCTCGGGATCAACGTGAACACCGTGCTCCGCGCTCTGCGCGAACTGCGGGACGAGGGCCTGCTGGAGTTCCGGCGGGGCCGTGGGATCAGCGTGAACACCGCGGCGCGCGGCGGCCGCGGGGAGATCGTCGAGCGCCTGCACGACCTGGTGCGGCTCGCCGAGAAGTACGGCGTCAGCCGCACGGAGATCATCGAACTGATCGGGGCGATGCGATGAGATCCCGTCTCGTGGCGGCGACGCTGGTGTGGTGGGTCTCGGTCGTCGTGGCCATCCTCGCCGTGCCGTTCCTGTTCGCCGATCGTCTGCCCGATCCGGTCGCCACGCATTTCCCCGCGTTGTCCGGGCCTCCCGACGGCTCGGACTCGCTCGCGAACTCGGTGTGGCCGCTGGCGGTCGTGTTGGGGCCCGTCGGCATCGCGATGATGTCGCTCGTCTGGCAGAAAGCCATGACGCGTCGGCGCGCGCGGTTTCTACGCCGGCCTGCAGGGGCCCATCGGCGGGCTTCCACTGGGCATCGTCGCCATGATGATCGTGCAGAACTACGGCATATCGAGTTGGCGGGACGCCCGGATGGCGCCGTGGCATCTCCTCCTCGTCCTGGGCGCGTCGGCGGTCTTCGCTGTCGCCGGGTGGCTCCTCGGCCGGCTCGGGCCGGACGAGCGACCGTCCGGCGACGAGTCGCCGCGTCCCACCACCCGGTTGCTGCCCGCCGTCGTGGTCGCGTCGGGACTGATCTCGCTCGGCACGCTGCTGTGGGCGCCCGCGGTCGTGGCGGTGCCGGTCGTGATCTCGGTGCTCATCGTCGCGGTGCTCGGCACCATGCTCGGCTCGGTGAGCGGGGCGGTGAACGATCAGGGCTTCACCGTCCGGCTCGGCTGGCTGGGCCAGCCACGCTGGCGCTTTCCGCTGTCGGGCCTTGAGCGGGCCTGGGCCGAGCAGCGCCGTCCGGCCCGGGTCGGCGGTTGGGGATTCCGAGGACTCCCCGGCGACGTCACCGTCATGCTGCGCGGCGGAGACTGCTGGTGGTGCGGTACTCGGGCGGCAAGGAGTTCGCGGTCAGCATCGACGACGCGGAACGCGGCGCCGGGCTGCTCAACACGCTGATCGCGCGGCGGCGGGACTGAAACGTCGATTATCGGGTGGACATCAGGGGCGCCGGCGGGCGAGGCTGCGTCCATGTGGCTGGTGGTCTTCTTCGGCGCGGCGTTCCTGATCGCGATGACGCCGGGTGCGAACAACCTGCTCGGCATGCACCACGCGATCCGGCACGGCGCCCTGCGCGCGCTCACCGGGCTGTCCGGCCGGCTCGTCGCGATGGCCCTGATGATCGCCGCCGTCGCCGCCGGCCTCGGCCCGCTGCTCGCCTCCTCCGAGCTCGCGTTGACGATCATCAAGTGGGCCGGTGTCGCGTACCTGGTCTATCTGGGCGTACGGATCCTGGTGAACACCTGGCGGCACGGTCCTGGCGAACTCGGCCCGCTGGCCGACGAAGATGCCGTTAAATCACTGTTTCCCTTGGTGCGCAAGGAGTTCCTGGTCTGCGCCGGCAACCCCAAGGCCGTACTGATCATGACCGCGTTCCTGCCCCAGTTCGTCGAGTCGGCGCGCGGGCCGGTGGCGCTGCAGGTCGCCCTGCTCGGACTGGTCTACCTGGTCGCCGAACTGGCCGCCGGCACGGTGTTCGTCCTGGTCGGCGGGATCATCCGGTCGGTGCGGATGTCCGTGCGCGCCCAGCGGAACGTGGACAGGGGGACCGGCCTCGCGCTGCTGGGCGTCGCCGGCATGCTGGCCGCCTCCAGGTAGCGGCGACCGGCGGGTGCCGGCCGCGCCAGGCGTCCTGTTACAGTCGTGAGCGCGCTTCGGGGTGAGGAGCTCCCCGGAGCGTTCCTGGTTGTCTACCAGGGGTCCCTGCCGGCTGCCTGTCGGCTACGTTTGTTCGCCGGGGTGTAACTCGGCGACGCCGAGGAGGTTCTTGCGTGCTCAGCGCCTTCCGCTCGGCTCTCGCGACGCCGGATCTGCGCCGCAAGATCCTCTTCACGCTGATGATCGTCGTGGTGTACCGAATCGGTGCCACGCTGCCGGCCCCCGGAGTGTCCTACCCGCGGGTGCAGCAGTGCATCTCCGGTGTGCAGAACGAGGGGATCTACGCCCTGCTGAACCTGTTCAGCGGTGGCGCCATGCTGCAGTTGGCCGTGTTCGCGCTCGGCATCATGCCGTATATCACCGCGAGCATCATCGTCCAGTTGCTCACCGTGGTGATCCCGAAGTTCGAGGCACTGAAGAAGGAAGGCCAGTCCGGCCAGTCCAAGCTGACGCAGTACACCCGCTACCTCACGATCGCGCTCGCGGTCCTGCAGGCCACCGGCATCGTCGCGATGGCCGACCGCGGGCAACTGTTCAGCGACTGCAAGGACTCCGCCGGCAACCCGATGGACATCATCCCGGGTGACAGCTGGGTGACCCTGGCGATGATCGTCATCGTGATGACCGCCGGCACCTCCGTGATCATGTGGCTGGGTGAGCTGATCACCGAGCGCGGTATCGGCAACGGCATGTCGCTGCTGATCTTCCTGAACATCGCGGCCCGCATCCCCGCAGAGGGCGGCGCGATCCTGCAGAACCAGGGCGGCCTGGTGTTCGCCGTGGTCTGTGTGTTCGGCTTGCTGATCATCGCCAGCGTCGTGTTCGTCGAGCAGGGCCAGCGCCGCATCCCGGTGCAGTACGCCAAGCGCATGATCGGCCGCCGGATGTACGGCGGCACGTCGACCTACCTGCCGTTGAAGGTGAACCAGGCCGGCGTCATCCCGGTGATCTTCGCGTCCTCGCTGCTGTACCTGCCGGACCTGATCTCCCGGCTCGCCGGGCAGACCGGCTGGTTCGCCGAGTTCGTATCGAAGTACGTCACCGACCAGTCGAGCTGGGTGCACATCCTCGGCTACTTCGCGCTGATCATCTTCTTCACGTACTTCTACATCACGATCACGTTCGACGTGAACGAGCGCGCGGACGAGATGAAGAAGTTCGGCGGCTTCATCCCGGGCATCCGCCCCGGCCGCCCGACCGCGGAGTACCTGAAGTTCGTGCTCGGCCGGATCACCCTGCCCGGGTCGATCTACCTCGGCATCATCGCGATCCTGCCGAACTTCTTCCTCAGCGTTACGCAGCAGGGCCAGAACCAGAACTTCCCGTTCGGCGGCACCGCCGTGCTGATCATGGTCGGTGTCGGTCTGGAGACCGTGCGCCAGATCGAGACCCAGCTGGTGCAGCGCAGGTACGAAGGATTCCTCCGGTGACGCGCGTCGTGCTCGTCGGCCCTCCCGGTGCGGGGAAGGGCACGCAGGCGACGGCGTTGAGCACCAGGCTGAACATTCCCCACATCTCGACCGGGGACCTGTTCCGCGCCAACATCGCGGAGCAGACTGAGCTCGGCCGCGACGTCCAGCGCTATCTGGACGCCGGCAAGCTCGTGCCGGACGAGGTCACCAACGAGATGGTGCGCGAGCGGCTCGAGCAGCCGGACACCGCCGTCGGGTTTCTGCTCGACGGTTTCCCGCGCAACGTCGGCCAGGCCGAGCGGCTCGGCGAGATCCTGGACGACGCCGGCCACAAGCTGGACGCCGTGCTGGAGCTGAAAGTCGACGAGGACGTGGTGGTCGGCCGCCTGCTGGCTCGCGGTCGTACCGACGACAGCGAGGACGTGATCCGGCACCGGCAGCACGTCTACGTCTCGGAGACGGCTCCGCTGCTCGACTACTACCGCGACATGCTGGTCACCGTGGACGCGGTGGGCGAGGTCGACGAGATCACCGAGCGCGTGCTGAACGCGCTGCGCTCCCGGACGTGACCAGTGGCGGCCCGATCGCCGGGATCCGACTCGGCATCGCGTCGCTGCGTGGGCGCATGATCGAGGTCAAGTCGCCGGGTGAGCTGGACGCGATGCGCGCGGCCGGCATCGTGGTGGCCAAGGCGCTCGCCGCGATGACCGAGGCGGCGCGGCCCGGCGTGAGCACCGCCGACCTGGACGAGATCGCCGAGCAGATCATCGCCGACGCCGGCGCGGTCCCGTCGTTCAAGGGCTACCACGGCTTCCCGGCGAGCATCTGCGCGTCGGTGAACGAACAGGTGGTGCACGGGATTCCGAGTGCGACGCAGGTGCTCGAGGACGGCGACCTGATCTCCGTGGACTGCGGCGCGATCCTGGACGGCTGGCACGGCGACTCGGCGGTGACGATCGAGGTCGGCACGGTCGAGGCGGCCAGCGTCCGGCTGTCCGAGGTGACCAGGGCATCGATGCTGGCCGGTATCGGAGCGGCACTCGCCGGCGGCAAGCTGACTGACATCTCGCACGCGATCGAGACCTCGGTGCTCGCCAGCGGCCGGGAGCACGGCACCGAGTACGGCATCGTGAAGGGCTACGGCGGCCACGGCATCGGCACCGCCATGCACATGGACCCGTTCCTGCCCAACCACGGCAAGCCGGGCAAGGGGCCGAGGCTGCGGCCGGGCATGGCGATCGCCATCGAACCCATGATCACGCTGGGCACCGACCGCACCGAGGAGCTGGACGACGGCTGGACGGTCGTCACCCTGGACGGCTCGCGGGCCGCGCACTGGGAGCACACGGTGGCGATCACCGAGAATGGGCCACGGGTGCTGACTGCACCCGTGGCCCAACGCTAATCTGTTCATTTCGCAATACTAGCTCTGCGTCTTATGATGTTGAGCAGTCAGACGCAGGTTCTTCCGCTCCAACGATATTCTACTGCATGCACCAAGACTTTAAATCCGTCATAACAACCCGGTCCCGGCCATGGCCAGGGCCATGCATACCCCCGTATTCCGCCATCGGTTATAAATGGGGCTTGATCCCAATGACGATCGGCACCTATTGCTTGGTACCCCAGTCGAACCCGCTCCGGAGCCCCGCCTCGCTTGTCATACCAGACCGTCACCCTGTGCCAGTTGTGACCGGTGTCGACTCTGATGCAGATGAGGCCTGGGTTAGGGTGCGGGGTGCCAGCGCATTGCGCTTCACCTAGTATCGTTGGTGTGACAGTCGCTGATGCGGTTGCTGCAGCAACTGTTGTTGAGCCTGTTAGGATGATCAAGGTTAGCGTCGCAAAGGCCATGCTTAGCGCACGCGTCATTCTTCGCCTTGCTTTCATGTGCAATCCCCATTTATCGATGAATTAGCCACCCAGTTGACCCCCGAACACTGATGACGGTACCGATGCCGGGTTGATTGGTCAATGGATCTTTGTAGTGACGTAAGGATCACCCTTTTGGAGCAGTGTCGCAGGTTCCTTGTTTCACGGTCTGACATCCGACCAAGGTGTTAGGTTGGCTTTCATCTGCGTTGGTACTGGCACTTAGAGCCCCTAACACATTGATGATCTTGGTTTGAGATGATCTTGGTGTGGCTGCGCCATGGGTTGTGTCGGATGAGTTGTGGGCGCGGATCGAGCCGTTGCTGCAAGGGATCTTGTTTGTGCTGTTCACCGGGATCGGGTGGGAAGACTTGCCGCAGGAGTTGGGGTTTGGCTCGGGGATGACGTGCTGGCGTCGGTTACGGGACTGGCAGCAGGCCGGCGTGTTCGACCGACTCCACCGCCAACTGCTGGCCGAGTTGAACGCTGCCAGGGCTTGTCAAGTTTGCTGTGTAAGTTGATCTAGAAGTTGTGGTTAGTCGAGGTGTGGGTTGAGGCGGTCGGGGTAGGCCAGGGCGAGGGCGCCGAGGCTTGTTTCCAGCCTTGGATGGTGGCGCCTTCGACGAGGCGGGGTGGGGCTTTGCGTTTGTTGGCTGGGAGCCCTTTTCTTTGGCGCGTTGGCGGGCGCGTTTGTCCTCGATGTCGCGGATGGCGAGCCAGAGCAGCTTGATCACGGCGTCGTCGGTGGGGAAATGGCCGCGGTTTTTGATGATTTTCCGTAGCTGGTAGTTCAGGGACTCGATGGCGTTGGTGGTGTAGATGATCTTGCGGATCTCGGGTGAGAAGGCGAGGAAGGGGATGAATCGTTCCCAGGCGTTGTGCCAGGTGGAGACGGCTGCTGGGTAGCGGCGGCCGAGGTCGGAGTCGGTGAAGGCGGCCAACTCGATGGCAGCTGCTTCGGCGGTAGGTGCGGTGTAGATGGGTTTGAGCGCGGCGGCGACCTTCTTGCGGTCGGCGTAGGAGACGAATCGCATCGCGGCGCGGATCAGGTGCACGGTGCAGGTCTGCACGGTCGACTGCGGCCAGGTGGGGCCAGCCAGATCGACTGGACCCGCGCGTGTGTGGACGCCTCCCACATCCGCGCGAAAAGGGGGGCGCTGCGACCGGCCCGAGCCCGGTCGACCGAGGCAAGACGGGCTCCAAACACCACCTGATCTGCGACGGCAACGGCATCCCGCTCGCCGTGACCCTGACTCTGATCGCCGGCAACCGCAACGACATCACCCAACTCATCCCGCTACTCGACAAGATCCCCGCAGTGCGGGGACGCCGTGGACCGGCCAGACGCCGACCGGACATGCTGGTCGCCGACCGCGGCTACGACTCCAACAAGCACCGAAGACTCTTGCGGCAACGACGAATTCAGCCGTTGATCAGCCGACGCGGCACCCGCGACAACAACCACGCCGTGCGCTGGGTCGTCGAACAAACCCTCGCTCTACTACACCAATTCCGACGACTCGCCGAACGCTGGGAACGACGAACCGACATCCACCACGGATTCCTCACCCTCGCCTGCGGCCTCATCACCTGGCGACGCCTACGCACCCACTAACAAGCAATCTGTTAGGGGTTCTTACTGCCTGTCCTCGACGCCATCCTGAGAATCCGGTCGACTGATTCGAGTGAAACGGGTCGGCGAGCACGATCGGTCTCTGCGTGTTCGGTGGAGGTAGGCGATGCTTACTGTCGTCATCGGTAGCGGGCCCTAGGCCCCTGGCGCGCATGCGGTTACCGTGCCCGAACGTTCTGTCGGGCAATTCGAGCCATCCGTGTCGAACGAGTGGCTGTTTGCCGAGCTGTCACTCTCGCGTGTCATAGAGCTTGCCGTCCAGGTGTTGCGGCTCTGATGCGCTCCGCTCGCCGGCCTTCGTGCTCGAGGGGCACCTCGCGTCGGTGTCGGGAGAGTGGGCGCTGGGGATGCATCCCCAGCGCGCTGGCCTCTGTGGCTGACCGGGCCGGAGGCCTGAGCGCTCACCCGTTAGGGGCCGCTTCGCGGCACGTCGACAGCGGCGCGTACACTAGCTGTTCGGCGTAAGCATCTCGCCGAAATCTGTCGTGCGCGTTGCCCGGGATTCCTGTGGTGCGCATGGCCGAGCATCACCAGCACCACCCCAGAGATACCACTCGAGAGCAACACAGTCACGAAACGCGGAGGCCATGGGCAAGAAGGACGGGGCCATCGAGGTCGAGGGTCGCGTGGTCGAGCCACTTCCCAACGCGATGTTCCGCGTCGAGTTGGAGAACGGCCACAAGGTTCTCGCGCACATCAGCGGCAAGATGCGGCAGCACTACATCCGCATCCTGCCGGAGGACAGGGTCGTCGTAGAGCTGTCGCCGTACGACCTGACGCGCGGCCGCATCGTCTACCGCTACAAGTGACCGCTCGGTCGCGCACGCGGCCGGAACACGGAGAGAGACACAGGACGTGAAGGTCAACCCGAGCGTCAAGAAGATCTGCGACAAGTGCAAGGTGATCCGCCGTCACGGCCGGGTCATGGTGATCTGCGAGAACCTGCGCCACAAGCAGCGCCAGGGCTGAGTCACCCGCACGAGTCGCGGCTCCGCGACGCACAAGTACACAGAGGCACTCCCCGAACCTGCCGAGTCACGCGGACTCGGTGCACCCCCGGATTCCAGGCCGGGGCCCGTAGCCATGCGGGACGGTCGGGGAGGAGACCTGGAAACGACAACGAGGAGACACTGCCGAATGGCACGAGTCGTAGGCGTCGACCTCCCCCGCGAAAAGCGGCTGGAGATCGCGCTGACTTACATTTTCGGAGTTGGCAAGTCCCGTTCCAAGGAGCTGCTGGACGCCACGGGCCTGAGCCCGGAGGTGCGCGTCAAGGACCTGTCTGACGACGACGTCAGCAAGCTCAGGGACTACATCGAGAACAACTTCAAGGTCGAGGGTGACCTCCGCCGCGAGGTTCAGGCCGACATCCGCCGGAAGATCGAGATCGGCTGCTACGAGGGCCTGCGGTGGCGCCGCGGTCTGCCCGTCCGCGGTCAGCGGACCAAGACCAACGCCCGCACCCGCAAGGGTCCGAAGAAGACGGTCGCCGGCAAGAAGAAGGCCGGAAAGAAGTGAGCAAGAGCTGCGGCACGGTCGTCACAGTCGCCGCTCAGCGGCGGCGCGGGCGGGCATTGGTTGCCACGCCGGTCGCACCGAAGTGCCCCAAGCCGGAGGCGCTTCGCGACCTTTACCGAGACGCCGGTTCGATCCGGCGCGCCGCGGTCGACACTTCGCAAACCTCGCGCGCGAAATAGGAGAAACCCGAAGACATGCCACCCAAGGGACGTACGGGCGCCGGGACCAAGAAGGTCCGGCGCAAGGAAAAGAAGAACATCTCGCACGGACACGCTCACATCAAGAGCACGTTCAACAACACGATCGTGTCGATCACCGACCCGACCGGCGCGGTCATCGCGTGGGCGTCCAGCGGCCACGTCGGCTTCAAGGGCTCCCGCAAGTCGACGCCGTTCGCGGCGCAGATGGCCGCGGAGAACGCCGCCCGCAAGGCCGCCGAACACGGCATGAAGAAGGTCGACGTGTTCGTCAAGGGCCCCGGCTCCGGTCGGGAGACGGCGATCCGCTCGCTGCAGGCCGCCGGGCTCGAGGTCGGCACCATTCAGGACGTCACCCCGCAGCCGCACAACGGCTGCCGGCCGCCCAAGCGGCGCAGGGTCTAAGGGAACCGGGAGGAGCAGAGAAAATGGCACGTTACACCGGCCCCGCAACCCGCAAGTCGCGCCGGCTCAAGGTCGACCTGGTCGGCGGCGACAAGGCTTTCGAGCGTCGCCCCTACCCGCCCGGCCAGCACGGCCGTGGGCGGATCAAGGAGAGCGAGTACCTCCTGCAGCTGCAGGAGAAGCAGAAGGCTCGCTACACCTACGGCGTGCTCGAGCGCCAGTTCGTGCGGTACTACAAGGAAGCCGTCCGGCGCGAGGGCAAGACCGGTGAGGTCCTGCTGCAGCTGCTGGAGTCCCGGCTGGACAACGTGGTCTACCGCGCCGGCCTGGCCCGCACTCGCCGGCAGGCTCGCCAGCTGGTCAGCCACGGGCACTTCCTGGTGAACGGGAAGAAGGTCAACATCCCGAGCTTCCAGGTGTCGAAGTTCGACATCATCGACGTGAAGCCGAAGTCGGTCAACACGCTGCCCTTCGTGGTGGCGAAGGAGGCCGTCGGCGACCGTCCGGTGCCGGCCTGGCTGCAGCTGGTCCCGTCGAACCTGCGCATCCTGGTGCACCAGTTGCCCGAGCGCGCGCAGATCGACGTTCCGGTCCAGGAGCAGTTGATCGTCGAGCTCTACTCGAAGTAAGCGTCATCGGGGAGCCCGCCGGATGCGGGCTCCCCGCTCGCTCGTCTGTCCACAGTGGACGTCCACAGTGGACAGACGGCGAACCATTTCTTCGGCGTCAAATAGCGGGCGTCGACAGGAAAGGAAGAAAACAGTGCTCATCTCTCAGCGACCGTCACTCGGCGAGGAGCAGTCCACCGAGACGCGCTCCCGGTTCGTCATCGAGCCGCTCGAGCCCGGCTTCGGCTACACGCTCGGCAACTCGCTGCGCCGCACGCTGCTGTCGTCCATCCCCGGTGCCGCGGTCACCAGCCTCCGCATCGACGGCGTCCTGCACGAGTTCACCACCGTGCCGGGCGTCAAGGAGGACGTCACCGACATCATCCTGAACCTCAAGGAGCTGGTGGTCAGCTCCGAGGAGGACGAGCCGGTCACCATGTACCTGCGCAAGCAGGGCCCCGGCGAGGTCACCGCTGGTGACATCGTGCCGCCGGCCGGCGTGACCGTGCACAACCCCGACCTGCACATCGCCACCCTGAACGGCAAGGGCAAGCTGGAGATCGAGCTCGTGGTCGAGCGCGGTCGCGGCTACGTCCCCGCCGTGCAGAACAAGCAGGCCGGCGCCGAGATCGGCCGGATCCCGGTCGACTCGATCTACTCGCCGGTGCTGAAGGTGACCTACAAGGTCGAGGCCACCCGTGTCGAGCAGCGCACCGACTTCGACAAGCTGATCCTCGACGTGGAGACCAAGCCGTCGATCACGCCGCGTGACGCGGTCGCGTCCTCCGGCAAGACGCTGGTCGAGCTGTTTGGGCTGGCGCGCGAGCTGAACGTGGACGCCGAGGGCATCGAGATCGGCCCGTCGCCGCAGGAGGCGGACACCATCGCCGCCTACGCGATGCCGATCGAGGACCTGGACCTCACCGTCCGGTCCTACAACTGCCTCAAGCGCGAGGGCATCCACACCGTCGGCGAGCTGGTCGCCCGCAGCGAGGCGGACCTGCTCGATATAAGGAATTTCGGCGCGAAGTCGATCGACGAGGTCAAGATGAAGCTGGTCGGCCTCGGCCTCGCGCTCAAGGACAGCCCGCCCGGGTTCGACCCGACCGCGGCCGCGTCCGACTACCCGGCCGACGGCTGGTCCGACGGTGGCGGCGACGGCAGCCACGACGACGGCCAGGACTACGCAGAGACGGAGCAGCTCTAACCGTCCACAGTGGACGGTTAGCGCCGAATTTCCAAGGAGCGCAAGGAAATGCCCACCCCAACCAAGGGCGCCCGTCTCGGCGGGTCCCCGGCCCACGAGCGGCTGCTGCTGGCGAACCTCGCCACGGCGCTGTTCCAGCACGGCCGGATCACCACCACGGAGGCCAAGGCCAAGCGGCTGCGTCCGTTCGCGGAGCGGCTGATCACCAAGGCCAAGCGCGGCGACCTGCACAACCGTCGCCAGATCATGCGCCAGATCCGGGACAAGGACGTCGTGCACAAGCTGCTCGACGAGATCGGTCCGCACTTCGAGGACCGTGCCGGCGGCTACACCCGGATCACGAAGACGCTGCCCCGCAAGGGCGACAACGCGCCGATGGCCGTGATCGAGCTGGTGCAGGAGAAGACCGTCACCTCCGAGGCGGAGAAGGCGCGCAAGACGAAGTTCGCCAAGGACGCCAAGAAGGACGCTCCGAAGTCCGCCGAGAAGTCCGAGGACAAGCAGGACTTCGGCCCGGACAGCCACCTGCCGCTCGACGACCCGAACGAGCAGCCTGAGGGCTTCCCGGTCAAGGGCAACGCCGACTCGAAGCTGTACCACGTGCCGGGCAGCGCCTTCTACGACCGCACGGTCGCCGAGGTGTGGTTCGCCGACGCCGAGGCAGCCGAGAAGGCCGGCTTCCAGCTCCCGCCGTCGCAGCGGCACAAGGGCAGCCACGAGCCGCTGGAGGACGGGTCGCAGCCGGAGGGCTTCCCGATCAAGGGCAACGAGTCCTCGAAGCTGTACCACGTGCCCGACAGCGCGTTCTACGACCGCACCGACGCGGAGATCTGGTTCGCCACCGCCGAGGACGCGGAGGCCGCCGGCTACTCGCTCCCGCCGTCGCAGCAGGACAAGGACGCAGAGGACGCTGGGGACGAGTCCTGACAGGCAGTTCAGCAGCGCACGAGCCCGCCACCCCGATCGAGGGTGGCGGGCTCGCGCGGTTCCGGCTGGACATCCGCTACGACGGCACGGATTTCTCCGGCTGGGCGCGCCAGCCCGAGCGGCGCACGGTGTGCGGGGTGCTGGAGGACACCGTGTCCCTGGTGCTGCGTGAGGACGTGCGGCTGACCGTCGCCGGGCGCACCGACGCCGGCGTGCACGCCAGCGGCCAGGTCGCGCACGTCGATCTTCCGTCCACTGTGGACACCGAGCGGCTGGCGCACCGGCTGGCCCGCGCGCTGCCGGCCGACGTGCGGGTGACCGCGATCCGGCCCGTGCCGCTGGAGTTCGACGCCCGCTTCGGCGCGCTGCGGCGGCACTACCGCTACCGGGTGTCGGACTGCCGGTGGGGCGTGGATCCGTTGCGGCGCAAGGACATCCTGCACTGGCCGCGCCGGCTGGACGTGGACGCGATGAACGCGGCGTCGGCGAGACTGGTGGGCGAGCACGACTTCGTGGCGTTCTGCAAGCGGCGCGAGGGTGCCACCACGATCCGTGAACTGCAGCGCCTGGAATGGGTGCGCGACGGCGATCTGGTGACCGCCTCGGTGTCCGCCGACGCGTTCTGCCACTCGATGGTGCGCAGCCTCGTGGGGGCGCTGCTCGCCGTCGGGGAGGGCCGCAAGCCGGCTGGCTGGCCGGCGTCGATGCTCAGTGCGACCGAGCGCCCCAGCGTGATCGCGGTGGCCCCGGCGCACGGCCTCACCCTGGTGGGCGTCGACTATCCGGCCGACGACGAGCTGGCCGCCCGTGCGGAGACGACCCGCGCCGTGCGGTCGTAGGCTGGGCGGCATGCGGTTCCTGTTGTTGATCTGCGGCGACACCGAGACGGCCGGCGAGCAGGCCGCCGATCCGGCGCTGGTCGAGGCGTGCGAGCGGTGGAAGGTCGAGCAGGAGAGCCGTGGTGTGCAGATCACCGGCACCGGCCTGCGCCCACCGGACGAGGCCACCACGCTCCGGGTGCGTGACGGGCAGGTGCTGCTGACCGACGGCCCGTTCGCCGAGACCAAGGAGCAGATCGGCGGATTCAGCGTCCTCGAGTGCGCCGACCACGAGGAAGCCGTGAAGGCGGCCGCCACACACCCCTGGGCCACCTACGGCTCGATCGAGGTTCGCCCGATCTGGGCGTGAAGGTGCTCCCACCCCTGCTTTTGTGCGTACTTTAGCGGGCTAAAGTACGCAGGCACATGATCGCCGGGGTGTCAAGATCACCCGAACGGGGACTCGTGAGTGATCGGGTGTCTGTGTGACGGGGTGGCGTTCGTCGGTGGGGCGGATGGATTCGCACTCACCCGGAAGGCACTCCGATGAACAAGGTCACCTCAGTAGACGGCACCACGATCGCGTTCGACCGCGCCGGCAGCGGTCCGGCGATCGTCTTCGTGGTCGGCGCGTTCAACGACCGGTCCACCTGTGCGCCCCTGGCCGACGCGCTCGCCTCGGACCACACTGTGATCACCTACGACCGGCGGGGGCGCGGCGACAGCGGTGACACCCGGCCGTACGCGATCGAGCGCGAGATCGAGGACCTGGACGCGCTGATCGCCGAGGCCGGCGAATCCGCCGCGGTGTTCGGCTACTCGTCCGGCGCGATCCTGGCGTTGCGCGCGGCCGAGCGCGGTTCGGCGATCACCCGGCTGGCGCTGTACGAGCCGCCCGCCGACCTTGACGGCCGCGCGGCACGGCCGGCTGGCATCGTGGACCGGCTCGCCGCGCTGGTCGCCGAGGGCCGTCGCGGCGACGCCGTCCAGCTGTTCCAGCGCGAGCTGATCGGCATGCCGGAGCAGGTCCTCGCGCAGATCCGCCAGGCGCCGTTCTTCGGTGCGCTGGAGGAGTTCGCGCAGTCCGTGGTGTACGACGCGACGATCGTCGTCGAGGGCGTGACCCGGGCCGGTCTGTCCAATGTGGACACCGCCACGTTGGTGATCAGCGGGAGCGCGTCGTTCCTCGACCTTCCGGAGGCGGCTCGGGTCGTGGCCGAGGCACTGCCGAACGGCCGGCACCACTCGCTGGACGGCCAGACCCACGACATCGTGACCGAGGTGGTGGCGCCCGTCGTGCGTGGATTCCTCGCCGAGTAGAGCGGCGATTGACCCCGATTCGCGATTCTTGTTAATCTGCCGGCGTTCTGAGCCGAGAGGCGCTGCGACGGGAACAACCCGCCACGCTCGGCCCGGGATCATGACTCGAAGGGCGCCTCCCACACGGGAGGTGCCCTTTTGATTTCCAGTGAGAACGTGCCGAACAACGGTATGGAATTCGCGGTGGCGGACCTGTCGCTCGCCGCGTTCGGACGCAAGCAGATCCAGCTCGCCGAGCACGAGATGCCGGGGCTGATGGCGACCCGCCGCGAGTACGCGGAGGCGAAGCCGCTCACCGGAGCCCGGATCGCGGGGTCGCTGCACATGACCGTGCAGACCGCCGTACTCATCGAGACACTCACCGCGCTGGGCGCCGAGGTGCGCTGGGTGTCCTGCAACATCTTCTCCACCCAGGACGAAGCGGCCGCGGCCGTGGTGGTCGGGCCGGACGGCACGCCAGAGGAGCCCAGCGGCACGCCGGTGTTCGCCTGGAAGGGCGAGACGCTGGCCGACTACTGGTGGTGCACCGACCGGCTGTTCCGGTTCGGCGACGGGCTCGGCCCGAACATGATCCTCGACGACGGCGGTGACGCGACCCTGTTGGTGCACAAGGGAGTCGAGTTCGAGCGAGCCGGCGCGGTGCCGGCTGCCGGCGAGGACGACAACGAGGAGTACCGGCTGATCCTGGACACGCTGCGGGCGAGCCTTGCCGAGGACGGCCAACGGTTCACCGCGATCGCGGCCGGCATGCGCGGCGTCACCGAGGAGACCACCAACGGCGTCAAGCGGCTCTACCAACTCGCCCACGACGGTGCGCTGCTGTTCCCGGCGATCAACGTCAACGACTCGGTCACCAAGTCCAAGTTCGACAACCGGTACGGCATCCGGCACTCACTGGCCGACGGGTTGAACCGGGCGACCGACGTGATGCTGGGCGGCAAGCTCGCGGTGGTCTGCGGGTACGGCGACGTCGGCAAGGGTGCCGCGGATTCGTTGCGGGGACAGGGATCCCGCGTCGTGGTGACCGAGGTCGACCCGATCTGCGCGCTGCAGGCGGCGATGGACGGGCTCGAGGTGGTGTCGCTGGACCAGGTGGTGGAGCGCGGCGACGTCTTCATCACCACCACCGGCAACCGGGACATCGTCATGGCCGAGCACATGGCGCGGATGAAGCACAACGCGATCGTCGGCAACGTCGGTCACTTCGACAACGAGATCGACATGGCGGGCCTCGCCGCCGTGCCGGGAATCCGCAAGGTCGAGATCAAGCCGCAGGTGCACGAGTGGACCTTCCCAGCCAAAGACGGCAAGGCGGCGCACGCGGTCATCGTGCTGTCCGAGGGGCGGCTGATGAACCTGGGCAACGCGACCGGGCACCCGAGTTTCGTGATGTCGAACTCGTTCACCAACCAAGTGATCGCGCAGCTCGAGCTGTTCGGCAAGGAGTACCCGATCGACGTACACCGGCTGCCCAAGCACCTCGACGAGAAGGTGGCCCGGCTTCACCTTGACGCGCTGGGCGTCACCCTCACCACGCTGACCAAGAAGCAGGCCGACTACATCGGCGTGGACGTGGCCGGGCCCTACAAGCTCGACCACTACCGGTACTAGCTTTGCGGTGGCCCGACCACGCGCAGCAGGAAACCGTTGTCCAGCAACCACTTCACGTTCAGCGGCGACGGCGCTCCGGGCACGTGCGCGGCCTTGAGCTGATACTGCCAGCCGTGGCCGGGCTGGGCGAACCAGGGTGCGATCGGGCCGGAGTCCACGGTGAACGGCTTGAGCACCAGGTAGCCGCGGTAGTTGCAGAACCCGGCCGGGGTGCTGACCAGGCTCTGCGGCGGGATGGACCGGTTGGCGTACGGCGTGCCGAACGGCGCGAGGAACTGGCCGTACTCGCTGCCGTACCGGTCGATGAACAAGCCGGGGCGAAGCGTCGCCGGTGACACGGTGGGCTGCCCGTCCGGTCCGATCACGTAGCCGTCGGCCGGCGGGTAGCGCCACCACCCGGTCGCCTGGTCGTGGTATTCCGCCAGGAACTGTTCCGCCTCAAGGGATCCCGTGCGGCGGTAGTCGCGCAACTGCACGCCGACGAAGCCGTTCTTGGGCAGCTTCCTCGGCCCGAACCGGGCGTCGTCGAAGTAGTGGTCGGCCGAGCATTCGTAGGTCGAGCCCGCCGGTTCGGCGACGGCGGGTGCGGCCGGCAGGCTGACCGCCAGCAGCGTGATGAGTCCACAGAGGACGGTGAACAACCGGCGAGTTCGCGACATGCGGTACCTGCTCCCGTTGGAGATCCGCCTCTCACCACACCAGTCCGGGGTGCCGGTGTCGATTCACCGAGTGGGTGAATCCGTCAGTCGAGGAGAGCGCGGTCGAAGGTGTTCACCACTGTCCAGAACCGGTCGTACAGCTCCCGAACCTGCTTCGGGTCGAGCGTGACCTCCTGCCCGTCGCCGTACCGCACGGTGACCGCCGGCTGGTGCACCGTGAACGTCATCGGGATCTCGCCCTCGATCGTCCATGTCCTCGTGAGTTCCGGGTTCTCTGGCATGATTCTTCACCTTTTCGCATGAATGCTGAGGGTCTGGCAGTAGTGCTAGCGTGCCAGGTGAACACGGCGGGCACACGTTCATGCACGCACCGCATATCGCACGCAGGGGAGTCGCATAAATGAGCGGGGATACGGGCAGGCCCACGGTCCGGTCGCGGCAGGTCGCGCGGGAGCTGCGCCGGCTGCGCGCGAAGTCGGGGCTGTCGGCGACCGAGGTGGGGCGCCGGCTCGGCGTGTCGCAGAGCAAGATCAGCCGGATCGAGACCGGCAACCTCGGGCTCAAGGAGATCGAGGTGGCGGCGCTGCTGGGGTTGTACCACGTGCCGATCGGCCGGCGGGATGAGATCCTCGCGATGGTGCGCCAAGCCGCTGAGCCCGGACTGGTGCAAGTCCACAAAGGACTGCCGGATCAGTGGCAGGCGCTGATCGAGTTCGAGCAGACCACCACGGCCCTGCTGAACTACCAACCCCTGATGATTCCTGGACTTCTGCAGACGGCGGACTACGCGCGGGCGATCATCACCGGCACAGCGGCGAACGAGCTGCCTGAGTCCGAAGTGGACATCAAGGTCGCCGCGCGGCTCGGACGTCAGGCGATGCTCGCTCGACCGCTTCCGCCGAGGTTGGACATCCTATTGTATGAGCCCGTTTTGGTGGCGCCTGTCGGCGGTTCGGGCGTACTGGCACGGCAGTTGCGGCACCTCGCGGACATGGCCAAGCGGCCCAGGATCACCATCCAGGTGGTGCCGTTCCAGGCTAGCCCGCACCCCGGTCTGGAGGGCTCGTTCGTGATCATGGAGTACGAGAAGGATCCCACCCTCGTGTACCTGGAGAACCGCGCGCTCAGCATATTCCTGGAGGAGATCCCGCATATCGACAGCTATAGGCTGTCCTGGCAGAGCATCAAGGCCAAGGCGCTGACCCCGAAGCGGTCGGCCGAGCTGATCGCCAGGGTGGCTAGGAACCTCAAGGAGCGAACATGATCACCGCCGACTTCGGCACGGCGCGGTGGCGCACCAGCAGCTACAGCGGCGACTCTGGCAACTGTGTCGAGGTGGCGTTCACGCCGGCCGCGTGGCGCACCAGCAGCTTCAGCACGAATTCTGGGGACTGCGTGGAGGTGGCCGTGGCGGGCGGTGCGGTCGGTTTGCGGGACAGCAAGCATCCCGTGGGCACGCCGCTGGTGGTCACCGCCGGCTCGTTCGCCGGGTTGGTCGACGCGGTGCGCACGCCGGAAAGCTAAGCAGCCCAGCGCACCTTCACGTCGTACTTGTCGAACGTGCGGTCCGCGGTGAGCACGGTCAGCCGGTCCATCCGCGCCTGCGCGATGATCAGCCGGTCGAACGGGTCGCGGTGGTGTTGCGGCAGGTCGGCGACGTGCAGCGCGTGGCTGTGCGCGATCGGCAGTGCCGTGACGCCGCTGCTCGCCATGCGGTCGGGCACGTACTTCGACGGCGGCTCGGGCAGTGGGAGCTTGTCGATCGCGTACTTGATCGCGATCTCCCACGAGCTTGCCGAGGACAGCAGCAGCTCGTTCGCCGGGTCCTGGACGAGCCGGATCGCCTTGGGGCCCAAGCGTTCCGGCGACACCTGCATCCACAGGAAAGCCTGCGTGTCGAGCAGCAGTTTCATACGCCGAAGTCCTTGAGCACCTCGTCGGGCAGCGGCGCGTCGAAGTCGTCCGGCACTTCGAACAGGCCGCGATCCCGGCCGAGCGCGCGCTCACGCCGAGCGGCCACGGGGACGAGCTTGGCCGCCGGCTTGCCGCCGATGGTGATGGTGATCTCCTCACCGGCGCCGACCCTGCGGAGCAGCGCGGAGAGGTTGGTCTTCGCCTCATGCACGCCGTAATCGTCCATGGTTGGAGAGTAGACTAAGTCGTTAGCTAAGGCCAGTGGCCCGGACGGCGGGTGCCGGCCGGGCCACTGGATTTGTCAGCCGTCAGATCAGAGGTCGAGCGTCCAGGTGTCGATGTTGCCGGTGTCGAAGGAGTACACGTCGCGGACGCGCAGATGCCAGGCGCCGGTGGCGTTCTCCCCGGACAGGTCGACCGTGTAGGTCGCGTCGACGTTGTCCGCTGAGTCGGAACCGTTGGCCTGCTTGAGGTTGCGCACCGCACCCGACGGCGAGACCAGGTCGATCACCAGGTCACCTCGGTAGCTGTGCTTGATGTGCACCTCCACCGCGGACTGGGCGGCGCCCTTGCCGGCGCAGGTCAGGTTGATCGAGCTGGTGACCGCGGCGCCGGCATCCGGAATAGCCACGTCGGTCCCGTTGGACGAGGCCGCGCACGGGCCGGGGGTCGTGCCACCGGAACCGGTGTACAGCAGCACGTTCGGCGAGCCGGAGCCCGGGTTGGTGACCACGTTCTTGGTGCCGTTGTTCACCAGCGCGTCGCGGACCTGCTGCGGCGTGGCCGACGGGTTCGCGGCCAGGTACAGCGCGGCGCCACCGGCCACGTGCGGGGTGGCCATCGACGTGCCGCTGATCGCGCGGGTCGCGGTGTTGCTGCCGATCCACGCCGAGGTGATGTTCGAACCCGGCGCGAAGATGTCCAGGCAGGTGCCGATGTTGGAGAAGCTGGACCGCGCGTCGGTGTTCGTGGTCGAGCCGACCGTGATCGCCTCCGGCGTGCGGGCCGGCGAGGTGTTGCACGCGTTGGCGCCGTTGTCGTTGCCGGCCGCGAGGGCGTAGGTGACGCCGGACGCGATCGACCGCTTCACGGCGTCGTCCACCGATGCGGACGCGGGGCCGCCCAAGCTCATGTTCGCCACGGCCGGCTTCACCGCGTTCTGCGTCACCCAGTCGATACCGGCGATCACACCGGCGTAGCTGCCGCTGCCGCTGCAGTTGAGCACCCGCACCGCGGTCAGCGTCACGGCCTTGGCCAGACCGTGCGCGGTGCCGCCGATCGTGCCGGCGACGTGGGTGCCGTGACCGTTGCAGTCGGTCGAGTCGTTGTCGTTGTCCACGGTGTCCCGGCCGTGCTTCGCGCGACCGCCGAAGTCGTTGTGCGACACCAGGATTCCGGTGTCGATGACGTAGGCGTTCACGTTGGCCGCGGTGGTCGAGTAGGAGTAGTTCTGGTTCAGCGGGAGCGCGCGCTGGTCGACCCGGTCCTGGCCCCACGACGGCGGGTTGGGCTGGTCGTCGGAGGCGTGCACGACCTGGTCCTGCTCGACGTAGGCGACCGACGGGTCAGCGGCCAGCCGCTTGGCGTCGGCCTCGTTCATCGTCGCCGCGTACCCGCGCAGGGCCGAGGAGTACGTGTGCTTGATCTGGCCGCCGAAGCGCCGCGCCAGGCCCGACACGAGCGTCTCGGTGGTCGGTCGGGACGCCGCCACGTCCTTCAACACCACGATGTAACTGTCCTTGATCGCCGTTGCCGAGCCGGCTCCGCGGATCTCGCCCTGAGCGGCGGCGGCGGGAGAGGCGAGGCTTACGCTCACGGCCAGGGTCGTGGCCGCGGCGAAGGTGAGGCCGGCGATTCGTCTCGCCGTGCCCCTGGAAAACACGCCCATCAGTGATCTCCTTTTGTGCAGGGAAACGCACACGACCCGGCCCTCGACAATGGGTCGCGTACGACAGGGAGATGGAGAATGTTCGCGCGAACGGTTTCCAGAGTTGTCCGATTCGCCGGCTAACGCAAGAGAGCTGTTCGACCTCGGTGGGTCACTTTTCAACAATGCAACATGCCCTGGGAAAGAATTAAGCCGAACGACCCAGTGACGTGGGCCGTTCGGCTTAATGACGCGCTGTCAGTCGTTGCGGCGAATCGGCCCCAGAATGGCCTGCTCCTTCGCAGTGGTCACCAGTCGCAGCCGCTGCCACAGCATTTTGCCGAGCGCGACCACCTCGTCGTCCTTGAGCTGCGTGAGCTCCTGCACCATGTGCGGCGGCAGCCGCCAGATCTTCTGCGCGAGCTGCGCCTGGCCGACCGGGAGGCGCTGCATCAGCACCAGGTCCGCCGCGTCCGCCGTGGCGCCCGCCTGCGGGTGCAGGTACGGCAGCACGTACACCGTGGTCTGCCAGGCCGAACGCGGCGGGAACAGCTCCTGCGGCGTCGGTCCGCCGTCGTGCACGACCAGCAGCGGGCCGTCCTCCGACGGGCGGGGCAGCTCCACCGGCGAGAGCCTGCGGATCTGCACGACCGGCGCCGGCCGGCCGTCCGGCCCGGTGCCGGCGGCCTTGGCCAGCACCTGCCACGCGGCCGGCCGCCCGGTCGCCACCACGATCCAGGCACCGACGGCCATCGCGCGCAGCGCCACCTGGCGGGCCAGGTACAGCCCACCGACCAGCACGATCCTGGTCGGCGCCGAACGCAGTGCGGAGATCGTCATCGGCTCGCCCTGCATGCCGGAGCCGAGCACCATGCCGCCCCGGTCGCCGGACGGGCTCACCACGTCCAGTGCCTGCGGAGCCATCAGGAACTCCGGCGCGACGTCCGCACTCGAGGTCTGTGCGTCGAGTAGCCTGCTGGACTCGCTCACGAGCCACCTCCGAGCGGCAACGTGGCGGCGAACCCGGCGACCTGCAGGCCCCGCAGCGGGGTCAGCGTGACGCCGAGCTTGTCCGCGATCGAGGTCAGCTTGCCGTCCGCGGCCTCCAACTCGTTGGGGTTGCGGGCGCTGACCCGCACCAGCCCGCGCACGCCCACCTTGGCGTCCTCGGTGCCGCTGGAGATCGACAGCGCGACCGTGGAGGACAGCGCGCGCACTCCGGTCAACGCGTTGAGGCTGTTGGCCATGCGACCGCGCGGCCAGCCGGTGATCGCGTAGCTCGCGTGCCCGATGCCGGCGGCGGTGACGCCCGTCCAGCGCTCTTTGAGGCTGACCCGGCCGCCCGTTCCGGCGACGGCGTTCAGCTCGGCCGAGGAGATCCCGGCGCGCAGCAGCTCGTCCGGGTCCAGCGGGCGGGTCGGGATGCCGCGTGAATCCAGCGCGTTGCGCACCCGGGACAGCGCGCCGATCAGCGCACGGTGCGCGCCGACGACGCCGCCGCCACGCTCGCGCACCGCGGCCGGGCAACGCCTCGGGTCCAGCCGCACGGCCACCCACGTGGTCCGGCGCGCCGCGGCCGGCAGCGGGCCGAGCACCTCCATGTAGGAGGCCAGCGCGGGGGAGTTCGGCGGCAGCGACGCGCTGCCCGGGTAGCAGTGCCAGATCACCTGGATCGCGTCCAGCACCACGCCACGGTCCTCGAGGCACGGTGCGAGCGCGCCGATCGGCAGGCTCGGCGCCGCGCCGACGGCGGACACCAGCGCGGGCGCCGGATCGATCAGCAGCACCGCGGTCCAGGTGCCGTCGTTCCAGGCCAGCCCGAGCGGACGCGCCTCGTGGTCGACGCCGTGCGCGACGACCAGGTCGGGCACCGCCAGCCGCAGCAGGCTCACTCTCGGGTCGTCCGGGCCGGTCACCGCGGTCTCGTCGGCGTCGGCCAGTTCTTCGACGGTCTTCGGCGCGACCGGCCTGCTGACCCGCGCGTGCGACCGGAAGCCGTAGCGCATGGTCAGGCCGACCCACTGGGTGAACCAGCGGCCGCGCCAGCGCAGCAATGCGATCACCAGCGCGATCACCGCGATGCCGACGCCGACCCACTTGAGCGACGACTCGATCGCCATCAGGAGCAGGCCCAGCCCGACGCCCACCTCGATCACCACGAGGTTGGCCACCGGGATCACGCCGAAGCTCGCCCCGCTGGTGCGGCGGCGCGCGGAGATCGGCGGCCGCTGCTGTGGCGGCTGACCGCCGTTCGGCCGGCCCTGGCCACCGTTCGGCCGGGGGCCGGGCGGTGGGCCACCTCGCCCCGGCGGTGGTCCCGATGGCGGCCGACCCGGTGGCGTCTGGCCAGGTCGTGGAGGAGTGGTCACGGACATCCGCTCGGTCTTTCCCCTCGTCTGTGCAGCTCAGCGCCATGTGGCGCGATCGCCGTCCGACCTGGCGAGCTGAGTTTCGCCCAACCCCGCAACTGGCCGAGGCCGTACGGCTATCCTGCGGAACCGTACCGCGACGGGGAGGGCGACAGGTCGACTATGGCTGAAACACCGGGCAAGGACGCCGGCGGAGACCGCGGTCCGTCGACTCCGACGACCAAAGCGCAGGTTCAGGCTTACCGGTTCGTGCTGCGCAGGATGCAGTCCGCGCTGGTGCGCAAGGACCCCATCCTGATGCACGACCCGATGCGCACGCACGTGCGCGCCACCGTCGTCGGCGTCTGCGTCGCGGCGCTGGGCGTGCTCGTGTTCCTGATCTGGGGAATCCTCGCGCCGAAGGCAGGCAAGCCGGAGAACGGCGACATCGTCGTCGGCAAGCAGTCCGGGCAGCTGTACGTGGTGATGGAGGAGCAGGGGCGCAAGGTGCTCGTGCCGACCTTCAACCTCGCCTCCGCGCGGCTGCTGCTGCTCGCCCAGGCGGAGAAGCAGAGCAACGAGTCCTCGCCAGGTGGTGGCGGTGGTGGCGCCACCACGAAGGTCGACGCCAAGGACCCGAAGGCGGTCGAGGACTCCTCGCTGGCCGACATCCCGAAGCTGCGCAAGACCGGTCTGGTCGACGGCCCCACCCTGTTGCCCAAGGACGACCAGCGCCCGTCCGACAACTGGGCCGTCTGCGACAAGTTCATCATCGACCCGACTCTGCGCCCCGAGGCTCGCCCGCAGAACTACGAGACGGCGGTCCTCGCGGGCGTCTCCACCATGGGTACGGAGCTGCCGGAAGACAAATGGCTGCTTGTCAGGGCCGACAACAACAAGACGTACTTGGTCTACCGCAAGCCGCTTGATCAGAACCAGCTGTTCCCAAGCGCCACGGCCGTGCGGGCCGAGGTCAACCTCAGTAATCCGGCCGTGCTCGGGGGACTGCACCTCGACGCACAGGAAATCGCGCGACCGCGTCGGATCACGACAGGCATGCTGAACGCCATCCCGGAGGTGCCCGCGTTGGTTCCTCCCAAAGCGCGGGGAGCCGACCAACAGGCGACGTCGCCGATGAACAACATGGCTGCCGGCACGGTGTTCCGCGTCCAGCAGGCAGGCGGTGAATTCAGGTACTACGTCGCGCACAGTGACGGTATCGAGGAAATCAGGCAGAGCACCGCGGAACTGATCCGGAACGCGGGTTCCAAGGCCAGTGATATGCCCACGATCCCGCCGAGCAGCATGTCATCGGTTTCAAACCGGCCCGACCACATCGACGACAGGGCGTTCCCGGAGAAGTCCGACGCCGGCGTTCTCTCGCAGGATGAGGAGCCGGTCGCATGCCTGTCCTGGAGCCTCCAGGACAACAAGCCGAGCACCCGGGTGCACGTCGGTAAGGAGGTCCCCGGCGTGCCGAAGAACGGTAAGAACGAGGAGATGTGGGTCAAGGTCACCACGCCGAGCGCCGACGGTCAGAAGATCAACTACTTTTACATGCAGCCGGGCAAGGCCGCCGTGGTACGCGGTTCGACTTCTGACAAGGATATGAAGGTCGGCCCGATCTCCCTCATATCCGATACGGGCGTGAAGTTCGGCGTGCCGGACGGGACGGTCGCCCAGGCCCTCGGGCTGGAGAAACAGCAGCCCGCGCCGTACGAGATCATCAAGTTGCTCCCCGATGGCGCGGCCTCGCTGAACACCAGAGACGTGCAACAGTCGTTCGACACCGTTCCGGTCCAAGGCGGGGTCTTCCCGACGCAGCCCCCAGCCGGACAAAACGGCGGAAAGTAGCCGAGACCGGAACCGGCGCGGAGCGGTTACCGTCACAGTGACGGGTCGTTCGACGTCGAGGCGGAGGCGTGCGTGTCAGGCATCGAGGTTGATCCCGAGTGGATCCGGCGGTACGGGAAGACCGTGCAGACCGGATCGACCGACTTGGGGAAGACGGCGCAGTCGCTGGCACAGCCGCTGCGCAACGAGGCGTTCGGGGAGCTCGGCCGGCAGGTCGGCACCGCCGAGGCCTACTCGAAGGCGGCCAGCGCGTTGCGTGATCAGTTGCGCCGCGCGGTCGAGGCGCTGGGGACCGCTGCCGTGGAACTCGACAAGGTCGCGGCCCAGTACGGTGACGACGACGAGCGCGCCGCGAAGAAGATGAACCGCGTCGAGACGAGGCGCTGATCATGCCCGCACGCGAGGGAGCCCGAGCGAAGCCGGACACCGGCGAGATCCCGCCGAAGACGATGATCGCCAAGCCGGAGCCGGGCGGGCGCGACGGCAAGGACGTCGAGCGCGACATCGAAGGCTACCTGGACTGGCTGTCCAAGACGTGCAAGGAACTCGGCATTCCGGATCCCGTGGTCGAGTACTTCGGCCCGGTGATCGGCCGCTGGAGCGATCTGCACGTCGAGGCCGCCAAGTGGCGCGACGCCAGCAAGCGCGCCGAAGAGGTCACCGGCGCGTTGGGCAAGCCGCTCGGCCAGCTCGACGCGGCCTGGAACGGTGCCGATTCCGAGTCGTTCGTGAAGTACATGCAGCGGTTCGGCCTGGCCGGCAAGGACATGTCGGATGCGATGAAGGCGATGGCCGACATCCTCGACCGCACGGCGAACGGCATCCGCGAGATCGTCGAGGACATGGCCGTCGTGCTGGTGGACGCGGCGAAGACCTCGTCGGACGCGCTGACGGTGCCGGTGTCCGGTGAGAAGCGCACCCGGGAGTACTTCAACCACCTCGGCCGGCCCACCAAGGAACTCTTCGAAGCTGTGCGCGAGGTCCTCGAGGGCTTCGTGAAGACCTGTGACGACGTGTCGGGCGACGGGGCGTTCGACAAGGTCACCATGAAGCACAAGATGCCCGAGGCGAACTGGCAGGCCCGCGAGATCGAGACGCCTGCCGTGCCGGGCGGGTCCGGCTCCACAACGGAATCCAAGGGCGGCGGCAAGCCCGGTGGGGGCGGCTCCTCCATCGGGGGCGGCAGCTCGGTCGGCGGCGGTAGTTCGGTCGGCGGTGGCTCCGGTACCGGCTCGACTGGCGGCGGTACCCAGTTGCAGCCGGGCGGCGCGGTAGGCGCCGGTCAGCCGGGCGCCCAGCAGGGTGGTGCGGCCGCTCCCGCAGCCGCCAGCGCTGGTGGTGGAGGCGCGTCAGGTGCTGCCGGCCCGGGCGGAATGGGCGGCATGCCGATGATGCCCATGGGTGGAATGGGTGCCGGCGGCCAAGGTGGCGACAACGAGCACCAGAACAAGAACCGCCTCGTCTCCGACCCCGTCGACGTATTCGGCAAACCTGAAAAGACCTCGCCCCCTGTAATCGGCGAGGATTAGCTATCGACTAGAGAGGCTAGGGTCGCAGAAGAACCGCGAAACTCTCAGCCCCCACCCTCCTCGTGGCGGGGCTGAGAGTGGAGTCCGCGATCGAACCACGTCAGAGCTACGTCTTTACCGCATTCTGGGCGTTGGCAAGCAGAGCGGCTTGAATTATCAGCACGGCCTCATGGAGCTCCATCCGGGATCAAGTGCGAATCCCTCGGGAATGGTTCTTGAGACAAAGGTGTGGCCGCCCCCGTAGTTTGGGTCAAAGAATAGACACATAGTTTGGGGGTGGTTGCTAATTACCCACGCTGGACTATCGACACCTTGGTCCGCGAGATTCGGCGATCCCCACTTGAAGCTGGCCATGTGTCCGGTCGCATGAGGGCCCGTGTAAAGACAGATTTCGTCGGCTAGGCAGGGGCCAGCGGGACGCATGGAACTCGCGTTCGCTGTGGTGGGGGCTATGACAAGACTGGCCAAGGCGACCGCGCTGGCTGCAAGGCCGAAGAAACATCGGCGTATCGTGCTTGGTAGAGCCATCTTATTCCTCCCAGTCAAGCTGTGCTGCGATATTCAGTGTAGTCAACTGATCACTGGCGGACGCTAGAGTGGCATGACGAGTTGCTGTGTCATGCCTCATATGTCAACTGGGGCGTTAGTGTGTGTTGGCGAACCTTTGCTGATTGGCGCCGGGCGAGTTGTGCTGCGACCCAGCCTTAGGAGGAAGGCGTGAGTTCGCGAGGAATCGGGTCAGGCGTGGCCGCGAGGAGCGATATGCGGGTCGCGGCGGTTTCGGCGGACGGTGTGCACGACGAACATTGTCAGCAGGAGTACGCCCACCCCACCGCCGGCGCCGATGAGGGCGACCTGCATGGGGGTCCAGTCCTTGGCGGCCGGTGCCGGCATGTCCAGTGGCTCGTAGGACGCCTTCGCCGGCGCGATTCCTGATTCGCTGGGGATCATCACCGTGAGCGCCGCGACAGGGTTGATCATGCCGTGGCCGACCCGGTTGTCGCGGCCACCCGCAGCTGCCGGGTGCATCGCGGTGTACTTGATCCGTTCCATCACCTGACGCGCGTTCAGGTTCTTGAAGCGTTCGCGCACCAGAGCGGCGAGGCCAGCGACGTAGGGCGCGGCGAAGCTGGTGCCGTTGATGTCGTCCAGCTGGCCTTCGTTCTTGCCCTGCTGCTTGTTCGCCAACCCCTTGCCGGTCGGGTTGAGGGAAATAATCTTGGTCCCCGGTGCGGCGACGCTGATCCACGGGCCTTGGATGGAGAATTCCGCGACCTCACCGTTCTCCTGCACGGCGGCCACGGAGAGCACGTCGTCGGAGAACCAGGGCGGGTTGACGATCGTGACGGGTTTCTGGGGGTCGGGGCCGTTGGCCGCGTCCTTTGGAGACTGCGGGCACGCCTTGCCGCCGCCGGTGTTGCCGGCCGAAGTGACAAGCACGGCGTCGTACACGTCGACTGCCTGCTTGATCGCCGCTTGGAGCTTTTGCTCCTGTTGCGTGATCTGTCCGATCGCCGCCGGCCGACAGTCGTTGACCGACATGTTGATCACCTTGGCGCCAGCCTGTGCCGCCTGCATGATCGCCTGAGCGAGGGTGGTCAGGTTGCCCGCGGTGACTTCCTCCATGTTCTCGTTGCCCGGCTCGGGCACCTTCGGCTTGCGGGAGTAGTTGCTGCTGGACTGTCGGATGCTGAGGATCCGGGCGTCGGGTGCGACGCCGCGAAAGCCGATGCGTTCGTCCGTGATGTCGGCGGCGATGATGCCGGCCACCTCGGTGCCATGTCCGTCGCAGTCCTTGATGCCTTGCTCGCCCTTGACGACGTAGTCGCCTACTCCTCTGACCCGGCCACCGAGGTATTCGTGCGTGTCCTTCACACCGGTGTCGATGACGGCGACCGGCACGTCCCTCCCCCTGGCGAACTTGTGCGCCTCGCGTATCTGCAACTGCTTCTGGCCCCAAGGCTCGTTCGGCACGTTGGTGGTGCCATCGTCGAGGCTCCGCACGCATTGCTTCTTGGGTACGTAGTCGTCGTGATCCGGCCCGTTGCTCGGGATGGGGGCTCCCACTGAGGGGTCCAGCGGTGGGGGCTTCGGACCTGCCGGCGTATGCGGCTGGGCCTCGACGGTGGTGGCGGGGACGGTCGCCGTGAGCAGGACGAGGGCCGCTGCCGCGGTGGTCGCGGCGAGGCGGCGGGCGATGGGCTTGATGCGCATCGGTGTGCCTCAGCTCGGAAGGATGTTGGCGTGCCGCAGCGCGCTGTACAGGTCCATCACGGCGAGCGCCAGCGGCAGCACCGACGCGATGCAGATCGCCTCGATGATCTCCACGGCGCGCCGCAGCGGTGGCGAGAAGCGCTGTTCGGGGAAGATCACGCCGAGCACCAGCGCGGAGCCGGCGAGCAGGATCAGCGCGCCGAACACCCACAGCATCCGGTCGAACGGGTCGGACGTGATCATCCAGCCGATCAGGATCCCGGCCGCGGCCAGCATGCCCGTGGACAGCAGGGCGATCGCCTGGCTGCCGTTCGCGTACGTGCGCGCCCGCAGCAGCAGCGCCAGCGTGGTCGTGATCGCGAGGATGATGCCCCACGGCGCCTCACCCGTCGCCGCGATCACCGCGCTGATCGCCGCGGCCGCACCGCAGCCGATCAGCATGCCGGTCATGTACTCGTGCGCGAGGCCGGCACGCCGTTCGATCGACTGGTAGTCGGGGAACCCGGTGTCCTCACGAAGATCTTCCGCGCTGCCCGGCACATGTGGCAGCGGCAGTTTGGCCAACTGGATGGTCAACCTGGGGAGTAGCGACATCGCGCCGAGCGCCACCGCGGCCACACCCGCGGCGATCCCGGCCGCCGGGTGCGCGACCAGCGTAGCCACGGCGAAGGCGATCACGCCGATGCCGGCCGCCGTCGCCGCGGCGATGAACGTGGTGACGCCAGCGCCGACCAGCATGATCGACGCGGCCGCCACGATCAGCACCAGCGAGCTGCCGAGCAACAGCCCAGGCCGCCCCGGGAAGCCCGGCACGATGTGCAGACCGCTGACGAACGCCATCGGCAGACCACCGGCCGCCGCGACCAGCACGCCGGCCGACCGGGCCTGGTAGCCACGGGCGATCACCGCGCCGAAGGCGACCGCGATCACGGAGGTCGCGCCGCCCGCGATGGCCGGCGCCATGTTGCCGCCGCCGCCGAACGGGCCGCACAGGAACACCGTGATCGCCGCGGCGATCAGCGCGAGGCCGCCGGCGACGAAGCCGATCCGGTTCGCCGTCTGCTTGGTCCACGCGCGGTAGCTGTCCGGGGAGGCGTCCGCGATCGCGTCCACCACGTCGTCGTACAGCGCGGGCGGCGGGTTCTCGTTGCGCTTGCGCAGCTGCAGCAGCTCGCCGTCGAGGATGCCGAGCGACGCGAGTGTGCGCCCCGGCTCGAGCGGATTGGAGTCGCCGAGCCTGGCGAGCATCCAGCCGCCGTGCCGCGCGCCCCCGTCCGGGCTCTCCTCCTTGGCCATCTGCAGCAGCATCGGCTGCAGGTCGGCCACCGCGACATCGGCTGGAAGTGCCACGTCGATACGGGTTTTCGGCGCTACCACCGTCACCCGGCTGAACACGGTCGTGCCGGTTGCCACCGCGTTCCCCCTTTGGTCTCCGCACAGGTCCGCTTTCGGGCCCACCGTATTGGGTCGGCTCTCAGCCGTAGCCGGCTGGTATCCGGAACCGGCCCCGCGAGACGATGAGCGGTCCTAGTATGGCCGCACCGGATCGACGGGGACGTCGAAATGGTGGAACACGTGCCGGATAGGTTCGTGACTGCCGTCCGCGGGGGGCGGTAACCGAGACGCGAAGAGGGGCACTCCGGTGAGCACGCTGCAGTTCAAGCGTTCGCCAAGACTGGCCGCGCCACGACCGCCGGGCGGCGAGGTCCATCTGGAGCCGCCGCCCGAGGTACCCCGGGTCATCCCGGGCAGCATCCTGATGAAGCTCATGCCGGTCATCATGGTGGTGGCCATGCTCGGCATGGTCGCGCTGATGTTCAGTCAGCCGGGCGGCCGCAACCCGATGAGCCTCATGTTCCCGATGATGATGATGTTCTCCATGGTCGGCATGATGGGCATGGGCGGGGGGCAGAACAAAGGCCAGAAGAAGGCCGAGATGAACGAGGACCGCAAGGACTACCTGCGGTACCTCGGCCAGATGCGCGAGCGCGCCCGCGAGGCCTCGCTGGACCAGCGCGCCGCCCTGGAATGGAGCCACCCCGACCCGCAGGGGCTGTGGTCGATCGCCACCAGCCGCCGGATGTGGGAGCGCCGCCAGTCCGACCCGGACTTCTGCCACGTGCGCATCTGCCGCGGTTCCCAGCGCCTGGCCACGCGCCTGGTCCCGCCGCAGACCGGCCCGGTCGACGAGTTGGAGCCGATCGCCACGCTCGCGCTGCGCCGGTTCGTGCGCGCGCACTCGATCGTGCCCGAGCTGCCGATCCAGATCGCCATCCGCGGGTTCGCCGCCATCGGCCTGCAGGGCGACCGGGAACGCACCCGCGCGCTGGCCCGCGCGATGATCAGCCAGCTCGCGACCTTCCACACCCCGGACGACCTGCTGATCGCCATCGTCACCTCCGGCCGCGCCAAGTCGGAGTGGGAGTGGGCGAAGTGGCTGCCGCACGTGCAGCACCCGACCATGGCCGACGGCATCGGCCAGCTGCGCATGATGGCCGGCTCGCTGCAGCAGGTGGAGAACTGGCTGGACGAGGAGCTGCGCGACCGGCAGCGGTTCACCCGCAACGCGCCGCCGCAGTCCGACCAGCCGCACGTGCTGATCGTGATCGACGACGGCGAGGTCACCCGCGAGGAGCAGATCATCCTCGAGGAGGGCCTGGTCGGCGCCACGCTGATGGACCTGTCCGACTCGCTGGGCAACCTCACCGCCCGCCGCGGCCTGCGGCTGGTGGTGGACGGCGACCGGCTCGGCGCGCGCAGCGCCAGCGGCGTGGAGTGGTTCGGCGCGCCGGACAGCCTCGACAAGGCCGAGGCGGAGGCGCTGGCCCGCAAGCTGTCGCCGTACCGGATCGGCGCGGGCGCCACGGACACCGGCGACGAGGAGCCGTTGCTGTCCAACCCGACGCTGCTCGAACTGCTCGGCATCCCGGGCGACCCGATGACCTTCGACGTGCAGCAGGCGTGGCGGCCGAGGCCGATCCGCGACCGGTACCGCGTGCCGTTCGGCGTCGGCGAGTTCGGCCAGGCCGTGGAGCTGGACATCAAGGAGGCCGCGGTCGAGGGCATGGGCCCGCACGGCCTGTGCATCGGCGCGACCGGTTCCGGTAAGTCGGAGTTCCTGCGCACGCTCGTGCTCGGCATGCTCGCCACGCACTCGTCCACCACGCTCAACTTCGTCCTGGTGGACTTCAAGGGTGGTGCGACCTTCCTTGGTCTGGACAGCGCGCCGCACGTGTCCGCGACCATCACCAACCTGGCCGACGAGGTCACGCTGGTCGACCGTATGAAGGACGCGCTGGCCGGCGAGATGAACCGCCGCCAGGAGGCGCTCAAGGCCGGCGGCAACTTCAAGAACGTGTGGGAGTACGAGAAGGCCCGCGAGAACGGCGCCGATCTCGACCCGCTGCCCGCGCTGTTCATCGTGGTGGACGAGTTCTCCGAGCTGCTGAGCGCCAAGCCGGACTTCATCGACCTGTTCGTGGCGATCGGCCGGCTGGGCCGGTCGCTGCAGATGCACATGCTGCTGGCCTCGCAGCGCCTCGAGGAGGGCAAGCTGCGCGGCCTGGACTCGCACCTGTCCTACCGGATCGGTCTGAAGACGTTCTCCGCCGCGGAGTCGCGCGCGGCGATCGGTGTGCCGGACGCGTTCGAGCTGCCGTCGATTCCCGGCTCGGGCTACTTGAAGTACGACACCTCGACGATGGTGCGGTTCAAGGCGTCCTACGTCTCCGGCCCGTACCGGCCGGCCGGTATCCAGACCGCCGGGCCGGCCGCGTCGATCAGCAGTGATCGTCGGGCGAAGCTGTTCGTGCCGGACTACATCGAGATCCCCAAGGAGCCCGAGCGGCCGAAGGACCAGCCCAAGGAGGAGCGCAAGCCCGAGGGCGGCACCGAGCCGAGCGAGCTGGACGTGATCGTGCAGCGGCTGCTCAACCAGGGGCCGCCGGCGCACGAGGTGTGGCTGCCGCCGCTGGACACGCCGAACTCCCTGGACACGCTGCTCCCGCCGCTGCAGCCGACCGAGGACCGCGGGCTGTCGCCGGTGGGCTACCCGGAGAACGGGCGCCTGCGGGTGCCGCTCGGCGTGATCGACGTGCCGTACTTCCAGCGTCGTGACCTGCTCACGGCGGACTTCTCCGGCGCCGAGGGTCACGGCGCGATCGTCGGCGGTCCGCAGTCCGGAAAGTCGATGCTGCTGCGCACGATCGTCATGTCGATGGCGCTCACGCACACCCCGGAAGAGGTGCAGTTCTTCGGTCTGGACCTCGGTGGTGGCACGCTCGCCACGCTGACCAACCTGCCGCACGTCGGTGGTGTCGCCGGTCGTCTCGACCCGGACAAGGCGCGCCGCATGGTCGCCGAGCTGACCCAGCTGATCTCCGAGCGCGAGGCGCGGTTCCGCGACAACGGCATCGACTCGATGACCGAGTTCCGCAACCGCAAGCGCCGCGGCGAGCTGAAGGACGACCTGTTCGGTGACGCGTTCCTGATCATCGACGGCTGGGCGAACTTCCGTACCGAGTTCGACGAGCTGGAGCAGACCGTGACCGGGCTGGTCTCGCAGGGTCTGTCCTACGGCGTGCACGTGATCATCACGGCCAACCGGTGGGCGGAGATCCGCCCGGCGGTCAAGGACCTGCTGGGTACCCGGTTCGAGCTGCGCCTCGGTGACCCGACCGAGTCCGAGATCGACCGCCGGGTCGCGGTCAACGTGCCGGCCGGCCGGCCCGGTCGCGGCCTGTCCCGCGACAAGCTGCACTTCCTTGTCGGCCTGCCGCGCGTCGACGGATCCAGCAACGACGAGGACGTCGCGGCCGGCATCCAGGACGCCAGCGCCAAGATCAACGGTGCCTGGCGCGGCCGGCACGCGCCGAAGGTGCGGCTGCTGCCCGACCTCATGCCGTACGAGGACCTGCTGGCCCAGGACCGGTACCGGGACACGAGGCTGGTGCCGATCGGCGTCAACGAGGACGCACTCGCGCCGATGTACCTGGACTTCGACGCGGAGCCGCACTTCTTCGCGTTCGCCGACGGAGAGGGCGGCAAGACGAACCTGCTGCGCACGATCGTGCGCGGCATCATGGACCGGTATACGCCGGACCAGGCGCTGATCCTGCTGGTGGACTACCGCCGCACGATGCTGGGCTTCATCACCACGGATCACCTGCTCGGGTACGCGGTGTCGGCCAACCAGCTCGGCGACATGATCGCCGAGATCAGCGGCTCGATGAAGCAGCGGCTGCCCGGCCCGGACGTCACCCAGGAGCAGCTGCGCAACCGGTCCTGGTGGAAGGGCCCGGAGCTGTTCGTCATCGTCGACGACTACGACCTGGTGTGTCCGCAGGGCAACAACCCGCTGGTGCCGATCGCCGAGTTCCTGCCGCAGGCCAAGGACGTCGGCATGCACCTGATCACCGTCCGGCGCACCGGTGGCGCGTCGCGCGCGCTGTACGACCCGGTGATGGGCAAGCTGAAGGAGATCGCGGCACAGGGCATGCAGATGAGCGGCTCGAAGGACGAGGGCTACCTCATCGGCAACCTGCGCCCGTCGCCGCAGCCGCCCGGCCGGGGCACGCTGGTCGGCCGCAAGGTCGGACAGCAGCGGGTGCAGATAGCCTGGATCCCCCCGGAGTGATGTCTTCCTGGGGGACACGTCGGGACTGACTGGTGGGTGCGATGACTGTGCGGGTGGCCGTCGACTTCGGCACATCCAGCACGTGTGTCGCCCTGTCGGTCAGCGAACGCGACGCCCAGGTGGTGGCGATCGACGGCCAGCCGCTGCTGTCCTCGGCCGTGTACTCCTCGCCGGACGGCACGGTGTTCGTCGGGCAGGAGGCGGATCGCCAGGCCGCCGTGGACCCTTCGCGGTACGAGCCGCACCCGAAGCGCCGCATCGACGAGGGTGAGCTGCTGCTCGGCAACGCGGTGCTGACCGTGCGCGAGGTGGTGCGCACGGTGCTGCAGCGGTCGGTGTCCGAGGCGCGCCGGGTCGCCGGTGGTGCGAGCGTCGACCAGCTCGTGCTCACCCACCCGGCGGACTGGGGCGGCATCCGGTCCCGCGTGCTGCGCCAGGCCGCGAACGGGCTGGCCGACCGGATCGTGCTGGTGCCCGAGCCGGTGGCGGCCGCGGTGTTCCACGCGGCCAACTTCGCCGCCGCGGGTACCGGCGACGGTGCCGCGCTGGCCGTGCTCGATCTCGGTGGCGGGACGGTCGACGTGAGCGTGGTGCGCAAGCGCCCGGGGCCCGTGGCCGACTCATCGATGCCCGATTCCGGCTTCGAGGTGCTCGCCACCAGGGGCGATCCGTCCTTCGGTGGCGCGGATGTCGACCAGCTGCTGCTGGAGCACGTCGGCGCGATGGTGTCCAAGGTGGACCCGGAGGCGTGGCGCGAGCTGGTCGAGGGCCGCCAGCTGGCCGACCGCCGGCGGCGCCGGGTACTGCGCCAGGACGTGCGCGGCGCCAAGGAGACGCTGTCCCGGCACACCTACACCGACGTGCCGCTGCCGCCGCCGTTCCCGGACGCGCACGTCACGCGCGACGACCTGGAGCGGCTGATCTCCGGGCGCCTCGGCAGGGCGGCCGAGCTGACCGTCACCACGATTCGCGAGGCCGGCCTCACGCCGCACAGTTTGTCGGGGATCTTCCTGGTCGGCGGTTCCAGCCGGATCCCGATGGTGGGGCGGCTGGTGCACGAGCGCACCGGGGTCGTGCCGACGACGTTGGACCAGCCGGAGACCGTGGTGGCACGCGGTGCGCTGCGCGCGGTCAGCGCGGACCCGAGCCACACCGGCGTGTACGGCGTGAACGAGGGCGTCACGGCGACCGATCTGACCCGGCCGACGCCGCGCCGGCTCGCGCACGAGGCGCCGAGGCCGGAGGAGGTCACGACCAGGCTCACGACCCGCCAGGGCCCGCCGCGCGTGCCGCCGCACCGGATGGCCCAGCACGGCGTGCCCCAGCATCATCCCGAGCGTTATCCGGTCCCGACGGCCGCCAGGGTCGCCGAACCGGTTTCGGGGAACAACTCGGGGACCAACCGGACCCGGCTGTTCGCGGTGATCGGCGTGGTGGTGCTGATCGCGGCGCTCGTCGTGGTGCTGGTGCTCGTGCTGCGTGACGGCCAGCAGGCCGCCCAGCCGCCCGCTCAGCAGCCGAGTACGCCAATCGGCGAGACCTCGGTGGAGCCGGAGCGCAACGGCCGCGAGATCGCCCAGTACGACTACAAGTTCACGATGCCCGACGACTGGAAGCAGACCGGCGGTGACGCGGCCAAGCGGCTGGTGCAGGTGCGCCCGTCCAGCGCGGAGACCGGCCTTGACCAGATCCTGGTCGAGGAGCGGGCGCTGGCCTACGACAGCGACCTGGACCGTCCGCGCGCGGTGAACAAGCTGCGTTCGGAGTACGAGGCGGCCGGGTCCGCGTTCTCCGGACTCGACATGAATGCGCGGTTCGCCAACAAGGACGTGATCTACTACCGCCAGCAGGTCACCGGCGCGACAGTGGACTGGTACGTCATGTTCAAGGGCAGCGCGCAGGTGAGTGTCGGGTGCCAGCACACGGAATCCGGCAGGGCGAGGGTGCGCAACGCTTGTGAGAACGTGGTTCGAACAATGGCGATCAGCGCGTCGTAAAACTGTTTTCGATGCGAAGAGGGAATGTCGATGAGCTCCCCTTTCCAGGGCCTCGACGAGGTGTTCGCGCGGCACGCGGAGAACGTGGATGCCGCCGTCGAGCGCGCTCGGCGGGCGGCCGCGGAGGCGCGTGAGGAGTCGGCCAGGTTCTCTCACGAGACCGCCGAGCTGACCGAGCAGGTGCGCGACCGCGAGGTGCGACCGGAGCCGGAGGACCTCACCTCCGACGAGTTGCGCCGGGACGCGACGCGGTTCCGCACCGAGCGCGGGCTGCCGGTGGTGGACCTGCCGGACGGTGCCGAGCTGCTGTCCGCGCCCGAGAAGGACGAGCCGGACGAGCCGCGCCCCGAGCCGCCGCCGGAGTACGTGATCGAGGGGATCGAGCCGGAGGAGTTGCTCGCCGAGGAGGCCGAGGAGCGGGCCGCCGCGTCGCTCGCGCCGCCCACACCGGTGCGTCGCCGGCGCCGTGCCGCGCCGCCGCCGGACGACGAGGACGACGACTTTTCACAAGAGCGAATCATGGACAACGGTTGACGGAACCGGCTGTCGCCGGCGGTTCGGGATCAATGAATCCGCAGGTGGAACCCCAAGTAGCTAATGCGAATCGGGGTCGGGTCAGGGGTGGCCGAGTCGCCGGTTCTCCGGTTGAGCGTTAACGAGAGCAACGACGTTGGATCAACTGCTGACGGGGTGGAACCGAACGTGGCAGGGTCAACGTCGCAAGAGGCGTACGAACCAAGAAAGCGTACGACCAACCCGATGAAGGGGGTAGCACCCAATGGCTGAAGGCTACACAGGCGATCTCGCGATCCTGGCGCAGGCGCACAAGGACACGGTGGCGACCAAGGAGCAGCTCGAGGGCGAGCTCAAGCAGGTCTGGAACCACGTGACCGCGCTGCAGAGCATCTGGGCCGGCACGGCGCAGAAGGCGTTCACCGAGCTGATGACCCGCTTCGAGCGTGACGCCAAGTCGCTGAACGACGCCCTGCAGGGCATCGCCGACCAGATGGCCGGCGCGGGCAGCACGTACCAGGAGCAGGAAGAGTCGAAGAACTCGACCTTCGGCAACCTCGCCGGCCGCCTCAACGGCTGATTAGCCACCGCTCCACACAAACATTCTTGACTTAAAGAAGGGGAATACAAATGGCTGACGGCCCGATCAAGGTTAGTTTCGCCGGTCTCGCCCAGGGTGCCGCCGACATCGACGGCTCGTCCAAGCGGATCGAGACCTCGCTGGGTGACCTGCGCAGGCAGCTGCAGGCCCTGCGCAACAGCTGGGACGGTGAGGCGCAGCGCGCCTACGACCAGAAGCAGAACCAGTGGGACACCGCCGCGCACGACCTCAAGCAGGTCCTGGCGGACATCGCGATGGCGCTGCGCATCGCGGGCGAGGACTACCAGGACGGCGAGCGGCAGAACGCCGGCCGCTTCCTGTGAGCTAGTCACACACTTCGTGGGCCCCGGGTCTTCCCGGGGCCTACGTGTGTCCTGGGAGGTCCGTGGCGCCGGTTGGGAGGGGGCGTTTTGACCCTCTTCGGAGCGACCAGGTAACCTCTTAGTCTGTTGTGCGGCGCGGGGCGTGACGCTCAGGTTGTCACGCTTGGAGCGCCGTAGGCCCGCGCAGTGCCGCAACAGCGACTTGCCACCCAAGCAACCAGTGGACGATGAGGTAGACCGTGCCCACGTACAGCCCGAAGCCCGGCGAGGTCGAGCGCGCCTGGCATGTGATCGATGCCGAGGACGTGGTGCTCGGCCGTCTCGCCACGCACGTCGCCACCCTGCTGCGCGGCAAGCACAAGCCGACCTTCGCTCCGCATGTGGACACCGGCGACTTCGTGATCATCGTCAACGCCGAGAAGGTGGCGTTGACCGGTAACAAGCGGACCGACAAGTTCGCCTACCGGCACAGCGGCTACCCCGGCGGGCTGCGCAAGCGCTCGTTCGGCGAGCTGCTGGACACCCGCCCCGACCGGCTCCTGGAGAAGGTCGTGAAGGGGATGCTGCCGAAGAACAAGCTCGGCCGAGCCCAGTGGAAGAAGCTCAAGGTGTACGCCGGCCCCGAGCACCCGCACGCGGCGCAGAAGCCCCAGCCGTTCGAGATCGCCAAGGTGAGCAAGTGACTGAAGCAGAGACCACCGAGACCGTCGCCGACACCACCGAGGTGGCCGACGCCGCCGAGGTCGTCGAAGCCGTAGAGGCTGTCGAGGCCACTGACGCCGTCGAGACGGCTGACGCCGACGCAGCCGACGACGCCGCCGAGCCCAAGCCGGTGCGCCGGACCGCCGAGACCGCGCAGACCGTCGGCCGCCGCAAGGAGGCCGTCGTCCGGGTGCGCATCACGCCCGGCTCCGGCAAGTTCAGCCTGAACGGGAAGTCGCTCGAGGACTACTTCCCGAATAAGGTGCACCAGCAGCTCATCCGCGAACCGCTGGTCGTGCTGGAGAAGCCGGAGTCGTTCGACATCCGCGCGAACCTCAACGGCGGCGGCATCACCGGCCAGGCCGGCGCGCTGCGCCTGGCGATCGCCCGCGCGCTGATCGAGCTGGACTCCGAGGACCGGCCCGCCCTCAAGAAGGCCGGCTTCCTCACGCGTGACCCGCGCGTCAAGGAGCGGAAGAAGTACGGCCTCAAGAAGGCCCGCAAGGCGCCGCAGTACAGCAAGCGCTGACCCAAGCACCAACCGAACCGCCGGGAGCTACCAGCTCCCGGCGGTTCGCGTTTGCCCGGCCGGTATCGTCCGAACGGGTGACTTGCCGCGAATCGGGTACGACGCGCCCGGCCGCCCGATAACGTCGCCCTGTCGGTGGCGCGTGAGCGAAGGGGAGCCACGGGGAATGGGATTCGAAGTCGACCCGCAAGCTGTTCGGGGGTTCGCGGAAGTCTTCAACCAGGCGAAGGTCCAGGTCGAGCAGATCGAGGGCACCGTGGCTGATACGGCTGCCAAGGCGCCGGATTTCGGGAACTCGTGGCACGCCGAGGGGCAGGAATTTGAGGCAGGCATGAAAATGCTGTCCCAAGACTTGGGACGGCTGGCCGCGAATTTCGGTAATCTGCACGCCAACCTGCTGCAGGGAACAGATGTCATCGTTCACGCTGACAGTGCGGCGAATCAGAACGTCAAGGCGATCAACATGCAGCTTCCTGGGGGGCGCTAATGCAGTTCGAGCTGCCTGTGGCGACGGCTGTCATCAACAACAGGCTCGCGAAAGCGGTTCCGAGGGACGAGTGTTGGGATCTGATCGGTCCGCCGTTGGATCCAGCGATCAAGGCGATCACCGCCTTCGGTGAGAAGTTTGAATTCAAGCTGTCACCGACGCCCATCGTGAAGCGGCAGGAGATCGAACGCCTCTTCTGGGGAAAGCTCAGCCATGAGGCCGACCGGCTCGACGGGCTGGCTGCTGCGATCGAAAACATCTCGCTCGTCACCAAGAAGGGCAAAGATCAACTCGCGGACAAGTGGAAGGGCAAGTCATACGACGCCTTCACTGGCAACGTTGGACGCCTCGAGCAAGTCCTCAACGAGTACGTGCGCGCAGTGAAGATCACGGCGCAAGGGCTGCGGCAGACGGTCGAGGCGATCAAGAAGCTGTACGGCGATTATCGGACCGTCAGCTTGCAGATACTCAATTTCCACGGCTTTTCGCCACCACATGAGTGGTGGAAGATGTCTGGCGCCAATGACGCTGACTACTTCTCGGCTCGCTGCGTTTCTCACGGCAAGGCTCGAAACCACGCGAGCGGCGACTTTTCCTGCTACTACGGTCAGAATTCGTTGCGGGATATGCTCAATGGGAAGTTTGTCAATCAAGCTCTTCGTGACAAGGTCGCCGGGTGGGATTGTGTCAAGAACGAGGGGGAAGCCACCTCGCAGTACACTTATCTCGTTCGAACGGCCGAAGAAGAGAAGAGCGCGATCGAGAGAAAGATCAATCAGTGGTATGTGACCACTGACAACCTCGTGAAAGACGTACGTGCCCTGTACAGAGCGGCTCTGGACAACCTGGCCGCGCTGGCGCAACGGAACGTGTTCCAATCGCTCAGTACCCAGGCTGGACCCCCTGGAGGCGGGGGTGTGCCACAGGGCGGCACGGGAGTCGGTGGCACGAAGGTGCAGGGCATTCCGGGCGTCGGCTCTGGCAGTGTCGGCTCGGCGAGCATTCCCAAGCCGATACCGCCGATGCAGCAGGTATCGCCCGTACCGACGCCGGGCCCGGTGCAGGTGCCGCCGATCGAGACTCCGCCAAGGCCGATCGTTGATCGACCGCCGGTGGCAGCGCCGCCGGAGACGGTGACCATTCAGGACGGCGATCGCACGATCAAGGTGGACAGCCCGACCGGGCAGGGCATCGTCAAGATCAGCATCGCCGAGGGGACCGGCCCGCCCAAGACCTACGACCTCGACTTCGGGGCCGGCGCGGGCAGTCCGGCGACCGGCACGCCGGGTACTCCGGTGTCCGGGGCGATCGGCATGCCACCCGGCGGTTCACCCGACCAGGCGCGGGAGTCGAACCAGCGTCCGGGCGCCGGCCAGGGCGTGCCACCGCAGCCCGGCTCCCCCTTGGCCGGGGCGATCCCCGCCGGCGAGGACGGCAAGGTCGTGGTCAAGGACGGCCCGCTGACCCTGACGGCCGAGCGGCCACCGGGCACGCCGGATCAGGTCAAGATCACGGTCAACGACGGCTCCGGCCCGCCGACCACGTACAACCTCGACTACGCCGACGCCGCCGGCGCGACGGTGGACCGCCAGCCGGGTGCGCCCCAACCGGGCGTCGCAACCGGCGCACAGCCACCCGACCCGGCCGGCGCGCAGCAACAGACCACGTCCGCACAGGGCAACGTGACCGAGGGCGGCACAGGTCAGGCCAGTGTTCCCAGCGCCGGCCTGCCCGGTGAGGCGGGCTTGGCGAGCGCACCCGACCCGAACAACCCGCCGCACGGCGCCGCACCCGCCGGCATGGGTGGCATGCCGATGATGGGCGGCGCGGGCCCGGGCGGCGGAGGCGGCGGCGACCAGGACCGATCCGGTGGCGGCCAGTGGAGCACCGTCGGTGACCTGTTCGCCGAGGACGACGCGGACACCTACGTCGACAGCCCGATCGGCGAGGACTGAGGGGACGAGCCGTGACGTACTTCGACGAGATCGACGAGGTCGCCACCCGGCGAAAGCTCGACGAGATCACCACGGCGGGCATTCGCGGCCTGAACGAGAGTGCCGCGCGCGCCGCCGAGATCGACAAGGAGTTCCAGGAGTCGCAGGCCCGCCGGCAGGCCGAGGCCGAGGCGATGGACAAGAAGGTCGCCGAGGCCCGGGCGGAAGCGGAGGCCAAGGCCAAGGAAACCGAATCGACCGCGGACGACAAGACGGAGAACCCGTGGCCGAAGGAGGCGCGGCGCCCGAGGACGCTGGCGTTCCGAGGTGAGGACGAGGAGGTCGAGCAGCCGGCGCGGCGCGTCGAGCCCAAGACCGAACCGGTGCCGACGGTCGCACCGCCTGCCGCGATGCCTGTGGCCAAACCCGAGCCTCGGCCGGCGCGGCGTGCCGTGGCCAGGGCCGATGACGTCGAGGACGAGGATCTGTCCGAGCGAAGCTGGATGAAACGCAAGCGGTAGCGGGGCCCGATCGCGCGGTGACTAAGCTGCACGAGGCCTTCGCCGTCGCGAGGCCGTCCACCGTGTGAGAGGTTCGTCCGAGTATGGCTCGTTTGTTCGGCACCGACGGAGTACGAGGTCTGGCCAACGCCGACCTGACGCCCGAGCTGGCGCTGTCCGTCTCGGCGTCGGCGGCGCGGGTGCTCGCCGAACACGACCACTCGCACCGGCCGGTCGCCGTGGTCGGCCGCGATCCCCGCGCGAGTGGGGAGATGCTGCAGGCGGCCGTCGCGGCCGGCCTCACCTCGGCCGGCGCGGACGTCATGCAGGTCGGCGTGCTGCCGACGCCGGCCATCGCGCACCTGGTCGCCGAGATGGGCGCCGACCTCGGCGTGATGATCTCCGCATCGCACAACCCGATGCCGGACAACGGGATCAAGCTGTTCGCCGCGGGCGGGCACAAGCTCGCCGACGAGATCGAGGACGAGATCACCGTCGGCCTCGACGCCGCGGGCGAACGTCCGACCGGCGTGAAGATCGGCCGTATCTACGACATCCCCGACGCGATCGAGCGGTATGTCACCCACCTGCTCAAGGCGACGCCCCAGCGGCTGGACGGCGTGCGCGTCGTGGTCGACTGCGCCAACGGCGCCGCCTGGGCCGCCGCCCCGCGCGCCTATCGCGAGGCCGGCGCCGAGGTGATCGCGATCAACGCGCTGCCCGACGGCGAGAACATCAACGACGGCTGCGGCTCGACCCACCTCGACGTCGTCCGCGCGGCCGTGCTCGCCGAGCAGGCCGACCTCGGCATCGCGCACGACGGCGACGCCGACCGCTGCCTCGCCGTCGACGCCGAGGGCAACGCCGTGGACGGCGACCAGATCATGGCGGTCCTGGCGCTGGCCATGCGGGACGACGGCGAACTGGCCGAGAACACGCTGGTCGCGACCGTGATGAGCAACCTCGGCCTGCACCTGGCCATGCGTGAGCAGGACGTCACCCTGCGCACCACCGCCGTCGGCGACCGGTACGTGCTCGAGGAGCTGCGCGCCTCGGGCCTGTCGCTGGGCGGCGAGCAGTCCGGGCACGTCGTCCTGCCCGCGCACGCCACCACCGGCGACGGTCTGCTCACCGCGATGCGCCTGATGGCCAGGATCGCCTCGTCCGGCAGCTCGCTCGCCGATCTCGCGGGCGTCATGCACCGCCTGCCGCAGGTGCTGCTCAACGTGAAGGTCACCGACAAGGCGGCCGTGGCCACCGACACGGCCGTCAAGGAGGCCGTCGCCGCGGTGGAGTCGGAACTCGGCGAGACCGGCCGCGTGCTCCTTCGTGCGTCCGGCACCGAGCACCTGATCCGGGTCATGGTCGAGGCGCCGACCCAGGACATCGCCGACGCCGCCGCGAAACGCCTGGCAGACGTGGTTTCCTCGGCCAGCTGATTCGCAACTGCGAAACCTTCGTTCCTGTCACGCAGCTCACCGTCGAGGAGTATGTTTTTCTTGCGACGGGACGGCACCGCGCGGGTTTGTCCCGCGTCAGAGGCCGCGTAACCGAACTCAGAGCAAAGGCCGGGGGTACGGGTGGCTTTCGATCAAGACCTTCAGATGGACCACGACAAGCTGCGCGTGGTGGCGACGGATCTCGAGGCGTTCGCGCGGTCCATGGAGACCGTGAAGAACCACATGAAGAAGGATCCGCTGACCAAGGGCATGCTTGGCGGCCACCCGGACACCGTCGCGGCGATCGACGCGTTGAACGGCGCGATCGAGCGCCTGTCCGTGTCGACCGGGCACGCCGAGAAGTTCCTGCGTGACGCCTCGACCAAGGTGAGGCAGTCCGCGGACTCCACCAAGGCGACCGACGTCAACAACTCATGGGGGCTCAAGAAGGCGGGAGGGCGCTGACGCATGGCCGAGGGATTCAGCCACGAGATCACCGACCGGCTCAAGGAGCCGAGCCCGGTCGACCACCCGGACTCCGGGAAGATCCTCGACAAGCTCGACCGCTACAAGAAGATGTGCGACAAGGACCGCTGGGGCTTCATCTACGGCACCTGGCGCAAGCACGTCGCCGCCAGCCCGTCGGACAAGGGCAAGTGGGCGGGCGTGCCGTCGTGGGGCGAGTCCCCGGACGACTCCGACGGCGAGGGCGGGAAGTGGTGGAAGCTCAAGATCATCAACTACCGCGCGATCGACGTCGTCTCCGAGCGCCTCATCGCGGTCAACTTCACCACCCTGTCGAACGTGCCCACCGTCGTCGGCCAGTTGGACAAGAACCTGGACGACGCGTGGAACGGTCAGGCCAGTGAGGCGGCGCGGAAGAAGTTCCAGCCGCTGACCGAGGCGGCCAAGGAGCACAGCAGGCAGGGCAAGCACCTCGTCGAGGCGCTCAACGGCGCCGCGCGGAACAGCAAGACCGCCATCGAGAAGCTCTGTAACTTCTTCGAGACCGGCGACGGCAAGCGCATGGTCGACAAGTACAAGGAGCTCGGCGAGGACGGCAACGGCCACCACCGGCGCAATCTGCTGCGCGAGTGGATGGACGCGATGCACAACATCTGCGAAGGCGGCGGTGGCTGGGGCATCGACAAGACCGACCGCGAGACCTGGGGCGAGAAGGAGAGCGGCGACTCCGACTGGATCCCGGTCAACTGGGAGGAGTTCGCCAAGCCCTACGTCGACGACCAGTCCGGTGTCTACCTGGACAAGGGCTGCGACGACACGCCGGCCGATATCAAGGTTCGCGAGCTCAACGAGTTCTGCAACGACTACTACTCGATGATGAAGTCGTTTCGCCAGTTGGTCGACACGACGGTCGAGGCGGTCGCGGCCGAGTGGCGGACGTTGCGGGACATGTGCGGCGCCGGCCATGTGCCCGGCGACCCGTACAAGACCCTCCAACTGGAGGCGCCCAAGAACGATCCGGGCAAGAACGACCCCGGAAAGAACGATCCAGGCAAGACCGACCCCGGCAAGACCGACCCGGGGAAGACGGACCCAGGAAAGACCGACTCGGGCGGCAACGGCTCCCAGGACACCGGTCAGCAGAAGGAGTACACCCCGCAGGACGTGCCCAAGGCGCAGGTTCCGGGTGACACCAACGGCGACGGCAAGCCCGACACCCCTGGCGACGCCAACGGTGACGGCAAGCCGGACATGCCGGGCGACGCCGATGGTGACGGCAAGCCGGACGCGCCGCAGGGCAAGCCGGAGACGGTCACCATCAAGCACGGCGACAGCACGATCACGATGTCCAGCCCCGACGGGTCCGGCCACGTGAAGCTGACCGTCGACAACGGCACCGGCCCGCCGAAGACCTACGACGTCGACTTCGGTGCGGCGACCGGTCAGAACCAGGGCCAGCCGGGCGTGCCCGGTCAGCCGGGCATGCCGATCCCGATGCAGGGCCGGGACGGCGCCGTGCCGGGGCAGGGCGGCCCTGGCGGGATCGACGGCCCGCCGTTGATGCTCGACGAGAACGGCAACCCGCTGCCCCAGCCGAGTCAAGGGCCGGGCGCGCCGGTGCCGGGTGCACCGGTTCCCGGTGAGCTGCCGGTCCAGCCGGGTCCCGACGGCAAGGCTGTGATCCAGGACGGCGACATGACCATCACCGTGGACCAGGCGGGCGGCCCGGACAGTCCGGTGTCGATCACGGTCGACGACGGCGAGGGCCCGCCGAGCACTTACACGGTCGAGAACGTCGAGGGCCAGGACAGCCCGCAGGGCGTCGCCGAGCGCGTGCCGGCGGACCAGCAGCACGTTCTGCCCTCGCTGCAGACGCCGAACGACCCGATGCCGGTGGCACCTGGACCGGCGACGGTCGACGGTCCCGGCGGTGCCGGGCCGGGTGGCGGCGGAGGTGCCGAGCCCGCGGCGGCCGCGTCCGCCGGTGCGCCCGGTCCGAGCGAGCAGCTGACCAACGCCGCGACGCAGGGCGGGACCGCCCTGGAGCCGGGCGGGTCGGTCGGTGCCGCGGCGCCGGGCAGCATGGGTGCCGCCCAGGCCGGTATGCCGGGTGAAGCCGGGCTCGCCTCCGCGCCAGGCGGTGGCCAGGGCGCCGCAGCCGGTGGCCAGGGCATGGGCGGTATGGGTATGGGCGGCATGCCGATGATGGGTGGCATGGGCGGTGGCGGCGGTGGCGAGGACAACGAGCGCCAGCGCAGCCAGTGGACGACCGAGGGCAACCTGTTCGACGACGACACGCCGGTGGTCAAGGGCGGGGTCATCGGGCAGAGCAACAAGTAACGGGAGCGCTCGTGTACGGAGACGACAGCCCCGAGGTCCAGGCGCTTCGGGCGGAGTACGACCGGTCGTTGGCGGTGTTCAACGCCAAGGTGGACGCCATCACCAACGAGTTCGAGGCGGACGTGCGCGAGGCCGAGCAGGAGCAGGCCCGGCGTGACGCGGAGAACGAGGAGCTGCGTCAGTACTACGAGGGCCTCAACGCGGAGAAGGCCGCGGAGAAGGCCGGGACGAAGGACGCCTGGGGCGCGCGCCCGCAGGTGGACGTGCACTACTCGTTCGAAGGCGAGGAGCTGCAGGACGACACGCCCACCCCGCCGGCGGGCATGGTCGCGCCGGTGCCGCGCAAGGAACGGCGGGTCGAGCAGGTGCCGGAGCCGGCCCTGTCGGCCGACGGGCACTTCCTGAGCTTCGACCCGGTGGACGACGAGTCCGGTCGGCCCACTCCTGAGCCGGCTCGTGCGCCTCGGCAGGCGGCCAGGCCGCAGCAGCGGCAGGCGGCTCCGGTGGACGACGACGAGGATTTCTCGGCGCAGAGCTGGGTCGAGTAACGCATCGGGTTCGAGGTCGGGCGGTCACCCACGGGTGGCCGCCCGATTTCGTTGTCCGGATTCGGGAACGGAGGCCCGCCGGCCGGCGTCGGAGTTGGGACCGGGGTGATGCCCTGGCGAGCGCGCGGATCGGGGTTGAGAGTTGACCGACGGATACAACGCGGACGCCGGTGAGCTGGCGATCGTCGCGGACGCGATGCGGCAGCGGTCCGGTTCCATGAGCGGATGGGCCGACGAGCTCGGGGCCACCGGCCTCACCGTCGAGGATTTCGGCGCCGCCTTCGCCGACGCGGGCACGGCCTATCTGGCCGCCGTGCGCGATCGTCTCGCCGCCGGTGTGCGCGCCTACTCCGACAGCAACCAGGCGTTCGGCGACATGATCGGCGACACCGCCACCGGCTACATCGCGACCGACGAGCACGAGGCGCAGTTCATCCGGGAGGTGGGGAAGGCGTGAACGACGTGATCGCGGCCCCGGGACGGATCGCCGTCGGCACCGGATTCGACCGGTCGGTGGCCGCCGCCGAGCGTGACGCGGCGGAACGGCAGCTCGAACAGCTCGCCAAGAATACCGAGGCCTCCGGCGGCTCCGGGATCGCCGATTCCAACACCCTGCTCGATCCCGGCGCCGTCGGACTCCGGTTCTTCGAATGGTTCGGTCCGTCCTACGTCTTGTGGACCGAAAAGCACGTCGGTGGGATTTTCGAGGCCTACGACGAGTTTCGGGGAATCGCGCTGGAGAAGTTTCGTTCCGACGCGCGCGGATTCGGCCGGATCGGCGCGCACCTGGACGAGGCGACCACCGACCTCGACCGCGATGTCCGCGCCGCGCGCGCGGCGTGGACCGGCGGTGCGGCCGAGATCGCCGAGGAACACTCCCGCGTTCTGTTGAGCGGCGGGCGGGCCGTCACCGACGGCGTGAGCACGGCGAGTTCCCTTGTGGCGGAAGGGATCCGGCTGGTCGAGTCACAGGTGCTCGAGCGCGCGAGGGCGGTGCTCGGACTCTGGACCGACCATATCGCCGGGATGAATCCGCACCATGTGGAACTCGTCGTGCTTGCCGCGAAGGGACGCCTGAAAGAAGAGCACCTTCCGCTGCTGGAAAGTGTTCCGTTGTACGAGCCGCACCGTTCCTATCTCGCCGGTTCGCGGATCGACACCGGGCAGAAGCTCACCATTTACGGCCACCTCGCGTCACAATGGCTGACCGGCACCTTCGTGCCCGCGTTCGACGCGCACAAATCCAGCTTCGACAGCATCTGCTCGGCGACCAAGAACGCGGTCGGTGAGGGGTGGACGGGAATCGTCGACGGAATCACCGCGCTCGACGCGAACCCGTTCGACGGAACTCCCGGGCACGAGGGTGGCACCCCGTCACCGAACACGGGTATCGACGCGCCCGGGGACGGCACGGTCACCGTGTCCGAGCCGGACGCCGACGGCATGGCCTGGGTGACCGTGCGCGACGACGACGGCTCGATCCGCTCCTACCGGGTCGACCTGTCCTCGGGAACGGCCACGCTGACCGACAACGGCAGGCCGATCACGGTGACCAGGGACGCCGACGGCACGCTCGCGATCACCGCCGGTGAGCCAGCGGGCAAGGAGATCGTCGACGGCGGGCCGGCCGGCACCGAGCCGAACGCGGCCGCCTCGATCACCCCGGCCGCCGCCCCGAGTGCCTCGCCGGCCACGACACCCCTGCCCGTCGCGCCGATGGTGGCCTCGCTGGGCGGCGGCGGTACCCGAGGCGCGGGCACCTCGCCGAACTCCGGCCAGCCGTCCCAGCACACGTCGCAGACGCCGCTGGACGGCGGGATCCTGGTCGGCGCGCAGGAGCCGGTGCCACCGCTACCGGCCGCCACGAGCACCACGACCACCGCGGCGACGACTCACGGAGGCGGCGCGGGCATGCCGTTCATGCCGATGATGCCGATGAGCGGCGCCGGCGGGGACCAGGACCGCGAGCGCAAGCGTGGCGCGCCGGACCCCGGCGACTCGCCGTTCGCCGAGGACCTCGACAGCTACCGGCGCGTGGAGGAGATACTCGACCCGGACACGGGACAGTGAGGCGAACCGCGGCTCGTGTCACGGGGCACTAGGAGGCGAGGGTGAACGACGACGTCCTCGCCGCGGCGCGGCGCCGGTGGGAGGCCGCGGCGCTCAAGTCCAGCGAAACCCTCCGTCGCGCGACCCGCGATGTCGAGCACGCGCGCACCCAGGCCAGGACGAACTCCGCCGCCGCGACCGAGGATGGGCTCCGGCTGGCCTGGGAGATGGCCCGCCGCGCGCCGAATCCGGCCGCCGCGCCCGCCTACACCGATCCGGAGTCCGAGCTGATGAAGCTGGGCTCCGAGGAGGACGCCGCCGAGCGGCACCGCCTGGATCTGTTGGCGGCCAAGCGAAAGCGCGCGGAACAACTCACTGCGGAGTCCGCCGAGGGGCAGAGCTTCCTGGTGGAGTCGTTCGACACGTCGTCGATCAGGCCGCCCCGCCGCGAGGACCGGTCCGAGCAGGTCGACCCGACGCTGCCGCGCTCGATGCGCCGCCGCGCGGGCGTCAGCGACTGGTGAGCTCCGGCTCGCCCATGATCACCGCGCGCTTGACGTCGGCGTCCAGCAGCACGTCGTAGCGCTCCTCGCCGGTCAGGTGACGCAGGAAGAACGCGGTGAGCAGTGCCTTGGTGATCCGCCGGACACCGTGGTCGGGCTTTCCGGACACCAGCAGGTCGCTCCAGTGCCGGCCCTCGGCGAACGACAGGTGATTCGCCTTCGGCAGCAGCCGCAACTGCGCCGGCCCGCCCCAGGCGTCGGCGATCAGCTCGGCGTTGCCGGCCGGCGGGGCGACCAGATCCGCGCCGGCGGCCAGGTGCAGCGACGGCATCGCACACCTGCGCGCGGCGTCGGTCGCGTACGGCCGGGTCTGCGCGGCGGCGAGCGTGGCGACCGCGCGCACCCTGCCGTCCTCGGCCGCGGCGAGCACCGCGCACCCGCCGCCACCGCCGTGCCCGGCGATGCCCAGCTTGCCGGCGTCGACGCTGATGGCACCGTCGCCGAGCCGCACCCCGGCGCACACGTCCAGCGCGGTGCGCAGGTCGCCGGCGAGCAGACGGTGCGAGCCGAGCGGACCCTTGTGGGTGGCCGGCGCCGCGGTGACGATGCCCCAGGAGGCCAGGTGGCGCAGCAGGCCGAGGTACCGGTCGGGCGGCTGCAGCCAGCCGTGACCGAACGCGACGGCCGGCAGCCCCAGGCCGGAATGCGGCGTGAACACGGTGCCGGGGACCCCGGCGAGCGCGAGATCGCCGCGCAGCACCTGGTGTGGCCCGGGTCGGGACAGCTCGTCGAGCAGGTGCTTGGGCTTCACGGCCATGAGGTGGACGATATCGCGGGCCTGCCTCGGGCACTCGTTACCCTGTGCCGCGTGTGCGGAATCGTGGGATACGTGGGGCATCGGCCGGCGCTGGACGTCGTGCTGGAAGGGCTGAGACGCCTGGAGTACCGGGGTTACGACTCCGCCGGCGTGGCGGTGCTCACCGGCTGTACTGATGCCTCTGGCGCCGGCGGGCGCGGAAATCTTTCCGTGGAGCGCAAGGCCGGACGGCTGGCGAACCTGGAGGCGCGCCTCGACGAGGTCGGGCGGGCCGCGTTCGGCGGGATGGCCGGCATGGGGCACACGCGCTGGGCCACGCACGGCCCGCCGGTGGACCGCAACTCGCATCCGCACCGGGACACCGCCGGCCGGATCGCGGTGGTGCACAACGGAATCATCGAGAACTTCGCGTCGCTGCGGGCCGAGTTGGAGGCCGACGGCGTCGAGTTGACCAGCGACACGGACAGCGAGACCGCCGCGCACCTGATCGCGCGCGAGTACGACTCGGGCGAGACGGCCGGCGACTTCCCGGCCAGCGTCCGGACCGTGTGCCGGCGACTGCACGGCGCGTTCACGCTCGTGGTCACCCATGCGGGTGAACCGGACAAGATCGTGGCGGCGCGCAGGTCCTCGCCGCTGGTGGTCGGCGTCGGTGCGGGTGAGACCTTCCTGGCGAGCGATGTGGCCGCGTTCATCGAGCACACCCGCGACGCCGTCGAGCTGGGCCAGGACCAGGCCGTGGTGATCACCCGCGACGGCTACGAGGTCACCGATTTCCACGGCGGGCCGAGCGAGGCGCGCGAGTTCACCGTGGACTGGGACCTGTCCGCCGCCGAGAAGGGCGGCCACGAGTACTTCATGCTCAAGGAGATCGAGGAGCAGCCCGACGCGCTGGCCAACACGCTGCGCGGGCACTTCGTGGACGGCCGGATCGTGCTGGACGAGCAGCGCGTGTCCGACCAGGACCTGCGCGACGTGGACAAGGTGTTCGTGGTCGCGTGCGGCTCGGCCTACCACTCCGGGCTAGTCGCCAAGTACGCGATCGAGCACTGGACGCGGCTGCCCGTCGAGGTCGAGCTGGCGTCCGAATTCCGCTACCGCGACCCGGTACTGGACCGCGCGACGCTCGTGGTCGCGGTGTCCCAGTCCGGCGAGACGGCAGACACGCTGGAGGCGATCCGGCACGCCCGCGCGCAGAAGGCGCGGGTGCTCGCGGTGTGCAACACCAACGGCGCGCAGATCCCGCGCGAGTCCGACGCGGTGCTCTACACGCACGCCGGGCCGGAGATCGGGGTGGCGTCCACCAAGGCGTTCCTCGCCCAGATCGCGGCGAACTACCTGGTGGGGCTGGCCATCGCGCAGGCGCGCGGCACCAAGTACGCCGACGAGGTGGCGCGCGAGTTCGCCGAGTTGGAGGCGATGCCGGCCGCGGTGAAGCAGGTTCTGTCCACTGTGGACACCGTGCGCGCGCTCGGCCGGGAGCTGGCCGACTCGAAGGCGGTGCTGTTCCTCGGCCGGCACGTCGGCTACCCGGTGGCGCTGGAGGGCGCGCTGAAACTCAAGGAGCTGGCGTACATGCACGCCGAGGGCTTCGCCGCGGGTGAGCTCAAGCACGGCCCGATCGCGTTGATCGAGGACGGTCTGCCGGTGGTCGTGGTGATGCCGTCGCCGAAGGGGCGCGCGGTGCTGCACGCGAAGCTGGTGTCCAACATCAGTGAGATCCAGGCGCGGGGCGCGCGCACGATCGTGATCGCCGAGGAGGGCGACGAGACCGTGCGGCCGTTCGCCGACGAGCTGATCGAGGTGCCGGCCGTGCCGACGCTGCTGCAGCCGCTGGTGTCGACCGTGCCGCTGCAGGTGCTGGCCGCGGAGATCGCCCGGGCGCGCGGCTACGACGTGGACAAGCCGCGCAACCTGGCCAAGTCGGTCACCGTGGAGTGATCTACAGCGTCCACTCCCAGCCGCCCTCGCCGCGCATCAGGATCGGGCGGTACTGCAGGATCCCGGTCGTGTTCTTGACGTCGAGCACGACCTCGAACACGTACTTCGACGCCGGCGCGAGGTCATACGGCGCCGTCCGGCCGGTGCGGCAGCCGTAGGTGGGGGCGGTGTGCACGTTCGTCTCGGTCACGCCGTCCGGCCCGAGGACGCTCATCTCGTAGCTGCTCAGCACGCTCGGTGTGACCTGCTTCGAGTACTGCTGGCTGGTGTTGACCTCGAACGTGAGCACCACGAAGTGCCCGTTCTCGGGCTTGCTGGCGTAGCGGTTGGTGCAGCGCGCGTCCTTCTCGATCTTCGTGAGGGTGAAGGTGGCGGCGACGTTGCCCTGGCGGTCGCTGAGACTGTCCTGCTCGCCGACTCGCTTCGGCACGTTGCCGCGCTGGTTGCTGTTCGGCCGGCTGGGGGTGGTCGTTGTCGTCGGGGCGGGCCTGGTGGTCGGCCGCTCCTCGGGGGGCTCCGGCGGCTCTGGGACCGTTTCCGCGGCGGCGAGCGGCGGCCCGGACTTGGTCACACAGGCCGCGAGCGAGGTGGTCGCCAGCAGCGTCGCCATCGCGATCGCGACGTGCCGGGTGAGAGTTCGCTTGCGCGCCATGGGGTTTCCGCCTCCGTCGAAACGTTTCACTGCTCCGACACGGTCGGCCGACGGCCACGTTCCGTTACCGATACGGGGTGTGATGTCAGTCGGGGGCGCTGTCCAGGATCGTGTCCACCAGGCCAGGGAACCGGGTGTCCAACTCGGCCACTCGCAGCGTGTTGATCCGCTGCCGGCCGCTGTCGAACTGGCGGATGATGCCCGCCTTGCGCAGCGATCGGAAGTGATGGCTCAGCGTCGACGGTGACACCTCGAGCCCGAACGTGCCGCACGGGCGGTCACCATCGGCGATCAGCATGCGCACGATCCGCCGGCGCGTCGGGTCGGCCAGCGCGTGCAGCACGTCGTCGATCGCGACCTGGTCGATCTCCGGATGCCGCAGCGGCGTCCACCTACCCAGCGGCACTGGCCCTCCACCAACTATTCGATAACTCACGAAGAGATTACCTCCCGACTGGACTATTCGACATGTGTCGTAAAGACCTGGAGGTACACATGAAGATCCGATCCGTCCTCGCGTTATCCCTCGCCGCCGTCGCGATCACCGCGGCGCCGGCCGCCGCGGGACACCGCCCCGATCCGGCACCGGGTGGGCCGAAACCACCGGTCGAACCGGTCGTCGACGGTCCGCGCAACCTCGACGACCTCTCCGTCGCCGCCCACCCGGACGGCGGCACCCGCGACGGCGTGGTCGTCGCGTTCGACCGCACCAGCCGCACGGCCACCGGCGAGAAACCCGCCCCGGCCACGCGATTCGTGTTCCTGTTCGACAAGTCGATCCGGTTCAATCCGGAGAAGTTCCCGACCTGCGCGCGGGCCGACTACGAGGCCGGCGGACCCGCCGCGTGCCCGCCTGGTTCGAAGGTGGGCCAGGGCGTCGGGACGTTCTACCCGTCCGGAGAGGCCGAGGTGGCCGTGTTCAACACGGTTTACCCGAACGGCCTGCGCGGCGTGCTGATCACGGTTCCGGCCGTCGGCGGCATCCTGGAGAACACGTTCGAGCCGGTGTCCGCGCCGTACCGGGGGACCTACGCGTGGGGCTCCGACGAGCTGGTGATCTCCGCGCTTCCGCCGCAGCAGCGCTCGGCCACGACCCGCTTCCGGGTGTCGTTCGGCGCGGTGATCAGGAACGGCGACCAGGTGCACAGTTTCGCCGAGAGCGACGCGCCACGCGGACGCGATCTGCGCTTCGGGCTGTGGAGCCGGTTCGTTACCGGCCAGGTGGCACTACCGCAGACCTGGAGCAGGCGCGATTAAAGCTGCCACTCCCAGCCGTAGTCGGCGGCCAGCGGTGGTCGGTACTGCACCGCGCCGCTGGTCGCCTTGGTGTCCAGCACGATCTCGAACACGTACTTCGAGCTGGGCGCGAGGTTGTACGGCAGCTTCTTCGCGGCGCGACACCCGTAGGTGCCCGGCGTGGCCACCTCGGTGTCGGCGACGCCGTTGAGGCCCAGCACGCTGAAATCGAGCGGGTTGAACAGGCTGGGCGTCGAACGCGTGGAGAACTCCGCGGTCGTGGCGATCTCGAAGGTCAGCACCATGAACTGGCCGTTGCTCGGCTTGATCGAGGCGTCCGCGCACTTGGCGCTCTTCTCGATCTTGGTGAGCTTGAAGGTGGCGAAATGGCCGCCCTCGCGGTCGGAGAACCCGCTCTCCTCGCCGATCTTCTTCGGCAGATTGCCGCGCGCGTTGGTGGCCAGCGCCTTGCTCGGAGTGGTTGTCAGATCCGCGCCCGGTTGCGCGTCGGCCGATGTCTCAGCCGGCGCGGCCGGTGGCTCGGTGCGATTGCCGCAGCCGGCGGCAGTCAGCACCGCGAGCACCATCGCGCCCGAGATCGCTGCTAATCGACCGTGTTTCAGCGCGCGCTCCTGCCCGTGAGTTGTTGGTGGCCCTGTCGGTCGGCACGGGCTCGCCGTTACGGCCGGCGGGTTCTGGCACGCTAGCCCCATGCAGGGCGTGTGGACAACAGCTCGCGTCAAGGCCGCGGAGGACCGACTGCTCGCGCGCACCCCGGCCGGAGATCTGATGCGGCGCGCGGCGTACGGCGTCGCCACGCACGCGGCCGAGATGCTCGCCGGGCACACCGGCGGGGTGGCCGGCCGCCGGATGGCGCTGCTCGTCGGGGCCGGCAACAACGGCGGCGACGCGCTGTGGGCCGGTGCGTTCCTGCGCCGTCGGGGTGTCGGGGTGACCGCCGTGCTGCTCGCCCCCGAGCGCGCGCACGCCGAGGGGCTGGCCGCGTTGCGCCGTGCCCGGGGCCGGGTCGTCACCGCCGAGCACGCTCAGGTGCTGGACGACGTGGACCTCGTGATCGACGGGATCGTCGGGCTGTCCGCCCGCGGTCCGCTCCGGCCGGACGCGGCGGCACTCGTGGACCGGGTGACCGCGCCGGTGCTCGCCGTTGACCTGCCGAGCGGGGTCGACCCGGACACCGGTGCGGTGGACGGGCCGGCCGTGCACGCCGACGTCACCGTCACGTTCGGGTGCCGCAAGCCGGTGCACGTCCTCGCGGAAAGTCGTTGTGGCACAACGGTTCTGGTGGACATCGGGCTGCGGCCGGAGCTGGGCGAGCCGGACATCGTGGTGCTCGACCGCGTCGACGTCGGCGCGGAGTGGCCGGTGCCGGGTCCGCGCGACGACAAGTACAGCCAGGGCGTCACGGGTGTCGCGGCCGGCTCGGCCACCTACCCGGGCGCGGCCGTGCTCACCGTCGGCGCCGCCGTGTCGGCCACCTCCGGCATGGTGCGCTACGCCGGGCCGGCGGGTGACGAGGTGCGCGCCGCCTGGCCGGAGATCGTCGCCACCGGATCGGTCGCGGACGCCGGGCGGGTGCAGGCGTGGGTCGTCGGGCCCGGCCTCGGCACCGGGAAGGCCGGCCGGGACACGCTGGCCGAGGTGCTCGCAGGCGGGGTGCCGACCTGTGTCGACGCGGACGGGATCTCCTTGCTGGCCAAGGATTCCGGGCTCTGGGACGCGCGCGAGCCGGGCGTGCCGGTGGTGCTCACGCCGCACGACCGCGAGTTCGCGCGGATCGCCGAACCGAAGGGTGTCACGCTCGGCGCGGACCGGGTCGCCGCCGCGCGCGAGCTGGCCGAGGTGCTCGACGCGGTGGTCCTGCTCAAGGGCAACACCACGATCGTGGCCGCGCCGGACGGGCGGCTGCTGGCCAACCGGTCGCGCGGCTCGTGGCTGGCCACGGCCGGCTCGGGCGACGTGCTGTCCGGCCTGATCGGCGCGCTGCTCGCGTCCGGCATGGATCCGTGGCTGGCCGCCGGACGCGCCGCCTGGCTGCACTCGCTGGCCGGCGAACTCGCCGCCGACGGCGCACCCACCTCGGCGTCCGCCGTCGTCGCCGCGATCCGGGACGCCGTGCGCCAGGCCCGGCTCGGTGCTGTGTCACCATGAACGCGTTATGGCAGACATGCTTCCGCCGCGCGCCGAAGTGGTCGTCGACCTGGACGCGATCAGGCACAACACCGCGCTGCTGGCCGCACGGGCGGCCGAGTCCGGTGCCGCCACCATGGTCGTGGTGAAGGCCGACGGCTACGGGCACGGTGCGCTGCCGGTCGCCCGTGCCGCGCTGGACGCGGGCGCGACCTGGCTCGGCGTGGTGTCGGTCGCGGAGGCGATGTCACTGCGCGAGGCCGGCGTGCGCGCGCCGCTGCTGTGCTGGCTGGACGTGCCCGGCACGGACCTCCGCCCGGCCGTCGAGTCCGATGTGGACATCGGAGTGTCCACTGTGGAGGGTCTGCGGGCGGCGGGGCCGGGTGCCGCCGTGCATCTGAAGATCGACACCGGGCTGACCCGCAACGGGTGCCCGCCGGACCTGTGGCCGGAGCTGGTGGCGGAGGCGGCGAGCAGTGGCGTCCAGGTGCGCGCGATCTGGTCGCACCTGGCCTGCGCGGACGAGCCTGGCCACCCCTCGATCGACGCGCAGGCCAAGCGGTTCGACGACGCCTACGACATCGCGCTGGCCGCCGGACTGCGCCCGATGCGGCACCTCGCCAACTCGGCTGCCACGCTCAGCCGGTCGGATCTGTGTTTCGACCTCGTCCGCGTGGGCATCGCCGTGTACGGGCTGAACCCGTTGCCGCACAAGGAAGATCTCGTGCCGGCGATGACGTTCCGCTCCTCGGTGGTGCTCACCAAGCGGCTGCCGGCCGGCGAGTCGGTCTCATATGGACAGACGTGGACGTCCACAGTGGACACCACGGTGGCGCTGGTGCCGGTCGGGTATGCCGACGGGGTGCCGCGCACGCTGTCCGGGCGGATGGACGTGCTGCTCGGCGGGCGGCGCAGGCCGGTGGTCGGCCGCGTCTGCATGGACCAGATCGTGGTCGACTGCGGAGACGATCCCGTGCGCGTCGGCGACGAGGTGGTCCTGTTCGGCACGGGGGCGGACGGCGGGCCGACCGCCACCGAGTGGGCCGACACGATCGGGACCATCGACTACGAGATCGTCACCGGGATGTACCGCCCTCGGGTGACCCGGCGCTACGTGGGGGAGCCGTGAACACACCTTCAGGACGGATCGCCGCGATCGTGGGTGGCGCGGTCGGTATCGCCGCCACCGGCACGGCGATCGGTGCCACCCTGCTGTCCCGGCGGCGCAAGGCCGAGGACCCGTACGCCGACGAGCCGCTCGGCAAGCTCCAACCGGACCGCACCAGCACCGTCGCCGCCGACGACGGAGTGCCGCTGTCGGTCGAGGAGATCGATCCCGCCGACGGCGGCAAACCCGACCTGACCGTGGTCTACGTGCACGGGTTCGCGATCAGCCGCCGCTCGTGGCACTTCCAGCGGCGCGATCTGGCCGAGCTGGACGGGCCTCGGGTGCGGCAGGTGCTCTACGACCACCGCGGCCACGAGCGGTCCGGCCACTCCGCGCCGAACGAGCCGGAGGCGAGCTCCATCGAGCAGCTCGGCCGCGACCTGGACGCGGTGCTCCGCGCGATGGTGCCGAACGGGCCGATCGTGCTGGTCGGACACTCGATGGGCGGCATGACGATCATGGCGCTGGCCGAGCTTCGGCCGGAGCTGTTCCAGGACCGGGTGATCGGAGTCGCGCTGATCGCGACCGCGGCCGGCGAGGTCGGCACCGCCGGGATTCCGCGTCCGCTGCTGAGCAAATACAACCCGGTGACGCGGCGGATCGGCGGGCTGGCCGACTGGCAGCCGGGGCTGGTCGAGTTCGTGCGCGCCTCCGGCGGGCAGTTGACCAGGCGCGCGGTGCGCACGTTGGCGTTCGGCAGTCGCGACGTCAGTCCCGCGTTGGTGACCTTCATGATGCGGATGCTCGACGTGACGCCGGTGCGGGTGCTCGCGCAGTTCATCGAGACGCTGGACGGGCACAATCGGTACGCCGCGCTGGCGGGTTTGAAGTTCTGCCATGTGCAGGTGATTCACGGTGACACCGATCGGATCACGCCGTTTCAGCACGCGGAGCGGACGGCGCTGGAATTGCCGGACGCGGAATTGGTGCGGGTTCGCGGGGCCGGGCACATGGTGATGATGGAGCAGCCGGATGTGGTGAACGGGCATCTGGCTGATCTGGTGGCGTTGTGTGCGGCGACGCCCCGGTCGGGGAAGCGGAGGAAGTGGTGGCGGCGGTGACCGTCGTTGAGGTGCCTCTGGTCGAGGACACGCTTGCGTTGGGGCGGCGGATCGGTGCCGTTCTTCGGGCGGGGGATTTGGTTTTGTTGTCGGGGCCGTTGGGGGCGGGGAAGACGGTTTTGGCGCGTGGGATTGGTGCTGGGTTGGGGGTTGTCGGGCGGGTGAGTTCGCCGACGTTCATCATCGCGCGGGAGCATCGGGCCGGGGCGCGGGGCGTCGCGATGGTGCACGTGGATGCTTATCGGCTGGGTGGGCGGCTGGACGAGCTGGACGACCTGGACCTGGACACGGAATTGGTGGACGCTGCCGTTGTTGTGGAATGGGGAGAGGATCTGGGGGAACGGCTTTCTTCGGACTATCTCCTGGTGCGGCTGGAGCGGCGGCTCGACGACACGCGGGTGGCTCGGGTGGAGGCGCACGGGTCGTGGTTGCGCGAGTCCCGCGCTGTGCACTGGTGAGTTCCGCGCTGTGCTTCGGCGTGGGGGTGGCTCTTGGGGTGTGGCGGCGCGGAATTGTGCGGGCCGATTCTCACAAGTCAAGGGCGCCTTCGGCGTCGCTTCGCGATTCCTCGCTAGCGCTCGTCACCCTGGACTTGTGAGCCTCGATCGGCCCTAACGGCTGGCGCTACGGGCAGGCTCCGCCTGCCTTTTGCCCGTACCGCGCCGCCACCTTGCTCCACATAGTTTCACCCCATAGTGGTCGGTCGAATTGGGTAGAATCGAGGCATGAGGGGACAACAACTAATCGACGAGCTACGGGCTCGCGAAATCCACATTCGACAACTCGAATACGAGCGGCTTCAACTCGTCCACGAAATCCATGAGCAGGGCATCGCGAAAGAAATGGGCGCCTACTCCACGGCATCGTTCCTGCGGGACACCGTGCGGATCTCACCCGCCGATGCACGCCGGCGAGTAGCCGACGCCAACGCGTTGTTCGGCTCCACCACACTGACCGGGCAACCCATCGAGGCGCAGCTGCCCGTGGCGGCGCGGGCGCTCGCCGCTGGGGCGATCAGCCGCGATCACGTGCAAGTTGTGCGCACCACCATCGACACACTCCCCGCCGAGCATCACGCCGACGTGGAGCAACTCCTCGTGGAGGAAGCCACACGGTTCGAGCCGGTGACACTCGGCAAGATCGCCACCCGCACCCGCGCCCACCTCCAGCCCGAACAAGTTGTCCTGGAAGAACAACAGGCCCGTAAGCGCATGGAATTCTCCATGATCGAAGACATCGACGGCACCATCCTCCTACGCGGGCGACTCTCACCCGAATGCGCCGAAGTCCTCAAAGCCGCACTCTCACCACTCGCAAAACCCGCCGGCAAAGACGACAACCGATCCGCCACACGCAGGTGGGCCGACGCGCTCATCGAGCTGGCGCACCGCATCCTCAACTCCGACACACTCCCCCAAGACGGCGGACGACGACCACACCTCGCCATCACCATTTCCTACGAACAACTCCGCGACCAAATCGGCCTCGCCCGAGGCGACTTCGGTGCGCAGATCACACCACAAACCATCCGACAGATCGCCTGCGACGCAGGCATCACACCCATCGTCCTCAACAGCGAAGGCCAACCACTCGACGTCGGACGCGAACAACGGCTCGTCACCGCAACAATCCGCGCAGCACTCATCGCACGCGACAAAGGCTGCTCATTCCCTGGGTGCGATCGGCCACCAGAGTGGACCGACGCACACCACATCATCCACTGGATCGAAGGCGGAATAACCTCAGCAGAACTCATGACCCTGCTCTGCCGATTCCACCACACGATCATTCACGAACAAGACTGGGAAATCATCATGCAGAACGGGATCCCGTACTACATCCCGCCAGCGTGGGTCGATCCGCAGCGCAAAGCCATCCGCAACACCATGCACGCCGCCTGAGCATCAGCGGGCCGATACGGGGGCGGGTACGGTCGCCGCCCAGAACACCGCCTTTCCCACCTGCGCGTACAGGCCCTTCGGGTGATCACGGAACAGCGGCTCGGTCCCGAACAGCACCACCCGCGCCCCACGTTCGTCCACACCGGACACCACGGCCGCCTGACCCGCCGCACCCTCCGGCCCGCCGGTGCCGTCCTCGCGCGGCAACCAGTGGCCGGCCAGATGCGGCGACACGGCCGCGAAACGCTGCTCGGCCAGCACGCCCGGCCCGAGATCGGTGAACCACACCGGCGAGTACACGAACGAGTGCGGCAGCGCCCCGGCCGCCACCGGTCCGGCTTCGTTCACCACGTTGACCACGCCGTTGGCGTCCTCTCGGCCGATCACCGGCTTTGCGGCCAGCAGGCCGGCGTCGGTGTTGAACGCGGCGCCCGTCTCGCCTCGGGTGACCACCCCACCGCGCGCGAGGAAACCGTCCAGGGCGGCGCGGGCCGCCGGGGTGAGATCGGCGTAGGACAGGCCGGATGACACGAACAGCGTGTCCACGCGGGACCAGTCGAAGCCGGCGTTCAACAATTCCGCATCCACTGGGCGCACCTCGAAACCCATGTCCCGCAACGATTTCAGCTCGTCCGGTGCCACCGCTCCGGCGATCACCGGCCGGCGCATCGGCGTGCCGGGCTCGCCTGCGGGTGCGAGGGTGAACCGCACGCCGTAGCGGTCGGCCACCTCCAACACCGCCGGCCGGGCCGACGCGGGGGCGACGACGGTGCCATCGGCGCGGCGGGTGAGGGTGAGGCCTCGGGCGAGCAGGTCGTTCACGGCGCGCACGTCGGTTCCGTCCGCAACGCGCAACATCATGGCCTGGCCGGGGGCGGCGTCTACTCCGCCGGTCGGGTCCGCGACCACCACGGGCCGGCCGTCCACGCGCAACGGTCCATTGTGGACGACGTCCACGGTGGCGCCCCACAAGAGACCGTTGCTCCAGCCGGAGATGTCGTACATCTGCGGCACCTTCGCCGACACGTTGCCGCCCGCCTCCAGCAGCGCGTTCGCCAGGCCGCGCTTGGGCTGGCCCATGTCGATCACGTACGAGCCGGGCGGGTACAGGCGGCCGCCGGCGGAGAAGGCGCGCTTCGCCCGGGTCACGCGAATATCGGCCGCGACGAGGAAGTCCACCAGTCGCGCCGCCGCCACGGCCGAGTGTTGCCCACCACCGGAGGGGATCACCCAGGCGCGTGGGAACGTGGTGCCGTACCGGTCCTCCGGCCCGAATCCCGGCACGAACCCGTCCGGGATGAACCGCTGCGCCTCCCCACCCCACCCACGGCGGAACAGCTCGATCTGATCGGCGATCAGCGACTCTCGGTTGCGATCGGTGTAGTCGATCGCCGCGCGCATGGTCGCCGCCGCGACGTCCGTATTGATCGCCGATCGCCGGCGCAGCTCGGGCACCGGGAGCTCGTCGTAGGCATCTCGGTTGACCTGCATCGGAATCTCGATAGTGTGCCCGATCGCCCCGTGGTACATCTGGTACATCGGCGTGAAGATCGGCGGCCAGTCGTCCCAGTCGCCCGGCGCCAGGTCACGGAACGGGATCACCGGGCTCACCTCGGGGTGCCCGGTCGCCTTCGCCGCCGCCTCCATCCCCAGCGCGTTCGCGTACGCGTGCCGGATGTACAGGTCGTAGTCGTAGTTCTGACCGTGCGGCGCGGTGGTCGGCTCGATCAGCGTCCCGTCCACATACCCGTGCTCGTCCAGCATCACCAGCGGCTGCGTCGTGTGCCCGATTGCCCGCATCGCGCGGGTCTCCGGCTGGGACACGGTCACGTGGTCGCGGTTCAGGTCGAAGCCCGCCGCGTTCTGCCGCACCCCGGCGTTGCGGCCGTCCGGATTCGCCGTCACGTTGAAGTAGATCCTGTTGTGGCGCAACAACTTGAGCGCCGCCGGGTCGGACGTGGTGGCGAAGTACTCGATCAGGCGCATCGCGCCGTCGGTGCCCTCCCACTCGTCGCCGTGGATGTTGTTGTTGATCCAGATCGGCGCCTTGTACTCGCGCCGCAGCCACGGATCCCGTGCCGCGCGCACCGGGTCGTCCTCGATCAGATCGCGCCAGCGCGCCTGCCGGCCGGCCTCGCGCGCCGACTCCGGCGCGGTCAGCGTCACCAGGTACAGATCACGCCCCAGGCCGGACTGCCCGACCACCTCGACCGACACCCGGTCGCCGGCGTTCTGCAACGCGTTCAGCTTGGGCGCCAGCCCGTGGTACGGGTACAGCCCGAGCTTGATCGACTTGTCCGCCGGATCCTCCGGGTACACGCGCAGCTCGGTCTGCCTCGGGTAGCCCTCGCCCGGCTTGCGGCGGTTCTCCCCGCGCGGAGTGGCCGCGGCCGCGCGAATGCCCGGCCCGTCCTTCGCCGCGATCGTGTTGCGCTCCGGCCCGTTGCCGGGGTGCTCACCTCGGGTGATCCGGTTGCCGGGGTCCGGCGGCGGCTGGGCCACCGCCGGGGACACGGTCAGGGTGAGCGTGCCGGCGGCGAGCAGAGCGACGGCGGTGGTGAGACGGCCGAGTGACATGGCGTACCTCCGATGCGGAAAGCCGTCACCTACCTAGCCGTCGGCGGGGTGCACGTCAATATCCCGGCGCTATGTTGTGATCAGCCGAGAGGAGGCGCCGATGTCCGTGCCGGACCTGAGCTACGACGCGGAAGCGCCCTACGACGTCGTCGTGACACCGGTCGCCGAGCGGCCGGGAGTGGCCATCGCCGAGTGCCGGTTCGACAACGTCGAAGGCGATCCGGTCGACGCGTACCTGGTCTCACCGGTGGACACGCCGCCGCGCGCGGGCGTGGTCTTCCAGCATTCGACCGGTGGCCGAGGCGCCTTTCTCGCCGAGGCGATCCGGCTGGCCGAGGCCGGCGGGATCGGCCTGTGCCTGCCGGTCACGTTCCAGGCCTCCGGCGAACTGCTGCCGATGATCCGACAGTCGATCTTCGCCATTCGCCGGGGCGCGGCCATCCTGCTCCGGCACACCGAGCGGCTCGGCTGCGTCGGGCACAGCGCCGGCGCGATGATGGCCGCCGTGGTGAGCGGGATCGACCGCCGCTTCGAGTGCTTCGTGTACGAGGTGGGAATGTCCGGGCTCAGCTTCCACATCCGGGACAGCCAGCACCCGATGTGGCAGGCGCGCCGGGCCACCACACCGCCGGACGAGTTGGACGCGCTGCTCGCCGAGATCAGCCCGTACGACGCCGTGCACTTCGTCGGCGAGGCCGCCGGGACGCCGGCGCTGTTCCAGGCGGCCCGGTTCGACATCGGGGTCACCGCGGCTGAGTACCAGACTTTCTTCGACGCGGGCAGCGATCCCAAGGAGCTGCACTGGTACGACTCCGGCCACGAGGCGTCCTACGACGTGGCCGCGCAGGCCGACCGGGCGCGGTTCCTCGCCGCGCACCTGGACCTCCCGGCGCTGCCCGGCACGCTCGCCGACCGGGTGGGCTGATCTCAGGGAGCCAGCTTGCGCTTGGTCACCTTGCCCATGTCGTTGCGCGGCAACGCATCCAGGAACCGCACCACCCGAGGGCGCTTGTGCGGGGACAGCAGCCGCGCCACGTGGTCGGCCAGCTCGTCGGGGTCCGGCGCCTCGCCCTCGGCCACCACCCACGCCACGATCCGCTCTCCGAGATCCGGGTCCGGCTCGCCGGTCACCGCCGCCTCGGCCACCGCCGGGTGCTCCAGCAACGCGTTCTCGATCTCGCCGGCGCCGATCTTGTACCCACCGCTCTTGATCAGGTCGGTGGACTTGCGGCCCACGATCCGCAGATAGCCCTCGCCGTCCACGGTGGCCATGTCGCCGGTACGGAACCATCCGTCCACAAAGGACTCCTCGGTGGCGTCCGGCCGGTTCAGGTACCCGGCGAACAGGTTCGGCCCGCGCACCTCGATCTCGCCGACCGTCGCGTCGTCGGCCGGCACCGGCTCGCCGCTCTCGTCCAGCACTCGGACGTCCACATCGGACAGTGCGGGGCCGACCGAGCCGGGTCGCGCGGCGCCGGCCGGCACGCCGCAGATCATCAGCGTCTCGGTCATGCCGTACCGCTCGATCACCCGCTTCCCGGTCGCCGTGGTGATCCGCTCGTGGTCGACGACCGGCAGCGCGGCCGACCCGGAGATCAGCAGCCGCGCCATGCTGACCTGCTTGGCCAGGTGCGGATCGCGCTCGCAGTCCGCGGCCAGCCGGTGGTACATCGTCGGCACGCCGAACATCACGCCGCCGGTCTCGGCCAGCTCGGCCGCCATCGCCTCGGTGGAGAACCGGCCGAGGTGGTGCACCGCGCCGCCGCGCCGCAGCGGGCCCACCACACCCAGGATCAGCCCGTGCACGTGGAACAGCGGCAGCGCGTGCACGATCGTGTCCTCGGCGGTCCATTCCCAGGCGATCGCCAGTGCGTCGAGGCTCGCCGCGACCGCACGCCGGGGCAGCACCACGCCCTTCGGCGGACCGGTGGTGCCGGAGGTGTACACGACGAACGCGGGCGACTCGGGGTCCGGCTCGTCGGGCAGCGCGCCGACCTCGCGCGAGGTCAGGTCGACGGTGACCCGCCGCACCGCGCCGAGCCCGTCCGGCAGCTCCTCGTCCGGCCCGGCGAGCACGATCTCCGGCTCGCTGTCCGCCACGATGTGCGCCAGCTCTCGCTCGCCGATCTTCGGGTTCACCGGCACCACCGGCACGCCGGCGAGCAGGCCGGCCACCACCGCGACGCACGTCTGCGGGGTCGGCGTCGCCCACACCGCGACCCGCCGCGCCTCGCTGATCAGCGGCACCAGTACGCGGGCCGCCGTGGCCAGGTCGGCGTAGCTCAGGGACACCTCGCCGAACTCGATCGCGATGTCCGCGCTCGGCTCGCGCAACTCGGGTAGCAGCACCCGGATCACCTCCGTGCGTGACACTGGCGCGCGGCGCCTGCGGTGGCAAGCTTTCGACCTCGTAAGCTTGACCATCGTGCTAGGTCGTGCGTGGTAGGCCTCGGTCGATGGGATTCGTGAACGAGATGGTTCCTGGCAAGGCGGAGGAAGGCCCTCGTACTGGACGTACTCGGGCCTTTCGACAACGCAGCCAGGGGCCATCTCGGCGCGAATCCCGCGACCATGGGCCTGCCAGGCGCGGCCTGGTTCTGGCGGTCGATACGGCGACACCCGCGGTCACGGCCGGCGTGGTGCGGCTGGAGGCCGACCTGCCGCCGGAGACGCTCGCCGAGCGGGTCACGGTCGACGCGAAGGCGCACGGCGAGCTGCTCACCCCGCACGTGCTGGACGCGCTGCGCGAGGCGGGCCTGTCGCTCGCCGACGTCGAGGCGATCGCGTGCGGCGTCGGGCCGGGCCCGTTCACCGGGTTGCGCGCGGGCATGGTCACCGCGGGCGCGCTCGGCCACGCGCTGGACGTGCCGGTGTACCCGGTGTGCAGCCTGGACGCGATCGCCGCGGAGCTGTCCGGCCCGGCGCTGGTGATCACCGACGCTCGGCGCAAGGAGGTCTACTGGGCGGCCTACGACGCCGGCGGCGCGCGGGTTTCCGGTCCGTCGGTGAGCCGGCCGGCCGATCTCGACACGAGCGGTGTGACTCGGGCGGCGGGCTACGGCGCGCGGCTGTACGCCGATGTGCTCGGCCTGGAGGTGGCCGGTCCGGAGCACCCGTCGCCGGCCGGACTGGTGGCCGCCGTCGCCGCCGAGCTGCTCGCCGGTGCCACACCCGGCCCGCTCACGCCGCTGTACCTGCGCAGGCCGGACGCCGTCGAGCCGGGCGCACGCAAGCGGGTGACGCCGCAATGATCAGCGTGAAACCGTTGCGGCGTAAGGACTTGACGCGGTGCGCCGAATTGGAGCGGATCCTGTTCGCGGGCGACGATCCGTGGAGCGAGGCGGCGTTCGAGTCCGAGCTGGACTGGGGCAACCGGTACTTCGGCGCGTACAGCGGTGAGCAGCTCATCGGGTACGCGGGCCTGTCGCTGGTCGGCCGCGCGCCCGATTTCGAGGGCACCGTGAACACGCTCGGCGTGGACCCCGAGTGGCAGGGTCGCGGTGTGGGCACCCTGCTGCTGCGCGCCTTGCTGGGCGTCGCCGACGACGTGAACGCGCCGGTGTACCTGGAGGTGCGCACGGACAACGCGGCGGCGATCGGGCTCTACGAGGCGCACGGTTTCCACCAGATCGGGTTGCGCCGCAAGTACTACCAGCCGTCCGGCGCGGACGCCTACACGATGGCGCGCCCCGCGCGGCGGCCCGCCGAGGAGGCGAGCACCCCGTGAGCAAGATCGTCATGGGCATCGAGAGCTCGTGCGACGAGACCGGCGTCGGGATCGTCGCGCTGGCCGACGACGGCACGATGGAGTTGCTGGCCGACGAGGTGGCCTCCAGCGTCGAACTGCACGCCCGGTTCGGCGGCGTGGTGCCGGAGGTGGCCAGCCGGGCGCACCTCGAAGCGATGGTGCCCACCATGCGGCGCGCGCTGTCCGACTCGGGAATCACGCTGTCCGACGTGGACGCGATCGCGGTGACCTGCGGGCCGGGGTTGGCCGGCGCGCTGCTCGTCGGGGTGTCCGCGGCCAAGGCGTACGCCGCCGCGCTGGACGTGCCGCTGTACGGGGTGAACCACCTGCCCGGCCATGTCGCGGCGGACACGCTGGAGCACGGGCCGCTGCCCTCGTCCTGCCTGGCGCTGCTGGTGTCCGGCGGGCACACGCAGTTGCTGCGGGTGGACGACCTGGCCACGAAGATCACCGAGCTCGGGTTCACGATCGACGACGCGGCCGGCGAGGCGTACGACAAGGTGGCGCGGGTGCTCGGGCTGCCCTACCCGGGCGGGCCGCCGATCGACCGCGCCGCTCAGGTCGGGTCCGACTCGATCGCCTTCCCGCGCGGGCTCACCGGGCCGCGCGACGCGAAGTACGACTTCTCCTTCTCCGGGTTGAAGACCGCGGTGGCGCGCTGGGTGGAGGCGCGCGAGGCGAACGGCGAGCCGGTGCCGGTGGACGACGTGTGCGCGTCGTTCCAGGAGGCGGTGGCCGACGTGCTGACCGCGAAGGCGGTGCGAGCCGCGACCGATCTGGGCATCGGCACGCTCGTGGTCTCCGGCGGTGTGGCGGCCAACTCGCGGCTGAAAGCGTTGGCGCGGCAGCGATGCGACGAGGCCGGCATCACGCTGCGGGTGCCCAGGCCGCGCCTGTGCACGGACAACGGCGCGATGATCGCGGCACTCGGCGCGCACGTCGTCGCGGCCGGCGTTCAACCGTCCACTTTGGACCTGTCGGCCGATCCGGCGCTGCCGGTGAGCGTCGTGTCGGTGTAGCTAGCGGTACACCTGCACCGGTGCGCGGTCGGGCGCGGTGCGGGTGAGTGCGCCGAGGTCGCCGCGCAGCAGGTCGTCGTGCGCCAGCGAGAAGTCGCCGTTGGGCAGCGCGCCGCCGGCGAACTCGGCGCCGATCACCTCGTCCGGCAGGAACTCGCGCAGCGCGGCGCGCATCGTCGGCGGGTAGTCCACCCGGCTGCCCCAGCCGGGGCCGGCCTCGTCGGTGCCGAACACCACCCAGTGATCCGGCCGCACCAGCGCGTCCAGGTCGGGCGGGCCGCCGGTGTGGCAGTCGATCGCCGGCACGGTCAGCACGCTCGGATCGATCGGCTCGTACCACAGCAGCAGCGGCTTGGCGCGCTTCGCGTCCGCGTTGTCGAAGCAGCACACCACGATCGTGTGCAGCGGGAAAGCGTTGGCGTAGAAGGAGAACAGCGCCTCGTCCAGGTGCGGGCGGCGTGCCTGCGGCACCCGGTCCAGCGCGGCCGGCACGAGCGTCGGATCGTCGGCCAGCACCACGGTGTACACGTCGTGCTCGAACACCGTCACCGATCGCGAGTACGCCGGCGCGCTCATCCAGTCCATGCCGCCGGCCGCCGCCGGGGTGAGCGCCTCGGTCATCGCGGTCAGTACGGTGGTGTCCCGGCCGACCGGGACGAACTGCTCCTGGGTGAGTCGCACCGCCGGCACGTGCAGGATCATCGCGTTGGGCCCGTCGGCGTGGTTGATCGCCGTGTTCTGGTAGCCGAGCACCTCGACGCGGCCGTGCCGAGGATGGAGTCTGCGGCCGGCGAACAGGATCGTGGACGTGAAGCTCGCCGGTCCCGTGGAGACGCACATGGACCGACCATAAGGGGTGACCGACCCGGTGAGGACCCGATTGCGCACGTTGCACGTCGGCGACAGGTCGTTCGCGTGGACGGCGGAGATCGCGCACCTGCCCGCACCGGGGCGCGAGCGCTGTGTGCGCGTCCGAGTGTGGGCGGACAAGAACGGCTGCCGGCTCGACGCCGGTCTGCTGTCCACCGCCGGTGCGGGGCCGTGGGGCAGCGCCACCGATGTCAGCCACCCGACGCCGGCCGACATCCGGTTGATCGTCGAGCACGCGTCGCGGATTGGCTGGCCTGCTGACCGGCGCGGCGGCGTGTTCACGCTCACCGAGGAGAACTCGGCGGAACTGCGACTGGAACAATTCGTCGTCACCGATCCGCGGTGAATCGCCGGAAATGGGTTGCGCGGCGATCGTCATTCCGTCATAGTCGACGCCGACAGCGACACAGGAGGCAGTCATGAATGCCAATCGGCACTCGGTACCGGCGCGACGCCAGCACGGCGCCGTCGCTGCCGCATGGCCGCTTGACCTGCGGCTGCGCCTGCGTCTGGGCGGCCGAGGCTCCCCGATATGACCTCTCAGTGAGGCATGAACGGGAGCCGCCCTTCGGGAGACCGAACAGGGCGGCTTCTTCTATTCGGCGCGCCCGAAAATGGGTCGCCGTCAATTTCTGCTGCTGGTTCTGAACAATTCCAGAGTGACGTGTGCCGGAATTCCGGCACGTTTGGACCTGTCGGCCGCTACCTCGACAGGTCACCTGGCCGCGCGCGTCGAGATGGGGGCTCCGCGCGCGGCCACGGGTCCCCGTAGCTCAGGTGGACAGAGTGCGGCGCTACGAACGCCGAGGTCCGAGGTTCGAATCCTCGCGGGGACACGCAGACGGGTACGAGGGAGACGGCAACCCATCCGCTTCGGGAGCGGAAGACACCACGTTCGACTCGTGGGTACCCGACGATAGATCTGCTGCGAACGCCCCCGTGGTCCAACGGAGACGACACCGGCCTCCGAAGCCGGAGATCCAGGTTCGACTCCTGGCGAGGGCACCGATCCAGGCAATGTACGAATCTTTCGCTCCGTAAACCATCGCTTCGGCGGTGGTGGAGGAGCGATGGGTGGGATCCCGCCGCTGGTTGGCCACTGTCAAGCTCAAGCTCGCACCGCCTCAAAGTGCTGTCGATGTGCGCGACGAGGGCGTCTCGTTTTAGCTGATATTGACAATTCGCGTGCTGGCTGGCCTGAATCACTCGTTTGGCGGAAAGTAGTTGACGAGACAGGTAACTAATGTCGAAACCGGTCAACCTCTGGCCACTGGGGCACGAACTGGGGGTTGTTGTCGTATCGGGGGATTCTGATTTGCAACGTTCAGTTCACTGAACGTTGCACGTCGAATTGTCACACCTGCCGTTCTCCCTCTGATGTGTAGTGCATTAGTGAAGGAGATTGCAATCGTGAAAGGGATCAGTCGAGTAAGATCGAGGGTGCTGACCGTCCTGGCGATATTGGCGGCGTCGCTATTGACGAGTCCGAGCGCCCAGGGTGCGGTGCGCCCGGAACGGCTCGGGCATATTTCTGTCGGCGTCTCGCCCGGCGCAGCAAATCCTGACGGGCTTACGAAATCTACATTGAGTTCAGGCCAGCGAAACATGCCGGTCACAAGTCGACGGAAGAACGCTACATGGCATCCGACTCCTGCAGACATGAACCGCCCTGCTGATGAGTTTGAAAGGCTACGCAGGGCCGCGCTCACTGACGGGTGTGCGTCACTCACGTCAGCTAGAGCATCCGGCCGTTGTACGAGGGTCGAGACGCCCGCGATCAAAGCAGATACTTCGCGAACCATCTCCGGCGCCCGGGCTCGCATCGTCAGTCCGGATGCCTCGCGTTCACCAAGACGCGAACCTGATTGCAATGCGCTTCCGTTTCGCATGAATTCCTGCAGGAACGTCGGCTGGGGATACACAGTCTGGGAAGTCATCAACGGCGTTCCTGTCAAAGAGATCGGTGGCGCCCAATTCGAGTACGCGACCGGAGTGGCATGGGATTATCTGAGCGTGAACTGGTCTCTGCGTGGGGCGATCAGCGTGACGGCTCTGTGGGGCACAGAACTCGTTCTCCCTGGACCAGACGCGGTAGTCAGTACTGGATGCACGAAGATTCCAGCCCCATGTCAATCCGACGGCACGTCCTACTACTTCAGACTGACCTTGGGCGAGCCCGTACATACGCAGGCGTGGGAACAGTACGAAACGGCCGGAGTTGGTGCGGGTACGCGAGACATCGTGAGCATGCTCGGGTACATTGGGCCAGTGATGGTTGTGCGGTCAGTGGGAGCCCCGCACGAAACTCTGCAGTTTGATATCGCTCAGTACAATGGCGTTGATGGCCAATGCGACCGCCTCGCCTACGGTTCCACGGTTGGTTGTATCGCTGCCGAGCGGGAGGGTGATTTCATCTACGCCGCACCCGATTACCCGACGGTTGGGCTAGTCGCGCAGCATGTCTACGATGCCCAGCGCGCGCTTCCCAATAATCCTGGCTGGCCCGCCAAAGGCATCGTTTTGACTTGGGCGGACGACGCCACGAGAGATGCGAACCGGAGGCACGCATGCCCGAACTCACCCCCTGGCGATGACAATTCGTGTGACGAGTTCCCGATCGCCCGTGCTCGCGAAGGCGGCTCGCTTGGATTCCCTTACTCAACTCGCGAAGTTCCTATAGAGTCAAATAGCTCTCAAGGCGGACTGACCGCGAAGTACACTCTAATATGCCGTATGCTCACCGGCGATCCGTTCTATATTTTGGCCATTTTGCCCGATGGGAGGTGGTCGTGGGATGAGTAGTGCGCGACCGGATCGTGATCTAGTGGTTGTAGCGGTAACCGAAAGTCAATATCGGATCCACGATCCGCAGCGCCCGCTCGGGCATCCATACCCTGGAACAGAGGACAGCTTGACCACCGGTGAGGACAACTGGATGGCCGTTCTCTGCGGAGTCGAGTGGGGGCCGATAGACGTCACTCTCGAGCTACACGACGTTGGCCCCGACGAGCTTGAAGCGGGATGGGAGATCGTCTCGGAACGGTCCCTGTATGTGACTTCAACGATCGTGGATTGGATGTCGACTGATGGCCAGTTGTTTAAGGCGATAAGTCTTGCGACTCCAGGTTGGCATCGTGTCCGGGTTCACGCCACAGGTCGACAAAGCCGAAAACCGAAGAGGCATACAGATGACGGCAAGGAAGAGCACAAGATCATGATCTGGCCGACAAGCGGACCGTCGGGCATGCAGCTCCTCCTAGGCCCGGACGACTACGGAAGGTCGGCTTACCCCGGCATGTTCGACAGACAGTGACCCCGGCTACTTGAATAATTGAGAAAGAAATGCGGCCGTCCGATCCCACTTCTGGTGGCCAGGCGGCCGCATTTTCGCGCTTAACGACTCTGTTCTCGGAGGATCCCCGCACGTAGGGGGTGAGGGCGTGGACTTTCAGCCATGGGCTCGAGACCTGCGCGGTCTGGTGATCACGCCTGATCGCGACTTTGGCCGGGCTGCTCCTGCGAGCGGTGATCACCCGGGATGTCGGCGTGATTGTGGAGCAATGCGACGCAGGCATATTCGCAAAGGGCGCTTGGCCTACCGTGACCTGAGGTGTTGAATACCCGCATGGCCATCTGGGCGAAGATTGAGAAGGAGTCCGAGGACGAGTCCACCGTCCGCTACCGCTTCTACTCCTCCGCGCCGGACGATCCGGGCCGCGAGATCGTGCTCGACAAGGCGGCCGAGCGGGTGACGATCATGCACGGCGTGCAGAACCACATCGCGCTGGCGTGCGCACGCAAGATCGCCACGTCCTACGTGCGCACCGGCACGGCGCCGAACGGGATGATCGTCGCCAGTTGACGGTTACCGCCCGGACGGCAGCACCTGCACGTCGTCCGCCTTGACGTAGGCCACCCGGTGCCCGAACTGCACCTGGATGTACCGCGTCTTGCCGGCGATCACCTTGTGCGCGGCCGGATCGAACGTCGTCGCCGAGTAGTACTCCGACCCCAGGTCCAGCCCGACCGCGTAGCGCTGGCCGGCCGGCAGCGAGTACTGCAGCGGCACGATGTCCTGCGGCGGATACCCGGTCGGGTACGCCTCCTTCTCCGGGTAGGCGCGCCCGAACACCGGCACGTTCGCCAGGCCCGGCTTCGGCGTCACCACGGCACCCTTGGCCCACACGCCGGTCGGCGCGCCCGGCGGGTTGAAGAACCAGCCCTTCTGGCCGAGGTACCACACCGCGGTCCAGTCACCGGCGACCTCGGCCACCGCGTACCGCTGACCGGTCTCCACCCGGCTGCCGTGGTCGGACACGTGCATCGTGCTCGGCGAGCCGTCCGGCCGCAGCCCGATGTCGGCCAGCAGCGGCGCGTCCTGCCGCGGCTCGGTGTGCAGGACGACCGACGTGGAGCCGCGTTTCGGGCACGGCGCGCCAGGGTTGTCCTTGTCGCAGCCGGTGAACGCCGGCGTGTTGTTCGCGAAGTTCGGCTTGATCGTCACCAGCCCGGCCTTGGCGTTGCCGCGCCCCTTGAGCGGCGCGCCGAGCAGGTCGAAGTAGTGCGCCCAGTCCCAGTACGGGCCCGGGTCCCAGTGCATGCCCTTGACCTTGTCCGGGGTCACGCCCGGCACGTTGTCGTGGCCGAGGATGTGTTGCCGGTCAAGGGGAATCCGGTACTTCTCGGCGAGGTGGCGCACCAGCTTCGACGACGTGCGGTACATCGCCTCGGTGTACCAGGTGCCCTGCGCGGCGAAGCCCTCGTGCTCCAGCCCGATCGACTTCGCGTTGACGTACCAGTTGCCCGCGTGCCACGCCACGTCCTTGGTCGGCACGTGCTGGGCGATGTGCCCGTCGGCGGAGCGCAGCGTGTAGTGCCAGCTCACGTACTTGGGGTCCTGCACCATCTTGAGCACGCCGTCCCAGGCGCCCTCGGTGTCGTGGATGATGATGTACTCGATCTTCTGGTCGGCCGGGCGGTTGGCCTTGTCGTGGTTGCCGTAGTCGCCGGGGCCGTCGCCGATCTTCTGGTACGGCGCGGGAATCCACTCGCAGGCGATGTCGCTGGGGCACTCCACCTCGGCGCGCGCGGTCTGCCGCAGGCCGAGCCGGCCCAGTTGCGCGGTGTTCGGCGCCAGATCCCGGGTGGGGCGCAGCAGGACGTGCTGGCCGTCGTCGGTGACGCGCTCCATACCCTGCCGCATGGTGGCGAACACCTCGCCGGCGAACGCGTTGGCCGACGCCGTGTCGGTGGCGCCCGCGTACCGCGCGATCGCGCCGTACCAGTCGGCCGGGTTGCCGCTCGCGATGCCGAGTTCTCGTTGGTACTGAGCCAAGATCGCCGCACCGCCCCGGATGTTGCGGCGCGCGTCGGAGCGCAGTGTGGCCGGGGAGTCACCGGTCAGCGTGGCCGCCAGGTCCACCGTGCGCAGCGACGGCGAGCTGTTGTCCGAGCCGGTGTCGTGCCCGTGCGCGGTGGGGCGCAGCGTCGGGCGGGCGCTGTCCCCGCGCGGGTCCTCGCTGCCGTGATCGTGGTGCGATCCGGCCGTCGCGGTGGCCACGTCGGTCAGGTGCATCGGGCCGTAGCCGGCGCTCGTGCTCGGCGTCCCGGCGTTGGTGTTCCACCGGGATTCCAAGTAGGACACACCGAGCAGCACGCTCTCCGGAACGCCGAATTCCCTTGCGGCGTCGGCGAAATCCTGCTGCCGGCCCGGCTCCGCGGCCTGGGCGGTCGGCATCAGGGCGACCGCGGCGCCGGACACGAGCGCGACGGTGACGGACAGGACCACCGGAAGACGACGCATGGCGACTCCATCACAGGGCAGGGTGAGTCGGTCGGGGATCACTCTGCTGGGCCGGCCGCCCGTCGTCAACTTTTCACGCGTGACCAGTGCGGTTAGTTCACAGGTTCCGGGGCGGGGCGGGTGTCGAACTCGGTGCGCGCGGCCATGATCCGGTCCACGTTCTCGTTGGCCCACTCGCCGAACGTGTTGAACAGCTCGCCGAGGCTGGTGCCCAGCTCGGTCACCGAGTAGTCCACGCGCGGCGGGACGGTCGGGTACACGGTGCGCCGGACCATGCCGTCGCGCTCCAGCGAGCGCAGCGTCTGGGTCAGCATCTTCTGCGTGATGCCGTCCAGGAACCGGCGCAGCTCGTTGAACCGCATGGTGCCGCCGTTGCTTCGCAGCGAGGTCAGCACCAGGACGGTCCACTTGTTGGTGATCGCCTCCAGCACGGTTCTGGCCGGGCAGGCGTGCAGGTAGGACTGGACGGTATCCATGAGGTACCTGAGTACCAGAGAAGTGCCTTCTTCACAACGGATACCGGCTCACACATGCTGAAACGCACGTGATCGACAGTGAAGGAGACATCGTGCGAGCGATCAATCAACAGGTGCTCGGCGGGCCGGAGGTGCTGGAACTGGTCGAGGTGGACCCGCCGGTCCCGGCGGACGGCGAGGTGCTCGTCCGGGTGCGCGCAGCCGGCGTGAACCCGGCCGACTGGAAGCTGCGCTCGGGTGTGGTGGACCGGATCGGGCCGCCGCCGTTCCGGCTCGGGCTCGAGTTCTCCGGCGTCGTGGAGGGGACCGGAGAGGAGGTGTTCGCGCTGTGGCTGTCGCGCGCCGGCGCGTACGCGGAGTACGTCGCCGTGCCCGGGGAAGCCTTGGCGCGCAAGCCTTCCAGCGTCGACCACACGCACGCCGCCGCGTTGCCGGGCGCCGCGCTCACCGCGTGGCAGGCGCTGGCCGGCGTCGCCGGAGTCCACAGTGGACAGAGGGTGCTGGTGCACGCGGCGGCCGGTGGGGTCGGCCATCTGGCGGTGCAGATCGCCAAGGCGCGCGGCGCGTACGTGATCGGCACCGCGCGGGCGGACAAGCACGAGTTCGTGCGCTCGCTGGGCGCGGACGAGGTGGTCGACTACACGGCGGTCGACTTCACCGAGGCGATCGACCCGGTGGACGTGGCCTACGACCTGGTGGGCGGCGACTACGGCAGCCGATCACTGTCCATTGTGGACTCCGGCGGCGTGCTGCTGGACGCGGTGGGCGACGACGCGGAGGGCGGCGGCGATCCGAGGTACCGCCGGTTCTACGTGTCGCCGTCCGGGGCCGATCTCGCCGAGATCGCCGCGCTGGTGGACGCCGGCACGCTGCGGGTGCACGTCGAGCAGACCCTCGATCTGGCCGACGCCGCGAAGGCGCACCAGCTCAGCGAGTCCGGCCGGGTGCGCGGCAAGATCGTCCTCACCGTGTGAAACGCGCGAGTCCCGCGCCCCGCACCGGCGAGTCCCGCGCCCTGCACGGTGCAGAGCGCGGGACTCGGGGTGTCTGAGCGCGGGACTCGCGGTGTCCGGTCAGGCGGGGTGGAGCGTCGGATCGCCGTCGGCCACCACGAAGCTCTTGGCGGTCTTGGCGGGCGCGCCGGCCTTGGTCACGTAGTCCAGCGTGCGGTAGTCGGCGCGCACCTCCTTCTCGGTGAACTTCGTGCGGATGTAGCCGCGCCGGTTCGCGTGGTACTTGACGTGCGGGTTCTCCTTGAGCGTGTCCGCGCCGTCGTCGCTGTTGCCGTCGCCGCCGCTGGTGACCGAGGTGGTCACGAACTCCACGCCGACACCCTTGGAGCCCGGCTCGTCGTAGGTCTCCTTGATCTCCGCGGCCCAGTGCCGGTGCACGTCACCGGTGAGCACGACGCCGTTGCGCACCTTCGAGGCGCCCATCGCGGCGGCGATCTTGTCCCGGTTGGGCTTGTACCCGTCCCAGGCGTCGGTGTTGTAGCCCTTGTCACCGCCCTTGGTGAGGTCGATCTGGGCGAAGAACACCTGCTGGCCGAGCACGTCCCAGCGCGCCGAGGTGTTGTTGAACCCGTCGATGATCCACTTCTCCTGCTCGGTCCCGGTCAGCGAGCGCTTCGGGTCCAGCCGGTCCTCGCAGTCGACCACCACGCTGCCGTTGCCGCACGCCTGGTCGCTGCGGTACTGGCGGGTGTCGAGCATGTGGAAGTTGGCCAGCGCGCCCCACGCGTAGCGGCGATACAGCTGCATGTCGATCCCGCTTGGGCGGGACGTCGAGCGCAGCGGCATGTGCTCGTAGTACGCCTTGAACGCGTCGCGCCGGCGGGGGAGGAACTTCTCGCCGGGCGTCTGCGAGGAGTCCTCCGGCTTCTCGTCCGCCCAGTTGTTCTCCACCTCGTGGTCGTCCCACACGACCAACCACGGCGCGACCGCGTGCGCGGCCTGCAGGTCGACGTCGGTCTTGTACTGGCCGTGCCGCTGCCGGTAGCCGGCCAGCGCCGTGGTCTCCGGTCCGAGCACCTTGCGCACGTCCTTGTCGCCGGCCGTGTACTCGTACTGGTAGTCGCCGAGGTGCAGGATCAGACCGGGATTGTCCTCGGCCATCCGGCGGTACGCGGTGAAGTAGCCCTGCCCGAAGTGCGAGCAGGAGGCGAAGCACATGGTCAGCTCGCCGAGCGTGCCCGGGGCCGGCGCGGTGCGGGTGCGCCCGACCATGGAGTAGTCGCCTTCGGCGCGGAACCGGTAGAAGTACTCCGTGCCCGCCTCGAGACCGGTCGCCTCGACGTGCACGCTGTGCGCCCACTCCCGGACGGCGTCCTCGGTGCCGCGCTGCACCACCTGGGTGAACTTCTCGTCCTTGGCGATCTCCCAGTCTACCTTGACGAGCTTGTCCGGCATCCCGCCGAAGCCGTCCTCCGCGGTCGCGTTCGGGGCGAGCCGGGTCCACAGCACGACGCCGTCCGGCAGCGGGTCACCCGAGGCCACGCCCAGGTTGAAGAACGGGCCCTTGACCCGCTCGACGCCCGCGCCGCTGGACGACGACGCGCGCGCGATGCCGCTGTCGGACAGGCCGGCGCCGAGTGCGACGGCGCCGAAGGCACCGGCTCCGCCGAGCAGCACGGCGCGTCTCGAGACAGGCTGGCGCGGTTGTGGTGGGAGTGCGGACACGAGACCTCCTCGTTCGGGACGAAGGTGAACTGTTGGCCACCTTCGCACCGACCAAGTGATCAATGCACCCACTTTCGGGTGAGGTCTAAGTGAACCTCAGCGCCGCACGCCGTCCACGAAGAGATCCACCTTCTCGTCGTAGAAGCACAGGTGGCCGCCGATCTCGACAGCGTCGGGGAGTGGCTGCTCGTAGGCCCACACAAGATCGGGGTGGGTCTGCCCGGCGGCGGTCACCGCCCAATAGTCGGCCGTGCCCTTGTACTGGCACACGGTCGCGGTGTCGGTCGGCGTGAGCAGCTCGGTGCGCACGTCGGCGCGCGGCAGGTAGTACCGCGGCGACAGCCCGGTCTCGAACACCACCCGCGCGTTCGTGCTCTCCGCCAGCAGCTCGCCGTCCAGCTCGACGCGCACCGGCGTCGAGGTCCGCCGGACGTCGATCCGGTGATACGGGTCGCGAGGGTGACCGAGGATCGCCTCGTCCTCCTCGAGCCATCCGTCGAACGTGTCGAAGTCGAGCAGCACCAGGCCGGCCAGGTCGGGGTCGGCCGGCCGGAATGCCGCGCCGGCCAGTGTCACGCCGTCCGCCTCGATGGACAGCGGCTCGCCGTCGGCCGTGTGCGCCCCGGCCGCCGCCTCAGCCGGAGTGAGGGTGCCGCGCACGTCCTCGGCCGGCACCGCGTAGGTGGCCCGGTACTGGTTCGGCTCCCACACCAGCACCGCCCGACGGCTGTCCACGACGGTCGTGTCACCGGCGCGCGCCCGCACCCGCTTGGCCGTCGGCTCGTAGCGCAGCTCGCCGTACACGCGCTTGCGCTCCCTGCTCAGTTTGATCGCCATACGGGACACAACCCCGGACACGGACCAGGGATTCCGCGATCACGACCACGGGGTGACCGGCCGCTCGCGGAGCACGCCGTCGACGATCACGTCCACCCGCTCGTCGAGGAAGCACATCCGCCAGGCCACGTCCCGCGCGTCGGACAGCGGCCGCTCGTAGGACCACACCAGATCGAGGTATCGCTGCCCGTGCACGTGCGCCGCCCAGTAGCGCGCGTGTCCCTTGTAGGCGCAGGTGGTGATCGTGTCGGTGGGTGTGAGCAGCTCGGTGCGCACGTCGGCGCGCGGCAGGTAGAACCGGGGCAGGATGTGGGTTTCGAACAGCAGCAGCGCGCCGGTGCTCTCGGCCAGCACCACCCCGTCCAGCTCGACGCGCACCGGCGTGGAGGTGTGGCGGACGTCGATGCGGGAGAACGGATCGCGCGGGTGCCCGACGATCACCTCGTCCTCCTCGAACCACTCGTCGAACGCGGAGAAGTCGAGGATCACGTGGTCGGCGAGGTCGGGGTCGGACGGCCGGAACGCCGCGCCGTCGAGCCGCACCTGGCCGGCGCACACGGACAGCGAGACGCCGTCGCAGGTGTGCGCGGCGAACGGCGTGCGCGGGTCGAGCACCGGCGGCCCGCCGGCCTCCAGCCGCACCGGGTGCTCCTCCGCGCGGACGTTCTCGGCGGGCTCCAGCACGGCGTTGACGTCCTCGACGGGCACCGCGTAGGACGGCACGACGCGCTTGGGCTCCCAGACGAGCACCGCCCGCCGGCTGTCGACCAGCGTCCGGCTGCCGGCGCGGGCGCGCACGTGTTTGCGGGTCGGCTCGTGGCGCAGCTCCCCGAGATGGCCGGCCAGCTCACGGCTCAGGTGAACGGACATGTTCTGTCTATCCGTCGCGCGGGCCGTCGTGTGACGGCAGCCGTTCGGGTTGCCCGATGACCTGCGGGGACACCCTCGTTGCACGGCTAGCACTCGCGTGGGTAGAGTGCTAGCGACGGCACCGATACCGCCCCGGCACCCGCGACGGCGGGGTGGCAGGAGCCGAGACTGGTAACTGCCCAAACGCTTTCGAACGACCGTGGAGGTCACAGCGGTGAGCGTGAACATCAAGCCGCTCGAGGACAAGATCGTTGTCCAGGCGAGCGAGGCCGAGGCCACGACGGCATCCGGCCTTGTCATCCCGGACACCGCCAAGGAGAAGCCCCAGGAGGGCAAGGTCCTGGCCGTGGGTCCGGGTCGGATCGACGACAAGGGCAACCGCGTCCCCGTGGACGTGGCTGCCGGCGACGTCGTCATCTACTCCAAGTACGGCGGCACCGAGGTCAAGTACAACGGTGAGGAGTACCTGATCCTCTCCGCCCGCGACGTGCTGGCCGTCATCAACTGACGGACAAGCGTCCTTTGTAGACAGACGCCCCGGCGCCCCTTCCCGGGGCACCGGGGCGTCTTCCATACGCGGCACGAGAGAGAAGGCACATGCCAAAGAAGATCAGCTTCGACGAGGACGCTCGTCGGGCGTTGGAGCGCGGCGTGAACAAGCTCGCCGACGCGGTCAAGGTCACCCTTGGTCCGCGCGGCCGGCACGTCGTGCTCGCCAAGAAGTTCGGTGGCCCGACCGTCACCAACGACGGTGTGACCATCGCGCGGGAGATCGATCTCGACGACTCGTTCGAGAACCTGGGCGCCCAGCTCGCCAAGAGCGTCGCCACCAAGACCAACGACATCGCGGGTGACGGCACCACCACGGCGACCGTGCTGGCCCAGGCGCTGGTGCGCGTGGGCATGCGCAACGTCGCCGCCGGTGCCAACCCGACCGCCATCGGCAACGGCATCGCCAAGGCCGCCGACGCCGTGGTCGAGCACCTCAAGTCCAAGGCCACCCCGGTCAAGGGCCGCGACAACATCGCCCAGGTGGGCACCGTGGCGTCCCGGGACGCCTCGATCGGCGCGCTGCTCGGCGAGGCCATCGAGAAGGTCGGCGAGGACGGCGTGATCACCGTCGAGGAGTCCTCGACGCTGGCCACCGAGCTCGCCATCACCGAGGGCGTGCAGTTCGACAAGGGCTGGCTGTCGGCGCACTTCGTGACCGACGTCGAGCGCCAGGAGGCCGTGCTCGAGGACACCTACGTCCTGCTGCACCGGGAGAAGATCTCCGCGATCGCGGACCTGCTCCCGCTGCTGGAGAAGATCGCGCAGGCCGGCAAGCCGGTGCTGATCATCGCCGAGGACGTCGACGGTGAGGCGCTGTCCACCCTGGTGGTCAACGCCCTGCGCAAGACGATCAAGGCGGTCGCGGTGAAGGCGCCGTACTTCGGCGACCGGCGCAAGGCGTTCCTGGACGACCTGGCCGTCGTCACCGGCGCTCAGGTGGTCTCGGCGGACATCGGCGCGAAGCTGTCCGACGCCGGCGTGGACGTGCTGGGCACGGCGCGGCGGATCGTGATCACCAAGGACGACACCACGATCGTCGACGGCGGCGGCGCGAAGGCCGACGTGGACGGGCGCGCGGAGCAGATCCGCAAGGAGATCGACGGCACCGACTCCGACTGGGACCGCGAGAAGCTGCAGGAGCGGCTGGCCAAGCTGTCCGGCGGCATCGCGGTGATCAAGGTCGGCGCGGCCACCGAGACCGAGCTTGCCGAGCGCAAGCACCGCATCGAGGACGCTGTGGCGGCGACTCGTGCGGCGGTCGAGGAGGGCATCGTGCCCGGCGGCGGTTCGGCGCTGGTGCACGCGGCCAGGCAGCTCGACGGCGGCCTCGGCCTGACCGGCGACGAGGCCACCGGCGTGGCGATCGTGCGGGAGGCGCTGGCCGCCCCGCTGCACTGGATCGCGGCGAACTCCGGCCTCGAGGGCGCGGTCGTGGTGCACAAGGTGCGCGAGATGGAGTGGGGCCACGGCCTCAACGCGGCCACGCTCGCCTACGGCGACCTGCTGGACGCCGGCGTGGTCGACCCGGTGAAGGTGACCCGCTCCGCGGTCGTCAACGCCGCCTCGATCGCGCGGATGGTGCTCACCACCGAGAGCGCGATCGTGGAGAAGAAGGAAGACGAGCCGGACGCGGGCGGCCATGGCCATGGTCATGGACACGGCCACGGGCACGGCCCCGGCTTCTAGTCCGCCTCCCCGGAATTTCCCAGTACGGCCGCGTTCCAGCGAACAGTGCGGTCGGTCTGTCACCGGGGCTGAGCTGCGTCACGTTCCCCTAAGGCGCGGCTGATTGGCACAACTGAAAAGACCACCCCTGGCGCCGTGGCGTCAGGGGTGGTCTTCGTTCGTGCTCAAGCGGTGATCGCCAGCGCCCGCTTCTCCGACTTGATGATCGCGTCGCGCTCCGATTCCGACAGGCCGCCCCAGATGCCGTACGGCTCGTGTACGGCAAGCGCGTGCTTGCGGCACAACTGCAGGACCGGACACGCCTGACAGACCGCCTTGGCCTTGGCTTCCCTGCGCGCTCGCGCCGGGCCGCGTTCGCCGTCCGGGTGGAAGAAGAACGCGCTGTCCATGCCTCGGCAGGAGCCCTCGAGCTGCCAGTCCCACACATCCGCGTTGGGTCCTGGAAGCCTTCGAGTGTCCGCCATGGTGACCGCCTCCCCGACTGAAGACAGTGGAGCTGTACTCCATTTGGTGCAACGGACACAACCGTAGAACCGCGCCAATCCTTGTTCAAGACCGATCGCGCCAATAGTGGTCCAATTCAGCCGATCGGAATCTTGGCTAGCCACAGAGCGTGTTCAGAGATCCAGTTGCCGGCCGGTGTCGGCAACCGGACTATGGGGGCGTGGCGACCAAGTCGGAACCGGTGCAGGCCGGCGGATCCGAGCCGACGGCTGATCAACCCGACGGGGGCTCGGCGCGGCACGAGCACGCCGAGCCGACCCTGTCGGTGGCGGCCGTCGCACGCAGACTCGGGATCGCGCCGGCCACCTTGCGGACCTGGGATCGCAGATACGGCATCGGCCCGAGCGGCCACACCAGCGGCCGGCACCGCCGCTACGGGCCGGCCGACATCGCCAAGCTGGAGCTGATGCAGCGGGCCCTGCTGCGTGGCGCCTCGCCGGCCGAGGCGGCGAGGTACGCGATACAGACGGCCTCCTCCGGCGGTGCGGCCGACGCCGTGCGCGAGCCGGAAACCCTTGTCACGCAACGGACTCCGGTTGATATCGGGGGCGTCGTCGAGATAGGCACGGACGGCAGCGCGACGTTCGACCCCGAGCTGGAATCGGTGATCGCGAAGGCGGTGGCCGCCGCTGTCGAGCCGGAGTCCAACGGCCCGGCCGACGGGCTCTCCGACGGTTTCGACGCGCCACTCGGGCGCGCCGGTGGGCGCGGGCTGCGGCTGCCCGGCGGATCGGTCCGGGCACGAGGACTCGGCCGTGCGGCACTGGCCATGGACGCGCTCGCGGTGCACGAGCTGATCACCGACGCGATCGCCGACCTCGGCGTGGTCGGCGCCTGGGACACCACGATCCGGCCGGTGCTCACCGCGGTGGCCGACCGGTGGGCGCATTCCGGCGAGTGTGTCGAGGTGGAACACCTGCTGCACGAGTGCACGCTGGCCGCGATGATCGGCGCCGCACCGCCGGTGACCAGGCCGTCCAACCCTCGTCCGGTGCTGCTCGCCTGCGTGCCGCACGAGCAGCACAGCCTGCCGCTGTACGTGTTCAACGCCGCGCTGTCGCACCAGCGGATCGGGACCCAGATGCTCGGCGCGGCGCTGCCGGCCAACGCGCTCGCGGCCGCCGTGCGGCGAACCGCGCCGGCCGGTGTCGCGCTCTGGTCGCAGCTGCCGCGCAGCGCTGATCCGCTTGTGTTCCAACGGATTCCGCGCACACGGCAGCGGATTCGGGTGTTCGCCTGCGGGCCGGGTTGGGCGCACGTGGACCTGCCCGACCGGGTCGAGCGGCTCGACGATCTCGGCGAGTCGGTCGAGCGGGTGCGCACGCTGGTCCTCGGCTCCTCCGACGGGCAGGCGTGACCGCGCCTGTCGACCCCGTGCGCGAGGCCGCGTTCGGGGCGTGGCCAGGGCGTGCCGTGACGCCGCTGCCCGCCGCCGGGAGGGCCCGCTGGATGGCCGGCGTCGCGCTCGGCGGGCAAGGAAGTTACGCGTCGGCCAACAGAGCGTTAATCACTCTTCTGAGTGACCTCGACCGGGTGACGGGTGCACTGGCAGCAACAACGATCGCGTCGCACCGCCGACAGCTCGGCGGCCACGCGGCCGCCCGCGTGCTCGATTCGCGGGCACTCGGCCTGCTCGCCGGCGCGATCGAGGGTGCCAAGGACCCGGACGGCGGGGATCCGGACGGCGGCGACGCGCTCGGCGCCCGGTCCGACGCGCTGCTCGGCCTGGCCGCCGACGCGCTCGGGGGCGGGCGGCTCGGCGAGGCGCGCCGGATGCTGGCGCGTGCCCGGCGGCTCGGCGACACCCGCTGGCGCGCCGGCGTCCGGCTGGCGTGGGTCACCGCGGAGGTCGAGTTGGCCTCCGGCGCACCGGAGGCGGCGATCCCGCCCGCCGAGTCGGCCGTCGAACGCGCTCGGGCGTGCGCCTCCGTGCGGCACCAGGTCAAGTCCGACCTCGTCCTGGCCGCGGCGCTGGCCGCGCGCGGCGGCTCGCCCGCGCGTGCGCGGGCCCTGCTGGACGACGTCGCGGAGACGGGAGTGCGGCACGGGCTCGTGCCGCTGGTCTGGCCGGCACATCTGCTGCTCGCCGAGGTGGACGCGAAGAACGCGGACCGTCACCGCGCCGAGGCGATGGCCGTATTACGGAGCGTGCTGCTGGCGACAGACCCGGCAGGACGGCGCCTGGCAGCAGACTCTCCGTGGGTACCGAAACCGGTTGCTCCAACCAGGTGAACCCACCTGGCTGGAAATCCGAGCGAATTTTCACTGTTTTTTCCACCAGATCGTGTCAAGGTCGCCCTCCGATCGTCCGATAGGGGAATAGGAACGTCACTCGGCTGCAGGAAGGAGTCCCCGTGACGACGGTCTTGATCTGCGACGACCGGCGCAGCGTGCGGGAAGGTCTGACCCGTGTCATGTCCGCTGTACCAGGGGTTAGTCGCATCGACTGCGTAGCGCACGGTGACGAGCTACTCGCTCGCTTCTCCCGCCAGCCGGTCGACGTCGTCCTGGTCGGAACGCAGCGCGCGGTGCCGACCGGTGTCGAGGCCACCCGGCGGCTGGTCTCCGCCAACCCACAGGCCAACGTGATCGTTTTCGGGGCGCCCGACGACGCGGCCAGCATCGCGGCCGCCATCGCCGGCGGCGCACGCGGCTACCTTCGGTGGGACGCCTCCCGCCCGGAGCTCGTCGCCGCCCTGGCACACACGCTGGCCAGCACCTCGGTGCCCGCGCCTCGTCAGCCCTCCGACCCCGGTGTCCAGCTCACCGACCGCGAGCTGCAGGTGCTGCGCGGCATGAGCCAGGGCAAGAGCAACGGTCAGATCGGGCGTGAGCTCTATCTCTCCGAGGACACGGTGAAGACGCACGCGCGGCGTCTGTTCCGCAAGCTCGGCGTGCGCGACCGCGCTCAGGCCGTGGCCCACGGCTTCCGCCGCGGCCTCGTCTCCTGACCGAGAGTTCGCGCAGACCCGCGTCCCGGGTGCCGTGTCCCCCGACACCGGCACCCGGGCCGTTTGCGCAGGCAGGGAATGCCTGTGACATGCCCCACGGGCCCGTCGCGGCAGTTACCTCCGTCACCCGCGATGGCTTTCTTCCGGCGCCCACCTGGGCATGGTTGTCATGGCCTGTACCGTGGGCAGGGCCGGTGCGCGCCCCGCTCGCCCGGCATGCCGGGTTGATGGGCCGAACTCGTAACACCAGGGCTGTTGTGTGCGATGACCACATTGGGGGAAGGACTGGACGCATCGGTTGGCGCTGCCGTCGAGGGTGACCCTCAGGCGATTGAACGAGTCCTTGCGTCCGTTCGTCCCCTAGTGGTGCGGTACTGCCGTGCCCGTGTCGGTCGGCAGGAACGATCGTTCGCCTCGGCGGACGACGTGGCCCAGGAGGTGTGTCTCGCGGTGCTCACGGCATTGCCTGGATACCGCGACCAAGGTCGTCCGTTCTTGGCCTTCGTCTACGGAATCGCCGCCCACAAGGTGGCGGACGCTCACCGGGCCGCCGCGCGTAACCGGTCGGAGCCTGTCGCCGATGTTCCCGATGAACCAGAAAAAGATGCTGGTCCGGAGCAGCGAGCCATGCAGGACGAGTTGAGTCACCGAATGGCCGACCTGCTGCAGATCCTTCCGGACAAGCAACGCGAGATAGTGGTGCTGCGCATCGTCGTGGGCCTCTCCGCGGAGGAGACGGCCGATGCGGTGGGATCGACACCAGGCGCGGTGCGAGTGGCACAGCATCGAGCGTTGTCCCGGCTACGAAAGAGTCTGTCAGCGGAGGAGGTGGTCTGAGTGAGCGATCGGTACGGGCGTGACGAACACGAGCCTCGCCAGCTCGCGCACCAGGCCAGCGAACCGACCGACCCTGTCGACTTGTCGCTGGTTCAGGCGGACGACGCGCTGCTGGACACCCTGAGCCACTCGGATCAGGAGTTGGCCGACGCGCTGGCCGACGACGAGCTGAACGCGCTGCTGCTGGCGTGGAAGCGCGACGTCGACACCGATGAGGCCGGCGAGCTGATCGACACCCAGACCGCGGTGGCCACGGTGAAGGCCGCACGCGCCCGGAAAAGGCCCAGACCCAGGCTCATGCCGGTCGCCGCGGCGGCGGCCATCCTCGCGGTCGTGTTCGGCGGCGTCGGCCTCGCGGCACGGGACGCTCAGCCCGGCGACACGCTCTGGGGTTTGACCAAGGTTCTCTACGCCGAGCACGCGCGCTCGGTCGAAGCAGCGCACGCGGTGCGCGCCGACCTGAGGGACGCGCAGCAGGCCATCAAGCAGGGCAAGCTCTCCGACGCGCAGTCGGCGCTCAAGGACGCGGCGATCGCGCTGCCCAAGGTGTCCACCCAGGACGGGCAGGCGGACCTGCGCACGCAGCACGAGGCGCTGCTGGCACAGCTGCCGCTGCCCGTGGTGCCGCCGGTGAGCACGACGCCGCCCACCACGCCGACGACGCCGCCCACGTCCACGACGCCGACGACACCGCCCACGACGCCGACCACCAGCCCGACGACGCCGACCACGCCGACGACCACCACGAGTGAGACGCCGAGCAGTCCGTCCACGGAGTCGTCGTCCACGCCGAACTCGCGCACGAACGACACGACGAACGGCACCAACAGCGGCACTCAGTCGGAGAACGGCGGATCGCCGCCCGCGCCCGCGGTGGCGCCGAACAAGGTGGAAAGCGGATCGGACTCGTCGGTCGCGCCGACCGGCGCCGTCCCAAAGCCGTAATTTTTATCGAGGGCAGGGTCGCCTGGTTCGGCTTCGCCGAACGGGGTTGTGGTCGTTTTGCTTGGGTGGCTGGGTGCCGAGTGTGGGTGGCTGAGTTGCGTGGGTGGTTCAGTCACGCCTCCTCCGAGACAGTGGGCTCGTTCCTCGCCCTCTGTCTCTCCGTCACCGTAAGGGCGACCGCCCTCGACAATGAATCGCGACCTCAGCGTGGTTTGCGCTCGGTGCGGTCAACACACCCGGCTGCGTGAAGTCGGGTAGGTGGGTCACCCCAAAGGTGATCAGCGGGCTGATTCTGTTGCGGTTACGCCGTCAGCGAAACCGCGGCAGTACTCCCAGCTCACATACGCGTCCGGGTCCGGATCGAACGCCGGCTCGTGCGGCCGCATCCGGCCGTCGGTGAGCAGCTGCTCCAAGCTCGCGCGCAGCAGATCCCAGTCGTGGTAGTGCGGCTCCTGACATTCCGCGCAGTCCACGACCACGCCCCTGATCCCGCGCGGCTCCAGAAGTGCCTGGTAAACGGCGAGATCGGAGAGGTCATTGAGCAGCTCCGTGCGCTCCTCTTCGCTCATCGGCTCCCCGAAGTCCTCCTCCGGCTCGTCGGTGATGGCCCGAGCCGGGTCGTCCGGGTCGCCCGCGAAGGGGTCCGGTGGCAGCGAATCGTGCGACACGATCGGCCACGGTACCGGGTCAGGGGTACCTCTCGTCCAGATACCATGGTTGTGACCCTTGGTTCCACGCCGAACGGCCCGAGAATCCCGCTCCCCGAGCCCGTAGGAAAGGTCTGCCACCGACGATGACCGTCGACCTCACCGCCGACTCAATCCCCGCCAAGTTCGCGATGCTGGGGCTGACCTTCGACGACGTCCTGTTGCTGCCGGCGGAGTCCGACGTGGTGCCGAGCGGCGTGGACACCTCCACCCGCCTGTCCCGCAACGTCACGCTGCGGGTCCCGCTGCTGTCCTCGGCGATGGACACCGTCACCGAGGCGCGGATGGCGATCGCGATGGCGCGGCAGGGCGGGATCGGCATCCTGCACCGCAACCTGTCCATCGAAGACCAGGTGCGCCAGGCCGAGGTGGTCAAGCGCTCCGAGGCCGGCATGGTGACCGACCCGGTGACCTGCTCGCCGGAGGACACCCTGGCCGAGGTGGACGCGCTGTGCGCCCGGTTCCGCATCTCCGGCGTCCCGGTGACCGACGCGGACGGCACGCTGGTGGGCATCATCACCAACCGGGACATGCGCTTCGAGGTGGACCACACGAAGAAGGTCTCCGAGGTGATGACCACCGGTCCGCTGGTGACCGCGCAGGTGGGCGTCTCGGCGGAGGCGGCGCTCGGCCTGCTGCGCCGGCACAAGGTGGAGAAGTTGCCGATCGTGGACGGCGCCGGCAAGCTGCGCGGGCTGATCACGGTCAAGGACTTCGTGAAGACCGAGCAGTACCCGAGCGCCACCAAGGACCCGGACGGCCGGCTGCTGTGCGGCGCCGCGGTCGGGGTCGGCCCGGACGCGCACACCCGGGCGATGACGCTGGCCGAGGCTGGCGTGGACGTGCTGATGGTGGACACCGCGCACGGGCATCAGCGCAACGTGTTGGAGACGGTGACCAAGCTCAAGCGCGAGCTGGGCGACTCGGTGGACATCGTGGGCGGCAACGTGGCCACTCGCGCTGGCGCGGCGGCGCTCGTGGAGGCCGGGGCGGACGGCGTGAAGGTGGGTGTCGGGCCCGGCTCGATCTGCACGACGCGCGTGGTGGCCGGTGTGGGTGTGCCGCAGATCAGCGCGGTGTACGAGGCCGACCAGGCGTGCCGGCCCGCCGGCATCCCGGTGATCGCGGACGGCGGCATCCAGTACTCCGGCGACATCGCCAAGGCGATCGCGGCCGGCGCCAGCTCGGTGATGCTCGGCAGTCTCCTGGCCGGCACGGCCGAGGCGCCGGGTGACCTGATCCTGGTGAACGGCAAGCAGTTCAAGACCTATCGCGGCATGGGCTCGCTCGGTGCGATGCGCTCGCGCGGTACCGCGAAGTCCTACTCGAAGGACCGCTACTTCCAGGACGATGTGCTCAGCGAGGACAAGCTGGTGCCGGAGGGCATCGAGGGCCGCATCCCGTTCCGAGGGCCGCTGTCGCAGGTGGTGCACCAGCTCACCGGCGGGCTCCGCTCGGCGATGGGCTACACCGGCGCGCACACGGTGGCCGAGCTGCAGCAGGCGAGCCTGGTGCGGATCACGGCGGCCGGGTTGAAAGAGAGCCACCCGCACGACATCACGATGACCGTCGAGGCGCCGAACTACACGACCCGGTAAACCATCGGGGAAGGGCGAGCCCGGGTGAACGAGTTCTCGATCTCGATCAAAGGGGTCGTGGTCCGCGACGGCGAAGTGCTCCTGTTGCGTAACGAGCGTGACGAATGGGAACTTCCGGGCGGGCGAATCGAGGTAGGCGAGACTCCCGAGGAATGCGTCGCCAGGGAAATCCTGGAGGAGACGCAGTGGAACGTCGAGCCCGGACCCATTCTCGACACGTGGATGTACTACATCGACGTCGCTGACAAGCACGTCTTCATCGCGACCTACGGCTGCTATCCGATCGGCCATACGAACCCGGTGCTTTCGCATGAGCACAAAGAGATCGCGCTGTTCAGTGAAAACGAAGTGCCGACCCTGAACATGCCGGACGGCTACAAGCGCTCAATCGCGAGCTGGTACACGAGGCTTCGCGAGCACGGGACTAGCGGCCGTACGCCAGAAATTCGATGAACGTGCTCAGCTCGCCCGGTGGCGCGGTATGCGCGATTCCGTTCTCGCGCCAGTACACCGACACGTCATGCGCCGAGTAAATGAACACCTGTGCGGCGAGATGTGTCGCATTCGCCTGTCGGCTTCCCCAGAGTACCGGTCCTCTTGTGCCAGGGAGCGGGCGTTCCTCCCAACTCCATCTCTGGTCAACGAGTTGCGCGAGTTCCGGGTAGCGACTGATCGCGTCGTGATGGCTGATCTCGGCCATGCCGAGCGCACCTTTCCGTGGTGGCGGCGGTCTTTCATGTCTGCGCCTTGACGCTACGATCGGATTGCGAGCGGCAGAACTGACTTGCAGTGCGAGTACGAGCGCGCGGTGGAGCGGAAGCATGGGAGCGTCGCATGGCAACACTGACCGCGGGTCAGGGTTCGCGGGCGACTGGTGTCGTGTCCGGGTTCGTCCTGAAGCTCGCTCGTCAGTCCGCGGCACTCACGCAAGAGCGATTCGCCGAGACACTTCGGGTGGACGTGACCACCGTTCAAGGGTGGGAGTCCGGTCGTCGGCCGCTCGCAGCGATGAATACGGGTGACTTTCTGCGCTTGTGTAGCCGATTGTCCCGGCTCGGGGCGCCTCCATCGACTGGACGCCATCTCCGCGAAGCCATTGAAGCCGACCAGGTGCTGTCGACCGGTGTCACGGCCGGCGCCACGTGGGTCGACGCGGATGTCCACCCGCTCGCGGCCAGTGTGCATCGCCGGACCATCACGAACCTGATCACGTGGCCCATCACGCGGGAAACGCCCCAAGCATCTCAGCGAGTTCACGCCGAAATTGCCGCGCCGTGGACCGGTACCGTCGCATCCAGTCTTGTCCGACGAGGAACGAACACGATTCCTTGATCACCTATTCACGGTGGCCGAACGGGGAAAACTCGCCGACGAGGCGCTACTACGACGGCAAGCGGTGTACCTGCTCGGTTTTGATGGAAGACCAGAGGTCGTCGACTGGCTCCGAACAGAGTGGCGCCGTGCAGGACGTCGCGCGGTGCCCGAGGGAGATATAACCCACCTACTCGAAGCGCGTTCCGCATCGGTCGCGTTGGCTTCCGCTGGTGACAGCTCGCAAATTCACGACTTCGTGGATCACATGGCCGACGAACGTGCCGGGGTGGCGAACCTGAACTATTGGGCGTACTGGATCGGCGAACTGAGTGACGATCAGACCAGTGACGTGTTCATGCTGGACGACGACACCCGAGCGTGGTCCGGCGTCCAACTGCTGCGACACCTGACGAACCGGCTCACACCCGACTCACTGCACCTTCCGCTGAATCTCTGCACACTGCACGCCTTGATCGCTTCCCGGCCGCCCCTGCTCGACCGGCGACCTTCCGATCAGGCAAGACTCGCTGAGGTGCTCGACAGCCTCACATCGGTTGGTGGGTTGACGCGCACCAGTCGAGACCAGCTCACCGGGCTGCACTACGCCCTGCGTATTGCCGGCCGTTAGGAGAGGACGACCACGGTGTCAGACGACGCTGCCGCACTCGCCGCATTCGGCTACGAACTCGGGGTGCTGAAACGCATTCGCCGCGCCGGGTGGTGGCACGCTGGTGTTCGCGACCCGGAATCGGTCGCCGAGCACACCATGAGGGTCGCCCAGTTGGCCGCGATCATCGCCGCCGAGGAAGGCGCCGACCCCGCTCGCGCGTCGTTTCTCGCGCTCTGGCACGACACGCAGGAGACCCGGACCGGCGACCTGCCGCACACGGTCGACGACTACTTGACCAAGCCCGACCCTCGGCAGATCACGGCCGACCAGACGCAGAAGCTTCCTGACCGCTCCCGCGAGGCCATTCGCGCGGCTGTGGACGAGTACGAGTCGCGGCAATCCGCCGAGGCATTGTGCGCCAGGGACGCCGACAAACTGGAAATGCTCCTGCAGGCCGTCGAGTACCGCGATATCGGCGTTCAGCGGGTCGACGGTTGGATCGACTCCGCACGCACATCACTGAAGACCGAGACGGGCCGACGCATCGCCGAGGCCGCCACCACGCTGTCCCCGCTCGCCTGGCGCGACCGCTGACAATCAGCTCCGGTCGGTGAAGTAGTTGTCGTGCTTGTCGAAGAATGCGCTGATCTCGGCCTGCGACAGGTTGCCGATCTTGCCGACGTTCTCGAAGTATTCCTCGCGCGGTGCGCCCGGCGTGAACAGCAGCAGCATCGACGCCGGTTCGCCGGATTCGTTGCGGAATCCGTGCAGGCCACCGGGCGGCACATAGAGGTAGTCGCCGGAGCGCGCCTTGAGCCATTCCTCGCCGTTGTACAGGCTCATGGTGCCCGACAACACGAAGAACGATTCGGTGATCGACCGGTGGAAGTGCTCGCTCGGCCCCCAGGCGCTGCCGTTGTCCTCGACTTTGTACAACCCGAAGTCGCCGCCGGTGGTCTCGCCGGTGCCAAGGTAGTGCCAGCGCACCTTCTCGGTGCCGAAGTTCGGCTCGGTGTCAGCCGGCCGAAACGTGGCGCTGACCTCACCGGTCTCGGCGAGGTAGCGAGGTTCTGGGTAGGACATGGTCGGAGGCTACCTGCGCTATAGGCTTCGCGGGGTCTTCGGAAAGGGGAGCACTGTGCGCGACCTGGTGGATATCGGCATGGGACGCACGGCTCGCCGTGCCTTCGGGCTCGACGAGATCGAGATCGTGCCGTCTCGCCGCACCCGCTCGTCCAAGGACGTGTCGACCACGTGGCAGATCGACGCCTACCGGTTCGAGATCCCGCTGGTGACGCACCCGACCGACGCGATCGTGTCTCCGCGCACCGCGGTCGCGGTCGGCGAGCTGGGCGGCCTCGGCGTGCTGAACGCCGAGGGCCTGTGGGCGCGCCACCCCAACGTGGACGAGGCGATGTTCCGGCTGCTGCGCGCGGCCGAGGACGCCGACGACCCGGCCGCGCTGACCCGGCTGCTGCAGGAGATGCACGCCGAGCCGATCAAGATGGACCTGATCACCGAGGCGGTCAAGCAGGTGCGCGAGTCCGGCGTGACGGTCGCCGTGCGGGTGAGCCCGCAGCGCGCCGCCGAGCTGACGCCCGACCTGCTGGCCGCCGGCGTGGAGATCCTCGTCGTGCAGGGCACCATCGTGTCCGCCGAGCACGTGGCCCGCGACGGTGAGCCGCTCAACCTGAAGAGCTTCATCGCCGGTCTGGACGTGCCGGTGATCGCCGGCGGCGTCGGCGACTACCGCACCGCGATGCATCTGATGCGCACCGGCGCGGCCGGCGTGATCGTCGGCTACGGGCACGGCGGCGGTGTCACGTCCACCGACTCGGTGCTCGGCATCGGCGTGCCGATGGCCACCGCGATCGTGGACGCCGCTGCCGCGCGCCGCGACTACCTGGACGAGACCGGCGGGCGGTACGTGCACGTGATCGCCGACGGCGGCGTGCACACCAGCGGTGACATCGCCAAGGCGATCGCGTGCGGCGCGGACGCGGTGATGTTGGGCGCTCCGCTGGCCTCGGCGGCCGAGGCGCCCGGCCAGGGCCTGTACTGGACGGCGGCCGCGGCACACCCGTCGCTGCCGCGCTCGCGGGTCGTGCCGGTCGCCGATCTCGAGGTGGACCTGCGCACGCTGCTGTTCGGCCCGTCGATGGACGCCGACGGCGTGGTGAACCTGTTCGGCGCGCTGCGCAGGGCGATGGCCAAGACCGGCTACTCCGACCTCAAGGAGTTCCAGAAGGTCGGCCTCACGGTGCGCGCATGAGCCGCACGGTGGTGGCGAGTCGCGACGGGATCGCGCTCGCAGAGTTCGCCGAGGGCGACGACGAGCGACTGGACGGCCAGGGCGACGGCGCTTTCGACGTGGAGCGCGACGATCGCGAGAAGCTGGTGAGGCAGGCCAGGGGCCGGCTCGTCGTGCTGGCCGAGGCCGGCGAGTTGCTTGGCGATGTGAGCTGGCACGCGGTGACCTATGGCCCGAACTACCGCAGCCAGGCGTGGAACATCGGCATATCGCTGCTGCCGTCCGCGCGCGGCAGGGGAGCCGGGGGCACGGCGCTGGCGTTGCTCGTCGAGCACCTGTTCGCCACGACCGACTTGGACCGCGTCGAGGCGTCGACCGATGTGGACAACGTCGTGGCGCAGCGCGCGGCGGCCAAGGCCGGGCTGCGCCGGGAGGGCGTACTGCGGGGCGCACAGTTGCGCGGCGGTGAGCGCCGGGACATGGTGCTTTTCGCAGTACTTCGATCCGACCTGTAACTGCCGGTCACACGAAATTGTGTGCGCCTCTGGCCTGGGCGGCGGCGACCGCATAACCTCGTTCCATGGCTACCGAACCCGCGAGTAACAAGGCGCCCCGTAAGGCTGACGGCGAGCCGGATTACGACGTGGTCGTGGTCGGATCGGGGTTCGGCGGCAGCGTCGCGGCGCTGCGCCTGACCGAGAAGGGCTACCGGGTCGCGGTGGTCGAGGCGGGCCGGCGGTTCACCGACGACGAGCTGCCCAAGACCTCGTGGGACCTGCGGAAGTTCCTGTGGGCGCCGGATCTCGGCATGTTCGGCATCCAGCGCGTCCACCTGCTCAAGGACGTGATGATCCTGGCCGGCGCGGGGGTCGGCGGCGGCTCGCTGAACTACGCGAACACGCTGTACCGCCCGCTCACGCCGTTCTACAAGGACAAGCAGTGGGCGCACATCACCGACTGGGAGTCCGAGCTCGCGCCGCACTACGACCAGGCGACCCGGATGCTCGGCGTGGTCACCAACCCGACCGTCACGCCGTCCGACGAGGTCATGCGGAAGGTGGCCGAGCAGATGGGGGTGGCCGACTCGTACCACCCCACGCCGGTCGCGGTCTACTTCGGACAGCCGGGAAAGACGGTCGCCGACCCGTACTTCGGCGGCGCCGGCCCGGAGCGCACCGGATGCATCGAGTGCGGCTCGTGCATGACCGGCTGCCGCTACGGCTCCAAGAACACCCTGGTGAAGAACTACCTGTACCTGGCCGAGCACCGCGGCGCGCGGATCATCCCGATGACCACGGTCACCGGGCTGCGCGAGCGCGCGGACGGCTCGTTCGAGATCGACCTGCGCAAGACCGGCAAGCGCGACAAGCGGTTCCGCACCACGATCACCGCGGGCAAGGTGGTGCTCGCCGCCGGCACCTGGGGCACGCAGAACCTGTTGCACCGCATGCGATCCGAGGGCTCGCTGCCGAAGCTCTCGGCCCGGCTCGGCGAGCTGACCCGCACCAACTCGGAGATGATCATCGGCTCCGGGCGGCACACGATCGACCCGGAGCGGGACTTCACCAAGGGTGTCGCGATCACCTCGTCCATCCACCCCGACGAGCACACGCACATCGAGCCGGTGCGCTACGGCAAGGGCAGCAACGTGATGGGCCTGCTGCAGACGCTGGCCACCGACGGTGACTCGGAGACCCCGCGGTGGCGGCAGCTCGTCCGGCACGCGCGCGAGAAGCCGAGGGACTTGACGCTGTTCGGCAAGGTGCGGAACTGGAGCCAGCGGACACTGATCCTCCTGGTCATGCAGAGCCGCGACAACTCGCTGACCACCTATCTCAAGCGCGGCCTGTTCGGCTGGCGGTACACCTCCAAGCAGGGGCACGGTGAGCCGAATCCGACGTTCATCGCGGCCGGCCATCAGGCGAACGTGTTGACCGCCAAGGAGATCGACGGTGTCGCGGGCAGCACGTGGAGCGAGCTGTTCAACATCCCGCTGACCGCGCACTTCCTCGGCGGCTGTCCGATCGGGGAGGACGAGACCAAGGGCGTGATCGACCCGTACCACCGGGTGTTCAACTATCCCGGACTGTCCGTTGTGGACGGTTCGGCGATCACCGCGAACCTCGGCGTGAACCCGTCGCTGACGATCACCGCGCAGGCCGAGCGCGCGTTCTCCTTCTGGCCGAACAAGGGCGAGCAGGATTCCCGACCGTCGCAAGTGGACGGTTACCGGCGGATCGAGCCGGTGTCCCCGGTGCGCCCGTCGGTACCGAGTCAGGCGCCGGCCGCGCTGCGCTGGAGCCAGCCGGCGTAGTGCGCGTCGAGTTCCGCCCGGGTGGGCGGATCGGCGCCGCGCCGCGCGCAGGTCAGCTCGGCGAGGGTGCCGGCACGCTCCAGTAGGTCCACCAGCGCCAGTGCCTCCAGCGCGCCGAGGGCTTGCGGGTCGGTCAGGTCGCGGGCGAGTAGCCCGTCGATCAGGCCGGCGGTGAACGCGTCGCCGGCGCCCACGGTGTCCACGACCGGCACCTGCCGCGCCGCGCGCGAGGCGTGAACTCCTTGACTCGTAAAAGAAACCGTGCCGGCCGAGCCTCGGGTGAGGATCACCAGCGACGGGCCGAGCGCGAGCCAGCCGCGCACCGCGGTGACCGGATCGACGTGCGGGTACAGCCAGCGCACGTCCTCCTCGCTGGCCTTCACCACGTGCGCCAGGTGGATCCGCTCCTGGATCACGGCGACCGCGCCGGCCGGATCGCCGAGCAGCCCGGGCCGCACGTTGGGGTCGTAGGCGATCAGCGTGCCGGCCGCCCGCACGGAGTCGACGAACTCGCGGACGCGGTCGCCGTGCCAGGACGCGATCGAGCCGAAGTGCAGCAGCCGCAACGGTTTCCGGGGTGCCACCCAGTCCGCGCTCAGGTCGCCGTAGAACTCGTAGCTGGCCTGGCCGTGGCCGTCCAGCGACGCCACCGCGAGCGCGGACGGCGCGTCGCTCGCGGCCGCCGAGGACAGGTCCACGCCACTGGCCGCGGCGTGCCGGCGCAGCATGGCGCCGAACCCGTCGCCGGACAGTCGGGCCAGCAGCAGCGGCCGCCGGTCCAACCGGCCGAGCCCGATCGCCACGTTGTACGGGCTGCCGCCGGGCACCGCGGTGAACGTGCTCCCGTCCGGCGCGGGCACCAGGTCGACGATCGCCTCGCCGAGCACGGCCACGCTCGTCACGCCGCCAGCTCCGTCGCGCCGGTCATGATCGCGACCACGTCGTTCATGGTGTGCTCGCGCGGGCTGACCACGGCGGCGCGCTTGCCGAGCCGGTGAATGTGGATACGGTCGGCGATCTGGAACACGTGCGGCATGTTGTGGCTGATCAGCACGACCGGGATGCCGCGGTCGCGAATGGTGCCGATCAGCTCCAGCACCTGCGCCGACTCGCGCACGCCGAGTGCCGCGGTCGGCTCGTCCATGATCACGACCTTGCTGCCGAACGCCGCCGCGCGGGCCACCGCGACGCTCTGCCGTTGCCCGCCGGACAAGTTCTCCACCGATTGGGTGATCGACTGCAGCGTGGTGATGCCCAATTCGTCCAACTGCTTCTGGGCGCGCTGACGCATCGCCCGGATGTCCAACTGCCGCAACACTTTCCCGCGCCAGCCGGGCCGGCGGATCTCGCGGCCGAGGTACAGGTTGCTGGCGATGTCCATGGCCGGTGCGACCGCGAGATCCTGGTACACGGTCTCGATGCCGGCCAGCCGCGCGTCGTGCGGGCTCTTGAAGTGGACGGGTGAGCCCGCCAAGAGCACCTCGCCCGCGTCCGGCAGCACCGCGCCGGACAGCACGTTGATCAAGCTGGACTTGCCGGCGCCGTTGTCGCCGACCACGGCGAGCACCTCGCCGGCCTCCAGATCGAAGTCCGCGCCGTCGATCGCGGTCACGTGGCCGTAGCGCTTGACGATGCCGCGCGCCTGCAGAATCGGTGTCATCGCGTGCTCCTGCGGGTGAACTGGTCGAGCGCGACCGCGAGGATGACCAGGATGCCGGTGGCGATCTGCTGGTACAGCGGGTCGATCCCGGCCTGGGTGAGTCCGGACTGGAGTACGAGCACGATCAGCGCGCCGAGGTAGCTGCCGATCACGCCGCCGCGCCCGCCGAACAGGCTGGTGCCGCCGATCACCACCGCGGTGATCGTGTCCAGGTTGGCGGTCGGGAAGGCGTTGGGCGAGGTGGCCGGGCTGCGGCCGAACGCCTGCCACGCGGCCAGCGCGTACAGCAGTCCGGCGAGCAGGTACACCGACAGCAGCACCCGGTTCACGTTGATGCCGCAGCGCATCGCGGCCTTCGCGTCGTTGCCGACCGCGTACACGTGCCGGCCCCACGAGGTGCGGGTGAGCGCGAAGTGCAGCACCGCCACGGTGATCAACACCAGCGCCACACCGACGGTCACTTGGAACTGCCCGAACAGGTAGCCGCCCTGCGCGAGGAAGGTCAGCGGGCCCTCCTCGACGAGCACGGTTTCCCTGGTGTGCAACCGGGACGCGGCCTGCAGCACGGTGAGGAATCCGAGTGTCACGATGAACGGCGGCAGGCTCAGGCGGGACACCGCGCCGCCGGCGAGCAGGCCGAGGCCACCGCACACGGCGAACCCGGCGAGCAGCGCGATCCCTTGTGGCACACCGGCTCCGGTGGCGAGCTGGGCGACGACGAGCGCGCCGAGCACCATGATCGCGCCGTTGGCCAGGTCGATGCCGCGGGTGAGGATGATCAGCGTCTGGCCGAGCGCGAGGGTGCCGATCACCACCGACTGCTGCAGGATCAGCGACACGTTGTCCACGCTCATGAACGTGTCGGTGGTGACGGTGAACACCGCGACGGCGAGCAACAACGCGGCCAGCGGGCCGATCGCCGGATTGCGGAACGCGGTGTCCACCGCGCCGCCGAGCCGGGCCGCGGTACTTCGAGTGTCCACTGTGGACGGTGCGGGTCGGGACACCGGTGGCGCGCTCACTTCTTGCCCCAGCAGTTCTGCGCGCCCCACGCGGTGTCCTTCGCGTCGAGCCCGCCGAGCGGCTTGTCGGTGACCAGTTGCACGCCGGTGTCGATGTACCCGGTCGTGGGCACCTGCGGCTTGGCGCCGGACTTGGCGAACTCGACCGAGGCGGCCACGCCGAGCCGCGCCATCTTGCCGGGGAACTGCATGACGGTGGCGGCGATCTGGCCTTCCTTCACCGCCTGCACGCCGGTGCAGCCGCCGTCGATCGAGCCGATCACGACACCGTCGGCCTTGCCGGCGTTCTTGATCGCGGTGAACGCGCCGATCGCGGCCGGTTCGTTGATCGTGTAGACGGCGTTGATCCCGCTGTCGCGCTGCAGCAGGTTCTCCATGGCGGTCTGGCCCTTGCCCTGATCGCCGTTGGTGTCGCCGCGGCCGGAGATCTCCCGCGCGCTGTCGGCGAGGCCGATGCCCTTGAGGAACCCGTTGTGCCGCTGGTCGCCGACGGTCACGCCGGGCTGCAGGTCCAGCAGCGCGACCCTCGGCTGCTTCTGGCCGAGCGCGGCCTTCACGTACTGCCCCTGCAGCACGCCGGCCTGGGTGTTGTCGGTGGCGAAGGTGGCGTCCACGCCCTGGTTGCCGTCGGTCTGCGTGTCCAGGGCGATCACCAGGATGTTCTTCTGCTGCGCCTTCTTGAGTACCGGCACGATCGCCTTGGTGTCGCTCGGCGTGATCATGATGGCCCGCACGCCGGCGGCGATCAGGTCCTCGACGGCCTTGACCTGGCTGTCGTTGTCGCCATCCTCCTTGCCCGCCTTGGCGATCACCGTGGCGCCCTTGGCCGACGCCTCCTGCTCGGCGGCGGAGCGCATCGACACGAAGTACGGGTTCGAGTCGGTCTTGGTGACCAGGCCGAGCTTGACCGGTCCGTCGGTGGGGCCGGACGCGCCGGCCTGCTTGGTCGCGGTGCACGCGGTGCCCATGGCCAGCGCGGTGCCGGCCGCGACCGCGAGTGCCAGCGCCCTTCGGGTGGTTCTGGTGATCATTTCGTCTCCTCGGGACGGCCGTACCGGCGGGTGATCCACGCCACAGCTCCACGGGCGTGACGGCGAAGTTAACACCACGCAACCGGTTGCGCAATCGGTTGCGTGAGCCGATGTGCCGGTTTCACGATTCAGTCGGAGGGCGGGGTACGGTACGGCCTGCCGACAGATGAGGAGCCGTGGCCGTGGTGCGCATGCGCGACGTCGCTCAGCTCGCGAGCGTGTCCGTGACGACCGTGTCGCACGTGATCAACAAGACCCGCGCGGTCGATCCGGAGACCCGCGCGCGGGTGCTCGACGCGATCGCGCGCACCGGCTACCGCAAGAACTCGATCGCGCTGGCGCTGGCCAAGGGCGGCACCCAGTCGGTCGGTGTGGCGCTGTCGGCGCTGTCCAACCCGTACTTCGCCGAACTCGTCACGGCCATCGAGGCGCGGGTGTCGGAGCTGGGGTCGACCCTGCTGCTCGGCGAGACCCACGAGGACGCCGAGCGCGAGTACGACCTGGTCACCAAGCTGCTCGACCGGCGGGTGGACGGCGTGGTGCTCGCGCCGACGGCCAACGGCACGGACACCGCGCTCGACGCGCTGGTCCGCTCCGGTGTGCCGGCTGTGCTGGTGGACCGGCTGGTCGCGCCGGACCGGTTCGACCAGGTCGGCTCGGACAACCGGGAGCCGGTCGCCACGCTCGTCGATCACCTCGTCGGACACGGCCACCGGCGGATCGGCTACGTCGCGGGGCGGTCGGGTCTTGCCACGTCGATCGAGCGCCGGCAGGGCTACGACGACGGGCTCACGCGCAACGGCATCGCGCCGGACCCTGCGCTCGTGGTGGACGGCGGATCGGACGGAACCCTTGCGGGACAAGCGATGCGGCGACTGTGGGAGCTGACGTCGCGGCCCACCGCGGTGATCACCGGCAACAACTACATGACCGTCGGCGTGCTGCGGCACCTGGAGCACGCCGGCATCGTGGTGCCGGACGATCTCGCGCTGTGCGGGTTCGACGACTTCGAGTGGGCCGAGCTGATGCGCTCGCCATTGACCGCGATCGCCCAGGACTGGACGGCGATTGGCACCACGGCGGTCGGCATGCTGCGCGACCGTCTCGCTGAGCCGGATCGTCCATTTGAGACGGTCAGAATTCCGGCCACGCTGATCGTGCGGCGCTCCTGCGGGTGCTCCGGCTAGAAGGGCGGCGGGCCGGGTCGGCGATGGGTTGGGCGCGCACGGTTGTTTTGTGTCCGAGTGGGCTGCGGGTGATCACCACATCGGGTTCGGGTTGTTCGACCTGCCAGCCGGGCTTCTCCTTGCACAGGTTGTGGCGTTCGCAGCGTGGGTTGAGGTTGCACAGGCAGGTGCGGCCGTGGTCGGTGTGGCGGAGGGTGTGATCGATGTGGCATCGGGTGGCTGGTCGATCGCATCCGGGGTGGGTGCATCTGCGGAAGCGCAATCGCACGTTTTCGGCCATCGCGGCGGGTGGATAGCGTTTCCTGCCGACGTCGGTGATCATCCCGGTTGGCGGGTCGTAGAGTATTCGTCGCCAGGTGGATTTCTGGTCGGCCGCGAGTTGCCGCACGACTTGTGCGGGGAGTGTGTCGACGCCGAAGAGTTCACCGGGTTTGTCGTCCACACCTAAGAGCGTGGTGTGTGGCACGGTGACCCACACAATGGTTTTGATGTGGGACTGGTTCTCCCCGCAGAAGTGCTCGACGGCGACATCGAACCGCAGATTATTGAGGCTGCGGGTGTCGCCGTGTTGCTTCAACCGGCGGGCGTGTTGGTCGATCCGCACATAGGCGGGGTAGAGCTGTTCGACCGGTCCCCGGATGCCGAGGAAGGCTTCGCCGTCGTCGTCCTGTTTGAAGGTGACACACCGGTCCTTGCGGCGCTGCTGGCGGCGTTGTTCGGCGCCGTCGGGGTCGACCTTGTTCACCCAGTAGCGCACCTTGCGCTGAAACGGGGTGTAGTAGTCCGGCGGATCCGCCAACACAGCGGCTTCCACCTGGGCGGCGTGCTCATCCGACAGCGGGCGCGTGACCTCATACATCGCCCGGGCCTTCGCCCAATCAATCACACCCCGCCCCAACGCGGCCAACGTCGCCGGGAGCCGGGAGACCAACGCCTCAGCCATCGTCACCTGATGCGAAGCGTGCCCCGGCGACCACTTCAACGCCTGCCCGATCTCCTCGGACACATTCTCAACCCCACCCCGCAGCTGGTCGTACTGGGCAAGCAGCCGAACCTCATCAGCACACAACGCGGCCTTGTCCCGCTCAACAATCTCCAACTCCGCAACCGTGCTCGCCTCATCCGGCGTAAACGGCCCATCGCTAAAATCAAACTCAGGCTCACCAAATACCCGAGGCGCGGCATCCAAAACCGCGTCCCAAGACATTTCCTCACCTATTATCAACACACCACAATTCTACCGGACTATCCACGAAAATGGCGTCCCCCATTCCGGTGGCAAGCTGGTCGCCGGAACACCCGCGCAATGTGTCACCCGCAACCCGGCGACCAGCGCGGCAGCCATAGCGGACGGAGCGCGCCAAACAAGAAAGACCAACCCGCCAGAGCCGCCCCAAACCCCACCCCCACGACGCCCTCCTTCCGTAGCCTGGGTTCGTGACGACGTCCACGCCGCCACCGACCGAGGCCCCCACCGAGCCCCTGCCGGTGCCCGAACCGCCAGCGCGCCCGCCGCGCCCCTCCCGGCGCGCGCTCGTGCTGGTCGTCGTCGCGCTGCTGGTCCTGGCCGGCGGCGTGATCCTGTGGACGTCCGGCGAGGACGACCCGCCACCCGACGACCCGTTCCAGGTCGGACGGGTGCGCATCCCACCCGGCGCGGCGGCGCCACACCCCGCGGCCGCACCCACGGAGGAGGCACGGCTGCGCGCCTGGGCGACGGTCGTCGGCGACCGCACGGACATCCCCACCCGCACGCTGATCGCCTACGCGCGGGCCGAGGCCACCATTCGGGAGACCACCCCCACCTGCAAGATCAACTGGGCGTCGCTGGCCGGCGTCGGGCGGGTCGAGTCGCGGCACGGCCAGTTCGGCGGCGCCACCATCGGCGAGGACGGCCGGGTGTCCCGCCCGATCATCGGCGTGCCGTTGAACGGCTCGCCCGGCGTGCGCGCGATCCGTGACACCGACCGGGGCTCGCTGGACGGCGACCAGACCTGGGATCGCGCCGTCGGGCCGATGCAGTTCCTGCCCACCACCTGGCGCAAGTGGGCCATCCGGTCCACGGGGGACGGCGCGCGGCCCGATCCGCAGAACGTGGACGACGCCGCGCTCGCGTCCGCCCGCTACCTGTGTTCGGTCGGCCGGGACATGACCGCGCCGGAAGGTTGGTGGCGCGCCGTGCTGACCTACAACCAGTCGGTCTCCTACGGGCAGGACGTGTTCAGCGGCGCTGACGCGTACGCCCGCGAGGCCGTCGGCGCCTGACCCGGTTCCTTCCGGCGCTGGTGGCACGGGCCCTTCGGGACGATTTATTGCACGGTGCTTACGGACTGCAACAGGACCTCGGCGAGTGGCAGTGTGTTGTGTCATGGCTGACACCGTGAAGATCCCCGGGCTGTTACTCACCGAGCACGAGTTCCGCGTGCCGCTCGACCATTCCGCTCCCGACGGCGAGCAGATCACCGTCTTCGCGCGCGAGGTCGCCGACCCGGACGGGCGCGACCGGCCGCTGCTGGTGTTCCTGCAGGGCGGGCCGGGCCAGGAGGCGCCCCGCCCGTCGCGCGTGCCGCTGAATCCGCCGTGGCTGGATCGCACGCTTGCCGACCACCGGGTACTCATGCTCGACCAGCGTGGCACCGGACGGTCCACCCCCGTCGGCACGCTGGACGGGCGCACACCTCAGGAGCAGGCCGACTACCTCGCGCACTTCCGCGCCGACGCGATCGTCGCCGACGCCGAGTGGATCCGCCGCGAGCTCGGGGTGGACCGGTGGAGCGTGCTCGGTCAGTCCTTCGGCGGCTTCTGCGCGCTGCACTACCTGTCGGTGGCGCCCGACTCGCTGGCGGAGGTGTACTTCACCGGCGGGCTGCCGCCGGTCGGCCTGCACTGCGACGAGGTGTACCGGGCCACGTTCACGCGGATGACCGAGATCAACGGCGAGTACTACCGCGCCTATCCCGGCGACCGCGATCGCGTGCGCAAGATCCTGGACCTGTGCGAGGCGGGCGAGATCGTGCTGCGGGGCGGCGACGTGCTCACCCCGCGCCGGTTCCGCCAGATCGGCCACGCGCTCGGCATGTCCGGCGGTGCCGAGCGGGTGCACTACGTCCTGGAGCGCGACCCGTCATCGCCGTCGTTCCGGCACGACCTGGCCGACCTGATGCCGTTCAACGGGCGCAACCCGTTGTACGCGGCGATCCACGAGTCCAGCTACTCCGACGGGTGCGTCACGGGGTGGTCGGCCGAGCGCGTGCTGCCGGACGCGTACGGCGAGGACTCGACGCTGCTCACCGGCGAGCACGTGTTCCCGTGGATGTTCACCGACTACTCCGAGCTGGCGCCGCTGCGCGAGGCGGCCGAGCTGCTCGCCGCGTGGGAGTGGCCGTCGCTGTACGACGCCGACGTGCTGCGCTCCTGCGAGGTGCCCGCCGCGGCGGCGATCTACGCCAACGACCCGTACGTCGATCGTGCCCTCTCCGAGGAGACCGCACGGCTGATCCCGACTCTGCGACCGTGGCTGACCAGCGAGTACGAGCACAACGGGCTGCGGGCCGACGGCGCGCGCATCATGGACCGGCTGATCTCACTGGCCCGCGGCCGGCTGTAGCCAGCTCTTGCTCACCCTATCGATTTTCGATAGATTTCAATCGTGGGTCGATTGAAGGAGTGGGCGATGGGCAAGCTGACGGTGCGTGCGCTTCGCGCGGTGATCGTGGTGTTGCTCGCCGGGTCGTTGTTCGTGCAGACGGTGATGGTGGCGCTGCTCGCGATCGACCTGAAGGAGCTGGGCGACCTCGCCGGCTACCAGCGCGTCTCGATACTCGTGATCATGGTTCTGGGCATCGTGACCGCCCAGGTGATCTTGGTCTGCGTGTGGAAGTTGGTGACCATGGTTCGGCGCGAGACCGTGTTCTCGCGCGACGCGTTCCGGTACGTCGATGTCATGATCGGTGCCATCGTGGCGGCGGCGGTCCTGACGCTGGCCCTCGGTGCCGTGCTGGCGCCGGGCGAGGCCGCCGCTCCCGGTGTCGTGCTGATGATCGGCGGTGTCGCGGTGGCGATCTTCGGGGTGGCGCTGGTGCTGCTCGTGCTGCGGATGCTGCTCGCTCAGGCGGCGCGGATGCGTGCCGAGTTGGCGGAGGTCATCTGATGCCGATCACCGTCGACATCGACGTGATTCTGGCCAAGCGGAAGATGTCGGTCGGCGAGTTGGCCGAGCGCGTCGGGATCACGCCGGCCAACCTCGCGGTGCTCAAGAACGGCCGGGCCAAGGCGGTGCGCTTCTCCACCCTCGCCGCGCTCTGCGAGGTGCTCGACTGCCAGCCAGGCGACCTGCTGCGCTGGGAGCCGGAGCCCGCCGTCGCGCCAGTCGATGGACTTCCGCGGGGTTAAGTACGCCCGCACATAATCGCGACAAGCGCAACCCATTCATCCACAGCCTCGGCCAAACGTCGCTGACCTGCGGTTTTCCAAGTGAACGCGCGCACAAGCGGCGCTGAGACGCGAATCGGCCACGCATTTCCCGCTCCTGTTGGGGACTTTAGCCCGCTAAAGTCCCCAACCCAGGTCAGGAGGGGTCAGCCGCCGTTGACGGCGATTCGGGCGCTGACTTCGCCGAGCGCCTCGTGGTACTCGGGTAGCGGGTTCATGGCCACGGCCATGCGGAGCTGGGCGAGCGCCTCGGTGTGCCGGCCGAGGCGCTGCAGCGTCCGGCCGAGCGCGAACCGCGCGTAGTGGTCGGTCGGATCGAGTTCGAGCACCCGCTGGAACGCCTGCTCGGCCCGCCGCAACTGGGCCGAACCGAGGTATGCGCGTCCGGCGAGCGACTGCACCGACGGCTTGTCCGGCTCGGCGTCCAGCACCGGCCGCAGCGCCTTCAACGCCTCCAGCGGACGGCGCTGCTCGACCAGCGACTCGGCGTGCCGGAACGCCGCGACGCTGTCCGTGTGCTCCACTGGTTCAGCCATGATCTGTTCCACCGTACGCGTCACCGCAACGATTCCTCGACCGCTAACCGGATGATCACCCGGCGCGTCCGGCCGTACCTCCACCGGGTGACAAACGAGGGCGGCTACCCTCGTGTCGCAGGTGTCAGAGCAGCGCGGAGGAGTGCACGTGGCGGTCATCGAGCAGGTCGGCGCACGCGAGATCTTGGACTCGCGGGGGAACCCCACCGTCGAGGTGGAGGTGGCGTTGGACGACGGCACCCTTGGCCGCGCGGCGGTCCCGTCCGGAGCCTCGACCGGTGAGCACGAAGCGGTCGAGCTGCGCGACGGGGACAAGGGCCGGTACAACGGCAAGGGCGTGGAGAAGGCCGTCACCGCGGTGCTCGACGAGATCGCGCCGGGGCTGACCGGCATCGACGCGATCGACCAGCGGATCGTCGACCAGAAGCTGGTCGACCTCGACGGCACGCCGGACAAGTCGCGGCTGGGCGCGAACGCGATCCTCGGGGTGTCGCTGGCCGTCGCGAAGGCCGCCGCCGACTCCAGCGGGCTGGAGCTGTTCCGGTACGTGGGCGGGCCGAACGCGCACGTGCTGCCGGTGCCGATGCTGAACATCCTCAACGGCGGCGCGCACGCCGACACCGATGTGGACATCCAGGAGTTCATGATCGCGCCGATCGGCGCGGAGTCCTACCGCGAGGCACTGCGCTGGGGCGCGGAGGTCTACCACTCGCTCAAGTCGGTGCTCAAGAGCAAGGGCCTGGCCACGGGCCTGGGCGACGAGGGCGGGTTCGCGCCGAACCTGTCCAGCAACCGCGCCGCGCTGGACCTGATCGTCACCGCGATCCAGCAGGCCGGCTACGCGGTCGGCCGGGACGTCGCGCTCGCGCTGGACGTCGCCGCCACCGAGTTCTACTCCGACGGCGCGTACACCTTCGAGGGCAGCAAGCGCAGCGCCGAGCAGATGGCCGCGTACTACACCGAGCTGCTCGACTCCTACCCGATGGTGTCCATCGAGGACCCGCTGGCCGAGGACGACTGGGACGGCTGGGTACGGCTGACCGACCAGATCGGCGAGCGGACGCAGCTGGTCGGCGACGACCTGTTCGTCACCAACCCGGACCGGCTCGAGGAGGGCATCGCCCGCCGCGCGGCCAACGCGCTGCTGGTCAAGGTGAACCAGATCGGCACGCTGTCCGAGACGCTGGACGCGGTCTCGCTGGCCACCTCCTACGGCTACAAGTCGATGATGAGTCACCGGTCCGGCGAGACCGAGGACACCACGATCGCCGACCTGGCGGTGGCCACCGGGGTCGGGCAGATCAAGGCCGGCGCGCCCGCGCGCAGCGACCGGACCGCCAAGTACAACCAGTTGCTGCGCATCGAGGAGACGCTGGGCGACGCCGCGCGGTACGCCGGAGATCTCGCCTTCCCGCGGTTCACGCCCGAGGACTGAGTCGTGGCCGAGAGGGGGTCGGACCGGTCGGATCGGGAACGGAGGCGGCGCTCGCCCAGGAGTTCTTCGGGGCGCCGCCCGGAATCGACGCGTCGAGTGCGCCGCGAGCCGGAGGGTCCGCCCCAGCCCCGGCCGGTGCGCAAGAGCGGCGCGGGCGCGTTCGGGTTGTCCACGACGCGCCGGGCCGCGGTGTTCGCGATCGTGGTGTGCGCGCTGGCGCTGTCGGTGGCGGTGCCGCTGCGGACGTATCTGACGCAACGGTCCGAGGTGCGCATCCAGCAGGAGCGGGCCCAGGAGTTGCGCGAGCAGGTGGCGGACCTGGAGGCGCGCAAGGCGCAGTTGTCCGACCCGGCGCAGGTGCAGGCCGAGGCGCGCAGGCGGCTGCGGTACGTGATGCCGGGGGAGACGCCGTACATCGTGCAGCTTCCCGGTGACGAACTGCGTCAGCAGGGCGGTGCGCCCGCTCCGGCGCCGGCTCCGCAGCAGGCGTGGTACCAACAGCTGTGGTCTTCGGTATTGGGGCGTTGATCTCGTTGGCGCACAAGGGTTTCGAGCCGGTGACCGAGGCGGACGCGGCGGTGGTGGCCGAGCAGCTCGGCCGCCCGCCGCGTGGGCTTCGGGCGGTCGCCGCGCGCTGTCCGAGCGGTCACCCCTCGGTGGTGCAGACCCACCCTCGGCTGGAGGACGGCACGCCGTTCCCGACGTTGTACTACCTCACGTGTCCGCGGCTGACGTCGCTGGTGAGCACGCTGGAGGGCAACGGCGTGATGCGGGAGATGACCGCGCGGCTGGACGAGGACGCCGACCTGGCCGAGGCCTACCGGAGCGCGCACGAGTCCTACCTCGCCGACCGCGACGCGATCGAGCCGCTCGGCACCGACGTGAGCGCCGGTGGCATGCCGAGCCGGGTCAAATGCCTGCACGTGCACCTGGCGCACACCCTGGCCCGCGGCCCCGGCGTGAATCCGTTCGGTGACGAAACCATGGAGCTGCTCGCCGACCTGTGGCCCTCCGGCGACTGCGCCGCTCGGTGACGGCGGCGGATCAGGCGCGAGCGGACCGCCGTCGTCGGCGTGCTTGCGGTCGATTCCCGCGCAGGTCGGCGCACATGACCGTGAACCGGTCGGCCAGCGGTGGCGCGACATCGCGCCACATCAGGTGGGTCTGCGGAAAGCCGTGCAGCAACAGCACCGGCGGTCCGGAGCCGTGCGTCCGCACGTGAATCGTGGTCTCGCCGGTGTCGACCTCGATGCTGGAGAAGTCGTCCATGTCGCTCACTGTCCCGCATGTCGGCGTGAACTGAAGGCGGGATGAACGCGCGACGGCGGGTGGCGTTCGGCTGACAAAAACGGGTACCGCAATAGTCCGCGCACCCGTAGAAAACTGGCGGGCGGTGCGTGCAACCTGGTTCGTTGGTGGTTCCGTCTGGTAGGCACGGTGGACGGCGGTGACAGGACGGTCCTGCTAACCGATAACGACCGTGCGGTCCGCCGGACGATGTGGTGGGAGGACGTTTAGCGTGGCGAGGGCGAGTAGGAAACCCAAGGACGGACCAAGCGAGCCGGTCCGGCAGCGACGGCAACTCGTGGCCGGGGTCCTCACCTGGACCGCGCTGATGGTGCCCGCCGTGTTCGCCACCAACGCCGCCGCGGGCTGGATGGACGGCATGCGGCACGGCGAGAAGCCCAACGAGGGCGCCCGGTTCGCCGGGCAGGCCTTCCCGGACGATCCCGACACCCTGGGCGTCGACGGCACCAAGCCGGAGGCGCAGCAGATCGGCGAGGACGTGCTGCGCGACGCCGGCGACCCGACCAAGCTGGTCGGCCAGGTCGGCCCGCTGGTGATCCTGCCGAACGGCCCGACCGGCATCCCGGGTTCCGCGCTGCAGGCCTACCTTCGCGCGGCCGAGAAGCTCGCCGCCATGCAGCCCAGCTGCCACCTCGACTGGCCGCTGCTGGCCAGCATCGGCCGCATCGAGTCCAACCACGCCCGCGGCGGGCGGGTCGACGCGGCCGGTAACACCGCGTCCCCGATCGTCGGCCCCGCGCTGAACGGCGCCGGGTTCGCCTCGATCTCCGACAGCGACGGCGGCGTGTTCGACGGTGACACCGTGTGGGACCGCGCGGTCGGCCCGATGCAGTTCATCCCGACCACCTGGCGCGGCTACGCCTCGGACGGCAACGGCGACGGCGTGTCCAACCCGCACAACATCTACGACGCCACGGTCGCCTCCGGCCGCTACCTGTGCGCCGGCGGCGGGGACCTCCGCGATCCGGGCCAGCGGGCCCAGGCCGTGTTCCGCTACAACCACTCCGACTCCTACGTGCGCACCGTGCTGATCTGGGCCGACGCGTACGCCCGAGGTGTCACCCCGCTGCCGTCGGACACGGTCGCGCCGGTGGGCAACCCGAACCCGGACATCCTCGCGGCGCGCCAGCCGCAGCCGCCGGTGTTCCCGCCGGCGCCGGGCGCACCGCTGCCGCCTGGGCCGGGTGGCCCAGGCCAGGGCCCGCCGCCGGGACCTGGCCCCGGTCCGGGCCCGCAGCCGCCGACAAGCACGCCGACTACCCCGCCGTCGAGCACGCCGACCACCCCGCCGTCGAGCACGCCGACCACGCCGCCGACGACGACCCCATGCCCGACGCCGACCCCGACGTCGCCGAGCGTGCCGCCGGGCTCGACCACGCCGCCGAGTTCGACCACGCCGTTGCCGGGCACCAAGCCGGCGCCTACGACACCCCCGCCGGGCAGCACGACGCCGCCGCCCTCCTGCGGCTGAGACCACATAAGGTGGCGGCATGCCAAGGGTTGCCGCGATCGACTGTGGAACGAACTCCATCCGCCTGCTCGTGGCGGACGTGACGGTGCGCGAGGACGGCACGTCCTGGCTGCGTGACGTGCACCGCGAGATGCGGGTCGTGCGCCTCGGCGAGGGCGTGGACGCCACCGGAGTCCTTGCCCCGCAAGCGTTGAAGCGCACCCGGGACGCGCTGGCCGACTACACGGCGATCCTGCGCCGCAAGGGTGCCGAGCGGGTGCGCATGGTGGCCACCTCGGCCACCCGCGACGCCGGCAACCGCGACGAGTTCTTCGCCATGACCCGCGAGGTGCTCGGCGTCGAGGCCGAGGTGATCACCGGCGACGAGGAGGCGCGGCTGTCGTTCACCGGCGCGGTCGGCGACCTCGACCCGGACGACGGCCCGTTCGTCGTGGTGGACGTCGGCGGTGGCTCGACCGAGGTGGTGGTCGGCACCTGGGACGGCGCGCGCGCCGACGTGACCGCGGCCCGTTCGGTGGACATCGGCTGCGTCCGGATCACCGAGCGCTGCCTGACCACGCCGGACGGCGCGCCGCCGAGCCGCGAGCAGGTCACCGAGGCGGAGAACCTGGCGGAGTCGATCCTGGCCGACGCGTTCGCCGCGGTGGACACCTCGGGCGCGCGCACCTGGGTCGGCGTGGCCGGCACGGTCACCACGTTGTCCGCGGTCGCACAGGGTCTGGACGAGTACGACCCGGAGCAGGTGCACCTGTCCCGGCTCCCGCAGGAGCAGCTCAAGTCCACTGTGGACGGTCTGCTGTCCAAGACGCACGACGAGCGGGCCGCGATCGGCTCGATCCACCCCGGCCGGGTGGACGTGATCGGCGGTGGCGGGGTCGTCGTGCGGGTACTCGGCGACTTGCTCGCGAAGAGCGCGGGCATCGCCGAGATGGTCGTCAGCGAGCACGACATCTTGGACGGAATCGCGCTTTCCCTCGCCTGATCTCGGCTACTTTGGCGACATGAGATCTCAGCGTCCACTGTGGACATTCGGTGTGGTGGGCGCGCTGGTGGTCGCCCTCGGCGGATGCAGCACGACGGTCGCCGGCACGGCGAGCGTCGACCCGGCGGCCACGACGACCACGTCCCGTCCTCCGGCGCCGGCGAACCTGAACGCCGCGATCACCGTGTGGGGCACCGAGCCGGACAACCCGCTGGTGCCGGGCAACACCACGGACCCGGGCGGCCAGCAGATCATCGACGCGCTGTTCACCGGTCTGGTCGAGCAGGAGCCCGGCACCAACGAGATCAAGCCGGCGCACGCGCAGAGCTGGGAGGTCGGCGCCGACGGCAAGCGGCTGACGATCAAGCTCAAGCCGGGCTGGCGGTTCCACGACGGCACCCCGGTCACGGCCAAGAACTACGTCGACGCGTGGAACTTCACCGCCGCGGCGGCCAACGGCCAACAGGGTGCCGGCTACTTCGAGCAGATCGCCGGCTATCCGGAGGTCCGCGCGCCGGGCAGCGCGGTGCGCGAGATGGCCGGCTTGAAGGTGGTCGACGATTCCACCTTCACCGTCGACCTCGCCCAGCCGAGCGCGACCTTCGTGAAACTGCTCGGCGACCCGCTGTTCTCCCCGCTGCCGGACGCGTTCTTCAAGGATCGGGCGTCCTTCGAGTTGAAGCCGGTCGGCAACGGCCCGTTCCAGTTCGTCAGCCGGGTACCGGGCAGTGAGGTCGTGCTCGCCCGGTTCGAGCAGTATTCGGGCCCCAAGCCGAAGGTCAGGCAGGTGCGCTTCCGGTTCGGCGCCGGCCAGGAGGCCGGGTACGCGAGCCTGATGACCAACGAGGTGGACTTCATCGGCGAGATCCCGCCGTCCAAGCTCGCCGGCGGGCGGTACAAGACCGAGTTGCGCGGCCGGAGCGCGAGCGCGGACCGGCTGGCCAACCAGACCCTGGTCTTCCCGCTCTACGACCCGAAGTTCGCCAATCCGGATCTGCGCAGGGCGATCTCGATGGCGATCGACCGCAAGAAGATCACCGAGACGGTCTTCGCCGGCGACCGCAAGCCGTTGAAGGGCTACGGCGCGCCGGGTCTGCCGGGGTGGACCGACGGCGCGTGCGCCGAGTACTGCGAGTACAACCCGACAAAGGCCAAGGAGCTGTTCCAGCGTTCCGGTTTCGCCGGGCCGATCGAGCTGATCTCGAATGCGCAGAGTGGCCACAAGGAGTGGGTCGAGGCGGTCTGCAACCAGATCCGCAACACCCTCGGCGCCGACTGCGTGTTCAAGCCGGTGGAGATCAGGGAGCTGCTCGAGAAGAAGAACGCCAAGCAGCACACGGCGATCTTCCGGAGCGGGTGGCAGGCCGACTATCCGGACGTGCAGAACTTCCTGACCCCGATCTACCGCACCGGCGCGCCGTTCAACGACGGCCGCTACACCAACCCCGCGGTGGACCAGAAGCTGGCCGCCGCCGAGGCGGCGCACGGCACGAACCCGTCGGAGGCCTACCGGCTCTACCGCGAGGCCGAGCAGTTGATCGCGGCGGACATGCCGGTGATCCCGCTGTGGAACAACGCGACGCCGCACGGTTGGTCGACGCGGCTGCGCAAGGTGCGGGTCACTCCGGTATTGGGCCTTGATCTGATGGCGGTCGAGGTGGAATGACGAATGCTTGAAAAGCTACTTAAGTACTGAATCGGACAACCTGAAACTCACCTTAAGCTGAATGCTGTTTCAGGTGGCGATCCTCCCTTACGGTGCCTCCCCAAACGGTTCGGGAAACCCCGTCGAACCAACAGGAGGACGCACAGATGCGAAAAGGACGAGCGCTGTCCTTGATTGCGCTGCCGGTTTCGGTGGCGCTCGCCGTCGCCGGTTGTGGCGGCGGTGGAAACTCCGGATCGGGTGGCGACAACGAGTCCACCGAGATCACGGTGCACGGCACCGAGCCGGAGAACCCGCTGGTTCCTGGCAACACCACGGAGGCCGGCGGTAGCAAGATCATCGACGCGCTGTTCACCGGTCTGACCGAGTACGACTCCGTCACCTACGAGACCAAGCTGGCCAACGCCGAGAAGATCGACGTGTCGCCGGACGGCAAGAAGATGACGGTGGTGTTGAAGAAGGGCTGGAAGTTCCACGACAACACCGAGGTCAAGGCCGACAACTACATCAACGCCTGGAACTACACGGCCAACTCGAAGAGCGGCCAGCAGGGCGCGAGCTTCTTCGAGCCGGTCGTCGGCTACGAGGACGTGCACACGACCGACCCGGACGAGAACGGTCCGCAGAAGGCGCCCGAGCCGAAGACCGACAAGATGTCCGGCTTGAAGAAGGTGGACGACTACCAGTTCACCGTCGACTTCACCAAGTCGCACGCGGTGTTCCAGAAGAAGCTGGGTTACGGAGTCTTCTCCCCGCTCCCCGACTCGTTCTTCAAGGATCCGAAGGCGTTCGAGGACAAGCCGGTCGGCAACGGCCCGTTCAAGTTCGTGTCCCGGCTGCCCAGCCAGGAGTTGAAGGTCGAGCGGTTCGACGCGTTCCTCGGCCAGAAGCCGAAGGTCAAGAAGGTGAAGTTCGACTTCGGTAAGGACCTGGAGGCCGGCTACGCGGCCGTGCGCTCCAACGAGCTGGACTTCATCGACACGATCGCGCCGTCGAAGCTGGTGAGCAACCTCTACAAGACGGAGTTGAAGGACCGCAGCGGTTCCGGTGACCTGATGTCCATTCAGATCATCGTGTTCCCCTTGTACGACAAGAAGTTCGCCAACCCGGACTTCCGCAAGGCGATCTCGATGGCGATCAACCGGCAGGAGATCACCGAGAAGGTCTTCGCCGGAAACCGAAAGCCGGTCAAGGGCTACGGCGTGCCGAACCTGCCGGGCTGGACCGATGGCGGCTGCGGCGAGTTCTGCGAGTACAACCCGCAGAAGGCCAAGGAGCTGTTCGACAAATCGGGCTACCAGGGCCCGATCGAGATCACCTCGAACGCCGACGGTGGGCACCGCGAATGGGCGACCGCCGCCTGTGGTCAGATTCGCAACGCGCTGGGTCGGGAGTGCAACTTCGTCCCGGTGCAGACCTTCGGTGAGATGCGCCAGAAGACCAACGCGCACTCGCACAACGCCATCTACCGTGGCGGCTGGATCGCGGACTACCCGGACATCGAGAACTTCCTGAACCCGCTGTACAAGTCCGGCGGATCGTCCAACGACGGCAACTACAGCAACAGGGCCGTCGACGAGAAGCTGTCGCAGGCCGACGTCGCGTTCGCGACCAGCCCGCCGGAGGCCTACCGCCTGTACCACGAGGCCGAGGGCATGATCGCCAAGGACATGCCCGCGGTGCCGCTGTGGAACACCACCACGCAGTACGGTTGGTCCAAGCGGTTGAAGAACGTTCGGATCACGCCTCAGCGCGAACTCGATCTGATCAACGTCGAAGTGGGCTGACCGAGTACTCAGGTCCACAGTGGACAGTCCGCTGGTCGGATGGCCGGCCAGGTGCCCGACCAGCGGATGTCCCGACGAATTCCCGGTTTTTCCCAGTTATCGCCACATCTTGCTTGGTGATGCCGAGTCGTAGCCTTAAATCCTCTTTCAGTTTGCGATACCAGGAGGACGCGGGCGGACACGAACCGTAGTGAACTCGGGTAAATCGGTTGACAGGGCCGCATCGTGACGGCTTTGTGACCGGCTCCGGTGTGGCTTAGCCCTCAGTCCGGATTACGGTCCCTCACTACGGTCTGGGACGTGAGTTCCCGTCACCGGTAAGGGCTGTGCTCGCGTAAGGCGAGCCGCCATGTAAGTGGGAGAGGACGCACACATGCGAAAAGGACGTGCACTGTCCTTGACGGCGCTGCCGGTTTCGGTCGCGCTCGCTGTCGCCGGTTGTGGCGGCGGCGGTGACAGCGGCAGCGGCAGCGGAGCCAACAACGAGACCCATGAGGTCTCCGTGCACGGCACCGAGCCGGAGAACCCGTTGGTTCCGGGCAACACCACCGAGACCGGTGGTAGCAAGATCATCGACATGTTGTTCACCGGCCTGACCGAGTACGACCCGGTGACCAACGAGACGAAGATGGCCAACGCCGAGAGGGTGGACATCACCCCTGACGGCAAGAAGATGACCGTGGTGTTGAAGAAGGGCTGGAAGTTCCACGACAACACCGACGTCAAGGCCGACAACTACGTCAACGCCTGGAACTACACGGCCAACTCGAAGAACGGCCAGCAGGGTTCGAGCTTCTTCGACGCCATCGCGGGCTACGACGACGTGCACACCTCCGACCCGGACGAGGACGGTCCGCAGAAGGCGCCCGAGCCCAAGTCGGACAAGATGTCCGGCCTGAAGAAGGTGGACGACTACCAGTTCACCGTCGACTTCACCGAATCTCACGGCGTTTTCAAGCTCAAGATCGGTTACGGCGTGTACTCGCCGCTGCCGGACTCGTTCTTCAAGGACCCGAAGGCGTTCGAGGAGAAGCCGATCGGCAACGGGCCGTTCAAGTTCACCTCCCGCGTGCCCGGCCGCGAGGTGAAGGTCGAGCGGTTCGAGGAGTACCAGGGCGCCAAACCGAAGATCAAGAAGGCCAAGTTCGACTTCGGCAAGGACCTGGAGGCCGGCTACGCGGCCGTGCGCTCCAACGAGTTGGACTTCATCGACACGGTCGCCCCGTCGAAGCTGGTGAACAACCTCTACAAGACGGAGTTGAAGGACCGCAACGGGAACCAGGACAACCTGGCGATCCAGATCATCGTCTTCCCGCTGTACGACAAGAAGTTCTCCAACGCCGACTTCCGCAAGTCGATCTCGATGGCGATCAACCGGCAGGAGATCACCGAGAAGGTGTTCGCCGGTACGCGTAAGCCGGTCAAGGGCTACGGCATTCCGGGTCTGCCCGGTTGGTCCGACGGCGGCTGCGGCGAGTTCTGCGAGTACAACCCGCAGAAGGCCAAGGAGCTGTTCGAGAAGTCCGGCTACCAGGGCGCGATCGAGATCACCTCGAACGCCGACGGTGGCCACCGCGAGTGGGCGACGGCGGCGTGCGGCCAGATCCGCAACGCGCTGGGCCGGGAGTGCAACTTCGTCCCGGTGCAGACCTTCGGTGAGATGCGGCAGAAGACCAACGCGCACTCGCACACCGCGATCTACCGCGGTGGGTGGCAGGCCGACTACCCGTACGTGGAAAACTTCCTGAACCCGCTGTACAAGACCGGCGGATCTTCCAACGATGGTGCGTACTCCAACAGGGCTGTCGACACCAAGCTTGCCGAGGGCGACGTGGCGTACGCCCGGAGCCAGCAGGAAGCGGACAAGCTGTACCACGAGGCCGAAGGCATGATCGCCAACGACATGCCGGCGATCCCGCTGTGGAACACCTCCGTCCAGTACGGCTGGTCCAACAAGCTGAAGAACGTCCGTATGACGCCTCAGCGCGAACTGGACCTCCTCACGGTCGAGGTCGCCTGATCGCAAACAGGTACGGGGCTGGCCCACAGCGTTGTGGGCCAGCCCCGGTGCGATGAAGGAGAGAAGAGAGGTCAATGGGCCGGTACGTCATCCGGCGGCTGCTTCAGCTGATCCCGGTATTCCTAGGAACGACGTTCCTTATCTATGTACTCGTCTGGGCGGTACCCGGCGACCCGTTCGCCGGCATGTGCGGCGAACGGCCGTGCGAGCCCGGGTTCATCGCGAAGATGAACGAGAAGTTCCACCTGGACGACAACATCTTCAGCCAGTACTTCCAGTACCTGGGCAACCTGGTGCAGGGCGACTTCGGGGAGACGTACAACGGCAACTCCGTCGGTGAGCTCATCGCGCTGAGGTATCCGGTTTCCGTTCAGCTGGCCGCGCTCGCGGTGGTCATCGAGGCGATCATCGGTGTCATCGCCGGCGTCCTCACCGGCCTGCGCGGCAAGGGCTTCCTGGACAATCTGGTCCTGGTCTCGACGCTGTTCCTGATCTCGCTGCCGGTCTTCGTCACCGGTTTCGCGCTGCAGATCCTGCTCGGCTTCGAGCTCGAGTGGGTCGATCCCGTCGTGTCCAGCGACCCGACGCTCGGCGAACTGTTGCTACCTGCCTTCGTGCTCGGCAGTTTGTCGCTGGCCTACGTGGCACGGCTGACCAGAACGTCGCTCATGGAGAACAAGCGCTCCGACTACGTGCGCACCGCGGTGGCCAAGGGCCTCAAGCCCAGCCGTGTGGTGGGCGTGCACCTGATGCGCAACTCCATGATCCCGGTGATCACCTTCCTGGGCACCGACCTCGGCTCGCTGATGGGCGGCGCGATCGTGACCGAGGGCATCTTCGGCATCCAGGGCATCGGCAAGATGACCTACGACGCGATCCTGCAGAAGGAAAACATCACGGTCACCGGCGTCGTGGTCCTGCTGGTGATCGTCTTCCTGATCGTCAACCTGCTCATCGACCTGCTGTACGCCGTTCTCGACCCGAGGATCCGTTATGAGTGACCCGACAGCGGCAAGCACCGCGGTGGACAGCGCAGGCGCCTACGTCACCGCGGCCGAGCACGCGGAGCCCACCACCGGCAAGTCACGCAGCCTGTGGTCGGACGCGTGGCGGAACCTGCGCAAGCGGCCGACCTTCATCATCTCGATGGTGATCATCACGTTCATGATCATCCTGGCCGTGTTCCCGTCGATGTTCACTTCCGCCGACCCGACCCACCAGGATCTGCAGCGGCAGATGCTCAAGCCGTCCGCGGACGCCTGGTTCGGCTACGACTTCCAGGGTCGCGACATCATGGCGGGGGTCGCGCACGGCGCGAAGTGGTCGCTGCTGGTCGGCTTCTTCGCGAGTCTGCTCACGGTCCTGATCGGCGGCACGGTCGGTGTCATCGGCGGCTATGCCGGCGGTTGGCTGGACGGCATCCTGTCCCGCATCGGGGACGTGTTCTTCGGCCTGCCGTTCGTACTCGGCGCGATCGTGATCCTGTCGGCGTTCCGTGCCGCGGGCTTGAAGAGCGCCTTCGGCCTGGTCATCGTGGTGGTGCTGGTGATCTCCGCGTTGACCTGGCCGGTCGCGATGCGGATCATGCGCTCCGCGGCGATCTCGGCCAAGCAGCAGGACTACGTGAAGGCGGCCCGCGCGCTCGGCGCGAACTCGTTCCGGATCATCACCAAGCACATGCTGCCGAACTGCATGGCACCCGTGATGGTGTACGCGACGATCCTGTTCGGTGCCACGATCGGCGTCGAGGCGACGCTGTCGTTCCTCGGCATCGGGCTGCGCGCACCGGCCATCTCCTGGGGCGTGATGATCGCGGAGTCCCGCGACTACGTCCAGCACGCGCCGCACCTGCTGCTGTTCCCGGCCGGCTTCCTCGTGCTCACGGTGCTCGCATTCGTGATGCTCGGCGACGCCGTGCGCGACGCACTCGACCCGAAGCTACGGTAGGAGTACCCACCACATGTCCACAGTGGACTATTCGAACGGGGACCACTCGAATTCCGAGCTCCTCCTCGAGGTCGACGACCTCTGGTTGGAGTTCCGTACCTCCGACGGTGTCGCCAAGGTCCTCAACGGCGTGAGCTACAACGTGCACGCCGGTGAAACCCTTGCGGTGCTTGGAGAATCGGGTTCCGGAAAGAGTGTCACCGCGCAGGCGATCATGGGAATCGTGGATATGCCGCCTGGTGTGATCACCGGCGGCGAGATCCGCTACCACGGTGAGGACCTGCTCAAGCTGAGCGATACCCGCAGGCGTGAGATCCGCGCCGAGGGCATCTCGATCATCTTCCAGGACGCGCTGTCGTCGCTGAATCCCGTCTACACCGTCGGGTTCCAGATCGGCGAGCAGCTCCGGCTGCGGCGCGGCATGTCGCGCAAGGAGGCGCAGAAACGCGCCATCGAGCTGCTCGACATGGTGAAGATCCCGAACGCCAAGGGGCGGGTGAAGCAGTACCCGCACGAGTTCTCCGGCGGTATGCGGCAGCGCGCGATGATCGCGATGTCGCTGGCGCTGGACCCCGAGGTGCTGATCGCCGACGAGCCGACCACCGCGCTCGACGTGACCGTGCAGGCGCAGATCATGGACCTGCTCAAGGAGATCCAGGTCGAGCGGCAGATGGGCCTGATCCTGATCACCCACGACCTCGGTGTGGTCGCCGAGGTCGCGGACAAGATCGCGGTCATGTACGCGGGCCGGATCGTGGAGCGGGCGGCGGCGACCGAGCTGTACCGCATGCCGGGCCACCCCTACACGCTGGCGCTGATGGACTCGATGCCCAGGCTCGACCAGCGCGGCCAGACCCTGAACACGATCAAGGGTCTGCCGCCGAGCCTGCTGAACATCCCGCCGGGCTGCCCGTTCGCACCCCGGTGCCCCAGGGCACAGGACATCTGCACCGTGGAGCTGCCCGAGTCCAAGGATCTTGGTCTCGGCCGCACCAGCGCATGCCATTTCGCGGAGGAGTTGGTCAACCGTGTCTGAGGCGATCCAGTCAGATGCGACACCGGGCGGCGGCGAGTCGATCATCGAGGTCCGTGATCTCGTCAAGCACTTCCCGGTCCAGGTCGGCATCCTGTTCAAGCGCACCGTCGGCCATGTGAAGGCCGTCGACGGCGTGTCGTTCGACCTGAAGCGCGGCGAGACGCTCGGCGTGGTCGGGGAGTCCGGCTGCGGCAAGTCGACGCTGGCGCAGGTGCTGATGCGGCTGGTGCCGCAGACCAGCGGCTCGGCGACGTTCGAGGGGCGCGACATCTTCAAGATGCGCGGCTCCGAGCTGCGCAAGCTGCGCCGCAGCATCCAGATCGTGCTGCAGGACCCGTACACCTCGCTGAACCCGAGGATGACGGTCGGCGACATCGTCGGCGAGCCGTTCGAGATCCACCCCGAGGTGGCGCCGAAGGCCTCGCGCCGCCAGAAGGTGCAGGACCTGCTGGACGTGGTCGGGCTGAACCCCGAGCACATCAACCGGTACCCGCACCAGTTCTCCGGCGGTCAGCGGCAGCGCATCGGCATCGCCCGCGCGCTCGCCCTGCGGCCGCAGGTGATCATCTGCGACGAGCCGGTGTCCGCGCTGGACGTGTCGATCCAGGCGCAGGTGATGAACCTGCTCGGCGATCTGCAGGACGAGTTCGGGCTGTCCTACATGTTCATCGCGCACGACCTCGGCGTGGTGCGGCACCTGTCCGACCGGGTCGCGGTGATGTACCTGGGCAAGGTCGTGGAGATCGGCACCGAGACCGAGATCTACGAGCACCCGACGCACCCGTACACCCAGGCGCTGCTGTCCGCGGTGCCGGTGCCGGACCCGTCGCTGCGCGGGCAGCGGCAGGTGATCAGGCTCGAGGGCGACGTGCCGAGCCCGGTCGACCCGCCGTCGGGCTGCCGGTTCCGCACGCGTTGCTGGAAGGCGCAGGACCTCTGCGCCGAGGAGCAGCCGGAGCTGATCTCGCGTCTCGGCGGGCACGACAGCGCCTGCCACTTCGCCGAGGAGCGCCAGGTCGTTCCGTGAGGTGACACCTCTCAAAAGACCGGTCGGGGACCCTGCACCAACCGAATAGAGAGAGGCAACACGCATGAGGGTTCGCAAATCACTCATGTCAGCGGTGCTCGTCGCGCCGCTGGTCGCCGGTCTCGTCGTCGTGGCAGTGAACAACACTGCCTCGGCGGCGCCGGCGGCCGCACTGTCCGGCGCGGCGACGGACTTCAACATTCTCGTGACCGAGGGCGCGAGTGTTGAGTCCACTGTGGACGCGGTGCGCGCGGCCGGTGGCACGGTCGTCACCGTGAACAAGGCGGTCGGCCTGCTGACCGTGTCCGCGCCGCGCACCGGATTCGCCGAGCGGTTGAAGTCCAACCGGGCGGCCACGGTCAGCGCGGTCGCGCCGGCCAAGGCGATCGGGCACGCGCCGAGGACCCCGGTGAAGCCGAAGCGCGACGCCACCGAACGCGGTGCGCGCGCGACCACGGCGAGCCCGGCACAGGCGCGTGCCGCGGCGTCCACGATGGACCCGCTGGACGAGAAGCTGTGGGGCTTGAAGATGGTGCGCTCGGACCTGGCGCGCACCAAGCAGCCCGGTGACAAGCGGGTGAAGGTCGGCGTGCTGGACACCGGCATCGACGGCAGCCACCCGGACATCGCGCCGAACTTCGACGCCGCGCTGTCGCGCAACTTCACCCGCGACATCCCGAACGACGAGCTCGGCCAGATCGTGGACGGGCCGTGCGAGTTCCGCGGCTGCGTCGACCCGGCGAACTGGGACGACGGCGGCCACGGCACGCACGTCGCCGGCACGATCGCCGCGGCGGCCAACGGCTTCGGCGTCTCCGGTGTCGCGCCGAACGTGACGCTGGTGAACATCCGTGGCGGCCAGGACTCCGGTTCGTTCTTCCTGCAGCCGGTCGTGGACGCGATGGTGTACTCCGGTGACGCGGGGCTGGACGTGGTGAACATGTCCTTCTTCGTGGACCCGTGGCTGTACAACTGCGACGCCAACCCGGCCGACGCGCCGGAGTTGCAGGAGCAGCAGCGGCTGATCAAGACCGCGGTCACCCGTGGCCTGAACTACGCGTACCGCAAGGGCGTCAGCCAGGTGGTGTCGCTCGGCAACCAGCACTCCGACCTCGGCAAGCCGCAGCCGGACGCGTCCAGCCCGAACTTCCCGGCCGGCGGGGCGTACCAGCGGCAGATCGACAACGCGAGCTGCCTGAGCCTGCCGATCGAGGGCCCGCACACGATCGGCGTCTCGGCGCTCGGGCCGTCGCAGAAGAAGGCGGACTACTCGAACTACGGGCTGGAGCAGATCTCCGTTTCCGCGCCCGGCGGGTATTTCCGCGACTACTTCGGCACGCCGTGGCACCGCACGAACGAGAACATGACCCTGTCGACGTTGCCGCGCAATGTGGGAATCGCGGAGGGTCTGATCGACGAGGCCGGAAACGTCACCCAGAAGGGCATCGACGCCGGTGTGCAGAAAGCGTGCCAGGCGGACGGGACCTGCGGTTTCTACCAGTACCTGCAGGGCACCTCGATGGCCTCTCCGCATGCCGCGGGTGTGGCCGCGCTGATCGTCAGCCAGTACGGCAGGAACCAGGGCGGCGAGTTCGGCTTGAAGCCGGACCGGGTGCAGAAGGTGTTGGAGGGAACGGCTTCCAAGACTCCGTGCCCCGTTCCGCCGACCGTGGACTACCTGAACGAGGGGCGGGACGAGACGTTCACCGCGACCTGTGCGGGCACGAAGGAGTTCAACGGCTTCTACGGTCACGGAATCGTCGACGCGTGGTCCGCGATCACTCAGGGAAGCAAGTTTCTCAAGTAGCAACACCCCTTTGTTTCACGAACATCGAAAGGGAAATTCGTGAAGGTGCGCAAATCGGTGTTGGCCGCCGCGCTCACCGCGCCGCTCGTCGCTGGTCTCGCCTTTGTGGCGACCAGTGCGAACGCGGCGCCGGACGCGGCCGCTCAACCAACAGGTCCGACAACGGAATTCAACGTCCTGGTCGCCGACGGCGGTAGCGTCGAGGCAGCCGAGAACGCCGCGCGGGCGGCCGGCGGCACGGTGGTGGCCAGCAACAAGGCCGTCGGCCTGCTGACCGTCTCGGCGCCGCGCGACGGGTTCGCGGCGAAGGTGAAGGGCAACCGCTCCTCCGCGATCAAGGAGGTCGCGCCGACCCGGTCCATCGGTCAGGCCCCGAAGGGCAAGCCGAAGGACGACAAGGTCGTCGAGAAGGAGAACAAGGGCAAGGCGCGCTCGGCGGCCGGCAACCCGGCCGTGGCGAAGAAGGCCCAGGCCGGGCTGGACCCGCTGGACGAGAAGCTGTGGGGCTTGAAGATGGTGCGCTCGGATCTCGCGCGCACCAAGCAGCCCGGTGACAGGGCCGTGAAGGTCGGCGTGCTGGACACCGGTGTGGACGGCAACCACCCGGATATCGCGCCCAACTTCGACAAGGGCCTTTCGCGCAACTTCACCCGCGACATCCCGACCGACGAGCTCGGCCAGATCGTGGACGGGCCGTGTGAGTTCCGCGGCTGCGTCGACCCGGTCGACCACGACGGCGGCGGGCACGGTTCGCACGTGGCCGGCACGATCGCGGCGGCGGCGGACGGCTTCGGCATCTCCGGTGTCGCGCCGAACGTGACGCTGGTCAACATCCGCGGTGGCCAGGACTCCGGGTTCTTCTTCCTGCAGCCGGTCGTCGACGCGATGACCTACGCGGGCGACGCGGGCCTCGACGTGATCAACATGTCGTTCTTCGTGGACCCGTGGGCGTACCTGTGTGACGCCAACCCGGCCGACGCGCCGGAGCTGCAGGCGCAGCAGCGGCTGATCAAGGGTGCGCTGTTCCGCGCGCTGAACTACGCGTACGGCAAGGGCGTGACCCAGGTCGTGGCGCTGGGCAACGGGCACCACGACAACGGCAAGCCGCCGACGGACGAGGACAGCCCGAACTTCCCGGCCGGCGGCGCGTACCCGCGCGAGATCGACAACGCCACCTGCCACGACATGCCGCTGGAGGGGCCGCACACGATCGGCGTCTCGGCGCTCGGGCCGTCGCAGCGCAAGGCCGACTACTCCAACTACGGGCTTGAGCAGATCTCGGTGTCCGCGCCGGGCGGGTTCTTCCGCGACTACGTCGGTACGCCGTGGTTCAACACCAACGAGAACCTGATCCTCTCGGTGTACCCGCAGAACGTGGGTGTCGAGGAAGGAACCATCGACGCCCAGGGCAACATCACGCCCAAGGGTGTCGAGGAGGGCGTGCAGAAGGCGTGCAAGCAGGACGGCAAGTGCGGCTTCTACGCGTACTCGCAGGGCACCTCGATGGCGTCCCCGCACGCGACCGGTGTGGCGGCGCTGATCGTCAGCCAGTTCGGCAAGAAGCAGGGCGGCAACGTCTCGATGAGCCCGGACACGGTGCAGAAGGTGCTCGAGGGCACCGCCGCCAAGACGCCGTGCCCGGTCCCGCCGACCGTGGACTACAAGAAGGAAGGCCGCGACGACTCCTTCACGGCGACGTGTGAGGGCTCGCAGGGCTTCAACGGGTTCTACGGCTGGGGCATCGTGGACGCCTGGTCCGCCGTGACCCAGGGCCAGAAGTACCTGAAATAGCAACGAGTTCGCCGAGCCGGGGTGTCCACAGTGGACACCCCGGCTCGTGCGTTCAGACGTGAAGTACGCCGCGGTTGACAGCCAGGTGATCGCCACTACTATCAGGTACGGAGAGTGAACTCTACGTATGGGGGTCGTTGAGTGGCATCCACATTCGAACCGGTGCAAATGTCTGAAGCGCTGACATCGAGCGGCCGTGTACCGTTTCCGCCAGTTGTATACCTTCCGGTCAGTGCAGTACCTGAGCCTGGTGGGGATCCTGAAATAGAGCTCCGCCAGATGAGCGATGGTCGACGCGCCCTGCTTACCTATTCAGCGTTAGATCGGCTGGTAAACCTGTGTGGCCCTGATCAGCCATGGGTGGTGCTGGCGACTGACAAGTTGGAAGAGATCGATCGATGGGCGCGATTCGACGTCGTTCTTCTTGATGTTGAGATCCCAGCGGAGCATAGGCACCAGGGGGCTGGCTGACATGGATGGGCAGGGATATCAGGTCGCCGTTTCCGGTGTGGGCGCCGCCGGAAAAGCGCTCGGCGTAGCGAGCGAAGACTTGAACAATCTCGCGCCCTCGGCGCCGGGCATGCCGGATGCCGGTGACCTGAGTGGCGATCTCGCACAGATGATCAGCAAACTGACCGGGGCTGCGGGTGAGATCGTTCTCGGCACAGGTGCGGCCGCCGAGGCGGTAAACGTGAGCGGCAAGAGCTATTTTCAGACTGACGATGCGGTGGCCCGGACCGTATCGAGCGTTGACGGGCCTAAATGATCTGTAACTGGGGCAAGAATGACAATCGAAACGAACATTCCTGGAAGCCCTGACAGTATTCGAGGGGCAGCAAGATGGCTCGCGGACATGCTCGCGAAGGGCGTGCATGATGCCGGCACGCAGATGCATAAAGCTCGTGTCGAGTCGGAGCGCACGTGGGACGGTGCGGCTGGGGAACGTTTTCGCTCGATGATGAGCGGCGGAGCCCGCAGGGTTGACGAGGTGGCGACCGACACTGCGAAGATGGGGCAGTCGTTCCACCGTGTCGCCGACGATCTACATACCTCGCAGGCCGGTATGGCGCGAGCCAGGCAGATTGCTCGCGACGGCGGGTTGGAGATCAACGGTACGCAAATCCTCGAGCCTGGCTCGGCTCCGACGGCGCCGCAGTCGCTGCCCGCCGACGGCACAGCCACACCTCAGCAGGCCAAGGCTCACGCTGACGCCGTCGCAGCCCAGCAGATCCATGCGCGCAAGGTTGAAGCCTTCAACGCGGCGAAGGAGGAAGCGTCGACCGCGGGAAAGGTGTGGGATGGCGCCAAACGGTATTTCAGCGATGTTGGCAAGGACGCTTGGGGAAAGAAGTACTTCGTTGCATCCGAGTTCGGCAAGAACCTTGTCGAGACGTATGGCAAGTCAATACGGAACGACTTGGTCAAGGAATCGGACCGTCTCAAGGGCGTGGCGGAGACGTGGGCGAAGCGCTATGCGGCGGATGCGAAGTTGGGGCCATTCAGTCCCTCCGCAAAGGTAGCTCATGCCGAGCAGATGGCTGCGCAACAAGCAGCCGATGATACCGCGAGGAGAGCAGGCAATATCGGAAGCCGTGTGCTCAGCAAGCTGCCAGGACTAGGATGGGCAATTACGGCCGGCGGTATTGGATACGATATTGCGAACGGCAAGCCGGCGGGGAAAGCGATCATCTCCGGTCTCGGCGGAATGGCTGCCGGCGGCGCTGCGATTGCCCTGGCCAGTGGCCCACCTGGTTGGGTGGCCGGTGGCGCCGTCGCAATCGGAGTGGGTGTTGGAGTTGGACTCGACTATGTCTACGATGCACTGCCTGATGGTTTGAAAAAGGGAATCGAGGACGGTGTCAAGGCGGTGGGTAATGCCGCTAGCGACGCGGTCAATGCGGTTGGGAGCGCAGCCAAGAAGGTGTGGAACTCTCTGTTCGGCTGAAAGGCGTCGTATGCGTGCTGGCGAAGAACTGAAATGGCCAGTCGAATGGCACGATTCAAGGATGGTGCGCCGAGTCTGCATCGTCCTGTTCGTTCTGGTGTTGCTCCTGATCTTCGTGGCCGCTGGCCTGCATGCGCTGCTGAATGGGGATGGATGGCGCGCGGTGTACTTCGCACTGGTCTGCGTCGTCCTCACGCCGGTGTTCGGCGTGGGGCTCATAGGTGTAATCGCCTCACGACGTCGCGCCAGGACGAAGGTATTCGGCGAGGTTGGGGCCGCCTCCGGGATGATGGTTCCGTATTCTTCGGCGTACTACATTTTGATGCTGATCTGGCCAGCAAGTCTCCTGGTGTTGTCGGCCTGCCTGGTTCTCATCGGAGTATTCGCACTCGATTTCAATGCAGGAGTCGCGGCGGAGGACCTGCTGTTGCTCATTGCCGGCCTGCTCGTCGCCATCTACATGGCGTGGTCACTCAAAGAAGTGATAACTGGGAGGTTCCGGCGTGGCTCTGTGCTGCTTACCCAGTCGGGAATCCAGCACAGGTCGTGGGCCTTCCGCTGCTCAATCTCGTGGGATGGCTGTGCGTCAGTGCGTGCCGTGGAGGACCAACGCCATGGCCACGTCATCGAGGTGGTTCCAACGGCGCCGGAAGCGGCTGTGTTCGAGCGGACGACCTGGCTGTGGCGGCAACCAGAGCTCAAGGCGGCTCCCACTGTTCGGATCCATGGCGTGTACCTGTCGGCGGACCCGGCCGTTCTCTACTACGCGATGCGCTTCTATGCCGCGAATCCAGCGGCTCGGCGGGAATTGGCCAGCGAGGTCGGAATTGACCGGATCAGGAGTGGTCGCCTGACGGCGTGAAGCCCTTGAGTAGCCAGGAACTTGAACGAACGGCGAGTCAACTGTCCACATTGACCCCGTACGCGTTTGGTGATCAGGAGCCGCAGGAACCACGTACTCGCGCCGACGCCGAAGTCATTGACCGGTTCTGCTCATCGAACGCGAACCGGTAGAACTTGCTGGGCCCCGACGGGGTTGCCAGCATGCTGAGATCGGTTGGTGCGAGGGCGTTAAGCTGGCTGACGTGCCCGAATACTTGCCGACCACCCCGTACCGGGGGACCAGGGATTTCCTGCCGCCGGAGATGTCCGTGCGCACGCAGGTCTACGAGCGGCTGTACGGCGTGCTGGAGAGCCGCGGGTTTCAGCGCTACGACGGGCCGGTGCTCGAGCCGATCGAGATCTACGAGGCCAAGTCGAGTCGCGAGATCGTCGAGCAGCAGCTGTACACGCTGACCGACCGTGGCGGGCGGCGGCTCGCGCTGCGCCCGGAGATGACGCCGTCGGTCGCGCGGATCATCGCGGGCAACGCCGGCAAGCTGCAGTTCCCGGTTCGCTGGTACAGCAACCCGAACTGCCACCGGTACGAGCGGCCGCAGCGCGGTCGGGTGCGCGAGCACTGGCAGATCAACGCCGACATCTTCGGTTCGGAGAGCCCGTCGTGTGAGATCGAGATCTTCGAGCTGATCCACGACATGCTCGGCGGCATCGGCGCGACCCCGGACATGTGGCGGCTGCGGGTGTCCGACCGGGTGCTGCTGTCCAGCATCCTGACCGACATCGTGGAGCTGGACGAGAGCCTGCTGCGCGGCGTTTCGTCCATTGTGGACCGTTGGGAGAAGTACCCACGGGAGAAGCTGGCCGAGGACGCCGGCGCGCTGGGCGTGACCGACAAACAGTTCGACCGGCTGGCCGAGACGCTCGCCGGCGGCGCCGCCGTGCTGGACGAGATCCCCAGTGCGGTAAGGGAAAACTCGCAACTGGCCAAGGTGCTCGTCACCGACGCGGCCGGCCTGGTCGAGTTCGACCCGATGATCGTGCGCGGGTTCGACTACTACACCTCGACCGTGTTCGAGGTGTTCGACACCAGCCCCGAGAACAACCGCTCGCTGTTCGGTGGCGGGCGCTACGACAACCTCGTCGGGCTGTACTCGGCACAGAAGATCCCGGGCATCGGGTTCGGCATGGGCGACGTGACGCTGATCGACTTCCTCGGCACGCACGGGCTGCTGCCCGAGCCGCTGGCCGAGGTGGACGTCGTGGTGATCCCGGTGGAGGCGGACCTCGCCGATCCGGCCCGGTCGGTGGCCCGCTCGCTGCGCGCCGCCGGACTACGCACGTCGACCCCGCTGGAGCCGCGCAAGCTCGGCAAGGAGATCACCCGTGCGGACAAGGCCGGCGCGCGCGTGGTGGTGATCGTCGGCCGTGAGGACTGGGACGGCGGCAGCGTGACGATCCGGAATCTCGTTACCAAGCAACAGGATCAGGTGTCGGTGGACTCGGTCGGCGCCGCCGTCCGGGCGTCGCTCGATCAGGCCGCGGAGGACGTCACCGGGGCCGGCGGAGCACCGTCGTCTTGATGCCGTAGGTCGGTCCGACCGCCCACACGGTGCCCGTCTGGTCGACCGTGATGTCACCGTTGGCGCCCCCGGTGCCGGCCACCGTGGTCCACGTGCTGCCGTCGTAGTGCCGAACGCCCGTCGAGCCGACCGCCCAGATGTCGTTGGGGGACAACGGGTGCACGGAGACGAGCCTCTCCTCGTTGCTCGCGATCGTGGACTGCCAGCGAGTGCCGTCCCAGGTGGCGACCTCGCTGCCGTAACACGCCCGGGGTGGGCACGGCGCGGTGTACAACCCGACCGCGATCGCCCCGGCCGGGCCCACCATCGCGATGTCGGTCAGGCTCGGGATCCGGGTGGGGCCGACCATGCCGAGGTCGTGCACGGTCCACGTGCTGCCGTCGAAGTGGCACATCGTCCTGCCGGCGATCCAGATGTCGGTCGCCGTGCGGGCCGCGATGCTGTGCGCCGAGCGGCAGCCGGTCGGCACGACGCGCCATTCCGTGCCGTCCCAGTGGATCACCACAGGGGTGGACGTCGTCGTGTCCGCCGCGGTATGGCCGCCGATCGCCCACACGTTGTCCCGCGCGATCGCCTCGACGTCGAACAGCCTGGTCGCGTCGCGGTCGGCGCCCAGGTTGGGGCTCGGCACCCGGCTCCACGCCGTGCCGTTCCAGTGCTGGACGAGGGTGTCCGTGCCGATGCCCGAGGTGTCGGCGGCCGCTGAGCCGACGGCCCACACGTCGTCACGGCCCGTCCCGTCCACGGCGCGCAGGCTCGCGCTCCGGCCGGGTGTCGGGGCGGCGGGGACCACCTCGATCACGCGGCCGTTCCACCGTTCGATGAGTGCGTCGGTGTAGCCGGTGTCGCCGACCATCCACACCGCGTCGGGTGCCGCCGCGTACACCCCGGCGAGGGTGTTCGTGGTATCCGACGGGTTCGGGCTCGGCACCCGCGTGAACTCGGTTTCGCCGGCCGAGGCGGGCGCCATCGCGCTGAGTGTCGCCGCCGCGACGGTGACGAGCGTGAGCACTGCGATGTCCATGGACTTCCGCACGGTGCCTCCCAGCTGAGCGGTTGGAACCCGTCGAATCGACGGTAACCCGCGGTAGCTCGGTTGGACCCGTGCGTAGGGGCCGGTTCAGGGGCGCTTCCCGTTACGGCGTGGACCTGAGCACGACGGTGGTGGCGGGGCGCCCGGTCGCCCCGGTTGCCCAGACGGTGCCGGACGAGTCGGCCGTGACGCCGGCGAGCGAGCCGGCCGGTGCTGTCACGGGTGTCCAGGTGCTGCCGTCGAAGTGCAGCACACCGGCGGTGCCGACGGCCCAGATATCGTTGGGGGACAACGGGTGCACGGCGGTGAGCTTCGAGTCGCGCCCGATGATCGTGCGCTGCCACCGCGTCCCGTTCCACCTGGCGAACTCCGGGTCGGTGCAGAACGCGCCGCCGCACGGGTAGGTCGACGAGCCGACGGCGATCGCGTCGGTCGGGCTCAGCACGGCCACATCCGCCATGACCGGCACTCGCGGGAACCGGGCGAGATCGCCGAGCGACGTGTTGGTCCACGTGGTGCCGTCGAAGTGGCAGCTGCTCGCGCCGATCAGCCAGATGTCGGTGGGGCTGACCGCGGTGATGCCCCGCAGGCTGGGCCAGCACGCGGTTTGCACGAGGGTCCACGCCGAGCCGTCCCAGTGCATGACGACCGTGTTGTCGCCGCCGTCGGCCGCGCGGTGAATGCCGATCGCCCACACGTCGTTGGGGGCCAGGGCGTCGACGCCGGTGAGCGTGGTCGAATCGCCGTCCGCGCCGACGTTGGGGCTCGGCACGCGGCGCCACGCTGAGCCGTCCCAGTGCTGCACCAAGGAATCGGTGCCGGTGCCCGGCACGTCGCCGATCACCGAGCCGACGGCCCACACGTCGTTCGGGCCGGTGCCGTCGACGGCGACCAGGCCGGACTTGGAGCCGGGTGTCCGCGAGGCGGGCACGGTGGTCACCTCGGTGCCGTTCCAGCGCGCGATGAGTGGCGCGGTGCCGCCGGTCTGGCCGACGAACCACACCGAGTCCGGGGCCGCCGCGTACACGCCGTGCAGGTTGTTGTCGGCCGTCGGCGCCGGGTTCGGGCTCGGCACCTGCTCGAACGCCGCCGCCTGCTCAGCCGACGCCGGTGTCAGTACCGCGACAGCGGCAACCGCCGCCGTGAGCACCGCGAACGCACTGATCTTCACCGATCTCCCCATGGTCCCTCCCCGGACTCTCGATCACCGGGCGCGAGTCAAGCACGATCGCCGTGGCCGCAGCGGGTGATTTGACCAAGTTCGAAACCCGTGCTTATCGGCCACCGGAATCGCCGACGTCGATGCCGGCGTGCTCGATGACGACCTGCTGCCGGACGAGGCGCGACGGCGCTGTGAAGAAGTTGGCCAGTTCACCGAGGCGGTGCGCACCCGGATGCGTCGCCAGCAGGTCCTGTTCGAGCCCGGCCGGTCGATCGAGATCCTGATGTCCGAGTCAGCACTTGTTGCACCCGATCGCACCGCCTGAGGTGATGGTGGGCCAGGTCCATCGGCTGATCGCGGCGATCGGCACGCCGAACGTGCGATTCGGCATTCTGCCCGCGCGGACCCGGATGCCCCACGTCCTGACACATGGGTATTGGGTCGTCGACCAACTTGTGATGGTCGAGTTGGTCGACGTCGAGTACACGATCTCCGACCCGATCGTGTGGACACTTACATGAAGATCACCGATCGGCTCTGGCGCGTGGCGGTCGAGGGTGACCAGGCGCGTGAACTCCTCGTGCGGACTGCTGAGGAGTTCATGCGGTGATCAACTAGGTGTGGTTTGACGCTATAGCGACGAATTTGGACAAGTTGTGTGGGCTTTCGCCCCGGTGCCGCTGCCTGGCCAGCACTGTCACCCGTCTGGCGTATGGAGGAGTCCGCAGAGTTGGCTGTAGCGTGCTGATCGATGAGGGTGATTGTCAAAGCTCTCTGACTGGGGACTGGGGTATGTAGCAATGAGGTTTGGGCAGCTCGGCCTATTTGGCACGTGAACGGAAGAAGGTTGGCGCCGACTAGTCCGTGGAATTCGGCTCGCTCGCACCCTGCCACGGGTATCGACAAAGATTGTGCGATGACGGCTGACAACGTCGTTATTGTAGCGCGCACTTGGGTGGTGGTAATAGGGCAATTGGAAGCTTCACACCTCATACGACCTGTTATCGGAGGAAATAATGAAACGTCGCATTATGGCGACTATAGGAAGCGTCATTGCACTGACCCTCTGGGTCGAAGGGGCTGCAGTGGCTGTCCAACCGTCTCAACCAGCATCCTGGCCGACGGTAGAGGTACTTTCGCTTGCCGCAGTTAACGGTTACCCGCCGGATTTCCTGACAGACGACGAAGCCCTCGACCCGAACAGAATCTTTGCGCACGCCGAAAAGACGGGACGCTACTACAGAAGCAGCGCATCGGACCCGAACCCCGATCCAACCTTGCCGAAGCCTAGTAACATCAACAACGACCTCGGGCTTGACCGCCATTTTCTCGAGGAGTGCCGAAGACGCGCCGATAAGCTTGGAGACCAGACACAAAGCGAGGCTGGCTGGATTCGTAATCACTACGACTGGTGCCAAGCCATGGAAATACGAATTAGCCATGATGGATCGAAAGCGCGGGCACGACTGATTCGGATCGGACAATCGTCCGAATCATCACGGAAGACTCGGATCTATTTCATGATCGATCAAGTCAGTGGCAGCGAGCGCCTGCTTGGATACGACTTCCGGTTCCACACAAACTGCACACCAGCAGCTGACACTGCAGGTACGTGCAATGTCGACAGCAAGGGTTCGCCAACTATGACATTGCGGGACTGGGAACGTGAAGGGGGCGGCACGGGCGCCGAACCTCCTGTCTATCATGAGATCGAGTCGGTAGTCCCGGCACGAGCACCCGGAGACCGGGTAGCACAAAACCGCGTGAAGAACCAGATAACCATGATCGGTAGTGGTACGCAGGACGCGATCGGCGGCGTCCCGGTTCGCTGCGACTCGACAAAGGTAGAAACCGATCCAGAGATCGGCGGAACGGACGCGTGCGTCTTCAATGATGTAATCCCTTATCATGCGTACAGTGCGCGTGAAGGTAGCCTCCACATAGCCGTTGCTGACCATATTGAGCGAGCCTTCGAAAAGCCGGACACCACACTGCCATTCGTGGAAGGAAAGACCGTCCCTGGCAAATTTCAAAGCAAGACTTACCTCTCAAGGACCCGCGACAGTGAGATCAGGCGCTTGAACCGAGCGGAGGCAGTCAAAACGTGCCGAGCTTACGACCCAGATTATCCAGATGACGGAAATTCGTGCGACGAGTACCCATTCGCCACCACGTACGAAGGCGCCTCACGTGGTTTGTACTCGGCGTGGCCGCTTGATGCTATTCAAAACTCAAGCGCGGGCGGCAAGCTAGGTGCGTTCTACAAGAAGGATCGAATTCTCGACGGCGATAAGTTCCAGGTTAAGATCGAACGGTAGCCTCACTCCCCCAAGGGGCGTTTGCGACTCTGCGCAAACGCCCCTTGGTCTTAGTCGCCCGACGGCCACAGCCGAATCACCCACGCCTCGACGCCATCGAGCTGGACTGCGGGGTCAGCGAAATACTGCTGGCGCGCCTCTTCTCGGCCATTGCAGCGCACTAGGATCTTTTGCCGGCCAGGCCGCGCAAGCGGAATACCTGAGATATCATCACCGAATGCTCCAATCGAAACCGAGTTGGAGCTAAAGACAGCTGTAACGGTTTGCTCCTCATCACTGACTTCGTTGAGAGCCTCCAGTGGCGGTTGAGACCGCCACGTTTCGACGATAACCGTCACATCCTGCATGTCTGGATAGCTGTGAAAGTAGAGAGTGTCTTCGTACGCCGTGCACAACTGCAATGGTCTAGCTGCGAAACCGGGGCCAGGTTCCTGTATCGGCTTACCGTCGCCCGACATCATGAAGAACCCGTACTCTGTTAGCACAGAATTTTCGACACGAGCGAGTCGCTCATTCGAATTGCCTGTCGTTTTGGCAAATGGCATGGCGCAATGGTAGCGCATTCGCCGACTCGCCTGGTGGTCTTCACGGGAGTTGCTACGGCGCATTAGCCTCGATCTTTCGTGATCTTGGTCGGGTGATCTTGGTTTGCCGGATGTTGATCTTTGTGGCTGGTGTTGGGTGGCTGGGCGTGGCGGTGTGCCCGCTTAGCTGGTTGTGCGGGTGCTCCGGGTGCTGCTTGTTGGGGTCGGGGTGGCGGGTTCAGGTTGTGTTGAGAGGCGTGAGGCGTTGGTGTGCGGTGGTCAGGGTGTCGGCCCAGGGCCAGGTGGTGGGGATCTTGAGTCGTAGGTGGCGTGCGGTGCGGACCAGTCGGCCGGCCACGCCGAAATCCGTAGACGGAGCCGTTAGGTTCTGCGACGGCTGCCCAGCCGGTCAGCGCGAGGCGTTGGGTCCAGGCGACCAGGTCCTGGGCCAATGCGCAGATCTCCAACCAGAGGGTGTTCTGGGTGGCGTCGTGAAAGGGCAGGTTGCGCAGGCCGGTGTCTTTGGCCGCGCGGATGCGGTCCTCGACGCGGGCGTGGCGGCGGTGCCGCAGTTCCAGGTCGGCGTGCTGCCCGCCCGCGGTGTTGGTGAGCAGTCCGGTGACTCGCAGGCCGTTGGTGTCGGTGAACCGTAGTTGGGCGCCGGGGTGCGGGCGTTCCTTACGCAGGATCAGCCGGGTCCCCGGCGGCCAGGCCGTCAGGTCGACCAGGCCAGTGGCTTCGGCCACCCATGCCCCGTCGCGCTCGCAACGGTCGGTGTCGTAGGTCGGGGTCCACGCCTCGCGCGGCAGCAAGCGCGAGCGCGCGAGCACGGTGGTGATGTCGAATTGGTGCAGGTAAGCGCCCACCGAGAACTGCATCCCCAACTCGGCGATCCGTTTGGTGAAGCCGTGGGTGGCGCCGGCGGCGTCAGTGTGCACCAGGACTGCCCGCCGTCCCTCGACATCAGTCTCGGTGGCGTCCTCGGGTAGCTGAGCCAGCGCCTGATCCAGCACGGTGAGGTGATCCGTAGTGGTGTTCGAGCCCGCGTTTCCCTTCCGCAGCAACGATGCCACCGGCTCCCCGGTCCCGCCGTCGACGTGATCGACATAGCCGAGCAACGGATGAAACCCGAACGTCTTCTTCCAGGTCTTGGCCGCCCACTCCTTGTCCGAATGCGCGATCACCAACGTCGCGTCCAGATCCAGCACCACCAGCCCCGCCTGCCTCGGCACCCCAGCCATCTGCCACACCCGCGCCCGCGCATCGGCCCGCGCCGCACGGATCGCCGCCAACGAACCCTCCCCGGACTCCTCGGCGAGCCGATCGATCAGCCGCGACACCGTCGGATCCGACGCCACCGCCCCGAACACACCCGGCTGCGCCCGCACCACCGCCATATCCGCGGCACAGTCCCACCCAGAGCGACCGCGACAGCCAGATCCAGCATGACCTTGGCCGGATCATGGATTGTCCGCACCGGCCGCCACGGCGCCAGCCGAGCCGACATCGCCCGGTCCAAGCCGCACACACGAGCCGTCTCGGCCAACAGAACACCTCCGGCCGAGGAGATCAACGACTCGCCGCCGGACACAACTGACAACCACGGACGCCACCGGTTACGCTTCACCTACGGAGTGCCTTCCTACGAGTGGTCACTGATGTCTTCGCAAACACCAGTTTCCCTTGCAGGACAGGCACTTCCGTGCATCTACAGCACGTGTCGACTCAAATCCCGTGAAAGCACGAGGTTAGCGCGGGATCACGGTGTGTCGCCGGTCAGGCTCGCGGCCTCCTGGCTACAGACCGGGCACCAGCCGATGGGGTGCTTCATAGCCTCAGAACTACGTCCGGTTTGAGGCTGTGGCGACGAAATCGGCGAGGTCGTTGGACTGTTGGGTGCGGCTGGCGGGGTGGACGTACATCATGTGGCCGGCCTCGTAGTAGGCGACCGTGATGTTGTCGCGCAGTTCGGCGGGGACGGCCAGGTGCGCCAGGGTGTGCTCGGTGGCGTAGTACGGCGTCGCACCGTCGTGATAGCCGGAGCCGACGTGCACCTTCAGATGCGGGTTCGCGCGCATCGCCGCCGCCAGTTTGTCCGACACCGTGACGTGCGCGTTCTCGAATTCCTTGTACGACCAGGCCATGTTCGTCTTCGTGCTGAGGATTTCGTAGGGCAGGTCGTTCGCGTACTCCAGCTCCGTGCCGAGATAGTGGTGCAGGCCGGCGGTGTAGGCACCCATGATCGCGGTGAACGACGGGTCGTCCGAAAAGTGCTCCCGCCCGTAGTCGACGTCCCACCCGGTGAACCGGCCGTCCAGCCGGCCGACCGTCATCTTCTTGTGCCGCAACACTTCTGTGAAGAACCGGACGTGCTCCACCCGCAGGTTCACGCGATCGACGTAATCCTCGGACAACCCGGTCAGCCGCGCGATCGTGGCCACGGCCGCCGCCCTGTCCTCTGTGGACAGACGCGCGCCCTGGGCCAGCGCCCAGGGGTAGTCGCGGGCGGCGAACTCCTCCGCGTCGGCGAGCACGTCGGCGAGCGGGCGATCGCCGTGCAGACCGTGGTAATGCGCGATCGCCGCGTAGGTCGGCAGGTACAGCGGATACGGCGAATCGTTGCCGTCGTTGAAGCTCAGCGTCGAGAAGTCGAGCACCGCCGAGATCAACATCAGGCCGTTGACGTACATCCCGTACCGCGTCTGCAGATGCTCGGCGACGCCGGCCGCGCGCGTCGTGCCGTACGACTCGCCGGCCAGGAACTTCGGCGACAGCCACCGTCCATTGCGCGACGTCCACAGCCGGATCACCTCGCCGACCGACTCGATGTCCGCCTTGAACGCGTGGAACTCGGCCGGCTTGCCGCCCTTCACCGCCCGCGAGTAACCGGTCGACACGGGATCGATGAACACCAGATCACTGTGTGCCAGCAGGGTTTCCGGGTTGTCCTCGAGACCGTACGGCGGCGGCTCCAGCGCACCGACGTCACCGGACACCACCCGGCGCGGCCCGAGCAGGCCGAGGTGCAGCCACACGCTGGAGCTGCCCGGCCCGCCGTTGAACGCGAAGGTCACCGGGCGCTTCTCCGGATCGGCCCCGTCGACCGTGTACGAGGTGACGAACACCTCCGCCTTGGCCTGGTGGCCGTCGAACTTCCCGTCCGTCAGCACCTCCTGGCGCAGCACGATCCGCCCGGTCGTCGCGGTGTAGTCGATCTTGCGCCGCGCGACGGTGATCGAGTGCTCCGTGGTGACCAGGTCGTCGGTGGGCTCCCCACCGTTCGCCTCGTCGCGCTGCTCGACGGCGTCGTCGCCGCCGTTGGTGTCCTCTTCGGCCATGCGACAACCCTACGTGTGATGATCGCCCGGTGATGCCGGATCGAGCTTCTCGTGCCACCGACCTGGACCAACTGGACGAGTGGGTGTCCACCTGCCGCGCCTGCCCGCGGCTGGTGGACTGGCGTGAGCAGGTCGCGCGGGACAAGCGCGCCGCCTTCCGCGACTGGACCTACTGGGGCCGGCCGGTGCCCGGGTTCGGGCCCGCGGACGCGGAGATCGCGATCGTCGGCCTGGCGCCCGCGGCACACGGCGCGAACCGGACCGGCCGCATGTTCACCGGCGACCGGTCGGGCGATGTCCTCTACGCCGCGCTGCACGCCGTGGGGCTCGCCTCGCAGCCGACGTCGACGCACGCCGAGGACGGGCTTTCCTTGCGGCACACCAGGATCACCGCGCCGGTGAAGTGCGCGCCGCCGGCCAACAAGCCGACGCCGCAGGAGCGGGACAACTGCCGGCCGTGGCTCGCGCGTGAGCTGGCACTGCTGCGGCCGACGCTGCGCGCGCTCGTCGTGCTCGGCGGTTTCGGTTGGCAGGCAACGCTTCCCGTGCTCTCCGACGCGTGCTGGTCGGTGCCGTCACCGCGCCCGAAGTTCGGCCACGGCGCGCACGTGGAGCTGCCGGCCACCGACGGCGGCGCACCGCTACACATGCTCGGCTGCTTTCACGTCTCGCAGCAGAACACGTTCACCGGCAGGCTCACGCCCGCGATGCTGGAAAAGGTTCTCGAGCAGGCGAAGGCTTTCGCGATTTCCACCTAGAATAACCGCATGATCGACCATCGCTTGCACACACTGCGGGTGCTGAGGGCGGAAGAAACGGTCACGGCGGCCGCGAACGCTCTCCATCTCTCGCCGTCCGCGGTGTCACAGCAGATGCGGCAGTTGTCGAGCGAACTCGGCGTTCGGCTGCTCGATCCGGTCGGGCGCGGGGTGCAGCTCACACCGGCGGCGCTCGCGCTGATCAGGCACGCCGATCTCCTTGCCGCGCAATGGGAGAAGACCCGCGCGGCGCTCGACGGATACCGCGACGGAACGGCTGGCCATCTGCGCGTCACCGGGATCTCGACCGCATTGGCGGAAATCGTCGCTCCGGCCATCGAGAATCTCGAACGACGCTATCCGGAGATGACTTTTCAGGTCAGCGAGGATCCGAACGACGACCATTTCCAGCTACTCCTGACCGATCGCACGGATATCGTCATCGCGATTCTCGCTCCGGACTCGCCGCATTCCAGTGACGGTCGATTCGCGCAGCGATTGCTGTTCGACGAACCACAGGATCTGCTGGTCGGAGAGAACCACTCGTTCGCCGGCCGGCCGTCGGTGCACCTCACCGAGGCCGCCGAGGAGAACTGGATCCAGGCCGGCGATCCGCGCGACCAGCACCAGCTCCTGCTGACGGCCGCGGCGATCGCCGGGTTCACGCCCCGGATCACGCACCGGGCGAGCGACTGGTTCGCCGTCGGCGGGCTCGTCGCGCACGGACACGGCATCTGCCTGATCCCGCGCCTGGCCCCGGTCGCCGGCGACTTGCCCGTGCGGCGGATTCCCCTTGCCGGAGAATGGATCCCGCGTCGGCACCTCATCGTCTGTGTCCGACGCGGCAGTGAGGACCAGGTGCTCATCGCCCGCGGGCTGGACGCGCTCGGCGAGGTGGCCGATCGGCTGCGGCCGAGGTGACCGAGACCGCGCGAACGCACGGCCGTCCTCGGGCGATCACTGCCTCGTTCGTCGTGGAGAGTTGACGAACCTGCAGCGAGCCACAGCGACACCGGGACCACACCACGACACCTGCCGCGACCGGGTGCCGCGACACCTCGGTGAACGGGGTGTCGCGGTCGTTCCTGCCGCAGTGCGGGCATTCGGTCACCATCGCCTGCTCCCTCCCTCCGTCCGACTGTCACAAGGCCAGAGTGGAGCGAAACACCGTTAAGGTCCAGTTCGGGTTTCTGTACACAATCGTGAAGCGTGGCCGCACAATCGAATGTCGGCCGCCCATGGAATGATCTGTGGTATGGGGTTCTCCGCGACAGCGCAGATCAGCACGCCGGTATTGGACATCGCCTACGAGCAGGCGGGGGAGGCCGGCGGGAAGCCGGTGATCCTGCTGCACGGATTCCCGTACGACGTGCGGGCCTTCGACGAGGTCGCGCCGCTGCTCGCGGCGGAGGGGGCGTTCGTGCTCGCGCCCTACCTGCGCGGGTTCGGGCAGACCCGGTTCCGCGACGAGGACACCCCGCGGTCGGGCCAGCAGGCCGCGCTGGCCACGGATCTGCTGGAGTTCATGGACGTGCTCGACATCGAGAACCCGGTGCTCGCCGGCTACGACTGGGGCGGCCGCGCGGCGTGCATCGTGGCCGCGCTGCAGCCGGAACGCGTGCGCGGCCTGGTGACCGTGGACGGCTACAACATCCAGGACATCGAGCATTCCGCCGAGCCCGGCGAGCCGGAATGGGAGCGCACCTACTGGTATCAGTACTACTTCCACTCCGAGCGCGGCCGCCGTGCGCTGGAGCGGGATCGGGACGGGCTGTGCGAATTTCTGTGGCGCACCTGGTCGCCGACCTGGACCGGCGCGTCGGAGGCGTTCGCCGCGAGTGCCACGAGCCTGCACAACCCGGATTTCGTCGACGTCGTGATCCACTCCTACCGGCACCGCTACGACCTGGTCGAGGGCGATCCCCGGTATCAGCGGATGGAGTACCTGCTCGCCGATCAGCCGCAGATCGACGTCCCGGCGATCGTCCTGGAGGGTGCCGACGACGGCATCGGCGGGCCGAGCGCCGCCGAGGACCGTGGCATGTTCACCGAGAAATACGAGTTCCGCAGCCTCGACGGGGTCGGGCACAACGCGCCGCAGGAGGCGCCCCGGGAGTTCGCCGACGCTGTGGCGAGTCTGTTGGGTTAGTGAGCGTCTGAGAACTGCGCTGTGGTCGGCCGAAAGGCGAGGGCGACCGCCGCCACGCCGAAGGCGTCTCTCCCAACCACCCAAGCAACCCGACCACAGGCCTTTCGGCGAAGCCGAACCAGCGGCGGCCTTGCCCTCGCTATCAGACGCTGCGTTAGATCACCAGGTCGGCGAGCAGCACGAAGATCAGCCCGGTCACCGAGATCACCGTCTCCATGATCGACCAGGTCTTGATGTTCTGCCCCACGGTGAGCCCGAAGTAGCCCTTCACCAACCAGAATCCCGCGTCGTTGACGTGCGAGAAGAACAGCGAGCCGGAGCCGATCGCGAGCACCAGCAGCGACGTCTCGCCGGGGCTGAGCGTGGACACCAGCGGCACGAGGATGCCGGACGCGGTGACCGTCGCGACCGTGGCCGAGCCGGTCGCCAGCCTGATCAGCACCGCGACGAGCCAGGCGAGCAGCAGCACGGACAGCCCGCTGCCGGCCACCCAGTCGGTGATCAGCTTGCCGATGCCGGTGTCGATCAAGGTCTGCTTGAATCCGCCGCCGGCCGCGACGATCAGCAGGATTCCGGCGATCGGCGGCAGGCCGGTCTCCACCGACTTGGCCACAGCCTTGGCGTCCATGCCGGCGCTGCGGCCGAGCGTGAACATCGCGACGAGTACCGCGATCAGCAGTGCGATCAGTGGCGCGCCGAGGAAGTCCAACGCGCTGCGCGCCGGATTCCCTTTGCTGGCAACGATATCGGCCAGCGCCTTGCCCATCATCAGCACGACCGGCAGCAGCACGGTGATCAACGTGACCGTGAACGACGGGCGCGGCCGGTCCTCGCGTTCCTCGGTGTCGAACAGTTCCGGCGCGGGCGCGTCCACCCAGCGCGCGGCGAGACGGGCGAACAGCGGCCCGGCGATCACCACGGTCGGCAGCGCGATCAGTACGCCGAGGCCCAGCGTGATCCCGAGGTCGGCCTTGAGCGCGGTCACCGCGGCCAGCGGACCGGGGTGCGGCGGCACCAGACCGTGCATCACCGACAGGCCGGCGAGTGCCGGAATTCCCAGTCGCACCAACGACATTCCGGACCGCCGGGAGATCAGCAGGATCACCGGCATGATCAGCACCAGGCCGATCTCGAAGAACATCGGCAGGCCGATCAGCGCGCCGACGGCGGCCATCGCCCAGGGCAGGCCGCGGCGGCTGGAGCGGCCGATGATCGTGTCCACGATGACGTCGGCGCCACCGGAGTCGGCGAGCAGCTTGCCGAACATCGCGCCGAGTGCGATCAGCGTGCCGACGCTGGCCGCCGTGTCGCCGAATCCCTTGCCGTAGCTGGTGATCGCCGATTCCATCGGCAGGCCGGCGATCGCCGCGACCACGAGCGAGGAGATCGTCAGGCCGAGGAACGGGTGCACCTTGAACCGGGTGATCAGCAGGACCAGCAGCGCCATGCCGATCAGCGCGGCCGGGACGAGGGCGCTCATGCGGGCTCCTCCTTCGCGGCGCGCAGATAGTCGTCGACGATCCGGTCCACCGGCTGGTCGAGGTCCAGCACGATCCCGCGCTCGTCCGGCCCGAGCGGCTCCAAGGTGGCGAACTGGGACGCCACAAGCGATTCGGGCATGAAGTGGCCGGCCCGTCCGGCGACCCGCCTGCGCACCACCTCGGGCGAGCCGTCGAGGTGGACGAACCGCGTGGCCGGCGCGGCGGCGCGCAGCTCGTCGCGGTAGGACCGGCGCAGTGCCGAGCAGCTCACCACGCCGCCGGCCTCGGCGTGCTCGGCGAGCCAGTCGCCGATCGCGCGCAGCCAGGGCACCCGGTCGGTGTCGTCCAGCGGCACACCGGCGGACATCTTGTCGATGTTGGCCTGCGGGTGGAAGTCGTCGGCGTCGGCGTAGGGCACCCGTAGGCGTTGGGCCAGGGCGGCGCCCACGGTCGTCTTGCCCGATCCGGACACTCCCATAACGGCGATCAGCGGTGTGGTGGCGGTCACGGCTTCTCCGTTCGTCGTGCCGGAGATCGTGGCTCATTAATCAGACTTTTACAAGCAGATGAACCCAAAAGACGGTTCTTTATCGATGAGGTCGGGTGCTGGATCGCAATCGTGAGAGCATTGGCCCTTGTGACCGCCATGGAGCCGCCCAAGCAGGCCCTGCACCAGAACGTGCTCCATCACCTGGGCAAGGCGATCGTCTCCGGGGCGGCGGCGCCGGGCGAGGTGCTGCGGATCGACGAGCTGGCGACCCGGCACGGCGTGTCCCGATCGGTGATCCGCGAGGCGGTGCGGGTACTGGCGTCCATGGGGTTGCTGAGCACCCGCCGCCGGGTGGGCGTGACCGTGGCGGACCGGGCGTCATGGAACGTGTTCGATCCGCTGGTGATCCGCTGGCGGCTGGACGGCGACGGCCGCGAGGCTCAGCTCGCCTCGCTCGGGGAACTGCGGCGCGGTGTCGAGCCGGTGGCCGCCGCACTCGCCGCCACGCGGGTCACGCCCGAGCAGTGCGGCGTGCTGACCGGCGCGGTCATGGAGATGTCGGTGCACGGCCGGGCCGGCGATCTGGACGCGTTCCTGCGCGCCGACCTGCTGTTCCACCGGACACTGCTGGAGGCGTCCGGCAACGAGATGATCGCCGCGCTGACCGGTGTGGTCTCCGAGGTTTTGGTCGGGCGCACGCACCACGGGCTGATGCCGCCGCACCCCAACCCGGCCGCGATCCGGCTGCACGCCGATGTCGCGCAGGCCGTGCAGTCCGGCGATCCGGACGCGGCCGAGCGGGCCATGCGGGAGATCATCGCCGAGGCGTCCCGCGCCATGATCGACGAGAACGAGCCAAAAGCGCGCTGAACAACCAGTGAGTGTGATCTCGCCGGCGCACCAAGTCCCACCTGTCACATTTGCGACGACCTGTCACGTTTCCGCACCTCGCTGACCTGCACCTTCGCCGGGGCCCGCGTACTTTAGCGGGCTAAAGTACGCAAAACATGAACGGCGCGGTCGCTAAGTTTCGGACACGCGACGTTGTTCGGTGCGTGCTACGGCTCGACGGTGATCGCTGCGGCCGGGCAGTTGTCCGCGGCGTCGCGTGCGGCGTCCTCGTCTCCGGCCGAGAGCACCGGCGCGAGCACCAGCACCCGGCCTTCCTCGTCGTCCTGGTCGAATACCTCGGACGCGGTCAGCGCGCACATGCCGGAGCCGACGCAGCGCTCCCGATCCGCGGTCACCCTCACGGCGTGTCCCAGGTGACCGGGAGCGACCGCACACCGAGGATCATCGCGTCGCGCAGCGGCACCTCGTCGTCCGGCACGGCCAGCCGCAACGTCGGGAATCGCTTGAACAGCAACGGAAACGCGACGGTCATCTCCACTCGGGCGAGCTGCTGACCGAGGCACTGGTGGATGCCGTGACCGAACCCGACCTGCCCGGCGGTCTTGCGGCGCAGGTCGAGCGTGTCCGGGTCGGCGAACCGGGCCGGATCGCGGTTGGCGCCGATCGTGGAGACGACGACCGTCTCGCCCTTCTTGATCAGTTGGCCGCCGATCTCGACGTCATCGAGCGCGGCACGGGCGGTGGTGTGGATGATCGACAGGTAGCGCATCAGCTCCTCGACCGCGTTGCCGATCAGCTCCGGCTCTGCCGTCAGCGCGGCGAGTTGCTCCGGGTGTCGCAGCAGCGCGAACGTGCCGAGCGCGAGCATGTTGCCCGTGGTGTCGACGCCGGCCCCGAGGAGAATGCCGCAGAGCCCGCCCACCTCCTCATCGGTCAGGTCGTTGGCGGTCTGATCACTCAACAGGTCGCTCAGCAGATCGTCGGTCGGATTGGCGCGCTTGGCCGGGATCAGCTCGGACAGGTAGGCCGTCAGCGCGCCGATCGCCTCGGCGTGATCCTCCGCCGTGGCGTCGTACTCGTTGGTGACCTCCGCGAACCGCTGGAAGACGTCGGCCTTGTCGGCCGGCACGCCGAGCAGCTCGCAGATCATCAGCGTCGGGATCGGCCGCGCGAACGCGGGCATCAGGTCCACCGGCGGGCCGGTGCGCTCCATCTCGTCGAGGTGCTCGGTGACCAGTTCCTCGACGCGGTCGGTCAGCAGGCGCATCCTGCGGACGGTGAACTTGCTGGTGAGCAGGCTCCGGTAGCGGGTGTGTCCCGGCGGGTCGATCCCGGTGAAGTCGCCGGGCGACGCGGGCGGCATCTCGGCCATCCCCATGTCCGGGAACGGCAGGTGCAGCAGCTCGTACCGCGAGCTGAACCGCTTGTCGGACAGCACGGCCCGGACCGCTTCGTGGCCGGTGGCGAGCCAGCCGCGATGTCCGTCCGGGAAGGCCATGCGCACCAGCGGGGCGCTCTCGCGGATCTCGGACAGCTCCCGCGGCGGGTCGAAGGGGCAGCCGGCGGGGTGCCCGGTCGGCAGTTCGGTCACCTCGGCGATTGATTCGGTCACGTCGTCCTCCTCGGCGTGGTGGGATGTTCACTCTTACCGAAACGTATGTTGCGTTTTGTCTCTGAGCAACGCTTATCGGCGCAAGATCGGCTATATTTCGGCGAACTCAGGCCGTTTGTTGCAACAGCGTGAGAGGCGAATGCAACACGGCGTTGCAATGACGAGGAGTGAACGCATGCCGGGTGGACGGCTCACCGAGCAGGACCGGCACCTGATCGCGTCCGGTCTGGCCGACGGACTCGGGTACGCGGAGATCGCGCGCGGTCTCGGCCGGCCGACGTCCACGGTCAGCCGGGAGGTCGCGCGCAACGGCGGCCCCGACCGCTACCGCGCCGAGCACGCGCACCTGGCCACCAGCCGGCGCGCGCGACGGCAGGGCCCGGCACTGGACGAGCCGGCCGAGGTGACCGACTCGGCGGCCGTGCGCGAGGTCGAAGAGCACCTCGTCGAGGCGATGCTGGCGATGGGGCTGCCGAGGCTGCCGTCGCGCGTCATGGCCGCCCTGTGCCTGAGCGACGACGGGTGCACGGCGTCGGAGTTGGTCGCGCGGCTGCGGGTCAGCCCGGCGTCGGTGTCCAAGGTGATCGCCTACCTCGAAGGCATGGACCTGGTGCGCCGGGAGCGGGAGAACAGCCGTGGACGCGAGCGGTACTTCATGGACGGCGAGGTGTGGATCAAGTCGTGGGAGGCCAACATCCGCAGCAACGCGATGATGGCCGACGCGGCCGCCGAGGGAGCGAAGGTGCTGGACGGGACACCGGCCGGCGAGCGGCTGATCGAGATGAGTGAGCTGTTCGCCTGGTTGCGCGACGACATGACGCGCGTGGCCGGCCAGGTCGGCGCGATGCTCGAACGACGCCGGGGGGGTGAACGACCCCGGTAGGGGTGGGCTTGAGTCCACCTCGAAGTGTGGAGTGAACCGGCCTGATCTTCACCGCCCGATCGAGTGTCATTGATGACATGACGACGACAGTGAACTTCCAGCTACCGCAGCAGGCTCCGGCCGCCAGCGCGGTCGAGCTGCGCGGGGTGAGCCGCGAGTACGGCTCCAAGCACGCCACCGTGCGTGCGTTGAACGATGTCAGCCTGAGCTTCCCGACCGGGACGTGGACGGCCGTGATGGGACCGTCCGGCTCCGGCAAGTCGACCCTGCTGCACTGCGCGGCCGGGTTGGAGCAGGTCAGCTCCGGCCAGGTGTTCCTCGCCGGCCGGGACATCACCTTCGCCAATGACGACCAGCTCACCGACATGCGCCGGCGCGAGGTCGGCTTCGTGTTCCAGAGCTTCAACCTGATCGGCTCGCTCACCGCCGAGCAGAACGTGGCGCTGTCGCTCAAGCTCGCCGGCACGCGAGTGGACAAGAGCCTGGTGCGCACCGTGCTGGCTAACGTCGGGCTCGCCGACCGGGCCAAGCACAAGCCGCGCGAGCTGTCCGGCGGCCAGCAGCAGCGCGTCGCGATCGCGCGGGGAATGGTGACCCGCCCGGCCGTGCTGTTCGCCGACGAGCCGACCGGCGCGCTGGACACCAAGTCCGCCCGCGTCGTGCTGGACCTGTTGCGCACCATGGTGCAGACGCAGCGACAGAGCATCGTGATGGTGACCCACGACCCGGCCGCCGCTGCCGCCGCGGACTCCGTGGTGTTCCTGCGCGACGGCGTCATCGTCGACCACCTGGCGCGGCCGTCCGCGACCGTGGTGGCCGAGCGGCTCGCGCACCTGGAGGGCTGAGCGATGCTCAAGCTCTCGTTGCGCACGTTCGCGGAGCGCTGGCAGCTGTTCGTCGGCTCGATCATCACCGTGATGATCGGCGTCGCGCTGGTCCAGTCCTCCTTGCTGATCCTGATCTCGCTGGCCACCTACGAGCCGCCGGCGTCGATCCCGATGCTCCAGCAGATCGAGTTGGCGAACGCCTACGAGGGCGGCATCGCCCTGCTCGGTGTCACGACCGGCTTCTCGGTGTTCCTCACGGCGTTCATCGTCAGCTCCACGTTCGCGTTCACGGTGTCGCAGCGCCGCCAGGACCTCGCGCTGCTGCGGCTGGTCGGCGGATCGCGCGGCAACGTGCGCCGGCTGCTGCTGTCCGAGGCGGCGGTGCTCGGCTCGATCGGCACCGCGCTCGGTATCCCGTTCGGGTTGCTGACCATGGAGTTGCAGACCAACCTGCTGATCTCGTTGCAACTGGTGCCGGAAGGATTCACGCCCGACTTCCAGTTCTGGATCGTCGCGGTGGCGATCGGTGTCGGCGTGGGCATCGCGATCGCCGGGGTGTACGTCGCGGCCCGGCGCGCGTCCAAGGTGCGCCCGCTGGAGGCGCTGCGGGAGAGCGGCGACGTGCGCAAGGTGATGTCCCCCGGTCGGTGGATCGCCGGTCTGTTCTGCCTGTTCGCCGCGCTGGCCATGACGATTCTCTCCGCGTTGCTGCCGTCGGTCGGCGCGATGGCGGTCGGGATCAACGCCGCGCTGGTCGCGTCGATCGCGATGGCGGCGCTGAGCCCGGTGGTGGTGCCGCTGGTGGCGAGGATCTTCGGGTTCCTGTTCCGCGGCGGTCTGATCGGCACCCTCGCGCAGGCCAACCTGCGTGACGGCGTCCGGCGCAGTGCGGCCACGGCGGCTCCGTTGCTGGTGCTGGTGGCGATGCTGCTGGCGCAGTGGGGCTCGTCGGAGACGATCAGCGACGGTGCCGCCGAGCAGGCGCGCCGCGACACCCGGGGTGACCTGGTCGTGTCGACGCAGGGTGCCGCGGTCCCCGCGATCGCCAGGACGTCGGGTGTCGAGCTCGTGTCGCCGGAGAGCCAGGTGCCGCTGACCTCGACGTTCAACGAGGTCGGGGAGGTCGAGGAGCCCGAGGAGCCGGAGGAGGGCGAGGCGCCCAAGGCGCCCGAGCCGGCCGAGGTGATCACGCACAAGGCGTCCGCCGTGGCCACCGCGGTCGACCCGGTCGCGTACCAGCGCACGCACGTCGTGCCGATGGCCGAGGGCTCGCTGGCCGATCTGCGCGGCGCCACGGTCGCGGTCGGCGCGTTCGACACCGAGCAGACGATCAAGCTCGGCACCATGATCGAGGCGAAGATCGGCGACCACCCGGTGAAGCTGAAGGTGGTGGCGCTCCTGCCGGACTCGATCGGCGGCGGCGCGACGATGTTGCTGCCGCGCGACGTGGTGCCGGCCGACGTGCTGGCCGCGGCGCCGACGCAGACCGTGGTGCACCTGGCCGGCGGGGCCGATCAGGGCGCGGTCGTCGACAAGCTGCGGGAGCAGGGCGGCGAGGTCACCCCGATGGCGGCGTGGCTGGCCGAGACGTCGAAGAAGAACGATCAGCAGCAGACCAAGATCAGCACGGTGGTGATGGGCCTGTCCGGACTCTACGCGCTGATCGCCGTGATCAACGCTGTGGTGATCGGTGCGGCGGCCCGGCGGCGCGAGTTCGCCGCGGCACGGGTGAGCGGTCTGCGCCGCTCGCAGGTGGTGCGGATGGCGCTGGTCGAGTCGTGGGGCGTGACCGCGATCGGGCTGGTCCTCGGCGCGCTCGCGGCGGTAACGACGCTGATCGGGATCGGCGCCTCGACGGCGCGGATCACCGGCTCCGGCGGGGTCACCATTCCGTGGTTGATGGTGGGGTTGGTGGTGCTCGGCGCGTTCGTCGTCGTCGGTTGCACGAGCATCTGGACCGCCCTCTCCGCGACCAGGGCCCGGCCGGTCACCCTGATCGGCGCGCGGGAGTGACGCGCTGACCAGGGGGAGGCGGCGGCCGGAGCACCTGTGCTCCGGCCGCCGCTTTCTGTGTCAGCGCTTGACGGCGTACCGCAGGAAGACCACACCGCTGTCGAACCGGCGCTCCTCCAGCAGCTTCAGGTCGAGTTGGACGCCCTGTGGGAAGAACGGCTTGCCGCCGCCGACCGCGACCGGCGACAGCATCAGGTGGCACTCGTCGACCAGGCCGGCCTTGATCGCCTGCGCGGCGAGCTCCGGGCCGTCGACGGTCAGGTCGTGCCCCAACTCCAGCTTGAGCCGCTCGACCGCGGCGGGATCGAACTCCCGCTCGATCCTGGTCCGCGCGCTGGTCGGCTCGGCCAGCGTCCGCGAGTACACGATCTTGTCGGTGTCCTGCCACTGCCGCGCCCACTCGAGCATGTACTGATCCTGGCCGGGGACGGTGTGCGCGGTCTCCCAGTAGACCATCGTCTCGTACATCCGCCGCCCGTAGAGGAAGGTGCCGACGGGTGCGGCCAGCTCGGTGACGTAGGAGTGCACCGCCGGGTCGTTCGGAGCGCCCCAGCCGAAGTTGCCGGTCGAGTCCTCGACGTAGCAGTCGAGGGAGGTGAGCATCGAGTAGATCAGCTTTCCCACGAGAAGCCTCCGAGACTGATTGCGATTTGCAAGTGGTTACGACCGTAGCCTAGACTGATCCTGGTTTGCAACCAGTTGCGGAGGCCTGATGGAACGGCGTTCCGGGTGCCCGATCAACCTGTCGCTGGAGGTGTTCGGCGACCGGTGGAGCCTGATCATCCTGCGCGACATGATCTTCGGCGGCGTGCGGCACTTCCGTGAGCTGCTGAACGGCTCGACGGAGGGCATCGCGTCGAACATCCTGGCCAGCCGGCTCAAGAAGCTGGTCGAGCTGGGCCTGTTGACCAGGCGGGACGACCCGAGCCACAAGCAGAAGGCGATCTACAGCCTCACCGAGGCGGCGATCGAGCTGGTGCCGGTGATGAACGCGCTCGGTGCCTGGGGCAGCAGGTGGCTGCCGGTCAGCGAGGAGCTGTCGATCCGCGCCCAGGTGCTCGACGAGGGCGGGGACGAGCTGCGCGAGCGGTTCATGGCCGAGCTGCGCGAGGAGCACCTGGGGATCGCCGCCGGCCCGCCACCCGGCGGTCGAACCGTCCGCGAGCGGCTTCGGGAGGCGTATCAGGAGAAGGTGCGCTAATCGCAGAGAGCCTGGTCGACCATCCGTTCGGTGAGTGCCTTCGGTTCGGCCAGATCCTGCGGGGTCTTCCCGGTCAGCCCGGTGAAGGACAGCACCACGGCGCGCCGGCCGTCCTCGGACACTCCGACGGTGCTGAGGTAGCCGGTGGTCTGGCCGCCGTGTCCCCAGTACACACCGCCACAGCTCAGCGGGTTCGAGACGAGGCCGAGACCGTAGCCGCTCGGCTCACCGTCCCCGGTGGGGATGACCTGCTTCATCTCGGCGAGTCGCGCCGGGCTGAGCAGTCCTCCGGCGAGCAGCGCGCGGAGGAACCGGGCCAGGTCCTCGGGCGTGCTGACGATCGCGCCGGCCGCGTCGCTGCCGCTGCGGTTCTGCTCGGTCACGTCGGTGACGAGATCGCTGGGAAACCACTGCTGGTAACCGCGTGCCGTGGGCCGTGGCATGGTCGGGTCGTCGCCGGGGACGCTGGTGCCGGTGAGACGCAGCGGTGCGATCACCCGGTGCCGCACCTCGGTGGCCCAGGAGTTCCCGGTCACGGCGCGGATGATCATCCCGGCCACCACGTAGTTGGTGTTCGAGTAGGAGTGGCGCGCTCCGGGCGGAGTGGTCGGCGGATGCCGAAGCGCCATGGCCACCAGTTCGGTGGGCTCGAAATGGCGGAAGCGGATCTGCTCGAAGAACTCGGGGGTCGGCGGCCAGCCCGCCCGGTAGTCGAACAGGCCGCTGGTGTGCTGGAGCAGTTGGCGGACGGTGATCGCGCGGCCGTCGTTGCCGTTGCCGGTGATCAGGCCGGGAAGGTGCCGCTCGACGGTGTCGTCGAGGGCGAGCCTGCCCTCGTCGACCAGTCGCAGCAGCACGACGGCCACGAATGTCTTGGTATTGCTGGCGATCCGGAAGCTGCTGTTCGGCGCGACCGGCCGTCCGGTGTCCCGATCGGACACGCCGCTGGTCTCGGTCCACCGGCGGCCGTCGCCCTCGACTCGTCCCTGCACCCCGATCAGACCGAGGTCGTGCAGCGTGCGCACGTCACGCCGGAACTCGGCTCGGTGGTAGCCGTCGTGCTGATCCGCGGCGAGTGCCGAAGCGGCGCCGGCGAGCAGTGCGACACCGGTGATCGCGGCGACCGTCCGGCCGCGTTTCTGGGAAGTCCACATGCGACACAGCGTGGCGACGGCGCCGGCGCGGGGGATCGCACCGTGCTCCGATTCTTCGCGTCCACCCACGGTCGGAGAATGTGATTGAGGGTGCCCTAACCTTGAATCTTGAAGGCGACTTGATGTCAACTGGGAGCATGACCGATCCTGGTGTGCGCATCGGCGACGCCGCCGCGCTGTACGGCCTCGCTCCGTCGACGCTGCGCTGGTGGGAGCGGCAGGGGGTGTTCGCGGCGCCGCGGCTGCGCGGCGGTCAGCGCGTGTACCGGGACGAGGATCTGCGCCGCATCGGCCTGGCCTATCTCTGTCACGTGACTGGCGGCATGCCGCTGGACGGTGCCGCGGTCGTGACCTCCGGCAAGGCGGAAAACGAGGTGTGGCAGGAAACCGTCCGCGACGAGATCGGCCGGCTGGGGCAGCGGATCGAGGAGTTGCGCGCGTCCCGCGACTACCTCGGCCACCTGCTGTGCTGCACCGACGACGACCCGGCGCTGTGCCGGTACCTGGATCCCGAGCTGGTCAAGCACACACCGCGCGGGCGTGTGCCGGCGCTCGGCCTCGTCGAGGCGGCCCGGACGCGTGGCCCGGCGCCCGAGCCGGCGCGTGACGATAGTGCGGCGCGTGACGCTAAGCGTGACGAAAGTCCGGCCTGCGAGGTGTGCGGACACTCGATCACCGTGCCGGAACGCGGGCGGCCGAGGCGCTATTGCTCCCGGGCGTGCCGGCAGCGCGCCTACCGAGCGCGGCGGCGAGCGTCGCGATCATCTCGATATCGCCATTCTCGCGCACCCGAATAGCGGTAAGTAATGTGTTGGTTGCGCTACCGAGAGTTGTCTGATTGTTCTTTGCTCGTAATGGCGACACTCCGCGTTCGACCGGTCTCTCATTGGTCAACACAGTCGGCCGGAGCGCAATGCGCCGAGGCTCGCCGCGACGGCCCCGCGTCGACTCCTGAGAGCGTTGTCGCAGGTGGTCAAGGTTGTGAAACCGTACACCAGAAATGGTGAACAATTCACAAACGTAGGACATTAGGCCATTTGGCGCATTATGCTGGTAATAATGCGCTCAGTGCCCCCGACCGGATTCGAACCGGCACTTCACCCCTTTTAAGGGGGCTGCCTCTGCCAGTTGGGCTACGGGGGCGACCGGAGCCTAAGACGAATGCGTCGAGGCTGGGAGTGATTTCGGCGAGGATCGAATCAACTGCGCCTAACCGGACCAATGGTTTGGTCCGGACAGCGCCTCGATCAGCTCTTGCTGGATCGTTCGAACTCCGCCTTCGGGTCCTGGATCTGACCCATCGAGATGACCTCGCGCCGGAACAGCCCACCCAGTAACCAGTCGACCGTGACGCGGGCCTTGCGGTTGAACGTCGGCATCGCCTTCACGTGGTACGCGCGGTGCATGCCCCAGGCGATGAAGCCCTTCGCCTTGACGCGGAACACGTCGCCGACGCCCTTGTGCAGGCCGAGGCTCGCCACCGAGCCGATGTTCTTGTGCTTGTACGGCTTGGGCTTCTGCTCGCGCAGGACGCGCACGATGTTCTTGGCCAGCAGTCGAGCCTGCCGCACGGCGTGCTGCGCGTTCGGCGGGCAGGTCGCGGTCGGGTCCTCCTCGATCCGCGACAGGTCGGGCACCGCGGCGGCGTCGCCGGCGGTCCACACGTCCGGATGTCCCTCGACCTGCATGGCGGCGGTGGCACGCAGCCGCCCGCGCTTGTCCACCGGAAGATCCGACTCGCGGATGATCGGGTTCGCCTTCACGCCGGCCGTCCACACGATCGTGTCGCTGTCGAACTCGGTGCCGTCGGAGAGCACCACGTGCCCGTTCTCGAACGATTTCGCCATCGTGTCCAGGTACACCTCGATGCCGCGCTTCTCCAGCTGCATCACGGTGTACACGCCGAGCGTCGGGCGCACCTCGGGCAGAATTCGCCCGGCCGCCTCGACCAGCACCCAGCGCAGATCGTCCGGTTCGATGTTCTCGTAGTACCTGGTGGCGAAGCGGGCCATGTCCTCGAGCTCGCCGAGCGCCTCCACGCCGGCGAACCCGCCGCCGACGAAGGTGAACGTGAGCAGTCGCTTGCGCAGCACCGGGTCCAGCGTGGTGGACGCCTCGTCCAGCTTGGACATCACGTGGTTGCGCAGGTAGATGGCCTCGCCGATGGTGCGGAACCCGATGCCCTGCTCGGCCAGCCCTGGTACCGGCAGGAACCGGACCACGGAGCCGAGCGCGACGACCAGCACGTCGTAGCCGAGCTGCTCGACGTGGCCGTTGGCACCCTGGACGGTGACCGCCTTGTTGCCGTGGTCGATCTTGGTGACGCGGGCGGTGAGCACGTGGCAGCGCCGGAGCGCGCGGCGCAGTGGCACGACCACGTGCCTCGGCTCGATCGCGCCGGCGGCCGCCTCGGGCAGGAACGGCTGGTAGGTCATGTGCGGCTGCGGGTCGACCACGGTCACCGACGCCTCGCGGGCGCGCAGCTTTCGTTGCAGGCCGAGCGCGGTGTACAGGCCGACGTAGCCTCCGCCGAGGACCAAGATCCTGGTCGGTTCCTTGCCGTTCGCCATGACTTCATCGTCGCATTCGGACGCTGATGACCGCCACAGCACGGGGCCTGGCTGTGACCGGTGTCGCGGAAAATCTTCACGATGGGTACACGGCGTTCCGGCCGGAATGTGACGCCGTGTAGTGGCACGGCGGCTCTTCGATCTTCGGGGAAATCCACATGACACGCGGCGCCCGATCATCGACAATCCACGCGTGACCTTCATGAACTTCGACTGGACTCACCGCGGCCTCGGCCGACGTGATCTGTCCTGACCGCGCTGGCCGGGCGTGCCTTCGGCGCGGTCCCGCCAACAGCTCTGGTACTGCTCGGCATCGTCAGCGTCCAGCTCGGCTCGGCATTGGCCAAGAACCTGTTCAGCGAGGTGGGCAGCTTCGGGACGGTCGCGTTGCGACTGTTCTTCGCCGCCGCGGTGCTGATGCTGTTGTGGCGGCCGTCGGTACGCATGAATCGCCGCGCGTGGACGGTCGTACTCGGCTACGGCGTGACTCTCGGCTTGATGAACCTGTGCTTCTACCTGGCGCTGGCCCGAATTCCGCTGGGGATCGCGGTCACCGTCGAATTCCTCGGGCCGCTGGCGGTGGCACTGGCCGGGTCGAGGCGGTGGCTTGACGCCTTCTGGGCCGTGCTCGCGGCAGGCGGTGTCGTTCTGCTGATGGAGGGCGGCGGCGAGCTCAACCTCGTCGGTCTGCTGTTCGCCCTCGCCGCGGGAACGTTCTGGGGTCTGTACATCCTGGTCGGCGCGGCGCTGGGCCGGCACACCACGGAAGGCAATGGTCTGGCTCTGGGAATGGTCGTCGCGGCATTGGTGGCCGTGCCGTTCGGCGTGGCCGACGGCCGAACGGCGCTGATCGAGCCGTGGGTTCTGGTCGCCGGGCTCGGCGTGGCTCTGTTGTCGTCGGTGATTCCGTATTCACTGGACCTGGAAGCGCTGCGCAAGATCCCACCGCGCGTGTTCGGCATCCTGATGAGCCTCGAACCGGCGATGGCGGCACTCATCGGCCTGATCGTGCTCCAGGAATCGCTGTACTGGGCGCAGTGGATCGCGGTGTTGTGCGTGGTGGTCGCCTCGGCGGGCGCCACTCGCGGCGCCCGCTCAGAGGTCTGATCGCTACCGCGTGGCCAGCTCGATCAGTCGGGTGCGCACCAGGTCGGGCCGTTCCTCCGGAATGAAGTGCCCGCAGCCGGACACCAGCTCCAGCGTGTAGTCCTCGGCGTTGGCCGTCTCGGCCGCGGCCAGCGAATGGTGGATCGCGAAGTCCGCCACGCCGAACACCGCGCGGATCGGTACGGTGCCCCGCCGCTGCTCGGGCGCTCGTGCCTGGCGTGGCAGTTCGCGCAACCAGAACGTGCGATACGTATCAGTCGCCGCCCGCGCGCACACCGGATCGCGGAACCGGTCCGCGTACCCCCGCACCACCTCCGGCCCGAGCGCCGTGCGTACGGCGACGGCGCGCTTGAACACGATTCGCTCCAGGAACCGCGTGCGCCGGTGCAGCGGCACGCCGAACGCGGCCACCGGCGGCTGGTAGGCCATGAACCGCCACAGGTGCGGCAGCATCGTGCGGGGCGTCTGCCACGGGTGCGCGATGTTCAGCGCCAGGAACCCGGCGACCCGCTCGGGCGCGCGCAGGGCCAGCAGGTGCCCGATCCAGCCGCCCCAGTCGTGCCCGACGAGGACCACGCGATCAAGTCCCATTTCGTCGAGCAGCGCGAGCACGTCGGAGACCACGTCCTCCTTGTCCCACCGGTGCGGCGGCGGGCCCGACCACCCGTAGCCCGGCAGGTCCGGCGCGATGATCCGCAGTCCGTCCGGCGGATCGGCCAGCAGGTGCCGGTAGGCGAAGTGGTGCTGCGGCCACCCGTGCAGGGCCAGTACCGGCGTCCCGTTGCCGGCCTCGGTGACGTGGAACCGCACCCCGCGCGCCGTGACGAACGACCGGCGCGCACCGGTGATCGCCGGCGGCTCGACCGTCGCGGCCGGCCGCTTGCGCACGGCGGTCCGCACGATCCGCCCCAGGTTCGACGGCCGCATCAGCGCCTCGGGCTGATCGAGCAGGCCGAACGTGCGCAGGAACCGCTCGGTCAGCCGCGCGTCCTCGGTGGCGGCGCGCAGGAACCGCTCGGCGCGGGCGCTGCCGTAGCGGTCGCGCACCGGCAGGCCCTTCACCGATCGGCCGTGCAGCGCGCGGTCGGCGATCGCCGCGGACCGCCAGGCCTGCTCGATCGGCGCCGCGGTGGCCGCGAAGAACCGCCTCGGCAGATCGTCGTCACCGTCGCGCAGGCACCGCCGCAGGGCGTCGACCTGCATCGCCGCGACCGTCATGCCCTGGCCGTAGGTGGGGTTGAACGTGCAGACCGAGTCGCCGATCGCGATCAGCCCGGCGGGGAGGCGCTCCATCTTGTCGTAGCGGCGCCACCGGCTGGCCGGATACCGGTGCGTGGCCACCTCGGACAGCCGCTCGGCGTCCCGGAGTGCGGCGACCACGTGCGGCGGGGTGCACCGCTCGATGAAATCGATCATGCCGTCCGGGTCGGTCGGCGGGCGGTTGCCGGCGATGCCGAACACGGTGAAGTCCCACGTCTCGTCCTCGTGCGCGAACAGCCCGAGGCCCGCGTGCCGGTCGGCGTGCCCGCCGACGAGCACGAGCTTTTCCTTGACCGCCAACGGTTTCAGCCGCACGAGCTGGCTGGCGTAGGCGACGTCGACCTTGATCAGCCGCTCCTCCGGCCGGCCGTAGCCGAGCTGTTCCAGCCAGGCCGGACCGCGTGCCGCACGGCCGAGTGCGTCCACCACGAGATCGCCCGTCAGCTCTCGCTCACCGTCCACAGTGGACCCTCGTGCGCCGGTGACCCGGGAGCCGGCCGTGACGAGCCCGGAGACCTCGGTGCGGTCCAGCAGCCGCACGTTCGGCAGTGCGCGGACGCGCTCCCGCACGGTCGACTCCAGCAGCGGCCGGCCCGGCAGGTAGGTGCTGAGCACCTGGGACAGCGTCTCGTCGGTGCGCAGCACGTGGCTCATCGCGGAGAAGTGCACGTCGGTGCCGTTGTCCGCGACCGGAACGCCGGCCGCCACGAGCTCGTCGAGGATGCCGGGGAACAGCGAGTCGATCAGCTCACTGCCCCTCGGGAGCAGCAGGTGGGCGTGCGCGCCCTGGGGCACGCCGCGCCGGTTGCCCGGCCCGTCGGGCAGCTCGTCCCGTTCGACGACGGTGACCTGGTCGTAGGTGTCGGCGAGGACCTTCGCGGTGAACAGCCCCGCCATGCTCGCGCCGAGAACGATCGCGTGACCACCGAGATACGTCATGTCGAGGCACCCTTCACGCGTGCATAACTGGGTTATGCAGGTATAACACGGTTATGGCAGGATGTCGAGCATGGGCCCACGCGAGCGACTGATCGAGGCGGGCCTGCGGCTGCTCGAGGAGGCCGGGCCGGAGGCGCTGCAGGCGCGCAAGCTGGCCGCCGAGATCGGCATGTCCACCATGGCGGTGTACACGCACTTCGGCGGCATGGCAGGGCTTTTCGAAGCACTCGTGCGCGAGGCGTTCGACCAGCTCGCCGCGCGCGAACGGGACGTGCCGCGCACCGACGACCCGGTGGCCGACCTGCTCGCGCTCGGGCTCGCCTACCGCGACTACGCGCTGGCCAACCCGCAGCGGTACCGGCTGATGTTCGGTGTCACCGCACCGGGCGTCGGCACGTCGCTGCTGCCCGACGGCGGGCCGGTCGGCGCGGAGAGCGACGACAGCTTCGCGCAGATCGTCGAGGCGGTGCGGCGCTCCATGGACGCGGGCCGCATCCGCCGCGACGAGCCGGTCGCCGTGGCCGCCCAGGTGTGGAGCCTCGTCCACGGCTACGTGCTGCTGGAGATCGCGGGCGTGTTCGGCCGCGCCGAGGAGGGCTTCGGCACCGTGCTCGCCCCGCTCACCGTGAACGTGCTCGTCGGCCTCGGCGACGACCGCACGGCCGTCGAGCGATCCGCGGTCTCGGTTGTGCAGGGGCCGCTGGGCGGCTGCTGAACAACGTCCTGCTGTCTGAAACTTAGCGATCGCTCCGTTCATGTTTTGCGTACTTTAGCCCGCTAAAGTCCCTCAGCCACGGAGAAAGCCCAGGTCAACCAAGATCATCAGGGCGCGGTGAACGTGAGGGTGATGCACAGACGGCCCAAACGTGGAGGTGGGCCACCACCCTCGCGGGCCTTGTTCAGCGCACTCCTATGGCGCTGTCGGGCCGGGGAGGTGGTACATGTACTCGCCGGCCCAGCGGATGATCTCGGTGCGCACCAACGGCTGTGCCGGCACGAAGTTGGCCGCGTCGTCGATGCTGCCCGAGCCGTCGTACGCGGCGAGCTTCGGATAGGCGAACACCGGCCGCGAGCGCAGCACCTTCCCGGTCTCGTCGGTCTGGTTGGCGATCACCTTGTCCGGCGCGGTGCCCTTCTCGGTCCACGCGACCAGTTCCTTGATCGGGTCGACGTCGGTGAGCCGGTACCCGTCGGAGCAGTGGTGCATCGTCGGCACCATGAACAGCCGCGCGAACTCCTGTGTCTTGGCCAGCCCGCCGTGCCGCCGGGTGACCCGCTCGTAGTAGTCGATCGTGCCGTGCGCCGGGATGCCCTCGTCGGCCCAGCCGTGCCACAGGATCAGCTTGCCGCCCGAGCGCCGGAACTTGCTCAGGTCGGTGCTCATCGCGTCGGCGCGCAGGCCTTCCGGGGTCAGCCGGTGCAGCGCGCGGGTGGTGAACTCGTGCTGGGCCAGCGACGAATGCGGCGTGCCGACCGGGTAGCCCATGTACTTCAAGTAGTTGTCGGCCAGGGCGTTCGCCGCGGTCAGATCACTGCCCGGGAACGGCAGGATCCAGTTGATCAGCGCCAGTTCGGACCCGTGTGCCGCCCAGCCCGGGTACAGCCGGCGCCCGTGCTCGTCGGTCGGCCCGGCGTACAGCTTGCGCGCGGCGGCGACCTGCGCCGGCGTGAGGCAGCCGGGCCCGTCCGTCCCTTGTGGACACTGGATCACCGACGGGTCCACCGTGCACAGCCGCGGCTCGTCGAGCTGGCCGTCGACCAGACCGTCGAGCTTGTCGCACGCGGGCACGACCGCGTTGTGCAGGCTGGTCAGCTTCTCCGCGGTGAGCAGCGGCGTGCCGTTCGGCCCTTCGTTCGCCTTGGCCAGCCACGCCTGGTAGCCGACGAGCGCGCTCATGTGGTTGGCCGGTGCGGCGGCGATGATCCCGTCGAAGTCGTCCGGGTACCGCTGGGCGAGCAGCAGCGCCTCACGCCCGCCGGTGGAGCAGCCGTTGAAGTACGACTGCTTCGGCGGTTTGCCGTAGAAGGTGGCGATCAGCGCCTTGGACGCCCTGGACAGCACGTGCGGCGCGCGGAACGCGAAGTCGTCGCGCGCGGGCTGGTTGTCCGCCGCCCACCGGCCGTCCATCGGGGCCAGCTCCGGCGGGTCGCCCACGTGCCCGTCGTCGGTCGCGGCCACCGCCATGTCGGCGGCCGGCGGGCCGCAGTCGGGGAAGGCCGGCGGGAAGATCAGGCCGCAGAATCCGCCGCAGCCGTACTGCAGGTACCGCCCGCTGTAGGTCGTGGTCGGCAGCTTGAGCTGGAACTTCACCGCCGGTTCGACGTATCCGCGCACGTCGCAGTACTCCGGCTCGGTCGGCGGGTGCACCACCGCGGCCTCGGTGACGTGCGTGCGCGCGCCGGGTAGATCGAGCGTGGTGCCGTTCAGCTCGGCGCACCCGCGCACCGGCTTGACCGCCGACGGCGTGTCGGCGGCCGCCGCGGGTGGGGCGGCCGCCACACCGAGCACGGCCATGGCCAGCGCGCCGAGAACGGCGGATGCCTTGTGACGCAACGAGGTTCGCATCGCGGGTCCTTCCACGTCGAACGGACGGGCAGAGCCTCTCGCACACCACCGACAATCGGCAAACGAATCTCAGCGGAACGACAGGTGCAACCACGGACTGCCCGGCTCGGACAGCAGGAACCGGTGCCCGCGCAGCGCGTGGTCGTACCAGGTGCTGAACTGCTCGTCGTCGAACCGGATCACGCGGCCGAGCACGTAGCCGGCGGAGTACTCCTGCCACGACGCGTAGGTGTCACGCGCCCGTGAGCCCGCGCGAACCACGCACCACTCGGCGTGCTTGGGGTCGGCCAGCCGCGCGCCGACGCCCCAGCGCGCCATGTTCACCGCGCGCCCGAAGTCGTAGGCGACCGTGGAGTGCACGGTTCCCTCCGGCGGCAGCAGCCGGTCGGCGCGGAACCGGGCCTCGTAGCGCAGCACCGCGCCGGCCAGGTTGATCAGCTCGCCGGCCACCTCGACCGGGACCTGCCTCGGGTGGGCCCAGTGCACGATGGCGTCCCGCCAGGTCGGCAGGTCCACCCTGCGCACGCCCTGCCGGAACAGTTGGGCGCGCAGGCCCAGCACGATGTGACTGCCGTCGGAGGCGGTGTTCTCGCCGGACAGCAGGTGGTCCACGGCCTCCCGCCACTGCTCCGGCGTGGTGATCTCCCAGCTCTGCTTCAGCACGCTGGTGTAGTTCTCGTAGTCGGCCACCGGGTCGCCGAGCGCGTTCCACATGACGTTGTTGTGCACGGCGAGATGCGCGCCGCACGCGAAGCCGTACGCCAGCGGGCCGTAGAACGGACCGCGTGGCGAGGTGATCAGCTTGTCGTCGTTGTGACAGCAGACCATGCGCGGATCATGTCATGCGATCGATCGACCAATAAGACAGCCGATCGTCTTGTCCTGGGGTGAGTCGAGCCACACCGGCTCAGCCGTTGAGATAGGCGAGCACGGCGAGTACCCGGCGGTTGTCGTCGTCGGACTGCTCGAGGTCGAGTTTGGTGAAGATGTTGTTGGTGTGCTTGGAAACCGCCTTGTCCGTGATGAACAGGCGGCCCGCGATCGCGGCGTTGGACCGGCCCTCGGCCATCTGCCCGAGCACCTCCCGCTCGCGCGGGGTGAGCCGGTTGATCGGCTCGTCGGTGGCGCGCCGGTCGAGCAGCCGGGAGATCACCTCGGGGTCCATCGCGGTGCCGCCCGCGGCAACCCTGCGCACCGCGTCGATGAACTGGGACACGTCTGCCACCCGGTCCTTGAGCAGGTAGCCGACGCCGCCGCCGCGATCGGACAGCAGTTCGCGCGCGTAGAGCTGCTCGACGTACTGCGACAGCACCAGTACCGGCAGGCCGGGCACCTTCTCGCGGGCCTCGATCGCCGCGCGCAGCCCCTCGTCGGTGAACGTCGGCGGCATGCGCACGTCGACCACCGCGACGTCCGGCTTGTGCGTGACGAGCGCGTGCAACAGCGACGGGCCGTTGTCGGCTGCCTCGACGACCTCGAAGTCATTCGCGGACAGCAGGCGGATCATGCCCTCGCGCAGGAGCACGAGGTCCTCACCGATGACAACGCGCACGGGTACCTCCCAGAAGGGCTTGCGGGCTCTCATTCTTCCACCCGGGCCGGGGTGGCTGGGAGGAGGCCGTCGCGCCGCCGCGTCAGGAGTCGGTGAGACGCCGGCGCAGTTCGCGCTTGAGGACCTTTCCGGCCGCCGACACCGGCAACTGGTCGACGAGGTGCACTTCGCGCAGTTTCTGATAAGGCGCGACCTGTTCGTTGACCATTTCCATCAATTCGGCTGGATCGGCGGTGTGACCGGCCGCGGTGACGACGAATGCCACCGGCAGTTCACCCACGGAATCGTCGGGCCGCCCGACGACGGCCGCCGCGGTGATCGAGGAATGCGCCAGCAGTAGCCGTTCGAGTTCCCGCGGATAGACGTTGTACCCCTTGTAGACGAGCATGTCCTTGGCACGGTCGATCAGCGTGAGATAGCCCTGTTCGTCCAGCATCCCGATGTCACCGGTGCGCAGCCAGCCGTCGACCAGCACCTCGCGGGTGGCGGCCGGCTGATCGTGGTAGCCGCGCATCACCTGCGGCCCGCGAATGTGGACCTCGCCCGCCGTTTCCGATCCGTCCAGAGGCACGATTCTCAGTTCGGTGTCGAACATGGCGACTCCGACGCTGCCCGGTTTTCGTGTTCCGGATCTGTTCGCCGGAGGATTGGTGGCGCCCATGGTGACTTCGGTGAGTCCGTAACCCTCGCACAGGACCGCGTCGGGCATTCGCGCGCGCAATTCGTCGATGATGCGATGCGGCAATGCGGCACCGCCGGATCCGATGGCGCGTACCGAGGAAAGGTCCGTCGTATCGATTTCCGGGCAGGACAGCAGGCCGGCGTACAGGGTCGGCGCGCCGGCGAGATAGGTGACCCGGAATCGTTGGACGTCGGCCAGATAGGCGGCCGGATCGAAACGGTCGTGGATGATCGTGGTCATGCCGGCCAGCACCGGCAGGTTGAGTCCCGCGATCAGGCCCATCGCGTGGTGCCACGGCATGAGGTTGACGAACGCCCCGGTACCGAGGCGCACCGGCCACTCCTCGGCGCTGCCCACCTGATCGAGTGCGATGCCGCCGTGCGGGTCGAGTCCGGGAAGGCAACCGTGGTGCCAGCACGCGTGCTGGACGGTGTTGACCACGACGTTGCGGTGGGTCAGTTCGACGCCCTTCGACGTGCCCGTGGTGCCGCCGGTGTAGGCCAGGTGCGCCAGGTCCGCGGTCACGTCGACAATGACATCCGGCGGCCGTTCGTCCGCGCCGGCGCACAACTCCGCGACATCGTCCTCGGTCAGGACCATGACCGCCCCGGCGTCGTCAATGCGGGCGGCGGCCTCGGAATCGGGCAGCAGCGGCGACACCGGGACGACCGTGGCGCCGGCCAGCAGCACGCCGTAGTAGGCGACCGGAAATGCCAGACAATTCGGCATCCGCAGGGCCGCCCGTGTGCCCCGGCCCACGCCGCGCGCCGCCAGGCCGTTCGCGCACCGGCACGCCCGCCGCCACAACTCCTCGAAGCTCAGCTCCACCTCGCCGTGCCGGAACGCCACACGATCACCGAACCGGCGTGCCGAACCCGCGACGATCGCACCCACGGGCACCGCCGGATAGTCCAACGACCAAGGCAGCCCGGTCGGCCAGGTTCCACTCAACTGCGCGGTCCGGCGGACAGGACGCAAGGCACCGACATGGACACCACGGTCGGGCCACCGGGCGGACTGGTCAGCACCAGCGTGCCGTCGAACGCGGCGAGCCGCCGCTGGATCCCGCGCAGGCCGGTGCCGGCGTCCAGGTCGGCGCCGCCGTGCCCGTTGTCCACCACCTGCATCTGCAGGCTGCCCTCGGTGTGGCGCACGTGGATCCAGGCGTGTCCGGCGCCGGAGTGCTTCGCCGCGTTGGTGAGCACCTCGGACACCGCGAAGTACGCCGCGGACTCCACCGGCGCGGGCGCACGCCCCTCCAGTTCGATGTCCACGTCCACGGTCAGCGCGCAGTCCAGGGCCAGCGCCTGGACGCCGCCGTCCAGACCGCGGTCGGCGAGCACCGGCGGGTGGATGCCGCGCACCAGGTCGCGCAGCTCGACGAGCGCCTTCGTGGTCGACTGGCGTGCCTCGATCAGCATGTCGCGGGCCATCGTGGGGTCGCGATCGATGGCGTCCTCGGCCATGCCCAGGTTCATGCCGAGCGCCACCAGCCGGGCCTGCGCGCCGTCGTGCAGGTCGCGCTCGATCCGGCGCAGCTCGGCCGCGCTCGCGTCCACGGTCTCGGCGCGCGAACTGGCCAGTTGCTCGACCCGGGCGGTCAGCTTGGCGCTCTCCGTCGGCGCGAGCAGCGACCTGGTGATCCGCGCCTGCACCCAGCGCAGCTTCGGGTTGGCCCACATGCCGATCAGCACCGGGAAGCTCAGGGCGAACTGGGTGAACGCCAGGAACGCGCCGACCGTGGCGTTCACCGGCAGCCACAGGATGTCGCGCCAGGTCGCCGGGTCCGCGATGACGGTCTTGAGCCGGCCGACGGGGCCACTGGGCAGCGGGCGGTACGGGTTCTCGATCTTGATGCCGAGCACGTTGGACGCCCAGGTGCGATGCCGCCGCGCGAGCCATCTGGTCCCCATGATTCCCAATGCCAGCAAGGGAAATCCGCTGCCCGCGATCGGAATGAGGCCGAACCCGACGAAGGTCAGCACCAACAGCGGCGCCACGACGGCGATCGCGGTGACGGCGAGCACGAGCGCCTCCACACCGTGGAACAGCGTCCACAGTGGGCCCTTGAACTCCCGCCATTGCGGCATTCGCGCTTCCTCACTACCCGGCACACCACATTGTCGGCAGCCGCCCGTCCCGCCGTCAGTAGACGTGACACCACCATTCTCGGTGGACCGAGCCCTTCTGGTTTACCACGTGTCGCTCAAATGTCGCTCTAGGGTGATACCCCATGGCCGAGTACCGGATCGAGGAGTTGGCGCGCGTCGCGGGGACGAGCGTGCGCAACGTTCGCGTGTACCAGGACCGGGCGCTGCTCCCGCCGCCGGCGCGCCGGGGCCGTACGGCGATCTACTCCGACGCGCACCTGTCCCGGCTGCGGCTCGTGATCAACATGCTGGATCGCGGGTACGCGTTCGCGCACATCAAGGAGATGCTCACGGCCTGGGAGAACGGCCGCAGCCTCGCCGACGTGCTCGGCCTGGAGGAGGCGATCGGCGCGCGGCTGGTCGAGGAGCGCCCGGTCGTGGTGGCGTTGTCCGAGCTGCGCAGGATGTTCGGCAAGCAGGCCACTCCGGCCAACATCGCCAAGGCGCTCAAGATCGGCCTGCTGGAGCGGCACGGGCGGCGGCTGGTGGTGCCCAACCCGGCGCTGCTGGACGCCGGGCGGGAGCTGGTCGAGCTGGGCGTGCCGCTGTCCGAGGCGATCTCGCTGGCCGGCGCGATGCAGGACGACGTCGACCACGTCACCGGGCTCGTGGTGCGACTGGTGCGCAAGTACGTGCTGGACCCGCGCGGCCCGGACTGGCTGCCCAGCGGCGACGAGTTGCCGTACTACACCGACCTGATCGGCAGGCTGCGTCCGCTGCTGCAGTCGGTGGTCATGGCCTCGGTGGCGCGCTCGGCGGAGCGGGTGATTCCGGAGGTGCTGGGTGACCGGCTGGTCTCGCTCGCGGAGGAACAGGCGCGTGACGGCCGTCGAACGAGTGGTTGAACGTTGACAATGGCCGTTGTAACGTTCGACTTCAGTAGTCGTCGAGTCGAAGCGGTGGTCAACGGTGAGCACCAGGCGCACGGTCAGGTCCGGAGAGGTCTCGCTCGTGGTACGCGAGTGGGGTGACACGTCCGACCCCACGGTGCTGTTGGTGCACGGCTACCCGGACACCCAGGCGATGTGGGACGACGTGGCCGAGCTGCTCGCCGAGCGGTACCACGTGGTCACCTACGACGTGCGCGGCATGGGCGAGTCCAGCGCGCCGGACGGTCGCTCGGGCTACAAGCTGGAGCGGCTCGCCGAGGACCTGTTCGAGGTCGCGGACGCGGTCAGCCCGAACGCGCCGGTGCACGTGGTGGCGCACGACTGGGGCTCGATCCAGGCGTGGGAGGCGGTCACCGACCCGGACCGGGCCCGCCGGATCGCGTCGTACACCTCGATCTCCGGCCCGTGCCTCGACCACGTCGGCCACTGGATGCGCGCGCGGCTGCGCAAGCCGACGCCGCGCGGCCTCGGCCGGCTCACCGGCCAGCTGTTGCACTCCTGGTACGTGTACCTGTTCCAGTTGCCTGTGCTGCCGGCGCTGACCTGGCGGCTGCTGGCCCGCCGCTGGGGTGAGGTGCTGCACCTGCTGGAGGGCGTGCCGCCGCGCGAGGGCCATCCGGCGCCGACGATCACCGGTGACGGTGTGCGCGGAATCAAGCTGTACAAGGCGAACATGCTGCCCCGGCTGCTGCGCCCGCGCGAGCGCCGCACCGCCGTGCCGGTGCAGCTCGTGGTGCCGACCAGGGACCGGTACGTGCGGCCGGGGCTGGCCGAGGAGGTCGAGCGCTGGGCACCCCGGCTGTGGCGGCGCGAGCTGATCGCCGGGCACTGGGCGACGCTGACCGAGCCGGCCGTCGTGGCGCAGATGATCGAGGAGTTCGTGGACCACATCGCCGGCGGACCGACCACCCGCACGCTGCAGCAGGACCAGGTCGGCGCGCCGGGCGGGCGGTTCGCCGGCCGACTCGTCGTGGTCACCGGCGCCGGCAGCGGGATCGGGAGGTCGACCGCGACGCTGTTCGCCGGTCTCGGCGCCGAGGTGGTGGTCGCCGACATCGACATCGCCTCCGCGCGGGCGACCGCCGAGTCGATCGGGCCGGCCGCGTACCCGTACGGCGTGGACGTCTCCGACGAGGACGCGATGGACCGGTTCGCCGACTGGGTGGTCGACGAGCACGGCGTGCCGGAGATCGTGGTGAACAACGCCGGGATCGGGCTCGCCGGCGCGTTCGTGGACACCTCGGCCAAGCAGTGGCGACGGGTGGTGGACGTGAACCTGCTCGGCGTGGTCAACGGCTGCCGCGCGTTCGCGCCCCGGATGATCGCGGCCAGGCGCGGCGGGCACATCGTGAACATCGCCTCCGCCGCCGCGTTCACGCCCAGCGACCTGCTGCCGGCGTACTCGACCACCAAGGCCGCCGTGCTGATGCTGTCGGAGAGCCTGCGGGTGGAGCTGGCCGCGGCGGGCATCGGCGTGAGCGCGATCTGCCCGGGAATCGTGGACACCAACATCACCAACACCACGCGGTACGCCGGCGTCGATGAGTTGGAGGAGAAACGGCTGCGGCGCCAGGCATCCGCCGCCTATCACAAGCGGAACTTCCCACCGGAGCGCGTCGCCGCGCAGATCGTGTTCGCGGTGGAGGACAACAAGGCGGTCGTCCCGGTGACACCGGAGGCGAAGCTCGCCCACACCGCGTATCGGTTCACGCCGGGTCTGGTGCGGGGATTTGCCCGCGTCGTGTCCTCGGCGCGCGCGAAAGGAGTCAAATGATGAGCGCACGGGTCGTGTTCGAGCGACGGGGTGCCGGCGAGCCGCTCGTGCTGCTGCACGGGATCGGCCACCGCTGGCAGGCCTGGCAGCCGGTGATCGATCGGCTCGCCGAGCGGCACGACGTCATCGCGATCGACCTGCCAGGGTTCGGCTCCTCGCCCGAACTGTCCACTGTGGACGAGTACAGCGTCGAGTCCACAATGGACAACTTGGTGGAGCTGTTCGGGGAGTTCGGCGTGCCCCGGCCGCACATCGCGGGCAACTCGCTCGGCGGCATGCTGGCGCTGGAGCTGGCCTCGCGCGGTGTGGTGCGCTCGGCGACGGCGCTGTCGCCGGCCGGCTTCTGGACCGCGCGCGACCGGGCCTACGCGCTGGCCACGCTCAGGACCCTGCGCTCGACGGCCCGGCACACACCGGCTCCGCTGATCGCCGCGGTGGCCAAGCGGCGGGCACTGCGCGCGCTGGCCGGGGCGATCATGTACGGCCGCCCGTCGCTGGTGTCGCCCGAGTCGATGGTCGGCGACATGCGGGCGCTGGCCACGGCCAAGGCGTTCGACGCGGTCGCGCACAACGGGCGGGACTACTTCTTCGCCGCCGATCCGCCGACCGTGCCGGTGACCGTGGCGTGGGGGACCAGGGACCGGATCCTGTGGCCGCGCCAGGCGCGCGAGGCGGCCCGGCTGCTGCCGGCGGCCAACCACGTGCCGCTGCCCCGGTGCGGCCACGTGCCGATGAGCGACGACCCCCGGCTGATCGCGAACGTCATCCTGGACACCTGCCGGCTGTCCACCTTGGACAAGGTGGCCTGAGCGCGCCTCCCGACTTTTGCCCCTCCGTGCGCGAGTACGACGAGCGTGGCCACGGCGAAGAGAAAATAGGCGTTGGAAACCACGTGGTGTGCGAACTCCGTCGGTATCGCGGGAAACCACCTGTGTGGGGAGATCACGAACAGGATAGCGCCGCTGATCGCGAGAACCTTTCGACCGTGACTCGCGAATGTCAGGAGTATCGGGAGACACCACACCCAGTGGTGAGACCAGGAAATCGGGGAAATCAGAAGCATCGCGATGGCGTTGACGCTGAAGGCCATTGGTTTGCTCGCGTGCCGCATGGCGAGGACGGTAAGGACGAGGACCGTCACCGCGAGGGCGACCCAGATTTCTGTGCCCAACTGAACGCGAGTGAGGACGCCGAGAATCGACTGGTTGGCGAGGTAGTCGATGCCTACCTTCTCGTTCGTGTGGAAGACAGCGTCGGTCCAGAACGTGACCGATGAACGCCACGAGACGGCGAACCCGATCAGCGTGGCGAACAGGAACGATCCCGCAGCCGTCAGGGTTGCCCGGTAGTCGCGGCGGATCAGGAAGAAAAGCAGGAACGCCAACGGGGTCAGCTTGATCGCCGCGGCGATGCCCACGAGGGCGCCCCGGGGCCAGCGGGGTTTCTCGATCAGGCAGTCGGCGACGACCAACGCCATCAGGATGACGTTGATCTGGCCGAAGTCCAGCGTGGAGCGAATGGGCTCGAGAAAGAGGGCGGCTGCTGGAAACAGCGCCAGCCAGCGCGAGGGCAGTCCGAGCGACTTGAGCGTAATCGCGATCGTGATCGCGACAAGCGCGAATGTGAGCAGCGTGACGACGATGTTGGCGACGGGGAACGGGATAATCGTCAACGGAACCATCGCTGCGGCGGCTACCGGTGGATAGATGAACGGTAGGCTTATGCCGGCCACCGTTTCCGAAAGCTGCCCGTACAGATCGCCACCGTCGAGCCAGGTTTGCACTCCTATTCTATAGACGTCCAGATCCAGTCGATAAGTGTTTCCGACGACGAGAAACCAGACTCCGGCCGCCAGGATCCCGGTCAGCATGACGAATCGCATGACGGCAGGTGTACGCGAGGAGCCATAGCTCGCCGATAAGGACGACCTTTATCGGGACTTTATCTCGATCGCAGTAGACATTGCGTAGCGGGGCGAGGAGGAACCATGCGTGTCCTGGTGGCCGAGGACGAGCAGATGCTCGCCGATGCCATCGCCGAAGGCCTGCGCCACATGCACATGGCGGTCGACGTCTGTTACGACGGGGAAGCCGCGATGGAGCGGGTGGCCGTCAACCGGTACGACGTGGTCGTACTCGATCGGGACCTGCCCGAGGTGCACGGCGACGAGGTCTGCCGGCGGATTGTCGCCGGCGACGGCGAGACGCGAGTGCTCATGCTCACCGCCGCGGCGTCCATTCGGGAGCGGGTGGACGGGCTCGGCCTCGGCGCCGACGACTACCTGACGAAGCCGTTCGCGTTCGCCGAACTGGTCGCGAGGGTGCAGGCTTTGTCGCGCCGGGCCCATCGGGCGCTGCCGCCGGTGCTGGACCGGGAAGGGCTTCGGCTGGATCTCGCGAAACGGCACGCGGAGCGGGACGGGCGCCCGCTTTCGTTGTCGCCCAAGGAATTCACCGTGCTGGCCGTGCTCATGCGGGCGGCGGAGGGCACGGTGGTCAGTGCGGAAGAGCTGTTGGAGAAGGCATGGGACGAGAACGCGGATCCGTTCACGAACGCGGTGCGGATGACGGTGATGAACCTGCGGAGGAAGCTGGGCGAGCCGCCAGTGATCCACACCGTCCCCGGCGCCGGATATCGCTTCGGTTCCTGAGCGGGCCGCTGTCACTGCGCGGCCGGGTAGCGCTGGCCTGCGTGCTGACCTTCGCTCTCGGGTACGCACTGGCCTACCCGACGGTCGAATGGATCAGCGAGGTCTTCGGCCACTCGACTATCTGCGTGGGATCACGTGGCATATGCGCGCTTCCCAATGGGGCGGTGCAAGGCTTGTCGGCCGTCGGCCTTGTCGTTCTCATCGGGCTGATCATCTGGGGGTGTCGGATCGGCGCGGCCAGGAGCCTGAGCCCGATTCCGGCGATGGCCGCGACGGTTCGCCAGTTGGGGCCGCAGAACCTCGGCCAGCGGGTCCGCCGGGGCGGTAAGAAGGACGAGCTGCGTGAGTTGGCCGACTCGGTGGACGAGATGCTCGACCGGGTGGTGGTCGGCTTCGAGGGACAGCGGCGGTTCGCCGCGAACGCCTCGCACGAGTTGCGCACGCCACTGGCCGTGCAGCGGACTCTGGTCGAGGTCGCGATGGTGACCGGCGACGACAAGGAGGTCAACCGCCTCGGCATGCAACTGCTGCTGGTCAACGAGCGAAACGAGCGGCTGATCGAGGGGCTGCTGGTGCTCGCGGAAAGCGATCGCGGTCTGCCGGGCACTGTCCCGGTCCGGCTCGACCAGCTCACCAACGAGGTGATGGATTCCTACGGCGAGCTGTCGGCGGAGCACGAGGTGACGCTGCGGCGCGGCATGGTCGAGCGGACCGTCCACGGCGATCCGGTGCTGCTCGAGCGAATGATCAGCAACCTGATTCACAACGCGATCAAGTACAACGAGCCGGGCGGCTGGGTCGAGATCGTGGTCGCCGAGCGACCGGCGCTGTCCGTGCACAATTCCGGCCAGGTCGTACCGGCCGAAGGTGTGTCGTCGCTGTTCGAGCCGTTCCGGCGGCGGGCGGCGGAGCGCACGAACCACCGCGACGGCGCCGGCCTCGGGTTGTCGATCGTCCGGTCCATCGCGGCCGCGCACGACGGTGGTGTGTCGGCGAAGCCGGGCGAACAAGGGGGACTGCGCGTCGAGGTGACGTTGCCCTAGGCGTTAGTCCACTGTGGACGGTGCGCCCTGGCGGGCTTCTCGTTGCTGGGGAACGGAATGCGGCTTGTCGTTCGCCTTCTCGGTCTTCTCCGTGTTCTTGGCGGGCTTCTCGTGCTCCAGCGGCTTGGCGCTGGCCAGCACCTCGGCCTCGTTCTCGACCGGCTCCAGCAGCGCCGAGCCCTGCTCGATGACCTCCCGCGTGCCGCGGATGTGGTCGGCGATCTGGTTGCGCACGGCCACCAGGTCCGAGAGGCGCTTGTTGGCCTCGGCGACGGCCGCGCGTGCCTTCGCGTTCGCCTCCTCGACGGTCCGCCGCGCCTGCGCGGTGCTCGCCGCGTGCCGCGACTCGATCTCCCGCTCCAGGTCGGCCCGGCGGGTGGTCATGGTCTGGTCGAACTCCGACTCGATCCGCTGCCGCTCCCGCTCGGCCCGCTCGTCGATCTCGGCCTGCCGGCGGTCGGCCTCCACGGTCATCTTCCGCACGTGACCGTGGGCCGCGTCCATGATGGCCCGATGTTCGACCTGGATGTCGGCGTGCTGCTTGTCAAGTTCCCGGATCAGGTGGGTGTAGCGGTCGCGCAGCGCGGCGGAGGCCTGCTCGGCGGCCGCCCAGGTGTTCTCGGCGGCGACCTGCGCGCGCCCGGTGATCTCGGCCGCCTCGACCTTGGCCACCTGCACCTGGCGGTTCGGCGCGGCCTGGCCGGTGGTCGTCCCGCGGCCCTCGGTCAGCGCGGCGATCTCCCGATGCGCCACCTCCAGGCGCTCGGACAGCTCCACCACCTGGGACAACGCCTCGTCGCGGTCGGCAGACAGGCGCCGCACGTGCAGGTCGACGTTCTGCACGTACTGTCTGACCTGGTCGCGGTCGAATCCCTGCCGCACCACGTCGAAGTTCGCTTTGTCGTCCGCGTCACCGGCGAGCTGGTGATCCTCAGGCCCTGCCATAGGGCGCGACGGTACCGCACCCCGGCTCACTTTGGCGCGATGGAGATCATCCGATCGTGGCGGCTGTGAGGGTGTCTACTGCGCTGAGTGACGGTCCGACATCGAGCAGGTCACCGCGTCGCGCCGACGGCACGTTCGGCGAGTCCTGTCACCGCTGACCGACCTTGACCGTCACCGAGGAGTTGTTACGGTGAGAGTTCGATGAACTCTGTCGCGTAGCCGTTCTGGGGGGAACAAGTTGTGGAGTCGCGCGGCCACGGTGACCCAGCGAGCCTGCCGGACGTTCCGGAGAGCGGTGTCGCCGACGACGGAATGGCCGGGCGGTTCTTCTGTGTTCCGTCACGGCCGGCCCGTCCCGGTGACAGGACCGTGGACCTGGAGTTGTACCGCGACGGCGACGGACGGCCGTTGTTGCTGGCATACACCTCGCGCGAGTTGCTGGAGGCGGGCTGCGGCCCGCATCAGGCGGCGGTCGTCATCCCCGCGGAGCGCCTCGCGGATGTCGCAGAGGAGGCGGGTGCCGCAGGAGTCGCCTTCGATCCGGTGCTGGCCGAAGATGCGCGCCGCACGAAGCCGGTCGCCGATTGGCGGCGCCGGCCGGAGCGGCGGCGGACCGTCGATTGGAAGTCGAAATGGACCGGACTGGAGGAATGACACATGCCACCACCGCCAGAGGGCTACGGCTACACCACCTCGGCGTTGGCCGCCGTGGCCGAGCGGTTTCGCAGCGGGGCGGGGACACTCGACGGAGCCACCGGGAAACGGGCGGGCGCCGTCGATGCCGGCCTGTCCTCGGACATCGTCGCCGCCGCGCTGGTGCGGGTGACCCAGATCGGGACGGTGCTCGCACACGTACTCGATGACACCGCGGGCAAGGTTCGTGCCGCGAACGGGAGCTACGACGACATCGAGAACAACAACGCCGGGATGATGCGGCTGATGCAGAAGCAGCGCGACGCGGGATACGGCGACGGCCGGCGGCAGACCCACGTGACCAAGCAGCCCCAGTCGCCGCTCGGGCCGACGGGTTCGCGCGGCGGCAACTCGGGCGGACGCTGACGAGGGGGCGACGTGGATCTGTTGACGACCGTTGACGGTAGTTCCGGCACCTGCACCGATGGGGCCGACTGGGTTCGTGACCTGGCCGGTGCGGCCGACCGGGCGGGCGACGACACCCATCGTGGCCTTGGCGTGGCGCGCGCCGATTGGAGGGGGCCGGCAAGCGCGGCATGTCAGGAGTCCGTGTCCGATGTCGGACCGCTCTCGGACCAGTTGGCGGACACGGCGCGGCGGTACGAGGGCACGCTGCGAGAATTCGCGTCGTCGCTGGACGCGGTCAACGCCAGAATGAACGAGGCACGTGGCACGGCGGCGGCCGGCGGTCTGGAGGTGGTCGGGCCGCTGATCAAGAAGCCGGTCAACGACGTCGGCCACCAGCCGGGAATGCCTGTCGAAGTGTGCGCCCCTGGAGAGGTGCGCAAGGTGATCGGCGTCTACCAGGGCGACCTGCAGGCATACTTCCGGCGAGCCACCGAGTACGACCGCAGGGTTCGGCTGTTCAACGACTGCAAGGCGATCGTCGAGGACGCGCGCAAGATGGAGGCCCGAGCGCACCACGCGCTCCGGGCCGCGCTGGCGCCGCCACCCGGTTCGGACATGGACAACTTCAAGGTTGGCACCACCACCGCGGCCCGCGCCCTCAGCGCCTGTAAGACACTCGAGAGCCCACGCAAAGAGGCACTCATGCATGCCGAGCGGTTGCGAGTCGAGCAGGCTGACTTCTTCCGCAAGATCGCCCTCGGCCAGGCGCAGGGTATGGACTGGGAACTGGAACACCTTCAGCGGGCGGCCAACCTCGCGGGGGCTGGCCGAGAGGAATACCTCAAAAAGGCAGCAGAATATGAGAAGTACGTCAGGACAGTTCCGCAATGGGCACGCACGACGGCTGCCGCGTATCCGGGAGTGCGGGAACTGCATGCGCTTCCGCCCGAAGCGGGTGCTGGCGCCAGGCTTGCCCGCACGGTTCTTAAGAGCCTTCCGTACGCCGGAACATCGCTGACGGCATACATTGAGGGAAGGGAATCAATCAAGGGTCAGCAGTCTTGGACAAAGGCGATTGTTGACACGACAGCCAATATCGCGGGCGGTGCGGTAGGGTCCGCAGTCGCAACGGGCACGGCGGCAGCGATCCGCGGCGCACCGCTCGGGCCACTCGGAATGCTCATACTTGGCGCTGGTGGTGCTGTCGTAGGCGCGATCGGTGGACAGTCCGTTGCCGACGTTATCGTGCCGAAGTAGATGGTTTGATGTCAGAATCGAATGAGGAGTCGATTGCTGGACTACCTGCGCGCCCCGACTCGGCGACCGGTGAACCGTTTCCTCCGCACGGTCTCGGCTACTTCGGACGTGACGACCCGATAGATCACCCTGATCGAGAGTCTCGACTATCGAAGAAGCCGAAGCCGCCACCCGGCATGGGGCCAGTAATGGCATGGCATCGTCCGAGCACGCGAGGCCGCCTTGTGCAGGTGGTCGGTGCGCTCGCTATACTTTCGGGTGGTATTTCTCTTGCTCAGTTCATTGACGGCGAGAATCCTATCGAGTGGGTGAGGTATTGGCAATTGTGGCCGATCCTCATCATTGGTGTGGTGCTCATGTCTGGACCTACGAGTGTGTTGACGTATTCGGCGGGTGCTGACTGGTTTCAGGTTCAGCGGACGCGATTTGGGCGAACGAAATGTGCCTGGGTCAAGCTGTACGAGTTGCGGCACATTGACGCGTTTGGTGGTGTGCTATTCCATCTTCGATTGTGGGACGATGAGCGGGGGATCGAGCGGAGTTTTGAGGAGTTGCAGCTCGATCGGCGGATGTGGGATCTCATCTACAACGGGATCGTGCATTCTGCGGCGAAGGGTGCCGAGGTGACGAAGATGGCGACCGGGTTGCTGCAACTGCACGATGTGCCGGGTTTGGTGTTCGACAATCCGTACGACAAGAGCAAGCCGTCGGTCGACAGGCGCGCAGGAGAGACTGAGCCACCGGCCGATCAACAGCAGCCCTGACGTAACAGTGGAGGTCAGCGGTCAGGACACCGTCCACACCACCGGCCGGGACTCGCCGGACGCCGTCGTCGTGTCTCCGACGATCTGGCCGGTGTCGGTCAGCTGGACCGCGTTGCTCCGCCCGTCCGGCGCCGCGCCGAGGTCGATCATCCGACCGTCGCGCCACAGGAACGCGTGCACCTCGCCCGAGGTGGCCGTGTAGCTCTGCCCGATCACGTCGCCCCGGTCGTTCACCGCCAGCGCCGCGCTCAGCGGCCCGCCGAGCGTGCCGAGGTCGATCATCTTCCCGTCCCGCCACAGGAACGCGTGGTACGTCCCGTTCGCGGTGGCACTGGTGCCCACCACGTCACCCCGGCTGTTGATCGCCTGGCTGCCGTACGCGGCGAAGCTCCAGTCGCCGCCGAGCGTGCCGAGGTCGACCGCCCGGTCACCGGACCACGCGACCGCCCGCCACGGCGAGACGTTGTCCCGGTAGACCCGGCCGGCGACCTGCCCGCGCTCGTTGATCGCGGAGATCGCCACGGTCGGGGCGGGAATCGAGCCGAGGCCGGGCGGATCGGGCAGTTTCGCGCAGTTCCCGCGATCGCAGCGGTAGGCGAACGTCCGGTCGGGCGCCCACATCGCGCCGGCGACCTGGCCGCGCTGGTTGATCACGCCGAGCGAGGGCGGCGCGAAACCTTCGCCGGCACCGGGCACCGGCAGCTCGACGAGCCGGCCGTCGCGCCACACGCCGGTGCGGTGCGCCCGGTCCCGCTCGAACTGGACCAGCACCTCGCCCCGGTCGTTCACCGACACCGCGCGGCTGGCTCCGGGGTTGCCCGGCAGCAGCTCGGTCACCTGGCCGTCCCGCCACATGAGCGCGATCTGGCCGACGTCGGCGCCGTTGGTTCCGACGATCGCGCCGAGCCGGTTCACGTCGAGCGCGTCGCCTCGCCCGATATCGACCGGCTTGCCGTCACGCCAGGCCACGACCCTCGGGTGGTTGTCCGGGCCCGGCCACGCGCTGCCGACGATCACGCCGGTGCCCGGGGCGAGCTTGGCCGTGCCGCTGGCGTACCCCTGTGGCAGGTCGAGCACGGTCATCGTGACCCGGGGCGCCGCCTGGGCCGTTCCGCCGCCGGTGATCGCCGTCGCGGCCAGCACCGCGACGACCGCCGTCACTCGTCTCATCGCTTCGGGGTGACGTCGACCGCGACCGCGTTGTCCGGCCCATCGAACATGGCGCTGAGCTGGCCGGTGTACTCGCCGCAGTCGACCAGCGGCGGGATCGTGTAGGTGCCGGTCGCCTTGCCGCCGCGCAGGATGTCGAACCCGGGTGCCGTGGTCAGGACGAGGTCGGCCGGCGTCGAGGTGCGGCAGTCCGGACCGCCGAACTCCCGGCCGGCCACCCAGATCTTCGGGAACTTCAGTGTCACCTTTCCGTTGGCGCTCAACGAGTCCTGCGCCAGCGTGCCGGTGAGCGCGCCGTCCTGGACGAACACGATCTCCGCGGCCACCGGGAGCGGCCCCGTCTGCCACTGGCCCCTGGTCGGCGGGAGGGTCAGCGTGCCGGTGTACGCGCCGGTGGTGGTGTCCCGCGCGGCGTCGAGGGTGCCGGGGCCGATCGGGTACGGGCCGTTGTTCAGCTTCTTGACCGTCGCGTTGCCGGTGAGCGTGTAGACGTGGTGCACCGGGTCTTCCCGAGGCCCGGCCGGCACGTCGAACGCGAGCAGCACGGGATCGGCTCCCGGCTCGAGCGTGCTCGGCGAGGTGAAGGTGCCGAGCGGGGTGACCGAGCCGTCGGCGCGCCTCGGGGTGACCGTGGCGTCGAACGCGTCGACCAGTGCCACCTTCGACGGGCCGGCGTTGGGCAGCACGACCGGCTGGCAGGTCAGCGCCGCGGTGAGGGTGAACGACTGGCCGGTCGGTGGCACCGGCGTGCTCGGGAAGGTGGCCTGCCCGCAGGGGATCGGGAGCGCCGTGCCCGCGTTGTCCACGACGAGGCCGGGGCCGCCGGAGATCTCCATCGTGGCGGCGCCGACCTGGTGCATCGCCAGCACCACGTTCGGCGGCAGCGTGATCGACTGCCGCAGGTTGGTCACGCGCAACTCGCCGCCGGCGCGCGTCGGCTTGGTGATCTCGGCCGACGTCCTGACGTTCACCAGGATGTTGCCCAGCAGCGGCATGGGCATGCGGTAGTCGACCGTCTTGTCGACGGGGACCGGGTCGTCCGATCGGGGTGTGGCGTTGGCGGGCTGGCCGACCGTGACGGCCGCGAGTGCGAGCGCGACCGGTATCGCGCGGAGTGCTCGGATTCCCATGGCCCCGATGTAACCATTACGTGTCATATCGCACACCACCTATTGGGCGATCGATGGACTAGTGGAGGTCTTTCGCGCGCGATTCGTGCGCGCGTAACAAGGGTTGCCCCGGCGATTCATCGCGAAATGCCCAACACGTGGAATTCGAGCAGCAGCCAAGGAGAGGTCGATTCGTGGTAGCACGGCGTGGTGAAAACGCCGAGTTCGGTCAGCGTGTCGTCGGATTTCCGCGCTGTGACGGTGGCATCGAACGCGAAGTCCACACCGAGGGACGTCACCCCGGAGTGCGGGATGACGACGCGCTGGCAGTCCCGCGCCGCCGCGGTGAGTGTCGCCGGCCCAGACTCCGGCAACGCGGTCAGCGGGAAACTGGTCGTGCCGCAGGGGATGGGAATCGGCATGTGGATACCGGGGTAGGCGACGAGGCCGGGGCCGCCGGATATCTCCACCTTCGTGGCGCCGACGAGGCGGAGACCCTGGACCACGCTCGGCGGTAGCGTCATCGACTGCCGCAGCTTGGCGACGTGCAGCGTGCCGCCGACGAACAACGGGGGCGTCACCACGGCCGTCGTCTTCACATCGATCAGCGTGGTGCCGAGCAGCGGCACGGTCATCCGATATTGCGCGGTGTTGGAGACCGGAACGGGGACGCCGATCGGCATGGCCGGTGCGGCGGTGGCGGGCAGGCCGATCGCGGCGGCGGTCAGGGTGAGCGCGAGAATCGACATCGCGCGACGTACGCGGGTTCTCATGAGCAAATGAAACAATTGCCAGTGGCATTTCGCATACCGCCGAATGGCCGTCACCGACAAGAACGGCCCTGTTCACGGCATGCTTCGTTGCTTACTGACAAGAACGACCGCGGCGCTTTGTCGTCAGACGAGGTCGATCGCCGTGGGGTGACGAGGTTCGTACAGGCCCAGCTCGCCCGCGCCGGGCACCTTCAGCGTGGTGATCAGCCCCCAGCCGGCGTCGGTGATCCCCGAGGTGAACTCCACGCCCTTGGCCGTCAGCTCCTCGACGGTGGCCCGCACGTCGTCGCACATCAAGTACAACTCGTGCTGCACCGGCCCGCCGGTCGGATGGGCGGCCAACTCGCCCGGTGGCAGCTTGAAGATCAGCCATCCGTCCCCGGCGTCCACATGGGACAGTCCGAGCACGTCGCGGAAGAACGCCCGTGCCGCCTCCGCGTCGGAGGCGTAGACGATCGTGTGCGCGCCGATGATCACCAGTGGAATCCTCTCGTGAGCCGGACCAGTGCGCTCGCCGCGCGGCTGAGGTGTCGGTCTCCCTTGCCCAGCTTGGGTTTCTCCGACCCGCCGGCGGCCGTCGAGTCGGGGAAGACGCGGTAGCCCTGGTACGCGATCGCGTCCACGAGATCGGGTGCCACCGCGTAGGCGGACTGGATGATCCGGCCCTCCAGCGTGCCGATCTGCTTGGGCCGCTTGACCAGCGCCTCCATCACCATGTCCGCGGCCTGCTCCGGGGACCTGGTCGGGAACGCGTCGTAGATCTTGGTCGGGCGGATCATCGGCGTGCGCACCAGCGGCATGTGCACGGTGGTGAACGTGACGCCGGCGCCGTGCGTCTCGGTCGCCACGATCTTGCTGAACGCGTCCAGCGCCGCCTTGGACGCGACGTACGCCGAGAACCGGGGCGCGATCCCTTGCACGCCAATGGAACTGACGTTCACCACGTGCCCGAACCGCCGCTCGGTCATGTGCGGCAGCAGCGCCAGGATCAGCCGCACCGCGCCGAAGTAGTTGATCGCCATGGCGCGCTCGTAGTCGTGGATGCGGTCGTAGGACAGCCGCACCGAGCGCCGGATCGACCGGCCGGCGTTGTTCACCAGCATGTCCACGCTGGGCTGCTCGGCGAGCATCTGAGCGACGATCTTGTCCACCGACTCGCCGTCGGTCAGGTCGCACGGGTACGCGTACGCGGTGCCGCCGGCGGCCACGATCTCGTCGCGCAGGTCCTCCAGCTCGTGCGCCCGCCGGGCCACCAGCAGCGGCACGCCGCCGGCCTCGGCGATCTTGAGCGCGGTGGCCCGCCCGATGCCGGACGACGCGCCGGTGACCACCACTCGCCGGCCGTCCAGCGGCCCGCGCTCGCCGTGCTTGCGCGCACGGAACGGGTCGAGGTGCTCGCGCCAGTACCGCCACAGCACGTCGGCGTAGTCGGAAAGCTGCGGAACCTCGATTCCACTGCCCGCCAAGGCTTTCCGCGTCTCGACGGAGGCGAATCGCGGCTCGAAGGTGAGCGTGGACAGCAGCACCGGCGGGATGCCCAGCCGGTCCAGCACCGCGTCGCGCGCCAGCGTCACGCCGGGCACGTGCTCGGCCAGCCTGGCCAGGCCCACCAGCGGCTCGGTCAGCCTGCGGTCGAGCGAGGCGGTCGCGGTCGCCGTGCCGGCCGCGCGCGCGAAGGCGTTGAACACCTCCTTCGCCGACTGCGGCTCCGGGTTGACCAGGTGGAACGCCCGCCCGTCCAGGCCGGGCGCGTTCACCAGGTGCAGCAGCGCCTTGGCCACGTAGTCGACCGGCACGATGTTGGTGTCGCCGATGTCCGGGACCACCAGCGGCACGGCCGGCAGCGATTTCAGCCGGGCCAGCGCGGGGAAGAAGTAGTACGGCCCGTCGATCTTGTCCATCTCACCGGTGGCCGAGTCGCCGACGACGATCGCCGGGCGGTACACCCGCCAGGCCACGTCGCTCTGCGTGCGTACCAGACGCTCGGACTCGAACTTGGTGCGGTGGTACGGGGTGACCAGGCGCTGGCCCGAGTCGAACATGTCCTCGGTGAACTTGCCCTTGTAGTCGCCGGCCACCGCGACCGAGGACACGTGGTGCAGGCAGCCGGCGTCCAGCCGCGCGGCCAGTTCGATCACGTGCCGGGTGCCGTCCACGTTGGCCGCGATGCTGGTCTCGTCGTCGGCGGTCACGTCGTAGAGCGCGGCAAGGTGCACGACGTGGTCCACACCGGACAGTTCGGCGATCGCGGCCTCGCTCACGCCGAGCGCGGGCTGCGAGACGTCGCCGAGGATTGGCTTGATCTTCTCCGCGGACGGCCACGAACGGGTTAGTGTGGTCAGGCGCTCCTGGGACTGCTCGCGAACCAGCAGCCATACCGTGCCGGTATCCGGCCTGGTGAGCAGCTCCTGGACGAAGTGGCGGCCGATCAGTCCGGTCGCGCCGGTCACGAGATATGTCGCCATCGGAGGCCCCTCGTCGTCGTCTGCCCAGACACTACTGCCAACGCGGGGGCCGGCTCGTGGTTACGGCCGCGAGACGAGCATCACCGTCCACATGGGACGGTCGGGTCAGCCGACCGGGAGCGCTACCGGCGCCGGCACGAAGTCCGGGTCGACCTGCTCGGCGAGGTCGCGGCCGGCGCGATCGTTGCCCCAGGTCGTCGCGTTGCGCAGGTGGAACTCGACGGCCTGACGCTGGAAGGTCGCCCAGTCCTTGCCGACGGCGTCCACCGCCTCGCGCATGGTGCGCAGCGCGGCCAGGTTCTCCGGCTCGAGTGTCTCGATGGGACGGACGTCGCCGCGCTCGGCCGCGCGCACGTGCTTGGACCGGCCGATCGTGGTGAGCAGGTGCTCGCCGACGTGCTCGCGCAGGAAGTCCAGGTCCTCCTCGTCGGTGATCTTGTTGCCCACGACGGCGATCCGGACGTCGAACTCCTTGGCGTAGTTGAGGTATTGGCGGTACACGCCGACGCTGCGCACGGTCGGCTCGCACACCAGGAAGGTCATGTCGAACCGGGTGAACAGGCCCGAGGCGAACGAGTCGGCACCGGCGGTCATGTCCACGACGGAGTACTCGCCGCGCTCGTCGACCATGTGGTTCAGCAGCAGCTCGACCGCGCCGACCTTGGAGTGGTAGCAGGCGACGCCGAGGTCGTTGTCGGTGAACGGCCCGGTGACGGCCAGCCGCACGCCGCCGACCTCGCGCACGCAGGCGTCGTACACCGGGTTGGGCTGTTCGGTGGTGACCAGGTTCGAGCCGCGGCCGGCCGGCGTGGTCTTGATCATCTCGTCGGCCGAGGCGATCCTCGGGTTGTCGCCGCGCAGGTACTCCTTGATCAGCGGCAGGTTCGCGCCCAGCGTGGGCAGCGCGGCGGCGGTCTCGTCGTCGGCGCCCAGCGCGCCCGCGAGATGCTGGTTGATGTCCGCGTCCACGGCGAGCAGCGGTGCCGAGGGAGAGTCGAACGCGAGGTGGCGGACGAACAGCGACGTGAGGGTGGTCTTGCCACTGCCACCCTTGCCGACGAATGCGAGCTTCACCCGGTTAGTGGTACCGGTTTTCATTACCGACGGCAAATCGTGTCATGCGAACGTGGCTATGTCTGCGCGTTCGGCAGCTTCCGGTAGGTGTCGAGTACCACCGGATCCTGCAGTTCCATCCACTGAATGACGTCGGAGTACGTGGCGCACACCGTGTCCGGCTTCACACACGTCTCGGCCATGAACTGCTCGGTCGCCGAGGAGAACGCGCCGCCGGCCCACTCGTTGAAGTGGTTCCCGATCACCAGCGGCGCACGGTTCCCGGCCAGTGCCGCGTCGTAGGCCGCCCGGTAGGTGTCCAGTGTGACCTTGGTGAACTCGGCCGTGCGGTTGGGCGCCTCCTTGGCCTTGTTCAGCGCGTACCAGAGGTTGTAGTCCATGAGCACGACCCGCTTCTCCATCGCGGGCACCCGCACGATCGGCATCCAGAACTCCCAGACGCCGTTCTCCAGTGAGGGCCAGGCGATCCCGTTGGTCAACCGGCTGGAGTCGTAGGTCATGCCACGTGCCAGCAGCGCGGGGAACAGTTGGTCGAACTTGCCCTCCAGGCAGGGTGTGCGGCCGCCCTTGATCCGATCCTGGGTCAGCTGCAGACCCGGCGCCTCGCGCACGTACTCGTAGAACTGGTCCAGCTCGACGGTCCACTGTTCGGTGGTCCAGCGGCCGACGCTCGGCTCGGAGCCCTTGCAGAAGTGCCCGTTGTAGTGCGTGCCGATCTCGTGGCCACGTTCAAGGGCCTCGTTGATGTCGGCGACCCGGGTGCGCACCTCCTGCTCGGTGCCGCCGAACCCGATCTCCGTGTGGCCCTGCGGATGGCCGGGGCCGGTGTAGGCGGTGCGCTGCAGATCGGTCAGCAGGTAGGTGCCCGACAGGAAGCCGGTGATCTTGGCGTTCACCCGGTCGGCCAGCGGGAGCACGCGCTGCCAGTGCGAGTGCGAGCCGGCGCCGTCGAAGGAGAACAGCACGAACTGCGGTGGCTTCTCGCCGGGCGCGAGCTTGCGCAGCCACGGCTTCTCGTCCTTCTTGGCCGCCTGTGCGGCGGCGGTGGCGGGCGGCGGTTCCGGCTGGTAGGTGCCGATGACCACGAGCACGGTGAAGGTGATCGTCAACGCGGCGGCCAGGCTGATGTCGCCCCATCTTCGCCGCGGCCCGCCTAATTGGCCGTTCGGCGCGTCGTCCCGCATGTGCTCCCCTGCTCGTCCAGGCGACCCGGTCGGGCCTGGGACGGCACACGGGGAACGCGGGTCACGCGGGACAAGACGGTCGATCTTGACTTTGGTGCAACCGTAAGGGGAAGAATTCACTCGTTCGTGTAGCGACACGGCGTCCGGGTGCCCGCCGCTCGACAAGGGGTGGCGGGCGCTACAGTCGGTGCGGGTAAAGTCGGTTTTACCCGACGGGGGAACCGATGGGGACCCGCGGTCGTTCAACCGATGAAGGCCACCCTCAGGCCCAGGAGGACATAGGTGCGTACCTCAGGCAACCCCGCGTTCCGCAAGCTGCCGGCAGGTGTCGGAGGCGGCGGCTACGCGGGCTTCAACGCAGCTCAGGCGGGCGCCATGCGCAGCCAGCCGGGCTACCAGCAGGCGCCGCCGACCGCCGGCGAGCGGCCGATGACCGTGGACGACGTGGTGCTGAAGACCGCGGCGTCGCTCGGCGTCGCGTTCGCCACGGGCATCGCCACCGCCATCGCGGTGCTCAGCGGATCGCTCAGCCCCTACCCGCCGATGATCATCGGCATGCTGGTCGGCCTCGGGCTGTCGCTCTACATCATCTTCAAGCAGAAGCCGAGCGCTGCGCTCACGCTGACCTACTCGGCGGCCGAGGGCGTGTTCCTCGGCGCGATCACGGGCGTGTTCGAAGCGTTGACGCCGAACACCGGCATCGCTTTGCAGGCGATCCTCGGCACCGGCTTGGTATTCGTCGTGATGCTCGTGCTCTACAAGACGGGCGCGGTCAAGGTCACGCCGAAGCTGACCAAGTGGATCATCGGCGCCACCGTCGGTGCCGCGCTGCTGCTTCTGGTGAACCTGCTCGTGTCGGGGTTCGGCGGCGGCTCGATGTTCAACGGCGGCCCGCTCGGCATCGGCATCAGCCTGTTGCTGATCGGTATCGCGGCGTTCAACCTGCTGCTCGACTTCGACATGGCGGACACCATGATCCGCGAAGGCATGCCGTCCAAGTGGGCGTGGTTCGCCGCGTTCGGGCTCATGACCACGCTGGTCTGGCTGTACCTGGAGATGCTGCGCCTGCTGTGGCAGCTCAACTCCGAATAAGCTGATCTCAAAGGAGAAGGGCCCCGGCCGCGGTCGGGGCCCTTCTTCATGCCCGCGAGTCCCGCGCCCTGCACCCGCGAGTCCCGCGCTGTGCACCGGCGAGTTCCGCGCTGTGCACCGGTGAGTTCCGCGTTCTGCACGGCAAAGAGCGTCCGGCTCGCCCTCTGCTGCGACGTCTATCCCAATCCGTGCGACAAGAAACGGGCGGTTCCGCCATCTGCGCGGAACCGCCCGTTTGTCACTCTGTCCAAGATCGACCGCTCGCGAATCCTGCGGCCGGCTTCATCGGCGCGTTTCTCGCTCCGCGTGGAAGCGGGTGACCGACGCGCCACGCGCGGCGAACCACTGCTCGAGGTCCTCGTCGTCGAGGAGCGTGCGTTCGCCTCGGTAGATCACCGAAATGGGGCCGATGACCGATCCGGTGAACCCGGTGACCTCGGCCGAGTCGAGCACGGCCGCACGCAAAGTGACTTTGTCAGCGGTGACATCGGTCAGCTTCGCTCCGGCGAAGGTCGCATTCGAGAACGTCGCATCGCCGAAAGTCGCGGCGGTGAGGTCGGCACCGGTGAAGTCGGCGTGGCGAAACTTGCTCGCTGTGAGGTTCGCGCCGTGCAGTCGGGCGTTTCGGAAAACCGCCTCGCGGCCTTCGGCCCTGGCGAGGTTCGCCCCGTCGAGGTCTGCGCCGGTGAAGTCCGCTTCCTCCAGGTGCGTGCGCACCAGTGTGGTGTCGCGCAGGACCGTGTTGGTGAACCTCGACCGGGACAGCCACGTCTCGAGCAGGTCGCCGCCGGACAGGTCGGACCGGGAGAAGTCCAGGTCCAGGCCGTAGAAGTCCTGCTCGACGTCGCCCTCGATCCACTCCCGCAGCGTCGCCGCGGCAGCCTCGTCGGGCGGCCAGACGACCGGGGTCCAGGCGCTACGGGTACCAGATGACATCGTCACCCCAGCCCTCCTTCTCGACTACGTCTCGCATGTTGTCAATGGCGGCCTGGTCGGCGTTGCGGGTATCGACGATTACGCCTCGGCCTTTGCCGAACTGGTCGACAAGGGTGTCCCTGAAATCGGCCTCAGTGTAGGCATTCGGGAACGGCCTACTGTTCTTCACATGATCGGGCACGCCCGGCGGCCAGTCGGAGTGGATGCCCTTGATGTCCCAGTGCTTGCCGTTCGAGTCGATGAAATCGCCCTGCCCGGGACCGTCCGGCCGCTGATACTGACCGGGTTCGAATCCGTCCTGGCCACGTGCCTCGAGGTCGAGTGCGGTCCTGGCCTCCTGCTTGGAGTTCGCGTTGTCGTTCTTGTTGTGGTCGGGGTCCTTCTTCAGCTCGTCGAACAGCTCCTTGTTCTGAGCCTCGAGGTCCTTGCGACGCTGTTCCAGCGCGTCCTGTTCCTGCTTTGACAGCGGTGGGTGCGGTTCGTCCTTGTTCCCGCCAGGCTTGTCACCGTCGTCTGACGGGCGACCGTCCTCGGAGGTACCCGGTTTCGTCCTGTCACCCTCGGGCGACGTGCCGCCGTCGGGCTTGCCGCTGCCGTCGGGGGAGCTGCCGCCGTCGGGTTTGGACGAACCGGGAGGCGGGTCCGCCGGTTTATCGTCTCCGGGTGCGGTGGATGACGGGTCGGTGCCGCCGGGGTCGTTGGTGTCGAGGTCGCTGGTGTCCTTGTGGTCGTCGATGTCGGTGTCTTTGTCGGGGGTGAAGTCGTCGTTCTTGTTCTTGTTCTTGGTGAGCTTCTTGAGTGCGGCGGCGACGTCGTCGAAGAGCTTGACCGCTTTCTTCATCAGGGGCAGCAAGTTCATCACGGTCTTGCCGAGCGTGGTGAACAGTGTCAGGAGCCGCTTGCCCACGCGCACCATCAGCGCGACGAGTTGGGAGATGGCCAGTGGAGTGGCCGCGCCCATGGTGCACGCTTCCTCGGCGACGATGACCAGGATTTCGGCGATGACGTCGGCGATGATGTCGCGGATCGTCTCGCGGACGACGGACACGACCTCGCCCATGATCATCACGGAGATGGAGATCGCTTCGGACAGGACGCCGGAGACCGTGGTCAGGTCGATCAGTTTGCCGGCGTGGGTGCGGTAGTTGTCCGCGGCGTCGCCGGTCCAGTCGGCTGTGGCGGTGTCGACTTCGGTCTTGTAGTCCTCGGCGATCTTGAGCTGTCGTTCGGCGATGTTGTGCCAGGTATCCGAGGAGGCCTGGATGGCGTCGGGATCGCCGGCGACGGCGTCCAGCGCGTCGCTGAGTGGCTGGATGTGCTCGATGGCCCAGGAAATGCCGTAGGACACCAGCGTGCCGACCGGGTCGATGGCCAGGCACAAGCCCTCGAGTCCGACGCCGAGCACACCGACGCCGGCCTCGACCCAGTCGCCGTTGCTCAGCCCGTCGTAGATGTCGCGGCCGGAATCGATCAGGCCGATTCCTTCCTGCCATTCGTCGCGCTCGTCGTACCAGTCGCCGTCGGTCTCCTTCTCCTTGGTGACCAGCGGATTGTCCCCGGTCACCGCAGGCCTCCGTCGAACGTGGACTCGGCGTTGTCCTCGAGTTCGGAGTACACCTTCGCGGTCTTCTTGACCAGCTTGGCCGTGTCCTCCAACGCCTTCGCACAGTCACCGACGATCTTGAACCCGATTGCCTCCAGGACGATCGCCGCGGTCGCGATCGGCTGACAGAACAGGCCGTAGGTCTCCGGCCGCATCGTCTGCATCGTCGCGTCGAACGCCTCGAACGCGTCCTCGGCGAAACCGTCCAATGCGGACGCATGGTCTTCCAGCGCGCTCGCGACGACCTCGTATCCCTCAGGCATCGTCCCGCCTCTCGGTCAGCGCTCCGCGCAGGATCGGCTCGTCACCGAAGTCGTCGTCCACATCGGCCCGCCCGGCGGCGCGCCGCCGGGCGGGCCGTTCGGTGGGCTGCTCGGGAGCGCGCCACCGCGTCAGGGTCGGCGCGGTGTGCGGCTCCGGTTCGTCGGGCACCGGCGGGAACCGCTTCTCCGCGGCGCCCACGATGTAGTCGGTCACCCGCTCGTCGTCGACCGACGCGGCCATGATCTCGGCGAGCCGCCTCGGGTACTCGGCCTGCGCCTTGCGCAACGCCGTCATCACCGCGCCGGCCACCTGATCCGGGCTCAGCTTCTTGATTCCGTCGGTCATCGACACGTCGGTGAGCGACCCGTTCTCCCCGACCGTGACCCGCACCGCGCCACCGGCGGCCGACTCGGTGATGTTGACCATGCCGACCAGCCGCCGCAGGTCGGCGAGCTCGGCGCCGAGTCGCTCGGTCGCGTCGACCTTGCGTCGCAGACCGTCGACGACAGCCTGCATGTCAGGCGGCATCTGAGTCATCTGATCCCCTTCGCTAGGAGCGGTTGCACCTATGGCGACGTGGGGGACAGGTCACTCGTTCCGGGGTTTGATCCTGGTCGAAAGAGGCGTCACCGCATGCCCGGACCGCCAATGCCGGACCAGTCCGACCACGGTCCGCTCGGCACGCGCTGATAGCGGCCGAAGAGGCCATTCGGCGAACCGGCGGCGACCTCCTGCCGGCCGTCGGTGTTGGTGCCGAAGCCGATGCCGATCGCACCGGTGCCGAACGCCGTCCACGGCGACCAGCCGGCACCGTCCTGCCAGCGGTTGCGCACGGTGCCGGCGGTGCTGGCGAACAGCTCCAGCCGCCCATCGGCGTTGCGGCCGACGTGCACCCGCGCACCGGCCGGGCCGTCGAACGGCTGCCACGCCGACCACGCGCCGGACGGCCCGTCCTGAGCGCGCCGGGACACCCCGGCCGAGCCGCCGGCGAGCAGTTCGAGCCCGCCGTCCGGCCGCCGGCCCGCGGCGATGTGCGTGAGCCCGTCGATCGTGCCGAACGGTTCGAACGCGGGCTGCCAACCGCTGCTCGGCGCGGCCTGCCGGCGGCGTTCGACCTTCCCGTCCGCCGCCGCGTACACCTCGATCCGCCCGGCGGCGTCCCGGCCGGTGGCGATCAGCGCGTTGGCCGGTCCGCCGAACCTCGTCCACTCCGACCACGCGCCGTTCGGCGAGGTCTGCCATCGGTGGAAGACGCCGACCGGGCCGCTGGCCAGGATCTCCAGCCGCCCGTCCGCGTTCTGCGCGACGGTCAGGTCGTGCGCCCCGGTGCCGAAGTTCTCCCAGGCGTGCCACCCGCCGCCGGGCGCCACCTGGAGCCTGCGGTCCACCCGTCCGTCGCCACTGGCGAACACCTCGAGCCGGCCGTCCGCGTTTCGCCCGGCGGACAGTGTGGCCGACCTCGGCCCGCCGATCGGCGCCCACGGAGACCACGGCCCGCTCGGCACGGTCTGATACCGCGTCCACACCTGGTCGGCGGCACCGGCGAACGCCTCCTGCCGACCGTCCACACCGGACACGAGCAGCACCCGGTCGGACGGGTCGGTGCCCGCCTCGTCTGCGTAGCGGCCGGAACCGCCGCCGAAGTCGAGCGGTGCGAGCCACACGCCGCGCTGCCCCCAGCCGGCGTGGCTGACCCACCACTGGCCGCCGTCGGAGATCACCTCGGCCGCGTGCGAGAACACGTGCCCGGAGAGTTGGTCGAGGGAGAAGTGGAACGGGTCCGCGCTGCGGAACACGTCGGTCCCCGCGTACCCGCCGCGCGGGCCGAGGAACAGGTGCCACGCGCCGTTGCCGTAGACCACGAACGGCGACTCGGTGTTGCCGGCGCCGAAGCCGGACGTCGGGTCGGTGAACGCGATCGCCCGGTCACTCCAGTTGATCAGGTCGGTGCTGGTCCGGTACGCCACCACGTGGTTGCCGCCGGTCGGCGCGCTGGTCGCGGTGTAGTACATGACCCATCGCTCGCCGATCCGCACGACGTACGGATCGCGTGCCACCGCGCCGTCCCGGAACAGCGGGCCGCCGGGGCGGCGGGTCCAGGTTCGCAGGTCGGTGGAGGTGGCCAGGCTGATCGCGTACTTCGTCGCGTCCGGGCCACCGCCGTTGTAGAACATGTAGTACGTCGACCCGTGCTTGATCACGTGTGGCGCCCACAGGTGGGTCTCGCCGTAAGCCGGATCGACGTGCAGCGCGGGCGGCTGCTTGGTCCACGGCCCCTGGAGGCTCGGCGCGGTCGCGTGCGCGAAGGTGTCCTCATCGTCGTCGTTGGCCGGTTCGGCGTGCGTGATGCCGAACATGTGCCAGGTGCCGGCGTCGTCTCGGATGAACGTGTGATCGTTGATGTACCAGGGTTCCCGCTCACCCACGCTCGGGTCGTACAGATGGGTGAACGGCCGGGCGCCGACGGTCGGTGACGCGGCCCGCTCGGCCGGCTGGCCGTTCGCGGGCTGAGTGGTCAGGGTGATCGCCGTCGCGACGGTGGCCGCGGCGAAGGCGGCCGCGATGAGCTTGCGTCTCATGTTGATTCCGTCCATCCGTGTGTCCTTGGGCGGGATCGAGCCCGCTGAATCCCGCGCCCTTGGGCAGGATTGAGCCCGCTGAATCCCGCTCGCGTTAGCCTCCTTGCGGCCGGCCTTTCTCCAGCTAGACGTGCTCGAGCCCGCTGAATCCCGGGTCCCTCGGCGGGATTGAGCCCGCTGAATCACCTTTTCGGGTTTGTCAAGAGGGTGCGCGCGATCTGTGGACAGCCCGCTTGATGTGGAGGGTTTGCCTGGCAGGCCTACTCGATGGACGGGCCGGCGCTGTCGGCCAGCCAGGCCCATGCCGACCACGTGGAGAACCCGGTCTGCCACTTGTGGAAGATCCCGGCACGGCTGGTGCCGAACACCTCCATCCGGCCGTCGGCGTTGTTACTGGCGACAATCTCCGTGCCACCGGTGCCAAATGACTCCCACGCCGTGTACGGCGCGTTCGGGCGCCTCTGCCAGATGTGGCTCGCGGTGTCGGCGTTGATCGCGAAGATCTCCACCCGCCCGTCGATCGACCGGGACGCGGCAAGCTCGGCGTTCGCGATCCCGCCCGCGCCCTCCCATTCCGACCACGTGGTGTGGCTGGTCTGCCAGCGGTGGAACACGCCGTTTCCGTTGGAGGCGAACACTTCCAGCCGCCCGTCCTGGTTGTGGCTGAGCGCCACGTCCCGGCCGCCGGTGCCGAAGTTCTCCCACGCGGACCAGCCGCCGTTCGGCCGCATCTGGTACAGGTGCTCGAAGGTGTTGTCCGACAACGCGAACACCTCCAGTCGCCCGTCCGGCGCGTTCTCCATGGCGAGCCGGGAGTTGGCCGGCCCGCCGTGCGTGCCCTCCCACTCCGACCACGTCGTCGGCCCGGTCTGCCACTTGTGGAATACGCCCGTCTCGTTGGACGCGAACACCTCGACGCGGCCGTCGGCGTTGGTGCCCGCCGCGATCCGGTAGCCCGGCCCGCCGAAGTTGGCCCAGCCGGACCATTCGCCGGCCGGCCGTGTCTGCCAGATGTGGTCCAGCGTCTGACCGGACACCGCGAACAGCTCCAGCCGCCCGTCAGCGTTGGGCGCGATCGCGAGGTGCGCGTTGCGCGGGCCGCCCAGCGGGCGCCACGCCGACCAGTCGCCGTTCACCCTGGTCTGGTACGCGTGGTGCACACCGTCAGCGCCGGCCGTGAACGTCTCCAGCCGGCCGTCGGCCGACCGCGCGGACACCACCCGCCCGCTGGCGTACGGGTGCCGGGACGCGCCCGAGTTGTTCCACATCGCGTCGGCGATCACCGTGGCGTCGGCCGCCTCCCGCGCGTACCGGTAGCGGAACTCGTCGGCGGGGCGCTGCACGTCGGCCGCGACATCGCCGATGGGCGCGGTGTTCCACGAGCCGTTCGGATAGAACTGCTCCATCACGTTGAGGAACGCGTTGGTCGCGAACACCGGGTCGATGCACTGCACCGGCTGGCACCAACCTTGGGAAGGCCGCTGCTGGTACAGCCCGAGCGAGTCGTGGTCGACCGCCTCGGAGTAGTTGTTGATCGTCGTCTCCACGATCACCGTGGCGATCGCGATGGCCGCCGCCCTCGGGTTCAGGCCGCGGTCGCGCACGGTCTGCGCGATCACCCGCACGCAGGACACCTTGTAGGAGTTCATGTGTCCGCGCATGGTGTTGTTGAGCTGCGGGTTGAGCTGATCGGCCATGGTGCCGTCGGCCGGCCGCTCGCCGCCCGGGTCGCATGGTGCGGTGGGGATTCGGGGCTGGTGCTGTGGAGCCGGATCGCCGGGCTGATCGCCGATCGGGCCGGGGACCGGGGTGGCCGGGTCGGCGAACGACGGGGTCACGGCGAGTCCGACGATCGCGCCGACGGCCGCGACGGCGACCGCTAATCCAGCGCGCCTTGCACGTTTCGATGTCATGGGTTTCGTCCTCACTGAAAGTCTCACTTGATGGCCGGGCCGGCGGAATCGCTCAGCCACGCCCATTCCGACCAGCTCGAGAATCCGGTCTGCCATTTGTGGTAGACGCCGGCGTGACTGCTGCCGAGCACCTCGATACGGCCGTCCGCGTTGTTCGTCGCGACGATTTCCGCGCCGCCAGTGCCGAATGTGTCCCAGGCGCCGTACGCGGAATTCGGGCGCGTTTGCCAGGTGTGACTGGAGGTGTTCGCATTGATGGCAAACAACTCGACCCGGCCGTCGGTCGTCCTGGCCGCGGTGAGTTCGGCGTCCGGTATGTCACCGGATTTCTCCCATGCCGACCACGAGGTGGGGTTGGGCTGCCATCGGTGGAACACGCCGGTGTCGTTGGAGGCGAATACCTCGATCCGGCCGTCCTGGTTGTGGGTGACGGCGAGGTCGCGGCCGCCGGTGCCGAAGTTCTCCCACGCGGACCACTCGCCGCTCGGCTGGTTCTGGTAGAGGTGCTCGAAGGTGTCCTTGGACAGGGCGAACACCTCGAGCCGGCCGTCCGGGGCGTTCTCCATGGCAAGCCTGGAGTTGGCCGGGCCGCCGTTCGTGCCCTCCCAGCCGGACCAGTCGCCACTCGGGCGGGTCTGCCACCGGTGGAACACGCCGGTTCCGTTGGAGGCGAACACTTCCAGCCTCCCGTCCAGGTTGCTGCCGGCGGCCACGCGATACCCGCCGGTGCCGAAGTTCTCCCAGCCGGACCACTCGCCGCTGGGCTGCGTTTGGTACAGGTGCTCGAAGGTGTCCTTGGACAGGGCGAACAGTTCCAGCCGGCCGTCCGCGTTGGGCGCGATCGCGAGCTGTGCGTCGCGCGGGCCGCCGAGCGGGCGCCACGGCGACCAGTCACCGTTGGGCCTTGTCTGGTATGCGTGGTGAATGCCGTCCGCGCCCGCCGCGAACGTCTCCAGCCGGCCGTCGGCGGACCGTCCGGACACCGTTCGGCCACTTTGGTACGGGTGTGAGATAGGTGGCGCGTCCTCGATTATCTTGTTGTACCGGAGCGCTTTGTAATCGCCGTTCGGGTGACTGTCGAGATACGCGTCGTTGATGTTCGCGTGCCGGTAGCTGACCGGTGTCGAGCCGAACGAGTAGTAGGCGAAACCGCCGCGATCATCGGTCCACTTGTGGAATATGAAGACGTGATCCCAGTACGAATTGAGAATGTCGCCGGCCTTGAGGTCGGCGCGCGGGATCTCGTGTGAATAGTTGGGCAGCGTGCCGGTCCACGGATTGTCGTCAAGGTGCCAGGCCATCGCGACGTATCCGGAGCAGTCCCGGCGGTAGTTGTACCCGTCGCCGGGTCCGGGGGAATAGCCGTTCTGGTCGTACGGGCCTGGCTGGTTGTCGACCCAGTACTGGGCGCGCCAGATGACTTCGGCGCGGCTGATCGGTCCGCCGCGCTCGGACGGCGCGGCTTCGGCGTCGCGGGTGGACAGGGCGACGGTGACGCCGACGGCGACGAGCACGCCGGCGAGCAGGGTCAGGAGTGTTCTGGTGAGCCTCGATCGAGCAGGGATCACGGGGCACCTCTCCGGGGTGAACGGTTCACGAGGAGCGGGGAGTCGGCGTGGTGAGCCAACATGATGAACAACGATGTTCGTAGCACTCGGGTACGGCCGAATCAAGAGGCGACCGGGTCGAGCCCGCTGAACCCGTTAGCGCGGCTAAAGGGTTCAGCGGGCTCGACCCGTTAGGGGGCTCACGACACGCCGGAAAGGCCCTGCGGTGCTAGGGGTTCAGCGAGTCACGCAGTCGCGTGGCGTCGGCCAGCAACCCGGAGTAGTAGGTGCCCGGATGCGCGGCCACGAGCCGTTCGTAGATCTCGACCGCCTCCTGCGCCGCCGCCCGTGCCGATTCCCGCTGCCCGACCGGCACCAGACGGTGGGCGAGACCGACGAGTGCGAACGCCAGCCCCGGCTGATCGTTCAGCTCGCGGAACAGGGCGACCGACTCTCGTGCGACCGTGATCGCCTCGTCGTGCTGGCCGGCCATCGACAGGAACGATCCGAGGTGCGCCGACGCCGTGGCCAGGTTGACCTTGTGCGCCGGATCGGATGACGCCAGCTCCCGGTAGAGATCGCGGGCCTCCCGCTGCGCGGTGATCGCCAGCTCGTGCTTGCCGGCTGCCCACGCCACGTTGGCCTGGCTGTGCAGCGCGTTCGCCTGTGCCGGACGCTCGCCCAGTTCCCGGTACAGCGCCACACCCTCCGCGGCCGCCGGCAGCGCCTCGTCGTGCACGCCGGCCATCGACGCGTACGACCCGAATACCACCGACGCGTAGGCCAGGCCGGCCTTGTGCCTCGGGTCGGTGGCCGCGACCTCCCGCCAGATGTCGCGGGACTCGCGCTGCGTGACGACCGCGTCGGCGTGCCGGCCGGCCTGCCACAGCACGTGCGTGAGGTTGCCCAGCGCTCGTGCGGTGCCCGCCCGGTCGCCGATCTCCCGGTACCCCGACACACCTTCCTGCCCGATCGTCACCGCCTCGGCGTGCTGGCCGGTGAACGACAGGTACTGGCTCAGTACGACCGAGGACTCAGCGGACTCGGCGCGCCGGCCCGGATCGACCTGCGCCATCCTGCGCCGGATGTCGCGGGCGTACCGCAGCGGCCGCACGGTCTCGCCGCCGCGCCCGGTGTTCCAGAACTGGTGCCCGAGAGCGGTGAGTGAGCCGGCGAGCGTGGACATGCCGTTCAGCTCCGCACCGGTCGGCTGGTAGTCGGGCCTGGCCCAGTTCCTGCGCGTCTGCTCGTCGGAGGTCAAGGTCCTGGCGAACATCCCGTTGTCCTCCGGCCGGACGACGGCCAGCTCGGCGCGCCCGTCCCGGTCGTAGTCGGCGGGCACCGGAAGGTCCCCGAACTGTCCGAACAGGAACGTCCGCGCGTCGCCGCCGGACGACGGCTCCACGTACCACTGGCCGTCGGACGGCCGCCAGTACCCGACGTCCACCGTGCCGTCACCGTCGTAGGCGGCGTCCACCTTCGTGACCGGCGGCACCGGGTCGACGACCGGACCGAGGTCGGTGCGGCCGGGGTGGATGCGCGCGGTGACCAGGTACAGCTCCCGCAGGTGGTCCTGCACCTCGGGCAGCGTCTCGCTCGACGGAGCCGCGGCCCGCTGTGAGAACTGACGGAAGTACCGGTCGGACAGCCGCACCACCCGCTGCCTCGCGGACCAGGCCATGCACTTGGCCAGCGGGTCCGCGCTCACCAGTTCCGGGGTGGGGCCGCAGTCGCCGTTCTCCGGTTCCTGGTGTCCGTTCTCCCACGCCGGGCGGTGGTTGCGCGTGTTCTCCGCCGCCTTGGCGTAGTAGTAGACCAGGTCGTCCATCGTCGCCCCGTGCAGCGCGTGCGTGCCGTAGAGCAGGGCCCGCATGTTCTGGTCGGAGCGCAACGCACGAGGGAACCCGAGTTCGGTGTAGGCCTGCAACAGATCCACCTGCAGCTTGATCCACTGCTGGTCCTTGCTCGCGCTGAGGTGCTCGGCCGTGCCCTGGTAGTAATCGGCCTTCTTTCCGGTGAGGAATCGGCCGTTACCCACCGTGGTCCACGCCGACCCGAGGATGTCGACCTTGTCGGTCGCGAATCGCTCGAACACCGCCTTCCCTCGGCCCCAGTTGTTCCGGACGTGCCCAGCGACATCTCTGATGTACTCGTTGCAGTTGTGGATGGGGATATCCCAGCACTGCCTGACCAACACCGGATCGCTCGTCGGGCCCAGGACGTCGCGTGCCTGGATGCTCCCGCCCATCGCGTCGGACCGGCTCACCCTCTGCCTGAAGGAGATGTCCGGCCGGGCCACCGTGTCGAACCGCTTGCACGGGACGGTCACGCCACCGGTACCCGGATCACACCTGTCATCCGCGACCGTGGTCGCCTCGTCGGTCCAGTAGGCGTTCCAGCAGACCTCGTACTTCGGCAGGATCGGCAGGTTGCGGATGGCGAACCGGTGCGACTGCGGCAGGTCCCAGCCCAGCACGTTGCTCGCCCGAGGGAGCTTCTGATCGGCAATGCCGCAGCGATCGACGTCGGCCGGTCCTTCCTCGTCCGGCTGGACCGGTACGGGCTGCCCCGCCCCACCCCACAGGTCGAACTTCCCCTGGTTGTTGATCTGCCGTTCCCGGTGATACTGGTTGTTGTAGAGATTGAAGTGCTCGACGAGGTAGCGGTTCATCAGATTCGAGAACAGCTTGTTGATCTTGCCTGGGCCCGGGTCGGGTGTGCTGAACCGCTTGGCGTCTTCGACGATCTTGCGCCCGGCGTCGAGCACCTCGACCGCCTTGAGCTTGGCGTTCGGCGGTTCGGTCGCATGGTCGGCGTTCTGGTCGGACAACAGGGTGAACGCCTTCGCCGCGATCATCCACGCGTCCGGGTTCCCGGTATCCGGGGCCGCCGGGAAGTCGTCGTCCAGGTGCGAGCCGCGCGCGTAGGAGGCCAGGTAACTGATCGCGCCGCCCGGTCCGAACGTGTCCAGCACCGACCGCGCGTCGTCGTAGGTGTGCCCCGTACTCGTCGGTGCCACGAACGGTGGTGCGTGCGCCGTGGTCACGCCGAGCACCTTGAAGGTGTTCTCCGCGCCCCGATACTGATCCTTGGTGATCCGCTCACCCGGGTGGTAGGCGGAGAAGTCGATCAGGTTGCTGGCCTGCTGGATCGTGCTGTCCTTGAGCATGTTGCCGATCGACTCGACCATGGTCCTGCTGATCAACTGGACCCGGGCGTCCATCACCCCGACCTGGTTGGAAACGCCCAACGCCAGGTGTTTGACCTCGGAAACGCTGCCTTCGAGCTTGTAGAGATGGGCGTCGAGGAGCGTGTAGATCTCCGTCAGCCGCTTGTCCATCCGGTCGAACTGCTCGTGCATCTCCTTGCGTAGTTTCTCCACCTCCTTACGCAGTTCCTTGATCTCGGCGAGGATCATTTCCTCCACGGACGGCGCCGCCGCACCGAACAATCCGATGATCGTGCTGATCGCCCCGACGATGTTTCCGGTGAATGCCACGGTCGCCATGGAGAACACCGAGTTGATCAGCTTGAAGGCCGTCCACAGTTTGTTCGCCGCGGTGGCGATCTGCGCGAGTCCGTTGGCGAACTTGCGGATGTCGTTGGCGCCCTTCTTGTCGCCGAGGAATCCCCAGACGAACGCCACGGCGTCAAGCGCGGTCTTGCCGCCGTCGATGTACTTCTGGCGCTCGTCGTGCTTGGCCTGCGCGGCCTTCTTCTCCTCCTCGGTCGGTTCGGTGTTCTTGCCTGGCGGATGCGCGTCGGCGACGACCTTGATGTCGCCGGTAATGCTTGTCCGCTGCTCTTTCAGGTCCTTGACGAACTGCGCCGTCTTCTGCTCGGTGACCAGCTTCAACTCGTTGGGCTTGTGCTGGACGAGCTTGAACTCCTCGATATTGAAGAACGGCAGCACCTGCGGCTTCTCGGCGATTTCGGTAGCCGACGCGGTGGCGCTGATTCCGGCGGGTGTGCCGACCGCCGCATTCCAGGCATTCGCGAATCCGGCGTCCGCGCGCGCCTTGTCGCCGACACCGGCGAATACCGACGCCTGCGCGTCCTCGAAGCTGGCGATCCACGCCGGGGTACCGAAGGAGTTCTTCAACCGGTGTGTGATGTCCCCATCCGGCGCGACCGCGTTCCGCCCGACCAGTTTCGACACGATTCCGTCCACCCGCGCGCCGGCCAGCGAGACGCCCGGCACCGGCTTGATCGCCGAGATCGACGCCCCGACCATCTCGTGCTGCTGTGCCAGCCAGGTCTGCTCGGGCACCCCCAGTGCGATCGCCTGCTGCACCGCCTTCGCGTGCTCGGCCTGCTCACCCTCACTCGCGTTCGGGTGCGCGTCGCGCCAGTCGAGCAGCTCCGCGCTGGTCACCATTCGCCTGACGTAGTCGCGTTCGGTTCCCGCGACCCGCAGATAGCCGCCCAACATCACGTTGGCGAAGGCCGGCGAGTCGAGCTGTTCCTGTGCCGCCGCTTGTGGCGTGACGCCGACCAGCCCGGCGACCAGCGCGCCGGCGAGTACTACTGAGAACGTCGCCGATCTCAACCCAGCCATGTGGATCTCCCATCCAGCCCCAAAGTTCGTCGGGCGGACCGTTCCAGGCGGAAATCTCACGGCCGTCTCATCGGCGTGACACGGCTCAATCGCGAGGCGTCGAATATGCTCGACCGGTTGGGATCGTCCACGGGCCAAGGGAATTCGCGTGCCGGCTGAACCAGACGCGCCGGGCCTGTCGCCCGAGGCGGAGGATCACTACCTGCGAATACTGCGCGGCGACGCCGTGGCCGAGCCGGACGCCGATGCGCTGGCGGACCTACTGCGGCTCGGACTGGTGCGCCGCGACGACGACGGCGAGTGGCGGGCCACCCCACCGCGATCGGCACTGGCACGGCTGGCCGCCCAGCACGAGGTCGCCGCGGTCCGGCTGCGGGAGAGCGCCGAAGTCCTCGCCATCGCCTACGCCGAGCGGGACGCCGACGCCGCCGGGTTCGTCGAGGTGCTGCGCGGCGGCGACCAGGTCGTGGCCACGTTCGAGGCGATGCAGCTCCAGGCGACGACGGACATCCGAGCACTGGACCGCGGCTCGTACCTGAGCCCCGAGCCGGGGCTGAGCCCGGTGCAGCCGCCGACGCTGGCCAGAGGCGTGGGCTACCGGGTGGTCTACGACGCGTCGGTGCTGCAGACGAAGGCCGGGCTCGACTCGGTGCGGGCGAGCGTCGCGGCCGGCGAGCGGGCCAGGGTGTTCTCCGGCGTGCCGCTGAAACTGGTGATCGCCGACGCCGACCGCGCGCTGATCGCGGTGCCCACGGCGACCGGCGGTGACGTCGTCGCGCTGCTGGTGCACCGGTCCGTGCTGCTCACCGCGCTGGTCGAGCTGTTCGAGGCGTTCTGGCGGATGGCCTCACCGGTCGACAGCGGCGGCCCGGAGCACGGGCAGGAGCCGACGGTGGCCACCCGCAGGCTGCTCGCGCTGCTCAGCGCCGGCCTGACCGACGAGTCGATCGCCCGCGAGCTGGGCGTCAGTGAGCGGACGGTGCACCGGCGGGTCAGCAGGTTGCTGGACCTGCTCGGCGCGCAGACACGGTTCCAACTCGGCGTCCAAGCCGCCCGCCGCGACTGGTTGGTCTAGGCCGCAAAGTCCGGATGTTCGCCGACTAATCGCAAAACACGAGGTTCGCTCCAATCACTCTGTTGGCGGTAAACGGCCACCGCACCGGCTGTTAGTGTCGCAATCTGTCGTACTCGACCGTGAGGTGAACTGGGGTTAGTCCGATCGAGACTGACTTCGGGTCATTGTCGCCCCGGGTAGCCGCATTTCGATTTGCGAGCCCAGTCACTCTCTGTCTGACGTGTTCTTTCAGATAAGGAGATGGTAGGGCGGTGAAAATAGTGACAGTCTATGGTTGGCACGAAATCCCCTTGATCGACGAGAAGCCTGTCATTGAAGACGACACCCCAGGCGACCGAATTGTTTCGATCAACGGTAAACGGTACATCGAGCTGCCGGACAACAGCTACCAGCTGCTGTTCGCCTGGTTCGCAGGTCCGCGACACGCCTGTCGCACGGTCGACGACAGCGTTCATGCCGCCATGGTGACGATGACACGTTTTCGTGAACGCCGTGAAGACCTGCGGCTTGTCGACGACATCGTGAACAGCTCGCTAAGTCGGCATGGTTTGCCACCGCGACCCTGTGGCTACGTCTGGTATGTAGAGCTACCAGACAAGCTGACACCCGATGACGTTTGGTGCGCGGTACGGCTGGATTGCCGGCCGGGCGTGATCCTTGATCCGTTACTGACTTCCGCCGCGATGAGGGATGCTGTCAGTGAACTCTACGGCGACGATTTCTGAGAACAACACGGTTGACGTGCCGAGTCGAGTTGTGGCGGGAACCGGACATGGCGGGTTTCTGACAGCCGTCCGGAGTGTCAGACGTCCGATCTCCGCCTCCATTCTCAGTACAAGGCCGCACCTCCTGCCGCGGCCTCGTGGTGAAAGGACCCGCACGTGACGAAGAGATCCCTTTCCAGCGGTGGCAGACGCCGCGCCGGAATCGCCGCGCTGACCGGTGCGCTCGCGGCAGCCGGCATCGTGCTCGCCCCGGCCGCGGCTGCCGCGCCGCCGCGCGCCGACGAGCCGGACACCGCGGCTCTGGCCGGCGCGCTGACCACCCAGAAGATCAACTGGGAGACGTGCGTCTTCCCCGGAGTCGCCCCGGAGAAGGCCAAGGAACTGCTGTCCGTCAAGGGCGTCGCGTGCGCCACCGTCCAGGTGCCGCGCGACTGGCACAATCCCGGCGACGGCAACACGATCGGGATCAGGGTCTCCAAGACCGGCACCGCCGCGCCGGGTGCGACGCGGCAGGGGATCGCGCTGGTCAACCCGGGCGGGCCGGGCGGAAGTGGCCTGCCGTGGGGTGCCGCGATGGCGCTGCGCACGCCGGTGCTCGCCACGCAGTACGACTTCGTCGGCTTCGACCCGCGCGGTGTCGGTCTCAGCACGCCGCTGACCTGCGAGTACACCGTGCCGGACAGCGGGGGCCAGGACGCGATCAACCGCGCGAAGGTGGCCGGCTGCCTGGCCAACCCGCTCACCAAGTTCATCACCACCGAGCAGACCGCCTACGACATGGACTTCATCCGCGTCCTGCTGGGCGAGAAGAAGACCAGCTACATCGGCTACTCCTACGGCACGTGGCTCGGCACCTGGTACGCCGCCACGTTCCCCGGCAAGACGCACCGGTTCCTGCTGGACTCCTCGACCGACGCGTCCCAGTCGACCCTGGAGCGCACCTGGGACCTGCAGCCGCGCAGCCGTGACCGCCAGTTCCAGGAGGCGCTGCTGCCGTACATGGCGCGCAACGGCGCGACGTACAAGGCCGGCACCGATCCGCTGGAGATCCGGCGCGCGTTCGAGAAGGCCGGTGGCACCCGCGAGTTCGCCGGCATGCTGATGACCGCGTGGTTCGTCATCCCGGCGATGTACGACACCGCGCAGTACCCGGTGGCCGCGTCCGCGGTCGCCTCGATCGTCAACCCGGACACCGAGACCGGCAGTGACACCAACGGGGACGCGCAGAAGGTGGAGCAGCTCGTCGCGAAGATCCTCGCGCTGCCGCACCTGACCGCCGAGAACCGGGCGTTCGTGGCGAAGGCGAAGGCCAACGCGCTCAAGGCGATCGCGAAGAAGACCTCGGTCGACGTGAAGAAGTCGACCAAGGGAGTGGCGGAGACGGAGAAGTGGGACGCCACGTTCGAGGCGATCCGCTGCCAGGACGGCCAGTGGAACCAGAACCCGCACTACTGGAAGTACTGGCTGGCCGATCTGACGATCAACGCGCCGTTCATCGCGCCGTTCATGGACACGCCGCTGTGCGCGTACTGGCCGACCGTGAACTCGATGCCGAAGCCGGACAAGAAGACCTTCCCGAAGGTGCTGATCGCGCAGTCCGAGTTGGACGCGGCCACGCCGTACGAGGGCGCGCTGGCCACCGCGAAGGGCCTGCCCGGCGCGAAGATGATCAGCGTCGACAACGAGGGCAGCCACGGCCTGTTCCCGTACAACACCGACTGCGTGGACGACCCGATCATCGCGTTCTTCCAGGTCGGGGTGACGCCGAAGCAGAAATTCACCGGCTGCCAGGGCATGCCGCTGCCGAACGAGACCGCGACGCACGAGGTCGGCGGCCACCTCGGACACGACGGCAAGATCAAGATCAAGATGATCACCGATGAGGTGCGCAAGGCGAACGAGATCGTCAAGGACCTGCTCGACGACGCCACCACTCCGGAGGCCGACGAGAAGGGTCTGCCGGCCAGCCGCTGACCAACCGACGGGGGTGCACGAAGGCCGCCTTCCCTTGTGGCACAAGGGAAGGCGGCCTTCGCGTGTCAGGTTGGCCTGATGGTGGGTCTCACTCGTTTGTCCGAGTGACGTTGTCGCACGTCATCGATTAACGTTGTTGGTCACGATGCGTAGGGGGACGTGTGCCAGGGGATAGCAGCGCGCCGGATGGGTTCAGCGTCGCGCCGTCGGTGTTGGGCGGCGAGATGGCCGGCGTGGACGCTGACGATGTCCCTGACCAGTTGTTCACGCCCACCGCGACGGCGGTCGCGGGAGACGACGTGACGTTGGTGTTGCGCGAGTTGGAGGACGGTCGTCGCGCGATGCTGGTCTACACGTCGCTGGAGAAGTTGGTCGCCGGGTGTGGCGACGAGCAGCCGTGGATGGCCTTCCGCGCCGAAGCGTTGCACACCTTGCAGCACACCGCGGGCGCGTCGGACGTCTACTGGGATGCGCTGTTGGACCCGGCGGTCCGGCAGTACGGGAGCTTTGGGGAGGAATCCGATGCCTGACGGCTACTCGGCGCGGCTTGCCGCGTTGGATGCGGCGGCGGGGCGGTTGCGCGGTGCCGCTGACGGATTGGGGAAGGCGCCGTCGCCACCAGAGCCGCCGCCGTTGGGCGTGGCAACGGCCGCGGTGGCTGATCTGGTGGCCCGGTTGGGCAAGCAAACCGGCATCGCGGTCGGAGGTCTTGGCGCGGCATCGGATGCGGTGGCCAAGAGCCGGAAGACCTACCGCGCCAGTGACGTGTTCGCCCGTGAACGGCTGCCGCGACCGAGGTGATCCGGGGATTCCGATGCCACTGAACACGTTCGTCGATGGTGATCCGGAGGGCGCCCGAGGGCTCGCCGCGTGGTTGAACACGATGAGGGACAGCACGCACGAGGCCGCGACGGTGACCAACAGTGCCAGCGCGGCCAGTACCGATGGATGGACCGGGAAGGCCGCCGAAGGATTTCGGGACGTCATCGGCCGGGTGCGCCCGAAGATGGACGACCTGAGCGTGAACTACGGCGGTCCGCGCAAGCGCTGTTCGACTACGGCACCAATCTGGATACCGTCGTCGCGCGGATGACCCAGGCTCGAGAGATCGCCATCCAGGCCGGGTTGACCGTGACGGAGACCGAGATTCACGAGCCGGGTGAGCCGCCCAAACAACCGCCGCCGCCCCGAACGGGCGCTGCCAGCGGAACGACCATGCGGGAGTACAAGGAGGACATCGCCGCCCAGCAGGGATATCAGACTGCGATCGCGGATTACCACAAGAAGGTCAGAGCTTACGCCGAGGCGACCCTCACTGTTGCGCAAGGGCGCGACATCGAAAGCAAGTCCCAAGACGTGCTGTTCAGCTACTTGGGCAACGTCGCCGAGAAGTGGCACATCAACGCTGCGGACTTCGGTGCTGGGCTCACCGGTGCGGCGCTTGCCAAACAACACGAATTCAAGGCCAGTCGAGGAGCGCAGTTCGGCAAGTACGCCCAGGAAGCCATCGACTATGCCACCGATCAAGGCAAGATCGCGGCCAACGCGACTCTTCCAGCGAACGTACGCGCACGAGCGATCCTCGGAAAATCCGAGGCACTTGCGAAGGCCCACACAGCGGCACATCGCGTCGAAGCCGAGATGGCCGGAAAGTGGCTCACCAAGCTGCCTGAGTCGATCCAAAAGAACGTTCTTGGTTCTCTGGCCGGATTGGGCGATCTCGAATCCCGCCGCTCTGGTTTGTACAGGGTTCCCGGCCTCGACAAGGCAGTTCCAGTCCTGCGGAACGTTCAAGTAGCCGGCTTGGTGGCCACCGGGTTTAGTATTGGTTATGACCTGGTTAGGGGTAAGCCGCTGGGGACAAACCTAGCCTCTAATGTCGGCGGGTTCACTGCGGGTGCTGTCGTTGGGTTCGGCGTGGGTGGACCGCTTGGTGCGGTTGCTGGCTTCGTCATGTCCACTGGGACGGGCTGGATGATTGAACAGCTTATGAGTAACGACGTTAAGGCGGTCGTGGACTTGATGCACAAGCCGGAGGTTCGCGATAGTCTGCCGTGGTACATGCGGCCACTGTGGTAGGAATCGAGTAACGTGGACTACGTTGAGTTGCCGCCGATGCCGGACAAGCAGACCGGCGAGCCGAGGCCGCCGGCGGCGCCCCACGATCTTTCGCGCACTCCGTCCCGCCGAGTGGATCGAGATCGGCACAGAGTGCGTAGTCCACCGGATGGCGAGGGGCCAATCCTCGAATGGTACGTCGCGCCAAGTACGACAAAGTGGATTGTCGCGATGGTATTTGTAAGCTTCGGAGTCGCGATCTATACGTTCGAGGACGGCGGCTTTGGCTGGACAGGCCATTGGCTACTTTGGCTTCTGCTTGCGGGAGCAGGATGGCTTGGATACGCATCGGGGCACTACCACGTGATGTCGGCTGGTGCGGACTGGTTCAGAGATGGACAGTTCATCAAGACGTACGAATTGACGTCTGTCCGGATAAGCGGTTATGCGGGCGGTTGGAATCTCATTTTGAAGGACAAGGACGGTCGAGAGGCGACCACGCACTATGCGCGGCTACAGTCGAACCCGCGACTGTGGGATCTGGTTTACAACGGGATTCTTCATTCGATTTGCGATGGGGCGAGTGTGAACCGCGACGCCGTGATCAAGCTGCGGCTGGACAAGATCGGTCTCTACTGACCGTTCTTCGGCTCAGGTGGGACGGATGATGAGTGGGCGCCGGTCGTCGGGGACGTGGCAGATCGGGGGCGCCGCCTCGATGTGCGTGAGCAGCCGGCCGTTCGGCGGGTCGAGGGTGAGGACGGCGCGCAGGGTCCAGGCCGCCGAGCTGGCGTACCACCAGTGCACCCAACTCGGGGAGTGCACGTCCTGGGTCACGGGGGCGCGGTAGGCGACGGCGCGGTCGTGGCCGCTCATGACCAACACATCGGTGCAGGTGGGCCAGCCGTACTCGGCGGCGATCATGGTCGGCGCGTGCCGCTCGCCAAACAGGTAGAGCGTCCAGTGCCGGCGGCGGAGTTCCTCCAGCCAGCGGTCGACGTCGTCCCAGTCGGTCACGACGGTTCCCTGAGCGAGTGACGCCACCCGCGGCCGCGCGTGAGCCGCGTGGTGGCGCCGTCGCTCGCCTGCGTTGGGCCCGTGGACACGCGCGTGCCCACGGCGAAGACGATGCACGCTCCATCTTCGCCGGGACGACCACGAACAGGCGAGTGGGCCGGCCGGCTGATCCGCGACCCGCGCACCGGGGTATGCGCGAGGGAGGTGTCGCGGTCGATCAGCTTTCTGGCCACGGGTTGAACAGTAATATTGAATACCCATACTTGATAGTCCACCGATCGGGTGAATGGATTCCGGATAGGGTTGCTGGCATGTCTCGAGGTTCCCTCCCGCCGCTGGTGCACAGGATCATCTGCGGGCGCAAGCTCGCCGAGTTGCGGCTCGCCGCCGACATGTCGCAGGAAGAGGTGGCCGAGGCGACCGGCTGGTCGCAGTCCAAGATCGTTCACGTGGAAGGCGCCGGCTCCGGTGTCGATCACCATGACCTGGAGGTGTTCCTCGAGCTGTACAAGGCTGAGGAGGCCACCCGCGAGGAGTGTCGCGAGCTGGCCAGTCTCGGCAAGAAGCAGGCGCCGCGCCGTCCTTCCGTGCTGCGCAACCATTTCAAGGGCAACATGCGGCTCGTGATCGACATGGAGTCCAGCGCTGCCACGATTTGGCGGCACAACAGCATGGTGATTCCCGGACTGCTGCAGACCGAGGACTACATGCGCTACACGTTCCGCGCTTACCGCCCATCGCTCAGCACGGATCAGATCGATCAGTACACCGAGAATCGTCTTGCGCGCCAACGATTTCTGGACAATGACGATCAGCAGTACTGGTTCGTGATCCACGAGGCCGCGCTGCGCTCGCTGGAGGGCATCGACGGCGGTACCTCCGTCCTCAAAGGACAGATCACCCGCCTGTTGGACGCGATCGACCGTCCCAACATCGAGGTGCAGGTGGCGCCGTTCCGGCACGGCTACTACCCGGGCCAGCAGGAGACCTACGCGATCTTCGGGTTCGATTCGAACCCGGAGGTACAGGTGACGTACGTTGAGAAGCACGACGGCGGTGACATCCTGCACGACCAGCGGCGCCTTGCGAGGTTCCGCACTTCGTGGGAGCACCAGCGGGTGCACGCTCTTGGGCCGGAGCAAACCCGCCCGTTCCTGCGCGAGATGTTGCGGTCGTCGTAACCTGCACGCACGCACGCGCCGGAGGAACGACGATGACCAACCCGGGAACCCTTGTGCCGCTTGAGTTTTCCGCGTGGCGCAAGTCCAGCTTCAGCGAAGGCAACAACAACGAGTGCGTTGAGATCGCGTTCGCGTGGCGCAAGTCCAGCTTCAGTGAACCGAACAACAACGACTGCGTCGAGATCGCGCACAGCGCGGACGCCGTCGGCGTCCGCGACAGCAAGAGCCCAGCCCACGGCGCGCTGGTGCTCCCGCCGTCCGCGCTGGCCGCGTTGACCGAGCACATCCGGTAGCCGGCCCAGGAGCTTCTGGCTCCTGTTCTCCGGCCAGTTGGTCAACCGCGTCGGTAGCACGGTGGTCCCGCTGCTGGTGTTCTACCTCGGCGGGCGCGGGCTGACCGCCTCGCAGGCCGGCATGGTCGCCGGCGCCGACGGCCTCGGCTCGATGATCTGCCAGCCGATCGGCGGCGCACTCACCGACACGTTCGGCCCCAAGCCGGTACTGATCGGCGGCATGCTGGCGACCGGCGGCAGCCTGCTGCTCGTCGGCGCGTCCACCTCGGTCGGCATGCTGCTCGCGTCCGGCGCCCTGCTCGGCATCGTCGGCGACCTGTACCGCCCGGCCTCCGACGCGCTGATCGCGGCCATCATCGCCGCCGACCTCGCACCCGAGGGCGCACGGGAGGTACCAGGCCGCGATGGGCTGGGGCTACGCCTCCGCGCGGCTCGGCGCGCCCGCGTTCGGCGCGTGGCTGTACGGCTCGTTCTCGCCCGCCGTGCTGTGGTGGACCTGTGCGGTGGTCGGAGCCGGCGCCGCCGTGCTCACCCCCTGCGGCTCAGCGGCGCGGTGCGGAACCGGCTCAGCTGAGGCGTTCCAGCACCATCGCCATGCCCTGACCGCCGCCGACGCACATCGTCTCCAGTCCGAACTGCTTGTCGTGGTACTGCAGTGAGTTGATCAGCGTGGTGGTGATCCGCGCGCCGGTCATGCCGAACGGGTGGCCGACCGCGATCGCGCCGCCGTTCACGTTCAGCTTGTCGATATCGATGCCGAGATCGCGGTAGGACGGGATGACCTGCGCGGCGAACGCCTCGTTGATCTCCACCAGGTCGATGTCGCCGATCGACATGCCGGCCAGCGCCAGCGCCCGCTTGGACGCCTCGACCGGGCCGAGGCCCATGATCTCCGGCGACAGCCCGGACACGCCGGTGGACACGATCCGCGCGAGCGGGGTGAGGCCGAGTTCCTTGGCGCGGTCGTCGCTCATGATCACCAGAGCCGCCGCGCCGTCGTTGAGCGGGCAGCAGTTGCCCGCGGTGACCCGGCCGTTGGGGCGGAACACCGGCTTGAGCGTGGCGGTCTTCTCGTAGGTGATGCCAGGGCGCGGGCCGTCGTCGGTGTCCACGACCCGCCCGTCCGGCAGTGTCACCGGGACGATCTCGCGCGCCCAGAAGCCGTCCTTGATCGCCTGCTCGGCGAGGTTCTGCGAGCGCACGCCGAAGTGGTCCATGTCCTCGCGGGTGACGCCCTTGGCCAATGCCAGGTTCTCCGCGGTCTGGCCCATCGCGATGTAGACGTCCGGCACGCCGCCGTCCTCGCGCGGGTCGTGCCACTCCTCGGCGCCCTGCTCGGCGGTGGCCACGGTGCGCGCCTCGGCGTCGGCGAACACCGGGTTGTGCGTGTCCGGCCAGGAGTCCGAACTTCCCTTCACGAAACGGGAAACCGCCTCCACGCCCGCGCTGATGAAGGTGTGCCCCTCGCCCGCCTTGATCGCGTGGAACGCCATCCGGGTGGTCTGCAGGCTGGACGCGCAGTAGCGGGTGACCGTGCAGCCGGGCAGGTCGTCGTAGCCGAGCAGGGTGGCGACCACCCGGCCCATGTTGAAGCCCTGCTCGCCGCCGGGCAGGCCGCAGCCGAGCATCAGATCGTCCACAGTGGACGGATCGAGCTGCGGCACCTTGTCCAGCGCCGCCCGCACCATCTGCACGGCGAGCTCGTCCGGACGGATGTCCACGAGCGAACCCTTGCCGGCGCGCCCGATCGGCGACCGGGCCGCGGACACGATGACGGCTTCTGGCATGGCTGAACTCCCTTGTCCTGCCGGTGGCGGGTCGACGTCCATCCTGCCCCGTCGTCCGCCCGATGTCAGGACGTGACCATCGTGCCCTCCCACACGTTCGCCGCCGAGCACAACGGCGCGAGCAGAACACTGGCCGCCATCTCATAACCGACGTCGTTCGGGTGGAACTGGTCGGAGCTGAACAGGTCCGTGCGCACGTGGAACTCGCCGAGCAGATCGGCCAGCGCCACCGCGTTGCCGCCGGCCCGCTGGACGGCCACCCGCTGCGCCTTGGCCAGCGCGCGGCTCCACTTCTTGGCGATCGAGCGCAGCGGCTGCGGGATCGGGCGGATCGCGCCCAGGTCGGGACACGTGCCGACGACCACCGCGCAGCCGGCCGCACGCAGCCGGGCGACCTCGGTGGCCAGCATCTCGGCACTCGTGCCCACCCGCATCCGCGCGGTCACGTCGTTGCCGCCGATGATCACCAGCACGACGTCCGGCGGTGTCCCGTTGAGCGCGCGGCCGGTCTGCGCGGCGAGATCGGCCGTGGTGGAGCCGCTGATCGCGTAGGTGGTCAGGCGGACCGGGCGGTTGGCCTCCTCGGCGAGCCCGCGCGCGATCAGCACGCCCGGCAGCGCGTCGGCCGACTCGGCGCCGAGGCCGGCCGCCGCCGAGTCGCCCAGCACGGCGAACGTCAGCGCGCCAGCGGCCCTCGGGTGGTCGGCCGGCAGCGGGCCGCGCCCGTTCGGCAGGTACACGCCGTCGGCGTTGTGCGGGTCGCCCTCCGGCAGGCCGATGATCGCCTTCGCGCGCTTCGCCTGGTCGCTGAGCAAGCTGTACGTCGCGCCGGACAGCCCGCAGATCGAGCCGGCCGTTACCGCCAGCACTTGCACCGTTCTGATTCCCACCATGGCGTCCTCCCTGACCGTCTGCGGCACCAGTGTGACGAGCGGGGCGCTTCGAAGTTCCCGAGCGCTTCACTTTTTTGTAACCCAAGTCACATCGAGGATGCTGCTCGTTACGGGTGCGCTCAGGGGTCGAAGATCGTCGAGCCGGGGGGTGGTGGGGTCATTGTTGTGCTGCCATCACGACCATAGCCGCGCGTCGGTGTCAGCAGCGTCGACAAGCCGGAACCCCTCGGCGTCCGACCGCTCTTCGGGCCTGTCGGCCACCAGCCGAGGCCAGTTGGCGACCACCAGGCGACGCATCTCAGGCGGCATTCCGAGCCCGAGCGTGGACGGTCGCTGCGCCTCGTCTGCGGTACAACGTTCTGCTGACTCCCATTTGTTCCAGCAGTTCACTCTTTTGGTGGTACGGTGGTGGATATTGACTGCTAGTGTTGCAAGTGCTGGGGCTTTAGTCGCGATTCTGGGGGAATCGTCTAATTGCTATTGACTTCCCTTGGAATTTATTCCGGAGGGTAGTTTTAAATGTCTAACACACTTCGCGTAGGACGTGCTCGAGCTCTGTTTACGCGGGCCGTTCTTGTTGTGGTAGCCACAACGGCCGCCGTGGTTAACCCTGTGGTTGCGTCTGCGGAAACTGGTACGGACGAAAAGTATTGCGTTGCGGCGGCACAGAAATCGCGCCCCGACAGCCCGGAGTCGACGGTCACACTGCTCGGTTGCGCCACCACTAAACGGGAGGCGCAGAAGCTTCGCCCTGCAAACGCGCACATCGTGGCTACTCTTTTTGAGCACTCGTTTCAGGGAGGGAAATCAGTCGAACTGGTTGCTGACAGTACTTGCGACAGTGCTGGTCATCAATTCAGAGATCTCGTATCGTCGAACATTGCAATCGGTGGCGCATCATCATACAGGACGTATGCGGGCTGCACTGGCCAGACGTACTACAAACACAAAGACTTTCAGGGTCTATGTGAGTACGTTGGGCCAGCAAGCAATTGGAACGTCACTTGGAACTGCAACGACCAGCTCTATTCCCTGAGGCTCTACAAATGGTATGCATAGAAGGGCAGATTGCGGGTTGCACGCTCAGGTTGCGAGTGTGCAACCCGCAGTTCAACGTGGTGTCACTGCTGGAGGGCCTGGAGGTCGATGCGAAGTTCTCGCCGGTTAGGCTCGGGCATCGCTAGGCCAGCCTTGCTCTGCTGCAGATCTCGAATTGTCAACCCTGCAGCAAAGTCAACGCCGTAGTCCGTGCCTGCAACGGTCGCCAATTCAGGCTTGTCTGACGCGAAGTTCACGCCCATGCACACAAGGTGACTCCCCGCGACCTCCTCCGCTATTCCAATCCACGCACCGGCGAAATGCCACACGGCCGCCGTGACTGGCGCGCCGGATACTATCCAGGACGTTCGGTCCCATGACGAAAGATCAATAACACGCTTCTTGATCCTATTTCGGACCGCTTCCCCGAGATCTTTCATAGGAGGAAGATCTGATCTGTCCACTGATCCGATGACATTCATCAACCGGTCGCCGGCAGCGAGGGCTGCGGATCTGACAGGATCGAGTTGCATGGGATGCTCGAGGTGGTCAAACAGAGCTCGGGGTGCGGTGCCGACGAGCAATCCGTGGTCGCCATCGGCTGTCGCGTGTCCCAGCCAAACCATTGCGGGCCCGTCGCCAGAAACCGATTCGACCCAGCGTCCCCAACCTGGTGGCGACGCAGCTCCGTAGACTTCGAAGCGGATTGGACCGCAGATCCTATTCGCTGTGATGTCATCGACACGTTCTGCGCGAGGTGACTCGTTCACCAGGGCATTGTGTCATTGATCGCGTTGGGCACGCACAGCAGACCAAATCCTCGACTCGCTCGCCGCCTACTGCCGCCGAATTAACGACACGGGACACTCTAGATCCACGCCGGCAGAATGGCCGACACCGCCTCGGCGGCCAGTACGCAGGTCGCGACGAGTGCCGGCGCGGTGAGGACGTAGGTGGCCAGCGGGCGCCACCGCCGGTACAGCAGCACGGCGCCGAACCCGACGATCACGAACGCGAGCGCGGCCAGCAGCAGGCGCGCCACTGCGGCGACACCCTCGCCGGTGCGGCCGTCCTCGGCGTCGGCCCGGCCGTTCTGCGGGGTCGGGACATAGGGCAGGCCGCGCATCTTGGCCCGCACCAGGATCGCCTCGCCGGAGGCCCACGGTGCCCGCGAGGACGTGGTGACCAGGGTCAACTGGTCGCCGGGCGTCTTGCCGTAGTCGGTGTCCTCGTTCAGCGGCGCTCGCGTGCTCTCGGTGACCTCGTACAGCGACTGGCCCTGCGTGGTGGTGACGACGACCGAGTCGCCCGGCGCGAGCTGATCGAGCTGCCGGAACGACGCGCCGTAGCCGAGTCGCCTGCCGACGATCGCGCTGTTGCCCGGCTGGCCCGGCCCGGCGGTGCCCGGCACGTGACCCGGCCCGCCCGCGGTGTCCGAGGAGTCCACGCCCTCGATCACCACCAACTGCACTTTGAGCCGGGGGATCTCCAGGATGGCGATCGGCGAGCCGAACTCGACTGGCTTGGTCACCGGCGCCGGGCCGTACAGGCTCTGCGTCTCGCCCACCGCACGGTCGATCTTGTCCCGGAACTCGTCGAGCTGGCCGCGCTGCTCCCTGTTCTGCAACAGCGGACCGAGGCCGTAGATGATCAGCGCGAGGCACACGCCGGTCACGCCGAGCCAGACCGCCACGGCCAGCGCGACGAACCGCGTGGGCAGTGGGAGCTTCCGTTGGGGCGGCTCGGTTTCGGTCACGGTGTCGGGTTCGAGCACCGCGGTCATGCCCTGCCACCCGGGCGAAGGCGGCGCGCGAGGCCGGCGACGAACCCGCCCGCGCGGCGCAGCCACACCGGCATCGGCGACCCCGACGTGGCGTACGCCGAGCCGGAGGTCATGGTCGAAACCAGACCCAGTGCCAGCAGCGGCAACAGGATCCACAGTGCGGCGGCACCGGGGAACAACGGGATGTCCAGGTTCTGCGCGACCTGCTGCACCTTCTTGAGGTCGTTGGGAGTCGGCAGCTTGGTCGGCACCCCGGCCGGGCCGCCGGGGACACCGGCCGCACCCGGTGGCAGCCCACCGCTGCCCGGCAGGCCGGCTCCGATCGGCAGGATCTCGCCGCCCGGTCCGAACCCGCCGGCCTGGCCGAAGCCGGAGCCGCCCGCACCCGGCACGATCGGCGCGCACTTGCCGGTCAGCGCCGCCGTGCCGACACCGTCCGCGGCGCGCTTGGCCTGGTCGCGCAGCGGCGCGGTGAGCGGCACGACGCCGGGGCCCATCGCGCTCTGCCCCGGGCCGCCGACGAACCGGATCCAGTCGTTCAACCGGTCCTGATCGCCCTTGCGCGGCTTGCACGCGTCGTCGAGCAGCGGCTGCGCAGTCGTCGTCCTACGGCCAGGCGCTGCGTGCGGTCGGCTTCGACGGCACCGGCCCGAGCCCGCTGCGCGGCGGCTCGCTGAACACCACGCTGCAGCAGTACGGCTTCAAGCCGCTCACCGGCGGCTGCACGCTGTCCTGACCTTTCTCGGTCGGACCGACCGGCCGGGCGCCTCGCGGCGCTCGGCCGGTTTGTCGTTGCGGGGGCGTCGACCTGCGTCGACGGTCTGTTTCTTTCCGGAGAGATACCTGACCGGGTGACTTGTGACTCCGCATTCATCGGGTGTTCACCGCAACGGCTACCGCCGAACCCGCTGGTGGCGACTTCCCAGTAGACGGCGCCCGACGCAGGCCGTGAAACATACGGCCCGGGCCGGACCACCGGGAGTCTCAATGGCGCGGTTCCAGATCTTCACGGCAAAGGGCGAGGTGGCGTTCTCCTGGCGATTACTCGGGGCGAACAACAGGGTTCTGGGACTGTCGCCGGTCCCGTTCGCCGAGCCGGTGCCTCGGTGCCGCCCTGCGGGTTCGCGATCTCGCCGGGGAAGCCAGCATGGAGACGCTCTCCATCGAGGGCGGGAGTTGGCGGTGGCAGCTCTCCGTGGCCGGCGCCCCGGTCGCGACCAGCCAACACGCCTACGGACGGCGGACCGAGGCGCGCCTGGGCGCCGACCGGTTTCGCACCAGCGTGGCCACCGCCGAGGTCATGAAGGACATCGTGGTGTTCCCCAGCCGGGACCTGGTCTCACCCAGCGCCCGGCTGCTCGAGCTGTTGCGGCCGGAAGTGCGCGCTCAGAAGAGCTGACCCTGCTGCGGCCGCGCCCGCGAGTCGTCCCGCAGCCGCCGCCCGCCGCGCTGGCCGGCCGTCCGCGCCTTCGGAATCGCCGGCACGACCGGGATCTTGGCGAGTTTCACCTGGTAGCCGAACGCGGAGATGGTGCGCGCGTGGTTGGCCAGGTTGATCCGGCTGAACAACGGGAGCAGCTCGCGCAGCGGCTGTTTCCGCTCGGTGCTGATCGCGTAGACGATCTTCGGATTGCCGCGCACGGTGTACGGCCACCGCTCGGCGTGCAGCCGGTACACGAAATCGCGGTACCCCTCGTTCTCGCGATACAGCTCCGCGTTCTCCGCGAACAGGCGGGCCGACACGCTGCCCTGGCTGAACAGGTGCGACCGGCGCGTCGAATCGCCGAAGGATTTTACGAATATCAGGTGCAGGTCCTCGGTGAGCAGATCGCACATCTCGACCGTGGCGCCGGTCGCGCTCACCTGTTTCTGATGGTGCTCCATATTGATCCAGCCGGCGATCTCGGCCACCCGGTCGTTGTACGGACCCTCGTGCTCGCCTATTCTGCGCGGCTCGATCGGGTCGTTGTATTCGACGACGTAATCGTCGAGCTGCCGTTCCACCTTGGCCAGCGTGGTGGCGTCGACACGGAACCACCGGCCGCCGGCGAGCGCGAACATCTCGCCGTCCAGTTCGGTCTCCGTCGTCAGGTATTCGCGCAACGGGCGCGGCGCGGAAACCCGGTCGCCCTCCGCGTCCACCAAGCCGATCCTGATCTGCTCCAACGGCCGGTGCACGCGGTGCTTCTGCGCGTGCAGCCAGGCAAGGTCGATCTCCTCGCGCTCCCGCGCCTTGTGCCCGATTCCCTTGGTGAGCCTGAAGAACGTCGGCTCCGGCGGCCGGTCCTCCGGCACCGCGACCGCGATCGTGGGATGTTTCGCCGGGTCCAGGAAACGGTTCAGCAGAATGGTGTCCAACCGCTCGATCCGGTCGTCGTGCAGCGGGAGTGGGCGCAGCGCGTCGATGAACCGGAAGGTGTTCTGATAACGCGTGCTCTCGTACTGCCGGAGCAGATAGTCGAGCAGTTCGCCGAGCCTTTTGAGTTCGGCGTGTTCGTCGCGGACGCGCACCCGGAGCGACTGCGATCCGGACATCGCGTGCGCCAGTTCCTCGTCGGTCGAACCGGCGAGACTGCGCACCCATTCATCGCCGATGTCCAGACGGAATGCGTCCAGCGTCGACGGCATGTTCACGATCTGGTTGGTGCGTCGGGAAACTGTGCCGACCGTGCTGGTTCCCATCGCGGTGACCGCGTCTGGCGCGATCGAGTTCGCGGTCACGCGCAACCCGAAATCAGGTACCAGAAGAGAATTGTTGAGAATGTGCCGCCCGTGCCCGAACGTGACGGCGAAGAACCGGTCGCCCAGCCGGGGTAGCAGGGCGGCGGAAACGGTCGTGCCCCTGGTGCCCCACATGACGTCGAAATATGGGCGCACGTATCGCGACCATTCCGGCAGGTCGCTCGAGCGGCGGTGGACGTACGCCAGCTCGCAGTCGAAATCCAGGTCGGCGAGCTTGTTCGCCGGCCGGATGGTGGCATCGTCAGGCGGGTCGAGCAGGTCATCTCGCGTGCTGGCATGCTCGCTGAACAGGTGGACGCTGAGTTCCATGGCGCACCCCGATTGCTGTCCGTACTCACTATGGTGCGGGCTGTAGTTTTCACAGGTCCAGGGCCATTCGGGTGACGTCGGCAACCAGCACGGGATTTCACGGGCAAGGAGCGGCAAGGTGCAGGTGAACATTCGTCAACGACCGTCGTTCGCGGTGGCTCGGCTGAGTTTGCAGCCGGGTGAGCCGACCACGGTCGAGTCCGGCGCGATGCTGGCGCACAGCTACGGCATGCAGATGCAGTCGCAGACCCAGGGCGGCGTGATGAAGGGGCTCGGCCGCGCCATCCTGGCCGGCGAGTCGCTGTTCCTGTCGACGTACACGGCGCCGCCCAACGGCGGCTGGGTGGACGTCGCGCCGAGCCTGCCCGGCGACATCTCGACCATCGAGATGGACGGGCGCACCGGGTGGGTCGTCACCAGGGGCAACTGGCTCGCGTCCAGCTACGGCGTGCAGACCGAGACCAAGTGGGGCGGCTTCAAGAACCTGTTCGGCGGCGAGGGCGGCTTCCTCACCCACTGTGTCGGCCAGGGCCAGCTCGTCGTGTCCTGCTACGGCGCGCTGGAGCCGGTGAACCTGCAGCCGGGCGAACTGGTCACGATCGACACCGGGCACGTCGTCGCGTTCGCCGACACCGTGCAGTACCAGACCCGCAAGATGGCCAGCGGCGTGATCCAGTCGCTCAAGAGCGGTGAGGGCCTGGTGTTCGACTTCCAGGGTCCGGGCCAGGTCCTGACCCAGACGCGAAACCTCTCCGCGTTGGCCGCGTGGGTCATCTCGGTCGTCCCCGCACGCCGATAGGCTGAGCACGTGGAATACGTCGAGCACATCGTTGACCTGGTCGGGAACACGCCGCTGGTCAAGCTGAACGCCCTGGCGCCGGCCGACGGCCCGCTGGTGTTGGCGAAGGTGGAGTACTTCAACCCCGGCGGCAGCGTGAAGGACCGCATCGCGCTGCGCATGATCGAGGCGGCCGAGGCGTCCGGCGAACTCAGGCCGGGTGGCACGATCATCGAGCCAACCTCGGGCAACACCGGCGTCGGGCTCGCCATGGTCGCCCAGCGCAAGGGCTACAAGTGCGTGTTCGTCTGCCCGGACAAGGTCAGCGAGGACAAGCGTAACGTGCTCAAGGCCTACGGCGCCGAGGTCGTCGTGTGCCCGACCGCGGTGGCGCCCGAGCACCCGGACTCGTACTACAACGTGTCCGACCGGCTCGTCGCGGACATCGACGGGGCGTGGAAGCCGAACCAGTACTCCAACGTCAACAACCCGGAGAGCCACTTCCACTCGACCGGCCCCGAGCTTTGGCGGCAGACCGAGGGCAAGATCACGCACTTCGTGGCGGGCATCGGCACCGGCGGCACGATCAGCGGCACCGGCAAGTACCTCAAACAGGTGTCCGACGGCCGCGTGCGGGTGGTCGGCGGTGACCCCGAGGGCTCGGTGTACTCCGGTGGCACCGGGCGGCCGTACCTCGTGGAAGGTGTCGGCGAGGACTTCTGGCCGGACGCCTACGACCGCGACATCTGCGACGAGATCGTCGCGATCACCGACGCCGACTCGTTCATCACCACGCGCAGGCTCGCGCGCGAGGAGGGGCTGCTGGTCGGCGGCTCGTGCGGGATGGCGGTCGCGGCCGCGCTCGAGGTGGCCAAGCGGGCCGACAAGGACGCGGTGATCGTGGTGCTGCTGCCCGACGGTGGGCGCGGCTACCTGTCGAAGGTGTTCAACGACCCGTGGATGGCCTCCTACGGGTTCCTGCCGCCGGAGGACGCGAGCGCGACGGTCGGGGATGTGTTGCGGCGCAAGGACGGCACGCTGCCCGACCTGGTGCACACGCACCCGACGGAGACCGTCGCGGACGCGGTGGCGATCCTGCGCGAGTACGGCGTGAGCCAGATGCCGGTGGTCAGCGCCGAGCCGCCGCTGATGGCCGCGGAGGTGGTCGGCGCGGTCAACGAGCGTGAACTGCTCGACGCGCTGTTCACCGGAAAGGCGGCGCTGGCCGACCGGCTCGACCGGCACATGTCGCCGCCGCTGCCCACGATCGGGGCCGGCGAGCAGGTGGCCGCCGCGATGAAGGCACTGTCCGACGCGGACGGCGCGCTGGTCCTTCTGGACGGCAAGCCGGCCGGAGTGGTGACCCGCCAGGACCTGCTTGGGTACCTCGCGGGACGATAAGAGCATGTGTCGGGGATGGCGGCGAGTGGCCGGTCATGGTCCACTACCGTTGCCCCTGACTGGGAGCACCTGTCAGAGTCAAGGAGTTGGAACCCGATGAGTGGTCCGCAGCCGCCGCAGAACCCACAGTGGCAGGGCGGCCAGCAGCCCCCGAACCAGCCGCAGGGTGGCCAACAGGGTCCCCCGAGCGGCCCGAATCCCGCGATCAACGAGCCGGGTCCGACCCAGGTCGTTGGTGGTCCCGGCCAGCAAGGTGGCGGCCCTGAGCGCACCGAGGTCGTGCGTCCCGGTCAGCAGCCCGGTCAGGGCGAGCCGGAGCGCACGCAGGTCGTGCAGCCCGGTCAGCAGCCGCAGGGAGCGCAGCCGGTAGGCGGTCAGCAGGGTGGTGACCAGGGCGACGCCACGCAGATGGTGCCGCCGGGGTCCGTGCCCGAGGCCCCGCCGCCCTACGCCCCGCCGCCGAGCGCGTCGGACAGCCCGCCCGGTGGTTTCCCCCAGCAGGGCCAGCCCCAGCAGGGCCAGCCCCAGCAGGGGTTCGGTCAGCAGCCTCAGCAGCCGCAGCAAGGTTTCGGCCAGCAGCAGCCGCAGCAGGGCTTTGGCCAGCAGCCCCAGGGTTTTGGTCAGCAGCAGCAGCCCCAGCAGGGCTACGGGCAGCAGCCGCAGCAGGGCTACGGCCAGCAGCCGCAGGGCTTCGGTGCCCAGCAGGGCTTCGGCGCCGGCCCGGGCTTCGGCGGCCAGGGCATGAACACGCAGTACATCTCCTGGGGGCTCGCCGGTCTGGCGGCCGTCATGGGACTGGTGACGGCGATCATCGCGCTTACGGACTTTGGCGACATCAGCGACATCTCGAAGTGGGTCGGCGACGCCTCTGACGCGCAGATCGAGTCAGTCAAGAAGCAGGGGATCAGCATCCCGACCCCCGCGCTCCTGTGGATGGGTGTGATCGTCGTCTTGGTCGCCAGCCTCGCCGCGATCGGCGGCGGCGTGTTGGTGTACCTGAAGCACAAGTTGGCCGGCATCGTGATCGCGTCGGCTGGCGGTGCGATGCTGATCTTCTCGATTCTCGGCATGATCGGCGACGCCTCGGAGAGCAACATCGGCGTCTTCGTCTTCGGTTTGATCGCGGGGATCTTCATCAGCGCTATCGGTGCGCTGGCGTTCTTCCCGCAGACCAAGGCCTTCCTCGGGCTCGGCGGGTCGGCGCTCGGTGGCGGGCCTGGTGGCGGTTTCGGTGGTGGCGGCGGCTTCGGCGGCGGTCAGCCGGGTGGCTTCGGTCAGCCGCAGCAGGGCTACGGCCAGCAGCCCCCGCAGCAGGGGTACGGCCAGCAACCGCCGCAGCAGGGGTACGGCCAGCAGCCACCCCAGCAGTGGTGATCGCGATTTCCTGAGCAAACGTGGGGCCCCGGCCGACTGGCCGGGGCCCCACGTTCGTACCAGTGGAGCGTTGTCGGGCAGATGGCGTTGCAAGATCACTCGTCTGGCAGTACATGGACCTTGTGCTGGCCGATAATTGCGTACCGCTACCTTGAGTAGCTCATTTGTTGTCGTTGGTGGGGTTATTTTGAAGTTTGCAAGGTCTTTTCTTATTGGGGTAAGTGGGCTCGCGCTCGGTGTTGCGACCTTGATGACTGGTGCGTCGAACGCTACGGCGGATATCGCTCCCAACCTGGGTGTTAGTGCCGTCGGTAGCCGTCCGGCGACCGCAGTCAGCAGATCGGGCCAATGAACGGAGCTGACTGCTTGCACTACTTGAATGCGGTCGGATTTCCACCCAATACGCCGAGGGCGAATGCCTGCAGTGCCGGGGAAAATGACTATTGGGTCTGCTTTCCAGGGCTTCTGAGTGATGGAGTCGATACCTATAATGCGGGAAACGCCTGCACCCTAGCCAAGGACTAGCAGTTCGCGGCTGATGCAGCGGGACACGTGTAGGCCTTGGCCGAGGCCCACGTGTGTCTCCGCCAGATAACGGTCCAGACCAGTTGGAACGCGCGGGTAGGTAAGCGAGTCGGAAGGGTTTAGAGTGCGCCGAACGCGCATCCCTTTAGTCGACTTCGAGGGGGAGTAGGGCCAGATGTCTTACCCGCAGCAGGGCTACCCGCAGGGCTATCCGCAGGATCCCTACGGTGGTTACGGTCAGCGACAGTCGAGCCCCGCCGGTGTGATCATCGCCGGCGTCCTCGGGCTCGCGCTGCTGACGTTCAACGCGTTTGTGATCATCGACATGATCGGCTTGATGGGCGACGACCGGCTCCGCGGTGACCCGCCGAGCGAGTGGACGTTCGAGCTGATCCTGTACGGCCTGGCGGCGGTGTTGCTGCTCGTCGGCCTGATCCTGATCGCGGTGCGCACGGTCGCGGCCGCGTTCGTGCTCGCGGCCGGTGCCTTCGTGAGCCTCGCGATGATCCTGCTCAGCCCGGTCCTGTTCGCCGACGGCGAGTTCGGCACCTACTTCGAGGTGCTGTTCGACAGCGACATGCAGAAGCGCATCACCGGTGACTACTCGTTGCACTGGATCGGCAGGATGCTGGCGATGTTCGCCGCGCTGCCGGCGCTGGTCGCCGCCGTGCTGCCGCCGACGCTGAACTGGCTCAAGGCCGGCAAGTCCGACCCGTACGCCGGCGGCTACCCCCAGCAGCCCGGCTACGGGCAGCAGCAGCCGCCGCAGCAGTGGTGAGCCGCTAGACAACCGCGACGGCGGGGCGTGACCGAGAGGTGGTCGCGCCCCGCCGTTTCGTGTGCGGTCGTAGGCTCTCGTCATGAGCGACGAGCGGCTGGGGTTCGAGACCCGAGCGATCCACAGTGGACAGAAGCCGGACCCGCGCACCGGCGCGGTGATCGTGCCGATCTACGCGACCTCCACCTACGCCCAGGACGGCGTCGGCGGGCTGCGTGAGGGCGGCTACGAGTACTCCCGCACGGCGAACCCGACTCGCACCGCCCTGGAGGAGTGCCTCGCCTCGCTCGAGGGCACCCGGCACGCGCTCGCCTTCGCTTCCGGCATGGCGGCCACCGACGTCGCGCTGCGCACGCTGTGCCGCCCGGGCGACCACGTGGTGATCCCGAACGACGCCTACGGCGGCACGTTCCGCCTCATCGACAAGGTGCTCGCCCAGTGGGGTGTCGAGCACACCCCGGTCGACCTGTCCAATGTGGACAGCGTGCGCGCGGCGATCCGGCCCACCACCAAGGTGATCTGGTGCGAGACGCCGACCAACCCGCTGCTCGGCATCGCCGACATCCCGGCGCTGGCCGCGCTCGCCCGCGAACACGGCGCGAAGTTCGTCGTGGACAACACGTTCGCCACGCCGTACCTGCAGTCGCCGGCCGACCTCGGCGCGGACATCGTGCTGCACTCGACCACCAAGTACCTCGGCGGGCACTCCGACGTGGTCGGCGGCGCGCTGCTCACCTCGGACAGCGAACTCAACGAGCGATTCGACTTCCTGCGCAATGGCGCCGGCGCGGTGCCCGGCCCGTTCGACGCCTACCTCACCCTGCGCGGCGTGAAGACGCTGGCCGTGCGCATGGAGCGGCACTGCGACAACGCCGAGCGGGTCGTGGAGGCGCTGCGCGGGCACGAGAAGGTGACCCACGTGTACTACCCGGGGCTCGCCGAGCACCCCGGTCACGAGGTGGCCGCCAAGCAGATGCGGCGCTTCGGCGGCATGGTGTCGTTCACCTGCAAGGGTGGCGTCGACGAGGCGCTTCGGGTCGCGGCCGGCACGAAGCTGTTCATCCTGGGCGAGTCGCTCGGCGGCGTGGAGTCGCTGATCGAGCACCCGGGGAAGATGACGCACGCCAGCACGGCCGGCTCGATGCTGCAGGTGCCCGACGACCTGGTGCGGCTGTCGGTCGGCATCGAGGACGGCACCGACCTGGTGGCTGATCTGCTGAACGCGCTGGGTTGATCACTCGGGCAACGACTCTCGCCGGTTTGCCGTCGTTGCGGACCCCTCGGACCGGGGTTTGTGGGTCTTGAAGACCTACGAACTTACGGCGCGTGGTAGCGCTCAGGCCCGCCGTCCGGAAGGCCGGCGGGCCTGGCCGGGTGCTGCGCGTTGGGCGGGGCGGCCGGCAGGTCGGCGGGGTCGACGCAGCCGCCGACCAGCTCGACGTGTCCGTCGTGTTGCACGTAGGTGCCCGAGTCGGAGCACCCGACCTCGTTGACCGTGAACACGGCCACGCCCGCGAGCGCGCCAGCCGCGATCACCGTCCCGGCGACCGGGAGCACCGCGCTGGCACGGGACACCAGTGACATGCCTTCTCCCCGAATGACGAACTCTGCGCCGTCGAGGGTACCCGCAGTGGTACATCACTGTGTCGCAGCCCACGAAGTCGTGCAGACTCGGGCGCATGAGCACCGTGCCGTTCGCCTCCACCGCCGACACCGCGCCGAAGACCGAGACCCTGGAAACCCTCGCCGACGGCGTCTACGCCCTGACCGCCGAGGGTGACCCGAACGTCGGCGCGATCGAGGGTGAGGACTTCCTCGTCTGCTTCGAGGCCCGCGCCACCCCGGTTGCCGCGCGCCGCTGGCTGGACCGGCTGCGCGAGCACACCGACAAGCCGATCAGGCACCTGGTGCTCAGCCACTACCACGCCGTTCGGGTGCTCGGCGCGAGCGCGTTCGACGCGCGCGAGATCGTCACCCACGAGCAGACCCGGCGGCTGATCGACGAGCGCGGCAAGGCCGACTGGGACTCCGAGTACGGCCGGATGCCGAGGCTGTTCGAGGAGCCGGACAGCATCCCCGGGCTGACCCACCCCACGGTCACCTTCACCGATCGCCTGACCATTCCGCTCGGCGGCGACCGGGGCGAACTCGAGTTGGTCCACTGTGGACGCGGGCACACCGCGGGCGACATCGTGGCGTGGCTGCCGAAGCACAAGATCCTGTTCGCCGGTGACCTGGTCGAGGCGCGGGCCGCCCTGTACACCGGCGACGCGTTCCACGACGAGTGGGCGAGCACCACACTGGACACCGTGGCGGAATTCCGCGCGGAGACGCTGATCGGCGGGCGCGGCGCGGTGGTGCGCGGGCGGGACGCGGTGGACGCGGCGATCGAGCAGAGCCGGCACTTCCTGAACGAGCTGCGCCGCACGGTGCGCTGGGTGCACGGCGACGGCGGCACCATCGCCGACGCGTTCGCCGCCGCGCACCAGGCACTCGCGCCCGAGTACGCGGGCTGGCCGATCTTCGAGCACTGTCTGCCGTTCGACGTGCAGCGCTACTGGGACGAGCTGGACGGTGTCGCCTGGCCGAAGGTCTGGACGGCGGAGCGCGATCGCGAGGTGTGGGACCAGCTTCGCGGCTCTACTGAAAGGTGAGTCGATCACGGTAGCGTGCGCGCGTGTCAACGTTGAGCAACCGTGATCCGGTGATCATCGTGGGCGGCGGACCCGTCGGTATGACCGCGGCGCTGCTGCTGGCCAGGGCCTCCGTGCCGACCGTGGTGCTGGAGGCGGAGCCGAACCGGACGCCGATTGGCAGCAAGTCGATCTGCGTGCAACGCGATGTGTTGGACATCCTGCAGCGCGCGGGTGTGGGCGACGCGGTGGCCGACGCCGGGGTGACCTGGTACCGCGGCCGCACGTTCTACCGCGAGCACGAGGTCCTCGACCTCACGTTCCCCGAGGTGCCGGGCAGCGCGTGGCCGCCGTTCGTGAACACGCCGCAGTCGGTCGTGGAGATGCTGCTCGAACAGCGCATCGCCGGTGAGCCGCTGGTCGACCTGCGCTACGACCACCGGGTGACCGGCGTCGAGCAGGACGACGACGGTGTCACCGCGATCGTCGACGGCCGAAAACCCTTGCGTGGCACGCATTGCGTGGTCGCCGACGGTTCGCGATCCACTGTGCGGCGCGCGCTCGGGCTGTCGTTCGAGGGCCACTCCTTCCCGGACAAGTTCCTCATCGCCGACGTTCGGGTGGACCTCGGGCTGGAGCGCCCGGAGCGCCGGTTCTACTTCGACCCGCCGTGGAACCCCGGCCGCCAGGTGCTGGTGCACCCGCAGCCGGACGGCGTGGTGCGCATCGACTGGCAGGTGCCCGAGGAGTTCGACCTGGACGCCGAGCACGCGAGCGGGGTGTTGGACGCGCGCATCCGCAAGGTGGCCGGCGACGCCGAGTACGAGATCGTGTGGATGTCCTCGTACACGTTCCACCAGCGCTGCGTGCCGACCATGCGGGTGGGGCGGGTGCTGCTCGCCGGCGACGCCGCGCACCTGATGAGCCCGTTCGGCGCGCGCGGGCTGAACTCGGGGATCGCCGACGCGGAGAACGCGGCGTGGAAGATCGCGCTGGACCGGGACGGCCTCGCCGGGCCAGGGCTGCTGGAGTCCTACGACATCGAGCGCCGGGCCGCCGCGGCGGAGAACCTGCGGATCACCGGCACCACGATGCGCTTCCTGGTGCCGAGTACCGAGGAGGACCGCGGGCGCCGGCTGGAGGTGCTCGAGCGGAGCGTGCACGACGAGTCCGCGCGCCCGCTGATCGACTCGGGGAAGCTGTCCGAGCCGTTCTGGTACGTCGACTCGCCGCTCACCACCCGACCGTCCACTGTGGACTACTCGGCGTTCCCGAGGGAGCCGGGCGTGCCGCGGCCGGCGGTGCCCGGCGTGCTGTGCCCGGACGTGCGGCTGGACTGGGGAATGCGGCTGCGCGAGTACGTCGGCCCGAAGTTCGTGCTGCTGACTCACCAGTGTCCACTGGACTCCGCGCCGTCCGAGCTGCTGGCGCAGCCGGTGCCGCTGGAGCACGCCGACTGGGACGGACCGTTGCGGACCGTGCTCGATCTGCAACCGGAAACGGCTGCGCTGGTGCGGCCGGACGGGTACCTTACGGCCGTGCTGGCTGGCGACGATCTTCGCGACGAGCTGGACACGGCGCTGCGCCGCGCGACGGGGTGGTGTGACCGGTGAGCACCACGAGGCGTGACCTGCTCCGGGCGGCCGGCCTGTCCACCGCCGCGCTGGCGCTCGGCGCGTGCAGCGACAAGACCCCGCCGGGCCAGGGAACCCCGTTCCCGACCCTGCCGCCGCGCCCCACGACGACCGTGCCGCCGGGCACCACGGCGTCCACCCCGCCCAGCGGCGGACCGCCGGACTGGCAGGCGCTGCGCGACCGGCTCGGTGGCGCGCTCGTGCTGCCGGACGATCGCTCGTACGCGGTGGCCAAGCAGTCGTTCAACCCGGTGTTCGACTCGCGAGCGCCCGCCGCCGTCGCCCGATGCTCCAGTGCCGAGCACGTGCGGGCGTGCGTGGAGACCGCGCGGAACGCGAGGATCCCGATCGCGGCACGCGGCGGCGGGCACAGCTATGCCGGGTACTCGGTGCCCGACCGGGGGCTCGTCGTGGACCTCGGCGGGATGTCGGACGTGAAGGTGAACGCGGACGGCACCGCGACGATCGGTGCCGGCGCGCGGCTGATGGGTGTGTACACGGCGCTGGCCGAGGCGGGGCGCTGCCTGCCGGCCGGCTCCTGCCCGACGGTCGGCATCGCCGGGCTGACGCTCGGCGGCGGCATCGGCGTGCTGTCCCGCAAGTATGGGCTGACCTGCGACAAGCTCGTGTCGGCGCAGGTGGTGACGGCCGACGGGCGGCTGCGCACGGCGTCCGCGGAATCCGAGCGCGACCTGTTCTGGGCGCTGCGCGGCGGGGGCGGCGGCAACCTCGGCATCGTCACGTCGTTCACCTTCGCCACCGAGCCGGCGCCCGGCATCGCGGTGTTCGGATTGCGGTTCCCGGCCGGCTCCGCGGTGGAGGTGGCCGGCGCGTGGCAGGAGTGGATGGGGGGTGCGCCGGACGAGCTGTGGTCGAGCCTGGTGATCTCCGGCGGCAACCCGCCGTCCGCGCGGATCAGCGGCTCGTTCGTCGGCCCGTCCGCCGCGCTGAACGATCATCTGGCGCGGCTGATCGGCCGGATCGGACGGTCACCGTCGTCGAAACTGGTGCAGGACAAGGGATTCCTGGACGCGATGCGCTACTACGGCGGGTGCTCCACCCGGCCGGCGGCGCAGTGCCGGCCGCAGTCCGAGGGTGGCGCGCTCGGGCGGGACGCGTTCGTCGCGTCGTCCCGGATCCTCACCCGGCCGGCCGACGCCGGCCGGCTCGTCGAGCTGATGAACGGGCGCACCGGCATGGACCTGCTGGTCGATTCGCTGGGCGGCGCGGTGTCCCGGGTCGACTCGCGGGCCACGGCGTTCCCGCACCGGTCGGCGTTCGCCTCGGCGCAGATCTACCAGGGCACGGGCGGCGCCGGTGCGCAGCGCGCGACCCAGGCCGTCTCCGAGGTGCGTGACGGGCTCGGCCAACTCGTGGGCCAGGCGGCGTACGTGAACTACATCGACCCGTCCCTGCCGGACTGGGCCGCCGCGTACTACGGCGACAACCTGGGCGTGATCCGCGATCTTGCCCGCAAGTACGACCCGTCCGGCCTGTTCACCTTCGCCCAAGGCTTCGCGCGCGCCTGATCGCCGTCGCCACGTTTGTCGGTCTTCAAGACCCACAGACCCCGGTTCGAGATGTCCGCAACGACGGCAAACCCGCCTCGGCACCGCGCGCCTAGAGATCCACGCCGGTGAGGACCATGACGCGTTCCTCGGTGAGGTCGGCCATGGCGGAGCGCACGCCCTCGCGGCCGACGCCCGAGCCTTTCACGCCGCCGTAGGGCATCTGGTCGGCGCGGTAGGCCGGCACGTCGCCGACGATCAGGCCGCCGACGTCGAGTTCGGCGCGGGCGCGGAACGCCTTGCGCACGTCCGTGGTGAACAGGCCCGCCTGCAACCCGTACGCCGAATCGTCCACTGTGGACAGTGCGTCGTCGAATCCGTCCACCACGGTCACCGCGAGCACCGGCCCGAAGATCTCCTCGGCCCACGCCTTCGCGCCGCGCGGCACGTCGGACAGCACGGCCGGCTCGACGGTCGCGCCGTCCCGCTTGCCGCCGGTGAGCACGGTCGCGCCGCCGTCCACCGCCTCGGCCACCCACTGCTCGACCCGCTCGGCGGCACCCTCGTCCACCAGTGGTCCGACCTCGACGTCGGGATCGTGCGGGTTGCCGGTGCGCAGCCGCCGCACCGCCTCGACCAGCTTGGGCACGAACTCCCCGGCGACCGCGGCGTCCACGATCACCCGCTGCACGGCGATGCACGACTGGCCGGCCTGGTAGTTGCCGAACGTGGCGATCCGGCTCGCCGCGAAGTCGAGGTCCGGCCAGTCGTCGCAGACCACGGCCGCCGCGTTGCCGCCCAGTTCGAGCACCACCTGCTTGCGTGGCGCGGCGTCCATCAGCGACCAGCCGACCGGCCCGGAACCGGTGAACGACACGACCGGCAGCCGCTCGTCGCGAACCAGTCCGATGGTGGCCTCGTTGTCCACCGGGAGCACGGAGAAAGCGCCCTCGGGCAGATCGGTCTCATTGAGCAACTCACCGAGCAGGAGCGCCGACAGCGGGGTGCGCGGAGCCGGCTTGACCACGATCGGCGCGCCCACCGCGATCGCGGGGGCGACCTTGTGCGCGACCAGGTTCAGCGGGAAGTTGAACGGCGAGATACCGAGCACCGGCCCGCGCGGCACTCGGCGCACGAGCGCGAGCCGGCCCTCCGCGGCCGGGTCGGTGTCCAGCCGCTGGAGGTCTCCGGTGAACCGGCGCGCCTCCTCGGCGGCGAACCGGAACGTGGACACCGCGCGGGTGACCTCGACCTTGGCCCACTTGAGCGGCTTGCCGTTCTCCGCGGTGATCTGCTCAGCGACCTCCTCGGCCCGCGCGGCCAGCACGCGGGACACGTGGTCCAGCGCGGCGGCGCGCTGGTGCGCCGGTGTTCCGCGGAACTCCTTGGCCACTCCGGCCGCCGCCGCGACGGCCCGCTCGACCTGTTCGGCGCCCGGCACCGCGACGGTGGCGACCTCGCTGCCGTCGAACGGGTGCCGCACGGTCAGCTCGGCGACACCGTGCTCGGCGCGACCGGCGATCCAGCACGGACGGGGTTGTGGCGTGATCGGCTCCATGCCTCCACGGTATGCGTCGCGCGGTGGGTTAGCATTGGCGCGGCTGACCGATGTTGGTGGCTAGGGTTCCGCCGCGCCAAAGCAAGTCCGGGCGCGGGTCTGGTTCGAGCGCCACGGAAAACCGACGCCCGCGCGTCGGCAGGCATCTCCGGGACAGAAGCCCAGGGAGGGACCGGTCGGCACACTGTGAAAGCCGTGTGCCGAGATGGTTCCGTCCACTATGGACACTCAGGGCCAGTTCGGCACCCCGTGAGGAAGAGGTCGAGCCGGTGAGCAAACCCGTTCTGGTGGTTGACTTCGGCGCCCAGTACGCGCAGCTGATCGCGCGGCGGGTGCGCGAGGCGCAGGTGTACTCCGAGGTCGTGCCGCACACCGCGAGCGTGGCGGAACTGTTGGCCAAGGACCCGGCGGCGATCGTGCTGTCCGGCGGGCCGTCCAGCGTCTACGAGCAGGACGCGCCGAGCGTCGACCCGGCGCTGTTCGACGCCGGGGTGCCGGTGTTCGGCATCTGCTACGGCTTCCAGGCGATGGCGCGCGCGCTCGGCGGCACCGTCGAGCACACCGGTAACCGCGAGTACGGGCGCACCGATCTGGAGGTCGCCGAGCCGGGCGTGCTGCACGCCGATCTGCCCGGCCGGCACCCGGTGTGGATGAGCCACGGCGACGAGGTGAACAAGGCGCCCGAGGGCTTCACGGTCACCGCGGCCAGCCCGCGTGCCACGGTCGCCGCGTTCGAGAACGTCGAGCGGCGACTGGCCGGTGTGCAGTACCACCCGGAGGTGGCGCATTCGCCGCACGGCCAGGAGGTGCTGCGCCGGTTCCTGCACGACATCGCCGGTGTCCGTCCACAGTGGACGGTTGCGTCCATTGTGGACGATCAGGTGGCCGCGATCCGCGAGCAGGTCGGTGACGGGCGGGCGATCTGCGGCCTGTCCGGCGGGGTGGACTCGGCGGTGGCGGCGGCACTCGTGCAGCGCGCCATCGGCGACCGGCTGACCTGTGTGTTCGTCGACCACGGGCTGCTGCGCTCCGGTGAGCGCACCCAGGTCGAGCGGGACTTCGTCGCGGCCACCGGGGTCAACCTGGTGACCGTGGACGCGCGCGAGCGGTTCCTCGCGGCACTGGCCGGCGTGTCCGACCCGGAGCAGAAGCGCAAGATCATCGGACGCGAGTTCATCCGGGTGTTCGAGCAGGCCGAGCGCGATCTCAAGGCCGAGGGCGACTACCGCTTCCTCGTGCAGGGCACGCTCTACCCGGACGTGGTCGAGTCCGGCGGCGGCACGGGTGCGGCCAACATCAAGAGTCACCACAACGTCGGCGGACTGCCCGACGACCTGGCCTTCGAGCTGGTCGAGCCGCTGCGGTCGCTGTTCAAGGACGAGGTGCGCCGGGTCGGCGTCGAACTCGGGCTGCCCGAGACGATCGTGCACCGGCAGCCGTTCCCCGGGCCGGGGCTGGGCATCCGGATCATCGGCGAGGTCACCGCCGAGCGGCTGGACCTGCTGCGCGCCGCCGACGCGATCGCCCGTGAGGAGTTGACCGCCGCCGGCCTGGACCGCGACATCTGGCAGTGCCCGGTCGTGCTGCTCGCCGACGTGCGATCCGTTGGCGTGCAAGGGGATGGGCGCACCTACGGGCACCCGGTCGTGCTGCGCCCGGTGTCCAGCGAGGACGCCATGACCGCGGACTGGACCCGGCTGCCCTACGACGTGCTGGAGCGGATCTCCACCCGGATCACCAACGAGGTGGACGACGTGAACCGGGTCGTGCTGGACGTGACCAGCAAGCCGCCGGGCACCATCGAGTGGGAGTGATCGTCAGCGCAGCGGCTGGATCGGCCGCACGAGGGAGACCGCGAGCACGGTCTGGGCCAGTTGACAGGAGTTGCGCGCCGGCGCCTCGCCGTCGGCGGTGAAGCCCGCGCCCATGGCCTGGCCGCTGGGCAACGCGGCGGTGACGAAGCACCGGGTCGCCGACTGCTCGTAGCGCGCGGGCAGCGAGCCGAACCTGCCCTCGCGCACCTCCCCGCTCGGAACCTGTCGCGGCACATCGGCAAGCCCGCCGGTCTTCGTGCTGACCAGACCGATGACCGTGCCCCGGCTGTCGTGGTAGGTGCACGTCCCGCCGGAGTCGGTGCGCTGCTCGCCGCCGGTCTTCGCGTAGACGGTCGCGAAGGCCGCGTCGGTGGAGCGAACCACCTTGCACGGCGCCGTCTCGGTCAGTGCCGCCGGCGCCTGGACCGTTTCCCGCCACGGCGTGCCGCCCGCCGCCGGGACGAACTTGCGCGCCAGTACCTGGATCACCTTGCCGGCCGTCTCGCAGTGCTGACGCCGGTCGCCGCGGTTGTTGTCGGGCTCGTACACGTCCACCGCGATGCTGGTGAACGCGCGGACGTCCAGTTGGACCGTGCACATCTGGTTGGGCGGCGGCGCGAACGAGTAGATCCGCCCGTGCAGCCCGGCGAACTCGTAGTGCTCGAGCAGGTAGGTCCGCTGCGTGATCATGTTGTACGGGCCGTCGACGCGGATCTGGGCGACCTTGTTGGCCGCCAGGTTGCACCCGTACGCGGTGACGCCGAACCCGATCGCGCCGACGACGGCCATGTCCGGCATCGTCGGCTGCAGCCACTCGCAGATGCGGGGGCCGCCCGCGGGCAGTGCCAGCGGCTGGTCGCGCGGCTGACCGGTGAAGCCGCTGCCGTCCTTGGACGGCCGGTAGGTCGGTATCGGGCCGCTACTCGTCCCGTCGTCGGTGCCGGTGCCGATGACGGCCTGCGTGCACGCGGTGGTCAGCAGGACGATGAGCACACTGATCGCGGCGAGGGCAGTGCGAGCCATGCGCGGGAGCATCGCACGATCGTGTGCGCGGCGCGGGACAAATGGGACGAATCAGCTGCCCTGCATCAGTTTGATGACCGAGACGGCGAGCACGACCTGTGCGCGCAGGCAGGTGTTGCCGGCCGCACCCTCGGCGTCCTTGTAGCTCACGCCGAGGGCCTGGCCGGCGCCGACGGTCGCCAGGACAAAGCACGTGTCCGCGGCCTGCTCGAACCGCGCCGGCATCGAGCCGAACCTGCCCTCTCGGACCTGTCCGCCCGGAACCTGGCGGGGCACGGTGGACGGATCGCCCGAGACGACCACGCCGGTGACCGTCCCGTTGTCGTCCTCGTAGGTGCAGGTGCCGCCGAAGCCGGTGGCCTGCTCGGCACCCTCCTTGTCGGAGACGCCGGCGTAGTAGGCGGCGCTGTGGGTGACCGCCTTGCACGGCGTCACGCCTTGCAGAGCCGGCGGCTGCTGCCGCGCACCGGGGAACGGCGTGCCGCCGAGCGCCGGCACGAACTTCTTCGCCAGGACCGTGACCGCCTTCTTCGCGGTCTCACAGTGCTCGCGCTGGTTGCCGCCCTGCCGGTCACGGTCGTAGGTGTCGACCGCGAAGCCGGCCAGCGCCCGCACGTCGAGGTTCACCGAGCAGATCGTGTTCGGCGGCCCCACGAACGCGTAGACCCGGCCGCGCAGCCCGCCGGTCTCGAACGACTCCAGCAGAAAGGTCCGCTGGGACAATTCGTTGTACGGGCTGGTCGCGTGGATCTGGACGATCTTGTTGTTCGGCAGCACGTACTGGCAGCCGCTGGACGAGTTCTGCACGCCGGTCGCGCCGAGAGCCGCCGCCATCTCGGGCAGTGCCGTGGGCGTCCAGGCACAGAGGTCGGCGCCCGCGGCAGGGATCGGCAGCGGCTGATCCATCGGCTGGCCGGTGAACCCGCCTCCGTTCGGTGGCGGTGTGTAGGCCGGAATCTGGGCCGTGCCCTTGTCGTCGCCCTCGCCGGGGCCGCGCCCGGTTCCGATGACGGTGGTGGCGCACGCGGTTGTCAGCAGGACGGTCGCCGCGAACACGGCGGTAAGCAGGGAACGGGACACGGCGGTCAGCATCGCACGCGACACCGACCGCCGTATTTCCGAGCCCACGTCGACTAGCGGGACTTCTTCTTCCGCTTGTCGCCGCGCATCGACGCGGCGAGCAGCAGCAGGCCGACCAGCACCGCGCCGCCGGCGAGCACCCACCGCCCGTCCACGGACGGCACCCAGATGTCGCCGTCGGTCAGCACGTAGGCGGAGACCAGCAGGGTGGCGATCCCGGCCAGCAGTGCCAGCGGGTCGATGCCGCGCTTGCCGACCTGCTTGCCGGCCAGGTCATCCGTCTCGTCAGCCACGGCGCACCTCCACGCTGCCCACATCGGTCTTCACCGTCAGGTCGATCTTCAACCCGCCAGGGCCGTCGTCTCCGTCGTTGTTCACCTTGAGCTGGCCGCCCAGGCCGTTGATCGTGCGGTCCAGGCAGGTGACCTCGCCGACGTCGGTCTCGCACTTCAGGTCGACGTCGGCGTTCTTCGGCAGGATCACCGTCGCGTCGCCGGCGTCCACGTCGACCCGCGTGTTCACGTCGCCGATCGCGGGCAGCCTGGTCAGGTCCAGTGACACCGAGCCGACCGACCGCTCGTAGGAGGACTGCACGGCGTCGATGGTGGTCGGCGCCTCGGTGATGTCGCCGACGCCGCCTTGCCCGTCGAAGTCGCTCGCGGTCATCAGGATGCCGACCATGGACAGCGGAACCGCCAGCCCGATCAGCCCCCGGCCGCCCCGCACGAACGCGCCGCCGACCAGTCCGAGGCCGATCACCGCGAGCGAGACGCCGACGATGTGCGGCGGCGTGAACCAGCCGCTGGTGCCCGGCGAGACCAGCGTCATCAGGGCCGCCCCGCCACCGACGATCAGCAGCGCCGCGATGGTCATCATGCCGATCTTGGAGCGCTGCTGCGCCGGCTCCGGCGGCTCCTCGACCGGCGGCTGGCTCGGCTCCGGGAGATCCCACGCGAACGGTGCCGCGCCAAGCGGATCCCAGGCCGGCGGCGTGGTGCGCTCCTCGACCGGCAACTCCCGCGTGCCGTCCGCCGGAGTGTCCACAGTGGACGGTTGCGGCCGCGGGGCGGTGGTCGCGAACGTGTCAGCCGGCATGGGGCTCGCCACCGGCTGCGCTGCCACCTGCCGAACGTGGCTTCGGTTGCGGTGCAACAGATACAGCGCGCCGGCGCACACGATCAACCCGATGTAACCCGGGAAGAACCCGTCGAACACCCAGCCGAACGCCGGGATCAGCAGGCCGCACAGCAGCAGCGTGAAGATCGCCGATGTGGAGCTGCGCCCCCGGCCGACGAGCGACTCCAGTGGCGAGGTCTCGTCGGACTCCTCCGGCAGCAGCAGCCAGCCGAGCAGGTACAGCACGATGCCCGCGCCGCCGTAGAGCGCGCCGACCAGGAACGCCACCCGCACGAGCACCGGATCGATGCCGTACCGGTGGCCGATGCCGGCCGCCACACCGGCGATCTTGCGGCCGCGCCGGGGACGCCGTGGCCTGTTCGCCCAGAAGTCGTTGAGCGAGTCCTCGGCGCCCGAGGCACTGGGGCCGGACTGGGATCTATGCGTACCGTTCACATTACCGAGCATCCGTCGTCGGAGAGCGTGAGGCATCGGGGACGCCCCTGAGGTTGCCCCGAATCGTACGGTCTGGACGTCCGGGTGCTTCCCTGATGAAACGCGCGCGCGTGCGTGTGACCATTCTGGGTGTGACAGTGCAGGTAGACGAAGCGGCCCAGCGAACGGCCGGGCAGACCGAGGAGGGCACCGGCGTGGTGGCCCCAAGTCGCGACAACTCGCCGGCGGTGGCCGAACCGAAGGTCTTCCGCCGGAGGTCAGGGCGCACGATCGCCGGTGTGGCCGGCGGTGTGGCCGACCACCTCGGCGTGGACGTGCTGTGGGTGCGCGCCGCGTTCGCGGTGCTCGCCGCACTCGGTGGCGCCGGCGCGGTCGCCTACGGCCTGCTCTGGGTGTTCGTGCCGCAGGCGCCGGCCGATGCGGGCGAACCAGTCTCGACCAAGGAGCGCCAGCAGGCGTTCGGTCTGGTCGCGCTGGGCATCGGGCTCGCGGTCGCGGTCGGCACGCTGTCCGGCTACGTCAGCGGCTGGGTCGCCGGCGGACTCGCGGTGACCATGGTCGGCGCCGTCGTGGTGTGGCGCGAGGCCGACGAGTCGCAGCGGCGGCGCTGGCGCGCGGGTGCGCGGTCCGGCGTGCTCGGCGGAGGCGGCCGGGGCGCGCTGGTCCGCGTGCTCACCGGCGCGGCGCTGGTCACCACCGGTATCGCCGTGTTCCTGGCACCCGGCGTGAAGCTGGACCAGATCCAGTTCGCCCTGCTCGCGGTGCTCGCCGCGCTGGTCGGCGTCGCGGTGCTGACCGTCCCGTGGTGGCTGCGCATGGTGCGCGACCTCGGCGAGGAGCGGCGCGCCCGCATCCGCACCGAGGAGCGCGCCGAGATCGCCGCGCACCTGCACGACTCCGTACTGCAGACGCTCGCGCTGATCCAGAAGCAGTCCGAGACGCCGCGCGAGGTGCAGCGGCTGGCCCGCGGCCAGGAGCGGCAGCTTCGTGGCTGGCTGTACGGGCCGGCCGGCTACGGCGCGCGCGTGTCCTCCGGCGGGGTGAAGCCGGCGCCCGGACAACCCCAGGTGATCGTCACCAGCACGCTGTCCGAGGCGGTGGCAAGGGTCAGCGGCGAGGTCGAGGACTCCTTCGCGATCAAGGTGCAGCACGTGGTGGTCGGCGACTGCGAGGTGGACGAGAAGCTGGCGGCACTCGTGCAGGCCACCCGCGAGGCCACGGTCAACGCGGCCAAGCACGCCGGCGTCGGCGAGGTGAGCGTGTACGCCGAGGTGGAGCCGGAGCAGGTGAGCGTGTTCGTGCGGGACCGGGGCAGGGGATTCGATCCGGACGGGGTTTCCCCGGACCGGCATGGGCTCGCCGGCTCGATCAGGGGCAGGATGGAGCGCAACGGCGGCGAGGTGCGGCTGCGCACCGCGCTCGGCGAGGGCACCGAGGTCGGCCTCACCATGCCGAGGGCCAGCGTGACACGACGGACGAAGGAGCAGGCGTGAGCGACAGCGAGACCCAGTCAGGGCCACAGTCTGGAGCACGGCGCCCGGTGCGGGTGTTCCTCGTCGACGACCACGCGTTGTTCCGTGCGGGCGTGCGCACCGAGCTGGACTCGCTGACCGACGAGGTGGAGGTCGTCGGCGAGGCCGGCACGGTCGGCGAGGCGGTCGCCGGGATCGGCCACCACAAGCCGGACGTGGTGCTGCTGGACGTGCACATGCCCGACGGCGGCGGCGCCGAGGTGCTGCGCCGCTCCCGGCCCGACCACCCCGAGATCACCTTCCTGGCGCTGTCGGTGTCCGACGCCGCCGAGGACGTGATCGCGGTGATCCGGGCCGGCGCGCGCGGCTACGTCACCAAGACGATCTCCAGCCAGGAACTGGTGCGCGCGGTGGTGCGGGTGTCCGACGGCGACGCGGTGTTCTCGCCGCGGCTGGCCGGCTTCGTGCTGGACGCGTTCGCCGACCGGCCCGGCGCCGCGCCGATCAGCGACCCGGAGCTGGACCTGCTCACCCCGCGCGAGCGGGACGTGCTGCGGCTACTCGCGCGCGGGTACGCGTACAAGGAGATCGCCTCGGAGCTGTTCATCTCGGTGAAGACGGTCGAGACGCACGTGTCCAGCGTGCTGCGCAAGACCCAGCTGTCCAACCGGTACGAGCTGTCCCGCTGGGCGTCGGACCGCCGGCTGGTGTGAGCCAGGCCGCGTCTGACGGATCCATGGTCGCCCATCGACCGAGATCCATCAGGCACGACCTACCGCTCGCCGCCGCCGGGGATCTGGATGTAGTCGTCGATCAGGATCTTGCCGTCCTTCTCGATCATCGTGAACACGTAGCCCTCGCGGGACTCCTTGTCCTTCTTGGTCTCGAACTTGATCTGGGCGAACACGGTGCTGCCCACCGCACGCGTGTTGCCCGCCTCGGCGGACTCCAGCCCGTCGACGAACTTCTCCCAGGTCTCCCGGCCGCGTGTCTTCTGCTGCGCCCTCGGGCTGAGCCGGCTCCACGCCTCGTCGCGCTGCGTCAGAAGCAGGCTGTAGTACTCGCGGACGGCCTTCTCCAGGTCCGCGGCGGTCGGCTTGTACGACGTCGTGGTCGGAGTCGTCGTCGTGGCCGTGGTGGTCGGCGGCTTGGACGTCGTGGTCCGCTTCTCGGTGGTGGCCGGCGGTGGCGGCGCGCTGCTCGACGCGGGCGGCGGGGACGCGTCGTTCTCGCGGTTGGTCAGCAGCACGGCGACCAGCACCCCGATCGCGGCGGCGAGCAGGATCGCCAGCACCGTCAGCACGATCGCGCGGGTGTTCGTCTTCTTGGCGGGCGGCGGCCCGTGGTAGGGCACGTGCGCCTGCTGCGACTGGTGTGGCGGCTGGGTCGGGGGAGGCGTCGGGTGCGGCTCGGCGAACGGGTGCGGGTCGATCCTGGTCCCGCTGTGCGCCGGCTGGGTCGGCGGCGGGATGGGTGTCGGCGGCACCAGCGGTATCGCCTGTGTCGGGCCGGCGGGGCTGAGCAGGCCCGGGGTGACCGACCGGCCGGTGGCCACGGCGGCGAGCGCCTCCTGGGCCGCGGTCATCGTGGGGCGCTCGGTGGGTTCGGAACGCAGCAGCTGCATCAGCAGCGCGGTGAGCGGCCCGGCCTGCCTCGGCGGCGTCACCGCACCGGCGGCCACCGCGTGCAGCAGCGCGAAGGTGTTCTCGGACAGGCCGAACGGGGAGCGCCCCTCGACCGCCGTGTACAGCGTCGAGCCGAGCGAGAACACGTCGGACGCCGGGGTCGGATCGTGCCCCTTGGCCACCTCGGGCGCCAGGTACGCGGGCGTGCCGGCGAGCATTCCGGTGGCGGTCACCGTGACGTCGCCGGTCGCGCGGGAGATGCCGAAGTCGGTGATCTTCACGCTGCCGTCGTCGCCGAGCAGCACGTTGGCCGGCTTCACGTCCCGGTGCACGATCCCGGCCGCGTGCGCCGCCTCCAGCGCGCTGGCCACCTCGGCGCCGATCCGCGCGGTCTCCTCCGGGCTGAGCACACCGCGCTCGTCGATCACCGCGGCCAGGCTCTGCGACGGCAGGTACTCCATGATCAGCCACGGGTCGCCGTCGTGCTGAGCGACGTCGTAGACGGTGATCGCGTTGGAGTGCTGCAGGCGCGCGGCGATCCGGCCCTCGCGCATCGAGCGCGCCCGCGCCTCCTCGGACTGCGCGGTGCTCAGGCCGGGGCGGTGCAGCAGTTGCTTGACCGCCACCGTCCGGTGCAGCCGCTCGTCGTGCGCCTGCCAGACGACTCCCATGGCACCGCTGCCGATGCGCTGGCCCAACCGGTATCGGCCGGCGACCAGGGAGCCTTCGTCAGTCACGGTCCACCCCGGTTAGGTCGATCAGGCGGCGCGAGATTACACCACCGTAGGTGAGCTGGGCCGCACGCGGGCACCAATCGGTGTCAGTTCCCGCCGCTGGTAGTTGCCGGCCTCGACGTGGTGGTCGGCCGGGTCGTCGTCGTGGTCGGACGGTCGTCCGGAGTGGTGGTGGTCGGGACCGGCTCGCTCGACGTGGTGGTCGGCACCGAGCTGGTCGTCGGCCGCTTGGACGTCGTCGCGGTCGGCTTCTGAGACTTGGTGGTCGTCTCCTCCGTCGGCCCCGGCGGGGGACCGGCGCCCGGCGGCTGATAGGCCGACGTGCCGTTGATCGGCGTGGTGCCGCCCGGTGTCGCGTCCGTGTTCCGCGTGGTGAGGAACCACGCGCCGAATCCGAGCACCACGAGCAGCGCGACACCCGCGAGGACCAGCGGCCCGCGCGCACGGCGGCGCGGCTCGTCACCGGCGGCGGCCGAGGGGACCGGCTCGCCGTGACGGGTGCCGGCGTCGGCCGGGCCGACCATCCGGGTCGCCGCGTCGTGGTCGACCAGTTGCGTGGCCTGCTCGCCGGCCGGGTCGGCCAGCGCGGTGGGCGCGTCCGCGATCGCCGCGAAGCCGCTGAGGTTCGGCTGGTCGCCGTAGGAGACGTCGGACAGCATGTCGCGCGCCTGCGCGGTGTCCGGCCGGTCCTCCGGCTCGGTGGCCAGCAGCACGGCCAGCACCGGCCCCAGCTCGCCCGAGCGGGACGGCGGGTTGATCCTGCCGGCGGCGACCGCGTGCAGCAGGCCCAGCGTGTTCTCCGACAGGCCGAACGGCGGCTCGCCCTCGGTCGCCGCGTACAGCGTCGAGCCGAGCGAGAACACGTCGGACGGCGGTGCCGGATCCCGGCCGCAGGCCACCTCGGGTGCGAGGTAGGCGGGCGTGCCGGCGATCAGGCCGGTCTTGGTGACCGTGACGTCGTCGGTGGCCCGCGAGATGCCGAAGTCGGTGATCTTCACGACGCCGTTGTCGCCGAGCAGGATGTTGGCCGGCTTGACGTCGCGGTGCACGATCCCGGCGGCGTGCGCGGCCGCCAGCGCGGCGGCGACCTGGCTGCCGATCCTGGCGACCTCGCGCGGCTGCAGCGGGCCGTGCTCGGCCAGCACCGCGGCCAGGCTCGACGACGGCAGGTACTCCATGATCAGGCAGGGCACGCCGTCGGTGTCCACGACGTCGAACACGGTGATCGCGTTCGGGTGGTGCAGGCGCGCGGCGATCCGGCCCTCGCGCATGCAGCGCTGGACGGCCTCTTCCCGCTCCTCGGCGGGCAGGTCCGGCGCGAGCAGCAGCTTCTTGACGGCGACCGTGCGGTTCAGGCGCTCGTCCTGCGCCTGCCACACCACGCCCATGGCACCGCTGCCGATCTTGTGCAGCAGCCGGTACCGGCCGGCGATGAGCCTCCCCTGTTCACTCACCGACAACCACCGCCGTGATTCGTTCGTTTCGCAAGCTCGGTCACGGGTCCTCCAGAGACCTTTACCGTGGCGCTCGCACTAGCCGTACTGCGTTCGCCGATTTCCCCCAGGCACACCGACCTCATCAGGCTAGGTGCTCACTCTGCGCACACGAACGCAGTCCACCATGTGGGTGCACGCGGAGGCGACTGTACACACCGTCACGAAGCCCGTGGTTCGGCCCCCTGGCAAGCCTCAGCTGCGCTGGGCGGACAGGATCTCGGCGCCGACGATCCTCGGCGAACTGCCGCCCGAGGTGGTCAGCAGCTGCTGGACGCGCAGGTGCGAGCCGTCGGCCATGTGCATCAGCACGGTCGCGATCGCCGAGTTGCCCTGCCGCTGGCGCACGTCGAGCACGTCGACCTGCTGGACGCCCTGCCAGGACTGGACGAACGGCCCGAGGTTCGCGCCGAGCAGGTTGCCGGCCAGCAGCCCGATCGCGTCGTGCGGGCGGCGGCGCAGCCGGTCGTAGAAGTCGCGGGCCACCTCGACGGTCGACGGCGGGGGCGAGGCCGTACGACCGGTCGGCGGCGCGCTGGACGTACTGGGCTTCTGCGGCACGGGCAGCGCCGGCAGGTCGCCTTCCTGCGCGTGGTCGTGGTCGTGGTCGTGCGAGTGGCCGGACGAGGTCGGTCGTTCGACGTCGCCGAGCAGGCCGAGTTGGAGCAGGTCCGGGCGCAGCGCCTGCTCGCCGGTGATCTGGGCGGCCTGGCGGACGTCGTCGACCCGCTCGGCCTGCCGGTCGCTGGAGATCACCGACGCGGCGGCGACCGAGCCGCACAGCATGCAGGCCGCCAAGGTGATGCCGGCCAGCTTGGCGATCTGGGCGTGCGTCGTCGGCTGCCTGCGATGGCTGGCCGGAAGGCCGTCCTCGCCCACGAACTCGTCCAGCACCGTGCCGGTGCGGTAGCCGCGTGGGCGCGTCATGGCCGACCGCGACTTGATCAGTTCAGTGACATGTACTGAGCCGTCGCGGGCATGACGTCGTCCGACAGTGGGACGGTCCACAGGAAAACTTCCTCCGTGCGTTGCGCGATCGGGGGACTACGTAACCGTGAAAGGCACCCGAGCCGCCAGTCTTACGCGCCAGTTCACCTGATCGTGGAGACGAACGGCAGGGGGTGTCACTCGATAGGAGTAGTGCTTACGAAGCGCGTCCGATCACCCATCGACCGCTTATCGAGCGATCAGTGGGCGGTTTCGGAGCTGATCTTGGGATCGTTACCGGTGGAGAACCGCAGCTCCCGCTCCTCGGTGTGGGCCGTGCCGTCCTTCTTCACGATCCGCACCACGCTGCGCGAGGTCGAGGTGCTCGGATCGATGATGATTTTCTTCACCTCGACCCGGGACACGTTCGCGTACTTCTTCCGCAGCGCCTCCTTGCCCTCGCTGCGCATCTGGCCGGTGGTCATGGCGTACGCGGCGTCCGGGTTGTCGGTCACCGCCATGTAGTACTGCTCGGTCTTGTCGCCGACCTTCTTGGCATCGGTGACCTCGAACGGGTAGGCGTTGGTGGTCGACCTGCTCGGCGGCGTTGCCGGCCTTGTGGGGCTGCCCGTTGTGGATGAGGTGCCGCCGGTCGGGCGTGACCCGGAGGTGATGATCGTGGTGCCGCCACCCGGCAGGTGCACGATCGACCCCGGTGAGCCGCTGGTCAGCAGGGACGGGTCGTCCGTCGGCGACGACGTCGTGGTCGAACCCGACGACGACCGGCTGGACGAACCCCGGCCGGTGGAGCTGCCCTCGAGCACGCCGTCGGTCGGAATCGGGTTCAGCATCTGGGGTGTCGGCAGGCCCGGCAGCGCGTCGAGCACCTGTGGCTCACGCTGCTTGCCGACCAGTGCGGCGGCCGCCACGGCCAGGCCGATCACCACGGCCACCGAGGCCGACACCGCGAACCACGCGGCCCGCCGCCAGCTCGGCGGTGGGGTCACCGACGCCGGCACCGTGCCGAGATCGAACCCGCGCAGCCCGCCGGGCGACGTGTGCGACATGGAGTCGATCAGCGGATTCCGGGGTGGAGGGTTCTGGGGGGGAGGGTTCCGGGGTGGCTGGTCCGACGGCGGCCGAGGCGGCGGCATCACCACCTGTCTGGCGTGCGCGGGACGGCGGCGCGGAGCCCCCGCCGGGACGGCCGGCGTCCAATGCCTCCCGGCCGAGTCGAGGCTGTGACGACCGTGGTGCGACGCGAACTCACCAGCACGCTCCCCATAGCTCATGCTGTAGTGACTCCTCTCGCTCCCGGTCGTGACGCGAACACTCTGTGTCAGTTCGTGTCGACTACCTGGAAGACCTCTGCCAGGTGTCCGACCGGCAGCCCGTGGCGCCTCGCGGCCCTCGACAGGTGCTGTCGAAGGTTCTCCTCGAGCCCCTCGGCTGTCCCCACTTGCGAGCGGTGCTGGCGCAGCGCCTCGATCTTCTTCGCGAACGTATCGGTGACGTCCACCGCGTGGTTGCGCGCGGCCGGCGGGCCGTCGGCGAGCCACAGCTCGCGCACCGTCCACGGCCGCAGGCCCTCGTCCCGCAGCAGCTCGGGGTGCGCGTTCGGGTTCCGCGCGTCGGGGTAGACCGCGGCGAACGCGGCCTCGCCGGTCGCGCGGTGGTCGGGGTGGGTGGTGACCACCATCTCCCAGTTGATCTCCGGCGACCAGGTCAGCACCCGGTCCGGCCGGAACTCCCTGATCGCGCGGGTGATGTCGCGGCGAAGCTCGATCGACGGGGTGAGCGCGCCGTCCGGGTGATCAAGAAAGGTCACCCGTTCGACGCCGATCACCGACGCGGCGGCGCGCTGCTCGGCGCGCCTGGTCTCGGCGATCTCGGCTCGCGGGACCTCGGGTTCGCCGGCCGCCTCGCCCGAGGTGCACACCAGGTAGGCCACCTCGATGCCGGCGCTCCTCCACGCCGCGACCGTGCCCGCCGCCCCGAAATCGACGTCGTCAGGGTGCGCGGTCACCACGAGCGCACGACCGACGTCATCGCGAGGGGACACGACTCTCACCCACTCCGCAAAACCAGGGGCTTAAGTCTCTAAGGGTAAGCCGTGCGTGAGGCGCCGCCGCACCCAGTACGCCCTACGGCGGTGCGTTACACGATCGGGTGACACCCCTTGTGGGCTGGCGAAATACCTGCTTAGCCGCCGCTGCGGTACCGCTGCTGAGTCGACTGCAGGGCCTTGGTCGCCACCGCTCCGGAGCCGGCGCCGAGCAGGATCGCCAGGACGTCCGCGAACCCGCTGCCGTTGGCGAGCAGGAGCCCGACCGCCGCCGCCGCGGTGGTCACGCCGGCGATCGGCCACCGCGACCGCACGTACTGCGCGATCTGCGTCCCGCCGGCCCGCTTGTTCGCCGCGGAGTTCAGCATGGCCAGGTAGCCGGCGTGTCCCAGTGCGGCGAGCAGGCCCGCGATGGCGATGATGAAGGCGATCAAGTTCAGCATGTGTCCAGTGTGCCCTGTTCTCGACGTCCGCGGATGGGTGATCCCCCTGAGCCAGCCCGGATTTCGGGCTACGAGCGACCGAGCCTTCCCCGGCCCATGTTGAGCAGGGCCATGGCGATCGCGCGGCCGTCCTGGCCCAGTTCGCGGTAGCGGGCGAGCACGTCCATCTCGCGGTTCACCACGATCCGAGGACCGCCGGCGGCCATGCGCGCCGCCCCGATCGTCTTGGACACCTCGACCCGGCGTTTGACCAGACGCAGAATCTCCGCGTCGAGCCAGTCGATCTCCTTGCGCAGCTCGGTGATCTGGTCAGGGGACGGCTCGGCTGCCCCCGACTCGGCTGGCTGGGACTCGGCTGGCTCGGACTTGCTCTCGTCCTGCGACGTGGTGGTCATCGTGTTCCTCCGCGTTCTGCGGATTCCCGGCCCGGAAAGCGTCGAGCCCCGGGTCCGTGGACTCCGGGGCTCGTGTGGTTCGTTGCGCTACGCGACCACGGGAGCCGGAGTCCGGTTCCCGTAAAAAAAGAAGAACTGCGTAGCCACGTGGTCGATTCTGGCACAAGCCGTCCACGGAGTCGAACGCCGGTCCTACCCCGTGGGAAGGCGGCGACGGGCCCAGCCACTCCTGCGGATCCGCGCGTGCACCAGCAGGCTCATCGCCAGCCAGAACATCGGGAAGATCGGCCAGAAGTACGGGATCGGCGAGGCGACCCACCGGACGATCAGCATCACGCTGATCAGCGTGACGATCGCGGCGTGCACGGCCAGCGGGTTGCGCCGGCCCGCCAGTTGTCCCTGCCACACGGCGGGTGCCCGGGCCGGGCCCCTGGCCGGCTGCGGCGACGGCAGGTCGGAGGTCAGCGTGGTCAGCTCGTGCCGGAACCGCGCCGTGTACACGCTGGTCAGGCGCTCCTCGGTCTCCGCGAGGCTGAGGCGGCCCTCCGCGCCGGCCGCCTGGACCCGGGCGGCGATCTCCTCGCGCTCGGAATCGGAAGCTCTTACCGGGGGTTCTGCTGGAGTGCTCATGCCCCCATGGTGCGATTTTCCGGGGGGCATCGCGTCGGCGAGGGAGCGTCATCCGCACTGCGTCCGTTGGCGTGCGGCGGGCCGGTTTCCGTACGCGCATCGACGTATGCCGACTCGGTGCTGATGCGCTGCTCAGGGAACGCCGCGTCGTCCTCCTCGGCGGCGTCGTCGTTGTCCTGGCGCGTCTGCCTCGTGGCGGCCCTGATCCCGAACAGGCCGATCACCAGACACAGCGTCAGCAGGCCGACCCGGCCCCAGCCGCCGAGCAGCGCGTGCCCGACCTGGCCGGCGAACGCGGCCAGCAGCGACCACGCCACCGCCCACGCGGTGGACGCGATGGCGGCCAGCGAGCCGTAGCGCCGGAACGGCATCCGCATCGCACCGGCGATCACCGGCACGAACGTGTGGCCGACCGCGACGAACCGGAACGCGATGATGGTCGCGACGTCGGCGTTGCCCACGACCTGCTCGGCGCGGTCCCACCGGTGCCGGCCAATCCGGCGACCGATCCAGCCGTCCCGCAGGCGAGGTCCGAAAGTTCGCCCGATCAGGTAACTCGCGGACTGTCCGGCGAAGGTGCCGACCGCCGCCGCGGCGATCGCCACGGGCAGTAGCCGAGGATCCAGGAATCCGACAACGGTGATGACGACGATCTCGCCGGATATCGGCGCGCCGACGAACAACGTCGATTCAACGGCACAACCGACCAGCAGCACCGCGATCAGCATCGCGGGCGGCAGGTTGACCAGGTAGTTCACTAGGTCGGTCATGTGCAGTCCCCACTCACATGCACAACATCGGTTGTACTCCGTCGATCCATACTCCCACCGCAACAGAAAACTTCGAGCCGAAAATCCGGGAACGCCCGGAGAATTTCCCTGACACGCCGCCCTGACACAGAGCGATCGGACGCTGGCTCGTCGGTCCACCCGGGTACCGTTGGCCCACGATGAGCGCTCTGTTCGAACTCCCCACCGACACTGCCGGCACCAAGCCGAAGCCGCGACGCCGTGGCGCCGATCTACTCACTGATCTCAACGACGCGCAGCGGCGCGCCGTCGAGCACAGTGGATCGCCGCTGCTCGTCGTCGCGGGCGCGGGTTCGGGCAAGACACGCGTCCTGACCAGGCGAATCGCCTATCTGCTCGGTGAGCGCGACGTCCATCCCGGCCAGGTCATGGCGATCACCTTCACCAACAAGGCCGCCGCCGAGATGAAGGAGCGGGTCGCCGAGCTGGTCGGCCGGCGGGCCAGCTCGATGTGGGTCTCCACGTTCCACTCGATGTGCGTGCGGGTGATGCGGCGGGACGCGAAGACGCTGGACATGTCCTCCAGCTTCTCCATCTACGACGCTGACGATTCGCGACGACTGATCACCTTGGTGTCACGTGATCTTGATCTCGATCCGAAGCGGTACCCGGCGCGCACCCTCGCGATCGCCATCTCGAACCTGAAGAACGAGCTGATCGACCCGCACCAGGCCGCCGCCGACGCCGGCAACGACTTCGAGCGGCGGGTCGCCGAGGTGTACGAGTCCTACCAGCGGCGGCTCGGCACGGCCAACGCGCTGGACTTCGACGACCTGATCATGCGCACGGTCGATCTGCTGCGGAACTACCCGGACGTGGCGGAGTACTACCGCAGGCGCTTCCGGCACGTGCTGGTCGACGAGTACCAGGACACCAACCACGCGCAGTACGCGCTGGTCCGCGAGCTGGTCGGCACCGGGGAGAACGACATCCCGCCCGGCGAGCTGTGCGTGGTCGGCGACGCCGACCAGTCGATCTACGCGTTCCGGGGCGCGACGATCCGCAACATCGTGGAGTTCGAGCGGGACTACCCGCAGGCCACCACGATCATGCTGGAGCAGAACTACCGGTCCACGCAGACGATCCTGACCGCCGCCAACACGGTGATCTCGCGCAACCCGAACCGGCGGGACAAGCGGCTGTGGACCTCCGCGGGGGACGGCGACAAGATCGTCGGCTACGTCGGGGACAACGAGCACGACGAGGCGGCGTTCGTCGCCAACGAGATCGACAACCTGGTCGACGACGGAGTCGACAGCGGGGACCTGCGCTACAGCGACATCGCGGTGTTCTACCGGACCAACAACCAGTCCCGCGTGTTCGAGGAGATCTTCATCCGGCTCGGCCTGCCCTACCGCGTGGTGGGCGGCGTGCGGTTCTACGAGCGCCGCGAGGTCCGCGACATGCTGGCCTACCTGCGCACGCTGGCCAACCCGGACGACACGGTCAGCCTGCGCCGGATCCTGAACGTGCCCAAGCGCGGCATCGGCGATCGCGCCGAGGCCTGCGTGTCCGCGCACGCCGAGCGGGAGCGGATCACGTTCGCCTCGGCCCTGCGCGACGCGGTGAACGGCAAGGTCGACCTGCTGAACCCGCGCTCGGCCAACGCGATCACCCGGTTCGTCGAGCTGATGGACTCGCTGGCCGAACTGGTCGAGCAGGGTGCCGAGGTGGCGGAGATCCTCGAGGCGATCATGGAGCGCACCGGGTACCGCGTCGAGCTCGAGGAGAGCGACGACCCGCAGGACGCGTCCAGGCTGGAGAACCTGACCGAGCTGGTGACGGTCGCCCGCGAGTTCGCCGAGCAGGCCGCCGCCGCGCCGCCGCCGGAGGTGGACACGGCCGAGGAGGGGCTGGTCGAGCCGGGCTCGCTGCCCGCGTTCCTCGAGCGGGTGTCGCTGGTCGCGGACGCCGACCAGGTGCCGGACGCGGACGAGGACGGCGAGGGCGAGTCCAGCGGCGTGGTCACCCTGATGACCCTGCACACCGCCAAGGGGCTCGAGTACCCGGCGGTGTTCTGCACCGGCTGGGAGGACGGCATATTCCCGCACACCCGGGCGCTCGGCGACCCGGTGGAGCTGGCCGAGGAGCGCCGGCTCGCCTACGTGGGCATCACCCGCGCGCGGCGCAAGCTCTACCTGTCGCGCGCGGTGGTCAGGTCGGCGTGGGGCCAGCCGATGATGAACCCGGCGTCCCGGTTCCTGGACGAGATCCCCGCCGAGCTGATCGACTGGCGGCGGGTGGAGCCGGTCGGATCCGGCCGGGGGCCCGGGTCCGGGCGCTCGGGGCCGGCCATGCGCACGACGTGGGGCAGCCGGGGCTTCGGCGGTGGCGGCGGGTCGACCCGTCCGGCGCCGGGCGGCAAGGGCTGGCAGAACATGCCGGCGATGGCCCTGGAGACCGGAGACCGCGTCAACCACGACAAGTACGGCATGGGCACGGTCGTCGCGACCGACGGCACCGGCCCGAGGGCGACGGCCACCATCGACTTCGGCACCGCCGGCACCGTCCGGCTGATGCTCATCGGCAGCGTCCCGATGGTCAAGCTCTGACCTCCCCAGCTTGACACCCACCGACCCCGGTGTAATCTCGATTTCGAACACACGTTCGAACCGTCCGACCGCGACGGTTCTCGGGACGACGTCCGGGTCGGGGGTGGCCCAGGCAGGGGGTGCTTGGTGTGGACGAGATCTTGTTCGGCGTGCTCGCCGAACGCGTTGTCGGCTATCTGGACACGGTCGACAAGCTCACTTCGGCGTCGAACGCGCTCAGTACGGACGCCCAGCGCATGGTGGCCGCCTGGCGCGCGCTGCTCAAGCTCCACCATCCGGTGGGCGCGCGCGGGCACTGTGGCGGTTGTGCCGCCGGGCGGCACTTCTGGCGCGGCCGTGGGCGGCGCGCGGCGATGTGCACCGTGTGGCGGGTCGCGCACGCCTACTTCGTGCGGCGCCTACCCGGCGAGGGCTCTGGCGACGGTCAGCGGGGCCAGTAGCGGATCAGAGGTCGATCCCGCGCGCGGTGAGCCACGGCATTGGGTTGACCTTCTTGCCGCTGGAGTCCCAGATCTCGAAGTGCAGGTGCGGCCCGGTGGACTGACCCCGGTTGCCCATCCTGGCGATCTGCTCTCCGGCCTTCACCTTCTGGCCGACGCGCACGGAGTACGAGTCGATGTGGCCGTAGACGCTGATCGTGCCGTCGGCGTGCTGGACCTGCAGCCACAGGCCGAATCCGCTGGCCGGTCCCGCCTCGATGACCACGCCGTCGGTGACCGACTTGATCGGGGTGCCGATCCGGTTGGCGATGTCCACGCCGTAGTGCGTGGTTCCCCATCGGGCGCCGAAGCCGGACGTGAAGGAGCCGTCCGCGGGGCGGACGAACTTGGGCCGCTTGGCCTCCTCCTCGGCCTTGGCCCTCGCGGCCGCGGCCTCGGACAGGCGGGCCTGCTCGCGGGCGGTCTTCGCGCTGGTGATCCGCTCGCTCTCGGCCAGCTTGCGGGCCTCGGCGGCACCGTCGGTCCGCTTGGAGACGGCGAGCGCCGCGGGGGCGACGGTGGCGTCTCCACCGACTCCGATCATCGCGGCCGCGTCACGACCGTCGGCGAGGGGCGTCACACCCTCGGACGAACCGCGATCACCTTGGAGGGACTGACCGGCGGCGGCAGCGGCGAAAGCGCCGACCGCGACAGCTGCGACAACGACACGACCACGAAGAGCAGAGGGCGGCGGGGGCAGCCGGTGAGCGCCGCGAACACGAAGTTCGGCGCGCTCGAGCGCTTCATCAAGTGCCGGGAACTGGGTATCACCAGACCCACGGTGACGAGCCAACGTGTGACCTTCCGTCTTCGGGGAATCCAATCCGATACCTCGGCTCGCGGGGACGAGCTCTGGCGTGGACCCGGGCGGGGGATCCCGGTGAGCCGGCGTCGGGGTTGCCGGCTCCGTCCTATTCGTGATCGGACTGTGACAACGGACCGGGGGACAGTAACCAAGGGAAACCGTTCAGGGCAACCTCCGTGACGCGTGTCTGCCGATCGGGCGGCGAGCGCGCGTCCAAACCCTGCGGAAATGACACAAAGTGAGCACTAGATTGCTCCAATAATGTGAGCTGTGTTACGCCCCGCGCCTTGAGTGATCCGCGAGTCCGGCCCCTGTGGAGCGAGTTCCACCTCCGGTCAGGCGGGCCCGTGACCGTGCCAGTCTCGTCGCCGTCCCCATCGCCTCGCCGCGCGGTACCTCAACCCTCGTGATCGAGCGTGCCGCGTCCCCTCGGGCCGGGACCGCTCGGAGCATCGAACTCCTCGGCGATTCGCCGGGTGGTGCATCGCCCCGGCGAGCCCCGCGCGTCCGCTCGGTTGCCGCCGTGCCCGTCGCTGGCACCCCGTCACCTGCGGCACCCATCTCGCGGTGATCGCGGCATCGACTCGCAGGCCTGGGATGTTCAGGCGCCGGGCAGCGGTCGGCGCGGCTGTTGCGGGTCCGCGCCCCGCTCGCGGTGAGGTGCGCACCCGTATGCGGCGGACGCGAGGGTGCGGCTCGGCCGACGCCGTGGCCACCACGGCCGAGCGAGGCGACCAATGGCGCCTGGCGGACGGTTGGCCGCCTGAGCGTGCAAACTGCCGTGCCGAAGGCGGACTCGCCGTGCGGAGCGCGGGACTCGCGGGTGCGGGGCGCGGGACTCGCGGGTGCGGGGCGCGGGACTCGCGGGTGCGGGGCGCGGGACTCGCGGGTGCGGGGCGCGGGACTCGCGGGTGCGGGGCGCGGTGAGTCGCCCGAAAGGGTGGCGGCGTGGCCTTGCTAGCGTCGACGCGATGACAGCGCGGACCCGAACGCCGCCGAAGACGTCCCGCCCGACGTCGGCGCCGCGGACGAAAGGGGCGCTGCCCATCCGGCAGTCGGACGGCATCGGTTGGCAGTCGATGCCGCCGCGCCTCCGGATCGCCCTGGCCGTCGCCGCCGCCGGAGCGCTGTTCGTCTCGGCCGGCGCGATCATCGGCGTCGACCGCACGAAGTCGCCCCCGTCGTTCGCCAGCGCACCGCTCCTGGTCGTGCTGGCCCTGCTGCCGATCATCGCCGCCGCCGCGCTGACGGTGCTCCGCCGAGCGGTCGCCGCCGCCGGCGTGCTGATCGGCGCCGCGCTCCTCGCCGCCGGCCGCGCACTGATCGACCTGCAGATCGTCGTCGACCCGCTGCTGGCCGCCCGTCCGGAGCTGTTCGCCATCACCGACGTCGCCAAGCCGCCGCCCGGCGTCGGGCCCTGGCTGCTGATCGCCGGCCACGTGGCGGCTCTCGTCGCCGGATTGCTCGCGGCTGGCCGGGCCGGCAGCGCGCCGGGCTCGCCCTACGCGGAGGAGTTCGACGACGCCAGCCGCGCCGATGCCATGGCCGACCGCCGCCCGGTCGCCGGCTGGGCGCTCGCCGCCGCGGGCGTGGCCGCACTGGGCCTGGTGACCGCGCCGTTCGGGTCCGACAACGCCTTCGTCGTCGGCACCGGGGTGCTCGGCGGCCCGGCGCTGGCCACCGTGGGCACCCTGCTCGCCGCCGCGGCGGTGCTCGCCGGCGCCGCCATGGCCGCGAGCGCGCCACGGCCCGGCCTCTCGGCCGGCGTGCTGATCGGCACCGCCGTCGCCGTCCTGGCGATCGCCCTGCCGGCGGTCGTCGCCGCGACCACCACCCGATGGCTGCACGTCGCCTGGGGGCCGGTCGCCGCACTCGTCGCCGCGCTCGCGCTGCTGGCGCTGGCCTGGCGGCAGTTGCGCGTCGAACCGGCCGGCGAGTCCGACGGCGCGCCGAGCCGGCCCGTCACGCTGGACTCCGCCCGGCTGCACCAGACCATGTCCCTGCTCGGCCTGCTGACCGGTGCCGCATCGCTGGCCGCCGCCCGCTCGCGACTGCTGGTCGCCGACGCCGGCATCGAGCTGCCGGTGAACTACTCCAGCCGGCTCCTGGTGCCGGCCGGCGTGGTCGTCGGGCTGCTCGGGCTGAGCCAGATGGGCGTGAAGTGGGCGCCGATCGTGCGGCCGGCACTGGTCGTCGCATCGGCCGCGGTCGTACTCGCCGGCGCCAGCGCGCTCGACACCTCGCTCACCGCCCTGGGCACCAGCGACGTGGTCCGCCCGGGATCCGGCACCTTGCTGACCGCCGGCGCCCTCCTGCTCGCCGCCGCCACCGCGTGCTGTGGCGCGCTGGCCGGCGGAGCCGAGCGCGACGACGTGGACGTGTCCGACCGCGCGGTCAACGGCACGCTGATCACCCCGGTCACCGCCGCGGTGGTGCTCGCCGTCGGCGCGTTCGGCGCACCGATCCTCCGCGCCGCCGGCTACACGCCGCCCGGCCTGTGGTCGAACTTCCGGCTCGCGTCCTGGGGCCTGCTCGTCGCACTCGCCGCGGTGATCGCCGCCGCGGTGCTGGCGCTGGCCTCGCGCCCGCCGCGGGCCGCCGCGCTGCTGCTCGGCGCCGCCACCGTGGTGGCCGTGCGCGCGCTCGAACCGACGCTCACCTCGGGCCGGGTGGCCGGCGCGACCCCGGGCACCGGCACCTGGCTGTCCGCCGCCTGCGCCGGCGCGCTGGTGATCGCCGCGGTCATCGCGCTGACCAAGCGGCGGACCGCCGACGCAGAGGACAACGGCGAATGACCATCGCCCGGATCCTGCTCGCCGCCCCGGCCGACGACGACGGTCCCGCCGTCGCGGTGGCCAGGGCGCTGCGCGACGCCGGCCACGAGGTCGTCTACACGCGCGGCCACACCACCGCGGAGCACGTCGTGCGGACCGCGCTGCAGGAGGACGTGCACGCGATCGCGCTCGCCGTGCCCGAGATCGCCGCCGAGTCCGTTGTGACGCTGCTCGCCGATCAGGACGCCGACGACGTCGCGGTGATCGACGTGACCACCGGCGATCCGGATGAAACGCTCGGCCGTATCAGCGAACGGCTGGGTCGGTGACTGACCTCACGAGGGTGCGATGCGGTACCGGCGAGGCCTCCTCGCTAGGGTCAACCGACGTCCGACAGCATTCGAAGACGCCCTGATCAGGAGACTGCCAGGTGGACCTGTACGAGTACCAGGCGAAGGAGCTCTTCGCCGCCCACGGAGTCCCGGTGCTGCCGGGCGACGTGGCCGACACGGCCGATGCGGCCCGCGCCATCGCGGAGGAGATCGGCCAGACCGTCGTCATCAAGGCGCAGGTGAAGACCGGCGGGCGCGGCAAGGCCGGCGGTGTGAAGCTCGCCGACAACCCGGACGACGCCAAGACCAAGGCCGAGGCGATCCTGGGCCTGGCCATCAAGGGGCACATCACCCGCAAGGTGTTGGTGACCCTGGCGTCCGACATCGCCGAGGAGTACTACTTCTCCTTCCTGCTCGACCGCACCAACCGCACCTTCCTGGCGATGGCCTCCGCCGAGGGCGGCATGGAGATCGAGCAGCTCGCGGTGGACCGCCCCGACGCGCTGGCCAAGGTGCCGGTCGACCCCATCGCGGGTGTCGACAAGGCCAAGGCGCTGGAGATCCTCAAGCAGGGCAACTTCCCTGACGCGATCATCGAGGACGCCGCCGACGTCGTGGTGAAGCTGTGGGAGACCTTCGTCTCCGAGGACGCGACGCTGGTCGAGGTCAACCCGCTGGTGCGCGACCCGCAGGACAAGGTCGTCGCGCTGGACGGCAAGGTCACGCTCGACGAGAACGCCGACTTCCGCCAGCCGGAGCACGCGAAGCTGGTCGACAAGGCCGCCGAGGACCCGCTGGAGGCCGCAGCCAAGGAGAAGGACCTCAACTACGTCAAGCTGGACGGCCAGGTCGGCATCATCGGCAACGGCGCCGGCCTCGTGATGTCCACGCTGGACGTCGTGGCCTACGCCGGTGAGAAGCACAGCGGCGTGAAGCCGGCCAACTTCCTGGACATCGGCGGCGGCGCGTCGGCCGAGGTCATGGCCAACGGCCTGCACATCATCCTGGGCGACCCGGACGTCAAGTCGGTGTTCGTGAACGTCTTCGGCGGTATCACCGCGTGCGACGAGGTCGCCAACGGCATCGTCGGCGCGCTGGGCAAGCTGGGCGACGAGGCCACCAAGCCGCTGGTCGTCCGCCTCGACGGCAACAACGTCGAAGAGGGCCGCCGCATCCTGGCCGAGGCGAACCACCCGCTGGTGACAGTGGTCGACACCATGGACAACGCGGCCGACAAGGCCGCCGAGCTCGCTGCTGCGGGGGCGTGACCAATGGCCATTTTCCTGAATGAGAACAGCAAGGTCATCGTCCAGGGCATGACCGGCTCCGAGGGCACCAAGCACACCGCGCGGATGCTCAAGTCGGGCACCAACATCGTCGGCGGCGTGAACCCGCGCAAGGCCGGCACCGAGGTCGAGATCGAGGGCGCGAAGCTCCCGGTGTTCGCCTCCGTGGCCGAGGCGATGGACAAGACGGGCGCCGACGTTTCGGTGATCTTCGTTCCGCCGAAGTTCGCCAAGGACGCGGTGATCGAGGCGATCGACGCGCAGATCGGCCTGGCCGTGGTGATCACCGAGGGCATCCCGGTGCACGACTCGGCCTACTTCTGGGCGCACGCTGTCGCCACCGGCAACAAGACCCGGATCATCGGCCCGAACTGCCCCGGTCTGATCAGCCCCGGCAAGTCCAACGCCGGCATCATCCCGGCGAACATCACCGGCCCCGGCAAGATCGGCCTGGTGTCCAAGTCCGGCACGCTGACCTACCAGATGATGTTCGAGCTGCGCGACATCGGCTTCTCCTCCGCGGTCGGCATCGGCGGTGACCCGGTCATCGGCACCACGCACATCGACGCGCTCGAGGCGTTCGAGGCCGACCCGGACACCGAGCTGATCGTGATGATCGGCGAGATCGGCGGCGACGCCGAGGAGCGGGCGGCCGACTACATCCAGAAGAACGTGACCAAGCCGGTCGTCGGCTACGTCGCGGGCTTCACCGCGCCCGAGGGCAAGACGATGGGCCACGCCGGCGCGATCGTGTCCGGTTCGTCCGGTACCGCCGCCGCCAAGAAGGAGGCGCTCGAGGCCGCCGGCGTCAAGGTCGGCAAGACCCCGAGCGAGACCGCGGCACTGGCTCGGGAGCTGGTCGAGAAGGCCGGCTGACACGCGAGTTTCTGCCACTGTGGGGCCGGACGCGGGTGTAGCGTCCGGCCCCACGACTTTCTTCGGGTCACCTGGCGGAACCCCCGGGTGCCGCCAGGCGTCCACTTCACAGGATGGGCTAGCGTTTGCTGCCCACGAGCGTTTCCTTCTTGATCGCGGCGAGAAAAGCTGAGGAGAGCACGCGATGACCTTCCCGAGCGGCGCACAGGGTGGCGGTTTCCCTGGCCAGGGCCCGCAACAGCCACAGCAGGGCCCCGGTTACGGACCCCCTTCCCAGGGTGGCGGCGGCCTCAAGCTCGGCCTCCCGCAGATCTTGTTCCTGGTTACCGCCGGCCTCGGCCTGGTGATCGTGTTCCTCGGATTTGCCCCGGCGATCTCCGTCGAAGGGCGCGATGGCGTCGGCTTCTACGAGGTGAGTCAGGGCGGTTCCGCCGGTTTGAGCTGGATACCCGTCGCTTGCTTCGTTGCCGGCCTGATCTCCGCGTTGATCGTGCTGCCCGGTAAGCAGAAGCCGAGCCCCGGCGTGCCCGCCGTGCTGTCGTTGGGCGCGGTGTTCGGGCTGCTGTTCACCATGTTCTCCGCCGACTTCCCCGACCAGGCCGGTTTCGGCGCCGGCGCGATCATGATCCTGATCTTCGGCATCCTGCAGCTCGGCGCGGCCGTGGTCGCGTTCCTGTTCGACGCCGGCATCATCAAGGCGCCGGCTCCCGGCCAGCGGCAGCAGCCGTACGGCCAGCAGCCCGGTGGGTTCGGCCCGCCGTCCGGCGGTTTCCCCCAGCCGGGCCAGCAGCCGGGCCAGCAGACGCAGTTCGCGCCGCAGCAGGGCCAGTTCGGACAGCAGCCCGGCCAGCAGCCGGGTGGCGCGCCGGGCACGCCTCCTGGCGGTTACCCGCAGAGCTGACGCACAGCATCACGGCGGGGTGGCACCGGGTTCCGGTGCCACCCCGCCGTCGCATGTGGACGGTCGTGTGAACCGTTTCACCTGATAGGCGCACGCGGCGTGCCTGACGTGATCATGCCGATCAAGATGCGACAGTGAGTCAGATGCCGCTGTTTCCCGCTGTCGATGCCGCGCTTCCCGAGGAGGGGACCGCGGCGTTCCTGCTTCACCGGCTGCGGGTGCTGGCGGTCGTCGCGCTCGGTCCGTTGATCACCGGGTACGCCGGGGTGGCCGCGATCGCCGCACTGGTCACGGCCGCGGCGTCACAAGCCCAGTTCTCGACGGCGGGAGTGCTCAGTGCGGCCGCGCCGAGCTGGCTCGCGGTGCATCAGGTGCCGTTGCGGATCGGTCCGGCGGAGTTGGGCTTTCTGCCGCTGCTGCCCACGATCGGCGTGCTGGTGCTGGTCGCCAAGACAGCGGCGGGGGCGGCGCACCGGCTCGGGCTGGATCACCCGACCCAGGCCGGCCCGATCGTGTTCACCGCGATGGGCGCCCACGCGGTGTTCGGCGTGGTGCTGGCCACGGTGACCTCGGCGCCCGAGGCGACCGCCTCGATCCTGAGTGCCGCGTACTACCCGGCGCTGGTGTCCGGGCTCGCGGCGACGATCGGCGTGGCCCGCCGGTGCCGACTGCTCGACATGGTGGCGGCCAGGGCGGACAACATCGCGCTGATCGGGTTGCGCGCGGGTGCGCTCGGCGCTGCCGTGCTGGTCGCGGCGGGTGCGCTGGTGGTGGTGATCGGCCTCATCGCGTCGTTCGGCACGGCCCGCGGCCTGTTCGCCGCGCACGCGCCGGGGGCCGGCAGCGGGCTGGGCATGCTGCTGTTGTGTGTCGCCTACCTGCCGAACGCGGTGGTGGCCGGCACGTCGTTCCTCGCGGGTCCGGGGTTCTCGATCGGCGCGGTGGAGATCGGCCCGCTGGACTTCACCGGCGGACCGGTGCCGGCGGTGCCGCTGCTGGCCGCGTTGCCGGAGGAGCGTGCGGCGTGGTGGCCGGCGCTGCTCGCGGTGCCGCTGGTGATCGGTGCGGTGATCGGCTGGCTGCTGCGCGATGTGGACGAGCGGCCGATTCGCCGGCTGCGGTCGGTCGCGGTCGCGGCGATGGTGGTCGCGATGGGGTCCGCCGTGGTGGGTGCGGCGGCGGGCGGTCGGCTCGGTTCGGGCATGTTCGACCCGGTCGAGATGCGCGCGCCGCTGTTGTCGGTGCTGATGGCCGCGTGGATCCTGATCCCGGGTGGACTGGTGGCGTGGTTCGCCGGCGAGCGGCCGGCGCGGGTAGTCGAGTCCGATGTGGACGATGCCACCGATGACGAGGAAGTCGTTGACGCGCACGACGATGCGGACGACACCGACGGTGATTCCGATGAAGAGGACGCCGACGCCGAGGACGACCCCGAGGACGACACCGACGCCGAGGGCGAGGAGCCGGACGAGACCGAGGATGCCGAGGAGGAGCCGGCCGATGACGACGGCACCGACGACGATTCCGTTGACGACATCGAGACGGTCGACGACGAGTCCGAGGAGGACGAGGACACCGACGAGGACCTGACCGGCCCGCCCAGCAAGATCGACTAGCCACGACATAGGCTGGCGGTGCCCGAGACCGGGAGACCGCAGGAGAGTCAGCTGAGCGCGTCCGATTCCGCAGCACCGCAACCTTTGCGGCTCGAATTGCCCATTCCGGCAAAGGTTGTCGTCCTCGCTTCCGGATCGGGAACCCTGTTGCAGGCCCTTCTCGACGCGGCGCAAACACCCGAGTACCCGGCGACCGTGGTGGCCGTCGGCACCGACCGGCCCGGCGTCGAGGCGCTGGCCAGAGCCGAGCGCGCCGACATCCCGGCGTTCACGGTCCGCCTGGCCGACCACCCCGACCGTGCCGCCTGGGACACCGCGCTCACCGACGCCGTCGCCGCGCACCGCCCCGACCTGGTCGTGTCCGCCGGCTTCATGAAGATCCTCGGCCCGGTGTTCCTCGACCGGTTCGCGCACCGCGTGCTGAACACCCACCCCGCGCTGCTGCCGTCGTTCCCCGGCGCGCACGCGGTGGACGACGCGGTCGCCTACGGCGTGCAGGTCACCGGCAGCACGGTGCACGTGGTGGACGGCGGCGTGGACACCGGTCCGATCGTGGCGCAGGAGCCGGTCGCGGTCGAACCCGGCGACGACGTGGACAAGCTGCACGAGCGGATCAAGGTGGTCGAGCGGCGGCTGCTGGTCGACGTGGTGGCCGCCCTCGCCCGCGATGGGTACACAGTGGACGGACGAAAGGTGAGCATCCCGTGACCGAGTCAACGTCCAAAGTGGACAGCCGCCGGCCGGTGCGCCGGGCGCTGATCGGCGTCTCGGACAAGGCGGGGCTGCTGGAGCTCGCGACCGGCCTGCACGCGGCCGGTGTGCAGATCGTCTCCACCGGCGGCACGGCGCGCGTGATCGCCGACGCCGGTGTGCCCGTCACGCCCGTCGAGCAGGTGACCGGCTTCCCCGAGTCGCTGGACGGCCGGGTGAAGACGCTGCACCCGCGGGTGCACGCCGGCCTGCTCGCCGACATGAACAAACCCGAGCACGTCGCGCAGCTCGAGCACCTCGACATCGCGCCGTTCGACCTGCTCGTGGTCAACCTGTACCCGTTCACCGCCACGGTCTCCTCCGGCGCGAGCCCGGACGAGTGCGTCGAGCAGATCGACATCGGCGGCCCGGCGATGGTGCGCGCCGCCGCCAAGAACCACGCCAGTGTCGCGGTCGTGGTGGACCCGACGCGCTACACCTGGGCGCTGGAGCAGGTGCGCGACGGCGGCTTCACCCTGGTCGACCGGCAGCGGCTGGCCGCCGACGCGTACCGGCACACCGCGAGCTACGACATCGCGGTGGCGTCCTGGATGGGCAGCGTGCTGGCCCCCGACGCGGACGCCGCGCAGACCGGCGGCTTCCCGCGCTGGGTGGGCGCGAGCTGGCAGCGGGCCGACGTGCTGCGCTACGGCGAGAACCCGCACCAGCGCGCCGCGCTCTACACGAGCGGCGATCCGCACCGGCGCGGACTGGCCACCGCGGAACAGGTGCACGGCAAGGAGATGTCGTACAACAACTACGTCGACTCCGACGCCGCCTGGCGCGCCGCGCACGATCACGAGCTGCCCTGCGTGGCGATCATCAAGCACGCCAACCCGTGCGGCATCGCGGTGTCCACATTGGACGAATCGGCGGCGATCGCGGACGCACACCGCAAGGCGCACGCCTGCGATCCGGTCAGCGCGTTCGGTGGCGTGATCGCCGCGAACCGCGAGGTCACCGTGGACATGGCCGAGCAGGTCGCGGAGGTCTTCACCGAGGTGGTCATCGCTCCGTCCTATTCGGACGGTGCCGTGGATGTGTTGTCCCGCAAGAAGAACGTGCGCATCCTGATCGCCGAGCCGCCGGCGCGCGGGGACGTGGAGATGCGCGCGGTGTCCGGTGGGCTGCTGATCCAGACCGCGGACGCGATCGACGCCGAGGGCGACGACCCGGCCAAGTGGACGCTCGCCACCGGCGCGGCGGTCGACGACGAGACGCTCGCCGACCTGGCGTTCGCGTGGCGGGCCTGCCGCGCGGTCAAGTCCAACGCGATCCTGCTCGCGCACGACGGCGCCACGGTCGGCGTCGGCATGGGCCAGGTGAACCGGGTGGACGCCGCGAAGCTGGCGGTGCGGCGGGCCGGCGACCGGGTGAAGGGATCGGTGGCCGCGTCGGACGCGTTCTTCCCGTTCCCGGACGGCCCGCAGGTGCTGATCGACGCCGGCGTGCGGGCGATCGTGCAGCCGGGCGGCTCGGTGCGCGACCCCGACACGATCGCCGTCGCCGACGCGGCCGGCGTCGCGCTGTACCTCACGGGCACCCGCCACTTCGCGCATTAGTGGCGCGAGTCCCGCGCTGTGCACCGGTGAGTCCCGCGCTGTGCATCGAAGTTCGGGCAGGATGGTGTCGTGACGCTCGACGACGACACCCGCAGGATGATCGCCGCGAATCAGGCGAACTGGGACCAGCGCACCCCGATCCACGTCGACAGTCAGTTCTACGGGCTGGACGGCACCCGTGACCCGAACGACTGGTTCGCCGACTTCGAGTGGGACGACCTCGGCGACCTGGCCGGCAAGGACCTCGCGCACCTGCAGTGTCACCTCGGCACCGAGACGATCGTGCTGGCCGGCCGCGGCGCGAAGGCCACCGGGCTGGACATCTCCAGCGAGTCGGTGAGCCAGGCGCGGCGGATCGCGGAGGCAGCCGGCGTCGAGATCGAGTACGTGCGGGCCGACGTGCACGACGCGGTCGAGGTGCTCGGCGGCCAGCGGTTCGACATCGTGTACACCGGCAAGGGCGCGATCTGCTACCTGCCCGACCTGCCGCGCTGGGCCGGCGTGGTGGCCGGTCTGCTGCGTCCCGGCGGGCGGGTCTACGTCGTGGAGTTCCACCCGCTGCTGAACGCGCTGGGCGTGGTGCCGCCGCCGGACGGGAGCCAGGATCTGTTGCTGCGCAACGACTTTCTCGGCGGGCGCGGCGCGCTGGAGCGGGACGCGACCTACACCTACACCGACGGGCCGCCGCTGGCCGACGCGCGGGTGGCCTACGAGTGGATGCACGGGATCGGGGAGATCACCACTGCGCTGGTGGACGCCGGCCTGCGGATCGAGCGGCTGCGGGAGAGCGAGCGGCTGCCGTGGCCGAGGTGGTCCTCGATGGTCCCCGCGGACGGCGGCTGGTTCCGGCTGCCGGACGGCGAGCCGCGCATTCCGCTGATGTACGCGCTGCTCGCGAGCAAGCCGTCCTGACGCTCCGAATCGGTTGACATCGGCGGCCGATCCTGAGGTAGTATTCGAACAGATGTTCGATCGACTTTGGGAGGTGGTCAGCCTTGCGTGACGATGTCGCTCGACGGCGCGCCGTTCGCCATCAGCTGCCGAGGTTTTCGCACGAGGTGTGGGTCCCCGCGCAGCGGCGCCCGGCGGACGGGCGGGTGCCCGGAAGCCCGCAGTGGAGTCACCCCGTGCCGCGTCAGCGCCCGCCGAGCTGTGGAAGCTGAGGGGCGGTCACCATGAGTGGATGACGGCGTCACCCGGATCGCGGGCTGTCTCACATCGCCGTTCGGCCCTACCCTGGGTGACGAACGGAGGTGGTCAGCAGTGCGAGCGAGCGTGGGCGACAAGCTGCATGTACAGGGCCGCAATGTCGGCAACCCCGAGCAGGAGGGGGAGATCATCGAGGTGCGCGGGCAGGACGGCACGCCGCCATACCTGGTTCGCTTCTCCGACGGACACGAAGGGCTCGTGGTCCCCGGGCCCGACTGCTTCGTCGAGCACAACGACGGCTGAGGGCGTTCACAGCACGCGCAGGTGGGTGAGGTCCGAGACGTACTTGGCGATCAGCTCCGCCGACAGGTGTGGGATGTCGCCGTCGGTTCCGATGCCGGCCGATCGCACCGCCGCGCGGAAACGCGTGGCCGGGATGACCGATCCGGGTATCGGGAGGTCCGGCGCCGCGTACGCGTGCAGCAGCGGCAGCAGCGTGTACTGCCTGCGGTTCTCCGGCAGCCCACGCAGTGCGGTCTCCAGCCGGACGAACCAGTCGGCGTAGTCGTCGATCCGCTCGATCGGCCGCCCCGCTTCGGTCAGCCAGTCGACCACCACGTCCAGTGAGACGCCGTCGTCGTGCGGGTTCACCGTGTTGTAGGTGGCGAACCCGGTCGTGGCGCGCTCGCCGAGCTCGGTGACCGCCGCGGCGGTGAAGTCGACCGGCAGGCCGTCGTAGTGCGCTCGCGGGCGTGGCTCGCCGGCGCCGGAGAGGTAGAACGAGTACGGCGCGATCCCGGTGACGGCCAGGCTGAACAGCAGGCGGGTGAACATGTCCGGCAGGTTCAACTGTCCGGTGTAGGCACTGTGCGCCAGGATCATGTCGGACCGGAACACCGCGACCGGGAGCGCGCACAGGTCGTGCGCCTCGCGCAGCAGCACCTCGCCGGCCCACTTGCTGGTGCCGTACCCGCTGGCGTAGCTGTCGTCGACGCGCCGCACCGGGTTGGTCGCCCGGATGTCGGCGTCCTCGTCCAGCGCCGACGCCGAGGCCTGCCCGGCGACGCCCACGGTGGACAGGTAGGTCACCGGCTTGAGCCGCGAGGTCAGCGCGAGGCGGATCACCTCGGCGGTGCCGGCGACGTTCGGGCCGAACAACTGGTCGTACGGCAGCACGTGGTTCACCAGCGCCGCCGGGTGCACGATCAGGTCGACCTCGGTGGCCAGGCGGTTCCAGGTCTGCTCGTCCAGGCCGAACCGCGGCTCGCCGATGTCGCCGGGCAGCACCTCCAGGGTGTCCGCGGCGAGCTTGGCGTACCGGCGCGCCAGTTCCTCGTCGCCGCTGTCGAACGCCGCGTCCAGCCGCTCGCGGGCCGACTCGGCGTCCCGGCCGCGCACCACCGCGATCACGCGGCCGCCGCGCTCGTCCAGCCGCCGCATCCACTCCAGGCAGAGGAACCGGCCCAGGTAGCCGGTGGATCCGGTGAGCAGCACGGTGTTCGCCGTCTCGGCCGCGGGCGGCAGGTCTCGCGTGGCGGCGAGGGTGTCCGCGTCGAGGAACCTGTCCAGGGTGAGTTCGGTGGCGCGCACCTCGGTGGCGTTCGCGCCGTGCACGGTGGCGAACGTCGGGCGCGTGGCCGTGGAGGCGCGCTCCGCCTCGACGTAGGCGGCCAGCGCGCGCAGGTCGGTCGCCGGGCTGGTGACCACCCCGACCGGCACCGGTACGCCGAAGATCTCCTCCAGCAGGGTGGAGATCGTCAGCGCGGACAGCGAGTCGCCGCCGAGGTCGGTGAAGTGCGCGTCCGGCCGCACGTCGGTGCCGGCGCACCCGAGCAGCGCCTGCGCGGCCTTGCCGATCGTCTCCAGCACCGGCCGGTCGCGCCCGGTCCGGCGCAGCTCGCTGAGCTGTGCGTCCTGCCCGGCGGCCAGCTCGGCGTAGAGCTGTTCGAGGCGCTCGCCGTACCGCTCCCGCAGCCGTGGCGCCAAAGTCTTGCCGACGTCCGAGAGCAGCCCGTTGGCCTGCGTGAACGGCTCGGTCTCGATCAGGAAGTCGCGCGGCACCTCGTAGGAGGCGAGCCCGGCATCGCGCGCCCTGCGCCGCAGCGATTCGGCGATCGCCGCCCGGAGCGCGGGCTCCGAGCCCGCGTTGCGCTCGACCGCGTCCGGTGTCGGCACCACGACCGCGAGCAGGTAGGACCGCTCGCTGTTGCCGTACACGAAGATCTGCCGCACCAGCGGCGCCTGGGTGAGCACCGACTGCACCGCGGCGACCGTCACGAACTCGCCCTGGGACAGCTTCAGCACGTTCTTGGTCCGGTCGACGTACTCCAGATGATCCGGTTCGACCTCGGCCATGATGTCGCCGGTGCGGTAGAAGCCGTCCTCGTCGAACATCTCGGCGGTGATCTCCGGGCGCCGGTAGTACCCGGGGAACAGCTGCTTGGTCTTGATCAGCAGTTCACCGCGCGGATGCGGCGAGTCGGTCCGGTAGTACCCGAGTTCCGGCACGTCGGCCAGCTTGTAGTCGATCACCGGCGGACGCTGTACCTGCCCGTTGATCGTGACGATCCCGCCGGCCTCGGTGGCGCCGTAGCCGTTGAACACCGGCACCCGCAGGCAGGTCCGCATGAACTCGGCGATCTCCGGCGCCAGCGGCGCGGAGCCGCACATGACCACCTGCACCCGCCCGCCGAACACCTGCTCGCGCAGTTCGGCCCGCACGGCCTCCTCGATCGCGGTGTCGTCGGCGGAGTCGATCGCCCGCCGGTCGACCTCGGCGCGGAACCGTTCGTGCACCAGCTCGCACACCCGCGGCACGACCATCAGCTCGGTCGGGCGCACCAGCGAGTAGTCCTCCAACAGCGTGGACATGTCACTGCTGGCGGTGAAACAGCACAGGCCGCCGCGGACCAGCGTGCCGATCAGGGCCACCCGCCCGGCGATGTGGCTCATCGGCATGAAGTTCAGCGTCACCGCCGGCCGGTCGTCGTCGGGGTCGCCGCGCCACATGCCGCGGACCATGCTCTGGGTGTACATCGCACCCTTGGGCGTGCCGGTACTGCCGGAGGTGTAGATCAACAACGACAGCGGGTTCTCGTCCGGCGCCGGGACATTCAGCGGGGCGGGGCCCAGCGTCTCGCCCCGGCTGATCACCTCGGCCAGCGGCTCCAGCACGGTGGGTGCGCCGGCCTCGGCCAGCCGCCGTGCCGCCGCCTCGAACCGTTCGCGCTGATCGTCGATGTCGGGGTGGTAGTCGAACACGATCAGCCAGGGTGGCGCGGACTCGGCGAGCACGGCGTCGACCACGGTGTCCAGCAACTCGATGCTCGACGCCACGGCCTTGGGGGCGGTCTCGGCGAGGATCGGCCGCAGTGCCGACGCGCTGGCACCGGCCTGCAGCGGCACGGCCACCGCGCCGAGGCGCAGCGCCGCCAGGTCGACCGTCGCGCAGTCGCTGCTGGTGAAGCCGAGGGTGCAGACGAAGTCGCCGGCGCGCAGCGGCCGGTCCGGATCGTGTTGCCACGCCGACGCGATCGCGCCAGCGTGTCGCCAGACCTCGCGGTAGGTGAGCGTGTCGAACTGGGGGAGCAGCCGAAGCGTGGTCCGCCCGGTCGCCGGATCGGTGACCTTCTCGGTCACGCGATCACCCACCGCCGGACGGTCGGCGTAGCCGTCCATCACCGTCGCCACGACCTCGGCCAGCCCCAGCTCGGGATTCTGCATGGCCTCGGCGATCTCCGGCAGTTGGCCGGGGGTCTCCGTGTGCTGTGCGTCGAGATTCGGGTTCCCGCTCACGACCGCCTCCCCAATGATCGGTACCGTGACTGATCGTTAGCCCCACTAACGACGCTACGCTTGGTACATGATCGCTGACAGGTGAGCTGCGTAACATGGTTGTCGTGGTCGGTGAAGGGGAGGACATGCGTAAAACTGTTGTCGCGTTGGGGTTTCTGGTGCTGGTCGCGGTGAGCGGGTGCGATGCGGCATCGGAGGCGTCGAACGCCGTGTCGGGGGCGGTGGACAAGGGCTCGGTGTGCGTCGACGCGCTCAAGCTCGCCGGGTTCGAGCCCGATCTCTCCAACCCGGAGAAGGCGGCCGAGGAGGCGAAGAAGCGCTCCGAGGAACTGGGCAACCTGGCCCAGAAGACCGCCGACACCACGGTCAAGGACGCGCTGAACGACATGGCGACCAAGGTCGGCGAGTTCAAGCCGTCCAACGCCGTGCAGTGGTCCAAGGACAAGGTGGAGCGTCTCGACACGCTGCGCCGCGCCTGTATCTAGCCAGCCAGCCGCCACGCGCCGGACATGTGCCACGCGGCGCAGATGTTCACGTCGAGCAGGTACGCGCCGGCCTGGCCGCACTGCCCGTCCGCGGTGCCCGGGTCGACCGGCTGACCGTGTGCCATGCCGGTGATCGTGTAGCTCTCGACGACCGGCGCGCCGCCGGATTCGTACACCGCGTGCGGGTAGCCGGCGACCGTGTCGGTGCGGGTCGGCTCGGGGCTGATGCCGTGCACGTTCGTCCACTGCTCGACCAGTTCGGTGGCGTTGGCCGGCACGACGGTGGAGTCGGTGCTGCCCTGCCAGACGCTCACCACCGGCCACGGTCCGCCGTGTGAACTGGCCGCGCGGACGGCGTCGCCGAGGCGCGCGGGCGTCTGGTCGCGGCCTGGATTCATACAGCTGAACGCGTCGATCATGGTGGCGGCACACCGGTAGGCGATGCCGGCGACCACGCCGCCGCCGGCGAACAGGTCCGGGTAGGTGGCGAGCATCGCGGCGGTCATCGCGCCGCCGGCGGACAGTCCGGTGACGTAGATCCGCTGAGCGTCCGCACTGGTCGCGGCGATCGTGTGCCGCACCATCTGGTTGATCGACTCCGCCTCGCCCTGCCCACGCGTGGTGTCGCCGCGCTCGAACCAGTTGAAGCACCGGTTGGCGTTGTTGCCCGTGCGCTGTTCGGGCAGCACGACCGCGAACCGGTGCCGGTCGGCGAGTTGGGTCCAGCCGGCTCCGGTGCCGTAGCCGGACGCGTTCTGCGTGCAGCCGTGCAGGGCGACCACGATCGGCCGGCCGGCGGGCAGCCCGTCCGGCACGTAGCGGAACATCGCCAGGTTGCCGGGGTTCGCGCCGAAGTCGGGTACCGGCGTGATGGTCGCGGCTGACGCCGGGGTGGCACCGGCGAGCAGGGCGGCGAATGCGAGCAGGGCGGCGAACAAGCGGGACATGCGTCACCTCATTGTGTGGTCCACGTCACTCCGATCTCTCGACGGTAGGTGGCGCGGCTCGCCGCCGGGACGGTGCGCGCCGCCACAGTGCGCGCCCGGATTGTGGTGATCGCACGCATGGTCGCGGCCGGCGTGCGGTACCTACGGTCGGCGCATGATCACCCGTGCTCTGGTACTCGCCGTTGTCCTGGAGACAACTGTCCACAGTGGACACTCGGAGGCGGATGTCTACAGTGGACGGATGGAGCGGCCGCACGTGCCGGGTGCCGAGCACCAGCGCGTCGCCCGTCTGGACGAGCTGACCACGGCGGGCACCGTCGCCTCCGGCCACACCGTGGTCGCGGACTGGGCCGGGCTCACCCACGCCGGACTGTCCCAGCCGCGCGGCGTGCCCGGCATCCAGATCGACGGGTACTTCCCGGACTCGTCGACCACCAACACCAACAACGGCTGGAACCACGACGCGCAGTTCGTGATCCGGCTGCCGGACCGGTGGAACGGCGGCCTGGTCGTGTCCGGCGCTCCGGGCAATCGCCGCCAGTACGCCAACGACCGGGCGATCGCCGACGACGTGCTGGCGCGCGGCTACGCGTTCGCCGCGACCGACAAGGGCAACACCGGCGCCGAGTTCCACCTCGACGGCCGGCGTCCCGGTGACGCGATCTCGGAGTGGCACCACCGGGTCACCCAACTCGCGATCGCCGCGAAAACCGTTGTGGCACAACGGTTCGGCCGCCCGCCGAGCCGCACGATCGCGGCCGGCGTCTCCAACGGCGGCTACCTGGTGCGCTGGCAGCTGGAGCGCAACCCGTGGCTGTTCGACGGCGGCGTCGACTGGGAGGGCACCCTGTGGCGGGCCGACGGACCGAACCCGCTCACGTTCCTGCCGACCGCCCTGCGCGCCTACCCGGCCGGCGCGCACCGGGACATGATCGACGCCGGGTTCGCGCCGGGCTCGGAGTTCCTCTGGGACTACCACCATCGCGTGTACTGGGAACTCACCCAGCGGATCTACCGCTCCGAGCTGGACCCGGACTACGACGGCGACGACGCGCACTACGACTACGCGAGCCGGCCGGACTCCGTGCGCGACACCGTGCGGAAGCTCGAGCTGACCGGGCGCATCGGCAAACCGCTGATCTCCCTGCACGGCACGCTGGACACGCTGCTGCCGATCGGCCACAACGGCGACGCGTACGCCGGTCTCGTGCGCGACGCCGGTCGCGTCCGGCTGCACCGGTACCACCGCGTCGAGGGCGGCAACCACGTCGACGGCCTGGTCGACCAGTATCCCGACCGGCTGACCCCGATGGCGCCGTGGTTCCGGGCCGCGTTCACCGAGCTGGCGGCGTGGCTGCGCTGACGGTCAACCGGCGTTGAGCTGGTGCAGCCGCAGCGCCACCTGGATCTCCAGCGCGCGCTCGGGTGTCTGCCAGTCCTCGCCGAGCAGCGAGCCGATCCGCTCCAGCCGCTGCACCACCGTATTCACGTGCACGTGCAGATCGTCCTTGGCGCGCGTCAGGTTCCGGCCGCACGCGAAGTACGCGCGCAGCGTGCCGACCAGATCGGTGCCGCGCCGCTCGTCGTAGTCCAACACCGGCCCGAGCGTGGCGCGCACGTAGCCGCGCAGATCGGTGCGGTCGCCGATCAGCTGCCCGACGAACCCGAGGTCGGCCGGCGACGCACCCTGCCCGGCCCGGCCGAGCGCCAGCAGCGTCCGCACACAGCGCGCCGCCTCGGCCGCCGCACCCGAGAGCGCCTCCGGTCCGCGTGCCGGCCCGGCCGCCCCGACGGTGATCGGCGCGTCCACCGCGGCGCCGACCTCGCCGGCGAGCTTCGCCGCGAGCCGGGGTGAGCCGTCCGCCACCAGCAGCACCACCTGCTCGGCGTGCAGCCCGGCCAGCGTGGCGTACGGCCGGCACGCCATGGCCAGCCGCCGCCGGGAGATCCCGTCCGCGTGCACCACCAGCACCAGATGCGGCGCGGCGAGGTCGATGCCCAGCCGCCGCCCCCGGGCCAGCAGCGCCGCCCTGTTGCGGGACGGCGCGGTGAGCAGATCGGTCAGCAGCTCGCCGCGCACCTCCTCCTCGGCCTTGGCCACCGACCGGCGCAGCAGCACCAGCAGCGCGGCCACCACGCCGGCTCGCTCGAACAGCCGACGGTCCGCGTCGCCCAGCGAAGCCCGCCCGGTGAGCACCAGACTGCCCAGCAGCTCGGGCCCGGCCAGCAACGCGCACACCCACTCGTCGCCGGACCGGACCGTGCGCCCACCGGAGCGGACCGACGCGTCGGGTGGCGCCAGCGGCGGCGTGTCCACCCTGGCCAGCTCCTCGCCGCCGGCGTCGAACAGCGCGATGCCGCCGTCCAGCATCGCCGCCACCTCGGCGGCCAGCTCGGCGAGATCACCGCCGCGCAGCACCAGTTCCATCAGCCGGTCGTGCGCGTCCTCGGCTCGCCGCAGCTGCTGGTTGGCCCGCCGCGTCTCGTCCAGCAGTTGCGCGTTGTCGATGGCGATCGCGGCGTGGTCGGCCAGCGAGGACAGCAGCGCGATCTCCTCGGCGGTGAACTCCCGGCGCGCCCGGTCGGCGGCGAACAGCACGCCGATCACCTTGCCGCCCAAGGAAAGCGGCACACCGAGGATGCCGATCATGCCCTCCGCGCGCACCGCGCCGTCGATCGGCGTGGTGTGCTGGAACCGGGTGTCGGACGGGTAGTCGGGCGTGGCGTAGGGGAGCGCGGTCTGGGCCACCAGCCCGCCCAGACCCTCACCGTGCCCGAGCCGCAGCTTCGGCAGCAGCGAGGACACCGAACCGTCGGTGACCCGCATGTACGTCGTGCCGGCCCGCTCGTCGTTCAGGCTGAGATAGGACAGATCGACGTGCAGCAGCGTCCGCGCCCGGCGCACGATCGAGCGCAGCACCTCGTCCAGGTCGCGCAGCTTGGACAGGTCGCGGGCGGTGTCGAACAGCGCCGTCAGCTCCGCCTCGCGCCGCCGGTGCTCGGCCAGCGTGTGCCGGATCCGCAGCGCCAGTTCGGTCACCGCGTCCAGGCTGGCCAGCGCCTCCGGGGCCAGGCCCGCCGTCCGCGCGGCCACGGCGACGTGCGCCAACTGCTCACCGCTCGCGTCGTCCACGAGCAGGTCGAGCAGCCGGCGCACCGCATCGGACAGCGCGTCCACGCCGATCATGTTGTCACTCGAACCTCCGCCGCACGAACCTCGGCGCTCTCCGGTACGGCCGGCTCCTCGTCGAGCGAGGCGCCCCTGGTCTCCTTCGCCACGACGATCGCGACCACGGTGATCACGCACATCGCGGCCAGGTACAGCGACACCGGCAGCGTGCTGTCCCACGCGCGCAGCAGCGCCACGGCGATCAGCGGGGCCACCGCGCCGGCCGCGATCGAGGCCAACTGATAGCCGACCGACGCGCCCGAATAGCGCACCCGAGTGCCGAACAACTCGGAGAAGAACGCCGCCTGCGGTCCGTACATCGCGCCGTGCAGCACCAGTCCGACGGTCACCGCGAACGCCATCACGCCGAACGACCTGGTGTCCAGCATGGTGAAGAACACGAAGCCCCAGCCGGCCATGCCGACCGCGCCGAACAGGTACACCGCGCGCCGGCCGATCACGTCGGACAGCAAGCCCCACAAGGGAATCGTGACGAAGTGGATCGCCGAGCCGATCAGCACCGCGTTCAGCCCGACCGACTTCGGCAGCTTCAGCACCTCGGTGATGTACACCAGGATGAACGCGGTGATCACGTAGTACGACACGTTCTCCGCCATCCGCGCGCCCATCGCGATCAGCACCTGCCGCCAGGAGTGCCGGAACACCTGCACGATCGGCGCTTTCTCTTGCGTGCCACGTTCTTCGGCCTTGCGCGCCGCCTCCAGGAACACCGGCGACTCGGAGACCGCGAGCCGGATCCACAGGCCGATGATCACGAGCACGCCGGACAGCAGGAACGGGATCCGCCAGCCCCAGGACAGGAACGCCGCGTCGGTCTGCACCGCGGCGAGGATCGCCAGTACCGCGGTGGCCAGCAGGTTTCCGCCGGGCGCGCCGCATTGTGGCCAGGACGCCCAGAATCCGCGCCGCCGCGCCCCGCCGTGTTCGGACACGAGCAGCACCGCCCCGCCCCATTCGCCGCCCAGCGCGAATCCCTGCACGAGTCGCAGGAATGTCAGCAGCAATGGCGCGCCGACGCCGATCTGCGCGTAGGTGGGCAGCAGGCCCATGGCGAACGTGGCGCCGCCCATCAGCAGCAGGCTGATCACGAGCAGTTTCTTGCGGCCGATCTTGTCCCCGAAATGCCCGAAGATCAGCCCGCCGATCGGGCGCGCGGCGAATCCGATGGCATATGTCGTGAATGCCAACAGCGTGCCGTTGAGCGGGTCGGCGGTCGGGAAGAACTGCGTGTTGAACACCAATGCCGCGGCCGAGGAGAAGAGAAAGAAGTCGTACCACTCGATGGTCGTGCCGATGAGGCTGGCGGACACGATCCGGGCCAGGGATCGGCGGCCGGGATCGGCGGGGGTGGAACTCACGTGATCACCGCACTTCGTTCGGGGGACGGGGTGTTCAGTTCGCGGTCCAGCCGCCGTCGAGCGGCAACGACGCGCCGGTGAGCGAGCCGGCGTGCTCGCCGGCCAGCCACGTCACGAGCGCGGCGACCTCCGCCGGCTCGATCAGCCGCTTGACCGGGGAGCGCGCCAGCAACAGCCGGTCGACCACCTCGTCGGCCGGCAGTCCGTGGGCCCGTGCCTGGGCCGCGATCTGGTTCTCCACCAGCGGCGTGCGCACGTAGCCGGGGTTGACGCAGTTGCTGGTCACGCCGTGCGGGGCGCCTTCGACGGCGGCCACCTTGGACAGGCCCTCCAGCCCGTGCTTCGCCGCGACGTAGGCGGACTTGAACGCGCTCGCGCGCAGCCCGTGCACGCTGGACACGTTCACGATCCGGCCCCAGCGGCGGGCGTACATGTGTGGCAGGCAGCGCCGGATCAGCAGGAACGGCGCGGTCACCATGACCTGCTGGATCAGCGTGAAGGTGGCCGGCGGGAACTCGGGCAGCGGGGCGACGTGCTGCAGGCCGGCGTTGTTGACCAGGACGTCGACATCGGCCGGCAGGGAGTCCACGGCCGCAGGGTCGGCGAGATCCACGACGTGCGCGAGGCCGTCCACCTCGGCCGCCGTCTCCTCGGCGGCGGCACCGTCCTTGTCGACGACGTGCACCTTCGCGCCGGCGCCGGCCAGCGCGTGCACGCAGGCGCGGCCGATGCCGTTGGCGCCGCCGGTGACCAGGGCGGTTCGGCCGGAGAGGTCGGTGTGAGCTGTGCCACGATTCACGCCGTGAACGCTAGGTCGCCAGGGCGTGACGACCTATGTGTCGGGCACCCACAACAGGAGCAAAGCCTGTGTGGGTGCCCTGTATCTGACAGCTCGGGCAAGGCCGCCGCTGGTTCGGCTTCGCCGAAACGCCTGTGGTCGGGTTGCGTGGGTGGTTACCTGCGGGGTTGGTGGGCTGCGTGTTGCGTGGGTGGTTGGGCGAGACGCCTTCGGCGTGGCGGCGGTCGCCCTCGACCTTCTTGGCCGACCTTGGCGTGGCTTTCGCTCGGTGCGGGCAAGCTGGCCGGCGGCGTGACACCGACGGTCAGACGTTGGTGATCTCCGCGATCAGCCGCTCGACGTCGAAGTGCTCGCTCTCCTGGCCCAGCGGCACGAGCTCGGCGGTGGCGTCCACGAACGCCTCCACCGCGGTGATGTCCAGCTCCAGCTCGGCGTGCCCCTCGGGCGACTCGATCTCGACGATCAGCATCTCGCGGCCGGGGATGCCCTCCGGCCGCAGCCGCACGTCGCCGATCCCGGCCGGGCCGACCAGGCCGTCAACGAGCAGCTCACGCGCGAACATCCACCGCACCCAGCGCTCGTGCGAGGTCTGGAACTCAGCGATCACGGTGTACGGCGAGCTGGCCTGGTAGGTCCAGCGCGATCGAACCGGTGTGGTGCCTCCGTACAGCGCGATCAGCTGCTCGGTGTGCACGGCGTCCGTGGTCATCTCTGTCACCCTCCCCGAATCGACGGTCGGTGACGAGATGTCGATTCTGGTCGGACGTGACGCGATGACGCCGGCAATCACACTTTCGGCGCACTAATCCTGAACGGGCTACATCCGTTCGGGTGAAGGTCCACCCGTTCAGATCAGTCCGAGCTGTTGCACGGCGTCACGCTCTTCGCCGAGCTCGGTGACCGAGGCGTCGATCCTCTCCCGGGAGAAGTCGTCGAACTCCAGACCCTGGACGATCTCGTACCGGCCGTCCTTGCACACCACGGGGAACGAGGAGATCAGGCCCTCGGGCACGCCGTAGGAGCCGTCCGACGGGATCGCCATCGAGGTCCAGTCGCCCTCGGGCGTGCCGTTGACCCAGTCGTGAATGTGGTTCAGCGCCGCGCTGGCCGCCGACGCCGCCGAGGACGCGCCGCGCGCCTCGATGATCGCCGCGCCGCGCTTGGCCACGGTCGGGATGAACGTGTCGCGCAGCCACGCGTCGTCGTTCACGGCCTCGGCCGCGTTGCGCCCGCCGACCTCGGCGTGGAACAGGTCCGGGTACTGGGTGGCCGAGTGGTTGCCCCAGATCGTCAGCTTCTTGATCTCGGTGACCGGGACCCGCAGCCGGGTGGCGACCTGCGAGATCGCGCGGTTGTGGTCCAGCCGGGTCATCGCGGTGAACCGCTCCGCCGGCACGTCGGGGGCGTTGCGCTGGGCGATCAGCGCGTTGGTGTTGGCCGGGTTGCCGACCACGAGCACCCGCACGTCGTCCGCGGCGCCGGCGTTGATCGCCTCGCCCTGCGGCTTGAAGATCCCGCCGTTGGCCTCGAGCAGGTCACCGCGCTCCATGCCCTTGGTGCGCGGGCGCGCGCCGACCAGCAGGGCGACGTTGGTGCCGTCGAACGCCTTCTTCGCGTCGTCGGTGATGTCGATGCCGGACAGCAGGGGGAACGCGCAGTCGTCCAGCTCCATCGCGGTGCCCTCGGCGGCCTTGAGCGCCGGCGGGATCTCCAGCAGCCGGAGACGGACCGGGGTGTCCGGCCCGAGCAGGTGCCCGGACGCGATGCGGAACAGCAGTGCGTAGCCGATCTGCCCGGCCGCACCGGTGACGGTCACGTTGACGGCGTTACCCGAAGTTGCCACGGTGGACGATCCTCCCGATCTGCTTGGTCTCGGGCGGGGATGCGCCCGGCGCTCGGCAGGCTATCAAGTGTCCAGCGGGCCGCCTTCGATGCTCAGCGCGATGAAAACGATCACGAGTCCGAGCCCGCCGTAGAGGAGCGTGTCGACCGCCCGGCCGCGCACCGCGATCAGCCCGGCGCGGTCGGACGGCAGGATCGCGCGCAGTGCGGCGGCGAGCACCATCGCGGCGCCGATGAGCGTGCCGCCCTGCCGCCAGTGGTACTGCGAGATGCGCACGATGGCGATCACCACCACGATCATGACCAGCAGAAACGGCACGTGGATGGCGATAGACGGACGCGGACGCTGGGCCATGCTCACGCCGCCAGACTCCGCTCGGCCGCCTCCACCGTGTTGGTCAGCAGCATCGCCACGGTCATCGGGCCGACGCCGCCCGGCATCGGCGCCAGGTGCCCGGCGACCTCGCGCACACCGGCCGCCACGTCGCCGGCGAGCCCGTCCTCGGTGCGGGTGATCCCCACGTCCAGCACGGCCGCGCCCGGCTTGACCATCTCCGGCGTGATCAACCCCACCTTTCCGGCGGCGGCGACCACGATGTCCGCGCGGCTCACCTCGGCGGCCAGGTCCTTGGTGCCGGTGTGGCACAGCGTGACGGTGGCGTTCTCGCTGCGCCTGGTCAGCAGCAGCCCGAGCGGCCGGCCGACGGTGACACCACGGCCGACCACGGTCACGTTCGCGCCGGCGATCGGCACCTCGAACCGGCGCAGCAGCTCCACGATCCCGCGCGGTGTGCACGGCAGCGGGCCGGTCTCGCCGAGCACCAGCCGGCCGAGGCTCACCGGGTGCAGGCCGTCGGCGTCCTTGGCCGGGTCGATCCGCTCCAGTACGGCGCCCTCGTCGAGGTGGCTCGGCAGCGGAAGCTGCACGATGTAGCCGGTGCACGCGGGATCGGCGTTCAGCTCGTCGATCACCGCCTCCAGGTCGGCCTGCGAGATGTCGGCGGGCAGATCGCGGCGGATCGAGGTGATGCCGACCTTCTCGCACGCGCGGTGCTTGCCGCGCACGTACGCGTGCGAACCCGGGTCGTCGCCGACCAGGACGGTGCCCAGCCCCGGCGTCACACCACGCTCGGCCAGCGCGGCCACGCGGGTGCGGAGGTCGGAGAAGATGGCGTCACGGGTGGACTTGCCGTCCAGGATCGTCGCGGTCACGCGAGCCATCCTCTCATCCGCGAGTTCCGCGCCCTGCACCCGCGAGTTCCGCGCCCCGCACCCTCAGCCGGCGCGCCGTCGCGCCGGGAGGTTCGCGATGCCGACGGCGATCAGGGTGAGGCCCGCGCCGATGAGGGTGGCCGTGTCGAGGTGGTCGTCGGCGGCCGGGGCGAGCAGGTCGACCAGCACCGCGCCGACGAGCTGGCCGGCGATAGCGGTCAGCCCGAACAGCAGCACGCCGGTCCACCGCACGCCCGCCGCGGTGACGCCGATGACCACGATGCCGATCGGTCCGCCGACGTACAGCCACGGCGTGCCGGGCAGCGGCTCCGGCCCGCCGCGCACGGCCAGTGACACCGCCCAGGCGATGCCGAGCGCGATCGTGCCCGTACCGAAGTTGATCATCGTCGCGGTGATCGCGCTGTCCGCCGCCGCGCGCACCCGCCCGTTGACCGCCTGCTGCACCGCGATCCCGCAGCCGGCCAGCAGCGGCAGCACGAGCAGCCACAGCGCGGTGGTGCCGTCGAGCTGGCCGGACATCGCGCCGATCACCGCGACCACGGTCAGCCCGGCGCCGAGCACCCTCGGCAGGGTCAGCGGATGCGAACCGGCCGGGCCGAGGCCCACCTTGTCCACCGCGAGGCCGGAGAACATCTGCCCGGTCACCATCGCCACGGTGAACATCGCCACGCCGATCGACGGCACGGTCAACGCCTGACTCGCCACGAACGTCGCTCCGGCCACCCCGCCGAGCAGGTGCCACGGCCGCAGTGACCGGTCACGCACCGCCGTGCGCACCCCGGCGAACCCGCCGCGCACCTTCGGCATCGACGGCACGATCACCGCGAGCAGCACCAGCCCGGTGCCGAACGAGATCAGCGCGGCCAGCACCCCGTCGTGCAGCCGGGCACCCAACTCGCCGTTGATCCGCGACTGCACGGCGAGCCCGAGCCCGGCGATCGCGGCCAGCGCGATGCCGAGGGCGCGCTCCGATCGGGTTGGCGCCGTGTGGGCCAGTGTCACGGTGTCGCATTCTGGCCGACGAGTGGGCGTGGAGCGTCCGGCACCCGCAGCGCCAGCACCGCCGCGGCCAGCGCGAACACCGCGGCGCACGCCTCGGCACCGGCCGGCCCGACGTGATCCAGCAGCCAGCCGGCGACCGGCAGCGCGGCGGCACTGCCGGCCAACGCCCCGGTCATCAGCCAGCCGAACACCTCGGCCCGCCGGTCGGGTGGCGCCAGCTCGCCGATCCGCAGGTTCATCACCGCGATCGCCGGGGCGACCGTGATGCCGCCGAGCGTCAGCATGGCGCCGAGCAGCCACACCGAGTCGCCCGCCACCGGCGGCAGCGTCGGCACGATCACCATGATGCCGGCCGCCATCCAGGCGAACCGCATGCGCAGGTTCGGCCGTCCGGTCAGACCGCCGACGATCAGCCCGCTCACCGCCGAGCTGAGCGACCACACGGCCACCATGACGCCGGCGAGCTCCGGCTCACCGCGGTCGCGTGCCCACGCGACCAGCACGATCTCGGTCGTGGTGAACGGCGCGATCGCGCAGAACGTCATCACCAGCAGCGGCAGGATGCCCGGCGTGGAGAACAGCGAGCCGATGCTGTGCCGTTGGTCGGGCGGCGGGGCCTCGGGCCGGCCGAGCCCCCGGCGGTGCAGGGCCGCGGCGAACGTGAGCGCGCCGATCACCGCCAGCGCACCGCACACCGCGGTCGCCGCCTGTCCGCCGGCGAGCGCGATCACCAGGCCGGCGAGCATCGGCCCGACGACGAACAGCAGCTCCTGCATCGTGGCCTCGATCGTGTACACCGCCTGGAGCACCACGCCCTCGGTGATCCGCGGCCACAGCGCCCGCCCGATCTGGCCGACCGGCGGCTGCACCACCCCGCACAGGAACGCGAGCAGCACGCCGACCACCCAGGCCGACGGTGGCAGCGCGGTGGGCATCGCGACCAGGAGGACGGTCCCGACGCCGTACGCCGCTGCCATGATCACCAGAAGCTTGGTGGCCGATCCGCGGTCGGCCGCGCGCCCGCGCCACGGGCCGGAGATGCCGAAGCCGAGGGTGAACGCGGCGCCCGTCGCACCGGCGATCGCGTAGGAATCGGTCCAGCCGGCTATGAGGAACGACATAGCAAGCGCGGTGCCCGTCATGTGCAACCTGCCCAGTAGGGCAAGCGTCAGCAGGGCGGGGAGACCTTTCACAGCGGCGAGACGACGGTAGGGAGCGAGCACACCGACAGGGTGCCGTTACAGACCGACATACCGCGCCTGGTTTTCAGCCGGCGAAACCCGGCGGGGTGCCGAACGACGGTCGACAGGAGAAGATGTCCGAGTGGCTCAACCGACTCAACTGAACCCGACCGACCAGGATGCCCTGGTCAAGCAGATCGGGCTGGCCCTGCTGCGCGCCGCGCCCGCCGACTGGGAGCAGGTGACGGTGTACTACCGCGCCGTCGGCGGGCACCAGGAACTGACCGGTGAGATGCACGCCACACACGGCGGTGGCGAGTGGCCGGTTCCGCAGGACATCGCGCGCCTGTTCGCCCGGCTGCGTGAGGGTATGTACAGAGAGGGGCGCGGCAGTTGGTTCAACGCGCGCTACCAACTCGACCGCCCGTCCAGCTACAACCTGGAGTACGACCGCGACGAGCCGGTGTGGTCGGCTCCGCCGCCCGCCCACGCCTACGCCGACGAGCTGCGCATGTTCCCGCGCAGCGAGGACAACGTGCCGGACTGGCTGATGCGCAGGCTGGCCGGGCTGTCGCCGGAGCGGCCGGGTCCGCACTTCCGGATCGCGCGGGTGTTCGACGGCATGGGGCCGAGCGGGCGCCCGGTGTTCGAGCGGGTGCCGGTGACCGACGCCGATCGCGAGGAGCTGCTCGCGTACCTGACCAACGCGCCGATCGTGGTACCGGGCCACGGGTTCGACATCGACCGGCTGGACCCGGACGCCCGGCCGACGGTGCCGGTGGCGTTCCAGAGCGACGGCACGTGGATCTGGCCGGCCGCCGTGGAGTACTACCTGCGCTCCTACGAGGTGCCGCCGGAGCCCGATCTGGTGGATCACATCCGGGCGCAGGGGTTCCGGTTGCCGCAGGTCGACGAGGAGACGCAGACGGCGGCCGCGCGGTACCTGAGCGGATCGGAGGGGTCGGCGGAGGCCGGTGCTCCGGTGTCGACCGGGGTCGGTTCGGCGACCGTCGTCGCGCCGGTGGTTCCGGCCGCGCCCCCGGTTGCTCCCGTTCCGGTGACGCCTCCGGTGGCGCCCCCTGTCGTGCCGCCCGGTCCTGCCCCGCAGGCCGCCACGCACGCGCCGTCCTCGCCGGTCACCTCCGAGTCGTCCGCCCGGCCGCAGGTGGGGGATGGGGACGCGCTGGGTGCGCTGGCCACCAAGCTGGCCGAGTTGGGCGTGCCGGATTCGGCGTACCGGATCGGGCCGCCCGCGCCGCGCACCTGGACCATGGAGCAGGTGCCGGACGGCTGGCGGGTCGGCTGGTTCGACAGCGAGTTCGTCGCGCCGGCGCACTTCGAGGACGCGTCCGACGCCTCGGCGTTCCTGCTCGGGAAGTTGTTGCTGGACAAGGGATCCCCGCGTGACGCCGGCGAGCCGGTCGTGGCGGGGGAGCCGGAGTTCGAGCCGGAGCCGGTCGAGTCCACTGTGGACAGTCGGGAGCCCGTCGAGGAGGAGGAGGAGACGGTTCTCGACGAGCCTTCGGCGCGAGCGTCCAGGACCGTTCCGGCGCGCGCGCCGGTGGAGGAGCCGACCTCGCGGGGCGGCGGCGGGACGCTGATCGCGCCGCTGCCCGATCTGGGCGGTCCGTCCGGGGCGGACACCGTGCGTGCCCGGCGGCCGGCGGCCCCGCCTCCGGTGCCGCTCGCGCCGCCGCCGGAGCCGGTTCTGCCGACTCGTGAGCAGCGCGATCCCGTGCTCCCGCCGCGTGAGCAGCAGCGCGATCCCATCGTGCCGCTGGATCCGATGCCGCCGCGCGAGCACGCCACGGTGGAGACGGCCAGGCCAGCGGCGCCCCCACCGGTCCAGCCACCGCCGGTCCAGTCCTCGCCGGCCCAGTCGCCGGCGTCACCTCAGCAGGGCGCGCAGTCGCAGCGCCAGGAGTGGCCGATCAAGCCGATGTCCGGCGAGCCGCCGCTGACCCTGTTCCGGGGCAAGCGGATGTCGGAGCTGGAGGCGGACGCCGAGATCGACCGCTTCGGCGATCAGGACGGCAACCTGGTCTACGCGGCCGGCACGCCGTTCGCGCAGCGCTCCCTGGTGCCGGAGTGGATCGACCGGCCGTACCGGGTGTACCGCACGACGCGGTCGCTGGAGGTGCTGACCGGGATCGCGATCCCGTGGTTCGACCAGCCCGGTGGCGGCACCGCGTACCTGTTGCCGGGGCCGATCAGCGAGCTGGTCGCGGACGGGTTCCTCGAGGAGGTTCCGGACCGCCGCCGCCCCCACTGACACCTCCCCGAACGCGCGAGTCCCGCGCTGTGCACCGGTGAGTCCCGCGCCCTGCACGATGCGGAGCGCGGGACTCGGGGTGTCTGAGCGCGGGACTCGCGAAACGTCAGGAGTCGATGCGCAGGCCGTGCGCTGCGGCGAAGGCGATCGCGGTGTCCAGGTCGACCTGCGCGCCGGCGAGCTTGGCCTGGACGAGCCCGTTGGCGTCGATCTTGGCCCCGCGCAGGTCGGCGTTCTCCAGCTTGGTGCCGAGCAGGCGCGCGCCCCGCAGATCCGAGCCGCTCAGGTCGGCGTCGCGCAGGTCCGTCTCGGTGAGGTTCGCCTCGCGCAGCCGCAGGCCCTCCATCGTGGACTTCCGCAGATCGGCGTGCGCCAGCGCGACCAGTGTCAGATCGGTGTCGCGGATCGTCCACGGCCGGAACCGGCACTCGTTGAAGCTCGATCCGAGCAGCGTGCACCCGGTGAAGGTGATCTCGGCGAGGTTCGTGCGCTCAAAGGTGCACGAGCGGAAGGCGGTCGTGGTGTGGGTCGACTCGCCGAGGTCGCACCGGCTGAAGTCGCACTCGGTGAACGTGCACCCGGTCGTGGTCAGGCCGCGCAGGTCGCCGTCGGTGAAGTCGCACCGGACGAACTCGCGCCGCTCCCAGACCTGCTGGGCGAGCATCGCGTCCTGGTAGTTCTCGTCGATCTCCGGCGGGACCTCGGCTTGATCCATGCGCCGACCCTAGGCGAGCCCTACGACACCAGGGCGGCCACGTAGTCGCGCAACTCGTCGCCCTTGATCCGCCAGCCGTCGACGTTGCCCTCGCGGTACCTGGCGCGCTCCCCGGCCGGCAGCGCGAGGCCGTCGAAGCCGGACTCGACGACCCTGACCACGGTCGATTCTCCTTGCGGGGTAAGGAAGAACTCGACCAGCGTGCTGTTGTCGTCCACGTCGGTCGCATCGGGCGTGATGGATCCGCGGAACGCGAAGTAGGTCGGCGGCTCGACGCTCTCGACGCGGTGGTGGCCGGTGCCGAACTCCTTCCAGCGCAGCACCAGCGCGCCGCCGGGCCGCAGGTCCACCTCGGCGCCGGCGTCGCCGAACCACCGGCCGAGGTGATCGGCTTGGGTGACCACCTGCCACACCCGCTGCACGGGTGCGTCGATCACGATCTCGCGCTCGATCCGGTCGGTGTTCATCTCTGCTCCCTCGCCTGAACTACGTCACCTGAGCTGCTACCTCAGAGTTGCACATGAACTGCCGCAGGCGCAACCTGAGGGTTGCGGTTACGGTTGACCCGTGTTCGGTGACCCCCAATCGGAGGTGCTCGATCGCCGTGAAGGTGAGTGCGGCGAACTCGTGCTGCGCCGCGCCGGCGAGCACTTCGAGGTGATCGCGAACGGCACGTTCCTGATGGACACCCGCAACGGCGAGTCCGAGCGGGTGCTCGTGCGCGCCGCGGCCGACCGGATGCCGCAGGGCGGGCGGATGCTGGTCGGCGGTCTCGGCGTCGGGTTCTCGCTGCGCGCCGCGATCGATCACCCGCGCGTCGGCGACATCGTTGTGGTGGAACGGGAATCGGCCGTGATCGAATGGAATCGCGGGCCGCTGCGCGAGGTGCACGATGACGCCCTCGCCGACCCGACCGTCCACTGTGTACAGACGGATCTGGTGAGCTGGCTCGCCGACACCGATCAGCGGTTCGACGCGCTCTGCCTCGACATCGACAACGGTCCACAATGGACGGTGACGGACGGCAACGCGCAGCTCTACGACCCCGGGCTGCTGGCCGACCGGCTCACCCCGGACGGCGTGCTGGCCGTCTGGAGCGCCGCCGACGATCGCGCCTTCGCCGACGCGCTCGCCACCGCGTTCGCCGAGGTCGAGACGCTCACCGTCCCCGTCCCGCGCGGCGAGCCCGACGTGATCTTTCTGGCCGCGGGTACCCGGGCTCACGCGTAGGGATCGGTGATCTCGCGCAGCTTGGTGAGGTTGGCGCGCAGTTGGGCCATGCGCTGCTTGCCCAGGTGCGCGGTCCACTCGGCCTCGACCTCGGCGACCACCGCGTCGGCGATCGGGATGGCCTGCTTGCCGCGCGTGGAGACGCGCACCAACCGCGCACGCTTGTCGGTCGGGTCCGGGACGCGTTCGACCCAGCCGGCCCGCTCGAGCTGATCGACCAGAAAGCCGGCGGTCTGCTTGGTGACCTGCGCCTGCTCGGCCAAGTCGGTCAGCCGGGTGCCGTCCGGCCCGATCCGCTGCGCGATCTTCATCTGGGCCGTCGTCACGTCGTCGAAGCCGGCCTCGCGCAGCGCCGCGATGACCCGGTTCTCCAGCTCGCGGTACGGGATGAACAGCAGCAGCCCGATGTTCAGCTCCACGACCCTCCTTGACAGTAGTCAGAGTAGCTGACTATATTCGTCAGTCTCGCTGACTAAGTTAGCAGGTGGGTCATGGATCGTGACACGGCCTGGCAGGTGATCACCCAGGAGCGACTGAGCCTGGCCGACCTGCTCGACACGCTCACCGCCGAGGAATGGGAGACGCCGTCGTTGTGCGCCGGCTGGCGGGTGCGGGACGTCGCGGCGCACGTCGCACTCGCGCCGCGGCCGCCCGGGCCGTGGACGATGATCGTCGAAGGTGTCCGCGCGCGTGGCAGCTTCCACCGGCTCAACCACGACATCGCCGTTCGCCACGCGCACCAGCCGACCGAGCGGATCGTCGAAGAGCTGCGGGAACACGCCGCCTCGCGCCGGCTCCCTCCGGTGACCAACTACCGCAACATCCTGTTCGACGTCCTCGTGCACGGCCAGGACATCGCGATCCCGCTCGGGCGCGAGCGCGCCATGTCACCCGAGGCCGCCCGCGCCGGAGCCGACCGGGTCTGGACCATGGGCTGGCCGTTCTGGGCCAAGCGCAGGCTTCGCGGTGTCCGGCTCGTCGCCACCGACGTGGACTGGACCGCGGGCGAGGGTGCCGAGGTACGCGGACCTATCGACGCGCTGCTGCTCCTGATTACCGGGCGCTCGGCGGCTCTGCCGCACCTCACCGGCGCCGGCGTGCCGGGCCTGACCGAACGCCTGTCATGAATTCCTGGCGCGCACGCCGTCCGCAGCCACTCGGATGTCTCGAAAATCCTGCACGGCACTCCGCGAAATCCGGATCAATTGCGCGAGATCGCCGCCGGCGAGCAGCAGCACATCGTCCAGAACCCGCGCGGGCACCTCGAGTTCGCTGTAGCAGTCGTGCCACGCCATGTCCGTCAGGTGCAGCAGATCGAGCGCGGCCTCGACCTGGTCGGACGGAAACCGCGCTTCGATGCGAGGTCGGCGTTCCTGACGGCGTTGCTCACTGCCGACGGCCATCACTTCTCCTTGGCGGCCGCCTTCTCGGCTTTCTTGAAGGCGCGGACCTCCTGCAGCGAATCCGGCCCGGTGACGTCGGCGATGGAGCGGCGGGAGCCGTCCTCCGAGTAGTTGCCGGCGGCCTTCTCCCAGCCGTCGAGCGTGACACCGCGCTGCTTGACCAGCAGTGCGATGAAGATCTTGCACTTCTGATCGCCCCAGCCGGGCAGCGCCTTGAGCCGGCGGAAGACCTCGGCCGCGTCGGGGTTGTCCCGGGTCCAGATGACGGCGGTGTCACCCTCGTACTCGGCGATGATCGTCTTGGCCAGCTCCTGGACGCGGCGGGCCATGGAACGGCCGTAGCGGTGGATCGCCGGCGGGGTGGCGGCCAGCTCTTCGAACTCGGCCGGATCGTGCGCGGCGATCTTGGCGATGTCGAAGCCGTCCATCCGGTCGGCGAGCTTCTTCGGCCCGGCGAAGGCCGCCTCCATCGGGTACTGCTGGTCCAGCGTCATCCCCACCAGCAGGGCGAACGGATCGGTGTCGAGCAGCTTGTTCGCGTCATCGTCCGCGGTCAGCCAGATTGCCATGGCGCCATCCTGGCACGACCGGCCGACGAGAGCGTTGATTAGCGTCGACTTATATAAGCTCCACCTCGAACGGCTGAACCGCCAGGTTGCCGGCTCGGCGACGCGGGCGCACCCTCGATGGGGTCAACGCACCCAACGCGCGAGGAGGCGCAACGTCCATGGCGACCTGCGATGTGTGCGGGAACGACTACTGGATGACCTTCGAGGTCCGCACGAGCGGCGGGCAGACCTACAACTTCGACAGCATCGAGTGCGCGGCCACCCGGATCGCACCGGTCTGCGAGCACTGCCAGTGCCGCGTGCTCGGCCACGGCGTCGAGGTCGAGGGCCGGTTCTACTGCTGCGCGCACTGCGCGCGCTCGAACGACGGCGACCTCGGCGCGCAGATCCGCGACGCGGTCGGGGCGCACCCCGGCTGAGCGGCTACCGGTCGGCGACCGCGCTGAACCGCTCGTGCGCGGCCTGCCGGCTCACGCCGAGTGTGTCGCCGATCTCCGCCCAGGTCGACCCGCTGGTCCGCGCGGCGGCCACGGCGCGGTCGGTCAGCGGCCGGTGCCAGCGCTCGATCTCGGCGAGTAGCTGCAGCGCGACCACGGGCCGGCTGGTGATCATTTCTTCGATCTGCTCGCGCAGCACGTCGGACCTGGTCATCAGCCAGTCGGGCGGGCGCGACTCCAGCTCGGCGAGGGCGTGATCGCGCATGAAGTGCTCGGCGGCGGCTTCACTGCTCGGGAAGTAGCCCGTCGCCTGCCAGCCGCAGTCGCAGGTGAGCTGGAGGTCGGACGTGATGATGCCGCGGTGGCCGTGCACTTCGAGGTCCATGGCTGTCAAGATACCTTGACGCGGTCGGAAAGCGACGAGCGGCATACCATCCGGGCGGGCCAACGCGGCCGATTAGCAGTACGCTTGTACCGTTTACCAGGGACGCACGAAGACGTGAAGGGAGCGGCCCGGCACATGGCCAAGATCAAGGTTCAGGGGACCGTCGTCGAGCTCGACGGCGACGAGATGACTCGGATCATCTGGACGTTCATCAAGGACAAGTTGATCCACCCGTACCTGGACATCAACCTGGACTACTACGACCTGGGCATCGAGCACCGGGACGCGACCGACGACCAGGTCACGGTCGACGCGGCGAACGCGATCTCCAAGTACGGCGTCGGCGTCAAGTGCGCCACGATCACGCCGGACGAGGCACGGGTCGAGGAGTTCGGCCTGAAGAAGATGTGGCGCAGCCCCAACGGCACGATCAGGAACATTCTGGGCGGCGTGATCTTCCGCGAGCCGATCGTGATCTCGAACATTCCGCGCCTGGTGCCCGGTTGGACCAAGCCGATCATCGTCGGCCGTCACGCGCACGGCGACCAGTACAAGGCCACGGACTTCAAGGTGCCCGGCCCCGGCACGCTGACTGTGACGTTCACGCCGGAGGACGGCTCCGAGCCGATGGAGTTCGAGGTCGCGAAGTACCCGGCCGACGGCGGCGTCGCGATGTCGATGTACAACTACCGCTCCTCGATCGTGGACTTCGCGCGCGCGTCGTTCCGCTACGGGCTCGAGCGGAAGTACCCGGTGTACATGTCCACCAAGAACACGATCCTCAAGGCCTACGACGGCATGTTCAAGGACGTGTTCCAGGAGATCTTCGACGCCGAGTTCAAGGGCGAGTTCGACGCCGCCGGGCTCACCTATGAGCACCGCCTGATCGACGACATGGTGGCTGCCGCGCTGAAGTGGGAGGGCGGCTACGTCTGGGCGTGCAAGAACTACGACGGTGACGTGCAGTCCGACACGGTGGCGCAGGGCTTCGGGTCGCTCGGCCTGATGACCTCGGTGCTGATGACTCCGGACGGCAAGGTCGAGGCGGAGGCCGCGCACGGCACGGTCACCCGCCACTACCGCCAGCACCAGCAGGGCAAGCCGACCTCCACCAACCCGATCGCGTCGATCTTCGCGTGGACCCGGGGGCTGGAGCACCGCGGCAAGCTGGACTCGACGCCGGACGTGGTCGGGTTCGCCGAGACGCTGGAGAAGGTCATCATCGAGACCGTGGAGAGTGGCAAGATGACCAAGGACCTTGCGCTGCTCATCGGCAAGGACCAGGAGTTCCAGACGACCGAGGAGTTCCTCGCGACGCTGGACGAGAACCTGCAGAAGAAGATGGCCTCGGCCTGATCTTTCGCGCGTCACACGGCCCGGTCCCGAGGGATCGGGCCGTGTGCGCGTTCGAGTGGTTCGGCGGTGCCCCTGTTGACTGAGGGGCGCACTGAGCTATACCTGAACCAGTACGAAAACGCGGAGGAGCGTGCGGCGTGCCTGGCAAGCGGGTCTTGATCATCATCGCGGTGGCTGCCGGCGTACTCGTGTTGTACCTGCTCGGGTCGGAGAAGCAGCGGGAGAAGGCGGCCGCCTCGCCGGGCGGGCAGACCTCGTCGTCGTCCAGCTCCAGTTCGACGCAGTGCCGCATGGTGGTGACCGCGGACATTCTCAACGTGCGGTCGAGCCCCGAGCAGAACGCGCCCAAGGTCGGCTCGTACAAGAAGGACGCGCAGACCGATGCCGAGAAGACCGTGCAGAACGGTTTCCGGAAGCTGAGCGACAACCGGTGGGCGTCAGCGGATTTCCTGAAGGCGCTGCCCGGCCGCGACTGCTAGCACCCCCGCAGCCGCGGCGAACCCGAAGCTCACCCACAACGCGGCGTGCCCCGCACCATCACCCACCGCCACCCCGGCGATCGCCGGGGTGCACCACTGAGCCCACATTCAATGTCGAGCCGACCCCGAATCCCACCGCCCCCGCCAGAATCGAAAACCCCACCACCCCAAGCCTGATGCTGACAGTGTTGCGACCCGCAAGCGTGACCCCGACAAACGAGCCGATCCCAAACAACGCGAGAACAGCCGGCACCCACGGACTCGAATTCCATGCGTTTGCGCGCGGCTTGTTCTTCCAGGACAACTTGTTCTGGTTGCAGGTGCGCCCGTGTCCGGGTGGCCAGCTTGACCGGGTCGAAGCGTTCGGCCTCGTCCACGAGGAGTTGCTCCACGTCGGCGTGATGCTCGGGTGGGAGTTTGTCGATCGTGGCGCGCACAACCTGCACGTGGTCGCGGCTGATGGACTCGGAGGCGAGTGCTCGTGCCGCCACAGGTAGCGGCGCTTCGATGGGTTGGCCGGTCAGTGTGGTCGACCCGAACAACGCGTTGGCGTCCGCTACTCGCCTGCGTGCGTCGGCGGGTGAGATCCGCACGGTGTCACGGAGGAACGATGCTGTGGAGTAGGCGCCCATTTCTTTCGCGATGCCTTGCTCATGGATTTCGTGGACGAGTTGTAGTCGTTCATATTCGAGTTGTCGAATGTGGATTTCGCGAGCCCGTAGCTCGTCGATTAGTTGTTGTCCCTCATACTTGTATTCTACCGAAAAAGGTCCACCACTATGGGGTGAATCAAAAGCAGAAAGAGTGTGGCGGCGCGGTACGGGCAAAAGGCAGGCGGAGCCTGCCCGTAGCGCCTGCGGTTAGGGCCTCCCGCACAATTCCGCGCCGCCACACCCCAGAGCCAGCACGCCGAGAAACTAAAGAGAGACCACCAGATCCTCCTCAGCCGTAAAGATCTCCCCAGCAAACCCAAGCCGAGCCCGCGCCACCCCAAGAGCCCGATCCGCCCCCGGCCAGAAATGCGTAAGCAGAAGCCGCCGCGCCCCAGCCCGATCCGCCCAAACCCCCGCCTCCCGCGCCGTCATCAACTTCCCTTCATCCTCGCCAGATGGAGGCGAGTCCACCCAAGTCGAATCCACCACAAACAAATCCGCCCCAGCCCCCAGTTCAGCCAGTGCCGGATCCGGTCCGGTGTCACCCGTAAACGCGACCACCAGCCCAGAAAACGAAAGCCGCACCCCCACGTTCAACACATGATGCGGCAACACCCACGACTCCAACCGCAGAGGCCCCGCCTGATAAGCCCCAGGTAGCGAGTGCACCTCAAAGAACGAATCCAACGAAGGCCGAGGCTCCATAGCACGGTTACGCGACACCACCCCCGGCGTGCAGTACAACGGAATCCGCCCAGCCGAAGAAGCCGCCCGCACCCGAGCCAACCCAGTCAGATCCACACAATGATCAGGATGCTCATGCGTGATCACCACAGCATCGACCTCCCCACCCGGCCGATGCGCCAACAATCGAGGCAACGTCGCGTACCCCAGATCCACCACGACATCGAACCCGTTGTGCGACACCAGAAACCCGCTGCACGCGCGCCCCGCCTCCGGCCACGCGCCGCACCCGCCCAGTACGGTCACCGTGCTCACGGCGATCAGTCTGGCACCCGTGGGCCGACCAGATCCACGACCCGGGAGCGACATTGAACCGTGCCGCACGCGCGCTGACGGTCGCCGCCGCACTCGCGCTGTCCGCCGCCGGCTGCGCCAAGCCCGTGATCGGCAACCCGATCGCCATCGAAGCACCCGGACAAGCCGAACTCACCGGGCTCGCCGGCCTCTGGGAAGGCACCTACCTGTGCAACCAGGGCGAGACCGGCCTGCGGCTCGCCGTCGATCCGCCGAGGGCCGGAGCCGTCACCGCGGTGTTCGAGTTCTTCCCACTCGAGACGAATCCCAAGGCCGCCCGAGGCAAGTTCTCGATGATCGGCACCGTGATCAACGGGCGAGTGTTGCTCAAACAGCACGAGTGGATCGAGCAGCCCGAGGGTTACGGGATGGTTGACGTCGACCTTCCCGGACCGGTGCCGCCGGACGCGCCCGAGCTGACCGGCCGGGTCGTTTTCGAGGGCTGCACCACGCTCAAGCTGGTCAGGAAGTAGCGACGCGCCGGGGTGAGCCCCCATCGCAACGCAGCGCGCTTGATCGACTACTCTCACCCGCCAGTGTCGACCGGGTTCGACGGGTTGACACTCGCGGTAGCTTTTGGTCGGTTGCCGGGGAGAGCGTCACTCGAACGGGTGAACGCTCGGGGACTGGATCGCAGAAGGGGCGCAGCAGTGCGCAACGGAGTTGCCCGCCGGGGTGGCCGTTCGATCACGGTGATCTTCCGCCGTGTGTCGGTTTTGTTCCTGACCGCCGTCGCAGGTCTGGTGGTCGCGGCGGTGCCCGCGTCCGCGGAGACCGTGGCCGACACGAGCCACCTCGCGGCGGACGAGTCGGTGCCGTTCGGGCTCGACGGACCGGTAGGGGTCGTCGCCGTGTCGCTCGGCATCGTCGGGCTGATCTTCGGCCTGGTGCGCCGCGGCCGGAACGCCGTCACACGCATCTCAGCCACCCGCACCTCGCCCTCCGAGACGCTGGAGCTGGACGCGGTGCTGCCCGACCCGGGCCCGCCGACCAAGCCGCTGCCCGCCGACAACGTGGCCTGACCAGCGGCTTCGCGACTTTCGCAGGGTTAAGTCGGACAAAACGCCCACGATCGCCGACCACTCCTGGCCGCTCTCCGCGTTTCCGCACGTCACAGCCCTGCACGCCGCTCCGAGGTGCGGACTTTAGCCCGCTAAAGTCCCCAAACTCAGCGGAGGGCGAGGTCCACTTCGTCAGCCGCGCGCCGTCCGGACTGGATCGCCCCGTCCATGTAGCCCGCCCACCGTGTCGCGGTCTCCGTGCCGGCGAAGTGCAGGGGGCCGACGGGGTCGCGCAGAGCCTTGCCGTACCGGGTGAGCGTGCCGGGCACGCCGAACGCGCCGTAGCACCCGGCGCTGAACGGCTCGGTGCTCCAATCCCGCTCCACGTACCCGATCGGATGCTCGGCCTGCGCGCCGAAGTAGGTCGCCAGACACCTGATCACCATCGCGCGCCGCCGTTCGGGGTCCAGCCGGCTCGCCTCCGCCGCGTGCGCGCCGTCCACGAACCCGACCAGCACCCCGGGCCCGTCCGGCTCCTGGCAGTTGTCGAACACCATGCCGACCGGGAGGCTGTCGCCGGCCGCCTGCCCGGACAGCCCGGCCTCGCGCCAGAACGGCCGCTCGTACACCACGTGCACCTTGATCACCGAGCCCATCGGCATCCGCTGGGTGAGGTGCGCCCGGTCCGGCGGGAGCGCCGGCCGGTACATCAGCCGTCCGGCCAACGGCGGCGGCACGGCGAGCACCGCGCGGCGGGCGCGCACCGTCATGCCACCGGCGGCGACCTCGACGCCGTGCTCACTCCAGTCGATCGCGGTCGCCGGCGTGCCGAGCCGCACCGGCAGCCGGGCGGCCAGCCGCTCGGCCACCTGCTGCGCGCCACCCACGATCCAGTCCTGCTGCGCCCCGCCGGTGGTGGCCGTGAGCGGGTCGAACCCGCCGCCCGACGCGACATAGAACAGCGCCCATAACGCGGACACCTCGCTCGGCTCCGCGGCGAAGATCGCGCGCGTGACGGCGGCCAGCAGCGCCCGCCCACGTGGAGTGAAACCCTTGCGGCGCAACCATTCCGCGAACGTCTGCGCATCCAGCTTGGCCGCGCTGGGCGCGCTCCACGGCGCGTGCGGCGGAATCCGCCGGGCGGTCGAGTCGATCAGCCGCACGGTGCGCCCGAGGTCCAGCATGGTGAGCAGGCTCAGCTTCGGCTCGGCGGCGTACCGCAGCAGGCGCGAACCGAGGTGCACCACGTGATCGCCGGTGTCCCTGGTCGTCTCGGTGCGCACGCCCAACTCGTCGAGCAGCGACATGATCTCGTGCTGCGTCGGCCCGACGTACTGGCCGCCGAGATCGAGCACGGCGTCCGCCTCGCGCATCCGCACGCTCTCCAGCCGCCCGCCGACGCGATCCCGCGCCTCGAGCACCAGCACGCTTCGGTCGCGCGTGATCAGACTCCTCGCCGCGGTGAGACCGGCGAGCCCGCCCCCGATCACCACGACATCCACATCAGCCATGGAACGCCTTTCACTCCCCGTACATCGACCGTAGCTCGACGGAGGCTCCGCGCGAACCCCTGAACGGGGACTTCTGGGGTCTGGAAGAATTCCCGCCGTGCCAAGCGATGCGGGTCAGACGGCGGAGACGACGCGCCGTCCACGGGTGTTGTCCGGAATCCAGCCGACCAGCGGCTCGTTCCACCTCGGCAACTACCTCGGCGCGCTGCGCCAGTGGGTGGCCATGCAGGACGATCACGACGCGTTCTACTGCATCGTGGACCTGCACGCGATCACCGTCGAGCAGGACCCGAAGGTGCTCCGCGAGAACACCCGGGTGTCCGCCGCCCAGCTGCTCGGGCTCGGCATCGACCCGGACCGCTCGGCGTTGTTCGTGCAGAGCCACGTCCCCGAGCACGCGCAGCTGTCCTGGGTGATGGAGTGCATGGCCGGCTTCGGCGAGGCCGGCCGCATGACGCAGTTCAAGGACAAGTCGACGCGCATCGGCACCGACCGGATCAGCGTGGGGCTGTTCACCTACCCGATCCTGCAGGTGGCCGACATCCTGTTGTATCAGACCGATCGGGTGCCGGTCGGCGAGGACCAGCGCCAGCACCTCGAGCTGACCCGCGATCTGGCGCAGCGCTTCAATTCCCGCTACGGCAAGACGTTCCGGCTCCCGGAGGCGTTCATTCCGAAGGAGACCGCGAAGATCTTCGACCTGCAGGAACCGACCGCGAAGATGAGCAAGTCGGTGCCGGCGGGTGTGATCGAGCTGCTGGAGGAGCCGAAGCGGCTGGCGAAGAAGATCCGCTCGGCGGTGACCGACACCGGCCGGGAGATCGTCTTCGATCCGGCGAACAAGGCGGGCGTGAGCAATCTGCTGGCGATCTACTCGTCGTTGACCGGTCGCACGATCGCCGACCTGGAGGCCGCCTACGAGGGCAAGGGCTACGGCGATTTGAAGAAGGATCTCGGCGAGGTGGTCACCGAGTTCGTCACGCCGTTCCAGGCGAAGGTGAAGTCGTTCCTGGACGACCCGGCCGAGCTGGACAAGGTGCTGCACCGCGGCGCGGACCGGGCGCGCGAGGTGGCGTCGGTGACGCTGGCCCGGACCTACGAGAAGGTCGGGTTCCTCCGCCCGTAGCCCGTCTGTCCATTGTGGACTCACATTGCGGGTCCACCTTGGTGGGGCTAACTTTCAGCCGTGACGACCAGTGTTGACGAACCAGTCGAGGAAGAGTCGAAGCTGGACAAGGTGCGCCGGAAACGGCCGGGCATCGACCACCTGATCCGCGCCAACGACGCCTTCGACGAGCGGTACGGCAACCACTACGCGGCGGCGATCACGTATTTCAGCGTGCTGTCCCTGTTCCCGCTGATCATGATCGCGTTCGCGGTCGCCGGATTCGTGCTCGCCGGCAACCAGGACCTGCTGCGAGAGCTGCAGGAGGGGATCACCTCCTCCGCGCCGGCCGGGCTCGGTGACACCTTGAACGACGTCGTCGACCAGGCGATCAAGTCGCGCGGCGCGGTCGGCGTGTTCGGTCTGCTCGGCGCGCTCTACGCGGGGCTCGGCTGGATGAGCAACCTGCGTGACGCGCTCACCGCGTTGTGGGGGATGACCCGCAAGCCCAAGGAGTCGTTCTTCAAGCGGTCCGGCAAGGACCTGCTGTCGCTGTTCGGACTGGGCATCGCGCTGGTGGTGTCGTTCGGTCTGACCGCCGCCGGCAGCGGTCTCGGGCACCTGCTGTTGAAGCTCGTCGGGCTCCAGGACGAGAGCTGGGCGTTGTTCCTGCTGCGAGTCGGCACGATCGTGCTGTCCCTGGCGGCCAACTGGCTGGTGTTCCTGTGGGTGCTGTCCCGGCTGCCGCGTGAGCGGGTGCACGCACGGTCCGCGATGAAGGGCGCGCTGATCGCGGCGGTCGGCTTCGAAATCCTCAAGCAGGTCGCGACGATCTACCTGGCGAGCGTGGCCAGCTCGCCGACCGGAGCGCTGTTCGGCCCGATCATCGGTCTGCTGGTGTTCGCCAATCTGGTGTCCCGGTTCCTGCTTTTCGTCACGGCGTGGACGGCAACGGCGAAGGAGAACCTGCGCCCGCCGGTGCCGCAGCCGCCCGCTCCGGCGATCATCCGGCCGACGATCGAGGTGCGGCGCGGCCCGGACGCGCGCACGTCCGCCGGACTGCTCGGCGCGGGCGCGGTCGGCGGGCTGGCATTGCGAGGATGGCTGCGCCGGCGGCGCTAGGTATCACTCGTTCGGGCTCCCTATTGAAATCGAAGGAACTACGTACGTGGGCCTTCCCTAATATCTTCGTCGGGTTTCGGCGTCCTTGGCGTCGCAAATTACGTGTCTTTCTCAGTGATCCATGGAATAACTCCGTCGATTCGGCGCGCGAACGACGAGGCCTACACCACTCCGACTGAGGGACGACGTCCAGATGGTGGTCGTCTACCGGCTTGATGATCACCTGCAGAAGGGCGAGGAGCTGTTCCGGACGCCGGCGCGGTCCGCGTCCACGGCGGTTCCGCCCGCGCCGCGGATGGTGAACGAACCGACGGTGGGCGAGCGCAATCGGCAGCTCATGGGCGAGATCGATGGCAAGAACAGGTGCCCCGGTGCGTTCTTCCAGGAATGCGGCATCGGTGGCTGCGACGGCGAGGGTGCCATGTGGGTGGCGCTCGGCAACACGGACGGAAACTTCGAGCACAGCAGCCCGCTGTTCTACAAGGGCACTGTCATTACTGACATGGAACTGCGCAAGCCAGCCGAGTATGTCGCGGTCATTCGGATCGACGACAACTTGAAGCCGATCGAGGAGCTTTACCGCACGCCGTGACATAGTGCTGAATCGAGTGCCCGCCGGTACGCCCGGCGGGCACTTGGCGTTCGTGCCGGCATAGTCTTGCGGATGTGTTGACACCCTCCGATCTCGTTTCGCGATACCTGGACGCGCTGGAGCGCTCGGATCTGGACGCCGTGCTCGCGTTGTTCGCGCCGGACGCGGTGGTGCATTCGCCGTTGTACGGCGAGCGCCCGCCCGCCGAGTTCTATCCGGAGCTGTTCGCCGACACCAGCGCGGCGAAGCTCACGCTGCACGGGGTGATGGAAGGTCGCACACGGGACGGCGCGCCGCTGGTGTCGTTCTGGTTCCACTTCGACTGGCGGCTGCCGTCCGGGGTGGCGGCGCCGTTCGACGTCGTGGACCTCGCGGAGTTGGCCGAGGACGGGCGCATCGCGGCCCTGCGGATCCTGTACGACACAGTGGACGTGCGCCCGAGTTTCGAGGCCGCTCGTTCTCGATGAATACGTAACACTCGTTCCGTCACGCCACCTCGTTCGGCCCGCACTGGTGCTCGGCGTGGCCGGCGTCGGCTCGGTGGCCGGGTTGTTCCCGCTGGCGCTCGGCGCTGGGAGCACCGTCGTGGTCGTGTGCGCGATCGCCGTGCTGTACGTGGTGTACAGCGCGAAACTGACGTGGATCGCCACGGTGTGCATGGATCTGGCGCGCCCGACATCGGCGGCAACGGATTACCCGGTGCCGATGTCGATCGAGGGCACCTTCGTGACGGCCGTGCACTCGGCCGGCCTCGCGCTCGCGGCGGCCATCGGTTTCCCGTGGCTGCTCACTGTCGCGTTGACGATGGCGGTAGTGGGGGCGGTCGTCGCCCCCACCTGGGCCCGCAAGACCCTGGCTAGCCCTGGGCCTGTTGTAGGAACGCCCGCCACGCAGGCGCCCTCACCGCAAGGTGCCCCTGCTGAGGTGCCTTCGAGTCACGGATCCCCGTGAAGTCGTTGCGACCAAAGGAAATCTCCACGCAGTTGCTGTCGTCTCCGTCGCCCACGCCGCTATAGCTGCTGGTCCGCCAGATGTGGAAATCGATGGGCGCGGTCATGTCCGCTACCTCGCCTTCTCCAACTCCTTGGCGATGGCGTCCAGCGTGCTACGCGACTGCTGGTCGTCCAGCGTCAAGTTGATTAGCCTCTCAGCTCCCAGCCTATAAGCTTCGATCTCCTCGGGATCCTCTGGATACGCCATCGAGTTACGCGTTTCCACGCCCACGACCAGTGGCTCTCGTGGGATCTCGAGAAGGCTGAAAGAGCCTGCGACACCGGGATGTTCGACGACACTGTCCGGCACAATTCGCACCGACACAGCCGGTCGCTCGCTGGCTTCAGCGATTGCTCGCACCTGCCGCGCCATGACCTTGTGTCCACCGAAGGGCCGCCGCAACATCGGCTCGGTCATCATGAACACAAGGTCTGGCGGATTCGGCCTGCTGAGGAGTGCCTGCCGACCCAGGCGTCGAGCGATCAGTTCCTCGAAGCGCTCCTCGGCGACGTCGAAGACCCGAAGCAACGTGTGGTAGTAGTCGGCTGTCTGGAGGAGACCGGGGACCACGTTCGCCTCGAAGCTCGTGATCTTCGTGGCACGTGATTCGAATCGGCGGTAGGCGCCCCTCGGGCCGGGTCTCGTGGCGCGACTGTGCTCCAGCAAGCCGTGCTCGGCGTAGCCCTTGACCATGTTGAGCACGCCTTTGCGTTCCTCATCGGGAACATTGAGATATGTCAGAATCTGGTGCACTTCTTCGGCCGTCGTGCCTGGGCGCAGGCCGCGCTCCAGACGGCTGATCGTGTTGGGGGAGCAGCCGAGTTCCCGGCCCAACTCCTCGCACGTCACGTGTGCTTTCTCGCGGAGTCGGCGCAGCTCCGTGCCGAGTCCGCGCTCGCCGATCTTGCCGAGGTACTTCGGCTTTCGTGGCATGTCATCTCCCCAGTCGCGTTGTCATATACGACATACCTTAATTGGCGCGCTCCTTTCTGTAACGGCAATCGCCGGTGGATTCACTCAATTGGGCGCTGTTTGTCCCGTTGTGCGGGGTCCACCTTGGATGCAAAGGTTGTGACATACGACAAACAGGAGCCACAGTGGCTGGTCCGCTGGTGGAGAGGCGGCGCGGGAATCGGCCTCTCATCCTTCCCGCGCCGCCTCGCGAAATGGGGCGATCATGAAAAAGCCGAACGTCGCAGCGGCGCTGCGTGCCTACGAGATGGCGATGCCCCCGGGTGCCGGCCCTCGATTCTTCTGCCGCTGGTGTGTCACCGGCGTCACGCGCAACGGCCGGCGTAGCACGATGCTGTTCGATCTCGCCCCGGACCGCGCCCACGTGGTGGTGCACCCTGGCGCGGTGACCACGCACTCGTGCATTCTCGATCAGTCCACAGTGGACAAACTTGCCGAACTCGTGGACTCCAGCGAGGACGGCTCGGTGCCCGCCGTGTACCACGAACACGGCCTGCGGGAAATCGTGATCGGCACCGAACGCCGCAACGGCAAGCCGTCACTGTCACTGCGATTCTGCTTGCCGCGCAACGAACTCACGATCCTGTTCGGCGACGAGCGCTATGTCGCGCTGCGTGACACGGTCGCCGAGATCAGCACAACCCTCGCCACCCCCGAGACGACCCCCACCGTCCACCGCTACGGCGGAATCGCCGCCGCCTCCGGAATGCTCTAACCCCCGCGATGCGCGTTTCTAGGGGGTGGCGCTCTGGCGGGCCAGTCGCGCTCGCTTCGCCTTCTGGCGCCGCAACCACAGCGCGACGGCGATCGCCACCACGAAGCCGGCGATCACGAACAGTGGCACGCCCATGTTGCCGAACGCCGACCGGTTCGGGTCGTTGGACGCCTCGCCCACCACGACCGGGGCCTGCGAGGTGGTCTCGCCGACCGGCGGCGGGCTGCCCGGCTTGGGCTGCGGCTGCGGCGCGCGTTCCACGAGCTGGCCGACCGACCCCGAGCCCTGGCGGGCCAGCGTGAAGCCGTAGCTCAACAGCTCGGCCGCCTGCTCCGACGGGTGCACCGGCTTGCTCTCCGTGCGCAACACGACCGCCACCAGACGCCGGCCGTCGCGGGTGGCCGCGCCGACGTAGGTGTGCCGGGCATCGTCGGTGAACCCGGTCTTGCCACCGAGGAACCCGGTGTACTTGCCGAGCAGCTTGTTGTCGTTGAAGAGCTTGTAACCCGGCTTGGCGGCGTAACCGGGGAAGTCGAGCGCCTTGGTCGCGACCGCCTCGGCGAACTCGTGGTGGCGCATCGCCGTGCGGAACAGCAGCGCCACGTCGTAGGCCGAGGTCGACATGCCCGGGCCGTCGAGACCGGATGGCGTGGCGGCGCGGGTGTCCGTGGCGCCCAGCGCCTTCGCCAGCGAGTTCATCTTCTCCAGCGCGGCCGGCACCCCGCCGAGCGCCCTGGCCAGCGCGTGCGCCGCGTCGTTGCCGGAGCGCATGACCATCGCCTGCAGCAACAGGTGCACCGGGTACTGGCCGCCGGGGCCGACGCCGACCTTGGTGCCCTCCTGGTTGGCGTCCTCCTGCGTGCCGCTGATCACCATGCGCGGGTTCAGCTCGCGGATCGCCACAATCGCCAGCAGCGTCTTGATCACCGACGCGGGGCGGTGCCGGGTGTGCGGGTCGCGGGCGGCGAGGATCTGGCCGGTGTCGACGTCGGCGACCATCCACGCGGCCGAGGTCAGCTCACCGGGTGGTGGCGTGGTGCCCTCCGGCCGCACGACGCCGCACTCGCCCATGCGGTTGCCGCCGACCGGCTCGTCCGGCACGGGCAGCGGCGCCGGCGGGGGCGTGCCGGGCTTCGGGACCTCGGAGGTGTCCACCGGGGGCGGCGGCGTCTCGCGGGCCTCCCGTGGTGGGCAGTCGTCGAGTACCCCGTGTGTCTCGGCGGTCGACCGCTCGCCCTGTGGCTGCGCGGATCCGCCTGGCGCGGCGATCAACGCGGCGATCAGGAGAGCACTCAGCGAGAAGAGAAGGGCGATGGCTGATCTGCGGGCTGTGAAGCGCACGTGAGTAGGTTAGGGCGTGCACGCTCCGTGCAGGCAAGCACCACCGCACCGGGCGCGCCGCACGGTTTGGCACGATCATGCTGTCGACGTCGACGGATTGAGGAGGCGGCATGGGCTTCGTCCGTGACCTGCTGGTGTTTATTCACCTGATCGGGATGGGTCTGCTCGTCGGCATGATCCTGCTGCAGCTGATGGCCGGCCGTGAGGCGCCGATCAACAAGGGTTGGCTACACGGCAGCGCGCTGCAACTACTGTCCGGAATCCTGCTGATGGTGCTCGCGCCCGCCACCGACGCCGATTACAACCACATGAAGCTCGGCATCAAGCTGGTCGTGCTGGTGGTGATCGGCGGTCTCGCGATCTCCTTCATGCGCAAGGAGTCGGCACCCAAGTGGGTCGCCCCCACGCTGGCCGGCCTCGTAGTCCTCAACGTCGGCCTCGCGGTCTTCTGGAATTGAGTTGCCGCCGCCGTGCGGTGAGACAACCATGCGGCCGTGCGCTTCTCGGTGAACATCCCGAATTTCGGTGACTTCGGCGACGCGCGGACGGTGGCCTCGGTGGCGAAGGCCGCTGAGGACGCCGGCTGGGACGCGTTGTTCGTGTGGGACCACGTTGTCCACGTCAAGACGCTGGGCCGGTCCTTCGGCGATCCCTGGATGCTGTTGACCGCGGCGGCCCTGGCCACCACGCGGATCAAGCTCGGCACGCTGGTGACCCCGGTGGCCCGGCGGCGGCCGCATCAGCTCGCCCGGCAGGTGTCCACACTGGACAACCTGAGCGGCGGGCGGGTGATCATCGGCACCGGGCTGGGCGCGCCGATCGAGGACGAGTACGGCAGCTTCGGCGAGCCGACCGATCCCGTGGTGATCGCCGAACTACTCGACGAGGGCCTGGACCTGCTCGATCGCTACTGGTCCGGCGAGCAGGTGTCACATGAGGGCAAGCACCACATCGTGCGGGACGTGACGCTGCTGCCGACGCCCGTGCAGCGGCCGCGCGTGCCGGTGTGGGTGGCCGGCTACTGGCCCAACCGCAAGCCGATGCGCCGGGCCGCGCGGTGGGACGGCGTGGTGCCGCTGTTCAAGTCGGCGAACCACGGCACGCCGCCGCCCGTGCACGAGGTGCGCGACCTGGTCGACTACGTGTCGTCGCACCGTGACGGCGGCGGGCCGTTCGACGTCGTGGTCGGCGGCTCCAGCACCCGTGACGCCGCCGACGTGATCGGCCCGCTCGCCGACGCCGGAGCGACGTGGTGGGACGAGCGAATGCCGATCAACAGCGCGGACCTCGACAAGCTGACGCCGATCATGCGGCGGATCGAACAGGGCCCGCCCGCACTCTGATCACCGGCGAGCCCCGGCCCCGCACGGGCGCGATCGGCGTGCAGGGCGCGTGCACAGCGCGGGACTCGCGGGTGCAGGGCGCGGGACTCGCGGGTGCAGGGCGCGGGACTCGCGGGTGCAGGGCGCGGGACTCGCCGGTGCACAGCGCGGGACTCGTGGTGCCAAGCAGCCGCACCTTAGGGGACGGGACGCAGCCCAGCTCCGGTGACGACGACACGGCGCGCAGTTCCCAGGCGTCGAGCACGGGCGGCGCGAGGTCGGGGAGTGCGGCGATCCACGCGCGGCCGGCCTCGCCGCCGTACTTGTGCTGGGCGGCGGCCAGCTCGTCGGGGACGTCGATCGTGGTCATGCGAGTACGAAGTAGCGCAGCCACAGGTAGGGCGCGGCGAGTGCGATCGACAGGCCGGCGACCACCGCGCCGTAGCGGGTGAACGTCCAGAAGCTGATCGGGGTGCCGTTGCGGGCGGCCAGCCCGAGCACCACGACGTTGGCGCTCGCCCCGACGGCGGTCGCGTTACCGCCGAGGTCCGCGCCGAGTGCCAGCGACCACCACAGCGACTCGGCTTGCGGCGTGCCGCCCGCGGCTGCGACCAGGTCGGCCACGATCGGCGACATCGTTGCCACGTAAGGGATGTTGTCCACCACGGCGGACAGCAGCGCGGACACCACGAGCAGCACCATCACCGCGAGCAGCAGCCGCCCGCCGGTCGCGTCGGCCAGCGCGCGCGACGCCATGCCGATCACGCCGGTCTTGACCAGCGCGCCGACCATGACGAACAGGCCCATGAAGAAGACCAGCGTCTCCCACTCGACGTCGTTGATCGCGTCCTCGACGGTGACCTTCGTGGCGGCCACCAGCAGGCCGGCGCCCAGCAGGGCCACCACGGACGGGTCGAAGTGCAGCTCGGTGTGCAGCACGAACCCGGCGAGCACCAGCGTGAGCACCACCAGGCTCTGCACGAGCAGCACCTTGTCCCGGATGGCGTCGCGTTCGGACAGCGCCATCACCTCGGCGACGCGCTCCTCGTCCACGGTGAACGCGTCCCGGAACAGCCATCGGCACACCGCGATGTAGACGATCATCATCACCACGACGAACGGCGCGAGGTGAACGATGAAGTCGTTGAACGACAAGCCACTGCGGCTCGCGATGATGATGTTCGGCGGGTCGCCGATCAGCGTCGCGGTGCCGCCGATGTTGGACGCGAGCACCTCGGCGATCAGGTAGGGGATCGGCTTGAGCCCCAGCCGGTCGCACACCAGGAACGTCACCGGCGCGATCAGCAGCACGGTGGTGACGTTGTCCAGCAGGGCCGACGCCACGGCGGTGATCACCACCAGCATGACCATCAGCACGAAGGGCCGGCCGCGAGCCTTCTTCGCAGCCTTGATCGCCAGGTACTCGAACAGACCGGTCTGCTTGATCACCCCGACGATGACCATCATGCCGAGCAGCAGGAACACGACGTTCCAGTCGATGCCGGCGTCCAGCGAGTGGAAGGCCGTCTCGCCGTCGGTGAGGCGCAGCGCCAGCATGATCGCCGCGCCGCCGAGCGCGGCGGCCACCCGGTGCACCCGCTCGGTGGCGATCAGGACGTAGGCGGCGACGAAGACGATCACCGACAGAATTTGTGGCGTGGTCATCGGTACACCGTCGCCATGTCAGCTCCCGGAGAAGTCGTCGCTCTACCTACATGCCGACCAGACTTCCCGGCGCTCCGTGTGAACACTCTGCAGGAGATCGTCAAGATTCCGCAAATCCAGGCGCGCTCAGATGGCCGAATGCTCCTACGCTGACCCCATGCGTGCCAGGGAGGTCGCCGAGGACTATCCGCTCGTCAAGGTGTCCGATGACGCGCTGGACGCGGCACGGCTGCTTGCCCAGCGGCGGCTGCCCGGTGTCGTGGTCGTGGACGACGGCGGCCGCCCGGTGACGGTCCTACCCGGCTCGCAGGTGCTGCGGTTCCTGATCCCCGGGTACGTGCAGGACGACCCGTCACTCGCGCGCGTCTACGACGAGCGCACCGCTGACAAGTGTGCGAGCACCCTACGGGGGCGTACGGTCAAGGAATTGTTGCCTCCCAAGGAGAAGCGGCACGAACTGGCCATTGTGGACGGTTCGGCGACGGTCATGGAATGTGCGGCACTGATGGCCAGGCTGCGCACCCCGCTGCTGGTCGTCGCGGAGAAGGACGAGGTGCACGGCGTGGTGACCGCCTCCCATCTCCTCGAACTGCTCCTGCTCGCGGATCGGCCCTGACCCGTCGGGCAGCCGTCACCGGTAGACGTCGGAGCGCTTCGCCACTCGCATGATCGTGATCAGCCCGGCCTCCGCGGGGCATCCGCCAGGCTCATGACGATTTCCAACATTCGTGCGAGGACGTCGCGCGGCAGTCGTTGCAGCTGCTTGTCTACGTCCGGGCGGAACTCGATCTTCACGAGGTGTGGACTTCCGACGGGCTCGCATCAAGCTTGTCGAGCATGTCGACCAGTGGGTGGATGCGAACCCACGCTCGCGGATTTCCTTGATGCGCACGGCATCCGTGATGTCCGCGTGTTCGTGCAGACGCTCGTAGTCGGCCATGCTGATGATCACCGCGATCTCGCTGCCGCTGTCGGTGATGATCGCCTCCTCGCCGGAGTAGGCGACCTCGCGGACCACGGAGCCGAGATTTGCTGGGATTGAGTCGATTGGTGAAGTCATGGGGTCGTGCTCGATTCTGTGATGAGGGCGTGACGGGGTGCGCGTCGAATCTGTGGATAACTCGACGCTTGTGGACAGATGGGGCTACTGCTGGCCGGCGCTAAGCAGTGATCAGCTCGACCTCACAGGGGAGGTCGGCGGCGGCCTTGGCCAGGCGGGCGTCCGCGGTGAGTAACGGCACGTCGAGCAGGCAGGCCAGCGCGACGTACAGCCCGTCGTAGAACGACATGTACTGCCGCATCTGCCAGGCGAGGTCGGTGAGCGCACCCGTGTGCGGATAGCGCTCGTCGATCGTCCACCACAGGTCGGACAGCGCGCTGGCGGCGAGTTCGTGACCGATCTCGCCGACTCGTTCCAGCTTGCGCAGGGCATGGCCGACCTCGGCGTCCACGACATGCGGCGCGTGACAGACGGTGTCGTCGAAACGGTCGTTCATGGCCACCGCCGCGGTGTGTTGCTCCGCCTTGGCGAACACGAAGGCGGACGCGTCGATCACCAGGTCAGTCACCGCGCACTTCCCGGATGGTCGCGACGATGTCCTCGAGGGTGGCGGTGCTCGGGCCAACCCGCTCCAGCACCTGCCGGTGCCGTTCCGAGGACTCGATCTTCCGCCTCTTTCGAGCCAGATTGATCACCTGGTCGCGCATGTAGGACTGCAGGGATTTTCCGTTCGCCCTGGCGTCTTTCCGCAGGTAGTCGTAGATGTCGTCGGGGATATCGCGGATCTGGATGGTGGGCATGGCGCTAGAGTAGCGCTGTAGCGCTGAAATGGCGCTAGCTCGATCGGGTGGAGCGTCGCATGGTGATGTTTCGCTGGGTGGTGCGAGTGCTGTTGTCATGCGTCCATCGTCGGCCCGATCACGCGGGCATGGCGGGGCGCGCTCCGAATCTGTGGATAACCCGGAGCTTGTGGATAACTCGGGTCAGACGCGCTTGAACAGCAGCGCGCGCTTGACCTCTTGGATGGCCTTGGTGACCTCGATGCCGCGCGGGCAGGCGTCGGTGCAGTTGAACGTCGTGCGGCAGCGCCACACGCCCTCGGCGTCGTTGAGGATGTCCAGCCGCTCCTCGGCGCCCTCGTCGCGCGAGTCGAAGATGAACCGGTGCGCGTTGACGATCGCGGCCGGGCCGAAGTACGAGCCGTCGTTCCAGTAGACCGGGCACGAGGAGGTGCAGCAGGCGCACAGGATGCACTTGGTGGTGTCGTCGAACCGCTCGCGGTCGGCCGCGGACTGGATCCGCTCGCGCGTCGGCTCGTTGCCGTAGGTGATCAGGTACGGCTTGACCGCCCGGAACGCCTCGAAGAACGGCTCCATGTCGACCAGCAGGTCCTTGTTCACCGGCAGGCCCTTGATCGGCGCCAGCGTGATCGTGGTCGGCTTGCCCTTCTTCGCCAGCAGATCCTTGATCAGGACCTTGCAGGCCAGCCGGTTGATGCCGTTGATCTGCATGGCGTCGGAGCCGCAGATGCCGTGCGCGCAGGAGCGGCGGAAGGTCAGCGTGCCGTCCAGGTACCACTTCACGTAGTGCAGCAGGTTCAGCACGCGATCCGTGGGCAGCGCCGGCACCTCGAAGGACTGCCAGTGCGGCTCGGAGTCGACCTCCGGGTTGAACCGGAGGAGCTTCACGGTCACCGACACCGCGCCGTCCGGGACCGGAGGCTGGGACTCGTGGGAGCCCCAGACGCTGGTGGGCTTGTCGCTCGTGGTGGAAGTGGACATCAGTACTTGCGCTCCATCGGCTTGTACCGGGTGAAGTTGACGGACTTGTAGTCCAGCCGGATGTCCGACGTGAGACCGTCACCCTGCTTGTAGGACATGCTGTGCCGCATGAAGTTCACGTCGTCGCGGTTCGGGTAGTCCTCGCGCGCGTGCGCGCCGCGCGATTCCTTGCGGGCCAGCGCACCGGTCACCAGGATCTCGGCCAGCTCGAGCAGGAAGCCCAGCTCGATCGCCTCGAGCAGATCGGTGTTGAACCGCTTTCCCTTGTCCTGCACGGAAATGTGCGCGTACCGCTCCTTGAGCGCCTGCACGTCGTGCAACGCCTGCTTGAGCGTGTCCTCGGTGCGGTACACCGACGCGTTCTTGTCCATCGTGGACTGCAGCTCGGTGCGGATGTCCGCGACCCGCTCGCTGCCGTGCTCGGAGAGGATGTGCTCCAGCATGGCCTCGACACCGGCGGCCGGGGTCTCCGGCAGCTCGACGTGCTCGTGGGTGGTCGCGTACTCGGCCGCGGCGATTCCGGCCCGGCGGCCGAACACGTTGATGTCCAGCAGCGAGTTGGTGCCCAGCCGGTTCGCGCCGTGCACCGACACGCACGCGACCTCGCCGGCCGCGTACAACCCGGGGAGCACGTTGTCGTTGTCCCGCAACACTTCCGCGTGCACGTTGGTCGGAATCCCGCCCATCGCGTAGTGCGCCGTCGGGTACACCGGCACCGGCTCGGTCACCGGGTCCACGCCGAGGTACGTGCGCGCGAACTCGGTGATGTCCGGCAGCTTCGTCTCCAGCACCTCGGCGCCGAGGTGCGTGCAGTCCAGCAGCACGTAGTCCTTGTCCGGGCCGGCGCCACGGCCTTCGAGCACCTCCAGCGCCATCGACCGGGCCACGATGTCGCGCGGCGCCAGGTCCTTGATCGTGGGGGCGTAGCGCTCCATGAACCGCTCGCCGTCGGCGTTGCGCAGGATCGCGCCCTCGCCGCGCGCACCCTCGGTGAGCAGGATGCCGAGGCCCGCCAGACCGGTCGGGTGGAACTGGTAGAACTCCATGTCCTCCAAGGGAAGTCCCTTGCGGAACACGATGCCCATGCCGTCGCCGGTGAGCGTGTGCGCGTTGGACGTGGTCTTGAAGACCTTGCCGAACCCGCCGGTGGCGAAGATGATCGACTTCGCCTGGAACACGTGGATCTCGCCGGTCGCCAGCTCGTAGGCGATCGCCCCGGTGGCCACCGGATTGCCGTCCTCGTCTGGCGTCAACGCGATGTCCAGCACGTAGAACTCGTTGTAGAACTCGATGCCGTGCTTGACGCAGTTCTGGTACAGCGTCTGCAGGATCATGTGGCCGGTGCGGTCGGCCGCGTAGCAGGAGCGGCGCACCGCGGCCTTGCCGTGATCGCGGGTGTGGCCGCCGAAGCGCCGCTGGTCGATCTTGCCCTCGGGCGTGCGGTTGAACGGGAGGCCCATCTTCTCCAGGTCCAGCACCGCGTCGATGGCCTCCTTGGCCATGATCTCCGCGGCGTCCTGGTCGGTGAGGTAGTCACCGCCCTTGACCGTGTCGAAAGTGTGCCACTCCCAGTTGTCCTCCTCCACGTTCGCCAGCGCCGCGCACATGCCGCCCTGCGCCGCGCCGGTGTGCGAACGGGTGGGGTAGAGCTTGGTGAGTACCGCGGTGCGCGCGCGCTGGCCGGACTCGATGGCCGCGCGCATCCCGGCGCCTCCCGCGCCGACGATCACCACGTCGTACTTGTGGAACTGCATTGCCGCTTCTCTCTTCTGACGCGTGGTGGGGTCAGTCCCGCATGTCCATCTGCGGGTCGAAGGTGAAGATCACGAACGTGCCGAGCGCCAGGATCAGCACCATCGACACGTAGAGCAGCATCTTCAGCCAGAACCGGGTGGAGTCCTTGCGCGCGTAGTCGTCGATGACCGTGCGCAGGCCGTTGCCGCCGTGCAGTTGTGCCAGCCACAGCATCGACAGGTCCCAGAACTGCCAGAACGGCGACGCCCAGCGGCCGGCGACGAAGCCCCAGTTGATGCGGTGCACGCCGCCGTCGAGGATGTTCATGATGAACAGGTGCCCGAGTACGAGCACCACCAGCGCCATGCCGGACAGCCGCATGAACAGCCAGCTGTACAGCTCGAAGTTGCTGCGGCGCGCGGCCGGACGGCGTGGGGCGCGCGGCTTGTCGAGTGCGAGTTCGGCCATGGCTCAGTGACCCCCGAACATCTCGCGCGCGGTGCGCTCGATCATGAAGTACGCACCGGGCACCATCACCACGACCCAGACGCCGAGAATGCCCCAGAGCATCTGCCGCTGGTAGCGCGGACCCTTGGCCCAGAAGTCCACCAGCATCACGCGGATTCCGTTGAGCGCGTGGTAGAGCACCGCGCCGACCAGGCCGATCTCCATTAGGTTGACCAGCGGGGTCTTGTAGGTCTCGATGACCTCGTTGTACGCGTTGGGCGAGACCCGCACGAGTGCGGTGTCCAGCACGTGCGCGAACAGGAAGAAGAACGTGAGCACGCCGGTGATCCGGTGTGCCACCCACGACCACATACCCGGGTCGCCGCGATAGACGGTCCCGCTCCTGCGGGTGCGAGCTGGCGCGCTCTCCGTCTTCGCGCCTGAGCCGGCCGATTCGGACATCGGTTGACGGCCTCCAACGTCACTGAGGGATCGGCCTGCGTGTCGCAAGTGGACATACCGCCGACGTTGACTCCCGGATGCTAGACCGGGCTCGTCCGGCCGACCCAACTCACTGATCCCCTGTGTGACACAGCAGACAGGAGCCGTCGTGGCAGGATTCGCGCCGTGACGGGGATCCGACGCGTGTTCGCAGCACTGGCCGCGCTGGCCTTCGCGCTGGTCGTCGCGCCACTGCCGGCTCAGGCCGAACCCACGCCCGCGCAGCCGCCGAAGCTCGACGTGCCGGCCGCGCTCACGGCGTTGGAGACGACGCCGATCCATCGTGCGCCCGGCGCGGTGGCGTGGATCGACGAGCAGCGGGTGCGCGCCGAGATGGCGCCGAATACCCGGATTCTGGTGGCGCCCTACAAGGGCGACAACTATCCGGGCAAGGACGACTACCAGAACCAGGTGTACAACCCGATCGAGGAGTGGGCCAAGCGCACGAACCTGCGGCTGATCAAGGTCGAAGGGCTGGGCGTCGACGTGACCGATGGCCCGGGATATGGCCCGTCCGACATCCCCAGTTTGCGCCAGACCACCGCGTACCTGGACGTGACGCAGTCGGTGCTGACGCTGGCCCGCCTGGCCAAGGGCGTGCCGCGCGACCAGTCGTGGCGGTTCGAGTACACCAACGACAAGGTCGTGCCGCCCACGCCGTCGCAGGTGGACGCGATGGCCCGCAATCTGGAGCGCACGAAGATCTACAACGCGCCCGGCCGGGAGGACCCGGTGCTGGCGGATCTCGCCGACCAGGCCGGGCGGGCGGGAATCACGCTGCGGGTCGCCGCGCTGCCGCGGCTCACCCGGGGGCAGCCGCTGATCGACTACGCGCCCGCCCTTGCCGGTCGCTTCCCCGGTGAGGTGATCATGGTCACGCAGGGCCGGTGGCTCGACGCGGTCGGCCCGGATCAGGCGGAGATCACCTCGTCGCGGGACTACGCGTACGGGCGGTTCGAGATCGGCAGTTTCACCAAGGGCAGCACCATGTCCGACCGGATCGGCACCGTGTTGGAGCGGCTGCACACGCTGCGGAACAAGAAGCCGTTCGGGCGCCCGCAGCCGCCGGCCCAACCCAGGCCCGAGCCCTACGACGTGCGCAGGACGATCAGCGCGGCCGCACCGTGGGCGCTGCTCGGGTCCGCCGGTGTGCTCGGTGGCACCGGGGTGTTCCTGTGGCGGCTGCGCGGGCGGCGGGACAAGGTCGACTCGACCGAGTTGCGGATCGCGAGCGCTCAGGCGGCGGCGAAGATCAGTGCGCTGGGAGCGCTCGTGCTGGCGGCGGAAGAGCGCGGCGATCCGGTCGATTCCGCCGTCGCCGAGCGGCACGACACCGCGCGGTCGCTGTTCGATCAGGCGCACACGCCGGTCGCGATGGCGCAGGTGGCCAAGATCGCCGACGAGGGGATCGAGATGGCCGGTGATTCCCGATGACGGCGGTGTGGCTGGTCATCGCCGCGATGTTCATCGTGCCGCCGCTGTGGAAGCACCGGGTGAAGGTCTGGGCGTACCTGCGCCGGCCGAAGTGGCTCGGGCTGCCGAGGTGGCTGGTGCTCGGGGTCGTGGTCGGTGTGGCACTCGGGTACGTGTTCTTCGGCAACCCGGTGCAGGGGCCGAAACCGTTGTCCCCCAAGGCTTTGGCCGCTGCCGAGGGACTGCGGACCGGTTCGGTGTACGTGGCGCCTGGCGCGCCGCCGGTGGTCGACGTCGAGCGGGTACGCCAGGTGATCGGCGACCGCCCGATCGTGGTGGCCATGTTGGACAGCACTCCGCTGCCGCCGGCCAGGATGGGCCTCGAAGGCCAGGACATGTGCGAGGAGATCGCCGAGATCGCGGCCACCAACCTGGTGATCACCTTCGCCATGGAGAACAAGGACGGCTACGACTCGTCGTACTGTGTCGGCAAGCAGTTCGGCAACGCGCACAACGGGTTGAAGAACTCCGACTTCGGGTTCTCCTTCCTCGTGGCGCCCGAGCAGGCGTGGCAGTACCGGGCCACCGAGACGAACAAGACGCCGGAGATCGAGGAGTTCGTGCTCGCGTTCGACGCGAAGATCGCCGAGAAGAACGTCTCGATTCCTCGCCGTGCGGTGATCCAGCCACCGGCGCCGGCACCGGATCCGGTGCAGACGCGGCAGATCGTGACCTCGCTCGGTGGCATCATGCTCGCCTCGGTGGCGTTGTTCGCGCTGCTGCACGTCGGTGCGCTGCTGTGGCGCCGGCGCGCCGACCGCCAGTCCGGAATGGACACCAGACGGATCGAGATCGACGCGCGGATCAGCAGCCTGTCTGACGACGTGCTGCACCCTCGGCGGCCGCACGACGCCGCGGAGGCGGAGCACCAGGCTGAGCTGGCGCGGCGATATGTGTTGGTGCTCAAGGAGTTCTCCGACCGCGGGCCGGTGTCCGAAGTGGACAGAGAGCTGTCCTCACTCGAGGAGATGGTGCGCCGGTGAGCCCCTGGTTGATCGCACTGGCGGCGGTGATCGTCGCGGCCGGCGCGCTGGTGCCGCTGCTCGGCCGGCGCAAGCGGCTGGCGCTGCGCAGCAACGACGAGGCGATCGCGGCCCGGTCGAGTCACGCGAAACTCGGGCACTACGTGGAGACGCCGGCTGCGACCGACGACGTGCGCGCCGCCGAACTGCTGCGGGACGCGCGTGAGCGGTGGGTCACCGCCGGATCGGTGCTCACCAAGGCGAAGACCGAAGAGGACTTCGAGCTGGCCGAGCGCATCTGCGTCGAAGGCCTCGCGGCGGTGGCGAAGGCGCACGAGCGCATCGGCATCCCCGGCCCGAAGGGCGACTAGCGACGTGTCCTGATGACCTCGACCAGGCTCGCGAAACTCTCCCTGCCGCGGCCGGCGTCGATGCCCTTGGCGGTCAGGGACGCGATCAGCTCCGGCAGGGCCGCGTCCAGGCCGTGCTCCTCGCTGGCCCGCACGAGGTGATCCATCAACGGCGCGTCGAGTTCGAGCCATTCCTCCTCGCCTGGGTACTTCCGGTCGTCGATCTGCGCGGCGTAGTCCTCGATGACGTCCACCACGGTCGCCTTGAGCCACCGGGTGAGCAACGGAGTGAAGGTCCTCGCCTGGACGCCGGCGGCCCCGAGCAGCGTCGCCGTGTGCAGGTAGCCGATGAGCGTCGCCCAGGCGAAGTTCAGCATCGCGACGTCGTAGAGCGACGCCGTGCCGGCATCGGGGCCAAGGTACGTCGCGCTGCCCCAGTGTCCGAACAGGGATTCGTTGTTCTGGAACACCCGCTCCGCGCCGCTGTAGACCAACACCGTGTGCTCGTCGCCCACGTGCTCGGGGTGGGCCATCAGCGCGCCGTCCAGGTACTGGCCGCCGAGGGCCGACACACGCGCGGCGGCCTGCCGGGCCTGCGCGCTCGTCCCGGAGGTGAGATTGACGATCTCGTGTCCGGTCATGGGCTGTTCGACCTGATCGAGGACGCGCCACAGTTCGTCGTAGTCGCCGACGCACAGCACGACCACGCGCGCCGTGGCCAGTGCGGCCGCCGGTGCGTCCGGTGGGTCGGCGGGAGCCCAGACGGTGACCGTGTGTCCCGCTCGGGTCAGCGCCGTGGCCAGGGCCGATGACCTCGGATTGTTCCCGATGACCAGGACCGGTTCCGCTGCTTGTTTGTTCGTCGCTCGCACGTTTCCTCCCCAATCGCTATCTACAAAATGTAGCTTACACTTTGTAGGTAGCGGCTAGGAGGCGCGGCCCCGCAGGGCGCCGAGCACGATGTCCGTCGACACGGAGATCGCCTCGGCGCGTGAGATCCGGCCCGTGGCCGCGGCGCGGGAGAGACCTTCGACCACGTTGAACATTCCGGTGAGCAGCGCGAGGTCGGACTTGGGGGACAGCGGCACGAACGGTTCGATCGCGGCGCGGAACTCCTCGACGTAGAAATCCGACGACCGCTGCCGGAAACCCCGCGTCTGCGGACTGCCGGACAGCGCGGCGTAGACCTGCTCGCACTCCGGGCCCGCCGCGAGTACACCGTCGACGTACGCGCTGCTCAGGATCGTCACCACGTTCTCCAGCGTCTCCGGCTGATCGCGCGGCGCCTGCCGGATCGCCCGGCCGATCTGGTCGTCGTAGTCGCGGTAAAGAGCCATGAGCAGCCCCTCGCGCGTCTCGAAGTGGTCGTAGACGACCGGACGGGAGACGCCGGCACGCTCGGCGAGCCGAAGGAGCGTCAGCGCGTCGGTCCCCTCCGCGCGGATGATCTCGGCGGCCGTCGCGAGCAACTGGCTCCTGCGCTGCTCCCGCGTCATCCTTCTGGCTCGCATGCCCGCTCGTTTCCTTGGCTCTGGACCGGTCACTCGATACCGAACAGCGACTTCAGCGGATGCGTCGCGAAGTAGATCGCGAACAGGCCGGCGGTGATCCACAGCAGCGCGTGGATCTCCCGCGCCCGGCCCTGGAACACCCGCAGGATCACGTAACTGATCAGGCCCGCGCCGATGCCGACCGAGATCGAGTACGTGAACGGCATCAGCACGGCGGTCAGCAGCGCCGGCAGCAGGATCCCGTTGTCGGTGAAGTCGATGTGCCTGATCTGCGACACCATCGCCAGGCCCACCACGACCAGCGCCGGGGTCGCCGCCTCGAACGGCACCACGGTCACCAGCGGCGCGAAGAACATCGCGGCCAGGAACAGCGATCCGGTGATCACGCTCGCGATGCCGGTGCGCGCGCCCTCGCCGATCCCCGCCGACGATTCGACGTACGTCGTGTTCGACGAGCTGGACGCCGCGCCGCCGAGGGTGGCCGCCAGCGAGTCCACGAACAGCACTCGTCCGATGCCGGGCACCTGCCCCTTCGAGTCGAGCAGATCAGCTTGCGCGGTCAGCCCGACGACCGTGCCCATCGTGTCGAAGAAGTCCGACAGCAGCAGCGCGAAGACGATCATCAGCGCGGCGATCACGCCGATCCGGCCGAACGCGCCGAACGGATCCACCTGGCCGACCAGCGACAGATCGGGCAGCGCGAACCAGTCCGTCGGCGCCCTCGGCACGTTCAACTGCCACCCGGTCGGCGACACCGGCTTGCCGTCCACCACCGACGGGCCCGGATGGAACACCGCCTCCACGACGATCGCCAGCACGGTGGAGGACAGGATGCCGATCACGATCGCGCCCGGCACGCGCCGCACCACCAGGATCGCGGTGAGCACCAGCCCGACCACGAACACCAGGATCGGCCAGCCCTCCAACTCGCCGCCCACCCCGAACCCGACCGGCACGGTGGTGCCGGCCGCGTCCGGAATCCGGCGCACGATCCCGGCGTCGACCAGCCCGATGAGTACCAGGAACAGTCCGATGCCCACGCCGATCGCGGTCTTCAAGTCGGCGGGGATCGCGTGCATGATCGCCGTCCGCACGCGGGTCAGCACCAGCACCATGATGATCAGGCCCTCGAGTAGGACCAGGCCCATGGCCTCCGGCCACGTCGTCTGGCTCGCTACTCCGACCGCGAGGAACGAGTTCAGACCGAGGCCCACGGCGATCGCGAACGGGTACCGCCCGACCACGCCCATCAGGATCGTGAGCACTCCGGCGGTGAGCGCGGTGACGCCGGCGACCGCGACGACGCTTGTCGTCACGTCGGTGCCGCCGGCGATCAGCTCGCCGTTCCGGTCCTTCGCGGTGCCGATGATCAACGGGTTCAGCACCACGATGTAGGACATCGCGAAGAACGTGGCAAGGCCGCCCCGGACCTCCCGAGCCAAGGTCGACTTTCGGGCACTGACCAGGAAGAAACGGTCCACTCGGTCCGTCATTCGGGTGCTCATCGACCGGCGCCTCCCTGTGCTGCGACGTCCGCCCACCGGAGAGTAGCGGCGCGGGCGGACCGGTCAACGATTCGGTCACGCACCAGAGAGTGGACGGGGCTTGACGACGTCGTGGGGGTACGGTCTCGCGAACAAGAACCGCGCTCGGGGGTGCCGGGCGTGGCAAGGGGAAGGGAGAACGCCTTGCGCCGAGTGCGAGGAATACGACTCGTCGCCGGAGCGCTGGCGCTGGGCCTCGGCCTCGCCGGTCTCGCCGCGTGCGGGTCGGACGAAGCGCCGGCCGGCGGCGGCGACGGCAAGCTGAAGATCGGCCTGGCCTACGACGTGGGCGGTCGCGGCGACCAGTCGTTCAACGACTCCGCCGCGCGCGGGCTGGACAAGGCCAAGGCCGAGACCGGCATCGAGACCCGTGAGCTCGAGGCGAGCCCCGGCGAGACCGACTCCGCCAAGGAGGACCGGCTGCGTCAGCTCGCCGACGGCGGCTTCAACCCGATCATCGCGATCGGCTACGCGTACGCCACCCCGATCGGCAAGGTCGCCAAGGATCACCCGAACGTCAAGTTCGCGATCATCGACGACTACTCGCCTGGCACCGACGACGGCCCGAACATCGCGAACCTGACCTTCGCCGAGCACGAGGGCTCGTTCCTGGTCGGTGTCGCCGCCGCGTTGAAGAGCAAGACCAACAAGGTCGGCTACGTCGGCGGCGTGAACACCCCGCTGCTGCAGAAGTTCGAGGTCGGCTACGCCGCCGGGGTGAAGGCCGCCAAGCCGACCGCCACGGTGGAGGTCAAGTACCTGACCCAGCCGCCGGACATGACCGGCTTCAACGACCCGGCCAAGGGCGAGACGGCCGCCACCGGCCAGCTCGACGCGGGCGCCGACGTGATCTACGCGGCGGCCGGCGGCTCCGGCAGCGGCGCGTTCAAGTCGATCAAGTCCAAGGGCAAGCTCGGCATCGGCGTCGACTCCGACCAGTACAACGTGCCGGAGCTGGCCGACGTCAAGGACGTGATCATGACGTCCATGGTGAAGAAGGTGGACCTGGCGGTCTACGACTTCATCACCAGCGTGAAGGCCGGCAAGCCGATCTCCGGCAACAAGGTCTACGACCTGAAATCGGGCGGCATCGAGTACGCGACCAGTGGCGGCAAGGTGGACGACATCAAGGCGCAGCTGGAGGAGTACAAGCAGAAGATCATCTCCGGCACTGTTCAGGTGCCGTCGAAGAAGTAATTCGGGTGACGGGCAGACGGACCCGGGGCTGGCCCTAGAGTCGCCCCGGGTTCGCCCGTTCATGAGGGGAGCGCACCATCAGCGACACGAACGCGGTGGAGTTGCTCGGGATCACCAAGCGGTTTCCCGGCGTGATCGCCAACTCCGATGTCAACGTCGCCGTCCGTCCGGGCACGGTGCACGCGCTGGTCGGGGAGAACGGCGCGGGCAAGTCCACGTTGATGAAGATTCTCTACGGGATGCAGCGCCCCGACGAGGGCAGCATCGAGATCGACGGCAAGGCGGCGACGTTCCACTCGCCGGCCGACGCGATCGCCGCCGGCATCGGCATGGTGCACCAGCACTTCATGTTGGCCGACAACCTGACCGTGCTGGAGAACGTGGTGCTCGGCAGCGAGCCGCGTTCCGGGGGCCGGCTGGACTTCAAGGCCGCGCGAGGGAAGATCCGCGACATCTCCGGGCGCTACGGCCTCGGCGTCGAGCCCGACCGGCTGGTCGACGAGCTCGGCGTGGGTGACCGGCAGCGCGTCGAGATCCTCAAGGTGCTCTACCGCGGCGCGCGCATCCTGATCCTCGACGAGCCGACCGCCGTGCTCGTGCCGCAGGAGGTCGACGAGCTGTTCGGCAACCTGCGCGAGCTCAAGGCCGAGGGGCTCACGATCCTGTTCATCTCGCACAAGCTGGACGAGGTGCTGTCGGTCGCCGACGACATCACGGTGATGCGCCGCGGCACCACGGTCGCCAGCGTCGCGCCGCGCGAGACGACGGCCCGCCAGCTCGCCGAGCTGATGGTGGGCAGCGCGCTGCCGGTGCCGGAGCTGCGCGAGTCCACGGTCACCGACGTGCCGGTGATCGAGGTCGACGGCCTCACCGTGAACACCCCGGACGGGCGCGCGGTGCTCGAGGACCTGTCCTTCACGATCCACGCGGGCGAGGTGCTCGGCATCGCGGGCGTGGAGGGCAACGGTCAGGCCGAGCTGGTCGAGGCGCTGATGGGCATCCGGTCGCTGGACTCGGGCCGGATCTTCTTGCGGGACAAGGAAATCAGCAAGCTGTCCACCCGCGACCGGCGCGACGCGGGTATGGCCTACATCCCCGAGGACCGGCACCGCCAGGGTGTTCTGCTCGAGGCGACGCTGTGGGAGAACCGGATCCTCGGGCACCAGACCAAGGCGCCCAGCGTGCGCGGCGTGCTGATCAACCGCGGCGGCGCGCGCAAGGACACGCGGCGGATCGTCGAGGAGTACGACGTCCGCACACCCGGCATCGACGTGGCGGTCGGCTCGCTGTCCGGCGGCAACCAGCAGAAGCTGATCGTCGGCCGGGAGATGAGCGGCAACCCGGTGCTGCTGATCGCCTCGCACCCCACGCGCGGGGTGGACGTCGGCGCGCAGGCCGCGATCTGGGAGCACATCCGTCGCGCCCGCGCCGAGCACCTCGCGGTGCTGTTGATCTCCGCCGACCTGGACGAGCTGATCGGCATGTCGGACAGCCTGTCGGTGATCCTGCGCGGGCGGCTGGTCGCCTCGTACGACCCGAAGACGGTCACACCCGAGGAACTGGGCTCCGCCATGACCGGCGCGGGGGAGGGGGCGGCCTGATGGCTGGTTATCTGACGTATCTGAAGAGGCGCTTCTCCTGGCACACGTTGCGCCGCGTCGGTTTGGCCCTGGCCGCCCCGGTCAGCGCGCTGGTGTTCGCGGCCATCGTGTCGGTGATCATCCTGTCGGTGACCGGCCACTCGCCCGCCGACGCGGCCCAGCAGATGGCGGACTCGCTGGAGCGCCCGCGCACGTTCGCCAACTCGCTGAACAACGCCACGACGTACTACCTGTCCGCGGTGGCCGTGGCGATCGGCTTCAAGATGCGGCTGTTCAACATCGGTGTGGACGGCCAGTACCGGATCGCCGCGATGCTGTCCGCGGCACTGGCCGGCGCGGCGTTCATGGAGAACCTGCCGTCGTTCCTGCGCGTCGCGATGACGATCATCGTGGCGATGCTGGTCGGCGCGGTGTGGGCGGGCATCGCCGGCATCCTCAAGGTCACCCGAGGCGTCAGCGAGGTCATCTCCACGATCATGCTGAACGCGGTGGCGACCGCCGTGGTGGCGTTCCTGCTGAACCCGTCGCGCCTCGCGGTGCCGATCGGCGGCAGCAACAACATCGGCACGCCGCCGATCACCGAGGGCGGACGGGTGTCCGGCATCCCGTATCCGGGCTCGACGTCCACGGTGTTCGGGCTGAGCATTCTGGCCGTCGCGGTCGGCGTCGGGTACTGGTACCTGTTGTCCCGCACCAGGTTCGGCTTCGACTTGAAGGCGACCGGCCTGTCCGAGTCGGCCGCGGTGGCCAGCGGCGTGAACGTCAAGAAGATGGTCGTCGCGAGCATGGTGCTCTCCGGCGCGGTGGCCGGCCTGGTCGGCGTCCCGCAGCTGCTCGGCTCGTCGCACACCTACGCGCTGGACTTCCCCGCCGGGCTCGGCTTCACCGGCATCGCGATCGCGCTGCTCGGCCGAAACCACCCGGTGGGCATGGCGATCGCGGCGATCCTGTGGGGCGTGCTGGACCAGACGTCCAACTCGCTGGACATCACCGGCGTGCCCAAGGAGATCGTGGTGATCATGCAGGGCGTGATCGTGCTGTCCGTGGTCATCGCCTACGAACTGGTGCGCCGCTACCGCCTGCGCCTCGAACAGCGTGACGTGGGCGCGGCGCTCGGCACCACGAAGACCCCGGCTCCCGCGGAGGTGACCACATGACCGCGGGCGGAGGGCTCAGCGCCGGCGTCGAGGAGGCGCCGGCACCACGCAAGCGGCGGATCTCGCCGATGACCTACGTGCTGATCGCGGCCGGCGCGTTCGTCGTCATCGCGTTGATCAGGACGTTGACCGGAGCCGAGGACCTGACCTCGTCCGGCACCGTGGCCGCGGCACTCACCGCGGCCGTGCCGATCGCGCTGGCCGGTCTCGGCGGGCTGTGGTCCGAACGCGCCGGCGTGATCAACATCGGCCTCGAGGGCATGATGGTGCTCGGCACGTTCGGCGCGGGCCTGGCCGGCTGGCAGTGGGGCCCGTGGGCCGGCGTGTTCTTCGGCGTCGTGCTCGGCGCGGTCGGCGGCCTGATCCACGCGGTGGCCACTGTGACCTTCGGCGTCGACCACATCATCTCCGGTGTGGCGATCACCCTGGTGGCGCCCGGCCTCACGCTGTTCCTGGCCAAGCTGTACTTCACCGACACGCCCGGCGGCGGGCAGAAGAAGTCCCCGCCGATCCCGGACGTGCCGAGGGTGAGCATTCCCGGGTTTTCCTCGCTGCTCGGCGACATCGAGGCCAAGCACTGGTTCCTGATCTCCGACCTGGCCGGCGTGCTGCGCGGCCTGACCACCAACGTGTCACTGCTGACATTGCTCGCGGTTGTGCTGTTCGTGTTCACCGCGTGGCTGCTGTGGCGCACGCCGTTCGGGCTGCGGCTGCGCTCCTGCGGCGAGGCGCCGGTCGCCGCCGAATCGCTCGGCGTGAACGTCTACAAGTACAAGTACGCGGCGATCGTGAGCTCGGGCGCGCTGGCCGGGCTCGGCGGCGCGATCCTCGCGGTCAGCTCCAGCCAGTTCCGCGATCAGCAGGTCGCCGGCCGCGGGTACATCGGCCTCGCGTCGATGATCTTCGGCAACTGGCGGCCCGGTGGCGTGGCGGCGGGTGCCGGCCTGTTCGGCTACACCGACGCGATGCAGTTGCGCGGCGCGGACGCCGTGCACGCGCTGCTGCTCCTGCTCGGTATCGCGCTGCTCGTGCTGGCCGTGTTCCAGGCTCGCGCGCGCCGGTACGGGATCGCGGGCGTCGCCGCGGCGATCGGCGTGGCGTTCCTGATCTGGTTCGCCAGCACCGACGTGCTGCCTCCCGAGCTGGTCACGGCCGCGCCGTACGTGGTCACGCTGCTGGTGCTTTCGCTTGCGGCACAACGGCTCCGGGTACCGAAATGGATCGGGCAGAGCTATCGGAAGGGGCAGGGCGGCTAGGGCTTGCGCACCTCGGTATGGTCTTGCCCATGGCCAGCCGGATCGCGGTTCAGAAGTCGGGCTACAAGGGCGTACACCGGTCGTACTCCGGTGTCGCCGCAGCCGACCTGCTCGCTCGTGAAGGTCGAGAACCGGTGCGTGACGCCTCCCGGGCGCACGCCGCCGCCGGGCGCGGTGCGATCGCCGCGGCCACCGGCGCGCTGGTCGTCGCCGGCGCGCTGTCGGTGGCGTGGAGCGGGGACGGGCAGCAGGGCGAGCCGCTGGCGTCCGGCGAGGGCTTCTCGTCGGTCGTCGGGAGCGAGTCGCCGGTGATGGTGACCCACGAGCCGCTGGACGAGCCGGCGCAGGTGGCGGTCACCGAGCCCGTCGCGCCGCCGGTCGCCGCGCTGGCCGTCGCGCAGGAGGCGGCACCGGTGAAGGCCCCGGCGCCCAAGCCGCGTCCGGTCACCCAGCAGGCTCCGGCACCCAAGGCGCCGGTCAAGTCGCAGGTCGACCAGTACCGGCAGTACATCCCGGGCCCGGCGCTCGCCATGATCGACTCGTACAACGCCGCCTGGCGGCGCTGAATTCTCCTTGGGGCGCAACGCCTCCCGCTGGCTAGTCTGTCGGCGTGACGGCGGACTGCGACGCGCTATCGGAGAACTACGGCGAGGCGCGTGAGCGCACCGACTGGTACAGCGTGGCGCTGCTGTTCGTCGCCGGAATCGCCGCGGCGGTGCACTTCGCGAAGGTGCCGCCGGTGTTGCCCTCGCTGTCGGCCGAGCTGGGATTGTCCCCGATCGGCGGCGGGCTCGCGGTGTCACTGGTCGCGCTCATGGGTGTGGTGCTCGGCGTCGCGGCCGGCGCGCTGGTCGACGCGTGGGGCCGGCGCCGGCTGCTGACCGTGTCGCTGATCGCCGGTGGAGTCACCTCGGCGCTGGTCCCCGTGCTGTCGTCCACCTCGGCCTTCCTCGGGCTGCGCGTGTTCGAAGGCCTGTCGCACCTGGTGATCGTGGTCGCCGCGCCGAGCCTGATGGGCGTGGTGGCCCGGCCGAGTGATCGCACGCTGGTGATGACCGTCTGGGGCAGCTTCTTCGCGGTCGGGTTCGCGCTGACCGATCTCGTCGCGCCCGCGCTGGTGGACGGCTGGGGCTGGCGGTCGCTGTTCTGGGCGCACGCGGTGCTGTTCGCGGTGGTGACCGTGCTGCTGGTGCCTCGGCTGAACCGGCTCGCGCGGGAGCAGACGCTGGAGCCGCCGCCGTCCGGTGCGCGCGCGAAAGTGTTGCTGCGCACCGTGATCACCGACCACGGGCGGCTCTACCGGCACGGGCCGATCATGCTCGCCACGGCCGCGTTCGTGTGTCACTGCCTGATGTTCAGCTCGTACCTGTCCTACGTGCGGGCGCCGCTCGTCTCCGGGGGAGCCGTGAGCGCGGACGGACTCGGGCCGTGGATGTCGCTGCTGGCCGTGCTGTCGATCGTGGCGACGACTCTGGTCGGGGCCGTGCTGTTGCGGCTCGGGGTGTCGCCGTTCACGACGCTCACCGTGTCCTTCGCCGGGGAGGCGCTGGCCGCCGTCGCGGTGTTCGCGTGGTTGGACGGCGGGGCGTTGCTGGTCGGGAGCGTGGTGCTGTTCTTGTTCAGCGGGTGCGTGCAGGGGGCGACGTTCGCGACGATCCCGCTGGTCGCGTCGGATCGGATGGCGGCGCTGGCACACGGGGCGTTCGCGCAGGGCGGCAACGTGGGGACGTTCCTCGGGCCGCCGCTGTACGCCTGTGTGGGGGCGTCGCTGGGGTGGGGCGCGGTGGGCGTGGTCTCTTTGGTGATCTGCGTTCTTGGTGCGGGATTTGCGGTGCTGACCGTGGTGGTGGTCAGGCGGGTAGGTCGGACTGGCTGAAGCTGTCCGGGAGGACGTCGGTCATGGGGAGTGGGCCGTGGGGGGTGTCGATCAGGCAGTCGGGGGCGGCGAACTCGTTGATGAGTTGGCGGCAGCGGCCGCAGGGCATCAGAAGGTTGCCCTCGGCGTCGCGGCAGGCGAGGGCGGTGATCTTGCCGCCGCCGGTGAGTTGGAGTTGGCCGACGAGGGTGCATTCGGCGCACAGGCTCAGGCCGTAGGAGACGTTCTCGACGTTGCAGCCGGTGACTGTTCTGCCGTCGTCGCAGAGTGCGGCGGCTCCGACGTGGAGTTTCGAGTAGGGGGCGTACGCGTGGGTGGCTGCTTGGGTGGCCGTTGTTCTGAGCGTGTCCCAGTCCGTCTTCATGGGGGGATCGTACGTGCGTGCTGGTGTTGGGGTGTGGCGGCGCGGAATTGTGCGGGAGGCCCTAACGGCTGGCGCTACGGGCAGGCTCCGCCTGCCTTTTGCCCGTACTGCGCCGCCACCTTGCTCCTTTTAGTTCACCCCATGGTGGTCGGTCGAATTGGGTAGAATCGAGGTATGAGGGGACAGTAACTAATCGACGAGCTACGGGCTCGCGAAATCCATATTCGACAACTCGAATATGAGCGACTTCAACTCGTCCACGAAATCCATGAGCAGGGCATCGCGAAAGAAATGGGCGCCTACTCCACGGCATCGTTCCTGCGGGACACCGTGCGGATCTCACCCGCCGACGCACGACGGCGAGTAGCTGACGCCAACGCGTTGTTCGGGTCGACCACGTTGACCGGGCAGCCCATCGAGGCACAGCTACCCGTGGCGGCGAAGGCACTCGCCGCTGGGGCGATCAGCCGTGACCACGTGCAGGTCGTGCGCACCACCATCGACACACTTCCCGACGAACATCACGCCGACGTGGAACACCTTCTCGTGGAGGAAGCCGAGCGCTTCGACCCGGTCAAACTCGGCAAGCTCGCCACCCGCACCCGAGCTCACCTGCAACCCGAACAAGTCGTGCTCGACGAACAAGCCGCATGGAAACGCATGGAATTCTCCATGATTGAAGACGTCGACGGGATGATCATCGTGCGCGGGCGGCTCTCGCCCGAGTGTGCCGAAGTTCTCAAAGCAGCCCTGTCGCCGCTGGCGAAACCCGCCGGCAAAGATGATGACCGATCAGCCGCCCGCAGGTGGGCCGACGCGCTGATCGAGTTGGCGCACCGCATCCTCAACTCCGACACACTCCCGCAGGACGGTGGACGGCGGCCGCACCTCGCGATCACGATTTCCTACGAACAACTTCGCGACCAAATCGGCCTCGGCCATGGTGACTTCGGTGCGCTGATCACACCGCAAACCATTCGGCAGATCGCGTGTGATGCCGGAATCACGCCCATCGTGTTGAACAGTGAAGGCAAGCCACTCGACGTGGGACGCGAACAACGGCTCGTCACCGCAACGATTCGGGCGGCGCTCATCGCACGCGACAAAGGCTGCTCATTCCCTGGGTGCGATCGGCCGCCGGAGTGGACCGACGCACACCACATCATCCCGTGGATCGACGGTGGAATAACCTCAGCAGAACTCATGACACTGCTCTGCCGACACCACCACACCACCATCCACCAACAAGACTGGGAAATCATCATGCGCAACGGGATTCCCTACTACATCCCGCCCGCGTGGGTTGATCCGCAGCGCAAGCCGATCCGCAACACCATGCACCTCGTCGGGATGTCCGCCTGACTAAATGAACACTACTGTTCATTGATGCGCTACCATGCCACCATGGCGCACACCCGCAGGTTCCGCACGAGGTTACGAGCATCCGTCGCAGGCGCGGCGGTGCTGGCCGTCGCGGCCACGGCCACCACGGTGGCCGTGCAGTACACCGCTGAGGCCGCACCGGCGGCCGCCACCATTCGCTACACCGAGTTCGGCATCCCGCACATCACCGCGTCGGACTTCGCGGGCCTCGGCGAGGGCTACGGGTACGCCGTAGCCAAGGACAACCTCTGCTTGCTCGCCGACACCTACCTCACGGCCAATGGTGAGCGCTCCCGGTTCCTTGGCCCGGACGGCCAGGTCTCGCCCGGCCAGAGCGCGACCACCACGAATCTCAACAGCGATCTGTACTTCACCCGCCTCAAGGACGCCAAGATCGTCGAGGGGCTCGTGGACCTGCCCGCGCCGCAGGGGCCCGAGCCCGAGGTCAAGGAAGTCGTTCGCGGGTACGCCAAGGGGTACAACCGCTACCTGGCCGAGACTGGCGTCGGGAACATCTCCGATCCCGCCTGTCGGGGTAAGGACTGGGTCCGCCCGATCTCCGACATCGACGTGTACCGGCACGTCCACATGACCGTGATCATGGGCAGTACCGACTACGTCCTGGACGGGGTGGTCGGGGCCAAACCCGCTGTCGTGCCGGCCAACGCACCGGCACCGAAGCCGGCCAAGGACACAGCCAGCCGCATCGCCTCCGCGATCCAGTCCAACCGGCACGAGGGCATGGGCTCCAACGGGATCGCCGCCGGATCGCAGGGCGTCTCGGGCGGCAAGAGCGTCCTGCTCGGCAACCCGCACTTTCCGTGGCACGGCAAGAACCGCATGTGGCAGAGCCACCTCACGATCCCCGGCAAGCTCAACGTCAGCGGCGCCAGCCTGCTCGGCCTGCCCGCCGTCAACATCGGGCACAACGACGACGTCGCGTGGACCCACACGGTCGCCACGGTCGCGCCGTTCGGGCTCTTCGAAGTTCCCGTCGTGCCGTGGGATCCGACCAAGTACCTGGTCGACGGCAAGGTCGAATCGATGACCGCGCAACAGGTCTCGGTCGACGTCCGCAACGCGGACGGCTCCACGGGCAAGGTCGAGCGCACCATCTGGTCCACCCGCTACGGCCCGGTCACCACCTCGATCATGGGCACCATCCCCCTTCCGTGGGCGCTCACCGCCCATTCGGTGCGCGAGGCGAACCTCACCAACCTTCGCGGCATGAACACCTGGCTCAACATCGCCAAGGCCCGCGACACCGGCGAGATCAAGGACGTGCTGCGCCGCACCCAGGGCATCCCGTGGGTCAACACGATCGCCTCCGACCGCAAGGGCAACGCCTTCTACGGCGACATCCAGGTCGTCCCGCACATCACCGACGAGAAGGCCAACGCCTGCAACACGCTCCTCGGCAAGGTCACCTTCTCGCTGCAGGGACTGTCCATTTTGGACGGTGGCCGCGGCGCGTGTCAGTGGGGCAACGACCCGGACGCGCTCGAACCCGGACTGCTCGGCCCGTCCCGCATGCCCTCGTTGACCCGCAAGGACTTCGTCACCAACGCCAACGACAGCGCCTGGCTCGCCAACCCCGCCGAACCGCTGTCCCACCCCCGTGTCATGGGTGACATGAACACCGCCCGCTCCACTCGCACCCAGCAGAGCATCGTCGCCGCCCAGCGCCGCCTCGCCGGCGTCGACGGCCTACCCGGCAAGGGCTTCGACGGCGACACCATGCGCGAGGTCCTCTTCCGCGACGACAGCCGCAACGCCGAACTCGCCCGCACCGACACCGTCGCCATGTGCAAGGGCTTCCTCGGCGGCCTCGCACCGTTCAGCGGCGGGCTGATCAACGTGAGCGAAGCCTGCCCGGTGCTGGAGAACTGGGACGGCTCGTTCCGCGCCGACAGCCGCGGATCCGTTCTGTTCCAACGCTTCTGGACGCACATCGGGCTGATCAAGTTCGCCGGTGCGAGCCTTCCCGGACCGTGGAAGGACGGCTTCGACCCGAAGGACCCGGTCAACACCCCGCGCAAGCTCGCCACCGACCGGCCCGACGTGTGGCTGGCCTTCGGCAACGCGGTCAACGACCTGCGCGCGGCCGGAATCCCGTTGGCCGCACCGCTTTCCGACGGCCAGTCGGTCACCCGCAACGGCAAGCGCATCCCCATCCACGGCGGTCAGGGCCAGCTCGGCGTGCTCAACGTGATCACCCCGCTGTGGGACCCCAAGGCCGGTTACCCCGAGATCCGGCACGGCTCGTCGTTCATCCAGGTCACGCACTTCGGTGACGGTGCGCCCTCGGCCCACTCCGTGCTCACCTACTCGCAGTCGACCGACCCCACCTCGCCGCACTACGCCGACCAGACCGAGCTGTTCTCGGCCGGCAAGTGGGTTCCCGAGCGGTTCACCGAGGAGCAGATCAACGCCTCGCCGGAGCTGACCGTGGTCACGCTGTCCCGGTGATCACGTAGTGTGTGCCCCGTGTGGGGCGGGGTGCACACCACGTGATTCAGGGGAGGACGCGACGATGAGACGCGCGATCAAGATCACCGGAGCGGTAGGTGCGATCGCGGCCGTCGCCACGGCGATCGCCGTGGCCAACACCCCGGCCACCGCCGAACCCGCGGCGGCCGGGTCGCCGAAGGTGAAGATCCGGTACACCGAGTACGGCATCCCGCACATCACCGCGCGCGACTACGGCGGGCTCGGCGAAGGCCTCGGTTTCGCCTCCGCCAAGGACAACGTCTGCCTGCTCGCCGACAGCTATCTCACGGTCAGCGGGCAGCGGTCCCGCTATCTCGGCCCGAACGCTCCGGTGAGCCCCGGTCTCGGCGGCTCCACCACCAGCCTGAACAGCGACCTGCACTTCCAGCGGATCAACGACAGCCGTGTCGTCGAGCGCCTGGTCGACCAGCCGGCCCCCAACGGCCCCGAGCCGCGGGTGCGCGACGTGGTTCGCGGATACGCCAAGGGATACAACAAGTACCTCGCCGAGCACGGCGGCGCGATCACCGACCCGCGCTGCAAGGGCCAGGAGTGGGTGCGCCCGATCACCGACCTCGACGTGTACCGGCACGTGTACTCGGTCGTGGTCGGCGCCGGCTCCGGTGGCAGCGTCGACGGCGAGGTCAACGCGCAGCCGCCGGCCACCCCGGTGAGCGCCCCCGCACCGGACACCGCGCGCCGCCTGTCCGCCGCGCTCGGCGCCGGCAAGGGCCCGGCCGACATCGGCAGCAACGCGATCGCCGTCGGCTCGCAGGGCGTGACCGACGGCCGCAGCGTGCTGCTCGGCAACCCGCACTTCCCGTGGCACGGCTCGCGCCGCTTCTGGCAGAGCCACCTCACCATCCCCGGCGAGATCGACGTCTCCGGCGCCGGTCTGATCGGCATGCCGGCGATCAACATCGGGCACACCGACCGCGTGGCGTGGAGCCACACCGTGTCCACCGTGATCCCGTTCGGCCTGTTCGAGGTGCCGCTGACACCCGGGAAGCCGACCCAATACCTGGTGGACGGCAAGCCGGAGGACATGACCTCGCAGCGGGTCGCCGTCCAGGTGCGCAACGACGACGGCTCGATCGGCACCGTGGAGCGCACCCTCTGGTCAACCCGCTACGGCCCGGTGACCAACGAGGTCGAGGGCATCGATCTGCCGTGGGGCCAGACCGCGCACGTGATGCGCGACGCCAACGCCGGGAACCTGCGCGCGCTGAACACCTGGTTCGGCTTCGCCAAGGCGCGCGACACGGCCGGTCTGCGCGACGTGCTGCGCCGCGGCCAGGGCATCCCGTGGGTGAACACGATCGCCTCCGACCGCGACGGCAACGCGCTGTACACCGACTCGCAGGTCGTCCCGCACGTGACCGACGAGCACGCCGCCACGTGCGGCACCCCGCTCGGCAAGGAGACCTTCGCCTCCGACGGACTGTCCATTTTGGACGGTGGCCGGAGCGCCTGCCAGTGGGGCACCGACGGCGAGGCGCTGGAGCCCGGGTTGCTCGGGCCGTCCCGCATGCCGTCGTTGACCCGCAAGGACTTCGTCACCAACGCCAACGACAGCCCGTGGCTGGCCAACCCGGCCCGGCCGCTGAGCTACCCGCGCGTGTTCGGCGACACCCTGGAGCAGCGCTCGACCCGCACGCAGGAGAGCATCATCGCGACCCAGCGGCGGATCACCGGTACCGACGGGCTGCCGGGGCGCGGGTTCAGCAACGAGTCGATGCGCGCCGTGCTGTTCTCCGACCACAGCCGCAACGCCGAGCTGACCGCGGCCGACACGGCGAAGATGTGTGCCGCGTTCCCGGACGGCAAGGCGCCGTCCTCCTCCGGCCCGGTCGACGTGCGCGCGGCGTGTCCCGCGCTCGCGTCGTGGCAGCACGGGTACACCAACGACAGCCGTGGATCCCTGCTGTTCCAACGGTTCTGGGCGCAGCTCGGCCGGGTGCCCGGCGGGCCGTGGAAGGTGCCGTTCGACCCGCGCAATCCGGTGCACACGCCGAACACGCTGGCCGCGGACAAGCCCGAGGTGGCGCTGGCGTTCGGCAACGCGGCGGCCGAGGTGCTCGCCGCCGGGCTGGCGCTGGACGCGCCGCTCGCGCAGGGGCAGACCGTGACGCGCAACGGCGAGCGCATCCCGATCCACGGCGGGCCGGGGCAGCTCGGCGTGCTGAACGTGATCACGGCGACCTGGGACCCGAAGCGCGGCTACGTGGAGGTGCCGCACGGGTCGTCCTACATCCAGGTGATCCAGTTCGGGCGGGGCGCGCCGAAGGTGTCGACAGTGTTGACGTACTCGCAGTCCTCCGACCCGACCTCGCCGCACTTCTCCGACCAGACCAAGCTGTACTCGTCCGGCGGATGGGTGACACCACGGTTCACCGACGCGGAGATCGACGCCTCGCCGGCGCTGACCACCACGGTGCTCGACTGACGAGAACTCCTCACCGGCTTCGGGCTGGGCGGGCTGAGCGTCGCCGTTGCGACACCACGCCGTCCCACCCGCACATCGCCATGTCGATGACTTGGTGCATGGCCTCGCGGGTGCCGCCGTCGCGGGCGCCGATCGACAGGCCGTGCAGGACGGTCAGGTAGAACGTCGCGATCGCCTCGGTGTCCGCGTCCGGCGGCAGATCGCCGTCGCCCACCGCGCGTTCGAGCCGGGCGGACACCGCCGTGCGGTCGGCGTCGCGGCAGTCGGCGAGGAACCGCCGGACGGGCTCGTTCTCCGGCGTGCCGGTCGCCGCGCCGAGGACGATCATGCAGCCGCGCGGTGTCGTCGGATCCGCGTAGGCATCGGCGTTGGCGCGTAACAGCGTCTCGATCGCCGCACGTGCGGTCGGCTCCTCGTCGAGCGCACCGCAGCTGATCACGCTCGCACTGTTGTACAGCGTCACCGCCTCCCGGAAGAGCTCCTCCTTCGAGCCGAACGCGGCGTACAGGCTGCGCGTGCCGATGCCCGTCGTCTCGGTGAGGTCGCTGATCGACGTGCCCTCGTAGCCGTGCTGCCAGAACAGCCGCATCGCCGCGTCGAGTACCGCGTCGCGGTCGAAGCCGCGCGGTCGTCCCGGCGGTGCCATCGCGCTCCCTTCCCGTGTGGTTGCCGTCTCCACACTAGCAAGGCTACAGTAATTAGGAAGCGTTCACTGCAGAAATAGGAGCAGCTCGTGCAGAAACTCGACGGCAAGGTCGGACTGGTCACCGGCGGAAGCCGGGGCATCGGGGCAGCCATCGCCACCCGGCTCGCGGCCGACGGCGCCGACATCGCGATCACCTACAACACCGCGAAGGACCGTGCCGACGACGTGCTCGCCGCGGTCGCCGTCGCCGGCGGCCGGGGCGTCGCGATCCAGGCGAACGCCGCGGACCACGCCGCGATCAGCGCCGCGGTCACCGAGACGGTCGAGCGGCTCGGGCGGCTGGACATCCTGGTCAACAACGCGGGCCTGTTCATTTCCGGGGAGATCGGCGAGGCCACGGTCGACCACTACGACGAGCTCATGGCGGTGCACGCCCGCGCGGTGTTCTCCGCGACCAGGGCGGCCGTCGAGCACCTGCCCGACGGCGGGCGGATCGTCAGCATCGGCAGCAGCCTCGCCGATCGCGTGCCGGCGCCGGGCTACAGCCTGTACGCGATGAGCAAGTCGGCCCTGATCGGCTTCACCAAGGGAGTGGCACGCGATCTGGGGCCGCGCGGGATCACGGTCAACCTCGTCCAGCCGGGGTCGATCGACACCGAGATGAACCCGGCCGACGGCGACCACGCCGACGGCGAGCGGGCGGTCACCGCGCTCGGCCACTACGGGACCGCCGAGGACATCGCCGCCACGGTGGCACACCTGGTCGGCGACTCCGGCCGTTACATCACCGGCGCGACCGTGACGGTGGACGGCGGGGTCACCGCGTGAGCCGTGCCTGGGTCATCCTCGTCGCGGCCGGACTGCTCGAGATCGTCTGGTCGGTCGCGTTGAAGCAGGCCGACGGCTTGACTCGACTCGTGCCGACCGTGATCGGGATCGCGGTCGCCGCGGTCAGCCTCGGCATGCTCTCGATAGCACTCGCCGATCTGCCGGTCGGCACCGCGTACGCCGTCTGGGTGGGCATCGGCACGGTCGGCGTCGCGGTCACCGGGATGGCGCTGTTCGGCGAGGCGATGTCGTTGTCGCGACTGGGGTTCCTGCTGTTGATCGTCGCCGGGATCATCGGGCTGAAACTTGTCGAGGCTTAGAGTGTGTCCATGACGTGGGAACCACTGTCCACTGTGGACATCATCAGGGCGAAGCGGGACGGCGGCACGCTGACCGGCGAGCAGATCGACTGGGTGGTGGACGCCTACACCCGTGGCGTGGTCGCCGACGAGCAGATGTCCGCCCTCGCCATGGCGATCCTGCTCAACGGGATGGACGCCGTCGAGACCGCCAGGTGGACCCGCGCGATGATCGACTCGGGCGAGCGGCTCTCGCTGCGCACCAGCCGCCCGACCGTGGACAAGCACTCCACCGGCGGCGTCGGCGACAAGATCACCCTGCCGCTGGCCCCGCTGGTGGCCGCGTGCGGCGCCGCCGTCCCACAGCTTTCCGGCCGCGGCCTCGGCTACACCGGCGGCACGCTGGACAAGCTGGAGTCGATCTCCGGCTGGCGGGCCGGCCTGTCCACCGAGGAGATCGCGCGCCAACTCGACGAGGTCGGCGCCGTGGTGTGCGCGGCCACGCCCAATCTCGCGCCGGCCGACCGCAAGCTGTACGCGCTGCGGGACGTCACCGGCACCGTGGAGTCCGTCCCGCTGATCGCCAGCTCGATCATGAGCAAGAAGATCGCCGAGGGCGCCGGTGGCCTGGTGCTCGACGTGAAGGTCGGCGCCGGCGCGTTCATGAAGACCGAGGCGGACGCCCGCGCGCTGGCCGCGGCGCTGGTCGGGATCGGCCGCGAGCACGGCGTGCCGACCACCGCGCTGCTCACCGACATGTCCGTGCCGCTCGGCGCCGCCGTGGGCAACGCGGTCGAGGTGGCCGAGTCGGTCGACGTGCTGAAAGGCGGCGGGCCGGCCGACGTGGTCGAGCTGACCATGGCGCTGGCCCGCGAGATGCTCTCCCTCACCGGACTGTCCACAGTGGACCCGGCGGAGGTGCTGGCGTCCGGCCGCGGCTACGAGACCTGGTGTCGCATGATCGCCGCGCAGGGCGGTGACCCGGACGCGCCGCTGCCGTCCGCGCGGCACGTGCGCGAGGTGACCGCCGAGTCCGACGGCGTGCTCACCGGCCTGGACGCGTACGCCGTCGGGGTGGCCGCGTGGCGCCTCGGCGCGGGCCGGGCGCGCAAGGAGGATCCGGTCGACCACGCCGCCGGCGTGCTGTGCCACGCCAAGCCGGGCGATCGGGTGTCGGCGGGCCAGCCGCTGCTCGAGTTGCGCACGAACAACGAGGACACCCTCGGCGGCGCGCTGGCCGCGCTTAACGGCGGGGTCACGATTGGCGACGCCGGTGCGGAGCGCGCCCCGTTGATCATCGATACGCTCCGCAGTTGACGCGACGGCGCCGGTCGCCCCTTCAGGTGACCGTCGGTGATCGTTCGCCCGGAAAAGCCGGCCTGAGTGAAGATCGTCTTTCTCCAAAGGAGTAATCGTTTTCTTGCGTCCAAAACGTCGGTGCACCTGCGTAATCGGACACCTCCAATCGGCCCAAGGAGCCTGTCCGTTACACGGCTGATTGTCTGGATCTATCCAGGCCAGCGACGCGACTGAATGTGCTTGACGCGTGACGCTCGGCTGCTCACACTCTGATCACACGAGTAATCGTTTACCCGTGTGGTCTCGCCATCGAAGTCGAGGTGATCACATGCACCGCCCCCACCGCCGCGCGCTCGCCGTCCTGCTCGCCACCCTGCTTGGCCTGAGCATGGCAGCGATCATGACGACGGTGGGTGCGGCCCCAGCGTCGGCTTCCGCCTCGGCCGAACCGCCGCCGACCTCCAAGGGGCCGGTCGGCTGGGACATGTACCGCAGGCTCGACCAACTGCCGTACCTGTCGGCCGGATCGCAGATTCGCCAGTCGTCCAGCTTCGACCGGGGCGGCGGCAATCCCGAGGACGGCTTCTACGGCGGATACTCCTGCCTGCACGGCTCACCGGCCGGCTGCGTGATCGCCGAGGACGCCGGTGCCGGCGAGATCGGCTCGATCTGGTTCACCCGCATCGGCTCCAACCCCGACCCGATCCCGGACGAGGGCGACGTCCGGCTCACCGGCCGCATCCTGGTCGAGCTGGACGGCCGCCGGGTGATCGACGCCGGCCTGCAGGACGTGGTGAACGGTGCGCTCGGCGCACCGTTCGTCTATCCGCTGGTGGCCAACGCGGACCAGAGCTCCGGCGGCGTGTACATCAAGGTGCCGATGCCGTACCGGTCCTCGATGCGCGTCACCGTGCAGAACAACCCGCTGTTCCATCACGTGAGCTACCGGCACTTCCCGGACGCGGAGGGTGTGCCCACGTTCAACCCCGCCGACCGCGCGGCGGACGTGGTGGACAAGCTGCGTGCGGCCGGCACCCGTGACCCGAAGCCGGACCGCTCGGACGCGGTGACCCAGCCGGCGACCAGCAACCTCGCGTCCGGTCAGAGCACCGACATCGCGCGGCTCACCGGTCCGCGCACGATCACCGGCCTGCGGCTGCGCGTGCCCGACGCGCTGGCCACCGACGACACCCTGGCCGGCCTGCGGCTGCGCATCACCTTCGACGGACAGTCCACAGTGGACTCACCGATCGGCGAGTTCTTCGGCACCGGGCTCGGCGAGTACCCGGTGCGCTCGCTGCTGTTCGCCATGGACCCGGCCGCCGGCGGCTGGTACTCGACGTGGTGGCCGATGCCGTTCCGGGAGGGCGCGACGGTCAGCCTGGTGAACCGGAGCGGCCGCACGCTGTCCGGCGTCGAGTCACAGCTCACCAGCGCACCCGATCCGCAGTGGACCAACGAGCTCGCGCCGGGCGGATCGGCCGGCTACTTCAGCACCGACTCCCGCTCCGGCAACCCGGTGCGCGACGGGGACTGGACCATCGCCGAGCGCAGCGGGCGCGGCAAGCTGGTCGGCGTCACGCAGGCGATGGAGGGGCGGGTGCGCCCCGGCGAGGGCGACCGGCGGCTGTACCTGGAGGGCGACGAGCGGGTCTACGTCGACGGCATGCAGACCCCGCAGGTGCACGGCACCGGCACCGAGGACTTCTACGAGGCCGGGTGGTACTTCCACCGCGGCACGTTCACCAACCCGCTCAACGGCAACCCCGGCCACGAGGTCGCCGCGCGCGGGTGCGCGACCGAGTGCGACTCGCCGTACCGGCTGCTGCTCACCGACGCCGTGCCGTACCACTCGTCGCTGCGATTCGGCATCGAGCACGGCGCCCAGAACGACGTGGACGCGATCTACCGGTCGACCGCGTTTCTCTATACCCAGCAAGGGTTCGGGCATCAGCGGACCGACGTGCTGGACGTCGGGTCGGCGGCCAGCCGCACCCAACACGCGTACGCCGACAGCGGCCAGCAGTTCACCATGGAGGGCGTCTTCGAGGGCGACGAGGACGAGCTGACCGTGCGCGACGACGTGCGCTTCGGCCTCGGCGCGATCGCGTTCGACATGGCCACCAACCCGAACAACGCCGGTGTGGTGCTGCGCCGAATATCCGATCAACGGTTCGGCGGCCAGGCGGCACAAGTGCTGGTGGACGGCACCGCTGTGGGCACCTGGCTGCAGGCGTTCCGCAACGACGTGCAGTACTGGCATGCCGACGACTTCGCGTTGCCCGCCGGGGTCACGGCCGGCAAGTCGCGAGTACGCGTGGAGCTGCGGCCGCTCGGCGGCGCGCCGCACTGGACGGCCTCCTCGTACTGGGCGGACAGCCTGGTGCGCGGGTACACCGACTCGGCGGCACCGGCCGCGCCACCGACACCGGTACAGGTCGGCAACGGCGAGCACGGCGTGCAACTGTCCTGGACCGAGCCTCGCGACGACACCGGGATCGCGTTCTACCGGGTCTACGCGTCCGGCAGGCAGATCGGCACCACACGCGGTACCGGTTTCCAGGACAAGGCGCTGCCCGTCGGCACGGTGCGCCAGTACAGCGTGGTCGCGGTGGATCACCGCGGCGCGTCCAGCCCGGCCAGCGGTGTGGGCACCGGCCGGGTGGGCGCCTCCACCGAGTCCGACCTGAACGGCGACAGGCTCGACGACGCGCTCACCTTCACCCGTGGCGACGCGGCCGATGTGTACGCCTCGTTCTCCGACGGCGGACGGTTCGTGCAGGACGCGTGGCGCTGGCACGAGTTCTTCGGCGGTGGCGGCGAGATCCCGCTCGCCGGCGATTTCAACGGCGACGGAAAGCAGGACGTGGTCACGTTCACCCGCGGCCCCGCGGCCGATGTGTACGTGTCCCTTTCCGACGGTGGACGATTCGTGCAGAGCGCGTGGAAGTGGCACGACTTCTTCGCACTCGGCGCGGAACTGCCCGCGGTCGGCGATTTCAACGGCGACGGTCTGGACGACATCGTGACGTTCACCCGCGGCACGTCGGCGGACGTGTGGGTGGCGCTGTCGCACGGTTCGGGCTTCGGGCCGAGCCGCCGCTGGCACGATTTCTTCGCCATCGAGAACGAGGTGCCGAGGATCGGCGACGTGAACGGCGACGGGCGCGACGACCTGATCACGTTCACCGGCGGCGACCGGGCCGACTCCTATGTGTCGCTGTCCAGCGGCAGCGTTTTCCGGCACGCGATCTGGAAGTGGCACGACCATTTCGCGCTGGGCAACGAGGTCACCGGCACCGGTGATTTCAACGGCGACGGGCGCGACGACATCGTGACGTTCATGCGCGGTGACGTGGCCGACGTGTTCGTGTCGTTGTCCGACGGCGGGCGATTCGTGCAGGACAGCTGGAGATGGAGCGAGCATTTCGCCCTGGGACAGGAGATTCCCGGCATCGGTGATTTCAACGGCGACGGGCGTGACGATCTCGTGGCCTACACCAGAGGTGAGGCGGCGGATGTGTTCGTGTCGTTCTCCGACGGCGGGCGATTCGCGCAGACGAACTGGAAGTGGCACGACCGGTTCGCGCTGTTCCTGGAGTGGCCGCAGCCGAGCCTGATCGGCGGTCTGGGCATCGCCATCGCCCAGACGCCGCCGAGCGTGCCACCCTCGCCGCAGGCGCGCACCTCCGTACCGGTCTACGGCACCGTGCTGGACCGGCTGGGGCTAGGCCGCTACTGCGGCTCGTCCCAGTGCCTGATCCGGTAACCCGCGAGTCCCGCGCCCTGCACCGGCGAGTCCCGCGCTCCGCATCAGTGCGGAGCGCGGGACTCGGGGTGTCCCGGTGAATGTCTCAGCGCGGGACTCGCGAACTCAGGCGATGTCGGCGTCGTCCGTGGAGTTGTTCTTCGTGCCGGCCTTCTTCGTGGTGCGCCGGCGGGTGCCCTGGCGGGGCAGTGTGGTCGGCGGCTGCGGCGCCGGCCCGCCACCGAGCATCAGCTCCGCGAAGGTGGCCATCGCCTCGTCCAGGTGGCCGCCGATGCGGCGCTCGGACTCGGCGTTGCTCTTGCGCACCATCGACTCCACCGACTGCGAGTCGGGCCGCTCGGTCAGGGTGCCCTCGACCTTGGTCAGGCTCTGCTCGATCGAGCCGGACAGGCTGCCCAGCGCCGCGGTGAAGCCGTCCTCGACGGTGTCCAGGCGGCTGGTCATCGAGTCCAGACGCGAGGTCACCTGCTCGAGGCGCTCGGCCAGCCCGTTGAGCCGGTCGCTCGCGTCCACCGTCTCGCGGGTCTCGTTGACCGCGGCGTGCAGCGCGTCCTTGGTGCCGTCCAGGTGCTCGTGCAGCCGGTCGTCCACCTCGTCGATCCGCGCGCGCAGCCCGCCCTCCAGCGCCTCGATGCGCTCGCGGACCGGAACGGTCACCTCGCCGGGAACCATGGCGACGCGGTCGTCCTGCTTGGACAGGTGGCCGTCCAGCTCGTCGAGCCGGCGGTGGATGTTGAGGAGCTTGTCCTCCAGGCCGTCCATCCGGCCCGCGACACCCTCCATCCGGCCGGCGACGCCGTCCAGACGACCGTCGAGCTGGGCGAACGGCGTGGCCAGCTTGTCCACGATGGACTCGACGGCGCGGCCGACGGCGGCGATCGCCGCGTCCTGTGAGTCCAGCTTCGACATCACCGCGTCGACGCGCTCGGCGAGCACGACGACCTCGGCGCGGTCGGACATCTCGGTGAGGCGCTTGCGGATGGTGCCGAGCGTCTCGATGGGGGCCATGCGCGCGTGGATCTCGTCCAGCGCGTCGAAGATCTGCTGTTGCTCGCTTTCACGGATCTCGGCCGCACGCACAAGCATGGTGCGCATCCGGTCGAACGAAACCGTGGCGTTGTTGTTCTCCTGCACGGTGGGTGACCTTTGTCTGGGGAGGGGAGTGGGGCGACGGCGCCGAGCCTAGCCACAGCCGGTCCCCGTCTAAACACCACCCGTAGGTTAGCGGGCCGGTTTTGCGCCCACGATCGGGTGACATGCTTTTGACCTCGGACGTTGGGTCACGACCATGCGGCCGAATGGGGGTCACCGCGTTCCCACCACTTGGCCTACTCGGTAGCGTTGGGCCATGCCAGCCGCACCCGTCACGCCGGACACGATCCGTCGCGCCCCCAAGGTCCTGCTCCACGATCATCTCGACGGCGGGCTGCGACCCGGCACCGTCGTCGAGCTCGCCGAGGCGAGCGGGTACACCGCGCTGCCGACCACCGACGCCGAGCAACTCGGTGCCTGGTTTCGCGAAGCCGCCGACTCCGGCTCGCTGGTCCGCTACCTGGAGACGTTCGCGCACACGTGCGGCGTGATGCAGGACGAGGCGGCGCTGCGCCGGGTGGCCGCCGAGTGTGTCGAGGATCTCGCCGCCGACGGCGTGGTGTACGCCGAGGTGCGCTACGCGCCGGAGCTGTTCACCGAGCGCGGGCTGTCCCTCGACGTGATCGTGCAGGCCGTGCAGGAGGGCTTCGCCGACGGCGAGCGGCGCGCGGCCGGCGCGGGCAGCACGATCAGCGTGAAGACGCTGCTGTGCGCGATGCGGCAGAACGCGCGCTCGCTGGAGATCGCCGAGCTGGCCGTGCGGTACCGGGACAGCGGCGTGGTCGGGTTCGACATCGCCGGCCCGGAGGAGGGCTTCCCGCCCACCCGCAACCTGGACGCGTTCGAGTACCTGCGCCAGCAGAACGCGCACTTCACGATTCACGCCGGTGAGGCGTTCGGGCTGCCGTCGATCTGGGAGGCGATCCAGCACTGCGGCACCGAGCGGCTCGGGCACGGCGTGCGGATCGTGGACGACATCAAGGTCGCCGAGGACGGCACTGTCCACTTGGGACGGTTGGCCGCGTACGTGCGGGACCGCCGGATCCCGCTGGAGATGTGCCCGTCGTCCAACGTGCAGACCGGTGCGGCGCCGTCCATCGCCGAGCACCCGATCGGCCTGCTCACCCGGCTGCGCTTCCGCGTCACGATCAACACCGACAACCGGCTGATGAGCGGCTGCTCGGTGGGCAGCGAGATGGCCGCGCTGATGGACGCGTTCGGCTACGACTGGGCCGACCTGCAGTGGTTCACGATCAACGCGATGAAATCGGCGTTCATCTCCTTCGACGAACGCCTGGCGATCATCAACAACGTGATCAAGCCCGGCTACGCGGCGCTCATCGGCTGACGCTCCCGCGGGATCGAGCCCGCTGAATCTCGGGGGTTCGAGCGTGAATAAGCCCGCTGAATACCTTAGGCTTGCTAAGGATCGGTTCGCTGTCAGTGGGGGCGCAGGCGGTTCTCGAAGGACTCGGACAGCTCGCGCCACGCGGTGACCTCGGCGTCGAACGGCGCGCTCGGTGCGAGCCGGGTCGGGTCCGGGTTCAGCACGAAGGACACCAGCCAGCCGAGGCTCTCCGACTGCCCGAGCGCCTCGGAGACGCTGTCGTCGCCGGCCCAGTCCGCCGCGTCGGTGATCAGCTCGACGGCCAGGTCGAGCTGGGTCGGGTCGATCGCGTCCGGCCCCTCGGCGAGGTCGTCGGCGAGCCCCTGCAGTACGTAGGTGTTGTCCACGTCGACCTCGATGTCCAGGTCGCCGTCGGTGGCCCTGGTGGCGACCTCCGGCCAGGTGGACACCTCGGTCAGGTCGTGGTCGTCCTCGGACTGCGCGAGGTGGTTGGCCAGCGCGCGCGGTGAGGTGAACACGTCGATCTTGCCGTCCGAGCCGAGGAAGATCGGCTCGTCGTCGAGGTAGCAGCGCAGCGAGTAGTACTCGTGCCCACCGGTGATGATCTTGACCGGGTCGATGCCGACCTCGCCCCAGAACCCGACCGGCTCGTCGTCCTCGTCTTCGTCCCCGTCGTCGTCCGCGCTGTCCTCATCGGACTCGTCGGACTTCGCGGCGGCGGTGTCGGTGTCGGCCTCGGTGTCCACCGGGTCGATGTCCTCGACGTCGACGCCCAGCGCGCCGGCCGAGTCCTCGGACTCCTGCTCGAACGCGGCCAGCTCCTCGGCGGCCGCCTCGAGCGCGGTGTCGTCCACGTCCGGAACGGTGACCACGCCGTCGATCGCGTCGAGCACCTCGTCCCAGCGCTCGGCGATCGTCTTGGCCAGGTCGTCCCACAGCTTCTGACCGTCGCGACCGGTGAACGGCAGCGTGCCCTCGGACAGCAGCGCGAACCCGTCGGAGGAGTCGAGCACCTCGTGCACGTCGTCCAGCTCGCACACGTCGGCGAGCGACCGCACGATCGCGGTGATGTCGGCCAGCTCGCCGATCGTCCAGGTGTCCGGGTCCTCGGCGGCCAGCTCCGGCACGCCGACGAGGTCGAACTGGTGCGCCTCGTCGGGCAGCAGCTCGGGCGCCGACAGCGCCGGGACCACCTGCCACGCCGGATGATCGGCCAGGTCGTGCTCGGCCACCGTGCGGGTGAACGCGGCGAGATGCGCGACGTCGGGGAAGGCGTAGAGATCTTCCTCGTGACCGAGGAACGCCTCCCACTCCTCGCCGTCTTCCCGCCACCGAGGTGCCCAGAGGGTCACCAGGTCGCCCTGGGGCAGGCCGAGCTCGATCGGAACGATGTCCTGAGCCATTGCGGAGATCCTCCCGGGTAACGCGTCCCACCGGCGCACGTGGGTGGCGCGCCGACGGCAGGCAGCCTACGTGGTCCGCGTTATGGGAGCGATCACAGGGCTGTGCCGAGATGTTCGGGCCGCAGATTGCTTCCGGTGAGCACCGTCGCCACCGTGTCGCCGGGGATCTCGTGCACGGCCAGCGCGGCCAGCCCGGCGGCCCCCGACGGCTCCAGCAGCACGCCGATCGTGCGGACCGCCAAGGCCATCGCGTCGAACATCTGCTTGTCGTCCACCAGCACCATGTCGTCGACGAGTTTTCCCATACGTGCCACCGAATTCGCCACCGGTGTGCGGATCGCGATGCCCTCCGCGACGGTATCGATCGACTCGGTCGGGCGGGGCTCGCCGGCCCGCCAGCTCCGCTCCATCGCGGGTGCGCCGACCGCGCTGACGCCGACGATCCTGGTGTGCGGCGAGTGCTCCTTCACCCAGCGCGCCACACCGGTGATCAAGGCGCCGTCGCCCACCGGGACGATCACCGTGTCGATCGTGGTGCCGCCGCGCAGCAGCTCGACGCCGATGGTGCCGGCGCCCTCGGAGATCGCCGCCAGATCGCCGTCCTTGACGTACCGCGCGCCGGTCCGCCCGGCGTGCTCGACGGCCCGCTCGCCGGCCGCGTTGCCGTCCACGCCGGCGGGGATCACCTTCGCGCCGAACGCCTCCATCCTGGCCCGCTTGCCGGGGTTGATGTCGTCCGGCACGAACACCTCGACCGGGATGCCCCGCGCGCGGCACGCGTAGGCCATCGCCTGGCCGAAGTTGCCGCTGGACGCGCAGACGACCGGCCGGCTCGGGTCGAACTCGGCGGCGGCGAAGTCCGCGCCGCGGCCCTTGAAGCTGCGCAGCGGGTTGGCCGTCTCCAGCTTCGCCAGCACGCGGCGGCCGAGCGCCTCGGCCAGCGTGTCATCAGTCCACTGTGGACTGTTGAGGAACACCGGGTTCACGGTGGTGGCGGCGCGTTCGATGCGCTCCAGATCGAGGTCCATGGCTTGACGCTAGCCGCGGCGCCGGTCACCGCGATTGAAAGTTTTCCCGCCGCCACGCAACTTTTTCGCGCGGCGACGCGGTGCCTGAGCGCGGGACTCGCCGGTGCGGGGCGCGGGACTCGCGGGCTGCGCAGGCGTGACAACTAATCCGGCGGCGCGTTGACACGATTTCCCGGTCGCCGCCACTCTGCTTCGAGGTGATCTGTCGGGGTCGGAGGTCGGTGTGCTTTCTTCTGCTCGTCGCAGGGTCGTTTCCGCAGTGGCCGTCGCGGCGCTGGTGGCCGGTGCGGCCGTCGCGTCGAACGGTTCGGCCTTCGCCGGTCCGAATGATGACCCGTATCCGGGTGCGGAATGGGAGCGCGGTGACGCCGCCGCGGCCGGGTTCGACCCCGCCAAGCTCGAACAGATCGCCGAGGAGTTGAAGGCGGACAAGTCGAACTGCCTGGCGGTCATCCGGCACGGGCGGCTGGTCGCCGAGTGGTACTGGAACGGCACCGGGCCCGACTCCAAGCAGGAAGTGTGGTCGGTGACCAAGTCGGTCTCGAGCACCCTGGTCGGAATCGCGGCGGCCGAGCAGAAGCTCAGCATCGAGGACAAGGCGTCGAAGTACCTTGCCCCCTGGGTGGGCACGCCCTCGGACGGTGTCACGGTCAAGGACCTGCTGAGCAACGACTCCGGCCGGCATTGGACGGGCGCCCTGGACGACGCCGGGGCGGTCTTCGGGGCGTCGGACCGAACCGGCTACGCCGTCTCGGTACCCCAGGACGTCCCTCCCAACGACGTGTGGGCCTACAACAACACCGCCATCCAGACGCTGGACGACGTGCTGCACGGGGCGACCGGAGAGGAGCCCGTCGACTACGCCCAGAAGAAACTCCTCGAGCCGCTGGGCATGAAGAACTCGACCATGACCAAGGACCAGGCGGGCAACACCAACACGTTCATGGGCGTGCAGTCGACCTGCCAGGACATGGCCCGGTTCGGCTATCTGTTCCTACGCAACGGACACTGGCGCGACACTCAGGTCGTGCCCGAGCAGTGGGTCGCCGAGGCCACCGGAAAGCCCTCCCAGGACATCACCACCGCGTACGGGTACCTCTGGTGGCTCAACCGCCTCGGCCCGGTCGCCGGCGTGACGAAGGCCTGGACTCACGAGGACAGCGCGAACGCGCCGCACACCCAGATCGTTCCGGGGGCGCCGCAGGACATGTACTGGGCCCAGGGGCTCGGCGGTCAGACCGTCCAGGTCGACCCCGGCTCGGGCACCGTGGTCGTCCTGCTCCGCCCGGGAGCCCTGGTGAGCCCGTCCGCCGAGGACAAGACGGCCAGGATCGTCACCGAGGCCCTGGTCCGGCCCTGACGGCTACCGGTCCGACCGGAGCATCGAGGCGTCGAAGGTGTCCAGGTCGTAGTCGTCATCCGCCGCGGACGACGGGGAAACCTGTTGCGTCCCTTGGGATTCGTGCCGGACCCGCTCGTCGCGCCTCGCCTGGAACTCCTCGGCGGTGATGCCGCCCTCGGTCTCCTGGCGAGCCGGCGCGCGCAGCCCCGACAGTTGCTCGATGGCGTAGGTGAGGTTGTCGCCGAGCAGCGGGCCGAGCTTGTTGTACGCGTTCTGCGTGGCGTCCTGGTGGGCCACTCGCGCCACGTCCACGATCAGCTTGGCGAGTGTGTCCGCGCCCCACTTCACCGCGTCGGGGCGCATGTACAGCTTGAGCAGTTTCCCTTGCCCGTCAACGGTGATCTGCACGGTGCCCTGCGGATCGTGCGCGGTGCCGGTGGTGCTCTTGAGCACCGGCTCCACCTGGGCCAGCGCGTCGCGCCGGGCGTCCATGTCGGCGATGAGCTGGTCGGTACTGCGCTCCAGCGGCTCCCGCTCGATCACCATCCTCTGCCCCGCCCCCGCCCTCTCATCGAAAGGGCTTCGCCCTGCTGTGTTCATCGGATGCGACCCCCAAAGGGATTGGAGCTGTAGTCCGGATCGAAGTCCTCTTCGTCGTCCTCGTACGGCACGTAGCCGAGCGACTCGATCTCGCGGACCGCCTCCGGGCTCATCGTCGGCGCGAGCGCCTTGTGCAGCGCGCCGCCGGCCCGCTTGGTCGCCTTGTCGACCAGCGCGGTGATGTTGCGCGCCAACGAGTCCGAGCCCTGGGCCAGTGCGGCGGGGGACAGGCGCAGGTCGGACAGTAGCCCGCCCGGCTCCACCTCGACCGTGATCGTGCCGTCCGGCGAGGACGCCGTGCCGGACAGCTTGCCGAGCGACGCGACCCGCTGCTCGGCGCGCTCGCCCGCGCGGGCCATCCGCTCGTCAAGCGCCGCGATCTCGCGCTCGATGTCGATCTCCACGTGTTCCTCCGTCAGCCAGTGGGGCGGTAGAAGCCCACGAAAGGCATACCAGAGTTCGTCGTGCGCAGCGGCCCGGTCTGCACCGGGTCGCCCGCTTCGACGATCTGCCCGTTGCCGATGTACATGGCCACATGGCCTTCCCAGCACACCAGATCGCCGGGCAGCAGGGAATCCGCGTTCGGCACCTCCGCGCCGATGTCCTGCTCGCGCGAGGTGCGCGGGAGGTCCATGCCGCCCTCGCCGTAGGCGTACTGGGTCAGACCGCTGCAGTCCAGACCCTGACCGGGAGAGGTGCCGCCCCACACGTACGGCACGCCGAGCTGGGTGAGCGCCGCGCGCACCGCCTTCGCGGCCGTCTCGTTCGGCGCCTCGACCGTGCTGCCGTCCGGAAGGTTGACCTTCACGCCGGTGCCGGGCTGCATCGGGATCGCCGCCGGCAGGCGCTTCTTGGACGCCGCGCCGCCTCCGCCCCCGCTGCTGCCACCGCTCCGGCCGCCCCCGCCGCCCTGGGTGTACGCGGACGGCGTGCGGGTACCGCCGCCACCGCTCTTGGGCCGGTTGCCGCCGGCACCGTTGATCTTGTCGACGACGCCGGTGAGCTGGCCCTGCACGTCCTTGAGGTTGATCTTGACCTGGCCGTTGAAGTCGTCGGCCAGCTTGGCCAGGTCGGACAGCTTCGCGGCGGCGTCGGCGTGCTTGCCCGCCGCGCGCAGGCCGGCCGCCGCCTCCATGATCGGCGCCGCCCGGTTCATGAAGTCGTGGATCGCCTGCTGGTTGGTGTTCTGGCCGACCTGCAGGATGCCCGACGCTTCCTGGACCGCGCTCTGCACCTGCGTGCTGTACGTGCTGATGTCGCGGAACTGGCCGCCCTGCGACTGCTGGTCGCCGACGGCCCGGTCGGCGCCCTGGCCCTGCCAGTTGGCGTTGACGTTCTGGTTGTTGGTGTTGACCACCTGTTGCGTGCCGTCGAGGCGGGTCACCACGTTGCCGTGCGCGTCCTTGACGGCGTTGATGCCACCGTTGTCGGTGCGCAGGTGGGTCTGGGCGGTGGCGCCCGGCTCCACGAGCGGCGCGAGCACCGGTCCTGCGTTGGGCGGTGCCACGCTCATTCCTCCCTGGCGGCGCGGCGCAGCGCCTGGCGGCCCTGGTCCTCGCGGTCGGTGTAGTTCACGCCGGTGTTGTGCACGGCCTGCGCGATGTTGTCCATGTTCGTGGACAGGCCGGCGAGGTCGTCGCGCTGGCGCTGGTTGGCGTCCCGCAGCGCCGAGGACAGGCCGACCTCGCTGCCGATCTTGGAGAACGCGTAGTCGTCGAAATCGGCTCCGGTCATCCCGGCCGCGCCGCGCACCTCGTCGGAGACGGGGTTGGTGCGCCTGGCGTAGTCGGTGAGCGCATCGGTGTCGACGTCGTAGCCTTGGTTGCTCGGCCGCCGATGATGCGGATCGTTCATGTGTCCCTCCCTGACCCGGGTGTGACGTACACCGGCCCCCATCGGATCCCCACGCGCCGGTACAAGATTAGAACAACGCGGGTCACACCGTGGGAAAACGGTTACACCTTGTCAGGGGGAATGATCGGCGACCGGTAGTCGTCTCCGGCGTCGCCGTCGTCCTCGTCGTAGCGGACGTAGCCGAGCGACGCCAGCTCGCCGAGCGCGCCGGCGGGCAGCGCGGGGGCGAGCGCGCGGTACACGGCGTCACCGGCACGCCTGGTCGCCCGTTCGACGAGCTTGCTGATGTTGCGCGCCAGCTCGGTGGAGCCGCCCGCCAGTGCCGCTTCGGTGAGCGTGATCCCGGTGATCAGGCCGCCGGGCGCCACGGTCACCGAGATCGTGCCGTCGGGCGACTTGGCCGAGCCGGCGAGCGGGCCGGCCTGATCCATGCGTTCCCGCACGGTGTCGGTGACCCGCTCGACCCGTTCGGCGACCGCGGCGCTCTCCCGCGTGATGTCGATCTCCATGGCCGGCTACGCCGTGTCCGACAGCTCGGGCAAAATCCGCCGGCGTTCGGGGTTCTCGGACATGGCTACGCCGTGGGCCGCCAGTAGCCGCGGAAGGTCTGGCCGGCCATGTTGGTCTCCCGCAGCGGGCCCATCTGCACCGGATCGCCGGCCTCGATGAGCTGCCCGTCGCCGGCGTAGATCGCCACGTGACCGCCGGCCTCGCCACCCTCCCAGACGAGCAGGTCGCCCGGCTGCAGGTCCTCCTTGCTCACCTGTGTGCCGATGTCCTGACTCTGCGCCGGGCCGGGCACGTCCACGCCGGCCTGCCCGTACGCCCAGGTGACCAGGCCGCTGCAGTCCACGCCGCCGTCGCGGTTCGGGTCCTTGCCGCCCCACACGTACGGCATGCCGAGCAACTTCTTGGCGTTCTCCACGGCCTGCGCGCCGGCTCCGCTGGGCGGTGGCGCGTTGTTCTGCGGCGCGCCGTTGTACGCCTCGGGCGGGGTGCCGGGGGAGCCGTTCTGCTGCGGTGTGGTGCCACCCATGCCGAGGTCGCCGAGCAGCTTCTGGCCCACGCCGGTGAGCTGCTGCACGGTGCCCCGCAGGTTGCCGGACACCTTGCCGGCCAGCTCCCCGCCGAGCGTGATCAGCTCGCCGAGCTTCATCGCGGCGCCGAACGGATTGGTGAACGCCGCCGCCTGCGCCGCCATCAGGATGTTGACCGCGCGCTGCTTGAACGTCTCGAAGTCCGCGACGTTGGTGACCTGCGCGCCCTTGAGGATCTCGAAGCCCTGGCCGATCGCGCCCTGGATCGTCGTGCTGTTGGCCGTGAGCTGCCGCGCGATTCCGTCCAGCGCGGCGCCGTCGGTCTGCTGGCGGCCGCTGGCCTGGCCGGTCCACATCTGGGCGAGCCCGGCGGTCTGGTTGCCGACGTCGGTGGCCACGCGGGACACGGTGTCCCGCACCTGGCGCTGGGCCGCGCCGAGCGTGTCGATCGCGTCGTCGTTGGTGAGCAACTGCCGCGACGCGGTGACGGCGGCCTGCCCGAGCGCCTCGACCAGCGGAATGATCGGGGAGGTCACGCGCGCTCACCGCCGATCGCGCCGAAGGTCTGGCTGTGGCCGGCCTGCTGGACGTCGTAGTGCGTGCCGGTCTGCCCGACTGCGGCCGCCATGCCGGCGATCGCCGAGGCGTGCCCGGTGACCTCGGCGTTGTGCCGCTCGATCGCCGCCGCGAGCTGGCTGGTGAACCCGGAGTGCACGCCGACCAGCGAGAACGCGCCCTCGGTGAAGCCGGTGAGGTGCTCGCCTGCCGCGGCGCTCAGCTCGTCGGCCAGCGGGGTGACACTCCTGGAGTAGCCGGTCAGCGCCGAGGTGTCGACGTCGAAGCCCTGTATTGGTTCCATCGGTCCGCCTGTGGGTGAATGGAGAACACGGGTGTTCACACGCCCACAGGATGCCACACGGTCTTGTGCTCCAGGTACCGCTTCAACCGAGAAATGTCCGGCGCCCTCGTCCAGTCCGGCTCCGACGACGGCGCGCGCAGTACCCGCTTGACCGTGCCGGCCGCGGCCCGCTCCAGGTCCGCGCGCATCGACTCGGGCGCGCCGGTCAGGTCGATCGCGTTCACGTCCGCGTGCGACGCCAGCCACGGCCCCAACTCGGCCGCGCGCCCGGTCAGGATGTTGACCACGCCGCCCGGCACGTCCGACGTGGCGAGCACCTCCGACAGCGTGATCGCCGGCAGCGGGCGGTCCAGGCTGGACACCACGACGGCCGTGCTGCCGGTGGCGATCACCGGCGCGAGCACGCTGACCAACCCGAGCAGCGAGGACTGCTGCGGGGCCAGCACGCCGGCCACGCCGGTCGGCTCCGGCATGGTGAAGTTGAAGTACGGGCCGGCGACCGGGTTGCTGGAGCCGAACACCATGGCCAGCTTGTCGGTCCACCCGGCGTACCAGACCCACCTGTCGATCGCACCGTCCACAATGGACTGTGCGCGTTTGGCCTGGACGCCCTCGCTCGCGGCGACCTCGGCGATGAACTGCTCGCGCCGGCCCTCCAGCAGCTCGGCGACCCGGTAGAGCACCTGCCCCCGGTTGTACGCGGTGGCGCCCGACCAACCAGGAAAAGCCTTGCGTGCGGCGGTTACCGCCTCGCGCACGTCCTTGCGGGACGCCTGCGCCGCGTTGGCCAGGAAGTTGCCCCGGTGATCGTTCACCGGGTACGAGCGGCCGGACTCCGAGCGGGGAAAGGCGCCCCCGATGAAGAGTTTGTAGGTCTTCAAGACCGACATACGGTCAGACATCGAGGTACGCCTCCAGTCCCACGCGGCCGCCCTCGCGACCGAAGCCAGACTCCTGATAACCACCGAACGGCGCGGTGGGATCGAACCGGTTGAACGTGTTGGCCCACACCACGCCGGCGCGCAGTTTCTGCGCCATCCACAGGATTCGCGAGCCCTTGTCCGTCCAGATCCCGGCGGACAGCCCGTACGGCGTGTTGTTCGCCTTGGCCACGGCCTCCTCGGGCGTGCGGAAGGTGAGCACGGACAGCACCGGCCCGAAGATCTCCTCCCGCGCGATCCGCATCGCCTGGGAGACACCGGAGAACACGGTCGGCGCGAAGAAGAAACCCTTGTCCGGCAACGGACACGCGCTGGTCCACCGCTCGGCGCCCTCCGCCTCGCCGGACGCCACCAGGTCGGTGATCTTGCGCAGCTGCTCGGCGGAGTTGATCGCGCCGACGTCGGTGTTCTTGTCCAGCGGATCGCCGACGCGCAGCGTGGACACCCTGGCGCGCAACTTCTCCAGCAGCTCGTCGGCCACCGACTCCTGCACCAGCAGCCGCGACCCGGCGCAGCACACGTGCCCCTGGTTGAAGAAGATCCCGTTCACGATGCCCTCGACGGCCTGGTCCAGCGGCGCGTCGTCGAACACCACGTTGGCCGCCTTGCCGCCCAGCTCCAGGGTCAGCTTCTTACCGGTGCCGGCGATCGCCCGCTGGATGATCTTGCCGACGTCGGTGGACCCGGTGAACGCCACCTTGTCCACGCCGGGGTGCTCCACCACGGCCGCGCCCACGTCGCCCGCGCCCGGCAGGATGTTGACCACGCCCGGCGGCAGATCCGCCTGCTGGACGATCTCGGCGAGCACCAGCGCGGTCAGCGGCGTGGTCTCCGCCGGCTTGAGCACCACGGTGTTGCCGCAGGCCAGCGCCGGCGCGATCTTCCAGGCCGCCATCAGCAGCGGGAAGTTCCACGGGATCACCTGACCGGCAACGCCGACCGGGCGCGGATCCGGCCCGTACCCCGCGTAGGACAGCTTGTCCGCCCAGCCGGCGTGGTGGAAGAAGTGCGCCGAGGCCAGCGGCACGTCGACGTCGCGCGACTCCTTGATCGGCTTGCCGTTGTCCAGGCTCTCCAGCACGGCCAGCTCACGGGCGCGCTCGGCGATCATGCGCGCGATCCGGTACACGTACTTGGCCCGCTCGGCGCCGGGCATCTTGCCCCACACCCGGTCGTGGGCGCGCCGGGCCGCCTTCACCGCGCGGTCCACGTCGGACGTGGAGGCGGTGCTGACTTCGGCCAGCACCTCCTCGGTGGCCGGGTTGACCGTCTTCAGCGGCTCGCCGGTGCCCTCGGTGAACTCACCGTCGACGAACATGCGGTAGTTCGGCTTGAGGTTCGCGATGTCCCGGTTCTCGGGCGCCGGGGCGTACTCCCACGTAGTCATCAGTCCACCGTCACGTAGTCGGGGCCGCTGTAGTGGCCGTCCAGTTGGGTGCGCCGCTGCATCAGCAGGTCGTTGAGGAGGCTGGACGCGCCGAACCGGAAAAGCTCGGGGGACAGCCATTCCGGGCCGGCGACCTCGTGCACGGCGACCAGATAGCGGATCGCGTCCTTGGTCGTCCGGATGCCGCCGGCGGGTTTCACGCCGCGCAGCTCGCCGGTCGAGTCGTGCCAGTCGCGCACGGCCTGCAGCATCACGTGCGTGACGGGCAGCGTCGCGGCCGGCGACACCTTGCCGGTCGAGGTCTTGATGAAGTCACCGCCGGCCAGTAAGCCCAGCCAGGACGCGCGCCGCACGTTGTCGTAGGTGGCCAGCTCGCCGGTCTCCAGGATCACCTTCAAGTGCGCGTCCCCGCAGGCGTGCTTGATCGTGGCGATCTCGTCGAACACCTGCCCGTAGCGCCCGGACAGGAAGGCGCCCCGGTCGATCACCATGTCCACCTCGGACGCACCGGCCGCCACGGCCAGCTCCGTGTCGGCGATCTTGACCCGCATGCTGGACCGTCCGCTGGGGAACGCGGTGGCCACGCTCGCCACGCCCACGCCGCTGCCCGCCAGTGCCCTGACCGCGGTCTCCACCAGGTCGGGGTAGACGCAGACGGCGGCGGCCTTCGGCACCTCCGGGCGGTCCGGGTCCGGCCGGCGCGCCTTGGCGCACAGCGAGCGGACCTTGCCGACCGTGTCGGCGCCCTCGAGCGTGGTCAGGTCGACCATGGAGATGGCGGTGTCGATCGCCCAGAGCTTGCTGGCCTTCTTGATGCTGCGGGTGCCGAGGCCGGCCGCGCGTTGTTCCACGCCCACCTGATCGACTCCGGGCAGCCCGTGCAGGAAACGGCGCAGGCTCGACTCGTCACGGGTGACGTCGGCGAACTCGGGCGTGAGCCCCGACGCCGTCGGAGGGGCAACCATGCCCCGAGTCTAGGACCGCACGCCCACGACCACGCCGGACAGTACGCCCCAGAAGTTCTGTGAACATGTGCGTTCATCAACTGGTAGGCTCCGCGGCATGAACCGCAAGACAGCTCGTCGCGCGCTGTGGTTGGCCGGCGCCGCGATGCTCGCCACGACGGCCGTGATCGGTGGCACGCTCGCCACCGCCGAGCCCGCCGCTCCCGCCGAGGGGGCCATTGTCAACGCTGGCGCGGAGGGCGCGGTCGCCGGGCGGTACGTCGTCGTGTTGAAGGACACCGCGGCCGACGCCGTCGACCGGCTCGCCGCGAAGTACGGCGCCACGGTCGAGAACCGGTACCGCGCGACGATTCGCGGGTTCTCCGCGCGGATGGCGGAGACCCAGGCCAAGCGCCTGGCCGCGGACTCCGCGGTGTCCTCGGTCGAGGCGGTGCGCACGGTCAAGGCGCCCCAGCCCACGTCCCAGCCCGCACCCGCGCGACAGGCGACCAGGTCCGCCGTGTCGAGTTGGGGCCTCGACCGGGTCAACCAGCGCGATCTTCCGCTGGACGGCGACTCCGCCCGGCCGCGCGACGGCGGTGCCGGTGTCACCGCGTACATCCTGGACTCCGGCGTGCGGCTCACCCACGAGGAGTTCGAGGGCCGCGCCACGTCCGGCTGGGACTTCGTGGACAACGACCCGGACGCGAGCGACGCCTGCGGGCACGGCACGCACGTCGCCGGCACGGTGGCCGGCAAGACCTTCGGCGTGGCCCCCGCCGCGCGGATCGTGTCGGTCCGCGTGCAGAGCTGCGGCGTGACCCTGGTCGCCAGCGACTCGGTGCTGGCCGGGGTGGACTGGGTGACGGCCAACGCCAAGCGCCCGGCCGTGGTGAACATGAGCCTCGGCTACCCGGGCAGCTCGCCGGCCCTGGAGAACGCGGTGCGCCGCTCGATCGCCTCCGGCATCACCTACACGATCGCCGCCGGCAACTTCTACGTGCCGGCGTGCACGTTCTACCCGGCCAACGTGCGCGAGGCGATCACGGTCGCCAACTCCAACCAGAAGGATCACCGCTCGGCGGAGAGCCAGTGGGGCGACTGCGTCGACATCATCGCGCCCGGCACCGACATCGTGTCCTCGACTTTCGCCGACGACCGGAGCAGCGGGCCGATGAGCGGCACGTCGATGGCGGCGCCGCACGTGGCCGGTGCCGCGGCGCTGTACCTGGCCCGCAATCCCGACGCCTCGCCGGAGGACGTGCGGCGCGCACTGGTGGACAGTGCGACCAAGGACAAGATCGGCTGGACGTTGCCCGGCACGCCGAACCTGTTGCTGTACACGGGATCGCTGGGTGAATGAGCCGGGGCGCGCCAACCCACCCGGCGCGCCCCACCGACCGGCCGTCACCGGGTTCTGGCCCACCCGGTGATGGCCGGTTCTTATTCCCCGATCCGCTGCCGGCGCTGCTTCTTCTTGCTGCGCTTGACCTCCACGCCGGCCATGATCGCCAGGCCGGTGATCTTGACCACCGGCGCGCCGGGCGGGCCGACCTGCTGGTGCGCCCTGTCGTCGAACGCGCCCATGAATCCGCTGCCGGTGACGTGCACGGTGATGTCGTCCGGCACGTAGATCTCCACACCGCCCCACCAGGTGAACACGTTGATCGTGGTCTCGTGCTCGGCGAAGCGCGCGTGGGTCAGGTCGATGGCGCTGCCGCCCATGATCGCCACGACGCTGTAGCTCGGTGGCACGACCCACGGCCCCTTGCGGTCGGCCGAGGACATGAAGGCGATCGAGGACTTGGACGTCGGCTCGCCGCCGATCCGGTCGATCGCGCCGGCCTGCGGCACCGCGAGGTGCGTTTCCCCACGCACCGCCGGCGAATGGCCGGCGGGCAGGTCGTGGGTGAGCGGCCCCAGTTCGCCGATCGTCTTGGCGGAGTAGACGGCGTCCAGCCGCTCCTCGAGTTCGCTGACGGTCAGCCTGCCCTCCGCCATGGCGTTGTTCAGGATCTTCGCGACACGCTCGCGGTCAGCGTTCGACGCCCGCAGTTGGCTCGGGTCCGGCACCTCGTTCACGCCGCGAGACTAGCGCCCCCTCCGCGCGAGTCCCACCTCCAGGACGCCGAGTCCCACCAACTCGGCGCGCGGAGGGTGGGACTCGCGGCGGCGGAAGAGTCTTTTATGCGATCGGTGACAACCGCGCGAGTCGCGCCGCATAGGCGAAACAGAGCGGGCGCATAGCGGCGGGGGTTATCCAATTATGGGGGTCGTTCCGCCCCCGGATAACCGACTAATAGTGAGCGAGGGAACATGAAATACATTCGATCTATTGTGGCGGGGATCGCCGCGACCGTCATCGCCATTGCGCTGATGTTCGCGGGAGGGAGTTCGGCCGGCGCGGACACCGCGGCGGCCCAGGATGTGGCCGAGTCGTCGGCGACGACCGCCGTGCCGGGTGAGGCGCCCGGCATCCAGGCGATCGACGTTCAGATCAACGCCTACTCCGGGGGCGTGCTCCGCGGGCAGGGCTACTTCTACTCCTACGGCGAGCACCTGTACGCCTGCGACCGCAGCGCGGACGGGCGAACCGTGACCTCGCAGTTGTACTGGGACGGGGCCGTGCGGGCCTCGGTCGCCGACGGCAACGGCGCCTCGGCGGGCTGCGGTCACCGCAACCTGGAGATCGCGGAGGGCAAGTACGTCTTGCTGAGGGTGTGCCTGAGCGGTGTCGGATGCACCGCCTGGGTGCGCGGCCAGGCTTAACCCGAACAGCCGATGGAATGTCCCGCTCTCACCGACAACGGCGAGAGCGGGATTCTTTATTTCGTTTCAGGCACGATCGTTCACGTCCCTCGTTCGGAGGTACACGCGGATGCTTCGCGATGTGACGATGGGTTTCACTGAGGGAAAGATAAGTGCCAGGGGGACAGGCCATGGCTGTGGGGAAAAGCGTCATGGATCCGGCCGCGGGCAGAGATTGCGCCGATGGTTGGTCGTATTTTCTGCTCGGTTCGTTACGTGTGGAGTTCGCGCGAACTCGATGGCTGTCGCTCGGACCTCCGCAGGAGCGGGCAATGCTGATCGCGTTGTTGCTCGATGCCAACCGTGTTGTCACCGTCGATCAACTCGTCGAGGGTTTGTGGGACGACGAGCCGCCGACCTCGGCCCGCGCGCGGGTGCAGGACCTGATCTCGCGGCTGCGGCGCAAGATGTGCGAGGTGTCCGAGCGGATCGCCTCACCGATACAGACGGTGGGCGCCGGGTATCGCATCGTCGTCGGCGCCGGACAACTGGACCTGGATCGGGCGCGCAACCAGATCGGCTCGGCGCGGGTGCTGCTGACCGGAGGACAACCCCTGTCCGGTGTCCGGCTGATGCGCGCCACGCTGCAGGACTGGGAGGGCACGGTGCAGCCCGAGCTCACCGCGCCGATCGTGCGACGGGCCGACACCTGGCTGAGCGAGCTCCGGCTGGCGGCGATGGAGGACTGCATCGACGCCGAGCTCTCCCTGAGCCAGCATCAGCGACTGGTGCCAGAGCTGGTCGACCTCGTCCAGCGGCACCCGCTGCGGGAGAAGCTCCGCGCCGCGCTGATGATCGCGTTGGCGAAGTCCGGGCGGGTCGCCGACGCGCTGCTCGTCTACAACGACTGGCGGCACCTGCTGGTGACCGAACTCGGCGTCGAGCCGACCCCTCGCATGCGTGAGCTGCACACGAGCATCCTGGACTGGCAGGAGCGCTGATCAGGTGTCGACCAAACCATTGCGCACCGCGAACAGTGCGGCCTGTGTGCGATCGGATAGATCCAGCTTGGTCAGGATCGCACTCACGTGCGTCTTCACGGTCTTCTCCGACAGGTTCAGCGCGCGGGCGATCTCGCGGTTGGACCGGCCGCGGGCCAGGATCCCCAGCACCTCGGTCTCCCGCGCGGTCAGGCGTGCGGCGGGCGGTGTCGGCTCGCCGGCGGCCAGCGCGCTGAGCACGTCGGGGTGCATCAGTACGTGCCCGGCGTGCACGGATCGGATCGCCGCGGCGAGTGCCGGCGGGTCGACGTCCTTGTAGACGTAACCGGCCGCGCCGGCCCGCATCGCGGGGAGCACGGCGGCCGGGTCGGTGTAGCTGGTGATCACCAGGACCTTGGTACTGATCCGCCGTTCGCGGAGTTCGCGGAGCGCGGTCACGCCGTCCACGCCGGGCATCATCAGGTCCAGCAGCACGACGTCCGGGCGCAGCCGCTCGGTCGCCTCCACACACGACGATCCGTCGCCGGCCTCGCCGACCACGGTGATGTCCGGCTGCAGGTCCAGGAACGTGCGAAGCCCTTGTCGCACAACGGGATGGTCGTCCACGACGAGCACCTTGATGTTGTTATCCACAGTGCACCTCCAGCCGCACCGTGGTGCCCTCGCCCGGGGTGGACGCGACGGCCAGCTTGCCGCCCGCGGTTCGCGCGCGCTCGCGCATGGAGGAGATGCCGAGCCGGCGCGCGGACTCCTCGGCCTTGGCCGGGTCGAACCCGGTCCCGTCGTCGGCGATCTCCAGGGTGAACTTGCTGTCCACTGTGGACAGTCGCACGTGGACGGTGGCGGCGTCGGCGTGCCGCAGCGCGTTGTGCAACGCCTCCTGGGCGATCCGGTAGGCGGCCGCCTCCTGTACCGGGGACAGCCGGCAGACCGTGCCCGCGGTGAAGGTGATCGTCGCGTCGTGCACCCGGTCCAGCAGCTCGACCTGCTTGCGCAGCGCCACGTCCAGCCCGTCGCCGGCGAGATCCGCGGACCGCATGCCGATCACCACCGAGCGCAGTTCGGCGGACGCCTCGGCGGCCAGCGTGCGCACGTTCTCCAGTTCGGCGACGGCCCGCTCCGGGTCCTGCGCCACCAGTTGGGCGGCCGCGTCGGCGGTCAGGCGCAGGCTGAACAGCTTCTGGGTCACGGCGTCGTGCAGTTCGCGGGCGATCCTGGTGCGTTCCTCAACGATGGACAGTTCCCGGCTGCGCTCGTAGAGCCGCGCGTTGACCAGGGCGATCGCCGCGTGCGACGCGAGCAGCCGGAGCAGCTCCTGGTCGTCCTCGGTGAACCCGCCCGGGGTGCGCTTGTTGGCCAGGAAGATCTCGCCGAGGATCTCCTCGCCGTCCACGATCGGCATGCCGAGGAAGTCGGCGAGCACCGGGTGCGCGTCCGGCCACCACCCGAACTGGGGGTGCGCCCGGATGTCGTCCAGGCGCACCGGGTTGGGGTCGGACAGCATCACGCCGAGCAGGCCGTGCTGGCGGGGGACCGGGCCGATCGCCTCCCACTGTTCGTCGGAGATCCCGTCGGCCAGGAATTCCTGGAACGAGCCCTGTTCGTCGGGCACCCCGAGTGCGGCGTAGCGCGCGTCCAGCAGCCGGCGCGCGGACACCAGGATCGTGCGCAGCACGTCGCGCACGGACAGGTGCGCGGTGACCGCGAGTACCGCGGCACTGATCTCGCGCAGCTCGTCCCGCCCGAACCGTTCCACACCGTGGACGGTACCCGCCCGCGAGTCCCGCGCCCTGCACCAGCGAGTCCCGCGTTCGGGCGTGCCTGAGCGCGGGACTCACCGTGTCTGAGCGCGGGACTCGCGCGTTCGCACCGCGTCGTGCGGCGTAGGTCGAAGGTCGTAGGTCGATCGCGCCTCGAGCCCGATGGCGGGGACGCCGTGCCGGCATAGCGTCGTGGCATACATCAAGTAATCAGGAGGTTTGCCATGTCGGTCGCGATCATCACCGGGGCGTCCCGGGGGCTCGGACTCGCTCTGGCCGCCGGGTTGGGCGAAGCCGGGTGGAAGCTCGTCGTGGACGGGCGGGACGGCGCCGCGTTGAACGCCGCGGCGGCCACCATCGACGGCGAGGTGACCACGGTCCAGGGCGACGTGACGGTCGCCGCGCACCGGTTCGCGCTCGTCGAGGCCGCCGACCGGCTCGGCGGAGCCGACCTGCTGGTGAACAACGCCGGCATCCTCGGCCCGAGCCCGCAGCCGTCGCTGGCCCAGTACCCGCTGGACGTGCTGCGCGATGTGTACGAGGCGAACGTGCTCGCCCCGCTCGCGCTCACCCAGCTGGTGCTGCCCGGCCTGCGCGAGCGGTCCGGCGCGCTGGTCAACATCACCTCCGACGCGGCGCGCGAGCCGTACGAGGGCTGGGGCGGATACGGCTCGGCCAAGGCGGCGCTGGAGCAGGCCAGCAACGTGCTGTCCGCCGAGGAGCCCGGCGTGCGGGTCTGGTGGGTGGACCCGGGCGACCTGCGCACCCGGATGCACCAGGACGCCTTCCCCGGCGAGGACATCTCCGACCGGCCGCTGCCGGAGACCGTGCTGCCGGCGTTCCTGCGACTGCTCGCCGACAAGCCGGTGTCCGGCCGGGTGCGGCTGGCCGATCTGTTGGTCGCGCCATGAGCCCGAACGCGCTCTGGCTGCCGTACCAGGTGTCCGATGTGGACAGTGCGGTTCGGTACTTCACCGACCACATCGGACTGTCGCAAGTGGACGAATGGCGGCGCGACGGCGAGCACGGCGCGGTGCTGCGCGTTGCCGACGGCGCCTACCTGGAGTTCGTCTCGCCCCAGATGGGATCACAGCCGGAAACCGTTGTGCCGCTTGCCTTCGAGCTGTCCAGCGTCCGCGAGGTCGACGAGCTGTTCATCCGCTGGAGCCCGTCCGATGAGGACATCGTGCACCGGCCGCACACCTACCCGCGCGGCCACTACGGATTCGAACTGCGCGGCGGCCCCGCCGGCGCGCACGTGATGGTCTGGAGCGAATCATGAAGACACTGGAATTCACCCTGCCCGCCGAACTGGAGGCGCCCGCGCCACCGGAGGCGCGCGGGCTGGAGCGGGACGGCGTGCGGCTGCTGGCCGGCTCGGCGGCGACCGGACGGGTGAGCCACCACCGGTTCACCGAGCTGCCGAGCCTGCTGAAACCCGGCGACGTGCTGGTGGTCAACACCTCGGCGACCCTGCCCGCCGCGGTCGGAGTCGTGGGCAGCGGGCTGGTGGTGCACTTCTCCACCGAGCTCGCGCACGGCCGGTGGCTGATCGAGCTGCGACGGTCCGACGGCAAGGCCACCGCCCAGTACGTCGAGGGCATGGCCGGCGACCGCTACCCGCTGCCCGGCGGCGGCTCGGTCACGCTGCGCGAGCCGTTCTCGACCGGCCGGCTGTGGGAGGCCGACGTGGACACCGGAACGGTGCTCGGCGTGCGGTCGTTCCTGCGGCACTTCGGCTCGCCGATCCGGTACGGCTACGTGCGCCGGCCGTGGCCGCTGTCGTTCTACCAGAGCGTGTTCGCCACGACCCCGGGCAGCGCCGAGATGCCCAGCGCGGCCCGCCCGTTCACCGACGCGGTGGTCACCCGGCTGGTGTCGGCCGGCGTCGAGTTCGCGCCGCTGCTGCTGCACACCGGCGTCGCCTCACCGGAGGCGCACGAGCGCCCGTACCCGGAGCGGTACGCGGTGTCCGAGCACACCGCGCGGGTGGTCAACCAGGCGCGCGCGGCCGGCGGTCGGGTGATCGCGATCGGCACCACGGCGGTGCGCGCGCTGGAGACGGCGACCGGCGAGGACGGCGTGGTGCGCGCCGCGTCCGGCTGGACCGAGCTGGTGGTCACGCCGGAGCGCGGGGTGCGCGCGGTGGACGGCCTGCTCACCGGGTTCCACGAGCCGCGAGCGTCTCATTTGGACATGCTGGCCGCGGTCGCCGGGTTCGGGCTGTTGGAACGGGTCTACGCCGAGGCGGTCGCGGAGGGCTACCTGTGGCACGAGTTCGGCGATGTGAACCTGTTGCTGCCGTAACCTCGACCGCGACCGGGGCGATCTTCCACACAGGGGTGATGTGTCATGACCAGTGGTACCGATCGGGTTTCCTTCCACGCCAACGAGATCCGCGAGCAGGACACCGAGCGGCTGGCGTTCATTCTGGACATGCAGGCCGCGTTGGACGGTGTGCGGCGGCTGCGTGACTGGGCGATGGACGGGCTGGCCGTGCGCCCCGGTGAGCGGGTGGTGGACGTCGGGTCCGGCACCGGCGAGTGCACGCAACGGTTCGCCACCGAGGTCGGGACCGACGGCGAGGCGCTCGGGATCGAGCCGAACCCGGCGATGCGCGCGCTGGCCGAGAAGCGGGCGGCCGAGGCCGGGTCGGTGGCGCGGTTCGTCGACGGTGACGCCTACGCGCTGCCGTTCGAGGACGCCAGCGTGGACGTGCTGCGCTGCGAGCGGGTGTTCCAGCACCTCGACGAGCCGCAGCGGGCGGCCGACGAGTTCGCCAGGGTGCTCCGGCCGGGCGGGCGCGTGGTGCTGATCGACTCCGACTGGGCGACCGCGATTCTGCACCCGGGCGATCCCGAGGTGGCCAAGGTCGTGGTGAGCGGGATGATCGGCGTGAACAGGTCGAATCCGCTGTCCGGACGGCGGCTGCCCGGCCAGCTCACCGCCGCCGGACTGACCGTCACCGACATCGGATCGCAGGCACTGGTGCAACCGCAGGAGGCCGCGGCCGGACCGCTGACCCAGATGCTCGGCGCGGCGGCGGTGGACAATGGCTGGATCACCGACGAGCAGCGGCACACCCTGGTCGCGGACCTGGCGGCCGCCGGTGAGCGCGGTGACTTCTTCCTGTCCGTGACGATGTTCGGCGTGCTGGCCGTCAAGCCGTAGCTTCGGCCCGCTTCTTCAACCGCGCCAACGTCTTCTCGATGTTGGGCCTGGTGGGTTGTGCGCTAGACGGTTTCTGGAATCTCGCTGCGGAAAAGGTCGAAGCCCGCCATCAGGATCGCGGCGGCGACGTCCGAGAGCTCATCGGGACTGCTCTTCTTGTCACCCAGGGTCCAGTCGACCATGAGCTCGGTGAGCCCGCCGACGAAGAACATCGACCCGACCTCCAGCCGGTTGTTGGTGGGCACGCCGACGTGGGCCAGACCGATCGCCGTGATGAGCTGGGCGAACTCGCGCATCACGGCCCGCCGCCGCCGTTCCAGTGCTGGGCTGACCCCGACCACCTCGATGAAGACCACCCGCGCGCGTCGTCCGTCGGCGGCCAGCGTGCGGACGAAGGTGTCGATGCCGGTGCGCGCCAGCGCCCGCACGGACGACTCCGAGGTGCCCAGCGCGGCCAGGGTGGCTTGCTGGACCTGGCTGATCAGGTCGTTGTAGACGCAGGTCAGCAGGTCTTCCCGGTCGCGGAAGGACTCGTAGAAGTACCGCTCGGTCAGCCCCGCGGCCTGGCACACCTGCTTGACCGACGCCGTCGCGTACCCGGTGGTGCCGAACAGTTCCAGTCCTGCCTCCAGCAGCCGCGCCCGCCGGTCCGCGCGCCGTTGGTCCGCGTCCATTCCTCGGTATCGACGTGCGCCGGACCGGGGATTTGTCATGGTCGTGCGCCCTCTTCCCGCTGGTGTTGACGGCATTCAACCACCTCTGACACGCTCCCGTGTCAGATGAAGTGACACGATCGCGTGTCACATGAGAGGTGCACATGCCGACCAACCGGCCGCTGACCGGAAAAGTGGTCGCCGTGACCGGCGGCGGCCAGGGCATCGGCCGCGCGATCGCCTTCTCGCTGGCTCGCGCGGGCGCCGACGTGCTGATCGGCGATCTCGACGGCGCGGCGGCCGAGCGCGCGGCACACGAGATCAGCGAACAGACCGGAGCGCGCGTCGGCGGCCTTTCCCTGGACGTGACCTACGCCCGGGACTTCGCCGAGTTCCTCCACGGTGCCGAAGCCGCATTCGGGCCGGTGGACGTGCTGGTCAACAACGCCGGGGTCATGTGGGTCGGACCGTTCGCCGACGAGCCCGCGGAGGAGGCCGCGCGGCAGATCACGGTGAACCTGCACGGCGTGCTGCACGGGATGAAGCTCGCCATCCCCGCGATGCGCCGCCGCGGGCAGGGTCACGTCGTCACCATCGCCTCCGCCGCGAGCAAGCTCGCCCCTGCGGGCGAGGCGACCTACACCGCCACCAAGCACGCCGTGTACGGGTACTGCTCCGCGGTCCGCGCCGAACTGCGCGGCAGCGGCGTCGACGTGTCCATGGTGCTGCCGGGCGTCGTGGACACCGCCTTGGCCGTGGGCACCAGCACCGGCCCGGTGCGGCTGCTGCGGCCCGAGGACGTCGCGGCCGCGGTGCTGCGCGTCATCCTGCGCCCCCGGTTCGAGGTGTTCGTGCCCAAACACATCGGTGTCGTCCCCCGCCTGGCCGCGCTCCTCCCGGACCCGCTGCGCGACCTGCTCTACCGCCTGGTGGTCCCTGATCAACTCCGACGATCCTGACGACGAGAGGTCAAGCCGATGGCCACTACCCGGACCGCGACCGCCCTGCGACCGATCCCCGAGTTCGAGGGGGTGCACGACATCTGGCCCCGGGGGGCACGGCTGACCGCCGTGCGTGAGGCCGCGGTCCGGTACAAGAAGCGCTTCACCCGGCAGGGGCAGGTCACCGGGGTGCGCAGCTTCGACATCGCCGCGGCGCCCTACCCCACGAAGTTCGCCTTCCACGGTGCGGCCATCGGCCCGAACCCGTTCGTCAGCATCGTCAACCGCATGCTGGTAGTGCAGTTCGAGGGCTTCGACGGCCGCCGGAAGATGCTGGTGTGGGAGCCCACCGTCGCCGCGGGCAGCGCCACCGCGCCGTTCTACGCCCAACTGGAGCGAATGGTCGGAAAGTTCCTGTCCCACAAGGTGTTCACCCGCTACTACCGCGACCCCGACGCCGTCCTTCCCGACAGCGGACTGCGCCCCGAGGACGTGGACTACGTCAGCTTCGACCACCTGCACGTCCAGGACGTCCGCATGATCATGGGCAGTGACACCCCCATTCCGGGCGAGCGCGAACCGCGAAAGCCGCTGTTCCCCAACGCCCGGCTTCTGGTGCACCGCAGGGAACTCGGCACCTTCGAATCGCCACACCCCATGCAGTGGGCGTGGTACGTGGACGGCGGCATGGACGGCGTCCCCGACAACCGCGTCACCGCGTTCGAGGGCGACGTGGAACTCGGCGTCGGCGTCAGCCTGCTCTGGACCCCCGGCCACACCGACGGCAACCACTCCCTGGTGCTCAACACACCCGACGGCGTGTGGGTCTCCTCCGAGAACGGCGTGTCCGCCGACAACTGGCAACCCGAACTGTCCCGCATCCCCGGCGTGCGCAACCACGCCCGCTTCTACGGGCGCGAGATCGTCCCCAACGCCAACACCCTCGAAGATTCCCTGGATCAGTACGACTCCATGGTCAAGGAAAAGACCCTCGCCGACCCCAGCCGCCGCGATCCCCGCTGGCTCCAGATCCTGCCCTCCTCCGAACTCGCGCCCTGGAAACGCCAGTGGCCGGTGCTCCCCACCCTGCGCCACGGCGGAATCGACTACGGCACCCTCACCCGATGACCACCGTGGAAAATGCTGTTCCTTCATGGGATGCGGTGAATCGCCTGAAACTGCGACGTCTCCCCACCCTGCAATTTGTCATGAAATTCAGTTCATTTTCGTACCGGGAGAAAATGAAAACAACACTGGGACTCAGGTCCCGCCGCATACTGACGGGTGTCGCCGCGGGAGCACTGGTGGCAGGCATGATGGGCTTCGTCGGCACGGGCTCCGGCTCGGCGGCCGGCTCGACCCTGGCCTACACCTGCGCGCTCCCGGTCGTCGGCGAGCAGCCCATGACCGCGAAGATCGAGGTGACTCCCGACTCCGTGTCTGCCGGCCAGGAGACGGTCTTCGACTTCAAGGCGACGATCGCCCTCCCGGAGGCTGGGGGCCTGAGCATCGTCGGCGCCAAGGCCCTTGAAGGGTCCTTCAAGCCCGTGGTGAAGGTGACGGCCCCTGGCGTGGAGGTCCCACCGGTCCAGATTTCCCTGAAGTTCCCGACGACCCCGATCCCGAGTCTGGCGAATTCGTGGTCATCGCCACCGGCAAGTCCCCGGCACTGACATTCCCGCAGACCGGCAGCGGGAAGCTCGCCGTCGGAGACATCGAGGCCGAACTGACCCCCAAGAAGGCGGACGGCACCGACACCGGCCTCAGCACCTTCAACGCGAACTGCGAGCAGGGCCCTGGCCAGGACAACACCGTGGCCACGTTCAAGATCACGGACGGTCACGGCACGCCTGACGCGACGAAGGTCACCAGGACTACAGCGCTGCCGTGACCCTGAGCGGCGCGGCTATCTCGGGCCTCGAACTCGTCGGTGCCACCAGCATCGAGGGCGCCGCGAAGGTCTGGGTCGACGTCGTGGTCAACGGCAAGGTGCGGGAGACCCACACTCACGATCTGACAGCGACAGCGTTCCGAACTGGAGGCATCTGATGACCATCCGAGGCAACACCGAAGCGGAGCCCACGGCCCGGCGGGGGCGTGGGCTCCGTCGAACGTGGACGGTTCTGACGGGATTGGTGGCCGCCGCCGCGCTGGCGGTCGCAACGCTTCCGGGCGCAAGCCCGCATGCCCAGGCCGCGGGCAACCCCTACGAGCGTGGTTCGGCTCCGACGAAGGCGAGTATCGAGGCGCCGACGGGGACGTTCGCGATCAAGCAAGTGGCCGTGCCCGGTGGGCAGGGCTTCGGCGGGGGCAAGCTCTGGTACCCGACCGACACCGCGCAGGGCACCTTCGGCGTGGTTGCCGTCTCGCCCGGGTTCATGAGCGCGGAGCCCTTCATTTCCTGGTACGGCCCCCGACTGGCCAGCCAGGGATTCGTGGTCATCACCATCTCCACCAACGCCCCGGTGGACTTCCCGACCCAGCGGGCCGAGCAGTTGCTCGCCGCGCTGAAATATGTGGTGGACACGAGCGAGGCCAAGAGTGCCGCGGACCCCTCCCGACTGGCCGTGATGGGTCACTCCATGGGTGGCGGCGGCTCGCTGGAGGCAGCACTGAAGGTTCCGGCGCTCAAGGCCACCGTTCCGCTGACCCCCTGGGACTTGGCGTCCGACTTCTCCGCGGTGAAAACCCCCACGCTGATCGTCAGCGCCCAGGCGGACAACTGGGCCACGATGGCCCGGACGTTCTATCAGAGTCTGTCGCCCACGTTGAATCGCGCCCACATCCAGCTGGCCGGAGCGGGTCACAACGCCCCGACCGTACCCAATGTCACGATCGCCAAGTACAGCCTGTCGTGGTTGAAGCGCTTCGTGGACAACGACACCCGGTACGAACAATTCCTCTGCCCGCTGCCCACGAGTGACCCGAAGATCAGCGCCTTCGAGGGCAACTGCCCGCACAACTGACGGAAGCGAAGTGGTGGGGCGCCCAATGGTGTCCAGCCACTTCACCGACATCGGCTCGCAGAACCTGGTCGCGGACCTGGCGGTCAAGCCGTAGCTTCGGCCCGCTTCTTCAACTGTGCCAACGTCTTCTCGATGTTGGCCTGGTTGTGCTTGTCGCGGTCGGGAATGCCGAACAGCACCCGGTTGGCCACCAGCGCGAGCGGGCGCGGCGCCAACCGCGTGGTGCTCTCGGTGACCCGGCAGCCGCCCTCGGTCGGCTCGATGTCGTAGCTCCACTTCGCGCTGGGCAGGCCGGCGACCCGTACGCCGAAGGCGAACCGCTTGCCGGGATCGGCCGCGGTCACCGTGCAGGTGGTGCCCCACGGGCGGCCCTTGTGCTTGTTGCGGCCGCGGAACTGGGCGCCCACCGCGGCCCGGTCGGCGCCGCCCAGCCAGGTGCAGCGCTCGGTCTCCGCCGCCCACTCCGGCAGCGTGGTCACGTCGGAGACCAGGTCGTACACGGCGGCCGGAGAAGCCGCGATCTCGATGCTCGCTCGCGCGGTCGGTTCAGCCATATCGGGGACGGTACCGGCTACGGTGTTCCGTCATGGACGTGCTCGCCGTAGATCACCCGCTGGCCAAGGCCCGACTCACCGTCATGCGGGACGCCCGTACCGACAACGCGACCTTCCGCGCGGCGCTGCACGAGCTGACCGACATGCTGATCTACGAGGCGATGCGGGACGCGCCGGTGCGCCGCGAGCGCATTCACACGCCGGTGGCGCGCACCGAAGGGTACTGGCTGGCGAATCCGCCGCTGCTGGTGCCGGTGCTGCGGGCCGGTCTCGGCATGGCCGATCACGCGCACAAGCTGATCCCGGACGCGCAGATGGGGTTCGTCGGGCTGGCGCGCGACGAGCAGACGCTCAAGCCGGTGCCGTACATGGAGTCGCTGCCGGAGAGTCTGGCCGACCGTCCGGTGCTGGTGCTCGACCCGATGCTGGCCACCGGCGGGTCGATGGAGCACACGATCCGGCTGCTGATCGACCGTGGCGCGACCGACGTGACCGCGGTGTGCGCGCTGGCCGCGCCCGAGGGAATCGAGCGGCTGGACAAGTCCGGCCTGCCGGTGCGGCTGGTGACCGGGAGCGTGGACGAGCGGCTCAACGAGTCGGGCTTCATCGTGCCCGGCCTCGGCGACGCGGGCGATCGCCAGTACGGCGCGGTCTAGTGCCCGATGTCCGAAACTTAGCGATCACGCCGTTCATGTTTCGCGTACTTTAGCCCGCTAAAGTCCCTCGGCCGCAGAGAATGCCCAGGTCGCGTTGGGGCCGTGCGGGGCGATCGTCGGTAGTCTCGGACGGGTGACGCGCGGAATCCGGTGGGCGTGGCTCGCCGTCGAGTTCGCGGCGTTGTTCTTCGTCGCGGTGGGCGTCTACGCCGCGATCGGCAGTCCCGGCAGCCCGATTCCGGTGCTGGTGGTGTTGGCCGTCGCGGTGACCGTGTACCTGGTGCGGCAGCCGGACCTGGACCGCTCGACGTTCGGCGGGCTGGGCAAGCTGCGTGCCGAACTGCCAAGCATGCTCGGCTGGTGGGCGGCGTCCGCCGCGGTGATCACCGTGCTGCTGTTGATCTTCAGCCCGGAGCGGCTGCTGGTGTTCCCGCGCCAGGAGCCGGTCGTCTGGGCGCTGGTGATGGTGCTGTATCCGCTGCTGAGCGTGTACCCGCAGGAGATGATCTTCCGCGCGTTCCTGTTCCACCGCTACAAGCCGCTGTTCGGCACGGGTGCTCCGGTGGTCGCGGCCAGCGCGATCTCGTTCGGGTTCGCGCACGTCATCTTCGGCAACTGGGTCTCGGTCGGGCTGACCCTGATCGGCGGGTTGATCTTCGCCGCGCGGTACCGCAAGACCGGCTCGGTGCTGGTCGCCTCGGTGGAGCACGCGTTGTACGGCTGCCTGGTGTTCACGATCGGGCTGGGCGAGTTCGTCTACCACGGCGGCGCCGGTTAGGTCTTGAGCCAGCCCCGGACGTTGGCGCGCAGCGCGTCCTCGTAGGCGCCGGCCACGTCCATCCCCGGCGGCAGATTTCCGTTGAGCTCCAAGGAAACCAGCCCGTGCACGAGGCCCCACGAGGTGATCGCGACGGTGTCCGGCGCGGTCTGGGTGAACACGCCGGACTCGATCGCCTCGCGCACCACCTCGACCAACGGCATGAACGCGGCGGTGGACTCGGCGATGGCGTCGGCGTCCGGCTCGAAGTCGGGCAGCACGCGGGTGAACATGATCGAGTACAGGTGCGGGTCGGCGAGTGCGCTCTGCCGGTAGACGATGCCGATGCGGACCAGGTCCTCTGCCGGGTCTCCGGTGTGTTCGACGGCGCGCAGGCGGGCGTTGAAGCGGCGGAAGCCCTCGACGTAGAGCTCGCGCAGGAGCGCGGGTTTGCCGCCGAACAGGGAGTAGACGGCGGTGGTGGAGGTGCCGACGTCGGCGGCGAGGCGGCGCAGGCTCAGCGCGGCGGCGCCCTCGGAGGACAGGAGTCGGCCGGCACGGTCGAGCAGGCGCACCCGCAGCGCCTCGTCATGCGTGCGTGGCCTGGGCATGGCGGACAGGTTACCGCGCTGGTCGAGTTTGGTAACGGCGTTCTGGATACTCCGGCGCGGCGGTATCGCGGTGGTACCATCGGGAGGTCGGGGGCCGCACTTCGATGAGTGGAAAGGGTGGGCCTAGGGTCATGGCCATGACGCTCCGGCTTGATGACGAGGAGAACCGCAGGTTGGCCGAATTGGCCGAATCCGAGGGACGCTCCAAGCAGGAGGTCATCCGGCTGGCGCTGGCCGATCGCTGGGCGCGCTCGCGGTCCGAGGAGAAGCTCGAAGAGGTTCTCTCCCGCGTGCTCCCGCGCTACCGCACCCTGCTGGACCGCATCGGCACCACGTAGTTATCCACAGCCTCCGCGTTATCCACAAGTCGATCACCTCGCCCCTCCCTGTCGGTCCCGCCGACTACACTGGCAAGCGGGGTGCCCCCCGGTGCGGGTGGGGGCAGCCACAACGGTGTAGCGGTGTAGAGAGTCCACTGTGGACTGTTGTTCGTGGACCGCGGTGAGTGGAAGTCCTTGTCGGACAACGGTTTCGTGGAGCAGGGAATAGTTGATCAAGTATCTGGATGCCAGTGACCTGCTCGTCCTCGCCGCCGCGGTGATCGGCGGCGATCTCGTCGTTCGCGACATCGGCCTGCTCGACGCGGCGGCGCACCGCCCGCGCGCGACCGTCCTCGGCGTCGAGGCCTACCCGACGCTCTGGCTCAAGTCCGCCGCCCTGCTCGACTCCATCGTGCGCACCCGCCCGCTCGTCGAAGGCAACTGGCGGCTCGGCTGGGTCGCCGCCGTCACCATGTGCGATCTGAACGGCTCCTGGATCGACGCCGACGAGGACAAGGCGCTCGACCTGGTCCGCGAACTCGGCCGGGGCGAGGCCGACGTGCCCGCCGTCGCGCAGCACCTCGAGGCCTGGGCGCTGCCGAAAACAGACTGATCCATTTGACCTGGAGTGCACTCCAGGTTCTAACGTCGACGTCGTGACCTATTCGATCGCGGAAACGGCTCGTCGCACCGGGTTGTCCATCGACACCCTGCGTTACTACGAGCGAATCGAGTTGATCGACGCGCCGGCTCGCGACTCGGGCGGCCGTCGAACCTACTCCGAGCAGGACCTGGCCTGGATCGGGTTCCTGATGAAGATGCGCAGCACCGGCATGCCCATCCGGATGCTGCGCGAGTACGCCAAGCTCAGGCATCAGGGCATCGCCAGCTCCACACCGCGCAAGCAGTTGCTGATCGAGCACCGCAAGGCTGTCGTCGAGCAGATCGCGGAGCTCAACGCGTGCCTGGAGATCCTCGACTACAAGATCGCGAACTACGCCGACTGCGAGCGCCGGATGGCCGAGCAACTCCCCGAATTCGCACTTGACGTGCCACAGGAGGTTTCCGCATGACCACACTGCCCACCCGCCGGCTCGGCGAGTTGGAGGTCGGCGCGCAGGGGCTCGGCTGCATGGGCATGAGCGCCTTCTACGGCCAGACCGACGAACCGGAGTCGATCGCCACCATCCACCGCGCGCTGGACCTCGGCGTGACGCTGCTGGACACGGCCGACATGTACGGCCCGCACACCAACGAGCGGCTCGTCGGCAAGGCGATCGCCGACCGTCGCGACCAGGTCGTGCTGGCCACGAAGTTCGCCATCGTGCTCGACCCGAACGACCCGATGGCGCGCGGCATTCGTGGTGACGCGCCGTACGTGCACCAGGCGTGCGACGCGTCGCTCGAGCGGCTCGGTGTCGACCACATCGATCTGTACTACCAGCACCGGGTGGATCCGAACACTCCGATCGAGGAGACGGTCGGCGCGATGGCCGAACTGGTCGCCGCCGGCAAGGTGCGCCACATCGGGCTGTCCGAGGCGGGTGCGGCGACCATCCGGCGCGCGCACGCGGTGCATCCGATCACCGCGGTGCAGACCGAGTGGTCGCTGTGGTCGCGGGAGATCGAGGACGAGGTCGTGCCCACCTGTCGTGAGCTGGGCATCGGCATCGTGCCCTACTCGCCGCTGGGCCGCGGCATGCTCGCCGGGCGGTTCAACTCGACCGCCGACCTGGCCGACGACGACTTCCGCAAGGTCGGCCAGCCCCGGTTCGCCGAGGGCAACTTCGAGCGGAACCTCGCGATCGTGGAGGCGTTGCGCGCCTTGGCGGCTGAGCGTGGTGTGACGCCCGGCCAGCTCGCGCTGGCCTGGGTGCAACGGCAGGGCTCCGACGTCGTGCCGATTCCGGGTACCAAGCGGCGCAAGTACCTGGAGGAGAACCTCGCCGCGGTCGGCGTCGAGCTGTCCGACGCCGATGTGGCCGCGGTCGAGAAGGTCGTGCCAGCCGAGGCGGTCGCCGGCACTCGGTACCACGAGTCGCAGCTGGGTTCGCTCAACCGCTGACCCGAATTCGTCCACTGTGGACGGTCACGCCGTCCACAGTGGACGTTCGGGCGCTACGGGACCATCAGCGTCCAGCGCTGGTGATCCTGGCCCTTCTGGTAGGTGCCGACGTTCACCCAATCGAGAACGAGGTGTTGTATACGGCGTGCGTGACGGCAGACCTGATCGCACGGCTTGAAGTCGATCTCGCGGCAGCGAATACTCTCGAAACGAGCGGATCTATGGGGCAACGCGTATTGCGTGGGCATGTGTCGGAGTTGCGCCACCAAAGACAGAGCCGGCGGCGCCGCCCGAGTGGGTTACGGCGCCTGACCCACGTGAATGGGTGGACATGGCGCACGTCGATCCGGCGTATCGCGCCTATCGTGGGTGGTGTGCCTGGTTTGACGAGATACGCGAATGGTGTGCCGCTAACGGTCGAGACATAGACGAGCTCGACCACGACGAAACGATCCGGTACTTCGCTACTGTGATTGCTCGCGCTTCATCCGAATGCGATAGCGGATTGCCGCGATAACTATCAACACAATAGCCAGCGCCGAAAACCCCTTGAGGGGCGTATGTAGGTTCGCGGGCAACGTGTCGATCATCAATCCTGCAACCACGAGCGCAAGCCACCCGCCCAGCAGTGCAACAGGGATAGGTACTCCGGGGAACATCGGCACCACCCGCTTTCGCTTGTAGGGGTTAGGTCGCTGCTGCGCTTCCCGGTGCTACGTCCGCCACGGCGCGACGTTGTCGTACCCTGGAAGCTGCGAGGAGGTGTCTATGACCTTCGGGCAGCGACTACGTGCTCTCCGCGAACAGCGCGGCATGTCTCGGCCGGTCTTGGGCGGGCTGGTCGGGAAATCCGCCGAGTGGGTTAAAGGCTTGGAGAACGGGCGGCTACTGCCTCCGCGTCTGCCTGTGCTGCTACAGCTCGCGCAAGCCCTTCAGGCGGACGATCTGGCCGCGCTCACGGGCGACGAACGAGTTACCTCCGTCAGCTACGGCAAGACGGCGCACGAGCAGCTTCCCGAGATCGCGGACGCTCTCGCGCGGCACCCCATCACGGCCGGCGACAGTGCCCAGGTTGATGCCGGCGACCTCGCCGCCCGCGTCGCGCAGACCTGGGACCTGTGGCACGGCACCCGACGGCATCGCACGGCCGTCGCGACACTCCTCCCGGGGCTACTTCACGACGCCCGCGTTGCGACGCGCGGAGAGGGCCGGCGGGCGGCACTGGGCTCACTCGCGCAGGTGTATCACCTCACGCAGCTTTTCCTTTCGTTCCAACCGGTTCCAGAGTTGGTGACCCTCGCGGGAGACCGGGCGATGACTGCCGCGTTGGACACCGACGACCCGCACACGATCGCCGCGTCTGCTTGGTACTCCAACCACGTGTACCGCGATGCTGGCCAACAGCACGAAGCGCGGGTGCAGCTCGCGCTCGACGCTCGCGGCCTGCTCCACCCGGAGAGCGCCGACGAAGACCGCGCGCTTTGGGGACTGCTCAGTCTCGCCGTCGCGCTGTCCTTCGCGAAGGTGGGCCGCGAGGGCGACGCGTGGCGCTACTGGGATGACGCGGATGAAGCGGCGCGAGCGCTGCCGCTCGGATACTCGCATCCTTGGCTGAAGTTCGGCCGCCCGATGGTTGATGCCTATGCGATCACGATCTTGGCGGACCTCATGCGCGGCGGAGACGCTGTGACCCGAGCGGACCGAGTGGACTTGGACGGCATCGGCTCCGCGACGCGCTCCGCGTTCCACACCATCGAGACCGCCCGCGCCTACCACCAACAGCGCGAGCATGTGGCTACCCTCGCGCTGGTACAGCGCGCCTACCAGGAAGCGCCGGAAACCGCGCGATTCAACCTGTTCACGCGCTCCGTCGTCGCGGACATGGCCGCGAACGGCGGCGCGACTGTCCGGCGCGACGCGGTGCGGTTTGCCGGCGAACTAGGCATCATCGACAGGTAGAAGCTGTACCCCAAGCCGACCGGGGATGATTTGTACCTCTCGGCTCCCCCAATCCGCCGATCCTTGATCACGTCGGCAGGGCCGCTGGAATAGCCGCGTTCAGTTCAGTGCATTCACTGGAATGGGCGACGCACTCCCACCCACCCGGCAGGACTCGCGCGGAACCGCCTAGCGGACAACCCTCTAGCGCGGGACTGCCCCCGGTCCCAGCGGCCTTGCCGGCGCAGGGACAAGCCGGGAGGGCTGACGAATGCGTCCGCGCGAAAACGCGAGTGAGCCGCCTCGCGAGCAGCAGGAAACGGGAATATGGGCCGTCTGCCCATACGAGTGCGGCCACCGAGTCGACGGGCGCCGCATCGGCGCGGACTGGGCGGAGTTGGCCATTACGGCGCATGTCCGCCTCGCGCATCGGCAGGTGCCGAACAGCTAGCAGAGCGCAAGGCGGGGTTGCACCTCGCCTTACTCGCCGTTGTCGGATTTCTCCGCGAGCCGCTGTAGCGCCTTCTCCCGTAGCTCACGGCGGTGCGCCAACTTAGCAGTCCTGGCCTCCTCCAAAGCGGCCTGAACTTCGGGTGTCTCGTGTGGATCGACATATACATACGGGTCACTCGTGCCCGTTCGGCGCCAAAAGACGCCAGAAAAATTATGGAACGTAATTGTAGCCGTGCATCGCACCTGCCGACATAGAAACCTTTGCCCGTCGTAATCAATGAGATCTATCGGAAAGTCGACATGACATTTCCCTTTTATGTCCGGGTGCCAAGCGGGTCGAGAATCGTAGGAGTTGGTTGTGCCGTCGTCCTTGCGCTTCCCGCTACCGATCGCGGGACCGCCGCAGAGGCCGCACACTCCGATCGATCCGAGGAGCGTTTTGAACGCGCCGGCCGGACTTTCTGACTCGCGGGCGGCCCTGGCGTCAGCCCGTGAGGCTCGCGGCGACGGTGGCACCCAACTCCCAGCAGGCTTGCGTGTCCTGCTTGGACGGCTCGCCCATGATCACCACCGGCTTGGCCGCCTTCTCCCAGCCGAGGCCGGTCACGATGCTCTCCACCGCGCGCACGGCGCCCTCGGTTCCCTGGTTGCCGTGCACGTACAGCGCGTACGGCCGGCCCCGCGTCGAGTCCAGACACGGGTAGTAGACCGTGTCGAAGAAGTGCTTCAACGCGCCGCTCATGTACCCGATGTTGGCCGGCGTGCCGAGCAGGTAGCCGTCCGCCTCCAGCACGTCCACCGCGGTGGCGGCCAGCGCCGCCCGGCGGACGACCTCGACGCCGGTGATCTCCGGATCGGTCGCCCCGGACACCACCGCCTCGAACATCGTCTGGGTGTGCGGCGACGGCGTGTGGTGCACGATCAGCAAACGAGACACGCCCCGAGCCTGCCGTCAGCCATGGCCATTCGGCAAGTCCAGATCGCGTCCACAGTGGACTGACTTCGGTCCACTGTGGACGGTTGCCTCGTTGTTGTGATGCTCACCTTCCCGCTGTTTCGGGAGCACCGCGGGACGCTCGGCCGTTCGCGTGGTGGAGAGGTCGGCGAACAGATCGGGATCATGAGCGAGGAAAAGACACGGGACAACGACAGTAACGACAATGGCGTTCGGCCGGTGCAGGTGATCGCCGCCGCGCTCGCGGCGGTGACGGCGGCGATTCTGGGGTCGACGCTGGGCGTGGCCGGAACGGTGATGGGCGCGGGGATCGCCAGCGTGGTGACCACCGTGGGCGGTGAGCTGTACGTGCGTTCGCTCAAGCGCACCAAGGACGCCGCCGCCGCGCTGTCGGTCACGCGGACCGAACGCACCCGGATCGTGCCACCGGTCACGCCGTCAGCGGCGACGGTGGCACCCGAACCGGAGCGGGCCGGGCGACCGCGCAAGTTCCGCTGGCCGTTGATCATCGGCACCAGCGCGATCGCGTTCGTGATCGGCATGCTCGCGCTGACCGGTATCGAGTACGCCACCGGCGGCGCGATCACCGGGACCGACGGCAAGACCACGATCGGCCAGATCGGCGGCGGATCGAAGGGCGGCGAGCAGCGACGGCAGCCGGACGGCGGGCCGATCGAGGAGCCCTCCTCGACCTCACCGACCCCGAGCGGTGAGCGCCCCAGCGGCGGCTCGTCCGCCACGACCACTCGGCCGGCCGAGCCGCCGCCCACCACGACACCGCCGACGACCAGCACGCCTCCCACCACGACGCCCACCCCGACCGGCGGGAACAGCACCGCTCCCACCGGTCAGTCCACGCCCTGAGGCCGGGTGCCGCTCAGTAGCCGCCAGACGCCGGCCGGCCGGACCGTGGTTGCGCCGAGCTTCCGGGGGCAACGTCCGCCAGGACGCGATCCAGCCGGGTCGATCCGACGCCGTCGGCCGCCTTCCGTGCCTTGACCAGCGTGGTTCGCGCGGCGTCGAGGTTCCCGGCACGGGCGTATCCGTCCGCCAGCCACGCCAGGTAGAGGCCGCGCTCTCGAGCTGACCCGCCGTAGCCGTCGAGCGCGGACGTGATCAGCGGTTCGGCACGCTCCGGTTCGCCAGTCGCGATGAATACACGGCCCGCCATGACGTCGATCTCACGCCGGTCGAGCCAGTACACCCAGTCGGGCTCCGCGTCGCCTCCACGGTCGGCGTAGGCATCGTCCACGGCGTCCAGCGCCCGCGCGGCCGCACCACGTTCACCCGCGCGGGCGGATGCCCAGGCGACGCGCTCCAGGAGGAGCGCGCGAGCTATCGGCGGCGCGTCCTCAGCTCCAGCGACAGCCGTCTGCGCGAGCAAGGCCGCGTCGCGCGGGTCACCGACGTTCGCAAGCTGGTAACTCAAGGTTGAAAGGAGCTGTGCGCCGAGGGTGCGGTCTCCCGCCGCATCTGCCGCGTGCACACCGGACAGGTAGACGTGTTCCGCTTCCGTGTGCCGGCCCGCGTCGCTTGCGACCCAACCCGCGAGTTGCGATAGCTGTCCGACGACGGCGAGTAGACGCCGACCCGTCGCGTCCGCGTAGGACGCTTCTCTCGCGAGCGCCTCCGCGTCGCTGAGTTCATTACGCACCAAGGGATACAGGTCGCGCCCGCCTAGTTCGTCGTCCAGTCTGCGAAGCTCGACGACGCGGCGTTCCAACGTGGCCACCAGTGAGTCGCCGACATACCGGCCGGCGCGGGCATGCTCGGTGACAGGGGACGAGACAAGCCACTCGTGTGCGCGGCGGAGCGGGTCCGTGGGCGGCCCGTAGAGCGCGGCCACGGGGACGCCGAGGGCTTGTGCGTAGGCGACCACATGTTCCGGACGCACCGCGCGGCGGCCGGTCTCGATGTGGCCCAAGGCGGCCTTGGAGAAGTGCGTTCGTCGCGCGAGTGCGGCGAGCGAGACATCAGCGGCTACCCGCGCGGCCCTCAGCGACTCCGCGAGGTCGCCGGACATGTAGCCGAGTGTAGACGCGTCGGTCCTTGGGACCGGTGCTCCCGCCACCGAAGCTCAAGGTGTCGGCAGGGCCGCCACGTGCACGGTCCGTCTCTTGCGGATGGACGACGCCACACCTCCCCAACGGCATGACACGAGCGGCCTCTGAACCCTCCCGGCTCGTGCCCAGCCACGGCCCTGCCGGCGCCTGATCGGCGCGAGAGAGGCGCCGGAGGTCATCGCGGCCATCTTCCCGTGGCCGACCAGGGCGGACGTCGTGATCTTGCACAGCCATCGAAAGAGCGTCGCCTTTCGCACGCCAGACGTGGCCGATCCGCTCATGCCCGAGTGGGTGTCGTGGTTCTACGGCTCGGAGAACCCGGTCTGGCCGATTCGCGCGGTGCTCGGTCTGCCTCCTCCCGGAGATCCGGAGGAAGCGCGGTACCTCCGTGTGATGTCCGCTCCGGACGCCTGCCGGATCGGGGAACTACGCCCGGTCACGATCCGGCCAGGGGACGTGTCGTGACAGGCGGTTCAGACCGTCTCCGAGCGCATGTCCTGGGTGCCGATCACCTTGAGCAGTCGCAGCGCGTCGTGTGACGGCGTGCCGGGTTCCGCGCTGTAGATCACGACCCGCTGGTCCAGGTCGGGCACCAGGAGCGTCTCGCACTGGAGCACGATCGGGCCGATCACCGGATGGATGATCGTCTTGCACAGGCCGCGCTGCACCCTTACCTCGCGCTCGGCCCACAGCCCGGCGAACTCCTCGCTGCCCGCGAGCAACTCGTCGATCAGCGCGCGGATCGCGGGGTCGTCCGGATAGCGCGCGGCGGCGGCACGCAGATCGGCGACCGCCTCGCGTGCGAACTGGTCGGACTCCTCGCTGCCGAAACGTGAACCGTCCTTGTCGCACAACAGGAATCGGCGTCGCAGGATGTTGCGGTCGCGCGGCGGCAGTGAACCGAAGTCGGCGATCAGCGCGGCAGCGAGCCGGTTCCAGGCGATCACCTCGTGCTTGGCGTCGATCACCATCGCCGGTGTGTCGTCCAGCCGTTCCAGCAGGTGCAGCACACCGTGCCGGACCGTGCTCGGCGGCCCGTTGAGCGGTTCCGGCTGCTCGCCGGCGAGCCGGAACAGGTACGCGCGCTCGTCGTCGGACAGCCGCAGCGCGCGGCCCAGCGCGCCGAGCACCTGGCGGGACGGTCGCGGGCCGCGTGCCTGCTCCAGCCTGGTGTAGTAGTCGACCGAGATCGTGGCGAGCGCGGCGACCTCTTCGCGTCGAAGCCCTGGCGTGCGCCGCCGCCGGCCGACCGGCAGGCCGATGTCCGACGGGCGCACCCGTTCCCGGCGACTGCGCAGGAAGTCGGCGAGTTCACGGCGGTCCATGACACCCAGCATGACAAACGTGGGCGCGCTCAGGCAGGGATCGCCGGTCCCCGGCTCGGCCGTCTCTGCCGCGCCGCGCGCCGCCCGGCCACGGTGGTGGCATGGCAACGAAGAAGATCGCGCTCATCACCGGCGCGAACAAGGGAATCGGCAAGGAGATCGCCCGGCAGCTCGGCGAGCACGGGTTCACGGTGCTCGTCGGCGCGCGGGACGAGGGACGCGGCCGGGCGGCCGTGGACAACCTCGTGGCCGGCGGTGCCGACGTGCGGCTGGCGAAGCTGGACGTGACCGACGCGGAGTCGGTCGCCGACGCGGCCAAGGAGATCGAGCGGGACCACGGGCGGCTGGACGTGCTGGTGAACAACGTGGGCATCCTGAGCGCCGGTGAGAGCCCGGTGGTCGGCGCGACGCTCGAGGTCCTGTGGCAGACCTACGCGACCAACGTGGGCGGCGTGCTGACCGTCACCAACGAGATGCTCCCCTTGCTGCGCAAGGCCGATCGCGCACGGATCGTGAACGTGTCGAGCGCGCTGGGGTCGCTCACGGTGCTGTCCGACCCGGCCGGTGTGGCGGCGTCGAAGCCGTTCGCCGCCTACAACTCGTCCAAGGCCGCGCTCAACGCGTTGACGATCATGCTGGCCAACGAACTGCGCGACGAGGGGATCACGGTCAACGCGATGGATCCCGGCTACACCGCCACCGACATGAACGACCACCAGGGCATCCGTACGGTGGCCGAGGCGGCCACGAGCGCCGTGCGACTGTCCACGATGGACAATCCGCCGACCGCCGAGTTCCACTCCGACGAGGGCATCGTGCCGTGGTGATCAGGTAGGGACCGGCGCGGCGGAAGTCGTGGACGAATTCGGTTCTCACTGCTCAAAGCAGCCGCACCCAAGGGGTACCGTGACGTCACCCAGCCACGGTGACGACGCAACCGCAGTTGTTCGCGAAAGGCTCCCAATACTGGGAAATGCCGGGGGCGGGCAAGCTCTCCTTGTCGCACAAGAGGTCTCGCACGATGTCGCCTAATGTGGACGGGATCTTCGAGCGGGCGATCCAGCGTGGCGCGACCGCGATCAGCAAGCCGGAGGACGTCTTCTCGGGCGATCGGATCGGCGTGCTGCGCTGCCCGTTCGGCATCCGCTGGTGCCTCGCCCGCCACGACCGCGACGTCCCGGCCGAGGAGATCAGAGCCGCCGCCGAGCAATGGGTCGCCGAGCAGAGCTGACGAATCTCAGACCAGCAGGGACTCGATCTCGCCGGACACGGTCGACAGGCGTGCCGCAGCGCGTTCCCGGGTGGCGGCCAGCGCGTCGGCGTCGGCGACGGGCTCGACGACCTCGACGTACGCCTTGAGCTTCGGCTCGGTCCCGGACGGACGGATCACCACCCGCACGCCGTCGGTCGTGATCCGCAGGCCGTTGGTGCGCGGCAACAGGTCCTCGACGGCGGCCGGCTTGCCGTCCACTGTGGACGGTGGGTTCTCCCGAACGCGGGCGAGCAGCCGTCCCGGCTCCTCGGTACGCACGGTCACCGGCCCGGTGAGGTGCACGCCGTGCGCGACGTCCAGGTCGTCCAGCGCGTCGAGCACCGTCCGTCCGGCCGCCTTCAGCTCGGCGGCCAGGTCACAGGCGAGGACGGCCGCCGAGATCCCGTCCTTGTCGCGCACCGACGCCGGGTCCACGCACAGCCCGAGCGCCTCCTCGTAGGCGTACACCAGGCCGTCGCCGGCGCGCACCAGGTTCTTGAACCCGGTCAGCGTCTCGGCGTACCGCGCGCCGTGCTTCTCCGCGACCGATCGCAGCATCGATGATGACACGATCGTGGTGGCCACCAAGGGATCCGGCTGCGTCAGTCTGTCCACAGTGGACAGTACGCGGTCGCCGAGCAGCACGCCGGTCTCGTCGCCGCGCAGCATTCGCCACGCGCCGTCGGGGCCCGGCACGCCGAGCGCGCACCGGTCCGCGTCCGGGTCGAGCGCGATCGCCAGATCCGCCTCCACCCGTGCGGCCAGCGCCAGCAGCAGGTCGGTCGCGCCGTGCTCCTCGGGGTTGGGGAACGCCACCGTGGAGAAGTCCGGGTCCGGCTCGGCCTGCTCGGCGACCAGGTGCGTGTCGGTGAACCCGGCGCGCTCCAGCGCGGCGCGCAACGTGGCCGCCCCGACGCCGTGCAAGGTGGTCGCCGCGATCCGCAGTGTGCGAGTGGATCCCTTGGCCAGCAAGGAAACCCGCGAAAGGTACGCCTCCAGCAGGTCATCGCCCACCGGCGTGGACGCGCCGCCGCGGTCCACCATGACGGCCGCTCCGGCCCCGCCGATGGCCGCCTCGATCTCCCGGTCCGCCGGCGACACGATCTGCGCGCCCGACTCGTCGTAGAGCTTGTACCCGTTGTCCGCCGGCGGGTTGTGCGACGCGGTGATCTGCACGCCGGCCACCGCGCCGAGGTGCCGCACGGCGAAGGCCAGCAGCGGGGTGGGCGACGGCTCGGACAGCGTGCGCACGTCGAACCCGGCCGCCGCGAACACGCCGGCCGCCTCCGCCGCGAACCGGTCGGAGCCGTGCCGCGCGTCCCGGCCCACGACCACCGTGCCGGTGAGGTTTCCCTTGAGGCGCAACCATTGCACGACGCCCGCCGTGGTGGTGGCCACGACCGCGGTGTTCATCCCGTTGGACCCCGCGCGCACCTTCCCGCGCAGACCGGCGGTGCCGAACTGGAGCGTGCCGTCCATCCGGTCGGCCAGCTCCGTCACCGCGGTCGGGTCGGCCCCCATCGCGCGGGCGAGCAATTGCTGCAGCTCGGCCTGCGCGGCGCTGTCCGGGTCGTCGGCGATCCACCGGAACGTACGATCCCGTAGGTCGGACGTCAGTCGCTCGGTCATGCCACACCGTCCAGGCCGCGTCCGGTGTACGGCGTTCGTCCGATTCGTCCCGGCGCCTCGGTGATCACTACGGCAGTCATGGGGTCAGTGTGCCCGAAACGTTGTGGCGAGCAGGGACGAGTGCTGGTAGCACGGTCTCGTGGGGACGATCGAATGACCGGGGTTGGTGGTGTGCCGGCGTACGCCTGGAGACGACGCCGGGCTCAGGGAAAAGTCAGGGTCGTTCCCCGAGCCGTGCACGCCCGGATCACGGGAAGTCTGGTTCCCCAGAAGAGCAGGTCCCGCCAATGGAGGTAACCAGATGGACCTCAAACCCGTTCAGCGCACGGTCAGCGATTGGTTCCGCAAGACCGCGGGCGGCGAAAACCGTCCGGTGATGTTCGACGTCGAGAAGACCTACCCGTCCTTACTGCAGTTGGACGCCGCGTATCCGGAGATCCGCGCGGAGCTGGACGAGGTGCTGCGCAACCGGGACACGCTGCCGGCGTACCACGATCTCGATCCCGACCAGGCGACGATCTCCGACGCCTCACCGGAGCAGTGGAAGATCTTCTACCTGTGGGCCATGGGCGAGCGCGCCGAGCCGAACTCGTCGCGCTGCCCGGCGACGACCGCCGCGCTGGCCAAGATCCCGAACCTGTTCCAGGCGTTCTTCTCGGTGCTGGAGCCGGGCAAGTCGGTGCCGGAGCACGAGGGGCCGTACTGCGGCTACCTCCGCTACCACCTCGGCATGGTCGTGCCGGACGAGCGCCCGCCGCGGATCCGGGTCAAGGACACCGAGTACACCTGGCGCGAGGGCGAGAGCGTGCTGTTCGACGACAGCTGGAACCACGAGGTGTACAACGACTGTCCGCAGGAGCGGGTCGTGTTGATCGTCGACGTGCTGCGTCCGATGCCGCTGCCGCAGCACCTGGTGAACCGGGGCCTCGCGGTCGTGGCGCGGCACGTGTACGGCCGCAAGGTGTTGGCCCGCGCCGCCGAGAAGGCCAAGGCGACGCAGGCCTGACAGGGACGGCGGCTACACCCGGGTGACAAGCTCGCGCAACAGCGAGCCCATCCGGGTGGCCGCCGCCGCGCCCGCCTCGATGACCTCCTGGTGGTTGAGCGGCTCGCCGGTGATGCCTGCGGCCAGGTTGGTCACCAACGACAGCCCGAACACCTCCACGCCGGCCGCCCGCGCGGCGATCGCCTCCAGCACGGTGGACATGCCGACCAGGTCTGCGCCCATCGTGCGCAGCATGCGGATCTCGGCCGGCGTCTCGAAGTGCGGCCCGGGGAGCCCGGCGTACACGCCCTCGGCGAGCGACGGGTCGATCTCCCGCGCGATCGTGCGCAGCCTCGCGGAGTACAGGTCGAGCAGGTCCACGAAGTTCGCGCCGACCAGCGGGGAGGTGGCGGTCAGGTTCAGGTGGTCGGAGATCAGCACCGGCTGGCCGACCTGGAACTCGTCGCGCAGCCCGCCGGCCGCGTTGGTCAGCACGACCGTGCGGCACCCGGCCGCGGCCGCGGTGCGTACGCCGTGCACGACCTGCGCGACGCCGTTGCCCTCGTACAGGTGCGTGCGCCCGAGTACGACCAGAACCCGTTTGCTACCAAGGGAAAGCGAGCGGATCGTGCCGCCGTGGCCGACCGCGGTCGGGGCGGCGAAGCCCGGCAGTTCGGCCGCCTCGACTTCCGACTCCGGCTCGCCGATCACGTCGGCGGCCGGCCGCCATCCCGATCCGAGCACGACCGCCACGTCGTGCTTCTCGACCCCTGTCCGCTTGCCGAGTTCCGCCGCAGCGGCCTCGGCGATGTCCGTTGCGCCCGTCACGCCGGGGAGCCTACGTGAGGCGCCGGCGTCCGGACGAGCGAACGGATCGCGAAGTACAGCGGCAGACCGACCGGGGACAGCAGGATGGTCAGCACCAGTACCGGCGCCATGATCAGCGGGTGCACGCCGCGATCGCGGCTGTCCAGGTACATCCAGCGCCCGATGAACAGGTCCCAGGCGATGATCTGGGCCCAGATCGCGGTCACCGCGGCCGGGTCGGCGAGGAGTTCCTGGAACCCGGTCAGCGACGGGTTGGTGACCAATGTCCACAGTGGACCGAATACCGGCACGGCCGCGATCAGCCAGGTCACCAGTGTCGGCAGCACGATGAACGGCGAGCCGGCGATGCGCCGCGTCCACGACCACGTCGGAGCGAGGATCATCAAGCCCCAGAAGGGAATCGTCACGAAGAACGACCAGTCGAACACCGCGCTCATCGGGTCACCTCCTCGCGGTCCGCGGACGACAGCGCGCTCAGGGCGGTGAGCGTGGCGATCACCACGACCACCCCGAACGCGATCAGCGTCGGCCCGTCCGGCGCCACCAGCGACTGCCCGCGAAACGCCTGCCAGGTGGTGATCGCCAGCAACCCGCCGTAGCCGATCGCGCCGGCCACGACCAACCTGGTGCGCACGATCTCCGAACGCAGCCGCGTCCACCGGCTGGCGGCCAGGCCGAGCAGACCGGCCAGCAGCGGCAGCGCCTGCATGGCGTGGATGCCGATGAAGTGCGGCACCCGCAGGTCACCGCCGGTGGTGCTCCAGCCGGTGATCGGCAGGCCCGGCCCGCCGTCCACGACACCGACGCCGTGCCCGCCGATCGCGCCCGGCTCAACGCCCTGCTCGAGGAGTTGCTGCTGCTCGGGCGTCGGTCCGGCGGCCATGAAGAACGCCACCGCCATGCCGGCCAGCGACAGGATCACGCCGAGTCGGATCGCCCAGGCCAACGGCCGCGCGGCGAGGCGTTCGCGCAGCAGCACGACACCCTGGACGACGTTGAGCACCCACACGATCGCGATCGAGGCGCCCATGATCGTGAACAGGTTCGACTCGAAGGCCGAGGTGTTGTTGAAGTGGCTCAGCTCGCCGCGCGCCGCCTGCGTGACGATCGTGATCATCTCGCCGGCGGCGAGTAGGACGGCGATCGCCGTGCCGGCCCACCACATCCAGCGGCGCGGGCGTTGCTGAAGCGACATCATCCACGCCCAGGTCACGGCGTAGATGCCGAGCGAGACGGAGAACTTGAACGGCTTGAGCCACACCGGCACTCCGGTGAGGATGCGGTCGTCGAACAGCATGCCGCCGAGCGAGAAGACTCCGGTTACGGCCATCAGTACGGCGAAGTACATCAGCGGCCGGTGCCAGTCCATCGCTCGTCTCAGGGCGGGCCGTACGGAAACGGTGGTCATCGGGGGACTCCCAGGTGTGGATAGTGGTGCTATCTACTATCGATAGTTACACTATCCACACTGAGGACGGTTTCAGCAAGGTCCTTGTCGAACGGAAAGAGAACGAATGCGCATCGCGGAGCTGAGCCGCCGGTCGGACGTGCCGGTGCCGACGATCAAGTACTACCTGCGCGAGGGCCTGCTGCCCGCCGGCGAGCGGACCGGCCCGAACCAGGCCAGCTACGACGACGGTCACCTGCGCAGACTGCGGTTGATCAGGGCGCTGATCGACGTCGGCGGACTCCCCGTCGCCAAGGTGCGCGACGTGCTCGACGCGATCGACACCGCCGCCGACGAGCCCTTGCACGAGATGCTCGGCGTGGTCGCCAAGAGCATCGGCCGGACGACCTCAGGCGAGGGTGAGTCGTTCGCCGAGGCGCGGGCGACCGTGGACGAGATGGTCCAGCGGCACGGCTGGCACGTGGATCAGGGCAACCCGCACCGCGACGAACTGGCCGGCGTACTCGTCGGGCTCGACCAGCTCGGCCACAGCGAGCTGAGCAAGCACTTCGACGTGTATTTCGATGCGGCACAACGGATCGCGCGTGAGGATCTCGACTACGTGAGCAAGCTCGGCGGCCTGGAGGCCATCCTCGAAGGCGTGGTCATCGGCACCATTCTCGGCGAGGCGGCGTTCGCCGCGATCAGGCGGATGGCGCACGTCGACGCCTCGGCTCGCCTGTTCCGGGAACGCGGCCTCACCCAGTGATCATGAACATCGGCGCGATCTTGGTGAACAGGTCGCGGCCGCTGTTCTCCGCCTCGATCGGCACGGTCAGGCTGATCACCCAGAGGTCCGCGTCCAGCGGGATGATCTGGCTGAACGTGGTCCGCCTGGCGAACGCCTGCTGATCGTCCTTCGACGACGCCCCGCGCTCCGCGGTGCGGTAGTCCAACTGTGTGGGCCGCTCCTCGCCGGTGGCCGAGCGCGGCGGCAACTCGCGCGGCTCGATCGTGCGGAAGTCCTGCCCACCCGCGCCGGCGCGCAGCGCGTCGATGTACTGGCGCACGGTGCGGCCGGGGAAGAACATCGGGAACCGTTCGACCGCCAGCACGTTCTTCCCGTCCGGTGACACGAAGTGCACGCGCACGCTGGACAGCAGCGACTTGTTCTCGCGCTGCTCGACGAACTTCGCCCAGTCCTTCGGCGCGGTGACCATGAACCCGCCGCCGCGGCTGCCCTTGAGCGTGCTGGCGTCCGCCGGCTGCAGTTGCAGCTCGGCCTCGCGGATCGGCGCGGTGTTCCCCGGCAGCAGGTTCGTGCCGGTCTCCGCGGCCGGAGGCAGCAGCTCCTTGCCGCCGAGCGTTCTCGTCGCGGCGAACCCGGCGGCCGTGGCGATCACGAACAGCACGATCGCGGTGAGCACCACGAACGTGCGGGCGAGCGCGGTGCGGCGCCGGCGGCCCGTCGTGCGGTGCGGGGCGGTGCGGAACGGCAGCGGACCCGGGTCCGGGGCCAGCGGCGGGGTCGGCGGCGCGGCGGGCGCCTCGGCGTCGGAGACGGGGTCGATCAGGTCGGTCTCGTCGTGCTCCGGCTCGTCCGGCAGCGGCGCGTGGAACTCCTCCGTCGTGAACAGCGGCCGGTCCGGCTCGGGGAGCAGCGGGAAGATCCGCCTGCGCATCTCGGCGAGGTCGATGCGCCGGTTCGGGTCCTTCACCATCAGCGCGGTGATCACCTCGCGCAGCGGACCGGTGCTCTCCGGCTGCGGGATGTCGCCGTGCACGACGGCGGAGATCGTCGCCAGCGCCTCGCCGTCCGGGTCGTAGGGCGCGCGGCCCTCCACGGCGGCGAACAGCGTCGCGCCGAGGCCCCACAGGTCGGCGGCCGGTGTCACGTCGTCGCCGGTGGCCACCTCGGGCGCGATGAACGCCGGCGAACCGAGCATGATCCCGGTGCGGGTCATGGTGCGCTCGCTGACGTTGCGCGCGATGCCGAAGTCGGTCAGCTTCACCCGGCCGTCCTCGCCGACCAGCACGTTGCCTGGCTTGACATCCCGGTGCGTGATGCCCGCCTGGTGCGCGGCCTGCAGCGCGGCGGCCACCGCGTCGGCGATCGCCGCGGCCTGCGCGGTGGCCAGCGGACCGTGCGACTTGATCAGGTCGGCCAGGCTGCGGGCGCGCATGTACTCCATGACCACGAACGGCTCGCCGTCCTCGCGGGCCACGTCGTGCAGCGTGATCACGTTGGGGTGGGCCAGCACGGCGATGGCGCGCGCCTCGCGCAGCGTCCGCTCGCGCAGTTCGTCGGCCTCCGCCTGCGGCACGCCGGGCGGCAAGCGCACCTCCTTCACCGCGACCGGGCGGTGAAGATACTCGTCGTAGGCCTCCCACACGGTGCCCATCGAGCCCTGCCCGACCAGCGTGCGCAGCCGGTACCGGCCGGCGATCAATCGCTCGGGGACGGGTGGAGACGCTTCGGGCACGGTGTCACGATATCTCGGACAAGGCCGCCGTCCCCGGGACTCCGGTTGAGCTGGACGGCCACGTCGTGGGCGCGAGTCCCGCGCCCTGCACCCGCGAGTCCCGCGCTCTGCACCGGTGAGTTCCGCGCTCGTGCGTGGGTTTTCCAGAAGTAGGCAGCCTCACACGGCCGTGACCTGGCGTTGACGCGGCGTTTCCGTAGCATTGCGACGCATGACGACTCCGCCGGAAGAGCTGAGCCTCGCCGCCGAGTTCGCCGCGCCCGAGCGCGCCGAGTGGCAGCGCCTGGTGGCCGGCGTGCTGCGCAAGCTCGGCGCGGTGGGCGAGAACTTCACCGGTGACGCGGAGGAACTGCTCGCCAGCACCACCTACGACGGCATCACGCTGCGCCCGCTCTACACCTCCGACGACGTGTCGCCGCCCGCCGGCATGCCCGGCCTGCCGCCGTTCACCAGAGGCAGCCGTCCCGAGGGGCACCTGGCCACCGGCTGGGACGTGCGCGCCCGGCACGCCGACCCCGATCCGGTCGCGGCCAAGCGCGCCGTGCTCGCCGACCTGGAGAACGGCGTCACCTCGCTGTGGCTCGTGCTCGGCGACGCCGGCCTGCCGCTCGGCTCGCTGGCCGACGTGCTGCACGAGGTGTACACCGACCTCGCGCCGGTGACGCTGGACGCGGGTGCCGACTTCGCCGCCGCGGCCGACGAGCTGCTGGCTGTGCACTCCGACAAGGGCGTGCCGGCCAGTGCCGTGCGCGGCAACCTCGGCGCCGACCCGATCGGCAGGCACGCAGCCACCGGTCAACCGTCCGATGTGGACGGTGCGGCGGCGCTGGCCGCGCGGGTGGCGCCGAGCTATCCGTCACTGCGCACGATCATGGTGGACGCGCTGCCGTACCACGACGCGGGCGGCTCGGACGCGCAGGAACTCGGCTGCTCGCTGGCCACCGCGGTGGCCTACCTGCGCGCGCTCACCGGCGCCGGGCTGTCGGTCGATCAGGCGGCCGGTCAGCTCGAGTTCCGCTACGCCGCGACGGCCGACCAGTTCCTCACGATCGCGAAGCTGCGCGCCGCGCGCCGGCTGTGGGCCAGGGTGCTGGAGGTGTCCGGTGCAGCGCCGCAGCCGCAACTACAACACGCGGTCACCTCCTCGGCGATGATGACCCGCCGCGACCCGTGGGTGAACATGCTGCGCACCACGCTGGCCTGCTTCGGCGCGGGCGTCGGCGGCGCGGATTCCGTTACGGTGCAACCCTTCGACGCCGCACTCGGGCTGCCGGACTCGTTCGCCCGGCGGATCGCGCGCAACACCCAGTCGGTGCTGCTCGAAGAGTCCAAGGTGGCCGGTGTGATCGACCCGGCAGGCGGATCCTGGTACGTGGAAAAGCTTTCCGACGATCTGGCCCGCGCGGCCTGGGCCTGGTTCACCGAGATCGAGGCGGCCGGCGGGATCGTGTCCACAGTGGACAGTGGGCTGGTCGCGGAGCGGCTGGCCGCGACGGCCGCCGAACGGGCGAGCAACATCGCCACCAGGACGGACGCGATCACCGGTGTGAGCGAGTTCCCGAACGTCGCCGAGAAGCTGCCGCGACGGGAGCCGGCACCGGCCGCACCGAGCGGCGGGCTGCCCAAGCGGCGCTACGCCGAGGACTTCGAGAAACTGCGCGACTGGTCCGACCGGCACCTGGAGTCGACCGGCAGCCGTCCGACGGTTTTCCTTGCCACGCTTGGCAAACCGTCGTTCTACACCGCGCGGGCGACGTTCGCGGCGAACCTGTTCGGCGCGGCCGGGATCGAGACGCCGGACGCCGGGCCCACCGAGACGCCCGACGACATCGCGAAGTCCTTCGTGGACAGCGGGGCGACGGTGGCGTGTCTGTGCGGGTCGAACCGGTCCTACGAGGACTACGCCGGGCCGGTGGCCGCCGCGCTCAAGCAGGCCGGCGCGAAGAAGGTGCTGCTGGCCGGCAAGCCCGATGAGGCGTGGGAGCAAGCCGGCGTGGACGGGTTCGTCTACACCGGCTGCGACGCGCTCGCCGTGCTGCGTTCCACGGTGGAATTCCTGTCCTGACCGAGCGTGGATGAGAGTCTTCTCATCGTTCTCTCACGGCGCGCTCACCCTGGCCGGGAATGTGCATCCGAACCGCCGCCGAAGAACGCCTCGCCGGACGCGACCGGCACGCCGTCGACGTGGCCGACGTAGTCAGCAGGTCGCTGGTCTCCACCACGGTCATGCCGGGCGTCGCGCGGTGCAGGTGGCAGTGCGCGGCGAGGTTGCGCTCCATGGCGTCGGCGAGATCCACCTTGACCATTCAACTCGTCGCGGCACCGAGCCGTCGCGACATTTTCCGCACGTGCGCCACGAACTCCGGCGGCGACTCGGCGGTGAAGTCCATGTCCAGCATGCCGAGCACCATGATCACGATGTCGAACGACTCGGTGGGCATCTCCACGCGACAGGACCGCTCGCCGATCGGCGTGACGACGCCGTCGACGGTGCCCTCGATCTCCGACGCCGGGACGGGGAGGCGGACGCGGCAACGGTAGGGCCACATCTCGAAGCCCATCGTGCGCTTCAGATAGGCCACCACGTCGCCGTCCGGCGGCTCCCGGTGGGCGAACCTCGGCCCGTTCGGGGTGCGCGGCGATATGCGGTCCACGCGGAAGGTGCGCCAGTCCGTCCGTGCGGTGTCCCAGCCGATCAGGTACCACTTGCGGCCCCAGGAGACGACCTTGTGCGGCTCGACGTTCCGGCGGGACTCGCCGCCGTCGTGGCGCACGTAGTCGAACCGCAGCGTCTCGGTCGCGCGGATCGCCGCCGAGATCGTGGTGAGCGTCTCCGCGTCCACGGTCGGCGCACCGGTCGGGCGCATCGACACCATCGCGCGCCCCATGGCGTCAACGCGGTGCCGCAGCCGGGACGGCAGGACCTGTTCCAGCTTGGTCAGCGCGCGCAGGGACGGCTCCTCGACGCCGGTGACACTGCCGCCGGCCGCGGTGCGCAGGCCGACGGCGACCGCGACCGCCTCGTCGTCGTCCAGCAGCAGCGGAGGCATGGCCGCGCCGGCGCCGAGCCGGTAGCCGCCGACCGCGCCCATGGTGGCGTTGACCGGATAGCCCAGTTCACGCAGCCGGTCGACGTCGCGGCGCACGGTCCTGGTGGTGACGCCGAGGCGGCCGGCCAACTCCGTGCCGGTCCAGTCCCGGTGCATCTGCAGCAGGGACAGCAGGCGGAGCAACCTCGCCGGCGTGGTTTCCGACATTCCTCGAGTGTGCCGCACAAGTAGGACCGATCGAGTCCTACTTGTTTCGCGAGTCCCGCGCTGTGCACCGGTGAGTCCCGCGCTGTGCACGATGCAGGGCGCGGGACTCGGGGTGTCTGAGCGCGGGACTCGCGGCACGTGAGGCATTGGTAACAGTCGACTGGGGGTGTGCGCGCGGCGGTCGTACCATCCCAGGATGGGTGCCAGCATTCCCGATTTCTCCACCGTCGAGCTCGGCGAGCCACGCGGCACGAGCTACGAGGAGTGGCGCGCGGCCGTCGCCGAGAGCACCGGCAAGGACGTCGACGCGCTGGCCTGGGAGACACCGGAGGGCATCGGCATCAAGCCGGTGTACACCGACGACGATCTGTCCACAGTGGACTTCCTGGACACGTACCCCGGCATCGCGCCGTACCTGCGCGGCCCGTACCCGACCATGTACGTCGGCCAGCCGTGGACGATCCGCCAGTACGCCGGCTTCTCCACCGCCGAGGAGTCCAACGCGTTCTACCGGCGCAACCTCGCCGCCGGGCAGAAGGGCCTCTCGGTCGCCTTCGACCTGGCCACCCACCGCGGCTACGACTCCGACCACCCGCGCGTCGCCGGTGACGTCGGCATGGCGGGTGTGGCGATCGACTCGATCTACGACATGCGCCAGCTGTTCGACGGCATCCCGCTGGACAAGATGTCGGTCTCGATGACCATGAACGGCGCCGTGCTGCCGGTCATGGCGCTCTACATCGTGGCGGCCGAGGAACAGGGCGTGCCGCACGGCAAGCTCTCCGGGACCATTCAGAACGACATCCTCAAAGAGTTCATGGTCCGCAACACCTACATCTACCCGCCGCAGCCGTCCATGCGGATCATCTCCGACATCTTTTCCTTCACCAGCACGGAAATGCCGAAGTTCAACTCCATCTCGATCTCCGGCTACCACATGCAGGAAGCCGGCGCGACGGCCGATCTGGAGCTGGCCTACACGCTCGCCGACGGCGTGGAGTACATCCAAGCGGGCATCGACGCCGGGCTCGACGTGGACGCGTTCGCCCCGCGCCTGTCGTTCTTCTGGGCGATCGGCATGAACTTCTTCATGGAGGTCGCCAAACTGCGCGCGGCCCGGCTGCTGTGGGCCAAGCTGGTCAAGCAGTTCGATCCCACGTCGCCGAAGTCGCTGAGCCTGCGCACGCACTGCCAGACCTCCGGCTGGTCGCTGACCGCCCAGGACGTCTACAACAACGTGATCCGCACCTGCGTCGAGGCGATGGCCGCCACCCAGGGGCACACGCAGTCGTTGCACACCAACGCGTTGGACGAGGCGCTGGCCCTGCCGACCGACTTCTCCGCGCGCATCGCCCGCAACACCCAACTGGTGCTACAGCAGGAAAGCGGCACCACGCGGGTGATCGACCCGTGGGGCGGCAGCGCGTTCGTGGAGCGGCTGACCTACGAGCTGGCGCGCAAGGCCTGGGCGCACATCTCCGAGGTGTCCGAGGCCGGCGGCATGGCCAAGGCGATCGATGCCGGCATCCCGAAGATGCGCATCGAGGAGGCGGCCGCGCGCACCCAGGCGCGCATCGACTCCGGGCGCCAGCCGGTGATCGGCGTCAACAAGTACACCGTGGACGCCGACGAGGATATCGACGTGCTCAAGGTCGACAACGCCGGCGTGCGCACGCAGCAACTGGAGAAACTGCGGCGGCTGCGCGAAGAACGTGACGAGTCGGCCGTTCAGTCCACTTTGGACGATCTGACGCGTGCGGCGAACACGGACGACAACCTGTTGGCGCTCGCGGTCCGGGCGGCGCGGGCGAAGGCCACCGTCGGCGAGATCTCCGAGGCGCTCGGCAAGGTGTGGGGCCGGCACTCCGCGCAGATCCGTACGATCTCCGGCGTGTACCGCGACGAGGTCGGCAAGGACGGCTCGCAGTCCAATGTGGACGATGCGCGGCGCACCGTGGAGGCGTTCGCAGAGGCGGAGGGCCGCCGGCCGCGCATCCTGGTCGCCAAGATGGGCCAGGACGGGCACGACCGCGGCCAGAAGGTGATCGCCACCGCGTTCGCCGACCTCGGCTTCGACGTGGACGTCGGCCCGCTGTTCCAGACCCCGGGCGAGGTCGCGCGCCAGGCGGTCGAGGCGGACGTGCACATCGTCGGCGTGAACTCGCTGGCCGCCGGGCACCTCACGCTGGTGCCCGCGCTCCGCGAGGAGCTGGCCGAGCTGGGCCGCGAGGACATCATGATCGTGGTGGGTGGTGTGATCCCGCCGCAGGACTTCGACGCGCTGCGCGAAGCCGGCGCCGCGGCGATCTTCCCACCCGGAACGGTGATCGCCGACGCGGCTGCCGGTCTGCTCGCCAAACTCGCCGAACAACAAGGTCACACTCCTAGCCCCGGTGAGTAGGTGTCGACGCTGGGACCGCGCCTAAGGGGAACGGGACGCAAGCCGACCACGGTGACCCGCGCAGCGAAACTTTGGATGTCAACGTGACGACGGAAAAATTTCGGGGAGGCGGGATAGCCGTCGCCGAGTACGCCAAGGGGGTGCTCGCCGGGCAGCGAGGGATCCTCGCCAAGGCGATCACCCTGGTCGAGTCCACTCGCGCCGACCACCGCGCGCTGGCACAGGAACTGCTCGTCGAGCTGCTGCCGCAGGCCGGAGGCGCGCACCGGGTCGGGATCACCGGCGTGCCGGGTGTGGGCAAGTCGACCTTCATCGACGCGCTCGGCAGCAACCTGACGGCGGCCGGGCACAAGGTCGCCGTGCTCGCCGTCGACCCGTCCTCCACCCGCACCGGCGGCTCGATCCTCGGCGACAAGACCCGCATGGCGCGGCTGGCAGTCGATCCGCACGCGTTCATCCGCCCGTCGCCCACGTCCGGCACGCTCGGCGGCGTCGCGCGGGCCACCCGGGAGACGATCGTGCTGATGGAGGCGGCCGGCTACGACGTGGTGCTGGTGGAGACCGTCGGCGTCGGCCAGTCCGAGGTGACGGTCGCCAACATGGTCGACTGCTTCCTGTTCCTCACCCTGGCCCGCACCGGCGACCAGTTGCAGGGCATCAAGAAGGGCGTCCTGGAGCTGGCCGACGTGATCGCGGTGAACAAGGCCGACGGTGAGCACGAGCCCGACGCGCGCAAGGCCGCCCGTGAGCTGGCCGGCGCGCTGCGGCTGCTGCGCGCGCCGGACGCCACGTGGAAGGTGCCGGTGCTGACCTGCAGCGGGTTGAACGACATCGGGCTCGACGCGGTGTGGGACAAGATCACCGAACACCACGAGACGCTGTCGGCCAACGGCGAGCTGGAGGAGAAGCGGCGCGCCCAGCAGGTCGACTGGACCTGGACGATGGTGCGCGAGACGCTGCTGTCCCGGCTTGCCGAACACCCCGGCGTGCGCGCGCTCGCGTCCGATGTGGACAGTCAGGTGCGGGACGGGCGGCTCACCCCGACGCTGGCGGCGGAGCGGATACTCGACGAGTTCGATCGCCGATCGTGATTTGATCTCGGCATGTACCAGCAGCCGTATCCGCCGCAACCGCCGATGTACCAACCGATGCACGCGCCTGCGAAGGTGCCGGCCGGGGTGCTGATCGGCGTGACCGTGTGGCGGCTGGTGATCGTCGCGTGCGCGCTGACCGGGTTCTTCGCGGCGGTGGCGACCATGGGCGACCCGTGGGCCGGCCTGAGTCAACTCGCCAGTCTGCTCGTCGGCGTGTGCTACCTCGGGCTGCTGCTCTATCCGGCGTTCACCGGCGGGCGTGCGCACGAGCCCCGGTCGCCCTGGCTGCGCGGCGCGCTGACGGTGACGCTGCTGCTGGTCGCGATCACCTTCCTGACGATCATGGAAGGCGATCTGGACGAGACGTGGTCGCTGTTCGAGCACCTGATCACACCGTTGGTGGTGCTGATCGACTGGATCGCGGTCGGGCGCGACCAGGCGAACGCGCGCTGGTGGCACCCGCTGACCTGGATCGTGTTCCCGTCGGCGTACCTCGTGTACTTCCTGATCGGCGACTTCGGCCTGTACGGCAGTTTCCTCGATCCGGACGACGAGGACTTCGCGCTGGTGGTGCTCGGGTTCCTCGGTGGGGTGATCGCCGCGGGCTACCTGCTGTACGGGATCGCGAAGATCAAGGCGGCGGTGTCCGCGCAGGCGCGGCCGCCGGTGCCGGGCCCGCAGCCCGAACTGGCCGGGCCGCCGGCGACGTATTGGCACTGATGGCTCGTCGTCACCGAATCGTGTAGTTCGTCCACTACTCTGTGGTGCGCTCGTCTGTTGACTCGTGGAGGTCAGGTGTCATTCCGGCTGCTCCTCGCGGCGGCTGTCGCGCTGCTCGCGGTTCTCACCGCACCGCAGGCCGTCGCGACGCCTGCTCCGGCACCCGTCGCCGTGCAGGCGGCCGGGGTGGAGCAGCCCCCGCCCAGTGGCACCCGGCCCGTGCCGGCACCGTCCACCACCGCGCCGGCCGGTCCGCAGCTCGACCCGGCGCAGACCGAGGCACAGCGCACGGAATCGCGCCGCAAGCTGACCATGGGCATCACCTGCGGAGTGCTGCTGGTGCTCGTCGTGGTCGGCCGCCGGGCGCGCACGAAGCACCGGGCGAAGGTCCAGGGCTCGTAGTCCCGACCGCCTGTCGTCCCACTATGTGAGCACGGGACGGCGGCAGTGAAGATCGACTACCGTTCGCCGCACGACGCGTACCGGCGAACGGGTGAAGTCGGAACTCGATAGTTGCGCAACCCGTCCATGTTGCAGTATTAGGCCCGCCTGGGGATTCCACCGTGTGGAGGGTCCGTGACTGTGCTTGACTCCCGGCCCGAGTTGCCGGGGGACCGGAGTCGTCGTTCCGATGGGAACGGCTCCGATGTGCTGATCACCAGCAGTGGGGTGAGGATGCCCTCTGTGACCGATGTCGGCGCCGGAAGAGGTCCGTCCTGGCTCGACCAGTGGCTGGCCGAGCACGCCGGCGACGTGATGGCCTGGTACCGCCACATCCACGCGAACCCGGAGCTGTCCCGGCGCGAGTTCGGCACCAGCGAGATGGTGGCGAACGTGCTGCGCTCGGTCGGTCTGAATCCGATCGTCCTGGAGACCGGCACCGGCGTGCTGTGCGACATCGGCCCCGGCGACGGCGGGCGCGTTGCCCTGCGCGCCGACATGGACGCGCTGCCGCTCACCGAGATGTCCGGACTGCCTTACGCCTCAACGGTTTCCGGCTCGTGCCACGCGTGCGGTCACGACGCGCACACGGCGATCCTGATCGCCACCGGGCTGGCCCTGGCGTCCGCGCCCGAGCTGCCCGGCGGCGTGCGGCTGATCTTCCAGCCGGCCGAGGAGGTCATGCCCGGCGGCGCGCTGGACGTGATCGCCTCCGGCGGGCTCGACGACGTGAAGTCGATCTTCGGCCTGCACTGCGACCCGCGCATCGAGGTCGGCAGGGTGGGAACCCGCGTCGGCGCGATCACCTCCGCGACCGATCTGTTGGAGCTGCGGCTCACCTCGCCGGGTGGGCACACGTCCCGGCCGCACCTGACCGCCGACCTCGTGCACGCGCTCGGCACGGTGATCACCGGGCTGCCGGCGCTGCTGTCCCGGCGGATCGATCCGCGGTCCGGGACCGTGCTGGTGTGGGGTGCGGTGCACGCGGGCGAGGCGCCCAACGCGGTGCCGCAGGACGGCGTGCTGCGCGGCACCCTGCGCACCGGGGACCACGAGGTGTGGGCCGATCTGAGGCCGCTGGTCGAGGACCTGGTCAGCTCGCTGCTGGTGCCCACCGGTGTCGGGTTCGAGCTGAAGCACAGCCGAGGCGTGCCGCCGGTGGTGAACGACCGCGAGGCGACCGCGCTGCTGCGGGCCGGCGTGGAGGCGGCTCTCGGCGAGGACGCGCTGGCCGGCACGAAGCAGTCCTCCGGTGGCGAGGACTTCGGCTGGTACCTCGAGCACGTGCCGGGCTCCTTCGCCCGTCTCGGCGTGTGGGACGGCGTCGGCCCGACCTACGACCTGCACCAACCGACCTTCCAGCTCGACGAGCGCGCCCTGCTCGCCGGCGTCCGGGTGATGGTTCACGCCGCGCTTGCCGGGATGGCCGCCGGGTAACTCGCGAGTCCCGCGCCCCGCACCGGTGAGTCCCGCGCTCAGGCAGTTGTCCACAGGCCCGGGTTATCCACAGATTGCCGCCGGCCGACCCGATGCGCCCGTGCGGCGGGTCACCGTGGGGCATGACCGATCTACCCCCAAGCCGCTACGGCGTGTACGTCCAGGCAGATCTCGCGTCGCGCATCGGCCGCTCCGCGGTCGGCCGACTGATCAACCGCGGTGAGCTGGTGCGCTACTGCCGTGGAGTGCTGATCCAACGGCGACAGGCCGGCGAGTTCAGGGCACGCGCGTGCGCGGCGCTGACAATGGTCGGCCCGGACGCGGTGCTGACCAGTCATACCGCCGCCTACCTGCATGGATGCACCGCGGCCGATCCCGGCGCCGTGCACGTCCTGGTCGGATACGGCCGCAAACTCCACCGGCGGCATATCGGTCTCGTGGTGCACCACGGGCGGTTCGAGCCGTCGGACGTGGTCGAGGTCGACGGGCTTCGGGTGCTGGCGCTCGACAAGGTCATCGCGGACCTGCTCTGCCGGTCACAGCCCGGCACGGCGTTGGCGTGCGCCGATCAGGCCTTGGCGCTGGCTCCGCGTGAGCGCAAGGCGGAGCTGTGGGCCGAGATCGACGCGCGGATCGCCGATCGGGACGACCCGCGTGGCCGGCGCCGAGGTGCCACGTTGCTGGATCTCGCGACCGGGCTGCCGGAGTCGCCGGCGGAGAGCTGGCTGCTGTTGATCCTGTTCGACGCGGGCCTGCCGTTGCCGGAGCCGCAGCACGAAGTCCACGATCGGCACGGCCGGGTGCTGTACCGCCTCGACTTCGCCTGGACGGAGGCTCGGCTGGCGCTGGAATACGACGGCTATGAGGCGCACCTCGGGCGCGAGGTGGCCGATGCCGCGCGGGCGACTGACCTGCGCCGGCGGGGCTGGACGGTGGTGCGTGCGGCGGCTGACGATCTTCGCGATCCGACCCGGATGATCAACGAGCTGCGCGACGCCCTCCGGTTCCACCACGTCGCGGCGTAGGCGGACCGGTGATGCAGAGCGCGGAACTCACCGGTGCACAGCGCGGGACTCGCGGGTGCACAGCGCGGGACTCGCGGGTGCAGGGCGCGGGACTCGCGAGTGCCAAGCAGCCGCACCTTAGGGGAACGGGACGCGACCCAGCCCCGGTGACGACGGCACGGCACTGCGCTGGAAGGCACCCATTACTGGGAAATGCCGGGGAGGCGGTCGAGCCTCGCGGGGATGAGAGTTCGCCGGGCGGACACCCGCCGATCGGACGTGCGACGTGCTGCGGTGGTCGAATGCCCGGCATGAACCGCACCCGAACGCTTCTGCTCGCCGCCGTGGTCGGCACCCTCGTGGTGCCCGGCAGCGTCGCCCACTCCGCGTCCCAGGCGCGCGACCCGTTCACGCACTGGCGGCACCAGCACGTCGCGGACGGCGTCGAGCTATACCACCGCGTGATCACCGGTCGTCCGGGCGCGGACCACTGGACGGTGACCGTCCTGGTCGACGGCGCGCACCTCGGCACGGACGCCGACGCGCGGGCCACCGCCGACCGGCTCACCGCCGCCGGCCTGGCCGCCCGGGTTGAACAGGTGCGCTGGCCGGACGGCGCCGACGTGTCCGGAGCGCTCGGCAGCCGGGTGCGGGTCGGCGAGTTCGGCGGCCAGAACCAGGCCGACCGGCAGCGCGACGCGATCAAGGCGGCCGGTTTCGACGCGGTCAGCGAGTGGACCGGCGGCGACGGCGTGCCCGGTACCGGGACGGCCCAGGTGAAGGTGGCCGTGATCGACCCACACCGCTACCGGGGCGAGCTGCGCGGCAGCTACGGCACGGCGGTCGCCGGCCGGGAGTTGACGACCGACATGGCGGCCGGCGCGCTGCTCGGCGTGAACGCGGGCTTCTTCGTGATGGAGGCGGTCGACGGCGTGCCGGGCGCCTCGGCCGGGATCGCCGCCTACGACGGCCGTCCACAGAGTGCGGCGACCAACGGGCGGGTGGCGATCACGTTGCGCGGCAACGGTTTGCGGCCGGAGTTCGGACGGATGAGCACCCGCTCGACCGTCCACTCGGGACAGACCGTCGAGCTGGTCGACGGCATCAACCGGGTGCCGGGCAAGATCCGCAACTGCGGCGGCGTCGGCGGCGACCAGCCGACCGAACGGCCGCTGCACGACGTGACCTGCACCGACCCGGACGAGATCGTGGCCTTCACGCCAGAGCTGGGCGTGCCGACACCGGCCGGACCGGGTGTGGAGGCGGTCCTGGACAGTGCGGGTCTGGTGCTCGAACTGCGGCCGCGCGGCGGGCCGGTGCCCGCGGGCGGCGGCGTGCTGGCCGGCATCGGCTCCGGGGAGACCTGGCTGCGGGCACACGGGAAGCCGGGCGCGACGCTGGCCGTGCGCCACGTGATCACCGACGAGCAGGGCCGCGAGGTGCGGCTCGGGCCGGGCGACGACATCGTCAACGGCGGTCCTCGGCTGGTGCGCGACGGGCGGGTGGAGATCGACTTCCGCGCCGACGGCATCGACCGGCCCGGCGAGCCGTCGTTCCCGTACGCCTGGGCGATCAAGCGCAACCCGAGGATGGTGCTCGGGGTGGACCGGCGCGGCCGGATCCTGCTGCTGACCTCGGCGGGCCGCCAGCCGGGCTACAGCGACGGGCTCGGCGTGGCCGAGTCCGCGGAGCTGATCAGGTCGCTCGGCGCGGTGGACGCGGTCAACCTCGACGGCGGCGGCTCCACCACGATGGTGCTGAACGGCACGATGATCACGATGCCCTCGGACGCCACGGGCCAGCGGGCGGTCGGCGACGCGCTGCTGCTCACGAGGTAGCGGGGCGGCCGGAATCGACCGCCCCGCAACGGTTTTACGACCAGCGGTGCGCGACGTCGATGACGATGCGCGAGCCGCCGGCCGGGCCGTCCAGCACGAACACCCGGAACGGCAGGCGGGCGCGCACGCCGAGGCCGATCGTCGTCTGTCCCTCGAAGCTGCCGGCCCACGCGACCTGGCGGAACGTCGGCCAGCCGGCCACGTTCACCAGTTCCCGCCGGTTGGCCGGGTTGTACGTCGGGTTGCCGGCGTCGTCGTAGGCCGGGGCGATCGCCACGACCTCGAGAAACGCGCCGCCGCGCAGCGGAACCGGGAAGCCCGACCCGTCCTCGGTCACCTGCGGGACGTACCGCACCGAGTATCCGTCCGCGCCCGGCGTACGGACGTCCAGCACGAGCCGGTCCCAGCACTCGTGCCGGCCGCCGCGCACGTCGGTGAGCTGACCCGTCTCGGTGGAGGCAGCGCTCTTGTCGAGCGACCCCCAACTGAGACCGCAGTAACCTTGGGTAGCCGACGCCGAACCGGCGCCGACCATCATGACGGCGGCCGACGCGAGCAGCGCCAGGGTTGCCGTTAACCGTCCGAGCAGTGCTTTTCGTTGCCACATAACGAGTTCTCCTCGCGCATCGACCGCGGTCGCGGTCATGCGAGGAGGACGTGCCGCCATACTGGTGGTTGCACCGCGTGTCCGAATTGGGGTCCAAAGGCCATCAGCGCACGCTCGCCAGGTACCGGCCGAACTCCACGATCGCCGCCGGGTTGCGCGGGCCCTCCACGAGTGCGGCGTACGGCAGCACGAAGAACCGCTGGTTCCGCACCGCCGGCACGGTCGCCAGCCCCGGGTGCGACAGCAGGAATCGCTTCTTCGCCTCGATCGACTCGTCCGCACCCGCGCCGTAGTCGTTGATCAGAATCACGTCCGGCGAGCGCCGCACCACGGTCTCCCAGCTCACCCGCGTCCAACTGTCGTTGAGATCGGCGAACACGTTCACCCCGCCGGCCCGCGTGATGATCTCCTGCGGGCCCGCGGTGCGGCCGGACGTGAGCGGCTGGTCGATCCCGTCGTCGTAGAGGAACACCTTCGGCCGCGCACCCGCCGGGAGCGTCGCCTCGAACCCGGCGACCTGCCGCTGATACTGCTCCACGAGACGGTCGGCCCGGTCCCGTACGCCGAAGATCGTGCCCAGGTTGCGCAGATCGGTGTACAGCGCCTCCAGCGGCGGCATGATCCCGCGCTGGTTGCCGGTCCCGTTCCGGCACGACTCGGTCAGCAGGTACGACGCGATGCCCAGCGAGCGCAGCCGGTCCGGGGTGAACCCGGTCGTCTCGCGGAAGCCGTAGTTCCACCCGGCGAACACCATGTCCGCGTTCACGCCCTGCACCGGCTCCAGCGCCACGTCCTCGGCGACCCGCTTCACCCGCTCGAAGTCGGCGCGCCACGGCGAGCTGGCGATGCCGCGATCCTGGCCGTGGTCGACCGTGTAGCCGGCCATCCGGTCGGCGAGCCCCAGCGCGAACATGATCTCGGTGATGCCGATGTCGTTGGCCACCACCCTGGACGGCGCGCGGTCGAACCTCACGTCGGCACCGCAGTTCCGCACGGTCACCGGGTAGCCGGACGCCGGAGTGGTGCTCGCCGGCGCGATCTGCGCACCGCACGCGCTCGTCACCAGGACAGCGGTCAACGCCAGGGCGGCTTTCCTCACGGGATCTCCTCTTGTCGGGGCCGACGGTCGTACAACAGTTGGGGCACACCGGAAACCGGGTGCGGCACGAGGTGCGCGCGCACGCCGAACACCTCGCCGACGAGCTCGGGCGTGAACACCTCGGACGGTGGCCCGCTCGCCGTGATCCGCCCGTCGGACAGCACGTGCACCTGGTCGCAGTACGCGGCGGCCAGATTCAGGTCGTGCAACACGGTGAGCACGGTCAGCCCGGTGGACGCGACCAGCGACAGCACCTCGTGCTGGTGCCCGATGTCGAGGTGGTTGGTCGGCTCGTCGAGCACCAGCACGCGCGGCCGCTGGGCGAGCGCCCTGGCGATCAGCACCCGCTGGCGTTCGCCGCCGGACAGGCTCAGCACACCCCGCTCGGCGAGGTGCCCGGCGTCCACCCGACGCAGCGCCTCCGCGCAGATCTCCTTGTCCCGCAAGGATTCCCGGTCGAACGCGCTCTGGTGCGGCAGCCGCGCCATCGCCACCACCTCGCGCACCGTGAAGTCGAAGTCCAGCTCGCTGTCCTGCGTGACGGCGGCCAGCACCCGCGCGCTGTCCCGCGTGCTCATCGACGCGAGCGGCTCGCCACCCAGGCGCACCGCACCGCCGGAGGGCCGCAGCGCCCGGTACACACAGCGCAGCGTCGTGGTCTTGCCGCTGCCGTTCGGCCCGACCAACCCGACCACGGTGCCGGCCTCGGCCCGCAGCGACAGGTCGGACACGATCGTGCCGACCGTGACGCCGTCCAGTTCGACGTCCATCAGCGACCCCCGAACACGTAGGCGCGGCTGCGCATGAGGAACACGAAGCACGGCACGCCGACGGCCGCGGTGATCACGCCGAGTGGCAGCTCCTGGGGCGCCACGATCGTGCGCGCGGCCAAGTCCGCCCAGATCAGGAACACCGCGCCGGCAAGGGGAGCGACCGTGAGCACCCGCCGGTGGTCGGCGCCGACGACCATGCGCACCAGGTGCGGCACGACCAGCCCGACGAATCCGACCGCCCCGCTCACCGCGACCAGCGCGCCGGTGAGCACCGAGGACACCACGAACAGCCGCCGGCGCAGCACGTCCGGGTCCACGCCGAGCGTCCGGGCCGTCTCGTCGCCGGTGGACAGCGCGTTCAGCGAGCGCGCGATCAGCCGCAGGTAGGCCAGCCCGGCGAGGACCACGATCGAGGCCAGCGGCAGTGCGGTCCAGGTCGCCGCGCCGAGCCCGCCGAGTAGCCAGAACAACACCGCGCGAGCCGCCTCGCCGTGCGGTGCGAGAAAGATCACCACGGTGGTGACCGCGGCGAACGCGTAGCCCATGGCGGAACCGGTGAGCACCAGCCGCAGCGGCGTGAGGCCGGCGGCGGTGCGCGCGGCCAGGTACACCAGCGCCATGGCGGCCAGCGCGCCGAGGGATGCGGCCGCGGAGATCGCGAACAGTCCGAGCGAGGCGAACGCGCCGAACACCACGACGCTCGCCGCGCCGACCGACGCGCCGGAGGACAGCCCGAGCACGAACGGGTCGGCCAGCGCGTTCCGCACCATGGTCTGCACCACCACGCCGACCACGGACAGCCCGGCGCCGACCACCGCGGCGAGCAGCACGCGGGGGAGCCGGATCTCCCACACGATGTGGTACGTGCCGGCCTCGGTGTTGTCGATCACACCGGAGGTGATCGCGGCGCGCAGGTAGCGCAGGACGTCACCGAGCGGCACGCTGACCGGACCGAGTGCCACGCCGCACAACACGGACACCGCGAGCGCGCCGAGCAGCACGCCGGCCAGTGGAGCGACGCGGCGGGGTAAGAAGGCGGCCACGGATACCTTTCGGGGGCGGGCCCGCTGGACGGAACCCACGCCCCGGCCCGCACACCGCCGAAAGTCAGAGGGCTCCGCCCGTAGACCACGACGGGCGAGCTGGTGTCATACGGCCGTCGGGTGATCGGGCTCGCCCGCGCGGAACGCGGGCCTACCGTTGCGGGTCAGCGCCGGACTTGGACCGGACTTTCCCCTCGGGCCGTGCATGCAGTTGTGGCCCGGATCGTAGCCCAGCAAAGCACCGCCCTGCGGGATCGAGCCTGCTGAATCCCCGCTCTGCACGTGTGAATAAGCCCGCTGAATACCATTCGCGTTCGGCGGCTGCGCGCCTATGGGCCCAGGTCAAGTGGGTTTGAGCCCGCTGGATCCCGCTTGGCAGGCGTGAATAAGCCCGCTGAATACCATTCGGGTTTGGCGAGCGAGGTTGCCGGCGATCGCGTGGGCGGGCTAGCTAGTTGGCCAATCCTCGGCACGGTCGGGTGCGCAGGTCGTTCACGTAGTCGTCGGGCGCGCCGGCCGCCTCGGCGGCGTCGGCCACAACGCCGATGTAGCGCGCGGACGGCAGCCCGCCCTCGTAGGCGTCCAGTACGTACAGCCAGGCCAGCACGGACCCTTCGAGCGTCTGCACCCGCAATCGGATGCGGTTGTACAGGCCGAGCGCGCCGTCCCACCGGTCCAGCCGCGACTCGTCGCGCGGGCTCACGTCGTAGAGCACCACGAACACCTGCGAGTCGGGGTCCTCCACGATCGTGGCGAGCGCGCCCTCCCAGCCGAGGTCCTCACCGCCGAAGGTCATGCGCCAGCCCACGAGCCAGCCGGTCCCCGCCATCGGGGAGTACGGGGCTCGCTCCATCATCTGGTTCGGGTCCATGTTGGACCCGTACGCGGCATAGAGCGGCACGTCGGACAGCGTAGCGACTTCCCGCGCGGTTCGACGGGAGCCGCCACGGGGATCACCGGATCGCGGCGCGGGAAAACCGCCAGCGTACGGTTGTCCGCGAAGCGGTGACGGCGCGGCAGGAGGACGCACAGTGACGCGGATCGTGATCATGGGCGGCGGCCCGGCGGGCTACGAGGCGGCACTCGTCGCCGCGCAGCACGGAGCCGAGGTGACCGTGATCGAACGGGACGGCGCCGGCGGCGCGTGCGTGCTGTCCGACTGCGTGCCGTCGAAGACCTTCATCGCCTCCTCCGGCGCGCGCGCCGCCTTCCGGGACGCCGACGAACTGGGCATTCACCCCACCGGCGACGCCAGCGTGGACGTGCCGGTCGTACACGGTCGGGTGAAAGGGCTGGCGCTCGCGCAGTCCGCCGACGTGCGCTCCCGGCTGCAGCGCGAGGGCGTGAACCTGATCACCGGCACGGCCCGGTTCTCCGACGACAACCTGGGCCTGGCCGCGCACGAGGTCACCTTCACCGCGCCGGATGGCAAGTCCGAGGAACTGGCGGCCGACGTGGTGCTGATCGCCACCGGCGCGACCCCGAGGATCCTGCCCGACGCGCGGCCGGACGGCGAGCGAATCCTCACCTGGCGGCAGATCTACGACCTGGCCGAGCTGCCCGAGCACCTGGTGGTGATCGGCTCGGGTGTCACCGGTGCGGAGTTCGCCTCGGCGTACACCGAGATGGGCGTGAAGGTGACGCTGGTCTCCAGCCGGGACCGGGTGCTGCCGCACGAGGACGCCGACGCGGCCGCGGTGCTCGAGGAGGTCTTCACCGAGCACGGCACCACGGTCGTGAACAACTCGCGCGCCACCAAGGTGGAGCGGGTCGGCAGTGGCGCCGATGGGGGCGTCGTGGTGCACCTGCAGGGCGGCGGCACGGTCGAGGCGAGCCACGCGCTGATGACCGTCGGATCGGTGCCCAACACCGAGGACCTCGGGCTGGAGACGGTCGGCATCGAGCCGGGGCCGGGCGGGTTCATCTCGGTGGACCGTGTGTCGCGCACCAGCGTGCCCGGCGTGTACGCGGCCGGCGACTGCACCGGCGTGCTGATGCTGGCCTCCGTCGCCGCGATGCAGGGGCGGATCGCGATGTGGCACGCGCTCGGCGAGGGCGTGGCGCCGATCAAGCTGAAAACCGTGGCGGCCAACGTGTTCACCCACCCGGAGATCGCCACCGTGGGCATCAGCCAGCAGGCGATCGACTCCGGCGAGGTGCCGGCGCGCACGATCATGCTGCCGCTGGCCACCAACGCGCGCGCCAAGATGCAGGGCCTGCGGCGCGGCTTCGTGAAGCTGTTCTGCCGCCCGGCGACCGGTGTGGTGATCGGCGGTGTCGTGGTGGCGCCGACGGCCAGCGAACTGGTCATGCCGATCGCGCTGGCGGTACAGAACCAGCTCACCGTCGAGCACCTGGCGCTGACCTTCTCGGTGTACCCGTCGCTGTCGGGTTCGATCACCGAGGCCGGCCGCCAGCTCATGCGCCACGACGATTTGGACTAGCCCGAAAACGGGGTGTACCTGGCGCCGCTTGATCCACCATGATCGGCGACATGACACCTGCGGACCTGAGCCGCCGTGACGTCCTCCGGGCCGGCGGGGTCATCGAGTACCAGCGGCTGCTCCAGCACGCCGACGCCGCCAGCGGTCCCGAGGGGGAGCACACCAGGGTGAACAGCGACGAACCCTGGTGGCACCAGCCGGAATGGCCGCAGCCGGTCTGCTGCCAGAGCTAGGGCCGCGTCACCGGACTGTCCGCCGGATGGGTGATCCGGGGCCAGCGGGCAACCTCGAGCATGGCCGAAGCGTCCTCTGAGTACCACCACAACGCCAAGCTGTGGCGGCGACCCTCTTCGGGGAGAGGTAGCCATGAACCGAGCACTGCGTGCCGCGGGTACTGGACTCGCGGGCATCACTCTGGTTGTCGCTGGTGCCGTGTCCGTTGCGGCACAAGAGGATTCGTCCACGACGACGACCACGCCGAAACCGACGACCACCACGTCGAAGCCGACCACGACGACCAGTTCGTCGCAGCCGGGCCCCGATCTGGTGTGGCTGCGGCTGTCGGCATACAGCGGCTACCCGGGTGAGAAGGTGTCCGTCGCGGCGGCGTGCGATCGCGGCGAGGTGTCACCGCTGACCGCGGTCGCGCTGCGCCAGACCGAGCCGTTCGGCTCGAACCCTGACGGACACCAGCCGTGGGCCTTCTTCGCCGAGACGGTCATCAAGGACGTGAAGCCGGGGTCCTACCCGGTGTCGTTCCACTGCGGCGGTGACCCGGTGACCCAGCACTTCACCGTGCTGGAGCGCAAGCAGGGGACGCAGGTCAAGGAGATTCCCCAAGGACCGGTGGACACCGGCGGTGGCGGGACGGCCACCATCGGTTGACCACCCCGTGTGGGCTGCTCGCTGGTGCCGCCCTCGCCCCGGCGAGCAGCCCACACTTCTTTCGTGGCAACCGTTTCCGTCGTGACGGCGTGTTAACGGTGTTCGGTCGTCAGGCCTCTCGACGGAGGTGCCCGGTGCACACACGGTTTCTCATCGCGTTAGCGGTCCTTTGTGGACTGTTATGCGCCGCGTGCTCCACACCGCCGGCCGAGTCGGGTCAACAGGCGCCGAACACGTCGGTGAGCCAGCAGGCTTCTCCGCCGCAAGCCGCTCCGCCGTCCTCGGACAAGGTGCTGCCCAAGTCGGAGCCGGTGTCCGTGGAGATCGCGAAGATCGGTGCTCGTTCGTCGCTGGTTCCGTTGGGGCTCAACAAGGACAAGACCGTTCAGGTGCCGCCGGTGGAGCAGCCCATGCAGGCCGGTTGGTACACCGCGGCGCCCACGCCGGGTGAGCGCGGGCCGGCGATCATTCTCGGGCACGTCGACGGCAACAAGCAGCCGGGAATCTTCTTCCGGCTGCGTGAGATGGCGCCCGGCGACGAGGTCGTCGTCGCGCGTCAGGACGGGAACACCGCGCGGTTCCGGGTCACTCGGGTCGACCAGGTGGCCAAGGCGGAGTTCCCGACGCAGGCCGTGTACGGGGACACGGCCGGCGCCGAGTTGCGGCTCATCACCTGTGGTGGTGTGTTCGACAGGTCGGCTCGCAGCTACCAGGACAACATCATCGTCTACGCGCAGCTGACGTAGAGGGATTGCGGGACAAGGGAAATCCAGGGTGTACCACGGGAGGAAGACGTGAGAACCAAGACCATCACGCTGGTGGCGGTGTTCGTCGCCGTGCTGGCGGGCCTGTTGATCAGCGGCACCGCGTCCGCCACAAGACCGCCGAGCCTGATCGCCAGTCCGGTGACGGTGAAGCCGGGCGGCATCGTGCAGTTCAAGTCGTACTGCCCGGCACCGAATCCGCCGGCCAGCGCCGTGAGCTCGTCCGGCTTGGACGGCGCCGTCACGATGCACCCGGCCGGCAACGGCGAGTACGCGGGCCAGGGCAAGGCGATCGGCCAGGCCGGCACGTACACCGCGAGCATCAAGTGCCCGGACTGGACGAGCCCGGTCACCGCGAAGTTCACCATCGGCGGATCGAGCGAGGACTGTTACCCCGAGCCGGGCTCGACCGGTTCCTGCGGCTTCATCTCCGTTGTGCCGCAACGGGTTCAGGCCGGTGACAAGGTCGAGGTGAACGCCGGCTGCCGCAACGACGCGAACGCCAAGCCGGCCTCGTCCGCACTGCGCGACTTCGCGCTGACCAGCACGCGGCACTGGAGTGCCACGGTGACTGGGAAGTCGGGCACGCACAGCGTGTCGGTGAAGTGCCCGGAGCGGACCTACTCCGCGTCGTTCACCGTTTCTGGCAGTGACACGAAGCAGGCGCCGACCCAGGTGGTCGAGGTGCCGGTCGGCGGGGTGGAGACCGGCGGCGGCATCGTGTGACCGAGTGACCACGAGACGGGCGCACCCACGCGGTGCGCCCGTTTTTCGTTGTGGCACAAGGGAAACGCGGCCGGTCAGAGATCGCGGGCCAGCTGTGCGAGGGTGACGGTGACGGCGTGGTGGAGCGTGTCGGCATCGGCTCCGGCGCGGGAGCGGAGGTTGACACCGTAGGCGAGGAGCGTCAGCACGTCGGCGGCCTCGGCGGTGATCCCCTCGGCCACCTGGTCCTGGTGGCAGGCGGTGTCGAGTGCGTCGCGCAACGCGTCCCGCAAGTACTCGAAGTGCTGGTTCAGCAGCGTTTGGACGGCCGGGTCCGCGCACTCGGCGCCGGCGTGGGCGTTGACGATCATGCAGCCCCAGCCGGCATAGGCGCCCGAGCAGCGCGCCTCGATCAGCTCGGCGAAGAATTCTCGGATGGCGGGCAGTCCCCGCTCGTCCTGGGCGAGTCGTCGCAGCGCCGGTTCGGCGCGCACGCGGACGTAGCGGCGCAGGGCGGCGAGGTAGAGGTCTCGCTTGTCGCCAAAGGTGGCGTAGAGGCTGGACCGGTTGAGCCCGGTCGTGGTGGCGACGGCCTGGATCGACGTGGTGGCCGCACCGCGTTGCCAGAACAGCTCCTCGACGCGTTCCAGGGCCACGTCCGGGTCGAAGTGCTTGATGTCGGGCATGACCGGCTCCCCGGGTTCTTGGAATGACGATTCCAAGATAGTCCTTGACGAGCGCCCCTCCGCACTGACATCTTGGAACGGACATTCCAAGATGATCCTGACGGCGAGAGGGCCGCACGAGATGAGTCTCCGCGACGAACTACGCACCCTGTACGAGAACGGCCACCTGCGACTGCCCGCGGATGTCCGCGAAACCATGAAGCGGGGCGCGCACGAGCTCGCCGACTCCGGACTGTCCGAGCACGCACTGGGCGTCGGCGCCGTCGCCCCGCGATTCAGCCTTCCCTCGGCCACCGGCGAGCACGTCACGCTGGACGAACTGCTGACCCGAGGGCCCCTGGTGCTGACCTTCTACCGCGGTGCCTGGTGCCCGTACTGCAATCTCGCCTTGCGGGCCCTGCAGCTACACCACGACGCGATCCGTGAACGCGGCGCGCACCTGGTGGCCGTCTCTCCACAGGTTCCCGACGAGTCCCTCTCACTCACCGAGAAGCACGAACTGGACTTCGACGTCCTCACCGACATCGGCTCCGACACCGCCAAGCAGTACGGCATCGCCTTCGACCTCTCCGACGAACTGGGCGCGCTGTACGACCGGCTGGGCTTCGACCTCCAGCACGTCAACGCCGGACACGCGCGCACCCTGCCGCTGCCCGCGACCTACGTCATCGACACCCACGGAGTGATCCGCTGGGCCTTCGTCGACACGGACTACACCGTGCGCGCCGAACCCGCCGACATCCTGGCCGCGCTCGACGGGATCCGTTGACGAAACGGCCCGGGGCAGTTGCTCACCGCACGATGCGGTGTATCGCGATCGGGCCGACACCCGACGGCTGCTGGACAGCCACGTACGTGTCGGACACCGCGGCGGTGCCGAGCATGAGGAGCTTCTGGCTGAGTTGGTTACCCTCGCGATCGACAATTGTCGTTCCGTGCGGGTGCTTCCCCATCGGGAAATCGGTGAGAAAGATCCGTCCTGCCCAGATGCCGTCAATCCGGCCTGCGGTAACGGTTCTGGCCGAGATATGGACCCTGCCCTCGTCGGCTCGAACGGATCGAAGGTCGTACTGGTAGGCCGGTGCCGACCTGTCTCGCACGGCACAGGCGACGATTGTCCGGCCGTCACCCCCACATGCGTCCGACGGCGCCTCGCCGAGATCGGCGATCTCCGTGCCGGTGCGCGCGTCGAGCACGATTACGCGGCGTGCCTCGTACTTCGCGTAGTCGGTGTGCACCAGCACCAAATGACCTGCTGTCGCGATCGGCCGCGCCTTCGGGTACCTGGCGCCCAGGTCCCACCGTTGCGTACCGGTAGCCGAGTCGACACCGGTGATCGCGCCGGCCTGGTCGTCGAGGTTGCCACCCGCGGTCTCGGGTGTGGGCCGCAGAGACACCACAGTGCCACTGGCCACGGCGTAGGGAATCGATCCGATGTTGTCCCAGATCCGCTTGCCGGTGGCGATGTCGATCGCGACCGTCGCCCTGTCGGCATTGGAGCCGCGCCACGTGAACACCGTCTTGTCGTTCGCCGCCATCGCCGTCAGGGACCCGTCGATCGGGGACGTCCACAACACCTGACCGTCTTGTGCGAGCAGCGCCTGACCACGCGCCTCGACCAACCCGTAGGGCTTCGTGGGGAAACCGAACACGACCAGGACACCCCATCTCCCACCGGGAAGATCCACGGTCTTGATCGCCCCGGTCGACACGAAGGCCTCGCCCTTTCCGCTGCGGAGGCGCTCGCCTTCGCGATAGGACCACAGCGGCTTTCCGATCGGGGCGTCGACGACGGCGAGCGCGGAGGTTCTGAGGTCGTCGCCTGTGCCGAAGAGGATCACCGTGTCCCCTCGGATCTCCGGCCTGGTCGCGAACCGCTGGTGGTAGCCGATCTTGAGCGGAATGGAGTCGCTGTCCCACAGCGGCGATGGGTCCACCTTGATCGGTTCCAACGTGGGTGGCTCGACGTGCTGTCGCGGGGGCGGCGGCGCCGGCGTCGCGGACGATGACGACGGTTCGCCGCCCGTGCACCCGGCTACGAGAACTGCGGCCGCCGCGAGGCACCCCACCAGTCGACTTCGCATCGTCTTCCTTCCCTCCGTCGGCGGGGACGCTAGCTCGCCGGTAACGAAGGGGAGGGTGGATTTCGATCAGAATCAAAGAACGGCCCGGCGCTCGCGCGCCGGGCCGTTGTCCACTGTGGACGGTCAGTCCTCGGACTCGACCCAGTCGAAGGTGCGGGTGACGGCCTTCTTCCAGCCGGCGTAGAGCTTCTCCCGGGTGGCCTCGTCCATCGCGGGGTTCCACTGCTTGTCCTGCGCCCAGTTGTTGCGGATGTCGTCCTCACTGGCCCAGAACCCGACGGCGAGGCCGGCGGCGTAGGCGGCACCCAGCGCGGTCGTCTCGTTGACCACCGGGCGGATCACCGGCACGTCCAGAAGATCAGCCTGGAACTGCATGAGGGTCTCGTTGACCACCATGCCGCCGTCCACCTTGAGCGATTTCAGCGGCACACCCGAGTCCGCGTTCATCGCCTCGATCACCTCGCGGGTCTGGTACGCCGTCGCCTCCAGTACGGCCCGTGCGAGGTGGCCGCGGTTGACGAACCGGGTGAGCCCGACGATCGCGCCGCGTGCGTCGGACCGCCAGTACGGTGCGAACAGACCCGAGAACGCCGGCACGAAGTAGCACCCGCCGTTGTCCTCCACCGACTTCGCGTCGGTCTCGATGTCGGCCGCGGTGGCGATCATGCCGAGGTTGTCCCGGACCCACTGCACCAGTGAGCCGGTCACCGCGATCGCGCCCTCCAGCGCGTACACGGTGTCGTTCGAGCCGATCTTGTAGCACACGGTGGTGAGCAGGCCGTTGTCGCTCATCACCTTCTCCGTGCCGGTGTTCAGCAGCACGAAGTTGCCTGTGCCATAAGTGTTCTTGGCCTCGCCGGGGGTCAGGCACGCCTGCCCGAACGTGGCCGCCTGCTGGTCGCCGAGGATGCCGGAGATGGTCACACCGGCGAGCGCACCCCGCTCGCGGACCTTTCCGTACTCCTCCGAGGACGAGCGGATCTCGGGCAGCATCGACATCGGCACCCCGACCTCGGCGCAGATCTCCGGATCCCAGTCCAAAGTGGACAGATCCATGAGCAGTGTGCGGGACGCGTTGGTCGGATCGGTGACGTGCACCCCGCCGTCCGGTCCGCCGGTCATGTTCCACAGCACCCAGGTGTCCATGTTGCCGAACAGCAGCTCGCCGGCCTCGGCCCTGGCCCGCGCGCCCTCGACGTTGTCCAGGATCCAGCGGATCTTCGGACCGGAGAAGTAGGTGGCCAGCGGGAGGCCCACCTTGGACCGGTAGCGCTCCTGGCCGCCGCCGAGCGCGCCGAGATCCTGGCAGATCTTGTCCGTACGGGTGTCCTGCCAGACGATCGCGTTGTACACCGGCTTGCCGGTGGACTTCTCCCACACGACCGAGGTCTCGCGCTGGTTGGTGATCCCGACCGCCGCGATGTCCGGCGCGTGCAGGTCTGCCTTGGCGAGCGCACCCGCGGTCACCTCGCGGGTGTTCGTCCAGACCTCCTCCGGATCGTGCTCCACCCACCCGGCCCTCGGGAAGATCTGCTTGTGCTCCTTCTGGTCGACCGCGACCACTTCACCGGAATGGGAGAAGATCATGCACCGCGTGGACGTCGTGCCCTGGTCGATCGCCGCAACGTACTGAGCCATTTGTTCGCGCCCTCTCTCTTCGTTCTTGGTTTGCCGCCCTCGCAGGTCGACCCAGCCGGGCGCGCCCAGGTGGATGAGCTACAAGGCGGCGTTCGCGACTCGTATTGGGCATACTCGAGCGGGCGCCAACGCCGTAGATCGCCGCCTGGGCGTGCCCTACGTGAGTTCCACGCAACTCAAGCACGACCTTCATTACGTGACGATCAGGTACAGGAGGCCGGCGAGCAAGCCGCCGAGCAGCGGGCCCACGATCGGCACCCAGGAGTAGTTCCATTCGGGGGAACCCTTGCCCTTGATCGGAAGCACGGCGTACGCGATACGTGGCCCGAGGTCACGGACCGGGTTGATGGCGTACCCGGTCGGGCCACCGAGCGAGCTGCCGATGCCGATCACCACGAACGCGACGGCCGCGTAGCCGAGTGCGGAGTTGCCGAATTCGATCGAGCCGGCTCCGACCTTCGCCCCCGGCGAGAGCAGGATCCAGGCGACGAGCACGAACGTGCCGATGACCTCGGTGACGGTGTTCCACAGGTAGTTCGGAACGGTTGGACCGGTGCAGAAGATCCCGCGTGTGTTCCTCGGCTCGTCGTGCGTGTCGAACTGCAGCTTGTACGCCGCCCACGCCAGCACCGCGCCAAGGAACGCGCCGACGATCTGCCCGATCAGGTACGCGGGAAAGTTGCCCCAGCCACCCATCTTCGCGTCCGCGTCGGCCAGTGCGACACCGAGCGTGACGGCCGGGTTGAGGTGCGCCCCGGCCGGCGCCGCGATGCTCGCACCCACGAACACCGCGAAACCCCAGCCGATGTTGATCAGTAACCAGCCGCCGTTGTTTCCGAGCGTCTTCTTCAGCACGACGTTGGCCACCACACCGACGCCGAGCAGCGTCAACATGGCCGTGCCCATCATTTCCCAGAGGATGATCTCGCCGAAGTTCAGGTTCACCACCGGTCTCCCTCGCGCGTGACGGAGGGGCAGGCGACCGACCTTCAGCCAGGGGACCGGCGCCGGTGCCTACCCTGAGTGAGGCGGGACGCTACGGGACGGAAGGTCAACTGTCTACGGCCCTGGTACCCGAATGGTCGACGCGGCGAGGGGTAGTCGATCACGTTTGGAGGTAGCGTGGTCGAGGTCAGCTCCTCGAGCACACGGAGGCGGGACGTGGCGAACCGCAAGCCCTCCACACCGGACCCGATCACCGGCCGGCTCGGTGACGACGAACGCGAGCTGGCCTGGCGCCGGCTCGGTGAGGAGACGTTCGACGTCGTGGTGATCGGCGGTGGCGTCGTGGGCGTCGGTACCGCGCTCGACGCGGCCACCCGAGGCCTTCGGGTCGCGCTGGTCGAGGCGCGCGATCTCGCGTCCGGCACGTCCAGCCGGTCCTCGAAGCTGTTCCACGGCGGCCTGCGCTACCTGGAACAGCTCGAGTTCGGCCTGGTGCGCGAGGCGCTGCGGGAACGCGAGCTGATGCTCACCCGACTCGCCCCGCACCTGGTGAAGCCGGTCAGCTTTCTGTACCCGCTGGCGCACCGGGTGTGGGAACGGCCGTACACCGCGGCCGGTCTGTTCCTCTACGACACGATGGGCGGCGCGCGGTCGGTGCCCGGCCAGAAGCACCTGACCCGGGCGGGCGCGCTGCGCATGGTGCCCGCGCTCAAGCGCAACGCGCTGGTCGGCGGGATCCGGTACTTCGACGCGCAGGCCGACGACGCGCGGCACACCATGACCGTCGCGCGCACCGCCGCGCACTACGGCGCGGTCGTGCGCACCTCCACCCAGGTGGTCGACTTCGTGCGCGAGGCCGACCGCGTGTCCGGCGTGCGGGTGCGGGACTCGGAGGACGGTCGCGAGACCACGGTCCAGGCCAACGCGGTGATCAACTGCACCGGCGTGTGGACCGACGAGCTGCAGCGGCTGTCCGGTTCGCGCGGGCGGTTCCGGGTGCGGGCGAGCAAGGGCGTGCACATCGTGGTGCCGCGCGACCGGATCGTGTCCGAGTCCGGGCTGATCCTGCGCACGACGAAGTCGGTGCTGTTCGTCATCCCGTGGCGCAATCACTGGATCGTGGGCACCACGGACACCGACTGGAACCTGGACCTCGCCCACCCGGCGGCCACCAAGCGCGACATCGACTACATCCTCGAGCAGGTCAACTCCGTACTCGCCACGCCGCTGACGACCGCCGACATCGAGGGCGTGTACGCCGGACTGCGGCCGCTGCTGGCCGGTGAGAGCGAGTCGACCTCGAAGCTGTCCCGCGAGCACGCGGTGGCTCGCGTGTCGCCCGGCCTGGTGGCGATCGCCGGCGGGAAGTACACGACCTACCGGGTGATGGCCGCCGACGCGGTGGACGCCGCCGCGCCCGACCTGCCCGGCCGGCTGCGGCCGTCGATCACCGACCAGGTGCCGCTGCTCGGCGCGGACGGCTACCACGCGCTGGTGAACCAGGCCGATCAGCTCGCCGCGCGGCACGGGCTGCACCCGTACCGGGTGCGGCACCTGCTGGACCGCTACGGCTCGCTGGTGCACGAGGTGCTGGGGCTGGCCGACGGTCACCCGGAATGGCTCAAGCCGCTGGCCGGCGCGCCGGACTACCTCGCCGTCGAGGCGGTGTACGCGGCCAGCCACGAGGGCGCCCTGCACGTGGAGGACACGCTGGCGCGGCGCACCCGGATCTCGATCGAGTACCCGCATCGCGGCGTGGACTGCGCCAAGCAGGTGGCCGAGCTGATGGCCGAGGTGCTCGGCTGGGACGACGCCCGGGTCGCGCGCGAGGTCGAGGTGTACAACGCGCGGGTCGAGGCCGAGCGCGACTCACAGTCCCAACCGGACGATCAGGCGGCTGACGCCAGGCGCTCCGCCGCACCCGAGGCACGTCCGGAGATCATGGAACCCGTTAGCTGACAACGGTTTCACTCTGTCCACAGTGGAGGCGCCGTGAGCGACATGCAGGTCCGTCCACAAGAGACGGTGTGCAACGCGACCGCGACGGCGGACCCGGTGCACGAGGTGCTGGAGCCGCGCGAGGTGCAACTCGGCCCTCGGACGATCATGGTGGACCGGCTCCTGCCGCACCGGGACCGGCGCATGATCGGCGCGTGGTGCTTCCTGGACAGCTACGGCCCGTTGTCCGTCCGCGGTGGACCGGGCATGCGGGTGCCGCCGCACCCGCACATCGGCCTGCAGACCGTCACCTGGCTGGTGTCCGGCGAGGTGCTGCACGCCGACAGCGTCGGGTCCCGGCAGCTCGTGCGGCCGGGCGAGCTGAGCCTGATGACGGCGGGACGGGGAATCGCGCACGCGGAGGAGTCACCGGCCGCGCCTCCGCCGGAGTTGCACGGCGTGCAGTTGTGGGTGGCGCTGCCGAACGAAAGCCGTGACGTGCCACCGAGTTTCTCCCACCACGCCGATCTGCCGGTGGTGCGCGACGGTGGCGCGGAGATCACCGTGATCGTCGGCTCGGTGGGCGATGCCCGGTCCACCGCGCGCATGTTCTCGCCGATCGTGGGCGCGCAGATCGATCTGGCCGCCGGCGCGTCGGTGCGGCTGCCGCTGGACCCGGCGTTCGAGCACGGCGCGCTCGTGCTGCGCGGATCGTCCACTGTGGACGGTGAGGGGCTGGTCGCCGGGCCGCTGCTGTACCTCGGGACCGGGCGGACCGAGGTGGAGCTGGCGGCCGACGAGCCGGCTGTGGTGCTGCTGCTCGGCGGCGAGCCGTTCGCCGAGGAACTGGTGATGTGGTGGAACTTCGTGGCCCGCGACCACGACGAGATCGTGCGGGTGCACGAGGAATGGGAGCGCGGCGACGAGCGGTTCGGTGACGTGCCCGACCACGACGAGCGGCTGCCCGCTCCGCCACTGCCCACCACTCGGCTGCGGGCGCGCCCCCGCGCGCGCTAGCGTTCCGCGTTGTTGACGTTCTCCTCGTGCAGTTGGGTGATCTGCTGCAGCATGCGGCGCGGGTCGGCCGGCGAGATCGTGGTCCACGCCTCGCTGGACACGGATTCCTTGCGCGCCTGGAGGTAGCGGCCGCCTTCCTCGGTGTCGTAGAAGCTGATCACCCGGTCGGCGCGGTGCCGGCTGCCCCACGAGTCGCGCGCGGCGCTGCCGAACTGCCCCTGGGCGAGCACCTTGCCGAACATCGTTTTCAGCGTCTCGACGTCCTGGGCGCGCACACCCCTGGCGCGCAGCTCCTGCTCGAACTCCTGCGGCGTGGCGGCCTGGGCCACGGCGGCGAAGTCCTCCGAGCGCAGGGTCACCGAGGCGCCGGGGCCGGCCGGCGTCTGCGGCAGCAGGGCCAGCGCGTGCCTCGGCAGGCCGGTCACGTCCGCCTCACGCAGCGCGATCTGGCCGTGCTCCCAGGTGGCCTGCACCGCGCGCCTGCCGTCGGTGGCGATGATCGCGCGGAGGAGGTGGCCCACCCACAGCCGCGCGTCGATCTCCCGCTTCGGCTGGAACAGCAGGCGCATCAGGTCTTCGAGCCGGTAGTCCACGTTGGACGGCACGCCGAGCCCTCGGCGGCCGAGCTCGTCCCAGGTGGCGCGCTCGATCTGTTTGCGTTCGTCCCAGGTCGCGCCGGGCGAGGCGACGTCGAGGATCAGCGGCGTCTCGTCGAGGTCGAGGTGCTTCCAGAGGACGTCGAACTCGACCTCGGAGATCGTGATGGGCTCGGTGCTCGTGATCATGTGTTGGGGGCCTCCCTTTCCCGCGTTCCAGCCTACTGACGCCGGCGGTCAGGCGGACTTGAACCAGTGCACGAGGTGGTTCTCGGTACCGTTTCGGGTGAAGCCGAGGCGTTCGGCGATGGCGGCCGAGGCGTCGTTGCCCGGCGCGTGGCGGTAGTAGACCTCACGGAGGTCCAACGCGCCGAAGCCGAATCGGATGATCGCGCCGAGGCACTCGGTGGCGATTCCCTTGCCCCGGGAGTCGGGGTGCAGCCAGACGGAGGCGTCCGCGGTGCCGGCGGTGAGGTCGAGTCGCTTGAGGCCGACCTCGCCGAGGAGCAGGCCGGTGGTGGGCTCCGCGATCGCCCACGACAGGCGGGTTTCGTCCGCCCACTGCTCGGCGCGGTGCTCGACGTACTGGCCGGCGGCGGTCAGGTCGGTGATCGTGAATCCGGGGGACCAGTCCCGGAACACCGGGTCGGTGAAGCCCTCGACGATCCTCGGGCGGTCGTCGAGGCGGTCGTCGGCGCGGAGTGCGCGTAGGTAGTACGCGCCGGCGTTGATCTCGATCGGGTCCACGGGTTCACGGTAGTCGGCTGGTTCGCGAGTTCCGCGCTGTGCACTGGTGAGTTCCGCGCTGTGCATCGCGCGAGTTGCGCCGTCGTGGCTTTGAGTCGCATCGTTGTTGTGGCTTGGGGTGTGGCGGCGCGGAATTGTGCGGGCCGATTCTCACAAGTCAAGGGCGCCTTCGGCGTCGGCTTCGCCGACTCACCCCTTGGCGGGGTTCGCCCTGGACTTGTGAGCCTCGATCGGCCCTAAGGCAGGCGACATCGGGGCAGGCCGGGGGCCTGCCCCGAATTGTCCGCGCCGCCACCTTGCTCCCATTGTTCACCCCATAGTGGCCGATCATTTTCGGTAGAATCGAGGTATGAGGGGACAACAACTACTCGACGAGCTACACGCTCGCGAAATAGCGATCCGAAAACAACAATTCGAACAACTACGGCTCATCAAGAAGATAGAGGATGAAGGCATCGCTAGGGAAATGGGCGCCTACTCCACGCCGGTGTTGTTGCGCGGCCGACTACGCATCAGCCCGGCCGACGCGCGACGGCGGGTGGAGGACGCCAACGCGTTGTTCGGCTCCGCGACGTTGACCGGACAGCCGATCGAGCCACGGCTCCCCGTGACGGCACAGGCACTCGCGGACGGGACGATCAGCCGCGATCAAGTGCACATCGTGCGCACCACCCTCGACAAGCTCCCGGTCGAGCATCACCCCGAGGTCGAACAGCGGCTCGTAGAAGAAGCCACAGTCTTCGACCCCGTGAAACTCGGGCAGGTGGCCACCCGTATCCGAGCACACCTACAGCCCGAACAGGTCGTCCTCGACGAACAACAAGCCCGCAAACGCATGGAACTGTCCATGGTCGACGACACTGACGGCATGATCATGGTGCGCGGCAGGTTGTCACCCGAATGCGCCGAAGTGTTGAAAGCCGCGCTGTCGCCGCTGGCCAGGCCCGCTGGGAAAGACGACACCCGATCCGCCGCGCGGCGGTGGGCCGAGGCGCTGGTCGAACTTGCGAATCGGGTGCTCGACTCGGACACGCTCCCGCAAGACGGTGGACGGCGACCGCA
>NZ_SGWQ01000005.1 GCF_004216555.1 Herbihabitans rhizosphaerae | reverse complement strand
ACCAACATCCTCGAACCTGACGACATTCCTGCCGTCGAACTCGCCGCCGCTTATCACGAGCGTTGGGAATACGAAGGCTTGGTCGATGAGATCAAGACACATCAACGCGGTCCCGCGCGAATACTAAGATCGAAATCCCCCGACATGGTGCGACAGGAAGTATGGGCCCTCCTCTTGACTCACTACAGCATCAGAGACCTGATGTGTCGCGCCGCCGACGAAGCCGATGTCGACCCCGACAGACTCTCCTTCATCCGCTCTCTGCGCGTCATCCGCCGCCAGGTCACCGGCCAGGCGGATTTTTCCCCCTAAGACTCTACGGAAAGCACGCGCAGCGACCACAGCAGAAATACTCGAACGAAGAAACAAACGACGACACCGCACCAACCCACGCGCCAAGAAACGACTAACGCACAACGACTACCGAGTCAAGAAACCAACAGAACGCGGCATTCGACATACCGGACCGCCAACCATCAAACTACAGAGACGAGCAGCTTAACTTAGCGGTATTGACCAGAATGGACCGACGCACACCACATCATCCCTTGGATCGACGGCGGAATAACTTCGGCAGAACTCATGACCTTGCTCTGCCGATACCACCACACGATCATTCACCAGCAGGACTGGGAAATCGTCATGCGCAACGGCATCCCGTACTACATCCCGCCCGCGTGGGTCGATCCGCAGCGCAAAGCCATCCGCAACACCATGCACGCGGCTGTGTGCTGCTAGCCGCCGAGGGCTTGGCGGGCACCGGGGTGCAACGGAATCGGGTCGGTGCGGGTGGCGTTCTCGCGCGTGATGTCCTTCGTGGCGGGGTGCACTTTCTCCAACTCTGTCCGCTTGTCGAAGAGCAGCTTGGTGATCGCGCACGCGTTGCCGGCCGGGAAGTTCTCCCGCACCAGCAGCACGTTGGGCACCACGATGGTTGGTGCGTCGGCCGGCAGCTTGTAGGTCGCCGCGGGGATGGATCCCTTGTCGTACACGGGATTGATCTTCTTCAACGCGTCCAGTTGGGGCGTGATATCGATGAACTTCACCCGGGTGCCCATCGACGTGAACAGGTCCGTCAGTTCCGGGGTGGGCAACCCGCCCGACCACACCAGTCCGTCGATCGTGCCCGCCTTCATCCCGTCCACGGTTTGGCGCAACGCCAACCGCTGCGGGGCCAGATCCTTGTCCGCGAGGCCGGCCGCCTGCAGCAACCGGTTCGCGATCACCTCGGTGCCCGAGCGGGGCGATCCGGTCGAGATTCGTTTGCCGCGCATGTCCGCGACGCTGTTGATCCCGCTGTCGGCGCGCACCACGACCTGGGTGTAGTTCGGGTAGATCCGCGCCAGTGCCTGCACTTTCTGCGGGCCTTCGAAGCCCGCTCGACCGGCGACCGCGTCGGCCGCGGTGTCGGCCAGGGAGAAGGCGATGTCGAAGTCGCCTTTGACCAGCTGCTGAATGTTCGTCACTGATGCGCCGGTTTCTGAGGCTTGCGCGCGCAACTTGGTGTTGTCGCTGATCAATTTGGCCAGGCCGCCGCCGACCACGTAGTAGACGCCGCCCGTGTTTCCCGTCGCGATTCCGACTCGGCCGGCGTCGGCCTCGCACGAGCCCGTCGTCTGGCCGGTTTGGCCGGTGTTCGTATTCTCCTGGCGGCCACCGCATCCGGCGGCGGTGGTCAGCGCGACTGCCGCCGCGACGGCCAAGGCGATCTTCTTTCGCACGGCAATTCTCCTTGTCTCACACGGTTTCCCGTGTTCTCGCCTTACCGAGCAGGTGCACCGCTACGGCCACCACGACGAAACCCACACCGATCGCGATCGACACCGGCTGCAGGTACAACAACAGCGCGGCCGCCGGCACGCACAGCGCCCGTTCGGGCCAGCGCGCCGGGCCGAACAGCCAGCCTCCGGTCACCACGGCCAGTGCCGCCACGCCCAGTCCGGACACGGCGGTCACCCACAGAACGTCCATAGTGGACCGTTGCAGCAGCAGCGCCGATCCGTTGTCCGTCAACACGAACGCGATCGGCACCAAGAAAGCAGGCAGCGTGTACTTCCACGTCTGCCACATCGTCTTCATCACCGAACCACCGGTGATCGCCGCCGCCGCGACGGCCGCAAGCGCGGTCGGTGGTGTCACCTCCGACAGCACCGCGTAGTAGAAGATGAACATCGCCCGCTCGGCCGGCTCGACGCCGAGGTCGGCCAGCGCCGGGCCGATCACCACCCACGAGATGATGAAGCTCGCGGTCACTGGCACGGCCAGGCCCAACACGAGCACAGCCACCGCGGAGAACACCACGGTCAGGGTCAGCACCACCGTCGGGTTCGACGAGATCGCGCGTGCCAGGTCGACCAACGCGGTGGTCAGGACCTGACCCAGCCCGCTCTTGGTGATCGTCGAGGTGACCACGCCCGCCGCCGCGCACACCGCGATCACCGGCAGCGCGCTCCGTACACCGACTGCGAGCGCCTTGGCCAGGCCGATCGCCCACTCGCGCACGGCCGTCATCCGATCGGCCGTACCAAGCAACCGTGCGGCGAGCCCGAACGCGGCCGCCACACCGGTCGCGTACACCACCGCGCTGAACGGCGGGATGTCCATCGCCAGGAACACCACGATGATCACCAGCGACAGGAAGTGATAACCCCCGCGCAGCAACAACTTCCACGCGCTCGGACTGTCCACCCTGACCGATCGCGCGCCGAACCGCCGCGCGTCGGCCTCCACCGCCAGCACGATGCCGAGGTAGTACAACAGCGTGGGCACGATCGCCCACAACAACACCGTCAGGTAGTCCGTCTCCAGGTACTCGGCGATGATGAACGCCGCCGCGCCGAGCGTCGGCGGCGACAGGATCGCACCGATCCCGGACGCGGCGAGCAACCCGCCGGCCTGCTCCTTCGGGTACCCGGCCTCGCGCAGCACCGGCCAGGTCACCGCACCCAGGCTGACCGTCGTCGCGGTACTGGAACCGGACACCGTGCCGAGCAGGAAACCCGCCGTCGCCGCCGTACGACCCGGCGCGGTACGACTGCGGCGGAACAGCGCGAAGCTGAAGTCCACGAAGAACTTCCCCGCGCCGGACGCGTCCAGCACCGCGCCGTAGATCGCGAACAGCACGATGTAGGTGGCGGCCACATCCAATGGCACACCGAAGAACCCGCTCTGCTCGTTGTACAGCGCACTGATGATCTCGTCGAAGTCGAACCCGCTGTGCGCGATCGCCCAGCCTTGCGGCAACAACCCGCCGTAATACGAGTAGGCCAGAAAAGCCAGGCACACCAACGGAAGCACGAGCCCGGTGGTGCGTCGCGCCGCCTCCAGTACGAGCACCAGCAGGATCCCGCCGGCCACGGTGTCCATTGTGGACAGATCGGCGACACGGTTCAGGAACTCGTCGTACCCGCCGGAGAACGGCAGCACCGGGTACAGCCCGACGAGCAGCGCCAGCACGGCCAGCACCCAGTCCACCGGGCCGGGATCGTCCCCGTCACCACGGCGACCGCGCGGCCGGTAGCACAGGAACACCAGCGGCAGCGTCAGCCCGAGGAAGATCACCAGATAGAACTGGTTGCCCTTGGCCAGCGGCCAGAACACCTGCTTCAGCACGAGCAGCGCGATGCCCAGCGACACCGCCAGCACGAACAGGTCCCACCGCCGGGACAGCGCGCGGGACGGCCGCTCCTCGTCCTGCGCGGCAACGACCGGTTCGGCTTGGGTCACCGCAAATATGTACTCCATCACATACGCCCGTGACCAGATCACCAAGACGAGCGAGACACCAGCCGGCCCGCTACCGTCGTCGCGCGGCGTCTGACATCAGGAGGAACCACGTGAACCGAGCGGCCATCGCCCTCATCGCAGTGACGATCGGCCTCGGCGGGCTCGCCGCCGGGTGCGGCGACGACTCGAAGGACGCCGGCGCCCCGAGCGGCGACTACTGCACGAAGCTTCCCGACTACTTCAAGGCCCTTGGCGAAACCCTCAAGGGAGACCTCAACGACCCGCAGCGCCTCAGCGGATGGGCGGCGAAGGCCAAGGAGATGGCCGCCGTGGCGCCCGCGAACCTCAAGAGCCAATGGGACTTCGTCGCCGACTACTCACAGCGGATGAACGCCGCCGGTGGCGACATCAGCAAGCTGACCAGGGACGACGTCAAGCGCAACGGCGAGGCGAGCATGGCGATCATCCAGCACGCGCAGAGCGACTGCGGTCTCAAGCCGCAAGGCCAGTAGCCGGTCAGAGCCTCGCCGCGGTCATGTCGTGGCGCACGATCGTCTGGTCGCGGCCAGGCCCGACGCCGATCGCGGAGATCCGCGCGCCGGACAGCTGCTCGATCCGCTCGACGTAGGCGCGCGCGTTGGCCGGCAGCTCCTCGAACGTGCGGCACTCGCTGAGGTCCTCCCACCAGCCCGCCATCTCCTCGTAGATCGGGATGGCGTGGTGCACGTCGGTCTGCGTCATCGGCATCTCGTCGGTGCGGAAGCCGTCCACCTCGTAGCCGACGCAGATCGGCACGGTGTCCAAACCGGACAGCACGTCCAGCTTGGTCAGGAAGTAGTCGGTGATCCCGTTGACCCGCGCGGCGTAGCGGGCGATCACCGCGTCGAACCAGCCGGTGCGCCGGGAGCGTCCGGTGGTCACGCCGAACTCGCCGCCGGCCTTGCGCAGCCGCTCGCCCATCTCGTCGGTCAGCTCGCTGGGGAACGGGCCGGAGCCGACGCGCGTGGTGTACGCCTTGAGGATCCCGATCACGACGTCGATCCGGGTCGGCGCGATGCCGGAACCGGTGGCCGCCCCGCCGGAGGTCGGGTTGGACGAGGTGACGAACGGGTAGGTGCCGTGGTCGACGTCCAGCAGGGTGCCCTGCGAACCCTCCAGCAGCACGGTCTCGCCCTGCTCCAGCGCCTGGTTCAGCAGCAGCCTGGTGTCCGCGATCCGGTGCGCGAACTTCTCGCCCGCGGCGAGCACGGTGTCCACGACCTCGTTGGGGGACAACCCTGTCCGGTTGTACACCTTGGCCAGGATCTGGTTCTTCACCTCGAGCGCCGCCTCCACCTTCTTGCGGAGGATGCTCTCGTCGAGCAGGTCCTGCACGCGCACGCCGACGCGGGCGACCTTGTCCTGGTAGGCGGGCCCGATGCCGCGCCCGGTTGTGCCGATCTTGGCCTTGCCGAGGTACCGCTCGGTTACCTTGTCGATGGCCACGTGGTAAGGCATGATCAAGTGCGCGTCGGCCGAGATGAGCAGCTTGGACGTGTCCACGCCGCGCTCCTCGAGGCCGGCGAGTTCGTCCAGCAGCACGCCGGGATCGACCACCACGCCGTTGCCGATCACGTTGGTGACCGAGGGGGTGAGAATCCCGGAGGGAATGAGGTGCAGGGCGAAGTCCTGACCGTCCGGGAGCACGACGGTGTGGCCGGCGTTGTTACCGCCCTGGTAGCGAACAACCCACTGGACGCGGTCGCCGAGGATGTCGGTGGCCTTGCCCTTTCCCTCGTCACCCCACTGGGCTCCGATGAGCACGATGGCCGGCATGTGAAACTCCCGTGTGGATTGTGCGACGGTCTCGAGCGAAATGCCGGTGACCGAGACTAGACCAGGAGCGTGCGTTGAGTGCACTTGTACTGGCCTGTGGCGACGACCCGGGTGCGGCCGGATTGCGGCTGATCACTGAGCGTGGCGACGTAGAGGTGCGCCGCGTCCCCGCCACACCGGCCAAGGCCGATGTCGATCCGGTGCTCGATGCGCTGGCAGGACGCAGACTCGTGGTCGCCGGGACGGACGCCGACCTGGCCGCCGTGGCACTACGGCTGTTGCGTAACGGGCAGCTCGGTGAGATCTCGGTCGCATTCCTGCCGGCGGCGCGTTCCGGGCCGTCGCGGTCGGCCGTGGCGGCGCTGTGGCGGCTGCCGCAGGAGGACGAGGCGGTCGTGGACCTGGTGCTCGGCGGCGAGCCGGCACCGATGCCGCTGATCCGCGACGACGCGGGCGGGGTGCTGGTCGGGCGAGGATCGATCGAGCACGTGCGCGGCGAGGCGTACTGCGACGACGATCTCGCGCTGCGCGGACGGGCGCGGCGGATCGAGGTGACGCCGGACCCGGCCGGGCGGGACGGGCTGCTGGTGCGGGTGACGAAGTCGAGCTGGTTCTCCCGGCGCACGGAGTCCTTCGCCGGGCGAGCGTTCCAGATCGGGTGCTCGCCGATCCACCCTCACCACGACGGAGTGACACACCCTCGGGCGATGCCACGCTGGACCTGGTACCGCCACACCGAGGACCTGCTCGCCGTCCGGGTGCCGCCCACGGCTTGATCGACGGTCAGCGCCAATTCACGCTCCAACGATCCGCCGGAGATCTTGGACCGTCCGCCGACTGCCCAACAAACGTTGCACCCGTGCGGTGACACTCCCACTTTTGGGCGGTTTTGTTGAAGCGTCATGCCTAAAGACGTGCCACGGAGCCTCGACCTGGAGTCTGACACTGTCCTGTTGCTGTCCGAGGCCGACAGCGCTCTCGGGTACCTCCAGGGTCTGGGCAAGCTGATCCGCGATCCGGACCTGCTGATCGGCCCTTTCCTCACACGCGAGGCGATCGCGAGCACCCGCATCGAAGGCACACGAGCCTCCCTGTCGGACGTGTTCAAGGCAGGCCAAGAGGTTCAGCCCGAGCGCCCGGACGATGTGGAGGAAGTGGTTTGCTACCTCAACGCCAGCCGAAAGGGGCTGGAGCTCATCGAGTCGCTCCCGATCACTCAACGGCTGATCGTGGAAGTGCACAAGGTTCTCATGAGCGGCGTCCGCGGAAGCGAACGCCAGCCAGGCACAATCCGCACCTCGCCCGTCTGGATCGGCACCGGAACACACCGGCTCGAAGACGCTCACTATGTCGCGCCCGCTCCACAACACATCGGCGATCTGCTGACGGACTGGGAGAAATTCGTCAACGAGCCGAGCCGAATACCCGTTCTGGTCCGGTGTGCGCTTATGCACTATCAGTTCGAGACCATTCACCCCTTCCTCGACGGCAACGGCCGGATCGGTCGGCTGCTGGTGGGGCTGATGTTGATCAGCGAGGGCCGACTGACCACGCCGCTTCTCTACCTGTCCGGCTACCTCGAGAACCACCGATCGGAATACTACGAGCGTCTCCAGGCGGTGCGGGAACGCGGCGAGATGCAGGAATGGGTTCGGTTTTTCCTTCGGGCCGTTCGCGATCAAGCCAACGACTCGGTGTCCCGGGCCGAGAAACTGGTCGAACTACGGGAACGGTATCTGGATCAGGCGAGAAGTGACTCGTCGCGTGTTTCCGCTATCGTGCCGCTCATATTTCAGAACCCCTTCATTTCGGTGTCACGGGTAAGCAAGGCCGCCGGCGTCAGCGGACAAGGCGCTCGAAATCTCCTGACAAGGGCCGAGCAGCACGGCTGGCTGTCCAGGATGGGCAAAGCGACCGGCAGAGGTGGGCGGGCTATGTGGCTGGCCCAAGAGGTCTTCTCCGTTATCGACGAGCCCTTCGTGTACGGCATCGAATAGCTCTTGCTCGGCTTGATCGGGCGTGCAAGGTGATTGCCCCGGCGTGAACGTGTCGCCGCCGATGGGCCGGCGCGCGCGTCTACTGGGCGCATGGGAATTCGTTACAGGGCAACGCTTCTCGCGGCCGGTGGAGCCGCGCTGATCGCCACCGGCGTCGTCACGGCCGTGGCACCGTCCGCGTCCGCCGCCGGCGAGGACACGATCTCCGGCGACCGCGCGACCGTGCGCGAGTACCCCGGCCGGCTGGTGCTGGCCAACGCCGTGGCCGGTGACCGGGTGCGGCTGGACGGCAGGTGCGGCGAGTGGGTGCGGGTGCGCGTGTCCACCGGGCACGCGATGGCCACACCGGTCGGCTGGGTCATCCGGGGCAACCTCGCGAAGGCGAGCAAACCCGGCGGCCTGGACGGCGTGCCGGACCGCTGCGGCGACGACCGCGACCGCTGGCGGGACTGGGTGGGCGCGATCAACGCGCCGTTCCACTCGGTGCGCGAGGTGCCAGCAGATGCCTCTGGGGACGGTCGGACCGGCTGGCGGCGGATCGTGTTCGGCACCGGCGTGACGCTGGCACCGGGCGCGGAGTGCACGCCGTCGCTGAACTACACCCGCCGGGACGACGCGCCGGACACGGTGGACCCCGCGCAGCGCGCCGGTGACCTGGACCTGGGCAAGGTCAGCTACCGGTACGTGACCACCGACGGCGCGGTCGCGCTGGTGAGCGCGCCCCGGCCCGGCGCGAGCTACGGCGTCTGGGCGTTCGTGCCGTCGCAATGTGTGCAGCCGAAGGGACGTGACCACGTGTACTTCGACGAGCCGGTGGCGCAGTTGCGCACGCTGAGCGGCTTGAAGGTGGGCACGAGCTACCCGGACGCGGAGATCCGCTCCCGGGGCTGCACCGGCGCGGTGCTGAGCCCGTCGCACCCGAGGTTCGGCTACTGGCCGGATCCGCAGCCGGGGAATCGGCCGGGGTGTCCTAGGTAAAGGTGGGGTTTCCACCACCCTCAGAGTAGGTCTTCACTCATCGTGGGGAGCCGGTGCGCCGGCTACCGTCGACATCAGAAACGCAGTGACACCAACGGTTTCCGCACCGGCCACGAACACATCCCCTCGTCGGCCGGTGCGGGTCGGCCGCGCTCGGGCACCCGTCGCAACGGTGTGCCCAAGTCCGCTCCCCAGTGCGGGCGCGGCCGGTGGGCGGTCGCGCCGCATCCCATCACGGCGCGACCGCCCGCACTGGACCGTCCACAGTCGACAAGGTGGAGATCTCCGCAATGAAACCCAGTAATACCAAGGCTTTTCGGCGCGCCGCGATCGTGACGGCGGCGGGCACGGCGGCCGCCACCGCGTTGGCGATCGCCGTGCCCACCGCGAGCGCCGCGCCCGCGCCTGTGACCGGCCAGGACCGGGGCACGCTGCTCTCAGTCGAGCAGGTCATCGATCTCGATCGCGCACAGGTCACCGACGCGCTGATGAAGCAGAAGATCGACACCAGCCAGGTGCGCTCGTCGGTCACCGGCTACCGGCTCACCTACTCGACAGTGGACCTGGACGGCCGCCCCACCACGGCGACCGGCCTGGTGGTGGTGCCGAACGACAGCGGTCCGAACCTCCAGGTCGTGTCGCAGGCGCACGGCACCCTCAGCGAACGGCATGCCGCACCGTCGTCGGCTCCGACCAGGATCGCCGGCTCGCCGGCCCTGTTCTACGGCTCCGCCGGCCACCTCACGGTCGCGCCGGACTATCTCGGCCTCGGCTCCGGTCCCGGCCCGCACCCGTACATGCACTCACCGACCGAGGTGTCCGCCTCGCTCGACCTGCTCAGGGCTACCCGCGCGTTCGCCGACCGCCACGGGCTCCAGGTGGACCCGGACACCCTGGTCACCGGCTCGTCCCAGGGCGGCAGGGTGGCCACCGCGCTCGGCCGGGAGCTGCGACGCGGCGCCGACCGCTTCTGGCGACTCGGCGCGCTGGCTCCGGTGGCCGGCCCCTACGACATCATCGGCGCGCAGACGCCCGCGATGCTCGACGGCCAGGTGGAAGGCCGCCCGACGGCGTACACCCTCGCGTACTACACGGTGGCGGCCAACCGCAGGCTGCACCTGTGGGACTCGCCGTCCGAGGCGTTCCAGGCCCCGTACGCCGCGAAGGTGGAATCGTGGTTCGACGGCGACCACCCGACCGACCAGATCATCGCGCAGCTGCCGGACGACCCGATGGCCTTGTTCACCCCGAAGTACCAGCAACTCCTGCGGCAGCCCACGGGCAAGCTGGGCGCCGAGATCCGGGCCGGCGACAGGTCGTGCTCGTGGCGCGCGTCGGCCCCGGTTCGGCTCTACACCTCCAGCGGCGACCGGAACGTGGTGCTGGCCAACTCCGAGCACTGCCGTGACGACCTGGCCAAGCGCGGTGCCGACGTGACCATGGTCGACCTCGGTCCCGACGTCACCCACTTCGCCGCCGCAACGGTCGCGCTGCCGCGGATCCTCGACTGGTGGCGCGGGCTGCGATGATCGCGGCATGAGCGAGTACTCCAGCCCGCTGACCGCCGGCCAGGGCGGCGTGATGACCGAGGAGGCCGGAGTGATCACCGGCGATCTCGAGTTGCGCACGGTCAGCACCGGCGACGGCGTGATCACCGCGAAGATCCGCTACCAGGGTGCCGGCGAGTGGTACCGAGTCCGAGGTGGCGCCTGCAAGATCGTGGACGACCGCGATCACGCGGCGGTGCACTCGCTGCTGGTCGGGGTGCTCAATCGCCCGACCGGGTGATCAGGACGACGTGAGTGTGGCCGCCATGACTCGATCATGGCGGCCACACTTCGTTACGCCCGTCGTTCACTTTAAGTCTTCTGGGGGTCACCCGTAAGTATTGATTGATCAACCTCTGTGAGCGATGGTGGTTACCAGCCAACGTGAAACTTCACACGGAGGTAACATGTCAACGTCGGGGAAACGCCGCACGGTCGGCGCCGCGTTATTGATCGCCCTGTTGTCGCTGGTCGCCTTCGCCGTTCCGGCGAACGCCGAGCCGCCGGGAATCCCGAGCACCGAGACCGCCAAGTCGTGGTTGAGCGGCCTCAAGGTCCAGCCGGACGGCTCGATGGACGGCTACGACAGGGAAAAGTTCCCGCACTGGAGCACCGTCTCCGGCTCGTGCGACACGCGTGAGGAGGTGCTCAAGCGCGACGGCGAGAACGTCAACGTCGACTCGTCCTGCAAGGCGACGTCCGGCTCCTGGTACAGCCCCTACGACGGGGAGACCTGGACCCAGACCTCCGATGTGGACATCGACCACGTCGTGGCGCTGGGCAACGCCTGGCGGACCGGTGCGAACTCGTGGACCACGGACAAGCGCGAGCAGTTCGCCAACGACCTGTCCGGCCCGCAGCTGATCGCGGTGACCGACAACGTCAACCAGGCCAAGGGCGACCAGTCGCCGGACACCTGGGTGCCGCCGCGCACCGAGTACCACTGCACCTACGCGAAGCTGTGGATCGGCTCCAAGCACAGGTGGGGCCTGACCATCAACTCCGCGGAGAAGAGCAAGCTCGACTCGATGCTCGGCTCCTGCTGATCGCTCGTCAGACCGAGAACGCCGGCCCCGCAACGGATTCCGTCGCGGGGCCGGCGTCTGTCCCCTACGGACTCTCGCGGGCGCGCACGGCCTCGATGAACGCCTCGGGCAGCGCGGTGGCCCGGTGCTCGGTCGTGTCGGTGTTCACCCAGACGATCTCGCCGATCGACAGCGCGCGGTCCCCGGCCTTGTCGAAGATCGCCAGGTCGAACGTGACGCTGGACCGGCCGAGCCGCGCGGTCCGCACGCCCACCTCGATCTCCTGGTCGAACCGGATCGGCGCGGCGTACTCGACCGTGCTCTTCACGATGTGGAAGTCCGCGCCGTCGGTGCCGCCCAGCCCGTAGGAGTACGGCAGCGCGCGCAGGTACTCGGTGAGCGCGGTGTCGAAGTAGGTCAGGTAGTGCGCGTTGAACACCACGCCCTGACCGTCGATCTCCGAGTAGCGCACCCGGGTCGGCCAGAAGAACCAGAAGTCGGCCCGCTCACTCATCTCAGGCCAATCCGGTCGCCTCGGCCGCCTCCGCGTCGGAGTCGACGAGGAACTGGCGACAGCGCTGCTCCTCCTCCGCGTCGCCGATCCCGGCGGCGGCCCGAGACAGCGCGGCGAGCGCCCGCAGGAACCCCTGGTTGGGCCGGTGCGACCACGGAATCGGGCCGTGGCCCTTCCATCCGGAGCGGCGCAACTGGTCAAGGCCGCGGTGATAGCCGGTGCGCGCGTACGCGTAGGCCGCCACGTTCTCGCCGGCCTCCAGCGAGCGCTCGGCGAGCGTCGCCCACGCCGCGCTGTAGTCCGGCCACTGGGTGGCGATCTTGGCCGGGTCGGTGCCGGCGTCCTCGGCCGCCTGCGGCTCCGGCCGGTCGGGAAGTCGGGTCGGTTCTGGTCCGAGCAGGTTGGTCATACCGCCATCCTGCCTCACCTGCATCATGGTGCCGTGACCACGATTCCCGGCGGACCGGCCGGCCAGTTCGTCGAGTTCTTCCGGCGGCATTGGTCGCGCGGCGCGCCCGGCCTCGACACGCCGAACTGGGTGCTGCTGCTGGCCTACCGCGTCTGGGTGCTCGCGCTGCTGTTCAAGCTGCTCGGCTCGTCGTGGGACATGTCGTGGCACTTCAAGTACCTGCGTGACGATCTCGCGCCGCCGCACCTGGTCAACACGGTCGGCACGGTCACCGTCGTGGTGCTGGTCATGATCCACACCTACACCGGCATGGGCGCGAGCAAGCGGGCGCTGCGGCTGATGCAGGCCGGCACGGCGATCTTCCTGGTCGCCGCGCCGCTGGACGTGCTCAACCATCGGATCAACGGGCTGGACCTGACCGCGTGGAGCCCGTCGCACGCGCTGCTCTACCTGGGTACGGCGATCATGATCCTGGGCGTGATCGACGGCTGGATCGGCCAGGCGCGTCCCGGCCGGGAGAAGACCGCGCTGCTCGGCGTGCTGTGGATCCTGTTCCTGGAGAACGTGCTGTTCTCCAACGGTCAGCAGGAGTACGGCGTGCTCGAACTGCGGTCATGGGACCGGGGTGAGCCCTACGCCGAGCCGAGCCTGCTGCGGTTCGCCGCCGAGCAGATGGGCCGGCCGGTGGACCGCGAGGCGGTGATCGGCTTCGCCCTCCCCATCCACGATTGGGTGTACCCCGTTTGGGGTGTGGTGGCCGGCGGGCTGGTGCTCGTGGCCGCCCGGCACACGCTGGCCCGCGCGTGGGCGGCGACCGCGGTGGCCGGCGCGTACGTGGCGTACCGCGCGCTGATCTGGCCGCTGCTCGTGGCGGCCGACTTCCCGCCGTCGACCGTGCCGTTCTGGATGGTGTTCGTGGGGCTCGCGATCGACCTGGCCCACCGGCGCGGGCTGCCGAGAACGGCGACCGTGCTGCTCGGCGCGACGCTGGCCACCGTGTTCGGCTACGCGGCGCTGTACCTGCAGGACCGGTTGATCGCGGCACCGCCGTCCGCGTACTGGTCCGCGCCGATCGCGCTGGCCCTGCTCGCCGCACTGTGGTGGTCGGCGAAACCGTTGGCACGCCTGGCAAACCGACCGTCCACAGTGGACACCGCGAGTCAGCCGTAGTGCGCGCAGGTCGGCACCGGGCCGGTCGCGCCGGGGAAGGTACCGCTCCAGCGCATCGCCTTGAGCGTCCGCGGACCGTAGACCCCGTCCACCGGAATGCCGTACCTGGACTGCGTCTTCCGCACCGCCTCGGCGGTCTGGCCGCCGTAGATGCCGTCCACCGCCAAGCTGGTGAAGCCGTTGCACTTCTGCAGCGAGATCTGCAGGACCACCACGGCCCAGTTGTGGTAGCCGGTGGTCAGCTTGCAGTTCAGCCCGCCGGTCGGGTGGAACGGCAGTTGCGCGCTCACCCGGTGCGCGAAGCCGATCATCCGCGCCTCGGTGCAGCCGGGCAGCGCGGCGACGTCGACGTCCGCGGCGGCCGACCCGGCGCCGGCCAGCGGCGTCAGCGCGGCGGCCAGAATCGTCGCCGCGACAGTGATTCTTCGGATTCCCATGGCGATCTCCCCTTTCCCTCGGTGACCTGTCACCGCCGAAGGTAGGGCGCCACGCCTATGCGCCGGCTATGCGCGAACCCTCCGAGTGTCCACTTCGGACGGTCTCTGGTCGAGGCCGCGGCTGACGAGCACATTCAACGCCCAGGCGACCACGGCCGCGATCACCCCGCCGAGCGCGTTGTTCAGCATGTCCTGCATCTCGCACACGCCGCGGCCGGTGGCCACCTGCACCGCCTCGATGCCGAACCCGAGCACCACCGCGGCCAGCGCCACGGGGAGGAACCGGCGCACCGCGAGTACGGCGAAGAACGCGAACGGCATCAGCATCACGAAGTTCAGCCGGGCGTAGGAGCTGGACAGCGAGAAGTCGTTGTGCAGGCAGGCGTCCAGCCCTCCGGTGCGCTTGCTGGTGCTCACCCGCGCCAGCGTCACGGTCAGCGCGCCGCCGAGGCTGAACCCGGCCAGCCCGGCGAACACCGGCCGCCAGCGAAAGGCGCGGCCCAGCAGCACGCCGAGCGCCCCGAGCACCAGGCAGCCGCCGATCCCCGCCGCCAGTACGCCCGGCTGCTCGAAGATCCGCTCCGCCAGGTTGATGTCCCGCTCGACATCGGTGACCGTCAGTAGCCCCATGCTGGGGAGACGCGCAGAGTGGCGTCACGTTGCGTCACTAGCGCTAAATAATTCGAATGGCCCAACGGTGGGCACGCCCGGCTGGACGCGCCCACCCTCCGTCACGGCCTCAGCCGGCGAGCATCCGCCCTGCGGACTTGAGGTGCTCGCAGCCCTGCGTCACGCGCGCGGCCATGGCCTGCTCGGCGACCTTGAGGTACGACCGCGGGTCGTAGACCTTCTTGTTGCCGACCTCGCCGTCGATCTTCAACACGCCGTCGTAGTTCTTGAAGAAGTGATCGGCGATCGGGCGGGAGAACGCGTACTGCGTGTCGGTGTCGATGTTCATCTTCACCACGCCGTAGGACAGCGCCTCGTGGATCTCCTCCAGCGCCGAGCCCGAGCCGCCGTGGAACACCAGCTCGAACGGCTTGGACCCGGGCTCGAGCCCCAGCTTCTCGGTGGCCACCTCCTGGCCGCGCTTGAGCACGTCCGGGCGCAGCTTCACGTTGCCCGGCTTGTACACGCCGTGCACGTTGCCGAACGTCGCGGCGAGCAGGTATCGCCCGCGCTCGCCGGCACCCAGCGCGTCCACCGTCTTCAAGTAGTCGCCCTCGGCGGTGTACAGCTTCTCGTTGATCTCGTTGGCGACGCCGTCCTCCTCGCCGCCGACCACGCCGATCTCCACCTCCAGGATGATCTTCGCGGCAGCCGCCTTCTCCAGCAGCTCGGCGGCGATCTTGAGGTTCTCGTCCAGGTCGATGGCCGAGCCGTCCCACATGTGCGACTGGAACAGCGGCGCCTTGCCGGCGTCCACCCGCTCCTGGGAGATCGCGATCAGCGGCCGGACGAACCCGTCCAGCTTGTCCTTGGGGCAGTGATCGGTGTGCAGCGCGATGTTCACCGGGTACTTGTCCGCGACGACGTGCGCGAACTCGGCCAGCGCGACCGACCCGGTGACCATGTCCTTCACCTTGGTGCCGGAAGCGAACTCGGACCCACCAGTGGAAACCTGGATGATCCCGTCGCTCTCCGCCTCGGCGAACCCGCGGAGCGCGGCGTTCAGCGTCTCCGACGAGGTCACGTTGATGGCCGGGTACGCGAACTCGTTCGCCTTGGCCCGGTCCAGCATCTCGGCGTAGACCTCGGGTGTGGCGATTGGCATCGGGTGCTCCTCCTCGCAGGTGCCTTTGGGCGCATCCTACGAGCCGGGACAGTGCCGGAAAACGGGTGCGCCCCGGTAGGGCCGCACGACTACGTTCGAGGTATGACCAAGATCGCTGGCACCGACCTGGACGTGTTCGGTATCAACCTCGGTGGCAACGTGTTCGGCTGGACGGCCGACGAGCGCGAGTCCTTCGCCGTGCTGGACGCCTATGCCGAGGCCGGGGGCAACTTCCTGGACACGGCCGACCAGTACTCGCAGTGGGCGCCGGGCAACTCCGGCGGTGAGTCGGAGACGATCATCGGCCGCTGGCTGGCCGCGCGCGGCGCGCGTGACGACGTGGTGATCGCCACCAAGGTCGGCGGGCGCGACGGGCTGCACGACCTGACCGCCGGCACCATCGCGGCGGCGGCCGACGCGTCGCTGGGCCGGCTCGGGGTGGACACGATCGACCTCTACTACGCGCACTTCGACGATCTCAATACGCCGATCGAGGAGACGCTCGGCGCGTTCGACGCGCTGGTCCGCGCCGGCAAGGTGCGGCACGTCGCGGCGTCCAACCTGTCCGCGGAGCGGCTGGCCGAGTCGCTGTCGATCTCCTCCTCGAATGAGTTCACCCGGTACGTGGCACTGCAGCCGCACTACAACCTGGTCGAGCGTGGCGGGTACGAGAGCCAGTACGCCGACCTGGTGGCGCGGCACGACCTCGCCGTGCTGCCGTACTTCTCGCTGGCCAAGGGGTTCCTCACCGGGAAGTACCGGTCCGCCGGTGACGCGCCGTCGGGTCCGCGTGCCGCCGGCGCGCTGGCGTATCTGGACGAGCGCGGGTCGCGGGTGCTGGCCGCGCTGGACGAGGTGGCCGCCGGGCACTCGGTGAAGCCCGCCGCCGTGGCGCTGGCCTGGCTGCGCGCCCAGCCTGCCGTGGTGGCGCCGATCGTCAGCGCCCGCACGCCCGAGCAGCTCGCCGACCTGCTGCCGGGCGCGACACTCGAGTTGACCGAGGACGAGGTGACCGCACTCAGCACCGCCTCGGACGCGTGAACTCGTTCCTCCTGCTCACCGCCGCCGGGGTGGCCGCCGGTCTGACCGGCACAATCGCCGGCCTGGCGTCCCTGTTCTCCTATCCGGCGCTGCTCGCGACCGGCCTGCCACCAACGGCGGCCAACGTGACCAACACGGTGGCGCTCGCGTTCGGCAGCCTCGGGGTGTTGCCGGGGTCGCGGCGGGAGCTGACCGGTCAGCGGGCGGCGGTGCGGCACCTTGGCGTGGCCTGTGCGGCCGGGGCGGCCGTGGGTGCGGCGCTGGTGCTGGTGCTTCCGCCGGACGTGTTCGAGGTCGTGGTGCCGTTCCTGATCGGCGGCGCGTCGCTGGCGATCCTGCTGTGGCGGCAGCCGGAGACGACCGACGAGCGTGCCGCGCGGCCGTGGCTGACCACTGTCGGGGTATTCGGCACGTCGGTGTACGGCGGGTACTTCGCCGCCGCGTCCGGTGTGCTGGTGCTCGCGCTGCTGCTGGCCACCACCGGCGAGGGGCTGCTGCGGGCGAACGCGCTCAAGAACGTGCTGATGCTGGTGATCGACATCGTGGCGGCGGTCGGGTTCGCCCTGTTCGGCCCGGTGTCCTGGACGGCCGTGCTCCCGCTGGCCATCGGGCTGCTGATCGGGTCGTGGCTGGGCCCGGTGCTCGCACGCCGGCTGCCCACCGGTCTGCTGCGCGTCGCCATCGCGATCGCCGGCCTCGGGCTCGCAGTGAAGCTCGCCGTGGACACGTACTGACCCAACTTCACAGAGACCAGCGGTGTTCGCCGGCTGACGTGTCGATCCACACGGTGTGTTCGCCGTCCGGGTGGACGGTCAGCCCGTACCGGTCCGGCGTGGGCTTGCCGTGGTCGCGCCACCAGGCGTAGGCGTCGTCCACCTCATCCCAGAGTCGGCGGGGGCCGAGCTGGCGAACCTCGAACGAGTCGGCACCCCGGACCATCGCGACTCGCGCCCACGAAGCCGTGCGCGCGTCGTGAAACTCGATCCTTCGGTGATCGACATCGAGGTCCTCGACGGTGACGTAGCAGTACGGCACGCGGAGCCCGATCGTGAAAGCCGCTCGGGGGAAGGCCGTGATCTCGAAGAACTCCTGGCCGCTGCGGGCCGTCGTGGTCGCGTCCGCCTCGGCCTGTTCTTCGGCGGTCGGGTCGAGGAATTGTCGGCGCTGGTGCCGCACCCGCATGAACGCCAGACTCATTCCGCACCTGCCGGACGCCGAGCCGTCCTCGTGCACATCGAGGCGCAGCAGTGCGTCGTATCCGTAGTCGGTGCCCCACGGGGTCACGATCAGGCCGCCGGGCCGGGTCTGGTCGATCCACGGTCGGGGAATCCGCCGGACCGATGCGGTACAGATCACGCGGTCGTATGGGGCGTCGCGCGGGTGGCCCCCGGTGCCGTCCGCCGTCACGACCAGTGGGGCGTGTCCGACACGGACCAACGCATCCCGGGCGTTGTCAGCGACGTCGGGGTCCACCTCGATCGACACGACATGCCCGGCCTCTCCGGCCCGCTCAGACAGGAGAGCGGCGTTCCAGCCGGTGCCGGTGCCGATCTCCAGCACGCGGTGTCCCTCGTGCACCTCCAGCGCGTCAAGCATGGTGGCCACCAGCGACGGCTGACTGCACGAGCTGGACGGCTGCAACCCGAGTCCGCCGGGCGGGGTCTCGCCGTCGTCAACCTGGGTGACGATCGGTTCGTCGGCGTCGATCAGCGCACGCCACCGGGATTCGTCCTCCTCCCGCGACACCGAGACGAACCCGTCCGTGGCGGGGGCGGCCACCCACACCACGGACGGGACGAACTGGTCGCGCGGTACGGAGAGTCGTTCGCGCCAGTCGGTCACAGTGTCGTTTCGCCTCTACTTGTCGTCGCCTTCGTGCTTGTTGCCATCGTCCTTGCTACCCCAGTTCTCCCACTTGTCCGGCTGAGAGTCGCCCTGACCGTCCCGGTCCGCGTCACGCTTGCCCACCCGTCTACCTCCTGTCTCAGGAAGATCGCCCTTCCAGGTTGCCGGAGCACGACAGTGCCGGGAACGGGTGAAGCCCAGCCAAGTTATGCGAGATCGTGACTGGCGTTTGCCCGGGCCAGACCCTGTAGCGGAGGCTGTAAGCATGAAGCTACGTAAGGTGTCCGGTTGTGAGAACGGCACGTGCCCGGCCGTCTATGTCTCGGACCGGGGAACAGCCGTGGTGCAAGGCGATCTCGTGACCACCGCTGAGGGATTGGAGCTGGGAGACGGCGAATCGGCCGTCGAGTTGCCGCCCGACGTGGTGCTGGCGGCGGTGACCGCACTGGCCCGGTCGGGCAGCGCGGAGACGGTACAACGGCTCACGGAGGCTCTGCAGTGCTCCTAGACGGGGAACAGTTCGGCCGGTACCTCACCGGCTACGAACAATCGGCGTGGAGATTCGAGACTCAGCCGACCTACACCATGCCGAACGAGCAGGAGAATCTGCGCCGGTGGCGCACCGGGGAACCCAAGCCCGAGGAGCACAACTCGGCGTGGCACGAGACGGTCCGGTCTCTGGTGGCAGCCGGTAAGACCATCGGTCGCGTCCGCACTGTCCGGCAGCCGCTCACCGAGTACCAGAGGTTCCAGCTTGATTGGGCGGTTCCGGGAAATATTGTGGCCGGTGAGGACATTCGTATCCTTGACCTCACCGAGCTTGACCTCGAGCTGCCTTCGCAAGACTTTTGGCTCTTTGATGAGTCCACGGTGGTCGATCTGAACTTCCGCTCCGACGGAACCCTGATCAACGTGGACAAGATCGAACACCCGGACTTGGACAAGTACCTCAATTGGCGTGACACGGCATTGGCCCACGCTCAACGCTTCAGTGAATGGAATGCTCGAACCTGACAATCGGGAACAAGGTCGCAAGCATCTGGCAGAGGCGCTGAGGGACCTACGCAAAGCGGCTGGCCTGTCCGGCGACAGGCTGGCCGTTCGCGCAGCCATGTCTCAGTCCAAGGTGAGCCGGATCGAATCCGGCAAGGTCTTGCCCACCGTCGTAGACGTCGAGCGCATCGTGAAGGCGCTCGACGTGCCCGCAGAGGTGGCTCACGAACTGCTCTCGCTAGCCCGTGCGGCCAACGTCGACTATGCGTCGTGGCGCTCGTATGCCCGAGTCGGCCTCTGGCGAAAGCAAGCTGAGCTGAAAGCGCTCGCGGAATCATCGTCCGCGGTCCGGCAGTTCCTACCGGCTATCCCCTCTGGACTGATCCAAGCTCCCGAGTACGCTCGCGCGGTCCTCACTCCGACCGTGAAGGGCAACCCTGACCGGGACGTGGAGAAGGCCGTCAGGGCTCGCCTGGACAGTCAAGAAGTCCTCACGGACGAGTCTCGCCGATTCCACTTTCTTCTCACCGAACAAGCGGTTCGGTGGCAGCGCGCCGAGTCGGCCGTCATAGTGAGCCAACTCCGACATATGTCCGCGCTCGTAGACCAGCCGAACCTGGATCTTGCGATCATCCCGAATGGCGTCATGGTCAGTGCCGCACCGCTGAACGTGTTCGTGGTCTACGACGATCGCCTCGTGATAGTCGAACTGTTCTCCGGGGAAGTCGCCCTGCGCGACCCGCAGGACGTCGAATACCACCTCAACTTGTTCGAATACTTTCGCGACCGTGCCGTTTCCGGCGAGCGTGCGAAAATTCTTCTCGATTCGGTTGCCAACGAATTTATGTGAGCACGTGACTTAACCTCGCGCTCGCCACTATCGCGACATAACTTCCCAGTGAGGCGATTCATCTGGGCGGAGCGAGGCGCACACCATGACGAGCACGAGCGGAAAGTGGCCAGTCGAGACATTCTCTCTCGAACTCGATGATCTGCTGTCGGAGCTTCGCCGACGCCATTGGACCCTGATTCGCTGGGGGCCACAGGACGCTCCCTATCTCGTGGCTGCGATCTTCAAATGGCAGATGTGTGCCGATGTGCTCATTTTGCGAGGCGAAACCGCTGCGACCGCCTACCGGGTGCCGACGCTGGACGACGCCGAAATCTTCAGTCCCACGGGCGTCAGCTACCAGTACCACCACTCGCCGCTGTGGGCCCTCCGCTCGATTCTCTCGCTGCCGGCGCCGGGCGCACCCGGCGCTCCGGTCGGCATGGAGACTCCGAAGCAGCCGGAGTGCTCCGTCCCCGAGAACCTGCCGAGACCCGTGGTCGTCCGGCCGCTGTCGCCGTACGCCCGATAGCGCTCACGTCGCAACAGAACTCGCCAGTAGCTTACTGGCGGTAGGTTCAGGTAACGTCCGATCGGCCAGGTGTCGCCGTCGAGGAGGAACCATGGGCCGCAAGCGAAGCGTCAAGGGCAAGGTCGTGCTGGTCACCGGCGCGGCCCGCGGGATCGGCGCCGGAGTCGCCCGTGACCTGGCCAAGAAGGGCGCCAAGGTGGCCCTCGTCGGCCTCGAGCGCGACGAGATGGAGAAGGTCGCGGCCGAGATCGGCGCCGACGCCGGCGTCTGGGAGGCCGACGTCACGAGCTGGGACGACCTGGAGCGCGCGGTCGACGGCGTGGTGCAGCGGTACGGCCGGATCGACGCGGTGGTGGCCAACGCCGGCGTCGCGGCCACCGGTTTCACCCGGTCGATCGACCCGAAGGCATTCGAGCGCGTGATCGAGGTGGATCTGCTCGGCGTGTGGCGGACCGTCCGGGTCACCCTGCCTCACCTGATCGAGAGCAACGGGTACGCCCTGCTCATCTCCTCGCTCGCCGCGATCGTGCACATCCCGGGCAACTCCGCCTACAGCGCGGCCAAGGCCGGCGTCGAGGCGTTCGCCAACAGCCTGCGGGCCGAGGTCAAGCACCTCGGCGTGGACGTCGGCGTGGCACACCCGACCTGGATCGCCACCGACATGGTCAACAGCGCCGACGAGCACCCGGTCTTCGGCCCGCTGCGCAAGGCCGCACCCGGCCTGGCCAGCAAGAAGTACCCGCTGTCGGTCGCCGTGGACCTGATCGTGGCCGGCATCCAGAAACGCTCCCGCGCGGTGCACGTACCCGGCTGGGTCGGCGCGCTCAAACTCGTCCGCTCGTTCATCCCCAGGGTCGTGGAGCTCAACGCCCGCAAGCTGGTGCCGCCCGCGGACAAGGCCGTACTCGAGGACATCGCCAAGCGCGGCTCGGAAGAGTCCAGCCTGGTCGGACCGGGTGCAAGGGCCGCGGCGAAGAGCAAATCGGCGAAGGTGCGCGCGAACTGATGTCGCGGCGCGACCAGATCCAGCTCACCCCGGACGAGGTGCGCGCGCTGCTCGACGAGCAGAAGATCGCCACCATCGCCTCGATCGGGCGCAACGGCCGGCCGCACGTGGTGCCGCTCTGGTTCGTCCCGCACGAGGACGGCGGCATCGCCACCTGGACCTACGCCAAGTCGCAGAAGGTGGCCAACCTGGACCGGCTGCCGCAGGCCACCGTGCTGGTCGAGTCCGGGCAGTCCTACGAGGAGTTGCGCGGCGTCACCATGGAGTGCGACGTCGAGGTCGTGCGCGACATCGAGGAGATCGCCCGGATCGGCACCGCGATGCTGGAGCGGTACACGCCCGACCCGGACGTCGCCACCGCCGCCACCCAGTTCGTGCGGCTGCAGGCGGAGAAGCGGGTCGGCCTGGTGTTCCGCCCGACGTCCACGGTCAGTTGGGATCACTCGAAGCTGGGCGGAACGTACTGACGCCCGTCTGGACCATGGCCGAAAGCGCTCCGAACGGTAAGGTCATCGTGTGGAGCGAGGTGCCGGGAGCAATGTCGAGCAGACGTTGCGCCATCTGCGCGCGGTGGACGGCACCGCGCCGCCGGCACCCGCGACACCGGCCACGCCGCTGACCCTCGAAGACCTCTACCGCACCCACCGGATGCGGCTGGTCCGCATCGCGATGCTGCTGGTCGACGAGCCGGCGACGGCCGAGGACGTGGTGCAGGAGGCGTTCACCGGCCTGCACCGCAACTGGGGCAACCTGCGCGACGCGGCCGCGGCCGTCGGGTACCTGCGCACCGCCGTGGTGAACGGTTCGCGCAGCGTGCTCCGCCGCCGCAAGACCGCCCGCGACTACACCCCGCCGCACCCCACCAACGCCCGCTCGGCGGAGAGCCTTGCCATGCTGACCGCCGAACACCAGGCAGTGGTGAAGGCGTTGTCCCAACTCCCGCCGCGACAGCGCGAGGTGCTCGTGCTGCGCTACTACGGCGACCTGACCGAGGCGGAGATCGCCGACACCGCAGGGATCTCCAAGGGCACGGTGAAGTCCACGGCCAGCCGGGCACTCGACGCGCTGCAGAAGATCATGGCCGGGGGCGGCCAGTGACCGGTGCCGTGATCACCGGCGGCCGTGTCGTGACGCCGTCCGGTGTGCTCGATCCAGGCTGGGTCGCCGTCGAGGACGGCCGGATCACCGGCGTGGGCGACGGCGAGCCGTCGTCCGGCCCGCGCACCGACGTGTCCGGCCGCTGGGTGGTGCCCGGGTTCGTGGACATTCACTGCCACGGCGGGGGCGGGGTCGCGTTCACCTCACCCGATCAGGAGACCGTGGCCCGGATCGTGGCCACCCATCGCGCGCACGGCACCACCACGATGCTGGCCAGCCTGGTGTCCCGACCGATTCCCGAGCTGGTCGAGCAGGTCGCCGCACTCGCGGATCTGGTCACCGAGGGTCACCTCGCCGGGGTGCACCTGGAGGGGCCGTTCCTGTCCGCGGCCCGCTGCGGCGCGCACGACCCGGCCATCCTGCGGCCGCCGGACGCCGACTCCGTGGACGCGCTGCTCACCGCGGGCCGGGGCGCGATCAGCATGGTCACGATCGCGCCCGAGCTGGACGGCGCGGTGGACGCGGTCCGCACGCTGGCCGACGCCGGGGTGATCGCCGCGGTCGGCCACACCGACGCGACGGCCGAGGCGGTGCTGCCCGCGATCGACGCCGGCGCGACGGTCGCCACGCACCTGTTCAACGGGATGCGCCCGCTGCACCACCGCGAGCCGGGCCCGATCGGCGCGCTGCTGGACGACGAGCGGGTGAGCGTCGAGCTGATCGTCGACCTCGCGCACCTGCATCCGACCGTCGTGCACCTGGCCGGCCGGCACGCCGGCCAGCAGCGCACGGTCCTGGTCACCGACGCGATCGCCGCGGCCGGAGCGGGCGACGGCGAGTACCGGATCGGCGGGCTGGACGTGATCGTGCGCGACGGCGTGCCGACGCTGGCCGGTGGATCGTCGCTGGCCGGCAGCACGCTCACGATGGACGCCGCGTTCCGCAACTTCGTGCGGCGCTGCGGGTTCTCCGTGCTGGACGCGGTGCACGCGACCGCGATCCGGCCGGCCGCGCTGCTCGGCCTTGGCAAGGAGACCGGCTCGCTGGCGCGCGGGCTGGCCGCCGACCTCGTGGTGCTGGACGACGAGCTGCGAGTCGACGCCGTGATGCGCCAGGGCGAGTGGCTGCCCGACTGATCGTCACCCGGTGCGCGCGCCGGTCGGCTACCGTCGAGACATGAGCACGGGCAAGGATCCCGAGCGGCTGCTGACCGAGGCGCTCCGCGCGCAGGCCGCCCAGACTTCGCCGCCCGTCACTCCTCGTGACGACGAGGACACCGTCGAGGCCCGCCCCGTCGACGCGGTGACCGAGAACGTCGACGTCCCGGCGCGGCCCAGCGACGGCGTGTTCAGCGGCTACGACTACGGCCTGATCTCCGGCAGCGATCTCGGCCGCCGGCTGCGCGCCCAGGCCGCCGAGCAGACCACCCCGACCGGGTCGGACGAGCCGACCGCCAGGGTCGAGCCGGAGCCGAAGCTCAACGCCGGCGTGATCCTGCTGCTCGCGCTGGTCCTGGGCCTGGCCGCCGGCTCGGTGATCGGCCTGCTGACGCTGCTCTGAGTCACCAGTAGGCCACGGCAACCAGTTGCGGGCCTGCCTGTACCGTGTTAAAGCGTGACGGTCGCGCTCACCCAAAACCTTGCCCTGCTGCCCGATTGGCTGAAGCCGGAGAACATTCTCGACGGCCTCGGACCCTACGTGCTGCTCGGGCTGTGCCTGATCATCTTCGCCGAGTGCGGCCTGCTGCTGGGCTTCTTCCTGCCCGGTGACTCGCTGCTGTTCACCGCGGGCCTGTTCGCCTCGACCGGCGCGATCGACACGCCGGTGTGGCTGGTCGCGGTCACACTCACGGTCTGCGCGTTCCTCGGCAACGTGGTCGGCTACTGGATCGGCTACAAGGTCGGGCCGAAGATGTTCAGCAAGCCCGACTCGAAGCTGTTCAAGCGCGAGTACGTGGACAAGACGCACGAGTTCTTCGAGAAGTACGGCGCGCGGGCGATCATCCTGGCCCGGTTCGTGCCGATCGTGCGCACGTTCATCACCGCGGTGGCCGGCGTCGGCCAGATGGACCGCCGCAAGTACTTCACCTACTCCGCGATCGGCGGCGTGGCGTGGGTCGTCGGCCTGGTCGTGCTCGGCGCGCTGCTCGGCAACATCGAGTGGGTGCGGACCAACATCGAGACGGTGATCATCATCATCGTGCTCGTCTCGATCATCCCGATCGTGATCGAGTACGTGAAGGCGCGCCGCGAGCGCAAGAGCGCCCAACAGCAGCAGGACCCCGCCTGAGGCACGCCGTGACCGATGACGTGAGCCGGGAGGACGCCGACCGCGCCAAGATCGGTGCGTGGCTGGTCGGCGGCACCGCGGGCCTGGCGTTCGTGCTGCAGATTCTCACCGACGGCGGCGCGCGCGTGCTGGTCGCGGTGCTGGCGACCGTGGCGATCCTGGTGGGCGCGTGGCTGCGCAGCCGGTCGATCGGGATGCCGACGGTCAAGCAGTGGATCTTCGGTGTCGTCTCGCTGGCCGCCAACGCCGGGTTCGCCCTGTCACTGGGCAACGCGCTGGTCGCGCTGATCGTCACGACGGCGTTGTGCCTGTTCAGCGCGGCCGGCAACCTGATCGGCTGGGACGAGGAGGGCGATATCCGCCCCCGCATGTTCATGCGCCGACGCGCCTAGCGATCAGTTATCCACAGATCGCGGCGCTCCGCTTGACAAACCCGAAAAGGTGATTCAGCGGGCTCAATCCCGCCGTGGCCCGATGTCGGCGTCACTCCATCGCGAACATCGAACCCGGGTTGAACAGGTTCTCCGGGTCCAGCGCCGCTTTGATCGACCGGTGCACGCGCATCCCGATCGGGCCGATCTCGCGCTCCAGCCAGTCGCGCTTGATCTTGCCGATGCCGTGCTCCCCGGTGACCGTGCCGCCGAGCGCCAGGCCGGCCTCCAGGATCTCGCCGAACGCCAGGTGCGCCCGCTCGAACTCGTCGGTCGAGGTCGGGTCGTACACGATCGTCGGGTGCATGTTGCCGTCGCCGGCGTGCCCGACCACGGCGATCCGCAGCCGACGATCCGCGGAGATCCGCTCGCAGGCCGCGATCAGCTCGCCGATCCTGGTCCGAGGCACGCACACGTCGTCGGTGAGCCAGGCGCCGTACACCTCCAACGCCGACAGCACGGCCCGGCGCGCGGTCAGCAGCATCCGCCCCTCGGCCAGGTCGTAGGTGGTGTGCAGCAGGTCGGCGCCGCTGTCGGCGCACACCTGCTCGATCGCGGTCAGCTCCCGCCGGGCCGCCTCGCCGCCCGCGTCGGACTGGCAGATCAGCAGCGCGGCACACCCCTTGCCGGCGCCGATCTCCATCTTCAGGTGCTCCTCGACGGCGGCGATCGAGGTGGCGTCCATGATCTCCATCAGCGACGGCACGACGCCCTCGCGCACGATCCGGGCGACCGCGGCGCCGGCCGACTCGGTGGCGTTGAACGCGGCGACGAGCGTGCCGGGCGCCTGGGGCAGCGGCCGCAGCGCGAGCGTGGCCTGGGTGATCACGCCGAGGGTGCCCTCGCTGCCGATGAACAGTTTCGTCAGGTCGTAGCCGGCCACGCCCTTCACGGTCCGCCGCCCGGTGCGCAGCAGTGACCCGTCGGCCAGGACCACGTCGAGCCCGAGCACGGAGTCGGTGGTCACGCCGTACTTCACGCAGCACAGCCCGCCCGCGTTGGTGGACAGGTTGCCGCCGATCGTGCACCAGTCGTAGCTGGACGGGTCCGGCGGATAGAACAGCCCGTGCTTCTCCACCGCGCCGCGCAGGTCCAGGTTGATCACGCCGGGCTGCACGACGGCGAGCCGGTTGTCCGGGTCGATCTCCACGATCTCGTCGAGCTTGGTGGTGACCAGCACGACGCAGCCGTCGATCGCGTTGGCCGCACCGGTCAGTCCGCTGCCGGCGCCGCGCGGCACGATCGGCACCTTCGCCTCGGCGCACGCGCGCACGACCGCCTGCACACCGGGAACGTCATCGGGCAGCGCGACCGCGAGCGGGCTGCCGGACGGCGCCAGCGGCATCATGTCGCGCGCGTAGCTGTCGGTGACGTCGGCGTCGGTGAGCACGGCGTCGGGACCCAGCTCGGCCCGCAGGCGCTCGACAAGACTGATCACCCACCGACCGTATGCCCTCGCCGAGCCTGAATGCCACGGCGAGCCCTGGGGGTTCTGGCGCGCGGGCTGGGGACTGTAGGGGTGTCCGGGCTCCTCGGCGCGGGAGACCGTAGAACTATGTCGCTGATCACATTTCCCGGAATCACTCAGGGTGGCGAGGTGCCGGCTCTGAATCGGTCCGCCACGCGTCGCTGCGCCGTTTCGGTCCCCTTCGCGCTCACGCTCGTCACCATCGGTGCGATCAGTGGTGCAACCAACCGATTTGTCATACGTCAGACAACAAACGAACGGACGGCGCGGAAACGACGGAGATCGACCTACAGTTCTTGTATTCGGTTAGTTGTCGCGTCAATGAAGACGGGGTGACGGGAGGCGATGAGCATGACCGCGTTGCCGAGCAGCCCGAGCCTGGAGAGCCGGGCGCTGGCCATGTTGCTCAGTCCGAGCCTCCGCGTTCTCCTGGAGAACGCGCCGTACAACGGGCTCACCAGGCGCCTCGTCCGTGAGGCATTCGACCGGTTCGGCGGCGGCCCGGTGCCGCGCGGCGCCACCATCCGCCCGATCGCCGAGACGTTCGACGACAACCCGGTGCGCGGCCTGTGGATCACCGCCCGCGAGGCCGACCCGGCCGCCGGGGTGATGCTGTACCTGCACGGCGGCGGCTACGTGTTCGGCTCGCCCAACTCGCACCGCCGGCACGCCGTGCGGATGTCGGCGACCAGCGGGCTGCCCGTGCTGTCGCTGGACTACCGCAAGGCGCCCGAGCACCCGTTCCCCGCCGCGCCCGACGACGCGCTGACCGCCTACCAGTGGCTGCTGGCCCGCGGCTACGCGCCGAGCCAGATCGTGGTTGCCGGCGACTCGGCCGGCGGCCACCTCGCCGCCACCCTGCTCGGCGACCTGAGCCGCAAGCGCATGCCGATGCCGGCCGCCGCGGTGTTCCTGTCGCCGTGGACCGACCTCACCTGCGCGGAATTGCCGGACCGGGACAAGGAGTGCCGCGACCCGTACATCCCGCCGAGCCGCGCGCTGGAGTGCGCGATCGGGTACGCCGGCGACACGCCGATGACCCACCCCCGGCTGAACGTGCTGAGCAGCAACAAGCGCCGCTGGCCGCCGACGTTGATCCAGGTCGGCGCGCGCGAGTGCCTGCTCGGCGACTCCGAACGGCTGGCCAAGTCGATCTCCGACGCGGGCGCGCCGGTCGAGCTGCAGGTGTGGCCGGGTCAGGTGCACGTGTTCCAGGCACTCGCGCCGTTGATCTCCGAAGGACGTGCCGCGATGCGCTACGTCGGCGAGTTCCTCGGCAAGGTTCTGGAGCCCGCCGTGGCGGCGACTGCCTAGCACCTTCGTGAACACGCCGACACGATCGGGGCGGCGCCACGTAGGCTGCGGTGGTGACTTTCGCGCACGGAGAATCCAGCGCGGTGGCCATCGCATCTCTTTCGGACGCTGGTCCGCTCATGGTGTGGGTCATCGTGCTGAGCTTCGTGTTCGCCGAGTGCGCCTTCATCGTGGGCCTGTTCCTGCCCGGTGACTCGCTGCTGTTCACCGCCGGCGTGGTGCTCGCGCAGGGCGCGAATGAGGGCCACGCCTGGGCGTTATCGGTGGTGGCGACGGTGGTGGCGGTACTCGGCAACCAGCTCGGGTACTACATCGGCCGCAAGACCGGCACCGCGCTGATCGCCCGGCGGGGCGGGAAGGTCCTCAACCACGAGAACCTCGCCCGCGCCCGCGAGTTCCTCGACCGGCGCGGCTTCTGGGCGATCGTGCTGGCCCGCTGGATCCCGTGGATCCGCACGCTGGCGCCGATGATCGCGGGCGCGGCCAAGATGGACGCGCGCCGGTACATGCTGGCCACCTCGATCGGCGCGATCCTCTGGGTGCCGACGCTGGTGCTGATCGGCTACTACGGCGCGGGCCTGCTCGACGTGCTGCCGTGGCTCAAGCCGCTGGCGCTGTGGGGCAGCATCGCGTTCTTCGTGCTCGGCACCGCGTACGGCGTGTGGCGCTACCGCCAGGAGATGCACCGCCCGGTGGACAAGCCCGCGCCGGCCACCAGCGAGTAGCTACCCGCGGATCGCCGTGTTGATCAGCCGCTTCATGGCCTCACCGGACCCGGCCCGCCGTCCCAGGGCTCGCCGCGTCTCCGGCGGGCTGGCCGCTCGGGCGCCGGTTGCCCCGATCGTGACAGTGGTGCCCGTGAGGGTGATGACGACGCCGATCCGGCGCCATGATCGAAGTGTCATGCCCCGACCGTCGCGCGGCCGCGCTGAGAGGAGCCGCTGGGAGGAGCCCGAGCCTCGGCGCACCATCAGCTCGGAGCGGCCGCCCACAGTTCGAGCTGGATCCCGTCCGGGTCGCGGAACACCACGACCGCGGCGCCCGTGGAGGTGTGCTCGGCGGTGACCGGGGAGAACGTCACGCCGTGCTCGGTCAGCCGCTCGGCCCAGTCGTCCAGCGACTTCTCGTCCGGCACGGAGAAGGACAGGTGATCGAGGCCGGGGTGGGACTCGTCGAAGCCGACTCGATCGGACACCGGGTGCTGCACCAGCGCGAGCACGATGCCGATGCCGGGACCGCGCAGTAACACCTTGCGCAGCGCGCCCTCACCGCCGTCGACCCGCTCGAACTCGGTGAACCCGAGGACCCGCTCGTACCACGGGACACTGCGGTCCACGTCGGTGACGGTCAGGCTGACATGGTGCACACCGGTCAGCGCGGGCATCGGCGGACCCCCTTCCTGTGCGCCCGAACGTTCGTGTTGCTGTGTTCGCAATAGTGCCGCAGTGGTCGCTCGGTGTCGGCCGTCGTTACTCGATCTTTGGCAGGACGAGATCCGCTTTCACCGCGGTGGGGTTCACCCGATCGGCGTTCACCTGGTCGGAACCGTGCGCCCAGTCTCGTGCGGCCGACGCCGGTTGGCCCAGCGCGAGCCGCCGTTCGACCAGCCACGAGCGCCGCTCGTTCTCGTCCGGCGCGAGGAACCACACCTCGTCGAGCAGCGCCCGCACGTCGGACCACGGCGGCTCGTCCAGCAACAGATAGTTACCTTCGGTGATCACCAGCGGGGTGTTCGGCTTGACCGCGATCGCGCCCGCGATCGGCTCCTCGATCTCCCTGCGAAACTCCGGCGCGTACACCACGCCGTCCGTGTTCTTGATGCGCCGCAACAGGTTCACGTACCCAGCGGCGTCGAACGTGTCCGGCGCGCCCTTGCGGCCCGCGCGTCCCAGCCGCTCCAGCTCGGCCTGCGCGAGGTGGAACCCGTCCATCGGCACGCACACCACCTGATCACCCAGTGTGTGCACCAAACGGTCGGTCAGGGTGGACTTGCCGGCACCCGGTGGCCCGCACACGCCGAGCAGCCTGCGGCCACCTCTGGCGGCGAGTGCCGCCGCGCGATCCCGCAGTTCGTCGAACGTGGTCACCGCTCAGAAGCCGCCGCTGATCGGGAGCACGGCGCCGGTCACAAAACTCGCGGCGGGTGAGAGCAGCCACACGATTCCCTCGGCGATCTCCTCCGGTGTGCCGGCCCGGCCGAGCGGGATCAGCGGCGCCATCCGGTCGAGACGATCGGGCATTCCGGCGGACGCGTGCAGATCGGTCGCGACCAGTCCGGCCGCCACCGCGTTGACCCGGATCCCTTCCGCCGCGACCTCTTTGGCCAGCCCGATGGTCATCGTGTTCACCGCTGCCTTGGACGCCGCGTAGGTCACCCACTCGTTCGGCGATCCCCGGTCGGCGGCGGTCGAGGACAGGTTCACGATCACGCCGCCCTGGCCGCCGTAGCGGGTCGACATGCGCCGCACGGCCGCCCGCGCGCACAGGAACGTGCCGGTGACGTTCACGTCGAAGACCCGGCGCACCACGTCCACGTCGTAGGAGTCCAGCCGGCCGGGGGTGTTGCCGGTGACCCCGGCGTTGTTGACCAGGGCGGCCAGCGGACCGTGCGCGGTTGCCGCGTCGAACAGACTGTCCACATCGGACTCGACGGACACGTCCGCGCGCACCGCGATCGCCTTGCCACCGGCGCGCTCGACGTCGGCCACCACCCCGTTCGCGGCATCGGCGTCACCCGCGTAGTTCACGACCACGCGATATCCGCTCTGCGCGGCGAGCCGGCACGTCGCCGCACCGATTCCCCGCCCACCACCGGTCACCACCACGACGCCGTTCACGGCCGAATCATCGCACCCGGCCTTATCCCGCCAACACGCCCCGCCGCCTCAGACTTGACAACCGCACAAACCCCCGTTGGCGTACTTTAGCCCGCTAAAGTCCCCGAGCCGCAGCAAAGGTGCAGGTCAGAGCGTTGCTGGAGAGGCGGGGGAACGTGAAGGTGCTGCACGTCTGGGGTCGTGCGGCGGCGGAGTCACACTCACGGGGCGCGGCGGTGGCTCAGGTGCGCTCCAGGAGGGCGGCCGCCTCGAACAGCGTCCAGCCGGACAGCTGCACGGACAGGTCGCGCTCGGCCACCTCGCTCCCGGTGGACCGCGGCGCCATCGCCGGCTCTGTCCATTGTGGACTGATCAGCGGTCCGCCGGTGACCACGCCGCGGTTGCGCCACGCCGCCTCGGCCGACGCGAACACCACGCCCGCGGCCAGCTCACCGAACTCGGATCCCATGGCGGGCATGCGAAGCGCGGCCTGCGCGAGGTAGCGCGCGGTGATCCCGGCGAACAGCCCGCCGTCCCCGCCGCCCTGCCCGTGCAGCACACCCTGATCACTGAGGTACTCGGCCACCGCGCTGATCGTCCGCTCGGCCCGCCGCACGTTGATCCGCTGCTGGTGGCCCAACTCGGCCAGCTCGAGGCACGCGCCGAGGAACGCGCCCTGGCAGTAGGTGTAGATCGCGGTCTCGATCCCCCGGATACCGCCGTCCGGCGAGACGTGCAGGCCGTCGTGCAGCAGGCCGGTACCGCGATCGAGCAGCAGCTCCTCCATCCAGTCGACCATCGCGATCGCGCGCTGCGCGTCCACCCGCTCGTCGGCCAGCCGGGCCCACCTGGCCAGCAGGATCGCCGCGGGCGCGTTGGCCGGCACGTTCTTGAAGTCGTCGCCGCGCCGCCACCAGATGCCGCCGCCCGCGTGGTCGGTCCACCCGTCCCGAAGCTGTTCGAGTAGCTGCCGGATCGGCACCTCGCACGGCAGGTAGATCTCCGTCTCGGCGCGCAGCAGCGCGAGTCCGAGCCAGGCCATGTCGTCGTAGTAGTCGTTGGTCCACGAGCGGCCGTTGCGCCGTCGGATCCCGCGCATCAGCCGCTCGATCATCGTCACGCGGGCCGGCACCGGATGCCGCAGTTGCGCGTCGACGAGGCAGTCCAGCAGGTGCGCCTGCCACCAGTAGTTCCAGTGCCGGTGCAGGTGCGTGCCGACCGACGGCGGCCAGTGCGCCATGCCGAGCACGGTGCGCGGCATGCCCCAGACGTGGCGCAGGTGCCTGGTGTACACCGCGCGCTCGACGACGCCGGCACGCGCCGACCACAGCAGCGGGTGCCCGTTGTCGTCGAGGATTCCGGGATCTTCGACTTCCCTGGTCACCAGATCATCGTGCGCCCTGGATCGGTACCGAAGCCTCGACGAGCGGAGGAGAAACAACCGACCGGGCTAACACCGTCCTTCGTGCGCACATATGGTGATCACCAGGCGTTGTCGAGGTCGGCGTGCTGGCGCACCCAGGCGTGCATGACGATCCCCGACGCGACCCCCGCGTTGATCGATCTGGTCGAGCCGAACTGGGCGATCGACAGGTGTAGATCGGCCGCGTCGCCGGCCTCCTCGGACAGGCCGGAGCCCTCCTGGCCGAACAGCAGCACGCATCGCTTCGGCAGCTCGGCGGTCTCCACCGGACGCGCGCCGGGCGTGTTGTCCACCGCCACGAGCGCCAGCCCCTCGGTCCTGGCGAACTCGGCCAAAGATGACACGTCCGGGTGGTGGTGAACGTGCTGGTAGCGGTCGGTGACCATGGCGCCCCGGCGGTTCCACCTTCGCCGGCCGACGATGTGCACCGCCCGCGCCAGGAACGCGTTCGCGGTGCGCACCACGGTGCCGATGTTCAGGTCGTGCCGGAAGTTCTCGATCGCCACGTGGAAGCCGTGCCGGCGCTGGTCGAGGTCGGCGATCACGGCCTCGCGCCGCCAGTACCGGTAGGCGTCGACCACGTTGCGCCGGTCGCCGTGCTCGAGCAACTCGGGGTCGTACCGGTCGTCGGCCGGCCACTCGCCCGGCCACGGCCCGACGCCGATCTCCACACCGGAACTCCACTCGGTGGGTCCGGCTTCGTCGTCACTCACCCGGCGGTGGCCACCTTGTCAGGCGTGTTGCTCCCGTTCGAGCCGCGGCGGCGGCGCCACAACACGAACGCGCCGACGTAGGAGACGATCAACGCCACGAACGCGATCACCGCGACCGCGGGCAGCCACGAGCGCGGGATCAGGTCGTCGTAGATGTAGTACTCGTTGAAGCCGCCCGGCAGTGAGCTGAGCCCCTGCTGGTGGCGGAAGTGGTCCTCGAGCGCGGTCAGCGGGCACGGCAGCCCGAGCGCCGGGACGTTGATCGCCACGCCCCACAGGGCGAAGAAGATGTGCACGAAGATCGACTTTGGCCACTTCCACGCCAGGAAGCCGCCCAGCCCGATGTAGATCAGGGCGATGAAGTGCACGACGACGGTGGCGGACGCAAGCACCCCAGCCATACGGCGGTCCTCCCGCGCGGTGTGTCGGTGCGGCCCAGATTACCCCAGCCGGGTGACGCCGCACCGACCACCGGCGAGCGCTACTTCCCGGCGCCGGCCCTCTCGCGCAGGACCGCGTCCAGGGAGTCGAACATGTACGTCGAACCGCCCTCCCAGGACGGCACGGCCTCCGCGCCCTTCGCCGGTGCGTAGAGCCACCAGATGTTGCCCCACGGGTCGCGCAGACGCGCCAGGTCCTCGCCGCCGTAGAACGGGGTGACCTCGGTGATCACCGCCGCGCCCCGGGCGACGGCGCGGTCCAGCACCTCCTGCGCGTCGCGCACGTAGACCTGCAGCAACGCGGGCATCACGGGCCAGCCCGGCTGCGCGTCGGCCAGCAGGAGCACGGAGTCGCCGATCGCTACCTCGGCGTGGATCAGCGACCCGGACGGCATCGGGGTCCGCGCCTCGGCGCGTTCCACGCCGTCGAAGACCTCCTGGACGAAGGTGATCAGGTCCGCGGCGCCGTCGACGATGGCGAACGGGTTGAGGGTGCGCTCACCGCTGGGCAGGTCGGCTCCGGTACGGACGACGGGTGACATGTGGTGCTCCATCTCTCGATTGCTTCGGAACACCGAACGTAGAAGCGATGTAGGGCGGAGCCGGTCCTAGTTCAGACCGAGATCGTCCAGCCCGAGCAGATACCGGTACTCCAGCCCGCGCGCCTCGATCGCCTCGCGCGCACCGGTGTCGCGGTCCACCACGGTGGCCACGCCGACCACGCGCGCGCCGGCCTCGGTGAGCGCCTCCACGGCGGCCAGCACACTGCCGCCGGTGGTGGACGTGTCCTCGACGGCGAGCACCCGCTGGCCGGCGACCTCGATGCCCTCGATGCGCCGCTGCATGCCGTGCTCCTTGGCCGACTTGCGCACCACGAACATGTCCAGCACCTCGCCGGCCGCCGCCGCGGCGTGCATCATCGCCGCGGCGACCGGGTCGGCGCCGAGGGTGAGCCCGCCGGCCGCGACGTAGTCCCAGTCGGCGGTGAGCTGGCGCAGCAATCGCCCGATCAGGGGAGCGGCCGCGTGGTGAAGGGTCGCCCTGCGCAGATCGACGTAGTAGTCGGCCTCCTTGCCGGAGGAGAGCACGACGCGGCCGTGCACCACGGCCAGTTCGGTCACCAGCCTGGCCAGCTCGGCCTTGGCTGACGCGTCCACGACGGATCCGGTTCGCACGGGCGTCAGCCTCTCACGGCCACCTGCCACCAGCCCGGCAGAACCGCCGTGACACCGCTTACTGCTCGTGCTGCCCGCCGGGGAACAGGTGCCCGCCCCAGACGTGCTCCGGAATGCGCTCGATGATGTCGATCAGATAATCGGCCGTACCGAGAATCTCCATGACGTCCATGTGATCGGGGCGCGGGTGCCAGGTGTACAGGTTGTTCCCCTCGAACCGGAACGGCCAGTCGTATTCCATGGCCCGCTGGTCCTCGAGAAGAAAGCCCATCACCTCGTCGGTGAGCACGCTCCTGGCGAATTCCGAATCGCGCTTCTTCGCCTTCACCTTGAAGGTCTTGTCGAATGTCGGGCTGTCCATGTTCAGGTCGAGGAGACTGTCACCCATCCAGCCTTCCTTGGACACCGTCAGCACCGGGAACTCCTGCGGCAGCAGGATGTTCACCACCATGTAGCGGTCGATCCGCAGCTCGTGGTGCACCGACCGGGAATCGGCGTCGAAATCGAAGTCGTGGTCGTGGTAGCGCTCCTCGCGCTCGGTGTACCGGTGGAAGTAGTGGAACGACTCGACCTTCTTCCAACGGTGCCCGCCGCGCATCGCGTGCCACGCCTCGTTGCCGACCCGAGAACGGTAGCCGGGAATTCCGGGAAAGCGATCCGCCCATTCGTCGTTGCGGAACATGTATTCCCAGCCGTACTGGTCGGACCACTGCGCGAGCGGCCCGTCGTGATGCGCGACCTTTTCCGGCTTCTTGCCGAACACGCCGTCCAACAGCCCCATGATTCCTCCCTTGTCAGGTGCGATCTCGCCCTGCGGCGACCTTCCCCATCAGCATCCGCAACAGCGGCCGCGGCAACTGCCGGCCGATGCCGGCGATCAATTTCCACTGCGCCCCCGGCACCGAGACCACTCTGCCGCGACGCAGGTCGGCAAGGCAGTCGGCGACCACGCGATCCGCCTGCAGCCACAGCATGTCGGGGATCTTGCCGGTGTCCTTGTCACCCGCCCGGTCGTGGAACTCCGTACGGGTGAACCCGGGAATGAGGGCGAGCATTCGCACCCCGCTGCCGGCCAGCGACGCGGCCATGCCCTCGGAGAACGTGGTCACCCATGCCTTGGTCGCCGAGTAGGTGGCGCCGGTGCCGGGGAAGAACCCGGCCACGCTGGACACGTTGACCACCGCACCCGAGCCGCGCTCGATCATCCCGGGCAGCGCGGCCCTGGTCAGCCGCAGCACCGCGGTCACGTTCACGTCCAACTGCGATTGCAGCAGGTCCGGGTCGGCGTCGGCGAACGAGCCCCGGGTGCCGAAACCGGCGTTGTTCACCAACAGGTCGACGGTGTGGGCCGCGAGGTACTCCTCCACCCGCGCCCGGCCGTCCACAGTGGACAGATCGGCGGGCAGCGCGGTGGTGCGCACGCCGTGCTCGTCGGCCAGCTCCGCGCCGAACTCGTCAAGGCGGGACGCGGTGCGGGCGACCATGACCAGGTCGTACCCGTCGGCGGCCAGCCGCCGTGCGAAGGCGGCGCCGATTCCTGCGGTTGCCCCGGTGACGAGCGCTGTCGACATGCGAGCCACCGTAGCCGCTGGCGCGCGCTCCGTGCGCTCAGTCCACCGGATTGTCCCGATCGTGCCGGGCCGGCGGCAGCTCATCGACCGGGTCGCGCTCGGCGTCGAACGGGTCGAGCACGTCGGCCACCTCGCCGACCCCGCGCAGCAGCCGCTCCAGCCGCACCGGGTTGGTATGCGCGGGCGCGGCGGCGAGCACCCAGCCGTCCTCCAGCCACACCACGGTGATGTCGCCGCCGAGGTCGTCCGCGGCGGTCGCGAGGTTCTCGCTGATCAGCGGGCGGGCGGCGGTCATGTCGGACACGAACGCGTACCGCTGGCCGACCGGCCCGAGCAGATCGGGCATCTCGTCGCGCTGGAACGGCACGCTCGGCAGCCACAGCTCGAGCACCACGCGGTGCTCCCTGCGCAGCTCCACACCCACGATCACGGTGCTCACCCGGCCGTTCTGGTCCAGGTCGAACACGCACACGCGGCGCCGGCCGTCCGCGGTGAACGTCGTGCCGGACACGACGTCGCGCGCGTTGCCGAGCCCGTAGTACGCCAGCGCGCCGGCCTGCCAGCGGGTCGGCAGCACCTGATCGTGCTCGGTGAACTGCCAGCCGCGCAGGCCGGCCCAGTTGCGGCGCTCGCGGTTGCGCGAGGTCACCGTGGCGCGCTCGCGCAGCAACAACGCCACTCCCGCCACCGCCGCGACCGCGGCGACAACGAACCAGAGCCAAGCCGGTACGCCCACGAGGTGCAGCCTAGTGCCGAACCCGTTCCGAAGATCACAGGCCGTGCACCGTGTCAGACTCGGGCGCATGGAGGCGCTCCCGTGCGGTCACGTCGCGTTGGCGGGGACCGGGCGGATGTGCGCTCACCTGGCCGGGCGCGAGGAGGCGCCGTTCTACGCACACCTCACCGGGAACGGGCTGGAGTTCGATCTCCGCTGCCCGGACTGCGATACGGCGACCACGCCACCGGAGTTACTCACCGTGTGCGAGGGCTGTGTCTCCAGGGTGACCGCCGACGGCACCCTTGACGAGCTGCTCGGCTGGCGCGGCGAGCCGGGAGTGGCCGAGCGGTTGGAGCCGGCCGACCTGACGGTGCGCGACGAGCCGGTGCGTGACGACGTGCTCGACCTCGCACCGTGCGGCTCGGATTGGTTGCTGCTGCGGGAAAATCCGGTTCGACTGTCCACTGTGGACGGATCGCGCGAGATCGAGGTGCCGGTCGCCTTCGACGAGCCGCCCGGGTTCCGGGGGCAGCACGCACCGCGAGGCGCACTGCACGCGAGCCGGTCCGGCAGGTTCGCCGCCGTGGTCACCGACCACGGCCAGCGGGGCGTCGTGGTGAACCTTCACACCGCCAAGGTCACCCTTTCGATGGACCGTGGCACCGCGCACGTCGAGCAGACCTCGTTCCCGTTGGCCTTCCTGGAGATCGGTGGCCGCGAGGTGGTGGCGCACGGCACCGACTGGAACCGGGTGGACCTGTCCGACCCGGAGACCGGCGAGCCGCTCACCCCGCGCGAGCACGAGCGGCACCACCTCGACTACTTCTACGGCGCGCTGCGTGCCTCGCCGGACGGGCGGTGGCTCGCCTCGGACGGCTGGGCGTGGAGCCCGGCCGGCCTGCCCTGCTCGTGGAACGCCGAGCGCTGGCTGACCGAGAACGTGTGGGAGTCCGAGGACGGCCCGACCCGCCGGTGGCTGTGTCAGCGCTGGTACCACTGGAATACCGGCATGTGCTGGCTCGGCGACCACACGCTCGCGATCACCGGCATCGGACCGGACGACGAGATCATGATCGACGGCGTGCGGATCTTCGACGTGTCGACCGGCGCCGAGGTGCGGCGCTTCGCCGGTCCACGCGGCCGGCTGCTCAGCGACGGGCACCGGCTGTACTCGGTGGACGAGTCCGGCAGCACCGCGTGGGATCCGCTCACCGGCGAGAAAACCCTTGTGCTGGACGGGTTTCACCCGTCGCGGTGGCACCCGGAGACGGGCGAGCTGGCCGGTGTCACGCCTTGCCGAGCCGGATCACCGCGCTCGTTCCGTCGATGGCGACCACCGCGATCGTCATCTTGTTGATGGTCGACGGACCGCCCTGATCCGGCCGCTGCTCACGCGCGTTGACCACCGTTCCGGACGGGCTGACCCCGCCGAAGTCGACGCCGTCCGGCGCGACCGTGATCGTCATCGTGGCGAGGCCGACGTTTCTGGTGAACGTGATGCTTGCCTGGCCGACGACCAGAACCTCGCAGACTCCGTCCGAGCACGCGCGGATGTTCGAGCCGTCCTCGGTCGGCGGGAGCGGCACCTTCGGCTTGGGCGTCACCACCGGCGGCGGTGGCACGGAAGTCGTTGTCTGGCTTGGCATCGCGGACGACATGGTGACCGGCGGCGGCGCGCTGGACGACGACGCGGCGCCGTCGCCGGACGAGCCACAGCCCACCGCCGAAACCAGTACGAATGCCGTTATCGCCATTCGCCGTGCGAATCGAGCCGCCATTTCCACCCCGACTGTGCGCAGTTCTCCCGACAGCGCGCGAATACTAGCGAGGCAATTCCGGGAGGGGTCCCGCGCGCATCGGCGGGAACCGGACAGCGCGCCGGCGACTCTCACCGGCAACGAAAGGACGCCGCATGCGCACCCGACTCGCCGCCACCGTGGTCGTGCTGGCCATGGCCACGGCCGCCGGTTGCACGGGCACGGACTCCGATCCGGTCAGCACACACCGCCGCCGGCGGCGGCACCGCTGGCCCCGATCAAGTTCGACGGTGTTCCACTGCGGACGGACAAGATCGCCGGCGCGCTGCCGAATGTCGAGAGCGCGGTCATTCGGGGCCGCACCACCGTGGCGGTGTTCACGCACAAGAGCGAACCGGCCCTGACCGCCGTCGACACCCAGACCGGCGCGGTGAACTGGCGTTACCGTGCACGGGAAGGCTCGCTGCTCGGCGGTGACGGCGCGACGCTGGCGTTCGGGCCGGTGTCGTTGCACGTGGTCGGCGCGAACGCCGATGCGGTCATCGTGAAGTACGACAAGGGCGAGGAGCGCGGCATCGCTGCGCTGTCCGGCAAGGACGGCCGGGTGCTGTGGAAGAACGCGCTCCTGCCGGCGACCGGCAAGGACGGGCGGCGAGTCGTCAACGACCCAGCCGCGCTGAGCCTCGCCGACGTGAACGATCACGTCGCCGTCGTCGGAATCCTGCGGTCCGAGCCCGCCCGGCCCGAGGACCGGCGAACGGTCGCCGTCGATCTCGCCACCGGTGCGACGCGCTGGCAGCAGCACGGTGTCCTGCCCACCCGGATCGTGGGCGACACGGTCCTCGCCACGGTACCGATCCCGTACACCGGTCAGGCACCGAAGCGCCTGCCGATCGTGGGGCTCGACCTGGCCACCGGAACGCGGCGGTGGGACCTCACGGCCCGGTACCCGAACGCCGAACCGCGGGCCAGCGCCGGTGGTCTCGCCGTCCTCGCCGTGTTCAGCGGGTCTGGCGACCACCAGCAGAAAGCCGTTGTCCTGCAAGCGAATACCGGTGCCGAGCTGACCGGCTTCGGGGACGCCCAGATCGCGGACTGCGCGGCCGACCAGACGATGATCGCGTGCGTGACCCTGCTCGCCGGCAAGGTGACGTTGTCGACATTGCGGGTGGACGAGCGGGCGATCCAGACCTCGGCGAACACGGTGGCCCCGGTGCTCCACGGCGTCTGGCAGGGCCGGATTTTCGCCGGCCGCGCGATGGTGGATCGCGCGGCCAACGAACTCGGCCCGGCCCCCGGCCGCCTCGTCGCGATCTCGGAGCAGAACGCGATCTTCGCGACCGACGACGGATACGCGGTGCACCGGATCGTCGGGTGACTATTCGGCGCGCGTCACGTCCAGCGCCGAATTGTCGTCGGTGATGTCGACCAGCACCGTGTCCCCGTCGCGGATGTCACCGGACAGCAGCTTGCGGGCGAGCTGGTCGCCGATCGCCGAGGCCACCAGCCGGCGCAGCGGCCGCGCGCCGTACACCGGGTCGAAACCGTTGAGCGCCAACCAGTCGCGCGCCGACGGCGTGACGTCCAGGATGAGCCTGCGGCCGGCCAGCCGGGCCGCGAGCCGCTCCACCTGAATGTCCACAATGGACGTCAGCTCCTCGGTGGCGAGCTGGTGGAACACCACGACGTCGTCGAGCCGGTTCAGGAACTCCGGCTTGAAGTGCCGCTGCACCACCGACATCACCGCGTCGGTGCGCTGCCGCTCGTCCAGGTTGGCGTCCGCGATCACCTGCGAGCCGAGGTTCGAGGTGAGCACCAGGATCGTGTTGCGGAAGTCCACCGTGCGCCCCTGGCCGTCGGTCAGCCGACCGTCGTCGAGCACCTGCAGCAGCACGTCGAACACGTCCGGATGCGCCTTCTCCACCTCGTCCAGCAGCACCACCGAGTACGGCCGCCGCCGCACCGACTCGGTCAGCTGGCCGCCCTGGTCGTAGCCGACGTACCCGGGCGGCGCGCCGACCAGCCGCGCGACCGAGTGCTTCTCGGCGTACTCCGACATGTCGATGCGGATCATGGCCCGCTCGTCGTCGAACAGGAACTCGGCCAGCGCCTTGGCCAGCTCGGTCTTGCCGACGCCGGTCGGCCCGAGGAACAGGAACGAACCGGTCGGCCGGTCCGGATCGGCGACCCCGGCACGCGTGCGCCGGACCGCGTCGGACACCACGCGCACGGCCTCGGCCTGCCCGATCACCCGCGCCTCGAGTGCCTCCTCCATGCGCAGCAGCTTCGCCGTCTCGCCCTCCAGAAGCCGACCGGCCGGAATGCCCGTCCAGGCGGAGACCACGTCGGCCACATCGTCCGGCCCGACCTCCTCCTTGAGCATCACGTCGTCGGCCCGCTCGGCGGCGTTCGCGGCCTCGAGATCCTTCTCCAGCGCGGGAATCCGGCCGTAGCGCAGCTCGGCGGCGCGGCCGAGATCGCCGTCCCGCTCGGCCCGCTCGGACTCGCCGCGGAGCTGTTCGAGCTGCTCCTTGAGTTCCCGGGTCTTCTCGATCGAGCCCTTCTCGTTCTGCCAGCGCGCGGTCAGCCCGGTCAGCGCCTCGCGCTTCTCGGCCAGCTCTTCGCGCAGCGCGTCCAGCCGCTGCTTCGACGCCGGATCGTCCTCTTTGGACAGTGCCATCTCCTCGATCTCCAGCCGGCGCACGGACCGCTCGACCTCGTCGATCTCGACGGGCCGGGAGTCGATCTCCATACGCAGCCGGGAGGCCGCCTCGTCCACCAGGTCGATCGCCTTGTCCGGCAGGAAGCGCGCGGTGATGTAGCGGTCGGACAGCGTCGCGGCGGCGACCAGGGCGGCGTCGGTGATGCGCACGCCGTGGTGCACCTCGTAGCGCTCCTTGAGCCCGCGCAGAATGCCGATCGTGTCCTCTGTGGACGGTTCACCGACGAGTACCTGCTGGAAGCGCCGCTCCAGCGCGGCGTCCTTCTCGATGTGCTCGCGGTACTCGTCCAGCGTGGTGGCGCCGACCATGCGCAGCTCGCCGCGGGCCAGCATCGGCTTGATCATGTTGCCGGCGTCCATCGCACCCTCACCGGTCGCGCCGGCTCCCACGATCGTGTGCAACTCGTCGATGAAGGTGATCACCTGCCCCGCCGACTCGGTGATCTCCTTGAGCACGGCCTTGAGCCGCTCCTCGAACTCGCCGCGGAACTTCGCGCCGGCCACCATCGCGCCGAGGTCCAGGCCCACGACCCGCTTGCCGCGCAACGACTCCGGCACGTCGCCGGCGATGATCCGCTGGGCCAGCCCCTCCACGATCGCGGTCTTGCCGACGCCCGGCTCGCCGATCAGCACCGGGTTGTTCTTGGTGCGCCGGGACAGCACCTGCACGACCCGGCGGATCTCGGCGTCGCGGCCGATGACCGGGTCCAGCTCGCCCTTGCGCGCGCGCTCGGTCAGGTCGACGCCGTACTTCTCCAGCGCCTGGTAGGTGCCCTCCGGGTCGGGGCTGGACACCCGCGCGGAGCCGCGCACCTTGGTGAACGCCTCGCGCAGCGCGTCCGGCGTGGCGCCGTGCCGCCGCAGCAGGTCGCCGACCCGTCCACCTTCGGCGGCGAGCCCGACCAGAAGGTGCTCGGTCGACACGTACTCGTCACCCATCTCGGTGGCGAGCTTCTGCGCGTGAGTGAGCGCCTTCACCGCCTCGGGGTCGAACTGTGGCGCGGACACGGTCGCGCCCGTCGCCGCCGGCAGCGAGTTGACCAGCTGGTCCAGCTCCTTGCCGACCACGCCGGGATCGGCGCCGACCGCGGACAGCAGCGGCGCGGTGAGCCCGTCACCCTGAGCGAGCAGCGCGCCGAGCAGGTGGCCCGGCTTGATGTCCGGGTTGCCGGCGACCGTGGCGGCCTGTGCCGCCGACGAGATCGCCTGCTGTGTCTTCGTGGTCGGATTGAAAGCGTCCATCCCTCACCCTCATCGCCTGTGGTCCATCCGTGTGTCCGCGCGACAGACCGGCACGCCCGCTTCAGCGTGGCGCACCGGCCGTCACATCGCATAACGTTCGAAAAGTTGAGTCTGTTCCGCTCAAGTCTGAACGAGGACCCGACCGCGCAGTTCGCGGGTGCGCGACCCCAGCCGGACCGCGATGGTGACCAGGGAGAACAGCGGCGCGGGATTGCCGAGGAGCACGCTCAGCACGATGTCGGCCAGCACGACGACGGCCGTCACGGCGAACGTGCGCTCCGAGGCGGTCGGCGGCTTCGCCCTGCCCGGAGCCGCCCGGCCCGGCTTGGCCACCGACAGCCAGGTCTGGAACGCCAGCGCACCGACCATCGCGGCGGTGCCGATCACCAGCGCGACCGGCGGCGCGGCCTGGACGTCCCGCGCCGCGGCCGTCGCGTCGTCCAGGGCGTCGGAGAGCAGGAAGATCCCCGCGTACAACTGGACGAGCGTCAGCCCGAACTTGATCCACACCCAGCGGTGCCGGAAGAAACCCCACGAGGTGCTCGCGGCCAGCATGATCCCGGTGAAGGCGGAGGCGTTGGCCAGCACGGCGAGCACGCTCAGGTCGAGGTGGTGCGCCATCGAGGTGGCCGCCACGCGTGTGTCGGGGTCCGCCGTGCTCATCGCCACGCTGAGCAGGCTGGCCAGTGCCAGCGCCTGTCCCATCCAGCCGAGCGAGGTGATCACGTGCAGCGCCACGGTCAACTGCCGCCAGCGCCGTGAATTCTTCGCCATGTGTCCAGGCTGTCGGTGACACTCGGCGGACACATCGGGGAGAACCGGGAGAGTTCCCCTGATGCGACCCCTGGGTAACCGATCGGGTGCTCACCCGGACGGACCAGCGGGTTGTCCACAGTCACCCGGAGTTATCCACAATCCCCAGGACTCTATCCACAGGGGCGTGAACAAGGCTCTCCACAACGACAGAAGGTCACCGACTAGCTCACTCGGACGGCCGAGAGACACCGACCGCCGTCTCGTGCCAGGGGCGCGGGGTGCCCTTGGCCTCGAAGTAGTCGCCGCCCTTGCGCTTCACGTCGTCGGTGCCCCAGTCGCGCGAGCGCGGCACCGGCTGCATCCGCGGGATGTGCTTGCGGCAGTGGATGTAGGCCTCTTCCACCTCGACCACCACCCAGCGCTCCGGGGTGCGCCCTCGAGCGCCGTCGGCGGGCAGCCCGGGATGGTCGACGCGCAGGTCGGCGTCCTCCACGATCCGCGCGCGGCCGTTCACGTGCAGGCCGATCAGGTCCCGCACGAAGTCCAGCATCAGGATCCCGACATGCGGGTTCTCGCTGATGTTGCCGAGGCTCGCCAGCACGCCGTTGCCGCGGTACTCCGGGTAGGCGATGTGCCGCTCGTCGAGCACCTGGAGGAACCCGGCCGGCCCGGCGCGCAGCGAGGCGTCGCACTCGCCGGCGGCGTCGGCCGTGGAGACGAACGCCATCTCCATCCGCCCGACGAACTCCACCATCGTCTCGTTCAGCCGATCGAGTACCTGGTCGTCGTAGAACTTCCGCGCGCGGTCGCGGGTGCCGTAGGCGCACTGCAGCAGGTGCTCGCCGCGCGAGCCGGGCAGCGGCGTCGCGTCGTCGGCCAGCGGGTCGATCAGGTCACGCGGTGGCCCGACGGGTTCGCGCCTGCCCTGAGCCGGTGCCCGAACGGGTGGTGGCGGAGCCGGGGGAGCATCCGCGAGCTCGAGTAGCAGCAGGTCTGGACTTGCGGTACCGGTCGGTGTCGGTGTCTGGGACACGCGCGACACCGTGTCACGGATCGGGTGCTGTTCGCATCTTCGCTGGTAGAGGTCGCCCATTCGTAGGAAACTTTGTAACTCTGTGTTAGCTAAGAACACACGAACGTGTCATCAAGGGGGACACGAAAATAGAATGCGTCTAATGTCCACCCTGTCGGGGGATGGAGGCTTTGAGTAACGTGGCGTCGAAGTGGCGCCCGAAGAGGTGGAGTCAGAAGCCCGACAATGACCGCTGATGCCGTTGTGAGCCCCATCCCCGAGTCGCCGCATGCCGCCGAGCCGCCCGAGGCCGTCGCCACGCTGGTCCGGCTCGTGCGGGAGAGCTTCGCCGCGGTCGAACCACATGCCGAGGCGGTCGCGCGGTTCTTCTACGGGATGCTGTTCAGCCTAGCGCCGGACGCGCGCGAGCTTTTTCCGGCCAACATGCAGGTGCAGCGGTCCCGTTTGTTACGGGCGCTCGTGCACATCGTGCAGATGGTCGACCGGCCCGACGACCTGGTGCCGTTCCTGCGTCAGCTCGGGCGTGACCACCGCAAGTTCGGCGTGGTCACCGCCCACTACGAGGCGGTCGGCATGGCGTTGATCGCGGCGATCAAGCGGTTCGCCGGCGACGCGTGGACCGACGACATCGAGCGCGCCTGGGCCGAGGCGTACACGATCATGGCGCGCGCGATGCTCGAGGCGGCCGCCGCGGACGACGGCCCGGCGTGGTGGCCGGCGTCGGTCGTGGAGCACGAGAAGATCGGCTGGGACCTGGCCGTCGTGCGGGTGCACACCGACTACCCCGTGCCGTACCGGGCCGGGCAGTACCTGAGTGTGGAGATCCCGCAGCGGCCGAGGCTGTGGCGGTACTACACGCCGGCCAACGCGCCGGACGAGGACGGCGTGCTCGAGTTCCACGTGCGCGCCGTGGAGGGCGGCTGGGTCAGCCGCGCGATCGTGTCGCACATCCAGGCCGGCGACATGTGGCGGCTCGGGCCGCCGATGGGTCGCATGACGGTGGACCGCGAGGCCGACGACGACGTGGTGATGGTCGCCGGCGGTACCGGGGTCGCGCCGATGCGGTCGATCATCGACGGGCTGGCGCGGTGGGGCGAGAACCCCCGGGTGCACCTGTTCTACGGCGGCCGCACCCGCGAGGACCTGTACGACCTCGACCACCTGCAGCGGATCGCGTCGACCAACCCGTGGCTGACCGTCGTGCCGGTCACCGAGTCCGACGATCCGGGCATGGAGCACGGCACGCTGGCCGACGTGGTCACCCGCTACGGCGCGTGGGCCGACCGGCAGGTGCTGGTGGCCGGCTCGCCGGCGATGATCCGTTCGACGGTGTCCCGGATGCTGGTCGCCGGCACGCCGCTGGACCGGATCACCTACGACCCGTTCACCTTGGACTGATCATGGACATTCCGGTCGCCGACGGTGTGATCGAGGGCTATCTCGCGCGGCCGGTGCCGTCGGTCTCCGGCGACGGGCCGTACCCGGCGGTGGTGATCGTTCCGGACGTGTCCGGCCTGACCGAGGACGCGCGGGCGCACGCCGACCGGTTCGCCACGGCCGGCTATCTGGCGCTCGCGGTGAACCTGTACTCGCGCGGCGGGCTGGTGCGGTGCATCCGCTCGGTGTTCCGCGATCTCCTCGCCGCGAAGGGCCGGACGTTCGAGGACGTGGACGCGGCCCGATCGCTCTTGGCCGACCGGGACGACTGCACCGGCAAGGTCGGCGTGGTCGGGTTCTGCCTCGGCGGCGGGTTCGCCCTGGTCGCGGCGACGCGCGGGTTCGACGCGGCGGCGCCGTACTACGGGGTCATGCCGCGCGATCTGTCCGTGCTGGACGGCTCCTGCCCGATGGTGGCGAGCTTCGGCCGCAAGGACCCGATGCTGCGCGGCGCGGCGGACACGCTCGAGCGCAAGCTCACTGAGCAGGGAACTCCGCACGACGTCAAGGAGTACCCGGACGCGGCGCACAGTTTCGCCAACCGGCTTCCGGGCGGGCCGTTCAACGTGCTGCTCAAGGTCGCCGGCTTCGCCTACCACCACGAGTCGAGCGAGGACGCGTGGCGGCGGGTGATGGACTTCTTCGGTGACCATCTCGTTTTGGATCGCTGAGTCCAAAACCTGTTACCAAGGCGTTGCGGCACTACATGGTTCAGCGCAACACCGCGATGTTCGAACTGCTGGACGGCCCGAAACCGTTGCGGGACAAGCTGAAGGCGATCTTTCAGCAACTGGTCGCCGAGGAGGTGGTCCGTGATCCCGGCGGCTGCCTGGCCGTGAACACCATGATCGAACTCAGTCCGCGCGACCCGGAGGTGGCCGCCCTGCTCGCACGGGACACCCGCGACCGGTTGGCCGCGCTGAGCACCGCGATCGCCGCCGCCCAGCGCTCCGGCGAGATCACGAACGACCGAACGCCGCGCGAGCTGACACGCATTATGTACTGATCAGTTCAAAACTGGAGAAATCTCGATTCCACTGGCGGTCTACATCCTGGGTGTGGCGATCTTCGCCCAGGGCACCTCCGAGCTGATGCTCGCCGGGCTGCTGATCTCCGGGTTCGCGGTCGGCATGCTGGGCGCACCGGTACTCAACTCGCGGGTGTGCTCGCCCGCCTCCCCGAAATTCCCCAGTATTGTTGTGTTCCCCGGCAAGTGCGGTTTCGCTGTAGCTGCGGTTGCTTGGCACGATCATGAGCACGAGGCCGCCGCTTGACCGCATGAAAGTCCACAGTGGACAGTCAGCGCCGAGGCCCGCGATTCGGCGGCTTCCACACGACGAGCGCGGTCTCCTGGCGGAAGGGAACCAGCTCGTGCCGGTAGGAGCGGTGGATCGCCGCGGCGGACTGCTCGGCGGCGGCGTGCACGGCGGCCAGCTCCTCGGTCAACTCGGCCACCCGGGAGCGCAGCGCGTCGACCTGGTTCTCCAGCTCGATGATCCGCTTGATCCCGGCCAGGTTCACCCCGTCGGACTGGGACAGTCGCTGCACCTCGCGCAGCAGCGCGATGTCGCGCACCGAGTACCGCCGGCCACCACCCGGCGTGCGGCCGGGCGACACCAGACCCTGGCGGTCGTAGCTGCGCAGGGTCTGCGCGTGCATGCCGGACAGCCGCGCGGCGACCGAGATCACGAACACCGGGGTCTCCTCGTTCGCGCCCGGTGGCATGCCTGGCAGGCCCACCATCGCGACTACCTCCCGTCCCGCTTGAGCATCGCGGTCAGATCCGGCCGCGGATCGTGCTTCTCGGTGGCCTTCACGTAGGCCTCCAGCGCCGCCTTCGCCTCGTCGTCCATGTTGGCCGGCACCGCCACCTGCAGGGTCACCAGCAGGTCGCCGGTCGTGCCGTCGCGCTTGGCGATTCCCTTGCCGCGCACCCGAAGCACGCGCCCGGTCGACGTGCCCGGCGGCACCTTCAGCGACACCTGGCCGTCCAGCGTCGGCACGGTGAGCGTGGTGCCCAGCGCCAACTCGGGGAAGGTCACCGGCACGGTCACGGTCAGGTCGGCGCCGGTGCGGCCGAACACCGGGTGCGGCGTCACGTGCACCCGCACGTAGAGGTCACCCGCGTGCCCACCCTGCTGGCCGGGCTCGCCCTGCTCGGCGAGCCGGATCTTGGCCTCGTCGGCGACCCCGGCCGGGATCCGCACGGTCAGCGTGCGCGTCTTGGTGCTCACGCCCGCGCCGGCACATTCCGGGCACGGGTCGTCGATGATCCGCCCGGTGCCCCGGCAGTCGCGGCACGGCTCGCTGAACGAGAACGCGCCCTGACTGCGGCTGACCAGGCCGACCCCGCCACAGCTCGCGCAGGTGCGCGGCGTGGTGCCGGGTTTCGCGCCGGACCCGTGACAGGTGCCGCACTTCGCCGGCGCGGACAGCCGCAGCGGGACCGTCGCGCCGCGCACCGCCTCCATGAAGTCGATGCGCACCTCGGTCTCGACGTCCGCACCGCGCTTCGGGCGGGCCTCCGTGGGGCCGCCACCGGTGCCCCGGCGGAACAGTCCGCCGAGGATGTCGCTGATACCGCCGAACCCGCCGCTGGTCTGCTGCTGCGCGCCGCCGGAGAACAGGTCGCCGAAGTCGAACCCGCCCCCGCCGAGGCCTCCGCCGCCGAGCCCGCCGGAGCCGAACAGCCTGCGCGACTCGTCGTACTGCTTGCGCTTGTCCGGGTCGCCGAGCACGCCGTAGGCCTCGGACACGGCCTTGAACCGCGCCTCGGCCTGCGTGTCGCCCGGGTTGGCGTCCGGGTGCAACTCGCGGGCGAGCTTGCGGTAGGCCTTCTTGATGTCCGCGTCGCCGGCGTCGGAGGAGACGCCCAACTCGCGATAGAAGTCCTTGTCGATCCAGTCCCTCGCACTCATCGGACGCCTCCCCTCCCGGTCACTCGTTCTTCGTCGTGGCGCTCGGATCCTGCTCCGGCGCCGGCTGGAACCAGTCGGCCGCCTCCTCGGCGGGGACCGGCTCGGTCGGCGTGGCGGGGGCCGCCTGGACCAGCGGCTCCTCCGCCTCGACCACCACTGGCGCCTCCGGCTCGTGGTCGGTCACCGCGACCAGCGCGGCGCGCACCACCCGGTCGCCGAACCGGTAGCCGCGGCGCAGCACGCCGGTCACCGTCGGACCGTCCACTTCGGACGAGGTGTTGTGCTGGACCGCCTCGTGCACCGACGGGTCGAACGGCTCGCCCTCGTGGCCGAACGGTTCGAGCCCGGCCCGCTGCAGCGAGTTGCCCAGCTTGTCGGCCACCGACTTGAACGCGCCGGTGAGGTCGCCGTGCTGCTCGGCGCGCTCGATGTCGTCGAGCACGCTCAGCAGTTCGGTCGCCACCTGCGCCTTGGCCGCGGTGATCACGCCCTCCCGGTCGCGGTCGACCCGCTTGCGGTAGTTGGCGTACTCCGCGGTCAGCCGCTGCAGGTCGGCCGTCCGCTCGTCGAGCTGCGTGCGCAACTCGTCGTCGGGTGCCGCCACCTCGGGCGCGGCGCCGGCCGGCTGCGCGGGCTCGGCCGGCGTCGGCTCGGGCGTCGGCCGGACCTGGCCGGTCTGCGGATCGATCTTGCGACGGTCGCGCACGACGACTCGCGGCTCCTCTCCGCCCTGTTGGTCGTGTCCGTGTTCGCTGCCTTGCCCGGGAATCGTCACTTCTTCTCGTCCTCGTCGACGATCTCGGCGTCCACGACGTCCTCGGCCTTGCCGTCCTTGGCACTGTCCGAAGTGGACTCGCCGCCGGGCGCGCCGCCCGCGTCGGCTCCGGCACCCTCGGCGCCGGCGGCCGCACCGGTGTTGGCGTACAGCGCCGAACCCATGGCCTGGGACTCGGTGGCCAGCTTCTCCATCGCCGCCTTGATCGCCGGGATGTCGGTGCCCTTCAAGGACTCCTGGGCCTCGGTGATCGCCGCGTTGACCTTGTCCTTGGCCTCGGCCGGGATCTTCTCGTCGTTCTCCTTGACGAACTTCTCCGTCTGGTAGACGAGCGTCTCGGCCTGGTTGCGGACCTCGGCCTCCTCGCGGCGCTTCTTGTCCTCCTCGGCGTGCGCCTCGGCGTCCTTGACCATGCGGTCGATGTCGTCCTTGGGCAGCGCCGAGCCGCCCGTGATGGTCATCGACTGCTCCTTGCCGGTGCCCAGGTCCTTCGCGTTGACGTGCACGATGCCGTTCGCGTCGATGTCGAAGGTGACCTCGATCTGCGGCACGCCACGGGGTGCCGGCGGGATGCCGGTCAGGTCGAAGGTGCCCAGCTTCTTGTTGTGCACGGCGATCTCGCGCTCACCCTGGAACACCTGGATGCCGACCGTGGTCTGGCCGTCGTCCGCGGTGGAGAAGATCTCCGAGCGCTTGGTCGGGATCGTGGTGTTGCGCTCGATCAGCTTGGTGAACACGCCGCCCTTGGTCTCGATGCCCAGCGACAGCGGGGTCACGTCGAGCAGCAGGACGTCCTTGACCTCACCCTTGAGCACGCCGGCCTGCAGCGCGGCGCCGACGGCGACGACCTCGTCCGGGTTGACGCCCTTGTTCGGCTCCTTGCCGCCGGTCAGCTCCTTGACCAGCTCGGTGACCGCGGGCATCCGGGTGGAGCCGCCGACCATCACCACGTGGTCGATGTCGGCCACCGAGATGCTGGCGTCCTTGATCACGTTGTTGAACGGCTGGCGGGCGCGGTCGAGCAGGTCGGAGGTGATCCGCTGGAACTCCGCACGGGTCAGGTTCTCGTCCAGGAACAGCGGGTTCTTGTCCCCGTCGACCGTGATGTACGGCAGGTTGATGTTGGCGCTGTTCGAGCTGGACAGCTCGATCTTGGCCTTCTCCGCCGCCTCGCGGATGCGCTGCAGCGCCATCTTGTCCTTGGTCAGGTCGATGCCGCTGGAAGACTTGAACTTCTCCACCAGCCAGTCGACGATCCGCTGGTCCCAGTCGTCGCCGCCGAGATGGTTGTCACCGGAGGTGGCGCGCACCTCCACGACGCCGTCGCCGATCTCCAGCAGGGACACGTCGAACGTGCCGCCGCCGAGGTCGAAGACCAGGATCGTCTGCTCCTTCTCGCCCTTGTCCAGGCCGTAGGCCAGCGCCGCCGCGGTCGGCTCGTTCACGATCCGCAGCACGTTCAGGCCGGCGACCTGGCCGGCCTCCTTGGTGGCCTGGCGCTGCGCGTCCTCGAAGTACGCGGGCACGGTGATCACCGCGTCGGTGATCGGCTCGCCGAGGTAGGCCTCCGCGTCGCGCTTGAGCTTCTGCAGCACGCGCGCGCTGATCTCCTGCGCGGTGTAGGTCTTGCCGTCGACGTCCGGCGTCTTCCAGCTCTCGCCCATGTGCCGCTTGACCGACCGGATGGTGCGGTCGACGTTGGTCACGGCCTGGTTCTTCGCCGGCTGACCGACGAGCACCTCGCCGTTCTTGGCGAAGGCCACGATCGACGGTGTGGTCCGCGATCCCTCGGAGTTGGCGATCACTGTCGGCTCGCCACCCTCGAGAACGGCGACGACCGAGTTGGTCGTGCCAAGGTCGATACCGACCGCTCGCGCCATGAGGTTCCTCCTGTAGTCCTGTGTGGGTGCGCTCCTGGAGCCTGTCCGGCCAGGTCCGCGCGGGGTGTTGAGCGAATGCGACGCAAGTTTGCCCTCGGCCCCGCCGAGTCGTCAAACCGAACTTGAGTCGCTCCTGCTCAACCTTTGCATCGGGCTCAACGTGCGAACCGTCTCCGGTGTTCCCGGCCTGGTCAGCCGTGTCGCACGGTCAGGTTGCCGCTCTGCGTGCGAACGTCGATCTGCTGCTGTGCGGTCGGCACGTCAGGAACGCTCACGCGGTTGTCACCGCTGCCGGTGCGCGTGCGCACCCGGTACTGGCCCTGCGGCACGGTCACCTCGACGTCGCCCGATCCGGTGTCCGCATTCACGTCGGTGACGGCGGTCGTGGTCAGCCGGATCGCCCCGGAGCCGGACTTCACCGCCGTCGCGCCGCGCAGGCCGGTGCCGGTGATGTCGCCGGAACCGGTCTCGGCGGCGACCGACGCGCCGGTGTTCCACAGCGCGACGCGGCCCGAGCCGGTGGTCGCCCGCACCTCGCCGGGCACGTCGCGCACGGCGATTTCCCCCGCGCCGGTCTTGACCGTCGCGGCGGCGAGCCCGGTCACCAGGAACCGCCCGGAGCCGGTGTGCCCGGTGACCGTCGTGCCGCGCGGGACCACGATCGTGTAGTCGATCTCGCAGTCGTTCTGCCCGCACGGGTCGAGCACGAGCGTGTCACCCTCGACCCGGTGCGTGTGGCCGGGCTTGTCGCCGTTGAACTGGATCTCCCGGTGCACGGTGGCGTTCGGGATGTCGCCGACCTTCACGTCGACCGTGCCCGAGCCGTTGGCCACCCGCAGCTTGCTGATCGGGGAGCTGGTGGACACGTCGTCGGACGCGTTCTTGCGCTCCCACGGCGCCGTGTCGCACCCGGCCAGCACAAGCGCGCTCGCCCCCACGGCGAGTACTCCGACCGCGACCCGTCGCCAAGACATGCCCACTCCTCGCATCAGTTCAACCGTCTGGCTGAACGCTACGAGTCACGGCGCGCGGCGCGCATGAGGGTTGTCCCCGATGTGTCCCTGGGCTTGACCCCCTACCCGAGGCGGAGGCTGGTGGGCCGAGTAGCGGGACGTCAGGCGAGTTCCCGGATGACCGGGCCGAGCTCCCGCCGCACGAAGGACTCGTCCTCGATCCACTGAACGGACGCCAGCAGGTGATCGTCGGCGAGCCGCTCCCACAGGAAACCGTCGACTCGAACCTCGGTGATCACGAGCCGGAACGGATTCGCCCGGCGCCCCAGCTCGGCTTCGAGCTCGGCCACCAGCTCCGTGATCAGCAGGCCGCGCCGCGGCTCGCGGCGCGGCACGGTCATGGTGTACCGCCCGAACGACTCACGGGTCGCCGGCAGCGCCGACCGGATCGCGGGGCGGTCGGCGAGCAGGGGCGAGGTCTCCGTCGTGGGGTAGTCGTCATGCCGCGCTCGCAGGTCGGACGGACCCTCGGCCGCCGCGTTCCGCAGCACGTCGTCCCACCACCCGGGCCACTCCCGCTGGACAGCCGCTCTGTCCACAGTGGACGGAACGTGGACGGGGACCGAGGGGTCCAGCGACGGGACGTAGGGCGAGGTGTCCACCGACAGTGCGAGTGAGTCACGCAGCCACAGCGCCATGTCGGTGGCGTGGTCGGTGCCGCGGCGCAGCTGCCAGGAAGTGCTTTCCGCAGTGAACATTAAAGCCACCATAGCCGACACGGAGGCCGCTCAGCCGAGATCGCGGAACATGAACCGCACCACCGGCCGCAGTTGCTCGGCGGTCGGCGGCTCGTCGTCGATCAGCCCCTGCATCAGCAACCCGTCCACACCGGCGAGGTAGGTGCGCAACTGGACGCCGGACTCGTCACCCGGTTGGCGCACCATGCTGGTGAGCACGTCCAGCCAGCGCCGGGCGGCGGGCCGCAGCTCGGGCCGGCGCGCGGCCAGCAGGTACAGCTCGTACTCGGCGATCGCCCGCCGGCGTCGCGGGCCGAGCCAGTCGGCGAGCAGCTCGGCCAGCTCGTTGACGCCCCGGCTGCCCTTGGTGCGCGCGCGATCGATCATCCAGTACACCTCGGAGGCGCACTGCTCGGCCGACCACACCAGCGCGCCGGACAGCAGGTCGTCCAGGGTGGCGAAGTGGTAGGTGGTCGACGTGGTCGGGACACCGGCCTCGGCGGCGACCGTGCGGTGCGTGACCCCGGCGACGCCGTCCCGCTCGATCACCCGCAGCGTCGCCTCGACGATCTCCGCCCGCCTGCGCTCGCCGCGCGCCTTGCGGCCGTCGACGCGTGGCCGGGTCAGTGTTGCCTGCCGAGTTCGAGCAGTAGCACGCCGGCGATCACGAGCACCACGCCGGCGCCCATGGTCCAGGTGAAGCTCTCGTTCAGGAACAGCGCGCCGATGATCGCGACCAGCGCGACCCCGACGGCGGCCCACACGCCGTAGGCCACGCCGACCGGAAAACCGCGCTTGAGCAGCACGGCGAGTGCGGCGAAGGCGATGCCGTAGCCGATCACCACGAGCACGGACGGCACCAGCTTGCTGAAGCCGTCGGACAGCTTCAACGAGATGGTGGCGGTGACCTCGGCGGCGATCGCGGCCGCGAGGATCAGGAGTGAGACCATGCTGTGAGACTACCGGGACGATCGTTCAGATAGTTGTGGGGCGTTCGCCACACTTGGGTCGTTAGGGGTGGCCAAGCCCGGTTACCGGCGAGTAATAACACTCGCATGGGTGCCTTGCAGCTCACGCTCGGACTGACCGCCGTCGCGATCAGTGCCGTCGCCTGGGGCATGTTCGTACGCACGATCGCGCGGTTCGTCCGCACGATCCGGCTCGGGCAGCCCGACTCCACCCGTAACGGTCCATTCGTGGCGCGAATGACCACGATGATCAAGGAGTTCGCCGCCCACACGCGGATGAGCAAGTTCCGCCACGTCGCGTGGGCGCACTGGCTGGTGATGTGGGGCTTCCTGATCGGCTCCGCCGCGCTGTTCGAGGCCTACGGCGAGGTGTTCGTGCCGACCTGGGGCTGGCCGATCCTGGACCACTGGGCGCTGTGGCACCTGCTGATGGAGCTGCTCGGCGTGGCCACCGTCGTCGGCGGCGTGGCACTGGCGATCATCCGCCAGCGCAACCATCCGAGGCGCGCCGACCGGCAGTCCCGGTTCCAGGGCTCGAACATGAAGCAGGCGTACTTCGTCGAGGCCGTGGTGATCCTGGAGGGCATCGGCATCCTCGGCGTGCGCGCGGCCAAGGCGGCACTCGGCGCGCACGAGGTGCCGACCTGGGCGGCGTTCGTGACCAACCCGCTCGGCGATCTGCTGCCGGCCAGCGGCGCGCTGGTGTCGATCTTCGCGTTCGCCAAGCTGATGATGGCGATGGTCTGGGTGTACGTGGTCGCCAGGAACATGACCATGGGCGTGGCGTGGCACCGGTTCTCCGCGTTCTTCAACATCTATTTCAAGCGCGAGGCGGACGGCGGGGTCGCGCTCGGCGCGGTGAGGCCGATGATGTCCGGCGGCAAGCCGCTGGACTTCGAGGAGGCCGATCCGGAGAAGGACGTCTTCGGCGCCGGCAAAATCGAGGACTTCTCCTGGAAGGGCTGGCTCGACTTCTCGACCTGCACCGAGTGCGGCCGCTGCCAGTCCCAGTGCCCCGCGTGGAACACCGGCAAACCGTTGTCCCCCAAGCTTTTGATCACCCAACTTCGTGATCACGCGTACGCCAAGGCGCCGTACCTGCTCGCCGGCGGCAGCCGGGACATGGCCGGCGACGAGGTCGGGCTGTCCGGCGAGAACATGTACGCCGGCATCGACGTGCTGGCGATCGCCGAGTCCGAGCGCGCGCTGGTCGGCTCGGATGGTGCTGCCGGCGGCGTGATCGACCCGGACGTGCTCTGGTCGTGCACCTCGTGCGGCGCGTGCGTCGAGCAGTGCCCGGTGGACATCGAGCACGTCGACCACATCGTCGACATGCGGCGGTACCAGGTGCTGATCGAGTCGAACTTCCCGACCGAGTTGGGCGGGATGTTCAAGAATCTCGAAAACAAAGGCAATCCGTGGGGCCAGAACGCCAAGGACCGTCTCCAGTGGACCGAGGACCTGGACTTCGAGGTGCCGGTGTTCGACGGTGAACTCGGCGACACCGAGTACCTGTTCTGGGTCGGCTGCGCCGGCGCGTTCGAGGACCGCGCGAAGAAGACCACCCGCGCGGTGGCCGAACTGCTGCACACCGCCGAGGTGAAGTACTGCGTGCTCGGGCCGGAGGAGACCTGCACCGGCGACCCGGCACGCCGCGCCGGCAACGAGTTCCTGTTCCAGATGCTGGCCCAGCAGAACGTCGAGGTGCTCAACTCGGTGTTCGAGGACGTGCCGGTCGGCAAGCGCAAGATCGTGGTGACCTGCGCGCACTGCTTCAACTCGATCGCCAACGAGTACCCGCAGCTCGGCGGGGACTACGAGGTCGTGCACCACACGCAGTTGCTGAACAAGCTGGTGCGCGAAAGGCGGCTCACCCCGGTCGCGCCGGTCACCGAGGACGTGACCTACCACGACCCGTGCTACCTCGGCCGGCACAACAAGGTGTACGAGGCGCCGCGTGAGTTGGTCGGCGCGTCCGGTGCCACGCTGCGCGAGATGCCGCGGCACGGTGATCGCTCGATGTGCTGTGGTGCGGGCGGCGCGCGCATGTGGATGGAGGAGCGGATCGGCAAGCGGATCAACGTCGATCGGGTGGACGAGGCGCTGGGCACCGCGCCGTCCAAGATCGCCACCGGTTGCCCGTTCTGCCGCGTGATGCTGACCGACGGCGTGACCCAGCGGCAGAACGACGGCGTCGCCGGCGAGCACGTCGAGGTGGTGGACGTGGCGCAACTGCTGCTGACCGCGGTGCGGCGCGGCAAGACCGACGCGGCCGAGAAGCCCGAGGAGTCCGCTGTGGACGATCAGCCGGACGTTCCGGCGAGCACCGAACTCGTGAAAGAGAACTGAAAGCGCCCTCGGTGATCCTGTGTCGGGGCGGTCGATCACGGCTGCCCGTATCCGAACACACAGGGGACGAGAACGTTGAAGAAGCGAATCATTGCGGCCATCGGCGGTTCCGCCGCGGCGGTGGCGACGGCCGTGTCGTTGCTGGCGGGCCCGACGGCGACCGCGGCCCCGACCGAGGCCGACGAGAGCGGCCCGATCGGCGCGAGCGCGGTGGAGACCGCGCCGGTCGAGATCAACCCCAACGAGCGACACCCCGCCGCGATGGCGGCCGATCCTCGGATCAGCTCCAGGGTCGAGCGCACGTATTGCAAGTACCGGGTCACCGCGGACGGGGTCGCCGTGCGCGAGGACCCGAAGAAGGGCTCGCCAAGGGTCGGCCTCCTGTACAAGGGCCAGTGGTTCAAGGGCGTATACGGCGAGAACATGAACGGCTACAAGGTCGGATATCACGACTCCGTCCCGCAGGTGGGCTGGGTCTACGCGAAGTACCTGGACCTGATTCCGGGCACCTGCTACAAGGGCTGACGTGATGAAAGGGGGCGCGACCCGGGTGGGTCGCGCCCCTGGTGTGTCTACTGTGGACGGTCGTCAGTCGCGGTCGCCGTAGCCGCCGCTCGAACCCCCACTGGAACCACCGGCGCGGCTGTCCCGGTCGCCCCCGTCACCCCGGCCGCCGCCCGAGGGCGAGCCGTACCCGCTGTCCCTGCTGTCGCGATCCCCGCCGGACTCCCGGCCGGACGAGGAAGATCCGTACCCGCCGCTGTCGCGACTGTCCCGGTCGCCACCGGACTCGCGCCCCGACGAGTAGCCGCCCCCGCTGGAACCCCCGCTTGAGCCACTGTCGCGGCTGTCCCGGTCACCCCCGTCGCCGTACCCCCCGCCGGACTCGCGGCCACCGGACGACGAGCCGTAGCCGCCGCGCTCTTCGGACTCCCCGTAACGCTCCTGATCGGTCACTACACACACTCCTCGATCTTGTGACGCCACACGGCGAGCGTCTCGCCGCGCGAGGAGTCCACCACCGCCCCAGCGGTCCCGCCAATCAACTTGACCTGCACGAGTGTCACCCACACGGCCACCGATCGCGCTGCGTCATAGCCCAGCGACGCACACGGCGCCACGAACCCGTGAACCCGAACGGGATTCAGCGGGCTCGATCCCGCGGTGGGGCGCTGACCAGGGGTTTCAGGGCATTTGTTCACTCACACGGGTCACGGTGTGACGTCAGACGAGCGGGAGGCGCACCCGGAACGTGGCACCTTCACCCGGGCGGGACTCGACGCCGACCGTGCCGCCGTGTGCGGCCACCAGCGCCGCCACGATCGCCAGCCCCAGCCCGGCCCCGCCGTCGTCGCGCGACCGGCCCGGCGAGGCACGGTAGAACCGCTCGAACACCCGCTCCGCCTGCTCCGGCGCGAGCCCGTTGCCGGTGTCGGCCACCTCGACCTCGGCGAACCATCCATTGTCCACAGTGGACAGTCCAACGTGGACGGACGCGTCGTCGGGAGTGTGCCGCACCGCGTTGTTCAACAGGTTCGCCACCACCTGCCGCAGCCGGGCCTCGTCACCGCGCACGGTCAGCGGACCGCCGGACACGTCCAGCCCGATCGTGCGCCCACCCGCCCCGGCGCGCGCGTCCTCGACCGCGTCGACGACCACCACGACCAGGTCCACCTCCTCGGACCGCAACGGCCGCTGCTGGTCCAGCCGGGCGAGCAGCAGCAGGTCGTCCACGAGCAAGCCCATCCGAGCCGCCTCGTCCTCGATCCGTTGCAGTGCATGGGAAATCTCCGCATCGCCGGTCACCGCACCCTGCCGGTACAGCTCGGCGTAGCCCCGAATCGAGGTGAGCGGCGAGCGCAGTTCGTGGCTGGCGTCGGCCACGAACCGGCGCATCCGCTCCTCCGAGGAGCGCGCCGCCGCCTCGGAGGACTCGCGAGCCCGGAACGCCGACTCGATCTGGCCGAGCATCGTGTTCAGCGCCGAGCCGAGCCGCCCGACCTCGCTGTGCGGGTTGTCCACCGGAACACGCCGGGACAGGTCTCCGTCGGCGATCTCGGCGGCGGTCCGCTCAACCTGCTCCAGCGGCCGGAAACTGCGGCGCACCAACAGGTATCCCAGTCCGAGCAACAGCACCAGCGCGAACCCGCCGATGATCAGGATGTTCACCCGGGACTGCGTGACCGTGCTCTCCACGTCCTCCAACCCGGCGGCCACCACGAGGTACTGATCCTCGCCGGCGCGCTGCACGACCACCCGCCAGTCGTGGTCGCCGATGGCCGGCCCGACGGTGAACGGCTCGCCCAGCCGCACCGAGTCCAGCCTCGGCAGATCGGGCTCGCCCGGCCGCTCCCCGTTCGCCGTGGACCGGATCACCTGACCGGCCGGCGAACCGTCCACATTGCTGATCAGCATCACGAAGTCGCTCGGCAACACCTGCGGCGCCGCGCCGAAAGCCTGGCCCGGCCGAGTCGGCCGCGGCCGCGGCGACCCGGTGTCGACCTGGTTCATCGCGCCCTGCGCCGCCCGTTTCACCCGAGTGTCCACTTGGGACACGAGGTAGCTCTCCATGGCCGCCGGCGCGGCGATCGCGCTGCCCACGAAAGCCAGCAGCAGCAACAGGAACAGCACCGCGAGGAGCTGCCAGCGCAGGGGGAGCCGGGCGTTCATCGCTGTTCTCTGAGCACGTAGCCGATACCCCGCACGGTGTGGATCAGCCGGGGCTCGACGTGGTCGATCTTGCGCCGAAGGTAGGAGATGTAGGACTCCACGACGCCCTCGCCGCCGGTGAAGTCGTAGCTCCACACCTGGTCGAGGATCTGCTGCTTGGACACCACCCGCCCGGCGTTGCGCAGCAGGAAGTGCAGCAGCTTGAACTCGGTGGGCGACAGCTGCACCGGCCGTCCGGCGCGGGCGACCTGGTAGCCGTCCTCGTCCAGTTCCAGATCGGCGTAGCGCAGCACGTTGACACTGTCCTCGGCCTCCACGCCGGTGCGCCGCAGTACCGCGTGCACCCGGGCGATGACCTCCTCCAGGCTGAACGGCTTGGTCACGTAGTCGTCGCCGCCCAGCGTCAGACCGTTGATCTTGTCCTCGGTGGCGTCCCGCGCGGTCAGGAACAGCACCGGCACCCGGCGTCCGCCGGTCCGCAGCCAGCGCAGCACCTCGAAGCCGTCCAGGTCGGGCAGCATCACGTCGAGCAGCACCAGGTCGGGCTGGTCGCGCTCGGCCGCGCGCAGCGCCTCGGTGCCGGTGGCGGCCGTGCCGACGTCGAACCCGGCGAAGCGCAGGCTGACGGCGAGCAGTTCCCTGATGGACTGCTCGTCGTCGACGACCAACAACCTGATGCGCTCGGTCATGGCTGTTTCGTGATCACCTGTGCCTTGATCGTGCCGTTCTCGGGTTGACCCTGGACCGCAACGGTAGCGCCGTTGGTCAGATCCGCGACCGTGCCGGGCGTCGCGACCTGCACCTTCGTGTCGCCGGCGAGCGCGACGGTGATCTCCTGGCCGTTCTCTGTCTTGATCACCATCTGCTGACCGTCCACCCGGACCACGGTGCCGGTGATCCCTCGTGCGACCGGGCCGGAATTGGAACGCGGCCCGCCCTGGCCACCACCGCCGCCCGGCCCGCGCACCATGCCGCCACCCGGCTGTGCGGCGGCCGGCTGACCGTCGTCGGCGAGCGCGGAGTGCGCCCACACCCCGCCGGCGAACGCGGCTCCGGCGAGTGCCACCGCGGCGAGCACGACGGTTACCTTGCTGGTCCCGCTCGACTCGCGCAGCTCGGCGTCCAATGTGGACTGATCGGGCTGGGTGAGCAGGTCGTCCCGGTCGGGAAGTTGTTGTGACACTTGGGGAAACTCCTTCACTCGTGGCGCTATTCGTGTCTCAGGGCCTCGATCGGGCGCAGCCGGGCCGCGCGGTTGGCCGGGTAACTGCCGAAGAACAGGCCCAGTGCGGCGGACACCGCGAACGCGAGCACCACCGACGGCCAGGAGATCACCGGTTCGATCTCGTAGATCGTGAACCGGCTGCCGACGAGCCCGGCCACCACGCCGAGCCCGCCGCCGAGCAGCCCGAGCAGGGTCGCCTCGGTGAGGAACTGGGCGAGGATCACCCGTCGCGGCGCGCCCATGGCCTTGCGCACGCCGATCTCGCGGATCCGCTCGGTGACCGTGACCAGCATGATGTTGGTGATGCCGATTCCGCCTACCAGCAGGGAAATCGCCGCGACGGCGGCCAGCAGCACGGTGAACGTCTCGGTGGCCTCGGTGCGCGTGGCGAGCAGTTGAGTCGGGTTGCTCACCCGGTAGTCGGCGTTGGCCGGGTTGGTGACGTTGTGCCGGCTGTTCAGGATCGCGCCGATCTCCGCCTGCGCCTGCGCCATCACGTCGGCGCTGCGCGCGGTGACCAGGATCTGGTTCAGCCCGCCGTAGCCGGCCAGCGTGTTCTGCACGGTGCTGATCGGCGCGACGGCGATGTCGTCCGGATCGCCGAAACCGGTGGCGCCCTTGGGTTCCAGCACGCCGAGGACGGTGAACGGCAGGTTGTTGATCAGCACCTGCCTGCCGACCGGATCGGCGTTCGGGAACAGCGCCGCCGCCGTGGTCGGGCCCAGCAGCACGACCTTGCGCGCCTCGGCCACGTCGGTGTCGGTGAACGCCGAGCCGGACGCGATCGTGGCGTTGCTGGCCGGCAGATAGCCCGGTTCGGTGCCGACCACCTGGCGCACCGAGTAGTTGACATCACCGGCGGTCGTGCTCGCGTTGTTGGTGCTGACCACGGGCACGGCGGTGGCGATGTCCGGCGCGCCCTGCTGGTCGACCAGCGCGCGGGCGTCGGCGACGGTCAGCGGGCGTTTGGTGGCCGCCGCGCCGGCCGAGCCACCGGCCGACGGGCTCACCGTGAGCACGTTCGTGCCGAGGCTGGTGATGCTGTTGGCGACCGCGGCCTGCGCGCCGTTGCCCACCGCGACCAGCACGATCACCGCCGCGACACCGATCAGAATGCCGAGTGTGGTGAGTGCTGACCGCAGCTTGTTCGCGGCCAGCCCGCTGAGCGCGAAACGCAGTGTCTCCAACGGGTTCACGGCGCCCCCACGATGCGCCCGTCGGACACCCGGACCACGCGGTTCGCGTGTGCGGCGACGTCGGACTCGTGCGTGATGATCACGATGGTGCGGCCCGCCGCGTGCAGACGGTCCAAAATGGACAGAACCTCGGCGGAGTTGTGAGTGTCCAGGTTGCCGGTCGGCTCGTCGGCGAGCACCATCGCCGGCCCGGTGACCAGCGCGCGGGCGATCGCGACCCGCTGCTGCTCGCCACCGGAGAGCTGGTTCGGCACATGGTCGGCCCGGTGCGCGAGCCCGACCAGCTCGAGTGCTGCTCGGGCCCGCGCTCGACGGCGGGTGCGCCGCATGCCGGCGTACACCAGCGGAAGCTCCACATTGGACAGTGCGGACGTGCGTGGGATCAGGTTGAACGACTGGAACACGAACCCGATCTTTCTGTTGCGCAGCAAGGAAAGCTGCTGCTCGGAGAACGTGGACACCTCGATGCCGTCCAGCCGGTACCGGCCGCGTGTCGGCGTGTCCAGGCAGCCGAGCACGTTGAGCAGGGTGGACTTGCCGGAACCGGACGCGCCGACGATCGCCACGTAGTCGCCGCGCGCGACGGTGAAGTCGATGCCGCGCAACGCGTGCACCTCGGCGTGCCCGCTGCCGTAGGTCTTGTGCACGGCGGTCACCTCGATCACCGGTGCCTCGGTGCTCATCGGCCGCCACCGCCACCTTGGCGTGGTGCGCCGCCGCCGGGCCCGCCGATCATCGGGCCGCCGCTCGGTGCGCGCCGGTCGCCCGAACTGCCGCCGGACGCCCCGGGCAGCACCACCTGTTCACCGGCCGAGACACCGTCGAGAATCTCGACTGTCGAGTCACCTTTCACCCCGAGCCGCACCGGTTTGGTCAGCTCGCGGCCGTTGTCCAGCACGCTGACCGTGCTCTCGCCGCCCGTCGTGCGCACCGCGGCGGTGGGCAGCACCACCGCGTTCTCCGCGCGGGCGACGGTCACCGACACGCTGGCCGACTGGCCGTGCCGCGCGCCGGGTGGGAGCTGGCCGAGGCTGAGCGTGGCGCCGTAGGTGACCACGCCGTTGGCGGTCGTCGGCACCACGTCGATCGCGGCCACCTTCGCCTCGATCGGCTGACCGGGGATCGCGTTCAGGGTGACGCTGCCGGTCTGGCCGATCTTCAACTTGGCCACGTCCACCTCGGCGAACGACGCGCGCACCTCGAGTCTTCCCAGGTCGGCGATCTGCGCGAACGCCGTCGAACTGGTGCCTGTACTCGCCGGGTTTCCCGTTCCGGTGTTTCCCGAACTGGGATTCCCACTGCTGGAATTCCCACTGGCGGAATTCCCGCTCGCGGTGTTCCCACTGCTGGTATTCCCGCTGCCGGTGTTCCCGGTGCCGGTGCTGCCGGTCGACGACGAGCCGCTCACCCGTTGGCCCACCGCGCCGTTGATCGCGGTGACCGTGCCGGGGATCGGCGCGGTGAGCGTCGTGCTGGCGGCCGCCTTCTTCGCGTTGGTGACCGCGAGTTGCGCCTGTTTGACCGACGCCTGCTGTTGGTTGACCGCCGCGCTGGCCTGGGTGGTGTCCTGGCCGGCGTCGCTCGCCTCGGTGAGCTTTGTCTTGGCGTTGCTCAGGTTCTGCTGCGCCGCGGACAGTTGGTAGTTCGCGATCTCCACCTGGGCGTTCGCCTCGGCCGGGTCGATCTTGGCCAGCGGCCGGCCGGCCGCGACGCTGTCACCCGGCTTGACCAGGACCTCGGTCACCGTGCCCGATGTCGCGAAGTCCGCGTCGGCGGTGGTGGCGCTCTGCAGCGTGCCGGAGGCGGACACCGTCTGGCTGACCGTTCCGGTGCTGGCCGGGAAGGTCCTCGGCGCGCTGCCGGTGTCGGTGCCGTCGTCGGTGAACCAGAAGTACGTCGCGCCTGCCGCCGCCAGCAGCACCAGAATCAGTGCCCCGTTGACGATCCACGTTCGACGTCGTAACCGTGCCATGGGCGAATCAGATCGCACCGGGCTGGCGTGCCCCTGGGAGTTTCCTGCGAACTCCCTGGCAATCGCGCGATCACGTGATGTGCGGCCGGACCAGCGAATGTCAGCGGAATGACAGCACCCGCCCCATATGGTCCGCCGCGCAACCGATCGACAACGAAGGAGACCACGGGATGCGGAAGATTCTGGGCGGGACGCTGGCGATCGCCGCCGCGGCGACAGCGGTGATCATGGGGACGAGCGGTTCCGCGGGTGCGGCTCCGGCAGCGGCCAACGCGTCGGGGTGCACCTGGGACTGGTCCGGCAAGTGGGCCGCGTGCCTCCGGATCAACCCGGACGGATCCCGATACGCGGAGGGAATCTCGGACGAGGGACACATGGTGCACGTCGCGCTCATTCACGACGTGCATGTCCTCACCAGCAGCATGTGGTTCGGTCGTGTCACGACGGAGAGTCGCCCGTACGCCGACCAGGCGTGTCTGTGGGACGAGACCAACCGCCGCTGGTTCCTCTGCCGGGTCAGCCCGTAACGGTCGCGGTGGGTTCTCACGCTGTGCGTGGGAGCCCACCGACCAGGTTGGAGTCCTTGTCCCGCAACAGGTTTCGGATCTCCACGGCGGCGGCACGGCCGGCCCGGTTGGCGCCGATCGTGCTCGCCGACGGGCCGTAGCCGACCAACTGGATACGCGGATCGTGGACCACGCGGGTGCCGTCCATGGTGATTCCGCCGGCCGGTCCGCGCAGCCGCAGCGGTGCCAGGTGTGCCAGGGCCGCCCGGAAACCGGTCGCCCAGAGGATCGCGTCCGCGCGCTGCTCGCGCCCGTCGTCCCACGTCACCCCGTCGGGTGTCACCCGCGAGAACATCGGGTGCCGTTCGTAGGCCCCACGCTCGGCCGCGGCCCGCTCCTGTTCGCGAAGGTGCAGCCCCGTCACACTCACGACGCTGCGTGGGGGAAGTCCGGCGCGCACCCGCTCGTCCACCATCGCCACGATCGCGCGACCCACTTCTGGGGTGAAGTCGTCGTCGCGCCAGATCGGCGGGCGGCGGGTCACCCACGTGGTGGTCGCCACCTCGGAGATCTCGGCCAGGAGTTGCACCGCGGACGCGCCGCCGCCGACCACGACCACGTGCTGGCCGGCGAACTCGTGCGCGCCCCGATAGTCGGCCGTGTGCAACTGCCGACCGCGGAACGTGTCCGCGCCCGGGTACCTCGGTACGAACGGCCGCGTCCACGTGCCAGTCGCGTTGATGATCGCCCGCGCGTTCCAGGTGCCGTCGCTGGTGACCACATCGAGCCGGTCGCCGTCGTGCACGGCGTCGACGGTCACCGGCCTGATCACCGGAAGCTCGAAGCGCTGCTCATAGTCTGCGAAATAGTGCGGCACGAAGTCGTTGGCACGCTCGGCCGCGGCGGCCTCCGGCACGGGCAGCTCCGGAAGGTTCGCGATGCCGTGCACGTCGGCCATGGTCAGCGAGTTCCACCGGTGCTGCCACGCGCCGCCCGGCGAGGCGTTGGAGTCGAGCACCACGAAGTCGTCGAACGGCCGGAAACCCAGTCGCCGCAGGTGAAAGGCCGCCGACAGGCCGGCCTGGCCCGCGCCGATCACCACCACGTCCACGTTCACATGGGAGATCAACGCTCCGCTGTGCGCCGGCCTTCCCGACGCGGGTGTGACGTCAGCCCCTGTGCGTGTCCACCTGGTGGAAGTTGCGATACGCGCGCGACGGCGTAGGACCGCGCTGCCCCTGGTACTTCGACCCGGCGCGGGCCGAGCCGTACGGGTGCTCGGCCGCGCTGGTGAGCCGGAACAGGCACAGTTGGCCGATCTTCATGCCCGGCCACAGCGTGATCGGCAGGTTCGCCACATTGGACAGCTCCAACGTGATGTGCCCGGAAAATCCGGGATCGATGAACCCCGCCGTCGAGTGCGTCAGCAGCCCCAGCCGCCCGAGGCTCGACTTGCCTTCGAGCCGGCCCGCGAGATCATCAGGCAGCGTGACCAGCTCGAACGTGGAGCCGAGCACGAACTCGCCCGGGTGCAGCACGAACGGTGCGTCGCCGTCGGTCTCCACGAGCGAGGTGAGATCGTCCTGCTGCTGGCGCGGGTCGATGTGGGTGTACCGCGTGTTGTTGAAGACGCGGAAGAAGCGGTCCAGCCGGACGTCGATGCTCGACGGCTGCACCATCGCCTCGTCGAACGGCTCGAGCCCGAACCGGCCGGAGTCGAGCTCCTTGTGAAGATCGCGATCGCTCAGCAGCACCGGCCCACCCTAGCGCGCTAGCATCGGGGAGTGCGCAGTAAGCGGCAGCTGGAAGCAGCGATCTTACTGGAAATCGAACACGCCAAGCAGCACCGCAAGGGTCGCGAAGACTCTTTCGTGGAACTGAAGAGACAGTTTCCGGACGACAAACGGAAAGCAGCGCGCCAGATCGCCGCCATCTGCAATGCCGCGCGTGGCGAAGACGTACTCTGGATCGTCGGTATCGATGAGAGCACCGGACAGATCCACACACCCGAGTCGACCGATATCCAAGACTGGTGGCCCGGAGTAGCGAAGTATTTCGAAGACGTGCGCCCCGATATGACCCACCTCGTCGTATCAGTCGACGAGGGTGCGGTAGTCGGCCTACTGCTGGAAACAGATCGCGCACCCTACGTCGTCCGCACCGACGGCCGTGGCCAGGCGCAGCTCGAAGTCCCCTGGCGAGACGGCTCCACGACGCGAAGCATCCGCCGCCGCGAGCTGATGCGACTCCTCGCCCCGACCGCCGAGATTCCGGAGATCGAGTTCCTCAGCGCCGGCGCGACGGCCGAGTACTACATCGACTCCGACCCGGTGATACGACTGACCTTCCACGCGAAGGTATTCGTCGACCTCAGCAACGCGGTTACATTTCCTCGCCATCGACAACGCGCCATCATTCAGAGCGCCACCGGCGAACCGTTCGTCTTGAATATCGACTTCGCGCCCTTTCCACAGACGCGAGACATTCCGGCCGTCCACATAGAGACCCCGACGACCGTAAACTTCTACGCGATGACCACATACTCGGGCACCCCGGAAGAAACCATCGGATGGGCCGAGGATCTGGGGCGCTCCGAGGAGCTTCGGTTGGACATGGAAATCTCGATCAGCGGCGCGGAGCGCACGGTACCGTGGACCGCCCGACTCGACTCTCGAACGGGCGAGGAGGAGAAGCCCGCCGCCATGGACCGATCATGGCGCATCGCCACCTGGTCGATCGGCACCTGACATGAACGATTTCCTGCGCGGCGACGGCTGGTACGCCCAACGTCGACCGGACGGCTACATGCTCACCTGGGAGCACGCCATCCCCGAGGGCACGCGCGTGCACATCGCGACGATCACCGAAGCGGAATTCGAGCGCCTCGCTGACGATCCCGCCGCCCTCACCTCGATCGCCCAAGCCCACGAACACGAGGCGGTCGGCTACACAATGGGTCCGCCGCAGGTCGCACCCGAGCGGCCACCCAACGACGCCGACAACATCTACGGCCCCGGCTGGATAGCTCGCCGAACCTCGGATGGCTACACCCTGAGCTGGCTCATCAACGACCCCAAGGTCCACTTCATGTCCGCCGAACGCAGCACCCCGATCACCGAGGCCAAATTCGATCGCCTGCGCCAAAACCCCGACGCCTTCGACGAGATCCTGCGCGAGCACAACCTCAACGAGTGACCCAGAAAGAATCACCTGGCGCGCTTGACGTCGCCGAACATCTCGCGAAAGTCGGCGCCTGCATCCGCGCCGTAGTTGTCGAGTTCATCCTCCAGCTCGCCAGCGACCAGGAGGAGAGATGGGCGACTCCACCGATCGTGCTGGAGGGCCGGAACGCCTAGTGCCGCAGCCTCGTCAATGTCGCCTCGCCTCGCCGCGATGACGGCGAGCGTCAACTGGGCTTCCGCGTTGCGCATCGGAGAGACCGATTCGCCTTCGGGGTTGACACTGCGCCGGATGACTTCGTTCGCGTTGCGTTCCGCGAGTTGATCCTCGCCGACAATGCGGTACGTGTCCATCGCGTAGAAATCCCACTTGTCCGGGTCGACGACGAAGTGATGCTCCGGCCGTTCGGGATAGGGCAGCTTGTCGAGCAGCGCACGGCCGCTTTCCAGCGCTTGGTGAGCCTCTTCCGCCTGACCCATGCGGGCGTATGCCTTTGCTTGTTGGCCGTAGAGCTGCACCGCGACCGACTGCGATGGAGCAGCCAGCACCCCCGCTTCCGCTGCCGGGATCATCGCGGCGTACCTCCCGGCGGTCAGGTGGAACCATGCCAGCATTTCGTGTGCCCATGCGACGATCGCCGAGTCACCCGATTCCTCGCCGAGCTTCATTGCCATGTGCCGGGTCGCCTCAGCGGCTCTGGTGTTGCCGAGGTCGTATTCGAGGCAACCCACGAGCAACGCGAGCATGCCAGCGTCGTTGAGAACATCGCGATGCTGCGCCAGAGTCAGGCGACCATTCAGCAATTCGGTCATCTTGCCGAGCCATTGCTTCGCCGTTGCGACGAGCGCGCGGGCGTCCGCATGCGAGTACTCGCAACACAATTGATCGATCGTGATGTTCAACGCGTCGATCGTTGCCGGATTGATCGCCGAAGCCCGAACGCGCTGCAACAACTCCAGCGTGTCCATGCCAGTATGGGCTATCAGCGAATCCTTCTCTCGAGAGGCTTCGACGGCCCGCAGCAGGCGGGTCTGTCCGGGAAAATCGAACCAGAGCAAATGTCGCGGCAGGTGCAGTATTCGTGCGTAATTGCGCAGCGTCTCCAGATTCTGCTCCGCCTTGCCGTTCTCGAGTTTACTCACCTGAGCTTGACTGAGACCGAGCCACCGACCAAGAAGCTCCTGGTTGAGCGGCTTGCCGAACAGTCTCAGGTGGCGCGGATGGCTCCTGTACGCCTTGAAAACCTTCCCGATGTGCTGACTCTCGAAAGCCGCACGAAACTCGGGAGTCTCGAAGAACTCGTTGCGGAGTTCTGCGGGTGGGGTGCGAAGTTGGTCGCGCTGGTCCCGATGGCACCTGCCGCACAGCCGGGCGGTGTTGTCGGCGGCGAGCACCGACTGGCAACCCTGACACCGACGCTGTGGACCGGATGCGCTCATCGAGCCCCCGTCGGACGTGCTGTCGCTCTGCCTCTGACCAGCGTACATACGGCCACAACGTCCCACCAGCGGGTCGCGGCGTGGGCCACTGACCACGCGATATTCCGAGCAAGCATGAACATGCCGAAGTCGACATGGCCCCGGGCCGGGAAACGGCTGACAGTGAGCAACGAGCGAACAAGCCAATTCTGGGGTGAGAAATGCAGGGCACCGCAACGACGGACCCGGGCACATCATGAGCACCGTCGACATGATCGGTGTCTGGCTCGCACTTTTCTTCAACGGCGCATGCGCGCTAATGGGCATCCGCGCCGGCGCACGGGCGTTGCTACGAAGGCGCCGTGACAAGCAAGTCGTCCGATGAGCGACTGGCCCGATGTCGACAAATGGCTGGAGGAACTACGTCGTCGTCATTGGACGATCTACGTCTACGGCGAGCGCACCGCGATGGGTGCACTGGTGCTGGACACGCGGCCGTCACGAGCACGCCGCCGCGTTGGCGCTTCGGTCCATCCTCACGCTTAAGCCCGCCAAGTGTGAAAACACCGACCCAGATCACCAACGCACCACCGTTCTGTGGCCTGTCTCCAGACGAGCGACACCAACGCCCAGTTGTGATTCGCCCACTGCGTCAAGGACACCCGGCCAACCTGTCCACGACGCGCCACAACCAGCAGGAACGATCCTGACCAGCAGGTGGGGCCGTTGAAGTCGAGCAGCAGTGCTTGCGGGTAGGCCAGCAGCTCGCGGCCTCGGGGTCGTCGATCGGCGGTGTCACACGGCAACCGCTACGGACACACAGTGCATTAGATCAATGCTGGTAAGTGCGGAACTCGCACCGTGGGGGTCTGGGGGCTCGGCCCCCAGAAATAATGGCGAGGGTCTCGGTCCGCGCTCTCCGCGGGCACACCCTGCCCAACCCGAGCGGATGACGGGAATCGAACCCGCATTCTCAGCTTGGGAACCAGCGTGATCATACTGGAAACTGCCCCTGACCTGCGGATGACTCGTGCCACCATGTGCCCTCGTTGACTGTGGTTGACCGCCGTGAATGGCACGCCAATGGCACAACTTCCCCGCACCCTGTTCCTCCCCTGCCCCTCGTACAGGCCGCTCCTAGCGTCGGGCCGGCGGTGTCAAGAGTGGGCGCTTGCGACCATCGCGTAGCGACGCCGTAGGCGCTCTTGATGCCGGTGGCCCGGCGTTAGACGATCTCGCCACGAGGGTGCCCCGGTGAGTCGCGTTGCGCCTCGTCCCGGTGCCCGTGCGCGGACAGTAACGAGCCGCGACGAGGCTTCGATTTCCGAACATGCGACAGGGCAACGGCGCGACGCCGGCCGGTGGCGTACGCAGCTCGGCTTGCGGCGGGCGCGCCGACCGGCCGGGCGGCGTAAGCGGAGCGGCAGCCGCCCGTGCCGGGATGGGTGCGCTCGCCGACGCAACCGCCACTGCGCGCCGCCAACGGCGGCGCGCCCTTGATCCCATAGAGCTAAGTTCGGCAATCGACACCCAAGGCGGTCGAGCGGTACTCGTATAGCTGAAAGGCGTCCAACGAAATGGCAGACATCTGGACAGCCGTTGTATCGGCAGCTTCCGCGCTTAGTGGTGTCGGGCTGACCCTATTGGCGACAAGGAAGAACGAGAATCGAAGGTGGGAACGCGAAAGGGAAGCGCGTGAGACGCAGTGGCTGCGCGAGGACAGGCATCGCTTCATTGAAAACAAGCGAGCTCTATACGCCAAGCTGCTCGATGAACTTCGGGACTGGTTTTGGGATCTCAGCAGGGGAATCTCTGACGCGAACGCCTACGCCGAGCAGCATGGTGAGGCAGGTCCGGACCCAGACGACCTAATGGATCGTTCCTACTTGGAACATTCCGGTGAATGCAGAGCACTAGTTGCTGAAATGACTATGCTGGCCCCTGGCGAGATGGCTAACCTGGGAAGAGGCTGCGTAGGATTGCTGAGCGACTACCACCTTCTGGTCATCAAGAATTGGGGGAATCGCGACTTCACCCACCAGGTCAAAAACGTGACTACATGGATCGAAAAGTTCGTCGCTGAAGGTAGAACCGACTTGGGCGTAGCCACAGACAAAGACGTCCCGATGTCTTGGATGACATCCAATCATTAACTCTTTGTGTCAATTCCAACAATAGGAGCAAGGCTTTCCATCGTTGTTATCACTGCGTTCGGCCCGGCCGCCACGAGTGCCCCCTTCTTGCCAGGCTTATTTACATAGGCGATGGAACAAGCATCTGAAACTCGTGCGGCTAGCACGTCGGTCATCGCATCACCAACAAGTGTGCACTCATTGGGGTTGGCGTGAAGCGCCAATTGGGCGCGTTGGACGAGATAACCTGATGGCTTGAGCCGGGAAACGTCCGCACTATCGCGGGCGGAGATGTGGGTCACCTGGTCGCGAAGATCGTGCAGGTCCACGTAGGTGTTGACGGCGGCGGCGCTGTTGTTGCTGACGATGGCGACGGGGCGGCCGGTGTCGGTCCAGGCGTGGATGAGGTCGTGTGCGCCGTCCGTTGGTTTGGCGGTTTGGACGGCTTCGACTTCGAGGGCTCGGAAGGCGGCTTCGACGTAGCGGGCTTCGTCGTCGCTGATGGTGGCTGCGTAGCGGAGGACGTCGAAGGGGTCGTCGGAGTCGCGGACCTCGGCGGGCAGATCGGCGGCCGGGACGGACAGGGTGTCGCGGAGCTGATCGGCGACCTGGTGCGCGGCGAGACCGTCGAACACGGAGCAGATGGGGCCGTCGAAGTCGAGCAGTAGCGCTTGCGTGTTGGCCAGCAGCTCTCGCAGCGCCTTGGGGTCGTCGATCGGCGGTGTCACACAGCGAACTCTACGGACACGGTGTTCCACATGCTGTCGAACCAGGTGCGGGCCTGTTCGACGTACTGCGACCCAGTGGAGGTGTCGTCTTCGGTCACGGAGTGGTGGAACAGGATCGTGTCCTTGCCCATGAGGTCGTAGATCGGCGTGGGCGTCTCGCCGAAGGTGATCACGTGCTCGCGCACGGGGTAGAAGCCGAAGAACGTCTCCGACTCGTTGATGATGTAGAGCTTGAACAGCGGTGCGGCGTGATGCACGCGGACTTCCGCCGTCGCCTCCTCGATCAGGCCGAGACTGCCCAGCTCGCGCACGGTGTCGACCAGGGCGCCGACGTGGCGGTTGGTGATCGCCGTGGCGCGAGCGCGAAACTCGGGGCTGTCGCTGAGGTCATCAACGCGGCACGGGATGGCAAGCGGTGCGGTGGTGTCGGGGACGAGGATGCGGAGCTTGATGGACTTTGGTCGGAGTCGGCCGAGTCGGATCTTGTCTAGGGGCTCGCTCATCGCGCCGTGCAGGGTCTCGCCGGAGAAGCCGGCGAAGTCGATCGTCACTTGTTCGGCCTCGAAGGCGGCTTCGATGTGCGGGCGCAGGCCGACCGGGCGCTCAGTGCGGTCGCGGACGAACACTCCGCTTCCCTGTCGGGAGACGATCAAGCCTTCGTCGCGTAGCTCGCGCAAGGCATTCTGCACGGTCATCGGGGCGACGTTGTAGGTCTTGGCCAACTCGTTCCGGGACGGCAGCTTGTCGCCTGCGGAGAACTTGCGCGTGAGGATGGCGGCTCGCAGGGCGTTCGCCACCTGCACGTACGGCGGGCGTGGGTCGTCCGGGTCGAGAGCCATGATCAGTCAGTCCTGTCAGTCGCGCTTGCCGTAGCTCGGCCATCTAAACATCGCTTTACGCATCTTGACGCAGCTTGACATCTGTTGTCTAGCTCAGCTAGCGGGCTAGACAAACTTCCTCGCACCACTTGACCTGTCTAGCCAAGCTGTCGTAGCTTGTAACTTGTACAACCGAGCTAGACCGATTAGACAAGTGGAGGTAGAGCGATGCCGGTGATCCCGACGAGGTTCGCGGTGGAGTTCGGAGAGGTGTTCCCGCTGGGGGCGTTCGTGCTGGGGGTGGAGCCGTCCATGGCCTTCTCCTCGGACCCGAGTGCGCCGAAGCGGCAGGAGCGAGACAAGGAGACCAACGAGTTGGTGTGGACGGTGCGGGCGCTGGACGCCAACGAAGAGGCGGCTCGGTTTGGTGCGGAGTTCAAGGTCAAGGTGGCCGCGCCTCAGCAGCCGGTACCGCCCGCGAAGGCCAGCGGGTTCCCGTATCCGGCGGTGGAGTTCGACGGTCTGACGATCACGCCGTACGCCAACAACAAGGGGCGGATCGCGCACAGCTTCCGCGCGAAGGGCATGCGTGCGCCGGCCGGTGCTCGTGGCAAGTCCGTGGCTGCTGAGCCGAAGGCGGCGTGATCACCATGCGGGCGTCTCGGGAAGCGGTCGCCCGCTGGAACACGGCCTACGCGGAGCAGACGGCGGCGCTGTTCGCGGCCATGAGTCCCCGATTCGTGGACGTGACAGCGATCCGTCGTCTGGCTGCGGCCTACGCCGAAGTCGCCGACGCCTGGCGCGCACTGGCGGCGGAATCTTCCGTCCCGCTGTGGGCGCGGCATGCGGCGACGGTGGCCGCCGAGGAATTCGAACGTCGCGTGGGGCTGGAGATCGCCCGCGCGCAAGCAATCGAGGAGTAGAGCGTGAGTTTCAACGTGACGTGTACGCCGGGGAAGGACGCCGCCGCCGGCTTCGTGGAGATCACCTCGGAGCTGCCGGCCTTGGTGATGTATCTGGACCCGGTGAACCTGGCAATCCAGATACCGCCGTTTCCCGGCGGAGATCGTGCCCTCGCGCGGTTCTGCCGAGAGCTGTCCCGTGAGGCGGCTCGTCTGGCGGCTGCGGTCGACCCGGACAGTGAGCCCGCGTCGGGGAGGCCCTACGAGCCGAGGCATCGCCTGTTCACCAGTGATGACAACGGTGTTCAGGGTGGGCAGTCGTGAACGAGGGTGCGGAGTTGGTGTTCGGCCCGATCAACGCAGCCGTGATCATCAAGCCGTCGAGCGAGATCCGTACCTACGTCGATGTGTTGGAGCGGCGGGTGGTGCTCGAACTGGAAGGCCATCCTGGCCGCGTCCTGCTCGGCATGTCCCCGGCCGGTGCCGACACCTTGCGTGCGGCGATCGATCGCGCGGTCACCAGCCTCGCCGAACGGTGCGGTCCGACATGAAGCCGGCACGGCGGCGGGTCGTCTCTCGCTTCGCAGGCCGAGCACCCGCCGCCGTGCCTCCCAACACCAACACGAGTGATTAGAGGTGGTGACAGTGAGCGTAGAACGGTGGCGGGAACTCGACAGGGTCGACACGTTGGCGGCGGTGCACGAGCTGCTGGGGCAGTTGCGGCCTCGACGTTCCGCGCCTCGGTCAGAGCTGGTGGCGTACCTGCGCAAAAGCGCGGCGGTCTACGCGAAGGTCGCCGAGATCGACCGGGACCACCACTACGAGGCGCTGTACTTCGCGGGCCGGGATCGCGAACGTGCGGAGGCGCTGGAGAAGGGCGAGGAGGGGAAGAGTCCCAAGTAGATAGTCCACTTTAGACAGTCAACACACGCTGGGTCGTGTGGCGATGCCGCACGCCCTTGTTGTGCTGCAAGGAATCTAGGCGCAGAAGCGGACCGGCTACCAACCTTTGCCGCTCCTGCGCTGCCTACCCACTGGAGTAGACAGTGAACACGCTAGAACACATGGACCGGTCGCCGCTACCTGGGGTCGCCGGTTCGAGCAAGGTTGATACGGCGACTCTGGTCGAGCGTGGCCTACGGCGGCTGCTGTACGCGGAGATCGCCTGGCACGACATGCCGGAGCGCACCCGCGAGGAGCGTGCGGTCAAGGAGGATCGGCGCGCGGAGCTGTACGCACGTGAGGCGCGCTGGTTCGGAATCTTGTCGCGGGTCGGCCCATACGACGTGTACACCTCGGCGGCGATCAGGGCGCAGTGCAGCGCGGAACGTCACGCGGAAACATGGCGCGAGTTCGCCGAGCAGTCCCGGTCGTTGGCCGCTCGCGGCGCTCTGCGGGGTGTTGCGTGATGGACGCGAACACGCTCGGCACCCTGATCCTCGGTGGCGGTGGCGTCGCCGTGGTGGTGTGGGTGCTCAACAAGATCGGCAAAGCGCTCACGGCGATTCTGGAGGCCCTGGCGACCATCGCCGCTGTTGCGGTCGGGGTGTGGCTTGCGGTCAAGGCCGTCGGCTGGGCGGTGAGGAACCTGGTCACGCACTGGCGTACCTCGATCGCGGCCGTGCTGGTGGTCGCCTGGTGGTTGCTGCTCGGGTGGCCGTCGCTCGCGATCACGGCCGGTGTGGTGACGGTGGCGCTGTTGGTGTGGCGACACTTCCATCGGCTGTCGTTTGACCGGTCGGTTGGCCGGCGGATTCGGTCGTGGTGGCAGCGCTGGACGATCTATGCCCGGAAGCTGCCCAGGTGGATCGACGCGTGTGGGCTGGTGGTGCGGGAGCATGATCGGCCGATTCATGTGACGGTGAACCCGTTGGCACGCAACAAGGTTCGCCGCCAACCGAAGCCGCACAAGGCGCGGGTGCCGAAGGTGCTCGGCGTGAAGTCGGGGCCGTCGTGGGACGAGGTGCGGGTACGGCTCGTGCCGGGTCAGACGCCCGAGGACTTCGACGCCGCGACTCGTGCGCTGGCCACGGCCCGTGGGGTGAATCGGTGTCAGGTGCGCGAGATCAAGCCGAACGTGGTGTCGATCGACTTCCAACGGCGCAACCTCCTTACCGCGGCTGTCCCCTGCCGGGACCTGACGGAGTTGTCGACCGTGCCCGGTGCCGGGATCGACCTCAAGAAGGTGTACGCCGGACGCACGGAGTACGGCACCGACTGGTTCCTGTCGCTGGCCGGCTCCCACACACTCGGGGCCGGGGCGACCGGTGCCGGCAAGGGCTCGCTGATGTGGTGCCCGCTGGTCTCGGCGGCCCCAGCGATCCGGGACGGCCTGGTCCGGCCGTGGGGAATCGACCCGAAGGGAATGGAACTGGCCTACGGGCGGCGCATCTTCGGCGACCGGTACGCCGTCACGGGCAAGGACGCTCTCGGGTTGCTTGACGAGCTGGTCGCCACGATGGACAAGCGCAAGGCCGAGTTCGCCGGCAAAACCCGCTCCGTCCCGGTCTCGCGGGACAACCCGCTCGATGTGCTGGAGTTTGACGAGATAGGGACCCTCACGAAGTACATCGGGGACCGGCGGCTCCGTGAGCAGATCATCGATCGCGTGGCCCTGTTGACCACGCAGGGGCGGGCGCTCAACGTGTGCGTGCGCGGGTACGTGCAGGAGCCCACGAAGGACACGGTGCCGGTGAGGGATCTGTTCCCCCGCCGGGTGTGCATGCGGGTGGCCGCGAAGTCGCACGTGACCATGGTCCTCGGCGACCAGGCCCACGAGCGCGGTGCATGGGCCAACCGGATCACCGAACACGAAGCCGGTGTCGGCTACCTGTTCGGAGAAGGGGTCCGTGAACCGCTGCGCGTGCGTGTCGGCTGGGTTCCCGACGAGACGATCAAGGCACTGGAAGCGTTCGTGACTGGCGACACCGGGCCTGGCACTGGCGGCACCGTCCTGTCTATGCCGACGAAGCCGTTGCCCCGCAACGAAAGCGGGGTCGCCTGATGTACACGACGACCTGTGAACGCTGCGCCGAGGACCGGGGGCCTGGCTGGCTCAACAACGTCGGCCTCTGCCCCTGGTGTGAGGCCGACGAGCTTGCCGCCAAGGTTGCGGACCTGTCACCGCAGGACACCGGAACCGTTGGAGGTGTCCAGTGACGACACACGACCAGACCATCCAGAACGCCGGCACCCGGGCCGAACGAATGCGGCAACCGCTCGCACTGGACGTGATCACGGCGACCGCCGAACAGCACGGCGTGTGTGTGCGGCCGTTCACGATGGAAGTGGGCGACCTGGAAACCGGGGAGCTGCGACACGTGGCAGTTCCGTGTGGGTCCACTGTGGACAGTGTGTGCAAACCGTGCGCCACGAAAGCGCGGGCGCTGCGGATCACCCAGTGCCGGGAAGGCTGGCACTCCGAGGAGGAACCGGACTTCACGCCGGAGCCTCCGACACAAAATCAGACGGAGCTGTTGGCCTTCCGTGCCGACTTGGTGCAGGCGTATCAGCAAGCCGTCGAGGACGGAGAGGCTGAGGCCGACGAGCTGCGCGAGGAGATCAGCGGCGTCGATGCCGAGTTGCGGCAGCTCGGCGTGCGTGGCCGTCTCCCATCGCCGGATGGGCCGACTAAGCGCGGTGTGAAGCGGTCGACTCGTCGGCGGCAGGACTCGCCGAACCTTCCACGTAAGAAGGTGGAGAAGCGCACCCTCGGCCGGGAGTACGCGGGCCGGTTCCGGCCGTCGATGTTCGTCACGCTCACGCTTGACTCGTATGGGCGAGTGCGTGACGACGGGACACCTGCTAACCCGGCCACCTACGACTATTGGCGGGCAGCGCGGGATGCCGTGCACTTCGCCTCCCTGGTCGACCGGTGGTGGCAGAACCTTCGCCGCTGTGTCGGGTGGGACGTGCAGTACTTCGCCACCGTGGAACCGCAGAAGCGGGCCGCTCCGCATCTGCACGCCGCGATCCGGGGCTCGATCTCACACGAGGTGCTGCGGCAAGTCACCGCCGCGACCTATCACCAGGTGTGGTGGCCGGCGCACGACGAACTGATCTACGACGGCGACCGGTTGCCCATCTGGGACGGCGAGAACTTCGTGGACCCGGACACCCGGAAACCGTTGCAGGACTGGGAATCCGCCGTCGAAGACGTCCAGGAGCCGGCGCACGTGGCCCGGTTCGGGGTGCAGGTGCACTCCAAGGGCATCCTCGGCCGGACGGAAGAGGCGGGCCGGCATATCGGGTACCTGACGAAGTACCTCACCAAGTCGACCGGCGAGATCGTCACGGCGGACTCCGACCGGCAACGCCGGCATCATGACCGGCTGCACGAGGAGCTGTCCCGCACGCCGTGCTCGCCGCGCTGCCCGGTGTGGCTGCTCTACGGCATCCAACCGGTGGGCGCCAACGGCAAGACCATACCCGGGCACTGCAAAGGCCGTGCACATCGGCGAACCACCCTCGGCCTGCCTGGCCGGCGTGTCCTCGTGTCACGCAAATGGTCCGGCAAGACCCTCGCCGATCACCGGGCCGACCGGAAGGCGTTTGTCGTCCAGGCGCTCAAAGCGGTCGGTATCGAGAAGACCGAACCGGATCGATCGCGGTTCGTGTGGAACAAGATCCAACCCGGCGACCGAAACGCGCCTCCGAGAGCGCACCTGCTCATGCACGCCATAGCCGAACGGGTGACCTGGCGCGCCGAGTACGACAAGGCACTACTCGCCGCCGGCATCGATCCGCCCAATCCTTCGGCAACTCCGCCAATCGCGGCCTGACCAGGGAGGACGAGATGACACACAAGTACCTCGACGTCCACCAGGCGGCCGAGTACCTGAACACGAAAGTCCGGTTCGTCCGGCGGTTGATCGCGGAACGGCGAATCGCGTTCCACAAGGTTGGCGCTCATGTCCGTATCGCGGTCGCGGACCTCGACGCGTTCGTGCACGCGGGACGGGTCGAAGCGATCACGGTGGCGTCGGTCGCTCGGCAGCTTCGGGGGGCGTGATCATGGCGAACAAGAAGGGACACCGAAGTTTCGGCAACGTGCGGCAGCTCCCGTCAAAACGGTGGCAGGCGCGCTATCCCGGACCGGATGGCGTGATCCGCACAGCACCGCAGACCTTCGACACCAAGAAGGCGGCGGAGCGGTGGTTGTCGCTCACCGAAACGCAGATCATGCAAGGCGAGTGGATCGACCCGGAGCGGGCCAAGGTCCACCTACGCGACTACGCCGAGCGGTGGATCACCGAGCGTCCGGGCCTGCGTCCGCGCACGGTCGAGCTGTATCGGTGGCTGCTGCGCAAGCACGTTGGACCAGGGCTCGGCGGTGTCGAGCTGGGCAAGCTGTCCACGGCGATCATTCGGCACTGGCGCGCCGACCGGTTGGCGGCCGGCGTTTCTGAGTCGGTCACGGCCAAGGCGTACCGATTCGTTCGGGCGGTGCTCAACACGGCGGTTGACGAGGACAAGATCATCCTCAAGAACCCGTGCCGCGTGCGTGGTGCCGACCGGGAGAACCCGGCGGAACGTCCCGTGTTGACGGTCAAGCAGGTGTTCGACATCGCGGACCGGATGCCAGCTCGCTTCCGGGTAGTCGTGCTGCTCGCCGCGTTCGGCTCGCTGCGGTGGGGAGAGGTCACCGCGCTGCGGCGGTGCGACATCGCCGAGGACGCGAGCTGGGTGCGGGTGCATCGCGCGTTCGTGGAGGTTCCGGGACGCGGGTTGATCGACGGGAGTCCGAAGTCCCGGGCCGGCGTGCGGGAGCTGATCATCCCGGCGTCGGTGCGGCCGGAGATCGTGCGGCACCTGGACGAGTTCGTGAAGCCGGGGCGGGATGCGTTGCTGTTCACCGGGCAGCGGGACAAGAACGCGTTGCGCCGGCCGAACTTCAATCAGCGGGTCAAGTGGACAAAGGTCGTCGCCAAGCTCGGACTCAAGGGAGTGCATTTCCACGACCTCCGGCACGCCGGCAACATCTGGGCGTCGAAGTCGGGTACATCGACCCGTGACCTCATGGCGCGCATGGGGCACGACGACATGCGGGCCGCGCTGATCTACCAGCGGGCGACCAGTGACGCTGACGAGCGGATCGCGGATCGGCTCTCGGAGTTGATTGACAAGCACCGGGACTGCGATCAGAAGAACGAGGAGACGCCCGACGATGATTCAGACGATGGCGCGGCCGGCGCGCTGGTCCCGAATGGGTAATGGCATGTGAATGGCACGCGGGAGAAGATGATCTAGAGAGCAAGATCCCCAGGTCACCGGAGATTCCGGGTCTGACCTGGGGATCTTTGCGTCCGAGCGGATGACGGGAATCGAACCCGCATTCTCAGCTTGGGAAGCTGATGTTCTACCATTGAACTACATCCGCGAAACCTCGACGAGGATACACGGCCGTCAGCGGAGCCGACTCTCGAGTTCGTCGCAGAGCGCCGGCAGGCCGAACCGCCGCAGCACACCGATGATCTCCAGGGCCATCTCCTCGAACGGTTGACCCGTCTCCAGGGTCCACCACAGCTCGCCGAGCGGGTACCCACCCACCTCGACCAGCTTGCCGATCGGCGCTTCCCAGAGCGGCCGGCCGGTGAGTCCCGGGCTATACGGCCGCACCCGCAGTTGATCACTCCACTCGCTGCGCCCGTGCACCGTGAGCCACAGCGTGAACCGCACGCCCGACTCGCTCGTCGGCGTCGACTGTTGCAGTGTCACCTGCGCCCAGTAGCCGTGCACCGGAATCCTGAACGTCCGCCCGGCCCCGGTGAATCCGAACGCGCGAAACGCAGGGGCCAGCCCGGTATCCACCATCAGCTTGAACCATTCCTGCGCACCGCGCCGCACGTCGGGTTCCACGCCTAGCCCCTTCGCTCGGTCCGGGCCGGCGCGAACGCCGCCGTGACTGTCAACTCCGTGGGGGTGGCGCGACCCTAGCTTGATCGCGCAGAGCAACGCTAAAGGTTTGCTGTATCCCGCGCCGTCGCGGGTCGGCTACTCCGCGCTGACCTGTACCGAATCATGAACAACGGCAGACAAAAAGGCCTGAGCAGCGGATTATGGGATGGTTGCGGCGACAAGTTTCTCCAGAAAACGGCGAGGAGGCACGTCACGCGGCGGGTGCGGCCGCGTCTCTCAGGCGGGTGGGCGACAAGTCTCTGGAGGACGGATGGCACGGGGTGCGGACCAACGTCCCGACCAAACGGCTCGACCACGCCGGTCGGCGGCTCCCAACGGCGGCATCGGCGTCGCGCTGATCGACGGTGTGCCGCTGTTCCGCGAGGGCCTGTCCGCGCTGGTCATGCGCACCGCCGGGCTCCGCTGGATCGGCGCCGCGGACAGCCCGAGCGTCGCCATGCAGATGTGCGAACGCCTCCGGCCGAACGTGGTGCTGGTCGACTCCGGCCTTGATCCGCGCAACCAGCTCAGCCGCATGCTCGTCGGCTCGGATACCGACCTGGCCGTGATCCTCCTGGTTCGCGACTCCCACCGGAACACCCAGTACGTGGCGAACGGCATCGCGGCCGGCGTGGCCGGCGTGCTGCTGCGCTCCTCCGAGCCGCCCCAGATCGTGGACGCGATCCGCGCGGTGTACGACCGCCGGCGACACATCGACCCCGCCCTCACGTCGATGGTGACCGCCCCTGGGGCGCGCACGCCGCACAACAACACCAACGGCGACGGCCTGCGCCCGCTGTCGCAGCGCGAGTACCAGGTACTGCACCTGATCGCCGACGGCCTGGAGAACCAGGCGATCGCGAAGATCCTCTACGTCTCGGTGGAGACCGTGCGCACCCACGTGAAGAGCATTCTGCGCAAGCTCGCCGCACGAGACCGCACGCACGCCGTCGCCGTCGCCTTTCGCAGTGGCGTGCTCGTCGCCCCACGTGATATGAGTCACGCCGAGCAGTCCCCACACCGCGTCGTCGCGCACGTCAGGGCTGGCAACCGCGGCTGACGAAAGTTGTAGGGGTTGGGATAGAACACATCCGGGGGAACTTTCCTTGCCGCTGGTTACCGGCAAGTAATATCCTGTAGTTACCGGCGAGTAGCCCGATCCCACAGGACCAACGGAGCAACGAGATGGGCCACTACAAGAGCAACGTCCGAGACCTGGAATTCAACCTCTTCGAGGTGCTCGAGATCCAGAAGCGCCTGGGCAGCGGGCCGTTTGCCGAGGCCGACCAGGACACGGCACGCACGGTCCTGAGCGAGCTGAACTCGCTCGCCACCGGAGTGGTGGCCGATTCGTTCGTCGACGGGGACCGCAACCCGCCCGTGTTCGACCCCGACAAGCACGAAGTCACCATTCCGGAGTCGATCAAGAAGGCCCTCGGCGCCATCGTCGAGGGTGGCTGGGACCGGATGAGCCTCAGCACCGACCTCGGCGGCTTCGGCGTCCCGCCGACCGTCGCATGGGCCGCCGCCGAGCTGATCCTGGGCGCCAACCCGGCCGTGTTCTTCTACATGGCCGGCAAGACGTTCTCGCAGATCGTGCACGAGAACGGCACCGAGGAGCAGCGGCGCTGGGCCGAGAACTCGATCGAGCGCAACTGGGGCGCGACGATGGTGCTCACCGAGCCGGACGCCGGCTCCGACGTGGGCGCCGGCCGCGCCAAGGCGGTCAAGCAGGAGGACGGCTCCTGGCACCTGGACGGCGTGAAGCGGTTCATCACCGGCGCCGCCCAGGACGACATGACCGAGAACGTCCTGCACCTGGTGCTCGCCCGTCCCGAGGGCCCCGGCATCGAGCCGAAGCCCGGCACCAAGGGCCTTGGCCTGTTCCTCGTGCCGGCGCACCACTTCGACCCGGAGACCGGCGAGCTGACCGGCGAGCGCAACGGCGTCTTCGTCACCAACGTCGAGCACAAGATGGGCATCAAGGCCTCCACCACCTGCGAGCTGACCTTCGGCCAGCACGGCGTCCCCGCCAAGGGCTGGCTGCTCGGCGAGAAGATCGACGGCATCGCGCAGATGTTCGACGTGATCGAGCACGCGCGCATGATGGTCGGCACGAAGGCGATCTCGACGCTGTCCACCGGCTACCTGAACGCGCTGGAGTACGCCAAGGAGCGCGTGCAGGGCGCGGACCTGCCGCGGATGGTCGACAAGACCGCGCCGCGTGTCACGATCACGCACCACCCGGACGTGCGCCGCAGCCTCATGCTGCAGAAGGCCTACGTCGAGGGCCTGCGCTCGGTGTACCTGTACACCGCGTCGATCCAGGACGAGATCGCGGTAGCGCGCGCCGGCGGCGAGGCGGGCATCGACCAGGAGTTGGCCGAGAAGGTCAACGACCTGCTGCTGCCGATCGTCAAGGGTGTGGGCTCCGAGCGCGGGTACGCGCTGCTGTCGGAGTCGCTGCAGACCCTCGGCGGGTCCGGCTTCCTGCAGGACTACCCGATCGAGCAGTACATCCGGGACGCCAAGATCGACACCCTGTACGAGGGCACCACGGCGATCCAGTCGCTGGACTTCTTCTTCCGCAAGATCGTCCGCGACAAGGGCCAGGCGCTGACCTACGTGGCCGGCGAGATCGGCAAGGTCGTCGACGCGGAGACGGGCAACGGCCGGCTGAAGGAGGAGCGCGCGGCCCTCAAGCAGGCGCTCGAGGACGTGCAGGGCATGCTCGGCGCGCTCATCGGTCACCTGACCACCTCGCAGGAGGACCCGCGCAACATCTACAAGGTCGGCCAGCACGCGGTGCGGCTGCTGCTCGCGGCCGGTGACCTGGTCATCGGCTGGCGCCTGCTGCATGCCGCCGAGATCTCGATCACCAAGCTGGACGCGGGCGTCACCGACCGCGACAAGCCGTTCTACGAGGGCAAGATCGCCGCGGCGTCGTTCTTCGCCGCGACGGTGCTGCCGACCCTGTCCGCCGAGCGCAAGATCGTCGAGTCCGCCGACAACGTGCTCATGGACCTCGACGAGGCCGCGTTCTGATCTGACCACACGTAACCTCCGAGCCATCCCGCGGCGCGGAAGACGGCGGTCCACCTTCGGGTGGGCCGCCGTCGTGCTGTGCCGACCACGACCGGGTAACGCTCGTCAAGCGGAGTCACCCGAGTGGTGCGACCCTGATCAATGAAGTACCGCAACCCTGGAACCCTCCTAAGGAGAGAACATGGGACAGGCGTTCAAGGAAGCGTTCAGTGGTTACAGCATCCTCGGACTGCTCATCGCCGGAATTGTGCTTGGCTTCCTCGCCAAGCTTCTGATGCCCGGCAAGCAGAACATCCCGTGGTGGCTGACCATCGTGGCCGGCATCCTCGGTGCTCTCGTCGGCAATGTACTGGCGGCGCTGTTCGGCGTCAGGGAGACCGCCGGCTTCGACTGGATCCGGCACGGTCTGCAGGTGGTCGGGGCAATCGGCGTGGTCGCGCTCGCCGTAGCCCTCTGGTCGAAGTCCAAGGGCGGAACAGCCGCCCGCACCTGATCGATTGGGATACCGAACGGCCGCCACGTCACCCGACGCGGCGGCCTTCTCGTGTCGTGTGTCAGCCCGGTGGCGGCGGTCCGCAGATGATCTTCGGCTGCGGGTTGTAGCGCACGTGGCGGGTCTCCCTGCGCACCTCGGCACCGCTCGCCACGTCCTTGAGCACCCGCGTGTCGCTGGTGGTGAAACCGGGGGATCCGTTGCTGGGGCTGCACTTCTCCGGCGGCGGCGGGCCCTGCTTGGGCTGCGGGTCGGTCGGATTGGTCCGCGGACCGGGGACCGATTCGACGGTGTACCGCTTGGTGCCCCACAACTTCACGGTGATCGACGACGGCGTCCACACGGTCTGGATCGCCACCCCGGTCGGCGAGTCGTTGGTGAACTTGATGTCGATCAGGCTGGCGCCGCTGTGGCTCTGGAACACGGTCGCCTCGCGCGCGGCGGGGTAGCGGCTGATGTAGTAGCTGTGCTCCTTGTGCCCCGCGTCCTTCATGGCCGCGAAGTACGACGCGTTGTACAGCGTGGTGGCGAACTGCGAGATGCCGCCGCCGACCTCGCGGCCGGGCGCGCCGTCGGAGATCACGCCGGCCTCGACGTAGCCCTGCCCGGTGCCGCGCGGACCGGTGAAACCGTTGAGGGAGAACGTTTCCCCCGGTTTGACGATCGCGCCGTTGACCCGCGCGGCGACCGTGCGGATGTTCACCCCGGAGTCGGCGGCGAACCCGCCGGTGGTGAACTCGCCGATCACCTCGTTGATGCCGAGCTGGTTGGCCTGGTCGGTGGTGACCTTCGGCGGTTTCATCGCGTACTGCGCGCGCAGCTCGCGCCCGTCGGTCTTCTTGAGCAGCTCGGGCAGCGGCACGAGGCTCGGATCCCAGTTGACCGTGCGGCCGTCCTCGGAGGGCTGCACGCCCGGCCGGCCGGCGGTGAAGATCACCGCGGCGTCCCGGCCCGGCTTCTCGGTCGGCGCGAGCTGGGGAGCCAGCGCGCCAACGATCTTGGCGTTGTCCAGCGACGGGGTGAGCCCGCCGCCCTCAGCCGGCGCGAACTTCAACGCGGAGGCGATCACCGCCGGCTCGAGCCGCGCGTCCTTGCCCTCACCGCGCACGATCACCGGCCCGGAGACGGCCGGCTTCGCGATCTGTTCGAGCGCGGCGTTCACGCCCTCGGCAGTCGTCTTCACCGGCGTGGCCTGCACCGGCAGATCGATCGGCTTGCCGGAGGCCCACCCGTCGAGCAGCAGCTGCGCGGCCGGGCCGGTGTCCAGCGTCTGACCGGTTTTCGGTTGCACCGCAACGGGTTTCGCGCCCTGGAAGGTGACCGTGCCCTCGACCGGCGCGCGGTCCACCTTCGCCCGCAGACCGTCCACAGTGGACTGGAGCGCGCGCTGGTCGGTGCTGGTCGCGACGCTCACCTCTTCGGTGGTGAACAGCGAGGTGAGCCGGGTGATCGGGTTCCACGACTGGTCGCCGGCCTTGTCCAGGGTGGCGCGCCAGTCCAGGGTGAGCCCGGCGGCGGCCGGCTGCACGGTCTCGCTGACGTCACCCGCCTTGACCTGCAACGGTTTGCTCAGCCGCGGCTCGATCTCGGTGCGCAGCTTCTGCTCGGCGTCCTCGCGCGACATGCCTCCGACGTCCACGCCGGCCACCGTCACGCCGCGCGGCACGTCGCCCTGGCTGAGCAGGAGGTCGACCGCGTACAGCACGGCCAGCACGCCGACCACGGCACCGCCAATGATCAGTGCGCGGCGGCGACCGCCTCCGCTCGGCTTGGGCTTCGCGTCCTCGGATTCCGACTGTGCGGCAAGGAAAGCGGTGGTCTGCTCAGCCGACATGGGCGCCACCGGTGACGGTGGTGGTTGGGGCAGGGGACCGGGTTGGTCACTCCGGATCGCGGGGAAGACGTCGGTCTGCTCGGAGTGCGACTCCGGCCACCGCGGCTCATCCGGCACAGCTCACTCCCTCATAGGTACAGGCCGGTCCCGTGCTCGGAGCGTTCGCTCGCCGTGGCGTGCACGTCCCGTTCGCGCATCACCAGGTACGTCCGCCCCTGCACTTCGACCTCCAGCGGATCCTCCGGGTTGAACAACACCCGTTCCCCGACCTTCACGTTGCGCACGTGCGTGCCGGCACCCAGAACATCGCCCCAGACGAGCCGCCGCGCCATCTGCGCGGTGGCGGGGATGACGATCCCGCCGCCGCTGCGCCGTTCACCCTCTTCTTGGGTCAACTGCACCAACAGGCGGTCGTGCAGCATCTGAATCTCGAGTTTGAGCTCCGGCACTGCCAAATGGTATCGGCCGCGTCGTGGCCCCCGGCGCGCGCCGCCCTCGCGGTGCGTTCGCGCTCACGCTCGGTGGTTGTGGACGCTCACCTGGTCTCGACGGCCACCTTCACGCGGGACAGCGTGCGTGCGATGTTCTCGGTGTTCACCGACGCCCGGTCGGACACGCCGGTCGCCACCACGGTGAGCCGGCTGAACCAGCTTTTCCTTTTGTCCCAAGTACTTTCGGTGAGCCGGCAGCCGTCACCACGCGGTTCGAGGTCGTACTGCCACCGTGCGACTGGCAGGCCGAGCGAGGTCACCTCGAAGGCGAACCGGCGCCCCGGCTCGGCGTCGGTCACCGTGGCCAACGTCGACCAGCGGCGCCAGCCCCGGCGGTTGCGGCCTCGGAACCGGGCGCCGGGGGCGGCTTCTTCCGCGCCGCGCAGCCATGAACCGCCGACGAACTCCTCGGCGGCGACCGCCATCGCCGGAAGATCGCTGACCACGCGGTACACGTCCTCGGCCGGTGCGTCGATGTCGATCTCGCCCCGCGCTGTCGGTGTGCTCACGATCGTGAGTATGCCCCACCGTGAGGGCGGACTTGGTGCACCTTTGCCGGCAGACCTGCTCCGTTCGGCGGATCGTTCGACCGTCGCGCGTGACTAGGGTCAGCGCACAGTAGGCCGGGCGGGGGCCGGTGTCCTCTGGCCGGAGGTGGCCGTTGCCGAGCACATCCTTGCCACGCAAGGGGTTCGCGGCCGCCTGCGTGGCGCTCGGGCTCGCCGCGTGCGGCCAGGGCGACGAGCAGCAGTCGTCGCCGAGGAACTACCTGTCGATCGACCCGTGCGCGCTGCTCACCGCCGACGAGGTCGCGCCGTACCTGGTCGAATCGGACCGGCTGGCCGAGCCGCAGGCGCGGCGGGAGGATTTCAGCGCGCAGCCGAGATGCGTGTGGCGGCGGCCGGATCGCGCGTTCTTCGTCGAGCTGAGCCTGCGCCCACCGGCGGCGGACAGCGAGCGGGTCGAGTCGCGCAAGCTCGCGGTCGGCGGCAACCCGGCGTACCTGTCGCCGGACGGGCGGCACACCTGCCGGCTGGAGGTGGACACCGGAGGCGTGTCGGTACTGATGGACGTGGCACCCGGCAGCCGATCCGCCGTGGACGACGACGGCGACGTGTGCGCCGAGGTGACCACGTCGGTGACCACCGTCCTCGGCAGGCTCCGCTGGTGATCGGTTCCAACCGTCCAATGGTGAGAGTGGTCTACAGGTCCCTCTCAGCCGCCCAGTCGCGGATCGCGGCGATGAACTCCTCGGGCGCGTCGGACTGCACGTAGAGGCCGGCGCCCTCGAGGATCACGGTCTTGTGGTTGGTGAAGATCGCTTCCTGGCGTTCGCGCTCCTGTGCACGGAAGCCGATTTGGGCGTCACCCCACACGATCAGGGTTGGCAGGTGGGCGAGGTCGGCAAGACCGGCCTCGACCTCGGTGAAGAAGGCCCGGCTGGCGATGATCCGGCTGGGCAGTATGGCGGAGGCCTGGCGCCGCGAGGGGGTGTCCTGCGCCCGGCGGTAGTGGGTCATCTCCGCCGCGGTCGGCTTCCGCCTTCGGTGGCCCATGGGGATGAACGCGTTGATGAGGAGGTTGAGCCGCCGGGCCAGGAAGCGGATCGGGGGTCCGCCGCCGAGGCGAGAGAAGGCCTCGAAGTAGAGGTCGCCGTTGACCGGCCAGGCCCAGGCGTTGGCGAGTACCAGCCGATCGAAGACGCCTGGTCGACGGCGTGCGGCGGTCAGACCGATCGGGCCGCCCCAGTCCTGCCCGACCAGAGTGGCCCCCTTGAGACCGAGCGCGTCGACAAACCCGGTGACCACGTCCGCGTGCTCCTCAGGCAGGTAACGGTAGCCGGGCTTCGGCGTCGACAGCCCGAAGCCCGGGTAGTCCAGGGCGATGCACCGGAAGTCGTCGCGCAGCGCGCGGATCACGTCGCGCCAGAGGAAGGACCAGGTCGGGTTGCCGTGCAGGAGCAGCAGTGTGGGGCCCGACCCCTCGTCGACGTAGTGCACGGTGTGCCCGTCGATGTCGACGAAGCGGCTCACGAACGGGAACAGGTCGTCGTCGACCCAGGCGGGCCGCACGCTCTCGGTGGTCTCGGCCATGGCGGCCCCTCTCGGCTCGATCTCCCAAGCTTGAGTTTGTCACGTGCACTTGAGACAATCAAGTATGATGCGTAGCTACGGCCAGTACTGCGGGCTCGCCCGGTCCCTCGAAATCGTCGGCGACCGGTGGAACATGCTCATCGTCCGCCAGCTCCTCATCGCCCCCGCCCGCTACCGGGACCTGATCGACGGCCTCCCCGGCATCGCGACCAACCTGCTCGCCGACCGGCTCCGCGACCTCGAGGCCTCGGGCGTGGTCGAGCGGCGACTGGCCGGCAAGGGCAGCGTGGTCGAGTACGCCCTCACGCCGTGGGGTGCCGAGCTGCGCCAGCCGATCGAGAGCCTGATCCGCTGGTCCACCCCGCTGATGGTGCGCGGCCCCGACGGCGACTCCTTCCGCCCCGAGTGGCTCACCCTCGCCGTCCCCGCCCTGCTCGACACCCGGGTCAAGGTCCGCACCTCGGCGACGGTCGGCCTCGAGATCGGCGACCCGCTCTTCCAACTGCGCGCGACGCGCTCCGGCTTCGAGGTCGGCCCGCATGACGGCCGCGACCTCGACGCCACCGTCCGCGCCGACCCCGCCTACGTCCTCGGCCTCGCCGCCGGCGCCCTCACCCTCAGCGACGCCCGCGCCCTCGGACTGGTCGAGATCGACGGCGACGAGTCCATCGTCCGCACCGTCTTCGCCGCCTGACGGGGCCGCCTCCGCTGGTGAGTGTCACGCCGCCCATCCACAGGCGCGACTTATCCACATGTCGATCATCCCGTCAACGTGTGCGGCAGAGTAGATTCCGAATAGGATATACAACGTCAATTAGTCCAGTGAGGTGATGTATGCCTGCGCAAAGGCCAACTATCCTGGCCACGTCAATGGGGTTCAACCGTGCGCGCGAACCGTGGAAGCCGTCGCCCATATTTCGGTATGCGATCGAACTCACTGGATGTCGGGATTTGCCCAGGATCTGCTTTCTGTCAACGGGCACGGGCGACAGGAGATCGAGCATTTCAGGATTCTACTCGGCATTTTTGGGCCGTCAGGTAGACGCGAGTCATGTCGAGCTCTTTGACAAGCCAAACATCTCAGATGTAGCGGGCCACTTGCAGTCACAAGATATGATTTGGGTTGACCGCGGAAGTGTGGCCAATCTCCTGGCGGTCTGGAAAGCACACGGACTGGACCAAGTACTACGTGACTGCTGGCAGAGCGGCGTGGTGATCGGTGGAGAGTCCGCCGGATCCCTCTGTTGGTTTCAGGGAGGCACGACAGATTCTTTCGGAGAAGTTCGCCCATTAGCAGATGGCCTTGGTCTCTTGCCATTCTCCAATGCCGTGCATTATGCCGATAGGCGAGAGCTCTTCCACTCAAGTGTGCGTGACGGCCTGTTGCCAGGCGGATACGCAACCGATGCTGGAGCAGGTCTTCATTTCGAAGGGTCAACGTTCGTCCGCGCCATAAGCGACCGCGCAAACAGCGGCGCGTACAAGGTCACCCGTACGAAAGACGGTCTGATTGAAGAAACCAAATTGCCGATCGAAAGACTTCGCTAGCTGTTCGCGAGCCGTTCCATAACCATCCTGACATCGTCCCGGCCATGCCAGTGTTGAAGTATCGGTAGCGCTCGCCGAAGCTCACTCTTTGCCGAAAGCGACTCGATCTTGTCGATGTCGCTGAGTGCGCGGCCGGCAAGGTGGGCTGCCTCTGCGGGCTGGCCCGCGTTTGCATAGGCTCGCGCGAGCTTGGCGCGCGTAATTGTGGCCGTCCGGACCGATGCTCCCGACAGAGACGACAACCGCGGCTCCAGAACAGGTATTACGGATTCACCACGCCCAAGGTAAATATCACAGGTGGCTTTGAATATCGTAAATAGATCGTCATTGACGACACTTCGCTGCCCTAGAACCGCGTCGCCTTCTTGTACCGGCTTTGCCAATAATGTCAAAGCGTCGTCAAGCGCGCGCTTGCTTTGCGTCTCGTCTCCAGCGAGTGCGTAACCAAATGAAATCTGCTTCGCAGCAAGGCCGCGAATCCTCGGTGGCACACGCTTCATGCAAAGCACCGACTGGGCGTGATCCACCGCTCGACGACCGTCGTTAGCGAAACTGACCGCGATCATGGAGCGTCGCACGAAACCGTACGCAATCATTGGTTTCCATTCGGCCGATTCCGCCCAATGGCTGGTACGATCAATCCAATACATTGCACTCGTAAGGTCACCAGCCTCTTCGGCTAGCCAGCTAAGGGACTCCGCGTATCGTGCTTGCAGTTTGGCTATGCGAGTTCGATAGCGATGCTCGGCCCGTCGTCGCATCCCGTCAAGGAGCGCAACGTTGCCGGTTAGCCCGTCTACCAGTTCAGACGATGGCAGGGCGCGTGCTGCGGTCTGGAAGCCTGCGTACCCTTTTTCAAATACCGATAGCATGTCAGGGTCGAACCCAAACTTGTCTAACTTCGATTCGAACTCCCGATAACCCACACTACTCGAAATTCCGACTCCTAGGGCGACCAGAAGGTCACGGCGGGACAATGGCACTGCCCCACCTCCACCGGGTAGCTCCACGATCAGCATTTCAGTGCTGTTCGGCCCTGACGCACGACGGTTGGTTGATGCGCGGCTGGTTTCATGCACCAGGGAAGTGATTACACCTCCGGTCTCATAGATGCTGTCGAGTTTGACGGCAAGCCACGCGTGCAGTTCTCGCTGTCCGGTTTCCACGTACGAGATTAGGGACGGAGCACAGCCCGCTTCGCGCGCGACAGCAGCGAGGGTCAGGCTCCGCGACTTACGCATGTCGCGGAGAACTACGCCGAGACCCTGATCTCTTGACACTGTCCACCCTCTTGACAGTTCTTCACAACTACCCGCGATCGATCGACTTCACTCAGTGAAGCACACGAACCTACTGGTTGAGCCGGTGGTCTGGTCGCGTCCTCCCAGGTGTGCGACCTGCTCATGACTACTCCAAGGGCGAGCATGGAAGGGCACGAGCGATGACGGGGACAACGATGGTCGCGGAACACGAGTCGACGGAGGCCGAGGACGGTAAGGCGAGCGGCGTAGAGCGGGCCGCGCAGGAATACGCCGCGCACGGCTGGCTGGTGCTGCCGGGTTCGACCTGGAACGGGCGCAGTCAGTACGTGGTACCGGGTCAGAGCAAGATCACGAATGGTCTGCGACCGTTGGAGCCGCGCAACTACGCCACCTGTGATTCGCGGGTGATCGCGAAGTGGTTTCGGCCGGCGTCGGTGTTGCCGTCGGTGTTGCTGCGGACCAGCGTGGACACGTTCGTGGCGGTGTCTGTGGAGCACACCTTGGCTGACAAGGCGATACAGACCAGCGTGTTCCAGGCGTCACCCGGCCCGGTGGCGTTCCGCCCGGACACAGGACGGGCCTACTTCTGCACCGCGCCGGCCGGGGTGCTGGACGCGATGCCAGGCAGCCAAGTTGACCAGATGAAGCCGGGCGATTGGATCCCAGCTCCACCGACCCACGTTCAGGGCAGCAGCGTCTACTGGTGGATACCGCCGTGGTCGGTGGACTGGTCGCCGGTCAACGTGGACGTGCTCGGCAAGGCGCTGCGCCTGGCAGCGACCCACCGCGCCGAGTCGGCGGGGACGGCGTGACCGCGATTGACAGACACGATTGCCGTCGTCCTCGCGCTTGCCGTCGAGATACTGGTCGCGTTGGCGTTTTTCGCCCGATACGCGCGAAAGAGCCTGATCATGAGTCCGAGTGTTGATCCGCCCGAAACTGTTGACCTGCTTCTCTGGTTCACGCGTCACGGGTTCACGACGTATTACCCGGGTGGAGCGAACCGGCCGAACGTGATCGTGTTGTCCAGGATCAACGGCGCGTTCATCGACGTGGCCCACGTGCGCGGCGCGGATCGCGCCGAGGCCGCGCGCATCCCGAACGACGACAAGGCCGATATCTGGCACCCCCGGTTCGTCGTGTGGCATTTCTACGGCGGATCGGTCGAGTCACTGACCGCGTTGAGAAACCTCGCCACACCCGATGCACGAGACGCATCCGGACTCCTGTACGAGCCGCCACGGGAGGACCAATACGGGTTCCCGCACCCACTGATTGTTACCCGCGCCGAGCGCAAGGAAATGACCGTCCGACCTCCTATACAACACATCATCTGAAAAGGACGTACCGATGACAGCGACAGTGGACACTGAGCAGTTCTACGACGATCCGTTGGCTCCGGTGAGTGCGCAATTCCCGCTCACCCGGCCAGGTCTGGCGACTGTGGACAACACCGATGCGCCGTCCGCGCCGGAGACGCGGCCGTTCGGCCTGCGGAACGTGCGCGCGATGCCGGAACCGATTGTCCCGCCGTACGAGTACAGCCACGATCAGCAGGTGTCGGTTTCCGATGACGACAGTGAAACGCCGATGGTGAAGCTGTCTCCGAACATGGAGTGGTCGTCCATCACCGACAACGACGGCGACGAAGGCCCGTCCGAGGATTGGGGCAACGACTTCGCCCCGGATCATCCGGTGCAGGTATGACCGTCCTTATCTTTGCTCAGGACTTCGACCGGAGCGCGGATCAGGTTGTGCTCAAACTCAATGAGCGCGACATTCCCGTTTTGCGGATCGACACGAGTTGGTTCCCGCGACAGCTCACCGTGGACGCCGAGTTGGACGGCGGACGTTGGGTCGGGGAACTGAGGACTCCGCACCGGTCGGTGGCGCTGGAATCGTTGCGATCGGCCTGGTATCGGAGTCCTACGGCGTTCGAGTTCCCGGCCGGCATGAGCCGGGCGGAGCGCGAGCACGCCAACCGGGAAGCCAAGTTGGGTTTCGGTGGTGTGCTCTCGTCCCTGCCGTTGTGCTGGGTCAACCACCCGAACCGGGCCGCCGATGCGGTGTACAAGCCGCTGCAGCTCGCGGTTGCGGCCCGGTGTGGACTCACCGTGTCGCGCACCTTGATTTCCAATGACCCCAATGCGGTCCGTAGGTTCGCCAAGGACAACAAGACCGGTGTCATCAACAAGGCGTTGGGCACCAGCCGGGTTCTGGAGGAAGGCGTTCGGAAGATCGGATTCACTCGGCGGCTCACCGACGAGGATTTGTCCGACCTTCGCGGAATAGACGTGACCCTTCACCAGATTCAGGATTGGGTAGAGAAGGATCACGAAGCGCGCGTGGTGGTCATCGGCGACACGATGCACGCAGTCGGCATCTATGCGGGCAGCGAGGCCAGTCACACCGACTGGCGGTCCGACCACGACGCCCTGAGCTACGGCGTTCTCGACCTACCGCCAGACGTGGAGAAGGGACTACGTGCGTTCATGGCCGAGTTCCGCATCACGTACTCGGCGTTCGATTTCGTCATCACACCGTCCGGGGAATGGGTCCTGTTGGAGTCCAACCCTGGTGGGCAATATGGGTGGCTGGAATCCCGGACCGGCGTCCCGCTCGCGGACACGCTGGTAGACCTTCTCGAACGGGGTGAACCGACGTGACCGACGAGTGGCAGGCCAGGGCGGAAGCTCTGGCCGACAAGCTGACCGCGGACGGCGACCTGCACACGGCGGAATGGCGAGCCGCCGTGCGCGGGGTGCCGCGCCACGAGTTGGTTCCCCGGTATTACGAACAGGAGGGCACAAGTTATCGGCTGATCACGCCCGACGATGATGCGTCGCGCCAGGCGTGGCTGGACCTCGTGTACTCGGACACCACGTTGATCACCGCCGTCGTGGCCGACTCGTCGGGCCGCCAGGTGCCGGTGTCGTCCAGCACGAAACCGGACCTCATGGTCCGAATGCTGGAAGCGCTGGACGTGCACGACGGACACCGGGTGTTGGAGGTCGGCACCGGCACCGGGTACAACGCGGCGTTGCTGTCTCACCGGCTCGGGGCGGATCGGGTGTTCTCGATCGACCTTCGGCCCGAACTGGTGGACACGGCGGCAGATCGGCTCGCGGCGATCGGCTACCGGCCCGTGCTTCGTGCCGTGGACGGGAGCGGCGGCCTGCCTGAGCACGCGCCGTATGACCGGATCATCGCAACCTGTTCAGTGGCGGCAATCCCCGGCGCGTGGATCGAACAGACCGCGCCCGGTGGTCTCATCCTGGTGGACGTGGAAGGCCAGTTGAGCGCGGGCAATCTCGTTCTCCTGCGCCGAGGTGAAGACCCGGTGGCGGAAGGGAAGTTCCTCGACTGGTACGGGCGGTTCATGGCCCTTCGGCACGACGCGGCCAACGTCGGGAACGCCTGGCCCGCGGTGGACCGCTCCCAGGGCGAGGAACGCACCACGGCCGTGGACCCGGTGGAACTGGACGGCGGGTTCCGGTTCCTGGCTCAGTTCCGGCTGCCACCGGGCACTCAGCACACGCTCACGGTTGACGACGGCACGCCTACGGCAACCTGCCTGACCAACCGGGACGGGTCGTGGTGCTCGGTGGACCGGACGGCCGACGAGTCGGGGCGGTACCTGGTACGCCACGCCGGGCCGCGTGACCTCTGGGCCGACGTGGAACACGCACACGACGAGTGGGCCACGATGGGTGCCCCCGCCTGGCATCGGTTCGGCCTGACGGTCACGCCCACCGCGCAACGCGTGTGGCTGGACAGTCCCGACGGCGAACACACGTGGAACCTGACCACCTGACGGTGACGATCAGGCGCGGCGGAGCATTCTGGTGACGCCGGCGGCGACCGTGGTGGCGAGGATCCAGCCCATCGCGATCATGGTGGCCGAGATCCACTGGGACGCCTCGAGGATCTGCCACTTGTTCTTGTTGCCGAAGTCGACGATCGGCACCACGAGGTCGAGGCTGTACAGGAACGGGTTCCACACCAGGTTCGCGTCGTCGGTGTTGATCGGCTGCGGGTGGCCGTACACCGCGAACCACACCGTGCCGAACGCCAGCAGCCCGAGCAGCCACACCACCGCGCGGGTCGGCCGGTACCCGTAGCCGACCATCAGGAACTGGAACCAGCTCCACACTCGCACACCCGGCCCGAGCACCTTGTAACCCTGCGCGAGCGCGCGATACCGGTGCCGCTGCTTGGCCATGAGCACCGTCGACGCGTGCTCCTCGTTGCCGGCCGCGCGCAGCATCGCGGCGAACTGGTCGTACGGCCCAGGGCTGTACACGCCGCGCATTCCCTTGTGCAGCCAGGAAAGCCGCTCCTCGACGGCCTTGTCGTTCTTCACCGGAATGGGCGTGGCGAACGCGTCGTACCGGAAATCCTCCAGCATGATCTTGCCGGTCGCGTCCCACAGTTTCGCGTTGTCGTCGAACGAGGCGCACCGCGCGTGCCGCAGGTTGACCTTGCCGCACGGCCGGCGCCCGACCGTCAGCACCAGCTCCTGTGCGACCATGCCGTGCGCGTCCAGCGCGGTGTCCTTGAACCGTGTGCGCGATCCCAGCCACGCGCCCTTGAACGTCGCCTCGCGCCCGATTTCCGCTCTGTGCAAGCGAATCCCGCCTTCGGCGGTGAACGTCCGCTTGCCCCGCTTCACGCAGATCAGGTCGCGGCCGATCTTCGCCGCGCGCGCGTCGACCGACGGACGCAGACCGGCCTCACGTTCACCCGGCTCGATGAACTTGCTGCCACCGAGGTCCAGGTTCGCTCCGATGGAGCAGTCCTGCAGCACGAAGGTACCCTCGGCGTCCACGTCGCGCGCCTCGAGGTTGCCGCCGACCACCAACCGGTGCGCGAGCAGCACCGCGTCGTCCGGATTGCGCATGGTCGCCTCGTCCAGCTCCAGGTTGCCCTGCACGCTGAAATCGATCCACCGCACCTGGCCGATCACCGTCATCGACGTGGCGTCCACATCGCCGTGCACCTCGGCGCCGTCGAAGTGCAGCGCGCGGTGCGGCCACGGCGTCGGCTCGCCGTCGGTCACGTCCACGGTCGCGTCGGTCAGCCACAGCGAGCCGGTGATGGTCACGTTGACCAGGCGCAACGTGCCCGTACTGGTCAGCCCGCGGTCCAGCTCGACGTTGCCGTTGACCCGCATGCGATCGGCCACCAGCGTCGGCCGCCGGTCGTCCATCGCCGGCGGCACGTCGTACACCTCGCCCGGCGCGAGCCACGCGCCGCGGAAGCTCATGTCGGACTCCACCCGCGCGCTCGGGATGAACACCCAGCCGGTGGACCGGAACGGCTGATCGCTTTCCACGTCCACACCGCACAGCAGGTTCCCGCCCACGTGCAGGCCGTTGCCGTTGATCGCGTTGCCCAGCGGGTTGTACAGCTTCGCGCCGGAGAAGTTGACGTTGCCGCCGGTGCGCAGGCCGGGCACCCGGCACTCGCCGCGCACCTCCAGGTTGTACGCCAGCAGCGCGCCGGCGAGCACCAGCCGGTCGGCGAGCAGGCCGCGCCCAGGCGGGTTGTCCAGCAGGCTGCCGGTGAGGTCCAGCGAGCCGTTGATCTCGCCGTCGGTCAGGTCGATCGGCGAACCCTCCACAGTGGACCGAATCAGGCTGATGTCGTTGTCACTGCGGAGGTTCTTGCCCAGCAGCCCCGGCAGCCAGCAGTTGTCGAACGTGGCGCCGGCGAGCTTGGCCTGACGCACGTCCGGCGGCTTCTCGAACCGGCAGTCGACGAACTCCAACAGGTACGGGAACTCCACCGCGCGCAGGTCGAGCACGCCGGTGATGTACTTGCCCTGCACGGTCACCACCGGCGCCGCGGGCTGCTGTCTGCGTGCGCGCCAGCGCCGCTGGATGAAGGTGCCGGTCTCCGGGTCGACGAACCCGCGCAGCACCTCGTCCGCGCTGTGGTGGTACTTCTTGTCCGGATTGGGATCGCGCGGGTCGAACGGTTTGATCTTGGCAGGCTCGACCGGCGCGGCCTCATCCGACTCCGAAGGCGCTCCCCCAGTGGAGGCCATATCTCGTCGCTCCCCAGTGTCAGCGGTTCAGGACGATACGTAGTTGAGACGCTCCAGACTACTGCGCCGTTCCCACCACCCGGGAGAGGAAGCGCTGCGTGCGCTCGTGCTGCGGGTTGTTGATCACGTCCGTCGGCCGGCCCTGCTCGACGACCACGCCGTCGTCCATGAACACCAGCGAGTCGCCGACCTCACGCGCGAAGCCCATCTCGTGCGTGACCACGACCATGGTCATCCCGTCGTCGGCCAGCCCGCGCATCACCGCGAGCACGTCACCGACCAGTTCGGGGTCCAGCGCCGAGGTCGGCTCGTCGAACAGCATCAGCTTCGGCTCCATGGCCAGCGCCCTGGCGATCGCCACCCGCTGCTGCTGCCCGCCGGACAGCTCACGCGGGTACGCGCGCGACCGGTCGGCCAGCCCGACCCGGTCCAGCAGGTTCATCGCCCGCTCCCGCGCCACGCTCTTCGACTCGCCCTTCACCTGGCACGGCGCCTCGACGATGTTCTCGATCGCGGACATGTGCGGGAACAGGTTGAACCGCTGGAAGACCATGCCGATCTCGCGCCGCTTGGCCGCCACCTCGCGGTCGCGCAGCTCGTAGAGCTTGTCGCCCTTCTGCTGGTAGCCGACGAGCTCGCCGTCCACCCACAATTTGCCGGCGTTGATCTTCTCCAGGTGATTGATGCAGCGCAGGAACGTCGACTTGCCCGAGCCGGACGGCCCGACGACGCACATCACCTCGCCCGGCCGCACCTCCAGGTCGATGCCCTTGAGCACTTCGTTGCGGCCGAAGGACTTGTGCACACCCTCGGCCTTCACCATCGCCACGGTGTCGTTCACGTCAAACCTCCGACCTGGCGCCACGGCCGAGGAACCCGCCGCGTCCCGACAGGACACCTCGGGAGAAACGCCGTTCCAGGAAGTACTGCCCGATCGACAGGATCGAGGTCATCAGCAGATACCAGATGCTCGCCACCACCAGCAGCGGAATCTGTTGGTAGTTGCTGCCGTAGATCTGCTGCGCATTGGTGAACAGGTCGCCGGCGCCCACGATCGCGGCGATCGACGTGGTCTTGAGCATCGAGATCGTCTCGTTGCCGGTCGGCGGAATGATCACCCGCATCGCCTGCGGCAGCACGATCCTGCGCATGATCTTCATCCGGGTCATGCCGAGCGCCTCGGCCGCCTCGGTCTGGCCGTCGTCGACCGACAGGATTCCGGCGCGCACGATCTCGGACATGTACGCGGCCTCGTTGAGGCCGAAGCCGAGCACCACGCCGGTGAAGATCGGGATCAGGATGTTGGAGTCGAAGTAGACGAACTCCGGCCCGAACGGGATCCCCAGCGACAGATAGGGATACAGCTTCGCGATGAACGACCAGAAGAAGACCTGGACGAGGACCGGCGTGCCGCGGAAGAACCACGCGTAGGTCCACGCGACGCCGGAGACGATCGGGTTCTTCGATAGCCGCATCACGGCGATGATCACGCCGAGGACCACGCCGATCAGCATCGCGAAGAAGGTGAGCTGAATGGTGACCCACAGACCGGCGAGGATCCGTTCGGAGAACAGGAACTGCCCGACGATCTTCCAGCCCCACGCGGGGTTGGTGAGCAAACTATTGAGCAGCATGGCGACGAGCACCAGCAGGATCGCGGCGGCCACCCAGCGTCCGGGGTGGCGCACGGGCACGGCGACGATCTGCTCCGCCGGAGTAGTCGTCGCCGCCCGCGCGTCCTTGCCTTGCTCGTCCCCGTGTTGGGACGGTCCGGTCATGTCACTCACTTAGCTCCGTTGATCTTGGACTCCGTGACGGCACCGCTGGTGGTGCCCCAGTTGTCCAGGATCTTGCGGTAGCTGCCGTCGGTGATCATCTTCTGGATGGCGCCGTTCACGGCTTCCTTGAGCGTGCCGGACGTCTTCGGGATCGGGATCCCGTACGGCGCCGCACCGATGTCCGACCCGACGCGCTCGAACGCCGCGCCGGTCTTCTTCAGCGCGAAGTCGACCACCGGGCCGTCGGCGAGGTAGGCGTCGAGCCGGTTGGCCTGCAGCGCGTTGTTCACGTCGGTCTGCTGCGGGTAGCCCTGTGCGTTGGGCGGCGGCTTGCCGGCGTCCTTGCACTTCTTGACGACCGAGTCCTCGGCGTCTTCCTTGGTCAACTGGTCGATCTGGATGACGCCCTGCTGCGCGCCGACGCTCTTGCCGCAGAGGTCCTCGATCGTCTTGATGCCCTTGGGGTTGCACTTGCGGACCATCAGCCCGGTGCCGGCGTTGAAGTAGGTGACGAAGTCGACGACCTGCTCGCGTTCCTTGGTGTCGGTGAACGAGGAGATGGCGAGGTCGTACCGGCCGGCCTGCACGCCGGCGAGGATGCCGTCGAACTTGGCGTTCTCGAACTTCACCTGCAGGCCGAGGGTCTTGGCGACCGCCCGCATGATGTCGATGTCCATGCCGATGATCTCGCCGGTGCCCTCGACCATGTACTCGTTCGGCGCGTAGGAGGCGTCGGTGGCGACGGTCAGCGTGCCCTTCGACTTGATGTTGGCCGGCACCTTCGCGCCGAGTGCCTGGTCCGCCGCCGGGTTGACGTCGAGCGGCTTCGGGTCGGGGACGTTGCTGACCTCCCCTGGCGTGCAGGACTGGCCCTGCGGCTGGTCGGACGGCTTTTCGGTCGTTCCACCGCACGCGGTGGCGGTCAGTGCCGCCACGGCGAAGGTGGAGATCAGGTACGCCGCCGTTCTACGCGGTCGTCGAGACACGGGTCACTCCTCGCTTCGGAAACCGAGTGCTCGGCATCCTGCCATTTGGGAGACGGTCAGCGCATCAGGTCTGAGGTCACGGACGTGTCAACCCTCGTTATCACTGGACGCGCACTTTAGGTCGGGTGTCGTCGCTGGTACACCCTCCATCGGTGGCTCAGGGCTGACGCGAAACGACGGCGGCCGGTGTGGCCGCCGTCGTTTCCCGGAAGATCGTCAGGCTACGGCGTGTCCGCCGTCCGACGGACTGGTGCCATCCGCCGGGCCACCCATGCCGGAGTCGTCGTTCCCGCCGTCGTAGCCGCCACCGGTGTCGCCGGAGCTGTCGGTGTCACTGGAGTCGGTGTCGCTGGAGCTGTCGCCGCCCCAGCCGCCCGACGCGCCGCCACCACCGCTGGAGCCACCGCCGCCGGAGTACCCGCCGTCATCGCCACTGTCGGTGTCACCACTGCTGTCCGAGTCGCTGCCGCCATAACCGCCATAGCCGCCGTAGCCGCCACTGTCGGAATCGGTGTCACTGTCGGTGCCGTAGCCGCCGGTGGTCCCCGACGTGCTGTCGCTCTCCGAGTTGTCGTACGAGGACGGCTCACCGCTCGCGCCAGTGCCCTGACCGTTGTTGTCCGCACGATCCGGGGAGTCCGGACCCGAGCTGTAGCTACCCGAACCGGTCGAGGTGTCGCTCTCCGAGTTGTCGTACGACGAGGGCTCACCACTGACGCCGGTGCCCTGACCGTTGTTGTCCGCACGATCCGGGGAGTCCGGACCCGAGCTGTGGCCACCCGAACCGGTCGACGTGTCGGTGGAGGTGTCGCTCTCCGAGTTGTCGTAGGACGAGGGCTCACCACTGGCACCCGTGCCCTGACCGTTGTTGTCCGGGCGGTCCGGAGAGTCCGCGGTGTCGGACTGCGGGCTGGACGGTGTCGACGACGTCTCGGCTTCCTCGTCGCCGCCGAAGTAGGAGTCGATCGCGTCCGCGATGTCGTCGGCCAGCCGGCCGTAGTCGACCTCGACGTAGCCGCCGACCTTCCCGCCGAGGCCCAGCGTGGCGCCCGCGCCCAGGTCGACGCCGATCTTGCCGTCGCCCCACGTCGCGCCGGCGTTGGCGTTCGCGCCGAGCCCGGCGCGCCCGGTGGCGTTGACGCCCGCGGTGATCCCGCTGATCCCGACGTGACCGTCCCAGCCGACCTCGGCCCCGAGGAACCCGTCCGCGCCGACCTTGGCGCCACCCAGGCCCAGCTCACCGGAGATGCTGCCCTTGCCGCCGACGAAACCGTCCACCGACGTCCCGGCGCCCACCGTGCCGTTCGAGATCTCCGCGCCGGCCTTTCCGCTGAGGCCCGACTTTCCGCTGATCTCGCCTTTCGCGCCGCTCGGACCGATCGATCCGGACGCTTTCGAATCCGTCCCGAGTCCGCCGGTGGCGGTGGTGCTCACACCGGAACCGGCGGGTGCACCCGATTTCGTGGTGGCCGTGCCGGTCGATTTGGTCGGCGCGCTCTTCGTGGAAGCCGGCGCCTTCGACGCGGGCGCGGATGCCGGCTTGGACGCGGTCACCGCCTGCTGGAACGCCTGACCGATGCTGGCCCGCCGTTCGGCGACCGCGGTCACCTGTCGCTGTGCCTGTCGCTGTGTCTGTCGCTGTGTCTGCTGCTGGGCCACCGCCTGCCCCAGCCGTTCCGCCGCGGCCTTCGACTGTCGTGCGGCCTCCGCCCGCGCGGCAGTCCGGTCAGTCCGGTCGGTGCGCACCGAGTCCCGGAAACCGTTGTGCGCACTGGATTCCCGGTCGACGTCAACGGACCGCCCCAACCGCACGGACAGCCCACCGCCGTCCCGGTGTGACACCACGACCGACTGCGCGTGGCGTTCACCCCAGTGGGCCGACGCGTCCCGGCCGTCACCCGACGACGCGGACGCGGGGGAGGCGAGCACGACGCCGAGCACGGTCGCGCCACCACCGAGGATGGCCGCACGCAGCCCTACCATTCCCCAGCGTTTCAAGCTTGAATTCATGGGAAATTCCCTTTCCGAAGCGATACCCCTGGAATTCCTGACAAGAACGCTATGGGGATTCGCCGGGCGGGAATGCCATCTGTTCGTACTACAGCTCGTCCACGGTCACGAGACCATCCTGGATCGCGCGCGCCACGAGCGCAGCCTTGGTGGGCGCTTCCCTGCCGACCGAGGCGTACTTGCCGCGCACCCGCGCCAGATACGAGTTGACCGTGCTGACCTTGATGTTCAGCTCGGCCGCGACCAACTCCTTGGACTCGCACTGGAACCACGACAGCAGGACGTTGATCTCCTGATCGGACAGCTTCGGCCGGTTCGGGTTGGTGTCGGTGCCGAGCGCGCCGGACAACGCGGGCGGCGTGTACGCCTCGTTGTGCGCGGCGGCCCGGATCGCGGCGACCAGGTGGCTCTCGCCCTCCGCCTTGGTCACCCAGGTGAACGCGCCAATGTCCAGGCAGGTCAGCGCGGTCTCGCGATCGTCGCGCATGGTGTACACCACGACCTGCCGGCCGGCGTCGACGAGCCGCTTGAGGTCGCCCCAGGACACGCCGGACGCGCCGAGCTGCAGGTCCAGCACCACCACGTCGGCCGACGCGCCCGGATCCAGCCACGCCACCGCGACGGACGGCCCGGCGTCCACGACCTCGATCGGCGGGTCCGCGAGCGCGCACCAGGCCCGCACGCCGGCCACCACCACCGGATGGTCGTCCACCAGTACCGCCGTGATCACGATTCACCCCGCCAGCTCGATTTGACGTGCATCAGATCGCCGTCCGGACCGTCGGCCACCACGCTGACCGTCACCTGTCCGCCGGCGCCGACCACCGTGACGCGCGCCTTGCTGACCGCCGTCGCGAGCGCCGCGACGATCGGCTCGGCCAGTGTGCGCGCGTCCCGCTCCGGCACGGCCGGCCGGTCGCCGCGCTCGGCGAACGCCACGGTCAACCCGCGGCCCTCCACCGATTCGATGCACGCGCGCAGTTCGTGCAACAGCGGATCGGGCGCGGTCGAGTCCTCGGCGAACAGCCGCCGCATGCGCGCCGCCTCGGTGGCGCAGGACCGGCGCACCGCGGGGTCGGCCGGGTCGAGATCACCGGAGGCCAGCCCGGCCAACAGTGGCGCGGCGGTCCGGCCGAGTTCGGCGTACCGGTCTCGCCGGTCCTGGCTGAGCTGCTCGGATACCGCGTCCGCTGTGCGCAGCCGCTCCTGCTCGTGCGCCGCCTGCGCGGCCGAGGCGGCGATCGGCCGCATCAGCGCGGCGATCATCCCGACGGCGAGTTGATAGCTGAGCACCATCACGGTCGCGTTCACCACACCCGGCAGCGCCGCACCGTCCAAATCGGACAGTCCAATGTGGACAAGGGTGACCGCGTGCTGCACCACGAGCACGGTGGCCAGCGCCGCCAGCCGCCACTCGATCCCGACCACCACGAGCGTCCAGGCCGCCTCACGGAAGGACCAGTGCGCCGAGGTGTGCCACAGCTCGGCCGGCATCGCCGCCGGCGCCGCGATCGAGATCGCCAGCACCGCGCCGGCCAGCACCCAGGTCCACCGGCCGAGCGTGCGCCGCCACGCGACCACCAGCGTGATCGCGATCAGCGCGGCCATGAACAGCACCTGCGTCCACGGCGACGGGTACACGTTCCAGTTGGCGATCAGCTTCGGCAGGTCCAGCCCGAGCAGGATCACCAGGTTGATCGCCACGGCCGCCCAGCGCATCCGGCCCATGAGGTTGGCGCCGATCATCTCGGCGTCCTCGCTCGGCGGCTCGGGTGCGGTGAGGTCGCAGGTCAGCGTGACGGTGGTGCCGGCGCCGGGGCGGCTGATCACCTCGGCGTGCCCGCCGATCCGCTCCATCCGCTGCACCAGCGACCTGGTCACGCCGTAGCGGTCGCCGTTCAGGCTCGCCGGGTCGAACCCGACACCGTCGTCGGTGATCCGCACGGTGACGTGGTTTCCGTTGTGGGACAAGGAAACCGACGCTTCGTCGACGTGTGCGTGGCGCACCACGTTGGTCAGCGCCTCACGGGTGCCGTTGGCCAGCGCGGCCGCCTCGACGGCCGGTACCGACAGCCGCTCAGGTAACTGCCAGCGCACCGTCAACGGCGTGTGCGCCGCCGCCTCGCGCAGTGTCGCGACCAGGTCGACCTCGCCGGAGGCTGTGCCGATCCGCCCGCTGATCACGTCCAGATCGCGGCTCGCCTGCGCGGCCAGTTCGCGCCGCCCACCGACCGCGCCGTTGCCGACCATCAACAGGGTGGCCGACGCGGTGTCGTGCAGCGCGGCAAGGTACTCGCGTTCGTCGGACCGTCGCGCGTCCGCGATCGCCGCCGTCCGGCGCGCCGATTCCCGTTGTGCCACAAGGGAATCGGCGTTGCGCGCACCGCGCCGCAGCATCCGGTACAGCATCCAGGACAGGCCGGCCTCGACCACGATCCACAGCTGGAACGGCGCCCCGCTCAGCCATCTGTCCGGCGCGGCGATCGCGTACCCGGCGAGCTGGGCGGTCACCAGCAGGACGGTCGCAACGACGTAGGTGCGCGGCGGCAGCAGCCACGCGTAGGTCATCACGGTCATCGCGACGCCGGCGAGCATCCACAGCACGGTGCCCTCGGCGCTGGTCGCGGCCGGCGTGGTCCACGGCTGGGACAGGCACACCGCGCACATCACCGCGATGTCGGCCGGCACGAGCCGCCCGCCGCGCGGGAACCGGTAGGCGAACCACGCGTTCCAGGCGTTCAGCCCGAGCACGACCGCGACGAGTACGGCGGGTTCGCGGGCCGGGACGAGGAAGAGGGCGGCGATGCTGGACGCGCCGGCCACGGCTGTGCGCACACCGAGCGCGTACCGGACGCCGGTGCGCAACAGGTGCTGCTCGGTCCTGCCCGTCACCTCGGCGTCCCCCGATCGCTCCGCGGGACCGGAATCGTATCGGCAGCGGCCGATCGAGCGCGTCGTCCGAGCGGTGGAATCGTCCCGTACGGGTCCGATTCCGGGATCATCCCGGATGTGGTCGAGGGCCCGGTGCCGGCACGCTTCGATCATGAACCTCAAACGACGAGCCGTGGTCGGGGTCGCCGCGGTGACGTGCGTGGCGACCGCCGTGACGGCCATGCTGACCGCCACCTCAGCGGAGGCGACACCCGGCAGGGGAACCCTGGTGTCGGCGACCGTGGTGGACGAGATCGACGCCGGCGGAATCCACGACTACCTGCGCCGGTTCGGGATCGACTCGGACCGGGCGCGCTACGGCGTCACCGGTTATCGGATCGAGTACCGCACGGTCGACGCGCACGGCCGGCGGACCACGGCGAGCGGGCTGACCGCCGTCCCGCGCACCGGGCCGGGCAGGCCGAAACTGGCCGCCTGGCTGCACGGCACCCAGGTGTACCGAGGCGACGTCGCCTCGATGAACGACAAGAGCACCGATCGCGCGGCCGCCTATCTGCTCGCCGCGTCCGGCCACGTCACCGCGGCACCGGACTACCTCGGTCTGGGCACCGGGCCGGGCTACCACCCGTATCTGCATCTCGATTCCGAGGTCACCGCGTCGGTGGACGCGCTGCTGGCGACCAGGGAACTGGCGCGCCGACACGGCCAGAACCCCGAGCGCGACGTCGCGGTGAGCGGGTTCTCGCAGGGCGGCTCGGCCGCGATGGCCCTGGGCCGCGCGTTGCAGTACGGCGTCCAACCGCGCCTCGGTGTGCGGGCGATCTCGCCGGTCAGCGGACCGTACGACGTGGGCGGCGCGCTGCGGTCGGGCGTCACCGGCGAGGCCGCCAACTCCACCGCGTACCTCGGTTTCCTTGTCACCGCGTGGAATCGGGTGCACGGTCTGTACGACTCGCCGGCCGACGCGTTCCGCAAGCCGGAGCTGGCCGGGTTGTTCGACGGGTTCACGCCGCCACAGGAGATCTTTCCCCAGCTGCCCAAGACGCCGCGCGACATGTTCACGCCGGAGTTCTTCGCCGGTCTCGAGCAGCCGACCGGCACGCTGCGGCGCGCGCTTCGCGACGAGAGCGACGGGTGCCGGTGGCGGCCCCGAGTGCCGACGCACGTGTACTTCGCCAGCGGTGACCGGGACGTGGCGCCGGCCCAGGCGCTGACCTGTGCTCAGCAGACGGACGCGGTGCTGACCGACGTGGGCCAGGTGGACCACAACAAGTCGGTCAAGCTCGCGCTCCCGATGGTGGTCGCCGAGTTCGATCAGCTCAGCGGCTCCAGCCGGTAGTGCAACCGGACGGCGGTCGCGTTCCACATGCGCAGCTCGTGGTCGGTGCGCAACACGCCCTCGTCATCGACGTAAAGGCGGAACGTCTCGTGGATCGGTGCTCGCGCGGCGAAGGTTCGGCCGCGATCGCGCACCACGACGTACGCGCCGTTGTCGCCGAACCGGCCGCGCGGGGAGCGCAGCAGCAGGCCGCCGTCCGGTTCGTGCTGGGGCCGGAGGAAAACCTGGACGTTGCCCGACTCCAGCGGGAACGCGACGTGCACGCTCGGCCCGGCGGCACCGGGCAGCAGCCGCCGGCCGTAGCAGCCGCTGTAGACGTACTCGCCGGTCGAGCGCAGCGTGCGCAGCCAGGCGGCGGCGACCTGCTGGCCGTCGCGGTCGCGGATCAACGCGATTCGGCTGTCCATTCCACGGGCGACGTCGAGCGGCCGCATGGGCAGCGCCAATTGTTGAACTCGTTTGCCGAACAATCGCGATATCAATTCGCCGCCGAGCCAGAAGGCCGGCGACCAACCGGTCCACACCTCCATTCGCCATGCGGAGGTGCGCTCATAGAAGTCGCGAATCTCCGGGCGCAGTCGAGTGGCGTCGAATTCCGGACCGTTCAACGCGTTCATATCGTGCAGCAGGCCGCCGCCCGGGGCATTTTCGTGCACCTCACCGCCGTGTGCGGCCGCCTCGGCGGCCAGCCAGCCGTCGGCGACCGTCGAGCCGTCGCTCATCGGCGCCCGCAGCCACGAATGGTCGCCGGCCAGGTCGACGGGACGGCCGAGGGCGCGCCACATCTTGCGCGTGGCCAGGTCGAGAGCGTTGAGCACGACGGAAGACTAGATCGCCGCCGGCCGCCTACCGCTCTGCGTAGGTGCAGCGCGCCGCGATCGCCTCGCGTGCCGACTCGGTCAATTCGGGGTGCTTCGCCGCCAGGAATTCGGTGACGTGTCGCCCGTAAAGCGCCAGATCACCTTCCACCGGAACGCGATCGACCTGGGCGAGCACGCCGGAAATGTGTCCGAGCAAATCGCGCGCCGCCGGCCCGAAAACCCTCGCCACGGCGTCCGGGTCGGACGACGGCCACGGCCGGCGCGGGTCGCTCCACACGAACACCACGACCGCGCGGCTCAACTGCTCATCGATCACTGTGACGATCATGCCGCAATCACGCCCGGTTGTCAGTCGTGCACGGCATGATGCCGTCCGTGCCGGTCCACGTCTTCGTCGACGAGGTCAAAGAGCGCGGCTACGTCGTCGTGGCCGCGTCATTCCCGGCCGCCCAAGTCCGCACCGCCCGCCAAGCCATCCGCGCACTGATCATGCCCAACCAGAAACGAGTGCACTTCTACAAGGAGGGCGACGCTCGCCGGAAGCAGATCATCGGTGTGATCAGCGACCTCGGACCATTCGTCACCATCTACCGGACCTCGGCAGTGGATCGGGCGCACCAGCGCAACGCGTGCCTGTCGCAACTCGTCGCCGACCTCGCGAAGGACTCGACACTCCTCGTCCTCGAACAGGACGACTCTCTCCTGGAGAACGACCGTCGGACGCTGTATCGGCGCGCGCGGGAGCACGCTTGCGAGGACACCTTGATCTACCGCCATCTTCGGGCGAGCGCAGAACCGCTTCTGACCGTGCCGGATGCGCTCGCCTGGTGTTGGAACCGGGGCGGACACTGGGGGAAGTTGATCGCACGCCAGGTGGGCGACGTCGTTGATCTCGACCAGCGTTAGAAACGCGAAACCCGGCTCACCAACCGTCCGGAAGGCTGCCGGGTCCACTTCGCAGGGCTAGTGCCCCTACGCGGTTTCTAGTCTACGACCCACCACCGACGACATCAATCCGATTACCCAGCCAGCGCGAAACCCGGCACCGCGGTGAGGCCGCTCGCGTTGATCGCTGTGGCGATGATGCCGCGATCACGCCAGTTGTCAGCCGTGCCAGTCAGGAGGCTCTTCTCTCGGTGCCGGACGCCATCGCATGGTGCTGGAATCGGGGCGGCGACTGGAAGAACCTGATCAGGCCGCTCGTCACCGAGGTCATCACGCTCGACGGGGCCTAGACAGCGCGAAACCCGGCCCACCCGCCGTCCGGCGGGCTACCGGGTTCACTTCACAGGGCTAGTGCCCTGCGCAGTTCCCAGTCTGCGGTGCGTCGCCGACAACCTCAATCGGATTGCCTCTCACAGCGCGAAACCCGGCTCACCAACCGTCCGGAAGGCTGCCGGGTCCACTTCGCAGCGCTAGTGCCCTGCGCACTCGCCAGATTACGGTGCGTCGCCGACAACCTCAATCCGATTTGCCCGGACGGCTCGCCATCTTCTCCGCCGAGCCGCACAGGCCGGCGTCCATCACGGTCTTGAGCGCGTTCACGTACTTCGCCAGCGCGGGCTCGTCGGTCTGGTCCAGCACACCGATCGTCGCCGACATCTCGAACCGCCTGGCACCGTCCCGCGAGCTGAACATGAACGAGTCGTAGCCGAGAATTCCTCCGGTGTGGCCGAAGACAGACCCGCAGCCGAGGTCGACCCGCCGCACGCCGAGGCCGTAACCGCCGGTGTCACTGGGAACCGTCCTCAGCATCTCTTCCAGCAACGGCGGCGGCAGCAGCTTGCCGGCGAGCAGCGCGCTCACGAACCGATCGAGATCGCGGGTCGTGGAGATCATCTCGCCGGCGGCCCACCCCGCGGTGGGGCTCAGCTCGGTGATGTCCGCGGTCCGCCGCACGCCCGCCTCGGTGTAGGTGAAGTACCCGCGTGCGTGCGGGCCGGCAATGCCCACGCGCTTGCCGGGCACCCGGGTCTCGTGCAGCCCCAGCGGCCACAGCACGCGGTGCTCGACCTGCTCCGCGTACGGCGTTCCGGTGATCTTCTCGATGAGCAGACCGGCGAGAACGTAGTTGGTATTGGAGTACGACCACCGTGCGCCGGGCTCGAAGCGCGGCGGCTTCGACAGCGACACGCCGACCAATTCCTCCGGCGTGAACTCACGGAACCGGTTTTCCACCAATTCCCTACCCGCAGACACGGGAATTCCCGGTTCGAACGAGCCGTCCGGGTTGATCTCGCCGGTGTAGTTGAACAGCCCGCTGGTGTGCTGCAACAACATCCGCACGGTGATCCGCTCGTCCAGCCCGAACTCCGGCAGGTAACCGTCGACCGGCGCGTCCAGCTCGATCCGCCTCTCGCCGACGAGCTGCAGGATCACCGTGGCCACGAACGTCTTGGTGATGCTGGCGGCCCGAAAGCGGCCCTTCGTGGACGGCGGGCGATGTCCACCCAGCTCCCGCACCCCGGCACTGCCCACCCAGTCGCCGCGCGCATCGTGCAGCCGCACCTGCACACCCGCCGCACCGGCGGCGGCCAACTCGTCCATGGCCGCCCGCAATTCCGGCCGACCGTCGGTGACCGGTTCGGCGACCGCGGTCCCGGCCAACCCCGTCAGCAGCGCGGCGGAGAGGGCCGCCACTCCCATATCTCTGATTCGCACGACACCAGCGAATCAGCGAGAGTGGCGACCGTCGATACGACCTTCGGTTGATCTATCTGTCATTCGGTCGACCTACCGAGCGGCGTGTGCGTCGAGAATGTGCGCCACGGCCTCGGTCACGCGCGCCGCCTGGGCGATGTTCAGCCATTCGTCGGGCACGTGCGCGTTGCTGTCCGGGCCGAGCGCACCGGTCACCACGAACTGCGCGTCCGGGTACTTCTCCGCGAGCAGGCCCATGAACGGGATCGAGCCGCCGAGCCCGACCGTGCCGTACGGCTCGCCGCCGAACACGCCGTCGCTCACATCGTCCACAATGGACCGGAGCCAGGGTGCGAAGGCCGGCGCGTTCCAGCCGGGCCCGACGTCCGTGCGGCCCAACTCCACCTGTGCGCCATAGGGAACGTCGGTGGTCAGGGTCTTCTTGACCGCCTCCAGCGCGGCGTACGCGTCGACCGTCGGCGGGAGCCGGAAGCTCAGCGACAACGTGGTGTGCGTGCGCAGCACGTTGCCGGCGTCGAGCGGCTCGGGCAGGCCGGACGCGCCGATCACCGACAGCGTCGGTCGCCAGCTGTTGTTCAGCGCCAGCTCCACCTCGTCGGTGTCCACAGTGGACATTCCGTCGGGGAGGGAGAACATCTGGGTGAACACGCCGGGCACCGCCTCGACCGACACGCGCACCTCGTCCAGCCGGTCGGCCGGCACCTCGACGTGCAGCTCCGGCAGCAGCAGCCGGCCGGTCTCGGAATCCTCCAGCCGGTCGAGCAGCCGGCGCAGGATCCGGAACGAGCTCGGCACGATTCCGCTGGCCAGACCCGAGTGCTGACCGGCCCGCAGCACGCGCACGGTCACGTCGACCGACACCATGCCGCGCAGCGAGGTGGTCATCCACAGTCGCCTGTAGTCGTTGCCGCCCGAGTCGAGGCACACGACCAGCGAGACATCACCGAGCCGGTCCTTGAGGTGGTCGAGGTAGACGGGCAGGTCGGGGCTGCCGGACTCCTCGCCGGTCTCCAGCAGCACGACGCAGCGGGCGTGCGAGCCGCCGGCCGCGCGCACCGCCTCGATCGCGGCGGTGGCGGCGTAACCGGAGTAGCCGTCGTCGGCCGAGCCGCGGCCGTAGAGCCGCCCGTCCCGCAGCACCGGCTGCCACGGGCCGAGGCCGTCGGACCATCCGCCGACCGGGGGCTGCTTGTCCAGGTGCCCGTAGAGCAACACGGTGTCGGTCGTGTCGCCGGTCGCCGGAACGTCGATCAGCAGGACGGGCGTGCGACCGTCGAGTCGCACGATTTCCGTTGTGACACCAGGAATTCCGCGATCGTTCACCCAGGACCGCACGTGTTCGACGGCGGCGTCGAGCTGGCCGTTGGCCGCCCACTCGGGATCGAAGGCCGGCGACAGCGCGGGGATCGCCACGAAGTCGGAGAGGCTCGGCAGGATGGAGGATTCCCACGCCTGGCCGACGGTCTTGCTCACCACAGAGTTGTCCACCCGGCCAATCCTGCCATCCGCTGGCCGTTCTCTCAGGCGCGCGCGGGCAAGGTCGGTGGTGCGCGCCCGTGGCCGTCGAACGTTCCCGCGCGGTCACGGGCGCGTGCGTGACGGAGGTCACATCGCGATCACCCCTTGCGCAACCCGTGTTCCCGCTCTCCGGGAGCACCCGTCCGCGTGTTGGGCGGCCACCTGTTGATCACGCACCCTGAACTGGCTCCTTAACCGACGGCGATCGTGCGGTCACACGCATGTACTACCGACGGTTCGACGCCCAACCGTCGGCCATCCAAGCGTTTCCGCTGCTCAAGGGGTACGTAACGGGTAACGAACCGACGTTCGGGGCTCACCAATACCGACCTATCCGTGTCAGGATGTGGGACGAACCACCGTCAACGCCGACGGTGCGGGACGTCCGCCACCTCGGAGCGAGCCGCACCGCGGCGCAGCCGCGCACCCCCGCCACAAGCGCGGTGTGCGACGTCGACAAAGGAGAGACGCGATGTCGTCCCCAGATGAATGGACGCACCCGGTACCGGGAGAGGGTCCACCCGCCACAGCGGCGGCACCGACAGCGGAACGGGTGATCGCCGGCTTGCGAGCGACCAGCGAAGGCGGCGAGGACCTCGTCCAACTGCTGACCCCGGAGGGTGAGCGCGTCCCCAACGAGCGGTTCGACCGCTACATCGCCGACGTCACCGACGAGGACATTCGCGGGCTCTACCGCGACATGGTGCTCGTCCGGCGCGCCGACCGGGAATCCAACGCACTGCAGCGTCAGGGCCAGCTCGGTATCTGGGTGCCACTGCTCGGCCAGGAGGCGGCGCAGATCGGCGTCGGCCGCGCGATGCGGCACACCGACATGGCCTTCCCCAGCTACCGCGAGCACGGTGTCGCCTGGTGCAAGGGCATCACGCCGCAGCAGCTGCTCGGTATTTTCCGTGGCACCGACAACGGCGGCTGGGACTCGGCCGCCACCCGGTTCCACCCGTACACCATCGTGATCGGCAACCAGGTGCTCAACGCCGCCGGGTACGCGATGGGCCAGCGCTTCGAGGGCAAGGTCGGCGACGACAGTGACGGTACTGCCGAGGCGACCGTATGTTTCTTCGGCGACGGCGCCACCTCCCAGGGCGACGTGCACGAGGGCTTCGTCTGGGCCTCGGTGTACGACGCGCCGCTGGTGTTCTTCTGCCAGAACAACCAGTGGGCGATCTCCGAGCCGACCGAGCGCCAGTCGCGGCTGCCGCTGTACCAGCGCGCCCGCGGCTACGGCTTCCCCGGCATCCGGGTGGACGGCAACGACGTGCTCGCCACGCTCGCGGTGTCCCGCTGGGCGCTGGACGAGTGCCGGCACGGCAACGGCCCGATACTGATCGAGGCGTTCACCTACCGCATGGACGCGCACACCACCACCGACGACCCGACGCGCTACCGGCTGTCCGACGAGGTCGAGACCTGGAAGCTGAAGGACCCGCTGGAGCGCGTGCGGGTGCACCTGATCCGGCACGAGATGGCCGACGACGCGTTCTTCGAGCAGGTGCAGGCCGAGTCCGACCAGATGGCGGCCGAGCTGCGCGACTACTGCTTCAACATGCCCGACCCGCCGGTCCGGCAGATGTTCGACAACGTCTACTCCGAGCCGCACCCGTACCTCGAAGCCCAGCGCGACGAGTACGTGGACTACGTGGCCGGCTTCGCGGGAGGTGAGCACTGATGGCGGCTCCGGTTCTGAGCGAGACGAACAGCGCGGCGTCCACCGTGCGGAAGCTCACCATCGGCAAGGCACTCAATCTCGGCCTGCGCGCCGCGATGGAGGCCGACCCCAAGGTGATCATGATGGGTGAGGACGTCGGCAAGCTCGGCGGCGTCTTCCGGATCACCGACGGCCTGCAGAAGGACTTCGGTGAGCACCGCGTGCTGGACACGCCGCTGGCCGAGTCGGGGATCATCGGAACCGCCGTGGGCCTCGCCGTGCGCGGGTTCCGCCCGGTGTGCGAGATCCAGTTCGACGGGTTCATCTTCCCCGGGTTCGACCAGATCGTGTCGCAGGTGGCGAAGCTGCAGGCGCGCACGCAGGGCCGGCAGCGGATGCCCATCGTGATCCGGGTTCCGTTCGGCGGCGGCATCGGCGCGGTCGAGCACCACTCGGAGTCGCCGGAGTCCTACTTCGCGCACACCGCCGGCTTGCGGGTGGTGTCCTGCTCCAACGCGGTGGACGCGTACTGGATGATCCAGCAGGCGGTCCGCTGCGACGACCCGGTGCTGTTCTTCGAGCCGAAGCGGCTGTACCACTCCGGCAACATGAAGGCCGAGGTCGACACGGCGGCCACGCCCGACCCGCTGTTCAGCTCGCGGGTGGTGCGGCAGGGCGCGGCGGTGACGCTGGTGTCCTACGGCCCCTCGGTGAAGGTGTGCCTCGACGCGGCCACCGCCGCCGAGGAGGAGGGCCGCTCGCTCGAGGTGATCGACCTGCGCACGCTGTCCCCGTTGGACCTCGCGCCGGTGTTCGAGTCGGTGCGGCGCACCGGCCGGCTGGTCGTGGTGACCGAGGCGCCGTCGGAGTCGTCGCTGTCCTCGGAGATCGCGGCACGGGTGCAGCGGGAGTGCTTCTACTCGCTCGAAGCCCCGATCATGCGGGTGACCGGATTCGACGTGCCGTACCCGCCGGCCAAGCTCGAGGAGCACTTCCTCCCCGATCTCGACCGGGTGCTGCACACCGTCGACCAGTCGCTGGCTTTCTAGGGGAACGTTGATGCCTACCTTCAAGAGCTTTCCCCTGCCCGATACCGCGGAGGGGCTGACCGAGGCGGAGATCCTGTCCTGGCATGTTCAGCCGGGCGACGAGGTCACCGTCAACCAGATCATCGTGGAGATCGAGACGGCCAAGGCGGCCGTCGAGCTGCCCTGCCCGTGGGCGGGTGTGGTGACCGAGCTGCACGTCGAGCCGGGTCAGACGGTCGATGTCGGCACGCCGATCCTGACCATCGACACCGACCCGGGTGGCGCCGCCGCGCCCGCACCCGCACCGGCTGCCGCCACACCGTCCACTTCGGACAGTGCGGAGGCCGGCTCGGGCGAGGAGGAGATGAAACCGCTGGTCGGCTACGGCTCCAAGGCGGTCCAGGCCAAGCGCCGCCCGCGCAAGGCCGCCGCGGCCGCCTCGGATGGTGGAGCCACCGTCGCGCGGTCGACCGTGCAGGCCGCGTTCGAGCGGCAGCAGGGTCCGGCCAGCGCGCCGGAGTCCCCGCCGCCACCGCCGGTCGTGCCGGACACCCCGGCCGCGTTGATGGAGCCGGGCGGGTACGTGCCGCTGGCCAAGCCGCCGGTGCGCAAGCTGGCAAAGGACCTCGGCGTGGACCTGCGCGCGCTGGCCGTCAACGGTGACGTGATCACCCGCGACGCGGTCCAACAGGCCGCCTCCGGAGCGCCCGAACCGTCCACTGTGGACACCGGGTACGACGCGGCGGCACGTGAGCGGCGGGTGCCGATCAAGGGCGTGCGCAAGCACACCGCGACGGCCATGGTGAGCAGCGCGTTCACCGCGCCGCACGTCACCGAGTTCCTCACCGTCGACGTCACGCCGATGATGGAGTTCCGCGCCAAGCTGAAGAACGACCCGCGGTTCCGCGACGTGAAGCTGACCCCGCTGGCGTTCTGCGCGAAGGCGGTTTGCCTTGCGGTGCAACGGACTCCGGACGTGAACGCGTTCTGGGACGAGGCCGCGCAGGAGATCGTCTACAAGGAGTACGTGCACCTCGGGATCGCCGCGGCCACGCCGCGTGGGTTGATCGTGCCGAAGGTCCGCGACGCGGACGGCATGTCGCTGCGCCAGATCGCCGACTCGATCGAGCAGCTCACCGCGGTCGCCCGCGAGGGCAAGACGACGCCGGCGGCCATGGCGAACGGCACGTTCACGATCACCAACGTGGGCGTGTTCGGCGTGGACACCGGGACGCCGATCATCACTCCCGGTGAGGTGGCGATCCTCGCGTTCGGCGCGATCCGGGACATGCCGTGGGTGGTGGACGGCGAGATCATGGTGCGCAAGGTCTGCCAGCTCTCGCTGAGCTTCGACCACCGCGTGGTGGACGGCCAGCAGGGCTCGCAGTTCCTCGCCGACGTCGGCGCGCTGCTCGCCGACCCGGCCACCGCGATCCTCTACTGATCACGACGGGCGGGACCGTCCACTGTGGACGGTCCCGCCCGTTCGGTCAGCGGATCCGATTCAGGGCGCCGCTCACCGAGAAGTCGCGGCCTTGCGCGTCGGTGCCCACCCGGCTCGTCACCTGGCGCGTGCTGTCGGAGGCGATGGTCCACAGGCGCAGCACGATCGGGCCGGCGGGCGTGGTGCACGACTGCGCGGGCGGGTCGAGCCGGGCGGTGCCTCCGCGTGCCACGAGACCCCAGGTGCAGCCGCCCTCGTGTGCGGTGATCCGGTTTCCGTAGTCCCGGGTGATCGCGATTTCTCCCTGTTCCGGCGACTCGTACCGCCATCGGCCGGTGAAGTCGCGGGTGGCGTGCGGATCGTGTTCCGGCGCCTTCGTGCGCGCGCCGTTCTCCAGGATGAACGGCCGGTCGCCGGTGGGCTGGTGGCTGATCGCGACGAGCGACTCGCTGGCGTGCCGGCCGGTGCCGGCGATCGTCCAGCGAGTGATCGTGTACGACACCCGGAAGGTGGGGTTGAAGCAGCGCTGGTTGGGCGGGTCCAGCTCCAGTGCGCCCGATTTCCTGGCGAACCGCCAGGTGCAGCCGACGTCGGTGCGGCCGATCACGCCGCCGTCGTCCGCCGAGGTGAGCACGATGTCGCCGACCTGGGGCACGCGCAGCACCGTCCCGCCGACGTCGAGCGTCGCGATGTTCTTGTTGGTGGACAAGTCCGGCAGGTCGTAGTTCCACCGCCCCTCGTAGTCGGTGAGCGGGTGGGCGGCGGCCTGCGACGACGTGGTCAGCAGTGCGGCGGCGGCCAGCACGATCAGTGGGATGGACAGTTTTCGCGCGCGTTTGAGCCACATAGGGTCCTCCGGGGTAGCCTCAGTTCGACAACCTGATAGTTAGATCTTCTAGATATCAGAGAACCAAGGGAAGTTGCCCGTGTCAAGCGACCGTGGCGCGTTGATCAACGCGATCACCGACCTGATCCAGCGCACCAGCGTGCTCACCACGAAGATGAGCCAGACGGCGGCGGGGCTGCTCGGGATCAACACCACCGACCTGCGCTGCCTGCAGTTCCTACAGGCCGGTCCGCGCACCGCGGGAGAGCTGGCGCGCGAGACCGGCCTGACCACCGCGTCGATCACCACCGCACTGGACCGGCTCGAGGCCGGCGGGTTCGTCCAGCGCGTGCGCGACACCGCGGACCGCCGCCGGGTACTCGTGAAGCTGAGGCCGACCCACACCCGCGAGCACGTCGCGCCGGTGTTCACCCCGCTGCTGAAACGGTGGCACGCCGCGCTGTCCGACTACGACGACGACCAGTTGCGGCTGATCGCCGAGGCGTTCACCAAGATCGACGACGCGCTGGAGGCCGAGCTGGACGAGATGGTCGACTGACGCTCAGCCGAACACGCTGAACGTCGCCTCCGCGCGATCACGCTTGCCGACCAGGTCCCACGCCGCGTCGGCGATCTCGTCCGGGTCGAGCGTCGTGAGCGGCACGCCACCGACCAGATCCGGCTGGGACAGCACGAGCTTGTGGATGTCGCCGCGCTCGATGAGCCCGCCGATGGTGAGCGTGCCGGCGTACACCCCAGTGTCGGCGAGCCCGGCGTTGAGCGTCAGCACGTAGTTGCGCAGCGCCGCCGAGAGCACCGCGAGACTGCCCAACTCCGGCATCGGCAGCACGGCGCTCAGCCCGCCGGCGAACAGCAGCGCGCCGTCACCGCGCTCGATCATGCCGGGCAGGACCGCGCCGACCAGGTCGATCGCCGGGTACACCCCGCGCATCGCCTCGCGCACGGCCGCCGAGTCGGTCTCGGTGATCGGCACCGGACGATTCACCGGGTCGACCGAGCCCGGGCCGTAGTACGCGAAGTCGAGCGTGCCGATCTCCTCCAGCACCGACGTCAACTGCTCAGCGTCGAACACGTCGGCCGCGTACGCGGTGGCGTCGACACCGGCGCCGGCCAACTCGGAGAGGTACCCCGGATGCCGGTCGGCGGACCGGGACACGAGCGCGACGGAGTACCCCTCACGGCCGAAGCGGCGCGCGATCGACATGCCGAGACCAGGGCCGACGCCGATAACGGCGGCCCGCTTTCCGTTGTGGGACATGGAGATCACCTTTCGAGACAGTAAGTCGAGGGCTCCCTCAACTTCATCTCGAACGTAGCACAGAACTTGAGGGAGACCTCAAGTAAGTAGACTGTGCGCATGACCGCCAGACCGTTGCGCGCCGACGCGGCCCGCAACCGGGAGAAGCTGCGCGCCGCCGCGACCGAGGTGTTCGGCGAGCGCGGGCTGGACGCGCCGCTGGAGGAGGTGGCGCGCCGCGCGGGCGTCAGCATCGGCACGCTGTACAACCACTTCCCGACCCGCGACGCGCTGTACGAGGCGATCTTCCCCGAGCGGCTGGCGGCACTGGACCGGATCGCCGACGCGGCGATCGCCGACCCCGACCCGTGGCACGGTTTCGTGGCGTTCGTGGAGGGGCTGTTCGCGCTGCAGGCGCAGGACCGCGGGCTCAACGACGCGCTGGCGCAGCGGTTCCCCGTGCCGGCCGAGGTCGACGAGGCGTGCCACCGCGGCTTCCGGCACATCGACCGAATCCTCCAGCGCGCCAAGGACAACGGCGATCTGCGCGAGGACTTCGAGCTGCCGGACCTGGCCACCCTGATCTGGGCCATGTCCCGAGTGATCACCGAGTCGATGGACGTCGCGCCCCAGGCGTGGCGCCGGTGCCTGGCGTTCTTCCTGGACGGGCTGCGCACCGAGGCGGCCCACCCGATCGACGTCCCCGCGCTCACCGAAGGACAGCTCACCAGCCGCTTCGGCTAGTACGCTGACCGCCACTCAGGAGAACATCTCCTGCGGCGCACACGGAGACTGACATGGTCAAGACGGGCGACACACTCCGCCAGGGTGATACCGACACAATGGTGTTCCGCAAGACCAGTGCGGACACGGGCGGCGAGTACCTCGAGGTGGAGGCGACCTACGGACCGATGGGCGATCTCCGCCCGCCGGCGCACTACCACCCAATCCAAACTGAGCTTTTTCAGGTGCTCGAAGGCACGCTGGTGTTCCTTCTGGACGGCGAGGAGAAAACGCTCAACGCCGGCGACGAGCTGCACATTCCGAAAAGGGTGACGCACGCCGCGTGGAATCCGGGTGACGTGCCGGCACGGTTCGTCTGGCGGACCACTCCGGCGATGCGCACGGAAGAGATGTTCAAGACCATGTGGAACCTCGTCGAGGACGGCAAGATGGGCCGGCACGGCAATCCGCGCCCGCCGTTCCTGCAGTCGATGGCGATGATGTACGGGTTCCGGAAGGAATGGCGGCTCACCGCGCCGCCGTATCCGGTGTACCTGCCACTGTGCGCGGCGCTGTCGGTGCCGGCGCGGCTGCTCGGGTACCGCGCGATCTCCTGATCACTGAGGTGTTCGGTAGACCGCCGCCGGCAGACCGGACACCTCGGTGTTCTGCATGCGGGGGTTGTCCATGGAAACTCTGCCGAATTCAAGGCTGGTGCCAGAAAAGTCGAGTCGACATTCGTCAAAAGCGCAGTCGCTGATCCTGACGCGGCCGGAAGTGTGCCACTCGGCCTGTGCGCCGAGCTGAACTCTCGTGAACGAGAACTTGACGTTCGTGAACGAGCTGTCCGCGAACAGCAGGGTTCCGGATATTACAGCCGATCCCGCGAATTCGACCGACGAGTTTTCGGCCAGTTCTATCCGAAGGAGTTGAACCCGGGCGGCGCCGTCGATCACGACCCCGTTGAAGTCCAGAGTTTCGCATTCAAATGACGTTCCCACAAATTGACAGCCCAGCTCGCCCGAAAAGTGCGCTCCAGCGAACGACGCGGCGTGGCCAGTGAATACCGCTTGATCAAACTTCACGTGGCCCTTGAATTCGAGACCGGAGAAGTCCGCGTCCTCGAACGACACACCGGTGAAGTCGTAGTCCAGGTTCTTCCAGTCGCTGAAACCACTCGCCGCGAGGCGGTCGCGGAGCACCCGGAAGATCGTGCCGACGACCTCCGGCTCACCGGCGGGCTGCTGTCCGCCCACCTTGCGCGGCAGCCGCAGGTAGGCGCACAGCACCTCGACGCAGGTCTGGCGCTGGTCCTCCCAGTCGTCGGCGAGCCCGGCCATCGCGTACACACCGGCCAGCCGCACAGCCGCGCTCTCGTGCGCGAGCTGCTCGGCGGCCGCGCCGAACCGCTCATTGAACAGCTTCGTACCCTCGCGCTCGTCCTGCCGCAGCGACAGCCGGTGTCCCTCCTCGGCCACCTTCTGCTTGCGATAGGTCACCGCCAGCGCGACGACACCGCCGAATCCGGCGACAACCGCCAGCCCGATCTTCAGCAGGTCCAGCATCTGCGCCGAGGTGAACTCCGGCGACTTCGGCAGCCTCGGCCAGCCGAGAACCGCCAGCAGCCCGAGCCCGGCCGCCGAGCCGACCACGACGGCGATCAGCAGCCAGAGGACCACCGACCGCGCCATGCGGCGGTCCACTCCCGGCGAGTCGTCCGCCCTGAACGGAAGCCACCAATGCGTCGAGCCGCTCCGGATCAGCCGGCCGGCGACGACGGCGACCAACAGCACGGCCGTCAGTACGCCGACGGCCCACTTGTCCATTGACCCCTCCGCGTTCCCCAGATCGGGGTCACACGATAGTGGTCAGGGGCAGAACGCCGCCTTGATCAAGCCGAACATGCCGGGGCCCTCGGGAGCCGGCGGCTCGTGCGCGACCTCCCGGCCGATGTCGAAGATCGTGCCGACCGCCACGAGCTGCTTCGACCCGTCGAGCGTGGTGAACGACATGGACTGGTAGCCCGGCCCCGCGCCGAACGCGCCCCACAGCCGCGGCCCGCCGGGACACGGCGCGGTCATCTGCTCCACACCGAGCCCGTAACCGCCCATCGGGGTGGGCGCGGTGGTCAGCAGTTCCCGTTGTGCCGCAGGGGAAAGCAGCTTGCCGGCGAACAGCGCGCGGTGGAACGTCGCCAGGTCCCGCGCGGTCGACACGATCGCGCCGGCCGTCCAGTCGTAGGACGGGCTGAACGTGGTGAGGTCGTTGCCGTCCATGCCGTACCCGTGCAGGTGCCGCCCGTGCAGGAACGGGTCGAGGCGCGGCATCTCGGTGTCTCGCAGGCCGAGCCGGCCGATGATCCGGTCGCTGATCTCCACGTGCGCCGGCCGCCCGGTCACCTTCTCGATCAGCATGCCGGCGATCAGGTAGTTGGTGTTCGAGTAGTCGTGTTTCGTGCCGTGCCCGGGGTTCAGCCCGTGCGCGACCGCCCGCGCCACGATGTCGCGCGGCCGGTACACGTAGCCGCGATTGCCGTGCTCACCCAGATACGGCTCCCAGAACGACGGCTCGTCAGTCGGGTCGTACACGCCGCTGGTGTGGTTGAGCAGTTGCCGCACGGTCACGTCGAACGGCAGCTCGTCGGGCAGCCACCGTCGCGCCGGCTCGTCCAGCGCGAGGAGCCCCTCGTCCACGAGTTGCAGGACGACCGTCGAGGTGAACGCCTTCGTGTTGCTCGCGATCCGGAACTTGTCCTCAGCGTGCGCGCGCCGGCCGGTCTCACGGTCGGCGACTCCGTCGGCGGCCTGCTTCACCTGGTCCCCATGCCGGAGATATGCCGCCGCCGCGGGGTAACCGTCGGCGGTGACCTGGCGCAGGGCTGCGTCCAGGTCCGGTGGCGCCGGCTCGGCGGTCGCGAGCGGGACGGGCAGGATCGCCGCCACGAGGACGGCGACGGGCACGAGAAGTTTCCGCATGCCGCCACGATCTCGATCGCGCCGGCCAGTTGTCAGTCGGCCGGCCACCACCAACGGGGTAGAGCTGACTCCCGTCAGCGGGCGATCTGTTCCGCCTTGGCGTTGCGCGCGGTGGCCGACCAGGCCGGGTCCGCGCCGAGCGAGTAGTCCGGCCCGAAGAAGATCCTCTTGGCCTGCTGGTCGCCGGACAGCCAGTAGCGGAACCACGCGGTCACCACGCCGACCATGCGCACCCTGGTCTCGCCGGGGAAGAAGTGGTCGGAACCCTTCAACTCGGCGAAGACCGCCGGAACGTGGCCCGCCTGCGAGTAGCGGCTGCGGACGAACCAGGACGGCACGATCACGTCGACCTGGCCCGCGACGAACAGGGCCGGACCCTTGAGCGCGCCGACGGTTCCCTGCGGCCCCGGCTGCAGCGGGATCGTCGTCTTCACCATCGGGTCCGCGCCGGCATTGATCGCGCCACCGCCGCCCTGGGAGTGGCCGGCCGCGCCGATCTTCGTCTCATCGATCTTGCCCTCGAACACGCTGCCGGGGCGCTTGTCCTCTTCGATCATGAACCTGGCGCCGGCGAGCATCTCCTTGCCCGAGCCGGACCGCTTGGTGTTGGCCGCCGCCACCACGAACCCCCAGGAGGCGAGGTGGCGCAGCGCGGAGTCGTAGGGCTTGGTGTCCACGCCGGTGCCGTTGCCCCAGATCAGGACCGGGTGCTGGGTGCCGCCGGCGCCGAGGTCGGTCGGGTAGAACAGGGTGTGGTCGGGTCCGCCCTTCACGACGGTCACGGCGGACGGTCCCGGCTTCTCGTAGAAGCTGGGCGGCACGTCGGCGACCGTCGAGGGCGGGGCTGGAGCCGCGGTGGCCACCGGCAGCACCAGTGCCGTCGCCGCGATGGCCAAGGCGACGGGGACGCACAACCGTTTGATCATGATCTCTCCAAGTTGTGAAACGACAGCGTTTCAGAGTGGGCTGGATCACTGTAGCCAGAGTGACCGCACGTGGCAATCCGTGTGCGCACATACCGTCACCAACGGCTGTTAGCGTGGTTGCGATGACCGAGACAGCGCCGAAACGCACCTACGGGGGCCGTTCGGTCGAACAACGGCGGGCCGACCGCCGCCGGCGCCTGATCGACGCCGGGCTCGAACTGTTCGGCACGGTCGGGTTCGCGGCCACCTCGGTCGCGCGGCTGGCGAACGTCGCCGGCCTGTCCACCCGCCAGTTCTACGAGGAGTTCACCGACCGCGAGGCGCTGCTGCTCGCCGTCTACGACACGGTCCAGACAGACGCGGCCGACGCGCTGCAGGCGACCTTGCGAGACCACCCGGACGAGGGATACGTCAGCCGGCTGCCGCGCCTGCTTCGGGTTTACCTCGGCTCGACCACGAGCGATCTTCGTCGCGCGCGGGTCGCGTACGTCGAGATCATCGGCGTCAGCCGGGCCGTGGAGCAACATCGGATCGGCACCCGGCGGCAGTGGTCGGACTTCATCCTCGACACGCTCACGGAGGCGGCCGACCGCGGGGAGATCGAGCGTCGCGAGTTCTCACTCAGCACCGCGGCGTTCATCGGCGCCGTGAACGGGATGATGCAGGACTGGACGGTCATCGAGCCGCGTCCGCCGATCGACGCCGTGGTCGAGGAGATGACCAGGATGGTGCTGCACGGCCTGGTCGACCTGCGCTAGGGGTGCGGTAGGTCGAAGTAGTCGGCGAACTTGGCGGCGAACGGGATGTCGCCACGCACCTTCACCCGGCCCTTGACGAACAGCAGGGTGGCGTTGACATTCCCGGTGGCCACCTTGAGGAAATCTACCGGAGTCAGCGTCAGTGTCGCTCTCGGGTCCAGATCCTGGATCATGGTGGATTTGCACGAGCCTTTGTCGATTACCGTCTGAAACCGATCGAATCCATCGTCACCGGTGCCGCCGGAAAACCGCCAGTGTACGACGACCTGCTCGTTCGTTCCGCTCTCCGGACGGACGTGGTCGCTCATTCTCCGGAAGATCTCGGAGAACACCACGTGGCGCAGGTTCGGTTTCGCCATCAAAGCGTCGAGCTGCTCGGTGGACGCCTGCGAGATGATCCACACGAACGTTTCGGTGCGCATCGTGGAGAGTTCGAATCCGGCGCCGGTCTTGCCGAGCATGTCGAGCGCGTCCAACAGTTGCACGAACTGCTTGGTACTCAGCTTCGAGAAGTCGATCCGCCTGGCGAACGCGTCCAGCTCGGGCACCTCGACCTGCGCGGACTCCGCCTCGGCCGGAGGATCGGCCTGCTGTCGCGGCCTGATGCGAGCGAAGAGCCCTCGAACTGTGGCCCGCCGTTGGTTCACACCGGAATGGAAACCAGAAGGCCGGCCGTTGTCAAGCGCGCGGAAGATCGAACAGGCCGGTCAGCCCGGCCGCGAATGCCAGGTCGCCGCGTACCTTCAGCTTTCCGGTCATGAACAGCACCGGCGCCGAGGCGTTCGAGGTGATGAGCTTGATGAACTCGACCGGGGATATCGTGATCGTAGCGCGCGCGTTCTCCGCGTAGCCGGCTCGCGTCGTACACACACCACCGTCCACGACCATTTCGTACCGGTCGCAGCCGCCTTCTCCGTCACCGCCGGAAATGCGCCAGTTCACCACCGCGCGCACCTTTTCCGCGCGATCTTTCCTGAGGTGGCCCGGCATTCTGTTGAGGAAGATCTCGTCGAGTACGAGCCGGCGCAGTTCGGGGCGTTCGAGCAGCCCGTCGATCTGATCCTTGGAGGCGCGGGCGATCAGCCTGGCGAACACCTCGGGCGTGACCGAGCCGAGGTCCACCGGTGCGCCGGAGGCGGTGAGCCGGTGCAGCGCGGCCATCAGCCGGACGAACTCCTCCTTGCGGATCTTCGTAGGATCGATCGACGCGGCGATAGCATCGAGGTCGATACTCCGAATGGCCTCGGCGGCGGGGTCCAACCGCTCGAGCAACTCGATCAGCTGACCGGGGTCGAGCTTGCCGATCGCCTCCACGTCGGGGCTGCCGTTGGACATGTGCACCTCCGCTACCTACTCCGGAGTAAGGCTACGTTCGAGTAGGTAGACTGGCAAGGGACCTCGGCTGACGTGCCACGGACAGCGGGAGGAAGATCGTGAGCGTGGATGGCGATCGACGACGGGGCCCGGAGCGCTCCAGGCGGCTGCCGCGCGAGGTGCGCGAGCGGCAGATCCTCGACGCCGCCGTGCGGGTGTTCTCCGAGCACGGGTACCACTACGCATCGATGGACGAGATCTCCGATGTCGCCGGTGTGTCCAAGCCGATGATCTACGCCTATCTCGGGGCGAAGGAAGACCTGTTCACCGAGTGCATCCGGCGTGAGGCGATCGGCCTGATGGAGGCGATCAGCAAGGGCGTGCGGTCCGAGCTGACCCCGGACATGCAGCTCTGGCACGGGCTGGACGCGTTCTTCGGCTACGTCGACGATCACCGCGAGAGCTGGCTGGTGCTGCACCGGCAGGCCACCTCCGCCGGCGGCCCGTTCAGCCGGCAACTGCTGGAGATGCGGGCGCGCGCGATCACCCTGATCGACGCGCTGCTCACCAAGACGGCGAGCAGCGAGGGCATGGACTCCCAGGCGCGCAAGGGCACCGAGGCGCACGCGGCGGCACTGGTCGGCGCGTGCGAGTCACTGGCGGACTGGTGGCTCGACCACCCCGACATCCCGGCGCGGGTGCTCGCCACCCGCGCGATGAATCTCGTTTGGATGGGCTTTGGCGATCTGATGGAAGGCAACGTCTGGACGCCGACGCACCCGGAAAGCTAGCCGCACAGCTCCTTCTCGAGTGGGGTGCGGAAGCTCGGGGTGAACCGGATCTCGCCGATCGCCACGGCCAGCCGCTCCGCCTCGGCGCGCACCGCGGCGGTCACGTCCGTGCCGACGTCCTCGAGCAGGCGGGTGACGATCTCGCCGTCCTTGCGTTGCGCCCAGCCGCCGACGATCCGGCCGTCCAGCCAGATCGTCGGGCCGATGTTGCCGTTGCGGTCGAACAGCGGTTCCTGGTGATCGCCGAGGAACCAGCCACGCTCCTTCCAGCCCATCGGTGTGGGGTCCAGCGCTGGCAGCAGTGCCACCGCCGGCTCGTCGACCGTCTCAAGTGGACTGTCCACATCGGACGGCAGGACCACGCCGGGAGTGCCGTGCAGGTCGACCTCGACCGGCGCGAGCGGGGCCAGCGCCTTGTTCACCTGGGCCGCCGTCCAGCCGGTCCACCAGCGAAGATCGGTGATCGTGGCCGGGCCGAACCGCTCCAGCCACCGGCGCAGCAGCTCGACCCTGGCGGAGTCGGCGTCGATCTCGTCCAGCGGCGCGCCGAGCCACGCCTCGGTGGTGGACCAGGCGGACTGTCGGGAGACCCATGAGCCGCGCGGGCGGCCACGCATGATCTTGCCTTCGGCGGACAGGCCGTTCAGCACCCGGCTGGTGATGTTGGTGACCGCCTCGTACGGCTTTCCCTGCGCCATCAACAGTTTCGTGGCCAGTCGCGGCTCATCGGCGACCAGGTCGGCGGGCATGGCCTCACCGCGCTCGGCCAGAGCGTCCACTGTGGACTGTTCAACGCCGGCGAGCCAGGCGCTCACGTCGCCATCGACCACACCGGCCTGCTCGATCTCCCGCACCAGCCCCTTGCGGATCTTCACCGCGATCGCGTCGGACGAGGAGAACTGCACGATCGGGGCGAGCGCGCGGTCCACCACGAACATCGTGCGGCGCATGCCGAGCATGCGGATCAGCCGGCGGTCGTCGTAGATCGCCGTCGCCAGGGCGCCGGCGCTCGGCTCGCGGCTCCTGGCGAACACCTGCAGGTACACCGACGCCGGGTCGGTGCCGTGCAGGGCGAGCACCGAGCGCACGACGTCCACCGGGTCGTCGGCACGGGTGCTCGGGGCAAGCCGGTGCCGCGCCACGAGCCGGGCGCGGCGTTGTTCCACGGTGAACATTCGCACGGCTCGTCAGCCTATGGGGTGACCACGACAGCCATATAGTTCCCGCATGCGTTCCGCGTTATGGCTGCCACTGTTCGACCAGCTCGCCGACCCGTCCGTGGTGGTGCGGCTCGCCGCCGAGGCGGAGGAGGCCGGCTGGGACGGCTTCTTCGTGTGGGACCACGTGAACTGGCAGGAGCCTGTCGTCGAGGTGGCCGACCCGTGGATCATTCTCGGCGCGATCGCCAGCGCGACCGAGCGGATCCGGTTCGGCCCGATGGTCACGCCGCTGGCCCGCCGCAGGCCGGTGAAGGTGGCGAGGGAGACCGCGACGCTGGACCGGCTCGGCGACGGGCGGCTGATCCTCGGCGTCGGGCTCGGCAGCGACCGGTTCGGCCGGGAGTTCTCCGCGACCGGCGAGCAGGTCGACGATCGCCTGCGCGCCGAGATGCTGGACGAGTCGCTGACCGTCCTGGCCGCCGCGTGGAGCGGAGAACCCGTGTGGCACAACGGAAAGCACCACACCGTGGACGGTATGCGGTTCCTGCCGCGGCCGGTGCGCCGGCCCGGCGTGCCGGTGTGGGCGGCCGGTTTCCCCGGCAAGGTGAAGCCGCGGCGGCGGGCCGCGCGGGTGGACGGCTTCTTCCCGGTGAACCTGAGCCACCCGGACCAGCTCGCCGAGGCGGTCGCGGCGGTCACCGAGCTGCGGGAGGACCCGACCGCGCCGTACGACTTCGCGGTCGGGCTGCCCGCCGGTACCGACCTCGCGCCGTACGCGGCCGCCGGTGCCACGTGGTGGCTGGCCGAGTTCGACCACGAGGCGGTGTCGGTGGACACCGTGCGCGGCGTGCTCCGCGACGGCCCGGCCGGCTCGTGAACTCGCTCAGCCTTCTTCGGTGCGCAGCGCGGCGACGGCCTTCCGGTCACCGGTGATCCGCACGCCGTGCCGGCGCGCGGCGGTGAGCGACATCGCGCCGGTGAGGTAGTTGAGCACCGCGTCCGGCGGCCCGCCGACCACGGCGTCGGGGCTGTCCGTGTCACCGAGATCGACGTCGAGCCGGCCGTCCCGCACCGTGACGACGATCGGCTCGTCGCCGGACTCGATGAGCACGGTCGCCCGGGTGCCGTCCGGCGCGGTCAGCAACACCCGCAGGGCGAGCACCAGCCACCGCGAGCGGAAGGCGTCGTCCTCGCCGATCTCACCCATGTGGCGCATGCCCCAGCGAACCGCCTCGCGCATGAGCGGCCGGAGCGCCTCGCCGTCGGGGCTCAGTCGGTAGACCGCGCCGTCGTGCTCCACGATGCCCTGCTCCTGCGCGGTCGTGAGCCGGGTCGCGAGCAGGTTGGTCGCGATGCCGGGCAGGCCGCGCTGCAACTCGGTGAACCGGCGCGGGCCGAGCAGCAGCTCACGGACGATCAGCGGCGTCCACCGGTCACCGATCACGTCGAGAGCGCGTGCCACCGCGCAGAACTGGCCATAGGAGCGCATGCTTCGACGATACCCCCGCGCTTGACTTTTTCAAGCGATTGAGTACTTTACTTTTTAAAGCACTCAGGAAAGGTGGAGTCATGACGACGATGCGAGCGGTGGTGGCCGGGCGGACCGGCGAACCCGGCGATGTCTTACGTGTCACCGAGAAGGCGGTGCCCGAACCCGGCCCCGGCGAGGTCCTGGTGCGAGTGCACGCCGCCCCGATCCACGCCAGCGACCTGCACATGATCCGCGGGCGCTACCCGCTGCGACCGGAGTTCCCGGCCGTGCTCGGCCTCGAGTGTGTGGGCACCGTGGTCGCGGCCGGCGACGGCGTCGCGGCGAGTCGGATCGGCGATCGCGTGGTGACCGTCGGCGTCACCGGGACGTGGCAGGAGTACGTCGTCGCTCCCGTGCACCAGGCGGTCACGATCCCCGCCGGCATCGACGACTCGGCCGCCGCCCAGCTCACCGTGAACCCGCTGACGGCGTGGCTGCTGGTCACCGAGGAACTGGCCATGGGCGACGGCGAGTGGCTGGTGCAGACCGCGGCCACGTCCACCGTCGGACGGCTGGTCGTCCAGCTCGCGAATCACGTCGGGTTCCGGACGATCAACGTCGTGCGGCGGCGCGACGCGGTGGACGACATCCGGGCACTCGGCGGTACCGAGGTGATCTGCACGGCCGACGAGGACCTGCCGGCGCGGCTCGCCGCGCTCGGCGGCGGCGAGCTGCGCAAGGCGATCGACTGCCTCGCCGGCGATGTCGGCGCCGAGGTCTTTGGCGCGCTCGCCGCCGGTGGTGAGCAGGTCGTCTACGGCGCGCTGTCCTCGCACCGGCAGGCCGACCCGGCCGCGCTGCGGTTCCCCGTGGCCGCGCCCGACCTGATCTTCGGAACCAAGGCGCTGCGCGGGTTCTGGCTCTACCGATGGCTCACCACGGCGGCCCCGGACCGGATCGGGAAAGCGCTCGGCGAGGTCGTCGGCCTCACCGCCACGGGCGCGCTCACGATTCCGGCCGGGACGCCGTTCGGCCTCGACGCCGCAGCCGAGGCCGCCCGTGCCGCCGAACTGCCGGGCCACGAGAAACCGCTGCTGACATTCGGCTGAACGCGGAACTCGCCGGTGCAGAGCGCGGGACTCGCCGGTGCAGGGCGCGGAACTCGCGGTCAGCCGGCGGTGATGGTGCCCTCCAGGTGCGGCTTGCCCTTGCGCGCGTCGAACAGCTGGAAGGTCCAGCCGTCGTCGGCGTGCTCGGTGATGAAGCCGACCTTGGCCGGCAGCAGCACGGGCGTCTTGAACTTCACGTCCACGCTGCACGCCGCCGGCAGCCGGCCCTCGAACGCGGCGAGGCTGCGCGCCTTGGTCCACATGCCGTGCGCGATCGCCTTGGGGAAGCCCAATGCCTTGGCGGTCAACGGATGCAGGTGGATCGGGTTGTGGTCGCCGGACACCTTGGCGTACCGCCGGCCGATGTCGTCGGGCACCCGCCAGATCGCCGTCGGCTCGGGTGCCGGCGGCCGCTCCTCCTTCTCGGCGGGCTTGCCGTTGCTCGCCGACGAGCCGCCGCGCCGCAGGTAGGTGCTCTGCTCCACCCAGATCGGCTTCCCGTCGACGAAGACCTCGCTGATCATGTCGAACTGCTGGCCCTTGTCGTGCGGGCGAAGGTTCTCCGCGCGCACCTTCACGTCCAGCGTGTCACCCACACGGAGCGGCCGGCCCTGCGTGATCCGGTTCGCCAGGTGCACCGACCCGATCAGCGGGAACGGGAAGTCGTCGTCGGTCATCAGCTTGACCTGCAACGGAAACGCGAACATGTGCGGGTAGGTGATCGGCAGATCGTCGGACAGCCGGAACTCGCACAGCCGGTTGTACGCGGCGAGGTGCGCGGGGTCGATCGTGATCCCGGCCTGCTCGTAGGCGGTGTCCGGCAGCGTCGCGCCGCCCCCGCCGCCGCGCCGGGTGAAGTTCGCCAGCGCCGCCTTTCCGAACAGCGACACCAGGTTCGGCGTGGACGACAGCTCACGCGTGGGCATCGGTGATCACGCTCCCAGCATCATCTGGCCGCAGACCCGCACGACGTTGCCGTTGACCGCGGTCGACGCCGGATTCGCGTACCAGGCAATGGTTTCCGCCACGTCGATCGGCAGCCCGCCCTGCGACAGGCTGTTCAGCCGGCGGCCGACCTCACGGGTGGCCAGCGGCACGGCGGCGGTCATCTTCGTCTCGATGAACCCGGGCGCGACCGCGTTGATCGTGGCGCCCTGCTTGGCCAGGATCGGCGCGTAGGCGTTCACCATGCCGATCACGCCGGCCTTGCTGGTGCCGTAGTTGGTCTGCCCGACGTTGCCCGCGATACCGGCGATCGACGAGACGCCGATGATCCTTCCGTTGGCGCGCAACGTCTTCGCCTCGATCAGCGCGTCGTTGACCTTGAGCTGGCTGGCCAGGTTCACCGACAGCACGGAATCCCAGCCCGAGTCCTTCATGTTGGCCAGCTTCTTGTCCCTGGTGATGCCGGCGTTGTGCACGACGATGTCCAGCCCGCCGTGCCGCTCGGTGAAGTACTCGATGAGCTTGGCCGGCGCGTCGGCCGCGGTGATGTCGAGCTGCAGCGTGGAGCCGCCGACCTTGTTGGCCACCTTGGACAGGTCCGAGCCCTGCGCGGGGATGTCCAGGCACACGACGTGCGCGCCGTCGCGCCCGAGCACCTCGGCGATCGCGGCGCCGATACCGCGGCTGGCACCGGTCACGAGTGCGACCTTGCCCTCCAGCGGACGCTCCCAGTTCTTCGGCTCGACGACCTTGCCGGCCGTGTTCTGGCCGATCCTGATCACCTGCGCGTCGACGTAGGCCGACTTGCCGGACAGCAGGAACCGCAGGGTGGACTCGACGTCGCTCTCGTGGCCCGGCTCGACGTAGACGAGTTGCACGGTGGCGCCGCGCTTGAGCTCCTTGCCCACCGAACGGGTGAAGCCCTCCAGCGCGCGCTGGGCGATCAGCGCGCCGGTGCCGGCCGCCGACTCCGGCGGCGTGCCGAGCACCACGACCCGGCCGGACGCGCCGACGTTGCGGATCACCGGGTTGAAGAAGTCGTACAGCTCGCGCAGCTGCTCGGGGCTGGAGATCCCGGTGGCGTCGAACACCAGGGCGCCGTACTTGGGCGACGGCTTGCCCTCGGGTGCCGCCGGCAGCGGCTCGGTGAGCACGTCGACGCCGGCGGACTTGAGTGTCACGCCGAGGCCGTCGACCAGTCGCCCGCCTGGCGCCGCGCCCAACAGCGCGGGACCATCGAGTGGTGGTTTCCCAGGCTTGTATCGGCGTAGCGGCGTCGGGTTCGGCAGCCCCAGACGGCTGACGAGCAACTTGCCAACACCGGACTTGGCGAACTGCTGGTACCTGTCGGTCATGTCGTTCACGCCTCCCTACTCGTGGTAATACTACTCACGGGTAGGTTAGGATCGCCAGTGCACATCGATGCGGCGCCAAGAACTTCTGCAGGAGGACGAAATGGCCTCGAGCGGCACCCGCCGGGTAGCGATCATCGGCGGTAACCGGATTCCGTTCGCACGGTCGAATGGGCCGTACGCGACGGCGTCCAACCAGGACATGTTCACCGCGGCGCTGGACGGGCTAGTCAGCCGGTTCAGCCTGCAGGACGAGCGACTCGGCGAGGTCGCGGCCGGTGCGGTGCTCAAGCACAGCAAGGACTTCAACCTCGCACGGGAGAGCGTGCTCGGCTCGCGACTGTCGCCGGAGACGCCCGCCTACGACGTCCAGCAGGCCTGCGGTACCGGCCTGCAGGCGATCATCCAGGTGGCCAACAAGATCGCCCTCGGGCAGATCGACTCCGGCATCGCCGGGGGTGTGGACACCACCAGCGACGCGCCGCTCGCGCTCAACGAGGGCTACCGGCAGCTGCTGCTGGAGGCGAATCGCACAAAGAGCGCGGCCGGAAGGCTCAAGCTGCTGACAAAACTGCGGCCGAATTTCATCGTGCCGGCGATTCCGCAGAACGCCGAGCCGCGCACGGGTCTGTCCATGGGTCAGCACGCCGCGATCACCGCCAAGGAGTGGGACGTCACGCGTGCCGAGCAGGACGAGTTGGCCGCCGCCAGTCACCAGAAGCTCGCCGCCGCGTACGCGCGCGGGTTCTTCGACGACCTGGTCACCCCGTTCCTCGGGCTGAGCAAGGACCAGAACATGCGGGCCGACTCCACCGCGGAGAAGCTGGCCAAGCTCAAGCCGGCGTTCGGCGGCGAGAGCGGCACCATGACGGCGGGCAACTCCACGCCGCTGTCCGACGGCGCGTCCACCGTGCTGCTGGCCAACCCGCAGTGGGCCAAGGCGCACAAGCTGCCGGTGCTGGCGTACCTGACCTTCTCCGAGACGGCGGCGGTCGACTACGTGCACGGCGACGAGGGCCTGCTGATGGCGCCGGCGTACGCGGTGCCGCGGATGCTCTCGCGGGCCGGGCTCGCCCTGCAGGACTTCGACTTCTACGAGATCCACGAGGCGTTCGCGTCCCAGGTGCTGTCCACGTTGAAGGCGTGGGAGGACCCGAAGTTCGCCAAGGAGAAGCTGGGACTGGACGCGCCGCTCGGCTCGATCGACCGGTCGAGGTTGAACGTCAACGGTTCCTCGCTGGCCGCGGGTCACCCGTTCGCGGCGACCGGCGGCCGGATCGTGGCGACGCTGGCGAAGCTGCTCGACGAGAAGGGCTCGGGCAAGGGCCTGATCTCGATCTGCGCGGCGGGCGGCCAGGGCGTCACCGCCATCGTGGAGAAGTAACAGCGTGGAGAAGTAGCAAGCTCTACGGGAGTCTAGGAGGGGTTCCTAGACTCCCGTAGAGAGATCTAGCTCCTCGATCAGCCGCTCGGTGTAGGCGTGTTCGACGCGGGCGCCGATGCGGTCCCAGGCGGCGAGGGCCGCGGTGAGCGCGTCCGCGTCGCGGTCGAGCCGGCCGCGGGCTCGGGCCAGGCAGGCGATCGCCCAGTCGTTCTCGGTGGCCGTGGCCGACGCCGCCGCGAGTCGGTCGGCCGCGTCGGGCAGTCCACTCGCGACAGCCAGCTCCGCCCCGGCGGCGTTGGCGAACGCGCGGTGCCAGTCCTGGCGCGGGAAGTCGGCGAAGGCGCGCTCGATCAGCACGCCGGCGTCGTCGGTCCGCCCGGTGTGCAGTGCCACCCGGGCGTCGACGAACGCCGCGAACGAAGCCAGATACCGGGACCGGGCGCTGCCGGCGACCTGCTCGGCCCTGTCCCGCCACAGCCGGAACTCGTCGTCGTGGCCGAGCAGACCGTGGGCCAGCGCGACCGACGCGACCGCCGGTGACACCCACCCGAGAGGACTGTCGGCCCGCTCGCAGACGTCCCAGATGACCGGCCCGTCGCGCACGACCCCGTCGAGGTCGCCGAGCAGCACCAGCGCCGGCAGCAGTGCGCTCATGGCGACGGCCGACTGGTGGCCGACGAGGTCGTCGGCAGCGGCCAGCCTGGCCACGGACAGCGCGGCGGACAGCTCGCCGACGGCGACCGCGCAGGTGGCGGCCATGTGGTAGGTGTCGGTGATCTCGGGTGCCGGGTACGGGTCGTCGCGGGACATGTCGTCCAGCAGGGCCATCCGCTCGGTGGCGACCCGGTGCGCCTCCCGGAACCGGCCGTCCGCGAGTGCCGTGATGCCGACCCCGTCGAGGCCCGCGCTGATCAGCACCGGATCGCCGGTCGCGCGGGCGGTGGCCACCGCGGCCGGCACCAGGTCGGGCTCGGGGGTGACCTTCTCCCCGGTGGCGTTCCACGCGTTCGCGGCGGCGAGATGGGCCGCCACGAACCGATCCTGGTGATCACCGACGGCCGTGGCCCGGTCGAGCAACTCGCGCAGCCGCTCGTGCGGCACCTCCTCGGTGAACCCGGCCGGGTGCCGGTTGGCCGTGGTGACGGCGAAGGCGAGCGTGATCGCCTCGGCGTTCGCGTCCCCGGCCACCCGCGACTGCTCGGCCGAGGCGAGCAGCAGGTCGCAGGCGCGGCCCGTGTCGATGAAGGCGTGCGCGCCGTCGGAGGCACTGCGCAGGTCCCGTGCGGCCTCCCGAGGAGTGAGCGCCCGCCTGGCGGCTTCCTCGTAGTGGCCGGGGGCTTCGTGCAGGAACCGGCGGGCGTAGGTCAGGTGCCCGAGCGACCGGGCCAGCCGGTGCGGGAGGACCTCGGGGCCGGGAGCGGCCGCCGCGAGGGCCGCGCGCAGGTCGTCGACGACCGCGTCGAAGTCACCCCGCCACTCGCCGTCCAGCCTGGTCTCCAGCTCGGCGCCGGCCGCGACGGCCCAGCGCAGGTGCCACTGCTGGACCTCGGCCCGCTCACCGCTCGCGTCGAGCCGGTCCGCGGCGAACGCGCGCACCGTCTCCAGCAGCCGCCACCTGCTCCGCGTACCGCCCTGGTGCACGACCAGGCTCTTGTCGACCAGCCTGCCGAGCACGTCGGCGACCGCGCCGCCGGTACGACCGGGCACCACCGCGGCGACCGCCGTCAGGTCGAACCCGCTGACGAAGACCGACAGCCGGCGGAACAACTCGCGTTCGTCCTCGGCCAGCAGGTCGTGACTCCAGTCGAGCACCGCGCGCAGGGACCGGTGCCGCTCGACCGACCCTCGGCCACCGGTCAGCACCCGCAGGCCGTCGTCCAGCGCGGCGAGCAACCCGTCGACGCCGAGCGACGCGCTGCGTGCCGCCGCCAGCTCGATCGCCAGTGGCAGGCCGTCCAGCCGGCCGCAGAGTTCGGCGACGACGGCCTGGCCGGCCGTGAAGTCGGGGTCGGCGGCGGTGGCCCGGTCGAGGAACAGCCGCTCGGCGTCGGAGGCCAACGGCAGCGGCTCGACCGGCACCGTCCGCTCGCCCGGCACACCGGTCCGCTCCCGGCTGGTGACCAGCACCGTCACGTCGGGACAGGTCGACAGCAGCCGCTCGACGAACTCGGCGGCGGCGTCGACGAGGTGTTCACAGTTGTCCAGGACCAGCAATGACCGACCGCGGCCCAGGCGCTGGGCGATGCTGTCCGCCAGCGTCTGACCCGGCCGTTCGGTCACGCCGACGGTGGCCGCCACCGCCCGTTCGACGAACCCGTCGCGCACCGGCACCAGGTCGACGAACGCGCCGCCCAGCGGGAACGACGGCCCCGCCGCCTCGGCCACCGCCGCCGCCAGCCGGGTCTTGCCGATCCCGCCGGGGCCGAGCAGCGTCACCAGCCGCGTGTCCGCGAGCAGGCCGATGACCAGGTCGCGCTCGCGGGCCCGGCCGACGAACGTGGTGCGCGAGGTCGGCAGCCCGGCCAGGTGACCGGGTGGGGGCGTGCCTCGCTGCGCCTGCTCGGCGAGGTCCCACCGGTCGGTGGCGCCGTACTTGCGCAGCAGCGACGACACGTGGCTCTCGACCGTGCGCACCGAGATGTGTAGCCGGTTGGCGATCTGGGCGTTGGACAGGCGCGCGCCGACCGCCGCGAGTACCTCTGCCTCACGCTCGGACACCTCGACCTGATGCACGGCGACAGTCTGACCGATTCGGAGTCGATCCGGGGTCGATCGGTGGTGACTCCGTGCTGGCACGGATGTGTGCCCACCGTGTCCCGTTGGACTCTGTCCTGGCAGCGAAGACCGAGGTCAGGCGGAGGTGATCGGACATGAAACGGACAGTCGCATCGGTCGACATGTCGCTGGACGGGGTGATCGAACACCCGGAACGGTGGATGTTCGACCACCACGACGACGAGGCCGCCGCGTACGCCCACCGGCAACTCCTGGCCAGCGACGCGCTCGTGATGGGCCGCCGGACCTACCAGACGCTCGCCGGGGCGTGGTCGGCCGCTGCCACCGATTCGGATGTGGCGACGCGCATCAACACGATGCCCAAGTACGTCGTGTCGTCCACCTTGGCCAGGGCCGACTGGGGCAACACCACGATCATCGGCGATGACCTCCCCGGCGAGGTGTCGAAGCTGATGCGGAGCGGCCAGAACCTCCTGATGTACGGGTTCGGCCCGGTCGCGCAAACCCTGATGTGCCACGACCTGCTCGACGAGCTGCGGGTCTGGCTGCACCCGGTACTCCTCGGCCGGGGAAACCTGCGTGACCTGCTCTTTCGGGACGGCAGCACGGCGAAGCTGCGCCTGGAGCGGACCAGGACGTTCACCTCGGGTCTCGTCGTTCTCGTCTACCGCCCGATCGCCGGATCGGCCGCCTGATGCCGCGCTCACATTCGCTCCCAGGAGGAGGACACATGGAGACCACAGCCGATCTGTCCGACCGGCTCGACGGCCACCTGCTGCTGCCCGGAGACGACGGGTACGACCAGGCGCGCACCGTCTGGAACGCCATGATCGACAGACGGCCGCGGCTGATCGTCCGCTGCGCGAGCGACCGGGACGTGGTGGCGGCCGTGCGGTTCGCCAGGGCGCACGAGCTGACCATCGGCGTGCGCTGCGGCGGTCACGGCATCGCCGGAGCCGCCGTGCCGGACGACGGCCTCATGATCGACCTCACGCCGCTGTCCGCCGTCCGGGTCGATCCGGTCCGGCGCCGCGCGTGGGTCAAGGGCGGTGCGCTGCTCGGCGCACTCGACCGGGCCGCGCAGGAGCACGGTCTGGCGACGACCGCCGGCAACGTGTCGCACACCGGCGTCGGCGGACTGACCCTCGGCGGCGGGATGGGCTGGCTCGCCCGCCAGTACGGCCTGACCTGCGACAACGTGATCTCCTACACGATGGTCACGGCTGACGGTGAGCTGCTGCGGGCCAGCGAGACCGAGCATCCCGAGCTGTACTGGGGGCTGCGCGGCGGCGGCGGGAACTTCGGGATCGTGACCGAGTTCGAGTTCCGGCTGCACCCGGTCGGCACCCAGGCCCTCATCGCGGACTTCCTCTTCCCGATCGACGACGCGCTCCCGGTCCTGCGCCAATGGCGTGATCTCAACGCCGAGGCACCCCGCTCGGCCACGTTCACCGCCGGGGTCGGCATCGCCGACGGCGAGTTCGTCCCGCCGGAGCTGCGCGGCACCGCGCTGGCCCAGGTCGGCTTCGTGTGGGTCGGCGACCTCGAGGAGGGCCGGCGGCTGCTCCCCGCGATGCGGGCGTTCGGGCGGCCGGTCGCGGAACGGGTCGAGGAGCTGTCGTACCTGCGGCTGCAGACCACGGACGACAGCGTGCGAGGACACGCGCGGCGCCGGTACTGGAAGGGCCACTACCTCACCGAGTTCTCCGACGACGCCATCCGCGCCTTTCTCCTGCGCGGCACCGCGGACGGGACCGGCGAGCACCTGCCGTCGGTGAGCCTGCAGGCCTACGGCGGCGCGATCGCCGACGTGCCGGACGACGACGCGGCCTTCAGCCACCGCGACACGATGTTCGAGTACGTGGCCGCCGCCGGATGGACCGAGCCCGGCGAGGACGACAGCCGGATCGCCGCGATCAGACGGTGCGCCGCCGCACTCGAGCCCTACGCCAGGGGCGCCTACGTCAACACCTTGATCGACGAGGGCGCCGCCGGCGTTCGACGGGCCTACCCGGCGCACAAGCTCGCCCGCCTCACCGCGCTCAAGGACCGGTACGACCCGGACAACGTGTTCCGGCTCAACCAGAACATCGCACCCAGCCGATGACCGTCAGAGAGGATCGATCATGTCCACAGCAGCGATAGCCGACACGAAACCGCAAACCGCCGAGGGCAAGGTGCTGTGGCACTTCACGATGTCGCTGGACGGGTTCGTGGCGGGACCGAACCACGCGATGGGCTGGATGAAGGGCGTCTCCCGTCCCAGCCTCGTCGAGGAGTACGTCGAGACGACCGGCGCCGTGCTGGGCGGACGGGACGGCTTCGACGCCTTCCCCGAGCCCAGCGGCACCTACGGCGGCTGGCAGGGCCCGGTCTTCATCCTCACGCACCATCCCGAGGACGCCCCGCCCACCGCCGGCACGACGTTTCTGACCTGCGATGTCGCCGAGGCCGTCCGGATCGGGCTGGAGGCGGCGGGCGGCAAGAACCTCGAGGTCATGTCCGCCAGCATCGGCCGCCAGGCCCTCGAACGCGGGCTGATCAACGAGATCGATCTGCACATCGTGCCGGTGCTGCTCGGCGACGGGATTCGACTGTTCGACAATCCCGGTGGCGCCCCCGTCGACCTCGAACTGCTCAACGACCACGACCAGGTGACCACCCTCAACGTGCGCTATCGCCCGGTCACCGACCCGAACGAGCGCTAGCGTTCCGGTATGGCCACGTCGTCGGCGATCGAGCTGGAGGTGGGCGACCGCACGGTCCGCATCTCCAACCCGGACCGGGTGTACTTCCCGGCCACCGGGCAGACCAAGCTGGACCTCGCCCGCTACTACATCTCGGTGGGCGACGGCATCGTGCGCGCGCTGCGCGAGCGGCCGTGCATGCTGCACCGGTTCCCGTCCGGCGTGGCCGGCGAGAAGGTGCACCAGAAGCGGATCCCACACGGCGCGCCGCCGTGGCTGGAGACCGTGCGGGTGACCTTCCCGCGCTACAACCGGCACGCCGACGAGCTGTGCGTGACCGAGTTGGCCAGCGTGATCTGGGCGGTGCAGATGTCCACCGTGGAGTTCCACCCGTGGAACTCGCGCCGGGCCGACACCGAGAAGCCCGACGAGTGGCGCATCGACCTCGATCCGATGCCGGAGTGCGGGTTCGACACCGTCCGCCGGGTCGCCCGGGTCGCCGGCGAGGTGCTGGACGAGCTGGGCATCGTCGGCTGGCCGAAGACCTCCGGCGGCAACGGGCTGCACGTCTACGTCCGCATCGAGCCGCGGTGGGGGTTCGGCGAGGTGCGCCGGGCCGCGCTGGCGTTCGCCAAGGAGGTCGAGCGGCGGGCACCGAAGGAGGTCACGACGGCGTGGTGGCGCAAGGACCGCGACCCGAAGGCGCTGTTCGTGGACTACAACCAGAACGCCCGCGACCACACGATCGCCAGCGCGTACTCGGTGCGGGGCGTGCCCGATGGGCTGGTGTCCACGCCGGTCACCTGGGACGAGGTGGACGACGTCGAGCCGGATGACTGCACGATGTCGGCCGTGTCGGCCCGGTTCGCCGAGCGTGGCGACCTGCACGCCGGCATCGACGATCGCGCGTTCTCCCTGGAGCCGCTGCTGGAGTGGGCCGACCGGGACGGTCTCGACGCGGAGTAGACCAGTAGGAAGTAACACAGTATCCGGCTCTCTAGTGTGATCACTAGAGAGCCGGATACGCCCTTAGCGCAGCGCCGACACGTCCAGACCGGCGAGCCGCTCCTGGTCGGCGATGATGTCGATCTCGACGATCTTGTCGCCGACCACCGTGAAGCTGAGCACCGAGCGCGGCACCCCGTTGTCCGTGCTGACCACGCCCGCGTTGCCGTTGACCACGGCCGGGAACACCTCCAGCTCGGTGACCGCGTGCCGGAACGCGGCCGCCTGGGTGGCCACCGTCTCCGCACCCGAGATCACGTCGACCGCGCCCATGCCGACATCGGAGCGCAGCACCACGTCCGGGTCGAGCACGCTGATCAACCCGGCGATGTCACCGCCGCGCGCCGCGGCCAGGAACGCGTCGACCACCTTGCGCTGCTGGCCGAGGTCGGCGCGTCCGGTCGGCGCACTGCCCCGCACCCGCTGCCGGGCCCGGCTGGCCATCTTGCGCGCCGCGGCCGGGGTGCGCCCGACGATCGGCGCGATCTCGTCGAACGACACACCGAACATGTCGTGCAGCACGAACGCCAGCCGCTCGGCCGGCCCGAGCGACTCGAGCACGACGAGCAGGGCAATCCCTACCGAATCCGAGAGCAGTGCTCTCTGTTCGGGATCGGTGCTCTCGGATCGGGTAACGACTGGATCGGGCAGGTGCGTCTGTGTCTCCAGCGGCTCCTCGCGGCGGGATCGCCGGGAGCGCAGCATGTCCAGACACACCCGCCCGACGACCGTGGTCAGCCAGGCGCCGAGGTTCGCCACCTCGTCGGTGTCCGCGCGGCGCACCTTCAGCCACGCCTCCTGCACCGCGTCGTCCGCATCGGTGAGCGACCCGAGCATGCGGTAGGCGACCGACTTCAGGCGCGCGCGGTGCTCCTCGAACTGCTCGGCGAGAAAGTTCTCGTCCATCGGTCACATTCCCCTTTCCGCGACCCGTCTTGTAGCTGACGAACCGAAACCCGGTCGATGTGACCGAACACAGGAGGAAAATCATGCAGGCACGAATGACCAACCCCGTGATGGCACTGCCGTCGGCCATGACCGCCATCAAGCACTTCCACAAGGCCATGGCCGAGAGTGGCGCTCCCGAGTCGCTGCTGGAGCTGATCGCCCTGCGCGCGAGCCAGATCAACGGCTGCGCGGCGTGCGTCTACGGGCACGATCACTATCTGCGCACCAAGCACGGGGAGACCAACGAGCGGATCGCGGCGGTGGCGGTGTGGCGGGAGGCGCCGTTCTTCACCGACGGCGAGCGCGCGGTGCTGGCGCTGACCGAGGTCGTGACCCGGCTGGCCGACCGTTCGGAGGAATCGGTGTCCGACGAGCTGTGGGCCGAGGTCAACAAGCACTACGACGAGAAGCAGGTCGCCGCGATCGTACTGAGCGTCGGGATGATCAATTTCTTCAACCGGGTCAACACCACGGTCAAGGAGCCGGCCGGCCAACTCTGGTAATCGGCCCACCTACCCACCTACCGACTTCACGCAGCCGGGTGTGTCGACCGCACCGAGCGAAAGCCCGCTGAGGTCGAAACTCATTGTCGAGGGCGGTCGCCCCTACGACACCGGAGGGACAGCGGGCGAGGAACGAGCCCGCTGTCGTGGAGGTGGCGTGGCTGGACTACCCAATCAACCCAGCCACCCACCTCGCGGCCCCCAACCACCCAAGCAAAACAACCACAGGCCGTCGGCGAAGCCGACTAGGCGACCTTGCCCTCGATAAAGAAACACCGACACGCCGTAGCGGTTTCTTCGTCAATATCGGGTCCACACTAGAAACGCCGATACCTTTCGATGATGGACCCGGTGCGCAACCCGTTCGCCCCCGGCGCAGGCCAGCGTCCGCCCGAGCTCGCCGGCCGGGAGAAGGAGGTCGCGGCGTTCGACGTCGTGCTGGAACGGGTCGCGCGCGGGCGGCCGGAGCGCAGTCTGGTGCTGACCGGTCTGCGCGGCGTCGGCAAGACCGTGCTGCTCGGCGAACTGCGATCCAAGGCCGTCCGGCGCGGTTGGGGTGCCGGCAAGATCGAGGCGCGGCCGGACGCCGATCTGCGCCGTCCGCTGTCCGCGGCACTGCACCGGGCCGTGCGCGATCTCGCCGTGCGACACCGTGCGCCCGATCGCGTGGAGCAGGTGCTCGCCGTGCTCAAGGCGTTCGCGCTCAAGGCCAACCCGGACAACGCGAAGCTGCGCGACCGGTGGCAGCCGGGCATCGACGTGCCGGCCGCACAGGGGCGCGCGGACTCCGGCGACATCGAGATCGATCTGGTGGAGCTGTTCACCGATGTCGCGGAGCTGGCCCAGGACGTGGGTACCGGCGTGGCGATCCTGATCGACGAGATGCAGGACATCGAGCCGGACGACGTGTCCGCGCTGTGCGCCGCGTGCCACGAGCTGTCCCAGCTCGGCGCGCCGCTGGTGGTGGTCGGCGCCGGGCTGCCGCACCTGCCGGCGGTGCTCTCGGCCAGCAAGTCCTACTCGGAACGGCTGTTCCGGTACGTGCGGATCGACCGGCTGGACCGGGAGAACGCCGACCACGCCGTGCTCGCGCCGATCGACCGCGAGGAGGCCGGGATCACGCCGGACGCGCTGGAGGCGCTGTTCGTCGCGTCCGGCGGCTACCCGTACTTCATCCAGGCGTACGGCAAGGCGGCGTGGGACGCGGCGCCGGACGATCCGATCACCGCGGAGGACGTGGCGGTGGCCGCACCGGAGGCGAACGCGGAACTCGCGGTCGGGTTCTTCGGCTCGCGCTACGAGCGGGCCACGCCGGCCGAGCGGGAGTACCTGCGGGCGATGGCCGAGCTGACCGAGGGGCGCGACGAGGGCGCTGCCACCTCGGACATCGCGGTCTTCCTCGGCCGCAAGCCGTCCTCACTCTCGCCGGCGCGGGACAGCCTCATCAAGAAGGGGCTGGTGTACTCCGGCGAGCGCGGCCGGATCGCGTTCACCGTGCCGCACTTCGGGAAGTTCCTGCTCGACCGCGAGGACTGATCGTTCCTCGAGCTTTCTCCACCTGTCTAGCGTCTGCGCTAGAAACCCGGATATCGGGTGATTCCGCGCTGCCCGGCGTTACACCTTTGTCGCCCACATCACGCGCGACGACCGAAAGAACGCCGGGCTCAACCGGATCGCAGCCGATGATTCATCGGCTTGTGCGGGAGGTCACCGGATAATCGAGTGATTTCGAGGGAGGTTTGCGGCATACTGGAGTCACACAACAACGAGCGACCCAACGAAGGGGATGCAGACCGATGAACATCGCTGCGAAGTTCCGAGCCCGCCGCGTCGAGGCCCGTAACCGCAGGGCGGTCAACCACGCGATCGAGAGCGCCGCGACGCCGGCGATGCGCCACGAGCTGATCATCATGGCTCAGGCGCAGGCCCACCGCGAGAAGCTCAGCTGACGACACGACTCCGCGCCTACTACTCCTGTGATCCAGACCACAGTACGATGTAGGTGTAACGCCTCCGGAACGGCGACCGATGTTCCGGGTGACCCCGCAGTGCTGGCGGACCCCCGACCTGGCAGCACTGCGGGGCTTCTCATTGTCTGAGCCGGCGTCGAGACCACTCCGCCAGGCGAGCCACCCAGCCCGTCGCGACACACTCCCGCGCACCGACACGAGGACTGCGAGCGCGGCCAGGCCGGCGCCGACGGAATGATCAGGGACAAGAAGACCCCCTGACGATTCTCTGCCGAGACGGCGGTGCTCCCCGATGTGCGGGGAGCACCGCCGACTTGTGTGGCATGGCCCGACCGGCGAGAGTTCCGCACATGACGAGGACCGTGCTGGCCATCGACATCGGCGGAACCAAGATCGCGGCGGGGCTGGTGGACGAGGCGGGCACGGTACTCGCCGAGGCCGTGGTGCCCACTCCCACCGGCGACGCCGAGCAGACCTGGCAGGCCGTGGCCGACTGCGCGCGCCAGGTCCTCGGGGACACCTCCGTCGAGGCGATCGGCGCGTGCTGCGCCGGCCCGGTGGACATCGGCGCCGGCACGGTCAGCCCGATCAACATCACCTGCTGGCGGGAGTTCCCGCTGCGCGCGCGACTGCGCGAGCTGGCCACTGGGGCGACCGTCGAACTGGCCGGCGACGGCGTGTGCATGGCGCTCGGCGAACACTGGCTCGGCGCCGGCCAGGGCAGCGAGTTCATGCTCGGCATGGTCGTGTCCACCGGCGTCGGCGGCGGGCTGGTGCTGGGCGGGCGGCCCTACCCCGGGCGCACCGGCAACGCCGGACACATCGGGCACGTGATCGTCGAGGACGACGGCTGGCCGTGCACCTGCGGCGGCCGCGGCTGCGTGGAGACCGTCGCGAGCGGGCCGAACATGGTGCGCTGGGCTCGAACCCAGGGCTGGCAGGCGCCCGATCACGCCGACGCCGCGCACCTCGCGGCGGCGGCCAACCACGGCGACAAGATCGCGCTGGCCACCTTCCAGCGCGGCGGCCGGGCGGTCGGTATGGCGATCGCCGCCACCGCGGTGGTGTGCGATCTGGAGCTGGCGGTGATCGGGGGAGGCGTCTCCAAGGCCGGCGACCTGCTGTTCGACCCGGTGCGCGAGGCGCTCGCCGATCACGCCCGGCTGTCCTATGTGGACCAGCTCAGGATCGCCCCGGCCGCGCTGGCCAAGAACGCCGGCATGATCGGAGCGGCGGCCATGGCCTTGCGAGCCGATATATAGTCGTTGACCTAGTCAACGAATTGGTTGTGATCGTCATGGGTTCGCGGGACCTCCGCCAGCGGATCGACAGGGTCCGCGAGTTCAACCGGATGTACACCAGGATCGTCGGCGCGCTCGACGAAGGCCTGCTGGACAGCCCGTACTCGCTCACCGAGGCGCGGGTGCTGTTCGAGCTGGCCCAGCGGGACAGCGTCGACGTCGCCGAACTGCGCCGCACGCTCGATCTGGACGGCGGCTACCTGTCCCGGCTGCTGGCCAGGTTCGACGCGGACGGCCTCGTGCACCGCGGCAAGTCCACATCGGACGGTCGGCGCCAGGTCGTGCGGCTGACCCCGGCCGGCTGGCGCGCGTTCCGCAAGCTGGACAAGGCCTCCGCCGCCGAGGTCGCCGAACTTCTGTCCACAGTGGACGACGACGGCCAGCGCAGGCTGATCGAGGCGATGGACGTGATCACCGCCCGGCTCGGCGGACGCGAGACACCGCGAACCGTCGTGCTGCGCCCGCTGCGCGCCGGCGACCTCGGCTGGGTCGTGCAGCGGCACGGCGAGCTGTACGCGCACGAGTACGGCCTCGATCGCGGCTACGAGGCGCTGATCGCGCGAATCGTGTCCGACTACGTCGACGGGCACGACGCCGATCGCGAATCCGCCTGGATCGCCGAGTTGGACGGCGAGCCGGCCGGCTCGATCTTCTGCGTGCGCAAGGACGACACGACCGCGAAACTGCGGCTGCTGCTGGTCGAGCCGTCGGTCAGAGGGCACGGCGTCGGCTCGCGACTGGTGGAGCAGTGCCTGGCCTTCGCCCGCGACTCCGGCTACACCGCGATCGAGCTGTGGACCATCGACGTGCTCGCCGCCGCGCGCCGGATCTATGAGCGCGCCGGGTTCACCATGGTCGACGAGCAGCCGGAGAAGCTGTTCGGCACGAAGGTGGTCGGCCAGACCTGGCGGCTCGACCTCTGATCAGCGCACCCGCGCGAACAACCCGTTGAACGGCCCGTCCTGCCACACCCACCGCCAGGTCTGCCCGTCCGACGTGCGGAACCAGCGCTCGTCGAACTGACCGTACGGCGAGGTGACCGGCACCTCGGTCAGCGTGCCGTCGGCGAGCCGGTCGGTGATCCACTGCTGGAACCGGCGGAACTCGGACCTGCCCGCGAACCCGTTGATCGGCTCGAACTCGTCGCCACTCGCACGCAGCCGCTCCGCCCAGACGGCGGCCCACTCGGGTGTGACCGGCGAGGCAAGGAATCGCTCGAGCAGGTCGGCGAACTCCGGTTCCAGCCCGACGTCGACACACTCGCGCAGCGCGCGCACCCACCGCCGGCAGTCCTCTGTGGACAGTGCGCCGTCGCGGTGCCTCGCGAGCAGGTTCAGCACGTTCTCGGCGGTCAGCGTGTACACCACGTGCTCGCGGCTCGACCCGAGGCCGTCCAGCGCCGCCACCGCCCGGTCGACCGGCACCCGCAGCTCGGCGAGATCGCGCACGGCCTCCCGGCGCCGGTAGGGATCGGTCACCGTCAGACCCCGGAGCCGAGCACACCGAGCACACCGCGCAGCCACACTTTGACCAGTGACCACAGCGTCGGTGGGCCGCCGGTGTCGCTGCGGATGAGGCACACGCCGAAGATCGCCTTGCCGAGCGTGGTGTGCGTCAGTCGCTGCACGAAGATCCGGTGCACGATCGACGCCAGCAGGAACCCCAGGAGCAGCCCGAGCCACGCCAGGTCGGCGAACCGCTCCAGCGCCGGCAGCCGTTGGAGCGCCAGGCACGCGCCGACTCCGACTCCGACGTGCAGCGCGAAGTCGATCACGAATCCGAGCGTCACACCGAGGCCGGTCCCGGACGGGTAGCGCGGATCGTCGATTCCGCCGTGCTTCGCCGGCAGCGCCACACTGGCCGGCGCACCGTGGCGGCGCAGCCGGCGCACGTCGCGAAACCGCGCGGGAACCAGCTCGAACGACATTGCCGGCATCCTGCCGTACCGCGGTCAGTAGTGCGCGAGGAAGCGCAGGATGCCGAACAGCCACTCCTTGACCAGTGACCACAGCGTCGGCGGGCCGCCGGTGTCGCTGCGGATGTAGCGCACGCCGAAGATCGCCTTGCCGAGCGTGGTGTACACCAGCCGCTGCACGAAGATCCGGTGCACTATCGACGCCAGCAGGAAGCCCAGGAACAGCCCGAGCCACGCCTTGTCGGCGAACTTCTCCAGCGCGGGCACCTTCTTCATGGCGAGGAACGCGCCGATCCCGATCCCCCAGTGCAGCGCGAGATCGACGATGAACCCCAGCACCCGGCGCAGGGTCGTCTTCGACGGGTAGCGCGGGTCGTTGTCGTCTCCGTGCGCCACCGGAATGTTCGCGTTCTGGAGCGCCGGCTCGCTGCGCAGCCTGCGCAGGTCGCTGTACCGGACGATGTTGAGCCAGAACGATTTCTCGGACATGGCTCGCCATCCTGCCCTAGGCCCGGGGAACGCGGCCCATCAGGTAGAACTCTTCGTTGGGGCGCAATGACATCAGGTGCGCCAGCCTGTTGGACATGGCGAAGAACGCGGTGATCGCGCCGACGTCCCAGATCTCGTCGTCGGACAGGCCCGCGGCGCGAGCGGTGGCGATGTCGGTGTCGGAGAACAGCGACGAGTCGATCGACAGGGCGAGCGCCAGGTCCACGATCGCCCGCTGCCGGCCGGTCAGCGGCGCGCTGAACGGGTTGCTCGCCACGTGGTCGGCCAGGTGCGGGTCCTTGGACCGGATCCGCAGCACCGCGCCGTGCGCCACCGCGCAGTAGGTGCAGTGGTTCGCGCCCGAGGTGGCCACCACGACGAGTTCCCGCTCGGCCTTGCTGAGCCCGTCGTCTTTGTCCATCAGCGCGTCGTGATAGTCGAGGAACGCGCGCAGTTCGTCCGGCCGGCGGGCCAGCGCGCGGAACACGTTCGGCGTGAACCCGGCCTTCTCCGCGATCGCACCGATCCGCTCGCGAAGATCGGCCGGCATGTCGGCCGGCTCGACCACACCGAACCGGCTCACCTCATCAGTCATGGACCAAAGCTATCCCCCAATCGGCGCTTGACGGACTCGCGGCTCGTCGCGATGCTGATGCGAATTCTCTTCACGTCGGAGGTGTCGGCGATGACCGCTCGCGGAATGCTCGTCCGGTTGGTGGCCGTCGCGGCGGGCACCCTGCTGATCACCGCGCCGGGCGCGGACGGCGCGCCGGCCGGATCAGCCGAGCCGCTGGACGGCGGCTGCTTCGCGGTGAAGTCGGTGGGCTCCGGCAAGTACGTCGCCACCGGCGCGCTCGGCAACTACGACGCGAACGCGGCCGCGCCCGAGCAGGTGTTCCGCCTGCGGGCCACCGACCAGGGGCGCTACCTGCTGTACGGCACCAAGCAGGACTTCATCGCCGCGGCGCCGCTGAACCTCGTCACCGTCCCGGCCAAGTCCGCCGGCCCGGCCACCGAATGGCGCATCGATCCCGCCGGCGACGGGTACACGCTCACCTCGACCTCGGCCGGCAAACAGCTCGCCACCGTGCCGCTGGTCAACGCGCTGACCCTGCGCAACGCCAGTGGCACCAACGACAACCGGTTCCGGCTCGAACCGGCGAGCGGGTGCGCGGACATCCCCGAGGCGGAGCTGAACCTCGAGGGGCCACCGGTCTCCGGCACCACGCCGGACGGCGAGGTTCGCGGCCTGCTCGACATGCACAACCACCTGACGATGTTCGAGGGCATCGGCGGCCGGACGCACTGCGGGAAGCCGTGGAGCGGCTACGGGATCACCGACGCGCTGCGCGACTGCCCGGACCACGAGCCGGCCGGGCTCGGCGCGTGGTGGGAGAACGTGTCCAGCGGCGCGTACCCGTCGCTGACCCACGACACCACCGGCTGGCCCACGTTCCGGGACTGGCCGAAATGGAACCAGTTCACCCACGAGGGCACGTACTACAAATGGCTGGAGCGCGCGTGGCGCGGCGGCCTTCGCGTGTACACCAACCATTTCGTGAACAACGCCGCGCTGTGCGAGATCTACCCGCTGAAGAAGAACTCGTGTGACGACCGGGAATCGATTCGCCTGCAGTCACGGCGAATCCACGAGCTGCAGGACTTCGTCGACGCGCAGCACGGCGGGGTCGGCCGCGGCTGGTTCCGCATCGTCACCGATCCCGCGCAGGCACGGCAGATCGTCGCGCAGGGCAAGCTCGCGGTGGTACTCGCCGTGGAGATGTCGCAGCCGTTCGGGTGCGGTATCAAAAACGGTGTCCCGCAGTGCACCGCGGCCGACATCGACAAGGGACTGGACGAACTGCACTCGCTCGGCGTCCGGCAGATGTTCCTGTGCCACAAATACGACAACGCGCTGTGCGGCGTTCGATTCGACGGCGGTGTGCAGGGAATCGCGGTCAACGCGGCGAACTTCTATTCCACCGGCCGGTTCTGGCAGGCCGAGACGTGCACCGGTCCGGCGCACGACAACACGATCGAGTTCAACAACCCGCTCACCGAGGTGCTCGTCGGGCCGCTCGCCGCGCTCGTGCCGCTCGGCGTGACGCTGCCGGTGTACCCGAAGGCGCCGCACTGCAACATCAACGGGCTGACCGACCTCGGCGCGCACGCGGTGCGCGGGCTGATCGCCCGAAACATGATCCTGGACATCGACCACATGAGCGTGAAGGCCGCCGACGCGACGCTGAAACTGTTGGAGGACAACAAGTACGCGGGCGTGGTGTCCGGCCACTCGTGGATGGAGCCGCTGTACCAGAAGCGCCTGTACGCGCTGGGCGGGATCGCCACCTCCTACGGTCACGAGTCGTCCAAGTTCGTCGAACAGTGGCGCAAGTACAAGGCGGCGTCCGACCCGAAGTACCTGTTCGGCTTCGGCGCCGGCTTCGACACCAACGGCTACGGCACACAGCCCCCGCCGCGCGCGAACAACGCGAGCAACAAGGTCCGGTACCCGTTCACGTCCTTCGACGGCGGCACGGTGATCGACCGCCAGCGCACCGGACAGCGGGTCTACGACGTCAACACCGACGGGTTCGCGCACTACGGACTGCTGCCCGACTGGGTGGAGGACCTGCGCCTGGCGGCGGGCCCCGACGGCCCGGCGATCATGACCGACATGGCCCGCGGCGCGGAGACCTACCTGCGAATGTGGGCCCGCGCAACGGAATAGCCCACGGGCCACCCCCGGCAGGCTCTACGCTGTGCGAATCGATTTCCCTTGGTCGAGGAGCACGATTGACCGATCCGGTGCAGGGTCTTACCGGTACGCTGACGTCCGCTATCCGGGGATCCGGACACCTCAGTGAGGTACTGGTCGCTGTTCGTGGGGGAACGGAGCTCTACATCGCGCGGTCGGCGGAGCCGATCGACTCCGGCGCGACCGTCTTGATCGTGCAGGTCAATCCGGGACGCATCGTCGACGTCGTCCCGTGGACACCCATCGGCAATGAAATGAACTGGCACGGGCCAGGGGGAGAAGGCTGAAATGCTCGGCTATCACGTTCCGGATCCGGACGAGGCCATGCTCGTCAGCGGTGCGCGGGTCAAGGAGAACGCGCCGTTCAAGGTGATCATCGGGCGGGGCAAGTTCGTCATGCCCGTGCTCCGCAAGGTGCGCTTCCTGTCGCTGGCCATGTTCGAGGCCGAGATCAAGGAGCGCTGCGTCACCAAGCAGGCGATCCAGCTCGAGGTGCGCGCGGTGATCGCGTTCAAGGTCGCCAACGACACGGTGTCGATCGTCAACGCGGCGCAGCGGTTCCTGTCCGAACAGGAACGCGAGATGTCGGTGCTGACCGGTCGCATCTTCTCCGGTCACCTGCGTTCCATCGTCGGATCGATGACCGTGGAAGAGATCATCCGGGAGCGGCAGAAGCTCGCCGACGAGGTGCTCGTCGCGTCGAAGGTCGAGATGAGCAACATCGGGCTCTGGGTCGATTCGTTCCAGATCCAGTCGATAGACGACGGCGACCTCGGCTACATCACCGCACTGGCCGCCCCGCACAACGCCGCGGTGCAACGAGACGCCCAGATCGCGCAGTCGGAGGCGGCACAGCGCTCCGCCGACGCCGAGCAGCAGTCGCTGCGCAAGCAGGCCGAGTACCAGCGGGAGACCTCGCTGCTGAAGGCCGAGTACCAGCGCGACGTGGACAAGGCCAACGCCGAGGCGAGCCAGGCCGGACCACTGGCCGAGGCGCGGGCCACCCAGGAGGTGCTCGACGCGCAGGCCGAGCAGGCCCGCAAGCAGGCGACCCTGCGCGAGCAGGAGCTGGTGTCCGAGGTCATCAAGCCGGCCGAGGCGGAGGCCGAGCGCGTTCGGGTGCTGGCCAAGGCGGAGGCGGACCGGACCCGCATCCAGGCCGACGCCGCCGCGTCCAACAACCGCATCGCGCTCGACCAGCTCCTGATCGAGCAGCTGCCCGACATCGTGCGCCAGGCCTCCCAGGGGCTGGCCGGCGCCAACCTGACGGTGCTCAACGGGCCGGACGGCGTCGGCGAGATGATCAACGGCATGGTCGGCCAGGGCTTGACGGTCTTCAACTCGCTGCAGAAGGCACTCTCGCCGGGCGAGGAGAAAGCGGCGGACGACTAGGCCTTGTCTCGACTCCATCCACGGAGGGTGACCCACCGGGCGCGTCCAGGTGGATGAGCTGAGCTACATCGGGTCGTGTGATGGGAGCGACTCGTATTGGGCATACTCGAGCGGACGCCAACGCCGTAGATCGCCGCCTGGGCGTGCCCTAAGTAACTACCCAAGCAACTATGAACAGGCGCTAGCATCGGCCGCCGCTGGCAGGGTCACGGTGACGATGAGGCCGCCGTCGTCGTGCGGTTCGGCGTGCACCTGCCCCCGGTGGGCGGCCGCGACCGCCGCCACGATCGACAGCCCCAGCCCGGAGCCCGGCGAGCCGGACTGGCGTTCGGTGTGCAGCCGGCGGAACGGCTCGGACAGGCTGGCCACCTCGTAACCCGGCACGACCGGGCCGGTGTTGCTGACCCGCAGCGACACCGTCCCGTCCGGGTCGGTCGCACTGGTCACCCGCACCCAGCCGCCGCGCACGACGTTGTGCCGGATCCCGTTCTCCACCAGGTTCTGCACGAGCCGCTCGAGCAGCACCGGATCGCCGGTGGTCGGCGCCTCGGACGCCTCGGTGTGCACCGCGACCCCGTCCGACGGGAGCTGGTGCGCCACGTGCTCGACGATGTCGGCGAGGTCCACATAGGACCGCTCGACCACGTCCCGCTCCGAACGGGCGAGCAGCAGCAGCCCGTCGATCAGCTTCTCGTGCCTGGCGTTGATCTCCAGCAGCGTGCCGCCGAGCTGGCGCACCTCCGGTGTCGCCGGTTCACGGTGCACCGCCACCTCCAGCAGCGCCCGGTTGAGCGTCAGCGGGGTGCGCAGCTCGTGCGACGCGTTGGCGATGAACCGGCGCTGGCCGTCGAACGAGCGGTCGAGGTGCTCCAGCATCACGTCGAACGTGTCGGCCAGTTCCTTCACCTCGTCGCGCGGGCCGGCCAGCGCGATCCGGTCGTGCAGCCCCCGGTCGGCGACCGGCGAGTCGGCGATCCGCCTGGCCGTCTCGGTGATGCGGTGCAGCGGCTGGAGCATCCGGCCGGCGATCAGCCAGCCGAGCGCGATCGCGGTCACGCTGACCAGGACGAGCGCGATCCCGCCCTGGGTCAGCAGCGCGGCGAGCGCGTTCTCCCTGGTGTTCTCCGCGACCTGGGTGAGCTGGGCGTGGCTTTCCGGCGGAGGCGGCGCGGAGCCCTGCTGGTGGAACTCCATGTTCCCCTCGCGCGGCAGCCGGGCGGACATCAGCGCGAAGGTCACCGCCAGCAGCACCACGCCGGCCAACAGGAACAGCCCGCCGTAGACCAGCGTGAGGCGGGCGCGAATGGTCAGTCGGGCTCGCCTCACGGGATCCGGTACCCCACTCCCGGATCGGTGAGCAGCACCGGTGGATCGCCCAGCTTGCGGCGCAGCTTCAAGATCGTCATCCGCACCGCGTTGGTGAACGGATCGGCGTGCTCGTCCCACGCCTTCTCCAGCAGGTGCTCCGCGGAGACCGCCGCGCCGTCGGCGAGCAGCAGCTCGACGAGAACCGCGAACTCCTTGCGGGACAAGGGAACGTAGCGCCCGTCGCGGTACACCTCGCGGCGGTGCGGGTCCAGCCGGATGCCGGCGCGGGACAGCGTCGGCGGTGCCGCCGGACGGGCCCGCCGGCCGAGCGCGGTCACCCGCGCGGCCAGTTCGGGGAACGCGAACGGCTTCGGCAGGTAGTCGTCCGCACCGAGCGCCAGGCCGTCGACCCGCTCGTCGATCCGCGTCGACGCGGTCAGCATCAGCACCCGCGCCGGCGAGTCGCCCGCCACCAGAATCCGGCACACCTCGTCGCCGTGCACGACAGGGAGATCACGGTCGAGCACCACCACGTCGTAGTCGTGCACGCCGATCCGCTCGAGTGCGGCACCGCCGTCGTACACCACGTCCACCGCGTGCGCGTCCCCGCGCAGCCAGGTGGCCACCGCGTCGGCGAGCAGCGGCTCGTCCTCGATCACCAGGATCCGCATCTCCCCATGGTGGCCGCCGAGGGCGTCACCTGGGCGTCAACGTTTTCGGAAACGGCCGGGAAATGTCCCGCCCGCTTCGCTTTCCGCGGTCGAGAACGGCTCGACGGGAAAGGAGAACGCGATGCGCATCAGAACCGGACTGGTGATCGGCCTGCTGGCCGCGTTGACCGGATGCGGCACGACCGGCGGCACCGCGAACGACGCCACGACGGCCGCCCCGGCGTCCGACAAAGGCGACGGGATCAAGTTCGCGCGGTGCATGCGCGACCAGGGCATCAACATGCCCGATCCGACCAGCGGCGGCGATCGCGAGTTCAGCGTCAGCCTGCCCGACGGCGTCGACCCGGACAAGGCGGACGCGGCGACGAAGAACTGCAAGCAGTACATGCCGAACGGAGGCGAGCCGCGCAAGCTCGATCCCCAGACGGTGGAGCAGATGCGGAAGATGGCGCGGTGCATGCGGGACAACGGCGTGCCCGACTTCCCCGATCCGAAGCCGGACGGCGGCCCGCAGGTCGAGCGCAACGGCAACGGCAGCAACTCCAACGGCTCCGGCGGCGTGGACCCCGAGGACCCGAAGTTCCAGGCGGCGGAACGGGTTTGCGCCCAGTTCCGGCCGACCGGTGCGGCCGGCCCGCACCTGAGCCCCCGGGATCCGAAGTGAGCCGCGGACGCCGAGTGGCCGCGGTCGCGGTCGTCCTGCTCACCGTCGCGGGCGGAGCCGTGGCGGTCACCGCGTTCGGCGCCGACCTCGGGCTGCGCGACCCGGCGGGCGAACCCGCGACCAGCGGCCCTCCGGCGACCGCGCCGGTGATCAGGGGGACGCTGGTCGACACGCGGCGCGAGAGCGGCAAGCTGAGCTACGGCGACGTGACACCGGTGGCCGGCAGGCTCGGCGGGACCGTGACCGAGCTGGCAGCCGTCGGGTCGACCGTCCACCGTGGACAGTCGCTGTACCGGGCGGACAACACGCCGGTGGTGCTGCTGTACGGCCCGCTGCCGGCCTACCGCGTGCTCGCGCCGGGGACGGTGGGCGCCGACGTCCAGCAGTTCGAGCAGAACCTGAAGGCGTTGGGGTACAAGGGATTCGCCGTCGACGACAAGTACGCCGAGGCCACCGCGGCGGCCGTGAAGAAGTGGCAGAAGTCCCTCGGGCTGCCGGAGACCGGGGTGGTCGAGCTCGGCCGTGTCGTCTACGCGCCGGGACCGGTCCGGGTGGACGCGCACAAGTCGGCGGTCGGCGACGAGCTCCAGCCGGGCCGGGAACTGCTCGGCCGCACCGGTTCCACACGCGTGGTCGTGGTGGAGCTCGCGGTGTCCGCCCAGCGGCTGGCCCGCACGGGCACACCGGTGTCGGTGACGCTGCCGAACGGGACGGTGGCCGGCGGGCGGATCGCGCGAAGTCGCACGATCGTCGCGCCCGGCACGGCGGCCACCCAGACCACGAAGATCGAGGTCACCGTCACCGTCGACGACGAGCAGGTACTCGCCGGGCTCGACCAGGCGTCGGTGGACGTGGCGTTCACCGCGTCGCGCCGGGAGAACGTGCTGTCCGTTCCGGTGGCGGCGCTGCTCGCGCTGCCGGAGGGCGGGTACGGCGTGCAGATCGTCGACGGCGCCGGCACGCGCGTGGTTCCGGTGCAGACCGGCATGTTCGCGAACGGCCGGGTCGAGATCACCGGCGCCGGGATCACCGAGAGCACCCGGGTCGGGGTGCCGTCATGACCGCGGTGATCGAGTTGGCCGGCGTGGCCAAGGAGTACCCGGGCGGGGTGACGGCGCTGCGCGGCGTGACGCTGACCGTCGAGCCCGGCGAGCTGGTCGCCATCGTCGGCCCGTCCGGCTCCGGCAAGTCGACCATGCTGCATCTGGTCGGCACGCTGGACCGCCCGTCGTCCGGCACCGTGCGCATCGAGGGCCACGACGTGGCGCGGCTGTCCGACCGGCAGCTCTCCGCGCTGCGGGCGCGCCGGATCGGCTTCGTGTTCCAGCAGTTCCACCTCGCGCCGGGGATGTCCGCGGTGGACAACGTGGCGGAAGGGTTGCTGTACCGGGGTGTCCCGCTCCGGCGCCGGCGCGACGAGGCGCGTGAAGCGTTGGTGCGAGTCGGCCTCGGCGACCGGCTCGACCACCGGCCGCACGAGCTGTCCGGCGGCGAGCGGCAGCGGGTGGCCATCGCCAGGGCGGTGGTCGGCGAGCCGGCCGTGCTGCTGGCCGACGAGCCGACCGGCAACCTGGACACGGTGTCCGGCGCCGGCGTGCTGTCGCTGCTGCGCGAGCTGAACGCGGCCGGCGCGACCGTTCTGGTGATCACTCACGACGTCGGGATCGCGGCCGGCATGCCGCGCCGGGTGTCCCTGCGTGACGGGGCGGTGGTCTGAATGTTGTCACCGGCACGCCTGCGCCCGCGTGACGTGCTCCGCGTCGGCGGCGTCGGTCTGCGCACCCGGCCGCTGCGAGTCGTCCTGTCCGCGCTGGGCATCGCGATCGGCATCGCGGCGATGACCGCCGTGGTCGGCATCTCCTCGTCCAGCGGCGCGCAGCTCGACCGGCAACTCGCCGCGCTCGGCACGAACCTGCTCACCGTGGCCCCCGGCGACACGTTGACCGGGGACAAGGCCACGCTCCCTCCGGAGTCGGTGCCGATGATCTCCCGGATCGCGTCGGTGCGGCAGGTCGCCGCGACCGGACGGATCACCTCGGCGAAGGTGTACCGAACCGACAAGATCCGGGCCGCCGAGTCCGGCGGGATCTCGGTGCAGGCCGCCACGCTGGACCTGCCCCGGACGGTCGGCGCCACGCTGGCCGGCGGCACCTGGCTGAACGCGGCGACGGCGAGGTACCCGGCCACCGTGCTCGGCTCGGCCGCGGCGGCGCGGCTCGGCGTCGGGTCGGTCGGGGTCCAGGTCTATCTCGGCGGCTCCTGGTTCACGGTGGTCGGCGTGCTCCGTCCGGTGCCTCTGGTGCCGGAGCTGGACTCGGCCGCGCTGATCGGCTGGCAGGTCGCGGAGTCCATCGTGGACTTCGACGGGCATCCGACGACGGTGTACACGCGCAGCGCGGAGTCGGCCGTCGAGCGGGTGCGCGATGTGTTGGCACCGACCGCGAACCCGTTGTCCCCCAACGAGGTCAGGGTGTCCCGGCCGTCCGACGCGCTGGCCGCGCACCGGGCGACCGACCGCGCGTTCTCCGGTCTGCTGCTCGGCCTCGGCGCGGTGGCCCTGCTCGTCGGCGGCGTCGGCGTGGCCAACACGATGATCATCTCCGTGTTGGAGCGGCGGGCGGAGATCGGCCTTCGGCGATCCTTCGGCGCGACCAGGGGGCAGATCCGGCTGCAGTTCCTCGCCGAGTCGCTGCTGCTGTCCGCGCTCGGCGGGATCGTGGGCGTGCTGCTCGGGGTCGGCGTGACCGCGGTGTACGCCGTGATCCGGGGGTGGCCGGCGACCGTTCCGGTGTGGGCCACCGCCGGCGGGGTGGGCGCCACGTTGCTGATCGGGGCGATCGCGGGCCTGTACCCGGCGGTTCGTGCGGCACGCATGGCTCCCACCGAGGCGTTGACCACGGTGTGACCGCGTAGTGTCGATTCCCGACGCGATCGTTCGTCTCTTCGTCGTTGACACGACCTGAGGAGGAGACATGCCGAACTACGTCGGATTCCTGCGCGGCACCGGCGAGGCGCAGTCGGATCTGAGCCCGGAGGAGCTGCAGCACACGCTGGAGCGCTACATGGCGTGGAGCGAGAAGCTCGCCGCCGAGGGCAACCCGCCGACCGGCGGCGGGCTGTCCACCAGCAAGAGCCGCGTGCTGCGGCGCGACGCGAACGGCCTGTCGGTGACCGCGGGGCCGTTCGTCGAGGCCACCGAGATCCTCGGCGGGTACATCACCATCGAGGCGGCCGACCTGGACGAGGCCGAGCAACTGTTCTCGACCCACCCGCACCTCGACTTCGGCTCGATCGAGGTGCGCAAGGTCGGCGAACGCGGCTGTGAGGCCTGATCACGCCAGGGGGCTCGTCGAGCACCTGTTCCGGCACAGCGCGGGTCCGATCACGGCCGCGCTGTGCCGGAACCTCGGGCCATCGCGCATCGATATCGCGGAGGAATGCCTGCAGGACGCGATGCTGCAGGCACTGCGGGTCTGGCCGCACGAAGGCCTGCCGGACAATCCGCGCGGCTGGTTGTATCGGGTCGCTCGCAATCGCGCGGTGGACCTGGTGCGGCGCGACGACGTGCTGCGGGACAAGCTGCCGCTGCTCGTCGACGGCGCGCCGGCGGACGGCTTTCGCGGTGACGACGAGCTGGCGCTGATGTTCCTGTGCTGCCACCCGGGGTTGCCCGCGGCGTCCCGGGTGGCACTCACGCTGAAGGTGGTCGGCGGCCTGAGCGTGGACGAGATCGCCACCGCACTGCTGAGCAAACCGGCGACCGTGGCACAGCGGATCGTGCGCGCCAAACAATGGATGCGCGCCAACGCCGCGCCGTTCGAGGTGCCGCCGCCCGAGCGGCTCGAGTCCAGAGTGGACAGTCTGCTTTCCGTGCTGTACCTGATGTTCAACGCTGGGTACGAGGCGAGCGACGGTGACACGGCGGTGCGCAGGGAATTGTGCGCCGAGTCGATCAGGCTGTGCCGGCTGCTGGTCGCCGACCCCCGGACGGACCTGCCGAAGGTGCGCGCGTTGCTGGCGCTGATGCTGCTGCACGCGAGCCGGCTGCACGCGCGCACCGACGACGCCGGCGACCTGCTCCTGCTGTCCGACCAGGACCGGCGATCCTGGGATCACGCCATGATCGCCGAAGGGGTGCGCACGTTCGCCGACTCGTGCACCGGCGACGCGCGGTCGGTGTATCACGTGGAGGCGGCGATCGCGGCATGTCACGCCGCCGCCTCGGACGCGACCCACACGGACTGGTCGCGGATCGTGTCGCTGTACGACGAACTGCTGGCGATCCGCCCGTCACCGGTCGCGGCACTCAACCGGGCGATCGCGACCGCCATGACCGACCGGCTGGACGAGGCGCTGACCTGGCTGGAGGAGTTGCGCGACGAGCCGGCGCTGGCCGAGTACCACCTGCTGCCGGCCGCACTCGGCGCGCTGTACCTGCGATCGGGCGACCGGGAGAGCGCCGCCCACCACTACCGGGAGGCACTGTCCCGCCGGTGCTCCGAGCCGGAACGCCGCTTCCTCCACCGCCAGCTCGACCTCTGCACGGCGTGATAAAATTCTGTCCTGTCTAGACAGACCAGTTGGAGGTGGACCATGGCGCACCCGACACACTGGCAGGTCCAGGAAGCCAAGCAGCGGTTCAGCGAGGTCCTCCGTGCGGTCGAGGATGACGGACCGCAGACGATCACGCGCCATGGCGACGAAGTCGCCGTCGTGATCGACATCCAGGAGTACCGCCGGCTCACCGGCGGCTCACAAAGTGCCTGGTCCGCGCTGGCCGGCCCGCCATACTTCGATGACGACATGATCGAAGTGATGGACGAGATCGAGGCTGCCCGTAAGAAGGACTTCGGGCGTGAAGTCGACCTCGGGATCGCCGAGTGACTTACCTGCTCGACACCAACGTCCTGTCCGAAACCCGCAAGCGGAACGCCGACCCCGGCGTCCGCGAGTGGATGTCCGGTACGCCGCTGACCGCCGTTCACCTGTCCGCGCTCACGATCGGCGAGGTCGGCAGAGGCATCACCAAGGTGCGCACGAGAGGAGACGGACGCCAGGCCGACGTGTTCGCGGAATGGCTCGACAACGTGGTCGAAACCTATGCCGACCGCATCGCCCCGGTCACCGTCGACGTCGCTCGGGCGTGGGCCGACCAAGATCTGGCGACACGCGGCTCGGCTGTCGACCAACTGATCGCGGCCACCGCGAAGGTGCACGGCTGGACCGTGATCACCCGCAACACCAAGGACTTCGAGCACACGGGGGTCGCTGTGATCAACCCGTTCACGGGCTGATCAGACCAGGTAGGGGTAGGCGACCGGGTGCGGTGCGCGTAACTCGATGCCTTGTCCCACAACGGGTTCTCGGCGCGTGCCGAGTTCGACGTCGATGACGCAGTCGGGTGCCAGCCGTACGGAGAGCACACCGGCGACGACCGCCTCCGCCGTTCCGGTGATCCGCACGCCGTCCGGTGTGTCCACAATGGACGGACGGCGCGCCTCGGTGGGAATGATCGACACGCGCGAGTCGTCCAGCTCCAGCTCGACGTGGTGCCGCTCGCCGGCGCGCGGCGGATCGCCGTCCCAGCGCACGGTCGCGGTGCCCGCCGCACACGTGAAGCGCACCAGCGGCGGGTCGCCCGCGACCTCGATGACCGCGATCAGCACCGGATCAGTGCGCCGCGACGGCCTTGAGCTTCGGATCGCCCTCGTCGGCGTGATAGTCCTCCGAGTTCGTCTTGTCCAGCCCGTTCGGCCAGCGCAGCCGGTTCGCGATCACCGTGACGATCGCGGCCACGATCAGGTTGGACAGCAACGCGACGATGCCGACGTAGATCTGCGTCTGCGAGCCAGCGAACGGGTGCCAGCCGAACAGGCTCAGCTTCTCCAGCGCGAGCGCCGAACCGCCGAAGTGCAGCTTGCCGGTCGCCGGGTTCGGGATCTCGTAGAGCAGCAGCATTCCCCACACCATGCCGACCGTCCAGCCTGCGATCAGCCCGCGCACGTGGAACCACCTGGTGTACAAGGCGATCGCGACCGCCGGCAGTGTCTGCAGGATCATCACGCCGCCGATCAGCTGCAGGTCGATCGAGAACTGCGGGTCGATGAACAGGATGAACGCCACCGCGCCGAACTTGACCACCAGCGAGGCCAGCTTGGCCTGCTTGGCCTCCTGCGCCGAGCTCGCGTCCTTGCGGATGAACTCCTTGTACACGTTGCGCGTCCACAGGTTCGCCGCGGCGATCGACATGATCGCGGCGGGTACCAGCGCGCCGATGCCGATCGCGGCGAACGCGATTCCGGTGAACCAGGACGGGAACTGGTCGGCGAACATCTTCGGGATGATCGTGTTCAGATCGGCGTTGCCGGTCGCCTGGTTCACGATCGCCGTGGTGCCGGCCGCGATCGCCACGAAACCCAGTAGTGCCAACAAACCCAGCAGGAACGAGTACGCCGGCAGCGCGGACATGTTCCGCTTGATCACGTTCCGGCCGCGCGAGGCGAGCACGCCGGTCACCGAGTGCGGGTACAGGAACAGCGCCAGCGCCGAGCCGAGCGCGAGCGTGGCGTACTGCAACTGGTTGTTCGGCCCCAGCAGCATGCCGTCGGTCTTGGACGGGCTCTTGTCGAACTTCGCGTCGGCCGCGGCGAAGATCGTGTCCCAGCCGCCGAGCTTGATCGGCAGGTAGATCACCGCGACCACGATCACGACGTAGATGAGGATGTCCTTGACGAACGCGATCAGCGCCGGCGCGCGCAGGCCGGACTGGTACGTGTACACCGCGAGGATCACGAACGCGATCAGCAGCGGCAGGTGGCCGACGACCCCGGAGCCGTTGAAGCCCATCGTGCGCAGCACCGACTCCAGGCCGATCAGCTGCAGCGCGATGTACGGCATCGTGGCCAGGATCCCGGTCAGCGCGACGATCGTCGCCAGCGGCCGCGAGCCGTACCGCCCGCGCACGAAGTCGGCCGGCGTGACGTAGCCGTGCACCCGGGACACCGACCACAGCCGCAGCAGCGGCATGAACACGATCGGGTAGGCGAGCACCGTGTACGGCAGCGCGAAGAACCCGGTGGCACCGGCGGAGAACATCAGCGCCGGCACGGCCACGAACGTGTACGCCGTGTAGAGGTCACCGCCGATCAGGAACCAGGTGATCCACGAACCGAACTTGCGCCCGCCGAGGCCCCACTCGTCGAGGTGGTCCAGCGTGTTGCCGGCCTTCCACCGCGACGCCACGAACCCCATCACGGTCACCAGGCCGAACAGCAGCGCGAAGATGACCAGCTCGACCCACTGGATGCCGCCGTTCACTTGGCGCTCCCCTCGTCCAGGTCATCCACGCCAAGCCGGTCTGGCGCGTCTCGCACCACCGGTGTGTCACGCGTCTTGAAGTAGACGATCGAGGTGCACAGCACGCCGACGACGATTCCGACGAACTGGAACCAGTAGAAGAACGGCATGCCGAACAGCGCGGGGGTCTCCCGGTTGAAGACCGGCGTCAGCAGGAACAACAGCGGGATGGCGAGCAGCAGGTTCCAGTTGGACCAGCGCAGCCCCGGTCTTGCCGGACGAGCGGACATCGTTGCCTCGCATGGGTCGTGTGTGACGCATGACCATAAACGCCGAAGGCGATCACGTCACTAGACATCGAGCACCAAACGCTGCGACTTCGACCGCGAGACGCACGCGTAGACGACGTCGGTCCGCCCGCGCTCGGCCGGCTGCAGCACGCTGTCGCGGTGCTCCGGCGTCCCGCGCAACACGGTGATCCGGCAGGTGCCGCACACGCCGTTCTCGCAGGACGCCTCCAGGCCAGGGGCGTATTCGCGCACGGCGTCCAACAGGGTCCGCCCGGCCGGGACGGCGACGGTGGCCCCGGTGCGGGCGAGTTCCGCGGTGAACGGGCGCTTCGGTGCGGTGTCGGCGGCCGCGGCGAAGTGCTCGACGTGCAGGCGCTCGGCCGGCACCATCCGCTCCAGCGCGTCCATCAGCCGGTGCGGGCCGCAGGCGTACACGTGCGTCGCCGGTGGCGCGGTGCGCACGAGTTCGGCCAGGTCGGCCCGGCGGCCCGCGTCCTTCGGGTACAGCCTGACGCCGGCCGACGCGCGCAGGTCGGCGGCGAAGGCCATGGTGCGCGGCGAACGGCCGAGGTAGGCCAGCCGCCACGGAAGCCCTCGGGCGGCCACCTCCCGGATCATCGGCAGCAGCGGCGTCACGCCGATACCGCCCGCGACGAACAGGTACGCCGGCGCGTCGACCAGCGGGAAGTTGTTCCTCGGCCCGCGGACGCCGATCCGCTGTCCTGGCCGCAACCGGTGGATCTCCCGGGAGCCGCCGCGGCCGTCGCGCTCCAGCAGCACGGCCACCTGGTAGCTCGTCCGGTCCGCCGGGTCACCGCACAGCGAGTACTGCCGCACCAGGCCGGACGGCAGCACCAGGTCCACGTGCGCGCCGGGCTCCCAGGCCGGCAGTTCACCACCCTTCCGATCGGCCAGGGTGAGCCCGACGACGTCCTCGGCGAGTGGCCGCACCTCGGTGACGGTGACCTCGCGGGTGCCCGAGGACCGGGACACCTGCCGGCGCCCGCGCGGTGTGCGTCCTCCCGGCTTGTAGACCGACACCACGGCGGTCGCGATCAGCAGGATCAGCATCACCGGCGCGCCGAACGCCAGGGCGCGGCCGTCGCCGGTCGGCTGGCCGGTGCGCAGTGCCTCGTCGAGGCCGCCGAGCACCCAGCCGTGGGTGAACCCGAACGCGCCGATCATGACCAGGGTGAACAGGATCTGCTTGACGACCACCCACCAGTGCCGGATCAACCCGAACGGCGTCCCCAGCGCCAGCCACACCCCGGTGACCAGGGACAACAGCGCGGCGATCCCCATGACCGTCTCGTCCAGCACGGCCAGCCCGTGGTAGGTGCCCGCCCGGATGCCGGGGTGCTCGGTCGCCAGTCCGACCAGCGACAACACCACCATCGACGCAGACACTCCGATCCAGCCGACCGAGCCGACGATGTGTGCGGCGAGCACTGCCTTGCGCGTGCCCGGCCGCATCCGCCGGGCACGCGTGGCACCATCCGTCTGTGTCATCCGATCCTCCATTTAAGAGCCGTTGCGTCTCTTAAACTTGCAGACTGGATACGGCACGTACACTAGGGATCACCCTGACTCGACCCTGAACCGCGGAGGTGACGGTGGCGCCGGATGCCGGACCGAGACGGCGCGGAGAGAACCTGATCGCGGCCATTCACCAGGCCGCGATCGAGGAGGTCGCCGAGACGGGCCTCGCCGGGCTGACCGTGGAGGCCATCGCGGCGCGGGCGGGCACCGGCAAGGCCTCGCTGTACCGGCGCTGGCCGTCCAAGGAGGCGCTGCTCCTGGACGCGCTGGACCGGGCGATGCCGGTCGGCGCGGCGGAGTGGACCGGCGACCTGCGCACGGACCTGCTCGGTGCGCTCCGCGCGATGGCCGAGTTCCTCACCGGTCCCGCCGGGCCGCTGATGCGGGCGGTCATGGCCGCGGTGATCCAGGACGAGAAACTGGCCGCGGCCTTCGCCGGCCAGTTCTTCGGCTCCCGCCTCGGGCCGATGCGCGAGCGCCTGCGCGCCGGCGCCACCCGCGCCGAGGTGATCGACTCGCCGATCGCCTACCTCGGCCCGGAGCTGGTGCTGTTCCGGTTCCTCACGCACACCGGTCCGGTGGACGAGGAGTACCTGACCACGGTCGTGGACGACATCGTGCTGCCGCTACTGCGGCCGCCCGCCGAGGAGCGCGTCCGGGAGTTGGAGGCGGCACTGGCCGAGGCACACCTGGAACTCCGGCGGACTAGGAGCTGAGCCGTTCGCTCGCGGTGTCGCCCTTGCGCGCGATCGGCACGTGCTCGCCCGCCATGGCCAGACCGACCCGCGGCATGTTGCCGTACACCGCCTCGTAGTCGCCCTCGCGCACCACGTAGGTCTCGTGCCAGAAGCCGACGTCGCCGGTGAATCCGACCTTGCGGTTGAACATCCGCCACGACTCCAGGTGCGGATACAGGTGATTGCGGGCGAAGTGCACCAGCTCGTCCACGCTGCGCCAGTACTGCACGAGCAGTGGACCGGTGGCGGTCATGGACAGCCGGTAGCCGAGTAGGCCGAGATCCTCGCAGTCCAACGCGCGCAGCGAACGCGGCATCGCCCGGAGCACCGGGAACCACTTGTGCACCTTCCACGGCTTGTTGATCCGCATGCCGATCAGAAAGACGACGAACTCGCCGTCCAGATGTGCGGTCATCCGCCCGGGGACCACCGGGTTGGCTTCGCGCATGGCGCACTCCTTCGTTTGATAACATCGTTACGATAACACGGTTATCTGTCGTCGCCGGATGCTTGTATGGAGGCATGCACCCTGAGACCCGAGCCGTCCACGTCGAGGCCCCGAAGCTGGACGGCGCCGCCCCGCTGTCCGTCCCGATCTACCAGACCTCCGGATTCGCGTTCGACGACGCCGAGGTGTTCGCCGACGGGCTCGCCCGCCCGGACGGCGCGTTCGTGTACACCCGCATGTCCAACCCGACCGTGCGCGCGCTGGAGAACGCGCTCACCGATCTCGAAGGCGGCACGGCCGCGATCGCCACCGCGTCCGGCATGGGCGCGATCAACGCGACACTGCGCGGACTGCTGCGGCCGGGCGACCACGTGATCGCGCAGCGGCAGCTCTACGGCAGCACGTACACCGCGCTGCGGGCGATGGCCCAGCGCGGCGAGATCGAGGTCGACTACGTGTCCGGCCACGACCCCGACGAGGTGCGGAAATCCTTGCGGGACAACACGAAGGTGCTCTACCTGGAGACGATCGGCAATCCCGCCGCGCACGTCTCCGACCTGCCGGCGCTGGCGGCGGTGGCTCGCGAGGCCGGGGTGCGCACGGTCGTGGACAACACGTTCGCCACGCCGATCCTGTGCCGGCCGATCGAGCAGGGCGCCGACGTCGTGGTGCACTCGATCACCAAGTACATCGGCGGGCACTCCGACATCCTCGGCGGGGTCGCGGTCGTGGCGGACGCCGAGCTGCACCGTCCACTGTGGAGCGAGGCGGCCGAGCTGGGCGTGACACCCGACCCGTTCGCCGCGTGGCTGGCCATCCGCGGCCTGGCCACGCTGAGCCTGCGCATGCGGCAGCACTGCGCCAACGCCGAGGTGATCGCGAACCGGCTCGCCACGCACCCGTCCGTGGCGTCGGTGTTCTGGCCCGGCCTGCCGGGCAACCCGAGCCACGAGATCGCCAAGCGGGTACTCACCGGCGGGTTCGGCGCCACCTTCGCGTTCGAGCTGAACGGCGGGCGCGCGGCCGGGGAGAAGTTCGCGACCGCGTTGCGGCTGGCCAAGTTCGCGCCGTCGCTGGGCGGCACCGAGACGCTGGTGCTGCACCCGGCGTCCACCTCGCACCGCCAGTTGTCCGGCGTGGAACTGGAAAACGCGGGCGTCTCACCCGGAATGATCCGGATCTCGGTCGGCATCGAGCACGCCGACGATCTGGTCGCCGACCTCGAGCAGGCCCTCGACCAAGTCTAACCCGCCATCACCCGAACGCGCGAGTCCCGCGCTGTGCACCGGCGAGTCCCGCGCTCAGGCAGGCCCATCCGGCTGCTCGAGCGCGGGACTCACCGTGTCTGAACGCGGAACTCGCGATGTGGACGCCGACATGGCCGACACCGGGCGGTACGCCTGGAGGTCCAGCACACTGTCCACAGTGGACATTTGATAGCGGACAGTCGGAGCTTGCGTGCTCCGCAGCCGCACCTTAGGGGAACGGGATGCAAGCCAGCCACGGGAACGACGCGACCGCAGTAGTCCACTAAAGGCACCCATTACTGGGGAATTCCGGGGAGGCGGGCTGGTCGCGGCGGTACACCACGCCGGGACACACCAGCAGCACGTCGTCGACGGGGTCGGCGGCGAGTGCCCGCAAGGCGGCCGGCACCAGCGCGGTGGAGTGGCTGCGCAGCATTCGGCGCGCGTCGACGTACCGGGTGTAGCGCGCGTCTCGGGTGACGTCGGCCGGGTCGTAGCCGAGCCGGTCGTAGTTGTCCTCGACCGTGACGACGTGATCGCCGCGACACCAGCGCACGGCGAGATTTTCCTTGTGTGCCAACGCGTTCACGGCATCGTGCACGAGTAGCTGGATCGCGTGCTGTCCCTGTGCCGGGTCGGTCAGATCGCGGGTGAGCATGGTGGTCCTCCGGAAGTGGCGTACGGACGGGGGAGACAACCCCTGGCCCGCCGGCTCACTCCGAAGGGATCAAGGCGCGTGGCCGAGCCCCCGGGCGCCCGAAAGGGGCCAGGGGCAGCGAAATCGCCGTAACACCATGTCTCGACGGTAGCGCGCGCCGGGCTATGACTCGACTGGATTTCGCACCGCGTACTCGCGCAGCTCGATGTCGGTGGCGAACTTGTCGGTGATGCGCATGATCAGCCGCAGCGGCAGCGAGTGCCGGAACATCCAGTTCCGCATCCGAATCCGACGCTGGCTCGGCGGCGCGAGATACGGGCCCGCGTTGGCCTTTCGCGCGATCTTGGCGTACGGGATCATCTGCTCCTCGTATCGCGCGAACGCCTTCCCGACATCGCCGTCCGATTCGGCCAGCTCGCCGGCGAGAACATAGGCACCCACGATCGCCAGACCGCTGCCGAATCCGCCGAGCGTGTTCCCGTACGCGGCGTCGCCGATCAGCGCTACCCGGCCTTTCGTATAGTGGTCCATCTCCACGCGGCCCATCGAGTCGAGATAGAAATCCGGCGCGCTGGAAATACTGTCGAGGTATTCGGGTACCCGCCAGCCCACACCGGAGAACGCCTCGGCGAGCGCCTTCTTCTGGGTCTCGACGTCGGCGCGATCGAGTCCGCGCTCGTCGGAGGCGAACACGAACATCGAGGCAGCCTTCGGCCCGTCGATGCTGGCCATACGACCGGGTTCGTTGTACATGTACCCGGTGGCCCGGTCGGAGCGCACCACGCGGTCGTTGCCACCGATAACGGCGTAGTAGTGGCCGAGAAACCGCACGAACTCCGACTCCTCGCCGAACGCGAGCCGGCGCACCGCGGAATGGATGCCGTCCGCGCCGATCACGATGTCGAACCGGCGCGGCGCACCGTGTTCGAATGTCACATCGACGCTGTCACCGGTGTCGGCGAGTGCGGCGATCCGGTCACCGAAGACGTATTCGACGGAATCGGCGGTGTGCTCGTACAGAACCTCAGCGAGATCGCCGCGCAATATTTCGACATCGCCGCCGGTGAGCTCACCGGGAATGGTGGCGAGCGTCCGGTCGTGCTCGTCGACGATCAGCATGTCGGTCTTTCCGGTCTGCCGGCGGATCACCTCGTCCAGGATTCCCATCCGTTCGAGCACCGTGCGATGCGTCTCGCCCTTGAAATCGACCGCCTGGCCGCCGGGCCGCAACGCGGGAGCGCGTTCGACCACGGTCACCCGCCAGCCATGGCGACTCAGCCAATAGGCCAGCGCCGGGCCGGCGATGCTGGCGCCGGAGATCAGCGCGGTTCTGCTGGTCATGACCCCTCCAAGCTATCTGTTTCTAGTGGACGCAGATCAGTTTATGGTAGAAACAGATAACTGGCAAGGAGGCGCCCGATGACCGTGGATCCGCCACCCGAGGTCGCCCTGCTCTGGGGTACCCGCGACCGGCCGCGACCAGGCCCGAAGCCGAGCATGAGCGTCGAGGCGATCGTGACCGTGGCCATCGCGTGCGCCGACGCCGAAGGGCTCGCCACGCTGTCCATGCAGCGCATCGCCGACGAGCTCGGCTACACGAAGATGTCGCTGTACCGGTACGTCCCCGGCAAGGCGGAGCTGGTCGCGCTGATGCTGGACACCGCGCTCGGCCCGCCGCCCGACCTCGCCGACGCGGGCGACGGCTGGCGCCCGAAGCTGCGCGCCTGGGCGCTACACCTGTGGACGGCCGGCAACCGCCACCCGTGGTGGCTGGAGGCCGCGATCGGCCCCCGGGTGCTGGGCCCGAACGAGATGGGCTGGCTGGAGAGCGGGCTCGGCGCGCTGGTCGACACCGGCCTGCCGTACGGCGAGCGGCTCGACACGATCGTCCTGCTCACCAGCCACGTGCGCGGCCTCATCCAGCAGACCGCGGGCGCGCCCCGGCCGGAACACGACCTGCGCGCGGCGATCGCGTCCGTGCTCAGCGAGCACGGTGATCGCTATCCAGAGGTCGTGGCCGCACTCGGCGGCAGCGGTTCCGGCTCGTCGGACGAGGCGCTGGAGTTCGGCATCGACCGCATCCTGGACGGGCTCGCCGCTCACCTGGGCACGTAGCTGACCAGCAGGTTCCACAGCAGGTACCCGGTGCCGTGCGGGAACCGCGATCCGGGGGGCGGCGGGTACTGCGTACAGCCCCAGTCCGCCTGGCAGTTGTCGCCGACGACCATGAACTGGAACGGCGAGAGCTTCCCGACGCCCAGGTACCCGCTGGACCCGTGGTGCGACCAGAGCCGGCCCTCGGGCGCGATGCCGTCGTCGCCGGCCGGCACGATCGGCGCGTTGTCCCACCGCTTGCTCTTCGGCCAACCCTCCAGCGTCCACCATTCGTCGCCGTTGCCGGAGTGGTTGAACGCCAGCGTGTTGCCCGGCCGCCCGAACGCCAGCATCAGCGAGTCGCCGCCGAGCCGCACCAGCTTCGGCGACACCCCGTAGCTGGGCAGGCCGGCGGTGCCCGGCGCGGTGTTCGGCACGTCCAGCGGCACCGGCTTGCTCCAGGTCGCGCCGCCGTCGGCGGAGTGGGACCGGTACAGGTAGGAGCGCACGTGCTCGCGCGGCGAGGTGTGCGCGCTGAGGAAGAACTGGTCGCAGCGGGAGACGTTGACCAGCCGGCCGTCCTTCGTGGCCGCCACGGTCGCCTCGGTGAACCCGTTCCAGTCGCGCACGACCGCGCCGGCGACCTTGTCCAGCCCGGGACACCACGGGCTCGCCGGCGCCGCCACGCCGCGCACCGCCCAGGTGCGCCCGAGGTCGGTGGACGCGATCACCGACTGCGCCCACCGCATGTACGTGCCCTCGTTGCGGTAGTACATCGGCGCGAGCAGCGTGCGCCCGTCCGGCGCGAGCGAGAGCCCCTGGTACACGATCCCGGGTGTCACGCCCTTGCCGAACGTCATCGCCGACTCCGACAGCGTCCAGGAGATGCCGTGGTCGGTGGACTCCCAGCGGATCGCCACCCAACGGCCGTCCGGCTTCTTGCGCAGGTGGCTGCTGATCGCGATCAGCGTGCCGTCCGCGGTCTCGTGCACGTTGGCGAACGAGGACGAGGCGCCCGGCTCGGTGTCGTGCAGCGCCGTCGACCAGTCGATCTGCCCGTTGACCTTGCGCCGCGCGACGTGCCAGGCCTCCCCGTCGCCGTCGCGCCAGAGCAGGCGCATCGACTTGTGGTCCAGCGTCGGCGTGCCCGGATCGTCGGCGCTGCCGTCGCGATGGTCGGAGTGGCTGAGCAACTGGCGGCGCTTGGTGGCGCCGTTCTCGTTCCAGGTGGTGATGTGCAGCGACGGCATCGCGCGTCGCGGGTTGCCCGCGGCGGCGGGCATCCAGTTCGGGTTCGCCGTGCTGACCGTGGGTGGCCAGCCGGGCGGCACCGCGTTGGGTGCGCCGGTGGCGCCGCCGGACGGGATCAGCACGATCCCGGCCACGGCGGCGAGTACGCCGAGTGGTGCGAGCAGCCGTGTTCTCACGGCCACACCGTGCACCGTGGCGCTAACGCTTCGCTAAGCGCGCGGCAGTGGGATTCTCGGCCCGTCGTCCCTATGCACGTCTCCGCGCGTGTCCCTGCTGCCGGTGATCGCGTCTGTCAGAAGCACGCACACCACGGCGGCCACGGCCAATATCAACATCGCCAGCCCCGCGACCATGACACACCTCCCCATTCGGCTCGCCTCGGCGGCTCATTGTGAGCCCCGTCACTACTAAGACGTATCGCACAGTGTCCGCGTTCCGCTTCCCTGTGGACAACTCAATTTGATGGAGACCGAACGGTCCACAGGTTGTGCACAACTTTGTCCACAGGCTGTGGACAACTCAGCGGAGTACGCACACCGCGACCACGAGCGCCGCGACCACACAGCTTTCGAGCAGGCCGGCACCGGACAGGATCAGCACACCGAGCAGTGCCACGTCGGGTCCGCGCACGGTCTGCACGACCAGCCGCATCGGAACCAGCCCGAATCCCACGTCCACGATCATCAGGTCGTCGTAGCTCGGCATCGGGCGCGCCACCGTGCGCACCACAGCTGCGCTCACGACCAGCATGACCAGCAGCGTGTGCGGCATCGCGAGGCCCTGCCCGAAGATCGCGCAGCCGGCCAGCACCAGCGCCGTCCACACCGCGCCGACCAGCGCGATCAGCGCTCCGTGCGTGACGCGGATCGCGGTGTCCGACCCGGACAGCCACCGCCGCCTGCCGGGATTTCGCCACAGGTCGGCCAGCCCGCCGCCGAACGGCACGAGCGCGAGATAGCCGGCGATCGCCACCGGCCAGGTTGGGGACAGCGCGGGGAAAACCCTGTGGACGATCACCACGACGACGGCCAGCACGAGCGCGTCCACCAGGTACCGCGCCCGGCTCAGCACGCCGATCACGGCCAGCCGCAGCGCCGTCACGCGCCCGCCGAGGCTCACCCGTCCGGCCGGCGGCAACATCATCATCGGATCGAGGAACGACAGCGCGACCGAGCGCACCACCCGTTCACCCCACGCGTGCACCAGCGCCGCACGGCCGGCCGTCGGCACCGCGCGCCTGCCGCGATCGAGCGCGACCAGCAGGGCGGCACCACCGACCGAGACGACCACGGCGAGGTGCGCCGGCGGCACCTCGTGCGTGCGCGCCAGCACCGCGCCGGCGTAGGCGAGCAGCCCCAGCCGCCACACCCCGGCCCACACCAGCCGCGCGTACAACACGCGCTCCCGGGTGCCGGGCAGGAAGTCCGCCCAGGTCAGATCGGCCGCCGAGCGCCAGAGGAAACCCTTGCGCCACAACGACTTCACGGCGATCAGCGTGAACACCGCCAGTGCGGCGAGCGCGCCCGCCGGGTCCGGCGGCGCGGTACCGACCAGTGCCGTGCGCACGCCGCCGGTGTTGACCAGCGTGGTGATCGCGAACGCGCCGAGGAAGATCAGGTACCAGGCCCGGTCGCCCACCGCGAGTGCCCGTTTTCTCACCCGAGGCTCACCACGTGGTCGGCGACATCGAGCAGCGCGGGGTGGTGCGTGGCCATCAGCACGGCCACGCCGGCGTCGGTGCACCAGCCGATCAGCTGCGGCAGCCACGCCTTGCCGTCCACGTCCAGCGCGCGCTCCGGCTCGTCGAGCAGCAGCACCTGGTGCGAGCGGGACGCCGCGCCGAGCAGGAGCAGCCGTCGGCGCTGCCCGGCGGACAACCCACCGGCCGGCACGTCCGCGCGGTGCGACAGGCCGGCGTACTCCAGCAGCTTGTCCACAGTGGACTGATCTTCGTCGGAGAAGGAGTGCAGCAGCAGCTCGATGTGTTGCCGCGCGGTGAGTTCGGCGAAGAAGTCGGAGTCGTCCAGCAGTACGGACACCGACCGTCTGAAGTCGACATCGCGCTCGTCCGGCCGCTGGCCGCAGACGGTCAGCGTGCCGGCGGTCGGGGTCTGTGCGCCGTAGACGCAGCGCAGCACGGTGGACTTTCCGGTGCCGTTCGGGCCGACCAGCGCCACGCACTGTCCGGAGTGGACGGTGAGGTCGATGTCGCGGAACAGCCAGGAGTCGTCGATCCGCACGCCGAGACCGGCAACTTCGATCACCGAATCGACGGTACCGAAATCAGCCCGACGCCGCCCTGATCACCGAACCGGTGCGCTCGATGTCGTGCAGGTGATGGGTGCCCTCGTGCATGGCCTGGCGCACCAGCCAGCGAGCGGTGCGCACCTCGTGCGGCAGTCGGGTGACCGTGCGCTCCCACTCGTCCTCGCGCACCCTGGCGATCTCCTCGCGGAAGCCGGCCGCGGTGGCGTCCAGCTCGTCCAGCGCGGCCTCGACGTTCCAGTCGATGTAGCGGAAACGCGTGGCACGCAGGTTGTTCAGCATCGGCTCGACGGCCGGGCGGTCCTCGGTGCGAGCGCGGTACAGCCGGATCGTGTAGCTGGCGTAGACGTCGCGCAGGTGGCACACGTACTCCACGACCGACCACTCGCCGGCCGACGGGCGCACCGCCCGCGCGGCCTCGGGGATCTCCGCGACGGCGGCGCGCGCCGCACCGGGAATCGCGGTGATCGTCTCCACCGCGCGCGCGATCGTGGTCCGCTGGTAGTTCACCCGGCACAGCGGGCAGAAGTGCTCCTCACCCGCCAGTGCCGGCAGGTCGTCCACGGGCTCAGGCCGAGACGCGGTTGGTGATCTGGTCGCCGACGGTCATCAGGCAGTGCACACAGCGGACGCCGAAGTGCGTGTCGATGAGGTCGCTGCTGGACACCTCGTCCGCACAGGCGGTCTCGACCGTGTCGCCGCCGCCGCGGAACGCGTGCACTCGGCCGTCCTGCTCGGACCGGCCCCAGTGCCACCTCTCATCGGTATCCATGATCATCGCCCCTCGTCCCACTCCTTCACGCCCTGTCACTTCTTGGATCTCCCGACACCTAGGACGGCGTTACCCGTCACGGGGTTTCACGCGCGAAAGTGTGATCCGGTTGCCTTCGGGAACCGGGGCCGCCGCCGCGCCGTCTATGAACACGGATGTACATTGACTGGGACGTGTTCGAGAGAGGCCTTCGAGATGACACAGCAGCACCTGAACCAGATGCCAGCCGCACAGCCGGCGCGCCGCCGTGCACGGTGGGAGCGCTACCGGGTGACCAACCCGTTCTCGCCCAAGGCACTGGCCGGGCTGTGGGGGTCCATCGTCGCCGTCGTGGCGCTGGCCGCGCTGCTCGGCTGGGCGCTGGAGATGCGGGGCGGCACGGTGATCGTCTTGGCGATCCCGTTCATCGCGGCGTGGTTCGAGAACCAGCGCACGGTGTTCCAGTTCGACCCGGCCGGCGTGCGGGTGGGCAACGTGATCCTGCCGTGGACCGACGTGACGCAGTTCGTCGTGGCCACTCCGCCGAACGGTCCCGTGCTGATGGGCGCGCGGCTGCGGCCGGGTGCCTCGCTGCCGGAGGGCGCGATCGTGCCGCCGCCGAACCAGGCGATGCCCGCGCCGATCCACGTCGCCGTGCAGCCGCAGAAGTTCGACCTGGCGAAGATGGTGGCCAAGGCGCGCAAGTACGCGCCGCCGAACGTCCGGATCGTCGTCGCCGACCCGACCGGCGAGCGCGTGGCGTCCTAGAAATCGTTGTGCCGCAAGGAAAACTGCGGATGTCGGTGTTCGGTGGTATCACTTTGCCATGGAAGAGCACTCCGTGGCGGAGGCCGAGCGGTACGTCGCCGAGGTGCAGGAGCTCCTCACGGCGCCGCGCGACCGCGAGTGCCTGGCGTGCTACGTCGAGCGGATGGTCGACGAGTTCGGGTGCGACAACACGCTGCGCTGGGCCGAGCACTGGCGGGACGCGTCGGCGCCGCGTGCCACCGCGCTGCGCAAGCGGCTGAACGCGGGCGGCGGGTACTGCGACTGCGAGGTGCTGCTCAACGTCTACCCGGAGCGGCTGCCCAGTGATGTGGACGATCCGCTGACCCCGTGCGACGGCGTGTCCCGGCGCGGCTCCACCAAACCGTGCGCCAAGCCGCTGCCGCCTCCGCTCGGATAGCACCCGTGCGGGGGCCGCGATCAAGGGCGACGTGTGGTTAGCATCACAGTATGTCTTCAGATCACGTCGTCGCGACGTTCACCACGGACAGCAAGCAGCTCGCCGACACCGTGGCCGCCGAGGTGCTGGCCGCGGAGCTCGGCTGCCCGCACATCGAGGGCCCGATCCGCAGCAAGTACCACTGGCACGGCACCGCGCACGCCGACGCCGAGTGGCGGGTGGAGATCGCCACCAGCCCCGACCGCGCGGACGCGCTGCTCGACCTGATCAAGAACCGGCACGGTGTCGAGGTGCCCGATGTGGCCCTCACCGGACAGCACGAGCTGCTGACCGAACAGACCGGCTGACGTGCGATCGTCCGCGACGTGAGCGCGGCAACGCCCGCTTGTCGCAAGCGATTCCTCGCCGTCGCGTGAAAGAATCGTGACCATGTCAGTCAGCGTCCTTGAACGCGAGATGTACTCGGAAGCCGAAGCAGCCCGGCTCCTCCGTGTATCGCAGAGCACGCTCAACTACTGGCTTGAAGGTGGCGTTCGCCGGAACAAGACCTACAGCCCGGTGATCCGGTCTGAGTCCAAGGGGCACCGAGCGCCAGTCACTTGGGCCGAGTTCATCGAGGCGGGGCTGCTGCGCCAGTACCGGCGCACACACAGGGTGCCAATGGCCGAACTCCGCGCCTTCATTGACCGGCTAAGGAACCGGCTCGGGGTTCCCTACCCGCTAGCCGACCGCAGACCTTACGTACTCGAAAAGCAGCTTGTTCTTGAGGCGCAGGACGAGGCTGGGCTCGCGCCTGAATTCTGTCTCGTTGCCGAGGTACGTCAGCAACTCGTTCTCACGGCACCCTCCGAATCCTTCTTCGAAAGAGTCACCTGGGAAGGCGATCTGGCCACCGGCTGGCGACCACACGGTGATGACCGATCGCTGGTTCGGATGACACCAGACGTGCGATTTGGGCGACCAGCCGTACGCGGAATCAGCACAGAGGCGCTCTGGGAGCAGGTCGACAGCGGTGAGGACATCGAAGTAGTCGCGGATCTGTTCGACCTGTCCATCGACGATGTCCGTTGGGCTATTGCCTACGAAGCGTCGGTACGGGCAGCGTGACGAGAGAAGCCACCATTCGCTTCTACGTCGACGCTGATGTTCTGGGGTTGGCGAAGACACTCGCAGCCCTGCGAGCGGATGTCACCTACCCAGGAGACCCGGGTGGGAAGGTTCGAAAGCGCACCCGACCTCCTTGCCCGATCAGCTCGCCTGCCGTCAAGGACGCGGAGTGGATACCAGTCGTCGCGCGGCACGGTTGGCTCATCATCACGAGAGACAGCCATATACAAGATCACCGTGCGGAGATCGCCGCCGTGAGAGCCAACTCGGCTCGCATGGTTGCCCTTTCTGGGCCGGACGCGGTCGACACATGGCACCAACTGGAGGTGGTTATGTGCCAGTGGCGAGCCATTGAGCGATGCTCCAGTAACGAAGGACCGTTCATCTACACAGCCACAAGAACCGGTTTGAAACCAGTACAGCTCTGACGTCAAGGGAGTCCGTGAAACACGGCGGCCCCCTGAGAGAGAGCCGGGAGCCGGTACCACTGGCACGGAACCGCGCGCCTCGACCTGATCAAGAACCAGCAGGGCGTCGAGGTGCCCGATGTGGCCCTCACCGGACAGCACGAGCTGCTGACCGAACAGACCGGCTGACGAATCACCCCAGCCACTGCACGAGCAGAACGTGCACTTCTCGGTGGCTCTCCAGCACCAGATACACAATCTGACCCGCACGGCGGTCGCCGAAACTCCATCGGCGTACCTCGCCATCGGGATTGCTCTCATGCAGTGGCGGCCCGTTCCACGGACTCAGCTCGAGTACGTCGAGAACCTCGGCCAGCCCCGTGAGCGCCTCGTCGGACACCCGCAGGCGATCTGCTCGGTCGCCTGCGGGTCGACGACGATCCGATACAACTACCTGCCCAGTCGCCGATCGATCATCGCCCTGACGTCGTCACCGGACACACTCCCCGTACGCGGCTGGCCGGTCGCCTGGATGTGCGCGGCGACGGCCAGCGTGCGGAAGTAACTTCCCGGCTCGACCAGCTCCGCATAGGCGAGATGTCGCCACTTGCCCAGCAGCTCGTGCACGGGGCGCAGGTCCTTGTCCTGCTTGGCACGTTCCAGCACGATCTCCCACTCGCGGTCGAACTCGGCGACCACGTCGGGGGTCAAGCACGCGCGAATCGCCAGCGGATCGGCGTCCGGCGGCGTGGGTGCGGCCCCGTGGTGGACAGCGGCGGGAAAGGCCATGGATCGATGGTATCGGGACGACAGAGGGAAATCGACGTGAAACGGCGGCGGCCACTCGGATGATCCGGGTAGCCGCCGCCGTGGTCCTTGCTCAGCCGAGGCGCTGCTTGAGCGCCTCCAGCTCGTCGCGCAGCGAGCTGGGCAGCGAGTCGCCGATCTTGTCGAACCACTCCTCGATCAGCGGGATCTCGGCGCGCCACTCGTCCAGGTCGACGTTGAGCGACGCCTCCAGGTCCTCACGGGACGCGTCGAGGCCCTCGGTGTCCAGATCATCGATCGTGGGCACCCAGCCGATCGGCGTCTCGGTCGCGGCGGACTTGCCCTCGAGGCGCTCGATGGCCCACTTCAGCACGCGCGAGTTCTCGCCGAATCCGGGCCACAGGAAGTGCTTGTCCTCCGCGCGACGGAACCAGTTCACGTAGAAGATCTTCGGCAGCTTGGCGGCGTCCGCCTTCTTGCCGGTGGCGATCCAGTGCGCGAAGTAGTCGCCGGCGTTGTAGCCGATGAACGGCAGCATCGCCATCGGGTCACGCCGCACCTTGCCGACCTCGCCGACCGCCGCCGCGGTGGTCTCCGACGACAGCGTGGCACCCATGAACGTGCCGTGCTGCCAGTCGCGGGACTCGGTCACCAGCGGGATCGTGGTGGCCCGGCGGCCGCCGAAGAAGATCGCCGAGATCGGCACGCCCTGCGGGTCGTCCCACTCCGGCGCCAGGATCGGGCACTGCGACATCGGCGTGCAGTACCGCGAGTTCGGGTGCGAGGACTTCGTGCCCGCCTCGCCGTCGGCCGGCGTCCAGTCCTGCTTCTTCCACGAGGTGAGGTGCGCGGGCGGCTCGCCCATGCCCTCCCACCAGATGTCACCGTCGTCGGTCAGTGCGACGTTGGTGAACAGCGAGTTGCCCTTCGCGATGGTGCGCATCGCGTTCGGGTTGGTGTGCCAGTCGGTGCCCGGCGCGACGCCGAAGAAGCCGAACTCGGGGTTGACCGCGTACAGCCGGCCGTCGTCGCCGAAGCGCATCCACGCGATGTCGTCGCCGAGCGTCTCGACCTTCCAGCCCGGGATGGTCGGCTGCAGCATCGCGAGGTTGGTCTTGCCGCAGGCGCTCGGGAACGCGGCGGCCACGTAGTAGGTCTTGTTCTCCGGGCTGATCAGCTTGAGGATCAGCATGTGCTCGGCGAGCCAGCCCTCGTCGCGGCCGATCACCGAGGCGATCCGCAGCGAGTAGCACTTCTTGCCGAGCAGCGCGTTGCCGCCGTAGCCGGAGCCGTAGCTCCAGATCAGCCGCTCCTCGGGGAAGTGGGTGATGTACTTCGTGTCGTTGCACGGCCACGGCACGTCGGCCTGGCCGGGCTCCAGCGGCGCGCCGATCGAGTGCAGCGCCGGGACGAAGTCGCGCTCGGTGCCGTCCTCGGCGACGAAGCGCTCCAGTGCCTTGGTGCCCATCCGAGTCATGATCTTCATGGAGACCACGACGTACTCGGAGTCGGTGATCTCCACGCCGAGCATCGGCTTGTCCGCCGACAGCGGGCCCATGCAGAACGGGATCACGTACATCGTGCGACCGCGCATCGAGCCCCGGTAGAGCTCGGTCATGATCGCCTTCATCTCACCGGGGTGCATCCAGTTGTTGGTCGGCCCGGCGTCGGCCTCGTCGCGCGAGCAGATGTAGGTCCGCTCCTCGACGCGTGCGACGTCGGTGGGGTCCGACGCGGCGTAGAAGGAGTTCGGCTTCTGCTCGAGACGGGTGAAGGTGCCGGCGTCGACCAACTTCTCGGTGAGCCGGTTCCACTCCTCGTCCGAGCCGTCGACCCAGACCACCTCGTCGGGCGTGGTCAGCTCCGCGACCTCGCGCACCCACCGCAGCAACTGGCTGTGCGTGGTGGGCGCCTGGTCCAGGCCAGGGGTTTCCGTCCTGGCGGACTGAGCATCCGACAGTGTCGTCATGTCGCCTCGTCTCCTGACTTGAAATGCCGAGCCCGCGTCGGAACGCCGCCCGGGGCGGACCACGGCGTCCTGACCAAATGGCTAGCGCCCGCCCGGGTGGGCGGGTCGCCGTTGAAGGGATGCCTTAGAGGCTAGCTGGGTAACCGGCGGGTAACCGACTCCTGTCCTGTCGGTTCTCTCACAGGAACGATAAGGGGATCGATTCAGAGACCCTTCGGCTCCGCCATCCGAGTGGTGATCACCACGGGAACGGAGTCCGGATGAAGGTAGAAGTGGCCCGGGAAGTAGTCGACATGCGTGTGCGCCGGCCGTCCGTCGGGCGTCAGCGGGTGCTCGGCCTGCCCCTCGACCGTGTCGGCGAGCACGTCGAGCTTGTCCGGCGAGCCGGTGATCAGCAGCGAGTCACCGGCCGATTCGATCAGCACGTCGCCGGCGCCTCTGGTCACCCGGACCGGCTCGATCTCGCCGCCTTCACGGATCACCGCGGCCAGCGCCCGCAGTTCGTCGGCCGTGCCGGACAGGCTGATCTCGGGGTTCGCGGGCGTCCGCTCGACGATCACGGGACCAGGATGTCGTCGATCTCGACGTGGAACAGCCGGTGCCGACCTCCACGAGGGTGAGCCGCACCTCGAGGTCCGACCGGCCCTCCTCCTTGGTCCACAGTGGACAATCCAGGTGGAACACCCGGACGCCGTCCCGCTCGCCGGCGATCGGCTCCAGCGCGGCGTACGGATCGTCCTCGGGGTACACCAGCGTGGCCGGGTACTCGTCGATCACCCGCTTCACGTCGGCGGGCGCCCGTCCGGCGACCAGCGCGGCGACCGTGCTCCTGATCGCCTGGACGGCGCCGTGCGGCAGCTCGTCCGGCTCGGGAATCCGCGTGTAGTGCGCCTCGCAGGAAGCACCCGTCACGTACTGGTACCCGAGGTCCACATGCACCGCACCGTTGGAGAGCCGCACGTCCACGCCGTCGGACAGCACTCGGTGGCTCACCCGGTCGGTCTCCTCGAACCGGTACCCGGACAGGCCGTCGAACCGCAGCTCCACGTGGAACCACGGACCGTCGGAGTTCGGCGGGCGCTGGGCCAGCAGCTCGACGACGGCCCGGCGCTCGTCCGGCTCCCGCATGATCAGCATGACCCGGCGCAGCACCGCGTCGTGGAAACGGCCGAAGCCGCCGAGGAAATCCTCGACGGCTTCGTCGTTGTCCAGTCTGATCAGTTCTGGCTGATCCACTGACCGGTCGCGGTGTCGATCCTGGCCACGCCCTCGGTCGGGGTGGAGTCGGCCCAGCCCTCGGTGTCCACGACACCGTTCTCGCCCTGTTGGTAACCCGTGGTCTCGCCGCCGGGCACGGTGTCCTTGTCGACCTCGGTCCACACGCCGCCGCCGGTGTGCTTCTGCAGCACGACCTCGCCGTCGGCCTTGGTCACCAGCGCCTGGTCGGCCTTGCCGTCACCGTTCAGGTCGGTGTAGGCGATCGCGTTGCCGGCCTCGTCCCGCACGATCACGGTGTCGTTCTTGCCGTCGCCGGTCACGTCGTGCGTGGCGGCCCCGGCGTCCTTGCCCCCGGTGCCGGTCTCCACGGTGATGTGCCCCTGCGCGCCGGCGCCACCGGCCTGGCCCGCGTTCTGGCCGGGGTCGACGGCCACCCACTCCTTGGTGGCGGCGTCGTACCGGGCCTCGCCGAGGACCTTGCCCTGCTCGTCGAGCTGGACCATCTTGTCGGCGGCACCGTCGTGGTTGGAGTCCACGAACGCCATGTAGCCGCGATCGGTCTGCACGACCGCCGCGTCCCTGTTGCCGTCGTGGTCGAGGTCGTAGTTCAGCTCGAGGTCGTGCTCCTGACCGTTGATCTCGACCGCCATGTGCTGGTCGGTGCCCTGACCTTCGGTCCCGGTGCCACCGGTGTCGCCGTTGTCGTCGACGTACACGTCCCTCCCCCTTCTCGTTCCTCGCGGGTGCCGCTGTTCGTTGTACCTATGACTAACGGTAGGCCGCTCCGGTTCCCAAACCAATGGGCGCACCCACCAATTGAGTGGTTTACCTGGCGGAATCACGCACCGTACGGATCGTTTCCAGTAGGTTCTCGGCCCGTTCGCGGCCCGAGGTCACCTCGGAGAGTCGCTGGTTCACCACCTGTAGCCGCTTGGACCGCTCGACCGCGCCCAGCCGCAGCGCCTTGTCCACCTCGCGCAGCTCGTCCTCGATCGCGTCGATCCGCTTGCCGAGCGCGTCGTCCAGCGCCAGCGAGAGCTGCTGCTCGGCCTCGATGAGCTGCTCGGACACCAGCTGGTCGAGCGTCGAACGGGCGTCCGCGATCGCCTCGGTCAGCCACTGCTTCATGTGCTGCTTGTCCGCCGAGTGCTTGCGGGTGCGCGACATCCACCAGCCGGCGCCGAGCCCGACGACGACGCCGGGGATCAGCGTGATCGGGTTCAGCGCGGACAGGCCGAGCGGGATCATCGACATGGCCGCGCGCCCGATGCCCACACCACCGGTCACGCCCATGAACACGAACAGCTTGTCCTCGGCGGTCGGCGGGCGCTTCTCCGGCGGGCGGATCATGATCGGCGGCCGGTCCGCCCTGGCGAACTGCGCGCGGATCACCGACAGCTCGTCGGCCGAGAACAGCTCGCCGAGCGCGTTCTCGGTCAGCTTGGTCAGCCGCTCACCAAGTTGCGCGCTGACCCGGCCGGACGCGAGCTGCAGCGCCGCGTCCACCTCGGCCGGCAGATCGGTGAGCTGGTCCTTCTTGGCCCCGTCCATCGCCTGGCGGAACCACGCCTGCACGTCGCGCATCTGCCGCGCGACCTCGTGGCTGGCCTCCACCCGGGTGCGCTGGATCTCGCCGCGCAACCGGAGCTGCCAGCCTCGGGTGGACGATCGGCGCTGGACGGTCAGCTCGTCGCGCCGGCCGCGCAGCGACTCGGCCTCCGACTCGCCGGTGGTCAGCGCCCGCTGCTCGGCCTCCAGCTTCACCCGCAGCTCGGCCAGCGTCGTGGACAGCGCGCGCAGCGTGTTCGCCTCGGCCAGCATCTTCGCCCGGCCGAGCAACAGCTCCTGCGTCTCGGTCTGCAGCTCGATCACGCCGGAGCGCTCCCGCAGCATGGTCGCCGCCTGCTGGTTCGGCGCCTTGTCGGCCATCTCGAACATGCGCGCGGACACCGGGTAGAACTTGGCGCCGGCGAACCGGGGCGCGTGCTCGGCGAGCAGGTCGAGGTTGGCCTGCAACACCTGCCGCCAGCCGCGGAACTGGTCCACCTTGGACAACGCGAAGATCACCGTCTCCACGCGGTCGCCGACCTGCTGCAGGAAGTTCAGCTCACCGACCGTGAACGGCGCGGACGCGTCCACCACGAACAGCAGCGCGGTGGCCTGCTCGGCCGCTTCGAGTGCCAGCTCGCCGTGGATCGAGTCCAGCCCGCCGACGCCCGGCGTGTCCACCACGGTCAGCCGTTCCAGCAGCGGGACCGGCCCGTCCACCTCGACGTAGCGCGGCGGGATCTCGCCGTCCGGCAGCGGGTGCGCCGCGGACACCCAGTTGACCAGCTTGGCCAGGTCGACCGGGACGGGTGCGAGCTGGCCGGGGTAGCAGGCGCGCGCCTCCCATTCGGCGGCGTGCCCGAACACCAGGTAGGTCGCGGTGGCCACATCGGCGTCGACGGGGGACAGCCCCGGCTTCGCCAGCACCGCGTTGACCAGGGAACTCTTGCCGCGATTGGTCTCGCCGACCACCACGATCGTGGGTTTCGCCTTGCGCCGCGCCCTGATCTCCTCGACCCACTTGGCCGACTCGGAATCCGCCTCGCGGACGAGTGTGAGCAGCTTGTCCCTAGCCTGCGCCACCGCGGTGGGCAAGGAGACGGTCTGAATGGGCGCGGCGTCTGTCACGAATCCTCCTCGCTAGCGCTCGTCGTCTTCGTGCCAGGGAGTGCTGTGTTCAATGGTGAGCTCGCAAGCTCGCTCACGTGCCTCCCTTGAGGGTGTACACGGTGACGATCGGCGCGCGCAGCAGGCGGCCGTGATCGGTGAACCCAACCACCTCGGTCTCCGCGACGAGCCCGTCGAGCGTGCGGTCGTCGGTGTCGATGGTGCCACCGGCCTCGTGCACGGCGGGATCGAACCGGTCGCCCTCGGGGCGCACGGCGCGGATGCCGACGTCGGCCAGCCCCTGCTCGATCCGCTCGGCGACACCGGAACTGCGCGCCCGGTCCAGCGCGTACATGCACAGCTGCACCAGGTGCTGTCTGTCGGCGACCGCCCGGTCGATCGTGCCGTCCGGTGCGCCATCCGCGTGCAGGAGCCTCATGTCCGCTTCGGACTCTTTCGGCTCCCCAGCGGTTCCCTCTGTGGTTCCGCCCGCTTCGGCGGCGGCGATCACGTCCGCGCTCACCTCGACGGTGGACCCGGCGATGTCCACCTGCGGGTGCGGCTGGGGCTCGTGCTCGTGCTTCTTCTTGAACCAGGCGCTCACGGTCAGCTCACCCCGCCCTGCTCGCGAAGTTCCTGCCACACGAGGAAGTAGGCGCGGTGCACCACGTGCGCCACCCGGCTCTGCGCCGGAGTCGCGCCGAACGACGCGAACGAGCGCCACCAGCCGGCGCGCTCCAGTGCGTAGGCGGCCAGCTCCTTGTGCGGGCGGCCCTTGAGACCGAGTTGCTCGCCGATGTCGCCGCTGCTGCCGACCCGCAGCACCTCCTCGGTGAGGTCCTCCGGCATCGACACCGCGCCGGAGGCCACCAGGGTGAGCGCCTCCAACAGCCGCAGCGCGTGCGCCTCTGGCCTCGCCAGCAGTACCTCGATCGCGTCGTGCACCCGCTGCCGCTCGGCCGCGTCGCCGGACGCGTGCGCCAGCGCGGTGACCGAGGCGAGTGCCGCGGCCGCCTTGATCCCGTCCGCACGTGCGCGGAACACCGCGTCCAGCCGGGTGCGCACGCCGGCCAGCCCGGACGCGTCCAGCAGCTTGCGGCGCAGCGCGCCCGCGGTCAGCTCGGTCTCCTCGCGCAGCGCGTCGACCGCGTGCCGGATGCCGTACAGGTCCAGCTTCTCCAGCAGCCGCACCCGGGTGCCGGCCGCGACGTCGCAGTCCCACGTGGTGAAGATGTCCGCGGAGACCAGCATCGTGTCCAGGATCGCGTCGTCCAGCTCGGCGAGCGCCCGCAGCGCGTCGGCGTCGGCGGTGGTGAACCCGCCGGACTCGGCCGACTCGGCGAGCAGCCCGATCACCGGGATCACGTCGGCGACGCGCGGCTTGAGCGTCTGCGCCTGCTTCTCGGCGAGCATGGTGGCGGCCTTCCACACGTCGCCGCCGGCGCCCTCGACGGACTCCGGCGCGATCGTGTCGGCCTTGTTGAGTACGGCGATCGCGTTCACCGGGCCGGCTTCCCGGCTCGCCGTGGCGGCGGTGAACGCGGCCAGCGCCTGCTGGTCGTCGGCCCGAACCCCTTGTGTCACAACGTAAAGCACGGCTTCGGCACCGGCGACGGCGTTGCGCGAGGTGCTGTCCAGCTTGTCGCTCGCCTCATCGTCCACAGTGGACTCTTCGCTGTCCTCGTCGCCCGGCTTGCGGTGTTTCGCGCCGGCCAGCACGTGCTCGGTGCGCGACACCGAGGCGGCGTCCAGCGAGCCGAGCCCGGGGGTGTCGATCACCGTGAGGTCGCGCAGCACGGCGTTGGTGAGATACGCCTCCAGGTGCGACACCTTGTCGAAGGCCACGCTCAGCTCGGCCGGGATCATGCCGCCTGGGTCGAACGGCAGCACCTGCTTGCTGCCGTCGGTGAACACCACCTCGACCCGGTCCACCGTGCCGTACTGGAAGCGGGTGACCAGCCGGGTGCACTCGCCGATGTCGGTCGGCGCGACCCGGCGCCCGATCAGCGCGTTGACCAGGGTGGACTTGCCGGACTTGATCCGCCCGGCGACGGCGACCTGCAGTGGCGCGGACAGCCGGCGGAGCACCTCGCCGAACCCGGCGGCGGTGCGCGAGGACACCTGTGGCTGGAGGCGCTGGCACAGGTTGGCCACAGCCGCGGACAGCGGGCCCGCGAAGTGCTGCTGCTCGGTCGCCCCAGGAGCCGACCCGGAAGTCGCCATGGTCATCGGTACTGATCGTGCCATGTCACGGCGCCGGGGTGGATGGCCTTCACGCGAGGCGCTCGACCAGATGCTGCTGGACGAACTTGCGCGCGTCGTGGATGCGGGACTTGATGGTGCCCAGCGGGACGCCGAGGTGCTCGGATATCTCGTTGTACCCCATCTGCGACACGTCCCGCAGCACGATCGGCGCGACCAGGTCCGGCTTGGTCTGCTCCAGCTTCTCCAGCGCGTCCAGCAGGTCGATCCGCGAGCCGGCGATCACGCTGGTGGTGCGCGGGTCGGCCATGCTGGGCAGCTCGGCGGAGGCCTGCTCGGCGGCGCGGCGCTTGAGTGACCGGTACGTCTGACGGGCGCAGTTGGCCACGACGACGTGCAGCCAGGTGGTGAACTTGGAGCGCCCCTCGAACTTGTGGATATTGCGCGCGACCTGCAGCAACGCGTCCTGGCACGCCTCCTCGGCGTCCTGGCGGTGCGGCAGGAATCGGGCGCACTTGCGCAGCACGTCCGGCTCGATACGGCGCAGCACCTCGTTCAGCGCCGCCTCATCGCCGCCCGCCGCACGGCGCGCGAGTTCGTCCAGATCAGTGTCCACAGAAGCTCCCCCGTCCATTGGCCCCGGCCGATCATAGGGTCAGATTCCAGAGGCGACGATCTCGGTGGCTTTGGCGAAAACCTGCACGGTGTCCACGAAATCCTTGTCGAACGCCGAGAAGTGGATCGTCACCCAGTCGCCCGCCGCGATGAACCCGAGCCGGACGGCGCGCCGAATCTGTTTGTCATGCTTGTCCCAGTACTTGTAGTCCCAGCGGGCCGTTTCGATGTTCTCCGTGCCGGGCGGGATGGCGACGAGCTGCATCTTCGTCAGCTGGTAGTCGTCGACGACCGGCTTGGTGCTGCTCTCCTCGGAGCGCATCAGCGTCATCGGGTCGCCTTTGCCTCCGTTCGGCACCCGGTTCAGCCGCAGGTGTGGCTGCCCGGTCGGCTGCCGCCAGTACCTGGCGCCCGACTCCTCTCCGGTCTTCCAGTCCGCAGGCACCTTGAACGTGATCGACGCGCCGTCGGAGAGCTGCATCGTCATCGTGGAGTAGCTCTTCGGCAGCAGCGGGGAGACCGGAGCCGGCGAGGTGGGCCCACCACTCGCCGCGGCGATCGGGACGGCCGGGCCGTCGATCGCCTGCGGCTGGGCGGCACACGAAGCCAGGAAGAGGACCAGCGCGACTGGCACGATTCGAGCCGGTTTCACCGCTGGTCCTCCCCACTGTGGCTGCCGAAATCCTACGACGCGAGTGTGCGCCAGAAGCCGTACTGGTGCGCGGTCGCCACATTCACCGGCGCCGTGCGCTCCGCCGAGAGCGACAACGCCCTCCCATTCCGGTAGACGCTCCAGCCGGCGCCTGGTTGGCCGGAGCGCCCGGGCCGTCGCCGAGCCGCCGTACTTTCGCCTCCGTCGGACGGCGTACGTCGTTCTCAGGTCGCAGTGAGGTTGCGACCGCGGTGGGACGCGCCCGCGGTGCGCGCCACATACGCTGATTCGGTGCGCAAGCTGAGCCTGTGGATGCGCCGGCATCCCGTCGTCGGGGACACGACGATCGCGTTGTTCCTCGGCGCGTTCGACATGCTCGCGCTCACCTCACCGATGGGTGGCACCACGACGTGGATCTTCATCGTCATCGGCGGCGGGCTGATCCTGCCGCTGGTGATCAGGCGGCGGTACCCCGTGCTGTCCGCCTACCTGGTGCTGATCGCCGGCGTCGCGCAGCTGCTCACGCACGGCGACGCCGGCCCGACCGTCACCGACGCGCGGATGCGGCTGGCCGACATCGCGCTCGGCATCTCGCTGTACACGCTGGTCGCCTACGTCGGCCGGCGCGCGGGCCTGCTCTACGCCGGCTGGCTGGCACTGGGTACGGGGGTGTGGGCGGCCTGGCGGCTGGAGGAGAAGGAGTGGTTCTTCGGCGTCGTGGTCGTGGTCGTGATCTTCGCGTTCTGCTGGGCGCTCGGGGAGTTCATCGGCGCCCGGCGCGCGTACCAGAACGAGGTCGAGCAGCGGGTGAAGCTGCTGGAGACCGAGCGCGACCAGCAGGCCAAGATCGCCGTCGCGGAGGAGCGCACCCGGATCGCGCGCGAGCTGCACGACGTTGTCGCGCACGCGGTCAGCGTGATCATCGTGCAGGCCGACGGCGCCGCGTACGCCGTGCGCAAGAACCCGGACGTGGCCGAGCGAGCGGTGAAGACGATCGCGTCGACCGGGCGGGAGGCGCTGACCGAGTTGCGGCGGCTGCTCGGCGTGCTGCGCAACGACGACGGCGATGGCGGCGAGGAGCGCGCCCCGCAGCCGGGCACCGAGTCGTTGTCCGAGCTGGCCGAGAAGGTGCGCAAGATCGGGTTGCCGGTGCGGCTGGAGGCGGCCGGCAAGCTGGACGACCTGCCGGCCGGCGTGAGCCTCGGCGTGTACCGGATCGTGCAGGAGTCGCTGACCAACACGCTCAAGCACGCCGGCCCGGGCGCGTCCGCGACCGTGAAGGTGACCCGCGACGACGAGCGGGTGCTGCTGGAGATCACCGACAACGGCACCGGCCGGATCGCCGAGCACACGCCGGCCGCGGTACCCGGCGGCAACGGGCTGATCGGCATGCGCGAGCGGGCCAACGTGTTCGGCGGCACGCTGTCCGCCGGGCCGAGGGCGCAGGGCGGCTGGCGGGTGACCGCTGTGCTGCCGGTCCAGGACGCGTAGGTTCACGCACATGATCCGTCTCGTGCTCGTCGACGACCAGGAACTGATGCGTGTCGGGTTCCGGATGGTGTTGGGCGCGCAGGACGACATGGAGATCGTCGGCGAGGCGGGCGACGGGCGGGCCGCGGTGGCGCTGGCCGAGCGGCTGCGGCCGGACATCGTGCTGATGGACGTGCGGATGCCGGTGCTGGACGGGGTCGAGGCGACCAAACTGATCACCGAGGCGGGCACCGCGCGGGTGCTCGTGATGACCACGTTCGACCTGGACGAGTACGCGTTGTCCGCGTTGCGCAACGGCGCCAGCGGTTTCCTGCTCAAGGACACGCCGCCCGATCACCTGGTGTCCGCGCTGCGGGCGGTGGCCAGCGGCGACGCGGTCGTTTCACCGAGTGTCACCAAGCGCCTGCTGGACCGGTTCCTCGGTTCCAGTGGCGGGACGCTGCGCGACGCGTCGGTGCTCGACGTGCTGACCGAGCGGGAGCGCGAGGTGCTGGTGCTGATCGCGCACGGGCTGTCCAACACCGAGATCGCCGGCAAACTGTTCCTGTCCGAGGCGACGGTGAAGACGCACGTCGGGCGGATCCTGTCCAAGCTGGAGCTGCGCGATCGGGTGCAGGCCGTGGTGCTGGCCTACGAGACCGGCCTCGTCCGCCCCGGCGACATCTGACCCCGAACGCGTCCGACTACGTTCGAAATCGACTGCGGATTGACGCTTCTCGACGGACGCGCGCACGCCGGTGCGCACCGGACGATGGCCGCATGACGTTGCTGGCCGTGGAGCGGATCAAGCTCTTCAGCACCCGCTCGCCGTGGTGGTGCTCGGTGCTGGGCGTCGCGCTGGTGGCCGGCGTGGCGGCGATCGTGGCCACCAGCGCGGACACCGTGAACATCGGGCTCACCCAGGTCGGCCGCAGTTTCGGGCTCGTCGTGGTGATGGTGATGGCCGCGCTGTCGGTGACCACCGAGTACCGGTACGGCACCATCCGCGCCACGTTCCAGGCGGTGCCCAACCGCAGCTCGGCGCTGCTGGCGAAGACCGCCGTGGTGGCGATGCTCGCCGCGGTGGTCGCCGCGGCGGGATCGTTCGCCGCCTGGGGTCTGGCCACGCTGATCCGCCCGGAGGCCGATCTCGCGCTGAACAGTGCGGCCGACTGGCGCGGGGTCGCGGGTGCCGCGCTGGTGTTCCCGGTGGCGGCGGTGCTCGCGGTCGCGGTGGGTCTACTCGTGCGGCACACCGCGGGCGCGGTGACACTTCTGTTGGTCTACTCGCAGATCGTCGAACCCGTGGTGGGGCAGCTGCCGGGCATCGGGGCGGACATCATCCAGTGGATGCCGTTCACCATGGCCAACATGTTCCTGTCCGGCGCGCCGGAGAACCCGGGCGTCCAGCGGGACGGTCCACCGGCGCCGGAAGCCGCGCTGTCGCCGTGGTGGGCGCTGCTCTACTTCGCCGTTTTCGCCGCGGCGCTGCTGGCGGCCGCCCTGATCACGACCCGCCGGCGCGACGCCTAGGGACCGGTCCCGCCCACCCGGTGCTTGGGTGTCGCGGGGCCACAAAGACGAGGTGGAGACCCCTCGACCGCGGCGACGGCTGGGCTTGCCTGGCCGTCGCCGCGGGTTTGTCGCGAGGGAGTCACCGGTACTTCGAAGTGTCCACTGTGGACGGATCGGCGCCCGGCTTGACCACCTCGTCGTGCCAGTGGCCCCAGTCCGGCTGAGTGCCGTCCAGGTCGGTGAAGCCGTACTCGCGCTTGAGCGTCCACGATGCCATCGTCTTGCCGGCGAACCGCTTCGCGTCCGGATCGAGGGCCAGCGCCGCGACCCCGCGCGCCAGGTAGTACGGCGTCTCCGAGATCGCGAAGTGCGGGCCGTGGTCGCCGCCCACGCCCGAGGTGATCGCGTCGCGCCAGGTCTCCTCGGTGACCTTGAAGTACTCCAGCATCGCCTCGGACCGCAGGAAGCCCGGCGTCACCGTCAGCCCGACGCAACCGTGCTTGGCCAGCTCGACTCCGAGCGCCCGGCCCAACGTGCGCATCGCCGCTTTGACCAGGTAGTACGGGATCGACGGCCCGGGGTAGGTCTCGTCGTTGACGGTGTCGCCGTCGGTGACCTCGAGTACCAGCCCGCCGGGCCGCGCGGTGAGCAGCGGCAGCAGCCGGTGCAGCGCGATCAGGTGCGTGTCGATCCCGTTGTGCACCATGGTGAGCGCGTCGTCCAGGCTCGACTCCCAGTACGGGTTGTCCCAGTCGAGATACTGGTCGCCGCCCCAGACGTCGTCGACCAGGATGTCGAGCCGGCCCTCGGACTCGACCCGCTCCCGCAGGGCGTCCACATCAGCCACGCTGGTGTAGTCGCAGCGCACCGGAATGCCGCGCCCGCCGGCCGCGTCCACCAGCTCCGCGGTCTCCTCGATCGTCTCCGGACGCTTCATCGGCGACGCCTGCTCGCGAGTGGTGCGACCGGTGACGAACACGGTCGCGCCCAGCCGGCCCAGTTCGACGGCGATCGCCCGGCCGCACCCGCGCGTCGCGCCGGTCACCACCGCCACCTTGTCCCGCAACGGTTTCATCGGTACTCCTCGTAGTCCACGCTCGACCTGTCCACACCCGGTTCGACGACTTCGGCGAACCACCGGCCCCAGTCCGGTTGCGAGCCGTCCACGTCGGTGAAGCCGTACTCGCGCATCAGCGTCCAGGACGCGAGCGTCCTGCCGGCGAACCGCTTGACGTCGGGATCCGTTGCCAGCGCGGCGATCCCGCGTCCGACGTAGCGCGGCGTCTCGGACAGCACGTAGTCCTGCGCGTGCTCGCTCGGCGCGACCTTCGGCGCGTCCCGCCAGGTCTCCTCGGTGACGTTGAAGTGCTCCAGCATCGCCTCGGACCGCAGGAACCCCGGCGTCACCGTGAGCCCGACGCAGCCGTGCTTGGCCAGCTCGACGCCGAGTGCGCGGCCCAGCGCGCGGATCGTGGACTTCACCACGAAGTAGGGGATCCCGGTGCCCACATAGTCGTCGTTGTCGCCGTCGGTGACCTCGATGACGAGCCCGCCGGGCCGCGCGGTGAGCAGCGGCAGCAGCCGGTGCAGCGCGATCAGGTGCGAGTCGATTCCGTTGTGCACCATGGCCAGCGCGTCGTCCAGTGTGGTCCACCAGGTCGGGTCGGGGCTGGTCCAGTCGACGAACCGATCGCCGCCCCAGACGTCGTCCACCAGAATGTCCAGCCGACCGTCCACTTCGGACTCGATCCGCTTCCGCAGACCGTCCACATCGGACACGTCGGTGAAGTCGCAGCGCACCGGAATGCCGCGCCCGCCGGCCTGATCGACCAGCTCGGCGGTCTCCTCGATGGTCTCCGGGCGCCCGATCGCGGACGCCTGCTCGCGCGTGCTGCGACCGGTGACGAACACCGTCGCGCCGAGCGCACCCAGCTCAACGGCGATCCCGCGACCACACCCTCTGGTCGCACCGGTCACCACGGCTACCTTGCCCTGTAACGGTTTCTCGGACATCTCCAGCTCCTCCTGCTCTACTGTGGCCGCGTGGCGATCTCGGTGACGACGGTCTTCGGCCTCGGTGCGAAGGAGGCGACGGACCTGACCGACGTGCTCGCGGAGGTCCGTCGCCACGCGGCGGCGACGCGGACCGGATGGCGACGGGGTATGCCGATCCTGCTCGTGGCGATCCGGGTGCCCGGCACCGACGACGAGTTCGGGGAACCGGGCGTCACGATCGGGCGACTGGTGCGCGGCGGGACGATGCTGCACGCGGACCTGACGCTGCCCCGCTCGGCACGCACGCGCGATACTGCCCGCGAGTTCCTGACCGGCGCGTTCGACCGGACCGCCGCACTCGTGCGCGAACGCGTGTCCCGAACCGGGTCGGACTGGCCGCTCGGCGCGGTCGAGGCCGAGCTCGCCGGCCTGCTGCCGCACGGCTGATCATCGCGTCCCACAACGTTTCCCTCCTGAGTGCTCAACGGCGCCAGCCGTCCAGTACCGCGTCCACGTCCTGTCGCAGCCGGTCCGCGAGTGTCCCGTGTGGACGGACGGACCAGTCCATCGAGATGCCGCCGACCAACCCGTGCAGCACTCGGGCCGCCACTGCCGGCGACGGCGCGTGCGGCAACTCGCCGGCCGCCGCGCGCAGCAGCGCCCGCAGTTCGTTCTCCCGGGCCGCGTAGTGGTCGCCGAGCAGCGCGCGCAGTTCGGGGTCGGCGAGGTCGATGGCAAGCACGCCGAGGTTGTTGGCCGCTTCCTCGGCGTCGCCCAGCCCGGAGTACGCGGCCACGGCGGCCTCCCGGACCGCGGCCACCGGATCGGTCGCGTGCTCGGCCGCCGCGCGCATCTCGTCCACCGCCTGTCCGATCGCCTGCCTGCTGAGCGCCCGCAGCAGGCCGAGCTTGGAGCCGAACCGCTGCGCCACGGTGCCCACCGACACCCCGGCCCGCTCGGCCACCTCGGCCAGGGTGAACCCCGGGCCGTTCGCCGTGATCACCGCGCCGCACGCGTCGAGAATGCGCTCGTCGGAGATCGTCTTCGGCCGTGCCACGAGAGTTATTGAACCACGATTCATTAACTCTGTCACGCGCCGCCTCGGGGTCGCGGGTTCAGGGTTGGCTCAGGGTGCTCACGGATCCCGTCCACCCTTCGGTTGAGCCAGGCTACGACCTGGAGCGGACACCAAGTTGCTACTGCGGGGCGACGCGCGAGCGACCGGCATGGCCACATGATTCATGGCAACAGCTGGTCCAGCGGCGAAGCGTCCACACAGGACACGGCGAACAGGGAGAGACCAATGATCGAGGCGGTAGGCCTCACCAAGCGCTACGGGAAGACGTTGGCGGTCGATGACCTGTCCTTCAACGTCCAGTCCGGTCGCGTGACGGGTTTCCTCGGGCCGAACGGGGCGGGGAAATCGACGACAATGCGGATGGTGCTCGGGTTGGACAACCCGACCGGCGGATCGGTCACGATCGACGGGCGCCGCTACCGCGAGCTGCACGATCCACTTCGGACGGTCGGAGCGCTGCTCGACGCGAAGTGGGTGCACCCCAACCGGTCCGCGCGGGCCCACCTGCGCTGGCTGGCCAAATCCAACAAGCTGCCCGACAGCCGGGTGGACGAGGTGCTCGAGCTGGTCGGGCTGACCTCGGTGGCCAACAAGCGGGCCGGCGGGTTCTCACTGGGCATGTCGCAGCGCCTGGGCATCGCCGCCGCGCTGCTCGGTGACCCGCAGGTGCTGCTGTTCGACGAGCCGGTGAACGGTCTGGACCCCGAGGGCATCGTGTGGATCCGGAAGTTCATGCACCGGCTGGCCGACGAGGGCCGGACCGTGTTCGTGTCCAGCCACCTGCTCTCCGAGATGGCGCTGACCGCGCAGGAGCTGATCGTCATCGGGCGCGGCAAGCTGATCGCGCAGTGCAGCACCGAGGAGTTCGTGGCCCAGGCCACCGAGAGCACGGTGAAGGTGCGCAGCCCGCAGCTGCCGGTGCTCCGCAACGCGCTGCTGCACGCCGGCGTGCGCATCTCCGACGAGGGCGAGGGCCTTGTCGTGTCCGGGATGGACAGTGCGGAGATCGGTGAGCTGGCCGCCCAGCACGGTGCCACGCTGCACGAGCTGAGCCCGCAGCGCGGGTCGCTGGAAGAGGCGTTCATGCAGCTCACCGGCGAGTCCGTCGAGTACCACACCGACCTCGAGCAGACCGCGGTCGCCGAGGCCGCCGAGCTCATCTCCACGGGGAAGTGAACCAATGACCTTGCTTGCCGTAGAACGAATCAAGCTGTTCACCACGCGATCTCCGTGGTGGTCCGGGGCGATCGCGATCGCGCTGATGGCGGCGTTCGCCGGGCTCGTCGCCGCGAACGCTCCGGCCGACGAGCTGACCATGGCCAACACGCAGTTCGGCGCGACCTTCGGGCTCGTCGTGGTGATGGTGCTGGCCGCGCTGGCGATCACCACCGAGTACCGGTTCGGCACGATCCGCGCCACGTTCCAGGCCGTGCCGAACCGCACGTCCGCGCTGCTGGCCAAGACCGGAGTGGTCGCGGCGGTCGCGTTCGTGATCGCCGAGATCGGCGCGTTCCTCGCCTGGGGCCTGGCCAACGTGATCAAGCCAGAGGCCAACCTGGCACTGAACAGCATGGCGGACTGGCGCAACGTCGCCGGTGCCGGACTGATCTTCGCGCTGGCCGCGGTGGTCGCCGTGGCACTGGGCACGCTGGTCCGGCACTCCGCCGGCGCCATCGCGATCGTGCTGGTGTACTCGCAGGTCGCGGAGCCGCTGATCTCGCAGCTCCCGAGCGTCGGCCCGGACATCTACCGCTGGCTGCCGTTCAACATGGCGCAGAAGTTCCTCACCGGCGATCCGGAGGTCGCGCCGCAGTTCGCCGATGGCGGGCCGCCGAGTGCGGCACTGTCGCCCTGGTGGGCGCTGGCGTACTTCGCCGCCTTCGCCGGGGTTCTCCTGACCATCGCAGTGGCGACCGCCAACAAGCGGGACGCCTGACCGGCTGGCGGCGCCACGACATTCGGGGGTCGGGCGCCGCCGGAGGAGGGAAATCGAGACCCGGGCCGCCATTCGGGGGGCGGTCCGGGTCTCGGCCTGTTGAACAGGGGTTACGCAGGGGCTTTGTGCTCTATCGAGTGACGCGGCGAGCACGGTACGACTGTTTTGTCAGCCGGAGGGTCCACTGGCTCGAAAGCCGGTTCGGTGGGTGACCGCCGAACCGGCTTACTTACAACAGGCGGACCGGTTAAGACCACGTTAAGCACCTGTGAGCTAGGCCACAGTTGCCGGACGTAGGCCTCTAACCTGCGTAGATATCAAGAGTGAACCCGTCACAGATGCCCCGGAGGTGGATCTTGGCGGTAGCGAACACGATGCCGACGAGTCAATCCCCAGTCGCCGACAACGACGCCGGTCCCCGCGTCGAGGCCATGATCGGGTTGGAGTGGGCGCAGGCCCTCGAACAACCCAACGACGCGTCGACCACGCCCGCCGGAGCCCGCCGCGCCTGGCTGCACAAAGCGCCGGAGCGGCACGTGCTGGAGCTGTACCGCAGAGCCGCGGCCGCCGAGCCCGACCTGCCCGCCCCCTGGTGGCTGCGGGCGCTGGCCGCCGGATCGATCCGCTCGCGGCGCGACGCCTTCCTGATCGAGGACCGGGTGGCCAAGCTGTTGGACAGCCGGCCGGGCTGGGTGTTCGTGCCGTGGGGCGCGGACGGCGAGACCGGCTACTGGGAGTACATGCCGTCCGAGCGTCTGCTCGACGGGCCCGGCATACCGACCACCCTGCAGTTCACCGACCGCCACCTCGGCTGGCTGGACCTGGTGCCGCCGCACGCCGGCTACACGCCGCCGCGCGCGGTCGTCGTGAACGGGCCGGCCGACCTGCGCGCCAACCTGTCGATGTTCGAGTCGCTCGCGCCGTAAATTACTGTCGTGCCGGTGTCGAACACCGCACATCGCCGCAGCGTGGTCAGCTTCGTGCAGCGCGGCGGCCGGATGACCGTCGGCCAGGAGCGCGCCTGGGAGCGGTTGTGGCCGAGCGTCGGCCGTGAAGTGGCCGAGCTGAACGGCCCACTGGACCTGGACGAGTGGTTCGGGCGGCACGCGCCGGTGTTGCTGGAGATCGGCTCCGGCATGGGCGAGACCACGGCGGCGCTGGCCGAGTCCACGCCCGAGATCAACTACCTGGCCGTCGAGGTGTACCAGGCCGGGCTGGCCCAGTTGCTGATGCGCGCCGAGTCCAAGGGCCTGACCAACATCCGGCTGCTGCGCGGCGACGCCGTCACCGTATTGGAGGATCACATCGCGCCGGATTCGCTGCACGGCGTGCGGATCTTCTTCCCCGATCCGTGGCCCAAGAAGCGCCACCACAAGCGGCGGCTCGTGCAGCCGGAGCTGGTCGCGCTGGTCGCGTCCCGGATCGCGCCGGGCGGCACGTTGCACCTGGCCACCGACTGGGAGCACTACGCCGAGCAGATGCTCGAGGTGTGCTCGGCCGAACCGCTGCTGCGCAACCGGAACGCCGACTGGGCGCCCAGGCCGGACTGGCGGCCGGTGACCAAGTTCGAGTCGCGCGCACGCGAGGAAGGCCGGGTCGTGCGGGACCTCATCTACGAGCGAAAACAACTCTGAGTGGACAACGGGTAGCGACACGCCACACGACCAGGTAATTCAGTCGGTCAGGGTGAGGGACCGATAACTACTCTGTGACCGCGTTACGCGACGACATCCTCCTTCCGCGCCCGGCAGGTCCACCGACGGTTGACATCAGCGCCGCCGACGACTTCGTCCGGATGTTCCACAGGGCCCGGCCTCGCGCCGGCGACGTCAACACTCGGCTCGCCCGGATGCGCACCGAGATCACGGCGACCGGCACGTACCGCCACACACCCGCTGAGCTGGCCTTCGGCGCGCGCGTCGCGCTGCGGGACAGCGGCTGGTGCCCGGCCCACGTGCCGTGGCGCGGGCTGCTCGTGCGCGACCTGCGCACGGTGTCCGACGCCGCCGTCATCGCCCGCGAGTGCGTGCGCCACCTGCGGCTGGCCGCGCCCGACGGCCGGGTCAGACCGGTGGTGACCGTGTTCGCGCCGGACGCGCCAGGTGCGCCCGGTCCGCGAATTCTCAACGAGCAGCTCGTGCGCTACGCCGGCTACGGCGATCACAGCGGTCGTATCGCCACCGGCGACCGCCGCCACGGCGAGCTGACCGAGACCGCCCGAGCACTGGGCTGGCGCTCGCCGGCCGGCCGCGGCTGGTTCGACCAGCTCCCACTGTTGATCGAGACCGCCCGGGACGGCCGGCGCGCGATCCCGCTGCCGCGCGACGCGGTGCGCGAGGTGCCGCTGGAGCACCCGGACTTCCCGTGGTTCGTCGAGCTGGGGCTGCGCTGGCACGCGGTGCCGGCGATCAGCAACATGCGGCTGGAGATCGGCGGCGTGACCTATCCGTGCGCTCCGTTCAACGGCGTGTACCTGGGCTGCACGATCGGCGAGGACGAGCTGGCCGACGAGCGCTGCTACGGGTTCGCCCGCGTGGTGGCGCGCCGGCTCGGGCTGGACACCTCGTCGGACCGCACGCTGTGGCTGGAGCGCGCGACGCTGGAGTTGAACCGGGCGGTGCTGCACTCGTTCGACGCCGCCGGGGTGACCATCGAGCAGTCGCCGGAGCGATACGCGCCGACCGGGCGGCACCCGTCACGCCCCGCCTTCCGGTCCGGCCTCGGCTAGCCGCGCGCACCGGTCCGCGCATCGGGACATGTAGCCGCGCCAGAGCGTGTGCGTGAACAGGTGCACCAGCGGGCTCAGCAGCCAGTGCCGGGCGTGGAAGGTGTACGTCCAGTTGAACGCGCTGCCGCCGGGCGCGCCGGTGAAGTCCCACTCGCCGGTCGCGTGCGTGACCAGCCGACCGAGCACGGCGTCGAACTGGTCGACGCGGTAGGCGAACCGGGTGTTCTCCACCCATTCGCGCACCTCTTCACGGGCGCTCGTGCCATCGGAGAACAGCACCCTGCGACGTGATCCGGGAACGTCCCACGGGCCGGTGTTGCCTTCCGTACCGATCACCGAGGGAATCAGCAGGAACCGATGCAGCACCTTCGGCAGCACGTCCTCGGCGACCACCGTGTCGAAGGCGCGGGACTGGTCCGCGCGGACAGATCGCCGCATGGTGAGGCGCACGTCGCGCACGCGCTCTGGGAGGATCCTCGGCATGGCACTGAGGTTACGCGCGCCGGCCGTGCTTCCCTGCGATCCCGCCTGCACGGTGATCCGCGACGGTGTGATCGATGTCGACGACGCCGGCCGGATCGTCCACTGTGGACCGTTCGCGGACGCGCCGCCGTTCGACGCGCCGGTGCGCGAGTGCACCGGGATTCTGTTGCCCGGCTTGGTGAACGCGCACGCGCACTCGCCGATGACCGTGCTGCGCGGGCTCGGCGGCGATCTGCCGCTGATGCGCTGGCTGCACGAGGCGATCTGGCCGGCCGAGGCGCGACTGTCCGATGTGGACATCGCGGCCGGGATGCGGCTGGGCGCGGTGGAGATGCTGCGCGCCGGGGTGACCACGAGCGTGGAGATGTACTTCCACCCGGAGCGGCTCGCCGAGGCGGTGCTGGAGGTCGGTACCCGCGCGGTGCTCGCCTCGGCGCTGATCGACGCCCCCGGATGGGACTGGCGGCGCATGCTCGCCGAGATCAACTCGTGGATCGACGCGGACGGGCTGCGCTCCGGCCCAGGCGAGCGGATCGAGCTGGCGTACGGCCCGCACTCGGCGTACACACTGCCACCCGAGGCGCTCACCCGGGTGGCGGAGGCGGCCCGCGAGCGGGGTGCGCTGGTGCACACTCACGTCGCCGAATCACTCGGGGAGGACACCGCCCAGCGCGCCGAGTACGGCTCGGTGCCGCTGATGCTGGAGCGGCTCGGAGTCCTCGGCGGCCGAGTCCTGGCGGCGCACGCGGTGCAGATGTCCGACGAGGACATCGCGGTGTTCGCGCGTCACGGCGTCGGGGTGGCGCACTGCCCGGCGTCCAACGCCAAGCTCGCCTCCGGGATCGCGCGCCTCGCCGACCTGCGACGATCGGGTGTCCACATCGGACTGGGCACCGACGGCCCGGCCAGCAACGACGCGCTCGATCTGCTGGCGGACGCCCGGCTCGCCGCGATGCTCGCTCGTCTGTCCACACAGGACTCGACGGCGCTCACCGCGTCCGGTGCGCTGCTGCTGGCGACGCGCGGTGGGGCGGAGGCGGCCTCCCGGGAGGACATCGGCGCGCTCGAACCGGGCCGCTGGGCAGATGTCGTGCACGTCGACGTGGACGACCTGGCCTTCCCGGCCGGTGTGGACGTGCCCGACGATCAACTGCTCGCGAACCTGGTGTGGTCGGCCGGCTCGCGCACCGTGCGCGACGTGTGGGTGGCCGGCGAGCAGGTACTTTCGGACGGCGAACCGTCCACAGTGGACATCGCCAAGGTGCGCGCCGAGGCGCGCGCGGTCACCCGCCGCCTGGCGTGATCACGACGCCGGAACGTACTCCTGCTCGTAGAACCAGAAGATGTCTTCTATCTCGATGGCGAAGTAGATGTCGAACTCGCCGTCCGCGTCGAGTTCGACCAGCGACGCGCAGTATCGTCCGTCGTTGAACTGCTCGGTCTCGATGATCTTGCGCGCCCACCGGCGCAGCCCGCCGACGAGGGCATCGGACGGCCCTTCCAGCGGCACGACGCGGTGGTGCCTGAACCAGGCGCAGAAGCCGGTGCCATGTTGCTCGGACAACACGTAGGCATGTTTCATGCAGACGAGCTTAATCTTGAAGCTTCAGTAATACACCGGTCCGATTGGGTGAACATCGTGGCTGTTCGGACACGGTATGTCATAGGTTCATCCTGACGCGCAGAGAAGGAGTGGTGGATGGGCGGCAAGCCGAGGAAGACCGTCAGCAGCAATCGCCGCGAGGTCGGCGCCGCGTTGCGGAGCTTCCGCAAGCGCGCCGGCTTCGAGCGCCTGGACGACGTCGCCGGGTTCATCGACACCAGCGCGGTGACCATGGGCCGGATCGAGAAGGGCGAGGCGCCGATCGACCGGGCCAACCTCGGCGTGCTCGCGGACAAGTATGGCTTGAATGATCACGAGCGCGCCGCCCTGATGGAGCTGGCCCGGCAGACACGTGGCCGGCGCGGCGTGTTCCCAGCGTTCTTCAGCGTCAAGACCCGCGCCCTGCTCGAACTGGAGTCCGAGGCGAGTGATCTGCTCGTGGTCAACATCGACGTGATACCCGCACACTTCCAGACCGAGCGCTACATCCAGGCCTTGTTCGACGGCAACGGCGAAGGCTTGCCGCAGAAGGAAGTCGACCGGCTGAAAAGCGTCCGCATGGACCGACAGGCCGTGCTCACCCAACCGAAGCCGCCCAAGGTGCGCGCGATCATTCACGAGACGGCGCTCCGGCTCCCGGTCGGCGGCAACGAGGTCATGCACGAACAGTTGCTGCACCTCGCCGAGGTCTGCGATCTTCCCAACGTCGAGATCCAGATCCAACCGGCCGCCGACGGCGCCTATCCGCACATGGGCATCTCGTTCCTGCTCATGCGCCTCGACAACGACCCGTCAACCGACCGTGTGCAGGTCGAAAGTGCCGGAGACGGCATCTATCGGGATCGTTCGACCACTACCGAGCCCTATAGACTGAGCTGGGAGCGGAAACGTGTCGCCGCGCTCAGCCTCCCGGCGTCGAAAGCGCTCATCCTGGACGTAGCACGCGGCTTCGCACCCGATCCTGATTCGTAGCACACCTGAAGGGTGACGACAGTGACACTGAACTGGCGCAAGTCAAGCCACAGCGGCGGCGGAGGCGGCAGCGGCAACGGCGGCGACTGCGTCGAAGTCGCCTACGGCCCGACCGGACCACTCGTGCGCGACAGCAAGACCGGCGACACCGGCCGCATGCTGCACGCCGCCCCCACCGCCTTCGACGCGCTCCTGCACACGATCAAGCGCGGTTGACGTGACACTGAACTGGCGCAAATCCAGCCACAGCGGTGGCGTCGGCGGCAACGGCAACGGCGGCGACTGCATCGAAGTCGCCTACGGCCCGACCGGACCACTCATGCGCGACAGCAAGAACCCCAACGGTCCGATCCTGTCGGTTGCCGATCTCGTGGCATCCCTTCGCGCCCTCCGTCAGTAAGGCGGCGGGTCCGGGTCGGCGATCGGCTGCGCGCGCACGGTTGTCTCGTGCCCGAGTGGGCTGCGGGTGATCACCACGTCGGGTTCGGGTTGCTCGACGTGCCAGCCGGGTTTCTCCTTGCACAGGTTGTGCCGCTCGCAGCGCGGATTCAGATTGCACAGACAAGTACGGCCGTGATCGGCGTGCCGGAGGGTGTGATCGATCTGGCACCGCGTGGCCGGCCTGTCACAGCCAGGATGGGTGCATCTGCGGAACCGCAATCGCACATTCTCGGCCATCGCCGCCGGCGGATAACGCTTCCGCCCCACATCAGTGATCATCCCGCTCGGCGGATCATAGAGAATTCGCCGCCACGTCGATTTCCTGTCGGCCGCGAGTTCCCGCACGACTTGCGCGGGGAGTATGTCGACGCCGAATAGTTCACCCGGCTTGTCGTCCACACCCAACAGCGTGGTGTGCGGCACAGTCACCCACACAATCGTCTTGATATGCGACTGATTCTCCCCGCAGAAGTGCTCGACGGCGACATCGAACCGCAAATTATCGAGACTGCGCGCGTCGCCCTGCTGCTTCAACCGCCGCGCGTGCTGGTCAATCCGCACATACGCCGGATACAACTGCTCCACCAGTCCCCGAATACCGAGGAAGGCCTCCCCGTCATCCTCCAGCTTGAAGGTGACACACCGATCCTTGCGGCGCACCAACCGGCGTTGCTCGGCGCCGTCGGGTCGACCTTCTTCACCCACCGGGTCGCCTTGTCCCGAAAGTTCTTGTAGAAGTCCGGCGCATCAACCAACACGCCAGCTTCCACCTGCGCGGCGTGCTCATCCGACAACGGCCGCGTGACCTCATACATCGCGCGAGCCTTCGCCCAATCGATCTCGCCTTGCGCGAGCGCTGCCAAGGTCTGCGGCAGTCGGGTCACCAACGCCTCAGCCATCACCACCTGATGGGAGGCGTGCCCCGGCGACCACCTCAAAGCCTGCCCGATCTCCTCGGACACATTCTCCGCCCCAGCGCGCAACTGGTTGTACTGAGCGAGCAGCCGAACCTCATCAGCACACAACGCAGCCTTATCCCGCTGAACGATTTCCAACTCCGCTACCGTGCTCGCCTCATCCGGCGTAAACGGCCCGTCAGAGAAGTCAAACTCAGGCTCGCCAAATACCCGAGGCGCGGTTGCAAGAACCTCGTCCCAGGACTTTTCTTCGCCTATTACGAACACACCACTATTCTACCGAACCGTCCACAAAAATGGCGTCCCCCATTCCGGTGGCAAGCTGGAAAGATCACACCGGACGCACGATCACCTCAGTAATGTGCGCGTCGTCCGACGCCGAAACGGCAGAGTGCACAGCGGCCGCCACCGACTCCGGACGCAAATACTTCTCCGGCTCGAACGCCCCACCCTCGTGCTCCCGCACGCCACGCTGCATATCCGTGGCAGTCCGGCCAGGGTGGACAGAAGTCACCCTGATCCCCGACTCCTCCCCGCGCAGCACATCCCCATAAGCCCGAAGAGCGAACTTGCTCGCCGCATACGCACCCCACCCCGGATTCGCATTGATCCCCGCCCCGGAATTCACCAGCACCACGTGACCGCCGGCGGCCCGAAGAGCCGGCAACAGCAGCCGAGTCAGCTCAGCGACCGCCACCACGTTCACCTCGAACGTCGACCGCCACACGTCCGCCGGCGTCTCCGAGAGCGAACCGAGACGAGCCATCCCAGCCGAGTGCACCAGCACGTCGAGCCGCTCGATCCCCGACGTGGCAACGGAAAGCGCCGCCGGATCGGTCAACTCCACCGGCCACGGCCGCGCCGCCGGCAGCTCGTCGGCAAGCCTCTGCAACAAGTCGGTGTCCCGCCCGCCGAGCAGCAGATCGTGCGAGTCGGCCAGGGCCCGAGCCACCGCCGCGCCGATGCCGCGGGACGCTCCGGTGATCAACGCGAGCGGACGATCAGTCATGGGTCAAACCGTACTCAGGCAGGCACCAGTTCGGCAGCCGTACGCCGCTCCAGGAACGAGGCGAGCACGGCGAGCAGCAGCGCCGAACCGGCAAGAAGAGCGCCGACCCAGTTCGGCGCCGTGTACCCGAAGCCGCCCGAGATCACCAGGCCGCCGAGCCACGCGGCCAGCGCGTTGCCCAGGTTGAACGCGCCGATGTTCACCGCGGAGGCGAGCGTCGGCGCGCCGTGCGCCTGATCCAGTACCCGCTTCTGCAACGGCGGCACCGTGGCGAACCCGAGCGCGCCGATCAGCACGATCGTCACCGCGGAGGCGAACTTGTCGTGCGCGGTGACCGTGAACAGCGCGAGCACGACGGCGAGCCCGCTGAGCGAGACGTACAGCATCGGCATCAGCGCACGGTCCGCGTACCGGCCGCCGATCAGATTGCCGACGACCATGCCCAGCCCGAACAGCACAAGCAGCCAGGTCACCGAACTCTCCTGATATCCGGCTACGTCGACCATCATCGGCGCGATGTAGGTGATCGCGGCGAACACGCCGCCGAAGCCGAGCACGGTCATCGCCATCGCGAGCAGCACCTGCGCGTTGCGGAAGGCGGCCAGTTCGTGCCGCAGCCGCACACCTTCCGGCTTGGGCAGATCCGGCACCAGCTTGGCCACGCCGAGCAGGCCGACCACCCCGATCAACGCGACGATGCCGAAGGTGACCCGCCAGCCGGCGGTCTGGCCGACCATCGTGCCGAGCGGCACGCCGACCACGTTGGACACGGTCATCCCGGTGAACATCATCGCGATCGCGCCGGCCCGCTTGTCCGGAGCGACCAGCTCGGCGGCGACCACCGCGCCGATGCCGAAGAACGCGCCGTGGTTGAGCGAGGCGACGATCCGGCCGGCCAGCATGAGTTCGAACGTGGGCGCCAGCGCGGACAGCAGGTTGCCGGCGATGAACAGCACCATCAGGCCCATCAGCATCCGCTTGCGGGAGACCCGAGTGCTCAGCGCGGTCATCACCGGCGCGCCGAGCACGACGCCCAGCGCGTACCCGGTCACCAGATAGCCGGCGAGCGGAATCGACACCTGGAATTCGGCCGCGACCTGGGGCAACAGTCCCATGATCACGAACTCGGTGGTCCCGATCCCGAAGGCCCCGATGGCGAGGGCGAGCAGTGCAAGTGGCATGCGTTCACAATAGTTGCAGACGCTGAATACTTGCAAGCGCCGTATATTGTGATGCTGGTCTATCCTGGAGGCATGACCGCGACGGACCCGGAGCTGACCGCCCTCGCCCAGGGCTGGTGCGCGCTGTCGCTGCTGCACGGCAGGATCGAGGCGCACATCGAGCGCGCGCTGCAGGCCAACCACGACCTGAGCGTGCGCGAGTACTCGCTGCTGGACGTGCTCAGCCGCCAGCACAACGGGCCGGGCGGGCACCTGCAGATGAGGCAGGTCGCCGACGCGGTGGTGCTCAGCCAGAGCGCCACGACGCGCCTGGTCACACGGCTGGAGGATCGCGGGCTGCTGTCCCGCTACCTGTGCCCGACCGACCGGCGCGGGATCTACACCGACGTCACCGAGACCGGCCTGGAGCTGCTCGCGAAGGCCCGCCCGACCAACGACACCGCGCTCCGTGAGGCACTCGACGAGGCCGCCGAGAACCCCGAGCTGGCGCCGCTGGTCAAGGTCGTCGAGTCACCACCCGTGCCCGCGTAACGGCGGCCACTACCGGGTCGAGCCCGCTGGACCCGTTAGCCGGCCTAACGGGTCCAGCGGGCTCGACCTTTTAGCGTCGCTAAGGATCGCCCGTTTAGTCGGCGATCCGGCCCTGCTTCTTGCGGATCGCGACCACCGCCGGGCGCGGCTGCGAGTCGCCGCCGTCCGGCCAGTGCGACGCCGGCTTGTCCGCGCTCGCGCCGTCCAGCTCACCCGGGTGCTGCACGGAGACCAGCACGAAGTCGTCCTCGATCACCGGTCCGCAGGTCTCCGCGCCCTTCGGCACGGTGAGGAACTGCTTCACGTGGCCGCGGTGCTCGCCGGCCACCGGCACGGCGAACAGGCCGTCGTTGGACTTCAACGCGTTGCCGTCGGTGGAGATCCACAGGTTGCCCGCGCGGTCGAAGGCCAGGTTGTCCGGGCAGGAGATCGGACTGACCTGCGACTTGTCGAAGCCGCCGAAGTAGGTGTCCGGCGAGGCCGGGTCACCGCACACCAGCAGCAGCCGCCACACGAAGCGGGTGCTCGTGTTGTCGCCCCACGCCTCCTCCAGCTCCAGCACGTGCCCGTGCTTGTTGCCGTTGCGCGGGTTGATCTCCGTCGGGCCTTCCTTGTCCGGCTTGCCCCGGTCGGTGTTGTTGGTCAGCGCCGCGTACAGCCGGCCGGTCTTGAGGCTCGGCTCGACGTCCTCCGGCCGGTCCATCTTGGTCGGCGACACCTTGTCCGCGGCGAGCCGGGTGAACACGTACACCTCGGCGGCCGGCATGCCCGGCACGAAGCTGCGATCGTTGTGCGCCAACGGAATCCACTCGCCCCAGCCGTCGAACTCACCGTCGGCCGGGAGCTTGCCGGAGCCGTCGATCTCGGCCGGCGGGCTGTCCCCGGTGAACCGCGCGACGTACAGCGTGCCGGCGTCCAGCAGGGTCATGTTGTGCTCGCGGGCGCGCTTGGAGTTGCCCGGCTTGACCTTGCCGTCGGACACGAACTTGTACATGTAGTCGAAGCGCTCGTCGTCGCCCATGTACGCGACCACGCGGCCGTCCCGGGCCACGATCACGTTCGCGCCCTCGTGCTTGAACCGGCCGAGCGCGGTGTGCTTGACCGGCGTGGACTTGGGGTCGTGCGGGTCGATCTCGACGATGTAGCCGAACCGGTTGACCTCGTTGGGCTCCTGCGCGACGTCCCACCGCTTGTCGAACCGCTCCCACTTGCGCTCCGACGCGGCGCCCTTGATCCCGTACCTGGCCAACCGTGCCTTCACGGTCGGGTCGGTGACCGAGTCGGCGTTGGCGAAGTACTGGTTGAAGTTCTCCTCGCCGGACAGGATCGTGCCCCACGGCGTGACGCCGCCGGCGCAGTTGTTCTGCGTGCCGCGCACCTTCGTGCCGGTCTTGTCCACCGAGGTCTTCAGGTACTCCGAGCCGGCGGCCGGGCCGCGCAGCTCGAACACCGTGTCCAGGGTGATCCGGCGGTTGTACTCCCAGTCGACCTTCACCGACAGCTTGCCGGTCTTGCGGTCGCGCTCCAGCAGCACGACCGACAGGCCGTGCGCCATCCAGCCGATTCCGACCTGCTCCGGAGTCGGGTTCTCCGGGTTGTAGCCCTTGAACATGAACGGCTCGCTGGAGTACTCGTGGTTGGAGACCATGAGCCAGCGGCCGGGCTTGCCCTCCAGTGGCACCAGGCCACAGAAGTCGTTGTTGAACCCGAATTGGTGCGCCTGCGCCATCGCGGTGTGCTTGTCGAAATTGAATTCCGGCGCATTCGGGTAAACCTTGTCGCCCCACCGAATGAGGACGTCCTGCTCGTATCCCTCGGGAATGACGACCCGGTCCTCGGTGTTCGGCTTGACCGGCTCGAAGTTCAGGCCGTCACGACCGCGCGGCGGCTTTCCCCCGGCGGGCGCGGCGGGCGTGTTCTGGCCCGGTTCGGCGGCCGACGTGCCGACGGCAACCGCCGTGCCGGCGCCGGCGACCGCGAGCACCGCGCCGGCCTTGAGCAGGCCGCGACGCTTGACGGACTGCTTCACGACGTCGCCGAAGTAGGCGTTGTCCGAGGTGTTGGGCGCCTCGTGCGAGCAGGCGCTGCCGCAGCGGTACTTGCAGGTCACCGCCTGGCGGCCGGTCGGGTTGGTCGGCGCTAACGGCAGCAGAGGGCGGTCGTGGTGGTCAGCAGGGGACACGGGTCCTCCTCGGGCGCGTCCACAGTGGACTGCCTGGTGGTGGTTCGAGACGGGCCGACGTTAGCAAGACAGGTCAGCTTCGTCAGTCCTTCAGGTGAACAGCCGACGAACAGACCACCGACAGCACTTGCTGGATCGATGACTGTCGCGTAGCGCTACCGAACCGATACCCCGCGCTGCGGAGAATACGTTTATTCGTGAATTCCGCGAATGCGACAAAATGGTGCGCTATCAGGCTTCCTCACCGACCAGTGCGGCCGTCGCCGGGACCTCGTGCGCGTCGGCGGCGCGGTCCGGGACGGCGAGCAGGCCGGCCGCGCCGAGGCAGAGCAGCGCGCCGATCAGGAAGGGCGCCTGGGGCGAGCCGAACCACTCGGCGACGTGCCCGACGAGCGTGGCGGCCGCGGCGCCGCCGAGCCAGCGGCAGAAGTTGTACCCGGCGCTGGCGACCGGCCGGGGCGCGTCGCTGATCGACATCGCCATGCCGGTGAACAGCGTGTTCAGCAGGCCGGAGACCAGGCCGCTGACGATCACCGCGATCACCAGGACGGTCTTGTCGTGCACGGTCATCACGGCGAGCAGCGCGGCGTAGCCGACCACCGCGAGTAGCGCGGCGATCCGCTCACCTAAGCGGCGCGCGGCCAGCGGGGCGAGCAGCACGCCGGCGACGGCGACCGCGAGGCCCCAGCCGAAGAAGACCAGGCCGATCTGGATCGCGCCCCACTCCAGCACGAACGGCGACCAGGCCAGCACGACGAAGAAGCCAGCGGTGTACAGCGCCGAGCCGATCGAGGTACGCAGCAAGCCCTTGTGCCGCAAGGCTTTCAACGGGTCGAGCAGGCGCACGGGGTCGCGGCGCTGATCGCTGTCGCGGCGCAGCATCGTGGCGCACAGCACGAGCGCGATCGCCATCAGGACGGCGGTGCCCACGAACGGGCCGCGCCAGGAGATGTCGCCCAGCAGCGCGCCGAGCAACGGGCCGACCGACAGGCCAAGGCCCAGTGCCGCCTCGTACAGCAGGATCGCGCCGCGCTGACCGCCGGACGCGGCGCCGACGATCACCGACAGCGCGGTGGCGATGAAGAACGCGTTGCCCAGTCCCCAGACCGCGCGCAGGGCGACGAGCTGAGTGATCGAGCCGGCGAGCGCGCACAGCAGTGTGGCCGCGACGATCAGGCTCAGGCCGGTGATCACGGTCCGCTTGGCGCCGAAGCGGGCGGAGGCGTATCCGGTGAGGAGCATCGCGAGCACCTGGACGCCGAGGTAGGACGAGAACAGCAGGGTCACCTCGGACGGTGTGGCGTGCAGCCCTTCGGCGATCGACAGCAGGATCGGGTCGACAAGGCCGATTCCCATGAACGCGATCACCGCCGCGAACGCGGTGACCCACACGGCCTTCGGCTGCCCCCGCACGGCGTCCAACAACCTCGGATGGGCCTCCACCGCGCCCTCATCTCCTCCCATGTTCAGTTCCTTAGCAAGGCTAACATCTTATGCTTAGCTCGGCTAACGAACGTGACGGAGACGACCGATTACCCATCGCGAACAACCCCGCTACGCTGATCCAAAAGCTTCTGGGGGAGGCAAGATGGCACGCCGAGCGGGCTATGAGAACTACTCGCGTTTTCCGGCACGGTTTGACCAGAATTGCCATTCCTGCGCCAAGCGCCTCCGCCAAGGGTTGGACGTGCTGGGCAGCAAGATCGGCGGGCAGTGGCACATCGTCTGTATCGCCTGCGGCGACACGGCCCAATCCGGAGGCGCCGTCGCGCAACGCGGTACCGCGCCGCCAACACGTGCCGCGAGTGGTCGAGTGCCGGTGTCCGCGGAGCAGCGGGGGACCACACCGTGGTCGATCCTGGTCAACTACCTGCGCTCCTGCGTGATCGACGAGTCGCTCGCCGGGCCGGTGCCACTCAACGCGCGCGACAGGTGGGCGCCCTTTCCGCTCGATTCCGAGACCGTCCTCTGCGGCGGGGACGACCGACTGCCCGCGCCCGCCGGCGTTCGCAAGCTCTTCGACAACATCGAGGACGGCGCGCTGGAGGGAGTGTTCTACGGCTGGCCGACCGTCGTGGTGCTGGACCGCAAGCGCCGCGCGCACATCGCGCCGCTGTTCGTCCGTCCACTGGCGGCACCGATCGAGCCGACGGACGGTGAGCCCTACATCCCGGTCAGCCACGACCTACCCCGGCTGAACAGCGCGCTACTGCACTCCGGCTGGTTCGCCCCGGAGATGCTGTCGGCGGCCGCCAAGGTGATCGCCAACAATGTGATCGGATTCGGCGCCACCGCCGCGATGACGGCCACGGCGAAGGCCGTCCTCGGCGCTCTGGGAATCCCCGAGGCGGTACTCGACCCGCTGAAGCTGTTGCCGGTCGATCCCGACAAGGAACTGTGGCTGCCGCAGGAAGTCGGGGTGTTCAACCTGGTGATGGCATTTCGCGGCCAGGTCGACATCGCCGTACAGAGTCTGCTCGCCGATCTTCGATGGATGGAGACCGCGCCGGACTGGCACAACAGCGCGGCCCGCTTTCTGTTCGACGACGTCACGCCGCCGGCGACGGGCCTGCTCGAGGCATGCTCCGTGCGGTTGAACCACGCTCAGGAGATCGCCCTCGACGCGGCGGCGCACAATCCGCTGACCGTGATCACCGGGCCGCCGGGCACCGGCAAAAGCCAGACCGTGACCGCCATCGTCGCCGAAGCGTGGCGACGCGGCGAATCCGTTGTCCTCAGCTCCACCAACAATCGCCCGGTCGATGACGTGGTGAACACCAAAGCCACCGACATCGACGCCGGACTTATGTTGCGCACAGGCAACAAGGAAGTGCGCGGCAAACTCAGCGAGGCCGTCTACGATCTGTTGCCCGAAGTCGTTGCGCGCCAACCGGAAGAGGGTGCGGAGCAGGCAGTACAGGTCTGCGCGAGCCAGCGGCACCTCGCCGCGCACGTGTTGGAGCAGCGCGCCAAGTTGGAATCCGGGCTGCTCGACGCGTCCCTACTTCGGGACGAGCTCAGGGCGCTGGTTTGGGAGGATCGGCAACCGCGTGTCCCGATCACGGAGATCGACAAGCGCGCGGCCAAAGCCGTGCGCACGCGGTGGAAATGGCTGCGGCGTAGGCGCGCCGCGAAACTCCGCGAGGTCGCTGGCCTCCCCAGCACGATCGCTGTCGAGGCGATCATTGAGTGGACACGCTCAGAGTCGGTCTTCGACTCGGCGTGGCAGACCCTCGGCGCCCACCAGCGTGACAACGAGGGCGATCTTCTTGATGCCTTCCAGCAGGCCGATATGCGATGGCGCGCCGCGTCACGGGTCTTGACCAGTGAGTTGGTTCGACGCGGCTACACCGACGGTGCGGAACACCTGAAGCTCTTGGCGGACAAGCTTTCCGAGGAGTTGCCCTTCCGCGAAGTGATGACCCAGGTCTTGCGACATGTCCACGGCTGGGCGACGTCCACCCTTTCCACCAGGCCGAGCTTCGACTGCCGCGCTGGGTCGATCGATCTCGTGGTGATCGACGAGGCGAGCCAATGCACTCTCGCGCAGATCCTGCCCCTCGCGTTCCGCGCGAAACGCCTGGTCATCGTCGGCGATGCGGATCAGCTCCCACCGGTGATCACCGCGACGCCGGAGCGACTGCGGGCGCTGGCCACCGACGCGGGAGCGTCACACGAGCAGTTCGCGGCCATGCACCACACGTACGGCGAACACTCCGCCTTCGACGCGTTCGCCGCCCGGTTCAAGCCAGAACCGTTGCTGCTCAACGAGCATTACCGATGCCACCCGGACATCATCCGCTTCTGCAACGAGGAGTTCTACGACGGCAAGCTGGTCGTGCTGTCCGAGGTGGACGATCGTGAGGACCTCGGTCTCACGTGGATCGACATCACCGGGGTGACCCGGCCCGGCCGAACCGGCAGCGTGGTCAACGAGTTCGAGGTGGACGCTGTCGTCAATTGGCTCGCCGAGTCCGAGCTCGACCTGAAACACACCGGCGTGGTGACGCCGTTCCGAGCACAGGCGAACATGATCGAGCGTGCCTTGGCGGCGCACCCAGACGAGCGACTCCGCGCGGTCGAAGTGGGTACAGCGCACACCTTCCAGGGCGGCGAGCGGGAGACGATCCTGTTCTCAACGGTGATCTCCACGGATGCGCAGCCGGGCACCATCGGCTGGCTCGAATCGCAGCGCAACCTGGTGAACGTGGCGGTCAGTCGGGCCAAGCACCGACTGATCGTGTTCGGCGATGCCCTGGCGATCCGCACCCGAGGTCCGCGCGTACTTCGCACCTTGGCCGAGACCGCGACCGCGACGGCGACCGGCCACGCGACGACCGGCGACGTGTTGACCGACCGGGTGCGCGCCGCCCTGACCGCGAAGGGAATCCCCAGCCGACGTGGTCAGCTGGTTCAGGGTTATCCGGTCGAGATCGCGATAACGGGAGCGGATGGAGAGTTGATCGACGTCGAGATCAGCCGATATCCGGACGGTGACACTGGCGCCCGCCAGCAACGCCGGGACGCGGTGCGCGACACTCGACTCCGCGGGCTGGGGTGGCGCGTCGTTCGCGTTCCCGGATGGCAGGCGTACCTCGACCCGGCGGCGATCATCGACCAGGTTCGTACGATGAGAGATCCGCGCACATAAGTAGGTGCTCGACTCCACCCGATCGGCTGACGTCATTCGATGCTGCTCGAATTCGATTGACCGCCCAATCGAGTCGGGCGCATGTTGACGTCGGGGGTGCCCGAACAACGGGCACGAAATAGGGGAGAAAGTAATGGGGAAAATCAATAGGAAGATCGCGTTCACCTTGTCCGGCGTCGCGCTGGCGTCGGGAATCGGCCTGGCGGCGCCGATGACCGCGCAGGCGACACCGACCGAGGTCAGGGGCGGTTGCAGTCAGGACGAGTACTACAAGTGCGGCCGGATCGCCAACCACTCCAGCATCAAAATCAAGGTCACCACGAATTGGGGTAATCCTGGCGGGTCGTCATTCTGGCTCAAGCCCGGCGCCAGTGCCGGCGGCCACGGCGTCGATATCGACGGCTTCCACGTCGGCAAGTGCGGTCTCTACACGGAATGGGGATACATTCCGGCGAATACCGGCTGGGTCAAGATCCTCGACTACCAGGGCCTGGACGTCCTCGGCTCCTGGTGCTGACCGGCTGACAATGGCTCCTGCCCGCGCGCGGGCAGGAGCCGTCAGCTGGTTCGGCGATTCAGCGGTCGAGTTCGCCGCGGATGAACTTCTCCACGGCGTCGAACGCCTCGGAGTCGGAGTACTGCTCCGGCGGCGACTTCATGAAGTACGACGACGCGGACAGGATCGGCCCGCCGATGCCGCGGTCCAGCGCGATCTTCGCGGCGCGCACCGCGTCGATGATCACACCGGCCGAGTTCGGCGAATCCCACACCTCGAGCTTGTACTCCAGGTTCAGCGGGGTGTCACCGAAGGACCGCCCCTCCAGCCGCACGTAGGCCCACTTGCGGTCGTCGAGCCACGGCACGTAGTCCGACGGCCCGATGTGCACGTCCGCCTTGGCCATCTCGTGCGGCACCTGCGAGGTCACCGACTGCGTCTTGGAGATCTTCTTCGACTGCAGCCGCTTGCGCTCCAGCATGTTCTGGAAGTCCATGTTGCCGCCGAAGTTCAGCTGGTACGTGCGCAGCAGCTCCACCCCGCGGTCCTCGAACAGCTTCGCCATCACCCGGTGCGTGATCGTCGCGCCGACCTGGGACTTGATGTCGTCGCCCACGATCGGCAGGCCGGCCTCGGTGAACTTCGCCGCCCACTCCGGGTCCGACGCGATGAACACCGGCAGCGCGTTCACGAACGCCACACCCGCGTCGATCGCGCACTGCGCGTAGAACCGGTCCGCGTCGTCGGAGCCCACCGGCAGGTAGGACACCAGCACGTCCACTTTGGCGTCGCGCAGCGTCTTCACCACGTCGACCGGGTCCTCGTCGGCCTCGGTGATGACGTCGCGGTAGTACTCGCCGAGCCCGTCCAGCGTGTGCCCGCGCTGCACGGTCACCCCGAGCGGCGGCACGTCGCAGATCTTGATCGTGTTGTTCTCCGAGGCCACGATCGCCTCGGACAGGTCGCGCCCCACCTTTTTCGCGTCCACATCGAACGCGGCCACGAACTGCACGTCGCGCACGTGATACTCGCCGAACTGGACGTGCATCAGGCCCGGCACTCTGGAGGCGGGGTCGGCGTCGCGGTAATAGTGCACGCCCTGCACAAGCGACGCCGCGCAGTTGCCGACGCCAACGATGGCCACCCGGACACTACGGCCGTTCTCGCCCATGCCGGTCTCTCCTTAACTCGTTCGGTCCTCAGTCGTTCAGTGCGCTCGCGTTCGCCGTATCAACTGGCAGGGCCGCGCTGCTCGCGCTGTTCCTCCGCGATCAGCTCGTTGAGCCAGCGGACCTCCCGCTCACTGCTCTCCAAACCCATCCGGTGCAACTCGCGGGTGTAGCGGTCGATCTGTTCGCCGGCCCTTGCCAAGGTGGACCGCAGGCCTTCTCGCCGTTCCTCGACGCGACGCCTGCGACCCTCCAGGATTCGCATCCTCACCTCGGCCGGTGTCCGGGAGAAGAACGCCATGTGGACGCCGAACCCCTCGTCGTCCCACGTTTGTGGTCCGGCGTCGGCCAACAGCTCGGCGAACCGCTCCTTGCCCTCGGCCGTGAGCTTGTACACCCGCTTGCCGCGCTTGCCCCAAGAACGCGCGGCCGTACGGTCGGGAGCCGGCGTCGTCGGCTGCTCCTCGACGATCAGCCCGGCCCGCTGCAGACGCCGCAGCGTCGGGTACAGCGAGCCGTAGGAGAACGCGCGCAGCGTGCCGAGCAGCTCGTGCAGCCGTTTGCGCAGCTCGTAGCCATGCATGGGGGAGTCGTGCAAGAGACCCAGGATGGCGAGCTCGAGCATGCACACCCCCACTCACGTGTTGGCTGACCTACCGCCTCACTATATCGCGCCGATACATCAGTGTGGTGCACCGAACGTTGACATGTGGCAGACACCACGCGACGACGCATGTCACGAGACGATCGCGAAACGGCTACCCCGGGGTATGGCGTCTGCACGTACCCTGTTGGGGTGCGAACGCAACGGCAGGTGGTGGATTACGCGCTGCAGCGCAGGGCGCTGCTCGCGGAGGTCTACTCTGGCCGCCTCGGCACCATGGAGGTCTGCGACGCGAGTCCGTACCTGCTGCGCGCCGCGAAATTCCACGGCAGGCCGAGCGACGTGATGTGCCCCGTCTGTCGCAAGGAGTCGCTGACCCTGGTGTCCTGGGTGTACGGCGACGCGTTGAAACACGCCTCCGGCTCGGCGCGCACGACAGAAGAATTGGCCCGGATGGCCAACCTGTTCGCGGAGTTCAGCGTCTACGACGTAGAGGTGTGCCGTAGCTGCACCTGGAATCACCTGGTCCAGTCGTATGTGCTCGGCACCGAAAGCCTGCGTACCACCAAGCCGAGCAGGAGGACGGCGGCCGAGTGAGCTCGTTGGACGCACACCGCGCCGGCCGTCTGTCGGGGCATGACCACCGAACGCCGCGGTCATTACCCGCGCCGCTCTGGGAGGCCTTTTCGTGAACCACCATCGTGACGGCGGTCGTCACTCCTCCGAGCCGGCATGGCCGGACGGCGACGACCCGGACCTTCCCGGTCGGGCTCCGCGCGAGGAACCGCGCGAGCAGACCGGCTTCTGGGCACCGTCGTGGGATGACGACGACGATGACGACCCGCCGCCCCCGCCGCCGCGTCCCACCCCCCGCAAGCCCGCGCCGGGCGCACGCGCGGGCGGGCCGCCGCCGAACCGTCCCCAGCCGGGCCCGCCCCGGCAGGGTCCGCGTCCGGGTCCCGGTGCGCCCATGCCCGGCACCGGCGGACCACCGCGTCCCGGCCCCGGCGGACCACCGCCTCGGCCGGCCATGCCCCCGTCGGAGGCGCCGACCGAGTACCTGCCGCCGGCCACCGGCGCCGGCGGGTACCGCGCCGAGCCGGCGCTGCTCACCCACCGGGAGCCGGACGGGTACGACGACTACGACGAGGACGCGGTGTACGACGATGACGGTCCGGACTCGCCGCTGACCGCCGAGGAGGAGAAACGCCGCCGGCGCAAGAAGATCTGGCGGCGGGTGCGGCGCACCATGTACGTGCTGATGTTCCTCGGCATCGTCGGCCCGATCGTGGCGTTCTTCATCGCGTACCAGATGGTGGAGATCGAGACGCCGGAGGCGTTGGCCTCACAGCAGATGCAGTCGGTGACGCTGAAGTACAACGACGGCACGTCCGACCTCACCAGGATCGACCCCGAGGGTGGCAAGCGCACGCTGGTCAAGCTGAACCAGGTTCCGACGCACGTGCAGAACGCCGTGCTGGCCGCGGAGGACTCCACGTTCTGGGAGAACCCCGGCTTCGACTTCACCGGCATCCTCGGCGCCGCGTGGAACCAGGTCACCGGCGGCACCGGCGGCGGGTCCACGATCACCCAGCAGTACATCAAGAAGGCCACCGAGAACGAGGACAAGACCTTCACCCGTAAGGCCCTCGAGGTCGTGAAGGCCTACAAGATGAACAACCAGTGGACCAAGCAGGACACCCTGCAGGCCTACCTGAACACGATCTACTTCGGCCGGGGCGCCTACGGCATCGAGGCCGCCGCGCAGGCGTACTTCAAGAAGCCGGTCGGCCAGCTCACCGTGGCCGAGGGCGCGTTCATCGCGGGCATCATCCAGCTGCCCAACAAGTGGTCCAACGACCAGTACACCGACCGCCGCTGGAAGTACGTGATGGACCAGATGGTGGCCAACGGCAAGCTCAACCAGGCCGACCGCGCGGCCGCGCAGAAGCCCGTGCCGGTGCCGCAGCAGAAGGTCCAGAGCGCGCAGCTCGGCCCGCGCGAGTACATCAAGGACCAGGTCCAGAAGGAACTCGAGTCGACCGAGACGACCAACGGCCGCAGCCTGTGGGACGAGGTGCAGAAGCGCGGCCTGATCGTGCACACCTCGATCGACAAGCAGGGCCAGGACATCGCCGAGAAGACCGTCCGCGAGGCGATGGCCGACCAGCCGAAGAACCTGATCCCGGCCCTGGTCGCGATCGACCCGAAGACCGGCGAGGTACGCGCGTACTACGGCGGTGAGGGCAGCGGCCTGGACTGGGCCGGGCACGACAGAGCACTGCAGGAGCCGGGCTCGTCGTTCAAGCCGTTCGACCTGGTGGCGCTGCTGCGCAAGGACAAGGGGCTCGGCGAGAGCTACGACGGCAGTTCGCCGCGCAAGTTCGGCGCCGCGACCGTGACCAACTCCGGCGGCAAGGACTGCAACAACCCGTGCACCGTGGCCCGAGCCATGGAGGAGTCGGTCAACACGGTGTTCTTCGACATCGCGCTGAACATCGTCGGCACGCCCGCGGTGGCCAAGGCCGCGCACGACTCCGGCATCCCCACGACGATCGGCAACGCCAAAACGCTGGTCAACGACAAGGGCGGGGCGCCGGACGGCAACATCTCCATCGGCGGTGGCAACACTCGCGTGCGCACGATCGACATGGCGGCCGCCTACGCCACCTTCGCCGACGACGGCATGCGCCACACGCCGCACTTCGTGACCAAGGTCACCTATCCGGACGGCTCGCTGTACCACGAGACGTCGAAGGCCCCGCAGAGGGCCTACGACCAGGACGAAGAGAAGAACAAGAAGATCGCCCGCAACGTCACCGAGTCGCTGATCAAGGTGATTCCGTACTCCAAGCTGAACTGTGGTGGCCGCCCGTGCGCCGGCAAGACCGGAACGCACGAGTTCTACGGCAGCGACAACAAGAGCGAGGAGAACTCCAAGGCCTGGATGGTCGGCTACACGCCGTACGTGTCCAGCGCGGTGTCGCTCGCGGCGGTCGGGCCGGACGGCAAGCCGCAGCCCTTGAAGGACAAGAAGGGCAAGGACATCTACGGCAAGGACCTGCCTGGCGAGATCTGGCAGAAGTTCCTGACCGAGTACTCCAACGTGCGCAACTTCCCGAAGACGAACTTCTCCAAGTTCGAGCCGATCGGGAAGGCCGCGTCCGACGAGACGTCCAGCTCGGTGAGCCGGCCGTCCAACTCGACGACGCAGCCGCCGCCGACCCAGACGACGCTGCCGCCGACCACCCAGCCGACCACGGTGCCCACGACGGAGCCGACGCCCGGCCGGCCGACCAGCACCAGCAAGCCGCCGCGGCCGACGTGGCCGACGCTCCCCGGCGGCGGACCTAGCGGGGACGCACGAAGAGAGAACGAGGGACGCTCACCCTGATCCAGAACTGACACGCGGCCCATTAGTCTGCCCGCGTGTCACGCGACCTCGCCGAACCAGGGACCGACCCCACCGGGGGCGACGAGCCCACCACGCCGGCGCGCGACGGTCGGGTGGCCGACACCGACTCGCTCTCGCCGGACGAACGGGTACCGCCGACGTGGACCGAGCCGATCGCCCGGCACGCCAGCCGGCCGATCGGCGGGCCGCTCGGCGAGCACGCCGCGGTCGGGCGGCACTGGTTCTGGACACCGCTGCGGGTCGGCCTGCTGCTCGCGCTGGTCGCGCTGGCGCTGGGCTGGTTCGGCAAGGCCGCGTGCATCCAGCAGTTCAGCAACCCGCCGTCCTGCGCCGCGAACGACAAGGCCTGCCAGCAACAGCAGCGCCTCGAGCTGGACTGGCGGGCCAACCGGCCGTACGTGGCGATGTGCTACTCCGACGTCGTCCCGCTGTACTCGGCGGAGAAGCTCCACGAAGGCGGCTTCCCGTACCAGGTGCACTGGACCGAGGAGCAGAAGGACCACAACGGGCTCACGATCAAGGGGCGGGACGGCAAGCCGCTGACCTACGACCGGTACATGGAGTACCCGGTGCTCACCGGGTTGTTCCAGTGGGCCAACGCGAAGATCACCGACCTGTGGATGGCGGTGTCCGACGAGGGCTGGCTGCCCGGCGCGCTCCCGGTGGCGGTGTACTTCAACATCAGCGCGCTGTGGCTGGCGCTGGCCTGGCTGGTGACCGTGTGGGCGGTCGCGATGTCCGCCGGACGCCGGAAATGGGACGTGGTGCTGGTCGCCGCGTCGCCGCTGGTGATGGTGCACGCGTTCACCAACTTCGACACGCTGGCCACCGCGTTCGCGGCGACCGGGCTGCTGGCCTGGGCGCGCCGAAAACCGGTGCTGGCCGGCGTGCTGCTCGGGCTCGGCGCGGCGGCGAAGCTGTATCCGCTGTTCATCCTCGGACCGCTGCTCGTGCTGTGTCTGCGCGCGGGAAAGATGCGTGCCTGGACGATGGCCGCCGGGGCCGCCGCCGTCACGTGGCTGGCCGTGAACCTGCCGATCGCGCTGGCGTTCCCGCGCGGCTGGTGGGAGTTCTTCCACCGCAACTCGATCAGAGCGGCCGACCCGGACTCGCTGTACAACGTGGTCGCGCACTTCAGCGGGTGGCTCGGGTTCGACGGCAACCTCGGCTCGACCCAGCCGCCGCCGACACCCTCGTGGCTGAACGCGGTCAGCATCGTGCTGTTCCTGGCGTGCTGCGCCGGCATCGCGCTGATCGCGCTGTCCGCGCCGGTGCGCCCGCGCGTGGCGCAGCTGTGCTTCCTGGTGGTGTCGGCGTTCCTGATCACCAACAAGGTGTGGAGCCCGCAGTACTCGCTGTGGCTGGTGCCGCTGGCCGTGCTGGCGATACCTCGGTGGAAGCCCCTGCTCGGCTGGATGCTGATCGACGCGCTGGTCTGGGTGCCGAGAATGATGTTCTACCTCGGGGAGGACAAGAAGGGCCTGCCGCCGGACTGGTTCCTCGGCACGGTCGTGCTGCGTGACCTGGCGGTGATCGCGCTGTGCGTGGCGGTGATCCGTGAGATCTACCGGCCGGCCACCGACAAGGTGCGCCAACTCGGCGACGACGACCCGTGCGGCGGGTTCCTCGACAGTGCGCCGGACCGGTTCGTGATCAACCCGCGGCGGCGGAATCGGTCTTCGGCGGACGCCGCACCGACTGGGACTCCGACCGGGGCCGGATGACGTCGAGCTTCTCGATCGGCTTGGTGGTGCGCAGCCACCTGGCGAACCCGATGCCGGCCGCGAGGTAGACCAGCATCCACAGGTTGTGCAGCACGTGCACGCTGAACCAGCCGGTCACCGGCGCGTACATCCAGCCGGAGACGATCGCCGGGGTCGGCTGGAACGGCATGGGAAACGCGTTCGGCAGCCCGAGGCACACCAGGAAGCCGATCAGCGCGGCGCGCATGCCACGGCTGGTGCCCTTGGCGAACAGCCACACCAGTAGCAGCGCCGGCCACACCCAGTGGTGGTTCCAGGAGAACGGCGAGATCGCGCAGCCGAGCATCCCGACCAGGGCGATCGCCGGGAGCCACTCGCCACGCCGGTACGCGGCGGCGGCCAGCGCCATGCCGGCGACACCGATCACGACCGTGAGGCCGATCCACAGAACGGTCTTGAGCTGGCCGTCGCCGAACGCGCGCAGCAGCACCCCGTTGATCGACTGGTTGCCCGGCTCTGTCGGCACCGCCACCCGGTTGAGGTGCATGAACGTGCCGCCGAACCAGAACCGGCCGGAGCTGGCCGGCGCGAACAGGAAGCCCAGCACAACGGTCGCGGCGAACGTGCCGGTGGCCACCGCCGCCGCCCGGAACTGCCGGGTGATCAGCAGGAACGGGACGAAGATCAGCGGGGTGAGCTTGATCGCCCCGGCGATGCCGACACCGACGCCGGTCCACCGGCCGCGCTTGCCGCACAGGTCGAACACCACCAGCGCGAGCAGCACGATGTTGATCTGCCCGAGGTAGATCGTGATCCGGATCGGGTCGATCCAGATCGCCAGCCCGGCGGCGAACAGGCTCAGCCTGGCCAGCTCGGACCCGCGCGCGGTGGTGAGCCGGCGCAGGCACAGCCGCGCGATCGCGTACAGCAGCACCAGGTCCAGCGCCAGCACCAGCACCTGCACGACCGGGACCGGCAGCACCGCCAGCGGCGCGAACAGCACCGCGGCGAACGGCGGGTAGGTGAACATCAGCGGGCCGAGCACCGGCTGGTCGTAGAGCTGCGCGCCGTGCAGCACGTGGTCACCGCCGGCGCGGTAGACCTGCATATCGATCAAGAGCCAGTTCGCGGTCGGCCAGAGCACGACGGTCAGCAGGTGCAGGGTGACGCAGACGCCGAACACCCACGGACCGGCGGCCGCGAGGCGCGCCGGCATCACCCGGCCAGCTGTGGACAGTCCCCCCATCACACGTCAAGTCAAGCAGGTCGGCTCGCGACCTGATCAGCCGGCTCGCCGTCGGCCTCCTCGTCGACCGTCGATCTCGCCGCGAGGAACGCGAAGAACAGACCGATCAGCAGCGCGGCGCGACCCCACACGCCGACCACCACCGCCTGCGCGGCGAGCCCGTCCTGGATGCCGTCGGGCTTGCCGAAGATGCCCGCCTCGTAATAGACGAAGATGCCGATGCCCATCGCGATATCGGCGAACAGGTACGCGGCGATCCAGCCCCACCGGATGTTCATCAGCACGAACATCGGCAGGATCCACAGCGTGTACTGCGGCGAGTGAACCTTGTGCAGCAACAGGAACCCGCACAGCATCGCGGCCGACACCGCGATCCACGGGTAGGTGCCCTCGCGCTTGTACCGCCGCCAGCCGATCAGGCACGCCACCGCGAACGAGATCACCATCAGCGTCGGCGACAGCACACTGATCAGGGTCTGAGTGCCCGGATTGTCCGAGCCGGGGCGGAAACCCCAGTACCAGATCGAGTTGGTGGTGACGTCCGCGCGGCGCAGCCCCTGGAAGACGAACGACGCCTTCCACCCCTCGAAGCCGAGCACCGCGAACGGCAGGTTGGCCAGCACGACCGTGCCGGCCGCGACGCCGGCCACCCGCAGCGCGCCACGCGTGTCGTACCGCTTGCCGGCGGGCAACTCCAGACCGCCGCGACCGCCGGTGAACACGTAGAACATCAGTGGCAGCACGAAAAGCGCCGGGTACAGCTTGAGTGCGAACCCGAGGCCGAGCAGCACGGCGGCCACGATCGCCCGGTGCATGAGCGGTCTGTGCACGCCGGCTCTGCCCCAGCCGCGGTGCATCACGTAGACGGCGGCGACCGCGGTGGCCACGACCGGCAGATCCCAGTTGTGGAACGCGTACAGGATCAGCGGTGGACCGAGTGCCCACAACAGTGCTCGCCAGCGCGACAGCCGGCCGAGCTGCCAGGCGATCAGCAGCCCGAACGGCGCCAGCAGCAGGCCGGAGAAGAACAGGAACTGCGCGTCGTTGGTGGCCAGGATGGCGCCGGCCCAGATCAGCACGCCGGTCAGTACCGGGTACTCCACGACGCCGCCGACCGGCATGTTCTTCTCGTCCAGCCGACCGTGGATGTACGGGAAGACGTGGTTGTTGATGTCCCGGCCGACCCAGAGGAACGCGATGTCGGAGTAGCAGAACTCGCCGGTGTGCCGGCGCGACAGCTCCGGCTCGCTGCGCCCCTGCGAGTCGAACGACGGGCCGCTGCACCGGTCCTTGTTGAGGAATCCGGCGATCAGCGTCAACCCGCACAGCACGATCAGCAGCACGAGCGCGCCGGTGCCCAGCCGGGCGGCGTTGCTCATGGTGCGCCGAGGGGTCGGGGCGCTGGTCGGTTCCACTGGATGCCCGGGTTTCTTCTGGGGTTCGGTCGACTCGTCGGACTGCACGCTGGTCATCAGGCCAGTGCCTCGCGCAGGTAGGCGATGTCGTCGGCCTGGCCCTCCGAGGGTGTCTCCACCACGACCGGCGCGCCGGCGGCTTCGACCACCGCGACCAGCTGGTCCGCGGCGATCGTGCCCTTCGCGATGTTGGCGTGCCGGTCGCGCCACGAGCCGAACTCGTCACGCGAGCTGTTCAGGTGCACGAGATCGATGCGCCCGGTGATCGCCTTCACCCGGTCCACGATGCCGACCAGGTCCTCACCGGCGGCGAACGCGTGGCAGGTGTCCAGCACGAACCCGGGCTCGTACTCGCCGACGGCGTCCCACAGGCGGGTGATCATCTCCAGGCTGCGCGCCATGGCCTTCTCGCCGCCGGCGGTGTTCTCGATCAAGATCGGCACGTCGAAGCCGCCCGCCTCGGCCTGCCGGGAGAAGAACTTGCGCCAGTTGTCCACCCCGACCTCGGGATCGGCGTCGGCGTCCACGTGCCCGCCGTGCACGACCAGCCCCTTGGCGCCGACCGTCGCGGCACCCGTGGCGTGCTGCGCGACGAGCTTGCGGGACGGGATCCGGATGCGGTTGTTCGTGCTGGCCAGGTTGACCCGGTACGGCGAGTGCACGAAGACGGTGAGGTCCGAGGCCAGCAGCTCGTCGGTCTGCGGGTGCGGTTTGGGCTTCTCCCAACCCTGCGGGTCGGAGAGGAAGAACTGCACCACAGTGGCGTCGCGATCGCGCGCCGCGCCGATCGGGTCGTCGTCCCGGACGTGGGCGCCGATGTCCATGGCCTGCGAGCCTAGTCTGCGTGCCGCGACAGCCCGGCCGGTGGTGGGTACCCTTGACTGGCACTGCTCCACTTGGGGTAACCCGGTCGTCGGTGGTTGGCGTTTGTAACCGTTCAGCCTGGTCACCGTCACTTATCGGCACTACCTTCGTTGACATGTGTAGGGCTACCGGCCGGTAGAGACACGGAGGGCTGACGATGCGGGCGCGAGCGAAGACCTTCTCTGCCGCGATGGCGCTCGTCGTGGGCCTGATGACCGCCGGTCTGCTGGCCAGCTCCGGCACGGCCAACGCCGCCCAGCCGATCGTCGTCGGCGACTGCTCGACAAGTATCAATGGCACCCCTGGCCAGCCGGTGTCCCTGAGCCCGTCGGCGGTCCTGTCACCCGTCGTCAATGTGGCTCGCGCGGTCCCGCTAATCGGCGATGTGCTCGCCGGACAGGTTTCGGGCGCCTTCGCGTCATTGCCGGCAATTCCGATCGGCGCGCTTCCCAATGGGAACAGCTACATCACCGGCGGCACGATCGGCACCGCTGTCGGGAACGCTGTCAAGAACCTCCCGATCCCACTCCTCGGGGGAGTCGTCGGTCAGGTGTTCTCCGGTGTGCAGAGCACGTTGTCCCGCTTGTGCGGCATCGCGGTATCGGGCGCGAACGCGGTGACGGCGCCGATCCAGAACGGCACCGGCGCGATCGCCGACCAGTCCCAGCAGATGCAGCAGCAACTCGGCCTGCCGGTGGGCGCCAAGCCGAAGCCCAACCCCGGCACCCCTCCGACCCAGGGCGGCACCCCGCCGCCGAACGCCGGCCAGCCGTTGCCCGGTACGGGCGCGCCCGGCATGCCGGCGCCGAACTTCCCGGTGATCGGCGGGTTCGCGCCCGGCGCGTTCGGCATGTACGGCTCCGGTTTCGACTTCGGCCGCTCGCCGATGGCCGACTACAGCTCGATCCCGTTCGCCACGCCGGGTGCGTGGGCGCCGTCGCCCGCGTTCCGCTACGGCGGCGGTGTTCCGGGCTACTCGCCGACCTTCGGCATCCTCGGCAACCAGGCCCCGCCGCCGGACGGCGTGCAGGCCGCCGGGCACGCCGAGGCGCTGGAACCGTTGTCCGGCAACGGAAAGGTGGCGCTGCCGGTGCTGCTGGCCGTGCTCGCGCTGTCCGGCCTGACCGCCGCACTGGTGCGCACCTGGGTCCTCCGCCGTTCCCTCACCTGAGGAGAACCGCCTATCCGACTCCACGCAGCCGGGTGTGTTGACCACACCGAGCGAAAGCCACGCTGTGGTCGCCCTCGAAGTCGAGGGCGACCGCCGCCACGCCGAAGGCGTCGACCCAGCCACCCAAGCAACCCGCAGCCCACCAACACCGGCCGGTGACCACTCATTCAAAGCAACCACAGGCCGTTCCGGCGGAGCCGGACGACGGCGGATTTTGCCCGAGTTATAGACTGCGCTCTGTAAGACCCCTCCTGCCACGGAGAGTCCGTGGCCGCGAGTCCACAGGAGGTGAGTGGTCTTCATGCGTCATTACGAGGTAATGGTCATCCTCGACCCCAGTCTCGACGAGCGCACCGTCGCACCGTCGCTGGAGAGCTTCCTCAACGTCATCCGCACTTCGGGCGGAAGCGTGGAGAAGGTCGAAATCTGGGGCAAGCGTCGGTTGTCGTTCGAGATCGCCAAGAACAGCGAGGGCATCTACGCCGTGCTGGATCTCAACGCCGATCCCGACGCGGTGAAGGAGCTGGACCGCCAGCTGTCGCTGAACGAGTCGGTGCTGCGGACCAAGGTCATGCGGCGCGAACCGGCCAAGGCACCAGCCAAGGCGAGCTGATGGCGGGCGAGACGGTAATCACGGTGGTCGGCAACCTGACCGCCGACCCGGAGCTGCGGTTCACCCCGTCCGGCGCCGCGGTGGCGAGCTTCACCGTCGCGTCGACTCCCCGCACGTTCGACAAGAACTCGGGCGAGTGGAAGGACGGCGAGGCACTCTTCCTGCGCTGCTCGATCTGGCGGCAGGCGGCGGAGAACGTGGCCGAGTCGCTCACCCGAGGCGCGCGCGTCGTGGTGCAGGGCAGGCTCAAGCAGCGTTCGTTCGAGACCCGTGAGGGCGAGAAGCGCACGGTCATCGAGATGGACGTCGACGAGGTCGGCCCGTCGCTGAAATACGCGACCGCGAAGGTGAACAAGGTCAGCCGCGGTGGCGGCGGAGGCGGCTTCGGCGGTGGCGGAGGCTCGCAGCAGGGCGGCGGCGCCCCGGCCGACGACCCGTGGGGCTCAGCGCCCCCGGCCGGCGGTGGCGGCGGCGCACAGGGCGGCGGCGGAGGCTTCTCCGACGAGCCCCCGTTCTGATCCGACAGTTCCAGTTCCAGACTTCACGCATTGATTCGGGAGAATGACCGTGGCCAAGCCACCTATTCGTAAGCCTAAAAAGAAGGTCTGTGTCTTCTGCAAGGACGAGAAGAAGAAGCGTCCGGTGGACATCGACTACAAGGACACCACGCTGCTGCGCAAGTACATCTCCGACCGCGGCAAGATCCGCGCTCGTCGGGTGACCGGTAATTGCAGCCAGCACCAGCGCGACGTCGCGATCGCGGTCAAGAACGCCCGCGAGATGGCGCTGCTGCCGTACACCTCGACCGCACGCTGACCAGGAGACCGACATGAAGCTGATCCTCACCGCTGACGTGAGCGGCCTCGGCGGTCCCGGTGACATCGTCGAGGTGAAGAACGGCTACGGCCGCAATTTCCTGCTGCCCCGCGGCCTGGCCATCGTGGCCACCAAGGGCGCCGAGAAGCAGGTCCAGTTGATCCGGCGCTCGCAGGACCAGCGCCGGGTGCGCGACCTGGACCACGCCAAGGAATTGAAGGCGCAGATCGAGGGCGTCAGCCCGGTCGCGCTCAAGGCCAAGGCCGCGTCCGGCTCCGGCAAGCTGTTCGGCTCGGTGACCACGGCCGACGTGGTGACCGCGTTGAAGCGGGCCGGCGGCCCCACGCTGGACAAGCGCACGCTCGAGTTCGAGAAGCACATCAAGAAGGTCGGCAAGCACGCCGTGGCGGCGCGCCTGCACCCGGACGTGACGGTCGTGTTCCACCTGGACGTCACCCCGAACGCCTGACCTGTTCTCACACGTTGCCCCCGGCCATCAGGTCGGGGGCTTCGTCGTGTTCATGAACTCGTCGAGCGCGTCGGGGTCCGCGTACACGTACCGCGACTGTCCGATGTGGACGAACGAGAGCAGGTCGGCCACTTCCCACACGATGTGCGTGTCGTACCAGTCGGTGTCCGGATCGATCGTCCAGGCGTGCAGGATTCCGTTGTGCACGAAGGAAAAACGATCGCCGTCCAGCGTGACGGCCTCGGCCACGGCGCCGGAGATCGCGGCGAGCCGGGACAGCAGACGGTCGTAGGGCACCGGCACGAATCCGCTTTCCGGGTCGACGGTGACCAGCAGCCCGGCACGGTCGAACGCGGCCACCATCACCTCGTCCGGCGCGACCGGCTCGCCCGCCGCCGCGAGCTCGATCGCGACCTCGTCGGCGATCTCCTTGGACACCAGCCCGGCGCGCACCATGCTCGCGGCGATCGGCCTCGCCGGTGACGCACCCCGCACCAAACTCCGCAGCCGGCGCAGATCGTCGTGGTACGGATCGCGCTCGGCGAGCAGTTCGACCGCACGCACCGCGCCGGCCAGCGCACGCGGGCCGCCGATGCGCACCAGCGCCTGGGCGCAGGTCTCCTCGACGTACCGCTCGCGATCGAGAATCGTGAGCACCAGGTCGACCACGCCGTCGTCGGCCGTACCCGCGTGCGCCTCGCCGAGCACCTCCGCAGCCTGCTCGGGGAACAGCGGCCAGTCCGCGCGGGCGTGCGCACCGGCCTTCGCGAGGTCGATGCGGGCCAGCGTCACCAGCGCGCCGCCGGCCGGGCGCGGCACCCGCAGCGCCTCCTCCAGCAGCGGCACGCTGTCCGCACCGCGTTCCACCAGCGCGTCGGCCGCGCTCGAAATCCCATGCGCGCCAACGTTTTCCGCGCACCAACGCAGCGCCCACTCGAAACCGCGCGCGGCGAGCGGCGGGATCGCCTCGACCGGGCGGTAGTCGTCCCGGTCCATCCAGGCGCGCACCTCGTCGGACACCTCGCGGGTGGGCCACGCCTCGGCCGCCCAGTGCAGGAACCACTGCGGGTCCCACGAGTGCTCGCCGCCGGCACGGATCGCGGCGATCCCCTCGCGCGCCAGCCGCAGCATCCTCGGCCCGGCCGCCGACACGCGCAGGTAGCCGCAACTGCCGGCGGCACTGCGGCGGTCCACCTCGTCGCCGTTGTCGAGCAGGTCCAGCAGCCACGGCGTGAGCAGGTCGGCGTGCGCGGCGAACGCGATCCGGCCGAGGTGGTTGAGGTGCAGGTGCGCCTCGCGCCGGCAGACCGGATCGGTGATCACCTCGGCGAGCGCGGCGGCGGCGTGCTCGTCACCGGCGCGGGCCAGCACGATCGCGGCGGCGACACGTTCGACCTCCGGTCCGCCGGCGGCTGTCGCGCGCAGTGTCGCCCGGTCCGCGTCGGTCATTTTGGCGAGCGTTTTGTCCGGTTCGTCGAGCAGATAGACCTCGCTCGGACACGCCACCAACGCCGCCAGTCGAGCCGCCATGAACCCCCCAGCCGTCACCGATCATCCGGCCGATCAGGCTAGTGGCGCGAGGCTCCCGCGACACACCGACGACCGGTTTTCACGCGACACGCCGAGGGAATCGAGGCGAATTTTGTCCCCAACTTATCCACAGGACCTGACCTGCGGAAACTGATCCGATCAACCGAGTTGTCCCCAGGTTGTCCACAGCTTGTCACCCGACCGGGGCAGGTTCTCAGCCGCGCATCCACAGGCTGCCCTCAACCTGTCCCCACGCAGTCCCCAGGACGGTTTGCGCCCCATGGGCAGGCGGACCTAACTTCCGCGCGGGGTGTCGACCGGAGAAATGCGCGAAGGTCGAACGCCCGTTCGATAGAGTGGCGCAAGGCGATGAGTTAGGGGCTGCACGTTGGCGATCACGGACGACCGGGGAGCGGTGCCATCGTCGATGAGCGGCGGTGGTCCCGAACCTTCCCTGGACCGTCAGCCGCCACAGGATCTGGCGGCCGAGCAGTCCGTGCTCGGCGGCATGATGCTGTCCAAGGACGCGATCGCCGACGTGGTCGAGGTGATCGGCCCGACCGACTTCTACCGCCCGGCGCACCAGATCATCTACGACTGCATCCTCGATCTGTACGGGCGCGGCGAGCCGGCCGACCCGATCACCGTGTCCAACGTGCTCGAACGGCAGAACGAGCTGCGCCGGGTGGGCGGCGCGCCGTACCTGCACACGCTGATCGCCACCGTGCCGACCGCCGCGAACGCCGGCTACTACGCGGAGATCGTCTCGGAGAAGGCGGTGCTGCGCCGGCTCGTCGAGGCGGGCACCCGAGTGGTGCAGCTCGGCTACGCCGGCGCGGAGGGCAGCGACGTCAACGAGGTGGTCGACCGCGCGCAGGCGGCGATCTACGACGTCACCGAGCGCCGGATGAGCGAGGACTACGTCGCGCTGGAGGAACTGCTCCAGCCGACCATGGACGAGATCGACGCGATCGCCTCCCGGGACGGCGCTTCTCTCGGTGTGCCAACGGGTTTCGTCGATCTGGACGAGGTGACCAACGGCCTGCACCCCGGCCAGATGATCATCGTCGCGGCCCGTCCCGGTGTCGGCAAGGCGCTGGCGCTGGACACCCCGCTGCCCACCCCGAGCGGCTGGACGACCATGGGCGAGGTCGCGGTCGGCGACGCGCTCGTCGGCCCGGACGGGTACCCGACGCGGGTCGTCGCCGCGACCGAGGTGATGCACGAAAGGCCTTGCTACCAGGTCGAATTCTCCGACGGCGAGTTGCTCGTCGCGGACGCGCAGCACCAGTGGCTCACCGACACCAGCACCGGCCAGCGCGCGATCCGCACCACCGAGGAGATCGCCGGCTCGATGTCGCTGGAGCACTCGGTGCCCAACGCCGATCCGCTGGCCAACGTGGAGCAGCGGCTGCCGGTCGCGCCGTACGTGCTCGGTGTCTGGCTCGCCTCCGGGGTGGGCGCGACGCCGCTGTTCCACGCCGCCGACGACGAGATCGTGCTGCGCGTGGAGGCCGAGGGCGTGCGGGCGACGCGGGTCGCCGGCACACTGCACGAACTGGCGCACGGCGAGCCGTCCCAGCCGTGTGTCCTCGATCGCCTCCAGGGCCTGAACGTGTTGGGGGACAGGCACATTCCCCTCGAGTACCTCCGCGCGTCGGTGTACCAGCGGCGGGCGCTGCTGGCCGGCCTGCTGGACGCCGAGGCGACGATCACCCCCACCGGGGCGGTGCGGCTGGCACTGCCCACCGGGCAGTTGGCCCGCGACGTGCACGATCTGTGCGTCGGCCTCGGGTACACCGGCGAGCTGAGCTCCACCCCGGTCGGCGAGCACACCGCGAGCCACACCGTCACCATCACCACCGACGACGACGTGTTCTCCGTGGAGTGGAAACGCCTGCCGCACAAGCAAACCCGGCCCACTGTCCACAATGGACGGCGGATCGTCGCGGTGCGCGCGGTGGACAGCGTGCCGGTGCGCTGCGTCGAGGTGGACAACGTCGACCACATGTACCTGGCCGGCCGGTCCATGATCCCGACGCACAACTCCACCCTCGGGCTGGACTTCGCCCGGTCCTGCTCGGTGAAGCACGGTTTGACCAGCGTGATCTTCTCGCTGGAAATGAGCCGCACCGAGATCGTGATGCGCATGCTGTCCGCCGAGGCCCGGATCAGGCTCGCCGACATGCGCGGCGGTCGCATGTCCGACGACGACTGGACCAGGCTCGCGCGGCGGATGAGCGAGATCAGCGAGGCGCCGCTGTTCGTCGACGACTCGCCGAACATGACCATGATGGAGATCCGCGCGAAGGCGAGAAGGCTCAAGCAGCGCAACGATCTCAAGCTGATCATTCTCGACTACATGCAGCTGATGACCTCCGGCAAGCGCGTCGAGTCCCGGCAGCAGGAGGTGTCGGAGTTCTCCCGGCAGTTGAAGCTGCTGGCCAAGGAGCTCGAGGTGCCGGTGGTGGCGATCAGTCAGCTGAACCGTGGTCCCGAGCAGCGCACCGACAAGCGCCCGATGCTGGCCGACCTGCGTGAATCCGGATCACTGGAGCAGGACGCCGACATGGTGATGCTGATCCACCGCCCGGACGCCTGGGAGCGCGACGACCCGCGAGCCGGCGAGGCCGACCTGATCCTGGCCAAGCACCGTGCCGGCCCGCAGGCCACGATCACCGTCGCGCACCAGTTGCACTACAGCCGGTTCGCCGACCTCGCCCAGGGTTAGGCGGCCGAATGCGTGCGGGCGTCGTGGTCACGGCACACCCCGGTGTGGAGGACCTCGCCGTGCTGGCCGAGGAGTTGGGCCTGCACAGCTTGTGGGTCAACGACACCCCGATGGTCCACGGCGACCCCTTCGTCGCCCTGGGACTGTGCGCGAAGGCCACCAGCCGCATCAGGCTCGGTGTCGGCGTGACCTCACCGGCGCTGCGCTCGGCCCCGGCCGCCGCGAGCGGGTTCGCCAGCCTCAACGCGCCCGCCGAGATGGCCCAGCTCGCGAAACTCCTCACCTGAGCGAAGCGTCAGGTGAGCACCAGGGGGCCGTCGTCGGTGATCGCGATCGTGTGCTCGCAGTGGGCGGTACGCGAACCGTCGGCCGAGCGGATGGTCCAGCCGTCGGGGTCGAAGACGATCCGGTCGGTGGTGCGGGCGAACCAGGGTTCGAGTGCCAGGGTCATGCCCGCTCGGAGCGTGAGGCCGCGGCCCGCGCGGCCCGAGTTGGGGACATGGGGATCCTCGTGCATCGTCCGTCCGAGCCCGTGGCCGCCGAACTCCGTGTTGATCGGGTAGCCGTGGCCGGTGGCGACCGCCTCGATCGCCGCCGAGATGTCGCCCAGCCGGTTGCCCGGCCTCGCGGCCTCGATGCCGGCGGCGAGCGCTTCTTCGGTCGCGCGGAGGAGTCGCAGGTCATCGTCGGCCGGCGTGCCCACGATGACGGTGCGGGCGGCGTCCGCGACCCAGCCGTCGATCCCGACCGCGAAGTCCATGGTGAGCATGTCCCCGTCGCGCAGCGCGTAGTCGTGGGGCAGTCCGTGGAGCACCGCGTCGTTGACCGACAGGCAGATGACGTTGCGGAACGGGCCGCGCCCGAAGGACGGGGCGTAGTCCCAGTAGCAGGATCGCGCTCCGCGCTGGCGGATCCGGCCCCGGACGTGGTGTTCCAGGTCGAGGAGGTTGACACCCACGTCGGCGAGTTCGCCGAGCTCGGACAGGATCTGGGCGACGAACCGCCCGGTGGTGCGCATTCGCTCGATCTCCGTGGGCGACTTCAACTCGATCATGGGCACCCTCACGCCGTCGGTATAATAATACCAACGTAGCGCTTGCGGTATTAAAATACCAGTCGTATTCTGGTGCCGTGGTTCGCAATCCGCTCACGCCCGAACAGATCGAGGCCGGCAGGCGTCTCGGACGGCTGCTGCGTGCGGCGCGAGCGGACCGCGATCTCGGTGAGGTGGCATGCGCGGCCGGCATGTCGTCGGAGACCTTGCGCAAGATCGAGACCGGTCGGCTCCCGACCCCCTCGTTCGGCACGATCGCCTGCCTCAGCGAGGTACTCGACCTGCCGATACAGGACCTGGCCGCCGCATGGCGCGATGGCCTGCGGCTCGACGCGGCCTCCTAATCAGGGACCGGTCCCTGATTAGGTGCGCACACTGAGCGCATGACCGAGCCGGCACCGCGTCCGAAGCGCCCGCCCGCGCTGATCGCCGCCCTCGTTGTTCTGCCACTGGCGGCTCTGCTGTTCGGCATGACCGCGTCGAACCTCGGTGGGCCGGGAAGTCAGGAGACGGGCCTCCCTTCAGTGGCCGTGCTGATCTCCCTGCTGGCGATTCGGTTCAACTGGGCCCGCGCGACCTCGGTCGCCGTGCTGGCCTTCCTGACGATCCAGTGGCTGCCGGGCGCAGTCGAGAACGTGGACCACGAGACGATGGGGCAGGCCGCGACCTACGTCCTGATCGGCACAGCGCTCTTCGCGGCCGGCGCAGTCCTGGTTTATCTGCCCCCGTCGAACCAGTACTACCGACAGGCCGCCGAGCTCAGGTCGACTACGACGCCTCGGCCGCCGCATGGGCAGCCTCGAACGGCGCGCGGTCGAAGATGATCTGGATGTGCGTGATCTTGCCGTCCCGCACGGTGATCCGCTCCGCGCCCGGCGCGCTGGCCACCGGGATCGTCACCGTGTCGTACATGATCAACGCGGTCTCGTCGTCGCCGAACGCGGCCAGCATTCGCGCCTCCCGCATGATCTGCACGAACGGCCCGAAGAACTCGCGGAACGCGTCCGCGCCTTCCACGCGCCCGGCCGGCGCGTCGCACACGATGTCGTCGGCGACATAGGTCATCGCGTGCTCGAAGTCGTGCGCGCTCCAGGCGCGGTGGTAGGCGAGCACGGTGTCCAGGGCGGGGCTGTTACTCATGGTGATTCCTTTCCGTTCGGTCCTTGCACCTGTATTGACACCACCCGGGCGGCGAACGGAACGGTCGGTGCGAACTGACACGATGCTCCGGTGCGCGACGATGACTTCCGCGAGCTCACCGAGCCCTACCGGCGCGAGTTGCTGCTGCACTGCTACCGGATGCTCGGCTCACTGACCGACGCCGAGGACGTGCTGCAGGAGACGCTGCTCGCGGCGTGGCGCGGCATCGGCGACTTCGCCGGCCGGTCCTCGCCGCGCACCTGGCTCTACCGGATCGCCACCAACCGCTGCCTGAACGCGATGCGGGACGCGCGCCGCCGCCGGCCGCCCGAGCCGGTGCCGCCGTTCGATGCGCCGGAGCCCAACCGCCGCTCCGAGATCACCTGGCTGCAGCCGTACCCGGACGCGCTGCTCGAGCCCGAAATCCGTTACACCGCAAAGGAATCCGTGGAGCTGGCGTTCATCGCCGGACTGCAGCGCCTCCCGCCGAGGCAGACCGCGGCGCTCGTGCTCCGGGACGTGCTGGGCTTCCCGCTCGACGAGGTGGCGCGGATGCTGGACACCGGCGACACCGCCGTGAAGGGGCTGCTGCAGCGGGCCCGCGCGGCACTCGACCAGGACACCACCGAGCCGCGGCCGGCCTCCGCCGAGGAGCAGGACCTCGGCCGGCGGTTCGCCGACGCGCTCACCTCCGACGACGTCGACGGCGTGATCGAATTGCTCACCGATCAGGCATGGCTCACGATGCCGCCGGCGCCGCACGAGTACCACGGCCGGGACGCGATCGCCGCGTTCATGCGGGCCGACCTGAACTGGGTCGCGCACCGCCGCTTCGAGTTGACCCCGACGCGGGCCAACACGCAGCCCGCGTTCACCAGCCGCATCATCGCGCCGGGCGAGCCGGCGATCGACGCCGGCCTGTTCGTGCTCACCCTGAGCGGCACCCGAATCGCCGGTATCACCCGGTTCTTCGCCCACGCGCCGGCGGACCTGTTCAGCTAGTCGGCCGCCAGCCCGGTGGCGGGTCCTCGCCGACCCGGCCGTCGACGGCCTCGCGCAGCAGGTCGGCGTGCCCGGTGTGCCGGCCGTACTCCTCGATCAGGTCGCAGATCAGGCGGCGCAGGCTGGCGTGTCGGCCGTCCGGCCCGGACACGTGCACGGACTGGTCGAGCCCGCCGACCACGAGTGCGGCGGACAGCCGCGCCCGGGAGCGTTCGACCGCGCCGTCCCACAGCGCGTACAGCTCTGCCGGCGGATCGTCCTCGGCGGAGGTGAACGGCCAGTCGAAGTCGTGGCCCTGCCAGGGCGGGCCGATCGGCTCGCCACTCAGCTTGGTCCGGGACACGTGCTCCTCGACCGCGGCCAGGTGCTTGAGCAGACCGCCGAGGGTCAGCGAAGACGCGCCGATCCGGGTGCGCAGCCCGGCCTCGTCGAGACCGTCGGCCTTCCACCGGAACGTCGCGCGCATCCGCTCCAGCGCGCCGAGCAGGTGCTCCACCTCGGTCCCGGCAAGCGGCGGCTCCCACGGGGTGTCGCTCATGGCGGACACCGTAACCCGGTTGCCCGCCAGGCGATCCACCGTGACACTGCGATGCCGTGGAACCCGTGACACTGCGCACCGAGCGGCCGGAGCTGCGCCCGTTCACCCCCGACGACGCCGACGCCGTGTACCTGGCCTGCCAGGATCCCGACATCCAGCGATTCACGCCGATGGGCAAACCGTTCCTGCGCGTGGACGCCGAGCGGGCGCGTGGCCGGGATCGCCGCCGGTCTCCACCATGGCCAGCGCCATGTATCTAGACACACACCCAGCAGTACAGCCGATCGCCGCGTTGCTTGGCCGTTTTGGCAAGCGTGGCAAGGAGTTCCACCACCTCGGCGAGATCCGCGGGGTCGACCAGACCCAAGCCGCCTGCCGGCCCACCTACCTGCGGCCCACCTACCCGACTTCGCGCAGCCGGGTGTGTTGACCGCACCGAGCGCAAACCACGCCGAGGTCGAACCGACGGCCGTGACAACTTCGCGGCAAGCACACCTGGCGGACGCGTAGCCTGCTCCACTGTGGACTCCACGAACGACGCGCCGACCGGGGTGGGGCGCACGGCGCTGGCGGTGGCCGCCATGCGGGCCTCCGAGAGCGCCCGGCCGGACCGGCTGTTCGACGACCCGTACGCGCGGGCGTTTCTGGCCGCCGCGCCGGACATGGTGGAGGAGTACCGGGCGGCGGCGAACAACCCCACCGAACTGGTGACCGCGTTGATCGAGCACGGGACCGTCCGCACCCGGTTCTTCGACGAATACCTGCTCAAGGCGTGCGCCGGGGGCTGCCGCCAGGTCGTGTTGCTCGCCGCCGGGTTGGACACGCGGGCGTTCCGGCTGCCCTGGCCGGACGGCGTGCGGCTGTTCGAAGTGGACACCCCCGAGGTGCTGTCGTTCAAGCACCGGGTGCTCGACGGGGCTGGCGCTTCCCCGACGTGCCAACGGTTCGCGGTCCAGGCGGATCTCCGTGAGAACTGGAGCGCCGCGCTCACCGGGCAGGGTTTCGACCCGTCCGTGCCGACCGCGTGGCTCGCCGAGGGGCTGCTGATCTACCTGACCGCCGAGGAGACCGCGGCACTGCTCGGCACCGTCGGCGAGCTGTCCACACTGGACAGTCGGCTGGCCATGGAGCACCAGGACGACGCGGGGATCTCGATGCTGGACCGGGCGCACACCGATCCGGCCATGGCCGGGTACGCCGCACTGTGGCGCGGCGGGCTCGGCGAGCGGCTGCCGTCCTGGCTCGCCGAGCACGGCTGGGCCACGACCTGGCATCGAGCCACCGACCTGGACTACGGCCGCGCGTTCGAGGGCATTCCGGGCGAGGGGTTCGTCGAGGCGAACCGACTGCCGCGGTCGGGCGTGTAGAGCCGGGGGACGAAGGGGAGGACCATGGCGACGGTCGTGTCGGAGTCGGTGGAACGTGACACGCGGCTGGGCCGCGCCTGGTACGCCAACCCGTACGTGCAGGCCGCCGGGCTGTTCGCGCTGGTGCGCGTGGTCGGGGTGGCGATCCTGTGGCTGCTCGCCGACCAGCACAACCGCAAGATCATCGACCTGCTCACCGCGTGGGACGGCGACTGGTACCTCGGCCTCGCCGAGCACGGGTACGCCGACCTGCCCAGCAACTTCCTCGACGCGGCCGGCAACCACACCGAGCACACCGCGCTCGCGTTCTTCCCCGCGTACCCGAAGCTGGTCGACTTCGTGCACACGGTCACCGGCATCGGGCTGGAGCCGTCCGGCGTGATCGTCAGCGCGCTGGCCGGGATCGCCGCGGCGCTCGGGATCTACCGGATCGGCGCGCGGCTGGACGGGCGGCACCGGGTGGGGCTGCTGCTGGTGGCGCTGTGGGCGGGCGCGCCGCTGGCGATCTCGCTGTCCATGACCTACACCGAGGCGCTGTTCACCGCCCTCGCCGCGTGGGCGCTGGTCGGCGTGCTGGAGCAGCGCTGGCTGCTGGCCGGATTGTGTTGTGCCGCGGCGGGTCTGGCGCGCCCGTCGGCGAGCGTGCTGGTCGCCGTGGTGGGCATCGCCGCGCTGATCGCGGTGATCAACGGGCGCCGGCGGCCGTGGGCGATCGCCTGCATGGTGCTGTGCCCGCTGGGGCTGATCGGCTGGTGGTCCTACGTCGCGGGGAAGACCGGCAACCTGTTGGGCTGGTTCGAGATCCAGCGCATCGGGTGGGGCTTCGAGTTCGACGGCGGGCAGGAGTCGTGGAAGTTCCTCGGGCACGTGCTGGCGTCCGGCAGCTCGCTGATGGAGACGGTCAACGTGCTGGTCATGATCGGCGGGATCGTGTTGACCGTGCTGGCCGCGATCCAGCGCGTGCCGTGGCCGCTGGTCGCGTACTCGGCCGGCATCGTGATCATGGTGATCGGCGCGTCCGGCATCACCTTCGCCAAGGCGCGCTTCATGATCCCCGGCTTCACGCTGCTGATCCCGATCGCGCTCGGGCTCGCCAACCGCAAGTTGCCGACCGCTGTCGCGGCGACCGCCGGGGTCGTGCTGCTCGGCTGCTGGCTGTCCGCCTACGCCCTGACCGGGTGGAAATTCGCCGTCTGACGAAACCTGTGACCGCAGGTCCATAGTGGACGACCCGCCATCTGGCAAAAGATCACCGGTACGGGTGGTGCCTGGCTCTTGAACTGTCAAGGGTGTACACGGAAGGCTCGTACCCACTGCAGGGGCTTCCTTCGGCGGAAGGTACGGGTACCGATGAGCACCGTCGCCGCGGTGGCACCGGCCCTGGCCGGAACGATCTGGGACGAGCTGGTCGCCGACTTTCCAGCCGGCGTCATGCTGCTGGACGAACGTGGCCAGGTGCTGGCCGCGAACAGCCAGGCCGGTGAACAGCTTGGCATCACACCGACGGATCTGCTGGACGGGCGGGTCCCGGACGGGTGGGTGGCGCGCGACGACTTCGGCAAGAGACTGCCGTCCACGCACCGGCTCGCGAACCAGGTGCTGCGCGCGGACGTCACGACGCGCATGCCGGTGGTGATCACGATCGACGGCCGGCCGCACAGCCACCTGATCGCGGAGATCCGCCCGCTGGCCCACCGCGGCCGGCCGAGGCTGCTGCTGTTCCTGCGCCCGGTGCACCGCGATGTCGCGCACACCGCCGGGCTCCTCGACCCGCTGACCGGGCTGCCGGCGCGTCCGGTGCTGCTGGACCGGCTCGAGCAGTCACTGATCCGCGCCCGCACGCACGGGCACGAGACCACCCTCGTGCTCGCCGACCTGTGCGGCATGTCGGAGATCAACGAGCGGGTGGGCTTCGACCGCGGCGACGAGCTGCTGACCGTGACCGCGCGCCGGCTGCGCGACGGTGTGCGGGCCGATCACACGGTGGCCAGGCTGGCCGGCTCGACGTTCGCGATCCTGGCCGATCACCCGCACGGGACCGGCGAACCGGTCGCCGACCGGGTGCGCGAGCTGATCGAGGTGCCGGTGGCGCTCGGCAGGATCTCGTTGTGCCCCAAGGTGAACACGGGCTGGGCGACCAGTGACGGCACGGCGACCGTGCTGGAGATGATCACCCAGGCTGAACGTCCGCGGTAGCCGGATCAGGACTGCCAGGCGCCGTCGATCCGCGCGGCGACGTCGATGTCCCGTGCCGCCTTGATCTTCGGCTTGTCGATCTCGCGGGCCACGTACTTCGCCACGAACCGGCGGATCTCCTCGTCCACCGAGGCGGCGTACCGCATCATCGTGGCGCGCAGCCCCTCGGCGCGCACGGACACCACGACGTTCTCCTTGGTCGGCGGCTCCACGTCGATCACCACGCGCAGCGGCTCGGCGGCGCGGGCGGTGATCGTCAGCCGGACCTCGACGTCGGCGCGGAACCGGTGCGCGCCGCCGAGGTTGATGGTCAGCAGCAGGTCGACCGGAATGGTGAGCAGGAACGCGACGTGCTCTCTGGTCAGCGGGCGGACCGTGGCGGCGCCGACCTTGCCGGACGCGCTCACCTGCGCGATCTTGCCCGGCCCCGCGCCGATCGGGCCGAACTCGATCGGCTCGCCGGCCAGGCCGGCCACCGCGCCGAGAATCCGCTCCTCGGTGACCGCGTGCTCGAAGAACCGCCGGCCGAACTCCTCGTAGCTGCAGTAATCCACGCGCCCAGTACAGCACCCGGACCGCCAGCCAACCCACGAGAGCCACGCTGAGGTCGGCTGAGATAGTCGAGGGCGACCGCCGCCACGCAGCTCGGCCCCGGGATCGCGTGGATCCCGGGGCCGAGCGGTCTAGCGGGTGTTGATCAGCCGATCGGGTGGTGCGAGAACGCCGCCCGCAGCTTGTTCACCGTGTCGGTGAGCATGGGCTCGTCGACCATGGCGTGCGGGTCGACCATGCCGTGCGGGTTCATCGCGGGCACGGCGTCCAGGTTGGACAGCGCCGAGTCAGCCGGCATGCCGCCGATGTTCACGTTCGGCTTGGTGATCGGGCCGGTCTGGCCGGGCAGCCCGCCGGTCACCTTGGTCACAACGTCCCGCACCTGGCCGGTGGCCGGGAGCTGGAAGTTGGGGTTGGGCAGGTTGCGCTGCTTGCTCGGGACACCCGGCAACCCGGGAGCGGCCGGCAGGTTGCCGGTCAGCCCGGTCACGGTCTCCTGAAACTGGCCGACCGCGGGCAGCTGAACGTTGGGCACGTTGCGCTGCTTGCCCGGCAGAGCCGGAACGCCCGGCAACTGCGGAGCCGCCACGCCACCGGTCAGCTGACCGACGACCGCCTGAACCGTCTGCACCAGGTCACCACCGGGCAGGGCCGGGACGTTGCGCTGCTTGCCCGGCAGAGCCGGAACGCCCGGCAACTGCGGAGCCGCCACGCCACCGGTCAGCTGACCGACGACCGCCTGAACCGTCTGCACCAGGTCACCGCCCGGCAGGGCCGGGACGTTGCGCTGCTTGCCCGGCAGAGCCGGAACGCCCGGCAACTGCGGAGCCGCCACGCCACCGGTCAGCTGACCGACGACCGCCTGAACCGTCTGCACCAGGTCACCGCCCGGCAGGGCCGGGACGTTGCGCTGCTTGCCCGGCAGAGCCGGAACGCCCGGCAACTGCGGAGCCGCCACGCCACCGGTCAGCTGACCGACGACCGCCTGAACCGTCTGCACCAGGTCACCGCCCGGCAGAGCCGGCACGCTGCGCTGCTTGCCCGGCAGAGCCGGCAGCGGACGCGGCATCATCGGCGTGCCACCGGGCAGCGCGACCCGCACCTGGTCCACGATCTGCGACACGGCCGGCGCGTTGACCGGCAGACTCCCGAACGCCGGGACGTCAGCGGCCTGCCGCTTGCCGGCCATCGTGTGGTACCGGCCGGGCAGGGTCGGCACCTTGTTGGCCGGGAGCACGTCACCGCTGATCGGCAGGTTCAGCTGCGGCCGCTCCTCGCCGACGGTGAGGTCGGTGATGTTGGTGGCCTCCGCCATCGCCTCGCCGAGGATCGGCAGCGGCACGTCGAAGATCCGCACCTCGCCGCCGAGCGGCAGGGTGCCGTCGATCCCGGAGAGCTGGCTGCTGTCGCCGCTGGTCTCCGAGGTGCCGCCGGCCGAGCCGACCACGATGCTGTCCGCGTAGGTGTCGGCGTACCCGAGCACCGCCAGCGAGTCGCCCTGCAGGTGGCCGAGCGCCGCGACGGGCACGTCGGCCAGGTTGCCGGACAGCACGCCGTGGTCACCGTTGCTGGTGATGTCGCCGCCGGAGGTGCCGGTGGCGTCGTTGGTGCCCTCCGTGGTGCTGAACCCGATCACCGAGACAGAGTCGTGGATGACCTGGGCGACCGCGAGGGCCTGCGGGCTGGCGACGTTGCCGGCGACCGTGCCGTACTCGCCGGTGGTGTCCACCGTGCCGCCGGCCGTGGAGTCGGTCGTGCTGTCGGTGGACGCCTTCGACAGACCCAGCGCGGAGGCCGCGTTGCCGAACAACTGCGCGATGCCCGCTGCCGGGACGGACGCGACGTTGCCGGTGCCGACACCGCCGGTGCCGTCGGTGGTGGCGTCGCCGCCGGAGGTCGACGTGGTGTCGTTGGACGCCATCCCGTCGCTCGTGCCGCCGGCGTTGACACTGTGGCCGAGCACCTGCCCGGGCAGCGCGACCGGAGCCTGGGCGATGTTCCCGGCGAGGACGCCGAGCGGCCCGTGCGCGATCGAGTCACCACCGGCGGTGGTCTGGCTGGTGCCGTCGCCGTAGGCCTCGGTGTTGGCGATCGCGCCGCCGGTGTTGCCGAAGGCCTGCAGCGGACCGGCGACCGGAACCTGCGCCAGGTTCGACGCGAGCACGCCCGCGTCGTCGTTGGTGTTGTTGTCGCCGCCGGCGCGGGTGATCTTCGTTTCCTCGCCGGAGGCGGCGGCGGTGCCGATGCCGCCCGCGGAGTTGGCGAAGCCCTCGACGGGCAACGCGACCGGTGCGACCACGTCGTTGCCGCCGACGACCGAGCCGGAGCCGGTCGTGCCGGTGTGGCCGCCGGCCGCGGTCTTCGAGTCGTTGCCGCAACTGGTGGCCTCGGCGTTGCCGATCGCGCCTACCGCGTTGCAGAACAGGTCGGCCGGGACGGCCGCCGCCGGAGCGACGATGGAACCGCCGCCGACGCTGTCGTGCCCACGGGTGTAGGCGCTGCCGCCGGACACCGAGACGACCTCGTTCTGGTGGCTGGACTTGGCGTCGCCGACCAGCGTGGCGGCGTTGCCGAACGCCTCGGCCGGGAGCGCGACCGGGCCGTCGGCGATCGTGCCGGACAGCACCGAGCCCTCACCGGAGGACTGGCTGGTGCCGCCCGCCTTGGCCGCGCTGTCCGTGGTGCCGAGCGCGTCCGACTTTCCGATCAGGCTGCCGGAGTTGCCGGACAACACGCCCGGGCCGCTCAGCGACGGCTGTCCGACGTTGCCGGACAGCACGCCACGCTCGGCGTAGGTCTGGATGTAGGTCGGGACGCCGTTGCGGCCCTCGCTCTCCGAGCCCGCACCGCCGGCCGCGGCGGTGTCCGAGATGGAGCTGGCCTTGCCAAGGCCGGACAGCGCCTGGCCGTTGACCTCGACCGGCGAGCCGATCGGCAGCGCGCCGACGTTGCCGGACCCGACACCTTCGTTGCCGCTGGTGAACAGCGAGCCGATGGAGCCGGCCTCGGTGCTGGAGTAGTTCTCGGTCTCCGCGTTGCCGCCACCGGCGACCGCGTTGCCGGTGACCTGCAGCGGCGTGGCCGCCTGGCCGTTGAGCACGTTGCCGGACAGCGGCTGCCCGGTGCCGTCGGTGGTGACGTCACCACCGTTGCCCGCGCTCTGCTCGGAGGTGTTGGTCGACTTGGCGTTGCCAATCAAGCTGCCGGCATTGCCGGTGATCTGCACCGGCTGCGTCCAGTCCAGGTTCACCACGTTGCCGGCGATCGGGCCGGACGTGCCGTCGGTGGTGACCGGCGAGGAGTTGTACGCCTGCTGCGACGAGGTGTTCTGCACCTCGGCGTTGCCGCCGAGCGCGATCGCGTTGCCGGAGATGTCGATCGGCGCGACGAGGTCGCCGTCGACCCGGTTGCCGCGGAACGGGTCACCGGCCGCCTTGGCCGCCTTGCCGTGGGCCGCCGCCGAGGTGGCCTTGCGCAGCTGGTCGGTGACCGGTGCGGCCGCGTCGGCCGCCGGCTTCGGCAGCGCGCCGGTCAGCTGCTCGCCGCTGATCGTGATGTCGCGGTCGATGTTGGGCAGGTCCTTCTGCCCGAACGGGGTACCGATCGCGTTGTTGGCCGTGTGGACCGGCACCTTCAGCGACAAGTCGAGCGGCGACGCCGGACGATCCGGGTCGACGTTCTCGTCGGCTGAGGCGATACCGGTACCCAGCATCAGCAAACCGCCAGTGACAAGCGCGGTCTGGATTCCACGCTTCGCCCAGGTCTGCATTGAGTGAATCTCCTTCCATAGTCCCGGAATTCGGGAGGTGTGACGGGTGGCCGAACGCGTCGTTCGGGGGCGATGACCACCCGGGTCATGGGATGTTCGGGACGGCGTTGTCCCAGGGGAAATCAGCGCTGGAGTGCGCGAGTGCGGGCACGCGAACGAGGCGCGTGCCGGCTCGCCGAAGCGTCAGTCGGGGGTGACGCCTGGCTGTGCGCCGCGGTCTGCCGGGGCGGGGCCGCCGACGACGGGTGCGGTGCCGTGCCGAGCCGGTGTGGCCAGACCGTCCACAATGGACTGGGTGGCGACCGGGGTGTGATCGACGGTCTGCGCGGTGCCGCCGTTGCCGGCGGGAATCGGCTTGTCCAGTGGGGACGGGGTCGGCTCGCCGGGCAGCACCGGCGCCGGAACGACCGGCGCGTCGAGCGACGGCGGGCCGCGGCGCGGGGTGCCGCCGTCGTCGTACTGTCCGAAGTGGACGGACGGGGCGTCGGCCGGGCGCGCCTGAACGGACGCGGGCAGGCCGAGCGTGCTGGCGGTGGGGACCGGGAACGCCTGCGGTGTCCACTGTGGACTGTCCACGGGCGCGGGGAGCCGCGGTTGTTCCTGCTCGCCGGTGCCGGGCATCGCGGGCACGCCGGGCACCGGCTTGGCCGGGTCGATGCGACCGGGGTCGAGCCGGTCGGCGAACTTCTCCGCCGCGTCGGCGAGCCGCTCACCGGCGTCGGCGAGCGACTCCGGGGTGAGCTTCGGCGCGTCGGCCGGCGGGGCGAACTTCTCCGGCAGCCGGTCGAGGTCCGGCGCCTCCGCGGGGGCAGCAGGCGCCCCAGGAAAAGAAGCTGGGGCCTGGACCGGTGCGGGCGCGGGTGCGACCCGCTCGTCGGCCGCGGCGGTGGCGGACGAGAACGCCCACGCCGCCGCGGTTCCGGCGATCGTGGCACCGAAGACGAGCAGCGTCCTGGACACGGCGCGGCGCATCGCGGCGCGCTTGTCCCTGACTGTCTCGTCCACGTTCTGGTGCCTTTCGACCGGTGCGTCCGCGGCGGTTGGTGTCGAGCCGCAATGGGGCGGATCCGCAGACGAGAGACTGGCAGTGATCGCGGTCGTTATGCACGCGTGACACGAACAGTTGCCCCGATCGTGTGAACTACGCAGCGTGTTTCCACAGGCAACTCAGCGCAGTCGACGCAGGTTCTGCAACTTGCAACTCACAACTTATCCACAGCCAGCCGCACAGGCCGTGATCAATTGCGTTTGAGTACCCGGGTCGCGCCGGCGGCCGCCGTCGAGGCCAGTACCCAGCCCAGCGCGATCAGCACGCCGGAGATCCACTGGGACGCGCCGGTCATCCGCCACATCCGGTCCTGGCCCAGGTCGACGATGGGCACCAGCAGGTCCAGCGACAGCATCGGCGGGCTCCACGCCGGGTTCTGGTCGTTGTCCAGCTTGACCATCTCGTGCCCGAGGAACCACAGCGTGCCGAACACCCAGAACACGGCGAGCCACACCATCGCCAGCCACGGGCGGTAGCCGTAGCCGACCGTCCACTCCTGCATGAACCCCCACAGCCGCCCGGCCGGCCCGAGTTCGGCGTACCGCCTGCGCTGCCGTTCCAGTTGCACCTGGCGGGCGCGTTCCTCGTCGCCGCCGTCCCGGTACACCTGGGCGAGCCGCTCGTACGGGCCGGGCGCGAAGTCCGGCTGCACCGTGCGCATCCAGGCCAGCCGCACGGACACGGCCACCTCGGGACGCGCCTCGATCGCGTCGTAGGTGAAGTCCTCGACCTCGACGCCTCCGCTGGCCGCCCACAGCTCGGCGCCGTCCACGAACGACACCACGCGCGCGCGGGTGAGCAGCACGCCGCCAGCCGGCGCCCGGCCCTTCGGGAACGTGAGGATCAGCTGCTGGGCGGACAGTCCGTAGGCGTTCAGCGCCAGCGGGTTCCGCGTCCTGCCGGACGTCGGCGGCTCCTCCATGCCCAGCCGCGCGTCGGCGAAGGTGGCGATCTTGCCGACCTCGACCAGCCGCGCCCGCACGCCGCCGACCGCACGGAACCCGTAGCTGCACAGAAGGTCCTTGCCGATCGTGCCGACCCGCAGGTCCAGCGACGGCTTGATCGAGTCGTCGGCGCGCAGCCGGGGCTCGGTCAGATCGGCGCCCGAGCAGTCCAGCGTGGACCCGACGTGCGCGTTCTGCATGCGCACCGAGCCGCGCGCGGACAGCCGGCGCAGGAACAGCGTCCCGCCGATGGTGAGCCGGTCGGCGAACAGCACGTCGATCGCCGGCCCGATCAGCCGCGCGCCGGACAAGCTGGCGCTGCCGCGCACGTGCGCGTCGACCAGGCGCACCTGGCCGTAGGCGTTCAGCGCGTCGGTGGTGTTCTCCTCGCCGACGATCTCGCCGTTGCGCAGCGAGCCCTTGCGCGCGCCGCGCGCCTCCACGTCACCGCCGACCCGGATGCCGTCGGCGACCAGCGCCACCGGCACCGCGTCCACCGCGTGCCCGGCCGCGGACGCCTCGGCCAGCGGCTCGATCCACTCCGCGCGGCCGACGGTCGCGCCGGACAGTTGCAGGTGCCCGCCGATCTCCGCGCCGCGCAGGCCGACCGTGCCGGTGGCGGTGAACCCGGCGTCCAGCCGCAGGTCGCCGTCCACCTTCAACCGGTCGGCCGCCAGCACCACCGAGTCCACGATCCGCCCGCGCGGCAGCACGACGGCCGGCCCCGCGTCGCCGTCCGCGCCGTGCAGCAGCGCACCGGAGAACACCGCCGCGCCGCCGATGTTCGCGCCGGCGAGGTGCATCCGGCCCTCCGACTCGAACCGCCCGCCGCCGGACTGGTCGCACATCAGGTTGCCGTCCACGATCAGGCCGGTGCCCTCCAGCGCGGTGCGGCCGGGGTTGCTCAGCTTGACGCCGGTGAAGTGCAGGTTCCCGCCGATGTGCGCCCCGCGCAGGCGCACCTCGCCGAACGCGCGCATGGCGATGGCCTGCACCGAGCCGGTCACCCGCAGCCGTGCGCCGAGGAACGCGGGCCGGCCGCCGCCGTCCAGGATCGCGCCCTCCAGCCGGAGCGTGCCCCGCACCCGCGCGTCGGTGAGGTCGACGAACTTGCGGCTGGTGAACCCGGCCTCCAGGCGCAGGTCGCTCTCCACGGTGACGTTCTGCCCGCGAAAGCCCTGCACGTGGCACCCGGACATGCGCAGCCCCACGAGCTTGGCCATGGCCACGCCGACCGACCGCTCGAAGACGCACCGCTCCATGTCGATCAGGTACTTGATCGTGCGGCCGGTGACGTCCATGGAGTCGGTGATCGTGGCGCCGACGAGGTGCAGCGCGGCCAGCCCCTGCCCGGTGCCCGGGTAGCTGTCGGTCAGCAGCGCAGCGAGCACGCCGCCGCGGATCTGGCGGTCCTCGCGGTCGGAGAGGTCGAGCTGGTCGCCGCGGGTGAACGCACGGCAGAGCTCCCGCTCGGTGTCGGTGAGCTCCTCCGGCCCCACGTACTTGAACAAGTCCCCTCCTGCGGTGTTCACTCTACGTGTTCGAGTGTACCTCATAGAGTAGTCGATTTCTGTCCTGAATGAGATCAGATTCCTGTGCACAGGTGGGGTCCCCTACCGATACCGTGACCGCGATGAAGAACACATCGCGGAAGACGGCGCCCCTCGTCGACGTGACCGGATACGTGCCGAACGGGATGCGCATCGGCGCGGCACTGGCATGGCGGTTCATCGCCGTGATCGCCGCGCTGTGGGTGCTGGTCTGGCTGGTCGGGTACTTCTCGCACCTGACCATCCCGATCGCGATCGCGCTGCTGCTCGCCGCGCTGATGGCGCCGGGAGTGTCGCGCCTGGTCAGGTGGAAGGTGCCGCGCGGACTGGCCACCGCGATCATCATGATCGTCGGGCTGGCACTGGTCGGCGGCGTGCTGACGTTCGTGATCAGCCAGTTCAGCGCCGGACTGCCCGATCTGCAGGACAAGGTCGCCGACAGCCTCGACCAGATCAAGAACTGGCTGGCCACCGGGCCGCTGCACCTCAATCAGGAGCAGATCCAGTCCGCGCTGGACACCGCGATCAAGACGATCAAGGAGAACCAGGACACCATCACCACGGGCGCGATCAGCACCGCCGCCACGGTCGGCGAGGTGCTCACCGGGCTGCTGCTGACCCTGTTCATCCTGATCTTCTTCCTGTACGACGGCGACGGCATGTGGCGGTTCTTCGTCAAGGTCATGTCGACCAACGTGCGGGACCGGGTCGACGTCGCCGGCCGCCGCGGGTTCGCCTCGCTGGTCAGCTACGTGCGCGCGACCGCGCTGGTCGCCGTGGTGGACGCGGTCGGCATCGGCGTCGGGCTGCTGATCGTCGACGTGCCGCTGGCCGTGCCGCTGGCCGCGCTGGTGTTCCTCGGCGCGTTCATCCCGATCATCGGTGCGGTGGTGGCCGGCACGGTCGCCGTGCTGGTCGCGCTGGTCACCCTCGGGTTCGTGCCGGCGCTGGTGGTGATGGCCATCGTGGTGGGCGTGCAGCAGTTGGAGAGCCACATCCTGCAGCCGATCCTGCTGGGCCGGGCGGTTCAGTTGCACCCGCTGGCCGTGGTGCTGGCGATCGGCGCCGGGGTGATTGCCTCCGGTATCGCCGGCGCGCTGCTGGCCGTGCCGCTGCTGGCGGTGCTCAACTCCGGCATCCGGTCGCTGCTGTCCAGCCGGGAGCAGCAGCCCGAAGAGGTGGACGTGACCTCCGACGAAGCGGCTGAACCCAAGGGCGGCTGATGCGCGCGGAAAGATCGGTACTGACCCGCGATCCGGTCACGCCGATGTGGGTGGGGACCGCGGGCCTGCGAGTCCTGACCTACCTGTTCGCGCTGGCCGCCGTGATCGTGCACCACGACGACTACGCGCGCCCCACGCTCGGCTGGATCGTGCTCGGCGCGATGACCGTGTGGACCGTGTTCGCCACGGCGGCCAACCTCGCCGAGTGGGGCCGCCGGCCGATCGGCGCGATCGCCGACGTGCTGGTCACCAGCGTGCTGGTGGCCTCGTCGGCGTGGATCCTCACGCCCGCACAGCACGCCGCGATCACCCCACTGGTGACCACGGTGTGGGCGAGCGTGCCGCCGGTCGCGGCCGGGGTGGTCGGCGGACGGGTGGCCGGTGTGGCCGGCGGGCTCGTGGTCGCCGTGGCCAACGGGATCGCCCGCCAGGCGATCAACACCGACGTGGTGCGCGACGCGGTGCTGCTGATCGCCGCCGGCCTGCTGATCGGCATGGCGTCCACCGCGGTGCGCCGCTCCGACGAGCGGCTGCGGCTGGCGCTGCGCGCGGAGGCGGCCACCGCCGAGCGGGAACGGCTGGCCCGCTCGATCCACGACAGCGTGCTCCAGGTGCTGGCCCGGGTGCGCAGGCGCGGCTCGGAGGTGGGCGGCGAGGCCGGGGAGATCGGCCGGCTGGCCGGTGAGCAGGAGGTGGCGCTGCGCTCGCTGGTGTCCACCACCGCGCCGGAGTCCAACGCGGACGGTACTTCCGACGTGCGCCCGCACCTGCAGATGCTGGCCAGCGGCCGGGTTCAGGTGTCCGCGCCGGCCACTCCGGTGATGCTGCCGGCGCCCGTGGTGGTGGAGCTGGCGTGGCTGGTTCGCGAGGCATTGGAGAATGTGCACAAGCACGCGGGGCCGAGCGCCCGCGCGTGGGTGTTGTTGGAGGACGTGGGAGACGAGGTCGTGGTGAGCGTGCGCGATGACGGTGTGGGTATCGCGCCGGGCCGGCTCGATGCGGCGGCACAACAGGGCCGAATGGGTGTAGCGCGATCGATTCGCGGTCGGGTAGACGATCTCGGTGGCACCATCACACTGGAGACCGCGCCCGACGCGGGGACCGAGTGGGAGGTGCGGCTGCCGCGCGCGGCCGAGCCGGTGCCCACGCGGTGGCGGGCGCTGATGAACCGATTGACTCGACGCGACGGGGGTGCGCGAGCATGACGGTGTCGGTGATGGTTGTCGACGATCATCCGATGTGGCGCGACGGAGTGGCCCGCGACCTGGGGGAACGCGGTTTCGATGTGCGGGCCACGGCGGCGGACGGCCCGTCGGCGGTGCGGATCGCGCGCACGGTCCAGCCGGACGTGGTGCTGATGGACCTGAACCTCGCCGGCTCCTCCGGCGTGGACGCGACCCGCCAGCTCACCGGCGAACTGCCCGGCACCCGGGTGCTGGTGCTGTCCGCGAGCGGCGACCACGACGACGTGCTCGAAGCGGTGAAGGCCGGCGCGTCCGGGTACCTGGTGAAGTCCGCCTCCGTCGAGGAGCTGGTGGACGCGGTGACCCGCACGGCGGCCGGCGACACCGTGTTCACGGCGGGTCTCGCCGGCCTGGTGCTCGGCGAGTACCGGCGGATGGCGGCCGCACCCGAGGGCGACGAGCAGGCGCCGAAGCTCACCGACCGGGAGACCGAGGTGCTGCGGCTGGTCGCCAAAGGACTGACCGCGCGCCAGATCGCCGACAAGCTGGTGTTGTCGCACCGCACGGTGGAGAACCACGTGCAGAACACGCTGCGGAAACTCCAGCTGCACAATCGCGTGGAGCTGGCCAGGTACGCGATCGAGCACGGGCTCGACCAGGAACCGGACGCATAGGAATACGGTGTACCCGTGAACGAAGCAGCACCGCAGCCGGTCGACCCGAAAGACATGCGGGTGTCCGACGCCGAGCGCGAGCATGTGGTGTCCCTGTTACAGAAGGCCATCGGCCAGGGCACGCTGACTCTCGACGAGTTCACCGAGCGGACCGACAAGGCGCTGGCCGCGCGCACCCGGGCCGAGCTGAACGCCGTGCTCGTGGATCTGCCCGGAGTCGTGCACCGGGACACCGCGCCCGCCGTGCCGCGCCGCGAGTCGCTCGAACTGCGCAACACGATGTCGAAGATTCAGCGGGTTGGTCGCTGGTACGTGCCGCGCGAGCTGACCGTGCGCAACAAGATGGGCTCCACCGAGCTGGACTTCACCGAGGCGGAGATCGAGCACGACCAGGTGCACATCGACCTGGACGTGGCGGCCGGCTCGGTGATCATGCTGATGCCGCCGAACTGTTCGATCGACGCCAACGACGTCGAGGTGACCGCGGGCAAGATCGAGGACAAGGTCGGCTTCCGGGAAGGCGCGCGGCCGCACTTCGTGCTCACCGGCGACGTGCGCGCGGGCACGGTGAAGATCAGGCGCCCGAGCTACATCCGGATCGGCCCGATGCTGATCCGCTTCCCGTGGAAGATCACCTGGGACCGTAGGTGACACCCGGACCCGGCCAGGGCAGCACGGTGAGTTCGGGCCAGTGCTCGAGCCAGCGTTTCGTCTTCGCCTCGTAGACACCACGCGGCGCGAGCACCGGGTTGGGCCGGACGACGAGATTGAAGACGTCGGCAAGACCGTGCGGCGCGTACACGCGCCACCGGTCGCCACGTTCCAGGCGGACACCGACGCAACACGTGGTCGCCGCGAACGAGTCGATGGCCGCCTCGGTTGACGTGTGGGGCGGACACGGCACGCCGAAGTGGTCCTCGTACCAGAGGTGCACGCGTGCCTCGTTGCGGACCTCGACGTCGACCGGAACATCGCGAAATGTGTCCGCGGCGGCCCGAATGACCTCGTTCTCAGCGTCCCAGCCGAGATCGGAATCGTCGAAGTAGAACAGGTCGTAGTCCTTGATGGCCCTGGCCGGTGGCCGGTCGGTGACCACGTTCCACACCGTCTGGACGACGCACCCGGCGGTCAGGTACCAACCCGGGAGATCGAGCGTCGCGGCACGTGACAGGACCTCGGTCAACGCCTCGTTGCGGGTCAGAACCTCCCGGAGTGCCTCGAGTTGCTCGGTCACCGGGAGTCGGCCGATCCGCATGACCCATTTCTAGCAATCCGTTCCTCCGGTGCGCGGCCGCGCGGGCGCATGACATCGTTGAGGCAGGCGCGTGACCCGTGCGCGTTGAACGGAGGAAGTCGTGAAGGCACTGGCCAAGGTCGTCCAGGGCCCAGGACTCGAGTTGACCGACATGCCGGACCCGACCCCGGGGCCGGACGACGTGGTGCTCAAGGTCGCGCGAACCGGGATCTGCGGCACCGACCTGCACATCGAGACCTGGGACGACTGGGCGGCGAAGACGATCTCCTCGCCGCTGATCATCGGGCACGAGTTCGTCGGCGAGGTCGTGGAGACCGGCGCGAACGTCACCAAGGTGAAGGTCGGCGATCTGGTGTCCGGCGAGGGCCATCTGGTGTGCGGCACGTGCCGCAACTGCAAGGCCGGCCGCCGTCACCTGTGCGCCAACACGCGCGGCCTCGGCGTGCACGTCGACGGCGCGTTCGCCGAGTACGCGGTGCTGCCCGAGCAGAACGCGTGGGTGCACAAGCACGAGGTCGACCTGGACGTCGCGGCGATCTTCGACCCGTTCGGCAACGCGGTGCACACGGCGTTGGCGTTCCCGGTGCTCGGTGAGGACGTGTTGATCACCGGCGCCGGCCCGATCGGCCTGATGGCGGCGGCGGTGGCCCGGCACGCCGGCGCGCGGCACGTGGTGGTGACCGACGTGAGCGAGCCGCGGCTGGACCTGGCCCGCAAGATCGGCGCGAACCTGGCGCTGGACGTGAGCACGCACAAGATCGCCGACGTGTACGCCGAGCTGGACATGTCCGAGGGCTTCGACGTGGGCATGGAGATGTCCGGCCAGCCGTCCGCGCTGCGCGAGATGATCGCGAACATGACGCACGGCGGCCGGATCGCCATGCTCGGCCTGCCGGCGAACGAGATCGCGATCGACTGGTCGTCCGTGGTGCTCAAGATGATCACCATCAAGGGCATCTACGGCCGGGAGATGTTCGAGACCTGGTACAACATGTCGGTCCTGCTCCAGGCCGGGCTGGACCTCTCTCCGGTGATCACCCACCGGTTCCACTACACCGATTTCGCGGACGCGTTCGCCACCGCGCGCGACGGCCGCTGCGGGAAGATCATCCTCGACTGGACAGGGAGTGTTGATGTTCGGCGCGATGCGTGACGATCTGCGGGAGACCCTCGCGGAGATCCGGAATGCCGGGCTGTACAAGGAAGAACGCGTCATCGCGAGTCCGCAGAAGGCCGAGGTGAAGGTCGGTGACGGCGAGTTCCTCAACTTCTGCGCGAACAACTACCTCGGCCTGGCCGACCACCCGGTGCTGATCGAGGCGGCCGGCAAGGCGTTGGACGACTGGGGTTTCGGCATGGCCTCGGTGCGGTTCATCTGCGGCACGCAGGCGCCGCACAAGGAACTCGAGAAGCGGATTTCCCAATTCCTCGGCACCGACGACACGATCCTGTACAGCTCGTGCTTCGACGCGAACGGCGGGCTGTTCGAGACGCTGCTCGGTGAGGCGGACGTGGTGATCTCCGACGAGCTGAACCACGCGTCGATCATCGACGGCATTCGGCTGTGCAAGGCCAAGCGCGCGCGGTACCGCAACCGGGACATGGCCGACCTGGAGGCGAAGCTGGTCGAGGCGGCCGGCGCGCGGTACCGGCTGATCGCCACCGACGGCGTGTTCTCCATGGACGGTTACCTGGCGCCGCTGGACGAAATCGTTGCCCTCGCTGAGAAGTACGACGCGCTGGTGATGGTGGACGACTCGCACGCGGTCGGGTTCATGGGCAAGACCGGTCGCGGCACGCCGGAGCACTTCGGCGTCGGCGACAAGATCGACATCTACACGGGCACGATGGGCAAGGCGCTGGGTGGCGCGTCCGGCGGGTACACCTCGGGCCGCGCGGAGATCGTGGAGGTGCTGCGGCAGCGCTCGCGCCCGTACCTGTTCTCCAACTCGCTGGCGCCCTCGATCACCTCGGCGGCACTCGCGGCGCTGGACCTGCTGGATTCGTCCGCCGAGCTGCTGGACCGGCTGCGCGCGAACACGGCGCTGTTCCGCTCGCGGATGACCGAGGCCGGGTTCGATCTGCTGCCGGGTGAGCACGCGATCATCCCGGTGATGATCGGCGGCGCGGCGGAGGCGGCACGGATGGCGGATGCCTTGCTGGGCAAGGGAATCTACGTGATCGGCTTCTCGTATCCGGTAGTGCCGCACGGCAAGGCGCGGATCCGCACGCAGATGTCGGCCGCGCACTCGACCGAGGACGTGAACCGCGCGGTGGACGCGTTCATCGCCGTCCGCGACGAGCTGGCCGCGTGAACGCGGAGGTACATCCCGCGCGCCGGCTGTGGGCCGCGATCGAACCGGTGCACGCGGTTGGCTACTTCACGCCGGAGGTGAAGTCGGCCGGCCAGGCGATCGGCCTCAAGGGCTTCTGGATGACCTACTTCGCGTTCCGGGCCGCGCCGATGGGGCCGGTCGGCCCGGGGGTGGTGGCCGCGACGTTCGCCGGCTTCCACCCCGTGATGGTGCGCCGGGCGGTGCCGGACGCATGGCGGTTCGCGACGCCCGAGGCGTGCCTTGAGGCGAGGCTGGCCCTGTCCGCCGGCACCCTGCGCGAGCTGGGTGTCGACGACGAGGCCGGCCGTCGCGCGGCCGATCTGCTGGCGCCGGTGATCGCCGGGCTGGACGGCACCGGGCGGCCGTTGTTCGCCGCGAACGCCGAGCTGCCGGAGCCGGACGGGCAGGTCGAGCGGCTGTGGCAGGTCACCACGACGGTGCGCGAGCACCGCGGTGACGGGCATGTCGCCGCACTGGTGGCGGCGGGCGTCGACGGGGTGTCCGCGCACGTGTTGCAGGCCCCGGCCAAGAAGTTGCCGCCCGCGATGTTTCGGACCGCGCGCGGCTTGTCCGAGGCGGACTGGGCGGCGGCGGCCGCGCGGTTGGCGGCACGCGGGCTGCTCACCGAGGGTGAGACGCCCGAGCTGACCGACGCCGGCCGCGCGCTGGTGGCCGAGGTCGAGGCGCGCACCGACGAGCGCAGCTGGTCCGGCGGACTGGCGGCACTGGGTGAGGACGGCGTCGACGCGGTGGTCGCCGCGCTGCGCCCGGCCGGGGAAGCGATCGCGGCCTCGGGGTTCATGCCGTACCCGAACCCGGTGGGCCTACCGCGAGGCTAGACGTCCAAGACACCCCACCGAGATATCCGTGATATCCTCCCTCCAGGGTCTTGGAACGAGCTGAGGATGAGTGGTCATGACGATGGTGAAGACCCCAATCGAAATCGACCAGGAGGCGCTGGAGTCAGCCGCCGAGGTCCTCGGAACCAAGACGAAGAAGGACACCGTGAACGCAGCACTTCGTGAAGTAAGTCAGCGGCTCGTACGACAGCGCGCCCTTGCCAGACTGGCCGAGATGGCCGACCGTGGCGACTTCGATGAGTTCATCGGCAACAAGGCGGCCTACCGCAGGTGACCCCGGCGCTCTACCTGGTAGACACGTCGGCGATCTTCCGGATTCTGCGGGCCCCGTTGCGGCAGGCGTGGGCGGACACGCTCGAGGCAGGCGTGATCGCGACGTGTCCCGCGGTCGAGGTGGAATTCCTCTACTCGGCGCGTTCACTGGCCGATCGGCTCGAGAAGCGGCAGCTGCTCCGTGATCTGTTCGGCTGGGTGCCAATGGACGAACGCGTCTGGGAGCGTGCCGAGGAGGTGCAGCAGCGGCTCACCGAGACCGGTCGACACCGGTCCGCTGGGGCTGTCGACCTGCTCATCGCGGCGACCGCCGAACTCACCAGGCTCACAATCCTGTGCGACGACAACGATTTCAGCACCGTGGCGACGGTGACCGGGCAGCCGGTCCGGCGGGTCACCGACATCTGACCCGCCGGATCACGGTTCAGGACTCCGTCACGTCACTGGCGCGCTCTGGTCGAACAGGTGCACGCAGTTGCCGGCCGGGTCACGGAAGGCGGCGCTGCGGCCACCCGGCATGTCGAAGGCGTCGCCGACCCAGTCGATCTCGGGATGCTCGGCGACGAACTTGTCGACGTTGTCCACGGCGTAGAACCCGCCGGCCGCCCACTCCGGACCGTCGCCCGGCGGCACGTCCAGCATCAACTCGATCTCGGTGCCGGGCAGCGTGAACGCCGCCGTGGTCTCACCCTCACGCCACGACTCGTCGAACTTGAGCACGTCGCGGTAGAACGCGACGGCCGCGTCGAGGTCCTTCACCGGCTGGTACAGGAACGTAAGCTTCATGGCAGCGAACATAATCGGATTACGGAAATCCGTCAATCCGTTACGCTGGCCCGATGGACGCCATCGCCCTGCCCGGCACAGCCAAGCGCCGACTCGTCGAGGCCGCCGTGCACTACTTCGAGACGGCCGGCTTCGCGGACGCCGCGGTCGCCGACCTGGCCACCAAGGCCGGTGTGACCACGGGTTCGCTGTACCACCACTTCGGCTCGAAGCTCGAGCTGTACCTGGTGGTACGCCGTGAGATGGAGACCAGGCTGGTGGAACGGATGGCCGGTGCGGCGGCGGTCAGCGGCCGAGGGCGGGCCGCGGTCCGAGCCGCCGTTCTGGTGGCCTTCGACGCCGCCGTCCACTTCGGGGTGTGCCGGATCCTCGCCGAGTATGTGCCCGGCGAGCGCCCCGACCCGCTCGCCGACGCGCTGCGGGACTTGTTGCCCAAACGCCAGACCGCCGGGGGACAGGTGCTCGCGGCGGCTCTGCGGGCAGCACTGCTGGCGGTGGCCGACGGTACGCCGGCCACCGCCGCCCGTGCGTCACTGGCTTACTTGCTCCCGAATTCGTGAACCGCGGGTCAGCACATGGTCGGGGACATCACCGTGTCGGCGCTGTCCCAACTCATGCATTTCACGTTCGAGTGGCCGTGCCAGTTGTGGCCGAATTCGTGCGCGGCGAGCAACGCGAAATCGCTGGCCTTGAAGGACAGGGCGATCTTGTTTCCCTTGCCCCAATTGCACCCGATGACATCGCCGGCCTGACCTTGTCGGTTGCGTTCGCGCCGCTCCAGAACTTCGCGCCCTCGCGGATCGCACCTTCGGAGCCGGAGCAGGAATCGGTGATGTAGTAATCCCAGATGGCGGCAAGTGACGGCGACTTCGCCTCACTCAATTTGCCTGCCGCATTGTTGATGTCCTTGACATGCACCTCGAAGCCACGATCATTCCTCTCGTGTCGATCCCCGACACCCGTTGTACAACGTCGAACCGACTTTCGGTGTCGGGCGAACAACCCACAGGTGTTCGTGTGGTGGTGCGTGCTCGGGGGCGCGTTCCTGTTGCTCACGCACAACGAATCGGGCGTTCGAGATTCACGCCGTTGACCCGAATTCGGTGCGGCCCTAACGTCCCGTGATCATGAGGTTAGCCGCCGTAGCAGCGGCGATCGCCGTAGTCGCCGCCCTGCTGTCGATCACGTCCGCGACCGCCGAGCCGGACGAGCCGACGGTCGTCAACCGCACCTGGATCGACACGCGCACGGTCGACCTGGAGATCGCCTCGCCAGCACTCGGGCACAACGCGATGGTCCGACTGCTCATGCCGGTGCGCTGGGTGGACCAGCCCACCCGCGAGTGGCCGGTGCTCTACCTGCTGCACGGGTGCTGCGACCCGCTCGACTACCAGTCGTGGACGCACTTCACCGACGTCGAGCAGCTGACCGCGAACGAGGACGTGATCGTGGTGCTGCCCAGCGACGGGCGGATCGGCATGTACTCGAACTGGTGGAACAACGGCGGATCGAACAAGCCGGACTGGGAGACGTTCCACACCGAGGAGGTGCGCTCGATCATCGAGCGCGACTACCGGGCGGGCACGAAACGCGCGGCCGCCGGTTTGTCGATCGGCGGGTACGGCGCGATGGCGTACGCGTACCGCAAGCGCGGGATGTTCGCCGCGGCGGCGTCCTACAGCGGCTCGCCGGACACGCTGGCGCCGCTCCAGCCGGCCGGGATCAAGGGCATCCTCGAGAGCGAGGGCCTCGACCCGAACGCCTTGTGGGGCGACGAGGTCGCCAACAACGACATCTGGCGCGCGCACAATCCGGCCAACCATGTGGCCGACCTTCGCGGCGTGCAGCTGTACGTGTCCGCCGGCGACGGGAACCCCGGCCCGCTCGACCCGCCGGGCCAGGAGTTCGAGGCGCACGAATCGATGGCACTGGCCTCGTCGTCGATCTTCGTCCGTCAGCTCGACCTCGCCGGCGTCCCGGTCACCACGAACTTCTACGGCGCGGGCACGCACAACTGGACGTACTGGGAGCGCGAGCTGCACGCCTCCTGGCCGATGATCAAGCGCGCGCTCGGGCTCTAGAGTTCCTCGCGGGTGGGGTAGGAGGGCTGCGCGCCGGGGCGGGTCACCGAGATCGCGGCGACCCGGACGGCCTGCTCGACGGCGGCGCGAAGATCGGCCCCGGCGGCCAGCTCGGCGAGCAGCGCGCCGGTGAACGCGTCGCCCGCTCCGGTGGTGTCCACGGGCGTGACGGTGGGCGCCTCGACGTGTGTCACCTCGTCCGGCGAGTCCATTGTGGACAGTGCGGCGCCGCGTGCGCCGAGGGTCACCACGGCGGAGCGCACGCCGAGTTCGAGCAGCCGGCGCGGGTCGACCTCCTCGCCCTTGCCGAGCAGCCAGCCGGCCTCGTGCTCGTTCACCACCAGAGGGTCCACAGTGGACAGTGTCGCGCCGGAAATCCTTGCCACGGGCGACAAGTTGAGCACCACGCGCACGCCGGCCTCCGCAGCGACCGCGGCCGCGCACTCGGCGACCGGCAGCGGGATCTCCAGCGACAGCGCCATCAGCCGCGCCCCGACGAGCATCGGGCCCAGAACAGAAGAGTCCACATCGGACGGTGCGACGCGAGCGTTCGCACCTGGCGACACGACGATCGAGTTCTCGCCGTCCGGCGTGATCGTGATGTAGGCGATCCCGGTCGGCGCGTCCACCCGGCGCACGAGGTCGGTGCCGACGCCGGCGGCGCGCAGCGAGCCGAGCACCACGTCCGCGTGGCCGTCGGTGCCGACCGCGCCGAGCAGCGCCACCCGTGCGCCCAGCTTGGCCGCCGCGACCGCTGTGTTCGCGCCCTTGCCGCCGGGCAGCACGTCCGGATCACCGCCGAGCACGGTCTCGCCGGCGCCCGGCCGGCGGTCCACCTTCACGACCAGATCGGCGTTCGCCGAACCCACCACGATCACGTCAGCTGTCACTCGAAAGAGCCTGCCATTTCGCTGTAACGCTCACTCTGAGAGACCCCGTTGCGCACGCAACCGTGCGCATCTGTGAACGATTCGGTAGCAAATCGGAGCCGAAGTGCCACAATGTGCGTCGACTCAAGTGCACGGCACCTCTCGGGGTGCCGGGTAGGAGCCCACCGCCGTCGGCAACGCGGCGATGGGGTCCGGTCGGGCCCAGGGGGCCCGTAGCCGGGCTCCGTGCCGCCGGCGCCGTTCGCGTAGCCCCCCGAGCGATCGGCGCCGGTGGCACGGTCTCGGCCGTGCCCTACTTCTTCCTGAGGCTGGACGACTTCGTCTCCATGATCAGGCGCGCCGACTCCTCCGGCGACAGCGCCGTGGTCTTCAGGAAGTCCATGTCCGTGCGCAGCCGCTGGACCTCGTCGGGGAACTCCATGTACATGTCGCCGGCCCCGGTCGGCTCGAGAACCAGTTCCTCGTCCTCGTGGTCGGCGAACCGCAGAATCGCGATCCGCTGGCCGAACAGCGGGTGCAGGCCGGCGGTGAACGGAATCACCTGAATGGTGACGTTGGGCAGCTCGCCGAGGTCGACCAGGAGCCGCCGCTGCTCGAGGCTCTCCTCGCCGCCGAAACTGCGCAGCAGCGCACCCTCGTCCAGGATCGCGTGATACCGCACCGGATCGTCCGAGGTGGTCAGCCGCGCCTGCAGGGCGGCGTGCATCTGCGGCAGCATCTCCAGCTCGTGCCGCTTGGCCCGGAAGATCTGGTTGTTCAGCACGATCTCGGCGAACTCGAAGGTCCGCAGCGCCGGCGGGATCAGCATCGCGTCGTAGACGTCGATGCCGGCCGCGGCCAACTCCATCTGGGTACTCGCCGGATAGCCGCGTCTGACCGGCTTCTCGGCGCGCCACCAGTCGTCGGCCTGCGCCAGCCGGTTGAGCCGCAGCATGTCGTCCAGTCGCTCAGCCACACGACCACGCTAGCCGTCGTCCCGGGCGGCAGCCGCAGACCGAACGGGTGAAAACCATCCGAACGGCTCGGGCTCGGGCTCGCGAGACCGCGACTGCGACCGCGGCGGAGGTGGCGGCGGCGGAGGTGGTGGTGGGTCGTCGTCCGACGTCTCGCCGAGGTTCGCGCGCTGTTGCAGCCGGCGCAGCGGGCCGGGCGCCCACCACGACGCGTCGCCGAGGATCCGCATGACCGCCGGCACCAGGATCATGCGCACCAGCGTGGCGTCCAGGGCGAGCGCGAGGATCATGCCGACGCCGACGAAGCGCATCATGCCCACGTCGGACAGCGCGAACGCGCCGGTGACCAGGATCAGCAGCACCGCGGCCGCGCTGATCACCTTGCCGGTGCGCTCCAGCCCGGTCGCCACCGCCTGCGCGGTCGTCTCGCCCCGCGCCCGCGCCTCCACCATGCGCGACATGAGGAACACCTCGTAGTCGGTGGACAGCCCGAACACGACGGCGAACATCAGCACCACGATCCCGGCCTCCAGCGGGCCGGGTGTCACGCCGAGCAGGTCGGCGCCGTGCCCGTCCTGGAAGATCCACACCAGCACGCCGAACGTCGCGGACAGGCTCAGCGCGCTCATGACCACCGCCTTGATCGGCAGGATCACCGAACCGAAGGCGAGGAACAACAGCAGCAGCGTCGCGCCGACCACCACGCTGATCATCAGCGGCAGCGTGTCGGCGATCGCGTTCACGCTGTCGGTCACGCGCGCGGTCATGCCGTCCACGAGCACGTCCGTATCCGGTGGCGGCGGCAGCGCGCGCACCTTCTCCAGCGCGTCGACCGCCTCGTCGGAGGTGGCCGCGCCGGGCAGCTTCGCGCTGATCGTGATCACGTCGCCGCCCGCGCCGGACGGGGTGACCGCGTGCACGCCGGGCACGCCCGCCAACTGCTCGGCGAACGCCTGCGCCGCGGCCTGGTCCGGCGCGTGGCCGTCCTTGCCGTGCAGCACGATCTTGGCGGCGTCGCCGGCCGCGCCGGGGAAGTCGCGGTTGAGCGTCTCGGCCGCGGCGCGCGCCGGGTGGTCGGCGGGCAGGACCTTCTCGTTCACCTCGCCGAACCGCACGTCCAGGAACGGCGCGCCGAGGAGCAACAGCAGCCCCAGGATCGGCACGGCGACGAGCACCGGCCGCCGCATCACCCGCCACGCGAGCCGCCGCCAGCCGCGGCCGGTGTCCTTGGTGGCGTGGCGGGCCCGCCTCCCGCGCCACGGCATGGCCAGCGCGTCCACCCGCGTGCCGAGGGCGGCGAGTGCGGCCGGCAGCAGGGTCAGCGACACGATCGCCGCGATCGCCACCGCGGACATGCCGCCGTAGGCCAGCGACTTGAGGAACGGCTGCGGGAAGAACAGCAGCCCGGCGAGCGCGAGTACGAGCAGGGTCGCGGAGAACGCCACCGTGCGTCCGGCCGTGCCGACCGTGCGGCGGACCGCGTCGGGCACCGCGCGCCCCTCGAGGAGCTCCTCGCGGAACCGGCCCACGGTGAACAACCCGTAGTCGATCGCGAGACCGAGACCCAGCAGCGAGGCCACGTTCACGGCGAACGAGTTGACCTCGACGAACTCGGTCAGCAGGCGCAGTACGCCGAGCGAGCCCAGGATCGCCAGGCCGCCGACGGCCACCGGCAGCGAGGCGGCGACCAGACCGCCGAAGATCACCACGAGCAGGATCAGCACCAGCGGCATGGAGATCATCTCCGCGCGCACCATGTCCGACTCGCTGGCTTCGTTGATCGCGTCGCCGATCGCGGCCGACCCGGCGATCTGGCTCGGCACGCCGTCCACCGCGAGCCCGTCCTTGATCTTGCCCCACTCGGTGAGCTGGCCATTGCTGTCGCCGGACCTCAGCGTGATCACGGCGAGCCCGCGCGTGCCGGTGGTGTCGGTGAGCTGCTGGCGTGCCTCCGGTGGCACGGACCAGTACGAGTCGACCCTGCTGACGGCGTCACGCGGGAGTGCCGCCAGCTTGTCGGCGATCTTGGTGGCGGTGGCCGGGTCGGTGAGCGAGCCGCCGGCCGGCGCGGAGTAGATCACCGCGACGTCGCCGCCGGTGCGGCCGAGCGCGGCGGTGGCGATCTGGCTCGCGCGCATCGATTCGCTGTGCGGCGCCTCGTATCCGCCCTGGGTCAGCTTGTCGAACACGCCGGCGCCCCAGATGCCGCCGAGCACCGCGACGGTGGCCACGATGATCAACACCGGCCACCGTCGCGCGTGCACGAAAGAACCCCATCTGGTGAACATGCCGTGACCCTCGCGCAACCCGTTAACACCGTTTACTCTTGCTGCCGAAGATACGCGAGGAAAACGGTGTTTCCAAGGCTCGGGGATGGTCGTCACCATGCAGAAGTCCAGGACGCGCACGGACACCGAGCCGAACGTGCGGGTCAGCGCGCGGCGACTGCTGGTCGAGCACGGGCGGCACGCGGTGACGCTGCGCGCCATCGCGCGCGACCTCGGGATCACCGCGCCCGCGCTGTACCGGTACTACGGATCGCGCGAGGATCTGTTGAACCGGCTGTGCGACGACATCTGCGGCGATCTGGCCGACGAGCTGACCGAGGCGATCGCCGCCGTGCCGGCCGAGGCGATCCTGGAGCGCGCGCTCACCGCGTGCCGCGCGTTCCGCCGCTGGGCGCTCGCGCACCCGACCGAGTTCGAGCTGGTGTTCGCCACGCCGGACGTGGGCCACGCGTCCCGCGGCGACGTCGGCGTGGGCACCGCGCGGCCCGAGCACGACCGGTTCGCGCGCGTGTTCCTGCGGCTGGTGCTGCCGCTGTTCACCGACGGACGGCTGGTGCTGCCGCCGGTGGACGTGCCGGCGGCGCTGCTCGACGAGTTGGGGGACTACCGCAGGGCGATCATCGAGGCGATGGCCGAGGAGGGCGTGCGGGTCGAGGAGAACGTGCTGCCCGTCGAGGCGCTGTACCTGATGATCGACGGGTGGACGCGGCTGCACGGGCATGTCGCGCTGGAGGCGTTCGGCCAGCTCTCGTTCGCGTTCTCCGACGCCGAGCCGCTGTTCGAGGCGATGCTCACGCGAATGGTCCGCGAATTCGGGCTCACCGGCTGAGATCAGCGAAGGGTGCCGCGCTCGTCGACGTGATGCGTCGGGTCACCGAGAAAGAGATCCTCCCGTGCCGGGCCGTACCCGACGTTCAGCGTGTCCAGGCGATAGGTCCAGTCGAGGCTGTAGCCGGAGAATCGGTAGTTGACCTGCCACCGCAACCATTCCCCTCGGGCCAGCCGCCGTGCCGGTGGCCGGCGGCGACGCGGCGGCACGCTGTGCGGCCGCACGAGCAGCTTCACCCGCAGCAGCTCGTTCTCCTCGCGCAGCAGGAGATCGGCGCCGGCCAGGTCCTCGTGGGTGGTGAACCGCGGTTCGAAATCGTCTTCCTCGCGCATGACCACGTCGTGCACGAACGGCGGCGGCATCATCGGCAGCCGAAAAGCCGTCGGGGCCGCGTTTCGGCGTGCGGCTTCGGCACCACCTCGTGACCGCTTGGTCCACCACGTTCGGATCCGCTGAACGACGACCTCCATGGGTTGATCGTCCACCATCGCGCACGCGGTGTGGGACTATCGCCCGCATGCCGATCCCGGAGCCGGGCGAGGCCGACCTGCTGCGGCGACTCGCCGAACCGTGGCTCGCCGGCGAGACGATCACCGCGCTGGCCGCGGTCGGGCATCTGTTGCAGGACAAGTACAAGGTGCGCGGGCTGGACGACGCCGGCGCGCCGGTGCCGTCGTCGCGGGTGGAGCGGGTACTCGACGCGATCACCGACGACGGCGTCTCCGGCTATGTGACCGTGCGCGGTGAGCATCCGTCGTACCTGGCAGTGGCCGTGTACCGGGCGGCGGGCGAGTCGCGGGCGTGGCTGGTGATCACCTCGCGGCGGCTCGCGGTGCTGCGGCTGCGAGACATGACCGACTCCTCCGAGGAGAACCGGCGGCTGCTGGCCGACGCGCAGCAGGAGCGCTCGGTGTCCGGTGTGCTGCGCGGAGTCGGCAAGCTGGTGCGGAACTCGGCGACGTCGTTCGCGGCGAACCTGCGCCGGCCGCCGCTGCCGGAGCGGCCGGTGGACGCCGTGCTGGAATGCGCCTTCGAGGTGGACCGAGGCGCGCTGGCGGCCGTCGTGTCGTGGAAACCGCCGATGCAGCCCAGCCTCGGCAAGCACGGCCCGCGCTGGTTCGAACTGCGGTTGGCCGACGGATCGCTGGCGCGCCTGGAGACCGACGCCGCGGGTGCGGAGATCAGCCGGGGTTGATCTCCGGGAGAACCCCGATTCGCCGAGGGTGATCACCATCCAGACTCGGCGTTGTGCCCCGATTTCGAACCGCCGTCGTCGCCGCGATCGCGACCGGCGCCGCCGTGTTGCTCGCACCGGCCGCCGCCGCACAACCCGCGCCGGGCCTGGCGTGGCAGCCGTGCCAGGACAGCCGCGACGTGGAGTGCGCGTCGCTGACCGTGCCGGTCAATTGGTCCACAGTGGACAGTGGGACGCTCCAGGTCGCGGTCGCCCGGCGGAAAGCCACATCGGCGAATCGGATCGGCACGCTGGTCTACTTCCCCGGCGGGCCGGGGGATTCGGGGGTCGGCCGGCTGCTGCGGGAGTCACCGCTCTCGCCGGAGATCACCAGCCGGTTCGACATCGTCAGCTTCGACCCGCGTGGCACCAGCCGCAGCGGCGCGCTCGTGTGCGATCCGGCGCTCACCGGATCGCTGCCGAACGTCGACCCGGACACCGGTGCCCGGTTCGCGGATGTGTTGGCGTACAGCGAAAAGCTGTGGGCGAGCTGCCGTGACAAGCACGGTGCGCTGATCGACAACGTGGACAGCGTGAGCGTGGCGCGGGACGTCGACGCGCTCCGGGCGGCACTCGGTGAGCACAAGATCAGCCTGTACGGGCGGTCCTACGGCACCCTCGCGCAGCAGATGTACGCCGAACGGTTCCCCGATCGGGTGCGCGCCATGGTGTTGGACAGCGTGTTCGACCACAACCTCGGCACCCGCGCGATGTTGGAGAGTTCCACTAGGGCGGGCGAGGACGCGTTCGATCAGTTCGCCGCGTGGTGCCGCCGGACGCCGTCGTGCGTGCTGCACGGGCAGGACGTCGGCGCGGTGTTCGACCGGCTGTACGAGCGGGCCGGCCGGGGCGAGTTGCACGAGCCGGGCGAACCGGCGCGGCTGGTGACGCCGTTCGATCTGGTCGCCTCCACTCGTCAGCCCTTCTCCGGCCCGCGCTGGGCGGAGTTCGCCGTGCGGCTGAAATCGCTGACCGACGGACAGGGCACCCCGGTGCCGGCGAGGCCGGGCAAGGCGGAACTCGTCACGCTGTTCTGCAACGACAACGCGATCTCGTTCCGCTCCGAGGAGCAGTGGCGCCACCAGTGGCGGCGGCTCAACCGGATCGCGCCGCACCTACGCACCCACCCGGTGTGGCAGTTCGCGTCGCTGTGCGCCGGCTGGACGGGTGCGATCCCGAATCCGCAGCACCGTCCGGTGATCACCGGTGCACCGCCGGTCCTGCTGCTGAACTCGCGGCACGACCCGGCCACCGGTCACGAGTGGGCGCGCGGGGTGCACCGCGACATCAAGCGCAGCGTGCTGGTCACCTACGACGGCTCGGGGCACGGCGTGTACGAGCGCGGCGCGTGCACCACTGGCGTCACCGACCGGTACCTGCTGGACGGCGTGCTGCCACCCGCCGGCACGCACTGCCCGGCGGCCGACCCCCGCTAGACCTCGCGGCCAGGGCCGACCACCGCGGCGAGCAGACCGGGGAAGCGCCGCTCGATCTCCTTGCGGCGCAAGGTGTTCATGCGGGACGTGCCGACGTAGTACTGGCGGATCAGGCCGGAATCGCGCAGCACGTGGAAGTGGTGTGTTGCCGTGGACTTGCTGACCGGAAGGTCGAACGTGCCGCAGCGCAGATCATCGTCGGCGGCGTACAGGGCGCTGACGATCTTGCGGCGCACCGGGTCCACGAGCGCCTCCAGGACCTGCTGCAGGGTGACCGTCCCGACGTCGGGGTGCGACGGGATGCGGTCCTTCTCGTCCTCTCGCACGCCCATGTGCCGATTGTACGACGGCCATCAATGTACGATCGCTATCGAAGTTTGATGGCGACCGAACTAAGGGAGAACGACGTGGCCAAGACAGTGCGGTTCCACGAGATCGGCGGGCCCGAGGTGCTGCGGCTGGAGGACGTCGAACTCGGCGAGCCGGGGCCGGACGAGTTGGCGATCCGGGTGGACGCGATCGGCGTCAACCGCGCGGAGGTGCTGTTCCGGTCCGGCGAATACGTCGAGCCGGTCAAGGAGTTCCCGGCGCTCCTCGGCCTCGAGGCGTCCGGGGTGGTCGAGATCGGCGCGCCCGGCTTCGAGACCGGCCAGCCGGTCAGCGTGGTGCCCGGCTTCTCGCCGAACGACTACGGCGTGTACGCCGAGCGGGCGATCGTGCCGGCCGCCCACGTGTTGCACCGCCCGGACGACATCGACGCGATCACCGGTGCCGCGGTGTGGATGCCCTACGTCACGGCGTACGGCGCGCTGATCGAGATCGGTGACATGCGCGCGGGCGACACCGTCGTGCTGACCGCCGCCTCCAGCAGCGTCGGCCTCGCCGCCATCCAGATCGCCAACCGTGTCGGCGCGGTGCCGATCGCCACCACCCGGACCGCCGCCAAGAAGCAGGCGTTGCTCGACGCGGGCGCGCACCACGTGATCGTCACCGAGGAGGAGGACGTCGCCGCGCGGGTGCGTGAGCTGACCGGCGGACAGGGCGCGCGGTTCGTGTTCGACGCGATCGGCGGCCCGGGCGTGCTCGACCTGGCCACCGCCGTCGCGCAGGACGGCACGCTGTTCATCTACGGCATGCTCGATCCTCGGGACACGCCGTACCCGCCGCTGTCGATCATGCGCGGGCGCGGCATGCGGTCGTTCACCCAGGGCGAGATCACCCGTGACCCGGCTCGGCTGCGGCGCGCCGAGGCGTTCGTGATCTCAGGCCTGCGCACCGGAACGCTCGTGCCGGTCGTGGACCGCGTGTTCGACCTGGACGAGATCGCCGACGCGCACCGCTACATGGAGGCCGGCGGACAGGTCGGCAAGATCATGGTCACCGTCAAGCACTGATCAGAGCACGACGTTGACCAGGCGGCCGGGGACGACGATCACCTTGCGCGGCTCGCCGTTCAGCAGCGCGGCGATCTTCTCCTCGGCCAGCGCGGTCGCCTTCACCTCGTCCTGCGTCGCCGACGCCGAGACGGTGATCCGTGAGCGGACCTTGCCGTTGACCTGGATCGGGTACTCCACGGTGTCCTCGATCAGGTAGCGCTCGTCGGCGACCGGGAACGTGCTGTGCGCCAGCGTGTTGTCGTGCCCGAGCTTGGACCACAGCTCCTCGGCGACGTGCGGGCACAGCGGCGCCAGCATCAGCACCAGCGGCTCGGCCAGCGTGCGCGGCGTGCCGGACTTGCCGTACGCCTTGGTCACGTGGTTGTTCAGCTCGATCAGCTTCGCGCCGGCCGTGTTGAACCGCAGCCCGTCGTAGTCGCCGCGCACGCCGTCGATCGTCTTGTGCAGCGCGCGCAGATCCTCGTCGGACGGCTCGGTGTCGGTGACCCGCAGCTCGCCGGTCGACTCGTCGATCACGTTGCGCCACAGGCGTTGCAGGAACCGGTGCGCGCCGACAACGTCCTTGGTGGCCCACGGGCGGGAGACGTCCAGCGGGCCCATCGCCATCTCGTAGAACCGGAACGTGTCCGCGCCGTAGGTCTCGCACATGTCGTCGGGCGTCACCACGTTCTTCAGCGACTTGCCCATCTTGCCGTACTCCTGGTTGACCTTCTGGCCGTTCCAGAAGAACTCACCGTCGGATTCGGACACTTCCTCGGCCGGCACGTACGAGCCGCGCGCGTCGGTGTACGCGTAGGCCTGGATGTAGCCCTGGTTGAACAGCTTGCGGTACGGCTCGTCGGAGCTGACGTCGCCCAGGTCGAACAGCACCTTCTGCCAGAAGCGCGAGTACAGCAGGTGCAGCACCGCGTGCTCCTGGCCACCCAGGTACAGATCGACGCCGCCGGGGTCGTTCGGCCCGTGCGCGTCCTGCGGGCCCAGCCAGTAGCGCTCGTTGGCGGGATCGACGAACCGCTCGGAGTTGGTCGGGTCCACGTAGCGCAGCTGGTACCAGCAGGAGCCGGCCCAGTTCGGCATCGTGTTCACGTCGCGGCGGTAGGTCTTCGGCCCGTCGCCCAGGTCCAGCTCCACCTCGACCCAGTCGCCCGCGCGGGACAGCGGCGGCGACGGCATCGAGTCGGCGTCGTCCGGGTCGAAGGTGCGCGGCGAGTAGTCGTCCACCTCCGGCAGCTCGATCGGCAGCATCGACTCGGGCAGCGCGTGCGCCGCGCCGGTCTCGTCGTAGACGATCGGGAACGGCTCGCCCCAGTAGCGCTGCCGGGAAAACAGCCAGTCGCGCAGCTTGTACTGCACCGCGCCCTTGCCGTGGTCGTGCTCCTCCAGCCAGGCGGTGATCGTCTTCTTCGCGTCATCGATGTTCAGCCCGTCCAGGCTCGGTCCGTTTTCGTGGCTCGAGTTGACGTGCGGACCGTCGCCCGGATACGGGGTGTCGTCCGGGTGACCCGCGGGGGGCTGGACGGTGCGGACGGGGGTGATCCCGAGGACTGTCACGAAGTCCCAGTCACGCTGGTCCTCGCCGGGCGCCACGCCGATCGCCCCGGTGCCGTAGCCCATCAGCACGTAGTCCGCGACGAACACCGGGATCCGCTCGCCGTTCACCGGGTTCGTGGCGTACGTGCCGGTGAACACGCCGGTCTTGTCCTTGTTCTCCTGGCGGTCCAGCTCCGACTTCAGCGACGCCGCACGCCGGTAGGCGGCGACCGCCTCCGCCGGAGTCGTGGCGCCACCGGTCCACCGACTGTCCACATCGGACGGCCAGGCGTCCGCGGTGATCCGCTCGACCAGCGGGTGCTCCGGCGCCAGGATCAGCGCGACGTTTCCGAACAGGGTGTCCGGTCGGGTGGTGAAGACCTCGATCGCGCTGTCACCGCAGGGAAAGTGCACCCGCGCGCCGTAGGAGCGGCCGATCCAGTTCCGCTGCATCGTCTTGATCTTGTCCGGCCAGTCCAGCCGGTCCAGGTCGTCAATCAGCCGGTCGGCGTAGGCGGTGATGCGCATCATCCACTGGCGCAGATTGCGGCGGAACACCGGGAAGTTGCCGCGCTCGCTGCGGCCGTCCGCGGTGACCTCCTCGTTGGACAGCACGGTGCCCAGGCCAGGACACCAGTTGACCGGCGCCTCGGAGATGTAGGCCAGCCGCCGCTCGTCAATCTCCGCGCGGCGCTCGTCGGCCGACAGGTCAGTCCACGCGCGACCGTCCGAAGTGGACACATCGCCGGCCGCGAACGCCTGTTCAAGCGAGGCGATCGGTTTGGCACAGTCGGCCTGCTCGTCGTACCAGGAGTCGTAGATGCGCAGGAAGATCCACTGCGTCCAGCGGTAGTACTCGGGGTCGATGGTGGCGATGCGGCGGCGCTCGTCGTGCGCCAGGCCCAGCCTGCGGATCTGCCGCAGGTAGGTCCGCATGTTCTCCTCGGTGGTCTTGCGCGGGTGCTGGCCGGTCTGCACGGCGTACTGCTCGGCCGGCAGCCCGAACGCGTCGAAGCCCATCGTGTGCAGGACGTTGCGGCCGTCCATGCGGTGGAACCTGGCGAACACGTCGGTGCCGATGAAGCCCAGCGGGTGCCCGACGTGCAGCCCGCTGCCCGACGGGTACGGGAACATGTCCTGGATGAACATCTTCTGGTCGGGCAGCTCGCCGTCGGCGAGCGGGCCGACCGGGTTCGGCGCGTGGAAGGTGCCCCGCTCCTCCCAGTACCGCTGCCAGCGCTGCTCGATCGCGCCGGCCAGCGCCGCGGTGTAGCGGTGCCGCGGTACCGCGTCCGTGCTTTCCGCACCCATCAACTTCGTCCCTCCACAGCCGCCCGTATTAACGAAACCAGAAATGACGAAACCCCTCCGCCCGATGGGCGTGAGGGGTAGCCGCGCCTGGCCGATCCTGGTCGGTCAGCGCGGCCGGCTAAGGAGCAGGCGGCCCGTGCTCATGGCCACAGGGTAACCCGAGCACGGGCCGCGCCCGTAACCGGTCAGCGCAGCGCCCGCAGGCGGAACTGGTCGCGATAGTCGCCGGCGAGCAGTTCGCCGACGTGTCCACTGACCGCGTAGCTCCCGTGCGGTGTCACCGCGACCGTGGTCGGCCCGGCGATCGGCCACTCCTCTCGGCGGACCTCCGTGGCCCGCTCCCAGCGCCGGCCGCCGCGCAGCACGGTCAGCGCGTCCGCACCCGGCGCGGACAGCTTGTTGGTGACCACGATCAGCGAGCCGTCCGGACGCAGGGCGAGCCCGTCGCCGCCGACGAGCTTGCGGTCCAGCGCCACCTCGGTGATCGGGCCGCCGTCCAACGGGATCTTGTACAGCGCGCCGGTGGTGTAGTGCACCGACAGCAGGAAACCGTTGGGGTGGAACACGATCCCGTTCATCCCGAAGCCGGCGAACCTGGGGTCGGCGGCGAACAGGCCGGCCCGCCCGTCCGGCGTGACCCGGAAGATCCGGTCGGACGCCGGGTCGGTCACGTAGGCGTTGCCGGCGTGGTCGACGGCCACGTCGTTCGCCGAGTGCGCGCCGGGCCCGATGCGCAGATCGACCAGATGCAGCGGGCGGCCGGTGGCCAGGTCGAAGATCCCGAGCCCGGAGTGGTTGCCCTTGGTGTCGGGCGTGGAGCCGGTGCCGACGCCGAAGTGATCGGAGTAGGTGACCAGCACCCGGCCGCGCGGCGCGTCCACCCGCAGGCCGAACGTGGAGATCAGCCGAGGGTCCTCGATCAGCGGGCGTGCCGTGCCGCGTGCCTTGTCGACGACGGAGACGGTGCCGTGCCGCATCGAGCCGACCAGCAGCGTGTGCCGCGCCGGATCCCAGGCGACGCCCTCGGGATGGAGTGATTCGGCGTTGACCGTGATCGTCCCCGGCCAGTGGTGTGCCCGCGGGGTCGCCGGCGTCGAGGCGGACGCCGACGGAGCGTCGAAGGTGGCCGCCAGCGCGATCGCGCCGACGACGGTGTGACGAAGCATTGCGTTCCTCCCTGCTGCTTGTTCGAGGGCGAACGCTAATCAGAACTCTGATAGCTGTCAATATACGACTGCCCGGTGCGGCTCGTACCATCGTTCACATGCGTATGCCGTTGAAGGACCGTCTCGGCTCGGACATCAAGCGGGTCGAGGCCGACCTGATGGCGGCCAAACACGCGGCCGTGAAGCCGTCCGGACTGACCGTGCCGCAGTTCGCGGCGCTGCTGATCCTGGAGGACAGCCCCGGTATCTCGCCGGCTGAACTGGCCCGCCGCTGCCGGGTCACCCCGCAGACGATGACCACCGTGCTGCAGAACCTGACCACGCGCGGGTTCATCGAGCGCACCGCGCACCCGTTCCACCGCAGCATGCTGGAGACCCGGCTCACCGAGACCGGCGCGACGACCCTCGCCGAGGCCGACCAGCGCGCCTCGGCCGTCGAACGCCGGCTCGCCGACGCCTTCACCGAGTCCGAACGCGCCACCCTGCGCGCGCTCCTCGATCGCTGCTCCGAGGCGCTGACCGGCGAGTGATCAGCGCACCAACAGCACCCGCTCGGCGAGGAACTCGGTGGCCGCGCGCGGGCTCGTCGCCAGGCGCTCGGACAGCCAGGAGAAGTCGCTGACCTGGTACGCATCCTTGTACTTCGTGAAGCACAGCGCGCCGATGTCCTTGACCAGGTTGCGCACCGTCTCGGTCAGCTCCACGTCGCCCGTGTCCCAGAGATCGACCAACGCGGTGAGCAGGTCGCGCACCCCGTCGCCGGGCGCGAACAGCGTGTCGGCGAAGGCCCGCTCCAGGGCGTAGCTCGACCAGACGGGAGTACCTGTTTGCGCGCGGAAGCGGTGCATCCATTTGAGAGCAGTGCTCTCGCGCACGAATACACGTCTGTTCGGCGTGCCCGGCGGGTCCTCCTCGACCAGGAATTCCGGACTGTCGATCGCCCGTGACACCAGCGCGCCGAACTCGCTCCACTGGCGGGTCAGCCGCAGGTGCGGCAGCACGCGGCCGTTGCTCGGATTGGTGTAGAAGAAGCACGGCTTGACCGGCTCGCGCTCGGCCGGCACGGACACCATGCAGAAGAAGTCGTTGTCCGGGCCGTTCAGCGCGGCGACCGTGGTCAGGTGCTCGACCGCCGCCCTGATCAGCAGCACGTCCCGGGCCGGCCTCGGTACGTCGTCCAGGAAGGACAGTTGGGCGAACGTCGTCCACAGCGGCGGCTCGTCGAACAGTTCGACCGGCCGCAGGAACGCCTCAAGATCGTCCAGGCGTTCCGCTGTGATCAGGCGCGCGAAGTCGGCGGCGAACCGGGGACCGACGCTGATCGACACACGTGGAGTATGCCTATCGGCGGAGGGCCAGCGCGATCACCTGGGTGACCTGAGTCGGCGCGAAGTTGTCGTCGCTGACCAACAGCAGGGTGCGCTCGCCGGACGGCAGGCGCGGGCCCCAGGTCATACCCTCCACGTTGTCCACAGTGGACAGTCCAAGGTCGGCCAGGTCGGCGATCAGCTTCTTGCGCACCGGTTTCACGTCGCGCGGCAGGGAGTCGGCGTCCCGGACGTTGGTCGCGCCGCGGGTGTCGATCTCGAAGATCCGCACCTTGTTGCCCTTGCCGGTGACGAACGACCGCTCGGCGACCAGGTAGCGGGTGGGGTCCAGCGGGTCCACCGCGAGGATCGCGACCACGCCGGTGGTGGCGAAACCGCCCGGCGGGTCGGCCGGCGCGAAGATCTTCTCCTGCGGGTAGGCGTACTGGGCGAGCGTGTGCCCGTGCCGGGTCTGCACGGTGATCCGGGACAGCGCGCCGTGCTCGGTGGTCGCCTCCGGGCCGTCCTGCAACAGCGGCCCCTCGATCGCGGTGGTCACCAGCACGCCGGCCGCCGCGAAGGTCAGCCCTTCGAGCACCAGGTTGCGCCGTGGGCCGCGCTGCTCGGCGGACATCTTCTCGTTGTGCGGCACCGGAATCTCGCGCACGTGCTCGCCGTCCCTGGCGGTCGAGCGGACCGACGGGTCGATCAGCACCGGCGGCTTGCCCTGCTCGACGAGCCGCTCGCCCTCCTGGCTCCACACGTAGTTCCCGGCCCACGGGTCGACGCGGATGTCCTCCGGGTCGACGCCGGCCTGCGGATAAGTACTGCCGTCCGGACGCAGGAACGGGCGCGTGCCGGTCAATTCCACGCTGTCGAACCCGTTCGCGGTGACGCCGATCGACGCGGTGTAGAAGCGCGCCGGCTGCTTGTCCGACCGGTCGTCGGAGATCAACACGTAGCCGCCGGTGCGCGGATCGCGATCGATGCCGGACAGCCCACCGACCGTGGTGCCGGCGAACTGGAACCCGTGCGGGATCACTTTCTCGCCGAGCAGCCGCACTCCCGGTGCGGACGCGGCGGCGGTTCCCGTGCTGATCAAGGTGGTGGCCGTGGCGGCGATCAAGGCCGCAGCGGCTAAGCGGATCGACATGGTGCGCAGCACATACGACCGGGGTGACCGCCAGTCGAACTCCAGATGACGCTTACCATCGCGTCGTGTCCACCACGTTGATCGTGCTCACCGCGCTGCTGGTCCTGCTGGGTGCCGCGGTGGCGGTTGTCGGCTACCTCGGGTTGGCCGAACGCCTGCCGCGCAACAGGTTCAGCGGCGTGCGCACCGAGGCGACCATGCGCGACGACGACGCGTTCCGGGTCGGCAACAAGGTCGCGGGCGCACCGATCCTGGCCGGCGGGCTGGTCGCCGTCGCCGGAGGTGCCATCGCGTGGGTCATGCCGAGCACGGCAGGCGCGATCGTCAGCATGCTGCTCGGCGCGGTCGGCATGGTCGTGATCGCCGTGGCCGGTGGAATCGTCGGACACCGTGCGGCGGCGGCCACACCGAAAGCGATGCCGGCCGGGTGCAAGGGCTGCGCCTGCGGAGGCGGCGGCTGCGCGGTACTCCAGGCTTAGTGCGCGGCCGCGCGCCAGTAGCCGCAGAACATGATGTGGGTCTTGGGCACGCCGGCGCGGGTCCAGTGCTTGCGCTTGCCGCTGGCCAGCGCCTGCTCGCCGACCGCCCATCCGTAGAACGGCCTGTCCGGAACGGGTAGTTCGGTGGCCGCGGCGTAGGCGGCCTTGCCTGGCGTCCGGCCGTGGTCGTCCCGCTCGATCCAGGTCACCTCGACGCCGGACGGCGACTCCAACTCCTGGCGATCGCCGGCAGGCCGCTCTCGTCGGTGACCAGGACCACCTCGGAGATCGACGGGTCGGGGTTGAACCCGATGCCCTCGTCGATGTCGATCTCGGGTCCGTCTTCGCGATACGCGCGCACGGTGTAGTTGCGCAGCACCGGCCGGTCGGTCTTGGCGACGCGCAGGTACTTCATGTAGTCGATCATGCCGAGCTTGCCCGGCATGCGATCCAGCGTGCGCTCGCCGGCGACCGGGATGAACAGGCGGAACCACTGGTCGAAGCCCATGTACTCGAAGCGTTCGATGTCGCCGCCGCCGAGCGTCACGCGGGCGAAGTGCTCGGACAGTCGTTCGCGGCGCAGCACGCGCAGGGTGAGCAACTCGGTCACGGCCGGCTTCACCCGCGTCTGCCTGATGTTCGTACGAGCCATCCCGCCTCCAACTGTCCAAGGTTAGGCATGCCTAACTTAGACGCCGTTGTTCACAAAGGGAAGAGGGCAACCTTCGTCGCTACCGACCTCGACGGCGCCGTGCTGGACTTCTCGCATGTCGAGGCATCGTTTGACCCGAATCGTTCTCGCGGCGGCGGCGATCACGGCGATGGTGGCCGGCACGCCAGGCACCGCGGCGGCGGCCACGAAGACTGAGCCCACCAAGAATGGGCCGACCTCACTGGTCTACGTCGAGGTCAACAGCAACAGCATGCTGAACGTCGGCAAGTACACGCTGGCCAGCGACGGCTCGCCGGTGTTCGACATCGCGGCGATCTTCGCGGCCAACATCAACTACGACGGTTCGAAGGCGTACCTGCATTTCAACGAGAACGTGCGGAAGGTGCTCGACGGCGTGGAGACGCAGGTGCGGCCGCTGCAGCAGAAGGGCATCAAGGTGGTGCTGTCCATTCTGGGCAACCACCAGGGTGCCGGATTCGCCAACTTCCCGTCCAAGGAGGCCGCGGCGGCGTTCGCCACACAACTGGCCGACGCGGTCGCCAAGTACGGGCTGGACGGCATCGACTTCGATGACGAGTACGCGGACTACGGGGAGAACGGCACGCCGCAGCCGAACGAAAGCTCGTTCGTGTACCTGGTGTCGGCACTGCGCGAGAAGATGCCCGACAAGCTGATCACCTTCTACAACATCGGACCGTCCGCCTCCCGGCTCGTGCACGACGGCGTGGACGTCGGCACCAAGTTCGACTACGCGGCGAATCCCTACTACGGCTCCTGGGACCCGCCCGGCGTCTCGCTGCCGAAGGAGCGGCTCTCGCCCGCGGCCGTCCACATCGGACAGACAGGGGACGGCAACACGACGGATCTGGCCAAGCGCACCGTGAACGAGGGATACGGCGCGTTCCTCACCTACGACCTGACCGCCGGCGACAAGTCCGGCGCTATTTCCGCGTTCACCCGCGAGCTGTACGGCAGCGAGGCCAAGTACACCGGGTGACGCAGGCCACAACACGATGTCCAACTTCGTGGATTCTCTTCACATCTAACTCGGGTGGAGGAGCAAGACCCGAGATTTGAGGAGATCGCCATGACCACGAAGCGCCTACTCGCCACCGTCCCCGCCGCTCTCGCCGGGGGTGCGCTGCTGTTCGGACTCACCGCCTGCGGCGGGGACGCCAAGGCCGAATCGAGCCAGCCCGCCGCGAACCCGCAGGTCGCCCACGACGCCGCGCCCGCCCCGCCGGCACCGGCCGACCAGAAGCCCGCCGAGATCACCCGCCGCCAGATCGCCCCGCCCCCGACGGTGAAGCCCAAGCCGGCCGCCCCTCGACCGGCTGGCGGCGACGTGAACTGCGGCCCACTCGATTACAAGCCGAATGGCAGGACCTTTTCCCTGATCGCCGAGGCCAAGCCGGACGGCACGGTCGGCTGCACCGAGGCGTTCAACGTTCTCGACGAGTACACGAAGGCCCCGACGCAGGGAAGCCAGCGCAACGCGGACCTGTCCAACGGGTGGTCGTGTGCGACCGACGGCGGCTCCGGTGCGAGCGCCCAGGGCCGCGTCTTCTGCACGGACGGCACGAAGGACGGCCACGGCGGCGTGATCGGCGGCCGGGCGTTCCACACCCAGCCGGGCTGACTCAGCGTTTGACGCGTGCCCGGACCGCCAGCACCGCGAGGGCGAGCAGCAGTGGGCCGCCGAATCTGGCCAGCATCAGGATCCAGGTGCCCGCATAGGTCAACTTCTGCCCGGAGTCACGGAACACCATCGCGCCGGCCGAGGTCTGCAGCGCCTTGCCGGCGCGATCCCACGTCCAGCGCCGGTCCGGCAGTGCGGTCGCGGGTTCCCTGACCGCGAGCTGCGCCTGTCCATTGTGGACAGTCCCGGTGATCTGCTGCTGTGCCGGCGCGGACAACCCGAAACCCATCAGCAGCACGGTCACCGTCGCCAGCAGTACCACCAGCGCGACGATTGCCCGCGACGCCCGCTGGCCGTATCCCGAGAGCGCCCAGTACGCGGCCAGAATCGTGCGTTCGAACCACGGCGTGCTCGGCGCATGGCGACGCATTTCCATTTCGCCGTAATAGAAATCGCCCGCGCCGGGCTCGTTCTTCCCGTCCTCGAACGCCTTGCGCAGCGACCGGTACAACCCCGCGATCCGCAGCGGATCGATCGGATACACCCTCGGGTTGGCGCGTTCATCGGTCGGCCAGCCGCGCCAGTAGTGCTCCTCGGCGAGCACCCACCGGCGAGCGCGCCGCCACGACTTCGGCGGCGTGTTCAACGGACACAGGCCGTCCATGCGCAACTCGTCCAGCCGGTGCGCGCCGGCGAACTCGCACCAGCGCAGGTCCACGTCGGCCAGCGACAGGTTGCTGACGTCGGTTTCCATCAGCGAGGTGATCAACGGAATCCATTCGGTGCGACCCTGTGCACCCGAGATCGACGACGGCGCGCCGAACACGCACCTGGTCGCGTCCACGTCGGCGCGCATCACCCGCAGAGTCACGCCGTCCTCGAACCGCGCCTGCCGCAGGCCCAGGAACCGGCAGTCGACCATCAGCCGCAGTGCTCGCGCGAACGTCGCGGAATTGAAGGCGATGCGGTCGGCGCGGAGCAGGTCGGCGATCACCTCGCCGTGGAATTTCGCATCGGTGAATTCGAGGGTCCCGGAAAATCCCGTGTTGACCATGGCGACGCCGCCGGCGAACTCGACCCCTTCGAACTTCGCGATGTCGCCGAACCGCGCATGACTGAACGTCGCCAACTTCCCGAAACGCGCGGCACTGAAGTCCGCTACGGAATTGAACGTGGCGCGGAAGAAGTTGGCCGAGTCCTCGAACTCCGCGCCGTTGAGCGAAACCGGCTGGTCGAACAGCGCATCGGACGCGTCGACGGGTCCATGGAAGACCGCGCCATCCAGTCGCACCGGCGTGAGGAAACGCGCCTGGCGAAGATCCATGGGACCGAAAAGCGGACCGCTCGGGCTGGTGTAGACGTCGAACAGCTTGACGAAGAGCCGTTCATCGACGGTGGTGCCGCGCAGATCGAGCGCACCGGGACGGAGTGCGGCGTCGAGTTCACCGTCGTCCAGGTGTGCGAGACAGCGCGAATAGCCCTCGACCGTCACGCCGATGCACTCGTCACGCTCGCAGGTCGGCCAGTCGACAGTCACGGCTAGTTGGTGCGGACGTCGGTCGGGTGAGTGGCGAGCAGGGCCAGCGGCATGCCCTGGCGGCGCAGCACCAGGCCCCAGAGATCAGCCTCGGGGGAGGCGAGCACGTCGGCGGGCAGGCCCGGCACGACGAACCAGTCGCCGCGTGAGATCTCGCCTTCGAGCTGTTGCACGTCCCAGCCGGCGTATCCGGCGAACACCCGAATGCCGCGGAACCGGTCCACCAGCTCAGCCGGGTCGGCGTCCAGGTCGACCAGCGCGATCGGGCCGCGCACGGCGATCAGCCCCGAAGTGGTGGCCGCGTTCTCCCCGGTGCGGAGCATCGCCAGGCACAACGCGGTCTTGCGCTCCACCGGCCCGCCGACGAACACCGAGCGCGGCTCGCTCACGAACGCGCCCCAGCTCGGCAGGACCTCGTCCACCGGCACCTCGCTCGGCCGGTTCAGGACGACGCCGAGGGTGCCCTCCTCGCGGTGGTCGATGATGTAGACGACGGTGCGCCGGAAGTTCTCGTCGCTCAGGCTCGGCGCCGCGACCAGCAGCGTCCCCGGCTCCACCCCGACATCGTCTTCCACGCGGCACATGATTCCATCCGGGCGCGGACAGCGGACAGCATGTTCGGCCGTAGGCTGATCGCCGTGAGTACACCGCCGGACACCTCTGAGTCCGCGTCCGGGTCGGCGCCGGCCGAGCAGTCTCGCGCGCACCACACGCGGATCGGTGCCCGGCGGCTGCTCGCCATCGCCGGGTTCCGGCGGCTGCTGCTGAGCCGGTTCGCCGGACAGTGGGGCGAGGGGTTGTTCCAGGCCGGGCTCGCCGGTGCGGTGATCTTCAACCCGGAGCGCGCCGCCGACCCGTTGACCATCGCCGGCGGGTTCACCGCGCTGCTGCTGCCGTACTCGATCGTCGGACCGTTCGCCGGCGCGCTGCTCGACCGGTGGGACCGGCGGCGCGTGATCGTCGTGGCGAACCTGTTGCGCGGCACCATGATCCTGCTGTCCGCGGTGGCCGTGGCGACCGGCGTCGGCGGAGCGGGGTTGTTCACGCTCGCGCTCGTGGTGATCGGCGTGAGCAGGTTCGTCGGGTCCGGCCTGTCCGCGTCGCTGCCGCACGTGGTGCCGGTGCGCAACCTCGTCGAGGCGAACGCGCTGGCCACCACGCTCGGCGCGGTGGTGTCGGTGATCGGCGCGGGCTGCGCGGTCGGACTGCGCGCGATCTTCGGCGAGGGCAACGTCGGCTCCGGGCTGACCACGTCGGTCGCGGTGATCGGCATGGTGATCGGGGCGATCATGGCGACCCGGTTCACCCGCGGCGCGCTCGGCCCGGACGAGGTGGACGAGCCGTCGGCGACCATGGTCGCGGTGGCCCGAGGGCTGCTGGACGGCGGGCGCGCGGCACTGCGCACGCCGACCGTGCTGGCCGGGTTCGCCGCGATGCTGGCGTACCGGATCTCGTTCGGGATCTCGCTGCTGCTGACCGTGTTGCTGATGCGGTACTCGTTCACCGACATGGGGCCGCTCAAGGCCGGGCTGCCCGGGATCGGTCAGATGGTGGCCGCGGCGGGCCTCGGAATTCTCGCCGCCGGGTTGCTCACCGCGCGGTTCACCAACCGGTTCGGCCGCCGGCACACGGTGGTCGGCGCGCTGCTGCTCGGGGCGGTGGCGCAGCTCGCCTGCGGGTTGCCCATGGTGCTGCCGACCATGCTGCTGGCGTCGTTCCTGGTCATGGCCAGCGGCCAGGTGATCAAGCTGTGCGTGGACGCGGCCGTGCAGCGCGATGTCGGCGACGAGGTGCGCGGGCGGGTGTTCGCGCTCTACGACACGCTGTTCAACATCACGCAGGTGGTCGCGATCGCGATCGCCGCGGCGGTGGTGCCGCTGGACGGCCGGGCGCCCGGGCTCGTGGTGGCCGCCGCACTCGCCTACGTGGCGGGCCTGGCCGGGTTCCTGGCCGTGCACCGCAGGCACCCGGACCTGTGAAGATCACCTGCCGGTGCGGTGCGGTGATCCCGGACAACACCGACTACCTGCCGTGGAAGGCGGACGTGATCCCGAGCCAGGACCTGTCCGACTTCTTCGACGCCGAGGACCGGGTCGACGGGCTGGTGGACAACTCGACCACGGCGTACCAGTGCGAGTCGTGCGGGCGGCTGTACCTGGAGGACCAGTCGCGGCGGACCATGCACTGCTTCGTGCCCGAGGACGCCGACACGCCCTACGACGTACTCCGCTCGGTGCACGGCGAGGCGTGGCGCGGGCTGGTGCACGGGATCTGGCGGCAGGACGGCGGGTATCTGTCGTGGAGCGCCGGGGTAGAGTCCTCGTTCGAGGAGTACACCTCCTGGGAGGCGCTGCACCGCGCCTACGACGACGTGTTCGCCCGGTTGCGGCAACGGGATCTCGTGCGCAACGCTCTGCTCCGCCGCGACGGCGAGGACGTGCACACGTGGCCGGCGATCACTCGCTGAGCCGGTAGACGGCGAACCCCTTTTGCTTGTCCGGCAACGAGATTTCGAACAGCGCGTACCCGTCTCGGAACTCCCGTGGTCGTCCCGGCAACGGCCCGCCGATCCGCGTGCCGGCTCGGTCGACCACGACGTTGTCCCGCAGGATGACCCGCTGGCGCCAGACCCTCGACACGTGCGCACCGGGAACGGGGAGCGGCGCCCGTTCGGTGACACCTGTCGCGGTGTCGTAGGTGTGCAGGTCGGTGTCGGTCGCGCAGGCGATCAACCGGCCCTCGGCGTGGCACGTGGTGCCGAACAGGGAGGACAGCGCCGTCTCACGGCCGGTCTCCGGATCGACCAGGATCTTCGTCGGCGACGATGTGCCGGGCTGTGCCGTGACGAGAACTCCGTTGTCGGTCCGCGGCCCCAGCACCGTGTGGTCGCGGTTGAGCAGATCCCAGCGGCGTGCGCCGGTCCGCGCGTCCACCGCGGCCGTCACCGGGGTCGTGTCCTGCTTGTTGACCAGCGGGCGCTTCGACGGCACCTCGCCGAGCACCACGCCACCGATGATCTGCACGGCCTCGAAACCCGGTGCCGTCCACAGCGTGCGCCGGTCCACCGGGCTGATGGCGAGCGCGCTCTGCTCGGTCGGCCGGTCGTGGTGTCGGGTGCGGATCGTCGCGAGGATCATCTCGTCGTTGCTCGTCTCGGCGAGCGAGACCGTCTTGTACGGCTCGGGTTCGGTCTTCATCGGATCGTCGATCCGGTCTTGGAGCAGCGGCAACTGCCAGCGCACGCCGCCGTCCCTCATCGACAACGCGACCAGGCCCTCCTCCCGTCCCGGACGGCCGTTGGGCAGCCGGACGTCCTTTTGCTGGTAGGCCGCGATCAGCAGGCCGCGGACATGCTGGACGTTGTCCGGGTCGAGGGTGACGCGGTTCGGGCCGATCCGGTCGCTCTTGCGGACCGACCAGCGGACGGCACCCGTCGCCGCGTCGTGCACGACCAGGACGCTGCCCGCCGGTCCGACTCCGTGCGGGGTGGCGTGCACGACCGCGTCGCCCATCACCGTGAACCGGGGAAGGTATTCGTCCTCGCCGATCGGGCTTGTCCACAGTGGACGGTCGCTGAGCTTGATCGGCTCGACCAGCGGTGCCCGTGGTGGCGGGCCGGCCGGCGGTGGCGTGGTGGCGGGCGCACTCGTCGCCGGACCGGGTTCGCCGTCACAGGCGACACCGGTCAGCAGCACGCCGGCCAGCACCAGCACAAGAGATGTCTTCCGCACGCTGCTCTGAGGTGCCGGCGAGGGTTCTCGTTCCCCGGCGCGCGCTATTCGATGCCGTTGTCGCGGGCCCAGGTGTGGAGTTCGGCGATGGCGTCCTCGTGGGAGAGCGGGCCGCGGTCCAGGCGCAGCTCCTTGAGGTGCGTCCACGCCTTGCCGACCAGCGGGCCGGGCGGGATGCCGAGGATCTTCATGATCTCGTTGCCGTCCAGGTCGGGGCGCACCTTCGCGAGGTCCTCCTGGGCGCGCAGCCGCTCGATGCGCTCCTCGAGGTGGTCGTAGGTGCGCCGGAGCGCCGCGGCCTTGCGCCGGTTGCGCGTGGTGCAGTCGGCGCGCACCAGCTTGTGCAGCCGCTCCAGTAGATCACCGGCGTCGGTGACGTAGCGGCGCACGGCGGAGTCGGTCCACTCGCCCTTGCCGTACCCGTGGAACCGCAGGTGCAGGTACACCAGCTGGCTCACGTCGTCGATGATCTCCTTGGAGTACTTCAGCGCGCGCAGCCGTTTGCGGGTCATCTTCGCGCCGACCACCTCGTGGTGGTGGAAGCTGACGCCGCCGCCGGGCACGTGCCGCCGGGTGTCCGGCTTGCCGATGTCGTGCAGCAGCGCGGCCAGCCGCAGGATCAGGTCCGGCTCGCCGTCCTCCAGGTCGATCGCCTGGTCCAGCACGGTCAGCGAGTGCTGGTACACGTCCTTGTGCTGGTGGTGCTCGTCGATCTCCAGGCGCATCGCGGGCACCTCGGGGAGCACGCGATCGGCGAGCCCGGTGTGCGTCAGCAGCTCGATGCCCAGCCTCGGCTTGCCGCCGCAGATCAGCTTGGACAGCTCGGCCTGCACCCGCTCGACGGTGATCCGCTCGATCTGGTCGGCCATGTCGGTCATCGCCTGGATGACGCGCGGCGCCGGGACGAACTCGAGCTGGCTGACGAATCGGGCGGCGCGCATCATGCGCAGGGGATCGTCGGCGAAGGACACCTCCGGGCGCAGCGGCGTGTCCAGCGCCTTCGCGGCCAGCGCGTCCATGCCGCCGTGCGGGTCGACAAGTTTCTTTGTCGACAAGTCGATGGCCATCGCGTTGACCGTGAAGTCCCGGCGCACCAGGTCGTCCACGATCGAGTCGCCGAAGCGCACCTCGGGATTGCGGCTCACCCCGTCGTAGGAATCGGCGCGGAAGGTGGTGACCTCGCACGTCGTGCCGCGCTTGGCCGCGCCGATCGTGCCGAACGCGATCCCGGTCTCCCACACCGCGTCGGCCCACGGGCGCACGATCTCCAGCACGGCGTCCGGCCGCGCGTCGGTGGTGAAGTCCAGATCGGTGCCCAGCCGGCCCAGCATCGCGTCCCGCACGCTGCCGCCGACCAGGTACAGCTTGTGCCCGGCCGAGGCGAACAGCGTCGCCAGCTCGTCCGCGATCGGCGAGATCCGCATCAGTTCCACCACCGCGTTCTGTCGTGCACGGGTCTCCTGCGAACGGGGTGTCGTGGACTCTACGGGCACGGCGAACCACCTTACCCAGCGTGTTCTGGACCCATGGTCACCCCCGTTCCACGATTACCATCGCTGGCATGCCCCCGTCGTCCGGCCGAACCGGTGGCGCCTCCAAGGGGCGCCGCTCGAGACGACGCGGCCGCAAGCTGGTGACCGTCGAGGAGACCTCGGCCGGGGGACTGGTGCTGGACGACGGCGAGCGCCACGCCGTGATCATCGGCCGGCTGGACCGGCGCGGGCGACTGCTGTGGTCACTCCCCAAGGGGCACATCGAGGCTGGTGAGACGCCGGAACAGACAGCGGTTCGGGAGGTCGCCGAGGAAACCGGGATAGACGGCGAGGTGATCGGCCCGCTCGGCACGATCGACTACTGGTTCGTCGCGGACGGCCGGCGCATCCACAAGACCGTGCACCACTTCCTGCTGCGGGCCACCGGCGGCGAGCTGTCCGACGAGGACGTCGAGGTGACCGAGGTGGCCTGGGTACCGCTGGACGGCCTGGCCGCCCGGTTGGCGTACACCGACGAGCGGCGGTTGGCCCGCAAGGCGATACAACTACTCTCCGAGTCACCGCGTACACCCGAGCGGGGGACCCCGAAGACGCCGGATGAGGTTGAGCTGCCGTGACACGTGCCAGGGCGCTGGTCGTCCTGTTCGCGACGATCGCGTTGACGGTCGGAGGGCCGATGGCGGCCGCCGCCCAGCCCAGCGGTGGCACCACGACGCCCAGATCGGTACAGGACGCGCCGAGCCGGCTGTCGATCACCGTCGAGCAGCTCACCCCTCGGGTGGTCACCACCGACACCCCGAGCATCACCGTGGTCGCCAAGCTCACCAACAACAGTGAGCGCGCGATCGACGACCTGGACGTGCGGCTGGAGCGCGGCGCGCCGCTGACCAGCGAGTCCAAGCTGCGCGACGCGCTGACCCAGACCAAGCCCGACCAGACCGAGCGGTCCCGGTTCCTCGAGGCGGGGTCGCTCCGCCCTGGCGCCAGCACGACGGTCACGCTGGCCGTCTCGGTCAACGGCGCCGACAACACGTTGAAGATCAACAGGCCGGGCGTGTACCAGCTCTGGGTGAACGTGAACGGCCAGCCGGCGGGCACGAAGGACGCCGCCAACCTCGGGTACGCCAACCTGCTGCTCCCGGTGATCTCCGCGCCGGTGAACGGGTCGGCGCCCAGCCCACCGGCGCCGAAGCCGCGCGTGCCGGCCGGCGTCACCATGATGTGGCCGCTGGTCGACGAGCGGCCGAGGATCGTGCAGACCGTCGGCGACCGGGAAGTGCTCGCCGACGAAGGGCTGACCGCGTCACTCGCGCCGGGCGGGCGGCTGTTCTCGCTGGTCAACGCCGCGGACCTGGCGATCGCCAAGAACCCGGCACTCGGTCAGAGCCTGTGCTTCGCGGTGGACCCCGACCTGCTGGCCACCGTCGCCGCGATGGCCAAGGGCTACCTCGTGCGGGTCGGCGACGGGCCCCCAGCACCCGGTATCGGGGTCGCCCCCGCGACGCAGTGGCTGGACCGGGTGCGCCGGCTCACCAACGGCAAGTGCGTGCTCGCGCTGCCCTACGCCGACGTGGACCTCGACGCCCTGTCCCGCGCCGGAGCGGGACACCTGCAGACGCAGGCGATGAGCGCGGGCACCGACCGGGTGCGCGAGGTGCTGGCCCCGGTACAGCCGCAACCGGGGCTGCTCTGGCCGGTCGGCGGCACCCTCGAACAGCGCACCGTGTCCGACCTCAGCCACCACGGGCCGGTCAGCGTCGTGGTCGACCCGGCCAAGCTGCGCCGCGACACCGGCCGCACGCCGTACCTGCTGCGCAGCGGACTGCCGGCGGGCAGCCGGGCGCTGGCCTACGACCAGCTCACCTCCTCGCTGCTGGCCGGCGACAACGGCACCGCGCAGGGGCTCGCGGCCAGCCAGAACGGGTTGGCCGCGGTGCTCTTCCGGGCGGCGTGGGGCGGCGCCGACTCGATGCTGATCACGCCGCCGCGCCGGTGGACGGCCACCTCCGCCGACCTCGAGGCGCTGCTGGACGGCGTGTCGCTGCTGGCCGACCAGCAGTACGTCGCGCCGAAACCCGTGCAGCGGCTCATGACCGATCCGACCGCAGGCACCGCCGAGGGCATGGAGTACGGCGCGCAGGACAGCACCTCCGAGGTCGCCGGCTCGATCACCGCCGAGGTGATGCGGGTCAACGCCGTGCAGCGCGACCTGCTCGGCGCGATGGCCAAGGACGCCGCCCTCCAGGTCGAGCCGCACACGCTGGTCACGCCGCTGCAGTTCGGGCTGCTGCGAGCGACCTCGAGCGCGTGGCGGGCCGACCCGGCCGGCGGCCACCGCGCGGCCGAGGCGGTCGACGGTCAGGTGCGCGAGCTGCTGGGCCGGGTCCAGGTCGAGGTGCCGGGTCGCCCGGCGAGCCTCGCCTCGCGGGAGAGCCGGTTCTCGGTGACCGTGCGCAACTCCCTTCCGGTGCTGGTGCAGGTGCGGATCGTGGTCGCGCGGACGGCCGGGTTGAGCACCAAGCAGCCGCCCGACATCACGGTCGCCGCGGGGCACGCGCGCACCGAGTGGGTGGACGCCGAGGTGCTGCGCTCCGGCCGGTTCGCGGTGACCGTGTCGATCACCACGCCGGGCCACACGCCGTTCAGCCAGCCGAAGAAGCTGGACCTGTCCTCGACCGAGTACGGCACGATCACGCTCGCCGTCACCTGGACCGCGGGCGGACTGCTCGTACTGCTGTCCGGCCTGCGAATCTTCCGTAGGGTGCGGGCCAATCGGGCGGCGAAAGCCGACACCCCGAGCATCGACTGAGCCGCGGACGTAGGGTTCCTGGACCGTGAGTGACCTCGACGCGACCATGATGATGCCGCGCGTCCAGCCGGAGGCGTCGCCTTCGCTGGCGCGCTCCAGCTCGACCCTGGCGATCGCCACGCTGGTCAGCCGCATCACCGGTTTCGGCTGGAAGATCGTGCTGGCCTGGGTGGTCGGCCTCGGCCAGCTCAACGACTCCTACACGGTCGCGTCCAGCTTTCCGACGATCATCAACGAGCTGTTACTCGGCGGCGTGCTGTCCAGCGTGGTGGTGCCGCTGCTGGTCCGCGCGCAGAAGGAGGACCGCGACCGGGGCGAGGCCTACACCCAGCGCCTACTGACGATCGGCTGCACGATCCTGGTGGTCGGCACCACGCTGGCGATGATCTTCGCGCGCGAGCTGACCAACCTCTACGTCAGCGACGAGGGGACCGAGGCCAACCCCGAGCTGACCGAGGCGTTCACCTACCTGATCCTGCCGGCCATCGTGTTCATGGGGCTGTCGGCGATGGTGATGGCGATCCTGAACACCAAGAGCCGGTTCGCCGCCACCGGCTGGGCGCCCGTGACGAACAACCTGATCATGTTCGCGGTGATCGGGCTGTACGCGATCATGCCCGGCGAGCTCACGCTCAACCCGGTCGCCATGAGCGACCCGAAGCTCCTCGTGCTCGGCATCGGGTTCCCGCTCGGTATCGCCTCGCAGCTGTTCGTGCTGATCCCGGCGCTGCGCAAGACCGGCTTCCGGTTCCGCGTGCGGTTCGGCTGGGACCGCAGGCTCGGCGAGTTCGGCGGCCTGGCCGCCTGGGTGATCGCCTACGCGCTGCTCGGGCAGCTCGGTGTGTCCGCCGTGACCAACACCGCGACCAACGGTGCGGGCGGTGGTGCGGCGACCTACTTCAATGCCTGGCTGCTGCTGCAGTTCCCGTACGGCGTGATCGGCGTGTCGCTGCTGACCGTGATCATGCCGAGGATGAGTCGCGCCGCGGCCGACGGGGACTTCGAGAAGGTCAAGGACGACCTGTCACTGGGCAGCCGGCTGTCCACGGTGATGCTGGGGCCGCTGTGCGGGCTGATGACTGTGCTCGGACCGTCGATCGGTATCGCGCTGGTGTCGTTCGGCAAGTCGGACGTCGACCAGGCGACCCGGCTCGGGCTGGCGGTGACCTCGGCCGCGTTCGGCGTGCTGCCGTTCGCGATCTGCATGCTGCAGATGCGCGTGTTCTACGCGATGAAGGACTCGCGCACCCCGACGCTGATCATGGCCGTGATGATGGCCGTGAAGGTCCCGCTGTCCTATCTGTGTCCGCAACTGCTGGACGCCAACGACCTGGTCTACGGCCTGACCTTCGTGAACTCGCTGTCGTTCGTGGTCGGCGCGATCGTCGGCGAACTGTGGCTGCGCTCCCGGCTCGGCCGGCTCGGCACATCGGCCGTGGTGCGCACGGTGCTGAAGACGTTCGTCGCGTCCGTGTGGGGTGCTGCCGCCGCGCTGGCCGTCGTGCTCTGGATGGACGGCAACAAGACGGTGGGCGGCGCCTGGCTCTCCCTCGTACTGGGGACTCTGGCTGGGGGACTCGTCACATTCGGCATCATGACCGCGCTCCGTGTGCGTGAACTGGACGCGGCCACCGCACGGATCACCCGTTTGGTGCGCCGCCGCTAGTCGCGACGGACCTTCGAGAAACGGCTCCATCCCGTACCCTCGAATTCGAGGAGACCGTCGCTTCAGCGGAGAGGGGACGCGGCGTAGAACGGGAGCGAGTGTGCGTTGACCACGAGGCGGACCGAGTACATGCCCGGCGCGGAGAGACCCGGAAGCGGGCCCAGCCTGCGCGCCACCGGCGGGTCGCTGCACCCCGGTGGCGTGGTCGGCGACGGCCGCTATCGGCTGCTCGCCCAGTTCGGCGTGGACGAACGCTCCGGCGCCCACCTCTGGCGTGCCCGTGACGGACAGCTCCGCCGGGACGTCGCGCTGACGGTCCTGGTCGGTGAGCCTGGCGACCAGCGGGCCGGCCAGGGCGCGAGACGGACATTGGAGCGGGCCGCACACGCAGCCCGCTTCTCGCACTCCGCGGTCGCGCGCGTCCTGGACGTACTGAGCCTCGGCAACGGGATCACCGCCAGCGAGGGCGTGCTGGGCATCGTGGTGGCCGACTGGGGGCAGGGCACCGATCTGGTCGACCTGGTCGCCGAGCACCCGCTGCCGCCGACCACCGCCGCCCGGCTGGTCGAGCCGCTGGCCTCGGCCGTCGAGCAGGCGCACCACTCCGGGCTGGTACTCGGCGTGGACCACCCGCAGCGGATCCGGGTCAGCCCGGACTCCTCGCTGCGGCTGGCGTTCCCCGGCCCGCGGCCCAGCGCCACCCTGCGCGACGACGTGCGCGGGCTCGGCGCGGTGCTGTACCTGCTGCTCACCGGGCGGTGGCCGCTGCCGGGCGGGCCGGACGGCATCCCCGCCGCGCCGACCGGGCCGGACGGCGTCGTCGTGCGGCCGCGCACCCTGGTGCCGCAAATACCGGACGAGATGTCCGAGGCGGCGATGCGCAGCCTGGAGGACAGCTCGCGCGCCGGGATCCGCACCGGTGCGGCGTTCCAGCGGGCGCTCGCCGGGATCGCCGAACGCGAGGAACAGACCGAGCTGATCTCCGCGATCGCCGCCGACGAGAACGACGACCGGGACGACGGCCTCACCTGGACCACCCGGCGGCCGGTGCACGACCGGGCCCGCAAGCGCAAGCTCGCGCTCGGCGTGACAGCGCTGGCCGCGGCCACAGTCGGGGTGCTGGCCTGGATCGGCATCCAGTTGGTCAGCTTCTTCGGCGACGGCTCGCCGAGCGGCGCGGCCACCCCGCCGCTGCCGGGCACCTCGACGCCGGGCCAGAACACGGACGGCCAGCCGCCGCCACCCCCGGCCAACGGCGGGCCGGTGAAGATCGCCGGCACGAAGCTCTTCAACGTCAAGGAGGCGCCGGACAACCCGAGCCGGGTCGGCCGGGCCACCGACGGCGATCCGCGCACCGGCTGGCAGACCGACGACTACCGCCAGCAGTTCCCGTCGTTCAAACCTGGCGTCGGGCTGCTGATCTCCCTGGACGGCAAGACGAAGCTGGCCTCGGTCCGGATCGACTCGCCGAGTCCGGGCACCGAAGTGGAGATCCGCACCGCCACGTCGTCCAAGCCGGACAGTCTCGGCGACACGAAGAAGATCGCCGGCGGCAAGCTGAACGAGGGCAGCACGGAGATCGCGATCCCGGACGGCGAGCCGGCCCAGTACGTGATCGTGTGGATCACGAAGCTGGCCGGCGGGGGCAAGCTCCAGTCGGAGATCACCGAGGTCACGTTCCTCCGCGCGCGATAGGCGAGACGTCTTCGCGGTGGCGCGGGTCACTGCCGTTATATTGACCCCGTGTCCGGCACTGATCTCTCCGTCCCCGTGATGGCCGCCGGGGTGGTCTCGTGACCACGGCAGCCGCGTCGGACGCCGATCTCATCAGGGCGCACGCGGGTGGTGACCCGCGCGCGTTCTCCGAGCTGGTCCGCCGTCACCGCGACCGCATGTGGGCGGTGGCGCTGCGCACGCTGCGCGACCCGGAGGAAGCCGCCGACGCGCTGCAGGACGCGTTCATCTCCGCGTTCCGCGCCGCCGGCTCGTTCCGCGCCGAGTCCCAGGTCACCACCTGGCTGCACCGCATCGTGGTGAACGCGTGCCTTGACCGGGTGCGGCGCAAGCAGGCGCGCCCGACCGTGCCGCTGCCCGAGACCGGGCCCGGTGAGCCGGTCACGCCGAGGGACGCGATGTCGGACCGGGAGACCAGGCTCCTGGTGCAGAAGGCGCTGCACGAACTGTCCGAGGATCAGCGGGTTCCCATCGTGCTCGTCGACGTCGAGGGATACTCGGTGGCCGAGACGGCGAAGATACTCGGCATCGCGGAAGGCACCGTGAAGAGCCGATGTGCCCGGGGTCGCGCCAAGCTCGCCAAAGTTCTCGGGCACCTGCGGAACCCGGATGCAGATGCGAACGTCCCAGGTGAGGCAGCAAGCAGGCAAGGGAAGCCTGACAGGCGTACCTGGGAGGGGTCATGACGAATCAAGGTCGGGGGCTCGGCGCCTCGGGGCCGCCGTGGTCCATCGACGTACTCGCGGATCTGCATGCGGGTGCGTTGGACCCCGACCTGACCGCGTCGCTGTGGCCTCAGGTCAACGCCGATCCCGAAGCACGCGAGATTCTCGCCGCGCTGGACTCCACCAAGGTGGACCTCGGCGGGCTGAGCGCCGCTCCGCTCGAGCCGATGCCGGCGCACTTCGCGGCCAGGTTGGACGCGGCCATCGAGGCCGAGTCGGCCGCCCGAGCGGCGGCCATGGCGGGTCAGCAGCAGGCGGCTCCACCGCAGCAGCCGGGGGTTGCTCCGGTGGTCAGCCTGGACGACGCGCGCCGCAGGCGTAACCGTCGGATGACGATCGCCGGCGGAGTGTTCGCCGCAGCGGCCGCAGCGGCCGCGATCACCATCGCCGTGGTGCCCGGCAACGAGACCGACGGCACCGGTGTGGCCGCGCCGACGTCCAACACCACCGCACCGCCCAGCGACGGCCCGCTCGCGTTGGACGGCGACTCGCTCGGCAAGCAGCAGGGCGCCATCCTCAGCCAGAAGAACTACGGCGCGCTCGGCTCCGAGCAGCGGTTCAGCCAGTGCCTCGCCGCCGCCGGCGTGCCGGCCACGGTCAAGCCGCTCGGCGCTCGCGAGGCCACGTTCCAGGGCAAGCCCGGCGTGGCCGCGGTGATCCCGGTTGTCGGTGCCGGTGGCACCAAGTTCCGCATCGTGGTGGTCGACGCCCAGTGCGGGCCGGCACTGCTCGGCGACACGACCATCGGCTGAGTCGCCTCCGTCACTCACCTCCGTGGAATGCCGGACGCCTACGATCGCGTTATCACCTAACGCGCGATGAGTACGCGAGTCCGGCACCACGGAGGTTCACTTGGCCGCCCAGGAAGTCCGCAATCTGATCGTCGTGGGCTCTGGCCCCGCCGGTTACACGGCCGCCGTCTACGCGGCCAGGGCGCAGCTCGACCCGCTGGTGTTCGAGGGCACCCAGTTCGGCGGCGCGCTGATGACCACCACCGACGTGGAGAACTACCCGGGCTTCAAGGAAGGCATCATGGGCCCGGACCTCATGGAGGAGATGCGGACGCAGGCCGAGCGGTTCGGCGCCGAACTCCGCGCCGAGGACGTCGAGGAGCTGGAGCTGTCCGGCGAGATCAAGTACGTCACCGCGAACGGCCAGCGCTACGCCGCCAGGGCGATCGTGCTCGCCATGGGCGCCGCCGCGCGCTACCTGCACGTCCCCGGCGAGCAGGAGCTGCTCGGCCGCGGCGTGTCCGCGTGTGCCACCTGTGACGGCTTCTTCTTCCGCGACCAGGACATCGCCGTGGTCGGCGGTGGCGACTCCGCGATGGAGGAGGCGCTGTTCCTGACCAAGTTCGGCAAGACGGTGACGATCATCCACCGGCGTGCGGAGTTCCGCGCCTCCAAGATCATGCTGGAGCGCGCCCGCGCCAACGAGAAGATCAGGTGGGCGTTGAACAAGCAGCCCACCGAGGTGCTCGGGGACCAGAAGGTGACCGGCGTGAAGCTGCGCGACACGATCACCGGCGAGATCTCCGAGCTGGCCGTGTCCGGGTTCTTCGTGGCGATCGGGCACGACCCGCGCAGCGAGCTGGTCAAGGGCCAGATCGACCTGGACTCCGACGGCTACGTGATCACCAAGGGCCGCACCACCTACACGAACCTGGACGGCGTGTTCGCCTCCGGCGACCTGGTCGACCACACCTACCGGCAGGCGATCACCGCCGCCGGATCGGGCTGCTCGGCCGCGATCGACGCGGAGCGGTGGCTCGCCGAGCACGGCGAGCCCGAAGCGGCCGTCACCTCCGAGCTGGTCGGCGGCGGGTACGCCACCACCGCCAACTGACAAACCATTCGAGTACGAGGAGCAGACATGACCAACACCGTGAAGGTGACCGACAACTCGTTCGCCGACGACGTGCTGAACAGCGACAAGCCGGTCGTCGTGGACTTCTGGGCCACCTGGTGCGGGCCGTGCAAGATGGTCGCCCCGGTGCTCGAGGAGATCGCCGGCCAGCACGGCGACAAGATCACCGTGGCCAAGCTGGACATCGATGCCAACCCGAAGACGGCGGCCAGCTACCAGATCCTGTCCGTGCCGACGATGATCGTCTTCAAGGGTGGCGAGCCGGTGAAGCAGATCGTCGGCGCCAAGCCGAAGCAGGCCATCCTGTCGGAGTTGTCCGACTTCATCGGCTGATTCGGCCGATTCAGCTAAAACGCCGCGCACGTGCAACGCTGGACGGAGAACTACCGTCCTGTGTATAGCGCGTGCGCGGTCTCACCCGCTCCGGGGTGCCTGCGTTATCAAGCGCGGGCGCCCGTGCACAATAGGGCGTCAACCACCGCACCGGCCGCGATCGGTGCTCGAGAAGGAGCAGGTGCGCATGCGGGTTCTTCGCCGCGGTGATGTCGGGCCAGCCGTCGCCGAGGTCAAGTCCACGCTCATGACGCTCGGGCTGCTGCCGTCCAACGGCGACGACAGCCCTGAGCAGGCACGCTTCGACTCGGCTGTGGAGCAGGCGGTGCGCGGGTTCCAGCAGCAGCGCGGGCTGATCACCGACGGCGTGGTCGGGCCCACCACCTACCGCGCGCTGCGCGACGCCACCTTCCAGCTCGGCGCGCGTCCGCTGGCCTACATGGTGTCCGCGCCGGTCACCGGCGACGACGTGCTCACCCTGCAGGAGCGGCTGCTCGAGCTGGGGTACGACGCCGGCCGCCCGAACGGTGTGTTCGGCGCGCAGACCGAGCACGCGCTGCGGAACTTCCAGCGCGACATGGGCATGACCGTGGACGGCATCTGCGGCGCGGAGACCGTGCGCCAGTTGCGCAGGCTTTCCCCGCGTGCGCGCGGCGGTCGTCCGGTGCTGCTGCGCGAGCAGGAGCGGATGCGTCGCGCCGGCCCCCGGTTGCGCGGCAAGCGGATCGTGATCGACCCGGGCCACGGCGGCACCGACGGCGGCGTGATGGCGGCCAACGTGCGCGAGGCCGACCTGGTGTGGGACCTGGCCCGCCGGCTCGAGGGCCGCATGGTGGCCACCGGCATGGAGGCGCTGCTGTCCCGGGGCGTCGAGGCGTGCCCGACCGAGGTGGAGCGCGCCCAGTTCGCGAACGAGGCGGGTGCTGACCTGTTCCTGTCGCTGCACTGTGACGCCAACTCCTCGATGCACGGGCAGGGCGTGGCGACCTTCCACTTCGGCACCGGCAACGGCGCCACCTCCACCGTCGGTGAGGCGCTGGCCGGGTTCATCCAGCGCGAGATCGTGGCGCGCACCGGGATGCGGGACTGCCGGGCGCACCCGAGGACGTGGGACGCGCTGCGGCTGACCCGCTGCCCGGCGGTGCGCGTGGAGACCGGGTACCTGACCAACTCCGACGACCGGGCGCGACTGTCCGACCCGGCGTTCCGGGACGTGATCGCCGAGGCCATCCTGGTCGCGGTGAAGCGGCTGTACCTGCTCGGCGAGAACGACCAGCCGACCGGCACGTTCACCTTCGCCGACGTACTGGCCCACGAGCTGGCCAAGGCCGAGTAGTATCGCCGTCGTGACTGCCGGGTCGGCCTTTGGCCATACACGAGAAAGTCACCCGGCTACGGCGTGATCGCCCGGCGGGTGCGCGGCCCGCCTTTCCTTCTCCAGCACAAGGTTCTGTGGTTCACCCATGCCTGGAGAAGGAGAAGACTTGGATTTCAATCAGCACGTGATCGATGAGTTCCGCGCCAGCAAGGGGCGCGTCGGCGGCTACTTCGACGGTGCCCGCCTGCTGTTGCTCACCACGACCGGCGCACGGTCAGGTAAGCGGCACACCACGCCGGTCGGCTATCTGCCGGACGGCGGCGAGCGGGTGATCGTCATCGGCTCGGCCGGCGGCGCGCCCACCCATCCCGCGTGGTTTCACAACCTGGTCGCCAACCCGACGGTGACCGTCGAGGACGGGATCTTCTCCTACGAGGCGAACGCCGTCGTGCTCTCCGGCGAGGAGCGCGACGCCGTGTTCGCCCGCGCCGTGGCCGACGACCAGGGCTGGGCCGACTACGAGGTCAAGTCGGGGCGCACGCTGCCGGTGGTGGCGTTGTACGAGGTGCCGGGCCCGCCGAACGTGCCGGGCGCGACCTCGATGGGCGACGGCCTGCGGCTGATCCACGACGGGTTCCGCCGCGAGCTGGAGATCATCCGCACGGAGCTGGCCTCCGGTGGCTCGCTCGGCGCGCAGCTGCGGATCAACTGCGTCACCCTGTGCGGCGGCCTGCACGGCCACCACTCCATCGAGGACGCGCACATGTTGCCCGCGATGGCCGGCCGGGCACCCGAGGTGGTGGCCCGCCTGGAGGCCGAGCACCGGGAGATCGCCGCCCTGATCGACGAGTTGAAGACGGTGCTCACCGGAGCTGATTCGGCCGCCGTGCTCGCCGAGTTCGACCGCCTCGCCAAGGAACTCGAACGCCACCTCGACTACGAGGAGGAGGCGCTCATTCCTCTACTCGACGGGTGAGTAAACGTCCCAAGCAGCCGGACCGGGTGGCCGCACTCGTCGACCAGGCCTGGTCGGCGCTCACCTGAGCTAGCCGGCGAGGCCGGACTGGTAGGCGAACACGACGAGCTGGGCACGGTCGCGCGCGCCGAGTTTGGTCATCGAGCGGCCGACGTGCGTGCGCGCGGTCGCCGGGCTGATGTAGAGCCGCACCGCGATCTCGTCGTTGGACAGCCCCTCGCCGACCAGGCCGAGGATCTCCCGCTCCCGGTCGGTCAGCGTCTCCAACTGCGGGTGCGGGCGCACCCGGCGCGCCTTCTGCGCGGCGAACTCACTGATCAACTTGCGGGTCACCGAGGGGGCGAGCAGCGCGCCGCCGTCGGCCACCTGGCGGATCGCGGACAGCAGCTCGACCGGCTTGGTGTCCTTGAGCAGGAACCCGCTCGCGCCGTGCCGGATCGCGTCGAACACGTACTCGTCCAGTTCGAACGTGGTCAGCACGATGATCCTCGTGCCGGCCAGCTCGGGATCGGCCACCACGCGGCGGGTGGCCTCCAGCCCGTCGATGCCCGGCATCCGGATGTCCATCAGCACCACGTCCGGGCGAGTGCGGCGGATCATCGCGACCGCGTCCAGCCCGTCGGCGGCCTCACCGGCGATGTCCAGCCCGTCCTCGTTCTCGATCAGCGTGCGCAGGCCGACCCGCACCAGATCCTGGTCGTCGACGATCGCCACGGTGATCATCGGGCGGCCCCGTTGACCGGCAGCATGGCGTGCACCTCGAACCGCCCGTCCTCGGTCGGCCCGGCGAAGAACGTGCCGCCGACCGACGCCACACGGTCGCGCATGCCGGGGATGCCCAGCCCGCCGTCCCGTCCGGCTCGCGCGCCGGGCGCGGGGTTGCTCACCGTGATCGTCACCGCCTCGGGTTCGTAGCCGATCCGCACGGTCGCCACCTTCGCGTCGCTGTGCCGGAGCACGTTGGTCAACGACTCCTGTACGACTCGGTAGCCTGCCATGTCCGCGGCGTCCGGCAGCGGCTCTTCGGTACCCGTCGTGTCCAACCGGATCGTGACACCCGCCTTGTCCATCCGCTGGCGCAGTTCGTCCAGCCGGCGCAGCGACGGGGTGGCGGCGCGGGCCTCACCCTCCGGCCGGCGCACCAGTGCCAGCGTGGTGCGCAGCTCGTCCAGCGCCTCGCTGCTGGTGCGGCTGATCGCGGTGAGCGCGGTCTCGGCCTGCTCGGGTTTCTTGGCCAGCAGGTGCAGCGCCACGTCGGCCTGCATCTTGATCGCCGCCAGCCCGTGTCCGACCACGTCGTGCACCTCCTGCGCGACCCGCATCCGCTCGTCGTACACACCCTTGCGCACCAGCTCGGCGCGGGCGCGCTGAGTCGCCTCCCTGGTCACCCGGACGGTGATGCCGATGGCGAACGGCACCGCCACCCAGGCGGTGATCGGCAGGATCGCGAACCCTCCTGGGATCGACGCGCCGTGCGTGAAGATGTGCGGGAACACCACGACCAGCGCGATCACCGAGCCGATCACCGCGGTCCGCAGCGGAATCCACCTGGCGGCCGTGTACACCGCGACCAGGAACGGGAAGAAGATCGGCCCGTACGGGTAGCCGATGTACAGGTACGTGGCGAGCGCGGCGGTGGTGACCGCCAGGGTGCCCAGCGGCCAGCGCCGGCGCACCGCCACCGAGGCGGCCGACGCCAGCACCAGCACGTAGGTCAACGCGTCGACCTTGGTGACGGCGGTGGAGGACTGGTCAAGGACGGTCGTGCCGACCACGCCGACGAACGCCACCAGCACGGTCAACAGCGCGTCGGGGAGCACTGAACCGGCGCGTGACCTCCACTTGACCACCATGTGCCTCACAGAATGTCCCGGCGGTGCATCAGCCAACCGCCCAGTGCACAGAATGCCACCAGGTAGCCGGCCACCACGATCGTGGCGTGTCCGGAACCGACCAGCGCGTCCACCCCGGGCGTCTCGGACGCGGCGCCCATCGCGGCGGCCAGCGCACCGGTGTTCGGCCCGGGAAGCACCTTCTGCAACTCGCCGACGAACTCCAGCGCCGGCGCGGCGATCGAGGCGAGCAGGTTCTGGATGGCCAGCATCCACACCAGCCCGAGCCCGATCGGCAGCGCGACGGACCGGAACGCGATGCCGAGCAGCGCGCCGCAGGCGCCCCACATGGTCATCACCAGCCAGCCGACGCCCATGCCGAGGACGATGTCACCGGCGGACGGCCAGTTCATCGGCGCGCCCTCCAGCGCCGCCACCGCCGCACTCCCGCCGGCCGCCGCGGCGAACAGCGTGAGCACGCCGATCAGGTTGGCGATCGCGACGACCGCGAGCTTCGAACCGTACGCGGTGAACCGGGACGGCCGCTGCGCCAGCACGGTCTTCCAGGTCTGGAACCCGTACTCGCTGCCGGCCACCAGCACGCCGAACACCAGCGCCAGCGCGCCCACGAAGATCGGCACTCCGCCCAGCGCGTTGCCCACGAACGCCTCGGGCAGCATCGACGGCAGGCCGCGCCCGCTGCCCGGCGCGCCGGACGGACCGCTGGACAGTCCGGCGTACGGGATCGCGTAGGCGAAGGTCAGGGTGAGCACGGCGGCGATCGCCAGCAGCAGCCAGTTCGCCGGCCGTCGCGTCTGCTTGATCAACTCGGCTCGAATGCTAGTCAACATGGGAGACACCTCCGGTCAGCTCGAGGAAGACCTGCTCCAGATCGGGTTCGCGCCAGCGCAGCTCGCTGACCGAGACGCCGTGGCCGACCAGCCCGGCGTTGATCCCCGAGGCATCAGCGGCGTCGACATCAAGCTCCAGCGCGTCGGCCTCGACGTGCACCGCGCCCGCGCCGAGCAGCTCGGTGAGCAGGTCGCGGGCCCGGTCGAACGGGCGGGCCAGCACCCGCAGCCGGCCCTCGCCGCGCAGGTCGGCCACCGCGGTCTCGGTGATCAGCCGGCCGTGGTCGATCACGCCGACCCGGTCGCAGATCTGCTCCACCTCGGCCAGCAGGTGGCTGGACAGCAGCACCGTGCAGCCGTCCGCGGCCAGCTTGCGGATGGTGACCCGCATGTCGGCCATGCCGGCCGGGTCCAGCCCGTTGGTCGGCTCGTCCAGGATCAGCAGCTCGGGCTTCTTCAACAGCGCGGCGGCGAGGCCCAGCCGCTGCTTCATGCCGAGCGAGTAGGTGGCGTACTTGTCGCGCGCCCGGTCGGCCAGGTCCACGGTGTCCAGCACCGCGTCCACCCTGGCCCGGTCCACGCCGGCGTGACCGGCCAGCACTCGCAGGTTGTCCAGGCCGGACAGGTACGGGTAGAACGCCGGGCCCTCGATCAGCGCCCCAACCTTGCGCAAGCCCTTGTTCGACTTGTCTTGCGCCTCGCCGAGCAGGGTGACCGTGCCGGACGTCGGCCGGATCAGCCCGAGCAGCATGCGCAGCGTGGTGGTCTTGCCGGCGCCGTTGGGGCCGAGGAAGCCGTACACCTCGCCGGCGCGGACCTCCAGGTCGACGCCGTCCACGGCGAGCGTGCCGCCGAATCGCTTGGTCAACGCTGTCGTCTTCACCGGGGTCTTCACAGGGGTGGTCATCACGCCTCCTTGGCGATCACGCGGCCACGGAAGCGGCCCCAGGGCTTGAACACGGAGAGCACGACGGCGAGCAGCAGCAGGCTCGGCGCCACGATCATCGGCCCGAGCAGGCCGATCGGCTTGTCGACGGTGGGTGTCACGCCTGCGGCCAGCTGCCGGCCGTACTCGGCGGCGTCGGCGAGGCCGGTGCGCAGTGCGGTGACGAGCAGCGTGGCCATCAGCAGGTTCACGGCCAGCTTCACGGCCACCCACTTGTAGCGGAACAGCCCGTACTTGCTGCCCAGCCCCAGCGTGGCGCCGGTGACCAGGGCGAGCATGGCGGCGATGAACATCGGCCAGACCGCGAACATCTCCAGCGCCTTGAACGCGGTGGCGGCGACATCGACGTCGCTGGTCACCAGGCCGGTGGTGGCCAGGATGACCAGCGCGACGTCGATGCCGATCCAGGCGGACACGGACACGATGTGCGACACCAGAACCACCTTGCGGGTACGTCCCGAGAGGCGGCGCGGGGTGGTGGTACTCATGATCCTCAGTCCTTCTGGGGTTGCCGTTCTTGACGGATCCAATGGTCCTGCGCGGCGCGCCTGGGGTCGTCCGGCGAGACGTTGATCCGCGAGTACGGAAATCCGCGTACCGTCAGCGCCCCGTCTGCTCCGCGGCCGGCACCATCCGGCCGCCCAGCGCCTTCGCCGCGACCACCAGGCCGGCGGCGACCAGCACGATGTCCTTGAGCACGTACTGCGCCTCCAGCGTCGGTCCGCCGGCGGGGAACAGGTCGGTGAAGAACAGCACCAGCGGCGACATGATCCCGATCAGGGAGACGCCGAGCACGGCCAGACCGGCCTTCAGGAACCGGCCGCTGATCAGCGTGATCCCGATGAAGCACTCGGAGATCGCGGTGACGATCGCGGCAGTCTGGCCGGAGACGAGTCCCAGGCTCAGAGTCTCGAGGGTCCTCGATGCCAGCCCTTCGGCCGGACTCAGTCCCGGGAAGAATTTCAGGATGCCGAATCCGAAGAACACCAGCCCGAGGTTGATCCGGAGGATGTCGACGCTGTTGCGGCTCAGCCAGGCGGCGACGCGGTTGGTGATCGCCGGGTTGATCGTGGTCATCGCTTACTCCAATGTCGTGTCGTTCCCAATCGGTTTCTTGGGACGCGACAAGGTTCGCGATTTCCGGCGGAAAGATCGTCGGGCGAGACGCTGGCTTTCGCCTACGTAGCAGCGCCGACCGGGTTCTCAGGTGCTGCCCCAGCTGACGTAGAGGGGATGCGCGGCGGCATAGTGTGCGCATGGATTTCCCCGGGCTCCAGGCTGTCGCGGACCGCTCAGCGCTGTACGCCGCCCTACGTCAAACGTTGTTGTCCGACTACCTCGAGGAAACTCTCGGCGAGCACCGCTGGGGCATGAACATGGAGCAGGGGACGTTCACGTTCTCGCAGGTCAACGGGGACAGGACGATCGCGGCGCGGGCGCACCTGGTGGCCAGCATCGCGCCCGGCCCGCGCTCGATGATGTGGGGCTGGGCGCATCCGCAGTCCGGTGCGGACAACCCGGTGCGGCGGATCCGCGAGCTGGGCGAGCAGCACCGCATCGCGGACCTGACCACCGCCGAGCTGCCGTTCACCACCGACGCCGTGGAGGACGCGCTCGGACAGGAGATCGCCGCGCTCGCGCACGTCGTGGGCGCCGCGGCGGTGGAGGCGACCCGGCTCAGCCCGTACTACTCGGCGCCGGCCAGCGGCGGCACCCGGATCGTGTTCCTGCTGGAGGGGCTGGACGTGCCGCGGCCGACGATCACGCACATCATGACCAGGACGGTGCCGCTACTGCAGGCCGGCGAGATCCGCGATCACCGGTCGGCGGTGTTCGGCCTCGCCCAGCACACCGACTGGGGCATCGCCTGGAACCAGGACCGGAGCCAGGTCCAGCTGACCGATCCGGCGTCCGGCACCGCGACGATCGGGTTCGATCAGTACGGCCGGATCACCGGTATCTCGGGTGACCTCAAGCCCGCTGGCCAACGCTAGCCGGGTCGACGGTACTCACCGAGACCGTTCCCAGCAGCTGCTCCAGCGCCGCCTCGACGTCTTCCTTCCAGGTCAGCGCGGATCGCAGCTCCAGCCGCATCCGTGGCCACCTCGGGTGCGGCCGCACGGTCTTGAACCCGACGCTGAGCAGGAAGTCGGCCGGCACCACACAGGTGCGATCCTGCTCGGGGATGTCGAGCGCCTGCGCGTCGCCGAACGCCTCGATGGCCTTCACGCCGCGCCGGGTGAGGTCCTTGGCGACGGCCTGCACGAGCATCCGGCCGAGCCCGCCGCCGCGGAACTCGGGCAGCACGTGGAACCCGGTGAGCAGCACGGCGTCCGCGCTGACCGGCGAGGTGGGGAACGCCGAGGAGCGCGGCACCGCGTTCGGCGGCGCGTAGAGCACGTGGCCGACCGGCAGCTTGTCGCTGTACGCGATACGCCCGCAGGAGCCCCACTCCAGCAGCACGCTGGACACCCAGGCCTCTTTCTCCAGCTCGGTGGACCCGAACTCCTCGGCCTGCTCTTTCAGATGCGGCGCCAACTCCCAGAACACGCATCCCCTGCAGTGCTTGGGCAGGTCTTCCAGGTTGTCGAGCGTGATCCCGACGACACGTCGCGACACCTGACCTCCCACCACGTCGGTTACGCGAACCCCTCGCCAGGATACGGGGGTGTGATACGTGCCGGAAGCGTCGGGACGCCCCGGACGCCCGGTTACACTCGATTGATTCCCGACGCCGTGGAGCCCGCATGACGCACGAACCGGCCCGCAGAGGATCGCACAGCCTCGACCCGCACCTGCACCGCTACGCGGCCCGCGCGACCGGCATGACGGCGTCGGAGGTGCGCGCGCTGTTCGCGGTGGCCAGCCGGCCCGAGGTGGTGTCGCTGGCCGGCGGCATGCCGAACCTGGCCGCGCTGCCGCTGGATTCGCTGTCCGCCGAGGTGGGCGAGCTGATCGCGGCCGAGGGGCTGACCGCGCTGCAGTACGGCTCGGCGCACGGGGTGCCGGCGCTGCGCGAGCACATCTGCGACGTGATGGCACTGGAGGGGATCACCGGCCACCCGGACGACATGGTGGTCACGGTCGGCTCGCAGATGGCGCTGGACCTGGTGACGCGGATCTTCTGTGATCCGGGTGACGTGGTGCTGGCCGAGGGGCCGTCCTACGTCGGCGCGCTGGGCACGTTCGCGTCGTACCAGGCCGACGTCGTGCACGTGGCGATGGACGATCAGGGCCTGCAGCCGGAGGCGCTGCGCGAGGCACTGGCCGCGACGCAGCGGGCCGGCCGGCGGGTGAAGTTCCTGTACACGGTGCCGACGTTCCAGAACCCGGCCGGCGTGACGCTCGCCGTGTCGCGGCGCGCGGAGGTCCTGGACATCTGCGCGGCGGCCGGCGTGCTCGTGGTGGAGGACAACCCGTACGGGCTGCTCGGGTTCGACGGGCAGACGTATCCGGCGCTGCGCTCGATGGACCACGAGAACGTGATCTATCTCGGCTCGTTCTCCAAGACGTTCGCCTCGGGGCTGCGGGTCGGCTGGGCGCTGGCGCCGCACGCGGTGCGGGAGAAGCTGGTGCTGGCCGCGGAGTCGGCCGCGCTGTGCGCCCCCACGCTGAACCAGTTGATCGTGTCGCGGTACCTGGAGACGCACGACTGGAAGGGTCAGATCAAGTCGTTCCAGCAGACCTACCGGGAGCGGCGGGACGCGATGCTGTCCGCACTGGAGCAGCACATGCCGGCCGGCTGCACCTGGACGCGGCCGGACGGCGGGTTCTTCGTGTGGCTGACCGTGCCGGAAGGTGTTGACACCAAGGCGATGCAGCCGCGTGCGGTGACCCAGCGGGTGGCCTACGTTCCAGGTACCGGGTTCTACGCGGACGGGTTCGGCAGCCGGCAGATGCGACTGTCGTTCTGCTACCCGACGCCGGAGCGGATCACCGAGGGCGTGCGGCGACTGGCCGGCGTGCTGGCCGACGAGATCGACCTGCTCGCCACGTTCGGCCCGACGGCGAGCCGGCTGATGTCCGGTCCGCAGACGCCGTCGCCGGACACCGAATAGCATATCTTTAGCCACGCTAACGGGTTCAGCGGGCTGGACCACTTAGCCGGCCTAACGGGTTCAGCGGGCTGGACCTGGATTACTGAGGAGTTGTCGCGTTGTCGGATCAATGGGTTGCCGTGCTGTCCGGCGGGCTGTCGCACGAGCGTGACGTGTCACTGCGATCCGGGCGGCGGCTGTCCACCGCGCTGCGCTCGGTCGGGCTGACCGTGGAGGAGTGGGACGCCGACTCGTCGCTGTTGACCCGGCTGCGCGAGCACCGGCCGGACGCGGTCGTCGTGGCGCTGCACGGCGGCGAGGGCGAGAACGGCTCGATCCAGACGATCTTCGAGATGCTCCGAATCCCGTTCGTCGGCGCGGACTCGCATGCCTGCCGGCGCGCGTGGGACAAGCCGACCGCCAAGGCGGAGCTGGCCCGCGCCGGACTCGCCACGCCGGACTGGGTGGTGCTGCCGCACAGCACGTTCCGCGAACTGGGCGCGGCGCCGGTGCTGGACGCGATGGTCGACCGGCTCGGGCTGCCGCTGATGCTCAAGCCGGACCAGGGCGGCTCGGCGCTCGGCGCACATGTGGTGCACGACGCGTCGGAGTTGCCGGCGGCGATGGTCGGCTGCCTGGCCTACTCGGAGACCGTGCTCGCCGAGCGGTTCGTGGCGGGCACCGAGGTCGCGGTGACGGTGATCGACACCGACGGCGGGCCGACCGCGCTGCCCGCGGTGGAGATCGTGCCGGAGCGCGGGGTGTACGACTACACCGCGCGGTACACCGCCGGGCTGACCGACTTCCACACGCCGGCCCGGTTGGACGAGCGGGCCACCGCGGCGGTGGCGGATCTGGCGGTCGCCGCGCACAAGCTGCTCGGGCTCCGGGACGTGTCGCGGACCGACGCCGTGGTGACGCCGGACGGCACGGCTCACTTCCTCGAGGTGAACCTGTCGCCCGGCCTCACCGAGACGTCACTGCTGCCGATGGCGATCGAGGCGTCCGGGCAGTCTCTCGGCGAGATCTACGCCGCGCTGATCGACCGCGCCGTCGCTCGCCAAGCTGGCGACCCCCAGTAGCCAATTCGTCGACGCGGTGTCATCGTCACCGTGACGAAACGCCCTGGTATGACGCCTAATCGGATTTCGATGTCCGATTAGTCCCATTTGGATGCATCATGTCGACGATCCGTTCAAGATCGTCAACTGACCCGAATTCGACCACGATCCGGCCCTTCCGCTGACCGAGTTCGACCTTCACGCGGGTGTCGAACTGGTCCGACAACCGCTCGGCGAGGTCCTGCAGACCCGGCGCCTGCATCGGCTTGCGGGGAGCGGGCTTCGCCTTGGCCGGCTTCTCGTTCTTGATCAGCGTGACGGCTTCCTCGGTCTGCCGGACCGACAGCCCCTCCGCCACGATCCGGCCGGCCAGGTCCTCCTGCGAACCGGCGTCGTCCAACCCGAGCAGTGCGCGAGCGTGACCGGCGGACAGCACGCCGGCGGCGACCCGCCGTTGCACGGGGAGCGGGAGCTTCAGCAGCCGGATCGTGTTGGTGATGGCCGGACGGCTGCGGCCGATGCGACTGGCCAACTCCTCGTGCGTCACCTCGAACTCTTCGAGCAGCTGCTGATACGCGGCCGCCTCTTCGAGCGGGTTCAGCTGGACCCGGTGGATGTTCTCCAGGAGCGCGTCGCGCAGCATCGCGTCGTCCGCGGTCTGCCGCACGATCGCCGGAATGGTCGCCAGCTCGGCCCGCTGGGCGGCCCGCCACCGGCGCTCGCCCATGACGAGCTCGTAGCTGTCGCCGAGATCGCGCACGACGATCGGCTGCATCAACCCGAACGCGCGAATCGAGTGCTCCAGCTCGGCGAGCGCGTCCTCGTCGAAGACCTGCCGCGGCTGCTTCGGGTTGGGCTTGATCGCGGCGATCGGCACCTCGCGGTACACCGCACCCGCGATCTCGTTCGTGTCGTCCTGCTCGACCTGCTTACCGGCGCGCGCGGCCGGGGCCGTCCGACCGGTGCGCGGCACCGGTCGCCTGACGGGCGGACTCCCCTCGGACGACTCCGGCCCCTGTGGAATGAGTGCGGCGAGCCCGCGCCCGAGACCACCCTTGCGATCGGTCACTGGTCCGCCCTCGCGCCGACTTCGGCGATCTCCCGCGCGGCGTCCAGGTAGCTCATGGATCCACGTGAGCCCGGGTCGTAGGTGAGCACGGTCTGCCCGTAACCCGGCGCCTCGGACACCTTCACGCTGCGCGGGATGACGGTCCTGAGGACCGTCTCACCGAAGTGCTTGCGCACCTCGGAGGTCACCTGGTCGGCGAGCTTGGTGCGCCCGTCGTACATCGTGAGCAGAATCGTGGAGACGTACAGGCTCGGGTTCAGGTGACCCTGCACCAGCTCGATGTTGCGCAGCAGCTGGCTGAGCCCCTCCAGCGCGTAGTACTCGCACTGGATCGGGATGAGCACCTCGTCGCCGGCCACCATCGCGTTGACGGTCAGCAGACCGAGCGAGGGCGGGCAGTCGATGAAGACGTAGTCGGGGTCGATCTCGTCCAGCGCCTCGGTGGTGAGCGCCTCCTTGAGACGCGCCTCGCGAGCCACCATCGACACCAGCTCGATCTCCGCACCGGCGAGGTCGATCGTCGCCGGCACGCAGTAGAGGTTGTCGGACTGGTCGCTCACCGACGCCGCGTCGACGAGCGACACCTCGCCGATGAGCACCTCGTACACCGAGGGAGTGCCGGACCGGTGCTCGACGCCGAGCGCGGTGCTGGCGTTGCCCTGCGGGTCGAGGTCGATCACGAGCACCTTGAGCCCGTGCATGGCGAGTGCGGCGGCGAGGTTGACCGCGCTGGTCGTCTTGCCGACGCCGCCCTTCTGGTTCGCCACCGTCAGCACGCGGCGGCGTGCGGGCCGGGGAAACATGTTGTCCGGGTGGAGCAGCTTGGTCGCTCGCTCTGCTTCATCCGCGATCGGCGTCCACCCGATCTCGGGATTACCTGAGTACGTCACCGGTCGAAGCACCTCCCCGGCGCCGACTGCGCCGTCTTGTGTCGTGGGGCCGGGTGGCGTTTCACGTGGAACATCCGTTGCTCCGATCTGCGCCTGATTGTGCGTCACAGATCCTCCCTTGTCCGCCGCTTCCGGTTGCGACCGACTCCCGACTTCGTCCGCTCAATCACTACCACGGTCGTCGGCGTGTCCAGAAACGTTTGTCCACAGGCGGTCACCTGAGGCGGTGAACCACCAAGTTTGCTGATTTCCTCGCGGTCCCTGGCGACCTCGTCGGCCGCACTCGCACCCTTCAGCGCCACCAGCGAACCGCCGGAGCGGACCAGCGGCAGGCACCATCCACACAGACGAGCCAGGGGAGCGACCGCGCGCGCGGTAACCACATCACACGTACCCAGGCTCGCGCGAATCGAGCGCTCCTCCGCCCGGCCGCGCACCACGGACACCGCGAGCCCGAGCGTCTCCACGACCTCTTCGAGCCACGCGACCCGGCGCGCCATCGGCTCCAGGAGGACCACCTCCAGATCCGGCCGGGCGATCGCCAGGGGAACACCGGGGAGTCCCGCGCCCGAGCCGACGTCGACCACTCGCGCGTCCTTCGGGATCGCCTCGCCGATCACGGCCGAGTTCAACAGGTGCCGCTCCCAGAGCCGGTCCACCTCACGCGGCCCGATCAACCCGCGCTCCACGCCGTGCCGCTCCAGCAGTTCGGCGTACGCCCGCGCGGCCGGCGCGCCGGTACCGAAGACCGCGTCGATCGCCGCGTCCAGTTCCACGTGAAACACCGACCCCTCTCCAGACACAAGAACGCGGCCCGCCGAAACTCGACGGGCCGCGTCTTCGCGCGTTGTCAGACTACTCCGGGAAGACCACCACGAAGCGCTTCGGCTCTTCGCCTTCGCTCTCGCTGTAGACACCCTTCACGGCGGCGACCGCGTCGTGCACGATCTTCCGCTCGAACGGGGTCATCGGCTGCATCCGCGCCTTCTCACCGGAGGAGGCCACCTTCTGCGCGGTCGCCGTACCGAGGTCGCTCAGCTCCTGCCGGCGGTCCGCCCGCCAGCCGGCGATGTCGAGCATGAGCCGGCTCCGCTGTCCGGTCTCCTGCTGCACCGCGAGCCGGGTCAGCTCCTGCAGCGCCTCCAGCGCGTTGCCGCGCGGGCCGACGAGCTTCTCCAGATCCTCGCCGCCGTCGATGCTCACCACCGCACGACCGGCCTCCACGTCGAGGTCGATGTCGCCGTCGTAGTCGAGCAGATCAAGCAGCCGCTCGAGGTAGTCACCCGCCACGTCGCCCTCGCGCACGAGCAACGACTCGTGCTCCGACTCATCGTCCTCGGTGGCGTCGGCGTCGGTGTTCGCCGTCGTCTCGTCGACCTGTGACTCCTGCGCCTCGCTGTCCTGGGGCGCCTGCAAGGTGTCCGACACGGTCACTCCTTTCCTCAGCCACCGCGTCAGCGGCGCTTACGACTCTGCTTCTTGCCGCGCCGGTTGACGATGCCCGGGACTTCTCCCGGCTTCGCGTCCGCCGAGTCGGGGGCGGACGCTCCGTTAGGCGAGGCTTTCGGTTTGGGGGTACTCGAGGGCTTCGCGGAACCGGTCGACTTGCCGGCGCTCGCGGACTTCGAGTCGGTGGGCTTCGCCGTGTCGTCCGACTTCGTCGAGTCGGTCTTCGGCTTCTGCCCGGGCTTCGGCGTGTTCGTCTGGCCGGCCGGCCGCTTCTTCGGGTTCGGCTTCTGGCCCGGCTTCGGAGCGAGCGCGGTCTTCTTCTCGACCGCCTGCGCCTTCTGCTCCTTCTCCTCGGCGTCGATCTTGCGGTAGACGAAGTGCTGCTGCATCAGCGTCCACGAGTTGTTCGCCAGCCAGTAGACGAGCAGACCGATCGGGAAGGGGAAGAACGCCGCACCCACGACCACGCCGACGGGGAACACCCACAGCGTGATCTTGTTCATGAAGTTGGTCTGCGAGGTGGCCGACGCCGGGTTCTGCCGGGACACCGAGTGCCGCGCGGTCAGGTGGGTCAGCACACCGGCGATCACCGCCGCGATCATGCCGACCGCGATGACCGCGGTCTGGTTGCCGCCGAGGTGCCGGATCTGGTCGACCGGCTGGCTGACGAAGTTCGACAGGTTGGCGCCGAAGATGCTGGCGTCCATGTAGGACTGGTTGCCGGCCTTGTCGAAGAAGTAGTTCTCGTTCTTGCCCGGCCCGAACGAGCGGAGCACGTGGAACAGACCGATGAACACCGGGATCTGCAGCAGCATCGGCAGGCAGCCGCCCAACGGGTTGAACCCGTGCTGCGACTGGAGCTTCTGCATCTCCTGGGCTTGCTTCTGCCGGTCGTTCGCGTACTTCTTCTGGATCTTCTTCAGCTCAGGCGCGAACTCCTGCATCTTCCGCATCGAGCGGACCTGCTTGACGAACGGCTTGAACATGATCGCGCGCAGGGTGAAGACCAGGAACATGATCGACAACACCCAGGTGACACCGTTTGACGGGCCAAAGATGTGGCCGAACACCCAGTGCCAACACCACAAGATGAAGGACACCGGGTAGTAGATGAAGTTGAGCACTGAGCTACTCCTCGGCAGGGGTCTGTTGAGCCGGGGCTTCGGTCTTGGTGGTGCCCGGTCGCTTGCGGGGCGGCACCGGGTCCAGGCCTCCAGGGTGCCAGGGCCCGCACTTGGCCAGCCGGCGCAGGGTGAGCCACGAGCCCTTGATCGCGCCGTGCGTGGTCAGCGACTCCACGGCGTAGGCACTGCAGCTGGGGTAGAAGCGGCACACCGGTGGCAGCAGCGGGCCGATGAACTTGCGGTACGCGTGCACCGGAAGAAGCAGCACCCAGGCGATCGGGCCGGGACGGCGTCGCACCTCGTCCTCGTCGGAGGAGGCCTGCTCGCGCTCCCGCGTCCCCGTCTCGCCGCTCACTCCACACCACCGTCGGTACCGGTCAGTCCCAACCGCCGCAGCGCCGCGTCGATGTCCTTGCCGAGTTGCCGGCTGGACGCCGTCGCGGACGGGGGCAGCGCACGGACGACCAACGCGGCGCCGGCCGGCAGAGTTCCGAGGCGATCACGCATGAGGTGCCGCAACCGGCGGCTCACCCGGTGGCGCACGACGGCGTTGCCGACCGCCTTGCTGACCACGAAACCGACTCGCGGCGAGGTGGTCTGAACCAATTCTCGCTGGTCATCCGTGTCACCGAGGCGCGCGTGCACCACCAGAAGCGAGCGCCCGGCACGCCGGGGCGACCTGGTCACCGACCGAAAGTCCTCGCTACTGGTGAGTCGGGCCGGCGCGGGCAGCACGGTGACCCGGCCGCGATCAGGCCGACAGGCTCGCGCGGCCCTTACGGCGACGAGCGGCGAGGATCGCGCGACCGGCACGCGTCCGCATGCGCAGCCGGAAGCCGTGGGTCTTCGCGCGACGGCGGTTGTTGGGCTGGAACGTACGCTTGCTCACGGTCGGACTCCCGGGTACTGATCACACAACAGGTCTCGTGTGTCTCCGGCGTTCCCGGGGACGCTGCTCACCAGTGCCGACGACAGGCACGCGAACACGCCCGCCGCGGGCGGGAGACCTTCTGAGGGTACGCACCCTCTCCGCCATGATGAAACTCGGGTACCGGTTGTCCACCCCACGGAACCGTTCGGCGACACGCCGTCCACTTCGGGATGCTTGCCATAGGGTACGTCTTGTGGCAGTGGCCGGCCCTTGTTAGCGTGCTGGCTCTTGGTTGGCCGGACGGGGAGTGGGAGCCCCTGACGCGCCCAACAGAATGACTGACGCAAGATGAACGGCAGACCGCCATGCGGCCCGTCGTGCCTTCGTGCACAGTTGTGGACAAACCTGTGGATGCCCGGGACCGGACTCCACGCGTCCCGCTTTACTGGGGCGATCGCAAACCGATGAGGGGAGGGGAGCCCTGAGGTGTCCGATCACCAGGTGAACCTCGGTGTGGTGTGGGAACAGGTTGTGCGCGAGCTGTCGGCCGCGACACTGTCCCCGCAGCAGCGAGCGTGGATGCGGGTGACCCGGCCTATCGGCCTGCTCGACGGCACCGCGTTGCTCGCGGCGCCGAGCGAGTTCGCGAAAGAGGCCATCGAGCGCGCGCTCCGGGACGAGATCACGGCCGCGCTGTCTCGCCGGCTCGGGCGCACGGTCTCGCTGGCGGTGAAGGTGGACGCGGTGACCGCGCCCCCGCCGGCGAGCCACGCGGTGCCCGGCACGGACGGCGCGATCGATCAGTCCATTGTGGACAAGATCGAGGCGCAGGCGTCGGCGAACGGGACCGAGCCGGTCGACGGCGTCGAGACCGCGGAGTCCTCGGACGCCGAGGAGGAGGACGAGGAGGGCGACGCGCTCGCCACCGTCCACGAGATCTGGCCGACGTTCAACGGCAAGCAGCCGCCGCCGGCCGGCCAGCCGTTCACCGCACCGGCCCAGCCGCAGACGTCCAAGACCCGGCTCAACGAGAAGTACACCTTCGACACGTTCGTGATCGGCGCGTCCAACCGGTTCGCGCACGCCGCCGCGGTGGCCGTGGCCGAGGCGCCGGCCCGCGCGTACAACCCGCTGTTCATCTGGGGGGAGTCCGGGCTCGGCAAGACCCACCTGCTGCACGCGGTCGGGCACTACGCCCAGCGGCTGTTCCCCGGCATGCGGGTGCGCTACGTGTCGACCGAGGAGTTCACCAACGACTTCATCAACTCGCTGCGCGACGACCGCAAGGTCGCCTTCCAACGCAGATATCGCGACATCGACGTGCTGCTGGTCGACGACATCCAGTTCCTGGAGGGCAAGGAAGGTACTCAGGAGGAGTTCTTCCACACCTTCAACACGCTGCACAACGCGAACAAGCAGATCGTGGTCTCCAGCGACCGGCCGCCCAAGCGGCTGGAGACGCTGGAGGACCGGCTGCGCACCCGGTTCGAGTGGGGCCTGATCACCGACATCCAGCCGCCCGAGCTGGAGACGCGGATCGCGATTCTGCGCAAGAAGGCCGCGCAGGACCGGCTGGCCGCGCCGGCCGAGGTGCTGGAGTTCATCGCGGCCCGGATCGAGCACAACATCCGCGAGCTCGAGGGCGCGCTGATCAGGGTGACCGCGTTCGCGTCGCTGAACCAGCAGCCGGTGGACGTGGGGCTGGCCGAGATCGTGCTGCGCGATCTCATCCCGGACTCGCAGGTGCCGGAGATCAGCGCGCAGACGATCATGCAGGTGACCGCCGAGTTCTTCGGTGTCACCGTCGACGACCTGTGCGGGCCGGGCAAGACCAAGGCGCTCGCCCAGGCGCGGCAGATCGCCATGTACCTGTGCCGCGAGCTGACCGACCTGTCGCTGCCGCGCATCGGCCAGACCTTCGGCGGCCGCGACCACACCACGGTGATGTACGCGGACAAGAAGATCCGCAAGGAGATGGCCGAGCGACGGCGGATCTACGACCAGGTCCAGGAGTTGACCTCGCGGATCAAGCAGCGCGCCAGGGGGTAACGACAGCCACACCCCGGATGCCGTGTTGTTTGCCAGCCTGACGCCATACCAAACAGTATGGAATGTAGGCGGGTATGGCGACACGACAGAACTGGTTGGACGCGGGGCTGGTCATCCTCGCCGAGCACGGCGCGCCGGCGCTCACCATCGAGCGGCTGACCGACAAGCTCGGCCTGACCAAGGGCTCCTTCTATCACCACTTCAAGGGCATGCCCGGATTCCGGACCGCGCTGCTCGCGCACTTCGAGGCCGAGCACACCGCCCGGTTCATCGACGCGGTCGAGCGGGACGGGCCGGACGACCCGCTGGCCAAGCTGGAACGGCTGCGCGATCTGGTGCTGCTGCAGGCGCAGATCCCCGGCAACGGCCAGGATCTCGAGATCGCCATGCGCGCGTGGGCGCTGCAGGACACCGAGGTGCGCGCCGCCCAGGAGCGCGTCGATCGCACCAGGGTCGACTACCTGTCCGGGCTGTGGCTGCGGATCAGCGGCGACCGGGACGAGGCGGCCCGGATGGGCACGCTGCTCTACCTGGTGCTGATCGGCGCCGGCCACATGCTCCCGCCGCTGACCGCCGAGCAGCTGCACGGCGTCTACGACCTCGCCATCCGGCTCGCGCCGGCGTCGAGGAGGAACCCGTGAACGGTCTGAACCGGTGGACCCCGTGCGTGATCGTCGGGCTGGGCGTGGTGCACGTGATCTACGCCTTCACCGTGCAACGGCCCAACGAAGGCGTCTACCTCATGGCGATCGGCGCGCTGCTCACGATCACCCAGCCGAAGATCGACTCAGGCGGCTGGGTGACCTTCGTCCTGGTGTGGTCGCGCTCGCCGCCGCCCGGAGTGGTGACACCCGGGAGACGGCGGAGCGCCGCGACTTTATTGCCCCGGTGGAGAACTCTCCCCAGCCGCAATAAAGATCAGCATCGGGCGAGTTCGTCGAGTATCCGGAGTATCTCCCGCCATCCGGCGACGTGCGGCACGTGCGTCGTGGCGACCGTATGCACGTCGAACCGGTTGTGCGGGGTGAGCGCGTCCGCGTGCTCGATCATCAGGTCCTGCAACGCCAGCGGGATCGAGCGGTCCAGGGTGTGCCGGATGTAGGTGCGCGGCACCCGCCCCCAGGTCTCCGCGTGCCCGCGCGCGTCGGCGAACGGCACCTCGATCGACTCGTCCGGCACGAGCGAGGCGAGGGCGTGGTGGAACTCCGCGTCGGTGGCCTCGGCCATCAGCGCCGCTTTCAGCCTGGTCAGGAACCCGGGGTCGGCCGAGCGCCAGTTCGTCCGGCTGGCGCCGAGCACGGCCGGGTCGCCGATCCCGCCACCGACGCCCGGCAGCAGGCTGGTGCTCCCTTGTGGCGTCGTCAGGTAGTCGATCACGGCCCGCAGCTTCGTGCAGCAGAACGCGGAGGAGTACACGAGGCGGTCGATCAGGTGTGGCACCTCGTTCGCGGTGCGGGTGATCGTCGCGCCGCCCATGCTGCCGCCGATCAGGATCACCGGCCCGTGCTCGGCCACCGTGCGCACCGTGTCGACGGTCGCCGCGACGTAGTCGTCCAGCGTGACGCCGGCCATCGGCGACGGCTCGGTCGCCAGCTTCTCCAGGTCCTGCGGCGCCTGATACGACAGCCGGAACTGGCCGTCGGTCGCCGCGTGGCCGGGAAGCTCCACCCCGACCGAGCGGTGGCCGAGCATCGCCAGCTCGTTCGACCCGCTCCCGGCACTGCCGCTCGCGCCGGAGACGAACACGAACGTCGTCACGCCTCGCCGCTTCGGTGTCGCCGCAACACTTCCCGCCCCGGCGGCGGCCGCCGCGCCCGCCGCCCCCAGTGCTGTGGCCGTTCGCAGGACGGCCCGCCGGCTTCGCTCGCTCATCACGTCTCCTTGATCGACAGTGCTGCGTCGATCGTGCCCAGGAGCGGGGCCCGGCGAATCGACCCGTCGTAGCCGGTCGGCATCCACCGTGTGGTTGATGCGCGCGGACTTTATTGCCCAGGTGGAGAACTCTCCCCAGGGGCAATAAAGATCAGCCTCGGGCGGGCCCGTGGACTACGCGATGCGACCAGCGCGACGGGCTCGTTGGGCCGTTCCGGGGTGAACCACATCACCCACTTCGGGGACATCGACCCTCGGCAACCCTGTGCGGTCCCTGGGTACAACTCGACCCACAGCTGGGGATCGAACTGTGGATAACTCGGCCTCCCTGTGGAGCGATCGGAGCACCGCCGAATCCATCCACCGGTCGCCCGAGCTGTCCACCGATCGTTCAGGCGTCGTTTCCACATCGAGCCACGCCATCCGACCTGGGCCGACGGCAGGTGTCCACAGAACCCACAGGACTTATTACTACTGCTGTTCATTCTCTCTTCTAGAAGAAGAAAAAAGAAAAAACAGGGGATGTGGATGGTGGGGACAGCGTGCCCGGCCGCCGGCCGCGAGCAGGAGGCCGCTGGTGACGGAACCTCGGACAGGCTCTACGGTTGGCGGTCTACGAACCCGGACTCTGCCCCGGACTTCTCACCGGAGTCTGAAAGGAATCCCATGAAGATCCGCGTCGAGCGCGACGGTCTTGCCGACGCCGTCGCCTGGGTGGCACGCAGCCTGCCGGCCCGTCCGGCTCAGCCGGTACTCGGCGGTGTGCTGCTCGATGCCGGCAGTGGCGACAGCGACGGTGACACCTCCGAGGCGCTGACCGTCTCCGGTTTCGACTACGAGGTCTCCGCGACCGTCGACGTCCCGGCCACGATCGCCGACGGCGGCCGCACCCTCGTGTCCGGACGGCTGCTCGCCGACATCACCAAGGCGCTGCCCGCCCAGCCGGTCGAGATCTCGGTGGACGGCGCCCGCGCCACGATCACCTGCGGCAGCGCCCGGTTCTCCCTGCCGACGATGCCGGTCGAGGACTACCCGCAGCTGCCGTCCATGCCGCAGCACGCCGGCGAGGTTCCCGGTGAGGTGTTCGGCGAGGCGGTCGCCCAGGTCGCGATCGCGGCCGGCCGGGACGACACGCTCCCGATGCTGACCGGCGTGCGGATGGAGATCAACGGCGACAAGCTGACCCTGGTCGCCACCGACCGGTTCCGCCTCGCCATGCGCGAGTTCCAGTGGAAGCCGTCCGGCAACGTCGACGACGCCGCGGTCCTGGTGCCGGCGCGCACGCTGGCCGACGCCGCCAAGTCGCTCGGCACCTCCGGCGCGACCGTCGAGGTGGCACTGGCCGCGACCGACGGGCTGCTCGGACTTTCCGGCGCCGGCCGCCGTGCGACCAGCCGGCTGCTGGACGCGGAGTTCCCGAAGTACCGCCAGTTGCTGCCATCGGACTCCACGGCGAACGCGATCATCGACGTCGCTCCGCTGTCCGAGGCGATCAAGCGCGTGTCGCTGGTCGCCGACCGCGGCACGCAGGTCCGGCTGGAGTTCTCCGAAGGCGGGCTGCGACTGTCCGCCGGCGGCGACGACGAGGGCACCGCCGAGGAGCAGATCCCGGTGGAGTTCACCGGCGAGCCGGTGACCATCGCGTTCAACCCCGGCTACCTGGCCGACGGGCTCGCCGCGCTGCACACCGATCGCGCGGAGCTGACGTTCACCACGCCGAACCGCCCGGCGCTGATCAAGCCGGTGGGCGAGGATGGCACCGTCCACAGTGGATACCTGTACCTGCTGATGCCGGTGCGCCTGCCCGGCTGATCCGCGCTCGACCGCTCGACTGGGAGGACTCGATCATGCAGCTCGGTCTCGTGGGCCTGGGCAAGATGGGCTTCAACATGCGCGAGCGGTTGCGCCGTGCGGGCCACGAGGTGGTCGGCTACGACCGCAACCCCGAGGTCACCGACGTCGCCACGCTCGCCGATCTGGCGTCCACCTTGGACGGTCCGCGAGTCGTGTGGATCATGGTGCCGGCCGGTGACGCGACCAGGCAGACGGTCGCCGAACTCGCCGGCATCCTGAGCGACGGCGACCTCGTGATCGACGGCGGCAACTCCCGGTTCACCGACGACGCGGAGAACGCGAAGTTGTTGGCGGCCAAGGGAATCGGCTACCTCGACTGCGGTGTGTCCGGTGGCGTGTGGGGCCTGGACAACGGGTACGGCCTGATGGTCGGCGGCGACGCGAAAGACGTCGAGCAGGCGATGCCGATCTTCGACGCGCTGCGCCCGGAGGGCCCCCGCGACGAGGGCTTCGCGCACGCCGGCGGGGTCGGCGCGGGCCACTACGCGAAGATGGTCCACAACGGCATCGAGTACGGGATGATGCAGGCCTACGCCGAGGGCTACGAGCTGCTCGACAAGGTCGAGCTGGTGGACAACGTGCCCGGCGTGCTCAAGGCGTGGACCCGCGGCACGGTGGTCCGGTCCTGGCTGCTCGACCTGTTGGTGAAGGCGCTCGAGGACGACCCGGCGCTGACCGACATCAAGGGCTACGTCGAGGACTCCGGCGAGGGCCGGTGGACCGTCGAGGAGGCGATCAACAACCGGGTGCCCGCTCCGGTGATCTCCGCCGCGCTGTACGCCCGGTTCGTGTCCCGCCAGGACGACTCGCCCGCCATGAAGGCGGTCGCCGCGCTGCGCAACCAGTTCGGCGGGCACTCCGTGACCAAGACCCAGTCCTAGACCGTCCACAGTAGACAGTCGTGTACGTCCGCCACCTCCAGGTCTCCGACTTCCGGTCGTGGGAGCACGCGGACCTGGAGCTGACCCCCGGTGCGACTGTCCTCATTGGACAGAACGGTCAGGGCAAGACCAATCTTGTCGAGGCGATCGGTTACGTGGCAACGCTTTCCTCGCACCGGGTGGCCACCGACGCGCCACTGGTGCGCATCGGCGCCGAGCGCGCGATCGTGCGCACGGCGGTGGTGCACGAGGGCCGCGAGCTGACCGTCGAGCTGGAGATCACGCCGGGCAAGGCCAATCGCGCGCGGGTGAACCGGGGCGCCGTGGCACGGCCGCGCGACGTGCTCGGCATCCTGCGCACGGTGTTGTTCGCGCCGGAGGATCTGGCGCTGGTGCGCGGCGATCCCGGCGAGCGGCGGCGGTTCCTCGACGACCTGCTGGTGCTGCGCGCGCCCCGGTTCGCCGGTGTCCGCTCGGACTACGAGCGGGTGCTCCGGCAGCGCAACGCCCTGTTGAAGACGGCGGGCGCGGCGCGGCGCGCGGGCAGCAAGGGGGACATCGGGACGCTGGAGGTGTGGAACGGCCACCTCGCCAAGCACGGCGCGCAGTTGCTCGCCGCCCGGCTGGACCTGGTGACCGCGCTGGCCCCGCTGGTGCGCGCGGCGTACGCGGGTGTCGCGCCCGAGTCGCGCCCGGTCGACATCGCCTACCGGTCCAGTGTGGACGGTCTGCCGGCGGACCGACCGTCCGATGTGGACAGTGTGGAGGCGGCGTTGCTGGCGTCGCTGACCGAGGTGCGCGACGCGGAGCTGGAGCGCGGAGTGAGCCTGGTCGGGCCGCACCGCGACGAGCTGGAGCTGACCCTCGGCGAGTCGCCGGCCAAGGGCTACGCCAGTCACGGTGAGTGCTGGTCGTTCGCGCTCTCGCTGCGGCTGGGATCCTACGAGCTGTTACGGGCGGACGGCGGTGAGCCGGTGCTGGTGCTCGACGACGTGTTCGCCGAGTTGGACCGGCGCCGAAGAAGCCGGCTCGCCGAGGTGGCCGCGGCGGCGGAGCAGGTACTCGTGACAGCGGCCGTGGCGGAGGACGTTCCGGAGGAGCTGACCGCCACCCGTTACACGGTGTCAGATGGGGAGGTTTCCCGTGCCGAATGATCGCCGTGACCCTCGCGAGGGTGGCCGGAAAGCCGTCACTCGGAGTGGTGTGACCGGTAACACAACTGGGGACAACCCTGTGGATACTGTGGATAACAGTGTCACCGGAACGGGGGAAGGTCACTCAAAGTCGGACATTCCGGACACTAAGGTCACTCAAGCGAGTGATGACACGAGTTCTCGAACAGGCGACATCACGCAAGGTGACCAGTCGGACCTCCGAGGATCCGACCTCGCCCGTGCCGCCTTGGCCGCCGCGAAGGAGTCCGCGCGCAGCAAGCCGAGCGCGTCCGGACGCGGGCCGCGCCGTGCGGCCGGTGGTGGATCCCGCCGGCGCCGCCGCTGGTCCGGCGCCCAGGCCGACGAGCGCGACCCGCAGCCGCTCGGCCGGCTCGCCGCGCGCATCGCGGTCGACCGCGGCTGGAACGGCCGCCTCGCCGGCGGACAGGTGTTCGGCCGCTGGTCCGCATTGGTCGGAGCGGACGTCGCCAAGCACGCCACGCCGATCTCGCTGCGCGACGGCGAGCTGACCGTGCGGGCCGAGTCCACCGCGTGGGCCACCCAGCTGCGCATCCTGCAGCGCCAGCTCATCGTGAAAATCGCCAAGGGCGTCGGCGACGGCGTCGTCAAGAAGATCAAGGTGCAGGGACCGTCCGCGCCGAGCTGGCGGCACGGCCCCCGGCACGTGCGCGGCCGGGGCCCGCGCGACACCTACGGCTGACCGGCCGAAACCGGGGCTTTACCAGGTCAGGTGGCCATGCACCGGTAGAATGAACACAGGCCGACAAGCTGTTTACGCCGGCCGTTGTCGCCGAGCGCGACGCACCCGTCCCAGACGAGGAGACACCAGACCCGTGGCAGCTAAGAAGAACGAGTACAGCGCGCAGTCCATCACCGTGCTCGAGGGTCTGGAAGCGGTCCGCAAGCGTCCCGGTATGTACATCGGATCCACCGGTGAGCGCGGCCTGCACCACCTGGTCCAGGAGGTCGTGGACAACGCCGTCGACGAGGCGATGGCCGGGCACGCCACCCGCGTGGAGGTGACCCTGCTCGCCGACGGCGGCGTGCGCGTGGACGACGACGGCCGCGGCATTCCGGTCGACATGCACCCGGTGGAGAAGCGGCCGGCCGTCGAGGTCGTGATGACCACGCTGCACGCCGGCGGCAAGTTCGACAGTGACTCCTACGCCGTCTCCGGCGGCCTGCACGGCGTCGGCGTGTCGGTGGTCAACGCGCTGTCCACCGCGCTCGAGGTGGAGATCCACATCGACGGTACGGCCTACACCCAGCGCTACGAGGACTCCAAGCCCGCGCACGACTTGAAGAAGATCGGGCCCACCAAGCGCACGGGCTCCATCGTGACGTTCTGGGCGGACCCCACGATCTTCGAGACCACCACGTACAACGCGGAGACGATCGCCCGGCGGCTGCAGGAGATGGCCTTCCTGAACAAGGGCCTGACGATCACCCTGCGGGACGAGCGGGTCTCCGACGAGACCGAGGACGCCGAGGGCCAGACCGCGCAGATCAAGGAGCGCACGTACCACTACCCGGGTGGGCTCGAGGACTTCGTGCGGCACATCAACGCCACCCGCGACGCCATCCACAAGAACGTGATCTCCTTCAACGCCAAGGGAGACGGCCTCGAGGTCGAGGTGGCCATGCAGTGGAACACCGGCTACTCCGAGTCGGTGTTCACCTTCGCCAACACGATCAACACGCACGAGGGCGGCACCCACGAGGAGGGCTTCCGCGCGGCGCTGACCACCACGGTCAACCGGTACGCCCGCGAGAAGAAGCTGCTCAAGGAGAAGGACACCAACCTCACCGGTGACGACATCCGCGAGGGTCTCGCCGCGATCGTGTCGATCAAGCTGTCCGAGCCGCAGTTCGAGGGTCAGACCAAGACCAAGCTGGGCAACACCGAGGCGAAGTCGTTCGTGCAGACCACCTGCAACGAGTGGCTCGCCGACTGGTTCGAGCGCAACCCGTCCGACGCGAGGGTGATCGTCATCAAGGCGGTCTCCAGCGCCCAGGCCCGGATGGCCGCGCGCAAGGCCAAGGAGTTGGTCCGCCGCAAGGGCGCGCTGGACATCGGCGGCCTGCCCGGCAAGTTGAAGGACTGCCGCTCCACCAAGCCGGAGGAGTGCGAGCTCTACATCGTCGAGGGTGACTCCGCCGGCGGCTCGGCCAAGGAGGGCCGGGACTCCATGTACCAGGCGATCCTGCCGATCCGAGGCAAGATCATCAACGTGGAGAAGGCGCGCATCGACAAGGTCCTCAAGAACACCGAGGTCCAGTCGCTGATCACCGCGCTGGGGACCGGCATCCACGACGAGTTCGACCTCAGCAAGCTGCGCTACCACAAGATCGTGCTGATGGCCGACGCCGACGTGGACGGCAAGCACATCACCACGCTGCTGCTCACCCTGCTGTTCCGGTTCATGCGCCCGCTCATCGAGCACGGGCACGTCTACCTGTCGCAGCCGCCGCTGTACAAGATCAAGTGGCAGGGCCGCAATGCCCAGCCGGAGTACGCCTACTCCGACCGCGAGCGCGACGGGCTGCTCGAGCAGGGCACGGCCGCCGGCAAGCGGATCAACAAGGAAGACGGCATCCAGCGGTACAAGGGTCTCGGCGAGATGAACGCCGACGAGCTGTGGGAGACCACCATGGACCCGGCGAACCGGCTGCTGCTGCAGGTCACCCTGGACGACGCGGCCACCGCGGACGAGCTGTTCAGCGTGCTGATGGGTGAGGACGTCGAGGCGCGGCGCTCCTTCATCACCCGCAACGCGAAGGACGTCCGCTTCTTGGATGTGTGACCGCCTCGACGTCTGACCTACCCGCTCAGCTCCGAGTCAGCTCCAGGGCCGGGTTCGCGTTCAGCTCCGCGTTCAAGCGGGTGCGTGGCGTCCGCCCCAGCGCCGTTCGCACTCGGTAATGACCATTCGTCGCACGAGGCGGATCGGTCGTCACTATGTTGTCCCCGTGACGCATCGACCACGGTGCGCGGTTCGAGGGAGACATGGCGATGGAGGACCCGGAGGCGTGGGTCGAGCGCTACGCACGGGAGGCCGAGGAGCGCCTCACCAGAATGCAGGGCGTCAAGGAGCAACTCGGTAACACGTCCGGCACCGCGCAGAGCACCAACGGCGAGGTCAGCGTGACCGTCGGACCGGGCGGCAACCTGCTGAACATCGAGTTCAGCTCCAAGGTCAAGAACATCGCCCCGACCGAACTCGCCCAACTCGTGCTGCGCACCGCCCAGACCGCGCACCACAACGCCGGCCAGGAGATGCTCGCCGTCATGCGGCCCGAATTCGGCCAGAACAGCGAGGCCATGAGCTTCCTGGAGAGCCAGGTCGCCGCACCCGCGCCGCAGGAGGAACCGAACACGTTCGCGCCGCGTCAGTGGGATGAGGACGATCCTCAACGACCCAGGCGACCGCGGCCGGGAGCTGACCCGGACGACGACGAGGGCTTCGGCCCGATCATGAGGTGACCAGCGGATGACGCATCTGAACGTCAAGCCCGAAGAGTTGGACAAGCACAGCAAAACCGTCGCCCATCTCAGCGAGAGAGTGGGCAACTGCGCCAAGACGGGCAAGCAGACCAACCTCGGCATCAACTCGTTCGGCATCATCGGCCAGGCGTTCGCCCAAACCTTTGTCAGCTACTTCGTCGGCCAGGCGAACGACTCGCTGGACAAGGGGACCGAGCGAGTACAGAAGGTCGGCAAGGAGCTCGCGGCCAACGCCAAGGACCTCGAGGCCACCGAGCAGGACATCGCCAAGAGCTTCGGGAAGGGGCAGTAAGCCATGGACGGATCGCTGCCCGACCTCAAAGAGGACTACCAGAAAGACGCTTTCAAGGACCCGTCTTCGGCCACCGCCGGCGCGGGCCTGGTCAACGACATCACGGTGACCGCCCAGTCCATGGCCGACGGCAATTCGGCCGGCACCACGATGGGCCTGATGTCCACCGCGTTCGACGCGCTGTCGTTCGCCGCCGACCCGCTGCAGGGTCTGCTGTCCGCGGGGATCGGCTGGCTGATCGAGCACGTGTCGTTCCTGCGCGAGCCGCTCGACAAGCTCGCCGGCGATCCGGGTGCGATCCAGGCCGAGGCGGACACCTGGAAGAACATCGAGACCGAACTCGGCAAGATCAAGGGTGACTACGAGAACGCCATGAAGACGGAGATCGCCTCCTGGAAGGACAGGGTCGGCGACGCGTACCGCAACCATGGCAACGGGCTCGCCCAGGAGCTGCAGGGTTACTCGGCCGGCGCGCACGGTGCGTCCGAGGCGCTGAAGTACGGCGGCATCCTGGTCGGCATCGAACGCGGCATCATCCGGGAGATGATCACCACCTTCATCGCGAAGATGATCGAGCGGGCGGCGATCGCACTGGCCGCGTCGTTCTTCACGTTCGGCGGGGCGGCCGCGGTGTTCGCCGCCGACGCGGCGATCGAGGGCACGATTCTCGCCGGCAAGATCGCCAGCAAGATCTCCAAGCTGCTGCAGAAGCTCGCCCAGCTGATGACCAAGTTGAAGAAGCTCGGCGGGCAGCTCGGCCAGCTCGCCGCCAAGGGCGCGCAGGCGGCCGGCAAGGGTTCACAGGCCGCGAAGACCGTGGCGCAGAACGCCGGCAAGACGGCGGCGAAACACTACGACGCGCCGGTCAATCTGGCCGGCCAGGTAGGCAAGGTGTCCGGCAAGATCGACGACTTCGCGGCGGGCCGCCCGGTGCAGCCCACGGCCGGGCAGGCGCTCAAGGACACGGCCCGCACGAAGTTCTCACCGAAGGACAAGGACGGGAACCCGCAGATTCCCAACGTCGTGCACACCGTCCGCGGGCAGGTGCAGGCAGGGGAGCAGCGCGAGGAGTCCTACGAGGACAAGCACCCGGAGTACAAGAACGACTGAGCATCGAGCAGGCGGTCAGTCCCCGGCTTTCCAGACGCCCCAACGGGTGTCCCACGGAATGCCGGGGGCGTGCCGCTCGATCTCGGCCCGCAGCTTGTCCTGTTTGATGCCTCCGGGGAGATCGACGAACGGACGCTCGTTCGCGTCGTGCACGGTCATCCGCCCGCGCGCCTCGGCGAGCCCGGGGCAGCGCCGCACGGCTCCCGGACCGGTCAGCCACAGCCGCACGTTCGGCGTGGTGTGCTCGGTGCTCGCGGTCTGCGCGGCGATGTTCTTGATCTCCGTCCAGGGTACGCGGAGCAGCGTGTCGCGGGCGGTTTCCCGCCACCAGATCCCCCGGCGGTCGATCGCCATCCCGGCGCGTCCGCCGATCACGCCGAACTGGCGCAGCAACCCGTAGACGATCATCCCGCCGAAGATCGGCAGCAGCCACCAGAAGAACCGGAAGTAGAACGTCCATGCGTTGTCGTCAGCGGAGATCTCGCTCGCGATGAAGACCGAGCCGCCGTAGGTGACCACCAGCCACAGAACTCCGTTGAGGAGCATGGTCTTCCCGCCGCCGGTGCCGTGGTCCACGACCAGCGCCTCCGCGTCCGGGCCGTCCTCGATGTCGTGAAACACGCTGCCGTTCGCCATGGCGTCACCCTAACCAGGATGGCCAGATCACTTCTTGGGCCCGAGGTCTCGCCTGCACACTTCCCGCGGTGACAGGCGATCCACGTGGCGACGTAGCTCGACCGCGGCTTGACGGTGTGGCGGAGAAAGACGGAAGAAGGGTGACTCGCCGCGTTGGGGCGTGGCGACACCCCGAGCCTCGGCAAGCCGGGACAGTGGGCGACGGACTCCGGTCCCCGGAGCGTGACGGTGATCGACTTGAGGTCATCCTCGCTCGAGTGCCGTAGTCGTAGACCACGGCATCCTCGGCCGGTCGGTCATCGAGGTCGCCGAATACGTCGGGCATCACTGGTCCTCGCGATCGCGCCGAAGTGCCGTGCGCACCGCGTCGACGGTGGCCGCGGCGGCCGCGCACACGAGCAGGCCGAGCAGTGCGGCGAGGACGGTCAAGGGGATGGCGACGCCGAAGTACAGCCAGTCGCTGTGCATGGTGCCGACTGGTGAGTAGTCGTAGCCCGTGCGGCCCGACTCCGAGTCGTGCTGGGCGAACCGCTCCAACTCCACCGTGCGGCCCTCGTCCTCGACGTGGAGACCGGGCGCCTCCAGCACGATGGTGGTGGGCCTGTCCTTCCAGATGATCTCGACCTCGCACTCGGCCCACCGACCGAATCCGTACCAGCTGATCGGGTCGGACTCCGCGCAGCCGAGCACCTTCGCCGGCACCGTGCCGGCCGGATCGCCCGGCTGGTACCCGGACGCGGTGCGCACCGTGGACGCGCCGAGGAACACGCCGCCGGCCAACCCCACGGCGATCGCCAGTGTTCCGACCGACTGACCGACGGCCGCCCAGCGCGACGCCGGCTCGTCGGTCTTCGGCTCGGGGAACCACCGCCGCCAGCGCGCGCCCCAGCGGCGGCGGCGCGACTGCCACCGCACCGCCCGCTTGCGTGCTGCCGGGTCAGTCACCGGTCTTCCATGGGATGTCCGACGCGTGGCGGGCCGCTGCGTCACGCAGCTCGGCCGGGCCGACCGGCGACTCGAAGTCCGGCTCCTCCACCGAACCGGTCACCGACACCGCGCCCTTGTCCCGCGCGTAGGCCAGCCCGGGGCAGCGGTCGATCGACCCGGCGCCGCGAAGCCGCAGTTGAGCGCGCTCGGGCTGCTCGAAGATCGCGTCGACCTGGTCCCACGGCACCCGGAACACCGTGCCGCGCTTGCCGTCCGCCGCCCCACACGCCGCGCCCACCGCCGCCAGGATCCACCAGTCGGTGAAGTAGGACGTCCACGGATCGAGCTCGCCGTGGTTCACCACGATCGCGTCGGGTGCCGGACCGTCGGTGATGCCGTGGAACACGCGGGCCATGCCGGTAACCGTAACCGGTCCGATGTTTCCCGTGGAACCGCCAAGACCAGGGTCGGCTCCGGGCATTCCCCGATGTCAGAGCGTGCTCACGCGGTGACTCTGGTGATCATGAAGCGCACGATGACCGCGATCGCGGTGGGAGTGGTGACCGTGACCGGGGCGGTTCCGGCTTCGGCCGCGCAGCCGGAGACGACCCGGCCGATGACCGTGCGGGACGTGGCCGAGATCCGGCGCATCCCGCACACGGCGATCACCGCCGACGGCCGCCGCGCGGCGTTCACCGTCACCGAACCGTCCACAGTGGACAACACGGTGACGAGCCGGCTCATGGTCGTGGACACCGACGCGCCGGACCGGCCCCGAACCGTGGCGACGGTGCGCGGGCGCCTCGAGCGGATCGCCGAGATCTCGTGGACCCCGGACAGCCACGCGATTACCTACGTGGCGCCGGTCGACGGTGCCGGCGAGGTGTGGACCGTGCCCGCTTTCGGTGGCACACCAAGGAAACTGTTCTCCTCGCCGGTGCCCGCCGTGCCGGTCGGCGGGCAGCGCCTGCCGTTCTTCAACGCGGTGATCCCGCCGCACCTGTCCAAGGTGCTGCACCACTCGTGGTCGCCGGACGGGCGGGCCGTCGCGTTCACCGCGCCCCGCCTGATCGGCACCGCACCGCGCACCGGCGGCGTGGTCTACGACTCGGCGACCATGGGCATCCAGTCCTATGTGGAGGGTCAGTACGGCGCGCGGCCCCGGCACGAGGTCTGGGCCGCCGATCCGTTGACCGGGCAGACGAAACACCTCGCCGACCTCGATCTGACCGCCGTGGACGGGTGGGGGCCAGAGCAGGCCTGGTCCGCCGACGGCAAGCGGATCGAGCTGAACTACTACGGCCGCGCGTGGACCGTGGACGTGACCACCGGGCAACTGTCCACTGTGGACCCCAAGGATCTGACCGCGCCGAGGTGGCGCGAACAACTGCCGCAGGTGCCCGGCCAGCGCGGCGTGTGCTCGGCCGAATCGGTCAGCGCGGACGGCGACCGCGGCGTGTGCGTCCGCGAGGAGTCCGGTGTCCCGCCGCGGCTGGCCGTGGTCGACAAGCCGACCGCCAGCGTGCGCGACGGGTACGACCCGAACCCATGGTTCCGCGGTGTCACATTCCTGTCGCCCGTCCGCCAGGAATGGACCAACGCCTACGGCAAGAAGGCCACCGGATATGTGATCACTCCACCGGAGTGCGGCGACGGAAAGCGCTGCCCGGCCGTCGTGATCACGCACGGCCACGGCGCGGGCGAGCGGTTCATGTCGCCGTGGTTCGAATGGGACGCGGCCTCGCAGGTGCTCGCCCAGCGCGGCTACGTGGTGCTGTTGGTGAACGATTCCACGGGCGTGTTCCCACAGCCGGGCAAGGACTGGGAGGAGACCAAGCGCAACCTCGGGCTGGACGCGGTGGCCACCATGCGGGCCGCCGTCAAGGCAGGAGTGGACAGCGGCCTGCTCGATCCGGCGCGCGTCGGCATCACCGGCTACAGCCGGGGCGCCGAGATCGCCGAACTCGCCGTGGCGCACACCGACACGTTCAGCGCCGCGACCATGGGCGACGGCGGAGGCGGCACGGCCGGCTACTGGATTCTCGGTGCCGTCGGTCCGCCGAAGCAGATCCTGGACGGGGCGTTCGGCGGCTCGCCTGTCGACCCGGCGGCCGAGCAGCGGTGGCGCGAGTTCGCCCCGGACCTCAACGCGCACAAGGTGAAGGCCCCGCTGCTGTTCCAGATGGCCGAGGGCAACAGCGTGGCGAACACCGAGTTGTACAGCTACGTGCGGGCGCGCACGACCCCCGCCGAACTGGTCACCTTCCCCGGCGAGAACCACCTGCTCCAACAGCCGGCCAACCGCGCCGCCGCGATGAACCGCAACCTCCAGTGGTTCGACTACTGGCTGCTCGACCGCCGGTCCGACGACCCGTCCACTGTGGACCAGTACGCGCGCTGGGACGCGATGCGGGCGGCCTGGCGTAGATGATCAACCCCGGGGTTTGGCCAGGCGGTGATCCAGGGCACAATCGTCGCACGGTGTAGTCGGCGTGCGTGGAGGAAGTCGTGGGATTCGGACCGGTCGGACCACTCGAGTCGGGCGGCTTTCCGCCGATCGGCGACTACGGGTTCCTGTCCGACTGCGAGACCACCGCGCTGGTCGCCCCCGGCGGCAACATCGAGTGGCTGTGCCTGCCGAGGATGGACTCGCCGAGCGTGTTCGGCGCGATCCTGGACCGCGGCGCCGGCAGCTTCCGGGTCGGGCCGGCCACCGTCGAGGTGCCGGCCGCGCGGCGATACATCCCCGGCACCAACGTGCTCGAGACCAGCTGGTGGACGCCGGACGGCTGGCTCGTGGTGAACGACGCGCTGCTGGTCGGCCCGTGGCACCACGAGAACGACCGCTCGCGCACACACAAGCGCGCGCCAACCGACTACGACGCCGACCACGTCCTGCTGCGCACGATGCGCTGCGTGAACGGCCAGGTCCAGGTGCGGATGGACTGCGAGCCGGTGTTCGACTACGGGCAACACGCCGCGCGTTGGTCCTACCCGGCCGACGGCTACCACGAGCTGATCGCCACCACCGAGGAGTCCGACGTCCAGTTGCGCATCACCACCGACATCAACGTCGGCGTCGAGGGCCCGCGCGCCACCGCCCGCACGCTGCTCAAGGAGGGCGAGTGCCGGTTCGTGGCACTGTCCTGGAGCGAGCACGCGCCGCCGCGCACGTTCGAGGAGGCGCGTGACCGGCTGCGCTGGACCTGCCACCACTGGCAGCACTGGCTCGACCGCGGCCGCTTCCCCGACCACCCGTGGCGGGCCTACCTGCAGCGCAGCGCGCTCACCCTCAAGGGCCTGACGTTCGCGCCGACCGGGGCGATGGTCGCCGCCGCCACCACCTCGCTGCCCGAGACGCCGGGCGGTGAGCGCAACTGGGACTACCGGTACACCTGGATCCGCGACGCCACCTTCACGCTCTGGGCGCTCTACACGCTCGGGTACGACTGGGAGGCGAACGACTTCTTCTACTACATCGCCGACCTCGCCGAGTCCGAGCGCGGCGAGCTGCAGATCATGTACGGCGTCGGGTCCGAGCAGAAGTTGGACGAGTCCACGCTTGACCACCTCTCCGGATACGAGGGCGCCAAGCCCGTCCGGGTCGGCAACGCGGCGTACACGCAGAAACAGCACGACCTGTGGGGCGCGGTCGTCGGCGCGATCCACCTGTACACCAAGTCCCGCGACGGGCTGGACGACCGGCTCTGGCAGATCGTGAACGAGCAGGTCGAGCAGTGTCTGGCGCAGTGGCGCGAGCCGGACCAGGGCATCTGGGAGGTGCGCTCGGGCGCGCAGCACTTCACCTCGTCCAAGGTCGCCTGCTGGATGGCCTGCGACTCGGGCTCCAAGCTCGCCGAGGGGCGCGGCGAGCACGACCTGGCCGTGCGCTGGCGGGCCGCCGCCGACGAGATCCGCGAGGACGTGATCGCCAACGCGGTCGACGATCGCGGCGTGTTCACCCAGCACTACGGCACCAAGGCGCTGGACGCCTCGGTGCTGCTGATCCCGCTGCTCGGGTTCCTGCCGCCGTCCGACGACCGGGTGAAGGCGACCGTGCTGGCGATCGCCAACGAGCTGACCGAGGACGGCCTGGTGCTGCGCTACCGCGTGGACCACACCGAGGACGGGCTCGCCGGCGAGGAGGGCACGTTCACGATCTGCTCGTTCTGGCTGGTGTCCGCGCTGGCCATGATCGGCGAGCTGCCGCGCGCCAGGGCGCTGTGCGAGAAGCTGCTGTCCTACTCCAGTTCGCTGCAGCTGTACGCGGAGGAGATCGACTCGCGCACCGGCCGGCACCTCGGCAACTTCCCGCAGGCGTTCACCCACCTCGCGCTGATCAACGCGGTGACGGCGGTGATCCGGGCAGAGCGCGCCGACCAGTCCGCGCGGCTGCGGCCCTAGTCACTTCGGGATCGCCTCGACGGCGGCCTTCGCGATGTTCGTCGCCTCGGCCTGGCACGTCGCCGACGGGTGCTCCTTGTCGCCGAGGTAGACGGTCACGACCACGTTCCCGTCGAGCACGTAGAGGACGCAGTTCCACACCGGGGTCTTGCCCTCGAAGAACGCCAACTCGGCGAACGGCAGCGGGGCGTCGGGCTTGTTCTGCCGAATGTTGATGAAGAAGCGGCGCTGCTCGGCGGCCCCGGACCTGTAACGGCTCGACGGCTCCAGCGCCCATTCCACCTTGGCGTGGTCCTTGTTCGCCGCGTTCACCCACGTGCACCACGTCAGATGGCGGTCCTGGTAGATGTCCCGATGGGGCGCGCGCGGCGGCATCGGGAGCTTGGGCGCCGCCTCCGCACAGGGCGCCAGCCGCGTGTACTTGTCCGGCGGCAGGGCGGGGGTGGTCGTCGTGCGGCGAGTCGTCGTCGTGGCGGGCGGCTCACTGGTCGGCGTGGCCTCGGTGGTCTGGCTGACCGTCGATCCACCGGCGGTCGGCTTCTCGTCGTCGTCGGCCACCGCGAAGTACAGCCCGACGCCGATGCCGGCCAGCGCGACCAGACCGATCACCAGCGCGATGATCAGCCCGGTGTTCGACCTCGGCCTCTGCCATTCCTGTCGCATCGGCGCGACGGTATCCGGGCGAACGGCCAGGCCGCTGGTCTTTAGACCACGATGAAAACCGCTGGTCTTCGGCTCGAAGACCACGGGAAGACCCGGCGAAGACCGGCGCGCTGCACGGTCTTGGCATGGATTGGATGTCGTCGCCCATCGTCAGAGCCGCCGGCTGGGTGCTCGGAGGCGTGGTGGCCACCGTGCTGCTCACCACGCTCACCGGAATCGGATCGCAGCCGATCCCGCACACCGGCATGCGGGTGCCGATCGCCGCCCCGGCGGTGCCCAAGCCCGCGCCCGTCGTTCGGCCCGCCCCAGGAGCCGTCCCAGCACCACCCGCCGCCGCGCCCGCCCGGCCGGTGGTCGAGCCGCCGCGGCCGGCGCCCGTGAAGGCGGTCGCGCAACCGCGCACCGTCAATGCCGTGACCCGGACCGTCGTCAAGCAGATCGACGCGGCCACCGCGTTCGCCAGGAAGGTCACCGCCGACTCGATGCGACACCCGGCGGTCCAGTTCGCGTTGAGGAGGGCCCGGTGAACGACATGGTGCTGTTCGGACTGCTCGGCCCGCTGCGGGTGCGCCACGGCGGCACCGAGATCGACGTCGGCGCGGACAAGCCGCGCACCGTGCTGACCGCGCTGCTGGCCGCGCCCAACACGTGGGTGCCGACCGAGGCGATCATCGACGCGGTCTGGCCGCACGCCCGGCCGCCGTCGGTGCGGGACAACCTCAAGACCTACGTGTGGATGCTGCGCGGCGCGCTCCCCGGCCGGATCGAGGGCCGGCCCGGCGCGTACCGGATCCTCGTCGACGACCACGAGCTGGACACCCGGCTGTTCGAACATAGTTACCTCGAGGCGCGCCGGCTGCTCGCCTCCGGCAGCCCCGCCGCGGCGACCACCCGGCTGCGCGCCGCCCTGCGGCTGTGGCGCGGCGAGCCGTTCACCCCGCTCGACTCGGACCACGCCACGACCGAGGCGGCGCGGCTGCGTGAACTGCGCTGGCGCTCACGCGAGGCGCTCACCGACTCGCTGCTCGCGACCGACCGCGCCGGCGAGGCGATCAGGGAACTGCAGGCGATGCTCGCCGAGGACCCCCTGCGCGAGCTGACCTGGTATCGCCTGCTCGTGGCGCTCGACCTGGACGGCAGGCGCTCCGACGCGCTCGCCGCCTACCACCGGGCCCGCCACCACCTGCGCACCGAGCTGGGCGTGGAACCGGGACGCGAACTGCGCACGGTCTACCAGCGGCTGCTCATCACCGAGCCCGCGCTCACCGGGTAACCCTGGTCAGGGCCGTTCGTGGAGGCTTCCCGCGAGCCTAAGTTTCTGGGCTGACCTGGGCAGATAGACTGTCCGGGTTGCCCGCCTCCATCCAAGAGGCTGGCAAGTCGAAGCCCCGAGCTGGGTCGGAAGGAAGCTCAACACGTGACGGATACAACCGTGCCGCCCGAGGGCGACCGCGTCGAGCCGGTCGACATCCAGCAGGAGATGCAGCGCTCCTACATCGACTACGCCATGAGCGTGATCGTGAGCCGCGCGCTGCCCGACGTGCGGGACGGCCTCAAGCCGGTCGCCCGCCGCATCCTGTACTCGATGTACGACACCGGCCTGCGGCCAGAGCGCAGCTACGTGAAGTGCTCCCGCGTGGTCGGCGACGTGATGGGCAACTATCACCCGCACGGCGACTCGGCCATCTACGACGCGCTCGTGCGCCTCGCGCAGGGCTGGTCGCTGCGGTATCCGCTGGTCGACGGCCAGGGCAACTTCGGCTCGTCGGGCAACGACCCGGCCGCCGCGATGAGGTACACCGAGGCGCGGCTGACCCAGTTGGCCATGCACATGCTGGCCGACATCGACAAGGAGACCGTCGACTTCTCGCCGAACTACGACGGGAAGGTCAGCGAGCCCGACGTCCTGCCGGCGCGCATCCCGAACCTGCTGGTCAACGGCGGTTCCGGAATCGCGGTCGGCATGGCCACCAACATCCCGCCGCACAACCTGCGCGAGGTGGCCGACGGTGTGGTCTGGGCGCTGGAGAACTGGGAAGCCGGCGAGGACGAGACGCTCGCCGCGATGATGCAGCGGATCAAGGGCCCGGACTTCCCGACCAAGGGCCTGATCCTCGGCACCCAGGGCATCGAGGACGCCTACCGCACCGGCCGCGGTTCGATCAAGATGCGCTCGGTCGTGGAGGTCGAGGAGGACGCCAAGGGGCGCACCATCCTCGTGGTCACCGAGCTGCCGTACCAGGTCAACCCGGACAACCTGGTCGAGAACATCGCCGCCCTGGTGCGCGACCAGAAGCTCACCGGCATCGCGGACATCGCCGACGAGTCCAACTCGCGCAGCGGCATGCGCATCGTGATCGCGCTCAAGCGTGACGCGGTCGCCAAGGTCGTGCTGAACAACCTGTACAAGCACACCCAGCTGCAGCACAACTTCGGCGTGAACATGCTGGCCCTGGTCGACGGCGTGCCGCGCACGCTGCGGCTGGACCAGATCGTGCGGCACTACGTGCGCCACCAGGTCGACGTGATCATCCGGCGCACCAAGTACCTGCTGCGCAAGGCCGAGGAACGGGCCCACATCCTGCGCGGTCTGGTCAAGGCGCTGGACATGCTGGACGAGGTGATCGCGCTGATCCGCCGGTCGCCGACGGTGGACGAGGCGCGCAGCGGCCTGATGGGCCTGCTCGACGTGGACGAGATCCAGGCCACCGCGATCCTGGACATGCAGCTGCGCAAGCTGGCCGCGCTGGAGCGTCAGAAGATCGTCGACGAGCTGGCCGAGATCGAGCGGGAGATCGCCGAGCTCAAGGACATCCTGGACAAGCCGGAGCGCCAGCGGAACATCGTGCGCGACGAGTTGCTGGAGATCGTCGAGAAGCACGGCGACCAGCGGCGCACCACGATCATCCCGTTCGACGGCGACGTGTCCATCGAGGACCTCATCGCGGTCGAGGACGTCGTGGTCACCATCACCCGCACGGGTTACGCCAAACGGACGAAAACCGATCTGTACCGCGCGCAGAAGCGCGGCGGCAAGGGCGTGCAGGGTGCCGGCCTCAAGCAGGACGACATCGTGGCGCACTTCTTCGTGTGCTCCACGCACGACTGGATGCTGTTCTTCACCAACAAGGGGCGCGTCTACCGGATCAAGGCCTACGAGCTACCGGAGGCCAACCGCAACGCGCGCGGCCAGCACGTGGCCAACCTGCTCGCGTTCCAGCCGGACGAGCAGATCGCCCAGGTGATCCAGATCAAGGACTACCAGGTCGCCCCGTACCTGGTGCTGGCCACCAAGAAGGGGCTGGTCAAGAAGTCCAAGCTGGACGACTTCGACTCGCCGCGCAGCGGTGGCCTGATCGGCATCAACCTGCGCGAGGACGACGAGCTGGTCGGCGCCGTGTTGTGCTCGGCGGAGGACGACCTGCTGCTGGTGTCCGCCGGCGGCCAGTCCATCCGGTTCCACGCCTCCGACGACGCACTGCGGCCGATGGGCAGGGCCACCTCCGGCGTGCTCGGCATGCGGTTCAACGAGGGCGACGAGCTGCTCACCCTCGGCGTGGTCCGCGAGGGCACGTTCGTGCTCGTGGCCACCGACGGCGGGTACGCCAAGCGCACCGCGATCGAGGACTATTCGGTCCAGGGTCGCGGCGGCAAGGGTGTTTTGACCATCCAGTACGACCGAAGGCGTGGCAGGCTGGTGGGGGCGCTCATCGTGGACGTCGACGACGAGGTGTACGCGATCACGTCGTCCGGCGGAGTCATCCGCACCGCGGCGAAGCAGGTCCGCAAGGCGGGCCGGCAGACCAAGGGTGTGCGGTTGATGAACCTCGGTGACGGCACCACGCTGGTGGCGATCGCCCGCAGCGCGGACGAGCCGTCCAACGGCGAAGGCGAGGAAGCAGAGCCCGAGCCCGAGCAGGAGAACGGGTAAGCACGACGACGCGAACATGTAGGGGAATCGCTCGTGACACCACCGGAGAAACCGGAGCGCGGCAAGGCCGAGGCGGAGCGTGACGCCGAGCGAACCTCGGTGATCGCCACGTCCGGCACGAGCAAGCCGGACGACAACGACGACATCAGGGACGCCGCCCGGGCCACCAACGGCTCGGGACAGAGCACGGAGGAGCTCGAGCTGAGCAGCGCGACGCCGCCGCCATGGCAGCGGGTGACCCAGGACGACGCCGCGGTGCGAACGGAGCACCAGGTCTGGCCGAGCGAGGAGACGGAGTCGCAACCGGAGACCCCGCCGTCCAGCACGCCGGCCGAGGAGCCGCCGGCCATGGAGCACCCGGTGGTGAGCGGGACGGCGGCGCCTCGGCTGTTCGGCCAGGCGGCCGACGCCCAGGCCGCGGCCGCCGGTGCCGCGGGTGGCGCGCGCACGTCGGTCAACATCGGCGCCTCCACGCAGACCATTCGCACCGCCGGCACCACCGCCCCGCCAAGCGCGCTGCGCCGTCCGGGCCGGGGTCCGCGCCGGGCCAGCCTGCAGATCAAGCGGTTCGACCCGTGGTCGGTGCTCAAGCTGTCGCTGGTGCTCGGTGTCGCGTTGTTCTTCGTGTGGCTGGTCGCGGTCGGCGTGCTGTACGCCGTGCTCGACGGCATGGGCGTGTGGGATCAGCTCAACGGCATCTCCAGCGAGTTCCTGCAGAGTGACAGCGGGAACAAGGAGCCACTGATCAGCGCCGGCAGGGTGTTCGGTGTCGCGGCGATCATCGGCGCGATCAACATCGTGCTGTTCAGCGCGCTGGCGACGGTGGCTGCGTTCGTCTACAACGTCTCGGCCGACCTCGCCGGCGGCCTGGAGGTGACGCTCGCGGAACGGGAGTAACCCCGTTGCCGAGAGCCCGGCCCGGTGAGGTAATCTCATCGGGTCCAACGGGGGCCTATAGCTCAGGCGGTTAGAGCACTTCGCTGATAACGAAGGGGTCCCAGGTTCAAGTCCTGGTAGGCCCACCCCGTAAAGAGCCCGCTGACCAGTGTGGTCAGCGGGCTTCTTCGTCTCAGGTGGACTGTCAGCAAGGGAGCCGGTAGCCAAACCGGGAACCACTCAGCCGGTTCTGGTCACTCACTCTCATCACTTTCGGTGTGCCCGGTCCAGCTCTGCGTCCTTGCCGTTGCTGATGCGGCCGGCGTCCTTCGGGAGAACCGTCCTATAGGGACGCGGGTGCCTTTTTGTACCAACTGGTGATCACGCCGACCAGGTGGACGATGTTCTGGGTCCGCATGATCGGTGCACCGGCGTCTAGCTCGAAATCGACATTGGCCTCGGTGGTGCGCCAGATACTGGTCTCGGTTACCGGGGCTTCCATGTGTGGGTCGAGGCGCTTGAAGAACTCGGTGATGTCGTCGAGTTCAGCAGGATTGTCGCCCGCGCGAAGTTCACGGAACACCCCTCCTAGGACGCGCAGCATGCCGACCGAGCCGAGCAGAGAGGTACGTCGCAACTTCTGGGCCAGGGTCGGCTCATCGTGCTTGCGCTCCGCCTCCGGGTCATCCTCGGTGATAGCGGCGAGATCCGTGAAGGCGTTGGAGATGACGTCAAGGTAATCCTTGACTTGTTCGATGACCTCGCCATCGGTCAGGGTCTGCTCGGCCTTCTTGCTGATCCGACCACCAGCACCTGCGATGACAGAGCGGGTGATGTCGGCGACGTGTTTGGCGCCCATCAGGTTGGGGTTTTTTATGGTCATGCGGTCCTGTTCGGCGTCGACCTTGCCCTTGAGCAGTGGGTGATCGATGACGTCGGACAGGGTGCGATTGGCGACCTTGTAGCTGTCGAAACGTGCGCGGACGGCGCTGCTGATGCCCTTGGCATTGTCCGCGACATCGACGAACATCTGCTGGGCCTTGATCGGGTCCGGCTCCACGTAGATGTCCAGGCCGACGTACTCGGCCTTCAACCGGTTCATCTGACCGACGAGCCTCTCACGTTCAGCCTGAAGCTTCGCGGCCTTTTCCGGGCTCACCTTGCGTGCCATCTCCCGGTCGATGGCGGAGATTGCGTCGGTGATGCGCTGCTTTTCGATGGCGACGCCAAGCACGCGGTGCTGGCCGTCGATCGTACGTAGGGCGGAGATGCCGCCGATAGCCCACGGCACCGTGAGGTAGCCGACGGCGCCGTGTTCGTCAACCTTTTCGTAGGTGCAACCCCCGCCGTCGCGGGCCAAGAGGGCGGGAGCGACCCAGTCCTGCTTTGTGTCTAGGTACTCGCCGAAGTGCTTGGCGTGGAGGCGGTCAACCTTGCGGTTGTCCTTGTCAACGTTGTTCGGGTCCGGGACCGGCAGGATCGTGGGCAAGTCGAGGAGTGGCACACGCGTGGCGTAAACCGCGCGCCCTCCTTGGATGGTCTTGATCGCCAGGTAGGTGCTGGAGTCCTGCGGCTTGGACAGCCGTAGCGGATCGACGTTGATGCTCACGTTACCTCCTAGAAGGGGCCCTCCACCTTCTACCGGAGGGGATCATCTACCGCTAACCGTAACACGGAAGTTGGTAGGTCGGTAAATAAGAAATTAAATCAAGAAAAAAGAACAAAACTGGCCACGATGATGTGAGTCGCCATCCTGTATAGGACCGCCCGCGCGGGGCCCGCGCGGAGAAGCCAAGTTGTACCCAGGCCCCTGTGCAGCACTGCGATTCACGAGACGTGGCATGGAGGCGTCCTTGCCAAGGTCACGTCGAACTGCCGGATCGCTGGCGAGCCACGCGGGACACGTACCGTTTTTCTGACAACGAACGGCCCAGGTTCAAGTCCTGGTAGGCCCACACCGCAAACCCGCTGACCTGCATGGTCAGCGGGCTTCTTGGTTCACAGCTTCGTCGCCACGGCCATGAGGTGGGGGCTGGCGCCGAGGAGGCTGGGTTCTCGTTCGACGCGGGCGATCGCGCGCAGTGCGGTGTCCCGGGCTGTGGGGTTGTCGAGGTCGATGGTCATGGTTGCCTGGCCGCACGGGCCCTCGACGGCGAGGACCTCGGCGTCGGGGAAACCGCTGTGCCGCACTTCGGTGAGGAGTTCGTCCGGGTGGTGGAAGTAGGCCAGGGTGAACCACTCGGGTCGGCCCTCGACGTCGGGGTTGTGGTGGGTCCCGGTGTGGAGGTCGTTCTCGACGATCGCTTCGAATGTCGGGTCGGTGATCATCCCGGAGCGCAGACCGTCGAGGGTGGACGCGAATCGGGAGATCGCGGCGGCGAGTAGTTGGCCGCCCGGGCGGAGCACCCGGTGTGCCTCGGCCAGTGCTCGTGTCCGGTCGTCGGCCTCGATCAGGTGATACAGCGGGCCGAGCAGTAGGACGGCGTCGGCCGTGCCGTCACCGAAGGGAAGTTCTCGCGCGTCGCCGACCTCGGCGCCGGCCAGTGGAGCGGTGGCCTGCCGAGCCGAAGCTGCCCGCGCCGCCTCGACGTGGGCGGGCACGGGATCGAGTAGGTGAACCGCGTAGCCGGCCTGGGCGAGCGGGAGGGCGTAGGCACCCTCGGCGCCACCGACGTCCAGCACGACGGCCGGGGCGGGCGGCAGGAATCGCGCCAGCAGCTCACGGGTGCGCAGTGCCTCGAGCCGGCCCCACGTCGTCAGGCGGTCCCGCTCGACGCCCTGTGCGTAGTGTGACGCGATCTCGTCGCTCAGCCGCATGGCTCACTGCAGCACATCGCTCGGGCGCTCCGCATCCGGAATTCGAGACGGCGGCGAACCGGCAGGTAGCCGCTGTGGCAGACTTGGGGTCTGCCGCCGGGCCGGTTCGGACTGGTGTGCAACAGGCTCATTAGGAGGGTGAACGTGAAGAAGCTCCTCGTGCTCGGGGCGATCGCCGGTGGCGTTCTCGTGTTCCTCAAGCGCAGCAAGGCGGCGAAGGCCGAATCCGAGCTGTGGCGTGAGGCAACCGCGCCGGCCGGTAACAACGGGAGCGCCGCGGCCAAGAAGGCCTGACGCGCTCGTGGGTGCGGCACAGTCGCACCCGAACGGGGCTATAGCTCAACTGGCAGAGCACTGCCTTTGCAAGGCAGGGGTTAGGGGTTCAAGTCCCCTTAGCTCCACTCGCTCGGCGGACGTGTGTCCGCGGAGAGCGCGGATCGCGTCGCTCGTCACTATTTCTGGGGGACGACCCCAGACCCCCGAATGTCCGGGCGCTGGGGCGCCCGGACGGTTTGTGAACATGCGGATCGGCTGCGTTCGACATGGACGTCGCGGCGCCCGAGATAGCACGAGACCACGCTCGGCCGGATCCGCGCTTTCCTCGCGAGCACACCGGAGACCGCCCTCGGCGAGTTCACCCTCCCGATGCTGACCGGCGTGCTCCGCGTCCGGCGACTGTGAACGACTCGATCAGGTCCACGCGTTCGTCGAGTGAGCCGGCGGGGACGTCGAGGAGAGTGAATCCGAGTTCTCGGTAGGTCAGCTCGTGCACCTGCTCGAAGGCGAGCGACTCCTCAAGGCTGATGCGCCGGGCGGCGGTCGGCGCGATGAAGCCCTGGTTGCGGATGAAGAAGACGGTCGGTTCGTAGACGGCATCGGCGTGGCCGCGCACCTCGAGCAGGCGCAGTACCGCTGTCTTGCCCGCACCTGGGGTGCCGGTGAGGGTGTACCAGGGCATGAGGCGCGTCGATCAGGGCAGCGAGGTGGGCAGGCCGAACGCGACGAAGTGCTCGCGGCCGATGAACGAGGTGACCTCGCTGATCCGCCCGTCGCGCAGGGTCAGTACGTCGATGGCCCAGCCGACGTGCTCGCCGTCGTCCTCGGCGCGCAGGTAACCGGCGACGGCCGGCTGGCCGTTCGCGCTGGTCGTGATGTGCCGCCAGCTTCCGCAACTGCCCAGTGGCACCTTCACGAGGAAGTCGGTCACCGCGTCGAGGCCGGTGTACCAGTGTGGCAGCGGCGGCATCGACCAGGTGACGTCCTCGGTGAGCAGCGCGACCAGCGCGTCCGCGTCGCCGCGCTCCATCGCCGAGGTGAACTCGCCGACGATCTCCTTCAGCCGCTCGTCCTCGATCTTGCGCAGTGACTGCTGCTGGGTACCCGGCGGCACTCGCTTGGCCAGCACCTTGCGGGCGCGCGCCAGCGCCGAGTTCACCGACGTGGTGGACGTCTTCATCGTCTCGGCGATCTCCGCGGCCGAGAATCCGAGCACCTCGAACAACAACAGCACGGCCCGCTGATTGCCGGGCAGGTGCTGCAGCGCGGCGACGAACGCCAACTCCACGGCTTCCCGCTGCTCGTAGCGCGCCTCGGGCGCGGCGGGACCGGCGGCCAGGCCGGCATCCGGGTACGGGCCGAGCCAGGCGACCTCGGTCAGCGGGGCGTCGCTCATCACCGTGCGCTCGCTGGCCGGGCTGAGGTCGACCGGCAGCGCCCGCCGCCCCCGGCGCTCGACCGAGTCCAGGCAGGTGCGGGTGGCGACGGTGTACAGCCAGGAGCGCAACGAGCTGCGGCCCTCGAAGCGCGCGAGACCGCGCCACGCCCGCAACAGCGCGTCCTGCAACGCGTCGTCGGCGTCGTGCGTGGACCCGAGCATGCGGTAGCAGTGCGCGTGCAGCTCTCGGCGCAGCGGCTCCACCAGTCGCGTGAACGCGGCGTCGTCACCGTCGCGTGCCCGTGCCAGATCGGCGTCGTCCAGGGCCGTGCCGGTGTCAGGTGCGGTCGTCTCGCTCACGTGCGCGATTGTGCCGCACACCACCGACAACGCGCTGACATGTCGCTGATGATCACCGGTCACGCCGCGCGTGGACCGAGCACTCGTTGATCGCCCAGGAACCCCCTTTCCCACGGCCACTGCCCTTGGGCGTCGGCGTGCACGAGCTGCAGCGCGCGGAACTTCTCCCCGTACAGATCCGCCACGACGCGCAGGTGCGCGCTCGGCACCGCCAGCCTGACGACCTCGATCAGCGGCCCGTCACGGAGCGAAATCCGTTCCCCGGCAACGGGTTCCTCGGCGTGTAACACGTGTTCGGCGACATCGTTCAACAGCGTGCCGGCGCGATCCTGAGGCAGGCCGCTGATCACCAGCTCGGCACGCCCGTGCGCGGTCAGGCCGACGGTGTAGGCCCACGCCGGGCGCAGCGAGTCGGGCTCGATCGCCGTCACGGCCCAGCCGTAGCGGCTGATCAGCCCGCGCATGTGCTCCAGGTACTCGGCCTTCGTGGCGTCCGGATGGTCACACTGCCAACACACGATCCCTCCCTGATCGAACGTGTGTTCGAGTATGCCGTACGGCGGGCAAGATTGCCACCGAGAAATCAGGACGGCCAGCGACCCGCTGTTTTCGCCGCCTCGACCTGGGCCAACCCCGGTTCACGCATCCGGCCGTCGGCGAGCAGCCGCTCGACGATCCCCACGTTGCGGGCCGACCAGTTCGACTTCGGCTTGCGCGGCTGGAAGCGCACGCCGAAGTAGGTGTCGTCGATCCGCTGGCCCTTCGAGTCGATCCACCCGAAGCACAGCGCGACCTCGAGGGCCTGGTCGTAGTCGATCGTGCTGACTCCGGTGTTCTTCTTGGCCAGCTTCACCCAGATCCCCGGCTCGCCGGCGTGGTTCGCGGCCATCCACTCCTCGAACGCCGGGGGCGTGCCGAACGCCCGCATCACCCAGCCGTCCTTGCGCTCGTCCTGGCTCATGGGCCGAGTCTGCCACCGACAGGCGACACTGTTCGGCGTGCACGATGTGGTGACCCGGCTGCGCGCGGCCGGCTGTGTGTTCGCCGAGGACGAGGCGCGGCTGCTGATCGCCGACGCCGCGACGCCGGCGCGTCTGGAGGAGCTGATCACCAGGCGGATCGCCGGCGAGCCGCTGGAGCACTTGCTCGGCTGGGTGGAGTTCCTCGGCCGGCGGATGATCGTCGCGCCGGGTGTGTTCGTGCCCCGCCGGCGCACGGAAACCCTTGCGCGACAGGCGATCGAGCTGGCCGAACCGGGCGGCGTGGTGGTCGACATGTGCTGCGGCTGCGGCGCGGTGGGTGCGGCCGTGGCGGCGAGCGTGGACGTCGAGCTGCACGCCGCGGACATCGATCCGGTCGCGGTCGGCTGCGCTGAGCGCAACCTCGCCGGACTGGGCCACGCGCACGTCGGCGACCTGTTCGAGCCGCTGCCCGAGCACCTGCGCGGCCGGGTGGACGTGGTGGTGGCGAACGTGCCGTACGTGCCGACCGAGGAGATCGCGATGATGCCGCCGGAGGCGCGCGATCACGAGCCGAAGGCCGCGCTGGACGGCGGCACCGACGGCCTGGACGTCGCCCGGCGGGTGATCGCCGGTGCGACCGACTGGCTGGCCGACGGCGGGCACGTGCTGTTCGAGACGAGCGTGCACCAGGTGCCGGCCGCCGTGGAAAGCCTTGCCCGGCACGGATTCGGCGCGCGGGTGGTGTCCGACGAGGACGTGGGGGCGACAGTCGTGATCGGTGTCGGTGCGGACGGCTAACGTGGACGGCGTGCGCATCGTGACCTGGAACGTGAACTCCGTGAAGCAGCGCGTGCCGAGGCTGTTGCCGTGGCTGGAGCAGCGCAAGCCGGACGTGGTGTGCCTGCAGGAGACCAAGCTCGCCGACGACGCGCTGACCGAGCTGCTCGGCGACGAGCTGGCCGGTCGTGGTTACGAGCTGGCCGTGCACGGCGAGGGCCGGTGGAACGGCGTGGCGATCCTGTCCAAGGTCGGCCTGGACGACGTGGTCGCCGGCGTCGCGAACGGACCGGGTTTCCCGCACCAGGAGGCCCGCGCCATCGCGGCGACCTGCGGCGGCGTGCGCGTGACCTCGGTGTACGTGCCCAACGGCCGCGAGCCGGACTCCGATCACTACCGCTACAAGCTGGAGTGGCTGGCCGCGCTGCGCGACGTGGTCGGCGCCGGCCCGAAGGACGCGATCGTGTGCGGTGACATGAACATCGCGCCGACCGACGCGGACGTGTTCGACCCGGAGGCCTACATCGGCCAGACCCACGTCACGCCGCCGGAACGCGAGGCGCTGGCGAACCTGCGGGCGCTCGGCCTGCGCGACGTGATGCGCGAGCGCTGGCCGGACCAGCGCGTGTTCACCTACTGGGACTACCGCGCCGGCATGTTCCACCAGGATCTCGGCATGCGCATCGACCTGATGCTCGCCACCCCGCCGGTGGCCGACCGGGTGGCGGCCACCTGGGTGGACCGGCACGCGCGCAAGGGCACCGGTCCGAGCGATCACGCACCGGTGATCGTCGACCTGGACGAGGCACCGGACGGCGACATCGGACCGGTCGTCCCGCCGCCGTCCGCGCCGGCGGCCAAGCGCGGCTCGAAGAAGCTGCCCCAAGCGAAGTGAGCTGACCGGCGCGAGATGATGGCCGGATGAGCGCGACATCGTTCGCCGGATACCTGGCACGTCTCGACGAGGCGGAGCTGATCGGAGTCCTGAACGCACGGCCCGACGCGCGCACCGAGCCGGTTCCTCGCGGGTTCCCACAGCTCGCCCAGCGGCTGAGCGGGCCGGAGTCGCTCGGTACCGCGCTGGTCACGGCGAATCGCGACATGGTGATCGCCGGTCAGGCGGTGGCGGTGCTCGGCGACGCGGCGACGGTGCCCGCGATCGCCGACCTCCTCGATGCCGACGAGCAGATCGTGTGCGAGTGCGTGGACCGCCTCCGTGCGATCGGCCTGGCCTGGCTCGACGATGCGCGGGTGCGGCTGCCGGAACGGCTGCACGACCACTGGAGAGCGGAGCTGGGCATCGGGCGCCCGGTCGCCGTCCTCGCCCGACCCGTCTACGCGGACGATCTGCGGGCGACGGCGGAAGCACTCGGCGTCGACACGGCCCGCCTGCGCAAACCCGAGGTGATCAGTGCGCTGTCGACGGCGATGTCGGACACCAAGGCGCTGGCCAGAATCGTGACCGGCCTCGCCGGGCCGGAGCGCCGGCTGCTCGACACGCTGCGCGGGCAGGGCATCCCGGGAAGGATGTTCGGTGGCTACCGCACTGATCCGGCGATCGACCGGCTCCTGTCGATCGGCTTGGTGATCAAGGTGAACCACCAGCCCGAGATGCCGGCCGAGACCGCGATGGCCGTGTGGCTGGCCGGTCTCGACCGCCCGTTGACCGGGCCACCTCGGCTGCCGGCCCCACGGCTGGACGCCGATGCCGTGCGTGGCGCGGCTCAGGCGGCGGCTCAGGAGGCGTTGCGGATGGTGACCACGGTGCTCGACGAGGCCGCCCGCGCGTCGATCGCCAGGTTGAAGCGCGGCGGGGTCGGCCAGCGTGAACGAGTTCGGCTCGCGAAGAGGCTGTCCGTTTCCGTGGACGCGGTGACACTGTGGATCGACCTCGCGTCCGCCGCCGAGCTCCTCGGCGAGACCGAAGCCGGGTACGCGCCGACGCCGGCCTACGCCGACTGGCGTGCGGCCGAGCCCGCCCGGCAGTGGACCACGATCGCCCGCGCGTGGTTGGCCATGGAGCACGCGCCGACGAATCGGGAAATCGAGGACGGCAAGGAGATTCCGCCGCCCCTGCCGATCGGGTCGGCGGCCGGGATCGTGCGTCGCGCGCTGCTGACGGCGAGCGCCGGCGCCACGGTGTCCGCCGCGGCGGCTGAGATCGACTGGTTCTGCCCGTTCCACGACTACGACGCCGACGGGCGCGCGAAGACGGTCGCCGCCTGTGTCCGGGAAGCCGAGTTGCTCGGGATCATGACGGCCGACCGGCTGACCGAACTCGGTGAGCACGTGCTGGCCGCCGATGCCGGCGAACTGACCGAGCTGTGCGCGCCGCTGCTGCCGGACACCCCGTGCCGGGTGCTCTTGCAGTCCGATCTCACCGCGGTGGTGTCCGGCCGCACGAGTGCGCGGGTGGCGCGCCTGCTCGCCGTGGCGGCCGTGAACGAGGGCCGTGGCAGCGCCGAGGTCTGGCGATTCGGACCGGCAAGCGTCCGGGCGGCGCTCGATGCCGGATGGGAGGCCGACCAGTTGCTCGCCGAGTTGGCCGAGATCTCGGCGAGCCAGGTGCCGCAGCCGCTGGATTACCTGGTCAACGATGTGGCGAGGCGGCACGGGCAGGTGCGGGTGCGCGGCGCGCGCAGTTGTCTTCGTGCCGACGCGACGCTGATCAAGGAGATCCTTGCCGACCGGTCGTTGCGGTCGTTGCGACTGAGCGCGATCGCGCCGACCGTGCTGTGCGGCCCCTTCGATCTGGACACCGTCCTGTCGCGGCTGCGTGACGCCGGCCTGTCGCCCGTGGCCGAGGACGACTCCGGCGAGAAGATCGTCGAGGGAAGCGACGAGCATCAGGCGCCGGACGCGCAGCAGGTGGTGTTCGCGGCGCCGTCGCGGTTGGACGCGCCGGAGCTGGCACGGATGTTGATGGCCGACCCGGATGGTGCGGCGGCCGCTGAGCAGACCGAGACCTTCATGCTGCTCACCCAGTTGAATCACCACCTCGACGAGGCGGAGGTGACCATGCTGGCCGAGGCCGTGGACCACAAGACGCACGTTCGCATCAGCTACCGGGACAAGAACGGCAGCCGCTCGATTCGGACGATCCAGCCACAGTCGATCTACGGTCGGTGGCTGGACTCGTGGTGCCACCTGCGCAACGGCCAGCGTGACTTCACCATCGGCAGCATCGAGTCGGTCGCTCCTGCTGGTTGATCAGACCTGAGGATGATCGCGCGGGCCAACCGAAGGCGGACGAGTGCTGAGGCCGTCCAGCCCTAGCGTCACCGAACATGTGGGTAGTGCTGGAGATTCTCGGTTCGATCATGGTGATCCAGGGCGGCGCCGGCCTGGTGCACGAGTGGTTCGGCTGGCTGGACGGCTCGTTCCTGGTGCGCCTGTTGACCGTGCTGGACGGCTACGAGGTCGCCGCGTCCGCCGCGTTGATCGTGCTCGGCGTCGCCGCCGTCGCGATCGGCAACGCGCGCACCAGGGAATCGGCCTAAACGCGGCGCCACACGTAGGCGGCCGAGACCGGCTGGCCGGCGTAGCGGCGCCACTTCGGCTTGAGTGCGACCCACTCCTCGTCGATCAGCCGCTCGCGCATCTCGGCGAGCCGCCACCCGGCGGCCAGCCCGGCCGTCACGTGGTCGCTGACCAGGTGCACGTTCGTGCTGATCGCGACGTGCTCGCCGCCCTCGTCGGTGTAGTGCGTCGGCATGCCGCTCACCATCATGAACTGCGGGTGGAACGCCACGAGCACGAACACCGCGCCGGGCGCGGCCAGCCGGGCCGCCTCGGCGTACAGCGGCCGCAGGTCGTCGAGGTGCTCGTCGACCAGCGAGGCGATCAGCAGGTCGTAGCCGCCGGCGGGCAGGCCGGTGTCGGTCACGTCCGCCTCGACGAGCTTGTCGTGCGCTCCGCGACCGGCCGCCACGGCGAGCATCTCCGGCGTCAGGTCGACCCCGTCGATCGCCCGAACCCCGTTGTCCCGCAACCACTTCCCGGTGCGCCCGGTGCCGCAGCCGAGGTCGACCGCTCTGTCCACGGTGGACCACGACGGCTCGCTCAGCCGGTCGAGCAGCGCGATGTCCATCGCGTCCTGGACCGTGTCCTCGTACGTGCCGACCCAGCCGGCGTACCCGGTGCGCACGTCGACGGTCGGGTAGCCGCGGGTGTCGAAGTCGGTGAACCGCATGGCGCCGAGTATCACCCGAGGAGCGGGCCCGCCGCGAACCGTTTACAGGGCGCCGAGCCGCACCGGCTTGGCCTGTCCGGTCGACGGTGCCGGTGACTGTGACACCACCGAGGCCACCGCCTGGCCGGCGGCCGCGTCGTCGCACTTCTCCATCTTGATCGTGATCCCGAGCTCGATGGGCGACTGGCCCGGCTTGAAGTTGATCGGCGGGTCCACCGGGACGCGGTACTCGCAGTCCATGCCGCCCGGCTTGCGGAATCCGGTGAGGTTGCCGAACCGCACCCGTTGCCCGCCCTCGTCCATGAGGCTGCTGAACTCGATCGAGACGTAGCCGGGCTCGCTCTTGGTGCGCCACTCGCACGCGTAGGCCGCGGTCGGCACCAGGAACCTCGGCTCGCCCTTGCGACTGACCGGCGCGACGGCGGCGATCGGGGCCAGCGCGGCACAGGGATCCTTGCCGTACAAGGAGATTCGCGGCTGGCTCGACCCGGCGGCCGGCGGGTTTTGCAGCGTCGGGAGCAGGTCGGTGAAGTACTTCTCGGTCATCGTGCACATCGCGTCCCGGGGCGGGTTGCTCACCGAGGTGATGTCCAGCTTGACCACCAGCGGCGCCTTGACCGGGAACGCGTGCGGGCAGGAGACGCCGAACGCCGGCGCGCCCGGCACCGGCTTCGCGCGGAACACCGGAACGCCGTTGATCTTGCCGGTCTCCCAGTCGCCGGTCAGCTCCACCTTCACCTCGAGCTTGGCGGTGATCGTCTCCTTGCCCGCGCCGTCGCGGAGGGAGACGTCGCACGAGCTGACCGAGCTGAGCGGCGCGATCCAGGCCGCGGTGCCCTGGCTGGCGCGTTGCAGGGCGGGCAGGTCGTGCATGGCGCACACGTCCCAGCCGCGCGTGGCCGGCAGCGCGGCCGCCACCTGCTCGGCCTCCTTCATGTACGCGGGCTTGTTCTCGCCAGGCTTCGGCGCCTCGCCGGAAGGACCGCCCGGCCGCGGTGCCCCGCCGTCGGCCGGACTGCCCTGGCCGGACACGGTGCTCGCGCATCCGGCGAGCACCACGAGCCCGGTGGCGAGTGCGGCACCGAGTGCGCGCATGGTCGGTCGTGACATGTCCTCGCCTCGAATCGTGGGGAATTTTCCCGCCCGCCCGGATCGCAGCGTAGCCGCGCGATGATTTTCGGCGCGCCGAGGTGTCTACCCCGCATGACGTCAACGCGAAAGCCGGTCGGGCCCCAGGTGGTCCACCGCGAGGAGCAGCCGTATGTGGCGATCGGCGGGCCGGTCACCATGCACACGATCCACACGCTGGGCGACCGGCTGCAGGCCGTGTACGGCTGGCTGCACGAGCGCGGGATCGAGGCCGCCGGCCCGCCGTTCTTCCGGTACCGGCGCATTCACATGGAGCGGGAACTGGACGTGGAGGCCGGCGTGCCGGTGCCGGCCGCGGTCGAGCCGGACTCGTCGGTGATCGCCGATATGTTGCCCGCCGGGCAATTCCTGACGGCCACGCACATCGGGCCGCCGAGCGAGCTGTTCGGTGCGAACGCCGCGCTGCTGGCCTGGGCGGACGAGCGCGGGCTGGTGTTCGACCGGAGCGATTCGGCCGACGGTGAGCGCTGGGGGTGCCGGCTGGAGTTCTACCGGACCGACCCGCTAGTCGAGCCGGACACCGCGAAGTGGGAGACCGAGCTGGCCTTCCGACTGGCCGACTAGAGGAGAGCGTGACGCGATACGTATGTGCCGTACCTGCGGCAGGCTTCGTTGAACGCGTCGGCGTTGCGGTACCTGTTCCACGCCAAGGAATACCCCGGCCCGCGCACCCCGGAGCAGCGCCGGCTCGCAGAGCAGATGGTCCGCTACTGGACGGCGTTCGCGCGGACCGGTGACCCGAACGGGCCGGGTTCGCCGCCGTGGCTGCCCGGGGTGGCCCAGCGGCTCGACATCGGGCCCGGCGGAGTCCGGCCGTTCAGCTTCACCCGCCAGCACCACGACGAGTTCTGGCGGTCGCTGCGCGGCTGATCACCCGGGGATGGAATCGTTGTCCCGTGCTGACCGGAGTGGAGCCGTCCCGACGGCGTGAGCTGATCTTGGGTGGCGGCGTGTTCGCCGGCTCGCTGGTGCTGCTCCTGCTGCGGTTCCTGGTGCCGCGTCCGGTCGGCTACTCCGACAACGGCGACGGCTGGCGGCTGCTGTGCCAGGTCGGCGCGAACGAGTTGGGCGGACCGTCCACCGACGACTTCGTGCGCTTCCTGTACCAGTCCGGGCCTGACTGCTCGGGCGTGGACTATGTGGCCAGCCAGGTGTGGTTCGCCAAGCTCGGGCAGTGGCTCGGCGATCTGATCGGGTCGGACGCGGCGCTGAACCTGGTGCTGGTCGGCTGTGTGGAGAGCGCGGTCGCGGCGGCCGCGGTCACCGCGATCGTGCTGGGCCTTCGGCTGTCGACTCGCTGGCGGATCGTGGCGGCGGCCGTGCTCCTGCTGGTGGTCGCGGACTCGGCGTTCTTCCCGTTCTTCGCGTCGGTGGCCACCGAGGGCGCGGCGTTCCTCGGCATCACGCTCACCGTCGGCGGCCTGCTGCTGATGGGACGGGAGGGCCGCTGGCGGTACGCGGGTGCCGTGGTCACCGTATTCGGCGGGATCGTCGCGGCGAACGCGAAGGCGCAGGCGGTGCTGATCCTGCCGCTGCTGGTGCTCGCGCTCGTGTTCACCCGGCCGAACGGGGTGACCGGCGTGCGGCGCTGGGCGCTCCCCGCGGTGGTGGCGGTGATCGTCAGCGGCGTGACCGGGTTCCTGCAGCTGTCCTACTCCAGCGAGGCGCCGGGCGCCGACACGCGGGTGATCAACGCCTACCACGCGGTGTTCCACTCCATTGTGGACGGTCAGCACGACAGCGCGGAAGACCTTGCCGCGCTTGGGCTTCCGGCGTCGTATGCGAAGTACCAGGGCACGCTGTACTGGGGCCCGGTGAACGCCACACAGGATCCGGAGTGGCCGAAGTACCGGCATCTGTTCAGCGGGCGCAACCTGGCCGAGTACTACGCGACGCACCCGCAACGCACCGGCCAGATCCTCAACCGCGCGGCGTCGGACCTGCTCACCATGCGCCAGGAGCGGCAGGGCAACTTCAGCGCGAACACCGGCTTCGCCCCGCGTGCCAAGGAATTCCGGGTGCCGGTGGTGTCCGGCGTGCTGAACCTGGTGTCACCGCTGGGGATCTACCTGCTGGCGCCGCTGTGGCTGGCGATCGGCTGGGTGGCGGTGCGCGCGTGGCGAGGGCATCGTCGGGAGATCGGCGTGGTGCTGCTGATGCTGCTCGGTGTCGCGGTGGCGCAGTTCCTGGTCGGCGGGCTGGCCGAGGGAATCGAGAACGTGAAGCACCAGATCATCGCGGCGTTCGCCACCGCGCTGGCGATCGCGCTGGCCGGCCTGGCTTTCGTGCGGGTGCCCCGAAAGGACGGGTGCCCCGACCCCTCGGTGGGGCACCCGTCGGGCTCAGTCGGTCAGACCCACGCCCACAGCTCGTAGATCCCCGACAATCGCTCACCGGTTACAGGCTGTCAAGGAGAATCTTCGACGGTCCGCCATCGGGGTGACCCTGAGCGGGAATGGGTGAGTCACCCGATTCCGGCGAGTGCGCGACTGCCCTAGCGTCGACTGTGTCCGGGCCGATCAGTCCACAGTGGACAAAGGGGAAGTCTTGCGTACAACGAAGTTGGCGCTCGCCGCACTGGGCGTGGTGACCGCGGCGAGCGTCACCGTGGGGGTGAGCACCGCCTCGGCGGCACCCGAGCGGGGCGCACCCGAGCTGAGCCTGCCTCCGCCCACCGGCCCGCACCAGGTCGGCACCACCTCGGTGCACCTGGTGGACCGTTCACGCCGCGACCCGCTGCGCCCCGAGGTGCCGTACCGGGAGCTGATGGTCAGCGTCTGGTACCCGGCGCGGGACACCGCAGGCCGGCCGACCGCACGCCACATGGAACCGGGCGCTGCCAACGTTTTCGACGAGCTGCTCGCTCCGAACCGGGGCGTACCCAGGGGACTGGTGGACTGGGCGGCCACCCGCACCAGCGGGCACCTCGACGCGCCGCCGGACCGGCGCGGCCACCGTCCGGTGCTGTTGTACTCCGCGGGCCTCGGTGATCCGCGCACCTGGAACACCACGCTGGTGCAGGAGTTGGCCAGCCGCGGCTACGTCGTGGTGACCATCGACCACACCTACGAGGCCGCCGCCGTCGAGTTCCCCGGCGGCCGGGTCGCCCGCAGCGTGCTGTTCGACCAGCAGCCCACGCCCGAACTGCTGCGCACGATTCTGAACACGCGCGTCGCCGACACCCGGTTCGTGCTGGACTGGTTACGGCGCAAGGAATCCGGCGCGCTGGCCACCGCCGACACACACCGGGTCGGGATGGTCGGACACTCCGCCGGCGGGTTCACCGGCCTGCAGACGATGTACGACGACCCGAGGATCGGCGTCGGGGTCAACCTGGACGGCACCGTGGGCATCGCGCCGCGCGACGTGCCGGGCATCGAGCTGTCACCCGTCGCGGCGAACGGGCTGCGCCGGCCGTACCTGCTGTTCGGCAGGACCGAGGGCGGGCACCACGCGCGCTACTCGTGGGGCGAGCTGTGGAACAACTCCCGCACCTGGAAGCGGGATCTGCACCTGCGCGGCGCCGAGCACATGACCTTCACCGAGTCGGCCGTACTGCTGCCGCAGATTGACAGGCAGGTCGACATCGGCGACATCAGCAAGGAGATCGGCACGGTCGATCCGGCCCGCGCGTTCGCGGCCACCCGCGACTACACGGTCGCCTTCTTCGACAAGTGGTTGCGGCACAAGGACTCGGGGTTGCTCAACGGCGAGTCGCCGGCGTACCCGGACGTGGGCTTCATCAAGTGAGGGGGACGACGTGCGGGGCGGACCAGGGGGCCGCCCCGCACGGGTGTCACCTGGCCATACTCGGTTCCGTCGAGTCGCCCGAGCGTGACTTGGACAGCAGCGAGTCGAGTGCCCACTTGCCCGGTCCGAAGAACACGATCAGCAGGAAGACCCAGCAGTACACCGCGGCCAGTTCGCCCTTGTTCTCCAGCGGCCACAACGCGACCGGCTGGTGTACGACGAAGTAGGCGTAGGCCATCGCGCCGGAACAGATCAGCGCGGCGACCCTGGTGCCGAGCCCGAGCAGCACGAGGGTGCCGCCGCCGAACTCGATCGCCGCGGCCCACCAGTCCGGCCAGGAGCCGAATTCGGGAGCCGTCGGTGACTTCCGTCCGAGGATGCCGAAGAGCTTGGACGCTCCGTGGCAGGCGAACAGGAGGCCGATCACCACGCGGAACACCGCGAGCACGTGGTCGCGGCCTCGGTCCAGTAACTGCATAGATGTACTCCGTCCGTAGCAGGGGTCAGCGGTGACGGGTGGGAGTGGCGTCAGCGCCGTCCTACGTTGACGGCGTGCTAACCCTTACGCGCCGGGAGTAATCGTGGTTCACGTTGTGACGCGGGCGACACCGCACTTCGTCGGTAAGCATCTGGTTGACTTGTGCGCGCCATGAGACGACTCGCCGCGCTCGCCGTACCCGTTCTCGCCGTGCTCGCCGCGTGCTCCGGCGAGCAACAGCCACCGGCCCAGACATCGACCCAGTCATCGGCTCAGCCGCCGTCCACCGCGCCCGCACCGCCGCCGCCGGTCGCCGCCCCGCCGCTGCCGCAGCCGGTGACCGACGGGCGCTGTCCGTACCTGGCCACCGCCGTCGTCGAGCAGGCCAACGCGCAGCGGGTGAGCAGGGTGCGCCTGTCCGCGGACAAGCCGCACCCCGCGTGCTTCTTCCTGCGCGGCGACGGCACGACGCAGCTGTCCGTGCGGGTGTTCGTGGGGGAGCCGCCGGTGGCCAAGGCGGTCGTGGACCAGGCGGCACCGATCGCCACCTCGAACCCGGAGGAGACGCCGGCCGGGTGGAAGGGCGGTTCGCAGACGACGAACGGCGGTGCCGTCTACGCCGTGGCGAAGGGCGGCACCGCCGTCGTCGTGAGTACCAACCAGGGTCAGACGATCAAGGCTCGGCGAATCGTCGAGCAGATCGTGTCGACCCTGCGCTTGTAGCTCGCTACTTCTTCTCCGAGGACGCCTGGTCGGACACCTGCTGGCCGTTGCTGGCCGGCTTGTCCGCCGCGTGCTTGGCGCCCGCTTCCTTGGGTGTGGTGGCGTGCGGAGCCGGGCTCGGCTTCGACTCCTTCGCCGCGGTGGGCTTCGGCGCCGCCGCCGGCTTGGCGGCCGGTTTCGGTGCCGGCGCCGGGGTGGGCCGTGGCGGCGTCTGGGGCGACGCGGACTGCGCCGGCGCGGACGACGACTTCGACTTCACCACGTAGGCCACACCGGCCGCGACGACGGCCAGCAGCAACGGAAGCTTGCGGCGCTTGCGCTTGGGCTTCTCGGTGCCACCGGACTTCGCGGCCAGCTTGTCGGCCTTCTTGCGCGCCTTCTTGGCGGCCCGCCTGGACTGCTTCGCGGCCTCTTCGCGAGCCTCGGACGCCGCACGCTTCACGTCGTCCCGCTTCCGCAGTGCCTCACGCTTGAGCTCGTGCGTCGCGGTGACCGCCGCGCGCTTGGCTTCCAGCTTGGCCTTCTTGGCAGCTTTCTTGGTTTCCTTCACAGGTTTGCTCTTCTCCGCCTCTTGCTTGGCTTTCGCAGCCGACTTTGCCAGATCTCTGCGTGCCGCCTTCGCCTTTCTGGCCAGTTTCCGGCGTGTGCGGCGGGTCGTCCTGGCGACTTCCTCACGTGCGACCTCGGCACCCTCGGTCAGCGCGGAGGCCATCTGCTGCGGGTTCGCGCCGTGCTCGGTGAGCTTGCGCTCCGCTGCTCCGCCAGCCCGCTTCGCCGCGGCGGCACCCAGCTGACCTGCGCGAACCGCACTCCGACGTACCACCAGCAGGCCGGTGCCGACGGCTCTGCCGACGGTCTCTCCGGCCTTGGCCATCGCCTTCACCTCGTCCATAGTCGCTCCAAAGGCTCGTGCACCTGACCATTCCCATCCTGCCCCTTCCAGACGGATCTCGCCGTGGATGGCACGATGACCGGGTGGCAGACACCAACGAATCCAGCAACGACGCGGGGCTCACGGCGACCTTGCACACCTCGCAGGGTGACATTCGCCTGAACCTGTTCCCGAATCACGCGCCGAAGACCGTGGCCAACTTCGTGGGCCTGGCCGAGGGCACCAAGGAGTACGCGAAGCCGAACGCCAAGGGTCAGAGCAGCGGCCCCTTCTACGACGGATCGCTGTTCCACCGGGTGATCGACGGCTTCATGATCCAGGGTGGCGACCCGCAGGGCACCGGTCGCGGCGGCCCCGGCTACCAGTTCGCCGACGAGTTCCACCCGGAGCTGCAGTTCAACCGGCCGTACCTGCTGGCCATGGCGAACGCCGGGCCGGGCACCAACGGCTCGCAGTTCTTCGTCACGGTCGTGCCGACCAAGCACCTCAACTTCAAGCACACGATCTTCGGCGAGGTGGCCGACCAGGAGTCGCGCAACGTCGTCGACGCGATCGCGCGGGTGGCCACCAAGCCGCCGGACGACCGCCCGGTCGAGGACATCGTGATCGAGCGCGTGACCATCGACCACGGCTGACGGCAAGGCTGTGACAACCCCACCGGAGCCGCCGCCGCGTCCGCAGGAACAGCAGCTCCCCGGATGCGTGCGGCATCCAGACCGGCCGACCGGGCTGCGCTGTGTGCGCTGCGAGCGTCCGGCGTGCCCGGAGTGCCTGCGTGAGGCGTCGGTCGGCTACCAGTGCGTCGACTGCGTGAACGAGGGTGCGCGCACCACCCGGCAGCCGGTGACCGTGGCCGGCGCGCAGGCCGGGCAGACCGCCCGGCGGCTGCTGGTCGTGCCGATCCTGATCGCGCTGAACGTGGCGGTGTTCGCCTACACGGCCTACGAGGCCAAGGACATCGCGCACAACGAGGCCAGCGAGCTGTTCCGGCAGTGGGGACTGTGGCCGCCGATCACCGCGTACGGCGAGTGGTGGCGGTTGATCACCTCGGGCTTCCTGCACTACGGCCCGATCCACCTGTTGATGAACATGCTGGCGCTGTTCGTGCTCGGGCGGGACCTCGAGCCGGTGCTCGGCCGGGTGCGGTTCACCGCCGTGTACCTGGTCTCGCTGCTCGGCGGCGGCGCGGCGGTGTTCCTGTTCGGCGCGCGGGAGGCGATGGTCGCCGGCGCGTCCGGTGCCGTGTTCGGGTTGATGGGCGCGCTCGCGGTGATCGTGCTGCGGCTGAAGCTGAACCCGTCCGGGGCGATCGGCGTCATCGCGATCAACCTGTTCATCAGCGTGACGCTGCCGGGCATCTCCCTGCTCGGCCACCTCGGCGGTCTGGTCGTCGGCGGCCTCACCACGATGGCACTGGTGTACGCGCCGATGCGATCGCGCAACAACTGGCAGGCCGGCGCGATCGTCGCGGTGGTCGTGGTGCTCGCCGGGCTGATCCTGGTCCGGGACGCGCAGTTCGGCGAGGTGACGAGGCTGGGCGACATCGTGTGCTGGTTCGAGCCGCAGCCGGACTGCATGCGTTTGTAGGTCTTCAAGACCCACAAACCCGGGTTCGGGATGTCCGCAACGACGGCAAACCGGCCGTTGTGGCGGGCCCTAGGTGCGGAGTGCGGCGATGGACTCGATCACGTCTCGCGGGTCCTCGCCGAGGTCCAGCCAGCCCAGCACGACGAGATCGTCCCTGTCGTGCACGTCGATCTCCACCACCGGCTGCTCCCGCCCGAGCCGCCGGTGGGTGGCGAGCCGGACGGAGGCCTGCGCCCAGGACCAGTGCCGGGTTCGGGTCAGCCCGCGCACGGTGACGCCGTCGGCGTCGGCGGCGAGCCTCGGTCGGGCCAGGGTGCCGGACAGCGCCAGGAGCACCAGCGCGGCGGCGGCCACCGCGATCAGGACCTGCCCGCGCGGATCCTCGGACAGTGCCACCCACACGCCGGCGCCCGCGGCCAGTACCCACGCCATGCCGACCAGTGCGGCGGGCGGTGCCCAGGTGTGCCTCATGAGTTGTCCACAGCAGTTATCCACAATGGGGATGAGTTACAGCCATGTGGTTCAACCACTCTGGGCCGAACAGCGGTATTCAACCGATCACGACGCGAAGTCATGATGAACAATCGGTGCCGGTGCCCCGACCTAGCGCCACCGCATGGTCATCAGCAGGCCGGCGATCATGAGCGCGAACCCGATCGCGAAGTTGTGCCAGTCCGCGAGGTCACGCATTACCGGGATGTCTTCCTTGGCGATGTACTGCACGACCAGCCAGGCCAATCCCAGCACCATCAGGCCGAGCATCACGATCACGTAGATCGGATGCGACGGGCCGGCGGATTTGATCTTGACCGGGGTGCGCTTGTCCGCCGGCGCCGTGTAGACGGCCTTCTTGCGGACCTTGGACTTAGGCATCGGAGTCCTCGCCTGACGTGGAGCACGGGTACAGCGGCCGCGGTGGTTACTCCCTCGGGCGCAACCACTCCAGGCTCGACACGTTAACGTAACCGAACACCCCGACCGACCACCAGTCTCCCGGAGAGGAGCGCCCGGTGGACACAGCAGTGTCGCCAGCCGCCCCAGAGCAGCCACCGCCGCCGGAGCGGGACAGCCGAGGGCGGACCGTCGTGCGCACCATCGGCGAGGTCCTGATCACCCTCGGACTGGTGGTCCTGCTGTTCGTGGTCTACGAGGTCTATGTCACCGACTGGTTCTCGGCCGGCAAGCAGCGCGACGCCAACGCCGCGCTGGAGGAGCGCTGGAAGGCGCCGCCCGATCCGGAGCGCTCGCGGCGTATCGAGGTGACCGACGGCGAGGCGTTCGCGCGGATGTACGTGCCGAGTTTCGGCGCCGACTACCAGTTCGCGATCCTCGAGGGCACCGACGACAAGTCGCTGGAGATCGGGCCGGGGCACTACAAGGGCACCGCGCTTCCCGGGCTGCCGGGTAACTTCGCCATCGCCGGCCACCGGGTCGGCAAGGGCGCGCCGTTCAACGACATCGACCTGCTCAACTCGTGCGACGCGATCATCGTGGAGACGCACGCGAGCTGGTTCGTCTACCGCGTGCTGCCGAAGGCCGACGAGGTCGCCGGCTGGCCGGCCAAGGACCAGCGCCGGCCGAAGTGCCGCGACGTCGAGCCGCTCTGGGACCGCTCGCTGGCCAACAACAAGCGCTGCGATCCGGTGCTGGGCCAGAAGTACTGGTACCGCGACACGGTCGGCCAGGAGATCGTCCGCCCGGAGGACGGGTCGGTGATCTCTCCGGTGCCGCACTGCCCGTCGGTGCAGCCGAGCTTCGGCCCGCTGGCGTCACTGCTCACCCTCACCACGTGTCACCCTCGGTTCTCCGACCGGCAGCGGCTGATCGTGCACGCGGTGATGACCAGCGAGATCCCCAAGTCCATGGGCATCCGCCCGCCCGAGTTCACGGAGACAAGCTGATGTACGGCTGGATCTGGCGGCAGCTGCCCGGCCCGACCGCGGTGAAGGTCCTCGAGGCGACCGTGCTCGTGCTCGGCGTGATCGCGCTCCTGATGTTCGTGGTGTTCCCGTGGGTGGAGCCGAAGCTGCCCTTCAACAACGTCACCACGACCCCGTAAACCCGAACGGGATTCAGCGGGCTCGATCCCGTTGCGGGGCACTGACCAGGCCGTTTAAGGGATTGGTTCACTCACACGGGTGAGACCCCGCTCAGGGACGGCGCGATCTCTGTTGTCTGACAACGGTTTCCCTTCTGCCAGCGGTTGATGAGCCCGCGGTCGTGGCTCACCACGACCAGTGCGCCGGGGTAGTCGTCGAGTGCGCACTCCAGCTCCTCGACCAGCCCGAGCGACAGGTGGTTGGTGGGCTCGTCGAGCAGCAGCACGTCGGCCGGCTCGGTCAGCAGCCGCGCCACCCCGAGCCGCCGGCGCTGGCCGACGGAGAGCTTGCCGACCGGCACCCGGAGCGCCTCGCCGGTGAACAGGCCCAGCGCCAGCAGCCGCTCGGCGTGCTCCTCGCGAGTGCCGGGCCGCCCGCGCGCGAACGCGGAGAGCACTGTCTCTTGTGGACGGTGCACGGCGGTTTCCTGTGGCAGGTAACCGATCCGGCCGCGACTGGTCACCGTGCCGGCGTCCGGCTCCAGTGTGCCGGCGAGCACCTCGAGCAGCGTGGACTTGCCGGACCCGTTCGGCCCGGTGATCAGCAGCCGGCCGCCCGGCTCCACGGTGACATCGGTGTGTTCGAGCCGGCCGCGCACCGCCACACCGGCCGCGTCCAGCCGCCCGTGCGCCTTCGCGCGCAGCGACGGCGCGAACCGCAGCGGCTCGGGCGGCCGGGGGACCGGCTCGTCGAGCAGCACGCGCAGCCGGCGCTCGGCGTTGCGCACCCGGCTGGCCACCGACTTGGCCACCCGGTTGCCCGCCCGGCCGTAGGCCATCTTGTTGCGGTCGGTCATCGCGCGCCCGGGTGCGACGTTGCGCGCGGTGGTGGCCACCGCCGCGCGCTGCGCGTCCACCTCGTCCTGCCAGCGCTCGTGTGCCTGCGCCCAGCGCTGCCGCGCCGCCGCCTTCTCGGCCAGGAACCCGGCGTAACCGTTGCCGTAGCGGGGAATCGTGTGCGTGTCGGCGTCCACCTCGATCAAGGTGCTGGCCACCCGTTCGAGGAACACCCGGTCGTGCGAGACCGCGACCGTGGTGCCCTTGCGCGCCACCAGGTGGTCCTCCAGCCAGTACAGCGCGTCGCCGTCGAGGTGGTTGGTCGGCTCGTCCAGCAGCAGCACCTCGGGTGACGCGGCGAGCACGGCGGCCAGCCGCAGCCGCACCTGTTCACCGCCGGACAGTGTCCCAAGTGGACGGTCGCGGTCCAGTGTGTCGAGGCCCAGCCCGTGCATCGCGCGCTCGGCCCGCGCGTCGGCGTCGTACCCGCCGCGCAGTTCGAAGACGGTCAGCAGGGTGCCGTACTCGGCCAGTTCGGCGCCGCCGTCCAAGTTGCCGTCCATCGACGATTCCAGCTCGCGCAGCCGCGCCTCGATCGCGCGCAGCTCGGCGAGCGCGTCGTCGATCACGTGCCGCACGGTCAGGTACGCGGGTAGTTGGGCGTGCTGGGGGAGGTAGCCGATACCGCCGTCGGCGGCCACGGTGATCTCGCCGGAGTCGGGCTGTTCGACTCCGGCCAGCAGCCTGATCAGGGTGGACTTGCCGGACCCGTTCTCGCCGATGACGCCGGTGCGCTCGCCGACCGGCAGCGCGAGGCCTACCTGGTCGAGGACGAGCCGGTCACCGTAGGACTTGCTGACGGCATGCGCGGTGATCTGCGTAGACATGGTGCTCCTGAGCGCTGGGGTACATGACCTGGTGAGCGCTCGTCAGGAACACCTGAACCTCCGCTGGTGCGACAGCAGTGCCCGAACATCGTGCAACGCGTGCCGGGATCACCGCAACCGAAATACCTCTTGTATCTCCGTACAGCGTACGGTACAATGTACGAAGAAGCAAACAGAACGGAGTCGAACTTGACGCAGCTACCGACCGACGGTGCCGGATTCACGCCGAGCGAGCAGGACGTGGCCAGCGTCCTGGCCTGGTTCGCCGACTACGACGCGCTCGCCGGGAAGGTCGACGTCGAGGGCATGGCGGACAAGGCGCTGTTCCCGATCAACACGGTCAGCACCGGGCCGGACGGCACCGGCGCGGCCGAGAGTTGGGACCGCGCCACCTTCGTCCAGAAGATGACCGAGATCATGGGCGGCGCCGGCGATGTGGAGATGGACTCCACGCGTACGCCGCACTTCCTCAGTCAGAACCTGGTCTTCGTGATCACCGACGCCACGTTCACCGTCGAGGGGCACAAGCAGACCGTCCGCTACGGCGACCTGCTCGTGCGCTCCGGCGGCGAGTGGAAGTTCCAGACGATGGTCCAGGGCGGCTGGGGCTGATCACCCGTTGACGACCGGCACGTCCCGCGCCTCGAACGGCCGGCACCGCGCGGCGACGGTGATCTTCTCGCCGCTCGGGTTCGACCAGTCCAGCGGCACCTCGACGGTCCCGTCACAGCGCTGGGTCGCTCCCGCGCACGGATGGGATCGGTGGACGCCGTCGCGGGGACGGCGGTGAGGGTCAGTCCGGCGAGGCCGGCGGACGATCAGTCCACTGTGGACACCAGGGTGTGCCACGCGGACACGGGGAAGGTGAGCACCGGGCCGGTGGGGTTCTTGGTGTCGCGGGTGGCCACGGCCGCCGGGGTGACGGCGACCTCGACACAGGTGGCTGTATCCGCGCTGTAGCTGCTCTTGCGCCACGCGGCGTCCACGAACGCGACTTCGACGCAGTTGGCGGTGCTTTCGCTGTAGCTGCTCTTGCGCCACGCGGCACGGGACAGGTCGTAGGCGATCACGCCGCCATGATGTCACGTCAGAGGGCGAGCCGGTCGGCGGCTTTCCTGAGGAACTCGGTCGTCTCGCCCAGGTCGAAGGCGAGGTCGCTGAGCTGGTGCCAGACTGCCTCGTAGTCGTCGATGTGCTCCTGCTCGTCGAGGAACAGGCTGGACACCCTGGTCTCCACCAGGACAAGGCTGGTCTCGTCATCGTAGTCCAGCATCACGAACGGGCCGTTGAGCCCGGCGTGCAGGCCGGCGGCGTGCGGCAACACCCGGATGGTGATGTTGGGCCGGTGAGCGGAGTTGACCAGGTGCCGCAGTTGCCTGGCTTGCATCTCGGGATCGCCCAGCGGCCGGGTGAGCACGCTCTCCTCGATGACCGTGTCCAACCTCAGTGGCGTGGACCGGCTTAGCAGGCCCTGGCGGCTCATCCTGCTGGCGACCATCGCGTCGATCTCGTTGTCGGACAACCACGTTCCGGTGGCCTCTATGATCGCCCTGGCGTACTCGGAGGTCTGCAGCAGGCCGGGGATCGTGAGTGGGGTGTACATGGACAGGGCATTGGCCTCTGCCTCGAAGTCCAGCCACGCCTGCCAATCCTTGGGCAGGCTCGGGTTGTTCACCCGCAGCCAGCCGCGCTCCTGTGCGTGCCGGGCGATGTCCAGAAGTTCGACGCGCTTGCGCTTGGACACGCGGTGGAAGTCGAGCAGCTTCTCCACCTCGTCCAGGTAGATTCCTGCCTCGCAGTGCTCGACGCGGCTGACCTTGCTCGGCGACATGCCGACCGCCTTGGCCAGCGCGTCGCCGGTCATGCCTGCCTTCTGCCGCAGCTTGCGCAGTTCGACAGCGAGCCTTCGGGATCGGACGGATGGTCCAGCGCGACGTGCCATGACTTCACGGTAGAACGATTGCACCCGTCATCGACAGGAACATCACCCGATCGAGCTATTGATAAAAGAAACGCAAGCTTGCGTAATTGATGGGCAACGTGAACATCGGACGGGGAGGGCTTATGACCACTGCCAAGGTCGCGGAACCGATCGCTGTGAAGCGCGAGTGGCTGGTGCGATGCGAGGACACCGTATCGGAGTTGGGTGTCTGTGCGATCTCCACGCGTGGAGGCATGATCACCTTCACCGACGTGGACGAGGACACACTGCTGTCGCTGTCCTACGAACAGATCCGCGAGTTCCGCGAAGCGCTGGACGCCGCCGTCGCGCAGGCCTACGTCGACATGGCCGACAGCGAGGAGTGACCGTTCAGCGCCGGGTGCGCAGCACGATCGCCCGACCGGCCAGGCCCACGGCGAACACCGCCAGACCGGCCAGTACCGACTGCCACGGCAGTGTGGCGGCCAGCAGCACACAACCGGCCAGGCCCGCCACGTTCAGCGCGCGCGGCCACTTCCGCACGGCCGGCGGCTGGGTGTACGCGGCCGCGTTGGCGATCGCGTAGTACACCAGCACACCGAACGACGAGAACCCGATCGCGCCTCGAATGTCCACAGTGGACACAATGACGCAGACGAGTACGCCGACCGCGATCTCCGCCCGGTGCGGCACCTTGAGCCGAGGGTGCACCGCGTCCAGAACCGTTGGCAGATCACGGTTTCCGGCCATCGCGAAGGTCGTGCGCCCGACCCCGGCGATCAGCGCGAGCAACGCGCCGAGGCTCGCCGCCGCCGCACCCACCCTGGCCGGCCAGCCGGGTACTCCAGCGGAGGCGAGCGCCTCGGCCAGCGGTGCGCCGGTCGCCGCCAGCCGCTGCGGGCCGAGCGCCATCAGCAGCGCGATCCCGACCAGCAGGTAGATCACCACGGCGACGGCCAGCGCGCCCAGAATGGCCAGCGGGATCGTGCGGCCGGGCCGGCGCACCTCCTCGCCGAGTGTCGCGATCCGGGCGTACCCGGCGAACGCGAAGAACAGCAGACCGGCCGCCTGCAGCACGCCGAGCACCCCACCGTCGAACCACGGCTCACCCAGCCGCGCCGGCTCACCGTCCACAGTGGACACCACGATCACGGCGATCAGCACCACGAGCACGATCGCCAGAAGGATCTTGGTGACCGTGGCCGTGCGGGTCACGCCGAGCAGGTTGACCACGGTCAGCGCGACCACGGCCAGCACGGCGGCCGGGCGCTCCCAGCCCGGCGCGGCGTACGCGGCGAAGGTGAGCGCCATCGCCGCGCAGCTCGCCGTCTTGCCCACCACGAAGCCCCAACCGGCGGTGAACCCCCACCACTCGCCGAGCCGTTCCCGCCCGTAGACGTACGTGCCGCCGGACGCCGGGTACACCGCCGCGAGCTGTGCCGACGCCGAGGCGTTGCAGTAGGCCACGAACGCGGCGAGCACCAGCGCCAGCAGCAACCCGCTGCCGGCCGCGGCCGCCGCCGGGGCGAACGCGGCGAACACACCGGCGCCGAGCATCGAGCCGAGCCCGATGGCGGTCGCGTCGACCAGCCCGAGCCGGCGCGCGAGCCTGCCGTTCGCCGTGTTCACGATTCCCCCCGACTTCGCTTGTCTCGCAACGACTGTAGTGCCCGATGAGGCATGCTGTGCCCGTGATGGAAGCAGCGGCACAAGCGCTTGACAGGGCGCGCCGCGACCAGGAGTGGCAGTGGCTGGACGACCCGGTCGCGCGTGCGCGGGTCCTCTGGGCGCTGCGGTACGACCAGCGGCCCGAGGACGAGGACCTGGTGCGCCACCTCGTCGGCCTGGCGGCGAAGCACTGCGCGGACGATCCGGACGTGGGCATGGGCGAGGAGGCCGAGCTGGCGGGGTTCCTGCTCGCCCAGTACGGGCGGGTCGAGGACGTCTGGGTGCACTACGGGCTCAAGATGACCAACATGGACACGGGCACCAGCTACGACATCGGCTACGTGCTCGCCGCCGGAGTGGCCGAGACGGTGGCGCACGTGCGCGCGTCCGAGCATGAGCGGCGCGACGAGTTGCTGGAGCGGCTGGACGGCGTCGACCAGTCCGAAGTGGACGAGTTCCTCGCCGAGCGCGGGGAGTGGTTCCCGGCCGATCCCGCCGACGAGGATCCGTACGTGTGGGTCGACCGGGCCATGCTGATCGGCGACACCGCGGCGGCCCCGCCGATACCTCGACGCGTGGGCCGCCGCGCGGGACCGGGACGAGTCGACGCTCGGCGTGCTGGCGCGCACCTTGGCCCAGCTGGGCGAGCACGCCGAGGCGGCCAGGGCGACGGCCGAGGAAATCGAGCTGATCACCGACTCGTTCCTCAAGGGCATGGCTCTGATCCGGCTGGCCGAGATGCACCGGAAGGCGGGCGCACACGCGGATGCCTTGCGCGCCTTGGGTTCCGCGGGGGTGATCCGGGGTGACGGTCCCGACCGGAGCCTCGCCGAGGAGTACCACCTGCTGGCCGCGGTCGCCGAGCCGGACATCGCCACCGTCGCGGACGCGGAGGAGCGGCGTCTCGCCGCGCTGGACTCAGCCGACGATTGACCGGCCGTCGCCGGTCTGCTGGACGGCCCAGTCATCCGCTTCGCTGTTGAGCCGACCGTAGATGCTGTACCACTGCCACTTGCTCTCGCTCCACGACGCGACGCCGACGATCTTGTCGCCGACGATCAGCGGGCCGCCGCTGTCCCCGGGCAGGATCTAGGCTGTCGGCATGCGGATTCTCGTCGTCGACAACTACGACAGCTTCGTCTACAACCTCGTCCAGTATCTCGCGCAGCTCGGCGCCGAGTGCGTGGTGTGGCGCAACGACGAGCCGGCGCTGTCCGCGCCGGACGTGCTCGACGGCATCGACGGCGTGCTGATCAGCCCCGGCCCCGGCACCCCGGAACGTGCCGGCGCCAGCATCGAGCTGGTCAAGCGGTGCGCCGACGCGCGGGTGCCGGTGCTCGGCGTGTGCCTCGGCCACCAGGCGATCGGCGTCGCCTGGGGCGCGACCGTCGACCGCGCGCCCGAGCTGATGCACGGCAAGACCAGCCGGGTGCGGCACGACGGGGCGGGCGTGTTCGCCGGCCTGCCCGAGGAGATCACCGCGACCCGGTACCACTCGCTGACCGTGTTCGCCGAGACCGTGCCGGCCGAGTTCACGGTCACCGCGCGCACCGGCGACATCGTGATGGGCATGCGGCACCGCGAGCTGCCGATCGAGGGTGTGCAGTTCCACCCGGAGTCGGTGCTCACCGAGGGCGGCCACCGCATGCTGGCGAACTGGCTCGCCACCTGCGGTCACGTCGTGCCGGAACCCACCGTGTCCGCCCTGGAGCGCTCCATGCGCACCCTCACCGAAGCCGCCGCGACCACCTGACCACTACTGGTTGGGCGGCCACGGCAAGGTCGGCCGCGTGGTCGTCGATCCGCCGCCGGGGAACCTGTACACCAGTAGCTGGATGGTGCCGTTCTTGGCGATCTTGGCGTCGGCGTCCGGGATGTGCTGGGCGATCCGGCCGTCCTTGTCCCTGTCAGCGGTCATCACGTCCTGTGTGGAGGACGTGCCGGTCCAGCCCATCCCCCGCAGTATCGCCTCGGCCTCGCTGACCGTCTTGCCTTCGAGATCCGGAACGGTGATCTCGTTGGCCTGCGGGCCCTTCGAGACCTCGATGACGACCGTGGAGTTCTTGAGCACCCGCTCGCCTGCGGCCGGCGTCTGCTTCACCACGGTGCCCAGCGGCTTGTCCGAATCGACCTGCCGCGCGGACACCTTCAGGCCCTGCTGCTGAAGATTCCTGGTCGCCTGGTCCTGCAACTGGTTGATCACGTCCAGCACGGCGACCTTCTCGATCAGCTTGCCGAGACCGATCTGGACCTTGCCGCCCTTGGTGATCGACGTGCCGGTCTCCGGCTTCTGCGTGTGCACCTTGGTGACCAGGTTCGGGTCCTCGGTGTCGGTCGGCTTGAGGTCCGGGGTGCCGAGGACGAGACCCAGCCGGGCCAGCTCCGCGGCGGCCTCCTCGCGGGTCTTGCCGGACAGGTCCGGCACGCTCGTGGTACCCGGCGCGCGGCCCACCCGCATGGTGATGGCCGCACCCTTGGCCGCCTTCGCCTTGCCCGGCGGGTCGGTGCTGACGACCCGGCCGATCAGGTCAGGGCTGCATGTCGGCTGCCCGTCGACGGACGGGATGCCGCACTCGAGGGGCACCGCGTTCGGCCGGAACCCGGCGTCCAGCAGGTTGTTCCGGGCCACGTTCTCGTCCAGCCCGAGGACTTCCGGCACCGTGAGCTGCTCAGGGCCGGCGTTCTGCGAACCCGAGTCCCGGGTGAACAGCCAGATCAACAGGCCGATCGCGGCGATCGCCACCACGGCGCCGGCGATCAGCCAGCCCTTGCGCTTGCGGCCGCCCTCGTCGGCGTACGGCTCGTCGTCGTACTCGTCCGGCGGTACCGGGCGGTGCCGGCCACGGGTATCGGTGCCCCGCCCCGCCGCCATCATCGACGTGCGGTCCTCGTCGGTCATCACCATCGGCGCGGACGGCCGTTGACCGGACAGCACCCGCACCAGGTCGGCGCGCATCTCGGCGGCGGACTGGTACCGGTTCGCCGGGCCCTTGGACATCGCTTTCAGCACGATCGCGTCCAGCTGCGGCACCACCCGAGGGTTCAGCGCCGACGGCGGCTTCGGGTCCTCCCGCACGTGCTGGTAGGCCACCGCGACCGGCGAGTCACCGGTGAACGGCGGCTCGCCGGTGAGCAGCTCGAACAGCACACAGCCGGACGCGTACACGTCCGACCGCGCGTCGACGCCCTCGCCGCGCGCCTGCTCCGGCGACAGGTACTGCGCGGTGCCGATCACCGCGGCGGTCTGCGTCATCGCGGCCTGCCCGTCGGCCAGCGCGCGGGCGATGCCGAAGTCCATCACCTTGACCGCACCGGTCTTGGTGATCATCACGTTGGCCGGCTTGACGTCGCGGTGGATGATCCCGTGCCGGTGGCTGAAATCCAGCGCGGCGGAGACGTCGGCCATGACCTCCATGGCGCGCTGCCCGGACAGCGGGCCCTCGGTCTTCACGATGTCGCGCAGGGTCCGCCCGTCGACGTACTCCATCACGATGTACGGCAGCGGGCCGTACTCCGTGCGGGTCTCGCCGGTGTCGTACACGGCCACGATCGCGGGATGGTTCAGCGCGGCGGCGTTCTGCGCCTCGCGGCGGAAGCGCTCCTGGAACGTCGCGTCACGGGCCAGGTCGGCGCGCAGGATCTTCACCGCCACGTCACGCCCGAGTCGCACGTCGCGGCCCCGATGGACCTCGGACATACCGCCGTAGCCGAGCGTCTCGCCCAGCTCGTAGCGGTTGGAGAGCAGTCTCGGTGTGGTCATCTGCGCGCCGTCTCGCTCCTTGTCAGCTGTGTGCCCATCATGCCGTGAATCGACTCGCGGTGAGAGCCGATCGGCCGCGCTGGTTGTCCGGTAGCACCACGCGGAGGTGGGCCGGCTGGTTGCCGGCTCGATGATCCTCGCCCGGCAGTGCCGCTGTCACGGCACCTGTGGGCAACTCCTCCTCGCCGGGCAGCACGCCGCCGCGGGCGCGATCCTCCGGCATGATGCCCGGTCCGCTCGGCGGCGGGCCGCCCGGCCGCGACGGGCTCGGTGAGTCGCCGGAGTCGAACAGTTTCGGCACCAGGAACGCCGCGATCACGACCAGCGCGGTCAGCAGCACGCCGAGCAGCACCCACAGCCCCGTGCGGTGGCGGTGCGGCGGAGCACCGGGTGAGGTCGGCGGTGGCGTGTGCGGGCCGATCTGCGGACCGAGGACCGGGATCGGGCCGGTCACCGACGCGGAGTGCTGGATGGGAATGCCGATCGGGCCGGTGTCCGGACCGGTGTCCGCCGTCTCGCTTGGGATCGGCGCCGGCACCGTGGTCCCGCCACTGGCGGCGGCCAACGCCGGACCGACCGGCACCGGCAGCGGACGGCCGGCTCGCACCGCCGCCACCGCGGCGGCGAACTCCGCGCCGTTGCCGTAGCGCTGCCTCGGGTCCTTCACCAGCGTCGCCTCGATCACCGCGCGGGCGCCCTGCGGCACGTCCGGCGGCAGCGGCGGCGGCACCTCGTTGATGTGCATCATCGCGACGGTGACCGCGTTCTCGGACAGGAACGGGCGGTGCCCCATGAGGCACTCGTACCCGCACACGGCCAGCGAGTACACGTCGCTGGCCGGCTCGGCCTCGTGCCCGAGCGCCTGCTCCGGGGCGATGTAGTGCGCGGTGCCCATCACCATGCCGGACCGGGTCACCGGCGCGGCGTCGGCGGCCTTCGCGATGCCGAAGTCGGTCAGCTTCACGACCAGGCTGCCGTTGGGCTCGCGGCGCACCAGGATGTTGCCCGGCTTGACGTCCCGGTGCACGTACCCGCTCTCGTGCGCGGCCTGCAGCGCGATGCCGGCCTGCTCCAGGATGTCCAGCGTCATGTCCGCCGGGATGCGCCCCTCGTTGGCCAGGATCGCGGCCAGCGGGTCGCCCTCGACCAGCTCCATCACCAGGTAGGCGGTGTCCTTCGGGCCGTCCGGCATGGCCGAGGTCTCGCCGTAGTCGTGCACGGCCGCGATACCGGGATGGTTCAGCGACGCCGTGGTGCGGGCCTCGGTGCGGAACCGGTGCAGGAACTCCGCGTCCCCGCACAGCTCCGGCTTGAGCACCTTCACGGCGACCGCCCGGTCCAGTCGGGTGTCGGCGGCCTCCCAGACCTCGCCCATGCCGCCGACGGCGATCCTGCGCTCCAGCCGATAGCGGTCGGCCAGCAGGTGCCCCGACGTCAGCATGTCACCGGCCTCCCAGATAGGCGTTCATCGTGGCACGCCCGATGCCGGCCGCCACCTTGCCGCCGGTCGCCGCGAGGCCACGGTCACCGCCGTTCTCCACGAGCACCGCCACCGCGATCTCCGGCTTGTCCGCGGGCGCGAACGCGACGTACCACGCGTGCGGCGGCGTGCGCTTCGGATCGTTGCCGTGCTCCGCCGTGCCCGTCTTCGACGCGATCGTCAGGTCGCTGCGCTTGCCATCGCCCTGGGTGTTCTCCTCCGACTTGATCATCATGTCACGGAGCGCTTCCGCGTTGCTACGCGACATCGCCCGCTCGACCTCGTCGGGGTCGAAGCCCGAGATCTCCTCCAGGTCCGGTGCCTTGATCGACTTCACCAGCTGCGGCAGCATGCGCACCCCGCCGTTGGCGATCGTGGCCGCGACCACGGCGTCCTGCAGCGGGGTCAGCGCGACATCGCGCTGGCCGATCCCCGTCTGGTACAGCGCCGCCTCGTCCGCGATCGGCCCGAGGCCGGACGCCGCGACCCGCATCGGGATCTGCAGGTCGGTCTGCCCGATGCCGAACTTCGCGGCCTGCTCGGTCAGCTTCTGCGTGCCCACCTTGCCGGCCAGTTCGGCGAACGCGGTGTTGCAGGACAGTCGGACCGCGGTCTCCAGCGACGCCGTCGACCCGCCGCCGCACGGGTTGTTGTTGAAGTTCTCCAGCGTGGTGTTGGTCTTCGGCAGCTTGATCTCGCGAGCCGCCGTCAACTGGGTGTCCTTGGTCTCCCCGGCCTCCAGCGCGGCCGCCGCCACGACCAGCTTGAACGTCGAGCCGGGCGGATAGGTCCGGGAGATCGCCCGGTTCGCCATCGGCTCGCCCTTGTCCTTGATCAGCTCGTTCCACGACTCTTGCTGCGCGTCCGCGTTGTGTGCGGCCAGGCGGCTCGGGTCGTAGGACGGCGTGCTGACCATGGCCAGGATCTCGCCGGTCTGCGGCTTCAGCGCGACCACCGAACCTGTGTGCCCCTTGGCGGTCATCGCCTTGTACGCGGCCTCCTGGGCCTTCGGGTGCACGGTCACCTCGACGTTGCCGCCGCGCGGGTCGCGCCCGGTGATCAGGTCGGACAGCCGCCGCACGAACAGCCGGTCGTCGGACCCGTTGAGCACCGAGTCCTCGGCCCGCTCCAGCCCGCCGGCGCCGTAGCGCACCGAGTAGTACCCGGTGACCGGCGCGTACATCGGGCCGTCGGTGTACTTGCGCAGGAAGCGCAGCCGGTTGTTGGTCTCCTCGACGTTGGCGATGATGTAGCCGCCGAACTGGGACAGGATCTGCCCGCGCTGGCGGGAGTACTCCTCGAACAGCACGCGCTGGTTGCGCGGGTCGGTGCGGTAGCTGTCCGCCTCCACCACCTGGATGTAGGTGGCGTTGGCCAGCAGCAGCACGATCATCGCGAGCATGGCCAGGCTGACTCTGCGCAGTGGAGTGTTCATGAGGGCCGCTCCACCATCACCGTGTGCGCCTCCGCGATCGGCGTCTTGGGCGCGACCCTCGGCTTCGACCCGCCGGAGCTGGTCGGCCGGCGCGCCGCGTCGGAAATCCGCAGCAGCAGCGCCACCAGGATGTAGTTGGCCAGCAGCGACGAGCCGCCGGCGGACATGAACGGCGCGGTGATGCCGGTCAGCGGGATCAGCTTGGTCACGCCGCCGACCACCACGAACACCTGCATGATCAGCGCGAACGACAGGCCGCCGCCGAGCAGTTTGCCGAACGTGTCACGCACCGCCAGCGCGCTGCGCATGCCGCGCATCGCCAGCACGGTGTACACCAGAAGCAGCGCCGCCAAACCGATGAACCCGAGCTCCTCGCCGATCGCCGCGGTGATGAAGTCCGAGTTGGCGTACGGCACCACGTCCGGCCGGCCGGCGCCCAGCCCGGTGCCGCCGACCCCGCCGGTGGCGAACCCGAACAGCCCCTGCGCGATCTGGAAGCCGCCGTGCTCGTAGTCCGCGAACGGGTCCAGCCACACGTCCACGCGCGTCCGCACGTGGTCGAACAGCGACCACGCGACGAAGGCCCCGCCGGCGAACAGGGTCAGCCCGGCCACCACCCAGACCGCCCGCTCGGTGGCCACGTACAGCATCACCAGCACGATGCCGAAGAACAGCAGCGAGCTGCCCAGGTCCTTCTCGGCGACCAGAACGGCGATCGAGACTGCCCACGCGACGAGGATCGGCCCGAGGTCGCGCGCGCGGGGCAGGTCGATGCCGAGCACTCGCCGCCCGGCCGCCATGAACAGATCCCGCTTCGCGACCAGGAAGGACGCGAAGAACACCATCAGCAGGATCTTGGCGAACTCGCCCGGCTGTATCGACAGGCTGCCCAGACGCACCCACACCTTGGCGCCGTTGACCTCGGAGAATTCGGCCGGCAGCACCGCGGGCAGGGCCAGCAGACCCAGTCCGACCAGCCCGAACGTGTAGCCGTACTTGGTCAGCGTGCGATGGTCCTTCACCACGGTCAGCACGACCAGGAACAGCACCAGCGCCAGTGCGGTCCACATGATCTGCTTCGGCACGGCGTCCTCGATGTCGCGGCCGGTCTGGATCGCGCGCTCGTCGTAGGCCAGGTCCAGGCGGTAGATCATCACCAGCCCGAGCCCGTTCAGCAGCGCGACGCACGGCAGGATCAGCGGGTCGGCGTAGGGCGCGAACCTGCGGACCGCGACGTGCGCCACCGCGAACAGCGCCAGGTAGGCCAGCCCGTAGTAGACGATTCGGGCCGTGAGCTGCTGCTCCTGGTTCGCCTCGACCAGCATCAGCGCACCGGTCACCAGCAACGCGGCGAAGGCGAGCATGACCAGCTCGGTGCCACGCCTGGTCGGGGCCTCGGGGGTTGTGGCGCCATGCCCGGCCCCGGGATTCGGCTGCTGCCCCGCCGAGTCGCCGCTAACCGGTTGAGCCATGGTCAGCCGCCCGTTCCGGGTTCCCCGAACTGCGGCGGCGTCTCGCCGGTCGGCAGTGGATTCGGCTGTGGGTTCGGCTGGGGCAGTCCGCCACCCGTGGTCGGCTGCCCGGTGGGCGGCGGCTCGGGCGTCGGCGTCTGTGTCGGTGGGGTCTCGTTGCCGCTGTTGCGCTGACGCAGGGTGCCGATGTGGTCCTGCGCCTTCTTGAGGTTCTCGAAGTAGTCGCTGCCGGTCCTGACCTGGTCGGCCAGAGCCGGGTTCAGGTCACGCACGAACAGCTTGCCGCACGCCGCGTTGTCCGGCGGGCACGAGCCCTGGACCTGCGAGTGCAGGTCGATGCCGAGGAAGCTGCCGCGCACGCCCTGGAAGATCGTGACCTCGCCGTCGGTGCCCTCGGAGACGTAGTACTGCTGGTTCACCAGGAATCTGGTCACCAGCAGGCCGGCGGCGAGCACGACGAGGACCACCAGGGTCCACACCGCGATCCGGATCCGCTTGCGGCGCTTGACCCTCGGGTCCGGCCGCTCCTCGGCCGCCTCGATCCGCACCGGGTCCGGCTTCGGCGCGGTGATCGCGCTGGCCCTGGCCGCGGGGGAGTCACCCTGGCTCGACTCGTCCTGGCCGTTGCCGGCGGCGCCACCCACGATCGGGGCGTCCTCGCCGTAGTCGACGTCGACCACGTCGGCGATCACCACGGTGACGTTGTCCAGCCCGCCGCCCTTGAGCGCCAGCTCGATCATGCGATCGGCGCACTGCTGCGGGTCGGGGATCTGGATGGCGTCGGCGATCGTCTCGTCGCTGACCATGCCGGACAGGCCGTCCGAGCAGAGCAGGTACCGGTCGCCGGCGCGGGCCTCGCGGATCGTCAGGCTCGGCTGCACCTCGTCGTTGCCGGTGAGCGCCTTGAGCAGGAGCGACCGCTGAGGGTGCGTCGCCGCCTCCTCCTCGGTGATCCGGCCCTCGTCGATCAGCGACTGGACGAACGTGTCGTCATGGGTGATCTGGCTGAACTGGCCGTTGCGGCGCAGGTAGGCGCGCGAGTCGCCGATGTGCACCATGCCGATCTTGTTGCTGGCGAACAGCACGGCGGTGAGCGTGGTGCCCATGCCGTCGAGATCGGGGTCGCCGGCGACCAGCTCGGCGATCGCCTGGTTACCGGCGAGCGTGGCTTCGTGCAGCTGGCTGAGCAGATCCTCGCCGGGTTCGTCGTCGTCCAGCGGCGCGAGGGCCGCGATGACGACCTTGCTGGCGACTTCGCCGGCGGCATGGCCACCCATGCCGTCGGCGAGTGCGAGCAGGCGGGGACCCGCGTACACGGAGTCCTGGTTGTTCGAACGTGCCAGGCCCCGGTCGCTGCGGGCTGCATAGCGGAGGACGAGGGTCATGAGCGCAGCTCGATCACCGTCTTGCCGATTCGGATCGGAACGCCGAGCGGCACCCGCAGGGGAGCCGTGACCTTCGCCCGATCGAGGTACGTGCCGTTGGTGGAGCCTAGATCCTCCACATACCAGTCCGTACCCCGGAGGCCGATTCGCGCGTGCCTGGTCGAGGCGTAGTCGTCATCGAGCACGAGTGTGGAGTCGTCCGCGCGGCCGATCATGATCGGCCTACCGTCCAGCGCGATCCGCGTGCCGGCGAGGGCCCCATGGGTCACCACCAACTGCCGAGCCGCCTTTCCACGGTTCTTCTTGGCCGAGCCCTTGCGGAACCCGGGCATCGCGACACGCAACCCCGACGCGGCGTACAGATCGGAGCGAACCACGCGGAGCGCGGCCAGCACGAACAGCCAGAGCAGGGCGAGGAACCCTGCTCTGGTCAGCTGCATCACCAGCTCTGGCACCGGTAGTGAACGCTCCCGCCACTGTCGAGACTTCTGACGCGATGGCACTTCGGGTGCATCTTGCCCGGTGCGCGCTCGGCCCTCAGCCCTGGGTGCGGAAAACCAGCGAAGAGTGGCCGATCCGGACGACGTCACCGTCCGCGAGCTGCCACGTCTGCACCGGGGTGCCGTTCACCGTCGTGCCGTTGGTCGAGCCCAGGTCAGCCAGGGTCGCGCTCTGCCCGTCCCAGGTGATCTCCAGGTGACGACGGGAGACGCCGGTGTCCGGGAGACGGAAGTCGGCGTCCTGGCCGCGGCCCACCACGTTCCCGCCCTGCTTGAGCGAGTAGTTGCGGTTCGAGCCGTCGTCGAGCTGGAGGCTGGCCGACAGCTGGCGGTTGCCGGTCTGCACGGCGGGCGGGGCGTAGCCCTGCTGGCCGTACGGGTCGCCCTGCGGCGGGTAGCCACCCTGCTGGCCATAAGGGTCGCCCTGCGGCGGGTAGCCGCCCTGGTCGTAACCCTGCTGGTAGCCGCCCTGCTGGTAGCCACCCTGGTCGTAACCCTGCTGGTAGCCGCCCTGGTCGTAGCCCTGCTGGTAGCCACCTTGCTGGCCATAGCCCTGGTCGTAGCCACCTTGTTGCTGCTGGCCGTAACCCTGGTCGTAGCCCTGCTGGCCGTAGTTTGGATCGTTGCCGTACTGGCCCTGGCCGTATCCGTACTGGCCCTGCTGTCCGTACGGATCTTGGCCGTAGCCGGGAGGCTGGCTCATGGATCGGTCTCCTGCGTTGCGAGGTGATGCTGACCGTCGGTTTGCCTTGACGTCAGGGTCGACGGCCGAGCGGGTTCGGAACTGTCCGGTGTGCAGCGCGTCGGAGCGCTCCAGCGAGACTACGACGTCACCATAGGTGTCCCATCCGTGCTCGGCGAGATGTTCCGCCACACAGTCCGCGAGTGACGCTGAGATGCGGACCTCGTCGTCGCCGGCGAGCTGGTCGTGATCCTTTGGTCCAACCGCCACGATGTAGTGGTTGGGCGCCAGGAGACGGCCGCCTGCCAGCTCACGAACGTTGTCCTCACCCTCACGTAGTAGCGCTTGTGCCACTTCCTGCGGCACGACATTGCCACCGAACACACGCGCGAAGGTGTTCCCCACGATGCCCTCAAGCTTGCGCTCGAAGCGCTGTACCAGTCCCATGGTTCACCCCTTCCCTCGTGTGCTCCTCTGTCGATCGTATCCGTGCTTGGCCTCTTCGACACCGGGATGTGCCAACCTGGTGACAGGAGGGTCTCAAGAGGCGTGTTAGGCTGCGTCGTCACTTCGGGCGAGTGGCGGAATGGCAGACGCGCACGGTTCAGGTCCGTGTGTCCGAAAGGACGTGGGGGTTCAACTCCCCCCTCGCCCACGGTCTCAGGCGACGTGTGTCCGCGGAAAGCGCGGACCGCGTCGCCCGTCTTTATTTTGGGGGGCCGAGCCCCCCAGACCCCCCACGTTCCTACCGGGTCACCTTTCGCTGTTGTGCGCCCTACTCAGGCGCTGCGCGCCTTCGTGGGCGCGAGTTCCGCGCTGTGCACTGGTGAGTTCCGCGCTGTGCACCGTGTCAGGGCGGTGACTGGGGTGTGTCAGGGCGGGCGGTGATCGTGGTCGTCATGATCACTTCAGAGAAGAGCGGTAGGGGCCGGATTCGGCTGGTTGGGGTGGTGTTGGCGGCCGCGATGGTGGGGGTGTGCGGGGTGGCCAATGCTGATGGTGGTGGGCGGGATCGGCCGGGGTTGCGGGAGGCGATCCAGGCGTTCGTGGATGTCGGGGTCGCTGGGATGCAGATGCGGGTGCATGACGAGCGGGGGGAATGGGTCGGTAGTGCTGGGGTGCGGAAGCTGGGGCAGGCTGCCAGGCCGTCGACGGATGGGTTGTTTCGGATAGGCAGCAACACGAAGACTTTTACTGCGACCTTGGTGCTGCGGTTGGTGGCTGAGGGGGCGGTTGGGTTGGACGCCTCGGTGGCCGAGTATCTGCCCGAGTTCGGGTTGGACCGGCGGATCACGGTGCGGATGCTGTTGGGGCACACGAGTGGGTTGTACGACTACACGGGTGACACTCATCCGGCTGGGGGCGTCGTGCCGTCGCGGGGGAAGGAGTGGGTGGACAACCGGTTTCATACGTACCGGCCGGAGGAGTTGGTGCGGATCGCGTTGGCCAAGCCGATGAAGTTCGAGCCGGGGGCGGGCTGGAGCTACGGGAACGTCAACTACACGCTGGCCAGGCTGCTGATCGAGAAGGTCACTCGGCACTCGTATGCCGATGAGATGCGGCGGCGGATCTTGTGGCCGCTGGGGTTGTGGGGCACTGAGGTGCCGGGCGCGCGGACGGGGATTCCCGGGCCGCACGCTCACGCGTATTACCGGTATGAGGACGCCGGGCAGTGGAAGACGATCGACGTCACCCGGCAGAACCCGTCGATGGTGCCCGCGGCCGGGGACATGATCTCGACGACGCGGGATCTGCACACGTTCTTCTCCGCGCTGAACAGCGGCAAGCTCGTGCCGGCCGCGCTGCTGGCCGAGATGCGCAGGACGCATCCGAACACGTTGGGCTTCGGCCTGGGGGTGCGCGTGCAGGACGCGGGCCCGGACTGCGGTGGCACCTTCCTGTTCCACAACGGCAGCAACGTGGGCTACGGGGCGCTGATGTACAGCACGCCCGACGGCAAGAAGACCATGACCGCGTCGATCACCACCGGGGACGCTCCGATCGACATCGAGAAGGTCTTCCCGGCGGCGTTGGACAAGCTCTTCAAGGCGGTGTTCTGCCGAGGGCAGACCACGCGCTGACTGGTCCGTGCAGGGCGCGAGTCCCGCGCCCTGCACCGGCGAGTCCCGCGTTCAGCCGGTGGTGGCGAGGGTGGCCAGTTCGGTGAGGACTGTGGCCTTCACGCCTCGGGCCAGGGGTTCCGCCTGAACGTTGGTGACCGTGGTGCCTTCCTGATGCGAGCGGTAGTTGTGACCAGTGATGTCGACGCGCTGGTACTTGCGGATCTCCTTCGACAACTCGGTCACATTGCCCGTGCCATGGGTGTCGACGAGCGTCTTGAATTCGTTCGCGGCAGCGAGGTCTCGCAGTTCGGTGACGGCCAGGACGATCAGGATCGCGTAGCCGTCCTTGTGACGAACCTCGAGCAGTGCTCGGTGCAAGGACTCGCACGGGTGCTGCCGCAGAAATCCTCGAGCTCGCCCGTAGGCGCGACGGTCGCACAGGCCGACATCGGTCTGCTCGGTCATCTCCACTCGGTGGCCGCGCTGCTGAAGTCGGAGTTTCAAACGGAGAGTGGCTCCGCGCGCTGCCGTGGCACCACTCCGCGCCGGATTGGCGCTCTTCGCGCTCTGCGCCGCTCGGCCGCCGAACAGCGACACGTCGACCGCGCCGCTGCCGATGGCCACCACGCCGACAGCACCCGCGGTGATGACAGCCGCGGCCTTGGGCGCTCCCCGCGTGTGTTTGCGAACCTTCGTCCCGTCGCTTTTCGTGTACGCACGGACTTTGACCATGGCGCCACCCCCAGGTCGGCTCCAACCCCAGATGACCGAGTAGAAGCCACACGGTCTGGTGAATGCGAGCGTGGGACGCCTCGATCAACCGGATGGCCCTGTCGAACCACCGGATCGGAGCAGTGGAGGGGCCAGTCGCGTATGGTGGGTGATCGATTACTGGGTGCCAGCGCGCTGGGGGTTCTGTGCACAACGAGATGTCGGGCGAGGTCTTCGGCAACCTCGTGCAGGCCGGGGTGATCAATCAACTGACGGTGAACGCGGTCGCTGTACGCGCACCGGAGCCGCCGAGGGAACTCGGCCCGTCCAGGACGTTGATCAACCAGGCTCCCCAACTGGGACTGCTCGACCGGCTGCTGGAGAGTGGACCGCGGGCGGCGGTGGTGACCGGGCCGAGAGGCAGCGGCAAGACGGCGCTCGCCCAGCACTGGGGCAACCGGCACAAGGAGCGGTTCCCCGCCGGGCAGATCGTGGTCGACGTCGACCGGTACCGAGGCGACAACGGGGTCGAGGCGACCGACGTGTTCGCCCGCCTGCTGCATTCCCTCGGCGTGCACCCCGAGCTCGTCCCCGACACGCTGGACGGTCGCGCGAAGCTGTACGCGACCAAGGTGGAGACCGGCGCGTGGCTGATCGTGCTGGACAACGTCGGCGACCTCATCGACATAGAACAGTTCGTGCCGGCTTCCGACGACAGCGCGCTGATCGTCACGAGCCGCCGCGCGCGGGACGATCTCGACGACGCCGTGGAGGTCACCGTCAGCCGCCTCGACCCGGAGCACGGGCTGCGGCTGTTGGCCGACGCGAGTGGCCGCGAGGAGTGGGCCGAGGACGAACGTCATCTCGCGAGCACCGTGATCGAGCTGTGCGACCGGATGGCGGACGCCATCAAGCTCGCCGGCCGTCGGCTGCGCCGCGTGCGTGGCCTCACGCTCGCCGAACTGGCCAGCGAACCTCTCGGCGGCGGCGCGATCGCCTACGCCACGAAGCACGCCGAAGGCTCGTACGACAACCTCCCCGAGCGTGACCGGCAGGCACTGCGCGACCTGGTCGCCCTACCGGGCACGGACTTCGACATACCGCTCGCGGCCGCCGTGCTCGGTGTCGACCAGGCGACGGCACAGGACATCGTCAACGAGCTCGCCGACGTGTACCTGATCGACGAGACGCCGGACGGGCGCTTCGCCTATCGCGGACTGGTCGAGAGATTCGCGCGTGACCTCGTTCGCCACGAGATCGCGCGCCAGGACGCGGTGTTGCGCGCCGCTGCCGAGTGGTACCGCTCGACCGCGACGCTGGCCGACGTGATGATCATGCCGCCGAAGCGCCTGCGCGCCGGCGAGCTGACGGTGGACCGGGACGACGCGCGACAGGTCTTCGCGACCGACGTCGAGGCGCTGGCCTGGTTCGAGAGCGAGCGGGCGAACCTGCTCGCCGTGGTCACGGCGGCCAACGAACGCGGCTGGCACGACCTGGCGTGGCGGATCGTGGACTCGTGCTCGAGCTGGTTCCTCAAGCGCGCGCCGCACGATCTGTGGACGGCGCTGTGCGAGCGGGCCGTCGACTCGGCCGTCCACTGTGGACACAAGCGGGCCGAGGCGCGGATGCGTGCGCTGCTCGCCAGGGCGCTGTGGGAGCGCGGCTCGTTCGACCCGGCGTTCACTCAGCTCGACGCGGCGCGGGCGGCCGCGGAGCAGGGCGAGCCGGCGATGCTGGCCTCGACCTACGAGTTCACGGCAAGGCGCACCGTGCGCGCGGCGAGTTCGACGCGGCGATCGACTGGGGCAGGCGGGCGCTCGACCTGTTCACCGAGATCCGCCGGGCGCGCGGAATCGCGGTCCAGACCCGCTTCGTCGGCGAGACGCTGCTGGAGGCGGGCCGGCTCGACGAGGCCCTGTCGTGGCTCACCGACGCGCTGGACCGAATCCAGGCGCTGGACCAGGAGACGCACAACAAGGCGCTGGCCCTCGGCGGCCTCGGTGAGGTCTACGCCCGGCTGGGCCGCCGTGCCGATGCCGCGCGGGCACTGCTCGACGCCGTCGCCATCCTGCAGCGCGGCGATGCCCACGTGTACGAGGTGCGCTACGTGCGCGCGCTGGCCGAGATCGCCGACGACGAGACGGCCAGGCGGCGGTTCCTGCGCCGGGCCGAGCAGCTCTACGTCGTGCTCGGCGACCCGAAGGCCGACGAGATGCGCGCGCTGCTCGATCGGTAGGTGACGCGCAACGTCGCTCGTCGGGTACCGAGCACGACTTCGACGCCGTCGAGCGAGCCGAGGTCGCGGTGGGCGGTGAGCCAGGCGTGGACCGCTGACGGGCCGATGGCCGGGTCGACGTCGCCGTGCACGTCCAGGCGCAGCGATCCGGTGTCCCGCACGTGGATCTGCCACGAGCGAGGTGCGACCGGAGCGGCGGCGAGACGGGCGCCGGGATAGGACCGCAGCCGGTCGGCGGCCCACCGTCCCAGATGGACGGTCGCGGTCTCGGCCAGCCGTGCGTCCGTCTCGTCCGCGTGGACGGCGAGGTGCCGTCGCCACGAGTCGGTGGCGCCCGCGTCGGCCTGTGCGGCGGGGTAGCGGCGCAGGTGGATCTCGCGGTCGCGGACGTCGGTGTGCACCAGGTGGGCGGTCACCCGCGTGGCCTCCGGCTGGGCCGGCGGGACGATGCGCACCGCGGGCGCACCCGGCGGCGGTGCCAGGGTCATCAGCCGGTACGCCAGGGCACGCAGCGCGAGCGCGGACTCCCCGGGCAGGGCGAAGGCGTCGCGGACGACCGGGTCGTAGCGGCCGGGCCGGTGCGCGTCGGCCACCGCTTCGAGCTGGGGGCGCAGCTCGGTCGTCGGGTCGAGGCGGGGCGCCGTCGCTCCCAGGTCGGCCATCGGCGTGCCGGGAACCACCTCGTGGTCGCCGAATCCGGCCAGCAGCAGCGGCACCCCGGTGGCCGCGCCGTACAGCGTGACCGAGCCGTGGTCGCCGATCAGCCAGTCCGCGGCGATGGCGCACGCGCGCCAGCCCTCACGCGGTGGAATGAGCTGCAGGCCGGATTCGCGCGCGGTGCGCAGCCATTTCCTGACCTGCCACGGCCCGTGCCGGTGCCACATCGCGGGATGCAGAATCGCGGCGACCTGAAATTCGTCGGACGGAAGTTCGGCGAGCAGACGGGCGGGCAGCTCGGGAAGGTGCTCCAGCAGCGAATAGCCGCCCCAGGTCGAACTGACCACGACGAGTCGTTGCTTGTCGGAAATGCCGATCGATTCCCGGTATTCCAGTCGGTTCGGAATACTCGCGACAATGCGGTCGTAGCACGGATCGCCGGCGACCACGGCGCGGTCGTGCGCCTCGGGCACCTGCTCGGCGAGCTGTCGAAGCTGGTTGGCGTGCGACACGACCAGCGCGTCCGGCACCACGCGCCCGGCGCGTACGAGTTGTCTTCTGGTGAATCCGGAGACTTCCGGGGGCCTGCCGCCGATCGGTTTGGCGAACTTGTTTCGCCCCGCGCCGTGTGGCAGCACGATCAGCGGGGCGTTCAGCCGGTGCAGATCGCCGTTCTCGCTCGCGGCGATGGCGAGGGCGAACGGGCGCTGTTCGGCTTCGTGCCACGGAATGACCGGCCCCTCGATGTCGGCGAGGAACTCGGCGGTGCCCTCGGTGAACGCCGATCCGGGGACGACGGTGAAACGCACCTGCACGCGCATGTCGTCATCGAAGATGTCGAGCACGTCGAGAATGCGGGTGAGCGTGGTGACCGTGCGGGCTACGACGAGAACCTCACGCTCGACCGAAACCGTATCCCACTTCCGGCTTTCCGGCTTTCCGGCTTTCCGGCTTTCCGGCTTTCCGGCTTTCCGGCTTTCCGGCTTTCCGGCTTTCCGGCTTTCCGGCTTTCCGGCTTTCCATTCTCATACTAATTGACCGACGTGAATCATTCCATCGCTCAATGGGGTGAGCCGCCGAATGAAATATTGCCGCTGATGTCGCGAGCCTGGACGACGTTTCCGTGTACCTCGCCGGAGATCTCGTTGTGCACTTCGGCCTCGTGCTCGCGCCACAGCGTGCGCACCGACTCGGCGAACGCGGGGTCGGCCGTCGTGGCGGTTTCCAGCGCCGACGCGAGCTGTGCGGTGCGCTCCTGCTCGGGCAGCGTCTCGTCGGTGAGCGCCTGGTCGCCGGACAGCTTGTTCTTCACGAGTTTGAACAGCCGGCCGAGGGCGGAAGCGCCCGAGGCGGCGGCCTTGCCGGTCAATGCGGCGGCGACGGCGACGAGGAACGGATCCGGCATTTCTCCCCCTGATGTCGAGCGGTCTCCCGACGTTAGCACTGCGGGCGGTGGCCGGGGCTCTACTGTGGGTAGCGTGGGGGTCAAGCCGGGCGGTAGGGGCTCACCCGGACGGCCGCATGGTTGGGCCGAAGTCTCATTACCGTTTATCGACCGGTCACCGATGCAGGCGCGCCGTCGGTCGCACGAATCCGCCCAGCCCGGCGAAGCGGCGGGCTGTACCTGGTACTCCAGTAATCGACCGACGCAGCATTTCATTGGGCCGACCGCGACAGGCGGCTTCGAGGAGGACCTCGTGACCGGCACACCAGGGCACACGGCACTCAGCGAGCACATCGGCGTACTGCCGGCTGGGCCGGTGCTGCTGGACGATCTGCCGGGCACCACCGACGATCTCGCCACCGCCGCGGCGCGCCAGCTCGGCTGGGAGGGCGTGGTGCTCCCCGAGATGAGCATCATGGGCCGCCGCGTCGCCGTCGTGGCCGAGCTGCTGCCGGACGTGCACGCCGAGCGCATCTGCTTCAACGCCGCGCCGGTCACCGACCGGCAGTCGGTCGCGACGTGGACCTGGCCCGAGATGGCCGGCCGCGTCCCCGATCCGGCCGTGCGCATCGTCGGCGTCCTGTCGGCGGCCAAGCACTGGCGCACCGCGCTCGCGTTCGCCGTCCCGTTCGCCAGGGTGGCCGACATCGCGATGGTGGTGCCGACCTCGGCCGTGCTCACCCGCGACTACCTCATCGAGTGTCTGCCGAGGGCGCGCACGTACGGCGTCACCGTGGTGGCCGCCGAGCCGAGCGGCGACATCGATCTCGACCTGCCCGGCCGTCCCGCGGTCGATCGGGACTGCCCCAAGCGCGACGCCCAGGCCCGCTGGATCCACGAGATGGTCTACGAGCAGCTACTCGCAACCACCGACTGATTCCCCTTACGCCGCAAGGGTTTTCGCCGGCCCGAGGACGCGGTCGGTGTACGGGTTGGCGAACACGCCGTCCGGGTCCACAGTGGACCGAACGCGCAGGAAGTCGTCGAACCTCGGGTACCGCTCGCGCAGTCTCTCCGCGTCCAGCAGGTGCATCTTGCCCCAGTGCGGCCGCCCGCCCACCTCGCCGACGATCGACGAGAACAGCCGGAAGTACTCCACGAACGGCATTCCGGTGTACTGGTGGATCGCGATGTACGCCGAATTCCGAAGGTAGGCCGTGGAAAGCCAGATGTCGTCCGCCGCGGCAACCCTGACCTCCGCCGGGAAGATCACCGGGTGCGCCAGCTTCGGCACCCGCGCGCGAAGCTCGCGCAGAACGTCCACAATGGACTCGCGCGGCACGGCGTACTCCGACTCCACGAAGCGCACGTTCCGGTTGGTCACGAAGACCCGGTGGGACGTGTCGCTGTAGGTCCTCGGGGACAGCGTGCGGGAGAACACCTCGGTGATCGGCCCGACCAGTGGCGGCACGGCCCGACCCACCGCGCACACCGCGTTGAACAGGCGGTTCTCCACCATCTCGTACTCGACGAACTGCCGTGCGCGGCTGAGCGGTCGTGCGGGCGCGCCGAGCGGTAGCCGGTTGTTGCGCTTCACGAGCGCGGTCCGCCCCCCGCCGGGGAACCAGTAGAACTCGAAGTGGTCGTTGGCGGCCGCTTCCTCGTGGAATCGCTCGAACACCTCGTCGACCGGCACCGGCACTTCTTCCGCGGCCAGCACGAACGACGGCTCGCAGCGCAGCGTCACCCGGCTGATCACGCCGAGCGCGCCGAGCCCGACGCGGGCGGCCGCGAACAGGTCAGGCCGCTCGCCGGCCGAGCAGGTGACCACCGAGCCGTCGGCGAGCACCAGTTCGAGTGCCGCGACCTGAGTGGCCAGCCCGCCGAGCTGCGCGCCGGTGCCGTGCGTGCCGGTGGAGATCGCGCCGGAGATCGTCTGCTTGTCGATGTCGCCGAGGTTGGTCATGGCGAGCCCGTGCCGGTCCAGTTCGGCGTTCAGCTCGCGGATCGTGGTGCCGGAGCGCACGGTCACCAGTCCGGTGTCGCGCTCGACGGATTCGAGGCCGCGCCAGCCGAACAGGTCCACGGCCACGCCGGGTGCCTCGGCGGCCGGCGTGAACGAGTGTCCGCTGCCGCGCGGCCGGACGGCCAGCCCGTCGCGGCGGGCGCCGGCGATGGTCTCGGCGATCTCGGCGACCGATTCCGGCCGGGCCACCCGTGCCGGCGTGCACGAGACCGTGCGGGCCCAGTTGTGCCAGGGACGCTCGCTCATCCGTCCCGCCTTCCTATCGGGTGACGTTCACGAAACATACGTGAACACTGTTCGCGTTTCAACGATTTCTGGCGTACGGTGAGATCCGTGATCAGGTCGACCATGCTCCCGCGCCTCGACGTCGCGACCAAGCACCTCGAGGCGCCGCTCGCCGCTGTCGACCTGGACGCGTTCGACGCCAACGCCGTCGACCTGGTGCGCCGCGCCGCCGGCCGCCCGATCAGGGTGGCCAGCAAGTCGATCCGCTGCCGGTATCTGCTGGAGCGGGTGCTCGGCCAGCCGGGATTCGCCGGCGTCATGTGCTACTCGCTGCCGGAGGCGCTCTGGCTGTCCGAGCGCTGGGCGGACACCGGCCTGGCGGACACCGACCTGCTGGTCGCCTACCCGACGGTGGACCACACCGCGCTGCGCCGGCTCGCCGCCGACCGCCGGGCGCGCGAGCACACGTCGGTGATCGTCGACTCGGTCGAGCACCTGGACCTGATCGACGCGGCACTCGGCGCCGACCACCCGGAGATCCGGGTGTGCCTGGAGCTGGACGTGTCGTGGCGGCCGCTGCTCGGACGGGGCCTTGTGCACGTCGGAACTCGCCGCTCGCCGGTGTTCACCCCGAAGGAGGCGGTCGAGGTCGCGAAGGTGGTCCTGCGCCGCCCTGGTTTCCGCCTGGTGGGCCTGATGGGCTACGAGGGACAGATAGCCGGGCTGGGCGACCGGCCGGCCGGCAAACCGCTCGTGGGCGCCCTGCTGCGGTGGGCGCAGCGCAACTCCAGCGAGGAGTTGGCCGCGCGCCGGTCCGCCGCGGTGTCCGCGGTGCGTGAGCTGACCGAGTTGGAGTTCGTCAACGGCGGCGGCACCGGCAGCGTGGAGACCACGGTCGCGGACGCGTCGGTGACCGAGGTGGCGGCCGGCTCCGGGCTGATCGGCCCGACCCTGTTCGACAACTACAGCCGGTTCGCGCCGAAACCGGCCGTGCTGTTCGCGCTGCCGGTCGGCCGGCGGCCGGGACGGGGCATCGCCACCCTGTTCAGCGGTGGCTACATCGCCTCCGGGCCGGTGGGTCAGGATCGCCAGCCGCGGCCGTACCTGCCGGCGGGCCTGCGGCTGCTGCCGTTCGAGGGCGCCGGCGAGGTGCAGACGCCGGTGGTCGGCAAGGCGGCCAACGGCCTGCGCGTCGGCGACCGCGTGTGGCTGCGGCACGCCAAGGCCGGCGAGCTGGCCGAGCGGTTCACCGACTACCACGTACTGACCGGCGAGCGCCTCGAACGCACAGTCCCCACCTACCGCGGCGAAGGCCAGTCCTTCGGCTGACCCACCTACCCCCGGCCCACCTACCGTCGTCGACCCACCTACCGACTTCACGCAGCCGGGTGTGTTGACCGCCCCGATCAAAAGCCCGCTGAGGTCGAAACTCATTGTCGAGGGCGGTCGCCCCTACGACGCCGGAGGGACAGCGGGCGAGGAACGAGCCCACTGTCTCGGAGGAGGCGTGACTGAACCACCCACGAAACCCAGCCACCCACACTCGGCACCCAGCCACCCACCCAAAAAGACCACAACCCCGTTCGGCGAAGCCGAACCAGGCGACCCTGCCCTCGATAAAAATTCAGAGCTGGCCGGACAGGTACGCGCGGATGATCTTCCTGGTCTCGTTGACCACGGTGTCCTCCGGCAGCACGTGATCGCGGAACGCCAGGTTCAACACGCCGTCGGCGACGGCCACGGCGACCGCCATCTGGGTGGCGACCTCCTCGCGCGGCACGTTGAACCGGGTGGCCAGCAGCTCGATCAGCCGGTCGGCGACGACGGTGTTGTTCTCCCGCTCCTCGTCGATCAGCCGCAGGTCGACCACGTCACCGAAGCGGATGCGGGCGAACGCCGGGACGGTTCGGTGCAGCTCGACGTAGGCGTCCAGGCACACGTCGACCGCGTCCCACCAGTGCTCCAGCTCGATGGTGTCGAGCCGTTCGCTGGTGGTGCGGATGTAGTGATCCAGATTGCGCTGGGTGAGCGCCTGCACGACGGCTCGCTTGTCCGGGAAGAACTGGTACAGCGAACCGACGGCCACGCCGGCCTTCTCGGCGATCAGCGTGGTGGTCACACCGTCGTAGCCGAGGTCATCGATCAGCGAGGCGCACGCCTGGAGCATTTTCTCCACGCGTCTGGCACTGCGCTGCTGGACGGGCTGGCGGCGAAGCGGTGTGGGACTGGCCACGGGCGACTCCTCGAACGTCGGTCACCTCTATCTTGCCTGGTCCCGGTGAAGCTTGTTCGTCGCGCCCGCTGATTCACCCGGACAGGACAGCGAAAGTTGGGACGGCGTTGGTGCCCGTCCGGGGAAACGGACACCAACGCCGGGTCTTTGGGGTGGGCCACCACGTCCACGGCGGCCCACCTACGGGGGTCCGGGGGCTTGCCCCCGGGTGGGGCGTGGGGGCTTCGCCCCCACAAACACACCACTCGGATCCGCGAGCGCTCTCCGCGAGCACACTTCTCCCATCCGAGTGGGGCCGCGGACCGGCACTGGTCGGGGGAGGGGAGTGCAACAGCACCGGTCCGCGGAGTCTCTGTTGTGTTGTCGCTGTCGTTTAGGGGCCGGCGGTCCGAGTCGTCTCGTTCGGGGGGACGGACGAACCGGACCGCCGGCTGGGGTGACGCCTCGACCGCTCACCGTCCGGGGAAAACGGGCGCCCGAGGTCGTCGGTTCTACCTGGTGGTGGCCACTGCCCTGCGGGAGGACGGGACGGTGACCTGTCGTGCGTGACGTCCGGCGGGCAGCGGGGCCAGTCCGCCGACCACCAGGTGCTCGTGGGCAGCGCGCCACACCGTGCACGGCGCCTTCTGCTGACGCCACCGCGAGGAGCACGCGGGGCAGTTGCCGCGCTCGTCCGGCTCGTGGGCGGCGAGCATGGCCCGCCAGCCCTCCGTCAGCCGGGGCAGCTCCGAGCGGGCGACGGACAGCAGCGACGGCGCGTCAGCGCGGCTGGCGAGCTCGGAGAGCATGTCCAGACGCTCCCACACCGCGTTGCGCAGTACCTGGCCGAGAATCTCGTCCACCTGAACGTCACCGTTACCTTTCCGCCAATTCGGCGGCTTCTCGTAGCGCGGTTCGCAGCTGGCCGAGTTGGCCGGCCGACAGGACCGCGGTTTCGCCGGGAGGCCCTACCAGGACCACTCGGTTCCGTTCGACAAGCACGGTGAGGAATCTGTCGCGATTGATCACGTCACCACAGGAGATGCGCCAGACGCGGCGGCCACTCGTCGAGCCGTGGATGGTCTCGTGAGCGGCCTCTGCACGAGCAGGCGTCACCGGGTCCATCTGAGCCACTGCCGAGCCGATCGCGTCCACGTGGTGAATTCCCTCCGTGCTCGAACGCTTACAGCAAACTAGATTGGACCTCGTGGAAGGGTCATGGGAGTTTGGAGCGCCCATCGGCTATTGCTCGACGGTGAACGGTCAGCCCACTTCGGCAGGGCCGATCAGGTTCGCCGATCCATACTGTTCTAGGCGTGTGAAGTGCACTTACTCTGCGGCTAGCGCCCAGCGACTGTGAGGGGGCGGGATGAACTCCATCGGATCGCCGGACTCTTCGATACCACCTGAGGTGTGGGAAGAGGCCGAGATGCGAGACGCGCTCGTGGCGCGGGAGGTCAGCGCGGTCTACCGACTGCTCCGCCGCCACGGCGTGTCACAGCGGCAGATCGCCGCGATGACCGGCCAGTCACAGTCAGAGGTGTCGGAGATCCTCAAGGGTCGTCAGGTCATGGCCTACGACGTACTCGTGCGGATCGCCGGCGGGCTGGGTGTCCCGAGGGGATACATGGGCCTCGCCTACGACGACGTCACCGCGGTTCGGGTGGCCGGTTCGAAGGAGGTCACGGAGCCGGAGGAGGAGGACGAGTCGATGAAACGTCGGCAATTCCTCGCCCACGCCGCGGCAGTGACGGTCGGCGCGAACGTGCTCGGCATCGCCGAGCCGGGGTCCTGGGTGGCGCATGCCGCCCAGACGCCAGCACCACACCGCATCGGCATGACAGACGTCCGCCAGATCGAGGCGGCTACCAAGGCGCTACGCGCGCTCGACTATCGCTACGGCGGCGGCGCGTGTCGCGACGCCGTGGTGGCCCAACTGTCCTGGGGCCGGCAGATGCTCGGCTCGACGGCCAGCGACCAGGTGAAGCAGAAGCTGCACATCGCGCTGGCCGACCTGCACAGCCTGGCCGGGTGGACCTCGCACGACATCGGTCTGCACGACGCCGCCCGCACCCACTTCGGCAAGGCGCTGGAGCTGGCCAAGGAGGGCGGCAACGAGCAGCTCGTGGCCAACGTGCTGTACCGCATGGGCCGCGTGTACATCCACACCAAGGCGCCCGACGAGGCGCTGAAGATGCTGCAGCTCGGCCAGATCGCCGCGCAGGAGTCCGGCTCGGAGCTGGCCGTCGCGGTGATCTGCGCGAACCAGGCGTGGGCCTACGCGATGATGGGTCACAAGGACATGGCCATGCAGCTGGTCGGGCGCACCCGCGACGAGTGGCAGCGCGCGCAGGGCAAGGAGGTCGAGGACTGGGTCCGCTTCTTCGGCGAGACCGACGTGTACGGGATGATCGGCACCGTGCACACCGTCCTGGCCCAGGGCGAGCACCCGGAGCACACCAAGTTCGCCATCCCGGCGCTGACCAGGTGCATCGACCTGTACGGCGAGGAAATGACGCGCAGCAAGACCTTCGGGCTGAGCCTGCTGGCCACCAACCACCTGCTCGACGGCGACGTCGATCATGGCGCCAAGCTGGGCCGCACCGCGATCGACCTGGCCAGCGACCTGAAGTCGGTGCGGGCCAAGGACCGCATGGAGCCCCTGCAGATCGAGGCGGCCAAGCGCAGGAACAGCAGCGACGCGCGTGACCTCGCCGAGATCATCGCGAAGTTCCGCGGGCCGAACACACTCACGGGGTGACCGCCGGGCAGGCGGGCGATGTGGGCGTCGGCGATCGACTCACCAGTGAGCGGTTGGCCGACGTCCTCGCCACGGTGTGCGAGCGCCTCGGCCTCGACCACCGGGGTGCCCGACTGCTGAAGTTCACCGCGAACGCGGTGTTCCGGCTGGAGCGGCAGCCGGTCGTGGTGCGGATCCTGGGCTCCTCGGCGCTGCGGCACCGGGTGGAGAAGGTGGTCCGGGTGGCCTCCTGGTTCGCCGAGCACGGCGTGCCGGCGGTCCGGCTGGTGCCGCACATCGACCAGCCGGTGCGCGTCGGCGGGTTCACGGCCACCGTCTGGGAGGCCGAGCCGGGGGACGGTCCGGCCCCACGCGGCGCTGACCTGGGCCGATTGCTGCGCCAGGTGCACTCGTTGCCGTTGCCGCCGTTCGAGCTGCCCGTGTGGGATCCGGTGGACGACGTGCGCAGGCGCATCGGCGACGCCGAGGGCCTCGACGAGGCGAGCCGGCTGTTCCTGCTGGACCAGTGCGACGAGGTGCGGGAGGCGCTGGAGGTCCTGGAGTTCCAGCTCCCGACCAGCGTGGTGCACGGCGACGCGCACCTGGGCAACCTGATCCCCACGCCGGACGGCCCGGTGCTGTGCGATTTCGACGCGACCTGTGTCGGCCCGCCGGAGCTGGACCTCACGCCGCTCGCGGTGGCCACGATCCGGTTCGGTGATCCGGTGGACCGGTACCGCGAGCTGGTGCGGACGTACGGTGTCGATGTCACTCGTTGGAGTGGATTCCCGGTCCTGCGAAAGTTGCGCGAGTTGAAGATCGTCACGAGCGTGCTGCCGATCATGGTGAGCAACCCGTCGATCCGTCCGGAGCTGCTCAGCAGGCTCGATGATCTTCGTAACGGAGACATCTCGGCACGCTGGCGGAGATACGCCTGACGAGCGCGTTCGCCGTCCTTTGTGGACTGGAACCGGTAACGCTGAGGCGGGTCGGTGCGACCCCAGGGGCGACAACGGCGTAACGGCTCACTAGGCTTGCTCTGAACGCTACCGTGAGTGGGCACCAGTGACCCGGTCCCACGATGAGGTGATCGAACCCGTGTTCCGCTTGACGAGCAGCCACACTCGTCCTGGCCGTCGTGCCAGGCGGGCGCTGCAGTCGGCGCAGGTGCTCGACGACGTCGTGGAGAAGCAGCTCACGCTGGTCGCGCACCTCCCGGAGGAGAGCCGGCACCGCGCGGGGGACTATCTCGCCGAGCTGGTGCTGCTGGCGCAGGCGTACCGGCACTACGCGGCGGGCTGGATCAGCAAACGTGATCTCGATCATCGGGGGCTGGTCACCGTTCAGCGGCTCGGACAGCTCCGTCGGGCCGAACCCCCCGCGAGTCAGCTCACCGACACAGACTGACCGTTCGTCGCGCGGCCCACTGTCCACTTGGGACGGTATTTTTTATCGAGGGCAAGGTCGCCTGGTTCGGCTTCGCCGAACGGGGTTGTGGTCTTTTTGGGTGGGTGGCTGGGTGCCGAGTGTGGGTGGCTGGGTTGATGGGGTGGTCCAGCCACGCCACCTCCACGACAGCGGGCTCGTTCCTCGCCCGCTGTCGCTCCGGCGTCGTAGGGGCGACCGCCCTCGACAATGAGGGCGACCTCAGCGGGCTTTCGATCGGGGCGGTCAACACACCCGGCTGCGTGAAGTCGGGTAGGTGGGTAGGTGGGCCGAGGGGTAGGTGGGCCGCCGTTGTCCGGTCAGGCGACGGGTGCGCGGGTGAGGACGACGGCGAAGCCGAACGCCAGTCCCATCACCGCGATCTCCAGCGCCGCCCAGCCGACCAGTGCGGTTCGGCCGTGCCTGGCGATCGACGGCAGCAGCCGCCACCGGATCTTCGCGCCGAGTAGCGCGATCGCCGCGACACACAGGATCTTCGCGACCACCAGCACGCCGTAGTCGGTGCCGAACAGCCCGTCGAACAGGTCCTTGCCCGGCGTGACCAGCACCTCGGCCAGCCCGTTGAACAGACCGCTCGCCGCGACCACCACGAGGCAGACCGTGGCGAGCTTGGAGAACCGGGGCAGCGCGTGCGCGAGCAGCCCCCGGTTCGCGGCGGCCAGCGCGAGCAGCACGGCGAGCCCGCCGGTCCAGGTGGCCGCACCCATCACATGCAGCTCCATGGAGATCATCGTGAAGTCGTGCCACCGCCAGTTGGTGGCGTGCCCGGTGACCGGCAGCGGCAGCAGCGCGAACAACGCCACGGCCACCCGAAGCTCGGCCGGCAACTTCTCGCCGATCCGGATCGCCACGACCGACAACCCGCAGCTGATCAGCGCGAACACCGCCACGAACAGCAGCGCCTTGCCCGAGCCGAACGCGCTCACGTACTCGCCGATCGAGCCGAGCGACACGTCCCGCCCCGGCCGCATCTCGGCGGTCTGCAGCACCAGTGCGACCAGCGCGCACACCGTCCACACCAGCGAGGTGGCCACGGCCAGCCGGCGCGACACGGCGAGCACCGGCTCGGCCAGCTTCGGCCGGTCGAAGCCGATCAACAGGGGCAGCAGGCACAGGCCGACGGTGAGTACCGCCGCCATGTCCAGCAGCACCCGGGTGATCGGGATGCCCACCCGGACCACCGCACCCGGCTCCGGCAACCCGGGGATCTGCTCGGTCGCGGTGATCGCGAGACCGAGCAGCACCCCGACGATCGAGGACGCGACCAGGATCGTCACCAGGTGGTGCCGGGGAACCGCGGTGGTCCGGGCTTCGGTCATTGCTGTTTGCCCAACCTCAACGCGAGCACGAGTCCGGCGCCGAGCAGCACGACCGCGCCGGCGATCCACACCCACACGGGCGCGCCGCCGCCGCTGTCACCGTCGGCGGCGCCGGAGTCCGGCTGGGCCTGTCCGCTCGGCGCGGACGACTCCGGCTTGCCGGCATCGGGTGCCGCCGGTGCGCCGCCGCCCGGCTTGGACAGCGTGAACTTGACCTGGCCGCGCACCGCGTGCCCGTCGTTGGACACGATGTTGTAGCCGATCGTGTAGACGCCGGCCGGGCCGAGCTGGCGCAGCGGCATGGTCACCACATTGCCGCTGACCCGCACCGATCCGCCTTCCCAGCGGTCGTCGTTCGGGCCGCGCACCACGACCGTGTTGAGGTCGTCCCCGCCCTGTACGGGCTGGTCGAACTTCAGCTCGATCGACTGCGGACCGGTGTCCACAGTGGACTCGTTGGCCGGGGTGCTGCCGATCAGCGTGTTGTGCGCGAGTGCCGGCGTGGCCAGCCCCACCATGGTGAGGCCGGCCAGCGCGAGCACGGCGAACAGCCGCCTCATTCCCGCTCGCCCGTTTTCGGAGCGCCGCCGGTGCGACGGGATCGCAGAATGGCGCCGGCACCGATGCCGAGGCCGAGCGCCCCGACCGCGAGACCGCCGCCGCCGAGCCAGCGTGCCGTGTTGTCCTCGGCCTTCGCCGCGGTGTGGTCACCGGCCGCCTTGGCGTCCGCCGTCGGGTTGCCGGCCGGCGCGGCGCTGCCGTGGTCGCCGGCGCCCTTCTTGCTGAGCTTGAGCACCGGCGCCGGGCGGTCGGGCTCGGGCGCACCGGCGGCCGGCGGCGCGTCCTTCCACTCGACGACCTTGTTGTTGTCGTAGGTCTGCGTCGCCGGGAGCACCAGTTGGTCGGTGGTCTCCGGCAGCTTGCCCACGGACAGCTCGAACTCGGCGAACTCGCCGGGGCCGATCCGGGTGCCCGGCTTGGCGGTCCAGGTCACGACGCTGACCGCCTCGGTGATCTGGCTGCCGTGCGACTCGACCGGCTTGGCCAGCTTGGCCTTCACGACCTCCGCGGTCCAGCCGTCGGTCGGCTTGGTGCGCACCGAGGTCAGCGGGTATTCCTGCGGCAGCGTGACGGACAGCTTCACGGTGCCGGCGGTGTTGTCCTCGTTGGGCACCCGGAAGGTGATCTTGGTGTACCCGCCCTGCTGCGCCGGCTCGCCGAGCGCCTTCGCGGTGACGTGCGCGGACGCGATGCCGCCGCCGAACGCGGTGGCGATGCCCGCGGCGGCCACGACGACCCCAGCACGGGCGACAAAACGATTTGTCGACATGTAGATAAGTCTCCTGACATGAATGGGCTACGAGCCGAGTGGCTCGCGTGAGTTGAGGTCAGGAGAGAACGGGTGGTCCGCGCCGGCCGTGCACCCGGCGTAACAGCACCTCGACCAGCCGGCCGGGTCGGTTCGGAGCGGGCGGCGCGACGGCGGTGAAGGCCGGCGCCGGCACGGTCAGGCACACCCTGGCCAGCCAGCCGACCAGCAGCGACACCGCCGAGGACGCGGTCCGGGACGCGGTGTCCGCCCTGGTCAGCAGCCACGCCGTGACACCGACCGCGATCGCGTGCGCGGCGAGCATGAGCCAGCCGCCGAAGCGCGCCGGCTCGCCGTGCTCGGCGAGAAAGGTCAGCAGCGTGTGCTGGGCGAGCTGGGCGACCCCGAGAATTCCGAGCACGGCCGGCATCCCGCGCCGCGCGCCGGCCAGCGACGTCCCGGCCCAGCCGACCAGCAGCGCCACGCCGATCGTCACGCCCGCGTTCGGCGCGTGCCCGCTGGCGACGCCGTGCGCCGCGACGGCCAGTGCGGCAGAGCAGCTCGCCAGCACCCCGCCGCGCCATAACCGCTGCGCACGGGGTGGGGTCCGCCGTCTGCATGACACGGTTGAACAGAGTAGGTGACGGCTTCCGGTGGCCCGCGCCACGAGCAGGTCGGCTTGCCATCCGACCACCCAGTAAGAAAGGTTAGGCGGCAACATCAACGGCTGGCCGGATGTGAAAAGCCTGCTGTTGGCTCGTCGACGTCGGGGAGGAGCCATGGCCGAACAGATCGACGAAACGTCCGTGACCAGCGAGGACACGGAAGATCAACCGGTGCTGCAGGCCGAGCGACGACGCGGTACGGACGTCGTCGTGTTCAGCGTCGCCGCGCTGATCGCGCTGGCCTTCGTGCTCTGGGGCGTGATCGACACCAAGTCGTTGAAGTCGGTGTCGAGCGACCTGCTGAAGTGGATCACGACGAACACCGGATGGGCGTTCGTGCTGGCCGCCTCCGGCTTCGTGGTGTTCGCGATCTACCTGGCGTGCAGCCGCTACGGGCGGATCCCGCTCGGCCGTGACGACGAGAAGCCGGAGTTCAAGACCGTCTCCTGGGTCGCGATGATGTTCAGCGCCGGTATGGGCATTGGTCTGATGTTCTACGGTGCCGCCGAGCCGCTGAACTTCTTCGTGAGCCCGCCACCGGGCGGGCCGACGCCGCAGAGCAACGAGGCGCTGTCCAACGCGATGGCCACGGCGCTGTTTCACTGGACGGTGCACCCGTGGGCGATCTACGCGGTGGTCGGTCTGGCGATCGCGTACGGCACCTTCCGCCGCGGCCGCAGCCAGTTGATCAGCTCCGCGTTCGCTCCGCTGTTCGGCAAGCGGGTGGCCGAGGGGCCGCTCGGCAAGAGCATCGACATCATGGCGATCTTCGCGACGCTGTTCGGCTCGGCGGCATCGCTGGGTCTCGGCGCGCTGCAGATCGGCAGCGGCCTGCAGGCGGTCGGCTGGGTCGGTGAACTCGGCGTCTCGCTGCTGGTCGGCGTGATCGCGGTGCTCACGATCGCGTTCGTCGCGTCCGCCGTTTCCGGTGTGGCCAAAGGCATCCAGTGGTTGTCCAACATCAACATGGTGCTGGCCGGGATCCTGGCGTTCGCGATCTTCGTGATCGGCCCGACCGTGCTGATCCTGAACCTGGTGCCCACCGCGCTCGGCAACTACGTCCGCGACATGGGCGAGATGGCCGCGCGCACCGGCGCCACCGGTGGCACGTCCGCGACCGGCCAGTCGATGGACGCCTGGCTCGGCGAGTGGACGATCTTCTACTGGGCGTGGTGGATCTCCTGGACGCCCTTCGTCGGCATGTTCATCGCGCGGATCAGCCGCGGCCGTTCGATCCGCCAGTTCATCGGCGGCGTGATCGCGGTGCCGAGCGTCGTGAGCCTGGTCTGGTTCGCGATCTTCGGCGGCGCGGCGCTGCACCAGCAGCGGGTGAACAACCTCGCGCAGCGCGGCGATCCGTACAACACGCCGGAGAAGACGCTGTTCGTGCTGCTGGAGGACTTCCAGCCGTATACAACGATCCTGGCCGTTCTGGTCGTGATCCTGGTGGCGATCTTCTTCGTGTCCGGTGCGGACGCGGCGTCGGTGGTGATGGGCACGCTGTCGCAGCGCGGGAGCATCGCGCCGTCGAGGCCGGTGGTGATCTTCTGGGGCGTGCTCACCGGTGCGGTGGCCGCGGTGATGTTGCTCGTCGGCGGGCTCGACGAAGGCAAGAGCGCGCTTACCGGCCTCCGCAACCTGACGATCATCGCGGCCGCGCCGTTCGCCGTGGTGATGATCTTGCTGTGTGTCGCGCTTGCCAAGGATCTGCGCAGCGATCCGTTGGTGCACAAGGAAAAGCGGATCGCCGAGGTGCTCGACGAGGCCACCGCGCACGACGGTCCCGGGGCGGCGGCGCTCCGGGTGCCGAACGGCGATTCGGATGGTGACACGCCGGACGGCGACGATTCCACGCGACGAAAAGAGTAACCGCCGGCCTCCGCGAGTTAGGGTAGCCTAACTCGCGGAGGTGGTCGCGATGAAGCTCAACTCGGTGGAGCGCGCGTTCGTCAACAACCCGGTGCGGGCCGCGCACCAGCACCACCGCGAGGCCGGCTGGTTCCTCTGCTCGACCGGCTGGGCGCGTCCCAAGTGACCGCGTTCGACCTGGACCCGGCCATGATCACGCGAGCGCGGCGGCGGCTGCGCGATCGCGATCCGGCGTCGGTGGACCTGTCGGTCGGCGACGTCTGCGCGATCGACCTGCCCGACCACAGCGTGGACGCGGTCGCCGACTTCGGGATCATCCACCACGTGCCGGACTGGCGGCGGGCGATCGCCGAGGTGGCGCGCGTGCTGCGGCCGGGCGGCGTGCTGCTGTTCGAGGAGGTGCCCCGGCGGGTGCTCGACAGCTGGACGTTCCGCACGTTCACCGACCACCCGCGCGACGACCGGTTCGAGGCGGACGACTTCGCGGTCGAGCTGGTGCGCAACGGCCTCGCGCCGACCGCGGAGATCCGGAACCGGGTCGGCGGCATGGTGTTCGTCGGCGCGGCGCGCGCGGTCTGATCACGGCAGCCCCGGCAGCACGTTCGTCCAGCCGGCGAGCTGATCTCGAAGATCATCGTCGGTGACGTGATCGACGAGTGCGACGGCCGGCGCCATCACGTTGCGGATCCGTCGCAGCCGCCGCATCGCCTCGATCTTGTCGGTGGCCGGCGGATCGTCCGAGATCGACGCGGCATAGGCGAGGCAGTCGCGGGCGGCGTCGTCGGGCCGAAGCGTGTCGGCGATCTCCTCCAGCCGCCCGTCCCGCGCCAGCACCAGGCACAGGTTCGCTTGGCGCACAAGGACTTCACGCTCGTCGAGCTCTCCGGTGGCGCGCGCCGTGGCGAGTGCTGCGGCAACGAATCGTGCCCAGTGCGCGCGGTGCGGGCCGTCCTGGGTCGCGGGGTGGGTGGCGCTCTGGATGACGCCGAGCCACCAGTTGCCGTCCCGCACGCGCCTCAGACGCCGAGGCGGTGCAACAGGCGCTGCTCGATCTGGTCGAGTTCGGTGGCCACGGCGCGGTGCGCGGCCTTGCGGCGCGCGGTCGGCATGCGCTCGGCCGCGCGCACGGCGGCGGCGAGCTGGCGCAGCTTGATGTCGGCCTCGTCGGCGAACGCGCGGTCGTCGTCGGTCGTGCCGTCCTTGCCGCGCAACTCGTTGATCGACGACGCGGCGCCGGAGATCCTGGCGTGCAGCGCCCCACCGCGGCCCGAGTACTGCGGCAGGTCGTCCACCGCGATGCCGAGCTTGTGCGCGCGTCGCCGCTCGAACCGCTCACGCACCGCGTCGGCCGCCTTCACCGCGAGCGGCGCCACGACCGGGATCACGGTCGGGCCGAGCACCTTCGCCACACCGAGGGCGTTCTTCGCCTTCTTCGGGGTGATCTTGGGCTCGCCAACGTGCTTGGCGGCCTTCGTCGCCGCCTTGTCGCCCGACTTGCGTTTCCTGAGTGCCACTCCTGAAACCTACTGGTGCGATCGGGTGGCGGCACGTCGGTGTGCCCTGTGTGTCGTGGGTGTCCCTTACGCTGCCCTATGTGACCGATTCGGTGCTGCTCGACGCGCGCGTGGTGAGCCGCTGCCGGCGGCGGGTCCACCTGGAGCACGACCCGGCGATGACCGACGCGCCGATGGCCGCTCCGGACCCGGCCGCCGAGCAGCGGATCGCCGACGCCACCGCGCATCGCCGGGTCGTCGCCGACACGCTGGCCAGCCTGCGGCGCGCCGGCACCACCTGGACGGAGATCGAGAAGGGCCCGGAGATCCGCGGCTCCGACCGGGAGCACGCCACGATCGCCGCGCTCCGTGCGGGTGCGGACTTCATCTGGGCGCCCCGCCTGCCGCAGGATCGCGAGGGCGGCCGGCGCGGCGGGATCGACCTGCTGGTGCGGGTGGACGGCGGGTACGTGCCGCTGCTCGTGGTCCGGCACAAGGTCAGCGATCCCGGTGCGGGCGCGCGCACCTCGCCGCTGAACGATCCGCGCCCGAGCGCGGCGACGGAGGACGATCAGCGCAAGGTCCGCCCGCAGCCGCGTGATCAGCTCCGGCTGGCGCACACGCGCCGGATGCTGCAGACGGCCGGGTACGCCGTGCGCGAGGCGATCGGCGGCGTGATCGGGCTGGACGCCGATGTCGTGGTGTGGCACGACCTCGACGCGCCGACCTGGCCGGGTGGCCGCAGCGCGATGCAGGAGTACGACGCGCGTTTCGCCGACCGGTTGGCGGTGGCCACGGCGGCGGTGACCGGTGCCGAGCCGCTGGCCGCGCCGTCCAGGATCGTGGAGTGCCGCGGTTGTCCGTGGTGGCCGACGTGTGAGGCGGCGCTGCTGGCCACGCGCGACGTGAGCCTGGTGGTGCGCGGTGAGGACGCCGGTCTGCTGCGCGACATCGGAGTGTCCACAGTGGACAAGCTGGCCTCGATCGACCCGCACGACGATCTCGGCGTGCAGCTGGTCGGCATGCCGTTGACCGACGCGGTGGGCCTGGCCAGGGCGTGGCTGGCCGACCTGACGCTGGTGCGCAGGACCGAGGTGATCTCGGTGCCGCGCGCGGACGTCGAGGTGGACGTCGACATGGAGAGTTTCGGGGACTCTGGCGCCTACATGTGGGGCGCGCTGCTGTCCGGTGCCGACATCGGGGAACCGTTGGGGTATCGGGCTTTCGCGACCTGGGATCCGTTACCGACCACGGACGAGGGCCGCTCGTTCGCCGAGTTCTGGCAGTGGCTGACGGCGGTGCGGGTGCGGGCCAGCGCGCGCGGGCTGACGTTCCGGGCGTACTGCTACAACGAGTTGGCCGAGAACCGGTGGCTGCTGTCCTCGGCGAAGCGGTTCGCCGGGATGCCCGGTGTGCCGCCGATCGGGCACGTGCGGGCGTTCATCGAGTCGGACTCCTGGGTGGACCTGTTCGACTGCGTGCGCACCCACTTCCTGTGCTCCCACGGCAAGGGCCTCAAGACGATCGCGCCGGCGGCCGGGTTCTCCTGGCGTGACCCGCAGGCCAGCGGCGAGAACTCGATGCGCTGGTATCGGGACGCGGTCGGCATGGACGGCGAGGCGCCGAACGCGACGCAGCGGCAACGGCTGCTGGAGTACAACGAGGACGACGTGCTGGCCACGATGACGCTGCGCCGGTGGATGTCCTCGCCCGCGGTGGCCGACGTGCCCTACGTCGGAGACCTCTGACTGTCCACAACCGACAGTCCCCGAACGACGCGATCTTCGCCGTCCCTGGGGTGCCCACTGCACCCCCCGCCCACCCCACCTTCGGGGGGCGGTCCGGTTGCCAGTTTATTCGGTGGTGGGGCGGGGAAGCGGGGCGCGCGAAAATCTGTGGATTACTCGGTGGTTGTGGATGGATGGCGTGACGAGTCGGGTGCGTGGCCGGCGACGATGTGGCGCACGAGGCGGTACGCGCGCCGGCGGCCGCCCTTGATTCGGCCGTCCAGGGTGAGCATGACCAGACCGTGCAGGTGCGCCCAGTACAGGTCGGTCGCGGCGTCGTCGTCCTCGCCGGTGGCCGGGTGTTCCGGTGCGGCGGCCTCCACGGCGGTCCGCAGCAGCTCGAAACATCGGCGTGCGGCGGCCGGAGCGGCGGCGGTGCCGAACGGGACGTCGACGAGCCCGTGCATCAGCCGATACACATGCGGCCGCCGCATCGCGAATGTCCAGTACGCCTCGGCCGCCGCCGGCAGCGCGTCCGCCTCGGCCAACCGGTCGGCCAGCTCGCCGAACCCGTCGTCCACCACGCCGAGCAGCAGGTCGCGCTTGTTCGCGAAGTACTGGTAGACGATCGGCGCCGTGTAGCCGACCCGGTCGGCGACGGCCCGCATCGTGACGCTTCGCGTGCCGCCGGTCTCTTCGATCAGCGTGCGGGCGGCGGCCAGCAGTTCGCCACGAAGCTCCTCGCGCACCCGCGCACGTTCCTCCGTGCTGCCGCGCACCCGCTTGCCGTCTCGTGGCACTGAACCTCCATCGATTTCTAACAACGGTAGACAACTCCACCGGTGCGCGTCTACGGTTGGATTACTAACAACGTTAGAAATCGGGAGAGATCATGCGAGTACTCGTCACCGGTGCCTCGGGCACCATCGGCTCCGCCGTCGCGGCCGCCCTGGTGCGGCACGGCCACGAGGTGGTCGGCACGGTCACCATGGACGGGCGGCCGGTGCCGGACGGCGTGCGGCCGCTCACCGTCGACCTGTTCGACCCGAAGGCGCTGCCGACCGATGTCGACGCCGCCGTGCACGCCGCGTCCAGCAACGACGAGCGGGCCGGTGAGTTGGACGACGCCGTGGTCGGCGCGCTGCTGGACGCGTTCGCCGGCACCGGGAAGCCGCTCGTCTACACCAGCGGGCTCGGCCTGCACGGCAGCCGCGGCGACGAGGTGATCACTGAGAACACGCCGCTCGATCCGCCGATGGTGCTGTCCTGGCGGCCGGCCATCGAGCGGCGCGTCCTCGACGGTGCCGCGCGTGGGGTGCGGACGGTCGCGATCCGTTCCGGGATGGTGCACGGCAACGGGCGTGGATACGTGCCGCTCGTCCTCGCGTCACAGGGGAATGTGGTGCGGCACATCGGCGACGGCGACAACCGGTGGGCTCTCGTGCACGGCGACGACCTCGGCGACCTGTATGTGCGAGCGCTCGAGGCGGAGCCGGGGTCGGTGTACCTCGCGGCGGCCGAGTCCGTTGCCGTGCGAGACATCGCGAAGGTGGTCGCCGAGCGCACCGGCGCGCGGGTGGAGCCGTGGGACCCGGCCGACGCCAAGCAGCACTGGGGCGTGCTGGTCGACCTGTTCCTCGCCGACCAGGTCGCTTCATCGGCGAAGGCGCACGAGGAACTCGGTTGGCGGCCGCACCGTCCGAGTGTGCTTGCCGAATAAGTTACCGTCGAGTAGGAAGGCGGGATGGGCACGCGAGTCGAGGTGCGGGTCAGTGGTGGGATCGCCTACGCGACGCTGAGCCGGCCGGAAAAGCTGAACGCGCTGGACTTCGAGATGTTCGAAAATCTAGTAATCGCCGCCGCCGAGATTCGCCGAAATCGAGATGTTCGAGCGGTGATCCTGCGCGGCGAGGGAGACGCGTTCTCCAGCGGGCTGGATTTCGCCTCGGTCGGCAAGCAGCCGATGCGCGCGGCCCGATCCTTCCTGCGGCCGCCGTGGCGCGCCACGAACCTGTACCAGCGCGCCTGCTGGGCCTGGCGCGAACTGCCGGTCCCGGTGATCGCGGTGGTGCACGGGCGCTGCTACGGCGGCGGGCTGCAACTCGCTCTGGCCGCCGATTTCCGTTACACCACAACGGATTGCGAGTTCTCCGTGATGGAGGCCAAGTGGGGTCTGGTGCCGGACATGACCGGAACGGTGACCCTGCGCGAACTCGTCGGACTGGACGTGGCCAAGCGCCTCACCATGACCGCGGAGATCGTCGACGGCGCCCACGCGAAGGACCTCGGCCTGGTCACCGACGCCGTGGCCGACCCGCTCGCCGAGGCGGAGAAGCTGGCCGCCGAGATCGCCACCCGCTCGCCCGACTCGGTGGCCGCCACCAAGGCGCTGTTCCACGGCACGTGGCACCGGTCGCCACGCGCCGCGTTTCGCATCGAGAGCCGCCTGCAGCGCCGGCTGCTGCTCGGACCGAACCACAAGATCGCGCGCAAAGCCGGTATGGCCCAACGGATCCCGGAGTTCGTCCGCCGGCGGATCAGGTAGCCACTATTCTAGTGCTAGAGTAGAAGCATGGCCGCGTTGACCGATGGCGAGTTGACGGTGCTCGGGTTGCTTGTCGAGCAGCCGCGTCATGGGTACGAGCTGGAACGGGTCATCGAGGAGCGAGGAGTGCGCGCGTGGACGGCACTCGGTTTCTCCTCCATCTACTACGTGCTCGACAAGTTGGCCAAGCGCGGCCTGATCGAGGCGACCGGCGCTCCGTCGTCCGGAAAATCGCGCACCACCTTCCGTGCCACGGTGTCCGGCCGCGAACTGTGCGCCGCCGCCACCCGGGACGCGCTGACAACGCTGACACCGACGCACGCGCGCGTCCTGATCGGGATGGCGAACAGTCCGGGCTTACCGGACGCGGACGTGGTGACCGGACTGACCAAGCGCCTCGACGCGTTGCGTGACCAGTTCGCGGACGTCCGGGCGACCCGAGCCCGGCAAGCACCTCTGCCCACGGCCGCCTCCGCGATCTTCGACTACAGCGAGGCCATGCTCGCGGCCGACATCAGCTGGACCGAAACCACACTGGCCAGGGAGACCGCGATGGACAAGTACGACATCAAGAAGGTCCGCCGAGCGCTCTACTCGCCGCCGTCGAAGGAGTTCACGGTCGTCGATGTGCCCGAGCTCCGGTACATCGCGGTCGACGGCCGAGGTGATCCGAACACATCGCCCGCGTACGCGAACGCGATCGAAGCCCTCTACGGGGTGGCGTACGCGCTGAAGTTCGCCAGCAAGAACACCCTCGGCCGGGACTTCGTGGTCGGGCCGCTGGAGGGGCTGTGGCGTGCGGACGATCCGTCGGTGTTCGTCACTCGCCGCAAGGAGACGTGGGAGTGGACCATGATGATCAGTCAGCCGGACTGGATCGCCGACGACATGGTCAAGGCCGCCGTCGACAACGTCGCGCGGAAGAAGGAAAACCCCGCACTCGGGGACATCCGGCCGCACACACTCGTCGAAGGAACCTGCGTCCAGATCCTGCACATCGGCTCCTACGACGATGAGACTCCCACCCTGGACCGCCTGCACAATCACTATCTCCCCGACAACGGCCTCACCTTCAACGGCGACCATCACGAGATCTACCTCAGCGACGCACGCCGCACCGCACCCGCCAAGCTCAAGACGATCCTGCGGCAGCCCGTCAAACCGGCGTGATGCCCCAGCGGCCGGTCCACGACTCGCCCGGCGCGAGCGTGATCAGGTCGGTGCCGGAGTTGAGCGCGTCCGGCGGGCAGGTCATCGGCTCGATCGCCACCGCGCGCGTGGATCCCTTACCGGGGAACGAATCCGGCGTGTAGACCTGCACCCAGGAGAACACCGGATCGGCCCACACCGACACGTCGCCGAGCGAGTGCCGCACTAGTCCTTGCCCGTCGGGCACACAACCGCCGAACGCGTGATCCAGCGTCACCCCGCGCAGCGGCCGGCCCGTGCGGAAGTCCAGGCCGGTCCCGTCCACGGGGACCGCCGGCCCGCTCGGCACCATCCGCTCCGGATCCAGCGGCAGATGGGTGGACGCGGCGAGGGTGAGCACACAGTCGTCCGGATCGGCGTCACCCGGCCGGGGGTACGGGTGCGCGCCGACACCGAACGGCAGCGGCCGCTCGCCGAGGTTGTGCACGCCGTGCGTGATCGTCAACCCACGCTCGTCCAGTGCGTAGGAAACGGTGGTACGAAAGGGAAACGGCCACCCGGGCACTGGCTCGACGCTGATCTCCAGCGTGACGGCGGACGCGTCGTGCGCGACCAGCGACCACGCCCGCTTGCGCACCAGCCCATGATTGGCGTTGCCGCGCGCCGGCTCGGTCACCTCCAGCTCGTGCCGCTCACCGTCCCGCGCCCACACCGCGCCGGCCACCCGATTCGGCCACGGCACGAGCACCGCACCGGCCCCCATCGGCGGCGACTCGCCAGGCCCGTATCCGTCCACATAGGACACCCCGGCCACGTCGAACGCGCGCAGCCCACCGCCTCGCGAGGTGATCACGGCCCGGGCCGCACCCCGGCGGATCTCGTACTCCATGCCGGGCATCGTGTCACGGTCTAGGGTTGCCCGGTGCCAGCCGATCACGTGGACGACATGATCCGCGAGTGGGCGGCGAGTGCCCCGAATCTCGACGTCAGCGCGCTCGAGGTGGTCGGCCGGCTGCTGCTCGCGGCGGAGACTCTGCAGGGCGCGATCGTCGCCGCGCTGCGCCCGCTCGGGCTCAGCTACGGCGACTTCGACGTGCTCAGCACCCTGCTGCGGCGCGGGGATCCGGACGGCGTGAACCCGCGCGATCTCGCCCGTTCGGCGTTGATCACCTCGGGTGCGATGACCGCGCGGGTGGACCGGCTGCACGCCGCCGGCCTGGTCGACCGGGTGCACGACGAGACCGACCGGCGGCAGGTGCGGATCCGGCTCACCGCCAAGGGCACCCGGCTGACCGCGCGCGCCGTGGACGCCGTGCTCGAGGCGGACGAGGAGTTCCTCGCCCCGCTCGGCGACCGCCAGCGCGCGTCGGCCGCACGCCTGCTCAGGACGTTGCTGGAGCGGTAGCGGCGTCGAACGCGCTCTTGAACGCGTACACACCGTCGATCGCCTCGAACGGCCAGGTCACCGATGTGACGGCGGCCCGGTCGCCGACCTTCTCGCGTGCGGCGGCCGCCGCGGTGAGCGGGGTGCCACCGCAGATCTCCACCAGGTCGGCGCCCTGTCCGGCGATCTCGTCGGCCAGCGTCGCGGCCTCGGAGTACGCCGGCACGGGGATGATCGTGGTGCGACCGCCGGCGTGCTCGCGCACGATCCGGTCCGCAGCCGGGTCGGCCTCCGGGTCGAAGTAGATCATCACGTTGTGCGCGGGGTTCTCCGGCGGCGCGCTGGTGGCGTGGCCGGCCAACCCGACCGGCACCCCGTTCGCCGCCTCGATCACCGCACCGGCCGACCGCAGATCGAAGCCCCGATACAACTCGATCAATCGCAGCCCGGCCGTCGCCCGGGTGACCTCGGCCGCCGTCGCCGCGTCGGGCACCCACACGAACAGCGACCGCCCGCCCGCGTGCTCCTTCACCACTCGGTCGACTTCGGGGTTCGCCCCGGCGGTGAGGAACAGGAACAGCTCGTCATACGTCTCGGACACGATCGCTCCTTTAGCTTGGTGTCAAACTATTCAATACCAAGCAACAGGTGCGGATGCCGGCTCATTCCCGGGCGCTACAGCCAGACGACCGGGTTGCCGGTTTCTCTCGACGCGCGGAACACCCGGATCAGTGCCGCGACCGTCGGCTCGTGCCCGGACGGCGACACGGCCAGCTCCTCCAGCGCGGTGGCCGCGGCGGCGGCCGGTGTGGTGCCGCTGTTGCCGCGCGGCAGTTCGCTCGTCAGCGTCGAGAAGTCACCCGCGCGCGCCAGTGCCGCGGTGAACGCGCGGTAGTCCGGCCAGTTGGCGATCGCTTCCGACGCGTGCTCCATGTTCACGTGCGGGCACGCGTCGCGCCGCCATTCCCAGTACGCCGCGTACAGCCGGCCGTCGTCGGCGTGCTCCGGTGCGATGTCGACCAGTCCGCCGGTGAACACCAGCAGTGCGGGGTCGAACGGCGGACGGCGTGCGTGACCGTCCTGCCAGCACCGGCAGTTCACGCATGCGTCGAGGCCCACCCGTTCAGCGTGGCGCCATCCGCAGCGCGCCGTCCAGTCGGATGACCTCGCCGTTCAGATAGTCCTGATCGATGATCGACAGCGCCAGCTTGGCGTACTCCTCGGGCAGGCCGAGGCGCTTGGGGAACGGAATGCCCTCGGCCAGGGTGGCCCGGAACTCCTCGCTCACCGTGGCGAGCATCGGCGTGTCGATGATGCCCGGCGCGATGGTCAGCACCCGAATGCCGGCCGAGGCGAGGTCGCGCGCCGCCGGCAGGTTCAGCCCGATCACACCGCCCTTGGACGCCGCGTAGGCCGCCTGGCCGATCTGCCCGTCGAACGCCGCGATGGACGCGGTGTTGATCACCACGCCGCGCTGGCCGTGGTCCTGCGGATCGGTCTGGGCGATCGCCTCGGCGGCCACCGTGACCACGTTGAACGTGCCGATCAGGTTCACCTCGACGACCTTGCGGAACAGGTCGAGGTCGTGCGGCCCCTTGCGGGACAGGATCCGCGCGGACGGCCCGATTCCCGCGCAGTTGACCACGATCCGCAGCGGGGTATCGACGGACGCGGTGGCTGCGATGTCTACGGCGGCGCGCACCTGCTCGGGGTCGGTCACGTCGGTCGGCACGTAGCTGACGCCGTCCACCTCGGGTGCGTTGTGCACGGCCGAGGGGAGATCGAGGGCGAACACGGAAGCGCCCTGCTTGGCCAGCGCCGCCGCCGTCGCGCCGCCGAGTCCCGACGCGCCGCCCGTCACGATCGCCGCGGTCTCCGCAATCCGCATGTTCGTCCCTCTTCCTCGTCGTTGAGTCGTGCGCCCGAAGGTTAACGCCCGTTCAGTCCCACACCGTGAGTGCTATCGGTCGAAAATCACACGCCAACCAGTAGTTAGCCGAGCTAACCTCTCACTCGTGAGTACCGGCGCCGACCTCCGCGAGGACGGCACCAGCACATCCCGAGGGCGGCGGCTGCTCAGCAGGATCGTGATCGACACGCGGCCGCTGAAGATCCGCGAGTACCGCCGAATGTGGCTGTCCACGCTGGTCACGGCCGTCGGCAGCCAGTTGACAGCGGTCGCCGTGCCCAAGCAGGTGTTCGACATCACCGGCTCGTCCGGATACGTCGGGCTGACCGGCGCGGTCGGGCTGGTGCCGCTGTTGATCTTCGGACTGTGGGGCGGCGCGATCGCCGACGCCATCGACCGTCGCAAGGTCATGATCGTCAGCAACATCGGTGTCGCGGTCAGCTCCGCGCTGCTGTGGGCGCAGGCGTTCGCGGGCCTGCGGTCGGTGTGGCTGGTGCTGGTGTTGCTCGGCGTGCAGCAGGCGTTCGTCGCGGTGAACATGCCGACCCGCTCGGCCGCCGTCGCGCGGCTCGTTCCGCCCGAACTGCTCGCCCCGGCCAGCGCGCTCAGCTTCACCGTGCTCACCTTCGGCATGGTGTTCGGCCCGCTGATGGCCGGCACGCTGATCCCGGTTCTCGGACTGTCCACTTTGTACTTCATCGACACGGTGGCGCTGATCGCGGCGCTCGTGCTGGTGTTCGGGCTGCCGCCGATCCCGCCGTTGGAAGGCGTGCGGTCGAGTATGGGGCTGGGTGCGGTCGTCGACGGATTCCGTTACGTGTCAACGCAAAGTGTGCTGCTGGCGTCGTTCCTCGTGGACGTCATCGCGATGGTCGCCGGCATGCCGAGGGCGTTGTTCCCGGAGATGTCCGAGCGCACCTTCGGCGATCCACCAGGCGGCGGGCCGGCGCTCGGGCTGCTGTTCGCGGCGATCCCGGTCGGCGCCGCCGTCGCCGGACTGTTCTCCGGCTGGTTCGCCCGGCTGCCGAGGCAGGGTGCGGTGGTGACGCTCGCGATCGTCGCCTGGGGCGCGGCGATGGTCGGCTTCGGACTGTCCACCGCGCTGTGGCTGGCGGTGGTGTTCCTGGCGCTCGGCGGCGCGGCCGACATGATCAGCGCGATCCACCGCAGCGCGATGCTGCAGACCGCGGCCACCGACGAGATGCGCGGGCGGATGCAGGGGCTGTTCACGGTCGTCGTGGCCGGTGGGCCGAGGGTGGCCGACCTGGTGCACGGCTGGGGAGCCGACGCGGTGGGTACCGCCGCCGCGACGGCCACCGGCGGCGTGTTCGTGATCGTGCTGACCGTGATCGCCGTGGTGTGCCTGCGGGAGTTCTGGCGCTACCGCGCACCGGAGGCGTAAACGTTCTCTGCCACCCGACGACCACGCCTGACCTGGGCTTTCTTCGTGGCTGACGGACTTTAGCGGGCTAAAGTACGCGATGGGGGCTGGAGCGGTTGTCAAGTCTTGGGCGGCGTGGCGTTGTTCGATGGGTCCTGGAGAGCCCAAGCCGTTCAGCGGCGGCCGGGCGGGCAGATCTCGTCGATCGCGTCGAGGTCCTCCGGCGTCGGATTCCACGTGGAGGCCGCCGCGTTCGCGATCACCTGTTCGGGTGTCGTCGCGCCGGCGATCACCGAACCGACCGACGACTGCGCGGTGAGCCACCCGATGGCCAGCGTGCTCATCGTGATCCGGCGCTCCTCGGCGAACGCGCGCAGCTTCTCGATCCGCTCCCACGGCGCGTCCTCGAGCAGCCGCTGCCGCGCGGCCAGCCGACTGCCGGACGGCGGGTCGCTTCCGCGGTGGTACTTGCCCGTGAGCAGACCGTTGGCCAGTGGGAAGTACGGCAGCACGCCCAGCCGGAACCGGGTGGCGGCCGGCAGCAGCTCGCGCTCGGCCTCGCGTTCGAGCAGCGAGTAGTGGTTCTGCGCGGCGACCGGCGCGGTCACCCCGGCGTCGCGCGCGTGCCACACCGCGTCGGCCACCTGCCAGCCGGCCATGTTGCACACCCCGACGTAGCGGACCGTCCCCTCGCGCACCAGATCGTCAAGCGTGGCAAGGGTTTCCTCGATCGGCGTGGACGGGTCCGGCCGGTGGAACTGGTACAGGTCGATCCAGTCGGTACCCAGCCGCCGCAGCGACGCCTCGAGCGCGCGCCGCACGTACCGCCGCGATCCGCGCGCGCCGAAGTCGGGCCCGTTCGCGCCCTGCATGTCCAGCCCGAACTTGGTGGCGATCACCGCCTGGTCCCGCCGCCCGGACAGCGCCTGCCCGAGCAGCTCCTCGCTGCGGCCGCGCGGGGCGCCGTACACGTCGGCGATGTCGAACAGGTTCACCCCGGCGTCCAGCGCGGCGCCGACGACGGCGCGCGAGCCGGCCAGCGACTCCGCGGCCGTGCCGGGGCGGCCCAGGTTGTTGCACCCGAGCCCGACGGTGCTGACCACCAGGCCCGATGCACCGAGGTGACGGTGTTCCACAAGCGGTGACCTTAGTGTCACCCACAGGTTGTGATCTAGGCCCGCGTCGTACGCGCCGACGCCGCTCCACGTTCGCCCGGCGGTCAACTCCGCCTGTCACGGTCGAGACGGCCTGATTTGGCGAGAAGAGTCAGGGGTGGTTCGCGTGTCGACGCGACGCGTCATCGTGGTGGGTACGGGGTATGTGGGACTGACGACCGGGGCGTGTCTCGCCTCCGTCGGGCATCGCGTCACGTGTGCCGACATCGATCCGGCCAAGATCGCGCGGCTGCGCGCGGGGCAGGTCGACATTCTCGAGACGGGGCTCGCCGAGCTGGTGAGCGGCGGCACCGCCTCGGGCAACCTGGACTTCGTGCTCGGTGCGCGGCCGGCCGTGGTCACCGCGGACGGGCCGGTGGCGCTGTTCCTGTGCGTGCCGACGCCGATGGGTGCCGGCGGCGAGGCCGACCTGCGCGCGGTGGAGTCGGTGGTCGGCGAGATCGCGGACGTGCTGCCGGCGGGCAGCGTGCTGGTGACCAAGTCGACCGTGCCGGTGGGTACGGCCGCGCGGGTGGCCGACATGCTCGGGCGCGACGACATCGCGGTGGTGTCGAACCCGGAGTTCCTGCGCGAGGGCAGCGCGGTGTCGGACTTCCTGAACCCGGATCGGGTGGTCGTCGGCTCGGACGACCGGGCGGCGGCCGAGCTGGTCGGCGGGCTGTACGACGCGCTGAACGCCCCGGTCGTGGTGACCGACGCGGCGAGCGCGGAGATGGTGAAGTACGCGGCGAACTGCTACCTGGCGACGAAGTTGTCGTACGTGAACGCGATCGCGGGGCTGTGCGAGCGGCTGGGCGCGGACGTCGAGGCGGTCATCGAGGGCATGGGGCACGATCCGCGCATCGGGCGGTCGTTCCTGCGGCCGGGGCCCGGTTGGGGCGGCTCGTGCCTGCCGAAGGACACCAGGGCGCTGGCGCAGGTCGCCGAGGCGGCCGGGTACGCGTTCCCGCTGCTGGACGCGGCGATCGACACGAACCTGGCGCAGCACGCGCACGTGGTGGCGAAGGTGCGGCGGCTGTGCGGCGGCGCGCTGGCCGGCGCGCGGATCGGGCTGCTCGGGGTGGCGTTCAAGGCGGGTACCAACGATCTGCGTGACTCGCCGGCGCTGGCCGTGGCGGAGCTGCTCGCGGCCGAGGGTGCGGAGCTGACCGCCTACGACCCGGCGGTGAACGGGGAGCTGTCCCGACTGTCCCTTGTGGACGATCCGTACCTGGCGGTGAAGGGCGCGGACGTGGTCGTCGTGCTCACCGAGTGGCCGGAGTTCGCCACGCTGGACTGGTCGCTGGTCGCCGAGCTGATGGCCGGCCAGTCCATTGTGGACACCCGAAACCTGTTGCCGCTCAACGATCTGCGCGCCGAGGGCCTGGCCTGCCACCCGATCGGCCGCGCCCCCGTCGTCCCGGCCGCCAGGTCACTTTGATCTTCCCCACACCGTTGTGGCTGCCCCCACCCGAACCCGGGGGGCACCCCGCTCGCCAGCGTACCCGGGTAACAAGATCGGGTGGGGGAGCAAGATCAGGTTGTGGATGGAACGCGGGTTGTGGATAACCGCTGAGGTCCCTCTTGGGAGGGAGCGGGTTCGGTCCTCGGGGTGACCCGTTGTACGGGCGGCGCGGCGAGGGTTTGAGGCATGACCACCGCAACCGTCTCCGCGCCGGTGCCGGGCCACTACCGGCCGAGCCGGCTCACCGTGATCCGCTACGTCGTGGGGTACGCCGCGATTCTGGGCACGATCCCGTACCTGGCGCTGAAGTTCGCCTGGCTATCCGGCAGCACGATCGGCTTCCGCGACACGAGTTTGGCCTCCGACAACAGCATCGTTGTACTCAACGGCGTCACCGCCGGCATGGACCTGATCGCCGTACTCATCGCGCTGGCGTTCACGCACGCGTGGGGCCAGCGCCTGCCGGCCTGGCTGGTGATCGTCCCGATGTGGGTGGCGACCGGCCTGCTGGTGCCGATCGCGATCATGCTCCCGCTGGCCGGGATGGGCGAGCTGGTCGCCTCCGACGCGTCCAGCACCGACCCCGGCGTGCTCGAACCGTGGGTGCAGCCGATGGTCTACGGCGGGTTCGCCTGGCAGGGCGTCATGCTGGTGATCGCGTTCCTGCTCTACGCCAGGGTGCGCTGGGCCGCCGTGTTCACCGCACGCACCGAGGCCGCGCGCCCGGGTGCCACGCACGCCGTGCAGAAGGCGCTCGCCACCGGCACGGCACTGGCCGCCGCGCTGATCGCGCTCGGCTACCTCGGCGTGGCGGTCGGCGCGTTCACCCAGGGCCGCGAGTCGATGCCGGTGACCGGTCACCTCGTCTACGCCATGCACGGCGTGCTGGTCATCGCCGGCGCCGGTGGTCTGCTCGCCATGGTGCGGCGCTGGCGCGGCCCGTTCTGGCTGCCGCTCGCGCTCGCCTGGACCGGCGCCGGCGGGATGTTCGCCTGGGGCGCGTGGACGCTCACCGTCGTGCTCGCCGACACCGCGCTCTCCGGCGGCGCGCAGACGCCCGTGCTGGACAACATGCTGAACTTCGGCAAGCTCGTGCTCGGTGTGGTGATCGGGGTGACGTCGCTGATGCTGCTCGCCGAACGCCCGGCGACCAACCCGGCCGCGCACCCGAGGCGCAGCCGCTTCGACCAAGCTTAGATACGCCTGAGAGCGGCAGCCGAGTGTCGCGTGTGGACGTACGCGCGGGCGGCACCTGTTGCCGTAGCGTCGAACCGTGCAAGCGCCAACCAAACGGGACGCCGTGATCACCGTGGTGGTCGCGGCGCTCGTGCTTGGCGCCACCACCGGTTCCGGGAAGTACCGACCGATCCTGATGCCGCTGGACGCGGGCGGCTACGGGCTGCTCCTCGCGGCGGTGCTGCCCCTGTTGTGGCGCACGAGTTATCCGCTCGCCGTGTTCGTCGTGACCATGGCGGTGGCGCTGATCTACCACCGCACCGACTACCCGCCCGGCCCGGTCATCGCCGGCGCGATCATCGCGTTGTTCACCTTCGCGATGCGCGCCGGGCCGTGGCGCGCCGGCGCGGCCGCGGGGGTCGGTCTGCTCGGCGCCTACGTCTCCTATGTGCTCGGCGGCAACCCCTGGCTGCCGCACGTCGCGGCGACGGGATTCCTGGCGCTGGCCGCCGCCGTGGTCGCGTTCGGCACGGCCGCGCGCGCTCGGGCGGCCGCCGTCCGGGCGTCGCGGGAGCGGGCGGTGGAGCGGGAACAGCGGCTGGCCGAGGAGGAGCGGTTGCGGGTGGCGCGCGAGGTGCACGACGTGGTCGCGCACAGCCTGGCCATGATCAACGTGCAGGCCGGGGTGGCCGCGCACGTCGCCGATCGCAAGCCGGAGCAGGCCAAGGAGGCGCTGCTGGCGATCAAGGACGCGAGCCGGACCGCGCTGCACGATCTGCGGGCGGCGCTCGGCGTGCTGCGCACCGGCGATCGTGCGCCCGTGCCGAGCCTGGACCGGGTGGACGAGCTGATCGACGCCACGTCGTCGACCGGCCTGCGGGTGGATCTGCACGGGGACCCCGGCGAGTTGCCGGCGCAGGTGGGCGCGGCGGCCTACCGGATCGTGCAGGAATCGCTCACCAATGTGGTGCGCCACGCGCGGGACGCCACGGCCGCCGTCGTCCGGCTGACCCGCCGCGAGGACATGCTGGTGATCGAGGTGAGCGACGACGGCGCGCCGCCGGAGGAGGTGCACGGCGGCAACGGATTGCGCGGCATGCGTGAACGCGCCGAGGCGTTGGGTGGCACGCTGGTGGCGGCACCGGGTGAGCGCGGATTCCTGGTGCGGGCCGAACTACCCCTTCAGGGGACGGACGAGTGATCGATGTGAACGACAGGCACCCTCACGACGTGATCACGGTCGTGCTCGCCGACGACCAGAAGCTCGTTCGTGCCGGGTTCCGGGTGCTGCTGGACACCGAGGACGGTTTCCAGGTGTGCGGCGAGGCGGAGAACGGCATCGCGGCCGTCGCGCTGGCCAGGGAGCACCGGCCGGACGTGGTCGTGATGGACATCCGCATGCCGGTGATGGACGGCCTGCAGGCGACCAGGTCGATCACCTCCGACCCCGAATTGGCCGGCGTGAAAGTGTTGGTACTGACCACGTTCGACGTGGACGAGTACGTGTTCGAGGCACTGCGCGGCGGGGCGAGCGGGTTCCTGCTCAAGGACACCGACCCGACCGAGCTGCTGCACGCGATCGAGGTCGTGGCGCGCGGCGAGGCACTGCTCGCGCCGACCGTGACCCGCCGGCTGATCGCCGAGTTCGTGGCCAGCCCCGGCCAGCGGCGGGTGGACACCAGCGTGCTCAGCGAATTGACCGAACGGGAGCGCGAGGTTCTCGCCATGGTGGCCGGCGGGCTGTCCAACGACGAGATCGCGGGCGAATTGGTGATCAGCCCGGCGACATCACGCACACACGTCAGCCGAATCATGACGAAGGTGCGCGCGCGAGATCGCGCACAACTCGTCGTGCTCGCCTACGAATCGGGCCTGGTCGCCCCACAGCCGCGCGACTAAAGTGCGCCGAACAAGGTCGTGAGGGTTACCGCACCGGCGCGTAGAGCCGTATGCGTATCACCCTCACGTTCCTCGACGCCCGCTGATCATGTTTGACCTGGGTTTTCTCGGTGGCCGAGGTACTTTAGCGGGCTAAAGTACGCAGACAGGTGCCGAGGCGTTTGTCAAGCGCGGGGCAAAATCGTGCGGCACTGCACGCATTCCGGGTACGCCGATCTCGACGCAGAAATGAATCGCGTCGTGGTTCAGTTGTGCGGCTTGGTCGGCCGGTCGGTCAGCGCGAATGCCAGTCGCACGACGAACACAACTGCTACGACCGCCAAAGCGGTGATCTGTAGCCACATGGAATTCTCCCGTCGTTTCCGCGGTCGTGTTCCGACCCGATCGTGCGTCATGACCGCCCTCGGGCGCATCAACGGCGCCTCGACACGGGCAGGTTCACTCATGTGGGCTATATGTGCCGCAGTTTGTCTTGTCGTATGCCTACGACGGCCTGGCACTGCCCTGGGTTTCCTCGCGGGCGCGGGTCATCGGTACAGTCGCGCCGTGTCGGCACCATCTGACGCGCCCGCCGCCGGTGCGGTCGCCATCTGGGGAAGTACGGACCTGCCGGGCCTGGGCGACCAGTTGCTCAGCCGGGTCACCGAGCACGAGCTGCTCGCCCGGCTGCCCGGCTGGCGCGCCGACACGCTGGCGCCACTGGGCTGGTTGCGCCCGTCGATCGCCGACGAGGGCCGGCCGGCCGCCCCGTTCGGCCTGTACGACCACACCCGGTGCGCCCGGCTCGCCGGCGCTACCGCGCTGAGCCTGGTGTGCCCGAGTTTCCCGCTCGGCCTGACCGTGCACGCGTTCGTGGACCTCTACCCGGCCGAGGACATCGGCGACGCGCACCGCTACCTCACCGCCGGCCTCGGCGAGGACCTGGAGCGCACCCACCCGATCGCCTGGGCCGGCGTGCGGGTGGCCGCCGATCCGTATGCCGCCTTGATCACCGCCGCCGAACGGGTGACCTATCGCGCGGTGCGTGACACCAGGTCACGCGACCGGCTGGTGGCGGCCGGCCTGACCGGTGAGATCACCGTGATCCCGCACCCGGCACTCGCCGTGCGCCAGACCGTCGACACCGCCGTCCTCGACGCGGTGCGCGCGCAGCTCCGCCAGCTCGGCGTGCTGCCCGGCGAGGGTGACTACGCCGTACTGGCACTCGCGACGTCCACGGTGGACGGACCGGACGAGGTGGCGCCCGGCCTGGCCGACGCGCTCACCGAGGTGCTCGCCGACACCGGTGCCGAGCACGTGGTCGTGCTGCCCGATCTGGCCTCCACCGACCGGCTGGCCGTGCTCGCCGGCGCCACCGTGGTGATCGCGACCGACGAGCACGTCGCGGCCGCGACGGCCGGGCTGGGCGTGCACTGGGTGCTGCTCGACGTGACCGGCGAGGACGGTGTCGCGGCCGCCGAGTTCGGCCAGCCCGAGCGGATCGTGCGCTCGGCGGACGGCCTCGCCGCGGCGGTCCGGAGTACCAGAAATTCGTTGTCGTACAAGGATTCCGCGCTCGAGGCGCTGAACGTCCACTTCGGACGGTTGGCCGAGCTGGCCGCGGCGGCGGGCCGAGCCCGTGGCACCGGCGAGCGCCGCGACGCCACTCAGCTCGTCGAGGAGAACGCCGCCCTGCGCCGCGCGCTCGACCGTCACCGCCAGCTCGCCATGACCGAGCGCGAGCGCCTGATCGACGCGGTACGCGCGGCCGAGGACGAGCGGGACGCCGCCCGTGCGGAGGTCGAGAGCGCCCGTGCCGGCGTGGCCGAGGCGGAGCGCCGCACACAGGAGATCGCCGCGCTCGCCGAGCACCGCCAGCAGGAGCTGGACGCCTGGGAGCACACCAAGCTGGTGCGCTGGAGCAGCCCGCTGCGCAAGGCCTACGGCAAGGCGAAGGGCCGATGACCATGCCAGGGGTCGGCGACCGCAGGGTGACGGTGGTGATCGTCTCCTACGGCGGCGGCGAGCTGGTCGCGCACTGCCTCGAGCTGCTCGCCAAGCACACGAACGTGGGATACCGCGTGATCGTGGTGGACTCGGCTTCTCCCGACGGCACCGGGCAGTGGCTCGCCGACAACCTCACCGACACGCACCTCGCCGGTGGGGAAGTGTTGCGGCTCAACGAGAACCTGGGCTTCGGCGCGGGCTGCAACCTGGGCGTGCGGCACGCCGACACCGAGTTCGTCTGCTTCCTCAACGCCGACGTCGAGGTGACCGACGGCTGGCTCGATCCGCTGGTCGAGTTCCTGGACACGCACGAGTACGCGGCCGCCGTGGCGCCGGTGATGCTGAACGCGGACGGCACCGTGCAGGAGGCCGGCAGCGTGATCGGCGGCGACGGCTGGTGCCGCGCGCACGACGCCGAGGTGAGCCTGTTCCCGCGCGAGGTGGACTACGCGTCGGCGGCCTGCTTGTTGGTGCGCCGCAACGCTTTCCACGCGGCCGGCGGGTTCTCGCCGGAGTACGAGATCGCGTACTTCGAGGACGTCGACCTGGCGATGTCGATGCGCGAGCGCGGCTTGACCACGTGGTTGCAGCCGGCGTCACGGGTGACGCACGCGCGGCACGGCAGCAGCTCCTCCGCGCGCGCCACCGAGTTGATGCGGCTCAACCACGGCACGTTCCGCCGCCGCTGGCCCGACGAGCTGGCCCGGCGCGCGCCGGTGGTCGGGCTGGACGAGCACCCGCACCGGCACTGGTGGCTGCGCGATCACCTTGCGCCGTACCGGGTTCTGCTGATCGACGACCGGGTGCCGCAGGCCGACCGGGGCCGGGGCGACCCGCGCACGATGGCGGTCGTGGACGCGTGGCGGGCGGCCGATCCGCGTGCCCGCGTGACGTTCTTCGCCGCGTCGCCGGAGCGCGCCGAGGAGTACGCGCCTGCCTTGCGTGCCAAGGGAATCGAGGTCGTCTCGGGGGTCGAGGACGCCGCCGCGTGGTCGACCGGCCGGGCCGGGCTGTACGACGTGATCGTGGCGTTCCGGCCGCACAACTTCATCGGGCTGGGCGAGCGGATCGCCGCCGCGCAGCCGCAGGCGGTGCGGGTGTACGACTCGGAGGCGCTGTTCCACCGGCGGCCCGAGCAACACTTCACCCGCACGGATGACCACGATCGGCGCAGGCACTTCGCCGTGGAGGCGGATCGCCTGCGGCAGCAGGAGGTTCGCGCGTTCACTTGGGCCGATGTGGCGGTGTGCGTGAGCGAGGAGGAGGCGCGCTGGGCCCGTTCGGTCGCGCCGTCCACTCAGGTGCACGTGGCCTGTTACCCGGCCGCCGTGCCGGACGACGTGCCGGACGACGTGCCCGGCTGGGACGGCCGGCACGGCATCGTGTTCTTCGGCGGATTCGACGACACGCCGGGCACGCCGAACGAGTTCGCGGTGCTGGAGCTGGCCGGGCACGTGCTGCCCGGCCTGCGCGAGCGGCACCCGGAGCTGGACCTGCGAGTGGTCGGCGCCGACCCGTCGCCCGCGGTGAAAGCCCTTGCCGGGCAACACATCCAGGTACTCGGCAAGGTGCCGAACCCGCGGCCGGTGCTCTCCTCGGCGCTGCTGCACGTGGTGCCGATGCACTACGGCGCGGGTGTGAAGATCAAGTTCGTCGACTCGATGGCGGCCGGCCTGCCGTTCGTGACCACCGCCGTCGGCGCCGAGGGCCTGCACCTCGGCCGGCTCGCGCGGCACCTGGTCGGCAACTCGCCCGCCGAGATCGTCGAGCGGTGCGACACCCTGCTGCGCGATCGTCCACTGTGGACGGACGTGCAGGGGGAACTGCTGGCGATCTGTCGCGAGCACTTCTCGGTGGCGGCGTTCGACAAGCAGATGACCGGGGTTCTCGCCGACTGCGGCATCGCGCCGTGACCGCCTTACGCGCCGCGATCACCGACCTCGTGGCGCACGACGGCCACGATCGCTTCAACGCCCGTCGCCGACCTGCTGCTGCGATCCGACCCGGTCACCCTCACGGAGTGCACCGCGCACGAGTGGGTGACGCTCGCCGACTCGGCGCGCTCGCACCAGTGGACCCGCCCGGACTGGCTGGACGAGGTCGGCCGGCAGATGCGTGACCGGCCAACGCTCGCCGCGCTGGTGCTCGCGTCCCTGGGGCGCGACGGCCACCAGCGGCAGGCCGCTGTCGAGCACCTGGTCGGGCTGGATCAGCCGCTGACGTCGCCGCTGCTGGCGTTGCGCGCGGCCGACTGGGTGCCGCAGGTGCGCGACCCGGCACGAGCCGCCTGCGAGCGCCGGCTGTCCGAGCGGCCGGCGGAGGTGTTCACCGCGCTCGCTCCGGTGGCGTTCGCGGTCGGCTCACGGCAGGCCGGTGCGTGGCTTGCCGACGCGTTGCGTGGTTGCCTGCGCGACGGCCCACCGGACGTGGTGGCCGCGGCGACCGCCAGCGCGGACGTGCGCACCCGCCGAATCGGGTGGCGGGAGGGCGTCGCCGCCGGCCGGGTGGACACCGAGGCGCTGGTCGGCGCCGCGCTCGCCGATCCGGACCAGATGATCAGGGCGGAGTGCGCCGAGGCCGCCGTTCGGGCCGCACGGGAGACCGGCGATCACGCCGTGCCCTACCGGCTGTTGGCCAGCAGGTCGACCGTCGTGCGCGCGGCCGCCGTGTGGGCGCTGGGCGTCGCCGGTGAGGTCGCACCGGCCGAGGAGGCGCTCGACGACCGCAGTGCGAAGGTGCGGCAGGCGGCGCAGGTGATCGTGCGGCGAGCGGGCGGGGATCCCGCCGGCCGATACCGTTCCGTGCTCGCAGATACGGCCGATCCGGCCGAGCCGGCGCCGGAAGTCCTTGCGGGGCTTGGGGAAACGGGCACCAAGGCGGACGCGCCGCTGATCGCTCCGTGGTTGGCGCACTCCCGTCCGCGCGGACGGGCCGAGGCCGTGCGCGCGCTGCGCCGGCTCGGCGACGCGCCTGTCCACGCGCTTGCGCCGATGATCGCCGACGAGTACCCGTCGGTCGCCCGGCAGGCGTCGGTGGCCCTGCTGCCGGACGCCGGACGCCTTGACCAGGCGTGGCTGCGCGAACAGCTCGACTCACCGCGGCGGCACGTGCGCGTCGCGGCGTTCCGGCTGCTGCGCGCCCGAAATACGTTGACGCGCCTGGAGACCGTGCTCCGGTTGATCGCGGACCGGGCGAGCCCGATGCGCCGGCAGGCGATGCTGGACCTGGACAACTGGTTCGCCCGCGAGTCGGCCACGACCTACCGGCTGCCGTCGCCGGACCAGGCAGCCGACCTGCGCGTGCTGATCGCCGCGGCCTCGGCGGAACTCGGTGAGCGCCGCGTCCGCTGGTTGCGGTCCGTCCTCAGGCTCTAACCCTCCAGCGGTTGCACACCGGCGGCGTGCCGGCGCGCCAACTCCTGGTACGCGAGCGGATTGCCCTCGACCCACATCCGCGCCTGGCCGTCCAGTGGCACCTGCCGCTTGGCCGGCGAGCCCATCGCGATCGTCTCCGGCGGGATCTCCATACCTGGCGTGACCAGCGCGCCGGCGGCGACCATCGCGCGTGCGCCGATCTTCGCGCCGTCCAGCACGGTGGCGCTGTTGCCGATCAGTGCCTCCTCACCGATCGTGCAGTCGTGCACGACGCAGCCGTGGCCGATCGTGGCGCCCCGGCCGATCTCGACGCCGTTCACCGCGACGTGGATCACCGAGTTGTCCTGCACATTGGCACCCTCGCGGATGATCACCGAGGTGAAGTCGCCGCGCACCACCGCGCCGTACCAGACCGAGGCGCGCGCCTCCACGATCACGTTGCCGACGATCGTGGCGGTCGGCGCGATCCACGCCTCCGGGTGCACCTGCGGGCTGACGCCCTCGAACGAGAACAGCGGCATCCGCCGAGACTAGGCGCGCGTGTGACGCCGATCAAACTTGACCTCGATCAAGGTCGAGGTACCACGATGGTGGTCATGAACGCACCGCTGTCGACCCCGGCCCGCACCGACGACTGGCACATCGACGACGTCGACCTGGACGCCTACCTGGCCCGGATCGACCATCCGGTGCTCACCCCATCGGTGGACGGGTTGACCTCGCTGCACCAGGCACACGTTCGGGCGATCCCGTTCGAGAACGTCGACGTGGTGCTCGGTACGCACGCGGGTATCGGCATGCCGGCGATCACCGCCAAGCTCGTCGACCGCGCGCGGGGCGGGTACTGCTACGAGCACTCGCTGCTGTTCGCCGCCGTGCTGGAGCGGCTCGGCTTCCGGGTCACCCGCAGGATGGCGCGCGTGCAGCCGCACAAGTCCGGGCCGCGCACGCACATGTTGCTCTCGGTGCACCTGGACGGCGTGGACCACCAGGCCGACGTGGGCTTCGGCGCGTACATGCTCTCGCCGATGCCGCTGGTCGACGGAGCCGTGGTGGACCAGGCCGGCTGGACGCACCGAATCACCCGCGACGGTCCACTGTGGACACTCGCGAAGCGCGTCGAGGACGGCTGGGAGCCGATGCACTCCTCGGACGAGCTGCCGAACCGGCCGGCCGACTACGAGGTCGCGCACCACTACGTGAGCACCCACCCGCACTCGCCGTTCAGCCGCAAGCTCGTCGTGATGCGCCTGGCCGAAGGGCTGAGCCGGCAGCTCGTCGGGGACGAGTTGACCGTGGAGCACGCCGACGGACGGGTGGAGCGCCGCAAGGTCGAGCCGTCCGAGCTGGGCACCGTGCTGCGCGAGCTGGACGTGGAGCTGACCGACGACGAGCTGGCCGCGCTCGGGGTGGTCTTCGAGTCCGCGGTGGGCACTCAGTCGCGGTAGCTGTCGGCCAGTTTGGCGGCCGCACGGAGGAAGGTTCGCCGTTCGGCCTCGGTGAGTACGGCGAGCGCGTCGTCCTCGCTGGCCTGGATGGCCTTCTGGGCCGTGCGGCGGACGGCCCGGCCCTCCGCGGTGATCGAGAGCAGCCGGTTGCGGCGATCGTCGGGGTCGACCTCGCGGGTGATCAGCCCGTTGTCCTGGAGATCGTCGAGCGTGGTGATGATCCGCGTCTTGTCCGCGCCGATCGTGGCGGCCAGCACGGCCTGGGTGCGCACCGGCCCGTCGTCGAGCGCGCTGAGCACGACGTAACCCCACATGGTGAGCCCGTGCTCGGCGAGGATCGGCCGCTCGGTGGCGATCAACGAGCGCACCAGTGGGTGCAGCATCGCGGCGAGGTCCGGCCGGGTCATGCGGTGACGATACTTCTTGACATACGATAAGCATGTGCTAATCATAAGCGTATGCATACGAACATCGTGCGGCTCGACGCGCGGGCAGTGCAGGCGAGCGTCGAGATCGTCTCCCGGGTGACCGCCGACGACCTGGCCAAGCCCACGCCCTGCGCCGCGTGGACGCTGTACGACCTGCTCTCGCACATGACGGCACAGCACTACGGCTTCGCGGCGGCGGCGAGCGGTGCCAGCGATCCGGCGGCGTGGGCGGCGCGATGGCTGGGCGAGGACCCGGTCGCGACCTACACGACCGCCGCCGAGCACGTGTCGCGCGCGTTCGCCGAGGACGGCGTGCTCGACCGCGAGTTCGCGCTGGTGGAGTTCGGCGCGTCGTTCCCGGCCGAGCGGGCGATCGGCTTCCACCTCGTGGACTACGTGGTGCACACCTGGGATGTGGCCAAAACGCTCGGTCTCGTTGCGTCGTTCGACGACGACGTGCTCGACGCGGCGCGCGCGATCGCCGACATGGTGCCGACCGGCTCGTTCCGGACCGGGCCGGGTGCCCCCTTCGCGCCGCCGGTCGAGTCGGACGGCTCTACCTTGGACCATATCGTCGCCACCCTCGGCCGATCACCGACCTGGCCGGCTAGCTGATCACCGCGCCGGGAACGGGCACCGAGCCCGGCAGCGGACTCGCGTCCATGTACCTGATCTCGTAGACGCGCTCGGCGAACTTCCAGCCGTCCGGCGTGCGCCGGTAGCGGTCGTGGTACAGCGCGTAGTTCGAGTGCGAGGCGCCGTCGCGCAGGCGGCCGAACTCCGCGATGAAGGCGCGGCCGGTCGCGGTGTCGCCGGCGAGCACGATCGTTCCCGGATGCACGTTCTGCACGAAGAACTCCCAGAGCGCTCGCAGGCCCACGGCCTTGGTGCGGATCTCCTCCGGGCCGATGAACGCGGTGCCGATGTGCGGCATCCGCAGCGCGCCGTCGTGCGTGAACAGCGCCGCGAGCCGGTCGACGTCGTCCATCATCCCCGCGTCGGTGAACTCGCCGCGCAGTGCCTCGATCTCGACGCGATCGGCGATGGTCTGAAAGTCGCGCATCGGTTTCCTCCGGTGTGTCATATCGAATGCGACGGGTTCGTCATCGCTATGACGGAGCACGACGGAGGAATCTGACAGGGGACGGTGACACGCCGCTGCGTACCGGGCAGTAGCTCGGCGCGCTGAGTACGCCTGCCGCGCTACGCGAACACGCTCCTCTCACCCGACGCCGGTGCCTGTCGATCACGGCAGGGTTGATGGCGCCTGAAAGTCGCACACCGGAGGAAGAACCTGACAGTGGACGAGCACGAATTTCTCGCCGAGCGGTTCCAGGAGCACCGCGACCACCTGCGCGCGGTGGCCTACCGGATGCTGGGTTCGCTGACCGAGGCCGACGACGCCGTGCAGGAGGCGTGGCTGCGGCTGGCCCGCGTCGACACCGGCGAGATCGCGAACATGGGCGGCTGGCTGACCACCGTGATCAGCCGGGTCTGCCTGGACATGCTGCGCTCCCGCAAGTCCCGGCGCGAGGAGCCGCTGGACACGCACGTCCCGGACCCGACCGTGACGTCCGCGGATCCGGCCGAGCAGGCGGAGATCGTCGACTCGGTCGGTCTGGCCCTGCTCGTCGTGCTGGAGATGCTGTCCCCGGCCGAGCGGCTGGCGTTCGTCCTGCACGACATGTTCGGCCTGCCGTTCGGTGAGATCGCCCCGATCGTCGGGCGCAGTCCGGCCGCCGCCGCCCAGATGGCCAGCCGGGCGCGCCGCCGGGTGCGGGGCGCCGCGGTGCCGGACGCCGACCTGCCCGCGCAGCGTGCGGTGGTCGACGCGTTCACGGCGGCGGCACGGGCCGGCGACTTCGAGGCACTGGTGGCCGTCTTGGACCCGGACATCGTGCTCAGAGCGGACATGGGCGCCGGACCGTCGAGGCTGGTGCGCGGCGCGAAGACGGTGGCCGGCCAGGCGCTGTTGTTCACCCAGACCGGTGCCCCGACCGCCCACCCGGTCCTGATCAACGGTGTGGCGGGGCTGCTCACGATCGTCGACGGACAGCCGTTCGCGGTGTTCAGCCCGGTCGTGCGCGGCGGCCGGATCATCGAGATCAACATCCTGGCGGACCCGGAGCGCCTCGCCCGGCTCGATCTGGCCGGCCTCGTCAGCTGAGCGGGATACAGCTCGACTCTGTGCTGGGTCAGCCAACGCGACGGCTGATGTAGTCCAGGGCGTCGCTCAGGGTTGACGAAACCGGTGGTCGTCGCTCGGGGTACGCCAATGTCCGGCGAAGAATTCCCTCGGTTCGTGCCGACGCGATCTCACCGACCATTGGGCTCGGTAGTGCGCGGGTGTGGTCGCCAAGCGCGACATGAATCATGCCTGTGCGGATGATCAGCCAAATGCTGCGCACGCAACCGCGCGGCCTTCCTCTCTCGAAAGCCACCTGAGCACTGGCTTCCAGCAACTCAGATCCACGCCGCCGCACGTCCTTATCGGGTTGTGCGCCAGGGCCTTTAACTGAATCGCAACTCTGGAGTGGTGTTGAGGTTGATGCCGTGGTGCGCGTAGATGTCGATGGTGTTTTCGGCGGTGAGCTGGTCTTCGGTGTAGCCGAGCAGTTCGGCGATGCGGATGACTTCGCTTTTGGTGCCGGCCTCGATTTCGAGGTAGGTGGGGATGTGGGGCCAGGTGTCGATTTCGAGTTGCGCGCCGGCTAGTTGGAAGCTGATTCGTTTGTTTTCTTGGTAGGACTTGGGTGTGAAGCCCATCATGGCCAGTAGCATGTTGGCGGTGTTGAAGTCGTTCACGACGATTTCGGTTTCGTGGGTGCCATCAATCGCGTCACTGGTGATGTGCTTGACCGTCAGTGTGGTCTGGGCACCAGTGTCACGCAGCCGTATCCATTTCGATTTGTCGTCGGGGTTGATGTCGTAGACGTAGCGGCGCGCAAGCGACTCACCAAGCCGTTCACCGCCTGCGTCTAGGATGCGCTGGGCTATGGCGTCGGGGTTGATGTTGAGTATTTTGGCTTCATGTTCGATTGGCACGCTGTGGGCCTTCCACTGATACGGGGGTGGGGCTGTGGGTGAGGCTATCGGGTGCGTTGTCCGGGCAGCTGCCGGTATTCGCGGGTGCGCAGGGCCAGGATCTCCTGCGGTAGGGGGCTGGTGAGGAATTCGTTGAGGGGTAGGCAGAGGTCCATGCGTTGGATGCAGACGCCGACCTGGTAGCGGCCGGCCCGGTCGCGGTAGAGGCGGACGCCGTAGAAGCCTTCTTGGCAGTCGGTGTCGTTGTTGAACCGGCAGCCGGCACAAGTGTCGGGCAGCCGCAAGGGGCGGATATGTTTTAACCACACCTGTCTGCCATCGGGGAGTTGGTAGGCGGTGCGGGAACCGGACACCCCGGCGGTGACGTAGTGAGCCTCAGGTCGCGCGCCGCGTTCGGCCAGAATCTGTTCGATTGCGTCGATGGATTCCTGGCCGTGGTCTAACGAGTTGAGCAGCCGCACAGATAGTTCGGGTGCGTATTCGTCGAGCAGCCGGTGTACCCGCGGTGCGTGGCTGTGGTCGAGCACGACAATGTTCGCGTTGGCCTTCACCCCGTGCTCCACGCACGCGGCGATGGCAGCACGTAGGGCGCTGATTTTGCGCTGTGCACGCTCGGGATTGTGGTAGCGGGCGTGCTGTACTTCGGCGAGTTCTTCGGCGGTGGTGCCGAAGATGGAGAAGTTGACCCGATCCATACCTGCCGTCGCGCACCTGGGGATGACTTGGGCTCCGTGTTCACCGTTGGAGGTCATGCACACCTGATACCCGGCCGCCGCGGCGATCGCGGTCAGTTTCGCCAGTGCGGGGTGCAGGGTGGGTTCACCTCCGGTCAGGTGTAGTTCGGTGAAACCCAACGCATCCCGTAACTGGCTGAGCACGGTGGCGAATTCGTCGTCGGCCGGCACAGGCGCGGACAGGAACGTGGCGCCGTTGCTGGCGGCATAGATCGACACTCGCCCCGTGCGGCCCGTGGCCGTGAACTCGCCTGCGTCACGGCCGAGGTTGTCGGCGGTGACGGGGGTGCCCTCGTTATGGCAAAAGGTGCAGGTCAGGCCGCAGGCGTCGATGATCTTCACCCGAAGCGTGCTGTCCGGAGTGATGAACGTCGGAACCGCAGTGGCACTCACGCTTCATCGCCCCATTCATCCGTCTTGTCCAGTGCGGTCAGGCTGTCGCGCACGCGCCGCATCAGCTCCACGTCAGGGATGAGGCCCTCGGGTGGCCGTGGCGGCTGGGTTCGACGCGGAACCCGGCGCGGCAGCTCACCGGTATCGGCGAGGTGTGGGGAGCGTGCGAACTCGCACCACACGACTTTCCCGCCGGTCGCGGGTGGGAAGCAGGCCCATTGGCTACACAGATCCGCTGCGTGTGCCAGCTCGGCGTCCACGACCTCTGGCAGCCGCGGGTCCACATCGGATACCTCGATGAACACGCTGTGCGGGGCCAGGCGTAGCCGCAACCCGATCAACGCCAGCCGGTCGTAGACCGGATCATGAAACGGCCGTGGCTCCATCACCCCGGTGGTGCGTACCGCGCGGGTGACCAACGCTGCCGCGGCTGCTTGTGCCGCTGTCGTAACCGTGGCGTCGATGCGCCATCGGGCGAACACGGAGGACACGAACGAGGCCGCGCACGATACCGCCGTCGGAACAGCCGCGAGCGTCAGATCATCTAGACGCTGCGACGGCTGCGGGGAGGGTTCGTGCACGATGTGAATCGCCCTTTGAGATAACGCTCTCGACATGGCGGAATCCTCCGCAACACACAGACGGGTTGTGGGTCTCGGTTTCTGATGGACAGGTCAGGCCGGTGACGGGCTCGGGGGCAGGCGTCACCGACCCGGCGCAGCTCAAGAGGCCAGCGTCGGGGCTCATGTGTCGGGTGTCCTTCGCGGGCGGTGGCGAGCGGGGTGGACTTGACGTTAAGAAGCTTGGTGACGGCCGCGAAAGGAAGTTGCTTGATGTTGCTCCAACTCATGGCATTATGGTGCTAGCGGCGGGCAACTTTGGCCGCACTATGATCACCCGCGACTTGCGGCAGGCCGCTGGCAGTGGGTGGCTATGTCTGCTGCCAGCGGTTTCTCCGCGATGTGAGACGCAGGCTTGACGTGTTGCTCGCTAGGTCGGATGGTGGAGGGCGTGTGTGCAACCTTCGGCAATGCTAGTGACAGGAGACCATGATGGGCACGACGATGACGCTACGGTTTTTGGGCAAGGAATCCACTCCGACGAACTCGCCGACCTTGTATGCCACCGACGCTGAGTCGTATGTGATTCAGGGCTGGATCGTGACCGATGCCGATGTTTTGGCCCGTTTGACGGTGTCCGAGCACGAGACGCTGATAGAGGTACCACCGGGGTTGTTGAACTATCTTGCCGCGGATGGTTTGGAGGGACAGGCCAGCAATGTGGTGCCGCCGATCGTTGCGGTTAACGACAAGGGAAACTATATTATGCAAGGCAAGCGGGTCACCGACGCTGGGGTGCTGGGGCAGATGAACATTCCCGATCACGAAACCTGTATCCATGTGTCTCGCTCGGCTGTGGCTGTCCTGATAGGAGGATGAAACGCTTGGAGCAGATTGCTGAAAACAAGCGTGATGCGTTCCTGTCCACATTCGAGCATGAGGCTGTGCATGTGGAGATGAGGGACGTATATGCCACCGATATAGAACGGGATCGCTTCACCACCTGGCTACGCGGTGAAGATCTCGACCCAGACGATGAGGCGCGGTGGTGGCAACCCTGGTACGCGTTGATGCAACGCAACACCGAGCAGGGTAAGACGCTCAAACGGCTGCGGATCGTGTCTGAGCCAGTCACCGACTACATCCGGTTTGAATGGCTGGATGCCGCGCAGTTGGTGGCAGCCGGGGAAGACGTGCGGTGGCTACCGCGGCGGAATGCTTCCACGTTGTTGTTGCCGGGAAACGATTTTTGGATGTTTGACCGGCATACTGTGGCATTCACGCACTTCTCGGGCGATGGGCACGTGCTCGATCACGAGGCCACCACCGACTCGGCCATTGTGGACGCATGCGCAGCGGCGTTTGACGCAGCGTGGAAGCTAGCGATTCCACACAACCAGTATGAGCCTGTCTACCGTGGTCAGCGCACCGGTTAAGCAGGCGCGGCAGGCGCTAGGAGCCCGCCTGCGTGAACTTCGACAAGACGCGAAGCTCACCGGGCGGGCATTAGCGCAAGCCGCCGGCTGGCATTTCACCAAAGTCAGCAAACTCGAAAACGGCACCCAAAACCCCAGCGACGACGATATCCACACGTGGTGCCACACATGTGACGCCGACGACCACATCCCTGATCTGATCGCCACCACCCGCGCCATCGAATCGATGTATACCGAGTGGCGGCGACACATGCGCGCCGGACTCAAACGGTCACAGACCGAATCGGTGCCGCTGTATGAAGCCACCACACTGTTCCGCGGCTACGAAAACACCGTCCTACCCGGTCTATTTCACACCGCTGAATACGCCGCAGCGATCCTAGGATTCTGGAACGACTTCCTCGACCTATCGAGCGATGTTGACGAGGCAGTCGCCTCCCGCATGCAGCGCCAGCACATCCTCTACACCGGAAACCGCCGCTTCATATTCATACTCGAACAACAAGCACTACGCACCCGCGTCGGTGACACCGACGTGATGGCAGGCCAACTCGATCGGCTCCTAGCCCTCATGTCACTACCCCGAGTCAGCCTCGGAATCATTCCCGCCACAGCTGAACGACATATGCTAGCCCAAGGTAGCTTTTGGATATTCGACGAATCCCGCGTTCAAGTCGAAGGCATATCCGCAGGACTCGACATCACCCAACCACGCGAAATCGCCCTCCACACCAAAGCATTCGCCCTCTTGCAACAATCAGCCCTACACGGGCAAGCCGCCCGCCAACTCATCACCAACGCCCTCGCCGAACTCAAACACGACGGCCAATAGGCCCCCACGCTCTCTGTACGTCGGGGCGTCGCCCCATGGTGTGAATGGGTTCAGGCCGCCTCGTTGCGTGAGGAACGACTCGCCCCCGTGCGGTCATGGGCGACGTGCCGGCTCCGGGAGTACCGACGAGCCGACCGACTGCCGGATCCCGTCGGGAGCACTGCACACACTCGCCGGCCTGTGCGAGGTCGACCTGCACGAAATGGTGACTCTGCTTGAGAAGCACGGCGTCCTGACACCACAGGACAGGCCGGCCTGACAGGCGGGTCAGCTGAGCGGTGCCGGGGGCAGCGGCGGGATCCTGCGACGCGTGCGGCGCAGGGCGTGCCAGCGCAGACCGGCCGTCAGCAGCCGGTGATCGGCGCCCGCCGTGTCCACTGCCGACGTGCGGGCCGAGCGGGCCACGGCCCGGACGAGCGCGACCATGTCGTGGTCGGCGGCGGCCAGATCGGTGAGATCGCTCGCCCACCGGGGCGCGCTGGACGCCGCGCCGCGCAGCAGCAGTGTGGACGCGAACTGGGACACCCGGCGCAGCTCGTTGACCGCCACCGCGTCCAGCTCGGCGTGCTTCTCGGGCGGCAGTTTCCCTTGCCGGCCAAGGGAAAGCGCGACCAGACCGCGCCCGCGTGGCAGGCCGTCGTCCAGCCGGTCGTCCCGCCGTCCGGTCACCGCGCCGTCGTGCTGCCGGTAGGAGTGCAGGGATGAGTCCACATAGGAAACCGCGCCGAACGCCAGCGCGCACGCGCCGATCCACTGGTCGTGGAACGACGACGCGGTGCCCGGCGGGAATGGCAACACTCTGTCCCGCACCAGGTCCGCGCGCACCAGGCTGGCCGCGCCGGTGATCGTGTTCAGCATCAGCAGCGACGGCAGGTCGTGCCACTGGTTGCGCCGGCGATCCCAGAACGAGTCCGCGATCACCTCGCCGGCCGAGTCGATCAGCCGCATGTCCGCGTACACCAACGACACCCGAGGATCGTCCAGCCGCGCCACCAGGGTGGACAGCTTGTCGGCGTCCCACACGTCGTCCTGGTCGCACAGTGCCAGCGCCTCCGCGTCGGCCGGCGCCAGCGCGAGCGCGCGCTCGAAGTTGCGGTAGAACCCCGCGTTGTCGATGTTCGCGACGACCGTGAACCGCTCGTCGCCGTCCACCAGCTCGTGGATCGCCGCCAGCGCGTCCGGGCGGGACGCGTCGTCGGAGATCACGCACACCCAGTTGTCGTGCTCCTGGCGGCGCAGCGAATCCACTTGCAGCGCAAGGAAATCCGGGTCCGGGTTGTGCGTGGCGAGGCACACGCACACGCGCGTCCCGGTACCCGGCCAGCGACCGTCCACAGTGGACACATCGAGTGCCGGCCGCACCTGGAGCGGTTCGAGGGAGCGCTCCAGCACGGTCCCGTCCAGCAGCTCCACCCGCAGCCGCACGGGCAGCTCGCCAGCCTCGGTGACCGGCACCCGCACGTGGATCCCGGTGCCTTCGGGCGCGCGCACGCCGGCGGCCCGCAGCTCGCGCGCGACGTCCGCCCGGTGATAGCCGAGCTGGGCCTCGTGGAACCGGCCGCCGACCGCGAGGTGCACCGCGCGCACCGGCAGCTCCGCGTGCAGCACCCAGCCGTTGAACTCCACGACTTGGCCGGCACCCACCGCGACGGGCGGCGGAACGTTGACGTCGTAGCGCAGTCCGGCATCGCGCGCCGCCGATTGCCGGGCCGCGCGCCCGACCCGACCGGCCAGCAGCCGGCCCAGTGCCGGGGAGCGGTCGCCGACGCGGCGCAGCACGCCGTCCGGCTCCTCACCCGGCCGGCCGAGCGCCAGGTCCCGCGCGCCGCGCAGCAGCCGGGCCGCGGGCCACACCGTCCGGTGCGCGCGCCGCACCAGCGTGGACGACTCCAGCGCGTCCAGCCGGGCCCGGGTGCGCGCCAGCAGATCGCGCAGCCTGCCCAGCTCGGCCTCCGACTCGGCCTGCGCCCGCCACACCGCGCTCGCCTCGGCCACCAGCCTGGACAGCTCGCCGAACGCGTCGCCCAGCGCCTGGTCCTTGCGCGCCAGATCGCCGCGCGCCGTGTCCAACTCGATCTCGGCCAACTCCGCGCGCAGCCGGTTCTCGTTGGCCTGCACGCCGTTCGCGGCCGCCCGTCGTTCCGCGTCCTCGGCCTGCTCGCCGGCCTTGCGCACCTGCGCGGTGAGGTCGTCCACGTGCGCGCGCTGCCGGTCCAGCTCGGCCAGCAGCTCCGCCTCACGCCCGTGCGCCCACGTGCGCACCGACTCCAGCTCGGCGCTGCGCGCGTGATCGACCCGCAGGGTGTCCAGGCCGCCGGGGATCGCCCACAGCGGCTCGACCGCCGGCTCGTCACACTGCGCGCGCAGCAGCATCGCCGTGCGCGAGGCCGGCTGCCCGCCGACGATCTCCTGCAGCGCCGCCTCCGCGTCGATCAGCTCGTCGAACCGCTCGTGCAGGGCCAGCCCGAGCCCGGCGAGCAGGCACAGCTCGCGCAGGATGTCGCGCACGGAAGCGTTGTCCCCGAAGGGATGCGGCGCACGCGTGGCGGCCAGCTCGCGGGTGAACTCGAGCAACGCGCGCAGCAGCGCCAGCTCCGCGTCGACCCCGGTGCCGGCCTCCCACTCGCGGTCCACCCGTACCGGCAGGCCGTCCGGGCGCACGATCACGTTGCCCGGATGCACGTCCAGGCAGTCCGGGTCGAGCACCGGCACGTCGTCCTTGCCGGGCAGGAACGGGTGCCGGGTGTCCTCAGTGGACAGTCGGCGCGCCGAGCCGGCACAGGTGTCGCGCCAGCCCCGGATCAGCCGCTCCAACTCGGCGGTGTCGCCGGCCCGCAACGCGTCCAGCAGCAGCGAGTCCAGCCCACGGCCGGGGATCAGCGGCTCGGTGTCGACGGTCCGCTGGCGCAGCCATTCGCCGGTGCCGCGGGTGCCGGCGGACACGGTGTGCAGAGTCAGCTCGCGGTCCAGCGCGCGGGTGCGGCGCCATTCCGGCCGGCGCGAACCGGAGATCAGCCAGGCGAGGTCGTCGCGCACCGTGGAGGTGATCGCCTTGTCGTTGCGCGCCGCCAGCACCAGGAACGACGGCGCGGTGGCCACGCCCGCCCCCTCGGCGACCGCCATCGACTGCAGCACGCGCGCCGGTGACACGCCCTCGTAGCCGCCGAACGAGCCGTGCGACGGGTCGCGCACCAGCTTGTCGACCAGTTCGCCGGCGTCCGGGCGGTCGAAGACCTCGGCGTCCACGATTACCCGCGGGAGCTTGTAGTCGGGGTACGGCAGCAGCCAGCGCTGCGCGGTGAGGCCGGCGTCGGCGAGCAGCTTGGTGAGCGTGCGGCGGGTCCAGGTGCGCTGCCCGCCGCGCGGATAATCGGCGAGCCCGATCCACGGTGCGCCGTGGTGGTCCTCGTTGTCTCCCAACAGGTACGGCAGGCCGAGCTGGTTCTCGATGGCGAGTACCAGGACGCCGTCCTCGGCCAGCGCGTCGGCGGTGTCGCAGAGCAGCGGGAGCGGGCCGTCGCCGTAGAGGGTGCTGTACTCGAGGACGCCGCAGAGGATCGCGAGATCGTGCTCGCCGGCGTCGGCCAGCGCGGCGGGGGTGCCCTGGCGGATCGTGACACCGTCCAGATCACGGCAGCGTTCGCGGGCGGCGGCGGCCCGGTCGGGCACGCCCTCGATGCCGAGCACGTCGAGTCCGGCCTCGCCCAGCGCGCGGGTCAGCACGCCGGTGCCGCAGCCGATGTCCACCGCGCGCATTCCCTCGCGCAGCCGCAGCGGCGCGAGTAGTCCGAGGCGTGCGGGGGAGAAGTGGTAGGCCGTCTCCCAGTTGGTGATCGCGCCGGCTAGCTCCGCCGAGCCGGCACTGACGTCCGACGCCGACCGGAGCGTGGAGAGGACAACCTCCTCCGCCCCGTCGGCGTAGTCGACGTCGGGATGGAGGAGGTCATCGTGCTTCATGGCGTGTTGAGATCTTCTCTTATTTCAGATCACTCGACCGCTTTGATCAAGTGGCAGGCCGACCAGCCTGAAACCCCTGTGGTGTAGTTGCGGTGCTGACACCAGCCTTGGAGGTTGTTAATATCAACGTGAATCCTGTGCCCTGGATATCCGAGCCCGTGAATTACTGGGCCGTTGGGTACATTGTGAATCCGCACACCTGGTACTGTATATGTTTCATAAATCCTGACACCTGGGGCTGACCCGTCGATTACGGTTGTAGAACCCACTTCGGTGGAGGAATTCTGTGGAGTTGCTGCGGCAGTTGTGGTAAACGCCATCATCGCGATTGCCACAGTGGCTGTCAAACTGACCCCAGTCGAGATTGCCCTTTGTGTACGACGCATTTTTCCCCTTGTTTGATGCGACACATAGAGGTGCAAGCCCGCCCAGTCGCAACGGCGATTGGGCATTGTTAACGCCCCCCAGTCTTACGCCTCCAGACGATACGCAGCAGCCCAGTAGCGTGTCAATCGCGCTCCGTGTAGGTGGGGTGTCGAGATATCAGCGCGAGTATGTCGGTCACGGCACCGGTGGGTACTGGCCCAACACTTGGGTCAACAGCTGCTGGAACGCGGCGTCGATGGCCGCCGGGTCAGGCCCGTAGACCTCGACGCGGACCACGGCAGGCGTCGGGGTGCCGGTGGTGGTCACGAAGTGGGCTCGCCGGGAACTGTCCTTGCCGGGCTCGGTCGCGATCGCCTCGCGCACCAGCACGCCAGGTGCGGAACCTGGCACCAGCTTGTGCCCGTTCTGCCCGTAGAACTGGTCCATCGCGGTCAGCGCCGCCTTCGGGTCGCGCCCCTCGGACATGAAGAACGCCCAGATGCCGCGCCGCAGGAGGGTGGGCTCCTCGGTGATGTACGAGGCCACTCGCCCGACCCCGTTGTTCTGCAGGATCGCCGCCTCCGCCTTCGTCGGAGACTCGGTGCGCACCGCCTCATCGATCAGGACGGTCTTGTTGAGGACCTCCTTGGCCGGCAGCTCGACGAACGGCCCTTCGGGGTACTTGCGCGGCGGCGGGCCGGGCGGCGGGCTGGGCTGCGTGGGCTGCTGCGACGGGTTGTTCGGCTGCGTCTGCTCCGGCGTGTCGTCCTTCTTGATCGCCAGGAAGTAGACCGCGGCGCCGGCGCCGCCGAGCAGCAGCACCACCGCGGCGATGATCGCGACCAGCTTGCCCTTGCCGCCACCGCCGCCCGACTCGTCGAACACCTCGGGGCCCTGCCGTGGCCAGCTCGGCGCGCCGAACTCCGGCGGGAGCTGATCGTCGCCACCCCACGGCGGCGTCTCGGTGGTCGCCGGCATCGGCTGCTCGGGCTGGTGCTGCGGGTGCGGCGGCCAGCTCGACTGCGGCATCGCGGCCTGCGGCTGCTGCGCCGGGAACCCGGACGGCGGCGAGGCGACTCGCTGCGTCTGGTCGGGGTTGTCGCTGGAGGGCACGATCTGCGTGCGCTCCGCGTTGTCCCCACCGTTCTGACCGCCGTTGCCACCCACGATCTGGGTGCGTTCGGCGCCGGCGCCACCCCCGACAGCTTGCGTCCGCTCAGTGGCCTGGTCGGCCGGCTGCTGCTGCGGCGCCTGCTGCTGCGAGTACTGCGGGTACTCGGGCTGCTGCGGTTGCGGCTGTTGTGGTTGCTGCGGTTGCTGCGGTTGCTGTTGCTGCATCTGCTGGTGCTGGACCGGCGCGATGTACTGCGTGGTCTCGCTCGGCGTCTGCTGCTGGGGTGCGGACGGCGCCGCTTGACCGGTGGCCTGCGCCATCAAGCGGTCGCGGCGCTGGCGGTACTCGTCCGCCGAGATCTGACCGCCCGCCAGCGCGGTGTCGAGCTGCTGGAGCTCGTCTTGCCAGGACATCCCTGCCGCCCTCCCGATCAACGGTTGCGCGTGTCATTGTGCCGAAGCACGACCAGGTAACGAACGCGGCCACCACCAGGGGCGCCCAGATGGCCGAATATCAGCTGACCGTGACTCACCCCGGCGCGCTGACCTGGTAAAACTCTCCGCCCGACCGTACGAGTACCACGCCGCCCGTCGTCCGGGGGTCGGCCACCGCCTTGAAGCCGGACCGCTGCTCGGGCAGTCCCGCGGCCGAGGGGATGTCCGGCCGGGCCACGTCCACGTACCCGCCGCCGACCACCGTGCCCACCCGGTCCACCACGATCACGCAGTCGGCGCGCTCGTTGCCGACCACGGCCCACCCGACGATCGGCGTGCCGCCGCGCACCGGCCCGGAGTCGATGTGCCCGCCGTTGCCCGACCCGTGCAGCGTCCGCACGGACGCCAGGGTGACCCGTGAGCCGATCTCCGCGCCGCCGCAGTCCAGCGTGTAGCTCCCGCTGAACGGGTAGGCGTGCATCGCGCGGGTCAGCCCGATCACCGACGGGCTGGTCCGGTTGGACGCCACCACGGTGTTCGCCTCCACCCGCATGGCGGCCGCGAGCAACTGCTGGTTCGGGTACTGGTTGCGCACGTTGGTCGCCTCCGGTGAACCGGCCGCGAAGGTGACACCCGCGACCGCGCAGGCCAGCGCGGCGGCGGCCGTGGCGTTCAGCGCGCGCACCCGCAGCACGACCAGCGTCAGCGCGGCGCAGCCGGCGAGCCCGGCGATCGTGGCGTACCGGGAGGCGAGCCCGATCGTGGCGCCGTAGTCGACCCGGGACAGCCCGATCATGGCGGCCGCGCCCAGGGCCAGCGTGCCGACGCCGAGCCAGCCAGCGTGCTCGGCGTCGCGGTCGCGTGCGGTCAGCACGCCCAGCCCGATGATCGTCACCGCGACCAGCGCGCCGACCGCCATGGCTACCGGTGCGCCGTCGGTGATCCGCAGCGGGCTCAGCGCGCCGGCGGCGGCGGCCAGCACGGTGTCGAACCCGAACGCGCCGCCCGGCCCCGGCGTGGTCACCGGCTTGGGCAGCGCGAGCCACCCGACGATGATCACTACGCCCGCCGCGAGCGGGGTGACCACCCGCCAGCGCTCGTCCCGGCGCAGCCAGGCGACCAGTGCCAGCGCCGGCCACACCGCGAACGCCGTGCCGTGTCCGAGGCTGCCGACGACGGCGAGTACGAGTGCGGGAATCGTGCGGCCGCGGTGCGCGCACAGAATGGCGAACACACTCGGCACGATTCCGAGCAGGAACGACGCGCCGCTCATGCTCATGCCGAACACCTCGAGCGCGCCGGAGGAGTACAGCAGGAATGTGTACGCGGTGACGAGTCCCGCCTTCTTGGTCATATCGAGCCTCGTCAGATCGAGCCGCGCCGGCAGCATTCGGTACAACGCGAACACCGTCGCGCCGACGAGCACGATGTTGAGAATTCCGAGCACATTGTTGGACCCGCCGAGAATGCGCGCGTCCAGCCAGAAGAGCAACCCGGAAAGGGTGATCGGGTGCTCGTTGTGCAGTTTGGTGAGCCCGCCGATCGACAGTGATCCGTCCGGATTGCTGGCGTAGGACAGAATCTGCCAGTAGTCGAGGAAGTGCAGCCGGGGCGCGCGAAGCACCTCGACGATCATCGCCACAACGGGAACGGCGGCCAGTGCCGCCCACGCGGCGATCACCGGCCGGCGTAGTTCGATTCGGGTCATCAGCTCGGCGGCGCCGTCTCGGTCGCGGCACGCACGAGTTGCGCTGCCTGAGTATCAAGATCGGCCGGTGCGCCGGCGGGCACCTGCAATGTGCCAACCATGATCACCGAGCTGCCGGAGACATAGAAGGCGCGGTGCAGCGCGGCCTGCGCGTTGGCTAATTTCATGACCGACACCGATTGTGGAAGCTGCCCTCGGTCGGCGTCGGTCAGACCGATTTGCTTCGATGTCGATTTCAGCGATTCGAGCATTCGCTTCGCGCTTTCCCCGTCCTGCGTGTGGAACGCGAACACGGTCAGCGAATACTTGTCGATGTTCGCACCCTTGTAGGACAGCTCGGCGAAACCGGCCTGTTCGAGCAGCGTCGCCTCCGGCGCGACGATGAGCTGGCTGTCCCGCGCCTTGGCCACGGTCAGGTCGCCGCTGCGCGGGTCGGCCTGACCGGCCAGCGTCAGGCCGGTGAGGGTCGCTCGTGCGGCCGGCGGCGCCTGCGAGGTCGGTGGCGGGGCCGCCGTCGACGAGGTGGACGGCGGCGGCGACTGGGGCTGCGTTTGGGCCTGGTCGGCCGGCTTGTCGCGGAGCACGAACCACCACACACCGGCGCCCGCGAGTGCCAGCACGAGCAGCACCACCAGGCCGATCAGCAGCGGCTTCTTGCTTGAACTCTTGGCGCTGGAGGCGAACACGTCCCGGCCCTGGATGGGCACCGCGGGGCCGGGCGGCGGGAACGCGGGTGGGCCGGCCGGTCGCGCCGGGAGCACACCGGGATCGGGTCGGGTCGTCGGCTCGGGCAGCCGGGACGACCAGGTGGCCGTCGGATGCGGCGCGGTGATGTCCGGGTTGATCACCTGCGTGGCGTCGGCGGCCGGATCGTGCTTGGCGCGGCTGGTCGGGGTGAACTCCGCGAGCGCGGCCGGGATCCGCGTCTCGGTGGTCTCGTCGTTCTTCTGACGCTCGGCCGGGGGCTTCACGGTCTGCGTGGCCTCGAGCTCGTCCTTCTTCTGTGCCGCAACGGGTTCCGGCTTCTCCGGCTTCTCGTCAGGCTCGGCCAGTTCCACGACCTCGGTCCGCTCGGCCGGCTCGACCGCGGGCGGCTGGGCGGGCTTGGCCGGCTTGATCGCCTTGGTCACCTCGACCGAGTCCATGTTGGACGCCACCGTGCGCTCGGCGGGTTCCTCGGGCTCCTCGGGGGGCGCGGCGGACGTCGGCTCGACCTTGCGCATGAACGGGCTCGACGTCGTCGCCGGACCGGCACCGGACGCGGAGGCCAGGATCTCGTCGCGGCGCCTGCGATACTCCTCGCTCGAAACGACCCCTTCGGACAACTCGTCGTCGAGTCGACGGATGTCCTCCTGCCACGTCATACGGCGCAAAGTACACGGCCGCACGCGCGCGAGGCAGACGAATGGTGCGATCTCACCTCGCGACCGCCGCCTTGGCCTGATGCGCCTTCTCCCGGTTGCGGTACCAGCGGGCGATCGGCGCCTCCACGTACCGGTACAGCAACTCGGTCAGCACGACCAGCGCGACCAGCCCGACCAGGATCGCCACCAGCGAACCGTTCGCCACGCCAAGCAGTTTCGGCGGCACGTACATCGCCGGAATGTGCACCAGGTACATCGCGTAGGTCCGCTTCGCCGTCCACGGGATCCACTTGCCGCGCAGCGCCGGCCCGTCGATCGCCGCGAAGATCAACACCATCAGCAGGGTGAGCACCAGCGCGCGCGGATAGCCGTCGAACGGCGGCGTGTGCTCGCTGGTCAGGTCACCCCGCACGAACAGCAGGAACTGGATCACGCCGTAGCCGACCGCGGCCACCGGGTGCAGCCGCTCGGCCCGCACCAGCCCGATGAGCTGGCCGATGAACAGTGCCGGCGCGAAGCCGATGATCACCCGGCTGGTGTGCATCGCGGGCGTCTGCTCGGTGTTGACGATCGTCAGCAGCACCGAGACGAGCGCGATGCCGATCGCCGGCGGCAGCCACGGCCACCGGCGCAGCAGCGGAATCGTGAACGCCACGAAGAAGTAGAACGGGATCTGCACGACCAGCGTCCACGCGACCGTCGCGACCGACGGGCTGGTGTCGAAGAAGTTGACGAAGGTGAGGTTCGCCAGCAGCGCGGGCAGGTCCAGCTCACCGCGACCGCCCTCCACCGGCAGCCACTCGGCCAGCACCATCAGCCAGCTCGCCAACACCAGCACCCACAGCGCGGGCATGATCCGGATCCCGCGCCTGCCGAGGAACTGCGGCACCGACTCCTTGAGCGCCGCCTGGGTCACCACGATGCCGCTGATCAGGAAGAACGGGCCGAGCGCGATGAATCCGATCGGACCGCTGATGTGGAACGGCTCGAACAGCGTCGCGCGCGCCACCTCGTCCACGCCGGAGATCTCGTGCTGCCCGGAGACGTACCAGTCGCGCGCGTGCAGGTAGACCACGAACACCGACGCGATGATCCGCAGCAGGTCGAGGCCAGGGAGGTAGCCGGTCGGCTTCTGGCGCGGTGCGGTCACTCGTCCTCGCCCTTCGATGGGCGGTCACCGAGCCAGGCCAGCCGGTAGCCGAGATCGGCGACGGCGGCCACCGCCGCGATCGCGATCGGCACGGCGAGGAACAGCGGAATCGTGTCGTGCATGAGCGTGAGCAGCGGGAACCCGATCACGCCGGACAGCACCGCCAGCCACACCGCGCGGCTGGCCAGCCAGATCGCCACCGGGTTGACCGCGATCGTCTCGGCGATCCAGCCCGAGTAGAGCACCGCCACACCGAACGCCATGCCCGCGTACAGCGCGACCACCGGGTACCACCAGCCGGCGATCGACGGGTGCTCCTTCTCGGCGACCACGATGAGCGCGATCGCGGCGAGGCCGAGCGGCACGCCGACCCACGTGTTGATCTCGTTCTGCCGGGTCAACCAGATGAGCTGCCCGATCACGGCCAGCGGCCAGAACGACAGCACCACGGCCAGCGCGCCGAAGCTCGGATTGTCCGCGCCGACGATCACCAGGACGGCGATCGCGGTGAGCTGCACGGCCGGCGGCAGCCAGGGCAGGCCGCGCGGGCTGACCGCGGTGGCCCAGCAGAGCAGCTCCAGTACGGCGATCCAGGCCAGCGGAACCAGCACGGTGGCGCCGATGGTGAGCTGGTTGGCCAGTGTGAGGTTGCCGAACACGCTCGCGGCGGTCACCTGCGCGTCCGGGCTGGCCCAGATCTTCGCGCCGAGCGCCAGCAGCAGCGCGGCGAGTGCGACCGCGACGAGTACCGGCAAATAGGTGCGCGCGAGCCGGATGCCGTACTCGCGCGGCTTGGTCTCCTTGCGCGCCTGCGCGTGGTAGCCGCTGGCGAGCAGCAGCAACATGATCCCGAGCGGGCCGAAGTCCTCGCCGATGCCGAGCGGACGGTTGACCCACTCGCGGGCGGCGTCCAGCAGCAGCGACTGCTCGCCGTTGATCTGCGACCAGAGGCCGTACAGGTAGCCGTAGACGATCAGGATCGCGGCGGCGGCGCGGGTGACCACGACCGGGACGAGCTGTGTCCAGGCGGGTGGCGGCTCGTCCTGCGCCGGTGCCTCGACGGCGGTGCGCACGGTGGTCGCGTCCACGTTGGCGATCCGGCGCTGGGGCGGCTCGACCGGCGCGACGCGATCGGTGGGCGCGACTTCGAGGGCGTCGGGGGCGACTCGCCGGGTCGGCTCCACGGTGGGTGCGGACAGCCGGCCGGCCAACTCGCCAGACGGTCGCTGTCGCCGGGTGGGCTCGGCCGCCGGTGACACGGCCCGCGTGGCATCTGCCGGCGGTTCACCCGTGAGATCGGGCGGCGGCGCGGCTCGCCTGCCGGGTGCTGGTCGTGGTCCGGGTTCAGGGGTCCGCCGCGTCGGTTCCACCGGGGCACGATCGGCCGGCTCGACAGGCGGCGCGACGTGCCGGGTGCGCTCCGGTGCCGGGGCGGCTCGTGCGGTCGGCTCAGCGGGTGGGGCGACGTGCCGGGTGCGTTCGGGTGCCGGTGTGGCCGGCGCCGCTGGTTCGGCGGGTGGCACGGCACGGCGGACGCGTTCGGGTGCCGGTGTTGCGTGGTCGGCCGGCTCGACCGGTGGGACGGCGCGGCGGGTTGGTTCGGCCGCTGGTGCTGCTCGATTGGCTGGCGGTACCGCGTGCCGGGTGCGTTCGGGTGCCGGGGCGACGTGTGCTGCCGGCTCGGCGGGTGGTGCGGTACGCCGAGCCGGTTCGGCCGCCGGTGTGGCGCGGTTTGCCGGCGGCACGGCATGCCGGGTGCGCTCCGGTGCCGGTGTGACACGGGCTGCCGGCTTGACGGGTGGCACGGCGCGGCGGGTTGGTTCGGCCGCTGGTGTGGCGCGGTTTGCCGGCGGTACCGCGCGCGTGCGCTCGGGTGCCGGGGCAGGGCGGCCCGCCTGCCTGACGGGCGGCGCCGGCCGCCTGACCGGCTCCGCGGTCGGCCGCGGGCTGGGGCGCCTGGCCGGGTCAGGCGGTGGTAGCAGACTCCCGGACGCGCGGCCACTGTGCTCATCGGGCGGCGTGAGACTCCCCGACGCCCGCCCCTCGTCGAGCCGTCGCCTGCGCGGCGGTGGCCCGTCCTCGCGAACCGGTTCGAACGTCTTGACGTCCTGGCCGGGCAACCGCTGGCCCGGACGTGCCGCGTGACCGTTGGACGGCGGCGCGCGGTGACCGTTGCGCGGCGCCTCCGGCATCGGCAGCTGACCACGTGCCGGCTCGTCCACCGGCGGCCGCGGCGGCGGTTCCCGCGGGTCTCGCCGCAGTGTGGGCGGCTCCAGCGGCGGCAGGCGTGATGCCTCCGGACGCCGGTGCTCCTCGCGCGGCTCGATCCGCTCGCGTCTAGCCATCGCCGGACTCCCGAGGCGGCCAGGCGGCCGTCTGCGCGCCGATCAACGCGGCGAACTCGGCGTCGGTCATCGTCTTGTCCGACCCGTACGCCTCGACCCTGATCAGCTCGTGTCCGTGCAGGTAGTGCGCGCGGTACACGCCGAGGTTGCCCTGCTCGGGGCGCGCCGCCTGGTGCCGCACCCGCACCCCGGGCGGCCCGTCCGGCGGCTGCGCGAACCCGGCGCTGTCGTACAGCTTGTCGATCGCCGTGAGCGCGTCGGCCGGCTTTGACTTGTCACGCACGGAGAACTGCCACAGGCCCAGGGTCAGCCCGTTCGGCTGCCGAGTGACGATCGCGCGCACGCGCACCACCCCGGCCGTGCTCAACGTGGTCGACTCGACCTGGGGTAACACCGACGCGAGCGGGGTGTTGGTGCTCAGCCCTGTGTCCAGGACCACCGGCCCGGCGGGGCGTCCGATCACCCGTGCCGGCGCGGCGGCTGGCCTGCGCGGGTCGGGATCGGGCAAGCTGACCTTGCGGTCGGCGTCGGCGGGATCACTGCCGGCGCCCCAGATCAGCAGCGCGGCCCCGGCGACGGCGGCGAGCAGGACGTGCACGAGCAGAACCTGGACGCCTCGGGCGTCCAGGGGTCTTCGCCCCCCAGCGCCCGCGGCGTCCACATCCGGCTCGCTCGCGTGCACGTGATCTCCTCGTTACGGTTCCTCGGAACATACTGGGCGAGAACGCACCGTTAGTCACCTGTGGGGACGCGTACATTCGCGGTATGTCGTCGACACAGACACTTGTCACCGCTGAACAGTCGCTGCCGGGGCGCGCTGAGCCGCTGGCAGTGCCGGAGGCGCACGCGGTGTTCCCGGACCGGACGATCAAGCCGCCGTTCCCGGAGAACATGAGCACCGCGGTGTTCGGCCTCGGCTGTTTCTGGGGTGCCGAACGGCGATTCTGGGAGACCGACGGCGTGTGGTCTACCGCCGCCGGGTACGCGGGCGGGTACACGCCGAACCCGACGTACCAAGAGGTGTGCAGCGGGCTCACCGGGCACGCCGAGGTGGTGCTCGTGGTCTTCGACCCGTCGGTGATCAGCTACGACCAGTTGCTCGCGGTGTTCTGGGAGAACCACGACCCGACGCAGGGCATGCGGCAAGGCGGCGACGTCGGCACGCAGTACCGGTCGGCCGTGTACACCGCCGACGAGGCGCAGCGCGAGGCCGCCGAGCGCAGCCGAACCGCGTACACGCAGGCGCTGGCCACCGCCGGCCACGGCGCGATCACCACGGAGATCGCGCCGCTCGGCGAGTTCTACTACGCCGAGGACTACCACCAGCAGTACCTGCACAAGAATCCCAACGGCTACTGCGGCGTCGGCGGCACCGGCGTCTCCTGCCCGGTCGGATTGAGGACAGATGGGCGTTGACTACCTGCCGTAGTGGTAGCGGCAGGCAGCGATCCGGATCTCGTCACCTGCCATCTTGTGGACCAGTCGGTGCTCGTCGGTGATTCGACGTGACCAGTAGCCCTGGAACCCGTGTTTCAGGGCCTCGGGTTTACCGATGCCTTCGTTCCCGTTTCGGGCGATGTCCTTGATCAGTGAGTTGATGCGCTTGAGGACCTTGCGGTCCTCGGTCCGCCACCAGACGTAGTCATCCCAAGCGAGCTCGTCCCAGACGAGTTTCATTCGGCGAGCTCGTGTGGCGCACCGCCACCGGACTCCAGGCGCTCGATCGATGTGATCAGACGCCGGGCGTTCTCCGGGCTCCGGAGCAGGTAGGCGGTTTCCTTCAGCGACTCGTAATCGTCGAGTGAGACGATCACGACGGGCTCGTGCCCGGCGCGAGTGATCACGACTTCCTCGCGATCGTTGACCACCGAGTCGAGAGTCTCCGCGTAGTTCGCGCGGGACTCGGAGTAGCTCATGGTCCTCATCGCGGACACCTCCCTCTCACGTACAGAAAGCTGTACGTCCGGCGGGTGTAGGTGTCAAGATCGAGGCGACCGTCGAACTGTCACCGGGGCAACATATGACCTGCGTTACAGGTTCCGTGTGATCCAGGTACACCGTTGTCCACTGCGGTACGAATGCGCGCATGGCGGATAAGCGCGACTTCGCGCGTCTCGCGGTGGCGTTCTCCTCGCTCGTTGTCGCCGTCTGCGCGGTGGTGGTGACGATCAAGGTGATGAACACCGACCCGGTGCCGATCAAGCAGCAGCGAGTGTTGGACCAGGACGCGCTGGAACGGCAGATCGCCAACCATGTCTCGGGCCCGAAGCCGCGAGAGGAGCCTCGGGTGTCCTGCCCGGTTTCCGTCGTGGTCGAGCCGAAAACCCGATTCAGTTGTCGGGTCTGGGTCGGCTCGAACCAGAAGACGGTGTACGTCATGGTGCACAACGACCAGGGCGAGCTGTCCGTCAGCACCAGCCCATCGTGACCCGCGCTCGCTGCGTCGTCGTCGCTCTGGTGATCGCCGCGTCGGGGTGCGCGTCCACACCGGGCACGCTCAGCGGGTTCGTGATCTCCGCGACCGGCCCGGTCGCGGGTGCCACGATCGACTTCAAGCCGGTGTCGACCGTGCACGCCGGGGTTCCGGACATCTCTCCGCGAACGGATGCCAAGGGGTTCTTCTCCGTGTCGACCTCGGCAGCCGAGTACGAAGTGACGGCTCGCCTCGGCGAACGCCGCTCCAACACGGCCAGGGTGACCGTGGACGCCGACGAGACGGCGACCATCCGGCTGAGTATGTGAGCTAGATGGGCTCGTTGCGGCGGATGACGTAGGTGAAGCTTTCCCAGTCGTCGCCGGCCATCGTGTCCGGAACGACGTCGATGACGTCGCAGCCGCAGTGATTGAACAGCGATCGCACGAGTGGCACCGCGAGCCCGTGCATTTCCATTTTGCCAGGCTTGTGAGTGAGCGCCTTCGTCGTGTCCAGCTCTTCGGACGGCTCGGACGGTGATTCGCCATTCGGCGCCGGCACGATTTTCGGCTCCGCGATGTGCACGTCCACGCGGGTCGTCTTGTTGCCCGCTTTCGCCCACCAGTTCACGGCTTCCTGGACCATGTCGAATTCCAGGATCGCCGGCCCGGCGACCGCCGGAGGCGTGACGACCAGCTCGATTTCGGCACTGTCGCCGGGCAGCACGTCGTGCTCCAGATCGCCGCGCCCGTCGTTCCAGCGCAGCGGCTCGCCGCCAGCGTCGAGCCAGTGGTTGCCGAGCCGGATCTGCTGTCCCTGCAACCATTTTCGCGATCCCGTGTTGGTCACCCGCGTCCGGATCAGGGTCTCCCGGCCGGCCACGACCTCGCCGGGCGCGTCCAGGATCTCGATCAACGATCGCATCCCGTCCTCACTAAGCGGCTCCGGCTTGTGCGGCCGGCTCGGAATCTGCAGCACCAGCGCCCCACCGGGCCGCACGATTCGCCGCAATTCGAGCAGGCACGCCATTTGCACCTCGGGCCGGGCGTGCTGCAGCACGATCAAACTAACCACACTGTCGAACGATTCGTCCGGAAAAGGCAGTCGAACCCCATCATAATGAACGAATCGCACCCGATCCGGATGCCGGTTGTACTTGACCGCATTCGCCACCATCGACTCGGCGATATCAATCCCCACGACCTCAGACGCATGTTCAGCCAGCGCATTACTCAGCCGCCCGACCCCACACCCGAAATCGAGCACCCGATCCCCGAGCGACAACCCCGCCCGCTCCACCAGCTTCCGAACCATCCCCACCGGCCCGGCCGCCGTCGCCATGAACTCGTCGACGTCCCACTTCCCGTGCCGCCGGTTCGGATCGGTCAACACCGCCCACAGCGGATCGACCTGCCCCAACCCCTCCCACGTCGACTTCAAGCGATCAAGAGCCATCAGGAAGAGCCACCCACCCTTGCCACCGAGGTACACCTACGTCGTGGGGGTTTGGGGGTTCGACCCCCAAAAATAATGGCGAGCGACCCGGCCCGCGCTTTCCGCGGGCACACGTCCCCCGAGCGAGCGGACGACGGGACTCGAACCCGCGACCCTCACCTTGGCAAGGTGATGCGCTACCAACTGCGCTACGTCCGCGTGTGTTTCGGCGAGTCTAGCGAACCGGGCTGGACACCGTCACGATGCCCGCCGTTCGGCGTCCCGTGATCGGAAGCTGTGATCGGCCGGAGACGGTTCGTCGTCGCCAACTGCGACTTTCGGGGGCATGACTTACGCCATATGACTTAAGCCGATCGTCGGGTGGTGGTTAACAGTATTCACGTTTACCTCAAGAGCCCGTAAGCGTGTGGCATGTTGTGCGGACTCGTGTGGCGCGGGAGGAGGGAGCGGGTCGATGACCGGAACGGAACGACCTGCCCCTGGCGGGTCGTCGGATGGCTTCGCGCGCCCTCATCAGGCATTGCAGGCCGCTGACGACCGAATCCTTCTGGAGCGTCTGCGCACCGGTGAGGACTCGGCGTTCGGCGAACTGTTCTCGAGGCACGCGGAAGCGGTCCGACGTCTCGCACTCGGGCTTGTGAACGATCGAGCCGAGGCGGACGACCTCACCGCGGAGGCGTTCTTCCGAGTGTTGCAGGCGATCCGCCGCGGCAACGGCCCGGTGGACAACGTCCGCGGCTATCTGTTGATCGTCGCCCGCCGCGTCGCCGGCGAGTGGAGCATGCGCCGCCGCGACGTCCCCGTCTCCGACGAGGAGCTGACCAGCCGCGCCGGCAGCGATTCCTACGGCGTCGGCCAGTCCGCCGAGCGCAACCTGATCACCCAGGCGTTCACCAGCCTCCCGGAGCGCTGGCGCAGCGTGCTGTGGAAGGTCGAGGTCGAGGGTGAGCGCCCGGCCGTGGTGGCCAACAACTTCGGCCTGTCGCCGAACGCGACGGCGGCACTGGCCAGGCGCGCGCGGCAGGGCCTGCGCGCCGCCTATCTGCAAGCGCACCTGACCGTCGACCGGGGAGCCGTCGGCTGCCGGTCGGTGCTGGAGAAGCTCGGGGCATACACCGCGGGCAGCATCAAGGGCGCGGAGCGCAGGCGTATCCGGTTACATCTGACCGGCTGCTCCTCCTGCCGCAAGACCCACGACGAGCTGCGCGACGTCTGCTCCGGATTGCGAGCCAACGCCGGCGTGCTACTGGCGCCCGCAGGCCTAGCCGCCGTCGCGGCCGACGCGGCGACCGGCGAAGCGGCGGGCGCCGTGGTCGCGACCAAGGGCGCGGGGCTGGGGGCGACCATCAAGGGAGCCCTGGCCACGACGAAGGTGCAGGTGGGCGTCGCGGCGTCGGCAGCGGCCGCGGCGGGGATGTTCGGACTCGGCATGCTCACCTTCGGCGGCGGTGATCAGCCGAGTCTGGCCGACGACTTCGACGGCAAGCGCGGGATCGAGCTGACCCACAGCTCCTCCGGCGGCCCGAGCGCGTCCGGTTCGGGGCACCCGACCACGAGCGCACCCAGTTCGACCACCAGTCGCCGGCAGACCGCCACCAACGTGGCCGACAACCGGACCGGTGTCTCGCCGAAGGGCGGCGGGGTGGCGCCGGTGCCCGGCTCGCCGACCACGCAGTCGCCGACGATCACCGTGACCAAGGCTCGGCCGACCAGCTCGCCCGAGATCTGGTCCCGCGAGACCAGGGTGTACCGCACCACCGAGGGGTACGGCGACTACCAGGTCGTGCGCGAGACCGTCGAGGTCACCGAGATCAACACGGCCAACCAGACCAAGACGACCACGACCACCAACGAGACCACCCGTCCGGTCTACGGCGCCGCCACCGACACCCCGACGAGCACCTCGTCGCGCACGCCCGAACCACCCCAACGATGATCAGGTCTTCCGCCGAGCGGCCGCACCCGGGACAATTCCCGGTGACGTGGTGACGCACCGGTCGCGATAGCGTTCGGTGGGTACCCGGTAGCGAGCAACGCCGAGGAGGCGGGATGACGCGCGTCGTGACAGGCGCGGATGGTCGGGAATGGGTGCTGCGCGGCCGGTTGGAATGGCAACCACCGGTGACGGGGAACGACTTCGAGCACGACGTCAGCGCCGGATACGTGCCCGGTGTGGTGATGATGACGCTGGTGGTCATCCTCGGCGCGGTCCTGATCATCTGGACGCCGGTCGACGTGGTGGTGCCCGCCTGGTTGGTGTTGGCGCTGCTGCTGGTTTTCCTGTTCTTCCCGCTGCGCTGGGCGCTGCGCCGGCCGTGGACGGTGGTCGCGGAGACCGGCGAGGGCGAGGAGACCGAGCGCTGGGTCGGCGTGGTGCGCGGGATCCTCACCGTGCGCCAGGAGATCTCCCGGGTGGCGGACAACATCGCCACCGACAACATGCCGGGCTTCGAAGGCCCACTTCACCCCGTCGAATAACCGCCCGCCCCGAGCTAGATTGACAGAGTGCCTGAACTTCCCGAGGTGGAGGCGCTCGCTCACCATCTGCGCGAGCACGCGGTCGGCCGTACGGTCGCGCGCGTGGACGTCGCGTCGCTGAGCGTGTTGAAGACCGTCACCCCGTCGTGGACCGATCTGCACGGGCGCGCGGTCACCGGTGCCACCCGGCACGGCAAGTACCTGGACATGGACTGCGACGGGCTGCACCTGGTGGTGCACCTGGCCAGGGCCGGCTGGCTGCGCTGGGCGGACACGTTGTCCGCGGCGCCGCCGAGGCCGGGCGGCAAGAACCCGCTCGCGCTGCGGGTGCACCTCGGGCCGCCGGGGCAGGGGCCGGGGTTCGATCTCACCGAGGCCGGCACGAAGAAGGGCCTCGCCGTGTGGATCGTGTCCGAGGTCGCCGAGATTCCGCAGGTCGCGGCACTCGGGCCAGACGCGCTCACGCTGTCCCGGGACGATCTTGGCGCGCTGTTGAAGGGGCGCGGCGAGCGGCTGAAGACCGCGCTCACCGACCAGAAGCTGATCTCCGGCGTGGGCAACGCGTACTCCGACGAGATCATGCACACCGCGAGGCTGTCGCCGTACGCCACGGCCGGCCGGCTGGACGACAACGCGATGGACCGGCTGCACGAGGCGCTGCGCTCGGTGCTGACCGACGCGGTGGACCGCTCGGTCGGGCAGGAGGCGGCGCGGCTCAAGGGCGAGAAGCGCTCCGGTCTGCGGGTGCACGCCCGCACCGGCATGCCGTGCCCGGTGTGCGGTGACACGGTTCGCGAGGTGTCGTTCGCGGACAAGGCGTTCCAGTACTGCCCGACCTGTCAGACCGGTGGCAAGCCGCTGGCCGACCGGCGCATGTCCCGGCTGTTGAAGTAACCGCCACACGGCGAGGCCGTGCCGGCGTCTTCATGGATGTGGAGTTCGAACAGTTCGCCAGACAGCGGTTGCCCGGCCTGGTCCGGTTCGCCGCCGCGCTGACCGGTGATCGGGAGCTCGCGCAGGACCTCGTGCAGGACGCGCTGGCCAAGGCGCACCGGCGCTGGTCGGTCGTGCGGGCCGCCGATCACCCGGATCTCTACCTGCGCCGCATGGTGGTCAACGGCTACCTGTCCTGGCGCAGGCGGTGGTACCAGCGCACGGTCGAGCCGGCGTCCGATTCGGGGGTTCTCGATCGCGGGCGGGTCGACGATCCGGCGGGTCGGGTGGCCGACGCCGATCAGATCGCCACGCTGCTGACCAAGCTGACCAAACCGCAGCGGGTGGCGATCGTCCTGCGGTTCTTCGAGGAACGCACCGACGAGGAGATCGCCGAGGTGCTCGGCTGCGCGCCGGCCACCGTGCGCAGTCACGTCCATCGGGGACTGCGGGCACTTCGGGTTCGGGCGGACGCGCAGACGGCACGGGAGGTAGCGCCATGATCGACATGCACGACCTGAAGGCGACTCTGGACGATCGCGCCGGCCGCGCGCCCGATCCGGACGAGGTGCTGGCCGGCGCGATGACGCTGGTCGACCGCCGGCGCAAGCGGAGGACGGCGATCGGTGCGGCCGCGGCCGCGGTGATGACCAGCGGTGCGCTGATCACCGGTGTCGCCGTGCTCCGCGGTGACCTGCGCGACGGTGGGTACGTGTCGCCGGCCGGTCCGCCGGGGCCGGCGCAGCCGACGACTTCGCGGCCGTGGTTGCCCTTCTCCGTCGGCTGGATGCCGCAGGGGTATCAGCTGGTTCGGTGGCACACCGGTCCGCGAGGTGCCGGGCTGGAGTACGGCGCGGGGCCGGGGTCCGCTGGCATCAGCGCTCGTCTCGACAACGTCGACAAGAGCGTCGGCGAACCGGTCACTCCGAACGGCGAGCAGGTGCCGGTGGACATCAACGGCGCGAGCGGGACCCTTATTCGGGACACGGAGTTCCACCGAGTGGCGATCTACTGGCAGTGGGCGCCGGGGCAGCGGGCCGTGGTGTACGGCAAGAATCCGGTCGCCGAGAACACTCTGCTCGCGGTCGCCAGGTCGTTGACCCGGCAGCAGAGCAAACCGGCGGGGCCGACGCCGGTGGTGACGGTGCCCGCCGCGTACCCGCACGTCGAGGTGTGGAGCAACGGCGAGCTGGACGGCGGCGCCCAGGTGTCCTTGTGTGACCATCCGATGTTCGATCCGAACACGCAGCCCAGTAATTCGATCTGCGTGTACGTGACCGTGGGTGGCGGCCCGCCGCCCTCACGGGTCCTCGCGCACACGCCTGAGGTGCCCGAGCAGTGGCTCACCGAGGAGACCACGCACGCGGGCATCCCGATGCGCACGACGAAGGAGCGCTACGGCGTGTTGCGAGTGCTCGATCCCGGCCACTGGGTGACGGTCGCCCTGGTCGGCAAGCGGGGCATGATCGACACCACGCTGCCGTTCGGCCGCGCGGTGCTGCTCGACCTGGCCGCGTCGGTCAAGATCGGGTAGGTCTGTAAGCGGCCGAGAGCGGAAAGCGACCGATGCGGTAGCTTTCCGCTCTCGACACGCTCGCCTCCGACCCGGAGCATTGAACCCGTGGCCCAGTTGTTGACCGACCGCGCGGTGATCGCCGTGGTCGTCACCCTCGCACTGGTGGCCCTGCTGTACTGGGGCTTCCGCGCACGGCGGGCGCGTACCGCCGCGGACGAGGCGGTGCTGGACGCCGTGCAGCGGCTGTCCAAGGCGGTGCCCGAGCTGCGCAACGGCCTGACCGGCGAGGCGGCCGACGAGGCGGCGCAGCACCTGCTCGAACTGCTGCACTGTGTCGCGGTCGGGATCACCGACTCCTCCGGCGCGCTGCTGTCCTGGGACGGCGTGGCCAACCACCACTACCGCGATCTCGCGCCCGCGATCGACGTGGCGATCTCCAAGCGGCACCGCGAGCACGTCAAGCACGAGAAGCTGCCGTGCAGCCGGCGCGGCAACTGCCCGATGCGCACCGCGGTGATCGTGCCGCTGATCATCGAGGGCACGGTCGAGGGCGCGCTGATCGTGGTCGGCGGTGCCAGCAGCAGGCGGCTGATCCAGCTTTCCGACGAGCTGGCCAAGTTCCTGTGCATCCAGTTGGAGCTGGCCAAGCTGGACGAGTCGAAGCAGCAGCTCGCGAAGGCGGAGATCAGGGCGCTCCGCGCGCAGATCTCGCCGCATTTCGTGTACAACGCGCTGAACACCATTTCCTCGCTGATCCGCACCGACCCGGAACGCGCGCGCGAACTGCTGCACGAGTTCGCCGACTTCACCCGGTACTCGTTCCGCTCGTCCGGCCTGTTCACCACACTGGCCGACGAGCTGCGAAACATCGACCGCTATCTCACGATCGAGAGCGCGCGCTACAAGAGCCGGCTCAGCGTGCGAATCAGGATCGCGCCCGAGGTGCTGTCGGTGACCGTTCCGTTCCTCGTGTTGCAGCCGCTGGTGGAAAACGCCGTGCGGCACGGGATCGGGAAGAAGCCCGGCGGGGGAACGGTCACCATCGTGGCGCAGGACAACGGCAGCGAGGCGCTGATCACCATCGAGGACGACGGGGTCGGAATGGACGCCGACCGGCTGTTCTCCGATTTGCAGGACGCGCACAAGACGGGTGCGCACGTCGGTGTCGGGAACATCAACCAGCGAATGCGCTCGGTTTTCGGCAACGACTACGCACTCGTCGTGGACACCGCACCCGGCGCGGGCATGAAGGTGACCTTGCGGGTGCCGAAATTCTTCCCCGGCGTACGCCCTGAACTGCCCGAATTCGAGTCGGACTCGTCCGAGGACGAGGACTTCGACGAGCCCGTGACCCGCCCGGTCGAACATCAGTAAACCACGCTCGGTGATCACCTTTCCCAGGAAATGGGCCGGATCGGCGGTACCCCTCGGCTACACACTGTGAGCAGTATGGAGGGTGAGCGGGACCGTAGATACAGCTCGGGGAGGCGTCGTGGACTACGGGATCGACCTGTCGCACTACAACACCGTCAATGACTGGAACGCGGTGCGCGGCAACAACATCACTTTCGCGCTGTGCAAGATCACCGAAGGTACGACATTCGTGGACCAGGATGCCGGCGGCCATCTCAGTGGCGCGCGCGGCGTCGGAATCCACGGCGGCGGATACCACTTCGCCCGGCCGGGATCGGTCGTCGACCAGGTGACGCATTTCGTGAACACCGGCACGCCGTTGGGCATTTTCGAGCCCGGCTCGCTGACACCGGTACTGGACGTCGAGGTGAGCGGAGTCGGAGACGCGTTCATCGCGGAATGGATCAGGGTCATTCGTGAACGCACCGGAGTCAAGCGCGTCATGGTGTACGCGAACCTGAACTTCTGGACGAACGTGCTGCACCCGGACCAGTGGGCAGGTGACGGGGTTTACCTCTGGATCGCGCGCTACAACGGCGATCCGGGAAATCCGGGCTGGGCACACCCGCGGCTGGCGCTGCACCAGCATTCCGACAAGGGATCGGTGCCGGGAATCCCCGGCGCGGTCGACCGGAATGCGACGATCGTGCCGTTCGGGCTCGCCGACCTGCTGAACTGACCCTGCTCCGCCGGCCAGGGTCGGCCCGGCACGTAGGGTGGATCGGTATGAACGTCACGGACAAGCTGACCGCCCGGCTGCCCGGGATCCGCGATCGCGGCGAGCGCAGATCCGTCGTGGCCGTGGTCCGCCTGCACGGCGTGATCACGCCGACGCCGTCGCCGCTCGGGCGCGGCACGATCAACATCAACACCGTCGAGTCGGCGCTCAAGCGCGCCTTCGACCACGAGAAGCTGTCGGCCGTGGCGCTGGCGATCAACTCGCCCGGCGGCGCGCCCACCCAGTCCGCGCTGGTCGCCGACCGGATCCGGGAGCTGGCCGCGGAGAAGAAGGTGCCGGTACTGGCCTTCTGCGAGGACGTGGCCGCCTCCGGCGGGTACTGGCTGGCCTGCGCCGGCGACGAGATCTACGCGCACTCGACGTCCCTGGTCGGCTCGATCGGCGTGGTCAGCTCCGGCTTCGGGCTGTCCGGCCTGCTGGAGCGGGTCGGCGTGGAGCGCCGGGTGCACACCGCCGGCGAGCACAAGGTGCGGCTGGACCCGTTCCGCCCGGAGAAGTCCGAGGACGTGGAGTGGCTCAAGGGCCTGCAGTCGCAGCTGCACGAGCAGTTCGTGGCGTGGGTGCGCGAGCGGCGCGGGGACAAGGTCACCAGCGATGAGTTGTTCGACGGCGAGGTGTGGACCGGCGCGAAGGCGGCCGAGCTGGGCCTGGTGGACGGTGTCGGCGGGCTGCGCGAGATCGTGGCCAAGCGGTTCCCGGACGCGGAGATCAGCGTGGCCGAGCCGAAGCGCCCGCTGCTCGCCCGGCTCGGCGTCAGCGGCGGCGCCGGCATCGGGTTCGGTGCCCCGGATCGGATGCTGGCCGCGGTCGAGGCGTTGGAGACGCGCGCGATCTGGTCCCGCTTCGGCCTCTGATCGACACGCTGTTTGCTGGTCTTCAAGACCTACAAACCGGGGCCGGTGTGGTCTTGAAGACCGGCAAACCCGCCACAGGTATTCACTCTGCTGGGTGACGAGGATGTTGACCATGGACACCGGCCGACCAGATCGGCAAGATGCACATTACTGTGAGTACAGCACATAGCACCCGTGGTCTCGTCGTGCTTGCCGTAGACGACGAGGAAGCCGGGATCACGATCCTTCGCGAGCGTCTCGACGGCAATCCGCATGTACGGCGGATAATCGAGGCGTTCGACGCGTCCGAGGCGCTTCGCGTGCTCAGCGGGGCCGATGAGGAGCTGGCCGAGCGCAAGCAGCGCGGGCTGCCCGTGGTCGACGCCGTGTTCGCCGATCTCAACATGCCGGGCCTCACCGGCATGGAGATGGCGCGCGTGCTGCTCGGGTTCAACCCGCCACCGGTACTGGTGTTCATCACCGGTCACGGCGCCGGCAAGGAGGGCCAGGACGCGCTCTCCGCGTTCGAACTCGGCGCGGTCGACTACATCCTGAAACCGTGCGACCAGGATCGGATGGACTCCGCGATCGAACGCGTGCTGTCCAAGATCAAGGGCGACGGCATCGTGCCAGGCGGGGGCGGGCCGGCCCAGGAATCGGGCGGCGGAGCGCACGAGTCGACGGACGAAGAGGTGATCCCGGTCGAGCTGGCCGGCAACACCAAGCTGATCCCGCGCGCGTCGGTGCGCTGGGTCGAGGCGCAGGGCGACTACGCGCGCCTGTTCACCCTGGACGGTTCGCACCTGGTCCGGATCCCGTTGTCCCAGTTGGAAGAGCGCTGGGGCAAGGCGGGATTCGTGCGTATCCACCGGTCCTACCTGGTGCCGATCAAGCTGATCACCGAGCTGCAGATGACCTCGCAGGGTTACAAGGTGGTCATCGGGCACGAGGAGAAGACGCTGCCGGTGTCCCGCCGGCACACCCGCGAGCTGAAAGAGCGTCTGGTGAAGGCGCCGCGCAACGGCCTGTCGCCGTGAGCAGGCACTCGGCCGGGCCCCCGTCCAACGGGGAGCAGGGCCAGCAGCCGCGGCCGCGCCGCAAGCGCGTGGTGCTCGCCGACTCGCGCGCGCCGGTCACCGTGCTGCGCACCGTGGTCGAGTTGGAGGAGCAGACCAGCTACGGCGAGGAGTTGGTGAGCAACCTGGTCGGCCGGCAACTCAGGACTTCGCTGACGATCGCGTTCATCACCGGAGGCATTCTCGGCGTGCTTCCGGTGCTGTTCTTCACCGTCCCCTCGCTCGCCGAGATGACGATTGCGGGTGTCCGGCTGCCGTGGCTCGCGCTCGGCGTCCTACCCTTCCCTCTGCTGTTCGGTATGGGATACGTGTACAACACGTACGCCGAGCGTCACGAGCGCGACTTCGTCGACATGGTGGAGAAGTAGCTCCGGCGCTGTCGACTTGGACGAGGGCCGATGGGAAACGTCGGGAACGTGTGGGCGGTTGTCGCCATCGCGCTCGTCGCCGTGGCCACCTTCTCCCTCGGCTACCGCGGCTCCCGGCACGCCAGCACCACGCAGGATTTCCTGGTCGCCCGGCGCACGGTCCGGTCGCGGCGGAACGCCGCGGCGGTGTCCGGTGAGTACCTGTCCGCGGCGTCCTTCCTCGGTGTCGCCGGCCTGGTGCTCAAGGACGGCGTCGACGCGCTCTGGTACCCGATCGGGTTCACCGCCGGCTATCTCGCGCTGATGCTGTTCGTGGCCGCGCCGCTGCGCCGGTCCGGGGCGTACACGCTGCCCGACTTCGTTGAGGCGCGGCTGTCCTCGCGGCCGCTGCGCCGCGTGTCCACGGCCTTCGTGCTGGTGATCGGCGTGCTGTACCTGGTGCCGCAGATGCAGGGCGCCGGCCTGACGCTGGGCATGGTGCTGCACACGCCGGGCTGGGTGGGCGCGCTGCTGGTGGCCGTGATCGTGGTCGTGAACGTGTTCGGCGGCGGCATGCGCGCGATCACGGTGGTGCAGGCGTTCCAGTACTGGCTCAAGCTGTTCGCGATCTCCACGCCGGTATTCGTGATGTGCGCGGTGTTCATCGGGTCCGGCGGCACGCACGGCGGTGAGAGCCGGGGCCTGGCCGAGCCGCTGCCGCCCACGTTCAGCGCGCCGACCTCGATCGACGTGACCACGCCGGTCACGCTGCGGGTCGTCGAGCCGGTGTGGCTGTCGGCCGAGGGACGGGTGGACGGCGGCTCCGCGCGCGGGCCGGTGTTCTGGGGCCCCGGCACGCACGAGGTGGACGCGGACACCAAGCTGATGTTCCCCGGTGGCGCACCGGTGCCCTCGGTCGCCGGCACGCCGTCCACCAACGCGGAGTGGCTGACCCCCACCGGCGGCGGCACCTCGGACCTGTGGACCACGTACTCGCTGATCTTCGCGCTGTTCCTCGGCACGATGGGCCTGCCGCACGTGCTGGTGCGCTTCTACACCAACCGGGACGGCAAGTCCGCGCGCCGCACCACGCTGCACGTGCTGCTGCTGCTCGGGCTGTTCTACCTGTTCCCGATGATCATGGGCCTGCTGTCCCGGCTGTACGTGCCCGAGCTGCTGGTGACCGGTAAGACGGACGCGGCGGTGCTCGCGCTGCCCGGCAAGTTCCTGTCCGGCACGCTGGGGGAGATCCTGGGCGCGGTGACGGCGGCGGGTGCGTTCGCGGCGTTCCTGTCCACCTCGTCGGGCCTGCTGGTGAGCGTGGCCGGCGTGCTGTCCACCGACATCCTGAAGGGGCGGGTGCGCGACTTCCGGTACGCGGCGGCGCTGGCCGGCGCGGTGCCGGTGGTGATCGCGGTGTTCGTGCGCCCGAACGACATCTCGATGTCGATTGGTATGACGTTCGCGGTCGCGGCGTCCACGTTCTGTCCGGTGTTGGTGCTCGGCATCTGGTGGCGAAAACTCACCCCGGCCGGTGCCGGCGTGGGGATGACGACCGGCGGCCTGTGCGTGCTCGGCGCGCTCGTGGCGACCACGGTCAGCGGCTACACCGGCAACTGGGCGCCCTGGTATCTGCAGCAGCCGGCGTTGATCACCGTGCCGATCGCGTTCTTCACGATGATCCTGGTGAGCAAGGCGACGCAGCGGTCGGTGCCGGCCGACGTCAACCGCTTCCGCCTGCGGATGCACGCGCCCGACCCGCTCGGATTCATCCGGGATCGGGACGTGGCCCGCTTCGGTACGGCCGAGGAACGGGCGAGGCTCGCCGAGGGTCGTCACCGCCGTTAGTCGATCAACTCTCCGTTTACCCAACGTGCGGATTACACCCGATCGGGTGAGGCTGGATTGGTCGGAACGAGGTGCGATCGTGTTCAACTACGGCCTTGTGACCTGTCTCACGATATGTCAGGCTCCGGCTGTCACTCGTTCGCGTTGCAAAGAGTCCCCGTTCGGAGTCTTACGAAAGTCGTCCGACCTGCATAGCGTCTCGCGGGGCGGGTTATACGCACGGTCGTCGCACGGTCATTGTGCGCGAGCGCCGGGGTGAGGAGGGCCGATGACCACCACCGAACAAAAGCCGGATTGGGAAGAGGTTCAGGCGAGTCCCGATTTCGTGCTGCTGCGTCGCAGGCTGCGCCGGTTCGTGTTCCCCATGGCCGGGTTGTTCCTGGTCTGGTACCTGCTGTACGTGTTGCTGGCGGACTACGCGCCCGGGTTCATGTCGACCAGGTTATTCGGCAACATCAACATCGGCCTGGTCTTCGGGCTGCTGCAGTTCGTCTCCACCTTCGTGATCACGATGCTGTACGTCCGGCACGCGAACAAGAACCTCGACCCGGTGGCCGAGAAGATCCGCAACGAGGTCGAGAGCCGGGGTGAGGAGAAGTGAACCTCGCCCAGGGCTCGATCGGCGGCAACACCGGTCTCAACATCGGCATCTTCCTCGTATTCGTGGCGATCACACTGGTCGTGGTGTTCCGCGCGAGCAAGAACACCAAGACCGCGGCCGACTACTACGCCGGCGGCCACGCGTTCACCGGCCCGCAGAACGGTATCGCGATCTCCGGCGACTACCTGTCGGCCGCGTCGTTCCTCGGTATCGCCGGCGCGATCGCGCTGTACGGCTACGACGGGTTCCTCTACTCGATCGGCTTCCTGGTCGCGTGGCTGGTCGCGCTGCTGCTGGTCGCCGAGCTGCTGCGGAACACCGGCAAGTACACGATGGGCGACGTGCTCGCGTTCCGGATGCGCCAGCGTCCGGTGCGCGCCGCGGCGGCCACCTCCACGCTCGTGGTCTCGTTCTTCTACCTGCTGGCGCAGATGGCGGCGGCCGGCCTGCTGGTTGCGCTGCTGCTCGGCGTGACCGACAAGGGCGGCCAGGCCGTCGTGATCACGATCGTCGGTCTTCTGATGATCACCTACGTGCTGATCGGCGGCATGAAGGGCACCACCTGGGTGCAGATCATCAAGGCGGCGCTGCTGATCACCGGCGCGGCCGTGATCACCGTGTGGGTGCTCACCAAGTACGGGCTGAACCTGTCCGGCCTGCTCGGCGCGGCGGCGGACGCCCACCCCAAGGGCGATCAGATCCTCAACCCCGGCCTGCAGTACGGCACCGACGGCACCTCGAAGCTGAACTTCCTGTCGCTCGGGCTCGCGCTGGTGCTCGGCACGGCGGGCCTGCCGCACATCCTGATGCGCTTCTACACCGTGCCGACGGCCAAGGAGGCGCGCCGGTCGGTGGTGTGGGCGATCTGGCTGATCGGCATCTTCTACCTGTTCACGCTGGTGCTCGGCTTCGGCGCGGCCGCGATCGTGGGCCGGGACAAGATCGCCAAGGCGGACCCTGGCGGCAACGCGGCGGCACCGATGCTGGCTGATGCCTTGGGCGGCTCGTTCCTGCTCGGGATCATCTCGGCGATCGCGTTCGCCACGATCCTGGCGGTGGTGGCCGGTCTGACGATCACCGCGTCCGCGTCGTTCGCGCACGACATCTACGCCAACATCATCAAGAAGGGCGAGGTGGACGACAAGGACGCCGAGGTGCGGGTGGCCCGGCGGACGGCCGTGGTGATCGGCATCCTGGCGATCGGCGGCGGCATCGCGGCCAACGGCCAGAACGTCGCTTTCCTTGTGGCACTTGCCTTCGCGGTGGCGGCGTCGGCCAACCTGCCGACGATCCTGTACTCGCTGTTCTGGAAGCGCTTCAACACCTCGGGCGCGCTGTGGAGCATCTACGGCGGGCTGATCGTGTGCGTCGGGCTGATCGTGTTCTCGCCGGCCGTGTCGGGCAACTCGAAGGCGATGTTCCCCGGCGCGGACTTCGACTGGTTCCCGCTGTCCAACCCGGGCATCGTGTCGATCCCGGTGTCGTTCCTGCTCGGCTGGATCGGCACGGTGTTGTCGAAGGAGCACGACCAGAAGAAGTACGCCGAGATGGAGGTCCGCTCCCTCACCGGAATCGGCGCCGAGAAGGCGGTGGGTCACTAGCGGGTTTCCCATTTTTGACGGACCCAGGTGCGATCATTTGAGCACTGAGGGTCACGGCTGGGGAGATCGCATGCCAAACACCATTTCACCGTTCCTGAACCGCAGGCTCGGACGGCGGCTGCGCCAGATGCGCGAGAAGGCCAAGCTGAAGATCGATCCCGCCGCCAAGCAGTTGGACATGAGCGGAAGCGCGCTGCAGCGTATGGAGGCCGGCGAGACGCGAGCGAACGTGCACGTCGTCCGCTCGATGATGGACCTGTATGACCAGTACGTTCCCGGCCTGCTCGATTAGGTACGTGAGGCACGCGAACCGCGCTGGTTCCGCGCCTACGACCTCCTGCACGGAGGCTACGTCGACGCGGAGACCGAGGCAGAGGAGGTTTGCGAGTTCGCCTCGGACTACATCCCGGGTCTGCTCCAGACGGAGGCGTATACACGCGCTGTGTTCGAGGCCAGCGGGGCGCAGCGCACCCAGCAACAGTTGGAGAAGGACGTCGCGCTGAGGATGGCGCGACAGCGCCGGCTATCCGACGCGGACAACCCGCTGAGCCTGGTCGCGGTGCTGGACGAGGCCGTGTTGGTCCGGGACTACGGCGGCGACGAGGTCATGCGCGCACAACTGCTGCGCTTGGTCGAGGCGGCGAAGCTGCCGACGGTCACGCTGTACGTCAGACCGTTCCGGGGGAGGCCGCGCGTCTCGGTCGGCGGCTCGATGACTCTGCTGACCTTCTCGCTGCCCGAAGATCCCGACATGCTTTTCGTCGATTATGTCGTCGGTTCGCTACACCGCGAGGATGAACCAGATCAGCACTACGTCCGGGACGCTAGAATCAAGTTTGGGCGGCTCCGCGAGAACGCGCTTCAGCCGGCCGAGTCGGTGGCCTATATCGAGCGGCTGGCCGCCGAGATCTACGCTCCCTGACGAGCAAGGCGGTGCGAATGTCCACTGTGGACTATTCCAGGTTGGCGTGGCGCAAGAGCAGCCGCAGTAGCGAAGGCAGCGGCGTCAATTGTGTCGAGGTGGCGCTTGCCGATCCCGCGATAGCCGTGCGGGACTCGAAGAACCCGAACGCGGGCGCGCTCGTGCTGCCGCACGGCGGGTGGGCGAGCTTCCTGCGCGGGGTCGACGCCTGACCGTGCTGCTGTGGATCAACGGGCCGTTCGGCGGCGGTAAGACTCAGGTCGCGCACGAGTTGCACCGGCGCGTCGGCGATAGCTTCGTGTGTGATCCCGAACTGCTGGGCTTCGGGTTGCACAGAATGATTCCGAGGCACCTGCGCGACGACTTCCAGGATCTGCCGGTGTGGCGGTCCGGCGTGCTCGACACGCTCGACGGTCTCGCGCGCGAGTACGACGGCGTGATCATCGTGCCGATGACGATGGTCGTGCCGGCGTACTTCGAGCAGATCGTCGGCGGGCTGCGCGAGGCCGGCCACGAGGTGGTGCACGTGTCGCTGCTGGCGAGCCGGGAGACCGTGCTGCGCCGGCTGCGCTGGCGGGCCGAGGGCGCGCGAGGCTGGGCGGCGTCCAAAGTGGACACATGCCTGGATTCGTTGCGGCGCGACGAGTTCCGGCATCACGTGCACACCGACACGTTGACCGTGCCGCAGGTCGCGGACCGGGTCGCCGAGCTGACCGGCCTGCGGCTGGCTCCGCCGTCGGGCCGCATAGCAGCCTTCGCGCGCCGGCGTCTGGTGACACTGCGCCATGTCCGGCCCGGCTGATACGGCACACTCTGGCAAGTGACTCCGTCGAACGCCGACAAGGCGATCGCCCGAACGCTCGCCGCTGCGTTCGAGCACGAGAAGCCGCCCGTGATCCACTACTGGGACGACAACCGCAACTCCAGCGTGCACGTGCTGAGCGCGGCCGACCGCCCCACCGACGGCGTGACCTCGTACGGCACGGTCGGGCTGTCCAACCACCCGATGCTGGTGGACGGCGAGGAGTTCCACGCGCGGGTCGAGGTGCTCGGCGCGTGCGCCAGCGACATCGAGTACTTCGGCAACGTGATGTCCACCGCCGCGTTCAACGTGATCAACAGTGGCGCGTCGGTGCTGCCCGGTGCGGTGCACGCCGGCGCGATCGCGATGTACGACGAGAACGTCACCATGAAGCACCTGTTGTTCGCGCCCACATTCATCTGGGGCGACGAGCCGCACACGATGTACCTGCGGGACAAGACCGTGGCGTTCCTGTTCGCCGTGCCCATTTCCGACGCGGAGCTGGAATACGCCGAGGAGAACGGCACCGAACAGCTCGAGGACATGTTCGAGCAGAACGAGATCGACGTTTTCGATATCGACCGGCCGTCGGTCGTCTGAGCAAAAAGGGGCACGTTCGTGGCTGATGCGTCGGAATCCGACCAGGCCGTATTCCTGACCGCTACCGCGGCGTTCGACTGCGAGGAGCAGCCGGACGTCTTCGAACACACCGACGAGGCCGGCGAACCGGTCGCCGACGTGATCGTCGCGACCGACCGGCCGCAGGACGGTGCCACGTCGTACAGCACGGTCGGCCTGTCCAACCACCCGCTCTCCGAGATGGAGGACGAGTACCCGACGCGGGTCGAGATCGTCGGCGCGTGCGCGAGTGACGTCGAGTACTACGGCGATGTGCTGGCCACCGTCGCGCTGAACATTCGTGATTCGACGTGGTTTCCGCAGCCGGGCGGAATTCTGCCGGACGCGATCGGCGTGCACGATTCCGATGTCGCGACGAAACACGTTCTGCTCACGCCGCCCTTCATCTGGGACGACGGCCCGCACACCATGTATCTGCACGACAAGACCGTGGTGTTCCTGTTCGCGCTCCCGATTTCCGACGCCGAGCGCGAATACGCGGACAAGAACGGCGTGGAGGCGCTCGGCGAACTGCTCGACGAGCACGAGGTGGACGTGTTCGACCTGAACCGCCCCTCGGTCGCCTAGGAACCGCTGAACAACCCCGTGCCGCCAGAGCTTGACAAGCGCCTCGGCCCCCGTCCGCGTACTTTAGCCCGCTAAAGTCCGTCGGCCACGGAGAAAGCCCAGGTCAGGCAAGATCAACAGGTGCGGCGAAACGTGAGGGTGATGCACCTACGGCACGACGCGGCGGTGGGGTCACCCTCACGGGCTTGTTCAGTTCCTAGCTGTGATGCCCAGGGACGTTGTTCCTGGATGGGTTGATCTGCGGCCTGTCGCGAGACAGGTGAAGGCCTCTGGTTGTGAAGTGGAGCTGTCGAGGAACCGCTTCACGAGCCGGAGGCCTTCGTGTCCCACGCTAATGCCTTGCTGACTCCACGTGCGCGGCTGCGTCTTGCCCGGTTTGTCGTCGAGGACGGCTGGACGTTGTCCACGGTGGCGACGATGTTCATGGTGTCGTCCAAGACGGCCGCTAAATGGGCCGACCGCTACCGCGCGGAGGGGCCGGCCGGGGATGGCCGACCGGTCGTCGCGACCGCACCACAGCCCGAACAAGACACCCCAGCATGTGATGCGGCGGATCGTTGGGCTGCGGTGGCGCAAACG
>NZ_SGWQ01000004.1 GCF_004216555.1 Herbihabitans rhizosphaerae | reverse complement strand
GACGGCATGGGGGAGCTGCTGATCCTCGGGTCCGCTGACCGCACGATGGCCGCGTTCCAGCTGATTGACCGGTGTGCGCGGCAGATCAAACGCGCCGGCGATGACCGCACGTTGGCGCAGATTCGGGCGGATGTGGCGTTGGATTTGTTGCTGGGTAAGGACAACTGCCGCCGCAAAGTGGTCGTCTACCTAACGGTTCCAGCCACCGTGCTCGCCGGACTGTCCGACCAGCCCGGCGAACTCAACGGCTACGGGCCACTCACCGCACAAGCCTGCCGCGAGCTAGCGGACCAGCACTCGACGTGGCAGCGGGTGCTCACCGACCCGACCGACCACACCGTGCTCAACGTCGGCCGCAAACGATACCCCTCAGCCGCACTCGCCGAACACGTTCGCGTGCGGGACAAAACCTGCCGCTTCCACGGCTGCCACAGGCCGGCGGCCACCTGCGAGATCGACCACACCCTTGCCTACGACAACGGCGGACAAACCTGCGACGACAACCTGGGGATGTTCTGCCTGCAGCATCACCATGCCAAACACGACAACGGGTGGACCGTCGAACAACCCACGCCTGGGCACTTCATCTGGACCAGCCCACTCGGGCGCACCTACGACATGCCACCCGACGACGAACCACCACCGTTCTAAAGTCATGCGCATCAACAATCCAGTCACCCAGCTGACGGTGACGCCTTCACCCGGTACTGCATTGGAATCCGCTGTCGCAACTGCAACTCCACCTCGGCGGCCTCGTTGGTCATGGCCCCATCCCGCACTGAGTGCAAGATCCCGTTGTAGACCAAGTCCCACAACTTCGGCACGGCCTGTAGCTCATCCAGTCTCAATGTGAGCTCTCTCGTGGCTCGATCCCGCAAGAATAGTTCAGGGAACCTTCCGGAATGGTCGATGGCTACAGTATCGAGGCGATAGGTATCAACGGTGTCACTGCGGCGTTTCGACGACCAGTCATTGTGTTTCAGCCAATCAACGCCAGCCGAAGTGCGTTCCACACGTGTCGATGACGCCGCGACACCACAAAGTGCCGCCAGCGCTGCGTACACAGGCCATACCCACCAATTGGTCAGAAACTCCAATCGTTGACTGATCGAAGCGCCCCCCTTGGCCGTGAGAATTAGCACGAGAGCCACCAGCGGTGTGGCAGCGAGGCCACCCAGAAGCCCAATGACAAACCGTTTTCGCTGCAGCGGAGCGACAAAGCAGGCCATCCTCGGGCCTGTCCCCTTCGGTCGGGTCCAGAACGGAAGCACCTGCCGCCCTGAGCGCGCACGGGGTGAGTGAAACGGCGCCGGCGGCGGCGCCGGCAAGCCAGTGCGGCGGTCAGGCATCGGCGCTAGCATCCTCTGCCCGCGTGAGACATCGGCACGCCACGCGTCAGGGGGTAGTGTCATCGCCCGCGCCCCATTCTACGGTGTCAAAGATACTCATCGCCATATCCCTAACGTGATCCCTATCCGGCCAGGAATGCGAAAAGACCGAGATGAGCCCTACGGTCGAGCGCGTGGGGCTGGGAATCCAGCACGTTATTCGACGACCTCGGAGCACTACCGGCTCAGCAGCCTCAATCGGCACCGTCTGCGTCTCCTCCGAGGTCGTGATAAGTGCTGTTCCAGCCAGTATTTGCACGCGTTCGGCCTCGGTGCCGTCCTTCAGGCTCTCCAACTCGCCCAGTTGAGATTCGATCTGCCCCTGCGCATCCCGGGGAACGGGGATACGGGTGCACATCAGCAGAGCCGACACGGGCCGCCTGGGCTCCGATGGTGATCGAAAGAGCCCCATCGCGGCATAGTCGAATCCAGCATCACCAATAGCCTCGCCGTACAACGCGAGCATTTGGGCGACCGACACCGTACCTTCGTCGACGCCGTCCAGCCCCAACAGTGCCGCGAATTCCTCGGCCACACGGTCAGCCGCTTCGCCGGACTGGGCGGTCGGCAACCTCACGAAGCCTTCCGGAACTTCAAACGAGAGACCTTCACTCATGGTCGCGTGCCCTGTTATCAGTCGTCAAGGGCAAGACCGCCGCCGAATTTCGCTGTTCCAGCCGCGATATCGATGCCGCGACCCCATCCACTCATCGGGTCAATTACCCCATTCTTGCCAAACATCTTGCTGAGGGTGTTGATTCCCTCTGTGCCGACAAGCTGACCGTTGATGATCTCGCCTTCTCCCGCGGCGAGCAGGCGCCGGCCGGGGCCTTCGCCGGTCAGATACACCTTGGGTGTTGCTTCACGGCCGGCCAACCGCTCAACCGTGGTCTTCTTTGTCCTCTCCACCACGGTGCCACCAACACCTCGGGCTCTCTCGACTCCGCGCCAGGCCGTCGTCGTCCCCTTGAGCCCCTTCTCAGAGACCTCGGCGCCGGTCTTCAACGCCTTGGCGAAGGGCAAGGCACCGAGGGCCTCTTCACCGATGTCGAGCCAGGAGACGTCGGCGCCGCCGGCCTTGGCGATGCCCTTCGTGGCGGTCGCGGCGATTGCCGTGAGCCCGGCAGCCGCACCAAGGATCGCGCCAACGGGCGGCACGCCCGCGAACACGACGGCGAAGATGCCGCATACCGAGCTCAGGTGACCCAGGACTGTGCCGATGGTCTTGAAGACGTTGGCGGCGCTCTTGAACCAGCTGCCGAGGCCGGAGAGGGCTCGGGACAGCAGGCTGGGTGCTTCGGGGGCCTGTTCGCGCGCTTTCTTGAGGGCGATCGCGATTTGTTGGCCGAGTTCGACGTGGTCTTTCTGGAGCTGACGGGCCTGCTCGCGGATGGCGTCGACGTTGCCGAACGCGTGCTTCATCGTGGCGGCGGCGTCGAGGTACATCTGCTGCGCCTGTTTCAGCGCAGCCGGGTCGGTGAAGAACTGGCCGGCGATCTTGAGGTTCGGGTTGGCCGCCGTCCGGTTCGCGTAGTCGAGCGCGCTGGCGGCTTGCGCCTCGTAGTGGCGAGCCTTCCCCTGCATGTCGGCCAGGTCCTTGGCCCAACGGTCCAGTTCACGGCCAGCGTATCCGAGCGAGGCGTTCGCCTTGGTCAGGTAGTCCGGCAGCTCGCCGATCGTCTTGCCGAACTCTCGTGCGGCCTGGCCTCGCCAGATGCCGGAGTCGCCGCCGATTCCCTTGAGGGCGTCGCGCGCCTCGGCCATCTCCCGCGCGACCGCGCTGAACGTGTCCGCCAGGTCGCGTACCTTCGCCAGGTTGCCGGGCGCCGGGTTGAACTTCAGCGCGGGGAACTCGGCATCTTGCTTGGGGGCGAACATTCCCCGGGCGTCCGGTTGCAGACCACTCATCGCGGACCACCGGGCAGCGTGTCGGCGATCCGGTTCATGCGATCCCGGTTCCTCTGGTTGACCTCGTCATACGTTTTGCGCGCGCCGTTGAGGCCTTCGACCGACTTTCCGGTGAACTCGGCGATCTTCTTGATCCCGTGTTCCCACCGGTCCTGGAACTTCTCGCCCGCGCGATCGATCTCCGCGTGTCCGAGATCGTTTGACGACGCCTTGGACAGCTTGTCGTTGGCGGCTTTCAGGCTCTGCTCCGCCTTGCTCAGCGAGCCGATCAACTTGTCGAGCGCCTCGATATCGACGAAGAACCCGTCGTCCGGCATGCCACTCCCCCTGTTTCTATCGCTTCGGCTTGCGCAGGAAGCTCTCCCGCAGTTCGAAGTCCTCTTCTTCGTCGACAGGACGCCGTCGAGGGGCCGGCCGCGCGGGCGGCTGATTCCGCTGCGGCGCAACGGGTTGCGGGCGCGCGCGGCTCTGCGCCGACTTGATCGCGGCCAGGATCTCCTGCTGCAACGCCTCCCGCCCGCGCTGCATCGCCAGCGGGGTCAGCTGCAGGTCCTGCACCATTCCGTTCGGTGCGACGGTGACTCGCACGGCGGCACCCGGCCCGGCCGCCGCCTGCTCAGGCCGGCCGGCCTGTTGCAACGAGCGCCCCAGCTCGGCCGCACGTACCTCGAACTTCTCCACCATCTGGCGTAGCTCGGCTTCGGACGCCACTGATCGACTCCTCCCAGGCGACGGTGGCTGATGGTACGCACGCGCGTACGCGCGCCGTCGGGAATGAACTGACGTCACCCGATTGGCGGAAACGATCAGTCGAGAAGGGCGTTGACGAACGCCGTGGGGTCGAACGGAGCCAGGTCATCGGCCCCCTCGCCGAGACCGACCAGCTTCACCGGCACGCCCAGTTCCCGCTGCACCTGGAACACGATGCCGCCCTTCGCGGTCCCGTCCAGTTTGGTCAGCACGATGCCGGTCACGTCCACCACGTCGGAGAACACCCGCGCCTGGGTGAGGCCGTTCTGACCGGTGGTCGCGTCGAGCACCAGCAGCACCTCGTCCACAGTGGACTGCTTCTCCACGACGCGCTTCACCTTGCCGAGCTCGTCCATCAGACCGGCCTTGGTGTGCAGCCGTCCGGCGGTGTCCACCAGCACGGCGTCCACGCCGGCGTCGATGCCGCGCTTCACCGAGTCGAACGCGACAGCCGCCGGATCCGCGCCCTCCTTACCGCGCACCACTTCCGCGCCGACTCGCTCGGCCCACGTCTGCAACTGATCGGCGGCGGCCGCGCGGAACGTGTCCGCCGCACCGAGGACCACACTGCGACCGTCGGCCACGAGCACCCGCGCGAGCTTGCCGGTCGTGGTGGTCTTACCGGTGCCGTTCACGCCGGCGACGAGCACCACCGCGGGCAGCTTCGTGCCGTCGGATCCGTTGTGCGGCAAGGCACGCACGGCGCGATCCATGTCCGGGTGCAGCGCCTCGACGAGCACGTCGCGCAGCACCGTGCGCGCCTGCTCGGCGGACCGCACGCCACGCGCGCCCAGCTCGGTGCGCAGCCTCTCGATGACCTCCGTGGTGGTCGCCGCGCCGAGATCGGCCAGCAGCAGCGTGTCCTCCACCTCGGTCCACGAGTCCTCGTCCAGGTCACCGGCGCCCAACAGGCCGAGCAGGCCCTGACCGAATGCCGACCGGGACCGGGACAGCCGGCCGCGCAGCCGCTCCAGCCGGCCGGACGTGGGTTCGATCTCCTCGATCTGATCGGCCCGCAGTTCCTCGCGCGGCTCGGGCACGGTGGTGGTCGGCTCGGCCGGCGCCTCCGGGCCGACGTCCACCTGCTCGGGCAGGTCGACGTCGACGATGTCGCGGCGCTCGGAGTCACGCGGGACCGCGGCGTCCTCCCCCACGCCGGGCTCGCCGTCGGTCTCCGGCCGTTCCCGCTCCGGCGCCTCGGTCGTTCCGCCGGATGCGAACGTGATCCCGCTGCCGGTGGAGTACCCGCCGCCCTTCGGCTTCTCCTCGACGGCCGGCTTCTCCTCGGACAGCGTGATCCGCCGCCGCTTGGCCAGCACCACGCCGACGGCGAGCGCCACCGCGAGGACGGCCACGACGATTACTACCCAGATCCACACGTTCGACACGGGGTCATCCTCGCATCCGACCTCCGCACCCACGGGTGCGGCCGTCACGGGCGGTTTCGCGTGTCGCGTGCGACGATGGTGCCCCGCGTCGGGACTGAAGAGGGTGCTGTGGTGGAGGTCGTTGGCTTCGTCGCGCTGGTGTTCGGGCTGGCCGCGCTCGCGGTGGCGGTGTTCCTGGTCCGCCGCATCCGTGCCGAGGGGCACCGGCTGCCGCACGACGGCGGCGCGCCGGTGACGCATCTGCCCGAGTCGCTGCGCAACGGCGACCGCCAGTTCCTCACCGTCGAGCTGCTCGACCCGGCCAAGCTCGCCAGGCGGTACACGGTGCTGGCCAGGCCGTTGTCCGCGCTCACCCCGACCCTGCTGCGCGAGTTGGTCTACTCCGAGGCGGTCAAGCAGGTGCGCCGGCTGCTCGACGAGCACGACATCGACGCCGACATCCAGGTCCACCGAACCACGCAGCCGGCTCGGCAAGGCTCCACGGACAACTGATCGGTTTGGTCAAGAGTTGACCGAAATGCTTGCATCCGGTCCGGAACTGGATTAGACCACTCGCGTGACAGCGCTTCGGGTGGTTGGGCTGATCTCTGGAACGTCGATGGACGGCATCGACGTCGCCGTCGGCGAGATGGGTCTCGACGGCTCCGAGATCATTCTGAAACCGTTGTGGCACAAGGAGATCCCCTACGATCCCGGGCTCAAGGCCGAGCTGCTCGCCGCGCTGCCGCCCAACAGCTGTGACGCCGCGACGCTGTGCCGGCTGGACACCCGGGTCGGTCAGGCGTTCGCCGCCGCGGCCACGCACGCGCTGTCTCGCACCAACGGCCCCGGCGGCGACCTGGTGGCCTCGCTGGGCCAGACGATCTACCACTGGGTGGAGGGCGGCCGTGCTCTCGGCACGCTGCAACTCGGCCAGCCGGCGTGGATCGCGGAGGCGACCGGGCTGCCCGTGATCGCGGATCTGCGCGCCAGGGACGTGGCGGCGGGCGGTCACGGCGCGCCCCTCGCGGCGGCGCTGGACCGGCTGTGGCTGGCCGGGTCCGCCGAGCCGGTGGCCGCGCTGAACCTCGGCGGGATCGCCAACATCACCGTGATCGCGCCAAACGGCCCGGACGACACCGTGCTCGCCTACGACACCGGCCCGGCCAACGCGCTGCTGGACGCGGCGAGCCGGCTGATCGGCGGGCCCGGCATCGACCAGGGCGGCGCGCTCGCCGCGGTCGGATCGGTCCGCCAGGACCTGCTCGACGTGCTGCTCGCCGACCCGTACTACGCGGCACCGCCGCCGAAGTCGACCGGCAAGGAGCACTTCCACCGCGGCTACCTCACCGACGTACTGGCCGACCTTCCCGAGGTCGGCGACGCGGATCTGATGGCCACCCTCGCCGAGCTGACCGCGCGCACGGTCGCCGGGGCGTGCCTCTCACACGGCGTGCGCCGGGTCGTCGCGTCCGGCGGTGGCGTGCACAACTCGGCGATGATGGCCGCCATCGCCACCCACCTCGGAGATGCCGAACTGATCACGAGCGACGAGTTGGGATTGCCAAGCTCCGGCAAGGAGGCGTATCTTGCCGCGCTACTCGGATTCCTTACCTGGCAAGGGATTCCGGCCAACTGCCCACCCGCGACCGGCGCCGAGGGACCGCGCCTGCTCGGCAGCGTGACCCCCGGCACGGCACCGCTCGCCATGCCGCGGCCGAGCACCAGCGCCGTCACAAGACTGCGGATCGCCGACCTTGTCCCCGCAACCGTTGGAGGAGCCAGTGCGCACCCTTGACGTCGTGATCATCCTGATCTTCCTGGTCGGGATGCCGCTCCTCGGAGTCCTGATCGGCGGGAAACAGAAGTCCGGCAACGACTACTTCGTCAGCGACAAGGGCATCAAGTGGTGGGTCGTGTGCCTGTCCGTGGTGTCCGCGGAGACCTCCACGCTGACCGTGTTGTCCGTGCCGACGATCTCCTACCTGGCGAAACCCGAAGCCGGCGGCATGACGTACCTGACGCTGGCGCTCGGCTACATCGTCGGCCGCATCGTCGTGGCGTTCATCCTGCTGCCGAAGTACGTCGCGGGTGATCTCGTCACCGCGTACGCGTTCCTCGGCAAGCGGTTCGGCAACGGCATGCAGGCGACCACGTCGGCGACGTTCCAGATCACCCGCCTGCTGGCCGACGCGATCCGCCTGTTCGCCACGGCGATCCCGATCAAGCTGGTGCTCAAGGCGTACGGCATCGACGCATCGTACTGGGCGATCATCATCGTGCTCGGCATCGCGCTGGTGTTCTACACGTCGATGGGTGGCGTGCGCGCGGTCGTGTGGGTCGACGCGATCCAGATGCTCTGGTACCTACTCGGGGCCGTCGCGGTGATCTGGGTGCTGACCGACAGGCTGCCGGACGGCTGGTTCGACAAGGCGGTCGACGCGAACAAGTTCCAGATCTTCGATTTCAGCTCCAACTGGCTCACCGCGACCTACGCGTTCCTCCCGGCGTTCTTCGGCGGCGCGGTGTTCGCGATGGCCTCGCACGGCACCGACCAGCTGATCGTGCAGCGGCTGATGTCCACCCGCAACGTGCGCGCCGGCCAGAAGGCATTGATCGCCTCCGGTGTGGTCGTCTTCTTCCAGTTCGCACTGTTCCTGTTCATCGGCGCGATGCTGTCGGCGTTCTACAACAACGCGACGCCGACCGCGCCGAAGGACAAGGGCGGACTCGGACTCGGCGCGAACGACGAGTTGTTCGGCAATTTCATCGTCACCGAGATGCCGAGCGGCCTTTCCGGGTTCGTGATAGCCGGCATCCTGGCCGCGGCGCTCAGTTCCTCGCTCGGTGCGCTGGCGTCGGCGTCGGTCACCGATATCTGGGAGAAGGTCGTCAAGCGGCCGCTGACCGACCAGGAACGGCTGCGCATGGGCCGCATCTGGACGATGATCTGGGCCGGGTTGACGATCATCGTGGCCGGCGCGTTCGCCCAGTTCAACGCGAAGACGTCGGACCCGATCGTGATCCAGGCGCTCGGCATCGCGAGCTACACCTACGGCGCGCTGCTGGGCGCGTTCCTGCTCGGGCTGATCATCAAGAAGGCCCGCCAGGCCGACGCGGTGGTCGCGTTCCTGGTGACGGTGGTCGTGATGGCCTACGTGATCCTCGGGGTGAAGTTCGTCGGCACCGTGCCGCTCGATCCGAAGGCACCGCTGCCGCCGTGGGATCACATCGAGTGGTTCAACTTCAGCAAGGCCGATGCGAAGAAGAACGTCAACTCGCTGGTGTCGTGGTGGAACGTGCCGCTGGGCGTGATCATCACGCTGGCCGTCGGCGGGCTGATGTCCTTGCGGCACAAGGACGACGAGCCGGAGACCGAGGAGGCGACCGCGGCGAAGGCCACGTAGGAGTCAGCCGAGCACCGTGGTCACGCGGTCGAGCGCCTTACGGGCCAACGCCACGGTGCTCGGCACGTCGGCCTTGCCGCCGCCGGTGACGACCGTGGCCACGTACACCGCCACACCCTTCCGCTCAATGACCACGCCGGCCGAGTCGGCCGCCTGCGGGTTGGCGGCGTCGGCGTTCGTGCTGGTCTGGTGAAACCCGGCCGCGTCGACCGGGCCGAGCGCACTGACGTCCACCGGGTCGTTCGAGGTGTAGACGCGGTCTCCGGACTCGGTGAACGTGGCGATGCCGCAGGAGGCCACGAAGTCGCGGACGGCGGCCGGTGTGACCACGGCCGGCCGCTGCACGAACTGGACCACCATGCGATCGCCCGACCTGGCGACCTGGCCGGCCACCTCGCCGGCGTTGTGCACCTGGGTCGCCAGGTTCTTGGCGGCACAATCAGGCGGCACGCTGGTGCCCGCGTTCGCGGGATTCGGCCGCTCGGGAACGGGCAGCCGCTGGACCTCCATGCCCGCGCCGAACGCGTCGGTGGGCAACAGCGCCTCGGCGATCCCTGATCGCGCCGGCTCACCGCCGCAGGCCGCGGATGTCAGCGCGGCGGCGATCACGACCGCGCCCGAGATCAGCTTGTTCCCCATGATCCCATCATCGCGCACAGCGGAGGCGACCGCGGCGACAGGCCGCGGGATGCGCCTGTCGCCGCGGTCGCGCGATCACCGGCTCACGGTCGGGAGAACGTGAGACCGGTGGTCTCCTTGATCCACTGGATGTGCGCGCCGACGTCGGTGTAGATGGTCGGCTGGCTGCCGTCGCAGCCGGTCGCGCCACGGCTGGTCACGCCGATCTGCGTCCAGTTGCCGTCGCTGCCGGCCAGCGCCGGGCCGCCCGAGTCGCCGTTGCACGCCGAGGAACCCGGGCTGGTCTCGATGCACAGGTCACCGGCGGGGTCGAACGGGTCCTCGGTCTGCCCGCTGGAGCAGTTGCTGTCCGCGATGACCGCGGTATCCAACTGCTTGAGCTTCTGCGACTGGGAACCACCACCGCTGGTGGCACCCCAGCCGAGCAGCCGGGTCGGGCTCTCGTCGGTCGCCTTGTCGGCCAGCTTCGCCGGTGTGGACTTCGCCGGCGCGGACAGCTTGAGCAGGGCGATGTCGTGCGGCGTCGCGCCACCCTGGTAGTCGGGGTGGCGGATCGCCTGCGCCACCTGGGCGACCTCGCCGCCGCTGGTGCGGTCCAGCGACCCGATGCGCAGGCGGCTGCCGACGCCGACGCAGTGACCGGCGGTCAGCGCCCACTCGGGGCTGATCAGTGTCGCGCCGCAGCCGTCGCCCAGCCGCGCCATGAACGTGTACGGCGCGGGCGACTGCTCGCCGCCGATGATGAACGGCGAGACGGTTCCCGGTTGGTCCGCCACGGCCGTTCCGGGTGCTAACACCCCGGCGGCCAGCGCCGCCACCACGATCGCAGTTCGCATGGAGCGCTTCTCCTTCCCTTGACGGTCAAGACATCCAGACAAGCGCAGCTGGCACGCGCGGCGGCAGGGCCGGTCGTAGGGGTTGTTCGCCAAATAGGTATCCGGCGCTATTTCCTACGGGTACCCGACGGTGCCGCTGGTGCGATCCAGCGACCCGATGCGCAGACTGTTGCCGACCCCGACACAGTGGCCCGCGGTCAGCGCCCACTCCGGACTGATCAGTGACGCGCCGCAGCCGTCGCCCAGCCGCGCCATGAACGAGTACGGCGCCGGCGCCTCGCCACCACCGATGATCATCGGGGAACCCGGCGGCCAGTGCCGGTCGTGGGAGGCGTCGCGAAATAGGTGACAGGCCGGCATTTCCCGGGTATACGCAACTGCGGCCGCCCAGCACGACGCGTAGGCTCGCCGGCAGATATCGCCTGTACAACGGGAAGGACACCCATGGCCGAGCGTGAGTCCGTCGCCGTCCACGACGCCGAGGAGCAGAGCCGGTACGAGGCCCGCATCGGCGGCACGCTCGCCGGTTTCGCCGAGTACAAGACCGCGGGCGGCGATCGCGTGTTCACGCACACCGAGGTCTTCGACGAGTTCGAGGGCAAGGGCGTCGGCGGTGCGCTGGCCCGCAGCGCGCTGGACGACGTGAAGGCCAAGGGGCTCAAGGCGCGTCCGCTGTGCCCGTTCATCGCGGGCTGGATCCGCCGGCATCCGGAGTACGTCGAGCTGGTCGCGGACGGCTACCGCGACCGGGTCACCGAGAAGAGCTGAGAAGGCAACCCTCTCCCGCTCCGTGAGAAGCCGTGCCAGCAGGTGAACAGCCGTCCTAACGTCGGCGCTGTGACGGCCCCGGAGACCAAGACCACCACCGAGAACCGGCGCGGCACGATCGGCTGGATCGTCGCCGGTGCGGCCGTCGTGCTGGTGCTGGCCGCGCTCACCCGGTACCTGGAGCAGAACGTGCCGGCGTGGGCGGAGGGCACGTCGCTGGCCAAGCTCGCGTCCAGCGTCGAGTACCCGGTGTACGCGATTCTCCTTGGCCTGCTGGGAAATCTGGTGCTCTCCTCGACCGGACTGCGAGAGCGATTGGCCGGCGCGTTCCGCACCGAGTTCTTCATCAAGACCGGCCTCGTCCTGCTCGGCGCGTCGATCAACCTGGCCGTGATCGTGAACGCCGCCGGCCCGGCGATCGCACAGTCGCTGATCCTGATCACGCTCGTGTTCGGGTTCACCTGGTGGCTCGGCGGCAAGCTCGGGCTGACCGACAAGCTGCGCGCGCTGCTCGCGTCGGCGGTGTCGATCTGCGGTGTGAGCGCGGCGATCGCTGCGGCCGGCGCGGTGCAGGCCAAGCGGGAGCAACTGGCCTACACGGCGAGCCTGGTGATCATGTTCGCGCTGCCGTCGATCTTCATTCTGCCGGCGCTGGCCACCGGTCTCGGGCTCGAACCGGCCGTCGCGGGCGCGTGGATGGGCGGCAACATCGACACCACCGCGGCCGTCACGGCGGCGGGCGCGCTCGCGGGCGAGGACGCGCTGCGGATCGCCGCGATCGTGAAGACCACGCAGAACGCGCTGATGGGCGTGGTGGCGGTGGCGCTGACCACGTACTTCGCGGTGAAGGTTGAGCGCAGGCCGGACGCGCCCCGGCTCGGTGCGGTGGAGTTGTGGCGGCGGTTCCCGAAGTTCGTGCTCGGGTTCATCGCCGCGTCGGTGATCGCCACGATCTACCTGAACAGCGTCGGCGCGGCCGGCAAGCCGGTGATCGAGGTGGTGAACGACGTGCGCGAGTGGTTCCTGATCCTCGCGTTCGTGTCGATCGGGCTGGAATTCTCGATATCGTCCCTGCGCGAGGCGGGCTGGCGTCCGATCGGCGTATTCGCCTCGGCCACCGTGGTGAATCTGGTGCTGGCACTCGGAGCCGCGTACCTGTTGTTCTCCGGCGTGACCACCTGAGCACAACCGGCTGTCCCATGTGGACTCTTCGAAACGCTTGTGGCACAACGGTTTTGTGGTGCACCCTTATTCGGTGACAGCCGACAGCGCGTTATCCCCCGGCAAGGACGACATCGTCGTCGGAGTCGGATGGCGCGAGGCGTGGCGGTTGCCCGCGATTCTGGGCGGCGCGGCCGTGGTGAGCGCGGTGGTCGCGCTGTTGACGTCGCTGATCGGTATGTATTTCGTCGCCGTGGCGCTGGCCGTGAGTGCGGCGGCGGTGGCGGTCAGCCTCTCGTCGTCCCGAGCGGTGATCACCGTGGCACCGTGCGGCCTGCGGGTCGGGCGGGCGGACCGGGTCGAGTGGAGCGACATCGGCAGCGTGCTGCTGATCGAGGATGAGGTGTTCTCCTACGACGGCTCGACCACGACCACCGTGGTGGCACTGGTCCGGCGCGGCACGGACAGCGGCGGCGGGCTGGGCGACCTGTGTGCCAGGGACGCCCTGCTGGTCTCCGAGCAGGTGCCCGGCGCGGTGGTCGACCTGGACGCCGACCTGCTGCGCGAGGCGGTGCGCCGGCACGCGCCCGACCTGCCGGTGATCGACCTGCGCACCCGGTTCCGCAACCCGCCGGACTAGCGGGAGGATCAGCTGAGCTTCCAGATCGTCAACGCCGTGCCGAACGCCAGCGCGGCGACGATCACCACCCACATCAGCAGGACACCGGGTGTCCTCTGTGGACGGTGGCCGAGCGCGCCGCTGACCCCCATCACGGCGGGCGCCCGGTAGAACAGCGGCGTCCGCTGGCCAGGGAACACGTTGACCTGCGTCTCGGCCTGGCCCATCAGCCGGGTCGGGTTCAGCGCGGCACGGTAGACCACCTGGATGTGCACGTGGTGCTGGCCGGGCGGCAGCGGGATCGACTTCTTCATCCCCATCATGTACGAGGTGTGCAGGTCGAGCGCGCCCATCGGCTGCTGCGGCGGGTACGGCTGGTTCACGCTGGCGCCGGCTCCTTGTTCCGTCGATCCTCCCCGCCCACAGGCGCTGCCAGACTATCTGGATGATCCAATCGCCGCGCATCGAAGACGCTGTCATTCAGCGATTCGCAGTCCGGCCGCCTCGCACGCCTTGAGCAAATGTCCTACCGCGCAGAACGGGGTGTCGCCGAGGTACCACTGAGCGACGGTGTTCAGTTCACGTTTTGGCGCAAGGACGCCGACGAATCGTCCGTCTGCCGTGTGAAGTTCGGGCCACGGACGCCAACGAGCGTCGATGGCATCGTCCTGGAGTCGAAAGGCCACCTCCGCGCATGCGAATTCGACACCGTATTCCAGCCCGATCGTGAACACGTGTCCGCCGGAAACACAGACGACATCCCGCGCCGACGTGTGATCCCTGTTCAGAGGCGTGTCACCGGAAAAGGCCCGGTCTATGTGCAGCCCGAATGTCCCAAGCCCGGAGTTGGCGAAGTCGCCGGCCACGCGCTCGGTGATGAAAGCCATTGCGGCATCCAGGCGCGGTGAATCCCACGAGTCTGGCACGTCACTTCTCGACTGTGCCATGGCTACGCCAACTCGCACTGGATGAAGAACTTCTGAATCTGGCCATTGTCACCACCGCGAATCCTCGCCGCAGGGATGAAACCACGTGGCGCGTACGGCTGATCTTTTCCGTCGACTTTGCGAGGGCCAGCTTCCCGGCAAGCAACCCGCGACCAGGCTCAGCCCACCCATCACGGCGACGACGACCAGGGCCCGCACCACCGCCATGAGCAGACTCCCCAGCTGCGTGGAGCGTACGACACACGCCACCTACCGCAAGGATCACATCCTGCGGCGGTGGCGCTCACGCGCCCGGCGGGTGAGGTGAGTGCGGAGATCCGTCCAGGCGGGACGGGTGAACGCGAGGACGGAGCCACCGGGGTTCTTGGAGTCGCGCACGCCGGTCACCGGGTCGCCAAACCGAACTTCGACGCAGTGGCCGTTCGTTTCGCTGAAACTGGACTTGAACCACTCGGCGCCGGTCATGAAATTGACCTCGACGCAGTGGCCGTTGGACGCGCTGTAGCTGGACTTGAACCACCCCGTCCGGCGTCCCGCGACAGGGGTCTGTCCGACCATGATCTACTCCTTGGCGAGCTTGCGGATGAAGGCAAGCGAGTCCTTCCGACTCTGCGCCATGCCAACCGCTTGGGCGTAGGCCACATCGTACTCGCGGTAGCGCATCTCATCGTCGTTCAGGGCGGTCGATGTCACGCTCTCCGTCCACAGGAGGCTCGGCACCCGGCCGGTGGGGAACGTCATCAGGTAGAAGGTCGAACTGCCCAGGGCGTCGTAGGCGTCTGCGGTATACGGCACAACCCGGATGTCGAGGTTGTCCGCGTACTCCTCCGCCCGTTGCACAAGGTGCTTGAGCTGAGCACGCATCACCTCGCGGCCACCGACCTGCTGGCGCAGCGCGGCCTCGCTCATCACGGCGGTGAGGTGGAGCGGGTCGTCTCCGGCGAGCCGTTCCTGACGCTTCATCCGCGCAGCAAGACGCTTGTCCACTTCGGCCAGACGGATGTTCGGGCCAGCACCATGGATCGTGGCGCGGGCATAGTCCTCGGTCTGTAGCAGCCCAGGGATCAGGCCACTCTCGAAGGTGCGCATGGTCTCGGCGCCGTGCTCGAAGCCGAAGAAACGCAACAGCTCCTCGCTGAACAGGGCTGAGTAGGCGTGCCACCAGGCGCGCTCGTTTCCTTGCTGGCGAAGGCTTTCCAGCTCGTCGATGTCACCGGCGTCGATCTCGTAGAGCTTGATCATCTGATCGAGCCGCGCCTTGGCGACCTTGGTGCGGCCACGCTCCACTTCGGACACATAGCCTTGCGTGCAGCGCAGCTTCTTGGCCACGGCGGTCGCGGTCAGGCTCAGTTGATCACGGCGCTCGCGCAGCCTGATCCCGAGTTCCCAGTTCGCCACGGTCGGAGACGGAGGTGCCATACGGCCATCCTGTCGGTCGCGACACGTGTTCGACAAGCACCCGATTGGGCGATGGTGTTGGTAATATTACCTGTCGATACTTGAGACCATGAGCTACTTCGTGGGGCCCAACGTCGTCAACACGTCCACCTACGTGGAGTTGCCAGAGAAGATAGAGATCGACTGGGAGGTCTACGACGCCGGGTGCAGCGCGTTCGTGCGCCTCGGAGGCACCTACGGCCTCGAACTCATCGTCCCGCTCGGCTGCATCGACACGCTGGTGAACACGCTCACCGAGGCGAAGGCCGCGATCAAGGCTGGCTGAGCGCCGGCGCCTTCTCGCGTCGATCCTCCCCCGACCGCAGGCGCTGCGAGATCACCTGGGTGATCCCGTCGCCCCGCATGGAGACGCCGTACAGCGCGTCGGCGATCTCCATGGTCGGCTTCTGGTGCGTGATGATGATCAACTGCGACGTCGTGCGCAGCTCCTCGAGCAGGCCGATCAGCCGGCGCATGTTCGTGTCGTCCAGCGCCGCCTCGACCTCGTCGAGCACGTAGAACGGCGACGGCCGGGCCCGGAAGATCGCGACCAGCATGGCAACGGCCACAAGGGATTTCTCGCCACCGGACAGCAGCGACAGCCGCTTGATCTTCTTGCCCGGCGGGCGCGCCTCGACGTCCACGCCGGTGCTGAGCATGTCCTCCGGCTCGGTCAGCACGAGCCTGCCCTCGCCGCCGGGGAACAGCGTCGCGAACACGATCTCGAACTCGCGCGCCACGTCCTCGTAGGCGCCGGTGAACACCTCGAGGATCTTGTCGTCGACCTCCTTGACCACGGTCAGCAGATCGCGCCGGGTCGCCTTGAGGTCTTCGAGCTGGGTGGACAGGAACTTGTAGCGCTCCTCCAGTGCCGCGAACTCCTCCAGCGCCAGCGGGTTCACCTTGCCCAGCAGCGACAGGTCGCGCTCGGCCCGCTTGGCGCGCCGCTGCTGCGTCTCCCGGTCGTACGGGATCGGTTGCGGTGCGACGACTTCCTCGCCGCGCTCCTTGGCCGCCTCGTACTCGGCCAACTCGCCGGCGCTCGGTGGCACCGGCACGCTCGGGCCGTACTCGCCGACCAGATCGTCCAGCCCGATGCCGAAGTCGTCGGCGATCTTCGCCTCGAGCTGCTCCATGCGCATGCGCTGCTCGGCGCGCAGCACCTCGTCGCGGTGCACGGCGTCGGTCAGCTTCTCCAACTCGGTGCCCAGCTCGCGGACGCGGTTGCGCACGTCGGTCAGGATCCGCTCGTGCTCGGCCCGCGCGGCCTGCGCGATGTCCCGCTCCTCGGCGGCGCGCCGCAGCGACACGGCGATCCGCTCCAGCGCGGCCTCACCACCGGCCACCACGGCCGTGGCCACCTCGGCGCCGCGCGCACGGGCGGCCATGGCCCGCGTGTGCCGCTCGCGCGCCTCGCGCTCGGCCCGAGCCGCGCGACGCAGACCGTCGGCCTTGCCGTGCAGCGCACGATGCCGCTCCTCGGCGGTGCGCAACGCCAGCCGGGCTTCCATCTCCTGTTGCCGCGCAAGGGAAAGCGCCTCGTTCGCGGCGTCCCGCTCGGCGGTGTCCGGCTCGTCGTCGAGCGGTTGGTCGTTGGCCTGGACGAGCCGCTCCTCCAGCTCGGTGAGCTTGCCCAGCGCCTCTTCACGCGCTTGCTCCACCTTGGTCCGGGCCACCGTCGCCCTGTCCACTTCGGACTGTGCGGCGGACACGGCCTTGCGCAGCCGGGACAGCCGCTCGGCCGATCGAGCGGAGGCGACCTTCCCCTCGTTCACCGCCTCGCGCAGCTCGCCCACCTCGGCCCGCCGCGCCTGCTGCTCCTCGCGCGCGCCCTGCAGCGCCGCACCGGCGGAGGCCAGCGCCCGCTCGGCGGCGCCCAGCTTGTCGTTGGCCTCGTCGACCGCGGCCTGCACCTCGATCACGCTCTGCCCGCGGTCCGCGCCGCCGATCGCCCAGTGCGCGCCGAGCACGTCTCCGTTGCCGGTCACCGCGCGGACCTCGGGGTGCGCGCGCACCAGATCCCGCGCGACCCGCAGGTCGTCCACCACGGCGACCCGGTCCAGCGCCCGGTACACCGCACCGGTCAGCGAGTCCGGCGCACGCACCAGATCGACCGCCCAGCGCGCTCCGCCCGGCAGCGACGGCCACCCGTTCCTGTCCGCGGTGGACGCTCCGCCGATGAGCACGCCGGACCGGCCGGAGTCGTTGCCCCGCAACAACTCCAGTGCTTTCACCGCGTCGTCGCCGGCGGCCACCGCCACCGCGTCGGCCACCGGCCCGAGTGCCGCGGCGAGTGCCGCCTCCGCACCCGGTTCGACGGTCAGCAACGCGGCGACCGACCCCAGCAGGCCGGGCAGCTTGTCGCCCTGGGCCAGCAACGCGCCGGCACCGTCCTTTCGGGACAGTCCGAGCGAGAGTGCGTCCACCCTGGCGCGCCAGGACGCGATGTCCTTCTCCGCGGTGCGCTCGGCGGTGACCAGCTCCTCGACCCGCGCCTTGGCCACCTCGTTCGCCTCGACCGCACGCTGGTGCCGCTCGCGCAGCCCGGCGTCGTCGGTATCCGCGTGCCCGGACTCGGACTCCGCGTCGGCCAGCTCGCGCTCGGCGATCTCGGCCCGCTCGGCCGCCTCGACCAGCGCGGTGGACAGCCGCTCGATCTCCTCCGCGGTGGCGGTCGTCTTGCTGCGCAGGGCCTCCACCTGGCCGGTGAGACGGGCAAGCCCCTCGCGGCGGTCGGCGATCGCGCGCACGGCGGCCAGGTGCGCCTTCTCCGCGGCGGACACCACCCGCTCGTACTCGGTGAGCCGCTCGGTGGTCTCCGACAGCGCGTAGCGCGCCGTCTCCACGCCCTCGGCCAGCTCGGCCTCCCGCACGGCGGTGCGCTCCGCCTCGGCCTCCAGCTCCTCGGGGTCCCGCCCGCCGGTCGGCGCGGCGATCTCCTCGGACAGGTGCCGGGCGCGCTCGACGGCCAGCCGCACGGTGCCGCGCAGCCGCTCCTCCAGCGCGGACAGCCGGTACCAGGTGTCCTGTGCGGCGGACAGCCTCGGCGCGTCGGCCGCGACCCGTTCCTCCAGCTCGTTCTGCCGCGCCTGCGCCTCCTGCAGCGCGCGTTCGACCTCGCTCCGCTTGGCCCGCGCGGACGCCTCGTCGGCCTGCTCCTTGGCGATGTCCTCGCGCTGGGTCACCAGGTCGTCGGCGTGCAGCCGCAACCGGGAGTCGCGCAGCTCGGCCTGCACGGCCTGCGCCTTGCGGGCGATCTCGGCCTGCTTGCCCAGCGGCTTGAGCTGGCGGCGCAGCTCGCCGGTGAGGTCGGTCAGCCGGGTGAGGTTGGCCTGCATCGCGTCGAGCTTCCGCAGCGCCTTCTCCTTGCGCTTGCGGTGTTTCAGAACGCCGGCCGCCTCCTCGATGAACGCGCGCCGGCCCTCCGGCTTGGACTCCAGGATCGCGCCGAGCTGGCCCTGCCCGACGATCACGTGCATCTCACGGCCGATGCCGGAGTCGCTCAGCAGTTCCTGCACGTCCATCAGGCGGCAGGTGTTGCCGTTGATCTCGTACTCGCTGGCGCCGTCGCGGAACATCCGCCGGGTGATCGACACCTCGGTGTAGTCGATCGGCAGCGCACCGTCGGAGTTGTCGACCGTGAGCGTGACCTCGGCGCGGCCCAGCGGCGCGCGGCCGGAGGTGCCGGCGAAGATCACGTCCTCCATCTTGCCGCCACGCAGCGACTTGGCGCCCTGCTCGCCCATCACCCAGCTCAGCGCGTCGAGCACGTTGGACTTGCCCGAGCCGTTGGGACCCACGACACAGGTGATCCCCGGCTCGAACTTGAGCGTGGTCGCCGACGCGAAGGACTTGAAACCCTTCAACGTCAGGCTCTTCAGATGCACGAGGCGGCAACTCCTTCAGGCGACTCTCGGCATACGTCGCAGCGTTGCGCTATCCGACCGAGGGTACCTGGGCCCGGTCAAACACCGTGGGAGGTGGCCTACCGGCGTGGCCGGTCGATGCCCACGAGCAGGGCGTTCTGTGAGTTCACGATCTCGAGACGCTCGATGTCACCCGCCGCGAACGAGGTGCTGCCCGGGATCTTCTCCACCTCTCCGTAGCGGGTCGCCCACCATCCGGCCACCTCTCGCCCGCCGGTCCTGGCGCGCACGGTGAGCTTGCAGGTCTGGCCGGGTGGCACGTCCCGCAACCGCATCTGCAGTTCGGTGCCCCACGGTTTCTCGATCAGGTCGATGTCGGCCCGGATCCCGGTGGTGGGGTCGGTCGCGGACCAGGTCACCGGCGCTGCGGCGACCGGGGCGGCGGGCTGCTCGGAGGTCATCTCGTGGACCACGAACGCGCCGACGCCGACCAGCACGAGCAACACGGCGGCGGCGACCAGCCAGGCCGAGCGGCCGCGCTGGCGGGGCGGCTTGGCCGGCGGCAGCCCGACCACGTGCGCGGGGACCGGCAGCGGCGGCTCGATCGGCGCACTCGGATCGCTTTGCTCGACGGCGTGTTCCTCGGGTTCCTCGGTGAAGTCCTCTTCGGAGAGTTGGTGCAGCAGTCCGGGCAGCGGTGCCAGCCGAACCAGTTCCGCCTGGCAGGACGTGCAGCCGGACAGGTGCGCCTCGAAGGCCGCCCGTTCCGCGGGCTCCAGCGCGCCGAGTACGTAGGCGCCGAGTGACACCGACTGGGAGCAGCTCACAGCTCGGTCACCCCCCGCTCGGCGAGCGCGTCACGAAGGGCGCGCAGCGCGTAGTACGACCGCGACTTCACGGTCCCCGGCGGCACCCCGAGAACGGTCGCCGCCTCGGCGACCGTCCTGCGGCGGTAGAACAGCTCGGCGATCACGGCACGGTGATCCTTGGACAGCGCGCGCATCGCGTCGGCGACCTGCCAGCTCTGCAGCACCCGGTCGAACTGGTCGTCCTCATGAGGGGGGTCCTCCTGCGGCATCGGGACTTCCGTGACGCGCGCCTTGGTTCGGCGGTAGCCGGACACGACCAGGTTGCGCGCCACGGTGTAGAGCCACGGCCCCGCCTGATCCGCGGTCAGGCTGGACGCGTTGCGCCAGGCACGCAGCAGCGTCTCCTGGACGACGTCCTCCGCACGCTGGTGATCGCCACCGACCGACCGCAGCACATAGCCGTGCAACTGTCGCCGGTAGCGGCTGTAGAGCTCCCGCACGAGCTCCTCGTCGCGTTCGGAGGATGGCCCCACACCTGACAACTACGTCTCCCCCGCCCGACCGGTTCAGCGTTCCACGAAGCTGTTCAAACCGCCCTTGGCGGGCGACCATCGATCGACCACAGTATCGACCCAGCCGGGCGTCTCACCGGAGCGCAGGGCAGCCAACAGCCGCTCACACTCGTCACGCCCGCCTTCGGCGATCACCTCGACCCGTCCGTCGGCGAGATTGCTCGCGCTGCCGACGAGCCCGAGTTCGAGCGCCCTGCTCCTGGTCCACCAGCGGAAGCCGACGCCCTGCACGCGGCCGCGCACCCAGGCGGTCAACCGCACGGGTTGATCTGTCACACCGCGGTCATACCAGGAAGGCGGTGCCGACGCAGGTGATTCCGGCCGATGTGGGCCACGACGTGGCGCTGATCTCGCCACGCATCTCCTCGCCGCCCTTGGTGCCGGTGAGCTTGATGAGGTAGCTCGTGCGCCCGATCTCCCCGCCCGGCGCGGTTCGGACGTCACCGTCGGCCGCGGCCAACTGCTCGACCTGGGTCCGGAACTCCGTCGTGTCCTGGGCACAGGCCGAGTCCAGAGCACCCTCGACATCGTTCGCGTTGACCTTGGCGAGGAACTCGTTGATCACCGCCCGCGGGCCGTAGGGCACTTCGGCGAGGCTCGGCCTTTCACCGCGTGCCGGGACGACGTCCCACAGGCACCAGGAGTTGCCGTCACGCTGGAGCACCATGTAGTTCGAGACGTCCGGCGCTCCTCGCGGGGTCATGGTCAACGTGTCCACGCGCCAGCGCGGGCCGACCTGTTCTGCCGCCACGGTGGAGAAGAACGCCGACCGGACCGGATCGACCTGGCCGATCAGCGGATCCACCCTCGGCGTGGCGTCGCCGCACTTCAGCGCGGTGAGGCCGGGTTTGTCGTGGCGGAGCACTCCGGTGACGATCAGTTCCTTGGTCTGCTCGACGGTCCGCACCGGCCCGGATGGAGTGCTCTTGGTCGTCGACGGACGCGTCGTGCTCGTGGTGTTCGGCGTGGGCGGCACACCACCGGCCGTCGCCTCTCCGGCGACCGGCTCGGCCTTGACGAGGAACCCCGGCGCGACGAACGCGGTGACCGCGAAGACGACCACCACGGCGACCGCGGCCACGCCAGCCCACAGGCCCTTCCTACTGGGCCGGTGCGACGGTCCGGGATCGCCCGGTGGAACTGGGTGGCTCATGGGCACGACGGTAGAGTCCGCCCCGGCCGCGAGTGACGCCTTTAGAACCACGTCTAACGACCACGCAACGTGACAATCGAATGTCGGGCTGTGCACACTGCGCGAAGGTGGTACGTTACCGCGCCGTAATCACTCTCACGAGTGAGTGGCCGTGGCCGGGAGACCCGGGCCGCGTCGAGGAGGAGCACGGCATGCCCGAGCCCGAGGAGCGGCGCGAGGTCGCCCCGCCGGCCGAGAACAACCGACGCGCGCCGTACGCGGTGCTCGCGGTCACCGGCATCGCGTTATCCGCGGTGTTCGGCGGCATCGCGACACTCGCGAAGCCCTCGGACAGCGCCCAACCGCCGGCGAACACGCTGCCACCACCGCGGCCGACCGCGGCGAGCAACAGCACGACCGACTCGACCTCGCCGACGTCGGACATGCTGCCGGCGCCGCCGCCCCCACCGCCGTCGAGTTCCACCACGAGTAGTTCGAAGTCGTCCACGACGACGCCGAGCACCACGCCTCCCCCGTTGCCGCCGCCACCGCCTCCGTCGCCGTCGATCCCGCCGACGCAGCCGACTCAGCCAACGCAACCGACACAGCCGACCCGGCCGACCACCACGACGACGACTCCGCCCACGTCGACCACGACCAACCCGCCGACGACCAACAGCCTCACCACCAACAGCGGCACCACCAGCGGCGGAACTGAGTGAGCGGGTTACGGCCGCGCCACGCCTCGACCATCGCCGTCCTGATCGCCGCGCTCGGCGGTGCGGCCGTCGCCGCGACGGCCACCGCTGTCTCCGGCCCCGCCAGGCCGGTCGCCGTCGCCGGAATCGCCACGCCGGACCAGATCGTCGTGACCACGCCCCGGCCGAGTCCACGGCAGGCCGACCCGCCACCGACGCCCGCGACCACCGCGCTGCCCACCACGACAAGCCAGCCGACCACCAGCGCGCCGCCGCCTCCCAGCACGACCACGCCGACGCTCACCACCACGACCGGCACACCACCGCCGACGACCACCGCGACGAAGCCGCCACCCGGCCCGACGGGGATCGCCGCCCAGGTCCTCGACCTGGTCAACGCGGAGCGATCGCGAGCGGGCTGCGCGGCCGCACGGCTCGAATCGCGGCTCGTCGACGCGGCGGCGGGGCACAGCGGCGACATGGCCCGGCGCGGCTACCTCTCGCACACGACTCCCGAAGGCGTCACGTTCGACGTGCGGATCCGGCAGGCCGGCTACCCGAAGCCGGGCGCGGAGAACATCGCGCGCGGTCAGCGCACCGCCGAGCAGGTCATGAACAGCTGGATGAACTCGCCCGGCCACCGGCGCAACATCCTGGACTGCTCGCTCATCGCGATGGGAATCGCGTTGGACACCAACGGGTTCTACTGGACGCAGACCTTCGGCCGCTGAGCACCCGTTGGGGTTCGCCGGTCTTCAAGACCCACAAACCCCGGCCCGAGACGTCCACAACGACGGCAAACCGGTCGGGTGCACCGTCACAGCTCGAAGCGGTAGCCCATGCCCGGCTCGGTGAGCAGGTGCCTCGGCCGCGCGGGGGCGCGTTCCAGCTTGCGGCGCAACTGGGCCAGGTACACCCGGAGATAGTGCGTCTCGTCCGCGTAGGCGGGCCCCCACACGTCCTGTAGGAGCTGCTTCTGCGCGACCAGCTTGCCCCGGTTGCGCACGAGCACCTCGAGCACGCCCCACTCGGTCGGCGTCAGGTGCACTTCCTCGTTGTCCCGCAACACCTTCTTGGCCGACAGGTCCACGGTGAACGACTCGGTCTCGATCACCGCTTCCTCGTCGCCCGGCGCGGACACGATAGCCCTGCGCACGGCGGCGCGCAGCCGCGCGAGCAGCTCGTCCATGCCGAACGGCTTGGTCACGTAGTCGTCGGCGCCGGCGTCCAGCGCGCGCACCTTGTCCGGCGAGTCCACCCGCGCGGACAGCACGATGATCGGCACCGACGTCCAGCCGCGCAGGCCCTCGATCACCTCGGTGCCGTCGATGTCGGGCAGCCCGAGGTCCAGCACCACCACGTCCGGCTTGGTCTCCGCGGCCGCCCGCAGCGCGGAACCGCCGTCGTGCGCGGTGACCACGTCGTAGTCGCGCGCGGCCAGGTTGATCCGCAGCGCGCGCACGATCTGCGGCTCGTCGTCCACCACGAGCACTCTCGTCACCGCATACTCCCGTCCTCGGTGGGCAGCGAGATCACCACGGTGAGCCCACCGCCCGGCGTGTCCTCGGCACGAATCGTGCCACCCATCGCGTCGGTGAACCCTTTGGCGACCGACAGTCCGAGCCCGACCCCGCTGGTGGCGTCCCGGTCGCCGAGCCGCTGGAACGGCGCGAACGCCGACTCCGCCGTGCCCTTCGGCAGCCCCTTGCCGTTGTCCACCACTCGCAGCTCCACCTGGTCGGCGTGCGCCGACGCGCGCAGCGCCACCGGCGGCTCCCGCGGGTCGGATTTCCGTGCCACACCGGCGACTCCGTGCCGCAGCGCGTTGTCCACGACGTTGGCCACCACCCGTTCGAGCAGGCCGGCGTCGGCCAGCACGCGGGGCAGCGCCTCGTCCACGTCCACCGAGATCCGGTCCCGACCGTCCACACCGGACAGTGCGCGGGCCACCACCTCGTCATAGCCGACCGGCTTCACCCGGGGCGCCACCGCACCGGTGGCCAGCCTCGACGAGTCCAGCAAATTGTCGATCAGCCCGGCGAGCCGGTCGGTGGACTCCTCGATCGTCTCCAGCAGTTCCGCTTCGTCCTCTGTGGACAGTGAGATGTCCGGCGCGCGCAACGTGCCCAGCGCGGCCTTGATCGACGTCAACGGGGTGCGCAGATCGTGCCCGACGGCCGACAGCAGTGCGGTGCGCAACTCGGTCGCCTCCGCGTGCCGGCGCGCCTCGGCCGCGTCGGCCGCCATTCGCTGCTGCCGCAACGCCATCAGCGCCTGACCGGCGGCCGCCTCCAGTACCGTGCGGTCCGCCGCCGGCAGGGCGCGCCCGCGCAGCGCCAGGTGCACGTCCGGGGTCACCGCCACGTCGACGTCCGCCTCGTCGGGCTCCCGGCACGGCGTCGCGCCGACCCACGTCACCATGGCCCACGCGCCCTTGCGCCGCTCCAGCAGCGCCACCGAGGTGAGCCCGAAGTTCTCGCGCACCTTCTCGAGCAGCCGGTCCAACGGTTCCGGATGGGTGAGCACCGTGCGCGCGTAGGAGGCCAGCAGCGCCGCCTCGGTGCGCGCCCTCGCCGCCTGCTCCGCCCGGCGCGCCGCGCGGTCCACCACGAGGGCGACCGCGACGCCGACCACCACCATCGCGATCAGCGTCACCACGTTCTGCTGCGCGTCCACCGACAGCGTGTACAGCGGCTCGGTGAAGAAGTAGTTCAGCAGCAGCGCGGACAGCAGCGACGCGACCAGTGCCGGCCCGAGCCCGCCGACCAGTGCCACGGCCACGGTGGCCATCAGGTATCCGACCACGTTGGTGGACAGGATCAGTTCCTCCCGCAGCAGCACGCAGACCAGCGTCACCGCGGCCGGCAGCACGATCGCGAGCGCCCAGCCGAGCAGTGCCCGATCGGGCACCATCACCTTGGGCCACAAGCGAAAGCGGCGTCCGCGCTGCGCCTCGTCGTGGGTCACCATGTGCACGTCGATCGGGCCGGACTGCTGCACGACGGCCGCGCCGATGCCCTCGTCAAACAGCCGGGCCAGCCGCGAGCGGCGGGACGTGCCGAGCACGAGCTGCGTGGCGTTCACCCCGCGCGCGAAGTCCAGCAGCGCGGCCGGCACGTCGTCGCCGACCACCGTGTGGAACGTGGCACCGACGTCCTCGGCGAGCTTGCGCAGCCGGGCGATCGCGTACGGCGGCGCGCCGGCCAGCCCGTCGCCGCGCAGGATGGTCAGCACGAGCAGGTCGGCGCCGGCCCGCGCGGCGATCCGGCTCGCCCGCCGGATCAGCGCCTCGCTCTCCGCTCCCCCGGTGATCGCCACGACCACGCGCTCGCGCGCCTCCCAGGTGTCGGTGATCCGCTGCTCGGCGCGGTACCGCTGCAGCGCCACGTCCACCTGGTCGGCCACCCACAGCAGGGCCAGCTCGCGGAGCGCGGTCAGGTTGCCCGGCCGGAAGTAGTTGCCCAGCGCCGCGTCGATGCGGTGCGCCGGGTACACGTTGCCGTGCGCGAGCCGCCGGCGCAGCGCCTCCGGCGTGATGTCGACCAGCTCGAGTTGCTCGGCGCGGCGCACCACCTCGTCCGGCACGGTCTCGTGCTGCCGCGCGCCGGTGATCCGCTCGACCACGTCGTTGAGGCTCTCCAGATGCTGGATGTTGACCGTGGACAGCACGTCGATGCCGGCGTCCAGCAGCTCGTCGATGTCCTGCCACCGCTTCTCGTTGCGCGAGCCGGGCACGTTGGTGTGCGCCAGCTCGTCGATCAGCACCACGTCCGGCTTGCGCGCCAGCACCGCGCCCACGTCCAGCTCGGTGAACTCGTGCTCGCGATGCGTCATGTGCTTGCGCGGCACCACTTCCAGGCCCTCGATCAGGTTCGCCGTCTTGATCCGGCCGTGCGTCTCGACGAGCCCGACCGCCACGTCGGTGCCGCGCTCGGCGCGCCGGTGCGCCTCGCCGAGCATGGCGAACGTCTTGCCGACGCCGGGCGCCGCGCCGAGGTAGATGCGCAGCTCACCCCGGCGTGTGCTCTCCTGATCCACAGGCACAGTGTGCCCCTTCGGTTACGGTCCGACCGCCTGGCGCACGGCGAGGTTGAGCCGGGTCACGTTCACTCCCGGCTCACCGAGCACGCCGAGGCCGCGTCCGGTGGTGTTCTCCTGGACCAGCGCGCGCACCCGGTCCAGCGGCAGGCCCGTCTCGCGCGCCACCCTGGGCGCCTGCAGTTCGGCATACGTGACACTGACGTGCGGGTCCACACCGGACGCCGAGGCCGTCACCGCGTCGGCCGGAACCCGGTCCGGTGTGACGCCTTCCCGCGCCGCGACGGCGTCGCGCCGTTCCGCGACGGCCTTCACCAGGTCGTCGTGCCCGGCGCCCTTGTTGGACCCGCCCGAGGTGGACGGATCGCCGGTGGCCGACGGCCGGGTGTGGAACCACGGGTCCCGAGCCGGGTCGGCCGGCACCGGGTCGATGCCGATCAGCCCGGAGCCGACGGCCTGCCCGTTCGCCTCGATCACCGAGCCCTCGGCGTTGGCGTGCAGCCCCGGAATCCGGCTCACCGCCCACACGCCGAGCGGATACAGCACGCCGGTGAGCACGGTCAGTACGAGCAGCACCCGCAGCCCGGCCATCGTCTGGTGCCAGTACGTACGCATTCGAGTCACCCAATCCCTGGAACGAGCCGGACGACGAGGTCGATCAGCCAGATGCCGAGGAACGGCGTGACCACTCCCCCGACCCCGTAGATCAGCAGATTTCGCCGCAGCAGTGACGAGGCGCTGGACGGGCGGTAGCGAACTCCCTTGAGCGCCAAGGGAATCAGCGCCACGATCACCAGCGCGTTGAAGATCACCGCGGAGATGATCGCCGAGCGCGGCGTGGCCAGGCCCATGATGTTCAGCTCGCCGAGCTGCGGGTAGATCGCCGCGAACATGGCCGGCAGGATCGCGAAGTACTTGGCCAGGTCGTTGGCCACGCTGAACGTGGTCAGCGCGCCGCGCGTGATCAGCAGCTGCTTGCCGATCTCCACGATCTCGATCAGCTTGGTCGGGTCGGAGTCCAGGTCCACCATGTTCCCGGCCTCCTTGGCGGCCGAGGTCCCGGTGTTCATGGCCACGCCGACGTCGGCCTGCGCGAGTGCCGGCGCGTCGTTGGTGCCGTCGCCGGTCATCGCGACCAGCCGCCCGCCGTCCTGCTCGCGCTTGATCAGCGCCATCTTGTCCTCGGGCTTGGCCTCGGCGAGATAGTCGTCGACGCCCGCCTCCGCCGCGATCGCCTTGGCGGTCAACGGGTTGTCGCCGGTGATCATGACGGTCTTGATGCCCATCGCGCGCAGTTCGTCGAACCGCTCGCGCATGCCCTTCTTGACCACATCGGACAGTCGGATCACACCGCGCACCACGGCGTGTCCGCCCGCGATCTCCGCGCACACCAGCGGTGTGCCGCCCTCCGCGCTGATCTTGTCCACAGTGGACTTGACCTCGTCCGGCACGGTGCCGCCGTGCTCGATCACCCACGCGGTGATCGCCGACGCGGCGCCCTTGCGCACCAGCCGCTCGCCGAGATCGATGCCGCTCATCCTGGTCTGCGCGGTGAACGGCACGAACTCGCCGCCGACCTCGTCCACTGTGGACTCCCCACCGCACAACTCCACGATGCTGCGACCCTCGGGTGTCTCGTCGGCCAGGCTGGACAGCCGCGCGGCCTGGGTCAGTTCCTCCACTGTGGACTGTCCGGTCGGGATCAGCTCGGTGGCTCGCCGGTTGCCGTAGGTGATGGTGCCGGTCTTGTCCAGCAGCAGCGTGTCGATATCGCCCGCCGCCTCCACCGCGCGGCCTGAGGTGGCGAGAACATTGTGCTGCACAAGGCGATCCATACCCGCGATGCCGATCGCGGACAGCAGCGCGCCGATCGTGGTCGGGATCAGACAGACCAGCAACGCGGTCAGCACGATCACCGACTGCGTGTTGCCCGAGTAGGTCGCCATCGGCTGCAGGGTGACCACGGCGAGCAGGAAGATGATCGTCAGCGTGGACAGCAGGATGGTCAGCGCGATCTCGTTCGGCGTCTTCTGCCGCTCGGCACCCTCCACCAACGCGATCATTCTGTCCACAAAGGACTCGCCAGGCTTGGTGGTGATCTTGACGACGATCCGGTCGGACAGCACGGTGGTGCCGCCGGTGACCGCCGACCGGTCGCCGCCGGACTCGCGGATCACCGGCGCGGACTCGCCGGTGATGGCCGACTCGTCCACAGTCGCGATGCCCTCGACCACGTCACCGTCGCCCGGGATCACCTCGCCCGCCTCGACCACCACCAGGTCGCCGATGCGGAGATCGACACCTGGTACCCGCTCCTCCCCGCTGGGACCGTAGAGGCGGCGGGCGATCGTCTCCTTCTTGGTGCGGCGCAACGTTTCCGCCTGCGCCTTGCCCCTGCCCTCGGCGACCGCCTCGGCCAGGTTCGCGAACAGGACGGTGAACCACAGCCACACCGCCACGCCGATCGTGAACACGCTCGGATCGCCGATCGCGAACACCGTGGTGAGCACCGAACCGGCCCACACCACAAACATGACCGGGTTGCGCAGCTGGTGCCGAGGATCGAACTTGCGCAGCGCGTCGGGTAACGACTTGAGCAGCTGGCGCGGGTTGAACACCCCGGCGGCGACTCGCCCGGTGTTCTCGATGTGGCGGCGGTCGGCCTCCGCGACCGTCCGCTCCTGGGTGATCGTCATGCGAGTGCCTCCGCGATGGGACCGAGTGCGAGCGCCGGCACGAACGTGAGCGCCGCGACGAGGACGACGGTGCCGGTGAGCAGCGAGCCGAACAGCGGGCCCGTGGTGGGCAGCGTGCCGGCCGTGACCGGGACTTTCCGTTGTGCCGCAAGCAATCCGGCGAGCCGAAGTACCGCGATGATCGGGATGAAGCGGCCGAGCAGCATGCAGATGCCCAGCGACGCCTGGAACCAGTCGCCGGTCACCGTGATGCCGGCGAACGCGCTGCCGTTGTTGTTGGACGCCGACGCGTAGGCGTACAGCACTTCGGACAGTCCGTGCGCACCCGAGTTGGCCATGGCGCCGGACGTGTCCGACTGCGCGATCGCGATGCCCGAGCCGATCAGCATCACGGTGGGCATGGCCAGGATCGCGATCGCCGCGCAGGTCACCTCGCGGCGACCGAGCTTCTTGCCGAGGTACTCCGGCGTGCGGCCGACCATGAGGCCGGCGAGGAACACCGCGATGATCGCCATCACCAGTATCGAGTAGATGCCGGTGCCGACCCCGCCCGGCGTCATCTCACCGAACAGCATGTTCAGCATCGCGCCGCCGCCACCGAGGCCGGAATAGCTGTCGTGCAACGAGTTGACCGCGCCGGTCGACGTGCCGGTCGTGGAGTTGGCGAACAGCGCCGACCCGGGAATCCCGAATCGCTGCTCCTTGCCCTCCATACTGGCGCCGGCCAGCAGCGCCGCCGGCCCGTTCAGGTGCGTCTCCGCCCACCAGATCACGGCCAGCATGCCGGTCCACAGCACGCCCATCACCGACAGCAGCACGTAGCCCTGCTTGCGTTGTCCCACAAGGGTTCCGAACGTGCGGGTGAGCGAAACGGGGATCACCAGCAGCAGGAAGATCTCGATCAGGTTGGACCACGAGCTGGGGTTCTCGAACGGGTGCGACGAGTTCGCGTTGAAGATCCCGCCGCCGTTGGTGCCGAGCTCCTTGATCGCCTCCTGGCTGGCCGCCGGGGCGAGCGCGATCGTCTTGCCCTGACCGTCCACAGTGGACACGTCCACGCCGGAGCGCAGGCTCATCACCGTGCCCAGCGCCACCAGCACGATCGCGAACACGAACGCCATCGGCAGCAGGATCCGCACCACACCGCGGGTGAGGTCGACCCAGAAGTTGCCCAGCCGGTCGGTACTCGCGCGGGTGAACCCGCGGATCAGCGCGATCGCGACCGCGATCCCCACCGCGGCGGACACGAAGTTCTGCACGGTGAGGCCGATCATCTGGACGCTGTGGCCCATGACCGACTCGGGTACGTAGGACTGCCAGTTGGTGTTGGTGACGAAGCTGATCGCCGTGTTGAACGCGATCCCCTCGTCGACCGGGCCGCGGCCGAAGTTCCACGGCAGCAGGGTTTGCAGGCGCTGCACCAGGTACAGCAGCACGATGCCGACGGCGGAGAACCCGAGCACGCCGGCCGCGTAGGTCTTCCAGTGCTGCTGGGACTCCGGGTCCACCCGGACGATCTTGTAGACCGCGCGCTCGACGCGGTTGTGCTTGGTGCTGGTGTACACGCGCGCCATGTAGTCGCCGAGCGGGCGGTACACGGCGGCCAAGGCCACGACGAGGAGGCCGACCTGGAGCAGGCCGGCCGCGGTGTGCGACATCAGAACTTCTCCGGCCTGATCAGCGCGACGAACAGGTAGATGATCAACAGAAGCGCGACGACACCGCCGACGGTGTTCGCGAGCGCGCCGGTACCACTCACAGCTTCTCCAACCCGCGCAGGGCGAGAGCGAGGACGGCGAACCCGGCGATCAGCAGCACGGCGTAGGCCATATCGGCCATCGGTGCGGCTCCCCTCTGGGTGGACCGCCCCCATGGCGGCCCGGACCAGAAGATCGTGCACCCGTAAATGCCCAGCTTGAGGGTGCCTGACGGTTCCTTGATACCGCCCTCTCACGCCCTTGACGCGATCCTGACGCGCCAGGTGACAGCGGTCTCCTAGTTCTCGGCCACGACCCTGTCGAGATCGGGTTGACGCGCGGCCGGACGTGCGAGTGACCACACGGTGATCTGTGGTTTGCGTGGATGCGGGATGGTGCGCACGACTCGCCAGCCTTGGCGGCGGTAGTAGGCGATGAGGCCGAGGTTGCCGCCGTGTTGGTCGGTGAGGACGCCGCGGCGCACCCACCGCTGTCCGAGGCGTGCGGCACGATCGAGCGCCCAGAAGGCGATGACCATGCCCAGCGATTGGCCGGCGTGGTCCGGGTGGGTGACGGTGGACTGGAGGAAGATCGCGGGCTCGGCGCGTTCGTGCTCGGTCCAGCCGAGGTGCGGCGTCTCGTCCGTCGTGGTGACACCGATCAGGTCACCGGCCGGGTCGACCAGCACCCACACCGGCCAGTCCGGCTCGGCGATCTGGTCGGCGAGTGCCCGAGCGGAGTGCTCCCAGCCGCGCCAGCGGCCGAGCCCGTGATCACGCATCCAGGCGGACCGCGCGCGGACCAGGGCCTCGACCGCTGCGCGATCGGCCGGCTCGGCGGGGCGAATCAGATACACAACGCGTCCTCCTGCGACGCACCTTGCGTTGGACGCGCTGCGGGAAGCGCGCCGAGTCGCACCCGGACAGGCGCGCCGCCATCCACTTGCTCGCGACACCGTCACCGCGCTGTTGCAGGCGCAGCGCCGTCCCTCATCTGAGCTGTCGGCGTACGCGACCTGGATTGGTGCGTAACAGGACGAGCGATTCATGACGGTCAGGTGACCGCCGTCTCCGATCAGCGCGGCGGCGACGAGTTCGGCAGCGCGACCGAGAACGGAACGCCCGGAATCTCCCGGCAACTGCGCGCGACGCGGCTGTCGAAGGTGACCTTGTTACGCGGGAACCGGTTGTCGGTGCGCTCCTCGACCTTCGGCATGCCCCACGGGCCGCACACCTCGTGCCGCGCGTTGATCGGCTTGCCGTTCTGGTCGTACAGATAGAAGTCCGGGATCGGACGACCGCTTCCGTCGAACGCGTAGAGATTGTGGGTGTCCACGCCGTCGTGGGTGAGCCCGCGCGCGGAGTACACGACCGCGGGTCCCTGGCTCGCCTGCTTGAAAACAACGAACACACCGGTCAGGAGAATGCCCACGATCAATGCGTTCGCCGTTATCGCCAGCCATGGTGACCGCCGGTTCCTGGCGGCCCGCTTGCCGAAGTACACCGACCCGGGCAGGGCGAGCAACCCGACGAGCACGATCGTGCACGCCCACGCGACCGGTGAGCCGAAGGTGCTGACCGGAAGCGACACGACCGCGACCATCGCCAGTGCGCGGACCAGCCACCAACCTGGCTGCAACGAGCGAAGGTAGCCGCCGATCGGATGATCCGCGTCGTCGAGCGCCGACGTGGCCCGCCGCAGGCCCGGCAGCGCGGCGATCCTGGCCATGCGGCCGTTCCCGCGAACGAATACCACCGTGATCGCCAGCACCGTCAGACCGGCGGCGATCACCGCGAGCACCATCGTCCGCTCGGCCTCGCCGAGTGGGCTGATGCGCGTGAACATCCTGAACCAGACCAGGCCGAGATAGATTCCACCCAGTAGTACCGAGCCGACACCGATGAGCAGACCGAGCACGGCGAGCCGCGCACTCCAGTCCGCCGAAGCGGTCGCGGCGGTGTTCGGGTAGCCGGCGGCCGCGCGGAGCTCGGCGGCGTACTTCTCAGGCGTGCCAAGCCTTTCCGTCATCGCCTCGATCGTCGGCAGCTCCGCCGCGACGTCGACCAGTTGCGGCCGGACGTCGTCCAGGATCTCCTCCACCTCCGACGACGGAAGATCGCTCAGCGCTTTCTTGAGCGCGTCGACATAGCTTTCCACGGTGTCCACAGTGGACGAGTTCATTCGCTCTCCCCGATCAGTTCGTCCAGTGACGCGGCGAACTCACGCCACGTCTTCGTCGATTCGGCCAACCGCTGCCTGCCGAGTTCGTTGAGGCTGTAGTACTTGCGGTGCGGGCCTTCCTCGCTCGGCTGAACGTAGGAAGTGAGGAGGCCCGCGCGGTAAAGCCTGCGCAGGGTGCCGTACACCGAGGCGTCTCCGATCTCGGTGAGCGCGCCGTGGCGCAACCGGCGGAGCACGTCGTAGCCGTAGCCGTCCTTGTCCCGCAGCACCGCGAGCACCGCCAGGTCGAGCACCCCTTTGAGCAGCTGGCTGGTATCCATCCCACCTCCGTTAGTGCGCGAACGACGGTACTACACATTGCACAGTACCGCGCACAGCACCCCTGGCGATCGAACGGCTGGATGGTCAGCGGGTGTTCAGCGGGTGTGGGGCCGGCGTTGGCAGCGGGGGCAGGAGTAGGACGAGCGGTTCATGAACGGCTCGCGGCGGATGGGGCTGCCGCAGCGCCCGCACGGCAGGCCCTCCTGGCCGTAGACCGCGAGCGAGCGGTCGAAGTAGCCGGACTCGCCGTTGACGTTGACGTACAGCGCGTCGAACGAGGTGCCGCCCTGGCCGAGCGCCTCGCGCATCACGTCGGCGGCGTGCGCGAGTACCTCGGTGGCCTTCGCGGCGGGCAACTTCTCGGTCGGCCGGGCCCAGTGCAGCTTGGCCCGCCAGAGTGCCTCGTCGGCGTAGATGTTGCCGATGCCGGAGATCAGGTTCTGGTCCAGCAGCGCGCGCTTGACCTCGGTTCGCTTGCGCCGCAAGGCTTTCACGGTCGCCGGCAGATCGAAGGCCGGGTCCATGGGGTCGCGCGCGATGTGCGCGACCGGCACCGGCAGCACGGTCCCGTCGACCTCGACGGTGTCCTCGATGGACAGTCCGCCGAACGTGCGCTGGTCCACGAACCGCAGCTGCGGCCCGCCGTCGGCGAAGCGCAGCCGCACGCGCAGGTGCTTCTCGTCCGGCGCGTCGCCGTCCCGGATCAGCATCTGGCCGCTCATGCCGAGGTGCGCCAGCATCGCGGCGTCACCGTCGAGATCGGCCCAGAGGTACTTGCCGCGGCGGCGAGCCGCGGTGATCGTCTGACCGGCCAGACGCGCGGCGAAGTCGATGTCGCCGGCGATGTGGCGGCGGATCGCCCTCGGATGCAGCACCTCGACGCTGGTGATCAGCCGGCCGACGACATGCGCCTCGAGACCGCGGCGCACCACTTCGACCTCGGGAAGTTCAGGCACGCGGGCATTCTCTCCCTGAGCACCGACAACCGGTCAGTCCTCGACGTCGTCCTTCTTGGCGTCGGCCTTGACCTGCTCGGACAGCGTGCGCCAGGCGATCTCGGCCGCCTTCTGCTCGGCTTCCTTCTTCGTGCTGCCGTCACCGCCGCCGTAGGGCTGCCCGCCGACCAGCACGGTCGCGGAGAACTCCTTGCGGTGGTCCGGCCCCTCCTCGGTCACCCGGTACTCGGGCACGCCGAGGCCGGCCGACGCGGTCAGCTCCTGGAGACTCGTCTTCCAGTCCAGGCCGGCGCCCCGCAGCGGCGCCTCGGCCAGCAGCGGGTCGAACAGCCGGTGCACCAGATCGCGCGCGGTGTCGATGCCGTGCGCCAGGTACACCGCGCCGATCACGGCCTCCATGCCGTCGGCCAGGATGCTCGCCTTGTCCCGGCCGCCGGTCAGCTCCTCGCCCTTGCCGAGCAGCAGGTGCGTGCCGAGACCACCGTCACCGAGCGCGCGCGCGACACCGGCCAGCGCGTGCATGTTGACCACGCTCGCGCGCAGCTTGGCGAGCTGGCCCTCGGGCAGCTCGGGGTGCGTGCGGTACAGGTGATCGGTCACCACCAGGCCGAGCACGGCGTCGCCGAGGAACTCCAGCCGCTCGTTCGGCGGCAGGCCGCCGTTCTCGTAGGCGTAGGAACGGTGCGTCAGCGCAAGGGTGAGCAACTCGGTGTCGAGCTGGACGCCGAGCGCTTCGAGCAACGAACCGGGATCAACCGTGGGACCCCTGGTCGCCTTTCCCCCCATGCGCCCGGAATCAGGCGGGTTGGGTGACCTGGCGGCCGTCGTACTGCCCGCAAGTGGGGCAGGCGACGTGCGAGGGCTTCGGCTTGCGGCATGCCCGGTTCGAGCACTCGACCAGGTGCGGCGCACTCGCCTTCCACTGGGCGCGGCGCGACCGCGTGTTCGAGCGCGACATCTTCCGCTTCGGGACGGCCACGACTACTTCTCCTCAGGGTTGTCACGAGCCTCGCTGAACCGCTTCAGCGCGGCCCATCGAGGATCAATGGTCTCATGTCCGTGATCGGGCTCGAGATCGGCCCACTTGCCGCCGCATCCGGGGCAGAGCCCGGCGCAGTCCGGCGTGCACAGCGGCACCTGTGGCAGCGCGAGCACCATCGCGTCGCGCACCAGCGGCTCGAGATCGATCTTGTCGTCGACCAGGTGGGACACCTCGTCCTCGTCGGTCGTCGCCTCGGTGGTGCTGTCCGGGTAGGCGAACAGCTCGGTGACGTGCACCTCGATCTCGTCGGAGATCGGGTCGAGGCACCGCGAGCACTCGCCGGCGACCGACGCGCTCGCCGGGCCGGACACCAGCACGCCCTCGATGACCGACTCCAGCAGCAGGTCCACCTCGACGTCGGCACCCTCGGGAACGGCGATCACGTCGGCCTGACCCAGCCCGGCGGGCGCCGGCAGCGTGCGGCGATGCGCGCGCGAGGACCCCGGGCGGCGCCCCAGATCGCGGGTGTCGATGACCCACGGACCGTTGGCGACCCGGTGCGTGGTGCCGTGCCGATGCTCAGACATGGTGAACTCAGTGTGTCCTGTGCTTGTGTGGTCCCGCCGCGAACTGGCGATTGCCGTGCGGCCAACCGGGTCAGCTTACGCGATCGACCCGCCTCAGGTGAAATCCCGTCAGCGATCGTCGTAGTCGAACGGCGCGGCGGCCGCGTGCACGCCGTTCGAGCCGCCGCGCAGGTGCACCCTTCCGGTACCGACCGTGCGCAGTGTCTTGGCGAGCAGCTCCTCGAATTCGGCGAGCTTGCCGTCCACGTAGTTGTCGCACTCCGCGCGCTGGCGGTCCGACTCCGCCGAGGTGGCGTCCAGGACGCGCGCCGACTCCAGGTGCGCTGCCTGCACGACCTCGGTCTGCGAGACCAGGCGCGCCTGCTCGTCGCGCCCCTCCTCGACCGCGCGCTCGTAGGACGCGCGCCCGGCCTGGGTCATCCGCTCGGCCTCGGTGCGCGAGCGCCCGACCAACTCGTCGAACTCGGCGCGGCCCGCGGTCACCGTGCGCTCGGCCTCCTGGCGCGCGTCGGCGACCATCCGGTCGGCGTGCGCCCTGGCTTCGGCGATGATCCGCTCCGCCTCCGCCTTGGCCTCCGCGAGCGTCTGCTCCGACTCGGAGTTGGCCTTGCTGACCGTCTGCTGCGCCTGGTGCTCGGCCTTGCCGATCACCTCGGCCTTGTGGTCAAGGACGTCCTGCGCGTCGTCCATCTCGGGCGGCAGTGCGTCACGGACCTCGTCGAGCAACTCGAGGACATCACCCCGGGGCACGACACACCCCGACGTCATGGGAACCCCCCGAGCCTCCTCAACGATCGTGACGAGCTCGTCGAGCGACTCGAACACCCGATACACGTCAGACTCCTCCACCCCGGTGACACAAACTGGTGCGCACTGTCAACACTGCGCACCAGTGTGCATCGCCTGCCCCCCGACCGGGTGGACCTCGCTGGGCGTGTCCAGCCATCGGCACGCCGCTCAGCGTTCGCGGTCGATCAGCACGAAGGTCTCGTAGTGATCCTTGGTGTAGAAGTGCTCTCCGCCTTCACCGGTCACGATCCGCCGCGCACCCCGATCGTCGGAGCCGGGCGTCTTCACCGTGTACTCGTGGTAGTACTCGGACGGACATTGCGGCAGCAGGCCCTCGCGGTTCTGGAAGACCGTGCCGTCCTGCGGGTACGGGAACGGGCCGTCCGTCTCGATCAGCTTCTCCGTGTCGGTGGCCTCCGGGGGAAGCTGGCTCAACGGGACGACCGTGAATCCGGACGTGTCTCCGCACTCCGCGGCCGGCGCGGCGGGCACCGTGGTGTCGGCGTACGCCGCCGTGCCGAGGCCGAGTGCGGTGAGCACCGCGACGAGGACGGCGAGGGCGGACCTTGCTGCGCGTGAAGTGATGTTGGTCATGTCCCGACCGTAGGTGCGTTCCGTGAGCAGTCAACCACTCGCACGTGAACTCGCGGAAAGCGGTGGCGCGCAGTGGCATTCTCTGGGTATGACGCAGGAGCACCTGATTCGCCGCGCCACGGCGGCCGACATCCCGGCGATCGTGGCGATGCTGGCCGACGACCCCCTCGGCGCCGCCCGGGAGCGCCCCGGCGACCCGCGCTACCTCGACGCGTTCGCCGCGATCGACTCCGACCCGAACCAGTTGCTCGCGGTGGCCGAGGCGAACGGCGAGGTGGTCGGCACCCTGCAGTTGACCTTCACCACCGGCCTGTCCCGGCTCGGTGCCACCCGCGCCACGATCGAGGGCGTTCGGGTGCGCTCCGACCAGCGTGGCACCGGCCTCGGCCAGCGGCTGATCAAGTGGTGTGTCGAGCAGGCCGGGCAGCGCGGTTGCGCGATCGTCCAGCTCACCAGCGACGCCACCAGGAGCGACGCCCACCGGTTCTACGAGCGGCTCGGCTTCGTGGCCAGCCACGTCGGCATGAAGCTCAAGCTCGGCGCGTCATGACGGCTTTCCGGCGCCGCTCTCCGCGAGGCGCTTGACCAGCCTGGTGTACACCACCGGCGGCAGCAGGTGCGCCACGTCGCCGCCGTAGGTCGCCACCTCCTTGACCAGCGAGCTGGACAGGAAGCTGTTCACCGGGCTGGTCGGCATGAACAGTGTCTCCACGCCGGTGAGCTGGTTGTTCATCTGCGCCATCTGCAACTCGTAGTCGAAGTCGCTGATCGCGCGCAGGCCCTTCACGATCGCCTGGATCTCGTGCTTCTGGCAGTACTGCACGAGAAGGCCGTGCCACGAGTCGACGCGCACGTTGGGCAGGTGCGAGGTGATCTCGGCGAGCATCTCCAGCCGCTCGTCCACCACGAACAGGCCGCGCTTGCTCTTGTTGATCATCACCGCGACGACGACCTCGTCGAACAGGCCGGCGGCTCTCTCGATGATGTCCACGTGGCCGTTTGTCGGCGGATCGTAGGAGCCTGGACACACCGCGCGCCTCATGGAGCCGGACGCTATCAGGACAGAACGGGTCGTCCGACCTTCCGTGGCCCCGCTCACTCTTCGGTGAGGTGCTCGGCCCAGTGCAGCTCGGTGTCGCCGTAGCGGCGGGTGCGCGACGGCCGCAGCGGCACCGGCCACTCGGGCGCTCCGGACCGGCGGTCCCGCTCGACCACGACCAGCGTGCCGTCCACCGTCCACCCGTTGCGGGACAACAGGGTCAGCACCGCGGCGAGCGCGTCGTCGGCCACGGCGTACGGCGGGTCGGCGAGCACCAGGTCGTAGGACGTCTCGGCGGGACGGCCCAGCACGGTCTCCACCTTGCCGGTGATCACCTCGGCGTCGGATCCCAGCATGTCGAACCCCAGCGCGGAGACGTTGCGCCGCAGGACTGTCACCGCCCGCGCGTTGGACTCCACGAACGTCGCGGTCGCGGCACCGCGGGACAGCGCCTCCAGTCCGAGCGCGCCCGAGCCGGCGTACAGATCCAGCACCCGGGCGCCGTCCAGGTCCACGGCCGCCTCGATCGCGCTGAACAGCGCCTCGCGCACCCGGTCGGACGTCGGCCGGGTGCCACCGCCCGGCGGCACGTCCAGCCTGCGCCCGCCGGCCAGGCCCGCCACGATCCGTGTCACCCCGACAGTATTCCGGGCGGTGGTCAGACCGCCTGGCCGAAGGGGCGGACGACGACCGTGTTGATGTCGACGCCGTCGGGTTGGCCGATGGCCCACGCGATGGCGTCGGCGATGTGGTCGGCGGTCAACATCTGACCGTCGGGCGCACCTTCGGACCAGAACGGGGTGTCCACCCGGCCGGGAGCGATGAGCGTGACGCCGACGCCGTGCTCGGTGAGCTGCATGCGGGTGTTCTCGGCCAGTGCGGTCACCGCCCACTTGGTCACGCCGTAGAAGTTGCCGGGCGAGTTCTTGAAGCCGGCCACGCTGCCGACGAGCACGACGCGTCCGCGGTTCTCCTTGAGGGCGGGCAGCGCGGCCTTGATCAGCAGCGCCGGGCCGAGCACGTTGGTCAGCACCATGTCCTTGAGTGCCAGCGGGTCCGCGTCGGCGAGGCCGTCGAACACGGCGAACCCCGCGTTGGCGACGACGTGGTCCAACCGGCCGAACCGGTCGACGGTCTCGGTGACCGCCGCCTGGACGGCGTCGTACTCTCCCGCGTCGGCGATGATCGGCAGCGTCAGGTCCGCCCGGCCGATCTCGCCGGCCGCGACGGCGAGCCGCTCCCGGTTCCGGCCGGTGTAGGCCACCCGGTGCCCGGCGGCGACCAGCCTCTTGACGGTCGCGGCTCCGATACCCGTACTGCCGCCGGTGACGAGCGTGACCGGAGCCGCCGGATGCGATGCGTCAGTCAACTGAATCCTCTCGGTGATCTACCGTTGTGATCGGTGATCCTGCACGCTGGAGCGCACGCCAGGTCAAGTACCGTCATCTTCTTCGTGCGTATCGGAAGGCCCGAAAGAGGACGCGTGACGGACAACTCCGTGCACACCGACGAGATCGCCGTCGAACAGCGGCACGTCGATCGTGTTTACACGCGCGTGGACGAACTGCGCGCCGAGGCGGCAGCCATGCGGGACCGGGGTGACCGCCTGTCCCACGGTGCCCGCAACGAGGCGGTGTTCGAGCAGGCGGCGATGCTCTACGAGCGCGACGTCATGGTCGGCTACGCCAACCGGATCCTGCAGACCCTGGAGAGCGAGCACGAGGGGTTGGTGTTCGGCCGCCTCGACCTCACCGACGGTGAGCGCATGTACGTCGGCCGGCTCGGCGTGCGCGACGCCGAGTTCGACAACCTGGTGACCGACTGGCGCGCACCGGCGGCCGGCGCGTTCTACCGGGCGACCGCCGAGCAGCCCGAGGACGTGGTGCGCCGCAGGGTGATCCGCTCCACCGGCCAGCAGGTCGTGGCCATCGACGACGACCTGTTGCAGCCGGACCTGCAGCCGGCGGACATGCGGGTGGTCGGCGAGGGCGCGCTGATGGCGTCGCTGAACCGGGCGCGCGGCGCGACGATGCGCGACATCGTGGCCACCATCCAGAAGGAACAGGACGAGGTGATCCGCGCGCCGTGGCGGGGCGTCACCGAGATCACCGGCGGCCCTGGCACCGGCAAGACCGCCGTCGCGCTGCACCGCGTGGCCTACCTGCTGTACTCCGAGCGCCGCAGGCTCGGCGGCGCCGGCGTGCTCGTGGTCGGACCGTCGACGGCGTTCACCTCCTACATCTCCCGCGTGCTGCCGTCCATGGGCGAGGACACCGTGGAACTGCGCGCGCTCGGCGAGGTGCTCGACGGCGTGAAGGCGACCCGCGTCGATCCGCCGGAGACGGCGGCGATCAAGGGTTCGCTGCGCATGCGGCGACTGCTCAAGCGGGTCATCCGGGACACTCCGCCGGACGCGCCGGAACAGCTGCGGATCGTCTACAAGGGACAGGTGCTGCGGCTCGACGCGGCCGATCTGGCCGCCGTGCGCAAGTCGTTGCACGCCACCGGCCGGCCGCCCAACCGGTCCCGGGTGGACGCCGCCGAGGCGTTGCTGGAAGCGTTGTGGCGCAAGGCGGAGGCGTTCCTCGCCGACGAGGTGCCCGGCTTCTTCACGACCCGCAAGGAGCTGCTCCAGGACCTCGGCGAGCGGCTGGACTTCCACCGGTTCGTGGTCGTCTGGTGGCCGGTGTTGAGCCCCTCGGAGGTGTTGAGCTGGCTGTCCCACGACGCCACGCTCCGCCACGCGGCCGGGCGGCTGTTCTCGCCGGAGGAGCGGCGGCGGCTCGCCGAGTCGTGGGCCGACCCGGCCGCCGGACCGTCCACGTCGGACGTCGCGCTGCTGGACGAGCTGCGGGTGCTGATCGGCCCGCCGCCCAAGCGCAGGCGGCGCGCGCCGGACGCGGAGTACGAGCGCGGCTCCGGACCGCGCCGGCCGGACAACTACGACGAGTACTCGCACATCGTGGTGGACGAGTCGCAGGACCTCTCCCCCATGCAGTGGCGGATGGTGGGCCGCCGGGGCAAGTACGCGAGCTGGACGGTGGTCGGCGACCCGGTGCAGAGTTCGTGGCCGGACACCGACGAGGCCGACCGGGCACGTACCTCCGCGCTGGGCGCTCGCAGCACGCACCGCCGGTTCACCCTGCGCACGAACTACCGCAACTCGGCGGAGATCTTCGAGTTGGCCGCGCGGGTGGTCGCCGATGTCGCCAGGCCGGACGAGCTGCCGGAGGCGGTGCGGCGTACCGAGGTCACCCCGCGCGTCGGCCAACTGTCCACAGTGGACCCTCGATCGTCCACTGTGGACGCCGTGCGGGAGATGCTGAACGACGTGGACGGGACCGTCGGTGTGATCGCGTCGCTGGACCGGATCGACACCGTGCGCGACTGGCTCGCCGGGTTCGACGGGAACGACTACGGGGACCGGCTGCACGTGCTGGACGGCTTGTCCGCCAAGGGTTTGGAGTACGACGGCGTGGTGCTGGTCGACCCGGACTCGCTCATCGCCGAGTCGACCACCGGGCCGCGCGTGCTGTACGTGGCGCTCACCCGGGCGACCCAGCGGCTGACCGTGCTCGCGCGTGACGCGAACTGGCCTACCTGAACGGAACTGGCACGAATTCCTTCCATTTCGCCGGGCGCCGGCGACAGGAACCCGGCCAACCCCTGACGGCCGCGCGGCGCCTGCTGGCCGCCGTGGTGGACGCCGGGCACTACACCGGCGTCGCCAGCAGGGTCGGAGCAGTGCGGCCGCGCAGGGTGATCTCGTCCCCCGCGCGCCACCGGCTCGCCTCCTCCTCGCCGGCCAGCGACACCGCGCGCATCGACGCGACGAGCATGCCCGGCACGGACTTCGCCAGTTCGGTGAGCCGCGCGGCCTCGTTCACCGGGTCACCGATCACCGTGTACTCGAACCGCTTCTCGTCGCCGATGTTGCCGGCGACCGCGCGCCCGGCCGCGACGCCGATCCCGGCCTGACACTCCGGCACCTCGGCGCGCAGCCGAGTGGCCATCGCCCGTGCGGCCGCGAGTGCCGCGCCCGCGTTGTCGTCCAGCTCGTGTGGCGCGCCGAAGATCGCCAGTGCCGCGTCGCCCTCGAACTTGTTGATCAGCCCGTCGTGCCGGTCGACCTCGTCCACGACGACCGTGAAGAACCGGTTCAGCAGTGTCACGACGTCGGTCGGCGGCAGCGTGGCGGCCATCGTGGTGGAGCCGACGACGTCGACGAACAGCACCGCGACGTCCCGTTCCTCGCCGCCCATCTCCACCTCGCGGGACAACGCCGAGCGCGCGACCGCCTGCCCGACGTGCCGGCCGAACAGGTCCCTGATCCGCTCGCGCTCGCGAAGACCGGCGGCCATCTGGTTGAACCCGGCCTGGAGCTGGCCGAGCTCGGTGCCGTCGAACACCACCACCTCGGTGTCCAGGTCACCACGGGCCACCCGGGCCATCGCCTGCCGCACCGCGCGCACCGGCGCCACGACCGCACTCGCGACGAGAAACATCAGCAGCGAGCCGAACGCCAGGATCACCACGCCGACCACCAGGATCGTGACCGACAACTGCACCGGCGTGACACCGCCGCGCGTCCACACCAGCACCGCGCCGAGCATCAGCCCGATCACCGGCGCACAGGCGCCGAGCGCCCAGGTCAGCATGATCCGCACGGTGACGCCGCTGCGCCGCCGCCCGTCCGGCGACTCACCGGACAGCGCGAGCGCCGCGTACGGCCGCAGGAACAGCTCGCTGAGCAGGTAGCAGTTCGCGGCGACCACGAACCCGGTGATCGCGGTCGTGACGATGATCTTGGGTGCCACGTCCGGGTCGGCCACCAACGCCGCTCCGCCGAACAGCAGGACGGCGGCCACCCACAGGGCGACCTGCATGACGGTGAGCCGGAACGGCAGCCGCAGCGTCGCGCGCTGTTCGTGCGGCTGCGGCTCGCGTTCCTCCCTGGCCCAGTGCAGCGCGGAGAACGCGCGCCGGGTGATCCACACCAGGCCGACCAGCGTGGCGACCGCGACGTAGGCGAGCGGGCCGCCGAGCATCAACGCCCAGCCGTACGCGGCGACGATGCTGGGCCCAGGCAGCACCCACGCGAGCAGCACGATGGCGATCACCGCGCCGACCAGGTTGGCGATCAGCAGTGACAGGGTCAGCAGCGTCTGCACTCGCGCGCGCAGCCGGGCACCGGACTCGACACGCCGGCCGAGCAGCCGGGAGCCGAGCGGACGCGCCCCGCGCTCGGCGGTCACCGGTGCAGCACCTCGCCGAGCACCTCGAGTAGTGGGGCGAGCACGCGCAGCTCGGCGGCGTCGGAGGTGACGCACTCGGTGACCGCAGCGCCTACGACCGTCCATTGTGGACTCAGACCGCGCACGGCGTCCACCAGGTCGGACACGCTCCAGCCGTCCGGCTCCGGGTAGGTCATGCCGCCGAACTCGCCGGGGTCGAGCACGTCGAGGTCGATGTGCACGTACACCTGACGCGGGCCTCGGCGCCCGAGGTGCTCGGCCAGACCGGGCACCTCGTGCCGGTCCAGGATCGGGATCGGCCTGTTCGCGCCGGCCAGTTCGCGCTCCGCCGGGTCGAGGCTGCGGCTGCCGGCGAGCGCCACACGCAGACGGTCCACCCCAGGATCGGCGGTGAACTCCGGGTCGCCGTCGCCGATGATCGAGCGCAGCACCATGCCGTGGTAGGCCCCCGACGGCGAGGACTTCGGCGTGTTGAGGTCCGCGTGCGCGTCGAACCACACAACCGCGAGCCCCGGCCCGTGTTCGCGGCGCGCGCGGACGATCGGGACCTGGTCCACCGAGCAGTCGCCGCCGATGGTCAGCACCGGCTCGTCCACATCGGAAAGTGTGGCCGCGTGCACGGCGCGGGTGTCGAGCAGCGCGTCGCGGTTGGCGATCCCACCGTCGCGCGGACTGTCCACATCGGACACCGGGATCTCATGGACGCCGGTACCCAGCACCTCGCCGGCGAGGCGCGCGAGCGCGCGACACCCGGCCGGTAAGCCGGCCGCGGCGTCCACCAGTGCGCCACGGCGTTGCGGAACAGCGTGCACGATCATGCCGCCCAGTGTGCCGTAGATCGTGACGAAAACGGGGCCCGGCTGGTGCCGGACCCCGTTCTTGTGTCGTACCTGCTACTTCACAGCACCCACGGTCTTGGTGGCGTCGGCGAGGCCGGCGCCGCAACCGCCCTCACACTGACCGGGCAGCGGGCGCACGTTCTTCTTGAGCGCCTCCTCCACCTGGGCCGGCGTGATGTCCGCCTTCTTGCCGTACATCAGCGCGGCGAGGCCCGCGATGTGCGGCGCCGCCATGCTGGTACCCATGTACGGCTCGTAGTTCTCCTTGCCCGGGGTCTTGTCGCCGTCGTTCAGCGTGGACCAGATCCCGTTCTCCGGAGTGGTGATGGTGCCCGGCGGGTCGGTCGCCTTGCGGTTCTCGCCACCCGGCGCGGCCAGGTCGATCAGCTTGCCGAAGTTCGAGTAGAACGCCCGGTCGCCCGCACGGCTGCTGGCCGCCACCGAGACCACGTTGCCGCAGTTGGCCGGGTGGAAGTTGGCCACGTCGGAGTTGGAGTTGCCGGCCGCGACCACGACGGTCGTGCCGCGCTGCACCGCGCCGTTGATCGCGCGCTGCGTGGTGTTGTCGCACCGGCCCGCGCCGCCGAGGCTCAGGTTGATCACCTTGGCCGGCGTCTTGTTGGCCGGCACGTTGCCCACCTTGCCGCCGGAGGCCCAGGTGATCGCGTCGGCGATGTCCGCACCGGAGCCGCCGCACTTGCCCAGCACGCGGATCGGCTGGATCTTCGCGTCGTAGGCGATACCCGCGATGCCCGCCTTGTTGTTGGTCGCCGCCGCGATGGTGCCCGCGACGTGCGTGCCGTGCCAGGACGAGTCGCCGCCCTTCTCCTCGCCGCACTCGCCGTCGGCGTACCAGTCGCCGGGGTCGCTCGGGTCGGCGTCGCGGCCGTCACCGTCGACGCCGACCTCCTTGTCGGAGATGAAGTCGTAGCCGGGGACGATCTTGGACTCCAGCTCGGAGTGCTTCACGTAGCCGGTGTCGATCACCGCGACGACGACGTCCTTGCCGGTCGTGGAGGCCCACGCGCCCGGCACGTTCATGCCGGCCTTCTCCTCGTACAGGTCCCACTGCCGGCCGTACTCGGTGTCGTTGGGCTTCTCGCCCGGCTTCTGCGCCGGCGCCAGGGCCTGCCGGTGCACCCGGCGGTCGACCTCGACGTACTCCACGTCCGGGTCGGCCTGGAAGCGCTTGATGCTGGCGTCGACCTTGGCCGGGTCCGAGGTGCCGAGGTCCACCACGACCGCGCCGGTCCCGGTGCGGCGCGAGAACTTGGCGCCGGTGTCGGTGCTGCGGGTGGACACGTCGGCGGACGCGACGTTGTCGTCGGCCGACTTGGGGGTCGCCGCCTTGTAGCCGACGATCAAGCGAGCACCCTTCGCGGGCGCCGCGGCCTCGGCGGGGTCCGCGGATGCCGGAATGGCGACGGAGAGGACGCCACCGGCGACCGCGGCAGCCGAGAGGGCGGCCACGAGAACCTTTCGCTTCACGGTATTTCCTTTCGGTGCAGGGGGCACCAGCCGCCATAGCCCCGGCGGCGGTGTCGTACTCAGACAAATACCGTATGCGCGCGATCGGTACCGACAAAAGTAGTGAAGCTCCCGCTTCACGAGAAGCGTCCATCACGCGCCGAGCCGACGTGAGTACGCGCCGTTATCACCGGTTCGCGCTCGCACACGCAGGCAAAACGCCCAGTTCAGACACGACCGGTCGATATCCGGCAAGTCGATGCGTAAACGGGCGAAACCCGCGTGTGCGGCTATTCGAGCCGAACAGCCGCACGCGTTATCCGGGCATGCGAAAACATGAATGTGAATCCCATGGAATGGATTCGTTCGTGGCCGGAAGATAACGATTCGGCGACCGGGAGGTCACTGCCCGGTAGTGCGGCCCACCCACTCCGACGCGAGCATCGCGTAGACCACCTCGTCGGTCCACTCACCCTTGAGGTACTCGTTCTCGCGCAGGTGCGCCTCGCGCCGCAAGCCGAGCCGCTCCATCAGCCGGCACGACGCGGTGTTGCGCGCGTCCGCCCGGCCGAACGCCCGATGCGCGCCGAACTCCTCGAACGCCAGGCGCACCAGTTCGCGCGACGCCTCGGTCGCGTACCCCTTGCCCTGGAACCTCGGGTGGAACACGAAGCCGATCTCGACCTGTGCGCTCTCCTGCGACCGGTAGAACAGCGTGAGGTCGCCGAGCAGCTCGCCGGTCTCCCGGAGCACCACCGCGATGCTCAGCACGTCACCGTCCCGCGACGGCGCCCGGTTGGTGATCTTCTCGGCAAGCGACTCGCGCACCTCGTCCAGCGACCGCGGCTCCCACATCAGGTACCGGGTGACGTCCGGGCGGCATTGGATGTCGAACAGTGGCTTGAGGTCCTCCTCGACGAACGCGCGAAGCGTCAGCCGGGCGGTCTCGATCGGCAGCACTCGGCTGACCCTATCGGTCCCAGGCCCGTCACTCCAGGACGACGAGGAGATCTCCGCCCTCGACCTGCTGCACGGCACCGATCGCCACGCGCGACACCCGACCCGCCTTGGGCGCGGTGATCGCGGCCTCCATCTTCATCGCCTCGATGGTCGCGACCGTCGCGCCGGCCTCCACCGCGTCGCCCTCGCCCACCTGCAGCGTCACCACGCCGGCGAACGGCGCGGCCACGTGACCGGCGTTGGTCCGATCGGCCTTCTCCGCCACCGGAAGGTCGGACGCGACCGAGCGGTCGCGCACCTGGATCGGGCGCAGCTGGCCGTTCAGCGTGGCCATCACCGTGCGGATGCCGCGCTCGTCGGCGTCGCCGATCGCCTCCAGCTCGAACAGCAGGCGCACGCCGGGCTCCAGGTCGACCGGGTACTCCTTGCGCGGCTCGATGCCGTAGAAGAAGTCCTTGGTCGGCAGCACGCTGGTGTCGCCGAACTGCTCCCGGTGCGCCACGAACTCCTTGGTGGGCCCGGGAAACAGCAGCCGGTTCAGCGTGCCGCGCCGGTCGGACTCCAGCCCCTCGCGCTCCTCGGCGGTCAGCTCGGTGACCCCCTTGTGCGCCTTGCGCCCCTCCAAAGCCTTGGTACGGAAGGGTTCCGGCCATCCGCCCGCCGGATCGCCCAGCTCGCCGTGCAGGAAGCCGATCACCGAGTCCGGGATGTCGAACCGGCGCGGGTTCTCCTCGAACTCCTTCGGGTCCACACCGGCGCCCACGAGGTGCAGCGCCAGGTCACCGACCACCTTCGAGGACGGCGTGACCTTCACCAGCCGCCCGAGCATCCGGTCGGCCGCGGCGTACATCGACTCGATCTCCTCGAACCGGTCGCCGAGCCCGAGCGCGATCGCCTGGGTGCGCAGGTTCGACAACTGCCCGCCGGGGATCTCGTGGTGGTACACGCGGCCGGTCGGCGACGGCAGGCCCGCCTCGAACGGCTTGTACACCTTGCGCACCAGCTCCCAGTACGGCTCGAAGTCCGACACCGCCTGCAGCGACAGCCCGGTCTCCCGCTCGCCGTGGTCGGTCGCCGCCACGATCGCCGACAGCGGCGGCTGCGACGTGGTGCCGGCCAGCGACGCGGTCGCACCGTCCACGGCGTCCACACCGGACTGGATCGCGGCCAGGTAGGTGGCCAGCTGACCGCCGGCCGTGTCGTGCGTGTGCAGGTGCACGGGAAGGTCGAATTCCTTGCGCAGCGCGGAAACCAGCCGTGCCGCGGCCGGCGGGCGGAGCAGCCCGGCCATGTCCTTGATCGCCAGCACGTGCGCGCCGGCGCCCACGATCTGCTCGGCGAGTTTCAGGTAGTAGTCCAATGTGTACAGTCGCTCGCCGGGGTCGGCGAGGTCGGCCGTGTAGCACAGTGCCACCTCGGCGACCGCCGTGCCGGTCTCCCGGACCGCCTGGATCGCCGGGCGCATCTGCTCGACGTCGTTGAGCGCGTCGAAGATCCGGAAGATGTCGATGCCGGTCTTGGTTGCTTCGTCCACAAAGGACTGTGTCACCTCGGTCGGGTACGGCGTGTACCCCACCGTGTTGCGCCCGCGAAGCAGCATCTGCAGGCAGATGTTCGGCACCGCCTCGCGCAGCCTTTCCAGCCGCTCCCACGGGTTCTCGGCCAGGAAGCGCAGCGCCACGTCGTAGGTCGCGCCGCCCCAGCACTCCAGCGACAGCAGCTCCGGGGTCAGCCGCGCCACGTGCGGCGCGACGGCCAGCATGTCCTTGGTGCGCACCCGGGTGGCCAGCAGCGACTGGTGCGCGTCGCGGAACGTGGTGTCGGTGACGCCGACCGCCTTCTGCTCGCGCAGCCACCGCGCGAAGCCCTCCGGCCCCAGCTCGACCAGCTTCTGCTTGGAGCCGTCCGGCGGATCGACCGTGAGGTCCACCGGCGGGAGTTTCTCTTCCGGCGCAAGGGTTTTCGGCCGGTCGCCGTTCGGCTTGTTGACCGTCACGTCGGCCAGGTAGGTCAGCAGCCGGGTGCCGCGGTCGGCCGAGTGGCGAGCGGTCAACAGGTGCGGCCGCTGCTCGATGAACGACGTGGTGATGTTGCCGGCGATGAAGTCCGGGTCGTCCAGCACGGCCTGCAGGAACGGGATGTTCGTGGCCACGCCCCGGATGCGGAACTCCGCGACCGCCCGGCGCGCCCGCGCCACGGCAGCCTGGAACGTGCGACCCCGGCAGGACAGCTTCACCAGCATCGAGTCGAAATGCGCGCTGATCTCCGTACCGGCGTGCGAGGTGCCACCGTCCAGCCGCACGCCCGCGCCGCCCGGCGAGCGGTACGCGCTGATCATCCCGGTGTCCGGGCGGAATCCGTTGGCCGGATCCTCGGTGGTGATCCGGCACTGCAGCGCGGCACCGCGCAGGCGCATGTCCTCCTGCCGCAGACCGAGGTCCGCCAGCGTCTCCCCCGCCGCGATACGCAGCTGCGACTGCACCAGGTCGACGTCGGTGACCTCCTCGGTGACCGTGTGCTCGACCTGGATGCGCGGGTTCATCTCGATGAACACGTGCTGGCCGCGCTTGTCGAGCAGGAACTCCACGGTGCCGGCGTTGCGGTAGTTGATCTGCCTGGCGAACTTCACCGCGTCGGCACAGATCCGCTCGCGGGTCTCCTCCGGCAGGTTCGGCGCCGGCGCGATCTCGATGACCTTCTGGTGGCGGCGCTGCATCGAGCAGTCGCGCTCGAAGAGGTGGATCACGTTGCCCTCGCCGTCGGCGAGGATCTGCACCTCGATGTGCCGCGGCTCGACCACCGCCTGCTCGAGGAACATCGTCGGGTCACCGAAGGCGGATTCCGCCTCGCGCATGGCGGCTTCCAGCGACTCGCGCAACGCGCCCGCCGTCTCCACCCGGCGCATACCGCGGCCACCGCCGCCGGCGACGGCCTTGGCGAAGATCGGGAACCCGATCTCCTCGGCGGCGGCCACCAGTTCGTCCACATCGGACGATGGTGCCGACGACTTGAGCACGGGGACGCCGGCCTCGCGCGCGGCCGCGACCGCGCGCGCCTTGTTGCCGGTCAGCTCCAGGATCTCGGTGCTCGGGCCGACGAACGTGATGCCCGCGTCCTCGCACGCCTTGGCCAGGTCCGGGTTCTCGGACAGGAAGCCGTAACCCGGGTAGACCGCGTCCGCCTTGCCCCGCTTGGCCGCCTTGATGATCTCGTCGACGGACAGGTAGGCGCGAACCGGATGGCCCGGCTCACCGATCTCGTACGCCTCGTCGGCCTTCATCCGGTGCAGCGAGTTGCGGTCCTCGTGCGGGAACACCGCGACGGTCCCGGCGCCCAGCTCGTAGCCGGCGCGAAAGGCGCGGATCGCGATCTCGCCTCGATTGGCGACGAGCACCTTGCGGAACATGCGGGCCTACCTCCCGGTAAGTTCGGCGACGGAGGGCACGTTACCGGGTCGGTCTCGCTACTCGGGAGGACCGTTTCAGGTGACGGGCGCCATCGTGATCGATCAGGCGACCCCTGTTTGTGTCACCGCTCCGGCAGGGGTACCTCGATCCTTGCCGGCGGACCGGTCACCGCCCACTGCTCCTCGTTGCCGCTGTAGTAGCTGCAGCCGACCGTCCTCGGGGCGGCCGACACGACGGGCTTCTTCACCGTCGCCGGCACCTCGAACACGATCACGTGCTCGCTGTAGCGCTCCGCCTTCGAGTACGACACGTGCGCCGGGTACTGCGCGCCGGTCTCGTCGGTCGCGCTGAACGCGCTCGGCGGGACGACGCACGACTTCGCCCAGTACGCCCCCTCGGCCGGCTTGAACCGCAGCACCAGCCACGCCTTCTCCTTGTCGGCCGGCACGTTGCCGGTGGTCGGCGCGAAGTAGCTCAGCTCGGCCGACGGCTCGCCGAACACCAGCGCGCCCGGCCCGGCACTCATCTTGGAGTTCGGGGCGACCGTCACCTGGGACGGCGTCAGCGACTCCACCTTGATCGTGGGGCCGGACTCCGAGCGGTACAGCACGGTCGGCTGGTCGCCCTTGCGGACACCTTCGAGCAGGTCGAACTTCTGCGCGAGCCCGACGTACTTCAACTCCAGCTCGACGCTGCGACGGTCCTGCGGGACTCCCACGATGTAGGAGAGCGTGGCACTGTCGGTCGAGGTGTAGCTCGACAGCGCGGAGTCGAAGCCCGGCAGGCTGCGCTGGATGCCGTCCACCGCGACCGACGCAGTGACCTTGCCGCTGATGTCGTCCTTGCCCGCCTTGCGCGCCTTGATCTTGAAGGCCAGCAGCGATCCGCCCGGTTCCGGCACGTACCGGGTGCTCGACGACGAGCCGGACTCGACGGCGTCCGCGGTGCCGAACTCGAGCACGGCGGCGTCGATGCCGAAGTTGCGCAGCTTCCCGTCCTGCGGGCTCTTCAACTGCACGCCGTCCATCTTGTCGACCTTGGTGACCTCGCCGTTGCGGACCTGCTTGCCCTCGGCGGCACGCGTGGTCGACTTCGACGGACTGGTGGTCGTGCTGGACGGCGGACGCGAGCTCTCCTGCCCGTCGGCCTTCGGCGCGTCGTCCCCGCCGCAGCCCGCGGCGGCCAGGCCGATCACGGCGAGCACGATCGCGGCTCGCGCACCCGCGCGCGGTTGGCGCTGCATCACTACCCGTACCTCCGTACGTGCTTGTAACCCCAGGCACCTGTCCGACGCCGTTGCGCCCCGGACGGTTGCAACATCCTGCCAGTGGGGCGGAGATCGCGCCTCGCCGAGTCGCTTCTACGCTGTGCGCCCGTGAGTGATGCCGACCGCTGGACAAGAGTCACGCCGTTGGGCAGTGGCGCGTTCGGCAAGGTGCACCTCGCGTGGGACACCGAGGACCACCGCTGGGTCGCGCTCAAGGAGTTCGCCGGCAGCGACGAGCTGGGGCTGCTGCGATTCGTGATCGAGTCGCGGATCAGGGTGGAGCATCCGCACCTGGTGCGCACGCTGGCGTTCCGCCTGATCGACGACAAGGCCATCCTGGTCACCGAGCTGGCTCGCGGCGGATCGCTGCGCCAGCTCATGTCGCGGCACGGGAAGTTGCCGTGGCAGTGGGTGGCCGAGATCGTGGATCAGCTCTTGGACGCGCTCGCCCCGCTGCACGCCACTGGGGTGATCCACCGGGATCTCAAGCCGGCGAATCTCTTGCTGCGTGACGCGGGGGCGGCACGGCCGCATCTGCTGGTCGGTGACTTCGGCATCGCGACGTGGCGCACGGTGTCGCTGACCGGGATCGGCGCGGCGATCGGCACGCCGGGGTATCTGGCGCCGGAGTACCTGGACGGGCACTCGCCTACTCCGGCCACTGATCTGTTCGCCGTCGGGGTGCTGGCGGCGGAGTTGTTGGCCGGGCGGCGGCTGGTGCACATGTCCAACTCGTCCGCCGACATTCCGAGCGACTGGACACACGGGTTGCCGGTGGCGGACGACGTGCCGGCGCATCTGGCCGCTGTGCTGCGGCGGTTGGCTGATCCGGATCCGGCGCGCCGGTACGTCGACTGTGTGCAGGCACGGGAGGCACTGCTGGCCGCGGCGCCGCCGTCGGTGCGTGGCGGTGAGGCGATCGCGTCGGTGCATGCGGGCGATCTGTTGGCCAACCTGCCCGAGGGGTGGGCGGTGGAGGGGCCGACTGTCGGGCCTGCTGACGCGTTGACTGTGGTGCGGCCGCCCGCTGGTTCGCAGGAACTGACGCGGTGGGTGGTGCCGCGGCACGAGACCAAGGGCAACACGTCGCCGCGTTCTGGTGACGGCGAGTCCACGTGGGACAGGCCGCGGAAGGGACGGCGGCGGGCTGCCGTTTTGCTTGTGGCGCTGCTTGTGCTGGGTGGGGCTGGGGCGGCGGTTTACTTCGCTACTCGGGGGGCCTCTGTGGACGGTCGGGGAACGGCTGCCAACTCGGCGACCACGACGCAGCCGGCGGCGGAGAGCGGGACCGGGACGGTCAGCCCTCCGAGCGTCTTCACCGCAGTGAGCGCTGGCGAGTGCAGTCGGGTCGACATCGGGCGGCTGCGCACCGTCGCGGGCAAGCAGCAACGGTGTCAGCGAGTGCCGGGTGGCGGGCAGAACTGGATTCTCGAGCCGGCGGGCGGGTTTCCGGCGGCGTCGGCGCCTGAGGGGTCGTTTCCTGGTGAGAGGTGTGGCAATGATGGGGATCGGGCGTACAGCCCGGTTGGTCATCAGTTGCGGTGTCGGGGTGGGGTGTGGGGATCGGCTTAGTGGCCGTTCTTCGTTCTTTTAGTGCGCTTTCTGTCGTTTAGCTGCCGCGCTGGTCGCCCTCTTGTGGTTGTTCTCCGTGGAGGTGTCAGGGCGACCAGCTTGCCACCGGAATGGGGGACGCCATTTTCGTGGATGGTCCGGTAGAATTGTGGTGTGTTGATAATAGGTGAGGAAATGTCTTGGGACGCGGTCTTGGAGGCCGCGCCTCGAGTATTTGGTGAGCCTGAGTTTGATTTCTCCGATGGGCCGTTTACGCCGGATGAGGCGAGCACGGTAGCGGAGTTGGAAAATGTTCAGCGCGACAAAGCCGCGTTGTGCGCTGACGAGGTTCGACTATTGGCTCGGTACAACCAGTTGCGGGGTGGGGTTGAGAATGTGTCCGAGGAGATCGGGCAGGCGTTGAAGCGGTCACCCGGGCACGCTTCGCATCAGGTGACGATGGCCGAGGCGTTGGTGACCCGGCTCCCGGCGACCCTGTCCGCGCTCGGACGGGGTGTGATCGATTGGGCGAAGGCCCGGGCGATGTATGAGGTCACCCGCCCGTTGTCCGACGAGCACGCCGCCCGGGTGGAAGCCGCTGTGTTGGCGGATCCGCCGGACTACTACACCCCGTTTCAGCGCAAGGTGCGCTACTGGGTGAACAAGGTCGACCCCGACGGCGCCGAACAACGCCGCCTGGCGCGCCGCAAGGACCGGTGTGTCACCTTCAAGCAGGACGACGACGGCGAAGCCTTCCTCGGTATACGAGGGCCGGTCGAACAGCTCTACCCCGCCTACCTGCGGATCGACCAACACGCCCGACGGTTGAAGCAACAAGGCGACACCCGCAGCCTGGACAATCTGCGGTTCGATGTCGCCGTCGAGCACTTCTGCGGGGAGAACCAGTCCCACATCAAAACGATTGTGTGGGTCACCGTGCCACACACCACGCTGCTGGGTGTGCACGACAAGCCGGGTGAACTCTTCGGCGTCGACACACTCCCCGCACAAGTCGTGCGGCAACTCGCGGCCGACCAGAAATCCACCTGGCGACGAATACTCTACGACCCACCAACCGGGATGATCACCGACGTCGGCAGGAAACGCTATCCACCCGCCACGATGGCCGAAAACATCCGATTGCGATTCCGCAGATGCACCCACCCCGGATGCGACCGCCCAGCCACACGCTGCCACATCGATCACACCCTCCGCCACGCCGACCACGGCCGCACCTGCCTGTGCAACCTCAACCCACGCTGCGAACGCCACAACCTCTGCAAAGAGAAACCCGGCTGGCACGTCGAACAACCCCACCCCGACACCGTGATCACCCGCAGCCCACTCGGACACAAAACCACCGTCCGAGCCCAACCAATCGCCGACCCAGACCCACCGCCCTTCTGACCCCGGCGGGCTTTGTCCACTGTGGACCGGTGGGCTTAACACCACTCTGGTCCTGGTCCGAGCACCCGTGTGCCCGTGCTGCCGTGCGAGGACGATTCCCGGCAGCGGAAGAGCACGGGACTTGCCCGGGGAACTCTTGTGGGACAACGACTTTCACCCGTGCTCCGGCTTCCGCGTACCCGAATGCGCGAAGGAGCAGGCGTGAAAAGGCAACCAACCACTGTGCGAATCGCACGGTGGAGCGCGACCAATCCGTGGCGGGCGATCTGCTTATGGATCGTGTTCGTCGCGGTGGCGTCGACGAGCGGGCTGGTGGTCGGCAGTCAGAAGGCCGACATCGTGGACATGGGGGTCGGCGAATCCGGTAGGGCCGCCGAGATCGTGGACGAGGGGAAATTCGACCAACCCGCCGAAGAGAACATCCTGATCACCGCACGCACCGGCCAACTCGACCGGGGCAAGGCCGACGCGGCGGCGGCCGACGTGACCGAGCGGCTGCGGCGGCTGTCCGAGGTGTCCACGGTCGATCCGGCGGTCCAGTCACCGGACGGCAAGGCTCTCCTGGTCGGCGTGAAGTTGAGCGGCGATCCGAAGACCGCCACCGAACGAGTCGAGAAGGTGCTCGACGAAACCTCTGCCGCACAAGGGAAACACCCCGATCTGCTGATCGAACAGACTGGCAGCGCGTCGATCGGCGTCGGCATCAACGACCAGGTCGGCAAGGACATCGCCAGCGCCGAGCTGATCAGCATGCCGATCACCCTGATCATCCTGCTGATCGCGTTCGGCGCGCTGATCGCAGCCGGCGTTCCGTTGCTGCTCGCGCTGTCCGCCGTGGGCGCCTCGATCGGCCTCGCGGCACTCGCCTCACACGTCTTCCCGGCCGTGGACTCGGCGAGCAGCGTGATCATGCTGATGGGGATGGCGGTCGGGGTCGACTACTCGCTCTTCTACCTCAAACGCGAGCGCGAAGAGCGCGCCAAGGACATCAGCCATGTCAGCGCCGTCGAAATCGCGGCCGCCACATCGGGTCACGCCGTGGTGGTGTCCGGGTTCGCCGTGATCGTCTCCATGGCGGGGCTGTACCTCGCCGGCGACGCCGTGTTCAACTCGCTGGCCACCGGCTCGGTGATCGTCGTCGGCGTCGCCATGCTCGGCTCGCTGACCGTCCTCCCCGCACTGCTGGCCAAGCTTGGCCCTCGGGTGGACCGGCCGAAGGTTCCCTTGTTGTGGCGGCTGTCCAGCCGGCCTGACCGTGCACCTCGGTTGTGGCCCGCCCTCCTGCGGCCGGCATTGCGCCGCCCCTGGCTCACGCTGCTTCTCGGTGTCGCCGCGATGCTCGCGCTGGCCTGGCCCGCACTGGACATGAAGCTGCGCAACTCCAACATCGACGACCTGCCCAAGGACGTCGCCGCGGTGAGCGCCTACCACCATCTCACCGAGTCCTTCCCCACCAAGGGACACTTCCACGAGATCGCGGTGGCGGCCGACCCTGCACGCTCGGCTGACGTCCGTGCCGCGCTCGACCGGCTAGCACTGTCCACACAGGACAGCCCGCTGTTCTCGCACGGCGGGCCGGCCAAGATCGAGGTGTCACCCGACGGGCGGGTCACCACGCTCGCGGTGCCCATCCCGTTCGCGGCGGACGATCCGAAGGCGACCGAGTCGTTGAGCTTGCTGCGCGGCTCGTTGTTGCCGAGCACGGTCGGCGTCGTGGCCGGTGCGGAGTTCGCGGTCGGCGGCGATGTGGCCCGAGCCGTCGACTACGCCGACCACCAGGCGGAGAAGCTGCCCTGGGTGATGGGCTTCGTCCTACTGCTGACGTTCCTGATCATGGCCGCGACATTCCGCTCGCTCGTGGTCGCGCTGACCGCCCTGATCCTGAACATGCTGTCCGTGGCGAGCGCGTTCGGCGTGCTGGCACTCGTATTCCAGAACACCTGGGCGGAGGGGCTGCTCGACTTCACCTCCAACGGCGCGATCGTCGCCTGGATGCCGCTGTTCCTGTTCGTGGTGCTGTTCGGCCTCTCGATGGACTACCACGTGTTCGTGGTGAGCCGGATCCGCGAAGCCGCGCTGCGGGGACTGTCCACAAAGGACGCCGTGCGGGACGGCATCACCCGCTCGGCCGGCGTGGTGACCAGCGCGGCACTCGTGATGGTCTGCGTGTTCGCCGCGTTCGCCGCCGCCAGCATGATGGAGATGAAGCAGATGGGCATCGGCCTGTCCGTCGCCATCCTGCTGGACGCGCTGATCATCAGGGCGCTGGTGCTGCCCTCGGTGATGACGCTGCTGGGCAAGGCGAACTGGTGGCCGTCGAAGATGCCGCCCCGCCGCGCACTCGGCGTCCCGAACGATGTCACCCATCAGGTGGGCCGGCCGGCACCCCGGGTCACCGACGCGACGGTGCGTCTTCCCGTCGGTCGGCCGCAGCCGATCGTCGGCCCGCCCGGCGCACCGCGCTGACCACTGATGATCACGTTGGGCCCGGGCCTCTGACCGGGCCCAACGTGTCTTTTACAAAGCTTCACCGTAGCGGCGGTATCACCCGCCGGGGCGACCACTAAAGTAGCCGCATGTCCGCGAACGACGACACCGAGTCGTCCCCCAAGCTGCCTCATTTCGACACGGTCCTGCGCGGGTACAACCAGCGGCAGGTCAACGAGCGTGTCACCAGGCTGACGTATGACCTCAAGAACGCGACCAAGTCCCGCCAGGAGGCGCAGGCGCAGGTTGGCGAGCTGTCCAAGACGCTCGGCAGCGTGCAGCAGCAACTCCTGGAGACCAAGGCGCGGCTGAATCGACTCAGCGCGAACCCGGCGAGCACCGAGAGCATGACCGAGCGCGTGCGCTTGATGATGCAGCTCGCCGAGGAGGAGATCGCCGAGTTCAAGCGCCAGGCCGACGAGTACGCGCACAACACCAAGTCGGAGGCCGAGGAGTACGCCAAGCAGACGCGTTCCGACGCCGACCGCGCGGCCACCAACACCAGGACCGAGGCAGACGCCCGCGCCGCCGAGACCAGGCGTGCCGCGGAAGCCGCCGCCGGGAAGATCCAGCAGCAGGCCGAAGCGCAGGCCGCGAAGCAGCGCAAGCAGGCCGACGACATCGTCGCCAAGGCGGAGAAGCGCCGCGAGGAGCTGGAGACGGCCTACCGCGCTCACCACGACGAGCTGAACAAGCAGCACGAACAGCGCAAGGCCTCGCTGGTCGCCGAGCACGAGAAGCTCCTGTCCGACGCGCACGCGGAGAACGAGCGCAACGCCAGGGCCAACGAGGACCGGATCGCCGCACTGTTCGCCGAGGCGACTCAGCGGCGTGATGCGATGGACTCCGAGGCCGCCGAGCAGCGCGCCGCGCTGGAGCGCGAGCTGGAGAACTCGCTCGCCGCACAGGAGGACGAGGTCCGGCGCCGGATCGGCGAGCAGGAGGCGGCCGCGCAGGAGCGCAGCACCCAGCTCATCCTGGACGCCGAGCGCAGGGCGTCGGAGAGCGACGCCGCGCTGGCCGACCGCCGCGAGAAGATGGAGAAGCTGGTCGCCGACCGGGAGAAGGCGGCGGAGACGCAGGCGAACAAGCTGGTCGCCGAGGCGCAGCAGCACGCGGCCGGCATCGAGGAATCGATCGTCGCCAAGCAGCAGAACGTCGAGCGTCAGCTCGCCGAGCAGCGCGCCAAGTCCGACAAGCTCGTCGCCGAGCGGGAGAAGGCCGTTCAGGACCAGGCGGCCAAGCTCGTGTCCGACGCCGAGCGGCGGGCCGCGTCCATCGAGGACGAGATCGCGGCCAAGCAGCAGGCGGTGGACAAGGAGCTGTCCCGGCGCCAGGCCGACCTGCAGGCCAAGGAGAAGAAGGTCTCCGAGGAGACCGAGCGGCGTCTTGCCTTCGCGGACGAGCGCGAGAAGGCCGCCTCGGACCACGAGCGTCGGGTCTCCGAGCAGCTGTCGGCGACCTTCGCGGCGATGGACGAGGCACGCAAGCACTTCGCGGCGGCAACCAGCGGCCTGCAGGACAACTCCGGCGACGCCAAGTCGCAGCAGGCCAACAACCAGCAGGACGACAAGAAAAACTCCGCCGGGCAGCAGAAGCAGCCCGCGCAGTCCCGCTAACTCAGGGTCCCGCTAGCTCAGGCTTTCTCCAGGTACTCGGCGCGGTCGGTGTCCACCAGGTCGGACACCATCGCGGCGAGTCCTGGAGATCGGCGCAGCTCGGGGTCGTCGGCGATCAGCGCGGCGGCCTCGTGCCGCGCGGCGGTGATCGTCTCCTCGTCGCGCAGCAGCGAGAGCATCCGCAGCCCGGAGTTCTTGCCGGACTGCGACGCACCCAGGATGTCGCCCTCGCGACGCATCTCCAGGTCCACCCGGGACAGTTCGAAACCGTCCACAGTGGACGCGACGGCGTCCAGCCGCTCGCGCGTCGAGGTGCCGTCCGGCACGTCGGTGATCAGCAGGCACAAACCGGGCGCGCTCCCCCGGCCCACCCGGCCGCGCAGCTGGTGCAGCTGACTCACGCCGAACCGGTCCGCGTCCATGATCACCATGACCGTCGCGTTCGGCACGTCCACGCCCACCTCGATCACCGTGGTGGCCACGAGCACGTCCAACTCGCCGGCGGCGAACGCGCGCATGATCGAGTCCTTCTCGTCGGCGGGCAGCCGGCCGTGCAGCACGCCGAGCCGCAACCCGGCCAGCGGGCCCTCGGCGAGCATCGGGCCCACCTCGTTGACCGCCAGCGGCGCACGCCGTTCCTCTTCACTGTCCACAGTGGACTCTTCGGCGTCGACGTCCTCGCCGGCGGACGGCGCGTCACCGATCCTCGGGCACACCACGTAGGCCTGGTGACCCTTGGCCACCTCCTCGTGAATGCGCTGCCACGCCCGATCCAGCCATGACGGCTTCTCCGCCGCCGGCACGACGTTGGTGCCGATCGGCGAGCGGCCGCGGGGCAGCTCGCGCAGCGACGAGACCTCCAGATCGCCGTAGACGGTCATGGCCACCGTGCGCGGAATCGGCGTCGCGGTCATCACCAGCACGTGCGGGCTGGTGTCCTCGCCCGCCCGCGTGCGCAGGGCGTCCCGCTGCTCGACACCGAACCGGTGCTGCTCGTCCACCACGACGAACCCGAGGTCGGCGAACTGGACCGTGTCCTGGATCAGCGCGTGCGTGCCGACCACGATGCCGGCCGACCCGCTCGCCGCGTCCAGCAACGCCTGCTTCCGTTGCGCGGCAGGCAAAGAACCGGTCAGCAGGGCCAGCCGCGTGGCCTTCTCCGCGCCGCCCAACTCGCCGGCCATGGCGAGATCGCCGAGCATCTGGCGCACCGAGCGGGCGTGCTGTGCCGCGAGCACCTCGGTCGGCGCGAGCAGGGCCGCCTGCCGCCCGGAGTCCACCACCTGCAACATCGCCCGCAGCGCGACGATCGTCTTTCCACTGCCGACCTCACCCTGCAGCAGCCGGTTCATCGGGTGCTCGCCGGACAGATCGGCCGCGACCACCTCACCGACCTCGCGCTGCCCCTCGGTCAGCTCGAACGGCAGCCGCGCGTCGAACGCGTCCAGGATCGCGCCGTCCGTGCGCGGGCAGGCGGGCGCGGGCCGAGCCCCCGCCGCGAACCGCCGCTGCGCCAGCGCGAGCTGCACGGCCAACGCCTCGTCCCACTTCAGCCGCTTGCGCGCACGCTCGATCGCCGCCCAGTCGTACCCCATGTGCAGATCGCGCAGCGCGGTCGTCAGGTCGAGCATCTTGTGCCGGTCGAGCCATTCGGCGGGCAGCGGATCCTCCGTGCCGTCCCAGACGGCCAGCACCTGCTCGACACAGTTGGCGATGCGCCAGGACGGCAGCTTCTCGGTCGCCGGGTACACCGGGATGAGCGTGCGCAGGAACGTCTCGGAGGCGTCGACCCCGTCCTCGCTCTCCAGCACCTTGAAGTCCGGGTGGGCGAGCTGCAGCGTGCGGTTGAACCGCGTCACCTTGCCGGCGAACAGCCCGACCTCGCCGATGCGGAGCTTGTCCAGCCCCGTCACCCTCCGGAAGAACACCAGTTGTAGCTGACGCTCGCCGTCGGTGACGGTCACCTCGGTCATCTTGCCGGCGCGCTGCTGCATCCTGCGTTCGCGCTTGTTCACCACCCTGGCCATGACGGTGACGTGCTCGCCGACGTCGAGGCCGGCGATCCTGGTCAGATCACCGCGCTTGACGTACCGGCGCGGGTAGTGCCGCAGCAGGCCGCCGACCGTGTGGATGTCCAGCGCGGCGGCGAGTGCCTTCGCCGACTTCGTGCCGAGCAGGCCGTCCAGCTTGTCCTCGAAGGACACCATGTCATTCCACTCCGAACATGATCACCGCGTCGAGTTCACCGCCGTCGTAGCACACCAGGTCCGCCTCCGGGTGCTCGTGCCGCACGAACTCCTCCAACTCGGACGCGAGGCCCGCCGGAGCGCTCACGCCCATCACCGCCGTCACCAGCTCACCACCGGAGGCCAGCATCAGCCGCAGCACGCCACGCGCGGTGCCGACGGTCTGCGACTCACCGGCCGGGCCCGGCTCGATGATCACCACCTCGCCGTCGGCGAACCCGAGCACGTCACCAGCTTTGCAGGCGCCGACCCAGGTGATCGCCTCACCCTTGGCGATCATGACCTCACCGCGACGGGTGGCGGCCGCCGCCTCCGCCATCGACACCACGTCGTCCCCGGCGCGCCGCCGCGGATCGTGCACGGCGAGCGCGGCGAGCGCCTGCACCGGCGACGAACACGGCACCACGAGCACGTCCTGCCCGCCGGCCACCGCCCTGATCGCCGCCTCGTCGGCCACCGCGGTGAGACCGACATCGCCCGGCAGCACGGTCACCTGGGCCGCGCCGGTCTCGGTGATCACGTCCAGCAGCCGGTACGCGTCCGGCTCGTCGTCGGCGGCGGTGAACACCGAGGCGCCCTCGGCGGCGAACAGCTCGGCCAGTCCCCCGCCGCGCACCGCCACCACGACCGCGCGGTCGGACAGGAACCGGCTCGGCTGCTCCTGCGGACCGTCGGCGAACCGGGCCACCCTGATCTGGTGCGGACGGCCGGCCTCCACGCCGAACTCGATCGCGGTGCCGATGTCGTTGCAATGCACATGCACGGTCCACAGGCCGCGCCCGTCCCCGGCGACCGACACGCAGTCGCCCAACCCGGACAGCTCTTCCCTCAGAGTGTCCACTTTGGACTGATCAGTGACGTCCAGCAGGTACATCACCTCGTAGCCGTACGCCTCGGAGCCGGCCTCGCGCACGGTGATCGAGGTGTGCTCGTCGCTCGGCGCGGGCGGCACGATGCTCACCGCGTCCGGAGTCACCCGGCCCTCGGCCACGACGGTCGCCAGCGCGCGCAGGATCAGCACGACGCCGAGCCCGCCGGCGTCCACCACGCCGGCCTCGGCCAGCACGGCCAGCTGGTTCGGCGTCTCCGCGAGCGCCTTCTCCGCGGCGGCGACCGCGGCGGTCACCACCCTGTCCAGGTCGTCCGCGCCGGTGTCCCGACCGGCTCGCGCCGCCGCGCCGGCCACCGACAGCATCGTGCCGGGCACGGGGTCGCTCACCGCGCACGACGCCAGCTCGGCAGCCCGGTCCAACGCGCCGGCCAGCTCAGCCGGGCCGATCGCGTCCACAGTGGACAGCGGCTCGGCGAACCCGCGCAGCAGTTGGGACAGGATCACGCCGGAGTTGCCCCGGGCGCCGGCCAGCGCGCCCCTGGCGAGCACGGCGACGGCCGTGCCGGCGCCCGTGCGCTCGTCGGCCGGCGCGCGCAGCAGTTCCTCCAGGCCGGCGCGCACGGTGCCGAGCAGGTTGGACCCGGTGTCGGCGTCGGCGACCGGGTACACGTTGATCCTGTTGATCTCGTCCCGGCCGGCGTTGAGCACCTGGACGCAGCCGGCGGCCCACTGCCGGATCGCGGCGGCGTCCAAGGCCTGCAGCACGGTCACCCTCCTCTGGTGTCTGGGCGAGGGTAACGAGATATCACGGCCCCGGTTTGGAGCACTCGCGGCGCACCGGCTACGCTGTGCTAGCTGCCCGGCCGGCCCGGGCTCGTGTGCTGTGGCCCATCGTGGCCGTGCGCACCACTTCCGAGCAAACCTGAAGGAGTGTCTGACGTGGCTGCCGTTTGCGACGTCTGCGGCAAGGGGCCGGGCTTCGGCAAGTCGGTCTCGCACTCTCACGTGCGTACCAACCGCCGGTGGAACCCGAACATCCAGACCGTGCACGCGAAGATCGGCCCCTCGCAGAAGAAGCGCATGAACGTGTGCACCTCCTGCATCAAGGCGGGCAAGGTCGTTCGCGGCTGAGCCGTCTGACGAGGCTTGATCCGAGGCCCGGTGGGGACATCCCCCGCCGGGCCTCGATCTTTCACCCGGTCGTGGCGTAGCGGTGTGCCGCGAGCACGACCTTCTTCGCGATCTCCAGCTCGTCGCGATCGCGCGGGCCGTACAGCATCACGACGTTGACGACCGGCCCGTACAGCGGATGCCGTTCTCCCCAACCGGCGTCGATCAGCGAGGCTTGGTCCCCTGCGGACAGCGCCATGTGCAGGCTGCCGTCCCGGTGGACGTGCACGAATTCGGCGTCCAGGCGCGGCGGCAGCAGGACGGCTCCCGGCGCACCGTTCACGAAGAAGGCGAGCGAGCCCGGCTCGGAGATCTCGCTCGGCTTGATCACCGCGCCGTCGAGTGCGGTGGACATCCACGACTTCAGCTCGTCGGTGATCTCCGGTGGGACGTTCTGGCTGAGCTGGACGTGTGGCACTTCGGGTCCGGTGCGGGGCCGTTCGCCGGCTCGCCGGGGCAGTTCGAGTGTGGTCATACCGGCGAAGCTCTTGCCACGCTGCCTTGTGGTTCGACTTCGCCCACACAGGGATTACATAGAGAGCCAACTGTGACCCTCTGACACGGCCGCACTTGACGTCTTCAGCGCTACGGCAGCTTCCAGTCGACCGGCTCGCCGCCCTGCTTGGTCAGCAGCTCGTTCGCGCGGCTGAACGGGCGTGAGCCGAAGAAGCCGTTGTGCGCCGACAGCGGGCTCGGGTGCGCCGACTCGACGCACGGCACCTGCCCGAGCATCGGCCGCAGGTTGCGCGCGTTGCGGCCCCACAGGATCGCCACCAGCGGACCACCCCGGGCGGCCAGCGCCTTGATCGCCTGCTCGGTGACGTCCTCCCACCCCTTGCCCTGGTGGGAGTTCGGCTTGTGCGGCGCGACGGTGAGCGCCCTGTTCAACAGGAGCACACCGTTCTCCGCCCACCGCGACAGATCGCCGTTGGCCGGCGGCGGGTGGCCGAGGTCCTCGCAGTACTCCTTGTAGATGTTGATCAGGCTCTTCGGCAGCGGGCGCACGTCCGGCGCCACCGAGAAGCAGTGCCCGATCGCGTGCCCCGGTGTCGGGTACGGGTCCTGCCCCACGATCAACACTCGCACGTCGGCGAACGGCTGGGTGAACGCGCGCAGCACGTGTTCCCCGGCGGGAAGATACTGCCGGCCGGCGGCGATCTCCGCGCGGAGGAACTCGCCCATCTCGGCAACCTTGCCGGCGACGGGGGCGAGCGCCTCAGCCCATCCTGCTTCGACGATTTCACTGAGCGGTCGTGCGGCCACGGAGCGACCTTAGTCCAGGCGCCGCAGGCCCTCGCGATAGGTGGCGATGTTGTCCAGATACACCTGCACGATGCCGGCGGTCATCTCCTCGGGCACCACGTGACCCTCGCGCACCTTCGCCGGAACGCCGAGCGCCATGGACCGCGCGGGCACGTGCCCGTCGAACGACACGACACCGCCCGCGCCCAGCACCGCGCCATCTTCGATCACCGCACCGTTGAGCACCACCGACCCGGAGGCGATCAGGCACCGGTCGCCGATCACCGCGCCCTCGATGTGCACGTTGTGCCCGATCACGCAGTCGGAGCCGATCTTGGCGGGGTGGAACGACGTGCAGTGGATCACCGTGCCGTCCTGCACGCTGGTCCGCTCGCCGACCTCGACCGTGCCGGAGTCGCCGCGCAGCACCGCCTGCGGCCACACCGACGCACCGGCGGCGAGCGTGACGTTCCCGATCACCGTGGCGTCCGGGTGCACGTACGCGTCGGAGTGGATCGCGGGCTCGCGATCACCAAGGGCATAGATCGGCATATGCGGATACTCGCATTCCAGACGAACGTCGCTACCGGCGGGTGATCGGGCAATTCACCATCAGTGACCAGCATCACTGACACGTGGAGGACCGTCCCATGCGAGTGAATCGCACCCTCGTCTCCCTTGGCGCCGGGGTGCTCCTGACCGGAGCATTGCTCGTCGGCCAGCAGGCCGCGGCCGAATCGCCGAAAACCGTTGCCGCGCCGGACATCCCGGTGGCGAACGTGCAGGCCCATCTCGGTGAGCTGCAGAAGATCGGCGACGCCAACGGTGGTAACCGGGCCCACGGCAAGCCCGGGTTCAAGGCATCCCTCGACTACGTGAAGGGCAAGCTCGACGCAGCCGGCTTCACCACGGCGGTGCAGGAGTTCCAGTACAACGGCGGCACCGGCTACAACCTGATCGCCGACTGGCCCGGCGGCGACGAGAACAACGTGATCATGGCCGGCGCGCACCTGGACTCGGTCACCCGCGGTCCCGGCATCAACGACAACGGATCCGGCACCGCCGGCATCCTCGAGGTCGCGCTGACGGTCTCCCAGCAGCAGCTCAAGCCGGCCAACCACCTGCGCTTCGCCTGGTGGGGCGCAGAGGAGCTGGGCCTGATCGGGTCCTCGCACTACGTCGACAAGCTGTCCAGCGGCGACAAGGACAAGATCAAGTCGTACCTGAACTTCGACATGATCGGCTCGCCGAACGCCGGCTACTTCGTCTATGAGGGCGCCGACGCACCCAGCGGCTCGGTCGAGATCCAGCAGCTGCTGGAGAAGGGCATGAGCGACAAGGGCGTGCAGTCCGAGCTGACCGAGCTCGGCGGGCGCTCCGACCACGCGGCGTTCGCCAGGGCGGGCATCCCGGTCGGCGGGCTGTTCACCGGCGCCGAGGGGCAGATGACCTCGGAGCAGGCGCAGAAGTGGGGCGGCCAGGCCGGTCAGGCCTACGACCGGTGCTACCACCAGTCCTGTGACACCAAGGACAACATCAACGAGAAGGCGCTGGACGCCAACAGCGACGTGATCGCGCACGCGGTCTGGACGCTGGCCGGCTGATCCGGTGCGAAACAACCGGGCCCTGATCTCCGGCGGCCTCGGCGTGCTGCTGGCCGGCGCATTGCTCGTCGGCCAGCAGGCCGCCGCCGAGATACCGAGAACCGTTGCCGCACCGGACATCGCGGTGGCCAACGTGCAGGCCCATCTCGGCGAACTGCAGAAGATCGCCGACGCCAACGGCGGCAATCGCGCCCACGGCCGTCCGGGTCACAAGGCATCGCTCGATTACGTGAAGGGCAAGCTGGACGCCGCCGGCTTCACCACGGCCGTGCAGGAATTCCAGTACAACGGCGCCACCGGCTACAACCTGATCGCCGACTGGCCCGGCGGCGACGAGAACAACGTGATCATGGCCGGCGCGCACCTGGACTCGGTTACCCGAGGTCCCGGAATCAACGACGACGGCTCCGGATCGGCCGGCCTGCTCGAAGTCGCGCTCGCGGTGGCGAACGAGCAGTTCACACCGGCCAAACACGTGCGCTTCGGCTGGTGGGGTGCCGAGGAACTCGGCCTGATCGGGTCGTCGCACTACGTCCAGAAGCTGCCGAGCGGCGACAAAGACAAGATCAAGTCGTACCTGAACTTCGACATGATCGGCTCGCCGAATCCCGGCTACTTCGTGTACTCGGGCGAGGGCCATCCGACCGGCTCGGACGATCTGCGGAAGGTGCTCCAGGAGGGCCTGTCGAGCAAGGGCGTCGAGGCCCAGCCGGTACGGAAGGGCTCAGTGTCCGACCACGCCCCGTTCTCCCGGGCAGGTATCCCGATCAGCGGCCTGTTCACCGGCACGGACAACGAGATGACCGCCGAGCAGGCGCAGAAGTGGGGCGGCAAGGCCGGCGAGCCCTACGACCCGTGCTACCACCAAGCCTGCGACACCAAGGCCAACATCAGCGAGCAGGCACTGGACCGCAACAGCGACGCGATCGCCTACGCGGTCTGGGCGTTGGCCGGCTGATCCGACACGACCAGCAGCTTGCCGAGGTGGACGGCCGAGGAGTAGTCCTTGTACGTGCCGAAGCCGACCACCTCGGTGTAGCCGGCCGAGGTGTAGAGCTTGATCGCCTCCGGCTGCTGGTCGCCGGTCTCCAGGATCAGCCGCGTGTGCCCAGCCTCGGTCGCGGTGCGCTCCAGCGCGGCGAGGATTTCCCTTGCCAGACCACGGTTTCTGGCCTGCGGCGCGACGTACATCCGCTTCAGCTCGACGTCACCGGGCAGTGAGTTCGCGGTGTCGGCCGGCCGCCGCCAGCCGCCGCACGCCACCGCCTCGCCGTCGAGATACCCGACCAGGAACAGCCCCAGCGGCGGCGCGAACTGCGCGGGATCGACCGGCGTCGCGTCCTGCTCGCCGTAGCGGATCACGTACTCCTGCTGCACCTGAGCGATCAGCGCGACAGCATCAGTGTGCGTGTATGCAACGGCCTGAATATCCATACAGAGATTATGCCTCACGAGTCCACTGAATTACCGCCAATGTTCCCAGCCGGATCGGCCCTCGTAGGTCTCGCCGTCCACGGTCACGCCCTTGCCGCGCCGCACGGTGCCGATCGTGCGCCAGCCCTGCGGCACGGCGTCCGGCCCGGGGAACGTCGCGGCCAGCGCGTGGTCCTCTCCCCCGGTGAGCACCCAGTTTCGCGGGTCGGCGCCCAGCGCGGAGGACACGTCGATCAGTCTCTGGTGCACCTCGAGCAGCTTGGTCTGCACGTCGATGCCCACCCCGGACGACTCGGCGACGTGCCCGAGATCGGCGAGCAGCCCATCGGACACGTCGATCATCGAGGTGGCGCCCGCCTCGGCCGCCTGCGGGCCGGCGGGATACGGCGGCTCCGGCGACCGGTGCGCGCTCACCACGCTCACCGGCGAGCGGAAACCCCGGCCCAGCACGGCAAGCCCCGCCGCCGCCCAGCCGAGCCGGCCGGCCACCGCGACCACGTCGCCGGGCATCGCGCCGGCCCGGGTCACCGGCTCGCGGCCCTGCAGATCGCCCAGCGCGGTGATCGAGATCACCAGCGTGTCGCAGCGCACCACGTCGCCGCCGACCAGGCCGACCCGGGCGCGAGCCGCCTCGTGCCACAGGCCGGTGGTCAGCTCATCGATCATCGCGGTCGGGGTGCTGGACGGACAGGCCAAGCCGATCAAGAGCCCGCTCGGCGTGGCACCCATCGCGGCCACGTCGGCCAGGTTGACCGCCACCGCCTTGCGTCCGACCTGCTCGGGAGTCGACCAGTCGAGCCGGAAGTGCACGCCCTCGACCAGAACGTCCGTACTCGCCACGACCCGCCCGTCGGAGGCGACCACGACCGCCGCGTCGTCGCCCGGCCCGAGCAGCGTCGCGGCCGGCTGTGTGCGCCCGGAGGTGACCCGGCGAATGAGGTTGAACTCACCAAGATCGGCGACGGTTTCCGGCGCCTCGCGGTCCTCGGGTCGCACGACTGCCTCCGATGACAGATTGTGAATCGCCGGTCGATCCATTACTGCGGTACGTTGCTGGTCACGTTCCTACCTTGAGCAGACCTGTACAGACGAAGGGGCGCGCCGTGGTCCATGCATACATCCTGATTCAAACCGAGGTCGGCAAGGCCGCCGCGGTCGCCGCCGAGATCGGCGACATTCCCGGGGTCACCACCGCGGAGGATGTCACCGGGCCCTACGACGTGATCGTGCGGGCCGAGGCCGACAACGTCGACCAGCTCGGCCAGCTCGTGGTCGCGCGGATCCAGAACGTGGACGGGATCACCCGGACACTGACCTGCCCGGTGGTCCACCTCTGACGCGTGCTGTAGTTGCGGCGTGGCTGATCGAGAGCAGGCGTTCCCGCGCACCGCGGTGCTCACCGCGCTCGGGCTCGCCGTCCTGCTGGCCGTCGGTGTGGTGATCGCGGCGCAGGTGAGCGGTGGCGACGAGAACGCCGCGCCGCCGTCACCGACCCAGAAGCCGCCCCGCACCGGCCCGCTGCCCGTGGTGCCGGTGCCCGCGCCGGCCGCCGATTCACCGGACTGCGCGAGCCTGCTGCCGGCACTGCCGGCTGTCGTGGTGAGCAATGGCGAGCAGTGGCCGCGGCTGCCGCTCGCCGAGCCGGCACCGCGCGCGACCGCCGCCTGGGGCACGCCGACCGGTGATCCGGCGATCCTGCGCTGCGGGTTGGACCGTCCGGCCGAGTTGACGCCGACCTCGGCGTTGCGCGAGGTCAACGGGGTGCGCTGGCTGCCGGTGAGCCGTGAGGACGCCACCACGTTCTGGGCCGTGGACCGCGCGGTGTTCGTGGTGCTGACCGTGCCGCCCACCGCCGGCACGGGCGTGCTGCAGGACGTGTCGACCGCACTCGGGCGGGCGCTGCCCCCACGAAGGTGATCAGCGAAGGTGATCAGCGCAGGCCGGTACCGCGCGCGATCGCGGTGTCGATCATCGTGGCGAGCAGCGTCGGGTAGTCCACGCCGGTGACCGCCCACATCTTCGGGTAGGCCGAGGTGGCGGTGAAGCCGGGCATGGTGTTCAGCTCGTTGACGGTCAGCTCGCCGTTCTCGCCGACGAAGAAGTCCACCCTGGCGAGACCGGCACAGTCCAGCGCGCGGAATGCCCGGACGGCCACCGCGCGCAGGTTCTCCACCACGTCGTCGTCCAGCTTGGCCGGGATGTCCAGCTGCAGGCCCTCGTCGAGGTACTTGGTCTCGAAGTCGTAGAACTCCGCGCCCTCGGTGATCCGCACCTCCGCGGGCAGCGACGCCTCCACCCGCCCGTCGGGGAACTCCAGCACGCCGCACTCCACCTCACGGCCGACGATCGCCGCCTCCACGAGCACCTTCGGGTCGATCGCGCGTGCGGTGGCGATCGCCTCGTCCAGGTCGGCCCAGTCGGTCACCTTGGTGATCCCGTGCGACGATCCGGCGCGCGCCGGCTTCACGAAAACGGGCAGCCCCAAGCGATCCCGGGCTTGATCGTCCAATGTGGACTGTCCGCGCGGGACGACCTCGTAACGTCCGACCGGCAGCCCCTCGGCGATCAGCAGCTTCTTGGTGAACTCCTTGTCCATGGCGGCGGCGCTGGCCAGCACGCCGGCCCCGACGTAGGGCAGGCCGACCATCTCCAGCAGGCCCTGGATGGTGCCGTCCTCGCCGTAGGCGCCGTGCAGCACCGGGAACACCACGTCCACCTTGGACAGGACCTCACCCTCGCGGCCCTGCTCCAGCACCACGAGGTTGGTCGACGTCGGATCGGCGGGCAGGGTGAGCGCGGTGCCCGGGGACACCGCGGGGAGCTGCTTGTCGCGCAGCTCCAGCTCCTTGGGGTCGCTCGAACCGAGCACCCACGAGCCTTCCGGCGTGATTCCGACGGGCAGGATCTCGAACCGTGAGGGGTCCAGATTGGCCAGCACACTGCCTGCCGACACGCAGGAGATCGAGTGCTCGGTGCTGCGGCCGCCGAACACGACAGCCACCCTGATCTTGGAGTTTTCCCGCTCGGTCATGGAGCACGACCCTACCCGCCCGCCTCCCGGACGAGTTCCACCAGCGTCGGGACGGCCTGGGTCAGCTCCTCCCGCGAGCAGGCCGCGTATCCGAGCGCGATGCCGTAGCGGACCGAGCGGCCGGCGTGGTGGCGCGCGAGCCCGTCGAGCAGCAGGCCGCGTCGCCGGGCCCGCCGCAACAGCTCCCGCTCGGCCGCCTCGGTCGGCATCGGGAGCACGACGTGCGCGCCCGCGTCGTCGCCGAGTACCGACACTCCCCCGGCTCGCAGCGCGTCCACGATCAGCACCCGCCGCTCGGACAGCTCGCGCCGCAGCCGCCGCAGGTGCCGCCCGAGGTCGCCGTGCCTGGCCAGCTCGACCAGCACCTGCTGACCGGCCGCCGCCGGCCCGGTGCCGGTGGTCTCCCGGTAGGCCAGCACCTCGGCGATCACCGCCGGCGGGCCGACCATCCAGCCGATGCCGAGCGTGGGCGTGAGGATCTTGCTCGTGGTGCCGAGGTGCACCACCACGTCGGGCGCGAGCGCGGCCAGCAGCGGCAGCGGGGCCACGTCGTAGCGCAGTTCGCCGTCGTAGTCGTCCTCGATCACCAGCCACCCCTCGCGGCGCGCGCGCTCGACCAGGGCGACCCGGCGGCTGGCCGACATCCGCCCGCCGAGCGGGTACTGGTGCGCGGGCGAGCAGTACACCGCGCGGGTGTTCGCCGGCACCGCGTCAACGACCAGCCCGGCGTCGTCCACCTCGGTCGGGATAACCGTGATCCCGGCGGCCCGCAGCGCGCCGACCGCCCGCTGGTAGCCCGGCTCCTCGACGGCCACGGTGTCGCCCTGGCGGAGTACCGAGGCGCCCAGCTCGGCCACCGCGGAACTGGTGCCGCCGGTCGCCAGTACCGACTCGGCCGGAGTGTCCACTTCGGACGTTCCGACGCGCAATCCCCTGTGCCGCAACAGGTGTTCCGCAACAACCGCACGGTAGGCCGGCAGTCCGGCGCGCTCGGGCCGGCGTAACGGCGACAGGTCGGCCGCCGCGCGCCAGGCCCGCCGCCACGCCGCCTTGTCCACCCCGCCGACCCATGGCGATCCCGGGGTCAGGTCGATCGCGTCGGCCATGACCGGCTTCGGTTCGCTTCGCCGGGCACGCTGCCGGCGCGCGCCCGGCGGCTCGGTGGTGACGTAGGTGCCGGACCCGTGCCGGCCGGCGATCCACCCCTCGGCGTGCAGTTGCTCGTAGGCGGCGGCGGTGACGGTCCGGCTCACGCCGAGCTGTTCGGCCAGCGAGCGGGTGGACGGCAGCCGGTCGCCACTGCGCAGCCGGCCGTCCGCCGCGGCGTCCCGCACGGCGTCGGCGAGCTGCACGGCCAGCGGCGTCGGGGTCTCGCGGTCGAGTGTTACGGGCAACGTCGGAGCGGCGGTGGGATCGGGACGCGACACGACGAGTGGCCTTTCGAAACTCGACAACAGTGGCACTAGCTTGATGCCACTTCGCGTCCGACGCTAGCAGTTGTGACCACCGAGCCGCTCTCCCCGACCGACCGCAGCACGATTCGTCGCGGCAAGAACCGAGCGGTGACAGACCGCCGTGCGTTGTACTCCGTGCTCGACGCGGGGCTCGTCTGCCATCTGGCGTTCGTCGCGGACGGCGCGCCGGTGGTACTCCCCACCGGCTACGGCCGCGACGGCGAGACGCTGTATCTCCACGGTTCCACCGGGGCACTCAGTCTGCGGCTCGGCGCGGAGACGGAACTGTGCGTCAACGTGACCCTGCTGGACGGGGTCGTCTACGCCCGCTCGGTCTTCCACTTCTCCGTCAACTACCGGTCCGCGGTGGTGCACGGCAAGCCGAAGGTGCTGACCGACCGGGACGCGAAGCTGCATGGTCTGCGCGTGATCACCGAACACCTCGCGCCGGGTTCGTGGGACCACGCACGACAGCCGTCGAAGGTCGAGCTCGCCAAGACCGCGGTGCTGGCTCTCGACCTCGGCGAGGCCGCGGTGAAGATCCGCGACGGCGACCCCGTCGACGAACCAGAGGATGTCACCACGGAAGGCGTGTGGGCAGGCGTGCTTCCGCTGCGCCGGGCATGGGGCGCACCTGTTCCCGCTCCAGATCTCGCGTCCCCGACCGACGTGCCTTCACACGTCACTACGCGAGAAAAGCCTTAACTGGTGTCTGATAACTCGGGCAAGGCCGCCGCTCGTTCGGCTCCGCCGAAACGGGCTTGTGGTCGCTTTGCTCGGATAGTTGCGTCCGGAGGTGGTGGGCTGGGTTTCGTGGGTGGTTGCTAGAGACGCCTTCGGCGTGGCGGCGGTCGCCCTCGCCTTCTCAGGCCGACCTCGGCGCAGTTCTCAGACATGTTCTTAACTGTCAACGGGTTCCGGGCCGGTCAGCGCGTCCCGGTAGCTCGTCATCCGCCGCTCGGACCGGTACACGTGGATGGTGATCGCCGGGTCCACACCGGCATTGGTCACCTGGTGCACGTAGTTCGGCGCGAACACCCGCGACTGGCCGGTGGACAGCGTGTGCAGCACCTCGGCGCCCCGGCGGGCCACCCGTTCGGTGAGCACGCCGGAGACGACGGTGAACGCGCCGGTCGCCTCGCCGTGGTCGTGCAGGTCGGTGCCCTGGCCGGGCAGCCAGCTCATCAGCCACACCTCGTGCTCGTCGGTGTGCTCGACGAGTGCGCTGAACCGCTCGTCGGGGTCGTAGCGCAGCAGGTGGGCCCAGCGCGCGCGATCCTCGGCGAACGCGTGGGCGGTCAGGACGGGGTGGCTGGCCGCGCCGGTGCTCGTCGCGGCAATGGTGTTTTCGGGAACGGAGAACACGGGAGACTCTCTCGATGATGTTGCTGGCCGGCACCGCCGGACACGCCGGCGAGCCGAAGGACGGCTGGGATCACCGACAGAGACACAGCGCGCTGGCAACCCGGCCCAGGTCGATGTGACCTCGCCGGTCGCTCATGGCGCGCAGCAACATGCCGCGTATCCAAACAGCCGCCCCACCTGCGGTCAAACGGAGTCCACGTGCTGAGACAGCGCGGGACTCGCCAGTGCACAGCGCGGGACTCGCCGGTGCAGGGCGTGGGACTCGCGGGCGCTAGCCGAACAGCTCCACCGTGCTGAACGGGTCGCCGACGCGCGGGGCGCTCTCGTCGAGCTGGTCGAGCAACTGCATGTTGATCGCGCAGGCGCTCCGGCTGCCCGCTGTCGACGGCCCGCCGGCCCTCGGCGACCGGCAGGCCGCTGAGCCGGAAACCGTTGTCGCGGTACAGCTCCGCGGTCGCGATGTCGTGCAGTACCGCGCCGACACCGGCACGGTGACATCCCCACGGGCGCGGCTCCTCGGCTGTCCGATCCGACGTCACCAGCATGGCCGCACCGACCAGGGACCCCTCCCGGGCCGGTTACCCGCTACCGCTCCGGCTTGGTCTTGCGACCGATCAGCTCGCCGGCGACAGTCCTCGGGTCGAGCTGGTCGTGACACACCCGGTGTACCACGTCCGTGATCGGCATCTCCACGCCGTGCCGAAGCGCCAGCGCCCTGATCGACGAGCACGACTTCACGCCCTCGGCGACCTGTCCGTGCGCGGCCTCCAGCGCCTGCTCCAGCGTCTCGCCGCGGCCGAGCCGCTCGCCGAAGCTGCGGTTGCGGGCCAGCGGCGACGAGCACGACGCGACCAGGTCGCCCAGCCCGGCGAGCCCGGCGAAGGTGAGCGGGTCGGCGCCGAGTGCCGCGCCCAGACGGGCGGTCTCGGCCAGCCCTCGGGTGATCAGCGTGGCGATCGTGTTGTCGCCGAACCCGAGGCCGGTGGCCATGCCGCAGCTCAGCGCGATCACGTTCTTGCACGCGCCGCCCAGCTCGCAGCCGATCACGTCGGTGTTGGTGTACGGGCGGAAGTAGCCGGTGGTGCACGCCTCCTGCAGTTCGACCGCCCGGTCGTGGTCGACGCACGCGATCACGGCGGCGGTGGGCTGCTCCTGGGCGATCTCCGGCGCCAGGTTCGGCCCGGTGACCACGGCGACCTCGTGTTCGCCGACGCCGGCCACCTCGGTGATCACCTCGCTCATCCGCTTGAGGGTGCCGAGTTCCACGCCCTTGGCCAGACTGACGAGCGTGGATCCCTTGGGCAGCAAGGGTTTCCACGTCTCCAGGTTGTGCCGCAGGGTCTGGCTCGGTACGGCGAGTGCGACCGCGTCGGCGCCGTCCAGCGCGACCGCCGCGTCCGATGTGGACACCAGCTTGCCGGGCAGCCGGATCCCGGGCAGGTAGTCGGCGTTCTCCCGGCGGGTGTTGATCGCCTCGGCGATTTCGGGGCGGCGCGCCCACAGCACGACGTCACGGCCGGAGTCGGCGAGCACCTTGGCGAACGCCGTGCCCCACGACCCGGCGCCGAGTACCGCGATCCGCTCCAGCACGGCTCAGTCCTTGTCTTTCTCGCGCTTGGCCGAGGGCCGGTAGAACGCCTCGGGCACCGGCTCGTGCCTGATCTCGCCGAGCAGGTCCCGCACCCGTGTCATGATCAGGTCGGTGACCTCGCGCAGCACCTCGTTGGTGACCGGGCGGTTGCGGTACTCGGAGAGGTCGATGGGATCGCCGACCGAGGTGTAGAGCTTCTTGCGCGGCAGCGGGCGGAACTTCTTGGTGTAGCCGTTCCAGATGTGGTTGGTGCCCCAACGCGCGGCGGGGACGACCGGGATGTCGTTCTGCAGCGCCAGCCGGGCGACGCCGGTGTGGGCGCGCATCGGCCACCCGTCCGGGTCCTTGGTGATGGTGCCTTCGGGGTAGATCAGCACGAGCTTGCCGTTGGCCAGCGCCTCGTGTGCGGCCCTCAGGCTCTCCTGCGCGCTGGCCGTGCCCCGGTACACGGGGATGCCGCCGGAGCCGCCGAGGATCTTGCCGAAGATCGGTACGCGGAACAGGCTGTCCTTCGCGAGGAATCGCGGCACCCGCTTGTTGCGGTGCACGAAGACCGCGTCCACCGCGGGGTCCAGGTGCGAGACATGGTTCATGACGAGGAGTGCCGCCCCGTCGCGCGGGATCCGCTCCGTGTCGCGGTAGACGCTCTTGCCCATCCACGTCAGCGGGTAGAAGAGGACGGCGGCAGCGCCGACCCAGAATCCGCCCTTCTCGCGCTTGCCCAACTGGCTCCTCCTCGCGGTGACAGTGTGATCCCGGTGAGTCTCCCTGCGGCACACGGCCGCTGTCCACGCGGGTGCCTCCGATCAGCGAGGATGGTCATGTGAAACACACCGTCGACGTGCTGCTCGCGGTCAAGCCGCTCAGCCGCGCGAAGTCACGTCTGCGTGACGGGTACCCCGCTCCCGTCGGCGGACACGCGGGACTGGTGACGGCCATGGTGCTGGACACCGTGACGGCGGCGCGGCGTGCGCTCGGTGTCGGCCGAGTGCTCGTGGTGACGGACGATCATGCGCTGACCCAGCGGCTGCGCGAGCACGGAGTCGATTTCGTCGACGAGGGCACCGCCACTGATCTGAACGCGGCCCTGCGCCACGGCGAGCAGGTGCTGCGTGACCGAGGCCGAGGCGCGGTGATCGTCGGAGCCCTGCAAGCCGACCTCCCCGCACTCCGGCCCACCGAACTCGGCGAAGCACTGGCGTCGGCAGCCGGCCGGCGCGCCTACTGCGCCGACCACCACGGCGTCGGCACCACGTTGTTGATCGCGGCGCCCGGCGAGCCACTGGACCCGAGGTTCGGCGACGCCTCGGCGTTGGCGCACGCGGAGTCCGGCGCGGTGGAGCTGACCGGCTCGTGGCCGTCGCTGCGCCGGGACGTGGACACCGCCGAGGATCTGGCCGCCGCCAGTGCACTCGGCCTCGGCGAGCACACGGCGGCGGTGTACTCGCCGGCGCGCTGATCAGAAGGGTGGCGGGTCCGGATCGGCGATCGGCTCGGCGCGGACGGCGACTTCGTGTCCCAATGGGCTGCGGGTGATCACCACATCCGGTTCGGGTTGTTCGACCTGCCAGCCAGGCTTCTCCTTGCACAGGTTGTGCCGTTCGCAGCGTGGGTTCAGATTGCACAAACAGGTGCGGCCATGATCCGCGTGCCGGAGAGTGTGATCGATCTGGCACCGTGTGGCCGGCCTGTCACACCCGGGATGAGTACATCGGCGGAACCGCAATCGCACATTCTCGGCCATCGCCGCCGGCGGATACCGCTTCCTGCCCACATCAGTGATCACCCCGCTCGCCGGATCATAGAGAATTCGCCGCCACGTCGATTTCTCGTCGGCGGCCAACTTGCGCACGACTTGCGCGGGGAGTGTGTCGACGCCGAATAGCTCACCCGGCTTGTCATCACACCCAACAGCGTGGTGTGCGGCACGGTCACCCACACAATCGTCTTGATGTGCGACTGGTTCTCCCCGCACAAGTGATCCATCGCGACATCGAACCGCAGATTATCCAGGCTGCGCGCGTCGCCCTGCTGCTTCAACCGCCGCGCGTGTTGATCGATCCGCACATACGCGGGATACAACTGTTCGACCGGTCCTCGGATGCCGAGGAAGGCCTCGCCGTCGTCGTCCTGCGTGAAGGTGACACACCGGTCTTTGCGGCGCTGTTCGGCCCCGTCGGGGTCGACCTTGTTCACCCAATAGCGCACCTTGCGCTGAAACCGGGTGTAGTAATCCGGCGCATCCACCAACACACCCGCCTCCACCCGGGCAGCGTCCTCATCCGACAACGGCCGCGTCACCTCATACATCGCCCGAGCCTTCGCCCAATCAATCACACCCCGCCCCAACGCGGACAGGGTCTGCGGCAGCCGAGTCACCAACGCCTCAGCCATCACCACCTGATGCGAAGCGTGCCCCGGTGACCACTTCAACGCCTGCCCGATCTCCTCAGAGACGTTCTCGACCCCACCCCGCAGCTGGTTGTACCGGGCGAGCAGCCGAACCTCATCAGCACACAACGCAGCCTTATCCCGCTCAACAATCTCCAACTCCGCCACCGTGCTCGCCTCATCCGGCGAAAACAGCCCATCGCTAAAATCAAACTCAGGCTCGCCAAATACCCGAGGCGCGGCTACAAGAACCGCGTCCCAAGACATTTCCTCACCTATTACCAACACACCACAATCCTACCGCCGCCCAGCCCCAAAAACGTCACCCATTAAGGTGACCCACAAAGCAAAAGGCGTGCCCAAATCCCGTTGGCAAGGCGGTCGCCGGAACACCCGCGCACTGTGTCACACCAACCGGCGACCGCCGCGGCAGCCAAAACGCACAAAGTGCACTAACAGCACGAAAGAGAACCCGGCTCGCAAGGCCGACCCGCCATAGGACAAGCCATCCCCCAAACCGGATCCGGCACCACCGGCCGCACCGGCACCCGCGGCCGATCACCATCCCGAGCCGCCACCACCGGCTTAGCCTGCCCAGGCGACAACCGAAGCACGACCTCCTCCTGAGCAGCCATCGCCGTCGAAGCCCCAGGCGTCAGCTGCAAAATCTGCATCCCATGCGTCCAGTCCGCCACGAACGCGAACCCCTTGTACCACTTCGGCGTGAACGACTGCGCCCCCTCCGGCCGCCAGTACGCGATCTGCCGAGGATTGCGCGGATCGGAGACGTCGATGAACCGAGTCCCCTGCATGTAGTACGACTGCACCACAACCCGATCCTTCACGTCGAAATAGTGCGCCGAGCACGCGTTCTTCGGAATCGGACCAGTCCCGTCCTGATCGTGCGGCGACCAGATCCCCACGGTGTCCATGTAGTACGGCTGCTCCGGCGTGGCCCGCCACGAGTCACCGTCATGAGAGCCGCGCAGCGAGGAGATCACCAGCCGGCCCTTGTCCTGGCAGGTCTGGGAGAACGCCTCCTCGGTGGCCAGCACGAGACTGCCCGGCGGCGTCTGCCGCGACGGGATCGGCCCGTCGTGCAGCGTCGAGCCGACCGGGCGGAACGAGTTGTGGCTGAACGCGGTCGGCATGTCCGGCTTCGGCGACGCGCCGCCGGCGAACGGCACCGGGTGCGTCGCGGTGGCGAAGCGGAGGCGGTGCTGGACCGGATCCCAGCGCAGGCCGTCGGTCCAGTAGCCGCGAGTACCGCCGGTGCCGGCCACCCACGCCACGCCCTGCGCGTCCACCTGGACGTCGTGGGTCATGTGCGGCTGGCCCTGGTTGCGGTTCGTGTCGACGTACACGTCCGAGGTCACCGGGTGCGCGGGGTCGCGGATGTCGGTGACGAAGATCTTGCCGGTCTGCTGGTAGATGTCCGGAGGAACCGGCCCGCCGTCCGATCCGGCCGTCCACAGGTACCGGCAGTCGTTGACGCAACTGGTCGTGTGACCGGTGCCCATCGGCGCCCAGCTGATCACCTTGAGATTCGCCGGATCCGCGAAGGACAGGATGTACACGCCGGTCGGACGGTTCGGGCCGGGCGGGACACCGAGCGCGTTGCGTTCGCGCGCCATGAAGACGAGCTTGCGCTTGTGGTCGATCTCGACGTCCTCGTTCTCCCAGAAATTGTCCGCCGTCGGCTTGTCGCCGGGCAGGGCCAGCTCCTGGTTGGTGACGTGATCGAGTTCCACCGGTTTGTCCGGAGTGGACACGTCGAAGCTCTTGAGTCCGGTCTCGCCGGACAGCAGCATGACGTCGCGCCCACCCACGGTGGTGAAGTTGAACGACAGCCCGCCGACGGTGTTCGGCACCTGGTGCACCATGCGCACGTTGGCCGATGCCGGCGGCGGCGCCTTGTCCTCGGCCGGAGCCGGCGCGGGTGGCGGCGCCGGATTCTGGACGGCACCGGCCGTCCCCACTCCGCCGAGCCCGACGAAGCCCACGAATGCGGCGACCATGGCCGCCCGAAACGGTTTCATGGTGATCAGCGTCTCACCGCGTATTGGTCCAGACAAACATCGCTTCAGGCTGGTTTCAGCTTGGGACACCGACCATCCAGTGGAATTCACCCCAACGCCTGGGCGTCGCCATGTGGCGAACTCGGCTTCGTGGGAGACAATGTGCCCGTGGGTACCACCAACAACAACGACGGTCGGCAGACCAGCGTCGGCACGGCCGAGCCGGCTGCCGCCGCGCCGGCCAGTCCGCCGCCCGCCGATGTGCCGCCTGAGCAGCGTGGCGTGCCGTCCGCGCCGCCGGCCGTGACGCCGGTGGCGGCCACCGATCTGCCCGACGACCGGTACCTGAACCGCGAGCTGTCCTGGCTCGATTTCAACGCGCGCGTGCTCGCGCTCGCCGAGGACGCCTCCCAGCCGCTACTCGAACGCGCCAAGTTCCTGGCGATCTTCGCGTCCAATCTGGACGAGTTCTACATGGTCCGCGTCGCCGGACTGAAGCGCCGCGACGAGACCGGCCTGTCGGTCCGCAGCGCCGACGGGCTCACCCCGCGCGAGCAGTTGGCCTACATCTCCAAGCGCAACCAGGAGCTGGTCGAGCAGCACGCGGCCGCGTTCCACGAGCGGATTCGGCCGGAGCTGGCCAAGCACGGCATCACGATCGTGAGCTGGTCGGACCTGCAGGACAACGAGAAGCTGCGGCTGTCCAACTACTTCTCCGACCAGGTCTTCCCGGTGCTCACGCCACTCGCGGTGGACCCGGCGCACCCGTTCCCGTACATCTCCGGCCTGTCGCTCAACCTCGCGGTCACCGTGCGCGACCCGGAGGGCGGCACCGAGCGGTTCGCCCGGGTCAAGGTGCCCAACAACGTGCCGCGCCTGGTGTCGGTGAACGGCGCCGACGACACCGTGTTCCTGCCGCTGGAGGAGCTGATCGCCGCGCATCTCGGCGAGCTGTTCACCGGTATGGAGGTCACCGAGGTGCACGCGTTCCGGGTCACCCGCAACGCGGACTTCGAGGTCGAGGAGGACCGGGACGAGGACCTCCTGCAGGCGCTGGAGCGCGAACTGGCCCAGCGGCGGTTCGGCCCGCCGGTGCGGCTGGAGGTCGCCGCCGACACGAGCGAGCACATGCTGGAGCTGCTGCTGCGCGAGCTGGAGGTCGACCCGCACGACGTGGTGAACGTGCACGGGCTGCTCGACCTGTCCTGCCTGTGGCAGCTCTACGGCGTGGACCGCAAGGAACTCAAGGACTCGCCGCTGGTGCCGGCCACCCACCCGGCGTTCGGCGAGCGCGAGACGCCCAAGAGCGTGTTCGCCGCGCTGCGCGAGGGTGACGTGCTGGTGCACCACCCGTACGACTCGTTCTCCACGAGCGTGCAGCGGTTCATCGAGCAGGCGGCGATCGACCCGAAGGTGCTGGCGATCAAGCAGACGCTGTACCGCACCTCCGGCGACTCGCCGATCGTGGACGCGCTGATCGACGCGGCCGAGGCGGGCAAGCAGGTCGTGGCGCTGGTGGAGATCAAGGCGCGGTTCGACGAGCAGGCCAACATCAAGTGGGCACGCGCGCTGGAGAAGGCCGGCGTGCACGTGGTGTACGGGTTGGTCGGTCTCAAGACGCACTGCAAGACCGCGCTCGTGGTGCGCCAGGAAGGGTCGAACATCCGGCGCTACTGCCACATCGGCACCGGCAACTACAACCCGAAGACCGCGCGGCTGTACGAGGACATCGGCCTGCTCACCGCCGAGCCGGCGATCGGCGCGGACCTGACCGACCTGTTCAACGTGCTCACCGGGTACGCGCGGCAGGACACCTACCGCAGCCTGCTGGTCGCGCCGTACGGCGTGCGCCGCGGCATCGTCGAGCGGATCCAGGACGAGATCGAGCACGCGCGGCTCGGCCGGCAGGCCGGCGTGCGGATCAAGGTCAACTCGCTGGTGGACGAGCAGGTGATCGACGCGCTGTACCGGGCGTCGCAGGCGGGCGTCCCGGTCGACATCGTGGTGCGCGGGATCTGCGCGCTGAAACCGGGAATCGCCGGACTGTCGGACAACATCACGGTGCGCTCGATCCTCGGGCGGTTCCTCGAGCACTCGCGGGTGTTCCACTTCGCCGGCTGCGGCGAGCACTGGATCGGCAGCGCCGACATGATGCACCGCAACCTGGACCGGCGGGTCGAGGTGCAGGTGCGGGTGACCGATCCGGCGCTGACCGCCCAGCTCGACACGATGTTCGACTCCGCGCTCGATCCGACCACCCGGTGCTGGGTGCTCGGCGCCAACGGCGAGTGGGAGGCCTCCCCGGCTCGGGGTTCGACGGTCAGAGACCACCAAGCGGAGTTGCTCGCCAAGCACCGTGCCCAGGGGTGACCATGACGGACGTGGTCCGGGCCGCGGGTGCGGTGGTGTGGCGGATGGCCGGCGACGAGCCGGAGGTGGCCGTGGTGCACCGGCCCCGGTACGACGACTGGTCGCTGCCCAAGGGCAAGCTGGACGACGGTGAGACGGTGCCCGCCGCCGCGGTGCGCGAGGTGGCCGAGGAGACCGGTTTCGACGTCGTGCTCGGCCGGTCGCTCGGCCGCGCCGAGTACAGCGTGACCCGGCCGCGGCCAGGCCCGAAGACCGTGGACTACTTCGCCGCGCACGCCACGGGTGGCGAGTTCGCGCCGAACGACGAAGTGGACGAGCTGCGCTGGCTGTCGCCGGCCGACGCGGTGCGGCTGGTCGGCTACCCGCACGACGAGTCGATGTTGCAGGCGTTCGGCGCGCTGCCGGCCGAGTTGGCGATCGTGCTGCTGGTGCGGCACGCCAAGGCGGGTCGCCGTTCCGAGTGGACGGACGACGACTCGTTGCGGCCGCTCACCTCTGTCGGCCACGAGCAGGCGCGGGCACTGGCGGGCATGCTGCCGCTGTTCGGCGCCGACCGGGTGTTCTCCGCGCCGAGGGTGCGGTGCGTGCAGACCGTCCAGCCAGTGGCCGACGCGCTCGGCGTTCCGGTGACCGACGAGCGGCTGATGTCCGAAGAGGGCTACTGGCACGACGAGCGGACCGCGGTCGACTGCTTTCTGGAGATCGTCGGGCGCGGCGGTACGCCGGTGGTGTGCAGCCAGGGCGGCGCGATCCCGGACCTGGTCAACCGCCTCGCCGTGCGGGCCGGAATCCGGATGCACGACATACCGTCGAAGAAGGCGAGCACCTGGGTGCTCTCCTTCGAGTCCACAGTGGACGGACCGCGACTGGCCGCCGCCGACTACCTGCCAACTCCATTGCCGTGAATACCGTCGAGTAGAGCCAACTCGTCGCTGCTCAGCCGGAGATCGCCGGCCGCGATGTTCTCCTCCAGGTGTGCGGGATCGCCGGTGCCGGGGATGGCGAGTACGTGCCGGCCGCGGTGCAGGGTCCAGGCGAGCCGGATCTGTGCCGGGGTGGCGTTGTGCGCCTCGGCGACCTTGGCGACCTCGGCCCGGCCCGTGGTGTCCTGGCCTCCGTGCGGGACACCGGGAACCGAGGTCGCGACGGCGAAGAAGGGCACGAACGCGATGCCGTGCTCGGCGCACAGGTCGACCAGGTCGTCGTCCTGCCGATTGGTCAGGCCGTACCGGTTCTGCACGCAGACCACCGGTGCGATCGCCATGGCCTCGGTGAGCTGTTCGGCCACGATGTTGGAGATGCCGAGGTGGCGGATCAGGCCCGCGTCGCGCAGGTCCGCGAGCGCGCCGAAGTGCTCGGCCACCGACCCGGGCTCCTTGCCCATTCCGGCTCCCCAGCGCAGGTTCACGACGTCGAGGTGGTCCAGGCCGAGTTGGCGGATGTTCTCCTCGACCTGACCACGAAGTTGGTCGGGCCGCGCGTATTCGAATTCGCCGTCGCGGGAACGGCCAGCGCCGACCTTCGTGGTGAGCACCAACTCGTCGGGGTAGGGCTGTAGCGCCGTGCTGATCAACTCGTTCGCGGATCGAGTAGGCGTGAAGTAGAAGGACGCGGTGTCGATGTGGTTCACACCGAGTTCGATGGCGCGGAGCAGCACGGCGATCGCGTCCTCGCGGCTCTTGGGTTTCTCGTCCCAGGGCATGCCGGTCAACCGCATCGCGCCGAGGCCGATCCGGTTGATGGTGCGATCGCCGAGTTGCCAGGTGCCCGCGTTCTGGATATTCGTCATGCCACCAGAATCGCGTCGCGACGGCCCGCCGTCCGGGATTGGCAACAACCTGCCGAACTGGGCACCGCCGTTCCGGCACGGGCAGAATCGATGGTATGCGGACGAACGACATGGTGACCGTCGTGCACGGTGAACAGGAGCTGTTCCAGCGAGTCGGGCACATGTTCACGACCGTGACCGACCTCGCGTGTGCCGCCAACGACCTCGCGACCTGGGTGACCGACCACCGGTCCGACGAACACACGGCAGCTGTGGCACGGCGGTGCGGCGACATGCGCGTCCGCAAGATCTATCGGTCCGGCGTGCTGCTCGACTCGGTGTCGGCGCGGGAACTCGCGGACAGGCGCGACCGGTTCGGGGCACAGATTCGCATCACCACCGACGAGCTCAACGAGACGATCATCATGGACGGCCGTCTCGTGATCCTGGCCGGCAACCTCAACGCCGGTCAGCGCAGTTACAGCGTCATCACCCAGCCCGAGACCGTCGAGGGAGTGATGTCGCTGTTCGAGACGGCCTGGCGGTCGGCGACCGATCTCGCCGTTTACGACGCGAGGGTCTCCGAGATCCGCCAGCTCGCGCCCGCGGTGCTGGACCTTCTCAGCCGCGGAGTCAAGGACGAGACCGCCGCCAGGACACTCGACCTCGGCGTGCGCACCTACCGGCGCCGGGTGGCCGAGCTGATGTCCGCGCTGGGCGCCGAGTCACGCTTCCAAGCCGGTGTGCGAGCACGCGAACTCGGCTTGGTGTAGCCGATCCCGAGCACCTGGGCACTCTCCTTCGAGTCCACAGTGGACGGCCCGGTGCTGGCCGCGGCGGACTACGTTCCCACGCCGCTGCCCTGATCGCCGAGCAGCGCGTCGAGTTCGGGAAGTCGTCGATCATCCAGTGGACGCAGGAGTTCGCGTGCCTCTCGCCATGCCTCGCTCGCCGCGTCGGACTGGCCCTTGGCGTGCAGGATGCGACCTCGGACGACGAGCGCGTGGCCGATCTGGCGGCCGCGCCCGAGTTCCCTGAAGTACTCCAGCGATCGGTCCGAGTAGACCATCGCCTCGTCGTAGTCGCCGAGCGCGACGCAGGCATCGGCGAGATTGGACAGGCAGATCGCCTCGTAGGAGCGTTCCGACGCCTCGCGGAACAGCGGCAGCGCGCGCAGCCCGTAGGACAGCGCCGCACGCGCCCGCCCGGCCTCCGCGCAACTCCCGCACAGGTTCAGCAACACGTACGCGCGAAACAGCCCGCCGCCGCCCTCCGGCAACGCGGCGAGCGCCTGCTCGTACATGCGCACGGCACCCTCGAAATCGCCGTGCCGGAACGGTTCGGCACCCATGTTGCTGAGCACCTGTGCCTCGCCCTCACGGTCACCGCGCGCCCGGCGGTTGGCCAGCGCCCGCTCGAAACACGCGCGCACCTCACCCCAGTCGGCCGCCTCGGTGTGCGCCATGGCGAGGTTGTTCAGCGAGAGGAAGATGGCGTCCCCATCGCCGAGCCGCTCGGCGCACGCCAAGCCGATCCGCGCCGTACTCACCCATTCCTGGACGTTGTGCAGGATCAGCCACGCGCCGGACAGCAGCCACGCGAGCCGCCACGCCAGGTCGTCCAGCCCGTGTGCGGCGGCGAGGCCGACCGTGCCGACGAGGTTGTCCCGGTCCCGCTCGATCCAGCGCAACGCGTCGCCGTGACCGTCGAATTCGGGCACGCCGTCCAACTCCCGGTCGATGTCCACCACCTCGCGCAGCCTCGGCGGCCGGGAGAGCACCGACCGCGCCCGCCCGGCCAGCAGCACGTACCGCTCGGCCAGCCGTTCGATCGCGGCTCGGCGCTCGGTCGGATCGAGATCCTCGGCGAGCCCGGAGGCGTAGGCCCGCAACAGATCGTGGAGCTGGAACCGACCGCGGCCGGGCTGGTTCACCAGATGCGCGGCGACCAGTTCGTCCAACGCGGCCCGGGTACGCGGCCGGCCGTCCAGCGCGCTCGCCGTGAACAGATCGAACCGCGGGCCGGGCACGAGACCCAGCAGCCGGAACAGCCGCGCCGCCTCGGGGCGCAACGCGTTGTAGGACAAGGAGAACGTGGCACGCAGATCGGTGCCCTCGTCGTGCGGGTCGCGCAGCACGTCCAGCCGGGAACGCTCGTCACGCAGTTCGTCGACCAGTTCGGCGATCGTGTTGTCCCGGAAGCGTGACACGTACTCGGCGGCCAGCGCGATCGCCAGCGGCAGGTGTCCGCACAGCGCGACCAGTTCGGTGACCGCGTCCGGCTCGTCGGCGATCCGGTCGTCACCGGCCGACGCGGCGAGCAGGCAGGCCGCGGCGGCGGCGGAGAACTCGCGCACCGACAGCCGCCGCGCGCCGTCCCGGGCGACCAGCCCGCGCAACTGATTGCGACTCGTGATCACGACGAGCTGCCCCGGCCCGCCGAACAGCGGCCGCACCTGGCCGGCGGTGGCGACGTTGTCCAGCATCAGGATCGTGCGCGTACCCGCGAACCGGGTGCGCAGCATCGCCGACCGTCCCTCCACTGTGGACGGGATCAGGTCGGGCCGGACGCCGGCCGCGCGCAGCAGCGTGTCCAGCGCCGCCTCGGGCGGCACCGGCGCGTCGCCGGAATGCCCGCGCATGTCGAGGAAGAACTGGCCGTCGGGGTACCGGCCGGCGATCCGGTGTGCCCAGTGCACGGCCAGCGAGGTCTTGCCGACACCGGCTGTGCCGTCGATCAGCACGATGGCCGTCGCGTCGGGCTGGGCCTGTTCGAGCAGCCGGTCCAGTTCGGCGAGTTCGGCGCCACGAGCGGTGAATCGCGTTGTGTCGTGCGGAAGCTGGCGCGGCACAAGGGCGGGCGGCTCGGCGGCCTCGCCGGCGTCGTCGGGCGGGACGGCGTTGAGCAGCTCCAGATGCAGCGCGCGCAACCGTTCGCCGGGATCGACGCCCAGCTCGTCGGCGAACCGCTCGCGACAGTCGGCGTAGACGGCGAGCGCCTCGGCGGTGCGACCGGACGCGGCGAGCACTCGCATCAGCCGCTCCCACAACGGTTCCCGCAGCGGGTGCCGGACGAGCAGCTCGGTCAGCTCGCCGGCCACGCCGTCCACCTCGCCCAGGTCGAGATCGAGGTCCACCCGGCGCTCGACGGCGACCAGGTGACTCTCGACGAGCTGCGGCACGTGCTCGTCGAGCAGCACGTCGGACCGCACGGACTGCAGCGGTTCCCCTTGCCACAGCGCCAATGCCTCGCCGAGCAGCGCCCGCTCGACCGCCGGGTCACCCTCGGCGGCGGCTCGTCGCAGGAGCGCGGCGAACCGGGTGACATCGACGTCGTCGGGGTCGGCCGCGAGCCGGTAGCCGTCCCGGCCGGTGCTGATCGCACCGTCGCCGACCTGCTGGCGCAGCCGCATGACGTGGGTCTGCACGCTTGCCTTGGCGCGGCTGGGTGTCCGTTCGCCCCACACGGCCCTGGCCAGGGTGTCCACCGGAACGTCCCGCCCGGCGAACAGGGCGAGCGCGGCGAGCAGGATCCGTTGCTTCGGACCGGAAACCACGATCGGCTCGCCGCCCAGGCGGACCTCGAACGGCCCGAGCAGCCGCACGCGCAGCCGCCGGCGCCCGTCGGCCTCGGTCACTGTCTCCGTCCCATTGAGACCAGCGTAGCCGCGCACGGCAACACAAGAGCGCGCCGAGCGGTACTCCAACACGCAGCCGAGCAACTTCACCAGGCCACCCACGAAAGCCACGTCGAGGTCGGCCGAGAAAGTCGAGGGCGACCGCCGCCACGCCGAAGGCGTCTCTGCCAACCACCCATGCAACCCAGCCACCCACTGTGGCCGTTGACCCACCAAGCAACAGCACCACAGGCCTTTCGGCGGAGCCGAACGGGCAGCGGCTTTGCCCTCGATAACATGACTGTGGGCCCGGCGGAATCCGCCGGGCCCACACAGTCAGTCCGATGTGGACTGCTACTTCTTCTTCCGTGCCGGCGCCTTCTTGGCGGTCGCCTTCACGGCGGTCTTCTTGGCCGGGGTCGCCTTCTTGGCGGCCGCGGTGCTCTTGGCCGCCGTCTTCTTCGGCGCGGCCTTGGCGGTGGTGCTCTTGGCCGCCGCGGGCTTCGCGGCGGTCTTCTTCGGGGCCGCCTTGGCGGTGGTGCTCTTGGCCGCCGCGGGCTTCGCGGCGGTCTTCTTCGGCGCGGCCTTCGTCGCGGTGGCCCGCGTCGAGGTGGCCCGCGTCGTCGTGGCCTTGCGGGCTGTCGTACCCGTTGCGGCGGTACGAGTCCGGCTCGTGGTGGCCCGGGTCGTGGTGCTCCGCGTCGCGGTGCCGCGCGCGGCGGTACCGCGAGTGGCCGTGCTGCGCGCCGTGGTGGTGCCACGGGTTGCGGTGCTCCGCGTCGCCGTCGTCTTCGCCGCGGCGGTGCCACGGCTGGCGGCGGTGGAACGGGTCGTGGCCACCTTCGGCAGCTTCTTCGTGCCGCTGATGACGTCCTTGAACATCGTGCCCGCGCGGAACGCGGGAACGTTGGTCTTCTTGACCTTCACGGTTTCGCCGGTGCGCGGGTTGCGAGCGGTTCGAGCAGCGCGAGCGCGCTTCTCGAAAACGCCGAACCCGGTGATGTTGACCTTCTCGCCCTTGTTGACCGTACGAACGATCACGTCGACGAGACCGTCGACCGCAGTGCCTGCGGTCTTCCTGTCACCGAGACGCTCGGACAGCGCCTCGATCAGCTGGGCCTTATTCACCCTTCAGTCCTCCGTAGACCACACTGAACGTTTACGGCCTATCCGGCCGACTTCTCGCCACCGTAGGCCCAAGTTCGCGCGAATGCCACGCGCCACGCCCTATTTTTCCTTGCGTGGCGGCACTTTTCGCGCGTCTGATGGCTCTTGGGCAGACCGGTCACGCCGCGAACCATAGACCAATGTGATCACCGGTGCACAATCGACCCGGTGCGAATAGCCGGTCGAAACCGTTGTGTGGCCCCTAATTCGATAAGGACTCAGGCCGGTGTGGTGACCGGTTTCCAGGCCGGCCGGGCCTGTTCGAAGGCACCGATCTGGGCGTCATGCCGCAGCGAGAGGGCGATATCGTCGAGCCCTTCGAGCAGGCGCCAGCGGGTGTAGTCGTCGATGTCGAAGCGGGCTTGGAAGTCCTTTGCGCGCACGGTCTTCTCGGCCAGATCGACGGTCACCTCGGTGCCCGGATCGTTCTCCAGGACCTTCCACAGCTGCTCGACGTCGGCCTGCTCACACTGCGCCGCGAGCAGCCCCTGCTTGCCGGAGTTCCCCCGAAAGATGTCGGCGAACCGGGAGGAGATGACCACCCGAAAGCCGTAGTCGGCCAGTGCCCAGACGGCGTGCTCGCGGGACGATCCGGTGCCGAAGTCGGGCCCGGCGACCAGCACGCTGCCGGCCGAGAACGCGTTGTGGTTCAAGACGAACTGCTCGTCGGCGCGCCACGCGGCGAACAGCCCGTCGGCGAAGCCGGTGCGGCTGACCCGCTTGAGGTACACGGCCGGGATGATCTGGTCGGTGTCCACGTTGGACCGTCGCAGTGGGACACCGACGCCGGTGTGGGTGGTAAAAGGCTCCATCGTCAGCTCCTTAGTTCACGTCGGACGGGGTGGACAGGGTGCCGCGGATCGCGGTGGCGGCGGCGACGAGCGGGGACACCAGATGGGTCCGGCCGCCCTTGCCTTGCCGCCCCTCGAAGTTCCGGTTGGACGTGGACGCGCTGCGCTCCCCCGGCGCGAGCTGGTCCGGGTTCATCCCGAGACACATCGAGCAGCCGGCGGCCCGCCATTCGGCGCCCGCCTCCAGGAAGATCTTGTGCAGGCCCTCGTTCTCGGCGGCCTCGCGCACCCGCATCGAGCCCGGCACGACGAGCATCCGCACGCCGCCCGCGACCTTGTGTCCACGAAGGATCTCCGCGGCGGCCCGCAGGTCCTCGATTCGCCCGTTCGTGCACGAGCCGAGGAACACGGTGTCGACCCTGATGTCCCGCAACGGCGTTCCCGGCCGCAGGTCCATGTAGGACAGTGCCTTCTCGGCGGCGACGCGCTCGTGCTCGTCGACGATCGCCTCCGGGTCCGGCACCCGCCCGGACAGCGGCAAACCCTGCCCGGGGTTGGTTCCCCAGGTGACGAACGGAGTCAGCTCGTCGGCGTCCAGGCGCACCTCGGCGTCGAACGTCGCGTCGTCGTCGGTGCGCAGCTCGCGCCACGCGGCGACCGCCTCGTCCCACTGCTCGCCGGTGGGCGCGTGCGGGCGGCCCTTGAGATAGGCGAAAGTCGTGTCGTCCGGCGCGATCATGCCGGCACGCGCGCCGGCCTCGATGGACATGTTGCACACGGTCATCCGGGCTTCCACGGACAGTGCCTCGATGGCGCTGCCCCGGTACTCGAGTACGTATCCCTGCCCGCCGCCGGTGCCGATCTTGGCGATCACCGCGAGGATGACGTCCTTCGCCGTGACACCGGGCGCGAGCGCGCCGTCGATGGTGATCGCCATCGTCTTGAATGGACGCAGCGGCAGCGTCTGGGTGGCCAGCACATGCTCCACTTCGGACGTTCCGATGCCGAACGCGAGCGCGCCGAACGCGCCGTGCGTGGAGGTGTGACTGTCGCCGCAGACGACGGTGGTGCCCGGCTGGGTCAGCCCGAGCTGCGGACCGACGACGTGCACGATGCCCTGCTCGGCGTCGCCCATCGGGTGCAGCCGGACGCCGAACTCCTTGCAGTTGCGGCGAAGCGTGTCCACCTGGGTACGCGACACCGGGTCCGCGATGGGCAGCTCGATGTCCGTCGTCGGAACGTTGTGGTCCTCGGTGGCGATCGTCAGGTCCGGCCGGCGCACCGTGCGGCCGGCGAGCCGGAGCCCGTCGAAGGCCTGCGGACTGGTCACCTCGTGCACGAGATGGAGATCGATGTAGAGCAGATCCGGCTCGTCGCCTTCACCCTTGCGCACGACGTGCGCGTCCCACACCTTCTCCGCGAGTGTGCGGCCCATGGCTGATCACCGCCGGCTTTCTGAACTGTTCCGAGTTGAGTGCCTCGCCAGGAAAGGCCCGGCACGCCTCTCGACGGCCCAGGCGCCCGCTGCCTGCGTTGTCGAAAGGCCCAAGTACGTCCAGTACGAGGACCTTCCTCCGCCTTGGCAGCGAACGCCTGTATCCGCCGAATAGGCGCACCAGCCTTCCCCGGCGAGACACGTGGTCTTCCCAAATACTGGACTCCCACATGACGGGAATCTAGTATCGAGTCGTGGGACAGCATAGCGGTATCGGAGTACTGGACAAGGCAATGGCCGTGCTGCACGCGGTCGCGAAGGAGCCGTGCGGGCTCGCGGAGCTGTGCAGCAGAACGGGGTTGCCGCGCGCGACCGCGCACCGGCTGGCGGTCGGCCTGGAGACGCATCGCTTGCTGCGCAGGGGATCCGACGGCAGATGGCGGCCGGGTGCCGCGCTGGCGGAGCTCGCCGGCGGCGCGACGGATCCACTGTTGGACGCGGCCACCGCCGTGCTTCCCAGACTGCGAGACATCACCGGGGAGAGCGTCCAGCTCTACCGGCGCGACGGGATGCACCGCATCTGCGTGTGCGCCGCCGAGCCGCCCAGTGGCCTGCGCGACACCGTCCCGGTCGGCGCGCGGCTGCCGATGACGGCCGGCTCGGGCGCGAAAGTCCTTGCCGCGTGGGCGGATCCGGCCACCCAGCGGCTGCTGCTCAACGACGCGGTGTTCGGCGAGCGGGCGCTGCTGGAGGTGCGCAGGCGCGGCTGGGCGCAGAGCGTCGCCGAGCGGGAACCGGGGGTCGCCAGCGTGTCGGCGCCCGTGCGAGACGGCTCCGGCACCGTGGTCGCCGCGGTGTCGGTTTCCGGTCCGGTGGACCGAATCGGCCGCCGCCCCGGCGCCCGCTGGGCCGCAGATCTTCTCGCCGCAGCGGACGCCCTGCAAACCAGACTCTGAGTCAGTGCTTGACGTCGTTCTTGGTCAAGGGGCGGCCGGGGAGCGGGTTGGACGCGGAGGCGCGCAGGCCGTCCAGCATGATCGCGACGCACCGTTCGGTCGCGAACTCCAGCCCCTCCTCGGACAGGCTGCGCACCTTTTGCAGCAGTAGCGAGCAGAGCACGGCGACGTCTCCGCCACCGACGTCCTGGCGCACGGTCTTCTCCCGCTGCGCGAGGGTGACCACCTCGTCGAGCGCGCCCATCAGCGTGCGACGCAGTTCGGTGATCTTCTCGTCGCCCCTGATGATCTCCAGCGAGCGCTCGGAGCTCGCGGTCAGCGCGACGCTGAGCCGCAGGTCGGTGGACAGCCGCATGATCCGCGCGAGCGCGTCCCAGCCGGTCGGTTCCTCGGCCATGGCGGCGCGCACCTTGTCCAGGATCTGGCCGAGGTTGTCCGCCGCGACCGCGCGGATCAGCGCGTCCCGGTCGGGGAAGCGCCGGTACAGCGTGCCGACGCCGACGCCGCTCTCCTTGGCGATCTCCTCCATCGGCACGTCGGGCCCTCGGCTGGCGAAAACGGTCTTCGCCGCCGAGATGATCAGGTCGCGGTTGCGCTGCGCGTCGGCGCGCAATCGCGTCGCTGGCTCCACCGTGCCCACGGCTCCCTTTCGTCCGAGTTGCGCGAATTCTCGCACGACGAACAGTCACTCACCCGAATATGGGTGGCGAAGGCTGTAAGCACGCGGCTACCTTGGGTAGAGAAGCGGAAGATAATCGTCCACATGTGAAAACCGGGGTGTCACCGTGACCGAACTCGCCGACCGTCCCACTCCCGACTTCCCCATGAAGCGCACCTGCCCGTTCGACCCACCGCCGGGATACCAGGAGCTGCGCGACCAACCGACCGCCAGCCGCGTCACGCTGCCCACCGGCAAACAGTCGTGGGTGCTCACCAAGCACACCGAGGTGCGCTCGATGCTCGCCGACACCCGGTTCAGCTCCGACCGCAGACTGCCCGGATTCCCACTGCTGACCGAGACCAGCAAGAAATTCATGGAAGCCGATCCCGGACTGATCGGCATGGACCCGCCGGACCACGGACCGGCCCGCCGCGCGGTGGTCGGCGAGTTCACGGTCAAGCGGATGCAGGCGCTGCAGCCGAGGATCCAGGAGATCGTGGACACGTTCATCGACGAGATGCTGGCCGGCCCCAACCCGGCCGATCTCGTCGAGGCGCTGGCGCTGCCGGTGCCGTCGCTGGTGATCTGCGAGCTGCTCGGGGTGCCCTACGCCGACCACGAGTTCTTCCAGTCCCGGTCGGCGAAACTGCTCAACACCGCCGATGGCATCGAACCGCGGGAGAAGGCCGCCGACGAGCTGGAGGCCTATCTGACCGACCTGATCATGGCGAAGGAGCCCTCCCCCAGCGAAGAGGATCTGCTCGGCCGGCAGATCATCAAGCAGCGGGAAGAGGGCACCTACGACCGCAAAGCACTGGTGTCGCTGGCGTTCCTGCTGCTGCTCGCCGGACACGAGACGACCGCGAACATGATCTCGCTCGGCACGATCGCGTTCCTGCGCAACCCGGAGCAGCTCGCCGCGGTGAAGGCCGATCCGGGCAAGACGCTGCCGGCGGTCGAGGAACTGTTGCGGTACTTCACGATCGCCGAACTGGCCGGTTCCCGTGTGGCCACCGAGGACATCGAGATCGGCGGCGTACTGATCCGTGCCGGCGAAGGCGTGATCGGTCTCGCGCACGCGGCCAACCGTGACCCGAACGCGTTCGCCGATCCCGATTCGCTGGACATCGACCGCGGCGCGCGGCACCACGTCGCGTTCGGCTACGGCCCGCACCAGTGCCTCGGGCAGAACCTGGCGCGGATGGAGCTGCAGATCGTGTTCGACACGCTGTTCCGGCGGGTGCCGACACTGCGTGTGGAGGCGGAGTTCGACGAGCTGTCGTTCAAGGACTCGACGATCATCTTCGGCGTCCGTGAGCTCCCGGTGGCATGGTGAAGGACATGCGAATCAACGCCGACAGAGACGTCTGCGTGGGTGCGGGCCAGTGCGTGCTCACCGACGACGCGATCTTCGACCAGGACGACGCGGAGGGCACGGTCGTCGTGCTGTCCGAGCACGTCGACGGCGAGGCGCTGGAGCACGCCCGCACGGCGGTGGACATCTGCCCGTCGGGTGCGCTGAGCCTGTCCGACGACTGACGTTCACGGCATGACGGGTGTGTCCGATGTGGACGCCGTGGTGGTCGGGGCGGGGCCGAACGGCCTCGCCGCGGCCATCGTGCTGGCCGGCGCCGGGCTCGCGGTGCGGGTCTACGAGGCGGCCGGCACGATCGGCGGAGGCGCGCGCACGGCGGAGCTGACGTTGCCGGGATTCCGGCACGACGTGTGCTCCGCCGTGCACCCGATGGCGATCGCCTCACCGTTCTTCCGCGCGTTCGACCTCGGCGCGCACGGTGTGGAGATGCGCACGCCCGAGGTGTCCTACGCGCATCCGCTGGACGGCGGGCGTGCCGGCATCGCCTGGCACGACCTCGATCGCACGACGGACGGGCTGGGCGTCGACGGCGCGGCGTGGCGGGCGCTGCTCGGCCCGCTGCGTGACGCGTGGCCCGACGTGGTCGCGCTGGGCATGTCCGATTTCCGCCGACTGCCTCGCGCGCCGGTGACCGCGGCACGCTTCGGCGCGCGCGTACTCGAACAGGGATCTCCCTTGTGGGGCAGGCGTTTCCACGACCAGGTGGCACCCGCGATGATCACCGGTGTGGCGGCGCACGCGATCACGCCGCCGCGCTCCCCCGCGCCGGCCGGCGTCGCGCTGCTGCTGGGCGCGCTCGCGCACGCCGGCGGCTGGCCGGTCCCGCGCGGCGGCAGCCAGTCCATTGTGGACGCGCTGACGGCGGAGCTGGTGCGGCGCGGCGGATCCGTGATCACCGGGCACCGCGTGGCGAGCCTGGACGAGCTGCCGCCGGCGCGGGCCGTGCTGCTGGACGTCACGCCGGGCGCGCTGGCCCGGATGGCCGGCGACCGCCTGCCGGCCGGCTATCTGCGAGCGCTGCGGCGATTCCGGCACGGCGCGGCGGCGTGCAAGGTCGACTTCGCGCTGTCCGGCCCGGTGCCGTGGACCGTGCCGGAGTGCGCGCCGGCCGGCACGCTGCACCTCGGCGGCTCGCGGGCGGAGATCGTCACCGCGGAGCGGGACGTGCTGGCCGGCCGGCACTCCGAGCGGCCGTTCGTGCTGGCGAGTCAGCCGCACGTGGTGGACGACTCGCGCGGCGGGCACACGCTGTGGACCTACGCGCACGTGCCGAACGGGTCCACAGTGGACATGACGGAGGCGGTCACCGCGCGGATCGAGGCCTTCGCGCCGGGGTTCCGCGATCTGGTGCTGGCCAGCAACGTGATCACCGCGGCGGAGGCGAGCACGCACAACGCGAACTACGTCGGCGGCGACATCGCGGCCGGCGCGATCTCCCTGCGGCAGACCGTGTTCCGCCCGACCGTGCGCTGGAACCCTTACGCCACACCGATTCCCGGGGTGTACCTGTGCTCGTCGTCGACGCCGCCCGGACCGGGCGTGCACGGCATGTGCGGTGTGCACGCCGCGGCGCGGGCGTTGCGGACGCGCTTCGGCGTCCGCACTGATCCGTTGGAGCTGGTCTAGGTCCGCGTGATCGCGAGTCCCGCGCTGTGCCTCGGCGAGTCCCGCGTTCGTGCTGCGTGAACGCGGGACTCACCGGTGCGGGGCGCGGGACTCGCGCGGTCGGGTCAGCGGGACAGGCCGAGGGACTTCACGATCATCGGGTACGAGTTGTGCAGTTCACGCTGCCAGTAGGGCCACGTGTGCGTGCCGTTGCCGTAGAAGTTGGTGGTCACCGGGATGCCGAGCTGCTTGAGCCGGTCGGTCAGCGCGCGCGAGGACATCTGCGTCCCCGGTTCGATGAAGTCCAACGCGCCGCCCGGAGGATCGAGCGGACCAGCGTTCCCGTTGCCCGACGAGATGTACAACTGCGTACCGCGCAGCTTCTCCGCGTTGTCGTACGGGTTGCGCGACATCCAGATGTTCCGCTGCATCCATTCGTTGCCCCACATCCGGTAGAAGTCGAGGCCCTCGCGCAGCAGAATTCCCTGGACCAACTGCGTCACGACCGGGATCAGCGTGTGCAGCACACCGCTGTAGCTCGCCGCGAACTTGAACATCCCCGGGTGCCGGTACGCGTAGGCGATCGCGCCGTAGCCGCCGATCGACAGACCGGCCACCGACCGCGTGGTACCCGCGCCGTAGCCGCGCTCGAGGATCTGGCGCACCTCGGTGAGGTGGAAGGTCTCCCAGTCGGGCTTGCTCGACATGCCGTAGTTCCACCATGCCGTGTACATGCCGGCCCGGCCGTCACTCGGCATGATCACGAGCGCGTCGGTGTTCGCGGTCAGTTCCTCCACGTCGGTCTTGAACGTCCACGCCTCGTGGTCCTCGTGGCCCGGCTCCGGAATGCCGCAGCAGCCGTGCAACAGGTAGAACGACGGCCACGTCCGGCTGGGATTCGGCGCCCAGCCCTTCGGCAGCAGCAGCCGCACCGGCGCGACGAACCCGAGCGCCGGCGACTCGATCCTGAGATCGAGCATGCGCTCGCTGATCCACTTCTCCTCGACGACCTTCGCGCCCGTGTCGGCCACCGCGGCCGCCCTGGCCGGCGCGGCGGTGGCGCCCGGCGTGATGACCGCGAGCGAGCCCGCGACCAGTGCGAGTGCCAGTAATGCGGCCCGCAGGCCGCGTCTGCGATGTCTGTCCATTGTGGTCTCCGGGATCAGAGTGGGATGTTGCCGTGCTTCCTCGCGGGCCCCTGCTCTCGCTTGTCCCGCAACATCTTGAGTGCCGAGGCCACCCGCAGCCGGGTCTCCGACGGCGCGATCACCTGGTCCACATAGCCGCGCTCGGCCGCGACATACGGGGCGGGCGCCTCCAGTTGGCTGCCGGGCAGCAGCTTCGCCGCGCCGGCCGCGCCCATGACCGCGATCTCGGCGGTCGGCCAGGCCAGGTTCACGTCCGCGCCGAGATGCTTGGACCCCATCACCGCGTACCCGCCGCCGTAGGCCTTGCGGGTCACCACGGTCACCAGCGGCACGGTCGCCTCGGCGTAGGCGTACAGCAGCTTCGCGCCCCGCCGGATGATCCCGCCGCGCTCCTGCTCGACACCCGGCAGGTAACCGGGAACGTCGGCGAAGGTGAGCAGCGGAATGCCGAACGCGTCGCAGAACCGCACGAACCTGGCCGCCTTCTCCGACGCGTCGATGTCGATCGCGCCGGCGTTGTGCCTCGGCTGGTTGGCCACCACGCCGACGGTCGCGCCGGCGACCCTGCCGAAGCCGCAGATCATGTTGCGCGCGAACCGGTCGTGCACCTCGAGCAGATCGCCGCCGTCGACCACCCGGCGGATCACCTCGAACATGTCGTAGGACTTGTTCTCCTCGTCCGGCACGATGGTGTCCAGCTCGCGGTCGGCCGCGGTGATCGCCGGGACCGCGTCGGAGGAGTAGATCGGCGGCTCGGTCTGGTTGTTCACCGGCAGGAACCCGAGCAGGGTGCGCACCCAGTCCAGCGCGTCCGGCTCGTCGGTCGCCGTGTAGTGCGAGTTGCCGGAGACCTCGGCGTGCATCGCCGGCCCACCCAGCGCGTCCACTGTGGACTCCTCGCCGGTGACCGCGGCGACCACCTTCGGCCCGGTGACGAACATGTGCGAGGTGTCCTCCACCATCACGGTGAAGTCGGTCATCGCCGGTGAATACGCGGCGCCGCCGGCACACGGGCCGAGAATCAGCGACAGCTGCGGCACCACGCCGGACCCCGCCGAATTGCGGCGCGCGATCTCCGCGTAGTACGCCAGCGACACCACGCCCTCCTGCACGCGCGCGCCGCCGGAGTCGTTGATCCCGATGATCGGGCAGCCGATGCGCAGCGCGCGGTCCATGATCTTGACGACCTTGCGCCCGAAGGTCTCCCCCATGCTCCCGCCGAACACCGAGAAGTCCTGGGAGAACAGGCAGATCGGCCGACCGTCCACAGTGGCCTGTCCGGTGATCACGCCGTCGCCGTAGGGCCCGTCGGGGTGCCGCGCCAGTTCGTCGGTCTCGATGAACGAGTCGGGGTCGACGAGCAGGTCGATCCGCTCGCGCGCGGTGAGCTTTCCCTTGGGGTGCTGGCGTTCCACGGCGCGCTTCTCGGCGAGCCGGCTCGCTTCGTCGCGGCGCAGGAGCAGGTCGTTGAGCCGTTCCGCGGTGTTCATGGCAGCACCTCCCGGAGGCGGTCGGCGAGGACGGCGACATGCGGCGGGTCGATCATCGACACGTGGTCGCCGGGCACCCGGATCACCCGAAGATCCGCGCAGAGGTCGTCCCAGCCGAGCGCCTCGTCGTCGCGCAGGTAGCGCGAGTCGAGCGTGGTGGTCAGCGGGTGCGGGTCGGTCGCGCGCAGCAGCACGACCCGCCCGCCGTACGGCCGCGGTTGGTACCGCTCGGCCACCCGGGCGTCCACATAGGACGTTCGCTGGTGACGCAGCGCGCCCTCGCCGATGTCCGGTACGGCGGTGGCGAGCGTGGTCATGACGTGCTCGATCTGCTCGTGCTCGGGCAGGTCGCGCAGTGAGTCGGGCACCTCGAAGTCCACGCCGTAGGTGTCCCGGATGTGTTCGGCGAACCGCTGGAACCGTTGTACGACATCGGTTTCCCCGGTCTTGGGGAGAATCGTGTCGATCAGGGCCACCAGCTCGACCCGCTCCCCTGCGGCAGTCAGCCGGTGGGCCACCTCGTAGGCCAGCAGTCCGCCGAACGACCAGCCGCCGAGCAGGTACGGCCCGTGTGGCGCGATCTCACGCAGCAGCTCCACGTATCGGGACGCCTTGTCCGGCAACGATTCCAGCTCGTCGACGCGCTCGAACCCGTAGCACGGGCGGCCGTCGGGAAGCGCCGCGATCAGCGGCTGGTACACGCTGGTCGGGCCGCCGGCCGGGTGGAACAGGAACAGCGGCGACTCCGCTCCCTCCTCCCGCAGCACGCGCACCGGCCCGTCCGGCGAACCTTCCAGTTCGTCGCGCAGCAGGTCGGCCATGGCGGCGACGGTGGGACGGGCGAACAGCGCCTCGGCACCGGGTGCGCCGGCCAGCCGCGCGGTGATCGACTCGTGCACGGCGTCGGCGAGCGAACCGGTGCCGCCGAGCGTGAAGAAGTCGTCGTGCACGCCGAACCCGTTGCGCCCCAACGCGTCCTGCCACAACTGGGCGATCCAGCGCTCGGTCGGATCGCGTGGCGGGATCGGCCCGCGCGGGCGCTGCGGGGCCTCGCCGACCAGGTGTGCGGCCAGGTCGGCGAGGCTTGCTCCGCGTAGCAGCAGCGACACCGGCGGCGGAGCCCCGAGGTCGTGCTGTATCGCGGCGCGCATCCGCATCGCCATCAGCGAGTCCAAACCCATCGACGTGAGTGGCACGTGCACGTCCACTCGGTCCTGGCTGGTTCCGATCAGCGCGGCGAGCCGCGCGGCCAGCCGGTCGAGCACCATCCGCATCGCCTCGGCGGGCGGCAGATCGCGCAGGCCGTCCGCGCCGGGCCAGCCGTCCGCCCCGGACGTGGCCGCGACCACGGCGGGCGCCAGTTCGGCGAGGAAGGGCAGCTCGGCCAGCGTGGGGAACGCGTCGAGTGCCGCCGGCAGGTCCAGGTGCGCGATGCCGGTCGCCGCGCGGCCGCTGGCGAGCACCTCCTGCAAGGCGTCGAGCCCCTGTGTCCGGCCGACCGAGGCGAGCGCCGCGTTGGCCCGGTCGTGCTCGCCTTCCCAGGCACCCCAGTTGATCGTCGCGGCGGGCAGGCCCGTCGCGCGGCGCCGCGCGACGAACGCGTCCAGCCACGCGTTGGCCGTGGCGTAGGCGGCCTGGCCGGGCGAGCCGAACATCGACGCGACCGAGGAGAACATCAGCCACCAGTCCAGCTCCACGTCCAGCGTGGCCTCGTGCAGCCGTTGCGCGCCAACGACTTTCGGCCGCCACACGGTGGTGAGGTCCTCGTCGGTGACGTCCATGGCGGCCGCGTCGCGCAGCACCGCGGCGGCGTGCAGCACACCGTGCAGCGGCACGCCGTCACGACCCGCGTGCGCGACGAGTTTCTCGGCGGTGCCCGGCTCGGCGATGTCACCGAGCAGCACGTCGACCTCGGTGCCGGACTCGCGCAGCCGCACCAGCGTCGCCTCGGCCTCGGGTGCGGGCGCGCGCCGGCCGGACAGCACGATCCGCCGCGCGCCGCGCTCGGCCAGCCACTCCGCGACGAGCAGGCCCAGTTCGCCGAGGCCGCCGGTGATCACGTAGGCGCCCGGCCGCACGACCGGCGCTTCCCGGTCGGTCAGCTCGGCCTTGGCCAGCCGCGCCGAGTAGCGGATTCCGTTGCGCCACAACACTTCGTCGTCGCGCTGATCGGCGTCCAGCTCGGCGTCCAGGCAGCCGGCCGACTCGTCGTCCAGGTCCACCAGCGTCGCCCGCAGGTCGGGGTGCTCGAAGGCCAGCACCCGCACCAGTGCGCGCAGTGCCGCCAGTGCGGGCGGCGCGTTCCGCGTGACCAGCCACAGCCGCTCGCCGGGTTCCACCTGTCGCACGGCCGCGAGCGCGGCACGCACCGGAGCGTCCTCGGAGTCACCTTGATCAAGCGTGATCACCCGTCGCGGTGACGGGGTGCCCGACTCCTCGGGCAGCGGCGCCTTGTCCCAGCGCAGTTCGTAGGCGAGATCGGCCGGCTTCACCGGCACCGCGCCGGCACGCAGGCGGCGCACCACGACGCCGGAGATGTCGACCAGCAGCTCACCGTCCGGTCCGAGCAGATGCACCGCGCCGGTCAGCGTGTTGCCGTCGCCCACCGCGAGCGTCCCGGCGCACCGCACGCCGCGCGCCGGATCGCCGAGCACCCGAACCTCGCCGATCGCCGCGGGCAGGTACCGCCCGGTGGCCATGCCGTGTGCCGCCGCGGCCAGCGTGTGCAGGCAGGCGTCGGCCAGCGCCGGGTGCAGCGTGAACCCGCGGGACTGGCCCGCCTCGTCGGGGAGCCGGATCGCGGCACTCGCGCTGCCCGGAACGGCCCGCACGTCGTGCAACCCCCGGAACGCCGGGCCGTACTCCTGCCCGGCGCGCGCCAGCACCGCGTACAGGTCCAGTGCTTCACCGTCGGCGATCGACAGCGGCTCGGCCGGCTCGCCGTCGGCCGGCAGCACCAGCGCGGTGGCGTGTGTGGTCCACTCCGCGCCGGCCTGCACGGTGACCCGGCCGTCCGGGTCGACCGTCGTCGTGATCGTGGTGCGCTCGTCCACGGCCAGCAGTTGGTGCAGTTCGAGGTCACGCACCCGCACCGGCCCGCCGAGCGCCGCACGCCCCGCCGACAGCGCCAGCTCCAGGTACGCCGTGCCGGCCAGCACGGTCACCCCGTACGCCTGATGGTCGGCCAGCCACGGCAGCGACCCGGTGTCGACCTCCGCCTGCCACACGTGCCGGCCGTCCGGCAGCACGACGTGCTCGCCGAGCAACGGGTGCCGGCTGGTGCGGCGAGGAGCGGGCGCCCAGTACCGCTCGTGCCGCCACGCCGGTCCGGGAAGATCGACCACCGGCGGCTCCGGGTGGCGCCGCGCCAGGTCGGCCGCGCCGATCGTGTGCAACACGGCGAGGCTCGGCAGGCACCCCCGGTCGGCGTCGGTGCGGCGCAGGCTGGGCAGGGCCAGCACGTCGCCGGTCTGCTCGATCGCGGCGACGGTGATCGGGTTCGGCGAGACCTCGAGGAAGGTCGAGTGACCGTCGGCGATCGCGGCGCTGATCGCCTGGGTGAAGCGCACCGGCCAGCGCAGGTTCGCCGTCCAGTAGTCCACACCGAACTCCGGCGGTCCACTGTGGACGGTCGAGTAGCACCGGACCTCCGGCGCCCGGGGGCTCAGGTCGCCGACCAGCGCGCGGAACTCCGGTAGCAGCGGATCGACGTCCGCCGAGTGCCCGGCCCCGCCGACCCGCATCCGCCGGTGCCACCTGCCGAGCGTGTCGGCGTGCCGCAGCACCGCGTCCACCTCGGCGGCCGGGCCGGTGATCGTGCACTGGCCCGGTGAGGCGTACACCGCGATGTCCACGGGGAACTCGGCGAGCTCGTCGGCCGACATGTCCACGACGGCCATCGCGCCGAGCCCGCGCCCGCTCAACCCGGCGAGCAGCCGTGCCCTGGTGGTGATCACGCGCAGGCCGTCGCGCAGGTCCAGCGCGCCGGCCACCACCGCGGCCGCGACCTCGCCCATCGAGTGCCCGATCACCGCGGCCGGGGTCACGCCGTGCGCGCGCCACCACGCGGCCAGCGCGACCTGCGTGCCGAACACCGCCGACTGCGCGACGGCCAGATCGGTGATCTCCCCGCTGATCGCCTCGCGCAGCGAGAACCCCGCCACGGCAAGGAATTCCGGCTCCAGCTCGTCGACGGCCGCGCGGAACGCGGGCTCGTGCTCCAGCAGCCCGGCGCCCATCGCCGACCACTGCGAGCCGTATCCGGAGAACACGAACACCACGTCGGACGCACCGGCGCGGCGCACCTCGACCGAGCGCAGCGCGTCGGCCAGTTCGGCACGGTCGGCGGCCACCACGGCGGCACGCACCGGGTGGTGGTCACGCCGGGCGGCCAGGGTCGCGGCGACGTCGGCCAGCGGCGCGTCGGCGTGCCGCACCCACGCGGCGAGATCCTCGGCGCGCCGGTGCAGTGCCTCCTCGGACACGGCCGACAGCGCGAACACCTCCGGCCGCCGCCCGGCCGGCTCTGGCGCGGGTGCCGTGGGCCACTCCTCCAGCACGACGTGCGCGTTCGTCCCACCGAACCCGAACGCGGACACGCCGGCCTTGGCGAGCCCGGAGTACTTCGGCCACTCGCGGGAGGAGCCCGCCACCCGCAGCCGCCGCGCCGCGAAGTCGATGTGCGGGTTCGGCTCGCGGTAGTGCAGGCTCGTCGGAATCTGTTGGTGCACAAGGGAAAGCACGACCTTGATCAACCCGGTGACGCCGGCGGCGCCCTCCAGGTGACCGAAGTTCGACTTCACCGATCCGATCCACAGTGGACAGTCGTCCGGCCGGTCGGCGCCGAGTACCTCGCCCAGCGCCGCCGCTTCGATCGGATCGCCCAGCAGCGTGCCCGTACCGTGCGCCTCCACGTAGTCCACGGTGGACGGGTCCACGGTGGAGTACGCGGCGCGCAGCAGGTCGGCCTGCGCCTCCGGATTGGGTGCCATCAGCCCGTTGGACCGGCCGTCGGAGTTGACCGCGCTGTCCCGGATCACCGCGAGCACCCGATCATCCGACCGGCGCGCGTCGGAGAGCCTGCGCAGCACCACCACTCCGCAGCCCTCGCCGCGCGCGATGCCGTCCGCCGACGCGTCGAACGCCTTGCACCGCCCGTCCTCGGCGAGCACGCCCGCCCGCGCGAAGTTTGCCGTGATCCCCGGCGTCACGAGCGCGTTCACCCCGCCGACGATCGCGAGATCGACCTCTCCGGCACGAAGGCTCTGGACCGCCTGGTGCACCGCGACGAGCGAGGACGAGCACGCCGTGTCGATCGCCAGGCTGGGGCCGCGCAGGTCGAGCAGGTACGACAGCCGGTTCGCGATCACGCTGGCCGCGGCACCCGTGCCGGACCAGGAGTCCACACCGTCCACATCGGACAGCGTGAGCGTGCCGTACTCGGTGGCCGACAGCCCGACGAACACCCCGGTCCTGGTGCCGCGCAAGGACTTCGACGCGATTCCGGCGTGCTCCAGTGCGGCGTGCGACACCTCCAGCATCATGCGCTGCTGCGGATCCATCACGGCGGCCTCGCGCGGTGTGATGGCGAAGAACTCGGCGTCGAAGCCGGCCACGTCGTCCAGGTACCCGCCGGTGGACGGCAGCCCGGCGAGCGCGTCGTCGTCGGCCAGCTCGGACCAGCGGCCCTCCGGCCGGGTGCGGATCGCGTCCACGCCGCCGTCCAGCAGCCGCCAGAAGTCAGCCGGCGACTCCACCCCGCCGGGCAGCCGGCAGCCGACGCCGATCACCGCGACCGGATCGCCGTGCTTCGGCTCCTGGCGCGTCGTCTGAACCTGATCCGCTTGTCCCACAACGGCTTCCGCGATCGCGGCGATCGTCGAGTGCCGGTAGACGAGCGTCGCGTCCACCGGCGTGCCCAGCTTGTCGGCGAGCTCCGCGGCGAGGGCGACACCGTCGCGGGAGGACAATCCCAGCTCGTGCACCGGCCGGTGCGGGTCGACGCTCTCGGGCCGCCGCCCCGTCGCGATCGCGACCCGGTCGACGAGCCACCGGGCCAGCTCAGCCGGTCCGGTCGTCATCGTCGTGGTTTCGCGAGGTACTGGGCACGGCACGCGGATCGCGTGATCTTGCCGCTGGACGTGCGTTGCAGGCTGTCCGGCTCGACCAGCTCGACGTCGTGCAAGGCCAGCCCGTGCCGTGCGGACACGGCGGCGCGGATCGCGTCCGCCACCGCGCCGGCGTCGGCGTCCTCGCGCCCTCGGGCCCGCTCGGCGAGCACCACGGCCCGCTCACCGTCGTCGGTGTCCACCGCGAACGCGACCACGTTGCGGCGGCGGATCGCCTGGTGCGCGTACTCGGCGGTGTGCTCGATGTCCTGCGGGTAGTGGTTGCGGCCGTCCACCACGATCAGGTCCTTGATCCGCCCGGTGATGTACAGCTCGCCGTCGTACCGCACGCCGAGATCGCCGGTGCGCAACCACTTCTCGTCCGACTCGCCGGCCAGCAGATTCTCGAAGGTGGTCGCCGTGTCCTCCGGCCGTCCCCAGTAGCCGAGGCCGATGTTGGGGCCGCGCGCCCAGATCTCGCCGACCCGCCCGTCCGGCATCGGCTCCCGGGTGACCGGGTCGACGATCGCGACCGCGGTCCCCTGGTCCATCGCCTGCCCGCAGGAGACCATCGGGATGGCGTCCTCCGCGTCCGACGGCACCACCCGGCCCGCGCCCAACTCGGCGCGATCCACCCGCACGTCGACCGCCGCGCGCCCGGGCCGGCTCGTCGCCACGGCCACGGTCGCCTCGGCGAGGCCGTAGGACGGGGAGTAGATGTCCCGCCGCAGCCCGCACGGCTCGAACGTCTCGTAGAACCGCCGCATGGTGCTCGGTCGAATGGGTTCGCTGCCGTCGATCAGCACGGCCACCGTGTCCAGCCGCAGCAGTGCCCGATCGTCCTCGGGTGTCCTGGCGGCGGCGTAGGCGTAGGCGAAGCTCGGCGCCGCGGTGATCGCACCGGGATTGTCGGACAGCGCGCGCATCCAGCGCTCGGGTCGCTCGATGAAGGCGATCGGGTCGAGCAGCACCGTGCGCATGCGTCCGACCAGCGGACAGGCGATCGACAGCATCAGGCCCAGGTCGTGGAACAGCGGCAGCCAGCCCACTGTCACCGACTTGCCGGGGAGGACGCCGTAGGCCTGGTTCGACTGGCTGGCATTGATCACCACGTTCCCGTGGGTGATCATCACGCCGCGCGGGGTGCCGGTCGAGCCGGAGGTGTACTGCAGATAGGCCACGTCGTCGGGATCCGACCGGACCGGCTCGACGGCCGCGGGCTCGAGCGTGTCCACGGCGATCACCTCCGGCGGACCCCATGGCGATTCGGCGGTGTACGCGGCCACCTCGTCGCGGTCGGCCTCGGTGGTGAGCACGACGGCGGGCTGGCAGTCGGCGAGGACGGCGGCGAGACGGTCGCCGTGGCCGGGCAGCGACGGCGGGAACAGCGGCACGGCGATCGCGCCGGCTCGCAGCACGCCGAGGAACGCGGCCAGGTAGTGCGGTGTCTGGCTGGCGAGCACGGCGACCGGCCGGCCCCGCACGTCCAGGCGGGCGGCGACGGCGCTCGCCCGCTCGTCGAGCTGTCGCCAGGTCCAGGAACGGCGCAGGCCGGACGGCCGGTCCCGGTAGTCGACATGGCTCACCGCGACCTGATCACCGTACTGCTCAGCCCAGTCCGCGAGCAGGTCCGCCAGAGAACGGAAACCAACGGCGGAAACGTCGGACTCCCGATCCGGTGATTCAACGCTCGAAATCATTCACAATCCCTACGTTCGGGCAGAGCAATGTGCCGGAACAACGATTGAGTGAATTTCGCGTGCGATGTCCCGGACGGCAAACCTAAAGTTGTGCCGTGTGTGACGTCAACGATTCCCGAGTCCGTTGTCAGGTTGGTGAGCACGCACGCGAATCTGACTGTGCCTCACGTACAACGCCTGTGCGTGGCGCGAGCATCAGCGCCGCGGCGAGCGCGGCCAACAGCTCCAGCGCTCCGGCGACGACCAGGCCCGCGGTGTAGCCGACGGCCAGCCCGTCGCCACGTGCCACGACCGCGAGGACCGCCCCGATCAGCGCGACGCCGAGCGCGCTGGACAACTCGCGGGACGCGGTGAGCAGGCCGGACACCGTGCCGGACCGGCTCTCCGGCGCGGCGTCCAGCGCGTGCGAGGTCAGCGGCGTGGTGAACGCGGAACCGGCGCCGACCAGGATCAGCCCGGGGATCCGTGGCCCCACGGCCGGAAGGTGGTTGACCGCGGCGACGGCGAACAGCCCGGCGGCCACCGCGATCAGACCGGCCGCCACGGTGGCCCTCGGCCCGAACACCCGCACCGCGGGCGCCACGAACGGTGTCGCCAGCACCAGTGCCACCGCCACGAGCACCAGTGGCACGGCTGCCGCCGTGGGGCCGATGCCGAGTGCCGCCTGGTGCGCCATCGGCGTGAAGAAGAACGCGCCGCTCACCCCGAGACCCCACAGCAGTTGGACCACGAGACCGCCGGCGATCGGCCGGGTGCGCAGCAGCGAACGCGGCACGATCGGGTGATGCGACCGCCGGTCGTGGTGAACGAAAAGCACACTCGCGATCAGCGCGGCGCCGGCGAACGCCGTCCACGGCACCGGCCCGTACGCGGCGTGGTCACCCAGCCCGACCAGGGCCGCCGTGCCGAGCACCATGGCCGCGCAGCCCAGCGCCAGCGCGGTCGGGGCGAGCGTGCTCGACTGCTCCGGATCCGCTCGCCCGACCCGCAGCCTGGCGATGATCAGCAGCGGCGCGACGGCGAACGGGACGTTGCCGAAGAAGATCCAACTCCAGCCGAGGTGCTCACTCACCGCACCACCGATGGCCGGCCCGGCGGCCAGCGCGACGGCCAGCGACGCCGTCCAGATCGCCACTCCGGTCGGCCGCTTGCCCGGTGCCACGGAGGTGCGCAGCAGGCTGAGCGTCGCCGGCACCACGAGTGCGGCCGCCGCCCCCTGCACCGCCCGCCCGGTGATCAACACGAACGCCGACCCGGCCAACCCGCCGACGATCGCGCCGACGCCGAACACCGCGAGCCCGGCCGACAGCACCGGCCGCGCGCCCCACCGGTCGATCACCGCGCCGCCCGCGAGCAGCAGCCCGGCGAACGGCAGCATGTAGCCGAGGGTGACCCACTGGGTGGCGGTCAGCCCGAGGCCGAGTTCAGCGGCGATCGAGGGTGCGGCGGTCGCGACGATCGTGTTGTCCACGGAGGTGACGAAGGCGACCAGCGCGATGACCGCGAACACGGATCCTGGGCGAGCGTCCACGGGCACCCGTCTCTAGAAATTGACGCCGCCGGAATTGACGCCGCCGGAATTCAGCGCACCGTAGATTCGCCTCCGGACCGGCGTCAATTGTCCGGGCGATCGGGACCGCGAACTTGTCACCCGGTCAAGAAATACTCAAACCGCGATCGGGCCGCGGGACTCCTCCAGCTCCCACTCCCCCGGTTCGCGCACCCAATGGTCGAACAGTGGGCTGCGCCGGGCCTCGTGCCAGTAGGCCGTCTTCAGCTCGCTCACCAGGTCGGCCGCGACCGTGTCGATGAGACCGTCCCGCCGCCAGGCGAGCACGTGCTTGCGGGCGAGCGCGTTGCGGCCGAGCAACCGGCAGGCGATCCCCGGGCCGTGCCCCGGCGAACCGGCCTGGGACAGGCTGATCGCGCCGCTGCGCACGAGCTGCTGCGTCGCGTCCTCACTCTTGCACTGGTGGATGATGTTCGGCCGGAACCCGAGTTGGGCGCAGGTGGCGAACAGGTACTCGTGGAACCGGGACGAGTCCACCGGGTGCAGCACCCATTCCTCGTCGCGCAGGTCGGTGAGCTGGATCACGTCGCGCGCGGCCAGCGGGTGCAGCTCGGGCAGCAGCACCGCGGTCGGGTCGATCATGAACGCGGTGACCTGGACGCTCGACGGCAGCGCGTGCTCGTAACCCGGGTACTCCTTGATCGCCGCGAGGTCCAGGCGCCGGTCGCCGACCATGTCCAGCAGGCGCAGCACGCAGTCGTCGATCTGCACCGACACCGTGGCGCCCTGGACCGCACCGGCCACCAGTCCGCCGATCCGGCCGACGATCGCGCTGCACACCGCGCCCACCCGCAGCACCGCCGGCTCCGCATCGGCCATCGTGCGCTGCTCGATGTCGGTGAGCAGGTCGTCCATCAGCGGCAGCACCGCGTCGACCCGCCGCAGCAGCGACTCGCCCATCGGCGTGGGCGCCGCGCCGGTGTCGTGCCGCTCGAACAGCCGGTACCCGATCTGCTTCTCCAGCCGGCTCAGCTGACAGCTCACCGCGGGCTGGCTGATGCCCAGCGCCGCGGCGGCCTTGGACAGGTTGCCGGCCCGCCCGATCGCCGCCACCAGGCGTAGGTGCCGCACGTCGAAACCCATATCACCTCACCGCGCCCGGTCGCCGCGTCCCTTGTGGACGGAGCAGGAACGTGCTGTCTTCCTCGACCCGCCGGCGATACCCGCGGATCACCTCATCACAGATCCGCTCGGCGTGCCTGGCGAACTCGCCGTCGGTCCGCCAGGCGAGGAAATGCCGCAGTACCAACGGGTTTCCGACCAGCGGCTTGACCACGATGCCGTTGCGCCTCGGCCGCACCGGTCGCGTCGGGCAGACCCCGTGGCCGCCGGCGACCAGATCCTCGCGAACCTCGGCGGCGTCGATGTCCACCCAGACGCGCATCGGCACACCGTCGCGCTCGCACAGCTCACGCAGTCGCGACCCCAGGAAATCGAGCCCGGCCGGCAGGATCCACGGCTCGTCGGCCAGATCGGCGAGTTGGATCTCCGTGGCGTCGGCCAGCCGGTGCGTGTCCGGGATCGCCACGAACACCGGCTCGGAGATCAGGGGCGCGCTGGTGATCCCATCGCCGCTCGGCACCTGCGCGGCGAGATCGCACAGCAGGGCCGCGTCGATCCCGTCCTCGACGATCTTCGTCAGCAGGCGCGCCTGCCACGGATCGGCACGCCCGGTGAGCTGCTTGCCCGGCGGGATCTCGCGGAGGCCGTCGACGAGCAGTCCGAGCAGGTCGGCGCTCTGCCAGTCGATGCGGAACGGCTGCCCGGCGCGGGCGGGGCCGCGGTGGAATTCCCGGTCCAGCTCATCGAAGGCGGACACGATCGCCCGGGCACGGGCAAGTAATGCCTGGCCAAGGGGCGTCGCCCGCACACCTTGATGGTCACGCTCGAAAATTGTGCCGCCGACGGTGGACTCAATTCGGCGTAGTTGATGGCTCAATGATGCCTGGGGCAAAGACAACTCTGCCGCCGCCTTGGTGAGACTGCCGGCCTGCTCGATGACGCGGAGAACCCTCAGGTGTCTGACCTGCAACTCCACCCAAGAATGATAGAACTATTGACACCGCCCGGTTAACCTACTTTCGTTGGCAGTAAGCCAAACGTAGGTGTACCTACCACTGCGACGATCGGGTGAGTCCACCCCGTGTTCGACGCGCGACCTGGGCTTATAACACCGCGACATGAGCATCCGGCAGTACCGGACGCCGTGCACGGCTGCTCATCATCATGTCGGCTCCGCTCCCCGGCGGACCCCCACGAATAACGGGAAGCACCGACGATGAATGTGAGGCGTCCGTGACGCGCGATCATCACGACGAGAAAGCGCTTCACATTTCCTCGAGCGCTGCCAAAAACGGCCAGGCCGACACGGTTCTGCCCGGAATGCACGACGATTACTCGCTGCAGCGACTTCCGGATCACGCCACCCGTTCCTGGTTCAGCGTCGCCGTGCAACGGCTCGGTCAGATCTCGTCGTTTTCGCAGTTCCTGATCGGTGCGGCACTGGGTTTCGGAATGACATTCTGGGACGCGGTGCTGGCGATGGTGCTCGGTGTGGCCATGCTCGAAGTGATCACGATCCTGCTCGGCATCGCCGGTGCTCGCGAGGGCCTGTCGATGTCGATGCTCAGCCGCTGGGGCGGGTTCGGCCGCAAGGGTTCCGCACTGGTCGGGCTGCTGCTGACGGTCAGTTTGACCGGATGGTTCGGCGTGCAGTCCGGCGCGTTCGCACAAGGCCTGCACAGTCTGGCCGGCGGTCCGCCGACGTGGGTGTGGGCGCTGGTCGGCGGCGTGGTGGTGACGCTGATCGCCACCGGCGGGTTCGTGTCGATGGCCTGGACGGCGTACGTAACCGTGCCGGCGTTCGTCCTGCTGGCCGGGTACTGCGTGGTCGACTACCTGGGCGAGCACTCGCTGAGCGAGCTGACCACCAGCCCGGCGCCCGGCCCGGCGATGACCCTCGCGCAGGGCGCCACGATCGTGGCCGGCGGCTTCATCATGGGCGCGATCATGACGCCGGACCTGACCCGGTTCAACCGGACCCCCGGCGACGTGGTCAAGCAGACCGTGCTCGCGGTGACCCTCGGCGAGTGCGGCGCCGGTCTGATCGGCATCCTGCTGGCGCACGCGGCGAAGTCCTCCGACATCGTCGGGATCGTCACCTCGTCCTCCGGCGTGGTGGGCACGCTGATCCTGGTCGCGGCCATCCTCAAGGTCAACGACGTCAACCTGTACTGCGCCTCGCTCGGCCTGGTGAACTCGGTGGACGCGCTCACCCGCAGGCCGATCAGCCGGGTGACCGCCGCGATCGGGCTCGGCGTGGTCGGCTCGGTGTTGTCCGCGATGGGCATCCTCGAGCACTACACGACGTTCCTCACCTGGCTCGGAGTGATCACGCCGCCGGTCGCCGGCGTGTTCGTCGCCGAGTACTACTTCGTCCGCCGGTACCGCGCCGCGCTGGACGAGTCACGCGCGAAGGGCGAACTGCCCGCGGAGACACCCGAGTGGGAGTTGCGCGGCCTGATCTCGTGGGCCGGCGGCGCCGCCGTCGGACTCACCGTCGAGATCGGCATCCCCAGCCTCAACTCGATTCTCGTCTCCTTCGCGCTCTACATGCTGCTGGTCCGCCGGCCTCGACCGCGCCCGGTCGGCGGACCAGCTCCCACCCCTGCCCAGTCCGAAGTCGTCGTCGAGTCCCGCGTCGACGGCAGAACCGAAGGTGGTTGTCCCGCATGAAACGCAAGCCCGCCCGTGCGATCGTGGTCGGCTGTGTCGCCGGATCACTCGCGCTGACCGCTCTCGCCGTCCCGGCGCTGGCCAGCCCGGGGACCGCTCCGGGAACCAACGGGGACCCGGAGATCGGCGCCGACGGCTGGGTGCACGTCGAACCGAACGGCACCGTGCTCGGGCCGGACCCGTACTACCCGAAGGACGGCAACGGCGGGTACCGGGCCGAGAACTACAAGGTCGACGTCAAGTACGACCCGGCGAGCAAGAAGCTCGACGGCACCGCGGTGATGACGGCCAAGACCACCCAGCGGCTCAAGCAGTTCAACCTGGACCTGCAGGGCCTCGAGGTGTCCTCGGTGAAGGTGAACGGCGCCGAGGCCAAGCACTCCCGCGCCGACGAGCACGAGCTGGTGATCGTCCCGGCCACCGTGCTGGAGAAGGACGCGGCGGTCACCGTCGAGGTCGTCTACTCCGGCACCCCGGCCGCGATCGACACCCCGCGCGGCAAGACCGGCTGGCAGGAGCTGCCGGGCGGCGGCGCGGTGGCCGCCGGTGCGCCGCACTCGGCGCGCACCTGGTTCCCGATCAACGACACGCAGATGGCCAAGGCCACGTTCGACCTGACGGCGACCGTTCCGGACGGCTGGTCGGTGGTCTCGATCGGTGCCGAGCAGCAGGTGACCCGGGCCAACGGGCAGGCCACTTTCACCTGGAAGGAGGCCGGGAAGGTTCCGCCGCAGGGAATCGCGATCGGAATCGACAAGTGGGAGTTCGAGCGCGGTTCACTGCCCGACGGCAAGCCGGTGGTCAACGCGTTCGCACCGGACGCCGGCGACAAGCGCGACCTGGCCAAGAAGCTGCCCGAGGTCGTCGAGTTCCTCGCCACGAAGATGGGCGCCTACCCGCAGTCCAGCGCCGGCGGAATGTTCCTGCCGAAATCGACCGGCTACACCGCACCCGCCCAGGGCAGGCCGGTCTACGACGGATCGGCCGACCTGTCCACTCTGGTGTACGCGACGGCCTCCCAGTGGTGGGGCAACCTGCTGAGTGTCGAAATGTGGAAAGACACCTGCCTGATGGACTGCGTCGCGCACTACGCGACCTGGATGTGGGACGAGAAGAACGGCGCCGATCTCGCCGCCCGCTACAAGGAGATCGTCGAGGCCAATCGCGACAAGCCCGAGTTCTGGGCGACCAACCTCGGCGACCCCGGCGCCGGCAAGGAATACGCCACCACGGCCAAGGGTGTTCTGCTCATGCACGCCCTGCGCAAGCAGATCGGTGACGCCAAGTTCGACTCGATCCTCAAATCGTTCCCGGCGAACAACAAGAACTGGAACCAGGGCTGGCACGACTGGGAGCTGTACGTCAACGCGGTTACCCAGCAGAAGCTCAACGACTTCTTCGCCGCTTGGGTGCACGGCACGAAGATCCCCGAGGAGAAGTTCCTCTATCCGCAGGGCGCCAAGTAAGGAGGTAGCGCCAGCAACCGAGTTGGTCATTCGTTGGTCATGCACTGAAACTGAACTGGAGATACAGAAAATGCGTAAGGCTGGAATTCTCGCCGGCGCGCTGGCCATCGCGGCCAGCACGATCTTCGGCGCCTCGGTCACCGCTTCCGCCGACGAGCTTCCCCGCCCGGGCTTCCCGGCGGCGAGCAAGGTGCTCGAGGAAAACGTCATCGAGGTGACGGACGCCAACTACGAGGAAGTTCTCGCCAAGTCCAACGAGAAGCTGGTCATCTTCGACTTCGGTGCGACCTGGTGTCCCCCGTGCCAGGAGATGAAGCCGGTCATCGACAAGCTGGCCAAGGAAGGCGCCGACGCCGGCAAGTGGATTCTCGCCACCGTCGACGTCGACGCCACGACGGTCGACGACAAGTACAACATCGAGTACATCCCCACGCTGATTCCGGTGCGCAAGACCGTCGAGCACCCGGACAGCCGGCACGTCGGTTACGACGGTGACGCCGCGGCTCTGGAGCAGTACATCAAGGACCAGATCGCCAAGGGATGAACCGGTATTCGGCCCGGCGTTTCTTCTCGCCGGGCCGAATCCATGGCGGAGTGGCCGAGTGGTTAGGCAGGGGCCTGCAAAGCCCCCGACGCGGGTTCGATTCCTGCCTCCGCCTCTGTAAGTGGTAAAAGTGACAGGAGGGTGCCGTGTTCAACGAGGAACCGCTGACACCGAACTGTGAGTCCGTGCGCGAGTCCGGTGCGCACGCCTGCGTCGGAATCAGCCCGTTCAACGGTTACTACACCGCGAGCCGAATCGCCGACCTCGTGGCGTGGGCGAAACGGAGCTTCGACTACTACCACTTCTTCGTTCCCGACGCGGCCGCGGCCTACACACTGGAGGCCCTCGGCTACGAACCGAAAAAAGCGCGGCAAAAGGCCCGCCGACAGGGAAACCTCGTCTACAACAAGATCAGCCGTGCGTTGGCCGAACAAGGAGTGCACGACGCCAAGCGCCACATTCTCGACTCCGCGCGGCTCGACACGAATCCGCGGTATCGCGAACTGCACGCCGAGGTGACCGGACTCTTCGAGAAGGACGAGGAATTCCGTACCGAGACGATGGGCAGCTCGGAATGGGTGCTCGCCAAGCGGCTGCCGCCGGGTTGCTCGCCGACACCGCGCCAACGGGAGCTGGCCGTCCGGTACTTCCTCGCCGAGCTCCCCCTGTTCCTGGACACGCCGACCATCGTCGGCCGGCCGTCCTCGGTGTTCGTCTACCACCAGCGCGTCACCTACCTGGAGCGCCTCTACCAGGGCGAACTCGCCCGCCGGCCCGACCTGGCCCAAGGCTTCCTCGTCGTGGCGCCCGACGAGGTGACCCCGGACGAGGACCGGTCCGAAATGGTCCTGCCCGTCTGATCCGCCCGACCTCGCAAGGAACACCGTAGAAAAGGAGCACCAGCCGTGGTTCCCCTCATCGCCCGCCAGGAGCTGAAGGCCGCGATCGACGCCGGCAAGATCACCGTCGTGGACACCATGCCGGTCAACTACTACGAGAAGGAACACATCGAGACCGCGGTCAACATCCCGGGCTTCCCCTACGAGACCGCCGCCGAGTCGACCCGGCAGCACGCTCCCACGGTGCTCCCCGACAAGGACGCCACCATTGTCGTGTACTGCGCCAACATCCCGTGCCGCAACAGCGAGTTCGTCGGCGCGGAGCTGCTCAACCTCGGCTACGAGAACGTCTACAAGTACCGCGAGGGCATCGAGGACTGGGTGGAGGCCGGCCTCCCGACCGAAAGCAGCCATGAGTGAGCGACTGATCATCGTGGGGTCGGGGCCGGCCGGGTACACGGCGGCCATCTACGCGGCGCGCGCGAAGCTGGATCCGGTGGTGTACGAGGGCGTCGCGTTCGGCGGCGCGCTGATGACGACCTCCGACGTGGAGAACTACCCCGGGTTCGAGGTCGGCATCACCGGCCCGGAGCTGATCGAGCAGATGCGCAAGCAGGCGGCGCGGTTCGGCGCGCGGCTGCAGGCCGAGGACGTGACCGGCCTCGTGCTGAACGACGGCGGCATGCCGGCGGTGCGTGCCGCCGGCGGTGAGCACCGGGCCGAGGCGGTGATCCTCGCGATGGGCGCGGCGACGCGCTACCTGGACGTGCCCGGCGAGCAGCGGTTGCTCGGCAAGGGCGTGTCGTCCTGCGCGACCTGCGACGGGTTCTTCTTCCAGGACGCGGACATCGCGGTGGTCGGCGGCGGCGACTCGGCCATGGAGGAGGCGATCTTCCTGACCCAGTACGGGCGGTCGGTGACGGTGATCCACCGGCGGTCGGAGTTCCGCGCGTCGCGGATCATGGTGGAACGGGCGCGGGCCAACGAGAAGATCCGCTGGATGACGAACACCGTGGTGGACGAGGTGCTCGGTGACGGCGCGGTCTGCGGCATCCGGGTGCGCGACAGCGAGACCGGCGAAGAGTCCACAGTGGACGTCGCGGGCATGTTCGTGGCGATCGGGCACGTGCCGCGCAGCGAGCTGGTGGCCGGTCAGATCGAGGTGGACGCCGACGGGTACGTCGTCGTCGACCCGCCGAGCACCGCCACGGCCATTCCCGGCGTATTCGCGGCCGGCGATCTGGTCGATCGGCATTATCGGCAAGCGATTACGGCGGCGGCATCGGGATGCGCGGCGGCAATCGACGCCGAGCGATGGCTGGCCGATTAGTCCCACGCTATGAAATAACACGCCTCGTCTACCTCCGATCGTAGGGACTTCGCCGCCGTGCGCCGCCCGCACGCCCGCTACCAGTGGGTATCAGGCTAGGTAGACGTCCTCTACGTGCTTCCGCAGCCGATTCTGTAGCGGATCCGAAGAATAGATTACGTGGCTATCCCGTGTTGTTACCGCTTGTGTTGGAGCAGCACGATGATTGTGACACCGCCAATTCAATGGCGATTTGTGCACGATCAGGAGGAAATCCGCGATGACGAATACGAGACGCCGCACGACACGGCTGGTCACCGCAGCGCTCGGTGTCGCCGCGCTGGCCACCATCGTGGCGAGCCCGGCCACGGCCAGCCCCGCGGCGGCTGGCAACGCGCCGGCGGACAACTTTGAGGCCAGCGACATCCCGCCGGTCCAGCCCGGCGTCAAGCCGATGTTCGCCGGCGGCTCGGACGCCACGGTGAGCGAGTTCCCGGCGATCATCGGCGGCTTGCGCGAGGGCGGATCGCGGCCGGAGGGCCAGACCTGCACCGGCACGGCCGTCGCGCCGCGCAAGATCCTGATCGCGGCGCACTGCGCGGACGCGGCGGGCACCAAGTCGTTCCGGTACGGCCTTGACGACCTCGCGGCCGGCGGCGGGACCGACATCAAGGTGGTGGACTACAAGAAGCACCCGAAGTACGTCAACTTCGACCAGGGCTACGACGTCGCCGTGGTGACCACGGAGAGCGACATCCCGGTGAAGGACGGCAAGTACGCCCAGTTCGCCACGTCCGCCGACGCGGGCAGCGCCTGGAAAGTCGGCGACGAGATGCAGGGCTTCGGGTACGGCATGAAGGACCAGCAGGACGCGTCCAAGGACGTCACCCTGGACAAGGCGAGCATGCCGATCGTGGACGGCGCCAGCGAGTGCACCGGTGTCGGTGCCGGCTTCAATGCCGAGTACATGATCTGCGCCGGCTACTCCGACGGCAAGGTCACGATCCTCAAGGGCGACTCCGGTGGCCCGATGATCGTGAACGGCAAGGTCGTCGGTGTCGCGTCGTGGAGCCGTGCCGACTTCAAGTGGTACAGCGTCTACGGCCGGCTGGACAACGAGATGGGCGACTGGGTCAAGCAGGAGGTCGGCTCCGGCCGTTGATCCATCACCCGGTAAGTGGCGCCCGCGCGGCTGGTTCGCGCGGGCGCCACTTTGGCGGTAGCCGTATCACGGTCGAATCGACAACGGCGATACGCGACATCGGGTACCCGCGCCTTACCGGACACCGCTTTCGGTACGTTCGAAATGGTAAACCTGCCGAACAGGATTGCACCCGAATTCTCTGGCTTTGTCCCCGAGGGGGTGTCCCGGATCAGACCGGCGGCACCCCAGCCGCCCCCTGTCAGCACTGCGGCAGCGGGTCGACCACCGGCGGGCCTTCCCCGTAGATACATCCCAGCACGACCGCGCCGGGCGGGTGCTCATCGGCACCGGCGACCTGCCCGCCGAGCACCACGAGCAGCGCCGCCGCGGCGACCGGCACGACCAGCCTTCTCAGCACGACTGACATCACGTCTCCTTCTCGAGGCAAATTGCGATCTTCACATGGTGGGCCGATTAATCGACACGCCACACTTTGTCTACCTACGATCGTAGGTTGTCCGCGACATCGCATGCCCAAATTTGAAAAGGTTGAGGGTACGCATTGTTGCCAGGCCTATTGTTTGAGTGCACCGAACTGATCACGCTGGTCTTTGTGTTCGACACAGTGAGGGAGCGAATATGAGGTTCAAGCCAAGGAGCGCCGGAGCACGGATCGCCGTGGTCGGCGTGGCGGCTGCCGCCGCGGTGTCCGTGTCGCTGGCCGGTGCCGCCACGGCGGAGCAGGCCGAGGGTGCGATCCTGAACGAGGGTTCGGCCGCGGCCATCCCCGGCCAGTACATCGTGGCGCTGAACGGCGAGCCGGCCGCGTTCGCACGGACCGCCCAGCAGTCGGCCGAATCACTGGCCGGCGACCTGACCGGCAAGTACGGCGGCACCGTGAAGTTCACCTACGACACCGTGTTGCGCGGATTCTCGGTGCGCATGGATCCGGCCGCCGCCAAGAAGCTCGCCGCCGACCCGGCGGTCCGCTACGTCCAGCAGAGCGTCACCGTGCGCGCCTACGACGAGCAGCCCAACCCGCCGTCGTGGGGCCTGGACCGGGTAGACCAGCAGGAAGGCAGCCTGGACCAGAAGTACGTCTACAACGCGACCGGCGAGGGTGTCACGGTCTACGACATCGACACCGGGATCAGCAAGGACCACCCCGACTTCGAGGGGCGTGCCGAGTACGGGGAGAACTACATCGACCCGGGCCAGCCGTCCACGGACGAGAACGGCCACGGCACGCACACCGCCGGCACGGCGGTCGGCAAGACCTTCGGTGTCGCGAAGAAGGCCAAGGTCGTCGGGATCAAGGTGCTCGACGCCGGCGGCTCCGGCCCGGACGAGGGCGTAATCAAGGCGATCGACTGGGTGGCGGCGAACGGCGTCAAGCCTGGTGTGATCAACATGAGCCTTGGTGCCGACACGCACCCGCATCAGGCCATGAACGAGGCCACCGACAAGGCGGCCGAGGCCGGCATCCTGTCCGCGACCGCTGCCGGCAACGACGGCGGCGACGCCTGCCTGAACTCGCCGGGAAGCGCGAAGAGCTCGCTCAACGCCGGCTCCACCGACAAGGGTGACGGCAAGTCGGGCTTCTCCAGCGTCGGCACCTGCGTCTCGCTGTTCGCGCCGGGCGGCAACATCACGTCCGCCTCGCACAACGGCAGCGGCTCGGCCACCATGTCCGGCACGTCGATGGCCTCGCCGCACGCGGCCGGCGCCGCGGCGCTGTACTTCCAGCTGCACAAGGACGCCACCCCCGCTCAGGCCAAGGAGGCCATCGTGGCGGCGGCGACCGAGGGCAAGGTGCAGAACCCGGGCCAGGGCTCGCCGAACAAGCTGCTGTTCACCGTCGGAATCAAGTAGCACCAACGCAAAGGGCCGGTCACGCCGAAACGGTGTGACCGGCCCCTTGCCGTGTGCTCAGGAGCGTGAGTGTGATCCCACCGCCGCCCGAGGCCGTACGTGGATCACCCTCACGTTCTCCGTACTCTGATGATCATGTCTGACCTGGTCTTTCTCCGCAGCTGCCGTACTTTAGCGGGCTAAAGTACGCGGACGGGTACCCGTGCGTTTGTCAAGCACCTGGCCGGTCGACGAGTTCTTCTAGATGGGCGCGGGAGCTGTCGTCCTGCAGCTCGGTTCGGGAGCTGACGCCCATCTTCTTCAGCACACTGGCGGTGTGCCGCTCGACCGTGCGGGGCGACAGGAACAGCGCCTTGGCGATCTCCCGGTTCGTCTGGCCGGCGGCGATCATCCTGGCCACTTCGCGCTCCCGTGGCGACAGCTCGGTGCCGTACCCGCGCCGGCCGCGGCGGGACGGATAGCTGACGCCCTTCTCCCGCAGCGCGAACTGGCACCGGGCGGCGTCGATCGTCGCGCCGATCGACTGGAACCATTGCGCCAGCGCGAAAAGCCGGTCGATCGCGGCCGGCTCGGCGGCGGCCGACGGGTGACAGGTCAGCGCGCGTTCGGCCGCGAGCGCGGCGTGGTACGGCGCCGGCATCCGCTCGTAGGCGGCGCTGGCCTCCAGGAGGTGGCCCGACGCGGCCTCGCGATCGTCGTCGTGCGCGGCGAGGATTCCCTTGCACCAGGACAGCGCGGCGTGGGCACTCGGCGCGTCCCGGCCGGCGATGCCGTGCGCGAAGTCGTCCACGAACAACCGCGCGTCGCTGATCCGGCCGACCGCGCGGTACGCGTCCACCAGATGTGGCGCCATCTCGGCGGCGAACGTCCAGATCCCCTTGCGCCGCAACAGGTCCAGACCTCGGTCGGCCTCCTGGGCGGCGCCTTCGCCGTCCTCCTGACACAGCCGCATGCGGGTCAGACCGCCCCGCGCCGCGATCGCGACGTGTGCGAACGCGTCGCCCGGCTGGCTGATCCCGGTCTCGGCGAACCGCACCTCGGCCGATTCCCAACTCCCCGAGGCGACCGCGAGCAGGCCGAGCACGAGCGCCACCTCGTTGGTGATCGACCTGATCTCGCGGTACTCGTCCGCCAGCGCCAGGCAGCGCGGTGCCAGCCCGTCCCATTCACCGGCGCGCCAGTCCAGATGCGCGCGGGTCGAGTGGGACAGGCTGAGTACGTAGATCTCTCCGGACGACTGAGCCAGCCGGGACCCGATCTCGAGGAACCGCCGCGCCTTGACGTGATAGCCGTTCCACGCGCAGGCGTCGGCGATGTTGCACTGCATCCGCGCCAGCTCGCGCCGCACCTCCGGGGTGTCCGCCGCCTTCGGCGCCCCATCCAGCATCGCCCAGGCCTTGGGGTCACCGGCGAGCATGTACGTCGCCACGCTGCTCGCGAGCAGGGTCATGATGGTGCGCTCGTTCGTGCCGGTCTTGATCATCTCGTCGACCTTGGCCTGCCACTGGAGATGCTCGGCGACGGGAGTCGCCCCCGCCACGACCATCGCCAGCATCGCCATGCCGCGGCCGGCCAGTTCCGGCTGGTGCTCCAGGTCCTTGATCGCCATCTCGAGGTGGGCACGGGCCGTCTCGAGCTCGCCGGCCTGCCGGAGGAGTTGCACCCCGAGCGCCAGCCGGACCTCGCCGTGCAGGCGCCGGGACAGTCGCCGATCGGCCAGCAACCGCTCCAGTGTCCTGGCGATGGTCTGCACGTCGATGCCGTTCGCGCCGACCTGCGTCAACTTGACGGCGAGCTGGTCCACGCTGGAGGCGGGCAGCATCGGCTCGTCCAGCAACTGGCACAACAGGTCCGTCGCGGTGACCACGTCCCCGGCCTCGATCGCCCGGTCCACAGCGGCCTCGGCGTAGCCGGCCCATTCGGTGAGCGCTCCGGCCTTTCTGCTGTGCTCCGCCAATTGCACTAGTGGCCGTGGTTCCAATTCGCCCAACACCATAACCGCGCGCCGGTGCAACTGCCGCCGTTCGGGCGCCGGTATGGCCTGATAGGCCGCACGCTGAGCCAGCGAATGCCGAAACTCGTACAGCCCTTCTCCCGTTTCGATGAGCACATTCGCCGCCAGCGCCGACGCCAACGCGCGCGGTGCGCGATCTTGCGGAATCGCGGCCAGGTCCGCCAACAGATCACCGTCGACCGGAACGGCCACGACGGCGGCGGCTTGGACCGTTCGGGTGGCCCCAATTGACAACGTGGAAATCCGCTCGGCCATCGATTCCCGCAACAGCGCCGGTACCCGCGCGCCGTCCAATTGATCGCACGCGGCCAAATCGTCCAGCGGCCAGGTCTCGTCGGTCGGCCGCAAGGTGTGCAGCAATTCCTCGACCACGAACGGGAGACCGGCGGTCCGCTCGTGCAGCAAACGGGTGAACCGCGTGGACACCGGCCGCCCGCCGAGCAGCGCGGTGGTCAGCTCGTGCACCTCGTCCGGCTCCAGCGGGCTCAGCTCGATCAACGTGCTCGCCGCGCCCGGCGCCGGCCGATACGCGCCGCCCAGCGGCAGCCCGCCCGGAATCTCCTCGCCGCGATAGGTCACCACCATCGACAGATTCGGCGGCGGCTCCGACATCAGGAACCTGAGCAGGCGCCGAGAACCGTCGTCGGACCAGTGCAGATCCTCGGTGACCAGTACCGTCGGCCCGAGCGCGTCGAGGAACTCGCGCACGGCGCGGAACAGCCGGTGCCGCTCGGCCCTCGGATCGCCGAGCGGCCCCGGCGCGGCCGGCAGCAGGTCGGCGATCTCGGGCAGATAGGGCCGCAGCGTGCCGACGACCGGACTCAGCCGGCAGTCGGCCAGCGCGTCGCCCACCTTGCGAATCGCCTCGAGCACGACGCCGTAGGGAAATGGTTCTCCGATGGGCTGGCAATAGCCGACTATCGCGCGTCTGTCGACCATTTCCGGATGCGCGAGCAACTCGGTGACCAGGCGCGTCTTTCCGACGCCGGCCTCGCCGGAGATCATCGCCACCGACGGAGTTTTCGTCAGTGTCGACAGAACGGCGTTGAGTTCCGATTCACGGCCTACGAACGACGGTGAACCGGTGTGCGAGTTGGCCGCGCCGTTCGGGGTCAACGTCGACCGTCGAGCCATGTCACCCCCGGGGGCGGGCCAACGTTCTCTGTCTTTTCGGAGAGTAGTACGGAGCCCACCGCCCGTGAAGCTTACTAACGAGTTACCCGACTTTAGTAGGGTCCGAAAGTATTACGTGCACCTAGATCCGGCTTCCTGCGTTGTTTGGGTACTGCTCAACCGGAACCGTGAGTCCTGGTGGAGGTGCGGTCCACCTACGGAAATCCGTACTCGCGAAAGGTCAACTCCGATGAAACGCTTTCGTCCGCGCGCCGCGATGGTCGCCGCCGCACTGGCCGTCGCTCTTCCCCTGACCGGTGTCGCGACGGCACACGCCGCCCCCGAGGCGCCGGCCACGGCGGCCACGCCAACCGACCAGTTGACGCCCGAACCCGGTGCGGGCCCGAGGGTCGTCAACGGGCAGCCCGCCACGGTCGGCGAGTTCCCGTTCGTCATCGCCGGCATGCGCGTCGGCGGCGGCGGACCGCAGGGCCAGTCCTGTACCGCCTCGATCGTCGGCAAGCGGAAGATCCTGACCGCGGCGCACTGCATGATCGACGCGCAGGGCGAGAAGAGCTACCTGTACGGCGACGACGATCTCAACACCTCGGGTGACGAGACGTTCAAGAGCAAGGTGGTCGAGTTCAAGGCGCACCCGGAGTACGGCGGAGCGGGCGGCTGGCAGCAGGGCCACGACGTCGCGGTCGTGACGATCGCCGACGACGTGCCGATCTCCGAGGACAAGTTCGCCAAGTTCGCGACGTCCAACGACTCCGGGCTCACCCAGCCCGGCAAGGAGGCGACCGCGATCGGATACGGCAAGACCGGCCCGAGTGGTGGTTCGGGAAAGCTGATGAAGACCACAATGCCGATCAACGCGGCGAAGGACTGCCAGGTGTTCGACATTCCCGTCAAGGACGACCAGATGATCTGCGCGGGCTATGACGACGGCAAGACCGGTACGTGCTCCGGCGACAGCGGCGGCCCGGTGGTCGTCGACGGGATCATCGTCGGGGTCACGTCCTGGGGCGCGTCGAACTGCGACCGCTACAGCATCTCCGCGAAGCTGACCGGCACCCTCGGAGACTGGGCGCACGAGCAGGTGTTCGGCGCCGCCGCGAGAAAGTAGCACCGTTCACGCCCGCGCCGCCTCGTCCCGATCCGAGGCGGCGCGGGCTCGTTCACTCGATCCTGATATAGAGCATGTGATAGCGGGCCGTGGCGGGATTGTGCGTGTCGCGATGCACCCAGCCGTCCCCCGCCGGGCCCCAGTTGCCCTCGATCGTGTGGATCACGCCGTCGCGGTCGACGTGGTCGACGATTCCGATGTGCCGGTTCGGGTAGGCGTAGTCACCGTTGCCGTCCCAGTCGAACGCGATCAGATCGCCCGCCCTCGGCGTGGAGACCCGGTTCAGGTTCGATCCGTCGGCCTTCGCGGTGTTCACCCAGTCGCCGACCGCGGCGCTCTTGTACGTGGTCACGTGCGCCTTGTGGTTGACCACCCAGCTGACGAACGCGGCGCACCAGGAATCCCGGTCGGTGTGCAGGCCCGGCCACGCCCAGGAGAAGTACTTGTCCGCCTCCGGCCCCTCCTCGACGCCGAGTTGGCCACGCGCGATCGCCACCACGTTGGAGCCGGTCACCTGCGAGCAGACGTCCGGCGCGACGGTCAGCGGCAAGCTCAGCGTGTTCACGTTGGCGACCGTCGTGTGATCGGAGATCGCCGTGCCGGTGCCCTTGGCCGGCAGGTCGATCAGATGCCGCCACAGGTGGTTCGGCACGTCCCGGAACACCACCCCGGCGCCGGGCGAGCCGATGCCGGCCTGATCCCATCCGGTCGAGCGGACGGTGCTGATCGTCGCGTCCCAGCCCGACGAGAAGCTCACGTCCACCGCCCGCAGCGCGCCGCTGGAGTCGGTGTACATCAGTTCCTGATCGCTGCCCGCGTTGCCCCACAGGGCCAACGGATAGCCGATGCTCTTCACGTATGCCGGAGCCGTGGGCGCGCGGGTGGACGACACGCTGGTCATCACGAACAGCTTGCCGTCCTTGGAGCCGTACAGCCGCTTGCCGTCGGAGGCGAGGCGGCTGAAATCGTACGGGCCCCGGTCGTTCGCGCTGCCGGTACGCAGGTCGCGCACGCCCTTGATCGACGTGCTGCCGAGGTCGAAGTCGTAGAACCGCAGGCCGCCGTCGCGGTCGGTCACGAACAGTTTCGCCGAACCGCCGGAAACCGCGTGCGCGGCCACCGCCAGCGCCGGGCGGGAGGCGCCGAATTCGTAGACCCTGCGCCAGTTGTAGAACTGCGGATACCGCCCGGCCGGGTCACCGACCGAGGCGTACCAGAGTTCCCGACCGTCGGCGCGCAGTTGGAACATCCGCGCCGCGCCCTCGCACTTCACGTCGGCGAACGAGGTCGCGGCCTCGGCCGGACGCGAGCCGGCCAACGCGAACGACACGCCGGTGCCGACCGCGGCGAGCGCGAGAACGGTGGCCAACGCCTTCCTGAATCCGCTCATGTCGAATTACCCCGCGTTCACCCAGGTGACCCAGATATTCGAGTACGTGCCTTTCAGCACGTCCGCGTCGGCGCGCACGGGCTCGCCGGTCCGCGTGGAGAAGAACCGCACGACGGTCTCGCTCCCGCCGCCGGACGGCCCGGCCAGGATTCCTCGTCGCACCAGCGTCTCGTCCTCCTCGACGGTCATCGAGATCACCGGCCCGCGTGTGCCGGACCTGATCACGAGATCGCCGTCCGGCTCGACGGCGACCGATGTCGCGCCGGTGCACAGGTGCGTGGAGTTCTGGTAGATCGCCGGGCCGGCCGCCTCGAATCGGATCGCGCAGCCGGTGACGAGCGGTGGTGCCACCCCGTCGGCCTCGGCGGTGCTCTCGCTGACGTACAGCCCGGTGCCGACGACGGTCGCCCCGAGCAGGGCAACCGCGAACCACCTCGATCGTCGCATCCGCGACCTCCTTCCGGTGATCGCGCAAGTAGACGAGAGCCCGCTTTCAGATCGCTTTCACCAGTCGCACGTCGTGTGACGTGGCGTCGGGGGTGATCAGTTCCAACAGCCGTGCGCCTTCTTCGGTGACCGCCTCCGTGTCGTCATGGGACAGCGGTGCGAACGGCTCGACGGTGAGCACGCCGTCCACGAGCACGGTCTGCTCCACGAGATCGCCGACGCACACGATCTTCCGCACCTCGTCGGACATGAACCGGCCGCGGTCGTGGTAGGCCAGCAGCACGTTGTCGAAGCCGGCGAGCAGGCGGACCGGTACGGGGGTGTCACGATCGGGTCGCGGCGCGTCGGGCAGGTCGAACACCGCGCGGCCCTTCTCGTCGCGGAAGACGGCCAGTTCGTCGTCCATGTCCTTGACCACCTCGGCGAGCCGGGCCGCACCGGACCACGCCCGCAGGTCGGACACCGTGGCGGGACCGAACGCGCCGAGGTAGCTGCGCACGAGATCGCGCGGGTCGGGCTCGTCGAACTCCCCCACGATCGACTCCGCCAGCGCGAGCGGCGTGGACCCCTTGGTGTCCCAGATCCCGCACGGCGCCGGATGCACGACCGGCAGCAGATACTGGATCGACCACCCGAGCGCGTTCGCGTCCGAGCCGGGCCGGGACTCGGCGAGCAGGCGGCCGAGGTCGGGGCGGAGCTGGTCACCGGCGGCGAGGATCTCCCGTGCCTCGGCGACCAGCGCGTCCAGGTCCACGCCCTCGGTGCGCCGGCCGAACGTGTTGCGCTGCATGCGGGTGAACAGCGGTGTCAGCACCGGCCGCAGCCGGCGGTAGTCGGCCACGCTCACCAGGTGCTGGGTGCCGCGCACCATGATCGACCTGATCAGCGCGCGGTCCTCGATCGCCGTGGTCAGGTCGTCCAGTTGGAAGCCGTCCAGCCGGGACGCGAGCGCCAGGTACGGGTCGTTCGCCTGCTGCGCGTTGAGCCCGCCGATCCGCTCGACGGTGTCGACGACGTCGCCGCGCTCGCGCCGGATCAGAAGCTGCCGTTCGAGCGTCGCGCGGCCGAGTGACCGCCGGTCGAGTACCTGGTCACCCATGGCCCCAGTATGACGGCCGGTCGCATCCGAATGGGTGTAGCCAGGTGGTGCAATTGCAGATTGCCATCGTGGCAACTAACTACACCATTCGAGTGACATTTCCAAGAACTGCGCCGTTTCGTTGCCCTGGCGCGGGCAGGCCAATAAGGTCAAAAGGCTTGCGCATTCTGGGGAAGTGATCCATATGCCGCCGGAAGAGGCGAAAGGCAAGCGACGCCACCCGGCACGTCCGGCGATGCTGGACGTGGACGAGGCCGACCGAATGCCGTACGAGGTGCTGTTGGCGACCCAACCGGGCCGCTCGGCCGAGCAGCGGGTCATGCTCGAGCTGCGCGAGTCCGTGAACGACCAACTGGCCGTGCTGGCCTACAGCTCCGTGCAGCGGCTGGTCGAGTGCTGTGGTCGCGGGCAGTCGTGGATCACGGTGCCGGCGCGGGAACTGCCGCGGTTGAAGCGGATCGCCGGCTTCAAGGCGGTGCTGCTGGACGTTCCGCTGCCGCTGGACGCACGACATCCCGATGCCTTGCCGGGCACCGAGGATCCGTCTCCGTTCACCGGCGACGGCAACGACGAGGACCGCGTGCTGTACGTGCCCGCGCGCCCCTACCTGGAGGGCGACGGCGAGGCTTTGCTTGAGCTGCAACCGATGCGCGAGGACCAGCTCGCGCTGCTGGCGTACTCGTCGCTGGACCTGCTCGTGCGGGGCTGCGGCGAACACCAGCCGTGGGTGTCGTTCCCGGCCGATCGGATCGACGAGGCGCGGCGGCAGTCGGGTGCGGACGTGGTCGTCATGGACATGGCGCTGCCGGGGTGGCTGCGTCACGGACCGGGAACGGTGAGAGGCAGGGGCGATGGGGTTTGAGGCCGATCCGAAGGGGCTCGAAGGGCTCACCAACCAGTTGGCGGCCGGCCCGGCCGAGCTGGCCAGGGCCGCGCGGACCGCGACCGGGCTCGCCGACGCCGGTCCGTCCACGCCGGACGTCGGCCGCACCGTGGCGTCCATCGTGAACGCCGCGTCCGCGCTCGTCGCGGTGATCGGCGACACCGCGGGCAGCATCGACGCGAGTCGCGGTTCGTACGGCACGGTCGAAAACAACAACATGGCCAAGTTTCGGGAATCGCGACAATCCGATGGCGGAACCGGGGGAATCTGAATGATTAATACAAAAATCGACGGAGATCCGGCATCGTGCCGCGCGACCGCGCATTGGCTCGGCCAGGTATCGGGCGGCGTGCATCAGGCCGGTGGGGCGCTGCACGGGGCGCGGGGCGCGTCGGAGTCGTGCTGGAAAGGTCCAGCGGGTGAGGCGTTCCGCGCGTCGGCGCTGTTTCGCGGGCAGGACGCCGACGAGCTGACGAAGATCGCCGACCGGGCGAAACAGGCGCTGACCGTGTTCGCCGGCGACCTGGACACGGTTCGCGCGCGCATGGTCCAGGCGCGCGATGTGGCGACGCGGGGCGGCCTGGTCGTCACCCCGGATGGGGTCCTCCCGCCCGGTCCGGCTCCCGGGCCCGCGCCGCGAGTCCCCGACACACCGATCACACCCGACGCGCAGCGAACCCTGAACCAGGCGATCTCGACGCACACCGCCGCGGTGACGAGTCACCTTCAGCAGGTCAAGGCGTACCACGAGGCCAGAGCGACGGTCGACGACGCGCGACGCATCGAGGCCGACGCGCACAACAAGCTGCGCGGAGCGCTCGAACCGACCAAGTACCAGGCCAGCACGCTCAAGATCGTCAGCGTGTCGGTGGCCAGTGGGACGCTCAGCAGTATCAAATCCATTCACTCGACGGCGCACGACCTCATCAAGCTCGCCGACGACCTCGACACGCAGGCCATTCGCTACTCCAGCACGACGGCGTTCGATCACGCCGGCCGGATACACGCGGCGCGATTCGCGCAGGCGTCGATGCAGGGCGCGCAGAACAGCCGCACGCTGGCGAACAGGATTCTCACGCCGGTCGCCCAACTCCCGGATTCGTTACGAAAAGGGATCGCGGGGAGCCCGGGTGATCTCGTCGCGGTGACGCGACACAGTTCGCCGTGGCTCAAGGGAACGCAGAAGGTTCTCAAAGGCCTGCCGTACATCGGCACGGCATTTACCATATCGATGGCCGGCGTCGATGTGGCCAATGGCAAACCGGCCGGGCAGGCCGCCGCCGAAACCGCTGGCGGCATTGCCGGTGGTGTCGCCGGCGGCGCGGCGGGAGGTGCCGTTCTCGGATCGGTGTTTCCCGGAGTCGGCACGGTTATCGGCGGAGTCGTTGGCGGTGCCGTCGGCGGCATCGTCACCGCTTTCGGCATCGGAAAAATCTTCGGCTGAGGAAGGCGACAGTGACCCGCAGGGACGGCAAGCACGTCAGGCAGTGGAATGACGCGGACGAACTCCCGCCGAGGCCGGACCCGGCGACGGGAGAACCGCGGGTACCGTTCGTCTCCTCGGCGTACACCGGCAGCGCGGTCGCTCCCGACGCTGCGGACACCGGTGCCGGTGAGCCGCCGACACCGCCGGACGGCGAGGCGCCGGCGCTCGCCTGGTCGCGGAACGACCGGCAGGTGCTGATGTGGACCGGTATCGCGACCGTCGGCTTCGGCATCCTGTTCTTCACGGTGATTCAGGGCTTGAGCTTCGACTGGATGTCCTACTGGTGGACCTGGCTGTCCCTGGCGGTGGTCGCGGCGGCCGTCGTGTGGCGAAACGCGGGCGACACGATCTCGGCCGGCGCGGACTGGGTGCGCTACCGCGACAAATGGGTGAAGACCTACGATTTGACCAGCGCGAAGGTGCGCACGTGGGGCCCGATTCTCAAACTCGAATTGCGGGACACGGGCGGACGCAAGGTTTCGATACACCTGAGCGACCTGAACGACGATCCCTACGTCTTCGATCTGGTGCACAACGGCATTCTGCACTCCATTGTCGCCGGAAACGCCCTCACGAACAGCACGCTGCACCAGATTCTCGGTGTACCGCGCCGGCCGGAACGCGATTAGGTTTCCGCTATTCAGTGACCAGGACCGGCGCGTAGGCCGGCTACGTCGAGGAGCGTATGCGGGAAGCCTCCTGCGGCACGACGACGGCGGCCGGCCCGGAAAACGTCCAGCAGGCCGGTCCGTTCGTCACGCGGCCCGAATGCGAGGCCATGCAGGATGATTACAGTCGGGAGGGAGCAGCAATACTCTCGGTCTGCTGGTACGGCGAGGTCCACGACAGGGGAGATGGATTTTATTTCGACTTCGAATGGCGGTGAGGTAGCCAAGGCGTAGTAAGAGAACGCGGCCTCGCACACCTATCGGGTGTGCGAGGCCGCTTTGGCGGAAGCGGCGTCTCCGGCGTCGCGGGCCAGGCCGGCGAGGCGCTGGCAGTCGGCGAGCGTGTGCCCGGCGAGGCTCGCGCGCACGGCCGGCAGGCTCGGCGCGGACATCGACAGGCTGGTGACACCCAGCCCGACCAGCACGGGCGCGAGCAGTGGATCACCGCCGGCCTCACCGCACACGCCGACCGGCTTGCCGGCGGCCCGGCCCGCGTCCGCGCACAGCGCGATCAGGTCGAGCACGGCCGGCTGCCACGGATCCAGCAGCGCGGCCAGGTCGCCGTTCATCCGATCCGCCGCCATGGCGTACTGGCTCAGGTCGTTGGTGCCGATGCTGATGAAGTCGACCACCTCGAGGATTCGCCCGGCCCGCAGCGCGGCGGCCGGCACCTCGATCATCACGCCGGCCGGCAACCCGAGCGCGCGGACCCGCCCGGCGAACCACACCGCCTCCTCCACGGTCGCCACCATCGGCGCCATCACCCGCACGTCGGCCTCGGTGTCGACGGCGGCACGGGCGATCGCGGCGAGTTGGTCGTCGAGCACCTCGGGGCGCACCCGGGCGACCCGCAGACCGCGCACGCCGAGCGCCGGATTGTCCTCCTCGGGCAGACCGAGGAACGGCAGCGGCTTGTCCGCGCCCGCGTCCAGCGTGCGGATCACCACCGGCCGGCCGCCGGCACAGCGGAACACCTCCACGTAGGCCTGCCGTTGCTCCTCCACCGACGGCGCGCTCGTCCGGTCGAGGAACAGGAACTCGGTGCGCACCAGGCCGACGCCCTCGCCGTCCTCGACGAGATCGGCCGACTCGCCCACGTTGAGCAACAGCGGCACGGGATGGCCGTCGGCGGTGCGGCCGGGCCCGGTGATCTCGGCGAGCAGTGCCCGTTCCCGGGCCGCCTCGGCACGCACGGCCGCCGCCTCGGAGACGTCGATCGCCCGGACCTCGCCCAGGGTGCCGTCGACGGCGATCACCGTGCCGTCCGTCAGCGCCAGCACGTTCGGGCAACCGACCACGGCCGGAATCCCGCGCCCCTTCGCCAGGATCGCGGTGTGGCTGGTCGGCCCGCCGCGCACGGTCACCACGGCGAGCACGGCCGACGGGTCGAGCAGCGCCGTGTCGGCCGGCGACAGGTCCTCGGCGACCAACACGTACGGCTCCCCCGGCGACGGCAGGCCGGGCATCGGCAGGCCGAGCAGCCGGGCCACCGCGCGATCGCGGATGTCGGCCAGATCCGCCGCCCGTTCCGCGAAGTAGCCGCCCAGCTCCTCGAACGCCCGCTGCTGCTCCCCGACCGCGTCGGTGATCGCCCACGCCGCCGGCCGGCCCACCTCCACCTTCGCGGTGACCGCCTTGGCCAGCGTCTCGTCCGCCGCCATCAGCGCCTCCGCGGCGAGCACCTCGGCGGCGGTGCCGTCGGCCCGCGCGGCGAGCGCGTCCAGGTCGGCCGACACCGAGCGGAGCGCGGCGAGTGCCTGTTCGGACTCGGCCGCGGGTTCGGCGACCGGTGGCACGACGTCCGGCAACGCGGGTGGCGGCCCGATCCGATAGAGCGGGCCGGCCGTGCGCCCGGGGCTGACCCCGAGACCGGTGAGCGGCTCAGACATCGGCCGACTCGGCGTCCAGGTCGCGGGCCAGCACGGCGGCGACCGCCTCCAGCGCGGCCTCGGCGCCCTCGCCGTCGGCCTCCACCGTCACCATGTCGCCACCTCTCGCCCCCAGTGCCAGCACCGCGATGATGCTGCTGGCCGCGACCGGTTCCTGCCCGGCGACGGCGATCCGGACCGGTACCCGCTGCGCGGCCGCGACTCGGACCAGGGTCGCTGCCGGCCGGCCGTGCAGACCGATCCTCGACCCCACGACGACCTCTCTGACTGCCATGGCTCCTCCTCCGGGCGAACGTGCCGGGTTACGGCTCGATCGTGACCTTGATGGCCTGCCCACTCGCCACGAGCTGGATCGCGTCGTGCAGCTCGGCGAGCGGGAGTCGATGGGTGATCAGGTCCGCCACGGGCACCTTCCCGGTGGCGATCAGCTCCAGCGCGCGCTTGTTGTCCGCCGGGCTGGAGCCGTTCGCGCCGACGACGGTCAGCTCGCGGTAGTGCACCAGGTTCGAGTCCAGGGTGATCGTCGGCGCGTCCTTGGGCAGGCCGCCGAACAGACTGATCCGCCCGCCGCGCGCGGCCATCCGCACGGCCTGCTCCTGTGCCGCCCCGGACGCCGCCGCGGTGATCACCACGTCCACGCCGCGCCCGTCGGTCAGCCGCATGATCTCCTCGACCGGGTCGACCTCGGAGGCGCACACCGCGGCGTCCGGCGCGACGGTCGACGCGGACAGGTTCAGCCGGGCCCGGCTCAGCTCTACGAGCACGACTCGACGCGCGCCGTTCGCCCTGGCCAGGCGCACGTGCAGGCAGCCGATCGGGCCGGCGCCGATCACCACCACGTCGTCGCCCTCGCCCACGCCGGCCAGGTTCTGCCCGTTGACCACGCACGCCAGCGGCTCGGCGACCGACGCCTCGTCGAAGTTCACGCCGTTCGGAATCCGGTTCAGCCCGTCCACGGCGAGCACCTGCTTGGGCACCACCAGGTACTCGGCGAACCCGCCGTCGTAGTGGTAGCCGACCGAGGTCTGGTTCGGGCACACGCTCATCCGGCCGCGCCGGCAGTAGTCGCAGGTGCCGCACGGCACGGCGGCGATCGACTGCACCCGGTCGCCGGCCTTCCAGCCGTTGGCGGCCTCGACCACCTCGCCGGCGATCTCGTGTCCGATCACCCTCGGCGGGTCGAGGTGGTGGTGGCCGTGCTTGAAGATCTTCACGTCGGTGCCGCAGGTGGAGCAGTTGCGGACGCGGATCTTCACCTCGTCCGGGCCGGCCGGCGGTTCGGCGGCCTCCTCCAGCCGCAGATCGCCCGGCGCGTAGTAGCGAGCCACCCTCATGTGTTGACGCCCTCTCCGATCGGGGCCAGCAGCGCGTGCACGACGTCGACGTCGGTCGAGGTCCGCAGCCGCTCGGCCTGCTTGGGGTCCATCAGGATTCGGGCGAGCGCGGACAGCACGGCGACGTGCTCGTCGCCCTTGGCCGCGATCGCCACGCAGATCGTCACCGGGTTGCCGTCCCAGTCCACGCCGTCCGGGAACTGGAGCACGCCCAGCGTCGTGCGGCGGACCAGCGCGCGGCTGGCGTCGGTGCCGTGCGGGATCGCCACGCCCTCGCCGATGTGCGTGGACACGGACTTCTCGCGCTCCAGCATGGTTTCGGCGTAGCCGGGTTCGACCGCGCCGAGTTCGTCGAGCAGCGCGCCGGACTGGCGGATCGCGTCCCACTTGTCGGCGGCGGTGAGCCCGAGCCGGATGCCGTTCTTCGGCAGCACGTCAGCCACTGATCCGCTCCTTGTTCTTGATCGCGTCCTCGACCCGGTCGAACACCGGGTCGCCGAGGAACATCCGGAACTCGATCACCACCGCGTCCGGCACGGCATTGCGAGCGCGTTCGGCGAGGTCGGCGTGGGTGAGCACGACCCGTGCGTCGGACGGGAGGTCGGCGATCGACACGTGCTCGACGGCCACGCCGTACGGCTCCAGCCGGGCGCGCATCTGGCTGGCCAGCATCACGCTGCTGCCCATGCCGGCGTCGCAGGCCACGTGCAGCACGCGCAGGTCGCCGGCATCAATGCCGGTCGTCGTGTCGGGTTGATCGGCCGCCGGCTCCTCGTCGGCGTCGGCGCCCTTGCCGAACTTCAGCAGCGCGGCGGCCACCACGAACGCCACCGCGGTCGCGATCACGATGGACAGCAGCACGCTCAGGTGTCCGCCCCTTGGCGTGACGGCCATGTAGGCGAAGATGCTGCCCGGCGCGGGCGCGGAGATCAGCCCGGAGTTGGTGATCATCGCGGTGCCGACGCCGGCCATGCCGCCGGCGATCGCCGCCAGGATCAGCCGCGGCTTCATCAGCAGGTACGGGAAGTAGATCTCGTGGATGCCGCCGAGAAAGTGGATGATCATCGCGCCGGGCACGGTCGGCCGGAGGCGGCGCGGCCCGAACAGGAAGACCGCGATCAGGATGCCCAGGCCCGGCCCGGGGTTCGTCTCGATCATGAACAGCAGCGACTGGCCGGAGTCGGCGGCCTGGTCCACGCCGAGCGGGCTGAGCACGCCGTGGTTGATCGCGTTGTTCAGGAACAGCGCCTTGGCCGGCTCCACGATGATCGACACCAGCGGCAGCAGGCTGTGGTCGACCAGGAAGTCGACCGCGTCGCCGGCCGCGTTGGACAGCGCCTGCACGATCGGGCCGATCCCGACCAGCCCGAGCAACGCCATCGCGCCGCCGATGATGCCGGAGCTGAAGTTGTTGACCAGCATCTCGAAGCCGGACTTGATCTTGCCCTCGACCAGCTTGTCGAAGCCCTTGAGCACGAACGCGGCGAGCGGGCCCATCACCATCGCGCCGAGGAACATCGGCACGTCGGCGCCGACCGCCACACCCATCGTGGCGATCGCGCCGACCACCGCGCCGCGCTGGCCGTGCACCAGCTTGCCGCCGGTGTAGCCGATCAGCACCGGCAGCAGGATGCTGATCATCGGCTCGACCAGGCCGGCCAGCTTCGCGTTGGGCAGCCAGCCCTTCGGCGTGAACAGCGCGGTGATCAAGCCCCACGCGATGAACGCGCCGATGTTCGGCATGATCATGCCGGCCAGGTGACCGCCGAAGCGCTGCACCCGCGCCCGGAATCCGTTGCCCTGTAAGTGCTTCAGGTCGGTTGTCGAGGCGCTCATCGGACTCGCTCCATCCCGTGCGGTTGGTGCGGCTCCCGCAGGGGCCGCGAGAGATCGGCGGCACCGTGCAGGCGCACCGCGCCGCGTTCCACGTCCCCCGGGCCCGGCATCCGCGAGCCGGGCAGCCGGACGGCGGCGGCACCCCAGGCCAGCGCCTCGATCAACGCGTGTTCCCCGTCCGCGCCGGCCGCCAGGAATCCCGCGAGCATCGCGTCGCCCGCGCCGACCGCGCTGCGCCCCCGGTCGACCGGCGACTCGCCCCAGCGCGCGCCGGAGCCGTCGACCAGCACCGCACCGTCCACGCCGAGGCTGGCCAGCACCGTGCCCGCACCCGCGCCGCGCATCTTCTCCGCGGCGCGCACCGCGTCCCCGACCGTGTCGATCCGCGCACCGGCGAACTCGGCCAGCTCGTCGCGATTCGGCTTGACCAGGGCCGGCCGGGCGCCGAGCGCCTCGGCCAGCGGCGGGCCCGAGGAGTCCACGGCGAACGGCACGGACAGGTCCGCGACCAGGCGGCGGTAGAACGTGTCCGGCACGCCGGGCGGCAGGCTGCCGCTGAGCACCACCCACTCCGCGTCGGCCGTCGCGTTCAGTGCCGCCGCCGCGACCACGTCCAGGTCGTCACTGGTGAGCGCGCCGCCCGGCTCGTTGACCTTGGTGACCGTGCCGTCCGGCTCGACCAGGCTGACGTTGGACCGGGTACGGCCGGCGACCGGCACCGCGCACACGTCGATGCCCTCGACCTCCAGCAGCGTGGTGAGCTGGTCGCCCTCCGGCCCGCCGCACGGCACCACCGCGCGGGTCGGCACGCCGTGCGCGGCCAGCGCCCGCGCCACGTTCACGCCCTTGCCACCCGGGTCGAGGTGGGTGTCACCGGCGCGCACGATCCCGCCCCTGACCAGCCGCTCGATCTCCATCGTGCGGTCCAGGCTGGGGTTGAGCGTGACGGTGACGATCATGCGCGCACCACTCTCGGCCCGTGCGACTCGATCTCGGCCGCGATGCGCTCGTCCACGCCGGTGTCGGTGATGAAGGTGTCGATCTCGCCGAGGTCGGCGAACCGGCACAGGTGGTCGGAGCTGAGCTTGGTGTGGTCGGCGAGCAGCACGGTTCGCCGCGCGGAGGCGATCATCGCCTTCTTCACGGCAGCCTCGGCCTGATCCGGTGTGGTGAGCCCGCGCTGCACGGAGATCCCGTTGGTGGCGACGAACGCGACGTCCACATAGCTCTGCGCCAGCGATTCGAGCGCCCACGGGTCGACACAGGCCAGCGTGCGCCCGCGCACTCGGCCGCCGACGAACAGCACGGTGAGGTTGGACCGCGTGGCCAGCGAGAGGGCGCCCGGCAGGGAGTTGGTCAGCACGGTGAGCTGGCGGTCCACCGGCAGGATCTCGACCAGCCGCGCGGTGGTGGACCCGGCGTCCAGCAGGATCGAGCCCTCTTCGGGCAGCTCGGCCAGCGCGGCCTTGGCGATCCGGTCCTTCTCGGCGATGAGTACGGCGTCGCGCGCGGCCAGCGCGGGCTCGAAGCCCAGCCGCTCGACCGGGATCGCTCCCCCGTGCACCCGGCGCAGCAGCCCGTGCCGCTCCAGCAGCGACAGGTCGCGGCGGATCGTCTCGCCGGTCACGGACAGCTGCTCGGACAGCCACGACACGTCCACCCGGCCCTCCCGCCGGGCCCGGTCGACGATGTGCTGCTGCCGCTCTTCTGGGTACATGTGGATTTACCGCCATTTCATCTGTGTCTATGTTTGTTTACCTGGATTTGAGTGGGACGTCAAGAGGGTGGAAATTTCTTTGAACCCTCCGCGCCCACCCGCCCGTGTTGCCGCTGAACCCAGACGGATACAGGAGGAGAACCCATGTCGCGCAGGCGTTTCGCGATCACACTGGCCACCACGGCAGCAGGACTGGCACTGCTCGGAGCGTGCGGGCAGACCACCCAGGGCCAGCCGGCGGCGGTCACCCCGGCGGCGGACGCGGGAGTCGCGGCGGCACCCGGCAGCGCGCCGAAGTTGACCGCCACCACGCTCCCCGGCCTCGGCCAGGTGCTCACCGACCAGGACGGCTTCACGCTGTACCGGTTCGACCGAGACACCAAGGGGGACACCAAGGAGCCGTCCAAGTCCAACTGCGACGGCGAGTGCGCGGCGAAGTGGCCGCCGATGCTCGCCGACGGGCCGGTCGACCTGTCCGGCGCCGGCGGGGCCACGGCCGGCTTCGTGACCCGGTCCGACGGCACCAAGCAGGTGACCGTCGGCGGCTGGCCGGTCTACCGGTTCGCACAGGACAAGGCGCCCGGCGAGATCAAGGGCCAGGGCGTGGGAGGCGTCTGGTTCGCGGTCACGCCGACCGGAGCCAAGGCCGGGGGAACGACGGGCGGTCAACCCGGTCAAGGGGGCGCGACCGGGCTGACCGCTCGTCAGATCCAGGGCATCGGGCCGGCACTGACCGACCAGGACGGGCGCACGCTCTACATGTTCACCAAGGACTCGAAGCAGCCGCCGAAGACCACCTGCTTCGGCGAGTGCGCCCAGACCTGGCCGCCGGTGCTGACCACCGGTGATGTCCAGTTGACCGGGGTGGACCGCAAGCTCGTGGGAACCGTGGACCGCGGCGACGGGACCAAGCAGGTGACCGTCGGCGGGTGGCCGGTGTACCGGTACGCCAAGGACACCGCGGCCGGGCAGGCGACCGGGCACGGAGTGAAGGGCGTCTGGTTCGTGATCGAGCCGGCCGGCTGCAAGTCGAACGCGCCGGTCCGCACCGCACCGCCGGCCGGCAGTGGATACTGAGCCGACTTTCCGAAGGAGCAGCCGTGGTCGGGTGGACGCGCAAGCGGGCGAACGCCGACGAGGCGTTGATCCGTGGCCTCTACGAGGAACACGGGCGTGCGCTGCTCGCCTACGCGACCCGGCTGCTCCGGGACCGCGCCGCGGCCGAGGACGTCGTACAGGAGACGCTGGTGCGAGCGTGGCGCAACCCGGACGTGCTGGTGAACGGCAAGGGCTCGGTGCGGGCCTGGCTGTTGACCGTGACCCGGAACCTGGTCACCGACCGGTACCGGGCACGGGCGGCCAGGCCGCACGAAGTGGCCGAACAGCCGCAAAGCCCGCCGGTGCAGTCCGATCACGCCGAGGGTGTGGTCAACTCGATGATGGTGGCCGAGGCGCTGGACCAGCTCTCCCCCGGCCACCGGGACGTGCTGCGCGAGGTGTACCTGAACGGCAGGACGGCGGCCGAGGCGGCCGCCGTCCTCGGCGTTCCGACCGGCACCGTGAAATCGCGATCGCACCACGCGTTACGCGCGCTGCGACAAACGTTCAGGAACGAGCGGCCCGCGTTGAGAGGGGTGACCGGATGACCCAGGTAGGAAACGGGCCACACGACCCCGACACGTTGGGCGCCTACGCCTTCGGCGCGCTCGACCCGGCCGAGGCGCACGCCGTGGAGGCGCACCTCGCGCGTTGCCCGGACTGCCGGCGCGAGCTGGCCGAGCTGCGGGAGGGCCGGGCCATGCTGGACGAACTGCCCCCTGAGGCGTTGCTCGACGGCCCACCCGAGGGCGGCGATCTGCTGCTCCGGCGGGCCGTGCACCAGGTGCGGGCGGAGAGTGTCGCCCGGTCGCGGCGGCGCACCGCCGGGCTCGCCGTCGCCGCGGCGGCGATCGCCGCGGCGCTGGTGGGCGGCGGAGTGGTGCTCGGCCGCGCCACCGCGCCCGACCCCGTGGTCGCCGCGCCGGCCCCCACCCCGCCTACCGGTGCGCGCACCGGCGAGGGCATCGAGGGCGCCGTTCGGCTCGCCTCGACGGTCACCCCGGCCAACGGCTGGGTGCGGGTCGAGGTGAAAGTGTCCGGGATTCCCGCAGGCCAGAAGTGCCGGATCGTCGTGGTGGCCAAGGACGGCTCGCGGCAGCACGCCGGCAGCTGGCTGGTCACCAAGCTGGAAGGCACCACGCTGCAAGGTTCCGCGCTGGTCGCCCCGGCCGACGTGGCCGCCGTGGAGATCGAGAACCTGGACGGCCACAAGTTCGTCAGCGTGCCGGTCTAGCCGGCCAGCTCCGTGCTGACGAACGCGCGGAAGTCCCGAGCCGGCCGACCGGTCACCCGGGCCACCGTGTCGGTGACCCGGTCCTCGGCGCCGTCGGCGATCGCGACATCCAGCCCGGCCAGGAAGGCGGCGTACTCCGGTGGATAGTCCGACAGTCGCGCCACCAGTTCCCGCGCCTCGACGGCGCGGTGGGCGACCGGCCGGCCGGTGACCTCGGTGATGATCGCGGCCGCCTCGTCGTAGCCGAGCGCCCGCGGGCCGGTGATCAGGTGGTCGGTGTCGTGCGGCCGCTCGTCGGTCAGCGCGCGCACCGCGACCGCGGCGATGTCCCCGGCGTCGACGAATCCGATCCGCCCCGACCCGGTGGCGGTGACGATCTCACCGGCTCGCACCCCGTCTGCCACAGGGTGATCGCCGGTGAAGTTGTTCATGAACCAGCTCGGCCGCAGCACTGTCCACTCAGGACTCACCGTGCGCACCAGGCCCGGCAGCGCGCCCCACCCCGGGGTTTCCTCGTTGAGGGCGGAGAAGCCGAGCAGCACGACCCGGCGCACGCCCGACTCGACCGCCTCGTGCAGCAACGGCTCGACCAGCGGGACCGGATCGGCCACGCCGATCGGTGCGATCAGGTAGACCGCGTCGACCCCCGTCAACGCCGGCCGGTGGGTGCCAGGGTCGGTCCACTCGAAGCGGACCTGGCCGGGCGCGCGAGGGGTGCGGGTGGCTCGTCGAGTGGAGACGCCACGCTCGGCCAGCCCGGTGGCGACCCGCGAGCCCGTCGTTCCGGTGGCCCCGATGACCAGGACCTCACGCATCGGCGCGCCCGGTGAAGTCGGTCTCGGAAGTGGCGATCGACGGCGACCAGTAGTCACGGCAGCCGGCGATCCGCCCGTCCCGCACGGTGATCACCCAGACGTAGCGATTGCGGTAGGGCTCGCCGGTGCGCACCCACACGCCCTCGACTTCGATCTCGGCGACGATCACCTCCGGATCGGTGGTCTCGTGCACGGTCAACTCGGTGACGCTCTTGACGTCGTACACGTCGGTGTAACCGCGGAGGTACTCGCGCACCGCCTCACGGCCGTCCAGCCGAGCGGGCCAGCCGTCCGGAGCGAACGGGAACTCCATCGTGCCGTCGACGGCCCACAGGTCGGCGAATCCGAGCATGTCCTTGGCCAGCACCAGATCCAGGCCCTTGTCGAGCAGCTCACGCGGGGTCATCCGTGATCCCTTTCAGATTGGACGAGACGGTGTCGTCCCGTCCAACTTACGCCGGACGGTACCGTATCGTCCATCGGCTAGACTGCTCGCATGAACCGTCGTGCACCGTCCGGCGCGGCCGTGCTGCGGCCCGGCATCACCACCGCCATCACCGACGCCGTGCTGGCCGAACTGGTGGAGCGCGGTTACGCGCGGCTGTCCATGGAGGGCGTGGCCAAGCGCGCGGGCGCGGGCAAGAGCGCCCTGTACCGCCGGTGGCCCACCAAGCGAGAGATGGTGCTCGCCGTGCTCGCCGAGATCAGCGTGCCCCTGGCGGACGACGAGGACACCGGCACGCTGCGCGGGGACGTCCGCGCCACCGTGGCCGGCGTCGCCGCGTGGCTCGCCGAACCGCCGTTCTCCCGGATCATCCCGGACCTGGTCGCGGAGGCCACCCGCACGCCCGAACTCGCCGAGGCCATCGCGACCACCATCGGCGAACCCCGGCGAGCACTGGCACGGGTGAAGCTGGAACGCGCGATGGCGCGCGGCGAACTGCCCGCCGAGACCGACCTGGAGATGGCCCGGGACCTGCTGGCCGCGCTCGTCTACTGGCGGATGGTGGTGCGCCAGGCGCCGGTCGAGCCGGACTACCTCGACCGGGTCACCGACACCGTGCTGCGCGCCTTGGGAGCCGAGCCCGGTTAACGCGGCGTTGCGCAACCGTGTCCATAACCCGCTTCTGTATCGAATCAGACCGCTTCCGCACCACCGTGCCGTGACATATGTTGTGCGCCACAACATTCTTCCCTGGAAAGGGGTGCGCGGATGCGGCGGAACAGGTTGTCGGCCCTCGCGACAGGACTGGGTGCGTGCCTCGCGCTCACCGCGTGCGGAGCGAACGAGACCAGCAACGAGCCGGCACAGCAACCGGCGGGCAGCGGCTCCAACGGCGGCGCCAAGGTCGGCGTGATCCTTCCGGAGACGGCCACGTCCGCGCGCTGGGAGAGCTTCGACAAGCCGATCCTGGAGAAGGCCATGCGCGACGCCGGCCTCGACCCGGACGTGCAGAACGCGCAGGGCGACGTGCAGAAGTTCAGCTCGCTGGCCGACACGATGATCAGCCGCGGCGTGAAGGTGCTGGTGATCGCCGCGATCAACGGCGAGGTCGGCGCCCAGGTCGCGGCCAAGGCCAAGGCGCGCGGCATCCCGGTGATCGACTACGACCGGCTCAACGTCGGCGGCAGCTCGGACTACTACGTGTCCTTCGACAACGTGAAGGTCGGCGAGTTGCAGGGCAAAGGCATGGCCGAGGCGCTGAAGGCCAAGCCCGCGGCACAGGTGGTCGAGATCGAGGGCGGTCCGACCGACAACAACGCCACCCTGTTCCACCGCGGCCAGCGCAACGTGCTGCAGCCGCTTTACGACAACGGCACGCTCAAGCTGGTGCGCAGCCAGCCGATCGACGGCTGGGACAACCAGAAGGGCGGCACCACCTTCGAGCAGATCCTCACCGGCAACGGCGGCAAGGTGGACGGCGTGGTCGCGGCCAACGACGGCCTGGCCGGCGCGGTGATCACCGTGCTGCGCAAGAACCGGCTCAACGGCAGGGTGCCGGTCGTCGGACAGGACGCCACCCAGGACGGGCTGATGGCCGTGCTGCGCGGCGACCAGTACATGACCGTGTTCAAGCCGATCAAGCAGGAGGCGGAGGCGACCGCCAAGCTGGCCGCCGCGCTGTCCCGCAACGACAAGGACGCCGCGAAGGCACTGGCCGTCGGGGGTGTCAACGACCCCAAGGCGAACCGTATGGTGCCGTCCGTACTGCTGGAGCCTCGGCCGATCACCAAGGCGGAGGTGAAGGTCGTCGTGGACGAGGGCTACGTGAAGCCGGCCGACATCTGCGGCGGCGAACTGGCCGGCGTCTGCGCGACGCTCGGCATCTGACGGGTGGTGGCGATGAGCGAACCGATCCTGCGCCTGACCGGGGTGAACAAGAGCTTCGGCCCGGTACACGTGCTGCACGACGTGGACTTCGCGGTCTGGCCCGGCGAGGTCACCGCACTGGTCGGCGACAACGGTGCCGGCAAGTCCACGCTGGTCAAGAGCGTGGCCGGGATCCACACGGCCGACTCCGGGCTGATCGAGTTCCGCGGGAAACCGGTCACCGTGCACAGTCCGAGGGACGCGGCCGACCTGGGTATCGAGGTCGTCTACCAGGACCTCGCGCTGGCCGACAACCTCGACATCGTGCAGAACATGTTCCTCGGCCGGGAGCGCGGCACGCCGTGGCTGCTGGACGAGGCGAGCATGGAGCAGGCCGCCAGGGAGACGCTGGCGTCGCTGTCGGTGCGCACGGTGAAGTCCGTGCGCACCCCGGTGTCGGCGTTGTCCGGCGGTCAACGGCAGACCGTGGCGATCGCCAAGGCCGTGCTGTGGGACAGCAACGTGGTGCTGCTCGACGAGCCGACCGCGGCACTCGGTGTGGCGCAGACCAGGCAGGTGCTCGACCTGGTGCGCCGGCTCGCCGAGCAGGGCATCGGCGTCGTGTTGATCAGCCACAACATGGCCGACGTGTTCGAGGTGGCCGACCGGATCGCGGTGCTCTACCTCGGGCGGATGGTGGCCGAGGTGCCCACCGACGAGGTCACGCACAGCCAGGTGGTGGAGCTGATCACCGCCGGCCGCTCGGGTGATCTCGGGTTGGCCAGGCCAGAGTCGGCGGCGATCTGATGAGCGAGGACCTGATGCCCAAGGCTGATCCGTCGCCGCCCAGGCCGGTCGGCGCGATCTCCGACTTCGGCATCGACACGACCGTGCGCACCACCCGCCAGGCCGGCCAGGACTACGTGGCCCGGCTGCGCGGTGGCGAACTGGGCTCGCTGCCGGCCGTGCTCGGCCTGATCGCGCTGGTCGCGGTGTTCTGGTTGCTGTCGGACAGCTTCCTGACGCTGGACAACACGGCGAACCTGCTCGCCCAGGGCGCCGGCAAGATGATCATCGCGATGGGCCTGGTGTTCGTCCTGCTGCTGGGCGAGATCGACCTGTCGGCCGGCACCGCGTCCGGCGTGTGCGCCGCGGTGATGGCCATGCACTACGTGAAGGCCGGAAACCTGTTGGGCGGCATGGGAACCACGGTGTTCGCCGTGTTCGCGGCCGGGCTGCTGCTGGCCGCGCTGCTCGCCATCATCATGCGAATCTGGGCGGGTGCCGCGCTGTCGCTGCTCGCCGTGGTGATCGCCGCGGTCGGTGTGCCGGCCAACGCCTGGTACAGCGCGTGGGTGGAGATGCTGCTCGCGGTGTGCGTCGGTGCCGCGATCGGCTGTCTGAGCGGATTCCTGGTGTCCAAGATCGGCATGCCGTCGTTCGTGGTGACGCTCGCGTTGTTCATCGCGTGGCAGGGCGTGATCCTGCAACTGATCGGCGAAGGTGGCGTGTTCGGCATCGGCGGCCAGCACGTGCTGTTCGACGTGGCGAACGGCAGCCTGTCGGTCAACGCGAGCTGGGCGCTGTTCCTGATCGCCGCCGGTGGGTACGCCGCGGTGGTGCTCGGCGAACATCGAATGCGGCTGCGACGCGGGTTGGTGACCGCACCGACGCCGGTGGTGTTCGGCAAGGTGGGCACGGTCGCGGTACTCGGGGCGTTGGCCACACTCGCGCTCACGCAGAACCGCTCCCCCAACCCCGATCTGGTGACCATCGAGGGCGTGCCCTACGTCGTGCCGATCGTGCTGGCGCTGTTGGCGGCCGGGAGCTACGTACTCAATCGCACCCGCTACGGCCGGCACATCTACGCGGTCGGCGGGAACGCGGAGGCGGCCAAGCGGGCCGGGATCAACGTGTCCAAGATCAGGGCGAGCGTGTTCGTGGTCAGCTCGGCGGTGGCCGCCGTCGGCGCGATCGTGTACTCGTCCAAGGTCGGCTCGGTCGACCCGCAAGCCGGCGGGCTCAACACACTGTTGTTCGCCGTCGGCGCGGCCGTCATCGGCGGTACGTCGCTGTTCGGTGGACGAGGAAAGATCTCGCACGCCGTGATCGGCGGCCTGGTTCTGGCGGTTGTGGAGAACGGACTCGGTCTGCTCCACCAACCGGCGGCCGTGGTCAATATCATCACGGGGTTGGTGTTGTTGCTGGCCGCAACGGTCGACGCGCTCTCACGGCGCCGCTCGGCTACGGTCGGCGGATAACCGGGATTCAGTTGGCGATCACGACGGCGTTCGGCGCGCGACCGGACGAAGCACGGCGGCACAACCGAACGGCTGTGCTGCGGCGGTTGCATGTCTTCGGACCGGCCACCCGCGCGGCCCTGGCCACTGAACTGGGCCTGAACCGCAGCACCATCAAGGCGGTGGTCGACGGCCTGGTCGAAGACGGCGTCGTCGAGGAATCGGTGCCCCGCCAGCGTTCCGGGGCCGGCCGCCCCTCGCTTCTGGTGATGCCACGATCGCAAGCCGCCGCAGTGCTAGCCGTGGACATCCGTACCGACCGCGTGGCGATCGCCGTCGTCGGAATCGGCGGCGAGATGCTCGGCCGCAACAGTTGGAAGCTGCACGACCGCACCCGATCACCCGACGAGGTGATCACCCACGTGATCGAGTCGACCAGAATCCTGCTCGAAGAATTGAAGCTGGAGATGGTCGCCGCCGGCGTGTCGGTGCCCGGTGTGGTGCGCCGCCACGACGGCCTGGTGCACGAGGCGCCGAACCTGCACTGGACCGACGTGCCACTCGGGCAGCGACTGTCCGGCGCACTCGGCTTCCCCGTCCACGTCGGCAACGACGCTGAACTCGGCGCCCTCGCCGAACACGTACGAGGTGTCGCACGCGGAGCGTCCGACGCTGTATATGTGTCCGCCGACATCGGCGTCGGCGGCGGCGTGATCTCGAGTGGCGCCGCCATGCGCGGCACCGCGGGCTACGTCGGCGAGGTCGGCCACATGGTGATCAACCCGCATGGCCGGCCCTGCTACTGCGGCAGCTCGGGCTGTTGGGAGACCGAGGTCGGCGAACAGGCGATCGCCAGGGCGCTGGGCATGTCCGAGCAGTCGCCGCGCGGCGCGATCGTGGCGGAGCTGCGGACGGCCGACGCGGTGGAGCGGTTGGCATCGGTCACCGAGTGGTTGGTCCTCGGCCTGGTGAACGTGGTGAACGTGCTCGGCCCCGAACTGGTCGTGCTCGGCGACCTGTTCACCGCGCTGCCGAACGACGTGGTCACCCACATCGGCGAGGAAGTCCGCCGGCGCAGCCTGGTCAGTCGTGCGGCGGGTGGCACCCGTGTGGTGGCGTCCACGTTCGGTGCGGACGTGATGCTGATCGGCGCGGCAGAGCTGGCCTTCGAGCCGGTCCTCGGACTCGCCTGAGTCAGGCGGCGTGCATCGTATTGCGGATGGCCTCCCGCGCCGGGTCGACCCAAGCGGGCGGAATGTAGTACGGGAACCCACCGCGCATGACGATTTCCCAGTCCTGCTCGTGAATGATGGTGTGGTGGAATCGACACAATAGTGCCATCGTTTCCTCACTGGTGATCCCACCGTTGAGCCAGTGCACGATGTGGTGTGCGTCGGTCCATTCTGCTGGCCGGTCGCAGCCGGGAAAGCTGCAGCCTTTGTCTCGGGCGATGAGTGCTGCTCGGATTGCTGGGGTGGCGGTTCGTTGCTCGCGTCCGACGTCGAGTGGTTTCCCTCCACTGTTCAACACGATGGGTGTGATCCCGGCGTCGCACGCGATCTGCCGAATCGATTGAGGTGTGATCAGCGCTCCGAAGTCACCTCGGCCGAGCCCAATTTGATCGCGGAGTTGTTCGTAAGAAATCGTGATCGCGAGGTGTGGTCGCCTACCGCCGTCCTGCGGCAGCGTATCGCTGTTGAGCATCCGGTGCGCCAACTCGATCAGCGCGTCGGCCCACCGTCGTGCGGCGGAGCGGTCGTCGTCCTTGCCGGCGGGTTTCGCCAGCGGCGACAGCGCGGCTTTCAACACCTCGGCACACTCGGGTGACAGCCGCCCACGCAGCAGGATCGTGCCGTCGATGTCCTCGACCATGGAGAACTCCATGCGCTTGCGCGCCTGCTTTTCGTCCAGGACAACCTGTTCGGGTTGCAGGTGCGCCCGCGTTCGGAGAGCGAGATTGCCGAGTTTGACGGGGTCAAACTTTGCGGCTTCGTCAACAAGGAGCTGTTCCACTTCGGCGTGATGCTCAGCCGGAAGCTTGTCGATCGTGGCGCGCACAACCTGCACGTGATCACGGCTGATCACCCCCTCGGCGAGCGCCTGCGCCGCCACGGGGAGCGACGCTTCGATGGGTTGCCCGGTAAGCGTGGTCGACCCGAACAACGCGTTCGCGTCCGCCACCCGCCTGCGTGCATCTGCGGGTGTGATCCGCACCGTGTCCCGCAGGAACGACGCCGTGGAGTAGCACCCCATTTCTTTCGCGATGCCTTGCTCATGGATTTCGTGGACGAGTTGAAGTCGCTCGTATTCGAGTTGTCGAATATGGATTTCGCGAGCCCGAAGCTCGTCGATTAGTTGCTGTCCCCTCATACCTCGATTCTACCCAATTCGACCGACCACTATGGGGTGAACTAAAAGGAGCAAGGTGGCGGCGCGGTACGGGCAAAAGGCAGGCGGAGCCTGCCCGTAGCGCCAGCCGTTAGGGCCGATCGAGGCTCACAAGTCCAGGGCGAGGCCCCCTGGGGCCGAGTCGGCGAAGCCGACGCCGAAGGCGCCCTTGACTTGTGAGAATCGGCCCGCACAATACCGCGCCGCCACACCCCCAGGTGCCACCCCAGACACGAAGACTTGTCATGTGACGTGCGTTACGCCATACTTTGTTGTCAGCCACAACAAACACCCTGCACCCAGGTGGCACCATGACACGCCCTGCCCGAACGCTGCTAGGTCTGACAGTCGCGACCCTCCTCGCCACCACCCTGATCACCGCCGCCGCCCCAACAGCAGCCGCAGCCGGCCCCACCGTGAACCACCTCACCACCACCTTCGAACCAGGAACCGCCCCAGCCCCCGTCACCATCACCATCGACGAAACCTGTTGCGACGTCAGCGATTTCACGATCGCGCACGACCTGGCCGACGTCCTCCCCCTCACCCGCCGCGCCAAGGAACTCAACCCAGCCCTCACCGTCATGGCCTCCCCCTGGAGCGCCCCCGGCTGGATGAAAGACAACGACCACATGCACCAGGGCTGGCTCGAAGCCCAGTACTACGCCGACAACCAGACGATCCGCGTGAACCGGGGCGACCAGTCCTACTCCTACGAGCTGCCGCCGAAGACCACGGCCACCTTCACCTGGAGCTGAAACCAATGTCGATCAAGGAGGATCGTATGCGAGGAGTGCGACGGCGGATCGCCGGCGCGGTGGTAGCCGCGGCCGCGGTGACGGTGGTCGCGGTGCCGGTCACCGCGCAGGCGTCACAGCCGGATGCCGGCGCGGCGTACCAGAACGCCGCTTTGCCTGTGCCACAACGGATCGCGGACCTGATCGGCCGGATGACCCTGGCCGAGAAGATCGGCCAGATGACACAGGCCGAGCGTCAGGCGGTCGACACCGAGCCCGGCAAGATCACCGAACTGGGCCTCGGTTCGCTGCTGTCCGGCGGCGGGTCGACGCCGACGCCGAACACCCCGCAGGCCTGGGCGGACATGGTCGACCGCTACCAGTCGCACGCGCTGAAAACCCGGCTGCGCATCCCGCTGCTGTACGGCGTGGACGCGGTGCACGGGCACAACAACCTCGCCGGCGCCACGGTTTTCCCGCACAACATCGGGCTCGGCGCCACCCGCGATCCCAAGCTGGTGCAACGAATCGGGCACATCACCGCCAAGGAGACCCGCGCGACCGGTCCACAGTGGACATTCGCGCCGTGCGTGTGCGTGGTGCGCGACGAGCGCTGGGGCCGCAGCTACGAGAGCTTCTCCGAGGACCCGCGACTGGTCACCGAACTGGCCACCGCGATCGACGGCCTGCAGGGCACCCGCAAGGGCGATCTCAAGCAGCCGGACCGGGTTCTGGCCACCGCCAAGCACTTCGCCGGTGACGGCGACACCAAGTACGGCAGCTCCACCACCGGCACGTACACCCTCGACCAGGGCGTCACGGTCACCGACTGGAAGCACTTCGCCTCGGTCGACCTGCCGCCGTATGTCGCCGCCGTGAAACGACACAACGTCGGCAGCGTCATGCCGTCGTACTCCAGCGTGCAGTGGACCGACCGGCCGGGCAGCGCGCCGGTGAAGATGCACGCCAACGGCGAGCTGATCAACGGCGTGCTCAAGGGCAAGATCGGCTTCGACGGCTTCGTGATCAGCGACTGGGAGGCGATCACCCAGATCCCGGGCGACTACGCCACGCAGGTCCGCACATCGGTGAACGCCGGCGTGGACATGTTCATGGAGCCATTCCGCGCCGGGCAGTTCATCCAGACGCTGACCGCCGAGGTGCGGGCGGGCCGGGTGCCGATGGCGCGGATCGACGACGCGGTGCGCCGCATCCTCAAGTCGAAGTTCGAGCTCGGCCTGTTCGAGAAGCCGTACACCGACCGCACGCACATCGACTCGGTCGGCTCGGCGGAGCACCGCGCGGTGGCGCGGGACGCCGTGGCCAAGTCGCAGGTGCTGTTGAAGAACGAGAACAAGGCGCTGCCGCTGCGCGAATCGCAGAAGGTGTACGTGGCCGGGGTGAACGCCGACGATCTCGGCAACCAGGCCGGCGGTTGGACGATCACCTGGCAGGGCAAGTCCGGCAACGACCACTTCCCCGGCACCACGATCCTGGGCGGCATCAAGGAGCACGCCGACCAGGTGACCTACAGCGCGGACGCGTCCGCGCCGACCGACGGGCACGACGTCGGCGTGGTGGTGATCGGCGAGACGAAGCCGTACGCCGAGGGCGTCGGCGACGTGGGCAACGGCAACACGCTCAACCTCTCCGCCGCCGACAAGGCCGCCGTCGACCGGGTGTGCGGCGCGATCGACACGTGCGTGGTGCTCGACGTGGCCGGGCGCCCGCAGATCATCACCGACGAGCTGCCGAAGGCGGACGCGTTCGTGATGTCGTGGCTGCCCGGCAGCGAGGGCGCCGGGGTAGCCGACGTGTTGTTCGGCCGCACCCCGTTCACCGGCACATTGCCGGTCAGCTGGCCGCGTGCGGAGGACCAGGAGCCGATCAACGCCGGAGACCGCGGGTACGACCCGCTGTTCCGGTACGGCTTCGGGCTCACCACACGCTGACAAGCGTCCCGCGGGGTACTGCCGACACGCCCCCCGATTCGCGGTGCCCCGCGGGACAACCATTCCCCACTGAAAGAGGTGTTCTTCGTGATTTCCCGCCGCAAGTTCCTCGGATACTCGGCCGCCGCGGCGAGCGTGCCCATCCTCGGATCGGCGTTCGGTGCCCACACCGCCGCCGCGGCCGCTCCGGAGACGCTCAAGTTCAGACTCGTCAACAACTCCGGCACCGCGGCGAACGCGTACGTCGTCGGGTTACACAAAGACTCGAGTGACGGCCGCGGGGTGTTCGTGAAGGCGGACAGCTCGACGTACTTCCCGCCCCGGCCGGGCGGCGGCGCGGAGCCGATCACCGAGAACGTGGCCATCCCGATCAACGGCTCGACCGAGGTGACGGTGCCGCGCATGTACGGCGCCCGCGTCTATTTCGTCACCGACGACAAACTCGAATTCCTTGCCGTTCAGGGCGATGGCGACAAAGCCGCGATCGCGCACCCGAGTTTCGTCAACGACGCCGACCCGAACTTCGGACGGAACTGGACGTTCGCCGAGTTCACCCTGGACCCCACGCAGATCTACGCGAACATCAGCTACGTCGACTTCGTGGCCGCGCCGATCGGGCTCAAGCTGGACCATGTCGGCGGCACCCAGGAGGTGCCCGGCCTCAACGGCGGCGCCGTGGACACGATCGCCACGGCGCTGCGCCAGGCCGACGGCGGCAAGTGGGGCGCCTGCGTGCAGGAGGCGAACGGCAAGGTCGTGCGGGTGCTGAACCCGAACCACCGACCGGACGACTTCGCCGGCTACCTGGAGCCGTTCGTGGACGAGGTGTGGAGCAAGTACGCCGGCGAGACACTGATCATCGACTCCCAGCGCGGCGACATCGGCATCCTCGAAGGGCGGGTCGAAGGTGATCAACTGGTGTTCGGCGCCGAGCGGTTCGGCAAGCCGACCTCGGCCGACATCTGGGGCTGCAACAGCGGCCCGTTCGCGAACAACCCCGGCTCGGACACCGAGCAGCGCAAGGCGATCGTGCCGAGGCTCGCGGCCGCGTTCAACCGCACCACACTGCTGATCAACAACAAGCAGCCGCACGAGGAGAAGCCGGAAACGTTCTACAAGCACTCGATCACCAACCACTACGCGCGGGTGGTGCACGAGAACCTGCCGGACGGCCGGGGCTACGCGTTCGCCTACGACGACGTGAGCGCGAACCCGAGCGAGGACCACAGTGGCAAGGTCAACCACGGCGAGCCGAACCTGCTCACGATCACCCTCAACCGCCTGCGCTGAACGCGCGAGTCCCGCGCTGTGCACCGGTGAGTCCCGCGCTCCGCACGATGCGGAGCGCGGGACTCGGGGTGTCTGAGCGCGGGACTCGCGAAACGTGCACCCGGCTCATCGGCTGCTCCCGGCCAGGAACTCGTCGAACGTGATCCGCCCGTCGGCGATGTTCGGGACGAGCACGCCGACCAGGACCGGCCCGACCCAGCCGAGCAGCGCGGGCGCGCCGTTGACCTCCTCGATCGACACCATGACACCGTCCGCGACACCACCCGGGCTCCGGCTGGCGACCGAGACGCCCAGCATGGCACGTTTGACAGTCGTACTAGTTTTAGGTCGTGCAACCTAATCCTGGTCCGAGTGAACTGACGTTCACGGAGGCCGCACGGCGCAAGCAGATCGTGACGGCCGCGATCGAGACCATCGCCGAGCTGGGCTACGGGCGCGCGTCGTTCGCACGGATCGCGAAGCGCGCCGGGCTGAGCAGCCCCGGGTTGATCTCGTACCACTTCGCGGGCAAGGACGACCTGATCGAACAGGTGGTCGCCGAGGTCTACGCCGTCGGCGGCGCCGTGGTCCGACCGCGAGCGGACGCGGCGGCCACCGCGATGGAGACGCTGCGCGGCTACATCGAAGGAAGCATCGCCTTCTACGACACGCATCGCTCGCACATGAAGGCGCTGGTGCAGATTCTCCTTGGCCACCCCGAGGCGCGCGGCCGCTGGTTCGACGAGCCCAACGCCGCGGAGTTGGACGGCCTGGAGGGGCTGCTCGCCCGCGGCCAGCGCGACGGCGAGTTCCGCGAGTTCCCCCCGCGCACCGTGGCGGTGATCATCCGCCAGCTGCTCTCCGGCGCGCTGCAGCACCTGCTCACCGAGCCGGATCTCGATCTTGCCGGTTACACACGCGAACTGGTGGCCGTGTGCGAGCACGCGGTCCGCGCCACCCATGACAAGGAGACCTGAGTGCCCGACATCGATGGTGTGACAGCACCCGCGTTCGACGCGGTCCGCGACGCCTTCGCCGCGAACTTCACCGACGGCAAGGAGATCGGCGCCGCGCTGTGCGTCTATCTGCGTGGCGAGAAGGTGGTCGATCTGTGGGGCGGGCTGGCCGATCCGGAGCACGATCGCCCCTGGCGGCACGACACGCTGCAGGCGGTGTACTCCACCACCAAGGGCGCGACGTCCGCGTGCGCGCTGGTGCTCGCCGAGCGCGGCGACCTGGACCTGGACGCGCCGGTCGCCGAGTACTGGCCGGAGTTCGCCGCGGCCGGCAAGCAGGACATCCCGGTGCGCTGGCTGCTCTCCCACCAGGCCGGCCTGCCGGTGCTCGATCAGCCGCTGTCGCTGGCCGGCGCGCTGACTTGGACGCCGATGGCCGAGGCGCTCGCGGCCCAGCGACCGTCCTGGACGCCCGGCAGCGAGCACGGCTACCACGCGCTCACCTTCGGCTGGCTCGTCGGCGAGGTCGTGCGCCGAGTGTCGGGTAAAAGCCTCGGCTCGTTCTTCCGCGACGAGATCGCCGAACCACTCGGGCTGGATTTCTGGATCGGGCTCCCGGAGTCCGAACACCACCGGGTCGCCCCGCTGATCGAGCCCACGCCCGATCCGGACGCGCTGGCCGGGATGGACCTCGACGCGCTCCCCGAGCCGATGCGCGACTTCATCACCGCCTACACCGACCCGACCTCGCTCACCCTGCGCTCCTACGCCTGCGTGGACCCTCGCCCGGACAACAACGACCCCACCGTGCTGGCCGCCGAGGTGCCCGCCACCAACGGCGTGTGCACCGCCCGCGCGCTCGCCACGTTCTACGCGGCGCTCATCGGCGAGATCGACGGGCACCGCGTGTTCGGCCCGTCCGCATTGAAGGAGGCCACGACCGAGCAGGCGGCGGGAATCGACCGCATCACTCGCACGCCGGTCCGCTGGACCACCGGCTACGCGCTCTGGACCGACCAGTCGCCCTGGCTGCCGCCGACCATGTTCGGCTTCTCCGGCCTCGGCGGGTCGATCGGATTCGCCGACCCGGACACCGGCCTCGCCGTCGGCTACGTCATGAACCACATCGTGCAGGGCATGGAGCCCGATCCGCGCGCGGCCAACCTCGTCACGGCCGTGCGCGAGTGCCTGCGGAGCAGCTGACCCTGGTGGCCCGCGAGCCCCCCGCGCCTGGCTGTGGGGCTCGCGGGCCTGTCAGGAGGTCAGCCGCCGGCGATCGCGCTGATCAACTCACCGTTGGTGGTGTCGCCGGACAGCTCCCAGAAAAAGGCGCCGCCGAGTCCCTGTTGGCGGCTGTAACCCATTTTGCCGCCGATCGTGGCCGGAGTGTCGTAGCTCCACCAGTTGTTGCCACAATGGGCGTAGGCGGTCCCGGCGACGGTTCCGTTCGACGGACATTTGTTCTTCAGCACCTTGTAGTCGTCGATTCCCTGTTCGTAGGTTCCCTGGGCGGGCCCGGTGGCCGTGCCACCCGGTGCGGCCTGGCTGACACCGGTCCAGCCGCGTCCGTAGAAACCGAGGCCGAGCAACAGTTTGTCGGCCGAAATGCCCTTCCCCTTCAGTTTCTGGATCGCCGCGTCGGAATGGAATCCCTGAATCGGGATTCCGGGCCAGGAGGTCAGCGGCGAATGCGGCGCGGTCGGTCCTTGCGGGGCCCAGCCGCCGAAGAAGTCGTAGGTCATCACGTTGTACCAGTCGACGTGGCTCGCCGCGCCGGCGTAGTCCGCCGCGTCGATCTTGCCGCCCTCGGTCGCGTCCGCGGTGATCGCGGCGGTGACCAGATCGCCGCCGAACCTGGTGCGCAGCGCGGACATCAGCTTCGGAAACGCGTCGAACCCACTCTCGTCACACGTCAGCCCGCAGGCGTTCGGGTACTCCCAGTCGATGTCGATCCCGTCGAACACGTCGGCCCAGCGCGGGTCCTCGACCAACTTGTGGCACGACTCCGCGAACGCGGCCGGATTCGCCGCCGCCTGCCCGAAGTTGCCGGACCAGGTCCAGCCGCCGAAGGACCACAACACCTTGATGTTCGGGTTCAGTTTCTTCAATTTGCGCAGTTGGTTGAAATTGCCGCGCAGTGCGCCGGGATCCCAGGTGTCCGGCGTGCCGTCGACGCTCGCGTTGGCGTCGTAGAACTTGTCGTAGTCGGCATAGGCGTCACCGATCGCGCACTGGCCGTTGGTGACGTTTCCGAACGCGTAGTTGATGTGCGTGAGCTTGTCGGCCGAACCGGACGTCTTGATGTTCTTGACGTGGTAATTGCGGGCGTACACGCCCCATTCGGTGAAATAGCCGAGCAGCTTTCCGGCGGCGGCCGGTGCGGCTTCTGACGTGCTGGCGGGCGCGGCATCGGGTGCCGCGGCCGCGCCGTTCGCCGGAGCCACCGTGACGCCGAGCGTCAGCGCCACGACTCCGGCGGCCAGGGCCACCAGCCGTTTCTTGATCTTGGACATCGCGTTCCCTCGCTGCAGGGCAGACGCGACACACAGGGCAGGCGGTGCGTTCCCAGGCGTAGCCGGATCAGGGGCCATCGGTCAACCCCTCACACCGCCGGAGCACACGGATGGAGTAGCCCGTTAGCCCGAGAAGACCTCGTCGCGGGCTCGGTCCACGGCGGCGTGCAACGCGCCCCGCAGCACCGGGTTGCCGGTCACCTCGCTCGGCGTGACCGTGGGCTCGGTCGGCGAGATCCGGCCGACCTCGCGGGCCACCCGGTCGGCCAGGTCCGCCCCGCCGGCACGGCCAAGCGCGCCGGCCAGCACCAGCGCGCCGGGGTCGAGCACGATGTTCACCGCGGCCACGCCGTAGGAGATCCGCAGGGCCAGCTCGTCCAAGAACGCGTCCACCGAACCGTCCACCGCGGCCGTCACGGCGTCGGTCGCCGTCGCCGCGTCGATGCCGTGCGTGCGCGCCAGGTCCAGCACGGCGTCCGCGCTGACCAGCGAGCCGAACCCGCCGCCGAGTGCGGGCAGGCCGGTGGACGCCGATTCCCTGATCGTGTTGGGCAGTCCGACCCCGGGCACCGGCAGGTAGCCGATCTCCCCCGCCGCGCCGGACAGGCCCCGGTGCAGCCGGCCGCCGATCATCACGCCGAGGCCGACACCGCGGTCGATCCACACCAGCGCGAAGTCGCCGGAACCCGCCCCGGCCCGCCCGCCGAACCCGTACTCCGCCTCCGCGACGGTCACCAGGTTCACGTCGTTCTCGATCCGCACCGGCCGGCGAAGATCGTTGCGCAGCGCGTCAAGGACACCCTCGTGCCACTGCGGAAGGTCGAACACGAACTGCACGTCGCCGGTGCGCGGGTCGACCACGCCGGGCGTGCCGATCACCACCGCGCGCAGCCGCGACTCGGCGATGCCGGCGGTGTCGCACGCCCTGGTCACCGCCTCGTGCACGACCCGAACGGGATCGGCGTCGCCGTTGGGATCCACGGTGATCTCGGCGGCCACCGCGCCGGTGATGTCGGCGATGCCGACCGTGACCGTGTCCGGGCCGACGTCGAGGCCGGCCACGTACGCGCTGACCGGGTTCACGCCGTACAGCAGCGCGCTCGGACCGCGCCCGCCGCCCTGCTGCCCGACCACTTCGACGAGCCCGCGTTCCTCGAGGCGGGTCAGCAACTGGGACGCGGTGACCTTGGACAGGCCGGTCTGCTCGCCGATCTGCGCCCTGGTCAGCGGCCCGGAGCGGACCAGGAGCTCCAGCGCGGCCCGGTCGTTGAGCTCGCGCAGCAGGCGGGGCGTGCCCGGCCGTGTCGTCATCCCGATCCTCCTCGAGGGTTTTATTTAGGAAAGTTTCCTGTTAGTTTACCCGAACATCCCACACCATCCACGCAGACACCGGCAGGCAGGCAGGTGGTGCGTCGAAGGGAGTCGCGGCAGTGAAGACCAGCAGACTCGCGGCACTTGCCGCACTGGCTTTGGTGGTCACCGGGTGCGGTTCGAGCACCGGTTCCACCGACGGCGCCGCCGGCGACGGTGGCCCACCTCCGATCCTCACCGTGTGGCAGATGGGCCCCGGCAGCCCTGAGCAGACCACCTTCCTGGACGGCGTCGAAGCCGAGTTCCGCAAGAACTACCCGAACACCGACGTCGTGATCAAGTACGTGCCGTGGTCCCAGGCGGCGACGGCGTTCCAGAAGGCCGCGGCCGGCGGTGAGGGTCCGGACGTGACCGAGATCGGCAACACCGATGTGCAGTCCCACATCGAACAGGGGAATCTGGCCGACATCAGCGCGGAGGTCAACGCGTGGCCGGAGGGCAAGGATCTCAACAAGGGGGCACTGGCCAACGACCAGGCGAACGGCAAGACCTACGCCGTTCCGTGGTACGGCGGCGTACGGGCGGTCTGGTACCGAAAGGACTGGTTCGCCGAACTGAACATCGCCGTTCCGAAGAGCTGGCCGGAACTCGTGGCGGCGGCCCGCAAGATCCAGGACACGAAGAAGGTGCCCGGAATCGCGGCGCCGAGCGACCAGACCAACGCGATCCTCAGTTTCGTCTGGGCGAACGGCGGAGACATCGCCGCGAAGGAAGGCAACAAATGGGTCGGCAAGCTGGCCGATCCGAAAGCCCGCCAGGCGCTGGAGTTCTACACCGGATTGGTGCGGACCGAACGCGTCGCGCCGGACAAGTACGTCGGCAAGAACGAGTTGCAAGGTCCGCAACAGGATTTCGCACTCGGACAGCTCGGCATGTACATCGACGGTAGCTGGGCGCTTCCGGAACTGAAGCAGATCAAGGACGACTCGGCCAACTGGGGCACCTTCCCGGTTCCCGGGCCGACCGGAGGAACGGCGCCGGTCTTCTCCGGCGGATCGGACCTCGCCATTTGGCAGACCACCAAGTCGAAGAAGGCGTCGTTCGACTACATCACGGTGCTCAACAACAAGCGCAACGCCCAGGTGTTCGCCGATTCGCAGAAGTTCCTCCCGCAGTTCACCGATCTGCTGCGCGGCTCCCGATACGCGTCCGATCCGCTCATGAGCGCGTTCGCCACCGCGGCCAACGCCGGTGTGCGGTTCACGCCGACGAGCAAGGGCTGGGCGGACTACGAACAGTCGAAGAAAGTACTCCCGAACGCCGTCAAGGAGGTCATGCAAGGCGCGTCGGTGGAAACCGCGTGTAAGCAGGCCGATCAGCAAGCCGGCCAGTTGCTCAACCCGTGATCCGAACCCGCACCCGGATCACGCCGTACTTGCTGATCCTCCCGACACTGGTCGTCATCGGAGCCCTGCTGTTCTGGCCGATGATCCAGATCGGGATGCTCTCCGCGCAGCAGGTGGGACACCGCCAGCTGCGCGGAGAGCCGGCCCAATGGGTCGGCACCGACAACTACACCGCCGTGCTGGAAAGCGATCTGTTCTGGTCGAGTTTCATGCACACGGTGCTGTTCGCCGCGGTGGCGGTGACCCTGACGATGGCGGTCGGGACGGCGGTGGGCCTGCTGCTGAACCAGTTGCGCGGCCGGATGTCGAACTTCGTCGCCGGCGGCGTGATGATCGCGTGGGCCACCCCGCCGATCACCGCGGCCATCGTGTTCTCCTGGCTTTTCGGCAGCACCGGCGGCCTGGCCAACTGGGTGCTCGAGGCGCTGCCGGACGCTCTGGTCGGCGGCGGCTGGCGTGATTACAACTGGTTCGGCAGCCCGTTTCCCACCTATGTCGTGCTGACCGTGTGCGTGGTGTGGCAGTCCTTTCCGTTCGTCGCGGTATCGGTGCTCGCCGGCCTGAAAAGCGTTCCCGGTGAGCTGTTCGAAGCGGCGAAGGTCGACGGCGCGAGTGCCTGGCGAACATTCTGGCGCATCACCTTTCCGCTGCTGCGCCCCATTTTCCTGGTACTGCTGGTGCTGTCGATCATCTGGGACTTCAAGGTGTTCACCCAGCTGTTCGTGATGTCCGGGCTCGCCAATCGCGACGCCTACAACCTCTCGCTGTTCGCCTACGCGGAGGCATTCGGGTCGATGAACGCGAAACTCGGGCTCGGATCGGCCATCGCGACCGTGCTCACGGTGATTCTGCTCGTGGTCACCGCGCTCTACGTGCGAATGATGGTGCGGCGGGGCGAACTGGCATGAAGTCACGGTCACGAATTCTGGTCAACGCCACCGGCCTCGCGGTATTCGCGGTGACCGTGTTCCCGGTGTTCTGGATGGTCTCCACGGCGTTGAAGCCGAACGAGGAGATCTTCAGCACCACGCCGCGCCCGCTGCCCGGCGACCCCACATTCCGGCATTTCGACTTCGTGCTGAACGGCGGAATCGCGAACACGTCGTTCTGGAGTTACCTCGGCAACAGCCTCATACTCGCGCTGGTCACCGTCGTGGCGTCGGGACTGCTCGCGCTGCTGGCCGCCGTCGCGCTGGTCCGGTTCAGATTCAAATTCCGCACCACCTATCTGGTGATGCTGCTGGTCGTGCAGATGGTGCCGGCCGAGGCGCTGGTGATTCCGCTGTTCCTGGACCTCAAACAGTTGGCACTGCTGGACAATCTCGCCGGGCTCGCACTGGTGTACATCGCCTTCTCACTGCCGTTCTCCATCTGGATGCTGCGCTCATTCGTCGCGGCCGTGCCACGCGAATTGGAGGAGGCGGCGCTGATCGACGGCGCCGGCCCGGTGCGCGCGTTTTTCAGCGTGCTGCTGCCGCTGGTGACGCCCGGGCTGATCGCGACCAGCATCTTCTCGTTCATCACCGCGTGGAACGAGTTCGTTTTCGCCTTCACGTTCCTGGACGACCAGGCGAAATACACGCTGCCGATCATGTTGCAGTACTTCTTCGGCCGTAGCGGCAACGAGTGGGGGCCGATCATGGCCGCGTCCACCCTGCTGACCGTGCCGGTGATCTTGTTCTTCCTCCTCGTGCAAAGACGAATGGTGTCAGGGCTGACCGCCGGAGCGGTGAAGGGATAAACGCAATGACCGAGCTGGAAAGCCTTGCCAGGAGCACGCTGTTGCCCTCGTTCGCGGGCGACGCCCCGCCGGACTGGCTGCTGCGGGAGGTGGACGCCGGACTGGCCGGCGTGACCCTGTTCGCGATCAACGGCAACATGCCGGACTCCGCCGGGCTGGCCGCGCTCACCGGTGCCCTGCGGCGGGCCGGTGATCCGCTGATCGCCACCGACGAGGAGGGTGGCGACGTCACCCGGCTCGCGCACCTCACCGGGAGCCCGTACCCGGGCAACGCCGCGCTAGGCGCCGTCGACGATCCGGACCTGACCGCCGGCGTCTACCGGTCACTGGGTGCCGAACTGGCCCAGGCCGGCGTCAACCTGGACTTCGCGCCGACCGTGGACGTCAACACCGTGCCGGACAACCCGATCATCGGAACCCGCGCGTTCGGCGGCGACCCGGCACTGGTGGCCCGGCACACCACGGCGGCCGTGCGGGGACTGCAGGACGCCGGGATCGCCGCGTGCGCCAAGCACTTCCCCGGGCACGGCGCGACCGCCGTCGACTCCCACCACGAGGCGCCGGTGGTCGACGCGGACCGCGAACTGCTCGCCCGACGGGAACTCGTCCCGTTCGACGCGGCGATCGCGGCCGGCTGCCGGGCGGTGATGCTGGGCCACCTGATCGTCCCGGCGGTCACCGGCACGACGCCGGCGACGCTGTCCCCCGGCGCGGTCGCCCTGCTCCGCGACGAGCTGGGCTTCACCGGTGTGATCGTCACCGACGCGTTGGACATGCGCGGGGCCAGCGGCCGCATCGGCATTCCCGAGGCGTCCGTGCGAGCCCTGATCGCCGGCGCCGACCTGCTCTGCCTCGGCCCCCGCGAGCGCCGGGACAGCCTCGCCTCGGTGATCGTCGCGATCCGGCAGGCCGTCGAGGCCGGGCGGCTGTCGGTCGACCGGCTCGCCGAGTCCGCGGAACGGGTGCGCGAGTTGAAGGCGTGGCTGACCCGGCCGGCCAGCTCGGCGGCGGACCCCGGCATCGGCATCGAGGCGGCCCGGCGTGCCGTGCTGACCACCGGCGAGCCGCGGCTGACCGCTCCCCCGCTGGTCATCGAGGCGAACGCGCCGGCCAACATCGCGGTCGGACCGGTGCCGTGGGGCTTCGGCCGATGGCTGCCGGCCGACGACGTGCTGCGGGTCGATCCGGACGACGCCGACGCGCACGCACTCGCCACCGCCGCGAACGGCCGGCCGGTGGTCCTGGTGCTCCGCGACGCGCACCGGCACCTCGCGCAACGCGCGCTCGCCACCGCGTTGCGCTCGGCCCGGCCGGACACCATCGTGGTCGAACTCGGCCTGCCGATCTGGCGGCCGCCGGACGGTCAGTACGTCGCGGCCTACGGCGCCACCCTGGCCAACACCACCGCCGTCGCAGAACTCCTCGGCCTGACCGCACGACTTTCCTAAGGCGATGTAAGGAAGCCGCCGCGCGTATTGCCGGGGTCGGTCCGCGATCCGCACTGTTGCCCAGATCACGCAACGGTGCGCGGGAGGATCGCGGATGAGCCAGTCAACGGAAACCACGGAGCGGACCGGCGAACGCCGGGTCATCAGCAACATCGTCAAGGGCTCGATCGGCAATTTGATCGAGTGGTACGACGCAACATATGCACCTTTAAGGGAGCAGCGTCGTGGATATCGACTGGTCACAGGTCAGATACGAGTGCTGGAAGACGGTTGAGTACCTCGGCAACGTGCTCATCATCGGTCTGATGATGATGCTTGCGCTTGTGTGCTCGCTGGACCTGCCCGAGCAGTCGGGCGCGCCGTTCGAGTGCGACACGACCAGCATGTTCACGCCTGACGTTCCGCTCGACACAGCTCAGGTGGAGACTGGTCCCGTGGAGTGTGACGAGGACGGCTCGTGCACCGATGGGTTGAGGACATGGGAGGTATGGAGCCGATGAACGAGGAAGAATTCGCCGCCGCGATGGTGTCGGAAATCGCGAACATGGAGCAGGAGGCTAGGGCGCTCACGCCGGAGCTTGCCCGCCTCGCGCGGAGCACTCAGGACGACGTGTTCGACCCGGAGGGCATGGCGCACACGGTGGCGCACGTGAGCCGCGACGGCGGTACCACGACGATCATGAACTGGGGTGGACAGAAGACCGCGCATCCGACGTCGAACCTGTCGGCCAGTCGGAGGCTGCTGGAGGCCGCACGTCGGCAGGGGGCGCCCGGATGAGCGGGCAGAACAGTATTCCGAAGGCGAGCACCGCAGTAGACGCGCACGCTTCAAAGGCTGCCGGACAACAACTGGGGCGCCGTGACCGTGGAGGGCAGCGACGTGGTGTATGAGTGCGGGTTCTGCGGCATGTTTGGGGCCACGCTGAGTGCCGCGTATGTACACAGGCGGGCACGCGAGATTGAGGGAGGCCGGAACGATGAGTGAGACCGAGGGCGTTGTTCGGCCCGAGGGTGATCGGTGGCTCGCCACGTGTGGGCTCGGCAGCCACACTCGCCAGCTCGGCGTGTACGCCACCCGCGAAGAGGCCGTCACGGTGGCGGGCGAGGGCGGGCGCCGGGTGGTCTTCGCGAACAAGGGCGAGTCAGGCTGGGACGCGTACGTGCGCGTGCAGCGCGAGGATGTCGCGGCGACCGTCGGCTTGCCCGTGGACTGGATGTCGTCCGGCGACGTGCTCGCGGTCGAGTTGGACGAACTGACGGGGCACCCACATTGGGGAGGCGACCCGGAGCACGCACGGAAGACGTTGGAGGCCAAGGGACTCTACGTCTGGCAGCACCGAACGGAGCGCAAGACGAGCGGATACCGCCTCGCGCCCCACGGCGACACGGTACGTGCCGCGCTTGTGGCTGGGCACATGTCCCGCCGCGTGCTGCTGTGCGACTCGCGGCCGTGGCCTTCCGAGGAGCCCGGACACCCGCGCGGCGCTGCTTGCGTGCGTTGCGGTGGGCGCGCGTACTACGGCGACAGAGAGACGGAGTAACGCGTCGGTGCTCGTGTGCGACACTACGGACGCGCGCACCATTGTCCCCGCCTTTTCGCGGGGCTCGAAGGCAGCCCCCGGAGACCCCCAGTCCGGGGGCTTTCTTCATGCGACGGCCCCTCGGGAGAAACCCACTCCCAAGGGGCCGTGCTGCACCTCTTATGCGCTACGTCACACGGCCGCCGCACCGCGCTTGGCCGCGCTGATCAAGCCGGCGAGATCGACCGCCGCGAGTACGGGGCCGTCCGGGTTCTTACTGTCACGAACGGCTCCGCCGGCTGAGTGCGCCAACTCTACGCACTGCTCGCCTCCGCCGCTCCGGCTGGACTTGCGCCACGAGGCGCCGGGAAGATCACGGGCTCGCATTCGCCCCTCCTACGTAAGGTCTGAAATTCGCTGGTCGAGCATGGCAACGGAGGCTATCCGACTGTTCGCCACGGCCCGGAGGCGATCATAAGCCACGCCATAGGATCGAGCGTGCTCGCGGCCCAGGTAGTCACTCGACGTCAGCCCCTCGACGTAGACCACTCCAGGGCGACCGGGAAAGATCGTGATCAGGCTAAAAGCGAGCCCATGCGATGAGTGCGCGCCCGACTGGTACGGGACGATCTGAACTGTGATGTTGGGTCGCTCCGCAAGCTCGCGCACGCGAACGAGTTGCTCCCTCAGTACGGGCGGTCCGCCGATCTCGCGGCGAAGCGCCTCCTCCCCGACGATCAACCACAGCGCCGTGCTGTCGTCGGTCTCCCAGCGCTCGGCGCGGCGGGCGCGGTCCTCTGCCATTCGGTCCACGTCCGCCGGGGACACCACTACGGACTCCGTCAACATGGCCCGCGCGTACGCCTCCGTTTGAACGGTTCCGGGGAAGGTGTCCACGCTCCAAATCCGTAGCTCCGACGCTGCCGCGACGAGATGCACATACTTGGCCGCCCACTCCGGCACCCGAGCGGGCGGGAGCCTGCGTCGAGAGTCGGTCGCCAGCACTTGTAGCCGTCGAGCGCGCTCCGCGTCGATTTCGTAGACCTCTACGGCGCGGCGCAGGTCCGCGTCCTTGGTCTTCATGTCGCCGGCTTCGATCTTGGAGAGCTTCCCCGAGTACCAATCGAGAGCCTTGGACGCGGCGGCCGTGGACAGCCCGCGTGTCTCCCGCGCCTCGCGTAGTTCCGCGCCTAGAAGAATTCGTTGCACGATCGGACCGGGGTCTACATCCATGTCACGGAGCATAGCCGGCTACTCCCATTGGGTGATATTCCACTACCGCTCACCTGAAACTAGAAATTCTGGTTTAGTCTGACAGCAGTCGGCGGGGCCGTTGGAGAAGCAGAGTCCAGGCTGTGTGGGCTGGACCCGCTTACCCACCCCCCTGGTATGTCGTGCGAGCGGCCCTAATCCCCTCCCGCGACAGGCCAGTCACCAGCGGTCTCGTCGGCGCCAAACGGATGAAGGGGTCGGCGGTGCTCACGTCAGAGCTTGATCACTGGATCGATGAACTACGGCGCCGCCGCTGGTCCTTCTACTACTTCCCCAACCGCCACGCGCCGGAGATCGTCGCGGCAGTTTGGCTGTGGCACGAGTGCGCCGACGTCATACTCTTGTACCGCGAAGACAAGATGGTCGCGTTCCGAACACCGGACGTGGGCGACCCTCTGTGTCCGGAGTGGGTGACCGCGTTTTACGGGACCGACGACCAGACGACCACCGTGTGGGTTATCCGCTGGGCTCTCGGGCTCCCCGAACCGGGCACCGACCAGGAGAGCCACTACGTGCACCTCATGTCCGCGCCTGCCTCGTGTCGGGTCGAGCGTGCGCGGCCGATGGTCCACCGACCGGGGGTGCAGGCGTGAGCACCATGGACGGCGCACGAACTCATCGCGGCACGTGGTGCCGAGACCCATGGGAGCCGGTCGTGCACTGGGTGCCGGCGGGCGCGGTGGTGTCGGTTCAAGGCCGTGGTCTTCGCCGCGTCGAGATCGCGCGGTCCGTGTGCGCCGGGGTGGCGATCGTATGGCCGCTTCGTCGGCAGCACGCGACGGACACGCGCCCTTGCGACTCGTGCGCACGCTCGACGGCCCTCAGGAACGCCACCGGATCGGGTCTATCGGGATCGACCGGTACACTGCGAAGCTGATCGGTATGGGAAAGCACGATAAGCCGTGTCCGGCATGTAACGGGGCCGGCTGGGTGTGGGGCACCGTGGTCGACCGGAAGACCGGCAGCCGCAACCCGCACAAGGAGACGTGCCCCGGTTGCGGAGGGACGGGCAAATGATACCCGCGATGAAGTACAGCCATGCACCGCGCTGTAGGGCGTGCGGGTGCCGCGCGTTGCTCGTGCGCGACACAGCGGAGGCGCTCGTAATCGAGTCCCTCGGGCGCCTGGAGATGGTCGAGTGTCCTCACTCTCGCGGAGGCTGGCACGTCTGGGCTCCCAAACTGGAAACGGGATACGCACGGACCTAGAGACCCTGAAACGCAAAAAGGCACCCCGCCGGCCCGAAGGCTAGCGGGGTGCCCTTGTCTCCCCCAGGCTGCGATCCGGCTTAGTAGTCCGTCCGCGTACGCCCGAGGTGTTCTCAGTATACGTCACGGCTGTAGCTCCGCGAGGCGCTCCTCTATGCACCAGAGCGCCTGTCGCGCACCATATGCGCGATCATCGTTCCAGGTCTTGCGGTGTAGCGCGAGGAGGGCGCGGACCACGGCCTCGGCGGCTGCCTCTCCCGGATGCAGCGCTGCTTTGCCGTCCTGGGCCTGGTCTTCGGCGTCGATCGCAGCGTCGAGGAGCATTCGGGCGTAGGGGTCAGCCACCGGTCACCCCCAATTCGTCGGCGATCGCCCGCACCGTGGGGCACGGGTACAGCACCGAAGGAACGTAGTCGTCGTCGGCGTTCGCCGGGGTGCACTCGGCGCACCGATCCGGAGCGCGGGAGTCGTCGCACCCGTCGAAGTCGTAGTCCCCCGCTTCGAGGTGGACGGAGGTGTCCTCGTGCTCTTCGAAGGTGTGCTGGGTGCACTCCTCGTACCAGGCCGACGGCTTGTGCAGGTCGAGCACGGCGTTGATCGCGGCGATGAACGGGGTTGCCGGTCCGCCGTGGTATGGGTCGATCTCGGCGCGGATCTTGTCGGCGATAGTGGCCATCACGCCTCACCGGCCAGCGCACGCCGAAGGTCATCTGCCCGCACGGTCTTGCGGCCACCGTGGAGGAGCTGTCGGACAGCCTCGATTCGCCGCTCGTCGGCTGTCCGCTTGCGCTCACGGGCGGACAGATCAACCGGCACCAGCGCGTATAGCGACCAGTCCCATCCGGCTTGACGGCACTCAGCGAGTGACTTGTCGCCAGCCTCTCTGGTGGCGTGGACCTCGACGTCCCAGTCGACGTGCATGCGGTCGTGCTCGTAGCCCACGACCACGAAGCCTTCGATCTCGTCGGTGGCCATCACTGCTCACCGCCCCGAACCTCAGCGGCGGCGACAGCGGCACGGGCCTCACCTGTCGCCTCGCGCTCCATGATCCGCTTGCACCGCGCGCACGAGACCTTGGACCAGTCTCGCGCCTGAACCTGGGGGTTGGCGAACGGCTTGTTCACGTTGGCGCCGCACAGCGGAATCTTGTTCGCGCGGGCCGCGTGGCCGGCGCCCTGTCCGGACTTCGTGAACGTGACAGTGAGGCGCTCGCTCATCGGGTTGCCTCCTGCGCGATCTCGCCGCCGGTCTCCTGCCAGCGGTCGTAGGCGATCTCCAGTCCGCCGAAGACGTCGTCCTTGCCGCCCTTGGCCGCGTACGCCTCCGCCCACTTGCGCGAGCCCTTGATGGTCGGAACCTTGGTCCCATCCTCGCGCCCGTAGGCGTACGCGAAGGCCGCGACTAGCCGATTCTCTCTAACTTCCGCGCTCATCGGGTTGCCTCCGTCAGCTCGCGCTCGATGTCTGCGAGCCTCTCGGCGAGCTGCTCGCGCGTGAGCCCGTCGTTGAGGAACACCTCAACCGTCACGCTCAGCCGGCCATAGGCGTACGCGACGGCGTAGGCCGGGTCCTTACTCATTTGCTCGCCTCCTTGGCGTTGATGCGAGCGGCGGCACCCTCCAGGCGGCGGTATAGCCGCTCTAGGTGGGCGTCCTGGGCGCGGTAGGTGTCCGACTCCGATGCGAAGCTGACTACGCTCAACAGCAGCGACACGTCCGCCGTGTCGAGCGTGAGGGCCGTCATCGGGTCGCCTCCGTGTAGTAGACGCGGATGAACTTCTTTCCTCCGCCGCCGGCCTTGAACACGGGCACGTCCGCGTACTCGTGGCCGTTCTTCGCGCCCCACGTCCAGCCGGCAGCGCCACAGTGCGTGTGCGTCCGTCCCCGATACGTGAAGTCGTCGCCGGTCTCCAGGGCTAGCAGCGCGTCCAGAGTCATCGCGCCGTCACCTCCACCGGGTACCGCTCCGCCGTGACTGTGTGCGCCCGCTTGGTCTTGCCGTTCGCCGTAACGCACTCCGGCACCCAGAAGTCCGCGCCCACGGGCAGCGCCCGGATGCCGTGCGCTACGCCGTGCTCGCACGGGGACGTTTGCCGCATGGACACCACGTCCCCGCCGGCTCTCCGTCTCGTCGCCGTCGCCGTCACCATTTCGTGCTCCTTAGCCGTGAGTCGCCATCAGTTAGACTGACCCTAGACCGCGAGTCGCTATCAGTCAAGCGTAGGAGCAAGAGACTCTCCCGAGCAAAATCCCCAGCAGCGCCGCGAACGCAATCGCCGCTGGCGTAAGGGTTTTCGACGCCGGGGCGTAGCTGTCGGCGGCCTCGGAGAGGCGCACCAGCGCAACAGCCAGACCCAACAGGTCTTCGCTAGCGACTCTCACGCCCCGGCTTGCGCGTCCGGTTACCGGGATGCTCAGAAGGGCGTCACTCTCGGTGTCGGAGAGCCAATAGGCATCACCGATCCACCCCGCTACGGGACGCTCGGACGAGGCGCTCTCGGCCGCGTGCAGCGCCAGCTCCCGCGCCTCGGCAGGCGTGAAGGTGGCCTCGGCCGAGTCCGGGTAACCGTCGTCGCGGCCGTGCTCGGTGATCACGATCAGAACGGCGTCGCCGAACGTGCTCAGGGAAACGCGGTCTCCCTCGGTGTGATTGCACTCGAATGTGTACATGTGGTGGTTCCCCGCCTTCGTCAGTCCGTGATGTCGAGCTTTTCGGCCGTGGCCCCCAGTTTCTTCTCTGCCCGCGCGCGAACGGCGCGAACACCTCGATCCGTCATACCGAGCCGGTCCGCGATTTCGTTTTCGCGGAGGCGCTCGCCGGCCAATCCGGTGCGGAGTGCCATTACGTCGCGCTCCACACGGGTAAGCGGTGCCGCGTCCCAGATTTGATGCGCCAATTCGTGGCGCTCAACTTCCTCGAATGCGTCGTGGGGATCAGCAACGACGTCCGCATAGGTGAGTGTCGAATCACCGTTCACAGGTGAGGACCACTGGACAGTGACGGATGTCAGCGCCGAAAGAATGGACATGAACGTTGAGAATTCCATTCGCTGGCGCGGGTCGTCGGCGTGCTTCGCGCGGAGGTATCCGTACGCCGCAATGGGGTTGTATTCCCCGTCCTCGGTAATCGTCGCCCGGAGCGCGGAACGGACGCGCCGCTTTTCGCGGTCATTCGCGGTGACAGCGCCCGCCCGGATCGAGTCCGCGAGGTGACGCATGTGGCGGGACAGCGTGCGCCCGATGTACGGACCGACCTGCCCGCCGTACGTGGTGCCGATCACGCCCGCCCGAACGTCCTCCAGCAAGCGCGCCACACCCTCCTGATGGAGGTCGTCGCGCCCAAGCACAGATGCGGCCGACGCGCAAGCCCCGGCGGCTTGGTCGATTTCACCTGCGACACGGACGTAGAGCGGCAGCTCTGCGCCTCGGTCGCCGTCTGTGGCGTCCTTGACCAGTACATCTGTGGTTCGCAGGTCCGCGAGCGCGGCCTGCGCGAGGGTGTTCCCGGCCAATCGCGCGAGGTGCCCGGGGAGGGCATGCGAGGCAGGCGCGTTCGGGCTGCGCTGCGCACGGAGGGTAGTCGCAAGTTGGGTAGGACTGTCCGTCATTTGTTCACCTCGGACGTTGTGGGGGAGACAAGAGCGAAGCTAGACCTAGAGCGACTCACACGCAAACATGCGCTTACCCGGTCCGACCTGGCATGTAACACCAGGCCAGACCTGGAAACAGAGAAACCTACTTACCCGTAGGCGGGCGAGTCGCCCTAGATGCCCAGCAAAACAGTGAAAGCCATTAACAGTAGGCCGATCGGAGTACGGGCCAAGAGTTCCGTGGCGGAGGGTTGTCACCGGCGGGTTACACTCCCCCAAACGGGGGATGACGCCTAGCTCACGCTGTGACGATCGCCACAGTTGCCGTAGGCGGCCTCAGCTTCGGCCGCTGCCAGCATCGCGCGGTGCAAGTGCCGTGCAGCCTGTCGGACGCTCGCCCGCGCCTCCGCCACGGCGCGGGCGTAGCCGCTCTCGTCGCGCCACACCACGAGGTCTTCGACAGGGCGACGCACCCCCTTCACCAGTGGGCCGGACACTTGAGGCGGGGTTGATTCCATGGACTCGATGATCTCCGCCCACCGAACCGCGAGAGCGATGTTTTCTTGCATCCACACCAGGTCGCCCCTTGACCCGTCGAAGTTCTGTTCCGTCATTCGTAGTCCCTCTCGGACTCGTAGGTGGCTATCAATTCGTCGGCCCGCGCGAGATAGGCAACGGCAGCTCGCAATAGGTCGGGCGAGTCCTGAAACTGTCCGATGCCGGCGTTGCACGTCGTGCACAGCAGCGCGCGAACGGTGTCGGTGATGTGGCAGTGGTCGACCACGAGGCCCTGAGTGAGGTCCGATTCCGCGCGCCCACAAATGGCACAGCAATAGCCCTGCTCATAGCGGAGTAGGTCTACTTGTTCGCTGCTGATCCCATAGCGCGAGCGATAGCGACGGTCCCGCTGATCAGCGAGCGTGCGGTGATAACGCTCTCGGGACACCGCTCGTGTGCACTCCGCACAATCGATCCGGCGGCCGTCACCGCGCTTGTGGAAGCAATAGACCGGCTTCGTCAGACCACACGATCGACACTGCCTTACGCCGCCGTCCACTCCGCCCACTGAGCGCGAGCCCGCTCCGCGTGGACGCTGAGCAGCCGGCCCGGGAGCCACGCGGCCAGGGCCTTCTTGCCCTTGCTGAGATTGCAGCTCTTACACGCGGGCGCGACGTTCCACGGTGCGTCCGCCCCGCCAAGCGCGAGCGGCTGAACGTGGTCGATGTGCTCCGACGCGACACCGCAATACAGGCACCGGTCTCCGTACAGCCGACGAAGCCACGGCACGTCGTACGGCACGTGCACGGTCTCGTACGCCGCGCTCCGCGTCGCGTGGCCGCGCTGACGTCCGCGATCGCGGGCACTCGGGAACACCCGCCATGCCCGGTCGCCGAACTCCCGGTGGTACCGGGTCGCCTGGACGAGCAGCACCGCGCCCACCGCGCGGACGTCCGGATCAGGCTCGGACAGCCACCACGCGATGATGTGGCACTGAGCCCAGAGCGCGGCGTCGGAGGCGTCGCCGTACTCCTCAGAGAGCGTCTCCACGGCCCGCTTCCGCGCCGCGCGGAAGTACGTCGATGCGCACCCTCGGCACATACGCTCCTGTCGCGGCCACTGCGTGGTGTACGTGCGGACGCCGGCCGTGGACGGGCAGTAGGAGCACTTCACAGGCGCGGCCATTTCGTGCTAGCCAGCATCGCGCGGAGAAGCTCTTCCGTCGGGTCCGCGCTCACCCGGAACGATCCGGTTCCCGCAGCCCGAGCCGGCGAGCCGTTCCGCGCCGGATCGGGAACGGATTGCGCGGCGCTATGGCTGCGATCCACTTCGCGTCCTCGATGACCGGCTCTCTGGGAGGCATCCGATACGGCACGCTCACAGCTCCACCTTTCTGTGCTCTCCATTGATGTAAAGCGTTCCCCACGATCGCCCGCCGATGGTCAGTTCGGTGTCCAGCGGCACCCCGAAGAAGCTGTCAACGCGCATTGTCCGCGCGATCTCGCGCCCGATCTCGTCCGCGTCCTTCTCCGGCGCGGAGAAAACAACCTCGTCGTGTACGGGGAGTCGGAGGAATTCCGTTAGGCCCTTCTCATCCAGGCGGAGGAGCGCTTCGGCAAGGACGTCGCGCGACGTGCTCTGAACCATGTAGTTCGTGGCCGCGTAGAGCCGGTCACGGTCCAGCGGGAGCCGGCGTCCGGCGGGAGTCACTACCTCGCGCCGACCGAATTCGGCGCGCTGCTGTAGCCGGCGCGAGTAGCGCTTAACGCCGCGATAGTTCTTGTCGTACGCCTCGATTGCCTCGCGCACTTGCTCGATTGGGGCGCCCGTTTGCCGAGACAGTGTGGTTGCCCCGCCGCCGTAGACCTTCCCGAAACCAACCCCTTTACAAATTTTCCGATGCCAGTCGGTGTAGTCCGGTCCGTAGATCAGCTCCGCCGTGTAGCCGTGCAGGTCCCGCCCTTCGCGAATCGCGTCGATCATGACCGTCTCGTCTGCGAGTGCCGCTAGCACGCGCATTTCCACGGCCGCGTAGTCCACGGCGCCGATCACGTGCCCCGGTTCCGCGAGCAGCGCCCGCCGGATGGTGGCGTCCGACGACGGGAGCTGTTGCAGCGGCGGCTTACTAATCGACATGCGCGCCGTCCGCGCTTGCAAGCTTGCAATATCCGGATGTACGCGGTCGTCTGCGTCGCGAATCGCGAGCATGGCTTCCGCGTATGATGTCCGCCACTTACCGGCCCGCTTGCTGCGCAACACGGCCTCCGCGAGCGGATTAGGCTCCCGGGCGCCGACTAGTTCCCATTTACGGTTGAGGTCGGCCAGCGGCATAAGGACTTCCTTGTCAACCTTCAACCCGCCGGAGTCCGTTGTCTCGGTAAGCTCCTCTCCCATCTCTACGAGCGCACTCGCGATTTGCTTGGGCGCGTTGACGGACGTGATGCCGTACCGGCGGGCGACTATCGCCCACTTCTCCGACTCCTCCGCCAGTTCGCCGGAGAGCTGCTCCGTGTACTCGACATCGAGCGGCATCCCGACGCGGCGCATCCGCGCACACACGAGACCGACTGCGCTCTCGAATTCCTCCAGGTGGTGTGCGCGGGCGTCGAGTAGATCGGCCTGCGCGTCGAAGAGGCGTGTCGCGAGGATCGGGTCCATGCCGGCGTAGAGCGTGTACGTCGGGTGGTAAAGATCGACCTCGCGCCACACCTTTTCCTTCGTGGTCCCGATCTCCCGAGCGAGAGCGACCATGCTCCCCTTCACTTCGCGGGCAACCTCCGCGTCGAGGTGCCGCCGGGTCAGCGCGTCCAGGCTTTGCCCGACGCCGCCGGGGTCTTGCGGTCCGCGCGGGTCGATCAGATGCGCGCGAACCTTGGTGTCCACCACGCGGGGCCAGAGGTCCGTCAGCTCGACGCCGGGAACGTGCGCGTCCACAACGAGCGCGTCAAACGGCGCGTTGTGGATCACGAGACACGGATGCCGGCGGAGCACGCCGGCCGTAGCCTCCAGCGCACCGGGAACGCCACCCTCCGAATCGACCGGCAGAACCCAGCCGCTACGCGCGTCCCCGAATTGCGCCGTGCGCAGGCGAAACGACGGCGCGTAAAAATCCAACCCTGTCGATTCCGTGTCGAATCCGAGCCGCTCGTCGCCGTGCGCGTTCAGCCACACGCGGAATGCGTCTAGGTCCTCCGTCCGCTCGATCACGCGAATGGCGACGGGCGCACCGTCGATCCGGTATGTGTGCTCGCGCATTAACGCTCCTCTCAGGCGTCGCCGCTGGTGACGTTCGCCGCGAGCACGGTGCAAACCATCTGCATTGCTTGTTCGGGCGTGAACCCAGCGCGGACGAACTCCGCGTACAGCTCGTTTAGCTGCATGGCGGTCGCCGCGAGCGGAGAGATATCCATTGCCGCACTTCCTTTCGGGCATGCGAAAAGGCCCCCACCATGCGGGCTGCGTGGTGAGGGCTATTCGAGAGTGGCTAGATCAAGCAGACAGTTCCCTATGCGCGTCAAGCACGTCCTCTGTCAGCGCCTCGCAGGCGTAGTGCCAGTCCGAGGTGTCGCCTTCGTCGCCCGGGAAGTGCTTAGTAACCAACACACTCAAGACGGCGGAAGCGACGGCGCGGGCCTCATGTCCGAAGTCCACCGCCGTGAATTCGCGCTCGACGTTTCCTTGCGAATCAAGAAGGGGAACGGATACTCGCGCCATTCCTTCGGCAGCCGCGTCCACCAGGACCTTAACCGGGTCGTACATTCGTCATCCCTTCTCCGCCGCGCGGACGCCTATCAACCATCCGACGCCGCCCGTTCCACGAGGGTTGTATGCAACCTTGCGCGATTCCAGTTGCTGGCGGAAACGCTGCTTCCCCCAGCGAAGAACCGGCTCTACGTGTTCGTCAACGCGCCAATCCAGGAACAAGTCAAACGCGTCTTTGAGCTTGATTTGTCCCGCCGGGTCGCGCACGAGGACGCCCGGGAGGAACCCTTCGAGCACGTCCGCAGAGCGGCGGTACTCCTCCACAGCCATGCTCACGGACGCCGGCTCCTGGAGTCCGTCCCGGTACCACTCGACGGCGCCGCGAACGGCCCACGCGATGATGCCGGGAATCTCCTCGCGGAGACGCTCCGGCAATGTGGCGTCCCGATCCTCAACGGTGAACTCCCGCGTGAACGGGATTAGTCTGGTTCGCCGCCAGAAGCCGTCATCCTGTCCGCGAACATCCGGCTTGTAGTTCGTGGCCATGATGAGTAGCGCCGTTGGGTGGAACGTGAATTGCCCCTTGTACAGCTCGCGCGCCACAACCGGGTCGCCGGCCGTGACCTGCTTGAGCAGCGCCTCATTCAGTCGAAGGCCATCGCTCAATTCCGACAGCACCGCGAGCCGTGCCCCGCGAAGCGCCGCCAGTGCGGGGTTAGGTGCCGCCGCGTCGTAGCTCCGCGCGAGGGCAATGGCGGCCTGCGACATGTGCGTCGTAATCCCGGAGAACGCATACGCCAGGGTGTTCACGAGAACTGACTTGCCGTTGGCGCCGTGCCCGTACAGGAGCGCGAAGACATGCTCTCGCGTCTCCCCGGTGATTCCATACCCGATGAGTCGGCGAATGAACGCCGGCATCTCCGGCATCTCCGGGTCCCCAGGGAACACCTCTGCAAGGAATTGCTCCCAGCGCGGGGCCGGTGCCTCTGGGTCGTATTCGAGGTCCACTAACCGCGTCAACATGTGCTCGCGGTCGTGATCGAGCAGCTCGCCCGTGCGAAGGTCTACGACGCCGTTTCGGAACGCGAGGAGATGGGGCGCCGCGTCGAACTCCTCGACGTCTCGCCCGGTGATGGTCTTCAAGTGCGTGAGCGCGGCCTGAATGCCGGAGTCCATGTGCATTCGCCGAACTCGCTTCGTCGCTTCCACGTGATCGCGCGCCTGCTCGCGCTCCTCACCGCTCCCCTTCGGATCGCCCTTCGGCATCTCGTCCAGCTCCGCACGCATGGCGTCCGCGACGCGGTGCCCGATGGCGTTCTCACGCGAACGGGACATGGGCCGCCAGTGCGTGCCGGTCCATGTGAGGAACCCAACCCCCTCGACGTGCGCGGTGTCGGGGCCGACCACCCGGAGCGCATACCGCGCGTTCTCAATGTCGGTACCGTCCATGGGAAGCCGCACCCCCTCCCCGTCGCGTCGCGCGGGTGCCGATGTCCACTGTGGAGCGTCCGACACGGCCGTGTGCAGCTTGCGGGCGAAGGCGTCACCGCTGGCATCGCGCCATTTGCAGATGTCCTTGTGCGCCAAGGGAAACACGAGAGTGCGGGGCTGAATCTCGTGCGCCGTAAGGCTTTCGCCAAGGGCATCGTTGAACTGTCGGCCCGAGCGGTCGTTGTCGCCGGCCAGAACGACAGCAGCCCCGGAGGCCCCGGCCGCGATTTCCTGTGCCGTCCGCTCCGCGCGAGCCACGCCCGCGCCGCGAACGAATGTTGCCGTGTAGCCGGCGGAGGCCGTCGCGAGCGCGTCTCCAGGCCCCTCGGTCACGAGTACCGTGTCGTAGGCCGTGTCCGCGCGCACGACTCCCGTTGTGTCCCAGCGCATGACGGGCTTCCCGTCCGCTCCGCGCGGGTTCTGGAGTCCGGCCCACCGGACCGGGCAGCGTCCACCGATGTCGCGCCCCTGCAGTCCACGCGGGTTCCCTTGCCAGTCAAGGAAGGGCACCACGAGGCGCGGGTGTGCGCGGTAGGACTCGCTCCGGTAGTCGCGGCTGAACAGCTCGCTCGCTCCGTCGTCGTAGCCGAGCTTGAACGCCTCCGCGAGATCGGGAGTCACGCCAAAGCGTCGGGCTGCGTACTTCTCAGCCGGCGACCCGGTGAAGCGGGACGCAGCCCAGTCCACATAGGACGCGAGCGCGGCCAGCGGGGCGCCGCCAAGGGGCTCGTACTCGATCTTCGTAACGGTCGGCTCGCCGGCCACGCGGAACAAGTCCGCCATCTCCATCTCTGCCGCCTGCAAGACATCCGCCGTCGAGCAGCCCGCGCGGCAGTACAGGGACGCGGTGCCCTCGCTGCTCAGTCCTACAAGCAGCGAGGGGCGCCCGTCTGGGTGGGCGGGGCAGCGCACGAGCACGCCTCCGGTGTCCTCCTCGATCGTGCCGGACGGGTCCAGCCGTCGGAGTAGCGCATCGATTTGCACGCTGTCCCCTCCCTTACACGTCGTACTGAGTCGCTGCCTGCTCTGCCTCGGTCAGCGCGTAGCCCCACGGCTTGCCGTTGTCCTGGTGTCCCTGAGCCACGGCGAGCACCTCTCGCGCCTCGTCGGACACGTCGAACCGCGCGGGGAACTCGAGAGAGATAACCTCCGTGTCGTCTAGGTCCTGGTCCAACTCCTGCAATTCCTCCACGCCCACGCCGTAACGCTCGTAGAGTCCGGTCCCGACAATGCATCCGGGCTCGTCGCCGTTCGCGTAGGTGCACGGAGTCCAGCCGGGAATATCCTTGTACCCGGGCAGGGGCACAGGCGAATACACGTAGCCCGCACCACGCGCCTTAACCGCGTCCCGCACCAGCGCCACGGCCTCCGGCACGTCTATCACAATGAGTTTCGAAGTCGTTGTCATGTGCTCTCCTCCCAAATGACCGAAGCCCCGCGAGCCGCCGCGATAGGGAGAGCACAAACGATGCTCTCCCAGTTGGCGCGCTCACGAACGGACTCCGTAAGTACAATCACGTCGCCCGCCCCGAGGGCACGAATGTCCCCCGGGGCGTATGCGTTTTCGTAGCTGAATCTGTGTCGCGCCATTCCTCAGTACTCACAGAAGGCTTTGAACACCTGACTCGCCGCCGTGTGGTAAACGATGACGCCCTCAGGGCGCGGATACCCGGGCGCGGCGAAGGAGCCCAAAACCTGGAGGTCTGCTACGCACTCCGAGACAATGCGGGTGCTGAACGGCCCGGTTACCAGCACAGGAACGAGCCCGAGCCCGGGAACGGCAGCCGTGTCCACGTCCGCGTAGCGCGACACGTTGAACAGCGCGAAGCGCTTCTCCCCCTTCGGCAAGTCGTACCCGCGCTGGATTCCCGACCCCCACCACTCGCCGTAGTGGTAGCCCGCATCCAGCGTGCGCGCCAGCTCGGGCGCGTGGTCGCGCACCCACCGGGCAAAGCCGAAGTTGTCGTCCTCAGGCGTGATGCGCCGCTTCCTCGATTGGGCGCCGACGAGGTATTCCACGACCGGGCCGCCCGCGTTCATCTTGTCGGGGCCGACCACGAGTGCTGTACCCGGAGGCGGGCCGCCGATGTGAGTGCCAAACGCGTGCTCACTAACGACCACGCACGCGTTCGTACCGTCGATTTTCTCCGTGACGATCATGTCTTTATAGAGACGCGGGGTCTTCGGCCATTCCCTGAACTCCATTAGCTGTCTTCCTCCGCCTGAATCCGCTTCTGCTCCGCGCGGAGGGCCGCCATTAACGCGGAGTCCTGTCGCGCGTCCATTGCCTCACGGTCGGAGCGGACGTCTTTCTTCTGTTCGTTGCGCGATTTACTGGCCACGGCGGAGCTCCGAGGCGACCCCGAAACTGTCCTCCACGGCCTGATAAGAGCGCCCGTCGCCCCACGTGTGTGCCTCCTTGGCCCCGACATATGTGGTGTTGTAAACGAACAGGTCCGGGACTACTTCAAACCAGGTGCCGCCGTCGCCGTCCACGAGGACGCGATTCGGGGTGCCGTCATCGGCGTCGTCTCCGAGCAGCTCGCCGAGCGCGGCACACAACTCGCGAGCGGCAGCGCGGGAGAAGTAGACGCTGGTGTCGTTGTAGTTGTCGATCTCGATACGAAACGGGAGATCGCCATATCCCCCGTCTGAGACTCGAATAAAGATGTCCGGGTCCGGGTCGTCGTCCACGGAGATGGACTTCTCGAACGGCCGCGCCGCTCGCTCCTCCACGGTGAAGCCGGCGGGGAGATTTTCGGGCTTCTCCGTCGACTCGCCGGAAATCGTGTAAACGGTGCGCGTTGCCATATCAGTTCTCCTCTACGGAATAGGTCGGGCCGCAGGGGAACTGGTCGGTGACGTCGTTGACGACGTGGCGAAGCAGCGCACTGTGCGCGTAGGTGCCGCTGTTCTGCACACGGGCGAAGCGGAGCACGCTGGCCCATGTGACGGCTTTGTCTGCAAGCCGCGTTACCCGTGCCTTCGCGAACCGGCCGCGCTGAACCTCGAACCAGTGGCACGTGCCGAGAAAATCCCGCCCCTCGAAAACGCGGCCCTGGTACGTCTCCGGCTCGTCGGCACCGAGGTATTCAGTCAGCGCGTCCCGCAATTCGCGGACGGCACGGCGATTGAAATGCATCCGGTTTCTGTCCGGATACGGACTCGCCAACTTGATGCACAGGGTGTCGTGATAGCCCTCGCTCAGCTTCGCGGTGTGTCCCGGCGAGCCCACGCGGGAATCGATCGCGGCCTCGAAGTCGCCTTCCTCTTCCACGACGGTCAACCCAGACGGGAGGACCCACGGGCGCTCTGTAGAAGCACCCTCAATTCGATACGTCTTCTTTCGGGGCATTTCCGCTCTCCTCTCGAAACGAAAAGAGAGGAGCGCCCGGATCAGCGGCAAGAGCAAGCCCCATCGTGGCTGCTGTCCGCGCTACCTAATCCGGGCGCCCCTCAGAATGGCGCGCGATTACTCAGCGGCGCCGGTAACGGTGATCTTCGGCCACGTGTATTCGACGTGGCGACCTGCCTTCGTGTCATATTCCTCGAAGGCCAGCTCCAGCGTGACCCGCGCGGGGCCGCCGATCTCGGCAAGCGCCGACTCGACCTCATCCAGAATCTTCACGAGCGACCACGAACCAGTGGTGAACATGAACACACCCAGGTCCGGGTCATCCGCGAGGCGAAAGACGAGGCGAATATCTGGCTTAGGGCCGATCTGCTTCTTCGCCTTCGCTTTGCGGTCCTCCAGGGAGCGCGGGCAACCGCAATCGTCGCCGATCTCCTCGTCCTCCGGGTGCCCGGAGATGAACTGCACGCCGTCACACACGTGAATCGGCCCGCCGGTTCCGTACTGCGCCATCCGCGAACGGAGCGCGGAGGGGCCGTCAACGATAACGTCAAGCTTCTTCGTGTCGGTCATTACCTGGATGTTGTCCGACTTCTCCGTGTCCCACTCCGCCGGCTCGCCACCAAACATTGCGGCGATTTTGTCCGCGACGTCCGGGTCATCCGTGGTGACGCGCCACTCGGAAAGTGCCTTCGGCTGGCGACCGACCAGCATTCCGCTACGGAATCGGCCGGCGTAGTCGTAGGAGTCGCGCGGCTTCGGCTTGGCGTCCGGGTCAGTCTCGAAAACCCTCAGTGCCATTTGGTGTCCTCACTTCTTGGACGCGCGGCGCTCGGAGCCGGTCGTCGTAAACGTGCTGTAGTCCGGCTTGCCAATGACGGAATCGGAGTCCGTGTGTACCCAGTCGAAGACCTCTCGGAGCGAGAGGAACTTTTGAAACACCGCCGCGTCCGCACGGATGGGGACGAATTGCCAGCCGTCCGGGCGGAAATGAAACACGGCAGCGCCGTCGAATGGCGGCAACGGAACGTCGTCGCCGTCCGGGGTGACGATCCGGTCGGCGTTCATGTACGCGGAGAGCTGCAAGGCAACCTCCGCGTGTACGCCCGACCGTGTGGTCTTGGCGTCGACCATGAGCACCTCGCCGTCGACTTTGGCGATAGCGTCGAACGATCCGGCGTACCGGTGCGTGTCCGACCACACGGTGTCCTCGATGTGGAGAAACTCCGGCTGATACCGGTCAAGGAATTCGCGTACGCCGTTCGCGAACAGCTCCATGTCTGGGTGAAGCCGGCCGACCTTTTCGCCCTTCGCGAGGCGCTCGAAAATGTTATGCGCCTCAGTGCCGATGTCGGCCGCTTCGCCGGTCGTCCGCAAATGCGTCCGCTTGAGCATGTCGACGGCCGCGCTCGGGTCCCTCATCGCGAGCGTGACGACCGCGCCGAGGTTCTCGACGGCCTGCTCCGCCGTGATTTTGGCGACCCAATATTTCAGGAAATCTTTCGGAACCATATCGATGACCGACGTCACACCGGGCACTTTCTCCCGCGTTTCCTTGTCGACATAGAACCGGCTTCCGCCGCGCTTCATCGTGGTTAGTCCTGCCACGCGCACCCCTCCTTTCGTGATGTAGTTGGCTTGCATCACGTACAAGGGGGGTGGGTCACACTTCCGGAACTAATGTGATCGGCGTCACATTAGATTCTAGGCAAAAAAGAAAGCCGCCCCGACCCGCGAGGGATCGGGGCGGCTAAGCGCGAAGAAGGATCAGCGGCGGCGCTGCGTGATGTTCTCTACGATGCGCTGAATCGCGCGCTCTGCCCCGCGAAGGTGGTCGATTGCGTCATCGCGGACGGTGGGGACCAGCCCCGGAAGCCGCCCACAGGTGGACGCAGCGATGGCCTCCGCCACCTCGCGGAGGTTTTCCGCCGCACGTGCCACGCCTGGGCCGTCCGTGGGGCTGGCCAGGCTGTGCCGCTGCTCGCGGCGCTGCGCTGCGCGGGTCTTCGGCGCGAGGCCGTACGCCGCGATCTCCTCCGGCGTCATTCGCTCCTGTCGTACCGTTGCCATGTGGTATTGGACGGCGCGGTTCACCCGCTGGGCCTCCTTGCGGTCCCCGCGAGCCGCGCGCTCGTAAACCTCCGCCGCTGCTCCCCGATACCGGCTCGACGTTCCGGCGTAGTCCGGGCGGCCGTCGCGGTCCTGGAAGCATCCGCGTAGATCGTGGATCGCGTGCGCGGCGGTAAGGTTCGCCTCCTCCGTGCGGGCGCTCGACGCTGCACGAACCGCCAAAACTGCCCGCTCGACGTGTTCGCGTTGTTGAGCGTCCAACTCCACGTCAAACGCGGCCATCGGCAGACCCCTCCTTCTGGTACCTAGTGACCCGTGGCCAACACCGTACCGCACACCGCGAGTCGCTCGCGGTGTTACTACCCCGCAGGGGTGACTTTTCGCAGCACCGCAACGCCGATCGGGGAAGCGCAGCATCGGTCGAGAGCCTCCATGAAGTTGTGTGCGCGCCGGAGGTATGCCGCGTACGTGCTGTCGTTGGAGATCGTGACGTCCGCGCGGATGCTCTCCTGCTCCGTCTCCGACACGTGAGTGTCCGAAGTGGACAGACCCGGGCGCACGACGCGAACGAGGGTGTACCCCTTCGCGCGCAACAAATCCGCTTCGTTCTCAAACCGGACATCTGGGACAACCACGCGCGGGAACTGATGCGCCTTGCGCTCCCACGCGCGAAGCCACACGTCCTCCCCGAGCACGTCCCGCGCGCCCGTGCCGAGGCGCTGGAGGAAGCGGCGCGTCTCGGCGTGGTCATCCTTCGCACGCTCCCAGCCCTTCTGCCGCACGAGATCGACTAGCCCCTCAGCGGGGTAGCCCCAGTCCGGCAACGGTCCCTCAATCATGGGGTCCGCCTTGAGCGCCAAGGCTTTCATCGAGTCCGCGAACCCGACGCGGGTGAAGCCGCGCTCCTCAATGAGGACGCTCGCGAGCGTGTCCTTGCCGGCACGGGCGCGGCCGATGATCCCTACTCCATGCATGTCAGCTCCCTAGTTTAGACCGCGAGTCGCTATCACCCTAGCATGATGGCGACCATCAGCCCACGAACGCGGTAAAGGAGTGGTCGGCCGTGTAACGAATCACCACGCCGACAGTGCCGTCAGGGATGCGTACCGGACCGGGCCGGTCGGCGTGAAACGTGATCGTCTGCCCCGGGCCGGTAAACCTCTTCGCGTTCGGGTCCGCGACCGCGCTCGGCGTCGGGCCGACGAACTCGAGACGCGCTTGAACACTCCGGCCGTACGCGGCGAACACGTACAGGAAGGGCGGACGCCCAGCGGCGGGCACTACCACATGGTCGTCGGTGCCGGCGGGAACGGGCATGGTGCACTCCTCGTAGGGGTCGGAGATGGGGGCGGGGGTCGGCGCCGGAGCGGCGCCGCGAAGGTGATGCGCGACGGCAGCGCGGAAGCCAGCCATGTCGCCAGGCCAGCCGGCGGGGTCGATTTTTCGACCGCGCGGGGCCGCCCATTCCTTGTGCGCGATGGCACGGTCGGCGCCGAGTCGTAGATGTCGCAGGATCGCGGCCACTCCGCGCGGGTAGGCGTCGAGCTGCGCCGGGGTCCAGTCGCCGCGTCCGGTCGACTCCGCCTCGACGCCGAGCATGTGCCGGTTGCCGGCGTTCGTCGGGATGCCGGGGTGCGCGCCGTTGCCGGCGTGCCACGCCTGCCCCGCCGCGACGATTACCCAGGTGCCGTCGCGCGCGAGGCCCAGTTGAGCGAGCGGGCCGTCGAGCCCGGGGCGGCCGTTGACCACGGTGCCCTCGGACGGGTAGTTGCCGGACGCGGGGCCGGCGGTGTGGTGGAGCAGGACGGCGCGGAGGTCGCCCAGCTCCCCGTGCCCACGCGACTGCCAGCCAGGGACTTCGCGCACGCGGAGACCCGCGCGGCGTAGCACATCGGCTAGCCACGTGTTTCTATATGCCATTAGGGAGCAGACCTCCGAATAGGTCGGATAGCCGCCCAGCGGTCTTCGTGAATTGCGTTGGTTTGCTGCGCGGCGCGTACGGCGCGGGCAAGGTCGTCAACGCGGGAATCCAACTTGTCCACGCGGGCACCTACGGAGTGCACGGCCGCGAGCACTTCCCCGTTTCCGGGGGTCGGCTCGGCCTTTTCCGCGCGACGTTTCCGCCAAGCGAGAATGTATTGGGGTCCCTGCGTCACGGCGGCTATAGCGGCGCCGGACGCCAGGAATTCTGTCAAGGTCATATCGAGCCTTACGTCTGCCGGAGGCAGCAGCCGAGCACCTGAAAAGCCACGGCGCCGGTACTGCCGGCGTGCGGCGTCGCACGGAGCGCAATCGGTACGTTGCGATCTCCGAGAAGGTGCGACACGTCGAAGCGTTTATTGGTGGTCTCCAGGAGTCCGGCGGTCCACGAGAACGTGGACGGGCCGATGTCCAAGAAGTAATCCGTCGCGTTAACGCCGGTCGCCTGACCCCAGGTCCCATCAACTTGGATCACGGGGTGCGAGACATACGAAACGCGGCCCTCCCATATGTTCCCGACAAGATCAGCAATCGGGAGGTAGGTATACGGGTATCTCCCCGGCGCCATCGCGTACATGCAGTAGAGCGGGACGTTCAACCACGGCTCGGCCAAGCCGCCCGCGACGTCGGTCGTAAAGACAGGACGGCCCGCGTGGTCGTATTGCCACATTGCCTGGGTGTACCCGTTCGCCGCGAGAGGGTCCGGGTCCCACAATCGAAGTCGAGTCTGTCCGGCGTCGTCGCGAACAACCACAGTGGACTGCTGACTTCCGTCCGGGCGTAGCGGCAAGGAGGGATCGGAGCCGGTAAAGAAGATTTTCTGTCCCTCTTGGTCCTCAACCGTGATGCCGCCGGAGCCGGTCACCGTAAGGCCACCGTCCTCAATTGCGGCGGAGTACAGGGTCTTTCGCTGCATCTCGCGAAGCTGCTGCTCTAGCTTCATCAATCGGTGTTCAATAGCCGAGTTTGGCTGCGGTGTTACTTGCGCCACGCGATTCCCTCAGTTCAGCAATTCCAAAGTTGGGTCGGACTGGCCGGTTGCCTGAATTCCCAGGACGCGAAAGACCAGATCGACGTCCGGGAGAAGGGGGTGGTCCTGCACGCTCGCCATGACGTGATCACCTAGCCGCACATTCGCGATGTGTGGCGCGCCGGTTTGTCGGCCGCTCGGATCGGTTCCGTCCCACCGAACGGTGGCGCCGTAGGTGTAGATCGAATCGCCGTAGGTGTCTCGGTTCGCGGTCGCATATCCGTCGAGCAATTCTTGTTCGCGCGTTGATGTATGCGATGAGTCGACGGATTCCAGACGCGGCCAACCGGCGTTCGTATAGGTGTCTGAGCTGGCGTAGCCGTAGAGAAGCTCGACGCTCATTCCATCGCCGCGTACCCACCAGGAATGCGCGTTGCGCGAGCCGTCGAAGTCGACATCGAGAGACGATAGGGTCGTGCCGTAGTCGTACACATGAGGCTCGCCCGCCTGAAATAGAGCAGGTGCGCCAATACGTACCTCATGCCGGATGGTCGCGCCCTCATCTTGAAGCAACGGATGAAAGTCGAGCTCCGGCCCGTCCGATACTTGGGACAGTTCTGTTAGGCGCTCGCCGAAAAAGGCGAGATCAAACGCGTTATACACGCGGCCGTGACTGCCGGCCGGCAATCCCGTAGGGATGATCAACGGCAGGTCCCCGGCGGGCCGGTCAAGTGCCGCCTCGACTAGTTCCGCCGCGAGGCCCGCAAGGCTGTTCGGCCCAAGCTGCACATTGCTCGCCGCCTCGCGCGGGTTCGTCGCGGTCGGCGCCATGCACAGCCGGCGCATGAGAATCGACCACGGGTCGCCGCACTCGATCGCCAGCACCGGGGCGCCCTCGCGGTCCCGGAAATCGGCGGAGATCATTGGCCCCGCGACGAGCGCAGTTCTGTCTTCTACGAGCGCGAGGGAGAAGCGCCACATGTCGAGTAGCGCCCACATGTCGTCTTTGTGTTCGAGGTCCGGCACATGTACGTCCACTGACAACGAAGCCGGCGCACTCAGGCGCCGGCTCCATCTAGGTTGGCTCGCCATTTCCCATTCATCGACTACTCGACCCGTGCGGGTGTCGTAGACGAGAAGGGATAGCTCGCCGCTCACGCGGGGACCGCGCGGATTCGGAAGCTCCAGGCATTGCCACCCTGAACAGGCATCCAGAAGGCGGAAGACAGATTGCGGAAGAAGCACCGTGCGGTGTGCGAAGTCGTTCCGTCAAGCACGGGCGAAGCATTCGCCGAGCAGTCCACTGTCGCCTGAGTGAAGCCGGCCGCGATCGACTGAGAAAGCTCGAATCCCTCAGAGATAATGTTTGTGGCGCGGTCAGTTGAGTCGTAGTTGGTCGAGATGCCACAGAGCTGGTTTGCCTGGTTCGCGACGTCGATAGCCCAGCTCGTAGAGCACGACGTTTCGATACGGTATGGGTAACCTAGCGCCGGGATGATGAAGGTGGACAGGACAATTGTCTGCCCATTCTGCGCGGTGCCGGGAGTTTGAGTGCCAGTCCAACACAGGGTTTGCGTGCCGTGCCATTTGTTGTCGACTCCGGACCACCGGTCAACAAGCGTCGGGGGGTCAATTCCGGGCGGCACGTGAGGCAGCGTCCGAACGCGCTCCTCACCGTCGATGTACCCGGGGTCCGTGAGCGCGTCGCCCGGAAGCAGGAAGCGCGGGGTGCCGTGTACGTGCGCCGCTTTCCGTGTGTCGGTGATCGAGGCCGCGCTAACCGTGTCAACGCCGGCCGCGCGCGCGATGTTCGTGAGCCGGATCGAACCGCCCGGGAGGGTCGGAGGAACCGGAGTAGTCGCGTGCGGGGCTCCTTTGATGACGCGGAGCTGCGGACCATGTGGGCCGGACGTGGAATCGCCGGCAGCGTGGTCGTAAATCTGCGCAATAACGGAGTCGATGCGCGGGTTGACCAGCTCTGCCGGCTCGGTGTCGAGCGTAGTAAACACGTCCGAGAACGCGAGGTACGGTCCCTGGCCGGCGCGCGAAATGATGGCGCGGCCATCGACCACGCGCACCTTGTTGTCGGGCGTGGTCGGGTTGTTTGGGATTACCTTGAAGTCGCGGAATCTATTCGGAAGGTCCCACTCGGACGGGATCACACCATCGCGGATGGCGCCGGTCGCCGAGTGCGCGAGCAAGGCGCCGATAAGCCCGACCCGGTAGTCTCGCGCGGAGTTGCGGCCCGTGACTCCGTCCGATTCCATTAGCGGAATAGCGTCCGTCATTGGTGCTGATGTGGCCACGTGAAGGACCTCCGATTAATACGCGTCGGACCACTCAGCCACGAGAAGCGCGGTGGGGTCCGGTTGGTCAGCAGAAAAGCGAAGCTCAATCTCGGAGCGCGGCGGAATGCGGAACCACTGAGCGCGAGAGAGTAGGGCGCGCTTGTTGGCGCCGTTGAGACGAACGTCGGTCGTCGCGGAGTCGAGCGTGAGGACCTGCCCCGGAAGGATAGGGTCGCCCCGGTACCACAGGAGATCGCTCGTACTGGAGTTCCGAATTGCAGGGTTGACGAGGGTGGAGCCGGTCAGAGTGAATCGGATGTCCGACTCGGCGTAGCCGTCGTTTCGTAGCACCATTCGGCCGGTCGACCCAATGGCGCCATACTCCACGCCAGGAACGAAGTCCACGCCTGGGGTGTAGACCACTCCGCCGGCACCGTCCGCGAACAGACGAGCGGATGCCGATCGGGTCTGTACCGACCAGCGGCGCGGGTCCGGCGCGGCGAGCTGGATGTCAAAGTCGAGCCAGTGCCCGCCGGGGCGGATTTCGACTTCGGTCGCCGCGTCCAATTCCACGAGCGTGTAGAGGTCGCCCAGCTCTTCTGTGCAACGCAGCTCATAGAGCCTGTGCGGGTCCCCGCACAGCGCGGACAGCGTGTGCTCTGCGTCGCGTCGCGCCTCCCAGGTTGGGCAGTACACCCAGCCGGAGAGCGTGACGATGCGCCCGCCCTTGTAATTGGGACTGCGGTGGTCGCCGGGTCGGGACAGCCGGGGCGCTCGCGCCGTACGCGGCGGAGCGCTCCCCGACCACCCCTCTTCAACTTCGATGACCCACTCGCGCCCCATGGAATCGGGAGCGCCGTTGAATTCGAGACCGTCTAGAAACCATCGCACGCGGAGAGGTAGAGACACCGAAAAATCACCCCATCATTGTGCGGAGCTTTCGCCCGAGTTGCCTAGACGCCTGCACTGCGATCGAGATTTCCGACTGCTCAGGCTGCGGATAAATGTTCTGAGTCAGTGCGATACCGCCCGACGTCGCCATGCCGTCGTCCGTGTCGAATGCTGCGGAGACCTGGCGGAAATGCGAAGTGGCGTCGTCTGCGACAGTGGACAGCGCGGAAAGGACGCGCGGAGATTCATGCTCGATGCCTTGTGTGTAGCCTTGCATCGTCCAAACGCCTAGCTTGCGGAACACCTTCGACGGTGACTTAATACCCATCAAGCCCTTAAACTTGGCAATAATCCCGGTTGCCACCTGACCGGCGGCCCCGAAGGCACCGCCCGCCCCACTCTGGATACCGGCGGTAACGCCCGCGATCACCGACGACCCCGCGCGCTCCATGTCGTCGCGAATGTCGGTGATCCTGCTCAGGATTCCGCGCCCAACGCTGTCGGTGGACGACCACGGCTCATGCGCGCTGCTCAATATTCCGGCGCCGACTTCACCGACCACACTCCGGCCGGCGTTGTTCATTGCCGGACGGGTGTCGAGCCAACGGCCAACGGTGCCCCTTGTCACGGAGTCAGTCGCACCGAACACGGACGAGGAATTGCCGATAATACCGATCCCGACTTGACCGACGTTTTCCCATCCGCTACTAAAGTGGTCAGGGTTCGAGCTAGCCCAGATATCGAGAGAGCTGTCCTTAACGCTGTCGGTCGCACCGGTCACGGCGCCTGAGTTAGCGAGGATTCCCGCGCCGACGCTCGCGACCACGCCAACGCCGGCAGCGCCGAACAGCGACGAGGCCGCCGTGAGCGACCCGGTAATCCCCGCCGGGAGCTTGCCTGCCTCAGCGACGACGGAAGGTGTCCCCGCTAGGATTCCAGCGCCAACATTCCGAGCCGCGTCCGCACCAGCGCCCTGTAGAACGGGTTCGGCTGCGGCGAACGCACCGGCTATTCCCAACGGGACGGGCACGAATGCCCCCATGATGTTGGCGGCTCCCTTAGTAGCCGCCGCGTGCATTCTGTCCGTCGCTTCAATGAGCTGATATGTCGGACGTTCGTTGCCGAAGATGCCAGTAATGCCGTACCAGAGGTTTTCAACGCTGTTCGACACGAACGAGCCGAAGTTCTCGACCGCGTTTTTGTTCTGGTCCCACTGGTAGTCCCAGTCGAGCGATGCGGCGGCCAGCCCGCCTATCAGGACTTTTCCCAAGCCCTTCATACGGGCCGCCGCTGTCTTTTCCACCTTGCCCATGGATGAGTCGACGGTCCTGGGAAGCCCGACCAGCGCGGACGTGACGGAGCCGGTAATCAACGTGGCCAACGGAGAGAGAAGCTTACGGAAGGCCAGCACGGCGGCACCCGCTATGACCAGCCCCGGGCCGATTCCCGATAGTGCACTCACGAGAAGCGGGATGACATGACTTGCTAGGTTCGCAAAGAGTTCGATCATGGGCAGCGCCGCGTCGACCAGGCGAACGAACCCGTCCGCTAGCTTCTGCCAGTCCACCTTTTCAATGATCTTGATCAGCGCGTCACCGATCGCGCGGGCAAGGCGCTCGAACGCGGGCGCCGCCTTTTCAATGGCGGGCTGTAGCGCCTGGAGCGCCTTTACGAGTACTCGCGCCACAACATCGGCGACGGTCACAAGCACGGGCGCCAGCGCCTCAATAATCTTCGCGAACGGCTCCACGGCGGGCGCGAGCGAGGCGAACACGTCTCCGATTTGCGGCCCAAGTCGCTGAATCAACGGCGCAATTACGTCCTTGAAGACACGTCCCAGCTCCATAAAGAGCGGGGTCATTCCCTCAAGAATGTCACCGAGTCCGCCAAATACTTGGCGGAGCATCCGCACACCATCGGCGGACTTCAAGAAGTCAGCGACCGCTTTCGTGCCGTTCTTCAACACGGAGAGCAGGCTTACGCCCTCGACGTTCGCGGCCTTAAACAAGCTACCGATGATCGACCCAAGGTTCTTGAGAACCTGAAAGAAGTCCCCGATTGCGGAGAGGCCGTTACTGATCCACTCCCGGAGCTTCCCCGTCTTTCGCGCCTCCGCGATGAAGTCGCGGAACCGCTCAGCCCCCTCACGAAGACCGGAGGACAAGCCGGGAAGGAATTCCGACCCTACGGTGCCGATGTCGCGGAACGCCTCGAACAGTGGGCGAATCGCTAGTGCTAGTTCGCGAACAGATTGCTTCGCGTTCTCGAACAACACCCCGAAGTCGGCTTTAGTCTGCGCCTGTTTCAGAAAGGCGGAGAACTCCTTAGCGCCGAGGTTCGCCTCTTTCGCGATGCCTTGTAGGCCGCGCGAGAGAATCGGGGCGTAGTCCTTGCCTACCGCGCGAATCTCCTGACCCAGGCCCCGGAACAATTCCTGTTGCACATCTAGCCGGAGCTGATGAAACGCGGGCTTTAGGTCGCGGAACGCGATAGCGGCTTCTCGTGCGGAGGGAGCGAGATTCTTTAGCGCCTCCGCGAAGGCGGCGGGATCGCTCATGCTCGAAAGGGCAGCGCCGAAGCCCTCGAACCCGACGATGAGTGTGGCAAGCGCGGACCCGACAACAGCGCCGATTGCCGGAATCAGCCCGAGCGCACCGGACATCTGACCGACCGCTACGGCGGCCTGTCCAGCAATGGCGACCAGACCCGCAACAGACGCAATGGCCGCCGCCACCCCGACCGTCTTGACGGAGAACGTCGCAGATTTGCCAATGCCGTTCAGCGCCGCCAGTGCGGTCTTATCGACGGCTACTCGGATCTTCGCTTCGGTGCGCTCGACGCGCTTACGCCACGCCTCCACTTCGGCGGACGCCGGAATCGTGTTCGCTGTGGTCTTGACTTCCGCCGAGCGCTGCTCGATTGCCCGAATAGCCGTGTTGACTTCTCGGCCTAGGCCCGTAGTGTCCGCAACGGTCTTAATGTTCAGGCGGGTTCGTGCCTCGATTTTGCGCAAGTACTTGTCCAGCGCGGGTGCGAATTGCTTCGTATCCGGCAGGACTCGAACAGCGGCCCGCGCGACAACCTTCCCCGTGGAATCTGGCATGTGTTAGTCCTTCTGTTTGCGCGCGGCGGCTGCAATATCCGCCACCCGCAAGGTGCGCGGAGCCTGCCGACCAACCCCCGGACGGGGAATTGATGCCGGCTTCTTCGGCGCCCGCTTGCTGCCCTTAGCCAGTACGGCCCACGTGTTCATGTTCATTGCGTCGATCAGCACGGCCGTAAGATGCTCGCCGGTTTGCCAATCGCGATGCTCGGAACCGCCCCGGAGAACCGCCGAGGATGCAGAGCTAGACGAGAGGTGCTCGACCATCCAGAGAATCAACGTCGGGGTGAGCGTGGAATCCTCACGGAACATGTCCGTGAGGTCCGCGCCGTATTCTCGACGGAGGTCCGCGTATAGCGCCGGGGCGCCGACACGCTCAATGAGATTGTCGAGCGCGATTATTCCCCCGCTGACGTCGCCTCCGTGTACCGCTCCAGGAGCACGAGCGCGCCATCAACCTTGTAGTCACGGAGTATCGCCTTCGCCGCGCGGGCGCCGGCAAGGAGAGTAAACGCCTCTAGGGCGAACGTCGAAACGTCGCGATCGTTGTCGCCGTCGTTATCAGACAGTGCGGCGAACGCCTTGCGCTCCTCCACGGTAAGGCGAATCGGGTTTTTCAGGGTAACTGTCTCGCCGTTCGCCAGTTCGGCGTGCTGATCGGCGAACTTCTTTTCCGCCGCCGCGCGAATGTCGCTTAGGGAAAACACGTTAGACATAGGTCGCAGACCTTTCGAAACAGCAGACCAAAGGGAAACTCCGGGGACGGCCGGTCTGCAATAGCCGCCCCCGGAGTTGATTACGGGGCGACGACGATTTCGTCAGAAAGCCACGCCATCAGGTCCTCGCCGGTAACAGAGAGAACGGTCGCGCGGACCGGGAACGAGAGGAAGTTTTCCGGGTCGACCTCAACGTCGTCGTTCGCGAAGAGGGAGACCTTCGGAATCCAAAGGCCGATCTCGTTCGCGCCGTCTACCATTCGCACGTAAAGCGCGTGCTCAGTGGGAGTGGGGTTTGCGGACACGCCGAATCGACCGGCGGTAACTGTGCCGGCGCCGAAAAATAGCCCGAGATTTTCGCGGTCCACCTGGTGGACCTGGAAACCAATCGACCAAACGGTCGGCTCGCGCCGCTCGCGAAGAGCGGTGCTCTGCCACGTGCCCTTTACTTCGGGGTCGCCACCCTCGCGGCTGATGGAAAGGCCCTCTTCAAGAGAGGTGTGGCCAACCTCCACCCACGGAGTGGTGGGCGCAGTGGGGGCCACAGGCTCGACCGTGTTAACGGGAGCAAGGTAAATGTGACCGGTACCCGGAATGAGTACCGCATCGTCGTTCAATGCCATTTGGGATTTCCTCCCGGATACGCTCAGCCCTGGGGCGGGCGCATACCGATTTCGTATGTCGAAGTAGAGATGTGGTACCCGGCGGGAGTCCCCGGGAGTGGCAGACCGTGGGGAATGGAAAGCGCGCGTACGTACGCGAAGTGGCCCTTGCCGGCAAACACGGTTTGCGAGCGCCACGCGGCGTGGAGCACGAGCCGGACCTGCTGCCCGAGAGCGATGGCCGCCGAAGGTGCGCCCTGCGTGTAGCAGTCGATTTCCACAATGGGGCGGTCGAGGTACTCGATATCCCCGGTTCCACCAGCCGTGCGTACGTGCACATAGGGGACGCGCTCGAATTGATTCGAAATCTGCGATTCGACCGTTGTCCCGGATGGGAGCGCCGCGCGGAGGCAGGCCAAAACAAGCCCCGTGTGATCCAGGGTCACCGCGACTCCTTACATATCGAATGCGCCGCGCAGAATGCGGAGCCCTTCGACGCGGGTGCCGTCTTCGGCAATGTGGCCGTATTCGACGGGGATGGGCGCCGGTCCTTCGAGGATTACGAACCAGTCGTACCGATTCGCCTTGCGCACGAGAATCCGGTGATTCGTCTCGTTGCCTAGGAACCGGTGCACGTTCAGCGTTGCGCGGGCGCGCTTTCCACGTGCGCGAGCTTCGTCGCGAACGGCGCGGTTAACGCCCGGAAGTCCGGCGACAATTTCATTGCAGCGGGGATCAACCTGCGCCACTGGGCACGCCCTTAGCGCGGATGATCGCGGTGACGTGCGATGTCGCGGAGGAGTAGCGCCGGCATTCCGGCTCCCCCACAACCTCCCAGTCACGCCCGCCGTACACGACGCGGGACCACGGGCCACCCGGTGCATTTCGCGCAATAACGCGGTAGAGGGTGGTCACACTCTGGCCAATGACCGCCCGCTGAGAAAACGAGAGCTGCTCGACGGAGCTAATCGGCTGGACGCGCCCGCGAACGGTTATCGGCGTCTCGGACGGGAGCCACACTTCGTTTCCGTCCGCGTCGACAGTACGAACGGACGGGTAGATATCCAGCGTCGCGCCGGAGTCGAAGAGGGCCACTACGACCACCCGGTCAAGTCGTCGGGCGGCAGGGGGAACGGTCCCGGGTACGCTGGGTTGACCACGGGCGCGATCGTGAAGGCGCCGCGCGCGACACCGAGCAGGCGCCACTCGTCGTCAGTGACGAACAGGTATCCGGACGCGGCGCGAGGGTCGGCCGAATACGAGTAGTCGCCGGCCGTTTCCTGGCGATAGCCGCCGGGGTTCCGCACGACGCGGAGAACGGCGTCACACTCGACGCGGACCACGAGTGCCTTGTAGGCCGGTTCCGCATTCGCGCGCGTGACCAGATTCGGGATTCGCGCGAGAAGCTCTGCCTCGATATCGGCCAGGCGGGCCGTCACGATGGCTTGCTCGTCGGGGGTCAGATCACGGCCTAGCCGATCCTGTACATCATCCGGTGTTGCTGTTGCCATTCGGGGCCGCCTTCCTGCGCCCGCGCGCGGGCTTCGGCACCGGGTCGGGCTCCGGGGCCGGCTCTGCGGAGACATAGCCCCGCGCGAGCAGCTCGCGCCCGAATTCGTCGCCAACCTCTACGCGCGTTCCCGCCGGAGAGATGAGTCTCATTTCGTATTCCTCCGTTGGGGCAGGCAGGGCCGCCCGCGAAAAGCAGGCGCCCCCACCCGTGAATTAGCTGACCTTGGTCTCAGTCAGCCGAACGAACGACGCGGCGTCATTCACGAGGAAGCCGTACTCGGCCTCTGCGCGTACGGCCACTAGGTTGTGCTCCCAGAGCGAAGTCAGCACGCCGTTAATCGTCACGGTGGCCTGAGTCGAAACGTCGTACGAAATGCCGCCGACGGCACCCCACGCGGCCTGTGACCAGTCGCCGGCAAAGCCAAGCGCGTAAGTGCCCGCGCCCGCCGGGGTCGGCTCGCCAACACCCTCGCCCATGAAAGAGCGCCGACGTAGAAGCGTGCCGCCGCGAGCAACCGGAACGGTGTCCTCTAGCGGAGCCTCGACGTACAGCGGGCGACCCGTGGTGTCCACGGCGCCATTCACGATCGGCTCGATACGGTCGTCCAGCGCGAAGCCGGTCAGCTTCTTGCCGTCATCGACCAGAAGCTTTAGCGCGCTATTGAAGTCGGCGTGAACGCCACCAAGCGCCTGCGTCGCGGTGCCTAGCTCAACGGCCTTGGTGGTCTGGTTGAGATAGGTCGCGAACGGACCGCCGCCGGCAGTGCCGTCCGGCCCCTTGTCGTAAACTGCGGCCAAATCGAACGCAATTGCGAACGCCTCAGCAATCTGCCCAGTGAGCAGCGACATGAATTTCGCGGGGTTGGCACGCACGACCTCAGCCGAAACCACCGCGATAACGGCGAGTTTCTCGGGCTTGATGGTCTTAAGGCCAACGGCGCCCTTGCTAGTCGGCTTCTGGCCACCCTCGGAAACCCAACCGGCGGTCGGCTTGCTGGTGACGTAGGGAATATTCTGCCCGTTGATACCCAGCGGAATACGCTGGACGAGAGACTGCACGACCGAAGTCCGCGCGGCGCGCTCGAAAATCGGGGCGGACTCGTCCGGCGTAAGGAAGCCGGCGAAGTCCGTAGTCTTGGTGGCGGCGGTAATCGCCATGTGTTTCTCCGTTAAGGGTTACCCAGCATTCACCGCACGCGAGAGCGCGTCGGTTAGCGTGCTGGAATTGAGAGCAGGCGGGCCGGCTCCCTGAGTCGGATCGGACGTGAGGATTTGCACGTCAGTGCGCCCGATATCGGTGGCGACCTTCTGAGCGTGCGCGAGCAACTCCTCAGGCGTTTCGCCGCGAAGGAGGTCGTAGTACTCGTTGACCTTGTTCGCCGGAATGCCGCCGGTCACGGCAGCCTGAAACTGCGCGAAGGCGCGGGCCGTTGTGTCGGCGCTTTCCTTTAGCTCGACAAACGCAGTGTTCGCCTGCTCCAACTCGGCGACGCGAGCGGTCAGCGCTTCGGCGGTCGAGGTCGCGTCCGTGAGGCGCTTCCGAAGGTTCTGCGCCTCACTATTCTTCTTCGACAGCTCGGCCTTGTGCTTGTCCAGTGGAACCGTTTCGGCGCTCTGCTCAGGGGTGCCAGTCTCCGTCGCGGCCGGCGCCTCCGGGGCGTCGGTGCCGTTCTGGGTCTCAGCGTTCGGGGTGCCTGCATCAGACATGGGTTAACCCTCCGGGGGTTACTGGGGAATTCGGCGCCCTCCAGGGGCGGCCGGTTTATGCGGCGACAGTTCCCGGCCGGAGGTCCGGCGGGTTGTCGCTGTTCAAAACGCGACGGAGCGCGTTAAGAGGGTGTGTGTCCGGGTGCGCCTCGGCGGCCTTCCGGTACACGTTGTAGAGGTACTTTTGCTGCGTTTTTCCGGGGCGACTTTCCTCGCTGAACACGGGGAAGACAATGCAGTCGCATCCGTCGTGGTACTTCTCTCCGTCCGCATCGAATTGTGCGGACGCGGCAGAGCCGTACAGGTCCTTCCGGCTCGCAAGCAGGACGCAAAATGCGCAGTCCTCGCGTCCGGTGAGGAGTCGGACCCAGCCGAGCGCGAGCTTGTCCGCGCGGACAAGGGACACAGTTTGCTGACGGCTAGCCATTTCGACGTGCCGCGCCACTGCACTACCCGCCGCACGGAGTTGCTCCTCGAGCACAGGCTCCGCCGACACGAGAGCCGGCCGCACCGTGCGGCGAAGAGCGTCGTCAAGCGCGGCGCGCTCGTAATGCGGCGGGGCGACGTTGGGCGCAGAGCCGGCAACACCGTGCCGGCGGCGCTCCCGGCCGTACATCTGTCGCGCGAGCTGCGCGGCCTGCTGGCGTGCGCGGACCACGGCCGGCAGGAGCGAGTCCACCAGCGCGTCATACTGTCGCGCGGACAGCCGGCGCCGAGCCACGCGGCGGAGCAGAGCCACCGTTGCGGCAACCGCGCTCCGCGTGATCACGTCGAGTGCTCGACGGAGCGCGCCGGGGTTCACGCCGCCGGCTCCTCGTCATCGGGGATCGCCGGCAACGCGCGCGCGAACACGGCCGCCGGGTCCTGGTCGCGGTCGCGGTCGCGCAACTCCGTCAACTTGCGTCGCCGCTCCGGCGAGTATCCGAGGTCTTCCCAAGACGCCTCGACCGGGAGAATGCCAGCGCTCACGAGCTTAGCGACCGCATCCGCCTTCGCCGCATACGTCGGAGTGCTCGGGTCACGCCACACAGTTTCTAGGCGCGCTGCGTCTCCACGCCCGCCCGCAATGCGATCGGCTTGCCGCATCCCGCGCTCAAGGCCGCCGCTGAAACTCCGCTGAATACTTTCCACACGGGTGATAAGGCGCTGTTCTCCTGCACGAATCGCGTCCGCGCTCGGCGGGTTCTCGGTCTGGAATCCGAGATACGAGGGCGGCACGGAGGACACGGCCGACACGTTCGTCGCGTAGTGCTCGATCACGCCAGTGAAGTTTGACAAATTCGCGGCGGTGAACTGGCCGACCTTAGAATCGGGGTCCGCAACGGCGAAGTAACGACCGATGTACGCTTGCCACGCCGGAATGGGGTTGCCGTCCGCGTCCTTGAAATCTGACTCGGAGGCGCCCAAAACGTACCGCTGAGGTACGGCCATCAGCTCCTGTGCCACGCCAAGATTCATGATGGCGCGGCACGCGGCGTCGGTGAGCCCCACGACGTCGCGCATTTCGGTCTGACCGTCTCGGTTAGACAGCCGCGCGCGGTTCACCAACGGCGTGACCAGGACCTCGCCAAGACGGTGCTCGTACAGACCGATGGTCGCCCACTGCCCGCCAGGGCGCCGCTCGATGAGCTGATTCGAGTCCGGCAGGTAGAGCATCGCGCGAGCCGGGACGCCTCGGTCGTCCTCGCTGTCAAACAGCGGGCGGAACGCAGCGCGAACAGCACGGGTCGCCGGGTCGTACAAGACGGAGAGGTTCTTCGCAGACTCGAAGGTGACGAGAGGACGGCTCGGGTCGTCGGGGTGTTGCCCGACAACGGCGTAGGCGCGGCCCTGTACGAGCGCCTCAATAAACGCGAGGGCTGACTCCTCGTCTAGGTCGTTGTCCTGCCATATGTCCCAAAGACGTTTGTCCGTCTCGGACTCGCCGGCCAACCGGAAACCCTCGACCGCGAGACGCTCCGCGAGTGCGAGCACCACGAGACGCGGCCAGTTGATCGCCACGACGAGTTGCCGCATTTCCGGAGGTACCGCTAGGCCGAGCCTGTTTAGCCGTTCCTCACCGTCGTAATAGCTCTCATAGAGCCGGAAATCCTTCGTGGTCCGCGCGTGCTCGCGCTCTAGCGCGGTGACGAGTGCCTGAGTCGGTGCCGTCACGCCCCGTCCTTTCCGCGCCGGTTAGCTGTAGACGACAATTCCCGTCTTGCGCTCCACACGGCCCTTTCCAAGTAGCTCAGCGCGAGCCATGTCTGCGAGCTGGAGTGCGGCGAAGGCGTCAACCTTGCGACTACTTTCCCTGTGCTCTTTTCCGAACGACACGCCGTATTGATTGGGCCGGCGACGCGCGTTCAACACGTGGCGCCGGAGATCGGTGTTTCCGTTGTGGATTAGGTCGCCATCGCGGACGCCGGTCACGACGCGCTCAGTGCCAACCGTGAGCCGCTGTAGATTCCCGCGCATGTCGAGCGCAACAGCGTGCCGTCCGGCGGCTTTCACCTTGAGGCGCTGGCCGTAGTCAGCCGCCCACGAATCGACGTACGTTTCCCAGAGTGCGAGGTCGGCGAAGAAGCCGACGACTGTGTAGCGCGCGAACGCGGAATGGACGTAGCCGTTGACCATCTCGCGGTCGACTTCCCAGCCTTCGCCTTCCGGCCCGGTGGGTTTCTCCGCGATGAGCAGAGGGAACACGGCGCGGTCCTCGACCCGCACGGCGACCAGCGCTGTAGCGTCGTCGGTCTTTCCGCCGTCGAACCCGAGGGTGATCTCCTCGCCGTCGAGCAGGAGGAGAGTCTCGTCCTGATTCAGGTCCCATTCCTGCGCGGTGACGAGTGCGTCCTCAGCGGCCACAATTTGGTTCAGGTAGAACCGGCGCGCTTGAGAGGGGAGCGTCTGAGGCAGCCAGATTTCGTTCATGAGGCCGTCAACATCGAGCCACGTTGAATCGCCACGAGCGGCTAGAAGTCCAGCGCGGAGAGAATTCGGGTCCGACATGTCGGTGCCTGGCGGCGCCTCTAGGGAGTCATACAGGAATCCGCTCGACCGTGTTTTGCCGGCGACCATCTTTTGGTAGGTGTCCCATTCGCGCTCCGCTACGGAGTCCTCTCCGGGGTTGTGCGCGTTAGTGATGGACAGTGCCCGCGCGGAACCGCCGCGTGCCTTCGCGAGGTTTCGGCGAATCACGTCGTTCATGTCGTGGCCGCCGTTGGTGGAAATCCAGTGGTGCGTTTCGTTTTGCAGAACGAAGGTCGGCCGGTTCCCTTCCATCGCGCGCGGGCTAGTGGCCACGGCCTCAATCCGGCCGCCCCGCGTGGAGTGGATGATCTCCTTACCGAGGTCTATCCCGTGCTCGGTGACGCACTCCGGCGCGAAGAGGGAGGCAAAGAGCTGCATGGTGTTTCGCGTCTGAAATTGCGATACGGCTGCTACCTGAATCCACGGCGCCGAGTGCGGCTTGCCCACCGGGTCACCCTGCGAGTCGAAGTGCGAAAAGCGCGCGGGTCCGCAGAGCTCGACGGCCGCAATCGCGGCGCCGAGCGGGTCCTTGCCGGAGCCCTTCATTCGGCGATAGCACGCATTGCGGTACACAAACCGGCCGGTCTCATCAACGGCGTAGAACCACAGAACAAAGCGCGCTTGCTCCGAGGTAAACACCCACGGATCGCCTGCGTTGTCGCCGTCCGGGAGGCGCATGTTTCGGTAGGTCCAGCGGAGGACTTGCCAGCCGAGCGTCAATTCTGGGAGTCCGGCGGGGCCGTGTCGGATTGGCTCCACGACACCCCCTTGACTGATAGCGACTAGCGGTCTAGAGTGGTGTCATGAACGAACAACACGCGAGCCGGTCGGCCACCCAGGAGCCGGCTGAACAGTGGTGGGCTAAGCTCGCCGATGACGGCGCCGGCAACCTGAACGACCCGCGATTCCGCGTGTTCACCAGCGCCGAGCAGAACGCAGACGACGCGGCCCGCGAACAGGGGTTCGCACCGTTTTCCGTGCAGTGGTACGAGGCTTGGGCATCGTCGTACAATTTCCTGAGGGAACAGAAGGGCAGCGAATGAAAATCGCAGTCACGGTCACGGTGGACCTCGCGGACCCCAAGGAGTGGACGGCCGCGTTCGGCATTGAGGGCGCGGCGGACATCCGCCAGGACGTGAAGGACTACATCGGCCAGCACCTTCACGACTTCGGCGTGTTCGGAAACGGTGAGGTTTCCGCGACGATCAAATACCGCTAGCTAGGAGAGCAGAGATGCGAGAGGCGAAGGACGATGACGACGAGTCGTAACACCGTGCTCAGCCTCGACGGCAAGCGCGGACAGCGCATGACGGATGAAGCTGCGCGTGAGATTCTCGAAGCCGAAGGGTTCACTCGCCGAGTCCGCGAGAGCGTGATCACTCACAAGGGCGGACGCTCGGAGACGGTTGTGACGATATGGGAGTCTGAGGACTACAGGCGTCGCGCCGTGACAAAGTCAACCTTCGCAGTCTAGGAGAGGCACCGTGCCAAAAGCCACAATGAGCCGCGACGGGATGCCGCGAATCAACATGCTCATTAAGACGCGGTTTGACCACGAGGATATAACCGAAATTCTTGCGTGTCACATGCACAAGAATAAGGGTGAGCTGCCGGACGGAACCTCGCGGCGCACGATTCTTAAGATCGTACGCGACTCAATCGAGCGCTTGGGGCGCGAGCATTTCTATTACTGGAGTGATGGAATGGACGGCGACGACGACGAACACCGCGAGCGGGCGGCACAGCTTGTCCGGTTCCGGTTCCCGGACCTGTTTACCGGAGGAGGTGGCGCACGATGACGACCAAGGGTGAGCCCACCGAGGAAGTGATCGCGCTCGCGGTCGAGATCGTGGACGGCTGGTACCAGGATCGGCGCGTCGACTGGGAAGACGTGTGGGAGCGGCTCGACGGCGCGGAGATGGAGGACGGAACCAAGCTCGACCTCGGCGACGACCTGTTGTCGCCGTACCTGGGCGCGCTGAGGCGCGAAGTCCAGCGGATACGCCGCGAGGGGTAAGGTGTAGGGTATGCGCTTTTACGCCTTGGTTGCGACTAGTAAGGTATCGCCCGACGTTCCTGAACTGATGGACTCCTGGGATGCGGATGCGGTCGCGGAGGACGCCGGTCTTACCCTCGACATGAAGCAAGCGCTCGGGAACGAGCTACGGGACGACGAAAATGCGGACGTCGGGTTTGTGACGATCGAGGTTCCCGACGATGCCATCCTGAGCCACATTCGGTGGGACAAGCTAGAGAAGATTCCGGGCGCCGTGCGGCGTGATCCGAGCACGGAGTAGCAATGGCCACCTACCAAGACGGGAATCGACGGCGCGCTACCCCAAACAGTCGCACGGCCGCGCGTCGAAGTGCCGAAAACCGCCGCTGTCCCAAGTGTGAACGGAAGTCAGCGCTCGTCTTCCACTCCGACGAATTCGGCTTCGGCTCCGTTTGCCGGTGGGAGGACTGCGGGTACAGCCGTATAACCCGCCGGGAAGCCTAGCCGCCTAGCGCCTCGCGGTATGCATCCATCTGTGTGACCTCCGCGTCGTGCTGCGACGTGTCGCCGCCGTCGCGGTTGATCTCGATTCCCGCGCGGAGCCGGTCAGGCTCGGACACCAGAAGCGCATCCATGTCCCGCTGTAGCGCCTGATACATCATCGAGCTTGGCTTGCCGCTTTTCAGCGTGTCACTGAGCAGCTTGATGAACACCCGCGCCCGCGCCCAGTCGGAAGGCTCGTACCGCCACGACTGGCCGCTCTCCGCGAGCGCGGTGTAGAACGCTTCCGCGAAAGGGTGTGCGTCCTCCAGGTCCAGCGGCGGCACCTCGACGGAGCCGCGCACGGTGACAGCGGTCGCGGGGCCGGAGGCCGGCGTATTCCGGCGGCGCCGCTGATCGCTGCGCTTCGGCGCGGGGCCGGATGGCTTAGCCATGTCGTCGCCTCCTCTACAGGAACCGCGTTGTCAGGTGAATGGGGAGCCACAGGCAGAATGCCCAGGTGGCCGGAATGGTGATCCAGCGCCACCAGCGGGCCGGCGAGATGCCGAGTCCGCGACGAATCCACCGCGTGAATGTGAGGCCCTCCAGGTAGCCGGCGTACTCCGCCACGGCGAACAACACGAGGAGGGCAGGCCAGGCTATTTCGAGAACGGCGGCCATGTCGCCCCTTGGAACCCGGCGCGGGCGTGCTGCTCAAGATGCGCACACGCGAGCTTCATCGTGCGGCGCCAATCGCGCGTGTATTCGGCGCGGTGACAGCGTGCGCATTCGTAGGTCCAGTCTCTGTCGCGATCGCGGCGCACGCGAACGAGGGGGGTCATTGAGCACCCCCTCGATTCGTGGTGTAGGGTCTTCGACGGAGCTACCTGAATCCGGCGGGCGCCTTGTTTGCTCGCTGGCAAACTCCCAGCCGCTGGGTGGAGATGCGCGTCTTCACCCAGCGGCACCTTTTTCCGCTGGTCAGCGCGTTGTAGGCACACAGCCCATATCGACTTTCTAACCCGTACAAGACCTTGACTGCTATACCGTACCGGTCACATAACCGCAGGTCAGGGGGTGTCCCCCTGGGTCCCAAGTGGACATTCGTATGTCCCACAAAGGACCGTTACATTCTGCGGTGGTGAATGTAAGCGCGAGGCCGCGCACGTTAAATGTTCATGCTCTCGTGCATCAACTGAACAGCGGTCTTGCCTGCATACTTCGGGGGCCGCCCTGTGCGCTGCCACCTATCGAGCAGCTCGACCACGCGCGCTAGGTCAGAGATGATCTCCTGATCCTCTGCGTCCAGGTGCTTACTGCCCGAGGCGTAGTGAATGGTCGTCGCCGCCTTGCTGCACACGGTACGCACGTCAGTAAGAAGGGCTGACGTACGCTGCCCGACGGGAAGCTCACTCTCCCATTGCAGCTCCGCACGTTTGGCCTCGGCCTGCTCACGCGTAGCGTAGTACCAGAAGTAGGTGAAACCGACCTCATCCACTACCGTAAATGGGTAGCGAATGTGGTGATCGTTCTCGTTTGGCTCTGTGTCCACCACTCGAAAGCTCTTGCGCGCCATGGCGCTACCCCTCCTCGGGCTCGTATCCCACGAACCACTCCGGGGCGTAATCCAATAGGTCCAGGGGTGGCGAATGCAGCTCCGCGTCCCATGGCGCGAGAGGGAGACCACGCCACGGCCACTGGCCGGGAACGCGGTCGTTAGCGTCCACCCAAGCCCACTGGTCGACGGCGCCGCGAAGCGTATGCCCGCTGGAGATCACGTGGTAATCCCACTGGGCGCCGGAGTCGCGAAGGTCGCGCACGAAGAGATCGACCATTAGACGGCCGCCGGCAACCCGGGCACCACAACAGGGCGCGTGAGCATCTGATTACCGTCGTTGCGGATCACGTTGTACGTGCCCGTGAACAGCGCGGTATCGAACTCCCAATCGTCGCCCACACGGCAGTCTACAAAGGTGAGGTCCTCGTTCGTGGCGCCGGCCGTGATGGTGTAGCCGCCACCGTTGAACAGGCACCCGTAGAACGCGACGTCATGGTTGCCGCCGGTCGCCGGGTCGCCATCCAAGAACAACGCCGCGTTTTTCACGTCCGCGCCGGCAACCTGGAACCAGTCCGCGAGATCGGAGACCACGTTGACGAACCGGGCGCGAGTAACGCCCCGCAACGAAATGCCGTCCGCGTGTGCACCCGCGCGAGGGGCGGAGCCACGAATGCACGTATCGATGACCTCGATGTCCGTGCACGGGCCGGCGTCGCCGGTCGCGTTGAAAAGGTCGGCGCCCGATCGGTGAATCAAGAGCCGCTCGAACCGCGCCCGCTCCACGCCCGAAAGGCCGACGCCGCCGAGAACCTCAACGTGGCGCATGTCAAGATCGTTTCCGGTCGCGGTGAAGCCCGCCTCGAAAACGCAGTCAAAAAACCGCGCACCGTTCGCCGTGATCGTGTAGCCGGCGTCCGGCTTGTAAGGAAAGCGCACGCCCACATAGCGCTTGCTAGTCAGCATCGCGCCACCCTGGTAAAGGATATGGTCGCGGAACGCGAGGCGCGAGCCCGTGTTACCCGGATTAGGCCACGAAACGAGGGGCGCTCGCTCCGGCCAGCGGAGGCCGGGGCCGCCTTGAGCGGGAGCGGGGAATGCCATGGAAAATCCGATCAATCGGTAGGAAGAGTGCGAAGGCGGGAGCCCCCAACAGCGAAGCCGAAGGCACGGAGGCGCTCCCGGTACTGCTGGAGTTGAATTGCGCGAGAGGTGTTTTCGATCTCGCGCTGCGCGCCCTCGGAGAGGGTCGCGGTGAAGCGGTGAAGGTCGGCGTCCGTCCAGTCGGGAATCTCGTCCAGGAGGACCAGTGGGGCGCTCATTCCGGCGCCTCCTCGTCGTCGCCGTGCTCGTCCCAGTGCGCGATCAGCAGCGCTGCAAGGTCCTTGAGCGCCTGCGCGAGTTGCAACGTCTGAGACAGGCCAGGGACGGGCACAAGGTCCGCATCGACCCACTCCTTGCCGTCGCGGCCAGTGGCGCGAATGTCAATGACTGCCATGGGGTTCTCCTCTCACAGGTCGCCCGGGTGCCGCTCCGGCGCTCGTCGGCGCGGCGGACGGTTGAGCGCGGCAGCTCGGCCGCCCTCGGAGCTGCTCTTGCGCCGGTGGTGCCACGAGCACAAGGCGCGGAGGTTCGAGTACGAGTGATCCCCGCCGGGGCGTATGTGATCCACCTCGGTCGCCGCGAGACCGCACACGCCCTCCGGCGTCCGCCAGCGGCACTGGTGCATGTCGCGGCCTAGGACCGCGAGGCGGCGGGCGTTCCAGTCGCCGGGCAGCTCGTCGCGGCGGGTGCTGGTGTCCCAGGCCACGGCTACCCCTTGCGCAGGGTGTTACGTGCCGCGATGCCCACGAGGACGGCGGCCAGGGTGCCCGCACCCGCGAGCAGCGCAAGGAAGTGGAAGGGCTTGCCGACGGCCAACAGCACGAGGTACAGCGGCACGCCCACGATCAGGCCGACTGTCGCCGTGATCGCGATCCACACGAACACGACGGCGAATGCGAAAGCCACAGCAGCCATGATGATCTCCTCTACGATGGTGCCTATGTACGGTGAAATACGCGTTGGGCGCATGGAGCCCGTCGAGATCGATGGCGGCGACGACGTACCGCGCGAGGGACTCGAACCCCCAACCTCCGGAACCTAAATCCGGCGCCTCTACCAATTGGGCTAGCGCGGCGTGGCGGCTGGATACGCCCCGCGCGAAGACAGGGACTCGAACCCTGAACCCCCAGTCCCGCTACCGGCCGCCAAGCCGGCGCGTAAGACCGAGAATGCTGACCTACACTCCTTCGCTGCACGCGGCATCGGAACCTGGCTAGGGCTTCCTGTCCGCGTGTTGCTGGCGTGCGTGGAGTCGAACCACGAACCGGCGGATTAACAATCCGCTGCTCTGCCGATTGAGCTACACACCAAGGTCGAACAGGGCGACCGCCCGCGCCGTTTCGCGCGCGAGAATCGGCGCCGGGGCGTACCGGAAGCCACTCAAGTACTCATTCCGCGCCCAGTCCTGCGCTACGGCCGCGCAGTCTTGACTGCACTCCTTGAAACCGAGCAGGCGCGTGCACCGACAACCGCGCCGCTCAACAAAACGCGGATCGGCCGGCGGCACGATCTCCGTGCCCTTGTCCTTGTGAACGGCCGCCGTGCCGCCACCGTCGACCAGAAGCCACACAGTGCGCGGGCGTGGACCGGGAGACCAGTACTCGCCGGTCTTCGTGGTGCCGTCGAGCGCGGTAAAGGTGAGTGTCTTCATTGCTCGCTCCTCACACGGCCAGTTCGACGCGAAGTCCGCGCTCTTGAACCCGCGCCTCGCCCGTTAGTGCCCATTCCCCACGCTGCGTGCGGTGAAACGCTTCCGTCAGAGTGACGTGGTTCCGCGAGCCATCCGCGAAGGTCAGCCATCTCCAACCGCCATACCCGCCATCCTCGACGGCCGTAATCTGCTTGGGCGACTGTGCGCCGGTTTCTGTGTTCATAAGATAGACCCTAGACCGCGAGTCGCTATCAGTCAAGCGCGTGCGGCGGGATTCGAACCCGCACCCACAGAACAAGGTCCGTCCGCTCTGCCGTTGAGCCGTACGCACGCGATGCCCCGGCGCGGTTCACGGCCGCCCGGGGTGCCCGTTTTCGGTGGCTCTCGTTCGGCCACCAGTCACACCACGAAGCGCGGGTGCAATTAGCCGGTCGGTGCGTGCTCGCTTGCGCCGTGAACGCACGAGCAGAGGAACCGCCGACACCGAGCCCCGCGCGGGATTCGAACCCGCTTACGGCGCATGATCAGTGCGCCGCTCTCAGGAGATCAACCCGAGAAGCCGAACCGAGGCAAAGCGCGAGCAGTCCCGGAGGACGCCCGCGAGTAACCCAATCGAGCGCGGCCACGCCCCACCGTCATACACACGAGGGAGGGGACTCCTACGCGGTGGGCCGCGAACGACAGGGGCTTGGGTCCGACACGGTGACCGGGCGCACGGCGGCATTCAGGGTCGCGGCAGGCGTGGAGAGGAGGAGCACGCGCGCAGGGTTCCACAGAAGCGGCCGGCGGCCTCACGGTCACCGTGTCGGGAAGGGAGGAGGTATCGCCCTCCTACTATGTACAAGGGGGGGACCCGGAACAGAAATGGGCGGTTTCGGGGATCACAGACAGGCTCGTTACTCACCCGTTACGGGGAGGGGTGCCGACCCCGTGGGAGGAGTGGGTTTTAGTGAGTTTTAGGGGCTGTTGGGATTCTTTTCTAAGAAGAAGAAGAGAGTCATATAGAAAGAATCTGAAACATGCCCAAAATCCCCCAAAACCCACTCGCCCCGGCTGCGCCTCGCGCTACACCCGTCTCAGGCCGTCCGCCGTGATGAACACACCCCGGCGCCGGAAGGGCTCGGGCGATTCGACGTCCGCGCGCTCGCGCTGACGAGGCAGGTCCGTGACGTACCACGGCGGCTCAGCCACCCGCGCCGGATCGTTGGACCACTCAGGCGCTGCCCACCCGTCGCGGTCCGCGAGGTACTCCGCCAGTGCCGCAAACGACGCGTCTACGCCCGCGTGACCGGTCGCCGGGGGCTCCGTCTCCCACATCGCGCCGGCCGCCACGGCACCGTCGCACCGGAGCACGCTCCGGTACGCGTCGAGCATCTGGAGCACCGCGAACCGCCACAGGGCGGTAGAGCGTTCCCCCCGAGAGGAGCGGAAGTGCTCGGTATACGCGCGGGAGGAAAGGAAGCGTGCAGCGTGAACGGCCATCGGTAGCGCCTCCTGCCGCCATCCGCGCTGTTTCGCACCGCCCGTGCCGCGCTCGTAGTCCTCGGCCGCCGCGAGGAGGCGTCCGGCTTGCTCCTGCACGGCACCCGGCACTGTCGACAGGAGAGCAACCTCAACACCCTCGATCAGCAGGCGTACCCGCCGTTCGGGCGTCTCGGCCTGCTCCGCGCGTCGGTTGATCTCCGCGATGATGCCCCGCGCGATGTGATCGCCGTCAACGTCGGTCATGACCAGTTCTCCTCTGCTCCGGGGTCGTCGTGGCCCTGCTCGTGGAGCGCCTCCGCGCCCGTCATGCTGAACGTCAAGCGAGACTCCCAGTCACGGTGCCCTCGGTGTGGCGCGGGGGCGACGTCCACCCGCACACCGGCCGACAGGAGCAGCTCGCGCCGCGCGTGCATGTCGGACACCTCCCATTCGTGGCGGTAGCTGATCCCCGTCTCGCGCGTGATGTCCACGGGCGCCTCGTATGCCCCGGCTGACAACGCCTCGCGCTTGGCCTCTAGGCCGGCGTACATCGCGCGGTACTCCTGGGTGCCCCGCTCCCCCTTGAACAGGCCGGCGGCCCGGTCCGCGCGAAGGTCTGCGAGCACTTCGTCAACCTCCGCGAGCGCTACGCGGTTGTCACGGCCCGGGGTGCGCTCTACGACCACCGTGGATAGGTGGCCAACCTTCGAGAGAAACTTCTCTTCCACCCAGTCCTCCACGTACTCCGCCAGGATGCCCAGCCCGGTGCACGTGGACAGTCCTCGCTGACCACTGACACAACGATAAGACGGCCCTTGAGCTGCTTTGCTCTTGTACAGCCGGTACCCGCACCGTCCGCAATGAACGACTCCGAGAAGGAGGCTCACGTTCTTCTGGCGCCGCCGGTCGGGCGCCGACGTCTCCGCGAGCCGCTCTTGCAGCGCGTACCAGGTGTCAAGGTCCGGCTCCCAGCCGCCGCCCTCGGCCGGCCGCGAGAGCAGAGGCCGCTCACAGAACACCACGGGCTCGCCGGCAAGGTCGCCCTCCGTGTGTCGGATGATCTTCCCGTAGTGGGTGCCCCACCCGATCAGGGCGGGGTTCGACAGAATCCATGTGATCGTGGCGCTGGTCCAGCGTGTCGGCCGACCGCGCTTCGCCGCCTTGGCCTTGGACAACCTTCGTGCCATCGGTGTGGGGATGTCGCGCTTGATGAAGTCGCGCGCGATCGCCATACGGCTGTTGTCGTCTTGCCCGTCGGAGTTGCCCGCTAGAACGCGCTGCACCACCTCCCACGCGATCGGCTGTACCTCCGGGTCTAGTTCCAGCGCGAAGCCGCCGTCCCCACTCGGGTGCGGGCACGTGGTGTACGGGTACGGCGTCCTGCCAGCACCCCAGCGGCCCACGGTGCGCATGAACTTGCGAGCGCGGAGAATGTTCCGCGTGATCGTCTCGCCCTCGATAACCGCTTGTTCCGCCATGGCCATGCCGATCATGCGACCCGCACTCGTGGAGAAGTCAACGGTGTCTCCGCCCAGCGACAGGCAGATCAGGCGCACGCCATTCAGGTCCGCCCACTGCATGAGGTTGGGGAAGTCGAACTTCCGCCGCGCCATCCGCTGGATGTCCCGGAAGACAAGCACTTCGTACTGCTCCGGGTGCCGGAGCCAGTACCCTAGTTCGGGGCGTGCCCACGGCGACGTCTGGATAGCCGAGACGTCCATATCCGCCGGCTCCCCAACCACGTTCCAGCCGCGCGAGACGGCGTAGTCGTAGCCGTCCGAGCCCTGCGTCACGTCGCCCGTGGTGCCATCCCGGGTCTTGCTGAGGCGGGCTGCCACGACGGCTCGAAGGGCGCCGCCCGACTTGTTTTCCCAGGTCATGGCTGATAGTGTACACGAAGCGTCGTAGTGGTACGACTGGTACGCGTACACCGCGTTCTCGATCTACTTCGCGGCCACGTTCTTCCCGTCGGGCGACCAGACCGCGCAATGGCTCAACACCGCGGCCGTGTTCGCGGTCGGATTCCTGATGCGGCCGATCGGCGGCTGGCTGCTCGGCCGGTTCGCCGACAAGTTCGGCCGGCGCCGGGCGCTCACCCTGTCGGTGACACTCATGGCGTTCGGGTCGCTGATGATCACCCTCACGCCGGGTTACGCCACGATCGGGGTACTGGCGCCGATCCTGCTGGTAACCGCCCGGCTGTTGCAGGGATTGTCGGTCGGCGGTGAGTACGCGACCTCGGCGACCTACCTGTCGGAGATGGCCTCCAGCGGCAAGCGCGGCTTCTACTCCAGCTTCCAGTACGTGACACTGACCGCCGGTCAACTGCTCGCGCTCGGTCTGCAGATCGTGCTGCAGCAGGTGCTCACCGCCGAGCAGATGACCAGTTGGGGCTGGCGGATCGCGTTCGGCGTCGGCGCGCTCGGCGCGATCGTGGTGATGTACCTGCGGCGCACGATGGACGAGTCGGCCAGCTTCGAGAAAGAAGCCGAGCGCCAGGTCAGCTCGCGCGGCACGCTGCGCGCGCTGATGCAGCACCCGAAGTCGGTGCTGCTCGTGGTCGGCCTGACCCTCGGCGGCACGGTCGCCTTCTACACCTACACCACCTACCTGCAGAAGTTCATGGTCAACACCAGCCACATCGACAAGTCCACGGTGAGCTGGATCAACTTCCTGGCGCTGCTGGTGTTCGTGGTGATCCAGCCGGTCGCCGGCCGGCTGTCGGACCGGATCGGCCGCCGCCCGCTGCTGCTCGGCTTCGGCATCCTCGGCTCGCTGCTGACCGTGCCGCTGTTCACCACGCTGGCCGACACGCGCAACCCGATCGGCGCGTTCGTGCTGATGCTCGGCGGGCTGGTGATCGTCACCGGCTACACCTCGATCAACGCGATCGTGAAGGCGGAGCTGTTCCCGACGAACATCCGCGCGCTGGGCGTCGGTCTGCCGTACGCGCTGACCGTCGCGATCTTCGGCGGCACCGCCGAGTACGTCGCGCTGTGGCTCAAGCAGGCGGGCAACGAGTCGCTGTTCTTCTATTACGTGGCAGGCTGCATCGCGGTGTCGCTGCTCGTCTACCTCCGGATGGGCGAGACGTCGAAGGACTCACCGTTGGAGGACTGAGGGTCATGCGGGTGCTGCTCGTCGAGGACGACGACGGGGTGGCCGGCGCGGTCGGCGAGGCGCTTGGCGCGCACGGCCACCACACCACCAGGGTGACCCGCGGCGCGGACGCGCTGGCCCGGCACCGGGAGGCCGACCTGGTGCTGCTCGACCTGGGCCTGCCCGACGCCGACGGCCTCGATGTCCTGCGCAAGCTGCGCCGGCTGGCCCGGACTCCGGTCGTGGTGCTGACCGCGCGCGGCGACGAGCGCACCGTCGTGCGCGGACTGCGCCTCGGCGCGGACGACTACCTGGTCAAACCGGTGCGGCTGGCCGAGTTGCTGGCCCGGATCGAGGCGGTGACCCGGCGCGCGGCAGCCGCGGTCACGCCGGCCGGCGGCGTGGTGGAGATCGGCGACGTGCACGTCGATCTGGACGCGCGGCGGGTCACCGTCGCCGGCGTGGACATCGAGCTGACCTCCAAGGAGTTCGACATTCTCGCGGTGCTCGCCCGGCACCGGGGTGCGGCGGTGAGCCGGCAGCAACTGCTGGACGAGGTGTGGGGCGACGCGTACCTCGCGGTCTCCCGGTCGCTGGACGTGCACCTGGCGCAGTTGCGCGCGAAATTGGGCCGGCCGGGGCTGTTGACCACGATCCGCGGCTTCGGCTTCCGCCTGGGCGACTGACATGCGCCGCCGTCTGCTCCTGGTCCTGCTCGCGGCCTCGATCGCCGCCGTGGCCGGATTCGCGTTCCCGTTGTTGACCAGTACCGCCGCGCAGCGGACTCAGCAGTTCGTGATCGCCAGGACCGCCGACGTGGACCGGTTCGCGGTGCTGGCCACCGGCGACGTCGAGCTGCTGACCGACGAGGTGCGTGCGCACACCGGTCTCTACGGCGACGCGGTGGTCGTGGTGGACGCCCGGCGCCGGCCGGTCGTGGAGGCCGGGATGCGCGCGTCGGATCCCGAGGTGGCGGCCGCGGTGGACGGCGCGCTGCGCAACCAGCCCGCGGCCGCCCTGTCCGACCTGCGCCCGTGGTCCTCGGGCGACGCGTCGTTCACCAGGCCGGTCGGCACCGGAACGCGGGTGTCCGGCGCGGTGGTGCTGCGCTCGTCGGTGCGGCCGGCAGCCGAGGACGTCACGACACGCTGGTCGGTGATCATCGTGGGCGCGCTGGCGGCCGCGGCGATCTGCGTGGTGCTGGCCCGGTGGATGGCCCGCTGGGTGCTGCGGCCGGTCGCCGAGCTGGACCGGGGCGTGCGCGAGGTCGGTGCGGGCCGGGCCGGCGCGCACGTCGACCTGAACGCGGGCCCGCCGGAGTTGCGCGGGCTGGCCGGGTCTTTCAACCGGATGTCGGACGCGGTGGCGGAGTCGGCCGAGCAGCAGCGCCGGCTTGTGGCGGACACCTCGCACCAGTTGCGCAATCCGATGGCGGCGCTGCGGCTGCGCATCGACGCGCTGGCGGCACAGGTCGAGCAGGGCGGGCGCGGCACCTACGACTCCGTGGTCACCGAGCTGGAACGGCTGGAGCATCTGCTGGACGGCCTGCTCGCGCTGGCGTCGGCGGAGAGCACCGCGACCGAGCTGGCGGCCGGCGCGGGCGAGGCGCTGTCCTGTGACGCGCTGGTGGTGCTGAACGAACGGGCGGACGCCTGGCTCGCGGCCGCGCGGCGCACCGGGACCCGACTGTCCATTGTGGACTCCACGACGGCGATTCCGGTGTCCTGCGGCGATTCCGAGCTCGCGCAGGTGATCGACGTGTTGCTGGACAACGCGATCAAGTACGCGGCCGGCGGCACCGTCACGGCGTCGGTTCGGCTCGACGGCAACCACGGCGTGATCGAGATCGTCGACGACGGTCCCGGGGTCGACGCGGCCGACCTGCCGAGGATCACCCAGCGGTTCTGGCGCTCCCCCAGCCAGCGGACCAAGCCCGGATCGGGTCTGGGCCTGGCGATCGCCGACAGTCTGGTCACCACCCGCGGCGGCACGCTGAGCATCCGGCGGCGCACCTCGGGCGGGCTCGCGGTCCGGGTCGAACTGCCGCGTTCGATGGCGAAAACTTAGCGACCGCTCGAAAGCTGTGCCGCGTACTTTAGCCCGCTAAAGTCCGACAGCCGGGAAAGGTGCAGGTCAGAGCGTTGTGGTGGAGGTGCCGGATGAGCGTGTCGAGGCGGGCGATTCTGCGGGCGGGTGCCGGACTGGCGGCCGGCTTCGCGGGCGGCTGCGCGGCGGGCGGCTACGACGGTCCGGAAAGGACAGTGCGGATCGCGGCCGGCGAGCCGGGTGGGTTCTACGTCGAGTTCGCGCGTGTCCTCGCCGCGGAGATCCACGACGCCGAGCCGGCACTGAACTGCGTGGTCACCGAGACCGGTGGCAGCGTCGCCAACCTCCAGCAGGCCGCCGACGGACGGGCCGATCTCGCGTTGTCATTGGCGGACGTGGCATCGGCGGCGCTGCACGGGCGGACCCCGTTCACCGGCGAGATTCCGTTGCGCGCCTTGGGTCGGGTCTACGAGAACTACACGCAACTCGTCGTGCTCGCCGACAGTCCACTTCGGACAGCCGGCTCGCTCGCCGGACGCCGGGTGTCACTCGGCGCGCCCGGCTCCGGCGCCGCCGTGGTCGGTGAGCGCCTGCTCGCCGCCGCCCGGTTGAACGTGCGCGTCGACCATCAGCCGCTGGCCGACGCGGTGGCCGCGCTGGAGCGGCGGGCGATCGACGCGCTGCTGTGGTCCGGCGGCGTGCCGACACCCGCGCTGGCCGAACTCGACCGCAGGACCGGGATCCGCCTGCTGGACCCGACCGAGTACCTGCCGGCGCTGCGGGCCGAGTTCGGCAGGTTCTATCAGCGGGTGTCGGTGCCCGCCGGGAGCTATCGGACGCCGGCCGACGTGCCCACGGTCGGCGTGGCGAACCTGCTCGTCTGCGCTCCGAATCTGCCCGACACGCTGGCCAGCACCGTGGTCCGCGTGTTGGTCCAGCGCGCGGATCGGCTCGTCCCGCAGCAGGCGCTCGGCACGCAGTACCTCGACGTGCGCTCGCTCATCGGCACCACCGACGTCCCACTGCACCCCGGCGCGGTGGCCGCCTACCGAACACTGCACGGCTGAGCGGGCGCCTCGTACAGGGTTGAGCCCGCTGGACCCGTTAGCTGGCCTAACGGGTCCAGCGGGCTCATTCCGTGAAAGTGGCGATCTGTGCACCTAACGGGGCACGCGGATGCCGTCGAAGGCGACCTTCGCGATCGCGTCGGCCAGTGCGCGGTCGTCGGAGGCGCGGCGTGGCTGGTACCACTCGATCAGCGAGTTGACCATGCCGAACAGCAGCCGCGCGGTCATGGCCGGGTCTACATCGGGACGCAGATCGCCGTCCGCCTCCGCTTGCGCCACGAGCTTGGCCACGATCCGGTCGAACGCGCGCCGCCGGCCCAGCACCGCCCGCTCCACCTCGGTGTTGCCCCGAACCCTGAGCAGCAGCGTGACGAACGGCAGCCGCGTGCAGAGCACCCGCACACTCCCCCGGACGAGGTGCTCGAGCTTGTCGATCGCGGCGCCCGGCATCTGTTCGGCCTCCGTCGCGACGGCGAACAGCCCGTCCAGCGCCCGGTCCACCGACATCCGCAGCAGGTCTTCCTTACCGGACACGTGGTGGTAGATCGCCGCCTTGGTGATGCCGAGCCGGCGGGCCAGTTCGTCCATGCTCGTGCCGTCGTAGCCGCGCTCGTAGAACAGCTTCGCCGCCACCTGCAGCAGCGATTCCAGGTCGTACCCGGGCCGACCGCGCCGCCTGCCACTTCCCTCGGCCATGGGCGGACGCTAGCATTCTTTTCTGACCGTTCGGTAGGTTATTTGACTCGGCGAGAGGGCGGGATCCGATGGCAGGCCTGCTGCGCAGCTACGTCTCCGGCGCATGGCACACCCCGACCGGCGACGGCGCACCGACGCACGACGCGGTGACCGGCGAGGAGGTCGCCCGCCTGTCCACGGCCGGCCTGGACATGGCCGCCGCGCTGGAGCACGGTCGCCGCGTCGGCGGGCCCGCGCTGCGCGAGCTGACCTTCCACCAGCGCGCCGCCCTGGTGAAGACGCTGGCGTCGCACCTGCGCGAGCACCTCGACGAGCTGTACGCCCTGTCCGCTCGCACCGGCGCGACCAAGGGCGACTCGAAGTTCGACGTGGACGGCGGCATCGGCACCCTGTTCGGCTACTCCAGCAAGGGCCGACGCGAAATGCCGAACGACACCGTCTACGTCGAGGGCGCCGTCGAGCCGCTCGGCCGGGGCGGAACGTTCGTTGGCCAACACGTGTTGACCCCGCTGCACGGCGTGGCGGTGCAGATCAACGCGTTCAACTTCCCGGTGTGGGGGCCGCTGGAGAAGTTCGCGCCCGCGTTCATCGCCGGCGTGCCCACCCTGATCAAGCCGGCCAGCCAGACCGCGTACCTGACGCACCGCCTGGTCGAGTTGATCATCGAGTCCGGGATCCTGCCGGAGGGCTCGGTCCAGCTGATCTGCGGCAGCGCGGGCGACCTGCTCGACCACCTCACGCCGCAGGATCTCGTGTCGTTCACCGGATCGGCGTCCACCGCGCTTCGGCTGCGCACGCACCAGGCGGTCGCGCGCAACTCAGTGCGGTTCAACGCCGAGGCCGACTCGCTGAACCTGTCGATCCTCGGTCCGGACGCCAAGCCGGGCAGCACCGAGTTCGGCCTGTTCGTCAAGCAACTGGTCACCGAGATGACGGTCAAGGCGGGCCAGAAGTGCACCGCGATCCGCCGCGCGTTCGTGCCCGCTGAGCTGATGGACGACGTGGCCGCCGCCGCGGCCGAGCGGCTGGCCAAGATCACCGTCGGCAACCCGGCCGACGACAGCGTGCGGATGGGCGCGCTGGCGAGCCTCGAGCAACGCGAAGAAGTCCGCCGCTCGCTGAAATCCCTGCTCGACGCGGGCACCGCCGTGTTCGGCGACCCGGACACCGTCGAGGTGATCGACGCCGATCCGGAGCGCGGCGCGTTCGTCTCCCCCGTGCTGGTGCGCGTGGACGACACCGGCCGCGCCGAGCCGCACCAGGTCGAGGCGTTCGGCCCGGTGTCCACGCTGATGCCGTACACCTCCGCCGACCAGGTGATCGAGTTGGCCGCGCGCGGTGAGGGCAGCCTCGCCGGATCGATCGTCACCGGCGACACGGAGTTCGCGCGCCAGGTCGTGCTCGGTGTCGCGCCGTGGCACGGGCGGCTGCTCGTGCTGGACGCCGACAACGCCGCCGAGTCCACCGGCCACGGCTCACCGCTGCCCGCCCTGGTGCACGGCGGACCGGGCCGCGCGGGCGGCGGCGAGGAACTGGGTGGGATCCGCGGCGTGCTGCACCACATGCAGCGCACCGCCGTGCAGGCCAGCCCCAAGGTGCTCGGCGCGGTCACCAACCGCTGGGTCACCGGCGGGCCGCGCGCCGAGGGCGAGCACCCGTTCCGCAAGTCGCTCGCCGAGCTGCGGATCGGCGACTCGGTCACGGCCGGGCCGCGCGAGGTGACCCTGGCCGACATCGACCACTTCGCCGAGTTCACCGGCGACACGTTCTACGCGCACACCGACGAGGAGGCCGCCAAGGCAAACGAGCTGTTCGGCGGGATCGTGGCGCACGGGTACCTGGTGGTGTCCTTCGCCGCGGGCCTGTTCGTCTCGCCGGAGCCCGGGCCGGTGCTGGCCAACTACGGCCTGGAGAACCTGCGCTTCCTCACCCCGGTCAAGCCGGGCGACCAGCTCACCGTCACCCTCACCTGCAAGCAGATCACCCCACGGGAGAACGCCGACTACGGCGAGGTGCGCTGGGACGCCGACGTCACCAACGCCCAGGACGAGTCGGTGGCCAAGTACGACGTGCTGACCCTGGTGGCCAAGGAGCTGTCAGCCCGCTGACCCCTGGGACTGCACGACGCGGTTCCGGCCCTCGTCCTTCGCGTGGTAGAGCGCGACGTCAGCGGAGGCGATGAGCGCGTCGAGCGTGCTGGCCGCGTGCGGCCAGGTCGAGGCGCCGATCGAGGCGGACAGCCCGGTGATGACCATGGGATGGCCGTTCGCCTGGATCGGGACGGCGAGTTGGGTGATCTCGTGCCGGATGCGTTCGGCGATGATCCCGAGGGTGCGCGCCGAGACGTTCGGCAGCGCCACGACGAATTCCTCGCCGCCGAAGCGACCGACCGCGTCGTTGCTGTCGCGCACGCACCGGGTGATCGCGGTCGCCGCCTCCCGCAGGATGACGTCGCCGGCGGGATGGCCGTAGGTGTCGTTGACCTTCTTGAAGTGATCAAGGTCGATCATCAGCAGACCGAGGTCGGCCTGTTTGCGTTCGACCTGGATCAGCGCGCCCTCGGCCTTGGCCCGCCAGCCGGTGTGGCTGAGCACACCGGTCTTCTCGTCCCGGGTCACGGCCGCCTCGAGCTGACCGACGAGAACCACCCGGTGCATCAGCAGAATGAGCGGCAGCGCGACCACGATCAGCCCGGGCAGGGTCGTCAGCGTCACGGCGTTGAGCACGCCGACGCACAGCGTGGCGAGGTCCAGCCCGTTGTCCGCCCAGTCTCCGAACAACTCGTGCGGCGTGCGTCCGATCTCGTTGCGGGCGGGCAGGATCGCCACGGCGTTGACACCGAACTGGGCGAGCATCGCGCCGAGCACGGCCAGGACGCCGGGCCACCCGGACTGGATCGCGCTGTGCATGTCGTCGATGCCGCTCGCGAACAGCACGGCCGCCGCCGCGTAGCACGAAAGGATGACGCAGCAGGCGTTGTTGATGGTGCGGAACGGGGGTACCCGACGCAGGCGGTACCAGCTGCGCAGCCCGAGGTGCAGGTAGAGGATCGCGGTCAGCGCGCCGGCGAGCCCCGGCGGCAGCACGAGAACCGCGGCGAAGGTCCACACCGAGCTCATCGTCACGTGCGGGCCGCCGGACAGCCGCCGCCGTGCCCGCTCGACGTGGCGGCCGAGTTCGGCCTGCAGAACACCCAACGCCGCCAGGGCCACGAACAGCACCAGCTGCGACGTGGTCGGCGCGGCTGACCAGAGCAGCGCCGTGGTGAGTCCGACCACGGCGGCCGCGGTCGTCAGGCAGTACACGACCACGCGCGGTCGCTCCCGGAACAACGCCCAGTTACCAGGTCGAAGACATACCGTGAGCCGATCCGTTACCGAACGTTTGTGCTCGTTCCCCATACTCATGGTGCATCCCGGTGAAAAGCACACCGCCGGGTCAATAACCGAACCGCGCGGGAAGGAGACCGCCATGCGCGACCGCGGCAACTGAACCCAGTCCTATTTCCGCCAACCGAATTCGAGGGAGGCATGTCATGCGCGACCGTGGCAACTGAGGACCCGGTACCGAGTTCAACATCAGCCACACCGGTGAAAGGAGGCGGCCGCCATGCGTGACCGTGGCAACTGATGATCATGATCGGCCCTCCGCGGCGACAGCGCCCACGGAGACGGGCTCGGCTGCGTGGATCCGGCTCCACGCCATCGCGATCGGGATCGCCACAAGCGTTCCGGCTGTTCCCGCGATCGCGATGGTGTGGGCGGGTCCGACCAAATCGGCGAGGACGCCTCCGGCCGCCGCGCCGAGCCCCTGCACCGTGACCAGGCCGGTCGAATTGAGACCGGCGCCCTGTGCGCGCCGCTCGTCCGGAAGACGCCGCATGAACTGGACCACGCCTTGAATGTTGTAGCCGGTGGCCAGCATTCCGGAGATCGCGAACAAGATCATGGACGGCACCAGACCGGGGTACAGCCAGCAGCAGACGAGGGGAATGCCGGCGGCGACTCCGAGTAGACCGATGATTCTCGCCTGCGTACGTTCGGATACCCATTTCCCGAACACGACACCACCGATGACACTGCCAATCGGGTCGGCCGCCATGAGCAGGCCGATCGCCGCGGTACCCGCTCCGAGACTGGCCGCGTACGGCGCGGCGATCGTCTCCGGCACCACGTAGAAACCCGCCAGCCAGTTGAGCGCGACCAGTGTGCGCAGCCTCGGATCGCGCCACACGAGGCGCGCGCCGGACGTGGTCGACGACAGAAAAGACTCACGCGCGTCACCCGGTGCCGTCGCGGCCGGCGGTCGATTCCGTACGCCGTATCGAACGAGCATTCCCGAGATCGCGAACGTCGCCGCGTTGACGGCGAGCCCGACCGAAGGGCTGATCGCCGCGACCAGAATCCCACCGCCGGCGAATCCGAGCACCTGCGCCGACTGCATGGTGATGTTCCGAATGGCCATCCCGACCGTGTACTGCTCCCCGTGCAGCACGGTCGGCAGCGCCGCCTGTTGCGCGGCTTTGAACGGGCCGCCGAACAGGGTCGTCGTCGCGACGAGCACACACAACAGCCACAACGGCATTCCCGGAACGACCATGAGCGCGACAAGAACGGCGCGTACGAAGTCGGTGATCACCATGACGTCGCGACGTGACCGGCGATCTCCCCACCCGGCGAGGAGCACGCCGCCGAGCAACGTCGGAATGTAGGTCAACGCGTAGGTGAGGCCGGTGAGCGCGGCGGAATCGGTCCGGTAGAAAACCAGAACGGCAAGCGAGACCCGAGCGAGTTGATCACCGAGGACGGACAGCAGTTCAGCGAGCCACAACGCTCGAAACTCGCTGATCGCGAGAACGGCGGAAAACGATCCCGGCTGTGTTCCCGATGCCACCGATCCCCCAGCCGATTACTCAGCACCCAGACGGGCACGGGCTGCCCGTGGTCCATTTCTCATCGATCTCACCTGTCTGAACGCGCCCTCGGAGTGAACTCACTCTATGGACGGGACCAACGGGAAATCGAGGTAATCGGTGATGATCGCCCGATCGCATCAACGGATCTCACGGACGGTGATGAGCACGGTTGACGGCCTCCGCTTTTCGCGGACTCGCCACGCGCCACGAATGCGCTGTGTAGTCACCCGACGGGCTGGTGCGCGTCGGGGCGCACCCACGTCATCGAGACGGTGGTGCCGCTGTCGTTGGTGTCGACGTCCGCGTGGTCGGCGAGGCTCCGGATCAGGGCGAGCCCCATGCCGCCGCCGGACTCGTCGTCGTGGTCGCGCCACTCGCCTTGATCCACCACGGCGATGTGCAGCCAGTCGGGGTGTGCGGTCGCGCTCAACCGGAGCTCGCCGTCCCCGTTGCGGTAGGCGTGCTGGGCGACGTTGGCCATCGCCTCGTAGCTGGCCAGCTCGATCGACCGCACGACATCGCTCGGAAAGCTGTGGCCGCGCGCCCAAGCGGTCAGGGCCCGCCGCGCGGGGGTGAGCTGATCGGCGCGGGCGGGCACCCGCATGGTGACCATGGGTAATGACGGCGGGTCGTCATCCAGCTCGGTGAGCGGTTCGTCGCGGTAAGACATCACTGCATCCAGGTCCCCGTAGGTTTCGCCGTTCCGATTACCCGAATCGGACGGTCTCACACGCGGAGATGTGATCTCGGCGTCGCGGCTGAGAACGACGACGGCGATATCGTCGCCGGGGTCCTCGCCGGCGAGGAGTTTGTGCATCACGGTGGCGCACACGGCGTCGGCCGGCGCGGGGTCGATCGCGTCGCACAACCGGGCAAGGCCCTCGTCGACCGGGGCGTCCCGGCGCTCGACCAGACCGTCGGTGTAGAAGCACACCACGCCGCCGGGAGCCACCTCCACGGTGTGCGCCCGGCGGTGCCGGGAGGCAAGGCGCGCGCCGATCGGCAGGTCCGCGTGGACGTCCAGCACGGCCGCCGGATGATCGGGCCGGCGGTACACCGGCGGTGGATGACCGGCCAGCGACAGCGCGAGCCGGTGCGTCCTCGGGTCGAAGATCGCGTAGGTGACGGTGGCCATGGCGTCCGGCTCGAAGTGGGTCACCTTGCGGTCGAGCTTCTCCAGCACGACGGCGGGATCGTCGAACTCGAGCGCGTAGGCGCGCAGGGCGCTGCGCAACCGGCCCATGATCACCGCGGCGGGCAGGCCCTGCCCGACGATGTCGCCGATCACCACGCCGAGCCTGCCGGAGGGCAGCGTGAACACGTCGTACCAGTCACCGCCGACGCCGTTCACCCCGCCGGGCAGGTATCGGGCCGCGAGCACGGCACCGGGCACCGCCGGCAGCCGCGCCGGCATCAGGCTGCGCTGGAGTGCCGCGGCGGCGGCGCGCTCGGCCCGGGATCTGACGGCCTGCGTCGCCAGTGCGATCCGGTCGGCGGCGACCTGCAGGAGGTGCGCGTCGTAGTCGGTGAATCGCCGCTTGGTCAGCGAACCGACGTGGAGCACGCCGACGACGTTTCCCTCGGCGAGCATCGGGACGCCGAGCAGGGTCCGCAGCCCCTGTTCCCACAGCGAGCGGTTGAGCACGGTGGTCTCGTCGACCCGGTCGAGCACGATCGGGCGTTTCTGCGCGGCGATCGAACCCGCGAAACCTCGCCCGACGGGAACACGGACGGCCTCGTCCACATCCTCGTTCAGGCCGGATACCGCGGTCGGGACGAGCACACTCTCCGCGTTGTCGTGCATCAACACCATGGCGCTGTCCGCGTCGAGCAGTTCGCGCACACGATCGAGCAACTGCCGCAGCAGGGTGTCCATCTCGACGTGGGCGAGGCCCGTATCGGTGAGAGACTCGATACGGCTCAACCGGTCCTGCGCGTCCTCCGGCCGGTCGACCGGTTTCGACATGGGCTCAGCCTAGCCCGCCACATTGCCGACGGGCACTTCGACCGACAGGATGGGCGACATGGCCGTGACACCTGACGATCAGGGACCTACCACCCTCGAAGTCGCCGTCGAGCCTCTCGGCCAGGCGGCGATTCTGTCGGCGACCGGAGAGGTCGACATGGTGACCGTCGGCCGGCTCGAGGTGGCGGCGCACCGCGCGCTCGAGGACTCTCCCCCGGCCATGGTGGTCGACCTGAGCGAGGTCACGTTCCTGTCCTCGGCCGGCCTGAAACTCCTGGTCCGCCTGCACGAGCGCGCCGGCACGACGACCCGGTTCGGCGTCGTCGCGGCCGGCCCGGCCACGCTCCGCCCGCTGCAGCTGATGGGCCTCGATCAGGACATCGCGGTCTATCCGACTCGCGCGGACGCCGTCACCGGACTCGACCTCGCCGACCCGGCCACACCCGATCGCTGATCGTCCGACACGATCGGCCGCCTACTTTGGTCGCCGGTGCGCAATACGAACGGATGAGAAATTCGCCGGCGACACGCTCGCGACCTGGGTGAATAACGCCGCGACATGTACATCCGGCATTGCCGGAAATCTCCGGCAACCGATCATGATCGTCGCGGCAATTCCGGATCATTGATTGGAGAGGCGGAATGCGCAAGATCGGCCTTGCCGCGGGCGTGATCGCCCTCACGGCGGGCGTCGTGTTCGGCGCGCCGCGGCGCCGGCGTCCGCCGAGGTGACGAGTTCGTCTGCCTCGGCGATGCGGACCGTGCCAGAAATTGAAGCCGGTCATCGAAAAGCTGGCGAAGGAAGGCGCTGACGCCGGCAAATGGATTCTCGCCGAGGTCGATGTCGACGAATCGCCGGGCATCAAGGACAAGCACCAGGTCGAGTACTGCCCGACCCTGATGCCGCTGCGTGACAAGGCCGAGATTCCGGACAGCCGGCGGATCGGTTTCGACGGTGACGCCGCCGCGTTGGAGCAGTACATCAAGGATCAGATCGCCAAGGGCTGACGCGATCGGGTCGGCCATGTCATTCGATGTGGCCGACCCGTCTCGCCATGCTGGCCACGCCGCCTCGATCATGGGATCCTGCGAGACCACCCAACAGCGCGATCGCAGGTCAGAGCGGTGATGCCAGTGAAGAAGATCATCAACGATCCGTCCACCGTCGTCGCCGACGCGTTGCGTGGCGTCGAGGCGGCCCATCCCGATCTGCTGACCGTCGTCCATGATCCGGCCGTCATCGTGCGGGCCGACGCGCCGGTCCAGGGCAAGGTCGCGATCATCTCCGGCGGCGGATCCGGGCACGAACCCATGCACGGCGGGCTCGTCGGCCTCGGCATGCTCGACGCCGCGTGCCCCGGCGCCGTGTTCACCTCGCCGACGCCCGACCAGGTGCAGGCCGCGGTGGAGCGGACCGACGGCGGCGCCGGCGCGCTGCTCGTGGTCAAGAACTACACCGGAGACGTGCTCAACTTCGAGACCGCCGGCGAACTGGTGGACACCGAGGTCCGCACGATCGTGATCGACGACGACGTGGCCGTGAAGGACTCGCTGTACACGGCGGGCCGGCGTGGCGTCGGCGGCACGGTCCTGCTGGAGAAGATCGCCGGCGCGGCGGCCGAGCGCGGCGACGACCTGGACGCGGTGCACGCGATCGCCTCCCGCGTGGTGGCCAACGTCCGCTCGATGGGCCTGGCGCTCACCGCGCCGACCGTCCCGCACGTGGGCGAGCCCAGCTTCGACCTGCCGGAGGAGGAGATGGAAGTCGGCATCGGCATCCACGGCGAGCCCGGCCGCGCCCGCGTGCCCATGGAGAACGCCGACGGCATCGTGGCCCGCCTGCTGGAGCCGATCCTGTCCGACCTGCCGTTCACCGACGGCGACCGGGTCCTGCTGTTCACCAACTCGATGGGCGCCACGCCGCTGCTGGAGCTGTACCTGGCCCACGGCATCGCCGAGCGCCTGCTGGCTGAGCGCGGGATCACCGTCGAGCGGCGACTGGTCGGCCCGTATGTCACCAGCCTGGAGATGCAGGGCATGAGCCTCACCCTGTTGAAGCTCGACGACGAGCTGCGCGATCTGTGGGACGCCCCGGTGCGCACGGTCGCGCTGCGGTGGGGGCTGTGACCGTGGGCTGCACCGCCGCCGACCTGGTCACCGCGATCCGCGCGGCCGCCGCGACGGTCGCCGAGCACCGCGTCGAGCTGATCCAACTGGACCGCGCCATCGGCGACGGCGACCACGGCGAGAACCTCGACCGGGGGTTCAAGGCCGTGCTCGCCGCGCTGGGACAGTCCACAGTGGACGATCCGAGCGCGGTGCTGAAACTGGTCGCCACGACGCTGATCTCCAAGGTCGGCGGCGCGGCGGGACCGTTGTACGGCACGGCTTTCCTGCGCGCCTCGACCGCGGTGAAGGATCGCGCCGAGCTGACGGCCGCGGACGTGGCCGAGGCGCTGACCGCCGCGCTGGGCGGAGTCGTCGCGCGCGGCAAGGCCGAGCCGGGCGACAAGACCATGGTCGACGCGCTGACCCCGGCGGTGCAGGCGGCGACCGGCGAGTCGATCACCGAGGTGCTGACCGCGGCGGCCGAGGCCGCACAGGCCGGCGCGGACGCGACCGTGCCGCTGGTCGCCCGCAAGGGCCGCGCCTCCTACCTCGGTGAGCGCAGTGCCGGCCATATGGACCCGGGCGCCCGCTCGACCGCGTTGCTGCTGCGGGCCTTCGCGGAAGCCGCCGCACGATGAGCCGCGTCGGGCTGGTCGTGGTGTCGCACAGCGCGCGGCTCGCGGACGGCGTGGTCGAGGTGGCCGCGCAGATGGCGCCGAACGTCACGGCCGTCGCGGCGGGCGGCACCGCGGACGGCGGGATCGGCACCGACTTCGACGCCGTGACGGCCGCCATCGAGAACGCGGACGGCGGCGCCGGGGTGGTCGTGCTGTACGACCTGGGCAGCGCCCGCATGATCGCCGAGATGGCGGTCGAAGCGGCCGACAACGCGCGGCTCGCGGACGGTCCTCTGGTCGAGGGCGCGGTCGCCGCGGCGGTTGCTGCCGAGGGCGGCGCGGATCCGGCCGCGGTGGCCCATGCCGCCGAGAACGCCGCCGGCCCACCTGACGAACCCGCCCCGACCACCGGAGAATCCGAGGAAGCCGTGGTCACCCTCACCAACGAGATCGGCCTGCACGCGCGCCCCGCCGCCACCGTGGCGCGGGCCATGACCGAGATCGACGCCACCGTGACCGTGCACTTCGGCACCGCCACGGCCGACGGGCGCAGCGTGCTCGCCCTCATGGGCCTCGGCGCGCGCGGCGGTGACCGGATACGCGTCACCGCCACCGGGCCGCGCGCCGCCGACGCCGTGCGCACCTTCCAGGAACTCGCGGCCGACAACTTCGGCGACTGAGCAGCGCAGGCCCCACAGCTGCTCAACCGTGCCAAGATCAGCGAGGTGGGAGCACGCGAGAGAGTTCGTGCGGTCGTCGAGCACCGCCGCACGCAGCAGTTCTTTTTCTACGTCATCGTGGTGGTCACGGCCGCACTCGCGCTGCGGAAGCCCGCCGCGGATTCGGACTTCCTCCTGGTGTTGATCCGGATCGGTATCGGGATCTTCGTGGTCGAGATCCTTCTCCGTTTCTGGGCCTACGGGTGGCGGTATTTCCGCGATCCGTGGGCGGGTCTCGACATCGTGGCGGTCGCCGCGGCGTTCGTCCCTGGTGGACTCGCCCTGCTGGCCCTGCGATTCTTGCGGATATTCCGGGTCCTCCGGCTCGTTTCGATGTTTCCGTCTCTGCGTCGGATCGTCGCCGGGCTCCTCGCCGCGATCCCCTATCTGATCGGGATCGGGTTCGCCATTCCGCTGATCATCTTTGTCGCGGGTGTCATCGCGACGAACCTGTTCGGCGGGATCGCACCGCAGTATTTCGATGACCTCGGCACCTCGTTGATGACCCTTTTCCAGGCGATGACCGGTGAGGGATGGCCGGATGTCGCGAAGGCGGTCATGGACAGGGCGCCGGTCGCGTGGATCTTCTTCGTGATCTACATCGTGGTGTTCACGCTCGGCGCGCTCAACATCCTGATCGCGGTGATGGTCAACGCCATGGAACAGGTCGCCTTTCACGAAGCGGAGGAGCGAACCGACCTGTTCGAGGAAAGACTGGTCGCCGAGATCCGCGCACTGCGCGAAGAAGTGGCCGCACTGCGGGACGAACGCGGCAGCTAGCGCATCGTTCGGCGAATGACCCGAGGTCGCCCGATGGTGGAGGCCGGGTCTGCCTCTACTATTTCGCGGATGACCGCCCATGATCTTGACGTGTTCGAGCACCTGGACACCTCGACCCTGCCACCACGTCAGCAGCGAATCCTGGTCGCGATCCGGGACTGGGTGGTCAGGTACGGGTATTCGCCGAGCACCCGGGAAATCGGTCAGGCGGTCGGCCTGCGGTCGTCGTCCTCGGTGTCGAAACACCTGGCGAGCCTGGAGGACAAGGGCTTCCTGCGGCGTAGTTCCTCGGTGTCACGGCCGATCGACGTGCGCCTGTTCCTCCAGGAACCGTCGACGCATCGGCCCGCCGAGGATTCGGTCAGCGTGCCCGTCGTCGGCGATATCGCCGCGGGAACTCCCATCTCGGCCCACGAGCACGTCGACGACATGCTCACACTCCCCCGCGGCATCACCGGGCGCGGCACCGTCTTCGGCCTGCGGGTGCGGGGCGACTCGATGATCGACGCCGCGATCTGCGACGGCGACATCGTCGTGGTGCGACAGCAGTCCGAGGCACACTCGGGCCAGATCGTCGCCGCGATGATCGACGACGAGGCGACCGTGAAGGTGTACCGCCGCCGCAACGGCCACGTTTTTCTCGAGCCCCGAAACCCCGACTACGAGGTCATCGACGGCGACCACGCCGTGATCCTGGGGACCGTCGTCTCGGTACTGCGCAGCTTCTGACCCGCGATGACCACGAGGCTGACCGACGACGAGGAGCGGATGGTCGCTCTGGTCTCGGAATTCGTGGACGAGCGGGTGCGCCCGCGAGTGCGCGAATTCGAGGAGGACGACGTCTACCCTGCCGAGTTCGTCGACGAGATGAAACGGCTCGGCTTCTTCGGACTGCTGGCGCCCGTCGAGTACGGCGGCGTGGACGTCAGCATGGCGTGCTTCGCCAGGGTCACCGAGGAACTGGCCTGCGGCTGGATGAGCCTGGCCGGCGCGATCGGCGGCCACTCGGTGATCACCTACCTGATCACCACGTTCGGCACGTCCGAGCAACGCGAGCGCTACCTGCCCGCGATGGCCGACGGGTCGATCCGCGCGACGATGGCACTCACCGAACCGGGCGGCGGCAGCGACCTGCAGGCCATGCGCACGGTGGCCGGCCGCACGGACGACGGGTGGTCGATCACCGGCTCGAAGACGTGGATCTCCAACGCCGCGCACTCCGGGCTGATCGGCCTGCTGTGCGTCACCGACCGCGACGCCGAACCCGCACACCGCGGCATGAGCGTGCTCCTCGTCGAGCCGGGTGACGGGCTGACCGTCTCCGCGAAGCTGCCCAAGCTCGGCTATCGCGGGATCGAGGCGTGCGAAATCCTGTTCAACGGGCGCGTCGTCCCGGACAACGCGGTACTCGGCGGGACTCCGAACCAGGGCTGGGCGCAGATGATGCGCGGGCTCGAGGTCGGCCGCGTCCAGGTCGCCGCACGGGCGGTCGGCGTCGGACAGGCGGCGCTGAACGACGCGGTGCGCTACGCCCAGCAGCGCGAGTCGTTCGGCAAGCAGATCTGGAAGCACCAGTCCGTCGGCAACCTGCTCGCCGACATGGCCACCACCCTGCGTGCGGCGCGGCTGCTCACCCTCGACGCCGCCGAACGGCTCGACGCGGGCGAGCGCGCCGACATGGAAGCGGGCATGGCCAAGCTGTTCGCCTCCGAGACGGCCATGCGGGTCGCCCTGGACGCGATCCGCGTGCACGGCGGCTACGGCTACTCCAAGGAATACGACGTCGAGCGCTACTTCCGCGACGCTCCGCTCATGATCGTCGGCGAGGGCACCAACGAGATCCAGCGCAACGTGATCGCCGCACAGCTCATCGCCCGCAACCAGATCTGACGTTCACCGGCCGAGTGTGGCCCAGAAGCCGCACTTGTGCCGCTCCGCGAGGTCGACCGGTCCGACGCCGTCCCTGCCCGGCGCGAGTCCCTGCACGTAGGGCACCTCCGCGTCGGGACTGAACGTGAGCCAACGCGGACCGGGGGCACGCGCGGGATCGCCGGTGGCCGCGAAGCCGGTCCAGTAGTCGATCATCTGCTCGGACAGGCGCCGCTGCTCCGGAGTGAACGCGGCCGGCATGCCGCCGAGGTCGAACAGCGACCAGAGCTCGGACGCGTGCTGCGCGCCCATCGGCATTGTCGGCGGCAGCGGGGACAGCGCGGGCGGCTGCGGGTCGGCGAACTCGTACTGGTGCACCGGCACATGCCGGGCCAGCCGCCGGGACGTGGCGAACTGCGTGCACGCCCACTTGCGGTCGGTGGTGATCGCCGCCCAGGCCAGCGCTGCCGAACCGTAGGCCTGCCGCGGGTACTCGGCCCGCACGGCCGCCTCGTCCTTGCCGAAGGTCGTGGCCATCACCGCGTCGAAGGTCTGCTGGCTCATCGCGTACTGGAAGTTGTCGTACCTCGACGTCGCCTGGGTGCCCTCGTCACGGGTGTTGCCCGACAGCACCGGCACCCGGTGCACCAGTCCCGCGCGCACCGCGTCGGCCGGATCGACCGGCAGCATCGGCGTGCCGTAGGCGGGCTGGATGAACTTCTGGTGCACGCCCATCAGCTTGTCGACCGGCAGCGCGCGCAGACAGTCGACGTCGGCGCAACCGAGGTCGGTCGCCGTGCGACGCCCCTGTGCCTGCAATGCGGCCAGCGGCTCGTAGATGGCGTCGGCCGGCTGGCCGCGGAACTCGGTGTTGGCCGGCCAGCTCAGCTCGCACGATCCGCTCTGCAGCACGGCCTTGTCGAACAGCCCGGCCGCCGACGGCGAGGTGAGATGCGCGCAGTTGCTGACCCCGCCCGCGGACTGGCCAGCGACGGTGACGTTGTCCGGGTCGCCGCCGAACGCGGCGATGTTGCGCCGCACCCACGCGAACGCGGCCTGCTGGTCGGCGAGCCCGAACGTGCCGGAGCCGGCCAGGTCGGGGTGGCCGAAGAAGCCGAACACGCCGAGTCGGTAGTTCAGGGTCACCACGACGACGTCGCCCCGCGCCGCCATCCGCTGTGCGTCGTAGTTGCTGCCCGCGCCCATGTAGAACCCGCCGCCGTGCACCCACACGACGACCGGCTTCGGCTCGGCCGCGCGCGTGGACGGCCTGGTGACCTCGAGATACAGACAGTCCTCGTTGGTGCTGCCGGCCGGAATCTCGCCCGGCTTCTGCGCGCACACCGGGCCGGACACGGTCGCGTCCCGGACACCGGCCCACGGCGCCGGCGGTCGCGGAGGCTGCCAGCGCAGCTCGCCCACCGGCGGTGCCGCATAAGGGATTCCGCGGAACACCGTGGCCCGCTCACCGGCCGCGCCGCGCACCACGCCGGCGTCCGTGTGCACCGTCGAGCCGTCCGGTTGGGCCGCCGACCCGGTGACGCCGACCAGCAGACCGCCTGCCACGCCGACCGATGCCAGCAGCGCGGGCAGTGCCCGCCGTCGCCAGTTCCGCATTCCAGGTTCCTCTCCGTGGCTCGGGTGCACGTTCGCATCGCTCGTCAGATCCTCGCGGGTGCCACGCCGCCACGAATCGGTCAAGCCACCGGTACGGACATCCACCGATGAGTTGATCTCCGTCAGCCCACAGTCGTTTGGTGGATCTTCACACCTTGGTTGGTTAACACGGCGAACCCTAACCGCTACGGTAGTTCGCGTATCACTCTGTGTAATCATGGGAAGGGTCTGCCATGCGAACACCCAGGAATCGTCGCCGGTTACTCGTGGCGCTGGTCGGCGCGGCGGCGATCGCCGTCGGCGTGCAGGTGCCGGCCGTCGCCACGAACAACACCGCCACCGCGGCCGAGGACTACTACCAGGACGCGATCGGCAAAGAGGGCCCTGAGCTCAAGGCAGCGCTGAACACGATCATCAGCAACCAGACCAAGCTGTCCTACGACCAGGTGTGGGACGCACTGAAGGTGACCGACGAGGACCCGGGAAACACGGCGAACGTGCTGTTGCTGTACACCGGTCGCTCGCAGAGCAAGGACACCAACGGCGGTGACCCGGACGACTGGAACCGCGAGCACGTCTGGGCGAAGTCGCACGGCGACTTCGGCACCGAGACCGGGCCCGGCACCGACGTCCACCACCTGCGCGCGACCGACGTGTCGGTCAACGCCGAGCGTGGCAACAAGGACTTCGACAAGGGCGGCACCGAGGTCGGCGAAGCGCCCGGCAACCACACCGACGACGATTCGTGGGAGCCGCGCGACGCCGTCAAGGGCGACGTCGCCAGGATGATCTTCTACATGGCCGTGCGCTACGCCGGCACCGACGGCTTCGCCGACCTCGAACTCAACGACGAGGTCAACAACAACACCAAGCCGTTCATGGGCCGTCTGTCGATGCTGCGCCAGTGGCACCAGCAGGACCCGCCGGACGAGGCCGAGAAGAAGCGCAACCAGGTGATCTTCGACCAGTTCCAACACAACCGGAACCCGTTCATCGACCACCCGGAATGGGCCGCCTCCATCTGGCCGTGACCGAAGGGAAGGGGTACGGCCCGCCGGCCGGATGGGTGCCACTCGGCCGGCGGGCCGACTGAACGTGAGGCGAAGGTGACGCCGGGAGCCTTGGCGCCACCTCCTTCAACACAGGCATGCCTCACATTCCCTCGGAACAATCGCCGCCGCGACGACCGTCGCGGTACTGCCAGGTCTCCATGCCGCGGCGTTATCCGACCCGGTCGAGCGACCATTCACGGAGTGTTTCAGCCAATACGCCGAACAGCGCCTTCTGAGCAACCGCGACAGCACCCTGCGACGTCGGTCCACCGATGTGATGACCTGTAGGCGTGAGCTTGGCGAAGATCGAGTGGTGGGAGCGGCCGTTCGCGGCGCTGCCGGAGCCGCACGCGGTCGTACCGCTGGCGGCCGGTGTGCTGGCGCTGGTGATCGTGCTGTCGGGCCAACCATGGCGAGTCGCGCGGCACGTGCTGACCCTGGTGCACGAGGCCGGGCACGCGCTGGCCGCGGTCCTGGTCGGACGCCGGCTGCTGGGCATCCGGCTGCATTCCGACACCTCGGGTGTGACGTTCTCCCGCGGCAGGCCCGACGGCCCGGGTGCGGCGTTCACCGCGCTCGCGGGATACCCGGCACCCGCGCTGCTCGGACTCGCCTTCGCCGGCCTGATCGCGATCGACCAGCCCGCGACGGTGCTCCTGGTGTCCGCGGTCGGCGTGATCGGCGTGCTGGTCATGGCGCGCAACGTCTACGGGGTGATCACGGTCCTGCTGGTGGCCGCCGTCCTCGCGGGCGTGGCCTTCCTCGGCACGCCGGACGTGGTCGCGGCCTTCGTGTACGCCATCACCTGGCTGCTGTTGCTCGGATCGGTACGGCCGATCTTCGAACTGGGGCGCAAGCGACACCGCGGCCGGGCACGTGACTCCGACGTCGACCAACTCGCCCGACTGACCAGCGTCCCCGCCGCGCTCTGGATACTCCTGCTCACCGTCCTGGCGCTCGGCTGCGTCCTGGTCGGCGGCGCCTGGCTCCTCGAACCGACCTTCCCACTGTTCCGCTGAGGGATCCCGGCCCAACCTGCCGCTGGCGGAGCCGGCCGCAAACCCGCGGGACGCGCGAAACAGGGTGACCCACCAGTGTTGATCTCGCCCCCAAAGCAACCAACGCTGGCACGCAAGAACACGCACCGTGGGGTCTGGGGCTCGGCCCCAGACATAAATGCGAAAGATCCCCGTCTGCGTTCTCCGCAGACAGGGATCTCCCGATCTGTAGCCCCGACGGGATTCGAACCCGCGCTACCGCCTTGAGAGGGCGGCGTCCTAGGCCGCTAGACGACGGGGCCTCGAACAGAGTGGAACCTTACAGTATCCGCTCCGCTGGGGTACCAGGACTCGAACCTAGACTAACTGAACCAGAATCAGTCGTGCTGCCGATTACACCATACCCCAAGGGCTTCAACGCTCCGTGATCGGTCGCCCGTCACGTTCCGTGCTGCCGGAAAGAGATACTAGACCACGGGTTGAGACCAGGAGAAATCGGCCCCGCGATCATCGACAGCGCTGTTGACTCGGCACCACGGTCGGCGGCGTGCGGAACTCGCTGACCAGCAGCTTCGGCAGCGCTTCGAGCGATGTGATCACGTGCACCGCCCGCTCCCCCGGCTCGGCGCCCGCGGCCCGGTCCAGCCAGATCCCGTGCATGCCGGCATCCCGCGCGCCCACGGCGTCGAGGTCCAGCCGGTCACCGACGTGCACGATCTGCTCCGGCGGCACGTCGAGCTGTTTCGCCGCAGTGGCGAAAATCACCGGATCGGGTTTACCGCAGCCGATCTCGCCCGCGATCACCACCGTGTCGAAGTATTCGGCGATTCCGAGCCGCGCGAGTTTGTCCCGCTGATGCGCGCCCGTCGAATTCGTGATCGCGCCGATCAGAAAGCCGGCGGACCGAAGCCATTCCAAACACGGGACCGCGTCGTCGAACGTTCTCCATGTCTGGTTCAGGAATGCGAGCCTGCGATCCTCCATCCGCACGATGAGGTCGTCGTCCAGCAGTGCGCCACAATCGGCGAGGAACGCTTTCGTGCGCGCTCTGCGCATCGTGTCGTAGTCGATCTCGCCGGCGATCGCCCGCGCCACATGCTCCTCGGTGACCCGCTCCCACGCGGGCCACATGTCGTCTCTGCCGATCATCGCGGCCACGGCGGATCTCGCGGAGGTGGCGAAGTCGACGAGCGTGTCGTCGATGTCCAGGCACACCGCGCGAATCAAGGGCGAAGTGTCCTGAAAACCCCCCAGCTCGTTGGCTCTCAGCGTTGCACGACCGGTGGTGACTGCGGCAAGCGGAGAAGTCATCCCGCGAGGCTAGGTGACTAAAGTCCTCTTCGATTCGTCCGACGAGGTGATGTTGGGCCGACTGTTTCGGTTAAGCTGGCCGCAATTCCGAAATAGCCCAAACAGACTTTATCGCCATGCGATCGACAGGCGTTACCAAGTGACTCCGAGTGTCACCCGTTCGACGCAATGCGCACCGAGTCGAGCGCGCGCGTCAGCCGGCCGATCGACCGCTCGCGGCCGAGCAGTTCCAGTGACTCGTACAGCGGCGGTGACACCGTGCGACCGGTGGCCGCCACGCGAACGGGCGCGAAAGCCTTGCGCGGCTTGAGACCCAGCCCGTCCACGAGTGCCTCTTTGAGCGCCTGCTCGATCGCCGGCGTCGACCACTCGGTCAGCGCGCCGAGCGCGTCCACGGATGCCGCGAGCACCGGCTCGGCGTCCGCCTTGAGCACCTTGGCCGCGGACTCCGGGTCCGGCGCGAATTCCGCGTCGTCCACGAACAGGAATCGCACCATGTTGCTCGCCTCGGACAACACGACCAACCGCTCCTGCACCAGCGGCGCGATCGCGCGCAACGCGGTCAACTGCTCCTCGCTCGGCGACGCCGGCAGCACGCCGTCCGCCGCGAGATAGGGCAGCACGGCGGTCACGAAATCCTCGGGCGCGAGCGCGCGCAGGTGTTCCGCGTTCAGCGCCTCGGCCTTTTTCAGATCGAACCGCGCGGGGTTCGAACTCACCTTGGAAATGTCGAACGCCTCGATCATCTCGGCCATCGTGAACACGTCACGGTCGTCCGCGATCGCCCAGCCGAGCAGCGCAAGATAGTTGAGAATTCCCTCCGGCAGGAATCCGCGCTCCCGATACAGGAAAAGATTCGACTCGGGATCGCGCTTGGACAGCTTCTTGTTTCCCTCGCCGCGCACGAGCGGCAGGTGCCCGAACTCCGGCGTGAAATCGGTGACGCCGATTCGCCGCAGCGCGCCGTACAGCGCGATCTGCCGAGGGGTGGACGGGAGCAGGTCCTCGCCGCGCAGCACGTGCGTGATCCGCATCAGCGCGTCGTCGACCGGGTTGGTCAGTGTGTACAGCGGCGCGCCGTTCGCACGCATCAGCACCGGGTCCGGCACGCTGCCGACCTTGAACGTGATCTCACCCCGGATGAGGTCGGTGAACGTGATGTCCTCGGCAGGCATGCGCAGCCGCAGCACCGGCTCGCGCCCCTCGGCGCGCAGTTCCGCCCGCCGCGCCTCGGTCAACTCGCGGTCGGCGTTGTCGTACCCGAGTTTCGGATCCTGGCCCGCGTCGCGGCGGCGCCGCTCGACCTCCTCCGGCGTGGAGAAGGACTCGTACAACTCCCCCGCCGCCAGGAGCCGCTGCGCGATATCGGCGTAGATCTCGCCGCGCCGGCTCTGCCGGTACGGCTCGTCCGGTCCGCCGACCTCGGGCCCCTCGTCCCAGTCGAGGCGAAGCCAGCGCAGCGCGTCGAGGAGTGCGTCGTAGCTCTCCTCGGAGTCGCGGGCGGCGTCGGTGTCCTCGATGCGGAACACCAGCTTTCCCTTGTGGTGCCGGGCGAACGCCCAGTTGAAGAGAACGGTGCGAATGAGACCCACGTGTGGGGTACCCGTCGGCGAGGGGCAGAAGCGGACGCGGACGGCGGCTGTGTTCGTAGTCATGACCCGATCAGCCTAACCGTGTTGACGCGTGCGGCGGCGGGGTGCATCCTGAGGTTATTCAACAACTGTTGAAAACGAACTGGGAGGCGATCATGACGGAGCGCACGACCTGCGCGGTGGTGGGGGGCGGCCCCGCCGGCATGGTGTTGGGGCTGCTGCTGGCACGGGCCGGCGTCGAGGTGACCGTGCTGGAGAAGCACGGCGACTTCCTGCGGGACTTCCGCGGCGACACGGTGCACGCCTCGACGGTGCGGCTACTCGACGAGCTGGGGCTCGGCAGCCGGTTCCGCGAGATCCCGCAGAGCAAGCTGGAGACCATCGGCTTTCCGAGCCCCGACGGCGACGGCATCGTGACCTTCGGCGAGCTGCGCCGGCTGCGCGCGCCGTACAACTACATCGCGATGGTGCCGCAGTGGGATTTCCTCGACCTGCTGGCCGACGCCGGTGCCGAGGAGCCGACCTTCACCCTGCGGATGAACACCGAGGTCACCGGCCTGCTGCGGGACGGCGAGCGAGTGACCGGCGTCCAGTACCGCACTCGTGACGGCGTCGAGGGCGAGCTGCACGCCGATCTGACCGTCGCCTGCGACGGGCGGCACTCACTCCTGCGCGACACCATGTCGTTGCGCCCCAAGGAGTTCGGCGTCCCGTTCGACGTGCTGTGGTTCCGCGTGCCGCGCGACGAGAAGGGCGGCGACGTCAGCGGCATCACCGGCAAGATCGACGGCAGCAACTTCATGGTCATGATCAACCGGGGCGACTACTTCCAGAACGCGTACTTCATCAAGAAGGGCACCGACGCCCAGGTGCGCGCCGAGGGCATCGAGCGCTTCCGGGAGCGGGTGGCCGCGATGGCGCCGGAGGTGGCCGACCGGGTGGACGCGATCGAGAGCATGGACGAGGTGAAGATGCTCGACGTCAAGCTGAACCGGCTGCACCGCTGGCACAGCGACGGCCTGCTGCTGATCGGCGACGCCGCGCACGCGATGTCACCGCTCGGCGGAGTCGGCGTGAACGTGGCCGTGCAGGACGCCGTCGCCGCCGCCCGCCTGCTCGCGGAACCGTTGCGGCGCAAGGACGTTCGGACGTCGCACCTGGCCGCGGTGCGCCGCCGCCGGTGGCTGGCGACGGCCGCGACACAGAGGCTGCAGCGGACCCTGCAGGAGAACGTGGTCGGCCCGCTGATCACCGGCGAGCGAAAGTCGTTCCCCAAGGCGCTGATCACCGTGATGCGCCGGCTGCCGTTCATGCGGGCCGTCCCGGCGTACATGGTCGGCATCGGGCTGCGGCCGGAACACGCGCCGGAGTTCGCGCGGCGCCCGGACGCGAAGGCCGGTAGTCGGGCCTAGCGGTTGGCGACCGAGTTGGTCAGAGTGCCGATACCGGCGATGCTGACCGACACGGTCTGCCCGGCGGTCATCGGGCCGACGCCGGCGGGCGTGCCGGTGAGGATCACATCGCCGGGCAGCAGCGTCATCACCCGCGAGATCCACTCCACCAGTTCGCCGATGTCGTGCAGCAGCAGGCCGGTGTCGGACTGCTGGCGAACCTCGCCGTCCAGCTCGGTGCGGATCTCCAGGTCGTCGTCCGGCTTCACGTCGGTCTCGATCCACGGACCCAGCGGGCAGAACGTGTCGTGGCTCTTGGCCCGCGTCCACTGGCCGTCGGCCTGCTGCTGGTCACGCGCGGTCACGTCGTTGGCGATCGTGTAGCCGAGCACGACGTCGGACGCGCGCTCGGCGGGGACGTCCTTGCACGGCTTGCCGATCACCGCGGCCAGCTCGCCCTCGAAGTCGACCCGCGTGGAGTCGGCTGGCAGCTTGATCGCCGCGTCCGGACCGATCACGGTGGTCGACGGCTTCATGAAGATCACCGGGGAGGCGGGCGCCTCGCCGCCCATCTCGCGCGCGTGCTCGGCGTAGTTCTTGCCGACGCACACGACCTTGCTCGGCAGGATCGGCGCCAGCAGCCGCACGTCGGCCATCGGCCAGCGCCGGCCGGTCGACGGAGTGCCGCCGAACGGGTGGTCGGCGACCTCCACGGCGGTCAGCTTCGTGAGGTCCTCTCCCTCCCCCTCGACGGTGACGAAGGCGACTCCCTCAGGGTGGGCGATACGCGCGACTCGCATGGCTTCGACCCTACGCACCGGTACCGTGGCGACGTGTCTGGGGCTCTCGAGTTGATCGCGGTCGCCGAGCGGTGTGTGAAACAGGCGGCCGACCTCGTCCGGCAGCGCGGCGAGGAGCGGCCGGCGGTCTGGTCTAAAAGTGAGACCGACCAGGTCACAGCGGTGGACCTGGCGGTCGAACGGCTGTTGCGCGAGGAACTGCGCGCCGCCGTTCCCGGCTCGGCGATCGTCGGCGAGGAGCTGGCGCCGACCGCCGGCACCTCGGTCACCTGGTACGTCGATCCGATCGACGGCACCAGCAACTTCCTGCGCGGGCTGCCGATCGCGGCGATCTCGATCGGCGCCGCGGTGGACGGCGAGATCGTCGCGGGATGCGTGCTCGACCTGTTCCGCGACGAGTGCTTCACCGGCGGACCGGACGTGCCGCTGCGGGTGCGCTCCGCCGGGCTGCGGCCGGTGCCGGGTGAGGGTGCGCGTCCGCTCGTACTCACCGACGTTCCGCTGCCGAACAGCACCCGGTCCGGTGAAATCGAGTTCCTCGGCGAACTGCTGGCCCGCGCCGAGGTGCGCCGGGTGTACTCGACCGCGCTGTCACTGGCCTGGGTGGCGGCCGGCCGCGCGGACATCGCGTGCAACCTGGGCATCTACCCGTGGGACGTGGCGGCGGGCGCGGCGCTCGTGCGGTCGGTCGGCGGCGTGTTCGTCCCGATCGGCGGGGACGACGTGCACGCACCCGGATTCGTCGCGGCGCGTGACGAGGCGCCCCGGCCGATGACCGAGTGGATCACCGGCCGGCTGCGCGAGATCGCTGAGACGGGCTAGCTCGCCAGAGTTTCCCGCAGTGGCACGAAGTCCGGCCAGATCAGCCGCAGGTCGCGCCCGTAACCGAGCCGGGCCAGCGCGCTCTCGGCGGAGTTGAAGCTGCCGGTGAACCGCTCCGAGGTACCCCACAGCAGCGCACGGTCGGGGAAGGACATGCCCCACGCGTAAATGCCGGCCTGACGCCATCCGGGCGCCACCTCGCACAGCGCGAACACGCGCGGAGCGTCCCTGGTGGACAGCAGGCGCAACAGGTCCTCGAGGGTCTCCTCGTCCGGAATGCCGAGCGGGTTGTCCTCCCCGTCCTCCAGCGCGCCGAAGTCCTCCTCGTCGACGACATCGTCCTCGAACTCGTCCTCGAACTCGTCCTCAGGCTCGACGTGCTCGTCGTGCTCGGCCACCCTTGTCCTCCATTCGCGTGGAACAACCCGACGGTAGTACGCCTTCGCGCCGCGCACGTGACCTCAACGGGTGAACTCGCGAGTTCTTCAGCGCTCGGTCAGTACGAAGGTCTGCTTGGCCAACAGGTACGCCGGCAGTCCCGGCTCGCCGCCGCCCTTGCCGGTCGCGTTGACGCTCACCGTGATCACCTGGCGCGGCGTGGTGACGGTGAACGCACGCACCCGCGACCGTTCGACCCCGGCGAGGGTCACCTCGGTGCCGGTGATCCGGCCGATGTTCGTGTCCCGGTACTCGGGCTTGTCGGTGATGGTCTCACCGCCGACGAACCCGACGATCGCCTCACGCGGGTTGGCGCCCGGCGTGTCGGCCACCCACATCTTGATCACCGCGGAGCCGTCGGCCGCCTTGACCACGCAGCGGGCGTTGAGCGCGCCCCTCGGCTGCTCGGCCGGCGCGCTGACCGTCCACCCCGGCGCGATGTCGAACGTTGCCGGCAGGCGGCACGGTCCCCCGCTGACCTTGCCGGCACGGGGCGCGGGAGCGACGTCGTCGCGCCACACGCCGGGTGGCGGCGCGCTGGTCGTCGGCGGCGTGGCGCTGGGCGTCGCCGACGGCGGCTGGGACGCCGGAGGCTGGGCGGCGGGTTCGTCACCGCATCCGGCGATCAGCGCCGCGACGGCGGCCACACTCGCGGTCATCAGGAAGGCCTTCACGGCTGTGTCCTTCGCGTCGACGATGATCCACACGTGACGTTACCCGCCACGGCGGTCGCCGGCAGAACGAGTCAGCCGACCGGTTGAGTGAGCCGCATTGCCTTGTGTGCCAAGGCATCGCACAGCGCCAGCCAGCTCGCCTCCACGATGTTGCCGTGCACGCCGACCGTGGTCCACTCCTGCCCGCCGTCGGCCGACACGACCAGCACGCGGGTCACCGCGTCCGTGCCGTGCTGCGAGTCCGAGCCGTTCACCGGGTGCCGCGCGCCGGGGGTCAGGATGCGCACCTTGTAGTCGACCAGCTCGACACTGTCCAACCAGGACAGATGCGGCCGCAAAGCCTTGCGCAGCGCGGCGTCCAGCGCGTGCACCGGCCCGTTGCCCTCCGCGGTCGCGATCACCCGTTCCTCGGCGACCTGCACCTTCACGGTCGCCTCGGACACGATCTCGCCGTCCAGCCGGTGGTCGAGGATCACCCGGTAGGACTCCAGCCGGAACGGCGTGTGGTCCACAGTGGACTGTGAGAGCTCGTCGCGCAGCAGCAGCTCCAGCGACGCGTCGGCGGCCTCGAACGACCAGCCGCGCGCCTCCAGGTCCTTGACCTTGCCGACGACGTTGGTGAGCACTTCGGGTTGGCCGGCAAGGTCGACCCCGAGCTCGCGTCCCTTGAGCTCCAGGCTGGCCCTGCCGGCCATCTCGGTGACCAGCACACGCTGGTCGTTGCCGACGACCGAGGGGTCGATGTGGTTGTACAGCAACGGATCCACCTTGATCGCGCTCGCGTGCAGGCCTGCCTTGTGGGCGAAGGCCGAGGACCCGACATAGGCCTGGTGGGTGTCGGGTGCGATGTTGGCGATCTCGGCCAGCGCGTGTGACACGCGGGCCAGCTCGGTCATGCGCTCCTGCGGGATCACCGGCATGTCGAGCTTGGTGACGAGATTCCCGATCGTGGCGAACAGGTCGGCGTTGCCGGCCCGCTCGCCGTAGCCGTTCGCGGTGCACTGCACGTGCGTCGCGCCGGCCTGCACGGCGGCCACTGAGTTGGCGACCGCGCATGATGTGTCGTCCTGGCAATGGATTCCGACCCGGAACCCGGTCTTGTCGATCACGTCGCGGACGGTGTCGGCGAGCCCGAGCGGGAGCTGCCCGCCGTTGGTGTCGCACAGCACGGCGACGTCCGCGCCGGCCTCCATCGCGGCGGTGAGTACCCGCAGCGAGGTGTCGGAGTCGTAGGCGTATCCGTCGAAGAAGTGCTCGGCGTCGAGGAACACCCGCCGGCCCTCGGCGACCAGCAGCGCCACGGTGTCCGACACCATCGCGCACGCCTCGTCCACGTCGGTGCGCAGCGCGCGCTCGATGTGCCGGCGGTCGGACTTGGCGACCAGGGTGACGGCCGGCGCTCCCGAGTCGAGCAGCGCGCGTACCTGCGGGTCGTCGGCGGCCTTGGTGTCCGGGCGGCGGGTGGCGCCGAACGCGACCAGGACGGCGTGCCGCAGGTCCAGCTCGTGCGCGGCACGGGCGAAGAACTCGGTGTCCTTGGGCAGCGCGCCGGGCCAGCCGCCCTCGATGAACCCCACGCCCAGTTCGTCGAGCAGCCGCGCGACGGCGAGCTTGTCGGCCGCGGAGTAGGAGATGCCCTCGCCCTGCGCACCGTCCCGCAGGGTGGTGTCGTACAGGTGGAAGGCGTCGCCGAGTGGCGTCTCTGCGGGGGTCGTGCGGCTCACGGTGGACTCCTGGATCCGTTGCGGGAAAAGAAAAAGACCCCTCGCGGATGCGAGAGGTCAGCGCGCCTGGGTGCGAAGCTTCAGCTACCCGGCGCGCTCGTCAATAATGATCACGGCGTGAACGGCCACGACTGGATGGTGCCACACCCGCCATCCGAGTACCAATTCTCGGACCCGATCTCCCACATTCTGGGCGTTAACGCCCGAGTTCCGCGCCCGGACACGGTGAGTCCCGCGCTCAGGCTGATGCAGAGCGCGGGACTCACCGGTGCACAGCGCGGGACTCGCGAATCAGGCGCGGTCGCGGGCGTTGGAGGAGACCAGGGCGGCGAGACGGTCACCGATGGCGAACGTGCCACCCGGCTGCGAGTGGTCCCGCGTGGCGAGGTCGAAGGCCACCGACGCCTCGATGCGCTTGGCGGCCTCGTGGTCGCCGAGGTGGTCCAGCAGCAGGGCCACCGACAGCACGGCGGCCGTCGGGTCGGCCACACCCTGCCCGGCGATGTCCGGCGCGCTGCCGTGCACCGGCTCGAACATGCTCGGGTTGCGCCGGGTGATGTCCATGTTCCCGCTCGCCGCGAGCCCGATGCCGCCGGTGACCGCCGCGGCCAGGTCGGTCAGGATGTCGCCGAACAGGTTGTCGGTGACGAGCACGTCGAACCGGCTGGGATCGTTCACCATGTGGATCGTGGTGGCGTCCACGTGCTGGTAGGCCACCGTCACGTCCGGGTACTGCAGCGACACCTCCTCAACCACGCGCGACCACAGCGAGCCGGCGTGGGTGAGCACGTTGGTCTTGTGCACCAGCGTGAGGTGCTTGCGCGGGCGCGCCGCCGAGCGGGCGAACGCGTCGCGCACCACCCGGTCCACGCCGAACGAGGTGTTCACGCTGACCTCGGTGGCGATCTCGTGCGGGGTGTCCTTGCGCAGCAGGCCGCCGTTGCCCGCGTACAGGCCCTCGGTGCCCTCGCGCACCACGATCATGTCGATCTCGCCGGGGTCGACCAGCGGGCTCTTCACGCCCGGGTAGAGCCGCGCCGGGCGCAGGTTCACGTGGTGGTCCAGCTCGAACCGAAGCCGCAGCAGCAGGCCGCGCTCGAGGATTCCGCTCGGCACCGACGGGTCACCGACCGCGCCGAGCAGGATCGCGTCGTGCTCGCGCAGCTCGCTGAGCACCGACTCGGGAAGCAGCTCGCCGGTGGCGTGCCACCGGGTGGCGCCGAGGTCGTACCGGGTGACCTCGGCACCGGGAACGACCTCGCCGAGCACCTTGAGGGCTTCGGCGATTACCTCCGGCCCGATCCCGTCACCAGGGATCACCGCGAGCCGCATGCATACCTCCAGGTCGTACTGTGCCGACACGGCGGGACACCGTGTCGGCTGCAGGTCGCCAGAAGGCTACCTGGATCTTGGACACATTACGTATCGCGCCACTCCACCGGGTGGTTCACCTGGGTGAATAGTGACGCGTGATCGTGTAGGCCAGTCAGTCGAAACTGACCGCCCGCACCAACGCGGCCTTCACGGTGTGACCGATCGAGTCGAGCACCGAGCGGTCCACCGGACGGTCCACGCGCAGCAGCATGACCGCGTCGGTACCGGTCGTGGTCTGCGAGATCTGGGCCGCCTCGATGTTGATGCCGGCCTCGCCGAGCAGGGTGCCGACGGTGCCCATCACGCCCGGCCGCTCCGGGTACTCCAGCAGCAGCAGGTGGCCCTCGGCGCGCAGGTCGAAGTGCCGCCCGTTCACCTCGACGAGCTTCTCCACCTGCGCGAGGCCGCTGAGCGTGCCGGACACCCGGACCGTGGCGCCGTCGCCGTAGACCGCACGCAGCGTGACCAGACTGCGGTGTGCCGCGCTCTCCGGCGCGGTGATCGTCTCGACGGTGACACCCAGCTCCTCGGCCAGCCGCGGCGCGTTGACGAAGGTGACCTGATCCTCCACGACACCCGAGAACGCGCCGCGCATGGCGGCCAGCGGCAGCACCGAGACGTCCTCGGTGGACAGCTCGCCGCGCACCTCGACGGTGAGCGTGGACGGCGCCTTGCCACCGCTGAACGCGGCGAGCACCTGGCCCAGCTTCTTGGCCAGCGGCAGGTACGGGCGCACCTCCTCGCCGACCACTCCCCCGCTGGCCACGTTCACCGCGTCGGGCACGAACTCGCCGCGCAGCGCCAGCAGCACCGAGCGCGCGACGTCGGTGCCGGCGCGGTCCTGTGCCTCGGCGGTGGACGCGCCGAGGTGCGGGGTGACCACGATGCCGGGCACCTCGAACAGCGGGCTGGAGGTGGTCGGCTCGGTGGCGTACACGTCCACACCCGCGCCGCCGACCTGGCCGCTTCGGACGGCCTCGGCGAGCGCCTCCTCGTCCACGAGGCCACCGCGGGCGGCGTTCACGATCAGCACGCCCTTCTTGGTCTTGGCGAGCTGATCGGCGCCGATCAGGCCCTTGGTCTCCGGGGTCTTCGGCAGGTGCACGGAGATCACGTCCGCGCGGGCCAGCAGGTCGTCCAGCGACACCAGCTCGATGCCGAGCTGCGCGGCACGGGCGGCCGACACGTACGGGTCGTAGGCGATCAGCGTGGTGGCGAACGCGGCGAGGCGCTGCGCGAACAGCTGGCCGATCTTGCCGAGCCCGACCACGCCGACGGTCTTGCCCTGCAGCTCGACGCCGGCGTACGAGCTGCGCTTCCACTCCCCGCCGCGCAGGCTCGCGTCGGCGGCCGGCACCCGGCGGGCGACCGCGAGCAGCAGCGCGACGGCGTGCTCGGCGGCCGAGACGATGTTGGAGGTCGGGGCGTTCACCACGAGCACGCCACGCTCGGTGGCGGCGGGCACCTCGACGTTGTCCAGGCCGACGCCGGCACGCGCGACGACCTTCAGCTTCCCCGACGCGGCAAGGACTTCCGCGTCCACCTTGGTCGCCGACCGCACCAGCAGCGCGTCCGCGTCGGCCACCGCGGACAGCAGCGCCGGCCGGTCGGTCCCGTCGACGTGCCGCACCTCGACCTCGTCGCCGAACACCTCCAGCACGGACGGGGCGAGCTTTTCGGCGATCAGGACGACAGGGCGGCTGGGGTTGGTCACGGCTGTGCTCCACTGGGTAGGAATGGGCTGGGTTAGCAACCGATGGCGACACGGCTACCGCGCTGTAACCAGATCGCCTCAAATACTACGACGTGGGACGAGTCGTCTCACATCGTGGTGGACGGGCTCAGATGGGTTCCTGCGGCGAGTGTGGCCCGTCGGGCAGCTCGACCTCGATCGGGTCACCAGGGCGCACGACTCCCCCGGTGACCACGACACCGAGCACGCCGGCCTTGCGCACCACGTTGCCGTCGGCGTCCAGGCCGACCATCTGCTTCATCAGGCCGGCCCGGAACTTGTTGACCTGGTGACACGGCGTGCGCAGGCCGGTCAGCTCGACCACCGCGGACTCGCCGATGCGCAACCGTGTGGCCGCCGGCAGCCCCTGCAGATCGACGCCGCGCGTGGTGATGTTCTCGCCGAGCTGACCGGGCTCGATCGGGTACCCGGCGCCGGCCAGCTCCTCGTGCAGCTCCTGGGCCTGCAGGTGCACCTGGCGCAGGTTCGGCTCGTCGATCTCCTCGCCCAGCTTGGTCCGGGCGCGGATGGTCGCCGCCGCGTGCACGTCCCCGTCCACGCCGAGACCCGCCCGCAGCGTGATGTCGCCGCGGGTGGGCTTGCTGAACGTGTGCGCCGGACTACTGGCGACCGCGATGACTCGCATGCCGCCATGCTGCCAGAACGTCGTTGGGCCGCAACGGGATTACCCCGGCGATGATCACCAGGGCTCGTCGAACTCGCCGGCCCTCGCGCCTTGGACGAACGCGTCCCACTCCGACTCGGTGAACACCAGCACGGTGTCGTCCGGACCGGTGTGCTTCGAGTTGCGCATCGCGATGTAGGTCTTGTCGTCGGTGTGCGGCACGAACGCGATCTGCACGTACTCGCCGTCCGGGTCGTAGTCCGGCGCGTCGGTGTCGGCGGCGGTCTGCCACTCCGCGTTGGTGAGGTCCAGCTTGCCGCGTACGTGCGCCTTGTCGTCGTAGATCGGGGCACTCGTCTGCTGTGCCGGCTTGTCCTCGTCACTCATCGAATCGAAATCCTTCGCCGCGCGTCTGTGTCGACACTCAACGTAGCGTCGTGCCCGGAGGTGCTCGCGGCCAGGTCGTGTCTGACAAATCTCGGTCGATCACGACCACGGGTTTGTCAGACGCGGCCTTGGTCAGCCGATGTCGTCGAGCATCTCCTGGATGTGCGCCCGCTGCTCGTCGTTCCCGTCCGGCAACACGCGGAGCGCCGCGCGGAACGCGTCCGCGGCCTCGGCCTTCCGATCGACCTCCTCGAGTACCCGTCCGCGCAGGGTCAGCGCGGCGGCCTGCTCGGACCGCACGTCCAGCGCGGCGAAGGCCTCGGCCGCCGTAGCGGCGCGGTCGGCCGCCTCGTCGCGCTGCTCCCACGAGGACAGGATCCTGGCGGAGTCGTACCGCAGCACGGCCCGCTCCCAGAGCAGTCGCGGCTCCTCGGCCCCCAGTTCGAGGGTGCAGCGCTCGGCGCGCAGCAGCGTGCGCCCGCACCGCTCCCGGTCGCCGGCCCAGTGCCAGGACAGGGCGGCGCGCCGCCGGTTGTGCAGCTCGCCGACGGCGTTGCCGGCCAAGGCGTACGACTCGCCGGCCCACTCGTAGCGCTCACCGGCTTCGGCGTCCCGGTCGAGCCGGTCGAGCAGGTCCGCCGCGATTCCGTAGCACTGACCGGCCTCCTGGTGCTGGTCGGTGCCGGCGTAGTACTCGACCGCCTCGGCGAGCAGGTCGACCGCCTGTGCCGACTGGTTCAGATCGGAAAGCGCTTGTGCCAGAACGAACTTCGCCCGGTTGAGCCGGTACGGGTCCTCGATTCGCTCCAGCTCGGGGATCGCGTCCTCGGCGGCGTCGGCGGCCTGGTCTGGACGCCCGGCGGCCAGCGCGGCCGAGGCAAGCTCGAGGTTGGACAACGCGGCGGCACCGGGCTCTCCCGCGGCCAGCCGCACCGAGACGGCCGCGGTGAACGCCCGCACGGCGGCGTCCGGTTCGTCCATGTCGAGGGCGACGAGACCGCGCAGGTGCCAGGCGTTGGACCGCCTTGTCCACACCGAGGACCGTGTCACCTCGGCGAACAGCCGCTCCGCTTCGGCGAACTCGCCGGCCGCCGCCCGGACCCGCGCCCCGGTGAGCAGCGTCTCCAGGTAGACCTCGGTGGTGGGCGGGACGGTGGCGCGGAACAGCTCCGCCGCCCGGTCGGCGCGCTGGCGCACCTCGTCGCGGCGTTCGTCGCCGAGCTGGGCGGCGTAGCCGGCGATCTCCGTGGTCAGCAGAGCGCGGGTGAGATCGTCCTCGGCGATCGTCTCCGCCGCGCGCAGCAGGTCCAGCGCCTCGTCGTGCCGGCCGATGAGCCAGAGCACATGCGCGAGCCGCCTGGCCGAGCCGCACCGCGCGGGGACGTCACCGATCTCCTCGATGCGCTCGTGGGCCGCGGTCACGTCGGCCAACCCGTCGTCGACGCGATCGGTGAGGCACCACAACGTGCCGATCCGCTGCCGCACCACCTGCTCGCGCACCGCGTCGCCGGCCTCGGCGAACAACTCGAGCGCGCGCCGCCAGATCCGCTCGGCCTCCTCCGGACCGCTCTCGGCCACCGCGTCCGCGCCGGCCTCGTTGAGCCTCCTGCCCAGCAGCTCGGACTCGGGGTCCGGGCAGAGTTCGTCGAACCGCCGCCAGGCCGCTTCCGCCGCGGGGAAGTTGAGCAGGCGCGCCTGCTGGTCGGCAAAGTCGGCCAGTTCCTCCGGCGAGGCCGGCAGCGCGGGCATCTCCGGTTCGGCCGGCTCGTCCGGCTCGTCCACGGGCGCGGGTCGGCGAGCCGCGGCCGACAGCGGCAGATGGTCGACCAGCGGCTCCGCGGCGAGGATCGATGCGACCGGTCGCCCTGTCGCGAGGTGCCGTTGCGCTCGTCGAACCGTGCGGCGATCTCCTTGGCGCGCAAGGAAAGCTCGGCGGCGACCTCGGTGGCGTCGACGTCCGCGCCGTCCCGGCGGATCATGATGCCGGGCTCGGCCTCGGCGGCCAGCCGAAGCGCGAGCGCCCCCGACGCGGCGAACTCCATCTCGACCAACGGCGACGGCGGCTCCTCGAGCGCTGTCAGATGCCGCTGCACGAGTTCGATGGCACGCGCGGTGTTGCCGGTGCGGGCGCAGAACTCCACGTGCGACGCGATCGGGCCCAGCTCCCGCCGCTCGGTGCGCAGCCTGCGATAGGCGCTCCGGTGCGCCTCCGCGGCCTCGGTGAGCCTGCCGGTGCGCACGTAGGGCAACAGCAGGTCGGTCAGGATCGACTGCGGCTGCTCGACACACGTCATCTCACCGGCGAGCACCGGCACCGCCAGCGCGACGGCGTCCTCGTCGCGCCGCCGCCAGGCCAGGTAGCTCACCTTCGACGTCGGCTCGCACCCGACGCAGTCCGACATCCCGTCACGCGGCGCCGCGCACCACAGCCGGTAGTGCTCGGCGGCCGTGTCCTCGTCGCCGACGTGCTGCGCCACGACCACCCGGTACTGGTGCACGGCGTTCATGCTGTAGCCGGCCAGCCGGTACCGGCGCTCCATGTCGTCGAGCACGGCCATCGCCTTGTCCAGCGGAACCTCGGGGAACTTCGCCAGCGCGTTGACGATCCACTTGAAGCTCCACATCAGCTCGTGGTCGTAGTGCGGGTCGGCCTCGCCGCGGTCGTGCACCGCGAGGCACCAGGCGAAGGGCACGAACGCCTTGCCCGGCTCGCCGCCCATCACGTACGCGTTGGTCGCCAGGATCCGCGCCGCGTACTGGATCGGGGCGTTCGCCTCCGCGTCGGCGCGACGGACGATCGCCTCCACCGCGGCGATCTGGCCGCGCCCGTACGGCATCCGCCCTGCTTCGCCGAGCCGCTGCTCCAGCGCGACGTCATCGATCACGAGTGTCCTCCCCAGGTACGGCCGACTCCAGCAGGCCGAGGAACGAGCGGTTCAGCAGCGCGGCGTCGGCCGGCCGGATCGGGTGATAGCCCAGTAGCAGCGCCTGGCCGTAGAGCGCCTCGACGGCCGAGGTGATCAGACCGGGATCGGTCAGCCGGCTTGTCCTGCGCACCAACGGATTCCGGTGGTTGAGCACGAGTTGCGGGCGGTCGTCGCCGGGCTTGTCGAACGCGCCGAGGACGCCGGCCCACAGCGCGTCGGCCTTCTCCCGGGTGGCGCGCAGCTCGCCTTGGAACGCCGCCGCCCGGTCGATCAGGTACAGCACGGGCAGCGAGGCCGGCTCGAAGCCGCGCAGCACGACCTCGCAGCCGAGTTGGTCGAGCACGCGCTGCGCGGTGTTCAAGAACGGCCGCAACTCCAGCTCCTCGGCCGGCGCGACCGACTCGAAGCGGGTCGCGAGGTCGGTGGGATCGAGCTGCTCCACCTTCACCTCGGTGTCCATTGTGGACAGCCGCTCGATGATCTCGCTGTCGTAGGCGTACCCGCCGTTGACCACCGCGATGTTCTGCGCCGCGGCCACGCCGGCCAGCTGCCGGAAGTCCTCTGCCGTCACCGTGTAGCGGACCACGCCGTGCGTCGCGGCGAACTCGGCCAGCGTCATCTTGCCGACGTTGGTCTCCATCGGCCACCACTGCTCGACCAGCCGCAGCATCTCGTCGTCATGCAGCGCCAGCGCCTTCACGCCGAGGTGGTGGATGCCGAGGAACCTGGCCAGCCGCTGCGGATCGGTGCGCGCGAGACCGACGAGCCAGCCGCGTAGCCGCTCGCCGAGCACCTCGCGGGTGTGCTCGAGCAGGTCGTCGGAGTACAGCGCCTCCCTGCTCGCCGTGGGGCGCAGCTCGGTCGCGTCCACGACGCAGCGCACGAAGAAACCCCAGTCGGGCAGCAGGCCATCGGCGTTCTCCGACAACAGCATCCGCTTGAGGTACACGCGGTGCCCCGCCCGCGCGGCCGGGTTGGCGGCGAACGGCAGCACGTACGCGACGCCGGTCAGACCGGCCTCCGGCACGTCCAGCTCGACGACGTCGAACGGCGTCATGCCGAACACGTCCTGCGCGTGGCCGACCAGATCGGCCGTGCGCTGCTCCGGCCTGCGTTCGTCACGGCGCCACGGCGGGCCGGTGCCGCTGACCGCCGTGCCGTTCACGGTGACCTCGAACGGCAGCATCGACCCGTACAGCGCCGCCAGCTCGGCGACCGTCGGCGGCTCGAACCACTGCTCGGCGCCCTGGCGCGCGGACAGCGTCACAGTCGTCCCGACACTGTCGCGTTCGGCCGGTGACACCGTGTACGTGCCGTCGGAGTTGCCCACCCAGGCGACCGCGTCGTCGCTCCCGGCCGCGCGGGTCGTGAGCCGGATCTGGTCCGCCACAAGGAATCCCGACAGCAGCCCGATGCCGAACTGGCCGAGGAACTCGTGCCGCGCGAAGCCGAGGTCGTCGCGCTTGGAGCTGCGCCCGATCGTGGCCAGGAACTCGCGCACCTGAACCGGGGTCAGCCCGACACCGGAATCCTCGACGACCACGCGGCCGTCGCCGACCGTGATGCCGATCGTGGCCGGCGCGTGCGGCTCGGTCCGCCGGCGTGCGGTGATCGCGTCCACCGCGTTCTGCATCAGTTCGCGCACGTACACCCGAGGGCTGGAGTACAGGTGGTGGCTGAGCAGGTCGACCACTCCCCGCAGGTCGACCTGGAAGTTCTGCTGTGGGAGCACCGACGCACCCTATCGGCGCGGGCGGAGGCACTCGACGGCTTTCGGCGCTTCGGCCGGTCTTCGTCCGCTACGTTGCCGGCATGCGCGAGTTACAGCTGCCCGAGGTCGGCGCGAGAATCCGGTGGATCGACATCGCGGGCGACGGCCCGGCGCGGGTGTTCGTGCACGGGCTGGGGTGCACCGGCGGCTCGGACTTCGCGCACATCGCGGCGCACCCGCTGCTGGCCGGGCGACGGTCGATTCTGGTGGACCTGCTCGGGCACGGGCTGTCGGACCGGCCGGGCAAGTTCGACTACGGCCTCGAGTCGCAGGCGCGCTGTGTCGCCGCCGTACTCGATCACCTCGGCCTCGACGGCGTGGAGCTGGTCGGCCACTCCATGGGCGGCGCGATCGCGATCCTGCTCGCCGCCGAGCGGCCCGACCTGGTGGCGCGGCTGGTGGTGGCCGAGCCGAACGTGCTGCCCGGCGGCGGGCCGGGGAGCCGCTCGATCGCCGCCATGGACGAGAAAACCTTTGTCAGTAACGGTTTCCGGCGGATGGCGATGCTGATCGACCGGCCGGACTTCGTGGCGCGGTTCCGGTTGGCCGACCCGGTGGCGTTGCACCGCAGTGCGGTCGCGCTGATCGAGTTGACCACGCCGACCACCGGCGAGTTGCTGGCCGGGTTGGACATTCCCCGAGCGTTCCTGGTCGGAGCGCTCAGCCGCGACGACGAGGACGACGCCGAGCGGATCGCCACCGACGCCGGCATTCCGGTGCACGTGATCGCGGACGCCGGGCACAACCTGATGATCGACAACCCGGACGGGTTCGCCGAGGCGCTGGCCGCCGCACTCCGGGACTGACCTCACACCATCGGGCGACAGCGCTCCGCAAACGGCGGGGAAACGTCAGGCACCGGTGCCAAGCTGACGCGGCTCACAGAGAGGGGTCGCCATGAAGGTTCTCGTCGCCACATCTCGCACGCAAGGTCAGCGGGACAACGACTATCACTGGTGCGTGGACGGTGAACTGGTCCAGGCTCTGCCGGCCTGTGCCAGCGATAAGGACGATCCGGAGGGCGGCTGTGGATGCGGGCGCGGATTCGCAGGGTTGAACTCGCACAAGGCGACGACCACGGCCGCGGTGGCCGAGGTGCCGCTCGCGTTCGACGACTACGTCGAAGCGATCCGGTCCAGCATGGAGGATGGCGGCTGGCCCACACACAACGCACCGGTACTCGCCGCGAGCCTGGTCACCGCCATCAGCGATCTTCCGATTGGGACGGTGATAGAGCGTCGCCTCGACTGGATCCGGGCCCGCCCGTCGGCGCTATGAGCGTTCAACGGGTGAGCGTGGCCGTCGCGAACTCGCCCGGTTCCGCGCCCGCCTGGTCCACGACCGTCCCTTGTGGACTCCACACGCCGGAGCCGCCCGAGGTCTCGGCGAACCCACCGCCGGTCGGCCCGGCGAACGACGCCAGCGCGACGAACACGTTGTGCCGCACGGAGATTCCGTGCATCCGGGTGTCCCGACGGTCGGCCGAGGACGCGGCGAACACCGCGCCGACGGCGTAGCAGTCGATGCCCAGCGCGACGGTGGGCAGCAGGTGGTCGTCGAACGCGGAGTCGCGGCAGATCCCGAGCCCGAACCGCCAGCCGTCCACCTCGATCACGGCCGGCTTCTCCCCCGGCGCGAACCGTGCCTCGGCCGGGTCGAGCAGCATCTTGAGGTACACCACCGCGACGCCGTCACGGTCCACCCGCAGCATCGCGATGTGCTCGCGCCCGTTCTCCCACACCGGCGCGCCGGCCAGCGCGATCGTCCCGGTGTCGGTGCACGCGTCGGCCAGCACGTCGAGCCGGGGATCGGCCACCGCGACCGTCGGCCCGTCCAACTCGTACCCGGTCAGCGACAACTCGGGGCACACCACGACCCGCGCGCCGGCGCGGCGCACCAGATCCGCGTGCGCCGCCGCGTTGGCCGCCACATCGCCGGCGACGCACACGGGCTGTCCGACCGCGACGGTCAGCCCGCGCGCGTCCTCGCGACTCACGCCGTGTCGGTGAGCGGGCGGTCCACCCAGGACATCAGGCCGCGCAGCTTCTTGCCGACCTCCTCGATCGGGTGCGCCTCGCCGGCCTGCTCCAGGCGGGTGAAGTTCGGCCGTCCGGCGTCGTCCTCGGCCACCCACTCCTTGGCGAACCGGCCGTCCTGCACCTCGGCGAGGATGCGCTTCATCTCCTCCTTGACCGCCGCGTTGATCACGCGCGGGCCACGGGTGAGATCGCCGTACTCGGCGGTGTCGGACACCGAGTAGCGCATCCGCGCGATGCCGCCCTCGTACATCAGGTCGACGATCAGCTTCAGCTCGTGCAGGCACTCGAAGTACGCGATCTCCGGCGCGTAGCCCGCCTCGGTCAGCGTCTCGAAACCAGCCTGCACCAACGCCGACGCGCCGCCGCAGAGCACCGCCTGCTCACCGAACAGGTCGGTCTCGGTCTCCTCGGTGAACGTCGTCTTGATCACGCCGGCCCGCGAGCCGCCGATGCCCTTGGCGTAGGACAGCGCCAGCGCCTGGGCACCCCCGGACGGGTCCTGCTCGACCGCGATCAGGCAGGGCACGCCCTTGCCGTCCACGAACTGGCGGCGCACCAGGTGCCCCGGCCCCTTCGGCGCGACCATCGCGACGTCCACATTGGACGGCGGCTTGATCAGGCCGTAGCGGATGTTGAAGCCGTGCCCGAAGAAGATCGCGTCGCCGTCGGAGAGGTTGGGCGCGATGTCGTCGGTGTAGATGGCGCGCTGCTTGGTGTCCGGCGCGAGGATCATGATCAGGTCGGCCTCGGCGGAGGCGTCGGCCGGCGTGAGCACGCGCAGCCCCTGCTCCTCGGCCTTGGCGCGGGACTTGGAGCCCTCCGGCAGCCCGATCCGGACGTCGACGCCGGAGTCGCGCAGGCTCAGCGCGTGCGCGTGGCCCTGGCTGCCGTATCCGATCACGGCGACCTTGCGCGCCTGGATCACGCTCAGATCGGCGTCATCGTCGTAGAAGATCTCGACCGACATGGTGGTGTGTACTTCCCTTCAATAGCAACGAAAAATCAGCGAGCCGAGGTGGCCGTGATCGAACGGGGGCCGCGCCCGATGGCCACCATGCCGGACTGCACCATCTCGCGCACCCCGTACGGCTCCACCATGCGCAGCAGCGCCTCCAGCTTGTCCGCCGTGCCGGTCGCCTCGATGGTGACCGCCTCCGGCGACACGTCGACCACCTTGGCGCGGAACAGCTGCACGGTCTCCAGCACCTGGCTGCGCACGGTGGCGTCGGCGCGCACCTTCACCAGGAGCAGCTCACGCTGCACGGACACCGCCGGATCCAGCTCGACGATCTTGATGACGTTCACCAGCTTGTTGAGCTGCTTGGTGACCTGCTCCAGCGGGAGGTCCTCCACGGCGACCACGATCGTCATCCGGGACACCTCGGGGTTCTCGGTCGGGCCGACCGCGAGCGACTCGATGTTGAAGCCGCGCCGGGAGAACAGGCCGGCGACGCGCGCGAGCACACCGGGCTTGTTCTCCACCAGGACGCTGAGGGTGTGCGTGGTCACTGCTGGACCTCCAGCTCTTCACCGATGCTGTCGTCCTCGAACAGCGGGCGGATGCCGCGCGCGGCCATGATCTCGTCGTTGCCGGTGCCGGCCGCGACCATCGGCCACACCTGCGCGTCCTTGCCGACCACGAAGTCGATCACGACCGGCCGGTCGTTGATCTCCATCGCGCGCTTGATCACCTCGTCCACGCTGTCCTTGGACTCGCACCGCAGTCCCGCGCACCCCAACGCCTCGGCGAGCAGGGTGAAGTCCGGAATCCGGTGCTTGTGCGTGCCGAGGTCGGTCTGCGAGTAGCGCTCGGCGTAGAACAGGTTCTGCCACTGGCGGACCATGCCCAGGTTGCCGTTGTTGATCACCGCGACCTTGATCGGCGCGCCCTCGATCGCGCAGGTGGCGAGCTCCTGGTTGGTCATCTGGAAGCAGCCGTCGCCGTCGATCGCCCACACCTGCTTGTCCGGCACGCCGAACTTGGCGCCCATCGCCGCCGGCACGGCGAAGCCCATCGTGCCGAGGCCGCCGGAGTTGATCCAGCTGGCCGGCCTCTCGTACTTGATGAACTGCGCGGCCCACATCTGGTGCTGCCCGACGCCCGCGGTGTAGATCGCGTCCGGCCCGACCAGCGAGCCGATCCGCTCGATCACGTACTGCGGGGACAGCGTGCCGTCGCCGGGCCACTCGTAGCCGAGTTGGTAGTTCTCCCGCCACGAGTTGGCCTGCTTCCACCACGCGATGAGGTCCGGCTTGCCGGCGCTGTCCGCCCGGATCGCGGCCACCAGCTCGGTGATGATCTCCTTGCAGTCGCCCACGATCGGCACGTCGGCGCGCCGGTTCTTGGAGATCTCGGCCGGGTCGATGTCCGCGTGCACGATCTTCGCGTCCGGCGCGAACGAGGCCAGCTGCCCGGTGACCCGGTCGTCGAACCGCGCGCCGAGCGCGATCAGCAGGTCGGAGCGCTGCATGGCGGCGACCGCGGCGACCGACCCGTGCATGCCCGGCATGCCGAGGTGTGACGGGTGCGAGTCGGGGAACGCGCCGCGCGCCATCAGTGTGGTGACCACCGGAATGCCGGTCAGCTCGGCCAGCTCCAGCAGCTCGGCCGACGCCTGCGCCTTGATCACGCCGCCGCCGACGTAGAGCACCGGCCGGCGCGCCTTGGCGATCAGCCGCGCGGCCTCGCGCACCTGCTTGCCGTGTGGGCGGGTGGTCGGCCGGTAGCCGGGCAGCCGCATGTCCGGCGGCCAGGTGAACGAGGTGTGCTCCTGCAGCACGTCCTTCGGGATGTCCACGAGCACCGGCCCGGGGCGGCCCGTGCTCGCGATGTGGAACGCCTCGGCGATCGTGCGCGGGATGTCGACGGGGTCGGTGACCAGGAAGTTGTGCTTGGTGATCGGCAGCGTGATGCCGCAGATGTCCGCCTCCTGGAACGCGTCGGTTCCGATCAGCGCGCGGGACTGCTGGCCGGTGATCGCGACCAGCGGCACGGAGTCCATGTTCGCGTCGGCCAGCGGCGTGACCAGGTTCGTGGCACCCGGACCGGAGGTGGCCATGCACACGCCGACCTTGCCGGTGGCCTGCGCGTATCCGGTGGCCGCGTGGCCGGCGCCCTGCTCGTGCCGGACCAGCACGTGCCGCACCTTGGTCGAGTCGAGCAGCGGGTCGTAGGCCGGGAGGATCGTGCCGCCGGGGATGCCGAACACGACCTCGGCGCCGACCGCCTCGAGCGAGCGGACGAGCGACTGCGCGCCGGTGACCCGTACCGGCGCGCCGGTCGGTGGTGCCGGCTTGGGTCGCGGTGGTGGGGACGGGGTCGCGCTCGCGGGTTTTCCGGCCCCGTCTTCGGGGGCGGATCGCGATGTCGCGCTGGTCATCGGCCCTGTCATTCGGCTCTGCCTCGCAGGTCGGTGGTCTCGACACGAAAAAACCCCCGCCGGCCGCTTAAGCCGTACGAGGGTCGCGCGTTCGACGCAGCTCGGAATTCCTCAGCGTCGAACGCGCTGGGGAAGTACGAGAATCGTCTGCTGCCGCACGCGAACGACGCTAGTGCGGACGGAGCAGTGGAGTCAACTCTGCGGGATAGTGATCCCGGATACTGGACACGCTCGGGTGACCCGGTGACCGGCGGCCACAACGATAAGGGCACCATTGCGTGCCGTGCCAGACGACGTGTCGAACCAGGTCGAGACCCCGCAACGACTGGTGTTCCGTATCCCGCCGACCGCGCTTCTCGGTGTGTTCCTGCTCGCCCTCGGCTGCCTGCCGGTGGCGTTCGTCGGTGTGCCGGGACTGCAGGCGATCTTCCTCGTGCCGCTCGCGGCCGGCTGGTGGGTGGTGCGCACGCGCACCGTCGCCGACCGGGACAAGCTGGTCGTGCGCACGGTGTTCGGCCGGCGGTCGCTGTCCTGGAACACGGTCGTCGGACTGCGGATCACCAAGGGCACGCGAGTGGACGCGGTCGTCGGCGACAAGGACAGCGCCGGTATTCGGCTGCCGTCGGTGCGCCCTCGGCACCTGCCCGCGTTGGCGCTGATCAGCGGCGGCCGGGTGCCCGACCCGACCGAGGAGCCCGAGCGGGCCGACGACGCCGAGGAGTAACCTCGAAGGCACCGCTCCCGTACGGGGCGCCTCACCCAGGCGCCGGACAATCGCAGACTTTCGCATCTGGAGCAGCTGTGCCTCCCCTTCGCTCCCGCACCACCACCCACGGCCGCAATGCCGCCGGCGCTCGCGCGCTGTGGCGGGCCACCGGCATGACCGACAGTGACTTCGGCAAGCCGATCGTGGCGATCGCCAACTCCTACACCCAGTTCGTGCCGGGGCACGTGCACCTGCGCGACCTCGGCGACGTGGTGGCCGACGCGATTCGCGAAGCCGGCGGTGTGCCGCGCGAGTTCCACACCATGGCGCTGGACGACGGGATCGCCATGGGGCACGGCGGGATGCTGTACTCGCTGCCGTCCCGGGAGATCATCTCCGACACCGTCGAGTACATGGTGAACGGGCACGCGGCCGACGCGCTGGTGTGCATCTCCAACTGCGACAAGATCACCCCGGGCATGCTGAACGCCGCCATGCGGCTGAACATCCCGACCGTGTTCGTCTCCGGCGGGCCGATGGAAGCCGGCAAGGCCGTCGTGGTGGACGGCGTCGCGCACGCGCCGACCGACCTGATCACCGCGATCTCCGCGTCCGCATCGTCCACTGTGGACGATCAGGGGCTGACCGAGGTGGAGCGCTCGGCCTGCCCGACGTGCGGCTCGTGCTCCGGGATGTTCACCGCGAACTCGATGAACTGTCTCACTGAGGCACTCGGGCTTTCCTTGCCGGGCAACGGTTCCACGCTCGCCACGCACACCGCGCGGCGTGCGCTGTTCGAGCGCGCCGGCACCACGGTCGTGGAGCTGGCCCGCCGGTGGTACGCCGAGGACGACGAGTCGGCCCTCCCCCGCCAGATCGCCAACCGCACGGCGTTCGAGAACGCGATGGCGCTCGACGTGGCGATGGGCGGCTCCACCAACACCGTGCTGCACGTGCTGGCCGCGGCGCTGGAGGGCGAGATCGACTTCACGCTCGCCGACATCGACGCGATCAGCCGCAAGGTGCCGTGCCTGTCGAAGGTGTCGCCGAACTCGGACTACCACATGGAGGACGTGCACCGGGCCGGCGGAATCCCCGCGATCCTCGGCGAGCTGGACCGGGGCGGCCTGCTCAACCGTGACGTGCACTCGGTGCACAGCCCGACGCTGTCCGAATGGCTGACCGAGTGGGACATCCGGAGCGGATCGCCGTCGGAGGATGCGGTGGAGCTGTACCACGCCGCGCCCGGCGGAGTGCGCACCACGAAGGCGTTCTCCACGTCGAACCGCTGGCTGGACCTGGACACCGACGCGGCCGGCGGCTGCATCCGGGACGTCGAGCACGCCTACACCGCCGACGGCGGGCTGGCCGTGCTGCACGGCAACCTGGCCGAGGACGGCGCGGTGATCAAGTCCGCCGGTATCGAGGAGGAGCTGTTCCGCTTCCAGGGGCCGGCGCGCGTGGTGGAGAGTCAGGAGCAGGCCGTGTCGGCCATCCTGAACAAGGAGATCCAGCCGGGCGACGTGCTCGTGGTGCGCTACGAGGGGCCGGCAGGCGGGCCGGGCATGCAGGAGATGCTGCACCCGACCGCGTTCCTCAAGGGCGCCGGCCTCGGCAAGCAGTGCGCGCTGATCACCGACGGGCGGTTCTCCGGCGGCACGTCCGGCCTGTCGATCGGGCACATCTCGCCGGAGGCGGCCTCCTTCGGCACGATCGGCCTGGTCCACGACGGTGACCAGATCCTGATCGACGTGCACGAGCGGAAGCTGGAACTGTTGGTGGACAAGGACGTTCTGGCCGAACGGCGAGCCAAGATGGAGTCCAGCGAGCGCCCGTGGCGTCCGGTCGACCGGCAGCGCCCGGTGTCCGCCGCCCTGCACGCCTACGCCCGGCTGACCACCTCGGCCGCCACCGGCGCGGCGCGCAACGCCTACCAGGACTGAGCCGCCCCAGGGGGTTTGTAGGTCTTCAAGACCCACAAACCCCCGGTCGGAGTGTCCGCAACGACGGCAAACCAGTTGTCGGGCGGGGACTGGTGGAGTTCAGCTCTTCATCACGAAGCGCACGAGCAGTGCCGCGCCGACGCCGACCACCAGGCACAGGAAGCCGAACGGAATCGGCTTGCGGTACCACGGCAGCGGACGGTCGATCGAGATCCGCCCCGGCCCGGTGAACATCAGCGCCACCGCCGCGCCGGCCAGCACGAAGTTCAGCTCCCAGCCAGCGGTGACCGCGCCCGTGGCGGAGATCTGGCCGAAGAAGCCCAGGCTCCAGTGGTCGGCGATGGCGTTGATCATCACGCCGACGATTCCGGCCGCCGCCAGCGGTGTCAGCAAACCGAGTATCAGCAGCGCGCCGGCACTGAGCTCGGTCAGGCTGAGCACCCAGGCGAGCAGCTCGGGCTGCTTGTACCCGGACGCCTGCAGCGACTGTGACATCATCTCGGGGCTGAGCTTGATGCCGCTGATCGGGAACAGCCCGAACACCTTCTGCAGGCCGTGGGCCAGGAAGGCGCCACCAAGGACCAGCCGCAGCACGAGCAGGCCCAGATCGGCGCCGCTGTGCCACCGCGGCTTCCCCAGCTCCTGCTCGACCTCGTCCTCGATCGGCGAGGAGCTGGTCAACAGGTCGGTCGATTCGCTGGAGTAGCCGCTGTCGTCGAACTCGCTGGGGTCGATCCTGCTGGTCGGCTGCGAGCCCGAATAGTCTTCGCCGCTCCGTGGGAACGGCCCGTCATCTCTGTAACCGCCCGAGGAGGCAGGGCGATAATCCTCGTTGCTCACGGCTGAGCAGGCTATTGCACCGCGCAAGTGCGTGCGCGACAACTCGATAACGGTTGGTTGGTCAATAGTCACCTGTGACCAGGTTTCGCAAGATCTCCCCAGCCACCAATCGCCGCAGGTTCGCCGCCACGATCCCGTACGCGCGGTCCCGCTGACCACGCACGCTGCCCGCGACGTGCGGGGTGAGCAGCAGGCCAGGCGCGGTCCACAGCGGATGACCGTCCGGCAGCGGCTCGGGATCGGTGACGTCGAGCGCGGCGCGCAGCCGTCCGGCCTCGAGTTCGGCGAGCAATGCGTCGGTGTGCACGACCGGGCCGCGTGCCGCGTTCACCAACACCGCGCCATCCCGCATGCTGGACAGGAACGCGGCGTCCACCATGCCGCGCGTCCCGTCGGTGAGCGGCACCATCAGCACCACGGCGTCGTGCTCTCCGAGCAGTGCCGGCAGCTCGTCCACGCCGTGTACGCCGTCCCGCGCCGTGCTGCCCACCAGGGTCGCCTCGGCGTCGAACGCCTCCAGCTTGCGCCGCATCCGCCGGCCGAGATCGCCGGCGCCGATCACCAGGATCCGCTTGCCCTGCAAGGTGTCCGTCTGGTGGTGGCGCCACACGCCGGCGCGGTGATCGTGGTCGAACTCGCGCAGCTCGCGGTAGATCGACAGCAGCACGGCCATCGCCCACTCCGAGGTGCTGCCGCCGTGCGCGCCCCGGCTGACGGCCAGGTCGACACCGTCCGACACTCGGCCGATCCACCGCTCGGCGCCGGCGGTGAGCGTGTGCACCAGCCGCAGTTTCGGCAGCGCGGCCGCCCTGTCAAGCAGCGCGTCGGGATAGCCGAGGAACGGCGGGACGAGCACCTCGGCGTCGTCGGGCAACTCCCGCTCGGAGTCGTAGCGGACGGCGCGCACCCCGGGCACCACGCCGAGTGCCGCCACGCCGTGGTCATCGGGCACCAGAACCGTGATCGTCACACCTGACACGGTACTTTCCCCGCGATGCGCGAACATGGCTTACCGTCCGCCGACGGCACCCGGATCGTCGCGTGGGACAGCGAGACTCCGGGGCCGCCGGTACTGCTCTGTCCTGGTCTCGGCACGATCCCCGAGGCGTGGCCGTCGCTGCTGCTGCCGAGCGCCGGTGTGCGGGTCCGCAGCTGGTACCACCGTGGCACCTTCACCTCCGATCGTCCCGCCGACCGCGACCGGATCCGGCTGGACGACCACGTCGACGACGCGCTGGCCGTGCTGGACGCCGCCGGGGTGCGGCGGTGCGTGGTGATCGGCTGGTCGATGGGCGTGATGGTGGCGACTCGCCTGGCCCGCCGGTTCCCCGACCGTGTCTCCGGGCTGCTGCTGGCCGCCGGCACACCGGGCGACCTGTTCGGCGGGATCGGCGGTGTGCTCGGCCTGCCGATCGGGCTGCGGCGCGCGCTGGCCGTCGGCGCGGCACACACGGTGCGCGGCGCCGGGCCGGTCCTGGACGCGGTGCTGCACCGGGTTCCGGTCAACGCGATCACCATGAACCTGTTGCGGCACAGCGGTTTCATGCTGCCCGGAGCCGATCCGGACGCGGTGGCGGCCGCGGTCACCCGGTTCCTGAAACACGACTGGCGGTGGTACGTCACGCTGGCGCTCGCGTTGCGCGACGTGCCGGCCGGCGATCTGTCCGGCATCGACTGCCCGATCACCGTTCTGGCCGGTCGCTACGACCTGCTCACCGACCCGTCCTCGGCCGCGCGTGCCGCCGAGGGGGTGCCGAACGCGCGCACGCGGGTGGTGCCGACGAGCCACTTCCTGCCGCTCGAGGCGCCCGAGGTGGTGGTCGAGGAGCTGGACCTGTTGCTGGACCGGGTGGACGAGCGGGCACGCCGGCCGGAGCCGCTGGACGCGTTGATCCCGCCACTCACCCGAGGTTCACGGGCGCTGACCTAGCCTGGCTGGCATGTCGGTTCGTCGGAGTGTGGCTGTGGGCTGCGCGATGTTGGCCGCCGGTGCGGTCGCGCTGGCCGGCTGCGCGGAGTTCACCGAGCAGCCGAGCGCCGACAAGTGGACCTCGCAGCCGAAGCTGACGCCGCTGGCCGGCCCGCGTCCCGAGCTGCCCGGCGAGCAGAAGCCCGGCGGGAGCCAGCGGCCGACGAGCACCACCGCGCCACGCCCGCCGGAGGGGTGCACCGACTACAACCCGCTGGTCATCGCGACCTGCCTGGACACGGTGTCCGCGATCGCCGCCCTGCCCGGCGACGGCTCGAACCCGATGGGCCTGGTCGGCGAGCGGCGCACCGGCCGGATTCTGCGGGTCCAGCGTGGCGTGCCGCCGGTGGTGGTGGCCACGGTCCCAGTGGACCGGTCCGGCGACGGCGGACTGACCGGGCTCGCGCTGTCCCCGACCTACGCCGAGGACCAGTTGATCTTCGCCTACGTCACCACGGCGAGCGACAACCGTCTGGTGCGCATCGCGCCGAAGGACACGCCCAAGCCGGTGCTCACCGGGATCCCGAAGGGGCCGGTGAACAACCGGGGCGCGCTGGCGCTGGATCACCGCGGCGCGCTGCTGCTGGCCACCGGCGACGCGGGCAACCCGGCCGCGGCGGCGGACCCGAACTCGTTGGCGGGCAAGGTGTTGCGCCTCGACGGCGCCGGGCGCCCTGCACGCGGCAACCCGAACCCAAGCTCGCCGGTGATCACGTCCGGGCTGCGGGCGCCGGGCGGGGTGTGCGCCTCGATGGAGGGCGCGCGCACGTGGGTCACCGACCGTGGCGCGGACCGCGACCTGCTGTACCGGATCGAGGCCGGCCGGCCACTGACCGGCCCGGCGTGGACGTGGCCAGACCGGCCGGGTGTCGCGGGGTGCGCCTCGACACCGGCGTCGATCGCCGTGGCCACCTCGATCGCGGGCGATCTGCAGACGCTGCCGCTGGCCGCGGACGGGACGCTGCGCGGCAAGCCCGAGATCAGCATGAAACCGCCGGAGGGCTTCGGCCGGCTCGGCGGCATGGACCTGATCGCCGATCAGGTCGCCATGGTGGGCACGGTCAACAAGGACGGCGGCACGCCCGTCTCCAGTGACGACCGCGCGTTCCTGCTGGTCATCCAGGGCGGCGGCGGCTCAGGCCCCGACTGACTTCTCCTGAATGTGTGGCCGGTCGACCGAGTGCGGGTCGGCCGGATGGCCGAGGTCGCCTGACTCACATCGCCTCCATGATCACAACGCCACGGGCTCGGCAGGCGTCTATAGGTTGAGCCTTGTCCACACGCGGTCGGGAGGCCATGTGCGACCAATCAATCGAAAACGATCACTACTCGCGGGGGCGGTGTGCGCGGCCGTCGTCGCGACCGTCACCGTGCCGATCCTCGGGAGCGGCGCGGCGGCGGAACCAGCGGGACCGGCGCCCGTCGCCGGGGGTGTGCCACGGTCGGTGACCCTGATGACCGGCGACCAGGTGTTACTGACCGGCAAGGCGGCCACCGTCCGCCCGGCCAAGGGGCGCGAGAAGATCCAGTTCACCAGGCAGACCGATCCGCGCGGTGACGTGCACGTCGTGCCCGAGGACGCGCGCCGCCTGCTCACCACCGGCAAGTTGGACCGACGGCTGTTCAACGTGTCGCGGCTGGCCGACACCGGCTACGACGACGCGGCCCGCCGCGAACTCCCCTTGATCGTGAGCCGTCAGGCCGGCGCCGCACGCGCGACCGTGGCGGGCGCCCGTCAGACCGTGGATCTCCCCCGCCTCGACGCGTCCGCGGTGCTCGCCGAGCGGAACACCACGTTCTGGAACAGCGCGCGCACGCCGTCCGGCACGCTCGCGTCCGGCATCGACAAGATCTGGCTCGACGGTCCGGTGCGGGCCACCCTCGATCACAGCGTGCCGCAGATCGGCGCGCCGGAGGCGTGGAAGGCCGGGCACACCGGTAAGGGCGCCGCGGTCGCGGTGTTGGACACCGGGCTGGACGCCACCCATCCGGATCTCGCCGGAGCGGTCACCGAGGCCAAGGACTTCACCGGAAGCGAATCCGGCACCGACGACAAGTTCGGCCACGGCACGCACGTCGCGTCGACCGTCACCGGCAGCGGCGCGGCCGAGGGCGGCAAGCGGGTCGGCGTCGCACCGGACGCGAACCTGGTGGTCGGCAAGGTGTTGAACGACGGCGGCAGCGGCGCCGAGTCGTGGATCATCGCCGGCATGGAGTGGGCCGCCGCCAAGGCCAAGGTGGTCAACATGAGCCTCGGCAGCTCGTTCCCGAGCGACGGCACCGACCCGATGTCCACGGCGCTCAACCGGATCACCGAGCAGACCGGAGCGCTGTTCGTCGTCTCGGCCGGCAACTCCGGCCCGTCCGAGGAGTCGCTCGGCAGCCCGGGCGTGGCCGATCGCGCGCTCACCGTCGGCGCGATCGATCGCACGGACGGGTTGGCCGACTTCTCCAGCCGCGGCCCGCGGATCGGCGACAACGCGATCAAGCCGGACATCACCGCGCCCGGCGTGGACATCGTCGCGGCGAAGGCGAAGGACGCCGAGATCGGTGACCCGGTCGGCGACAAGTACCTGAAGCTGTCCGGCACGTCGATGGCGGCACCGCACGTGGCGGGCGCGGCGGCGATCGTGGCCGCGCAGCACCCGGACTGGAAGGTCGACCAGATCAAGTCGGCGCTCATGGCGTCGGCGAAACCGAACCCCGCGTTGTCGGTGTTCCAGCAGGGCGCCGGCCGGGTGGACGTCGCGGCGGCGGTGAACGCACAGGTGCTCGCCTCCCCCGCCAGTGTCTCCGCCGGAGTCGCGCGGTGGCCGCACCACGACGACAAGCCAATCACCAGCACGGTGACCTACAGCAACTCCGGCACCGCGCCGGTCACCGTCGAGTTGACCGTGGATGCCAAGGGGCCGAACGGAAAACCCGCACCGGCCGGCATGTTCACGGTGCCGAAGTCGGTGACCGTGCCGGCCGGCGGCAGCACCCCGATCACCGTCACGACGTCCACAGTGGACGGTCCGGACGGTGTCTACAGTGGACAGATCGTCGCGAACGGCGTAGCGGCGCGGATCAGCACGCCGATCGCGGTGACCAAGGAGGTCGAGAGCTACGACGTGAAGGTGAGCGTCCTCGACCACGACGGCAAGCCCACTCCCGAGTACAGCGTCCGGTTCGTGGCCGACGAGCGTCCCAAGGCGTACTTCCCGCACCACGATTCCGGCACCGTGGTGGCGCGGCTGCCCAAGGGGAAATACTGGCTGGACGGGTACGTCTCGACGATCAGGAGCCCTGAGGACTACAGCAACACCACCGTCGCCGAGCCGGAGATCGCCGTGAACGGCGACACCGAGTTGCATTTCGACGCCCGGGACGGCAAGAAGATCGACATCGCGGTCGAGCGGCCCACGGCACGCCTCGGCGATGCCCAGGTCGGGCTCGACCGCACGACGTCATGGGGCGACACCGGCTCGTTCACCCACATGAAGGACTTCGAGAAGTATCTGATCAGGCCGTCGAAAACCGTGGCACCCCAACGGTTCGAGTTCAGCGCGTTGGGCCGGCTCGCGGAGCCGGACGGCAACGGAGGGTTCGCGAACAGCCCGTACCTGTACAACGTGCGGTTCAACGACACCAAGGGCATTCCCACCGAGCTGACCCGCCGGTTCGCCGACCGCGATCTGGTCCCGGTCCGGTCGGAGCACGCCGCGACGGCACCCGGCAAGTTCGGCATGCGCGACGGCATGGTGACCAAGCCGCTGCCGTTCACGCTGGACGAGCTGTACACGCCCGATCAGCCGATGCCCGGCTTGTTCTACCAGCTCGACACGCCCGACGGGAGGCAGACGGCGATGCTGCAGACGGCCTCACCGCGCGCGTTCGGCGCGGGCCGACCCGCGGTGGAGCAGTGGAACCAGGCGGTGTTCGGGCCGTCGTTCGCGCCGATCAAGGGTTCGCCGGTGGTGTACGCCGGCCGCGAGAGCGACAGGATCTGGACCGCGCTCAGCCTGACCGCCGACCAGGATCCGAACCGGGCCGGACGGTCCGCCGGCACCGGCCGCAGCCAGCTCTACCTCAACGACACGCTGATCGGCGAGTCGGACCAGCCGGACCGCGGCCGGTTCACGGTGAAGCCGGAGGAGGGCGCCTATCGGCTGCACAGCGAGCTGACTCGGGACGCGGCGGTCGCCGGTCTATCGACCAAGATCACAGCTGACTGGCGGTTCCGGTCGTCCCATGTGGACGGTGAGAAATCGTTGCCGCTGCTGGGAGTCCGGTTCGCGCCCGCGATGGACCAGAACAATACGGCGCCGATTGGCAAGTTCGAGGTGCCGGTGTACGTCCAGCGCAACGGCGGGCTGAACAAGGTCGAGACGCCCAGTGTGCGGGTGTCCTACGACGACGGCGTGACCTGGCTCCCGGTGCAACTGCGGCAGGACGGCGACCGCTGGATCGCGGCGCTCGACCACCCCGCCGGCGCGAAGGCTGTGTCGTTGACGGCGAGTACGAAGGACGCCGAAGGGAACACCGTGGAGCAAGCCATCATCCGCGCCTACGCACTGCGCTGACCTGACACGCGAGTCCCACCCTCAGGACGCTGAGTCGCACGCCGGGGGTGGGACTCGCGATCAGACAGTGCAGCGTTCGATCACGAGTTCCCGTACGCGCTTGGCGTCAGCCTGGCCCTTGGTGGCCTTCATGACGTCACCGACGATCTTGCCGGCCGCCGCCACCTTGCCGCCGCGGATCTTCTCGGCGATGTCCGGGTTGGCCGCGAGCGCCTCGTCCACGGCCGCGGTCAGCGCGCCGTCATCAGAGACCACAGCCAGGCCGCGCTTGTCCACGACCTCGTCCGGCTCACCCTCGCCGGCCAGCACGCCGTCCACCACCGAGCGGGCCAGCTTGTTGGTCAGCTTTCCTTCCGCCACAAGGGAGATCACCCGTGCGACCTGGGCCGGGGTGATCGGCAGCTCGGCCAGCTCCACCTCGCGGTTGTTGGCCTGCTGGGTCAGGTACGACACCCACCACGAGCGTGCCTCGGCCGACGACGCGCCAGCGTCCACAGTGGACGCCACCAGCTCCACGGCCCCAGCGTTCACCAGATCCCGGAACTCCGCGTCCGACAGGCTCCAGTCGGCCTGGATGCGCTTGCGCCGCTCCCACGGCATCTCCGGCAGCGTGCCGCGCAGCTTCTCGACCCACTCGCGGGACGGCGCGATCGGCACCAGGTCCGGCTCCGGGAAGTACCGGTAGTCCTCCGAGGTCTCCTTGCGCCGCCCGGCCGACGTGCTGCCGTCCGCCTCCTGGAAGTGCCTGGTCTCCTGCACGATCTCGCCGCCGCCGGCCAGTACGGCGCCCTGACGAGTCATCTCGTAGCGCACCGCACGCTCGACGCTGCGCAGTGAGTTGACGTTCTTGGTCTCCGTGCGGGTACCGAACTCCTTGCGCCCCAACGGTTTCAGCGACACGTTCGCGTCACACCGCAGTGAACCCTGGTCCATCCGGACGTCGGAGACACCCAACGCGCGCAGCAGGTCCCGCAACGCGGTCACGTACGCGCGCGCCACCTCGGGTGCCCGCGCGCCGGTGCCCTCGATCGTCTTGGTGACGATTTCGATCAGCGGAACGCCGGCGCGGTTGTAGTCGAGCAGCGAGTGCTCGGCGCCGTGGATCCGACCGGTCGCGCCGCCCACGTGCAGCGACTTGCCGGTGTCCTCCTCCATGTGCGCGCGCTCGATGCCGACCCGCACGATCTCGCCGTCGTCCAACTCCAGGTCGAGGTACCCGTCGAACGCGATCGGCTCGTCGTACTGCGAGGTCTGGAAGTTCTTCGGCATGTCCGGGTAGAAGTAGTTCTTCCGCGCGAACCGGCACCACTCGGCGATCTCGCAGTTCAGCGCGAGGCCGATCCGCATCGCCGACTCCACCGCGACGGCGTTGAGCACCGGCAGCGACCCCGGAAGGCCGAGACACGTCGGGCACACCTGCGTGTTGGGCTCGCCGCCGAACTCGTTGCGGCAGCCGCAGAACATCTTCGTGTTGGTGTTCAGCTCGACGTGCACCTCGAGCCCGAGCACCGGGTCGAACCGGGACAGGACCTCGTCGTAGGCCATGAGTTCTACTGTGGACAGTGACGTTGACTGGGTCACTTGTGGTCCCCGCCCTTCCGCAGCGTGCGAACCGCGATCAGCGCACCGGTGATGGCGACCGCGACGCTAGCCACCGCGTTGGCCAGGACCAGCTTGTCGTTGTCCTGTTTGGCTTTCTTGATACCGGCCACGGCGTTCGACGCCGCCAGGACCGACCGCGCGGCGCCGAACGCGCCACGCATCTTCTTGTCAGACTTGTCAGCCCCCATGTCAGGCCACCTCCAGCTCACCGACGCGGTCGATCACCAAACCGTCCTGCGACGCCTCGAAGGCCGCCGCCACCCGGTACATGCGCTGATCCTGCAGCGCGGGGGCCATTACCTGCAGGCCCACCGGCAGACCGTCCTCATCGGACAGTCCACTCGGGACGCTCAGCGCGGGCGTGCCGGACAGGTTGGCCGGGATCGTGCACAGATCCGCCAGGTACATCGCCATCGGGTCGTCCACCCGCTCGCCGATCTTGAATGCGGTGGTCGGCGTCGTCGGCGACACCAGCACGTCGACCTTGCCGAACGCGGCGTCGAAGTCCCGCGTGATCAGCGTGCGGACCTTCTGCGCCTGGCCGTAGAACGCGTCGTAGTACCCGGCGGACAACGCGTACGTGCCGAGCATGATCCGGCGCTTCACCTCGGCGCCGAACCCGGCCTCACGGGTGGCGGCCATGACCTCCTCGGCACTGCGCGTGCCGTCGTCGTCGACCCGCAGGCCGTAGCGCATGGCGTCGAAGCGGGCCAGGTTGGAGGAGCACTCACTCGGGTTGATCAGGTAGTACGCGGGCAGTGCGTAGGTGAAGTTCGGGCAGGAGACCTCGACGATCGCAGCGCCCATGCCGCGCAGTGTCTCGACGGCCGCCTCGAAGGAGCGCAGCACGCCTGGCTGATACCCGTCGCCGGAGAACTCGGTCACCACGCCGATCTTCACACCGGTCAGGTCACCGGAGGCACCCTCACGTGCGGCGGCCACCACCGGCGGCACCGGCGCGTCGATCGAGGTGGAGTCGAGCGGGTCGTGCCCGCCGATCACCTCGTGCAGCAGCGCCGCGTCGAGCACGGTCCGCGCGCACGGTCCGGCCTGGTCCAGCGAGGAGGAGAACGCCACGAGCCCGTAGCGGGACACGCCGCCGTAGGTGGGCTTCACGCCGACCGTGCCGGTGACCGCGCCCGGCTGGCGGATCGAGCCACCGGTGTCGGTGCCGATCGCCAGTGGCGCTTCGAACGCGGCGAGCGCGGTCGAACTGCCGCCACCCGAGCCGCCCGGAATGCGGTCGGTGTCCCACGGGTTGCGGGACGGGCCGTACGCCGAGTTCTCCGTGGAGGAGCCCATGGCGAACTCGTCCATGTTGGTCTTGCCGAGGATGACCACGCCGGCCGCGCGCAACCGGGCCGTCACGGTGGCGTCGTAGGGCGGTACCCAGCCCTCGAGCATCTTCGATCCACAGGTGGTCGGCACGCCCTTGGTGGTGAGAACGTCCTTGAGCGCCAACGGAACCCCGGCGAGCGGGGACGCGGGCGGCTGCCCGGAGGCGATGCCGTCGTCGACCGCGCGGGCGGCGCCGAGCGCGCCCTCGGTGTCGATGTGCAGAAACGCGTGCACCGCGCTGTCGACCTGGTTGATCCGGTCGAGGTGTGACTGGGTCACCTCGACGGCGGAGGTCTCCTTGGTGCGGATCTTCTCCGCGAGTTCGGCCGCCGTGAGGCGAGTCAGGTCTGTCACTGTTCCTCCCCCAGGATCCGCGGCACCCGGAACCGCCCGTCCTCGGCGGCCGGCGCGCCGGCGAGCGCCTCGGCCTGGGTGAGGCCCTGGCGCACCTCGTCGGCGCGGAAGACGTTGGTGAGCGGGACGGAGTGCGAGGTCGGTGGAATGTCGTCGGCGGCGACCTCGCCGACCCGTGCCACGGAGGACAGGATCGTGTCGAGTTGGCCGGCGAACGTGTCCAGCTCGTCGTCGGTCACCGCGAGCCTGGCCAACTTGGCCAGATGTGCGACCTCGTCGCGGGAGATGTTGGGCACTCGGGAACCCCTCAGGGTGTCTGCTGTGTGGACCCGCCGAGTCTATGGCGGCGGGTGAGCGCTGGCCGAGCGGGTTGTTCACGGCGTGGCGGACCGTGTAGACCGGTGACGTCCCGCAACGCGGACTGCACGGGAGGGCTCGGCGCGCTTCTGGGACAATCGGCGGTCGGCGCCGGCACGACGGCGCGAACGAGAACGCGCGTGAACGACAGGAACCGCTGGAGGCGTTGGCTTTGTCCTTCCTGATCAGGGTGCAGCTCCCGGACACCCCAGGCACCCTGGGCGCGATCGCATCCGCGCTCGGCGCGATCGGGGCGGACATCCTGAGCGTGGACGTGGTGGAGCGCGGTTCCGGGCTGGCGATCGACGACCTGGTGGTCGAGTTGCCGACCGGTCGGCTGCCGGATTCGCTGATCACGGCGGCGGAATCGATCGAGGGCGTCGAGGTGGACGCCGTGCGGCCGTACGCGGGTGTGCTCGACACGCACCGCGAGCTGGAGCTCGTGGAGCAGGTGGCGGCCGCGCCCAACGAGGGAATGTCGATCTTCGCCGAGGGCGTGCCGAAGATCATTCGTGCCGGGTGGGCGGTGATCGTGGTGACGGACTCCAGCGGGACGACGTGCCTGGCGTCCAGTACGGCGGCGCCGGAGATCACGACGATCGAGCTGCCGTGGATGCCGTTGTCCCGGGCGACGATCTTGGACGGCGAGGAATCGTGGGTGCCGGAGACCTGGCAGGAGCTGGGGACGGAGCTGGCGGCTACTCCTCTGGGCAAGCCGGATCGGGTGCTGTTGGTGGGGCGGCCGGGTGGGCCGATGTTCCGTGCGGCGGAAGTCGCGCGGTTGGCGCATCTGGCGGGGATCGTCGCTGTGGTGCTGCCTGACTGAGCTTGCTTGGGCTTGGACGAGGGCTGGCTTGTCTGCGTTGTCTCGTGTTCTGGGTGGTGGGGTGCTGCCGCGCCGGTCGCCGGTTGTGGTTGGTCGTTGTGGGGGTGTTCCGGCGACCGGCTTGCCACCGGGAAGCGGGGCACGCCTGTTGCGTGGGTGGCTGGGTTGGATGGGTGGTCATTGTCGCCGCCGAGGATTTGGCGCGTGGTTGTCGGGTTCGATGGTGATGGTGGTGCCGGTGGGGGTTTGCCACAGGAACATGCCGGGTTTGGGTTGGAGGAGTGTCCAGCCTTGTTGTTGTTTGAGTCGGTGGTGGTGCCGGCAGAGTGGCCCGAGGTTTTCGGGCACGGTGTCGCCGTGTTGGTGGAAGGGGGTGGTGTGGTCGAGGTCGCAGCGTTCGGCTTTGCGGTGGCATCCGGGGAAGCGGCAGGTTTTGTCGCGTGATCGGACGTGTTCGACCAGGTCTGGTGGTGGCCGGTAGCAGCGGGCTTTGCGGTTCAAGGGTTTGTTGTTTTTGGTGGGTGTGGTCGGGACTTTGTGGATCACGGTGGCGTGGGTGAGTAGGTCGGTGGCGGCGTCTGGGGTGAGCGGTCCGTGGCCGTCCAGTTCGACGACTGATGGCTCGTCTGTTGAGCCGGTCAGGGTGAGTACCACCTGGACGTGTTCGAAATCGGTGCCGCACAAGGCGTCTTGGAACACGTCGGCTTGCCGCTGGGGCTCGGTGCGCTGGTCGCCCTCGGTTGTGGCGTTGCGGGCCAACTCCATGATTCGGCGGTAGCAGGCTTCGGCTGCTGCGGCGGTGGTGTAGCAGGAGATGGTGGCCATGCCGTCTTCTTCGGCGACCACCCACACCTTCCGCCCCTGGGCGCGTTCGCGGTGGCGGCGTTGTGCCCCGTCGGGGTCGATCACGGCCACGTGCTTCCGTAGATGGCCTCGCAGTGTGGACACCACCACCTCGGGTGCTTTCTCCAGTACTTGGGTTTCGACCACCCCGGCGTGCTCGACAGATAGTTTTGCCGTCACATCGTTGATGGCGGCGGCTTTGATCCGGTCGATGGCACCGCGTTCCAGGGCTGCCAATGTCCCGGGCAGGCGTGTCACAATCGACATCGCATCATCGATCCGGTTTTGCGCGGTGCGGGTGGACCACCGCATGTGTGCGGCAACTTCATCGGTGGTGAATTCTTCAAGATGGGTGCCGCCCCGCAATTGCCGAATCTCGGTGAGGATGCGCATCTGCTCCGCCTCGGCACGTGCCTTCACCCGCTCGGTGTCAGCGAGCGCGTCGAGCAGCCGCGCCATCGTCGTGTCGAACATGTGTTCGAGTCTATCGGATCGCGACCCCGGAAAGCGTCACCCGACCAGGTGAAACCCGCTGGTCGATCACCGGTTCCAGAGGCGGCGCGGTACGGGCAAAAGGCAGGCGGAGCCTGCCCGTAGCGCCAGCCTTTTAGGGCCGATCGAGGCTCACAAGTCCAGGGCGAGCGAAGCGAGTCGCGAAGCGACGCCGAAGGCGCCCTTGACTTGTGAGAATCGGCCCGCACAATACCGCGCCGCCGATCACCCCAAGCCCCAAGAACGCAGATCACCCCAAGCCCAAAACAAAGGCCAACAATTCCACACCCCCACGCGGAGACCAATCCCGATCAGCCACCCGCCGAAACCCAAGCCGCTCATAAATCCGATGCGCCCGCCGCTGCTCCGGCAAACTACTCAAAACCACCCCAGACGCCCCCAACTCCCGCGCCCGCCCAATCACCGCCCGCGTCAACAACTCCCCCACGCCCCGCCCGCGCGCCCCCACCCCCACAGCCAGAACCCGAAACTCCGCCTCCCCCGCCTCAGCCAACTGCGCATACCGCGACCCCGCCATAGCGAACGTGACAGTCCCCAGCAGCACCCCGTCACCATCCACCGCCACCAACAGATCAGCCTCCCGCCACCGCGCCGAAGCATCCGCCAAAACCGCCGCATACGGATCCGAACGCCCACCGTCCAAATACCCATCGGCTTCGAACGCGGCGACCGACAACTCCCCCACCGCCGCTAACTCCTCCTCGGCAGCCAGCCTCACGACCACGTCACTCATCGTCCGACGCCAGCTCAGCCACCTTGACCGCCTCGTCCGGCCCCGATTCCAACAGCACCCGAAACCCGTCCTCGTCCAACACAGGCACCTTCAACTGCAACGCTTTCTCGTACTTCGACCCCGGCGAATCCCCCACCACCACAAACGCGGTCTTCTTCGAAACCGACCCCGCCGCCTTCCCCCCACGCGCCAGAATCGCCTCCTTCGCCTCATCACGAGAGAACGTCGGCAAAGTCCCAGTCACCACAATGGACAGCCCATCCAAATGACGCGGAATCGAAGTATCCCGCTCCTCCTCCAAACGAACCCCAGCCGCACGCCACTTCTCCACGATCTCGCGGTGCCACTCCTCCCCCCACCACTCACGCACCGCCGTCACGATCGTCGGCCCGACACCCTCCGCCTGCGCCAACCGATCCTCATCCGCCGAGAAGATCACGTCCAACGAGCCGAATTCCAACGCCAGCGCCCGCGCCGCCGTCGGCCCGACGTGCCGAATGGACAGCGCCACCAGAATCCTCCACAGTGGACGCTCCTTCACGGTGTCCAAATTGGACAGCAACCGCTGCCCGTTCGCGGACAACTCCCCCGCCTTGGTGCGAAACAGATCCACCCGCGTGAGCTTCTCGGCGTCGAGATCGAACAGGTCGCCCTCGTTGTCGTAGACCTCGGAGTCGACCAGCGCCACAGCACCTTCGTAGCCGAGCACCTCGATATCCAGCGCACTCCGGCCGCCGACGTAGGTGAGCCGCTCGATCCGCTGCCCTCGGCAGTACCGGGCGTTCGGGCAGCGGATGTCGACGTCGCCCTCTTTCTGTTGGCGCAGTTCGGTTCCGCACGACGGGCACTCGGTCGGCATGACGAACTCGCGCTCGTCACCCGTGCGCGCGTCGGCCACCGGACCGAGCACCTCGGGGATCACGTCGCCGGCCTTGCGGATCACCACGCGATCACCGATCAGCACGCCCTTGCGGCGCACCTCGTCGGCGTTGTGCAGCGTCGCCATGGCCACCGTCGAGCCGGCCACCTTCACCGGCTCCATCACCGCGAAGGGTGTCACCCGACCGGTGCGGCCGACGTTCACCTGGATGTCCAGCAGCGTGGTGGTGGCCTCCTCGGGCGCGTACTTGTACGCGATCGCCCACCTCGGCGCGCGCGAGGTGCTGCCGAGCCGGCGCTGCAGCGGCACCTCGTCCACCTTGATCACCACGCCGTCGATCTCGTGCGCGGCGTCGTGCCGGTGCTTGCCCCAGTACTCGATGTGCTCGGCCACCTCGTCCCGAGTGGACAGCACGCGAGTGTGCTCGGAGACCGGCAATCCCCACGCGCGCAACGCCTCGTAGGACTCCGACTGCCGCTTCGGCTCGAACCCGTCGCGCTTGCCGAGCCCGTGGCAGATCATCCGCAGCGGGCGGCTCGCGGTCACCTTGGGATCCTTCTGCCGCAGCGATCCGGCCGCGGTGTTGCGCGGGTTCGCGTACGGCGGCTTGCCGGCCGCGACGATCTTCTCGTTCAGCACGGCGAAGTCCTCGACGGTGAAGAACACCTCGCCGCGGATCTCCACCAGCGCCGGCACCGGGTACTCGTCGGTCCCCTTGAGACGGTCCGGCACGTCGTCCATGGTGCGCACGTTGAGCGTGACGTCCTCGCCGGTGCGCCCGTCACCGCGGGTCAGCGCACGGGTGAGCCGCCCGTTCTCGTACAGCAGGTTGATCGCCAGCCCGTCGATCTTCAGCTCGCACAGGTAGTGCACGTCCGCGCCGAGCTCCCGCTCCAGCCGGTCGAACCAGGCGCCGAGCTCGTCGGAGTTGAACGTGTTGTCCAGGCTGAGCATCCGCTCGAGGTGGTCGACCGCGGTGAACTCGGTGGAGAACGTGCCGCCGACCTGCTGGCTCGGCGAGTCCGCGGTCAGCAGCGCCGGGTGGTCCGCCTCGATCGACTCCAACTCGCGCAGCGCCTCGTCGAACTGCGCGTCGGACACCGTCGGCGAGTCGAGCACGTAGTAGCGGAACTGGTGGCCGCGGATCTCCTCGGCGAGCGCCTCGTGCCGCTCGCGCACCTCGGTCGGCACGTCCTCCGCCCCGGCGGGCTGTTCGTCTGCACTGGTCACAGGGGCACTGTAGTCAGCGCGGCCGACATTGGTCAGACACGCACCATGACCTGATCAAGCGATTTGCGGGTCAGGTTCGGCACCTCCGCGTCGGCGGCGGGATAGCCGACCGGGATGACCGCGAAGGCCTTCTCGTTGCGTGGCCGGCCGAGCACCTCGGCCAGGAACCTCATCGGGCTCGGGGTGTGGGTGAGCGCGGCGAGGCCGGACAGGTGCAGCGCGGTCAGCAGCATGCCGACGGCGATGCCGACCGACTCATCGACGTAGTAGTGCTTGCGCTTCTCGCCGTCCGGGCCGAGGTAGTAGCGCTGGCAGAACACCACGATCAGGTACGGCGCGTCGGTCAGGTGCGGCTTGTGCTCGTCGGTCCCCAGCGGGCGCAGGGCGTCCAACCACTCCTCACCGAGCCGGCCAGCGTAGGACTTGCGTTCCTCCTCCTCGGTGGCGGCGCGGATCCGTTGGCGCACAACAGGATCCTCCACGAGGACGAACGTCCACGGCTGCTGGTGCGCACCGGACGGCGCGGTGGACGCGACCTTGATCGCGTTCAGCACCAGGTGTTCATCCACCGAATCGGGCGCGAAGGCGCGCACGGTACGCCGCTCGTCCATGCGGTGCGCCAACTCCGTGGAGATCCGCGCCGATTCCGTCGCGCCCAACCTCGGCGGGTGGTAGGCGACCGGGGTGTACGGGCTGCCGTGCAGAGAAGTCCAGGTCACACAGCCCGGTATAGCACTCCGGCGGCGAGCGCCACAGCGTCCGAACGGAGTCAGCTTTCGGCCAGGGCGCGCACCATGTCGCGCAGCTCGACCAGGGAGATGGTCTCGGCCGGCTCGGCCTGCGCGGTCTCCACCCGGCGCAACCGCTCACCGGCGAGCCGCTCGCCGAGCGCCGCGTCCAGCGGGAGGAACGTCATCGCGTCGCGCGAGGCGTCGTCCAGTTCGGACATCGCCGGGTGGTACACGGCGACGTCCACCACGCCCGCCTCGTCGTCCACCTGCGCGACCACGCGGATGTCGGCCAGCGAGATGCGGTGCGCGCCGAGGTTGACCGTGACCTCGGACGGGTCGGGCACCGGCGGTACCGAGTCGTGGAACTCCCAGATCGCGTCGTCCGGCGGCGCGGCGGCCTTCCACGCGTCGGTGTACGGGCGCACGGCCGGGTCCTCCTGCGCGCTGATCACCAGCCCGTAGATGGACCGCTGGCCGCGTTCGAGCGCGAAGTGCAGTCGCGGGTGGACGATCGCGATCAACTCGCACAACTGGTGCTCGACCCGGCCGGGCTCGTTGTCCCCCAGCGCGGCGCTGATCTCGGGCAGCAGCTCGTGCCAGCCCTGCCAGAACCGCTCGGCGGCGACGTCGGGCCGCTCCAGCCGCACGGTCTCGGGCTTGTCCTTGCGCCGCCACGGAAATCGCATAACCCCCATGGTGACGCATCCACCTGCGCTAGCGTCCACACGGTGACCGAAGAGATCATTGCCCACTACCAGGATCTGCTCGGCGAAGACGAGTCGCTGAGTGAGGCGCTGTGCGTGACCGTCGTGGAGAGCGCGTCAGCCGAGGACGTGCTACGTCGAATGGGCGCCGATGTCGGCACGTTCGACCGGCGCGACGCCGAGGAGACGTTCGACCTGGCCGGGTCATATCAGGACCTGCGCCAGACCGCGATGGCCGGCGAAATCGACGGCAAGGTGCTCGTCGTCGAACCCAACGGTTTCCAGTGCACCCGCCCGGAGGTGCAGCGCGCGCTGACCGAGGACGGCGGCTCCAGCCTGACGGTGTTCTGGAACGTCAACGCGGTGGCCGAGATCGTGCTCGCCCGCGACGGGCGGATGGTGTGGTCGTTCGATCCGCTGTTCTACCCGGACGACGTGCGCGGTCCTGACACCGACGGGGCGCATCGAGCCGCCGACGGGCTGCCGCTCGGCGAGAACGGCCTCTACGGCGCCCGTCTTGCCTTGCTGGAGAAGGAAACCGGCATCCGGCTGACCGTCGAGTGGCTCACCACACCGCAGCTCAGCGCGGTGATCGACGAGCTACCGGAGGACGTCGTGCTCGCCGACTACGCCGACCATCCCGCGCTGACCGACCCCGAGATCGCCGCGCTGATCGCGGACCCGACCGCCGCCGATCCGCGCCTACTCGCCGTGATCGCCGTCGAACACGCCGCACGGGCGACCGGCCTCGACGACCCTGCCGCCGTGGAGATCCTGCGTCGACTCCGAGCGGGAGAACCCGTGGCGCCGCAAGCGATCGAGGCCGTCCAGTCTCAAGTGGACAGTGCCAGCGGGCGCCTGCGGGACGCACGCCGGTCCATCGTGGCCGCGGCGACCGGCGACGGCTCGGCGATCACCCTCGCGGGGTGGGCGATCGACCACCAGACCCACTTCGGCGACTGGCTCGTGGTCAACACGATGAGCCGGATCACCAGGAATCGGGCGGCTCGACGAAGGCGCGGCCGAGATCGCGGGTGAGGGTGAGCGCGCGGTGGGCCCAGTCCGGAGTCGCTCCGGCCAGCCCGCACGCCGGCGTCGGCACGGCGCGCTCGGCCAGAAACGAACGCGGAAACCCAAGCCGGTCAACGAGTTCGAGTGCCGGCTTGGCCAGGTCCGCGAGGCTCACCGGCCGGCCGGGATCGGTCGATGGGACGAGCCCGAGGAACAGCACCGTGCCGGCGTCCCAGGTCTCCCCCAGCTCGTCGAACAACGCGGCCGGCGCGCCGGCGAGCAGCGTGGCGTCCAGTGACACACCGTCCACACCGGACTCTCGCAGCAGGGTCACCGGCGGCCGGCGCGCGCAGCAGTGCGCCACCACGGCGGCCGCACCCGCACGGCGCGCCGTGTTCACCATGCGCTCCAGCAGGTCCCGCGCCTCCGGCTCGGCGACCGCGGGCACCGTGCCGTAGCCCGAGGGTGTCGACAGCGCGCCGGCGAGCACGGTCGGCAACGACGGCTCGTCGAACTGCACGACGACCTTCGCACCGGACCGGCGCTGCACCTCGGCGATGTGCGTCGCCAGCCCCTCGGACAGCGACTCGGCGAACTCGCGGAGTGCTCCGGCGTCGGTCAGCACCCGGTGCCCGCGCGGCAACTCGATGCCCGAGGTGAGCGTCCACGGGCCCGCGACCTGCACCTTCACCACGTCCGGCCGCAACCCGCCACGCTCGAGCGCCTCTTCGAAGGCGTCCAGGTCGCGCCGCATCAGGTCCACGATCGTGCGGTGCTCCCGGCCAGGGTGCGCGGCCACCCGGTACCCGGACGGCACGACCTGCACCGCGAGGTCCACGAGCAGGCCGGCCGTCCGGCCGATCATGTCCGCGCCGAGCCCGCGCGCCGGCAACTCCGGCAGGTGCGGCAGCTCGGGCAGCTCACCGGCGACCACGGCGGACGCCTCGGCCGGGTCGACTCCCGGCATGGAGCCGACCGCGGTCGAGGTGCCGGCGGTCCAGGGTGGGGTGATCACCCGCGCAAGACTAGGCCCGCCGCAGCGCGTACCACTGCAGGCCCGCGATCCCGGCCACGCCGGCCGCCACGGCGAGCACCGCGATCGCTCCGAGCGTGGTCAGGTCGAACATGCCGGCCGCCACCATGATCACGCTGTCCAGGGCGTACACCAGGTTCACGACCACCACCGCGCCCGCCGCGCGCCGGTTGATCACCGGCTGGCTCGACACGGCGAACACGGCGCCGCCGAACAACACGTAGAACACGCCCAGTCCGATCAGGAATCCGAACGGAATACCCAGGTCGGAATCGACCAGGCCCGCGATCACCATCAGCGCGACTCCGCTCGCGGGTGTCGCGACACCGTCGATACGCAACGCGAGTCGCAGCAGATCGGTACCGGTAGCCGTTTTCGTCGTCATTTCTCCTCCTCCGTCGACAGGAACACCGGTGACGGTAGGAAGATCGGCACTGCCAGCGACAGCACGAACGCTGCCAACTACTGCCAGCTTGGCGTTGTCGCAGGTCAGCTCGCTCGAAGCAGAGTGGCCCGAAGATCGGCCGCGACCAGTTTGGCGCCCGCGTTCTGCCAGTTGTGCAACGTGCGCTCGGGTACCTGGTCCACGAACCAGGCGAGTGCCTTCCGCGAAACGGGATCCACGTCGGCGCGTTTCGTGCGCACGCTGTACGGGCGAATTCCCACGACGTAGTAGAAATGCAGCGCGTTGTAGTAGCGCCATTCCTCACTGGTGCCGAAATCACCGTCGGACGGTTTCAGCCGGGTGACACTCTCGCGCAGCAACGCCTTCAATTCCGTGGCACGGGCGATCGGCGCGTCGGCCACCCCGCGCGCCACCAGCCGCTCGCCGATCGCGGGCAGCCCGGCCAGCGGACTCGACACCAGCTTGCCGAGATCGCCGTAGTTGCTCAGCGCGCGGCGCACCAGGCGGGCGAACTCCTCCTCGTCGAGCCCGGCCACCCGCGCGTCCTCGTCGCGCCGCGGCAGACCATCGGCCACCCGCCGCAGCTCCGAGCGCGCCTCGGTCAACGCGGGCCGGAACACCACGCGGTCGGCCGCCGTCTGCAGCGGGCGGGCCAGCACCTGGATCGCGATGGCCGCCGCGAGGGTGCCGTACAGCAGCGCGACCAGCGCCGGCCGCGACTCGGTCAGCAGCAGCGCGAGGCCGACCTGCCCGCCGAACAGCACCGCGGTCGCCGCGCACACCACGAACGAGCGCGCCATGTCCGCGCGCAGCGCCTCGCCCTCGTCGAACGCGTCGAACACGGCCACCGTCACGCCGAGCAGCACCAGGTCGGCGCCGATCATCCCCAGCAGCAGAGCGTCCGGCAGCACGTCCAGCCCGAGTACCAGCGACACCGCGCCCAGTCCGAACAGCAGCGTCGCCACCACGATCAACCGGCCGGCAGCCCGCGGCCGCAGCGCCGCCCGGTGCAGCACGAGCAGGCCGAGTGCGGCGGCCAACGGCGCGAGCACCACCGCCACGAGCAACCCGGCCGTCACCCCGCCGCCGAACCCGAGCACGGCGGCCGACGCCACCGCGTACGCCGGGAGCACGCCGCGCAGCCACCACCGGTCATGCTCACCGGGCAGCAGTCGCACTACGACACCCGTCCACGCCACGCCCGGCACGGCGAGCAACACCAGCCCGACCCGGTCGGCGAACGCGCCGTCCAGCAGTTCACGCGCGGCCACCGCCACGGCGTAACCGAGCAGCCCGACACCCGCCCGGCACAGCACCGGCTTGGCCGGACCGCGGGCGAGCAGGTACAGCCCGAGCCACCAGGCCAGCGCGAACACCACGACGGACACCGAAACCACCCCACACCCGAGTCTTTGTGCATCATTGATGACATGACCACCCCCGCGCCAACTCCGGCCGCCGCCGACGTCGCGGCCGCCGCCGAGCGCATCTCCGGCCACGTCCGCCGCACGCCGATCCTGCGCACCGAGATCGACGGCCGGCCGCTGGTCCTGAAACTGGAGCAGCTCCAGCGCACCGGCTCGTTCAAACTCCGCGGCGCCACCAACAAACTGCTCGCCGGCGAGCGGCCCGAGCGGGTGGTCACCGCGTCCGGCGGCAACCACGGGCTGGCCGTCGCGACCGCGGCGTCCACGCTCGGCGTGCCGGTGACCGTGCACGCGCCGAGCTTCGTGCCGGAGCTCAAGACGCGCAGGATGGTCGAGGCGGGCGCGCGCGTCGTGCGGCACGACGACTCGGGCGCGGCGTTCACCACGGCGGCTCAGGAGGGCACCGAGCCGGGCAACCTCTACCTGCACCCGTACGACGACCCGCACGTGATCGCCGGCCAGGGCACGGTCACGGCGGAGATCATCGAGGACGCGCCGGACGTCGACTCGATCGTCGTCGCGGTGGGCGGCGGTGGGCTGATCGCGGGTGCCGCGGTCGCGGCCGGCGGGCGGGCGATCATCGCGGTGGAGCCGAAGGGGTGCCCGTGCCTGCACGACGCGCTCGAGGCCGGCCACCCTGTCGAGTCCACTGTGGACTCGGTGGCGGCGTCCGGGCTGGGCGCCAACCGGGTCGGCGACCTTCCGCTGGCGATCCTCACCGCGACCGGCGTGGAGTCGATCCTGGTGGCGGACAAGGAGATCGTGGCCGCCAGGGATCGGCTCTGGGAGGAGCTGCGGCTCGCCGTGGAGCCGGCAGCTGCGGTCGGGTTCGCCGCGTGGCTGGCCGACCGGGTGCCCGGTGAGCTGCCCGCGCTGATCATCTGCGGTGCGAACACGGAGTGGCTGCCCAGCTAGTCTCAGAACTCTGGTTTCTCGTCGTCGATGACCTTGTCGCTAGCACTGTGGTGAGTGGTAACCACTCTGCGGGTACTTCACCCGAACGGACGCTGATCCGCCAACAAGTCCCACATACGTTGGCGTCCAGAGGTCGTGAGTCGGGGCACGCATGGCATCTGGAGGAACCCGTTGCGTCTCCGAAGACCCGTTGTCGCCGTCGCGGCTGCCCTGCTCACCGCTGTCGGGCTGGCGTCGCCGGCCACGGCAGCACCATCGGCACCGCCACTTTCCCCTCAGGACAACGCGTTTCGGCAGATCGAAGCGCTGCAGAAGATCAAGGCCAGCGCCAAGGAAGAGTCCAAAGTAGACAGCCGGATCACGGTCGAGCGCGCCCGCCAGGAACGGTCCGCCGCGCTCCCCCGGCTCGCCCCCGCCGCCTTGGTCTCCCCCGCCAGCACGGTGACCGTGGACATCCGAACCACCTCCGTGTCACCGGACCTGATCGCCCAGCTCACCCGCTCCGGCGCCGGCGTGCGCGCGGTGTCGCACCGCTACGACTCGGTGCGCGCCGAGGTGCCGCTGACCGCCGTCACCGCGCTCGCCGCCCGCCCCGACGTGAAGGCCGTCGAGGTCGCCGGCGAGGCGATCACCGCGCGCGCCAACCCCCGGCAGCGCAAGCCGGAATCCAAGCAGGACAAGGCGAATCGCATCGCGGAGAACACGCGGCGGGCGCTGACCGATCGCGCCGCCCCGATCATCAGCGAGGGCGATCGCGCGCACAACGCCGACACCGCGCGCCAGCAGTTCGGCGTGACCGGGGTCGGGGTGAAGATCTGCGCGCTGTCCGACGGCGTGGACTCGCTGTCCACCTCGCAGGCCGCGGGCGAACTCGGCCCGGTCGACGTGCTGCCCGGCCAGGCCGGCGACGGTGACGAGGGCACCGCGATGCTGGAGATCATCCACGACGTCGCGCCCGGCGCCGACCTCGGCTACGCCACCGCGTTCACCAGCGACGCGAGCTTCGCCGACAACATCAGGGCGCTGCGCTTCCAGGCCGGCTGCGACGTGATCGTGGACGACGTCCTGTACTTCAAGGAGTCGCCGTTCCAGGACTGGATCATCGCGCAGGCGGTGAACGACGTGACCACGGCCGGCGCGCTGTACTTCTCCTCGGCCGGCAACGAGGGCAACACCGTCGACGGGACCGCGGGCCACTGGGAGGGCGACTACGTCAACTCCGGCCAGGTGATCGGCAAGTGGGCGGGCCACGCGCACGACTTCGACCCCGGACCGGGCACGCAGATCTTCCAGCCGCTGTCCGCCGAGTCGCGCGGCGTGCCGGTGACCCTGCACTGGTCGGACCCGATCGGTGCGTCCGGCAACGACTACGACCTGTACCTGCTGAACGCGGCGGGCGACGTGATCGCGGCGAGCCAGGACTACCAGGACGGCACCCAGGATCCGTACGAGCGGCTGAACACGCCGACCGCCCTGATGCCCGGCCTGCGGCTGGCCGTCGTGAAGTTCGCCGGCGCCGACCGGTACGTGTCGCTGTCCGCGCTGCGCGGGCGGTTCACCGACTCGACCGACGGGCTCAAGGCGTTCAGCACACCGGGCGTGACGCTCGGGCATTCCGCCGCCCGCAAGGCGTTCAGCGTCGCGGCGGCGCCGGCGAACCTGCCGCTGCCGTTCGACCTGGAGCCGGGTGATCCGCCGAACCCGCGCGGCCCGTTCCCGGGTGCCTACGACGCGGCAAGCTCGCTCGAGCGGTTCACCTCCGACGGGCCACGACGGGTTTTCTACGAGGCCGACGGCACGCCGATCACGCCGGGCGACGTGGGCTCCACCGGCGGCGAGGTGCGGCAGAAGCCGGACATCACCGCGGCCGACGGCGTGCGCACCAGCGTGCAGGACTTCGATCCGTTCTTCGGCACGTCGGCGTCCGCGCCGCACGCCGCGGCGATCGCCGGGCTGGTGCTGTCCGGCAACCCGGGGCTGCCCGACTCGGAGGTGCGCGAGGCGTTGATCAACACCGCGATCGACCTCGGCGCGCCGGGTGTCGACAACCGGGCCGGCGCGGGGATGATCATGGTCGACCGGGTGCTCGCCTACACCGGCGCCAGCCCGCAACCTCGTGCCAGGGCGGCGAATCCGACGATCCGCGCCAACGACGGCGGGGCGTATCTCGACCCGGGTGACACGGCGACGATCACGCTGCCGGTGACCAACTCGGGCGACGCGCCGGCCGTGTCCACCAGCGTCGTGCTCACCTCGCCGACGCCGGGCGTGACGATCGCGCCGAGGTCGAAGTCCTACGGCACGGTGGATCGCGGGCAGACCGTGGTGAACACGTTCCAGCTCACGATTCCGGCGTCGCATCCGGTCGGACTGCCGGTGCGGATCGACACGAGGGTCACCTTCGCCGGCGCGCTGTCACCCACAACGGTGACCTTCACCGCCGAGGTGGGGCAATCCTCGCCGGTGGTGAACCACTTCGCCTACGCCGGCGCGCCGGTCGCCATTCCGGACGACAGCCCGCTCGGCGCGACCGTGCCGATCACCGTGTCCGGTGTGGGGCGCGCGTCGAAGCTGGCGTTCTCCGTGGACGGCCAGACCTGTTCCGCCACAGCGGGTTCCACCACCGTCGGCATCGACCACACGTGGGTCGCGGACATGGTCGGCACGCTCACCTCGCCGTCCGGGGCCAGCGCGGTGGTGTTCGCCGGAGGCGGAGGCGGCGGCAACAACATGTGCCAGGTGGTGTTCGACGACACGGCGGCGCGGGCGTTCGCGTCCGCGTTCTCCGCCGAGGCGCCGTTCACCGGAACCTGGCGGCCGGACCAAGCGCTCGACCGCCTGCGGGCCGACGCGGTGGACGGCACGTGGACCTTCACGGTAATCGACACAGTGGCCGACGACACCGGCACCGTGCGCGCGGTTTCCTTGCACGCCAACGGATATGTGACACCGACAGGACCATGACCGGGGGTGCCCGGGGCTCACCCGACCCTGCTGCGGGTCGAGCCCCGGGCACGGCGTTTCCACTGCCGGCGCAGCTCTTCGGCGAACGCGCGCAGTGCCGGCCGGCGACCGCTCTCCTCGCGCCACACCGCGAAGATCCGCCGCGACATCGTGGGGCGCACGGGCACCAGCAGCACGTCGGCCGGCACCGAGTCGCCGGCAAGGCGCGGGATCAGCGCGATGCCGAGGCCGGCCGACACGAGCGCGAGCTGGGTCGGGAACTCGGCGGCGTAGTGCGCGATGTCCGGCTCGTGGCCCTTGGCGCGAAACGTCGAGGTGAGCCAGTCCAGGCAGATCGTGCCGGGCGTGGAGATGATCCACCGCTCCTCGATCAGCTCGTCGAACGACAGCCAGCCGCGGCCGGCCAGCCGGTGATCGTCGCGCAGCGCCACGTCCGCCGGATCGGTGCCGATCTCCATTGTGGACAGTCGCTCCGGGACGGTGATCGGCACGTTGGCCCAGTCCTGGGTGACCACCACGTCGAGGTCTCCGCGCGACACCGCGGCGATCGCCTGGTAGGGCTCGATCTCGCGCATCGTGATCCGCAGGCCGGGGTGCCGCTCAGTCAAATCGACGAGCACCTCCGGCAACAGGCCGCGCGCCGCCGTGGCGAACGCGCCGACGGCGAGCCGGCCCACCACCTGACCGCGCCGCTCGTCCAGGTCGGCCTCGGCCGCCTCCACCGCGGCGAGGATCGTCTCGGCGTGCTTGGCCAGCAGCAGCCCCTCCTCGGTGAGCCGGGAGCCACGGCCGTGCCGCTCGATCAGCGTGCACTTGGCCTCCCGCTCCAGCTTGGACACCTGCTGGGACACCGCGGACGGCGTGAGGTGCAACACGTCGGCCGCCGCGGCCAGGGTGCCCTGGTCGGCGACCGCACGCAGCACACGCAGCCTGGTCAGGTCGAACATGTAGCGATGCTAACTCAACGAGGCGACCATAATTAACTTGTGCTTCACGCTGGTCGGAGACGACCGTGAGGGCGTGCCACACCGGATGACCACCGCGCACCTGTTCCTCGCCGTCGCGCTGGCCGCGGCGTGGGGCTTCAACTTCGTCGTGATCACCGCCGGACTCGACCACTTCCCACCGCTGTTGTTCAACGCGCTGCGGTTCTTCGTCGCCGCGGTCCCGGCGATCTTCTTCCTGCGCCACCCCGGCGTGCCGTGGCGCTGGGTGGCCCTGGTCGCGCTCACCCTCGGCGTGCTCAAGTTCAGCCTGCTGTTCTTCGGGATGGCGGAGGGCATGCCGCCGGGCCTGTCCTCGCTGGTGTTGCAGTCGCAGGCGCTGTTCACCGCGATCCTGGCCACCACCCTGCTCGGGGAACGCCTTGGCGGCAGGCAGAAACTCGGCCTGCTGGTCGCGTTCGTCGGAGTCGGGCTGATCGCGCTGGACCTCGGCGCGACCGCCCCGCTGACCGCGTTCGCGCTCGCCATCGGCGCCGCCGCGATGTGGGGCGTGAGCAACGTGATCATCCGCAAGGCCGCGCCGCCGGACAACCTGCGGTTCATGGTGTGGGTCGGCGCGCTGGCCGTGCTCCCGCTGACCACGCTGTCGCTGATCGTGGACGGGCCGCGGGCCGACTGGGAGGCGCTGCGCACGGTGCCGTGGTCGGCCGTCGCCGCGGTGCTCTACGTCGGGCTGGTCGCCACCGTGCTCGGATTCGGCACCTGGGGCTACCTCATTCGCACCTACTCGGCGTCGACGGTCGCGCCGTTCTCCCTGCTGGTGCCGGTGTTCGGGATGGGCTCGGCGTGGCTGTTCGTGGACGAGTCGGTCAGCCTGCCGCGAATCCTCGCCGGCCTGCTGATCGTCGGCGGCGTCCTGGTCGGGGTGATCGGCGTGCGGCGGCCCGAGCGGATCACCGGCACGCCTACGCAGGGCGACGTAGGCGAACCCACGCCCGTGCGCTGATGCGCGCATGCCGCCCGCACACGACCATGTACCCATGGCCACTGTGCGCGCGATCGGAACCAGGCTGGCGACCTCGTGGACCGAGGGCCGGCGGGTCGAGCGGATCGCCTACCTCGTCGGCGCGGTGCTGTTCGTCAGCGGCTTGTTCCACGTCGTGGTCCTGTACGCCGACGGCGGATCGTGGGAGGGCCCGCTGTCATGGCGCAAGGCCGTCACGTTCGGCCTGTCGTTCGGACTCACCCTGGCGACCGTCGCGTGGGTGACCTCGTTTGTCCACATGGGACGAAGGACGCGCGCCATCGGGCTCGGCGGGTTCACCGCCGCGTGCGTGCTCGAAGTGGGCCTGGTGTCCATGCAGACCTGGCGCGGAGTGGCGTCGCACTTCAACCGCGAGACGGCGTTCGACAGCACGATCTCCACCGTGCTCGCCGCCGGCGGCGCGGTCATCATCATCACGATCGGCATCCTCACGGTGGCCATGTTCCGAAGCGCGGAAGCGTTGCCCCGCATGCGTTTGGCCATTCGAGTCAGCATGCTCGCCTTTGTCGGCGCGTTGGGAATCGGCGCCGCGATGATCGCCAAGGGCGTGATCATCTCCCGGTCCGGTGACCCGACGGCGGCCTATTCGGCGGCGGGTTCGCTCAAGCCGGCGCACGCGGTGCTGATGCACGCGATTCTCGTACTGCCCGCGCTGGACTGGCTGCTGTCGTTCACGACGTGGACACGTGCCGCCCGCGATCGGGTGCTGTGGCTGGGCATCGGCTCCTACGGCGTGCTCGCCGCGATCATCACCGTCGAGTCGTTCACCGACACGCATCCGCTGGACGCGCCGCTGCTCGCCGAGATCGCCACGGTCGCCGCGGTGCTGGCGCTGGTGGTCGCCGGCGTCGCCGCGCTCCGCGGTGTACTCACCAGTAGGGTCGAGGAATGCGAGCCATCCAGATCACCGAGTTCGGCGGCCCCGACGTCCTGAGGCTTGCCGACGTGCCCGCGCCCGAGGCGAAGGCGGGCGAGCTGCTGATCGACGTGTCGCGGGCCGGCGTCAACTACGCGGACACGCACAACGCGGAGAACACCTACCTCGCGCCGGCGTCGCTGCCGCTGATCCCGGGCAACGAGGTGGTCGGCCGTGCCGCCGACGGCCGCCGGATGGTCGCGCAGGTCACCACCGGCGGGTACGCCGAGCAGGCGGTGGCGCCCGAGTTCACCGCGTTCGAGGTGCCGGACGAGTTGGACGACACCACGGCGCTGGCGATCGTGGTCCAGGGCCTGACCGCCTGGCTGCTGCTGCGCACCAGCGCGCACCTGGAGCAGGGCGAGTCGGTGGTGGTGCACGCGGCGGCCGGCGGGGTCGGGACGCTCGCCGTGCAGTTGGCCAAATCGTTCGGCGCGGGGCGGGTGATCGCGACGGCGAGCAGTCAGGCCAAGCGCGATCTGGCGCTGGAGCTGGGCGCGGACGTGGCGATCGATCCGGCGTCCGAGGACCTCACGGCGGCGATCATCGAAGCCAACGAGGGCCGGCGGGTGGACGTCGTACTGGAGATGACCGGTGGTCCGGTGACCGACGCCAGCCTGGTCGCGCTCGCGCCGCTGGGCCGGCTGGTGTTCTACGGCATGGCGAGCCGGGTGCCGCCGAAGCCGGTCGCGATGCCCAATCTGCTGTCGCACTCGACCACGGTCAGCGGGCTGTGGCTGCCGCACGCGTACGCCCGGCCGGGCCTGGTGCCGCGCGCGATGCAGGAGCTGTTCTCCTTGGCGCGTGAGGGAAAGCTGCGCGCGATCGCCGGCGGCGACTACCCGCTGTCCGAGGCGCGGCGGGCACACGAGGACATCCGTTCCCGCCGTACGACCGGCAAACTGGTGCTCGACCCGAAGACATAGGACTGTCGGTCCGCGCGGGTAGCGTTCCCCGCCGTGACCGATCGCGCCGACGTGCCGCCCGACGTACTCAGCAGGCTGAGCCGGGTGTGTCTCGCGCTGCCCGAGGCGTACCAGGAGCCGGCCTGGGTGGGCGTGCGCTGGCGGATTCGCAAGAAGACCTTCGCGCACGTGGCCACGATCGATCCCGAGCGGCAGCGCGCCTACGCCAGGGCGGCCGGCACCGCCGAGTCGATCTGCTCGCTGACGTTCCGCTCCACCGGCGACGAGTTGCACGCGCTGAGCAACGCGGGCCACCCGTTCTTCAAGCCGGACTGGAGCCCGGAGGTGATCGGCATGATCATCGACGACGGCGTCGACTGGGACGAGGTCGCCGAGCTGCTGACCGACAGCTACTGCGTGCGGGCGCCCAAGAAGCTGGCCGCACTGGTGCACGGGCCGGTCTAGCGGCGCCGCCGTGCCTTCCGCGGCTTGCGGCCCCAGGTGCAGACGAACTGGTAGAACCAGGCGCGGAAGCGCGGCTCGAGCATCAGCGTGCGGTATCGCGCCAGCTCGTCCTCGGTGATCCCGCCGCTGATCAGCCGCTCGTGGAGTTGCAGAACGTAGTTGCGATGCAGCAGGCATCCGGTGGTGCCGCCCGCGACGGTCCGCGAGTACTCCTGCCCGCTGATGTCGGTGAGACCGGCGTCGGCCATGTGCTGATCGACCTCGTGTGCCCAGGTCATCGAGACACCCACCTCGCGGGCCAGAAAGGTGTGGGCGACGTGCTGCACCCGGTCGAACACCCGCTCGTCGGCCGGGGTCGGTGCGCTGAGCACCCGCCGGGGGCGATCACTGAAGTCGCCGATCACCAGCCATCCGCCGGGAGCGAGCGCGTCGACGAGGGTCCTGAGGATCTCCACGCGGCGCGGCAGGTGCATGAGCAGGAGCCGGGCGTGGATGAGGTCGAACGGCCCGGCGACCGGCAAGCCGTCGTTGATGTCGTGCCGGTGCACGTCCACGCCGGGCTCCGCGGTGACGTAGTCGACGTCCAGGTCGACGCTGACCACCGTGCCGGTCGGGCCGGTTCGCTCGGCGAGCCAGCGGGTGATCGAGCCGCCGCCGGCTCCCAGCTCCAGGCACCGCTGGCCGGCTTCGATTCCGATCTCGTCGAGGTAGGCCGTGGTCCGGGCGTCCAGCAGCTCCTCCAGATAGCTCACCTGCTTGCGTCCGAGGTGGGACGCGGTGTCCAGGTGGTACTCGTGCTTCGCGGCGCGGCTCTCGACGGTCATGCGCGCCATCCTGCGTCGACCCGCTTACACGGCACTTACGTCCGGCTAAGCTGATCAGAACCGGTGGGGAGGATGACGGTCGTGCGGTTCGAGGTGCTGGGGCCGCTGCGAGTGCACCGCGACGGCGACGCGGTCACCGTCTCCGGAACGCTGCGCCGGAACCTGCTGGCCGTGCTCCTCGCCCGCGCGAACGAGCCGGTGGCGGCGAGCACGCTCCTGGACACCCTGTGGGGGCGCCAGGACGGCCAAGACGCGGCCGGCCTGCGGCGGCTCCAGGTGCAGGTGCACCGGTTGCGCGGCACGCTCGACGATCCCGAGCGGCTCTCCTTCGGCCCGAGCGGCTACTGCCTGCGGGTGCGGGCCGGCGAGCTGGACGCCGATCAGTTCGGTGCGCTGCTCGACGAGGCGAGCGCGGCCGACCCGCGGCGGTGCGTCGAGCTGACTCGCGAGGCGCTGGACCTGTGGCGTGGCAGTCCCTATCAGGGCTTCGACGTTCCCGATCTGCTCGGCGAGATCCAGCGGCTGTCCGAACGCCGGCTGGTCGCGGTGGAACAGCTGCACGCCGCGGAGCTTCGGCTCGGCCGGCACGCCGAGGTGACCGGTGAACTGACCGACCTGGTGCGCCAGCATCCGCTTCGGGAGCGGCTGCACGGCCTGCTGATGACGGCGCTGTACCTGAGCGGCCGGCAGGCGGACGCGCTGGCCGCCTACCGCGGCGCGCGCGACGTGCTGGCCGAGGATCTCGGCCTCGATCCCGGCCCCGAACTGCGGGCTCTGGAAGGGCAGATCCTGCGCGGCGAGCGAATCGAGGTCACCGCACCGGCGCACGCCGTCCCGGCCCAGCTCCCGCGCGACGCCGCCGGATTCGTCGGCCGGACGGCGGAACTGGCGCGACTCGACCGGCTGCTGACCGAGGCGACGGCACCGGTCGCGGCGATCACGGGCACCGGCGGCGCGGGGAAGACGGCGCTCGCGGTGCGGTGGGCGCACCGGAACAGGGACCGGTTCCACGACGGTCAACTGTATGTCGATCTTCGCGGATACGGCCCCGACCAACCGCTGTCGGCCGACGAGACGCTCACCGCACTGCTGCGCGCTCTCGGTCTGGACGGCGCCGCGATCCCGCAGGAGCCGACCGAGCGCGCGGCGCGCTTCCGCACCGCGGTCGACCGGAAGAATCTGCTGATCCTGCTGGACAACGCCCACTCGACCGCGCAGATCCGGCCGCTGCTGCCGGGCACCGACACCTGCTTCGTGCTGGTCACCAGCCGCGACTCGCTCAGCGGACTGGTGGCGCGCGAGGGTGCGCACCGCGTCGCCCTCGGCCGCATGACCGCCGAGGAGGCACACGACCTGCTCGGGGAACTGCTCGGCGAGCGCTACCACGCCGAACCCGAGGCCGCCGCCGAGCTGATCGAACGCTGCGTCCGGCTGCCACTGGCCCTGCGCATCGCCGCCGAGCGGGTCCGCGAGCGAGCCGTGGCCGAACTCGTCACCGAACTCGCCGACGAGCGCGCCCGGCTCGACCTGCTCGACAGCGGCGACCCCGACACGTCGGTGCGGGCCGTGTTCGCCACCTCCTACCGCCGGCTCGAGCCCGAGGCCGCTCGCCTGTTCCGGCTGTTCGGGGTGCACCCCGGACACGACACCGACGTTCACTCCCTCACCGCGCTCACCGGCGGCGACAGCCCACGAACCACCCGGCGCCTGCTCGACACGCTGGTCCGAGCGCACCTCGTGGACGAGACCGCCGGCCAGCGGTACGTCCTGCACGATCTGCTCGCGACCTACGCCGCCGAGCTCACCGAGACCGTCGACACTCCGGCCGAGCGCGTCGGCGCACTCACCCGCCTGCTCGACTACTACCTGCACACCGCGTCGCGGGCGGTGCGGTTCCTCGCCCCGGACGACCTGGAGATCAACGAGCTGAACCTGCCCGACTCCCCGGTCGCCGCGGCGCCGAATCTGTCCGACTACGGCGCCGCGTTGAGCTGGCTCGACCGGGAGCGCGCCAACCTGATCCGCGTGGCGGAATCCGCCGCCGCGCGTGGCCTGCCGGCGTACACCACCAGCCTGTCCCGGGTGTTGTCCTGGTACCTCGACGTCGCCATGTACCTCGACGACGCCGAGCGACTGCACACCAGGGCACTCGACATCGCACGCGACCACGACGATCCGGTCGCCGAGGGGATCGCGCTGCGCGCGCTGGGCCTGGTGCACCTGTGTGCGCACCGGTTCGCCGACGCGGAGCGGAGCTTCGAGGAATCCCTTGCCCTGCACGAGAAAGCGGACGCGCGGGTCTTCCAGGCGACCACGCTGAACCACCTCGGCGCCCTGTGCGGCTTCGCCGGCCGGGTGGAGGACGGGATCCGGCACCTGCGACGGTCGGCCGACCTGTTCCACGAGTTCGGGCATCGGCTGATGGCCGAGCGACCGCTGACCACCCTGGCGCAGTTGTACCTTCGCCAGGGCCGGCCCGAGGACGCGCTCGGCTGCCTGCGCCACGCGTTCACCGTCGCCGAGGAACACGACTACCCGCCCGGCCAGTTCCAGACCTCGTACGCCCTCGCCGGGGTCTACCGGGACACCGGCCGGTACTCCGACGCGCTCGAGTGCGCACACCGGGCACTGCACATCGCGCGCCGCTCCCGATTCCCGAACCACGAGACGATCGCGCTGTACCGCATCGGCACGATCCACACGCGACTCGGCGAGTTCACCGAAGCACTGCGATTCCACGGTCAGGCGCTGGCGATCGCGCGGACCTCGTCGAGCACGCAACTCGAGGCCACCGTGCTGAACGGGACGGCCGAGACGCACGCCGCCGCCGGTGCGTCGGCCGAGGCGAGGCGCTGCCACCTGGACGCGATGACCGCCGCCGCCAACCGCGGCGCGAGGTACGAGCACGCGCGGGCACACGCCGGCCTCGGCGATCTCCACCAGCGGCACGGCGAGCACGACAAGGCCGTCGAGCACTGGCAACAGGCGCTCACCACCTACCGCGAACTCCGCGCGCCACGAGCCGAGGAGATCGCGGAGAAGCTCGCAGCGGTCTCCGGCTAAGCGCTAGCGCGGCGGCGCGGTGGTGCCGCCGACTCGCAGGTGCACCGGCAGCAGCACGTCCTCCGGGGTCCGGCCGGCCAGCAGGTCGGTCACCATCCGGCCGGCGATCCGCCCCTTCTCCACCATCGGCTGCACCGCCGTGGTCAGGGTGAGCGGGTCCAGCCACGGCGTGTCGATCCCGTCGAAGCCGGCCACACTGAGGTCCTCGGGCACCCGCAGGCCGAGTTCGTGCGCCGCCTGGATCACGCCGGCGGCGAGCAGGTCGCTGTGCGCGACGATCGCGGTGGGCGGCTCGTCGACGTCCAGTAGCGCCCGGCCGGCGGCCCGCCCCTCCTCCACCGTGCTGGCCGCCGCCTCCCAGGCGTGGACGGATGCGCCGATCGCCTCCTCGGTGCCGCGCAGCCGGTCGGCGAACACCACCGAGCCGGACAGATCCCGCCGCGCCCGATCGAGGAACCCACGCTGGCGACCCGGCCGCCACGGCAGCACGACGGCGGCGATTCGCTTGTGCCCCAAGGAAAGGATGTGCTCGGTCACCTCGCGGGAGGCGCCGATGTTGTCGATGTCCACCAGCGACACGCCGGGCATGCGCGGGCCTTCGATGCCGACCATCGGGATCTCCCGCACGCGCAGCGGCTCGACGAGCGGCTCCTCCTCCAGGTCGCAGGTGGCGAACACGGCGGCGTCCAGCGGCGCGGCGGCGAGCTGCTCGGTGCTCGGGCCGGCCCGCTCGTCGTTGCCGGTCAGCACGAGCAGCCCGGGGCCGACCGGGCCCAGCTCCTCGGCGAGCCCGTCGAGCAGCGCGATCGCCACCGGGTCGCGGAACGCGTGCCGCAGCCGCTCGGCGAACACCACGCCGATGATCCCGGTGCGGCCCTGGCGCAGTGACCGCGCCATCGGGTCGGGTCCGGCGTAACCGAGTTCGGCGGCCGCGTCGAGCACCCGCTGCCGTGTCCGCTCGGACACCGGGCCCGCGCCGGAGAACGCCAGCGACGCGGTGGACACCGACACGCCGGCCGAGGCCGCCACGTGGGTCAGCGTTGGGCGTGTGGTGCGGGCCATGGGGAACTTCCTTGACGCTCGCGGACGGTCCCGTGCACACTACACGAAACGTTTCGATCGAAACGATTCGACCGAGGGGACGCCGTGCTGCTCACGACAACCGTGCCGCCCGTGCTCCGTGCGCGGAACGCCGTGGCGATCGTGTTCGCCGCCAACGGGTTCGCGTTCGCGTCGTGGATCGCCCGCGTGCCGGAGTCGCGTGACGCGCTCGGCCTCACCCCGGGCGGGCTCGGCGCGCTGCTGCTCGCCATCTCGGTCGGCTCGCTGATCGCCCTGCCCGCCGCCGGCTCGCTGATCCACCGGTTCGGCGCGGCGACCGTGGTGACCGTGGGCTCGGTGGTGGACGCGGCGGGGCTCGCGGTCGCCGGGCTCGGCGCGGGCACGTCCGCGTCCGTGTGGCTCGCCGCCGTCGGCCTGTTCGCGCTCGGCTTCGGCTCGGGATCGTGGGACGTGGCGATGAACGTCGAGGGCGCGGCGGTCGAGCGGGACCTGGGGCGCACGGTCATGCCGCGGTTCCACGCCGCGTTCAGCCTCGGCACGGTCCTCGGTGCCGGCCTCGGTGCGGCCGCCGCGGCGGCCCGGCTGCCGGTCACCGTGCACCTACTGGCAGCGGCACTCCTGGTCGCCGTGGTCGCGGTGCGCGCCGCACGGGCGTTCCTCCCCGCGTCCGACGAGGAAGCCGTTGAGCCACAAGGGAAACAGTCGAGCACGATGCGCGCCTGGCTCGAGCCGAGGACGCTGGTCATCGGGGTCATGGTGCTCGCCATGGCGCTCACCGAGGGCACCGCGAACGACTGGCTCGCGGTCGCGCTGGTGGACGGCTACGACGTGCCGGAGTGGGTCGGCGCGGCCGGGTTCGCCGCGTTCGTCACGGCGATGACCACCGGCCGCATGATCGGCCCGGTGGCACTGGACCGCTACGGCCGCACCCGCGTGCTGTGGTCGACGATGGCGCTGGCCGGCGCGGGCGTGCTGATCGTGGTGTTCGGCACGTGGCCGCCGCTGGTCGTGGTCGGCATCCTGCTGTGGGGCCTCGGCGCGTCACTCGGGTTCCCGGTCGGCATGAGCGCCGCGGCCGACGACCCGGAGCACGCCGCCGCGCGGGTCAGCGTGGTGTCGACGATCGGGTACACCGCGTTCCTCGCCGGCCCGCCGCTGCTCGGGTTCCTCGGCGACCACATCGGCACCCTGCGCGCCCTGCTCGTGGTCGCCGTTCTGCTGATCCCGTCCGCGCTCGCGGTCACCGCCGCCCGAGCCCCGCAAACGCGCGAGTCCCGCGCTGGGACACGGTGAGTCCCGCGCTGTGCATCGTGCAGGGCGCGGGACTCACCGGTGCAGGGCGCGGGACTCGCGGCTACCGGGGAGGCGAGTTGATCGACGGCGGCTCGTCGCCCGGCGCGGTGCCCCACGCGGACGGCGTGCTGCCGACCACGTGGCGGAGGTGGCCGCCGCGCGCCATGGCCGACCAGTCCAGCCAGGTCCTGCGGACGTCACGGCCGTTGAACGACGCGCTCCGCACGTATCGGTTGGCGTCACTCACCTCCGGCGCGGTCACCCTCAGCGTGCCGCCCTGCCCGCCGTACCGTCCGATGTGGACGGTCGCGGAGGCGAACTGCGGTGAGGACAACACGAAGAAGTTCGCACCGCTCATCGTCGGGTACAGACCGAGCGAGGAGAACACGTACCACGCCGACATCGTGCCGAGGTCGTCGTTGCCGGTCATGCCGTCCGGCCCGGTGGTGAACAGCGTCATCGCGGCCCGCACCACCGTGGCGGCCTTCGCCGGGGCGCCCGCCCACATGTACACGTACGGCGCGTGCAGATCGGGCTCGTTGTTCGGGTTGTAGGTCGGCTTGCCGTAGTAGTCGTACGGATCGGTGATCCAGTCCTCGCGCGCGGTACCCGCCGGATCGGTCAGCAGCTTGTCGTAGACGAAGAACTGGTCCAGCCGCCGCTCGGCGGCCCGACGCCCGCCCATCAGGTCGACGAGCCCGGCCGTGTCCTGCGGCGCCAGCCACTGGTACTGGTACGCGCCGCCCTCGTGGAACTGCTTCCCCGCGTCGACCGGGTTGTACGGCGTGACCCAGTCGCCCTCGACGGTGCGCGGCCGGAACATGCCGATCGAGGCGTCCCACAGGTTGCGGTACCACTGGCCGCGTTCGGCGAACATCCTGGCGTCGTCGTGGAAGCCCAGCCCTTTGGCCATGATCGCCAGCGCCGCGTCGGCCGCCGCGTACTCCTGCGTCGCGGACGCGGGGTGCACGCAGTCGTTGTCGCCGCCCTTGTGCGCGCAGTCCTTACCGAGTTCGAGGCCGGACGGGACGTACCCGCGCTCGTTGTAGTACCCGACCCCTGACCGCCCGTTGTACGGCGAGCCGGCCGGCGGTGTGCTGGTCGCGTTGCGCCGCAACAGTTCGTAGGTCTCCCGCTCGTAACCGTGCAGCAGGCCCTTGGACCAGTTCTCCACCAGGAACGGCGTCACCGGGTCGCCGGTCATGATGTTGGTCTCGCTGCTCGCGAGCGCCCAGCGCGGTGCCCAGCCGCCGTCGCGTCCGCTTGCCAGGATCGACAGCGCGACGTCGCGCGCCACTCTCGGCTCGAGCATCTGCAGCAGCTGGTTCTGCGGCCGGTAGGTGTCCCACAGGGAGAAGTTCTGGTACGGCGTGTACCCGGAAGCCTGGTGCACCTTGCCGTCGAAGCCCACGTAGCGCCCGTCGACGTCACCGGCGAGGTTCGGGTGCAACACCGAGTGGTACAGCGCCGTGTAGAACGCGCTCTGCCGCTCGGCCGTGCCGCCGGAGATCTTGATCGCGTTCAGCTGCTCGCGCCACACGTCCCGCGCTTTCTGTGCGGTGGCGCCGAAATCGAAGTCGCCGGTCTCGGCGGCGAGGTTCTTCCGTGCGCCCTCGACACCGGTGTAGGACAGGCCGAGCTTGGCCACCACGTCCCGGTCGCCGGTGGCGTCGAAGGTGACCCAGGCGCCGTTGCCGCCGTTGCCCGCGGCATCGCGCATGCCCGGTGCCGGCACGTTTCCTCGCCACGCGCCGAACGAGGAGAACGGCCGGTCGAACGTCGCGCTGAAGTACACGGTGTGCTCGTCGAGTCCGGCGCAGAACCGGCCGGCGCGGATCCGTCCCTCGATGGTGCGGTCGCCGACGACGTGGATCTCCGAGTCGAGCACCGTCTGGTTGGACTTGCCGGTGTTGAACAGAACGTTGGCCGCCGCGGTCTCCGGGAAGGTGTGCCGCTGCCAGCTCGTGCGCGGCGTCGCGGTCACCTCGGCGTTCACGCCGTACCGCTGCAGGCCAACGCGGTAGTAGCCGGGTTCGGCGTCCTCGTCGTCGTGCGAATACTTGGACCTGTAACCCTCGATGTCAACGTTGTCAACCGCCCCGGTGGTCGGCATGACGGGGAGCTCTCCCATCACACCGCAGCCGACGCCGGACAGGTGAGTCTGACTGAAACCGTAGATCGTGTCCTGCAGGTAGTCGTACCCGCCCTGGCCGCCCGTGTCCGGGCTGACCTGCACCATTCCGAACGGAACGGCCGCTCCGGGGAACGTGTTGCCGAAGTTCTGCGTGCCCACGAACGGGTTCACGAGCGCGGGTGGATCCACTGGCGGCTGCGCGGACGCCACCGTCGGCAACCCGAAACACACCACGGCGGCGACGAACACGCTGACTGCTGCCCGCATGGCGACCTCCCCGGAGACAACGTTGTCAGTAACTTTCTAGCCGACCCGACGCTCCGGCGGAACCGTCAAACGCAGCAACGCCTCATCTGTGGGTGATCTTCTTGAACTCCGCACGGCTGACCGACACGTAGCGCTCGTTGCCGCCGACCTGGACCTGCGGACCCTCGCTCACCGGATCGCCGTGCTCGTCCACCCGCACCACCATGGTCGCCTTCTTGCCGGTGCGGCAGATCGTCTTGATCTCGGTGAGCGTGTCCGCCCAGGCGAGCAGGTACTGGCTGCCCTCGAACAGCTCGCCGCGGAAGTCCGTGCGCAGGCCGTAGGCGAGTACCGGGATTCCGAGCCGGTCGACGATCTCGGAGAGCTGCCACACCTGCGCCTTGGTCAGGAACTGCGCCTCGTCCACCAGCACGCAGTGCAGCGGGCCTTTCGACTCGATGTCCGCCTCGATCGTCGCGAACAGGTCGTCGCCGGTGTCGAACGGATGCCCAGCGGCCGAGATCCCGATCCGCGAGCCGATCACCCCGTCGCCGTCGCGGTCGTGCATCCGCGGCATGTACATCAGCGTGCGCATCCCGCGCTCGTGGTAGTTGTGCGCGCTCTGCAGCAAGGTCGTCGTCTTACCCGCGTTCATCGCGGAGTAGTAGAAGTACAACTTGGCCACGCGCACCCTCCCCGTTTTCCCGAACGGACATTATTACCGCCGTAGGATCGGCTGCCATGACGACACCTTCCGGGCCGCCACCTGGCTGGTACCCCGACCAGCAGGACCCTCGCGCCCTGCGCTGGTGGGACGGCGCCGTGTGGACCGAGCACACCGCCCACCAGAGCCAGCCGGCCCAGCAGCCCCGGCCGGTCCAGCCACGGCCGGGCGGGCCGGATCCGCTGCTGCTCGCACCGGTCATCGTGGTCCGCAAGGAGTACACCTCGTCGGGCGGCGTGTTCGGCAGCTTCCTGTGCGAGTTCACCGACGGCGACGGCAGGCCGCTCGGCACGCTGGGCAAGGTCGATCTCGACGACGAGGCGCAGCACGCCCGGATCTTCTCCGGCAGCTCTCGGGAGGGCCTCGGCCTGACCGAGCACTACCAGGTGCAGGACGCGCACGGCGGCCTCGCGCTGCACATCGCGCGCGCGATCCGCGCCAAGACGGCCGCCCGCCCGCTGTTCGAGATCAGCCTCGGCGACGGCACCCCGATCGGCCTCATCCAGTCCGAGAAGCTGTTCGGGCGGACCATCACCTACGGCTTCCGGACACCGGACGAGACGCGGGTCGGCGGGTTCACCAGCAAGTCGATGGTCGGCCCGTTCACCGTGACCGACCAGCAAGGCAACCAGCTCGCCGACTTCGCCCGCGACGGCGACCGGCTCAACACCACCGGATACGTGATGCGCAGGCCGCATCCGGTGCCGCCCCCGCTGGGGTGGCTCGTGGTGGCCAGCATGCTCTCCTACGACATCGCGCTGTTCGGCCACGCACGCCCGTGACCGTCACCGCCCGGTGGCGGTGATCAACGCGCTGCCGAGTACCACGTCTCCACCCGCGTCCGGCCGGTAGAGCACGACGGCCTGGCCGGGCGCGACACCGCGCAGCGGCTCGTCCAGCCGCACGGTCAGCTCACCGTCCACATGGGACGCCTGAGCCGGTGCGGTGGAGCCGTGCGCGCGCACCTGCGCCACACAATCCACAGTGGACTCCAGGGCGCGGCCGGACGGCCAGATCGGCCTGGTGCCGACGATCTCCCGCACGGCCAACGCGTCCCGGGAGCCGACCTTCACCGTGCCGCTCACCGGCTCCAGCGCCAGTACGTAGCGCGGCCGCCCGTCCGGCGCGGGCGCGTCGATACCCAGACCGTGCCGCTGGCCGACGGTGAACCCGTGCACACCGGCGTGCTCGCCGAGCACCGCGCCGGACTCCGCGTCCACCAGCTTGCCCGGCCGCTCCCCCAGGTTCCGCCCGAGGAACGCGCGGGTGTCGCCGTCCGGAATGAAGCAGATGTCGTGGCTGTCCGGCTTCTCCGCCACCGCGAGCCCGCGCGACGACGCCTCCGCGCGCACGTCGGCCTTCACCGAGGCGCCGAGCGGGAACATCGCGTGCCGCAACTGATCCGCGCGCAGCGACGCCAGCACGTAGGACTGGTCCTTGCCGATGTCGGCGCTCCGCCGCAGCTCCGGCTCACCGTCCACAAGGGACAGTCGGGCGTAGTGCCCGGTGGACACCGCGTCGAATCCGAGCGCGATCGCCTTGTCCAGCAGCGCGGCGAACTTGATCTTCTCGTTGCAGGTCAGGCACGGGTTCGGGGTCTGGCCGGCGGCGTAGGTCGCCACGAAGTTCTCGATCACGTCCTCGGTGAACCGCTCGGCGAAGTCCCAGACGTAGAACGGGATCCCGAGAATGTCGGCCACCCGGCGCGCGTCGTGCGCGTCCTCCACCGTGCAGCAGCCGCGCGCACCGGTGCGCAGCGTGCCCGGCTTGGCCGACAGCGCCAGGTGCACGCCGACCACGTCGTGCCCGGCGTCCACCGCGCGGGCGGCGGCCACCGCCGAGTCCACTCCCCCGCTCATCGCCGCGAGCACCCTCATCGCGGGGACACCTCCGCCGGAGCGGCCGACTTCCGCAGGCCGGCCAGGCCCGCACTGCGCGCCCGCTCCACGACCGGCGCGATCGCCGCGGCCAGCGCGGCGACGTCCTCGTCGGTTGACGTGTGCCCGAGTGTGAAGCGCAGCGCCGACCTGGCGGCCGATGCGCCGACGCCCATGGCCAGCAGCACGTGGCTCGGCTGCGCGACGCCGGCCGTGCACGCCGACCCGGTGGAGCATTCGATTCCCTTGGCGTCCAACAACATCAGCAGGCTGTCCCCCTCGCAACCGGGGAAGGTGAAGTGCGCGTTGCCGGGCAGCCGCGACGGCCCACTGTCCACAGTGGACTCGCCCGGGTCGCCGTTGAGCACCGCGTCCGGCACCTCGGCGCGCACCGCGGCGACCAGTTCGTCACGCAGGTCGGCCAGCTCGGCGGCCAGCCGCTCACGCTGTTCGACGGCGATCCGCGCCGCCGTGGCGAACGCGTGGATCGACGGCGTGTCAAGGGTTCCCGAGCGCACGTCGCGCTCCTGGCCGCCGCCGTGCAGGACCGGAACGCAGTCCACGTCCCGCCCGAGCAGCAGCGCGCCGACGCCGTACGGCCCGCCGATCTTGTGCCCGCTGATCGTCATCGCGCTGGCGCCAGAGGCCGCGAAGTCCACGTCCAGCACGCCGAGCGCCTGCACGGCGTCGGTGTGGAACGGGATCTCGAACTCGGCGCACGCCTTGGCCAGCTCGCGAATCGGATTGACCGTGCCCACCTCGTTGTTCGCCCACATCACGCTGACCAGCGCGACCCGGTCCGGGTCCTCGGCGATCGCGGCGCGCAGAGTGTCCTCGTGCACCCGGCCGAAGTCGTCCACCTCGAGCCAGGTCAGCTCGGCGCCGCTGTGCTCGGCCAGCCACTCGGCGGCGTCGGTGACCGCGTGGTGCTCCACCGAGGACACCAGCAGGCGCCTGCGCGCCGGCTCGGCGCGGGTGCGGGCCCAGTAGATGCCCTTCACGGCGAGGTTGTCGCTCTCCGTACCGCCGGCGGTGAAGACCACCTCGGACGGGCGCGCGCCAACCGCGGCGGCCAGTTCCTCGCGCGCCTCCTCCACGACCCGCCGCGCTCTGCGGCCGGACGTGTGCAGCGAGGACGGGTTGCCGCACGCGGTGAGTGCCGTCGTCATCGCCTCCACCGCCTCCGGCAGCATGGGCGTCGTCGCGGCATGGTCGAGATAGGTCATCGTGTCCCAGGGTAGCCCGCTACGCTCAGTCGCCCTCCCGGCAGCACGTCCCGGACCAGGTCGGTGATCACCCGCCGGTAGCCTCCAGGGCCATGGCGGAATCGAGGCTGGCCGACGTCGCACCCGAGCTGGCGGGCGCGCTCATCCGGGCCGACGACCGACGTCGCGCGGCAGCAGTGCACGCCGCGTGCGCGGAGGCGCTGCGGCAGGCCGACCTGCGCGACGCGCGCACCGACCGGGTCGTGGCCGCGCTCGCGGCGGATGAAACCGTTGGCGCACAGGAGGTTTCGCACCTCGTCGACGAGCTGGACGAAGCCGCCTGGGACCTCCAGGACGCCGTCGAGCAGGGCATCGCCGAGCAGAGCGCCTACCTGGCCGCGTTCGCGCGAGCCCGAGCGGCCTCCGCGTTGGCCTTCGCGGCCGACGCCGGCTCGGCACACGAGTCGGCGTGCGAGGCGGTGTACGAAGCCCTGCACGCGGTCACCGACACAGACCAGCTCCACGATGCCGTGGCGGCCGCCCTGGCGTCACCTGGTGAGCAGCAGGCCGAGTAACCACGACTGCCGCTGTGGTCGGAGCGCGAGATCCTCAGCTGGCCGCCAGCGAATCCGGGTCGATCGGGTCGCGTACTGGCTCCGGGTGCGGTGAGGCGACCGAGCGGCGGCGGCGCTGTGCCGGCAGTTGGACCCGTCCCAGCGCCGAGCCGATCGCCGCCTCGGCGAGTTCGGCCAGTTCACGCCGGTCGGCGGCGCGCCCCGGCGCGATGTCCTCCAGCACGTGCACCTCGAGCACCAGCCCACGCAGCCGGGCCACCCGGCGCACCGAGTCGATCAGCGTCTCGTCGCCGATGAACGCCGGCGCCGGCGTCTCCCGCCCGTTCTCCATGCGGAACCGCAGCGCGACCGGCCGCACCGGGACACCGCCGTCGATCGCCGCCTGGAACATCGCCGGCTTGAAGTGCCCGGACGCCAGCCCGCACCACGTGGTGCCCTCCGGCGTGACGTTCACCATCGAGCCGTTGCGCAGCACCGTCGCCAGCTCGTCCACCGCGGCCGGCAGTTGGCGCAGGCTGTCCCGCACCACCCACACCGTGCCGGCGACCGCGACCAGCCAGCCGAGTACCGGCCAGCTCCGCATGTCGCTCTTGGCCTGCGCGCGCATCGGCTGCACCGCGTTGATCGCGAAGATGTCCAGCCACGACACGTGGTTGTTCACCACCAGCGCCCCGCGCGCGCCACGCTCCTTGGGCACGACCACGAGCCGCTCGGCGCCGTACACCTCCATCCGCACGCCGAACGCGTGCAGGATCGACCGGAACGACCGGCGCACCACGGCCTCGCGCGCCCGTCCGGGCAGCACCAGGAACGACGGCGAGATGATCAGCGCGATGAGGACCAGCCCGGCGGCGGTGAACAGCCGGCCAAGCCGCTTGGCCATCGACACCTTCGGCTCGTCGCCGACCAGGCAGTGCGGACCGCACGGCGACACCGGGAAGTACGGATGCGCACCCGGCGCTTCCGAACTCCCGCTCACCTGGCTGGTCACTGGTCCCCCAGGAAGAACTTGATGTATCGCTGGTCGATGTCGGCGAGGTCGAGGAGCACGAACAGGTCGGCGACCCCGAAATCCGGGTCGTGCGCCGGCGGCCCGCACACCCGCGCCCCAAGTCGAAGATACCCCTTCAGCAGCGGCGGCAGCGCGGCTCGCTCCGGCGGCTGGACGCCGTCCTCGGGTTCCCAGGGGTTCAGCGGCCGCACCCGCAGCTCGTCCGGCGCGTAGTGCTTCTCGCGAACCTGGTTCCACACGCCGAGCGCGTAGGAGCCGCCGTCGGCCAGCGGCACCGAGGCGCAGCCGGCCAGACGCGTCTTGCCGGACAGCAGCATGTAGCGCGCGATTCCGGCCCAGACCAGGCTCACCACGGCGCCGGTGCGGTGGTCGGAGTGCACGCACGAGCGGCCGGTCTCCACCAGCGAGTCGCGCAGCGAGTCGATCGCGGTCAGGTCGAACTCGGTGTGCGAGTAGAGCTTGCCCGGCTCGACGCGGTCGGCGGGCAGCATCCGGTAGGTGCCGACGATGTCGCCGGTGTCGTCGTCGCGGACCACCAGGTGGTCGCACAGCTCGTCGAAGGCGTCCACGTCCAGGCCCTCGGCGTCGGAGTGCAGCGTGGCGCCCATCTCCTCGGCGAAGACCTGGTACCGGAGTCTCTGCGCGGCGACGACCTCATCGGCGGTCTGAGCGACGAACAGGGAGTATCGCGGCGCGTCCGCCGGCAGGTCTACGCCGTCCTGCGCGGTGGTGACGAGCAACTGGGATGGGCTCATGCCCCTTGGTGTACTGGGTTCGTTCGATGTCGACAAGGCACCAGAGTGACACGTCAGTGGAAGTTCGGTGAATACCCTGAGAGGTGTTTCGGGGAAAGATCACAGGATCGAGTGGATCTTCCGGAGGGCGACCCTTGCCTGGCGCCTCCGCTCTTGGTTAGGTCGTCCCATCCGCAGTGGCGCGCGTCACAGTCGACGGGCGAGCGGAGGAAGGTGGCGGCCCATGATGCCCGGTGGCCCGTGGACGGTCGGGCGTTGCTTCTACTGCGCGCTCCCGGTCCGGTTCGGCGGCGACGGCTCCCATCCGGGGCGCGGCGTCGTCGATCAGGTGGCCGGGGCTCACACCACTGACATGTTCGGGCTGCCCAACTTGCGCCTGCTGCACGAATTCTGCCGGGCCCAACTGGGCTCCCGGACGAACCGCCGCCGGTTCCTGGTGGGCCTGGCCATGCGGCGAGCGCGGCTCGGACGTGCCACCGAGCGGCACGAGGCGGGCCTGCCGATCCACCCGCATGATCGACTCGGCGTCGACCCGGTATTGCGGACCGGGGCATATCCGAAATACTGGCGGGTAACGAAGATGCGCTACGCCATGCGGGCCTGCAAGTACTACGCCGGTGCGCACTGACGGAGTGCATTGCTCCCACCGGAAGTGAGTCATCTCGTGGTCGTTCGACTGGTCCTCGGTCTGACCTTGACCGTCCTCGTCCTCGCGTTCGCAGCGAAACGCGGGTTCTGGTTGTACAAACTGATCAAATCCGGGCAACCGGCCGACCGGGGCGACAACATCGGCAAACGTGTCGCCGCGCAGTTCGTCGAGGTGTTCGGCCAGCGCAAGCTGCTCAAATGGTCGATCCCCGGCATCGCGCACCTGTTCACGTTCTGGGCGTTCGTGATCCTCGCGTCGGTCTATCTGGAGGCCTACGGCGCGCTGTTCGACCACGACTTCCACATCCCGCTGATCGGGCACTGGGGCCTACTCGGCTTCCTGCAGGACTTCATCGCCGTGATGGTGGTGATCTCGCTCGGCGCGTTCGCGGTGATCCGAATCAGGCAGGCGCCCGAGCGCAAGCAGCGCGCCTCCCGGTTCTACGGCTCGCACACCAGCGGCGCGTGGCTGATCCTGTTCATGATCTTCAACGTGGTGTGGACGATGTTCCTGTTCCGGGGCGCGTCCGCCGCGGTCGGCAACTTCCCGTACGAGTCGGGCGCGTGGGTCTCCATCGGCGTCGGCGAGCTGCTGGAGCCGCTCGGGCACGACCCGAACGAGGTGATCGAGACCGTCGGGCTGCTGCTGCACATCGGCGTCATGCTGAGCTTCCTGCTGATCGTGCTGCACTCCAAGCACCTGCACATCTTCGTCGCGCCGATCAACGTCTCGGCCAAGCGCCTGCCCGACGGGCTGGGGCCGCTGTTGCCCATGGAGTCGGGCGGCAAGCCGATCGACTTCGAGGATCCCGGCGAGGACGACGTGTTCGGCCGGGGCAAGATCGAGGACTTCACCTGGAAGGGCTTCCTGGACTTCTCCACCTGTACCGAGTGCGGCCGCTGCCAGTCGCAGTGCCCGGCGTGGAACACCGGCAAGCCGCTGTCCCCCAAGCTCGTGATCATGGACCTGCGCGACCACCTGTTCGCGAAGGCGCCGTACCTGATCGACGGCAAGGAGGCGCCCGAGGAGGGCTCGGTCGAGGTCAAGGGCCACGAGGGCAACGGGCACCATGTGCCCGAGTCCGGCTTCGGACGGGTGACCGGCTCCGGTCCCGAGCAGGCCGCGCGCCCGCTGGTCGGCACGCTGGAGGCCGGCGGCGTGATCGACCCCGACGTGCTGTGGTCGTGCACCAGTTGTGGCGCGTGCGTCGAGCAGTGCCCGGTGGACATCGAGCACGTCGACCACATCGTCGACATGCGGCGGTACCAGGTGATGATCGAGTCGGAGTTCCCCAGCGAGCTGGGCACCCTGTTCCGCAACCTGGAGAACAAGGGCAACCCGTGGGGGCAGAACAACTCCGAGCGGATGGACTGGGCCAAGGACCTCGACTTCGAGGTGCCGGTCTTCGACGGTGACCTGGCCGACGACGTGGAGTACCTGTACTGGATCGGCTGCGCCGGCGCGTTCGACGACAGTGCGCGCAAGACCGTGCAGGCCACCGCCGAGCTGCTGCACATCGCCGAGGTGAAGTACGTGGTGCTGGGCAAGGAGGAGACCTGCACGGGCGACTCGGCGCGGCGCGCGGGCAACGAGTTCCTGTTCCAGATGATGGCGCAGCAGACCGTGGAGATGCTCAACTCGGTGTTCGAGGGGCGCGAGCCGGTCAAGCGCAAGATCGTCACCACGTGTCCGCACTGCATGAACACGCTCGGCCGCGAGTACCCGCAGCTGGACGGCCACTACGAGGTCGTGCACCACACGCAGCTGCTGAACCGGCTGGTGCGGGACAAGAAGCTGGTCCCGATCACCCCGGTCGACGGCACCACCGTGAACGGCGCCGGCCCGGTCGGGAACAAGCCGGTGACCTACCACGACCCGTGCTACCTCGGCCGGCACAACAAGGTGTACGAGCCGCCGCGCGAACTCGTCGGCGCGACCGGTGCCACGCTCTCCGAGATGCCACGGCACGCCGACCGGTCGCTGTGCTGCGGTGCGGGCGGGGCGCGCATGTGGATGGAGGAGACCATCGGCAAGCGGGTCAACCTCGAGCGCGTCGACGAGGCGATCGACACGCTGTCCACCGACGGCGGCGAGATCATCACCGGCTGCCCGTTCTGCCGGGTGATGGTCAACGACGGCCTGACCCAGCGCAAGAGCGAGGACAAGGGCACCAACGTCACCTCGCGCGACGTCTCCCAGCTGCTGTTGGAGGCGGTGAAGCGGGGTCAGGACGTCACGCCGAGCGGCGGATCATGACGTAGGCGTCGAGGCCAACACAGAGCCGCGGGTCGCAGCCTCCTCGGGCGGGCTCGCGGCTCTGTGTCGGCGATACCTGGATTTCTTGCGATCCGATTCCACAACACACAAATCGCGGCGACAGCCGAGCGCATTGACACCGACTTGCCGCAAAGGTTGGACTTGGAGATTGTCGCTCGGTGAATCCAGCGCTGAACGCGAACATCCTCCAAGCACGCCTGCGCACGATGCGTGAGCTGTTGGATGATCTCGCCAAGTGTGGCAGTCCTTCGGCGGAAGATCTTGCGCCGCAACGTATTAATCAACACGCCGCGAAACATCCTGACGAATGCCTGAGGGGCGGCTTCCCGGAATGGGAGCCGCCCCTCAGGCGTAGCTGAAACTCTGAACTCAGCCCTTGCGCTTGGCCACTTCCTCGGTGAGCTGCGGCGCCACCTGGAACAGGTCGCCGACCACACCGAAGTCCGCGATCTCGAAGATCGGCGCCTCGGCGTCCTTGTTCACCGCGACGATCGTCTTCGAGGTCTGCATGCCGGCCCGGTGCTGGATCGCGCCGGAGATGCCCAGCGCGATGTACAGCTGCGGGGACACGGTCACGCCGGTCTGACCCACCTGGAACTGGTGCGGGTAGTAACCCGAGTCGACCGCCGCACGCGAGGCGCCGACCGCGGCACCCAGCGAGTCGGCCAGCTTCTCCACGACGTCGAAGCTCTCCGCGCTGCCGACGCCACGGCCACCGGAGACGACCACGGACGCCTCGGTGAGGGCCGGACGGTCGCCGCCGACCAGCGGCTCGCGGGCGGTGATCTTCGCCGACTTGGCCGGGTCGGTCGCCGGAAGCTCGACGGCCTGCTCGGTCGCCGCACCCTCGGCCTGCTCGGGCTCGACGCTGCCGGGGCGCACCGAGACGACCGGAATCCCCTTGGTGGCCTTGGACTTCACGATGACACCGCCACCGAAGATGGACTGGGTCACCGTCCCCTCGGCGTCGATGTCCACCGCGTCGACCAGGAGACCGGTGCCCAGCCGCGCGGCGAGCCGGCCGGACACCTCCTTGCCGTCCACGGTCGAGGACACCAGAACGGCGGCCGGCGACGCCTGCGCGACGATCGCGGCGAGCGCGTCGACCTTCGGGGTGACCAGGTAGCCGACCGCGTCGTCGGACTCGGCGACGTAGACCTTGGTCGCGCCGTACCCGGCGAGCGACTCGCGCACCTTGGCCGCCGTGCCGGGCGCGCCGACGACGACCGCTGCCGGCTCGCCGATCCGCCGTGCCGCGGTGAGCAGCTCGAAGGTGACCTTCTTGACCTCGCCGTCTACGTGATCGACGAGGACCAGGACCTCTGCCATGTGTCTTTCCTCCTCCGCTGCTTGTCTCAGATGAGCTTCTGCGCGACCAGGTACTCGGCGACCTTGCTGCCGCCGTCGCCCTCGTCGGTGACGCGCTGACCGGCCGTACGGGGCGGCTTCGGCGCGGCCTCGAGAACCGACGTCCACGCGTTGCCGAGGCCGACCTCGCCGGCGTCGATGCCGAGGTCGGCGACGGTCAGCGTCTCGACCGGCTTCTTCTTGGCCGCCATGATGCCCTTGAACGACGGGTACCGCGGCTCGTTGATCTTCTCGCCGACGCTCACCACTGCCGGCAGGCTCGCCTCGAGCCGGGTGATGCCCTCCTCGGACTCCCGCTCGACCTTCAGCGTCGTGCCGTCCAGCTCGACCTTCCGCGCGTGGGTCAGCTGCGGGACGCCGAGCAACTCGGCGAGGATCGCCGGGACGGCGCCGGCCTGACCGTCGGACGCCTCGTTACCGGCGATCACCAGGTCGTAACCTTCGACCTTGCCGACGGCCGCGGCCAGGACCTTGGCCGTCTGCAGCACGTCGGAACCGCGAAGCGCCTCGTCGGAGACGTGCACCGCCTTGTCCGCGCCCATGGAGAGGGCCTTGCGGATGGCGTCGGTGGCGCGGTCGGGGCCGACGGACACGACCGTCACCTCACCGCCCTGCGCCTCCTTGAGCAGCAGCGCCTCCTCGACGGCCCGCTCGTTGATCTCGTCGAGCACGGCGTCGGCGGAATCACGGTCCAGGGTGTGGTCGGACTCGGCCAGCTTTCGCTCCGAGTAGGTGTCGGGCACCTGTTTGACCAGGACAACTATGTTCGGCATGGGTCTTCTTCGACCTCCCAAGGACGAGCAAGGATCGGGCACGGCTCGGACCTACGCTGCCACGCCCGGTGGGCCAAGGCGAGGCGACCCCCGCGACCCGATGTTACTTCCGGGTAGCTTAGGTGCAAACGACAGCAAGCGGTCAACCGTCGTGACGGTTTTCACGCTGTGGGCCACATGGCGGGCCACGTTAGTCTCATGATCACCCGTTTGGGTTAGCCTCGCGCCCATGCATGGCCGCGTCGCAGTCGTCACCGATTCCACCGCCAGCCTGCCGCAGGACCTCGCCCAGCAATGGGGTGTCGGAGTCGTGCCCATCCAGATCAGGCTGGGCGACTGGTCCGACGCCGAGACCCGCGTGCCCAAGGAAGGCCTGCTCAACGCGCTGCGCAACGGCGCGGCGGTCACCACGTCCCCACCCGATCCGGGCGCGTTCTTCTGGGCGTACCAGGACGCCGCGGCGCACGGCGCGGACACGATCATCTCCGCGCACATCTCCGCCCGGCAGTCCGAGACCTTCGCGCACGCCAAGGAGGCGGCCGCACAGACCCAGATCCCCGTGCACGTGGTCGACTCGAAGACCTCCGGCATGAGCCTCGGCTACGCCGTACTCGCCGCCGCGCGGGTGGCCGGCGCCGGCGGGCACGTCGGCCGGGTGATGGAGACGCTCACCCGGCGGCTGGCCGGCAGCTCGGAAATGATCTACGTCGACACGCTGGAATACCTCCGCAGGGGCGGGCGGATCGGCGCGGCGGCCAAGTTCCTCGGCACCGCGCTGTCCATGAAGCCGCTGCTCACCATGAAGGAGGGCGAGGTCGCGCCGCTGGAACGGGTGCTCGGCACCGACCGCGCGGTGCGCAAACTGCTCGAACACGCGGTGCGCACCGCCGGCGACCGGCAGGTGGACCTGGCCGTCGAGCACTTCGGCGCACCCCGGCGCGCGCACGTCGTGCTCGAGGACCTCAAGGGCCGGGTGCCGAATCTCAGCGAGGTGACGGTCACCGAGGTGAGCGCCGCGCTCGCGATACACCTCGGGCCGGGTGCGCTGGGGGTGACGATCTCGCCCGCGTAGGGGCTGCCCTGTGAGCCTCGGTCGATGGGCTTCGTGATCGAGGTGGTTCCTGACAAGGCGGAGGGCAGGCCTCGTACCTGGGTCTGTACTTGGTCTGTCCGACAACGCAGTCAGGGGCCGCCTCGGCGCGAAGACCGCGACCATGGGCTTGCAGGGCAGCCCCTTACTACCGGTCGGTACGGTGCGAGCGTGACATCTCACGTGGACCCGCTGCCGTTGACCGGCGAGCGAACCGTGCCCGGAGTAGCCGAAGAAAATTACTGGTTCCGGCGGCACGAGGCGGCCTACGTCGAGCTGCTTCCCTACTGCGACGGCGCCATGGTGCTCGAGGCCGGCTGCGGCGAGGGCTACGGCGCCGACCTGCTCGCCACCCGCGCGTCCACCGTGATCGGATTGGACTACGACGCGCTGACCGTGGCGCACGTGGCCGCCGCGTACCCGAGAGTGCGCCCGCTGCGCGGGAACCTGGCCGGGCTGCCGATCCGATCGTCCACTGTGGACGTCGTGGCCAACCTCCAGGTGATCGAGCACCTCTGGGACCAGGAGGGGTTTCTCGCCGAGTGTCACCGCGTGCTGCGCCCCGGCGGCCGGCTGCTGATCACCACGCCGAACCGGATCACCTTCTCCCCCGGACGTGACACACCGCTGAATCCCTTCCACACCAGGGAGTTGTCACCGTCCGAAATGGACGATCTGCTGCGCGGAGCCGGATTCGCCGTCGAACTGCTCGCCGGACTGCGACACGGCCCGCGACTGTCCGAAGTGGACACTCAACTCGGCGGCTCGATCATCGACGCGCAGCTGGACGTGGCGGTGCACGGCGTCGAGTGGCCGGCGGAACTGCTGGCCGCCGTGACGTCGGTGACCGCGGCCGACTTCGAGATCACCACCGCGGACCTGGACGCGAGCCTGGACCTGGTCGCCGTCGCGGTGCGCCCATGAACGACGAGCCGATCGGCACGTTCTGCCTCGTGCTGCACAGCCATCTCCCCTGGCTGCCGCACCACGGAAGCTGGCCGGTCGGCGAGGAGTGGCTGTACCAGGCGTGGGCGCACTCCTACCTGCCGCTGGTGGACCTGCTGCACCGGCACGCCGAGGAGGGCCGACGCGACGTACTGACCCTCGGCGTGACGCCGGTGCTGGCCGCACAGCTCGACGACCCGTACTGCCTGCGCGCCATGCACGACTGGCTCGGCACCTGGCACCTGCGCGCCCAATTTGCCGGAACCCGTTGGCGCACAGGCGATCCACTGCTGTCCGACTTGGCCGCGTCGGAGTTCGCGGCATCGTCGGCAGCACTGTCGGAGTTCGAGTCGCGGTGGCGGCACGGCTTCTCCCCCGTGCTCCGGCCGCTGGTCGACGACGGCGTGATCGAACTGCTCGGCGGGCCGGCCGCGCACCCGTTCCAGCCGCTGCTCGACCCGCGGGTGCGTGCGTTCGCACTGCGCGCCGGGCTCACCGACACCGCGCTGCGGATCGGCTCGCGGCCGGAGGGCATCTGGGCGCCGGAGTGCGGCTACGCGCCCGGCATGGAGACCGGCTACGCGGCGGCGGGCGTGCGGCGGTTCCTGGTGGACGGGCCATCGCTGCACGGTGACACGCACGCGGCGCGCACGGTCGGCTCGTCGGACGTGGTGTGCTTCGGCCGCGATCTGGAGGTGACCTACCGGGTGTGGTCGCCGAAGGCCGGCTACCCGGGCGACCCGGCGTACCGGGACTTCCACACGTTCGACCATCCGTCAGGTCTGAAGCCGTCCCGGGTGACCGGGAAGGGCGTCGAGCCGCAGGACAAGAAGCCCTACGACCCGGCGCTGGCCGCGGACGCGGTGCGCCGGCACGCGGAGGACTTCGTGTCCACCGTTGTCGACCGGCTGCGCGCGCTGCGGGACCGGCACGGCAAGCCGTCGCTGGTGGTGTCCGCCTACGACACCGAGCTGTTCGGGCACTGGTGGCACGAGGGGCCGGCGTGGCTGGACGCCGTGCTGCGCGCGCTCCCGGAGGCCGGCGTGCGGGTGACCACGTTGCGGGGCGCACTGGAGGCGGGCCACCTCGGCGGGCCGGTCGAACTGCCGGCGTCCTCGTGGGGTTCCGGCAAGGACTGGCGGGTGTGGGACGGCGAGCAGGTGGCCGATCTGGTGCGGGACGGCGCCGCGGTCTCCGACGAGCTTCTGTCCACTGTGGACGCTGTCGATCCGTCCACTCGGGACGGTGTACTGGACGCGGCGGTCACCCAGGCGATGCTGGCGTTGTCCAGCGACTGGGCGTTCATGGTCACCAAGGACTCGGCGGCCGACTACGCGCACGGACGGGCGGCCGAGCACGGGCGCGCGTTCCGCGAGTTGGCCGCGCTGATCCGGTCGGGTGATACCGGTGGCGCGAAGGTGCTCGCCGGCCACCTTCGCGGCCGCGACCACCCGTTCGGGCATCTGGACGCCCGCGATCTCGCCAAGCGCGCCGACGACCGACGATGCGAGGATTCCTCCTGATGCGCGTGCTGATGTTGTCCTGGGAGTACCCGCCCGTCGTGGTCGGCGGGCTCGGCCGGCACGTGCACGCATTGTCCCAACACCTTGCCGCACAAGGACATGACGTGGTCGTGCTGTGCCGGCACGAGTCCGGCACCGACGCCTCGACGCACCCGACCGAGGACGCGCGCGACGGCCGGGTGCGGATCGTGCGGGTGGCCGAGGACCCGACGCACCTGGAGTTCGACCGCGATCTGGTGGCCTGGACGCTGGCCATGGGGCACGCGATGATCCGCGCCGGGCTGGACGTGCTGCGCGGCTGGCGGCCCGACGTGGTGCACGCGCACGACTGGCTCGTCACGCATCCGGCGATCACGCTGGCCGAGCACGTCGGCGTGCCGCTGGTCGCCACGATCCACGCCACCGAGGCCGGCCGGCACTCGGGGTGGCTGTCCCACCCGCTGAACCAGCAGGTGCACTCCGTGGAATGGTGGCTGGCCAACCGGGCGGACAAGATCGTCACCTGTTCGGTGGCGATGCGCACCGAGGCGGCCCATCTGTTCGAAGTGGACAGTGACGAGATCTCCGTGGTGCACAACGGAATCGAGCCGCGAAGCTGGCGGGTGCCGGCGTCCGTGGTCGCCGCGACCAGGGAGCGCTACGGCCCCGGCGGCGAGCCGCTGCTGCTGTACTTCGGGCGGCTGGAGTGGGAGAAGGGCGTCCAGGACCTGATCACCGCGCTGCCCAGGATCAGGCGCAGCCACCCGGGTACGCGGCTGGTGGTCGCCGGCAAGGGGCGGCAGGCCAAGACGCTGGTCGAGCAGGCGCGCAAGCACCGGGTGCGGCGGGCGATCGACTTCGTGGGGCACCTGTCCGACGTCGAGCTGGTCGCGGCACTCGCGGCGGCCGACGCCGTGGTGCTGCCGAGCCGGTACGAGCCGTTCGGGATCGTGGCACTCGAGGCGGCCGCGGCGGGCGCTCCGCTGGTGGCGTCCACGGCCGGCGGGCTCGGCGAGGTGGTGGTCCAGGGCGAGACCGGGCTGGCCTTCGCACCGGGCGATGTGGAGGCGCTCACCGAGGCGGTGCGCGACGTGCTGGACGATCCGGCGGCGGCACGAAAGCGGGCGCGCACCGCGAAGAAGCGGCTCGGCGTGGACTTCGACTGGGAGCGCATCGCCGAGGCCACCGCGGAGATCTACGCCGCCGCGCTCCTCCGTCCACATGGGACACTCGGCCGCCCCAAGATCGCCACCGGCAACGCCTTCCACCCGTAACCCCGCGAGTCCCGCGCCCTGCACCCGCGAGTTCCGCGCTCTGACAGGATCGTGGTGTGGCAGATCGAACAGACGGCGACAAGCCCCGCACGCACGACTACTCGCTGCTCGTCCGCTGGACCGGAAACCAGGGCTCGGGCACCTCGTCGTATCGCGCCTTCTCACGCGCCCACGAGGTCGGCGCGCCCGGCGTGACGACGATCCCCGGTTCGGCCGACCCGGCGTTCCGCGGTGACCCGGCGCGGTGGAATCCGGAGCAACTGTTCGTCGCGGCCCTCGCGCAGTGTCACATGCTCTGGTACCTCCACCTCGCCGCGACCTCCGGCCTGATCGTGACCGGCTACGAGGACGCGGCGATCGGAACGATGGTCGAGGCGCCCGACGGCGGCGGCGAGTTCTCGAGCGTCACTCTCCGGCCCACCGTGACGATCGCTCCCGGCGGCGACGAAGCGCTCGCCCACGAGTTGCACGAGCGGGCCAACGCGCTCTGCTTCATCGCCAGGTCGGTCAAGACACCCGTGCACCACGAGGTGACCATCGTCAGGACGCCGGCGTGAACGGCAGCCGGTCGACCGGCGCGTAGTCCGACGGCGTGCTGCCGGTCAGCTCCCGGAAATCGCGGTTGAGGTGCGCCTGGTCGGCATACCCGCACCGGTGCGCGATCTCCGACCAGGACGGCGCGTCCGGCATCGCGATCAGGGTCGCCGCCCGGTGCAGCCGCGCCACCCGCGCCACGGTCTTCGGCGCGAGACCGATCTGCTGCCGAAACCGCGTGCCCAGGTGCTGCCGGGTCCACCCGATCTCCTCGGCCAGCGCGTCGATCCGGGTCCGCCCGGCCGTTCCGGTCAGCCGCGCCCACGCCGCGTACACCGGCACGGCCAGCCGGGGCCCGTCGCGCACCCACGCGACGAGTTGCTCGTCCAGCAAGCGAAACCGCTCGGCCCAGCAGTCGGCGGCACCGAGCCGCTCGATCAACCGGTGCGCGCGGACACCGAGTACCTCGACAAGATCCACGTTCGTGTTCGCGAGTTCGGCCAGCGGCACACCGAGCACGGCGTGCGCACCGGCCGGCGTCAGCCCGACGGTGATGCCGCACGTCCGGCCGGGCGCCTCGATCAGCGTCATCGGCCGGTCGCGCAGGCCGGTGACCGCGTTGCGCGGGTGCGGCGATCCACCGTCGCGAACGCGTGCCGGCGCCTCGAGATCGATGGACAGCGTGATCGCGCCGACCTGCGCGATCCGCCACCGCATCGGCTCCAGATGCGTGTAGTCGTGCGCGGTGTAGGTGAGCACGTACCCGCCGAGCCGGGGATCGGGGGTGCCGGCGATCAACTCGCTGAGCCGCGCGACCTCCGCGTGCGGAACCACGATCGACCAGTCCGCCACGGCGCCCCCTTCCATTCGTTCAAGACCACAGTGCCGGAAATCCATAGCGTGCGTCGCATGCACGGAATCGGAGCGTTCAAGAGTCCCGAGGCGGCCGAGCGGTACTTCGCCGCCTACCGCGAGGCGATGGCCCTCGCGCCGCCGCCGGACAAGGAGATCGACGTGGACACCGCGTTCGGCACGACGCGGGTCTACCGGTTCGGCGACGACGGCCCGCCGATCGTCCTACTGCCGGGAATGGCCGCGACCTCCGCGGCGTGGGCGCCGTTCCTGCCGGCACTCGCCGAGCGGCACCAGGTGTACACCGTCGACACGATCGGCGAGCCGGGCCGCAGCGTGCAGACCGCGCCGCTCACCGGGCCGGCCGACCGCGCGCGCTGGCTCGACGAGGTGCTTGGCGAGCTGGAGCCGAGGCCGGTGCACCTGTTCGGCGGGTCGACCGGTGGGTACTACGCGATCTGCCAGGCGATCCACCTGCCCGACCGGGTGGCGTCGGTGAGCCTGCTCGATCCCACGACCGTCACCGCGCCGTTCCGGTCGAGCGTCCTGTGGTGGGCCGCGCTGGCGATGATCGTCAACCGGGACCGGATGTGGCGGCGGGTGCTGCGGGCGTTGACCGGGACGGACGCGCTGGACGGCCCGGACGTGCGGCTCGTGCTCGCCGGCATCCGGGAGTTCCGCGCGCGGATTCCCCCGCAGCGGCGCCCGACCGAGGACGAGTTGCGCTCGGTTCGCCTGCCCGTGCTGGCCGTGTTCGCCGGGCGCGGCACCGTGCACGACGCGACCGTGGCGACCGAGCGGGCGCGCCGGCTGCTGCCGCACGCGGAGGTGGAGCTGTGGCCGGATACGGGACACCACCTGGTGCCCGCCGATCGCGAGCGAATCATCGCGCGGGTGCTCGATTTCGTGCGGCGCACCGAGAACGCGCCGGCCTGAGGGCTGGCCGGAGTTCGCAAGCGACTGGCCGCGATCCGCTAGGCCGGGTCACCGGCATCTGGTGCAATGGTCACGTGCCGCCCTTGACCTCGATCGACGAATCGTTCTTCCACACCGCGCCGATCCGCATGGTCGACATCCTGGAGATCCCGCGCCCGGCGGAAGACGTGTGGGCCGAACTGGTCGAGGAGCACCCGCTGGGTTGGCTGCGGCTGATCAAGCGGATCGACTGGACCTCGCCTCGCCCCTTCGGCGTCGGCACGACCCGCACCGCCCGGACCACGGGCGGCCTGTACGTGATCAACGAGCGGTTCATCGTCTGGGAGGAGGGACGGCGCATGGCGTTCGGCGTCGAGACGGCGAACCTGCCCGTCTTCCGGAGCTTCGGCGAGGACTACATCGTGGAGCCGTTGTCGGCCGACCGCTGCCGGTTCACCTGGACGATCGCCGGCCGACCGCATCCACTGATCGCCCCCATCGCGGCGCCGCTCAGGAAACTCGGCGCCCGAAGCCTGTTCGGTGACGCGCGCCGGCACTTCGGCATCCGCTAGCGCTCAGTCGTTGACTGGCGTCTCGTGCTCGCGGAGGGTCTTGCGGAGCGCGTTGTTCGCCTTGCGCGCCATGTCGGCGACGGCGGCACGCTTGGCGGCGGCGGCCTCGTAGTCCGCACGGCGGTCGCGCACCACGCGCGCCGGGGTGCCGACGGCGATCGCGTAGTCCGGAATGTCCCCGCGCACCACGGCGTGCGCGCCCAGCACGCAGCCGCGCCCGACGCGCGTGCCCTTGAGCACCGACACCTTCGTGCCGACCCAGGTGTCCGGCCCGATCCGCACCGGAGCCTTCGCGATCCCCTGGTCCTTGATCGGCACGGTGATGTCGTCGGTCACGTGGTCGAAGTCGCAGATGTACACCCAGTCGGCGACCAGCGTGGCGGCGCCCAGCTCGATGTCCAGATAGCAGTTGACCACGTTCTGCCGCCCGAACACCGCCTTGTCACCGATGCGCAGCGAGCCCTCGTGACACCGGATCGCGTTGCCGTCACCGATGTGCACCCAGCGCCCGACCTCCAGCCGCCCGAATCCCGGCCGGCAGTGCAGCTCCACGTCCTTGCCGAGGAACACCATGCCGCGCAGGATCACGTGCGGGTTGGCGATCCGGAACTTCAGCAGCCGCCAGTAGCGCACCAGGTACCACGGCGTGTACGCGCGGTTGCGCAGCACCCAGCGCAGCGAGTCGCGGCTGAGGAAGCGCGCCTGTGCCGGGTCGTGCCGCGTCTTGCGCCACGAGCGCACCCGCTGCGCCACGGGCGACCCCCACATCGACGTCATGCCGGACAAGGTAATCGAGTGCGAGATGATCGGCGCCATGACCCCGACGCCGATGATCATCGACACCGACCCTGGCGTGGACGACGCGTTCGCCATCGCCCTCGCGGCGACCAGCCAGGACGTCGACCTGCTCGCCGTCACCACCGTGTTCGGCAACGTCGACCTGGAGCAGACCACGGCCAACGCGCTGCGCCTGCTCGCGGTGTGCGGCCGCGAGGACGTGCCGGTCGCGGTCGGGGCCGAGCGTCCGCTGGTGCACGCCCAGCGGCACCGGGACAGCACCGCGCACGGCGACGACGGGCTCTCCGGTTTCGCGCACACCCTGCCGGATCGGAGCACCGGCGTGGACCCGCGCACCGCCGTTCGGCTCATGGCCGACGTGCTGGAGGCGGCCGACGAGCCGGTCACCCTGGTGGCCATCGGCCCGCTGACCAATGTCGCGCTGCTGCTCGCCGCGCATCCCGAAGCGCGCGCCAAGATCGGCCGGATCGTGGTGATGGGCGGCGGCCTGGGGCGCGGCAACGTGACCGCGGCGGCGGAGTTCAACATCTGGGCCGACCCGGAGGCGGCGCACCGGGTGCTGGCCGGCGCGTCCGGCGATCTCACGCTCGTGCCGCTGGATCTCACCCACCGGTGCGCGGTGGACCAGGCGTGGCTCGGCGCGCTGCGCGACTCGGGGCCGCTCGGCCGCACGCTGGTCGGGCTGACGCCGGCCTACCAGGAGACCTACCGCCGTTCGCTCGGCTGGGACGGCATCGTGGTGCACGACGCGGTGGCCGTCGCCGAGGCGATCGCGCCGAACCTGTTGCGCACCAACGCTTTCCCGGTCGAGGTTGAGTGCTCGCTCGGTCCGGCGCGGGGCGCCACGGTGGTGGACGGACGCTCGGCGGCGGTACGTGAGTCCCACGGCGTGCTGGCCAAGGGCGTGCACGTCGCGGTGGACGCGGACGTCGACCAGGTCCGCGCGTTCCTCCTCGATCGACTGTCCACAGTGGACTAGTCCGGATCGCGAGGAAGGTCCTTCACCCAGTCTTCACCCCACATCGGTTGCGCGAAGTCGTTGCGGCACAAGTACTTCGCGCTACTCCGAATGGTCGGTGCCGTTCGGCATCGCTCGACTGGCGGATTGCCGCCGGTCGCGTCGGCACGCCACAGTCGTGGTCGGACCGCGCACGTCGTAGACCTTCGCCCGGCGCCCGATCGCGACCGCCGGAGACTTCCTCACCGCAACCGGAAGGGACCACCCATGTCGATCGACGCCTCGCAGGCTGCCGAGGAGGAGGCACCGGGTGCTACAACGACGTCACCGGCGGCCGGTCGCGTGCGGTCAGCCAGATCGACCAGCACTACATCTGCGACATCCACCCGCGCAGCCGGTACTTCAAAGCGTTGGCGGACAACGACTTCGTGCCGATCAGCGTGGTCGACCTGACCGCGGCCACGATCCCCTACTGGGAGTTGCGCAGCCGATCGGCGGTGGCCACCGGGATCGAGGACGCGTTCCTCACGGCGTACCGGGAGGGCAGTTTCCACTACCTGCTGATCGCCGCGGACAAGATCGGCACGCACAAGCTCGGCTCGTGACGGCGGCTGCCGGGCGTGCCGCGGATCAGCCTCGCCGCGCGGTGAACTCCGTGCTGGCCAGGTCGACCGCGATGGTCACCTCGGACGTGGACCGGAAGGTGGCGCTCTCACCGTCGAGCGTGATGTCGGTGAACGGGTTGCCCTCCGGCAGTTGCACCGCCCACACCAGCTCACGCTGAGCGTCCAGGCGGGCGAAGAACCCGTCCGAGCCGTGCGAACCGTCGCCGCAGCACAGGAATCCGCCCTCGGGCAGCGCGACCTCGTGCCAGATGTCGTACTCGGTCACCCAGTCCGGATCCGCGTCCACCTCGGCTTCCAAGTCCACCGGCTCCCCGACGGCGAGCCCGCCCGCCTCGATCCGCACCGACCAGGACTCGCCGTCCGCGCGGTACAGACCGGCGTCGATCGGCAGCTCGCCCGAGCGCCACAGCCGAACGATCGCGTTCACGCCGCCTTCTTTCCGGTGATCAGCACGTTGTAGAAAAGGTTGCGCGGCACGGCTTTCGACAGCACCCGTTCGTCCAACCAGGACAGTCGCTGCCACGCGCGGTAGGCGAACAGCTTCCACCGCAGGCCCAGTTTCTCCTGCGGGACGGCCGCCTCGAAGGTGCGCACCGGCCAGCCGAACAGCGCCGCGGACAGCTCCTCGGTCACCGCGCGCACGTCGGTGCCGCCGGCGTCGCGGGCGACCCGCTCGAGGTCGGACGGGTCGAACGTGTGCAGGTCCACGACCGCTTCCAGGGCCGCCGCACGGGACGACTCGTCCAGCTCCGACTGCGGCCGCCGCCACGAGCGCAGCGGGCCGAGCTTGGTCACGTTCGTGGTGAGCCACCAGGTGAGCTGGCCGAGCCGGCGCGCGTAGCTGTCGCCGATCTTGGTCGGCTCACCGGCGAACACGAACCGGCCACCCGGCTTGAGCACCCGCAGCACCTCGCGGAACGCGGCCGGCACGTCCGGGATGTGGTGCAGCACAGCGTGTCCGATGACCAGGTCGAACGTGTCGTCGTCGTACGGGATCCGCTCCGCGTCGGCGACTCGGCCGTCCACGTCGAGGCCGAGGTTCTCGGCGTTGCGCAGCGCCACCTGGACCATGCCGGGCGACAGGTCGGTCACCGAGCCCTGCTTGATCACGCCGCCCTGCATGAGGTTCAGCAGGAAGAACCCGGTGCCGCTGCCCAGTTCCATCGCCCTCGGGTACGGCCAGCTCTCCTCGCCGGCGACCGCGCGGAACCGGTCGGTGGCGTAGGTGATGCAGCGCTCGTCGTAGGAGATCGACCACTTCTCGTCGTAGGTGCCGGCCTCCCAGTCGTGGTACAGCACGTTGGCGAGCTTCGGGTCGCGCCAGGCCGCCTCGATCTGCTCGGCGGTGGCGTGCGGGTTCGGCGCCGGGTCCTGGGGCGCGCTGGTTTCCTTACCGGCCAACGAACTTCGCCTTCCCTGGGCCGTTCTCGACGAACGACTGCATGCCGATCTTCTGGTCCTCGGTGCCGAACAGCGCGGCGAAAACCTGGCTCTCCAGCCGCAGCCCGCTGGTCAGGTCGCCGTCCAGCCCGCCGTCGATGGCGATCTTGGCCGCGGCGAGCGCACGCGTGGGACCGTTGGCGAACTGGCCCGCCCACCGCTTGGCCGCCTCGTACACATCGTCCGCCGCGACCACCTCGTCGACCATGCCGATCGCCAGCGCCTCGGCGGCCTCGACGAACCGCCCGGTGTAGATGATGTCCTTGGCCTTGCTCGGGCCGACCAGCCTGGTCAGCCGCTGGGTACCACCGGCACCCGGGATGATGCCGAGCAGGATCTCCGGCTGCCCGACCTTCGCGTTGTCGCCGGCGATCCGGCGGTCGCAGCACAGCGCCAGCTCGAACCCGCCGCCCAGCGCGTACCCGGTGACGGCGGCGACCGTCGGCTTCGGGATCTCCGCGACGGCGGTGAACGACGCGGACAGCGGACCGGCGCGCTCGGCCATGTCCGAGTAGGACAGGTCGGACATCTCCTTGATGTCCACGCCCGCGGCGAACACCTTCTGCCCGCCGTAGACGATCACCGCGCGCACGTCGGACCGCTCGGTGGCCTCGGTGGCCGCGGCGACGAGCTCCGCCTGCACCTGGCGGTTGAGCGCGTTCATCGGCGGCCGGTCCAACCGGATGGTGCCGATCCCGCCGTCCACCTCGAGCCTGACGAACTCACCCACGCTGGCGCCTCCTCGCGCTCGTCACTACGTCGTTCCGCAGGCTACCGCCCGGTAGGCTCACTAGCCCTTGCGGCGGGCGAAGAACCGGTCGCCGGACCGCTCCAAGATCAGGTCCTGGCCGAACGTGGCGGACAGGTTCTCGCTGGTCAACACGTCGTCGAGCAGGCCGGACGCGACCACGGAGCCGTCCCGCAGCAGCAACAGGTGGGTGAACCCCGGCGGGATCTCCTCCACGTGGTGCGTGACCAGCACGGTGGCCGGCGCGTCCGGGTCCATGGCCAGCTCGGACAGCCGCGCCACCAGGTCCTCGCGCCCGCCGAGATCCAGGCCGGCGGCCGGCTCGTCGAGCAGCAGCAGCTCGGGGTCGGTCATCAGCGCGCGGGCGATCAGCGCGCGCTTGCGCTCCCCCTCGGACAGCGTGCCGAACGTGCGGTCGCCGAGATGCCCGATGCCGAGCGACTTCATCAGCTCGTCGGCGCGGCCGGTGTCGATCTCGTCGTAGCGCTCCCGCCAGCGCCCGACCACGGCGTAGCCGGCGCTCATCACCACGTCGCGCACGATCTCCTCGGCGGGCACCCGGGCCAGCAGCGCCGAGGAGCACAGGCCAATCCTGGTGCGCAGCTCGAACACGTCGACCCGGCCGAGCCGCTCGCCGAGCACGTGCGCCACGCCGGTCGTGGGGTGCAGCTCGGCGTTGGCCACGCGCAGCAGGGTCGTCTTGCCGGCACCGTTCCCGCCCAGCACCACCCACCGCTCGTCCAGCTCGACGTTCCAGGACACCGAGCTGATGAGGTTGGTGGCGCCGCGGCGGACGCCGACGCCGGTCATGGCCACCACGAGGTCGTCTTGAGCGTGCGGTGCCGTCACGGTTCCTATTCAACAGCACGGCTTTGCCTGCCCGTGCGGCGCGCTTGCCCCGTTGGGTACCGACCATGGCCGTGCCACCGCGATCGCCGGTCTACTCGACGCGTGGATGGATACTTCGTCAACCCGGAGAACCTGGTCGCCAGATCCGGCGAGTTGGAAGCGGTCGCCGGCGAGGTGCGTGGCGCCGCGGCGTCGATGGGCGCCTGGGGCGGCAACCTGGGGCCCGGCGATCTGAACGCGGCGGTCCAGGAGGTCTGCGACGACTGGCGCGACGGCCTGGACAAGATGTGCGACAAGATCGAGACGGTCTCGCACAACGCCAAGCGCGCGGCCAGCAACTACTCCTGCATCGAGGACCAGGCCGCGGACGCGATGCGTGAGTTCGCCGAGAAGCGCACCGCCGAGCAACAACTCGACGTGCTCCGCGGCGCGGCGGCACTGCAGCTTGCCCAGCGCTACGGCCCGGAGGAGAAGCTCGCCGAGCGGGTCGAGCAGCAGGAGACCCAGGGCCGGCACAACGAGGCCCGGCTCAAGAACATGAGGGACTGATCCAGATGTCCGACCGGAGCTTCCCCAACCTCGGCTTCGACCCGACACCCGGAGACCAGAGCGCGGTGTCCGAGGTGCTGTTCGAGATGGCCACCGCACAGAACATGATCATCGAGACGGGTGCGCGGCTGGAGAAGTCGCTCGACGTCGCCCGTGACTGGGAGGGCGACGCGGCCGACGACTTCGTCGCGCACGCCGACGACCTGCCGCTGGCGCTGGAGTCCGGCGCGAAGTCGGTCGCCGCGGTCACCAAGGGCCTGACCACCTGGGCGGTCAAGCTCAAGACCAACCAGGATCGCGCCGAGGAGCTGGAACGCGAGGCCAAGGCGATCAAGCAGGAGTTGAAGGCGGCCAACGAGGCGGTCACCGACGCGGCCGCCGCGATCCCGCGCAACGTCAACCATCCGCAGTACGACGCGCGGCACACCGCGTTCCTCGGCAAGGTGGACGCGGCCGACAAGCTCGACGACAGGCTCGCCAAGGTGATCGAGAAGGCCCGCAAGCTGCGGATCAAGCACCTGGACGAGGCGAACGCGACCGCGGAGGCGATCAAGGCCGACCGGGACAACCCATTCGAACCGGAGCACGACGACGCGCTGGTGCAGATCTTCGACGGCGCGGCCAAGGTGTCCGGCTTCGTGTCCAGCGCGGCCAGCGCGATCGCCGCGGGTTCACTGGTGATCCCGGTGGTCGGCGAGGTGGTCGCACCGGTCGCGCTGACCGTCGCGGCCGGCGCGGACGGGGTGAACACGATCGCCGGTCTCGGGCAGCTGATCAAGGATTCGCGGCACAAGCCGGAGCTGATCGACCTGGCGCTCGGCGCCGGTGTACCCGGTCCGGTGGGCGCGACCAAGGCGGCCCGCAAGGGCATCCAGGAGCTGGGCAAGGACGCGAAGAAGGCGGAGAAACTGCGCGCCGGCCTCAAGGGCGCGGCCACCGAGAAGGGCCTCGGCAAGGCGGCCAAGGACATCAGGGAGCTGTCCGAGGCGATCAAGGACGGCAACCTGGACAAGCTGAACAAGGAGCTCAAAGAAGGGCTGCGAGAGAAGGGCGACCTGCCCAAGCTCGGCGACAAGCTCGGCGACGACGCCAAGGAGGCCATCGGGCGGGTGCGCTCGGGCCACGAGGCGTTCGTGCACGGCGTCGACACCGTGGTCAAGGGCGCCGAGCTGTCCGGCGCGGAGCTCACGCCGGCGCAGAAGCGGGAGCTGGAGGCGCTGAAGGTGCTGACCAACCCCGGCTCCGCGCAGGCCGAGAGTTCGGCGATCTCCGCGGGTTCGGAGACCTACAAGGAGCACAAGGACAAGGACTGACCATGCGCATCGCGATGCCGGAGGCGGCTCGGCGGATCACGATCTCGGATCCGGAGCAGGCGATCAGGGAGTACGCGGAGATCGTGCGGGAGTTGCGCCACGGTGGCACGGACGCCGAACTGGAGGCCGTCGCCACCGACGCGGTGGAGACCGCGCTGGCCGAACACGCCGTGCTGATGGCCGTGGTGCTCCCGGCCGACGCGGCGCCCGCGCTGCTCACCGGCGTCGACATGGAGGGGCCCGCGAGCTTCGACGACAGCACCACCGACACGGTCACGGTGCTGCGCGAGTCGGTCGAGAACCTGGCCGGGCCGACCGTGCGGGAGACCGTGGTGCTGCACACCGGGCTCGGTCCGGCGGTGCTCGCCCAGCGCGTGCCCGGCGTCGAGCAGGTGCGCGCCCGCGAGCCGCTTTCCCTTCAACTGCAAGCATTTCTACCCGAGCCGGGCACCGGCAGGATGCTGCTGCTGACGCTGGCCTGCCCGTCGGCGCACGGCTGGTCCACACACCAGCGGCTGTTCGCCGAGATGGTCGCCTCCGCCCACGTACCCGGCACGGACCCCGAGCTGCCCCACCGCCCCGTTCCACCCGACGACGAGTCCTTCGAAACCCACACCTACGCGCTCTGACGGACTTTAGCGGGCTAAAGTACGCACGCACACTCCAGGCGCTGCGTCAACTCTCGTATCCACAGGCTGTTCACCTGCGGCGTTCACAGAGTGTGAGCGCCGCGCCCGGCGAAAACCCCGGACTTTAGCCCGCTAAAGTACGGGGCATCATGAGCGGGTGACCTCACCAGGGAAACCGTTTCCGCTGGGCGCGCACCCGGAGGCGGGCGGCGTGCGCTTCGCCGTGGCGTCGACGGTGGCCGAGGCGGTCGAGGTGTGCCTGGTCGACGAGCGCGACGGCGTGCGCACCGAGCGACGGGTGGAGCTGACCGAGCGCACGTTCGGCGTCTGGCACGGCGTGATCCCCGGTGTCACCTCCGGCCAGCGCTACGGCTTCCGGGTGCACGGTCCGTACCGCCCGGCCGACGGTCCGCGCTGCAACCCGGCGAAGCTGCTCGTGGACCCGTACGCCCGGCGCGTCTCCGGCACACTGTCCACAGTGGACACCATGCTGGACTACAAGGGCGACAACCCGTTCCAGGGCACATCGTCCGATGTGGACTCGCTGCCAGACGTGCCGCTGTCGGTGGTCACCGCACCGGGCGGCACCGGTACCGGGATCAAGCCGGACACGCCGTTCGAGGAGACGGTGATCTACGAGCTGCACGTGCGCGGGTTCACCATGCGTCACCCCGACGTGCCGCCCGAACAGCGCGGCACCTACCTCGGTCTGGCGCACCCTTCGGTGATCGACTATCTGGTGCGGCTCGGCGTGACCGCGGTCGAGCTGATGCCGGTGCACGCGATCGCCGACGAGCCGCCGCTGCTGCGTACCGGGCGGCGAAACTACTGGGGCTACTCAACTCTGGCGTTCCACGCGCCGCATCCCGGGTACGCGAGCGTGCCGGGCAACGAGGTCGAGGAGTTCCGCACGATGGTGGCCGCGCTGCACGCCGCCGGACTCGAAGTGATCATGGACGTGGTGTTCAACCACACCTGCGAGGGTGACGCGTTCGGGCCGTCGCTGTCGCTGCGCGGGCTGGACGCCGGCGCGTACTACCTGCTCGACGACGGGTCCACTGTGGACTGGACCGGCTGCGGCAACACGCTGGACCCGGCATCGCCCTCGGTGGTGCGGCTGGTCACCGACTCGCTGCGGTACTTCGCCGGCGAACTCGGCGTGGACGGGTTCCGGTTCGACCTGGCCACCGTGCTCGGCCGCACGCGCGACGGGTTCGACCCGGCGTCGCCGCTGCTCACCGCGATCACCACCGATCCGGTGCTTGCGTCGGCCAAGCTGATCGCCGAGCCGTGGGACGCGACGGCGGACGGCTACCGGCTCGGCGAGTTCGGTCCACAGTGGACGGAATGGAACGGCCGTTTCCGTGACACCGCACGGGATTTCTGGCGCGGCGCGACCGGAGTGCGCGATCTGGCCTACCGGCTGTCCGGTTCGGAGGATGTGTTCGCGCGCACCGCCCGCCGGCCGTGGGCGTCGATCAACTTCGTCACCGCGCACGACGGGTTCACCCTGCGCGATCTGGTGTCCTATGTGGACAAGCACAACGATGCGAACGGCGAGGACAACCGGGACGGCACCGACGACAACCGTGCGGACAACCTGGGTGTCGAGGGTGACACGTCCGACGAGGAGATCCGCGCGCGCCGGGCCACCCAGGCGCGGGCACTGCTGGCCACCGTGCTGCTGTCCACCGGCACGCCGATGCTGGTGGCCGGCGACGAGCGGTGGCGCACCCAGGGCGGCAACAACAACCCGTACTGTCTGGACGACGAGACCTCGTGGCTGGACTGGGAGTCCACAGTGGACTCCGAGGCGATGCTGTCCTTCGCGCGCAAGGTGATCGCGCTGCGGGCGCACTCACCGGCGCTGCGCCAGCCGGCCTTCTTCGACGGCCGCCCGACGCGGTCCGGCGAGCCGGACCTGGTGTGGTTCTCCCCCGCCGGCGAGCCGATGACCGACGCGGACTGGTTCGACGACGGCCGACGGTGTCTCAGTATGTGGATCGACGGGTCGGAGAGCCTGTCCCGCACCCGCGACGGTGAGCTGGTGTCCGACGATTCGTGGCTGATCGTGCTGCACGCCGGCACCGAGCCGATCGAGATCACCCTGCCGGAAGCCCGCTACGGCGAGGCGTTCCTGCCCGAGTTGGACACCGTCACGCCCGACGGAGTCCCAGCCGAGGTGGACCCGGTGCCACCGCGCGCCCGCGTGACACTGCCGCCTCGATCGCTGCGCGTGTACCGAGTGCGTACCACGACGTGAGACACGTGGCGGTGATCGCATAGATCGTGCCACCATCGCGCACGTGGTCCGGTCGCTGATCTTCTGGAGTGACCGCACGATCGATCTCCTGCTGGTGGCGTCGTGCGGCTGTACCACCGCGCGGCACGGACTCCCTCGCGCCTGATTCGGCGCGCTTGTCCCTCGGCGTATTCGACGCGCTTCGTGCGCGCCGCCGTGCCGCGTGTGCCCTCGCCGCCCTTTCACATCACGAGGAGCGAGATGACCACCGCGATCACCTACGACATCCACCACAAGCTGGACGTGCCACTGATCCACGGTTCGCTGCGGTCCGACTATCCGCGTCCACTGTGGACGCCCACCCAGTTGCGCGGCCTGACCTGGGCGGTGGCCACCGAACTGTCCGGCGCACTGTTGGACATCGTGCGGTTCTCCAGTCCCCGGCGCTGGTGGACCCGGCTGGCGCTGACCGACGAGGTCGAGCTGTGGCTGCTGTCGTGGCTGCCCGGCCAGGAGACCGCGCCGCACGATCACGGCGGTGCCAGCGGCGCGTTCGCCACGCTGTTCGGCGAGTTGACCGAGACCTACCGGTACCCGGGCGGGCCGATCCGGGTCCGCCCGCACCAGCAGGGCGACGTGCTCGGGTTCGGTGCGGGCCGGGCGCACCAGGTGAGCAACCTCGGCGCGACGCGGGCGGCCAGCGTGCACGCGTACTCGCCGCCGCTGCTGCCGACGCGGGAGTACGCGTCGCTGCGGGACGTGCCGGACGAGATCCCCTCGCTTCCGGTGGCGGCCCTGTGAGCGGCGTCGACGATCTGCTCGCCGGCGCGCGGGCCGAACTGGACCGGGTCGAGCCCGCCGAGTTGGACAACCGGCTGCGCGACGGCGCGCTGGTGATCGACATCCGGCCGGCGAGCAATCGCGAGGCGGAGGGCGAGATCCCGCATTCCGTTGTGGTGGAACGGATCCACCTGGAGTGGCGGCTGGACCCGTTCGGCGACCACAAGCTGCCGGGGCTCACCGACGAGGCCGATGTAGTCGTGGTGTGCAACGAGGGGTACGCGTCCAGCCTGGCCGCCCGCGACCTCAAGCGGCTGGGCCTATCCAGGGCGACCGACCTGGTCGGCGGGTTCCGGGCGTGGCGGGCCGCCGGGCTTCCGGTGCGCGAAGGAGGCACTCCACCGGTCCCGTGAACTCAGCCCTGGCGCGCCTTGTACCTCGGGTTCTTCTTGTTGATCACGTACACCCGCCCCTTCCGACGGACCACCTGCGCACCCGGCTTCTGCTTCAACGACCGCAACGAGTTCCGAACCTTCATAACGAACATGATAACCATGTTCGTCAACCGTCAGGAATAGCAGCCGCCGGCCGGACCTTGAGCTGAACATGACCACCACACGGTTCAACCCGCGAACGCTGCTGGCTGAGAGCCGGCTCGGCGTCCTCGCCACGATCAAGTCCGATGGCCGCCCACAGATGTCACCGGTCATGCCGTTCTACGACGAGCAGGCCGGCGTGATCCACGTATCGATGACCGAGGGCCGTGTCAAGACGGTCAACCTGCGCCGGGATCCGCGCGCCACGCTGGAGGTCACCAGCCCGGACGGCTGGGCGTGGGCGACCGCCGAGGGCACCGCGACGCTCACCGGTCCGGGCACCGACCCGCACGGACCCGAGGTGCAGGCGCTGGTCGACTACTACCGCGCGGCCGCGGGCGAGCACCCGGACTGGGAGGAGTACCGGTCGGTGATGGTGTCCGACCGCCGGGTACTCATGACGATGACCGTCGATCACGTGTACGGCCAGCAGGTCCGCTGATTTCAGGCGACACCGGCCGGACAGGGGACCGTGACACCGCCCTCAGCGGGCGAACAGCAGACAACTCGCAGGTCCGCGTACTTGTCGCCCACACAGTGCCGTCCCCATACGACGCTCTTCCCGCCGGCAAGCGTCTCAGCCGCGACTCGACAACGTTCGTCGAGGGACATCACCCAGTCCGGCGCCGGCCGCTTTGGTGGCGGCAGCCGTTCACACTCGCGACGAAGCCACGCGACGGCCTCGCCGGCGTCCGTCCAGGTTCCGCCGATGAACGACGCGGGCTTGAGCAACGTCGCGTTGATCGAGTACGGCAACTGCGGAAAACTCCCGAACTCCGGGTGTTCCGGCCGGCGCCGCCCATCCGAAACGAGCACGTCCGCCGCGGCACCGACCCACATATAGCCATGCCAGTGCACAGTCACCTCGACCCGCGATAGCTCGCGACGAACGCGTCCAACTCGGCGACACTGAACCGAAGAACACCCGCATCCCGGTTCTTACTGTCCCGAATCGCGAATCCGTCCGCATTCGGAATCGCCGCCATCTCGACGCACGACTCGGTATCGTTTCCGCTCTGATCCCCAGTGTTGCCGCCACACAGCCCGATCCAGGCGTCGTCGAGCAACTCCGCTTTGTATAGGTCCATCTGCAATTCCTTTACCATTCGTCCCGGCCTGCTTCGACGGAAAGACGCCGCACGAACAGATCGAGCGGGCCGTTAGGCTCGGTATGTTTCAAGCCGTCTCGCCCGACGTAGTACATCGAGGCGAAATCCGGGTAGATAAAGAGCTCGACCGCCGGCAAGGTTCTCGTTCCACGCCGACTCCCCCACAACACGAGCGTCGACTCCCGCAGTGGACGCGCCTCCCACACCCAGTTCTGCGCGGCGAGGGGAGCCAACTCCGGACATCTGCGGATCGCTTCCGCCTGGTCGATCTCGGCCATCCCGCTGCTCCTACGTCATTGCTTTCCGTAACAAGCTCAAGAAAACCGCAGGTAGAGCGGCGTGAACACCCCGGGGCGCAGTGATCTTGTGGCACACTTCTTCCCTGTCCAACTGGGAGGAACTCATGCCATCTGTCGCCAGAAGCCTCCGCCAGGAGCAACGAACGCTCTCGGCTGAGCTGCGTGCGCAGCACAACACGTGGGTTGAGATCGCCGAGTCGTTCCGCGACCGCTACCGCGTCAACATGCGCGCCGCGCTGCGGATGGCGCACGGGTGGAGCCAACGTGAAGCGGCCGATCGCTGGAACGACCGATGGCCGGCCGATCAGAAAACGTTCAAGAATTTCTCGTATTGGGAACTCTGGCCATCCCCGACCGGCCATGCGCCATCGCTCGGCGTCCTGATCAAACTCGCCGAGCTTTACGAATGCAGGGTGGCGGATCTGCTGTCTGACACGGCAAACTTTCAAACCATGGACCAAAAGCACCGAGACAACGGCGATCTGGATCAACTCACGGCCATGTCGTCAAGTGATGACAACGCGGCGGCTGTGGACTTCATAGAACGGCTCGAATCGGCTGATGTTCACGAAGTCGCACGGGTCGCGGGCCGGTGGGCCGAACACGTTCGCAGTGCGATGAGCCGCCGATCACTGCTACTCAAGCTCAGCGCCGGTCTTTCCCTCGCCGCAGCATCACCAGCGCTTGCTGACGAGGTTCCGAGCGATGACCCACCATCAACCAAGACGGAACGTGACTATGAGGGCATCTGGCGCAGCCAGTACGTATACACAAGCACAGGGCGCGGCAAGGATTTCGTCGGCGAGCACTACATTGTCATCCGACAGCAGGGAAACAAGTTGACCGGCGAAAGTGTACCGGCCGAAAATGGATCAGTCCTCACCCTCGATCTTGTTGTCTCCGGATCAGTCGCCACAGGTACATGGGCGGAACGCACATCACCATCGGGCTACTATCGCGGATCCGTCTACCATGGCGCTCTACAGCTTCTTGTCGACCCCATGGGCAAAGCCATGAATGGTAAATGGGTAGGCTTCGACCGCGAATTTAAGGTCAACACCAACGACTGGGATCTGCGGTGGATTGACGACGCGACGTCCAGGAACATCCAGCGCTCTTATCATAACAGGGCTTGAATTCAACATGGGTATCGATGACATCGTGATCTCGACACAGAATGTCCGGAAGACAGGCCGGACAACTACCGAACTGAGAGGTTTCGCCGCCAACCGGTTGAGGTTTCGCGATGATCGGCCCGGTAGAGCGACCCGGCGAGCTGGGCCGGCCCGGCTGCGCGAATTCCGCGAGACCGACGTCGGGCCCTCCATGGCCATCGGAGCCGACGACCATGTGCCGAGGGGCTGTCATTCGACTCACTAACGATCGAAACGCAGCAAGATCGACTCGCCGCCGCAGCCCCAGCCAACGTGCCGCCGGTCCCGCAGGCACACGTGATCACATCGAAGTCAACATCAATCTCTCGCACGAGCTCACGGCATCCGGGCACTGCCTGAACATTGCTGCCACCCTCGGGTATGAGATAGAATTCGCCGAACCGAGATTGAAGCCGTTCAAGGAGATCAGTATTGCGCTTATCTCGATAGCTCGTTCTGTCGAGGTACGTCAACGTCATACCTTTGTCGACCGCGTACTGCAGCGACTCGTTCAACGGTAGGTGTTCTTCGCCGCGAATTATGCCGACTGTCTTGAACCCGAAATGGTAGCCAGCCGCAGCTACCGCCCGAATATGGTTCGAGTAGGCACCGCCGAAGGTCAGGAGCTGAGTACTACCCATTCGTTGCGCATCCGACAGATTGTACTTCAGTTTCCTCCACTTGTTGCCTGGTAGATCGGGATGAATGAGGTCGTCGCGCTTCAGAAACAGCCGGACACCACGAACCGCCAACCGCTCGTCATCGAGCTCAGCGAGCGGTGATGGGAGTTGGAGCTCGAGCTCATCCACCTCGCCATCCTCCTCTGGTGTGGGCGGCTGACGATCCGTTGCGGCGTCAGGGAATCAGGCGAGCACGACGCGGCCGAGTTCGACCGGGCTGGCCAGCAGGTCGTGCTTGGGCAGCACCCGCGCGGTGACGCCGAGCGCGCCGGCGTGCGGCAAGGTCACAGCCGCCGAGTAGCGGCCGTCGCCGTCCGGGGACATCGACGCGGTCACCACGTCGTGCAGCTCGTCGGTGTCGCCGACCCGCCCGACCACGGCCTGCACCTCGACGTCCGACGGGTCCAAGCCGGCCAGGTCGACCGCGGCGCGCACCCGCACCTCGTCGCCGATCACCGGCGTCGCGCCGTCCTCCAGCACCAGCTCACACTGGGTGATCCGCACTCGCGACCACGAGCCGGACAGCCGCTGGCGGTAGGCCGCCAAGTCCTTCGCGGCGGCGTAGGAATCCTTGTGCGCCAAGGAAACCGACGCGCTGGCCGGCGCATAGCAGGACTCGACGTATTCCCGCACCATGCGTGAGGCTTGCACCTTCGGGCCGAGCGAGGCCAGCGTGTGCCGCACCATCGACAGCCACCGCACCGGCACACCGTCCGCGCCACGGTCATAGAACAGCGGTGCCACCTGCGAGCCGAGCAGGTCGTACAGCGCGGCCGCCTCAAGATCGTCGCGCCGCTCCGGATCGCCGACCCCGTCCGCCGTCGGAATGGCCCAGCCGTTGCTGCCGTCGTGCAGCTCGTCCCACCAGCCGTCGCGAATGGACAGGTTCAGCCCGCCGTTGAGCGCCGACTTCATGCCGGACGTGCCGCACGCCTCCAGCGGCCGCATCGGGTTGTTCAGCCACACGTCGCAGCCCCAGTACAGGTACCGCGCCATCGACATGTCGTAGTCGGGCAGGAACACGATCCGGTGCCGCACCTCGTGGTCGTCGGCGAAGTGCACGATCCGCTGGATCAGCGCCTTCCCGCCGTCGTCGGCCGGGTGCGACTTGCCGGCCACCACGAGCTGGGTCGGCCGGTCGGGATCGAGCAGCAAAGCCTTGAGCCGCACGGGATCCCGCAGCATCAGCGTCAGCCGCTTGTAGGTCGGGACCCGGCGCGCGAAGCCCACGGTGAGCACGTCCGGATCGAACACGGCGTCGGTCCAGGACAGCTCCAGCGCGGACGCGCCACGCTGCAACCACGCCGCGCGCACCCGCCGCCGCACCTCGTCCACCAGACGCGAGCGCAGCCGGCAACGCAGCTCCCACAGCAGCGCGTCGGTCACCGGCGCGACACCCCGCCCGCCGACCTCGCCGTCCGCGGCGGACTCGCCGAGCAGCGTGGTGATCTCCTGGGCCGCCCAGGTCGGACCGTGCACGCCGTTGGTGACCGACGTGATCGGCACCTCGTCGGTGTCGAACCCCGGCCACAGCCCACCGAACATCGACCGGCTGACCGAGCCGTGCAGCTTGGACACGCCGTTGGCGCGCTGAGCCAGCCGCAGGCCCATGTGCGCCATGTTGAACATGCCGACGTTGTCCTCGGCACCCACCGCGAGCACCCGCGCGGTGTCGATGCCGGGCAGCAGCGAGCCGTCGCCGAAGTAGTGCCGCACCAGGTCCACCGGGAACCGGTCGATGCCGGCCGGCACCGGGGTGTGCGTGGTGAACACGGTGCCGGCGCGCACGGCGGACAGCGCGGTGTCGAAGTCCAGCCCCTCGCCGGCGATCAGCTCGCGAACCCGTTCAAGGCCAAGGAATCCGGCGTGACCTTCGTTGGTGTGGAACACCTCGGGCGAGGGCGTGCCGGTGAGCTGGCAGTACGTGCGCACCGCGCGCACGCCGCCGATGCCGGCCAGGATCTCCTGGCAGATCCGGTGGTTCTGGTCGCCGCCGTAGAGCCGGTCGGTGACACCGCGCAGGTCCTCGTCGTTCTCCTCGACGTCGGAGTCGAGCAGCAGCAGCGGCACCCGGCCCACGCGCGCCTTCCAGATCCGGGCGCGCAGAACGCGGCCGCCGGGCATCGCGACGTGCACCAGCACCGGCACGCCGGACGGCTCGGCCAGCGGCTCCAGCGGCAGCCCGCTGGGGTCGATCACCGGGTAGTGCTCCACCTGCCAGCCGTCCAGCGACAGCGACTGCCGAAAGTAGCCAGACCGGTAGAGCAACCCGACACCGATCAGCGGCACGCCGAGGTCGGAGGCGGCCTTGAGGTGATCGCCGGCCAGCACGCCGAGCCCGCCGGAGTAGTTCGGCAGCGCCTCGGTCACGCCGAACTCCATGGAGAAGTAGGCGATCTGGCGCGGCAGCGCACCCCGCTCGTCCTGGCGGCGCTGGTACCAGCGCGGTTCGTCCAGGTAGCGGCGCAGGTCGTCGGCGATGGCCCGGGTGCGCGCCAGGAAGTCGGCGTCCGCGGCGAGCGCCTCCAGCCGGTCGGCCGGCACCTCGGCGAGCAGCCGCAGCGGATCACCGCTGACCCGCTCCCACACCTCGGGGTCGACCGCGGCGAACAGGTCCTGGGTCGGCGGGTGCCAGGTCCAGCGCAGGTTGGTCGCCAGCGTGGCCAACGCGTGCAGCGGCTCGGGAAGACCCGGCCGCACGGTGAATCGTCGGACTGCTCTCACGAGTAGCGACTGTATCGCCGTCAGCGATCCGACACGGCACACTGGGGACGTGGTGACCGGCCGGCTGGGTATCGACGACCTCTCCCCCGTGGTCAGCAATGGCCGCTACCCGGCGAAAGCCGTGGTCGGCGAGTACGTGCCGATCTCCGCGACGGTGTGGCGCGAGGGTCACGACGCGGTGGCCGCGACCGTGACCTGGCGCGGGCCGGACGGCGTGTCGCGCGAGACCCCGATGCGTCCGGATGGCGAGAACCGGTTCGCCGCGGTGATCACGCCGGACGCGGTCGGCGAGTGGACCTTCCGGGTGGACGCGTGGAGCGACCCCTGGTCGACCTGGCGGCACGCCGTCGAGGTGAAGCTGGCCGCCGCGCAGACCGCCGACGAGTTGGCCAACGACCTGGAGACCGGTGCGCGGCTGCTGGACCGCCAGCACGCCGGCGACGCGGCACTGCTCGCCGGGGCGGCGAAAGCGTTGCGCGACAAGGATTCCCCGCTGCCGCACCGGGTGACCGGCGCGCTGTCCGAGACGGTGGACCGGGTGATGCGCGCGCACCCGCTGCGCGAACTGGTCACCGAGGGGCCGGCCGGGCGGATCGACGTCGAACGGCCGCGCGCGCTGTGCGGGGCGTGGTACGAGATGTTCCCGCGATCCACCGGCGGCCTGGACGCCGACGGCAAGCCGGTGCACGGCACGTTCACCACCGCGGCCGCCGCACTGGACCGGATCGCCGGCATGGGGTTCGACGTGGTGTACCTGCCGCCGATCCACCCGATCGGCGCGGTGAACCGCAAGGGGCCCAACAACTCCGTGGTGTCCGAGCCGGGCGACGTCGGCTCGCCGTGGGCGATCGGTTCGGCCGACGGCGGGCACGACGCGGTACACCCCGATCTCGGCACGCTGGCCGACTTCGACGCGTTCGTGGCCCGCGCCGGCGAGCTGGGCCTGGAGGTGGCGCTGGATCTCGCGCTGCAGTGCGCGCCCGACCACCCGTGGGTGACCGCGCATCCGAAATGGTTCACCACCCGCCCGGACGGGACGATCGCGTACGCGGAGAATCCGCCGAAGAAATACCAGGACATCTATCCGCTCAACTTCGACGACGATCCGGACGGGTTGTACGCGGAAATACTCCGAGTAGTACTGCACTGGGCGGCGCACGGCGTGCGGATATTCCGGGTGGACAATCCGCACACGAAACCGCCGAACTTCTGGGAATGGTTGATCGCGACGGTTCGGGCGGAGTACCCGGACGTGGTGTTCCTCTCCGAGGCGTTCACCTCGCCGGCGCGGCTCTACGGGCTCGCGCGGCTCGGGTTCAGCCAGTCCTACACCTACTTCACGTGGCGCACCGGCAAGTTCGAGCTGACCGAGTTCGGCGTGGAGCTGGCCGCGCACGCGCACGAGGCGCGGCCGAACCTGTTCGTGAACACGCCGGACATCCTGCACGCGTCGCTGCAGAACGGCGGGCCGGCGATGTTCGCGATCCGTGCCGCACTGGCCGCGACAATGGCGCCGGCGTGGGGCGTGTATTCCGGATTCGAGCTGTTCGAGCACGTTCCGGTGTACGAAGGCAGCGAAGAATACCTCGATTCGGAGAAATACGAACTTCGGCCGCGCGACTTCGCCGGTGCGCTGACCGACGGGCGCTCACTCGAACCGTGGCTGACACATCTGAACGCGGTCCGGCGAAAGCATCCCGCGCTGCGACAGTTACGCACCCTGCGCTTCCACCATGTGGAGGGCGAAGCGCTGATCGCCTACTCCAAGACCGACCCGGACAGCGGCGACACCGTGGTCGTGGTGATCAATCTGGACCCGCACGACGCGCGCGAGGCGACGCTGTGGCTGGACCTGCCGGCGATCGGCTTCAACTGGCACGAACGGCTGACCGCCTACGACGAGGTGTCCGGCGAAACGTGGGACTGGGGTCAGGCCAACTACATCCGTCTGGAGCCGTGGCGAGCCGTCGCCCACATTGTGTCCCTCACCCGCCGAGATCACTGACCTGCGCCTTTGCCGTCAGCTGCGTACTTTAGCGGGCTAAAGTACGCGAAACATGAATGGAGCGATCGACAAGTTTCGGACACCAGCGCTTGTCGAAAGCTACTTGATCACCAGTGAGTCGGCCATGGCGCGGAAGGCCGGGAGCTGGTCCGGATGTTTCGCCGGGTCGAAGCCGCCGCTCATCAGGATGTAGCGCTTGCCGTCGAAGACGATCACGGCGTACATGGTGAGCCCCTTTTCCGCCGACTGGCCGGTGATCTCGAACGCCGACCGGCCGGCGACCGCCTTGGCGTTGATCGTCCCCACGGCCGGCGATCCGGGCATCTGGCCGAATCGCTGCTCGGCGAACTGCCTGCGTGACTCCTCCGGCAGCACGACGTCGCTGGCGGACCGGTGCACCACGAACCGCGGCACCCCCATCTCCTGCCGGCCGCCCAACGTGAAGCTCAACCCGGCGGAGTTGATCATCCGCGTGTAGCCGGGTGCCGGCCTGATGTCGTAACCCAGGTCGCCGGGCGCGGCCCGATCGCCCCACCGCGCGTCGCGCAGCACCGCGGACAGCTCCGCGATCGGCAGCGGATCGCCGTACTGCAACGTGCCGGTCATGATCACCATGGCGTCCGGCGCCGCGAACGCGACCGTCGTCTTGCCGAATGTCTGGTCGGAGATCCGCTGCACGCCGGTCGCGAGCACGGCCGGCATCCCGGCCACCGTGCCGCGATCCACCGAGTCGAACTCCAGCCCCTGCGGGTTCGGACGCCGGCGCAGCCCCGCCGCCATCTTCTCCATCGCCTGCTCCGGCGTCTTCCCGTGCAGCGCCGACTCGACCACGATCACGCCGCTGGACGTTCCCGCCCTGCACAGCCCGGGCATGCGCCCGTCCACCATGAACCCGGCCGGCACCCGCAGCGACACCCGCGTGCGCGGGATCGGCTGGGGCGCTCCCGGTGCGCTGACCGTCGGCTCGGGCGCCGGTGACGGGGCTCCCGCCGTCGACTGACTGCACCCGGCGAGCACTGCCGTGGCACACACCGCGGCCGCCGTCAGCGCGACAGATCTCATCGATCCTCCTCGACGCGGGAGCCCGCACCGTGCGGAACGTTGCGCCGGTGAGCAGGATGGAGGGGTGGACCTCGATCCGGAGCTACGCCAACTGCTCGACGGCGCGCACCACGACCCGCACTCACTGCTCGGCGTGCACACTAGCGGGCCGGATTCCGTTGTGGCACGAGCCTTACGACCCGGTGCCAAAGCCGTGACCCTGCTGGCCGGTGACACCCGCCGCACGCTAGACGAGATCACCGACGGATTGTTCGCCGGAGACCTCGACACGCCGCCCGGCGAATACCTGTTCGAGGTCGACTACGGCGGCGGCATCGAGCTGTTCGACGACCCGTACCGCTGGCTGCCCACGCTCGGCGAACTCGACCTGCACCTGATCGCCGAGGGCCGGCACGAGCGGCTGTGGGACGTGCTCGGCGCGCACCCCCGGGCCTACGACACGCCGTCCGGCAGCGTCGAGGGCACCTCGTTCGCCGTGTGGGCACCGGGCGCCACCGGGGTACGGGTGTGCGGCGACTTCGACGACTGGGACGGCACCGCGAACCCGATGCGCTCGCTCGGCTCGTCGGGCGTGTGGGAGCTGTTCGTGCCCGGCGTGACGGCCGGCTGCCGGTACAAGTTCCGCATGCGCGACAAGGACGGGCGCTGGCACGAGAAGGCCGATCCGCTGGCGTTCGCCACCGAGGTGCCGCCGCACACCGCGTCCGTGGTCACGATCTCGGACCACACGTGGCTCGACGAGGAGTGGATCACCCGCCGCGAGTCCACCGCGTGGCACAAGGCGCCGGTGAGCGTGTACGAGGTGCACCTCGGGTCGTGGCGGCAGGGGCTCGGCTACCGCGAGCTGGCCGATCAGCTCGCCTCCTACGTGGACGAGCTGGGATTCACGCACGTCGAACTGTTGCCGGTGGCCGAGCATCCGTTCGGCGGATCGTGGGGCTACCAGGTCACCTCGTACTACGCGCCGACCGCGCGCTTCGGCACCCCCGACGAATTCCGGTACTTCGTGGATGCCTTGCACGCCAAGGGAATCGGCGTGATCGTGGACTGGGTGCCGGCACACTTCCCGCGCGACGAGTGGGCGCTGGCCCGGTTCGACGGCACCCCGCTGTACGAGCACGGCGACCCGCGCCGGGGCGAGCATCCGGACTGGGGCACCTACGTATTCGACTTCGGCCGGCCCGAGGTGCGCAACTTCCTGGTGGCCAACGCGCTGTACTGGTTCGAGGAGTTCCACGTCGACGGCCTGCGAGTGGACGCCGTCGCCTCGATGCTCTACCTGGACTACTCCCGCCGCGACGGCGAATGGCTGCCGAACCCGCACGGCGGGCGGGAGAACCTGGACGCGGTGCGCTTCCTGTCCGAGCTGAACGCGACCGTGTACAAGCACCACCCCGGTGCGCTGATGATCGCCGAGGAGTCCACGTCCTGGCCGGGGGTCAGCCGCCCGACGCACCTCGGCGGCCTCGGCTTCGGCTTCAAGTGGAACATGGGCTGGATGAACGACACGCTGCACTATCTGGCCCACGACCCGGTGCACCGTGCCTACCACCACAACGAGCTGACCTTCTCGCTGATGTACGCATGGAGCGAGAACTTCCTGCTGCCGCTGTCGCACGACGAGGTGGTGCACGGCAAGGGCTCGCTGTGGACGCGCATGCCCGGCGACGACTGGCGCAAGGCCGCCGGCGTGCGCGCGCTGCTGGCCTACATGTGGGCGCACCCCGGCAAGCAGTTGCTGTTCATGGGCGGCGAACTCGGCCAGATCGAGGAGTGGTCGGAGTCCGACTCGCTGGCCTGGCACCTGGCCGACGATCCGCTGCACGGCGGCATCCGGGACCTGGTCGCGCTGCTGAACGCGGTGTACCGCACGCACTCGGCGCTGCACGCCGCGGACACCTCGCCGGAGGGGTTCTCCTGGATCGACGCCAACGATGCCACCGGCAACGTGGCCAGCTTCCTGCGGATCGACCCGGCGCTGCCGGACGGCGTGCTCGCCTGCGTGGCGAACTTCGCCGGAATACCGCACCACGACTACCGGATCGGGCTACCGCACGCCGGGCGATGGCGGGAGATCGTCAACACCGACGCCACCCGGTTCGGCGGATCGGGTGTCGACAACAGCGGATCGGTGGAGGCGATCGACGAGCCGTGGCACGGCCGCCCGGCCTCCGCGGTGCTGTCCCTTCCGCCACTCGGGGTCCTGTGGCTCGTGCCCGAAGGCCGGTGAAACGGGCACACTGGATATCGTGCGATCGATGATCAAACGCGCCGCGATGCTGCCAGCGCTTCTGGTGCTGGTCGCGACCGCTTGCACCGCAACGGTTTCCGGCACCGCGTCGGACGACGGCACGGTCGTCTCCGGCGGCGGCGTCGACGCGTCGTTCGTGCGCAACACCGACGGCGGCTCGATCGACCGGCTCGCCGCGACCGTGATCACCGACGTGCGGACGTTCTGGCAGCAGCAGTTCCCCGCCGTGTTCGGCAAGGAGTGGGCCGATCTGTCCGGCGGGTACTACTCGGTGGACACGGCCAACGCCGAGGCGCCCGCGCCGCCGTGCACGGACAGCCCGCAGGACGTCGAGGGCAACGCGTTCTACTGCCCCACCGCCGACGTGATCGCCTGGGACCGGGCGGCGCTGCTGCCCGTGCTGCGGGACAAGTACGGCGAGGCGTCGGTGATGCTGGTGCTGGCGCACGAGATGGGCCACGCGGTCCAGCGCCGGTCCGGGATCACCCCGCAGGCCGAGCGGGCCGACCCGGAGCGCTTCCCCACGATCCTGATCGAGGCGATGGCCGACTGCTACGCCGGCGCGTTCGTGCGCTGGGTGGCCGACGGGCACGCACAGCACCTGCACGCCGGCAAGGACCGGCTGGACCGCGCGCTCGCCTCCCTGGTCAGCTTCCGCGACCCGGTCGGCACCTCGCCGGGGGCGTCCGGCGCGCACGGCGACGCGTTCGACCGGGTGTCGGCCTTCTCCGACGGGTTCGAGCAGGGCGCGAAGACCTGCTCGGAGATGTCGGTGGACAACCGGCGGTTCACTCAGCGGTCGTTCGTCGACGCGCAGGACCGCAGCCAGCGCGGCAACATGCCGTTCGGCGACTTCCTGAACGCGATGGTGCCCAACGTGGCCGGCTACTTCACCGGTGCGCTGTCCGGGCGGCAGTGGCCGGCCGGGCAGCCGCCGCAGGTGCGCGCCGGCGGGCACCCCACGTGCCCGCGCGCCGATCAGGGGCCGGTGGCGCTGTGCCCGGACAACGCGACCGTCGAGTTGGACCAGATCAGCACGCAGCAACTGCACAACGAGGTCGGCGACTACGCGACCGGGACGGTGATCGCGGGCCGGTACGCGCTGGCGGTGCTCGCGGCGGCGGGCAGACCGCAGGAAGGGCCGGACGCGCAGCGCGCGCTGCTGTGCCTGACCGGCGCGTACACCGGCGCGCTGCTGACCGGTGTCGGCGAGTTCACACTGTCGCCGGGCGACCTGGACGAGTCGATCCAGGTCCTGCTCGCCTACGACTATCCGGGGCGCGACATCGCGGGAAACGCGATCAGCACGGGATACGACCGGCTCGCCGCGTTTCGGGTCGGCACGCTGCGCGGGCCTGGGTCGTGTTGGTGAGTCCTCGGTCGATGGGCTTCGTGATCGAGGGCTGTGTCCCTGCGGGACACCCGCACCCGAGCCATGACAAGGCGGAGGGCAGGCCTCGTACTGGACCGTACTTGGCCTGTCCGACAACGCAGTCAGGGGCCGCCTCGGCGCGGAGCCCGCGACCATGGGACTCGCCAACGCGGCCCGTGGTCCTGTGGCATCTGAGGCGTTCTCCGCACGGCGTGGTGGCGTGGCAAGTAGGGTTTGGCGCACTGGTTTGGTCGGGGTCTCTGCAGGGCCTTCGGGTCGGGATGGGTTGTCAATGCGGATGCCATATCGGGGTCGGGCCCTACGTCGAGCGCGACTGGCCGTGCCGGTCGCCGCGGCCGCGGTCGTGCTCGGTCAGCTCGTCTCCTGCACGGTCCCGGTCACCGGCACCGGCCGCGCGCCGTGGGACGTCGACCCCGGCAAGGTGGTCGGCAAGCCGATCACCAACGGGCCGAGCGGTCCGAGGAGCGCCTCGATCGACGCCGGCGGTCTGGTCGCCGAGAACGCGGACAACGGCGAGATCGATCAACTCGCGCTGGCGGCGCTGGCCGACGTCTACGAGTACTGGACCGTCGACATGCGGCGGAACTTCCAGCAGGAGTTCAGGCCGCTGCGAAAGCTGCTGTCCTACGACGCCAACGGCAAGAACGTGAAGATCTGCGGTTCGGCCACCCAGGGCAAGCCGAACGCGTTCTACTGCGACCCGGAGAACACGATCGCCTGGGACCGCGGCGAACTGCTGCCCGAGCTGCGGGACCAGTACGGGAAGATGGCCGTCGTCTCGGTGCTGGCGCACGAGATGGGCCACGCGATCCAGTACCAGCTCGGCAAGAAGAACAACATCGAGCGCAGCACGCCGTCGATCCTCAAGGAGCAGCAGGCGGATTGCTACACCGGCGCGTACATGCGTTGGGTGCTGGACGGTCAGTCCAAGCGGTTCCAGCTGTCCACCGGTGACGGTCTGAACCAGGTGCTGGCCACGATGTTCTCCATCCGCGACCCGCTCGGCGAGGACTTCACCCGCCGAGGCGCGCACGGCCTGGCGTTCGACCGGGTGTACGCGTTCCAGGCGGGGCTGTCCGAGGGCACGACGCGGTGCGCGCGGATGGACATGCGGGAGATCGCCGCGCGCGTGACGGAGAAGAAGTTCACCGAAGAGGACCTGAACAAGCCGAAGGACCAGCGCGGTAACGAGCCGATCGACGACAAGACGTTGCGGCTGCTCAAGATCAGCCTGGACGAGGCGTTCAAGCCGAACGGCGTGAAGTCGCCGGAGGTCAAGGACGGCGCGCAGTGCCAGGGCGCGAAGACCACGGCGCCGGCCGCGTACTGCGAGGCGGAGAACGTGGTGGCGATCGACAGGGCCAAGCTGTCCGAGATGGCCAAGCCGCTCAAGCGTGGTGCGCCGCCCGGCGAGTCGGGCAACGGATTCGGCGACTTCGCGGCGTTCGCCGAGGTCGCGTCGCGGTACACGCTGGCGGTGCAGAAGGGTGTCGGCAAGGCGCTCACCGGTACCGACGCCGGCCTGCGCACCGCGTGCCTGACCGGCGCGTGGGCGAAGGTGACGGAGAACGAGCACCCGGCCAATCCGGACAACGACCTGCGACTGTCACCGGGTGACCTGGACGAGGCGGTCGGCGAGCTGCTGCACGGCAACAGCCTGATCGGCGCCGACCGCGACGGCGCCGCCGTGCCGTCCGGGTTCGCCCGCGTCGAGGCGTTCCGGCTGGGCTACGAGCGCGGCTCCAAGGAGTGCGCCACCCAGTTCGGCTGAGCCGCGAGGCTCGACCGCCTCCCCGGCGAGCCCCGCGCTCGTGCGGGGTTCGCCGTCGTTGGAGACGCTCCCGGCCCGGGTTTGTGGGTCTTGAAGACCGGCAAACCCGGGAGCCCGGCTCAGAAGAGGGCGCTGGCGAGGTCGCGGCGGGCGGCGGCGACGTTCGGGTCGTCCGGTGGGAACAGCTCGAACAGCTCCACCAGGTGGGAGCGCACGCGGTCGCGCTCGTCACCGGCCGTGCGCCGGACGGTGGAGATCAGGCGCGCGAAGGCGGCGTCCGGGCGTTGCTGGGCGACCTCGACGTCGGCGGCGGCGAGCTGCGCGTCCACGTCGTCAGGGGTCGCGTCGGCCTTGCTGACGGCGGTCGGGTCGGCTGCCTCGGCCCGCGCGACGAACCGGACCTGCCCGAGTGCGGCCTTGGCCAGCTCGTTGGCCGGTTCGGCGGCGAGGATCTGCTCGTAGGCGGCTTCGGCGGCGGCGTAGTCACCGCGCTCGAAGGCGTCCTCGGCGGCGGTGAACCGCGGGTCCTCCGGCTCGGGCTCCGGGCCGCCGGTCGCGGCCTCGGCGGCCTTGATGCCGGGCAGCTTGTCCCGCAGCGCGTCCAGCAGGGACTTGATCCACTGCTTGATCTGGTCCTCGGGCATGGCGCCGGCGAACGCGTCGACGGGCTGGCCGCCGGCGACGGCGACCACCGTCGGGACGGACTGCGCGCCGAACACCTGGGCCACCCTGGGGCTGGCGTCGACGTCGATCTTGGCCAGAAGCCAGGTGCCGCCGGAAGCGGCGGCCAGACGCTCCAGCACGGGCGTGAGCTGCTGGGAGGGCTCGGCCCAGTCGGCGCGTAGGTCGACGATCACCGGGACCTGCAGGGAGCGCTCGACCACCTCGGCCTGGAAGGTCGCCTCGGTGACCTCGATGACGTTGGCGCTCGAGGGAGCCGGCGCTGGTGCGTCGCCGTCGCCACCCTGGGCGGGCTGCGGCGGGCGCGCGGGAGTGGTGCGCGCGGCGTCCGCTCTGGCTTTGAGCGCGGAGAGGTCCACCGCGCGGGACATGCCGGCGGCGAACGCTGCGTTCTTGCGTGGATCGGCTTTGCGTGGGTCAGGCCTCGTCACGCGTTCCATCCTGGCACGCCGGCCGGTTCGGGTGCCGTGCTGCCCCGCTGGTGGGCGGTGCGCCGGGTACCCACTGGTAACTTCAGCCCCATGACGTCACGCGTGTTGCCGTTCGATCCGATCGCCCGCGCGTCCCAGTTGTGGGACGAGCGAATCGGGCCGTCCGACACGATGGCGGCGGTCACCAGCATCATGCGGGTGCAGCAGATCGTTCAGTCGGCGGTGGACGGCGCGCTCAAGCCGCACGGCCTGACCTTCGCCCGGTTCGAGGCACTGGTGCTGTTGACGTTCTCCCGCAAGGGAAGCCTGCCGATGCGCGTCATGGGCGAACGGCTGCAACTGCACCCGACGAGCGTGACCAACATCGTGGACCGGCTCGAGGCGGACGGTCTGGTGCAGCGGATGCCACACCCGACCGATCGCCGCACGACGCTCGCGGAGATCACCGACGCCGGCCGTCAGCGGCAGGTCGAGGCGGCGCGCGCGGTGACCGACATCGACTTCGGGCTGCGCGGGCTCACCACTCGGCAGAAGTCGCAGCTGTTCGACCTGCTCGCGCGGGTGCGCAAGACCTCCGGCGACTTCACCGACTAGTGGCCGGCTCCTCCAGGCGACCGGTCCGGGCGGCCCAGCGCTCGAAGACCACGGTGGCCAGCGGCGGAATGCTGGCGCCCAGCGCGAGGATCGTGGTGCGTCGGTCCCACTTCAACAGCGGGCGCACGCCGAGGGTGGCGAGCACGTAGCCGACGAAGATCACGCCGTGGATCGGGCCGAAGACCTTCACGCCGAGATCGCCGCTGTCGGTGGCGTACTTGAAGTACATACCGATCAGCAGGCCGAGCCAGGACAGCGCTTCGGCGAGGGCGGCGACACGAAACCAGGTGGGCGTGACCATGGCTCCATTGTGGGCCCGTGATCACGGTCACCCGGTTTCGGGTCAGTCCTCCCAGGAGAAGACGCGCGACGCGATGAAGCCGACCACCACGGTGAAGCCCAACAACACGCCACACGGCAGCAGCAGGGCCTCGGCACCCTTTCCGCGCACCAGGAAGTTGAGCATCCCGTCGTTCATGTGCCGCAGCGGGAACACGTTCGACACCGCTTTCAACCACCCGGGCGCGTTGTCGATGGGAAAGAACGTTCCCGACAGGAACGCCATCGGCAACACCACGATATTCGCCGCGCCCACGGCCGCGTCCTCGGTTTTCGCGAACGCCCCGACCAGCATTCCTATCGCGAAGAACGCCACGGTGCCCAACAGGAACACCGGAATCGACAGGTACCACGTCCCGGACAGTTTCAGCCCGAATATCGGCAGCAACGCCAATCCGACGAAAATGACCGCCTGCACGACGGCGACGCCGATGGTCACCGCCACTCGGGCGCTCAACACCGTCGACGCGTTGATCGGGGCCAATCGAAGTCGCCTGAGCACCTGTTTCTTCCGCCAGGTGACCAGCGTCAACGCGGCACCGAATACTGCGGACGCCGCGACCGCCCAGGACAGAATTCCCGGCGTGATGTACTGAATTCCCTTGAGCGACTGGTCCTCCACATTCGTGGAGTCGACCGAGAATCGCGGCGCCTGCCCGGTCACCTGCACATTGACCTTGTCGACCACACCGCCGACCAATCCCTGCACCATCGCGGCGCGCGTCTGGTCGCTCTGCGCGTATCGCACGGTGACCTTGTCGCCGTTCTGCGCGACGAGCCCGGGTAGATCGCCGTCGCGCACCTTGGTCACGGCCGCGTCCATCGAGTCGAACCGCTCGAACTCCACGGTCCCGGTCTTCTCCAGCGCGGAGATCACCGGCCCGTCGCCCACCACGCCGAGCTTGATCTTGTCCGTGCCGGTGTCCTGGAAGATCAACCCGAACACGAGCAGGAACATCAGCGGGAAGAAGAACGTGAAGAACAGCGTCGCCTTGTCCCGCACGTAGCCCTTGACCGCCGCCGCGGCGAGGCTCTTGAACGCCGAAGGCCGGCTCATGCGCGGTACTCCCGTCCGGTGAGGTCGAGGAACACGTCCTCCAAGGTCGCGGTGCGCACCTGCAGCCCGTCCAGCCGCCCGCGCTCGGCCAGTGCGGCGAGCACCGGCGCCGGCTGCCGGGTGGAGATCGTCAGCGACACCTCGTCGGTGTGCACCTCTTCGACTCCGGCGAACTCGCGTGCCTCGGCCTCGGTGAGCGCGCCCTTCTCCAGGATCACGTGCGTGGCCGCGTCCAGGCCGCGCACCAGCGTCGCCGGCGGGTCCATGGCGAGGATCCGCCCGCGGTCCATGATCGCCACCCGGTCGCAGAGGATCTCCGCCTCGTCGAGGTAGTGCGTGGTGTACACGATCGTCTTGCCGCGTTCCTGGATCGCGCGCAGCACGTCCCAGAGGTTGCGCCGCGCCTGCGGGTCCAGTGCCGCGGTCGGCTCGTCGAGGAACACCACGTCCGGCTCGTGCACCAGCGCGCAGGCGATCGACAGCCGCTGCCGCTGACCGCCGGAGAGCTTGTCCTCGCGGGTTTCGGCCTTGTCCGTGAGCCCGACCAGCTCCAGCACCTCGCCGGCCCGCGCGGCGGTCACGCCGTACAGCGCGGCGAAGGTCTCCAACTGCTCGCGCGCGGTCAGCTTGTCGAAGAAGGCCGACGCCTGCAGTTGCACGCCGATTCTCGGCAGCAACTCCACGTCGCGCGGCCACGGCGAGCGGCCGAGCAGCGTGACCGATCCCGAGTCCGGCTCGCGCAGCCCCTCGATGATCTCCAGCGTGGTCGTCTTGCCCGCACCGTTCGGGCCGAGGATTCCGAAGAACTCCCCCTCTGCGACGGTGAACGACACGCCGTCCACGGCCTTGAGATCGCCGTAGCTCTTGCGAATGTCGTCCACCGCGATGGCGGCGGTCTCGCTCATGGCCGAGAACCTACACCGCTGATCACCGGCGGTATTGTCGCGACATGGACACCGCAGCCTTGACCTTTCGGGACGCCGGCGAGGCCGACATTCCTGAACTCGTACCGCTGATCGAGTCGGCGTACCGGGGCGAGGCGAGCCGCGCGGGCTGGACCACCGAGGCGGACTACATCGACGGCCAGCGCACCGATTCCGAGAGCGTCCGGTCGATCATCGACGCCGTGGGCTCACGGCTCGTGACGGTGGAACGGGCCGGCGAGCTGGTGGCCTGCTTCCTGTTGGAGCAGCGCGGCCCGCACGCGTACTTCGGGTTGTTCGCGGTCCGCCCGGAACTGCAGGGCTCGGGGTTGGGCAAGGTGATCCTCGCCGAGGCGGAGCGCATCGCCCACACCGAGTGGGGCTCGACGGAGATGCACATGACCGTGGTCAACGTGCGGGCCGAGCTGATCGCCTGGTACGAGCGGCGCGGGTACCGGGTCACCGACGAGCGCAAGCCCTTCCCGTACGGCGACGAGCGGTTCGGCGTCCCGCGCCGCGACGACCTCGAATTCGTGCTGCTGGCCAAATCGCTCGACGCGGAACAGTCCGATTCACTCAGCGGTCATTTCGCCGATTCCCCGCGTTCAATTTCGTCAGCCAAATGCGAATAAGCGGACGCTCGGTGACGATTGCCTTCACTCGTTTCGCGAATTGCCACCACTGCGGAACGCCGATTGGATGGAAGTGACCACAGTCACAACCGACAAGGGAGGCGACCATGGCGGACGACCCGAACGAGCCCCCAGCCGAGAACGACTCGGAGTCAACCGAGAGCACGTCGGAGGAGACCGAGAGCACCGCGGAGTCTGCCGAGCAGGACGAGCCCGAGCAGACCGAGGCCTGACAGGCCGCGCCCACCGTCATCGAAAGCACGGCCCGCTCCCCCGTTCGCCCGGGAGCGGGCCGTCGTTCGTGCGGTCTCACATCCGGGATCTCAGCACGTCGACCTCGCAGCCTGGCGAGGACGGGTCGAAGCCGTGCTCGATCAGCCAGCGGACTCCGAGCAGGCTGCGCAACGACCACCACACGCGGATCACGTCGAGGTCGACGTCGGCGCCGTAGCCGGCGAGGACGTCGCTGAGGCGCTCCTGGTGTCCGAGCGTCAAAGTGGCGAGGTCGAACAAAGCATCGCCCTGGGCGGCCTCGGACCAGTCGATCACGCCGGTGATCTCGTCATCGGCGACGAACACGTGGGCGACCTGTAGGTCGCCGTGCGTGAACACCGGTTTCCACGGCCGGAGCGCCATCTCGGCGATCCGGCGGTTGTGCGTGACCAGGTCGGCGGGAAGGACGCCACTCGTGACGAGCCACTCGCATTCGCCATCGAGGTGGGATGCGAGCTCGTCGGGGCTTCGACCGGGCCGTGGCGGCAGCGGCGCGTCGTGCAGCATCCGTACGGCGGCACCCGCCGCTGCCCACGCGGCGGACGACGCGATCGACGGCTCGCCGAGTCGGCCGAGCGCCGTCCCCGGAAGAGCGGCGAGCGCGAGCACGGGCGGCTTCCGCCACAGGATCTCCGGAGTCGGGACCGGCGCCGCGGCCATCGCCGCGACCTCGACGTCGGTGCGCGTCTGATCAGAGTCGATCTTCAGGAACACGTCACCGACGCGCAGGGTCGCGCACTCGTGGTGGGCGACGACGACCTCGACTTCCTCCACGCCGGCCATTATCGCGGGCATGATCACCGATGTCGCCCGGTTAACAGCACCTATCCGGCGGTGATCGCGAACACGTGCAGTCCGCCACCCTCCACTGTGGACGGAAGGGTCACGCCGGCGAGTTGCTTGCCGGCCTGCAGTGGCACCGGCGCGGTGGCGAACACGTGCGTAACGATCTCCTGCGGCTCCCCGCTCGTCGCGTTGCGGTACGGCGTACTCGCCGCGATCCGGTTGTCGAACGACGGCTGGTCCGATCCGCCGCCGAGCGTCCAGTCGGAGAACCCGATCGGCACCTCCTGCGTGCTGCCGTCGGTGTAGCGGATCACCAGCGTTCCGGTGGACTTGCCGTTGCTGGCCGAGCCGAGCAGCGCGAGCTTGGTCGCGGTCGCCGGCGTGCCGGGCAGGTCGACACGCTGGCCGGCCGCCACCGCGTTGTCCGGATCGCCGACCGGGATCGCCGGCCACAGGTGCGCGAGGCCGTCCACGGTCACCGTCTGCCCCGGCCGCACGCCGGCACCCGCCAGCGCGTCGGACGAGTAGCTCCACCCGACGTTGTCGAAGTTCGCGATCGCCGGGTTGTCGTCCGGCGAGATCCCGACGTTGTTGAACGCGGCGCGCAGGCTGCCCGGCTGTGCCACCAGCACCTGCAACACGCCGCCCTGCAACGGTTTCCCGTCCGCCGTGCTGAACGTGACCGGAATCCGGTAGGTGGTCTCCGCGGTGCCGGGCGCCACCTTCACGGTGACCGGAACGCTGGCCCGCTGACCCGGTGGCACGACCACCTCACCGCCGGCCGGCTCCACGGTGAACCCGGCGGGCGGCTGCGCACTCCACTTGATCGTGGCGCCCGAACCCGACAGGTCCTGCGCGCCGACGTTCGCGGTGTCCTGCCCGCCGGCCGGGATCACCAGCCGGCCTGGGTCGACGTACCCGCGTTGCCCGATCTCGCCGGCCCGGAACGACGGCGGCCGGTCCTCGGGTGCGCTCCCCCACACCGGATCGGGTGTGGCGGACATGCGGAACTCGACCGTGCCGCCGCGCTCCACGAACGACTCCGGCAGCCACGGTTTGGTCGACGCCGTGCCGTTCACGGTCAGCCCGGTCACGTACGGGACGGTGGCCGACGCGCCCGGCGCCTTGATCGTCATCCGCACGCCGTTCGGCCGGCTGATCGTGACCTCCTCGAACAGCGGGCTGTTCAGCATCAGCTCGGCCCGTCCGGGGAGGTAGGGGAACATGCCCATGGCCGCCCACACGTACCAGGACGACATCTGCCCGAGGTCGTCGTTGCCGACCAGACCCTTCTCGGTCGGGGTGAACAGCTCGTTGGTCACCCGCCGGGCGATCGACTGCGTCTTGTACGGCGCGCCGGCGTAGGAGTACAGCCACGGTGCCGGCATCGACGGCTCGTTGCCCATGAACGCGTACGGCCGCTGCGGACCGGCGTTCAGCTCGGTGAAGTAGTGGTCGAGCCGCTTGATCGTCTCGGTGTCGCCGCCCATCGCGTTGATCAGGCCGCGCGAGTTGAACGGCACCATCCAGTTGTACTGCGCGCCGTTGCCCTCGACCCAGCCCTCGCCGCTGGCCGGGTTGAACGGCTCGATGAACGACCCGTCCGCGTTGCGCGGGTGCAGGTACCCGCTGCCCGGGTTGTACAGGTTCTGCCAGAACTGCGCCCGCCGCATGAATTCGTCCACAGTGGACTGATCACCGAGCCGGCCGGCCAGGTCGGCGATCGCGAAGTCGGCGCTGTTGTACTCCAGCGTGGTGGCCGCGGGGCCCCACACGTCCTTGGTGCCCATCGGCACGTAGCCCTTGGCCAGGTACTCCTCGATGCCCGGCCGCTCCTGGTAGCCCTGGGTCGGTTCGGTGGCACCCTTGACCATCAGCCGCAGCGCCTTGGCCGCGTCGAAGTCCTTGGCACCGAAGGCATACGAGCTGGCCACCATCGCGTGGTACGGGTCGCCGACCATCACGCCGGTGTAGGAGTTGGCCACCGTCCAGCGGTCCCAGGACCCGCCCTGCTCGGCGAACGCGATCATCGATCTGGAGATGTCGGACGCCTCGCGCGGCGCGATCAGCGCGATCAGCTGCATCTCCGAGCGGTACACGTCCCAGCCGGACAGGTTCGAGTACACCGCGTGCCCTCGGCCGGCGTCGTGGACGCGTCCGTCGAACCCGATGTAGCGGCCGTCGGCGTCGGAGAACACGTTGGGCTGCAACAGGGAGTGGTACAGCGCGGTGTAGAACGTGGTGCGCTGCGCGTCGGTGCCGCCCTTGACCCGGATCCGGTTGAGCCGCGCGTTCCAGGCCGCACGGGCGTCCCTGGTGATCTCGTCGAAGGAGCTGCCCCGGTTCTCCGCGCGCAGGTTGCCCTTGGCGCCGTCCATCGACACGAACGACAGGCCCACCCGGACACCGACGTCGGGCCGGTCGAAGCTCACGAACGCGCCCGTGCCGGGGCCGGAAACCGTTGTGTCGTCCGGCTTTCCGGCACGCGTCGACCGTCCGGCGACCGCCTGGTCCTGCCGGGTCTTCGGCGCGTTGACCTTCTTCAAGTCCACGTCCGGCGGCGATCCGCCGCGCTCGGCGCTCTTGCCGTGGTCGACCGAGCCGTCCTTCCAGGTGCCGATGGACTCGAACGGCCGATCGAACTGGGCGTGGAAGTACACCCGGTAGCGGTGGTCCACACCGCAGAACCGGCCGCTGGTGACCCAACCGCTGATCGTGTCGCGGCCGATGACCGTCTCCGCGTCGTCCGCGCCCGCGATCGAGCCGGACGTGTTGACCAGCATGGTCTTCGGCTTGTCCGCGGGGAAGGCGAACCGGCCCATGCCGGTGCGCTGGGTGGCGGTCAGCTCGGTCTTCACGCCGGAGTCGAGGTCCACGCCGTAGTAGCCGGGCGTGATCTTCTCCTTGTCGTGGCTGAACGTGGAGACGTACCGGTTCGGGTCGGTGGCCGGTGAGGTGGTGACCGTGCCGGGGAACGGCATGATCGGAACGTCCTGGTAGGTCGAGCAGCCGGCGCCGGACAGGTGCGTGAGGCTGAAGCCCTTGATCCGGTTGTCGTCGTAGAAGTAGCCGCCGTGCTGGTGGGTCACCGTGTCCGGGCTCCACTGCACCATGCCGAACGGCACGTCGGCGCCAGGAAAGGTGTTGCCCGCCCCGCCGCCGGTGCCGTGGTCGGCCCCGCCCGGTTTGGTGCCGATGTACGGGTTGACCCATTTCGCCAGATCCTCGGCCGCCGCCTCCTGGGCGGACACGGCACCGGACACCGGGATCAGGGTCGCGGCGGCGAGCACCGCAGCGAACAACCCGCGCGTGGCCCGGCGAACACCTCTGGGAACGATCGAGTCGGTCATGGCTTCATTGCCTCCCACTGATCAGCGGCTGACCACACGATCGGATGACAACCTTGTCGGTGACGCCCGACCACACCGGTCACAATGCGGAGATTTGTTCCCGTGCGTCAAGACCGATCGTGCTCACTTGTGACACCTGTGAGTGAGGTTCATCCATACGTACCAGCGCAGAATCACGCGGTACGGACAGTGAGCGGAGTCCTCGTTCGGCTGATGAGTTGACACCGAACGGGTGCGCGTAGTGGAATCCCGGCCATCATGACAACGTTGTCGCCCTCCAGCTCGGGCAAACCACGCCGGGCCACCATGAGCGACGTCGCCCGCCTCGCCGGAGTGAGCATCAAGACCGTGTCACGCGTGGTGAACGACGAGCCCGCGGTCAGCGGGGAGACCGCCGGGCGGGTACGCGCGGCCATCGATCAGCTCGGCTTCCGCCCCAACGTGGGAGCATCCCACCTCCGGCGCGGTACCACCACCGGAACGATCGGGCTCGTCCTCGAGGACGTGGCAAACCCGTTCTACTCCGGGCTGACCCGCGCCGTCGAGGAGGTCGCCGGCACGTTCGGCCGCCGGGTGCTCACCTCCTCCTCCGACGAGGACGCCGCCCGCGAACGCGAGATGGCACTGGAGTTCTGCGCGCGCCGGGTGGACGGGCTGATCATCGTCCCCGCCGGCACCGAGCACGGATACCTGATGCCGGAGATCCGCTCCGGCACACCCGTGGTCTTCGTGGACCGCCCACCCGGCGACGTCGTGGTGGACACCGTGCTGGTGGACAACCTCGGCGGCACCAAGGCGGCGGTGACCCACCTCGCCGCGCACGGCCATCGCCGGATCGGGTTCGTCGGCGACGCGCCGGACATCTTCACCGCGGCCGAGCGGCTGCGCGGCTACCGCGAAGGATGCGTCGAGGCCGGCCTGACCTACGACGAGCGACTCGTGAAGATGGGCCCGCACGACGCGCCCAGCGTCGGCGACGCGGTCAGCCGACTGTTATCCGAGCAGGCCACCGCGCTGATCACCGGGAACAACAGGATCACCGTGCACGCGCTGCGCGCCCTCGCCGGCCGCGCCGACCGCCCGGCCCTCGTCGGTTTCGACGACTTCGAACTGGCCGACCTGCTCGTGCCACCGGTGTCCGTGGTGTCGCACGAGACGACCGCACTCGGCCAGGCCGCCGCCAAGCTGCTGTTCGCGCGCATGCACGGCGACGACGGCCCGCCACGACGAATCGTGCTGCCCGTTCGACTGGTACCCCGCGGATCAGGAGAGGTGACCCCGTGAGCGAGACGGCCAACGAGCCGCTGCTGGAAGCGTCCGAGCTGACCAAGAGCTACGGATCCGTCGAGGCGCTGCGCGGCGCGTCGTTCGAGGTGCGCGCCGGCGAGGTGGTCGCGCTGATCGGCGACAACGGCGCCGGCAAGTCGACACTGGTGAAGTGTCTGTCCGGAGTGGAGCAGCAGGACTCCGGCGAGATCTTCTTCGAGGGCGAGCGCGTGCGGATGGACACCCCCACTGCGGCGCGCAAGCTCGGCATCGAGACCGTGTACCAGGATCTCGCCGTCGCACCGGAGCTGGACCCGGCCGCGAACCTGTTCCTCGGCAGAGAGCTTCGGCTGCCCGGCTTCCTCGGCAGACTCGGCATGCTCGACAAACGGGCCATGCGCAAACGCGCGTCGCAGGAGTTCGCCAGACTCGGCGTGACCCTGCAGAGCATCGACGTGCCGATCGGGTCGCTGTCCGGCGGGCAGCGGCAGAGTGTCGCGGTGGCCCGTTCGGTCGTGTGGGCCAGCAAGGTCGTGTTCATGGACGAGCCGACCGCCGCGCTCGGTGTGGTGCAGCGCGAACGCGTGCTGAACGTGATCCGCAAGGTCCGCGACCAGGGCATGGCCGTCGTGCTGATCAGCCACAACATGCCCGAGGTGCTGGCGGTCGCCGACCGGGTCGAGGTGCTGCGGCTCGGCAAGCGGGTCGCCCGGTTCACCGCGGCGGACGCGACGCTCGAAGATCTCGTCGGCGCCATGACCGGCGCGCTCACCCAGGAGGATGCCGCGTGACGACCGATGAGTCCACAGTGGACACCAACGGCGTGCACACCATCGAGCGGCAGAGCCTGCGCACCCGACTGCTGACCGCGAACACGTTCTGGATCGGGCTGGTCCTGCTCGGCCTGGTGATCGTGTTCAGCGTGCTCGCGCCGGACGCGTTCCCCACCGTGTTCACCGCACAGACCCTGCTCATCGAGACGGCCGTGCTGCTCGTGCTCGCGGTCGGCATGACGTTCGTGATCATCACCGGCGGCATCGACCTGTCCGTCGGTTCGGTACTGATCTTCGCCGGCATGGTGTCGGCGAAGACCATGGAAGCCATGTCTCCCAACGGAAACGCGCTGAACGCCGGTTGGGACGTGATCCTCGTCGGGCTCGTCGTCGCTATCGCGGGCGGCACGGCGTGGGGCTTCCTCAACGGGTTCCTGATCGCGGTGGCCAAGATCCCGCCGCTGATCGTCACCCTCGGAACCCTCGGCGCGGCACTGGGCGCGGCCAGTCTGATCAACAACGGATCGGACATCCGCACCGTGCCCACCGAGTTGCGCAACACTCTCGGCTACGGCACCTCGTTCGGCGGAATCCCGAACCTGGTGCTCGTCGCCGTGGTGATCACCGCGGTCGCCGCGTGGCTGCTGCACACCACGCGATTCGGCCGGCACACCTACGCCGTCGGCTCCAACGCGGAGGCGGCACGCCGTTCCGGTATCGGCGTCACCCGACACCTGACCTTGGTGTACCTGCTCACCGGCCTGCTGGCCGGAGTCGCCGGGTTCATGTCGCTGGCCTACTACGGCTCGACCACGATCTCCGCGCACGCGACCGACAACCTCAATGCGATCGCCGCTGTCGTGATGGGCGGAACCAGCCTGTTCGGCGGCATCGGATCGGTGCTGGGCACGGTGATCGGGGTGTTCATCCCGGCGGTGTTGAAGAAGGGATTCAACATCGTCGGCGTGCAGGACTTCTGGCAGATGATCGCGGTCGGAGCGGTCTTGATCGCCGCCGTCTGGTTCGACCAGCAGCGCCGCCGCGCCCGCAACCGCTTGTGACACAACACCTATCCCCTTCCCCCTTGGAGTTCGTCATGACGAGTAAACGGATCAAACTGATCACGATGGGCGCGGCCGTCGTCGCCCTCGGCGCGCTGTCCGCGTGTGGCAGCGGACAGGTCGGGCAGACCGACTCGGGCAACTCGGGCACCGCGAGCAAGAACCTGACGCTGGTGCCCGGCGTGCAGAACGAGCCGTTCTACATCTCCATGCAGTGCGGCGCCGAGGCGGAGGCGCGCGCGGCCGGATACCAACTGCAGACCCAGGCGCCGCAGAAGTTCGAGGCCACGCTGCAGACGCCGATCGTCACCGCGCTGGGCGCCAACAAGCCGGGCGGGCTGCTCATCGCGCCCACCGACGACATCGCGATGGCCGCGCCGATCAGCCAGCTCAAGCAGATGGGCGTGAAGATCATCGAGGTGGACACGGCGCTGACCGACACCACGATCGCGCAGTCCACGATCACCTCCAACAACGACGAGGGCGGCCGGCTCGCCGCGCGCACGCTGGCCCAGCTCGCGGGCGGCAAGTCGGGTTCGGTGCTGGTGCTGGACACCAAGGCCGGCACGTCGACCACCGGCGCCCGCGCGAAGGGTTTCGTCGAGGAGCTGGCCAAGACGCCGAACCTGAAATCGATCGGCATCCAGTTCACCGACAACGAGCCGGAGCAGGCGGCGGCCAAGGTGACCGCGGCGCTGTCCGCGAACAAGGACCTGATCGGCGTCTTCGCCACCAACCTGAACACCGGTGAGGGTGCGTCGACCGGTCTGAAGAACTCCGGAAAGACCGGCAAGGTCAACCTGGTCGGCTTCGACGCCAGCCCGTCGGAGGTCAACGGCCTGCGCAGCGGTGACTTCCAGGCGCTGATCGCGCAGGACCCGGCGACCATCGGCAAGCAGGGCGTGCGGCAGGCGATCGCCGCGATCGAGGGCAAGCCGGTCACCCGCAACCTGGACGCGCCGCTGATCGCGATCACCAAGGCGGACATGGATTCCAAGGCGCAGTACTTCTACAAGAACCAGTGCTGATCCGACCGTGATCACCCTCTCAGTTGACCTCTAGCTAAGTCGAGGTTGAAGACTGGCCCCACGGGAACGTCGGGGCCAGTCGGAGGGTGATCAGGGATGCGTGCTGTGCGGGTGGACAGGTTCGGCGGGCCGGACACGTTGGTGACCAACGAGGTGCCGGATCCGGTCGCCGGGCCGGGGCAGGTCGTGGTCCAGGTGGCCGCCGCGGACGTGTTGTTCGTGGAGACACAGATCCGCGCCGGCGCGTGGGGCGACGTGTTCGGGATGGAACCGCCGTACCTGCCCGGCGGCGGGGTGGCCGGAACCGTGCGCGCGGTCGGCGAGGGCGTGTCCGACGACTGGATCGGGCGCGTGGTCGCCACGCCGACGGCGGACCGCGCGGGCGGGTACGCCGAGCTGGCACTGGCTCCGGCCGACGGGCTCGTCCCGGTTCCGGACGGGCTCGCCACGCACGACGCCGCGGCACTGGTGCACGACGGCCCGACCGCGCTGACATTGTTCGACGACACCGGAATGCGGCCCGGCGACCAGGTTCTGCTGACCGGCGCCGCCGGGGCCGCGGCCGTGCTGGTGGTGCAGCTCGCGCGCGCCGCCGGAGCCCGAGTCGTGGCCGCGGCCCGAGGCCGCCGCAAGCTGGAGCTACTCACCGAACTCGGTGCGGACGTCGTGGTCGACTACGCCGAGCCGGACTGGATCGAGCGGGTGCTTGTCGCCACCGGTGAGGGGCCGGACATCGTGCTCGACGGCGTCGGCGGTGCGATCGGCGCGGCCGCGTTCGAGATCACCGCGCGCGGCGGGCAGTTCTCCGCGCACGGCGCGCCGAGCGGCGGGTTCGCCCCGATCGACCCGGACGAGGCGCGGCGCCGGGAGATCCGGCTGCGCGGCATCGCCGAGTTGCAGGTCTCCCCCGAACGGCTCACCTCGCTGCTGACGCGGGCGCTCGCCGGTGCGGCGGCCGGGACGATCAAGCCGGTGATCGGGCAGACCTTTCCGCTGGAGAAGGCCGCGGACGCCCACTCCGCGATCGAGGCCCGCGAGGTCCTCGGGAAGACCCTGCTGCTGGTCTGAGGGGCTCAGTCGCCGTTGAGCGCGTCGGCGAGCCGCCGTGCCTCGTCCACGGTGAAGTTGCCCGTGATCTCGGTGTTGCCGCCGGTGATCGGGCTCTGGATCTGCGGGGCGGAGATCACCCTGGTGTCGACCACGACGGCGACCTGCTGCTGGACGTTCTTCGTGGTGAAGTCCGCCCACTTCGTCGCGCCGGAGCTGGTGAAGCTCAGCGCGACGATCCAGCCCGTGCCGTTGGGGTTCGCCTTGGCCTCGGCCCGGTCCACGTCCGGCTTGCTCAGCGCGGACGGGTCGAGCAGGTAGCGCACCTCGCCGTCGTGATCGCAGGTGACCAGTGGCAGCTTCGGATCGTCCTTGCCGCGCAACGGATCCTCGGCCTTGCAGTCCAATGTGGACATCGTTGCCCTGAGCACGTTCTGGTCGGTCGCCTGCCGGCCGGCGATCCCGGTACCGGCCGTGCCGGGCGGCGCCGGCGTGTTCGCCGGCGCCTCGGCGACGACCTTGCGGAACTCCAGCGTCACCGGCGAGACGACCGGGCCCGGCCGCGACGTCTCGGTCGGCGACGCGGACGGCCCCGCCTCACCGCCGGTCTTGCTGGTACAGCCGGCCAACACGACGGCCAGCAGGGCGATTACCGCCGGAAGAGCTTGTTTCCGAGCCACACCAAGGGATCGTACTTGCGGTCGGCGACCCGCTCCTTCATCGGGATCAGCGCGTTGTCGGTGATCTTGATGCCTTCCGGGCACACCTCGGTGCAGCACTTGGTGATGTTGCAGTACCCGAGGCCGTGCTCGTCCTGCGCGGCGTCGGTGCGCTCGCCCACGTCCAGCGGGTGCATCTCCAGCTCGGCGATGCGCATGAGGAACCTCGGTCCGGCGAAGCTCTTCTTGTTGTCCTCGTGGTCGCGCACCACGTGGCAGGTGTTCTGGCACAGGAAGCACTCGATGCACTTGCGGAACTCCTGCGACCGCTCCACGTCGACCTGCTGCATCCGGTACTCGCCCGGCTCCAGGTTCTCGTGCGGCGTGAACGACGGGATCTCGCGCGCCTTCTCGTAGTTGTACGACACGTCGGTCACCAGATCGCGGATCACCGGGAACGCGCGCAGCGGCGTGACGGTGACCGTCTCGCCCTCCTCGAACACCGACATCCGGGTCATGCACAGCAGCCTCGGCTTGCCGTTGATCTCCGCCGAGCACGAGCCGCACTTGCCGGCCTTGCAGTTCCAGCGCACCGCGAGATCAGGCGCCTGAGTGGCCTGCAGCCGGTGGATGATGTCCAGCACGACCTCGCCCTCGTTCACCTCGACGGTGAAGTCGCGCAGCTCGCCCTTCTCGTCGTCTCCGCGCCAGACCTTGAACTTCGCGTCGTATCCCATGCTCACGCCTCCCCGCCGGGGTGGCCGGCGAGCTCGTCTTCGGAGTAGTACTTGGCCAGCTCGGAGTACTCGAACAGCTCGAAAAGGTCCTGCCGCATGGGAATTTGCTCCTTGGCGACCACCGCCGCGTCCTCACCCTCGGCCCGGCACTCCAGCAACCTGTTGCGCCACAACGAATCCAGTTGCGGGTGATCGTCGCGGGTGTGCCCGCCGCGCGACTCGGTGCGCCGCAGCGCCGCCTTGGCGACACATTCGCTGACCAGCAGCATGTTGCGCAGGTCCAGTGCCAGGTGCCAGCCGGGGTTGAACTGCCGGTGGCCCTCGACGGTCACGTTGGGCACCCGTGCCTTGATCTCCTCGAGCTTGGCCAGCGCCTGCTCGATCTCCTCGGCCTTGCGGATGATCCCGACCAGGTCGTTCATCGACTGCTGCAGATCGGAGTGCAGGGTGTACGGATTCTCCGACGCGTCGGCGTCCTTCGGCTCGTCGAACGGCGCGACGGCGGCCTTCGCGGCACTGTCCACATCGGACTCGGGCACCGCCGGCCGGTCGGCCAGACCCTCCACATAGGACGCCGCGCCCAGACCGGCGCGCCGGCCGAACACGAGCAGGTCGGACAGCGAGTTGCCACCGAGCCGGTTCGATCCGTGCATTCCGCCAGAGCACTCGCCGGCCGCGAACAGCCCGGGAACGCTGGACTGCGCGGTGTCCGGGTCGACCTCGATGCCGCCCATCACGTAGTGGCAGGTCGGTCCGACCTCCATCGGCTCCGCGGTGATGTCGACGTCGGCCAGCTCCTTGAACTGGTGGTACATCGACGGCAGCCGGCGCTTGATCTCCTCGGCCGGCATGCGGCTGGCGATGTCCAGGAACACCCCGCCGTGCGGCGAGCCGCGGCCCGCCTTCACCTCCGCGTTGATCGCGCGGGCGACCTCGTCACGCGGCAGCAGGTCGGGCGTGCGCCGGTTGTTGTCCGGATCGGTGTACCAGCGGTCGGCCTCCTCCTCGGTCTCGGCGTACTGGCCCTTGAAGACCTCGGGGACGTAGTCGAACATGAACCGCTTGCCCTCGGAGTTCTTGAGCACTCCGCCGTCGCCGCGAACCCCTTCCGTGACAAGGATTCCCTTGACACTGGGCGGCCACACCATGCCGGTCGGGTGGAACTGCACGAACTCCATGTTGATCAGGCTCGCGCCCGCGCGCATGGCCAGCGCGTGCCCGTCTCCGGTGTACTCCCAGGAGTTCGAGGTGACCTTGAACGACTTGCCGATGCCGCCGGTGGCCAGCACCACGGCCGGTGTCTCGAACAGCACGAACCGCCCGGACTCGCGCCAGTAGCCGAACGCGCCGGCGATCCGGTCACCATCTTTGATCAGCTCGGTGATCGTGCACTCCGCGAAGACCTTGATCTTCGCCTCGTAGTCGCCGTGCTCCTTGAAGTCCTCCTGCTGCAGCGACACGATCTTCTGCTGCATCGTGCGGATCAGCTCCAGACCGGTGCGGTCACCGACGTGCGCCAACCTCGGGTAGGTGTGCCCGCCGAAGTTGCGCTGGCTGATCCGGCCGTCCGCGGTGCGGTCGAACAGCGCGCCATAGGTCTCCAACTCCCAGACGCGGTCCGGAGCCTCTCTGGCGTGTAGCTCGGCCATGCGCCAGTTGTTCAGGAACTTGCCGCCGCGCATGGTGTCGCGGAAGTGCACCTGCCAGTTGTCGTTGGAGTTGGCGTTGCCCATGGACGCGGCACAGCCGCCCTCCGCCATCACCGTGTGCGCCTTACCGAACAACGACTTGCACACCACGGCGACGGACAGGCCACGCTGCCGCGCCTCGATCACCGCGCGCAGTCCGGCACCGCCGGCGCCGATCACCACGACGTCGTAGGGGTGCCGCTCGACCGATGTCATGAGTTCCTCTCGATTCTTCGTACGGGTGCGTCTCGGCGGATCAGATGAACCGAAGGTCCGAGATCGCCCCGCTGGCCACCAGCCACACGTACAGGTCAGTGAGCATCAAGGTGCCCAAGGTGACCCACGCGAGCTGCATGTGCCTGGTGTTCAGTGCGGACACCTTGGTCCAGAACCAATACCGGACCGGGTGCTTGGAGAAGTGCTTGAGCCGCCCGCCGGCGATGTGCCGGCACGAGTGGCAGGACAACGTGTACGCCCAGAGCATGATCACGTTGCCGGTGAGGACGATGTTGCCCAGGCCGAAGCCGAAGCCGTCCGGCGAGTGGAAGGCCAGGATCGCGTCGTAGGTGTTGATGACCGACACGACCAGCGCGGCGTAGAAGAAGTACCGGTGCGCGTTCTGCACGATCAGCGGCAGCTTGGTCTCACCGGAGTAGCTCTTGTGCGGCTCGGCCACCGCGCAGGCCGGCGGCGACTGCCACACCGAGCGGTAGTACGCCTTGCGGTAGTAGTAGCAGGTCAGCCGGAAGCCGAGCAGGAACGGCAGCGCCACGAACCCGAGCGGGATCCAGCCGGGCAGCTCGCCGAACCAGGCGCCGAAGTGCGCCGAGCCCGGCGCGCACGAGTCGCTCAGGCAGGGCGAGTAGAACGGCGTCAGGTAGTGGTAGTCGTTGACCCAGTAGTGGTCGCCCATGAACGCGCGGAACGTCGCGTAGATCACGAAGGTGCCGAGCCCGAGCACCGTCAGCAGCGGCGGCAGCCACCAGCGATCGGTGCGAAGGGTGCGTGCGGAGATCCGCGCGCGGGTCGGCGCGTTGATGCCAGTGGTCATGTGTCCTCTGTTCGGGAACCTTCTGTTTCGGGCGCGGTGCGGCTCGTGGTGGAGTCAGCGCCCGTGCTTGTGGTGACCGCCGACGCCCTCGTCGTCGGCGTCGCGCCACAGATCCGGGTCGTACGGCGTGTCCGGCACGACGACGACCTCCTCCGCGGCCTGCGCTCGTGGCGCGGGCGTGGTCGGCTGGGCGCCGAGATCGTCCGCGTCGATGCCGAGCCGCTCGACGTCGTTGGCCAGCCGCTGGACGGCCGCCACGTCGCCGTAACGGGATCGCAGCGCGCCGACACACCTGCGGAGTTGTCCGATGGTCCGCTGCAGCTCCGTGATCTCGGTGGTCGACATGCGGCACCCTCCGTAACGCCAGTTCGCCGGGTAACGGCGCCGCGCCCTGTCCGGGGTGGTGGTGGTGGCCTCGGCGCCGCCGTCCCGCCGACTGTGCACAATCGGCGGTGCAGTGACAAGTACCACAAGGTGGCGTGCCGTGGGTCACCGCCCCATTACGTGGCGCAGGAGTCGATTGTGATCTCCCGCACAGGATATCGCGGGCACTTGGCTGGTGGCACCCGACGTCGTGCCCGCGTGCTTGGCTGAACTGGTGAGAGACGAGTCGCTGCCCGACCTGATTCGCCGGTGGCAGACGGGATGGGGGCCGTCGCGTGGGCTGCCGGTCGCCGAGGAGTCGCGCGGCGGGCTGCACGTGCTGATCGGCAAGCCGGACCGGCACCGGGAGACGTTCGTACTGGACGCGGACTCCGATCCCGACTCGCTTCGCCGGCTCGCCGAGGACGTCGCGGACGCGGCCGAGCCCGACTGGCTGACGGTTCCGACGACCGAGCCGGAGGCGGTGAAGCTGATTGCCAAGGACGCCGGGTTGGTGCCGCACGGTGCGACCGAGTACCTGATGTCGATCGACCTCGCGGACCACCCGAGGAGTGCGGCTCAGCCGCCGTACGCGGTGGCGACCGGTGTCGACGGGCAGGTGATCACCGCGCGGGTCACGCACCCGTCCGGTGGCGACGCGGCCGCGGCGGGCGTGATGGCCGTGAACGGGTGGGACGCGGTGGCCGACCGGATCGAGACCAGGGAGGAGCACCGGCGGCGCGGTCTCGGCAGCGTGGTGATGAGCGCGCTGGTCGCGGAGGCGGTCACCCTGGGCGCGGTGACCGGGCTGCTGGTGGCCAGCCAGGACGGTCAGCACCTGTACTCGAAGCTGGGCTGGATCCGGCACGCGGACATCCTGATCTTCACGGCACCGCGCTGACCTCGACACGATCAGGTTGTGCCGCAACAGTTCTCGACCACCCGCGCGCGGTAGGCTAGTCGGTCATGGCCTCCTTCGATCCCGACGCCGAACCCAGCCAGGCGATCGACTTCATGCTCATGCGGGAGTCGTTCGTCGTCATGTTCTGGGACCGCGAAGTGCTCGCGACGACGACGGCATGGCTGACCGACCACGGCTATCGGATCGTCACCGTGCACGCCGGGACCTGGCACACCGACGCGGACGCGCACCAGGACCTGGCCGCGGCACTGGACTTTCCCGACTACTACGGCCGCAATCTCGACGCGTTCAACGACTGCATGCGTGACGTCACCGCGGGCCGGTACGGCGCGGATCTCGGCATGACCGGATTCGTGCTCGTCCTGCGCGGCTACGACAGGTTCGTCGCTCGGGAGCCGGAGACCGCGCACGCACTGCTGGACATCTTCGCCGACAACGCCCGTGGCGGCGCGCTGATCGGCCATCGCATGATGTGCCTCGTCCAGAGCGACGACCCCCAGCTCGAGATGCCGCCGGTCGGCGCCACACCGGTCACGTGGAACCCGACGGAGTGGCTGAACTCCAGGCGCGGCAACGGCTCGGCGCTGTAGAACCTCACTCGATGAGTGTGTCGTCCAGCAGGGTGGTCTCCGGGTCGAGGTACGACAGCTCCTCGCGCACGATCCGGAACGAGAGCCCTTCGCTGTATCCCTTGCGCGCCAGCATGCCCACGAGCCGACGCACCTTCGTCTGCTCGTCGGCGGCACCCATCGCGCGGAGCTTCTTGCGCACCAATCCCCTGGCGCGCTCCTCCTCCGCGTCGGCGTCGACCATGTCGACCGCCTCGGCGGCCACGTCGTCGGTGACCCCCTTGCGCCTGAGCTCCGCCTTCAACGCGCGCCGCCCGAGGCCTTGGTACTCGTGCCGCGAGCGCACCCACGTCTCGGCGAACGACGCGTCGTCGATCAGCCCGGCGCGGTCGAACTTGCCGAGCGTCGACTCCGCGACATCGTCAGGAATTCCCTTGCTCCGCAACGCTTGTTCGAGCTCCAGCCGCGTCCGCGCGCGCACTGTGAGCAGCCGGTAGCAGATGTCTTTGGCCTGTTGCGCCGGGTCAGGCGGAGCGGCGGTCTGGCCCTTTTCCTGGGCTTTCTTGCCGGCTGGTCCGCCCGACCCGCGACGCGTACGTCCTGGTTCGGACACGACAACCACCACGAACCAGCGTCAGAAGTCCACCGGAGCCGGGGCGCTGTCGTCGGCGTCCAGCGTGGCGCCGATGCCGAGCTTGTCCTTGATCCGCTTCTCGATCTCCAGTGCGACGTCCGGGTTGTCGCGCAGGAACTTCCGCGCGTTCTCCTTGCCCTGGCCGAGCTGATCGCCCTCGTAGGTGTACCAGGCGCCGGACTTGCGCAGGATGCCCTGATCCACGCCCATGTCGATCAGCGAGCCCTCGCGGCTGACGCCCTGGCCGTACAGGATGTCGAACTCCGCCTGCTTGAACGGAGGCGCCACCTTGTTCTTGACCACCTTGACCCTGGTGCGGTTGCCGACGGGCTCGCCGCCGTCCTTGAGGGTCTCGATGCGCCGGACGTCCAGACGCACCGACGCGTAGAACTTCAGCGCCTTGCCGCCGGTCGTCGTCTCCGGGGAGCCGAACATGACGCCGATCTTCTCGCGCAGCTGGTTGATGAAGATCGCCGTGGTGCCGGAGTTGTTCAGCGCGCCGGCGATCTTGCGCAGCGCCTGGCTCATCAGCCGGGCCTGCAGGCCGACGTGGCTGTCGCCCATCTCGCCCTCGATCTCGGCGCGGGGCACGAGCGCGGCGACGGAGTCGACCACGAGGATGTCCAGCGCGCCGGAGCGGATCAGCATGTCCGCGATCTCCAGCGCCTGCTCGCCGGTGTCCGGCTGGGACACCAGCAACGCATCGGTGTCGACGCCGAGCGCCTTGGCGTACTCCGGGTCCAGTGCGTGCTCCGCGTCGATGAACGCGGCGATGCCTCCGGCCTTCTGCGCGTTGGCCACCGCGTGCAGGGCGACCGTGGTCTTACCGCTGCTCTCCGGGCCGTAGATCTCCACGACGCGGCCGCGCGGCAGGCCGCCGATGCCCAACGCGATGTCGAGCGCGATGGCGCCGGTGGGAATCACCTCGATCGGCGCGCGCCCCTCTTCGCCGAGACGCATCACCGAACCCTTGCCGAACTGCTTGTCGATCTGCGCGAGAGCGAGTTCGAGCGCCTTGTCCCTGTCGGGTGCTGGTGCCATCTTTTCGATCCACTTCGGTTGGCGGTTGACGTGTGTCGTCGTTGTCGTGGCCGACGCTACGGGCACGGGCCGACGTTTCCCGGAACCCGAGGGCGAGCTGTGGATAACCCGGCCCTTGTGGATAACCCTAGCGAACACCTGTTCGAGCACGCGCACGACACGCCGTGCTGGTTTATCGAGGGCAAGGTCGCCTGGTTCGGCTTCGCCGAACGGGGCTGTGGTCTTTTTGCTTTGGTGGTTGAGTGCCGAGTGTGGGTGGTTGGGTTTCGTGGGTGGTTCAGTCACGCCACCTCCACGACAGCGGGCTCGTTCCTCGCCCGCTGTCCTTCCGGCGTCGTCAGGGCGACCGCCCTCGACAATGAGGGCGACCTCAGCGGGCTTTCGATCGGTGCGGTCAACACACCCGGCTGCGTGAAGTTGGTAGATGGGTAGATGGGTAGGTGGGCCGGCTACGCGAGGTGTGTCAGCGGCGTTCCTGGGGGACCTGGAAGGCGTCGCACACCGCTCGCCAGATCTCCTTCGGCGGCAGGCCCGCGTCCAGAGCCTGGTCGACCGTGCGGCCGCCGAGGTCGCTGAACACGTGGTCGCGAGCCATCATGTCGGCGCGGACACGGCCGAACTCATCGGCGAGCAGCTGCCGGAAAACGGTGGTACGCATCGAGGCAACCCTAAGGCTTAGGCTGGTGGGCATGATGCTCGCCCAGGACTCGCTCGGATCGACGACATTGGCCATCGTCGCGGCCGCCGGCCTGATCGCGGCGATCGTGGTGGGCCTGATGGCCCTGCGCAACCGCAAGTGAGCACGCCCTCCCTGGCTGATACACCCGAGAGAACCGGGCCGTAGTCACCTCGATCCGATGTGGCTCGATGTCGTTTTCGCCCTAGTTCGCCGGCTCCACGCCGTCCTACCGTGCCGGTGACTGTTCATCACTTACTCCAGAACAGTTCGTGTGACTGGGGCGAGTTTCGCTGGATTCAAGGGGATTCGGCTATTTCATGCTGACCTAAATACCAGGGAGAATACTGTGAGAATCCGAAGAACCGGCTTGTTCGCCGCGTTGGCGACAGCCATTCTGATCAGCTCAGCCATTCCAGTGGCCGCACTCGAGCGGCCCGCCTCCCTCTGGGTCGGCCTGGAAGCGCAGGGAGGCCCCTTTCATCCCGGAATGTACGTGATCGGCGACAGCATCTCGAACAACGTTCCCTACATTCCGACCGGCACCGCGGCGGGGGCGCACGTGTGGGTGCGCTGGCAGGCGGGGTGGTCCACCTATCCGCATCGGCGGACTCCCTGGGGCGCCGCGAACAGGGACTCCTTCCGGGATGCCGCGCAAAGCCCCGCCTCGACGGTGTTCGTCCAACTCGGCACGAACGACGTCACCTGCATGCGAGCGGGAAACCCACTGTGCGCCTACTACCCGCCCACCCCGGCGGATCTGCGGCACGAGAAGAACCTGATCATCCTGGAGACGACCGCGGCCGCCACCACGCTCCTGAACGCCGGGAAATGCGTCATCTGGGCCGGCCCACGTGAAATCAACCGATCCGGATCCGCCGGGGTCGACGCCGCCGACATGAACGCCTGGCTGCGCGAACTGCAGCGACGACATCCCGGTCGATTCTTCTATGCCGACTACAACGCGTATTCATTCAGCAATGCCGATCTCCGGTACAGCCTCGACGAAGCCCCCGGCTCAGACCGAGTACACCCGGTGACCGCGGCCGGCCGGCAGGCGATCGCCAACTTCGCGGTATTCCTGTCCAGGCAGCTCTGCCGCATGCCGTGAAACGTATCCGATCGACGAATCACGAGAGAAAGGGAATGACAATGACTAATCGAATTCCGCGGGTCCTCGCCACCACCGGCGTGGCCCTCGCACTCGCCGCGGTGCCGGGCGTCGCCCAAGCCACACCGGCCCCCGCAGCCGGTACGACCCCGATCACGATCGCCGCCGCACCGTGCCCGAACCCGTTCTGGGGGCTCTTCTGCACCCGGCCATACCTGGCAACCCCGTTCGGGCCGGTTTCCCAAGCCACCCAGCTCTCCGGGGATGGCCGCGCACGCGCGGGGAAGTACAGCCCCATCACCGGCGAGTTCGCCCCGAGCACCGGCTGGTTGAGAATCATCCGGCAAGAGCTGTACGACCTCCAGGCAGCTCGAGCGACGGACGGCCAAATCGGGCGGGTCACCGGCTACGCACAACTGTCCAGCCCACTCGGCCCAGCGGTGTGGGCCACCCAGTTCCAATCCGGACGCGGCAGATGGGGTGTCTACAACTTCGCCACGAACCTGTTCTATCCCGAGGGCAATGGGGCCTGGTCCAGACTCACGAACTGAGGTATCTGCCCGTAGTCCACCGGCGCGGCGGGACCCGGCACGTCCGGCGATCCCGCCGCACCGCCGTGATCAGGTACCCGGAAGCACCGACTTCTCGAAGAAGTCGGCCAGCGCGGTCGGGTTCAGGTCACGCCGGCCGGAAGCCTGCTGCTTGGTCAGGAACCCGTAGATCGGGCGGTCCTTCACGGTGAACACGACCATGCCGAGCTGGGCGCTGATCGCCGCGCGGTAGCGCCCCTCCAAGCCGTTGCCCTTCCAGTCGGCGTCGATCCGCTCGGCGTCGCCGATCACCTTCTCGAACACGACCTCGCTCTGCGTCTCGCCGACCGGGGCGTGCTGGTACACCACCTGATAGCCGTCGGCCAGCGGGCAGACCAGCGTCGTGGTTCCGTCCGTGCGCAACCCGTTGATCTGCACCGACGGGTCCGGCTTGCACGACGTGTTGTCCGCGACACCGCCGGCGAGCTGGCGCAGGCAGCGGGTGAAGCCCTTGTCGTCCTTGTCGCCCTGCTGCTGGCAGTCCTCGGCGGTCGGAATGTCGTCGCCGCCCAGGAAGTAGATGCCGGCCGCCGTGCCCGCGCCGAGCACCAGCAGGACCACCGCGATCATCGCGATCAGCTTGCCGCGCGGCTTCTTCACCGGCTGCGGCGCGTGCTGGGTCAGATGGTTGGGCGGCGGCACGTGATGCGGGCCGGACTGGGCCGGACCAGGCCGGTGCGGCCCGGTGAGGTGCGGCTGCATGTGCTGGGTGTGCTGCGCGGGCTGGCCGTGCGGCGGCGGGCCCGGCTGGCGGACCACGTGCTGCGGCCCGCTGTCCGGGAAGGCCGGCACCCGCTGTGGGCCGCTCATCGGATACGCGCCGGACGGTGCTCCGTGCACGCCGTTCGGGTCGGGCAGCATCGACCGGGTCCGCTCCGGCTCGTCGCCGAGCCCGCCACCCAACTGCTGGGTGCGCATGCTGATGCCGTCCGCCGGCACGTGGTGCGCGCCCTGCGCGACCGCCGTCTCCGGCTGGTCCAGGCTCGTCGGCACCACCCGCAGCTGCTCCGCGATCAGCGTCGCCACCAGGGGAATCCGGCTCGACCCGCCGACCAGGTAGATGCCGGCCAGCCGGTCAGGCGACAGCCCGGTGGCGCGGATCGTGCGCCCCAGCAGCTCGATGCTGCGCAGCATGCTCGGCCGGATCAGCGCTTCCAGCTCGGCCCTGGTCACCAGCACGTCGGCGAACGGCTCCGGCATGGCGACCTCGGTCTGCGGGTGCCGCGACAGTGACTCCTTGGCCACCTTCACGTCCTCGCGCAACGCCCGCTGCGCGCGCCGGTCGCTGGACGACTCCGGCCGCAGCAGCCGCTGCCAGCCCGACGGATCGCGGTGCGACACCTGGCGGCCGACGTGCTCCAGCAGCGACTGGTCGACGTCGAGGCCGCCGAGGTCGGGCAGGCCGTCCTCGGCGAGCACGGTGAAGCCGTTCTGCGTCGCGCCGACCACCGCCACGTCGAACGTGCCGGCGCCGAGGTCGTACACGGCGAGCGCCTGTCCTGGTGCGAGCGCCTGCCCGGGGAACGACGCGAAGTGTGCCGCCGCGGCGACCGGCTCGGGCACCAGCACCATGTTCGGACCGAGGCCCGCGGCGCGCGCGGCGGTCAGCAACACGTTGCGGCGCACCGGCCCCCACTGCGCCGGGTGGGTCAGCCGCACCTCGTCCGGGGCACCGCCGCCGAGCTGGCGCGACGTCTCCTCGCGCACTCGGCGCAGCACCGCGGCGAGCGCGTCGCTGACCGGTACGACCGCGTCACCGAGCAGCAGTTGCCCCTCGTCGACGCGCCGTTTCGGGTTCGGCTCGAACCGCGCCGGGTCCAGCCGGGCACGGCGCTCGGCGTCCCGGCCGACCAGCAGCCGGCCGTCGTCACCGGCGAACACGGCGGAGGGCATCGTCGCGGACCCGTCGACCTCGACGACCCTCGGCGGACGCCCGTGCGCGGACAACACCGCGACGGTGTTGGAGGTGCCCAGGTCCACCGATAGGACGCGCACGAGTCTCCCCTCGCCATATTGCTCCACCCGAGACGGTCAAATGCTGCCATGCCGGCCCCTCGTCCGTGGGCCGGCCCACGAGATTGCCGCCTGAGAGCATCGACACGCGGGTGGTACTCCCGAGTACGATCTCCGCCATGTCAGCTGTGCTGCTCATCCGGTCCGCGCGCCTCCGAGCTGAGCAGGCGGTGGAACCGGAGAGAACTCCGAAGACGACCCCCAAGAAGACCGCGCCCAAGACGACGACCCGGTCGACCGCCAAGGCCAAGACCACGACGAGCAAGGCCACCACCGGCAAGACGACGGCGGCGAAGGCCAAGGCGGCCGCGCCGAAGGCCGCCGCCAGTGCCCCGGCCAGTACGCCCGGCTCGACCAACGGCCAGTCCACGGCGGCCAAGGACACCGCGGCCAAGGCGACGACGAACGCGCACGTCACGCCCGAGCCGGCCGCCACCACCCCGATCGCTCCGCCGAACGGCGCTCCCGCCAAGAAGCGCGCGATCCCGGTGCTGCTGGGCTTCATCGCGGTCGGCCTCTGGCGCAGGCGTCGCCGCCGCAAGAAGAACGGCGACAAGTAAGGACGAGTAAATCGTCGGTGGTCGGGGTCATGATGGTCGCGTGACCGATCCGACCGCCGACGACGTGCTGGCGCGCTTCTCCGCGCCGACGCGCGCCTGGTTCACCGGCGCCTTCGCCGAGCCGACCAAGGCGCAGCTCGGCGCGTGGCAGGCGGCGTCGGCCGGCGAACACGCGCTGGTCGTCGCGCCGACCGGGTCCGGAAAGACGCTGGCCGCGTTCCTCTGGGCGCTGGATCGCCTCGCCACCCAGGCGCCTCCTGACGAGCGCAAGCACCGCTGCCGGGTGCTGTACGTGTCACCGTTGAAGGCGCTCGCGGTGGACGTCCAGCGCAACCTGCGCGCGCCGCTGGCCGGTATCCGGCAGGCCGCGCACCGCTTGGACGCCGCCGTCCCGGACATCACCGTCGGCATGCGCACGGGTGACACGCCGGCCACCGAGCGCCGCGCGTTCAACCGCACGCCGCCGGACATCCTGGTCACCACGCCGGAGTCGCTGTTCCTCCTGCTCACCTCGAACGCGCGGGAGTCGCTGCGCGGCGTGGAGACGGTGATCGTGGACGAGGTGCACGCGGTCGCCGGCACCAAGCGCGGCGCGCACATGGCGCTGTCCCTCGAACGGCTGGACGCGCTGCTTCCCGTTGCGGCGCAACGGATCGGGCTGTCCGCGACGGTGCGCCCGACCGACGAGGTGTCCTCGTTCCTCGGCGGCGGGCGGCCGGTTCGCCTTGTCCGCCCGGAGACCGCGAAGACCGTCGAGGTGCGCGTCGAGGTGCCGGTCGCCGACATGACCACGATCGAGGCCAAACCGGAGACCGACGACGAGGAGTTGCCCCGGCCGCAGCGCCCGTCGATCTGGCCGTCGGTCGAGGAGCGGATCCTCGCGCTGATCCGCGAACACTCCTCCACGATCGTGTTCGCCAACTCGCGGCGGCTCGCCGAGCGGCTGACCTACCGGCTCAACGAGCTGGCCGGCGAGCACGAGGAGATGGAGCGCTTCCCGGCGGAGGCGATCGGCCAGTCCGGCATCGGCACGCCGAGTACGGAGGTCATCGCGCGGGCGCACCACGGCTCGATGGCCCGCGAACAGCGCACCCTGGTGGAAGAGGACCTCAAGTCCGGCCGGCTGCCATGCGTGGTGGCCACCTCGTCGCTGGAGTTGGGCATCGACATGGGCGCGGTCGACCTCGTCGTGCAGGTGGAGGCGCCGCCCACGGTGTCCTCCGGCCTGCAGCGCATCGGCCGGGCCGGGCACCAGGTGGGTGCGGTGTCCAAGGGCGTGGTGTTCCCCAAGTTCCGGGGCGATCTCGTGTCCTGCGCGGTGGTCGCCGAGCGGATGGCCGGCGGTGCGATCGAGGCGATGCGCTACCCGCGCAACCCGCTGGACGTGCTGGCGCAGCACATCGTCGCGATGACCGCGGTGGACACCTGGACGGTCGAGGAGCTCGGCACGCTGGTGCGCCGCGCGGCACCGTTCGCCTCGCTGCCGGATTCCGCGCTGCACGCCGTGCTGGACATGCTCGCCGGCCGCTACCCGAGCGAGGAGTTCGGCGAGCTGCGCGCCCGCATCACCTGGGACCGGATCACCGGCGAGCTTCGCGGAAGGCCTGGGGCGCAACGACTCGCGGTCACCTCGGGCGGCACGATCCCGGACCGGGGGCTGTTCACCGTGGTCACTCCGGCCGCCGAGGGCGAGACCGGCCGGCGGGTCGGTGAGCTCGACGAGGAGATGGTCTACGAGTCGCGTGCCGGCGACACGATCATGCTCGGCACGTCGTCGTGGCGGATCGAGGACATCACACACGATCAGGTGATCGTCACGCCCGCTCCTGGCGAGCCGGCCAGGCTGCCGTTCTGGAAGGGCGACGCGCCGGGCCGTCCGCTGGAGCTGGGCCGGGCGCTCGGCGCGTTCCTCCGCGAACTGTCCACTTCGGACCCGACGGCCGCCCGCGCGCGGGCCGTGGCGGCCGGACTGGACGAGTGGGCGTGCGACAACCTGCTCGCCTACCTGGACGAGCAGACGGCCGCCACCCGGCACGTGCCGAACGACAGAACCATGGTGCTGGAACGGTTTCGCGACGAGTTGGGCGACTGGCGGCTGATCGTGCACTCCCCGTTCGGCGCGCAGGTGAACGCACCGTGGGCGCTGGCGATCGCGGCAAGGCTGCGCGAACGGCGCGGCATCGAGGTGCAGGCCATGCCGGCCGACGACGGGATCGTGCTGCGGCTGCCGGACACGCTGGACGAGGCCGGCAAGGAGATCGTCGCCGGCGCCGAGGACGTGCTGCTCGACCCGGACGAGATCGAGCAGATCGTGGTCGCCGAGGTGGGCGGCTCGGCACTGTTCGCCTCCCGGTTCCGCGAGTGCGCCGCCCGCTCGCTGCTGCTCCCCCGCCGTGATCCGCGCCGCCGCACGCCGTTGTGGCAGCAGCGCCAGCGCTCCGCCGCGCTGCTGTCCGTGGCGTCCAAGTACGAGCGGTTTCCCGTTGTCCTGGAAGCGATGCGCGAGTGCCTGCAGGACACCTACGACCTGGCCGGGCTGCGCGAGCTGATGACCGACGTGCGCGCGCGGCGGGTGCGCGTGGTCGACGTGGAGACGCCGTCGCCGTCGCCGTTCGCGCGCAGTCTGCTGTTCGGCTACGTCGGCATGTTCCTCTACGAGACCGACGCGCCGCTGGCCGAACGGCGGGCGGCCGCGCTCTCCCTGGACTCGGCGCTGCTGGCCGAGTTGCTCGGCGCTGAGGCGATCCGGGAGCTGCTCGACCCGGACGTGCTCGCCGAGATCGAGCGCTCGCTGCAGCGGCTGGAGCCGGCCAGGCACGCCCGGCACGCCGAGGACGCCGCCGACCTGCTGCGCTTCCTCGGCGATCTGTCCACGACCGAGGGCAAGGAACGCGGGATCGCCCCGGAATGGTTGCGGCAGCTGGAATCCGAGCGCCGCGCGATCCGGGTGCGCGTGGCCGGCGAGGAACGCTTCGTGGCGATCGAGGACGCCGGGCGGATGCGGGACGCGCTCGGTGTGGCGCTGCCGGTCGGCGTGCCGGAGGCGTTCACCGAGCCGGTGGCCGATCCGCTGGGCGACCTGCTCGCCCGCTACGCGCGCACGCACGGACCGTTCCCCGCGCACGACGTGGCGCAACGGTTCGGGCTCGGCGTCGCGGTGGTGACCGGTGTGCTGGACCGGCTGGTCGGCGAGGGCCGGCTGGTGCGGGGCGAACTGCGGCCCGGTGGCACGCACACCGAGTACTGCGACAGCGAGGTGCTGCGCCGGATCCGCCGCGCCTCACTGGCGAAGCTGCGCGCCGATGTGGAGCCGGTGGAGCCGGCCGCACTCGGGCGGTTCCTCCCGGCGTGGCACGGGATCAAGCCACGCGGCGATCGCCGGCTGCGTGCCGCGCCCACCCCGGACGACGTGCTGTCCACCGTGGAGCAGCTCGCCGGGGCACCGTTGCCGGCGAGCGCGCTGGAGTCGCTGATCCTGCCGTCCCGCCTGCCCGGCTACTCGCCCGCGCTGCTCGACGAGCTGACCGCGACCGGCGAGGTCACCTGGTGCGGCTGCGGGTCGCTGGCCGGCGGTGACGGCTGGATCGCCGTGGCGCCGACGGATGTGGCCGATCTGCTGCTGCCCGACGTCGAGGAGACCGTCGACACCACACCGCTGCACGAGGCGATTCGGTCCACATTGGACGGTGGAGCGCTGTTCTTCCGCCAGCTCGCCGACCGGGTGAGCACGGCGCTGATCGAGGGTGGCGAGCAGGCGCCGGCCGACGACACGGTGGTCGGCGCGCTCTGGGATCTCGTGTGGGCGGGCATCGCCACCAACGACACGATCGCGCCGCTGCGCGCGCTGGTCTCCGGACGGGGCGCCGCGCACAAGGCTCGCCGGCCGGCCCCGCGCGGACGGTACGCGCGGCTGCGTTCCGGCCGCGCCTCAATGCCCAGCCGCACCGGCCCGCCGACGGTCGCCGGTCGCTGGTCACTGGTGGCCGACCGGGCGGCCGATCCGACACGGCGAGCGCACGCCAGAGCCGAGGCGTTCCTGGAGCGGCACGGCGTGCTCACCCGCGGCGCGCTGGACACCGAGCGGGTCACCGGCGGGTTCAGCGGGGTGTACAAGGTGTTGCGGCGCATGGAGGAATCCGGCCAGGTCGTGCGCGGCTACGTGGTCGAGGGCCTCGGCGCGGCCCAGTTCGCCGCCCGTGGCGCGGTCGACCGGCTGCGCGCCGTGTCCACAGTGGACAGTACGGGCGAGGACCCGGTAGCGGTCGTACTCGCGGCGGCCGATCCGGCCCAGCCGTACGGCGCGGCACTCGACTGGCCCGACCCGGTGGGCGACGGAAAGCACCGTCCCGCACGAAAAGCCGGCGCACTGGCGGTGCTTGTGAACGGTGCCGCCACCCTGTACGTCGAGCGCGGCGGGCGCACTCTGCTGTCGTTCACCGAGGACGAGCCGGCCCTCCGCGCGGCCGCGTCGGCGCTGTCCAACGCGGTGCACGACGGATGGCTCGGGCAGCTCGTGGTGCAGCGGGCCGACGGTGCGCGAGCGATGTCGTCGAACCTCGCGGCGGTGCTGCGCGAGGTCGGTTTCCGGGCGACGCCACAGGGGCTGCGGCTGCGCGCGTAGGCTCGCGGACCATGGACACAGCCGTCGCGAAGCTGCTGGAACGGCAGGAGCCGCCGGTGCGCGCGCTCGCCGAATCGTTGTACGACAAGCTGAACCGCGCGTTCTCCGGCGCGGTGATCACCTGCGACGACCAGGGCTTCGGGTTCGGCACCGACACCGGCTACAAAGGACTGGTGTTCAGCGCGATGCCGCACCGCGCGCACGTGAACCTCGGCTTCAACCGCGGTGCCGAGTTGCCCGACCCGGCCGGCCTGCTCGAGGGAACCGGCAAGGTGCACCGGCACTACAAGGTGCGCACCGTGGCCGACCTGGACCGGCCGGAGCTGGACGAGCTGATCATCGCGGCGCTCACCAAGGCCGGTGTCCGGTGACCGCCCAGCAGCCGGACAACCAGGCGCTGATCGACGCGTTGCGCCGGGCCTACACCGAGCAGCGCCCGCCTGGCGAGGACTTCGCGGCGGCACTCGTCGGCGCCACCCTGTTCGTGCCGCTGACGCCGGAGGGCGGGCCGGTCGGATTCGGCGATCCTCCGGCGCTGCACGCGTTTCCGGACCAGGAGAGCATGATCGCCTTCTACGCGGCCAACACGACGGCCGGGGAGGTGCCACGCGCCGCGCTGGTGCCCGCCCGCGACCTGTGCGCGATGAGCCTGCAGCACCACTACGACGTGGCCGTGACGATCCCGGAGACGGCGTACCGGCTCGGCCGCGGCGAGACCCAGGCGGTCGCCGAGGGCGTGGTCCGCGTCGACAGCGGCGCGGTCGTCACCACCGACAACACGCCGATCCGGATCGGCCGGCCGGCCCAGGATCCGTCCGCCGAGTGTCTGGCCGACCTGCGCGCCGCCATCGCCGACATGCCCGCGCGGGTGGTCTGGTTCTGGATGCGGCTGGGCGACGGGCCGGCTCACCTGGGGCTCGCCGTGCGGCCCGACACAGCCGAGCTGCGGCAGCGCGTCGGCCACGCGATCCAGCCGGTGTGGGAGCGGCACTCGCCGGACAACGCGGTGATCACGGTCCTGCCGGTGCGGCCGCCGTACGACGCGCACATCGCCGAATCGGGCGAGCCGCTGGAGCCGTCCGCATAACCGGCACCGACTCGGGGTACTCGGGTGGGCACCCGAGCGAGGAGGTGCACGATGCCGCGGCAGGCATGGAGCGACAAGCGAGAACGCCAGTACGAGCACATCAAGTCGGGCGCGAAGAAGCGCGGCACCGGCGAGGACCGTGCGGAGGAGATCGCGGCGCGCACGGTGAACAAGAACCGGGCGCGGACCGGCGAGTCCACGCGCGCCAGCAAGACCTCGACGCGGGACGTGTCGCCGCAACACCGGGGCGGCAAGCGCTCCGGCAAGGGCCTCGGGCCCGGCGGGCCGACGCGTGACCAGCTCTACGAGGAGGCCCGTAAGAAGGGCGTGCACGGCCGATCCAAGATGAACAAGCGCGAACTGGCCAAGGCGCTGGGGCGGTGACCGCCGTTCATGTCGGTGCGCACGACGTCCAGCTGTCCAATGTGGACAGCTGCTCTTCCCCGATGACGGGGTCGGCAAGGGCGACGTGATCGAGTACTACCGGGCGGTGGCGGACGCGATGCTGGCGAACCAGGCGACCATCGAGTTCCACATCACACTGTCCACTGTGGACGCTCTGGAGTGCGCATCTCCCGAGTGTCGATCACGACGTTGATCAGCCGAGTGGTCACGATCACACGGTAGCCCGATTCACTTGGTCGCCAACCGCATCAGCGCCCACAGTTGCGCCACCGCGTCCGGGTCACGGCCCCGGTCGATCGGCAGCACGTAAGTGGGCATCCGGCCCCATAACCACAGGTACACCTGCTCCGCGGTGCCGGTGATCTCCGCGTCGACGTCGGCCACGTCCTCCGGCGCGACCCTGGTGGCCGAGGTGCCCGACGGGCCGGCCTTCGCCCGCCAGATGTGCTCGCCCACCCGCACGGCGACCGACTTCTCCGTGGTGCCGACCATGCCGAGCACGCTCAACCGGTGCTCGAACCACAGCGTGAGCGCCTCGTCCACGCCGTCGATCGCGACATCGTCGGGAATCTCGTCGATGTCCTCCCGCGACCCGAGCGCGCCCTGCACGTCGTACCGGTGGATGGTGGTCTCGTGCGCCATGCGCCGCCGCCAGAACCCGTAGTTCTGATGGCTGGTCCACCACGTCGCGCACGCCTCCTCGGCGTCGTGCGCGACGAGCACCTCCACCAGTTCTCGTTGTCCGGCAAGGAAGAACTCCACGAGGCTCTGACCGGGCGCCGGGTGAGCCTGCCAAGTGGCCGGCGAGTCGCCGGACTCGATCCACGCCTTCGCCGTCCGGTACGCACCGCCGAGATGCCGCACCGCCTCGCCGAGTGTCAGACCTGGACAGTTGGGCACCCGCGCGTCCTCGCTCGCCCCCTCGGCCGACCTGGCGACCAGCCGCGCCTCGATACCGATCACCTCGAGCAGCCGGCCGTAATCGATCAACGGACGGTTCACGGCGGCGGTACCGCCGATCTCGGGCTCGCCCGCAGGGCGTCGCGCACCAGGTCGAGGAACTGGCCGGTCTGGCGGACCAGATCGTCGGCCGCGCGGTCGGTGATGGTGCGGGTGATCCCGGCCTGGATCGCCGCGCGCGTCGACGAGCACGCCGCGAAGAACTCCGCCCACTCCCGCAGCTCCGGCGCCTTCGCCGGCAGCAGCTTCCACACGCTCGTCGGCCGTGAGCGACCGCGGTGCGGGCGGCCGCGCAGGGCGACCAGCGCCGCCGCGCCGCGCAGCGCGGCGAGGTACGCGTCGGCGAACCGCTGCGCCGGCTGCCGCTGCCAGGCCGCCTCGATCAGCCCGCGCTCGGCCTGCTCCAGCAGGCCACGCGCCGAGGAGGCGGGACGAGGGGCGCGAACCGCTCGATGCCCGCGCGGCCGGGCCGCGAGGTCGAAATCGATCACACTGGTCATCGGTGGCCTCCCTGGGTAGGCAGCACTCGTTGTCGCTGCTCCGCCGTGGGGAAGCCGGCGGCGCCCGGTGGCGAGGTGCTTCCCCCACCCCGCCACCGGACAGCTGACGGTCGAACATTTGTTCGAACACGTCCAGAGTAACCCGAGCGCACGCGTGGTTCAACCCGGCCCCGGCGACCACGCTGACGGCACGCAAGGTCACGCCCATAGGGGGCTGCGCCAGCCGCGCGGAAGGAGGATGATCCCCCCTGTGACCGCGCTGCACTCCTCTCGCGTCGCACGCTTCGAGACGCTCACCCAGGAAGCACTGCGCGCCAGGCTGAACGAGGCCCTGGCGCTGTACGTGAGCGCGATGCGGTACCCGAGAGGCACCGTGGAGCAGCGCGCGCCGATGTGGCTCGCGCACATGCTCAGGGACGACTGGCGCTGTGTCGCCGCGTTCGACCAGCAGGACCGTCTCGCCGGGATCGCGTACGGCTACAAGGGGACGCCGGGCCAGTGGTGGCACGACCAGATCGTGCGCGGCATCACCGAACAGGGCCGGTCCGACCTCGCCGAGACGTGGCTCACCGACTACTTCGAGCTGACCGAGCTGCACGTGCGACCGACCGAGCAGGGACGCGGGATCGGCGAGCGGATGTTGCGCATCCTGCTCACCGACACCGGGATGAGCCGCGTGCTGCTGTCCACGCCCGAGGGACCGTCGCGGGCGTGGCGGCTGTACCGGCGGCTCGGTTTCACCGACGTGCTGCGCGACTACCGGTTCGTGGGCGACCCTCGCCCGTTCGGTGTGCTCGGCCGCGACCTGCCGCTCGATCCGCCGACGGAGTGAACGAATTCAGCTCGGCCCGGCGCCCTTCGCGGAAGACGCCTTGGCGTCACTGGAGAACACAGCCCCGACGATCGTCCTCGGCGCGCCGCGCAACAGATCCCGCCGCATCCGCCGCTGGCGCTCGCCCTGCGGAATCGGCAGGCGCATCCGCTCGAGTGTCCTGGCGTTGGCGTACATCTCGTCGGTGTACCGGCGGCGCGCCTGCCGCGGGAGCAGCGAGCCGACCAACTCGATGACGTACTCGGTGCGGTCCAGCGGACTGCCGACCGTGTAGGCGACGGCACCGAAACCGAGTAGCTGCGCGAGCCGGACGGTGACCGGCAGCGCGGTGTGCACGACGGCGGCGAGCACGATGACCCAGGCGAGTACGCCGAGTGCCACGAAGGTGTCGAGCCAGGTGAGCAAGACCGCCGCGGCGATCACATTGAGAGCCCGCAGAACGCCCCAACCGACGCGGCGAACGAGCCCGGTGCGTCGCAACGCCCGGCGCGAGGACCCCCAGCTTCGCAGCATGGTCCGTCCATCTTCCTCCGGACGAGCGTGCGGCGCTACCCCGTTCCCTCCACGGGGCGCAGCCTGGCCCTGGGGCTGGCGCGGCGGGCGTCGGCCAGGTCCAGCGCGCTCCTGGCCGCCTCGACACCTCCCGGCGTGAGCCGGTAGAGCCGCCGCCTCGGGCGCTTCTCCCGCACCGGATCGATGTCCTCGGTCTCGTCGACGACCCAGCCGAGGGCGAGCAGCCGCTGCAGGATCGGGTAGGTGGTGCCGGGCAGCAGGCCGGTGATCTCGGCGATCTGCAAACCGTAGAGGCCCTCGGTGCGCTTCTCGTCGAAAACCGCCAGCAGCGCCTCGACGACGGCTCTGGTCGTCGTGGTCATGCGCGGCACGCGCCCTACGGGTTGCACCTATCCACGGTAATACACACAGGTGGGGTTCATCTAGATCGAGTCACATTGACATCCCCAGGTCAGACCCTATACTAAATACTACATAGGCGGACCTGGGGTGGTCGCGATGAAGAACAAGGTGTTGGCGGGTCTTTCCGCCGTCAGCGCGATACTCGCTCTTTGCGACCGCATCCAGTTGTCCACAATGGACAGTTGGCTGGAGTCGATCGCACAGGGCGAGCGATGTGAGTACCGGGTGGAACGGCCCGCGGAGGTGCGCGCCGAACCGAGCGGCCGCGCGAAGGTGTACGGGCACCACAACCGTGGCGTGATCGTCACCGGGCCCTGCCGGGAACGCTTCGACGACGGCGTCCTGTTCACCGCGGTGAACAGCGGCTGCCCGTGCTCCGGATACGGATGGGTCCGCTCGGACCAGTTGGCCCGCTAGGCCGTGTCCTCAAAGCCAGATGGTGAGGGTGGCCAGGTCGAGCATGGCTTGGTAGGACAGGGCGGTCTTGTCGTAGCGGGTGGCGATGGCCCGGAACTGCTTGAGTCGGTTGAAGCAGCGCTCGACGACGTTGCGGCGCTTGTAGATCGCCGGGTCGAAGGCCGGTGGGCGGCCACCCGCTTGCCCGCGCCGGACACGGTTGGCTTGCTGGTCACGGCGTTCGGGGATGGTGGCCCGGATGCCGCGCTGGCGAAGGTGGGTGCGGATGGCGCGGCTGGAGTAGCCCTTGTCCGCTATCACCCGGTGCGGCCTGGTCGCCGGACGGCCCGCAACCTGTCGCTGGAACACAACACCGGCCAGGACATCGTGGAACATGGTGCAGTCGTTGGTGTTGCCGCCCGTCAACACGACCGACAGCGGACGGCCGTGCCCGTCACACGCGAGATGGATCTTGGTCGAGGGTCCGCCGCGTGACCGACCGATAGCATGATCATCTGGTTCGGTGTGCCCGCCACACGATCCGCTCGCCCCCTGTGTGAGCACGCGGGCGGCGGCGGGCACCGGCCGCGTGCTGATGGGCACGCACGATGCTGGAATCGACCGAGACTTCCCGGTCCAGCTCGTCGATCGCCTCCGCGATCACCCGCACCTTGCCCACCAACATGGTCAAGGTGCCATCGCGCGACCAACGCCAGAACCGGCCGTAGACCGTCTTCCACGACCCATACCGCTCCGGCAGATCACGCCACGACACCCCGGTCTTAGCCTTGAACAACATCCCGTTGATCACACGCCGGTCATCCACCCGCGGACGACCCTTCACCCCCGACGGCGGCAGCAACGGTTCCACCACACACCACTGCTCATCAGTCAACTCATGCCTACGCACCACGACCGAAGATCAAACCAGGTCAGCCAAATCACCTTTGAGGACAGGTCCTAGCCGCCGAGGCGCTCGCGCAGGGTGTCGAGGCCCATGCCGCCGAGGCGCAAAGCGTTGGTGTGGAAGGCTTTCGCGTCGAACGTCGGCCCCTCGCGACGACGCGCCTCCTCGCGCAGCGCCAGCCACAGCCGCTCGCCGAGCTTGTAGGACGGCGCCTGCCCCGGCCATCCGAGGTAGCGGTCGATCTCGTCGCGCGCGTGCGCGGCCTCCGACAGCGTGCGGGTCAGCAGGAACTCCAGCCCCAACTCCGGTGTCCACGTCTGGCCCTCGTGGAACCCGGTGCCGGACGGGATCTCCAGCTTCAGGTGCATGCCGATGTCCACGATCACCCGCGCCGCGCGGAACAGGTGCGCGTCGAGCATGCCGAGGTAGTCGCCGTCGTCGTCGAGGTAGCCCAGCTCGCGCATGAGCCGCTCGGCGTACAGCGCCCACCCCTCGCCGTGCCCGGACACCCAGCACATCAGCCGCTGGAACCGGTTCAGGCCGGCCTCGTGCACCGCGGTGGCGACCTGGAGGTGATGCCCCGGCACGCCCTCGTGGTACACGGTGGTGACCTCGCGCCAGGTGGAGAAGTCCTCCTTGTCCGCCGGCACCGACCACCACATCCGGCCGGGACGGGAGAAGTCGTCGGTCGGGCCGGTGTAGTACATGCCGATCGTGCCGCCCGGTGGGGCGATCCTGCACTCCAGCGTCATCAGCTCGTCGGGGATCGCGAAGTGCTTGTCCCGCAAGGCGATCAGCGCCTTGTCCGACAGTTGCTGCATCCACTCCTCGAACGCCGGCTGCCCGTGCACGCGGTAGCGCGGGTCGGCGTCCAGCGCGGCGGCGGCCTCCGCGGCGGTGACGCCAGGGCGGATCCGGCCGGCCACGGTGGCCATCTCCGACTCGATCCTGGCCAGCTCCTCCCAGCCCCACTGGTAGGCCTCGCGCAGGTCGAGGGAGGCACCGATGAAGTAGCGCGACCACAGCCGGTAGACGTCCTCGCCCACCGCGTCCTCCTGGGGCGCCTTGGGGGCCAGTTCGTCGCGCAGGAACACGGCCATGTCCCCGAACGCGGCACCGGCGCCGGACGCGGCCGTCTCCAACTCGCCGGCCAACGCCGTGGGCACGTCGGCCTGCTTGACGAACGTGGCGAAGAACGGCGTGGCCCCCGTCTGGCCCGACCAGGTCTCGCACTGCTCGGCGGTGCGCACGACCTGCCGGACGGCGGCGACGTTGCCCTGCTCGGCGGCGTGCCGCAGGGACTCGCGCAGGCTGTCCAGCGCGCCGGGCACGGCGGCGAGCCGGTCCCTGATCGTCGTCCAGTCCTCCGCCGTGTCGGTCGGCATCAGGTCGAACACCTGCCGCATGTTCTGCACAGGGCTCTCGATCACGTTCAGCGCGGAGGCGTCCAGACCGGCATCGTGGATCTCCAGTTCGAGCCCGACCCGCTCGGTGAACACGGCTCTCGCCGCGGCCTCGCCGTCGTCGACCGGCTCCGCCTCGGTAACCTGGCGCAACGTGTCCGACGCGAGCCGGGCCCGCTCGTCGTGGGCGTCAGGGGAACAATCGGTGAGCCGGGCGTCGTGGCCGGGGATACCGAGGTATGTGGCGAGAATCGGATCGAGCGCGGCATACCGGTCGACGTAGCCGTCGCTGATCTCGTGCACACTGGGTCGGGCAGAAGACATGACGCGCACGCTACCCGTTCGGGCTGTGCTGACACAGGTATGCGAGCGAAGCTCGGACTCGACTGGCAGGATGGCGCGGTGCACAAGGTCAAGACCGATCGGGCGAAGCGTTTTCGCAGGTGGTTCGCGTTACCGCTGCTCGCGATATTGGTCGTGCTCTCGGCCGGCGGGTGCGTCCGGGTGCGTGCCGCGCTCGCGGTGGCCGGTGACGATCACGTCTCCGGCGACGTGATCATCTCCTCGCTGGCGATCAAGACCGGTGACACCGGCCCGGCGATCACGATCCCGCCGGAGCTGTCCAAGAAGATCAAGGTCGAGAAGTACAGCGCGGACAACTACGTCGGTCAGCGGCTCACCTTCGAAAAGCTGAGCTTCGTCGAGTTCGAGAAGCTGGCCAAGACGATCACCACGGGCAGCTACTTCCAGCTCGGCTTCCGCCGGTCCGGCGACCTGGTGACGCTGTCCGGCTCGGCCGACCTGAACTCGCTGCCGGCCGACCGCGCCGACGTGCAGCTCAAGATCGCCTTCCCTGGCGCGATCACCCGCACGAACGGGATCGCCAACGAGAACGAGATCTCCTGGAAGCCGACGCCCGGCACGGCCAGCGGGTTCGACGCGACCGCCGAGTACACCAGTGGCGCCAGCGGCTCGTTGATGAAGTGGGTGCTGATCCTGGGCGGCGCGACCGCAGTCGTGGCGCTGCTGGTACTCGTTCTCGCGGTCGCCGCGCACCGGCGTCACGTGCGCAAACTCAAGCGCGAAGCCGCTGTGCTGTAACGGGCCATCACGGCGGCGGATCAACGAGCAGCAGTCTTGTCGAACTATGGTCGGTCTTGTTGTCTATGACAACGTTCCTGCCGTATCGACCTGGGCCCATACCCACGTGGACATTGATGGCCCGCTGAGGCTTTCCGTTGCGAAAGAGAACAAGAAGCGTCTTGAATACCGTATTCTTGGCAATCTCGATACTTGCGCCGATATCCTCTTCTACTGTCGAGATCGTAAACCATCCATGCTGATAATACTTGACATAGACAGAATCCCAATCGCCACCAATGACGTCGCGTAGCGGCACAATCTCTTCACGCTGCAGCATCTCGTTGAGCCGGATCCCCGCAGGCGTGGTCTCGCCGAGATCTTCGTAAGGAATTCCCCCCTCGTCTGTCGACTCGCCACCGCCACAGGCCACAGCTAACATCAGCACAAGAGCCGTGACCACGATGTGACCCCATCGCGGCCGATCGCTACCGTGGTCCACGGTGAGGACCATAGGGAGGATCGGCCGGCGACGGTAGAGGCGGACTCGTCCCCGGAGGCACGACCGTGCGCGAGTCCTTCGCGAAACCAGTCTTTCCGTCGAGGACCTCATTGCTGTGGACAAGCTGCCCATCAGAATTGACTACCACCATTTCACCGTTTCGGACGGCACGCTCGACGTGGCCTTTGAGTTCGTCCAACGAGGCACCTGGATGCTCCGCGGCGATCCGACGGCCGACTTCGTTGTTGTGCATGTCCATGGCGACCGTCGTATCGCTCGCGTCAGGTCTGTGCGTCCCTTCGTGTGCGGTGGTGAAGCGTTCGGCCCATTCGTGTCCGAAGCGATTCGCGAGCATGGCGCTCCAATACGTGTGCCGGAACGCGTCCCGATGTCCGTCACCCTCACCGAGTGCGTCGAACATCTGACTTTGCGCGGCCTGGGCGCGATCATAGATATCACCGAATTTGCTCAGTTCACCGAACCCGAGACCGTTGAGCATTTGCGCCTCAGTGGCGGTTATCTCCCGCGGCTTGACATCGAACGGCCACGAGTCGGTCGGCCATTGGTTCGGCCATGTCACCATGCCGCCTGGGTCCTTGGCGACCTTGTACTTCGCGAGGAGTTCCTCATGCAGGGAGCCTTGATGCTCACCAGCCCTGGCGGCGCTCTCGAGAGTCGCTGCGGCGCCGTCAGAGATCATGTTATGCACCGCCTTGGTGAGCACCTTGTCCAGATCCAGATCGATGCTCTGCGCCTGCTCCAGGATGCGCTTCACGCGATCGCCAAGCTCAGCTTTGACGCGATTGCGTTCCTCGTTCACCTGCTGTTGCTGGTCAGGTGGAACGTCCCGAGGTGGATTGACGTCGTGAATCGCGCCGTCATCACTGATGGAGAATCCGTGCCGCGAGGCGAGGTGTTCGGCTTCGACGATCGCGTGTCGCAGCGGAACGACCGCATCGGAAGCACGAGCTACGGCGGTGCGAACCGCCGAGAGCTCCGCGACCAAGTGCTCCATGTCGTTCGCCATGCGGTTGCGCTCGGCAGCCGCAGCATCATGCGCGGTTCCGTGCCAGACATCCGTGGTGGCCGCGCCGAGGAGTTCATCTTGAAGCGTGAGCAGATGATCTTGTCGTGACTTGAGGTCCTTTTCCACGGTGTCGAGTGGCTCGGGTCGCCAGGTGCGCGTCTGCCCGAATGTGAGCATCAGCGGGGCCTTTCCGCGCGGCGGAGATTGGCCTTGGCGCTTTCCTCATTGCGTTCGTACTCGGTGGCGGACGCGTTCAGGCTGTCGGCATAGCGGTCTGCTTGCGAGGTCCACCCACCGATGGTGTTCTGCCAGGTCGTGCCGACCATGCTGGTGGTTTGCGCGGCCCAACCGCCGGGCAACGCGTCCTTGATTCCGCGTACGACGCCCGCAAGATCGACGGATCGAGTCTGATCAGCGGCACTGCGCGACGCGCGTGCGGACTTTCTGATGCTTTCGATCTCAGCTTGAAACCCCAATGTGCACCCCCAGTGCGCAATCGTGCGACTACGGTAGCCAAGCTGCAGGCGCGAACGCAAGGAGTGTGCGAGTGGTTACAACTATCTGAGCAACAAGGCGTTCTCGCGGTGGCCGCGCACCGGCGTCACGTGCGCAAACTCAAGCGCGAAGCCGCTGTGCTGTAGCGGTCCGCCCGGGCACCAGGCCGAGGCGCGCGACGACCTCCCTGGTCGCCTTGGAGCGGTTCAGCGTGTAGAAGTGCAGCCCTGGCACGCCCTCGGCGATCAGCCGCTCGCACAGCTCGGTGACCAGGTCGATCCCCTCCGCGCGGAACGCGGCCGGATCGTCGGCCAGCGGGTCCAGTCGCGCGGCGACCTTGGGCGGCACCTGCGCGCCGGACAGTTCCACGGTCTTGTTCAGCGTGCGCGGGGTGGTGAGCGGCATGACGCCGGGCACGAGCAGCGCGTCGCCGTCGTACCCGCTGGCCGCGACCCTATCGCGCATCCGCAGGAAGTCGTCGGCCTCGAAGAACAGCTGCGCGATGGCGAAGTCCGCGCCGGCGTCGAACTTGCGCACCAGGTGGCGGGTGTCGGTGTCCAGGTCGACCGAACGCGGGTGGCCGTACGGGAAAGCGGCCACGCCGACGCAGAAGTCGCCCAACTCGCGCACCAGGCGCACCAGTTCCTCGGCGTAGCTGAGGCCCTCGGGATGGGTGCGCCACTCGCCGTTGGGGTCGCCGGGCGGATCACCGCGCAGCGCGAGGATGTTGCGCACGCCGACCGCCGCGTACCAGCCGATCACGTTGCGCAGCTCGGCGACGGAGTGCTCGACCGCGGTGAGGTGCGCCATCGGGACGAGCGTGGTCTCCTGGGCGACCCGGCCGGTGGTGCGGATCGTGCGGTCCCGGCGCGATCCGCCGGCGCCGTAGGTGATCGACACGTAGGCCGGGTCGAGCGACTCGAGTTCGCGCACCGCGCGCCACAGGACGCGTTCGTCCTCCTCGCTCCTCGGTGGCATGAACTCCACCGAGAACACCGGGCGATCGACGCGCAGCCGCTGAACCACCGAATCCACGTGGCCAGGGTACCCAGTGCCCGCTTATTGGGATAACCCTCCCGAATCGCGGGCATCGGTTCTCAGGTGAGGGACCCGGCGCGCCGCTCGGATGGGCGACAGCGGACGATGTAAGCGTGCACGTCAACGCCACACCGGACACCCGCTCGGTCGATGCCACTCCCCCGGCGCACGTCGAGGCGGCGCTGCGCGAGTACCTGGATACCCGGCTGGCCGAGATCACCTCGCTGGACGAGGCCGTCGGTGCCGCGGCACGGGCGCTGGCCGACTTCGTACTGGGCGGCGGAAAGCGGATCCGGCCCACGTTCGCCTGGTGGGGCTGGCGCGGCGCGGGCGGCGCGGCCGACGGGCCCGAGGCGCACCGGGTGCTGACCGCGGTGAGCGCGCTGGAGCTGCTGCAGGCGTGCGCGCTGGTGCACGACGACGTGATGGACGCCTCCACGATGCGCCGTGGCTCGCCGACCGTGCACGTGGCCTTCGCCGCCCGGCACCGCGACAACGGCTGGCACGGCGACTCCGACCACTTCGGGCTGGCCGCCGCGATCCTGCTCGGCGACCTGGCGCTGGCCTGGGCGGACGACATGTTCGCCTGCTCCGGTGTGAACCCCGCGGCACTGGCCGCGGCCGCCGAGCCGTGGCGGGCGATGCGCGGCGAGATGCTGGCCGGCCAGTACCTCGACGTGCTGAGCCAGGTGCGCGGCGACGTGACCGAGGACGCGGCGCTGCGGGTCGCCCGCCTCAAGACCGCCGCGTACACCGTGGAGCGGCCGCTGCACCTCGGTGCCGCGCTGGCCGGCGCCGCACCGTCCACAGTGGACTCATTGCGCGAGTTCGGGGCGGACATCGGGGTGGCTTTCCAACTGCGCGACGATCTGCTCGGCATGTTCGGCGACACCGACGTGACCGGCAAGCCGGCCGGCGACGACCTGCGCGAGGGCAAGCGAACCCTGTTGGTGGCACTGGGTTTGCGGTCCGACCGCAGCGGGCTCCTGCGCGCCGCGCTCGGCCGGCCGGACCTCGATACGGACACCGTCGAGCGGGTCCGCTCGATGCTCGCCGACGTGGGCGCGGTGGCCGATGTGGAGCACCGGATCGGTGAGCTGACCGACTCCGCCATGCGCGCGCTGGACGCGGCGAACCTGGCCGAGCCGGCCGCCGGCAGGCTGCGCGAGCTGGCGATCGCCGCGACGAAGAGGAATCGCTGACGCCGTGCGCACTGTGCCAGGGAAGACCGACGACGTCGTGGTGATCGGCGCCGGGCTCGCCGGGCTGTCCGCCGCGCTGCACCTGCTCGGCGCCGGCCGCAACGTCACCGTGCTCGAGTCGGCCGACACCCCTGGCGGCCGAGCCGGTCTGTCCACAATGGACGGTTACACGGTGGACAGCGGCGCCACCGTGCTGACCATGCCGGAGTTCGTGGACGAGGCGCTCGCCGCGGTCGGCTCGTCGCTGGCCGAGCGGGTGCGCCTGCGGCAGCTGCACCCCGCCTACCGCGCGCACTTCGCCGACGGCAGCTCGATCGACGTGCACACCGACGCGGACGCGATGGAGGCCGAGGTGCGCCGGTTCGCCGGGCCGACCGAGGCCGCCGGGTACCGCTCCCTACGCCGCTGGCTCACGAAGCTGTACAAGGCGCAGCGCAACAGCTTCATCGACGCCAACTTCGACTCGCCGCTCGGGCTCGTGACGCCCGCGCTGGCGAAGTTGGTGGCACTCGGCGGTTTCGGCCGGCTGTCCCCCGCCGTGGCGCGGCACCTCAACGACGAGCGGGTGCGCCGGCTGTTCTCGTTCCAGTCGCTGTACGCGGGGGTGCCGCCGGCCCGCGCGCTGGCCGCCTACGCCGTGATCGCCTACATGGACACGGTCGCCGGGGTGTACTTCCCGCGCGGCGGGGTGGGCGCGGTGGCGGCCGGAATGGCAAGTGCCGCAGGCGAATCCGGCGCGCGGATCCGGTACGGCACGACGGCGGCGTGGCTGGAGCGAATCGGCACGAGGGTCACCGCGGTGCGCACCACGTCCGGCGAGCGGATCCCGTGCGACGCCGTCGTGTGCACCGCCGACCTGCAGGCCAGCTACCGGCTGCTCGGGGTGGCGCCGCGCCGGCCGCTGGCACTGCGCTGGTCGCCGTCGGCGGTCGTGCTGCACGCCGGGGTGCGCCGCTCCTGGCCGGTGCTGGACCACCACACGATCTTCTTCGGCCAGCGGTGGGACCGCACGTTCGACGAGATCACCCGGCGCGGCGAGCTGATGTCCGACCCGTCGCTGCTGGTCACCCGCCCCACGGCGACCGAGCCGTCGCTGGCCCCGCCCGGCCGCGAGCTGATCTCGGTACTCGCGCCGTGCCCGAACACGCTGACCGGCCCGATCGACTGGCGGCGGATCGGGCCGGTGTACCGCGACGAGCTGCTGTCCACATTGGACGCTCGCGGACTGTCCGGTGTGGACGGTGAGATCGAGGTGCAGCGGCTGGTCACGCCGGCCGACTGGGAGGAGGCCGGACTCGCCGCCGGCACGCCGTTCTCGCTGGCGCACACGTTCGGCCAGACCGGCCCGTTCCGCCCGCGCAACCTGGTGCCCGGCGTGGACAACGTGGTGCTGGCCGGCTGCGGCACCACGCCGGGCGTGGGGATCCCGCCGGTGGTGCTGTCCGGAAAGCTTGCCGCGCAACGGATCGTGGGCGCCGAACGCCGCCGCGCCGTGCGCCGCCAGGTCGAGACACCGGCGAGCACGACGAGCTGATGGGCGAGCTGACCGCTGCCGGGATCACCGATCCGGCGATGCGCGCGGCCTACCGGTCCTGCCGCGCGATCAACGCCGCGCACGGCAGGTCCTACTTCCTGGCCACCCGCCTGCTGCCGGCGGCGCGCCGGCCGGCGGTGCACGCGCTGTACGGGTTCGCGCGGCTGGCCGACGAGATCGTGGACTCCGCGCGACCGAGGCCGGTCGAGGAGCGCGCGTCCATGCTGGACCGTCTCGCCGCCGAGTTACACGGCACGCTGGCCGGCGAACCCGCGTCGCCCGCGCTCACCGCGCTCGCGGACACCGTGCGGCGGCACGACATCGCGCCGGAGCTGTTCGACGCGTTCCTGGCGTCGATGCGGATGGACCTGACCGTGCGCTCCTACGCCACGTTCGCCGATCTGGGCGGCTACATGCACGGCTCGGCCGGGGTGATCGGGCTGCAGATGCTCCCGGTGCTCGGCACGGTGTGTCCGCGCGAGGAGGCCGAGGCGCCCGCAATGGCGCTGGGCGAGGCGTTCCAGTTGACCAACTTCCTCCGCGACGTCGGCGAGGACCTGGACCGCGGCCGGGTGTACCTGCCGGCCGACGAGCTGGCCGTGTTCGGTGTGGACACCGACCGGCTGCGGCGTGCCCGCCGAACCGGTCGGCCGGACCCGGCGATCCGTCGCGCGCTGACCCATCTGGTGGCGCACACCTACGCCGTATACCGCCGCGCGGAACCCGGGATCTCGTTGCTGCACAAGGAATCCCGGCCGTGCATGCGCACCGCGGCGACGTTGTACCGGGGCATCCTGGACGAGATCGTGGCGGCCGACTACGCGGTGCTGGACCGGCGCGTCGTAGTCTCCCGCGCACGACGCGCGGCGGTGGCCGCACGCGGGTTGATCGCCGGAACAAAGGAACGCCGATGGAGTGGGTGAGCTCGGCCGATCTCGACAAGCACGACGAACTGCGTGAGCAGGTCCGCCGAGCGATCGGCGAGCAGTGGGGCGAGCGGCCGAACGTGGCGTACTTCCGGCGCCGCAAGACCGTGGTGCGCAAGGCCCGTCCGGTGCACGGGTCGAGCAAGACGATCGTGGGCGAGATCTACCAGGCGGTGCGGAACTACGGCGCCCAACTGCTCGGCATCTGGTTCCGCGACGTCGGGCGAGTCGCGCGAACCCTCGTGGTGCACGGCGACCTGCCCGACCTGGTGCGCGCGATCGGCGACCGAAAGGAGCTGTGGGTCGTCTGGTCGGCGTCGCACACCGGGTTCGCGTTCGCCGACGGTCACCTGCCGCCACAGTTGATCTGGGAGGGCCGACGAGACCGGCGGCCGGCGGTCAACGCCACCCGCCTGGCGATCGACTGGCCGGACGGGAACATGGTCGTGGCGCATCTGTCCCGCCGCGAGCGCGCCTGGGCCAACCGGCACGACGGCAGGCCTTGATCACGGCGTGAGCAGTTGCACGACGTTGGCCTCGAAGTCGGCGGCGGTGGGCGGCGTGCTGGTGAGCAGCGCCTGCAGCAGCAGCCCGTCGTAGGCGCCGACGAAGTTGTGCACACGCACCGGATCATCGGTGTGCCGCCGCGCGAACTCGGCGAGTGCCGCCTTCCAGCGGTCAGTCGCCGCGCGCAGTTCGACCTTGCGCGCGGCGAGCAGGTACAACTCGAACTCGGCGAGCAACCGGCCCGGCTCACCGGCCACCAGGTCGGCCATCAGCTCGGCGAGCTCCTGGATGTCTTGCACCGCACGGATCTTCTCGGCGTCCTCGTCCAGGCAGCTGGTGAGCGCGGCGGTGAGCAGATCGTCGATACCGTCGAAGTAGTAGGCGGCCATCGTGGGCGGAAGGCCGGCCTCGCGGGCGACCGTGCGATGGCTGACGCCGGCCACACCGTCCCGCGCGACGACGCGCAGCGTGGCCTCGGTCAGCTCACGCTTGCGGCGCTCCCCCTTGATGCGGCGCCCGTCGGTCGTCTTCTCCTCGATGGACATCAGCGCGACGGTACCCGTTCCGCGCGTGCGGTCAGCGGCGCGTGCGCGAGCAGGGCGATCAGCAGCGCGGCGCCGCCCGCCACGATCGCCACGACGAAGCCACCGATCGGGCCGAACGCGTCCACCGTCCGCCCGGACACCGCGGCGCCGAGTGCGACACCGGTACTGAGGCCGGTGATCGCCCAGGTCATGCCCTCGGTGAGCCGTTCGGACGGAACGAGCCGCTCGATCAGGCTCATGATCGTGATCATGCTCGGGGCGAAGAACACACCGGCGACGAAGACCGCCGCGGACAGGCTCAGGATGCCGTCGACGAGCAGCAGCGGCACGGTGGTGACGGCGGTGCCGGCGACCAGGAGCACGAGCAGGCGCGGGAACGGCACGGTCACCCGCAGCGTGCCGAAGATCAGCCCGGAGACACCGGAGCCGACGGCGTAGACCGACACGACGATGCCGGCCGACGCCGGGCTGCCGAGGTGTTCGGCGAACGCGACGCTGACCACGTCCACGGTGCCGACGATCACGCCGCCGGCGAGCAGGATCAGCACCAGCAGGAGCACCGGAGCGTCGCGGATCACCGACCGGGTGCGCTCGGCGGTCGCGGGCAGCACGGGCGGTTCGGTCGAGCGCTGCGCGGCGAACAGCACGACGCCGATCGCCAGGAAGATCGCCGCCAGGAGCGGGCCGGCCTCCGGGAAGACGATGGTGCACAGCGCGACGGAGAGCGCGGGCCCGACGACGAAGGTGAGTTCGTCGATCACCGCCTCCAGCGAGTACGCGGTGTGCAGCCTCGGCGAGTCGCGGTAGATCTCGGTCCACCGGGCGCGCACCATCGCGGCCAGGTTCGGCAGACAGCCGGCGACGGCGGCCAGTACGAACCAGGTCCAGGCCGGCGCGCCGGCGCGGACCGCGAGCACCAGCCCGCCGAGTGCGGTGGAGCTGACGATCGCCGCGGGCACGATGACTCGCCGCTGGCCGCGCCGGTCGACCACCCGGGACACCTGTGGACCGAGCAGCGCCATGGACATCGTGAAGGTCGCCGAGACGGCGCCGGCCAGCCCGTAGGAGCCGCTTGTCTTGGCGAGCATCGTGATGATCCCGATCCCGATCATCGGGACCGCCATCCGCGCGACGAACCCCGCCAGCGTGAACGCGACGGCGCCGCGCGCGGTGAACAGCTGCCCGTACGGATTGCCCACAGGTATCTCCCAGTCCAACAACTTGAACACTCGTTAGAGTTTGAACAGTCGTTAGACTTTCTACCCGCGGCGCTCATCGGATCGCAAAGATCAGTGACGCCCGCCACGTCGGCGAGAAACCTGTCGCGGCCGGGCCGAATCAGTTAAAGTCAGTAACAGTTTAAGGCGAACGCAGATCGTGAGCGGCAGATGGTGGACAGACGAGACCTGCCGCCGGGCATCGGGCTGGCCTGGGGGGACAGCCCGCTGTCCCGCCGTGGACCGAAGCCGGCGTACAGCGTCGAGCAGATCGTCACCACGGCGATGGCGGTGATCGACACCTATGGGTACGCCGCGCTGTCCATGCCGAAGGTCGCCAAGCGCCTCAGGATCACGCCGGCCGGGCTGTACCGCTACGTCGCCTCGAAGGACGAACTGCTCGTCCTGCTGTCCGACGCGGGCTGGGGCGAGCCGCCGGCCGACCTGTACCGGCCGGGCGACTGGCGTGCCACGGTCACCGCCGTCACGCACGCGATCATCGATCGGCTGTGCGCCCGTCCGTGGCTGCTCGACATTCCGATCCCCGGAGCCCCGGTGACGCCGAACCTGTTGCGGTGGACCGAGGTTCAGGTCACCGCGTTCCTCGGCGCCGGCCTGGACGGGACGGAGGCGCTGCGGTGTGTCGTGCTGCTCGACGGGTACGCGCGGAGCATCGCGAGGCTCGCCCGCGACATCGATCACAGCAAGGCCGCGCCGGTGCAGTCGGCCGCGATGACCGCGTTCCTCGAGCCACTGTTGAAGGAGCGCGGCTATCCGGTGCTGGCGGCGATGCTGACCGAGGGCCAGTACCGCGACCCCGAGCGGATGGCGTCGGCCATCCTGGACGACGATCTCGACTTCGGGCTCGAGCGGATCCTGGACGGCATCGAGAAGCTCGTCCAGACCAGGGCCAGCGGCTAGGACCTAGAACGCGGACGCTTGTGCGCGCCGTTTGACCTCGCGGCCCCGGTTGCCCCGCAGCGCCTCGATCGGCGTGCCCGGCAGCGTGTCGTCGGCGGTGAACAGCCAGCTCAGCGTGTCCGTCGGGGTGTAGCCGGCGTCGGCGAGCACGGTGATCGTGCCCGACAGCCCCTTCACCACGTTGCCCTCGTCGTCCAGCATGTCGGCCGGGATGAACAGCTCTCCCCCGCGCCGCACGGCGAGCAGCTGCCCGTCCCGCAGCGCTTGCTGCACCCTGGTCAACGGACAGTCCAAACGCTTGGCCACATCATCGAGCGACAGCACGTCGACACCGGAGTCGAGCACGTCGTCAGCGACAGGAATCGCACCCACGCGAACACGATGCCACAGGTAGGGGTCCTCGCGCGTCACGAAATAGCCGCCCTGCACACATGTGCCGGCCGTGCTCCGTACGATCGCCATCGTGGAGGACCGGGGAGCCCATCTGATCGGCACGCTGCTGGAGCAGCGCTATCGCGTGGACGCATCGCTCGCGCGTGGCGGCATGTCCGCGGTGTACCGCGGGTTGGACACGCGGCTGGACCGGCCGGTGGCGATCAAGGTGATGGACCAGCGGTTCGCCGACGACCGCTCGTTCGTGGAGCGATTCGAGCGTGAGGCGCGCTCCGCCGCGAAGATTCATCACCCGAACGTGGTGGCCGTGCATGATCAAGGTGTCGACTCCTCCGCCTCCGGGCAGCAGCTCGTCTTCCTGGTGATGGAACTGGTCAACGGCGGTACCCTGCGCGACCTCGTGATGGACCGCGGCGCGCTCGGCGTTCCCTTGGCGTGCAACGTTTTCGAGCCGGTGTTGAGCGCGCTGGCCGCCGCGCACGGCGCCGGGCTGATCCACCGCGACGTGAAGCCGGAGAACGTGCTGATCGGCCGCCAGCGCGCGGGCCAGGAAGGCGCGCCGACCGTGGTCAAGGTCGGCGACTTCGGGCTCGTGCGCGCGGTCTCGTCGGCCGGCACCACGAACAGCAGCGTGATCTTGGGCACGGTGGCCTATCTGTCACCCGAACAGGTCACCACCGGCGCCGCCACCGCCCGCGGTGACGTCTACTCCGCCGGCATCGTGCTCTACGAGATGCTCACCGGCCGCCCGCCCTACACCGGCGACACCGCGCTGTCGGTGGCCTACCGGCACGTGAACGACGACGTGCCGCCGCCGAGTGCCACCGTGCCGGAGATCCCGAAAGAACTCGACGACCTGGTGCTGCGCGCGACCAGCCGCGACCCCGCCGCGCGCCCGGCCGACGGCGCTGCGTTCCTCGCCGAGCTGCGGCAGGTCCGGTCCGAGTTGGGCATCGGCACCGTGCACGTCCCGGTGCCCGGACACGCCACCGATGAGCCGGCGTGGCCCGCCGAACACGAGGACCTCGACCGGCTGCTCGAGTCCCCGCAGGAGCGCACCGACCAGATGCCGGTCGTCGCCGGCGCCACCGCGATCGGTCGCCCGGCCGGCGGGTCGGGAACCGTTGGGCCACAAGGAACCCGGTCGATGCTGCGGGTGGAGCTCGGCCAGGCGGTGAGCACGCCGCCGGTGCCCGACGACGTGCCGCCGCGCGCCGCGCCGCGTCAGCGTCCACGCCGCCGTCCGTGGCTGTGGGCGATCATCGGCGTACTCGTGCTGGCACTGGCCGGCACCGGCATCTGGTGGTTCGCCGCCGGCCGGTGGACCGAGGTGCCACAGCTCGCCGGGCGCGACTCGTTCGCCGCCGAGCAGGCGGTCACCGACGCGAAGCTCACCCCGAAGATCAACCGCGTGCGGCACAACACCGCCCCGGCCAACACAGTGATCAACACCACACCGCCGGGCGGCGAGAGCGCGCTGCGCGGCGACGAGGTGATCCTGACCGTGTCCGCCGGCATGCCGGTCGTGCCCGGCGCCCGGCCCGGTGCGCCGGTGCCCGAGGTGGAGGCCTTGATCCGGGCCGTCGAGCTGGACCCGATGCGCGGCGACCAGGTCTACGACTCCGCTGTGCCCAAGGGAGCCGTGGTCCGCGTCGACCCGCAGCCGGGTACCCAACTGCCGATCGGCGCCCGGGTGAGCCTGGTGCTGAGCAAGGGCCCAGAGCCCAAGCCGATTCCCCCGGTCGCCGGCAAGACTCGCGACGAGGCGTTCAAAGCCTTGCAGGCGGCCGGTTTCGAGCCCTACGACCTGCCGCAGGAGTTCTCCGACGAGGTCGACGGCGGCCAGGTGATCCGCACCAGCCCGACCGGCGGCACCAAGATCGACTCCGACGGCAACCGGCGCGTCGGCGTCGTGGTCAACAACGCGATCACCGTGCCCGACGTGAAGGGCATGCGGGTGGCCGACGCCCAGAAGACGCTCGCCGACGCCGGCCTCACCGCCCAGGTCCGACACGTGTTCGTGCAGACCGACGGCAGCCAGGTGGTCAGTCAGGACCCGTCGTCGGAGAGCAAGGTCGCCAAGGGCACCACGATCACCCTCCTCGCCCTCCCCTGATCGTCCACAGTGGACTCAAGCGTGCCGCCGCACCGCGTCCCCGTGTCCGAAACTGAGCGATCGCTCCGTTCATGTTTTGCGTACTTTAGCCCGCTAAAGTACGCAAAACACGAAGGCAGCTCGAGTCAGGAGCGCAGCATCTCGGCGACGAGGAAGGCCAGCTCCAGCGATTGCTGGGTGTTCAGGCGCGGGTCCATGGCGGTCTCGTAGCGCCCCTCGAGGTCCAGGTCGGAGATGTCCTGCGCGCCGCCGAGGCACTCGGTGACGTCCTCGCCGGTCAGCTCGATGTGCATGCCGCCGGGGTGCGTGCCGAGCCGGCGGTGCACCTCGAAGAAGCCCTGCACCTCGTCCACGATCCGGTCGAAGTGCCGCGTCTTGTACCCGGTGGACGACTCGTGCGTGTTGCCGTGCATCGGGTCGCACTGCCAGATCACCTTGTGCCCGGACGCCTCCACCTTCTCGATGATCGGCGGCAGCACGTCGCGCACCTTGCCGTTGCCCATGCGGCTGATCAGCGTGAGCCGGCCCGGCGTGTTGTTCGGGTCGAGCCGCTCGACGTACTCGACGGCCTGCTCCGGTGTCGTGGTCGGGCCGATCTTGAGGCCGATCGGGTTGGCCAGCATCCCGGCGAACGCGATGTGCGCGCCGTCGAGCTGACGGGTGCGCTCCCCCACCCACAGGAAGTGCGAGGACAGGTCGTACAGCTTCGGCTCGTCACCGCTGGTGTCCAGCCGCAGCATCGCCCGCTCGTAGTCCAGCAGCAGAGCTTCGTGGCTGGCGTAGATGTCCACCGTGTGCAGGGTGGAGTCGTTCACGCCGCACGCCTGCATGAACCGCAGGCCGCGGTCGATCTCGGTGGCCAGCGCCTCGTACCGCTCGCCGGCCGGCGAGACGCGCACGAAGTCCTTGTTCCAGTCGTGCAGGTTGGACAGGTCGGCCATGCCCGCGCCGGTGAGCGCGCGCAGCAGGTTCATCGCGGCGCTGGCGTTGGCGTAGGCGCGCACCATCCGCGACGGGTCCGGCACGCGCGCCTCGGGTGTGGCGACCAGCGAGTTGACGATGTCGCCTCGGTACACCGGCAGGCCGAGCGCGTCGAGCGGGTTGCTGCGCGGCTTGCCGTACTGGCCGGCGATCCGGCCCACCTTCACCACCGGCGTGCTGGCACCGTAGGTGAGCACGACCGCCATCTGCAGCAGGGTGCGCATGTTCGCGCGGATGTGCGGCTCGGTGTTGTCCGCGAACGTCTCGGCGCAGTCGCCGCCCTGCAGCATGAACGCGCGCCCCTCGGCGACGTCGGCGAGGCTCGCCCGCAGCTTGTCGATCTCGGCGGGCACGGTGATCGGCGGCACGCTCTCCAGCACCGTGCGGACCTGACGCACCTGCTCGGCGTCGGGCCACTCGGGCTGCTGGGCGGCCGGGCGGGCCAGTGCGTCGTCGAGTTGGGTACGCAGGTTGGGCGGCAGCGGTGGCAACTCGGGAAGGGTGTCCACCGGCACGTCCACGGTCCAGTTCACGACTCCAAGAGTAAGCCGCGCACGCTGAGGCGACTCTCACGGGTGGCTGTCCGGTCGGGCATTGTCACGTGAGGAGCACGGCGACCAGTGCCACGGCGACGGCCAGCGACAGCAACACGCCTGCCGCCGTGCGCGGGATCGGTTCAGTCGGCACCGTCGCCGTCCTCATTCGACGCCGCCGCACGCGCCCTCCGCGCGATCTCCTCCAGCACGGGAACCAGCCACTCGCGTACCCGGTCGGCGGTGATGCCCAGGTTGGCGAGCGTGCGCCCGCCGGGGCCGTCCGGCTCGTCGAGCACGCCGAGCAGGATGTGCTCGGTGCCGATGTAGTTGTGCCCCAACTGCAGCGCGGCGCGGGCGGTCAGCTCGAGCGCCTTCACCGCGGTGGAGGTGAGCGGGACCTGCTCGCGGGTGGTCGATTCCCCGCCGGGAAGGTGTTCGACGATCGAGGCGCGCAGTTCGGCGGCGGACACGCCGAGCACCTCGATCGCTTTCGCGGCAAGGGCTTCCGGCTCGCTGAGCAGTCCGAGCACCAGGTGGTCGGTGTCGATCTTGGCGCTGCCGGCCTCGCGCGCCTCGGTCTGCGCGGCGACCACGGCGGAGCGCGCCCGGTCGGTGAAGCGGGTGAACAACCGGAGGTCGAGCGCCGGGCCGTCGTCGGATTCCTTAGGCACGAAGCGCTTCTGCGCGGCCTGTTTGGTGACGCCCATGCTCTGGCCGATGTCGGTCCAGGACGCGCCGGATCGGCGGGCCTTGTCGACGAAGTGCCCGATCAGGTGATCGGCGATCTCACCAAGGCGCTCACCGAGCACCACGGCGTCGGACAGTTGGTCGAGCACGTCCTCGTCGGGGTCACGGTGGCGGGCGACGGACAGGTTGCGGACGACCTCGATCAGGTCGTCGAGTCGTGGCGTGGTCTGCATGCCGTCAACCCTAGGTTGACGATCGCCTGTCGTCAACCACGAGTTGACGCGCTGGCGGATTACATGATTACACTGTTGGCGTGGCTGACCATGTGATCGAGCACGTCCACTACCGGGTGCCCGCCGAGCGCGCGGCCGAGTTCGAAGAGGCGTGCCAGCGTCTCAGCACCGAACCGGAATGCGTCGAATACGAGCTGACCCGCGGCGACGACGAATACATTCTGCGCATCGTCTGGAAATCAGCGGCCAATCCCCTACCGGAACCGCTCAACGCGGAGGCGCGACACTTTCGCGCGACCGGAATCGCCGGTCGAGGCGCGGCGATTCCGACCCTGTACGAATGGCTCGGCGGCACCGAGGCACTGGAGAAACTGTTCGACGCGTTCTACACGCGGGTGCGCGACGACGACGTGCTCGAACCGGTGTTCCGAGGCATGGATCCCCGTCACCCCAAGCATGTCGCGGCGTGGCTCGCCGAGGTTTTCGGCGGCCCGGCACGGTATTCGGCCGACCACGGCGGGCACCGGCACATGGTCGGCCGGCACCTCGGCCGGGCGATCACCGAGGAACAGCGACAGCGCTGGATCGCCTTGCTTCTCGACACGGCGGACCAGGTCGGCCTGCCGGACGATCCCGAATTCCGCGCGGCGTTCGTCGGTTATCTGGAATGGGGCACGAGAATGGCCCGCATTCTCTCCCAGCCGGGTATGGACGCACCACGGGAGGAGCCGATGCCGAAATGGGACTGGCCCCTCCCGCCGTGGCAGCCGGAATAGTCCGGGAACGACTCAGCCGAAGAACACCTCGGCCTCGGCGTACCGCTCCAGCGGCACCGTCTTCAACTCCGCCGTGGCGTCGGCGAGCTTGACCCGCGCGATCTCGGTGCCGCGCAGGGCGACCATCGTGCCGAAGTCGTTCTCCGCGACGGCGTCCACCGCGTGCAGCCCGAACCGGGTGGCCAGCACCCTGTCGTAGGCGGTCGGCACACCGCCGCGCTGGGTGTGCCCGAGCACCACGGCGCGCGACTCCTTGCCGGTGCGGTCGGCGATCTCCTCGGCCAGCCAGGTACCGACACCGCCCAGCCGCACGTGCCCGAACGAGTCCCGCTCACCGCTCTGCAGCACCTCGGCGCCACCCTCGGGCAGCGCGCCCTCGGCCACCACGATGATCGGGGCGTACTGCCGCTCGAACCGGCGGGTCACCCACTCGACGACCTTCTCCACGCTGAACGGGCGCTCCGGCACCAAGATCACGTTCGCGCCGCCGGCGAGCCCGGAGTGCAACGCGATCCAGCCGGCGTGCCGGCCCATCACCTCGACGACGAGCGCGCGGTGGTGCGACTCGGCCGTGGTGCGCAGCCGGTCGATCGACTCGGTCGCGATGTGCACCGCCGTGTCGAACCCGAACGTGTAGTCGGTGCCGGCGAGGTCGTTGTCGATCGTCTTCGGCACGCCGACCACGCCGACGCCGTCGTCGGTGAGCCGCTTCGCGACGCCGAGCGTGTCCTCGCCGCCGATCGCGATCAGCGCGTCGACGCCGTGCTCGGCCAGGGTGCTCTTGATCTTGTCAACACCACCGTCGACCTTGTACGGGTTGGTGCGCGAGGAGCCGAGCACGGTTCCGCCCCTGGCGAGAATGTCCTCGACGTGGTCGAGGCCGAGCGGCTTCACCAGCCCCTCGACCGGCCCCTGCCACCCGTTGCGGAAGCCGAGGATGTCCCACCCGTGCGTCTCGATTCCCTTACGCACCACCGCGCGGATCACCGCGTTGAGTCCTGGGCAGTCACCGCCACCGGTGAGCACGCCTACCCGCATCTGCCTACCTCCAAGCCGAATTCGGGGACGCCGCACAGCCTGGCACGGAACCGATCCAGACGCCACCACCCACCGCTACCCTTTCCGGGTGCGTCAGATGTGGACCGGACGGACGCTGCGGGTGTCCGGCCCCGCGGTTCCCGATCTTCGGGTGGAGCTCGCCGGCGCGGGACTTTTCCTTCTGCGCCAAGGGGGTCAGCCGGTGCTGATGGCCCGGCGGCGGTACGACTGGTACGGCGTGCACCTGCGCAGGGCCGGCAGGTATCGCTCGCCGCTGCCGCCGCCGACGGCGGATCTGGCGCGATCGCTCGGCGGTGACCCGGCACGCTGGGCCGAGTGGTTCGCCGCCTCACTCAGCGCGGCCGGCACGCCGCTGCACGCCGGCGAGTGGCTGTTGCGCTCGCCGAGCCTGCCGTCTGTCCACAGCGGACTCGTGGAGGATCGGGTGCTCGGCTACGTGGACTGGTTCCGCCCTGGCCGGCGGATCGTGGCGCTGCGCGAGCCGTCACCGCCGGACGCCGCGCGGGTGAAGGCGTACCGCCGACAGGCACGGGAGGGCGTGCTGCCCTCGCTGCTGCTGTGGTGGGTCAGCGGGCTGGACGCGTGGGTGCTGCTCGACGGGCACGACCGCCTGGCCGCCGCGATCGCCGAGGACACCAACCCGGACGCACTCGAACTGTGCCGCGCGGCCGAGGCACCCACCCTGGCATCGCCCCTGCCAGGTGGCTCGACCGCGTGGCGCCGCCTCGCCCGCATCCACGCCACCGGCCCGTGAACGCGGGTGCGGGGCGCGGAACTCGCGGATGCAGGGCGCAGGACTCGGGGGTGCAGGGCGCGGGACTCGCGAGTCAGGCCGGGAAGCCGCGCTTGTGGCGGGCCTCCTCGATCACCCGCCAGCGCGCGAGGTTGTGCCGCGCGTCGGCCAGGGCGTCGTGCGCGTCGTTCGGCGCGCTGGGCAGGGACGGCTTTCCGACGTCCTCCCAGCGCTGGCGCAGTTCCCGGGTGAACCTCGGCAACTGGCGCGGCAGCTCGACCATCGGCCCCCACAGCTGGGCGAACACGACGTGGTCGTACGCGGCGAACCACGCCCACAGCTCGACCTTCTCGCCGCGCGGGGACAGGAACTTCAGCAGGTCCTCACGAATTCGCTCCCGGCTGCGCCACGCCTGGTCCGCCGGTGACGGCAGTTTGTCCAGCACGTTCGCGCGCACCCACGCGCCGGCCTTCTCGGGGTCGAACTCGGTGGACACGGCGTAGAACTCTCGCCCGTTCTCGTCGACGACACCGATCGAGACCAGGTCGATGGTCACTCCGTCTTCGATGAACTCGGTGTCGTAGAAGAAACGCACCCGAGCACCTTAGGACCCCAGGTACCGGAGCACGGCGAGCACCCTTCGGCTGTAACCGGAGGTATGCGTCAGATCGAGTTTGTCGAAGATCGAGTTCACGTGCTTCTCCACCGCGCTCTGCGAGACGAACAGCTTCTCCGCGATCGCCGCGTTGGTGTGCCCCTGCGCCATCTGATCGAGTACCTCGCGTTCCCGAGGAGTGAGACGGCGGAGCGGATCGGTGTGGCTGGTGCGGGCCAGCAGCTGCCGCACGACCTCCGGATCGAACGCGGCGCCACCATCGCCGACCCGTTGCAGCGCGGTGAGAAACTCCTCGACCTGCGCGACGCGATCCTTGAGCAGATATCCCACGCCGGTCGTGTCGGAGGTGATCAGCTCGGTGGCGTACCGCTTCTCCACATACTGGGACAACACGAGCACGCCGATGCCCGGCCAGCGTCGCCGGATCTCCAGCGCGGCGCGTAGCCCCTCGTCGGTGTGCGTCGGCGGCATCCGCACGTCCAGCACCACCACGTCCGGCTGATCGGCGGCCAGCGCCTCCAGCAGCGCCTCGCCGTCGCCCACGGCGGCCACCACCTCGTGGCCCTCCTCGGCGAGCAGGCGCACCAGCCCCTCGCGCAGCAGCGTCGAGTCCTCGGCGAGTGTCACGCGCACGGCAGCTCCGCGGTGATCACGGTCGGGCCGCTGGCCGGACTGTCCACTGTGAACACCCCGTCGATGGCGGCGACTCTCCTGGCCAACCCGGACAGCCCGTGGCCGGACGGGTCCGCACCGCCCCGGCCGTCGTCGCTGACACACACGGTCACGAGTGTGTCATTTCGTTGCACCACAACGGAAATCGCCCCGGCGCCGGAGTGCTTCGCCGCGTTGGTGACCGCCTCGCACACCACGAAGTAGGCCGCCGTCTCCACGGTCGGCTCCGGCCGCTCGGCGAGTCGGTAGTCCAGGGTGACCGGCACGCTGGACCGCTCGGCCACGGCCGCCAGCGCCTCGGACAGCCCCAGCGAGTCCAGCGCCGTCGGATACACCCGCCAGGCCACGTCGCGCAGATCGCCGAGCACCCGCTGGGACTCGTCGTGCGCCGCGGCCAGCAGCTCGCCGACCCGCTCCGGCTCGCTTGTCGATGTGCGGCGGGCCCGGCCGAGCAGCATGGCCAGTGCCACGACCCGCTGCTGCACACCGTCGTGGATGTCGCGTTCGATGCGCCTGCGCTCGGCGTCCACGGCCTCCACGATGCCGGCGCGGGACTCGGCCAGCTCGCTGATCCGCCGGCGCAGCAGCTCGTCGGGGCTCGGTCCGAGGAACCGGCGCACGAGCCGCCGCTCCAGGTTGACCAGTCCGAGAAACCCTTGCAGCGCGAGGAAGAACAGCACGACCACCAGCACGCCGAAGTACAGCCCGAGCCCGAGGGTGAGGTCTATCCCGTCCGGCCGTCCGCCGGTCACCCACTCCACCACGACGGTCGCGGACACGACCGCGCCGTAGCCGAACAGCACCAGCACACACCCGCCGAGCAGGCCCACGGCCGCCCGTGCGCCGAGGTAGCCCCACACCCGCCACGACTCCGGCGCGGCGGTCTCGATCTCGGGCGGGCCGTACCACCGTGCCACTCGATGTCGCGCGCGATCGGCCAGCCGCCGCGCACCCGGGTCCATCCGCCGTGAGCTTGCCGCCAGCGCGAACCCGCCGGCCACCAGGTAGGCCAGCTCGACGAAGGCCGCGAGCGCGCCGAGCCCGAGGCCGGCGAAGACCCGGGCCCAGCGCGTCAGCATGGCTTTCACAACATCACCGTGTCACGAGCGGGTGGCACCGGCACGCCCGCGTAGCCGGGTGACGACGAAGACCGCGATCGCGAGCGCCACCAGCACCAGTACGGCCTTGGAGAACACCCCGACGTAGTCTTCGACCGACCGCCAATTCTCCCCCAGCCAGTATCCGGCCAGCACGAATATCGTGTTCCAGATGAGGCTGCCCAGTGCGGTGAACGCGAGAAACGTGGTGAGCCGCATTCGCTCCACACCGGCCGGAATGGATATCAAACTGCGGAAAATGGGGATCATCCTGCCGAAGAAGACCGCCTTGACGCCGTGCTTGGCGAACCATTTCTCGGTCTTGTCCACATCGGACACCTTGACCAGCGGCAGCTTGTCGGCGATCCGCCTGATCCGGTCCGGGCCGAGCAGAACCCCCAGGTAGTACAACAGAAGCGCGCCCACGATCGAGCCGAGGGTGGTCATCACGATCGCCATCAGCAGGCTCATCCTCCCCTGTCCGGCGGTGAAGCCGGCCAGCGGGAGAAACACCTCGCTCGGCAGCGGGGGAAACACGTTCTCGAGCGCGATGGCGAGACCGGCGCCGGGCGCGCCGAGCGTCTCCATCAAGTCGGTCGCCCAGCCGGCGAATCCGCCGATCTCATTTCCGGAAACGTCAGAAGCAAGGTTCAGGTTCACACGTGAAACGCTAGAAAATCGCGCGCCTTCGAACCATGAGGTGCACCGCCGACCTACCCTGCGGAAAACCTCAGGCCGTGAGGTGTGGCGACCCCGAGGCTCGGAGGCCCTCCACGACTAGCGCACCAGCGCGTCGTGATACACCCGTAGAGCGTCGAGGATTGGAGCGGAGTTGCGCCGAGCTACCCCGATCCGAACCCTTATGTACGCGAGGAGCGCTTCGCGGGAGACATCACCCCAGACTGGGACCTGCCTGGCCCACCGCTCGGCTTCCTTCGGTGAATGGCCGGCCTGAATGAGCCGGACAACCATCGACGCCGTGTCGAGCCATGACGCCCCAACACTCGGCCATGCCCAGTCGATGACGTGCGTCCGGGCGCCAATGATGAAGTTTTCGGCTGTCAGATCGGTATGGACAAGATAGTCTCCGGTGAGCGAGGCCAATTCCTCCTGCGCTGCGAAGGGTGCCCATCTCCGCTGCGCAGGAAGACAGGCAACTCTGGACAACGATACTCCGCAAGCGCGCCGACTACATCAGCGATCAACGGCAGGTCAATGCTCACGCTTGCTGGTGGACAAGGTGCGCAGCGCCTCTGTACCAGTGGCGACGAGTTTTGTCAGCGCACGGTCTGTCACGATCAGGTCGAATCCGTCCGTCATGCTGCCAAGACGAAATTCGATGTCGTCTCCGCAGATTGCGTAAGTCATTGACACGTCGTCGATCTTCACCCATGTACCGACCTGAACCCGTCCCATGAAATCTGCCCTCCACCGGCATGTCGACTGCCCTACGTGAAGGAACGATACGGTCGCGACCAGTTCGCACACAGGGCCAGAACGGGGGCCACGTCATGAGTCGCGGATCTCACCCAACAGCATTCGCAACGTCAGGCTGTGCTTCTCGGGCGGAAGGGCATTGAGCGCCTCTTCCGCGTACGCCACGCCGCCTTTCCGATCACCAGACCTGACCATCATGAGCCCGTGGTGCATTTCCAGATGTGTACGGAAACGCGGCAACGTAGCAGGCAGATATTCCATCGCCGTCTCCCGCGCCACGATCGCATTGCGCTCCGCGCCGTGTCGGGCGAGCAACAGCGACATGAAGACGTTCATTCGCCAGAACGGCACCGCATAGTCCGACGATGCGACGTCGTCGCTTCCTGCCCGATCGAACAGGCGCTTTCCTTCATACAGGAGTTCCGTGGCACGATTGTCGTCGCCTCGCAGGGCGGCGACATGGGCCTTGCCCATGACCGCGTTGAGCCTGCCGATCGACGGCTTGTCCTCGATCTGCGTCGCTTGTTCGGCGAACAGGTCGGCGACTGGCAGGGCGGCACCCTCGTACCCAAGCGCGATCGCCGCCCGTCCCCGCACCCAGACGCGGGTCTCGTTGTCCTCGGACCGGTCGGCCGCGATCGCCGCCCTCCGGTACCACGTGACCGCCTTCGCGCCGTCCGCGCCGGGGAATGTCTTCGCGAACAACGTCATCAACTTGGCGGCGACGCCCCACATCACCGGGGACTCCAGCTGTTGCTGGATCACGACAAGGTCGTGCGCGACTCGCTGCTGTATCTGCGCGGCTCCAGCGGTCATGTAGTCGGCGCCGTAGCGGGCAAGTCGGTCCAGCCATGCTTCGGTGTCCGGGCCGCCGTGCAGTGCGGCATCGAAGCCCTCGCGGATCAGATCCGCCGTCACGACCGGAGCGACCGCGGTCGCGGCGAGCGAGGTGACGAATGTCCGCCGATCCATCTTGGCGTCCTCCAACACATGCAGCGGAACCTCGAGAACGGTCGCCAGGTGTGCCAGCCAGTACGGCCCAGGGGTCCGCTTCCCCCGCTCCCACCTGGACACGTCTTCCCTGGTCGCCGTCGAATGCCCGGACACACGGCAAAGCTCGTCGGCGAGCCTGCCCTGGGACCAGCTCAGCGCCACACGAAGGTCGCGGATCAAGCAGCCGATCGAGGTCGAGGTCACATGTTCATCCTGGCCGACAACCTGCCATGACGGAATCAGGACGGCCGGGGCCAGCCCAGGGGCCAATCTTGAGTCTCAGGCCGTGAGGGTGTGCGGAACCCGAGGCTCGACCTCGACCGCCTGGTCCTTCACCTTCGCGGCGTAGACGTCCACGTACTCCTGACCGGACAGCTCCATCAGCGCGTACATGATCTCGTCGGTGATCGAGCGCTCCACGAACCGGTCGCCGTCCAGGCCCTCGTACCGCGAGAAGTCCAGCGGCGCGCCGAACTTGACCGTGATCGGGTGCGGCTTCCACATCTTCGAGCCGATCGGGTTCGCCTTGTCCGTGCCGACCATGGCCACCGGAATCACCGGGACCCCCGCCGCGAGCGCCATCCGCGCGACGCCGGTCTTGCCCTTGTACAGCCTGCCGTCCGGCGAGCGGGTGCCCTCCGGGTAGATGCCGAGCAGCCGGCCCTCACGCAGCAGGCGCACGCCGGTCTCCAGCGCGTCCTGCGCCGCCGATCCGCTGGTCCGGTCGATCGGGATCTGCCCCATACCGGTGAAGAACCACTTTTTCAGCCGCCCCTTGGCGCCCGGCTGGGTGAAGTACTCCATCTTCGCCGGAAAGGTCACCCGCCGGGACAGCAACAGCGGCATGAAGAACGAGTCGGCCACGGCGAGGTGGTTGCTGGCCAGCAGCGCGCCCCCGGTCTCCGGCACGTTCTCCAGACCCTCGGCCCTCGGCTTGAACCCGACGCGCAGCGCCGGCCCGAGCAGCACGTGCTTCATCCACCAGTACAGCACCGGGCGGTACTCCTCCCCAGTTCGTGGTTCCAGTGATCAGCCTACGACGTATGGGACTACCCAGAGTCTTCCCGGGATCACCGTCACAGGCACAACGATCGGACAAGTGTCCGGCGACTACTTGTAGCCAACGGAGTTCGTGCGACGATGACAAGACCAGACGAGGCCGGTCACCCATCGCGAGGAGGGCCGTGAAGGGCACATCGGGCGGCAAGGACGGTCCAGAGGACGTCGACGCCGCGTTCGCCGAGATCGTCGCGGATCTCGAGGCCCAAGGGGTGGGCACGGGTGAGCGCGACAAGGACGACGGCGGGGACGACGAGAAGTCGAAGGGCGACCAGGAGCCGCGCGAGGCCGCGCCCACCGCTCCCTCCTCGTCGTGGCGCGCGCACCAGACCGAGTACGACCCGTCGTGGACGCCCTACGACGATGACGACGAGCACTACGTGCCGCCCGAGCCGCCGCCGCTGCCGTCGCTGCGGCCGATCACCATCCTGGCGATCGTGCTGCTGGGGATCGGTCTGCTGCTGCTCGCGGTGCCCAGCGTGATCGGGCTCCCGACGAAGATCGCCACGCCGATCTCACTGGTCGCGTTCGCGTCCGGAGCCGGGTTGCTCGTGCTGCGCATGCGGCAGCGCCCGCCCGGTGGGCCTGACGACGGCGACGACGGCGCGCAGGTCTGACACTGCGTATACTCTGGTTCGAGTATTCGATCCGGAGGTTGTCGTGGCTCGTCGGAAGGTCTCGAATCCGCTCGCGCTTGCGGCGCTGGCGCTGCTGACCGAGAAGCCGATGCACCCGTACGAGATGTCCACGACGCTGCGGGAGCGATCGAAGGAAGAGAGCATCAAGCTCAACTACGGGTCGCTCTACTCGGTGATCCAGTCGCTGCAGCGGCACAAGTTGATCGACGTGCACGAGACGGTGAAGGACGGCAAGCGGCCGGAGCGGACCGTGTACTCGATCACCGAGGCCGGGCGGGCGGAGCTGATCGACTGGCTCAGCGAGCTGATCTCCACGCCGGTCAAGGAGTTCACCCAGTTCGAGGCGGGACTGTCGCTGATCGGCGTGCTGCACCCCGATGAGGCGCTGGACTTGTTGCGACAGCGGCGAAACCGGCTCGACGTGCTGATCACCGGATGGGACACGGTGACCGAGAAGATCAAGGAGACGCACGCCCTCGCGGAGATCCTCCTCATCGAGCACGACTACACCCGCGCGCTGCGAGCGGCCGAACTGGAGTTCGTGGACGCGCTGATCGAGAAGATCGAGAAGGGCACGCTCGGCGGTATCGAGGGCTGGCGGCAGGTGAATGAGACCGGCGTTGTCACCGTCGACCTGGGCTGGCTGGCGACTCGACCCCCAACGGGCAGGGCCGACTGAAACAACCCGCGACATCATCGCGACACCATATTGACGTCAGAGGCGACACCGCGACATACTCGGGCTCGGATATATAGCGGCAGAGAGGGGAACCGGCGACTTTGTCGTGACACACCGCTGGCCGGGTGCGGCAACACCCGGCCAGCGATCGAATCCCAGGTCGGCTCGTACGAGCACAGCACCCAGGCGCAATTTCAGGATAGCTGAGCCCGTGAGCCGATCCGTTGACCCACAACGCATCGGAGGAACGGATATGGCTGTCCGCCATGATCAGCGGCGCGCGCCCGAACACGCCGCGGACACGATCGCGCCCGCCATCCAGGCGCGCGAACTGGTCAAGACCTACAACGCACGCGGCGCCGATCCCGTGCACGCGCTCGGCGGGATCAGCTTCTCGGTCGAGCAGGGCACGGTATTCGGACTCCTCGGCCCGAACGGTGCCGGCAAGTCCACCACGGTCAAGATCCTCACCACGCTGACCACGCCGACGTCCGGCACGGCCACCGTGGCCGGCCACGACGTGCTGCGGCACCCGGACCGGGTGCGGCGCGGGATCGGCGTGGTCACCCAGGGGCACAGCACCGCCCCGGAGGCGACCGGGCGGGAGAATCTCCTGCTGGCCGGCCGGATCCACGGCCTGCGCGGTCAGGACGTCCACCGCCGCGCCGACGAGCTGCTCGGCACGTTCGGGCTCACCGACGCGGCGAACCGGATCGTCAAGACCTACTCCGGCGGCATGCAGCGCAAGCTCGACGTCGCGCTCGGCCTGATGCACCGGCCGGCCGTGCTGTTCCTGGACGAGCCCACCACCGGGCTCGACCCGCAGGCGCGCGCCGAGATGTGGGCGGAGATCTCCCGGCTGTCCGCGGAAGAGGGCCTGACGATCCTGCTCACCACGCACTACCTGGAAGAGGCCGACCGACTGGCCAGTCAACTGGCCATTGTGGACAGTGGGCGGCTGATCACCACCGGCACGCCGGAACAGCTCAAGAGCGAGCTGCGCGGCGACGCCGTGGTGGCCGAGATCGCGCCGGAGTCGGAGATCTCCTCGGCCCTCCAGGCCATCGAGCGCCTGGACGGCACCCGTGAGTCCACTGTGGACGGCCGGACGGTGCGGGCGCGCGTCGACCACGGAGCGAGTGCCGTACCCAGGGTGCTCGCCGCGCTGGAGTCGGCGGGCGTCGGCGTCGCGTCGATCACCGTCGCGCGGCCCTCGCTGGACGACGTGTACCTGAGGCACACCGGCAGGACGTTCGCGTCCGCAGAGGACGGAGGCGCGCGATGACCACCATGGTGACGCACACCGGCTACCTCATCGCCCGTGCGCTGCGGGCGCTGCTCCGGCAACCCGTGTTCATCGTGATCACGTTGGTACAGCCCATGATCTGGCTGCTGCTGTTCGGGCAGCTGTTCAAGCGGGTGGTGGAGATCCCGGGGTTCACGGGCGGCTCCTACATCGACTTCCTCACCCCCGGCGTGGTCGTGATGACCGTGCTGTTCTCGGCGGGCTGGGCCGGTATGGCGTTCATCGAGGACATGGATCGCGGCGTGATGGACCGGATGCTGTCCTCCCCGGTGAGCCGCGCCGCGTTGATGGCCGCGGGCTCGGCCGACGCCGCGGTGTCCACCATCGTCCAGTCGATCATCATCGTGCTGGTCGGGCTGGCGGTCGGCGCGAGCTTCTCCGGTGGTGTGCTCGGCGTGCTGATCATGCTGCTGGCCGCGGTGCTGCTGGCGGTCGCGTTCTCCTCGCTGTCCAACGGGGTGGCGCTGCTGGTGCGCACGCGGGAGTCGCTGATCGGCTTCTCCATGATGCTGACGCTGCCGCTGTCGTTCCTGTCCTCGGCGATGATGGCCAAGGAGACCTCGCCGGAATGGGTGCGCACGGTGTCCGGCTTCAACCCGGTCGACTGGGCGGTGGTGGCCAGCCGGTCCGCGCTGTCCGCCGATCCCGACTGGGGCGCGATCCTGTCCCGCCTCGGCGGGCTGCTCGCGGTCGCGCTGATCATGGGATGGCTGGCCACCAGGGCGTTCCGCTCGTACCAGAGGTCGGTGTGACATGCGGCCGATGTTCGAGGTGGACGGCGTGGTGCGCGCGCCGCTGTCCGAGGTGACCGATCTGGTGTTGACCGTGCACGCCCAGGCGGTCCAGCCGGACGGCTACCAGGTGCACGTCGACGTCGACCGGGATCGCAGAACCCTTGGTGTGCAAGGAAACTGGTGGTACCGCGGCGAGTACCGGCTGGAGCCCGATCCGGCCGGCACGCGGATCGTGTACAGCGTGTTCAACGTGGCCAAACGAGGTCGCGCGCTGGTGCCGCTGGCGAACAAGCTGTTCATCGGCTACCGCGAGTCCATGCGGCGCGCGCTGGCCGAGATGATCCGCGATCTGGAGCGGAAGCTGGCCTGACCCGCGCGGGCGGCGGCACGACGCGGTGCCGCCGCCCGCGTCCGGTCACGCGGACCGGCGCAGCAGCTCGAACACACTCGCGATGCTCTCCGCACTCCGGCCCGCCTCGACCTGGCGCCCCAGCAGTGTCCGAAATGGACGGTGGATCTCGGCGTCCACACCGGACTGCTCGCTGACGGACGTGATCGCGCCGAGCGCCCAGTGGTTGATGCCCACCGGCAACGCCCCACCGGTGTAGTCGCCCGCCTCGATCTCGGCGGCCAGACCGGGCAACAACGCCATCGCGCCGACGAGCCACTTGCTCGCGAGGCCGGCCACCTCGGTCGGTGTGACGTTCGCGGTGTCCGCCAGTGCCGCGGTGTGCAGGAACCCGGCGAGCAGCAAGTACAGCGAGCCGACCAGACCGGCGTCGACCACTTCCGCCGTGCCAGGATCCTCGCCGAGGTGCCGGCCTTCGCCGAGCACGTCCAGGACACCGGCATGCGCGTCGTACACCTCGCGCGGGCCGCTGTAGATCAGCTGCGCGTCGGTCGTGCCGACCATCTCCGCCACGGCCAGCACCGCACCGTCCACATAGGACGCATCGTGCCGTGCGGCGAACTCGGCCATCTCGCGCACCTGATCCAGGGTGCCCGAGGTGAGGTTGACGATCGTGCGCCCGGCCAGCGTGCCGGCGATCGGGTCGAGCACCTGGTGCACGGCGTCGTAGTCGGCGACGCAGATCACCACCAGCGGGCTCGCCGCCACCGCGTCCGCCGCGCTCGCCGCCTCCGACGCGCCGCTCGGCGCCTTCCCTGGCGTGCGGTTCCACACCGTGGTGCGGAGCCCCGCGCCGAGGAACGTGGTGGCGAGCGCGTGGCCCATGTTGCCCAACCCGATCACGGTCACCGATTTGTCCGACATTCGATTCTCCTTGTGTGTCACCGAATCAGGCGCCGACCGCGAACCGGCGCTGGATGTGCCGCGGAATCTCGATCTCGTCGACGATGGCGACCGCCAGGTCCTCGGCGGAGATGTCGGCGTCGACGGCGAGCAGCTGGTCGCCGCCGGTCCGGTACCGGCCGGTGCGCTCGCCGGAGTGGATCAACCCGGCCGCCGGGCCGACGTAGGTCCAGTACCGGTTGGACAGCCGGCACAGTTCGAGCACCTCGACCTCGGCGAGCACCACCTTCCGGTAGTCCAGCGGCACGCCGAGGTTGTCGGTCAGCACCGTGTCCAGCCGCTGGTCGTCGTCGATCAGCCGATCCCCCGGCGCCACCTCCAGGCTGCCGCCACCGCCGACCACGATCAGCCTGGTCGCCGGCCGTCGTTCGAGTGCGGTGAGCAGGGTGCGCGCGGCGGCCGGGAGCACGCCGGCGTTGGCGATCTGGTCCTCGATCGAGCCGCCCGCGTTGACCACGACGTCGAGCCGCACGGTCGCGCCGAGCACTCCGATGTCCATGGATATCCCCTCGTTCATGCATGCCGTTCGATTACTACACGGCGTTTAGAGTTTGCACGGCCCACAGTATCTCGACGTTGTAGAGTGTCAAGTCGTGATGCCCACCAGACGAGAGCGGCTGCGCGCCGAGACCGCCACGGAGATCAAGACGATCGCGCTGCGGCTGATGGCCGCCGGCGGACCGGACGCGATCTCGTTGCGGGCCATCGCCCGCGAGATGGGCATGACCGCCGGCGCGATCTACAGCTACTTCCCCACCCGGGACGACCTGGTCACCACGCTGATCGCGGACCTGTACACGGCACTGCTCGACGCGGCCGAACGGGCCCGCGACGCGGCCGGCAGTGCGCCCGGCGCGCGCCTGCTGGCCTGGGCCGAGGCCGTCCGGGAGTGGGCGGTGGCCAATCCCGAGGGCTACAAGTTGATCTACGGCGACCCGGTGCCCGGCTATCGCGCGCCGACCAGCGGCCCGGCGGCCGACGCCGAACTGCGGGCCTGTGCCGGGCTCACCGAGCTCGTCGCCGAAGTGTGGCCCGCGATCACCGTGACGCCGTCCGGCACCGCGCGCTGGACCGACTTCGATGCCGACATCGTCGCCCTGACCCGGAAGGCGCTCCCCATGCTGCCGCCGGCCGGCTTCGCGCTGGCACTGCGCATGTGGGGCAGGATGCACGGGCTGATCGCGCTGGAGGTGTACGGGCACCTGACCGGGCAGACCCGCAGGCCGGAGAAGCTCTTCCACGCCGAGATGATCGACATGATCACCTCGCTCGGGCTGCGCGCCCCGAAGTGATCACACGATCTCGGCGGCCAGCGCGGCCGCGCCGACGATGCCCGCGTCGTCGCCGAGCTGTGCGGTGCGGATCCGCGCCAGCGGCCGGTACCCGGCACCGGTGATCCGCTTGGCGTAGTGCTCCCGCGCCGCGTCCAGGAACAGCGGCGCCGACTCCGACACTCCCCCGGCGATCACCACGATCTCCGGGTCGTACAGATCGGCGATCAGCGTCAGGCCGTCGCCCAGCCACCGGGCCAGCTCCGCCATCGCCCGCTGTGCCAACGGATCGCCGTCCCGGGCGGCTCCGGCGACCTTGCGACCGGTGATCGCCCGCGAGTCGACCCCGGCCTCCCGCGCCAGCACGGTGGACATTCCGGGATGGCGCGCCATCAGGTCCACCGCGGTGGACGCGAGCGCCGTGCCGCTGCAGTACCGCTCCCAGCAGCCGCGCTTGCCGCACGGGCACGGCCGGCCGCCGGGCACCACGCACAGGTGACCGAACTCCGGTGCGACCCCGTGCGCGCCCCGGAAAGGCTTGCCGTCCAACAGAAGTCCGCCGCCGATGCCGGTGCCGATCGCGACCAGTACGGCCACCCTGCTGCCCCGCGCCGCGCCGTAGCGGTACTCGGCGAGCGTGGCCGCGTTGGCGTCGTGTTCGAGCACCACGGGGAGTTTGACCCGCCCGGCGATCCGGTCGGCCACCGCGACACCCCGCCACGGCAGGTGCGGCGCGAACATCACCGAGGCGCGGTCGCGGGTGACGAACCCGGCCACGGCGAGCCCGACTGCGGCGACCGTGTGCCGGCGGGCGAGCTGGCACACCACCGAGGTGATCGCGTCCTCCAGCGCCGCCTCCTCGGGAGGCGTCGGTGCGCGTGCCGTGTCCACGACGGTGCCGTGCGAGTCCACCACGCCGGCTCGCACGCTCGTCCCGCCGACGTCCACTCCGATCGTGTTCATGTCCGGCGAATGGGTATCCGTTGCACTCGAGGACGTTCCCGACTGTCCGAAGTGGACTCCGCGGTGTACGCGGGTTCGCGTTCTCTCGGCGGCGGCCGGAATCCGGGCATGTGCGTGGTCCCCGGCTCCCAGCGGTCCGCGAGCACCGCGCGCAGCAGCGCGATCAGCTCGGCCGCGCGCTCGACCGCCTTGCCGGCCAGCTCCGACGGCTCGCCGCGCAGCAGCGCGATGACCGAGCACAGCGGGCACCAGCCGCAGGCGACCGGCCGGGTCGGCTCACCGTCCACATCGGACTGCCCGGCGTGCTCGTCGTGCGTGCTCGCCGCGACCCGGTCCAGCCACGGGCCGGCGCGATCGGCCACGGCGTCCAGCAGGAGGCCGATCTCCTCTGCCAGCCGCGTGCCCGCCTCCTGCTCGGTCATCGGTTCACTCCCGGCTCGAAGCGCACCACGAGGCCGTCGGAGGTGGCCTCGGCGTCGGTCACGGTGTACCGACGCAACAGCATCGGCAACGCGACGAGCCGGCGCAACCCGTCCACCGTCACCGCGAGATCGTCGCCTACCCTGGCCAGGTCCAGATCGGTGGAATCGTTGAGCGGCAAGGAGATCCGCAACTCGTAGGCCGTTCCCACCTGCTGGACGGCGAGCAGCTGACGGGCCTGGCCGGACGCCTCGCCAAGCGGATCGGCGCCCGCGTACAGCTCCTCGGCCAGCTCCAACAGTGCCGGTGTGCCGACCGGTTCGGCCGCGCGGTGCTCGACCGTGCGCAGCGGCACCGGCGCGGAGGAGTCCAGTTCGGACAGCACCGCGTCCTGCTCGCGCCTGCGGGTGCGCAACCAGCCGGCCGCGCGCCCCCAGTTGCGACCGGCACGCGGCATCAGCCGGTTGGCGATCATGGCGTCCACCTGGATGTCGCGCAGCGCCAGCGCGGCCAGGGTGCGCCTGGTCTCGGCGACCACGAGCCGCTCGGGCGTGAGCACCAGGCGCACGGTGGTGGTACGCGCGTCGGTCAGCAGGGCGCGCAGCCCGCGCAGGTGCTCGGCGAGCCGGCGCACCGGCGCGCCGACCGAGGACAGCGGAAGGCGATCGAGATAGCTGGACACCGCCTCGGGCAACGCGAGCAGGCGCAGCGTCTCGGCGGTGGGGCCGCAGTCGACCACCACGACCTCCCACGGGCCGGTCTCCGCGAGCCGCCGCACCTCGGTCAGGGCGAGCAGCTCGTCCACGCCGGGAAGTACGGTCAGTTCTTCGGCGTCCAGCTCGTGTACCCCGGCACCGGCCAGCAGCGTGCGAGCCTGGCGGCGCAGGTCGTCCCAGGACTTGTCGACCAGCGCGCGGGCGTCCACGTGGGACGCGTACAGCCCGTCGTCCACTTCGGACGGTTCACCGGTGAGCTTGGTGCCGAACGCGTCAGCCAGGGAGTGTGCCGGGTCGGTGGACACCACGAGCGTCTTGCGCCCGGCCGAGGCGAGTGCGGCCGCGGTCGCCGCGGCGAGCGTGGTCTTCCCCACGCCGCCCTTGCCTGTGAACAACAGGATCCGCACGCCGGGTTAGGACCCCTCGACTCGGCGCTTGAGCTCCTTCAGCGCGGTGTCCATGATCATCTTTTCCGCTTTGCGGCGGAACAGGCCGATCATCGGGACTACGAGCTGGACGGACAGCGTGTAGGTGACCTTGGTCTGGCCGTCTTGCGGGTCGAGTCTGTAGGTGCCGCGCTGCATGCGCTGCATCTGGCCTTCTACGAGGTTCCAGTTGACCTCGCGGCCGTCGGCGGCCCAGTCGTACTCGAGCGTGTAGACGTCCTTGAACACGCCGGCGTCCAGGGTGAAGCGGACTTTCTTCGCTCTGTTGCTGTCGGCGTTGGCGTCGTCGGCGTCCAGGACTTCGGTTTGCTTCACGGCGGCGGCCCACTCGGGGTACGCCGGGAAGTCCGCGATCACCGCCATGATCTCGTCCGCGCTCGCGTCGACGACGATGGACTGAGTCGACTCGTCGGCCATGGGCGGCAGGCTACCTGGTCGTGGTCGATGTTGGGGTGGCGGCTGCGTGAGGCTTGGGGTGTGGCGGCGCGGAATTGTGCGGGCCGATACTCACAAGTCAAGGGCGCCTACGGCGTCGGCTTCGCCGACTCACCCCTTGGCGGGGTTCGCCCTGGACTTGTGAGCCTCGATCGGCCCTAACCGCAGGCGCTACGGGCAGGCTCCGCCTGCCTTTTGCCCGTACCGCGCCGCCACCTTGCTCCCATTGTTCACCCCATAGTGGTCGGTCGAATTGGGTAGAATCGAGGTATGAGGGGACAGCAACTAATCGACGAGCTACGGGCTCGCGAAATCCACATTCGACAACTCGAATACGAGCGACTTCAACTCGTCCACGAAATCCATGAGCAAGGCCTCGCCAAAGAAATGGGCGCCTACTCCACATCCTCGTTCCTACGGGACACCGTGCGGATCTCACCCGCCGACGCACGACGGCGAGTAGCCGACGCCAACGCGCTGTTCGGCTCCACCACGCTCACCGGCCAGCCCATCGAGGCACCGCTACCTGTGGCGGCGAAGGCACTCGCCGCTGGGGCGATCAGTCGCGATCACGTGCAGGTTGTGCGCGCCACGATCGACAAGCTTCCGGTCGAGCATCACGCCGAGGTCGAGCAACTGCTCGTGGACGAGGCCGAACGCTTCGACCCGGTGAAGCTCGGCAAGCTCGCCCTCCGCACACGGGCACACCTGCAGCCCGAACAGGTTGTCCTGGAAGAACAAGCTGCACGCAAGCGCATGGAGTTCTCGATGATCGAGAACGTCGACGGGACGATCCTGATGCGCGGGCGGCTCTCACCCGAATGCGCCGAGGTGTTGAAAGCAGCGCTGTCACCGCTGGCGAAACCCGCCGGCAAAGACGACGACCGCTCCGCGAGCCTGCGGTGGGCCGAAGCGCTGATCGAGTTGGCGCATCGGATGCTCAACTCGGACACGCTGCCGCAGGACGGCGGACGCCGGCCGCACTTGGCGTTGACGATTTCTTACGAACAACTTCGCGACCAGATCGGGCTCGGTAGGGGCGACTTCGGAGCGCTGATCACACCTCAAACCATTCGGCAGATCGCCTGCGACGCCGGGATCACACCCATCGTGTTGAACAGCGAAGGGAAGCCACTCGACGTCGGACGCGAGCAACGAACCGCCACCCCGGCAATCCGCGCCGCCTTGATCGCCCGAGACAAAGGCTGCACATTCCCCGGCTGCGACCGGCCACCAGAATGGACCGACGCACACCACATCGTGCACTGGCTCAACGGTGGGATCACCAGTGAGGAAACGATGGCACTATTGTGTCGATTCCACCACACCATCATTCACGAGCAGGACTGGGAAATCGTCATGCGCAACGGCCTCCCGCACTACATTCCGCCCACGTGGATCGACCCACAACGGAAACCCATCCGCAACACGATGCACGCAGCGTGAGTTATGCAACACCCGTCACCAGCGCAGCACGTGTGGGCGTTCGGTGCGCTGGAAGTGGCCGACATTCACGCATTCGGTACGGCCCACCCGCGCGCGGCCGGCCAGCGGCTGGTGCACGTGACCGAACAGCGACCACCTCGGGCGCTGCGCGTGGATCAGCTTGAGCAGCGCCGCCGACCCGTACTCGGCACGCCGCGCGATCACGTCGTAGGTCAGCTCCGGCACGTCCGGCGGAATGTGGCTGCACAGCACGTCGACCGCGTCCAGCGCGTCCACCGAGCCGGCGAAGTCCGCCTCGGTACGCAGATACGGCCGCCACACGCCGGGCGCGCGCCGCAGCACCGCACCACGCGGCAACAGCGCGCCGCCGACGAACCCGAAGCGCAGCCCACCGATCTCGGCCACCTCGCCGTCCAGCACTCGCACACCCTCGCCCGCGTACTCCGGCCACAGCGCCGGCACGTCGACGTTGCCCGGTGTGGCGTAGGTGGGCGCGCTCATCGCGGCGAACAGGGTCGCGTACTGCTCCCGGATCGCCTCCTCCACCACGGTGGACGCGTCACCGAGTTCAGCCCACAGGGAGCGCGCGTACGCGGCCGCCTCACCGTGGTGCCGCTCGCGGCGCAGCGCGGCGAACCGGCCCACCCGCTCAGCCCCGAACACCGCGCCGAGGATCCCTTTCGAGTGATCGTGGTAGTCCACGAAGTCGATCAGGTCGCCGAGCACCACCAGCGCGTCAGCCCCGTCGCCGGCACGGGCCAGCGCCTCGGCATTGCCGTGGATGTCCGAGACGACGTGAAGGCGCACACCGTTCACATTAGTGGCGCTTCGGCGGAACCCCTGGCGCGCGGCCATCCTCCAGGATCACCTTCAGGTCCAACGCGACAGCCTTGGCGGCGAGCTGGCGGCGGGTTCGCTCGGCCAGCAGCTTGCCCGGCCGCAGCTCGTGCGGCGGGTCGGCGCGCAGGAAGTAGTGCAACTGCGTGCCGTCCAGCATCGGCTCCAGCCAGACCTCCATGGTGCCGACCAGCGCGCCGGTCACCGTCCAGCGCAGACCCTCGGCACCCCGGTCCGCGTATACCTCCAGCTCCAGGTCCGGCCAATAGGCCTGCCACGTCCCTGGACTGGCGAAAGCCGCGGCCACCACCTCGGGCGGCACGGCGACGAACGTCTCGTCCACCACGTCGATTGCCGGCACCCGTGCAGCATCGCACGACCGTGCGCGCTAGTTTTCGGGTGTCCTGACGCAGACGGAGGGTGTCGACGTGCGGGAGTTCAGCGCCCCGGACAACACGAGTGTCTCCGACGAGGAGAACCTCACCGACATGGTGTGGGCCAACGCCGAGCGGTTCGCCGACTCGGTCGGGTTCCGCCGCAGAGTCGACGGATCCTGGGTGGACGTCACCACCAAGGCCTTCGCCGCCGACGTGCTCGCGGCGGCCAAGGGCCTGATCGCCGCCGGGCTGCGGCCGGGCGACCGCGTGGCACTGCTGTCCAAGACGCGCTACGAGTGGTCACTGCTCGACTTCGCGATCTGGACCGCCGGCTGCGTCACCGTGCCGATCTACGAAACCTCCTCGGCCGAGGCGATCGAGTGGATCCTGTCCGACTCCGGCGCGCGGGCGATCGTGGTGGAGACCGACGAGCACCACAAGCGGGTCGAGTCGGTGATCGGCAGCCTCGCCGAGCTGGAGCGGGTGTGGCAGATCGAAGCCGGCCCCGACGTGGAGCCCGCGGTCGACGAGCTGACCGACCTGGGTACCGAGGTGTCCGACGACGACGCGCACAAGCGCCGGCTCGAGGTGCGCGCCGAGGACACCGCCACGCTGGTGTACACGTCCGGTACGACCGGCAGGCCCAAGGGTGTCGTGCTCACCCACCGCAACCTGCTGGCCGAGGTGCGCGCGGACATCGCGGCGTTTCCGCAGCTCATGCGGCCGGGCAACTCGATGCTCGTGTTCCTGCCGATGGCGCACGTGTTCGCGCGCGCGATCACACTCTGCTGTGTGTACGCGCGCACAACGCTCGGGCACGTGCCGGACGTGAAGAACCTGGTGAGCGATCTCGGCACGTTCCGCCCCACGTTCGTGGTGGCCGTGCCGCGCGTGTTCGAGAAGGTCTACAACTCGGCGAAGCAGAAGGCGCACGCCGAGGGCAAGGGCCAGATCTTCGACCTGGCGGACCGGCTCGCGGTCGCCTACAGCGAATCGCTGGACACCGGTGGGCCGTCGCCGTGGCTGCGCGTGCAGCACGCGATCGCCGGCCGGCTGGTGTACACGAAGCTGCGGGCCGCGCTCGGAAGTCGTTGTGTGGCGGCGATTTCCGGCAGCGCACCGCTCGGCGCGCGGCTGGCGCACTTCTTCCGAGGCGTGGGCGTGCCGGTGTACGAGGGCTACGGGCTGACCGAGACGTCGGCCGCCGCCACCGTGAACAGCGAGGGCGCGTTCCGGGTGGGCACCGTGGGCCGCCCGATCTCCGGCACGTCGGTGCGGATCGCCGAGGACGGCGAGATCCAGATCGCCGGTGACGTGGTGTTCTCCGGCTACTGGCACAACGACGAGGCCACCAGCGACGCGGTGGACGACGGCTGGCTGCGCACCGGCGACATCGGCGAGCTGGACGGCGACGGATTTCTGCGGATCACCGGGCGCAGCAAGGAGATCCTGATCACCGCGGGCGGCAAGAACGTGGCACCCGCGCCGCTGGAGAACCGGCTGCGCGCGCACCCGCTGATCAGCCAGTGCATGGTGGTCGGCGAAGGGCGCCCGTTCGTGGGCGCGCTCATCACGCTGGACCCGGAATTCGCCGCGACCTGGGCGCGCGACGCCGGCCGCGCGGGCGCGCCGATCACCGAGCTGGCCACCGACGAGCGGCTGCGCGCGGAGCTGCGGCGCGCCGTCGACGACGCGAACTCGCTGGTGTCACGCGCCGAGTCGATCCGCGAATTCCGTGTGCTGCCAACGGATTTCACCGAGGAGGCCGGCGAGCTGACGCCCAGCATGAAGCTGCGCCGGGCGATCGTGGCCGAGCGGTACGCCGCCGACATCGAAGCGATGTACGTGCCTTCCTGAGCCCCTCACCGAGCGGGCGGGACACCAGGCATGTCTTCGGGAACGGCGCTGCGCATACGTTCGGAGTTCCAGTAGCTCGGATCGTGCGAGGGGACGACATAGGACGTCGGCCGAGGCGACGGCGTGTTCGGCCCGGCCTCGGGCCTGCTGAAGCCCAGGTACACCAGCAGCAACACGCCCGCCGCGGTGAGCAACGCCCGTCCCCGGCCCCTCATCGGAGCCTCCTACGGGGAGGCTCCATCGGCCGCGAAGTAGACCTCGGCGGTGTGATCATTGGACACGTCCTCCGTCCCTATCGACGGGGTAGCCGGCGATATGCACTAAAGGCCGGTCAGGATTGACAGTCAGGCCATGCCCGCCCGCAGCGTCGACGACTCTACGTCCATCGGCATTGTTGTTAGTGATCACGAAAGCGAAGTCGCGCGCACGATCACTTTTCCAGTCGTGTATGAGAACCAGGCATCGTTGATCTTCTTCTCTTTCGGGTTCCAAACCGGCGATCGGCTTGGCAAGCTCACGCTCTATCAGCCGTTCACGGTCCTTGTCCTCGGCACCCCCGGTCCGGTCGACACCTGTGGCGTCCGCCGGCACCGCAGCCGCCATTCTTTCTGGTGTCCAGTACTCCGCAACCTTCGTAGGCGACTCCAGGACTTTCGAGCCAACGATTCGGTCCACTTTCACGGCCGCACTAGCCGCGTTTGATGCCAACACGCTGACCACAAGTCCAGCGCACGCCATAAAGGCGACACTCTTCAACTTGTTCACTGCTTTTACCCCAATTTCCCCACAGATGGGGTCACAAACGAACCCCATGCATATCGACTGTCGCTGTATGTCGATTCGTCACAGCCAAACCAGCTACAGCACCTCTGCGTCAGGCAGCACCGCACCGATGCGGCGAGCCGGAAGGCGCGCAGCGCTACGCCGCCCGCATCGAGGCGATGTAGGTGTCTTAGCTTGAGTTTCACAGTCTGAGCAGTCGGTCTGACCGGGCGTGCAGGGCCAGTACCGCCACGCCGCCCGCGCGGCGAGGCTTGCCGCATGAGCACGCTGTCAGCGCAGGAGATCGCGCAGTACGCCTACGACGCCGGCTTTCGCGGCCGGGGGTTGACCACGGCGGTCGCGGTCGCGTTCGCCGAGTCGGGCGGCAACCCACGCGCCCACAACTCCACCCCGCCGGACAACTCCTACGGCCTGTGGCAGATCAACATGCTCGGCGACCTCGGGCCGGCGCGGCGCGACGAGTTCAACCTCAAGTCCAACCGCCAGCTGTTCAATCCGGCGCGCAATGCCAAGGCGGCCAACAAGATCTCCAGCGACGGCACGAACTGGCAGCCGTGGACCACCTACACCAGCGGCGCGTACAAGCAGTTCCTCGGCAAGGCGCGCAAGGCGGCGCGGGCGGTGTCCCGCAGCGGCGGCCACGCCGGCTCCGCTACCGCTCAGTCGGGCGGCGCGAAGGGTGACGGCTTCACCGTGAACACGCCGGCACTGGAGGCGTACGCCAAGCGTGCCGGCGGGGTCGGGGACGACCTGCGCAGGCTCGGCAAGACCCACCTGGAGCCGCTGCGCGAGACCGGTGCGGACAGCTTCGGCCAGATCGGCAGGGAGACCGGGTTCCTCGGCGCACTCAACGGGTTCACCACCGCGCTGCAGCGGCAGGTGAAGGTCACCGGCTCGAACGTGGACCGACTCGGCACGAAGGTCGCCACCGTCGCGCGGGACTACCGGGGCATCGAGGACGACATCGAAAAGCTGATGCGCAAGAGCATCGAGAAGAACTTCTAGGGGCGACGTCGTGACACCAGAACAGATCGCGCAATCGTTCGCGCACGAATTGATCGCACACCGGGACAAACTGCGCGGACGTGCCGAGGACGCACAGAAGACGCATCAGGCGTTCCAGCGCGTTTCCCAGGAGATCAGCGAACACGAGACGGCGCACAAGAAGCAGGTCGCCACCGTGTTGGGTGAATGGGACAGCGCCGGTGCGAAGGAATTCGAGAAGAAGTCGACCCGGCTCGGCCATGATTTCCAGGTGACCGCGACCGCGGGGACGAACGGCGCGAAGATCGTCGCGGATATGGCCGGCTCGATCTCCGGCGCGCACACCGCGACCGAGCGGCTCGCCACCAGCTACACCAACGAGGCGAAAGGGCTGCTCAACACGGGTTTGAACCTCTCGGGAGCCGGCGCGCGGGGCGGCATCCTGCACGCGCTCGGCCAGGTCGAGGCGCTCGGGGCACGGTATGCCAAGGAATCCGGCGGACACCTGAAGAAGGTGCGCGCCGAACTGGTCGAGGCGGCCAAGGAACTGCGCGCGCTGGAGAAGGAGGTCAAGCACGACGGGGTGGCCGAGAAACCGCGCGGCAAGAAGCACCATGAGCCCGCGAAACGGCGGCGGCGCGACCACGACAAGCCGCGCCACGCGAACACCAATGGATTGCGCAACGGTCACGTTCCGGCGAGCCGGCTCTCGTCGGTCGGCGACGGCGAGAAAATGCACAAGGCGGCCGCCGAGCAGTTCCGCAGAATGGACGCCGCCGCCAAGAAGGATGGCATCACCCTGCACGTGAACTCCGGTTATCGCACCTACGCCGAGCAAAAGCATCTGTGGGATCTGTACCAGTCCGGGCAGGGCAATCTGGCGGCGCGACCCGGCACCAGCACGCACGGCATCGGGCTCAGCGCGGACATCAACATCCCGGACCAGAAGACGTTCAACTGGCTGCGCCAGCACGCCGACGAGTACGGGTTCGTCAACGACGTGCCGAGCGAGAAGTGGCACTGGACCTACACGAGGTGAACCGATGATCACCGGATCCGCACGCGACGCCTCGGGCACGGTCACCGTCGAGGCGCACCCCGGCGGGGCGCTGTCCTCGCTCACCCTCACCAGGCAGGCCCGCACACTCGGCGCCCGGCTGCTGGCCGACACCATCCTGGAGACGATCAGGATGGCCACCGCGGAGGCGGACCAGCGGGCGCGCAACGCGCTGCGCGACCCGTCCGTCGGGGTGGGCGACGCGCAGTTCGACGCGCTCGGCCTCGGCGGCGACCTGGTGCTCGTCGAGCGGGTCGAGTCGACCACGCCGGACACCTGGAGGGCGCGATGAGGGACTTCTCCAGCTACAGCGTGGACGAGCTGATCGAGATCGCCGACCAGCCCGATCGGGGTGCACTGCCCGCAGCGCTGCGGGCGGTCACCGGCAGCGCGAGCGGCAGCCGCGTCGGCGGGGGCGTCGAGGTGACGGTGAACCTGGACGGGCGGATCGTCGGCCTCGAGCTGGCCGACTCGGCGCTGACCGATATGGCGGCGCTGGCGGCCGAGATCGCCCGACTGGCCGGGCGCGCGACCGAGGCGGCCCTGGAAGCCGGCATCGCCCTACTGGCACCGGTTCTCGGCGACCAGCTCACCACCGAGCTGCGCGCGATCGTGCTGCCGGACGAGCCCGCCGCGCCCCGACCACGAGTGTCACCACTGGACGATCGCGACGACTTCTCCACCGTCGAAACCTGGGCCGTGTAAACCCGCGAGTCCCGCGCTCAGACACGGTGAGTCCCGCGCTCTGCACGGTGCAGGGCGCGGGACTCGCCGGTGCACAGCGCGGGACTCGCGAAATCAGGGCAGGCGGGGCGACTCGAGCCAGGGGGTGAGGAGATCGCGGTGGCCGGCCAGGGCGAGGAAGTCCTCGGTGGTGGCGGTGCCGTGCCGGTGGCGGCTGGTCCACTCGCGCAGCAGCTCGAAGAACGCCGCGTCGCCGAGCCGCTCGCGCAGCGCGTGCAGGGTGAGCGCCCCACGCTGGTACACGCGATCGTCGAACATCCGGGCCACACCGGGGTCGGACAGCCGGATGTCCTGCGGCAGCGCGGCGATCACCGCCCGCGAGTGCTCGGCCAGCGTCGCCGCCGACGGCCCGCCGGACGACTCGGACCACAACCACTCCGCGTAGGTCGCGAACCCCTCGTTCAGCCAGATGTGCCGCCAGTCGGCCAGCCCGACGCTGTTGCCGAACCACTGGTGCGCCAGCTCGTGCGCGACCAGCCGCTCGAACCCGCGCCGCCCGTCGACGTGGTTCGCCCCGAAGATCGACAGGCTCTGCGCCTCCACCGGCACCTCGAGCGGATCGTCGGTCACCACCACGGCGTAGGAGTCGAACGGGTAGTCGCCGAACAGATCGCAGAACAGCGCCATCATGGTCGGCTGGCGGGCGAAGTCGTGCCGGAACGCGGGCAGCAGCCGAGCCGGCACGGCGGCCACCTGATCGCCACCCAGCTCGACCCGCTCGTACTGTCCGATTTGCACGGTCGCCAGGTACGGGGCCATCGGCGCGTCGGACGCGTAGACCCAGCTCGTCGTGCTGCCGCCGACCTTCCCGTCCACCAGGACACCGTTCGCGACAACCGTGTACGGCGACGGCGCGGTGACCGCGATCCGGAACGGCGCCTTCGCGGAAACCCTGTCGTCGCAAGGAAACCAGGACGGCGCGCCGACCGGCTGGCTGGCCACCAGCGATCCGTCGGTGAGCTGATCCCAGCCGAGGTCACCCCAGTGCCGGGTGCGCACCGGTCGCGGCGTACCGACGTAGCGCACCTCGACGGTGAACGCGCCGCGCACCGCCTTCGCCGGCCGCACGCGCAGCTTGCCGCCGCCGTGCGTGTAGCGCGCCGGCTTCCCGTCCACCAGCACGCGGTTGATCCGGAACGCGCCGAAGTCCAACTCGAAGCGCGGCAGCGTGCCATCCGCTTCCGCGGTGATCAGCGCGCGCCCGGACAGCCGCGCCGGCCCCGGCTTGTAGTCCAACTCCAGGTCGTAGTGCCGCACCCGGTAGCCGGCATTGCCGTGCCCGGGCAGGTAGGAGTCGGTTACCACGCCGTGATCGGGTTGCCCAGCCAGCGAGTGCCCGCCGGGACGTCTTCACCCCGCATCACCAGCGAGGCCGGTCCGACAGTGGCGTGCGCGCCGACCTTCGCGGCCGGCAGCACGATCCCGTGCGGCCCGAGCGTGGCACCCTCATCGATCGTCACCTGGTCCATGCGCATGATCCGATCATGGAACAGGTGGGTCTGTACAACGCAGCCCCGGTTCACCGTGGCGCCGTCGCCCAGGCGCACCAGATCGGCCTCGGGCAACCAGTACGACTCGCACCACACGCCCCGCCCGATCGACGCGCCCTGCCCGCGCAGCCACGCGTTCATGATCGGGGTGCCGTCCACCGAGCCGACCAACCACGGCACGGCGAGCATCTCCACGAACGTGTCGGCCAGCTCCGTGCGCCACACGAACGCGCTCCACAGTGGACGCTCGATCGTGCGGAAACGCCCGACCAGCAACCACTTCGCGGCGATCGCCACCGCGCACGCGACCCCACCGGCGGCCAGCAGCACCAGCCCACCGAGTGCGGCCGCGGCGGGGAAACCGATCCACCAGAGGGTGGCCAGGGTCAGCACGGCGAGCGCGGCCGAGGCCATCACCGGCACGATCCGCAGCATCTCGACGAGCCCGCGCGCGATCATCAGCCGGCGCGGCGGGTCGAACGTGCGACTGGTGTCGGATTCCTCGGCGGCGCGCGGCAGCTTCATCGGCGGCATGCCCAGATACGAGCTGCCCGCCTTGGCCCCCTTCGGGGCGGAGGACAGCACGCCGACCAGGCCGCGCTTCGGTACCGACCGTCCCGGCGCGGTCATGCCGGAGTTGCCGAGGAACGCCCGCTTGCCGACCCGCGCGGCGGCGATGCGCATCCAGCCGCCGCCCAACTCGTAGGAGCCGACCATGGTGTCGTCGGCCAGGAACGCGCCGTCGCCCACCTTGGTCAGCGACGGCAGCGCGAGCACGGTCGACGCCTCCACGCGCCGGCCCACCTTCATGCCCAGCGCGCGCAGCCAGACCGGGGTGAACAGGCTGGCGTACAAGGGAAACAGTGCCTGCCGGGCGATGTTCATCAGCCGTTCGACGGTCCACGCCTGCCAGGCGACGCGGCTGTGCACGGCGTGGTGGCCCTCGCGCAGGCCGATGGACATCGCGCGCACGGCCACCAGGATCAGCAGCGCGTAGCCGGCGAACCAGGCCAGTGTCGCGGCCGGCACGGCGAGCAGCGCACGGCCGGTCGCGGCGCCGAGTGTGGGCGCGCCGTCCAGGAACGCGGCCATGATCAGCAGCGCCGGTACCGCGGCCATCAGCGGCAGCAGGCCGAGGATGAACGAGCTGGCGCCGTAGGCGAACGACCACCGGCGGCTGCGTGCCGGGCGCTTGCCCGGCCAGCGGTGCGCCGCCTTGCCGGTCTTCGCCGCGGGCACGCCGGCCCAGCGCTGACCGGTCGGCACCGAGCCGACCACGCCGGACCCGGGCGCGATCTCGGCCCGCTTGCCGATCCTGGCGCCGGGGAACAGCGTGCTGCGCGCCCCCACGGTCGCGCCGGATCCGATCCTGATCCGTCCGATGTGGACAGTGTCGCCGTCCACCCAGTTGCCGGACAGGTCCACCTCCGGCTCCACCGCGCAGTTGCGGCCCAGCCGAAGCATTCCGGTCACCGGCGGCAGCGAGTGCAGGTCGACGCCCGGCCCGACCTTCGCGCCGAGCGCCCGCGCGTAGTGCGTGATCCAGGAGCCGGACAGGTTGGTCGCACCGGACACCTCGGCCAGCCGCTCGGCCGCCCACAGTCGCAAGTGGACACTCCCGCCGCGCGGGTAGCTGCCGGGCTTGACCCCGCGCAGCAACAGTCGCGCTCCCCCGGCAGCGATCGCCAGCCGGCCGGGCGGGCTCATCAGCAGTACCCACCCGACGGCCACGAGCCACCAGGAAACCGTTGGCGCCCAGGGCAGAGCGGTCGCCGCGAGCACGTTGCCCGCCGCGCCGAGCAGCACCGTCCAGCGCAGCCCGATCAGCGTGAACAGCGGAATCATGGCCAGCGTCTGGATCACGCCGGCGGCGCGCGGCGTCGGCACGACGGTGCGGGACGGGCGGGTGGCCGCGTCCAGCGCCTCCAGCCGGGCCGCCTGCTCGCCCAGCGTCGGGTACTCGTAGACGTCGCCGACCGAGACGGTCGGGTACTGCTCGCGCACCAGCGAGACGAGCTGCGCGGCCGCGAGGCTGCCGCCGCCGCTGGCGAAGAAGTCGGCGTCCGGAGTGGTCGCCGGCGCGCCCAGCACCGCGCCCCACTGCTCGGCCAGCCACGCCGCGACCCCGTGCAGCTCAACGGTTTCCGTCGACGTGTCCACAGTGGACAGCGGCCACGGCAGCGCGGCACGGTCCACCTTGCCGGACGTGCGGGTGGGCAGCGTGTCCACGGTCGCGATCAGCGGGACGAGTGCGGCGGGCAGTGCGGACCGCAGCCGGTCCACCGCCCCGGCGGACTCGAAGCCCTCCTCCGGCACGACGTAGCCAACCAGGATCTGGTGGCCGCCGGCAGTGCTGCGCACCGCGGCGGCGGCACCCGTGACGTGCGGCAACGCCTGCAGCGCGGCGTCCACCTCGCCCAGCTCGATGCGCCGCCCGCCCAGCTTGACCTGCTCGTCCAGCCGTCCGAGGAACACCAGGCCCTCGGCGTCGGCGCGGACCAGGTCACCGCTGCGGTAGGCGCGCGCCCATCCGGTGGACGGCAGCGGCGCGAACTTCTCCGCGTCCTTGACCGGGTCCAGGTAGCGCGCGAGCCCGACGCCGCCGATCACCAGCTCGCCGGTCTCCCCCGCCTCGACGACCTCGCCGGCCGGGTCCACCACGGCCAGCTCCCAGCCGTCCAGCGGCAGCCCGATGCGCACCGGGCCCTCGCCGGTCAGCCGCGCGGCACAGGCCACCACGGTCGCCTCGGTCGGGCCGTAGGTGTTCCACACCTCGCGGCCGTCCACGGCCAGCCGCGCGGCCAGTTCGGGCGGGCACGCCTCGCCACCGAAGATCAGCAGCCGCACGTCGTCCAGCGCGTCGGTCGGCCACAGCGCGGCGAGCGTGGGCACCGTGGACACCACGGTGATCTCCTGCTCGACCAGCCACGGCCCGAGATCCATTCCGGTGCGCACCAGCGAGCGAGGCGCCGGCACCAGGCACGCGCCGTGCCGCCAGGCCAGCCACATCTCCTCGCAGGACGCGTCGAACGCCACCGACAGGCCGGCGAGCACCCGGTCGTCCGGCCCGATCGGCTCGTCGACCAGGAACAGGCGCGCCTCGGCGTCCACGAACGCGGCGGCGCTGCGATGTGTCACGGCCACGCCCTTGGGCTTGCCGGTCGACCCGGAGGTGAAGATGATCCACGCGTCGTCGCCGGGGCCGGGCTCGCCGGCGCGTCCGGACGGCGTCTCGCGCATGACGAGCTGGCGGCCGGCGGTGAGGGTCGCGCACACGGCGGCCTCGGAGAACACCAGCTCGGCGCGCTCGTCCGGGTCCTCGGCGTCCACCGGGACGTAGGCCGCACCGGCGGCGAGCACGGCGAGGATCGACACGTACAGGTCGACCGAACCGGAGGGCACCCGCACGCCGACCCGGTCGCCGACGCCGACTCCCTCGGCGGCCAGCTTCTGCCGCAGGCCGTCCACCTCGGACAGCAGCGCGGTGTAGGTGAGGGCGGTCGTGCCGTCGTCCACCGCCGGTGCCTGTGGATACGTGCGCGCGGTCTCGGTCAGGATGCCCAGCAGCGTGCGCTCGGACGCGGCGGCACCCGCGAAGAACAGCGCGGGTGCGTCGGGTGGTCCGGTCAGGACATCAGGCTCGACAACGGCGGTCACTTCATGGCCACGTATGAAGCCACACCAACGCCTTTCGAGAGGGAATCGGACAGCTCGGGACGCCGCCGAGCAGCGAGTTTACTCGGAGTTCATGTGATTCCCGGACTTCGTGGCTGGCTTCACACGACCGTGTCGGCCCCGGATCGGTCAGCCGAGCTGCTCCGCGAGCATGACGATGATCCCCTCCGGGCCGCGGACGTAGCAGAGTTTGTAGGCGTCCTCGTAGCGCACCAGCTCGCCGACGAGCCGCACGCCACGGGCCCGCAACCCGGCGACGGCGGCATCGATGTCGTCGACCGCGAAGCCGACGCGGTGCAGGCCCAGGGTGTTCGGCGGCGCGTGCCCGAAGCCATCCAGGGCCGCCGGGGCGCGGTACCTCATCAGCTCCAGCCGTCCGTTGCCGTCCGGAGTCCGCAACATCACGACGTCCAGGCGAACGCCCTCGAGCCCACCGACACGATCCACCCATTCGCCCTCGGCCGGCCCCTCACCCATCACCGTGAGCCCGAGGTCGACGAAGAACGCCTTCACGGCCTCGAGATCCTCGACCACGATGCCCACGTTCTCCAGGCGCTGAATCGTCATGCGCGCGACAGTAGCGAATCCTGCCGAGTCACTGTGCGCCGATGATCCGGTGCGGCGCGTTCCCGTCCAGCAGTCCGGCCAGCCGGTGCGCCAGGTCCTGCCACCGCCACTGCTCCGACACCCAGCGCCGGCCGGCCGCGCCCATGGTCGCCGCCCTGGTGGGATCGGCGAGCAGCGTGGACACCGCGTCCACCACGCCGGCCAGGTCGCGGCCGTCCGCCACGTGCCCGGTGACCTCGTCCACCACGGTCTCCGGTGCGCCGCCGGACCGTCCGGCCACCACCGGCAACCCGGACGCCGACGCCTCCAGGTAGACGATGCCGAGGCCCTCCACGTCCAGCCCGCCGCCGCGGGTGCGGCACGGCATGGCGAACACGTCGCCGGCCACGTAGTGCGCCGGCAGTTCCTCCCACGGCACCGACCCGGTCAGCACCACGTGCTCGGCGACGCCGTGCTGCTCGGCCAGCGCGCGCAGCCGCCCCTCGTACGGGCCGCCGCCGACCAGCAGCAGCACCGCGTCCGGCACCGTGCGGCGGATCGCCGGCAGCGCGCGGATCAGCGTGTCCTGGCCCTTGCGCGGAACCAGCCGGGACACGCACACCACGGTCGGCCGGCCGCCGAGCCCGTGCCGCGCCCGGATCGTCTCGCGTGCGACCGGGTCCGGCCGGTACACGGAGGTGTCCACTCCGGACGGAAGGTGCTCCAGCGCGGCCAGCGCGCCGAACGCGGCGGCGAACCGCGAGCGGGTGTACCTGCTCACGAACGTCACCACGTCCACAGTGGACCCGATGCGCCGCAAAGCGTTGCGCGACACGGGAAGCATCGACCAGCCGACCTCGTGGCCGTGCGTGCTGGCGAGAACTCGGGAGGCACCGGCGGCCCGCATTCTCGGCGCGAGCAACGCCAGCGGGGCGGCCGCGCCGAACCACACGGTGTCGCACGCCTCGGCCTTGACGATCTCCGCGGCGCGGCGTGCCACGTCGGCGGTCGGCAGCATCAGCGAGGTGGGATGGCGCACCACGCCGAACGGCTGCCGCGCGTCGAACTCCGGATGCGAGCCGGTCTTGCCCTGCCACGACGGCGCGTAGACCACGAGTTCGTCGGCCGGCAGCCGGGTGGCCAGCGCGTGCAGGTACGACTGGATGCCGCCGGGCCGGGGCGGGAAGTCGTTGGTCACCAACAGGGTCCGGCGCACGCGGGTGAGCCTAGTCGCCCTTCTGCGGGGTGCGAACGCGCGAGTCCCGCGCCCAGACACGGTGAGTCCCGCGCTCTGCACGGTGCAGGGCGCGGGACTCGCCGGTGCACAGCGCGGGACTCGCGAAGTCAGCGCAGCTCGGTGCGGAGGTAGTCCTGCCAGGCGGTGAGCAGGCCGGCCGCGTCCAGCCCGATGTGCCGGCGCAGCAGGTCGTCGGCGGCCTTCGGGGAGATCGAGCCGGCGCCGGCGATCGACCGGTACATCTCCACCAGTGCCGGTTCGCCGTAGCGACTGGCCACGAACCGGGTGACCGACCACGCCTGCTGGTAGGCGAGGTCCAGTTCACGGCCCCGGCCGCGGAAGTCCTCGTCGGACGGCAGCCGCTTCGGCGGGCCGCCGGTGCGCACCTGCTGGGCCAGATCGGGCGCGGCGACGGTCAGCGACAGCCCGCTCTCCCGGTGGCCGGCGTAGTCGGCGAAGCCCTCCTGCAGCCACATCGGCGCGCCGTCCACGGTCACCCCCCGGGCGGCGATGTGGGTGATCTCGTGCCGCAGCGTGATGCGCAACGCGGCGAGCGACAGCCCGCGCACACCCGACGGGTTGGTCACCACCCGCTGGCCCTCCACCCGGCGGGTGACCGGGTCGATCCGGTCCGCGATAGCCACCGCGACGACCGAGTCGCTCGGGAAACCGGGCCCGACCAGCGCGCGCATCTCGCCGACCGAGTCGGGCACGATCAACGCCACCCGGCCGGGCCAACCGGTGCCCCACAGCGCGGTCACCGCGCGCACGGACTCGTCCAGCTCGCCGGACAGCCGCTCGGCGATCGGCTCGCTGCCCGGGTGGAAGATCACCAGACCCTGCTTGGCGCGCCGCACCTTGCACGGCGCGTAGTCCCACGGCCCGCGCCAGCTTCGCCGGCCCACGCTCTCCAGCGCGGTGTCCGAACGCAGGTACCAGGACGGGCCGCGGCGCACGAACAGGTACGCCATGCCTCGGGCGGTCGGCGTCTCGTCCACCTCGCGCAGGCCGTAGCGCAGCCGCACGCCGGGCGCCCACAGCTCCTCGGCCATGGCCGAGGACACCACGCGCGACGGCAGGCCGGCCAGGTTCGCCGCGTCGTTCGGCTGGATCTGGTACGACCAGTCCGACAGCGGCACGCCGTCCAGGTTGGCGAACAGCTTTCGTTGCGTGGCAAGGAAAGTCGGCTCGGCGTTCGGGTCCACCGTGGACATGAACAGGGCCTCGTCGCGGCGCAGAATCGCGTCGGCGCGCTTGGCCAACAGCTCGGTGACCGCCGCCGCCCGGCCGGAGTCGCGCGCGTCCACCGGACCGGAGACCGGGGGCGGGCGGCCGGCGACGACCGGAGGTGCCTCGGCCACGGGCGGCGGGCCGGGGGCGGGTGGCCTGGACAGCAGGACCAAGCCGCCGGCGATCATCGCGACGATCACCGCGGCCAGCGTCACCCGCAGCCGGGTCGAACCGCGCACCAGGCGATCCTAGGGCCTGTTCCTCGGGTTCTGAACGTAATCAGGGCCGGCGCCACAATGGCACCGGCCCTGATTCGCACACTTCGTTCGGTCAGCCGACCAGGCGCTTGGCGCCGTAGAAGTCGGAGCCGCCGCCGCTGACGGACTCGACCTTCACGGGCACGCCGGATGTCGAGGCGTGCACGATCTTGCCGTCACCGATGTACATCGCGACGTGGTGGATCGACGAGGCGCTGTTGCCGTAGAACAGCAGGTCGCCGGCCGCCAGCTCGCTCTTGGACACCGAACGGCCGTAGCCGTACTGCGCCCGGCTGGAGTGCGGCAGGCTCATGCCGGCCGCCCGGTAGGCGTAGAGCACCAGGCCGGAGCAGTCGTAGGAGCCCGGGCCCTCGGCACCCCACACGTAGGGCTTGCCGCGCTGAGCCAGCGCCACCGCGACGGCCTTACCCGCGGCTCCCGCCGGCGGGATGATCACGGTCTGGTCGTCGTCCTGCTCGAGCTTCTTCTTCTCTGCCGCCGACAGCCGGCCCATGGCCTGCTGCAACGCCGTCTTGCGACCCTCGAGCGCGCTCTTGCGCTCGTTGATCTGGGCGATCAGCTTGGCTTGGGCGTCCTTGGCCGCCTGCGCGCGGGCCTGACCGTCCGCGGCGCGCTTCTCGGCGTCCGCGGCCTGGTTGACCACGCCGGTGTACCGGTCGATGGCCACCTTGTTGTCGTCCGCGAGAATGTTCAGCGCCGACGCGCGGTCCAGGAAGTCCTGGGCCGACTGGCCGGTCATCAACGCGGACAGCTTGCTGAATCGGGCTCCCTGGAACGCCGCACCGGTGAGTACGTCGACCTTGCCGTGGAGCTGCTCCTTCTGCGTGAGCGCGTGCTCCTTGACCTGCTTGGCCGAGTTCGTCTCGCCGGTGGCCTTGTCCAGCTCGGACTGCTTGGCACCCAGGTCGACCTGGGCCTTCAGCAGGTCCTCCTGGACCAGGCTGGCTTCCTTGCTCGCCTCTTGGAACAGCTTGAGTGCTTCGGAGGCGTTGGCTGGGGGCGGGGGGGCGGGGGGCTGGGCTGACGCCGGTGCGGAGAAAACGCTGATCGCCGCGATAACGGCTCCTGCGGCAAGGGCTCCGCGCACCGAACGCTTCAGTTGATGCGACGCCACGTCGCGCGTGTCTCCTTCGTCGTCGAACCGCCGACGGTGAGTCCCTTGGCCCGGGGGACGGTCGATCGTGTCGACCTCGACCAAGGCGCTCCCGACCTGTTCGGCACAGCTCCCCGACAAAGCTGATTCGGCGGCGATCCCACGTGCCGCCCTCGGGATGGACGGCTTCCTGGCGCGAGATCTCGGCCAGGTTACGAAAAGTGAGCCCCGACGTCTACCGAGTGGTCCGAAAAAGATGAACTAGTAGCGCCGAAACACCAATGGAGCAGTGCCAACTTCGCCCTGTGACCGGCACAACAGGTCAGCTCACCTGGGTCCAACGCCGCTCATCGCCTAGTTTCGACCGTTCAGCGCTCTTTTCGTTTCTCGCCGGTGTGTCGATCTTCGGGGCGTCGCCACCCGGTCGAGTGGCCTCCGAAACCAGCCGCAGGCGCGGCACCATGCCGGCGCTGGCGAGGGCGTCGATGGCCTGTTGTTCGGACGAGTCCAGCTCCACGCTCGGCGGCGCGCCGAGCAGCACGCTGATCACGCACTCCCCGCACGCGTCGCCACGCACCTCGCAGCTGTCGCAGTCGACGATCACGGCGGCTCCTCCCGCTCTACGTTGTGTCTCGGGCGAGACGCTAGGAGCAGCCACCGACAGTTTTCGGTCACACGTTCGAGTTGATCACCCGATCGGGTGTCCTCGGGTATGCGGATATCTACCCGCCCATGAACTCCCAGTGCCACGGCTCCTCGCGCCCCTGGCCCGGCCGCGCCCAGCCGGGGTTGGCCCAGCCGAACGCGGGCGCGTTGCGGGCCAGCCAGCCGTACTCCGCGGTGCCGAAGGACTGCACGCCGCCGCACAGGTCGACCGCCAGCCCCCACCCGTGGTTGCTGGTGCCGGGCACGGCGGCCAGCGACGGCTTCTGCCCGTACAGCCGCACCTGCGACTCGAACGTGCGGTACGAGTCGGTGATGCACAACTGCCGGCCGAACACGCCGCCGAACGCCTGTGACAGCGCCATGTAAGCCTGCGCGGCGTCACAGCGCAGCGCGTGCGCGCTCCCGATGCCGCACAGCGCGGCCATCGGGATCAGGCCGTTGGGATAGCCGCCCCACGCGCGCGGCACATCGCCGTTGGCACGCGGCGGCAGCACCGCTCCCCCGCACCGCCAGCGCGGGCCGTCGTCGGTGCGCTGCGGGACCGGTGCCGGTGGCCGGGCGGCCAGCGCGGGCCTGGCCATGCCGAGCACCGCGTCGCCGGCCGGGATGTCGGTGACCACCACGCCGGCGACCCGCGCGTCCGCGGTGAGCATGGTGCGCGGGTCGAGCACGATGCCCACGCCCTGCACGCCGTACCGCGCCGGGCCGAGGAACACCACGTCGCCCGGTTGCGCGTCGCCGATCGGCACCGGCGTGAGTACGGCCATCTGTTCGCCGGTCGCGCCGGGCAGGCCGATTCCGGCGCCCTCGTAGACCGCGCGCACCAGGCCGTCGCACGAGTACGCGGTGGGTCCACCGCCACCCTGGCCGGGCACGTACGGCTTGCCCAGCGTGTCCATGGCGGTGCTGACCGCCTTGATGATCTCGGCCGGCAGGACGAGCGTCTGCTCGCCGCCGGCGATCGTGGCGAGTGCCGCGCCCGGCTGCGGACCGGCCATGCCCGGCAACGACACCAGGCCGGCCGGTAGCCGGGCCGCGTCGCGCATGGCGATCATCGGCGGCGGCACGATTCCGTTGGCGCGCAAGCGTTCCACGTACGCGCGCCAGTTCGCCGCGGTCTTCTCGTTGCGCTCCTGCTGGCTCTTCTGGGACGCGATCACCGCGGAGTTGACCTCGGCGAGCTTGCCGCGCAGCTCGCTGGACACGGCGGCGGCGCGGTTGGTCGCGTCGCCGGTGCGCTTGTCCAGGTCGGCCTTGCGCCCGATGGCGGCGGCCTCGGCGTCCCGTGCTGTGCCTTCGGCCGAGGACGCGGTGCGCTGTCGCTGGACCGAGCCGGCCAACTGTCCACTGAGGACGGACCGGATGCGGTCCACGAAGCCGGCGCCGTCCAGGAAGTCGCGCGGGTTGCGGGCGGCCAGCAGCACCCGCAGGTCGCTCGGGCTGCCGCCGACACTGTTCAGCATCGCGGCGGCGTAGCTGTCCACTTCCTTCTGCCGCCCGGCGACCACGGCGTCGGCCCGCTCGCGCTCGACCCGCGCGGCGGCCAGCGTGTCCGACGCGCGCCGCAACTCCTCCTCGGCGACGTGGATCTGCTGCGCGAGCCCGCCCAACTCGCGCTGCACGGTGGACGCGGTGCGCTGCAACTCGGCGATCTTCGGGTCGGCGAACGCCTCGCCGGGCCGGTTGTCCGGCACCGGATCGCCCGGCTCCACCCCGGACTCCACCGGTGGCGGCGCGGGCGTGGGCTGGGCGTACGCGGTGGACAGGAACAGCCCACAGCTCGCCACGGCGGCCAGCACCGCGACCGGTACCCGACGCGTACCGGACAACCGCATGGGCGCACCCTCCCGCTGATCGTGCTTACCCCTAACAACGCCCGACCGGGGCCGGCGTGACGCCCCCGTTCGAGTGCTGGCTACTCGGGCGGGAGCGCCTCGCCCTGCCAGAAGTTCCAGCGGTAGCCCCACGGGTCGGTGACCGTGATCGTCCTCGGCCCCCACGGCTGGTCGGCCGGCGGCTCCACCGCCACGCCGGCGCCGTCGACCCGGCGGTACAGGGCGTCGACGTCGTCGGTGTGCACGATGATCAGCGCGCCACCGCCCTCGTCGGCGCCCGGCGCGCGGCCGGCCATCATCACGCGCGCCGGGCCGGCGGTGATCTCCGCCTCCTCGACCGTGCCGTCCTCGGCGGTGTACCGCACGTCCGGGCCGAAGCCGAACGTCGCGGTCAGCCAGTCCAGCGCGGCGGCCGCGTCGGTGTAGTACAAGTACGGCGTGACGCCTGTGTAGGTCATCTCTTCTCCTCGAATGCGCTCGCGTACCAGGGCAGCAACACGCGCCAGCCGTATCGGCGGGCCGGGTCAGCCGGGGCGAGACGGGCCAGCCCTCGGTGTTCGATGGTGACCGTGGTGCCGGTGTCCGCCGATGCGAAAGTCACCTCGATCTCGGTCCCCTTCATGTCCACGAAGGACAGCCGGCGACCTGGCTCCCACGCGGTGATCCGGCCCATTTCGACGCCCTCGCGGGTGTGCTCGTCGTGGACGTCGAGGAACCGCCCGCCGACCCACGGCTCGAACGCGATCTCCTTGGTGCGCCGGTAATCCAGCACCGTGTACCGGTCCACCCGATACCACGAGTCGATCTCCTCGGTGAACACGCGGAACGCCTCGGCCGGGTCGACGGCGACCTCGACGCTGGCTCTGACGACGTCGCTGACGGTGTCGTCGGTCATGACCGCTCCGCGTGCCGCTTGAACTCGGCGAGCTGGTCGGTCCAGTGCGCCTGCACCTGGTCGAGCCAGGCGCGCAGCGCGGTCAGCCCGTCCGGGGCGAGGCGATAGGTGAGCCCGCGCGCGTCGGTGTCGTCCAGGTCGACGGTGACGATGCCGGTGCCGCGCAGCACCTTCAGATGGCGGCTGAGCGCCGGACGGCTGGTGCCGATCCGGTCGGCCAGCTCACTCGGCCGGCTCGGCCCGGAGCCGAGCAGCTCGACCACCCTGCGCCGGGTCGGGTCCGCCAGCGCGGCCCACACATCGTTCACCATAGAGTTAACTATTAACGTTCACTGTCACAGATGTCAACCTGACCACCTCGGCAACCATCAGGCGTCCTCGTGCGTTCAGGACACACGAACCCTGGGGAGGCCTCATGGCGGGCTATTTGATCGCGCTCGGTGTTGCCGCGGTGCTGGCGCTCGCCGCGAGTTGGTTCCTGCGGCGCTGGCCGTGGTCGAAGAATCCACCGGACGACCTGGGTGTGTACGAGATCGCCATGCTGGCCGGTGGACCCCGACGGGTCGAGCACACCGCGCTGGCTGGGCTGGCCATCTCCGGTGCGATCAGGATCGGGCGCGACGGAAGGGTTCGCCGGATCGGTGAACCCGACGATGACGACATGCAGCGGCATGTGCTGAGCCGCTTGGGCAGCAAGGGAAAACTCAGCAGGCGGAGGATCCTCGGCGAGCGGGATCTCAAGATCGCCGCGCTCGTCTCGCGGCTGACCAACCGCGGTTATCTCGCGTCATCACGCGCCCTGACGGCGGCGCGGCACTCACACTGGCTCGTACTCGCGGTCGCCGTCGTCGGGTTCTTCCTGCTCTCCGGGGAGCTGACCGGATGGCTCGTGCTTGGCGCGACAGTGGCCGCGGTCGTGTGGCTGTCCACACTGATGGTCGTGACGCGGGGCGGGATGGCCACCAGCGGACGCGGTGTGGCGCAGCTGCAGGCCGTTCGCGACTCACTGGCCGGCGTATCCGGGATGAGCCCCTACGCGGCCGCGATCGGGGATCTCGTGCTGGTGGCCATGGTGGGCATCGCCGCGTATCCGGACGCCGAGGTGGCGTCAATCATGGAGGCGCAGACCGACACCGGCGGGTGGTTCTCCGGCGGTGACGGATCGGACGGTGGCGGCGACTCCGACGGCGGTGGTGGATCGGACGGCTCGGTCTGAGAGGTCAGGCATTGATGTGTGGCACGAACGCGTCGAGGTGGACGCGGCGGTTGTGGAAGCGGTCGTCCTCGTGCAGCACCACGACACTGCCCGGCCCGCCGGCGCGGAACTCGACGTGGCCCGCCGACTCGACGGGCATTCGGATCCAGGCCGCCACCACGAAGGTGAGCGCGCCGCCGTGTGTCACCACGACCTGGTGCTCGCACCGGCGCTCCTCGATCGCCGCCATCACCGCGTAGACCCGCCGCGCGAACGCGTCCTTGGTCTCCGCGTGCGGCACTCCCTCGTCGTGCCGCATGCGCTCGCCGGCCACCGGCGGCGGCACGAACCGCTCGGCCAGCCATTCCTGGGGCTTGCCCTCCGCCTCGCCGTAGGACTTCTCGCGCAGCCGCTCGTCGAACACCGGCGCCACACCGAGCAGATCACCCACCACGCCGGCCGTCCGCGCGGTGCGGCGCAGGTCCGAGGAGAACAGCTCGACCTCGGCGTCCTCGGGGATCCGCGCCCGCAACGACGCGGCGATCGCGGCCGCCGCACGCGTGCCGGCCGGGGTCAGCTCGGAGTCGTACCAGCCGCCGACCAGCCCGTCGACGTGGTGCGTGGCCTCCGGGTGCGTCACGACGTAGAGCGTGCGCACCGAGTCACACCCGGCCGAAGCGGGCGATCAGCACGGCGGAGGGCACCGGGTGCGCGCCGCGCCGGCGCACCGAGTCGGCCACCGCGCGGTCCGAGGTCACCACGACCACCGGGCGCCCCTCCGGCTCGGCCGCCACCAGCGCGCGGATCACGTCGTCGGCGAGCACTCCGGGATCGCTGAACAGCACGCGCACCCCGCGCGGCGCGGCGGTCGGCACGGCCACCACACCCGCGCCGTCGAACACCACGGTGACCTCGGCCGACGTGCGCGCGGCCAGCGCGGACAACTGCCGCACGAGCCGGTCGCGCTGGTCGGCCAGGGACAGCTCCGGATAGCCGGTCTTGGTGACGTTGTAGCCGTCCACGACCAGGTGCACCGACGGCAGCGCCAGCACGCGGTCCAGCGCGGCCGGGTCCTCCACCCTGCCGACCATGCCGTGACCCGCCGACGCGCCGCGCACCAGGTCGGCCGGCCTCGGCCCACCGCCACCGAGCGACAGCTCGCGCCGCAGCCCGGTGACCGCACCGTCGATCGTGTCGATCAGCAGCGCCAGCCGGACCTCGTCGGCCTGCCGCGCCTCGCGGGCGGACTGGCGAGCGATCTCCGCGTCGGCGACGGCCCGCGCCGCCCGGGCCCGCTCGGTCGCCGCGCGGTCAGCCTCCCGGTCGCGCTGGGCGACCAGCTCGGCCAGCTCGGCGGTCGCCTCGGCGCGCGCCTTGCCCGCCGCCTCCTCGGCCGCCGCCGCCGCGTCCCGCGCCTCGCGCAGCCGCACGCCCTGCTCGCGCAGTCGCTTGCGCAGCTTGTCCAACTCGGCGTCGCTCTCGCCGCGCACGGCCGCCGTCGCGCCGCGCACCTCTTCCAGCTCGGCGCGCACCTTCGCCAGATCGGCCGCCATGCGCTGCGCCCTGGCCAGCGCCGCGTCCCGCTCGGCACGCGCTCCCGCGTCACCCGCCCGCCGGGCCACCAGCTCCAGGTAGACCGGCGCGAGATCGTCGGACCGCAGCACCGCGGCGGCGGCCGCCTTCGCCGGATCGGCCGGCGGCATGTCCACACTGGACGGTCGGTTCTCGCGACACCACTCCAGCACCGCGCTGCGGAAGGCCGGCGAGGCCAGCTCCGCCACGATCGGCGCCGCGCCGAGCTTGGCCCGCTTGGCCGGCGCGAACCGGGCCACCGCACGGAGTTTGGCCGGGATGTCCACCGCGGGCAGCCCACCGAGCGCGTCCGCGCCGATCTCCGCGAGCCGCGTGCGCACCACGTCCGGCAGCGCGCTCCAGTCCACTGTGGACTCTGGTACGTCCACAGTGGACCGCTCGTCCTCCGGTGTGGACATCGTCTCCTCCACCGGTTGGGGCGATGTCATCGGTCAAGGCTAGTCGAGCGGCGTCCAGGGCACGCGTGGAATACCCGGCGTTGTCGGTGCACGGCGTTACGTTGCGGCCATGACCGCGGTGACCACACGGGAGCAGTTGACCTTCGACGAGCTGGGCACCCCGCTGCGGTCCACCACATTCGTCGTGTTCGACCTGGAGACCACCGGCGGCAGCGCGGCGACCGACGCGATCACCGAGATCGGCGCGGTCAAGGTGTGCGGCGGCGAGGTGATCGGCGAGTTCGCCACGCTGGTCAACCCCGGCGGGCCGATCCCGCCGGAGATCGTCACGCTCACCGGGATCACCCAGGCGATGGTGCACACCGCTCCCCCGTTCGACGAGGTGTTGCCCGCGTTCCTGGAGTTCGCCTCGGGTGCCACGCTGGTCGCGCACAACGCCGGGTTCGACATCGGGTTCCTGCGCACGGCGTGCGGGCGGCACGGCTACCCGTGGCCCAAGCCGGCCGTGGTGTGCACGGTGAAGCTGGCGCGCCGGGTGCTGTCCCGCGACGAGGCGCCGAGCTGCCGGCTGTCCGCGCTGGCGACGCTGTTCCGCGCGTCCACCACACCGAACCACCGCGCGCTGATGGACGCGCGGGCCACCGTCGACGTGCTGCACGCGCTGCTGGAGCGGGTCGGTTCGGTCGGCGTGCAGTCGCTGGAGGAGCTGCTCGACTACATCCCGGACGTGACCCCGACGCAGCGGCGCAAGCGGCACCTCGCGTCCGGTCTGCCGGACACGCCCGGGGTGTACTCCTTCCTCGGGCCCAACCGCGAGGTGCTCTACGTCGGCACGGCGTCCAACCTGAAACGGCGGGTGCGGCAGTACTTCACCGCGAGCGAGACGCGCCGGCGGCTGCGCGAGATGGTGACGCTGGCCACCACCGTGGACGTCGTGGAGTGCTCGCACGCGCTGGAGGCCCAGGTGCGCGAGCTGCGGCTGCTGGCCGCACACCGGCCCACGTACAACCGGCGCTCGCGCAACCCGAAGCACGGCTGGTGGGTGGCGCTCACCGAGGAGGCGTTCCCTCGGCTGTCGGTGGTGCGCACGCCCCGCGACGGCGCGCTCGGGCCGATGCGCTCCCGGCGGACCGCGGACGCCGTGGTGGCCGCGCTGCAGGACGCCACCGGAGTGCGGCCGTGCACGCAGCGGATCCCGGCGCGGGGCGCGTCGGCCGGCCCGTGCGCGCTCTACGAGCTGGGCCGGTGCGCCGCGCCGTGCGCCGGCCACCAGGTCGTCGAGGAGTACGCGCCGAACGTCGCCACGCTCACCGAGCTGATCGCGGGCGCACGGCAGGATCCGTTGCGGCGCTTGGAGAAGCGGCTCGCCACGCTGGCCGAGGCCGAGCGCTTCGAGCAGGCACGCGACGCTCGTGACCGGCTCGCCGCGCTGATCCGCGCGCTGGACCGCACGCAGCGGCTGACCGCGCTGGCGCGCATTCCGGAGCTGGTCGCCGCGCGGGCCGACCAGCGGGGCGGCTGGGACTTCGCGGTGGTGCGGCACGGGCGGCTCGCGTCGGCGGGCAACGCGGCGCACGGCGTGGCGCCGATGCCGGTGGTGGACCTGCTGGTGGCCTCCGCGGAGACCGTGCTGCCCGGGCCGGGGCCGCTCTACGGCGCGCCGGCCGAGGAGGCGGGCCTGCTGCTGCGGTGGCTGTCCACGCCGGGCACCCGGATGGTGCGGTGCGCCGAGCCGTGGTCCGAGCCGGCCGCCTCGGCCGCGAATTGGCGCGACTGGGCGGCGCGAGCGGCTACTCGTACACCGTCGCCGCACGGAACGCCGCCCGCATGACCTCCCACCCGTTCCACGGAATCGGAACACCGCGACCGGCGTAGTAGCCCTCGCAGTCGTCCAGCCATCCGGCGAGCGCCCCCAGATAGTCCGGCAGCGAATGGTTGTCCCAGTTCGCGGGTGGGCCGTCCGCCCACTCCTCGATCAACTGCCGCACCGCCGCGGCCATTCGATCCTTCTGCCGGGCCGCCGGCGCCGACGGACACCCAGGGTCACCGCAATCCTCGTCCGGATCCGCGTCCGGATTGGACACGTCGTGCTCGAACTCGTAGTGGAAGCACACGTAGTGCATCCGCTCGAAGACCTCGTAGCTGTCCCGGTAGATCCGGACAGGCTGACCGCAGCGGCGGCACCTCGACTCACGGTCGGCGTCAGGCATGCACCGATGATGGCAGCCGACACCGCCCCGTTAGGCTGGGCGTACCCGAATTCCTTGGAGGACAACGTGATCACGGCGTTCGTGCTGATCCGTGCGGCGGCGGAGAGCATTCCCGAGACGGCACAGGCCATCGCGGACATCGACGGGGTGGTCGAGGTGTACTCGTGCGCGGGCGACGTGGACCTGATCACGATGGTCAAGGTCGCCGAGCACGAGGACCTGGCCGCACTCATCCCCGGCAAGATCAGCCGCGTGGACGGCGTGCTGGACACCGACACGCACATCGCGTTCCGCTCCTACTCCAGCGCCGACACCGACGCCGCCTTCTCCCTCGGCGCGCAGGAGTAACCCGCGAGTTCCACCCTCAGACAGCACGAAGGCCGGCCACCGTGTGGTGACCGGCCTTCGTCGTGCAGCCTTAGTGCTTGCCGTTCTCCGAACCGTTCTCGGAGCCGTTCTGCTCGGAGCGCGCCTTCTCCAGCGCGGTGGTCTCCTCCACCGGGTCCGGCCGCATCAGCGTGCCGACCACCGGGTGACCGGCCGCGCCGAGCTGGTTCATCCGCTTGGGCACCGGAGTGCCCTGGTACTCCAGCGGAATCGGGTGCCCGTGGTCGTCCACCGGACCGAGCGGCTGGTGCAACTCGATGAACTCGCCGTGCGGCAGCCGCTTGATGATGCCGGTCTCCACACCGTGCTCCAGCACCTCGCGGTCGGCCCGCTGCAGGCCGAGGCACAACCGGTAGGTGATGAAGTACGCCAGCGGCGGCAGCAGCAGGATGCCGATGCGACCCATCCACGTCGTCGCGTTCAGCGAGATGTGGAACTTGTCGGCGAGCACGTCGTTCGCGGCGGACAACAGCGACACCATGAAGTAGGTGATCGCCATGGCGCCGAGCGAGGTGCGCACCGGAACGTCGCGCGGCCGCTGCAGCAGGTTGTGGTGCGCGTAGTCGCGGTTCATCCTGCGTTCGATCCACGGATAGGCCGCGGCGATTCCGGTCAGCAGTGGTAGACCGGCCATGAACGGGAAGAACGGCGCCGGGATCATGTAGTCCCCGAGATAGACCTCCCACGCCGGCCACAATCGCAGCAGGCCGTCCGTCCAGCCCATATACCAGTCGGGCACGGTGCCCGCCGATACGTTCGCCGCGCTGAACGGTCCGAAGTTCCAGATCGGGTTGATCTGGAACAACCCGCCGAGGATCGCGGTCACGCCGATCACGATCGCGGTGAACGCGCCGGCCTTGAGCGCGAACACCGGCATGATCCGCACGCCGACGACGTTGGTCTCCTTCTGCCGCACGCCGGGGAACTGCGTGTGCTTCTGGTACCAGACCAGGCCCACGTGCACCGCGATCAGCGCCAGCATGATTCCCGGGATCAGCAGGATGTGCAGCGTGTAGATGCGTGGAATCAGCTCGGTGCCCGGGAATTCCCCGCCGAACAGGATCCAGTGTGTCCACGTGCCGAGCACCGGGACCGACAACAGCAGGCCCGAGGTGATCCGCATGCCGGCGCCGGAGAGCAGGTCGTCCGGCAGCGAGTAGCCGAACAGGCCCTCGGTGCAGCCGAGCAGGAACAACAGGATGCCGATCACCCAGTTGACCTCGCGCGGCCGGCGGAACGCGCCGGTGAAGAACACGCGGAACATGTGCAGCACGATCGCGCCCATGAACAGCAGCGCCGACCAGTGGTGCACCTGGCGGGCGAACAGGCCGCCGCGCACGTCGAAGGAGATCTGCAGCGTCGACTCGTAAGCCCGCGACATCTCCAGACCGCGCAGGTTCACGAACGAGCCGTCGTAGACGACCTCCTGCATCGAGGGGTCGAAGAACAGCGCGAGGTACGTGCCGGACAGCAGCAGCACGATGAAGCTGTAGAGGGCGATCTCGCCGAGCAGGAACGACCAGTGCGACGGGAACACCTTGTTCATGGCCCGGCGCAGGCCGGAGGCCATGTGATACCGGTCGTCGGCCCAGGTGGCGGCCGCCCCCGCGGCTCGCTGCGCCGCGTTGGTCTGCTTCGTGGGCCTTGTCAATCCACTCATGACTTCCGCTCCCAGAAGGCCGGCCCCACCGCTTCAATGAAATCACTTCTGGCGTAGAAGTAGCCAGTCTCCTCGTCCACCGCGATCGGCAGCTGGGCCAGCTTGCGGGTGGCCGGTCCGAAGATCGGCTTGGCGTACTCCAGAGCGTCGAACTGCGACTGGTGGCACGGGCAGAGGATCCGGTTCGTGCGCTGCTCGTACAGCGAGGTCGGACAGCCGAGGTGGCTGCAGATCTTCGTGTAGGCGTAGAAGTCGCCGTAGTTGAAGTCTTCCTGGCCCTCGTGCTTGACCACCTTGCGGGCGTCCTCGGTCCGCAGGCGGATCAGCATCACCGGGTTGTCGCCGCGCTTGAGCGCCTGCGACAGCGCGTGCTGGTCGTGCTCCTCGGACTTGCGGAACGGGAACACCGTCTCCATCGAGCCCGCGTCCAGATCCCCCGGCTTGACCAGCACCACGTCGTGCGGGTTGCCGGTGTTGCGACGCAGGAACACCCGCTCGCCGTTCTCCGACTTCCAGCCGGTGTGCCACACGCCGTCCTTACCGTCGGCCTTGGCGTGCGGGTTGCGCACCAGGCCGGCGATCGGGAACACGGTGGCGGCGAGGCCGACCACGCCGACACCGGCGCCGGCCGCCCGCTTGATCATCGAGCGGCGGGCGATCGTGCTGTTGGTACCGGAGTGGGAAAGCTGCGCGACGATCGTCTTCTTGTCCAGCTCAGACGATCCGCCGTCGTGCCGCTCCTGGACCGCGACCTCGTGCGGGACGAACTTCTTCGTGTACATCATCACGCCGACGCCGACCGCGACGATCGACAGGCCAAGGGTGAACCCGAGCACCGGCGTGTACAGCGAGTACGCGAAGTAGCCGCTCTCGTTGGGCGCCACGTACTTCCACGGCCACCACAGGAACGCCACCAGGAACGCGAGCCCGGACAGCGCCGCGATCGCGAACCAGAGTGCGACCGCCCGCTCGGCCCGCTTCTCCGCGCGGGTGCCCTTGACCGGCCACGGGTCCGGGTACTCGACGAGCTCGACGCCGTCGAGCTTCATCCCGAGCGTGGCCAGCTCGTCCCGGTCCATCTCCGCGAGCTCGGCCTCGGTGGGCAGCTCCGGCTTGTCCTTCCCGTCGGCGCTCATGCCTTACTTCCAATCCACAGGGTCACGCCGAGCAGCGCGGCGAGGCCCACGATGAACGCGATAAAGCCCTCGGACTGTGGCCCGAGCCCGCCGATCGGACTACCGCCGGGGTTGTTGTTCCCGTCGGTGACCGACTTGACGTAGGCGATGATGTCCTTCTTCTCCTCCGGGCTGAGCTGCCGGTCGGAGAACTTGGGCATGTTCTGCGGCCCGGTCAGCATGGCCGCGTAGATCTCCTCGGCCGTCGCGCCGTCCAGCGCGGGAGCGAACTTTCCGGACGACAGCGCGCCGCCCCGGCCGGTGAAGTTGTGGCAGGACGCGCAGTTGAGCCGGAACAGCTCACCGCCGCGCGCCGAGTTCGAGCCGAGCAGCTGCGCGCCCCGCTCGTGCGGCATGACCACGCCGCCGCCCTTGGACTGCACGAACGCGGCGAGCGCGTCGATCTCGTCCGGCTTGAGCACCGGCGGCTTGCTCTCCGCCTGCGGGCTCTGCGACATCATCGGCATCCGGCCGGTCGAGACCTGGAAGAACACGGCCGCCTCGCCGATGCCGACCAGGCTCGGACCGCGGCCGGACTCGCCCTGCAGGTTGGAGCCGTGGCAGCTGATGCAGGTGTTGTTGTAGATCTGCTCGCCCTTGCGCAACACCGCCGGGTCCGTCTGGGCCTGCGCGGTCTGCGGCTCGGGGACCAACACGCTGTACAACGTGCCGACCGACAACAGCCCGATACCGATGGCCAGCGCCAAGGCCACGCGCCTGCGTAGCTTCGGGCGGCTCCGTAGTTTCTTGATCATCTAACCCTCGTGGTGGTTCGGCGTCGGTTCGGCTGGCTCAAGGAACGAGGTAGATCACGGCGAACAGGCCGATCCACACGATGTCGACGAAGTGCCAGTAGTACGACACGACGATCGCCGAGGTGGCCTGGGCCGGCGTGAACTTGCTCAGCTTGGTGCGAATGATCAGGTACACGAACGCGACGAGCCCGCCGAGCACGTGCAACCCGTGGAAGCCGGTGGTCAGGTAGAAGACCGTGCCGTAGCCGTTGGCCGGGATCGTCACGCCCTCGCCGACGAGCTGGACGTACTCGTACACCTGGCCGAACAGGAAGATCGCGCCCATGACGAGCGTGATCGTGTACCAGCGCCGCAGACCGAAGACGTCGCCGCGCTCCGCGCAGAACACGCCGATCTGGCAGGTGATCGAGGAGGCCACCAGTACCAGCGTGAACGGGAGCGCCCACGGCAGATTCAGATGGAAGGGCTCCGCCTCGTGCCACCCGGGCGGGTTCGGCGGCCAAGGTCCGACGTTCTGCGCCTTCACCGTGAAGAACATGGCGAACAGGCCGGCGAAGAACATCAGCTCGCTTGACAGCCAGACGATGGTGCCGACGCTGACCATGTTCGGCCGGTTCAGCGAGTGCACACGCTGGCTGATGGAAGGCGCTGCTGTCGTCACGCGACGCATTATGGCTTGGCCAACCTGAGATTGCGCCTCCGGGTCTCCGGCGAGTCCCACCTCGGGTCGTCGTTTGGTCGATCACACCGGTGGGCTACTCGAAACCTCGCCCTGGCGTGCGGATACGATCGCCACCTCAGGCCGCCCGCCGACCCGGAAGAGGACCACGCGATGACCACCTCGCCGCTGAAGATCCTGGTGTTCAGTCACCGGCCGCAGGTTCGCGAGACGATCATCACAGCTGTCGGGCGCCGTCCGGCCGCGGACATCGGACGTGTGACCTATGTCGAGGCCGGGACGGTCGCCGAGGTGCTGATGGAGGCCGACTCCGGCGAGATCGACCTGGCCATCCTGGACGGCGAGGCGCAGCCCACCGGCGGCATCGGCCTGGCCCGGCAGCTGCGGCACGAGATCGACGAATGCCCCCCGATCGTGGTCGCCGTGCGGCGCAAGGACGACCGCTGGCTGGCCACCTGGTCCCAGGCCGACGCGGTGCTCGTGCACCCGCTCGACCCGCTGACCGCCGCCGAGACGGTGGCGGACGTGCTGCGCACGCACCGCCTGCCCGTCGTCCGCGGGTAGCGCCATGGCCGACGCCAGAACCTGGCCCGCACTGCTGAACCAGCTCGTCGCCGCCACCGACCTGTCAGCCTCGGACACCACCTGGGCGATGGACCAGATCATGTCCGGCAGCGCGTCGTCCGCGCAGATCGCCGCGTTCATGGTCGCGCTGCGCGCCAAGGGCGAGACGCCGGAGGAGATCGCCGGCCTCGCGGAGGCGATGCTGTCGCACGCGCGGCGGGTGCACGTGGACATCCGCGCGGTGGACATCGTCGGCACCGGCGGCGACCAGGCCGGCACGGTCAACATCTCCACGATGAGCGCGCTGGTGACCGCCGCGGCCGGAGTGCCGGTGGTCAAGCACGGCAACCGGGCGGCGTCGTCCCAGTGCGGCACCGCGGATGTGCTCGAGGAGCTGGGCGTCGCGATCGAGCTGACGCCGGAGGCGGTGCGCGCCTGCGTCGACGAGCTGGGTATCGGGTTCTGCTTCGCGCCCGCGTTCCACCCGGCGCTGCGGCACGCCGGCCCGACCCGCCGCGAGATCGGCATCCCCACGGCGTTCAACGTGCTCGGGCCGCTGACCAACCCGGCGCAGCCGAACGCCGGCCTGGTCGGGTGCGCCAACGAGCGGGTCGCGCCGGTGGTGGCGGAGGTGTTCGCCAAGCGCGGCGGCAGCGTGCTGGTGGTGCGCGGCGACGACGGACTGGACGAGATCACCACCACGACCACCACCACGGTGTGGGCGGTCTCCGGCGGGACGGTGCGCCTGGACAGCATCGATCCGGCCATGGTGGACATCCCGCTGGTGACGCCGGACGCGCTGGCCGGGGGCGACGCCGCGGTGAACGCCGAGGTGGTGCGCGCCCTGCTGGCCGGCGAGCGCGGGCCGGTGCGCGACGCGGTGCTGCTCAACGCGGCGGCCGCGGTGGCCACCCACCGGGGACTGACCGGCGACCTCGCGGCCGATCTGCGCGCGGGTCACCAGCAAGTGAGCGAGGCCGTCGACTCCGGCGCCGGCGCCGAACTCCTGGCCCGCTGGGCGGCTCGCTCCACCAGTCTCGCCAGCTAATCCGCAGCCCTGACCGCCTGTTTGAACCGCTTCATCGATTCGTAGCTCTTGACGCCCGGAGCCGACTCCACGGAACTCGACACGTCCACTCCGAAGGGGCGATGGTCGGCGATCACGCCTGCCACGTTCTCCGCGTTCAGACCACCAGCCAGCACCACCTGACCAGGCAATTCGCGAACCCAATCCGGAAATGCGGAATAGTTTCCCGAGCCGGCGCTCGCATCGTAGAAGAAGTATTCGTATTCTTGACCGGGGCTGGGCTCACTCGACGAACAAAAGGCCAGATTAGGCAGCTCGACCCATTGGTAGAGCTGCACGACATCGAAGTGTTCGACCAGATCGGTCACCTCGGCCATGTCGAGCGCCACGACGAAGGTCGTGATCCGGCCACGCGCGTAGTCGGCGAGCACACGTGCTCTCGAGTGCTCGCAATGGCGTTTACTACGCGGAGTGCCGACGACGCCGATGGCGGAATAGCCGAGATCGACGGCCCAGTCGATCTGCTCCTCGGTGGTCAGACCGCAGACTTTCACGAACATGAACTCACCGTAGTGGAAAGTCTTGCACCCCAAGGGATCCGGTGCCTAGGTGATCACCGCGTCCAGCCGGCCGCGGTGATCGCCGATCACCCGTCCGGCGTCCGCGCCGAGCACCCGTTCCAGCATCGATCCGTACACGTCGCGGAAGTCCACGGTCGCCTTGAGATCACCGTCGTCCAGGTCGGTCAGGCTGGGCTGCTCGCCGTGGAACCCGCCGCGCACCTGGTCGCCCAGCACGAACAGCGGGCCGGCCGTGCCGTGGTCGGTGCCCTGGCTACCGTTGGCCCGCACCCTGCGCCCGAACTCGGAGTACACCAGCACCACGACCTGCCGGCCGCGATCGGTCGTCGCCAGCCGCCGGGCGAACCCGGACAGCGCCACGTCCAGCTCGGTGAGCAGCCGCTGCTGGGTGCCGCGCTCGTCGGCGTGCGTGTCGAACCCGCCGAGCGACGTGGAGTACACCCGGGTCGGCACGCCCACCTCGACCAGGCCGGCGATCAGGTCCAACTGCCCGGCGAGCCCACCGCCCCCGCCGGCCGAGGCACCCTTGTTGCGCTCCTCGTCGAAGTCGTGGTCCTCCTGCTCCTTGCTCTCCCGCAGCGCCGCGCCGAGCACCTCGGCCGCACGATGCAGATCGGTCACCGACTTCGCGGCCAGCGCCTGCTCGGCACCCTCGCCGGGCGACGGCGTGCCGAGCGCCCGGAACGCCGCACCGAGCTGGCCTTTCGGCAGGTTCAGCCCGCTGGCCGGCAGGCACGCGCCGGCCGTCTTCTCCCCCGCAAGCAACGGCGGGAGCACCGGCTCGACGGACACCGCGCGCAGCGGATCGTCGCCGGTGGTGTCCAGCCAGCGGCCGACCCACCCGGTGCGGCTCTGCGTCTGCGGCGAGGCGGTCTGCCAGATCGCCATCGAGCGGAAGTGGCTGCGGTCCGGCTTCGGATAGCCCACACCGCGCACGACGGCCAGCCTCCGCTCGTCCCACAGGCTCTTGAGGCCCTTCATGCCCGGGTTCAGCCCCAGCCCCTCACCGAGATCGAGCACCTCGTTCGGCTTGTACGCGAGAGCCGGGCGCGCGTCCTGGTAGGCGCGATCGCCCGCCGGGACGACGGTGTTCAGCCCGTCGTTGCCGCCGTACAGCGTGACCACGACGAGCACGCCGGCGTCCGGCGGCAGCGGGTCACGCTCGGCGGCGGTGAGCAGGTCGTCCCAGTTCACCTGGGTCGCGCCCACGGCGAGCGCGCCGGCCGCGGTCACCCCCGACATGGTGAGGAACCGCCTGCGAGTCAGCTTGTCCACGAGATCCACTCCCCTATCCGCTGACCACGTACTCGGGCGCGCAGGCCGCCACGGCGACCAGGTCGGGCACGCTGCCGGCGACCTTGCCGAGTGCCGAGGACGTGCGCTGGCTCCAGGCGTCCACGCCGAGCAGCTCGCGCAGCGCCGTCGGCTTGTCCCGCGCGCCGGTCAGCGGGCCGAGGTCGCCCCGGCGCGCGATCAGCCGCGCGAGGTTCATCCTGGCCAGGCCGGCCGAGGTGGACAGCCACGCGGCGCCGTCCGGCCAGCCGCCCACCGTCGGCGGCAGGAACGGCTGCTGGCCCATCGCCTTGAGATAGTTGTTCAGCTGCGCCTTCTCCTGCGGCGGCAACGCGGACGGCCGCACGCGCAGCGCCCGCATCAGCCCGACCGCCCACAGCACCGGCTCCTTGACCAGGGTGTTCGCGCTGTCCCGGAACGCGGGCTCGCGGGTGATCGCGTCGACCATCGCGCGCACGTCGCGGTTGGGGCCGTACGCGGCGGTCAGCCGGTCCACCACATCGCGCGCCGGCGGTGTGCCGCTCACCAGCCGGAACCACAGCCGCTCGGCCACGAACCGGGGCGCGCGCGGCTGGTCGGCCAGCAGCCGGGCGAGCCCGACGGCGTCCAGGTTGGCGGTGCTGCCGAGCACGGTCTTGTCCCGCGCGTCGTGCTGCTTGGGCCGCACGTCGACGGTGCCGGCGCGGCGATCGACCTGCCATCCGGTCAGCGCGCGGGCGGCCTCCTGCACGTCCTTCTCGGAGTAGTTGCCGATGCCGAGGGTGAACAGCTCCATGAACTCACGGGCCAGGTTCTCGTTCGGCTTGCCGATCTTGTTGCGCTGCCCGTCCAGCCAGATGATCATCGCCGGGTCGACGATCAGCGCCTCGCACAGCGCACGGAAGTCGCCGGTGCCGAGCCGGCGCATCGTCTCGTTCTGCGCCAGCATCAGCCGAGCGCTGTTGACCTTCTGCGCGCTGGTCGCGAAGTGCCCGTGCCAGAACCAGGTCAGCCGCTCGGTCAGCGGCACGTCGGCCGCGGACATCCGGTCCAGCCACCAGAAGAAGGCGGTGGTCCGCTGGTCGCGCAGGACCTCGCGGGCCCGCTGCCGGGCTTCCTTGTCCTTGTTCGCGTAGTCCGGTTCCGGGCCGAGGTCGGGCAGCGGGGTCGCGGTCGCGCCGGGGTCGGCGGCCGGCGCGAGCAAGCGCCGCGCGGTCGCCGCGTACCCGGCGCGCACACCGGTCGCCAGCTCGCCCGGCCTCGGGCCGAACCCGAGCCGGTCGATCAGCCGCCGCACGGCGGCGGGGTCGTCAAGCGTCGCCACGCCCTGATTGTTCACCCGCCCGGGGCGCGCCGCGGCTTCTCGGCGAGGACGCTCAGCGGATCTTCAGCTACACGTGGACGGCGCCGGCCGGCCGAGGAAACGCGCGTCCAGGTAGGCGACGGCGGCGGGTGCGCCGGTCACCGCGAGAATCGCGTGCTCGCTCAGAATGTCGGTGTAGAGCTTGACCTTGGTGCCCTGGGCGCACCACTGCTTGGACACGGTGACCGCCGACTTGTGCGGCACCAGCTCGTCGAACAGCGAGTGGTACAGGTACACGGGTGCGGTCGGCGCCTTCGAGCCCATCGTGTTCAGCGCCAGCACCTGCTTGGCGACCGGCTCGTTCAGCGGGTCCGGCGACGTGGTGAACTCCGCGATCTTGCGGAACGGGTAGCGGACGGTCAGGTCGGTGACACACAGGTCGGCCACCTCGTCGCGCAGCTCGCGGCCCGCGTCGTTCATGAGCTGCTCGAGCTCGGGGTACTCGCGCATCACGCCCATGATCGCGCCCACGGCCAGCCCGGCGCCGATCCCACCTTCGATGGTTCGGACCGCCGCCTCCGGATCGGCCGGCGTGCCACCGGCCGCCACGCCCTTGATCTGCAACTCGGGGGCGTAGGACGGCTGCAGCTCGGCGGCCCATCCGGACGCGAGCGCACCGCCGGAGTAGCCCCACAGCCCGACCGGTGAGCCGGCGAGTCCCGCCTCCGGCAGGGCGAGCGCACCACGCACGCCGTCCAGCACGCCGTGCCCTTCCATGCGACCGGCCGCGAACGCGTCGCGCGGGCCCTGGTAGTCGGTCACCACGACGGCCCAGCCCTTGGCCAGGCCCATGCCGAGCAGCACGGCCTCCTTCTCGGTGCCCGTGCGCAACGTGTACGACGGATTGCACTGATCACCGAGGCTGTCGATGGCCGGCTGGTAGGACAACAGCGGCCGCTTGCCCAGCGGGTACGGCGTCGGCGGCACCAGCAACGTGGACACCACGGTCGCCGGGTTGTCCTTCGCGTCGTTGGTGCGCACCTGGAACTGGTACGCCGTCACCGGCATCGGCACGCTGACCTGGCGCTTCTTCAACACCGTGCCAGGAGGCGCGGACTCGTACCCGGGAGCAGGCCGGAAGAACGGATCGTCGTCCGGCTCGGGAACGCTCACCACCGCGGCGGATTCCGCCGCGCCCGGCGCTACACCGACAACGAGCCCCAGGACGGCGAGCGCCACACCGACCACGGCGAGAGCGATTTTGCGCACCCTTGCACGGTAGAGCGCCCAACCTCACAGCGCGACCGGAACCGCACCCACAGTGTCAGCCATGGGTGCAGGGCGCGGAACTCGCCGGTGCAGGGCGCGGGACTCGCGCCTCAGTCGTGCGCCGGGCCGGTGTGGTACTCGAAAACCAGGCCGCCGATCGCGAGCAGGATCAGGCCGACCGCGATGATGATCAGCCACACCTGCCAGAACGCCAGCGCGACACCGCACAGCGCGGCCGACGCGGCCAGGCCGACCGGCCAGTAGCTGCCGGGGCTGAAAAAGCCCAGCTCGCCGGCGCCGTCACTGACCTCGGCCTCCGTGTTGTCCTCCGGCCGCTCCTCGATGCGGCGGGCGACGAACCGGAAGTACGTGCCGATGATCAGCGTGAGCCCGCCGGTGAGGGTGAGCCCGACGATGCCGACCGGCTCCTTCGCCCAGATCCCGTAGCCGATCGCGGCGATGAAGAAGAAGACCGTGCACAGCTCGAAGATCCTGGCTTCGACCTTCATGGTGTCCTCACTCTCACCCGTGCTTGTACCACTGTCCCGACGTGCACGTGCCTGATCAGCCCGACGGCACCCGTGCGGTGCGGTCGGTGTTGAACGGCACCGTGGTCACCGCCGTCGGCGAGCACAGCTGGCCGCACTTCATCTCCTCGAGCGCCTGCGCCGTGGTGTACAGCGCGTTGGTCTTCGGGTTGACCTGCTGCCGCAGCGTCATGAATCGGTCGAACTTGTCCGGGCTGAGCGCGCGGACCTCGAAGTTCATGCCCGAGTGGTACGTGCCGCACAGTTCGGCACAGCGGCCGACGAACGAGCCCTCTTGGTCGATCCGGTTCTGGAACGTGTTGTCCTGGTTGTTCTTCTCCGGGTGCGGGAACACGTCCCGCTTGAAGTTGAACTCCGGCACGAAGAACGAGTGGATCACGTCGACGGCGCGCAGGTTGTAGTGGATCGTGCGGCTGGTCGGCAGCACCAGCAGCGGGATCTCGCGCGAGTTGCCGACGGTGCGCACGAGCGGCCCGCCCTCGGGGTCCTTCGGCTCACGCAGCGTGCCACCGGCGTCCTTGTAGGACTTGTGGTCGAACTCCCAGTTCCACTGGAAGGCCACCACGTCCACGGTCACGTCCGGGTCCTTCTCCTCGGCCAGCACCGAGTTCTCCGTGGTGGCGGTGAAGTAGAACAGCACCACCACGATGATCACCGGGAGGCCGGTGTAGATGAACTCCAGGAAGTGGTTGTACTGGAACTGCTTCGGGAGCGTGTCGCCCTTCTTGCGGTGGAACGCCACCGGCCACAGGATCAGCGCCCAGGTGATCACGCCGACCACGAGCGCCGCGACGGTCGCCCAAGTCCACAACTGACGCATCTCGTCGGCCTGTGGGGTGACACCGTCCGGCCAGCCGAACCGGAGCACCTCGTCGGCGGAGCAGCCGCTTGCCGCGACGGCCACCAGCGCTACCAGGCCGAGCACCTTCACTGCCCGGGGGACTGTGCCCACTGCGTGACTCCTCACTCCGCCGTTCTCCAGACGCATTCGCGGCACCGGTGACCGGCACCCCGAAGTCATGGCGGAGCCTAGCTCAGCGACGCACGCCACACCGGCACGGGGTGATCGCGAGTCCCCGCCGGGGCCACCCTCCGTGAGCCGGCATACTTGGTGTCTCGTGGTACATCCCAAATCGAGAGGTGCGCGAAAAGCGTGTGCGGTCTGCTTGGCCTGATATGCCAGAACGAATCCGATGCCGCCGACGCCCGTGCGGCGGTGCAGAACGCGATGCGCTGTCAGCGCCACCGTGGACCCGACGAGCACGGCGCCCAGCACCGCGGTGAGGCCGTCTTCGGGTTCAACCGGCTGTCGCTGATCGACCTGGAGCACTCGCACCAGCCGCTGTCCTGGGGCCCGCCGGACGAGCCCAACCGCTACACGATGGTCTTCAACGGGGAGATCTACAACTACCTGGAGTTGCGCGCGGAGCTGGCCGACCGGTTCGGCGCGGCGTTCGCCACCGACGGTGACGGCGAGACGATCCTGGCCGCGTACCACCACCTCGGGCCGTCCGCCGTCGGCCGGCTGCGCGGCATGTTCGCGTTCCTGATCTGGGATTCCAAGCGCAAGGTCATCTTCGGCGCGCGCGACCCGTTCGGCATCAAGCCGCTGTACTACGCGGTCGGCGCGAACGGCGTGGTGTTCTCCAGCGAGAAGAAGTCGATCCTGGAGCTGGCCGACGTCGCGGGCCTGCGCCCGTCGCTGGACCGCACCGCGCTGCAGCACTACCTGGTGCTGCAGTACGTGCCGGAGCCGGAGTCGCTGCACCGCGAGATCCGCCGCATCGAGTCCGGCACATCGTTCACCGTGTCGCCGGGCGGGCAGCTCGTGACCGAGCGGTACTTCTCCCCCCAGTTCACCTCACGGCCGATCAGCACCCCGGGCGACAGCGCGCGGCTGCACCACGAGATCGCCGAGGTCATGCGCGACTCGGTGGCCAAGCACATGCGCGCGGACGTGACGGTCGGCTCGTTCCTGTCCGGCGGCATCGACTCGACCGCGATCGCGGCGCTGGCCAAGCAGCACAACCCGGACCTGATCACCTTCACCACCGGATTCGAGCGCCAGGGCTACTCCGAGGTGGACGTCGCGGCCGAGTCGGCGGCGGCGATCGGCGTGAAGCACGTGGTCCGCACGGTGTCCGCGGACGAGATGATGGCGGCGATGCCGCTGATCGTCTGGTACCTGGACGATCCGGTGGCCGACCCGGCGCTGGTGCCGCTGTGGTTCATCGCCCGCGAGGCGCGCAAGCACGTGAAGGTGGTGCTGTCCGGCGAGGGCGCCGACGAGCTGTTCGGCGGGTACACGATCTACCGGGAACCGTTGTCCCTCAAGGCTTTCGAGAAGGTGCCCGGCGCGCTGCGCAAGGCGATGGGCCGGGTGTCCACCAGGATCCCGGAGGGCACCCGCGGCAAGGACCTGCTCCGCCGCGGCGCGCTGTCGCTGGAGGAGCGCTACTACGGCAACGCCCGGATCTTCCGTGACGACCAGCTCCGCGAGGTGCTGCGCACGTTCGACCCGCACGTGGGCCACCAGGACATCACGGCCGGGCCGTACCGCGTGTCGGCCGACTGGGACCCGGTGACCCGGATGCAGCACGTGGACCTGTTCACCTGGCTGCGCGGGGACATCCTGGTCAAGGCGGACCGGGTCACCATGGCCAACTCGCTCGAGCTGCGGGTGCCGTTCATGGATCCCGAGGTGTTCAAGATCGCCTCGCAGATCCCGCTCGAGGAGAAGATCACCCGGGAGACCACCAAGCACGCGCTGCGTCGCGCGCTCGCCGAGATCGTTCCGGCGCACGTGCTGAACCGCCGCAAGCTCGGCTTCCCGGTGCCGCTGCGGCTGTGGCTGCGCGCGGAGATGTACGACTGGGCGCGCGGCATCGTCAACGACTCGAAGACCGACGAGCTGATCGACAAGCGCGCGGTGCTCCGGCTGCTGGACGAGCACCGGTCGGAGACGCTGGACCACAGCCGGCGCATCTGGGCGCTGCTGATGTTCATGATCTGGCACGGGATCTTCGTGGAGAACAGGATCAAGGTCGACGTGCCGGAGCCGCAGTACCCGGTGAAGATCTAAGTCACGCGGGTGAGCTTGCCGCTGCCCACCGGCTCGGTGGCGGCGGCGAGCTCGTCCAGCGGCAGCCCGACCGCGTTGGCGACGGCGGCCACGGTGAAGAACGCCGGTGTGGGGACGCGGCCGCGTTCGATCTTGCGCAGCGTCTCCGCCGAGATGCCGGCGGCCGAGGCGACCTCCACCATGCTGCGGCTGTGCCTGGCCGCGCGGAGCAGTTCGCCGAGCCGCTCCCCGCGCTCGCGCTCTTCCGGACTCAACGGCGGTCGCACCATGTCCGTCATAGTAATACCGGTATAGTTATCCGCGTGATCGAGCTGAAGACGCCAACCGAAATCGACGCCATGCACGCGGCCGGCCAGATCGTCGCCGCCGCCCTGACCGCCGTGCGCGCGCACGCCGGCGTCGGTGTCAGCCTGCTCGAACTGGACGAGGTGGCCGCGTCGGTGATCGCCGACGCCGGGGCGAAGTCGTCGTTCCTCCACTATCAGCCGAGATTCGCCGACACGCCGTTCCCCGCGGTGATCTGCTCCTCGGTCAACGACGTGATCGTGCACGGCATCCCGGACGGCTACCGGCTCGCCGACGGCGACCTGGTCAGCATCGACTGCGGCGCGCACCTGGACGGCTGGCACGGCGACTCAGCGATCTCCTTCACCGTCGGCACGCCGAAACCGGAGGACCTCGCGCTGATCGACACCGCCACCCGCGCGCTGGACGCGGCGATCGCGGCGTCCGTACCCGGCAACACGCTCGGCGACGTGGCCGACGCGATCGGCGTGATCGGGCGCGCGGCCGGCTACGGGATTCCGGACGACTTCGGTGGCCACGGCATCGGCCGCGCCATGCACGAGGCGCCCGCCGTGCCGAACGAGGGTGAGCCGGGCAAGGGCCTGCGGCTGCGCCCCGGCCTGGCGATCGCCATCGAGCCGATGTTCCACGCCGGCGGGCGCGACGAGTACTACACGGCCGCCGACGGCTGGGCACTGTGCACCGCCGACGGCAGCCGCGCCGCCCACGTCGAGCACTCGGTGGCGATCACCGACGACGGGCCTCGGGTGCTGACCGCGCGCGTCTAAGCGGGTACGGGTCTTTGCTTCGGCGGCACGTTGTGCCAGCGGTTGAACACGTTGTCCGGGTCGTACTCCGCCTTGATCGCGGACAGCCGCGCGTGGTTGGCCGGACCGAAACCGGCGAGCACCCGGTCGGCGCCCTCGTCTCCGATGAAGTTGAGGTACGTCGCGCCGGTCGTCCACGGCCGCATCGCGTCCCGAGTCTGCCGCACCCACTCCCGGCCACGCTCGTCGTTCTCGGCGCCCTCCCACATGCCGACCTGGTGCACCACCCAGGCCGCCTCGCGATCGGCCATCGGGGAGGTGCCGGCACCGCGCGCCACCGCCCCACCCCAGGGCACCAACTGGTACTGCGACGCGGACGGCACGATCATCCGCTCGGCGCTCGCGCGGTACGCGTCCAGCGCGGCGTCCGGCAGAGCGGCCAGGTAGTCGCTCGACCAGTGGTTGCGCATGCCGGGCGGGTCGTCCAGCGCACTCTGCAGGTCGGCGTAGGGCATCTCGGCGATCAAGCCGCCCGGCGGGTCCAGCTCCAGCAGCGGCGCGATCAGTCGCCTGGCCTCGTCCTCCGGCCCGAGGTAGGTGACCAGCGCGCCGAAGCAGTGCCGCCCGGCCAGTTCGGCCGGCGCGAATTGCCGCGGCGGACCGGTGAGGAACAACATCGCGCCGCCGGCGTGGTCGGGTGCCTCGGCGAACACGTCCCGGAAGCGGCCGGCGGCCTGTCTGCCGCGATCGGCCGGCCACAGCAGCAGCACGGCGGTCACCCGCTCGACCGGGTGCAGCCGGAACGTGAACGACGTGGCGATGCCGAAGTTGCCGCCGCCCCCGTGCAGCGCCCAGAACAGGTCCGGGTGCTCGGTCGTGCTCGCCGTGACCAGCTCGCCGGCCGCGGTGACCAGGTCGACCGACAGCAGGTTGTCCGAGGTGAGCCCGTACGCGCGCTCCAGCCAACCGGATCCGCCGCCGAGCGTCAGGCCGGCCACGCCCGTGGTGGACGCCCGGCCGCCGGTGGTGGCCAGCCCGTGCGGCTGGCACGCCCGGTCGACGTGCGTCCACAGCGCGCCGCCGCCGACCGTCGCGGTGCGCGCGACCGGGTCGACGGTGACCGCGCCGAGCATCCGCATGTCGATCACCAGGCCGTCCTCGACCAGGCACGCGCCGGTGACCCCGTGCCCGCCGCTGCGCACCGCGATCGGCAGGCCGCCGTCACGGGCGAAGGTGAGCGCGGTGCGCACGTCCCTGGCGTGCGCGCACTGGGCGATCATCGACGGCCGGATGTCGATCGCGCCGTTGAACAGGCCGCGCGCCTCGTCGTACTCGACGTCGCCGCTGGTGAGCACCCGACCGTCGAGCTGATCCCGTAACGCGCGGCTGATCATCGCCCGGCCGCCCCTCAGGTCAGGACGGCAGGATCTTCGCGATGTCCGCCGCCGCGTCCGACCCGTACGCGCCGGCCATCCGGGCCAGCGCCGATGTGCGGTCGAACGTCCACTCCTGGGTGCCGACGGTCTCCAGCACGAGCACCGCGAGCAGCGAGCCGAGCTGTGCCGCCCGCTCCAGCGACAGGCCCTGGGTGACACCGGCGAGGAACCCGGCGCGGAACCCGTCGCCGACGCCGGTCGGCTCCTTCTTCACGACCTCCGGCACCGCCCCCACGTGCAGCGACTCGCCGTCCGCGCTGACGATCTCCACGCCCTTGGCGCCGAGCGTGGTGACCCGCATGCCGACCCGCCCCAGTACTTCCTCGGCCGACCAGCCGGTCTTGCGCTGCAACAGTTCCCACTCGTAGTCGTTGCTGAACAGGTAGGCCGCGCCGTCGATGAAGTCGCGGATCTGCTCGCCGTCCATGCGCGCCATCTGCTGCGACGGGTCGACGGCGAAGGAGTACCCGCGCTGGCGGCACTCCTGCGCGTGCCGCAGCATGCCCTCCGGGTCGTCCGGGCTGATCAACACCAGGTCCAGCCCGCCGGCCCTGGCGGCGATCGGCGCCAGCTCGATCAGCCGCGCCTCGGCCATCGCGCCGGCGTAGAACGTGGCGATCTGGCACATGTCGGAGTCGGTGGTGCAGACGAACCGCGCGGTGTGCGCGGTCTCGGAGACGCGCACGCCCGCGCAGTCCACGCCGTGCCGCTCGAGCCAGGACCGGTAGTCGGCGAAGTCGTCGCCCACCGCGCCGACGAGCACCGGCTTGCAGCCGAGCACCCCCATGGCGAACGCGATGTTGGCGCCGATCCCGCCGCGGCGGACGACGAGATCGTCGACGAGGAAGCTGAGCGACACCCGGTGCAGTTGTTCTTCGACGAGATGGTCGGCGAAGCGACCTGGAAAGTGCATGAGATGGTCGGTGGCGATGCTTCCGGCGACGGCGACGGCCACGTGGTTCTCCCCTGCTCTGCGGACAGCGACGGCGACTCGTAACCCTTACGGGCGAACGGAGGCACCAGCGGTCAACACTACTAGCTGGTAAGGGTGTTCGGGTGCGAGGAAGCGGCTTACCGTTCAGGTGTGGAAAGAACTGACGCGGAGTCCATCGCCGAATTCATCACCGACTGCTCAGACATCCCGGAGTCGCTGCGCGGCAGCCGTGGCGATGTCCCCCAGCCGAGGGCCGTCGTGCCGTGGCGAGTCGACGACGCGTGCCTGAATCAGGTCCGGGAACTCGACGAATACGTCTGATCGACCGGACGAATACGTCTGATCGGCCGTTCGACGGTTGCCAAGATCCACGAACGCGCGGAGTCTGGCCTTGGGGCGATGAGAACACCCGAGGAGATCTCCGCGATGAAGTCTGTTCTACGTCGGCGTGCCGTGCTCACGGCCGCCGTCACCGCGCTGGCCGGCCTGGCGGTCGCGCCGTCGGCAAGCGCTGAGACGCACGCGCCGCCCGTGATCAACGGGTCCGCGTTCGAACTGCACCCGGAAGGCGTTGCCTGGGACCCGATCCGCCGCGCGTTCCTGGTCGGCTCGGTGCGGCACGGCACGGTGTCCGTGGTGCTGCCGGACGGTTCGGTGCGCACGCTGGTGAAAGACGACGTGATGGTGTCCACCGTCGGCGTGCACGTCGACTGGCGCCGCAACCGCGTACTCACCCCCTACATGGACCCGGGCGTCGGCACGAAGTCCACGCTGGCCACGAAGGGTAAGCAGTCCGGGCTCGGCATCTTCGACCTGACCACGGGCGCGAAGCTGCACCACGTCGACCTGAGCGCGGTGCCGGGCGCCTCGCCCGGCACGCACGGCGCGAACGACGTCGCGATCGACGCGGACGGCAACGCCTATGTCACCGACATCGGCAGCGGCGACATCCTGCGTGTCGATCCGGACGGGCGGGCCAGCGTGTTCGTGAGCCGGCCGGACCTGCTCGGCAAGGACGGCGGCGGGCCGAACGGGATCGCCTGGCACCCGGACGGCTACCTGCTCGTGGTCCGCTACGACCGGGGCGCGGTGTTCCGCGTCCCGGTGCGCAAGCCGGAGCGGATCAGCGAGGTCAAGCTGGATGTGCCGGTGGTCGGCGCGGACGGGATCGCGCTGCGGCCGGACGGTTCGCTCGCGGTCGTGGTGAACACGATGGCCGCGCAGCGTGACCACGAGGGTGTCGCCGTGCTGCGCTCGCACGACGGCTGGACGTCCGCGCGGCAGACGTGGCTGTCGGGTCCGTGGCCGGAGAAGCACCCGACGACGGCGGCGGTCACCCCGTTCGGCACCTACGTGGTGGCCGGCAACCTGGCCGAGATCTTCGGCGACAAGCCACTGTCCAACGAGTTCACGCTGCGCCGGATCTGAGACGCGACGAGGGCCGGGACCGCGCTGCGGTCCCGGCCCTTTCGCACAAGTCCGAGTTCGGGGAATCGGCGTGATGAGATGCAAGGCGGAGGGGCGCGCCGCGTACCTTGGTTGCGGTTCTCGTCGTACGCAAGCGCCCCGACAACGCCGCAGATCGCGCGCCGAGCCCCGAAATCAGTGGAAGCTGTCGCCGCAGGCGCAGGAACCGCCGGCGTTCGGGTTGTCGATCGTGAAGCCCTGCTTCTCGATGCTGTCCACGAAGTCGATCACGGCGCCCTGCAGGTACGGGGCGCTCATCCGGTCGACGGCCACGGTCAGGCCCTCGAAGTCGCGGGTGAGGTCGCCGTCGAGCGTGCGCTCGTCGAAGAAGAGCTGGTAACGCAGGCCCGCACAGCCACCCGGCTGGACGGCGATGCGCAGGTGCATGTCATCACGGCCCTCCTGCTCCAGGAGGCTCTTGGCCTTCTGGGCGGCGGCGTCGGACATGGTCACGCCGTGGGTCGTGGTGCTCTCGGCGGTCGTCATCGTTCTCCCTCGGGTCGCACTCGAGCGCTACAACGATGGCCAACGCTAGCGCTGTGTGTCTTGTTCCATGGTGACACACACCGCGGCGGACGCGGTTGTTAGCCGAGCCACGCCGCGCACAACTGGGGTCGCAGCGTGTCGAGCACCCAGTGCTCCCAGCGCCGCGCGCCCCAGCCGCGGTCGCGCACCAACAGCAGGTACAGCTCCGGGCTGAGCATCGCGTACAGCATGTCGGCGGCGTGCCGTGCGGTGATGTCCTGTCGCGCGCCCTCCTTGGTGATCAGTGACTCGGCGGCGGCCGTCTGCACGACGTACCTCGGGTCGGATTCGGCCGGCCACAACTCGACGATCTCCGGGTCCGTGGTGGCCGCCGCCTCGAGCATCTTCATGATCGGCGCCACGCGGGCGAGTACGGCGGCCGTCCCCCGGACGTGCGCTCGAAGGTGCTCCTCCGCGGTCTCCGCGGCCAGCGCGTTGCGGAACCACGGGCGGTCCATGGTGGCGATCGGCGCGTCGTCACCGGCGATCGTGGTGTCCACGAGTTCCTTGAGCAGCGCCCGCTTGTTCCGGAACACGAAGTAGATCGTCTGCACCGCGACACCGGCACGATCGGCCACGTCCTGCAGGTTGGTCGCGCCGTATCCGTGCTCGACGAACAGCTCGCGTGCGGCGTCCACGATCTTGCCTCGGGTGGCCCGCGCCTTGACCGCCCGCTTCCCCTCGTCCTTGACAGGTGACATGGCTGGAGTCTATCTCTAGAGTCAGTCACTAGAAGTCAACTCTAGAGAGGAACTCTAAAATGTCGATCGCCGTCATCACCCGTTTCACCGCGAACCCGCAGGACGCCGAGCAACTCACGGCCCGGCACGCCGCGCTGGTCGCCGCGACACGCGCGAGCTGTCCCGGCCCCGCCGAGGCGCGACTCGGCAGAGTGGACGACGAGAGCTGGGTCGCGATCTGGCGGTGGGAGTCGGCCGAGCACCTGGCCGCCGCCCGTGCCAGTGCACCGGGCAGTGCCGAAGCGCGGGCCGCGTTCGAACTGGCGAAGGACCCGACCGGGGAGGATGTGGAGCTGGTCTACGAGGCCTGACCGGCGGAGTCCGACCAGGCGCGGGCGACATCGGCGGCCAGCGCGGCGAGCGTGCCGGCCGCGTCGGCCATGGCCGCCTGCACCGAGCCGGCGTGGTCGGCCAGCGAGTAGGACGACTCCACGCCGACCGCGCCGGCTTCCCGGCGGCCCACGCTCACCTGGCCGGCCAGCACCAGACAGGGCAGCCCGCGTTCGGCCGCGCCCTCGGCCACGGCGGTGATCAGCTTTCCGCGCAACGACTGCCAGTCGAAGCTGCCCTCGCCGGTGATCACCAGGTCGGCCGCGTCCAGCGCGGCGTCCAGCCCGGTGAGCCGGCGGACCAGTCCCGCCCCCGACTCCACCCGCGCGCCCAGGGCCAGCAGCCCCGCGCCGAGGCCGCCCGCCGCGCCGGCACCGGACTCGGCGCGCACGTCCTGCCCGAACGTCGTGGCGAGCACGTCCGCCCACACGGTCAGCGCGCGCTCCAATCGTTGGACGCCGGCCTCGTCGGCGCCCTTCTGCGGCGCGAAAACCGTTGCGGCACCGTGGATTCCGAGTAGCGGGTTGGTCACGTCGGAGGCCATGGTCAGCTCCACGCCGGACAGCCCTGGCGCGCCGGAAAGCCGCGCACACCCGGCCAGCGCTCCCCCGCCCGGCGACAACGGCTCACCGTCGTCGTCCACCGCGACCGCCCCGAGCGCTGCCAACATGCCGGAGCCGCCGTCGGTGCTGGCCGATCCGCCCAGGCCGACCACGATCCGCCGCACGCCGGAGTCGACCGCGTGCCTGATCAGGTCGCCGACACCCGCGGTGCTCGCCTCGAGCGGCCGGCGCTCGGGGGCCGGCACCAGGTGCAGCCCGCACGCCTGCGCCGACTCGATGTAGGCGGTGCCGTCCTGCTCCAACCAGACCGCGTCCACCTCGGCACCGAGCGGGCCGCGCACCGCGAGCCGGTGCGGGGTGCCGCCGAGCGCGGTGTGCAGTACCTCGACGAAACCGGGCCCGCCGTCGGCGAGCGGTCGCAGCGTCAGCCGATCCGCGGGCGCCGTGCCGCGCCAACCCGATGCGACGGCCGCCGCGGCCTCCGATGCGGTCAGCGTTCCACCGAAGCAGTCCGGAGCGATCAGCACGCGCACCCGGCCAACATTAGAGGGTTCACACGAGTGTCCTAATCTGGTGGCGTGAGGTTCCTGCGCCGCAACAGCACCGATACCGCGTCCGACGACACGGCCGACACCGCCGAGGCGGAGGTCGAGGATGCGCAGGACACCGCGCCACGGGGCCACACGCCCGCCAAGGGCCGCCCCACCCCGAAGCGCCGCGAAGCCGAGGGGCGCAAGCGCGGGCCGGTCGCTCCCCCGCCGCGCACCACCCGCGAGGCGATCAAGCGCTCGCGGGAGATGCGCAAGAAGAACCCCGTGTCCAAAGAGGACAGGCGCAACGCCGCGCGGACGCGCCGCGAGCGGATGATGGCGGGCGACGAGAAGTACCTGCTCCCCCGCGACCGCGGCCCGGTGAAGGCCTACATCCGCGACCTGGTCGACTCCCGGCGCAACTTCCTCGGCCTGTTCATGCCGCTGGCGCTGCTGGTGTTCGCCGCGATGCTGGTGCAAAACCAGGTCGTGCAGTACTACTCGACGCTGCTCATCACGCTGATGTTGCTGCTGATGATCGTCGAGGGCGTGCTGCAGGGGCGGCGGATCACCAGGAAGATCCGCGCGAAGTTCCCCGACGAGCACGTGCGCGGGCTGTCGGTCGGGTGGTACTCGTTCATCCGCGCCAGCCAGATCCGCAAGCTGCGGGTTCCCAAGCCTCGGGTCAAGCCGGGCGACAAGGTCGCCTGACGGCTAGTTTGGGGCGCATGGAGTTTCGTCGCCTCGGCCGCAGTGGCCTCAACATCAGCGAGATCTCGTACGGGAACTGGATCACCCACGGCTCCCAGGTCGAGGAGGACGCGGCGCACGCGTGCGTGCGGGCCGCGCTCGACGCGGGCATCACCACGTTCGACACCGCCGACGTGTACGCCAACACGCGGGCCGAGTCGGTGCTCGGGCGGGCGCTGGCCGGGCAGCGCCGGGAGAGCGTGGAGATCTTCACGAAGGTCTACTGGCACACCGGCCCCGGCGGCCCGAACGATCACGGGCTCGGGCGCAAGCACATCCACGAGGCGATCAACGGGTCGCTGGAGCGGCTGCAGACCGATTACGTCGATCTGTACCAGGCGCACCGGTTCGACCGGACCGTGCCGCTCGAGGAGACCATGCTTGCCTTCTCCGACATCGTGCGGCAGGGCAAGGTGCTGTACATCGGTGTGTCCGAGTGGACCGCGGAGGAGATCACCCGTGGTGCGGCGATCGCCCGTGAGCTGAAGGTGCCGTTCATCTCGAACCAGCCGCAGTACTCGATGCTGTGGCGGGTGATCGAGTCGCAGGTCGTGCCGGCGAGCGAGCGTGAGGGGATCAGCCAGATCGTGTGGTCCCCGATCGCGCAGGGGGCGTTGACCGGGAAGTATCTGCCTGGTCAGGCCCCGCCGTCCGGCTCGCGCGCGACCGACAAGAACAGCGGTGCGGAGTTCGTCCAGCGGTGGCTGCGCGACGACGTGCTCACCAAGGTGCAGTTGCTCAAGCCGCTGGCTGAGGAAGCCGGCCTGTCGATGGCCCAGCTGGCCGTGGCGTGGGTGCTGCAGAACCCGAACGTGGCCTCGGCGATCATCGGCGCGTCGCGGCCCGAGCAGGTCGCGGAGAACGTCAAGGCGTCCGGCGTGAAACTGGAGCAGGAACTGCTCGACAAGATCGACGCTGCACTCGACGGCGTGATCGAGTACGACCCCCGCCACACCAAGAGCCCGTAACTCCGAATCCCTCACCACTCTCGCACACATGTTCGATATACTGGGGTCGAGGGAGGTGACATGACCGCAGGACACGCCCGCGATCCGTTCGGTCCCGCAACGCCGGTTTCCGGTGTCGGGACCGCTACGGTGTCGGGCATGCGAGCGTGGGGCGGCGACGAGCGGGCGGCACTGGTCGCGCTCTTGCGTACCCGGCCGGACGGGCAGTCCTGGTCCCAGCTCGCCGCACGCGTGGCGGAGGTGGGCAGCGCGCGTCAGATCTGGGAATCCTCGTATCCAGGTGATCTGTTCGGCGAGAACGACGAGGCGATCACCAGTGCGGCGGGAGACATCGCCACGTGGCGAGACCAGCCGTATCGATTCCTGACGTTCATGGACGCCGATTACCCCGCGCAACTTCGGGACGTGCACGAGTTCCCTCCCGTGCTGTTCAGCCGCGGCCGGCTACGACCGAACGACGCGGGTGTCTCCGTGGTCGGTTCCCGAGCCGCATCGGACGCGGCTGTGCGTGACGCCTCCGAAGTGGCGCGGCTGATCGTCGACCGTGGACTGACAGTGATCTCCGGCCTCGCCGCCGGCATCGACGCGGCAGCACACGAGGCCGCGTTGGCGCACGGTGGCCGTACCGTCGCCGTCATCGGCACGGGCATCGAGCGGTACTACCCTGCCGCCAACCGTGATCTCCAGGATCGCATCGCCCACAACGGGCTGCTGCTCTCACAGTTCTGGCCGAACTCGCCGCCGACCAAGCTGAGCTTTCCGTTGCGCAACGCCACAATGAGCGCCTACGGCAAGGCGACGGTGATCGTCGAAGCCGGGGAGAAGAGCGGCGCCCGCATCCAGGCGCGCGTGGCCGTCGCCCACGGCCGCCCGGTGATCCTCATGAAGTCGGTGGTGCTGGCCACGGAGTGGGGCCGCGCACTTCGCGACCAACCGGGCGTGACCATCGCCGACAGTCCCGACGAGGCCGCCGCGCAGATCGACAAAATCCTTCTCGATGACGAACTGGTCGCGAGACTCCTCACTTCCGCGGGCGGATGACGGCAGGCGGCGATCCCGATGCGTTGCGGCGCCTACTCGACCGGCGAGTGGGTGCCTTCTTCCGAAACACCGTCCGCCGGCCCGGAGTCACCTGCACGGTCTGCACCGGACCGGCCACATCGACGCTGTGCGGCCGGTGTCGTCGCCACGAAGACGAGTTCGGCGATCGCCTGGCCGACCACGTCGTGATCCTCACCTATGTACGCCTCGGCGACGGTTCGGACTGGCATCAGTCCGCCCACACCGTCTGGGCGTACAAAGAACGGCCGCCGGCGCCCAAGTGCGCGAACGACATGGCGCTCATGATCAAGGCTGCCGAGACGCTGCACGGTGATTGCATCGCACGTCAGGCCGGCGGCCCCTGGACGGCGATCACGTTCGTCCCCTCAGCCGGTCGCCCCGGCGCGAGCCACCCGGTCGCGAACCTCGCGCGTCAGATCCGGACCAACAACGCCGCCGAGAACCGCCTGCTGCTCGACATCGGCCCCGGCTTCGACGCCCAACCGGCCCGCAGTGTCCGAGGTGACCGCTTCGAGGTGCCGCTCAGCTACCTGGCACGAGTCCGAGACCGGCACGTTCTGCTGATCGATGACACCTGGACCACCGGCTCGAAGGCGCAGTCCGCGGCCGTCACCCTGCACGACGCGGGCGCGGCCAAGGTCACCGTGCTGTGCGTCGCCCGTGGTGCAAGGACGAATGGCCCGACCACAAGGCCCTGCTCGACCGCTGCACCGAGCCCTACAACGCGATGACCTGCCCTGTCGGTGGCGGCACCTGCCCCACGTGACCGATCGACTCAGTCCGCGGGGTCGAGGCTCATGGGGCCGTAGACTTCGGTGTCACCGTCCTTGAGCACGACCTCGCGGACGCCGGCGTCGCGCAGTTCGCCCCAGTTGGCGCTGAACCACTCCTCGGCGGAGTCCTGGTCCTCGAACTCGTGATCGCGCCCGGGCGCGGGGCCGGGCTTGCCGTCGTCGTAGCGGTACTCCCAGGTGAATGCCACGAGCCGCAGGGTAACGTCCGGCCCGTGCGACGGACCCTGGTGCTCGGCGGCGCGCGTTCGGGCAAGTCGGCGCACGCGGAGGGCCTGCTGTCCGACGAGCCGGCGATCTACGTGGCCACCGCACGGCGCGATCCGTCCGACGCGGAGTGGACCGAGCGGATCGCGGAGCACGAGCGACGGCGACCGTCCACTTGGGACACAGTGGAGGCGCCGACCACGGACACGCTCGTGGAAGCGTTGCGGCACACGGGAAACCCGCTACTCGTGGACGATTTGACCACCTGGCTGGCCGGCGCGATGGACGACGCGAGCGTCTGGGACGGCGGCGCGGACGAGCTTGCCGCGATGCGTGCCGAGCGCGACCGGGTACTCCAGGCGATCACCGCGTGTGAGTGCCCGCTGATCATGGTGACCAACGAGGTCGGCCTCGGCATCGTGCCGGCGACCCGCTCTGGCAGGCTGTTCCGCGACGAGCTCGGCTGGCTGAACGCCGCCGTCGCCGAGCGCTGCACGGACGTGCTGCTGATGGTGGCCGGGATCCAACTCCGGCTGCGCTGACCCTGCCGAGGAGGACCGTTGAGCACCGAGTTCGCGCCCGTCAGCCCGCCGGACGAGACCGCCAAGCGCGAGGCCGTGGCCCGGCACGCCCAGCTCACCAAGCCCGCCGGCTCGCTCGGCAGGCTGGAGGAGCTCGGCGTCTGGGTGACCGCGTGCCAGGGCCAGTGCCCGCCGAGGCCGTTCGGCCGGCCACGGGTCGTGGTGTTCGCCGGCGACCACGGGGTGACCGCGCGCGGCGTGTCCGCCTACCCGAGCGAGGTCACCGGCCAGATGGTGGCCAACTTCCTGACCGGTGGCGCGGCGATCAACGTGCTGGCCGCCACCGCGGGCGCGACCGTTCGCGTGGTGGACATGTCGGTGGACTCGGAGGCGTCGCCACCCGCCGTCACGGCGCACAAGGTGCGGCGCGGCAGCGGGTCGATCGACCGCGAGGACGCGCTCACCGAGGACGAGGTGCGCACGGCGATCGAGGCCGGGCAGGCGATCGCCGACGCCGAGGTGGACGGCGGCGCCGACCTGCTCGTGGCCGGCGATATGGGCATCGGCAACACCACCCCGGCATCGGTGATCATCGCCGCGTTGACCGGCTCGGAGCCGGTCGCCGTGGTCGGGCGCGGCACGGGGATCGACGACAACGGGTGGATGCGCAAGGCGGCGGCGATCCGGGACGGGCTGCGCCGCGCCCGCCGGGTGAGCACCGATCCGGTGGCACTGCTGCGGACCACGGCCGGCGCGGACATCACCGCCATCGCGGCGTTCCTGGCACAGGCGGCGGTGCGGCGCACGCCGGTGATCCTGGACGGCGTGGTGTCCGGCGCGGCGGCGCTGGTCGCCGAGGAGCTGGCGCCGGGCGCGCGCGAATGGTGGGTGGCCGGGCACCGGTCGGTCGAGCCGGCGCACTCGCTGGTGCTGGAGCACCTGGACCTGAAACCGTTGCTGGAGCTGGACATGCGGCTCGGCGAGGGCTCCGGCGCGGTGGCGGCACTCCCCCTGGTGACCATGTCCGCACGAGTGCTCGCCGAGATGGCCACCTTCGCCGACGCCGGCGTCACCACGTCCCCGTGATCGCGAGTCCCGCGCCCTGCACCGGTGAGTCCCGCGCCCTGCACGATGCACAGCGCGGGACTCACCGTGTCCCAGCGCGGGACTCGCGCGTTCGCAGTACGCCGTGATCTCCGGGCTGCGGCTGGCACTGTCCTGGCTCACCGTGCTGCCGGTGCGCGGCCCGTCCACTGTGGACACCCGGACGGCGAGAGCGGCGATCGCCACCGCGCCGCTCGTCGGGGCGCTGCTCGGGGTGATCGCCGCCGGGCTGGGCCAGGGTGCGCACGCGCTGGGCACGCCGGCGCTGCTCGCCGGGTTCGTCACCGTCGGCGCGCTGGCCCTGCTCACCCGGGGCATGCACCTGGACGGGCTGGCCGACACGGCCGACGGCCTCGGCTGCTACGGCCCACCAGAACGCGCGCTGGCGGTGATGCGCGACGGCGGCGCGGGCCCGTTCGGCGTGGCCGCCCTCGTGATCGCACTCGGCGCGCAGGCGGCCGCCCTCGGCGCGTTGATCGCACACAACCGTTGGGGCGCAATCGTTCTGGCCCTCGCGACGAGTCGCGCCGCGTTCACCTGGTGCTGCCGCCGAGGCGTGCCGGCCGCCCGCGAGACGGGCCTCGGCGCACTCGTCGCGGGCACCCAGCACCCGGTGATCCCCGCCGCGTGGTTGATCATCCTCGCGGCGATCGGCATCGTGGCCGTGCCCGGCTACCCGTGGCTCGGGCCGATCGCCGTCGCCGCCGCTGCCGCCGTCACGGCAGGACTGTCCTGGCACACGACACGGCGATTCGGCGGCCTCACCGGAGACGTGCTCGGTGCGGCCGCCGAACTCGCGACGACAATCGTTCTGGTGGTGTGCGCGCTCAGCTGAGCTTGGTGAGCCAGCCGTGCGAGTCGGGCACCGTGCCGCGCTGGATGCCGGTCAGCGTCTCGCGCAGGCGCATGGTCACCTCACCGGTGGCGCCACCGGACACGCTGAACTCGCCGTCGGCGTGCTTCACCCGCCCGACCGGCGTGATCACCGCGGCCGTGCCGCACGCGAACACCTCGGTCAGCTCGCCGGACTCCGCCTTCTTCTCCCACTCCTCGGTGGAGATGCGGCGCTCCTCGACGGTGTAGCCGAGGTCGGAGGCCAGGCGCAGCAGCGAATCGCGGGTCACGCCGGGCAGCAGCGCGCCGGACAGCTCGGGCGTCACCACCCGGACGTTGGCGCCGGACCCGAAGACGAAGAACAGGTTCATCCCGCCCATCTCCTCGATCCAGCGGCGTTCCACCGCGTCCAGCCACACGACCTGGTCGCAGCCCTTCTCCACGGCCTGCTGCTGCGCGACGAACGCGGCGGCGTAGTTGCCGGCGAACTTGGCCGCACCCGTGCCGCCGGGCGCGGCGCGCACGTACTCGGTGGACAGCCACACGGTGACCGGCTTGACCCCGCTCGGGAAGTACGGCCCGGCCGGCGAGGCGATCAGCGCGTAGGTGTACCGGTCCGACGGGCTGTTCACGCCGAGCCCGATGCCGGAGGCGATCATGAACGGCCGCAGGTACAGCGACTCCTCGCCGCCCGCGGCGGGCACCCAGCGCTCGTCGATCGCGATCAGCTCGCGCAGCGAGTCGATGAACACCTCGTCGGGCAGCTCGGGCATCGCGATGCGGCGCGCGGAGGCGCGCAGGCGTGCGGCGTTGACCTCGGGGCGGAACGCCACGATCGAGCCGTCGGCCTGGCGGTATGCCTTCAGGCCTTCGAAGATCGCCTGCGCGTAGTGCAGCACCGAGGTGGCCGGATCGAGCTCGAACGAGCGGTACGGTCCGACCTCCGCGTCGTGCCAACCCTGCTCGGCCGTCCAGGCGATCGTCACCATGTGATCGGTGAAGTACCGCCCGAAGCCCGGGTTGGCCAATACCTCCGCGAGCCGATCCGGGGTCGCCGGCGACGGGTGCGGGGTCTGGGTGAAGGGCATGGTGGTCATGTCAGGAATGTATCTCGCCGGGACTCTCCGGGAAATCGCACTTTGGCGGAATCGTGTCAAGTATCGTGTGCGGCGTGAACGACGTCGAGAACACCGTTTCCGCCGGCACCGGCTCGGACATCCGCGTGATGACCGTCGCCTTCGTGATGCCGATGATGGCGCTGGCCGCCATCGTCGGCTTCGTGTGGGGCAGTTGGATCGGCGGCATCATCGGCGCGGCCCTGTGGGTCGGGTGGCTCGTGTGGTGGCGCAGCAAGCACAAGGGCAAGTTCTTCCCTCGCGACGTGCAGACCGGCCCGTTCGTGATCACGTTGATCATCGCCGCGATCGTGTTCTTCGTGACGCTGGGCATCAGCTAGTCGACGGAAGACGACCCGCCGGGCGCGTCCAGGTGGATGAGCTGAGCTACATCGGGTCGTGTGATGGGAGCGACTCGTATTGGGCATACTCGAGCGGACGCCAACGCACGTCCCGGGTGCGGGTGTCCCGCATAAACCGAGCGCCGCCTGGGCGTGCCCCAAGGGACCACCCACGCAGCTCAGGGTCACTTCACGTGTGACTCCACGAAGGGCGGCTTGATTACCTCGCAGCGCAGCGTGCGCCCGCGCACGTCCAGCGCCACCTCGGTGCCCGCCTCGATACCGGCGGCGGTGTCGATCAGCGCCAGCGCGATCCCGGTGCGCAGCGTCGGGGAGAACGTGCCGGACGTCGTCTCGCCGATCTTCTGACCGTCCGCGTCCAGCACGGGCATCCCGGCGCGCGGCACACCGCGGTCCAGCGCCCGCAGGCAGCGCAGCCGCCGCGCCGGCTTGTTCTCCCGCTCGGCCAGCAGCACGTCGCGGCCCCAGAACGCGTCCTTCTTCCAGCCGACCGCCCAGCCGGCGCCACCCTGCGACGGCGTGATCGACGAGGACAGCTCGTGGCCGTGCAGCGGGTAGCCCATCTCGGTGCGCAGCGTGTCCCGCGCGCCGAGGCCGGCCGCCCGGCCGCCCTGCTCGGTGACCGCCGCGAGCAGCGCGTCCCACAGCGCCGGCGCGTCGGCCCAGCGCGGCACCAGCTCGTAGCCGTGCTCACCGGTGTACCCGGTACGACAGACCCGCACGGTGGTGCCGTTCCACTCGCTGTCCACGAACGACATGTACTCCAGGTCGGTCGGCAGGCCGACAGCCGCGAGCACCTCGGTGGACTTCGGACCCTGCACGGCCAGCACGCCGTAGTCGCCGTGCTGGTCGGTGACGGTGATCGACTCGGGCGCGGCCTCGGCGAGCCGGCGCACCACCTCGGCCGTGTTGGCGGCGTTGGGCACGAGGAACACCTCGTCGTCGCTCACCAGGTAGGCGATCAGGTCGTCGACCGTGCCGCCCTCCTCGGTGGCGCACAGCGTGTACTGCGCCTTGCCCGGCACGATCTTGCCCAGGTCGTTGGTGAGGCAGGAGTTCACAAACGCCGCGGCACCCTCGCCGACGACCAGCGCCTTGCCGAGGTGCGACACGTCGAACAGGCCGACGGTCTCGCGCACCGCGGTGTGCTCGGCGACGACACCGCCTCCGCCGTACTGGATGGGCATCTCCCACCCGCCGAACGGGGCGAACGTCGGGTCGAGTTCGACGTGCTTGGCGTGCAGGGGGCTGCGACGGAGATCGTCCGTCGAATTCACTGAGGCGCTCACGCCGGCAGACGTTACCGGGGCCGGACGGCGATCACGCCAAGGTGGTGTACCACCAGCAGCCCGCCCGCGACGAGCACCGAGGTCCGCGCCGGCACGGCGAGGCACACCATCAGCATCGCGACGGCGGCGAACATCGTCGGGGTGTCCCCCGGTGCCACCACAGCCGAGGTGGCGCGCACCGCCTTCAGCAACACCGTGACCGTGAGCGCGGCGGCCAGCACGACGACCACGGCGAGGAACCCGTGCAGCGCGCCGGCGTCGGCGGCCACCACCGCGTCGCGCAGTGGCGCCCGGGACAGCCCGAACCGGGCGGCACCCATCTGGTGCAGCGCGGCCGCGGCGACGGCGGCACCGGTCACGCCGACGACCACGGCGGCCAGGACCCGCCCGACGGCGAACGCCGGGTAGCAGGCCAGCGCGGCGACGAGCGCGCCCGCCGCCGAGCCGCCGCCGGACACGACTACGGGCTGTTCCGGCGTGATTGTCACGCAGGTGAGTACGAACACAGTGAGCCCGATCAGCACGGCGGCGGCGAGCGGCACGGTCAGGCGGTCCGGCGACGCCAGCGCGGCGAACAGCCCCACCACGATCACCGCGGCCGACGCCAGTGCCCACCACGGGATCACCAGGTACAGCCCGACCGTGCCGGCGACCGCGCCACCCGCGGCGGCGAGCCCGAGGATCTCCAAGTACGCCAACGGTTTCGCCGCACGCCCGGTGTCCACAGTGGACCGCCGGCCGAGCGGCGCGACACATGCGGCGATCGCGATACCGGCCAGCAGCCACCATCCGGCGTGCGCACCGGCGGTCGGCAGTGCGGCGATGATCACAGCGATACCGCCGAGTGCGGAGAGAGCAGGTGCCACGTCAATACGGTGTCAAACCGGGAAGACCGGCAACGACCTGGGGCTTGTGGCGGAAACCGATGTCGTTAGCATGGGTCACTACCCACCGCAGCCAGGGCGGTCCCAAGAGGACTGTCCAGATAAGACAGATATCGAGGAGACCGCGTGAGCAACCCGAAGCCGGCCTTGACCGACACTCCTGTCGCCGAGGCCACCGCCGACGTCGTGATCGTCGGAACCGTGCAGGGTGGCGACGGGGTCGAGTTGGCGCCGGGCGCCGACACGGTGGACGCGGCCTTCGAGGGTGGTCTGCTCGACGTGCTCTCCTCGCTGGGCGCCAGCGGCAAGGCCGACGAGGTGGTCAAGCTGCCGACGCTGGGCAAACTGCGCGCCCCGGTCGTACTCGCGGTCGGCCTCGGCCGGCCCGGTGACACGGGAACCGTTGCGCCGGAACAGGTTCGGCGCGCCTCCGGTGCCGCGGCCCGCGCGCTGTCCGGCACCAAGCGCGCGCTCAGCACGCTGTCCGAGCAGGACCTGCAGGCCGCGGTCGAGGGCAGCGTGCTCGGCGCGTACGCCTTCACCGAGTACAAGTCCGAGGCAGGCGACGCGCCGCTGGGCAAGATCGACTTCGTGGGCGCCGCGACCAAGGAGAACCGCGCGACGCTGAAGGCCGCGACCGCGATCGCCGAGGCCGTGACCACCGCCCGCGACCTGGTCAACACCCCGCCCAACGACCTGTTCCCCGCCTCGTTCGCCGAGCGCGCGCGCAAGCTCGGCGAGGCCGCCGGCCTCGAGGTCGAGGTGCTCGACGAGAAGGCGCTGCGCAAGGGCGGCTACGGCGGCATCCTCGGCGTCGGCGGCGGCTCCAGCCGTCTGCCGCGCCTGGTTCGCCTGCGCTACAAGGGCTCCAAGGCCACGAAGAAGGTGGCGCTGGTCGGCAAGGGAATCACGTTCGACACCGGCGGCATCTCGATCAAGCCCGCGCCGAACATGGACCACATGACCGGCGACATGGGCGGTGCCGCGGCCGTGGTCGCCGCCGTGGTGCTGGCCGCCAAGCTGAAGTACCCGCTGGAGGTCACCGCGACCGTGCCGATGGCGGAGAACATGCCGTCCGGCGAGGCGTACCGCCCCGGCGACGTGCTCACCATCTACGGCGGCAAGACCGTCGAGGTGCTCAACACCGACGCCGAGGGCCGGCTGATCCTGGCCGACGCGCTGGTGCGCGCCGCGGAGGACGAGCCCGACTACATCATCGACACCGCCACGCTGACCGGCGCGCAGACCGTCGCGCTGGGCAACCGCACGGCCGGCGTGATGGGGACCGACGAGTTCCGCGACCGGGTGGCCGAGATCGCCAGGGCCACCGGCGAGGGCGGCTGGGCCATGCCGCTGCCCGAGGAGCTGCGCGCCGACCTGGACTCGCGGCTGGCCGACCTGGCCAACGTCACCGGTCACCGGTTCGGCGGCATGCTGTCCGCGGGCCTGTTCCTGCGCGAGTTCGTGGCCGAGGACGTGCCGTGGGCGCACATCGACGTGGCGGGGCCGGCGTTCAACACCGGCTCGCCGTGGGGCTACACCAGCAAGGGCGGTACCGGCGTGCCGGTGCGCACCATCGCCGCCGTGCTGGCGGACATCGCCGCCAACGGCTGATCAGCCGAGGGTGGACCCGCCGGTCTCGGTCGCCACTTCGACCGGGCGCAGGCGGGCCACCCGCCGGGCGACCACGACGAGCGTGCCCAGCAGGGTCAGGTCCGCGAGCAGCGCCAGTCGCTGGGCGAGCCCGACCGGCATCACCGTGGACAGCTCGTCGAGCACCGGCACCTCCGGGAACGCGGCGACCAGGTAGGCCAGCGCGAACAGCGCGAGGCACACCAGGCTGATCACGAGCAGGCGGCTGAGCAGCACCCGCAGCCGCTCGATGCCGGGCTGATCTCGCAACTTGTCGATCAGCGAACGGATCGCGCCGGGCAGGCTGAGGAACGCGATCAGGCTCGCGTACTGGTGGATTTCCCCGGACATGGCGTTGCCGCTGGTGCCGTAGCTGGCCGGGAAGATCGCGGCGAGCGCGAGGCCGACCGTCCACGCGCCGAACAGCACGGAGCTGGTGAGGTCCAACGGGACGCCGGCGATGAGCAGCGCGCCGACCACCGCGGCCGAGCCGATGGCCAGCGACAACACGCTCGCCTCGAGGATGCCGGCACCGCGGTCGGTCGCCGTGTAGCTGCTGATCGTGTCCCGTACCGGACTGCGCGAGCTGACCACGTGCAGGACGGCCATCATGAAGGTCGCCCAGCCGAGGGTCGCGGTCGCGGCGACCGTCCATGGCCGAACCCGGGCAGCCGTCACCGGCAATGCCGGGTCGCGCCGCACGTCCATATTGTTCACAACGTCAAGAGTGACGGAAAAACTCCCGGATGTGCTCCGGGAAGAACCCTGATTTCACCCTCTTTGACGAACCCTTGACCCATTTCCGAGCCACCCTCCGGTTGACCATCCACAGTGGACCGCGACTTCTCAGTCCCGGTCGGTCCACGGGCGCAGCCTCGGCCACCACCCCGGCACGGCGCGCCGGTAGCGCTCGTACTCCTCGCCGAAGGTGCGCCGCAGTGTCGGCTCCTCGTAGACGCGCACGAAGGCGACGACCGGAACCAGCACGATCACCGCGTACACCAGCAGCGCCGGCGAACCGAGCAGCGACGCCTGTCCGATGATCGCGGCGAGCACGGCGACGTACATCGGGTTGCGCACGAACCGGTACGGCCCGCGCACGACCAGCCGCGTCGGCGGAGCGATCGGCGCGGGCGTGCCGAGGCCGTCGACGACGAACTTCACGAACGCGTGCACCACCGCCGCGCCGCCGGCCACGATCAGCACGGCGCCGACGATCCGCAGTGCGAGCCATGGCGGCGGGTCGGACATCCGCCAGTCCGTGATCAGCCAGGGCACCAGGCCCGTGACCACCACTGGTGCGACGGCGAAGAAGGCCGCACTGCCGATCGCCGCATGCGCCGTGCGCATCTCGATCACCGCCAAACCGAATCTCAACGTGTGTTGGAATTCCAGCGTGGCGCGGCGTGCGGCGAAAGTCAACAGTTGTTGGCCTACGCTTGTTGGCATGCATGGACCACGGTCCGCGGCGACCAGGGCGGCGATCCTCGACGCGGCGAAGGCGCACTTCGCCGTGCACGGGTACAAGGGCGCGACCATCCGCGCGATCGCCGCCGACGCGCGGATCGACCCGTCGATGGTGATGCGCTACTACGGCAACAAGGCCGACCTGTTCACCGCCGCCGTGGACGTCGACCTGCGCCTGCCCGACTTCACCAAGGTGCCGAGATCCCGGCTCGGCGAGCGGCTCGTGGCACACTTCCTGGAGCGCTGGGAAGGCGAGTCCGGCGGCGACCTGCTCGTACTGCTGCCCCGCGCGGTCGCCGTGGACGACGTGGCCGCCGAGACCATGCGGACGATCTTCAAGCGCCAACTGGTCCCGGCGATCAGCCCGGTGATCGACCGCGAGATCGAGGCGCCCCGGCGCGCAGGACTGATCGCCACCCAGATGCTCGGCCTCGCACTGTGCCGGCACGTGCTGCGCCTGCCGCCGGTCGCGGAACTCGATCACGACGAGCTGGTGCGCCTCATCGGCCCCACGATCCAGCGCTATCTGCGGGGGCTTTGAGCGGGGTCAGTCCTTCTGCTGGCGCTTCATCCGCTCGGTGTACTCGCGCATCCGCTTCGGGTAGCCGACCCGGTTCACCTCGTACACCGGCATGCCGCGCTTGCGCGCGAAGTCCTTCGCGGCGTCCTCGCTCGGCACCCGGCGCCGGGTCCACTCGCCGTCATGCGCGATCAGCACGACCGTCGTGTCGGTCACATTGGTCTTCGGCTCGAGGTAGGCCTCCACACCCTGGCGGGTCGCCGCCCATTCCTCCAGATGCGCCGTGTCCTGCTTGTTCGCCGTACGCAGCGTTCCCGGCTTGCCCTTGCGCTTGCCGCCGGACTTGCGGCGCAGCGAGTCGAACAGACCCACGTCGACCACCTCCTCGTCGCTGCTTCCATCATCCACACACAGGTGTTGATCAGTGACCGCCCACTGTATGGCCACCTCGCAAGCGTGCCCGACGTAGTGACAAGATGATGTGTGGTGGGCACACACCCGGTGCTCACCACTCGAGCACCGGAACCACCGATGTCGCCGCTTCGAGGAGAACCTGTGACCGAAACTTCCGCTGACCTCGTGATCCTGGGTGGCGGATCGGGCGGATACGCCTGCGCCTTCCGAGCGGCCGAACTCGGCCTGTCAGTGATCCTGGTCGAGAAGGACAAACTCGGCGGAACCTGCCTGCACCGCGGCTGCATCCCGACCAAGGCGCTGCTGCACGCCGCCGAGGTGGCCGACAGCGCGCGCGAGGGCGATCAGTTCGGCGTGAAGAGCTCGCTGTCCGGCATCGACATCGCCGGCGTGAACTCCTACAAGGACGGCGTCGTCGGCGGCCTGTACAAGGGCGTGCAGGGCCTCGCCAAAGCGCACAAGGTCAAGATCGTCGAAGGCACCGGCACGCTCGTGTCGGCCGACACGGTCGAGGTGGCCGGCGAGCGCTACACCGCCAAGAACATCGTGCTGGCGACGGGTTCCTACGCCCGGTCGCTGCCCGGGCTGGAGATCGGCGGCCGGATCGTCACCAGCGACCAGGCGCTGCACCTGGACTTCATCCCGCAGAGCGTGATCGTGCTCGGCGGCGGCGTGATCGGCGTCGAGTTCGCCAGCGTGTGGAAGTCCTTCGGCGCCGAGGTGACGATCGTCGAGGCGCTCCCCCGCCTCGTGCCCGCCGAGGACGAGTGGGCCTCCAAGCAGCTCGAGCGCGCGTTCCGCAAGCGCAAGATCGGGTTCAAGACCGGCGTGAAGTTCACCGGCGCCACACAGGGCGACTCCGGCGACTCCGGCGTCTCGGTGACCCTGGACTCCGGCGACACGATCGACGCCGACCTGCTGCTGGTCGCCGTCGGCCGGGGCCCGAACACCCAGGGGTACGGCTACGAGCAGGCCGGCGTCACGCTGGACCGCGGCTTCGTGCCGACCGACGACCGGCTGCGCACCAACGTGCCCGGCGTGTACGCCGTCGGCGACATCGTGCCCGGCCTGCAACTCGCGCACCGAGGGTTCCAGCAGGGGATCTTCGTCGCCGAACAGATCGCCGGCCTCGAGCCGCGCTCGATCGACGAGGCGGGCATTCCGAGGGTCACCTACTGCCGCCCGGAGGTCGCCTCCGTCGGCCTCACCGAGGCGCAGGCCAAGGAGCGCTACGGCGAGATCGAGACCTACACCTACTCGCTTGCCGGCAACGGAAAGAGCCAGATCCTCAAGACCGGCGGCGGCGTGAAGCTGGTCAAGGCCGGGGAAAAGGGTGCCGGCGGACCGGTCGTCGGTGTGACGATGGTCGGCGATCGCGTCGGCGAACTCATCGGCGAGGCACAATTGATCTACAACTGGGAGGCGTTCCCCGAGGATGTCGCTCCGTTGATCCACGCGCACCCGACCCAGACCGAAGCGCTCGGCGAGGCCCTCCTCGCACTCGCCGGCAAGCCGCTGCACGTGCACTAGCGCGGCGTCCCAACAAGCGAGTAGCCACCACCAACAGAGGAGTCAGCAAGACAATGGCGTTCTCCGTCCAGATGCCGGCGCTCGGCGAGAGTGTCACCGAGGGCACGGTCACCCGGTGGCTCAAGCAGGTGGGCGACTCAGTCGAGGTCGACGAGCCGCTGCTGGAGGTGTCCACCGACAAGGTCGACACCGAGATCCCGTCCCCCGCGGCGGGTGTGCTGCAGAAGATCACCGCTGAGGAAGACGCGACCGTCGAGGTCGGCGGCGAGCTCGCGGTGATCGGCGACTCCGCCGACGGTGACGGCGGGAGCAGCGACGGGGGCCAGTCCTCCGGCGGCTCGACCGCCACCGAGGAAGCCCCCGCCGAAGAAGAGGCCCCCGCCGAGGAGCCGGCCGCCCAGGAAACCCCGGCTGCCGAGGAAGAGCCCGAGCCCGCGGCCGAGTCGTCGGACGAGTCCTCCGGTGGCGGCGGCGCGGGCGGCACTCCGGTGACCATGCCCGCGCTGGGCGAGAGTGTCACCGAGGGCACCGTCACCCGGTGGCTCAAGCAGGTCGGCGACACCATCGAGGTCGACGAGCCGCTCCTGGAGGTGTCCACCGACAAGGTCGACACCGAGATCCCGTCACCGGTCGCCGGCACGCTGCTGGAGATCACCGCGGACGAGGACGCGACCGTCGAGGTCGGCGGCCAGCTCGCCGTGGTCGGATCCGGCTCGGCAGCACCCGCCAAGGCCGCGCCCGCCCCGTCCGCGCCGGCCCCGTCCGCGCCGGCCCCGGCCGCGGAGGAGAAGCCCGAGCCGGCCCCCACCGCCGCTGCTGCCCCTGCCGCGCAGGAACCGGCCGTGCAGGAGCCGGAGGCCGACACCAAGGCCGACCGCACGGACGGCAGCACCCCGTACGTGACGCCGCTGGTGCGCAAGCTGGCCGCCGAGCACGACGTCGACCTTGCCGCCGTGCGGGGCACCGGCGTCGGCGGGCGCATCCGCAAGCAGGACGTGCTGGCCGCGGCCGAGGCGGCCAAGGCACCGGCCCCCGCTCCGGCCGCCGCCGCACCGGCAGCAGCGGCCACACCGTCCGCGCCCGCTGCCTCCGCCGCCGCTTCCCCGCAGGCCCAGGCGCTGCGCGGGACCACGGCGAAGCTGCCGAGGCTGCGGCAGATCGTCGCGCAGCGCACCCGCGAGTCGTTGGCCGTCTCCGCGCAGCTGACCCAGCTGTTCGAGGTGGACGTCACCAAGATCGCGCGGCTGCGTCAGCGGGCGAAGGCCAACTTCGAGCAGCGCGAGGGCGTGAAGCTGACCTTCCTGCCGTTCTTCGCCAAGGCGGCCGTCGAGGCGCTCAAGCAGCACCCGGTGATCAACGCCTCGATCGACGAGGAAGCCAAGGAGATCAACTACCACGGTGCCGAGCACCTGGGTATCGCGATCGACACGGAGAAGGGCCTGCTCAACGCGGTGATCCACAACGCGGGCGAGCTGAACCTGTCCGGCCTGTCGCACAAGATCGCCGACCTCGCCGCGCGCGCCCGGTCGAACAAGATCAAGCCGGACGAGCTGGCCGGCGGCACGTTCTCGCTGACCAACCTCGGCAGCAACGGCGCGCTGTCCGACACGCCGATCATCGTGCAGCCGCAGGTGGGCATCCTCGGCGTCGGCTCGGTGGTGAAGCGCCCCGTGGTGATCACCGACGAGAGCGGCGACGACACGATCGCCATCCGCTCGATGGTGTACCTGGCGCTCACCTACGACCACCGCCTGGTGGACGGCGCGGACGCCGGACGGTTCCTGACCACGGTGAAAAACCGCTTGCAGGAGGGCAACTTCGAGGCCGATCTCGGTCTCTAGGCCACACGCCGCGAACGCCGGCCGTCCACTGTGGACGGCCGGCGTTCGTCGTGTCGATCACTACTCCGCGCAGCGAAGTGGATGTTGTTCACCACCCGAACGTGCGTGACGCGCCGTGGTCGGACACGATCGGATCATGCGCATCGTCGTCGCGGGCTCTTCCGGTCTCGTCGGTACCGCACTCGTCCCGGCGCTCCGCGCCGCGGGCCACGAGGTGTTACGGCTGGTCCGCCGGCGGCCGACGGCCGGCGACGAGCGCCAGTGGGACCCGCCGGCCGGCGTGATCGAGCCGCTGGACGGCGTGCACGCCGTGGTCAACCTCTGCGGCGCCAGCGTCGGCGGCAAGCGGTGGAGCCACGCGTACAAGCAGGAACTGCGCGACAGCCGGATCGAGCCGACCGAGGTGATCGCCGCCGCGATCGCCGAGCACGGCGTACCAGTCATGATCAACGCGTCCGGAGCGCACTTCTACGGCGACACCGGTGACACGATCGTGGACGAGGACAGCCCGTCCGGCGGCGGGTTCCTCGCCGCCCTGTGCCGCGACTGGGAGGCCGCCACCGTGCCGGCGGCCGACGCGGGAGCGCGCGTGGTGCTGCTGCGCTCCGGGCACGTGCTGTCCGGCGCGGGTGGCCTGCTCGGCCGGCTGCGCCCGCTGTTCAGGGGAATGCTCGGCGGCACGCTCGGCGGCGGACGCCAGTACATGCCGTGGATCCACATCGACGACCATGTCGCCGCGATCAGGTTCGCCATCGAGCACGAGGTGATCGCGGGGCCGGTGAACGCGTGCGCGCCCGAGTCGGTGTCCAATGTGGACTTCACCCGCGCGTTCGGCCGCGCGTTGGGCCGGCCGGCGCCCTGGTTCGCGCCGAAGATCGCACTGCGGGCGATACTCGGCGACTTCGCCGACGAGGTCGTGATGAGCCAGCGAATGGTGCCGAAGGTGTTGCGGCACAACGACTTCGGCTACCGGTACGGCGATCTCGACGCGGCCATGGCCGCAGCGGTGGCGCGGTGACCAGACTCGCGGCGCGATTGATCGCATCAGGAGCCGCACTGCTCGCCTTCTTCATCGCGCTCGGGATCGCGGTGAACTCGGGCACGGCCGTGGACCGGTTCGTGGCCGACGCGCTGGACGGCCAGTCCGACGGCGTGCTCGGCCGGATCGCCCAGGTCGGCAGCGCGCTGCTGGGGCCGACGCTGGCGATCGCCGCCGCGATCCTGCTGCTCGGCTGGACCGTGCTGGCCTGGCGGCGCGGACAGCGCGAACTGGCCGGCGTGCTGGTGCGCGTGCTGGTGCTGCTCGGGGTGTGCCGCGCGGTGTCGCTGTTCAAGGAGGTGTACGAGCGCGTCCGGCCGCAGGACTACCCCGGCTGGAGCTTCCCGAGCGGGCATGTGGTGTCGGTGGCCGCCGTCGCGGTGACCGCCTGCGTGCTGTGCCGAAGGCTGTGGCCGCACCGGTTCGGCACCGCGGTCGTCGTGTGGTCGTCGGTGGCGATCGCGCTGGCCGCGCTGTGCCGGCTGGTGCTGGACGTGCACTGGCTCACCGACACCGTCGGCGCCACGATCGGCGTGCTCGGAGTCGGCTTGCTCACGTCCGTCGCACTGCGCCTGCTCCCGGCGTAATCTCGCGGCGTGAGCTCCTGTCGTGCCACCGCCGACCCCGTGACCGTCCGGGAACTGGGGACCATCGAGTACACCGCCGCCTGGGAACTGCAGCGCGAGATCGCCGCCACCCGGGCCGACGAGGCCGGACCGGACACGCTGCTGCTGCTGGAGCACCCGTCGGTGTACACCGCCGGCAAGCGCACCGAGGAGCAGGAGCGGCCGACCGACGGCACGCCGGTGATCGACGTCGACCGCGGCGGCAAGATCACCTGGCACGGGCCGGGCCAACTGGTCGGCTATCCGATCGTCAAGCTCGACGATCCGGTGGACGTGGTGGCCTACGTGCGCCGCCTCGAGGAAGCGCTGATCACCGTGTGCGACAAGCTCGGCCTGCGCACCGGTCGGGTCGAGGGGCGCAGCGGCGTGTGGCTCGCGGCCGGCGAGCAGCGCCCGGAACGCAAGATCGCCGCGATCGGCATCCGGGTACAGCGTGGCGTGACCATGCACGGCTTCGAGATCAACTGCGACGCCGACCTGAGCGCGTTCGACCGGATCGTGCCGTGCGGGATCGCCGACGCCGGTGTCACCTCGCTGTCCGAGGAACTGGGGCGGGACGTGCCGGTGGCCGAGGTGCTGCCGCTGGCCCGCGACGCCGTACTCGCGGCGCTGGAGGGCGACCTGCCGATCACCGACCGGTGGGTGTCGCGGGCCGAGCCGGAGAGCCCCGGCGTCACGTTCGCGGTGCGGACCTAGTCGTCCTTCTTGATCCGCAGACCGGTGAGCACCTGGGTGATCGCGTTGGACACTTCCGCACTGGCCTTCTTCGGGTCCGTGGCGTTGGCCAGGAAGGTAGCGCCCGAGGACAGCGCGCCGAACAGCATCCGCGCGGTGACCTCGACCGGTAGCTCGACGATCTCCTTCGCCTCGATCAGACTCTGGATCACCGTCCGGATGAGGCCGTAGCTGAAATGGTCCTCCGCCTCGCGCCAGCGCTCCCAGCCCATCACGACCGGGCCCTCGTGGATCACGATTCGCTGGTACGCGGGTTCGAGGCAGGCCTGCACGTAGGCCTCGACACCGCGCATCGCCCGGTCCCACGGCGAGCCGGGCCCGGCGACGGCGACCTCGCCGAGGCGCTTCAACACCGCCGTCTCCACCGCGCTGAACGCGGCCTCGAACAGCGCCTGCTTGCCGCTGAAGTGGTGGTACAGCGCGCCCTTGGTGACCCGCGCGCGCTTGGTCACGGCATCCAGCGACGTGGCCGCGTAGCCGCGCTTGGTGAACAGCTCTACCGCCGAGTCCACCAATGCCTGTCTGGTGGACTCGGAGTAGTCCGCTCGCCGCGACCGCAATGTCACCACGCTCACAACCGTACGACATACCGCCGGTACGTACCGATGGTACGTTGGCCTTGTCGGACCGTACCGACGGTATGCCGCAAACCGGCGGTATCACCAGAACTGCGGAGGGGAGGCAAGCCATGAGCTGGAACGACTACTACCGACGGCGCGACGCGCTCGACGCCGTCATTCAGCACGCCACCCGCAACCCGGGTGGTGGGCTGCCGTTCGACGAGGTACCAGGGGTTTCCGAGATCTTCAGTGGGCCGGACGAGCTGCTCGCCGCGCTGCACTACCGGTGGACGTTGAAGCTCACCGCGCGTGTCGACATGGCGCTGGCCGAGGCCGACCGCGACTCGTCGATCGACCGGGTCGAAGCGGTGACCGAGGCGTGGCACAAGGCCGCGGACGAGAACTCGGCACTGCGGGCGATCCTGGACACGAACTCCGACCGCGTCGGCGGCACGTTCGGCCGGGCGGTGCGCGCCGAGCAGCGGATGCTCGCGCTGACCGCGGGACTCGCCGAGATCACCGAGCCAGACGAGGAGATCACCCGGGTCGGCGTGGCGTTCAACGCGTTGCTGCACAGCGTGCCGCAGCGGCCCGCCCGACGTCGAAACCCGGTCGAGCAACTGCTGCGTCGGCTCGTGCCCAGCGCCTGATCGGCTCTACGATCTTCGGTATGACGCGCTGGAGCGAGGCCGACATCCCGGACCAGACCGGCAAGACCGTCCTGATCACCGGGGCCAACTCCGGGCTCGGCCTGCGCAGCGCGATCGTGCTGGCCGGCAAGGGCGCGAAGGTGCTGCTCGCCTGCCGGTCGCCCGAGCGCGGCGAGGACGCCGTGCACCAGGTACGTGACATCGGCGGCGAGGCCGAGCTGATCCAGCTCGACCTCGCCGACCTGTCGTCCGTGCGCGCGGCCGCCGCCGAGGTGCGCGACAAGACCGGCGACACGCTGCACGTGCTGATGAACAACGCCGGCGTGATGGCCACCCCGAACCGCAAGACCGCGGACGGGTTCGAGCTGCAGCTGGGCACCAACCACCTCGGGCACGCGGCACTCACCTGGCTGCTCGCGCCCGCGCTGCGTGCCACTCCTGGCGCGCGGGTGGTGACACTGTCCAGCGTCGCGCACCGCGGCGGCGGCTTGGACGTGGACGACCTGAACTTCGAGCGCCGCCGCTACACGTCCGGCAGCGCGTACAGCCAGAGCAAGATGGCCAACCTGCTGTTCGCCTTCGAGCTGGACCGGCGGGCCCGTGCCGCTGAGCTCGACCTGGCCAGCATCGCCGCGCACCCCGGTGTCACCGACACCGAGCTGGCCGCCAACTCGATGCGCTCGCGCGGCACCGGCATGGTCAACAACGTGCTGACCATGGCTTTCGACTTCGGCTACAAAGTGGTCAGCCAGTCGGTCAAGCGCGGCGCGCTCCCCCAGCTCTATGCCGCCACCGTGGCCGACGTGCGGGGTGGCGACTTCATCGGGCCGACCGGGCCTGGAGAGTTCTTCGGCACGCCCGGCCACGTCAAGGCGCGCCGCGCGGCCACCAGCACCGAGCTGGCCGGCACGCTCTGGGACCGCACCGCCGAACTCACCGGGATCACCCCCGACCCGGCGTGACGTGTGAGCCCGGACACTCAGGCCCTGGGCGTAACGTGACAGGCGTGACGGTGACCCCGGAGGGGCGGAAGTTGCTGCGGCTCGAGGTCCGCAACAGCGAGACGCCCATCGAGCGAAAGCCCTCGTGGATCAAGACCCGGGCCAAGATGGGGCCCGAGTACACCGAACTGAAGAGCCTGGTCAAACGCGAAGGCCTGCACACGGTGTGCGAGGAGGCGGGCTGTCCGAACATCTTCGAATGTTGGGAAGACCGCGAGGCGACGTTCCTCATCGGCGGTGACCAGTGCACCCGCCGGTGCGACTTCTGCCAGATCGACACCGGCAAGCCGGCGGCGCTGGACCGCACCGAGCCGCGCAAGGTCGCCGAGTCGGTCCAGGCGATGGGCCTGCGGTACTCCACGGTCACCGGTGTGGCCCGGGACGACCTGGCCGACGGCGGCGCGTGGCTGTACGCCGAGACCGTCCGCCAGATCCACGAGCTGAACCCGGGCACCGGCGTCGAGTTGCTGATCCCGGACTTCAACGCCGACCCCGACCAGCTCGCCGAGGTGTTCGGCTCGCGGCCGGAGGTGCTCGCGCACAACCTGGAGACCGTGCCGCGGATCTTCAAGCGGATCCGGCCGGGATTCCGGTACGAGCGCTCGCTGGACGTGATCACGCGCGCCCGCGAGTTCGGTCTGGTCACCAAGTCCAACCTGATCCTCGGCATGGGCGAGACGCCCGACGAGGTCACCGAGGCGCTGCAGGACCTGCACGACGCCGGCACCGACATCATCACGATCACCCAGTACCTGCGCCCGAGCCTGCGGCACCACCCGATCGACCGCTGGGTGAAGCCGGAGGAGTTCGTGCGGCACAAGGAGTCCGCCGAGAAGATCGGCTTCGCCGGCGTGATGGCCGGGCCGCTGGTGCGCTCGTCGTACCGGGCCGGGCGGCTGTACGCGCAGGCGAAGGCCCACCGCGGCGAGGAGGTGCCGGAGAACCTGCGGCACCTCGTCGAGTCGGGACCGGCACGCCAGGAGATCGGCTCGATCCTCAGCCGCTAGTCTGACCGCGAAATCAGGCCGTAGGGGGATCCGGGCGGGAACCGCAACGTGCGACGCTTCCTCCAACGACCGATGGCTTGACGGTCCGCCGCCGCGTGCGGCGACAACGGGGAGGATCAGACGGTGTCCGTGGTTGCCGATGTGTTGAACTGGCTCAGGGAGCTCCCGCCGGCGGGGGTGACCGCGGCCGCGGGTGTGCTCGTGTTCGGCGAGTGCACGCTCGGGTTGGGGTTCATCGCGCCAGGTGAGACCGGCCTGTTCATCCTCGGCACCACCGTGGACAGCACGCCGAAGTTCCTGATCATGTGGCTGGTCACGTCGATCTGCGCGATCGCCGGCCAGTCCGTCGGGTTCTTCATCGGCAAGTTCTTCGGGCCCAAGATCCGCAAGTCCAAGCTCGTGGAGAAACACGGCGCGAACGGCTGGGACAAGGCCACCGACGTACTGCGCAGGCGCGGCTCGTGGGCCGTGCTGATCGCGATCTTCCTACCGGTGATGCGAACGCTCGTGCCCGCGGCGGCGGGTGCGTCCGGGCTGCCGTTCCGCAAGTTCTTCCCCGCCGTGGCGGTCGGCGCGACGGCGTGGTGCGCCCTGCACATCGGTATCGGCGCCGCCGCCGGTGAGGCCGCCGAGCAGGTGGAGAAGGCGGTCGGCAACGCCAGTTGGATCATCCTCGGCGTGATCGCGGTGCTGGTTATCCTGTTCATCCTGCGCAAGCGGAAGAAGGCCAAGGCCGCCGAGGAGAACGACCAGACGCCCACCGGGGACGCGGCCGACGTCCCCACCGGTGGCGGCGCCGTGGTCGCGGCCACCGCCGCCGGCGAGGAATCCGACCCGAAGTTGAAGCCGACCCCGTAGCCGGTCAGCCGACCGTCACGCCGTCCAGCCCGCGCACGAAGTCCGCGCCGAACGCGCTGGACGGCGTGTGCGCGCCGGCCGGGGTCCCGCCCTTGCCGAGCCGCTCGACGACACGCACCACGGCGTCCGCGGTGAACGTGTAGGTGTTCGGCACGACCAGCGTCCTGGACACCGACCGGCCGTTCGCGTCACGTACCCGACCCCACAGCTCGGTGCGGCTGCCCGCCCTGCGCTTCTCGCTCGGGCCGGGTATCCGGCCGACCAGGTTCTTCGCGACCCGCTGGCCGGCCGACGAGCGCATGATCGGGCCGAAGAGCCGCTGACCGGCCGCGATGGCCTTGGGCGGGGCGGGCACCCTGGTGAACGTCGTGATGTTCGGGATGCCGGTGGACCGGTACGCGGTGGCCAGGTCGCCCCACGGGATCGACACCACGGTCTTCGGGCCGGACGGCAGCTCGGCGACCGTGCTGCGGTGCGCGACCGGCACGGTGACGAGCTTGCCGTCGACCCGCGCGCGACCGCCGGTGCCCATGCCCTCGACGGTGGTGCGCAGGGTGCCGGGGCTGATCCCGCCGCCGGCCACGAACGCCAGGTCCAGCTCGGTCGCGTCGGGCAACTCGCCGGCCAGCATCGCGGCGAGACAGTCGCTCGGCACCACGTCGAAGCCGGCACCCGGCAGCAGCACCACGCCGGCCCGCTCGGCGTCGGCGTTCCTGGCGAAGATCGCCTCGAACACGTCGACCTCGCCGGTGATGTCCACGTAGTGGGTGCCGGCGGCCAGGCAGCCGTCCACCATCGGCGCCGCCGTCGCGGAGAACGGGCCGGCGCAGTGCGCCACGGTCGTCATCCCGTCCAGCCCGTCGCGCACCGCGGTCGGGTCGCCCAGATCGAAGATCCGGTACTCCAGCCCCAGCTCGTCGGCCAGCGGAGCCACCTTCGCGGCCGTGCGCCCCGCCAGGACCGGCAGCTCGCCGCGCTTCACCGCCAGCTCCGCGACCAGCTTGCCCGTGTACCCGTTCGCCCCATACACCATCCACGCCATGTCCAAGAGCTTGCCTGACGCGAGGGTGAGTTACCAGTCGGTAGCACAAGCGGTTTTCCTAAACCGTTTAGCGGAAGGTGCCATAAACGGTGGTCATCGGCGGTGGCACATATATTGGAATCGGCGAAACCGGCGAATCAGCGAAAGTATGAGGACACATTCAGGTCACAGCCCAGGACCACGTACCCGTTGTGCGCGAAGGGCTTGAGCGGCGGCGAGCCCGGGAGAAAGACAACTCTGGCAGGTCACGACGGAATCGAGGAATGGTCGTGGTAGGCACGCACGGACGTAACGCTCCGCCGCCCTATTGGGAAACTAGACGTGGAGTATCGGTATCGCTCACGAGAGGAGAAGGTCCCGTGGCTCGACCAGTGGGGGTGGCAACCGTGCAGGACCGTTTCCATACCGAATCGAGACCGATCAGGATCGTCATCCTCGAGCGGATGGACCTGCTGCGGGCCGCGCTGGTCAGCCTGCTGTCCGACGAGGACGACATCGAGGTCGTCGCCGACGTCAAGCACCTCGACACGGTGATGCCCGTGGCGAGGCGGCTGCGGCCGGACGTCGCGGTGCTGGCCGACCTGCCGCATCCGCAGTGCCTGTCCACCGTTCGCGGGCTGCGCGACGAGGTGCCGGAGTGCGGGATCGTGGCGCTGATCGTGACCAAGCCGCCGGACCTGGTCAGCCACCTGATCGAGCTGGAGGTCGGTGGGCTGATCGACAAGGACGCGCCGCCCGTGCGGCTGCTGCAGGCCATCCGCAAGGTCGCCGACGGCGAATCGATGATCGACACGAATCTGGTGGTGGCCGCGCTGTCGGCGACCCGCAACCCGCTCACGCCCCGGGAGCGGCAGACGCTCCAGTTGGCCGCGGACGGCGCGAGCGGACCGGAGATCGCCAAGAGCCTGGCGTTGTCGCCGGGGACGGTGCGCAACTACCTGTCCAAGGCGATGTGCAAGACCGGCGGCCGGACCAGGATCCAGGCGATCCAGATCGCGACCGACGCCGGCTGGCTGTAACACGGGTAGCTAGGACACCACGATGTCCTGCGGCCGGCCCGCCACCCAGTGGCCCACGAGATCCCGGTACAGCGCCGAGGACGCCACCAGCGTCGTGTGGTCGCCGACCGTCCCCTCGGTCCCGTCGAGTACCAGGATCCGGTCGGCCCGCAGCGCCGAGCTGACCCGGTGCGCGATGACCACCAGCGTGCCGCCCCGGCGGGCGAACGCCTCCTCCACGGTCCGCTCGGCGATCGGGTCGAGGTGGCAGGTGGCCTCGTCCAGCACCACCAGCGGCGCCGCGGCCAGGTAGGCGCGCACCAGCGCGAACAGTTGCCGTTCGCCCGCGGACAGCTCGGCCGGCCGCACGTTCGCCGAGTAGCCGCCGAGCCTGGTCAGCAGCGCCGTCGCGCCGAGCGCCTCGACCGCGTCGTCGACCTGGCCGGTGGTCGCGTCGGGCGACAGGTAGGTCAGGTTCGCCCAGCAGGTGCCGGCGAACACGTACGCCTCCTGCGGGATCAGCACGCGCGCCGCCGGCGAGACCGCGTCGGCCGGGAGGCCGCCGTGCCGCACGGTCCCCTCATCCGGGCGGACCAGCCCGCACATCAGCGCGGCCAGGGTGGACTTGCCGATGCCGCTCGGGCCCACGACCGCGAGGTGCTCCCCCGGCGACACGGTCAGGCTCAGGTCGTGGACCACCGGCTCGGCGTGCGGGCCGTAGGCGAAGGTCACGCCGCGCAGTTCCACGTCGTGGCCGGCCGGGACACCGTGACCGGCGCGCGTGTCGGGCGGCGGTGCGCTCGCGTCGAGCAGCCGGCCGAGGGTCACCACGAACCGCAGCCCGCTGCCGCCCACGACGCCGACGAAGTTCTGCAGTGCCGGCTGGAGTCCGAACAGGACATACGTCAAGCCGCCCAGGATCGCGCCCGCGGTGAGCCCCTGACCGGCCAGCCACGGACCGGCGAACAGCAGGACCAGCAGCGGGCCCCAGCCGCCGATCACGAAACACGCGGTGCGCAACGCCGCGACGCCGGCGAGCGCGCGTTCGGCGGCGGCCTGCTCGGCGACCGCCTCGGCCACCATCCCCGAGGCGTGCCGTTCGCGGCCGGTGGCGACGACGTCGCGGGTGCCGCGCAGCACCGCCTGGGCGACGTCGGCCAGCCGTTCGTCCGCGAGTACCGACGCGCGCTGGCGGTTGGCGGCGAACCCCAGCGTGGCCAGGAACGCGACCAGGCCGAGCAGGAACGGCGGCAGGATCAGCAAAGCGACCGAAGGAGCGATCGACAGCAGGCCGACGAGCACGCCGATCGCGGTGACCACGAACCCGCGCACCGCGACCAGCAGTCCGGCATAGGTGTCCCGCACGATCTCGACCTGGCGGGTCAGCCTGGCCAGCGCACCCTGGTCGGCCCGCCCGGCGACACCGTTGCGCAGCGCGCCGCCCACCACCCGGCGCACCAGGTCGTCCCGGAACGGTTCGGTGAGATCGCCGAGCCGGTGGAACACCGCCCGAGTGCCGACCGCGCCGACCGCGGCGGTGACCAGCAGCACGCCGAGCCAGGCCAGCCCGGTGCCCGGCGCTCCGGCGAGGAAACCCTGATCGACCGCGCGGGCCACGACCAGCCCGGACACCGCGGCCGGCAACGCCTCGGGAACCGACGCGGCCACCAGCGCGAGCAGTGGGCGCCGCCGCAGCGACCTGGCCGCGACCCGCAGCTCCCGCCTCATCCGAAGACCTCCCGGTAGTCCGGCTCGTCACGCAACTGTTCGTGGGTACCGACCGCGCGCACCCGCCCGCCCGCCAGCCACACCACGAGATCGGCCCGCGCCGCGGTGGACGCCCGGTGGGTCACGACCAGCCGGGTGCGCCCGCCGTCTCCGATCAGGGTCTGGCCGATGCGCATCTCGGTCACGGTGTCCAGGCTGGACGTGGCGTCGTCGAGCACCAGCAGCCGCTCGGCCCGCCAGGCCCGGGCGAGCCCCAGCCGCTGCAGCTCGCCGCCGGACATCGGCGCGTCGGTCAGCGGGGTCGCGTAGCGGTGCGGCAGCCGGCTGACGAAGTCGTGCGAGTACGTGGCGCGGGCGGCGGCCTCGACCTGCTCGGGCGACCACCGCGACCCGATCGCGTCCGCCACGGTCGCGCCGACCAGCACCGGCCGGTCGAACGCGCAGCCGACGGCGGTGCGCAGCGCCTCGTGACACAGCTCGTCCAGCGGCACCCCGTCCAGCAGCACGGTTCCCTCGTCCGGGTCGCACAGCCGGGCGGCGACCGCCGTCAGCACGGACTTCCCGGCGCCGGATGGCCCGACCACGGCGACCGTCGAGCCGCCGGGCACCACGAGATCGACACCGTCCAGCAGCGGAACGTCGCCGGCGCGAACCGTCACGCCCCGAAACTCCAGCCGGCCGGTGCCCTCCGGGAGGGTCCGGCCGCCGTGCCGCACCGGGTCGAGATCCAGCACCTCGCCGACCCTGGCGGCACCCGCCTTGGACCTGGCCAGCCTGCCGAACATGCCGGTGAGACCGCCGAGCCCGGCACCGATCACCGCGTACTGACTCGCCGCGAACAACTCCCCCGGACTGATCCGGCCGGCACTGAGCGCGACACCGCCGGTGGCCAGCACGGCGACCAGCACCAGCGGCCCCACCACGGCGGCCTGCGCGCTCGACCGGGACAACACCCGCCAGCTCCGCACGCCCTGCCGGTGCAACTCGGGCAGGTGCTCCAGCACCCGCCGCTCCTCCAGCTCGACGGTGCCGGCGGCGGCGATCGTGCGGACACCGGCCAGCGACTCGGACAGCCGGCCGGCGATGCGCCCCTGGGCACGCAGATAAGCGGAGACGACCTCGGCGGTTTGCCGGGTGAACACCCGCAGGATCACGGCGACGAGTACGAGCCCGGCCAGGAAGGCGACCGCGAGCCACAGATCGATGAGGGCGAGCAGCACCAAACTGCCCACCGGTGGCAGCACCGCGGCGACGACGGCCACCACGCTCGGCCCGGCCTGTGCCGCCTCGGCCGCGTTGCCGGACACCCGGCTCACCAGGTCGCCGGTGTCGAGCCGGCGGCCACCGTGCGGGCCGACCGCCAGCACATGGCCGACCAGCCGGTCACGCAGCCACGCCGTCGTGCCGGCGACACACGCCGCACCCGCGTACGCGTCGATCAGGTCGGCCGCGACGCCGACGCCGATCAGCGCCGCGGCCAGCGCCAGCCAGCGAAGACTGTCCGCATTGGACACGATCGCGTCGACCGTGTTGCCGAGCACCACCGGCAGGGCCAGCAGGCTCAACGTTCCGGCCAACGCGGACAAACCGAGCAACGGGAGCCAGGAACCTGCCCGTCGAGCCGTCGCGCGGAAGGTGGACACGATTTACGCTCCTCATTAGGGGTGCGGCCCCGGACGACTACAGATCGTCCGGGACCGCGTCCCGCCTATCGCGGGTATCAGTGGCAGATCAGCAGGCTCAGGCCGCTGGTGCCGCCACACAGCGTCACGCTCAGGTTGCTCGGGCAGCTGTGGCCGCTGGCGCTGCTTCCGCCACCGTGACCGTGCTGCGGTGCAGCATCCATGCCCTGCAGGTCGAGAAGTGCCATCGTCGCTCCCTAGAACTGTCTTTCCAAACCCACGACGGTCGCCGTGGGCGTCTTGGGCGCGGGATCCCGCGCGAGGGTGAGCAAGGGCGCCCGCACCGGCTGGTCGTGCAGGGCGGCGCCCATGGCGAGCAGTACGCCGGCGGTGCCGGTGGCGAGGTCCATCGACAGCCGCAGCAGCGCGGTGCCCGGGAACGCCATGCCGCCGCCGTAGGGCAACGCGTGCCACGCGAGCGCGCGCACCTGCTTGGCCACCAGCGGATCGGTCACCGGTGACGGCGAACGGCCGGCCAGGTAGAGCACGACGCCGGCGCGTCCGGTGAACAGGCCCGGCAGGATGTACATGGTCGAGCGCGCGGCCATCTCGACGCCGCGGTTCGCCAGCGCGAAGTGTTCGTCCGGGCACCGGCGAAGGTACTCGTCGAGCACCATCCCGATCCCGATACTGCCGCCGTCGAGGTACGGCATGGTCCGCCAGCCCTCGTTCACCTCGAGCACGCCGTTGTCCCGCAGCACACAGCAGCGCAGGTCCTGCCGCAGGGCCACCCGGGCCCGCTCGAGGTAGGCGGTGTCGCCGGTGTCGTCGTAGAGGCGCAGCAGCAACAGCGCCGAGCCGGCCCGCCCGCGCAGCAGCCCCGCGAGTGGACTCCCGCCACCGCTGATCTCCGCGGAACTGTCCGACTGGAACTCGTAGTCCGGTACGTCGTCCGGCATGTCAGGGCTCAGCCGGTCGGCCACCCGCTCCGCCGCCCGGTGCGCGGCCTCGCGCAGCGCCGGCTCTCCGGTGCGATCGGCCAGGTGCAGCAGGTTCAGCCCCATGCCGGGCAGGCCGCCGACCAGATCCGAGCCGAGCGTCGTCCAGTTCTCCCGGAGGCAGATGTCCACCACGTCCAGCGCCTCCTGGCGGCGGCCGAGGTGTTCCAGGGCGAACGCGACGCCGTGCAGGCCGTCGTAGAGACCCAGCCGGCTGCCGGTCGGCGGGTTCGTCGCGTGACGCACCAGCCAGTCCTCCAGCTCCGGGTAGCGGCCCGCACCGGTGACCGACAGCGCGTGCAGCACACCGGCCGCGCCGTAGGCGAGCCCGAGCCCGCCGACCGCGAACTGTTGGGGGTCGCCGGGGAACAGCCGGTCCTCGCGTAACGGTGTCGCGCTGGCGACGATCGCGTCGGCCAGCTCGTTCCGCAGTGCGGGCCAGCCGTCCGAGTCCGGTTCCGTCTTCGGGCTCGGCGTGGACGGGGTGTTCGACGGCACGATCACGTCGACGGCGCGGGCGAGGAAGTCGGGCTCCACCGGGAAGTGCGTGGCGATGATCTCGGCGAAGTGCCGCGCCTTCACCCGGTGCAGGCCCAGCAGGTTGGTCATCGGCAGGAACAGCGCCAGCCGCAGACAGGCCAGCGCGTACCGGTCGATGTCGAAGCCGGTGGCCGAGCGCGGCGCGGCGAAGCCGGGGTTGCCGAGGCCAGGGCGTGTGGACTCGTCGACCGGCGCGGCCACCTCGAAGTCCACCAGTGCGGCCGTGCCGTCCGGGCGGACCATGACGTTGAACAGGTGCAGGTCGCCGTAGACGATGCCACGCTCGTGCACCGCGGCGATGGTCTCCTCGACCTGGCGGTGGATGTCGGTGGCCCAGTCGGTGAACTCGGCGAACCGCGCGGGGCCGGCGGCGGGATCGATCAGCGGGTAGCGCGTGACGAGCGCCTTGCCGAGCACGTCCCCGTCGACGTAGTCCATCACGAGGAACCTGTGCTCCCCCAACCAGAACAGGTCGTGCACGCGGGGAATCCCCGGGATGCCGGCCAGCCGCGTCAGCGTCTCGTACTCGCGCTCGAGGCGCCGCACCGCGTCGTGCCCCCAGGCGTCCAGCCCGGCATGCGGGCGGCCCTCCTTGAGTACGACGTCCTCGCCGGTGCGCTGATCCTTGCCGACGTAGATGCCGCCGCCGTTGGAGAAGTGCAGCACCCGTTCGATGGAGTACGGCAACTCGCCGACCGTGGTCGCGTTGCGCGCGGCCAGGTGTGGCGCCAGAAAGTCCGGCAGCGTGACCCACGACGGCACGTGGAAGACGGGATCGCGGCGGTCCGCGACAAGATTGCCGTCCGGGTCGGCGATGGCCTCCACCACCTCGCCGCTGTCGTTCACCGTGTACCGGTTGGCGAACGCACCGTAGCGCACGTACAGCGGGCCCTTCCCCCAACGGAGATCGCTGAGGATGTACGGGCTCTCCTGGCCGTCGAGCCGTCCACCCAACTCCCGCAAGATCGTCTCGCAGGCGGTGTCGTCGGCCGGGTAGATCGTCACCAGCTTGCCGCTGTAGCCGCGCGGGGCGTACTTCGCCACCCGTGCGGTGAGCGCGGACGGCGATCGGAGGAACTTGAACTCGATGCCCCGGGGTACGCAGTACTCCCACACGGCGTCCAGCACCACGCTCGCGTTGCCGGTGGTGGCCGAGGCGTGGATCTTCCAGCCCTGCAACGGAATCTGGTGCCCGTCCGGCGGGTCGACGACCAGCCAGTCGTCCTGCTCGCGCAGCCGCCAGCCGTCCGGCAGCGGGCGCCGGGCGGTCGGGAACGACTCGCCGGCGGTGTCCTCGGAATGCATCGCGTCGTAGAACGAGGGATCCGCTAGACAGAAAGGTTGATACTCCTGCTCCATCTGCCACCCCGAGGTTCGATCAACAGGCCGCAGTCATCCTGCGTCGAAGACCGGTGTGCCAGTCAGAGCACAACGTCACCGACCAGCCACGCACCTGTCATCACGCACCCGGTGACAAACGCTTGGCCGGGACGGGCGAGACGTGCCGCGGCGGAATCGAACGAGGCAGACGAGGCGACGCGCACACTCGTGATGAACGAACTCTGGAGTGGGCGCTGTAGGAATCGAACCTACGACCGCTCGGGTGTAAACCGAGTGCTCTCCCGCTGAGCTAAGCGCCCGAGGTGCGCCGGCGGCGGTGGCGGCGCACCGACAAGATCAAGCCGACAACGCGGTGACCGCCTTCTTCCAGGCCTCCTGGTCACGGGCCTCGCCGGGCTGGTTGATCTCGGCGAACCGGACAACGCCCTCGGTGTCGATCAGGAACGTGCCGCGGTTCGCGAGACCGGCGGCCTCGTTGAACACGCCGTACTCCTGGGCGACCTTGCCGTGCGGCCAGAAGTCGCTGAGCAGCGGGAACTCGTAGCCCTGCTGCTCAGCCCACGCCTTGAGGCTGAACGGGGTGTCCACGGACACGCCGACGACCTGGACGTTGTTGTCCGTGTAGGACGCCAGCTCGTCACGCACCTGGCACAGCTCGCCCTGGCAGATGCCGCTGAACGCGAACGGGTAGAACACGAGCAGCACGTTCTTGTCGCCCTGGTAGGACGACAGCGTCACCTGCTGCTTGTTGTAGTCGTTGAGGGTGAAATCCGGGGCCTTCGAACCGACCTCGACCGCCATTGCGCGTGCTCCTCCTGGGTGTCAGCTTGCCTGCGAATCACGCGGCCTCGCCGACAACCAGCGAGCCACCGCGACCCCAGCCTATGTCACCCGGACGCGCAGGGTCAGCGACGGCTCTTGGCGGATTTCGGTGCCACCAGCCGGGTTCCCGACCAGTCGTCGCCCACGTTGACGTTGGATGTCTGAGACAGTCCGGCGGTCGGCACGGCCTCGGCGATGTCCCGCGGCTCGACGTGCCCGTCACGGCCCGTCTTCGGGGTCAACACCCAGATCACGCCATCCTCGGCCAACGGCGGCCGGATGTTGATCAGCGTGTCGACAAGGTCTCCGTCGTCGTCCCGCCACCACAGCAGGATGACGTCCACCACCTCATCCGCGTCCTCGTCGAGCAGCTCTGCTCCACTGCGCTCCTCGATCGCGGTGCGGAGGTCGTCATCGACGTCCTCGTCCCACCCGACCTCCTGGACCACCATGCCCGGGTTGATTCCGAGCGTCTCGGCGACGCCGGTCTTTTCGGCGTCTCCCGCGGCGACCACGACTTCACTCCTCCAATGGGTTGACGCGGCCCCGCTCAACAGTGGCCGCGTGCCAACTACCGGTCCTTGGGTGGTAAGCGAACACTGGCGGTACCCACCTGCGCAACCGTGTGCAGCGCGACACGCCGGAACTTCGACCGCAACGTGGCTACTGACCAGTAAGGATGACGTCGACGGTGATCACGACGACGATGGTTCTACGGTGGTTGTGTACACCCACACGAGTCGTCAATGACCGACCAGTTGGCCAGGAGATCCCTTGTCCTCGAATCCAGGCACCGGCCCAGCTCAGCCCGAGCGCGTGCGGGTCATCCGCGACGGCATGGCCGCCCACCTTCCGGACATCGATCCGGACGAGACCGCCGAGTGGCTGGACTCCTTCGACGGTGCACTCGCCACCGGCGGCCAGCAGCGCGCCCGCTATCTGATGCTGCGGCTGCTCGAGCGCGCACGGGAGAGCCGGGTCGGCGTCCCGTCGCTGACCAGCACCGACTATGTCAACACGATCCCCACCGAGCAGGAGCCCTGGTTCCCCGGTGACGAGGAGACCGAGCGCCGGTTCCGCGCCTGGATCAGGTGGAACGCGGCGATGACCGTGCACCGCGCGCAGCGCCCCGGGGTCGGGGTCGGCGGGCACATCTCCACCTACGCCTCCTCCGCGGCGCTCTACGAGGTCGGCTTCAACCACTTCTTCCGTGGAAAAGATCACCCCGGCGGGGGTGACCAGATCTACGTGCAGGGCCACGCCTCCCCCGGCATCTACGCACGCGCGTTCCTCGAGGGACGGCTGTCGGCCGAGCAACTGGACGGCTTCCGGCAGGAGTACTCGCACGCCGGACCGGGCGGCGGGCTGCCTTCCTACCCGCACCCGAGGCTGATGCCGGGCTTCTGGGAATTTCCCACGGTGTCCATGGGCCTCGGCCCGATGAACGCGATCTACCAGGCGCGATTCAACCGGTACCTGCACGCCCGCGGCATCGCCGACACCACCGACCAGCACGTGTGGGCCTTCCTCGGCGACGGCGAGATGGACGAGCCGGAGTCGCGCGGGCTGATCCACGTGGCCGCGAACGAGGGCCTGGACAACCTCACCTTCGTGATCAACTGCAACCTGCAGCGGCTGGACGGCCCGGTGCGCGGCAACGGCAAGATCATCCAGGAGCTGGAGGCGTTCTTCCGCGGCGCGGGCTGGAACGTGATCAAGGTCATCTGGGGCCGCGAGTGGGACAAGCTGTTCCACGCCGACCGCGACGGCGCGCTGGTCAACCTGATGAACACCACGCCGGACGGCGACTTCCAGACCTACAAGGCCAACGACGGCGCGTTCGTGCGCGAGCACTTCTTCGGGCGCGATCCGCGCACCAAGGAGCTCGTCAAGCCGATGAGCGACCCGGAGATCTGGAACCTCAAGCGCGGCGGCCACGACTACCGCAAGGTGTACGCGGCCTACCAGGCGGCCACCGAGCACCACGGCCAGCCGACCGTGATCCTGGCCAAGACGATCAAGGGCTACAACCTCGGCCCGCACTTCGAGGCACGCAACGCCACGCACCAGATGAAGAAGATGACCCTGGATGACCTCAAGCTCTTCCGGGACACCCTGCGCGTGCCGATCAGCGACGAGGACCTGGAGCGCGACCCGTACCTGCCGCCGTACTACCACCCCGGCAAGGACGCGCCGGAGATCCAGTACATGCACGAGCGCCGGCGCACGCTCGGCGGGTTCGTCCCGGAGCGGCGCGGCAAGTCCAAGGCGCTGGTGCTGCCCGGCGACAAGGTCTACGACGTGATCCGGCGCGGATCGGGCAAGCAGGAGGTCGCCACCACGATGGCCTTCGTGCGCCTGGTGCGCGACCTCGCCAAGGACTCCGAGATCGGACCGCGGCTGGTGCCGATCATCCCGGACGAGGCGCGCACGTTCGGCATGGACTCGATGTTCCCGACGCAGAAGATCTACAACCCGCTCGGGCAGACCTACACCTCGGTGGACGCCGAACTCATGTTGTCCTACAAGGAAAGCGAGCAGGGGCAGATCCTGCACGAGGGCATCAACGAGGCCGGCTCGACCGCGTCGTTCACCGCCGCCGGCACGTCGTACGCCACGCACGGCGAGCCGATGATCCCGATCTACATCTTCTACTCGATGTTCGGGTTCCAGCGCACCGGCGACGGGCTGTGGGCGGCCGGCGACCAGATGGCCCGCGGGTTCATCCTGGGCGCGACGGCCGGCCGCACCACGCTGACCGGAGAGGGCCTGCAGCACGCCGACGGGCACTCGCTGCTGCTGGCGGCGAGCAACCCGGCGGTGATCTCCTACGACCCGTCGTGGTCGTTCGAGATCGCGCATATCGTCAAGGACGGCCTGCGCCGGATGTACGGCGAGAACGCCGAGGACATCTTCTACTACCTGACCATCTACAACGAGCCGTACCGGCAGCCCGCCGAGCCGGAAGACCTTGACGTGGAAGGACTTCTGCGCGGGCTGTACCGCTACCAGGTGGCACCGGAGGGGCCGGGCGCGCGGGCGCAGATCCTGGTCTCCGGCGTGACCATGCCGGACGCGCTGCGGGCGCAGGAGCTGCTGGCCGAGGACTGGGGCGTGCGGGCCGACGTGTGGTCGGCGACGTCGTGGGCGGAGCTGCGGCGCGACGCGGTGGAGGTCGACCGGCACAACTTGCTGAACCCGGACGCCGAGCCGCGGGTGCCGTACGTGACCGAGGCGCTGTCCGAGGCGGCCGGCCCGGTAGTGGCGGTGTCGGACTGGATGCGCGCGGTGCCGGACCTGATCCGCCCATGGGTGCCGACCGACATGTACTCGCTGGGCACGGACGGGTTCGGGTTCTCCGACACGCGTCCGGCTGCGCGGCGGCACTTCCTGGTGGACGCCCAGTCGATCGCGGTCGGCACGCTGGCCGCACTGGCCGCGCGTGGCGAGATCCAGAAGTCGCTGGTGTCCGAGGCGGCACGCAAGTACCGCATCGACGACGTCCAGGCAGCCGGCCCGCAAACCAGCGACTCCGGCTCGGCGTAATCGCGAGTTCCGCGCTCAGACACGGTGAGTCCCGCGCCCTGCATCGTGCAGGACGCGGGACTCGCCGGTGCAGGGCGCGGAACTCGCGGGTTCACGGGTGCAACGTCGCGCCCTTGAGGACCTTGTCGACGGCGTTGCGCTTGCCGTGCACGGCAATCCCGACCAGGTCCAGAGAATCGGTCGGAACGGCGCGCACGGCGGCGCGATTGTCGTCGTCGTTGCCCGTGGCGAACAGGTCGTGCGTGTAGATCGACATGGCCATGCCGCGGTCCAGCGCGCGCCGGCGCGCGTCGGCGAGCACGTCCTTGCCGCCGGTGAACACCAGCACGGGCTGCCGGAACATCGGCAGGTACTCCGCGCCGTCACCGTCCACATAGGACTCGCCGATCAGCTCGGCGTTCGTGGCGATCCCACTGACCAGGAACGCGGTCACGTTCAGCCGCTGCCAGCTCTCCAGGTCGTCCCGCAACACGACGGCGATCTTGGTGTCGAAGCGCATGTGCTCCAGCGTGCGCCCGCCGCCCGCCCCCGTCTTGTACGTTCTTGACATGGGCGCCGACGTTCGCGCGTGGCGGGTGGACGTTCCGGGCGTGGCCGAGGTGTTCCACGCCCGGTACACCGAGCACGCCTACCCGAGCCACACGCACGACGTATGGACGCTGCTGATCGTGGACGACGGCATGATCGGCTACGGACTGGAGCACGACGAGCACGACTCCACCCCGAACACCGTCACACTGCTGCCGCCGCACGTGGCGCACGACGGCAGAACCGTGACCTCCCAAGGGTTTCGCAAGCGCGTGCTGTACCTGGACGACACCGTGCTCGGCGACGAGCTGGTCGGCGCCGCGGTGGACCGGCCGACGCTCGCCGATCCACTGCTGCGCCGCCGGGTCGACCAGCTGCACCACGTGCTGACGCACCCCGGCGAGGCGTTGGCCGGCGAGTCCCGGCTGGCGCTGGTCGGCGAGGCGCTGCGGGACCGGCTCGGGCGGGCCGAGCACCCGCGGCCGCCCGACGACGGCGTGGCCGACGCGCTGCGCCAACTCCTCGACGAGCACGTGGTGGACGGGATCACGCTGGCCGACGCGGCCGGCTCGCTCGACACGCATCCGACGCACCTGGTGCGCTCGTTCGGCCGCGCCTACGGGCTGCCGCCGCACCGCTACCTGACCGGGCGCCGGGTCGAACTGGCACGGCGGCTGCTGCTCGCCGGTCAGCCGGCCGCCGACGTGGCGATCACCGCCGGCTTCTACGACCAGTCGCACCTCAACCGGCACTTCACCCGGATGCTCGGAACCACCCCCGCCAGGTACGCCGGCCTGGCACGCTGATCACATGGGGTCGATCGCGCTGTACTACCCGTGGATGCACTTCCAGTCCGACGACTGGGTGAAGCTCGCACTGCTCACCTGGGACGGCATCGTGCTGACCCGGCCGCCCGAGTTGCCGTCGCGGGACAGCGAGCTGGTGCGCCAGGTGCGCGCCGAGTCCGACCTGATCACCGACGCGACGCCGAGCGCGGCCGACCTGGACCTCGTCGGCGACACCTTCGGCTCGGTGCTCGACGCGCACAGCAAGGCGATGGTCGAACGCTTCGGCACGCAGGCCGCCCGGCCGGCGCGCAGCTACGGCAATCCGGCCAGCAACGCCGGCGGCTTCTATGCGCCGGCCGAGCCGGCGACGCCCGACGACCCGCGCACCTTCTGGGTCCACCACGACAGGTCCGCGCCGTCCGTAGGCAAGATGTCCGCCGAGCTGAGCACCCGGTTGATCAAGGCCAAGCTGGCCGTGGCCGAGCCGAACGGACGGCCGTGGCTGGGCATGCGGCCGGAGCTGGGGTCGATCTACCTCGCCGTGCTCGCCGACGCGATGAGCGCGAACAACGCGCTGTCCCCCGTGACCGACGACCTCCGGATGCACCACGCGCTCGGCGCGTTGGATCAGGTGGAAGGGCTGCTGCTCGGCGGACCCGACCGCACGCCCGCACTGGCGGACGCCGAAGCCGCGTACGTGCACCTCGCGCTGCGGGTGGTGATCGAGCCGGAGCGCCTCGCCCACGTCCCCACGGACAAGCTGATCAAGTTCCGAGCCGAGCACGGCGCGGAGCTGACCGCGTTCCGGGCGCACGTGGCGGGGCTCGGCGACGAGCTGCGCGCGATCGCCGCGGTGGAGAACGTCGAGGTGGCGCACGCTCATCTCAAGGCGCTGTACGAACGAGAGACCAAGCCGAAGCTCGACGACCTGCGCAAGGGCCTACGCGCGCTCGGCGTCGAGTCGGTCGCCGGGCCGCTCGCGCTCAAAGTCGACGCCGCGGCGGGCACCGTACTCGGCGGTCTCGCCGCCGCCGGTGGTCAACTGGCGGTGGCGGGCGCCGCCGTCGCGGTGACCGTGGTGCCGTACCTCGCCGGCAAGCACAAGGCGCGCCGCGAGCAGAAGAAGGGCTCACCTGTCGCGTACCTGCTGGCCGCCGATCGTCGCCTGGCCGGCGCGTCCCTGCTACGCCGCCGCTAGCTCACCCGCGGCACGCTGCTGCGCCGCCGCCCGGTACCAGCTGATCCACCCGTGGATCACCAACCCGGCGAACACCACGTAGACCACCGCGCTGAACCACAGGCCGGAGGAGATCTGCAGCGGCACGCCGACCGCGTCCACGATCAGCCACACCAGCCAGAACTCGACCAGCCCGATGCCCTGCAGCGCGAACGCAAGCACGGTGCCGATGAAGATCGCCGCGTCCGGCCACGGTGCCCAGGACGCGTCGGTGGCGTCCAGCAGCAGCGCGAACCCGATCGTGCCGGCGACCAGGAACACGCCGGCGATGATCAGCTCGCGCGGACCGGCGCGGCGGACGGCGACCCCGAACACCGGATCACGCCGACGCCTCCAGGCCCACCAGCCGTACACCGCGATCAGGCCGATCACCACCTGACGGATCGCCAGCCCGCCCAGGTGCGCCGAGGTGTAGACCGCGAACAGCAGCACCACGGAGGCGAGCTGCACCGGCCAGGTCCACAGCGTCCTTCGCTGCGCCAGGAACACCACGGCCAGCGCGAACACCTGGCCGAACAGCTCGGCGAAGCTGATCTTCTGCCCGAACAGCGTGAGACCGTTCTCCATCAGAACGTGCATCGCGTCCTCCGTCGCGCCGGCGCACACTCATCGGGCGCGACGGGAAGAACGCAGGCGCCAGCACGCGGCCGGCGGCGTACGCGTCCTCCCATCCGGACTGTCACCGTCGGCACCGGAGTTCCACCGGTTCAACCGCCTGCCGTGGCAGACGGGTCGCGGGCTTTCACCGCCGGTTCGGAATTTCACCGACCCCGGAGCGCACTTCTCCTTGCTGTGGCACAACAGTGCACCCGCCGATCATGTTCCCGGGCGGGTTTGTGACCAACCAGACGCGAGCGGGCCCGGCGGGGTGATCACCCCCACCGGGCCCGTCGAATCGTCGATCAGATCACCGCTGCGTGCGCGGCGCCTCCGCCTGCCGAACGGCACCGGGAGCCTGCTCGGCGCGCGGCTTGGGCGCGCCCATCTGGCCCTGGAACCGGTCGATCCAGCCGCCCCACCGCTCCTGCATCGGGCGGATCAGGCCGCCTCCGAAGCCGACGATGATCACACCGCCGACCGTGGCGAGCACGGTGATCAGCACCGGCATGGTCACCGTGGTGGCGATGTTGACCTGGTTCAGCGCCGCGATGATGCCGATGGCGATCAGGAACGCGTACGCGATGGTGCCGAGCATCGGCGCGAACGGCCGGTTGCCCAGCGAACTCGTGATCAGGTCCCGGACCACCTTGGCCACCGCGGCCGCCACGATCACCAGCACGACCGCGACCACGATGCGCGGCAGGAAGGCGATCACGTCGTTCAGCAGCACGCTGACCGGGTTGCTCGGCCCGAACACGCCGAACGCGAGCTGCAGGCCGATCAGCAGGATGAAGTAGTACGCGAGCTTGACGATGATGCCGCCGGCGTCCACTCCGGACCCGCGCAGCATGTTCGTCAGCCCGGTCTTCTCCATCATGCGATTGAATCCGAGCTTGTTGAGCACCATCGACAATCCCTTGGCGACTGCCTTGGCGATCAACCATCCGATGAACAGAATAATCAGGAATCCGAGCAGCTTCGGCACAAACGTGGCAATCAGCGCCCACGCCTGCCCGAGGCCTTCCTTCAGCTGGTCGCCCACGTTGCCTCCTAGGTCCAGCGACTGATGTTCAAGTCGCGACGAGCGTTTCTCAGGTTCTGATTGCCCGCAACTCGAAGGTGATGCCACGAATGGGGGATATCGCTGGCGAGAGGCTCGCGGACCGTCCATAGTGGAGGGACCGGTGGGGACCGGGGAACGGGCCGCCTGGCATCGCACACTTCCTCGAGGTGTCAGGCGGCCCTCCTTCTGCGCTATTCTCGCTGACCTTGGGGTACCCGTTCCGAGTGATTATCGGCGCATTCACCAGAATGAGGAGCACACGACGGCGTTCTCGAGTGGCGCGTATTTACCGGCTGTCGCACAATGAACGGTCCGTCCGTAGTCGCGGCACCGTTTCGCCGGCGACCGGGTCGACGTGCGATTCTGGCGGTATGAGCAGCGGGAGATCCGGCGAGCGGAGTGGTCGGCACAGCGGCCTGTCCGACAAGACGCTGGCCGCGCTCGACCGCGCGTCCGGCAAACTCGCCTCGGCCAGCATCGCCGCGATGGACGCCGAGTTCGCCTGGTTCGGCCGCATGCCGGCGGACCAGCGCGCGAGCGTCCTGCTGATCACCCAGAACGGAGTCTCCGGCTTCGCGGCCTGGCTGCGCGACGAGCGCGAGGCCCTGCGGCTGACCACCGACGTGTTCCGCGCCGCCCCACGCGACCTCGCCCGCTGGATCAGCCTGCGGCAGACCGTCGAACTGGTGCGGGTCGCGCTGCAGGTGTTCGAGCGGCAGGTGCCCGATCTGGCCGCCGACGACAAGGAGCGCGACATCCTGGCCGAGGCGGTGCTGCGGTACAGCCGCGAGGTCGCGTTCGCCTCGGCGATGTCCTACGCGTCGGCCGCCGAGAGCAGGGGTGCCTGGGACGCCCGGCTGGAAGCTCTGGTCGTGGACGGGATCGTGCGCGGCGAGGCCGAGGAGTCGGTGTTCTCCCGCGCGGCCGCACTCGGCTGGGACCCGGCCGCCCAGGCCACCGTGCTGGTGGGCAACTCGCCGTCCGACGACCCGCCGACCGTGGTGTTCGAGGTGCGCAGCCGCGCGGCGCGGCTGGCCAGGCCGGCGCTGCTCGGCGTGCAGGGCTCCCGGCTGGTCATCGTGCTCGCCGGACCGGCCGCGGACGGGCCGGACGAGCAGGTGCTGAGCCGGATCGCCTCGGCCTTCGGGGACGGCCCGGTGGTGGCCGGCCCGACCGTGGCCAGCCTCGCCGAGGCGCACCGCAGCGCGGCGGACGCGCTGTCCGGCCTGCGTGCCGTGGTCGGGTGGCCGACCGCGCCGCGCCCGGTCCGGTCGCACGATCTGCTGCCGGAACGCGCGTTGGCCGGTGATCCGGAGGCGGAATGGCAGCTGATCGACCGGATCGCCAAGCCACTGGAGGACGCCGGTGGCGCGCTGCTCGCGACGGTGGAGGCGTATCTGGAGGCCGGCGGCGTGCTGGAGAACTGCGCCCGCACGCTGTTCGTGCACCCGAACACGGTGCGGTACCGGCTGCGCAAGATCGGCGAGCTGACCGGACGGGACGCCACCGACCCGCGCGACTCGCACGTGTTGCGCACCGCGTTGACCGTGGGGCGCCTGGCCCGGTCACGCGGCCTGTGGTGAGCGGCACACCGCGTGACGAGTAGTGACAAACACTCGGATCGGACAACGATTCCCCCGGTGGAGGGGCCATCCGGCGGCAACGTTTGTAGGTGTTCCACAAACCAGCTCGGCCGACTTCGTCGGTCCCGGCATGCGTGCGCGCGGCCTTGACGGTGTTCAGTAGACCTGTGATCGCGCTTCTTGCCCCTGGCCAGGGCTCACAGACTCCCGGCATGCTCACTCCGTGGCTCGAGCTCGACGGGGCAGCGGACAGAATCGCGGCGTGGTCCGACGCGATCGAGCTCGACCTGAGCCGGCTCGGCACCACCGCCGAGGCCGACGAGATCAAGGACACCGCGGTCACCCAGCCGCTGGTCGTCGCCGCCGCCCTGCTCGCGGCCGGTGAGCTGCGCAAGCGGATCGAGATCCCGGCGGACACCCTGGTCGCCGGCCACTCGGTCGGCGAGCTGGCCGCCGCCGCGATCGCCGGGGTGCTCTCCGAGGACGACGCGGTGCGCCTCGCCGCGGTGCGCGGCCGTGAGATGGCCGCCGCCTGCGCGCTGGAGCCGACCGGCATGTCCGCCGTGCTCGGCGGCGACGCGGACGAGGTGCTCGCCGCGATCGACGCGCTCGGACTCACCCCCGCCAACCGCAACGGCGCGGGCCAGACCGTCGCGGCCGGCCTGCTGACCGCACTGGAGAAGCTGGCCGAGAACCCGCCGGAGCGCGCCCGCGTCAAGGCGCTGCCGGTGGCCGGCGCGTTCCACACCGAGTACATGGCCTCGGCCCTGGAAGCGTTGCGGGACAAGGCATCCGGCGTCACCGTGCGGGACGCCACGCTGCCGCTGCTGTCCAACGCGGACGGTACCGTGGTGCACACGGGATCCGACGTGCTGCGGCGGCTTGTCGCACAGGTCACCCGCCCGGTTCGCTGGGACGCGTGCATGGACACAATGGCTCAGCAGGGCGTCACCTGGAGCGTCGAACTGCCGCCGGCGGGCGCGCTCACCGGTTTGGTGAAGCGCGCGCTCAAGGGCACCGTGGCCGGCACGCTGGCCCTGCGCACGCCGGAAGACCTGGACAAGGTGGCCGACCTGATCAACGGGAGTGCTTCGTGACCCTCCGCCAGAACACCGGCCCAGCCGCGACGGCGATCCTGGGCCTGGGCAGCACGCAGCCGGATCGGGTCGTCACCAACGACGAGCTGTCCGAGATCATGGACACCAACGACAAGTGGATCCGCGATCGCGTCGGGATCGTGGAGCGTCGGTTCGCCGCCGACGAGCAGACCGTCGCGGACATGGCCGTGGTCGCCGGTTCCAAGGCGCTCGCCGACGCCGGCATGTCGCCGACCGACGTGGACACCGTGATCGTCGCGAACTGCACGTCGAAGGCGCCCATCCCGAACGCCGCCGCCCAGGTCGCCGACCGGATCGGGGTGAAGGCGGCCGCCGCGTTCGACCTCAACGCCGCGTGCGCGGGCTTCTGCTACTCGCTGGCCACGGCGTCGGACATGATCCGCTCCGGCTCGTCCAAGGGCGTGCTGGTGATCGGCTCGGAGAAGCTCACCGACGTGGTCGACCCGGTCGACCGGTCCACGGCGATCATCTTCGCCGACGCGGCCGGCGCCGCGGTCGTCGGTCCGTCCGACGACGCCAAGATCGGGCCGGTCACCTGGGGCAGCGCCGGCGACCAGGTCGACATGATCTACATGCGCGAGGGCAAGTACATCTTCCAGGAGGGCCAGTCGGTCTTCCGCTGGGCGACCACGAAGATCGCGCCGGTCGCCATGAAGGCGCTGGAGCTCGCCGGTATCGAACCGTCCGATGTGGACGTTCTGGTGCCGCACCAGGCGAACCTGCGGATCGTGGAGGCGATCGCCAAGCGGCTGCGCGCCAAGGGGGCGCGGGAGGACATGATCGTCGCCGACGACATCGTGCACTCCGGCAACACGTCCTCGGCGTCGATCCCGATGGCGCTGGACCACATGCGCTCCGCCGGCACCGTCCACAGTGGACAGGTCGCGCTGATCGTCGGGTTCGGTGCCGGGCTGTCCTACGCCGGGCAGGTCGTGATCCTGCCCTGATCACCAAGGCTTCCGGCGCGGTCGAATCGCGCCGGTAGATGACCAAGAACAAGGAAGGAAGGTCCATGGCCGAGAACAAGTTGAGCAACGAGGAAGTCCTGGAAGGCCTCGCGAAGATCGTCGAGGAGGTCGCCGGTGTCTCCGCCGACGAGGTGACCGCGGAGAAGTCCTTCGTTGACGACCTGGACATCGACTCGCTGTCCATGGTGGAGATCGCTGTCCAGGCCGAGGACCAGTTCGGCGTGAAGATCCCGGACGACGAGCTGGCCAACCTGAAGACCGTCGGCGACGCCGTCAACTACGTGTCGAGCAACGCCGCGTGACCAACCCGCCCCCGGTGTGCCGGGGACTGTCGGAGGAAGCATGAGCAACGTCGACGTCGTGATCACCGGGGTGGGCGCCACAACGCCCCTCGGCGGTGACGTCACGTCCACTTGGGACGGACTGCTGGAGGGGCGCAGCGGCGTCCGGCAGATCGAGGCGGAGTGGGTCGACAAGTACGACCTGCCGGTCCGCATCGCGGCGCCGCTCGCCGTCGAGCCGACCGAGGTGCTGCCTCGCGTGCAGGCTCGCAGGCTGGACCGCTGCGAGCAGGTCGCCATGATCGCGGCGCGCGCGGCATGGGCCGACGCCGGATACTCCGAGCCGTCCGAGGACAACGAGCCGGTCGACCCCGACCGGCTCGGCGTGGCGATCGGCACCGGCATCGGCGGTCCGGTGACCCTGCTCCACCAGCACGACCTGCTGAGGGACTCGGGTCTGCGCAAGGTGTCGCCGCTGACCGTGCCGATGCTCATGCCGAACGGTCCCGCCGCGCACGTCGGCATCGATCTGCGCGCGCGGGCCGGCGTGCACTCCCCCGCGTCGGCGTGCGCGTCCGGCGCGGAGGGCATCGCCAGGGGCTGGGAGATGATCCAGGCCGGACACGCGGACGTGGTGGTGGCCGGTGGTGCCGAGGCGTGCATCCACCAGATCACGATCGCCGGGTTCGCCCAGTCGCGGACGCTGTCCACCCGCAACGACGATCCGGCTCGCGCGTCCCGCCCGTTCGACATCGACCGCGACGGGTTCGTGCTCGGTGAGGGCGCCGGCGTGGTGGTGCTCGAGCGGGCCGACCACGCGGCGGCGCGAGGCGCTCGGGTGTACGGGCGGCTGGCCGGCACCGGCATCACGTCGGACGCGTACCACATCACGGGCAACCACCCCGAGGGCATCGGCCAGATCGCCGCGATCGAGAAGGCCGTGCGTGCCGCCGGGCTGTCCAAGTCGGACATCGGGCACGTCAACGCGCACGCCACCTCCACGGTGGTCGGCGACGTCGGCGAGGCGGCCGCGGTGAAGAGCGCGCTCGGCGACCAGGTCGTGCTGACCGCGCCGAAGGGCGCGCTCGGGCACCTCGTGGGCGGCGCCGGTGCGGTCGAGGGCATCATCACGCTGCTGTCGATCTACCACGGCGTCATCCCGGCGACGCTGAACCTGGAGAACCTCGATCCCAAGGTTCAGCTGGACGTGGTCACCGGTGAGCCGCGCAAGGTCGAGCTGACCGCGGCGATCAACGACTCGTTCGGGTTCGGCGGGCACAACGTGGCACTCGCGTTCACCGCCGCGTGAGAAGGACTGTGTCTCGAAGGCTCACCTACCCCATCCACGGAAGGTGACCCACCGGGCGCGTCCAGGTGGATGAGCTGAGCTACATCGGGTCGTGTGATGGGAGCGACTCGTATTGGGCACGCTTTAGCACTTCTCGTGCTGGGGTGAGGCGCCGGCGGACCCGGCGTCGATCTTCCACGCGTTGTTCTCCACGGTCAGCGCGAATACGACACGCCAGCGGATGCACCGTTCGGGAAGTTCGAGCGGTGCGTCCGCCGGGTTCTGCTTGCTGATGAAGCCGAGCAGGATCCGCGCGTCACCCTGGCCGCCGTGAATGCGGTACATGATGATGCTGCCGTCGGTGGTGGACTTGAAGTCCGAGCGCCACTTGGGCTCAGGCTGCGAGGCCGCGCGCTCCCTGGTGACCACCGATCGCCACAGGTCGTACTGCCGGCTGTTGATCGCGTCGAAGTAGGACTGCAGGAGCTTGCGTGCCGTCTCGAACATGGGATGGTCGGCCGCGTCCGCCGTCGCCTGCACGGCGGGTGAGCCGGGCAGGGCGCTGTCGGGCATGAAGCTGGTACTGGGCAGCACGGGCGCGGCGGCGGTCTTGGCCGGCTGCTGGCGGTAGATCTCCCTGCCGATCACGCCGACGGCGGCCGCAAGTGCGATCACGACGACCAGCAGCGGACCCACCCAGCGCGCCCTGGGCGCCTGCCCCGGCTGGTCGGACTGGTAGGACGGCACGCCCGAAAGCGTGCCACACGTCCGTCTCGCTGTGGGACGGCCCGACGTCGGGTGTCAGCCGACTCGATGCAGCCAGGTGACCGGAGCGCCGTCGCCGGCCCTGCGGTACTCCTCGAGCGCGTCGTCCCAGGAGGCGCCGAGCATCTCGTCGACGCCGTGTGCGAAGGCCTCGCCGCTCCTGCTGGACGCGGCGAGCGTGCGGAGCTGGTCCTCGCCGACGACGATGTCACCGTTGGCGCTGGTGCGGGCGCGCCACAGGCCCAGGGTGGGCGCGTAGCAGAACCGCTCGCCGTCCACGCCGGAGCTCGGCTCCTCGGTGACCTCGAACCTGATCATCGGCCAGGCTTTGAGCGCGGTGACAAGCTTCGCGCCGGTGCCGGGCTCGGCCTTCCACGAGCACTCGGAGCGCAGCTGACCCGGGGCCGCCGGTTGGGCGGTCCACTGAAGATCGGCACGCACACCAAGGGTGCCCGAAATCGCCCACTCGACGTGCGGACATACCGCAGACGGCGACGAGTGGACGTACACCACGCCATGGGTGTTTCCACGAGTGCTCACTGCTGACCTCCGCTGTTCGACGAGGGAACGTCTTCCCCTACGCCTCGCCGGGGCGGATCTGCGTCAACGGTGCCACACGCGGGTGACCCGGCCTCATTGTGCCAGCTCACTGAGCACTATGGCCACACGAGGTGCACAAACACCTCGCGTCACGCACGTTTCACCCGAAAGCTTTGTCGAAAGCTTCATCGATAGCTTTTCCAAAAGCTTTCGCAAAAGCTTTCAGGGTAGCTTTACCGATAGCTTTCGCAGAACCAAGCACGGGGAGCCGTCGCCGAGGGAGGTAGCGACGGCGGCTCCCCGTGGCCCACCCGTCAGCGTGCGGCCGGGCGTGCGCCCAACGCGGTGGCCGCGGCGACGATGTCCCACCAATCCGGTGCCCTTGTCGAAGCTGGAGGTCTGCGGCCCGACCGCCTGATACGGCGCCCCGTTCGCGTACTTGTACGCCGTCGACTTCAGCGAGTCCAGCGTCTCGTGCCGCACGCTCGGCGCCGGACACGTCGCCGCCGTGCACGAGCACGGGTCACCGGGGGGCCGCCACCGCGGCCAGCGACGTGGACAGCGCGCGACGGGAACGGGCGGACATGAAGCCTCCTTGCCCCAAGCAGCCGCCGGTACGTGCACTCTACGAGGGACGCCTGATCGGGTGACACAGGCAACATGAAGGTGATTCGGCAGGGTGCTCCGACCACCACGGTCCCCACGGGACTACGGTGTTTCCTCGGGGCCGCGCTGTCACGCGCGGTGGTGCCCGGATTCGCAGAAGGCGCCCTGGGTGGGGACTGGAGGTGTGCTGTGCGATTGGTCCGGCTCGGCGACATGACCTCCGAGGTGGGTGCCGACGTGCGCGCCGCGCTGGCGTCGTGGGGGCGCGCGGACTCGGTGGTCGGTGGTGTGGCGTTGCTCGGCGCACGGCCGCCCGGGTGCCCGCGCCCGGTCGACGCGATCCTGGTGCTCCCCCGCGGCGTGGTGATCGTGGTGGGAGTCGACCTGCCCGATCCGGCGATGCGCCTGGAAGCACCGCTCACCGGACAGTGGCGCACCGACGGCTGGCCGCTGGTGCGCCCGGACGGCCCGGTCAACCCCGCCGTCGAGGCGATCGAGGCGTCCAGCGCGATCGTCGCGCGGCTGCAGTCCGAGCGGGTCGAGCCGCTCCCGGTGACCACGGTGATCGCGGTCGGCCCCTACGTGTCACAGGTGTCGCAGCCGACCGCGGACCTGGTGCGCGGCGTGCGCGTGCTGCACCCGGAGCCGACCACACTGCTCAGTGCCGCGCGCCAGCTGGCGACCTACGAGCGCCCGTGCACGGTGGAGCGGGCCCGCGGTGTGCTCGCCGCCCTCGTCCCGGACGCGCCCGAGCAGCCGGTGGCCGACCTGCTCACGGAGGGATTCTCCGACGCGGTGTCCGCCGACCTGTCGATCGCCAGCACCACGTTGATCACCAAGGTGTCCGACGAGGACAGATTCCCGCCGAGCCGGCCGGCGGTCGAGCACAAGGGCAGGGGCGTGCGCTGGCTGCCGATCGCCGCGGTCGCGCTGGTCGGGCTGCTGCTGATCGGCGGCATCGCGGCCGCAATCGCCTCCGGTGGCGGCGAGCCGCCGGCAAGCCCGCCGACCGGTCAGTCACCGGTCAACGCGCCCAAACCCGTGCCGCCGCAACCGGTCGCGATCGCCGTCGACGGGCTGGACTTCCTGCCCCGCGGCGAACTGCGTGGCAACGACTGCGCCACGCACGCCGTCGGCGACCTGCGCACCTGGCTGGAGCGCAACATGTGCGACCGCATGATCCGATCGCGGTTCGAGGTCACGGTGGACGGCCGGCGCGCCGCCGTGCACGTGGTGCTCGTGCTGTTCCCCGACGACAAGTCGGCGATCGAGTTCCGCAAGACCGCGGACACTCCCGGCGCGGGCACGGTGCCGGACGCGGCGGCCGAGGGTCTGCCATGGCCGGACGACGCGCGGCCGTCGTTCGACTCGGCCGCGTACGGCAGCGTGGTGCAGGGCACCGGCGCCCGGCTCGCCCTGGCCGCGTGGGTGGATCAACCGTCCACTTCGGACGATCCGGTGCTCAAGTCGCTCGCCGGGCGTGCACTGAAGATGCCGCTGGCCGGCTAGTCCCCCGCGTCGTCGACTCGTCGGTTGTCGCCGGTGACCGCCGGGCGCTGCGGGATCTTGTCCGCGTCGGCCGGATCCACCTTCTCCAGCGAGCCGTCCGCGGCGGCCTGTGCGACGGCGCGCATCGCGGCCTGCGCCGACCGGATCTGCGCCTGCTCGTGCCCGGCGCCCATGTCACTCAACTCGAGCAGCACGCTCGCGCTGCCGCGCAACCCGTACGCGTTGCGCGCGATGCCCTCGTAGTCGCCGCCGGGGTACTGGCTCACGTTGCCGCCGCCCCCGTCGATCGCGCGTTGCGCCACCACGGTGACCTGCTTGGCCGCGTTCACGGCCTCCGGCGTGACATCGGGGTGCGTCGGCCACATCACCGATGCGGTGACAGGACGGTAATCGCCCTGCATGTGGTAGTCGATCACGATCTCCGGCTTGAACTCGGCGTAGGCGCGCTGGATGTGGCCGGCCTCGGTCGCCGGGTTGTCGTCCGGCGCGACGTCCGGGTTGTGGTACCGGTTGAGGTCGTACCCCTTGCCCTTCTCACCGAACTCGGGATCGGCGTCCGGCGCGTAGTTGTACCGCCAGTCCCGCTGGTGGCCGTCCGGGTTGTCACGCACGATCACCTCGATGGTGACCTTGGAGCGCAGCCCTTCCTGGTCGGGCGCGCCCACCTCGCGCAGGAACTCCACCGCCGCCGGAGTGCCGAGCGGCTCGTCACCGTGCTGCTGGGTGACGTACTGGATCCGCAGCAGGCCTTCGCCGACCCGCGCGGCCCACACCGGCCGGTTCTCGTTGCTCCTGCCGATGTCGCGCACCGTGATCCGCCCCGCGCTGGTCTCGGCCAGATCGGCGAGCATCTCGGCGAGCTTCTCGTTGGACGGCCGGGGATCGACGTCCTGTGTCACTGCGGCGTCGGCGGGCAGGGTGAGCGTGGCGGCCGTGACCGCGGTCAGTGCCGCCAACACGGAGAAAGTGCGCATACCAGACAACGTGACACCGCACACACTTCGCCACAACCGTCGATCGCATGGACTTGCTCAGCGCGCCACCAGGTAGCCGAGCACGAGCGCGCCGCTCCCGACGACAAGACTGACCACGACGTTGGCGAGCGCGGCCCGGTAGGCCCGCGTCTCGATCAGCCGCACGGTCTCGTAGCCGAACGTGCTGTATGTGGTCAGCGCGCCGCAGAAACCCGTGCCCAGCAAGGACATCACCGGCTGCGGCAGCGCGCCGCCCACGCCGGCGAGCGTGCCGAGCACCAGGCAACCGAGCACGTTCACCGACCAGGTGCCCCACGGCACCGTCGACTCGTGCCGCGCCTGCACGGTCCGGTCGATCAGATAGCGCAGCGGTGCGCCGACCGCCGCGCCGAGCATCACCAGCAGCGCGGTCACCGCAGCGCCCGCCCCAGCATCAGTCCACAGTAGACAGACAGCAGCGCGCCGATCAGCGTGCTGGCGACATACCCGGCCGCCGTCCCCCACGCGTGCGCGGCGACGAGCTGGCGGGTCTCCTCGACGTAGGCGGAGAACGTGGTGAACCCGCCGAGCACGCCCACCCCGGCGAACGGGCGCAGCAGCGGGTGCGCCTGTTCGGTCTCCGCGACGAACACCATCAGCACGCCGATCAGCAGGCAGCCGGCGAGGTTGATGCCGAACGTCGCCCACGGGAACGCCGCGCCCGGGTGCGGAAACGCCGCGGAGATCCCGTAGCGCGCGACCGCGCCGAGCGCACCACCCGCGGCGATCGCGGCCGGCACGTGCCACCGCTCGCGAGTCAGCTCATCGCGCTGGTACTCGTCATGCAGGTCGACGTCGGGGTCGACGGCCTCGAACGGCCGACCGTCCTGTGTGGACACTCACGCCTCCGGCAGGTTCGCCGGCGACGGTCGGGCCCACTCCCCCAGATCGCGGATCGCTTGCCGCACAGACGGATGCGGGCCGAGGAACGGGTTCACGCCCCGGGTGGCCAGCGCCGCGGTCCGCAGGGTGCGCAACATCGCGGTGGCCACGGCGTCCGGGTAGGCGCGGTGCCCGTAGAGCCGCCGGGCCCAGGCGGGCAGCAGCGAGTACGCGAGGTGGCCGATCACCGGCTCGTACACTGGCAGCCCGAGGCGCAGCCTCCCGGTGACCGGCGGCCGGTGCAGGTAGTCATAGATGCCCTGGGAGTCGTCGGTGTGCCGCAGCGCCGGGCGCGTCGACGCGAGGTAGGCGTCCATGGCGGTGACCGAGCCGGGCACCGCCGCGGGGTCGAGGCCGACCAGCGCGGCGGTGGCGCGCTGCTCGTCGAGGTACCGGTCGGCCTGCGCGTCGGTCAGCGGATAGCCGGCCCGGCGCGCGACGTCGAGGAACGAGTGGACCTCGGCGCAGTGCACCCACAGCAGCAGATCGGGCTCGTCGACGCGGAACGTGCGCCCGGTGTCGGGATCGGTGGCCCGCAGCGAGGCGTGCACCCGGCGCACCCGCGCGGCGGCCGCCTCGATCTTGTCGCGCCGGCCGTACACGCCGACGGTGACGAACTCGGCGGTGCTCACCAGGCGGCCGAGCGGGTTGGTGCGGTAGTCGGAGTTCTGCACGACGCCGGCGACCGTGCGCGGGTGCAGCGCCTGCAGGTACAGGCTCGCGATGCCGCCCAGCCACATCGACGGATCGGCGTGCAGCTGCCAGGTCACCGAGCGCGGCCCGGCCAGCCCGTACGTCGTCTCCCCGATCGTCTCCGCGGACGCGACGGCGTGGCTCATGCCCCCAGGATGACACGATCACGCCGTGCGATTCGGAATCTTCCTGCTTGCCGGCCGGTTTCCCGGGCAGACCGACGCGGAGGCGCTGCGCCGGGCCGCCGACGCCGTGGTGACCGCGGAGCGAGCCGGGTTCGACGACGCGTGGATCGCCGAGCACCACTTCATGTCCTACGGCGTGTGCCCGTCCGCGATCACCTTCGCCGCCACGCTGCTCGGCCGCACCGAGCGGATCACCCTGGGCACCGCGGTCAGCGTGCTGTCCACCACGCACCCGGTCGCGCTCGCCGAGCAGGTGGCGCTGCTGGACAACCTGTCCGGCGGCCGGGTGCATCTGGGCGTCGGGCGTGGCGGGCCGTGGGTCGACCTGGAGGTGTTCGGCACCGGGATCGCCCGCTACGAACGGGATTTCGCCGAGTCGCTCGATCTGCTGCTGCGCGCACTCACCGACGAGCGGATCTCGGCGGACGGGCCGGCGTTCCGCTTCCGCGAAGTGCCGATGGTGCCGCGCCCGCACACCGTGCCGCACCCACCGGTGACCGTCGCGTGCACCTCTCAGTCCACTGTGGACATCGCGGCGGCGCGCGGACTGCCGATGCTGCTCGGCATGCAACTGGACGACGAGGAGAAGGCCGCCATGGTGCGCCGGTACGCGGCGCGCGCGGCCGAGGCGGGGCACGATCCGGCCGCCGTGCCGCACGTGTCCGCGGTGCTCGCGCACGTGGCGGACAGCGCGGACGAGGCCCGCGCACAACTGCTCGGCGCGATGCCGGGCTGGTTGCGCACGGGCCTCGCCGGCTACGTCACGGTCGACGGCCGGCCCCGCACGATGCGGGACCCGCACGAGTACGCCGAGCAGCTCTGCTCGCTGCACCCGGTCGGCACGGCTGACGAGTGCGCCGCCGCACTGTTGGACAGCGCGGAGCGAACCGGCATCCGGCACGTGATCGCCATGGTGGAAGGCACCGGCGACCACGCGCTGACCAAGCGCACGATCGAACGACTCGGCTCAGCTATCAGCAGTCGCGCAACTCGGGGCTCTGGTTGAGCAGTTGGTTGCGCGGGGAGATGAACGCCCGATACTCGTCACTGTCCACGGCGGACGGGCGGAACGCCGCCACCCGGTGACAGTTCTGGAAGGCCAGCTTCACGCCGAAGTGGCGCTCCAGGCCACCACGGATCGAGTCGGACGCCAACGCGCGCAACAACTGCCCACGCTCGACCTCGCTCGGCGGTGGCGTCTCGTTGTCGGCGAACGGCGCGGTTCCGGCGTTCAGGTCGGTGACCACCGAGCTGAACACCTTCCACGCGTAGGGCAGCGAGTCGCGGACGCAGGCGACGAACTCCGCGTCGTCCACCTGACCGGCTTCGGCGCGCTGCAGCAGTTCCGGCGAAACATCGAGTGACACGGACATCCACTCCTTCTGTCGCGATCGAAATTCAAGTGCTATCGGCTATGCGGGTATATGACAACCGTCGTCACTGAGTCGGCGTAGCCAGCCGCCAGGCGAGTACTCCGTCCGGGCGGTCCGGTACCGCCGTGAATCCGGCGTCGGCCAGCTCCGCGTCGAGCCGGTCGTCGGACATCACGTACGAGTCGAACTCGGCGGTCTCCTCGCGGACGATCTCGCCGCCCTCGTGCGTGCGGTAGGTCATCGCCCACAGAACCCGTTGCGTGTCAAGGACTCTCGCACGCATCACGGTGTCGTAGTACCGCCGCCCGAGCCGCCTGCCCTCGGCCACCGTCGGCGGGACGTCGACCGGCTCCTGGATGAACTGCGCGTCCGCGATCACCAGCCCGCTCGGGGTCAGCATGCCGGCCCAGTGCCGCCACAGCCGGGCCCGTTCGTCCGGGCCGAGGTGGGTGAGCACGTTCAGCACGACCACGGCGTCCACCGGTGCGCCGACCCGCGCGGTCAGCCCGTCCTCGGGCAGCACGGTCACCACGTCGGCGGCCTTCGGCAGCCCGGTGAGCCGGGTGGCCAGCGCCGCGCGCATGGCCGGCGACGGCTCGACGGCGAACAGCTCGCCGCCGTCGGGCAGCAGCGCCAGGATCTCCTGGGTGAACCGTCCGGTGCCCGGGCCGATCTCCACGATCGTGCGCGCGCCGGGCAGCAGCGCCCGCAGGCCGGCGGCCAGTGTGTCGTGGATCGACGACGGGAAGATCAGATCGTAGTACTGGGCGTTCACCTGGTAGCCGGCATCCGACATGTGGACGAGCCTACACGTTACTGGAAATCGTTGTCGATACTTACCAGGGAACGGACCCGTTCACCAATGCGTCGAATCGTCGATCAGCCCCGAGGGTGGTGCGGCCCGCGGGCAGAGGGGAACTGTGATGACGGCGCCGAACAACCAACCGCCCTGGCCGAACCAGATGACCGGCGGGCACTACTGGGCATCGCCGCCGCCCCCGCCACGGCGGCGTGGACGTCTCGTTCTCGGCATCGCCGCCGCCGTGGTTCTCGCACTCGCCGCCGGTCTGGTCACCTGGCTGACCTGGCCGTCGCCGCAACAGGAGCAGGACCCGAAGCGGGCCGATCGCACCGCGTTCGACCAGGCGCTGAGCGAGCTGGCCGCCACGCCCGCCGTCCGGTTCCGCAACGACCGGTTCGACATGAAGATGACCGACTCGGGCTACGGCATCGGCACGATGAGCCTGCTCAACCAGAAGTTCGGCGTGATGACCGTCGACGGCAGGCTGTTCATCAAGCCGCCCAAGGGTTTCCTGCCTCCCGGCGCCGGACGCTCGGTCGAGCCCACGGCCATCGAGGGCAAGTGGATCACCGGCGAGGACGCGCTGTTCGGCCCGATGCTCGAACAGGTGCTGTCGCCGAGCGCGCTGGCCGGTGACTTCAAGGCGGCACTGGACGACACAGGCGACGACAAGTTCCCGCGCGCCGACGCCCCCGGCACGACCGTGGACGGCAAGCCCGCGCTGACGGTGACCACCGCCGAGGGCCGGCTGGACATCACCAAGGACGAGCCGCACCGGGTTCTCCGCTTCACCAAGACCGCCGAACTGCCACCGGGAATGCCGCAGGTGCCCGGCATGCCGCAAATCCCCGGCATGCCCAGCATTCCCGGCCGGCCGACGCCCACGTCCGAGACGCCGAACGAACCGGAGTGGCTCGCCGCCCAGCAAGCCTCACCAGGCGAGACCGACCTCACCGGTCTCGAAGGCCCCGAACTCGACGCGACCTACGACGAGCTGCGCACCGAGGCGCGGCAGTTGGCCAACGCCGTCGACACCAGCATCCAGTTCGACCTCCAGGGTTCGGCGACCGTCAACTGCGGCGGGGGCGGCTGCGGGGTCACCGCGACCGTGAACAACACGGTCACCGCGAAGGGCACGATCTCCGGCGGCCAGGTCGCCGCCACCATGACCGCGACCGTGCAGATCGACGGCCGCCCGGCCGGCAGTTGCGTCGGCTCGGCCGTCATGGCGCCCAACAGCGGCGGTCAGATCAGTTGCTTCAACCCGGGCGCCGGCGGCGTGTTCACCGCGGTCGAGGCGCAGAAGCGGGCGGCCGCCCAGGCGCAGTCCGCGGCGTCCGGCGGCCGGCCGGTGCCGTACACGATCATGACCACCGGCATGGCCGACATCGTCGCCACCGCGCAGGTCAACGTGCAGCAGATCATCGACAAGCTGGACCGCGACCAGCGCGACGGCTGCGGGCCGAACAGCTTCCTGCCCGGCACCCGGGTGCTGATGGGCGACGGCGGCGCGAAGGCCATCGAGGCCGTGCGCGTCGGCGACCAGGTGCTCGCGGCCGATCCGGCGACCGGTCGGCAGGGGCCGCATCCGGTCACCGACACGATCACCGGCGCGGGCGCCAAGAAGATCGTGGACCTGCGGATCGGCGACAGCACAATCTCCGCGACCGACAACCACCCGTTCTGGCTGCCCGGCGCCCGCGCCTGGGTGACCGCCGCCGACCTGCGGCCGGGCAGCGCCTTGCGCACCTCGTCGGGCACCTGGACGCAGATCACCGCGGTGCGCACGCGCGCGCTGGACACCCGGGTGCACAACCTCACGGTCGACGGGTTGCACACCTACTTCGTGCTCGCCGGTGACACGCCGGTCCTGGTACACAACGACTCGGCGCCGAGGCCGAAGAAGTGCAAGACACCCACCAGCACGACGTCGGTGAAACCCAGCGGCACGCCGACCACGACGACCACGATGCGCGGCGCGTGCGGCGTGAAGCTGGACAAGTCGATCACCGTGGCCAGCGGTCAGGTCGGCAAGCGCGCCTGGCGGATCGACGTGGAGAACGGGGCACCCGGCGAACGTCCGGGCAGCCTGCACGTGCAGCTGGACAACGTCACCGGCGCCACCCGCTACGAGTACGACTCCGCGACGGGCAAGTTCTTCACCGCCGACGGCATCCCGCTGCCGAATAAGATCCAGAAGGACATCGACCAGAAGGCGCAGGCGGGTATCCGCAAGGCGCTCGAGCAGTACCTCTGCGAGAAGAAACCATGATCGCCAGCCGGCCCGCGGCGCGCTATCTGGACCACGTGGACGCCGCCATCCCGCTCCCCGAGCGCCTCGAGGAGCGGGTGCGGCGTGCCTGGCGGGTACTGGAGCCGGACGTGCTGCTGTGCACGCCGACCCAGTACGACCCGGCCAACGCCGGCCGCTACTTCGACGCGACCGCGATCGAGTGGGAGTTCAACAAGATCCGGGTGGACGTGGACGACCTGCCGGCCGACTCGTGGCGCGAGACCGCGTTCCTGCGCGCGTACGCGGTGGCCGTGCGCGCGCTGCGGGCGGCGCTACTGGCCGATCCCGGCCGACCGTTCCGCGCGATCATGACCGTGAACGACGATCAGCTCAGCGCCGCGACGGTCTGGTTGTTCACCGAGCGCGAGGGTCAGTGGCCGGCGGACGGCTGGGCCGACTCGACCGGCACGCCGGTGGTGATCCTCTCCGGGGGCGATGTGGGCGTCTGACGCGGCGGCGTGACCCTGGTCAGCGCGACCCCGGCGAGCACGATCGCCATGCCGATGATCACTCGCACGTTCAGCGCCTCGTTCAGGAAGACCGTGCCGAGCAGCACGGACACGACGGGCAGCAGATAGCCGACGGTCGAGGCGGCAACCGCGCCCTCGTCGGCGAGCAGGCGGTAGCTCAGCACGAACGCGAACCCGCTGGAGAACACGCCGAGCACGATCACCGCGATGGCCGCGGTCCAGTCCAGGTGCACCGGTGCCGTGCCGCCGAACGGCATGACCAGCGTGATCATCCCGGTCGCGAGGATCATCTGACCCGCCGACAGCACCACCGGCGAGGTGCCCGTGGCGGACAGGTACTTGCCCTCGTAGACGAACACCACGCCGTAGCTGATCGAGGCCATCAGCAACGCGAACGCGCCCCAGGAGATCAGCCCGGACGCCTGCCACGGCGCGAAGATCAGCAGCGTGCCGGCGAGCCCGACGAAGAAGCCTATCGTGCGCATGGTGGTCGGCTTCTCGGTGCGCCACAGCCAGGCGACCAGCAGCGCCCACAGCGCGGACGTCGAGTTGATCACACCGGTGACACCGGAGTCGACGGTCTGCTCGCCGATCGCGAACAGCAGGAACGGCATCGCGTTGTGGAACAGCGCCGCACCGGCGAGCAGCAGCCAGATCCGCCGGCCGCGCGGGAACCGGTCGCGGTAGGCGAACACCAGGACGGTCAGCACGAGCGAGCCGAGCAACAACCGCCCGAACACGAGCTGCACCGGCGAGAGCGCCTCCAGCCCGAGCTTGATCCACAAGAAGCTGGATCCCCACATCAGCGCGAGCGCACCCATCCGCAACAGCGTTCTCGCCTCGCCCACCCGCACTCCTCCCGTCGCGCCCGGCGTCCAGTCTCACCGCGGCGAACCGTTAGGACAAGCGACTAATTCTGAGTGCACCTGTTAGCAAACCTGTAAGGTTGATCGCATGTTGGACGTCCGGCGGCTCCAGGTGCTGCGTGCCGTGGTCAGCAGCGGGTCGATCTCGGCCGCCGCCCGCAACCTCGGCTACACCCCGTCCGCGATCAGTCAGCAACTGTCCACTTTGGAACGGGAGGCCGGCGCCGCCGTGCTGGAGCGGGTCGGTCGCGGTGTCCGCCCGACGCCGGCCGGCACGCTGCTCGCCGAGCACGCGGAGATCCTCGGCCGTCAGGTCGCGGAGGCGGAGGCGGCGCTCACCGAGCTGAAACAGAGCCGTGGCGGGCGGCTGTCGGTGCGCTACTTCGCCACCGCCGGCGCGTCGCTGGTGCCGCCCGCGGTCGCGGCGCTGCGGCGCGCGCAGCCGGATCTGCACCTGGACTTGAAGCTGGTCGAGCCGGACGATCCGCTGCCGCTGGTCGCCTCCGGCGAGGCGGACGTGGCGATCGTGGTGTTCCCGCGCCCGGAGCCGCCGCCTCGGGGTGTGCGGCTGGTGCACCTGCTCGACGACCCGTACCGCGCGGTGGTTCCGGTCGGGCATCCGTTGTCCCGCAAGCGAATCGTCGACCTCGCCGATCTCGCGGACGAGCCGTGGATCGGCAACGAGTGGCCGCCGGGGCCGTGCCTGCACGTGCTCGTGGAGGCGTGCGCCGCGGCCGGGTTCTCGCCGACCATGGTGGTCGAGTCGGAGGACTATCAGACCGCGCAGGGGTTCGTCGCCGCCGGCCTCGGCGTGACCGTGATCCCGGTACTCGCGCTGGGCAACCGCAATCCCAAGGTCGTCGTGCGCCGGCTGCGCAACCCCGAGCCGGTGCGCGTGATCCACGCCGCCGTGCGCGAATCGGCACTCGAACGCCCCGCCGTGCGCACCCTGCTCGCCGAACTCCGCGCCGCCGCAGTGGCCTGACGCCGGGTTTGCCGGTCTTGAAGACCACACCGCCCCCGGTTTGCCGGTCTTGAAGACCTACAAACCGGGGGCGACGGAGCCGGGTGTCACAGCGCTTTGAGGTCCTCCGTGATCTCGCCGACGGAGGACTTGGCGTCGCCGAACAGCATGGTGGTGCGCGCGTCGTAGTACAGCGCGTTGTCCACGCCGGCGAAGCCCGGGTTCATCGACCGCTTGAGCACGATCACCGAGCGCGCCTGGTTCACCTTCAGGATCGGCATGCCGTAGATCGGCGAGCCGGGGTCGGTGTCCGCCGCCGGGTTGGTCACGTCGTTGGCACCGATCACCAGCGCCACGTCGGTGCGCGCGAACTCGCCGTTGATGTCCTCCATCTCGCGCAGCCGCTCGTAGGGCACGTCGGCCTCGGCGAGCAGCACGTTCATGTGCCCCGGCATCCGGCCGGCCACCGGGTGGATCGCGTAGTAGACCTCGACTCCCTTGTCCCGCAACAGATCCGCCATCTCGCGCACGGCGTGCTGCGCCTGCGCGACGGCCATGCCGTACCCGGGGACGACGATCACCTGGTTGGCGTAGGCGAGCTGGATCGCGGCGTCCGCGGCACCCGTGGAGCGCACCGTCCGGTCGCCCGCGTCGACCGCGCCGGCCACCGCCGTGCCACCGAACCCGCCGGCCACGATCGCCGGAATCGAGCGGTTCATCGCCTTGGCCATCAGGTTGGTCAGGATCGAACCCGACGCGCCGACGATCATGCCGGCGACGATCAGCGCGGTGTTGTCCAGCGCGAGCCCCATCGCGGCGGCGGACAGCCCGGTGAACGCGTTCAGCAGCGAGATCACCACCGGCATGTCCGCACCGCCGATCGGCAGCACCACGGTCACGCCGAGCACGCCGGACGCGACCAGCAGGCCGATCATCAGCCACTCCGACCGTCCACCCGCGACGACCGCCACACCGCACCCGAGCGCGATCACCAGCAGCGCCAGGTTCATCGGCTGCTGCAGCTTGCCGATGCCGATCGGCCGGCCGGGAAGGAGTTCCTGGAGCTTGCCGAACGCGATGTTGGAGCCCCAGAACGAGATCGACCCGACCAGCGCGGCGAACAGCGACGCGATCGCCACGTACGCCGGCTCGTGCTCGAAACCGTGGTCCTGCCGGAACTCCACCCACGCGATCAGCGCGACCGCACCGCCGCCGACGCCGTTGAACAGCGCCACCATCTGCGGCATCGCGGTCATCTTGACCTTACGCGCGGCGGGAACTCCGACCGCGGTGCCGATCGCCAGGCCGAGCACGATCAGCCACCAGTTGCCCATGCCCTCGGTGATCAGGGTGGCGATCACGGCCACACCCATACCCGTTGCGGCGAGCCAGTTTCCGCGCACCGCGGTGCGCGGGCCGGTCAGCCCCATCAGGCCGTAGATGAACAGTGCGAACGCGATGATGTACAGGCTCTGGACGACCGTCTGGCTCACGTTTCGGTCCTCTGGGGACGGTCCTTCTCCTTGAACATGGCCAGCATCCGGTCAGTGACCAGGAATCCGCCGACCACGTTGATGGTGCCGAACGCGATCGCGACCACGAGCAGGATCTTGTTCAGCGCACCCTCCGCGCCGATCCCGAGCACCAGCAGCCCACCGAGCAGCACGATGCCGTGGATGGCGTTGGTGCCGGACATCAGCGGGGTGTGCAACGTGTTGGGCACCTTGGAGATCACCGCGAAGCCGACGAATCCGGCGAGCACCAGGATCGCCAGGTTCTCCACCAGCATTCAGTCCCCCTCCCTTCGGGTGACGCACGAACCGGACACGATCTCGTCGTCGAAGTCGACGGCCAGCGCGCCGTCGGCGTTCACCAGCAGTTCGACCAGCGCGGACACGTTGCGCGCGTACAGCTCGCTGGCGTGCTCGGGCATCTCCGACGGCAGGTTCAGCGGGGCGACGATGGTGATCCCTTCGGCGTTGACCACCTCACCCGGCACGGACAGCTCGCAGTTGCCGCCGGACTCGCCGGCCAGGTCGATCACGACGCTCCCCGGCCGCATGTCGCGCACGGCGCCGGCGGTCACCAGCGTCGGCGCGCGCCGTCCCGGCACTTGTGCGGTGGTGATCACGACGTCGAAGCCGGTGATCGACTTGGTCAGCCGTGCCTGCTGTTCGGCACGCTCCTCGTCGGTCAGCTCACGGGCGTAGCCGCCCTCGCCGGTCGCGTCCAGGCCCAGATCCAGCCACTGCGCGCCGACCGAGCGGACCTGGTCGGCCACCTCGGGCCGCACGTCGTAGCCGGTGGAGTGCGCGCCGAGCCGTTTCGCGGTGGCCAGCGCCTGCAGCCCGGCCACACCGGCGCCGAGCACCAGCGCCTTGGCCGGCGGCACGGTTCCGGCCGCGGTGGTCAGCATCGGGAAGAAGCGCACGGAGTGCTGCGCGGCCAGCAGTGTCGCCCGGTAGCCGGCCACGTTGGCCTGCGAGGACAGCGCGTCCATGGACTGCGCGCGGGAGATCCGGGGGATCGACTCCATGGCGAACGCGGTGACGCCCGCCTCGGCGAGCCGCGACGCGTTCTCCGGCTCGGTCAGCGGCGCGAGGAAGCCGATCAGCACTCCCCCGTCCCGCAACCGGCCGATCTCCTCGGGGGTCGGCGGCGCCACCTTCACCACGATGTCGGCCGACCACGGCTCACCGAGCGTGGCACCCGCCTTCTCGTAGGCGGCGTCCGGAATCAGCGCGCCGGCGCCGGCCCCGGGCTCGACGGTGACCCGCAAACCCTTGGCGCGCAGGCGTTCTACGACTTTGGGCACCATGGCGACCCGCCGCTCACCCGCGGCGGATTCGACTGGCACTCCGACGACAACAGAGTCGTTCACACCCGGTGTTCTACCACTCGCGGTGACCGCGCGTCTTCCACCGACCGGCGGCCGTGTCCAGATCTTGGCCTAAACAACAACAGGGAGACAGATTTATGAGCGCCAGACAGCCATTCCCAGAGCGATCAACCGAAGCTGCTTCTCGGCGGACTCGACGACCTCCCGCTCGTCGTCCGCCTGATGCGGGTCCACCTCCAGCAGGGCCAGCACGATCGACATCATCGCGGCGACCATCAGATCGGCGGCCATGCGCAGGTCGTCGGCGGAGAACGCGGTCAGCGCCGGCATCCGCGCGAAGTCGGTGGCCAACTCGCTGGAGATCAGCTTCAACTCGGTGGCGATCGCCCTGCGCACGTCCGGCACGCCGCCGTAGCGCTCCCGGCTGACGTACCGGAACTGGGCGTCGTGCGCGCGCACCTGCTCCAGCAGGGTGGTCACCGAGCTCTTGATCAGGTCACTGGTGGAGCGCCGCCCGCGCGCCTGGCGCAGCCCGCGCCGCAGCGTGCGCATGCACTCCTCGGCCAGCGCCACGCCGAGGTCTTCCATCGACGCGAAGTGCCGGTAGAACGCCGTCGGCACGATCCCGACCTCGCGCGCGACCTCGCGCAGGCTGAGGCTGGCCAACGTCCGGTCGGCCAGCAGCCGCAGCGAGCCGTCCAGCAGCGCCTGCCGGGTGCGCAGCTTACGCGCCTGCCGGCTGCCGGTGGCCCCTTCGACGTCGGACGACATGCGGTTGAGAGTACGCACGTGCACCACTTTGCTCATGCCGTCACCTGTTTTCCACGTCACAGACTCCCTTGCTTGACAGCGTGCCCGAGTCGCGCTGCACTTGTCAGTGTACAGCTGTACACCGAATCTACATTGGACTCGACTCGAGGAGGGCGCCGCGGATGCCCGGACTGAAGCTGCTGGAAGCTCTGACGACGCCGCACGGCCTCGACCGCTACCTCGAACTGGTCAACCCGATGCTCACCGTGCGCGAACTCCGCGCTCGGGTGACAGACGTTCACCGGTCCACCTCGGACACGGTCACCCTCACGCTGCGCCCCACCCGGCAGTGGCGCGGGTTCAAGGCCGGCCAATTCGTCAAGGTGACGGTAACCATCGACGGCGTGCGGCGCACCCGCTGCTACTCGCCGTCGTGCTCGCAGTACCGGGCCGACGGCAAGATCGAGCTGACCATCAAGGCGCACCCGGAGGGCCTGGTCTCGCAATACCTGCACCGCGCGGCGCGGCCGGGACTCGTGATCGGGTTGTCCCCGGCGGACGGCACGTTCTCGCTGCCGGACACCCGGTCGGACCCGCTGGTGCTGATCTCCGGCGGCAGCGGGATCACGCCGGTGCTGTCCATGCTGCGCACGCTGGTCGACGAGGGGCACGCCGGCGAGGTCGTGTTCCTGCACTACGCGTACACCGAGCACGACGTCCCGCTGAAACGCGAGATCGAGCGGCTCGCCGAGGGCCGGCCCAACATCCGGCTCGCGTTCGCCTACACCGACGCGCCCGGCACCGGCGATCTCAACGGGTTCTTCTCGGTGAAGCACCTGCGGGCCGTCGCGCCGAGGTTCGCCGAGGCGCAGACGTACCTGTGCGGCCCGCCCGGGCTGATGAAGAGCGTGCGCCAGCGGTACAAGCAGGCCGGCGTGAGCGAACGACTGCACACCGAGGACTTCGCGCCGGCACCGGTGGCCGCGGTCGGCACCGCCGGCGGCACCATCCACTTCGGACGCTCCGGTACCAGCGCGACCAACACCGGTGCCTCACTGCTCGAGCAGGCCGAGGCCGCCGGACTGACGCCGGAACACGGCTGCCGCATGGGCGTCTGCTTTTCCTGCACCCAGATCAAGAAGACCGGATGCGTGCAGAACCTGCTCAACGGGAGCACCTCGTCCGAGGAGGACGAGGAGATCCAGTTGTGCATCAACACTCCGGTCGGCGACGTGACCATCGAAATCTGACACAGTCCACAATGGAGGACGATCATGGCTGACACCCCCGTCCGCCTTACGCCGCAACAGTTCGAGCAGCTCGGCAAGGAGCTCGACGAACTGCGCCAGCGCGTGATGGCCGACCTCGGTGAGCAGGACCGCAAGTACATCTACGACATCATCAAGACCCAGCGCGGGCTGGAGGTGGCCGGACGCGGGCTGCTGTTCCTCGGCTTCTTCCCGCCGGCCTGGATCGCCGGCGTCGCGGCGCTGTCGGTGTCCAAGATCCTGGACAACATGGAGATCGGGCACAACGTCATGCACGGCCAGTACGACTGGATGCGTGACCCGGCACTGAACTCCAAGATGTTCGAGTGGGACACCGCGGCGCCCGCGGAGAACTGGCGGCACTCGCACAACTACATCCACCACACGTACACCAACATCCTCGGCAAGGACCGGGACATCGGCTACGGCATCCTGCGGATGGACGAGGACCAGGAGTGGCGGCCGTACTACCTGGGCAACCCGGTCTACGCGTTCCTGCTGATGCTCCTGTTCGAGTGGGGCGTGTGGGCGCACGACCTCGAGATCGACCGCCAGCTCAAGGGCGAGACCAAGTGGTCGGACTACAAGGGTGTGCGCAAGCGCATGTGGCACAAGGGAATCAAGCAGGCGCTCAAGGACTACGTGCTGTTCCCCGCGCTCACCGGTCCGATGTTCGTGTCCACGCTGGTGGGCAACGCCACGGCGAACCTGATCCGCAACATCTGGGCGTTCAACATCATCTTCTGCGGCCACTTCCCCACCGGGGTGGAGAGCTTCACCGAGGAGGAGACGGAGAACGAGACCAAGGGCGAGTGGTACCACCGGCAGATGCTCGGCTCGGCCAACATCACCGGCGGCTCGCTGTTCCACGTCATGGCCGGCAACCTCTCGCACCAGATCGAGCACCACCTGTTCCCCGACATGCCGGCGCGGCGGTACCCGCAGATCGCGCCCGAGGTGCGGGCGATCTGCGAGAAGTACGGGCTGCCGTACAACACGGGCGGGCTGACCAAGCAGCTCACCTCGGTCGCGGCGAAGATCTTCAAGCTGGCGCTGCCGAGTCGCAAGAAGCCGACCACGCCGCCGTCCAGTAACGTGAGGCCATTGAAGTCCGTTGCGGCGTAGGGGAAGCCACCATGGTCAGCAAGTCGGAGAACACCAAGGACACCGTGCAGGTGCTCACCGAGTCCGCCGCCTCGCACGTCGGCCGGATCGCCACGATCATCACCGGTGCGGTGCGCGACGTGGCCAGGGAGGTCGGTGACTGGGCCACCGACATGTTCGAGATGCGCGACGCCGCGCGCCGGTCCCAGGAGGACGACGACGCGCGGCGCGCACCCCGGTCGGAGAAGTAGCTAGCCATGTTTGGCAGGTTCACCTACCCCATCCACGGAAGGTGACCCGCCGGGCGCGTCCAGGTGGATGAGCTGAGCTACATCGGGTCGTGTGATGGGAGCGACTCGTATTGGGCATACTCGAGCGGACGCCAACACACGTCCCGGACGCGGGTGTCCCGCATCAACCGAGCGCCGCCTGGGCGTGCCCTACGGAACCACCCACGCAACTTCAAACAGGCACCGTCCTTAGCGGCCCGACGTTGCGTAGGCGCGGCGGGCCCAGGCGTACCCGGCCAGCAGTAGGCCGGTGCACCAGAGCACGGCGGCCAGTCCGCTGTTTCCGATCGGCGTGCCGGTCAGCAGTCCGCGCATGGTCTCGATGATCGGCGTGAACGGCTGGTTGTCGGTGAACCACCGGATACCGGCCGGCATGGTGGACGCCGGGGCGAACGCGCTGCTCATGAACGGCAGGAACAGCAGCGGGAAGGCGGCGAAGCTCGCCCCCTCGACGGTCTTCGCCTTCAGCCCGAACGCGATCACCATCCAGGCCATCCCGAGAATGAGGAACGCGGAGAGCAGGACCGCGAGCACCCATTCACCGAATTCGGCGTTCGGCTCGAAACCCATCAGCAACGCCACCAGCGTGATGACCGTGACGCCGGCCAGGGTCCGGATCAAGGCTCCGCCGGCGTGCCCGGTGAGCACCGAGGCACGAGAGATCGCCATGGTGCGGAATCGGTCGATGATTCCCTGAGTCATGTCGTTGTTGACGGTGATCGCGGTCATGCTGACGCCGTACGCGATCGTCATCGTGAGAATTCCCGGGAAGACGTACTGGACGTACTCGACGCCGACGTTGAACGCTCCGCCGAAGATGTAGACGAACATCAGCAGCATGATGATCGGGAAGAACACGGCGTTGAACAACGTCGACATGTTCCGGACCGAATGCCGCAACTGCCGGCGCAGCATCGTCAGCGAATCACTCATCGGGTGAATGGTGGCCGTGGACATCAGACGGTTTCCTTTTCCTGCTGGGTGTCAAGGGTCGGGTGGCCGGTGAGGGCGAAGAAGACGTCGTCGAGGTCGGGTGTGTGCACTGCCAGCGAGGCGTTCTCGACCCTCGCGTCCCGCAGGCGGTCGAGCAGCGCGCGGACCGAGGCGACGTCACCGTCGCTGGGCACCTGCAGGGTCAGTGCGGCCTCGTCCACCCGCCCGCCGTCGAGCACCCGCGCCGCCGCGCGCAGCGCCAGCGTGTCGGCGAACCGCAGCTCGACATGGCCACCGGGGATCAGCTGCTTGAGCTGAGCCGCGGTGCCCTGGGCGACCAGCTTTCCGTTGTCCAGCACGGCGATCCGGTCGGCGAGCTCGTCGGCCTCGTCGAGGTACTGAGTGGTGAGGAAGATCGTCACACCGTCCGCTGCGAGGCCACGGATGATCTCCCACATGGTGCGCCGGCTGCGCGGGTCGAGCCCGGTGGTCGGCTCGTCGAGGAAGATCACCCTCGGGTCGCCGACCAGCGTCATGGCCAGATCCAGCCGGCGCCGCATGCCGCCGGAGTACTGCGCCGGCGATTTCTTGGCGGCTTCGGCCAGGTCGAATCGCTCCAGCAGATCCTCGGCGCGCCGGCGGCCCTCCCGTTTTCCGAGATGGTTCAGCTCGGCCATCAGCCGCAGGTTCTCCCGGCCGGTGAGCATGTCGTCGACAGCGGAGAACTGTCCCGTGACGCCGATCGAGGCGCGCACGAAATTGGGATCGGTCGCGAGGTCGTGCCCGTCGATCCACACTTCACCGGAATCGGCGGGAATGAGCGAGGACATGATCTTCACGGCTGTGGTCTTTCCCGCGCCGTTCGGGCCGAGCAGCGAGTAGATAGAACCGGCGGGAACGACGATATCGATTCCGTCGAGTACGAGCTTGTCGCCGAACGACTTGCGCAGGCCGGTCGCCTCGATGGCGGGTCGGATTTTCATGTCGACTCTTTCTTCGATGTTTCGAGACAGGGGTAACCGGAACCAGCACCCTCAGGTGCGGCTCGGAGCGAAGTGTTTTGTGCGTGCGTCAGCGCCGCGATAAACGCCTATCGCGTCTTATCGGTGCGATCAGAAATCAGATGTCGAGATCCTCGACGGCCGGGTATTCGGCCGCCTTGGCCACCATGTCGTACAACTGGTCGGGCACCAGGTCGCGCAGTTCGTCGAGCGTGTCGACGACCTCCAGCACGGCCTCTCCCGCCGTGGAGCCCCAGCTCTGCTGTGTCATGCCGAGCACGGCTCGCCAGTCCGTCCAGCTGATGTCCTTGCCTTCGGCGGTCTTCCAGCTCCAGTCCTCGGACCGCTCGATGTGGACGGCGTACCGCCCCTTGCGCGTCCGGTAGACCTTGAACTCCTCGACTCGCCCCTTCACCTGGTGACCCAGTTCGGCGATCAGGACACCGGCGAAACGCTGTTTCCGGCCTTTGCCGGGGCCCACCCGAACGGTGATCTCCTCGAAGCCGCTCTGACGGCCCTCCTCGATCTCGAGGTAGCGCCGCAGTGCCGCCGAGATCGCCGCGGACAGGCTGCCGCCCGTCAACTCCTGCGCCCGCTGATACAGCGGCAGGTCGTCGTCGGACACATAGATCGTCTTGTTCGGCACGTCGGCATCGTAACCTCCCTTCGGTGGGAGACTATACGTATACATGTACGTAGACGTCAACGCCGCAGCTGGCAACGGTGAACACGCCCATACCCGACGATCAGCGGGTCCAGCCGATCGCGTGACCTACCTAACCTCCGGTGAGGCCCTCGATACAGGGAGGTACGCACATGTTCCGACGGACAGTTGGCGCACTGGTGATTGGCCTGATCGCGCTGGTCGGCGTGGCGGTGACGCCGACTGCGGGCGCCACCGAAGCGCGCCCGGCCGTGATCACCATTACCTACGACGACAGCCAGGCGCAGGAGTACACCGCCGAGATCACCAAGGCGATCCAGAACTGGAACGACAGCGTCGACAACGTGGAGATCAAGAAGGCCAGCGGCGGACAGGCCACCGTCACCTTCATCTCCGACCCGGGCTGGCCTCGGGCGGAGATCGGACCGGCTATGCCCGGCGACAGCCTGCGCATCTGGATGGGCAAGCAGGCCGTGGACGAAGGGCACGACATCACCAGGATCGCGGCCCACGAGTTCGGCCACAGCCTCGGCCTGCCCGACACCAAGCCCGGGCCGTGCTCGCAGCTGATGTCCGGCAGCACCGGTGGCGTGGACTGCAAGAACGCGTTCCCGGACGCGCAGGAGAAGGCCGCGGTGGAGAGCAACTACCAGAACCTGCGCGCCGCGTCCCACGCCCCGCGCGTCGTGGTGGTCGGCTAGTTCTCGTTCTCGGCGATGACCACCTGGTAGCGGTCCGGATCGCAGAGTGGAAGTTCCCGGCGGGGGCCGGGGGTGCCGTCACGGATCTCCCCCGGTTCCCAGCCGGCATCGACGAGCCGCGCCCGCAGCGCGGCGAGATCGTCGGTGTAGGCGTAGAAGAACACGCCCTGACGCTCGTGCTCGATCGGATCACTGGCCAGGGCGAGCATCAGGTTCGCGTCACCGTTGGACAGCCACACCCACGTCGTCCGGCCGTTGTGCTCGTGGGTCTCGTCGACCGTCAGCCCGAGCATCTCGTAGAACGCGATCGACGCCTTCAAATCGGCCACGTGCACGAACGGCACCAAGCCGGTCACCTTGTCGGTCATATCAACGAGGGAACCATAGCTTCGATCAGGTGTGGGCCCGGCTCGGCGAGTGCGCGAGAGAACTGCTCGGCGAGTTCCTCCGCCGTGGTCGCCCGACTGGCCGCGACGCCCATGCCCTGAGCGATCGACACGAAGTCGAGGTCCGGGCGGGACAGGTCGAGCAGATCGTTGGCCTTCGGGCCGGCCCCCTCCGCGCCGACACGCTGCAATTCCATCCGCAGGATCGCGTACGCACCGTTGTTGATCAGCACGGTGGTGACGTTCAGGTTCTCCCGCGCCATGGTCCACAGCGCCGAGATCGTGTACATCGCGCTGCCGTCGGCCTGCAGGCACACCACCGGACGGTCGGGCGCGGCCACCGCGGCACCGACGGCAACCGGCAGGCCCTGGCCGATCGCCCCGCCGGTCAGCGTGAGCACGTCGTGGCGCGGTGCGCCGGCCGTGGTCATCGGGATCATCAGGCCCGAGGTGTTCGCCTCGTCGGACACGATCGCGCCCTCGGGCAGCAGCGCGCCGATCACCGGCGCCCAGTTCTGCGGTGTCAGCTCACCGGCCGGCAGCTCGGGGCGTGACGCCTCGGCGAGTACCGGCTTCTCTTGTGCCGCAACGAGATCGGCCACGCTCTCCAGTGCGCCCGGCACGTCCGAGCCCAGTTCGGCGAGCACGTGCACCTGGCAGCCCTCGGGCACCAGGCCGCTCGGCTTGCCCGGGTAGGCGAAAAACGACACCGGCGCCTTCGCGCCGACCAGCACGAGGTGCTTGATGTCGGTGAACTGCCACTGCACCTGCTCGGCGAGGTAGCCGAGCCGCTCGATCGGCGGCAGCCCGGCGCCGCGCTCGATCCGCGCGGGGAACGTCTCGGCGAACAGCTTGGCGCCGGTGGCCTGGGCGATCCGGCTGGCCGCGAGCAGGCCGCGCTCGCGGGTGGCGCCGTGGCCGAGCAGCACGATCGTCGGCTCGCCGGAGCCGAGCACCTTGGCCACCGCGTTCACGGCCTGGTCGTCCACAGTGGACGGTGCGGGCGCGGTGGCGCCGGCCACCGCCACTCCCCCGTCGCCCCAGGACACGTCCGCCGGCAGCACCAGGTTCGCGATCTGACCGGGCGGGCTCATCGCGGCGGCCACCGCGTCGGCGGCGTCCTGGCCGACCGCGCCCGGGTCGGAGGACCAGCGGGTCCAGCCCTTGGTCCAGCCGGACAGCGCGTCCACATCGGACTCGAGCGGCGCGTCGAAGCCCTTGTGGTAGGTGGCGTGGTCGCCGATCACGTTCACGATCGGGGTGTGCGCACGCCGCGCGTTGTGCAGGTTCGCCAGGCCGTTGGCCATGCCGGGGCCGAGGTGCAGCAGCGTCGCCGCCGGCCGGTCGGCCATCCGCCCATAGCCGTCGGCGGCGCCGGTCACCGAGCCCTCGAACAACGCCAGCACGCCGCGCATCTCGGGTACCGCGTCGAGCGCGGCGACGAAGTGCATCTCCGAGGTACCGGGGTTGGAGAAGCACACGTCGACGCCGGAGTCCACCAGCGTCCTGATCAGCGACTGTGCGCCGTTCATCTTGTTGTCTCCCAACGGTTCTACTCCGCTTCAACGTCTTGTCTACAAATCCGGCGTTCCTACCAGCCGCACCTAAGGGGCGCCGTGACGGCGGCCAATCACGGTGACAGACCAATCGTGACCGTCTCCTCGAAACGCGACAATACTGGGAAATTCCGGGGAGGCGGGCTAGAACAAGACGCCGGGGTTGAGCACGTCGTTCGGGTCGAACGCCTGCTTGATCCGCCGCATCAGATCGATCTTGACAGGGTCGGTCAGTTCGAGGAAGTGCGCCTTCTTCTCGTGGCCGATGCCGTGCTCGCCGGAGATCGCGCCGCCCAGCTCCATACCGGCGGCGAACAGGCCGTGCAGCACGCGGGACCGGATCTCGGCGTCTTTCTGGAACACCGCGAGGTGCACGTTGCCGTCGCCGGCGTGCCCGCAGCCGACCACGAACGTGCCGTTGGCCTGGGCGATCTCGGTGACCTTGGCGAAGAACTCGGGCAGCGCGGCGCGTGGGAGCACGGTGTCGATGATGTCGTCCGCGCCGGCCGCCTTCGCGGTGAAGAAGGCCTTCTCGCGGGCGTCGATCAGCCGCCGCGCGGACGGGCCGGGCAGCACGTAGACGTCCAGCGCACCCAGCTCGCCGAGTTGGGCGCCGACCTGCTCGACGTCCTCGTCCAGCCGCTCCTGGGACCGGTTCTCCAACATGATCACCAGGTACGCCTGCGCGGATTCCCTTATCTCGTCCGGGATTCCGAGCTGCAGGTCGTTGGTATGAGTGATCGCGCCCATCGTCATGCCGTCGATGTACTCGAGAATGAGCGGGCCGACCCCGCTGCCGACGATCTTCGGCACCGCGCGGGTGACCGCGTCCAGATCGCTGAACGGCGCGAGCACCGTGTTGGTCAGCGGCAGGCGCGGCTGGAGCTTGAGGATCGCCTCGGTGACGATCGCGAGCGTGCCCTCCGAGCCGATGATCAGCTGGGTCAGGTCGTAGCCCGTGCTGGCCTTCACGAACCGCCCGCCCGTGGTGATCGTCTCGCCGGTGCCGAGTACGGCGGTCAGCCCGAGCACGTGGTGGCGCGTGACGCCGTACTTGATCGCGCGCATGCCGCCGGCATTGGTGGCGACGTTGCCGCCGAGGCTCGCGGACAGCTCGCCCGGGTAGACCGGGTAGACCATGCCGACCTCGGCGGTGCGCGCTTCCAGTTCGTGCAGCGTGACGCCGGGCTGGACGATCGCGACGTGGTTCTCGGTGTCGATCTCCAGGATCGAGTTCATGCGTTCGAAGGAGATCAGGATGCCGTTCTCCCGCGGAACGGCCGCGCCCGAGAGCCCGGTCCCCGATCCGCGCGCGGTCAGCGGGATGCGGTTCTCGTTGGCCAGCTTGACGATCGCGACCACTTCGTCCGATGTGGACGGTCGGATCACGTAGGCGGGGGTGACGCCCTCGGCGCCCAGTGCTTCGTCGTGCGTGTAATCCTCGCCGATCGCGTCGCCGGTGAGCACGTGTTCCTTGCCGACGATCTCCGCCAGCGCGATGTCGACGTCCACCATGGGCCACCTCCAGGACTCCCCACGAGCCTAGTACCCACCACCGAACATGAGAAGCGCTCAGCTTTGGCGGCAGTCTCGTGTGCACTGCTTGGCGGTCATCGCATCGGCGAACAGATCATGATGCAGACCGTTGAAATACACATCCGTGTGAATCGACTCCCCGCACGACGCGGTCAACATGTGCAGTCTGCGCACCTCACCGAGATCAGCCGCACTGATCGGCATCCACACCCCGTCGACCTTCGCGTACAAATCCCGGTGCCGCACATGCAACCGGATCCCCTTGTCCAACCACCCCGCCACCGCCCACGGATCAAACAACGCGGCACGCGGCCGCCTGCGCGCCCGATACGCCGGATCGCTTGGCCCACAACCATTCCCGCGATACTCGTCATAGACATGCCAATGCACGACCGTGTACTGCCACTCATCCGACGGCAACGTGTCATCGTGCCCCTTCACCACACCCGCCCCGCACACACCCGACACGTCCGACGCGGCCCACAAATCATCGGCGCCGGCACAAACCGCACCCCGCACAACGCCTCGTACTCGTTGCGCACATCCGCCATGCCGGCCACCATCTCCTCATCGGTGACCGCATGATCAACCCGCCCACGCATGCTCGTCACCCAGATGAAGTACAACCGGCTCTTCTGCCGCATCTCCCTGCTCCCGACCTTCAGTTCGAATGTCGGCGACGCTAGGACGACGCACGTTCAGATAGCCATGAGTTTGCTATGATTTGCTTGAACCTAGCCCGTTAGGTTGACGAACTTTGACATGTCTTACCTGTTCAGAGCACTCTGATGGCGTCGAAGCAAACTGACGCACAGTCAGGGAGAACCGATCATGCGACTCACGTTTCTCGGCAAAGAGACCCAAGGCGGAGGCTCGCCGACGTTGTTCGCCACCGATCGTCAGAGCTACGTGGTGCAAGGCTGGAAGGTCTCCGAGCGGACCGACTGCGTGGAGATCCCGCAGCGGCTGTTGGGACACCTGGAGCCGGGTACGTGCGTTGGCGGGTCGCTGCGCGACACCGGAAGAGGCAGCTTCGTGCTCTCGGGACAGCCGGTCACGGACCACCAAGTTCTCAAGCAAATCGCGATGCCCGATCACGAGACCTGCGTCGAGGTCACCAAGAAGCCAGCACCAACGGAAGGGAGCGGGACTGTTGCAGCTACTGCAGGGTGACGCGTTCGATGAGCTGTTCCGCAGCTTCGACAACGAAGCGTTCCACCTCGAAGTGCAGGACTCCTACGACACCCCGGAGGAATTCGAACCATTCCAATTGTTTCTGACTGGGCGGCCTGACGACTTCGCATGGCATCAGCCTTGGTTGAACCTTGTTCGCGAAGCCGCGGACGCCGGCAAAGCCATCACGCGGGTCCGAGTGGTCACCGTGCCACACGGCGACTACACCCGCTGGGGCCTCACCGTCGCCGAACACAACATCGCCGCCGGCGAGGACATCCGATGGCTGCCCCGACATCAGATCACCAGCGACCACCTACCGGCCGACGACTACTGGCTCTTCGACGACAAGCTCGTCGTCTTCACCGTATTCGAACCCAACGGACAATTCGCCGGCGGCGCGGCAACGACCGACCCGACAATCGTGTCCCACTGCCGCACGATACGAGACCACGTGTGGAAGGCGGCAATTCCGCACAGCGACTATGTGGTCGGCGGCGATGCCCCGGCACAGAGAGACGCGCGGTGACGAACTCCGTCCACCAAGCACGGGAAGCACTCGGCCACCGCCTGCGTGATCTCCGCAAGGACGCGGGGCTCAGCGGGCGACAACTCGCGATGCTCGCCGGGTGGCACAGCTCCAAGATCTCCAAAATCGAATACGGCAAGCAATCGCCGTCCGAGAACGACATCGCGACCTGGTGCCAACACACACAGGCCGACGATCACCTGGCCGATCTCATCGCCACCGCACGGCACATCGAGGCCATGTATGTCGAATGGCGCCGGACCCTGCGCGCTGGCACGAAACGCCGCCAGCGCGCTTCTGTTGAGCTGGAAGCGCGAACCAGGTTGATGCGGTGGTACGAACCACAACTGGTACCAGGGCTCCTGCACACCGCCGAATACGCTACCGCAGTGATGGCTCGGGTGATCGATTTCTACGAGATTCCCGACGACCTCGACGCCGGTGTCGCCACACGCATGGAACGCCAACAGATTCTGTACCACGGCGATCACCGGTTTCACTTTGTGCTCGCTCATCAAGCGCTGCACACGATGGTCGGCGATGCAGCCGTGATGATCGGTCAGCTCGACCGGCTGCTCGCGGTCATGTCTCTACCACGCGTCACACTCGGCGTTATCCCGCCCGGCACACACTATCGCGTGCCTTCCAATCAGTTCATCATGTTCGACAGCCATGTGGTGCAGGTCGAGTCAATCTCAGCTGAACTCACGATCCGACAGCCACGAGAAATAGCCCTTTACCACAAGGCCTTTGACGAACTCGCATACCAAGCCGTCTACGGACAACAAGCGCGCACACTCATCTCTGCCGCATTGGATAGTCTACGAGAAAGCGAATAGTCCGGATGGCCGGAGTAGCCGCGTGAACCTGTACCTCATGATCTGTGGCGCCGGACCCGCCGACCACATCGCACACATGATCGACCTCGCCAAGGCCCGAGACTGGGACGTGTACAGCGTGGCCACCCCCTCAGCCGTGGAACACTTTCTCGATCTCGACGCACTCGA
>NZ_SGWQ01000003.1:48145-736838 GCF_004216555.1 Herbihabitans rhizosphaerae | reverse complement strand
ATGAGTCGGATAACCTCGTGTTTTCCGTTCCCTTCGCGGTCCGGCACCTCATATTCGATAACGCGGACCACGATCGCCTGATCCGGATGTGTTTCACCACCGGCACGGATCTCCTCGATGAGATCGGCGCGGTGGTAGTCCCGCAACTTCGGGCGGAACACGATCGACAGATAGGACCCATCCGGCAACGGCGTCACGACCGGAAGTTTCAGTGTGGACTGGGTCCGCCACAACAAGTCGGCGCCAGTCGCCACAGCCTCGCGCCACAACGGAAACCCGTAGAAGTTGCGATCCGCCATGACCAGCATGTCCGGCTCGAAGGAGTCGAGCAACTCCTCGAACAGAGCCTGCTCGCTGACGCGACAGCCATCGACCCCGGCAGCAACGATGGCGTGTGATCCGCACTCACCAAGACCGACCACACGCACCTGCGGAAACGCGCTGGCGGCCGCCGCATCATGATGTGAGCGGCCGAACGACTCGACATTGTCGTCGGTTTTCGGGACATCGAGCACGAACCCGTCAACAGCCATCAAACGTCGGGACCGCAACCACGCCCCCTTCGTGCCATAACCGGCTATCGGGACCGCGACACGGTCAAACAACTCCCGCATCGGTTCCGACCCCAGCCGCTGCCGGGCCTGGGCAATCGCCGAGGTCGATGGAACCTGCCACGAATCAGACCACGAACCCATGCTCCGCAGCGACCCAACAAGCTTCCGCATCACTTCTTCGTAGTCGTCATCGAAGAACAAACACATCGCTTGACAAAAACGAACCACGACATGAGCCGGCAACAAACGAGAACGCTGCTCACGCTTTCCCGTGTCGACCAACACTTCCTCAATAAGATCCCGCGGTGTCACATCCGCCAACACACCCAACGAAATCTTGTCAGTCAACCGGACCGCGCCACCAGAGCTAGAACCAGACACCCCAGAATGATACTAACCAGACCACCCATACCAGTCAATTTAACGCGGCGTGTTCAACATTCCATGGAACCAACAAAGCTTAACTTAGTGGTATTGCCATTCTGGTGGCCGGTCGCATCCGGGGAATGAGCAGCCTTTGTCTCTGGCGATGAGCGCCGCCCGAATCGTTGCGGTGACGAGCCGTTGTTCGCGTCCGACGTCGAGTGGTTGGCCTTCGCTGTTCAGCACGATGGGTGTGATGCCTGCGTCGCAGGCGATCTGCCGAATGGTTTGGGGTGTGATCATCGCACCGAAGTCACCATGGCCGAGGCCGATCTGGTCGCGGAGTTGTTCGTAAGAAATTGTGATGGCGAGGTGCGGCCGGCGTCCGCCGTCTTGCGGCAGGGTGTCGGAGTTGAGGATGCGGTGCGCCAACTCGACCAGCGCGTCGGCCCACCGCCGTGTAGCGGATCGGTTGTCGTCTTTTCCGGCGGGTTTCGCCAGCGGTGACAGGGCGGCTTTGAGGACTTCGGCGCACTCGGGTGAGAGCCGTCCGCGTAGGAGGATGGTGCCGTCGATGTCTTCGATCATGGAGAATTCCATGCGCTTGCGGGCGGCTTGTTCTTCCAGGACAACTTGTTCGGGTTGCAGGTGCGCTCGGGTGCGGAGGGCGATCTTGCCGAGTGTCACGGGTTCGAACCGTGTGGCTTCGTCCACGAGAAGTTGCTCGACTTCGGCGTGATGCTCGGCTGGCAGCTTGTCGAGGGTGGTGCGCACAACGTGCACGTGATCTCGGCTGATCACCCCCTCGGCGAGTGCCTTCGCCGCGACGGGGAGCTGCGGCTCGATGGGTTGGCCAGTCAGCGTGGTGGAGCCGAACAACGCGTTCGCATCCGCGACGCGTCGTCGTGCGTCGGCGGGTGAGATCCGTACGGTGTCCCGCAGGAGCGACGCTGTGGAGTAGGCACCCATTTCTTTGGCGATGCCTTGGTCTTCGATTTCTTTGGTGATTTCGAGTTGCTTGAACTGAAGCTTCCGTATCTCGATTTCGAGAGCGGAAAGCTCGTCGATTAGTTGTTGTCCCCTCATACCTCGATTCTACCGAAAGGGCGCACCACTATGGGGTGAATCAATAGGAGCAAGGTGGCGGCGCGGTACGGGCAAAAGGCAGGCGGAGCCTGCCCGTAGCGCCTGCGGTTAGGGCCGATCGAGGCTCACAAGTCCAGGGCGAGGCCCCCTGGGCCGAGTCGGCGAAGCCGACGCCGTAGGCGCCCTTGACTTGTGAGTATCGGCCCGCACAATTCCGCGCCGCCACACCCCAAGTGTCACCCCCGAGCCGACGCACAGCGCGGGACACACCGACGCACAGCGCGGAACTCGCGAACAACTAGAACGTCGTGGACAACCCGCCATCCACAGCGATCGTCTGACCAGTAACGAACGACGCCGAGTCACCCGCCAGAAAAACCACAACCCCGGCGATCTCCTCCGGCCGCCCCCACCGCCCCAACGCCGTCCGAGTCCGCAACCACTCAGACCAGTGTGGGTCCGATACCAGATGCGCGTTCACCCCAGTAGCGAACGTCCCAGGCGCCACCGAGTTCACCGTCGTCCCCGTCGCCCCCAAATCCGCCGCCAAAGCCCGAGTCATCCCATCCACCGCCGCCTTCACGGTCGCGTACCCCACATCCCCAGCCCGCCCCAGTCCACCAATCACCGACGACATATTGATGATCCGCCCAACCCGCCCCCGCCGCGCCAAATCCAATGCCACCGCCCGACTCAACGAATACGCCGACACCAAATGCGCGTCCACCAACCGCAACAAATCCGACACCCCAAGCTCAGAAAGACCGCGCCGATCCCGATGCCCAACGTTGTTCACCAGCACGTCAACCCCGGAAGCCGCCGCCGAAGCCGCCGCCAAATCCGTGACGTCGAACGCAGCCGAATCCACATCCAGCCCGAAACCCCGCAACCGCTCGGCGGATTCCTTCACCGTCACCGGATCCCGCCCATTGATCACCACCCGCGCGCCCGCCCCCGCCAACCCGCGCGCGATCTCAAATCCCAGCCCCCGCACCGACCCGGTCACCAGCGCCGTGCGCCCGTCAAGCGAAAACACGCACCCCACCTCCACTGAAACACTCGTTTCAGTTACCCTACCCCCACCATGACCGATTCGCCGAGAAAAATCGAGCTGCTCGACGCGAGCTACACCTACGTCCTCGAACACGGCCTGTCCGCCCTGTCCCTGCGCCCGCTCGCCAAAGCCACCGGCACCAGCCCCCGCGTCCTGCTGTACCTGTTCGGAGACAAGGATTCCCTCGTCCGCGAACTACTCGCCCGCGCCCGCCGCGACCAGCTCGCCGCCCTGTCGACCACCCTCGACCAAGGCGCGCACGACACGTTCGACGCACTGGTCGACCGGCTCTGGACGTTCCTGTCCGCACCCGAACAGCGCTCCATGGTGCGCCTGACCTACGAGGCGTTCCTGCACTCGCTGCGCCACGACCCCGGACCGTGGCAGGGATACGCCGCCGAGTCCCTGCGCGACTGGCTCGATCTGCTCGTCCGCGCCCAGCCGGACACCCCGCGCGCAACGGCCGAGGTCAGGGCCACGCGGGCGCTCGCGCTCGTGCGTGGCTTGCTGCTCGACCTGCTCGCGTGCGACGAACCCGAGCGCGTCTCGGAGGCCGCCGTGTCGGGTGGGTGAGCCCGGCATCTACTCTCTTTCCTCGTGCGCGTTCTCGTAATCGGGTCCGGTGCCCGTGAGCATGCCCTCGTGTTGGCGTTGGCCAACGACCCCGCGGTCACAGCTTTGGCCTGCGCGCCGGGCAACGCCGGAACGGCCGCGGTCGCCGAGTCCTACGGCGTGACGGCCAACGATTCCGCCGCGGTCACCCAGCTCGCCACCGAGTGGCGCGCGGACCTCGTGGTGATCGGGCCGGAGGCGCCGCTGGTCGCCGGAGTCGCCGACGCGGTGCGCGCGGCCGGCATCGACTGCTTCGGTCCGTCCGCCGGCGCGGCGAGGATCGAGGGCTCCAAGGCGTTCGCCAAGGACGTGATGGCCGCCGCCGGCGTCCCGACGGCGCACAGCGAGGTCGTGGACAACCCGGCGCGGCTGGACGCGGCACTGTCCCGGTTCGGCCCCACCTACGTGGTCAAGGACGACGGGCTCGCGGCCGGCAAGGGCGTCGCCGTCACACCGGATCTCGCCGCCGCCAGGGCGCACGCGATGACCCTGCTCGACGGTGGCCACCCGGTGCTGCTCGAGTCCTATTTGGACGGTCCGGAGGCGTCGCTGTTCTGCGTGGTCTCCTCCACCGGGAACGGCAACACGGTCGTGCCGCTGTTGCCGGCACAGGACTTCAAACGCGTTGGCGACAAGGACGCCGGCCCGAACACCGGCGGCATGGGCGCCTACGCCCCGCTGCCGTGGGTGCCACCGTCCCTTGTGGACGATGTGGTCGCGCACATCGTCAAGCCGGTGGTGGACGAGCTGGCCAACCGCGGCACGCCGTTCTCCGGCCTGCTCTACGCCGGGCTCGCGCTCACCGCGGACGGCCCGCAGGTGATCGAGTTCAACTGCCGGTTCGGCGATCCGGAGACGCAGTCGGTGCTCGCGCTGCTGCGCACCCCGCTCGGCGGGCTGCTGCGCGCGGCCGCCACCGGCACGCTCGCCGACCACCCGCCGCTGGAGTGGGCCGACGGCGCCGCGGTCACCGTGGTGATCGCCGCCGAGGGGTACCCGGGCCGGCCGAGGACCGGGGACGTGATCACCGGCAGCGAGGCGGAAGGCGTGCTGCACGCCGGTACCCGCCGCCGCGACGACGGTGCCGTGGTCTCCGCCGGCGGCCGGGTGCTGTCCGCCGTCGGGCTTGGCGATGACCTGGACGACGCGCGCCGCAGGGCCTACGAGATCGCCGAGTCGGTGCACCTGGCCGGCTCGCACCACCGCACCGACATCGCCCAGCGCGCGGCGACCGGCGAGATCGGGATACCCGTTCGCGGCTGATTCCCCGAACGCCGTCACACGCTGACCGCGTTCATTTACAGTTGGTCGGGAACCGGCGGGGGACAACACGCGTCGCATGCGTGGCGCTGTCGTTCGAAGGGGTATCCGCGTGACCGTAGCCAGGTGGAACGTCGAGGGGATCGAGGCCGTCGGGGTCGCCGTCGCCGGCAAGAAGGGCAAGGCGTCGCAGGTCGCCGACCCGCTCCGGGGCGTGCAGGGCGACAAGAGCCTGTTCGGCGATCTGGATTCCGCGCAGGCGATGGCGACCGCCGTGGGCGATTTCGCCAACAAGTCGGTCGGGCAGTGCAACAAGGCCTCGACATTGCTCGACGAGGTCGCCAAGGCGCTCGACGCCGTCGTGCAGACCGTGACCAACAACGAGGACAAGAGCGCCCAACAGTTCGGCGTGCAGCGCTGATCACCGTCGATCAGCCGTAAGGGGAGGACACAGTGGCCGCACGCGACGAGGTCGCCGCGATGCCGGGGACGGTCGCCAAGAAGCTCGCGACCGACGCGGACAAGGTCTACAAGGCCAAGCCGGGCGAGATCGAGACACTGGCCGGCAAGTTCGACACCGCGTCGACCGGGGTCGAGGAGTGGCGCTCCGAGGTCAACAAGGCCGTGACGAATCTCGACGGCCGCTGGGAGGGCAGCTCTGCCGACGCGTTCGTCACCTACATGGGGCAGATCGACAAGGGTGGCAGCTCGCTGAAGGAGGCCTACACCAACGCGGCGAAGGACCTCCGGGCCGCCGGCAAGGGCATCAGCGACGCGAAGGGCGCCATGGAGGGCCACTTCGAGAAGCTGCTGCGGGAGTACCGCGAGGCGACCAAGGGCCTCAAGGGGGAAGACGACAAGCTGATCGCCAAGGCCGACTCGCTCGCCACCGGGTACCAGAGCCTGATCAACGAGCAGATCACCAACGCCAACACCGCGCTGAACACCGCCAAGGACGCGCTGGCCAAGCGCCCGGGTGAGATCAAGCCGTCGCTGCTCGACGTCAAGTCGCCAGGCGAACAGCCGTTCACGCCAGGCCCCGGCAAGCCGGTGCAGTGGACGGCCACGCCGGAGCCGCCGCCCGGTCAGAACGGCCAGACCGACCCGTCCAGCAACCAGCCGCCGCCGGGCAGCAACAACAGCTCGAACTCGGGTTCGCCGAACTCTTCCAGCGGCGGCTCCAACTCCGACAGCGGCTCGTCCGGCGGATCCGGTGGCAGCGGCGGCGGTGGCGGCCTCGGCCCGAGTGGCGGCCCGCCCGCCGGCCCGCCGCCCGGCAACGTCGACCAGTGGATCCGCGAGGCGATCAAGATCCTGCAGGAGAACGGGATCCCGGTCACCGAGGAGAACATCCAGCAGATCTGGACGATCATCCAGCACGAGTCCGGCGGCGACCCGAACGCGATCAACGACTGGGACTCCAACGCGGCAAAGGGCACCCCGTCCAAGGGCCTGATGCAGTGCATCGACCCGACGTTCGACGCGCACTCGGTGCCCGGCCACAAGGACATCTGGAATCCGGTGGACAACATCGTCGCCGGTGTGAAGTACACCTTCGACCGGTACGGCAGCCTGGACGAGCACCCGGGCCTGGCCTCCATCTCCGGCGGCGGCGGGTACAAGCCTTACTGAGGACGGTGTCTGATATCTCGGGCAAGGCCGCCGCCCGTTCGGCTCCGCCGAAAGGCCTGTGGTCGGCTTGCGTGGCTGCCGTTCGGTGCAGGAAATGCCGCGGTTCTCAGACGCGCACTCAGACATGTTCTGAGGACCACAAGAGACCGGCCCGATCCGCGAGGATCGGGCCGGCCGGCGTGGTGGCTGGGCGCGGTCAGCCGAGAGTCACGCCATAGTTGGACAGCGCCGCGGCGGCCGGCTGGAAATAGGAGTTGCCGCCGTTGTCCATGCCGGACGTGATGCCGATGGCGCTGCTGCCGTCGAACAGGCAGCCGCCCGAGTCACCGCTGTTGACCTGCGCGTTGGTCTTGGTCAGGTCCCTGACCGAGCCCTCCGGGTAGTTCACGGTGACGCCGACCTCGGTGACCTCGCCGCAGGTCAGGTTGGTCGTGCTGCCGCTCTTGCAGACCTCCTGGCCGACGGTGCCGTCCTTGGCGTCGCTGATCTCCTGGGTGCCCTGGCCGTACAGGTGCACGGCACTCGGCGCGTCGCCGCTGGTCACGCGGATCAGGCCCATGTCGGCACCCGGGAACTGGGCGTCCTCGGACGGCCCGATGTCCCAGTTCGCCACGGCCTTGGTGCAGTGTCCAGCGGTCACGTTGTACCGCGCGCCGCCCCTGTCGCCGCTGAACCCGGCCGAGCAGCGCACACCGTCGCCGCGGATGGCCTCGCCGCCGAGGATCGTCAGGCTCATCGCGCCGGGCACGTTCTGCACCCGCACCGCGTCACCGAGTTGGCCGGCGGTGGCGAGCAGGGACGAGACGGCGGTCTTGTCGGCCGCGTCCGCGATGGTCAGCACGACCTGGTTGGTCTTGTTGTCGATACCGATCGCGGTGTGCGTCACCGAGCGGTCCAGCACCGCGTGCGCGCTCGTGAGCTGGGTGGCCGAGCGGGTGACGAGCTTGGCCACCGCGCCGGTCTTGCGCACGGAGTCCGCCGCGGTCTGGTCGAGCACGTTCACCACGGGCGTGCCGTGCTCGTCGAGGTAGGTACCGGCCGCACGGTCGCCGAGCTGCTTGGCGAGGTCGGTCAGGCTCCGGATGTCCTGTGGCTGGCTGCGCAGCAGCTCCTTGGCCGCGTCGACGCTGAGCCTTCGGGCGGAGGTCACCGCGTCGATCGCGGACTTCTGAACCGCCGGCGCGAAGCCCGGCAGCTCCTGCGCGGCGGCCGTCGGCGAGGACAGCGCGCCCAGTGTGAGACCACAGGCGGCGATCGCGACCGCACCGAGCACGCCGCCTCTTCTGACGGTTGCCTTGGTGTTCATCTCTCAACTCACCTTCACCGGTAGGGGACGATGGGTCGAGGGTGCTTTCTGTCTGGTTGGGCAGACACCGACGTTCGTCGGGACGCGTCACCTACTTTTGCGGACCCGGCGGCTACCTAGTGAAACCCTTACCGCTGAGCCGGCAGGCCGACACCGATACAGTCCGCCTGGAACCCGGTGCGCGGGTTGATCGTTGAAGGGCCAGAGTTTCGCTAGCCGGGGAGGTTCGATGCTCATCAAGATCATTGGGGCGCTGGTCGTGGTCTGGCTGGCGTTCATGCTCATCGGCTGGGTGGTGAAGGCGATCGGCACACTGGTGATCATCGGCGTGGTGGTCACCGCCGGTGTGGTCGCCTACGGCGCGATCAAGGGCAAGAGCAACAAGCAAATCCGCTCCTAGCCTCCGTTCGGGTGAGACCGGTTCGTCCGAACCGGTGGAAGATCGCGGCTTGACGCGTCACGATTGCGCCCATGTCCCAGGGACTACTGGCAGATCGCCTCCGCGACGACCCCGACGAGCCGCGCCTGTCCGCGTGGGAACGGCGCACGGACTGGCCGCTGACCGGCCTCGCCATCGCGTTCCTGTTCGCCTACGGGTGGCAGGTGCTCGACACGGCCAAGTCACAGGGCGTGCACCAGTTCCTCGAGCTGGTGATGTGGGCCGTCTGGGCGCTGTTCTCGGTCGACTACCTGATCAGGTTCTACCTGTCCCGCCGCAAGGGCCGGTTCCTCTGGACGCACCTGTTCGATTTGCTGATCGTGCTGCTGCCGTGGGTGCGCCAGCTTCGGGTGCTGCGCCTGGTGACCGTGGTCCGGGTGCTCAACCGGCGAGTGGCGACGTCCGTGCGCGGGCAGGTCGGGGTGTACGTGGCCGGCGTGACGCTGCTGGTCGGCCTGTGCGCGTCGCTGGCCGTACTGGACGCCGAGCGGCACAACCCGGACGCGAGCATCACCAGCTTCGGGGAGGCGATGTGGTGGACCATCACCACGATCTCCACGGTCGGTTACGGCGACCGGTACCCGACGACGGCCGAGGGGCGAATGGTCGCCGCGGGTCTGATGATCGGCGGGATCGCGTTGCTCGGTGTGGTCACCGGTGTGATCGCGTCCTGGTTCGTGGAGAAGATCCAGGGGGTCGAGCAGTCCATCGAGCACATCACGCGCGAAGAGGTGCGGGCGTTGCGCGGGGACCTGGCGGCGCTGCGCGATCAGCTAGCCACCGATCGCGGCCCCCAGACGACGAATCACGTCGGCCTCTCCGGCGGTGGGCGCGTACTCGGTGATGGCCCCGCCGACCACGTCGTCCGGCCCGGAGATCAGCTCGGCGAGCAGAAGTGACGACGCGCCGCCCGGCACCGGATAGCCGACCGACGAGAACTCCCCCGGATCGAGTACGTCCAGGTCGACGTGCACGTACACCGGCCGGCGACACAGTCACGCCCGCCTCGAACTTGACAACCGCACAACCCCGCTTCGCGTACTTTAGCCCGCTAAAGTCTCCGAGCGGCTGTAAAAGTGCAGGTCAGAGAGGTTGCGTGGGTCGCGGAGAACATGAGGGTGTTCCGCGTACGGGGTGCGCGCGATGGTGGGTCACCCTGACGCGCCGGTTGCTCAGGTGCGCCATCGATCCCTGCCACTGGGGTACGGACAGCACTGTCGTCACGTCGCCACCGTGGCTCCGATCCGCTCGAGCACCGTGCGAATGTCCACTGTGGACACGTCGCGGTGGGTCACGAACCGGATGCCGGTGCCGGACGGGCTGGCCAGCACTCCGGCGCGGGCAAGCGATTCCAGTGTGGCGGCCGCGTCCGGAACCTCGGCGCGCACGATGTTGGTCTCCGGCGGTGTCACCCGCCAGCCACGCTCGACGAGCCCGTCGGCCAGGAGCCGGGCGTTCTCGTGATCGACTGCCAGGTCCGGGATTCGTTGTAGCGCAACGATTCCGGCTGCGGCGAGCACGCCACCCTGGCGCACCCCGCCGCCGAGCATCTTGCGCAGCCGGCGCGCCCGCGTGACGAACTCCGTGGTACCGGCGACCACCGAGCCGACCGGCGCGCCGAGCCCCTTGCTGAGGCACACCTGTGCGGTGTCCACGCCGACGGTGAGCGCCGCCGGTGGCACGTCGAGCCGCACCGACGCGTTCCACAGCCGCGCGCCGTCCAGGTGCACCCGCAGCCCGGCGGCGCGTGCCGCGGCGACGAGCCGGGCGTGCCGGTCCGGCGCGGTGACCGTGCCGCCGGACGCGTTGTGGGTGTTCTCCAGACACAGCAGCGTGGTGCGCAGGTCGAAGTACGGCCGGGTGCCGCCGGCCGCCGCGCGCACGGCGTCCTCGGTGATCGGCGTCGGCAGCGGGTGCGGCATGCCGCCGGCGAGCCACGCGGGCGCGCCGAGCTCGTCGCTGAGCACGTGCGCGCCGGCCGGCGCGAGGAACTCGTCGCCGCGCTCCAGGTGCGCGCACAGCGCGATCACGTTGCCCATGGAGGCGGTCGGCACCCACAGGGCGGCGTCGAGGCCGAGCAGATCGGCGACCCGCTCCTCGAGCCGGCGCATGGTCGGGTCGTGGTCGAGTACGTCGTCGGCGACCTCCGCGGCGGCCATGGCCGCTCGCATGACGTCATCCGGTCGGGTGATCGTGTCGGAGCGGAGGTCCACGGGAGGTGAGGTGGTCACGATCCGATCACATCACAGTGGGTAGTGGTGCGCACGTGAGGGCGCACCTTCGTGTGTCCCCGGCGGGGGCCAAGGCCACCTTCGCCCCGCTCGAAGCGTCTATCGGGTGATGGCGTAGAAACTCGGCAGCGGTTCGTGCAACCGTGGCGGCCAGTCGTTCCGTCTTGCCAACGAAGAGAGAGTCCGCGTGGATCAGCGCCACGAACAGGAGTTCGCGGAATACTTCGCCGCACGCCGGGACGCGGTGCGGCGAACCGCCTTCCTGATGTGTGGCGACTGGCACCGGGCGGACGATCTCGCACAGACCGCGTTCATCGCACTGCACCGCAGATGGCGAAAGATCCGGGACAAGGGAGCCCTGGACGCTTACGTACGCAGGACCGTGGTGCGGTCGATGATCGACGAGTCCCGCCGTCCCTGGCGGCGGGAGCGGTACGTCGAGCAGATGCCGGAGTCGGCGCACAGTGACGGCTCCGGTGGTGATCGGGTCGCCGACTCGGTCGCCACCAGGTCCACCCTGGTGGAGGCGCTGCGCGAGGTGCCGCCACGGCAGCGGGCCGTGCTCGTGCTGCGGTTCCTGGAGGGCTTGGACGTCACGGCCACCGCCGAGGCGCTCAAGTGCTCGGAGGGGACCGTGAAGAGCCAGACCGCGCGCGGGCTCGCGGCGCTGCGGGATGTGCTCGGCGATGCGCTGGACGACCTGAGGTCGCCGTCGTGATCGTGGTACTGGTTGAGAAGAAGAGGAGGTGGCCGTGATGGACGAGCAGAAGATCTCTGATGTGTTCCGGGATGCAGTGCGTGACGTGCCACCCGCCTCATTCACCCAGTCGGATGTGGCCGCCGCATCACACCGCGCGACTATTCGGCGCAGGAACGGTATCGTGGCGGCGTCGGCATTCGGGGTCGCGCTACTTGCCGGTGGTGTGGTGGTAGGCACTACCGTCTGGGGTGACGGCTCGAACGGCAGTGGTGACAGTGCCGCTGTCGCCGCGGCACCGAGCGTTACGACGAGTAACAAGTTCTCGCCGCGTGGCGAGAACAGTGGCAAACCCCCGGGGCAGACCCGGGCGGTTCCCGAAGGACTCCCGCAGTCGTCGCCTAAGCAGGGAGGCGACGGAAGCGGGACCGCCGGCCCCTCGGCCGGCAGCACCCTTAGCGGGTGCGACCAGGCGGCGGACGGTGAGCTTGCTGCAGCCCTCGCGGGCGAGCTCCCGTCCGTCGCCGGTTCCCAGCCTCTCCGCGCGGACATCTCCTGTCCGCTCGGCTCCCGGTCCGTGGCGCTGGCCGTCGGCGACGACGGCACCGGCGCGCGCGGCACGGTCTCCGTCGTGGTCACCCGCCCCGGCACCGCGCTCGGCGCGCCGCCGTGGGAGGGCGCGCTCAGCCCCGGCTCGACGACCGCCCAGGCCAGGACACACTCTGGTGGCAACGTGTTCATCGCCAGCGAGCCGATGAAGGGCACCAACCGCGCGCCGTTCGCCGGCCAGGTGACGGCCGTCGCACAGCGTCTCGGCGCGAAGCTCTGAGCCACCTGTCACCATTTCTCGCATGACCACGGCGAGCACTCCCAAGGGCGAACGACGCCGCAAGGCACTCGTGGACGCCGCCGCAGAGCTGCTCGTGGAGGGCGGGTTCGACGCGATCAGGCATCGCGCGATCGCCGAGCGCGCCGGCCTGCCGCTCGCCTCGACCACCTACTACTTCGACTCGCTCGACGATCTGATCACCGCCGCCGCCGAGGCACAGGGCCGCGCCGAACTGGCCGACGGGCGGCGCAAGCTCGAGGAGCTGGCCACCCGGCAGCGCGGCGTGGACACCCTCGTCGACCTCGTGCTGGACCAGTTGCTCGGCGAGGACAGCGATGCCGAGGCCGTGCTGCTGCGCTACGAGCGGCTCGTCGCCACCGGCCGCAGGCCCTATCTCCGTCCGCTGATGCGCACGTTGGGCGCCGAACTGCGCGGGCTGCTGCGCGACGTCTTCGAACGCTCCGGCATGCCGATGGACGCCACGCGCCTCGAGCAGATCATCGCGCTCGTGGACGGCGCCGTGGTGAACGCGTTGATCGAGGTGAACCCCGATCCCCGCGCGGCGGCCGCCCGCATGTTGCGCGACGCGCTGGTGGACTGACGCAACCGTTCCGGTCCGCTCGTCGTGTGTAGACGGCGACGAGCGGAAGGAGGGCCACGTGGATTCCGCTGACGAAGAGTCCTACAAGGCGTTCGCGTCGACCAACGCGCTGAGCCTGCGTCGCTGTGCGTACTTGTTCTGCGGCGACTGGCATCTCGCGGAGGACCTGATGCAGGCGGCCTTGATCAAGATTTACCGGGCTTGGCCGAAGATGAAGCACCGGCACGCGGTGGGCGCCTACGCCCGCACGGTGCTGCTGCGTACCTGGATGGACGAACGGCGCCGGCCGTGGCGGCGTTCGGAGACCCAGCACGCGGACGTGCCGGACATCGAGCAGGTGGGTGCCGACCCGGCCGACGCGGCAGGGCGTGCGTGGACACGCGACACCGTGCACCGGGCGCTGCTCATCCTGCCGGCGAGGCAGCGGGCGGCACTGGTGCTGCGGTACTTCGAGGAGCTGTCGGTCGCCGAGACGGCCGAGGTGATGCGCTGCTCGGAGGGCAACGTCAAGAGCCAGACCGCACGCGGGCTGGCGTCGCTGCGCAAGGCCGTCGGTGCGATCGCGCCACGTTCCGGTCCGAACAGTTTGGGAACGGTGACATTGTGAACGAGTTCGACGTGAAGGAAGGCTTGCGGCACGCCGTGCTGACCGAGCCGCCGCTGGCGTTCGACGCGGACCGGCTGGTGACCACCGCGCGCAAGCAGACCGCGCGCCGGCGCGCCATGATCGGCGCGACACTGACCACCGTGGCGATCGCGGCCAGCGCGGTGGCCGTCACGAGCGCGATGCCAAGCGGCGCAACGGATTCCGTCGCGCCCGCCAAGCCGCGACCGAAGGAGCCGGTGCCGATCATCGGTACGAAGCCGGTGCGGCAGCAGAACGGGTGGCCACCGGCCGGCACCATGCCGCGCGGCTACAACGAGGCGGACCTCTACACGATCGCGGAGCGGCTGCGCCCCGTGCTCAAGCGCGCGTTCGAGCGGGCCGGCGCCACCAACGTGGAGGTGTCGCCGCTGTCCAAGGAGACCTACGACTCCGGCAAGGACGTGCAGCACATGCTGCAGGGCTTCGTCGGCCTCACCAAGGACGACCACCGATACGAGGTGCGCAAAGCCGCGTCCGACCAGAACGCCGGGCCACAATTCATTCTCGGCTCGCCCGGCGTCGAGGGGCCCAGCGGTCCGTGTGTGAAGGGTGGCCTTGGCTGCAAGCGGATCGAGCGGCCGGACGGTGTCGTGACCGTGGACACCATCACCGAGAGCGGCCCGGCCATGTCACACGTCGTCCACTACCGCAACGACGGCGTGGTCGTGCAATTGTCGCTCTACGCTGGTGCGGAAGCTCCGATGCCGCTGACCGAGGAGCAGGTCGTGGCCATCGTGACCAGCCCGGAGCTGACCATGTGACGGTGGTGCAACCGCCAGGGACGCGGCGTCGTGGGCAGTCTGTGGAAGGGAGAAAACCATGGGCAGTGCCGACGACGCCGCGTTTCGCGATTTCGCCAGCTCGCAGGCGATCCCGTTGCGCCGCAACGCTTTCCTGCTCTGCGGCGACTGGCACCTGGCCGACGACCTGATGCAGCGCACGCTGATCAAGGTCTACCGGTCGTGGTCCAGGATCGACGAGCGGGAGCACCTCGGCAGCTACGCGCGCACCGTGCTGTTGCGCACCTGGCTGGACGAGAGGCGAAGACCGTGGCGGCGACGCGAGCGGTCCGAGCGCGACGTGCCGGACACGGCCGACCCCGGGCCCGACCCGGACGCGCTGGCCGGTCGCCGTGCCGAGCACCAGCGGGTGTACCGGGCGCTTCGGGAGGTGCCGCCGCGTCAGCGCGCCGTGTTGGTGCTGCGCTACCTCGAGGAGCTGTCGGTCGCCGAGACTGCCGAGGCGATGCGCTGCTCCGAGGGAACCGTCAAGAGTCAGACCGCGCGCGGGCTCGCCGCCATGCGCCAGCACCTCGCTGGCGACGACGTGATGTGGCCCGCCGAACCCGAAGGGATGAGCAGATGATCGAGCAACGGATGAGGAACGCGTTCGATGCCGTCGGAGACTACGAGCCGGCACTGCCGTTCGACGCGGATCGCCTGATCACCAAGGCACACAAGGAAACCACGCGCCGGCGCGCGTTGGTGGGCGCAGGTGTCGGCGTGGTGGCGATCGCCGCTGGCGCGGTCATGGTCACCGGTTCCGGCACGCCGGCCGGTGGCGGCTCGATCGACGTCGGCAGTTCGTCGCCGACGCCGCCAGGCCTCCGCCCGATCGGCGGCGGTGACGGGCCGCGCCGCGAGCCGATCAAGGACTGGCCACCGGCCGGTGTTCGACCCAAGCATTACACCGCCGAGCAGTTGCGTGCGATCAGTGAGCGGACCAGGGCGTACTTCGGGACCAGGCTGGGCACGATCGTGCCGGGTGCCACCCAGGTGTCGGCCACTTCGTTCGGCACCAACCGGGTGCCCTACGGCCAGGTGATCGACGGCCAGCGGCACCTGATCGGGTTCGTCGATCTCACGGTGGACGGCCGGCGGTACGAGCACGGCCTGCAGGTCCTGCTCAACGGACCGGGTGATCCGGCGCAGGGTCTCGACTGCGGCATGGACCGGTCGACGTGCACGCGGATCGCCCGGCCGGACGGCAGCTTCGTGACCGTCGAGCGCGAGGGCGGGATGATGTTCGTGACGCACTACCGCAACGACGGCGTCCAGGTGCGCGTGTGCGGGTACGTCAAGCAGCACGGAACCCCACCGCTCACCGAAGGGCAGGCGATCGCCGTCGCGACCGATCCCATGCTCACCATGTGACCGTCGTGCAACCCTTTTCGCGCGGGCACCGTAGGTATCGGCAGTGCGAAGGCGGTGCCGATGCGGCAGGCCGACGAGGACCGGTTCAGGGAGTTCGCCGCGGAGCAGGCGCGGCCGCTACGGCGTGCCGCGTACCTGCTCTGCGGTGACTGGCATCTGGCCGACGATCTCACCCAGACCGCGCTGGTCAAGCTGTACGGCGCGTGGCACAAGGTGGCGTGCGCCGCAGGAAACCGTGGCGCCGCAAGGAAAGTCGAACGACGCGGTGCCGGAGCCGTTGGACACCGGAGCCGATCCGGCCGAGATGCACCTGCACGGCGACCTGCGTGCCGAGTTGTTCACCGCGTTGCGGTACCGGAACGACTTCCACAGCTCAGCCTGCCGCAGGTGTGGGTCAATCCCGCGACCACCTCGGAGACGGTTCGCTGGAACACGTTCGTGGTACGAATTGTCGGCTATGACTCGGTCGGCAAGGCGCTGGTCGAAATGAGCACCACCACAGTCGATCCGGCGATCGACAACCCGGATACGGCATGCGCCTCGAACAGAGTCGGCGAGAACGTCACGTGCGTCCGGATGACACCCCGGCCGGACGGTTCGACGGTCGTCATCCTGGAGATCGACTACCGGCCGGAGCACACGATCAGGTACCTCACGAGGTTCGCGGTGCACTACCGCACCGACGGCACGATGGTGTCGGTGTGGACCGACCGCCTGAGGAGCACCGACGGCGTGCCGGACCGGCCGACGTTCGCCCTCACCGACGACCAACTCATCGCCCTCGCGACCGACCCGCAGGTACACCCCTGAAGAGGTCACGCGGACTGGGCAAATGCCTGCATCCGCGCAACCTCTAAGCTGGGCAAACGTGACCGGTTCTGAGAAGCCCTCCATTCCGAACGTGCTCGCCGGGCGGTACGCGTCCGCCGATCTGGTGACCGTGTGGTCGCCAGAGCACAAGGTGATCGCCGAGCGGCGGCTGTGGCTGGCCGTGCTGCGTGCGCAGACCGAGCTGGGCGTGCCCGTCGGTGACGCCGACGCGGTGCTCGCCGACTACGAGCGCGTGGTGGAAACCGTTGACCTGCAAGGGATCGCGGCGCGCGAGCGGGTAACCCGGCACGACGTGAAGGCGCGCATCGAGGAGTTCAACGCGCTGGCCGGCCACGAGCACGTGCACAAGGGCATGACCTCCCGCGACCTCACCGAGAACGTCGAGCAGCTCCAGGTGCGTGGCTCGCTGGAGCTGATCCGCGAGCGCGTGGTGGCCGTGCTGGCGCGCCTGGCGAACCTCGCCGCGCAGCACGCCGACCTGGTGATCACCGGGCGCTCGCACAACGTCGCCGCGCAGGCCACCACGCTCGGCAAGCGGTTCGCCACGGCCGCCGACGAGCTGCTGGTCGCGTTCCGGCGGCTGGACGAGCTGATCGAGCGGTACCCGCTGCGCGGGATCAAGGGGCCGGTCGGCACCGGGCAGGACATGCTGGACCTGCTCGGCGGCGATCCGTCCACTTCGGACTCGCTGGAGCGGAAGGTGGCCGGCCACCTCGGGTTCTCCACCGTGCTGACCAGCGTCGGCCAGGTGTACCCGCGGTCGCTGGACTTCGACGTGGTGTCCGCACTGGTGCAGATCGCCGCCGCGCCGTCCAGCCTGGCCAAGACGATCAGGCTGATGGCCGGCCACGAGCTGGTGACCGAGGGTTTCAAGCCCGGCCAGGTCGGCTCCAGCGCGATGCCGCACAAGATGAACACGCGCTCCTGCGAGCGGGTGAACGGGCTCGCGGTGATCCTGCGCGGATACGCCTCGATGACCGGCGAGCTGGCCGGCGACCAGTGGAACGAGGGCGACGTGTCCTGCTCGGTGGTGCGCCGGGTCGCCCTGCCGGACGCGTTCTTCGCGCTGGACGGCCTGCTGGAGACGCTGCTGACCGTGCTGGACGAGTTCGGCGCGTACCCGGCGGTCGTGGCTCGCGAACTGGACCGGTACCTGCCGTTCCTGGCCACCACGAAGATCCTGATGGCCGCCGTGCGCGCCGGCGTCGGGCGGGAGACGGCGCACGAGGTGATCAAGGAGCACGCGGTCGCGGTCGCGCTGGCCATGCGTGAGCAGGGCATCGAGCGCAACGACCTGTTCGACCGGCTCGCCGCCGACGACCGGCTGCCACTGGGCAAGTCCACTTTGGACGGTCTGCTGGCCGATCGGTTGACCTTCACCGGGGTAGCCGGCGCGCAGGTCGCGGCCGTGGTCAAGCGGGTCGAGGACATCGCCGCCCGGTTTCCCGACGCCGCCAAGTACACACCCGCCCCCATCCTCTGAGCCACCGAAGCTTGACAAACCGCGCCGCTACCCCATGCGTACTTTAGCCCGCTAAAGTCCCACGGGCCGGACAAAGGCGCAGGTCAGAGGGGTGCGGCGGGACGTCGAAAACGTGAAGGTGGTGCACGAAAGGCACTGTGCGCCGGCGAGGTCACTCTCACGGGCTAGGCGATCTCCAGTGTGCGCAGGCGATCAGGGTCGGCGCACACGTCGATGTGCGCGATCTTGTCGCCGGCGATCGTGAACAGCAGCGCGATCACCGGCGTGCCCTGCGGCTCGACCACGATCCCCGGCGCGCCGTCCACCATCGCGGTCCGCGCGGCGCTGGCGCGCGTCATGAAGGTGAGCGCCTGCCGCGCGACCGCCTCGGCGCCACGAATCACCAGCGAGTCGGCCCGCACCACGGCGTCTGGGGCGAGCACCGCGAGCAGCGCTTCGAACTCGCCGTCCCTCGTGGCTGCCAGGAATGCCTCGACGAGTGCCCGCCGGCGACCCGAATCGGTGAGGGGGATCTCGGCGGCCTCCCGCACCCGCCGGCGCGCCCGGCTGGCCAGCATCTTCGCCGCGTTCGGCGAACGGTCCACGATCGTGGCGATCTGCTCGAACGGCACCCCGAACGTGTCGTGCAGCACGAACGCCAGGCGCTCGGCCGGGGTGAGCGTGTCCAGCACGATGAGCAGCGCGATGCCCACCGAGTCGGCCAGCACGGCCTCCCGCTCCGGGTCGGCGCGGTCCTCGGGGTCGTGCTCGCCGAGCGGCTCCTCGCGCCGGGATCGCTTGGTGCGCAACATGTCCAGGCACACGCGGCCGATCACCGTGGTGAGCCACGCGCCCAGACTGCGCACGTCGGCGGCCCCGGCGCGGCTCAGCCGCAGCCACGCCTCCTGCACGGCGTCCTCGGCCTCGGCGGTCGACCCGAGCATCCGGTAGGCCACCGCGCGCAGGTGCCCTCGGTGCTCCTCGAACCGCCGGGCCAACCACTGGTCGTCCATGGTTACCTTCCCGCCCTCGAATCCGTCATAGCAATGACGAACCACAACCGGCAGACGTAACGAGGAGCAGTCATGGCACCCATCGTGACCACGATCGAGATCGCCCGCTCGCCGCGCGAGGTGTTCGCCTTCGTCGCCGATCCGACGCTGTTCGCGGAGTGGCAGGACGACGTGGTGAGCGTGCGCATGGAGGACGGCGCATCGCCGGGCGTCGGTGCGCGGTTCGCCACCACGCGGCGCATGGGCGGGGCGGAGCGCACCACCGTCCAGGAGATCACCTCGTTCGAGGAGCCGACGACCTGGAGGGCTCGCGGCGTCGACGGGCCGATCAGGCCGGATGCCGCCATCACCGTCGAGCCGGTGAACGGCGGCGCGGGCTCGCGGATCACCTTCTCGCTGGACTTCCAGGGCACCGGGCCCGGCGTCGCGCTGGTGCCGCTGGTTCGCCGGCAGGCCAGGAAGTCGGCGCCGGTCAGCTACGAGCACCTGCGGCGGCTGCTCGAGGGTGGTGCCTGAGATCCGTCAAGCCGTCTCACGATTCGGGAGAATCGTCGGCGATTAGCGAGCATGCCCATGTTTTCGTAGCCTCGATCGCGTACACGCCGAACGACTGTGGTCCAGTCCAGTCCAGTCGTGGCGTGCTCATCGAGAGGTTTCGGAACATGAACAGGTCATTGCGTCGTACGTTCGCGCTCGCGCTGGCGGGTGCCGCCACCGCCATGCTCGCCGCGTGCGGCAGCGGTGACGCGGCCGGCGGCTCCGGCGACGTGCTCAAGGTCGGCACGCTGACCGACGCGCCCCCGGTGGTCTACCTCAAGGACGGGCGGTTCACCGGGTTCGACAACGAGCTGCTGCGCGCCGTGGCCGACCGGCAGGGCATCAAGCTGGAGTTCGTCGGCGTCGAGTTCTCCACGCTGCTGTCCAAGGTGGCCAACAACCAGGTGGACATCGGCAGCTCGCAGATCTCGGCCACCGACAAGCGCCGGCAGACCGTTGACTTCACCAACGGCTACGAGATCAGCTACACCTCGATCGTGGGCAAGGCGGACACCTCGATCTCCGGCATCGAGGGGCTGGCCGGCAAGCGGGTCGGCGTGGTCCAGGCGACCGTGCAGGACGAGTACGCCAGCGGCAAGATCCCCGGCGCGAACGTCGTCCGCTTCCCCGACTACAACTCCGCGTTCGCCCAGTTGCGCAACGGAAACCTGGACGTGTGGATCGTGCCGCTGGACATCGCGGACAAGTACATCAAGAACACGCTGGACTTCCCGCAGAAGGTGGTCGTCCAGCGTGCCGACCGGGAGTCGCCCGCCGCGTGGGCGGTGCGCAAGGGCAACGGCGCGCTGCGGGACAAGCTGAACACCGGGCTGGTGTCGGTGATCGAGGACGGCACGTACGCCAAGCTGCACCAACAGCACCTGCCGGGTAGTCCGCTGGACGACTCGTTCAAACCGAAGACGGCGAAGTGAACGGCGTCGGCGACACGTTCTTCGACTGGCAGCACATTCGGGACGTCCTGCCCGAGCTGATCGGCACCGGGCTCGCCAACACGCTGATCCTGGCCGTCTCCTCGGCCCTGATCGGCACCGTGCTCGGGCTCGGGCTGGCGATGATGGGCCTGTCCCGGCGGCGGTGGCTGCGCTGGCCGGCCCGGGTGTACACGGACATCTTCCGCGGCCTGCCCGCGATCGTGACGATCCTGCTGATCGGGCAGGGCCTGGTGATCGTGGCGCGGCCGGTGGTCGGCACCGATCCGTACCCGCTCGGGATCCTGGCGCTGAGCCTGATCGCGTCCGCCTACATCGGCGAGATCTTCCGCTCGGGCATCCAGAGCGTGGAGGCCGGCCAGTTCGAGGCGGGCCGTGCGCTCGGCATGAGCCACCTGGCCACGATGCGCAAAGTCGTTGTGCCACAAGGGATCCGGCGAGTGCTGCCGGCGCTGGTGAACCAGTTCATCACGCTGGTGAAGGAATCCAGCCTGGTGTACTTCCTCGGCCTGCTGGTCGACCAGCGCGACCTGTTCCGCATCGGCCAGGACGCGGCGGCCAACTCCGGCAACCTGTCGCCGCTGGTCGCCGCCGGCCTGGTGTACCTGCTGATCACCGTGCCGCTGACCCATCTGGTGAACCACATCGATCGCCGGTTGCGCACCGGCCGCGAGGTTCGAGGAGGTGACGATGATCTTGGAGACGACTTCGACGAGCCAACCGTCGACCGGCGAGCCGACTCACCCGTCCGTGTCGCAGGGTCTTGAACTGCGTGAGCTGAGGCTGTCCTACGGCACTACGGAGGTGCTCCGCGGCGCCGACCTGTCCGTCCCGAGTGGACAGACGGCGTGCGTGATCGGCCCGTCCGGTTCCGGCAAGTCGACGCTGCTGCGGTGCGTGAACCGGTTGGCCGAGCCCGAATCCGGCGAGGTGCTGCTGGACGGCGAGAGCATCCTGCACGCGAACCCCGACCGGGTGCGGCAGCGGATCGGCATGGTGTTCCAGCACTTCAACCTGTTCGGCCACCGCACGGTCCTGGACAACATCACGATGCCGCTGCGCACCGTGCGCGGATTGTCGAAGGTGGACGCTCACCACACCGCACTCGCTCGATTGGGTGAAGTCGGCCTCGCCCACAAGGCGCAGTACCGGCCCTCGGCGCTGTCCGGCGGCCAGCGGCAGCGGGTGGCGATCGCCCGCGCGCTGGCCATGGAGCCCGAGGTGATGCTGTTCGACGAGGCGACCAGCGCGCTGGACCCCGAGCTGGTCAAGGGCGTGCTCGAACTGATCGCCGAGCTGGCCGAAGGCGGCATGACGATGATCGTGGTGACCCACGAGATGGGCTTCGCGCGGCGGGTCGCCGACCAGGTCGCGTTCATGGATCGCGGGCGCGTGCTGGAGGTCGGCACCCCCGAGCAGATCTTCGACTCGCCGGAAACCCTTCGCCTGCAACGGTTTCTGGATCAAGTGCGCTGATCGGGTAACTTGGCGGCATGGCTGAGGTGGTCGAGCTGACCTACTACCCGATCAAGGGCTGCACCGGTGTGCCGGTCGAGCGCGCGACGGTCACCGAGACCGGCCTGCGGCACGACCGGTCGTTCATGCTCGTGGACGGCGACGGCGCGTTCGTCAGTCAGCGGGGCGTGCCGGCGATGGCGGCGATCCGGGTCGCGGTGCACGACGGCGGCGCGCGGCTGGCGCTGTCCGCGCTCGGCGCCGACGACGCGTCGCTGGACGTGCTGACCGACGGTCCGCGGCGGGACGTGAGCATCTTCAACAAGTGGTTCGGGTCCGGGGTCGACCAGGGTGACGTGATCGCCAAGTGGTTCTCCTCGGTGCTCGACGCGCCCTACCGGCTGGTGCGCGTGCCGCCCGAGCATGACCGGGACGGCTGGGGCGTGCACCCCGGCAAGGTGGGTTTCGCCGACGCGCACGCTGTCCTCACCACCTCGGTGTCGTCCTTGGACGGGTTGAACGCGCGGATGGCCGAGACGGGTGGGAAACCGTTGCCGATGAACAGGTTCCGGCCGAACATCGTGGTCTCCGGCTGGGCCGAGCCGCACCTGGAGGACCGGGTGCGCGGCTTCTCGGCCGGCACCGTCCACTTGGGACACAGCACCCGCGCGGCCAGGTGCGCGGTGCCGACCGTGGATCAGGCGACCGGCCTCAAGGACGGCCCAGAGCCGACCAGGACGCTGGCCGGCTACCGGCGTGACCCCGACTTGAAGAACAAGGTCACCTTCGGCGTGAAGATGGCCGTGCTGCGCGGCGGCGAGATCGCCGTGGGTGACGAGATCACCGTGCACGACTGGCTGGACTAGTTTGGTGGTCTTCAAGACCGGCAAACCCGGGGCCGGCGCGTCTCCAATGACGGCAAACCCGTGGCGCCTAGCTGATCGTGATCTTCTTCGGGTCACCGAGGAGCTTGGTGGCCGAGCCGCCGTTGACCGCGATCGCCACGTGGCCGGCCGAGTCGGTGATCACCACCGGATCGCCGTCCGGCACGTCGGCGAACGTGTCGCCGAGGTAGGCGATCTTCTCGATGGTGCCGGCCCGGATGGCCAGCCGGTCGCCGTCGTGGAAGCCGGCCTTGGTGAGATCGGCCGGGCGCGCGGCGAGCTGGACGTTGCCGAACCGGTCGGTCGCCACCACCTCGCTCACCAGTTTGCCTTGGGCCACAACGACTTCCAGGCTGGGTAGCCGTTTCAGCGCGCGGATGTCGAGCGCCTGTCCGAGCTTGGACGGCGCGACGCCGGTGGCCAGGTGTGCGGCGGCCGGCGCGAAGATGTCGCGGCCGTGGAAGGTCGAGGACACGGTCGCCAGCCGGTACTCCGGGGTGGACAGCTCGTAGGCCTCGCGCACGCCGCCCAGGGTCTCGGCGGCGGGGAGCAGCACGCCGTTGTCCGGGCCGACCAGCAGCCCGTCGTCCACCACGACGGCGATCGCCCGGCGGGCGGTGCCGACGCCGGGATCGACGACCGCGAGGTGCACCGCCGGCGGGAGGTAGGCGACCGTCTGCGCGAGCGTGGTGGCGGCCTTGCGGACGTCGCCGGGCGTGACGGTGTGGGTGACGTCGAGGACCCGCACGTGCGGCGCGATCTTCGCCATCACGCCGTGGCAGGCCGCCACGAACCCGTCGTCCAGGCCATAGTCCGTGGTGAAGCTGATGCAGTCGAACCACACGCGCTCAGTGTGCCGCCCCGCCACCAGCGCGGCGCGCCACCCCCGTGGTTATCCACAACCGCCGTTTCATCCACAAGTCGATCTTCACCACCCCACCGCGCCCGCTGCCTCGGTACGCTGGACTCGGGGCCGCCCCCGGGATCGGGTGGGGGTTGGGGTGCGGGCGTGGCGAGATCGCCGTCAGGACGTAGGCTCGCCAGACGTGGTGACTCTCGCTGACTATCCCAAGATCGCGGCCGGCAAGGTGCGCGAGCTGTACGCCGTGGACGACGAGCATCTGCTGCTCGTCGCGTCGGACCGGATCTCCGCGTTCGATCATGTGCTCACCACGCCGATCCCGGACAAGGGCCGCGTGCTCACCGCGATGAGCGTGTTCTGGTTCGAGTGGCTCGCGCGCACCGCCGGGGTCGATCACCACATGGTCGCCGCGGACGACGGCCGCATCCCCGCCGACGTGCGCGGCCGGGCCCTGCTCGTGCGGCGGCTGACCATGCTGCAGGTCGAGGCCGTCGCGCGCGGATACCTTGCCGGATCGGCGTTCTCCGACTACCAGCGCGCCGGTTCGGTGTGCGGTGTGCCGCTGCCGGACGGGCTCACCCAGTCGGCGCGGCTGCCGGAGCCGATCTTCACCCCGGCCAGCAAGGCGCCGATCGGCGAGCACGACGAGAACATCGATTTCGCCGCCGTGCAAGGGAAACTGGGCGAACGGGACGCCGAACGGGTGCGCGAGGCGACGCTGCGGATCTACTCCACGGCCGCCGAGCACGCCGAGCGTCGCGGCATGATCCTGGCCGACACCAAGTTCGAGTTCGGGCTGGACGCGGAGCACAACCTCGTGCTCGGCGACGAAGTGCTCACACCCGACTCGTCGCGCTACTGGCCGGCCGACGGGTACGCACCGGGCAAGCCGCAGCCGGCGTTCGACAAGCAGTACGTGCGCGACTGGCTCACCTCCCCGGCCTCAGGGTGGGACCGTGCGTCGGATACGCCACCCCCACCACTTCCGGATGACGTCATTCGGGCGACCCGCGACCGGTACGTGCAGGCCTACGAGCTGATCACCGGCCTGTCCATGGACGACTGGATCCGCTGAACCCGTTGTCACACAAGAGAAAAGGCCGCCTCTCGCCGAGGCAGGGTTCTCGGCGAGAGGCGGCCACTCACCCGCGCTCCCCAGGGGCGCGGCCCAGGCCCGGACCTCCTCAGAAGGAGAGGTTCCAGGCGTCCACGTACCCGGTGTCCGCGCGGTACACGTCCTGTACTCGCAGCTTCCACGTGCCGGCCGCGGTCTCGGCACTCGCGTTCACCGTGTACGTGGTGATCACGTTGTCCACCGAGTCGCCGCTGCTGGCGTTCTTCAACCGATAGGCCGTCCCGTCCGGCGCGACCAGGTCGATCACCAGGTCACCTCGGTAGGTGTGCTTGATGTCCACACCCACCTTGAGCGTCGCCGGGGCACTGCCGGTGATCCCGGTGACGCCCAGCGACGAGGTCACCGTCGCGCCGGCGTCCGGGATGTTCACGTTGTCCGTGCTCTCGAAGAACTTCGACGGCGGCGGGGTCGTCCCGCTCACCGCCTCCAGCGCGTCGGCCTGGCCCTCGCCGTAGAACGAGTTGCGGGCCGCCGTGCCGGTGCACCGGCTGTCGCCGCTCGGGCAGGCGAGGTCGTTCGCCTGGACCGCGAGCTTCTCCGCCAGCTGTGCCGGCGTCGCGTCCGGGTTGGTCGACGCCAGCAGCGCCGCGACTCCCGCCACGTGCGGGGACGCCATCGACGTGCCGTTCTTGTTCCCGTACCCGCCACCCGGCACGGTCGAGTACACGCCGGTGTCCTGGGCCGAGTCGCCGCCAGGCGCGGCGATGTCGATCTTGTCCGCGCCGAAGTTCGAGTACCCGGACTTGCGGTCCTGGTCACCCACGGCCGCCACGGTCACCACGCCCGGCAGTTCGGCCGGCACGTCGACGCAGTCGTTGGTGATCTGTCGGCTCACCGGCGTCGAGTCGTTCGGGCTCGTCGTGTCGGTGGTCTTGTTCGCCAGGTCGTAGTTCTCGTTGCCGGCGGCCGCCACGTGCAGCACGCCTTTGCCCTCGGCGTACGCGGTGGCGCGCTTGACGCCCTCGACGATCGCGGCCTGGTCCGGGTCGCTCGGGCAGTTGAACAGCCACGGATCCGTGTAGTAGCTGTTGTTGGTCACCTTGAAACCCTTGTCGCCCGCGAAGACGAACGCGCACACCGTGTTCTCCGCGAAGAACAGGCCGCTCGGGTTCTCGGCGACGCGCACCGACGCGATCTTCACGCCCGTCGCGACACCGACCATGCCCTTGTTGTTCTTGGTCGCCGCGATCGTGCCGGCCACGTGCGTGCCGTGCGTGCCGGTGTCCCGCCACGAGCCCTCGCGGATGTCGAGCTTGCCGTAGGCGCACGACCCGGACTTGCTCGCGTCGAAGTTCGCCGCCAGGTCGGCGTGCTTGTCGTCCACGCCGGTGTCGAGCACGCCGACCGTGACCGACGCCGAGCCCGGGTTGACCGCCCATGCCTTGTCCGCGCCGATCTGCGCCATGTCCCAGCGGACCGTCTCGGCCACGTTGCTCGGGTTCTGGGTCGGCGACGGCGGGATCGGCGGGTTGTTCACCTGAGACGGAAGATCCGACGTCCGGGTCGCGCCGACCTGCTGCACGCCGGCCACCTTGCGCACGTCCGCGGCGAACGTCGCCGACGCCGAGTGCGCCACGACCACGCCGATCGCGTCGTAGGAGGTGTACACCGTGCCGTTGTTGTCCGTGACGCCCTTCTTGGCCGCCGCGGTGTCGTTCGGCGCGCTGATCACCAGGTAGGAACGCAGTCCCGTGAAGTCGGCCGACGGTGGCGCGGCGGTCGCGGTGACGGCGGGGCCGGCGATGGCCAGCCCGGTGCCGACGGCGACCGCGATCGCGGCACGCCGCACTGACAGGCGTCTGGACACGTGTCCTCCGATGGTCCGAGGGGCGGGTGCGCCGGTTCGGCGCGGTGCAGGGAGAGCCCCGGTGCATTGAGAAGAGGGCCGCGACGGCGATTCGGGACGCGTGGGCGAGAAAATGCCGTAGTCGAATCCTTCGCGGTATGGGCGTCCACACGTCACCTCGCGGTCAGGCCACTGTCATGCCGGTGCCGTCCCATAGAGTCGTGAACGCTCGACTGGTGGTGTCGCTGTCCGGGACCAACGCCCGGACCTTGGACCGGTGCGCCGAACTCGCCGCGGACCTCGATCAGCGCGGAGTTCCGTTGTCGCTGCTGGTCGCGCCGAGGGCTGAGACCGAGGCCGTCCTCGACTGGGTGCGCGAGCGCGCCGGCCGGGGCGACGCGCTGCTGCTGCACGGCTACGACCACACCGCCGAGCCGCGCATGCGCACGGTGGCGTTCGGCCGCAAGGCGGAGTTCGCGGCACTGCCCGCACACGAGGCCGGACTGCGCCTGACCGCGGCCACCCGGGCGTTCGAGCGGCTCGGGCTGACCGCGGACGCGTTCGCACCGCCGCGCTGGCTCGCCTCACAGGGCACGCTGACAGCCTTGCGGCGCAAGGGTTTCTCGGTCTGCGCCGATCTGCTCGCGGTGCGCGATCTGCGATTCGACACCGTCCACAAAGGACGGGTGCTCGGCTTCGGCAGCAGCGACCGGGCCGAGCCGTGGTGGTGCTTCACGGTCGTACTCGGCGCCGCGCGCCTGGCCCGCCGCGGCGGGTTGATCCGGCTCGCCGTGGACGCGGCCGATCTGGCCAGGCCCGGGCCGAGGCAGGCGGTGCTGGACGCCGTGGACGTCGCGCTGCACCACGGCGCCGAGGCGATCACCTACCGGCGGTTCGGTCAGACCTCGACCGGGATGGCCGTCTCCAGCGGGCGCACCGAGGTGCCCTTCGGCGCCAGCCGCTCGAACCAGGCGTAGGTGCCCTTTCGGCCGACGTCGCTGAGCAGTGCCTCGTGGATCGGCACGGACACCCGCGGATTGACCGAGCGCTGGAACTCGATCGCCTCGCCGGTCTTCAGCCACGGCGCGCCGGCCGGCAGTCCGAGTACGTCGATTCGTTGTTGTGGCAGGAAAAGCGAGTCGCCGGGGTGGTAGAAGGCGCCGTCGTCCACCAGGTATCCGACGTTCGGCACGATCGGGTAGTCGGGATGGATCACCGCGTGGTCGCCGCCGACCACCTCCACCCGCGCGCCGCCCAGCTCCAGCGTCTCGCCGGGGCGCACGGTGCGCGCGGTGAGCTGGTGGTCGATGATCTCGTCCTCGGAGCCCGGATCGATGATCAGCTCGGCGTCGGGGTTCGCGGCGAGCAGCGTGGGCAGCCGCTCGAGGTCGAGGTGGTCGAAGTGCTGGTGCGTGATCAGCACAGCGTCGAGGTCGGTCACCGACTCGAAGCCCGAGGCGAAGGTGCCGGGATCGATCAGCAGCCGGGCCGATCCGGTGTCGATCAGCACGCACGCGTGTCCGAAGTGGACGATCTGCATTGGTCGCCCTCCGAGAGAGTGGTTTCGAGGTTTCCCAACCTACGCCGGTTCGGTCGGTAAACACTGTTAACGAAAGTCCGCGTACCCCTCGCGTCAGGCGTTACTCCTGGGTAGCGTGCTAAAGGCAGTCGACCTCGGAGGAGACCCGAATGACCACCGTGGAACAGCGGAAGACCGGGGGCGCCACCGGCACCGCGAAGACGTTCGACTCGCTGAACCCGGCGACCGACGAGGTGGTCGGCACCCATCCCGTGCACTCCGCCGACGACGTGGACAACGCCGTCGTGCGCGCCCGTGCCGCCGCCGTCTGGTGGGCCGACCTGGACTTCTCCGGGCGCGCCGACGTGCTGGCGCGCTGGAAAGGTGTGATCACCCGGCGGGCCGGCCAGCTCGCCGAGGTGGTGCACGCGGAGACCGGCAAGCCGCACAGCGACGCGATGCTGGAGATCGTCCTGGCGATCGACCACCTCGCCTGGGCGGCGAAGAACGCGCGCAAGGTGCTCGGTCCGCAGCGCCGCGCCGCCGGCCTGCTGATGTCGAACCAGGCCGCCACGGTCGAGTATCAGCCGTTCGGGGTAGTCGGGGTGATCGGGCCGTGGAACTACCCCGTGTACACCCCGATGGGGTCGATCGCCTACGCGCTCGCGGCCGGGAACGCGGTGGTGTTCAAGCCGAGCGAGTACACCCCGGGCGTGGGCAAATGGCTCGCGGACACGTTCGCCGAGGTGGTGCCGGAGCACCCGGTGTTCCAGTTGATCACCGGATTCGGTGAAACGGGTGCGGCGCTGTGCCGAGCGGGTGTCGGAAAGATCGCCTTCACCGGATCGCCCGGCACCGGCAAGAAGATCATGGCGGCGTGCGCGGACACGCTCACGCCGGTGGTGATCGAGGGCGGCGGCAAGGACGTCCTGCTGGTCGACTCGGACGCCGACGTCGAGGCGGCCGCGGACGCCGCGGTGTGGGGCGGCATGGCCAACGCCGGGCAGACCTGCACCGGCACCGAGCGGGTGTACGTGCACGAGAAGGTGTACGACGAGTTCGTCGCCACGGTGGTGGACAAGGCCAAGGCGCTGCGCCCCGGATTCGACGGCGAGGCGAGCTACGGGCCGGCCACGATGCCCAAGCAGCTCGCGATCATCAAGCGGCACATCGACGACGCGTTGAGGCGTGGCGGCCGGGCGCTGCTCGGCGGCAAGGACGCGGTCGGTGAGCGGTACGTGCAGCCGACCGTGCTGGTGGACGTGCCGGAGGACTCGGTGGCCGTGCGCGAGGAGACCTTCGGGCCGACGCTGGTGATCGCGAAGGTGCGTGACATGGACGAGGCGATCGCGAAGTCGAACGACTCGACCTACGCGCTCGCCTCCGCGGTGTTCGCGAAGAAGCGGGGCATGGAGCTGGCGCGGCGGATCAGGTCCGGCATGACGTCGGTGAACTCGGTGATCAGCTTCGCGGCGATCCCGTCACTGCCGTTCGGCGGTTCGGGCGACTCCGGGTTCGGCCGCATCCACGGGCCGGAGGGCTTGCGGGAGTTCGGCCGGGCGAAGGCGATCGCGCGGCAGCGGTTCCGCCCGCCGATGCTGCTCACCACGTTCAGCCGCACCGCCAAGACCGACGCCCGCGTGGCCAAGCTGATCACCCTGCTGCACGGCAAGCGCTCCTGATTTCGCGAGTCCCGCGCCCTGCACCGGTGAGTCCCGCGCCCTGCACGTGCCTGAGCGCGGGACTCGCTGAGGCACAGCGCGGAACTCGCGCGTTAACCACGGATCAGGTCGGCGGCTTTCTCGGCGATCATGATGGTCGGGGCGTTGGTGTTGCCCCGGGCGATGGTCGGCATCACCGAGGCGTCGACCACCCGCAGGCCCTCGGCGCCGTGCACCCGCAGCTCGGGGTCGACGACGGTGCCCATGGCGCACGTGCCGACCGGGTGGTACAGCGTCTGCGTCATCGCGCGGATGTGATCGGCCAGCTCGTCGTCGCTGAGGTTGTCCACTGTGGACGGTAGGTAGGGCTTGTCCAGGAACCGCGCGATCGCCGGCATGCCGGCGATCTCCAGCAGCGTGCGGCAGCCGGCCACCATACTGTCCATATCGGACTGTTCGGCGTAGTATGCGGGGTCGATCTCGGGGCGCCACAAGGGATTCGCCGACCGAAGCCGCAGCCGGCCGCGGCTCGCCGGGCTCACCAGCGTCGCCGCCGAGGTGAACCCCGGCACGTTCGGCTCGTGCAACCCGTTGTCGTAGAAGATCGTCGGCGCGACGTGGAACTGCATGTCCGGCGCGGCCAGCCCGTCGCGCGTGCGCGTGAATCCGCCGGCCTCGCCCACATTGGACGCGAACGGCCCGCCGCCGGTGAGCTTCCAGCGCAGCATGTTCGGCACGGTCGCCAGATCCACCAGATCGGTGGTGTCCTTGGTGGTCCAGATGATCCCGGCAGCCGGGTGGTCGTGCAGGTTCTCGCCGACGCCCGGCAGATTCACCGCCACGTCGATGCCGTGCTCGCGCAGGTGCTCGGCGGGCCCGATGCCGGACAGCATCAGCAGTTGCGGCGAGTTCACCGCGCCACCGGCCAGGATCACCTCACCGTCCACTGTGGACACGTGCGCCTCGCCGCGGTGGAGATAGCCCACACCGGTCGCCCGCGTGCCGTCCATGATCACCGCGTACGCCTGGCAATGCGTGCGCACGGTCAGGTTCGGCCGGTCCATCGCCGGGCGCAGGTACGCGTCCGCGGTCGACCATCGGTTTCCTCGGTAACAGGTGACCTGATAGTGCCCGGCGCCCTCCTGCGAGGCGCCGTTGAAGTCGTCGGTCTGCTTGAGCCCCGCGGCCACCGCGGCGTCCACCCACGCGGTGCTCAACTCGTGAGTGTAGCGCCGGTCCTCTACCCGCAACGGGCCGTCGGCGCCGTGATAGCGCCCGGTCAGCCGCGTGTTGCCCTCGGCGCGCATGAAATACGGCAGCACGTCGTCGTAACCCCAGCCGGTCGCGCCGTGCTCGTCGCGCCAGCCGTCGTAGTCCACGGCGTTGCCCCGGATGTAGATCATCGCGTTCATCGACGAGCAGCCGCCGAGCGCCTTCATCCTCGGCCAGTACGCGGTCCGTCCGCCCATGTGCTTCTGCTCGACGGTCTCGTAGTCCCAGTCCCACCGGGTCTTGAACAGTGCGGAGAACGCGGCCGGCATGCGGATCTCGTCGGCGTCGTCCTCGCCGCCCGCCTCGAGCAGCAGCACCGTGGTTCCGGGGTTCTCGGTCAGCCGGGCGGCCAGCACGCATCCCGCGCTGCCGGCACCGACCACGATGTAGTCGAACGTGTCCCGTTCTGCCGCCATCGTGAAATCGTCGCACATTCTGGGAGCCGGTGCGCCGTCGTCGATCGCCGCTCTACCGTCGGCGCGTGGCCGATTTCCCGCAGCGATCACCGACCTCGTGCGCACCCCCGCCGGCGGCACCCGAGCAGCCCGTGCGGGTGGTGCCGCTGGCCGTCGCCGGCGCGCTGGGCGCGGTGCTGACCTGGTACGTCTGGTCGCGCTACGGCAACACATCGGGCGCCCTGCTCGCGGTCGGACTCGGCCTCGGGTTCGCCTTGTTCCACTCGCGGTTCGGGTTCACCTCGGCGTGGCGGCAGCTGATCTCGGTCGGCAACGGCGAGGGGCTCCGGGCGCACGCGCTGCTGCTCGGCACGGCCGCCACGCTGGTCGCGCTGATCGCGTCCGGTGGGCTCGGGCTGTTCGGCGCGACACCGCAGATCAGCGCCGGCCCGATCGGCCTCGGCCTGTTCGCCGGCGCGATCGTGTTCGCGATCGGCATGCAACTCGGCGGGGCGTGCGCGTCCGGCACGCTGTTCGCCGTGGGCGCCGGTCAGTCGACGATCGTGTTGACGCTCGGCGGGTTCATCGCCGGCTCGGTGCTCTACACCGGTGCGTTCCCGATCTTCGACGGCTGGCCGCAGGTGCCGGGCGTGCTGCTGTCCGCGCACGTCGGCTGGCTCGGCTCGCTGGCGATCACGCTCGCGGTGCTGTTCGGCGTGGTGCTGCTGACCAGGATCGTGCAGGCGCGCCGCACCCCGCCGCCGGTCGGTACGGTGCCGACCGCGCGCGGGCTCGCCCGGATCGTGCGCGGCTCGTGGCCGCTGCTCGCCGGCGCGGTGGTGCTCGGCGTGCTGGCCGCCGCCGTGCTGCTGGTGTCGGGTACGACGTGGGGCGTCACCTACGCGTTCGGGCTGTGGGGCGCGAAGCTGCTCCAACTGTTCGGCCTGCACCCGGAGACCTGGGAGTTCTGGACGGCGCCGCGCAACGCGAAGGCGCTCGCCGGTTCGGTGTGGACGGACAAGACCACGCTGACCAACGTCGGCATCATGATCGGCGCGGCCGTCGCCGCCTCGGCCGCCGGCGCGTGGAAGATCCGCGCCGAGATTCCGTGGCGCACCGCCGTGGCCGCGGTCCTCGGCGGGGTGCTCATGGGCATCGGCGCGCGGCTGGCCGGCGGGTGCAACATCGGCGCCTACCTTGCCGGGATCTCCACCGGCAGCCTGCACGGCTGGCTGTGGGGAATCTTCGCGCTGGGTGGCACGTGGATCGGCCTGAAACTGCGGCCGCTGTTCGGCCTGGCCAACCCGAAACCGTCGGACAGCGCGTGCTGAGCGCGGGGTTCACCGGTGCACAGCGCGGGACTCGCGGGTGCAGGGCGCGGGACTCGCGAGTCAGCCGAGCACCTCGGCCTCCTCGTCCGGGGTGAGGCCGGCCTTGCGCTCGCGGTCGAGCCCGAGGGCGCGTTCGTGGTCCAGCGCGCCGGCCACCGCGTCGGCGAGCGGGCGCACCTTGAGGCCGGCGGCGAGCGCGGGCTCCGGGTCGTGCGCGCACATGCCGAGGTGTGTCTCGGGCAGCCACAGCGGCAGTGACTTCGGGCCGGCCCACGGTGAGACACCTTGTGCCACAAGGGTTTCCGGTGACACCGGGACAAGCTCGTGGTCGACGCCGACCGCTTCGCCGATCTCCGCCAGCAGATCGGGCAGCGGCTGTGCGGGGCCGATCGCGTCCAGCGTGCCGGTGAGCCGCCGCTGTGCCGCGTCCACGATCCACGCCGCGAAGTCGCGCACGTCGATGTAGTTCGCGAGCTGGCCGACCTCGGGCACCAGCACCCGCCCGCCGCGGGCGAACCGGGCCGGCCAGTAGCCGAACCGGTCGGACAGGTCGCCCGGTCCGGTGATCAGGCCCGGCCTCGGGATGAACGCACGCTCGCCAAGCCGGTTGCGCACCGCGTTCTCGCTGGCCACCTTGATCGCGCCGTACAGGTCCGGGTCGACCATCCGGTTGTCCAGATCGCCGTGCTCGGCGCGCGGCGCGAGTGTCGGCGCGTCGGCGGTCTGACCGAGCGTCGCCGTGTCGGAGTACACGCTGATCGTGGACACGAACGTCCAGTGCTCGATCTCGTCGGCCAGCGTGCCGAGCGCGTGCTCCACCCACGAGTGCGACATCGGCGCGATGTCCACCAGGGCGTCGAAACCCTTGCCCAGCAACGGGTTCAGCCCGTCCGGCTGATCCCGGTCCACCTTGACCAGGGTGGCGCCATCCGGCACCGCGCCGGAGGCCCCTCGGGCCGCGCACACCACCTCGTGCCCGCGCCGCACCGCGTCGGCCGCGACCGCGTGGCCGACGAACTTCGTTCCACCGAGAACCAGGATTCGCATGCGTTCCACAGTGGCGTGACCCGGCTCTCCCCGCCAGTACATCGGCCGGCCTTCCGCGCAGGGCGAACACGCAGCTCAGGTACGCTGCCGTCGTACCGCCGACCCCTCGCTTCCGGAGCGCACCAGTGCCTCGAGTCGTTGTCGACGTCATGCCCAAACCGGAGATCCTCGACCCGCAGGGCCAGGCCGTCGCGCGCGCCCTGCCGCGGCTCGGGTTCGCCGGCGTGTCCGATGTCCGCCAGGGCAAGCACTTCGAGCTGGAGGTGGACGACTCGGTCGATGACGAGACGCTCGCCAAGATCGCCGAGGGCTTCCTGTCCAACCCGGTGATCGAGGACTTCGTGGTGCGGCGGGTGGACTCGTGAAGATCGGCGTCGTGACGTTCCCCGGCACGCTGGACGACGTGGACGCCGCCCGTGCGGTCACCCACGCCGGCGCCGAGGCCGTGGCGCTCTGGCACGCCGACGCCGACCTGCGCGGAGTGGACGCCGTGGTGGTCCCCGGCGGCTTCTCCTACGGCGACTACCTGCGCGCCGGCGCGATCGCCCGGTTCGCCCCGGTGATGGGCGAGGTGGTCGACGCGGCGCGCGGCGGGATGCCGATTCTGGGGATCTGCAACGGTTTCCAGGTGCTCTGCGAGGCCGGCCTGCTGCCCGGCGCGATGCTGCGCAACGCCGGCCTGCACTTCGTGTGCCGCGACCAGTGGCTGCGCGTGGACAACTCCGCCACGGCGTGGACGACCCGGTTCGACACCGGCGCGGAGATCCTCGTCCCGGTGAAGAACATCGACGGCCGGTACACCGCGAGTCAGTCCACTGTGGACGAACTCGAGGCGGAGGGGCGCGTGGTGTTCCGCTACGTCGGGCGCAATCCGAACGGCTCGCTGAACGACATCGCCGGGATCACCGACCCGACGGGCCGGATCGTCGGCCTGATGCCGCACCCCGAGCACGCCATCGACGCGCTCACCGGACCGTCGGACGACGGGCTGGGCCTGTTCCTCTCGGTGATCGACTCCCGCGTCACGGCTGCCTGATCACCCCACCGTCGCGCACCTACGCTCCGTAGCGCACTTTCCCGTACTTTCGCGGGCTTAAGTACGCCAAGGTGAAGCTGGGACGCGGGCGGCGGCACCTCGATCATGGCGGTGTCACTCGGGAGTGCACCTGGACGGGTGATCAGCCGCCAGTGGCTGCGCGAACGAGCTTCGCGTACGGGCCGTCCGCGGCGAGCAGTTCGGCGTGGCTGCCGAGTTCGGTGATCCGCCCGCCTTCGATCACGGCGACCCGATCGGCGGCGGCCGCGGTGTGCAGCCGGTGCGCGATCGCGATCACCGTCCGGCCGGCGAGCACCCGGTCCAGCGACCGCTCCAACTGCCGCGCCGAGCCGGTGTCCAGCAGTGACGTCGCCTCGTCCAGCACCAGGGTGTGCGGGTTGGCCAGCACCACGCGGGCCAGCGCGAGCTGCTGAGCCACCGCAGGCGGCACTGGTTCCGCCGCCGCGCCGAGCTTGGTTTCCAACCCGGACGGCAGGCCGGCGAGCCAGCCGCGCGCGCCCACCGCGTCCAGCGCGGCGTGCACCTCGTCGTCGGACCACTCGCCGCCACCGGGCCGGGCCGGCAGTGTCAGGTTCTCCCGCACGGTGCCGGCGAACACGTGCTGCTCCTGGGTCAGCAGCAGCACCTCGCCGCGCAGCACGTCGTCGGACAGCGCGGACACCTCGACGCCGCCGATGGTCACCGAACCCATTGTGGGAGAAGCGATCCCGGCCAGCAGCCGGCCCAGCGTGGACTTGCCGGCACCGGACGGGCCGACGATCGCCAGCCGTTCGCCCGGCGGGATCCGCAGGTCGATGCCGTGCAACACCTCGCGGTCGGCCGAGTACCCGAACCGCGCGCCGCGCACCACGATGTCCTGCTCGACCGGGGCCTTGGCACCCCCAGCACGGATCGGCGCCTGTACGCCGAGCACTCGTCGCAGCGCGGTGCCGGCCACCATCATGTCCTCGACCAGCCACAGCATCGTGTCCACCGGATCGGCCAGCGCCTGCACGTACAGCACCATCACGATGATCGTGCCCAGCGAGGCGAGCCCCTCCGCGTACGCCCAGCCGCCGAGCAGCAGCATCGCGGCGATCGGCAGCAGGTGTGACAGCTCCAGGAACGGCAGCCAGGAGACCACGACGGCGCGCAGCGATCGCTCGCTGGCGGCCGCGCCGTCCACCGCCCGCTCGCCGTGCCGGATCAGGCGGCGCACCAGCCGCAGCGCCTCGGCCGTGCGCGCGCCCTCCACCGACTCGTGCGTCGAGGACTGCACGTCCGACCAACTGTCCATCATCCGCTCGAGCGCCTTGGGCGCGCGCCGCCAGTGTCGCCTGGTCGGGCCGACCAGCACGGGCACCGCCACCAGCAGGCCCAGCGACAGCGGCGAGGTGAACAGCATCGCGCCGATCGTGAGCAGCACGGTGATGATCGAGGTGATCGTCTCCGGCACGGCGTTGCGGATCACGCCGTCCACCCGGTCCACGTCGCGCGTCGCCCTGGTCAGCAGGTCACCCGTGCCGGCCGCCTCCACGGTGCCCAGCGGCAGCCGCAGCGACTCGGCGACGAACGACTCTCGCGTCTCAGCGAGCACCCGCTCGCCGAGCACACCGGTGGCGATCCGCGCCACGCGTTGGATCGCGGCTTCGATGAGCAGCACCGCGACGAACGCCAGCGCCAGCACGTTGATCACCGTCGCGGTGGCCGACCTGCCGGCGACCGCGTCCACCAGGTGGCCGAGCAGCTGCGGCCCGACCAGGCCGGCGATCGTGGCCAGCATGTGCAGCCCGAGTACGGCGCCGAACGCCCGGCGGTTGGCGCGCATGGTGTCGCGCATCCACTCTCGGGCTTGCCGGCCGGTCGCCAGCGGCAGCTTCACCGGCACGGCGGCACCTCCTCGTTCGGCCGCACGGTCTCGTCCGCCACCACTGTCCACAGTGGACTCTGGGCGAACACCACGGTCGTCTTCCCTCTGCGCAGGGCCGCCACCCGCTCGGTGATCCGCGCCTCGGTGTGCGCGTCCACGGCCGAGGTCGGCTCGTCCAGCAGCAGTACGTCGGCGTCCAGCGCGAGCGCGCGGGCCAGGCTCAGCCGCTGGCGCTGGCCACCGGACACCTCACGGCCACGCTCGCCGATCAGCTCGTCGAGCCCGTTCGGCAGGCCGTCCACGATGTCGTCCGCGTCGGCCGCGGTGATCGCGGTCGGTACGTCCACAGCGGACGCGTGATCGGGTGCCACCTGCTCGCGCAGCACGCCGGAGAACCACAGGTCCTGGTTGTGCGCGTACACCACGCGGCGCCGCAACGCGTCCAGCGCGACCCGGTCGGCCGGCACGCCGGACACCAGCACCCGGTGCCCGTCCTCGGGGTCGGCGAACCGGGCCAGCCGCGCGGCCAGTGCCTCCGCGCCCGCGCCCACGTCGACCACGGTCAGCTTGCCGGCCACCGCGGTGAACCCGGTCGCGGTGTCGTGCAACTCCAGCGCGCCCGCCGGCAGCGGCACCGGCGAGTCCGGCTCGGCGATCAGCGGCCGCAGCCGCAGCAGCCGGCACACCTTCTTGCCGGCGACCAGGGCGGCGGTGACCGCCTCGGCCGACTCGGTGGCCGTACTCACCGGGATCACCAGGAAAGCTGCCGCGCCGTAGAACGCGAGCAACTCGCCGACCGTGATCGAACCGGACATGGCCAGATGCGCGCCGAGCCAGGTGATCACGACGGTGACCAGACCGGGCAGCAGCACGTGCGCCGCCTCCAGCCACGAGTCACTGCGGGCCACCGCGACACCGGCGTGCCGGGCACGCCGGCTGGCGTCGGTGAACCGGCGCAGGAACTGGCGTTCGCCGCCGATCCCGCGCAGGATGCGCAGCCCGGACACGATGTCCGAGCCGATCGAGTTGATCTCCGACAGCCGATCGCGGTGCGCTTCCTGCCTGCGGTGCAGCGGCGCCAGCAGCGGCCCCATGCCGAGCACCACCAGCGGCACGGCGATCAACGCGACCGTGCCGAGCAACGGCGACGAGTCGATCAGCGTGACGCCGACGACCAGGAACGCGGTGAGCGCGCCGACCAGTCGGCCGGCCCCTTCCACGACGTTGCCGATCTCGTCCAGGTCCGACGACGGGATCGCCAGCACCTCGCCGGTGTCGATCTGCGGCCGCAGTGACGCGCCCAGCCGGGAGATGTGCTCGGACACCAGCCGCTGGGTCGTCGTGGCGGCGTCGATCCACATGCCGATCGCGACGTGGAACAGCAGGCCACCGAACACGGCCTGGGCGATTCCGATGGCCGCGACCGCTGCCGCCAGCCAGATCAACGTGCGCCACTCGCCGCCGGCGATGCCGCGGTCGACCGCCTCGCCGACCACGAACGGCAGCAACGCGCCTGGCACGAGCCACAGCGCGCCGAGCAGGCCGGAGGCGAGCGCGAGCCACGGGCGTCTGCGCAGGAGTGTGAACAGGAAACGCGCCGGCGTCAGCTTCGCCGGCAAGGTCATGAGCTAATCGGGGGAAAGACTGCGGTGATCCCTCATGAGGTTCAGAGTATGGGGCCGCTCACGCGGGCGGCCACCGATTTTCTGACCAGGTGCGATGGTCCTTATAGTTCAGGTCGTGGCGCATTCCCCCGCAGAGGTTCCCACCGTGACCGCTGACACCGTCGAGGCCGCACTGTCCACTCCGGACACCGCGCAGCCGTACCGCGAACTCGGGCTCAAGGAAGACGAGTACGCGCGCATCCGGGAGATCCTCGGCCGCCGCCCGACCGATGCCGAGCTGGCCATGTACTCGGTGATGTGGAGCGAGCACTGCTCCTACAAGTCCTCGAAGGTGCACTGGAAGCACTGGAAGACCAACACCACGCCGGAGATGCAGGCCAAGATGCTCGCCGGCATCGGGGAGAACGCCGGCGTGGTCGACGTCGGCGACGGCTGGGCCGTCACGTTCAAGATCGAGTCGCACAACCACCCGTCGTACGTGGAGCCCTACCAGGGTGCCGCGACCGGTGTCGGCGGCATCGTGCGGGACATCATGGCGATGGGCGCGCGGCCGCTCGCGGTGCTCGACTCGCTGCGCTTCGGCGACCCGGAACACGGTGACACCAAACGGGTTCTGCCCGGTGTGGTGGCCGGCGTCGGCGGCTACGGCAACTGCCTCGGGCTGCCCAACGTGGGTGGCGAGGTCGTGTTCGACCCGTGCTACCAGGGCAATCCGCTGGTGAACGCGCTGTGCGTCGGCGCGATGCGGGTCGAGGACCTGCACCTCGCGCACGCCTCCGGCACGGGCAACAAGGTGATCCTGTTCGGCGCACGCACCGGGCTGGACGGCATCGGTGGTGTGTCAGTGCTCGCGTCGGAGACGTTCTCCGGCGACGAGTCGGGCAGCGGTCGCAAGAAGCTGCCCAGCGTGCAGGTCGGCGACCCGTTCACCGAGAAGGTGCTGATCGAGTGCTGTCTCGAGCTGTTCCGCGAGGGCATCGTGGTCGGCATCCAGGACCTCGGCGGTGCCGGATTGTCCTGTGCCACAAGCGAACTCGCGTCCGCTGGGGACGGCGGGATGCACGTCTGGCTGGACCGGGTGCCGCTGCGCGCGACCGGGATGACGCCGGCGGAGATCCTGTCCAGTGAGTCGCAGGAGCGCATGTGCGCGGTGGTCGAACCGTCCAATGTGGACGCGTTCATGCGGGTGTGCGCGAAGTGGGACGTGCTGGCCACCGAGATCGGCGAGGTCACCGACACCGGCCGGCTCGTGATCACCTGGAACGGTTCGACGGTGGTCGACGTCCCGCCGGGTACGGTCGCGCACGAGGGGCCGGAGTACCACCGTCCGATCGAGCGGCCGTCGGCGCAGGATTCTTTGCGCGCCAACGATCCTGGCACTCTGGCTCGTCCGTCCACATCGGACGGTCTGCGGGAGACCCTGCTGCGGATGACGGCCTCGCCGAACCTGGCTTCGCGCGAATGGGTCACCGAGCAGTACGACCGGTACGTGCGCGGCGGCACGGTGCTCGCGCAGCCGTCCGACGCCGGCATGATCCGCGTGGACGAGTCGACCGGGCGGGGTGTGGCGGTGTCCACCGACTGCAACTCGCGGTTCGTGAAGCTGGACCCGTACGCCGGCACGCAGCTCGCGCTCGCCGAGGCGTACCGGAACGTGGCGGTCACCGGTGCCACCCCGCTCGCGGTCACCAACTGCCTCAACTTCGGCTCGCCCGAGGACCCCGGCGTGATGTGGCAGTTCGAGCAGGCCGTGCGCGGGCTCGCCGAAGGCTGCCGTGAGCTGGGCATTCCGGTCACCGGCGGGAACGTCAGCTTCTACAACCAGACCGGCGAGACCGCGATCCACCCGACGCCGGTGGTCGGGGTGCTCGGCGTGATCGACGACGTGCGGCGGCGGATTCCGACCGGGATCGGCGCCGAGGCCGGTGACACCCTGATCCTGCTCGGCGAGACGCGTGACGAGTTCGGCGGCTCGGAGTGGGCGCACGTCGTGCACGGGCACCTCGGCGGCACGCCGCCGGTCGTGGACCTGGCACGGGAGAAGCTCCTCGCCGAGATCCTGCTGGCCGGTTCGCGGGACGGGATGCTGTCCGCCGCGCACGATCTCTCCGAGGGTGGGCTGGCGCAGGCGCTGGTCGAGGCGTGTCTGATCGGCGAGACGGGCGCGCGGGTGCTGCTCGATCCGGATCAGGATCAGTTCGTCCAGCTGTTCTCCGAGTCGGCCGGGCGGGTGCTGGTGTCGGTGCCGCGTTCCGAGGAGCTGCGGTTCACCGAGATGTGCACGGCGCGCGGTCTGCCGTGGCGGCGAGCGGGTGTCGTGGATCCGGAATCCGGCGCGCTGGAGATCGTCGACGTGACGACTCTCGGGCTGGCCGAACTTCGTGCTGCCTGGGAGAACACGCTTCCTAGCCTGTTCGGGTGACGTTTGTCGTGCGGTAGCGCACAGTTCCTTCGTACCTTGTGACGGTCTGAGTGCGTTCGGCTACCGTGCTCAGTCGAGTGCCGCGTGTGGGGCCGGCACGCCTGGGGAGGACTGGGATGGGTTTCGAAGAGACACCGCAAGAGCGGGACGATCGGATCAACCACCGCAACGTCGTGGCGCCGCCGGTGCCCACGGACGGCAGCGGTGGCGGTTACGAGTTCGACCTGCCCACCATCGACGCCGCCATCCGCGAATGGACCGACTTCCACGGTGATCTGATGTACGACGCCCGCATCGCGGAGGCGTTCCTGCGCGTGGAGGGGCCAGGTAACGAGCCTGCCAGCAACGGGTGGGCGGCCAACGCAAGGAACTCGGGAGAGCTGTTCATGAAGGGCAACCTCACGGTGCAGGAGTACGCGAAGAAGCACATCGACGCGCTCACCGCCGCTCGGCAGGCATATCTGGCGCAGGACGAGGCCAACAGGGCTCGGTTCCGGGGCGGGCGGCACTGATGGGCCGCGTACGCCACCTCGCGGGCACGATGGTGGCCGTGGCAGCAATCGTGGCGAGTTGCACGACCAACGGGTCGGCTCAGCCCGCACCGGACACCGCCTCACCACAAGCGAGTAGGCCAACGAGCAGTGGTGCTACGACGAGTGTGCGACAGAGTGCGCCAAGGGTGCCGAACCCGATCGAATCGGCGTCCTATTTGGCTGACCCATGCCGGGCTCTGAGTGTGGAGCGGGCCACGGCCTTGGGCCTGCCCGCAGCAGGCAAGCGGCTCGACGCCGGCTCGATGCCTGGGTGTGATTGGTATGTTCCTCCAACTTCCCCGGTCGGTATGAGCGTCGGGATCACCTTTATCACAATGAACAAGAACGGTCTGGAAGATATCTACTCCGGCGGCCAAAAAGGGCGCTACCGGTACTTCGAACCGACCGTGGTCGCCGGTCATCCAGCGGTGTTCTCGGGTATCGCAGATCTGCGGTTGCAAGGCGATTGTTCGATTGCGGTCGGTCTGACCGATCAGCTTGTGGCGACAGCAAAGGTTCAGATTAGTAACGGCTCAGAAAAGGGGAACCCGTGTCCGGTGGCGGCACGAGCCGCTGAGGCGATGATCGCGACGATGAGAGGGGGGTCGTGATGGTTTTTCAGAATTTGTTGATTGGTTTGACCGAGGTCTCGCCGCCGAAGGTAGAGGTCAATGGGGAATCGCTCGCCGCGCACGAGATCTACGATCGAGTGCGCAACGGGCCTGGGACCGGCCCATTGGAGGCTTATCGTGAAGCTTCCAGGAAGTTGGCGGAGCGGCATCACCAGCGGTTGGAGCGCATTCGCGCGTTGAATGGGCGGATGAGTGGCGGTTGGAAAGGTGGCGCCGCCGGCGCTGCCGAGGGGCATTCGACGCCACTGTCCCAGGCGATGGACCAGTATGCGGCGCTGCTGCGGGATACGGATACGCCCGTTGGTGATCAGGGTGGCGCGTTTACGCACACGTACAACAGTGTGGAGCCGGTGCCGGCGAATCCTCCGCGACTTGATGCGGCGAATGTGTCCATGCCGTTCGCGATGGATGTCGAGAAGCAGATAACCGAGTACCAGAACAAGGCGAACCGGAACGTCGAGATTTACAGCGGATACAATTGGAATTCGGGTTGTAGCAGCGCTGGGATGCCGACGGACTTTCCGAACTTGATGGCGGGTTCCGTGCCACCGGTGGCCGTCAAGGCTCCTGGGCCGGCCGTTCCGCCGGGTTCGCCTCCACCGTCGAGGCCGGGTGGTGGTGATCCGCGGGACGGCACTTCCACGCCGGGTACTCGTGACGGCGGGTCGCACGTGCAGCAGGTACCGGTCATCGCCGGCACGCCTCCGCCTGGTGGTGGCACGAACATGCTGCCGCCGATCGGCGGGCCGGTCCCGCCTGGCGGCGAGATTCGGCCGCCGGGGCACGGCGGGCCAGGGCTCACCCCCATCCAGGAGTGGAACCCGACGACGCCGACGCCGATCACCAGTGATCCGCGCCCGATTCAGCCGACGCCCGGACCAGGTGGGCAGGGGCTGGGGCCGATGGTCGGGCCACTGGCCGGATCGGGTGGCGGGCCAGGTGGATCGGGTTCCGGCTCGGGCAGGCCCGGTGCCGGCGGTGTTCCCGGAAGCGGCGGGCTCGGCCGTGGTGGTCAGCCGGGTATGGGCGGTCAGGTCGGCGCGGGTCCGCACGGTGCACGCGAGCCGCACGGGCCGGCCGGGCGTCCGGTCGCGGGTATGGCGGGCCGTGGTGGCTCGGCCATGGGCGGCATGCCGATGGCTCCCGGTGCCGGCGCGCGTGGCGACGAGGACGAAGAGCACGAGTACAAGGTTCCGCTGAACGCGGGCGATCCGGAGGACGTCTTCGGCACAGACCAGGTGACCGCGCCCGCCACCATCGGCGAGGAAGACTGAGCCGCGACCATGCTGCGTGACACGATCACGCTGCGCGTCGACACCGTGCTTGCCATGATCAGGTGGCGGGAAGCCGAGCCGCACCCGGTCTTGGCGAGCGTGCCGACCTGGCACGACGACGACGCGCTGCGCTCCCTCGATCAGCATGCCCGCGCGGAACTCGCCGGGCTCGGTCTCACCGACGACCCCGACCTGGACGACGCCGTCGGTCTGCTCGTCCGGCCTGATCGCGAGCTGTACGGCTGGATCGACACCACCTTCGACGGGCGCCGGCGCGAGTACGGCGTGCTCGCCGTGTCCGGCTACGGCGGCGCGCTGCTCGCGGTGCATGAGTTCGACAACGGCGTGGTGGCGCTGCTCGGCGCGCGCCCCGAGGAACTGCTGGCCGCGTTCCTCGCGCAGTTGCCGGACGCGCCGGCAGCTGACGGTGAGTCGGTCACCATGCCGTACGACGAACTCGAAGCGGCCACCGCGCCGCGCGGCGAAGGGTTCGGCGGGTTCTCCAGGCGCCCGGTGAACCCGAACGTCCGCGCGGCGCTGCGGATACTGGCCAGGCCACGCTGGGGCGGCGGAAACCTCTACGCCGCAAGGAAAACCGCCAACGGCCACCGGGTGCGCGCGGAGTCGCCGGTCACCTTCATCGACACCGACGACGGGCGCTGGCTGACCATGGTGTCCGGCAGGGACGGACAGCGGTGGGCGACCGCCGCGCCGGCGACACCGCAGCTGATCGCGGACCGGTTGCGGGAGCAGGAATCCCTGATCGTGACCGGGTAGTCCACAGTGGACGGTCACAGCCAGTCGAGGTGTGCGACGCCGGCGAGTTCGTAGATCTTGTGGATCTGTTCCGCCGACTCACCTGTGTGTGTCGTGTTGTCGTGAGGTTGCCAGTAGAGTGCGCCGATCTTGGGTCCGAAGTCCATTCCCCAGCCGATGAGCGGGGATCCGGTGACCTCGTCGGCGCCGTAGATCGTGAACAGTCGCGGTGCGCAGCGGTGGACGGTGTCGCGTATCAGTGGCAGGGCTTCGGAAAGGGCGATTGTGTCCCCGTCAGTCGTCATGCCCTGACGCTGGCATGTTGCCGGGGGCGACAGCAACGCACCCGATCGTGTAATTGTCGGGTCCGCGCCGCGCCGCGAGGATCTGGTGGCATGACAGACAATCCCCATCCGAGCGCGCGCTCGCGGCAGGTGTCGACCGAGTTGCGCCGGCTCCGAGAAGAGGCCGGGCTCACCGGCGCGGCGGTGGCCAAGCAACTCGGCATGTCGCCGAGCAAGATCAGCCGGATCGAGACCGGCCAGCGTGGGCTGCACGCCGACGACGTGGCGGCACTGCTGGGGCTGTACAAGGTTCCCGAGCGCCGGCGCGACGAAATCCTCGACCAGGTAAGGAAATCCGGGCAGCGCGGCTGGTGGCACAGCCACGGTCTCGATCTTCCCGAGCTGTGGCGAGCACTGATCGACTTCGAGTCGCGGGCCACCCGAATCCAGAACTATCAGGCACTCGTCGTGCCCGGTCTGCTCCAGACCGCCGAGTACGCCGGCTCGATCATCCAAGGGGCGAGCAGCACTCTGACCGACGCGGACGTGAACAATCTCGTTGCCTCGCGCATGGCGCGCCAGGCCCTGTTGCGCCGCTTCGATCTCCAGTACGTAGCGGTGCTCGATGAGGGCGTGCTGCGCCGGCCGATGACCGAGAGTGGAGTGATGCGCCGGCAGTTGCGCCATCTGGTGGACGAATCCGAGCGGCAGAACGTCACGATTCGTGTCGTGCCTTGGCGTGGGGTGACACACGCGGGCGTACGCGGGCCGTTCACAACGCTGGATTTCGCCGAGGAGCCCAGTCTGGTCTACGTGGAGAACCACCACGTCGGGCTGTTCCTGGACGAAAAGGAGGACATCGCCGCCTACCGTGTCGCCCTTGGCAATATCCTGAGCGTGGCACTGAACAAGGCGGACTCGGCGGAGCTGATCTCGTCGCTGATCGCCGAACACGAGTAGGAGGCGCCATGGACGCGCTGGACCTGAACGGCGCACGGTGGCGCAAGAGCAGCCGCAGCACCGACAACGCCGACTGTGTCGAGGTGGCGTTCGCCGGTCAGGCTGTCGGCGTTCGCGACTCGAAGAACTCGGCCGGACCGATCCTCGCCTTCCCTCCGGCGGCGTGGCGTGCACTCCTACTCGACTGACCGCCGCGTCCCGGTTATCCACAGGGCCGAGTTATCCACAGATCGCCATTCGTCGCGTTTCCCCGGCCGGTCATCGGTAGATGCTTGGTGCAAGACACCTCGCGCCGGCACAGTGAAGGCCGGTGCGCGACTGAGGGGGAGACCTCGTGCCCAACAGGACAGAGAGTGAGCGGGTGGTGAACCAGCTCCGCAACGACGTGGCCGGCGTGTACGAGCTGGTCAGCCAACTGGACCGGAAGGTCGATCGCAGGTTCGGGAAACTGGACCAGAAGTTCAACCAACTGGACCAGAAGTTCAACCAACTGGACCAGAAGGTCGATGGCAAGTTCGGGGCACTGGACCAGAAGATCGATGACAGGGTCGGGGAGCTGGACCAGAAGTTCAACCAACTGGACCAGAAGGTCGATCGCAAGTTCGGGGAGCTGGACCAGAAGATCGACGACAAGGTCGACGGGCTCAGAGCAACCATGGACTGCCGGTTCGACTCGATGGAGCGACAGATGGGAACGGTGCTGGAGCTGTTGCGCGACAAGGGATCTGGCATGACCTGACCGCTTCAGCCGCTATGCCCCCAGCCACTCGAGGAGCGCATTGGTGGCCGACTCCGACTCGGCGAGGCTGTGACCGGCGTCCGGCACCAGTCGCACGGCGATCTCCGTGCCGGCCGGGAAGTAGTCGCGCTCGAAGGCGAGCAGCGCCGCCTCGGTCCCCCGTGCCCGGTGGAACAGCCGATCGTCGCTGCCGGCGAGCATCAGGACCGGCGGGCACGGCACGGTCAGCGGCGTGGCCCACATCGCCTCGTTCTCCGCCGTCTCGGCGGCGCACACCGTGCTCTTGGCCGGCTCCTCCCACTGTGGCAGCTCGCCGGGCGGGTAGAACACGCCGCGGGTGCCGGGAACCGTGGTGATCCACCCGCCGTCCAGCGAGGCGAACCGCTCCTCCTCGCGCGCCGGGTGCATGTGCTCGGGAAAGGCGATCTCGTCGCGGCTGAGCACGTGCGTCATGCCGGTGAGCACCAGCGCGTCCACCACACCGGGGTGGTGCTGGGCGAAGTAGAGAACCGCCGCCGCGCCCGAGGAGTGCCCGGCGAGCGCCACCCGCGCGAACTCGCCGCGCAGGTCGGTGATCAGCCCGGCCAGCAGTGTCGCCAGCATCGGCGCGCTCGGCTGATCGGATCGCAGCGGAGTGGAGCGCCCGTGGCCGGGGCGGTCCAGCGCGAGCGTCGCCCAGCCCGCGCCATGCGCCCGTTCCGCGTACGGCGACCAGTACTCGTGCGTGTACGTCGCGCCGTGCACCAGGACCTGCACGCCTCGCGGATGGTCCGGCACGCACAGGCGCCCCCATGCGGTGGCTCCGTCGATGCCCGGTACCGGAACGGTGATCTCGTTCATATCAGTGAGAAGACTGTCATGTGCTCGCCGGCGCGGACCTTGTACCCGTGGCGCGCCATGAGGAACGTGACCACCGGGCGCACGTGCGCCGCGCCGTACACCACGGCGACGTCGATCTTCTCCTGCGCGCGCTCGGTGTGGATCTTGTCGAGCGCCTCGGCGAGCAGCGCGTCGCGCTTGTCCTCGATCAGCTTGTCCATCGGCAGCTCGGGGTCCCACGTCCGCCGGTGATCGATGATGTCGTCGTTCAGCTCGAGGTATCCGGCGATCGCGCCGCGGGTACCGAACCAGCGCAGGTACAGCCCGAAGACCGGCGCGGCGGTCGAGGCGAGGATCCGGTGCGTCAGCGGAATGTCCTGCCAGTGCTTGCCGAACTCGGTGCTCGTCATGTCCGCCCAGATCAGCGGCACACCCACCTCGACCATGCTCTTCGGCTGCACGACCAGCCCGAGCCGGTCGTTGCCGGCGGCGTACCGGTAGGCGGAGGTGATCATCCGCCCGCGCCGGTCCGAGCCGCGAATCCCTTCCGCCACAACGAGATCGTGCCCGGCGAGCTTGTGCGACACCGCGTCGTAGAACTCGCGCGCGGCGAGGTGGATCATCGGATACAGCGTGAACACCAGCGGCGTGCCGGCCCGCCGCAGCGTGACCACGCTGGTGCGCAGGCCCATCGGCCCGACATCGATGATGTCCACGACTCCAGACACGCGCGCGGACCGGCGGCCGTTGCCCCGGATCAGCGTTGTGGGACAACGACTCCCACGCCGCCGTCGCGCCGCTCGACGACGCAGTGCGACGGCAGCCGCGTCTCCCGGCCGAGCGCCACGGTCATGCCGGCGGCCTTGTCCGCGTCCAGTCCGGTGGCCGTCAGGTCCAGGTCGCCGCGCACCGAGACCTCCGACAGGTCCGGCGGCACCGCGAAGGTGGCACCGCCCAGTTTCAGCGCGTCGTGGAAGGTCGCCCCGGAGAACTTGTGGTCACCGCGGAAGGTCGCCCCGGTCAGGTCCACCTGCCAGTTCGCCTCGAAGCCGCTGAACCACACCCGGGCGTGGCAGTCCAGGCCGGCCGCGTTGAACCAGCCCCACACCTTCGCGCCGGTGAACCACGCCGACCCGAGAACCCGGCAGCCCGACAGCGAGGTCGAGCGGTACAGCTTGGCCCAGCGCAGCGTCAGCGTGCCGATCGTCTTGCCGGAGAAGTTCACGTACTCGAGCACCGCGCCGGTCAGGTCCAGGTCGTAGGCGGGGGCGTCCTCGCCGGACGGCAGCAGGTCGGTGATCAGGCGCAGCGCGGTCAGGCGCACCTGCAGCTCGTGGTCGTTCTCGTCGCCGTCCAGCGCCCACTTCGGACGCTGGCCGCTCTCGACAAGGTTGTAGCGCGTGTGCTTGAACGGCTGGCGCAGACAGGAGCACAGCACGTCGAGCACGGTCTGGGTGTACTCCGGCCGGCTGCGCGCCAGCCCGACCAGCGCCAGCAGCGCGCCCACCCGGACCTGCGACGTCTCGTGCCCGAGCAGCTCGACCGCCCGCGCGAACCGCTCGTCGGACACTCGCTCGCGATCGTGCTCGGTGCGGGCCGACTCCAGCTCGTGCCGGTCGCGCTCCACCCGCTGCCGCTGCTCCTCGACCCGCCGCCGCCGGTCGTTGAGCCACAGCGCGTACAGCGCCACGATCGCGCCGGCCGCGATGCCGCCGGTCTTGAGCGCCTCGACCTTCGAGGTCTTCGGGTCGGTCAGCAGCATCCCGGTCACCACGCCCAGCACGCCGAGCGACAACAGGAACGTGCCGGTGAGCGCGAACGCCGGCTTGCGCCGCCGCCAGTTGAGCAGGAAGGTCGTCGCGCCCGCCACGACGAGCAGGGCGCCGACGATGACCCACACGGTGCTGTTCATCGCCGGCAACCCTAGAGGTCGCGCTCGTCAGTCGTGGTTGGTCGCGAACACCTGCAGCCGGTCGTAGGACCCGTTGAAGCTGTTCTGGTCGATCGGGGACGACGAGTACTGCCACACCGTGTACGTGCCCCAGCCGATCGGCAACTGGCCGACCGAGGACGCGTACCGCGCGACCCACAGCGGGTTGGTGGAGCCGAAGTCCGCGCCGACACACTGATTCCACCAGTTGGTGGTGGTGTAGATCGCCGGGTACTTGTTCCACCGCGCCTTGTAGGTGTTGCTGAAGTCGCGGATCCAGTTGGTCATCGAGGCCTTGGACAAGCCGTAGCAGGTGGCGCCGTACGGGTTGTACTCGATGTCCAGCGCGCCGGGCAGCGTCTTGCCGTCACCGGACCAGCCACCGCCGTTGCTGGAGAAGAAGTTCGCCTGCGTGGCGCCGCTGGACCGGTCCGGCAGCGCGAAGTGGTACGCGCCGCGGATGAAGCCCTGGTTGTAGGAGCCGTTGTACTGCTGGCCGAAGTACGGGTTCTTGTAGCCCGTTCCCTCGGTCGCCTTGGCCCACACGAACCGCTTGCCCGCGTTCCACTGGGCCGCCCAGTTCACATTGCCTTGGTGACCGCTGACGTCGATGCCCGGGACGGTGGCCATCACGCCGACTTCAGGCTGCGGCGCGAGCGCGCGAGCCTTGGTCTCCTCGTTGGACGGGTCGCCACCCTCGTGCTTGCGGATCTGCGAGCCCATCGGGGTGTCTTGGGTACGGATCATCTCGGCGACCGCGGGGTCGGAGGCCGGATCGAAGACTCCGCCTTCCGCCGCCGGCTCAGCCGTGGCGGTGACGGACGTTAACAGCAGGGCGCTTGCTGACAGCGAGACACACACAACGACAAGTCTGCGCCATCTTCCTTTCGATGCCAGGGACTTCATGCCTGTCCTTTCGTTGCCCTCGCGACGGCTTCACGGGCCGTAGCCGTACGGATGACGATTGTGTTCGCCCAAGTACCGATTTGTCACGCTTTTGTGTGAATTTGTCACCGAGACTTGGGTATCAGGCAGGGTGGAGACGGGCCCCGGACGGGGACCCCGGCGGAGAGGGGTGAATCGGCGCTGGTGAGATGGCTGCCGGTGACTAGAGTCAACCGTGCGGGTGACCGAACGTACGCTGCGTGTGTGCCCGACCTCGGTGCCACGGGGCGAGCTGAACGCGCGATCTGAGGGGTCTGATGGTCGTGAGCCTGAGCGCGGGCGCGGCGAGGGAGTCCACCGACAGGGGCTCGTTCGCCGCATCCTGGGCGGCCGCGCTGATCGAGAGCACGTTCGTTCCGCTCGACCGGGGCACCGTGGTCGAGCGGCTGCGGCCGTTCGTCGACGAGCTGGCCACGTGCCTGCTCGCCGTGGACTTCGCCGCCGAGCCGGCCGCCAGGGTCGGCGCCGAGCTGGTCCGGATGCGCTGCCACGGTCCCGGCGCGCTCGGCGCGTCGATCAACCTGCTGGGCGACTCGCTCGCGCTGGCAGCCGGCGCGCCGGCGGACTCGGAGTGCCGGCGCAGGACGGCAGCGCTGCAGGCGGCGTTCGCCACCGGCTTCACCGAGGCGATGACCGACCGCATTCTGGAGCAGCAGGAGGCGATCAGGCAGGCCGCGTTCGACGCGCGGGACGGCGCCGAGGCGGCACTGCGGGCCAGCGAGGCACGTTTCCGCGCGATGTTCACCGAGTCCGCGATCGGCATCGGGCTGTCCAGCATCGAGGGCACGGTGATCGACGCCAACCAGGCGATGGCCGACATGTTCGGCTACCGGCGCGCCGAGGTCCGCGGCAAGAGCATCGAGGACTTCCGGTACCCGGGCGACGCGGTGCTGCACCCCAAGGGCTACCTCGACCTGATCGCCGGCAAGCGTGATCACTTCCACATGGAACGCTGCCTGCGCCGGTGCTCGGGCGACCCGGTGTGGGTGCACATGACGGTCTCGCTGGTGCGCGACGACGACGGCGCGCCGGACTACCTGGTGACCATGGTCGAGGACATCACCGACCGCAAGCACCTGCAGGACCGGCTGCACCATCAGGCGACCCACGACCCGCTGACCGGCCTGCCCAACCGGGCGCTGTTCCAGGACCGGCTCGGCGCCGCGTTCATCGACTCGCCCGGCTCCCGCGTCGGCCTGTGCTACCTGGACCTCGACGGGTTCAAGGTGATCAACGACAGCCTCGGCCACGACGTCGGCGACCAGCTCCTGGTCGCGGTCGCCGAGCGGCTGGACCAACTGGTGTCCGGGACCGGCAAGCTGGCCGCGCGGATGGGCGGCGACGAGTTCGTGGTGCTCGTCGAGGGCAGCACCGGCCGCGACGAGGTCGTGGACCTGGCCGACAAGATCCTGTGCGTGCTGGACGACCCGGTGCGGATCAGGGGCCACCAGCTGTCCGTGTCGGCCAGCATCGGCATCGTGGAGCGGGCCGTCCGAGGGTCCTCGCCCGCGGAGATCATGCGCGACGCCGACGTGACGCTGTACTGGGCGAAGGCGGACGGGAAGAACCGCTGGGCGCATTACGACCCGGAGCGCAACGCCAGGGAGGTCGCGCGGTTCACGTTGTCCGCGCGCATGCCGGCGGCACTGGAGCGGGACGAGTTCTACGTGGACTACCAGCCGCTGGTCTCGCTCTGCGACGACTCGCTGACCGGGGTCGAGGCGCTGGTCCGCTGGCGGCACCCGGAGTTCGGGCGGCTCCCGCCGGACCGGTTCATCGGGCTGGCCGAGGAGACCGGGTTGATCGTCCCGCTGGGACGGTGGGTGCTGCACGCGGCGTGCCGGCAGGCCAGGGCGTGGCTGGACCGGTTCGGCGACCGCGCGCCCATGATCAGCGTGAACCTGGCGGCCAGGCAGATCCAGGACCCGGGGCTCGTCGGCGACATCAAGTCGATCTTGGCCAGCGCCGACGTGCCGCCGTCGATGGTGCAGCTGGAGCTGACCGAGTCGGCCATCATGGGCACCACCGGTGAGCCGCTGGCCGTGCTGCACTCGTTGGCGCACATGGGTTTGCGGATCGCCATCGACGACTTCGGCACCGGGTACTCCAACCTCGCCTACCTGCGCACGCTGCCCGTGCACACGTTGAAGGTGGCCGGCTCGTTCATGGAGGGCCTGCGCGACCACGGCACGCACGAGCCGGTCGACTACAAGATCGTCGAGACGCTGGTGTCACTGGCGCACACGCTCGGGCTGGAGGTCACCGCGGAGGGCGTGGAGACCACGGCGCAGGCCGACCGGCTGCGGCGGATCGGCTGCGACTCGGCTCAGGGCTGGCTGTACGCCAAGGCGGGCCCGCCCGAGTCGGTCGACGCGATGCTGTCGCGCTAGCTCGGGCAAGGTCGCCGAGTCGGCTCCGCCGACGGCCGGTGGTGACGTTGATTGGTTGGTTGCGAGGCCGGTGTGGGTCCGTCACCGTAAGGGCGATCGCCCTCGTAGAAGCGTGCGACCCCAGCGTGGCTTTGTGGACATTCGGCCAAGTTGCCCGGAAGGGATGGCTGGCGCTAGCGGGTGACGGCCGCGATCAGGTGCGCGGCGGGGATCACGGCGGCCACCGGTCCGATCGGGTTGATCACCAGTGGATGGCCGCGCAGCAGCGGCGCCAGTTCGCGCCCGAGCACCGGACGCCAGCCGGGCCAGGCGCGCGGGATCGCGTCCGGTGAGGTGCACGCCGGCACCATGAGCCGCCCGTCGCGGTTGGGGAACGCGGTGATCGAGCGGTCGGTGCGGCCGGCGGCGTAGATCAGCAGGATCGTGTCGAGCACCACGGGCGGGAGCACGTCGGGACGGTGCTTGCCGGCGCGGATCTCCTCCAAGAGCCGCCCGAGGTCGTCGACGCGCTGGGGCGCGGCGGGCCTGGCATGGCGGCCCCGGCCGTACTCGGGGTTGCCGTGGAAGGTCTCCTCGATCTCGCCCCGCTCGTCGACCGGGTAGGCGCCCACGATGGCGGCCTGGCTCGGCTGGTCACCGTCGTCCATTTCGTGGTCGATGACGTACAGCCAGCTGTTCGGGTGTGCCTTGGCGTTGTCCCGCATTTCCTGTGTGATCTCGGGCTGTTCTGCCATGTCCCGCCCCCTGCCTTCCACCTGGGGCCCATGCTAAGGAGGGCGACCCCGTCGCGCAGAATCGCTAACCCCCCACGGGGGTGTCACTCGAACGGTCTATCGAGTCGGCGAGTGGCGAAGTTCGGTACCTTCGCGGCATGAAGATCTCTCGGCGCGTCACGGCGGCGGTGCTCGCCGGGACCGCGCTCACCCTGGGGGCATGTTCGGACGACAAGGGCGGCACCGGGTCGCCCTCGCCGACCTCGCCGACCTCGGCGACCGGCGGCGCGACCTCGGCCACCGATCCGACCACGTCCGGCGCCCCGACCAGCGCGAACCCGCCGGTCAACCGCCCGAAACCGCTGGACATGCGCGCCGTTGACCCGTGCCGAGTCCTCGCCGCGACGCCACTGCGCGAGCTCGGTATCGACAAGGCGCCGGAGACCAGGGAGTCGGTCCAGCCGTTCCCACAGGCGAAGGCGTGTGCCGCGCAGGCTTCCGCGGGAACCCCGAAATTCGGACTCGGACTCATGGTCCTGCCGGTGACCGACCGGAGTGCGGCCGACTACGTGAAGTACACCAGGGAGGCCGGTGCGGAGGTCCAGCCGATGCAGGTCGCCGGCTACCCCGGCTACCTGATCAAGCCGACCAATCGGATTCGGTGCGACGTGGTGGTGGACGTCGCCGACGGTCAGTTGCTCTACGTCCAGCACACGGACGTCAGCGTGCCGCAGAAGGTCCCGCAGGCGACGCTGTGTCAGAGCGTCGTGCCGAACGCGGAGGCGGCGGTACGGGCGGCCGGGTGACGTCATGGTTGCCCGAGTAGCACGTCTTAGGAAAGAATCCAACGGTAAGGCGTCTGGTTTGGGGAACCGGACGTGGCGGTCGCTCGTCAGAGCTAGGATCGTCGCGAACGCACATGGATGTAGGGAGGCATTGCAGTGCTGATTGACTCGGGTGGTGGCGGCGGTTCGACCCCTCCGCCGTACGCAGGTCCGCAGCGCCTGAGGGTTGAGCCCTCGGCGATTCCCGCGGTCCGGGAGGCGTTCCGCAAGGCACAGGAAGCCGTGGCGAAGGAGACGCAGAACCTCAGCGCCCTCGACCGTCCGTACTGGGCCGGCGACCAGATCAGCAGGGCCACGGCGGAGAAGATCATCGTGCGCACCTACGGCGAGAACACGTCCGGCGCGCACACGCTGGCCGAGTACGCCGGCCAGCTTCAGGGCGTCTGGGAGGCGCTGGACGCGTCGTACAAGGCCTACGAGCGCGTCGAGGGCAGCAACACCGCCATGTGGGGCAAGCACCACAAGGCCTGACCACAAACTTCTGAGGGGTGAACCCACATGGTGGACGTGCGCTGGGACGGTGTGTCCCACGAGCAGATTCACACTGACATCAACAACGGGCAGGGCGCTTCGGCGTCCTCGGCCCACGCCCAGGCATGGGACGGCGTGGCCAAGTCGCTCGAGAGGATCAACGGCGACCTGCAGGCCGAGCTGAGCCGGCTGGGCGCCGTCTGGGAGGGCAAGGCCGCCGACAACACCAAGGCCGGCAGCACGCCGCTGGTGCAGTGGTCGGAGACCACGAACGGCCACGCCACGAACATGAAGACGACGGCGGAGTGGCAGGGCAACTTCATCGGCGAGGCGCGCTCGGGCGTGCCGAAGCCGGTGCAGGTGACCACGCCGGAGCCGTCGACCGGTGACTACATGAACGCCTACGCCAACCCGTTCTCGTCGAAGACGGTGGCCGGCGTCGAGCAGCAGGCTCGCGACCACGAGGCGCAGGAGAAGGCGCGCCGCGAGGCCGAGCAGAAGGCTCGCCAGGCGATGACGAGCTACCAGTCCAGCAGCGACATGAACGTCAACACGATGGCGACGTTCGAGACTCCGCCGCAGGTCGTGGTGGGTGTTCCCGAGCCGCAGCCGCGCGGCGGCCAGGTCGGCCCGCCCGGGGTCGGCGTGGACGGTCCGAACGGCAGCACCAACACCAGCAGCGCTCCGACGCTGACCGGCGCCGGCGGCAGCGTGCCCGGCGCTCCCGGTACCGGCGGTGGCGGCACCGGTCCCGGGGGTCACGTGCCCGGTGCTCCCGGTACGGGTGGCCCTGGCGGCCCCGGCCCCGGCGGTTACCCCGGTGCTCCCGGTACCACCAATCCGGGTGGCTGGTCGCCGATCAGGCCGCAGAACACCGGCAAGCCGCCGACCACCAACACCCCGCCGAACCTGGGCCCGAACAGCGGCCAGGAGTACGGCATGCCAGGCCCCTTCGGCCCCGGTGGCACCAGCTTCGGCGACGACGAGGCGGCCCGCCGCGGCGGCCCCGGCTCGCGTGGTGTCGGCGGCCCCGGTGGTCTCGGCGGCGCGAACGCCGACGGCCAGCGTGCCGGCAAGGGCGGCCCGGGTGGCTTCGGTGGCATGGGCGGCGCCGACGACATGGCGCACCGTGCCGGTGGCGCGGGCGGCCCTGGTGGTCGCGGTGCCGGTGGCATGGGCGGCGGCATGCCGATGGGCGGCGCCCGTGGTCAGGGCGAGGAGGACGAGGAGCACGAGACTCCCGACTACCTGATCGGTGCCTCCGATGTCTGGGGCGACGACCGCAAGGTCGCACCGCCGGTCATCGGTGAGAAGCCACAGCAGAAGTGACGATCGAGTCCGGACTCAGGGCGGGCAGGGAGCCGATCTCCCTGTCCGCCCTTGAGTTCGACGTGGTGTGGAAGCACCTCGACCTGTCCGAGATCCCGCTCATCCTCGACGTGCCGTCGCCCGGCGCGACGTGGGAGGAGCGGGCCAAGCTCGAGCAGCAGGTGTGGTTCGACCTCGAGCAGCGCGGGCTCGGCCGGCAGGTCGCGATCGATCCCGAGTTGGAGGAGATCCTCGGCATCCTGGCCAGGCCGGAGCGCGAGGTCGACGGCCGGGTGTGGGTCGGCAAGATCACCCGCTTCGTGGTGGCGGCCGTCCGTGACCACGCGGTGCTCGCCGTGCTGTCCGACGACCAGTTGACCTTCCATCGCGTCCCGATCACCGGTCTGCCTGGCGTGGCGGTGGGCGTGCTGCCGCCGGCGCCGGCCGGCCCCGGGCATTCGGTCAGCCTCCGCAGCGACGACTTCACCGCCGCGGCGAACGACGCCAACGACGTGAACTCGTTCAAGGCGGGGCTCGTCTCGGCCGGGCTGCGCCCCGACGACGCCAACACACTGGCGACCGTGTTCGACGCGAAGCTCACCGGCAACGGGAACTTCGGCGTCGCCGCGCGGGACAAGCTCAGCCGGCGGGTGCGCGGCAACCGCGTGGTGGCGTTCTTCGACACCGAGGCCGGTCGCTACGTGCAGCTGCGCAAGCAGGCCCCGGACGGCACGCCGTGGACGACGATCGCGCCGGCCGACGGTGCCAAGCTCGCCAGGCACATCGACGAGGTGCTCACCGAGGTGCTGCGCGAGGTCGAGGACTGACCGTGCCGGCACGGCGCCGGGTGGTCGATCCGGGTGAGCTGCGGGCCGCGATGGCCGAGGTCGTGTCGTGGCTGGACGGCGGCGACCAACCCGACCGGGCCACGCTGGCCGCCGCCGTGCGCGCGAGCCTGCGCACGCTCGCGCAGGGCGCGCCCGGTCGCAGTGTCGAGGTCCGGGTGCCGCCGTTCGCCGCCGAGCAGTGCGTCGCCGGCCCCACGCACACCCGGGGCACTCCGCCGAACGTGGTGGAGACCGATCCGCGCACCTGGCTCGAACTGGCCACCGGCCGGCTGGCCTGGGCCGAGGCCGTGGACACCGGTCGGGTCATCGCGTCCGGCACCCGCGCCGACGACATCGCCGAATATCTTCCGGTGGTTTAGTTTCGGACAAAGGGTGCCCCGCCCCTGGTTGGTCCGGACCAGAGGCGGGGCGGCGGGAAGAGCTTCATCGCTAGTACAAATCCTGGCGTATTCGATTCTCGCCGGCAACCAGGGTGGCGACCCGTAGTTACACGGGTTTCGGCACATTCCCGCAAGCCGTGGATCCACCTGCGGGAACAGCGGTGCGAGGTGCGGGATCGTCCGGGCTATTTCTGCTCGATCAGGAGTTGGCGGCGGGAACGCACGTTGTTCTTTCGCAGAACGTTTCCGACGTGCTCCTCGACCGTTCGGCGCGACAGAAAGAGAATGTCCGCGATTTCCTGATTGGTGTGGCCGGCCATGACCAGCCTGGCCACTTCGCGTTCCCGAGGTGACATCTGCTCGCCGTATCCGCGACCATTGCGCGCCGACGGTTTGCGAATTCCGTGCTGGCGCAGCCGATGGCGGCACCGTGCCGCGTCGCGCACGGCACCGATGTGCTCGAACTGATCGGCCAGGGTGCCGATCGTGGTGGACGCGCCGGCGTGGTCCTCGTCCCACCGGCACACCGCCGCCTGCTCGGCGAGCTGTGCCGCGCGGTACCGGAACCCGAGTCGCGCGTGCAGCTGACGCGCCTGGTCGAACAACGGCGTGGCGTCCTCGCCGGAGTGCCTGGCCAGTTTGGCGCGGCAGCCCAGCAGTGCCGCCGCCGCCAGTGGCGCGTCCAGCTCCGTCACCGCCTCGGCCAGCCGGTCGGTCAGGCGCGCCGCCTCGTCGACGCGGTCCGCCCCGCAGTACGCCTCGACCGCGTACGGCACCAGCTCACCGGCCCACGCCCAGCCGCCCTTGCGCACCAGCGCGTCGACGCCCCGGTCGGCGCGCGTGCACGCGGCGGCCAGTTCGCCCTTCTCCAGCAGCATCCGGATCGCCCCGCCGGCCGCGCCCAGCATCACCGGGAACACCTCGTTGCCCGGCTCGGCCGTGCTCAGCCGGGACAGATACGTCTGCGCCTCGTGCCAGTCGCCGCGTGCCACCGCCAGCCACGCCCGCACCAGCCGTGCTGAACGCGATCACCGAGGAGCTGTGCACCTGGCCGTGGGTGTTCAGCCTGGACCGCACGACCGGCCGCTACCAGCTGTTCCTCGGGGTGGACGCGGTCGATCTCGCCGGCCTGGACGGACTGCTCGCCGCCCGGCTGGGACGGCTGGACGGCGTGACCGCGATGCGCATTGCGGTGGCAGCGCAGGTGCACCGGGAGGGCGGCGACTGGCTGGCCAGGGCGCTCACCCCGGTACAGCGCGCGATGCTGGCCGACGGGCCGCCGGCGATCCGGGCGCCGGGGCCGACGCGGTGGGACCTGGCCGACGCGGCGATCGCGCGGGCGGTGGCCGTCGACCCGCGCCGGCGTTCGTCGGATCTCGCGGACGACTGCGGGATCAGCGAGTCGACCGTGCGCCGGCGTCTGTCCAGGATGCTGCGCAACCGGGAGCTGCTGTTCCGGTGCGACGTGGCGAACCCGCTGGCCGGCTGGCCGGTGACCGCGCTGTACCGGGTCGAGGTGCGCGCCGACCGGCTGGCCGAGTCGGCCCGGGCGCTGGCCACCCTGCGCGAGACGCGTCTGTGTGTGACCGTTGTCGGTGATCACAACCTGCTGCTGATCGCGTGGCTGCACTCGCCGGCGGAGTGCGCCGAGTTCGAGGCGCGGATGTCGGCGGCCGCGCCGGTGGCCCGGGTGATGGAGCGCAACATCAGCACCTGGGTGGTCAAGCGGATGGGCCGGCTGCTCGATTCGCGGGGACGAGCGGTGGGCAGCGTCCCGATGACGCCGGATACGTAGAAATACGGGACGGTCGACGGGTTGTCCCCCGGGGCCGGTCATACCAACGTTTCGTTGATCAAACCTCCACGACAGAAGGTGTGAGCGAGCTGTGGACTCCACGACAGAGGCACGGCCGAGGAAAGGGTTCTTCGGGCACCCACGAGGGCTGATGAACCTTTTCGGCGTCGAGATGTGGGAGCGGTTCTCCTACTACGGACTGACCGGCATCGTCGGGCTGTACATGTGGTACTCCGCCCAGGACGGGGGCCTCGGCCAGTCGAAGGCGGCGGCGATGAGCATCGTCGGCGCGTACGGCGGTCTGATCTACGTATCCGCCATCGTCGGTTCGTGGATCGCGGACCGGCTGCTCGGCGCCGAGCGGACAGTGTTCTACGGCGCCGTGGTCGTGGTGATCGGGCACCTGAGCCTGGCGATCCTGCCCGGCCTGGTGGGTCTCGGTGTCGGCCTGTTCTGCGTCGCGGTCGGCGGCGGCGCGCTCAAGGGCAACGCCAGCGTCATCGTCGGAATGCTCTACGAGGAGAAGGACGGGCGGCGGGACGCCGGCTTCTCGATCTTCTACATGGGCATCAACATCGGCGGTCTGGCCGGCACGATCTTCACCGGTGCCGTCGGCGAGAAGATCGCGTTCCACTACGGGTTCGGGCTCGCCGCGATCGGCATGATCATCGGCCTGATCCAGTACACCCTCGGCCGGCGCAACCTGCCCGAGTCGGCCAGTTCCGTGCCGAATCCGCTGCCGCCGTCCGAGCGGACGAAGTACCTGGTGGCGTGGCTCGGCCTGGTCGTGGTGATCGTGTTGGCGGTGGCCCTCGGCGTGATCACCGCGCTCAACCTGTCCGATGTCGTCGCGGTGGTGGCCGGCGTCGCCGCGGTCGCCTACTTCGTGCTGATGCTGACCAGCGACAAGGTCACGCCGGTGGAGAAGAGCCGGGTGCGCGCGTTCATCCCGCTGCTGGTGGCGAGTGTGGCGTTCTGGTCGCTGTTCCAGCAGCTCTACACGGTGATGCCGGTCTACGCCGAGGGCCGGATCGACCGGATGCTGTTCGGTTGGGAGATGCCGGTCTCCTGGGTGGCCAATGCGATCAACCCGGTGTTCATCATCCTGCTCGCGGGCGTGTTCGCCGTGCTGTGGACCAAGCTCGGCCCCCGCCAGCCGTCCACCCCGACCAAGATCGCACTGGGCCCCATTCTGGTGGGCGTCGGGTTCCTGTTGTTCCTGACGGTGGCCGGCGGCGGGGCCGGCTCGGTGCCGCTGCTGGCGTTCTTCGGGTTCCTGCTGGTGTTCACGATCGCCGAGTTGTTCATCTCGCCCGTGGGACTCTCGACGGCGACGAAGCTGGCGCCGGAGGCGTTCCGCAGCCAGATGATGGGGCTGTGGTTCCTGTCGGTGGCGATGGGCTCCTCGCTCGCCGGCACGATCGGCCAGTACTACCACGAGGACAGCGAGGCGAGTTACTTCGGCATCGTCGGCGCCGGGGCGATCGTGGTGGGCCTGGCGGTGTTGGCGCTGCGGCCGTGGATCTCCAAGCAGATGAGCGGCGTGCGCTGAGCGCGACGGCGTGGTCGCGCCCCGCGATACCAGTGTGGGGCGCGCCACGTCGCAATGGTCCGGAGCTGCCTGAGCAGGACATACACTTGGGTGCAGCCTGACGCCGTCCCTTGGGAGCGCTTCAGTGGCCACCGTCCAGCCCACTGGCACAGGATCCGTTCACCCCGACACTGACGTCCCGGAGAGAGAGCCGCGCGAGGAATGCGGCGTCTTCGGCGTGTGGGCCCCTGGTGAAGAGGTCGCCAAGCTGACCTACTACGGCCTCTACGCGCTGCAGCACCGCGGCCAGGAGGCGGCCGGCATCTCGGTCGGCGACGGCTCTCAGGTCGTGGTGTTCAAGGACCTCGGGCTGGTCTCGCAGGTGTTCGACGAGCAGGTGTTGACCTCGCTGCTCGGACACGTCGCGGTCGGGCACTGCCGCTACTCCACGACCGGTTCCAGCACCTGGGAGAACGCCCAGCCGACGTTCCGCACCACCGCGGCCGGCTCCGGGCTTTCCTTGGGGCACAACGGAAATCTCGTGAACACCGGCGACCTGCTGGACCGTGCGCACGAGCTGGGCGTGGTCACCAAGAACGGCTCGACCACCGACTCCGACCTGATCACCGGCCTGCTCGCGGCGGCGGCCGCGGACAAGGGCATCGAGCAGGCCGCGCTGGAGCTGCTGCCCACCCTGCGCGGCGCCTACTGCCTGGTGTTCTCCGACGAGTCGACGCTGTACGCGGCGCGCGACCCGCACGGCGTGCGCCCGCTGGTGCTCGGCCGGCTGGAGCGCGGCTGGGTGGTGGCCAGCGAGACGGCCGCGCTGGACATCGTGGGCGCGTCGTTCGTGCGCGAGGTCGAGCCGGGCGAGCTGCTCGCGATCGACGCGGACGGCCTGCGGTCGAGCCGGTTCGCCACGCCCGAGCCGAAGGGCTGCATCTTCGAGTACGTCTACCTCGCCCGCCCGGACACCACGATCGCCGGGCGCAGCGTGCACGCCACCCGCGTCGAGATCGGCCGGCGGCTGGCCGGCGAGCACCCGGCCGAGGGCGATCTGGTGATCCCGGTGCCCGAGTCCGGCACCCCGGCGGCGATCGGGTTCGCCCAGGGCTCCGGCATCCCGTACGGCTCAGGGCTGGTGAAGAACGCCTACGTCGGCCGCACGTTCATCCAGCCGTCCCAGACGATCCGGCAGCTCGGCATCCGGCTCAAGCTGAACCCGCTGCGCGAGGTGATCCGCGGCAAGCGGCTGGTCGTTGTGGACGACTCGATCGTGCGCGGCAACACCCAGCGCGCGCTGGTGCGGATGCTGCGCGAGGCCGGCGCGGTCGAGGTGCACGTGCGGATCGCGTCGCCGCCGGTGCGCTGGCCGTGCTTCTACGGCATCGACTTCGCCTCCCGTGCCGAGCTGGTCGCCAACGGGCTGGACCTGGACGGGATCCGCCGCTCGATCGGCGCGGACTCGCTTGGCTACGTGTCCCAGGACGCGCTGATCGCGGCCAGCGAGCAGCCGAAGACCCGGCTGTGCTGCGCCTGCTTCGACGGCAGCTACCCGATCGCGCTGCCGGACGACGCGCGGATCGGCAAGCACCTGCTGGAGGGCATCAAGAGCGCGGAGAAGGGCCTGGAGAAGGGCATCGCGGGCTCAGCCGCACCCGTGCTTCCCACCGGGTACGGTGCCGAGGACGCGCTGCGGCGTCCGTAACCATGACTCCCCATCCGTGACGGAGATCCACACGTGAGCACGCCAATCGACGCGTCGAAGGCCACCTACGCCGGGGCGGGGGTGGACATCGCGGCCGGCGAGGAGGCCGTAGAGCTGCTCAAGCCGTACGCGGACAAGGCGTCGCGGCCCGAGGTGCTCGGCGGGATCGGCGGGTTCGCCGGCCTGTTCAAGCTGCGGCTGGACCGGTGGAAGGAGCCGGTGCTCGCCTCCTCCACCGACGGCGTCGGCACCAAGATCGCCGTGGCGCAGGCGCTGGACGTGCACGACACGATCGGCCTCGACCTGGTCGCGATGGTGGTCGACGACCTGGTGGTGTGCGGCGCCGAGCCACTGTTCCTGCAGGACTACATCGCGGTCGGCAAGGTCGTGCCGGAGAAGATCGCCGCGCTGGTCAAGGGCATCGCCGACGGTTGCCAGCAGGCCGGGTGCGCGCTGCTCGGCGGCGAGACGGCCGAGCACCCAGGGCTGATGACCGACGGCGTCTACGACGTGTCCGCGACCGGCGTCGGCGTGGTCGAGGCGGACAAGCTGCTCGGGCCGGACCGGGTGCGCCCCGGTGACGTGCTGATCGCCATGGGCTCCTCCGGCCTGCACTCCAACGGGTACTCGCTGGCCCGGCACGTGCTGCTGGACATCGCGCGGATGCCGCTGTCCGGGCAGGTGGAGGAGTTCGGCCACACGCTCGGCGAGGAGCTGCTGGTGCCGACCCGGATCTACGCCAAGGACTGTCTCGCGCTGGCCGCCGAGGCCGAGGTGCGCACGTTCGCGCACATCACCGGCGGCGGGCTGGCCGACAATCTGGCCAGGGTGATCCCGCGCGGGCTGGCCGCGAAGGTCAACCGCGACACGTGGACGCCGGCGCCGGTGTTCGCGCTGATCGCGCAGCGCGGGCGGGTCGAGCGCGAGGAGATGGAGCGCACGTTCAACATGGGCGTCGGCATGATCGCCGTGGTCGCGCCCGAGGACGTCGACCGGGCGCTGGCCGTGCTCACCGCCCGGCACGTGCCGGCCTGGGTGGCCGGTGAGGTGAGCCCGGCCGAGGACACCGACAGCGCCCGCGCCCACCTGTCCGGCGACTACCTGCGGTTCTGACCCCGTTTGTAGGTCTTCAAGACCAGCAAACCCCGGTCAGGAGCGTCGCCAAGTACGGCAAACGTCGGGGTGGCTTGGTGGGGCGGGCAACCTTTCGGTGCGCTGGTTCCGTTTAACTCGGTGACGCGGGAAGGACGGGACGGGTGAGTGGTCGGGACGGCGAGTTCGCCGAATACGTCGACACACGCCTGCCCGTCATGCGCAGAACCGCGTACCTGCTGTGCGGGGACTGGCACCGGGCGGAGGACCTGGTGCAGACCGCGCTCAGCAAGCTTTACGTGGTGTGGCCTCGGCTGCGGGCCAGCGCCGGCATCGACGCGTACGCGCGCACGGTGCTGGTGCGGACCTCGATCGACGAGTCGCGGAAGGCCTTTCGCCGCAGGGAGAGCACGACGTCGGAACCGCCCGAGCTGAGCGTGCCGCCGTCCGGTGTGGAGGACGCCGTGGACGTGCGGCGGGCGCTCGGGCAGCTCCCGGCCGGTCAGCGGGCGGTCGTGGTGCTCCGATATTGGGAGGACCTGTCGATCACCGAGACGGCCAGGGTGCTCGGGCGGACCGAGGGGACAGTGAAGAGCCAGGCGGCGAAGGGTCTGGCCGCGCTGCGGGAGTTGCTCGCGGCCGGCCGGACCGTACTGGAGGGGCAGTCGTGAACGAGGTGACGTCGCTGCTGGCGCGGGCGCTGGACGGGGAGCCGCCGCCCGAGCTGACCACCGACGACGTGCTGCGTGCCGGCCGAGGCCGGTTGCGCGGGCGGCGGATCGCCGCGGGTGGCGGGGTGGCCGCCGCGGTGATGGCGGTGGCGCTCGGCGCGGCGGCGCTGACCGGGGACGGCAGTGGCGGCCCGGACCCGACGCAGGCCGCCCAGCCGACCCTGCCGCCGTCCACTGTGGACAGCGCGCCGCCGGGGCCGTCGCTGCCACTACCACCGTCCACGACGGCCGACCCGCGGTACGTGCCGCATCCGTCCCGCGCCACACAGCTGACCAAGACGATCACCGGTGCGGCCCTGCTGCCCGGCACGATCAACCAGGACCTGGTGTTCCAGCCGTACAACTTCGGCTACACGGCCGCCGTCGAGGTGCCGGCCGGCGGTGGACGGGTGAACATCTCGATCTATCAGCCCGGCGGGCAACCACCGTCCTCGTGCCTGATGCCGTCCCCGGACGCGGTGTGCGACACCCGCGTGCGGGACGGGTTGACCGTGTACGTGGGAATCGCCGGGCCGGGGTCGGTCAGCGCGCGCACGGTCCGCCCGGACGGCACCTGGGTCGCCGCGCTGGCCGAGCGCACCTCGCCGGCGGTCACCGTGGACGCGCTCGTCGAACTCGTCACCCTGCCGGGACTTGCCCTGCGCTGACCGGGCACCCTGGAGTCGTGGACGACCTCGTGGTGACCCGCGCGCTGGTGATCCCGGCCGGCGAGCTGACCGAGCGCTTCTCCCGCTCGTCCGGCCCTGGTGGGCAGGGCGTGAACACCGCCGACTCGCGGGTGGAGCTGTCCTTCGACATAGCGAACTCGCCGTCGGTGCCGGCGCACCTGCGTGACCGCATGCTGGCTCGACTGGCGCGCAGGCTCACCGACGGGATCATCACGATCGCCGCCAGCGAGCACCGCGCCCAGCTCGCCAACCGCAACGCCGCACGGCAACGGCTCGCCGCTGCGCTCAGAGAAGCAGCCGCCCCGCCGCCACGTGAGCGCAGGCAGACGAAACCGAGCAGAGGTGCTCGGGAGCGTCGCCTGACCGACAAGCGTCGGCGGGGTGACACCAAGCGGGCGCGGCGCGCCGGGTTCGACGAGTGAGGGGGACGGGCGCTCAGCGCCGGTCGTAGTCCTCGTACTCGTCGGCCGTGTCGTCGGAACGGTCACCGTCGTGGCCATCGCCACGGGACTCCGACCCTGACAGCTCGCGCTGCAAGGCATCGAAGTCTGTATTGGGAGTGCTGTACTTGAGCTCCCTGGCCACCTTCGTTTGCTTGGCCTTAGCTCGGCCGCGCCCCATGGCTCGACCCCCTCGCACAAGGACGGGGCGGCCGGGGGATCGGCGGCCCCGCTCATCTCGACAACTGATTCCTGCTAACTACCGTACCGTGCCGACCCGGTTCCATGCGACGCGGCACGGTGTGCGGAGCCCGACATTACGTCGAGATCCGCCGGCCGGTGGGTCAGGCGCGAGGCGCGCCGGCGGTCGTGACACGATGCCGAGGTGCCTCGTCCGTTCGTCGCCTACCTCAGGGTGTACGAACCGCTGTCTTCTTTCGACGCTCCGTGGCGGGACCGGCTCCAAGCAGTGGTCGACGCGGGTCCGATCGACCGAACGGTTGCCGGTAGTCGCGAACAGGAAATGTGGCTCAAGTCACAGTTCTCTCTGCCGGCTTCACTGTTCCCTGGCGAGCTTCCGGACGGCCGCGCGCTCCCGCCCACGCCGAACGACGTCCTCGTGCTCGACCCGGCCGTGGTACCGGTCGAGGAGGGCACGACCGTAGGGCCGGGGCCGCTGGTGTGCCCGCTGGACGTGCGCACCCGCTCGGCCGCGGCACTCGTCGGGTTCCTGTCCACCGCCACGCCCACGCTGCGCGAGGCCGCGCTGCCGGCCTCGGTGGCGACGATCCGCAAGCGCGCGACCGAGGTGCTGTCCGGGCAGTCGAAAAGCGCGGTGCACGTGGTCTCGATGACCTGGACGGTGCCGCTGCCCTGGTTCTCGATGGTGGACCCGGACCGCCGGCACGTCGTGGTGGCGACCCGGGACGATCCCGCGCGGACGTGCTGCTGGCGGATCGCCATTGTCGACGCGCGCAAGCGGATCGACCGGGCACACGCGCTCGCCGTCGACACGTTCGGCGACGAGGGGCCGACCAAGATCCTGGCCGACACTGACCGGTGGCTCGCGAACTTCGACGAGGCGTCGGCGGTGGAGCTGGACTACGGCGGGCTGGTCCAGTTGCTCGACGACGACGAGCTGGTCGGTGACACCTCGGCGCAGGACGTCAACGCGATCGTGGACGCGCTGGAGAACGGCGACGCCGAAGAGGTCGCCGAGCGGTTCGAGCGCCTCCGCGACTTCTGGGGCGAGCTGGCCCTGCGCGAACGCTTCAACTAGGGGCCTTTTCCAAGTTGCGTGGGTGGTTGCTTAGGGCACGCCCAGGCGGCGATCTACGGCGTTGGCGCCCGCTCGAGTATGCCCAATACGAGTCGCTCCCATCACACGACCCGATGTAGCTCAGCTCATCCACCTGGACGCGCCCGGTGGGTCACCCTGCGAGGACGGGAAAGAAAATAGCCTCGCGGTCAGGCGTCGTCGCCGCGTTCGGCGGCCAGCAGCTCGTCCACCGAGGCGCTGCCGGCGCGGTACCGGCTGCCGATCTCCTCGTTGAGCCGGTCCATCACGACCTGCACCTCACGCCGGCGCGTGGACACCGACCCCTCCTCCTCGCGGTACGTGCGCAGCGCGAGGTCGAGCTTGTCGTCGGCCAGGTTCGACACGTCGGACAGGTCGGCGTCGGACACCAGCGCCTCCACGTGCCGCCGGTGCGCCTCGGCGCGGGACGGCTCGAGCGTCTGGTGGCGGCCCGATCCCATGGCCGGCCCGACCGCGTTGTCGGCCAGGATCGTGGCGAGATGCTCCAGCACCGACGAGGTGTCCCCGGTGGCGCGCCGCTTCTGCTCGGCGAGCACGATGTCGATCCGCCCGTGCAGCAGCCGGCGCAGGTAGGACAGGTCGGTCTCCTCCTGCGCCGCGTCGTCACGGCGGGCCCGCACCTCGGTGAGGTCGAGCGAGGCGAGGTCGGTGACGTACTCCGGGTCGAGCACCCGGTCGATCCGCCGACGTCCCCCTGGACGCACTTCGATCACGAGGCCATCCTCCGGTAAAGGGCGGCGTGATGCCACCTTGTTTGGCTCAGCCGGCACGCACGCCGAGCAACTCCCGGACCTCGTCGACCGGCAGCGGCGGGCGCTGGGCGATCCGCGCGATCCCGGCCGCCCTGGCGACGAGCTGCGCGTTGTCCTTCACCCGCTCGCCGCGAGCGTAGGAGATCGTGTCCTCCATGCCCACCCGTACGTGACCGCCGGCGGACAGCGCGGCGAACATCACCGGCAGCGTGGAGCGGCCGACGCCGGTGGCGGAGAACGTGGCGCCCTCGGGGATCATGCGCAGCGCCGCGACCACGGTCTCGGTGTCGCCCGGCATGCCACCCGGCACGCCCATCACCAGGTCGAGGTGCACGTGGCCGCCCGCGGGCAGGCCGTGCTCGTCGAGCAGCCGGCGCAGCGCGGCGAGGTGGCCAAGGTCGAAGATCTCGTACTCGGGGACGATCTCGCGCTCCCGCATGCCCTTGTGCAGCTCGACGATGAACTCCCAGCGGTTCATGAACACGTCGTTGCCGAAGTTGACGGTGCCCATCGTGCAGGAGGCGGAGTCCGGCATCGCGTCGAGCACGCGCAGCCGGTGCTCCTCCGGATCGGTGACCGCGCCGCCGGTGGAGAGCTGGACGATCAGGTTGGTCTGCTCGCGCAGCGCGGCCACGGTGTCCTTGAGCCGCTGCGGATCGAGCGAGGGCTTGGCGTCCTCGTCTCGGATGTGCACGTGGATCATCGACGCGCCGACGCGCTCGCAGTCCTGTGCGGTGGAGACGAGCTCCTCGATCGTGACGGGCAGGTTGGGCACGTCGGACTTGGCGTGCTCGGCACCGGTCGGCGCGACCGTGATCACCGTGCCGTGTCCACCGGGGCGTGCTGTCGACGATGACATGCCGCGATCCTGACACATCCCATCGGCCCGGGGACCGGCCAGGCGTATCCCGATAGCGTGGACATCGTGGAGTTCGCCGAGGTTCTCAGGCGGCGCCACTGGGGTGCTACTGGTTCGTGAAGGCGAGCTTGGCTCCCATCGCGGCGAACGCGCCGGCGAACGTGCGGCGCATCCAGGTGAGTACGGCCGGCCGGGAGATCACCCGGTCGCGGATCAGCGCGGCGAACGTGCCGTAGCCGACGAACACGACGAACGTGAGCGCCATGAACACCGCGCTCAGGCCGACCATGTGCGGCACCGCGCCGGACTGGCCAGCCGGCACGAACTGCGGCAGGAACGCGAAGAAGAACAGCGTCAGCTTCGGGTTCAGCAGGTTCACCAGCACGCCGGACATGATCACCTTGCGCACCAGCAGCGGCTGCTTGTCCTGCTCGACGGTGAGCGCGCCCTTGTCCCGCCAGGTCGCCCATGCCATGTACAGCAGATAAGCCACGCCCAGGTACTTGATCACCTGGAACGCCACCGCGCTGGTGTGCGGCAGCGCGGCGAGACTTGTCCGCCTCCCCGCGATTCCCCAGTATTGGGTGCCTTTCGCGGTCAGCGGCGGTTGCGTCGTCACCGTGGCTGAGTCGCGTCACGTTCCCCTTGGGTGCGGTTGACAAGGTGTCAGCGTTGAATCTCCTTGTGTGTCAACGGGTTCAGCGCAGGGCTCGGGCGAACGCGCGCAGTTCGGAGGTGAAGATGGCCGGCTGCTCGAACGCGGCGAAGTGCCCGCCGCGCGCCACCTTGTTGAAGTACACGAGCTTGTCCTTGAAGACGCGCTCCGCCCACACCTTCGGCATCGGCACGAGCTCCTTGGGGAAGGTGGTGTACCCGACCGGCACCGTGACCTCGGACGGCTGCGTGGGGTCGCGCATCGCCTCCCAGTAAATACGAGCCGACGACGCACCGGTACCGGTCAGCCAGTACAGCGTGATGTCGTCGAGGATCTTGTCGTAGCCGAACTCGTCCTCCGGGCGCCCGCCGCTGTCGGTCCAGTCCACGAACTTCTCGAAGATCCACGACGCCTGGCCGAGCGGCGAGTCGACCAGCGCGTAGCCGACGGTCTGCGGCCGGGTGCGCTGCTGCTCGAAGTAGCCGGATCCCTCCTCGGCGAACCACTTGAAGCGATCCAGCGCCGCCTGCTCCTCCGGCGTCGGCGGGCCCTGCAGCGGCGGCTCGGAGATGAACGCCATGTTGAGGTGGATCGCGGTGAGGCCGGGCGCGCCCATCTCGGCCATGCGCTGGGTGATGCCGGCGCCCCAGTCGCCGCCCTGCGCGAGGTACCGGCCGTATCCGAGGCGCCGCATCAACTCCGTCCACGCGCGCGCGATCCGGGTGAGGTTCCAGCCGGTTTCCGTTGGCTTGTCGGAGAATCCGAACCCGGGCAGCGACGGCGCGATGACGTGGAACGCGTCCTCGGCACGGCCGCCGTGCGCGGTCGGATCGGTCAGCGGGCCGATCACGTCGGCGAACTCCAGCACCGAACCGGGCCAGCCGTGCGTGAGCAGCAGGGGCGTGGCGTTCTCGTGCCGCGAGCGCACGTGCAGGAAGTGGATGCCGAGCCCGTCGATCTTGGTGCGGTACTGGCCGAACGCGTTCAGCCGCGCCTCGGTCCGCCGCCAGTCGTACCGGTTGAGCCAGTGCCGCGCGAGGCCGCGAACCTGCTCCAGCCGCGCGCCCTGCGAGATGTCCGGCACGGTCTCGCGCTCGGGAAACCGTGTGGCGGCGAGCCGCCGCCGCAGGTCCCGCAGCACTGCCTCCGGCACGTGCAGACGGAACGGCGTGATCGCACCGGTGGCCGGCGGGACGGCGAACTCGGCCGCGCCGTCCTGCTCCGCGCTCGCGGCCAGCGAGCCGAGCGGAACGGCGGCGATCCCGGCCGCCGCCGAGGTGAGCATGCCTCGTCGTGAGATTCCCTCTACCATGGTTGGCCCCCTCTTGGTCGACTGATGTGGACGCTACGCGGCGGGTCCGACAAAATCGACGCTTGGCTTATGGCGCAACGGTTTCCGGGGTTCGCCTGCCGCGAACAACGGCGACGGCGGCGATCGCGGCGATGATCAGCCCGCCGATCCCGGCTGCCGCGTAGCCCCAGCTCGGCGAGGAGTGGTCCATCACGAACCCGATCACCGGGGTGCCGGCCGCGCCGCCGAGGGTGAGCGCCGCGCTCTGCAGGCCCATCGCCTCACCCCGGACCGCGGCCGGCGCCAGCGTGCTGACCGACTCGGCGGTGGCGGCCAGCGTCGGCGCGCACATCAGGCTCATCGGGAGCACGGCCAGCGCGAGGATCCACCAGGCGTCTCCGGCGAGCCCGATCGGCACGCAGAGCGCACTGAGCAGGGTCAGCAGCACGACCGAGGGCAGTGATCGCCGCACCACGCCGTGCACCAGTCCGCCGACCATCGACGCCACGCAGCTCGCCGCGATCACCACGCCGGTCAACGGCAGTTCGCCGTAGGCGCGCAGGTCGGCGATGATCGCGACCTCCATCCCGGCCAGCACGAACACCGCGGCGCCGCCGACGAGCAGCACGGCGATCAGCCGACCGGTGAGCCACTCCTTGCGCGGCGGGCGGGCCTGGCCGACCGGTGCCTCGTCCTCGCTGCGCACGGCCGGGTTGACCAGATAGACGGCGGCGCCGAGCACGACGATCGTGATGCCGAGCCAGGTCAGCGCGGCTCTGGTGCCGGCCTGGGTGCACAACAGCACGGCGAGCGTGGGGCCGAACATGTAGGTGAGTTCGACGGAGATCGAGTCCAGCGAGTACGCGGTGCGCCGGGACTCCGGCGGTACGAGCGCGGCGATCGCCTGCCGGCCGATCGACATCGCCGGCAGGATCAGCATGCCGCCGACGAACCCGAGCGCCAGCAGCAGGGCGTAGGGCACGCGCGGCGCGACGATCCAGAACAGTGCCTCGCCGATCGTGGTGATCAGGACCAGCGTGCGCAGGCCGTACCGGTCCACGAGCCGGCCGGCGATCGGCCCGCCGACCGCGTGCCCGATGGTGACCACCGCGCCGGCGAGGCCGGCGGCGCCGTAGGAGTGGCCGAGCCCGACCGCGACGTGCAGCGTGACCGCCATGCCGCTGGCCGTGGACGGGATGCGCGCGAAGAACATGAGCACCAGCAGCGACTTGATTCCCGGCGTGGCAAGTAGCCGGCGGTAGTGCTGCATACCCGGCATCAGAGCACAGTGGTACGACGGTCCCAAACCTCGTTTCGGCACCGGGCCACTGGCGCGCTCGCCAAACTGACAGCTACTATCAAAATCAAGCAACTATCAGTTTGGGGTGACTGTCATGACGGATACACGAAGGTGGTGGGCGCTGGGCGCGCTCTCGCTGGCCATGCTGACCTTGGGGCTGGACATCACCGTGCTGAACGTCGCGATGCCGACGCTCGCGGTGGACCTGTCCGCGTCGACCGGCGAGCTGCAGTGGTTCAGCAACGCGTACACGCTGGTGATGGCCGCGCTGCTGCTGCCGGCCGGCATGCTCGGCGACCGGTTCGGACGCAAACGGCTGCTGCTCGGCGCGCTCGCGATGTTCGGGCTCGCGTCCGCGGTGTGCGCCTGGGCGTCCGACCCGGAGACGCTGATCATCGGGCGCACGCTGCTCGGGCTCGGCGCGGCGTTCATGATGCCGCTGTCCATGGCCGTGCTGCCGGTGATCTTCCCGGAGCCGCGCGAGCGGTCGCGGGCGATCACCATCTGGGTCACGTCCACCTCGATCGGCATGCCGCTCGGGCCGATCCTGGGCGGCTGGCTGCTCGACGAATTCTGGTGGGGCTCGGTGTTCCTGATCAACCTGCCGCTGATCGCCGCCGGCATGCTCGCGGTGGCGCTGTTCGTGCCGGAGTCGCGCGGCCAGGAGCGGCGTCGCGTCGACGTACTCGGCATGATCACCTCGGGCGTCGGCCTGCTCGGCGTGACCTACGGCCTCATCGACGCCGGCGAGCGCGGCTGGACCGATGCCCGCGCGCTGCTGACGATTGCCGGTGGCATGCTGGTGCTCGTCGGTTTCGTGTTGTGGCAGCGGCGGGCGCGGTCCCCGCTGATCGACCTGTCGCTGTTCTCCTCCGCGCGGTTCACCTGGGCGACGGTGCTCTCCACGATGGTCAACTTCGCCATGTTCGGCCTGCTGTTCGTGATGCCGCAGTACTTCCAGGCGGTCGGCGGCTCGGACGCGCTGGAGACCGGGCTGCGGCTGCTGCCGATGATCGCCGGGATCGTGGTCGGCGCGAAGGTCGCCGGCGCGCTGGTCCCCCGGTTCGGCGCGAAGATCACGATCGCGGTCGCGTTCGTCCTGCTTGCGATGGCGTTGACAGGTGGTGCGACCACTGGGATGACGACACCATATGGCTACGTCGGTGCGTGGATGGGTGTGCTCGGCGTCGGAGTCGGTATGGCGATGCCGACGGCGATGGACGTCGCCACCGGCGAGCTGAGTACCGAGCGTGCCGGCGCCGGTTCGGCGCTGATCCAGTCGCTTCGGCAGGTCGGCGGCACCATCGGGGTGGCGATCCTGGGCACGGTGCTCAGCTCCGGGTACCGCGCGCGGCTGGACCTGGACGGGGTGCCGGCCCAGGCGGTGGACGCCGTGCGGGACAGCGTCAACTCCGGTGCGGCGGTGGCCGACGCGCTGCGGTCGCCGGCCCTGCTCGACTCGGTGCGCGGCGCGTTCACGCACGGCATGTCGGCCATGATGTGGACGTGTGCGGGGCTTGCCGTGCTGGGCGCGGTGCTCGCGGCGGTGTTCCTGCCGAGCCGTGTTGAGCGATCCGATGTCCGGCAAGGAGAATCGAGGGATGACCTCGTCGCCATCTGACCATGTGGGGCTGCGCGAGCGGAAGAAGGCCAAGACCCGCGCGGCGCTCCGCGAGCACGCCATGCGGCTGTTCGAGGAACAGGGCTACGCGGCGACCACGGTCGAGCAGATCGCCGAGGCGGCGGAGGTCTCGCCGAGCACGTTCTTCCGGTACTTCCCCACCAAGGAGGAGGTCGTGCTGGCCGACGACGTCGACCCGATCGCGTTCGCGGCGTTCCAGGCGCAGCCGGCCGAGCTGTCCCCGCTCCAGGCTCTGCGGGCGACGATCACCGACGTGTTCGGCGCGATGTCCGAGGATGTCTGGGAGTGGGAGCGGCGCAGGCAGGTGTTGATCGCGAGCGTGCCGGAGTTGCGGGCGGCGATGGCGCTGCGACTGTTCGACCTGGCCGAGGAGTTGGCCGAGCAGGTGGCCGAGCGGGTCGGTCGGGACGCCGGCGACTTCGAGGTGCGCAACTTCGCCGGCGTGATCATGGGCATGTCGCTGGGGCTGATGTCGTCGAAGGGATTGCCCGCGGGACAGCCTGACTACCGCGTGTTCGTCGACCGTGCCCTCGCACATCTCGAGGAGGGCCTGCCGCTCTGAGCCACGGTGCGGCGGGACCCCTCCCGGGGCCTCGCGGGCATGCTTCGTCCATGTCCGACTCCACCGCGAGCCCAGTCGCCCCGGTCGGCGCGTTCGTCGCCGGTCTGCTGTTCGCCGCCGGTCTGCTGTTCGCCGTCGGGGCCCTGCCGTGGGCGATGCAGTACGGCTACGAACTGCGGCCCTACGACACGGCGAACAGCCTGGCCTTCGCCTTTCTGTTCGTCATGCTCGGCGTGATGACGGTCATCGGCGGCCGGGGGCGTGCTGATCATGGCGCCGATCTTCGTGGTGGGCTTCGGCGTGCTGCTGGCGATTCCGCTGTTCGAGACGCTGCCGAAGCTGGACGGCGCCTCGCCCGACGTGACGCTGGTGTTCACCGTGTCGGCGGTGGTGCTGCCGGCGAACCTCGTCGGGCTGGCGCTGTTGTTCAGCTCGACCGTGCGCGCGTACTGCACGGCGGTGGACGCACACCGCAAGTCTCTGATCGAGCAGCGCCGCCGCAGTCGGTAAGCTACCGCGAACGGTTGACTTACACTTACCGTTAGTCCAGACTTACCGACATGTCGACCTCCGCCGCCACCGTTCTCGACGCGCTCGGGGACGGCCACCGCCGCTCGATCATGGAGCACCTCGCCGAGGGGCCGCTCGCCGTCGGTGTGCTGGCCGATCGGCTGCCGATCTCCCGGCCGGCCGTCTCGCAGCACCTGCGGGTACTCAAGGAAGCCGAGCTGGTCGTGGAGTCCGCGGCCGGCACGCGCCGCTTCTATCGCGTGAACCCGGCGGGGCTCGCCGCCGTGCGCGAGTACTTCGACCGGTTCTGGTCGACCACCTTGGACAACTTCGCCGCGCTGGCCGAAACCGAGAGCACGAGGAGCACGTCGTGAGCACCAACTCGACCACCGAGATCCAGGTCCACCGCACGGTGAGCGTGCCACTCCCGCCGGAGCGGGCGTTCGACCTGTTCACCGCGAGAATGAGCGAGTTCTGGCCGTCGGAGCACTCGATCGGCGAGTCGGCGCTCGCCGAGGTCGTCGTGGAGCCGAGCGACGGCGGCCGGTGGTTCGAACGGGGTGTGGACGGTGCCGAGTGTGACTGGGGCAGGGTCGCCGAGTGGGCGCCGCCCGGTCGGCTCGTGCTGTTGTGGCAGATCGGCGCGGACTGGCGGTTCGACCCCGAGTTGGAGACCGAGGTCGAGGTGACGTTCACCGAGGAGTCGCCCGGGCGCACGCGCCTGGACCTGCGGCACCGGCACCTGGAGCGGATGGGTGACAAGGCCGAGGTCATGCGTGGCGTGTTCGACTCGCCCGGCGGCTGGGCCGGAACGCTCGCCAACCTCGTCGACCTGGTTGGCTGACACGTATGGCAGATATCAAGAGCCTCGCCCGCGACGAACGGCAGGCGCTCGCCGACTTCCTCGCCACGCTGTCGCCGAGCCAGTGGGACGTGCGGACGCTGTGCACCGAGTGGACCGTCCGCCAACTGGTGGCGCATGTGGTCAGCTACGAGGACCTGGACCGGCGCGCCCTGGTGCGTCGGTTCGCCGAGGGGCGGTTTCTGCCCGGCAAGATCAACGCGGTCGGCGTGGCCGAGGCGGGCGGGCTGGAGCCGGACGAACTGCTGGCCAAGCTCCGCATGTGCGTGGATCCACGCGGGTTCACCACGGGGCTCGGCGGTCGGATCGCGCTGGTCGACGGCATGATCCACCACCAGGACATCCGCCGGCCGCTCGGCCTGCCGCGCGAGATCCCGGCCGAGCGGCTGCTGCCCGCGCTGAGCTTCGCCATGAAGGCACCGCCGATCCGCGCGTTCTGGCGGGCGCGCGGCCTGCGGCTGGTGGCGACCGATCTGGACTGGAGCAGCGGTCGGGGGCCGGAGGTGCGCGGCGCGGGCGAGGCGATCATGATGGCGGCCGCCGGCCGGCGTGGAGTGGTCGGTGAGCTGACCGGGCCCGGTCAGCCGACACTCGCGCGCCGGCTCGGCGGCTGACCTCAGTTCGATGCGGGCAGGCCGAACCCGTTGCCGCGCAACAGTTCCAGCACGGCGTCGAGTTTGCCGTCCACGGTTTCGAAGCGTCGGTCGACAACCTCGAACCTGCTGTCCATGTCGGCTCGAAGGCCGTCGAACTTGGTTTCGAGACGTTCGAACTTGGCCTCAAACTTTGTGTCCATGCCGTCGACCTTGGTGTCGAGGCCGTCGACCTTGGTGTCGAGGCCGTCGAACTTGGTTTCGAGACGTTCGAACTTGGCTTCGAGACGTTCGAACTTGGCTTCGAACTTCGCGTCGATTCCGTCGACCTTGGTGTCGAGGCCATCGAACTTCCGATCAAGCAGCATGATCTTGCGGTCCAGCGCGGTGTATCGGGCGTCGACCAGGTGGTACAGGTCGTGTACGTCGTTGCGCAGCTGATTCACCGCGTGGTTGAGCTCTGTCTGACTCCGCACGGGCTTCCCTTCGTGTCGAGCGCCGGGCGTCCACTGTGCCGGCGCGAGGTGTCGTGACCCAAGGATCGCCCGGCGACAGGCCGTGGTTCGGCGACGAGTGGCGATCTGTGGATAACACGGACCTTGTGGATAACTTGACCTGGAGCGCGCTCCAGCTTCTAACGTTCCGCGCATGCGCTACCGAAAACTGGGCCGTACAGGCATCGAGGTCAGCACGCACTGCCTCGGCACGATGATGTTCGGCTCGGTGGGAAACTCTGATCACGACGATTGTGTGCGGATCGTGCACGCCGCACTCGACCAGGGAATCAACTTCGTCGACACGGCGGACATGTATTCCACCGGCGAGTCCGAAGTCATAGTCGGAAAGGCGCTGCGCGACCGCCGCGACGACGTGGTGCTGGCGACGAAAGGGCATTTTCCGCTGAGCGAGGGCCCGAATCGAAGCGGCAATTCCAGGCGCTACCTGACCACCGCCGTCGAGGGCAGCCTGCGGCGGCTGGACACCGACTGCATCGACCTCTACCAGGTGCATCGGCCCGACGCGGACACCGATATCGAGGAGACGCTGGGCACCCTGACCGACCTCGTGCGGCAGGGCAAGATCCGCGCGTTCGGCTGCTCGACGTTTCCCGCCGAGGAGATCGTCGAATCGCACAATGTCGCAGAGCGGCGCGGCCTGTACCGTTTTCGGACCGAACAGCCGCCCTATTCCCTGCTGGCCCGCGGAATCGAACGCGACATTCTCCCGGTCTGTCAGCGGTACGGAATTGGTGTACTCACCTGGAGTCCGCTCGCCTACGGGTTCCTGACCGGAAAGCACCGAACGGCCGGCGGCACCGATTTGTCCACCGGCCGCGCGGCGTTGAAGCCGGCGCATTTCGACCCGGAGAACCCGGAGACCGCGGTCAAGCTGGCCGCGGTGGAGCGGTTCGCCGAGGTGGCCGACGGGCTCGGCCACACGCTCCCGCAACTCGCGATCGCGTTCACCGTGGCGCACCCCGGCGTGACGTCGGTGATCACCGGTCCTCGGACGATGGAGCAGTTCGAGGACCTGCTCAAGGGCGCCGCGCTCACCCTCGACGACGAGACGCTCGACCGGATCGACGAGATCGTGCCGCCCGGCACCAACCTCTACGAGCCGAACCGCGGGTTCCCGTCGCGGGTGATCACCGACCCGACGCTGCGCCGCCGCCCGCTCGGAGAACGGGCGGCGGCCAGCTGAGTCACCGGAAAGTCACCGGAAATCGTCGGCGTGGTCGGCCGCCCATTGGGCGAACGTTCGGCCACGCCGGCCGGTGACCTGCTCGAAGTCCGGCGCGACATGGGCGTTCGACTCGGGGTCGGCGCCCATGTCGAGGAACCATTCGATGACCTCGTCCGGATAGACCGACTGCCATTCCTCGCGCGCCTGTTCCGGAGTGAGCTCGTCGAAGGTGACCTCGGCGCCGATCGCCTCGCCGATCAGGCGCACGGCGTCGCGGCGGCGGACCGGCTCGGGACCGGTCGGCCAGTACGTCGCGCCGGCGTGGCCGTCCTCGAGCAGCGCGGTCATGATCACCGCCGCGATGTCCGCCTCGTGGATCATCGCGCTGTTCCACCCGCCGAACGGCGCGCGCACCCGGCGGCCGGACTTGACGGACTCCGCCCAGTCCAGTGTGTTGGCCATGAACTCGCCGGGGTACACGTGTGTCCACTCGAGACCGGAACGCTCGATCGCTTGCTGCACAAGGCGATTCGGCTTCTCCAGCGGGTGTTCGTCGTCCTTGCTCGGGTCGTTGTGGCCGAGGTGGGTGAGCCGCCGCACCCCCGCCCGCTCGGCCAGCGCGACGATCTGCTCCGCCGTGCTCAGCACGCCGTAGCCGTTCATCGCGATCAGGTGCATCCGCTCGACGCCGGTCAGCGGATCGACCAGCGTCTCCGGCTTTCCGAGGTCGCCGTAGACGACCTCGACGCCGGCCGGCGGTTTCCGCCCGATCGCTCCGGGGTAGCGGGTCAACGCGCGCACCTTCTCACCCGCGTCGACGAGCTGGCGGACGAGGCTGGAGCCGACGGTTCCGGTCGCGCCGGTAACCAGGATGGGCATTCTGTCCTCCATTAAGGCATGCCGAGAAACCCCACGTGGGGGCGAATTGGCGATAACCCATCCTTAATCATGCGGCACTCGAAAGTCAAATGTGAAATGTCGGTTCACGTTTCAATTCGCGAATGTATGTTCGCGTTTATGTAGACGAATTCAGACCGCGAAGTCGATCACCTTGTGCGGCCGCACGCGCACGATGTACCGCACGACCTCCGGCGGCTCCGGCGGCGCGTCCTCGCCCACGTACTCGTGGGACAGCCGGTTGCCCAGCGTGTTGCCCGGATCCTCGACCAGCTCGGCGATGCCGCGGATATCGCTGGTGCGGTACGGGTTCGCGGTGTCGAACAGCGAGATGCTGACCCGGGGATCGCGCGCCACATTGCGTGCCTTGCGGCGATCCGCGCGGGTGGTGAACAGCACGTCGTCGCCGTCGCTGGTCACCCAGATCACCGACGTGTGCGGCGATCCGTCCTCGTTCAGCGTCGCGATCGTCGCGAAGTTCTTGCCGTCCAGAAGGTCCCGAGCCTGCTCGGTCAGTGTCGTCATGCCCTGGTCAACACCGGTCGAGCGACGAGACTTCCCTTGTGCGGCAGGGAGTTCAGGTCGTCGGGCGGAACAGGTCGTAGTGCGTGGTGGTGCGCGGGCGCAACTGCAATCCAGTACGCAGCGCGGACGCGGCGTCCAGCACGGCGGCGCGCCCGGCGGGGATGACCGGGAACAGGTTGGCGTAACCGTGGATCAGCGAGTCGAACCTGCGCGCCACCACCGGCACCCCGGCCTCGGCCAGCTTCTTCGCGAACGCCTCGCCCTCGTCGCGCAGCGGATCGAATCCGGCGGTCGCCAGGTAGGCCGGCGGCATCCCGGACAGGTCGCCGAGCAGCGGGGACAGCCGAGGATCGGACACGTCGCCGGGGGCCGCCGCGTACTGGTCGAGGAACCAGGTCATGTCCGCGTCGGTGAGGAAGAACCCGTCGCCGAACAGCTCGCGGGAGCGCCTCCGCACGGTGCCGTCCACGGCCGGGTAGATCAACAACTGGAACGCCGGCAGCGGCCCGCCGCCGCGCGCGGCCTGGTAGCTGGTGACCGCCGCCAGGTTGCCGCCCGCGCTGTCGCCGCCCACCGCGATGCGTGACGCGTCCACGCCCAGCTCGTCGGAGTTCGTTGTGGCGTAACGGAAAGCGGCCAGCGCGTCGGCCGGTGCGGCGGGGAACGGGTGCTCGGGGGCGAGCCGGTAGTCCACCGACAGCACCCGAACACCGGCCTCGACGGCCAGCAGCCGGCACAGGTTGTCGTGCGTGTCCAGGCTGCCGATCACCCAGCCGCCGCCGTGGAAGTAGACGAGCAGTCCGGACCCCTCGGCGAGCCCGTCCGGCGTGTACAGCCGCGCGTCGCGCGGGCCGGCGCCACCGGGCACCTGGAGGTCGCGCACCGCCACCGGCTCGATCGGGTCGCCGGGCAGCAGTGACCGGGACTCCTCCAGTGCCGCCCTGGCCTCCTCGGGCGTGCCGGACGCCAGGTCCCGGTCGGTCAGCTTCTGCATCTTCAGCAGCAGTTGCGCGTCCAGGTCGAGTTCGAGGCCGTCGATCCGGACCGGACGTCCGGCGATGCGCCGCCGGGCGATCTTCGGCAGGGCGAACAAGGTGCGCAGGGTCGCCCGCTGCGCACTCGGCGGAACCTTGCTGATCAGCGTCGACATCGGGCCTCCATGGCAGGACGGTCTCCTGATATTACTTTTCGGTTGACCTGGAGCGCGCTCCAGCTCATAGCGTCGAATCATGCTGAACGACCAACACAAGATCGGCTCCGGATTCGGACACGAGAGCACCGCACGCGATGTGCTGAGCGGGATCGACCTCACTGGCAAGCTCGCCGTGGTCACCGGCGGATACTCCGGCCTCGGTCTGGAGACCACCAGGGCGCTGGCCGGCGCGGGTGCGCACGTCGTGGTGCCGGCGCGGCGGAAGGCGACCGCCGAGGAGGCGCTGGACGGAATCGACGGCGTGGAGATCGATGAGCTGGACCTCGCCGATCTCGACAGCGTGCGGACCTTCGCCGAGCGGTTCCTCGCCTCCGGCCGCGACATCCACATCGCGATCGACAACGCCGGGATCATGGCGTGCCCGGAGACGCGGGTCGGTCCCGGGTGGGAGGCGCAGTTCGCCACCAACCACCTCGGCCACTTCGCGCTGATCAACCGGCTGTGGCCGGCGATCGTCCGCGGCGGCGCACGCGTGGTGTCGGTGTCCTCGCGCGGCCACTCGCTGTCCGAGATCCGGTGGGACGACGTGCACTTCGAGCACGGGTACGACCGGTGGCAGGCCTACGGTCAGGCGAAGACCGCGAACGTGCTGTTCGCCGTACACCTCGACGCGGTCGGCCGCGACGCCGGCGTGCGCGCGTTCTCGCTGCACCCGGGCGCCATCCTCACGCGGTTGGTCCGGCACCTGAACAAGCAGGACATGCTCGATCGCGGGTGGATCGACGAGGACGGCAACGTGATCGACCCGACGTTCAAGACGCCCGAGCAGGGCGCGGCGACCCAGGTGTGGGCGGCGACCTCGCCCCAGCTCGCCGGGCGGGGCGGCCTGTACCTGGAGGACTGCGAGGTCGCCGAGCCGGCGACCGCGCCGGAGGGCACCATCGCCGCCGGTGTTCGCGGCTACGCCGTGGATCCCGAGCGGGCCGCGCGGCTGTGGACACTGTCGGCCGAGCTGACCGGCGTGGACGTGTTCGCCACCACGGCGTAGGTCACGCGCCGCCGGGCGACTGGCAGGATCGGGCGGCATGACGGTTCGCATCGTTGGCATCGGCGGGTCGCTGCGCGAGGACTCGCAGTCGGAGCGGGCGTTGCGGATCGCCCTGTCCGCCGCCGAACGCGAGGGTGCGGACACCACGGTGGTGTCCGGGAAGGACCTGGTGCTCCCGTTCTACGACCCGGCGGTGCCCGAGCGGTCCGATGCGGCGTGCCGGCTGGTCGAGGCGCTGCGCACGGCCGACGGCGTTGTGCTGGTCTCGCCCGGCTACCACGGCACGGTGTCCGGCCTGGTCAAGAACGCCCTGGACTACGTGGAGGACCTGCGCGCCGACGAGCGGGTCTACCTGGACGGACGCGCGGTGGGCTGTGTGGCCACGGCCAGCGGGTGGCAGGCCTCGGTCACCACGCTCACGGCGCTGCGCCAGATCGTGCACGCGCTGCGCGGGTGGCCGACGCCGCTGGGTGCCGCGGTCAATTCCGCCGAGGTGGTGTTCGACGCCGACGGCGGGTGCAGCGACGCGCAGGTGGTCGAGTCGCTGCGCACGATCGGCCTGCAGGTGCTGGACTTCGCCCGGACTCGCCACTGACTGCGCCGGCCGCCGATGTGCGAGACGCTGGTGGCGTACCGACGAACTCGCGGAGGTTTACGCATGTCTGAGCCGCTCTACGTCGCTGAGGCGACCGCCATCGGAGACGGGCGCAACGGCGAGGTGCACTCGTCGGACGGAGTGATCGACGAGAAGCTGGCCGTGCCCGAGGCCATGGGCGGGCCGGGCGGGCTCAAGACCAACCCCGAGCAGCTGTTCGCCGCCGGGTACGCGGCCTGCTTCCACGGCGCGCTGCGCCTGGTCGCCGGGCAGAACGGGGTGCGGCTCGGCGAGCAGTCGTCGATCACCGCCAAGGTCGGCATCGGCAAGGGCGGTGGCTCGTTCGAGCTGTCGGTCGAACTGACCGCGCACCTGCCCGGCGTCGAGCAGGGCAAGGCCGACGAGCTGGTCGCGCAGGCACACCAGGTGTGCCCGTACTCGCGGGCCACTCGTGGCAACATCGAGGTGAAGCTCACCGCCACCGTCTAGGTTTCCCCGGCCCCACCGATGGGAAAACCCGGATACAGGAGGTAGGACATGGGCAAGTCACCGATCACCGGCCCGTTGGGCGACGCCGAGCGGGACGCGACGGGCGCCATTCTGCAGAGCACGCTCGTCGACCTGATCGACCTGTCACTGCTCGGCAAGCAGGCGCACTGGAACGTCGTCGGGTCGAACTTCCGCAGCGTGCACCTGCAACTGGACGAGCTGGTGTCGACCGCGCGGACGTTCGCGGACCAGGTCGCGGAGCGGGCCAACGCGCTGGGCGTCTCGCCGAACGGCAAGGCGCGCACGGTGGCGGAGAGCTCGGGCGCGCCGGACTTTCCGGACGACTGGCAGTCCGACAAGGACACCATCGCGGCCATCGTGTCCATTGTGGACGGTCTGATCAAGCGGCTGCGCAAGCGGATCGAGGAGACGGACAAGACCGATCTGGTGACGCAGGACCTGCTGATCGAGATCGCGGCCGAGCTGGAGAAGGCGCACTGGATGTGGCAGGCGCAGATGGCCTGAGTGTTCGGGTCGTCCGCGGGCGTTCTCAGGCCGTGAGTACCCACCGCCGTACCGAGGTGGGGTCGGCGAACGCGCTCGCCGCGGGGTCACCGCAAAGCTTGCCGGCGGTCTCCCCACCGAACGAGAACACACCGACCAGCTCGTCGCGGCCATTCGTGGTGGCGATCGCCGGGCCGCCGCTGTCCCCGTAGCAGGGGCCGACGACTGGCGCGCCGGCCGGATCCTGGGCGCAGACCGTGGATTTCTCGTCGACGACAGCCGGTGTGCTGGCCACACAGGAATTGTGGTCGATCGTGGTCAGATCGCCGCGCCGCAACACGTCTCCGCGGATGTCGCCGTTCGACGGTTTGCTCGGGTCGGCGGTCAGGCCGTGGCCATAGACCGCGATCGGTGTATCCGGTCCCGGTCGCGTGCTGCCGATCGGAACCGGCCGTACGTCGGTGACCGGCGTTTCCAGCACCACCACGGCGAGATCGTTCTTGGCGCTGGCACGGTTCGGGTCGTTCGGGGCGAGCGGTGACGGGATGATCTCGTACCCGGGCGCGATCACGGCGCGGGAGATTTCCACGACCTTCCCGGGATTCGTCGACAGAACCGAGGCGCCCAGGTGCACTTCCAGTTTCGCCGGGTCGAGGCCGGCCAGGCAGTGGCCGGCGGTGAGCACGCGGTCGGGCGCCACCAGCGTGCCGCCACAGGAGGCCCGGTCCAGCAGCGGCTGGGTGCCCTTGACGGCGAACGTCGCCATCCACGGCGCGGCACCCGGCTCAGGGAGTTCCCGTCCACCGGTCATCGCGGCCGCCGGAGACGGTGAGAACGCCAGCCCGATGCCGGCTGCCGCCGCCAGCACCACCGCCGCAAGGGGATTCCTTCGATTCATGGGTGTGGACCGTAGTGATCCGTGGCGAGACTCGTCATCCAGGGAAACCCTGAAGATCGCCCTTAGGGGCACGAAATCCTTATGGCAGCCGGAAAACCGATATGTCGCAACGGGTCTCGCACGGCACACTCGGGGTGTGGAGCGACCGAGGGAGACGTTGACCGACGGTGTCGTCACGCTGCGCCGCTGGCGCGCGGGCGACGCCGACCTCGCGTTGCGGATCGTGCTGGAGTCGATGGACCACCTGCGCCCGTGGATGGTGTGGGCGGAGGGCTACGACGCTCGCGCGGCCGCCGAGTTCGTGGCGACCTGTGAGCGCAACTGGACGTCCGGCCAGACCTTCGACTACCAGATCGTGGTGTCCGACGTGGTGGTCGGCTGTGCCTCGCTGATGCGGCGCGGTGACCCGCGCGGCATGGAGACCGGGTACTGGCTGCACCCGGCGCACACCGGCCACGGCTACGCCACGACGGCCGCGAAAGCCTTGACGGACGAGGCTTTCCGACTGTCCACAGTGGACTCGGTGGAGATCGTGCACGAGATCGAGAACCATCCGAGCGAGGCCGTCCCGCGCCGGCTCGGCTTCACCAGGATCGGCGAGGCGAAGATGGCCACGCCGCCCCCGGTGAGCAAGGACGGCATCGGCGTGGTCTGGCGGCTCGAACGGGTTACCGCCGCTTGATCGCCCGCAGCGCGAAGTGCACCTCGATCGCCGTCTGCTTGATCGTCTCGGCCACCACGAGCGACCCGTGGCCCGCCTCGTACCGGTACATCTCGTGCGGCGCGCCGCGCTCGGCCAGCCGGTCGAGGTAGTTGTCGATCTGCCTGATCGGGCAGCGCGGGTCGTTCTCACCGGCCAGGATCAGCACCGGCGCGTGCACCGCGTCCACGTAGGTGATCGGCGAGCACTCGACGTACCGCTCGTGCACCTCGTCCGGCGACCCGCCGAACAGCGCGCGGTCGAACGCCCGCAGTGGCTCCATCTCGTCGGCGTAGGCGGCCAGGTAGTCGGCGACCGGCACGCCGGCCACCCCGGCGGCCCACCGCTCGGGCTGCGTGCCGAGCGCGAGCAGGCTGAGGTACCCGCCCCAGGACGCGCCGTTCACCACGCAGTGGTCCGGGTCGGCGACGCCGGTGCTCACCGCCCAGTCGTGCACCGCGGCCACGTCGGCCAGCTCGGTCAGACCCGGCCGGCCCTCGATCGCGTCCCGCCAGACCGAGCCGTATCCGGTGGACCCCCGGTAGTTCACGTGCACCACGGCGAACCCGGCGTCCACCCACACCGCGCGGTACGCGGAGAAGCGGTCCTCGTCGGCCGAGTGCGGCCCACCGTGCAGCGCGAACACGGTCGGCAGCGGGCCGTCCACGCCGTCGGGCCGCGCGACCAAGGCGTGCACCGTGCCGTGCTCGGTCTCCACGTTCGCGTCGGTCATCGCGACCGACGCCGGCGCGCGATCACCCGGCGGCGTGAGCAGCACCCGCTCGGTGCCGGCGGTGTCCAGCGCGCGCACCATCGACGGCTCGGCCGCGTTGGACCAGGAGTACTCCACGGTCCCGTCCGGGCGCACGTGCGCCGAGCCGATCGTCCCATGTGGAGTGTCCACAGTGGACAATTCGCCGGTCGCGATGTCGAAGCGGTGCACCGTGTTGCGGCCCTGGTAGGTGTGCACGACGAGCAGTGCCGAGCCGTCCGGGTACCAGTCCGCGGCGACCTCGCCCGGCAGATCGACGGTCAGCTCGGTCTCCGTGTCGGCGACCACGTCCCAGATCAGCAGCTCCTCGCGGCCGCGCCGCTCGTGCAGCACGAGCAGCCGCTGATCACCGGAAACCGGGCTGAACCCGAGCGCGTCGAGGCCCTTGCCCTCGCCATCCCACTTCTCGGCCACCGTCGTGTTGCCGGCGGTGGACAGCACGCGCAGCGCCGGGTGCCGGTTGTCGCCGTGCTCGGAGTGCGCGATGGCCAGCAGCGACTCGTCCTTGGAGAGGCCCGCCACCCCGCCGTCGTGCTCGTTCGCGTACACGACCTCGGCTGGTTTCCCTTGGCGCGCCAGGAAGATCGTGGTGCCGTCGTCGTCGGACACACCCACCGCGTTCAGCGTCAGCCCGAGCACCGCGCCGGCCGGGTAGCCGGGCTTGTCACCCTGGACGGCGACGGTGTGCGTACCGCCGCCGAACGGCTCGCGCACCCACGAGCCGAACTCGTCGCCGTCGCTGTCGTTGAACCACCAGATGTGCTCGCCGTCCGGGGAGATCGCGGAGATCGAGGTGCCGTTCGGGCGGTCGGTGACCTTGCGGTGCTCGTCGGCAGCGCGGTCCCAGGCGTAGATCTCCCACACGCCGCTGGCGTTGGACAGGTACACGTTGCGGTCCGGCGCGTCGTCGGCCCAGTTGGGCAGCGACACGCGGGCCGCGGTGAACCTGGCTCGCCAACGTCGCTCCAGATCGGCGTCGTCGAACAGGCGGTCGGGCACTTCGGCGGCAGGGTGCGTGGTCACACCCCGATCCTGCCGCACTCCGCCGACAGCGGCACCCACAGCACCCGTCACTCATAGGCGGACGAGCATCTTGCCGACGTTGACCCCACGCAGCACGCCGAGGAACGCGTCCACGGCGTTCTCGATCCCGTCGAACACGGTCTGCTCGGTACGCAGCGTGCCGTCGGCGAGCCAGGTCGCGGCCTGCTCGATGTATTCGGGGAACATGTGCAGGTACGAGCTGACCAGAACGCCGCGAACCTCCAGCTCTTTCGTCGCGATCTTCAACAGGTTGCTCGGTCCGGGTGTCTCGCCGTTGTAATCGCTGATCGTTCCGCTGATCACGACCCGGCCGCCGACCCTCAGCGATTCGAGTGCCGCGGCCAAATGGTCGCCGCCGACGTTGTCCAGATAGAGGTCGATACCGTCCGGCGCGATCGCGGAAAGCTGATCGGAGACCGGGCCGGCCTTGTAGTCGATCGCCGCGTCGAATCTGAAATCGCTGACCAGCTTGCCGGTTTTCGCCGGCCCGCCCGCCGAACCGATCACAGTCGAGGCACCGTACTTCCGCGCGATCTGCCCTGCGACGCTCCCGACCGCGCCGGCCGCGGCCGATACGAACACCACGTCGCCCTCGCGGACCGGTGTGACCTGCGTGAACGCCGCCCACGCGGTCAACCCGGTGGTGCCGAGCGGTCCGAGGTAAGCCTCCGCCGGCGCGAGATCGGTGCTCACAACGGAGAGCATTGGATTCCCGTCGTCCACCACCGCGTACTCCCGCCAGCCCTGGAAATGGGTGACCGTCGCGCCGACGGGAATTCGCGCCGACCGCGATTCGACGACCTCGCCGACCGCGCTCCCGTCGAGCGTCGACCCGACCTCGAACGGCGCGATGTACGACTTTCCCGCGTTCATTCTGCCGCGCATGTACGGATCGACCGACATCCACGTGTTGCGCACCAGAATCTGGCCTTCCGCCGGCTTCGGAACCGATGTCTCGACCAATTCGAAGTTGTCGTGGCTTGGTATTCCGTCCGGCCGGGACGCGAGTTCGATCTCTCGGTTGTTCACCGGTTCGCCTCCGGGTTCCAGACGCCGGTGGCCGCCGTTTCCTTGATGTACTCGCCGACGTCGCGCGGCTCTCGCCCGAGCACCCGCCGCACCCCGTCGGACAGGTGCTCGTTGCGGCCCTCGGCGATCCAGCCGTGCAGTGTCACGAAGACATTGGCCACCTCCTCGGGCAGGCCGCCGGCCACGGCGTTGGCCACGAACTCCTCCTTGGACACCGGCACGTAGGCGATGTCGCGTCCGGTCGCCTCGGCGATCTCCCGCACGATGTCGCGCCAGCTGATCAACCTCGGCCCGGACAGCTCGTAGATCTGGCCCTCGTGCCCGTCCTCGGTCAGTGCCACGGCGGCGACCTCGGCGATGTCCTCGGCGTCGATGAACGGGTCCTGCCCGTCACCGGTGGCCTGCGCGATCCGTCCGTCGAGAATCGGCTGCAGCAGGAACGCCTCGGCGAAGTTCTGCACGAACCAGGTCGGCCGCAGGATCGTCCACGCCGCACCGGATTCGCGCAGCGCGCGCTCGGTGGCCAGCGCCGGCTCGCCGCCGGAGACGGCCCAGTCGCGGGCGGAGAGCAGCACCAGGCGGGAGACCCCGCGGTCCACGGCGAGCCGGGCGAACGCGCCGACCTGCTCGGGTGCCTCCGGGCTCTCCGAGTCGACCAGGTACGCGGCGGTCACGCCGTCCAGTGCCGGCGCCCAGGTCGTGCGGTCGTTCCAGTCGAACCTCGTCTCGCCGCTTCGCGATGCCGGCTTGGCCGCCGCGCCGCGCCGCCGCACGTGCTCGACCACTCGCCGTCCTGTCTTGCCGGTGCCACCAAGGACCAGTACATGTTGAGTCATACATCCAGATAACCGGCAATCATGAGCGGATGGAATGGTTGATCGACTCGGCTCGATGTCCGATCGTCTAAGCTGATCTCGTGGACGTTCTCGCCGGCCTGCTCAGCGACGTGCGCTCGGACAGCGCGCTGCTCGCCCGCACCATCCTCGAACCGCCGTGGTCGGTGCGGTTCGAGAGCCTTCCGTCGCTGTCGCTGTTGACCATGGTTCGCGGCGAGGGCTGGATCGTGCCGGACGGCGGCGAGCCGGTGCACCTGCCGACCGGCGCGGTCGCGATCGCGGTCAGCCTGCCGTCGTGCACCGCGGCCAGCTCGCCCGAGGAGGCCGGGCCGCCTCGGTATGTCATGCACGGCTCGCACGACTGCTACACCGCCGACGGTCGCGAACTCGGCGACGAGCTGGCACTCGGCGTGCGCACCTGCGGCGACAGTTTGAACGCGAGCACCGTCCTGATCACCGCCGGCTACCAGGTGCGCGGGCGGGTGTCCGACCGGCTGCTGCGCGCGCTGCCGCCGCTGCTCGTGGTGCCACCGGAGGGCGAGCACTCGCCGATCGTCGAGCTGATGACCACGGAGCTGAGTCGCGAGGAGCCCGGCCAGCAGGCGATACTCGACCGGCTGCTGGATCTCGTGCTGCTGACCGGCCTGCGCCAGTGGCTCACCCGCGAGGACGCCTGCCCGCCGAAGTGGTACCTCGCGATGAGCGATCCGGTGGTCGGCAGGACGCTGCGGCTGCTGCACGACGAGCCGGCCCGACGGTGGACGGTGGAGTCGCTGGCCGAGGAAGCGGGTGTCTCCCGGGCCACCTTCGCGCGCCGATTCACCGATCTGGTGGGTGAACCGCCGATGAGCTACCTGACCAACTGGCGGCTGTCGGTGGCGGCGGATCTGCTGCAGCGCACCGACGCGACCGTCGAATCGGTCGCCCGACAGGTCGGATACACCAGCGCGTTCGGGCTCAGCGTGGCGTTCAAGCGAGTGCATGGCACCCGCCCCAGCGAGCTGCGCTCTTAAGCTGTTCCCAATTTGCGTGGGTGGTTACTTAGGGCACGCCCAGGCGGCGATCTACGGCGTTGGCGTCCGCTCGAGTATGCCCAATACGAGTCGCTCCCATCACACGACCCGATGTAGCTCAGCTCATCCACCTGGACGCGCCCGGTGGGTCACCCTGCGAGGACGGACAAAGACACCTCGAAACAAGGCCTAGCCGACCTGGCGCATCGGGTAGCGGTCCCTGATCCGCTCGTTGAAGAACCGGCCGGGGCTGGAGGAGTCCATCAGCTCGGCGAACACGCTGCGTGGCACGACGAAGTAGTGGTAGACGTCGGTCGAGCTGAACTCGATCTCGAGGACCTTGCTGTCCTTGTCGTAGCCGATGGAGCGCAGCACAGACGACTTCACGGGCTTGCGCTTCATGGTTCAAGCCTGCCATGGCGATCGGCTGTGGCACAGTCCGTGACATGCCAGAACACTCCGGTGACTTCGATATTCACCTGACTGTCTCAGCGCGGCGCGACGTGTCGCTGGACGCGCTCGCGGACAGGTACGGGTTGAAGCTCACGCACATCGTGCTGGACCGCGGCCGGTTGCCGTCGCAGCCGATGCTGAGCCGTACCGGGAGCGGCACGCTCGCCGAGCAGATCTCCGCCGCGGAGGCGTTGCGGACGGCGATGCGGGCCGACGGCGTGTCGGTGAACCGGATCAAGATCGAGGCGGCGCCGTGGAACCCCGGCGTGCCGGAGACACCAGAGGCGGTGATCGCGGAACCGCGCGGCCGGTATTTCGAGCACCACGTGAAGCTGCTGCTGCCGGACGCCGAGCTGGATCGCATTCTGGCGTTGACCGATCTGGTGGTCCCGCATGGCGCGCGGCCGTCCCGCAACGCGCGCCGAAAGCGATCGGACGGGCGCGACGAGCGGTTCGTCACGCAACGCTGTTTCGGTGTCCCGTTGCCCGAGGCGACATCGCGGCTCGACGCGCTGCTGTCGGCATTGCGCGACGCCGGCCACGAGATTCTGGAATTCGAACAGGAATACGTCGTGCACGACGATCACCTGTGGCTGGACGACGGGTGGATCGACCCGCCGCGATCGGCCACCGCCGTGGGCGAGAACCAGACGGGAATCGTGCCGGCCGGTCGCCAGGGTTATCCGTCGACATATCAGCCGGTGTACGGTGACGACGTGGCTCAGCGCGCGGCCTTCGATCCGGCGTTGAAGCAGTTCATGAACGCTTTCCGGGCCGGCGAGCCGGTGTTCGCCGATGCCGATGCCGGCCGCCGGTGGCTGGCCGCCCGCCGTGCCGCGATGACACATGTGCTGTCCATTATCGTCGCGTCGGAGTGGGCGAACTCGTTGGTGCTGCGCGGAAGCGTGACGATGCGCTCCTGGTTCGGCGACGCGGCGCGCGAGCCCGGCGACCTGGACTTCGTGGTGTTGCCGTTCTCCCGCCACATCCACGCCCCGGAGTCGGCCGCGATGCTCGACGGAATCGTCGCCGCGGTGCGCGCCAATCCCGCCGGCCTGCGTCCCGACGAGGTGAAGGTCGAGGACATCTGGACCTACGAACGCGCCGACGGCCGCCGCCTGGTGTTCCCGTTCACCGGCGATCCGGACGGAGCGGTACAACTCGATTTCGTCTTCAACGAATTCCTCCCCATTCCACCCGAGCCGATCACCGTGCCCGGCATTTCCGACACCATGCTCGCCGCCACTCCCGCCCTGTCGCTCGCCTGGAAACTGCTCTGGCTCGAAACCGACATGTATCCGCAAGGCAAGGACCTCTACGACGCCGTCCTACTCGCCGAACACACCACGATTTCCCGTAGCATCGTTGTCGACCTCCTCCGCCCCGAACTCGGCGCCGAAGCCGACGGTTTCGGCCACGAATCCGTCCTCGCCTGGGACGTCGACTGGGAAAACTTCCGCACCGAATACCCCACAATCACCGGCGAAGGCGAACAATGGAAACGCCGACTCGCCCGCACCCTCGAAACAATGTGGCGCCCATGAGGGCGCCCCGCGCCCGAATAGGGCGAATAGGACGCACCACGCTGGTTGGTGACCCGGTAGGAACGTGGGGGTCCGGGGGGCTCGGCCCCCCGGGAATAATGAAGGGCGACGCGGTCTGCGCTTTCCGCAGACACACGTCGCCCGAGCCCGTCGGGGTGACAGGATTTGAACCTGCGACTTCTTCGTCCCGAACGAAGCGCGCTACCAAGCTGCGCCACACCCCGGTGGTGCACCGATCGTTCTCGGTGACCGCGGGAGAGTCTAGCGGACGTGCGCGCTGGCTCCGAATCGGGCACGGCGTCGGCCGTTGTGCAGGTCGGACAGCGGTGTCTCGCGTGGCACGAGGGTGAGCAGACTGGCCTCCGGTGGGCACGCGAATCGCACTGGGGCGTAAGGAGAAGTGCCGAGTCCGGCGGACACGTGCAGCCACATGTCCGCACCCCACCGGGACGCGCCGCGGGCCCGCGAGCGGTCCAGGTCGCAGTTGGTCACCAGCGCCCCGTAGCCCGGCACGCGCAGTTGTCCGCCGTGGGTGTGGCCGGCCAGCACGAGGTCGTAGCCGTCCTGGGCGAACGCGTCCAGCACGCGCGGCTCCGGCGAGTGGGTGAGGCCCAGCCGCAGGGTCGCCGAGCGGTCGGGCTTGCCGGCGATGTCGGAGTACCGGTCGCGCCGCAGGTGCGGGTCGTCGATGCCGGCGATGGCGACGTTCTGCCCGTCGATGGTGAGCAGCCGCCGAACGTGCGTCAGGTCGTGCCAGCCGCGCTCGATCATGGCCGCGCGCAGGTCCCGCCAGGGCAGCGGCACGCCGTGGATGCGCTTCTCGCTGGGGAACAGGTAGCGCGCCGGGTTCTTCGGCTTGGGCGCGTAGTAGTCGTTGCTGCCGAACACGAACACGCCGGGCCGGTTGAGCAGCGGGCCGAGCGCGCGCAGCACGGAGGGCACGGCGCTGCGGTGCGCGAGGTTGTCCCCGGTGTTGACCACGAGGTCCGGGTCGAGCCGGTCCAGCTCGGCGACCCAGCGCTGCTTGGACTGCTGACCAGGCATCATGTGCAGGTCGGACAGGTGGAGGATGCGCAGCGGCCGGGCACCGGCGGGCAGCACGGGGAGGCTGGCTTCGCGCAGCGTCCACCGTCTGCGCTCGATGCCCGCTGCGTAGGCGACGGCGGCGGCACCCATCGCGGTGCCGCTGAGAGCGATTCGACGTACGGTCTGTCCCACACTGGTCACACTACGAGGGTATGCCGTAACTACGCAGTGACACAGATCCGTTATCGGCTTGTAGCGGAGGGTAATGTTCACCACATGTCCGATTTGAAGGCACGACTGCAGGCCGACATGACCGCCGCGTTGAAGAAGCGCGACCAGGTGACACTCGGCGCGTTGCGGATGGCGATCGCCGCCGTGCGCACCGAGGAGGTGGCCGGGAAGGTCGCGCGCGAGCTGGGTGACGACGAGATCATGAAGGTGCTCACCCGCGAGGTGAAGAAGCGCAAGGAGGCCGCCGAGGCGTTCGACGGTGCCGGCCGCGCGGAGCAGGCCGCCACCGAGCGCGCCGAGTCGGAGGTGCTGTCCGCGTACCTGCCGGCGCAGTTGGACGACGCGGCGCTCGGCGAGATCGTGGACGCCGCGGTGGCCGAGGTCGCCGAGCAGACCGGTGAGCGGCCGGGGCCGAAACAGATGGGTCAGGTCATGAAGATCGCCAACGCGAAGGTGGCCGGACGGGCCGAGGGCGGTCGGGTGGCCGGCGTGGTGAAGGCCCGCTTGACGAGCTAGCGCGGGCACATGTCCTGGGTGACGACCTTGCTGTCCGGGAACTCGGCCCGCAGCTGCGGCTCGACCTGCTTGGAGGTCGTGTTCTCGCGCACGACCAGCAGGACCGACGCGGGCAGCGACTCGGGCCGGGCCGTTTTCAGCAGGTCCGGCTGGTTGGCGAAGATCCGCTTGAACTCCTCCCACGACTCGGCGCGGGTGCGGGGTTTGACGCTCTCGAAGCGGGGGTCTTCGCCCAGGCGGGTCGCCGCCGCGCGCATCCGATCGTCGGTGTCGGCGCCGTCGAAGTGGACGGTGACACCGCGGATGCACCGGTCGTAGTCCGCCGGTGAGAGCCGGACGAATCCGTCCGGCTGGTACGGCTCGGCCATCGTCTCGGGGTCGCCGGCCCAGATGAGCGCGCCGATGCCGAAGCCGACACCGGCGGCGAGCACCAGGGCGACGGCGAATACCCACCACGGCAGGCCTCGCCGCGGTGGGACCACCGCGGGTGTTTCCTCTGTCACCGCGCCAGTTTGGCACGGGTGGCCCGGGACCTCACCCGTGCTCGTGCAGCAGTTCGTCGAGGAATCCAGCGGCCTCGGCGGCGGCGCGATCGGGATCCCGCGCGGCGATCGCCTCGACGAGTCCGCCGTGGCCGACGTGCTCGACGACCGTGCCCTCGGCGATGTCCTTCTCCGAGGTCGCGGCCACGCTTCCGGCTACCACCTCGGAGATGCCGCGGTACAGCTCGGTGAGCAGCTCGTTGTGGCCGGCGCGCACCACGGCCAGGTGGAACTCGGCGTCGGCGCGCACGAACTCCTCGAACTTCCTGGCGTGCCCGGCCGCGTCGCGCCTGGTGAGCAGTTCGGTCACCTGGCGCAGTTCGGCGTCGGTGCGCGCGACCGCCGCCAGCCGGGCCGCCTCGACCTCGAGCGCGCGGCGAACCTGCAGCGCCTCGCGCAGTTCGGACCCGCACAGGCTGCGCACGGCCCCGGATACCTCGCTGGTCGCCGTGACGTAGGTGCCGTCGCCCTGGCGGACCTCGAGCAGGCCGCTGTGGGCGAGCGCGCGCACGGCCTCCCGGACGGTGTTGCGGCCGACGCCGAGCGTGGTGGCCAGCTCCGCCTCGGTCGGGATGCGCTCCCCGAGCGCCCATTCACCGGTGGTGATCGCCGATCTCACCTGCTCGATCACCTGCTCGACGAGCCCAGCACGGCGCGTTGTGGCCAACGGCACGGATAGATCCCTTCATCCAATCATCCTACGTATGACACAGTACAAACATGAGAGATTCAGCGGCTGTCTCCGAACGCTCTCTCAGTCATGGTCTCGAACTTGAGCTGGACGGCGCTACGGAGGACATCGGCGGCCGTGTCTCCGCCGTCACGGGCGGCACGCTGCTGGCCGTCGCCGTGGTGCTCACCGCGGTGAACCTGCGTCCGGCGATCACCAGCGTCGGCGCGCTGCTGGACAAGGCGCGCGACTCACTCGACGCCTCGACGAGCTGGGCCGCCGTGCTGACCACGATCCCCGGCCTGTGCTTCGCCGTCGCCGGTCTCGCCGCGCCCGTGCTCGCGCGGCGGATCGGACAGACCACCGCGATCGGGCTGGCGCTCGCCGTGCTCAGCGGCGGGCTGGTGCTACGCGTGCTGGACGGTCCGCTGGTCGTGCTCGGCGGAACGCTCGCCGCCACCGCCGGGATCGCGCTGGCCAACGTGCTGGTTCCGGTCGTGGTGAAGTCGTCCTTCCCGGCCAGGGTCGGCCTGATGACCGGCGTGTACACGGCCGCGTTGCAGGGCGGCGGCGCGCTCGGGTCGACGTTCACGCCGCCGCTGGACGACGCGCTGGGTGGCTGGCGGCAGGCGCTCGGCGCGTGGGCGGTGCTGGCGCTGGTCGCGCTCGTCGTCTGGGTGTTCGCCACCCGGCGGCCGGCCGGCGCGGAGCGGGCCGAGCAGCCGGAACGGCCCGGTCGTTCGCTGTTGCGCAGCCCGCTGGCCTGGGCGGTCACCGCGTTCTTCGGGTTGCAGGCGCTGCTCGCGTACGTGGTGATGGGCTGGCTGCCGCAGGTGCTGATGGACGCCGGCGTGACCAGGGCCGGCGCCGGGCTGCTGCTCGGGCTGGTGTCGGTGATCGCGGTGCCGATCAGCCTGGTGGTGCCGGCGCTGGCGGCGCGCCAGGGCGGACAGAGCCGCTGGATCGTCGGGCTTGGCGTGTTCGGGCTCAGCGGGTTGCTCGGGCTGATCGCCGCGCCGTCGTGGTCGCCGCTGCTGTGGTCGATCTTCATCGGCCTGGGGATGAGCGTGTTCTCGCTCGTGCTGACCGTGATCGCGCTGCGGGCGCGCACGGCGGAGGACACCGCGGCGCTGTCCGGCATGGCGCAGGGCTTCGGCTACCTGCTCGCCGCGGTCGGGCCGTTCGTGTTCGGCCTGCTGCACGAGGCCAGCGGCGGGTGGACGGTGCCGCTGATGATGCTGTTCGGCGTGCTCGTGGTGCAGATGATCTTCGGCGCGATCGCCGGGCGTGACCGGTACGTGTGATCACGTGTCGGCCAGCGTGTTCCAGAACATCAGCTCGTAGCTCTGGAACAGCCGGCCGTACCGGCGGGCCCTGCGCTCGTCGAGCCGGCCGGTGTCGATTCCGGCCTGCACGGCGGCGACGGCCTGATCCTCCACATCGGGCACCGGAACGGCGAAGAAATCGAAGAACGCGCAGGCTTCCGCGTCGAATTCATAACGCTCTCGCATGGCGATCGCGATTCTGGAGCAGTAGTCGCCCCAGGCGCTGAAATTCGCCACCACACCGATCACGACATCGCATGGTTCGCCGTTCAGCGCGAGCCACGCGAAGTACGACGGGTACGCCTGACACCCGGCGCGCGGCTCGTAGTCGTCCAACTCCTGCTCGGTCATCCCGGCGGCCAGGGCGAGCGCCGGCAGCTTGCCCAGCGCGAGCGATTCCCCTTGTGCCACACCGGAAAACCACGCACGGGCGGTCGGCTCCCCGGCGCGCGTGGCAAGCTGGAGACAACTGCGCCAGTCGCTGCGCACGATGTGCGTCTCCTCGGCCGCGATCGCCGCGAACACGGCACGGTCCGCCGCACCGCTCTCGATCAGCGGCACGAGCCGGTTGTCACTCTCCGCCGGCGCCAGTTCGGCACGAATTGATCGCAACAGTTCACGCGCGTCACTCGTATCACTGCCCACGCACGACGATCTTACGTGTGACCGAGCGAGAATTACCCCAGACGCCGGGACTGAGACCCTCCGACTTGCGGATCTCCGGACCTGACTGTCTCCTCGTGTTCTTCTGGTCGGTGATCGTGGCAGCGGCGGTGCTCGTCGTCGGAATCGTCGTCTTCTTCGACCAGGTGAGGGACCAGATGAGGTCAGTGCCACCGGAAGAGTCGCGAGGTATCCACACGGGGGCGTCCGAGGCCTACACGCGGCTGGGCCTGCTGCGGCCGCCGCCCGACGACGTCGCGTTCACGGCGAAATTCGGTGCCAGGCCTGGCGCGGCGTCCACGCCCGGTGACGAACGCTGCTACCACTTCGAGGTGGTCAGGCAGCCGGCGTCGACCCGGCGTGCGGATGCGCGAGGTGACGCCGTGCGGGTAGCCCGGCCTACGGCGGGCCGCCGGGGTTGCCGTTGCCGGGTCTGCCGCCCGGGCCCTGGCCAGGCGGTATCACCGGGATGGTGAAGCCCGGCGGGGGTGTGCCACCAGGTGGCGGCGTGCCACCTGGCGGTGGCTGACCACCCGGCGGCGGGACGACGGTGCCCGGCGGTGGCGGCAACGGCGGCGGCACGTAGCCGGTGCTCACCTGGATGGTGATCGTGTCGCCCGGCAGCGCCGACCGCGGGGTCTGACCCACGACCGTGCCCTTCTTCCTCGGGCTGTTGCGGTCCTTGGCGACCACGTTGTAGCCGGCGGCCTTCAACTCGTTGGTGGCGTCGCCCTGGCTCTTGCCGACCACGTTGGGCACCTTGATCTCCTGGCCGCCGTCCACGTATCTCGGATCGGGCGGCGGCAGCCCGAGGTCGGGCTGGCCTTCCATGATCTTGGTCATCGCGTCGAACCAGGTGCGCGCCGGCACCTTGCCGCCGAAGATGTTGCCCTCCGAACAGTTCGTGGGCGGACCGTCGCCGGGGTTGTCGCAGATGCCGCCCTGCCACGGCGGCCCGTCCTTGAAGGTGAGGACCGCGCCGGCCATCTGCTTCACCGCGCCGACGAACCCGGCGGACTTGTTGTCGTTCGTCGTGCCGGTCTTGCCGAGCATCGGACGGGTCCACTTGGCCCTGTTGGCCGCCTGGTGTGCGGTGCCGCCGAGCAGGTCGTCCTTGCTCATGCCGACGGCCAGCGTGTTGGCCAGTTGGGGAGACACCGCCTCCTCGCACGGCTCCTCGTTGATCGCGACCGGCTTGCCGTAGCGGTCCTTCACGTCGGCCAGCGGGGTCGGTGGGCACCAGGTGCCCTCGCTCATCAGCGTCGCCGCCACGTTCGCCAGCTCCAGCGTGCTCACCGGCGAGACGCCGAGGGTGAACGACGGGTTGCCCGGGCTGTTCGCGTTGCTCTTGAAGTTGGCCGTCTGCGCCACCTTGTCGTGCTGGTCCTTGGCGTCGGGATCCGGTGCTCGGCCGCGGTTGTTGGACGCCATGGTGTCGCGCAGCCCGAGGCGGCTGGCCATGTCGACGGCGAGGTCCATCATTCCGGCGCGCTCGAGCATGATCACGAACGCGGTGTTCGGCGACTTCGCCAGGGCGTCCTGCAGGCTCATGTTGCCGCCGGAACCCGAGTTCTTCAGGCAGTACCACCGCGCTCCGTAGCGTCCGGCGGACGGACACGATGTCGCGCCGTTCTTGAAGACGTTGGACACGTGGAAGTCGGGCGCGGTGACCTGGTTGTTGATCCCCATGCCCTTTTCCAGCGCCGCCGCCGCGGTGAAGATCTTGTAGATCGACCCGGCGCCGAACTGGTTCGAGTACACCTCGCTGGGCAGGCCGTAGGTGGTCTCGCCGGATCGCGCGTCGAGGCCGTAGTTGCGGTTCGCGGCGAGCGCGGTGACCTCGTGCCGGTCTTTGCCCGGCCGCACGAGCGCCATGGTGTTGGCGATGCCGCGCACGCTCTGCGGCACCTCCTGCAGCACCGCGCGGCGCGCCTCGTCGTTGGACTTGCGGTCCAGCGTGGTCTTGATCGTGTACCCGCCGGTCTGGATCTGGTCCTTGCTGAACCCGATCTTCTGCAGGTAGTCGTACACGTACTGGCAGAAGAACCCGTAGGCCTCACCCGCGCCGACGCACGAGCTGGCCGGCTTGCGCACCTGCGGCAGGATGCCGAGCGGCTCCTTCATGTAGGCGTCGCCCTGCTCCGGCGTGATCGCCCTGTTCTGCACCATCTGGTGGATCACGAAGTTGCGGCGGTTGAGCGCCTCGGGCGCGTGCTTCCACGGGTTGTTCGCGATCGGGTTGTTGACCATGCCGGCGAGCAGCGCGCCCTGCGGCACGGTCAGCTTGTCCGACGTGGTGCCGAAGTACGCCTGCGCGGCCGCGCCCACGCCGTACACCTGCTCGGCGAACTCCACCACGTTGAGGTAACCCGTGATGATGTCCTCCTTGGACATCTTCTGCTCCAGTTGCACGGCGATCCGCGCTTCCTTGAGCTTTCGGGTGACGGTCGGCTCCTGTGCCTTCTTCTGCTCGACCCTCTTCTCCGGCGAGTCGCCCCGGTGCACGACGTTGATCAGGTAGTTCTTCACGTACTGCTGGGTCAGCGTCGAGCCGCCCTGCGTGTCGCCCGAGGTCTGGTTGGTGATCGCGGCGCGGATGGTGCCCTTCCAGTCCACGCCCTGGTGCTCGTAGAACCGGCGGTCCTCCACGGCGATCAGCGCGGCCTTCATGGCCGGTGAGATCTGCTCGGCGGTGACCGGGATGCGGTACTGGTCGTACAGGTACGCGATCGGCGTGCCGCCGCTGTCGGTGACCGTGCTGATCAGCGGCACGTCGGTGGTGATCAGGTCGGCGGAGATGCTGTCGATCGTGTCGCTGGCTCGGTTGGACACCACCCCCAGCGCCCCCACGACGGGGAACAGCATGCCGGCGACGAGTACACCGGCGAGGAGACAAAGCCCGACAAGCCGCACTAGCCCGGATCCAAGACGCACGGCAACAGAGTACGCGTCGCGTCCGAAAACCGTCGTCAGCGCCGGATCGGCGGGCGGCGATGTGTAACGGGTCTGTATCCCGGTGTCAAGCGTGGAACCGATAACCCCTAAAGTCCGTCGATGTCTGACGACAGGGGCCGAACACCGGGTTGCCGGTGGGAGGCACCTCGATGCCGGGGGGTATCGGGGTTGAGGGTCGCGACGACGCTAGGAGCCGGGGGGTCATTATGACTGACCAGCAGGATTGGCGAGTTCGCGCTTCTTGCCGCGACGAGGATCCAGATGGGCTCTTCGTGCGGGGGGCAGAGCAGCGAAAGGCGAAGCTCGTATGCATCGCCTGTCCGGTACGGACCGAGTGCCTCGCCGAGGCTTTGGACAACCGCGTCGAGTTCGGCGTATGGGGCGGAATGACGGAGCGGGAGCGCCGTGCGCTGCTGCGACGGCGTCCCGACGTCACCTCGTGGAGAGAGCTGTTGTCCGCCGCCCGTCAAGACGCTCTCGGAGAGTTCGAGGACGAACGGGTCGGCTGATCATCGACGGCTGTAACGGAGGCCCACGGCGCTGCCATGTGCGAGCGTCGTGGTCTCCGTCAGCCGCCAACTCGTCTCGGCGATGCCGTCCGGCCACAGCCGCAGGCCGCCGCCGAGCAGCACCGGGGCCACGAAGAATCGCAGCTCGTCCAGCAGATCGGCGCGCAGCAGCGCCTGGATGACGCTCGCGCTGTTCAGCACCAGGACGTCCCTGCCCTCGGCCTGCTTGAGCGCCCGCACCTCCTGCTCGAGGTCGCGCGCGATCCGCGAGTTCTCCCACGGCGCGTGCTCGAGCGTTCGGGAGACGACCACCTTCTCCACGCTGTCCAGCCAGCGGCCGAGGTCCCTCGTGCGCGGATCGGTGGCCGGGTCGCGGGTGATGCCGGGCCACACGGAGTGGAAGCCCTCGTAGTTCGTCCTCCCCGTCAACGCGGTGTCCGCCCCGCGCCACACGCCCTCGAAGTAGGCCAAGATCTCCTCGCGCATGGCCTGTTCGTGCAGCCACGTGTCGTGCGCCGGGCCGTTCGGGCCGCTGGTGTAGCCGTCCAGCGAGAGGCCGGCCCAGGCGACGATCCGGCGAGTCCGCTCCGACATGGTGATCTCCGTTCTCCGGTGGCCGGGTTCTCCCGGCCGTTCGCGGAGACATCGGAGCCGATCGCGCGATTTCGACAGTGCGTGTGATCGCGCCGTTTCGCGTGACCCCACGTGCCACATTTGCGACGAGCGTTCACATTTTGCGTACTTTAGCGGGCTAAAGTACGCAAAACATGAATGGATCGATCGCTAAGTTTCGGACACTGCAGCGTTGATCAGCCGCCGGCGAGGCGCAGGCCGATCTCGCGCAGTCCTTCGAGGTCGTGCACGTCCGACGGCATCGCCGGCACGTGTGTCACCGCGACCGACGGGTGCGCCTTGGTGAACCGGGACACCAGCCGCTTCTCCCGCTGCGCGACCGCCACCCGGTCGGCGTGCAGGCGCAGCACCGCGGCGGCCAGCGGCGCGCCGCCGTCCAGCTCGTCGGCCGCCGCCAGCGCCTTGGTCGCGGTCAGGCCGGCCAGCAGCGGGTGCGTCCGGTTGACCACCAGCCCGGCCAGCGGCATCGACTCCGACTCCAGCCGCTCGGTGAAGTAGCTGGCCTCGCGCAGCGCGTCCGGCTCGGGCGCGGCGACCACCAGGAACGCGGTGCCGCCGGAGCGGAGCAGCTCGTAGGTCTTGCGGGCGCGCTCACGGAAACCGCCGAACATGCCGTCGAAGGCCTGCACGAACGCCGACGCGTCGGCCAGCATCTGCCCACCGACGATCGTGCCGACGGCCTTGGCGAACAGGGTGAACCCGGCGCCGACGACCTTGCGGATGCCCCAGCCGCCCGCACGCCCCGGCGCGGACAGCAGCTTGATCATCCGGCCGTCCAGCGCGCGGGACATGCGCTGCGGCGCGTCCAGGAAGTCCAGCGCGGACCGGCTCGGCGGGGTGTCCACGATGATCAGGTCCCAGGAGCCCTCGGCGGCGAGCTGGCCCAGCTTCTCCATCGCCATGTACTCCTGCGTGCCGGAGAACGACGAGGAGATCGTCTTGTAGAACGGGTTCGCCAGCACCTCCTTGGCCCGCTGCTCGCCCGCGTGCGCCAGCACCATGTCGTCGAACGTGCGGCGCATGTCCAGCATCATGGCCGACAGCTCGCCCTTCGGCGAAAACCCTTCCACCGCAACGGTTTTCGGGGTGTTGCCGAGTTCGCGCAGGCCGAGTGACTGGGCCAGCCGGCGGGCCGGGTCGATGGTCAGCACGACCGTCTTGCGACCCCGTTCGGCGGCGCGCAGGGCCAGTGCCGCGGCCGTGGTGGTCTTGCCGACGCCGCCAGAGCCGCAGCACACGAGCACCCGGGTGTCGGGGTCGTCGATCAGCTTGTCGATGTCGAGGACGCTCATCGAGCCCCCTGGTCCAGCAGCACGTCGGCGAGGTCGTACAGAGCGGCCACGTCGAGGCCCTCGGTGACCTCGGGCAGTTCGAGCGTGGGCAGGTCGGCCTCGTCGAGCTGGGTGCGGGCGCGCAGCTCGGCCTGCACCCGGATGGCGTGCTCCACGGTCTCCTCGACCAGCCCGTCCAGGTCCGCCGTGGACAGGTTCAGCCCGGCGGCGGCCAGCCCCTCGCGCACCCGGGAGGCGTCCACCCGCCCGTCGGCCGCGGCGGTCACCGAACGCGCGGGCAGCCGTGGTGGGCGGACCCGGTTGACGAACACCGCGCCGGGGCGCAGGTCCGCGCCGTCCAGCTCGGCGACCGCCTCCAGCGTCTCGCGCACCGGCATCTCCTCCAGCAGGGTCACCAGGTGCACGGCGGTGTCCTGCGAGTGCAGCAGCCGCACCACGCCCTCGCTCTGGCCGCGGATCGGCCCCACCTTGGCGAGGTCGGCCATGGCGCGGGTGACGTCGAGGAACTTCACGATCCGGCCGGTCGGCGGCGCGTCCAGCACGACCGCGTCGTACACGTGCCGGCCGTTGTCGTCGGTGCGGCCGACGCACTCCTTGACCTTGCCGGTGAGCAGCACGTCGCGCAGGCCGGGGGCGAGCGTGGTGGCGAACTCGATCGCGCCCATCCGGCGCAGCGTCCGCCCGGCGAACCCGAGGTTGTAGAACATCGCGAAGTACTCGAGCAGCGCCGCCTCGGCGTCGATGTGCAGCGCCTTCACCTCGCCGCGGCCGGGGGTGACGGCGATCCGCTCCTCGGCGTAGGGCAGCGGCTGGGTGTCGAACAGCTGCGCGATGCCCTGGCGGCCCTCGACCTCGACGAGCAGCACGCGCCGGCCGCCGGTGGCCAGTGCCAGCGCGAGCGCCGCCGCGACCGTGGTCTTGCCCGTGCCGCCCTTGCCGGTGACCACGTGCAGCCGCGCCCTGGCGATCTGGTCGGTCCAACCGACGACGGGGAGGGTCACTTGCTCAGGGTAAATGTCCGAAATCGATTCGCACCCGTCAGCACGGGCAGGCGTGCGCTAGCTCACCAGCACGAGTACGGACACGATCACCCCGACGGCGACCACGATGCCCCACACCAGCCACGCCGGGAACACAGTCGCGCAGAGCACGCCGATCAGGACCAGGACGGTGAGCGCGATCGCGCCGGACAGCGCGACCTGGCCGCTCGTGCTGCCCTTGCGGTCGCGGACCTGGGCCATCGTGACGAGCACGAGCACGATGCCGCCCGCGGCGAGCAGCGAGGTCGCGATGATCCGCCATGCCTCCACGGCGCACACGGTAGCGGTCGGCGGGCGTGAGTGTGGGTCATCGCTCGTACGGGTGATGCCCGATTTCGCCGGTAACACCGGAGGCGGAGGTCGGCGGGGTGGCGCGGGGCTCTACGCTCCCAATCCATGACCAAGTGGGAGTACGCCACCGTTCCCCTGCTGACGCACGCGACGAAGCAGATCCTCGACCAGTGGGGCGAGGACGGGTGGGAGCTCGTGGCCGTGATGCCCGGGCCGACCGGCGAGCAGCTGGTGGCCTACCTGAAGCGGCCGAAGGGGGCCTGAGTCGATGGCGTGGCGTGAACGGCTCGCCGAGGTCGGGATCAAGCTGCCGAGCGTGGCGACTCCGGCCGGCGCGTACGTGCCGGCCGTGCGGGCCGGCTCGCTGGTGTTCACCGCGGGCCAGGTGCCGGTGGTGGACGGAAAGCTCGCGGCGACCGGCAAGGTCGGCGCCGAGATCACCGTCGACGAGGCGCAGGCGCACGCTCGTACCTGCGCGCTGAACGGGCTGGCCGCGGTCGACTCGCTGGTCGGGATCGACAACGTGGTGCGGGTGGTCAAGGTCGTCGGGTTCGTGGCCAGCGCCGAGGGCTTCACCGATCAGCCCGAGGTGATCAACGGCGCGTCCGAGGTGCTCGGCGAGATCTTCGGGGACGCTGGGAAGCACGCGCGATCGGCGGTCGGCGTGGCCGAGCTGCCGCGTGGCGTTCCGGTCGAGGTGGAGATCGTCGTCGAGGTCTCGTAGCTCAAGCGAAAGCGGACCCTTGGAGGGCAGCGTGTCGGGTGACGGAAGAGCGCGGAAACCGGAGGACGCGGCGCACGAGCTGCTGCTGAGGCTGGCCGGGAGGCTGTCCGACCGGCACCTGTGGCGGTGCCGCGACTGGCTGGCCGGCGGGGCGATCGACGTGCTCGCGCGCAGCCTCCCCCTCACCCTGCTGAGGGAACGGGTGGGAATCACCGCACAGGAGTCACTCCTGGTCAACGCGGCCTTTCTGCAGGCAGGGGCGGACGCCGGACGGCTGTCCGCGCTGCCCTGGGTGGACGAGATCGCCGATCTCGACTACACATTCACGTCTGAGTCGCCCGATCGGGTGAATCTGGGTGACTCGGTGGCGGTCGTGCTCGGCGCGACGCTTCGGGGGCGTCCCGAGGTGAAGTCGGCACGGACGTCGTGGCGGCACGGACGGTACGGCGATGGCCGGACCGAGCCGGTGCGGGTCGTACTGGTCACCGCGACACACGGGTACAGGAAGTTGACCGGCGAGATGCAGCGCGTGCTGCGCGCGCTCGGTCAGCACGAGCCCAGTGTCGAGGTGCTGCCAGAGGGCATGGCACCGCCGCCGTACCAGGAGGCGGCGCTTGCGGAGTCGACTCCGCTGATGCCGGAGCTGGCCGGCGTCAGCTGACCCGTCGGTACCGACGAGCCGGAAGGAGATCACCGTGACCCAGGTGGTCGACCGTGTATCCCTGCCGATCAGAATCCACGATCTGCTGCTGGCGCTCGCCGGCCGGATCGACGACGACGGGCTGAGCGACGCCCGCGAGCTGGTCGCCTCCGCCGAGCTGGACCGCTCGCTGGAGATGATCGCCGGGTGCCTCACCGCCGGTGGCATTCCGGTGACCCCGACCGAGCGGGACGAGCTGCGCCGGATGTTCTCCGAGGCGCACTGCGACGACAGCGTGATCGAGAATCTGGTGGTCGCCACCGTGGCCGCGCCGCCGCACCGGTTCGCCCCCGGCGAGGCCGGACCGGCCGGCGCCGACCAGGGCGTGGCCGATGCCGTGCGCCGGGTGCTCGATGTGCTGCCGGACGTGCGCGCGGTGCACGCCGTGTGGCGGCTGACGCCCGCGGGCGCGGCGACCGGACCGGTGCCGCACCGGGTCGTGCTGATCGAGATCGGCGCGGACGGATTCGCGCCGGCCACCTCCTACCGGGTGGAGAACGCGCTGCGCCGGGCCGGCATCAGGGCGACCGTCGAGGTCGTGGCCGCCAACGGCCGGCGGCAGGAGTACCACCGGGCCGCGCTGGCGAAGGCTCGCATGATCGACGTCGGGGTGTCCGCCGGGTCCTCGTTACCCGAGCGGACCTCCAGACCGAGCACCCCGCCGCCGGCCAAGCCGGCCGCGCCCGCCGAGCCGGCTCCCCGCGCGGAGACGCCGCCGCCCGCCCGCCGGAGTGTCGAGGAACCGGTGCGGGACAAGCCGGTCAGCCAGGACAAGCCGCGCGAGACCGTGCCGCCGCCCACCCGGGTGGAGTCCACCGCGCAGATCCCGAAGGTGCCCGCAGAACCGGCTCCCCGCGCGGAGAAGCCGGTCGCGCCCGCCGAGCCGCCCAAGCCGGTCGAGGAGCGCAAGCCGGAACCGGTCGCGGAGGCGACCAAGCCCGAGCCGACCACGCCGTCGAGCACACCATCGTCGACCGACTCGGCGATGTCGTCGTTCCAGTCGTTCACCGATCGTCCGGATCTGACCGAGCGCACGGATCGGACCGATCCTCCCGAGCAGCGCCCCGACCGGACCGAGAGCGTGGCGAATCCGAAGCGCGGCGATTCGGCGTCCCGGCGGTCCAAGGACGTGGACGCCGACCTCAGCGATCAGGAGCGTGACCTGCTCCGCCAGTTGCACGAGGAGCTGGCCAAGCGGGAGCAGGCCGACTCGACCCCGTCGGCCAGCCGTTCGTCCAGCACGGGCCGCTGGCAGGTCGACCGCTCCGGCCGGGAGCGCGGCGAGTCCTCGATGATCAACGGGATCCCGCCGGAGCAGCCGCCCTACCCTGGCTGAGGCAGCGCCAGGCCACGGCCGTCACCGCGATCATGACGGCGGCCGCGACCCAGAACGGCGTGGTGATCCCGAACAGCCCGGGATGGTGGACCGACCGCCGGTCACGCGTCCACTTGTTATCCGAGCTTGCGCAGTACCGCGTCGAGCACCTTCTGCAGGTGCACCCCGCGGTGCACGTCGCACGGGTGTGAACGGTCGCCAGAACTGATCAGCTTGCCGAAGTCGTCCAGCAACACGGAGAACGCCTCGTTCGGCGTGCCGTCGCCGGCCTGCAGGTCGCGGTAGCCGTGCTCGCCGAACACCGCGAAGTCGATCACGGTCGGCTGCACCGGGAGGCGCATGCACATCGTGACGGTGCTCGTGGCGCCGCCTTCGTGTTCGAGCAGCAGGTGCCACAGGTCGTCCTCGGCCACCCGGTGCGCGGCCAGCACGCCGGTGATCGGGCCGAGTGCGGCGTCGAGCAGGTCCAGCGTGTGCGGGCCGATGTCGGCCAGCGCGCCGCCGTCGTGCCGCCACGGCGAGTGCGAGTACACCCCGCCGAGCAGCGCGCCGGACAGCCACTTCGCGTTGCCGCCGGTCCATCCGCCGGTCGAGCGCACGCCGTCCAGCCAGCTCGCGACGGCCGGCGTGAACCGCCGGGTGAGCATCACCAGACTGGCCACTCCGGCCTCGGACACCTTGTCCGCCAAGCGTTCCGCTTCGTCCACAGTGGACGCGATCGGCTTCTCCAGTACCACGTGTTTGCCGGCTTCGGCGGCGCGCACGGCCAGGTCCGCCTGGATCGCCGGCGGCACGGCGAACGCCACGGCGTCCACAGTGGACAGCAGCTCGTCGAACGTGCCGACCGCCGTCGCGCCGTTCGCGGAGGCGACCTCGGCGGCCGCCTCCGGCCGGCGCGCCCACACCGCGGCGAGCGTGGTGCCGGAGTGCTCGGCGAGCCCCGGCGCGTGCACCGACCGCGCCCACGGCCCCGCGCCGACCAGTCCGACCCGAATGGAGTGCACCTCATGTGTAGCCATGTGGCCAATCCTGCCGGTTACCCTCGGCGGCGTGCCAGATTTGCCGAAGGAGCTGACCCTGCCGGAGGGGTTCGTGCCGCCGGACGTGCCCGAGAACCCGGTCACGCCGAAGGACGCCGCGACCGTGGTGCTCGCGCGCGACTCCGCCGACGGGCTCGAGGTGTTCCTGCTGCGCCGGGTGATGGGCATGGCGTTCGCCGGTGGCATGACCGTGTTCCCCGGCGGCGGGGTGGACCGGCGCGACGCGGATGTGAGCAACTGGGCAGGTCCGGAGCCGGCATGGTGGGCCGAGCGGTTCGGCTGCGACGTGCCGCTGGCGCGGGCACTGGTGTGCGCCGCCGTGCGCGAGACGTTCGAGGAGTCCGGCGTGCTGCTGGCCGGACCGGACGGTGACAGCGTGGTGTCCGACGCGGAGCCGTTCCACGGCGTGCGGCAGGACCTGGTCGACCGCAAGATCTCGCTGGCCGGCTTCCTGGCCGACGCCGGCCTGGTGCTGCGCGCGGACCTGTTGTCGCCGTGGGCGAACTGGGTCACGCCGGAGGCCGAGCCGCGCCGCTACGACACGCGGTTCTTCCTCGCCGCGCTGCCGGATGGCCAGCGTGCCGACGGCGTGACCAGCGAGGCGGTGGACGCGGACTGGCAGCGCCCGTCCGAGGCGATCGCCGACTGGAAGCACGGGCGGCGCGGCCTGCTCCCGCCGACCTGGATGACGCTCGCCGAGTTGGCCGAGTGCACTGGCCTGTCCGACGCGATGACCCGCGAGCGGACCGTGGACAAGATCATCCCCAAGGTGGTCCGCGACGGGAACGTGGTGCGGGTCGTGCTGCCCGGCGATCCCGCGTACGCCGGCGCGGCGGGCCACCTGGACGCCGGACCGGACGACGAGTTGGAGCTCGAATGAACACAGCAAGGCGGAGCCTTTCGTTGAGAGGGTGGGGGCGGGGCAGAGGATGGTGAGTCACCCCGCCTACGGACAGTTCCGCGAGGTGGCGCCGTTCGCGTCGGTGCTGCTCGCGGACAACCCGTCGATCATGACGCTGGACGGCACGAACTCCTGGGTGCTGCGCGCGCCCGGCGCGTCCGCGTCGGTCGTGGTGGACCCCGGGCCGCACGACACCGTCCACTTGGCACAGTTGGCGGACGCGGGAGCGGTGGAGCTGATCCTGGTGACCCACCACCACGGCGACCACACCGGCGGGATGGCGGCGTTCGCCTCCCGGGTGCGCGCGCCGGTGCGCGCGTTCGACCCGTCGTGGTGCCTGCGCGGCCCGGCGCTGTGTGATGGCGAGACGCTGGAGGCCGGCGGGCTCGAGCTGCGGATCATGCACACGCCAGGGCACACGTCGGACTCGATTTCCGTTGCGGTGCAACACGATGGCGCGTCCGCGACGCTCACCGGCGATACCGTGCTCGGGCGCGGCACCACGGTGATCGCACACCCCGACGGCACCCTCGGCGAGTACCTCGACTCGCTGCGCCGGCTTGCCGACTGTCCACAAGGGACACTCGTGTTGCCGGGGCACGGGCCGGAACTGCCTGATTTGGCGGCCACCGCGCACGAGTACCTCGCGCACCGCGAGCAGCGCCTTGACCAGGTGCGCGCCGCGCTCGCCCAGCTCGGGCCGGACGCGTCGCCGCGCGAGGTGGTGGAGGTCGTCTACGCCGATGTCGACCCGGCGCTGTGGGGGCCGGCCGAGTACTCGGTGCGCGCGCAGTTGGAGTACCTGCGCGGCTGACACCCTTGTCGAAAGACAAGGTGAGCGCGTTCCGTTCGGCAGAGGATGGCCGGTGGCCGCCATGGCCCGCGTGCTCGCCGTGCCCGTGGTCACCGTGATCGCCTACGCCGCGAGTGAAGTGCTCAAGATCGTGGTGCGTGAGGACCGACCCCGCGGGCTTGATCCCGGGTGCTGGTCTGTCCGGGTGAACCGGGCGTGAGGGTGACACGCGGGCCGGTGGGCGGTCGTACGGTGACTCTGCGGGTGGGCAGCGGTACGGGGTGTGCCGCAAACCACATTTAGCGATCATTTAGCGACGCGCTGCGACAGCTCGCTAACCTGTCGCGCTGGGATACGACTGAGGGGAGTCACTGGGGTGGCCGAAGAGGGGGAGCGCCCGACCGGGAGCTATCGGGCGAGGCCGGCACCACAACCGATCGCCGCACCGCCGCCCGGCGGTGAGGTGCACTCGATGGCACACGGCGGCGATCTTGAGATCGCACCAGAAGCCGGCGGAGGCCGCGCGCTTCTCGCTGCGGTCGACCACTGTATCGATGTACTCGACAAGTACCGACGCCAACTCAGGAACCTGGAGTACGGGCTCGCACTGGGCAGCAGCGATGGCGCCAGGGTGGTGGCGCCACTGATGACCAGCGCTGCGATCGACGAGCAGGGCTTGCGGCCACAGATGGGCAAGGCGGCTCAGGAACTGCTGGCGTACCGGCAGGCCGTCGAGGCTGCGATGCGTAGCTATGAGGCTACGGAAGGGAAGATCAGGAGCGACATGAACCGAGCGGACTCATGACGCGGATCGCGATTTTCGCGGCCACCATGCTCATTGCCGGCCTGACGCTTGGTGGCTGCTCCGATGGCGCCGGCCAGGCGTCGTCGCCAGATCCGACGTCGCCGCCGCCGGCGACCTCCGTGCCACAAATCGGCGGCACGGCTGCGCCCCCAACGACGATGACACATCCGCAGCGGGACGCGAGGTTCAGCAAGGTCGATGCGTGTGCCTTGTTGAGTTCCGCTGAACTCGCTTCTCTCGGTCTCGGTGCAGGCCAGCCGACGAATAGGGCGTCAACCCGGTACGCGGTCAGTGGCTGTGAGTGGCAGCAGCCGGGGCGCGGGGGCACGGACGTGGTCGTGTACGACCAGGCGATTACCGGACCGGGCGTTGAGACACCCATTGGGAAGGTGGGGCGTTACGACGCGATCCGTAGGGCCGACGATGTCGGCGTTTGTGGTGTCGAGTTGATACCTAGCCCGTATTCGCGGGTCGTCATCAGTGTCGTCTCATCGCGCGAGGCGGAAAAGAACTGCGATCGCGCTTTGGCGATGGCGCAAACGGTTGAGCCGAAATTGCCGTGATTTTCTGGGGGAGAATCGATGAGTCCGACGAGTAGACCAGGTGCGAACGAGCACGGAATCTACGTGTCTCAGGCGAAGGTGGCCTCGAGCGAAACGCTCAACCGCGAGGCCAGTCAGGCAGCGAAGAGCCGTGAGGTGGCCAGCGCCGGGCAGTTCAGACTGGACTACCTGAACGCCGAGAAGAACATGCTCGCGAACGGCAAGGGGCTGCGACCCGTTTCCTTGCCGGGTTCGCTGTATCAGTCGCGGGCGCACGCGGATCTGGAGCGAATGGTGCGGGACGGCGATCCCGCTGCCGTTCAGGGAACCGCGGACATGTGGATGGAGATCGGCGGTGCCTTTCTCGAACTTCAGCAGGCTATTTCGGATTCTGTTGGAAAGAGCAAGGCCGGTTGGCGCGGGCAGGCCGCGGAGAAGGCGCACCAGGGCATGGCGAACTTCGCGAACTGGGCCGGGCCGGCGGGTGAATCCGCCATGCTCGCCGGAAAGACCGCGCAGGCGCAGGGCGAGGCGCTGGAACTGGCGCGCAGGAACATGCCGCCCGCGCCGGCGAGTCCGATCGACCCGAACAAGGTCAACGCCGAGCTGCGCGCGATGCCGATCGAGCAGGCGAACGCACTCGCCCCCAAGATGCAGGCCGAGTTCGACAGGCAGAAGGCCGAGCACCAGCGCGCGGTCGACGTGGTCAGCGGCTTCGATTCGGCGCTCGGCGGATCGTCCGTCCCGATGTTCGCGCCGCCGCCTCGGCTGGCCGCGGGTGGCGGCGGATCGGTCCCGCCAGGCGGCTCGGGCACCACTCCTCCCGGAGGTGGCAGCCGTGCCGGGATCCCCCAGGTGCGCGACGGCGGAGGCGGCACGACCGGGCGACCCGGCGACGGCGGTGGCAGCACGGTCGCGCCGCCGCCCGGCACGGGTGACCACGGCGCGCCACCACCGGGTAGCGCGGCACCGCCCGGCGGCGGATCGCCGGTCACCAGGCCGGGCCCTGGCGCTGGCTGGCCGGGCGGCACCAGTCCGGAGTGGCACGACCCGAGCCTCGGCGGCGGCCAGGACATCGGCCGCGGCCCCAGCCAGGGCGGCCCAGGCCAAGGGCTTGGCCAGGGGCTTGGCCAGGGTTCCGGACCGGGTGGCGGCATGATGCCTCCGCTCGGCGGCGGGTTCGTCCCCGGCGGTGCGAGTGGCGACAGTGGCACTCGCGGTCGCTCGGGCTTCGGGCCACTCGGGTCGGGCGGCACACCCGCGCCCGGCAGCCGGGCCGGCGGTATGGGCGGCTACGGCGGCGAGCACGCCACTGGTCGCGGCGGCTACGGCGGGGCCGCGAGCGGGCGAGGCGGCGCCGCGGGCATGGGCGGCATGCCGTTCGGCGGCGGAGCCGGCTCACGCGGCGAGGACGATCAGGAGCACCGGCGCCCGAAGTGGCTCGTGGAGGGAGACCCGGACAGCCTGTTCGACACCGACCAGGTCACCGCGCCCCCGGTGATCGGCCTCGACTGACCGATGCCAGCGAAGTTCGCGCTGTCACTCGCCGCGGTGGATGTACTGAGCGAGTGGCTCGAGGTCGACGTCCGGCAGTTTCCGCTGAATATCCCATTCTTCGGTGACTACATCGAGGACCGCACGCGCATCGCCGACGCGGTGTGGGCCGACATGGAACACCGCGGCCTCGCGCCGGGCGGCAAGCTGCACCCCGACGTGTCCGACGCGCTCACCGTGCTCGCCCGGTACGAGATCGGCGTCGCGATCCTCGGCACCAGCGGCGACGAGGAGATCCGGGCGCGCGCCGGCGTCGCGGGGAACCACGGCGCGATCGCCCGACTCGGCGAGAACCTGGTCGACTTCGAGCTGATCCGCCCGGAGTCGCTCGTCGGCACGATGGTCGGGCTCCTCCCCGACGCGCGGCCAGGCCCCGGCCGGTCCACCACGATCACCACCGAAGTGTCCACAGTGGACGATGAGTCGGACGGGATCATGGTGTCGGCCAACGCATCGCGGAACACGGCCGGCGGCAAGCTGCGCGCATCCGGCATCGCCATCGATCAGCCGCACACGGGTGCCGGGTTCTTCCTGATCACCACACGCGACGGCATGGGCAGGCAGGCCACCGCGCCGTCGCTGTCCTGGTTCGACATCGACGCCGGCCGCTACGTCGCGGTCGAGCACCCCGCGCGGCCGGACACACCCGCCTCCAGCACGATCGCCCCCTCGGACAACTCGCGCATCGCCGGTCACCTGCAGCGGATGCTGAACTCCTTGTGAGACAAGGAGATCAGGCTTTGGGTGGCAGCATCGGCATCACCACGTAGCGCAGGTCCACCTCGTCCGGCTCGACCGCGGTGATCACCGTGGCGCGCATGCCGGGCTGGATCGCCAGCGTGATCCGCCGTCCGGAGAACGGCCGCAGCGCGTCGGACAGGAACCGCGCCTGGAACGACGGGCTCGTCCGCCCACCGTCCACAGTGGACTTGACGGACTCCTCGGCCTCACCGGCGGTGGCGTCCGCGCCGCGCAGCCGCACCTCGTTCTCGCCGATCTCGACGGTCAGCACGCCACGCGGATCGGTATACAGCCCGACCCGGCGCACGGCACCGGCCAGCGCGTCCGCGTCCAGCTCCACCGTGGTGTCCACTTCGGACATGACCACCTTGGACTCGGACAGGAAAGCGCCGTCCAGCAAGGAAGTCGTGGCCGTGACGCCGTCCCAGGAGAGCCCGATCCGGTCCTCGTCGGCGTGCAGCACGACCCGCCCGGACGCCGGCAACTGCTTGGCCGCCTCGGCCAGCAGCGACGCCGGGATCAGCGCGTCCAACTCGCCCTGCCCGGACTCGCGACACGTCCACGGTACGGACGCGATCGCCATCCGGAACCGGTCGGTCGCCAGCAACGCGAGCCGCTCGCCGTCCCCGACGCGGTCACTGCGCAGGCGCACACCGGTGAACAGCGGCAGCGCGTCGTCGCGGGACGCGGTGGCGGCGACCGTGGCGAGCGCCGTGGCGAAGAGAACGGCGTCCACCTCACCGGCGACCGCGGGCGGCTCCGGCACACCGGGGTGGCTGTCGGCGTCCAGCAGCGGCAGCGCGAACCGGGCACCGGGCGCGCGGATCGCCAGCCGGGCACCCTCGACCACGAGCCGCACGTCCGGCTGTTCGAGCGCGCGCAGCGTCTCGGCGAGCGGCTTGGCCGGCACCAGAACACGCCCCTCGGTGTGCACGGTGGCACCGGCGCGCACCCGCGCCGACCGCTCGCGATCCGTTGCGGCGTAAAGGATTCCGTCCGCGTCGGCAGTGATCAGCAGCCCGCTGAGCACCGGGTCGATCATGCGGCCGGGCACCAGGCGCACGGCGTCGGCGGCCGCGGCGGCGAGCTCGGCGGTGGTGGCGGTGACGTCCATGCGGGCCACATTACGGCCCGGGACCCACGATCCGCTGGACGGCGTGGTGCAGGGTTTCGCGTACGTCGCGCGGGTCGGCGAGGTAGCCGGCGACCAGCGCGCCGTCGTGCAGCAGTGTCAGCTCGCGGGCGGTCACGTCCGGAGCGGGGTGGCCCTGGGCGGTGAGGATCTCGGCGAGCGTGTCGCGGAGCCAGGTGCGGTGCTCGTGGATGGCCCGGCGCACCGGGTGCGCGGCGTCCGGGTACTCGGCGGCGGCGTTGATGAACGGGCAGCCGCGGAATCCCGGGCGGCACGCGTTCGCGGCCAGGCCGGCGAAAATCGCGCCGATCGCCTCGCCGGCGGGTAGTTCGCGGGCGCCGGCGATCTTGCCGCGGATGGTGGCGTCCTCGGCGCGGATGTAGGCCAGCACGAGGTCGTCCTTGGTCGGGAAGTGTCGGTAGAAGGTCGCCTTCGTGACTCCCGCCTCGGCCGCGAGCCGGTCCACCCCGACCGCGTGGATGCCCTCGGCGTAGAACAGTCGCGCGGCTGTCGCCAGTAGCCGTTCTCTCGGCTCTGAGCGTCGTCGCGCCGAACCCACCATTCGCACTTCTTACCAAACGCTTACCGACCGGCGTGTGCGACCGTCAGCGCGCGAAGATCATGTCTACTCGTGTTCATAAGACAGAACGGTCTGTCTCCTGAGGAGGACACGCATGTCGCAGAACCGCCGCCACACCCGCCGCGCCGTACTCGGCGCACTGCTCGCCGCCGTCCCGATCGCGCTCGGCGTCTCCGCCGGGCAGAGCGGAGCCGCGGAACCCGTCGCCGAACGGCATCACGGCCCGAAGCCGACCGTGGTGCTGGTGCACGGCGCGTTCGCCGACTCCAGCTCGTGGAACGGCGTGATCCGCGAGCTGACCCGGGACGGCTATCCGGTCGTCGCCGCCGCGAACCCGCTGCGCGATCTGGCCGCCGACTCCGCCTACGTGGCCGGCGTGGCGGCCGCGGTGAAGGGGCCGGTGCTGCTCGCTGGCCACTCCTACGGCGGCGCGGTGATCACCAACGCGGCTCGTCAGGCGCCGAACGTGGCGGGCCTGGTGTACGTCGCCGGGTTCGCGCCGGACACCGGGGAGAGCGTGCTCGGGATCAGCGACAAGTTCCCCAGGACACCGCTGGCCGACGCCGTGCGTCCGCAGCCGATCCCCGGCGGCGTGGACATCTACATCGACCGGGCGGCCTTCCGGTCCGTGTTCGCGCAGGACGTGCATCGTGGCGCGGCCGAGCTGATGGCGATCACCCAGCGCCCGATGGCCGGGGCCGCGGGCGGCACGCCGTCCGGTGAACCCGCGTGGCGCACGCTGCCGAGCTGGAGTGTGATCGCCCGGCACGACAACGCGCTGCACCCCGAGGCGCAGCGGTTCTTCGCCCGGCGGATGGCGGCACGGGAGACCGTCGAACTGGACGCCTCGCACGCGGTGATGGTGTCCCGCCCGGACGCCGTCACCAGGCTGATCGAGAAGGCGGCCCGCTCGATCGCGTGAGCTATGCGGAGACCGGGACGGCGGCCGGTGCGGGAACGCCGGCCGCCACCGTGCCGCGCCGCGCCCACACGACGGCGGCGATCAGCAGGCCGGCCAATGTCGCGGCGAGGAACGAGGCGTCGGGGCTGTGGTGTTCCACGAGATAGCCGCTCATCGACTGGCCGGCGGCGAGCCCGAGGGTCACCGAGGTGACGATCCAGCCGAACGCCTCGGTCGCCGTGCCGTTCGGCGCGACCAGCTCGATCGCGGTCGAGTGCGCGGTGGCCTGCGGTGTGATCAGCGTGCCGACGACGATCATCGCGATGGTCAGGCCCCACAGCGTGCCGGGCACCGCGAGCAGCGACACCATGATCGCGAACCCGCCGAGCAGCACGGGCAGCCGCAGGTGCATCTCGCGTGGCCACGGCCGCGTGCCGTACGCCACGCCGAAGATCACCGAGCTGACCGACCAGATGGCCAGCAGCATCCCGCCGTAGGCCTTCTCGCCGGCCATGGTGGTCACCGCGGGTACCGCGACCTCGACGAATCCGACCACGACGCCGAACCCGCCCGCGGCCAGCGCCAGCGTGACCATGCCAGGGCTGGACAGCGCGCCGAGCAGTCTACGGTCGGGGTGCGGCTCCGGCCGGACCGCGCGCACGGCCGGCGTCAGCGCGAAGAACGTGCCGCCGGCGATCATCACCGCGGAGCCGAGCACCACGCCGGTGCCGGCCCACGGCGCGTCGGCGAGCAGACCGGCGAAGGCCGGCCCGAGGATGAAGAACACCTCCATGCTGATCGCCTCGTAGGCGTAGGCCGCGTGCCGGACGGGCCCCGCCGGGACGAGCGTCGCCCAGAGCGCGCGGGACGCCGCGCCGACCCCGGGCTCGGTGAGGCCCACGCCGAAGGCCACCGCGATCAGTACGGGTGTCGGGGCGTGCGACTCGATGGCGATCACGGCCAGCGTGACGAACAGGGCGAGGGCGGCGACCACCACGAGTAGCGGCCGGGTCGGTCCGATCCGGTCCGCGATGCGGCCCTGGGCGACGGCACCGGTCGCGACGCCGACCAGTGCGCCCGCGCTGACCAGTCCGGCGATCGCGAAGGAGCCGGTCTCGCGCTGGACGTAGAAGAGCAGCGACAGTCCCACCATCGCGATCGGCATCCTGCCGAACAGCGCGCCGATGACCGGACCGCGGGCGCCGGGGGCGGTCAGCGCGGTTCGGTAGTCGGCAAGGCTCGCGGAGTGGGACACGCGTGCCAGTATGGCAATTTTGGTACGTCTGTACCAGTTACTTTCTGTGTGAGTTCCGCCCCAGTCGTGCGGCGTTGACCGCGATCAGGTCTCGGTTGGGTAACAGTGTGCCGATTTTGAGCCCGACTCGCGCAACGCAAGGGCCCGTTGGTGAGTCCTTGAGGGTGAAAAGACTTGAGTTACAGGGGTGGGTTCGTGCGATGGTGGTAACGAACCTGTCGAGATTTCGACGGTACCGCTGAACGCAGTAACGCGTTCACTGTGAAAACTTGATAAGTCTCCCTCCGGGCACGGGTCGGGGCCACACACCGGAGGGCGGGGAGCGCGGGTCGTCGGGGGATGGTCCGCGCACAGCGAAGGGCCGGTGCGCCGCGTCGGGGGCGGCGCCCGGCCCTTCGACTCGTCCGCCTCCCCGAAATTTTGCCCCGGTTACCTTTGGCGGCACCCTGCGGTTGGCCTGTCACCGTGGCTGGGTTGCGTCACGTTCCCCTTAGGTGCTGTTGACGCGAGTGCGGTTTGTCCCGGTTATGTAGATCCTCAGCGGGCGCGGCGGGCCAGGCGTTCGGGGTCGAGGATCAGCACGCTCTTGCCTTCCAGGCGCAGCCAGCCGCGGTGCGCGAAGTCGGCGAGCGCCTTGTTGACCGTCTCCCGGGAGGCGCCGACGTACTGCGCGATCTCCTCCTGGGTCAGGTCGTGCGTCACCCGAAGCAGGCCCGCTTCCTGACTACCGAACCGCTGCGCGAGCTGCAGCAGCGCCTTGGCCACGCGGCCGGGCACGTCGGTGAAGATCAGGTCGGCCAGCATGCCGTTGGTGCGCCGCAGCCGGCGCGCGATCACGCGCAGTAGCTGCTCGGCGATCTCCGGGCGGGTCGCGATCCACTGCCGCAGTGCGGGACGATCCATGGTCACCGCCTTCACCTCGGTGACCGTGGTGGCCGTCGAGGTGCGCGGGCCCGGGTCGAAGATCGACAGCTCGCCGAACATGTCCGCGGGGCCCATGATGCCCAGCAGGTTCTCCCGGCCGTCCGGGGACTTTCTGCCGAGTTTCACCTTGCCCTGCTGGATGATGTACAGCCGGTCGCCCGGCTCGCCCTCCGCGAAGATCACATGTCCCCGCGGGAACTCCACGGCCTCGAGCGTCTGCGCGAGCGCTTCCGCAGCGGCCGGCTCGACACCCTGGAAGATGCCGGCCCTGGCGAGGGTCTCGTCCACCTCGTCCCTCCCGTCAGGTGGCGACCGCCGGGCCCACGACGTGGGACGGCGGGACGCCTGTCACTAAATGCAGTGTAGAGCTGTGTGCAGGATCACCGTGCCAGGTGGCACCGGGGAGTCGTCACACAGTGCCCGATCTGGTGGACACTATCGCCTAGTTCCGAACGCGGCGACCTCGCGCGCGCCCGCCGACGCGGCGCAGCCTGAACAGCTCGAGCGCCCGGCCGATTCCGTGCCCGTACAACGCCTTGACCTCTTCCGGCCGGGCCTGCTCGAGCAGCTCCTCGACCTCGCTCTCCTGAACGGCCACGTGCCGCAGGCGGGTCTCCACGCGCTCCATGAACAGCGCGAAGAACATGATCACGAGTGGGACTACGAACACCATCCAGACAGTCATGATGCGTTGAATCCTCGCGCATGGTCGGTTGGCCGGTGCGCACGGGGCACACCTCGGGCGTGTCCGCTCGCTGTGTTAAGTAGACGCCCGAGTCGGGCTCGGGGTTGTCCCGAGGTTGTCCCCGAAATCCTGTCGGTCGTGGCGGGTAGTTTGTCGGTGTGCCAGCGGGTAGTGAGACCAAGATCGGCCTGTCCCGACGTGCGCGCCGGATGACCCGCGCGCTCGCCGAGGCGTTTCCGGACGCGCACTGCGAGCTGGATTTCAGCACGCCGCTGGAGCTCGCGGTGGCCACGATCCTGTCCGCGCAGTGCACCGACGAGCGGGTCAACCTGACCACGCCGGCCCTGTTCGCGAAGTACCGCACCGCCGCCGACTACGCCGGCGCCGACCGCATCGAGCTCGAGAAGATGATCCGGCCGACCGGCTTCTACCGGAACAAGACGACCTCGCTGATCGGCCTCGGCTCGGCACTCGTCGAGAAGTTCGACGGCGTGCTGCCGAACAAGCTGGACGACCTGGTCAAGCTGCCCGGCATCGGCCGCAAGACCGCGAATGTGATCCTGGGCAACGCGTTCGACGTCCCCGGCATCACGGTCGACACGCACTTCGGCCGGCTGGTCCGGCGCTGGCGGTGGACCGAGGAGACCGACCCGGTGAAGGTCGAGCACGCGATCGGCGAGCTGATCCCGCGCAAGGACTGGACCATGCTGTCGCACTGGGTGATCTTCCACGGCCGGCGCGTGTGTCACGCCCGCAAGCCGGCCTGCGGCGCGTGCCTGCTGGCCAAGGACTGCCCGTCCTACGGCGACGGCCCGGTGGAGTTCGACGCGGCGGCCAAGCTGGTCAAGGGCGTCGAGGCGGAGCACCTGCTGGACCTGGCCGAGCGCACCCGCAACGGGTACCAGCCGGGCCGGGTGACCGCGAAGGCGAGCGAGGGCGCTTGACGTCTCGTGCTCGGTGGGTGATCGCGGGACTGGTGCTGGCGGTGGCAGCGGTGGTCGCGCTGTGGCCGCGTGACTCCGGGGAGCCGTCGCCGACCGTGTCCGCGCCGCCTCCCGGACCGGACATCACCACCGCGCGTGCGGCCGCCGCGTTGCCCGGCTGCCAGGTCGGTCCCGGCGGGCCGGCCGAGCTGCGCGGGGCAAGCGCCATGTGCCTCGGCGACGGGTCCACTGTGGACAGTGCGGCCGCGCTCGGCGGGCGGCCGGTACTGCTGAACGTCTGGGCCACCTGGTGCCAGCCGTGCCGCGAGGAACTGCCGGTACTCGCCGCGTACGCCGCCGAGCCGAACGCCGTCCCGGTGGTGACGCTGGCCGTGGAGAGCAAGCCGGCGGACAGCCTGGACCTGCTCGCGGCGCTGGGCGTACGGTTGCCAACCCTGCACGACGGCGACGGCTCGGTGCGTCGCGCGCTGCGGGTGCCGGCCGGTCTGCCGGCCTCATACCTGATCACCGCGGACGGCACGGTCAAGCGGATCACCGACCCGCTGGTGTTCCGGTCCACGGCCGCGGTCCGCGAGGCCGTCGCCCGCGATTTGGGGGGAGCACGATGATCGGCCCGCTGGTCGAGGTGGACGACGTCCCGGAGTGGATGCGGCCGCTGGTCGCCGCCACCGCCGACCTGGACTCCGAGGTGTTCCGCCGGCTCTCGCCACCCGACGGCGAGGACACGCGCGCCGCCGCCGTGCTGATCCTGTTCGGCTCGGAGCTGCCGCACGGCCCGGACGTGTTGCTGCAGTTGCGCGCCGACGGGTCGAGCGCGCACTCCGGCCAGGTCGCCTTCCCCGGCGGCGCGGCCGAGGACTACGACGAGACGCCGGTGGCCACGGCGCTGCGCGAGGCCACCGAGGAGACCGGCCTCGACCCGGCCGGCGTGCGCCCGGTCGCGGTGCTGCCGGAGCTGTTCATCACGCCGTCGCGATTCCTGGTGACACCGGTGCTCGCGCACTGGGACAAGCCGTCCGAGGTGTCGGCCGTCGACCCGGCGGAGACGCAGGCGGTGGCCAGGGTGCCGATCGCCGAGCTGGCCGACCCGGCCAACCGGTTCATGGTGCGCAGGAGCGTCTACATGACCCCGGCGTTCGGTGTCCGAGGCACGGCCGCCGAGCCGATGCTGGTGTGGGGATTCACCGCGGCGATCATGACCGTGTTGCTCGCCATAGGTGAGTGGGAAAAGCCGTGGGATCACACCGATATACGGGATCTTGACGTAGCGTTGCGGTCCGCCGGGCAGCTTGGCTCTGGAGGGCGCCGATGAACTGGGTCGACCTGCTGGTGATCCTGCTCGCCGTGGTCGCCATGGTGTCGGGCGCCAGACAGGGCGTGATCATCGCGTTGCCCGCGTTTGTCGGTGTACTGATCGGCGCGATCATCGGGATCAAGGTCGCGCCGCTGGTCGTCGAGCACATCGAGACCACGCCGACCCGGGTGGCGATCGCGGTCGCGGTGTTCGTGCTGCTGGTCGCGCTGGGCGAGACGTTCGGCGTGTGGGGCGGGCGACTGCTCCGCGAGAAGATCAACTCGCCGAAGCTGGCCGGTGTGGACTCCACGCTCGGCGCGGTGGTGCAGGGCGCGGTCGTGTTCGTGGTCGCCTGGCTGATCGGCGCCGCGCTCACCTCGGTCGGCAACCTGCCCGGCCTGTCCTCGGCGATCAACCGGTCGGTGGTGCTCGGCGGGGTCAACGACGTGATGCCGGAGGCGGCGCACGCGCTGCCGGCGGAACTGCGCAAGCTGCTGGACGAGAGCGGTTTCCACGGCGCGGTCAGCCCGTTCAGCCGCGCGCCGAACCGCGAGGTCGCGGCACCCGATCCGGCGCTGCAGGGCAGTTTCGTGGTGAGCAAGCTCGAGGACAGCGTGCTCAAGATCAACGCGAAGGCGCCGTCCTGCTCGCGGGCGATGGAGGGCACCGGCTTCGTGATCGCCCCGCAGCGGATCATGACCAACGCGCACGTGGTGGCCGGCGCCGACGAGGTGTCCGTGCAGACCAAGCAGGGTGCGCTGCCGGCGCGGGTGGTGCACTACGACCCGGGTACCGACATCGCGGTGCTGTCCGTGCCTCGGCTGCGCGCGGAGAAGATCCCGTTCGCCGAGCGGGACGCGGTCTCCGGGGACAGCGCGATCGTGCTCGGATATCCGCTGGACGGGCCGTATCACGCGTCCTCGGCGCGCGTGCGGGAGCGCACCAACCTGCGCGGCCCGGACATCTACGACTCGCGCACGGTCACCCGCGACGTGTTCACGATTCGCGGTGACGTGCGCAGCGGCAACTCGGGTGGGCCGCTGGTGGACGAGGCCGGTCAGGTGATCGGCGTGGTGTTCGGCGCGGCGGTCGGCGGCGGTGACACCGGGTTCGTGCTCACCGCGGACGAGGTGGCCGACGAGGTGGCCAACGCCCCGCGCCAGGACACCAAGGTCGCCACCGGCCAGTGCGCCCGCTAACTCGCGAGTCCCGCGCTGTGCACCGCCGAGTCCCGCGCCCTGCACCCGCGAGTCCTGCGCTGTGCACCGCCGAGTCCCGCGTTCGCGCTGCCTGAGCGCGGGACTCACCGTGTCTGAGCGCGGGACTCGCGAAGAAACTCGATCAGCTCGCGGTTGACGGCGGCCGGCGTCTCCAGGTGCGGGTAGTGGCCGGCGCCGGTCAGCGTCCGGTACGGCGCGTAGCTGGGCAGCCAGCTCTTGCTGGCGAGCACGGTCTCGTCCAGGATCACCGGGTCCAGCTCGCCGCGCAGCCGCAACGTCGGCAACTCCAGTGGCCGGGACATCACCTCGGCGAACCGTCGCCCCTCCGTGCGGATCTGTGACCGCACCGCCCACCGGTAGTACTCCAGCGCGCTGTGCGCCACACCCTGCACCAGCATCGCCTCGCGAAAACGCGTTGCCACGTCAGCGAAGTCGGCGCTCTCCGTCCACTGTGGACCGCCGTAGGCGCGCAGCCGCTCCTCCACCGCCGCGGCGCCGTCCCTGGTCAGCCGGCGCTCCGGCAGCATCGGCAACTGCGCGCCGAACAGGCGCCCCATCGCGCGCGCCTGGTTGCCCGCGCGGCGGTGGAACATCGACCGGCCGATCCGCGCGCGCAATGCCAGCGGGTGCGGTGCGGCGATCGCGCTGACCGAGTGCACCAGCCGGGGGTGCAGCCCGGCGACGGCCCACGCCAGTTGCCCGCCCCAGCCGTGCCCGACCAGGTGCGCCTTGCGCTCGCCCAGCGACTTGATCAGCCCGCCGACGTCCCCGGCCAGCGTCCACGCGTCGTACCCGCGCGGCGGCTTGTCCGAGTCGCCGTACCCGCGAAGATCGGGCGCCACCACGCGGTACCCCGCGTCGCCGAGCGCGGTGAGCTGGTGCCGCCAGGTCCACCAGAACCCGGCGAACCCGTGCAGCAGCACGACCATCGGCCCCTCGCCCACCTCGGCGAGGTGCAGCTTGATCCCGTTGGCGTACAGGTCGCGGTGCGCCCAGGGCCCGTCGACGCGGACACTCGACGGATCGGGGCGGGAGCGCGACCGCACGTCGAGCGACGCGGTCAAGATTTGGCGTGTCGACCGTTCGGGCCCGCGACCGTGGGTGCCACGGGGACCTCGGCGGTGTCACCGCCACGCTTGAACGCGCTCGCGGTGTCCTTCATCGTGCTGATCGTCCGTTTCGGACCCTTGATCGTCTTCACCTTGCGATAGCCGAGGAACGCGGCCAGCCCGGCGACGATCAACATCAGCAACCACACGATCCCGAACGCCAGCGACCGGTACAGGCCCAGGTCGTAGAGCAATTCGGCGAGCGCGAAAAAGAAGAAGAACGAGCTGAACAGCAGCACGGTCAGCGCGCCGACGAAGAAGGCGCTGCCCATGAGCCCCTTCTTGACCTCGCCGGTGATCTCCGACTTGGCCAGCTCGATCTCGGCTCTGACCAGTGTGGACAGATGAGTCGTCGCGTCCTTGACCAGCCCGCCGACGGACTGCTCGCCGGCCGCCGCGAAGGCACCGCCGGCGCGGTCGTCGGTCAGCGGGATCGACGGGACGGCGGGCAGTTCCGCGTCCGCTCCATGCCGACCCGCGGCGCTGGCACCGTTTCCATTGGGGTTCCGCTGCGCACTGGTCACGTGCGTCATCGTGCCATGCATCGATCTACAAGGCCGTGTCTGGTCTGGCTCACGTGTCGTCTTCGGCAGCGCGGTGCACCTTGTTGCGCCGTGCGAGCAGCGCGGCGGCCAAAAGTGAGGCCACCGCGGAGGCCACGAGTACGGCCGTCTTGGCCAGTTCGGCCTGCTCGCCGTCCAGCGCGAGATCGGCGATCAAGAGGCTGACCGTGAACCCGACACCACCGAGCATCGCCACCGCGCCGAGATCGCGCCAGCCGACATCACGGGGCAGCACGGCCAGCTTGAGTCGCACGGCGATCACCGCGGCGAGCACGATGCCGAGCACCTTGCCCACGATCAGGCCGACGATCACGGCCAGCGCCAGCCGGTCGGTGACCAGCGAGCGCAGCGCCTCACCGTTGATCGGGATGCCGGCGGCGAACAGCGCGAACACCGGCACGGCGAACCCGGCCGAGATCGGCTGCAGCCGGTGCTCCAGCCGCAACGCCGGCGGCTCGTGCTCGCCGGGGTCCGAGCGCACCCGGGTCAGCAGCCCCAGCGCCACCCCGGCGATCGTGGCGTGCACGCCGGCGCTGTGCACGGCGACCCAGGCGCCGATCGCGAGCGGCACGTAGATCCACGACGTGCGCACCCGCTTGTGCTGCAGGAACGCGTACAGGCCGAACAGTGCCACCGCGATCGCGGCGGCCACCAGGTCGAACGACGCGGTGAACATCACCGCGATGATCAGGATCGCACCGAGATCGTCCACCACGGCGAGGCTGAGCAGGAAGATCCGTGCGCTGGTCGGCAGCGCGGAGCCGGTGACCGCCAGCACGCCGAGCGCGAACGCGATGTCGGTGGCGGCCGGGATGGCCCACGCCTCGGCCATGCCCGGCGCGTTGCCGCCGACGAGCAGCGCGAGCCCGATCGGGATCACCATGCCGCCGGCCGCCGCGATCGCCGGAAGGGCCGCGGCACGCAGCGAGGACAGCTCGCCGACCACCAGTTCGCGCTTGAGCTCCAGCCCGGCCACGAAGAAGAACAGCGCCAGCAGGCCGTCCTTGGCCCAGTCGCCGACGGTCAGGTTGAGGTGCAGCAGGTGCGGCCCGATCCGCGTGTCCCGGACCGTGTAATAGACCTCCCGCAGCGGCGAGTTGGCCAGCAGCAACGCGATCGCGGTGGCGCACAGCAGGATGACGCCACCGACGGTCTCGGTGCGCAGGAAGCGGGCGAACTCGGCGACTGCCTCGCCGGTACGACGTCGAACCACGGGTGTCCCTTTGGTCGGCTACAGGTGAATCTTGCCGCCGACCAGACTTCCCGGCACACCTTGATGCGACCCTAATGTATAGGTACGCGGTTTTCCGGGAGGGAACGGCGAACGGCGGGTGACGTCGAAGCCAGGAGGTGCCATGATCCGTGCGCCTGAATTCGGCTGGTAAGGGGAACGATGGGAAGCATCATCAAGTGGTTCCTAGCCGGGGTCATCGGCCTCGGCATGATCGTCGGCGGCATCGTGATGCTGAGCGATGACACGGTCAAGTGCGGCAGCCAGACGATGAGGGAAGGCCAGAGCTGCAAGGAGACCTCGCGTGGCGGCAGCACGAAGGAACGCGATGTCGACGAGCAGCGCAGCGACAACAAGTCCACCGGCTGGCTGCTGACCGGATTCGGCTCACTGTTGACGCTCGGCGGGTTCGGCTGGGGTACGCAGGAGTTGCGGCAGCGCGGCAAGGTCAAGGCCGCGCTGGCGGGTGTGTCCGCGCAGCCGCAGGCCGGTGGGTTCGCACAGCAGCCGGTTCAGCAGCAGGGTCCGCCGTCGGGCGGCTTCCCGCAGCAGCACGTCCCCCAAGGTCAGCCGTATCCGCAGCAGGGCTATCCGCAGCAGCAGGGGTATCCGCCGCCCGGCTACGGCCCACCGCCGCCGGGCTACGGCCCGCCGCAACAGCCCCAGCAGTATCCACAGCAATATCCCCAGCCCGGCTACGGCCCGCAACAGCCGTTCGGGCCGGGTGGCCGCTGAGGGGTTGACATGACGTGAAGGCGATCATCGGCTGGACCATCGGGCTGCTCGTCGGCCTCGCGGCGATCTACGTCGGAGTCGTCCGACCGTTCGCCGGGGACGAGGTCACCTGCGGCCACCAGCCGATGCGCCAAGGTCAGACGTGTGAGGTAGTCGACAAGGGGACCGTCCAGGAGCGCCGGACCTTCGAGCAGCAGAAGCAGGCGCAGCGCGATCAGGAGTCCGGGTTCGGACGGTGGGCGCTGGTCGGTCTCGGCGGTGCGCTCGCGCTCTACAGCGTGTACCGGATGGCCACCGCGTCGCGACGGCGCGACGACTACGACGACGCGTCCGTCCACAGTGGACAGTCGCTGCCCGAGGACGAGGCGCTCGGTTCGGCGCCGCCGCCGGAGCGCGACGAGGAGCCCAGGCCGCTCGCCGAACAACCACGGCGCGCGCCGCCACTGCGGCCGCTGGCCCAGCCCGCGCTGCTGGACGACATGCCCACACGTCCGGCCTTCCCGCCGGTCTCGCCGAACGGGCGGCCGGTGCGCCCGCGTCCCCGACCGCTGGACAAGCGGCCGGAACCCCTTGGCGCACAAGGGAACGGTGAACGCCCCGGCCAGTACCCACCCGGTGGTGGCTTCCCGCCTCGGCCGATCGGCGGCGAACGGTCCGGACGGTTCCCGCCGCCGCCCGCCGGCGGACAGCGGTCGGGCACCTTTCCGCCTCCGCCGGCCGGCAACGGCGAGCGCACCGGTCACCGCCCGCCGCCTCCCGGCGCTCAGCGTTCCGGCCAGTTCGCCTCGCGCCTGACACCGGACGGTGAGCGCTCCGGCCGGTTCCCGCCCAACGCGATCCCCACCGGCGAGCCCACCGGTCACCCCGGCACGCCCCCGGCCCGCGCGAACGGCGAGGGACGCTCCGGCCACCATCCGCCGCCTGGTGGCCAGCGATCGGGCACATTCCCGCCGCCGCCGCGACCGACCGGCAACGGCGAGCGCACCGGCCACCGCCCGCCCCCGGCTCCTGGGCCGCCGGGTGCGCCGGACTGGTTCGCTCAGCCGCCGGCCGCTCCGAACGGACATCGCGTGCCGCCCGCCGAGCGCTCCGACAAGTTCCCGGCCGCCGCGGGAAGCCTGCAGCCGAACCCGGGAAACCCGTTCGGCGAGGTCCCACCCGACGACGAGATCACCGAGTTCGGCCCGTCCGGCAGTGGAAGCTATCCGGAGTTCGGTCCGTCGGGCAGTGGCTACGACCCGCCCCACCACCGCTAACCAACTGCGAACAATCTATTCTCAATCGGGAACCAGATGTTCGCGCTCGCCCTCCAATGTGATGTCCGGCAACGGAGATCAATCAACTGGAGGAAGAGCTACTCATGAAGAAGAAGATCACGCTTGTAATCGCGCTGAGCGTCACCGCCATGGCGGCAGGCGTCGTGGCCGCCGTCCTGCCGTCGGCAGCCGCCGCGCCGGGCGGTGAGCCCATTGCCGCCCCGGTGGTCGAGGTCAAGGGCGATGCCGGTTCCGGCGAAGCGGTCGCCGAGCGGGTGGCCGCCGCGGCCGCCGCGGTGGAGCGCGCCGACGCGACAGTGGAAAACGTGACCGCACAGGAGGTCGGAATTCAGGGCACCGCACCGAACTGTGTCAGCCGGACCGTGTTCAAGAAGCAGCACGAGGCCTACATCGCCAACGGGTGCGGCAAGAACATGCGGCTGAAGGTGATCATCAACAACGGCTATGACAGCTCGTGTCACACGCTGCGGCACGGTCAGCACTTCTACTACTGGTGGCCGTACGGTAGCTATGCCCGCACGGTGACGTGCTGAAATCCTTGTCCCACAACGGAAATGGGGCGCACCGCAATCGCGGTGCGCCCCATTTTCCGCGTGGTCAGTCCTCGCTCTTGCCGGTATTCAGGCCCTGCGAGATCAGGTCCATCACCGACGAGTCGGCCAGCGTCGTGACGTCGCCGATCTTCCGGTTCTCCGCGACGTCGCGCAGCAGCCGCCGCATGATCTTGCCGGAGCGGGTCTTCGGCAGCTCGGGCACGACCAGGATCTGCCGTGGCTTGGCGATCGGCCCGATCTCACCGGCCACGTGATCACGCAGCTCCTTGGCGATGTCGCTGCCCTCGTCCGCCCCACCACGCAGGATCACGAACGACACCACGGCCTGGCCGGTCGTCGGGTCGGTCGCGCCGACCACCGCCGCCTCGGCCACCTTCGGGTGCGACACCAGCGCCGACTCGACCTCTGTGGTGGAGATGTTGTGCCCGGACACGAGCATCACGTCGTCGACCCGGCCGAGCAGCCAGATCGCGCCGTCCTCGTCGTACTTGGCGCCGTCACCGGCGAAGTAGAACCCCTGCTTGGCGAAGCGCTTCCAGTACGTCTCGCGGTACCGCTCCTCGTCGCCCCAGATCCCGCGCAGCATCGACGGCCACGGCTGGTCGAGCACCAGGTACCCGCCGCCGCCCTTGCCGACCTCGTTGCCGTCGTCGTCCACGACCTTCGCGGACACGCCGGGCAGCGGCGCGATCGCCGAGCCGGGCTTCAACGTCGTGACCCCCGGCAGCGGGCTGACCATGATCGCGCCGGTCTCGGTCTGCCACCAGGTGTCCACGACCGGGGCGCTGCCCGCGCCGATGTGCTCGCGGTACCAGATCCACGCTTCGGGGTTGATCGGCTCGCCGACCGTGCCGATCACCCGCAGCGAGGACAGGTCGAACTTCGCCGGAATGTCGTCGCCCCACTTCATGAACGTACGGATCAGCGTGGGCGCGGTGTAGTAGATCGAGGCCTTGTACTTCTGGATGATCTCCCAGTGCCGGCCCTCGTGCGGGGTGTTCGGCGTGCCCTCGTAGACGATCTGCGTCGCCCGGTTGGACAGCGGCCCGTACACGATGTAGCTGTGCCCGGTGACCCAGCCGATGTCGGCGGTGCACCAGTAGACGTCGTTGTCCGCCTTGAGGTCGAACACGTTGTAGTGCGTGTAGGACGTCTGCGTCAGATACCCGCCGGAGGTGTGCAGGATGCCCTTCGGCTTCCCGGTCGTGCCCGAGGTGTACAGGATGAACAGCGGGTGCTCGGCGTCGAACGCCTCCGGCGTGTGCTCACCGGACGCCGGCTCGACGGTCTCGTGCCACCACAGGTCGCGGCCCTCGGCCCACTCGACGTCGATGCCGGTGCGGCGCACCACGAGCACGTGCTCGATGGTCGGCGTCTGGGTGACCGCCTCGTCGACGGCGGCTTTCAGCGGCACCGCCGATCCGCGCCGGTACTGCCCGTCGGCGGTGATCACGAGCTTCGCCTCGGCGTCGTCGATGCGGGTGCGCAGCGCCTCGGCGGAGAACCCGCCGAACACCACGCTGTGCGTCAGCCCGAGCCGCGCGCAGGCGAGCATGGAGAAGATCGCCTCGGGGATCATCGGCAGGTAGATCGCGACCCGGTCGCCGGCCCGCAATCCCAGTGCTGTCAACGCGTTCGCGGTCTTGCAGACCTCGGTTTGAAGATCGGAGTAGGTGATCGTGCGGGTGTCGCCGGGCTCGCCTTCCCAGTGGATCGCGACCTGGTCGCCGTGCCCGGCCTCGACGTGCCGGTCGACGCAGTTGTAGGCCACGTTCAGCTTGCCGCCGACGAACCATTTCGCGAACGGCGCGCCGGACCAGTCGAGCACCTGGGTCCACTTGGTGTCCCAGTGCAGCCGCTCGGCCTGCTTGGCCCAGAATGCCTCGCGGTCGGCGTTCGCCTCGTCGAACATCGGCGCGGTGGCGTTGGCCTGCGCGGCGAACTCGTCGCTCGGCGGGAACGCCCGGTTCTCCCGCAGCAGGTTGTCCAGGGCCTTGCTCTGGCCGGACTGCTCTGTCATTTCCAACGGCCTCCTGATCGTGACTGTGGGCGGTGCGGCACCCTCCCACCGCCACGGGGGCCACGTTAGTGGCCTGTGGCATGCCCGAACAGGGTTGCGGTGGGGACGGGAGCCCTGGTGTGGCGCTCTACTCTGAGTATTACCCGATCGCCGTAATTCCCGCTCAGTCGCGGTGCGGACGGGCCGACAGTCGCTCGCGCGCGTTCGGCCATTCGGGTGCGATGAGGGAGTACACGACGGTGTCGCGCGGCGTGCCGTCCTTGCGGATCTTGTGAGCGCGCAGCACGCCCTCGCGGCGGGCGCCCAACCGTTCGATCGCGCGCTGCGAGCGCTCGTTGCGAATGTCGGTGTGCCAGGCGACCCGGTTCGCGCCGAGTGCTTCGAAAGCGTTGCGCAGCAACAGGAGTTTCGCCTCGGTGTTCAACGCGGTGCGCTGCCATGGCGCGCCGATCCAGGTGGATCCGATGCAGAGCGACCGGTGCTTGGCATCGACGTCGTGGTACGACGTGGTGCCGGCGACCTCGCCGGTCCTGGCGTCGAGCTGCGCCATGGCGAGCCGGCCCGGCGTGGCCAGCGCGCCGGCGATCATGCGCTCGGTCGCGGCGAGGTCGGCCGGCTGCCACCCGGAGAGCCAGGTCCAGATGTCCGGGTCCTTGCCGGCCTCGTGCAGACCGGGCGCGTGCGCGATCGTCAGCGGTTCGAGTCGCACGTGGGTGCCGGTCAGGGTGGGGCTCTGGTCCCATCTCGCGTCCATGGCTCGACCGTACTTTGGTCGGTACCTGTCCCGGACGGCGCTGCTTAATGTTCACGGCATTCCGGCGTGTTCTCATTGGGTGTTCGAGGAGGCCTGATGGCCATTCGAAGGACTTGTGCCGTCGCGGCGATCGCGGTGTCCGCCGTTCTGGTCAGCGCGCCGTCCGCCGGTGCGATCGAGGGCGGCGAGATCGTCAAGGAGGGTGCCCCGTGGAACGCGCAGATCGTATGGGAGTCACGGGGTTTGCAGTGCTCAGGGTCGATCGTGTCGGCCGAGTGGGTGCTCACCGCGAAGCACTGCCTGCCTGACGACGGGACCGCGCTGTCGGTGTGGATCGGTGGTCTGAAACAGGGTGAGGGACAGGCCGCGAAGGTCGACCGCACCGAGGTTCCGGACAAGGCCGATATCGCATTGCTGCATCTGGACCGAAAGATCGACGCGAGTTACGTGAAGCTCGCCGATTCCGATCCGGCGATCGGTTCCGAGGACACCATTTACGGCTGGGGCCTCACCGGACCGAACACCAAGCCGTCCGATGTGCTGAAGAAGGCCACCGTGCGGGTGGAGAAGGTCGGCGGCGACTGTCTCGACGCGTACGGCGGCTCGTCGGTGTGCGTCGTCGGCGTCACCGGCTACGCGCGCAGCTGTGATTCCGGCGGTCCGATGATCTCGGGCGGGGTGCAGGTCGGCGTGCTGTCCACCGGCGACGACAAGCGCGATCAGTATTCGAGTGTGGCCGTGAACCGCCCTTGGATCACGAAGATCACGGGAGTGTGACACCCGTCCGGTAGCCTGCCGCCGTGACCGATCCGTTGCGGCCGCTACTCGAACTGTCCGATGTAGACGACGCGGTGCGCGCGGCGAGAGACGCGGTGGACGCCGTGCACGCGCATCCGACCAACCGGCGCGGCTGGCCGGCGACCGCCGCGGAGGCGTCCGTGCGCGCGGCGCGCGCGTCCGCGGCGCTGGACGGCGGTGCGACTGACATCCCGATCGAGGGCGAGGTCAGCGATCCGGTGCTGGCCGGTGCGCTGCGGGTGGCCGAGGCGATCGGGCCGATGTTGTCCACCTGGCAACGTGCGCCGTTGCAGGCGCTGGCCCGGTTGCACGTGTTGGCCGCGGCTGATCTGGTGCCGCACGAGCAGGCGCAGACGCTCGGCCGGCCACGCACCGAGCGTGGGGTGTCCGGGCGGCTGAGCGTGCTGGCGAGCCTGATCGCCGGTGGCACGGAGGCTCCTGGGCCGGTACTGGCCGCGGTGGTGCACGGGGAACTGTTGTCCCTGGCGCCGTTCGAGAACGCGGGTGGTGTGGTGGCACGCGCGGCGGCTCGGATGACGCTGATCGGCACGGGGCTGGATCCCAAGGGGCTGGCCGTGCCCGAGGTGTTCTGCCTGCGCAACGCCGACCGGTACCACGCCACCGTGCGGGCTTTCGGCACCGGCGACCGCGACGGCGTGCGCGAATGGCTGCTGTTCTGCTGCGAGGCGATCGAGGCGGGCTGCCGCGAGGCCACCTCGATCGCCGATGCCGCCGTCCCAGGTGAGTAAGTACTCACCCACCACCGGGTGAGTGCTCACTCACCATCACGCGCACGATCTCGGCCATCGTGTCCACGAGCACGGTCTGGCGTTCGCGCGCGTACCGGATGTGGATCGCCGGGCGCTGGGACGCCGTCGCGGAGAGTTCCATCCCCTCGAAGCACCGGGTCAGGCGGATCTTTTGCTTGCCGTGCAACGGATGCGTGCCGGTGATGGTCCGCTCGACGCGGTCCTCGACGGCCTGGTGCAGTTTTCGGACGGAGTCCAGGTCGAGCGTGATCGAGTAGGTGTCGATGGCGGCGAGGTGGATGGTCAGCTGCTGGTGGTCGTCGGTGATGTCGAACAGCGACGTGCAGAACAAGCTGTTCGGTTTCACGCCCGTCACGCACCACCGGCACGCGAACCCCCTCGGCGCGGCAACCCTTGGCACCGCTGGCATATAGACGCTCCATTGTGGACAGAAGGATTGGTGTCCCTGACAAGCATCCATACGGGTTCGCGGGTTCACCCGAAGGCGATGAGCCGCGCCCGGGAGCGGGTAACCCGCACGCGGGGTACCCGCTTGCGATCATGTCACTACGACTGGTGATCGAAAGGGTGTGGCAATGGCGCGGGATGCACGTCCGTTCCTGCGACGCAAGCTGGGCAGGCAACTGCGCCAGATGCGCGAGGGCGCCGGCAAGAAGATCAAGGACGCGGCCAAGGTGTTGGACATGAGCACCAGCGCGCTCCAGCGGCTGGAGGCGGGCGAGGTGAAGCCCAACATTCACGTGGTCAAGTCGATGATGGACTACTACGACCACTTTGTGGACGGGTTGCTCGACCAGGTCAGGCAAGCGCGAGTACCCGTGTGGACAGAGGCGTTCGTCCCCATGGGCCTGGGTTATGTCGATGTCGAAACCGAGGCCAATCTGGTTCGTGAGCTGACCTTGATGCACCTTCCCGGCCTGCTTCAGACCGAGGCGTATGCACGGGCACTGTTCCGGAAGAGTTTGATGGTGCGATCGGCGGCGCAGCGTGACAACGAGGTCAAGGTTCGCATGATTCGCCAGAGGCGACTCTCCGACGATCAACGCCCACTGGAGTTGGTGGCGATCGTGGACGAGAGCGCGTTCCACGTACCAGTTGGCGGCACGGAGGTGATGCGCGCGCAACTGGAGAAGGTGGCGTCGGCGGCCGACCTGCCGTCGGTGACGCTTCAAGTGCTGCCCCGGTCGCTGGGTGGTCACGGCGGGATGCGCGCGCCCTTCGCTCTGTTGTCCTTCCCAGACCCCAATGATCCGGTGATGCTCTACGCGCCCTACGTCAATGGTGCGCGGCTCCACGAAGACGAGGACGAGGCCCGGGAGGCACTCTCGGTCTTCGACCATCTTCGGTCCGAGGCCCTGGATCCGGCGGCGTCGGTGGCCCTCATCGAACGGCTGGCAGACGAGTTGTACGGCGCGTGATAAGGCGCGAGTTCCGCGCTCAGGCACGGTGAGTCCCGCGCCCTGCACCTGCCTGAGCGCGGGACTCACCGGTGCAGGGCGCGGGACTCGCGAATCAGCCGTGGATGTGTTCGATGCGGAGGTCGGGTGCGGTCATGATGTCCCGCTCGCAGAAGCGGGTGCGCACCATCTCCTTGCGGGCCAACAGGTCCGTCTGATCAGCGTGGTGCGGTGACAGCGGGTCCGAGGACTGCGAGTAGACGGTCAGCGTGCGCGCGTCGGGGCATCGCGACTCCCCGAACGAGATCACGTGCAGGTAGCTGGAGCCGTTCGCGCCCGGCTCCCCGACGCCGACGTACCCGCGAGCCGGGTCCCACCGCGCGTTGATCACGTTGAACGTGCCGGTCTCGCCCGGCGCACCGGCCAGCGGGAACCGTCGCCCACCCCGCTCGGTCGCCAGGTGCTCGCCGAGCGGCGCGTCCGGCCGGATGTTCGCCGCCCGAAGTTCTTTCACCGCGTCGGCGAACGCCGTGGCGATCGCCGGGTTGGTGATGTCGAGCGTGTTCGGCGTGTTCACCGGATCGCTTGGCAGGTAAGGGTTCCGCCACAGCTGAGCCTCCGGCAGCACGTCCACCTTCGTCCAGAATCGGTTGAACAGCACGGTACCCCGACTGTCCACATTGGACTTGAGATCCCAGCGGGCGAGCGCGTCGCAGGCCTCCCGCAGATCTTCGCCGAGCGACGGGCACAGGCGCAGCAGACCGGGTATTGTCAGCTCGGCGGCGTGCGACCGGTTGGACAGCAACAGGTTCCGCGCGCCGTCACCGGTGAACGGCTCCTTGGCGAGCTGATCGCGGATCTCCACCAGCGTGTCCCGGGTGCGCACGTTGCGCGTCTCCTCGGCCGTGCCGAGTATCCGCGCGTGCTTCGGCATCGGCGCCGAGGCGTTGGTCAGCCAGTAGCTCTCGTTGGAGTTCGCGACATAGTCCGAGCGCTCCAGAATCGGCAGGTTCGCCGGCCCGAACGTGCCCGGCTGGATCGCGTCCGCGTCGGTGCGCCACGCGCAGCCGGTCCGCGACCCGTCCAGCACGGCGATCCCGTCGGCCGCGAACGTCTCCTGCCCGAGCGCGGTGTTGCACCGTGCCGCGTGCGCGTCGGGCACATTCGGCACCACGGTCGCGCCGGAGTACAACGTCGCACCGTGCGAGTCGGTCGCCAGCAGGTTGAACAGCGACAAGCCCTGGGTACGGCGGATGGCGTCGTGCACCTGCCGCGCGTCCCGCGCGTGGCCGATCTCGAACAGCGAGTTCAGCAGGCGCAGGTTGCCGGCGTTCGGGTCGGCCATGGCGAACGCGCGTTCGGCCGTCCACGGTGTGTCGATGCCGTGCGCGCCGGTCACCACCGGGCCGTACCGCGTCCACCACTGGGTGCGGGTCTCGCGCCCGACGTTCTCGTCCGGCCGCCGCACGTCGACGCCGATGTCGCGGCGCCGCATCGGCTCGGGCCGTCCGTCGACCAGATAGGTCGTCGGCGATCCTGGTACCAGCGTCAGCTCGAACAGCGTGAACGGTCGCACGGCGTCCACCATCGTGCCGCTCCACGCCATGGTTTCGTTGTGCCCCAAGGCGATCGTGGGCATGCCGACGAAACCGGCGCCGGCCACGTTCAGCCGCCCGGGGATCGTCACGTGCGTCTGGTGCCACAGGTAGTCGCCGACCCACGGCAGATGCGGGTTGCCGATCGAGATGCCGCGCCCGTTGGCCGTGGCGTTCCGGCCGAACGCGATCGAGTTGCTGCCCGGGCCGGACATCGGACGGTCGGCCGGCGCGGATCCGGCGGCGCCGGGGCCGCTGGCGAACTGGTCCGGCGTGCTCGACCAGCCGAACGCCAGGCCCCACGCGTAGGCGCGGCGGTACACGTCCAGCTCGGTCATCGGCCGCAGCCACGGCGCGCCGTCACAGCTGGTGTGCTGCCGTTCGCCGAGGAACTTGTTGTACCCCAACGCATATCCGCGCACCATGTCGCGCACGCCCTGCTGCGGACCGAGCGGCGCCGGCGCGTCGACCAGCCGCCGCACATTGTCCTCCAGCGCGCGGAAGTACGCGTCACTCGACAGGTTGGTGCGCGCCCGGACGAGGGTGTTCGTGGGCGACCCCTCAGGGCCGAAGTAGCGCGAGCGTTCACCCGCCAGTGACACCATGCCCTCGCCGATCACGCACTGGTGGTCCCGCGCGGCCACGTAACCCTGGCCGAACCCGGCGCCGGCGTAGTCGCGCGCCACGATGTGCGGCAGGCCGTACTCGGTCGTCCTGATCAACGCGGACAGACCGTGACCGTCCACTGTGGACGGTTCGGCTGCCACCGCGGGCGCGGCGGCCGCGACCGTCGCGGTGAGTGCCCCGGTCAGCGCCAAACGCCACCGGAAACCCTTGTGTCCCATGGAAATCCTCCTAGTCGACAGCTCGACCGTATTGATCGGGATGCCGGAGGAGATCAGGGAAGACCCCGGTTCGGTCTCAGGGTGGTCAGCGCCGCCCGTTCAGCGAGTCGAGGAATCGCCGCTCGAAGGCCGGCCCGTCCCCGGCGGCGCCGTAGCGGGCGCGGTTGCCGTCCCTGGTGAGCACCGCCCGCCCGGTCGACGGCCCGGACGTGATCACGTCCAGCCTGCCCGGCCGGAACCGCACCAGGTCGTCGTGCACCGCGGCCGCGGCTGTGATCGCGTCCCACCAGAACAACTCGCCGTCGTCCACGAGACCCTTGAGCTCCGGATGGCTGATCAGTTCGAGCACCAGGTCGGCCGCCGTCGTGTCGTGATCTTCGCCGAGCCGGTCGATGAACTCGCGCGTGACCGGCGCGTGGTTGGTGGCGTCCAAGGGAACGAGCCGCAGCTTCGGCGTGGTCGCCACGACCGAGCGCGCCGCGACGGGATCGACCCAGAGGTTGAACTCCTGGGTGTTGTCGAACCCCGGCGGCGCGCCGCAGCACAAGCCGCCCGGCACATGGATCGCGCCGCCCATCGCGATCACGTGCCGCACGTTGCCCGCTCGGGCGACGTTGGTCAACGGTCCGGTCGCGATCACCCGCGCCGCCGGGTGATCGGACACGGTCCGCCTGATCACCTCGTGGGCCGGCGTCTCGGACTGTTCCTCGGTGGCCGTGCACCCCGGCGTCACGCTGCTCACCACACGATCGGCCAGGTCGCGCAGTTCGGCGGGAAAGGCGTTCGGCGCGGTGTTCGCGCCGTCGGCCACCTCCACGTCCCGCGCGCCGAGCCGCTCCAGCAGGCAGCGCGCGTTGCGGATCGCCCTGCCCGGGTAGCCGAGTCCGTTGTTCACCACCGTCACCGCACGCAGGTCGATCCGGCCGAGCCGGTCCTCCTGCACGAGATACGCGAGCGCGGCGACGTCGTCGTAACCCATGTCGCCGTCGAACACCACGACCGGCGGTGTGTCGTCGGCCGAGGCGATGGGCACGGCGGTGATCGCGTTCGCGACGATCACACAGGCGAGCGTCAGCGCACGAAACGGTGGGGTCTTAACCATATCCCCATTCTGCTGGGGAATTGGTCACAACGCCAGGGTTAGAACGCGGGTGCGCTCAACAGATCCAACGCCTCGCGGACCTTGCCATCGGCGTCATCCAGCGCCCGTGCCGCGCGGCCGGCCTCCACACCGGACAACAGGTGCACGAGTGCGACCTTGAGGTCACCGTTGGCCGCGGCCAACGCCTCCTCGCACTCCGCCATGCTCAGCCCGGTCGCGTCGCGCAGGATGCGCAGCGTGCGGCCGCGCAGCTTCGCGTTGGTCGCCCGCACACTCACCATCAGGTTCGAGTACGTGCGCCCCATCTTCACCATCACGGCGGTGGAGAACGCGGTCAGTACGACCTTCTGCGCGGTGCCGGCCTTCATCCGAGTGGAGCCGGCGATCACCTCGGGGCCGGTGTCCACCGCGATGATCACGTCGACGAAGTCGCCGGGTGCCGCGTCCGGATTGCCGCACATCAGCGCGGTGCGCGCGCCGATCCGGTGCGCCGCCTGCAAAGCGCCGAGCACGTACGGCGTGCGGCCGGACGCGGTCAGGCCGAGCACGAAGTCGCCCGACTTACCGTCGCGCGTCAGCTCCTCGGCACCCGCGTCGTCGTCGTCCTCGGCCGCCTCGGACGCGTCTCGCAGCGCGCCCGAGCCGCCCGCGTGGTGCGCGACGAACCAGTCCGGCGGCACGTTGTACGTGGGCGGCAGCTCGGCGGCGTCCACCGTGGCCAGCCGGCCGGACGTGCCGGCGCCCACGTAGTGCACGCGGTTGCCCCTGCGCAGCGCCTCGACCGCGAGGTCGACCGCGACGGCCAGCCTTGGCAGTGTCGCGGCCACCGCCTCCGGCACGCGACGGTCCTCCGCGTTGATCGTGCGCAGCAACGCCAGCGTGCTCAGCTGGTCGATGTCCGTGGTGCGCGGGTTGCGAAGCTCGGTCGGGGAATCGACGTGCACGGCTTGGCGTGGCACGGTCATTCGGTCACCTCCGGTTCGCGGCCCGCGATCACTTGCCGTTCTCCCGAATCCGACGCCGGCCGTCCGGCCGCGTCTCCAGTCGATGGGTACCCACCGCGTCACGGGTCGACTCCAACGCGGTCATGGAGCTGTCCAGGTGCCGCTGCGCGACGCCGATGAACAGGCAGTCGATCACCGTGAGCTGGGCGATCCTGCTGGCCATCGCGCCGGAGCGGAACGTCGTCTCGCGCGCGGCCGTGGTGATCACGTGGTCGGCCACCTCGCTGATCGGCGAGCGCGGGAAGTTGGTCAGCGCGACCGTGGTCGCGCCGTGCCGCCGCGCCACCCGCAGTGCCTCCACCGTGTCGGTGGTGGCGCCGGTGTGCGAGATGCCCACGGCCACGTCGCCCTTCCCGAGTACGGCGGCCGAGGTGAGCATGATGTGCGTGTCGTTCCAGGCGAAGCAGACCCGCCCGATGCGGTGCAGCTTCTGCTGGAGGTCGGCGGCCACGAACGCGCTCGCGCCGACGCCGTACACGTCGACCCGGCCGGCCAAGGCCACCGCCTCGACGACGCGCTGCAGCACCTCGGTGTCGAGCTGCTCGGCGGTCTCCTCGACGGCGCGCGCGTCGGCGAAGGTGACCTTGCTGACGACCGTGTGCAGTTCGTCGTCCGGGCCGATCTCGCCGCCGAGGTCACGCTCGGCGCGCACGGACGATCGGGCGGTGTCGGCCGCGAGCGCGATGCGCAGCTCGGGGTAGCCGCCGACGCCGATCGCCTTGCAGAACCTGGTCACCGTGGTCTCTGAGGTACCAGCGGCTTCCGCCACCTCGGTGATGCTGCGCCGGGCGACCGTGGACGGATTCTCGAGCACTACCTTGGCGACTCGCTGCTCGGCCCGTGCCAACCCGGGCAGCAGCGAGCGGATGCGGACCAGGGGGCTGGTCTCCGCGTGCTCGGCGACGATTTCAGGTGTGCTCACGTGGGAAACTTACTAACAGTGCTGGTGGCAGACAAGCGCCACGTTTCTGTGCTCATGTGCACGACCCCACTCCATGCTCGGCCAGCCCGTCCACCGCCGACGGGTTGCCTACGAAATCGCAGGTGACAAGGATATCGTTAGCTGCAAGTTGCTATCGAGTTCGCGTTTCCCAGCCTCGAGGACGTAACAAGACGGGTTCTTTCTCACCATCAAGGAGCGTTCCACTACCGTCGGTGACCTTGATCCCATCGACGTACACACCGCGTCCGGTATAGCGGCGGTCCGTAGTGAAGCGCCAGCGGAACGTGATCGACGTCCCTTCGGGTAACGCCTCGGCAACTTCGGCGGAAACAGACCACCAACGGCGGTGTCCGGCGCCCGCGAGCGCTGGTACGTCGCCGTCGGGGGCACCCGGCCCACTCGCCCGCACCGGAACCGGTGTGAACGTCACACCGTCCACACTGGACTCGAGCACGAGCTGATCGGTGTTCTCGGTATCCACGAAGGCCTGGAACCGCACGCCGACCGGCCCGCCCCTCGGAGTCAGCGCCACGGTGTCCAGCGTCGCCGTGCTCTGGTCGCCGATACCGGTGTAGTGCGCGTTGTAGCCGCGCTTCGGGGTGACCGATAACGCGTTGGCGAGCCCGGTCGCGATCGTCTCGCGCGCCAGGTTGATCGAGCCCCAGCCACGGGTCGGATGCACCCGGTTGGTGAGCAGGATAGCGAACGAACGCGACGCCGGGTCGATCACCAGACTGGTCCCGGTGAACCCGGTGTGGCCCGCCGTGCGCGGCCCGGCCAGGCCGCCCATGTACCACCGCTGGTCCAGCTCGAAGCCCAGCCCGTGCGAGTTGTCCGGGAAGTTCTGGTTGTGGTTCGTGAGCATCGCGGTGACCGCGTCCTGGCCCAGGATCCGTTGTCCCGCATAGGATCCGCCGTTCAGTATCGTTTGCGCCAGTGTCGCCATGTCGCGCGCGGTGGAGAAGACGCCGGCGTGCCCGGCCACCCCGCCCAGCGACCACGCGTTCTCGTCGTGCACCGACCCGCGGACCATTCCGCGCGGCGGGTTCGACTGGAACTCCGTGGCCGCGATCCTGTCCAGCTTGGACGGCGGCGGGTTGTACCCGGTGTCCCGCATGCCGAGCGGCTCGGTGATCTTCGTGCGCACCGCGGTGTCCAAAGTGGACCCGGTGATCCGCTCGACGAGCACGCCGAGGGTGATCAGGTTCAGGTCGGAGTACACGTAGGTGGTGCCGGGCACGCTCTTCGGCGCGACGTCCATCACCGCCTTGATCCGCGACGGCACGTCCGGCCAGTCCCGCCACAGCGGCAGGAACGGCTCCAAGCCGGACACGTGCGTCAGCAGCTGCTTGACGGTGATCGCTTCCTTGCCGTTCACGCCGAACTCGGGCAGGTACTTCGCCACCGGGGCGTCCACGTCGACCTTGCCCTGTTCGATCAGCTGCATCACGGTGATCGAGGTGAACAGCTTACTGATCGACGCCATGTCGAAGATCGTGTCCGGCCGCATCGGCACCTGCTGACCGGCAGGCAGCTCGGTGCCGTTCGCGTCCGCGTAGCGCAGCGCCTGGCCGTGCTGCGACCGGTGCACGATCACGCCGTCGTGTGCCAGCAGTGACACCGCGCCGGCGAACAGCGGGTGACCGGTCGCCGGGTCCACCGTCGTCCACTTCGCGATCTTGCCGTCCGCGGCGCGGATCGGCGCCGGGTCAAGCCCCACCTGCTCCGGCGGGCCGTCGCGCAGCAGCGTGTTCGCCGCCGCGAAGCCCTCGCGCGGACGGTCGAACTTGCCGGTCGGGCCGGGTACGTCCTGCCCGCCGGCCGATGCCGGGATCAAGGCGACGATCGCCATGGCTACCAGGGTGGCTCTAACCTTGCGCATCGGCACCTCACCGGTAGATCAGGTACTGCTCCCGCTGACGTCGGAACGTGTCCTGCTCGCCCTGCCAGGACCCCACGATCTCGTCGACCCCGGCACCCGCGTCCACCATCCGGCGCAGGCGATCGGAGCCGTAGAGCTTGTCGATGAAGTTGTCCTGCCGCCAGCCGAACTGCTGTGGGTGCGCCTGACGAGCGGTCACGATCATGGCGATCGCGGTGCGGATCGGGTCGACGGCGTACCGGTCGGTGATGTGCGCGTGCACGCCGCCGCAGGTCTCGTTCACGAACTTGCCGAACGTCGGCACGAAGTACGCCTCGCGGAACTGGACGCCGGGCAGGCGCAGCGCGTTGAGCGCCTCCTCCCAGTGCCAGTCCATGCCGGGCGCGCCGACGATCTCGAACGGGCGGGTCGTGCCGCGCCCCTCGGACAGCCGCAGCCCCTCGAACAGGCAGGTGCCCGGGTAGAGGATCGCCGTGTCGGCCGTCGGCATGTTCGGGCTCGGCGGCGCCCACGGCAGGCCCGTCTCGCCGAACAGTTCGCGCCGCTTCCATCCGGTCAGCTGCGTGATGTCCAACGTCGACACCACGCCGCCGTCGCTCGGCAGGAACTCGCCGTTGTAGAACCGGGCCAGCTCGCCGATGGTCATGCCGTGCTGCTGCACGATCGGCTTGAGCCCCACGCCGGAGGCGAACGCCGGATCCAGTGTCGGCCCGAACGCTTGTCCGCCAACGGGATTCGGCCGATCCAGCACCACGAACGAGGCGCCGACCATGACGGCCGCCTGCATCGCCCGGTACAGGCTCCAGATGTAGGTGTAGAAGCGCGCGCCCACATCGGCGATGTCGAACACCACCGTGTCCACGCCCGCCTTGCGGTACATGCCGGCGAGCTTGGCCGCCGTCACGCCGTACGCGTCGTACACCGGGACACCGGTGCGCGGGTCGATGTAGTCGCCCTCCGAGCCGCCGGCCTGACCGGTGCCGCGGAAGCCGTGCTCCGGCCCGAACGCCGCCACCGGGCGCACCCCGGCGGCCACCATCGAGTCCACGATGTGCGTGCCGTCCATGAGCAAGCCGGTCGGGTTGGACAGCACACCGACCTTGCGGCCCGCGAGTGACCGCCATCCTTGTGCGGCAAGGGAATCAGCGCCGGGAGTCACCCGCCTGCCCTGCGGCGCTGGCTGGCCGGCGAGCGCCGGTGCGGCCGCTCCCGCGGTGACCAGGGGTGCCGCCAGTGCCGACGCGGCCAGGAAAGAGCGTCGTCGCAAAGGCATCGGGTTACCAGCTCAAACCGTGGTCGAACGGGTACTTCACGGTGCCGGGCTGACCGGCGTCCGGGATGTCCACCGGCAGCTTGCCCTGCGGTGACACCTCACCCAGCAGCACCTTGGTCAACGTCTCCAGCACCACCGGCCGGTAGCCGTAGGTGGCCAGCCACGCCGGCGCCGCGGTGAATCCGGCGTCGTACGGGCCGACCGCCGCGACCGCGACCACCTTCTTCCCAGTGGCCAGCAACTGATCGACCAGCACACGCTGGCGCGGCTTGGCGTTCAGGTCGTTGGTCAGCACCACGGTCAGGTCGGATTCCTTGGCCGCGGCCACCGCCCGCGCGATCTGCTCGTCGGTCGGGTCCGTGCCGGTCGGCAGCGCGCTCGCGGTGCGGCCGTGCGCGGTGATCCGCTTGGCCACCTCCGCCGTCGTGGTGTCGCCCCACCCGGTGACGGTGATCTTCTGCGCGTCCTTGGCCGGCAGCACGCCGCCCTCGTTGCGGATCGCGGTCACGCCGCGGTCGGTGATCGCCTGCGCGGACTTGAGGTTGTCCGGCGTGCCGACCACCTTGTCGACCTGGTTCACGTCGACGAACGGGCGCTTGTTGATCCCGCGCTTCGCCTTCAACTTCAAGATCCGGGTGACGCTCTCGTCGATCCGCTGCTCGGTCAGCCTGCCGCTCTGGATCGCTTGCAGCACAGCGGTTTTCGCCACGTCCAGGTTCGGCGGCATGAGCATCTGGTCGGCCCCGGCGAGGATCGCCAGCACGGGCACCTCGGCGTCGGGGAAGTTCTCCTGGACCGCGCCCATGGACAGCGAGTCGGTCACGACCACGCCGTCGAACTTCAACTCGTCGCGCAGCAGACCGGTCAGGATCGGCTTGGACATGGTCGCCGGATACACCGACGGGTCCAGGCTCGGCACCCGGATGTGCGCGGTCATCACCGAGTCGATGCCCGCGTCCACCGCCGCCTTGAACGGCGGCAGGTCGATGGCCCGCCACTGGTCGGCCGGCCGGTCGATCACCGGCAGCACGTGGTGGCTGTCCTGGGAGGCGTCGCCGTGACCCGGGAAGTGCTTCACCGACGAGGAAACCGTGTCGGTCGGCTTGCCGGAGTCCTGGTAGCCGCCGACCTGTGCGGCCACCATCTGCGCGGCCAGATCCGGCTTGCCGGAGAAGGACCGCGGCCCGATCACCGGGTTCAGGAAGTTCGAGTTCACGTCACCGACCGGCGCGAAGTTCTGGTTCACGCCGACCGCGCGCAGCTCGTGGCCCATGATCGTGGCGGCCTTCTTCGCGTTCTCCGCGTCCCGGCCCGCGCCGATCGCCATCGCGTCCGGGAACTCGGTGGCCGGCGACTCCATCCGGGTCACCCGGCCGCCCTCCTGGTCGATCGCTACGACCAGTGGCACGTGCGGGGCGGAGTCGAGCGCGGCCTTCTGCAGCCCGTTGGAGAACTCGGCGAGCTGCTTGGGGTTGTCGATGTTGTCCGTGCCCGTGTTGTTGAAGTAGATCGCGCCGCCGACCTGGTAGCGCTGGATCACCTGGGCCGGCGTGTCGACGCCGTAGCGCTCCTTGTTCATCGGGTGCGCCTCGTTCGCGCCCTTGCCCCAGATGGTCGGCACGAACAGCTGGCCGACCTTCTGCTCCAGATTCATTCGGCGCAGCGTCGCGCGCACCCATGAGTTCACGGCGGCATCCTGCTCGGCGGACAGGCCGTCCCCGTCGGCCTGGACGGCGGCGGCGTGCACGGGTTGCCGCTGCGCCGGCGCCGAGGCGGGGGTGCCCGAGCATCCGGCGGCGACCACGCCTGAGGCGGCCACCGCGGAGATCAGCGAGCGTCTGACATAGGTGCGTGAAAGGGTCACCACGGCCTCCGGGGTCGACCAGCGGACGATGCACTCGCCGAAATCTTCCCACCAGTAGAGAACGGCACGCGTAAGTTACCCACGACACATACGTCGGTCAACGCGATCCGCGTGTTTCGGAGGCCGAATAGCCCAGAAGGCCTAGAAATCGCTGGCGGCGCCCACAGGCCTAAGCCGATGGGCGCCGCCAGCCAGCGCGAACAACTCGGGTTACCAAGCGTGCAACTAATGTCGTACCTACCTGGCCTCGGCGTCCGGCGTCCCGGTACGCAGTCCCTAGACGACAAGCCTCCCGCGGCGTGCTGCGCGTGGGTGCCCGGTGTTCGCGCACGGAGCTCTGTCGGGGTGGACGACGCTTCTCTTCCGCTTCGCCCCTGGCCAATCAGAAGTCCGCACCTCCCTTTGTAGTCCGTGATGGAGGTCACCTCAAGGGCACAATCGGGTGCACCGGTACAGAGTCGTTAAGTCGTGGACAGACACGCGTGGTAGTCGTGATCAGGCGTTATCTCCGCTGGTGCGCGCGGTGGTACCGCCGACCGTGGGTAAGGCTTCCCGGACAAGCGGCGAGTGGAGACCCTGGGTCATCGACGGCGGCGCCGGCGCAGTCCGTACCAAGTGGCTCCGGCCGCCGTCACCGCCCCGAGACCGAGCGCGGTCACGGCCACCGCCGTGCCGGACGGAGTCGGGAACCTGGCCCGCAGGGACACCGGCTTGCTGAACGTCAACACCGGCCAGCCGTGCTCGCCGGCAAGCTTGCGCAGCCCCCGGTCCGGGTTCACCGCGGTCGGGTGGCCGACCGCCTGCAGCATCGGCAGATCGGTGATCGAGTCGGTGTAGGCGTGACAGTCGGCCAAGTCGTAGTGCCGCTCGGCGGCGAGCTGCTTGATCGCCGTGGCCTTGTTCTCGCCGTAGCAGTAGAAGTCGATCTCGCCGGTGTACTTGCCCCGCTCGGCCACCATCCGGGTGCCGATGCCGAGGTCGGCGCCGATCATCGCGGCGATCGGCGCGACCACCTCCTCGCCGGACGCGGACACCACCACGACGTCGTGGCCCTTCTCCTTGTGTTCCGCGACAAGCTCGGTGGCCTCGGCGTACACCAGCGGGTCGACGATGTCGTGCAGCGTCTCCTCGACGATCGAGCGCACCTGCTCGACGTCCCAGCCGGTGCACAGCGCGGTCAGGTGCTCGCGCATCCGCTCCACCTGGTCGGCGTCCGCGCCGGAGGCCTTGAACACGAACTGCGCGTAGGCGCTCTTCAACGCCGCCCGCCGGTTGATCAGCCCGCCCTCGAAGAACGGCCGGCTGAACGCGAGCGTGCTCGACTTGGCGATGACCGTCTTGTCGAGGTCGAAGAACGCGGCCACCCGGGTCGTGGCGCCATTGCCGGACTCGATCACGCTGCCTCCTCGCACCGCCCGCTGTGCCGTCAGCATAGGAGCGGTTCAGCCCAAGCCTTTCACCCATTTGGCGACGGGCGTCGATGGCGTTCGGAAGGTTTGGCCACGTCCGGGACGGTTTCGGCGGATCGAGGAGTTACAGTGGAGCTGCTCGGCGTTTTCGCCTGAGCGGTTCAGTCCGACCCCCCGGGACTGAACCTGGCGACCCCCGTCCCTCCCCCCTGGCGGGGGTCGCTCTGTATCTATATCGAGGGCAAAGCCGCCGCCGGTTCGGCTCCGCCGAAGCGGCCTGTAGTTGTTTTGCGGGGGTGGTCGCTGGCCGGTGTTGGTGGGCTGCGAGCTGTGTGAGTGGTCGCCAAGAGACGCCTTCGGCGTGGCGGCGGTCGCCCTCGACTTTCTGGGTCGACCTTGGCGTGGCTTTCGTGGGTGGCCGGGCAAAGCCGCCGCCGTCCGCGCGGCTCGGAGTTATCCACATGGTCCGGGTTATCCACATGTTGATCACTGGGCGTTGTTCGGTGGCCGGGATGGGGCGACCGTGGATCTCGCGACGGCATTCGTTCGTCGCGATTGATCGGACACGGCACGGGGGTTCAGGTGAACGACATTCGCCCGCTGGTCTTCGTCACCGACGAGGTGCTGCTCGAGGAGCTGTTGCGCCTCGCGGCGGCGGCAGACTGCGAGTTGGAGCGCGTGCCCGACGCGGCGGCTGCGCGCCGCAGATGGGGCGACGCTCCGCTGGTCGTGCTTGACCACGCGGCCCTCGAGCTGTGTCTGGACGCCGGGTTGCCCCGGCGCGCCGGGGTGGTGGCGGCCTTCTTCCCCGATCCGCCACCACCCCGTGCGTGGGAGCAGGCGGTCGCGATCGGCGCGCAGCGAATGGTCGTGTTGCCAGGAGAGGAGCCGTGGCTGATCGGCGCGTTCGCCGACGCGGTGGAGGAGCCGGCCCGCGAGGGCGGCCGGGTGCTCGCCGTACTCGGCGGGCGAGGTGGAGCCGGCGCGTCGGTGTTCGCCGCCGCCGTGGCACTCGGCGCGCTCCGGCGGCGGCGCAGCGCCCTGCTCGTCGACTGCGACTCGACGGGCGGCGGGCTCGACCTGGTGCTCGGCGCCGAGCGGGACGACGGGTTGCGCTGGCCGGAGCTGCGGCTCGGCGCGGGCCGGGTCACCGCGTCCTCGTTGCACGCCGCGCTCCCGACGCGGTCGCACCGGGACGCGCGGCTCACCGTGCTGTCCTGCGACCGGGACGGGCCGGGGCCGTCGCCGGAGGCGGTCGCGGTCGTCGTGGACGCCGGCCGTCGCGCCGGCGAGACCGTGGTGTGCGACCTGCCGCGCGAATCGTCGGCCAGTGCGGACGCCGCGCTCGAGCGGGCCGATCTCGCCGTGCTCGTGGTGCCCGCCGAGGTACGGGCGTGTGCGGCCGCCCGGCGAGTGGCCGACCGGGTCCGCGCACACGGTGTGCCCGGCGTCGTGGTGGTGCGCGGGCCGGCGCCGGGAGGGCTGCGCCCCGAGGAGGTGGCCCAGGCGACCGGGTTGGAGTTGCTCACCTCGATGCGGCCCGATCCAGGGCTCGACCGCGCGTTGGAGAGCGGGCGGCTGCGCCCGCGCGGCCCGCTGTCCTCGGCGGCCCGTACCGCGTTGGAGCAGTTGGACACCGTCGTGGCACGGCGCCACGCGGTGGCCGGCTCGGAACTGCGGGGTGCGGCATGACCCAGCCGATTCGTCTCCCCGAGGAGGCGCCGCACGAGGTGCGGCCCTTGCGCAGCAGCATCGCGCTGGTCGACCGGGTGCGCGCCCGGCTCGCGTCGTCGGGTGCGGAGATCACGCCCGCGCTGGTCGCCGACGCCGTCCGCGAGGCGGCCGGCGGAGTGGTCGGGCACGCCGAGGTGGCCGAGGCGTTGAGCCTGCTGCGGCAGGAGTTCGTCGGCGCCGGCCCGCTCGATCCGCTGCTCGCCGAGCCCGGTGTCACCGACGTGCTGGTGACCGGTCCGCGCGAGGTGTGGATCGACGGCGCCGGCGGCCTGCGCAAGACCGACGTGCGGTTCCGCGACGACGAGGCGGTGCGGCGGCTCGCCCAGCGGCTGGCGCTCGCGGCCGGTCGCCGCCTCGACGACGCCCAGCCGTACGTGGACGCCTGGCTGCCCGGTACCCGGCCGCGCGGGCTGGTGCGTCTGCACGCCGTGCTCCCGCCGGTCGCCGCCGATGGCACCTGTCTGTCGCTGCGCGTGCTCCGGCCGGCCGCGCACGATCTGCCCGCGCTGTGCCGGCTCGGCACCCTCGATTCGGCGACCGCCGACCTGCTGCGGTCGATCGTGGACGCCCGGCTCGCCTTCCTGGTGATCGGCGGCACCGGTTCGGGCAAGACCACGCTGCTGTCCGCACTGCTCGGCGAGGTGCGCCCCACCGAGCGGATCGTGTGTGTCGAAGATGCCGCCGAGCTTCGGCCGTCGCACCCGCAGTTCGTCCGGCTGACCGCCCGCCCGCCGAACGTCGAGGGCTCCGGCGAGGTCACCGTGCGCGAACTCGTGCGCGAGGCGCTGCGGATGCGGCCCGATCGCCTGGTGGTCGGCGAGGTGCGCGGCGCGGAGGTGTGTGAGTTGCTCGCCGCGCTCAACACCGGCCACGACGGCGGAGCCGGCACCCTGCACGCCAACGGGCCGTCCGAGGTGCCGGCCCGGCTCGAGGCGCTCGCCGCGCTCGGCGGCCTGACCCGCGACGCGCTGCACAGCCAGCTCGCCGCCGCGGTCCAGGTGGTGCTGCACGTGCGGCGCGAGCGAGACGGCGCGCGGCGGCTGGTGGAGATCGGCGTACTCGAGCGCACTCCTGCCGGCGTGACCGTGACACCCGCGTGGCAGGGCGGCGACTGGGGCTTCGGCCGGCCCGTGCTGTCCACGTTTCTCGTGGAACGGGGTGCGGCGCCGTGTTGATCTCCGCGCTGCTGAGCGCGGCGCTGCTCGTGCTCCCGCCTCGGTGCGCGGCCGGCCGCCTGCGCGCGCTGGTCGCCGTCGAGGAGCGGTCCGCGCGCGTGCGCCTGCCTCGGCCGGGTGCGCCCGTGGTGGCGGTGGTTCTGGCGCTGGCCGGCTGGCTGGTTGCCGGGCCCGGTGTCGCCGTCGGCGGAGGTGCCGTCGGCGCGGCGTGCTGGTGGCGGTGGCGTCAGCGTGATCGCCTGCGCCGTGCGGCGGCCGCCACAGCGGGGTTGGCCAGGGCGTTGCGGACGCTCACAGGTGAGCTGCGGATCGGTGCGCACCCGGCGGCCGCGGCCGAAGCGGCGGCCGACGACGCGCCACCCGAGGTGGCCGACGCCATGCGGTCGCTCGCCGTCGCCGCCCGGCTCGGCGGAGACGTCGCCGGCGCGGTCGCCGCCGGTGATCAGGTTCCCGCGCTGGCGCCGGGCCTGCGGCAGCTCGGCACGGCGTGGCGGCTGGCCGACCGGCACGGGCTCCCGCTGGCCGACGTGCTGGACGCGGTGCGCGGTGACGTCGATCAGCGCGCCCGGTTCGCCCGGCAGACCCAGGCGCGGATGGCCGGGCCGAGGGCCACCGCCACCGTCCTGGCCACGCTCCCGCTGCTCGGCCTCGCGCTCGGCGAGGCGATGGGCGCGCACCCGGTCTCGGTGCTGTTCACCACCGGCTTCGGCCAGGTGCTCGTCGCCGTTGGCGGTGTGCTGACCTGCGCCGGGTTGCTGTGGAGCGCCCGCATCACCGGGCAGGTGGCGCGGTGATGACCACTGGGATGACGTCGGCCTCGATCCTGCTCGTCGCGGTGGCCGTGCTGATCGACCCGGCGCCGGTGATCGCGCGCGAGCGGCTCTCCGCCGCACTCGGGTACACGGTGGGTGTCCGCCGAACCGGCCCGGCTGTGACGTCGGTCCAGGCGCTGCCCGTCCTGGCCGCGGCCGCGAGCACTCTGCTGATCGCCGTCGCCGGCGCGATCGTGGTCGCCGTGCTCACCGCACCACTGGTCTGGTGGGCGGCCGGCCGTCTGCTGCGCGCCGACGCGCGGCGCCGGTCATCGCGCGGCGATCCGCTCGGGCTCGCGGCGATCTGGGACCTGCTCGCCGCCTGCCTGCGCGCCGGGCTGCCGGTGCCGACGGCGATCCGCGCCGTGGCGGCCGATCTTCCCGGTGAGACGGGCACGGTCCTGCGCGCCACGTCCGATCTGCTCGCCCTCGGCGCCGGCCCGGAGGCGGCGTGGGCACCGACCGCCGCGCACGACCCGACGGCGGCGCTCGCCCGCGGTGCGCGCCGGACCGCGCGATCCGGCTCGGCATTGGCCGGCCTGGCCGGCGCGCTGGCCACAGAGGCCAGGTCGGAGTCAGCCGAGGCGGCCGAGGCGCGGTCGCAGCGGGCCGGCGTGTTGATCACCGGCCCGCTCGGCCTGTGCTTCCTGCCCGCCTTCGTCTGCCTCGGCATCGTCCCGGTCGTCATCGGGCTCGCGTCCCGGCTGGTGATGCCCGGATGACTGTCCACAGTGGACTGTCCAGGAAATCGAGAACCCCGAAAGCGCCGCACTGGCGCGAGAAAGGAGCAAGCCATGTCACCGGCTCTGCGTTTCGTCCGCCCGATCACCACGTGGCGACGACGTGTCGGAACACCCTCCGACGACGGTATGTCCACGGCGGAGTACGCCATCGGGACTATCGCCGCCGCCGCGTTCGGAGCATTGCTGTACACCGTGGTCTCCGGCGATTCGGTGGTCGGCGCGCTGACCGATCTGGTCGAGCGCGCGCTGTCGGTCAGCTTCTGATGCCCACGGCCAGTCGTGCCGCCGACCGGGGTGCGGTCACGGTCGAGGCGGCGCTGGCGCTCGCGGCGTTCGTCGTCGTGCTGGCCATGGCGCTCGCCGGGATCGTGGCGGTGTCGGACCAGCTTCGATGCACCGACGCGGCGCGCGAGGCGGCACGACTGGTCGCTCGGGGCGAAGCCGAGAAGGCACGGGAGGCGGTCGACGCGATCGCGCCGGGCGGAGCCAGCCTGGACGTTCGCTGGGACGGCGACCGCATCCGCGTGCACGTCGCGGCCGAACCGGTCACCGGTTTGCTGCCCGGCGTGCGGGTGAGCGCCGAGGCGTTCGCGGTGGCCGAACCCGGGGTCACCGCTGCGGGGGATGGTGCGCGATGAGCGGCCGTTCCGGCACGACGGCCGACCGTGGCAGCGCCACGATCTGGACCGCCGCGGCGATCGCCGCGATTGTCGGCGTGCTGGCGTTGATGATCGCTGTCGGCGGTGCCGCGGTGGCCCGCCACCGTGCCGTCGCGGCGGCCGACCTGGCCGCGCTGGCCGCCGCCGCGCACGCCGGCACGGGCGAGACACGGGCCTGTGAACGAGCGCGCTGGGTGACCGACAACATGCGCGCTCAGCTCACAATCTGCAGGTTGCACGGCCGCGACGCGCGAATCGAGGTCACCGCCGAGCCGCCTCCGCTGCTCGCCGGTTTCGGCGCGGCACACGCCCGCGCGCGTGCCGGCCCGGCTCCGGAATCCGGTGCCGATACCCAGGATGAGCGGGCACGACGGTGATCGAGTCAGGGTGCGTGCCAGGGCCGCACACCCGATCCGCACGACGACCGGGTGATCGAATTCGGCCCGCCTCACCGCCGCGCAGGCGTTCGTCGTGCGGCAGCTACCGGTTGTCGACTGCAAGTTACGTATCGCTCGGAGATGACCGAAAGTGAGATGCAGAACACCAAGGCAAGTGTCCAAGGAGGCACTGAGAGACATGTTGGAAACCGATTGGTCGGACGGGTGGCGTAGCGCCTTCCGCTGCGAGCTGCGAGCTGAGGCGGTCGGACTGGCGTCCCGTGGGTGGCCGGTTATGCCGGGAACCTTCCCGACCGGGTCCGAGTGGACGGGCCGGCAGGGCGCCGAATCCGATGGCCCGCGCCCCATCCACGACGACTGGCAGACCAGCGCCGGCTCCGCGGCTGATCACGTCGCCGAGTGGTGGTCCGGCCAGCCGTACAACCTGCTGCTCGCCACCGGCGTCGTGCTCGACGCGATCGAGGTCGACGCCGACCTGGGCCGGGGTGCCGCCGCGGCACTGCGCGCCGTCGGCGTTCCGACGCCGATCATCGCGACTCCGGACGGCCGCTGGCTGTTCCTGGTCGAGCCGGGCACGGCGCTGCGCTCCGAGCTCGCCGACCTGGCGACGCTGCACGGCACCGGAAGCTGGATCTCGCTGCCGCCGAGCCCGTACCTGCACGGTGTCGTGCACTGGCGGGTCAAGCCCGAGGTGTGCGGCTGGCGGATGGGCGACCCGAACCTGGTCCAGGACGCCATGATCGACGCGCTGACCTGCACCGCCATCGAGGCCGAGCTGGTCGCCTGACCGGAACGCACGATCCACAACTGCACAGAGATTTGCCCGCCACCGCGACTCGTCGCATGCCCCGCGAACGTGAAGGTCGCGTGGTGGGCATCGGTCGAACCGTCGTTCGCGCGCCCGCACACCGGTCACCCGACCGGTCCTCATTGCGGCGCGAAGGCTCCCGCGGCTGACCCGTCACCCAGAGAGGTCGGCCAGCCCTTGCCCCGGGATGGCCACGAGGACCCCGACGCCCTCCTCCCGATTCATGTCGTGGTTCTGGTGGTTCCTGAAGACCGACCAGACAGGCCGCGGTCGCAGCACGCCGCGGTTCGACCGACCAGCGCGCCCGAGGAACCACACCCGCGGTTCCTCGGGCGCGCACATGTCCGGAGCGTCAGGCGGCGACTTCGGTGGCGCGGAGGCAGTCCACGACCACAGTGAGAACGGCGACGGCACCGTCCTTGTCGAGCGGCTCGTTTCCGTTGCCGCACTTGGGAGATTGCACGCACGACGGGCAGCCGGCCGGGCACTCGCAGGCGGCGATCGCGTCCCGCGTGGCCAGCAGCCAGCGCAGCAGGGCCGCGTGCCCTCGGTCGGCGAAGCCCGCGCCGCCCGGGTGGCCGTCGTGCACGAACACCGTGGCCTCGCCGGTGTCCGGGTGCATCGCCGTCGACACGCCCCCGATGTCCCAGCGATCACACGTCGCGAACAGCGGCAGCAACCCGATCGCCGCGTGCTCGGCGGCGTGCAGCGCACCCGGCACCCGCCCGCGCGGCACGCCGGCCGCCGCCAGCAACCCGTCGTCCAGCGTGTACCAGACCGCACGCGTCTGGAGCGTCTGCTCCGGCAGGTCCAGCGGCACCTGGTCGAGCACCTCACCGGACGGCAACCGCCGCAGATAGCCGACCACCTGTGAGGTCACCGCCACCTCGCCGAGGCACACGGTCAGCTCGCCGCCCTCGCCGTGCGGGAACCGCTGACGCTCCACAGTGGACAGAACGGCGATGTCCACGACGTCGCGCGGTGAGGTGCTCCACTCCGGATCCTCCGCGTGCACCAGCGCCATGCCGCTCTCGAAGTCCAGATCGTCCACCACGTACGACGTTCCCTGGTGCAGGTACACCGCGCCCGGGTGCACCGAAGCACACGCCGCGCCCGGATCAACCGTGCCGAGCATCCGCGCCGAGTCCGCCTCCACCACGACGATCTGCTCACCGCCGTGCCCACGAATGTCCACCTCCGGGTGCGGTCGCTGGTGCGAGGTCCAGTACCAACCCCGGCTGCGCCGGCGCAGCACACCGTCGGCCACCAGATCGTCCAGCACCGCCCGCGCCCGCTCGCCGCCGAACGCGGCCAAGCACTCCTCGGTCAGCGGCAGCTCCGCGGCGGCGCACGCCAACTGTGGCCCGAGCACGTACGGGTTGGCCGGGTCCAGCACGGTCGCCTCGATCGGCCGGTCCAGCATCGCCGCCGGATGGTGCACCAGGTAGGTGTCCAGCGGATCGTCGCGCGCCACGAACACCACCAGCGCGCCGTCGCCCGCACGACCGGCCCGCCCGGCCTGCTGCCAGAACGACGCCAGCGTGCCCGGGTACCCGGCGACCACCACCGCGTCCAGGCCGGCGATGTCCACGCCCAGCTCCAGCGCGTTCGTGCTGGCCACCCCGAGCAACTCGCCGGAGGCCAGCGCGGACTCCAGCGCCCGCCGCTCCTCCGGCAGGAACCCGGCCCGGTACGCCGCGACCCGCCCGGCCAGCGAGGAGTCCACAGTGGACAGTGCACGGCGGGCGCTCAACGCGGTCAGCTCGGCGCCGTGCCGGGAGCGCACGAACGCCAGCGTCCGCGCGCCCTCGATCACCAGGTCGGTCAGGATCCGCGAGGTCTCCGCACCCGCCGACCGGCGCACCGGCGAGCCATTCTCCCCGGTGATCTCCTCCAGCAGCGGCGGTTCCCACAGCGCGACCGTCCGCGCGCCACGCGGCGAGCCGTCCTCGGTGACGGCCACACAGTCCACACCGGACAGTCGGGAGGCCGAGGCGCCCGGATCGGACACCGTGGCCGAGGCGAGCACGAACACCGGGTCCGCGCCGTAGCGCAGGGCCACCCGCCGCAGCCGGCGCAGCAACCCGGCGACGTGCGAGCCGAACACGCCCCGATAGGCGTGGCACTCGTCGATCACCACGTACCGCAGCCGCCGGAAGAACTGCGCCCAGCGCGCGTGCGCCGGCAGCACACCGCGGTGCAGCATGTCCGGGTTGGTGAACACCCAGCGGGCGTGCGCGCGCACCCAGTCCCGCGCGGCCAGCGGAGTGTCGCCGTCGAAGCTCGCCGGCCGCACGCCGTCCAGCCCGAGCTCGCGCACCGCGCGTAACTGATCAGCGCCGAGTGCCTTGGTCGGCGCGAGGTACAACGCGGTGGCGCGCCGGTCCTCGGCCAGCGCGGCGAGCACCGGAAGCTGGTAGGCCAGCGACTTTCCGGACGCCGTGCCGGTGGCCACGACCACGTGCCGGCCGGATCGCGCGGCCTCGGCGGCGGCCGTCTGGTGCGTCCACGGCCGGTCCACCCCGCAGGCCCGAAAAGCCGACACGACCTCGGTGCCGGCCCACGACGGCCAGTCGGTGAACACCGGCGCGCGCTCGGCCAGATCCGCGACATGGGTGAGCGGGTTCTCGCCCTTCGGAACGCCCGCGAGGATCCGCTGGAGCAGCCGTCGCCCGCGCTCGGTTTCCTGCCGCACAACCACGCCGCGAGCTTCGCACAGGTGTCCGACACGCATCACCGACCGTGCACGAAATGGGACGCCCCGCTGAGCCGATTTCGCCTACCAATAGACTCCGCCGGCAGCCATCGATTGTGGTGGCGCTTACGTTCCGTCGGGGCCGACGCGAAATCGTCCGGTCGCTGGCAATTGTAATCGGCAGATGTCACAGGAGGACGGATGTCCGGGCAGTTCCTACCGGGGGCCCTCGAGCTCTCCGGCGGCGATCGCGGCATTGTCGTCGTGGTCGCCGTGGTTGCCCTCGCGGCTCTTGCCGTCGGGTATGTCCTGATCAAGGAGGTGCTGGCCGCCGGCCAGGGCACCCCGAAGATGCAGGACATCGCCAAGGCGGTTCAGGAAGGCGCGGCGGCATACCTCAAGCGGCAGCGGAACACGCTGTTGATTTTCGGCACAGTGGTGTTCCTGCTGCTGTTCGCGCTACCGGCGAGTGGGCCAGGCGAACTCATCGGACGATCCATCTTCTTCGTGGTGGGCGCCGGGTTCTCGTTCTCCATCGGCTATCTCGGAATGTGGCTTTCGACACAGGCGAACCTGCGCGTCGCGGCCGCCTCCACCGAGGACAACGGCCGCGAGAAGGCGATGCGGGTGGCGTTCCGCACGGGCGGCGCGGTCGGCATGGCGACGGTCGGCCTCGGCCTGTTCGGCGCGGCGATCGTCGTGCTGGTCTACGCCGGCCACGCACCCAAGGTGCTCGAGGGCTTCGGCTTCGGCGCCGCGCTGATCGCGATGTTCATGCGTGTCGGCGGCGGCATCTTCACCAAGGCCGCCGACGTCGGCGCGGACCTGGTGGGCAAGGTCGAGCAGAACATCCCCGAGGACGACCCGCGCAACGCCGCGACGATCGCCGACAACGTGGGCGACAACGTCGGTGACTGCGCCGGCATGGCGGCCGACCTGTTCGAGTCCTACGCGGTGACCCTGGTCGCCGCGCTGATCCTGGGCAGCGCCGCGTTCGGCGGCGACGGTCTGCTGTTCCCGCTGATCGTTCCGGCCATCGGCGTGATCACCGCGATGATCGGCGTGTACGTCACCAAGGTGAAGCCGGGCGAGAGTGGCCTGGCGGCGATCAACCGCTCGTTCTACATCTCGGCGCTGATCTCCGCGGTGCTGTGCACGATCGCGGCGTTCGTGTTCCTGCCGACGAAGTTCTCCGAGTTGGTCGGCTCGACGGTGAGCGCCGAGACCGGCAGCCCGGCCCTGATCGCGGCCATCGCGGTGATCATCGGCATCGTGCTGGCCGGCGTGATCCTCTGGCTCACCGGCTACTTCACCGGCACCGACCACAAGCCGGTCAAGGACGTCGGCAAGAGCTCGCAGACCGGCGCGGCCACCGTGATCCTGTCCGGCATCTCGGTCGGCTTCGAGTCGGCGGTGTACACCGCACTCGTGATCGGTGCCGCGGTGTACGGCGCGTTCCTGCTGTCCGGCTCGATCGTGGTGGCGCTGTTCGCCATCGCGCTGGCCGGCTGCGGCCTGCTGACCACGGTCGGCGTGATCGTGGCGATGGACACCTTCGGCCCGGTGAGCGACAACGCGCAGGGCATCGCGGAGATGTCCGGCGAGGTGGACGAGGAGGGCGCCAAGATCCTCACCGACCTGGACGCCGTCGGCAACACCACCAAGGCGATCACCAAGGGCATCGCGATCGCGACCGCGGTGCTCGCCGCGACCGCGCTGTTCGGCTCGTACATCGACGCGATCAAGGCAGCACTCGTGGACGCGGGCGAGTTCACCGCCGAGCAGGCACAGCGGCTCGGGAACCTGGTGTTCTCGGGCAACGGCGAGGAGACCTCGTTCGCCGCGCTGGTGTTCAGCCCGAACACGCTGGTCGGCATCGTGATCGGTGCCGCGGTCGTGTTCATGTTCTCCGGACTCGCGGTGAACGCGGTGTCCCGTGCCGCGGGTGCCGTGGTGTTCGAGGTGCGTCGCCAGTTCCACGACAACCCGGGGATCATGGACGGCACCGTCCGGCCCGAGTACGGGCGCGTCGTGGACATCTGCACCCGCGACTCGCTGCGGGAACTGGCCACACCTGGTCTGCTCGCCGTGCTGGCGCCGATCGCGGTCGGCTTCGGACTCGGCGTCGGCCCGCTGGCCGGTTTCCTGGCCGGAGCGATCGCGACCGGCACGCTGATGGCGGTGTTCCTGGCCAACTCCGGTGGTGCCTGGGACAACGCGAAGAAGCTGGTCGAGGACGGCCACCACGGTGGCAAGGGTTCCGAGGCGCACGCCGCGACGGTCATCGGCGACACGGTCGGCGACCCGTTCAAGGACACCGCCGGCCCGGCGATCAACCCGCTGATCAAGGTGATGAACCTGGTCTCGCTGCTGATCGCGCCGGCCGTGGTGGGCTTCTCGGTGGGCGACGGCGAGTCGGCCGGCATGCGGATCACCATCGCGGTGATCGCCACGCTGCTGATCATCGGCGCCGTCGTGGTGTCCAAGCGTCGCGGTACCGCGATCGCGGACAACCCGGCGGAGAAGGTCAGCAACGGCGTCTGACGCACGCTTTTCCACGAATCGGGCCCGCCACACTCCGTGGCGGGCCCGATTCGTTGTGCCGCAACGGTTTTCGTTACAGGGGTCGGATTCACCAGCGTTTCGGGCAGGAATAGTGTTGCGCTCCTTGGTCACCCGAACACCATGGAGAACCTCATGACGCGTCGCCTCGTGGCCGCGAGCGTGCTCGCCGGCCTCACCCTTTCGCTTGCCGCGTGCGGCGACTCCGGCGACAACGGCGGCCAGGCCGCCGCCAAGCCGGCCGACCCGGTGATCTGGGTCGGCGCTGTGTGTGGCGGCATCGACGGCTCGCTGCGCGGCATGCTGGACGTGCTGAAGACGGCCAAGGACAACCCGGACGCGGCGCCGGAGACGCAGAAGCAGGCCGCGTTGAAGCTGCTCGACACGGTGGAGCCGGCGATCAAGAAGTCCAAGGAGGACATGGAGAAGTCCGGCACGCCGAGCAACCCGGCCGCCGCCGAACTGCACAAGGGCTTGATCGAGATCTACGACAAGTCGCTGCCGGCGCTGGCCGACCAGCGGCGCCAGGTGATGGCGCTGGACCCCAAGGACCCGCAGTTCACCCAGAAGATCGAGAGCATCGACGCCGGCGGCGGCGCGGCCGACACCCAGGGCCTGCGCGAGAAGACCAAGGGCCTGGAGAACGACCCGGAGTTGAAGTCGGCGCAGGAGAAGGCACCCGGCTGCCAGAAAATGAAGGCGACGGCCAAGGAGTTCGGCCAGGTTCTCGGCATCCCCGGTTCCTGAGCGTTCAACCCGAAAGACCCGCCACTGACGACGTGGCGGGTCTTTTCGTTCTGGTCTAACGCCATCTGGCGCCTGCCCGGCCGCGACTACCTTCGCCACACATCGACAGGACGGGGGAAGCCATGCAACAGCACGAGCCGGTGCGGCGTGTGGAGAGACAGGCCGACCGGGTCTACACCATTGTCGTCGCCACCGTGGTGATCACCACGATGACGATCATGACGCTGATCTGGATCATCGTCTACTTCCAGCAACTCGCGTTCGCCAAGCAACTCGAAGAGCTCAGCGGGTCGGCGAACCAGGAGAGCCTGCTCCCGAATCCGCTTGATTTCTCCACGATCACCACGCTCGTGGCCTATCTGGTCGGGATCGCCGGTGCCGCGGTGACGCTCCTGCGCAAGGTGGTGGGACCGGCGCTGGTCGTCGTCGCGCTGATCGCGGTCGTGGTCGCGAACGTCGTGGGTGACCTGGAGCGTGGCGAGCCGACCGACGGGTACGAGTTCGTCGCCATCCTGACCGACGTGCTCACCTACGTTGGTGTCGCCGCGATAGGCGCGGCCATCGTGCTGCCGCGGGTGTGGCGATATGTGCGGCGGCTACCACTGGCGCCGAGTCGAACGGATGTTCTAGTCTGATCATCCGTGGGGCAGATGTCCTTCTACGCCGCCGAGGCGAACCGGCCAGGTCTGGACGACCTCGCCGGGCTGCTGTGCGGCCAGGGCCAGATGGCGGGCTTCGCCGGCATGTCCGCGCGGCTGTCGGTCGTGGTCGAGGAGCGGTGGCGCGCGCGGGCCATCGCGGCCGGCTGTGCCGAGCGGGGCGTCGACGTGCAGCTCGGCGCCACGGACGAGGGTTTTACCTTGGTGCGCACGGCTTTCCGGTCCGATCTGGCGTCGCTGGCGGCCAGGTGGACGCGCGGTGCGGTGAAGGCGGTGCCGCCCGGCGTCAGCCTCGACGGCGCCACGCTGCGGCTGTGGGCGCTGGCCGCCGGGCGCTGGCTGGACACCGGCTATCTGCTCGGCCTGGACGCCCGCGCGCCCGACACGCACGAGCCGCTCGCCAAGGCGCTGACCCGCGCCGGCATCACGGTCAGGATGGTCGGTTCGGCCGCCGGCGGGCCAGGGCTGCGGATCACCGGCCGGCGCAGAATCGCCAGGCTGGCCGAGCTGATCGGCCCGATGCCCGACGACTCGCCGGAGGAGGCGTGGCCCGCGCTCAGGACAGCTTGAGCGCCGGGCGGTAGATCCGGGCCCAGGTGTCGATGTCGAGGAGCTGTTCGCACGCCGAGCGCGCGCCGGCCGGCAGCCGCCGCGGATCGACGTCGATCGCCTTGGCGAGCTTGGCCCGGTCGAACATGTCGGCGGTGACACTGCTGTTGTCGGCCAGCACCTCGCGCGCCTGCCGCTGCAGCGCCGCGATGTACAGCGGGTCCTGGGTGGACGGATAGGCGCTCTTGCGGCGCTCGCGCACCCCCGACGGGATCACGTCCGCCGCCGCGGCGCGCAGCAGGCTCTTCTCGTGCCCGTCGGCCCGCTGCATCGCGTACGGCACGTTGTAGAGGTACTCGGCCATGCGGTGATCGCAGAACGGCACCCTGGTCTCCACCCCGGCGCGCATCGCCAGGCGGTCCATGCGGTTGTTGAGCGTGCGCAGCCAGCGGGTCAGTCCGAGATAGCCGATCTCCCGCTCTCGTTTGCGAGCAGTGCTCTCGCCGTCGGACAGAGGTGTGCCGGTGACCGAGTCGCGGTACCGGTCGGCGATGTAGCCGTCGAAGTCGAGCTCGGCGGCGAAGCTCTGATCGAGATAGCTCTCCGACTCGTGGTGCGCCCAGGCGATCACCCACGGAAAGCCCTCGCCGGCGTGTACGGCGGGCATGGCGTGCCACACGTGGCCCATGAAGATCTCGTCGGCGCCCTCGCCGGACAGCGCGACCGTGACGTGCTCCTTCACCGCGCGGAACAACAGGTACAGCGAGGCGTTGGCGTCGCCGAACCCGCGCGGCGTGTCCCACGCGGACACCACCTCGGCCCGCACCTCGGGGTCGGACAGCGCGGCGTGGTCGAGGACGACGTGGTGATGGTCGGTGCCGAGGAACTCGACCACCTCGCGGACGTAGGGCCCGTCCGCGCTGAGCCGGACGTTGTCGACACCGAAATCGTCGTCCTGCCCGGGAAAGTCCACCGAGAACGTCTTGATCTTCTCGCCGCCGAGCTCGCGCACCGCCAGCCCGGTCAGCGTGCTGGAGTCGAGCCCGCCGGACAGCAGCATTCCCCTCGGCACGTCGGCGACCAGCTCGTGCCGCACGTTCGAGGTGGTCATCTCGCGCACCCGCTCGATCGTGGTCGGCAGGTCGTCGCGGTGCTCGTCGGGCGACAGCCGCCAGTAGGTGTGCGTGCGCAGGCCGCCGCGGTCGAACGTGACCACGGTGCCGGGCCGCACGATGTTGATTCCGGACCACACCGCCTCGTTGGCCGACCCGGACATGGTGATCAGCTCGCGCATGCCGTCGGCGTCGACCACCGGCTCGACCAGCGGGTTGGCCAGGATCGCCTTCTGCTCGGAGCCGAACAGCAGCCCGCCGGCGATCTCCCGGTAGTGCATCGGTTTGACGCCGAGCCGGTCGCGGATCAGCGTGAGCCGCTCGATCCGGCCGTCCCAGATGCCGATCGCGCACATTCCGACGAGCCGCTCCGCGACCGCGGCACCCCATTCCAGATAACCGTGGAGCACCACTTCGGTGTCACTCGACGTGGTGAATTCGTGGCCACGGCGGCGCAGTTCGTCGCGCAGTTCCACGTAGTTGTAGGTCTCGCCGCTGTAGGTGAGCACGACCGGCCCGTCCGGCGTTTCCACGGTCATCGGCTGCTTTCCGCCGGGCAGGTCGATGATCGACAGTCGCCGGTGGCCGAAAGCCGCGCGTGCGCCGACCCAGAAACCGTATTCGTCGGGCCCACGACGTTCCATCGTGTTGGTCATCGACTCGATCGTCGCGCGTTCTCCAGAAAGATCGCGGTCAAATGAAACCCATCCAGCGACACCACACATGGTGCGTACCGTACAATTCGCTGAGCGTGCGAAGTACCCGGCGCCGCCCCTATTCGTTCCCCTATTTCCTGCCGGATGTTGGTGCCGGTGACCGGCGGCGCGTGACTATTCCGGAGTGGGCGGCCCCGATCTCGAGTACAAGTCACGGTTCCTCGACTGGGACCGCCGTTCCTGGGTGCGGTCCAAACCGCGCAGGGACTCGCCGTTCTCGCCGGCGCGGCACTACTTCTCGCCCGAGTTGTGCCCGCTGTTGCGGCACCCGCTGCTGGCCGACGCGCCGGCCGGCGTGCGGGAAACCGTTCTGGTGCACGCGTTGTACATCCATCTCGAGTTCACCGTCCGGCTCGAGATGGGGCCGGTGAACGAGACCTGCGCGCTGCTGCGGTCCCCGAGGTTCCTGCCGTGGCTGCCCGCCGGGATGAAGGACGACGCGCTGCGCATCTACACCGACGAGGCGGCGCACGCCGAGATGACGCACCGGTTGCTCGCCGCCGTCCGCGACGAAACCGGAATCGTGCCGACCGACCATTCGCCGCGCTTTCTCGGCGAGCTTTCCCGGCTGTATTCGGCCGAACTCCCGGTGTACCGGCCGCTGGTGAAGCTGTTCTTCACGATCGTGTCCGAAACGCTGATCACGGGCAGCCTCACGAAACTGCCGAAGGACCCCAGCGTGCAACAGAGCGTGCGTGATCTCGCGCAGGACCACGCCGCCGACGAGGGCCGCCACCACGCCTATTTCAAGCAGCTCTTCGAATACCTCTGGCCGCGCCTTCCGGTACCGCTGCGGCGGAAGATCGGCATGCTTCTGCCGGACGTCGTGCTGGCGTTCCTGTGGCTGGACGAACCGGCGTTCACCGCCGCGCTGGAGCCGATCCTGGGCGGTGCGGCCGGCATGGTCGTCGCCGAGACCGCCGACGCCGAGGACACCAGGGCCGAGGTGCTCGACAGCGCCGCGCCCACGCTGCGCATGCTCCGCGCCGCCGGCGTGTTCGACGACCCGGTCGTGGCGAACGCGTTCCAGGGCAAGGGTTTTCCGGTCGAGGGCGCGCCCGCGCCGCCTCCGGGAGTGGCGCACGACCTGGTGCTCGCGCTGCTGGCGGTGCCGCTGGGAGTGTCGCTGGGCGACGACACCGCGCCGGGTGTGCCGGCACACCAGCGGGTCGCGCACCTGGTGCGCTGGCTGGACACGGCCCGCGAACTGGACCCGGGCCTGCGGTTCACCGTCCGGGACCGCGACGACGACGCCGGTGTGCTGTCCGTCGAGCTGGACGGTCCGGTGGCCGCCCGGGTCGCGTTCTGTGTGACCGACCGGCCGCGGCTGACCACGTTCACCGCGCTGCGCGGCCACGACGTCGCGGTCGTCTGCGGCGACCGCCCGGCCGCGCGGGCCGAACTGGAGACCGGCGGCACCCGCACGCTCGACCTCGACCCGAGCTGGCTCGCCGCGCTGACCAACCCCGGCGCGCGGCCACTGTTCTGGGGCGTGTCGGCCACCGAGATCGCGCCCTCGGTCCTGGACCAGGAGTAAGGCCGCACTGGATTAAACCCGACGAGAAGGGGTCGGACAATTTGGCTCACGCTTTCTGTGTGTCAGTGACAAAACTGTTCGACTTCTCGGAGGTTGGTCCGTTCGGCGGAGTGCTAATGGCGTCGCCTACCGGTTTATTGCAGTGATGGGAATCACTCGGACGCGTCGCGGACGCCTTCTTGTGGCGCTGGTCGTCGCCGTCGGCCTCGCCGCTCTCCTCACTCCGGCGACCGCGTTCGGTTCTCAGCTCCGAATTTCCGCGACCCAGCTTCCGACCTTGCCCGGCACCACGTTCGGGCGGGCACTGGCCATCAACGAACACGGTCAGATCGCCGGCTTCAGCGGGGTGGCCTACGAGGGCACGCTGCACGCCGTGACCTGGAGGGACGGGCAGCCGACCGATCTCGGCCCGGATCGGGTCGCATCGCTGGTCAACGAGCTGGGCCAGGTCGCGGGAACGCTTGTCACCGCGCCCTACGGGCAGCACGGTCTGCTGTGGCGGGACGGCGCGGAGATCGACTTGCTGCCCGGCGCCGTCGGGTCGGTCATTCCGACCGCGCTGAACAACCGGGGGGAAATCCTGGTTTCGTTCACCCGGCTGGCCGGATGGGAAACCGACAGGTTTGGGATCTGGCGCGACGGCGCATTGCGTGAATTGGCGCTCCCGGATGGCGCCGCGCCCGCGCCCAATGTCTTCGCGAAAGCGATGAACGACCGCGGCGAGGTCGCCGGAGCATTCCTTTCTCAGCAGGCCGGCCCCAATTTCCCGTTCCGCTGCGCGGACGCCTGCGTGCGGCTGCCCAGCCCAGGAGGCGACGACAGCTATCTCGAGGTCGTCGCGATCAACGGCCGCGGACAGGTCGTGGGCTCGGTCCAGAGCACCCCTGGCGGGAAGGAAGCGGTGCGCTGGACCGGTGGCCGGATGGAGCTGCTCCGTGGCCTGGGCGGCGGCGTCAGCCGGGTCGCGCCGAGCAAGCAGGCGATCAACTTCGCCGGCCACGTGGTCGGCCTCAGCCAGACCGCGGCGGGCGTCAACCACGCGGTGCTCTGGCGTGCCGGCCGGACAATCGACCTCGGCACCCTGCCAGGGCATGACCGCAGTGCCGCCGTCGCGATCAACGATGTCGGCGACGTCGTCGGCACCAGCACCACAACCGACGGGCGTACGCACGGCTTCCTGTGGCGCAAGGGCAGGCTCCACGACCTCGGCGCCGGCACCGAACCCGCCGCACTCAACAACGCCGGCCAGATCGTCGGGTGGCGGTCGCTGCCGGGCGGGCCGGCTCCGGTCCGGCGGACCGTGTCCTGACCGGTTTCGATTCTCGACGAGGAAATGTCATGCGCGTACCGAGATCGGTCCGGGCCGCCGTCGTGCTGACGGCCGCCGTCACCATCCCCGCGACCATCGCACCGGTCGCCACGGCCACGGGCCTGCCACCGCTGCCGTTCGGTGTCTCGATCACGGTGACCGACCTCGGCACCCTGCCTGGTGCGCCGAGCGGCATCGCGCACGACGTCACCGACCGTGGGCTCGTGGTCGGGGTCAGCGGAAACGAGTTCGACGGCACCGGGCGGGCCGTCGGTTGGCGGGCCGGCCGCGGTACCGACCTCGGCTCCGGAGTCGCGTACCAGGCGAACGAGCGTGGCCAGGTCGTCGGCACCGCCCGCACCGCGACGACCACCTCGGCGCGCTTGTGGCACCAGGGCACGGAAGTGGACCTGACCCCCGGCCGGACGAGCACCGCGGATCAGGTCAATGAGCGCGGTGACGTGCTCGTCGACATCCGCCCGGGAGACGGGCAGCCGAGGCGGCTCGGCCGGTGGCGCGACGGTGCGCTGACCGAGTTGGCGATACCCGGTCCGGCATCGGAGAGCCTGGAGCGAGCGGTCCTCGGCCAGGGCGGTCACATCGCCGGCTCGGTCCGGCACTACACCGGCACCGGCCCGAGCTACGGCTTCAACTGCTCCGGCCAGGTGTGCTCAGTGCTCCCGCCGCTGGATCCGGCGGGGGACAAAGCGGTCACCGTCGTCGCCGTCGATCCGACGGGAACCGTGTACGGCACGGTCGAGGGGGCGGCGGGCAAGTCCACCGCGGTGCGCTGGACCGGCGACCGGGTCACCCCGATCGCTTCGCCGGAGTCGGAGTCGAGCGTCGTCGCCGCGGTCAGCCCGCGCGGCGGGCACGTCACCGGGATGAGCGTGCGGCCGGACGGCGGCGTTCGCGGATTCCGGTTGCACGACGGGAGGTTCACCGACCTCGGTGACGCGGCCGCGACCGGCAGTCCGCACGTGGTCAACGATCTCGGCGACGTGGTACTCAGCCGGATGATCAGCCTGTACGAAGTGCGGGCGTCCCTGTGGCGGCACGGACGAACCTGGGAACTGCCCACCCTCGGCGGTCAGTTCGCCGGCGTCCGGGCGATCAACAACAACGGCGTGATCGTCGGTATGGCCACCGCCGGACCGGCCTTCACCCCACGGCCGGTCCAGTGGACCGTGCCCTGGCTCCCGCTGTAGCCGCCGAGGTTCGCCACGCGCCGCCGTGACGGCCCAACCGCCCGCTGCCGGCGTTTGTCGGAAAGCCCACGTACGGCCCAGTCCGGGACCTGTCCTCCGGACGGGGCCGTGACCACCTCGATCACGAAGTCGCTCGACCGAGGGTTCACCGCCACGACCTGGGGAACCCCATAGCTGGGAACACCGTTCCCAGGCCACAGGCGATTCGCGCGAGTCGTCGGGATCGTGCTACAGGTGGTAGCACTGCGTACGCGACATGAAATGTGTTGGGTGCCACCTGCGATAGGGCTTGCGCGGAACGCGGTGCACACTGTCGGTCCGGGCAGACGTGCTGACTGGTGAGGATAGAGAGCAGGAGAGCGTGGCTTCCACGGCTAATACGAAGGACAGCGGCAACACCGGCGGCGAGCCGCGCCGGCTGGTGATCGTCGAGTCACCGGCGAAGGCGCGAAAGATCGCCTCCTACCTGGGCCGCAACTTCGTAGTCGAGTCGTCCAAGGGCCACATCCGTGACCTGCCGCGCAACGCCGACGAGGTGCCGGCCAAGTACAAGGGCGAGGCGTGGTCGCGCCTGGGCGTCAACGTCGACAACGGCTTCGCGCCCATCTATATCGTCACGCCGGACAAGAGGTCCACGGTCACCGAGCTGAAAGGCCTGCTCAAGGACGTCGACGAGCTCTACCTCGCGACAGACGGCGACCGTGAGGGCGAGGCCATCGCCTGGCACCTGCTCGAGGCGCTCAAGCCCAAGGTGCCGGTGCGCCGCATGGTGTTCCACGAGATCACCGAGCCGGCGATCCGCGCGGCCGCCGAGAGCCCGCGTGACCTGGACCAGGACCTCGTCGACGCGCAGGAGACCCGCCGCATTCTGGACCGCCTCTACGGCTACGAGGTCAGCCCCGTGCTGTGGAAGAAGGTCATGCCGCGGCTGTCGGCCGGCCGGGTGCAGTCCGTGGCCACCCGGATCGTGGTGGAGCGCGAGCGCGAACGGATGAAGTTCGTCACCGCGTCGTACTGGGACATCTCGGCGACGATGGACGCTGGTGAGAGTGCCTCGCCGCGCACCTTCGGCGCCAAGCTGCAGTCGATCGACGGCACCCGTTTGGCCGCCGGGCGCGACTTCGGCTCCGACGGCCGGCTCAAGCCCGGCGTCGAGGTGCGCAGGCTCGAAGAGGCCGAGGCGCGCCGGCTGGCCGAGGCGCTCGACGGTGCCGCGCTGAGCGTCACCAGCGTCGAGTCCAAGCCGTACACCCGTCGCCCGTACGCGCCGTTCATGACCTCCACGCTGCAGCAGGAGGCCGGCCGCAAGCTGCGGTTCACGGCCGACCGCACGATGCGCACCGCCCAGCGGCTGTACGAAAACGGCTACATCACCTACATGCGTACCGACTCCACGACGCTGTCGGAGACGGCCATCACCGCGGCCCGCCGTCAGGCGACCGACCTGTACGGCGCCGACCACGTGCACCCGTCGCCGCGGCAGTACACCCGCAAGGTGAAGAACGCGCAGGAGGCGCACGAGGCGATCCGCCCGGCCGGCGAGGTGTTCCGCACGCCCGGCCAGGTCGCCAGCGAGCTGCAGACCGACGAGTTCCGGCTCTACGAGATGATCTGGCAGCGCACGATCGCCTCGCAGATGGCCGACGCGCGCGGCACCACGATCTCGGTGCGGATCACCGGTACCGCGTCCAGCGGCGAGGAGTGCGTGTTCTCCGCGTCCGGCCGCACGATCACGTTCGCCGGATTCCTCAAGGCCTACGTCGAGGCGGTGGACACCGAGACCGGCGGCGAGGCCGACGACAAGCAGTCCCGGCTGCCGAACCTGACCAAGGACCAGGCGCTCACGGCCGCCGAGCTGTCCCCGGACGGGCACTCGACCAGCCCGCCGCCGAGGTACTCCGAGCCGAGCCTGGTGTCCAAGCTGGAGGAGTTGGGCATCGGCCGCCCGTCCACCTACGCGTCGATCATCAAGACGATCACCGACCGCGGCTACGTGTGGAAGAAGGGTTCCGCACTGGTCCCCTCCTGGATCGCGTTCGCCGTGATCGGCCTGCTGGAGCAGCACTTCGGGCGGCTGGTCGACTACGACTTCACCGCCGCCATGGAGGACGAGCTGGACCGGATCGCGGCCGGTGACGAGCACCGGACCGCCTGGCTGTCCGGCTTCTACTTCGGCGGTGACATCGGCCCGCAGGGCTCGGTCGGGCGTACCGGCGGGTTGAAGAAGCTGGTCGGCACCGGTGTCGAGGACATCGACGCGCGGGAGATCAACTCCATCCCGATGTTCGACGACTCCGAGGGCCGCAAGGTCGTGGTGCGCGTCGGCCGGTACGGGCCGTACCTGGAGCGCGAGGTCGACGAGAAGTCGCAGCGCGCCAACCTGCCCGAGGAGCTGCCGCCGGACGAGCTGACCCCGGAGATCGCGGAGAAGCTGTTCGCCACCCCGCAGGAGGGGCGCGGCCTCGGCAACGACCCGGTGACCGGGCACGAGATCGTGGCCAAGGAGGGGCGCTTCGGGCCGTACGTGACCGAGGTGCTGCCCGAGCCGGAGGAGCCGGCCGACGGCAAGAAGAGCAAGGCGAAGAAGCCGAAGCCGCGCACCGGATCGCTGTTCAAGTCGATGACCGTGGAGACGGTCACGCTGGAGGACGCGCTCAAGCTGCTGTCGCTGCCGCGCGTCGTGGGCGCCGACCCCGAGTCCGGCGACGAGATCACCGCGCAGAACGGCCGGTACGGGCCGTACCTCAAGAAGGGCACCGACTCCCGGTCGCTGACCAGCGAGGACCAGATCTTCTCGATCACGCTGGACGAGGCGTTGAAGATCTACGCCGAGCCGAAGCGCCGTGGCCGGCAGTCCGGCGCGTCCGCCCCGCCGCTCAAGGAGATGGGCAACGACCCGGTGTCCGGCAAGCCGATGGTGGTCAAGGACGGGCGGTTCGGGCCGTACGTGACCGACGGCGAGTTCAACGCGTCGCTGCGCAAGTCCGACAGCGTGGAGGCGCTGACCGACGAGCGGGCCGCCGAGCTGATCGCCGAGAAGCGCGCCAAGGGCCCGGCGCCGAAGAAGCGCGCGCCGGCTCGCAAGAAGGCCCCCGCGAAGTCCGGCGCCAAGTCCAAGTCCTGACCGCCGGCAAGCCCGCCGCTCGTTCGGCTCCGCCGAAAGCCTGTGGCCCCTCGCGCATGGGGCCACCTACACCTCGATCCACCTACTCTCGGCCCACCTACCTGACTTCCCGCAGCCGGGTGTGTTGACCGCACCGAGCGAAAACACGCTGAGGTCGAAACTCATTGTCGAGGGCGGTCGCCCTTACGACGCCGGAGAGACAGAGGGCGAGGAACGAGCCCACTGTCCCGGAGGAGGCGTGACTGGACCACCCACGCAACCCAGCCACCCACCCTCGGCACCCAGCCACCCAATCAAAAAGACCACAACCCCGTTCGGCGAAGCCGAACCAGGCGACCTTGCCGTCGATAGAGAACACCGTGATCGATAACCTCCGCGTCACTCGGAAGAGTGGAGGGGGTCGACGTGTCGGTGAAGGGTGGCCGCGGAACGGTCGAGGAGTGGTTCCGGCGGCGAGGTCTGCCGCTGGTCGTGCGGCGGAAGGTGGTCGGCGCGGCGCTGCTGCAGAGATCCACACCGCTGCTGGTGTTCCTGCTCGCGCTGGACCCGATCCTGTCCGTGCTGGCCAGGTTCACCGACGTGCCGCAGGCCGAGTTCGACAGCCGCGTGGCGAACTCCGGCTACGTGGTCGCCCTGCTCGGGCTCACCGCGGCGGCGCTGATCGTGCCGGTGTTCCTCGGCTGGCTCGTGGCGTGGATCATGCGGCGCGCGAGCAAGGGCGTGAACCTGGTGTTCGCGCTGGTCGTGGTGCTGTTCAGCATCATCGGACTGCCCGCGCTCGAACACGCGACCGGCCTACGTGAACTGCTCGCCCCCACGGTCGGCATCAACGCGCTGACCGTGCTCGCCGTGCTCGCGTTCGTGTACACCGGCCTCGGGTCGATCCTGGCCTGGGCGCTGCGCGCGGCCATGCGCCAGTTCCGCCTGGTCGGACAGTTGACCAGCCGCGCGCTGCCGCTGCTGATGCTGGTCGTGCTGTTCTCGTTCTTCGCCGCGGAGATGTGGCAGATGGCGGGCAGCCTGCCGCGCTGGCGGATGTGGGCGGTGGTCGCGTTCCTGATCGCGCTCGGCGTGCTGTTCCTGTCCGCGATCACCTCCGACGAACTGCGCGAACTCGGTCGGTCACGCCGCGACAACGGTGTCGTCACCCATTTGGCCGGCACCCCGTTGGACGGTCTGGTGCCCGAGGAGGGCCTGGGACAGCCGCATCGGGTGCGATTCACCGAACGGGCGAACCTGGTACTGGTGTTCTTCTTCGCCCAGGCACTGCAGATCGCCGTGTTCGGCATGCTGGTCTTCGGGTTCTTCCTCGTGTTCGGCGCGTTGTCGGTAACACCCGAGGTCGCGAAGGCGTGGAGCACCCACGACCTGAGTCGCGGCGAGCTGTTCGGCCTGCACCTGCCGGTGAGCAACGAGCTGGTGCAGGTGTCGCTGTTCTTGAGCGTGTTCTCCGCGCTTTACTTCGCGGCAACCATGACGACCGACCCGGTTTACCGGAAGTCGTTCTTCGACCCTTTGATCGCCGACATGCGCGTTTCGCTCGCTGCGCGTGAGGTATATCTCGCCCGTTGGGGCGACGAAATCCGCCACCGACATGCGGATAATCGGTGAGCGCGGGGACCAGCTCCAGGAAAGGTGGTCTGTGGTGGCCAGCGAAATGATCGGTCCGGACGGAACCCGAGACCCGAATCCGCCACCCTTCACACCAGATCCGTTGTCCGGTTTGGTCACCGGCGGTGGACGTGCCGTGCAGCAGCACCGGGACGTGTGGGCGCCCAAGCCGATCAAGGTGGAGATGCCCGACGTCGAAGAGGTGCGTCGCGCCGTCGACGCGGCGCTCGCCAACGAGGAGGCCGAGGCCGAGGAGACGCCGACGGTGCCGGCGCCTCGGCAGGAACAACAGCCGATGGCCCGGCCGACTCCCGGGGTGATCCCGCCGGCCGGCCAGCGCGGCTGGTCGCGCGTGGCGGCGATGCGCAAGCTTTCCGGGTTGCGCTCGATCCGCAACGGGCGCGGCGGCGACACGCGTCCGCCGACCGTTGACGAGGTGCGCCAGCCGGCGTCCGGCCGAACGGCCGGCATCGCCGCGGTGATCGCCTTGATCATCGTCGTGCTCATCGTGGTGTTCTACCTGATCAGCAGCCTGATCAGCAGCATCTCCAGCCTGTTCGGCTAGCACCTCGACGGCTGCGGGCAACCGCCGGACGAGTGAATTCCCGCTCGCCCGCTACCCTGGTCTCGCCGACCGCGCAGAGATGGGGTGGATGGCATCAGCGGGGGTGCGGACCTTGGTGGCTCCGCCAGCGCTCTGGCGCCGGCGGGGTCCGACGCGTCGCTGACCCACCGGGTGCGGGGTGTGCTCGCCATCCGGCCGTTCCGGCGGCTGTGGGCGGTGACGTTCCTGTGTAGTGCCGCCGACTGGTTATCACTGCTGGCCCTCACGGGCCTCGTCACCCAGATGGTCGACTCCTATCGGGCGCAGAGCTTCTCGTTCGCGGGTGTGGTGCTCACCCAACTGCTGCCCGGACTGTTCTTCGCGCCGCTCGGCGGGATTCTCGCCGACCGGTTCGACCGCCGCAAGATCATGGTCATCTGCGACCTCGGGCGGTGCGCGTTCCTGGTGTCGATCGCCGTGGTCGGCACGCCGCTGTGGCTGTTCATCGCGAACTTCTTCGTCGGCAGCTTCGCGATGATGTGGATCCCGTCCAAGGACGCGGCGGTACCCAACCTGTTGCGCCGCCGCGATCAGGTGGAGACGGCCAACCAACTCGGCATGGTGATGACCTGGGGCATCGCCGTGCTCGCCGGCGCCGGGCTGTACTCCCTGATCACCGGCTTCGGGCCGAACCTGCGCATTCCGGTCGACGCGCTGTCCATCGCCAAGATCGTGGTGATGGTGGCCGGCGCGGCCTACCTGGTCAGCGCGATCCTGATCGCCACTCGCATTCCCGAGCTGTCCCGCCGGGACACCGGCGCGCCAACCCCCACTACCTCCGCCGAGGACGCCGACAAGCCGGCCGGGTTCTGGCAGATGATCCGCGACGCCGCCCGGTTCGTGCGCACCACACCGCTGGTGCGCGGACTGTTGATCGGCATGATCGGCGCGCTCGCCGCGGCCGGCGCCGTGGTCGGCACGGTGAAGCTGTACGCGAACAGCCTGCTCGGCGGTGAGGCGGCGTTCGGCCTGCTGTTCGCGTCCGTGTTCGTGGGCCTCGGCACCGGCATGGCCGCGCTGCCCAAGGTGGCCCGCCGGCTGCCGCACAACCGGCTGTTCGGCATCTCCATCGTGCTGGCCGGCCTGCTGCTGGTGCCGGTGGCGCTGTCGCCGCACCTCGCCGTGTCGCTGCCGGCCGTCGCGCTGGTCGGCGTGTGTGCCGGCATGGCGTTCCTGACCGGCGTGACGATCATCGGCACGCAGGTGGAGGACTCGATCCGCGGCCGGATCAACGCGATCTACCAGTCGATGATGAAGATCATCCTGTTCGGCGCGACCGGCATGGTGCCGCTGCTTGTCGGGCTGGTCGAGCCGCGGCACATGAGCGTGTGGGGCAAGGAGATCATCGTCGACGGCACCCGGCCGGTGCTGGTCGGTGCCGGGGTGCTGGCGGCGCTGTTCGGCGTGGTGGCCTACCGGCAGATGGACGACCGGCGCAGCGAGTCGATCCTGGTCGACCTGCTCGCCGCGATCCGGGGCAAGGTCCGCCGGTCCACCGACGGCCTGCTGATCGCCGTCGAGGGCAACGCGGGTACGGACACCGCCGCCCAGTCGCACCTGCTCGCCGACTGGCTGCGCGGCTCCGGCAAGCGGGAGATCGTGCTGGCCAGCGATCCGGCGCTGAACGACCAGCGGCTGCGCCAAGTACTCGACAGCGCGTCGCTCACCGGCGCGCGGGCGCAGGCTCTGGTGGCCGCCGCCGTGCGCGCCGACATCGTGGAACGGCAGATCCGGCCCGCGCTGGAGCGCGGCGCGATCGTGGTGATGGAGCGCTACGTGGACAGCCCGCTGGCGCACCTGTCCGCCGCGGCGGGGCTCGATCCCGAGGAGCTGGAGGGCCTGTCCGACTGGGCCACCGCCCGGTTGCGCCCCGATGTCACCGTGCTGCTGGACACCGACCCGGGTGCGATGCCGGGCGCGAGAGCAGGCGAGGACAATTGGCGCGTGCAGCATCTGCTCAGTGAGATGGCCGCGTCCGATCCCGATCGCTACGTCGTCGTGGAGGCGGACGGTCAGGCCGACGAGGTCGGCGCGCGTGTGCGCACCGCCGTGTCCGCGACCAGCGTCGGCCGCAAGGTGCTCGCCGCGGCCGAACGCCCGAACGGGCGGGCCCGGCGGTGACCGCCCCGGTAAACGACCCGGTGATCGGCGCGGTGTGGGCCGACGTGGTCGGCCAGCCAGACGCCGTCGAGACGCTCACCGCCGCCACGCGATCCGCCGCCGCGTTGATCGACGGATCGGGTGACGCCAGCGGGATGACGCACGCGTGGCTGTTCACCGGACCGCCCGGATCCGGCCGCACGGTCGCCGCGCGCGCGTTCGCCGCGACATTGCAGTGCACCACCGACGGCATCGGCTGCGGGCAGTGCCGCGGCTGCCGCACCACGTTCGCCGGCACGCACGCCGACGTGCGGGTGGTCGTGCCGGAGGGGCTGTCGATCTCGGTCGCCGAGATGCGCGCGCTGGTGCAGTTGGCCGCGCGGCGCCCGGCGTCCGGCCGCTGGCAGGTCGTGATCATCGCCGACGCCGACCGGCTGACCGAAGGTGCGGCGAACGCGCTGCTCAAGGCGGTCGAGGAGCCGCCAGCGCGCACGGTGTTCCTGCTCTGCGCGCCGTCCGACCACCCCGACGACGTGTCGGTGACGATCCGCTCGCGGTGCCGCACGATCAACCTCCGCACGCCGTCCGCCGAGTCGATCGCCGAGGTGCTGCAGCGCCGCGACGGCATCGAAGCGGAGCTGGCCACCTGGGCCGCCTCCGTGTCCGGCGGGCACGTCGGCCGGGCGCGCCGGCTCGCCACCGACGACGCCGCTCGCGACCGCCGCGCCTCGGTGCTGCGCATCCCGCTCGGGCTGCGCCGGTTCGCCGACGTGTTCGACTGCGCCGACGCGCTGGTCAAGGCGGCCGAGACGGACGCGGCCGAGGTCAGCAAGGAGCGGGACGAGGCCGAGCTGGACGCGCTGCGCACCGCGATGGGCGCCGGCGGCACCGGCAAGGGCACCGCTGCGGCGACCCGTGGTGCCAAGGGTGCGGAGAAGGAGCTGGAGCGGCGGCAGAAGTCGCGTGCCACCCGCACCCAGCGCGACGTGCTCGACCTCGCGCTGGTCGACCTCGCCGGGTTCTACCGGGACGTGCTGGTCACCCGGAGTGGATCACCCGCCGTGCTCAACCATCCCGACCATGCCGGCCAGTCCGCGAGTGCCGCCGAGTCCTGGTCGCCGGAGTCCACCCTGGCGAGGCTCGAGGCCGTGCTCGCCTGCCGGGAGGCGCTGGAGCTGAACGTGAAACCGCGCATCGCCGTGGAGGCAATGGTCACCAGGCTCTACCGGCCAATGTGACTCACCGCCCCACGCGGACGCATCCGCGTGGGGCGATGACCCGGTCAGTTATGTGGGGGTCAATCGGCGTGCGGCCGTGGTTTCGGGCTGGGCGGACGCTGGCCGACCCGAATCCGAGCGGGCTGCCGGCGGCGGTTCGGCAGCGCGGCGACCAGGACGACGCCGAGCAGCAGCATCACGGACCCGGTCCAAAACATCGGCACCGCCTGGTACGCGGCGTTGGTGTACGCCAGCGGCGGTGGCGGGGCGCCCTGCGGAGGCGGCGGCTTCTCGCCACCCGGCGGGTACACGGTGCCGCACACCACGCCACCCTCGGGCGCGGCCGCCCTGGCGATCTGCTCGCCGAGCGAGATCTGCGCCAGCGCGGACGGCAGGCCCGGCAGGCCGAGCGCGTCGGTCGGCAGCAGCTGCAGGTCCAGCATGCGGGCCGTGGCGCCGATGTTGAACGCCTTGAACGGCTCGGTCAGCTGCAGCGACTTCTGCTCGAGGCCGGCAACACTCAGCCGCAGCACGCCGAGGTCGAGGCGCTTGAGGCCCTGGCTCGCCATGTCCATGAAGCGCTGACCGTTGGCGAGCAGGTCGCCGATGATGGGCAGGTTCGGCACGTTCGGGACACCCGGCAGCGGGACGCCGACCGGGATGTCCATCTTCGGGTTCGCCGCGTCCAGCTTGCCGAGAGTCTTGCCGCCCTGCTTCACCTCGATCAACGGCGCGATGTAGTTCACCGTGGAGGTCTTGGCGTTGCCGGTGGACGTGACCTGCAGCGTCGGCTGGCTGACCACGTTGAGCTGCAGCTCGAACGGGGTGCCGGCGAGCAGGCGAATCGAGGCGACCTGCAGTGTCGAGGTCGAGCGCACCGCCTTGTTCGGCGTGCCCGGCATGTCGACCAGCTGCACGGCCGAGCGGGTGCTCATCGTGTTCGGCAGGCTCAGCAGCGAGCCGTTGCCGTTGGCCTGCGCGTTGCCCGGGCCGGACAGGATGCCGCCGAGCGTGCTCAGCGGGCCGGCCAGCTTCTTGAGTCCGTCGACGATCTGCTGGTCGGCGGCCGGGTCGAGCTTCGGGCTGTCGAACACGCCGGTCAGGTCCGGCACGCCGGGCAGCGTCGGGATCGCGTTCAGCAGGGACATCGAGGCGACCGACGTGGACGCGTCGGAGATCGTGCCGACGCACGGGCCGAGTGTCTCGCTCCAGCGCGCGTGCACCCGGCCGTTCAGGCCGCTGACCTTGATCAGCGCGTCCAGCGGGCTGGACGGCGGGTTCAGGCCGAAGCTGGTCGGCTCGGGGTTGTCCGGCAGTGCGGTCTGCGCGATCGTGCCCGGTGCCTGCGGCGACTGGCCCTGCACGGCGATGCCGCCGGGAGACGCCTGCGCGATCGCCCGCTCCTGGGCCAGCAGCGACTCGGAGTTGGCCTGCGCGGAGGAGAGACCGAAGCCGAGCTCGGCGGCGGACTGCTTGGGCAGCTTCTCGCCGTAGCCGGGCAAAGCGGTGTTGGTGGGTACGGCGTTGGGCAGAATCCGCACGACGCCGAGCCCGGTGCCCGCGTCACCGACCGCGTGGCCGAGCGGCTGCGGGCCGATCGGTGCGGATACCGGCGGTTCGCCGGGCCCGTTCGTCGGCATCGGCGTGGTGACCGGCGGCTGGGCCATGGCGGGTACCGCGGCCAGCGCCAGCAGCGCGGCGGTCAGCGGCAGAGCCTTGGCGACGGGCAACCGTCTGCGCATCGACGGGTCCTCCTCGGAGAGCGTGCGCTGGCCACATGACCAGCACACCTGCCTAACGACGACGGTCGTCGCGGGTGACGCGCGACATACCGCTAGACTATGGCGCGTTCGCCGCCTTAGCTCAGTCGGCCAGAGCGTCTCACTCGTAATGAGAAGGTCGAGGGTTCGATTCCCTCAGGCGGCTCGCTCAGGCGACGTGTGTCTGCGGAAAGCGCAGACCACGTCGCTCGCGTCTTTTCTGGGGGCCGAGCCCCCAGACCCCCACGTTCCTACCGGGGCACCTTCCAGCGTGGTGCGCCTTACTCACGCGCTGCGCGCGTTCGTAGGCTGCGCCTGTGGTTGATCAACACGGGGCTTGGCGGAGGTTCGGCGAGCGTCTGGTTTACGACAACCGATGGGTGAAGGTGGGCCTTGCCGACGTGCGGGCGCCCAACGGTGAGCGGTGGGAGTACCACGTGGTGCACCTCGCGCGGATCGCGATCGCGTTGATCGTGAACGATCGCGACGAAGTGCTGATGTTGTGGCGGTACCGCTTCCCGACCGATCAGTGGGGCTACGAGCTGCTTGGCGGAATGGTCGAGGACGGCGAAGACTCCGTCGGCACCGCCGCCCGTGAAGCTGTCGAGGAAAGCGGCTGGCAGCCCCTCGGCGCGCCCGAACACCTGATCAGCTTCGAGCCTCTGCCGGGACAGGTCACAGCACCGGTCGACGTGTACCTGTGGCGCGCCGCCAAACACATCGGCGACCCGACCGACACCGAGGAAACCGGCCGCATCGAATGGGTCCCGCTCAATCGCGTCGTTGAGCTTGCGCGACGGCAAGAGTTGCTCGGATCCGGCACACTTATCGCGCTTCTGTACTACCTTGGAACCTCGCTCGGAGGCACGCCTTCGATATCTTGACGCCGCCGTCTACGGCGAAGTTCGACTACGGTTCCGAATTCTGAGGAAGCGCTCCAGAACGACTGTGGCACCTAGCGCGGCGACCAGCATTAGAGCCACCTCGACCTCGCCCACTGCGCCAAGCAACCCGAGTGTGACACCTAGTGCGGCGAGAATGACGATAAAGATCACGACCGGTCGGATTTTTGGCCAGAGTCGTTTCATGTGTCATGACCCTACCATCAATTGGCTGCGGTTACACGTCCCACTCGCCGGCGTGGTACCCGTTTGCCCACATCTTGGTCTTTACCTACGGGTATTCGCTTCTGATGCAGCCTTGGCCGAGGCTGCAGTTTTTCTACATGTCCCTGCATGAAGGATCCAGGTATGGAGTGGGTGTGCCCCCCGACCCAGTTTCCTGTCAAACCGCGAAATACAAAGTTCGGAGCCACTTCTGACAAGTAGTGATTTCGAACGTGTGTATTTAGATGCGTTGACCCCGTCCGCACACCAGTGCACCACGTGATGGAACGGTATGCGGTGAACCCGGGCAGAGTTTCTGATTCAACATTGAAGTCGGAAATGTAACATGCCCGAGCCGATGTATTCGTTGGCGCTTGAACAGGACGCGGAGGGTAGATCCTACGACCATTCGATCCGGGTCGTCGATCCGTCCTGCAAGCGCTGGATACTTCAAAAGAGTCGATCGTGCGGCTGGCGTGACTACTGCCACCAACTATCACTCAATCTGCCTACAAGGTGGTCTGTTTCTTATCTGTTGGATGAGCGAACGCGCGAGTCTCTTTTGGGTACTTCGTGGCAGCGTCCGCCATGCCGGTCACCGCGTGCCCGGTTGCGAGATCGGCGTGGAGCTTCGTCGCGCGCGAACGAAGGATGACAGCGTGGCGGCGGTCGCGCAGTGGTGAGCAGGATGGCGGCCAGCGGGGTAGCCCGGACGACCGGCTTGGCGGGCCGGGGCCGACTCTCGTCGGGAAATCGTGGACAATGGCGTCGCGATGAACGATGAGAGAACGGGGCGTGAATGCGGTACCAACGGTTTGTAGTGGTTGGTGACAGCTGCGCCGAGGGCCTGGACGACCCGCACCCGGACGGCGGGGTCTACCGAGGCTGGGCCGACTTCACGGCCGGCGCGCTGGCCGAGCTGAACCCCGGGCTGCGGTACGCGAACCTGGCCGTGCGCGGGCGCCGGCTGGATCAGATCACCGAGGAACAGTTTCCCGCACTCGACCGGCTGCGCCCTGACCTGGTCGCCCTGTTCGGTGGCGGCAACGATGTGCTATCCGGTAGCTGGCGTGCCGACGTCGTGGCCGCCCGGGTCGATCGCGCCGTGCGCATGCTCACCGACACCGCCCCGACGGTGGTCACCTTCACGCTGAGCGACGTGTCCCGGCTACCCGTCGGCTCGCGTCTGCGCAAGCGGATCATCGCCCTGAACGAGGCGATCCACGACTCGGCCGCCCGGCACGGCGCGCTGGTCGTGGACCTGTGGCCGGACGAGGCGGCCCGCGATCTTCGGTACTTCGGCCGCGACCGCCTGCACCTGGCCGAGGCCGGACACCGCAGGCTCGCCGCGTACCTGTTGCACCGGCTGGGCGTGCCGTACGACGAGTCCTGGCTCGCGCCGCTGGCCAGCCCGCCCCTGACGACCGGCCTGCGGGCCAGGGCGGCCGACGTCGACTGGCTGTTCCGCGAGGTCGTCCCGGTCGCCTGGTCGCGCCTGCGCAACCGCATGGTCGGCCGTTCGCCGGGTGACGGGTTCCTGCCCAAGCGCCCCGATCTGCTGCCGGTGCGCGCCAACGCGTGAGTCTATATAGACACTGGTGTTCTTAGCTCGCTAGAGTCGCCCCGTCTTCACAGACCGGACAAGGGGTGGCGATGCGGTACAAGAGACTTCTGGGGGCCGTTGCCGGTGTGGCGGTGGCGGCGTCGCTGGGCCTGACCGTGGCGGCGGAGGCGGTCGTCGGCGGGCAGCCGGCCGCGGAGGCGCCATCGTGGATGGGGTCCTTGCAGTACAAGACGAACACCGGGGAGTTCACGCACGGGTGCGGGGCCTCGCTGATCGCCCCGGAGTGGGCCGTGACGGCGCGGCACTGCGTCATCCAGGGCGCCAACACCGTGGACGTCGTCAAGGACATCCCGATCGACCCCGCGCTGATGCGACTGCGCCTCGGCAGCGCCGACCGGACCGGTGGCGGCACCATGATCGCCATCGCGGAGGTCAAGCGGCCGGCACCCAACCCGATTCCGACGGCCGGCACCGACATCGCGCTGTTGAGGCTGGCGGCGCCGGTCGGCAACGCGCCGATTCGGATCGCCGCCGACGGTGCCGCCACCGGGCCGACCAGGGTGCTCGGCTGGGGCATGGACTGCGCCGGAAAACAGTGCCCGCTTCCGGTGATGCTCAACCAGTTGGACACGCGGACCATCGGCGACATCGACTGCGCACTGCTCGCCGTTCACTTCACGGTCGAGAACTGCGTCGGCGAGTGGAACACCGGCAGGGGCAGCCACTTCGGCGACTCCGGCGGGCCCGCCGCGCGCGAGGTCAACGGCGAATGGCAGCTGACCGGGGCCGCGTCCCGGGTCATGAACGCCGGCAACGCACCGGCGATCTACGTCGACGTACCGGCCTGGCGGCAGTGGATCCGGCAGACAACCGGGATCAACTCCCTCTGAAGGAGTTACGCGCGGCCGGATTGGCGATAGCGTTCTCGGTCGTGGCGGGTGATCCGGTGGTGGCCAGTCTGGTCGGCTTGGCGGTCGGTGACGCGTACGGCGAGCAAGCCGTGTTACCGACACCGCCGCCGTGGCGGTGGACCGACGACGCCGAGATGGCCTGCTCGGTGTACGCCGTGCTGGCCCGCGACGGCCGGATCGACCAGGACGTGCTGGCCGCGTCGTTCGCCGAGCACTACGACCCCGACCGCGGTTACGGCTCGGGCGCCGGGCGCATGCTGCTGCGCCAGCGTGCCGGCGAGCCGTGGCGCGATGTGGCGGCCGACGCGTTCGGCGGCAACGGATCGTGGGGCAACGGCGCGGCCATGCGAGTGGCTCCGGTCGGCGTGTGGTTCCGCACCAGCCTCGATGACGTGGTCGATCAGGCCGCGGCGTCGGCGCGCGTCACGCACACGCATCCCGAAGGAGTGGCCGGCGCGGTCGGGGTGGCCGTGGCGGCGGCGGTGGCGACCACGACGGACGGCGACCCGGCGGCATTCCTCGACGCGGTGGCCCCCCACGTGCCGGACAGCGAGGTGCGCGACGGAATCCGGCGCGCCGGTGACCTGATCGGGGCCGACGCGCGCGAGGCCGCCGGCGTACTCGGCACCGGCGGCCGGGTGAGCGCGATGGACACCGTCCCGCTCGCGCTGTGGCTGGTCGCCCATCACCTCGACGATTTCGCGGGCGGGGTGACCACGGCGGCCGAGGTATCCGAGGACGTGGACACGATGTGCGCGATCGTCGGCGGGATCGTGGCCGCGCGGGTGACGCTCGACGGCATTCCGGCCGAGTGGCGTGCTGCCTGCGAGCCGCTGCCGGAATGGTGCGGTCTCGAATTGCGCTGATTCGAATCGACGGGTGATCCAGTTCTGGGATACCTGTTAATAGGCCGGCCCTACCAAAGTAGGTGGTGCCGGAGAATTGATCGGGGTAATCGTTTTTTGAGGCGCGGAAGTGGTTCCCATCCGACCGAAGAAGGCGGTACCGCATCATGACAAGAGGGACTCGTATCCGGAGATCTTTGTTCGCCCTGGTGGCGGGCGGTGCGCTTGCCGTCGCCGTCGGGGTGCCCGCCCAGGCGCAGGCCGAACCCGGCGTGACCTACGGAAACCAGCCCGGCGACGTCAGCGTCAACGTCGTCGGCGGTGATCCGGCGCCGGAGGGTGCCTATCCGTACATTGTCCGTCTTTCGATGGGCTGCGGTGGCGCCATGATCACCGAACAGGTGGTTTTGACCGCCGCGCACTGCGTCGACGGCACCGGTCAGGACACCTCGATCACCGCGTCGACCGGATCGGTCGATCTGAACAGCCCCAACATCGTGAAGACCCAGTCGGCCTACGTGCACGCGGGCCCCGGTGTCGGCCCCGGTGACTGGGCGCTGATCAAGCTGGCGAAGCCCGTGGCGAACGCCAAGACCATCAAGATGGCCGAGACGGCCGACGGCGACAAGGGCGAGTTCCAGATCATGGGTTGGGGCGCCGACAGGGAAGGCGGGCAACAGCAGACCAAGCTGCGGCACGCCAAGGTGCCGTTCGTCGACGACGGGACCTGCGCCGGTGCGTACTCCGACCTGGTGAAGGACAGCGAGATCTGCGCCGGCCTGATGGACCAGGGCGGCGTGGACACCTGCCAGGGTGACTCCGGTGGCCCGATGGTCCAGCTTGCCGGTGACGTGCCGACCGTGGTCGGCATCGTCAGCTGGGGCGAGGGCTGCGCCCGGCCCGGCAAGCCCGGTGTCTACGGCCAGGTGAGCTTCCTGCACGCCGAGATCAAGAAGGCGCTCGACGGCCTTCCCTGATGATCGACCCTGACGATCGACACCCGCCCGACCGGCTCTTGATTTGAATTCACTTCACGTTCAGGATGTGGAGCCAAATCGTTCCGGTCGGTCGGGTGTACTCGGTCGGGCTCACCAGGAGGGCGCATGGACCAGACCGGGCGATCGATCAGCCGCCGCGAGCTCTTCGTCGGCACGGGCGCCCTCGCGGCAGCCGCCGGCGTGCTCGCCCTTCCCGGAGGGCCGGCCGCGGCGAGTGAAGGTCGGTTTCCACTGCCGACCACCCGTGAGCTGAACGTGCTGATCACCGGTGACGCCGGAACCGGAGAGGCCGGGCAGTGGGCCGTCGCGCGGGCGGCCAAGCAGATTCACGACCGGGAGAACATCTCGCTGGCGATCGGTCTCGGCGACAACATCTACGAGAACGGTCCGGAGTCCGGCGACGACGACGAGTTCGCCAGCAAGTTCGAAAACCCTAACGCCGGAATCGACGTTCCGTGGTTGATGGTCCTGGGGAATCACGATTGCAGCGGAATTATTCCGGGTAGTGGCGGGTGGCCCAGGCGTGGCGACCACGAGGTCGAATACCATTCCCGCTCGCGCCGCTGGTACATGCCGAGCCGCTACTACTCCGTGCCGCTGCCGGCCGCCGACCCGGTCGTCGAATTCTTCGGAATCGACACGACGCCGCTGACCTCGTACGTGATGCAGACCGACCCGTACTACACCTACGACGGGCCGTTCATCCGGGAGCAGCGCGCGTGGCTGGACCGGTCCCTTGCCGCGTCGAAGGCCACCTGGAAGATCGTGTTCGCGCACCACCCGCTGCGCAACAACGGGAAGCACGGCAACGCCGGCGAGTACGACGGCATTCCGATCGGCAACTACATCAGCGGCATCCACGCGAAGAAGTTGTACGAGGAAATCGTCTGCGGGCGGGCCAATTTCATACTTTCGGGGCACGACCACACGTCGCAGATTCTCGACACGGCGGCCGAATACAAGGGAACGCAGCAAATCGTGTGCGGCGCCGCCGCGAAAACGGGCGGCGGCGACAGCAAAATCACGAACAAGTACTTCTGGCAGGATTTCTCGAGCCTCGGGTTCATGGTGATGAAGATCCGCGACACCGAGGTGGTCCTGGACGCCTACACGGTCGACCCGGCCTCCTCCTCGCCGACACTCGCGCACACCCAGACCACCCGCCGCTAGCGCCCGTGAGTGTGACCCCTCGGCCCGCCCACGCCATCGTGCTCATTCGTGCACCCCTCCCTGACCTGCACTTTTGCTGCGGCCGCTGGACTTTAGCGGGCTAAAGTACGCGGAACATGAATGGCGTTGTCGCCAAGTTTCGGACAAGTCGCAGCCGTGTCGTGTGCGTGCGGCGCGGCCACTAGAGTTCGGGTGTCGCGACTGGCGTGTTCAGGGTGGAACCGACCACCGGGGAGCGACCGAATCGGAGCGATGCCGTACGCCTGGGCGCCTCCGCCGAGTCACGTCTGCGCAGGAGGCCACCCATGCACGAGCCCGCGATCTCCCACCTGTCCGCCGCCGACCCCGAGCTGGCCGGACTGGTCGAGGCCGAAGCCACGCGCCAGTACGAGAAGGTCCGCCTGATCGCCTCGGAGAACTACGTCTCCACCGCGGTGCTAGAGGCGACCGGAACGGTGCTCACCAACAAGTACTCCGAGGGCTACGCGGGCAAGCGCTACTACGAGGGCCAGCAGGTCATCGACCAGGTGGAGACGCTGGCCATCGAGCGGGCCAAGGCGCTGTTCGGCGTCGACCACGCGAACGTGCAGCCCTACTCCGGCTCGCCGGCCAACCTCGCCGTGTACATGGCGCTGGCCAACCCCGGCGACACGGTGATGGGCATGGCGCTGCCGGACGGCGGGCACCTCACCCACGGCTGGGGCGTCTCGGCGACCGGCAAGTGGTTCAACCCGGTGCGCTACGGCGTGGCCAAGGAGACCGGCACGGTGGACCTCGACCAGGTGCGCGACCTGGCCCGCGAGCACCGGCCGAAGCTGATCTTCTGCGGCGGCACCGCGATCCCGCGCACGATCGACTTCCCGGCGTTCGCCGAGATCGCCCGCGAGGTGGACGCCGTGCTGGTGGCCGACATCGCGCACATCGCCGGTCTGGTCGCCGGTGGCGCGCACCCGTCGCCGGTCGGCCACGCCCAGATCACCTCCACGACCACGCACAAGACGCTGCGCGGGCCGCGCGGCGCGATGGTGTTCTCCGACGCCGAGTACGCCAAGGCGCTGGACAAGGCGGTGTTCCCGGGCCTGCAGGGTGGCCCGCACAACCACACCACCGCGGCGATCGCGGTGTCGCTGGGCGAGGCGGCCACGCCCGAGTTCCGCGTCTACGCGCACGCCGTGGTGGCCAACGCGAAGGCACTCGCCGCGGCACTGCTGGAGCGCGGTTTCGACCTGGTCTCCGGCGGCACCGACAACCACCTGATCCTGGTCGACCTGACCAGCAAGGGCATCGGCGGCAAGCCGGCCGCCCAGGCACTGGACCGTGCGGGCATCGAGCTGAACTACAACACCGTGCCGTTCGACCCGCGCAAGCCGTTCGACCCGTCGGGCATCCGGCTGGGCACCGCGGCGATCACCACGCGCGGGCTGGACGTGGATCTGATGCCGAAGGTCGCCGAGTGGATGGACGGCGCGGTCACCGCGGCGGGCGCCGGGGACGAGGCGGCCATCGAGCGGATCGCCGCCGAGATCCGCGAGCTGTTGGCCGGCTACCCGATGCCTGGCTACACCGCGTAACCGAATCGAGCCGGATTCCGCTGCGAGCGGAGTCACAGGTAATTCGTTTGCACTAACCCACGCCCAAGAGGATAGTTGTGCACAGCAACTAGTTGATTGGTGCATGCAATGAATTCCGGCACGACGGTCAAAACGGACGAGCCGAGCAAGGCCGACCTGGCCACCGCCAACGCGATCGGCCAGTCCATGGTCCGGCTCAAGCGGCAGATGGCGTGCGCCGCCGCGCAACTGAGCAAGCAGGGCTTCGAGCAGGCCTCGTTCGGGCTGCTGGCGACGCTGGTCAACGGCGGACCTCAGCGGTCCAGTTCGCTTGCCGAAGCGCTCTTCACCGATCCGTCGACGATCAGCCGACAGGTCGCTCACCTGGTCAAAGAGGGCCTGGTCGAGCGTCAGGCCGATCCGGCGGACGGTAGAGCGTCGGTGCTTGCTGCTACACAACAGGGACTGGCCTTCTTCGAACGGCACCGCCGGCAGCGCGATGTGGCCATCGCACAGATCGTGGCGAGTTGGCCGGCCGAGGACCGGACGCGGTTCGCGGAACTGTTCGAACGATTCGCCGACGACTACGAGCGCATGCTGCCGGACATCTTGGCCGAGCGCGTCGCGCAGGCGCGCTCCGAAGGGGAGAACTGATGTCGGATACACCCGCCGCCACGGCGGTCGAGGAACCCTCGGCACCCGCCGAGGGCGCACTCACGCACCGTCAGATCCTGACGGTGATCTCCGGGCTGATGCTCGGCATGCTGCTCGCCGCGCTGGACCAGACGATCGTGTCCACCGCGTTGAAGACCATCGCCGACGAACTGCACGGACAGACCATCCAAGCCTGGGCCACCACGGCCTACCTGATCACGATGACCGTCACGACACCGCTCTACGGCAAGCTGTCGGACATCTACGGTCGCCGGCCGCTGTACCTGACCGCGATCTCGATCTTCCTGGTCGGCTCGCTGCTGTGCGGCATCGCGTCGTCGATGTACGAACTCGCCCTGTACCGGGCGATCCAGGGCCTCGGCGCCGGTGGGTTGATCTCGCTGGTGTTCGCGATCATCGGGGACATCACCGCGCCCCGGGAACGCGCCAGGTACCAGGCCTACTTCATGAGCGTGTGGGCCACCGCGAGCGTGCTCGGCCCGGTGCTCGGCGGCCTGTTCGCCGGCACCGACTCCTTCCTCGGGATCACCGGCTGGCGCTGGGTGTTCCTGGTGAACCTGCCGGTGGCGCTGGTCGCGCTGATCGTGGTGACCAAGGTGCTGCACGTGCCGCACAAGCGGGTGGAGCACCGCGTCGACTACTGGGGCGCCGCGACGCTCACGCTCGCCGTGGTGCCGGTGCTGCTCGTCGCCGAGCAGGGACGTGAGTGGGGCTGGGGTTCCGTCACCTCGTTGATCATGTACGGCCTCGGCCTGCTCGGGCTCGCGTCGTTCGTCTACGTGCAGCGGCGGATGGGCGACGAGGCGCTGCTGCCGCTTCGGCTGTTTCGGCACCCGACGTTCTCGATGGCCAACCTGCTGTCGTTCATCCTCGGTGTCGGCATGTTCGGCGGGTTCGCGAGCCTGCCGCTGTACATGCAGATCGTGAAGGGGGTCTCGCCGACGGAGTCCGGGCTGACGATGCTGCCGATGATGGTCGGCATCATCGTCTCGGCCACGCTCAGCGGGCGGGTCATCTCCAAGACCGGGCGCTACCGTGCGTTCCCGATCGCCGGGATGGGCCTGCTGGCGCTGGCGCTGTTCCTGCTCGGCCAGCTCGGCACCGATTCGCCGCTGGTCCTGCCGATGCTGATGATGGCGGTGTTCGGGCTCGGGCTCGGGCTGTGCATGCAGACGCTGCTGCTGGCCACACAGAGTTCGGTGCCGCTGAGCGACATGGGCGTGGCGAGCGCGTCGTCGGCGTTCTTCCGCTCGATCGGCGGGACGTTCGGCACCGCGGTGTTCCTGTCGATCCTGTTCACCGTCGTGCCGGACCGGATCGCGGCGGCACGGGCGGCGGCCGGCCTGCCGCAGCTGCCTCCTGGCGCCGGGCTGGACCTGAACGACACGTCGTTCCTGAACCACCTCGATCCGGTGAACAAGCGCCCGATTCTGGACGGCTTCTCCAGCGCGATGGACACCGTGTTCATCGCCGGCGGGTTCGTGATGTTGGTGGCGTTCGCGCTGGTGTGGTTCCTCAAGGAGGTCAAGCTGTCCGACAAGTCGGGCACGCAGCGGGCCGCCGAGGAGGCCGCGGCAGCGGTCTGAGCATTCTGACCGGGGAACACGACGGCCCCGCACCCGAATTCGGGTGCGGGGCCGTCGCGTCAGATGGTCACCTTCAGTGCATCGTCAGACCGGAGTCCTTGAGCCGCTGGTAGGACCGCTCGACCTCGGCCTCCGCCTCGGTGCGGCCGACCCAGCTGGCGCCTTCGACGCTCTTGCCGGGCTCGAGGTCCTTGTACACCTCGAAGAAGTGCTGGATCTCCAGGCGGTGGAACTCGGCGAGGTGGTGGATGTCGCGCAGGTGCTCGGTGCGCGGGTCCTCGGCGGGGACGCACAGCACCTTGTCGTCGCCGCCCTTCTCGTCGGTCATCCGGAACATGCCGATCGCGCGGGCGCGGATCAGGCAGCCGGGGAACGTGGGCTCCTGCACAAGCACCAGTGCGTCGAGCGGGTCACCGTCCTCGCCGAGCGTGTTTTCGACGTACCCGTAGTCGGCCGGGTACTGGGTCGCGGTGAACAACGTCCGGTCCAGCTTGATGCGGCCGGTCTCGTGGTCCATCTCGTACTTGTTGCGCTCGCCCTTGGGGATCTCGATGGTGACGTTGAATTCCACGCCGTCCTCGCTCGTGTCGGCTCTGCTCGTTACGCCACTAGTGTGGACCACGACTTGGTCCCGATTGGCCTGATGAGCCCTGGGATCGATGTGATGTTCGCACGGGCGGATCGGAGACCACGGGTTTGAGCGAGCGCAGCGAGTCGGACAGTCCGCTGTGGCCGTCCGACGACGAGGACATCGCTGGGGACGCCACTGGGGGCAGCGGCAGGGATGAGGAGCCGACGGTGCCCGCGCCCGATCGCGAGGCCACCGTGCCGGCGCCGGGCCACGAGACGATGCGCCTGCCCGTGCCGACCGACCGCAACAAGACCACTCGGCTGCCCATTCCCCCACGCGAACCGCAGCCGGCCAGGCAGGTGCCGGTGCCGCCGCGGCCGGAGGCGGCCCGTGATCCGCACCGGGCCGCGCCGATGCGGATCGAGGCGACCGGCGAGCAGCCGCGCGTGGAGGTGGACGAGCCGGTCCGCCGGCGCGGCCGCAAGCCGCTGATCGTGCTGGTCGTGCTGGTGCTGATCGCGGGTGCCGGCGCCGGTGTGGTGTTCGGCGTGCCCGGCGTGAAGGAGAAGCTGGGGCTGGTCTCGAAGAACGACGAGAGCCCGCAGCCGGTCGCGCCGCCCCCGGCGCCGATCGAGTTCACCCCGGCGCTGCGCGCGCTGGACCCGGCCGCGCCGACGCCGACCGGGCCGGGGGTGAGCGCGGCTCTCGGGCCGGCGGCGGCGAACCCGGCGCTCGGCACGCTCACCGGCGCGGTGATCGACCCGGCGACGAACACCGTGCTGTGGCAGCAGAACGGTGGCGCGCCGATGATCCCGGCGTCCACCGCCAAGGTCCTCACCTCGGCGGCGGCGCTGCTCGCGGTGGACCACGGCTACCAGTTCACCACCACGGTCGTCGAGGGCGACAAGCCCGGCACGGTGGTGCTGGTCGGCGGCGGCGACATCACGCTGTCCTCGCTGCCCGCCGGCCAGGAGACGGTCTACCCGGGTGCCGCGCACCTGGACGACCTGGTGGCGCAGGTGAAGGCGGCCACCGGCGGCAAGGTGGACAACGTGCTGGTGGATCTCGGGCGGTACGCCGGGCCGAGCCTGGCGCCGGGATGGTTCCCGCAGGACATCGCCGGCGGATACCTGGCGCCGATGGTGCCGGTGATGCTGGACGGCGCGCGGCTGACCAAGCCGGCGTTCCGCGATTCGCCGCGCAGCGACAACCCGTCCCGCCAGGTGGCCGGGGAGCTGGCCAAGCGGCTCGGCGCGCAGGTGCCGCCGTCGGCCGCGGTGACCGCGCCGGCCGGTGCGCGGGTGCTCGGCACGGTCCGCTCCGCCCCGCTCGTGGAGGTGGTGGACAACCTGCTGCTCACCTCGGACAACCTGCTCGCCGAGGCGGTGGCGCGCGAGGTGGCGAAGGTGAGCGGCGAGGAGGTGTCGTTCGCCGGTGGTGCTCGGGCGACTCTGGAAGTGTTGCGGCGCAACGGTTTCGACGTCGGGCCGACTCAGCTTTCGGACGCCAGCGGGCTGTCGGTCAACAACCGCGTGTCGGCCAGCCTGCTCGCCCAGGTGCTCGCCGTCGCGGCCGCGCCGGACGGGCGTGATCCGAGGACGGCCAAGCTGCGCCCGCTGCTCGGCGGGCTCCCGGTGGCGGGTGGCAGTGGCACGTTGGCCAAGCGGTACCAGACTCCGCCGTCCACCGAGGGCAAGGGCTGGGTGCGGGCCAAGACCGGCACGCTCACCGGTACCAACGCGGTCGCCGGCACGGTGCTCGACGCGGACGGCCGCACGCTGGTGTTCGCGCTAGTCAGTGCCGGCCCGAACTCCGATGCGACGAAGCAGGGTTTGGACAACATCGCCACGGCGCTGCGTCAGTGCGGTTGTCGCTAGCCCAGGGTGAGTGCACCCGGACGCCGTAACGCGAATGCGGCGTGTGCTCGGGTAGCGTCGGTGACGTGGATGCGGGGACGGAAGCGCGACGGGCGACGGGCGCGAGCAGTGCGATCGACTGGTCGGTCGCCGTCTCCACGGGCCAGCGCCTGGTGAAACCCGGCCCGGCGGTGCCCCGAGCCGAGGCCGAGGACGCCGTGCGCCGCATGCGTGAGATCACCACGGTGGCCGAGCAGCACGTGCGTGATCTCACCGGCCTCGGGCAGGACCTTCCGCTCAACCCCGGCGAAGTGGTCGACCGGCGCGCGTGGATCAAGGCCGCCGCCGACGGACTGGCCGCGCTGACCGACGGCGCGCTGCCCACCTCGGATCGCCGGGGCGGGCGCTACCTCGGCAGCGTGCTCGCGGGCGGCGCCGGCGTGCAGGCCGGCTTCGTGCTCGCCTTCCTGTCCGCCCGCGTGCTCGGGCAGTACGACCCGTTCGGGTCCGCCGACGGCGACGGCGAGTCCGGCCGGCTGTTGCTGGTCGCGCCGAACGTGGTCGGCGCCCAGCGCGCGATGGACGTGCCGGCCGCGGACTTCCAGATGTGGGTGTGCCTGCACGAGTGCACGCACCGCCTGCAGTTCACCGCCGTGCCCTGGCTGCGCGAGTACTTCGCCGGCCAGGTCGCCGCGTTCCTGTCCGGCCTCGACGACTCGGCGTCGGTGGCGGTCGGCCGGCTGCCCGACGTGCTGCGCGAGGCGCGCAAGTCGCGGGCCGGTAGCGGGCCGCTCGGCGTGATGGAGTTGCTCCAGTCGCCGCAGCAGCGGGTGGTGTTCGACCGGCTGATCGCGCTGTCCACGCTGCTGGAGGGCCACGCGGACTACGTGATGGACGCGGTCGGCCCCGCGGTCGTGCCCACGGTGTCCACGATTCGCGAGCGGTTCACCGTCCGGCGGCGCGGCGGTGGTCTGCTGGACCGGCTGCTGCGCACGCTGCTCGGCGTGGACGCCAAGGTCAAGCAGTACGCGGCGGGCGCGGCGTTCACCCGGCACGTGATCGACTCGATCGGCATGGACGGCTTCAACCGGGTGTGGACCTCGCCGGACACGCTGCCGCTGCGCGCCGAGATCGCCGACCCGGACGCGTGGATCACCCGCGTGCACAGCCGTGACTGACAGGCTCGACCCGGCCGTCGCCGCCGTTCGCAAGGCGGTGCGCACCGCGGTCGACGCGTCTGTCCACAGTGGACACTTGGCTGTCGCGGTGTCCGGTGGGGCCGACTCGCTGGCACTCGCCGCGGCCGCCCGATTCGTGACGGCACGTAACGGAATCAGGCTGCACGGGCTGATCGTGGACCACGGCCTGCAGGCGGAATCCCTTGCGGTGGCGGAGAAAACGGCCGGACTGCTGCGCGAGCTCGGGTTGGACGAGGTGCGCGTACTGCGCGTCGACGTCACCGGAAAGGGCGGCGTCGAGGCGGCCGCGCGCCGGGCCCGCTACACCGCGCTGCGTGACGCGCTGCCCGCGCCGGACGCGCTGGTGCTGCTCGGACACACCCGCGACGACCAGGCCGAGACCGTGCTACTCGGGCTGGGCCGCGGCTCCGGCCCCCGGTCGATCGCCGGCATGCGGCCGCTCGACCCGCCGTGGCTACGCCCGCTGCTCGACCTGCCGAGGGTGACCACTCGCGCCGCGTGTCACGCCCTCGGCATCACCCCCTGGGAGGATCCGCACAACGCCGACCCGGCGTATACGCGCGTGCGGCTGCGCGCGGAGGTGCTCCCGCTGCTCGAGGACGTGCTGCACGGCGGTGTCTCCGACGCCCTCGCGCGCACCGCCGCCCAACTGCGCGAGGACACCGACGCGCTGGACCAGATCGCCGAGAACCTGGTGCCACACAAGGGAAACACGCTCGACGTCGAGGAGCTGGCGGCACACCCGCCGGCGATCCGGCGCCGGGTGCTGCGCCGCTGGCTGCTGGCCGCCGGCGTACCCGAACTGACCGATCAGCACCTGCGTTCGGTGGACGCGCTGATCGGCGAGTGGCGCGGGCAGGGCGGAGTATGGCTACCCGGCGGGTTGGTGGCCGAACGTGCGCATGGCAGGCTGAGCCTGACCGCCTCGGCGTAACCGAAAGGCCAGCTCACGTGTACTCCGGCGACATCGCCTCAGTGCTCATCACCGAGCAGCAGATCGACGAGAAGGTGGCGGAGCTCGCCAAGCAGGTCGCCGACGACTACCCCGACAAGGGCGACCGGCACGACCTCGTTCTGGTCGGGGTGCTCAAGGGCGCCGTCATGTTCATGACCGACTTCGCCCGCGCGCTGCCGCGACCCGTGCAACTGGAGTTCATGGCGGTCAGCTCCTACGGTTCGGCGACCTCGTCGTCGGGCGTGGTGCGCATCCTCAAGGACCTGGACCGCGACATCGCCGGCCGGGACGTGCTGATCATCGAGGACATCATCGACTCCGGGCTCACGCTGTCCTGGCTGCTGAAGAACCTCGCCTCGCGCGGCCCGGCGTCGCTGGAGGTGTGCACGCTGCTGCGCAAGCCGGACGCGGTGAAGGTCGAGGTGCCGGTCAAGTACGTGGGCTTCGAGATCCCCAACGAGTTCGTGGTCGGCTACGGGCTGGACTACGCCGAGCGGTACCGCGATCTGCCCTACATCGGCACGCTCAACCCCAAGGTCTACACTTGATCGCCTCCCCGGAATTTCCCAGTACTGTCCCGTTTCAGCGCGCGCTGCGGTTGATTTGTCACCGTGGCTGAGTCCCGTCCCGTTCCCCTAAGGTGCGGCTGCGTGGGGCGCGGGAGCTTCTTGAGCGGTTTAGCAGGAACCGGCTTGATGGCACGGTGGTCTGAGTTACGCTCGGGCGATGCGTGGTGTGGGGGCCGCGGTGGGGCGGAAGGGGTTTTGACGTGACTGGCCAGCAGGTTCCCGGCCTGTCCGGGATCAGCAAGGGCGTCGCCGGATTCGCGCAGGCCGCGGCCAACGGCCAGGTCAGTATCGACCCGGACGCCGTGCGCGGCGTGCTCAACAAGATCAGGGGCGCCAAGGACGAGGTCGCCGCGCTGCTGCGGTCCGCGGCGGGCGGCGTGGTGCGGGCCGACGGCTCGTTCCTCGGCGCGAACCAGGTCGGCACGGCCATGTCCACGAAGTTCGCGCGCCGTGGCGAAGGCGGTGAGCACTCGCTGCACGCGGTGCTCCAGGGTTACCTCGACGAGCTGGCCGCCGCCGAGCGCGCGATCGAGACGTGCACCCGCAACTACCAGAGCCGTGACACCGGTTCCGCGCGGCGGCTCGGCGCGGTCGATACCAGCGTCGACCTGTAGAACCGTTGGCGCACAAGACTTTTCGGTACACGGAGGGGGCCGGTAATGGCACCGCAGGAGGCGCCGAAGGGCGTCCGGTACGGCGAGGACAGGGCGATCGGCAGCCCGCCGAACTGGGACACGCTGTCCAGTGAAGCGCTGTACAAGGCGGCCACCGAGAACAACAACCCGGACGGCGCCGCCAGAATGGGCGCCACCTGGAACCAGCACGGCAAGGCCCTCGCGCAGGTGTCCGGCCAGCTCACCGAGTTGCTGACCGGCCTGGAGAACGCCTGGACCGGGCCGGCCGCCGACTCCGCGCGCGGCGCCATGCGCCCGCTGGCCGACTGGGGCGGCATGGCCGGCGCGACCGCGCAGCTGATGGGCGTGCGCATGTCCGAGTCGGCCTCGGCCGCCCAGCGGGTGAAGCTGATGCCGCCGCCCACGACGTTCGACCGCGACGCCAACATGCGCGCGATGCTCGCCGGCGGCCCGGCCGCCATGACCGCCGACCTCGCCGCGCAGCAGGCCGCCGCCGACCGGGTCAAGCGCGAGCAGGTCGCGTTCCTCGACGCGTACACCAAGTCGATGGCCCAGATCGACAGTGCCACCCCGACGTTCGCTCCGCCGCCCAAGACGGTGGCCGGCGAAGGCAGGTCCGGACCAGGCGGCCCGGGTGTTCCCGGCGAGCCGCTGCCCGCGCCGCACCCGGCGCAGGGGATGCGGCCGAACATGCCCGGCGCGATCGGCGCGATGCCGATCCCCGGCGCCGGCCCGGACGGCGAGTTCGGCACCGGCGACGACGGCGACCCGGTCGGCTCGATGCCCGGTGGGCTCGGCGGACTCGGTGGTCTCGGCGGCGGCAGTGGTGGCACCCCGACCGGCACGGCCGGCTACACGCCGTCGCAGCTGTCCGGCACCACGGCCGGCCCCGCACCCGCGGCGAGCATGCCGGCCGCGCCCAGCGCGGGTGCCGGCGGATTCGGCGGCGGATTCGGATTCGCCGGTGGCGGCGCACCCGGTCGTGGCGCGGCGGGTTCGACACCGGCGGCCGCACCCGGCGACGGTGCCGCCGAGTCCCGCTCGACCCGCGGCGGATCGTCCGGCCGGGCGCGTCCCGACGCCATGGGCGCCGGCGGCGTCCCACCGGGAGCGCGCTCCGACGACGAGGACGACCTCGAGCACGAGTCACCGTCCTATCTGGTGGAGGCGGATCCCGGATCCGCGTTCGGCAGCGACGAGTCCACCGTCCCGCCCGTCATCGGAGGTGACCGGTGACCGACGGCGAGCACCTCAGCCCGATCGAGCTGGACTTCCTGTGGGAGACGCTGGACGGCGGCGAGTTGCCCTACCCGCTGGAATCGCGCTCGCACGGCACCACCATGGAGGAGCGCGACGAGCTGCGTCAGCAGGTGCGTGCCCAGCTCGTGCAACGCCGCCTGCTGAACCAGGACGGCGAACTCGGGCCGCACGTCGAGACGTGGCTGTCCATCCTGGTGCGGCCGCAGGTGAGCGTGGACTCGGTGTTCCTGCCCGAACTGGACGGCGTCGCGGTCTGCTCGATCGCGGCGCTGGCCGGCGGCAACGCCGTGCTCGCCGTGCAGGACGACGAGGGCCTGCGAATCCGGCCGGTGCACGCCACCGGGCTCGCCTCGGCGGTGGTCGAACTGCTGCCCGAGGCCGAACGCGGCACCGAGCAGTCGATCAGCCTGCCGGCCGAGGAGCTGACCGCGGTCGCCGAGACGGTGAGCGCCGGGCAGGTGTCCGGCCCGACCGCGCGGCCGGGCCGTGGGCGCGGCGTCACCGACACCAGGGAGGCGCTGCTCAGGCTCACCGGGCGGCGCAGTCACCGCGGCGGGCAGATCGCCGCCAACAGCAGGGGCAACCTCGGCGGTCGCAAGCGCACGCCGGTGCTCGCCTGGTTCGACAACGACACCGGTCGGTATCTCAGCCAGGCCCGCTCCGGTGCCGACGGTCGCGATTGGGTGACGGTGGCGCCGGCCGACGCGGCGACGCTCCGGCACCGGATCTCCGAAATGATCACGGCGATAACCCAGGAGCGATGAAACGCCGACCTGCGGGAACACCAGGCGTTGATGGCCCGTTGTCCTGCTGGGCGGGCCAGCCACCACTTCACACGGTGGCGTCACGCGGACGGGTTGTACGCTGGTCGGACCAGGCATCCGTCCCGGATGGGCACGGGTTCGCCGACACGCAAGTCAGGGAGGGTCGAGGCCGGCTCGCGGCCGTAAGTTAATGGACCGTAAGCGCCTGCTCCGCAATCCGTTGCTGTGGATCGCGGCGGTGTTGCTGATCTATTTCCTGGTCAGCATGCTGCTCGACGACACGCGCGGGTACTCCCAAGTGTCGACGTCCAAGGCGATCGAGCAAGTCCGCGCCGGCAACGTGACCAAGGCGGAGCTCGAGGACAAGGAACAACAGCTCAAGCTCAACCTGGGCAAGTCGATCGAGGTCGACAAGCAACAGGTCACCCAGATCATCACGCAGTACCCCGCGCAAGCGACCGACGACATGTTCCGCGAGCTGCAGGGCAAGAACGTCGAGTTCGAGACGAAGGTCACCCAGGAGTCGTTCTTCACCCAGATACTCATCTATCTGGTGCCGCTGGGTCTGCTCCTGCTGCTGCTCATGTGGATGATGAACAACGTCCAGGGCGGCGGGAACCGGGTTCTCAACTTCGGCAAGTCCAAGGCCAAACAGCTCAACAAGGACATGCCGAAGACCACGTTCGCCGATGTGGCCGGCGCCGACGAGGCCGTCGAAGAGCTGTACGAGATCAAGGACTTCCTGCAGAACCCCGGCCGCTACCAGGCACTCGGCGCGAAGATCCCGAAGGGCGTGCTGCTCTACGGCCCGCCGGGTACCGGTAAAACGCTGCTCGCCCGCGCGGTGGCCGGCGAGGCGGCCGTGCCGTTCTACACGATCTCCGGCTCGGACTTCGTGGAGATGTTCGTCGGTGTCGGCGCCTCCCGGGTGCGCGACCTGTTCGAGCAGGCCAAGCAGAACGCGCCGTGCATCATCTTCGTGGACGAGATCGACGCGGTCGGCCGCCAGCGCGGCGCCGGCCTCGGCGGCGGCCACGACGAGCGCGAGCAGACGCTGAACCAGCTGCTGGTCGAGATGGACGGCTTCGACGCGCGCGGCGGGATCATCCTGATCGCGGCGACCAACCGTCCGGACATCCTGGACCCGGCGCTGCTGCGGCCGGGCCGGTTCGACCGGCAGATCCCGGTGTCCGCGCCGGACCTGATGGGCCGCAAGAAGATTCTCGAGGTGCACTCCAAGGGCAAGCCGATGGCCCCGGACGCCGATCTGCACAGCCTGGCCAAGCGCACCGTCGGCATGTCCGGCGCGGATTTGGCCAACGTGCTCAACGAGGCGGCGCTGCTCACCGCGCGCATCAACGGCTCGCTGATCAACGGCGCGGCCCTGGAAGAATCGGTGGACCGGGTGATCGGCGGTCCGGCGCGCAAGAGCCGGATCATCTCCGAGAAGGAGCGCAAGATCACCGCGTACCACGAGGGCGGGCACGCGCTCGCCGCGTGGGCGATGCCGGACCTCGAGCCGGTGTACAAGCTGACGATCCTGCCGCGCGGGCGCACCGGCGGGCACGCACTCGTCGTCCCCGAGGACGACAAGGAGTTGATGACCCGCTCGGAGATGATCGCCCGGCTGGTGTTCGCGCTGGGCGGACGGTCCGCCGAGGAGCTGGTGTTCCACGAGCCGACCACCGGCGCGTCGCAGGACATCGAGCAGGCCACCAAGATCGCCAAGGCGATGGTCACCGAGTACGGCATGAGTGCCCGGCTCGGTGCGGTGAAGTACGGCCAGGACCAGGGCGACCCGTTCCTCGGGCGTTCCATGGGCCACGCGCCGGACTACTCGCTGGAGGTCGCGCACGAGATCGACGAGGAGGTGCGCAAGCTCATCGAGGCGGCGCACACCGAGGCGTGGGAGGTGCTCAACACCTACCGCGACGTGCTCGACGACCTGGTGCGCGAGCTGCTGGTGAAGGAGACGCTGCAGCGCAAGGACCTTGAGCGGATCTTCAGCGGCGTGGAGAAGCGGCCGAGGATCACCGCGTTCAACGACTTCGGTGACCGCCAGCCGTCGGACAAGCCGCCGATCAAGACGCCGGCCGAGCTCGCCAAGGAGCGTGGCGAGCCGTGGCCGCCGCCGCAGGAGGAGCAGCCGACTCCGGTGGGCACCGCCCCCGGTGGCGGGGATCTGCCCGGTGGCCCGCCGCGGCCCAGCCCCGCGCCGCCCGGCGGCAACGGTGCCGGTCCGAACGGGCTGCCGCAGCCGGGTCCGACGCCGCCCGGTCCGCAGCCGAGCCCGACGCCTGGCGCGCCGCCGCAGCCGTACCCGAGGCCGGGCGGGCAGCCGCGGAGCGGTCCGGAGGGCGACGAGCGACACGGTGGCAACTACGGTCCGCCGAACTACGGCGCGCCGCCGGGGTGGAAGCCGGCGACCACGCCGTCCGAGCGTCCGCAGCAGAACTGGCGGCCGTCCTGGGAGCCCGAGAACGACCGGCGCGACTCGGGCGACGGTCAGGGTCGACGTGATCCGGATCGGTCGGGGCAGACGGAGTGGGACGGCGGCAGGTAGCGTCGGCACCGGAGGTAACGGTGACCGGTTTTCCCTGGCAGTCGGCCGATGGGTCGCAGCCCGTGTTCGACGCTGAGCGTGCGGAGAAGGCCGTGCGCGAGCTGCTGCTCGCGTGCGGCGAGGACCCGGACCGCAACGGCCTGCAAGAGACGCCGGCCCGGGTGGCGCGCGCTTTCCGCGAGATGTTCGCCGGCCTGTACAACAACCCGGACTCGGTGCTCGACAAGACGTTCGACGAGTGCCACGACGAGCTGGTCCTGGTCACCGACATCCCGCTGTTCAGTACGTGTGTGCCGAGCAAGCAGACGGTGAACGCGGTCGGCGGGCGCAAGCAGGCGCGCGAGGTCCAGGTCGGCGATCAGCTCTGGACGCTCGCTGACGGCAAGGTCGAGCCGACGACCGTCACCCAGATCAGCTCGCACACGACGCGGGAGCTGGTCGAGGTGACGACCACCGGCGGGCGGTTCACCGTCACGCCAGACCACCCGCTGGCGACGCCCGAAGGCTGGCTGGAGGCCAAGGACGTCGAGGGCACGTTCATCGAGTGGACGCACGCGCGTCAGCTCTCCCGTGACCGGTGGCGTCCGACGCTCGGCTACGACTTCGGCTATGTGGTCGGGTCGGTATGCGCGGACGGCACGACCGCCGAACGGTACGTGTCGCTCGTGGTGAACGATCGCGACTACGCCAAGAAGTTCGCTGTTTCGTTGCGGCGGGCATTTGGAATAGAAGCACGAATCGAGCCGGTCGAGCGGCCGTCGGGGCATTTCCGTGTTCGGGTCACCTCGTCGTACTTCGCCGACTTGATGAGGCAGTACGCGAGTGGGAATTTCCCAGCGGTGGTGCTCAACGATCGCTCGACCTTCAACGGTTTTCTCGACGGGTGCACGGACGGAGACGGTGCACCGCCTCTGGACGACTTGGCCCCCCTCATCGGGGCACGCTTCACGCCGAAGGCCGGCGGTCCTGCGTCCCACCTGTACGTCGCCGACAGCTGGTTCCGCAAGCACGGGTTCCCGCAGCAGACGGTGCGGCACGAGCTGATCGAGTCGGAGTGGGTGCGCGTCGAATCGGTACGTCGAATCGAGGCGACCGGAACAAAGCCGTACACTGTTTACAGCTTCAAATGTGATCCTCACCCGACATTCTTGATTGCCGGTCACCTAAGTCATAACTGCGAACACCACCTCGTGCCATTCCACGGGGTGGCGCACGTGGGGTACATCCCGAGTGAGGAAGGCAAGGTCACCGGGCTGTCAAAATTGGCAAGGCTTGTCGATTTGTACGCGAAGCGGCCGCAGGTGCAGGAGCGGCTGACCTCGCAGATCGCCGACGCGCTGGTGCGCAAGCTGAACCCGCGCGGGGTGATCGTGGTGATCGAGGCGGAACACCTGTGCATGGCCATGCGCGGTATTCGCAAGCCTGGCGCGCGCACCACGACCTCTGCCGTGCGCGGCCTGCACAAGACCTCCGTGTCCTCCAGGGCGGAGGCGCTGGACCTGATCAACGGACGCACGCGCTGATGCACCGACTGCTGCCCGATCCTGGACGCTGTGCCGTGGTGGGCGTTCTGAACGTCACGCCGGACTCGTTCTTCGACGGCGGCCGCTACCTCGACGTGGACGACGCGCTGGAGCACGGCGAGGCGATGTGGCGGGCCGGCGCCGATCTGATCGACGTGGGCGGCGAGTCCACCAGACCGGGCGCGGCACGTGTGGACGCCGACACCGAGATCAGCCGCATCCTGCCGGTGATCAAGGAGCTGGCCGGCGCCGGCGTCGGGGTCAGCGTGGACACCACCCGCGCGGCCGTGGCCGAGGCGGCGCTCGCCGCTGGCGCGATCATCGTGAACGACGTGTCCGGCGGCCTGGCCGATCCGGACATGGCGCGCACGGTCGCCGACGCCGGGGTGCCGTTCATCCTGATGCACTGGCGCGGGCACAGCGCGAACATGGACACGCTGGCCGAGTACCGCGACGTGGTGGCCGACGTCCGCGACGAACTGGCCCAGCGAGTGGACGCGGCGCTCGCCGCCGGGGTGGCGCGGGACGCGATCGTGATCGACCCCGGCCTCGGATTCGCCAAGCGCGCCGAGCACAACTGGACCCTGCTGCGGCGGCTGGACGTGTTGCGGGACATGGGTTTCCCGGTGTTGATCGGCGCGTCGCGCAAGCGGTTCCTCGGCAGCCTGCTGGCCGCCGAGGACGGCACACCGCGCTCGCCGGACGGTCGGGAGCAGGCCACGGCGGCGATCTCCGCGCTGGTCGCCGCGGCCGGCGCGTGGGGGGTTCGGGTGCACGACGTCGAGTCCAGCCTGGACGCGGTGACCGTGGCGAGCGCACTGTCCGACGAGGAGGCCCCATGACCGATCGGATCACGCTCACCGGCCTGCGCGTGCACGGCCACCACGGCGTGCTGGACCGGGAAAAGGCCGACGGGCAACACTTCCTCGTCGACATCACCGTCTGGGTGGATCTCAATACCGCGGCGGCCAGCGACGAGCTGTCCGACACGATCGACTACGGCGTGCTGGCCGAGCGTGCGGCGGCGATCGTCGGCGGCCCGCCGCGCGACCTGATCGAGACGGTGTCGGCCGAGATCGCCGACGAGGTGATGGCCGACGAACGGGTGCACGCCGTCGAGGTGACGCTGCACAAGCCGAGCGCACCGATCCCCCTGACCTTCGCCGACGTCGCGGTCACAGCCAGGCGCTCCCGCAGAGGTGGTCGAAAGTCCATAGTGGACGGTGGAGGGTCATGATTCGTGCCGTCCTCTCTCTTGGTTCCAATGTGGGCGACCGTTTCGCCTATCTGCAGAAGGCGATCGACGGATTCGGTGAGATGGTCGCCGAGGTGTCACCGGTTTACGAGACCGAGCCGTGGGGGGTTTTCGGCCAGGAGGACTTTCTCAACGCCGTATTCGTGGTGCGATCGGACGACGTGGATCCGCACGGATTGCTGACGATCGCCCAGGATTTGGAACGCGAGGTCGAGCGAATTCGAGGCGTCAAATGGGGGCCGAGAAAGCTCGACGTCGACATCGTGCACGTCGACGGCGTGGTGAGCGACGACCCCGACCTGACGCTGCCCCATCCGGGAGCGCATCGGCGGTCGACCGTGCTGGTTCCCTGGTACGACATCGAGCCGGATGCGGAGATCCCCGGGCACGGCCGTATAGCGGATCTGGTCGCCGGCATGGATACCTCCGATGTGGTGCCACGGCCCGATCTCGTGCTCCATACTGGGTGCGGTCGGCCGATCACCTGAGGTCGCCGGCGAGCTGGTGGGAGGCGGCATGCCGGGCGTGTTCGTGGATCGCGAGCACGAATCGGCCCGCATGATCGAGTTCGTCCAGCAGCTCTCGCACGGTGGACCCCGCGTGCTCGCCGTTCACGGCGACCCCGGGATCGGCAAGTCGGCCTTGCTCGGCGCCTTCGAGCAATGGGTTCGCAGCAACGCGGCGCCGCGAGTCCGGCGGGTGGCCGCCGTCCGGTGCCATGGCCAGATCGGCACCGAGAACGCCTACGGCCCCATGATCGACATCGTGAAGGCGTTGCGCGCACGCCTGTCCCGTGGCCGTGTGGCCAAGCTGGGCACTCGTGCGGCCGTCGACTCGGGGGCCGAGATTCTGGCCAACCTCGTACCGGCGGCGGGGCCCGCGCTGCGCGCTGGGGTAGGAGCTGTGGGCAAGGGCGCGGCGGCGAGTGCGTTGCCGGAGGTTCCCGTCCCGAGGCTCGTGGCGGACGCGATTCTCGGTGAGGTGCGCCAGGGGCGGCCGGTGGTTCTGATCATCGACGACGCCCATCTGATCGACACCAGTTCATGCCTCGTGCTCGATCGCCTGTTGGCGTCGCAGGACAGCCCCCTCGGCATCGTCCTCGGGATGAGGAACGGCGAGCTGACGGACCAGAACCCACTCCGGGAGATCATCGACAGGTCGACGATTCAGGAAACCTGTTCTGTCATCGACCTTTCCGGGTTCGCGCCGGCCGCGGTCGATTCCTTCGTGCGCGCACGGTACGGAACCGGTCTCACAGCGGACCAGATCGCCACGATTCACGAACGCACGGGCGGGCACCCGATTTTCGTCTCGCAGTACTTGTCGATGATTCGCGAAAGCGAGAACGGACCGACTTGGCCGGCACCGTCGTCGGCCGCGGCGGTGATACGGCAACGCCTTCGTGGACTGGATCCGACGGATCTCGAACTGCTTTCGCTCGCCGCGGTCCACGGCGAGCGATTCATCAGCTCAGTGGTGGAGCGCCTGTCGGGGCGTGACCGGTCCGACGTGCTCGACCGCTTGTATCAGGTCAGCACCACCAGCGGCCTGATCCGGCTGCGTGAACCGGACGAGTGGACGCGACGCGCGGGTGCGGACCACTACGAGTTCGAGCACGCGTTCGTGCGGGAGGCCCTCTACACGAGGCAGAGTCCACAGTCGCGGCGCGAGCGGCATGCGGCCGTCGCCGGGCATCTCGACGAGATGATGCGCGACTGGTCGACGAAGCCGCAGGAGTATCTGCTCGAAGTGATCAAGCAGCACCATCTTGGCGGGCAGTCGCTGCCGGCGGCGTCGAAGGCCTTGGAGATGGCACGGTCGTTGATCGCGACCGGAGGTTCGCTCGACGAGGCCGAGCGGCTGTGTCGCCAGGCGCTCGACGACGTCCGCCAGGCCGAGTCGGGTGCGACTGTCGACCGGCTGCGAGTGGAGATCATCGAGCTGCTCCTGCTCGCCACCGAGAGCAGATGGAGCGTGAACGCTGATTTCCTGGCGAGCACACCGCTGGAGGAGCTGAGCGACGAAGCGGTGGCGGCCGCCGAGCGATGTGACGAGCTGAACCTTCGAGTCCGTGCGGCGGCTCTGCGCGGCCGTGTTCTGCACAAGGTCCGCGGCGTCGATCACAGCTTGCGAGCGCTCGCCGAAGCGGTGCGGCTCGCGAAGCAGAGCGAGGATCTCGCGTTGTTGTTCCTGACCAGCTCGGCGTATGGCAGGGAGCTGACCAAACGGGATCTGCACGCTGGTTTGGCGGCGTTGCTCGATGCCGAGCGACTGGCAGAGGAGCACGACGAGGTCGGCCGGAGCACGGATCCGGCGCTGGCGCACGCTGTCGCCCGGACCGCCATGCAGGTCGGCGTGAGCATGTTCGACGCCGGTGATCTCGGAGCGGCCGATGAGCGCCTTCTTCGTTGCGTGGCAAGGCTTCGCGCCGACGGCGATGCCGGCACCATGCCGACGGCCCTGAACTATCTCGCCCAGGTGCAGATGGCGCTCGGACAGTGGGAACAGGCCTTGCTCACATTGCGGGACGCCGTCGCGCGCGAGGACGCGGAACCGAGCGCGTGGCACGGATACAACGTCGCACTGCTCGGGAAGCTTCATCTGGAATGCGGCGAATCGGCCGAGGCCGGAAGGGCGTTCGAGGCGGCCTGGCAGGAGACCAGCCGCACCTGGTTGGTCAACATCGCGACGCTGGTGTGCAATCTGTACGCGGAGTTCGAAATACATCGCGTCGAACGGGGTGAGGTCGACGGCCAATGGGTCCGCGACTTGCTCCTGTCGAACATCGAGCGCGCCGAGACCGCGGGCTTGTGGCGCAGCGTCGTCGTCGGCCTGTCATTGCTCGGCAGGTTGTCGCTGGCGCGCGGAGAACTGGACGAGGCGCTGGACGCCTCCGAACGCGCCGAGCGGATTCTCCACACTCGCGGTCCGTTGCCGGCGGTCCGTGACGAGGAAGTCCTGTACTGGCGGGCGGTCGTGCTCGACAAGGCCGGCAAGCACACGGAGGCGGCCGCGGCGCTGGCGGCCGCGCGGGCCAAAGTGGAGCGCCAGGCGGCGACCTTGACCGGTCGGCAACGGATCGGCTTCCTCACCCGCGTGCCGCTGAACGCCAAGCTGATGGCGGATTAGATAGCGTGGCGAGGTGAAATTCACCAGCGCACGCGACCTGGCGGTGGCCGGGGTGATCGCGGGGGTACTGGTGTACCTGCTGGTCAGTCAGCTCTACGGCGATCTGCCGAGGCTGCCCACGTTCGCCGGTGTCACGCTGCTCGTGCTGGCGGTGATCGAACTGGTGCTCGCGCTGACCCTGCGCACGCGGATCCGGCGCGACATCCGCCAGGTGGACGGCATCACGGTGGCGCGCGTGGTCGCGCTGGCCAAGGCGTCCTCGCTGCTCGGAGCGATCATGCTGGGCGCGTGGCTGGCGGTGCTGGTGTACGTGGTTCCCGAGCGTGACGAGCTGCCGGCCGCACAGCACGACACGACGAGCAGCGTGATCGGCGCGGTGTGCGCCGGCGCCCTGATCGCCGCCGCGCTGTGGCTCGAGCACTGTTGTCGCACTCCGGACGAACCGGACGAGTCGCGCGAACATCGTGCGGGGTCAGGCTGACCGCGGGACGTGAAATCCATGTCGCGGATGAGCACGGGACGGTCTCGGTCTGATTACTAGACGGTACGGTGTGCGCATGACCGGCCGCGCCGACTCGCCTGACGAGACGCACGAGCGCGCGCCCGGCGGCGGTCTGCTGATCGTCGGCGGGCTCGTTCTCGCGGGCGCGGCGACGGCGGCCGTCGTCCTCACCACCGACGTGCGCTGGCTGCGGCTCGGCATCATCGCCGCGCTGTGGGCCGCGCTGATCGGCGCGTTCGTCGCCGCGAGATACCGCAAACAGGTCGCCGAGCGCCGCGAGGACGCCGCCGAGGCGCAGCGGGTCTACGAGCTGGAGCTGGAGCGCGAGGTCGCCGCCCGCCGCGAGCACGAGATGCAGGTGGAGGTGGACGCCCGGCACAAGGCCGAGGAGGACGCCCGCGACGACATCACCGCCCTGCGCTCCGAGCTGCGCACGCTGCGGCAGACGCTGGAGACGCTGATCGGCGGCGAGGTGCTGGTCGAGCGGTACCAGCTGCACGCCGAGTCGACCAGGATGCGCGCGCTGCAGGAGGACCCGCACACGGCGATGCGGCAGAACGTGCGAAAGCGGCTGACCGCCGCGCCGGAGCACGAGGTCGTGGCCGACGTCGTGCCGGAGGAGATCGCCGAGACGCGCACCGAGATCATCCGCCCGGCCGCCCGCCCGGCCCGCCCGGAGCGGCGTCCCGAGCCACCCAAGGCCGAGCCGCGCCGGGAACCCGAGCCGCGCCGCGAGCCGGAGCCCCGCCGCGAGCCGATCCAGGCCGAGCGCCGACCCGAACCGCGGCGCGAACCGGAACCCCGTCGTGAACCGGTCCAGGCCGAGCGCCGCCCCGAGCCACGCCAGCCCGAACGCCAGCCCGAGCCTCGTAGGCAGGAGCCGCGCCGTGCCGAGCCCAGGCGCCCGCAGCGCCCGCCGGAGCCGGTGCCCAGCCGGGGCGAGGAGTCGGAGCGCTGGTTCGACACCAACCCGGCCGAGCGGTCCACCCCGGCTATGCGTCCCCCGGCCCGGCCCGCCGCCCCGCAGCGCCAGGCCCCGGCCGACCGGCAGCAGCCGAGGCCGGCCGAGCCCGCGTACGGCGGCCTGGACATGGACTGGACGCCGTCGTGGGAGGAGACCCAGCAGGGCCACCGCAACGGCCGCCCGCCCGAGCGTCAACGGGACACCAGGCACGAGATGCGACCGGCCGCGGCGAGCGAGTCCAGCCGGTTCGCGCCCGCCCGCGAGCCTGTACGGGAGCCCGTACGTGAGCCGGAGCGGACCCAGCAGCGCCCGCCGGTGCGGCCGAGCGCGGCGACCGAGTCGAGCCGGTTCGCCGCGCCGGAGCCGCGCTCCAACGGCGCCGAGTCCGGCAGGTTCGCGCCGCCGCCGCCCCCACCTCCGCCTCCGACGCGTGAGCGCCCGCGCGAGGACGCGCCGTCCGGCCGGTTCCCCGCGCCGCAGGAATCCCGGCACGCCACCGAGTCGGCCCGGTTCGCGCCGGTCGAGCGGCAGCAGCCGCCCCCCGTCGAGGAGAGTGGCGGCCGGCGCCGGCGTGCCGAGGGCGCGCCGACCTGGCAGGAGGTCGCCGCCTGGAAGCAGGAGGCCGAGGAGCCGAGGGACGAGCCGGCCGGCGCGCACGGCGACCCCGGCGGCTCGCACACGGCCGGCCGATCGGTCAACGATCTCCTGGCCGCGCACGGGCTCGATCCCAACGTGCGCCGTCACCGCCGGCGCGCCGATTAGCCCACTGTCCATAAAGGACAGTTGACCACTGGTGCGGTTACCACGGGTGACTCCGTAGAGTGCCTGAACGTGACCTCCCCGCGTCCATCCCTGCACGGGCACACCCCGCGCCGGCTGACCGTGCTCCTGCCGGTCGCCGCCGCGGTGCTGCTCGCCGGCTGTGGGCTGGTGCTGCTCGCGGTGAGCACCGCGGAGGTGGGCCTGGTCGCCGAGTTGGTCGGCGTGGCCGGCGCGCTGCTGCCGGTCGGCCCGGTGGTGGCCGCGTTCCTCTGGGTGGACCGCTGGGAGCCCGAGCCGGCGAAACTCCTGCTGCTGGCGTTCGCCTGGGGCGCCTGTGTCGCCACGGTGACCGCGCTGCTGATCAACAACACCGCCGAGGCGGTCGGGGATCTGTTGCTGGGTAAGGGAAACGGCGACAAGTTGTCCGCCGTCCTGTCCGCACCGCTGTTCGAGGAGGCGGCCAAGGGCGCGTTCGTGGTCGGCATCCTGATCTGGCTGCGCCACGAGTTCGACGGCGTGATCGACGGGATCGTCTACGCCGGGCTGTGCGCCGCCGGGTTCGCGTTCACCGAGAACATCTACTACTTCGGGCGGGCGTTCGCCGAGCACGGTTTTGGTGACTCGACCAACCCGGGCGTGCTGATGGCGTTCGTGCTGCGCGGGGTGCTCGCGCCGTTCACCCACCCGCTGTTCACCGCGATGATCGGGATCGGCATGGGCGTCGCGGTCGGCACGCGCGACAAGCGGGTGCGGGTGCTCGCGCCGCTGGCCGGCTATCTCGCCGCCGTCGTGCTGCACGCGCTGTGGAACGCCGCCGCCACACTCGGCACCGCGAACACGTTCCTGAACGTGTACTTCCTGGTGATGGTGCCGATCTTCGTCGCGGTGGTGATGCTGGTGAACTGGCACCGCAAGCGCGAGCAGCGGATCGTCGCGGAGGCGTTGCCGCGCATGGTGGACGAGGAACTGGTGGTGCCGAGCGAGGTGGACCTGCTGGCCAGTCTCAAGGGCCGCCGGCAGTGGCGGTCGGCGGTGCGCAAGGAGTCCGGCTCGGCGGCGGCCCGTGCGGTGCACGGCTACCAGTCGGCGGTCACCGAGTTGGCGTTTCTGCGGCACAAGATCGCGCGCGGCACCACGGGCGAGGAGGCCGCGGTGCACCAGCGCAAACTGGTCGCGGTCGTGGTGGCGCACCGCGCGCGGGCGGTGCGCGCGGCCGCACGCGCGGCCGAGAAGGACCAAGGCGCACCAGCGACCCCTTGATCACTCGGGGTCATCACGAGTGGGTGAAACTGGTCACCCGCGTAATGTTTCGTCATCTTCACGGCGTTACGCTCGCGGCCGTCGTCTGGTACCCGCGAAAGATGTGGCGGGACTGGAACGAGTGTGAGGGAGCCACGCGATGACCGCGGGGAGTACTCGATGAGCCGGCCGGCCCGGCTCGCCGTCGGCGTTGTGTCCGCCGGCCGGGTGGGTGCCGTGCTCGGCGCCGCGCTCGCCCGCGCGGGTCACACGATCACCGCCGCGTCCGGCGTGTCGAAGGCGTCTCTGCGCCGCGCCGAGGAATTGCTGCCCGGCGTCCCACTACTGCCGCCCGACGAGGTCGTGGCGCGCGCCGATCTCGTGCTGCTGGCCATCCCGGACGACGCGATCGAGGGCACCGTGCGCGGGCTCGCCGCCTCCGGCGCGCTGCACGCCGGGCAGATCCTGGTGCACACCTCGGGGGCGCACGGAGTCGACGTGCTCGCCGCCGCCGAGCGGCACGGCGTGCTGCCGCTCGCGCTGCACCCGGTGATGACGTTCACCGGTCGCGCCGAGGACCTGCAGCGGATCGCCGCGTGCTGTGTCGGCGTCACCGCGACCGAGGACGACGAGGCCGCGTGGAATGTGGGCGAGGCGCTCGTGGTGGAGATGGGCGCCGAGCCGGTGCGGGTGCCGACCGCCGCCCGGCAGCTCTACCACACCGCGCTGGCGCACGGCGCCAATCACCTGATCACCCTGGTCGCGGACAGCGCCGACCTGCTGCGCTCCGCCGGGGTGGAACACCCCGACCGGCTGCTCGGCCCGCTGCTGTCCGCCGCGCTGGACAACGGCCTGCGCTACGGCGACAAGGCGCTCACCGGGCCGGTTGCCCGCGGCGACGCGCACACCGTTCAGTCCCATGTGGACACTCTGGCCAAGCACGCGCCGGAGAAGCTGCCCGCCTATCGCGCGCTGGCCAACCGCACCGCCCGGCGCGCGGCCGGCACCGGGCTACTGCGCGCCGACCTCGCGCCGGACGTGTTCGCCGCACTGGACGAGGAGGACGCGTGACAGCCGAGATCAAACTCGGCGAGCTGACTGTCTACAGTGGACCGTCCGAGTTCGCCAGGGTCACCCGCGCGCTGCGCGGCACCGGCCGCCAGATCGCGTTCGTGCCGACCATGGGCGCGCTGCACGAGGGCCATCGCGAGCTGCTGCGCCGCGCGCGTCGCATCCCGAACGCCGTACTGGTCGCGTCGATCTTCGTGAACCCGTTGCAGTTCAACGATTCCCGCGATCTGGAGCGCTACCCGCGTCCACTGGAGACGGACCTGGACGTGTGTCGCGCCGAGCGGGTGGATCTCGCCTTCACGCCGTCCACCGAGGACGTCTACCCGCCGGGCGCGGACACCACCGTCCAGCCAGGACGACTGGGCGAGCTGCTGGAGGGCGCACACCGGCCGGGCCACTTCGCCGGCGTGCTGACCGTCGTGGCCAAGCTGTTCAACATCGTGCGCCCGGATTTCGCGCTGTTCGGCGAGAAGGACTACCAGCAGCTCACGCTGATCAAGCGGATGGTCGCCGACCTGAACATGGACACCGCGGTGATCGGCGTGCCGACCGTGCGCGAGCCGGACGGACTCGCCCTCTCCTCGCGCAACGCCCTGCTGTCCACAGAGGACCGCGAGCTGGCCGTTACGCTGTCCGCCGCGCTCACCGCCGGCGCGTACGCCGGGCCGCACGGCCCCGACGTCGTGCGCGCCGCCGCGCGGGCCGTGGCCGACGCCGAGCCGAAGATCGACTGGGAGTACCTGGAGCTGACCGATCCCGACCTGGGGCCCGCCCCCGACAGCGGCCCGGCGCGGCTGCTCGTCGCGGCCAAGGTCGGCCAGACGCGCTTGATCGACAACGTTCCCGTGCAGCTCGGCACGGGATGAGGGGAGCTCGACCAATGTTGCGAACCATGTTCAAGTCGAAGGTGCACAGAGCCACCGTCACGCAGGCGGACCTGCACTATGTCGGCTCGCTGACGCTGGACGCGGACCTGATGGACGCGGCCGACTTCCTGCCCGGCGAACAGGTCGCGGTCGTGGACGTGACCAACGGCGCGCGGCTGGAGACCTACCTCATCGAGGGTGAGCGGGGCAGCGGCGTGCTCGGCATCAACGGCGCGGCGGCACACCTGATCAACCCCGGTGACCTGGTGATCCTGATCTCCTACGCGCAGATGGACGAGGCCGAGGCGGCCGCGTACCAGCCGAAGGTGGTCTTCGTCGACGAGCACAACAAGATCGTCGAGACCGGCGCCGACCCCGGCCACGCGCCGGAGGGCTCCGGCCTGCGCAGCGGATCGATCATCGAGGCCACCGTGGAAGACGCGGCGGCGGAGACCTCGGACGCGGCCAAGCTGGACGCGCTGATCAGCGCAGAAGCGTCCAGGGCCTGAGGCACCGCGTGCTGCTGACGATCGACATCGGCAACACCAACATCGCGCTCGGGCTGTTCTCGGGTGCGGACCTGGTGCGCGACTGGCGGATGCGCACCGACGCCCGGATCACCGCCGACGAGCTGGCGCTGACCATGCGCGGGCTGCTCGGTGAGCACGCCGACCAGATCACCGGAATCGGCGCGCTGTCAACGGTTCCCGCCGTCATGCGGGAGCTGCGGGTGATGCTCGGGCGGTACTACTCCACGGTGCCGAGGGTGATCGTGGAGCCGGGCGTGCGCACCGGCGTTCCGCTGCTCGTGGACAACCCGAAGGAGGTCGGCGCGGACCGTGTGATCAACACGCTGGCCGCGCACCACCTGCACGAGACCGCGTGCGTGGTGGTCGACTTCGGCACGTCCACCAACGTCGACGTGATCTCCGCGAAGGGCGAGTTCCTCGGCGGGGTGTTCGCGCCGGGCATCGAGATCTCCGTGGACGCGCTGGCCAACCGGGCGGCCGCGCTGCGCAAGGTGGAGCTGGTCCGGCCGAGGTCGGTGATCGGCAAGAACACCGTGGAGTGCCTGCAGTCCGGGATCGTCTACGGATTCGCGGCACAGGTGGACGGCCTGGTCCGGCGAATCGTCGCGGAGTTGGCCCGCGCGGGCCACCCGGCGCCGGTGACGGTGATCGCCACCGGCGGCCTGGCCCCGCTCGTGGTCCGCGAGTCGGAGACGATCGTGGACCACCGCCCCGACCTCACGCTGCTCGGCCTGCGCCTGGTGTTCGAGCGCAACACCAACTGACACGCCTGTCCGAAACTTAACGACCGCTCCATTCACGTTCTGCGTACTTTAGCCCGCTAAAGTCCGGCCGCCACGGAGAAGGTGCAGGTCAGCGCGTTGCTGAAACGCGAGGGGTGGTCGTGATCAGGCGATCTTCACGCCAACATCACCGTCCGCGAGAGCCCGGCCGACTCGTAACCGGTGACGAGACCTCGTCGGGGTGCAGCGCGTCGAGGATCAGGGAGAGGCCGAACTCGAACTCGTCGGCGTACTCATAGCCAGGCTTCAAGGCGTGCTTTGTGATCAGTTCAGTGAGGTGCGGGTAGGCGTCGGCCGGCAGGTCGCTCAGAATGTCGCCGGCGATCTCGTCGAGTTCGGCCGCGCTGGTGAACGGCAGGCTCAGCTCCTGCATGACGAACCCGTAGAGATAACTGTCGATCACCGAGAACGCGTGCGCGGCCATCGCGACCGAGAAGCCGCCCGTTCGCAGCGCGCCGAGGACGGCGTCGTGGTGGCGCAGGATCGCCGGGCCGGGCTGGCTGCGCGAGTCCATCAGGCCGACGGCCCAGGGGTGACGCCGAAGCGCCGCGCGTGACGACGCGGCACGGTCGCGCATGGCGATCTTCCAGTCCGCGGTCGACACCGGAAGCTCGATCTCGCCGAACACCGCGTCGACCATTCCGTCGAGGAGGTCCTCCCGGCCGGCCACGTGGTTGTACAGCGACATCGCCTCCACGCCCAGCCGAGTGGCGAGCGCCCGCATGGTGACCCCGGCCGCGCCCTTCTCGTCGGCCAGCGCCATCGCGGCGGCGATCACCCGCTCCCTGGACAGCGGCGGCCGCTTCGTCTGCATCAGTGGTTCCTCCTTGACGGACTTACACCGTAAGTCTAGCCTGACTTACACCGTAAGTTAGGAGCATCGAATGAGCACTGATCGAAGACGGAAGGTCTGCGTCGTCGGCGCCTCGGGCAAGCTCGGGCGGTACATGGTTCGGCACGCGCTGGACCGCGACTACGAAGTCGTCGGCGTGTGCCGTGAGCGCAGCGTCGAGAAGCTCGCCGAGTTCGCGGACCGGATCACGATCGTCCCCGGGCCGACGAACGACCGCGAGGTGATCAGGAAGGCGGTCGCCGGATGCGACGGCGTGCTGACCGTGCTGGTCCCCTGGGGCGTGCGGCAGTACTCGTCGGGCACGGCGCAGGCGGTGCTCGACCACGCCGAGCCCGACGCGCGCCTGATCTTCTCCTGCGGCTGGCACATCACCCGGGACGGCAAGGGCAAGTACTCCTGGCGGTTCAAGGCGGTCGTCCGGGTCGTCGCCTGGCTTGCCCGCCTCGTGCGCGCGGTCGAGCTCGACGACCAGGTGGAGGCGTGCCGGCGGATCTTCGCCAGCGACCGGCGGTGGACCGTCGTCCGTGGCAGCGACCTCGAGGAGGGCGAGAGCCAGGGGCTGCCCGTGTGGAGCCGCCACGTCGGTGACCCGGTCCTCGCGAGCAACCGGACGCGGCGCGTGGACTTCGCGTTGTTCATGGTGGAGGCGCTCACCGACGACACGCTCGTCCGCGAGGCGCCGGCGATCGTCGGGTGCCGCACGCCGAGCGCACTGGCGCACGCCCGCGGCTAGAAGTCTCTGTCGCGCAAGGGAATCAGCCGATCGGGAGGTTCGGTACGCACGGTGGGGCCGGTGCGCTGGGGTCGAGTCCTCTTTTGACCATACCGATTACCCGCGGCGAATAGGGCAGTTCGACGTGCTCGGAAATATCGACCTCGCAGCCGTCCTGCACGGTCACGTTGGTGACCGTCGCGCCGGGGCCGGCCGTGAGGAACGTGCTCTGGTACGGCGTGGTGACCTCGTCGTAGCGGGTCGCGATCACCAGGTAGTTCACGCCCGGCACGGTGTCGCCGCCCGCGTTGAGCGTGCGCAGGAACTCCGAGCCCTCGATCTGCTGCTTGGCCGCGTCGCCGAGCAGCAGGTTGCTGTACTCGGCGAGGCCGAGCACGTTCGCCAGCGTGCCGAGGCCGAGCAGCGTGGTGCCGTGGTGGGTCGCGCCGAGTGTGACCAGGTTGCGCACCTTGCCGGCGCCGCCCTCGGACTTGAGGTACTGGCGCGGCATTAGGCCGCCCTGCGAGTGGCCGACGATGTCGACCTGCGACGCGCCGGTCGCGGCCAGCACCTTGTCCACGAATACGCGCAGTTCCTTGGCGGAGCGGCGGATGTCACCGGTGCCGTTCACCGCCGGGTGCAGGCCCAACAGGTCGAGCCCGTGCCGGCCGTAGTTCAGCGCGAAGACGCAGTGGCCGGCCTTCTTCAGCTCGGGCGACAGCTTCGCGAAGTTGTTGAACCGGTTCTCCCAGGTGCCGTGCACCAGGACGACCGGACGCGAGTGCTCGCCGGAGGGCTGGCAGTTCCAGTCGTTGGCACCGGGCGGATCGGCGTTCCAGTGCGCGAAGGAGTACAGCAGCGCCGACGGGAATTCGTTGAACTCCGGGCCTTCGGCCGCGGCCGCCGGGGCGGTGGTGCTCAGGCCGACCGTCATGGCGATCGCCGAGAAGATTCCGGCTATTCCGGTGAGTGCGCGCCGGCGGTTCATCAGCGTCCTCCGCTCCGCGTTGGGGGTGCGCCGGATCGTATGACCGTCAGGTACACCCGGCGCCGCGGACGAACGCCGATCGGCGAGTGACACACGAAAGCGTGACATTCGTGCCAAGTGAGGGTGTCCAAACACTCACATTCGCACAAAAACTCACGGGCGCAGGTGCGCTCGGACGACGGTGGTGATCAGCGGCAGCTCGAACTCGCCGGTGGCCGTCTCCGGGCGGCTGTCCAGGTAGGAGCGCACCTGGCGGAGGTACTCGATGCGCTCGCTCGGCGTGCGCGTGAGTGCCCGGGAGTGCGTACCGATGGTCGCGGTCATCGTCTCGGCGGTGCGCGGCTGGCTGTGCCGGAATCGGGTCCGGCGGAAATCGGTGAACAGCGGGTGCTCGGGCATCACGTCGTGAGCGAGCCAGTCGCCACCCATTCCGGTATCGGTCAGCTCGTTCATCTCGGCCACCCAGTCGACCTCGAGGTCATGGTGGTTCCACAGGCCGGCCACGATTCCGCCGGGACGCAGCACGCGCGCGATCTCCGGGTACGCCTTGTTCGGGCGGAACCAGTGAAATGCCTGGCCGGCGACCACGACGTCCACCAGACCGTCCGGCAGCGGGATGTTCTCCGCCGTGCCGTCCAGCGCGGTGACCTCGGGGAACCGCTGGGTCAGCTCGGCCAGCATGAGCGGGTCCGGCTCCACCGCGGTCACCCGAAACCCTTGCGCCACAAGGGTTTCGGTCAGCTTGCCGGTACCGGCGGCGAGATCGAGGACGTGCGGAGGCGAGTTGGGTGCGTCCTCGATCACCCAGGACACGGCGTCCACCGGATAGTCGGGGCGATGTTCGGCGTAGGCGGGAGCCGCCTCGCCGAAGGAGTTGGCCCGCCCGGGAAACGATCCGCGGTATCCGCTCACGTCAGCGAACATATCGGCGACCCTGCTGCGGGCGCACCCACGTTTCCATTCGGCGGATACCCGTTCGCGCGGCTCGCGGCGCTCTCCGTACCCTTTGCGCGTGACCGATACGCCAGTTCCCCCACCCTCGCCAGAAGACGATCTGCCCGAGCAGATGCGCGTGCGGCGGGAGAAGCGCGAGCGGCTGCTGGCCGCCGGCACTGATCCTTATCCGGTCGAGGTTTCCCGGACGCACACGCTGGCCGAGATCAGGGCCGCGCATTCGGACCTCGAGGCGGACACGGCGACCGGTGAGATCGTGGGTGTCACCGGAAGAGTGATGTTCGTCCGAAACAGCGGCAAGCTCTGTTTCGCCACGCTCCGCGAGGGCGACGGTACGGAACTGCAGGCGATGCTGTCGCTGAACAAGGTCGGCGAAGAGGCACTTTCGGCGTGGAAGACCGATGTTGACCTCGGCGATCACGTTTTCATCCACGGCGAGGTCATCACCTCGAAACGCGGCGAGCTGTCCGTGCTCGCCGACGAGTGGCGGATGACCGCCAAGTCTTTGCGCCCGTTGCCGGTCGCGCACAAGGAGCTGGCCGAGGAAACCCGTATTCGGCAGCGTTATGTCGATCTGATCGTCCGGCAGCGGGCGCGCGATATCGTGCGCACGCGTGCCGGCGTGGTCCGCGCGCTGCGTGACTCGTTCCACGGCCGAGGATTCATCGAAGTCGAGACGCCGATGCTGCAGACGCTGCACGGCGGAGCCGCCGCGCGGCCGTTCACCACCCGGTCGAACGCCTTCGACATGGATCTCTACCTGCGCATTGCTCCGGAGCTGTACCTCAAGCGGTGCGTGGTGGGTGGTCTGGAGAAGGTTTTCGAGATCAACCGAAACTTCCGCAACGAGGGCAGTGATTCGACACATTCGCCCGAGTTCGCGATGCTCGAGTACTACGAGGCGTATGCGACCTATGACACGAACGCGGCGATGACCCGGGAACTCGTGCAGGAAGCAGCGGACGCCGTTTTCGGTAGTCAGGTGGTCACTCTCACGGACGGGACGGAATACGACCTGTCCGGCGAGTGGACGACGCTGCCCATGTATGAGTCGTTGTCCGACGCGCTCGGCGAAGAAGTGACTCCGGACACAGGTGTCGAGCTTCTTCGCAAGCACGCGCACGCCAACGGGTTGGAGCCGGATCCCAAGCTGGGCCACGGAAAGCTCGTCGAGGAGCTGTGGGAGCACCTTGTCGGTGACCATCTCACCGCGCCGACGTTCGTGCGCGATTTCCCGGTGGAGACCTCGCCGCTCACCCGACAGCACCGCTCCCGGCCCGGTGTCGCGGAAAAATGGGACCTCTACGTCCGAGGATTCGAGCTGGCGACCGGTTACTCGGAACTCGTGGATCCCGTGGTCGAACGGCAGCGGCTCACCGAACAGGCACGGTTGGGCGCGGCCGGCGATGACGAGGCCATGCAGTTGGACGAGGACTTTCTGCGGGCGCTCGAGTACGGAATGCCGCCGTCCGGCGGCGTCGGAATGGGCGTGGACCGGCTCTTGATGGCGCTCACGGGTCTCGGCATACGTGAGACGATCCTCTTCCCACTCGTCCGCCCGGAATGAACACTCTTCTGGGTGTCGCTGTGCGTTGGGGACCCGATTTGCGCTAACCTCCGCTATAGGAGTATTTATATGCATGCGGGCCAGCACGCAACAACCTGAGCATTCACGTCCAAGGAGGGCGCACATGGCTAGCGTTACGACCATCGAGGTCGTCGACGACATCGACGGTTCGAAGGCAGAGGAGACCGTCAAGTTTGGTCTGGACGGCGCGTCCTACGAGATCGACCTGTCCACGAAGAATGCCGACAAGCTCCGCAAGGCTCTTGCCGACTATGTCGCGCACTCCCGCCGGGTCGGTGGCCGTAAGCGCGTGGGTGGCCGTGCGCCGCGCACCGCTTCTGCGGACCGCGAGCAGAACCAGGCAATTCGCGAGTGGGCCCGTAAGCAGGGCTACAAGGTGTCCGACCGCGGTCGCATCCCGCAGGAGATCTCGGACGCCTACCACAAGAAGAACTGAAAACCTTCGAGGTTTGGCTACAAGTAAGGCCGCGGGCACCTGCCCGCGGCCTTACCTTTTACCAGAACCTCACTTCATCGGATCGACGCCGAACAGCTTCGCCAGGTCGTCCATGATGGCGTGCGCGCCCTGCAGGCTGACCGAGGTAATCCAGGTCGTGTCGTTCACATCGGAAACCTTGCCGGTGAGCTTGCCCCAAAGTGGATTGGCCGCGAACCTCGACTTGACCTCGGCGCCCTTTCGCGCGTCGTCGTCGTAAACGCCCACGAAAACACGGTCGGCGTCCAGCTTCAGGATCTCCTCCTGGCTGACGTCCACGTTGACCTTGTCGGTTCGATCCGGCTGCCCGGGCGGACGCGGCAACCCGATATCGCGCATCACGATGCCGGCGTAGGACTCACTGGTGTACAGCCGGGCGGTCTGCTCGCCGGCCACGAACCTGGCCAGCGTCACGGTCGGGGCCTTGCCGCCATTCTTCGTCTTGATCGCCTCGCCGAGCCGCCGCGCCCGCGACTCGTAATCGGCGATCCTCTTGTCAGCCAGTTGCTCCTTGCCGAGCGCCTTGCCGAGCAGCCGGATGTTGTCCTTCCAGCTCGCGCCGGTCGTCTGGCTGAACACGGTCGGCGCCGAGCTGGCGAACTGCTGGTAGTACTTCTCGTGCCGGATCTTGGCGGACACGATCAGGTCCGGCTTGAGGGCGTAGATCTGCTCGACGTCCGGTGCGGCCAGCTCGCCGACCGCCTTGGCGTTGGTGCCGCACTTCGCCGCGTCCGCCGCCAGATAGTCGGGCAGCTTGTCGCCGAATCCGCGGTACTTCGTGAACGCGATCACCTCGGTGTCCAGCGCGAGCGCGGCGTCCACGTAGCTGGTGTCCAGCGCGGCCACTCGCTTCGGTGGCTTGTCGATCTTCGCCTCGCCCATCACGTGTTTCACGGTCCTGGGGAAGCCGGCCGAGTTGTCGGCCACCTGCCCGCAGGACGAGGACGCGGCCTGCGGCGTCTCGGTCGATGAACACGCGGTGAGCACGAGACAACTGGCCGTCGCGACCAGCACTGATGCGTGCCACCGTCGGCGGGTACTGGCCATGGGACGGCCCCTTTCGAATGGTTAGCCTTGCCTAATCGCACACTATGATGTGCGAGCTTCGGAACAAAACGGACAGGATGCGGCTGTGACAGGCACGACGGCGGCGGCCACGGCCGCACCCCGCGGCGCGCGGGTGACCAGTCGCCGGCGCCGCACGATCGCGCTCGTGCTGTTGCTCGTGGCACTCGCCGCGGCCAGTGCCGCGAGCATCTGCCTCGGCGCCAAGGCGATCCCGCTGCACGTCGTGCTCGACGCGCTGACCTCGCCGCAGGACATCGAGCAGCACATCATCGTTCGCTCGCTGCGTGTCCCGAGAACCGTGTTCGGCCTGCTCGTCGGTATCGCGCTCGGCATCGCCGGCACCCTGATCCAGGGCCACACCCGCAACCCGCTGGCCGACCCCGGCCTGCTCGGCGTGACCCAGGGCGCGGCGTTCGCGGTGGTGACGGCCGTGGTCGTGCTCGGCGTCGACTCGCTGTACGGGTACGTGTGGTTCGCCGTACTCGGCGCGCTGGCCGCGAGCGTGACGGTGTTCGCGCTCGGCTCGGCGGGCGGCCGGGGCGCTTCCCCGGTCACACTCGCACTGGCCGGCGCGGCGGTCAGCTTCTTCCTGCACGGGCTGACCTCGGCGATCGTGCTCGTCGACGAACGCGGGATGGACGTGTTCCGGTTCTGGAGCGTCGGGTCGATCGCCGCGAGGGACTACGCCATCGCCGGCCAGATCGCGCCGTTCCTGATCGTGGGGCTGATCCTGGCCGCGATCAACACGCCCGGCATGAACACGCTGGCACTCGGCGACGACGTGGCGGTGGCGCTGGGCACGAACGTGGCGCGCACCCGGGTGCTCGGCGTGCTGGCGATCACGCTGCTCACCGGTGCGGCCGTGGCGGCGTGCGGGCCGATCGCGTTCGTCGGACTCGTGGTGCCGCATCTGGCGCGGGCGATCACCGGGCCGGACTACCGGTGGGTGGTGCCGTTCGCCGGGTTGATCGGCGCGGTGCTGTTGCTGGTGGCCGACGTGCTGGGGCGGGTGCTCGCCTCGGACGCGTTCGAGGTCGGGATCATGCTCGCGCTGATCGGCGCGCCGGTGTTCATCGTGCTGGTTCGGCGGACGAGGCTGGTGCGCCTGTGACATCGACGAGACGGACCGTCCGGCTGGGCGGGCTGAGCTTCCTGCTGCGGCCGAGGCTGGTCGTGGTGACCGCCTCCGGCGTGGCGGCGCTGCTGCTCGTGGTCGCGCTGAACCTCGGCATCGGGTCCGTCCACATTGGACTGTCCGATGTGGTCAGCGCGCTGTTCGGTGCCGGGGATCCGTTGCACCACAACATCATCTGGGAACTGCGGATGCCGAGAACGCTGGTCGGCATTCTGGTCGGCGGCGCGCTCGGCGTGGCCGGGGCGATCTTCCAGTCGATCGCGCGGAACCCGCTGGCGAGCCCGGACGTCCTCGGCGTCACCTGGGGTGCGGCCGCCGCCGCGGTCGGCGTGATCGTGCTGGAGGGCACCCGGGGCCAGATCACCGGCGGCGCCAGCACGATCGGCGTCCCGCTGGCCGGTCTGCTCGGCGGTCTGCTCGCCGGCGTGCTGCTGTACGTGCTGTCCTGGCGGCGCGGCATCGACGGGTACCGCATGGTGCTCATCGGCATCGGGATCGCCGCCATCGGCTACAACCTCGTGTACTGGCTGCTGTCGGTCGGCGATGTGGACGACGCGGCGCGCGCGGTGACCTGGCTCGTCGGCAACCTGGCCGACGTGGGCTGGGACGGCGTGGCGCCGGTGTCGATCGCGCTCGCCGTGCTGGTGCCGGTGGCGGTGATCGCCGGGCGCACGCTCGGCGGTCTGCAGTACGGCGACGACACCGCGCGTGGGCTGGGCATTCGGGTCGACCGGGCGCGCGGCGCGCTGCTGTTGCTCGCCGTGGCGCTGGCCGCCGTCGCCACCTCGGCCACCGGGCCGATCGCGTTCGTCGCGCTCGCCACACCGCAGATCACCCTGCGGCTGGCCGGCACCGCGCAGCCGCCGCTGGTCGGATCGATGGTGTTCGGCGCGCTGCTGACGGTGTCGGCTGATCTCGTGGTGCGCACGGTGCCGCTGCTGTCCGGGCTGCCGGTCGGGGTGCTCACCGCGGTGCTCGGCGCGCCGTACCTGGTGTTCCTGTTCATTCGCCGACGTCGAGAGGAGCGGGTGTGACTCGCTTGCGTGCCAACGATTTGCGGCTCGGCTACGGCGAGCACGTGGTGGTCGACGGGCTCGATCTGGACGTGCTCGACGGGACCGTGACCGCGGTGATCGGGCCGAACGGGTGCGGCAAGTCGACGCTGCTGCGCGCGCTCGGGCGGTTGCTCGCGCCGAAGGGCGGTTCGGTGCTGCTGGACGGCAAGCGGATCGACAAGCTGCCGACGCGTGAGGTCGCCAAGATCATCGGCGTGCTGCCGCAGACGCCGGTCGCGCCGGAGGGGCTGACGGTCGGCGATCTGGTCGCGCGCGGGCGGCACCCGCACCAGACGTGGTACCGCCAATGGTCCACAGTGGACGATCAGGCGGTCGGGGAAGCGTTGGAGCTGACCGGAATGGCGCCGCACGCCGATGCGATCGTCGATCACCTGTCCGGTGGTCAGCGGCAGCGCGCGTGGATCTCGATGACCCTGGCGCAGGGCACGGACGTGCTGCTGCTGGACGAGCCGATCACGTATCTGGATCTGGCGCACCAGGTGGATGTGCTCGACCTGGTGCACGCGCTGCACTCCTCGCGCGGGACCACGGTCGTGATGGTCCTGCACGATCTGAACCTCGCCGCCCGCTACGCCGACCGGCTCGTCGCCATGCGTGACGGCAAGATCGTCGCGGAGGGCCCGCCGGCAGAGGTGCTCACCGAGAATCTGCTGCGCACGGTGTTCGATCTCGACGCCAAGATCCTCACCGACCCGGTCGCCGACACCCCCATGGTGATCCCCATCGGCTCCCGCCACCGCCCCGCCACTGTGTGAACCGCGAGTCCCGCGCCCTGCACCGGTGAGTCCCGCGCTGTGCATCGGGGTCGGGTACGTGGGAGTGTTCGCGGCATGCGCGTCTGGGACATGAAGACGACCGGTGGGCTGTGCACGGCGCTCGTCGGCGCGGCCACGGTGCCGGACCTCGCGGCGGCGCTCGATCCGGCGGAGCGCTATGTGCTGCTGCCCGAGTTCACCCCACTCCAGGGCGACTGGCAGGACGCGCTGATCCCGATGTCGCCCGGACGAGGAACATCGCCGGTGAAGGTGACGGTCAAACGCGTCGCGGCCGACGTGCTGCTGGAGACGAGCGCCTTCCTGGAACTCGCGCCGGAGCTGTTCGCGCTCGGCTGCACCGCGCTGCAGTTCCGAGATCCCCCTCGGGCGTTCACCAACTATGACGACGAGCGGCCGCACGCGCGGGCGGCGCGCTACCGCAGTGCCGGCCTGACCGTCCGATTCGATCTGCCGCACGCCCGCGAGTCCGCCCTGCTCACGACGACGGACGAGGAGTCACTGCGCGCCGCACTGACCCGACTCGGCGTGTGAACCCGGCCGCCAGCAGTGTCGCCGCACCCGCGACGGCGATCGCCTGCCCGACCGAGACGATCTCGGTCAGCGCGCCCCAGATGGCCGGGCTGACTCCCTGGACGGTCATCAGACCGGACGACAGCAGCGCGAACGCCTGCCCTCGCTGGTGTGGCGGCAGCGCGTCCCGGAACGGGCCGGCGAGCCCGAGGCTGTAGGCGAACCCGGCGCCGCTCGTGGTCAGCAGCACGCAGCAGACCACCAGCGGGATGTCCCATGCGAGCACGACCAGGGGTGTGCCGATCATCGCGACGAGTGGCATTACTAATCGCAAGCGTGCGGTCGGTGGGACAAGTTTCGCGACGACGAACTCGCCGGCGAGCATGCCGACCGGAATGCAGGCGAGCATGATTCCTCCTGCGCTGGCCGGAAAACCGCGCGCGTTCGCGTATGGCACCAGGAGGCTCTCCCCTCCGATGGCCAGCGCGGGCGGCAACCACTGGGCGATCAGCAGAGACCGGATCGACCGGGTGCCGAGCAGGTGTCGCGTCGCGCGCAGGCTCTGCCGGACCACGTTGGCGCCGGCCGGCCCCGCAGGGAGGTCGGGCAGTGACAGCCGCACCGCAACGGCGGCCACCACGTGGCACCCGGCACTGATCAACAGCGCGGTCCTCGGGTTCGCCGCCGCCACCGCGATCCCGCCGAACGCCAGCCCGGCGATCTGCGCGAACGAGGCGGCCATCGAGAACAGCGACCGGCCGAGCACGTACGCGTCGCCGTCGAGCACCTCGGCGAGCAGCCGCCCGCTCGTCCCGTTGAACACGGGCGCGAGGCAGCCGATCAGACCGACGACCGCGAGGCTCGCCCACGGCGGGAGATCGACCACTCCGAGCAGCGCCGTGCCGGCCGCCGATGCCGTGTACCCGAGGGTGATCAGCACGCGCGGCCGGATTCGGTCGGGCAGCGCTCCCAGCACGATGCCGCTGACCATTTGCGGTGCGAACGCTATCCCGAACGCGAGTGCGGCGAGCCAGGCCGAGCCGGTGCTGGTGAAGATCGCGGTGGACAGGGCGACCGTGCGCAACGTGTCCGACGCGATCGCGAGCGTCCGGGTGGCGAACAGCTCGCGGAACACTGGTGTGGTCAGCACCTGGCCGAAGGTCGCTCGCATGTGGGTGACGGTGCCGGGGTGCTCGCCGGAACGCGATTGTTACGCCAGTGGACGTAAGGTCGGTACCGTGCTGCGGTTCCGCGCGAGTGCCGAGGACCTGATCGCGAGCCGGTTCGCGATCTCGCCGCTGTTCGAGTTGGACAACCTGTTGCGCCGCCTCTCCCGTCGCGGCGGGAGGCCGCTGCCGCCCGACTGGGCCGAGCGGCTGCGCCCGGTCTACCAGCGTTTGCGGCGCGACACCGAACTCGACGCGCTGCTCGCGCTGTACTCGCCGGGCCACGGCGCGGACTTCGTGGCACCACCGCCGCGAAGCCTCGCGCAGACCGTCCAGGACGATCTCGATACCGTGCGCACGACGCCGCTTCGTTTGGCGCGCAAGGAGATCGCCGGTTGTCTGGCACGTCGACCGGCCAGCGACCCGCGAGTGCTGTCGATCTTGCGCAGCCGGATGGTGGTGGCCAGGATCGCCGATGTGCTCGCGGTCGCGTGGCACGAGTTGCTCGCCGCCGACTGGATCCGGTTGCGGGCGATCCTGGAGCGGGACGTGGTGCACCGCGCCGCACTGCTCAGCCGCGAGGGCTGGGCGTCGGCGATCGACGGGCTGGACCGCCGGACTCGTTGGCGCGACGGCGCGATCGAGATCGGCCTGCGGGGTGAGCACGGCACGGTCGATCTGGCCGGCGACGGGCTGCTGCTGATCCCGTCGGTGTTCGTATGGCCGGCTGTCGCGGCGCTGATCGAACCGCCGTGGCCCAAGACGGTGTGCTACCCGGCTCGTGGTGTCGCCGCCCTGTGGGAGCCGGACGCGGCGGCGGACCCCGGTGCGCTCGGCGATCTCGTCGGACGTTCCCGCGCGCGATTGCTCGTCGCACTGGACAGTCCGGCCAGCACCACTCAACTCGCGCGTGGTCTCGCCATGGCTCCCGGCGCGGTCGGTGATCATCTCTCGGTGCTGCGCCGGGCGGGGTTGTGCGACCGTGCTCGTGCCGGCCGCTCGGTGCTCTATCGGAGGACACCGCTCGGCGACGCGGTCGCCGCCGGTGCGAAGGGCGAGTAGGGCACGATTGCTCGCGTGGGGAGGCTGGGGTACGTGCTCGTGCTGGCGGCGCCGGTGGTGCTGCCGCTGTGGGTGGCGTTCGGACATGTGCTGCTGCTCGGTGAGACCGGCCTGATGATGTTGGTCAGCATGCTGCTGATCGCGCCGACGCTGTTCAGCTTCCTGACGATCCCGTTCGTCATGGTGCTGATCAACAAGCGCGTGCGAGCGACGCGGCGGGTATCCGTGCTCGTCACGATTCCCATCCTGGTGCTGACCGGGTGCGTGCTGGTCTTTCCGGCGTTCGTCCGAGAGGCCGACGATCAGGCCAGGTGGCGGTCCTTCGCGCAGAACTCGTTCGGCATCAGTGGCGGTGCGAGCGATGACTGGGCCAACGCGCTCTACACGGTCGGAGCCGTCGCGCTGTGCGCACTGATCGTCGCCACGATCTACGAATTCGTACAGGCGAAACGTAACCCGCGTTCCGATACGGTCGTTTGATCAGTGCACTCCGAGGTCAAGGAGGACCGCCGTGCGCCACGCTCTCGCCACCTGCCTCGCCGCCGTGGTAGCCGTGCTGCTGCTGGCGCCGGCCACCGCGACCGCCCAGGACACGCCGCCCACACCGGAGAAGTGCGCCGCCACACTGGCCTGCGGCCTAGACGACATCGACAAGATGACCATGTCCGACCGGCTGGACATGGTGCGCCTGATCGAGTCCGGCCCGACCGCCGAATACCTCGGCGCCGACATCGACCCGGGCCGGTGGCGCAACATCGAAGGCATCGTGACGCTGTTCCGTAACCACGGTCTCGGCGCGCGCGGCAGCTGGGTGTCCTATGTGGACGCGGGGATCATCGAGGGGCTGGAGCGCGGGCTGGCGATCGCCAGCGGACGCGGCACCGACACCGGCGGCAACCCCGGCTCGCAACTGTGGGCGGAGTACCTCGTCAAACTGAAGGCCGGCGAGCTGACCACCCGGTCCGTGCACGATCGCGTGTGGAGCATCGCCGAGCAGGCATCGACCGAGCACGGTGTGCGGGTCGCCGAGCAGGTCCACGGCGAACGCCCCTCCGCGCGCGAGGACCGGTTCTTCCAGCTTTCCGAGATCTACCGGTTCATGCTGCGCAACCGCCCGCCGCTGCTGGACCTGGTCACCGCGGTCGGCGGGCTCACCGGGCCCGAGCGGCAGAACTTCTACGACTGGGCCACCGACGTGACCAACGCCGAGGCCGGTGTCACGGGCGCCGAAGTGCTCTGGGGCCTCGCGCGCGCCGACGTGCCGGACACCTTGTTCGCCACGATTCGCACGTTCCAGGCGTACTTCGAAAGCCTTCTTCCGTTGTACGAGAACCGAACGCGCTGACGCCGCCGTGGATCGTGTTCGGGCACGAGTGGCTGACTGGTTTCGGCGGCTGGGGCCAGGCGTTCGCGGTCCTGCTGGTGTTGTTCAACGTGCGATCGGCGGAGCGCCACGCGGTGCCGGCCGTGGTCGCGGTGCCCGCGTTCGTGTTGATCGGGTGCGCGCTGTGCCTGCCGGCGACCGTCGGCTCCGTCCAGCACGTGCTGCTCGACGTGGTGCTTGTGGCGTGGGTGGTGCTGATCGTCGCGGCGATCTACGACTTGATCAAGGTGTCACGCTCTCCAAGTTCGACTTGAGGTGCGCCAAGTTTCCCGGCAGGTCCTTGTTCGTGCTGCGGCGGGCGAACGGCGCGATCAGCTTGCCGATGCCCTTGCTCTTGAAGTCGATCGCCACATCGACGTGCGTGCCGCGCTCGATCGGGGTGAAGGTGAACATCACGTCGGTCCGCAGCGGGCCTTCGATCACGTGACACCGCCACCGCTTGCCCGGCTCGTACTCGGTGACCTCCCAGCGGAAGCTGCGCGAGGAGCCCTGGATCCGCCGGGTTTCCACGCCCACCATGCCTTTGCCCACGATGTCCGGGGTCTCGATCTCCACCTTCTCCACGTCGTCCTGCCACTGCGGCAGGTGCGACGCGTCGGCCACGTAGTCGAAGACGTCCTGGGGAGTGCGGGCGATGTCGGTCCCGTTCTGCACCGGTGCCATGACGGCCTCCTCTCGAAGAGGAGGAGAGCGTGAGCCGGTTCGGCGCCCGATCGCCAGAGGCGAAGGTCAGGGCTTGTGGCCGGTCTTGATGGTGCGCAGAAGTGCGGGAACGTTGCCACGCAGCACCGGTCCACCGGGGTTCTTCGAGTCGCGAACTCGATCGAGCGTGCCCCGCAGTTCGACACAGTCAGAGCCGTTCTCGCTGTGGGTCGCCTTCCGCCAGCGGTGATCAGGCATTGGGCGTTCCGTGGAGATGGCCCGCTTGGATCGAGCGAACGAGAGCGGGGGCATTGGCGTGGAGAACCGAGCCACTCGGGTTCTTGGAGTCGCGGAGTTGGTCGAGCGTGCCGCGCAGTTCGACGCAGTTGGCGGTGTTCTCGCTACGGGCGGCCTTCCGCCAGGTGTGGTCAGGTGCCACGGTCTTTCTCCATTCGATCAAGTAGATCCGCGATGATCCTCGCGGAGGATTCGGGCGGCAGGGCGATCGCCATGATCTTGTCGATCGCGCGCCGGTAGGCGGCGACATCGGTGTCCTCGTGCAACATGAGGTCCGCCAGCCGAGTGCCGGCGAATACGACGGAACTTCTCGTGCGGCCGCTGTCGGTTGGCCGCTTGGCCTCGATAAGTGCGAATGTGCCGTCCAGACCGGGGTGCCAGCCACGATGATCGGGAATCAGGCGCAGCTCGATGTTGTCGCACGTAGCCATCGTCAACAGGTGCTGCAGTTGCTCGATCGTCACGTCTCGGCCGCCGATATCCTGGCGGAGCGTGGCGTGGCCGAGCAACACGAGCAGGCTTGCCGGGTTGCGCTTGGTGATCACGTCGCGGCGACCGATTCGCTCGGTGACTCGCGAGGCGATCTCGCTGGCCGACACTCCGGCGTCGGTCATGATCCCGCGAACGTAGTCCGGAACTTGCAACAGTCCGGGGATCAACAGCGGCGCGACTTCGACTATTTGTCGCGCGTTCTGCTCCCAATCGACGTAGGCGACCATTTGTTGTCGTCGTTCCGGCAATGTGGTCGCGACCCACTGCGACTCGCCGGTGCGATAGGCGAGCGTCATGATTTCGTCATAACGTTCGCCGGTCACGCCGAGCTTGGTGAGTATTTGCGCCACCTGTTCCGGTTTCGGCGTGCGCTCGCCGTTCTCCCAGCGAGAGATCACGCCGATGTCGCGGCCGATCGCCGCGCCAAGCTCACGCAAGATCATGCCGTTGGCCTGCCGAGCCTGTCGCAGAGCCGCGCCGAGCGCCCGCGCCTTGGGGGTTCTGGCCATCGAGACTCCTGTTGTCGGCCGGTAACAGCATAGTGTCACCGGCATCGGGTCGGTGACACCCGTTGCGCGTAGGCAAGGGGTTTGTCGAGTTGCTCGCTTGCGGAGAAGCTGCAAGCGGAACGTAGCAGGACTCAACTCGGGAGACGCCATGGCGGACACGAACACCACCGGAATCAGTGACCCGGATCGGCCTGGGCAGTGGTTGGTGCCGCCGTGGCCGGAGAATGCGACGTTCTGCGAAATCGCCGGGTATTTCTCGGAGCGCACCCCACTCGGCGGCGAGAGCAGGGCCAGCCATTATGCGTTTTACCACGGATTTCAAAAGGCACTCGAATCCGCCCGCCCCGATCAGTCCGACGACCATTGGCGGGCGGATCTACTTCGGTGCATCACCCAGTGCGCCGACAACTACCGGCGAAGTCAGCCCTTGGGGCAGCTGCGCGGGCAGGTGCCGCACACCGAGTCCGGCGCCACCAGGTAGCGGAAGCAGCAGCTCTCCCGGCGGCGCGTCCACTCGGGCGTGCCGTTGGGTCGCAGTGTGGACGCCGAGGTGAACGGGTCCATGGCGTCCGGAAGAACGAGCGACGCGTCGGCGGCGGCCGGCCCCACTTCGCCGGCGAGCCGGCCGGCCAGCCAGAGCGAGGTGTCCAGCGCGTCGGTGGCGGCACCCCAGAGCGTGCGCCTTCCGAACCGGACGGTCGGCCCGAAGGTGTCCACGAACCGCGTCGCGTGCGCGGCGAACCGGCCGCGCAGCAGTGCGGCGAGCGCGTGCTCGTCGGGCACCACGGTCACGTTGGGTGTTCCCGCCGCCGGATCGGACGGCAGGCACGCGAACTCCGGTGCCAGCAGCGCTACTCCGATCGGGCGGTGTTGCCCATGATCAAGGTGAAAGGCCAGGTGCTCCGGCCGCACCGACGGCACCCGCCGCTCGTGGTGGAACAGCCACCCGGCCAGGTACGCCGGCACCGAGAGGTACCAGGACATGACGTAGCCGGCCGTGGTGCGGTCCGGCGCGCTGCCGTATTCGGCCTTGAGTCGCTCGCCGAGTGAGGTGCGCCACGAGTCGAACGATCCGGGATCGGCGAGCATGTCCGAGCACCGCCGCCAGCCATCGCCGTCCGGCAGCCCGAAATGGATGGACAGGAACTCCTGCAGGCCGTCCACCCGCGCCAACGAGTCCGCGATGTAGTGCCGTCGTGCGGGCGTGACAGGGGCAGCCACGGACGGATGAACCATCTTGACGCCCCCTTCCCCGAACGTGTGAGGCTTGCCTTACCTTACAAGGTATGGCTCCGTTTGGCGCAGCACGTGGCACGGGCCACAGCCTCCGCAGCGCCGAACGGTCGCGTGTTCGCGGTGAGCGGACAAACCCGTTCTGGCGGAATCCGCCCCGGTGAACGCGCGTTGTCAGGACATGTCGGGTCATCCGGCAGGCGGGAACTGGCAATCAGAGTCAGCAGTGGCACTGAGAGCGACGGGCCGGCCGACTACAGTGGTCTTACGGTGCTGACTCCACCATTGACGGTGGACAAGGGCCGCCGGCGCAGCAGTCAGGGAGTGCAAATGTTCGAGAGGTTCACCGACCGCGCGAGGCGGGTGGTTGTCCTGGCCCAAGAAGAGGCCAGGATGCTCAACCACAATTACATCGGCACCGAGCACATCCTCCTGGGTCTGATCCACGAGGGTGAAGGTGTCGCCGCCAAGGCGCTCGAGTCGCTGGGGATCGCACTGGAAGGCGTGCGGCAGCAGGTCGAGGAGATCATCGGCCAGGGCCAGCACGCGCCGAGCGGACACATCCCCTTCACGCCGAGAGCGAAGAAGGTCCTGGAGCTGTCGCTCCGTGAGGCCCTTCAACTCGGCCACAACTACATCGGCACCGAGCACATCCTGCTCGGGCTGATCCGCGAGGGTGAGGGCGTCGCCGCACAGGTGCTCGTCAAGCTCGGCGCGGACCTCAACCGCGTCCGCCAGCAGGTGCTTCAACTGCTGAGCGGCTACCAGGGCAAGGAGCCCGCCGAGGCCGGTGGCGGCCGCGGCGAGGGCACGCCGTCCAGCTCGCTGGTGCTCGACCAGTTCGGGCGCAACCTCACCGCCTCGGCGCGCGAGGGCAAGCTCGACCCGGTCATCGGGCGCACCAAGGAGATCGAGCGGGTCATGCAGGTGCTGTCCCGCCGCACCAAGAACAACCCGGTGCTGATCGGCGAGCCCGGCGTCGGCAAGACGGCCGTCGTCGAGGGCCTGGCCCAGATGATCGTCAAGGGCGAGGTGCCCGAGACGCTCAAGGACAAGCAGCTCTACACGCTCGACCTCGGGTCGCTGGTCGCCGGTTCCCGGTACCGCGGTGACTTCGAGGAGCGCCTCAAGAAGGTGCTCAAGGAGATCCGCACCCGCGGCGACATCATCCTGTTCATCGACGAGCTGCACACGCTCGTCGGCGCGGGTGCCGCGGAGGGCGCGATCGACGCGGCGTCGATCTTGAAGCCGATGCTGGCCCGCGGTGAGCTGCAGACCATCGGTGCCACCACGCTCGACGAGTACCGCAAGTACGTCGAGAAGGACCCGGCACTGGAGCGCAGGTTCCAGCCGATCCAGGTGGACGAGCCGGGCCTGGAGCACACCATCGAGATCCTCAAGGGTCTGCGCGACAGGTACGAGGCGCACCACCGGATCACGATCACCGACCCGGCGCTCGTCGCGGCCGCGACGCTCGCCGACCGGTACATCAACGACCGGTTCCTGCCGGACAAGGCGATCGACCTCATCGACGAGGCCGGCGCGCGCATGCGGATCCGCCGCATGACCGCTCCGCCGGACCTGCGCGAGTTCGACGAGAAGATCGCCGATGTCCGCCGGGACAAGGAGTCCGCGATAGACGCGCAGGACTTCGAGCGCGCCGCGCGCCTGCGCGACGAGGAGAAGACGCTGCTCGGCCAGAAGTCCGAGCGGGAGAAGCAGTGGAAGGACGGTGACCTGGACGTCGTCGCCGAGGTGGACGACGAGCAGATCGCCGAGGTCCTCGCCAACTGGACCGGCATCCCGGTGTTCAAGCTCACCGAGGAGGAGACGACCCGTCTGCTCCGCATGGAGGACGAGCTGCACAAGCGGATCATCGGCCAGGAGGACGCGGTCAAGGCCGTGTCCCAGGCGATCCGCCGCACCCGTGCCGGTTTGAAGGACCCGAAGCGCCCGTCCGGCTCGTTCATCTTCGCCGGCCCGTCCGGTGTCGGTAAGACCGAGCTGTCCAAGGCGCTGGCGAACTTCCTGTTCGGCGAGGACGACGCGCTCATCCAGATCGACATGGGCGAGTTCCACGACCGGTACACGGCATCGCGGCTGTTCGGTGCTCCTCCGGGGTACGTCGGCTACGAGGAGGGCGGTCAGCTCACCGAGAAGGTGCGCCGCAAGCCGTTCTCCGTGGTGCTGTTCGACGAGATCGAGAAGGCGCACCAGGAGATCTACAACACGCTGCTGCAGGTGTTGGAGGACGGGCGCCTCACCGACGGTCAGGGTCGCACGGTCGACTTCAAGAACACCGTGCTGATCTTCACGTCGAACCTCGGCACGCAGGACATCTCCAAGGCGGTCGGCCTCGGCTTCCAGACCGGGACCGACAGCTCGTCCAACTACGACCGGATGAAGCAGAAGGTCGAGGACGAGCTGAAAAAGCATTTCCGTCCGGAGTTCCTCAACCGTATCGACGACGTGATCGTGTTCCACCAGCTCACCGAGGCGCAGATCGTCTCGATGGTGGACCTCATGATCACCCGCGTGGAGGGGCAGCTCAAGGGCAAGGACATGGCCCTGGAGCTGACCGACACGGCGAAGCAGTTGCTCGCCAAGCGCGGCTTCGACCCGGTGCTCGGCGCGCGGCCGCTGCGTCGCACGATCCAGCGGGAGATCGAGGACCAGCTGTCGGAGAAGATCCTGTTCGGGGAGATCGAGCCCGGCCAGATCATCATCGTCGACGTCGAGGGTTGGGACCCGGAGGACCAGGCCAAGGAAGGCAAGTCCAAGGACGACAAGGCGAAGTTCGTCTTCCGCGGCGAGCCGAAGCCGTCCGTCGTGCCGGACGCGCCGCCGGCCGAGCTGGCCGCGTCCAGCGGCGGCGAGGGCGGCGAGGCTGCCGCCGAGGGCGAGTGAGCTAGCCACTCAGTAGCGAGGAAAGAGGCGGTTCCCGGAAACGGGAGCCGCCTCTTTCGTTGTGGCTCAACGTGTTCGTCCGTCCACTGTGGACCGTCCCGCCTTCTTCGCGCTTCGGCTGCCCGAGTTATCCACATGGTTCGGGTTGTCCACAGCTGACGTGCGACGCCTTCCAGCCCCCCGATTTCGCGGATAGGGTCGAAGTATGGGGAGGAGGTGTGGTGGCCCCCGGGGATCGCAGGAGGACGGGGGTGCTGGCGACTAGGAGTTCCCGGCTCTGCGCAGTGCGGCTCGATGCGCTGTGACACGGTGCGCGGTGCCTCAGTGACCCGTCTCGCGCCTCGGTGACCTAAGCCTCGTGGATCCCCGCCGTTCCAGTGTGGCAGGTGCACGCCCTCGCCGTCCCGTTGTGACAGGCTGGCGTCTGTGCGAGTGGTACTGCTCGGCGCTCCGGGGGCGCTTTCGGACGATGGCACGCCGATCGAGGTCGGCGGCTCACGCCTGCGCGCCCTGCTGGCCAGGCTGGCCCTGGACGCCGGCTCGGTCGTGCCGGCGACAGCCCTGATCGACGGCCTCTGGGGCGAGGAACCGCCGTCCGACGCCACCAACGCGCTGCAGTCGCTGGTCTCCCGGCTGCGACGTGCGCTCAAGGCAGCCGGCGACGTGATCGAGTCGAACACCCACGGCTACCGGCTGACAGTGCACCCCGACGACGTGGACGTGCACCAGTTCGAGCAACTCGCGGCGAAGGGCCGGACCGCGCTGCGCGCCGGGGACGCCGAGGCGGCGGCCGAAACACTCCGCGCGGCACTGTCCTTGTGGGACGGGCGCCCGCTCGCCGGAGTGGAGGATCTCCCGTTCGCCGGCCCGGCGATCACCCGGCTGTCCGAGGCACGCCTGACCACCTTGGAGGACCGGCTCGACGCCGACCTCAGGCTCGGCCGGCACGCCGACGTGCTCGGCGAGCTGCGGGCGCTGGTCGCCGAGAACCCGTTGCGGGAACGGCAATCCGTGCTGCTGATCAAGGCCCTGTACGCGGCCGGCCGGCAGTCCGACGCGCTCGCCGCCTACGAGCGGATCAGGGGCGCGCTGGCCGATGAGCTGGGCGTCGATCCGTCGACCGAACTGGCCGACACGCACCTGGCCGTGCTCCGGGGCGACCCGGCACTGGCCGCGCCCACGCCGCCGCCCGCCACCCGCACCCGGCTTCCGGTGCGGCTCACCAGCTTCGTCGGCCGCCGCCGTGAACTGTCCGAAGTGGACGGTCGGCTGCACGAGTCGCGGCTGGTCACCCTGATGGGCCCGGGCGGCGCCGGAAAGACCCGCCTGGCCACCGAGTTCGCCGACCGGTGGGACGCCGAGGTGCACATGGTCGAGCTGGCCGGTGTCCGCGACGAGGAGCACGTGCCCAACGCGGTGGTGGCCGGCATGGGCCTCGCCGAGCCGCTGGTTCTCGAACGGCAACCGTCCACATTGGACGCCTCGAACCGCGTCGTGGAGGCGGTCGGCGGCCGGAAAGTGTTGCTGGTACTGGACAACTGCGAGCACCTGATCGGCGGCTGCGCGCGGTTCGCCCACGTGGTGCTCGCCGGCGCGCCAGGGCTGCGGGTGCTGGCCACCAGCCGCGAACCACTGGCGATCACTGGCGAGGCGATCGTGCCGGTCGGCCCGCTGGAACTACCGTCCGAAGTGGACGGTCGGACGTCGGACGCGGTGCGGCTGTTCGTGGACCGGGCGGTCGCCGCCCGACCGGGATTCGCGCTGACCGACGACAACGCCGCCACGGTGTTCGAGGTGTGCCGCCGTCTGGACGGTCTGCCGCTGGCCCTGGAGTTGGCCGCCGCGCGCCTGCGCTCGATGACGCTGGAGCAGATCGCCGAACGCATTGGCGACCGGTTTCGCCTGCTCACCGGGGGTAGTCGCACTTCGCTGCCGCGGCACCGCACGCTGCGCGCGGTCGTCGAGTGGAGCTGGGACCTGCTGGAGAAGCCCGAGCGCGCGCTGGCCCGGCGGCTGTCGGTGTTCCCGGACGGCGCGACCGTCGAGTCGGCCACCGCCGTGTGCGCGGACGACGACGAGGTACCGGCCGACGACGTGATCTACGTGCTCGGCGCGCTGGTGGAGAAGTCGATCGCGCACGTGCACGAGGGCCGCGGCGGCATCCCGAGGTACCGCATGCTGGAGACCGTGCGCGCGTACGCAGCCGAGCGGCTCGCCGACGCCGGTGAGTCGATCACACCGCGGCTGTTCGAGTACTACGTCGATCTGATCGAGACCGCCGAGCCGCATCTGCACGGGCGCGACCAGCTCGTGTGGCTGGCCAAGCTGCGCTCCGAGCAGGAGAACATGCTCGCCGTGCTGCGGCAGGCGATCGACGCCGACGAGGCGGACACCGCGGGGCGCATGTTCGCCGGCGCGGTGTGGTTCTGGATGCTGATGGGCTTCCATCAGGAGGCACAGCTGCTCGCGGTGCAGACGCATGGGATGACCGGCCCGGTCGATCCGGCCGTCATGGCGGCGGTGCACGTGGTGGCGGCCTTCGGCGGTGAGACCGGGTTCCCCGATCAGGACGAGGCCGCCGATATCCTCCGTGAGCTGCGGGAGACCGACGCGTTGTGGCGCTATCCGCTGATGGCCATGGTCGAGCCGATGGTGGCGATGTTCAACGGCGACCGTGACGCGCTGGACCGCGCGGTGGGGCTGGCCAAGACGCACCCGATTCCGTGGGGCAGGGCGGCGTCGATGCTCGCCGCGTCGTTCATCGCGGAGAACGACGGCGACGTGGAGCGCGCGGAAACCCTTGGCGCGCAAGCATTCGAGATGTTCGAGGAGCTGGGTGACCGGTTCGGCCAGGCGATCTCGCTGACGCAGATCTCCGAGCGGCGATCACTGCGCGGTGATCACGACGGCGCACTCGAGGCGTACGAGCGGTCGAAGGACCTGGTGCGCGCGCTGGAGGCGATCGAGCAACTGTGGTCGACGACCGCGCGGCTGGCGTTGGCCCGTTACCGCGCGGGCGACCTGGACGGGGCCGAGCGCGAGATCCAGACCGCGCTCGCCTACCTGCAGGAGGCGCGCGGCGGGGACACCGAGGGGACGGCGATGGTGGCCTCGATCGCCGCGACCATCGCGTTGGCCAGGGGCGATCGGGACACGGCGCGCCGGCATCTGGATCACGCGCGGGCGAGGGTGTCCACCGTGCCGAAACCGGTCGGCCAGTGGAGCGCCAACATCGCGGTCGCCGAGGCGCGCATGGTCACCAACGCGGACGAGCGGCGCGAGGTGTTCGGCCTGCTCCGCCAGTCGATGACCGACATGGAGCCGATGCCGGACATGCCGGTGATCGCGCAGATCGCGGAGGCGGTGGGCGGGCAGATCGGACTGGAGGACGCGGAGGCGGCGGCGCGCCTGATCGGCATGGCCACCGCGATCCGGGGCGCGCCGGACCTCGGCAGCCCGGACCTGGCCGCACTGATCGCGACGCTGACCGCGCGCCTCGGCGAATCGGCCTACCGGGAGATCTCCGACGCGGGGGCGGCTTTGTCCCGCGAATCCGCCGTCGCCGAGTTGTGCACCATCCTCGACACGCGCCTGTAAACGCGCGAGTTCCGCGCTCAGACACGGTGAGTCCCGCGCTCGTGCAGCCTGTGGAGTGCACGAGCGCGGGACTCGGGGGTGCAGAGCGCGGGACTCGCGATTTTCAGGAGAGGCGCTTGCGGTAGGCGCGCATCGCCAGCGGGAAGAAGACCACGAGGATTCCGGCCATCCAGGCGAACGATCCGAGCAGTGGACCGGCAACCGGCCCGCCGACGAACAACCCGCGCAGCGTGTCCGCCACCTGGGTCACCGGGCTGATGTCGACCCATGCCTTCAACCAGGACGGCATGGTGTCCGACGACGCGAACACGTTGCTGCCGAAGGTAAGCGGCAGCGACAGCATGCCGAGCAGGCCCTGCATCGCACCCGGCGAACGGATCAGCATGCCCAGCCACACCGCGACCCAGCAGAAGCACAGGCCGAACAGCATTGCCAGCCCGACGCCGGCCACCACCGGCACGAACCCGGTGCCGAACCGGAAGCCCATGATCGTCGCGACCACCAGCAGGATGGTCATGCAGATCAGGTACCGGACCAGGTCGGCCAGCACCGCTCCGATCAGCGGTGCCGGTCGGGCGATCGGCATGCTGCGGAACCGGTCGAACACACCCTTGCTGACGTCGGTGTTCAGGTTCATGCCGACGGTCATGCTGGCCATCATCACGGTCATCACCGCGAGGCCGGGCACCAGTTGGGGCAGGTAGGACTCGATGCTCCCGCCGATCGCGCCGCCGAACACATAAGCGAACAGCAGCAGGAAGATGATCGGCATCAGCGTGACGTCGGCCAGCTGTTCCGGGTTCTTGCGAATCTTCAGGATTCCGCGCCAGGCAAGGGCAAGCCCGTGCCGCATGGTGCGCGCCGGACCGATGTGCCGAGTCACCTCCGGTGGCGCGTCGAGTGCGATCGTCGTCATGTCAAGCTCCCCGTCTTCTGAGTGTCCACAGTGGACTGCTGAGCGGATTTCCCGGTCAGGGAAAGGAAAACCTCGTCGAGGCTGGGCAGTCGCAGCGCCAGCTCGTCGGCGGTGATGCCGGCCGTGTCGAGCCGCCGGACGACCGTGGACATCAGCACCGGGTCGTCGACCGGCACGGTCACCATTCCCGCGTCCAGGTCGGTCGTCGGCGCGGTACCGGTCAGTTCGGCCAGAATTCGTTGCACCGCAAGGAGATCCGACTCGGCGGTCGGCCGCACCTGCAGCGTCTGCCCGCCGACCTTGCGCTTCAACTCGTCGGCCCGCCCCTCGGCGGCGACCAGCCCGTGGTCGATCACGGTGATCCGGTCGGCCAACTGGTCGGCCTCCTCCAGGTACTGCGTGGTCAGCAGCACGGTCACGCCGTCGTCGACGAGTCCGCGCACGACCTGCCACACCTCGTTGCGCGCGTGCGGGTCCAGCCCGGTGGTCGGCTCGTCCAGGAACAGCACCCGAGGCCGCCCGACCAGGCTCGCGCCCAGGTCGAGCCGGCGCCGCATGCCGCCGGAGTACGTCTTGATCGCCCGGTCGCCGGCGTCGGTCAGCTCGAACCGCGCCAGCAGTTCGGCCGCGCGAGCACGGGCGTCGCCCTTGGACATCTCCAGCAGCCGCCCGATCAGGACCAGGTTCTCCCGCCCGGACAGGTCCTCGTCCACCGACGCGTACTGACCGGTCAGACCGATCAGCGAGCGGACCGCCACCGGGTCGCGCACCACGTCGAACCCGCACACCTTCGCGATGCCGGCGTCCGGTCGCAGCAGGGTCGCGAGGATCCGCACGGCCGTGGTCTTGCCCGCGCCGTTGGGGCCGAGCACACCGACCACGGTTCCGGTCGGGACGGTCAGGTCGACGCCGTCCAGCGCCTTGGTTTGACCGAAGTGCTTGACCAGCCCCTCGGCCTCGATCGCCTGTGTCATGTTCCCTCCTTCGAATGTCACGAGACGACGATCGCCCCGTGCACTGTCAGGCCGCGCACAGTTCGCTGTTGCGCCCCTGTCAGCCGCTGTCATCGGGCACGCTGGTGGGGTGACCGAGGTCGTTTACATGCCAGAACCCGAGGTGGAAGAGCCGCCACGACGCCAAAACCGGTTTGTCACCGCGCTGCTCGTGGTGGCCGTCGGGGTGTTCTGTGTGTTCTCGGCGTTCCGCCTGCTCGGGTTCGACGGCAACGCGTATGTCGCGGCGGCGCTCGCGCTGACGCCGTATGTCGCGGTGGCCGGCGTCCTGCTCACGGCGATCACGCTGCTGCTACGGCGGTGGGCGACCGGCATCGTGGTGTTCGCCGTGGCGGCGGTGCTGGTGGCCGCGATGCTCCCGCGCACGATGTCGGCGGATCAGCCGGACGCCACCGGGGCCGAGCTGCGGGTGATGTCGGCGAACCTGTACTTCGGCAGGGCGGACGTCGGCCACGTGGTGCAACTGGTGCGCAACCATCGGATCGACGTGCTCAGCCTGCAGGAATTGACGCCGGCCGCTGTCGGGGCGCTGGACCGGGCTGGGCTGTTCGCCGAACTGCCGCACCGGGTGTTCCACGCGATGCCCGGCGCGAGCGGTACCGGGATCGCGGCACGGTATCCGCTGCGTGAGCGCCAGCTTGCCGGGCCGGCGCTGCACGCACAGCCCGCCGCGCTGGTGGATCTGCCCGGCCACGCCGACGCCGAAGTGGTCGCCGTGCACCCGCTCACGCCGGTGCACGATTTCGAGGCGTGGCAACGTGAGCTGGCCGGTCTGCCCGGCGTGGACACGCAAGGCCCGCCGCGTCTGCTGGTCGGCGACTTCAACGCGTCGCTGGACCACCGGGCGTTTCGCGACATCCTGCGCAAGGGGTACTCGGACGCGGCGGACGCGGTCGGCGAGGGGCTGTCGATGACCTGGTCGCAGTCACGCTGGCCGCCGGTTGCGATCGATCACGTGCTGGCTGATTTCCGTTACGCCGTGCGGGAATTCCAGGTGTTCGACTTGCCAGGCAGCGACCACGATCCGATCTACGCTCGGGTTCAGTTGCCGTAGGTGTTTCGCCCCTGTCATAGAATGGCGATGTTGGCCCTTCCGGGTGGAACACCGTGTTTCTGATCGCCATGGTGTCACGGTTATCGTAATGTGCATCGCATGTCGCGAAAAAGGGCGAGGGCAGGTTTTCGGCAACTGGGGCACGAATTGCGGGCACGGCGCAAGGCGGCCAGGCTCACGGTGGCTGCGGTGGCCGACTATCTGGGGTGGCACGCGTCGACGGTCTCGCGGGTGGAGTCCGGCCACGACGAGCTGGACACCGTGGAACTGTTGCACTACCTGGGTGCTTGCGGTGTCTTCCGGAAGGAAGCGCTGGATTTGCTCGCGCTCTGCCGGCAGGCCTGCCATCGGCTCGGGTACGCGGTCGACACGCACGGCGACGGGCTCGCAGATTCACTGTGCTCGGTCATCTACCGTGAATCGACCGCTGACAGCCTGGTCAACTACCAGCCGTTGTTGATACCCGGCCTTCTACAAACCGAGGAGTACGCGCGGTCGAGAATTCAGCGCGATCCGCAGCGTAGTGACAAGAACGTGGAAACCCGTGTCCGTGCACGGGTGGCACGGCAAAGTGTGCTTCACCGGCCGAATCCAGCGCGCTTCACCTTCTTCGTGCACGAGAACGCCCTGCGACTGGTGGTCGGCAGTCTCGCGATCATGCACGAGCAGTTGCTGCAGGTGACCTTGCTGAGCGCGCTGCCGCACGTCAGGTTGCATGTGGTTCCCGCAGGTGAGGACTCGGTGTTCGGCGCGCCATTCGTGCTCATGAGCTACGCCAAACACGATCCGGTCGTGTCTGTCGACGGCCAGGGCACGACCCTCTTCCTCGAGGACGCTGGTTACGTTGCCGGCTACCGCGAGACCGTGCCGGACATAGCAGCGGTTGCCATGAATGAGGGACAATCTCGGGAGTTCGTTGCCACACTGGCACACGAGTACGACCGAGGGAGCACCCGGCAGCATGGCGACCACGACCTGGAGGAAGAGCAGCTACAGCGACGGCGGTGACCAGGAGTGTGTCGAGGTGGCATTCGCCGACACCGCCGCTGTGCGCGACTCCAAGAACACCGCAGGTCCAACACTTCGGTTCACTGCGCGCGAGTGGCGCACCTTCATTCAGGGTCAGCGCTAATGGGCCTGGAAGACAACCCTTTCGACTGGCAGTTCACGAAGAACGGCCAGGTGGTCGTGTCACGTGGCGGGCGCACGGTGACCACCGTGCGCGGTGCGGCGGCGGCCAAGCTGACTGCGCAACTGGAGCGCGCCGACAACGAAGCGGCCCAACAGTTGCTCGCCCGCGCGACCGGGAACTACAAGCGCGGCAACGAGAAGCGCCCCACGCGGTGAAGTACGTCGACCTCGACGCCACGATCGGTGCCGTCTCCGGGGTGATGAGTCCGCTCGTCTACCTGGAGCGGCTGCCCGAGTTCGCCGGCGATCTTCCCGAGGGCGCTCGCGCGTTCGCGACCGATCCCGGGCACTACGACTTCCACGGCAAGTGGTGCGTGAAGGACCTCAAGCTGGCGCGCGTGCTGCTCGAACCGGGCACCGAATACCGCGAGCGTGGGCACCTGGAACTGATGTTTCGACACAACTGTTTCAAGCACGAGGAAGACCTGATCATCCGCTACGCCGGCGTGCTGTCGCTGCACTGGGACGGTCCGGCGAATCCGTTTGTCATCGGTGACATCGGCGTGGTGGCGCTCGACGAGGTGCTGCCGCACGACGAAGGCTGCAGCCACGAGATCGCCTGTCACAACGCGACGATCAGCGTCATCACCGCCGACCTGACCGCCACCTGGATCGACGCCGAGTGCGACCAGAAACCCTCACAGCCGGCGGTCTAGCTCCGACAGTGCTTCCAGCGCACCCATCGCGAGCGAGATTCCCCGACCGTGGCGCACGTCCGGCTCGCGAGGGTTGATCCGAATGAGTGAACCCGTTGCCGCACTGGCAAGTTCGGCCTGACGGCGTACGGTCGGGATCGCGTTGCCGGCGCCGATTTCGATCACGGCGAGCCGGGCGTCGCGCAGCCCGCGCCGCCATTCGGCCAGGGAGCGAAGGCCACCTTCACTCCGGCCGGCCACCCATTCGAAGTCACCGAACATGAGGATGTTCGGGCGGGCGAGGCTGCCGCACGTCGAACACGACGGCAGCTCGCCGACGGCGCGCATGGTGTCGTGATCAACCTCGATGTCGACCTTGGCGGGCCACACGTCCTGGCGGCACGGGCCGAGGCATTGCAGGTGGTGGATAGAGCCGTGCACCTCGGCCACATGATCGTCGGCGAACCCGGCACGCTGAAACTGTCCGTCCACATTGGACGTGAACACTCGCGCGCCGCCACGCCACTCGCCCCACCGGCGCAGAATCTCGAAACCCTTGTGCGGCACCGTGTTCCGGTACAACTCAAGCCGGTGCCCGTAGAAGCCCCAGGCCAGTTCCGGGTCCTGGGCGAAGTGAACCGGGTCGGCCAGCTCGACGAACCGCAGGCCGAGCCGCTCGTACGGTGGGTAGGCGCGCCAGAAACCCTCGTCACCCCGAAAGTCGGGCAACCCGGAATCCACGCCTATGCCGGCACCGGCACACACCAGCAGCGCGTCGGCGGACGCGATCAGCTCCGCCGCCTGGTCCAGCTCGGTCATTCAGCGTGCTCCAGCTCGGCGCCGGCCTCCTGCGGCACCTCGGTCGCGTTGATCTTCACGACTGCCATGTCCCGAGCCTACTTCCACGACCGCAGATGCCCCGTCGCACCGCCCCGTCAACCTCAGTTCCGTACTTTTGCGGGATAAAGTACGGAGGCATAGAAGCCCGCAGGTGTCAAGAGCTAGCACGGAAAAGCCCCTGACCTGCGCCGATAGGCGGCAAGGCGTGCGGGCTCGTGCGGCGAGGCCGTTGATTCCCTGGCCAGGCGGCGTACTTTAGCCCGCTAAAGTCCCCAGGGAAGCGTTGGTGCTGGTCAGCGGTGCAGGGAGCCCGGGTAGAGGTGTTCGTCGGCGGGGATCGAGGTGCCTCGGAACCAGGCGTCGAAGAAGGTGCGCAGGTTCTTTCCGGAGAGTTGCTGCGCGAAGTCCTCGAATTCGGTCCACGAGGCGTTGTTGTCGCGGTATTTCGTGGGCCATTCGCGGAGGACGCGGTTGAACACGTCGTCGCCGATCAGCCGGCGCAGCGCGTGCAGGGCGAGCTGGCCCTTGTCGTACACCGCGTCGAACTCATTGCCGGCGCCCATCTCGTACAGCTTGCGCGACCAGAATCGGTTGCTGCCCCGGACCGAGGCGACATTGGACCGGTACTCCTCATCGAGGTTCTTGCCTTCCTTCGCCTCGTCCCACAGCCATTGTGCGTAACTGGCGAAGCACTCGTTGAGACAGATGTCCCGCCATTCCTTGAGCGACACCGAATTGCCGAACCACTGGTGCGCGTTCTCGTGCACCACGACGGTCAATTCCGCCCAGTTGGCGTAGGTCGGGCGGCCGTTCGTCTCCAGCGAGAACCCGATGCTCTCGTTGATGTAGATTCCGCCGGCCGCTGTCTGCGGATAAGGCCCGAACTTCGATGACAGGAATTCGATGATCTCGGGCACGCGCTTCTCGAGCTGCTGCCCGTTGCGCACACCGGGCGCGTACGCGCTCAGCAGTGGAATGTCCGTGCCGGGCAACTTGCCGCGATCGTAGGTCCAGCGGTCGATCGCCACCGTCGTCAAATAGGTGGCCACTCGATTTCGCTCGGCCCACCGGTAGGTCGTCCAGCCGTTGGCCGGCGTGCTCGGCTCCTCGTGACCGATCGACACGACGCTCCAGCCGTCCGGCACGGTCGCGGTCACCCGGAAGGTCGCCTTGTCCTTGGGTGTCTCGTTCGCCGGGAACCAGTACGCCGCCGAGTGCGGCTCGCCGACCGCGAACGCGCCGCCGGACGTGGACCGCTGCCAGCCCTTCGTGCCGAGCCCGCCGCCCTTGCGGTCGCTGACCGGCTTGCCGGAGTAGACCACCCTGGTGCGGAACGTCGAGCCGTTCGGCACCGACGCGGCCGGCGTGATCACCAGCTCGTGGTCGCCGGCGCGGGCGAACTGGGCCGGCGCGTCGTTCACCGTCACGCTCGCCACGTCCAGCCCGCGCAGGTCCAGGTTGAACCGGCCGAGATCGGCGGCCGCCGCCGCGGTGACCACCGTGTCACCTTCGAGGTGCTGGCGCTGCGGGTCGTACTTGATCGTCACGTCGTAGCCGGTGACGTCGTATCCGCCGTTGCCGTCGGCCGGGTAGTACGGGTCGCCGGCACCGTCCGCGCCGTTGGTGCCCGCGGCCGGTGCGGCCGACGGCAGGGGCGGGCCCGGTGTGCTCGGCGGGGCCGGCGGGTCCTCGGTCGTCGCGGTACACCCGAACGCCGTCGCGGCGCAGAGCGCGATCACCATCGAACGCGCCGAGTACGTCCGGGTCCTGGCCGAGGTCATAGATGCGGCTCCACACGGTCGGGCGTCAGTGGTGGCCCATGATGCACCCCCGGGCGTAATAACCCGGTTGCTGGTAGACCTGGGGCGTGGCGGACGTGATCGATTTCGGCGGCGAGGGCGCCGGAATTCTGGTGCTGCACGGGCTGATGGGCCGCGCGCGCACGTGGTGGCGGCCGGCGCGGTGGCTCACCGGGTACGGGCATGTCGTCGGGTTGGACGCGCGCGGGCACGGGCGCAGTCCGCACCGAGGCGGCGGTTGGCGCACCGAGGACTTCGCCGCCGACGCGGCTGCTGTGGTGCGCTCTCGCGATCTTGGTCCGGCCGTGGTGATCGGGCACTCGATGGGCGGGTTGCACGCGCTTGCCCTGGCGGCGTCGGCGCCGGAATTGGTGCGGGCCGTGGTGGTCGAGGATTTCGCGCCCGATCAGCGTGGCCGCACGGTCGACACCTGGCGCGATCATTTCGACTCGTGGCCGGTGCCGTTCGTGTCTTTGGCGCACGTGCGGGAATTCTTCGGCAGCGCGGGCGACTATTTCGTGGAGTGCTTCGAGGAGCGCGAGGACGGCTATCACCTGATCGCCGACATGTCCGACGTCTACGATATCGCCGCCGAGTGGGGCGAGCGGGACTACTGGCCACTGGTCGAGCGAGTCAACTGCCCGGTGCTGGCGATCGAGGCGGAGCACACCGCGATGCCGGCCGGGCAGATCGCGCAGTTGCCGGTGCGCGCGCCGGGCGGCGGTCACCACCTCGTCGTGCCGGGCGCCACGCACCTGGTGCAGGCCGACGCGCCCTGGGTCTACCGGGGAGCCGTCGAGGCCTTTCTCTCCGCGATCCTCGGCCGCTGAGGATGCGCGCATAGCCGGCGCATAGGCGCGCTCGGCTTTCCTGTCCCCAACATCGGTCGGTACGGGAGCGCGGATGGGCGACGAGCTTGATGCCGAGGCGGTCGGGCGAGCGGCGGAGTCCGAGGACGCCCCCGCGGAGCTGAAAGCCGTCGCCGCCGCGGTGCGGGCCGGGAAGACGACCTGGGAAGAATTCCTCGCGGGCGAGGCTGATCACCTTTCCGAGGTGCAAGCATTCTATTCGGCGCGGCGAAAGCATTTTCTCGACAAGCGAAGTGAACCTGGTCGGGATCCGATTATTTTCGACGAGTGGTGAATGAAGATTGGGGAGGAACGGATGAATGGGTACGAGGTGGACCCGGACGGGGTGCGGGGCGGCGGTGGGCAGGTCCAGGCGGCCGTCGACGGTGCCCGAGACATCGATCCGACGGGGATCGCGGACGCGGGTGTCTACGGCCACGCGGCGCTTTTCCGGGCGGTGTCAGGCTTCAGCGCCACGCTCGACGCGGCCGTGCAATCCCTGCTGACCCAGGGGCACGCGCTCGGTGTCGGCCTGACGCAGGCGGCGCGGGACTACGCGGGTACGGAGGCGATGAACGACGCGCGAATGCGTCAGTGGGATGACATCGATCAGGCCTACGAACGGGACTACGGGCACTTACCGCCGAATATGCGACCGCCACGGAGCCTTGTCGATCCCATGTTCGGCATTCGGGAATTTCTGCGTGGTGACGGAAATGGCTGAGCTCGGTGAGACCACGGACCCGCTGGCGCTGATTCCGGGAAACGCGGATGCCATTGGTGACGTCGTGGTGATGTTCGCCGGAGTCGCGGAGACCTGTGAACTGGCGGGCAACGACATGCGCGGCGTGCGACTCGGCGACTGGATCGGGGTCGCGGCGACCGCGGCCGACGAGCGCCTCAATCCGACGCCCGCCTGGTGGTACGACACCGGAGCCGCCGCCTCCGCGGCCGGCGGGGCGCTGGACGGCTACGCGAGCACGCTGCGCTGGGCGCAGGGGCAGGCACTCGAGGCCATCGCCCTGTGGCAGCAGGCGGCCGAGGCGGATCTTCGTGCGGCGGCAAGCGCGCCGGCCGGTCCGCTGTCCGTCCTGCTCAGCCCGGGTGTGCCGGTACGGGCGGAGGCCAGGGAGAAGCTGGCACGGGCCCGCGAACAACTCGACGAGGCCGGCAACGACGCGGTCGGCACGCTGCTCGGCTGGGGGCCGGCGGGTGCGGACGTGTCCACCTGGCTGTCCAGGGTCGTGGACATCGAGGGCGACGGCGGCGGAGTGACCGACGAGTCGAGCCCCGGCGGCGGGCGTGAGTGGATCTACGACGGCACCGTCAACGACCACGCCGGCGGGGTGAACCTGTCGAATCCCGAGGCCTCGCCGCTCGTCGCGCTCGGCCTGGGAACGTGGTCCACGGGGCACAACGTGTGGGAAGCGTCGGAAAGCGGCACGATCGGCGAGGACCTCCAGGCTCGGGCGCAGGCGAGCCTCGGGACCCAGACCGACGCGGCACTGTCCCTGGACGCCGACGGCCTGCACGCCTCGATCGAGCAGGTCACCGGGCTGCGTGGATCGGCGGAGTTGTCCGCCTCCACCGGGCTCGTCGACACCTCGGTCTCGGCCGAGGGATCGGTGGGGACCGAAGCGTCCGCGGGTGCCGACATCGGGCCAGACGGGGTGGGCGCGGAGGCCGGCCTGTTCGCCGGTGTGGAGGCCTCGGTCGAGGCCAACGCCGATGTGGCGGGAATCGGTGGCGGCTGCCGCGCCGAGGCGCGGGCGGGCGCCGGGGCGGACGCGGAGTTCGGCATCGGTATCCAGGACGGCGTGCTGACCGTCGATGGCAGTGCCGGCGCCGCGATCGGGCTCGGCGCGGGTACCGGCTGCCAGATCACCCTGGATCCGGAGGAAATGGCGGAGGAACTCGACCTCGGGGGCGGCTTCTTCCGGGAACTGGACCGGGCGTTCCGCTTCGCTCGTTAGTCGAGCCGGAGCAATTCGGTGGTCTCGCCGGTGTGGGTGTCCACGATGTTGGCGGAGACGAGTCGCGCGCGTACCGGTTCCACCGGGTAGAGCGCGGTGAATCCCTTGGCGAGTTGGGCCGGCTCGATGTTTCGGGCGAGCGGGATGTGGGGCGTCCACGAGCCGGGGAGGTGGTACGCGGACGGGTTCTTGACCTTGCCGGCGAGGGCGTCGTGGACGGCCGAGTGGACGGCGAGCAACTCCGCGTCGACGACCGCACCGAGGTAGAGGACGGGTTCCGGGGACGAGAACGCGCCGAGCGAGTGTAGCCAGAGGCTGGGGATGGCGAGTCTGGATATGTTGTCGCGCAACGACTTTCGGGCACCGGCGGGGATGGTGGTGGCGGCGGCGAAGGTGACGTGGGGGTGGTGCCGGCGGTGAGTGGTGGTCGCGAGGCTCGAGATCTTGGCTTTCTCCAGCCGGTGCCAGAGCTGGCGAACGGCTTGATCTGCTTCGGGGTCGAAGTGGAACTGGAGGGCGTGGGACACGGGTTCGATTGTGCACGTTGGTGTGTTTTGGAGAAAAGGCGGAGTGTATCGTCGGTATATCCAAAACTGGATACGTGCTGGCAACGCCACGCTGCCTTTACTGGGGGTATGAACTACGGCGAACCAGCACAAACGGCGCCCCGCCGTATCCGATCGGCAATCTTCGCAGTTCTCGCAGTCGGCTGCGCGGCGATTATCGTTGCTCTCATCCACCAGTCGACGGCGTCCCCGTCCTCCTCGATCGCATCGTCAATTGATATTCCTCGCGGCGACCACGGTGGTCAATCTGGTGCGTCATCCGGGGTCGCTGATGGCGCCGTTCCTGACGGCGTGACGGTCTTCGATAACGGTGTTCCGGCCGTGGCCAAGCTCGATCCCGCCCTGCTCGGCGCGCTGCGCCGGGCCGCGACGGATGCCAAGGACGGCGGGGTCGAGTTCGTCGTCAACAGTGGCTGGCGTTCCCCGAAATACCAGGAAGAACTACTTCGTGAGGCGGTCTCGAAGTACGGCTCGGAAAAGGCGGCTGCCCGATGGGTGGCCATCGCGGACAAGTCGCTGCACGTGTCGGGGGACGCGGTCGATATCGGGCCTTCCGGTGCCGCGGCGTGGCTGTCCAAACACGGCGCCAAATACGGACTGTGCCAGATTTACGGCAACGAGCCTTGGCACTACGAACTGCGCCCCGAAGCCATTGATGACGGCTGCCCGCCAAAATACGCCGATCCCACCAAGGACCCGAGGATGCGGCGGTGACCCCTCAGAGCAGTGGGCGCAGGTGGGTGTAGGCCCACGATCCCAGGGTGGTCGGCGTGGTGGTGACGACCGTGCGCTCGTTCTCCGGCACGAAGTTCTCCCGCAGGCCGGCCGACATGCCGACGAACCCCTCGATCTGGCCCGCACTCAGGCCGGCAGCACGCAGACCCGCGCGCAGGTCGTCGTCGGTGATCCGCTCGACGTGCACCGGGCGGCCGATCGCGCCACCGAGGATCTCCGCCACCCGCGAGAACGTCAGGTGCTCCGGCCCGTGCACCGCCTGCACGTGCCGGCCCGTCCACGAGTCCGACAGCAGGCGCGCGGCCGCGACGTCACCGATGTCCCGAGGGTCGACCCAGGCCATCGGGAAGTCGAGCGGCCACGGCGTGCGCATGACACCCTCGCGCAGCGAATCCAACTCGAACATCAGGTTCGTGAAGAAGTACCCGCAGCGCAGGTGCGTCACGCTCGCGCCGGTCGCGTCGAGCAGCTCCTCGGTGCGTCCGAGGCCGTCGATCTCCCCGGCGCCGGACCGCTTTTCCGCGCCGACGCTGCTCAGGAACACCGTGCGCGCGATTCCGTTCTCCTGCACGGCCCGCGCGGCGTTCGCGCCCAGCCGGGCATATCCGGCGACCGGATCGTCGTCACCGGTCGGCGGGTCCACCCAGAAAAGCCGTTCAGCGTCCTTCGTCGCGCGCACGACCGCGTCGGCGTCGCCCTGATCGCAGGCCACGACGTCGACGCGGTCACGCAACGCTTCGTCCAGCTTCGCCGGATCGCGCATCAGCAGCGTCGGGCGCACGCCCGCCTGCAGCAACACCCGCACGACCCGCGAGCCGACGCGTCCGGTTGGCGTGGTCACGACGACCGACATCGGTACTCCCATCACTAGCGGTCATGTGGCCGCCAGTGTGCCGAGGGGGACCGACAATCAGCGGGCGAGCAGCGCCTGCCAGGTACGCGCGTCGATCACGCCGGTCGCCGGCAGGCCGTTCGCCGACTGTGCCGCCCGCACACCGTCCACAGTGGACTGGTCGGCGACACCCGCGGGGGAAATACGCCCGTCGGACAACAGCAACTGCGCCGCGCGCACCGCGTCACCCTGGTTGCCCGGGTGCAGCGTCGGGGTGATCAGCGGCCACCCGCCCGCGCCGAGCAACCCGCTCTCGTCGGCCACCCGGCTGGCGTAGCACGGGTCGAAGGTGACCCCGTGCTCACGCGTAAACCCTTGCACCGCACGGAAAGTGCTGTCGCTGAACACGCCGTCCACCGGCACGTCGCGCACCCCGGCGGCGCGCAGCAGGTGCTGCGCCGCGAGCACCTTCGTGCCCGCCGAGCCGACCTTGAGCAGCGGCCAGGTCGGCGGCTGCGTCACCGGCACGCCGAGGCGTCCGCCGACCGCGTCGCGCAGCTCGGGCAGCCGGGCGTACAGCGTCTCGCCAGGGCACTCGGTGGAGTTGAAGTCGCGGTGTCCCTTGATCTGCTCCGGCGCGATTCCGTACTGCCTCGCGATGTAGCTGACCAGCGCGACCAGCGAGTCCCACAGTTGCGGCGTCACATCGACATTGGTGTACAGGCCCTCGTTCTCGATGCCGATGACCTCGCTGTTGTGGTTGCCCACGTTGGCGCCCTGCACGTGCTTGGTGCCACCGCGCAGCACCTCGAGGCTGCGGTGCCGGCCCTCGGTGATATGCCCGCCGCGGCTGTTGGTGAGCTGCTGGCCGGTGTCGATCCAGCCGCGGGTGTCCATGTGGAAGTTCTGGATGTCACGCGAGATCGCGAACGCGTGATCCTTGGACAGGTCGTCGGAGTTCGCGCCGGCGGTGTGGTGCACGACGATGTAGGTGGGCTTGTGGTTCTCCACCAGGATCGTGCCGGTCGGCTGGCGCGCGCCCCAGTCGTCGCACCCGTGGATGGTCGGATCGGCCTTGGGGCCGGGGTTCGGCGCGCCTTCCGCGACTCTCGCGGTGAACGCGACGCCGGCCGCGCCGACAGCGCTGACCGCGAGGCTGGTCTTGAACAGAGAACGTCGGCTCATGCCCGACTTGGCCATCTCGATCTCCCTCGACTCGGGGCAATCTGCAGGGTCGCCCAGATCGTCCTTGGCGAGCCGAACGTATCTCCTGATACGCATACGGACAACCTTTGTCGAACTGCGAACCAAGGTGGTTGCCTGATTTCCGGTCGGGATTGGTCTACTTGGGTGATCCCGCTTGGTGCTCTCCGGGCAACGTGAACCGGCCGTCGGCGAGCTGTTCGACGAGTCCGTCGTCGAGCAGCGAGGCCAGACACGCCTCGCGCTGACCGGCGTCGGACCACACCACGTCCAGCCGCGACTTGGGCACCGGCCCGGCCGTTCCGCGCAGTACGTCCAGCAGCTTGCCGCGCACCTGCCGGTCGGTGCCGGCGTAGGTCTGCACCGCCTTGGCGGGCCCGGTGTACTCCGGAGTGCCGGCGAGCTGCCAGGCACACTCTGCGTGAATGGGGCACATCGTGCACCTTGGCGACCGGGCGGTACACACGATCGCGCCCAATTCCATCAGCGCGATCGACAGCCGCGCGGCCAGCTTCTCCTCGACCGGCAGCAGATCGTCCACATCGGACAGATCGCGCTTGGTGGACGGCTGGCCGGCGTCACCGGCACCGTGCACGGCCCGCGCCACCACCCGTCGCACGTTGGTGTCCACCACCGGCGCACGCCGTCCGTAGGCGAACGCGGCCACGGCGCGCGCGGTGTAGGCGCCGATGCCGGGCAACGACAGCAGAGTGTCCACATCGGACGGGACGGTGTCGTCGTGCTCGGCCGCGATGACCGTCGCCGCCTCGTGCAGGCGCAGCGCGCGGCGCGGGTACCCGAGCTTGCCCCAGGCTCGCACGACCTCGCCGCGGCTCACGGCGGCCAGCGCGGACGGCCGGGGCCAGCGCGCCATCCAGTCCAACCACACCGGCTCCACCCGTGCCACCGGCGTCTGCTGCAGCATGATCTCGCTGACCAGCACGCCCCACGGCGTGGTGCCGTCGGCCCGCCACGGCAGCTCGCGGGCGTTCGCGTCGAACCAGCCGACCAGAGTCCCAGCGTCCATCGCCCGCGATGGTAGCTACAGGACCTCGGTCAGCTCCGCGGTGTTCACGTCGTAGACGAAGCCGCGCACGTTGTCGGTGTGCGGCACGAACGGGCTGCGCCGTACGCGTTCCACGGACTGCTTCACGCTGTCCTTCACCTCGCGGAACGCCTCCACCGCCCACGGCGGGCGCAGGCCGGTGTCGGCCTCCAACTCGTCCTTGAACTCGTCCTCGGTGATCAGCGACAGGCCGCACTGGGTGTGCTGCATGATGACCACTTCGCGGGTCTGCAGCTTGCGCTGGCTGATCGCGAGCGAGCGGATCACGTCGTCGGTGGCCACACCCCCGGCGTTACGCAGGATGTGCACCTCACCGTGCTTGAGCCCGAACACGTCGAACACCTTGATGCGCGCGTCCATGCAGGTCACGACCGCGATGTGCATGCTGGGAACGGGCGTGTGGATCGCGGGCGCGCCGTGGTCCTCGCCGTCGAGGTGGCGTCTGGCCAGAATGTCGATACCGGTCATGCGTTGCTCCTCACGGCTGACGCGTGGTCAGCTATTGGAACCCGTATCCCACATCGCGAGCAAGACAGATTGGAGCAACGTCACGTCTCGCAGGGGTAGAACGCGATGGGTACGGGGACCCGATCGGGTGACGTCAGCTTAGGCCATTCGGAGCAGTGCTAGCGCTACCGTGGCCTCATGATCGATCCGAAGGACTGGACGTACCGGCGCCGTCGCGCGGTCGCCATCGCCGGCTCGGTCCTGGTCGGACTGCTGCTGGTGTGGCTGATCGGCGGCCTGTTCTCCGACGGATCGCCCGAGGTCGACGACGCGGCGAACGTCGAGGAGATCTCGCCGGCCGTCCGGTCGACCCAGCCGCCGTCGTCCCCACCGCCCATGCCGTCGCCGACGGCCCCACCGTCGAGCAGTTCCACCGCCTCCGCTGCTCCGGTACCGCCGGCAGGTGAGGCGCAGGCGCACCCGGTTCCCGTGCCCCCGGGTGCGCCCGCGCCCCCCGTTCCCGGTCCCGGCCAGGTCGCCGCGCCGGCGCCCGCGCCGGTCGGGCCGCCTCCGCCACCCCCGCCGCCGGGGCCGTGCCAGGACGGCGCGCTGTACCTGGCCGCGGAGACCGGCCAGCCGGAGTACCGCGTCGGGCAGCGGCCGGCCCTGCGACTCGTGATCGTGAACATCGGCCAGGTGCCGTGCGTGCGTGACATCAGCCGCAAGCTGCGCGAGCTGACCGTGCACGGCGCCGACGGGCGCAGGCTGTGGTCCAGCGCGGACTGCTACACCGACGACACGCCGGACGTGCGGGTCATCCGGCCCGGCGAGCGGCTGACGTTCGGCGTGACCTGGGCCGGCCGCACCTCCGAGCCGGGTTGCCCGGCCAGCCGCAAGGGCGTGCCGGCCGGGCAGTACCTGATCCACGCCAAGCTCGGCACGCTCACCAGTGCGGGCGTGCCGCTGCGTCTGGTCTAGGCCGCGTCTGACAAACCCATGGTCGCGGTCTTCGCGCCGAGACGGCCCCTGACTGCGTTGTCGGACAAGGCAAGTACGGTCCAGTACGAGCCTTGCCCTCCGCCTTGTCAGGAACCGCCTCGATCACGAAGCCCATCGACCGAGGTTTATCAGACACGACCTAAGCCTCGAACGGCCGGACCTCGATCGGCAGGCCGATCGCGGCGGCGACCTTCTTGCCCCAGTCCATCGCCGCGTCCAGGTCCGGTGCCTTGATGATGGTGAACCCGCCCAGGTACTCCTTGCTCTCGACGAACGGGCCGTCGGTGACGAGCACGTCGTCGTCGGTCTTGCGCAGCACGGTCGCCGTGCTCGGGGCCGCCAGCCCGCCGCCGAACACCCAGGCGCCCGCGTCCATCATCTCCTTGTTGACCCTGTCCAGCTCACGCATGATCGGGTCGAGCACCTCGGGTGGTGGCGGCGTCCCTCCGGGCGTGTAGACGCTGAGCAGGTAGTGGGTCTCGTCAGCCATGGCGTTCTCCTCGGTCGCGGCCAGCCGACCGCCAGCCTCTCACCGTCCACACGAACGCCGCCGCGCGAATTCGACAGCTAGGAGTGCGCTGAACAAGGCCCGCGAGGGTGGTGGCCCACCTCCACGTTGGGCCGTCTGTGCATCACCCTCACGTTCCCCGCGCCCTGATGATCTCGGTTGACCTGGGCTTTCTCCGTGGCTGAGGGACTTTAGCGGGCTAAAGTACGCAAAACATGAACGGAGCGATCGCTAAGTTTCAGACAGCACGACGTTGTTCAGCAGCCGCCTAGCCCGCGAAGAGTTGGCGCGCGTAGGGAATGGTGTCGACCAGCGACAGGTCCATCGTGCTGCCGTGGTCGCCCGGGTAGAACTTGGCCGTCACCGGCTGGCCGTTGCCGTTCAGCGCGTCGAGCAGCTTCTCGGTCAGGAACGGCGGCACCACGTTGTCGTCGCTGCCGTGCGCGACGAAGAACGGGCGCCGGTACCCGTCGACCGGGACCTCGAGCACCTCGCGCGCGGCCGGGATGAAGTCGCCCTCGGCCAGTTTCCCGCGCAGCAGTTGGCCGACCGTGACACCGGCGAGGCTCGCGTACAGCTCGGGCACGCACAGCTCGTGGGCGTCGCGCACCGCGACGCCGCCGCGTTCGGTCAGGTACGGCGCGACGTCCAGGCCGGGGCGCGCGGCGGGGACGCCGGCGAGAATGTAGGCCACCAGCGCGGTGAGGTTCTCGAACGGCACGTCCGGCCCGGCGAGTTCGAGCAGCCAGGTGATGTTGCTCGCCGCACCGGTGGCCACGCCACCCCGAAAGTCCAGCTCGGGCGCGTACTCGGGGGCCATCCTGGTGGTGAACAGCGCCGCGTGGCCGCCCTGGGACTGCCCGACGGTGATCCACTTCCGGGACACCGAACCGTCCACAGTGGACGCCGCGCGGACGATGTCGATCACGGCGTGCGCCTCGGACCGTCCGTCCAGGTACGGGTGCACGCCCTCGGTGCCCAGCCCGACGTAGTCGGTCGCCGCGATCGCGTATCCCTGCTCGAGCCACTTGGTCAGATAGCCGATGTCGCGCGGGCTCCGGCCTGCGGTGGACGGCGCGCAGCGGTCCCCGATGCCGGTCGTGCCGTGCGCCCAGGAGACCACCGGCCACCCGCCCGGCGGCGGTGTTCCCTTCGGCACGAACAGCGCGCCGGTGCTCGGGGTCAGGCCGACCGGTCCGGTCGTCGTGTACGTCAGTTGGTAGGCCTTGCCGGTGCCGGGCAACCAGTGCTGATCGGGCAGCGGCGCGACGCTGGTGACCTCACCGGGTGCGCCGGTCTCGGGTGAGGCGGAGGCGGCCGGCGCCGCGACGAGTGCGGCCGCGACGGCGAGGCTGACCAGGGCGGAGCGGATCCGGGGCGCGCGCATGTCTTCGGAGTTTGCCCCAAGATCGACAACGATCGGTGATTATTCGCCCACGGTGAGTGTCAATCGTGGCAGATTGCTCACTACGGGCCGAACCAGCGTTCCTCGGCGGTACGGGGCGGCGCCGAGGTGGTGCCGTCGACCAGTTCGGTCTCCAGCGTGATCTCGCGCTGCCGGTTGGCCTCCGCCGCGCCGAGCAGCAGCTTGCCGGCGGCCTTGCCCTTCTCCAGCACCGGCTGCCGCACGGTGGTCAGCCCGACCCGCCGCGCCTCGGTGATCCCGTCGAATCCGGTGATCGTCAGGTCCTGTGGCACCCGCAGGTTGCGCCGCTTCGCCTCGGTCATCGCGCCCAGCGCCAGGATGTCCGACGTGCAGATGATCGCCGTTACGCCCGGATCGGCGTCCAGCAGTTGGGCGGCCGCCGACTCGCCGCTGGCCTGCGAATGGTCGAACCGTTCGACCACGCGCACGTCGGCCCAGTTCACCCCGGCGGCGGTGAACGTGTCGGCGAGCCCCGCCAGCCGGGTGCGCTGCACGTGGAAGTGCGCGCTGCGCTGACGGTCCAGCGACACGAAGGAGTCGTTGCGATCGCGCCCCAGCCGCATGCACAGCACGCCGATTCGCCGGTGCCCCAAGGAGATCAGCCGTTTGGCGATCTTGGTGATCGCCGCGTGGTCGTCGATCCCGACCCGGTCCACGCCCTCCACCCTCGGCTGGTCGCACACCACGGTCGGCACCGGGCGGGACAGCACGGCGGCCAGGTGCGGGTCGTCGTCCGGCACGGAGTACACGACGAACCCGTCCACCCCGGCGCGGTGCACGTTGGCGATGTCCTCGCGCTGCGGGTTCACCGGCACGAGGTGCAGACCCTGGCCGGCGCTCTCGCAGGCGAGCGCCAGCCCTTCGAGGAACGCGAGCGCGGCGGGATCGCGGAACGCGTAGGAGAGGTTCTCGGTCAGCAGCAGGCCGACCGCGCCCGCCTTGCGCGTACGCAGCGAGCGCGCGACCGGATCAGGCCCTGGGTAGCCCAGGCGTTTCGCCGTCTCGAGCACCCGGCGGCGCAGCTCGGGAGAGAGCTGGTCGGGCCGGTTGTAGGCGTTGGAGACCGTTGTTCTCGATACGCCGAGCTCGGCGGCGAGCGATGCCAGGGTCGCTGGACGTCGCGCGTGCATTGACCGTGCCATGGCCTGACGGTAACGGTTCAGAACCAATAGATGAAGTCGGCCGCCGTGACCCCTCACACGTGTCGCCTCACCCGGTCGGTGCGACGTGACCCGACGGCACGTCGTAAACTAATCTGATAACGGTTTCCATTATCTGTCGATCGTCGCTCGGGAGAGTGCCATGACGTCCCGCTTACTACGAAGCGTCGCCAAGGCGACCGCCGGTTTCGCCGCACTCGCGCTCGGCCTGTCCGGCTGTGGCGGTGGCGACGGCGCGCAGCCTCCGCCGTCGTCCCAGCCGCCGACGTCGGCCGCCGCGAACGCCCAGCCGACCGCCGTGCCGGTGCCGAACGGTCCGAAGATCGACGTGGTCGCCTCCACCAACGTGTGGGGCAGCGTGCTGCAGGCGGTCGGCGGCGACGCGGTCGCGGTGAAGTCGATCATCAGTGACCCGTCCGCCGACCCGCACTCCTACGAGGGCACTCCGGCCGACGGCACCGCGATCCGCGCGGCCAAGCTCGCCGTGTTCAACGGCGGCGGGTACGACGAGTTCTTCACCAAGCTCGCCGGCGCACCCGGCATCACCACGGCGAAGATCGACGCGTTCGCGCTGTCCGGCAAGCAGGCCGGCAAACCCGGCGGTCACGGCCACGGCGACCACGAGCACGGCGAGGTCAACGAGCACGTCTGGTACGACCTCCCGACCGTGAAGAAGGTGTCCGCCGAGGTCGCCAAGCAGCTCGCGGTGATCTCGCCGGACCGCAAGGCCGCCTTCGACGCCAACGCCGCCGCGTTCGCCGCCAAGCTGGACGGTCTGACCGCCAAGATCACCGCGATCGCCAAGGAGCGCCCCGGCACCAAGATCGTGTCCACCGAGGCGGTCGCGCAGTACCTGATCGAGGCGGCCGGCCTCGAGGACGCCACACCGGAGGACTACAAGCACGCGATCGAGGAGGAGACCGACCCTCCCGCGGCCGCGATCAACAAGGTCACCACGATGATCAGGGGCAAGCAGGTGGCCGCGCTGATCAACAACAGCCAGACCGAGACGCCGGCCACCAAGCGGCTCGTCGACGCGGCCAACGGTGCCGGAGTCGGTGTCGTCGGGGTGACCGAGACCCTGCCCGCTGGCGTGACCGACTACGTTGACTGGATGACCAAGCAGGTCGACGCACTGGCGGGTGCACTGGCGAAGAAATGACAGTCGACAATCCCACTGACACCACCACCACGACGAGCACAGCGATCTCGCTGCGCGGCGCGACGCTGAGCTACGGCGACCGGGTGTTGTGGGACGGGCTCGACTTGGACATCGCGCCCGGCGAGTTCGTCGCCGTCCTCGGCCCGAACGGTTCCGGCAAGACCAGCTTGTTGCGCGTTCTCCTTGGCCTGCAACGGCTTTCGGCGGGCACCGTGGAGGTGGCCGGTGCCCGCCCCGGCCGGGCCAGCCGGTCGGTCGGGTACATCCCGCAGCAGCGCGCGCTCGACCCGAGTCTCACCGTGCGTGGTCGTGATCTCGTCGGCCTCGGGCTGGACGGGCATCGCTGGGGCATCGGGTTCGGCGGTATGCGGGACCGGCGCAGGCGGGTGACCGACGCGGTGGCCGCGGTCGGTGCGACCGATTTCGCCGACCGGCCGGTCGGGCTGCTGTCCGGTGGCGAGCAGCAGCGGCTCCGGGTGGCGCAGGCGCTGGTCGGCGATCCGGCCGTGCTGCTGTGCGACGAGCCGCTGCTGTCCCTGGACATCGCCAACCAGCGCGCGGTCAGCACGCTGATCGACAAGCGGCGGCGGGACGCCGACACCGCCGTGGTGTTCGTGACGCACGAGATCAACCCCGTGCTGCCGCTGGTGGACCGGGTGCTCTACCTGGTCGACGGCCGGTTCCGGATCGGCACCCCGGACGAGGTGATGACCTCGAAGAACCTGTCCGAGCTATACCGCGCCGCGGTCGAGGTGATCAAGGTCCGCGGCCAGATCCACGTCGTCGGCGTCCACAGTGGACTGTGCGAGGACGAGTCGCACCATCACCTGGCCGAGGCGGAATAGTGGAAGAGCTGTTCAACTTCGAGCTGACCTGGCAGCTCATCCGCGACGACGAGTACGTGCGCACGGCACTGCTCGCCGCCGCGATCCTCGGCCTGGTGGCCGGCGTGCTCGGGCCGCTGATCGTCAGCCGCAACATGGCCTTCGCCGTGCACGGCACCAGCGAGCTGTCGTTCACCGGCGGTGCCGCCGCCCTGCTGATCGGGATCAACATCGGCTACGGTGCGCTGATCGGCGCCGTGGTGGCGGCGCTGATCATGGGCCTGTTGTCCCGGCGCAGTTCCGAGCACGACTCGGTGATCGGCGTGCTGCTGGCGTTCGGGCTCGGCGTCGGCGTGCTGCTGCTGTGGTTCTATCCCGGTCGCGCGTCCAACAAGTTCGGCCTGCTCGTCGGGCAGATCGTCGGCGTGGACTTCGCCAGCCTCGCGCTGCTGTCGGTCTGCGCGGTCGGGGTGTTCGTCGTGCTCGCGGTGATCTACCGGCCGCTGTTGTTCGCCAGCGTGGACGCGGAGCTGGCCCGCGCGCGAGGCGTTCCGACCCGCGCGCTGGCGGCGATCTTCGCGGTCCTGGTCGGTATCGCCACCGCGCTCGGCGTGCAGACGGTCGGCGCGCTGCTGGTGCTCTCGCTGATGGTGACCCCGGGTGCCGCGGCCGCGAGGGTGACCGCGAGCCCCCTTCGCGCGACGCTGCTCGCCGTGGTGTTCGCCGAGATCGCCGCGGTCGGCGGGATCGTGCTGTCGCTCGCGCCCGGCGCGCCGGTGAGCGCGTTCGTGTGCACGATCTCGTTCGTGATCTACGTGATCTGCTGGACGATCTCGGTGGCCCGCGGCCGGCCGCGCAAGCTGACCGGCGGATCGGCTATCGAACCGGCCGGGCGGCGAGAATCGGTCGTAGTGTCTCGATGAACATGTCCGAGGTGAAGGGCAGCAGGATCCCGCCGGCGATGTTGCGCTCCACCACCTGCAGCACCACGATCTCGCTGTTCGCCATCTGATTCGCCACCTGCGTCGGGGTGTCGTTGATCGCCATGTAGCTCTGCATGGTCACGTTGCTGAACGCGGCCGGCAGGTACTTCGAGGTGATCTCGGTGAACGAGTCGCCGATCACCGTGGTCGGTTTGTCGATCGTGCCGCCGACGGGGTCTGACTGCCGATGTGTCGGCTGGGCCATGCCGGGCTTCACGGGATCCTGGGAGCGGTTGTTGAACCCGTCCGGACGGATCTCGTAGGCCATGCCCTCTTTCTTGGCCCGCTTTCCGACCATCGTGGCGAGGTCGGCGCCGCCGGACCACGGCTTGCCGTCGGACACCTGCCAGGTCGCGGTGACACCCGGGCTCAAGTGCTCGGCCACCGCGCGCACCATGGCGACCGAGCCCTCGTCGGTCCAGTGCGTGTCCTGCTGGTGGTAGACCGGACGCCCCGCCTCCCGGCCGGCCGCCTGCAGGGCCGGGCGCACGTCGAGCGCCTTGGCGTCCTTGGTGACCGCGCGCCACAGCTCCGGCGCGGCGGCGTTGGCGCAATCCCGGCCCGGGTAGGTGCCGGGCAGATGCTCGGGCACCATCGTGGTCTTGTCCGGTGCGACCACGAGCACGAGCTTGCGGCCGGAGGCGGTGATCGCGTCGCGCAGCCGGTTCAGTCCGGCGATGCTCTCCGCGAGCGGCTTGGTCGGCTGACACTTCGCGTCGGTGTCGTAGCCGAAGTAGAGCCACCCGTCGCTGCCCTCGATCACGCGCCGGAAACCCTCGGTGCCCGGCACGCCGGGAGTCGGGCCCTCCACGTTCGGTGGGTTCGGCACGCCGCCGATGCCGCCGGGCGGGTTGGGCAGCGGGCCGACCGGCGAGCGTCCGCCCTGGTCCAGCGGCGGTGGTTCGCCGAACAGCGTGCGGCTGATCCAGTCCGCCGCGTCGATCGCGCCGCCGCGGAACACCAGCTGATCGGTGGCCCAGTTGCCGAGGCCGGTGAAGAACGCCCAGCCGGAGTCCAGCCCGGGGAACGACGCCAGCTTGTGATTCTCCAGCTCGCTCGGCCGGCCGCCGAACACCCAGAGCGCGGCCGGGCCGGCGAAGAACACCAGCGCGCAGATCAGCGCGGTGAGCTGGCGGGTGCCGTGCCGGGGGCGGTGCAGCGAATGTTCGCGCGGGAGCCAGGCCTCGTGCACGGGGGGCAGCTCGACGCTGACCCTCGGCAGCTCACCGGTCTGCTCCTCCGGCCGCTCGGCCTGCTGCCAGGGATCGTGCACCGTCACCCGTCCGACCCTAGCTGGCGCACCTGTGGCGGATTGCGTTAACCAGGAAGAAGGAACGTCTGCAACTCGCCGACGCCGAATCCGATCATCGCGCCGACCGCGATCAGCTTCCACTCGTCGCGCCGGAACGCCGGCCGCAGCAGGTTCTCGTACTCGACACGGCTGAGCCTGCGCATGCGGCGCGCGATCGTGTTGCCGATGTCCAGCGCGCCGGCCACGTAGCCGCCGGCCTGCAGTGCCGGATCGGACATGCGGGCCACCGCGCGGTCGGCCGCGGCGTGCTTCATCTCCTCGAAGCGCTGGGAGCCAACGCCGATCGACACCAGCGGGCGCACGACGCTGGTCTGCTCGTCGATGGTGCGCGCCACGATCTCCTGGATCGACGCGATGATGCGGTCCGACCGAGGGCCGCGCAGGATTCCCTCGACGATGTTCGGCACGGTCATCACCTCGGTGGCCACCAGCCTGCCGAAGTCCTCGGCCACCTCGTCGCGCCTTCGCTGGAATATCCCCTGGAAGCGGAACAGCCCGAGAACGCGTTTCTCCTCACGCGGGAAGAAAATCAGCTTGATCGCCAGCCAGTCGGTGAACAGGCCGATTATCGCGCCGAAGACCGGCAGTACGAGCGGCTCCTTCGTGAGTGCCCACACGATCGTCTGCACCAGGCCGAGAACGAATCCGAAGTAGATGCCGGACCGGGCGATGAACGCCATTTCCGGACGGGATATCTCCCTGATGAGCCGCACGGTCAGCCGGCGGTCGCGATGCAGTGCGGTGACCGCGATGTGTTTGACGTCGAGCACCTCATCGACGTTTTCCTGGATCTCGTTGACGATGCGCCGCACCACGACCGGCGCGGCCGCCTGCACCTGCTTGACGACGAGGTCCTGGGCGAGCACCGGGAGCATCTCCCACAGCCGGGGATGGTGCTGCTCCAACACTTCCCGGGCCACGTCGTCCATTGTGGACAGAAGGGGCTGCTCGACCTCCTCGGCGATTCTGGCCGGATCGAGCCGGGCCAGCACCTCGCGCGGGTTGACCAGCTTCGTGGTGAGCAGCTCGGCGGAAATGCCGATCATCCGCTCGGAGCTGCGGGGAACGACACCCTGCCATCCGATGAACGTTCCGTTGATTCCCACGAAATCGACGGGGTGGAACATCATCTCGATCGCCACACGTTTGGTGACGTATCCGATCGCGGCCGCGATGAACGGCATCGAAACATAGATGAGCCAGTGCTCGGCGAAATCGTCGAGAACGGCGTTCACCGGCCAAGGCTATCAATGTGGAAGGACAAGGAGCACCTGCAGCTCGCCGACCAGGAAACCGATGATGGCGCCGACGGCGATCAGCTTCCATTCGTCCTGACGGAACGCCGGCCGCAGCAGTCCCTCGTACTGCAGCGGGGTCAGCCCCTTGATCTGGTCGATGATCGTGTTGCGCACGTCCATCGCCTCGGTGGCGTAGCCCTCGACCCGGCGCACCGCCTCCGGAATGCGCTCGATCGCCTTGCGCGTGGCGAGCTGCTTCATCTCCTGGTAGCGGCGCGAGCCGATGGACACCACGACCAGCGGCTTCGCCACGCTGAGCTGGGCGTCGATGGCGCGGCGCACCTCGCGTTCGATCATCACGAACAGGCGGTCTGACTTCGGGCCGGTGAGCACCGCCTCGAGCACCTTCTGCAGGGTGAGGATCTCGTCGGCGATCAGGTTGCCGTAGTCGACGGCCACCTCCTCCTTGCGCTTCTGGAACATGCCCTGCCAGGTGACCAGCCCCGCGAAGCGCTTCGGTTGACGCGGCAGGAAGATCATCTTCAACGCGAGCCAGTCGGTCAGCCAGCCGGTGAGACCGCCGAAGATCGGCATGATCCACGGGCTGTGCGTGATCGCCCACGCGACCACCTGGACCAGGCCGATCACGGTGCCGAAGTAGATGCCCGAGCGGGCGATGAACCGCATCTCCGGGCGGGAGATGTCGCGAATGAGACGGTTCAGCACGGCCTTGTCGCGCACCAGGTTGGTGACCGCCATGTCGCGGACGTCGAGCACGTCGTCGATGTTCTCGGCGACCTCGGCGATCAGCGTCTCCACGATGCGCGGCGCCTGCGACTGCACGCGGCGGACCAGCATGCGCTGGGCCGGTTCGGGCATCATCTCCCAGACCGTGGGCTGATACATCGACATGATCTCGCGGGTTATCTCGTCGACCGCCTCGCGCAGCGGTTCGCGCAGTTCGTCGGTGACCCGCTTCGGATCGAGCCTGGAGAAGATCTCCTTCGGCCTGATCAGGTTGGTGGTCATCAGGTCCATCGCGATGCTCGCCATGCGGTGCGAGTTGCGCGGGATGACGCCCTGCCAACCGATGAAGGTGCCCTTGATCCCGACGAAATCGATCGGCCGGAACATCATCTCGATGGCGGCGCGCTTGGTGATGTAGCCGATCAGCGCGGCGATGACCGGCATCGTGGCGTACACGTGCCAGTTGGCGGCGACGTCGTCGACGATGCTCTGGAAACTCACGCCGCCTCCCGTCGCCACGCTGCCGATCTGAGCATGTCACGCGTGCGGCGACGCCGGGCACCGTAGGCTGCGCCCATGGCTTCGAGTGATCAGTTCATCGAGGAGCAGTTCAAGGCGCTGGACGTGGACGGGGACGGCTTGGTCACCATCGACGAGTTCCAGTTCGCCCTGACCGCGATCGGCGAGACGGTGACCGACGAGGAGTTGCGGGCGATCTTCGGCGACGCCGACGGTGACGCCAACGGTCGGATCACCCTCGCCGAGTTCACCGAAGCCTGGCACCGCAGCGAATCCGCATGACAGGTTTCCTGCCCGGCGTACGGCGACCAGATCGACGCGAGCGGGCCGGCCGTTTCGGATGAGTCCGAGGGCCACCGGGTGCCGTTCGTAGAAGACCTGCGCGGCACACGAACTGGCTCGTGCGCGCCGAATGCTTCGCCGACTCGCACGGCGCCGCCGCCTTGGTCGTCGCCGTTTCACCGCCGCGACGTGGTCAACCGGGCGCGCCTGAGCCAGCGGTAGTCAGTCTTACTCGGCGGGCGGTGCGATGCCATGGTGATCGAGCAGTGCCTCGACGGCACGCCTGAGCCAACGCACCTCGTCACGCGTTTCAACAACGGTCGTGACAATCGCGGTCACGTCCTCTTCGACTCGCTGTGCGCGCGATTCCAGGCCGCGCACTCGCGCTTCCAAGTCCGCGAAGGTCGTCGCCATGCCTGACAATCTACCGCTTCGCGGCACCCGTGCTGCCCGCACCGCACCGCCGGTCAGAACTTGGTGGTGCGGGCACGGGGCGGCGCTGGTGGCGACGTCGCGGTTTTCGTCGGTGGTGCGCGCGACAATCTCGGGTATGGCCTACGACGAGGAGCTGGCGGATCGGATCCGCGAACTGGTCGCCAGCCGGAGCGATGTCTTCGAGCAGCGGATGTTCGGCGGGCTCGCGTTCCTGATCGCCGGGAACATATCGGTCGCGGCGAGCGGGCGGGGCGGGCTGATGGTGCGCGTCGACCCGACCCAGACCGACGACCTCGTGGACGGCGTGCGGGTCACGCCCATGGTGATGGGCGGGCGCGAACGGCGCGGGTGGCTCTACGTCGAGCTGGACGCCCTCGCGTCGGACGCCGCGCTCGCCGACTGGATCGAGCGCGGCGTGAGCTACGCGGGTTCGCTGCCCGCCAAGCGCCGCTAGAACGGCAGCTTGCGGAAGATCGGGCGCGGCAGGTGGTTCAGCACGGCCATCACCAGGCGCATCTGGCCGGGCACGTAGATCAGCTCCTTGCCCTTGCGCACACCGTCCACGATCGCCGCGGCGACCTGCTCCGGGGTCTGCGCCATGGGAGCCGGCTTCATGCCCTCGGTCAGCTTGGTGCGCACGAAGTTCGGCCGCACCACGGTGACTGTCACGCCGGATTCGCTCAGCGCGTAGGCAAGGCCGGTGTAGAAGACGTCGAGCCCGGCCTTGGACGAGCCGTAGACGAAGTTCGACCGCCGGGCGCGCTCGCCGGCGGGCGAGGACATCACGGCGAGCCGCCCGTGGCCCTGCTTGCGCAGCTTCTCGGCCAGCAGCACACCCAGGGTCATCGGCGCGACGTAGTTGATCTCGGCGACCGCGCGGGCGGCCCCGACCTCGGTCCAGCCCTTCTCGTTGTCGCCCTGGATGCCGAAAGCCACCAGCGTGATGTCGATGTCGCCGTCGGCGAAGGCCTTGTCGATGACCTCGGCGTGCGTCTCGGGCTTGCGGGCGTCGAACGTCAGCGTCGACACGGTGCTGCCGGTCTTGCGGAGCAGCTCGACCGCGGCCGCCATGCGCTCGGACTCCTCCGGGCGGTCGGCCAGGATGATCCGCAGCGGCTGCTGTTCGGCGTACTTCTGTGCCGTCGCCAGTGCGATGTCGGAGGTGCCACCGAGCACGAACAGGGACTGAGGGTTTCCAACCGCGTCAATCACAAGGTCAACCCTTCAAAGGAAAGTCGGGAGTGGACCTCGCACAGCCTAGGCAGGCCGTGCTCGGCGGTCAGAACTGGTAGTACAGGAACGGGCTGAACGTGCCCGTCGCGACGAGGATTCCGGCGTAGGCGAGGCCCACGGTCATCACGGTGATGCGCAGTCCGGTGGCGAGCCGGCCGCGCGAGGATTCGAGCATCGGGCCGGTCACCGGGTGCGCCGGCAGGAAGAGGATCACCACCGCGAGCAGCAGCAGGACCAGCCGCTGGTTGGTGAACGCCACGTCCACGACGTCGGTCAGCCCGGTGAAGTCGGGCAGCAGCATGTGGCCGATCATCGCCAGCGCCGAGCCCATGTCGGTGGCACGGAAGAACACCCAGCCGACGATCACCAGCACCATGGTCAGCGCGCGCCGGCCGATCACGGCGTGCCGGCTCTCGGGCGCCTGCTCGAGGTGGAAGCCGCGCTCGATGATCAGCAGCGCGCCGTGGTACAGCCCCCACACCAGGAACGTCCACGCCGCGCCGTGCCAGAAACCGGTCAGCACGAACACGATGAACAGATTCCGGTACGTCTTCGCCGCGCCGTGCCGGTTGCCGCCGAGTGGAACGTAGACGTAGTCGCGGAACCATCGCGACAACGACATGTGCCAGCGCCGCCAGAATTCGGTGATCGTGACAGACGAATACGGCCTGGCGAAGTTCTCGGGCAGTCGGAATCCGAGCATTCGGCCGAGGCCGATCGCCATGTCGGAATAGCCCGAGAAATCGAAGTACAGCTGTAGCGTGTAGGTGATCGCGCCCAGCCAGGCGATGCCGAACGTCATCGCGTGGCTCGGGGTGGTGAAGCAGGCGTCGGCCAGCGGCGCCAGCGAGTCCGCGATGATCACCTTCTTGCACAGGCCGAGCGCGAACCGGGGGAACCCGGCGGCGAGGTCGTCGAGCCGGTGCGTGCGGTGCTGCGGAAGCTGGTCGGCGATCTCGCGATACCGCACGATCGGGCCGGCGATCAGCTGCGGGAACATCGCGATGTAGGTGATGAACGACACCGGATTGCGCAGCGCCGGCCGTTCACCCCGATAGATGTCCACCACGTAGGAAATGTGGTGGAACGTGTAGAAGGAAATGCCGATCGGCAGCATCAGGTGCACGACCGGGAAATCGCCGCCGAGCAGTTTCGCGATCGCCGCGAGCTGTTCGGTGGCGAATCCGGCGTATTTCCAGATCACCAGGACGGCGATGTCGAACAGCACCACACCGACGAGGACCAGCCGCCGTCGTGCGCGGTCGATGTCCCACTCGTCGGGCTCCAGCGCCGGCCCGGCCCAGAAGTTGACCACCATGCAGGCGAGCAGCAGCAGCGTGGACGGCCCGGCACCGCTGGCGTAGAACAGCAGGCTCGCCACCGCGATGATGCCGTTGCGCCAGCCGCGCGGCGCGACCAGCACGATCGCGAGCACGACCGGCAAGAAGTACCACAGGAAGATCGGACTGGAGAACAGCATCCCTTGAGACCTCTGCTGGTGGACAGGCCGACCGACCCTATCCGAGCCGGGCGGGCCGCCACCGGCGAACGCGGGTTACAGCCGTTCGAAAGGCTCCGCGTAGCGGAAGGTGCCGGTGATCTCCGGCCGGTGCGCCTCCAGCGTGCGGACCTGGAAATAGGCGCCCCACGCCGCCTCCGGCGGCTCGATGCCGTGCTCGGTGGAGGTCACGAACCCGAACCGGCCGTAGAATTTCGGCTCGCCGAGCAGCGCGATCAGCGGCTCGTCCAGCGCGTCGGCGGCGGCGACCACGGCGTGCATCAGCGCGTTGCCCACCCCGGTGCCCTGGCGGGACGGCAGCACGCCGATCGGGCCGAGCCCCAGTGCCGGCACGGTCCCGACCGTGCCTCGGGTGCACACGACGTGTCCGATGATCTCCTCACCGTCCACGGCCACCAGTGACAGCGGTGGCAGCCACGCGCCGGACTCGCGAAGCTGATCGACCAGCGGCGCCTCGATCGGCTCGACGTCCGGCTTGTCCTTGTCGCGGAACGCCTCCGCGTGCACGGCCCGGATCGTCGCGGACTCGTCGTCGTGAGAGCGGCGGATCAGCATGGGCCGGATCATCCGGGCGATGCGCGGCCGGCGCAATCTGATTACCGGCCCCCAGCGCGCTGATTCGCGCACCACAACCCACACTTTGATCTTGCACTACGTACTGGACGCAGCCCCCACCCGATCCCGGGGGCGGCCCTGGACCAGTCTATCGGTGCGCCAAGATCGACAGCGGCCAAGTGATCGACATGTGGATAGAACGCGAGCTGTGGACAACTCGGCGCGCGGGCGGTTCGGGCAGCGGCGTCACACGCGGCCGGCGGCGCGGCGGCGGCGGGCGACCTCGGCGAGCAGGACACCGGCCGCGACGGAGGCGTTCAGCGATTCCACGCCGGCCGCCATCGGGATCGACACGGTCGCGTCGCACGCCTCGCGCACCAGCCGGGACAGCCCGCGCCCCTCGGAGCCGACCACCACGACCAGCGGCGAGGTGGCCAGCGTCAGATCGTCGATCGGCATCGAGCCGTCCGCGTCCAGCCCGACCAGCATCAGCCCCTCGGCGGCGTACGCGCGCAGCGTGCGGGTGAGGTTGGTGGCCACCGCGACCGGCATGCGCGCCGCCGTCCCGGCGCTCGTGCGCCACGCGACCGCCGTCACGCCGGCACTGCGCCGCTGCGGCACGACGACCCCGTGCGCGCCGAACGCGGACGCCGAGCGGATCACCGCGCCCAGGTTGCGCGGGTCGGTCACGCCGTCCAGCGCCACGATCAGCGGCACGTCGCCCGACTCCTGCGCGGTGGTCAGCAGCTCGTCCGGGTGCGCGTAGGCGAACGGCGGGACCTGCAACGCGAGCCCCATGTGCACCGCACCACCGGTGAGCCGGTCGATCTCGGTGCGCGCCACCTCCAGGATCGAGATACCGCGATCGGCGGCCAGCTGAACGGCCTCGGTCACCCGGTCGTCGGCGTCGATGCCCAGCGCCACGTACAGCGCGGTGGCCGGAACACCGGCACGCAGGCACTCCACGACCGGGTTGCGGCCGGCGATCAGCTCCGGCCCCTGCTCCTGCTTGGTGCGCCGCTGCTCGGCCTTCGCCGCGGCGGTGGCCTTGCGCTGCGCCGGATGACCCGGCCGCTCGTCGGCACGCGGCGTCGGCCCCTTGCCCTCCAACGCCTTGCGCCGCTGGCCGCCCGATCCGACGACGGCGCCCTTCTTCGTGCCCGGCTTGCGCATCGCGCCTCTGCGCCGGGAATTGCCTGCCACGTCAGCCGTCCTTCAATGTCCACAGTGGACCGTCGGGGGTGTCCTCGACGGCGATCCCGGCCGAGGTCAGCCTGTCCCGCACGGTGTCCGCGAGGGCGAAGTCGCGCTCCGCACGTGCCCGCTGCCGCTCCTCGAGCAGCTCGTCGACCAGCGTGGACAGCGCCTGCCGAGGCGCGTTGTCCACAGTGGACGAATCGGACCACTTGTCGGACAACGGATCCAGGCCCAGCACGCCGGTCATCGCGCGCACCGACGCCGCCGCGCCGAGCGCCGCCGCGTCGTCACTCGAGTCCAGCGCGGCATTGCCCTCGCGGACCGCGTTGTGCACCGTGGCGAGCGCCTTCGGGGTGCCGAGGTCGTCGTCCATGGCCTCGGTGAACTCCGCGCACAGCGCACCCGGTTCGACCGAGCCGAGCCGGCCGGCCACCCGGTGCAGGAACGACTCGATCCGCCGGTACGCCGACACCGCCTCGGCCAGCGCCGCCTCGGAGTACTCGATCGTGGACCGGTAGTGCGGCGCGACCATGTAGTACCGCAGCTCCGGCGCGCGCACCCGCTCCAGCATCGCCGGGATCGACACCACGTTGCCCAGCGACTTGGACATCTTCTCGCCGGCCATGGTGATCCACGCGTTGTGCGGCCAGTACCTGGCGAACCCGTCGCCGGCCGCGTTGGACTGCGCGCGCTCGTTCTCGTGGTGCGGGAAGATCAGGTCGATCCCGCCGCCGTGGATGTCGAACTCGCCACCGAGGTACGTGGTGGCCATCGCCGAGCACTCCAGGTGCCACCCCGGCCGGCCGGCGCCCCACGGTGTCGGCCAGGACGGCTCGCCCGGCTTGGCCGACTTCCACAGCGTGAAGTCGCGGTGGTCGCGCTTGCCGGTGGCGGCCGTCTCGCCCTGTTGCACGTCGTCCATTCGCTGGCCGGACAGCGCGCCGTAGTCGGGGAACGAGCGCACGTCGAAGTACACGTCGCCGTTCCGCGCGTACGCGTGCCCGGCGTCGATCAGCCGCCGCATCAGCTCGACCATCTGGGTCACGTGGCCGGTGGCGCGCGGCGAGTAGGACGGCGGCAGGCAGCCGAGCGAGTCGTACGCGGAGTCGAACGCGCGCTCGTGCGTCTCCGCCCATTCCCACCACGGGCGGCCGGCAGCCGTGGCCTTGGCGAGGATCTTGTCGTCGATGTCGGTCACGTTGCGCACGAACAGGACATCGTTGCCCTGAAAGGAAAGCCAGCGTCGGAGTACGTCGTAGTTGACGCCGCTGCGCACGTGCCCGATGTGCGGGACGGCCTGCACGGTGGCACCACACAGATAGATGGACGCCGTTCCGCTCCGGACGGGCTGGAACTCCCGTACGCCTCGGGTCGCGGTGTCGTATATGTGCAGTGCCACGCCGAAATGGTACGGGCCACGTATGGCCCGTCCATCTCGTGGTCACGGCTTGCAGTTGCGCATGGCGCTGGTGACCGATCCGATCGTGATGTCGACCGCGCCGGCCAGCGCGGTCAGGTGCGCCGCGACTTTGAGTCGCAGTGCCACCGTGTGGAACGGGCTACACCAGGACGCCGCGTTTGGCGAGCGCCTTCACCAGCGCGTCCGGCCGCTCGCTCGGGTCGAGGCCCGGCACGTGCTCGAACCGGGAGCCGACCGCGACCGCACCGCCGTCGGCCTCCTCGGAGTCGCCGATCATGAGCGCGTCGGCTGGCCTGATCCCGATCCGTTCGCAGGCGATCGTGAACAGTCGGGGGTCCGGCTTGACCGCGCCTTCCTCGAAGGACAGCACGTACTCGTCGACCAGGTCGGCGGCGCCGTGCAGCTCGAAGGTGGGGCGTATGTCCCACGCGATGTTGCTGACCACGGCGACCGGCAGGCCGGCGTCGCGCACCGCCCGCAACGCGGAAACCGTGTCGGGGTAAGGGAACCACGACTCCGGCGTCATGAACCGCTCGTAGAGCCGCTCGGTCATTCCTGGCCGGATCTCCATGCCGGAGGCGCGCATGGCGGTGATGTACGCGGTCCGGTGGGCCACCGGGTCGAGATCGCGCCGCTCCCAGTCGTCGCGCAGTTCGGGTGGCAGGTTGGTGGACGGGCCGGCTGGCGCGATCAGCTTGGCGACGAGCTCGGCCACCTCGGCGACGGCCAGGTCGTCTCCCGCGCCGTCGAGCCAGGACTCGTCGGGCTTCAAGCGGAACAGGGTGCCGGAGAAGTCGAACAGCACACCGCGGATCGAAACGTTTCGGGTCTCCACGGGCACCACCCTAGCGGCGCACGTGGGCCGGATTCTGTGGTCTGGCACACAGGCGTGACATCCTGGGCGGCATGTCGGAATTGCTTGATCGCCTTGGCGTGCTCGTCGGCGACTGGGACCTGGTGGGTGACCATCCGATGCTCGACGCGCCGGTTCACGGGCGCGCGACGTTCTCCTGGCTGGACGGTCCTGGGCTGCTGGTGCAGCGGACCACGGTGGAGCACCCGGACGTGCCGGACAACGTCGCGGTGATCGGCGCGGACGGTGGCAGCGGCGAGTACACGCTCGTCTACACCGACGTCCGCGACGTGCAGCGGGTGTACCGGATGGCGCTGGAGGAGGCCGACGGCGGCCTGGTGTGGCGGCAGTCGCGGGACGCGCCAGGGTTCGCGCAGCGGTTCACCGGCACGTTCGACGAGGGCCGTACCGCGATCGACTGCATGTGGCAGCTGTGCGTGGACGGCATCACGTGGAACGACGATCTGGAAGTCGCCTTCACCAAGGTCGGCTGACGCGCCGCCCACTCACCGGTGGGTGAGTGATTACTACTCCCAGAAGACCTCCAGCAGATCGGAGGTGAGCTGGCTGAGCCCGTTCACGGCGCAGTCGCCATTGGTGTGCAGGACGATCGGAAAGGCGTTCGCGGTGTCCCCGGCGAGCGGTCCACTGGTGAAGTAGGCGCTGATCGTGATCCGGCCATTGGACGGATCCGTGTTGACCGTGATGGCGAACTTGCTCTTCTCGCCGGTGTTCCAGGTGAGCACCGCGCCTTCGGTGATCGTCATGACCGGCGAGCACGACTCCAGCCCGGCCGGCCGGTTGACCGTGCCGAAACCGGTGCGCACGCCGGACTTCAACCGGGTGTAGTTGCCGTTCGGTGAGACGCAGTCGACCAGGCCGCCACGGACCTCGGCGTCCGCCGTCGTGGTCGTGGAGGTGAGCGGTGGCGTGAAGTTGAACTGAAAGTTCCCGGTGCACGCGAGGTCGCCCTGTTCGGCGAGTGCGGGTGGTGCGGTGATCGGGATGAGAGCGAGGGTTGCCAGACTGACCAGGATCGCTGCCATTCGGCGCATCGGTGGACGCCTCCTCGGTAGGCAATGTGACCGGTGCCACAGCCTTGCGGCAAACGGCACAACTGCCAATCCGCCGATCGGGTCCGAGACCCGTCACGCACCGTTCCGTGGCACCAGGCAGGCGGTCGCCACCGCCGCGACGCCCTCACCGCGCCCGGTCAGCCCGAGCCCGTCGGTCGTCGTACCGGAAACCGACACCGGCCCGCCGACCGCGTCGGAGAGCACGCGCTGCGCCTCGTCCCGCCGCTTGCCGATCTTGGGCGCGTTGCCGATCACCTGCACGGCGGCGTTGGCCACGGTGAACCCCGCGTCGTGAACCAGTTGGCGCACATGGGAAAGGAACGCCACCCCGTGCGCTCCGGTCCACCGTGGATCATCGGTGCCGAACACCGCGCCGAGATCACCGAGTCCGGCGGCGGACAGCAGCGCGTCGCACAGCGCGTGCGCGGCTACATCGCCGTCGGAGTGGCCGGCGCAACCGTCCACATCGGACCAGAGCAGCCCGGCCATCCAGCACTCCCGGCCGGCCTCCACGCGGTGCACATCGGTGCCGATGCCGACCCTGGGCGCGGTCACCCGAACACCGCTTCGGCGATGGCCAGGTCGAACGGTGTCGTCACCTTCATGGCATGTGGGTGACCCTCGACCGTGTGCACGCCGATGCCGAGGCGCTCCACGAGCGCCGAGTCGTCGGTGGCCACACCCGCCGCCTGAGCGTGCGCCTGGCGCAGCACGTCGAGCGTGAACCCCTGTGGCGTCTGTACCAGCCGCAGGGAGGAGCGGTCGGACGTGGCGATGACCATGCCGTCAGCGTCGACCACCTTCACCGTGTCGGCGACCGGAAGCACCGGAATCGCCACCGGCGCACCGGCGGCTACCGCGGAGATCACCGCACGGATCGTCTCGACCGGTGTGAACGCGCGCGCGGCGTCGTGCACCAGCACCACGTCGAACCGGCCGTGCACGGCGTCCAGCGCGAGCCGCACCGACTCGGTGCGGTCCGCACCGCCCGGGACGACGCGAACCGGCGCGTCGACGGCCGCCGCACGCGCTGCCTCGGCGATCGGCTCCACGCCGTCAGGCGGCGCGGCGACGATCACCTCACGTACGCCGGCGTCGAGCAGCCGGCGCACGGCATGCGTCAGCAACGGTTCGCCGGCCACGGGCACGAGCGCCTTGGGCAGCCCGGCACCCAGCCGAACACCCTGACCGGCGGCAGGTACCAGCGCGACGACCTCGCACGTCGTGTGCACGGTCGCGTCGTGAAGGCGGATCAGGAAGCGGTGGCGAGGACCTCGTCGAGGATGACTTCAGCCTTGTCCTCGTCGGTTCCCTCGGCCAGTGCCAGCTCGCTGACCAGAATCTGCCGTGCCTTGGCCAACATCCGCTTCTCACCGGCGGACAGACCCCGGTCCTTTTCCCGCCGCCACAGGTCACGCACCACTTCGGCAACCTTGTTCACGTCGCCGGAGGCGAGCTTCTCGAGGTTTGCCTTATACCGCCGGGACCAGTTGGTCGGCTCCTCCGTGTGGGGAGCGCGCAGGACATCGAAGACGCGATTGAGACCCTCTTGGCCCACGACGTCCCGCACACCGACGATCTCGGCGTTGTCTGCGGGGACGCGAACCGTCAGGTCGCCTTGGGCGACCTTCAGGACGAGGTACTTCTTCTCCTCGCCCTTGATCACGCGGGTCTCGATTGCTTCGATGAGAGCGGCACCGTGGTGCGGGTAGACGACGGTCTCTCCGACCTTGAAAACCATGTGTCCTCTGCCCCTTTCGCTGCCCCTATCCTAGCACGCCCGTACTACGCGCTGAGGCGGGTTGGTGATCCGTAATCGCAGGTCAGCGGCCCACCCGTGGTCCGGGCGGGGCTTGACAAACCGGTTGCGTTCGTGCTTGTCCGACCACTCGCGCGATCGCGCGTGCGGTCCAGATACCCTTCCGCCCAGGACGATCTCGCTCCGCTGGCCGCGGGGCAGTGCTGAGGAAGGACCGTCAACCGTGAGCCGTGCACAGCAGAACAGGTCCATGCGGACGGCCGTGGTGGCGATCGGCCTCGCGGCTCTGCTCGGCGCCGCGGGCTGCGGCTCCGGCCAGATCACCCAGACCGACACCCAGCTCCCGGCCGTGAACGGCGCGTTCGGCCAGGTCGGGCCGATCGTCGTGCGCAACGCGCAGGTCGCGTTCCCAAACGGCTCCGGGCACCCCAAGGGCGGCAAGGCACCGCTGATCGTCACGATCGTCAACACCGGTTCCGGTGAGGCGCGGCTGACCGGCGTCAGCAGCCCGGCCGGCGCCGCGGTGATCACCGGTGACCAGAACCTGCCGGCCGGCCGCGCGATCGTCGCCGGCAAGGAGTTCTTCACCAAGTCCTCCGGCGGCATGGTCGGCGACGGACACGGCGACCACGGTGCCGCGGCGACCACGACGCCGCAGCCGACTACCACGCCGACCACCACCGGTCACGCCCCGGCGTCCACCGGAGTGCCGACCAGCGGCGTGACCGTGCTGCCGACGTCGACCACGCCGAAGACGGTGATCGGCGAGCTGCACATCGTGCTGACCGACCTGGCCGCGCCGATCCGCTCCGGCCAGAACGTGCCGGTCACCTTCGAGTTCGCCGGCATCGGCTCGGTCACCGTGGAGATCCCGGTCGCCGTGCCGGCCGCTCCCCGCGAGGAGCCCGCCGACCACGGCGGCGGCGGTCACTGAGCCCCACCCCAAGCCGCCGGCCCACCTACACGCGGCCCACCTACCCCACCTACCAAGCTTCACGCAGCCGGGTGTGTTGACCGCCCCGATCGAAAGCCCCGCTGAGGTCGCCCTCATTGTCGAGGGCGGTCGCCCTTACGACGCCGGAGGGACAGCGGGCGAGGAACGAGCCCGCTGTCGTGGAGGTGGCGTGGCTGGACCACCCACGAAACCCAGCCACCCACACTCGGCACTCAGCCACCCAAGCAAAAAGACCACAGCCCCGTTCGGCGAAGCCGAACCAGGCGACCTTGCCCTCGATAAAGATCACCGCGTCTTGGTGACCTTGGACAGCCCGCGCGGGCGGTCCGGGTCGGCGCCGCGGGCCAGCGCCAACTCGTAGGCCAGCCGCTGCAGCGGAAGCACCTCCAGCACCGGCGCGACCTCTTCCTCGGTGCGCGGCACGTCCACCCGGAGACCGGCCGGCATGTCCGCCGCGGCCGATCCGACGGCCAGCACGTCGGCGCCCCGCTCGGACACGGTCTCGAGCACCTCGCGCATGGCCGCGCCACCCCGGCCCGCGCTGGTCACCGCGAGCACCGCGGTCTCCTCGTCCACCGCGGCCACCGGCCCGTGCAGCAGATCGGCGCCGCTGTACGCGCGGGCGGACAGGTAGCTGGTCTCGGCCAGCTTGAGCGCCGCCTCCGAGGCGGTCGCCAGCGAGTATCCGCGGCCCGTGGTGACCATCCGCTCGGCGAACCGGTAGCGCGCCGCGGCCTCGCGCACGACGTCCGCCGAGGTGTCCAAAGTGGACTGCGCGAGCTCACCCAGCGGCAGCGCGTACTCGCCGGTGCCACCGCGGACCGCGTCCACCAGCAGGTACAGCGCGAGCAGCGTGGCCGTGTAGGTCTTGGTTGCCGCGACCGCCTGCTCCTCGCCCGCGCCGATGTCGATGCTCAACTCGGCGGCCGAGACCAGCGGCGAGCCCGGCGTGTTCGTGACCGCCACGGTCAGCGCGCCGCAGCGCCGGGCCGACTCGGTGGCCGCCACCAGGTCGGGCGACCCGCCGCTCTGGCTGGCCGTCACGAACAGCACGTCGTCCAGCGACGGGCGCGCGTCGTAGAGCGTGATCGTCGACGGTGAGGCGAGCCCAGCCGGTAGATTGAGCAGGATCTCGATCAGGTACTTGGCGTACAGCGCGGCGTGATCACTGGAACCGCGCGCGGCGAGCAGGACGAACCGGGGGCGGCGCCGCGCCACGACGGCGGCGACGTCCGCGATCTCCGCCCGCCGTGCGGTGAGCTCCGCGAGCACCCGCGGCTGGTCGGCGATCTCGGCGTTCATCCGAGCGCCGGCCGTGCGGTCGGTCATGTGTTCCTCCACGGGGCGCGGTACCTTTGTCCAGGTCTAGACCAATCGTACTGGCAGCCCGGCGCGCCGTGATCGCGCGATCGGCGCTGCGCGAGGCATTCTGTGTCTGTGCACTTGCATAGCACGAGGAGGCGGCGATGCTCGACATGTCGACCACGGGTGATCCGGTGTCCGCGGCCGGCACGAGGCAGCCGCGCGAGCCGAAGTATTGGGGGCTGAAGCGGCACCTGCTCGATCTGCTCGCCGCGCTGCCGCCCGGTTCGCCTATTCCCACCGAGCGCGCGCTCGCGCAGGAGTTCGACGTGTCCCGCACGACCGTGCGCCAGGCACTCGCCGAGCTGACCATCGAAGGCCGTCTGCACCGGGTGCAGGGCAAGGGCACGTTCGCCGCGGAACCCAAGGTGGCGCAGCGGTTGCAGCTGTCGTCCTACACCGAGGACATGCGCGCGCAGGGGCGGGAGCCGTCGTCCAAGCTGCTCGAGGTGGCCGAGTTACCCGCCGAGGCGGAGCTGGCTCGCCTGCTGGGAATTCGTGCCGGGGCGAAGGTGTTGCGGCTGCGCAGGTTGCGGTTGGCCGACAATGAGCCGATGGCGCTGGAGACCACGCACCTGCCGCTCGGCCGGTTCCGCGGGCTGCGCAAGCACGTCACCGGAGGCACCTCGCTGTACGAGGTGCTCGAGGAGAAGTTCGACGTGCGGATGGGGCACGCCGAGGAGACGATCGAGACGGCACTGGCCGGACCTGAGGAGGCGGATGTGCTCGGGGCGGACGTCGGCATGCCGATGCTGTTGCTGTCGCGGCACTCGTTCGACACCCAGGGCCGGCCGGTCGAGTGGGTGCGGTCGGTGTACCGGGGTGATCGCTACAAGTTCGTGGCGAGACTGAGTCGTCCCTCATGAGCACGCCGGCCGCGGAGGAGGTGCGCTGGGGAAGCCCGGTCGCACGGGGCGTGCTCGTGACCACGATCCTTGGCTCCGGCATGGCGATGCTGGACGGCACGATCATCAACGTCGCGCTGCCGCGGATCGGCGCGGAGCTCGGTGCGGATATCGCCGGCCTGCAGTGGATTCTGGACGGGTACCTGCTGGCGCTCGCCGCGCTGATCCTGGTCGCCGGGTCGTTCGGGGACCGGTACGGCCGGCGCAAGGTTTTCACCATCGGCGTGCTGTGGTTCGGCGCGGCCTCCGCGTTGTGTGGGCTCGCGCAGTCGACCGAGATGCTGGTCGCCGCCCGGGTGCTGCAGGGCATCGGCGGCGCGCTGCTGACTCCGGGGTCGCTGGCGATCATCCAGGCGTCGTTCGCCAGGAAGGACCGGGCGCGGGCGATCGGCGCGTGGTCGGGCCTGTCCGGCATCGCGGCGGCGGTGGGCCCGCTGGTGGGCGGGCTGCTGGTGCAGCTCTGGTCGTGGCGGCTGGCGTTCTTGATCAACGTGCCGCTGGCGGTGCTGTGCGTGTGGATGGCGCGCAAGTACGTGCCGGAGTCGTGCGACGCGCAGATGAACGGGAAGCCGGACGTGGTCGGCGCGGTGGTCAGCGCGGTCGGGCTGGCCGGTGTGACGGCGGCGCTGATCGAGGCGCCGGTGCGCGGAGTCGGTGATCCGCTGGTGATCGGCGCGGCGGTGATCGGTCTGGCCGCGCTCGCCGGATTCGTTGTGACACAAGTGAAAGTGCGCGATCCGCTGGTGCCGCCGGACCTGTTCGCGAACCGCACCTTCGTGGCGTCCAACCTGCTCACTCTGGTGGTGTACGCGGCGCTCGGCGGCGTGATGATGTTGATGGTGCTGCAGTTGCAGACCTCGCTCGGGTACTCGCCGACCGAGTCCGGCGTGGCGGGCCTGCCGATCACCGTGATCATGCTGGTGCTGTCCGCGCGGTCGGGGAAGCTCGCGCAGCGGATCGGTCCGCGCGTGCAACTCGTGCTCGGGCCGATGCTGATCGCCGCCGGCATGCTGTTGCTGCTGCGAGTGGAGCCGGGCGCGAGCTACATCGGCGCGGTGCTGCCCGGCGTGGTGGTGTTCGGGCTCGGGTTGTCCACGGTCGTGGCGCCGGTGACCGCGACCGTGCTCGCCGCGTCGGCCGACCGGCACGCGGGCGCGGCGTCCGGTGTGAACAACGCGATCGCGCGGACCGGCAGCCTGCTCGCCGTGGCGGTGTTGCCGGCGGTGGCCGGGTTGACCGGCGCGTCCTACGCCGATCCGACGGCGTTGACCGAGGGCTGGCGCACCGCGCTGTGGGTGTGCGCCGGGCTGTGCGTGCTGGGCGGGGTCGCCGCGCTGGCCGTGGACAACGGGGTGCTGCGAGCCGAGCCGGACACCACGCCCGATCTCGAACTCGGCCCCACGGTCGAGGAACTCGCGCGCGACGAGTCGCCGCACCCCGGCGAGTGCATGCACTGCGGGGTGGAGGGACCACCGACGCACGTGGTGCCGGTCAGGAAGTCGGACCGGCTCGCCGGCTAGCTCTGGAGGTTGACGGTGCACTCGTTTCGCACGCCCGACGGTGTCACGCTCGGGGTCGAGCACTTCGGCGACGCGGCGGCGCCACTCGTGCTGCTCGCGGGCGGCACGACCATGCTGTCCTGGCCCGACGCGCTCTGTGCGGCGCTCGCTCGCGGCGGACGTCACGTCGTGCGCTACGACCTGCGGGATTCCGGCGCATCGACGACCGTCGACCCCGACGCGCCGGCGTACACACTGCGTGACCTCGCCGCCGACGCCGCCGCGCTGGCCGGCGGACTCGACGACCGGCCGGCGCACCTGGCGGGCATCGGGGTTGGCGGGATGGTGGCGCAGGTCGCCGCACTCGACCACCCGGACGCGTTCTCGGCGCTCACCCTCGCCGGGACGCGCCCCGTCGCGCCGGGCCCGGCCGACGAGGACCTGCCCGAGCACGACTCGGCGACGATGAAGCGGGTGTTCTCGCTCCCGATGCCCGACTGGTCCGACCGCGCCGCCGTCGCGGACTCCGCCGCCGCCCGCGCGGAGATCCTGGGCAACGACCCCGCCGCCGCACGCGCGACCGCCGAGCGCGTCTGGGACCGCACGCCGGGCACGGAGCCCGTGGTCCAGATTGCCAACCAGCTGGGCATGGTGTTCTCCAAGCTCGACTGCACGCCGCGCTGGCGCGAGCGCCTGCCCGAGTTGGCGGTCCCGGCGCTCGTGGTGCACGGCCGCCGCGACCCGTTCTTCCCCGTGGGCAACGGTGAGGCGCTCGCGCGGGAGATCCCCGGCGCGCGGCTGCTCGTGCTCGATCAGGCCTCGACCGCGATCCCCGCCGCGGCCGCCGACGAGGTGGCGGCGGCGATGCTCGCGCTGTAGCGAGTGTCTGATATCTCGGGCAAAATCCGCCGACGTTCGGCTCCGCCGAAACGGCCTGTGGTCATTTTGCGTGGGTGGTCGTCTCGACGCCTTCGGCGTGGCGGCGGTCGCCCTCGACTTTGTCGCCGACCCCGGCGTGGCTGCCGCTCGGTGCAGGTCACGCCCCAAGGGCCACCCTGGGGCGATGCACAGCGCGGGACTCACCGGTGCACAGCGCGGGACTCGCGCGTAACCACTACGACGAGAGGATCTCCGCGAACCGGGCCGGATCGATGTTCCCACCGGACACCACGGCCACCGTGCGCCCCGCCGGTAGTTCCTCCACTCGATTCAGGTGCGCCGCGACGGCCACCGCCCCACTCGGCTCGACCACCAGCCGTGCGCGCCTGGCCAGCAGCCGCACCGCCTCGACGATCTCCTCCTCGGTCACCGTCACCACGTCGTCCAGCACCCGCAGCAGATGCGCGAAGGTCAACTTCGACGGCTCGCTGCGCAGCCCGTCCGCGATCGTGCGCAGCCGGTCCTCCGGCGCCCAGTGCACCTGAGCCCCGGCCCGAAACCCGGCCTGCGCGTCGCCCGCCAGCGCCGGCTCCACCCCGATCACCTTCGCCTTGGGGCACAACGCCTTCACCGCCGTGCCGATCCCGCCCGCCAGCCCGCCGCCGGACACCGGGATCAGCACCAGCTCCACGTCCGGCATGTCCTCGGCGATCTCCAAGCCGGCGGTGCCCTGCCCGGCGATCACGTCGGGGTGATCGAACGGCGGCACCAGCGTCGCGCCCGTCTCCAGCGCGATCGCCTCGGCCCGCGCCTCCCGCTCGGCCATCGGCACCAGCACCACCTCGGCGCCGTGCGCGCGAGCCGCGTCGATCTTGATCCGAGGTGTGTCCGCCGGGGTCACCACCGTCGCCGGAACCCCGAATTCCTTTGCGGCGTAAGCGATCGCCTGCGCGTGGTTGCCGCTGGAGTAGGTCACCAGCCCGCGCTCGCGCACCTCGGGAGACAGCCGCGCGACCGCGTTGTGCGCGCCGCGGATCTTGAACGCGCCGATCGGCTGCAGGCTCTCCGGCTTGACCCACAGCGGACGGTCGGGCGTGCCGAGGTTGGTCGGAAGCAGGGGCGTGCGGACGGCGGTCCCGGCGATCCGCTCGGCGGCCGCGCGGATGTCCTCGATCGTGATCAGCTGCATGAACCCCAGTCTGCCCCGGTCACCCGAACGGTGTAGAGGCACCGCGCTGCGTGACACCTATTTGTCCCCGGTTGGCCGCTTCCGTTGAACGCGAAGCGTGCTTACGTTTCTCCCAGAGGGCCATCCGATCGGATGACACTCGAACGGACGCAGCACCTTCTCGTCCCGCGTCCGTCGTTTCTCTCTCCACGCCGGCGGTTTCGCTCACCAGTGATGTCCGCCGGTCCCTGCACTCGACACGAGGGAGACCATCCATGAATCGCACCAAGGTCGCCGGGTTCGCCGGCGCTGTCGTCATGGCCGCCGGCCTGGCGACCGCGTTCGGATTGCCGGCCGCCGCGACACCGACCCCGACCGACGTCGCACCCGAGTTGCTGCACGCCATGCAGCGTGATCTCGGACTCGACGCCGATCAGGCCAGATCGAGATTGGCCAACGAGGCAAGAGCGGGCGCGATCGAGTCGTCGCTGCGCGGCAGTCTCGGCGAGGCGTTCGCCGGAGCGTGGTTCGACGCGGAGAAGCTCGTCGTCGGCGTGACCGACGCGAGCCGCGCCGACGCCGTGCGCACCGCCGGCGCCGAGCCGCGGGTCGTGGCCAGTTCGCTGCACCGGCTCGACGCGGCCAAGGCCGCGCTGGACCGCACGGCGGCACCCGCGTCGGTCAACGGCTGGTACGTCGACACCCCGACGAACAGCCTGGTCGTCGAGGTCGCCGACGACAGCGCGCAGGCGCGGTCGTTCACGGCCAACGCACACGGAGTCGCGGTCCGCACGGTCGTCACCGAGAAGGCCAGGCCGTTGTACGACGTGCGTGGCGGTGACGCCTGGTACATCGGCTCGTCGGGTCGCTGCTCGGTCGGCTTCAGCGCGACCGGCTCCAGCGGAAGCAAGCACTTCGTGACCGCGGGCCACTGCACCGAATCGGGTGGTACCGCGTACGGGTACAACCGCGTCGCCATGGGGCCGATCCGAGGGAGCACGTTCAACTCGCGTGGCGACTACGGCAAGGTCGACGTGACCAGTTCGCAGTGGACGCTGCGGCCGCTGGTGAAGACCGCCAGTGGCACCCTCACCGTGCGTGGCTCGTCCGAGGCCGCCGTCGGTGCCTCGGTGTGCCGCTCGGGCTCCACCACGGGCTATCGCTGCGGCACGATCCAGGCGAAGAACCAGACTGTGAACTACCCAGGCGTCACGGTCGGCGGGCTCACGAGGACCAGCGCGTGCGCCGAGCCCGGCGACTCCGGCGGGTCGTTCATCACCGGTGCCGGCCAGGCGCAGGGCATGACCTCCGGCGGCTCCGGCAACTGCCGTTCCGGTGGCACGACCTACTTCCAGCCGGTGAACGAGGCGCTGAGCGCATACGGGCTGCGCCTGGTCACGGGCTAGAACCGTTGGTGCACAGGCAAACCGAATGACTGTCTCATGTGGACAGTGGGCGGGCCCCGGCGAACCCTGCCGCCGGGGCCCGCTCGCCTCCGCGACGCGGATCACATCGGGTCCGGTCACATCTGGCTGAGCCGTCTCGTCCTGGATGTGTAGCCATCGAGAGGAGTTCGGCCATGGAAGCCCGTTTGAACATGTTCGGCAACGCGATCGCCGAGAAGATCATCAAGCGCCTCGGCGCGACCAACGCGGTGCTCAAGGAGTCGCCGCTGCCGGCGGCGACGCAGGAGCTGGTGAAGATCCGCGCGAGTCAGATCAACGGCTGCGGTTTCTGCACCGACATGCACACCAAGGAGGCCATCGCCGCCGGTGAGACGTCGTTGCGCCTCAACCTGATCGCGGCCTGGCGCGAGGCCACGGTCTTCACCGACGCGGAGCGCGCCGCGCTGGAGCTGACCGAGGAGGGGACCCGCATCGCCGACGCCGCCGGCGGGGTCAGCGACGAGGTCTGGGGCAACGCCGCCAAGCACTACGACGAGGACCAGCTGTTCGCCCTGGTGTCGCTGATCGCCCTGATCAACACCTACAACCGGATGAACGTGATCGTCCGGCAGCCGGCGGGCAGCTACGAGGTCGGTCAGTTCGGCTGATCGCGCAGGCGGGCGGCGAGCTCGGCGGCCGCCGCCCGCGGGTCGGCCGCTTCGGTGATGGCGCGAACGACCACCACCCGGTCGGCGCCGGCCGCGCGCACCTCGTCGAGGCGGCCGGCGTCGATGCCGCCGATCGCGAACCACGGGCGCGCGGTGCTCAGCGCGGCCGTGTCGCGCACCAGGTTCAGCCCGGGCGCCGGCCGGCCCGGCTTGGTCGGCGTCGGCCAGCACGGGCCGGTGCAGAAGTAGTCGACGCCCGGCTCGTCCGCGGCCGCGCGCGCCTGGGTCAGGTCGTGTGTGGACAGGCCGATCACCACGTCGTCACCCACGATTCGGCGTGCCACCCGAACGGGGAGATCGTCCTGGCCAAGGTGAAGAACATCCGCCCCGGCGGCCACCGCGACATCGGCCCGGTCGTTCACCGCCAGCAGCACGCCGTGTCTCGCGCACGCCTCGGCGACGATCTCCAGCGCGGCCAGCTCCTGCTTGGCCTCCAGCGGCACGTCCTCCTGCTTGTCGCGCAGTTGGACGATGTCCACACCGCCGGCCAGCGCGGCGTCCACGAACTCGGGGAGGTCGCCGCGATCGGTTCGCGCGTCGGTGCACAGGTACAGCCGCGCGTCGGCCAGTCGTGCCCTGATCTCGTCTCCACCCAAACCTGGCATGGTGTGCAAGCTAGTCGAGTGGGTAACGTGGAGCCCGGTCGCACGGGAGCCCGGAGGTGCCGGGCTGAGAGGGAGTCCTACCGGCTCCGACCGTCGAACCTGATCCGGGTCATGCCGGCGCAGGGAGCGTGGTGGGTATGAGTGAACGAGTGGTCATCGTCGGTGGCGGCGCCATCGGGCTGTCCTGTGCCTGGCGGGCGGCGGCGGCCGGTTTCGCCGTCCGGCTGATCGACGAGCCGTCGCCGAGGTCCGGCTCGTGGGTGGCCGGCGGCATGCTGGCGCCGATCACCGAGGCGTGGCCGGGCGAGGAGAGCCTGCTCGAACTCGGGTCGCAGTCCCTGGCGCGCTGGCCGGCGTTCGCCGAGCGACTGTCCGCCGAGGGTGGGGACGTCGGGCTGACCGCACACGGCACGGTGGTCGCCGGCACCGACAGCGCGGACGCCGAGGTGTTGGACATGCTGGCCGGCCACCTCGCCGGCGTGGGCCGGCAGGTGCACGAGGTGGACGCGGCGGCGCTGCGGGAGCTGATCCCCGGCCTCGGCCCGTCCGTCCGAAGTGGACTGTTCGTGCCCGAGGATCTGGCCGTGGACAACAGAAGGCTGCTCACGGCGCTGCAGGAAGCGTGTCGGGTGCACAACGTGCTGTCCCACGGCGGGCACGTCGAGCGGGTCGAGCCCGGCGCGGTCACCTTCGCCGACGGGTCCACTGTGGACGGTGACGTGGTGATCGTCGCGGCCGGCGCGTGGAGCGCGCTGCTGCACCCGGCACTGGCCACCGCGGTGCGTCCGGTGAAGGGCGAGATCCTGCGGCTGGCGCACCGTCCCGGCGCGCTGCCGCCGCCTGTGCACACCGTGCGCGCGCGGGTCGAGGGACGGGCGGTCTACCTGGTGCCGCGCGATGACGGGCTGGTGCTCGGCGCGACGCAGTACGAGGCCGGTTTCGACGAGGGTGTGAAGGTGTCCGGCGTGCGCGACCTGCTGCGGGACGCCGAGGTGGTGCTGCCGGGGCTCGCCGAGTACTCACTGGCCGAGGCGGGCGTCGGGTTCCGTGCGACCAGTGCGGACAACCTTCCCCTGATCGGGTGGGTGGAGCCCGGCGTGATGGTGGCCTCCGGTCACCATCGCAACGGCCTGCTGCTGGCCCCGCTGACCGCCGACGCGGTGCTGGACCTGTTGCAGGGCAACGAGTTGCCGGACGTCGCGCGCCCCACCGACGCGGCCCGGTTGAACAAGGAGCGAACAGCGTGAAGGTGCGACTGAACGACGACATCGTGGAGTTGGCCGACGGTGCGACCGTGGCCGACGCGCTCGACCACCTCGGGTACTCGCCGAACGGCCTGGCCGTCGCGGTGGACGGCGAGGTCGTGCCGCGTGCCGCGCACCGCAAAACCAGGCTCGTCGAGGGCACCACGGTCGACGTGCTGTCCGCCGTCCAGGGCGGGTGAGTCCACAATGGACGATCCACTCGTCATCGCGGACCGGGAGTACTCGTCCCGGCTGATCACCGGCACCGGCGGCTCGGAGAACCAGGCCGTACTGGAGCGCGCGCTGGTCGCCTCGGGCACCGAGCTGACCACCGTGGCGATCCGCAAGGTGGACGCGGAGAACCACTCCGGCGTGCTGGATGTGTTGCGGCGCTTGGGAATCGACCCGCTGCCGAACACCGCGGGCTGCCGCACGGCGGCCGAGGCGGTGCTCACCGCGCGGCTGGCCCGCGAGGCGCTCGGCACGAACTGGATCAAGCTCGAGGTGCACGCCGACGAGCGCACCCTGCTGCCCGATCCGGTGGAGACGCTGGACGCGGCGCGCCAACTCGTGCACGACGGGTTCGTCGTGCTGCCGTACACCAACGACGACCCGGTGCTGGCGCTGCGGCTGGAGGAGGCGGGGTGTGCCGCCGTGATGCCGCTCGGCTCGCCGATCGGCACGGGTCTCGGCATCCGCAATCCGCACAACATCGAGCTGATCGTGTCGCGCGCCGGTGTTCCGGTGATCTTGGACGCCGGTGTCGGCATCGCGTCCGACGCGGCGCTGGCGATGGAGCTGGGCTGCGCCGCCGTGTTGCTCGCCACCGCCGTGACCAGGGCGTCCGACCCGGAACGGATGGCGACCGCGATGCGCCTGGCCGTGCAGGGCGGTCGGCTGGCGCACGGTGCCGGCCGGATTCCGAAGCGGTTCTGGGCGCAGGCGTCCAGTCCGCCGAGGTGAACGGGCCCCTTCGGGGAAGTAACGCGATTTCCTCTCATGTGGTCTAGACCACAGGTGTCACCTGGAGTACCGTCGGCGACACGTTGAGGCCACAACGCGCCGCCCGCGGGGAGTCGGTGAACGCTTCGAACGCCGACTCCGCCGTGGGCAGAGGGATTTCACGACACCCCTGCACCGAAGGAGTCCCATGTCCAGAACAGCTGTGAAGGCCTCACTCGTCGCCGCCGCGCTGGTGTGTACCGGCGTGATCGCGACCCCGTCACAGGCAGCGCCGGCATCTCCGCGGGCCGCCACGGGCGCGGCGCCGTACCTCTATCTCGGCTGGGGCAATCCACCCGATCCGGCGACCGTCATGCAGGCGACCGGCGTGCGAGGGTTCACCCTCGCGTTCATCCTGTCCTCCGGCGGGTGTGAGCCCGCGTGGGACGGCCAGCGCCCGCTGGCCGGCGGCGCCGACGCGGCCGCGATCAAGAAGATCCAGGACGGCGGCGGCACCGTGGTCCCGTCGATCGGCGGCTGGAGCGGCAACAAGCTCGGCCCGAACTGCCCGTCACCGGAGGCGCTCGCCGGCGCGTACCAGAAGGTGATCGACGCCTACGGGTTGAACGCGATCGACATCGACATCGAGAACACCGACGAGTTCGAGAACGAGGTCGTGCAGGACCGCATCCTGGGCGCGCTCAAGATCGTCAAGGAGCGCAACCAGGGCATCCAGACGATCGTCACGATCCCGACCACCAAGACCGGACCGAACTTCTACGGCAACCGGCTGATCGACCAGGCCAAGGCGTTGCAGGCGAACATCGACGTGTTCACCTTGATGCCGTTCGACTTCGGCAGCTCCGACATCCACGCCGACACCATCGCGGCGGTGACCGGGCTGAAGGACAAGCTGAAGGCGGTGTTCGGCTGGTCGGACGCCGAGGCGTTCGGGCACTCCGGCCTCTCCGGCATGAACGGCCTGTCCGACCAGCGCGAGACCACCACGGTCGAGACCTGGACCAAGATCCGCGACTGGGCGAAGTCCAACGGGCTCAGCCGGCTCGCGTTCTGGTCGGTCAACCGCGACCGCGGCGGCTGTGACGGTCAGGTGGCCTCGCACTGCAGCGGCATACCGCAGGAGGACTGGGCGTTCACCAAGGTCACGGCGGGTTGAACGCCACGGCCGAATCTCGCTAGAACTCGCAGACGGTCGGAGGTTACGCTTCTTAGCGTGGCTAACGACCAAGGCGCGAACCGCAAGGCGATCGCGGCCGCCGCGGTGACCGTGCTGCTGTGGGCATCGTCGTTCGTGGTGATCAGGGATGCGACAAATCACCTGCACCCGGGAGCGATGGCGCTCGGCAGGATGTTCACCGCGTCGGTCGTGCTCGTGCTTTTCCTGGTGATCCGGCGCGAAGGACTGCCGGGGCGCGGCGCCTGGCCCGGCATCCTCATCTCCGGCGTGCTCTGGTTCGGCGGCTACATGATCGTGCTGAACTGGGGCGAGCAGCTCGTCGACGCGGGCACCGCCGCGATGATCGTGAACGTCGGGCCGATGCTGATGGCGCTGCTGGGCGGCTGGCTGCTCGGCGAGGGCTTCCCGCCGAGGCTGTTCGCCGGCATCGCGGTGTCCTTCGCCGGCGCGATCGTGGTCGGCTTCTCGATGTCCGGCGGCGAGGAGGCCTCCGCACTCGGCGTTGTGCTGTGCCTGCTCGCGGCGGCCAGTTACGCGGCCGGCGTCGTCGCGCAGAAGCCGGCACTGCGGCACGCCTCACCGTTGCAGGCCACCACATTCGGGTGCGTGATCGGCATGATCGCGTGCCTGCCGTTCGCCGGGCAGCTCGTCTCGCAGGTGGCCGACGCGCCGGCCTCGGCCGTACTCGGCACCGTGTACCTCGGCGTGTTCCCCACCGCGCTCGCGTTCACCACGTGGGCCTACGCGCTGCACCGCACCACCGCCGGGAAGATGGGCTCGACCACCTACGTTGTGCCGGCGATCGTGGTGATCATGTCCTGGATCTTCCTGGACGAGGTGCCCGGCTGGCTGTCGCTGGCCGGCGGCGCGCTGTGCCTTGTCGGCGTCGCGGTCTCCCGCTGGCGCCCGAAGCCTGAGGCCGTCGAGGTCGAGCCCGAACCAGCCGCGGCACGCTGACATGGCCTGACCTGCACTGACGCACGCGCGCATTGTGCGTGCACATTGCTCGCACATTGATCGGGCTCGATTCGCCCCTCGCCATTCGTCGCACGAAATATCTTCGTGGGCAACAGGATCCGCGGATTTCAGGCGATGGCGAGGAGGACGACAATGTCACGCTGGAAGGGCGACTGGCTCGGCGAGCCGCCGGCGACGGCGCCACCGGTACTCGGCGCGGAGCCGGCCGCGGCGGAGGAACTGGTCGCGGCCGACGAGCTGCCCGACACGATCTACGTGCCGACCGAGCGGCGCTACGAGAACGCCGAGGACGAGGTCGTGCTGGAACTGCGGCCGCTGGACGACGGCCGGGTCGCGATGCTGATCTTCACGTCGTTGGATCAGCTGGTGCACGGCTGCGGTGAGAACCAGCCGTGGGTCGCCGTGCAGGCGAACACGCTGCCCACCATGCAGGTGTACACCGAGGCCGACCTGGTGATGGTGGACGCCGAACTGCCGCACGAACTGCGTCGGACCGCGGGGGGTGTCCGATGACCGACGGGTACGCGCTCGGCGACAACGGGCTCGGCCGGATCGCCGGGCGGCTCGGCCGGGGTTCCGGCGATCTCGAGGGCACCGACAGCTCGCCGAGCCCGCCGGACGCCGGCGAGGTCACCGCGGAGGTGAACGACGCGCTCGCCGAGGTGGTCAGGTCGATGGGCGCGGTGGTGGACGGCATCACGGCCGCCGGCAAGGCGGTCACCGCGAGCGACACACGCTATTCGGGCGACGATCACGGCGCCGGCGTTTCGTTCGACTCGGTTATCAAGTCTCTGTAGATCGGGCGGGGAAATGACACTCAACACAGAAGTCAAAGGGGAGCCGGAAGAACTCCGGAAAACCGCGCGCTGGCTGCGCGAGGCGAAGAAGTCCGTGCACGCCACCGGTACTCAGGTGGGAAAGGCGCGCACCGAGTCGGAAACAGAATGGGCCGGGAAGACCGGCGAGGGTTTTCGTACCAGAATGGGTGAGGCGCGCGGCAGGATCGACGACCTGTCGTCGAACGCGGGAAAGGTGGCCACGGCGCTGGACGACCACGCCGAGGCGCTCGACTCGGTCAAGTCGAAGATGCGGAAGGCCAGGACGATCGCGAGTGAGGGCGGGCTGACCGTCACCGCGACCTCGATCGAGCCGCCGGGTCCGGCGCCGGCCGCGCCGACGCCACTGCCCAAGGACAAGGAGCCGACACCGGCGCAGACCAAGGCGCACGACGCGGCCACGAGCGCGCAGTCGGCACATTTGAAGCAGGTCGCCGCCTACAAGAACGCCGAGAAAGAGGTGAAAAAGGCGGAGAGCAAGCTGGACAAGTCGGTCCAGTTCTTCAAGGACGAGTCCAAGAAATGGTGGTTCTGGTCGGACCTGTTCAGCGGCGGTGTGGCGCTCGGCGTGGAAAGCGCGAGCAAGTTCAACAAGCAGACCGGTAAGTTCAAGGACCGGGCGAAAATCGCGCGCCAGCACGCGGCACGAGCGCGGGCGCAGGGAAAGTCCGATATCGCGAAGCGGTATTCACGGCTCGCTCAGCAGCGTGCGGCGGCCGGCCGGACGAACATCAACGCCCGGGACAGCAACTTCTTCCGCAAATACGCCAACAAGATGCCCGGCTGGGCCAAGGGCGCGGTCACCGCGGACATGGGCAAGCTCGTGCGCGGCGGCGGACGGTTCGCGCGCGCCGCGCGGCCGGTGCTGAGCAAGGTGCCGGTGCTCGGGCTGGGGCTCACCGCGGTCGGCGTCGGCATGGACATCAAGGAGGGCAAGGGCGTCGCCAAGTCGGTGGTGGCCGGCGGCGGCAGCCTGATGGCGGGCGCGGCGGTCGGCACCGCGATCGGCGGGCCGGTCGGTTTCGTCGCTGGTGCCGCGGTCGGGCTCGGCGTCGGCTACGCGATGGACATGGGCCTGGCCGACAAGATCGTCGACGGCGGTGAGGCCATCGGCGAGGGCGCGAAGAAGGTCGGTGGCGCGATCGGCGACGGTGCCAAGAAGGTCGGCGGCGCGATTGGTGGATTGTTCGACTAGCTACCGGGCGGGGGAATGGCCCGTCTCGTCGTTCCGTCGCGCCCCTCGCGGCGGAACGCGGCGGCGCCTCGGGCCGGCGCGGTTCTCCACACCGCGCCGGCCTCGTCCGGTTACGGAACCACCCGAACGAGGAAGAAGATGCCGGTCGACTGCGGGAAGTACAGGTTGCCCGCCGAGTCGACCATGCGCCAGTACACCTTGCACTCACCCGGTGTGGACGGCGCCTCGGCCGGCACGTTGATCAATACGGCCGTACCGGGCTCGGTGTCCGGGATCGGCACCCGGCTCGGCGACTGGCACACGCTCAGCCCGCCGAGCGGCGGCAGCCGGTCCAGGAACCGGCCCCGCCACGGCACCGAGCCGGTGTTGTGCAGCCGCCACGTCTTCACGAACCGCTGGTTGGCCTTGACCGGCGAGCCGTCCGGGAAGGTCACGTCGTCGTTGCGGCCAAGGAACGACGAGTCACCCGGGATCGGGCGGGCGGCGTCCGGCGGCAGCACGGGGGCGCGGGACGACGAGGGCGGGGGTGTCGCAGAGTCGGTCGGCGGCGTGCGCCAGAAGATCCACCACGCGCCGAGGCCCAGCACCAGCAGCCCGACCACGGTGATCGCCACGACAGCGAGCCGGCGTGAGCCGCCGCGTTCGGTGGTCTCGGGTTCGCCGGACTCGGGTTCGGCCTCCGGTTCCGGTGCCGAGGTGGCGGCCGTTCGCGCCGTCTCCCACTCGGCCTGCCACCGGGCGCGCGCCGCGGTCTCGTCCTCGCCGTTCACGCGCACGGCCAGCGCCTTCACGAATTCCCAGGTGGTCTCCCAGGACGGGAGATCCCGGCCGCGAGCGGCGGCGGCGAGTGCGGACTTCGACGCCGCCGCGCCCAACTCCGTGCGCATCCTGTCGTAGGACGGATCGCCGGCGGACTCCTTGAGCGCCAACAACTTCAGCGCGAACTCCGCGGTCGGCCCGGACTGCGGGTCCGGCCTGTTGGGCCTGCGCCCCCGCTTCGACGAGCCACCGTCCGTGTCGCTCCCCGCCGACATTCGTCTCCTCACGCCCTCGTAAGTAGTTCCGCAGACTACCGCGAGCGTGATCGTCGAGGACCGGGCCGGAGAAGGATCACACGGTGAGCACGAGCTTGCCGGTGACCCGGCCGCGCTCGCCGAGTTCGTGCGCCTTGGCCGCGTCGGCGAGCGGGAACGTCTGCTCCACGTGCACCCGCAGCGCACCCCGCTCGACCAGCGCGGCCAGTTCGCGCAGGCCGTGGTGGTCCGGCTCGACCAGGAGCGGGGTCCACCGCACTCCGTGCCGCTTCGCCTGTGCCCCAAGGGAATCCGGAATCGTGTTGGCCGGCAGCGGGATGACGATCCCGCCCGGCTTGAGCGTCTGGATGAGTGCCAGGGTCTGCTCGCCGCCGATCGCCTCGAGGATCACGTCGACGTCGCGCAGGGAGGCGGCCACGTCCACGGCGGTGTAGTCGATCGGCTCGTCCACACCGAGTTCGCGCAGGAAGTCGTGCTTGTCGGCACGGGCGGTGCCGATCACGTGCGCGCCGCGCGCCTTGGCGATCTGCACGGCGAGGTGACCGACCCCGCCGGCCGCCGCGGTGACCAGAACCCGTTGTCCCGCTTGGACGTTCGCCACGTCGACCAGCCCCTGCCAGGCGGTCAGCCCGGCCAGCGGGATGCCCGCCGCCTCGATGTGGGAGAGCCCGGCGGGCTTGTGCGCGAAGTGTCGCGACGGCGCGGTGACGAATTCGCCGTATCCGCCGGCTTGGTGCGGGAACCACGGGAAGCCGTACACCTCGTCGCCCGGCGCGAACAGCGACACGCCGACTCCGACCTGCTCGACCACGCCGGAGACGTCCCAGCCGAGCACGAACGGCGGGGTCAGCCAGTGGCCGTCGCGGCGGATCTTCCAGTCGACGGGGTTCACGGCGGCGGCGCGCACGCGTACCAGCAACTCGGTGGCGCCGGGCTCGGGGCGGTCGACCTCGGCCTGGTGGAGCACGTCGGGCTCGCCCAGCTCGGTCTGCCGGATCACGATCATCTTCTCTGACATGCGTCCAGCATCTCGGAGATGGTTTACCGTGTGAAGTAGGCACTCGAACGTAAAGTAGGTACCTCATGGAAACGGCCTCCGACCTGCGCAATGATCCTCGTTGGGACGTCTACATGCGCGACTGTCCCTGCCGGGAGGTGCTCGATCTCGTCGCGAGCAAATGGAGCGCGCTGGTGCTCGGCGCGCTGGCCGGCCGGGCGTACCGGTTCGGCGAGCTGCGCAGGCGGGTGGACGGGATCAGCCAGAAGGTGCTCACTCAGACACTCCGTCAGCTCGAACGGGACGGCCTGGTCACCCGGACGGTGTATCCGACGACGCCGCCGAGCGTCGAGTACGCGCTGGCCGAGCTCGGGCGAGACGTCACCCAGCACCTGATCGCGATCAGCGAGTGGTCCAAGCGCAACTACGACCGGATCGTCGATGCGCGGCAGTCCTACGACGCGCGGACCGCCGAGCGGGCGCCGGTGTAATTCGGTTGCCGCCGCGGGGACCTCGGTGTTGCACTGGCGGCGACTCGAGATGTGAGGAGAAGCGAATGCGCGCTGCGTACATGTCCAACCGGCTGGGAATCACCTACGCAAAGGGCATGACGCTTCGTGGAATCGCTGAACCTGGGAATTCTGGCGCACGTCGACGCCGGTAAGACGAGCCTGACCGAACGGCTGTTGCACGCCGTCGGGGTCATCGACGAGATCGGCAGTGTGGACGGCGGGAGCACCCACACGGATTCGCTCGCGCTGGAACGCGCTCGCGGGATCACCATCAAGTCGGCCGTGGTCTCCTTCGTGGTCGACGGGGTGACGGTCAATCTGATCGACACGCCCGGTCACCCGGATTTCGTGGCCGAGGTGGAGCGCGCGCTCGGCGTGCTGGACGGCGCGGTGCTGGTGGTGTCCGCGGTGGAGGGCGTCCAGGCGCAGACCCGGGTCCTGATGCGGACGCTGCGCCGGCTGCGGATCCCGACGCTGATCTTCGTGAACAAGATCGACCGTGGTGGCGCGGATCCCGAACGCGTGTTGCGGGACGTCACGGCGAAGCTGTCGCCGGCGTGCGTCGCGATGGGGACCGTTCACGCGAAAGGAACATCGAAAGCTTTCACGAAAGCTTTCACGAAAGCTTTCACGAAAGCTTTCGGTGAAGCTTTGCCGGAAGCTTTCGAGCGAGCCAACGGTCGTTTCGTGGAGCGGGTCGCGGACGTGCTGTCCAGGAACGACGACACGCTCGTGGCCGAGTACCTCGACGGATCCCTTGCGCCGCAACGACTTCACCAGGAGTTGATCGCCCAGACCCGGCGTGCCCTGGTGCACCCGGTGTACTTCGGGTCCGCGATCACCGGCGCCGGCGTGCCGTCGTTGATCAACGGCATCACGACCCTGCTGCCGGCCGGCGAGCCGGACACGGACGGTCCCGCGCGTGGCACCGTCTTCAAGGTCGAACGCGGCGCGGCAGGCGAGAAGATCGCCTACGTGCGCATGTTCTCCGGAGCTGTCCGGGTGCGCGAGAAGATCACCTTCCGAGGGCGTGGCACCCGGGAAGCCACCGACAAGATCACCGCGATCAGCCTGTTCGACGGCGGTACCGAGGTGCCCTGCGGGTGGCTGCCGGCCGGGCGGATCGGCAAGGTCTGGGGCCTCGGCGACGTGCGCATCGACGACACGATCGGCGTTCCGCCCGGTGAGGGTGACGGCGAACGGGGCGGGCACTTCTCGCCGCCGACGCTGGAGACGGTCGTGGTGCCGCGCCGGCCCAACGAGCGCGGCGCTCTGTACGCGGCGCTCGCCCAACTCGCCGAGCAGGACCCGCTGATCGACCTGCGACTCGACGACGTGCGCGGCGAGCTGTCGGTGTCGCTGTACGGCGAGGTGCAGAAGGAGGTCATCCAGGCGACCCTGGCCGACGACTACGGCGTCGAGGTGGAGTTCCGGGAGACCACCACGATCTGCGTCGAGCGACCGGTCGGCACCGGCGCCGCCGTGGAGTTCATCGGCACCGGCGAGAACCCGTTCCTCGGCACGGTCGGGCTGCGGGTCGAGCCGGGGGCGAAGGGCAGCGGCGTGGAGTTCCGGCTGGGCGTGGAGCTGGGCTCGCTGCCGATTGCTTTCATGAAAGCTATCGAAAAAGCTGTCGTGAAAGCTTTGCGGCAAGGAATCCACGGCTGGGAGGTCACCGACGTCGTGGTGACGCTGACCCACTCCGGCTACTGGGCACGGCAGAGCCACGCGCACGCCGTCTTCGACAAGAGCATGTCCAGCACAGCCGGCGACTTCCGCAACCTCACCCCGCTGGTGCTGATGACCGCGTTGAAGCAGGCCGGCACCGAGGTGCTCGAGCCGATGCACCGGTACCGCCTGGAGATCCCCGAGGACACGTTCGCCGCCGTGCTGCCGGTGCTCGTTCGGCTGCGCGCCGTCCCACACACCTCCGCCGTGCACGGCACGACGCACACCGTCGAAGGTGACATTCCGGCGAAAGCCGTGCACGACCTGGAGCGCAGGCTGCCGTCACTCACCCGTGGTGAAGGTGTCCTGGAGTGCACCTTCGACCACTACGAGCGCGTCCGGGGCGAACCACCCAACCGCTCGCGCACCGACAACAATCCGCTCAACCGCAAGGAATACCTGCTTCGGACCCAACGGAAGCTGTGACCCGTCGACGCGGCGGGAAGCCGTGCACCATGATCACGACGACGAGCGCGGGAACCACCAGGATCGGAACGGCCCACGGCAGCAGGCCGGCGCCGAAGCCGTCCAGCAGCAGGCCGCCGAGTGCTCCGCCGGCGGCCGTGGCCGCGTTCCAGAGCGTCACGAGGATCGCCTGCGCCAGGTCGCCGGCATCGCCGTCCGCGTCGGCGGCCTCGGCCAGCGCCGACTGGGTCAGCGTCGGCACGCCACCCCAGCCGACGCCCCACAGCGCCACCGCGACGTAGACGAGCGCGGTGCTGCCGGACGACACGGCCATGAGCGTCGTGGCGGCGGCGATCAGGGCGGTGGCCGCGACGGTCAGCGCGCGCAGCCGGTGGTCGATGTAGGACCCGACGATCACGATGCTGACCACCGACGCGATGCCAAAGGTCAACAGCAGCGCGTCGACCGACCCGCCGAGACCGGCAGTCTCGGCAAACGGCGCGACGTAGGTGTACAGCACGTTCTGCGCGAGCACGATCATCAGCGTGACGAGTAGAACCGTTGGCACACCGGGAATCGCGATCGTGCGCGCAACGGAGGCGCGCGCGTCCCGCGGCTGGCCGGGGTAGTCGGGCACGATCGCGGTGATCCAGGCGAGCAGGGCGACGGCGATCACCGACATGACCGTGAACGTCACCCGCCAGCCGAGTGCCTCGCCGAGGAAGGTCCCGGCCGGGATGCCGAGCGCCAGCGCGAGCGGGATGCCCGACATGGCGATGGCCACCGCCCGGCCGCGCACGTGCTCCGGCGCCATTCGCCGCGCGTACCCCGCGAGCAGCGACCACACCAGGCCGGCCGCCATCCCGCCGACGAACCGGGCGGCGAGCGTGAGTGTGTAGGAATCCGACAGTGCGGTGACCGTGTTGGCGACGGCGAAACCGGCCACGCCGGCCAGCAGCAGCCGGCGCCGCCGCCAGGTCGCGGTGATCGAGGACAGCGGGATCGCCGTGAGCATGGTGCCGATCGCGTAGACCGTCACGAGTTGGCCGACGGCGGACTGGCTGACGCCGAGGTCCGCGCTCATCGCCGGGAGCACGCCGGCGGGCAACGACTCGGTCAGGACGGTGATGAACGCGGAGAGGGTCAACGCCGTCAGGGCCGGGAGGGGAAGCGACATGCCGCTATGCTCAAACCGTCACACTGATGTGAGGGTCAAAGCGGAACGGCGTGAGGTCGACCACATGCGCATCGGCGAGTTGGCGGAGCGGACGGGGACCGCCAGGCGCCTGCTTCGGTACTACGAGGAGCAGGGCCTGATCAAACCCACCCGCGCCCCCAACGGCTACCGGGAGTACGACGAGTCCACTGTGGACAGAGTGGTGCAGATCAAGGGCCTGCTCGGCGCCGGCCTGCCGACCCGGATCATCAAGCAGATCCTGCCTTGCCTGGACGATCCGCGAGGCATCCAGTTCGATCGCGCCACCCAGGAGACGCTCGAGTTGCTGGAGCGGGAACGCGAGAGCATGACCGGCCGGATCCAGTGCCTGACCCGCAATCGGGACGCGATCGGCGAGTACCTGGAGGCCGTCCGTGCCGCCACCGAGGCCCGCCGGTCGCGACGCTAGACCGGATCGGGGTCCCGCCGGTCGTTGCTGCCGCGCAGTTCGGCGACCTCGCGGCGCAGCGCCCGGATCTCCTCGAGCAGCACCTTGTCGGAGGCGGCCTGCTCGGCGGCGTGCTGGGCCTCGTCCCGGCGCAGGTCGTCGGTGACCTCCTTCTCCATCCCGTTGACGATCACCGCGATGAACAGGTTCAGCACCGCGAAGCTGACCACCAGGATGTAGACCACGAAGAAAATCCACGCGTACGGATGGTCCTTCATCACGCCGCGCGCGATCTCCGGCCACGCCTCCCCGGTCATCGTCTGGAACAGCGTGAACAGCGTCTTGCCGAGGCTGCCGAAGTTCTCCGGATCCTCCACGCCGAACAGCTTCGTGGCCATCACCGCGGCCACGTAGATCACCAGCACCAGCAGGGTCGCGATCGACGCCATGCCGGGCACCGCCGCCAGCAGCCCGTTCACCACGCGCCGCATCGACGGCACCATCGACACCAGACGGAGCACCCGCAGCACGCGCAGCGCCCGCAGTACGGAGAACTCACCGGTCGCCGGAACCAGCGCGATACCCACGATGATCAGATCGAACACGTTCCACGGATCGCGGAAGAAGCGCCAGCCGTACGCGTACAGCCGCAGGCCCAACTCCATCACGAAGATCGCCAGCGCGATCCGGTCCGCGGCGTGCAGCAACCCGCCGATCTGGCCGACCACGGCGTGCGAGGTTTCCAGTCCGAGGGTCAACGCGTTGAGCACGATCACCACGATGATGAACTGCTGGAAACGCTTGCCGTCGACTAACTCGCGGGCCTTGGCTCGTGAAATCACCGGCGCAGCGTATGGGACTCGTTAAGCCCGGTAGAAGCCCTCGTGGCGGATCGCACCTAGTCGTCGAGGGGTCCGTCCAGCCGCCACAGCGGTGACACCGGACCGACGCCGGCGCCGAGCGGATAGGAGTGCGCGACCGAACGGGTCACGAACCGCTTGCCGAAGGCCACCGCGTCCGGTACGGAGGAGCCGCGCGCCAGCGCCGAGCTGATCGCCGAGGCCATGGTGTCGCCGCCGCCGTGAGTGTGCTTGGTGTCGTACCGGGGGCCGGCCAACTCGGTGAACTCGGAGCCGTCGTAGAGCAGGTCAACGCAGCGCGGATCGTCGCGCATGTGCCCGCCCTTCACGAGTGTCCACTGTGGACCGAACGCGTGCAGGGCGCGCGCCGCCTCGCGCTGTTCGGCGTAGGAGGTCACGTCGATACCGGTCAGCAGGCGCACCTCGTCCAGGTTCGGCGTCACCACCGTGGCGAGCGGGAACAGCTTGGTGCGCAAGGCATCCAGCGCGTTCTCGTGCATCAGCGGATCGCCGTGCATGGACGCGGCGACCGGGTCGACCACGAACGGCGCGGACCCGTCGCGTCCGATGTGGACACTCTGGCAGGCGTCCGCGATCGCGGTGATGATCTCCGCGTTGGCCAGCATGCCGGTCTTCGCCGCGTTCACCCCGATGTCGGTGGCCACCGCCCTGATCTGCGCGGCGACCACGTCCGGCGGGATCACCGTGTACCCCTCGACACCCAGCGAGTTCTGCACGGTGACCGCCGTGATCGCGGTCATCCCGTGCACCCCGCAGGCGAACATCGCGCGCAGGTCGGCCTGCAGGCCCGCCCCGCCACCGGAGTCGGACCCGGCGATCGTCAGCACCCGCGGTGGAGTCGGCCGTCCTTCGGTCATGCGGTCAGCCTATGCGTCCCGCGCCTCTCGGAGCCGGTGCGGGTCGAGCACCACCACACGCTGGCGCCCGGTGTCGATGATCCCGTTGTCCCGCAACGACTTCAACGCCAGCACGACCGACTCGCGGGACGCGCCGATCAGGCCGGCGAGGTCGGCTTGGCTGATGTGTATCGAGATCACCACGCCGTCCGGAGTGTGCTCGCCGTGGTCCTCCGCGAGGTCGGTCAACATGCCGGCCAGCCGCGCGAGTGTGCGCTGGTCACCGCGCTCGACCCGGCGCGAGTTCGCCCCGCGCAGCTTGCCGAGCACGATCTTCAGCAGGATGGCCGCGATTCCCGGCTCGCCGTGCAGCAGCCGGTCGAAGCCGGTGGCCGGCAACCACAGCACGCGCACCGGATCCAGGCTGATCGCGGTGGCCGAACGGGTGTCCTCGTCGATCGCCGCGATCTCGCCGATGATGTCGCCGGGTCCGCGCAGCGCCAGTACGGCGGTGTGCCCGCTCGGCGTGCCGACCACGATCTTCACCCGGCCCGAGCAGATCACCATCGCCGACCGCGCGCGTTCACCCTCACGCAGCAGCACCGCCCCGGCCGGGTACCGCCGGGTCTGCGCGGCGGTGACCACGGCGGCGCGTTGCCGCTCGTCCAGCCGAGCCCAGAAGTTGGTTCGCGTCATCGGCGCTCCCCGCACTGGTGATGACATGGGCGACCTCACGGCGAGCCGACGGCGTGCTGGAAATGGTAGACAGCTCGGGTCACACTGGGTAGGCACTCGATCTCAGGGGGATCTCATGACGGAGCGGGTCTCGGTGTACCGGGCGTTGTTCGCGATCGATGTCGAGCGGTCCAGCGCGCGGGACAACGCCGGCTACGCGCGCATGCGGGAGGCGCTGTTTCCCGCGGTGGTCGAGGCGTTCGAGGCCAGCGGGATCGACTGGAAACGTTGCGAGACACAGGATCGCGGCGACGAGCTGATCGTGTTGGTGGAGCCGGACGTGCCCAAGTCGCGCCTGGTGTATCCGCTGCTCGGGCACCTCGCCGAGACGCTGCGACACCGCAACCGAACCGCTCGCGAGGACGATGTGATCAGGGTGCGGGTGGCGCTGCACGCCGGCGATCTGGTGCGCGACGCGCACGGGCTGACCGGGTCGCCGAAGGTCGTGCTGGCCCGGATGCTCAACGCGCCGGCGACCAAGCTGGCGCTCGCCGGCACACCCGCCGCGACCGTGGTGCTGGTCGTGTCCGACGTGTTCCACACCGACGTGATCTCCCAGGGACACAAGGGAATCCACCCCGAGGAGTTCGCCGGGACCACGGTCGCGATCACCGACTCCAAGACCGTGCGGGCCTGGCTGACCGTGGTCGGACACGGTGCTCCGGACGTGCGGCCCGAGCCCGCCCAGTCCGACAACGCGCAGGCCGTGCGGCCCGAGCCGCCGGCGCCCGGCGGCGGGATCAATTTCGGCAGCGGCGCGACCGTCAAGGGCGACGTCTTCACCGGGAACAAGACCGTCTACGGCGACGGGCGCACCGGCTGATCGCCGACTTGTCATGTATTTGGCCATTCTCGTGCGGCCGAACGGGTGAACTTGGGCGAATGCCATGGCTGAGCAAGATCACGGCGTACAACCTTGTTCGGCGTTCAGACACCCGCCCGAGGAGAGTCCACAATGGACACACCGCACAAGCCGCACACCGGTCCCTGGGTCCCGCCCGAGGACTTGGCCCAGAACGAGGCATATCTGGGGCAGCGGCTGCTCTACAACAGGTCCGACCAGACCGAGGTGACGCTGCTGGACGTCGTCACCGGCGACACGGCGAAGAAGATCCTGCGTCGCGCGTTCGGCGGTTTCGCGCTGATCCTGGTGGCAGGCCTGATCCTGGAGGCACTGGGCGGACTCACCTCCAGCTCCCGGTCCAGCGACGAGTCCTCGTTTGCCCTGTTCGGGACTCTGCTCGCGTTCGGCTGGCTGGCGATGAACCTGTTCGTGCCGCGCAGGGAGCCGCTCGGCGACTGGAACCTGGTGCTGGGCAAGCAACACAAGCTGGCCGACACCGCCTACGCCGCGGTGTACCGGTCGCTGAAACAGGAGCACCGGATTCCCGCGGACATCGGCGTGCGCCGCGTGCGGGTCGGCGGGCCGGCCAGCGGGGTGCGCAACTACCTGCAGGTTCGCCTCGGCAAGTACGCGGTGCACGTGTCGGTGTTCCCGTTCGGCGCGGACCTGTATCTCGGCTGGACGCTGTGGCGCACCGACGTTCCGATCGCGGTCGTGCTGCGGTGGCTGAAATTGAGCACCCGCCGCGACCCCGGCTACACCTGCATGGTCGAGATCGAGCCGGTCAAGGCGTTGCGTGACGCGGTGCACGACGGGATGCGCGCTGGCATCGAGGCCGTTCGGATCGGGGAGGCCGTCCCGCTGCGGGAGACCTTCGGTGACGGCCTGCGGATCGAGTCGGACGACACGGCCGGCCCGGCGCAGCCGGTGTCGCACTGGCTGACCGTCGCCGCGGCGGTACCGGTGTACTCGACCGAGAACGGCGCCGAACAGGGCAGGGCGACGCCGGGCAAGTCATACGAACTGGTCGACGAGACCGCCGACGGGCTGCTCGTGCGGGACACCTCCGGCGTGATCGCCCTGCTCAGGGACACCTCGGGCGTCAGGTGGTCGTGACCGACGGGTTCCTCGTCGAGGAGGAGTTCTCCGGCGTCACCGCACGGTTCGCGGTGCGCGTGGCCTCGGCCGTCGACCTGACCGTGCGGCGCGGGTTCGCCGAGCTCGCGCCGGCGGTCCGGGCCGAGGCAGCGCACCGCGAGCTGGTCGAGTACCTGGCCGGGCTGAGCGCCGCCGGCGACGGGTGCGCGTTCGAGGTGCGGTGGTGCACCGGCCCGACCGGTCCTCGGCTGACCCTGCTCGGACGTGCTCGGGGCGCGAACCGGGCGGAGGTGCTGCGCGCGGCCGGCCGGCTTCGCGATCGGTTGCTCGCGGCGCCGCCGCAGGTGCGTGTCGAGCCGCTGGTGGATTCGGACGGCGTGGACTGGGGGTTCACGCCGTTCGATCCCGCCGGCCTGGTCGAGGTGCGCCGGCGCGGCGTGATCGGCCGGACGGAACGGCCCGGCGCCCGCTACCGCTCGTATGTCGCGGTGCCGCCGTTCGGCTCGGGCTGGACTCGCTGGCCCGAAGTGGTGCGACTGCTGCGTGAGCGGGACACGCCGGCCATGGTGAGCGTCGGCCTCGAGCCGGTGTCCGCGCCCGCCTGGCTGACCGCCGCGCTGCGCGAGGGCGCCGATGATCTCGCGGAGCTGGCGCGGCCCGTCGACCTGCGCGGCACGGTCACCGGAGGCGCCCAGTATCCGGCGGAGCCGTTCGCCGCGCCGATGGCCGCGCTGTACCGCGACGCCGCGAATCGTTATGCCGCACCGGTTTTCCGGCTTCGGGTGACGGTCGTTGACACCGCTCCCGGCAACCGGCTGGCCGCCGCGGTGGCGCAGACACTGCGTCCCGACCCGCCCGGTGACGGCCTGGCGGTCGAGGCACCGGCGACGCCCCGGGACCGCGCGCTGGCGATGGAGTCAGTCGGCTGGCTGGGTGTGCCGCGGTGGGGTGTGTACCACGCGCCGGACGTGTCCGACCTCGTCCGGCTGCAGGTCGAACTGACCGACGCCGCGCAGGCCGCGCGCGCCGTCTGGCTGCCGGTGGCGACGACCGGATCGCTGCCGTGGTTCCCGGTCACCGCACCGCCGGCCGAGGCGATGGTCTCCTCCGGTGACGTGCACTTCCACGGCGACACCACGGTCGAGGGTGACGTGTTCACCGGGGACAAGACGGTGAACCCGCCGCAGTCCTGAACGATTTCCCGCCTCTGCGTAATCTTACGCAGACCGATTCCCGCTGCCCGGCGATCCTTTCCTTGTCACAAAAGGAGAAATCGCTGGGAGGGGGATCGATGAGGATTGTTTGCACATTATCCCTGACGTTCAAGGTGGCTCTCGTGTGCCTTGTCGTGGGATTCGTCGTGGGTGTCTCGTTCGGCGGCGGTGTCGCCGGAGGTGATCGCGACGGTGTCGATTCCCCTGTTCCCCCAACGGTTTCACGCCAGCCGGCGAGGCCGGTTACTGGCGCGTGAGCCGGGGAGGAGGTGTCGACATGGAGACCGACGCGATCGTGGTGTGGCTGCTGGGCGGCCTGTGAGAAAAGGGCGGCGGTGGACACACGAGTAAGGGGGTGGTCCACCGCCGCCCGCTCTTATCGAGGAGTCCATTGTATGCCGTAGCAATTGCCGGGAACGAGATCGGCGAATCGCGCGGTCACCTCGCCGTCGGCGTCGCTGTGCAATGGCTCGCCGCTCGGCGCGCCGTCGTCGAGAACCCGGATGTGCGCGCCGTCCAGCCGCCACAGTGCTCTTGGCGGCCGCGCCGGATCGAACCGGATCCGCAGGTCGAACGCCTGGCACGGCCGGCGTGGCGTGAACGCGTAGTGCGGCCGCATCCTGCGGCCCGGCGGGACCCGCACCTCCAGTCCGTACTCGTGACCGTCGCCGGTGCGCAGGGCCGCCGGCAGGTCGATCAGGAACCGGAAGTGGTTGCCGGACGGGCGTTCCCGCCGCGCGATGTGTCCGCCGTGGGTCAGCCGCACGTTCGGCTCCGCCGCGGCGGCCGGGCCGGTCGGCGGCGGCAGGCTGATCGAGGCGACGATGCGGTCCAGGCCGTCGCGGGTGGCCACGATGCCCCGCCGCTCGCGCACCAGCCAGCCGGCCCGGTCGATCCGGACCAGCGCGTCGAACCGGGCTACGTACCAGTCGCCGTCGGCCGGCGTCCTGGGTGTGGTGGCCAGGTCCGCCAGCCGGTCCAGCGCCTCGTCCGCCCGGCGGCGCGCGGTCCGCTCGTCCTTGCCGATCCGCTCGGCCAGCCACTCGAGCCGGTGCCGCAGAACTGGGTGCCGCGCGTCCGGGTGCAGGGCGAGCGCGGCCAGCGCGGCCAGGCGGAGATCCTCGGGCAAGCCGTCGGCCAGCGTGGACAGCCGGCCGGCGAGCTTGGCCCTGATCACCGCCTGGTCATCGGTTTCCGTTATGCCGCAGCAGGTTCGCAGCGCGGGGCCGACCACGGAAGGCAGGTCGTAGCCGTGCACGCCGCGCCGCTTGCGCAGCCTGGCCAGTTCCTCGGCGAGCGCCTGCCTTCCGTTCACCCGAGCACGGTAGCGGGCGCTAGGCGCGCACTGGCGAACCGTGAGTGTGACTCACCATCGCTCCCAGTCGTACACGGAACCACCTTCACGTTCTCTGTCGCCTGGTGATCTTGTCTGACCTGGGCTTTCTTCGTGGTCGACGGACTTTAGCGGGCTAAAGTACGCGAAGGGGCGCTGGAGCGGTTGTCAAGTCGTGGGCGGCGTGGCGTTGATCGATGGTCTTAGTCGCCCACCACCGGCAGGTACACCTTGTCGCCCTTGTCGTGGAATTCGTCGGACTTCTCCGCCATACCAGCCTCGATCGCGTCCACGGTGGACAGTCCGTGCTTCTCGGCGTACTCGCGCACGTCCTGCGTGATCTTCATCGAGCAGAACTTCGGCCCGCACATGGAGCAGAAGTGCGCGGTCTTGGCCGGCTCGGCGGGCAGCGTCTCGTCGTGGAAGCCGCGCGCGGTGTCCGGGTCGAGCGACAGGTTGAACTGGTCCTCCCAGCGGAACTCGAACCGCGCCTTGGACAGCGCGTCGTCCCAGTCCTGCGCGCCGGGGTGCCCCTTGGCGAGGTCCGCCGAGTGCGCCGCGATCTTGTAGGTGATCACGCCGGTCTTCACGTCGTCGCGGTTGGGCAGCCCGAGGTGTTCCTTCGGCGTGACGTAGCAGAGCATCGCCGTGCCCAGCCAGCCGATCTGCGCCGCGCCGATCGCGGAGGTGATGTGGTCGTAGGCCGGCGCGATGTCGGTGGCCAGCGGGCCGAGCGTGTAGAAGGGCGCCTCGCCGGACAGCTCCTCCTCCATCCGCACGTTCTCCGCGATCTTGTGCATCGGCACGTGCCCGGGGCCTTCGATCATCACCTGCACGTCGCGCTCGCGAGCCACGTGCGTCAGCTCGCAGATCGTGCGCAACTCGGCGAACTGCGCCGCGTCGTTGGCGTCCGCGATCGACCCCGGCCGCAGCCCGTCGCCGAGCGAGAACGTCACGTCGTAGGCGCGCAGGATGTCGCAGAGTTCCTCGAAATGCGTGTACAGGAACGATTCCCGGTGGTGCGCGAGGCACCACGCGGCCATGATCGACCCGCCGCGGGACACGATCCCGGTGACCCGCTTGGCGGTCAGCGGGACGTAGCGCAGCAGCACGCCGGCGTGCACGGTCATGTAGTCGACGCCTTGTTCGCACTGCTCGATCACGGTGTCCCGGTACACCTCCCAGGAGAGTGCGGCCGGGTCGCCGTTGACCTTCTCCAGCGCCTGGTAGATCGGCACCGTGCCGATCGGCACCGGCGAGTTGCGCATGATCCACTCGCGGGTCTCGTCGATGCGCTTGCCGGTGGACAGGTCCATCACGGTGTCGGCGCCCCACCGGGTGGCCCACACCATCTTCTCCACCTCGTCCTCGATCGAGGAGGACACGGCGGAGTTGCCGATATTGGCGTTGATCTTGACCAGGAAGTTCTTGCCGATGATCGCCGGCTCGCACTCCGGGTGCCTGCGGTTGACCGGGATCACCGCGCGGCCCCGGGCCACCTCGTCGCGCACGAACTCGGGGTCCATGTTCTCGCGCGCGGCCACGAAGGCCATCTCCTTGGTGACGATGCCGGCCTTCGCATAGGCCAGTTGGGTGACGGCACCGTTCACCGGTTCGCGTTCGGCGATCCAGTCGGCGCGCAACGGTGACAGTCCACTGTGGACATCGATGTGCGCGGTGTCGTCGGTGTACGGGCCGGAGGTGTCGTACAGGTCGACGTGCTCGCCATTGGTCAGGTGCACCCGTCGAAAGGGCACCCTGACGCCGTGGATTTCCTTGTATTCCTTCGAAGAACCGGAGATCGGCCCGGTGGTGACAGTGGGGCGAACGGAACGGTCGTCAAGCGCGGTCACGCTGAATTCCTCCCTACGCCGGCATTACCCGGTCAGGTTCGTCCGGTCGGCGGCACCGGGTCCACAAATGGACACCAGCCGCCCTCTCAGCCCGCTTCGGCGCGAGCTCCCGTTGGTGAAGTTGTCCTCCCGAACGTAACAACCGACCCGCACACCTGCCAAGTGGTACTCATCGGTACCCGTGCGGGTTCGCGGTCGTTGCGGACACCCCCGCGCTGGGTTTGCTGGTCTTCAAGACCTACAAACCGGGGGGTTTGCTGGTCTTGAAGACCAGCAAACGGCGGGTGGTCAGCGGCTGACCTGGGCGGCGAGGCGCACGCCGAGGCCGATCAGCACCACGCCGGTCACCTGCTCGAGCCGCTTGCGCACGTTCGCGCGGCGCAGCCAGCCGGCGATCCGGGCCAGCAGCAAGGTGATGGCCAGGTACCAGACGGTGTCCATCACGACCCACAGCACGGCCAGCGCGACCAGGGCACCCCGACCGCTGCCGGCCGGCACGAACTGCGGCAGGAACGAGATCGCGAAGACCGCGAGCTTCGGGTTGGCCAGGTTCACCAGCAGGCCCGAGGTGAAGCCGGCGCGCACGCTGACACCGGTGTTGTCGACCTCCAGTTCGCCGACCGTGCGGGCCGAGCGCAGCGCCTTGATCCCGAACCAGAGCAGCACGACCACGCCGATCACGCGCAGCGTCTGGTAGGCGATCTCGGAGGCGAACAGCAGTACGGACAGCCCGAGCGCGGCGGCGACCGCCCAGAAGAGCACACCCGCTTCGAGCCCCGCCACGGTGGCGAAGGCCGCCTTTCGCCCACCGCGGATCGACTGTCGCATCAGTACGGCGGTTCCCGGTCCGGGGAACATCGCCAGCAGCAGCGACGCGAGCAGGAAAGCGGCGAGGTCGACGGTCATCGGGCCATTCTGCGACTCGCCCCACCCGTCCGGCCACGGGTTTTCGGGACCACACCCGGGACTGCCCGCTACCGTCACCGCCATGACCGCACGCACGACGGCCACCATCGCGGCGGCCGCTGCCCTGCTCGCCCTGCTCAGCGGATGCGGCGGAGACGCCGAACCCGGCCCGCCGGTGCCCCCGCCGCCGGGCGCGCCCGCCGGATCGTCCACTGTGGACACTCCGCCGCCACCGCCGGCCGAGCCGCCGCACACCGTGGTGATCGAGGCGACCGGTAACGCGGCCGTCGAGTCGATCACCTCCGACGTCAACGGCCAGGTCACCGAGGAGAAGGCCGTGGTCCTGCCGTGGCGCAAGGTGCTCACCCTGCCGTCCGGCAAGGGCAAGCAGACCTGGCGGATCGTGGCGAAGACGGCGAAGGGCAATCTCACGATGGTCGCCACGGTCGACGGCAGGCCGCTCACCCGCAGCTCCGGTGGCGGCACCGGCACCGGCACGATCAGCTCGTCCGGATCGGTCGGCGGCGAGTGACGATCTCCGGTCAACAGTGCGCGGCCGCGGCGTTGGACGTGCTCAACCGGGTCGCGGCGAGCGAGGGTCCGCGGGTGGCCGCCGCGGCCGATCTGATCGCCGCGTGCCTGCGTGCCGACGGTGTGGTGCAGTCCTTCGGCACCGGGCATTCGCAGGCCACCGCGTTGGAGGTGGCCGGGCGCGCGGGCGGACTGATCCCGACCAATCGGCTGTCGCTGATCGACCCGGTTCTCTACGGCGGCGCCGACCCGGACACGATCGCCGATCCGCTGCTGGAGCGCCGGCCGGAGGTGGCGCGGCGGATCTACGACCTGGCCGCGCCCCGCCCGCAGGACCTGTTCGTGATCGTGTCCAACTCCGGGGTGAACGCCGGCGTCGTGGAGATGGCGAGCCTGGTGAAATCGTTGGGGCACAAGCTGATCGCCATCACATCGGTCGAGTACTCCGGCCGGATCGAGCCGAAGCACGAGTCGGGCAAGCGGCTCGGTGACTTCGCCGACGTGACGCTGGACAACGGCGCGCCCTACGGCGACGCGCTGCTCGCTCTGCCCGACGGCACGACCGCCTGCGCGGTGTCCTCGATGAGCGCGGCGCTGCTGGTGCAGATGGTGGTCGCGGAGACGGTGGCGCGATTCGAGGCCGCCGGAGAGGAGCCGCCGGTCTACGTGTCGACCAACGTGCCCGGCGGTTTCGAGCGCAACCTGGAGCTGGAGCGTCCGCTAGCCGGCCGCATCCGCCGCAACGCGAACTAGGCGGCTGAACAACGTCGTGCTGTCTGAAACTTAGCGATCGCTCCGTTCATGTTTTGCGTACTTTAGCCCGCTAAAGTCCCTCAGCCACGGAGAAAGCCCAGGTCAACCAAGATCATCAGGGCGCGGGGAACGTGAGGGTGATGCACAGACGGCCCAAACGTGGAGGTGGGCCACCACCTCGCGGGCCTTGTTCAGCGCACTCCTAGCCCGTCAGCTCGACGGGTTTCGCGTACACGTCCACCATCGCGCCGTTGCGCAACACGGTCACCGCCAGGTCGGTACCGATGACCTCGGCGAACAACTGCCGCTGGATGCCCTGCGCGTCGGAGATCTGCTCGCGCGCCACGGTCAGCACGAGATCACCCGGACGCAGACCGGCCTGGTGCGCGGGACCGCCCTGCACCACCTCGACCACCCGCAGACCGGCGCGCTGGCCGGTCCGCTCGGCCACGTCGTCCGGCAGCGGCGCGGGCACCCCGACCACGCCGAGGTAGGCCCGCCGCACCCGTCCCTCGACCAGCAGCGTGTCGACGATCCGGCGAGTGGTGTCGTTGATCGGCACGGCGAGCCCCAGCCCGAACCCGGCGACCGCGGTGTTGATCCCGATCACGCGTCCCGCCGAGTCGGCCAGCGCGCCGCCGGAGTTGCCCGGGTTGAGCGCGGCATCGGTCTGGATCACGTCCTCGATCACCCGGCCCGCCCTGCCCTGGCGTGCCGGCAGCGACCGGCCGAGCGCGCTCACCACGCCGGCCGTCACCGAGCCGGCCAGGCCGTGCGGGCTGCCGACCGCGATCACCAACTGCCCGACCACGAGCTGATCGGCGTCGCCGAGCGGGACCGCCGACGGCGCCGGCTCGATCGCGCGGAGCACCGCGAGGTCGGACAGCGGGTCCACGCCGACCACGCCGAACTCCGCCTCGCTGCCGTCGGAGAACACGGCCAGGCCACCGCGGGACGAGCCGACCACGTGCGCGTTGGTCAGCATGTGCCCATCGTCGGTGAACACCACGGCCGAGCCGCCGCCGCGCCGCAGGTTCACGCTGGCGACGTGCGGGGTGACCGACGCGGCGACCGAGCTCACCGTGCGGGAGTACGCGTCGAGTGCGGCCTGGTCCACCCGGGCGTCGCGCTCCTGGCGGTCGATCATCTCCACCACCGCCTTCGAAATCCGAATTACAGCGTTACACCTTCTTCAAGTGTGCGCCGCGCTCCGGTGTTCCCCGCCAGCAGTTCACCGACGGCGAACGCAAACGCGCGAGTCCCGCGCTGGGCATCGGTGAGTCCCGCGTTCGTGCGGTGCAGAGCGCGGGACTCACCGGTGCAGGACGCGGGACTCGCGAATCAGGCGAACGGATCGGGCTCGGTGGCCGGATCCCAGGACAGGCCCGGCACGCCCCAGCCGTTGCGCTTGAGCATGCGCTTGGACTCCTTGGCGTACCGGCCCACCAGACGGTTCAGATAGAGGAACCCGTCGAGGTGATCGGCCTCGTGCTGCAGGCAGCGCGCGAAGAACCCGGTGCCCTCGACCTCGACCGGCGCGCCCTCCACGTCGACGCCGATGACCTTCGCCCAGTCCGCGCGCCCGGTCGGGAAGGACTCGCCGGGAACGGAGAGGCACCCCTCGAAGTCGTCGTCCGGGTCCGGCATGGTCTCCGGCCGCTCGGAGGTCTCCAGCTTCGGATTCACCACGTAACCGCGATGCCGGACGCCCTCGTCGTCGGGGCAGTCGTAGATGAAGACGCGGAGGTCGATGCCGATCTGGTTGGCGGCGAGACCAGCGCCGTTGGCCGCCGTGTTCGTCTCGAACATGTCGTCCACGAGCCGGCGTAGTTCGTCGTCGAAGGTCTCCACCTCGCGGGTCGGATTGTGCAGCACGGGATCGCCGGCGATCCGGATCCGGTGAACGGTCATGGCGCGACGTTATCCGGCTGGCCCGGAACTGTCGGACGGCACCGCCAGAATGCTCGACATGCCGGCGGCGGAGCGATCACCGAAAGCGGTGGCGTGATGTAATGGCGGCCACGAATCACAACGGTGTGATTCCACGCGCAAGGGATACGAACCGCGGGGCGAGGAGCCGGATGGACGCCGCACAGCTGAGGGTCGCGCAACCCGAGCGAGTCCCGGAACGGGTCCCCGAACGCGTGTCGACACCGGTGGCGAAAGCCGGCGACGGCCTGACCAGTCGCGATCACGCGATGCTGGCTTTCGAGCGGCAGTGGTGGAAGTACGCCGGCGCCAAGGAACGCGCGATTCGCGAGCTGTTCGACATGTCGTCGACGCGCTACTACCAACTGCTGAACCAGCTCATCGAGAAACGTGAGGCGATGGCCGCCGACCCGATGCTGGTCAAACGGCTTCGCCGGGTGCGCGCCGGCCGCGCGCGCACCAGGGCAGCACGCCGACTGGGTTTCGAGCTGACATGAGTTCCTTCGAACCTTCCGGGGCCGGGCGATCGGGCAAGGTCGTCGGGGTGGCGCTGCTGGGTGCTGCCGGGCTCGCGCTGGTGATCGGGATCGTGACGCTGGTGGGTGGTGACGACGCCGACGGTGAGAACGGCGCCGCGCCGACGGTGACCGCCACGCCGACCAGTCAGCAGCCGCCGTCCACGACCCAGTCGTCGACCACGTCGGCGAGCATGCCGGTGCCCGTTCCGCCGCCGGCGACCACCACCGCGCCACCGATGACCACGTTGCCGATGCCGCCGGGGCAGGAGCCGTCGCCACCTCCGCCGGTCGCGCCGCCGCCCGAGCCGGGCGAACCCAAGGGGCAGAACGACGTCAAGGCGTCGCACCCGCTGCGGGTCTACAACAACAGCATGATCCCCAACCTGGCCAACGAAGCCGCCGACGACTTCCGCAACCGGGGCTGGACCATCGGCGAGGTCGGCAACCACCAGGGAAAGGTGCCCACGACGACGGTCTACTTCCGGCCGGGCACCTCCGAGGAAGCGGCCGCGCGGGTGCTGGCCGCCGAGTTCGGGATTCGTGCCGAGCCGAGGTTCGACGGCATCGTCAGCGCCCGTCCCGGCGTGATCGTGATCGTCACCAACGACTACCCCGGCCGGTGAACCCGTTGCGCCGCAACGGGTTCACCGGCTGACGGTCAGCCGATCGATCGCCAGAACCCGCACCGGTGCTCGCGCGCCAGATCGACAGGACCGGTCTGACCGATCGCCAGGGACAGCACGGTCGCCGTCCCGCGTCGGTAGGCCGGCCACTCCGCGCCGGGGGCGCCGGTCCTGGCGAAGTCGGTCACATGGCCGATCAGCCGCTCCGAGAACGCCTTCTGCTCCGGAGTGAACGACGGCGGCGCGCCGCGATCCAGGAAGTTCGGCAGGTCGGCACTGTGGTGCGCGCCCAACGGGAAGTCGCCGATCTGGAAGGCGGACGGCTGGGCGTACTCGTAGGCGTACACCGGGGACCGGCGCGCCGCGGCGTCGATCGCCGGTAGTTGGTTGCAGGCGCCGACCATCGCGCCGTAATCGGTCAGCAGCGTCGCCAGGGCCAGGCTCGGCGTGGGGTGGTCGCCGGCCGGATAGGTCGCCAGAACCCGGTCCGCGTCCCGGCCGAAGAGGTCCCCGACGATCTTCGGGTACTCCGCCGCGCTGACCGGGGTGCCCCGCAGGTCGTACACCGCCGCGACGTGCGAGCGCATCTCGTGCTTGGTGCCGCCGTGGATCAGCGGCACGTCGGCGGCCAGACCGTGGCGCAGCGCGGTCAGTGGTTGCAGTGGCAGCGCGGCGGTTCCGGCCACCGGCAGCCACTGCTTGCCGGCCGCCCGGCGGTGCAGCGTGGAGAAGGTCTGCTCGTAGTCGGCCTCGCGCACGAGCGCGTCGACCGGTGTGTCACGCAGGCAGCGCTCGGCGTCGGTCGCCTCCGCGCAGCCGGTGTCCGCGGCGACGGCGAGCCCGCGGCTGGTGGCCGTCGGCGGGTCGAGCACATCGTTGCCGCACGAGGCGCTCTGCACGATCGCCTTGTCGAACAGGCCGCGCGCAGCGGGAGCGGCCAACTGGGCACAGACGCTGACTCCGCCGCCCGACTGGCCCCACAGCGTCACGTTGCGCTGATCGCCGCCGAACGCCGCGATGTTGCGCCGCACCCAGCGCAGCGCGGCCTGCTGGTCGGCCAGCCCGAAGTTCCCCGCGTACGGGTCACGCAGCGCCGGATGCCGGAGAAACCCCAGCACGCCGAGCCGGTAGTTCAGCGTGACCACGACGGCGTCGTGCGCGACGATCCGCTGCGGGTCGTAGAGCGCGCCGTGTTCCTTCAGTAGCCCGCCGCCGTGCACGAAGACCAGGACCGGGAGCGGGCCGGACGCCGTGCGGGGCGTGGTCACGTTCAGCGAGAGACAGTCCTCGCTGCCGATCATGCCGTCCTCGCCGAGCTGCGGGCACGGTGCGCCCGGCACGGTGGCATCGCGTTCGCCCGTCCAGGGCCGCGGCGGGTGGGGCGCACGCCAGCGCAGATCGCCGACCGGTGCCGCCGCGTACGGGATGCCCCGGAAACTGCGATGGTCCTCGGTGACGGTGCCGCGCAGCCATCCGCCGTCGGTCCGGACCGGTGATTCGTCGCCGGTGTCCGCCGAGGAACCGCTCGGAAACGCGACGGCTAACGCGGCCGCCGCAACCAGAATGCTCAACGCTCGTCTGCGTTTGTCGGTCATGCCCACACGATCGCGGCACGGCCGGCGAAGGTCATCTGCCGACGACCGTATCCCGCCTACGTCAGCCTGCGTACGGCGTCACCGGGACTCGGAGAAGGCCTGCAACGCGGCGAGCTGGGCCGGGTCCAGTGAGGGGCGGACGGCCTTCCGCGCTGCGTCCACATGGGACGGTCCGACCTCGGCGGCGTCCAGCGACTCGCGCATCGCGGTGAGCGCGGCCTCCCTGATCAGCGCGGCACAGTCGGCCGCCGAGTAACCGTCCAGCGACTCGGCCAGCACGGCCAGATCCACGCCCTCGGCGAACGGCGTGTTCTTCGACGAGGCGCGCAGGATCTCGGCGCGTGCCTCGGCGTCCGGCGGCGGCACGTACACCACCCGCTCCAGCCGGCCGGGCCGCAGCAGCGCCGGGTCGACCAGCTCGGGACGGTTGGTCGCGCCGAGCACCACGACGTCGCGCATCGGCTCGACGCCGTCCAACTCGGTCAGCAGCGCGGCCACCACACGGTCGGCCACGCCGGAGTCCGACGACTGACCTCGGCGCGGCGCGAGCGCGTCCACCTCGTCCAGGAACACCATCGACGGCGACGCCTCGGCCGCCCGCCGGAACAGCTCGCGCACCGCGCGCTCCGACTCGCCGACCCACTTGTCCATCAGCTCGGCGCCCTTGACCGCGAACACGTTCAGCTTGCCCGAGCCGGCCAGCGCGCGGACCAGATACGTCTTGCCGCAGCCGGGCGGCCCGTACAGCAGCACCCCGCGCGGCGGCGCGACCCCAAGGCGCGCAAAGGAATCCGGGTACTGCAGCGGCCACAGCACCGCCTCGGTGAGCGACTGCCGGACCTCGACCATGTCGCCGACGTCCTCCAGGGTCAGCCCGCCGGTCTGCAGTGTGTCCGATGTGGACATCGAGGTCGGGCGCACGGTCTCCAGCGCGCCGAACAGGTCCTCGGAGGTGATCTTCGGCTCCTCGTCCCGAGTCCGCAGCGCGGCACGGACGGCGGCCTCGCGGCGCAGCGCGACCAGGTCGGCGGCCACGAACGCGGGCGTGCGCTCGGCGATCGCGCCGAAGTCCACATCGGACTCGACCGGCACGTCGCGCAGCAGCACGCGCAGCAACTCGGTGCGCGTCTTCCCGTCCGGCAGCGGCAGCGCCAGCTCGCGGTCCAGCAGGTCAACCGAGCGCAGGCGCGGGTCGACCGCCTCCGGGTGCGCGGTGGTGCCGACGATCGCGAGCTTCGGCGTGGCCACCGCGGCGCGCAGCGCGTCCAGCACCACGGTCGCCACCGGCGGCGCCTCGCTGGCCGGCAGCAGCGCGTCCACGTCGTTGAGCATCAGCACGGCGGGCTTGCCGTCGCGGGCGCGCGCGACGGCCTTGCCGATCGCGTCGTTCACCCGGGACGCGGCGGCGTTCGGCTCCAGCGCGGCCACCGTCGGGGCTACCAGCTCGATCACCTCGGCGTCCACAGTGGACGCCACCGAGCGGATCAGGGTGGCCTTGCCGACGCCCTCCGGACCGCTCAGCAGCGCACCAAGCCGGGGTGCGGCGCCCAGCTTCTCCAGCAGCTCCGGACGTTGGAACGCCAGCTCGAACCACTCGGTCAGCCGGCGCGCGACCTCTTGCGCCCCAACGAGATCCGCGATCGGCACGGCGGGCGAGAAGGCCGGGGCGGCGGGTGCTGCGACGATCTCCGCGTCGAGTACGTCGGTGTCCGACGTGGTCGCGTACATCTGACCGCCGCCGGCCGGCACCAGCTCGGTGCCGGTCTCACCGGTGCGCGGGCCGTCCCGCCACCCGACCACGGTGGACGGATGCACGGCCACCGCGCCGGCCGGCTCGACCGCCGTCACGGTGAGCAGTTCGTTGGTCCAGGTCATGCCGATCGCGCGGGACAGCTTGGTGCGCGCGGCCGACACGTCGGCCCCTGGTGGCGGCTGAAGGTCTTGCGGCAGAAGGGAAACCGCGTCACCGGTGGTGAGCACCTTGCCGATCAGCGCGAGCCGCAGCGTCTCCGGCGACAGCGACGTGGTGGCCAGCCGGGAGCCGGCCACGGTGACCGACTTGGCCGGCGCGACATCGGCCGGCGCCACGACCACCTCGGCGCCCTCGGTGACCCCGAGGTTGGACATCGTCACGTCGTCCAGCGTCATCACGCCGGTCGGCCCGCCGCGGTCGGCCGCCGCCGCGATCGCCGCCGACACCCGCGCGCCGGTGAGGTGCACCGCGTCCCAGGCCTGCAGCCCCAGTGCGTCCAACACCTCCGGGTGCAGGCGGACGACGCCGCGTCGAGTGTCCACTGCGGACGGAGTGAGCCTGACGGTCAACGTGATCTGTGGTGCCACGCCCGCGAGACTACTGGGGTGCGCGGGTCACCGTGGGCGTTGCTGGTCACGCCGCAGGCCGATGCGGCGCCAGTTGCGCCGTCGCATGCCTGGGCCGGCGGTGCGCGGCGGTGCGGCGTCGATCGGCAGGATCGGCCGCGAACCGTGATCGTCCTCGGTCCGGCGCATGCGCACCGCGCGCATGGCGGCACCGGCGACCCTGCGGCGAAGGGGCGGCCGCAGCCCGAGCCGGCGGCTGGCGCCACGGGCCTGGCGGATCGCCGCCCGGCGTTCGCGCGGCGGGACGTCCCACGCCTCCGGGTGGTGCGCCAGCCAGTGCTTGCGGTGCACCGCGTACGGGATGTGCACCAGGTAGATCACCATCGCGAGGGCGAGGGTGGACATCGGGTACTGGATCACCGCGGCGGCCAGCAGGCCGACGCCGACCAGCAGCGCGGCGACGAACTTGGCCGGCACCCTGACCGTCTTCACCGAGAGTGTCGGGATGCGGCTGATCAGCAGCGCGGCCACGAGGACCGTCCAGATCATGATCACCGGCTCGGAGTTCCACCAGCCGTCGGCCTCCACGCCGAGCGTGATGATCAGCGGCAGCAGGGCGAGCAGCCCGCCGGCCGGCGCGGGCACGCCGACGAAGAACTCCTTGGTGTACGGCGGCTGGTCCGGCTCATCGATCAGCGTGTTGAACCGGGCGAGGCGCAGGATCATGCACACCGCGAACACCAGCGCGAAGATCCACCCGATGCGATGCGCGTCCAGTCGCCAGACATAGAGCACCATCGCGGGCGCGACACCGAACGCGACCGCGTCGGACAGCGAGTCCAGCTCGGCGCCCATCTTCGAGGTGGCGTCGAGCAGTCGCGCGATCCGGCCGTCCAGGCTGTCCAGCACGGCGGCGACCGCGATCGCGGCGATCGAGGCGAGGTAGTTCCCGGTCAGCGCGAACTGCACGGACGACAGGCCCGCGCACATCGCCAGCACGGTGATCGCGTTGGGCAGCAGCCGAACGCCAGGCCCCGCGGGTGGAATCGGCATGGTCAGGCACCCGCCCCAGCCGGGAGTTCGGCGAGCACGGTCTCGCCGCCGATCGTGCGCTGGCCGGGCTCCACGAGCACTCTGCTGCCGGCGGGCACGTACAAGTCGACCCGCGAGCCGAACCTGATCAGGCCGTAGGTGTCGCCAGCGTTCACCTTGTCACCCTCGCGCGCGTCGCAGACGATGCGGCGCGCGATCAGGCCGGCGATCTGCACCACGACGAGCCGGTGGCCGTCGCGGGTGCGCAGCAGCAGCGTGTTGCGCTCGTTGTCGTCGCTGGCCTTGTCCAGGTCGGCGGACAGGAACTTGCCGGGGCGGTACACCGAGCGCAGCACGTCGGCGTCGGCCGGCACGCGTTGCACGTGCACGTCGAAGATCGACAGGAACACGCTCACCCGGAGCATCGGCTCGTCGCCGAGGTCGAGCTCCGGCGGCGGAACGGCAAGGCCGACCGTGGAGACCGCGCCGTCGGCTGGTGCCACGGCGAGGTTCGGGCGGCTCGGTGCGACGCGCTTGGGCTCGCGGAAGAACCACGCGGTCCACGCGGTGAGCAGCGCACCGACGACGCCGGCCGGGCGGAAGATCTTGCGGGCGAGCAGCGTCAGGGCCGCCGCGCCGAGTACGAAGGGGCGGCCGGCCGGGTGCATCGGTGGCACGACCTGCTTGGCCAGCTCGATCACATGGGAAGCGGAGGGCCGGGTATCGCGAGCGTCGGTCATCCGTCCCTCGTCGCGTGAGTTCGGTGCATTCCGACCAACACGCTACGCCAACGGGACCTCACACCGGCGCGTGCATCCCCCGACGAACGCACGCGCCGGTAGGCCGTCTGACAAGCTTAAGTGCACGCAGTGCACACAGGCAATGGCTACTCGTGCATGCACGATTACGAATGATTGCGTGGTCCGCGGCGGCCGGCCGACTGCACCAGACGCAGCAGGACCAGCAGCACCACGGCCCCCAGTGCGGCGATTCCGAAGCTCGACAGGTCGAACTCGAAGGTCTTCTGCTGCCCGGTGAACGCCTTGTACAACAAGCCGCCGAGGGCCGCGCCGACGATTCCGACCAGCACGCTCACCAGGCACCCCTGCGGCCGCCGCGAGCGTCCGCCGACCACCACGTTCGCCGCCCATCCGGCGATCGCCCCGAACACGATCCACGCCAGAAGTCCCATGTGATCAGCCTACTTGCGCGGTGCTTCCCGCAGCGCGCTGATGGCACCGAGTAGTCGCGAGTCCCGCGCCCCGCACCGGCGAGTCCCGCGCTCATGCTGCGTGAGCGCGGGACTCGGGGTGTCTGAGCGCGGGACTCGCGTCAGTGTGTTGGTCTGGCGGAAGCTTACCCGTCCAGCAGCAGAAGATCGACGTCCTTTCCGGCTGCCACCTCGGTGGTGTCCTCGTCCAGCACGATCAGGCAGTTGGACGCAGCGAACGAGGCCAGCAGGTGCGACCCCGGCCCGCCGACCGGCACCACGTCGACCGTGCCGCGATCCAGCCGCCCACGCCGGTACTGCCGCTTGCCGGCCGGCGAGCGCAGCGGCGAGGCGAGCCGCGCGGTCGCGTGCGGCCGGTCCACCACCCGATGGCCGAGCGCGCCGAGCAGCGCCGGCCGCACGAACAGCTCGAACGACAGCGCGGCGCTCACCGGATTGCCGGGCAGTGTCACCGTCGGCGTGTCCAGGTAGCGGCCGAGTCCCTGCGGACCGCCGGGCTGCACGGCCACCTTCATGAAGTCCACGCCGTGCCCGTCCAGCGCGTCCTTGACCACCTCGTACGCGCCCGCGCTCACCCCGCCGGAGGTGATCAGCAGGTCGGCGTCGCCGATGTGCCGGGCGATCGTGTCGCGGAACGCCTCGACGTCGTCCGGCACGAACCGCAGGACGATCGCCTGGCCACCGATCTCGCGCACGGCGGCGGCCAGCAGAACGCTGTTCGACTCGTAGATCTGCCCGCCCCGTAACGGTTTCCCGGGCTCGACCAGCTCCGTGCCGGTGGACAGCACGAGCACCGTCGGCCGCCGTCGCACCGGCAGATCGGCCAGCCCGACCGCGGCGGCGAGCCCGAGTTGCGGCGGGCCGAGCACGGTGCCGGCGGTCAGTACGGTGGCGCCTTCCCGGACGTCTTCGCCGGTGCGCCGCAGGTGCGTGCCGGGTGCCGCGTCGCCGCTGATCAGCACGCGCTCGGTGCCGCCGTCGGTCAGCTCCACCTTGATGATGCTGTCCGCGCCGGGCGGCAGCGGCGCGCCGGTCATGATCCGGTGCACGGTGCCCGGTTGCAGCGGCTCGACCTCGGTGCGCCCGGCCGGAATGTCGTCGGCGACCGGCAGTCTGACCGGCGACTCGACGCTCGCACCGGCCACGTCGACCGACCGCACGGCGTACCCGTCCATCGCGGAGTTGTCGAACGGCGGCAGCGACACGGTGGCCGCGACGTCCTCGGCGAGCACCAGCCCGAGGCAGTCGGCCAGCGGTTGTCGCACGACCGGCAGCGAGCCGATCAGCTCGGTGACCGCGGCGCGGTGGTCGTCGACGGTGCGCTTGCTGGAGGCGTGTTCTGGCACGGAGGGCATCCTGCCTGGAACATCGCGCCCAGAACAGTCACAGTGCGCGCGCGTGCCACACTTCTGGGCGCCCGAGTGCGTCGGCGGGGCAGGACGGGGAGGAGCGCCGTGCAGGTTCGAACCCGGCACACGCCAGCGTTCGGCGTGGCCAGGCTGATGTTGGCGCCGGACGAGGCGGTGCGCGCCGACTACGGGGCGATGATGGCCACCAGCTTCGGCGTCGTGATCAACACCGGTGGCCGGGGCGGCAAGCGGGCGCGCGGCACGTACGAGGCGGTGTTCACCGCGCCGGCCGAGGGCGGCTGGATCGACCTGGCCCCCGGCAAGGCCGGCGACGTGCACACCATCGAGATGGACGGCACCAGCGGCTGGTGTGTCGCGCGCGGGTCGGCGCTGGCCATGGCCAGCTCGGTGCGCCCGGATCCGCAGTGGCCGGGGCTGCACGCGCTGTTCGGCAGCGAGGGCGGTTTCGTCGAGCACCTCACCGGACACGGTGCGGTCGTGCTGGCCTGCGGCGGTGCGCTGGACCTGGTGATGCTCGAGGCGGGCGAGTTCGTCACGGTCGCGCCGGAGTACCTGCTGGCCTATCACGACGCGATCCAGTGCCGGCTGCGCGCGGTGGACCAGACCAGCGCGCAGTCCGTGCGCACCGGCGAGGGACTGCTGCTGGACTTCGCCGGACCTGGGCAGTTGCTCATTCAGACCCGTAATTTTTAGCTCAGGCAAGGTCGCCGAGTCGGCTTCGCCGACGGCCTGTGGTCCTTTTGCTTGGGTGGCTGAGTGCCGCGAGGTGGGTGGCCGGGTTTCGTGGGCGGTCGCCCTCGACAATGAATCGCGACCTCGGCGTGGCTTTCGATCGGTGCGGCCAAGCAGGCCTTGTGGGTGAGGTCGGGCAGGTGTTCGACGGTTGTGACGAGGTTCGCCGGACCGGACAATCGGAACCGCCCGCGCGCGTGCGCGGCCGGACGTTAGGCTGCGCTCCGTGCCGGAGGACCTCACCGGGCGTCGCCTGGGCCACTACCGCATCGACGGTGTGCTGGGACGCGGTGGCATGAGCGTGATGTACCGCGCGACCGACATCCGGCTGGGCAGAAAGGTCGCGCTCAAGGTCATCGGCGAGCACCTCGGCGAGGACGCGGAGTTCCGCGAGCGGTTCGTCGACGAAGCGCGCAACACCTCGGCCATCGACCACAAGAACGTCGTGCCGCTGTACGACTTCGGCGAGGTCGACGGGCTGCTGTTCATCGCGATGCGCCTGGTCGACGGCTCCGACCTGGCGAGTCTGGTCTCCAAGGGCCCGATCTCGCCGGCCCGCACGGTCGCGCTGCTGTCCCAGGTCGCCGAGGCGCTGGACACGCTGAACGAGCGCGGCCTCGTGCACCTGGACGTCAAGCCCGCCAACGTGTTGGTGACCAGCAGGGAGTCCGACACCGAGCACGTGTACCTGGCCGACTTCGGGCTGACCAGGCGCGGCGCGACGGGCCACCGCACGCGCGGCGGCGACTTCCTCGGCTCGCCCACCTACGCCGCACCCGAGCACCTGCGCGGCGAGCCGGTCGACGGGCGCACCGACGAGTACTCGCTGGCCTGCGTGCTGTTCGCCTGCCTGACCGGCCGGCCGCCGTTCTCCGGCCAGGTGCCCGAGGTGATCCAGGGCCACCTGAAATCCGAGGTGCCGGGCGTGTCCTCGGTGGTGAACCTGCCGTCCTCGTTCAACGAGGTGGTCCGCAAGGGCATGGCCAAGGACCCCAACGACCGGTACTCGAACTGCCGCGAGCTGATCGCCGCCGCGCGCCGCACGCTGACCCAGTTGCCGTCGCCGGCCTCGGTGCCGCTCAAGCGCGGCGCGGTCCAGCAGCCCGGCCCGTCGCCGGTGACCACGACGGGCACCAACTCCTTCCCGCCGTCGCGGCCGACCACCTCGTCGGACCCGGTGCGGCTGCGCCCGCCGGTGCCGGCCGGTTCGACCGCGTTCGGCAAGGAGGAGCGGAGCAACCGGTGGCTGGCGCCGGTGCTGGTCGGAGTGGTCGCGGTGGCAGCGATCGTCGCCATGATCGTGTTCTTCACCAGCGGTGACTCCGGTGGCGGCGGCGGTGGCGGTCCGACGACGAAGGCGCCCGAGGTTCCGGTCGGTCCGACCAGTACGAAGTTGGTGCCGAACGCGCCGAGCATGCCCGTGCCGTCCGTTCGACCAGCCACCTGACCTGCGCGTCTTGCACTCGGTGGGCGAGAGTGCTAAACACGGGACTAGCACTCGGAGTACCTGAGTGCCAGCAATAGAGGTCGGGACGGTGAGACCGGTCCGCCGGTCGTCCGTCGCGGGCACCGAGCCTGGCCAGCTACGTGCATCCATCCCAACGGAGGACCACACCGCAATGGCCAAGTTGATCGCGTTCGAGGAGGACGCCCGCCGCGGGCTCGAGCGCGGGCTGAACACCCTCGCAGACGCCGTCAAGGTGACACTCGGCCCCCGGGGCCGCAACGTCGTGCTCGAAAAGAAGTGGGGCGCGCCGACGATCACCAACGATGGTGTCTCCATCGCCAAGGAGATCGAGCTCGAGGACCCGTGGGAGAAGATCGGGGCCGAGCTCGTCAAAGAGGTCGCCAAGAAGACCGACGACGTCGCGGGTGACGGCACCACCACCGCGACCGTGCTGGCTCAGGCGCTGGTCCGGGAGGGCCTGCGCAACGTCGCCGCCGGGGCCGACCCGGTCGCGCTGAAGCGCGGCATCGAGCAGGCCGTCGAGGCTGTCACCGAGCAGCTCCACAAGATCGCCAAGGAGATCGAGACCAAGGAGCAGATCGCTGCTACCGCCTCGATTTCCGCCGCTGACACCACGATCGGCAACCTCATCGCCGAGGCGCTGGACAAGGTCGGCAAGGAAGGCGTGATCACGGTCGAGGAGAGCAACGCGCTCGGCCTCGAGCTGGAGCTCACCGAGGGCATGCGCTTCGACAAGGGCTTCCTCGCCGGTTACTTCGTGACCGACCAGGACCGCCAGGAGGCCGTCCTCGAGGACCCGTACGTGCTCATGTACGGCTCGAAGGTCTCCAACGTCAAGGACCTGCTCCCGCTGCTGGAGAAGGTCATGCAGGCCGGCAAGCCGCTGCTGATCATCGCCGAGGACGTGGAGGGCGAGGCGCTCGCCACCCTGGTGCTGAACAAGATCCGCGGCACCTTCAAGTCGGTCGCCGTGAAGGCGCCCGGCTTCGGTGACCGCCGCAAGGCGATGCTGCAGGACATGGCCATCCTCACCGGTGGTCAGGTCATCAGCGAGGACGTCGGCCTCAAGCTGGACAACGCCGACATCTCGATGCTCGGCAAGGCCCGCAAGGTCGTGGTGACCCGGGACGAGACGACCATCGTCGAGGGTGCCGGCGACGCCGAGCAGATCCAGGGGCGGGTCAACCAGATCCGCGCCGAGATCGAGCAGAGCGACTCCGACTACGACCGCGAGAAGCTGCAGGAGCGGCTGGCGAAGCTCGCCGGCGGCGTGGCCGTGATCAAGGCCGGTGCCGCCACCGAGGTCGAGCTGAAGGAGCGCAAGCACCGCATCGAGGACGCGGTGCGCAACGCCAAGGCTGCCGTGGAGGAGGGCATCGTCGCTGGTGGCGGCGTGTCCCTGCTGCAGGCTGCCGAGGTGGCGTTCGCCGGTCTGCAGCTCGAGGGTGACGAGGCGACCGGTGCCAACATCGTGAAGGTCGCGGTGGAGGCTCCGCTCAAGCAGATCGCCATCAACGCCGGCCTCGAAGGCGGCGTCGTGGTGGAGAAGGTCAAGACCCTCAAGCTGGGCGAGGGCCTCGACGCGGCCACCGGTGAGTACCGCGACCTCGTGGCCGCGGGCATCATCGACCCGGCCAAGGTGACCCGGTCCGCGCTGCAGAACGCGGCGTCGATCGCGGCCCTGTTCCTCACCACCGAGGCGGTCGTGGCCGACAAGCCGGAGAAGGCGGGCGCGGCTCCGGCCGACCCGACCGGCGGCATGGGCGGCATGGACTTCTGATCCACGCTCGCTGAAACACAGACGAAGGGGCGGTCCCGCGAGGGGCCGCCCCTTTCGTGTGCGTCACGCCCGCCGAAACGACTCACCGACCTCCCCGATGAACCCGCGCGCGTCCGCACCCCACAACGCCCGCTCGGCGAAATAGTCGAACAACTTCCGGTAGTACTCGATCTCCTTCGGATCCCGCAGCACGACCGATCCGGCGTGGAGTTCCACCGTCGCGAGACGCGCGTCGTAGAGCACGAACGTGGACATCGGTCCTTCGGCGCAGCCGATCGAGAGTGGGAGCGCGCCGATGGCGACGCTGGGCAAGCGCGACACGGAGATCAGACGATCCATCTGAGTAGCCATGACCGACGGCTCACAGAACCTCCAGCGCAGCGCCTGTTCGGTGAGCAGGAAATCGAACCGCTTGGTTGTGTCGTGCAGGACCGCTTGCCGATCCAGCTTGATCGCCGTTGCTCTTGTCGTATCGGACGTTTCGCCGGCGACAGGTGTGTTCAGGCCTGCTCGGATGTACTCCGGGACCTGGAGGAGACCTGTCACGAGCGAGGGCAGGAAATGTCGCATGTGCGTCGCGCTGGCTTCGAGACCGGCAAGATCGCGTTGGGTGTGGTGCAGTCCGCGACGGAGGTCGGCACGCACGTTCTGGAACTCGATGTTCGCGACCTTCGCCAGCGCCACGAGTTCGGTATGCATGAGATCGTCCACGTCGAGCGCATGAAGGATGCGGTCGACGTCGTCCGCTCCGGGGAGCAGCTGACCTGTCTCGAACCTGCTGATCTGGGACTGCGACATGTGGCAGCGCTGTGCCAGTTGCCCACCGGTCAAACCGGCCGCCTTGCGCAGCTTGCGCAAGGCAGCCGCAAGGTTGTTCCGATCTTGACCTGCTCGGTCTGGGTCCAAGCTCACTCATGCATTCTGGCGTAGTACTCCAGAAAGGGCTCGGAGCGCTCCAATGCGATGCGCTTCCACTCGACATACGGTGCCGGATCGATGTCCTCCAGCAGTTCTCTGCCCAGTTGAGTGCCGTCCTCCGCGTAGTCCATGCGGACGATCTTGGATTCATCGAACATCCAGAAATCCTGCACTGGAAGGCCTGGGTTCGGTTGTTCGGTGAGGTCGAGAATTCGAACCTCTTCGCCTGCGCGTGCGCTGTGCTGGTAGAAGTCGAACTCAAAACGCAGGTAGTCGGTCAGCGGTCGTGTGATCACGTGAACGCGACCGATCCAGCGATCGGTCGCACGGTAGTGACGGATGTCTTCCAACCAAGAGTCATCCGCTGGCACGTCCTGCCTTCCCGTGGCAAGAAAGGCCTCGAATTCCTCTCTTTCTCCCTCGACTCTGTACACCGGGAGCGTTTCGAGACGAAATGCCTCCCGCTCGAACGTCTGAAAGAAGGCCTCCCAGCCTTCACCAGCCAAGCGCACGCACGGCCTCCTTGAGTACGGCGGTGGGAATCTCGACGACGGCCTCGTTCGCTGGTGTCGCTCGGTCCAGAGTGTTTCCCTGGACGGCGATCGTGTCTCGATCGGTGACGAACACGGCAGGACAGTCCTTCTTGCCGCAGTCCTGGCCAGCGATCTGGTCGAGCCTCATGGTTCCTCCCCGCACCTGAACGGCTACCTGATGTGACAGTACGGCGGTCGGCATTGAGCGGGCAAGCGCGATGCACGTTCCTGCATACGGTGTCCCACCACCGAGTGAAACAAGAATTCTATGCGCGGCTGAATGCGATAAATGCAAGTTCGTGAATTCGCATGGAAGGCGACCCGGGTCACTCTTATGGTCAGACGCATGGACGACATTACAGTGGCGTGTGGTGAATGCGGCGGCAACGGCTGCGACAAGTGCAATCATTCCGGCACGGTGACCATCGTGGAGTGATGATGCGGGACTGGATTCTGCCGCCCCATGTGTATCGCGAAACGGTGTATCTCTCCGGCGGTAAGAAGGTCGACGTGTATCGGGCTCCTTTGGAGAGCGAGGGACCACGCCTGGTCGCGGCGAATGGACGCGAAACCCTGTGCTACATGCATGCGTTCTTCGTGTTCCGATGGGGCCGGAATATGCCAACCTTGGAGATCGGACACGGGCGGCTGGACAGGAACATGGCGCTGTGGCACGCGGTTCCCATTCGCGGGCCGTGGAGTCCCGAGACCCTGATCGCCTTCGGACGGCGTTGGGCCCATTTGGAACTCGCCCGGTTCGAGCGGTAGGCGTCTGGCAGGGTGGGACCGGTGACCGACATCGATCACCTGAAGGCGCTGGTCCGCTCGGTGCCGGATTTCCCCGTCCCCGGGATCCTGTTCTACGACGTCACGACGCTGCTCAAGGACCGCAAGGGTTTCGCCACGCTGGTGGACGCGCTGGCCGAGCAGTACGTCGACCACAATGCCGATCTCGTGCTCGGCATCGAGGCGCGCGGCTTCATTTTCGGGCCGGCGCTGGCCTACCGGCTGGGCGCCGGCTTCGTCCCGGTGCGCAAGCCGGGCAAGCTGCCGGCCGAGACGATCGCCGCCGACTACGAGCTGGAGTACGGCAACAACCGGCTGGAGATCCACACCGACGCGGTGCGGCCCGGCCAGCGGGTGATCATCGTGGACGACCTGCTCGCCACCGGCGGCACCGCCGCCGCCACGGTCGAGCTGGTCACCGCGCTCGGCGGCGAGGTGATCGGCCTCGGGTTCGTCATCGAGCTGGACTTCCTGCACGGGCGGGACAAGCTCGCCGGGCACGACGTCTTCTCCCTGCTGCGCTACGACGACACTTCCGAGTGAACCGGGCGCGCGACCGCCAACGCCGCGCCGCGCCGCGCCGATAGACGAGTGGGAGTCGGTGCGACGGAGGGCAGTTCCATGTTCGAATTCAGGCGGATCGCGATCACCACAGCGGCGTGCGTCGGGTTGGTCGGGCTGCCGGCGACCGCGCAGGCCGACGAGGTGACGGTCGGCGCGGCCTGGTTGGGCAGCGCCACGATCGTGACCGGGTCGACCGTCGAGCAGGGGCCGATCGCCCGCTGCGGCACCGACACCGACGTCTCGTCCGGCCAGAGCGCCGGCGTCACCGTGGGCACCACCACGAAGTACGGCCGGGGCACCACCACCTGCGGCCGGGACGCCGAGGGCATGTCCAAGGGCGCCGCGGACGGCAAGCGGTTCGAGACCACGGTGCTGCGGCAGTTCGGCGGGCCGACCATCAAGATCAGCGGGTACGGCGTGAGCTGCTGGACCCGGCCGGCCGGCAGCAGTTCGAGCATGTACCTCGAAGGTGTCAGCGGATTCGACGCGCCACAGGACATCCCGAGCAACCACCTGGTCGTGATCCCCGGCGGCTCCGGTCAGCCGCCGGCCGCGCACGTGGTGCTGAACGAGTTGACCGTGCCCTCGCCGCCGGACGGCAGCATGGTCGTGCACGCGGCGCACATCAAGCTGTTCCCCGAGGGCGGCCCGGCCAGCGGCGACATCTACGTCGGCTCGGCCGCCTGCGATCCGCACGCCGGCTAGGGATTGAGCGGGCTCGATCCCGCTTGGTAAGGCGGATCAGCCAGCGCCGGTGTGGGGTTGCGGCTGGCCAAGCGGCGACTGCTCGGTGGTGCGCGCCCTGCCGCGCGCCGCACTCAGCGCCCACGCGCCGGGCCCGGTGAACACCAGCACGAGCAGCGCCCAGGTGAACACCGCCGCACCCGTTCCGCCGTTCTGCAGCGGGAGCAGCGCCTTCGGCTGGTGCACGGCGAAATACGCGTACGCCATCGCGCCGGACGAGACGAATGCCGCGGTCCGCGTGCCGATTCCCAGTGCGATGAGAATGCCGCCGGCGAACTGGATGAGACCGGCCCACCAGTCCGGCCACGACGCGAAGTCCGCCGCGTGCCCGGGATTGCTCTTCGCGCCGCCGAAAACACCGAACAGTGTGGCGGCGCCGTGTGTGAGGAACAGCACTCCGATCGCGATTCGGTACACGGCGATACCGCGTTCCCGCAGACGGTCGACGATACCGGTGACGTTGTCGACCAATGCCATTGTTTCAACCCCGATTCTGACGGCGGAGCCGCGGGCGCCGGCTGCGATGTCCGGCGCCCGCGACCCCTGTGTTGTTGGATTCTGTGTGGTTGGTTCAGCGGCCGGACGGGAGCAGGCCGCCGATCGGCAGCAGTCCGACCGGGCCGGAGTTCGGCGACGTGCCGGCCAGCGAGTCGAGCACGCCGCCGACGAACCGGCCGACGGTCTTGGACGCGTTGGCCGGAACCGAGGCGACCTCGGCCGGCAGCAGCACCCGGCCGCTCTCGGCGCCACCCGCCGGACGCTTGTCCGACCACTTGTCCACGGTGTTCGGCGGGCGGTCCTCGGTCGGCGTCACCGTGCGGCGAACGGCCTCCCGCAGTGCGGGAACCGCCGTCGCCGGGTCCGGCTTGGCGCCGTACCTGGCCAGGTACTCCAGGCCTGCTGTGGGGTCGATCGGCGCGCGAAGTGCTTGTCCCGCATGGGAAGGCGGGCCGTGCCCGTGGTCAGGACCGGCCTCTCGGGCCGGCGTCTCCACCCAGGTGTCACCCTCCACCGCCGGCGCCTGGCCGGGCGAGACGGTGCGGGTCACGGTCTCCAGGTTGGTCGGCAGGAAGTGGTAGACCAGCCAGTCGTACGGGTCCTCGGCGGCGCGCGTGAAGCCGAACAGCGTGCGGCCCCAGTGGTAGCGATCGAGGTGGCTGGCGAAGAAGTCCGGCCCGGCCAGCGGGTCGCCCTTGTGGATGCCCGGCTGAGCGGGCGAGTGCGGGTGGCCAGGGTGCGCCGAGGCGGTCGGCGCGGCGAGCACCAGCGCGGCGGCGGTCAGTACCGCCCCGGTCGCGGGCACGGCGATACGGCGTGCGATGGACATGGAAACTCCTCGGAAGAATGCGAAATAAAGGGATGATTCGGCGATGCCGAGCGTTGACGAGAAATCAGCGACAGGCGCTACATCGGCGGCCGCTGAACGGCTTCGAATTTCTCACGAACGCATCGTGTCGGCGCGGTGAGTAACCGCGCAAGTGCTCCCAATATCTGACATTCGAAGTTACTTGACGGAAACAGAAGAGGTCACTTGTCGCACCTGAGCGAAGTCCTCGTTGAGCTGTTTGAGCTGCAGCCACACCAATCGCCCGCCCCGCTGCAGCAACAGATCGGTGATCAGAACGGACCCGCACTTCTGGCCGCGTGCGGCCACGGTGTCGGCCGGCCGCTGTGACGTGAACGGGGCACACCCGCCCTTGGCGACCTTCGCCTCGAACGCGGTGGCATCGAGCGCCGTCCCGGCGGGCAGTACGCCGGCGAACGCGCCGGGGTCGGCCGCGCCGGTGTCGGCGAATCGGGACACCTCGGGTGCCACGACCAGCGCCGGTTGCTTGCCGTCGGTCAGCCCGAGTGCCGACGGGTCCCAGCCCTGCGAGCCGGACGACTGCTTGGCCCAGTCCCTCGGCACGGTCAGCCGCACGGTGGAGTCGGTGCTGGCCACCTCGACGTTCGGCGGCCGGGTCAGGTAGTAGACGCCGGCCGCACCGCCGCCGAGCACCAGAACGGACACGATCGCCGCGGCGGGGATCCACCGCCGGCGCGGCTTCGGCTGCTGCGTCGCGTACCTCGGCGGGGTCGTGCTCACCCGCGGTGGCGGCAGCGGCTGCGACTGCTGCCTGGACTGGGTCCGCGGGTGGTACGGCGGTGGCTGTGTCTGCGGAGGCGGGAGCGGCCGGTGCGTGCGGATCGTGGAGCTGTCCACCGAGGTGCCGCGCGGCGGGGTGGCCGCCTTCGCCGGGTGGTCGATCACGTCGGTCGCCGCCTGCCCGCTGGTCGGCAGGGTCGCCGACGCACTCGTATCCGAAACAGTGAGCACTGCTCGCAGTTCGGACACCAGCTCTCCCGCGCTGGAATGACGATCCTCGGGCTCGTTGGCCATCGCGCGCAGGATCAGCGCGTCCAGTGCCGGCGGGATGTCCTGCACCAGCGTGCTCGGCGGACGGGGCGCCGCCCGGGACGGGTCGGCGATCGCGGGAAAGTCGGTCGCCTCGTGCGGGTGCGTGCCGGTGATCACCCGGTACAACATCGCGCCGACCGCGTACAGATCGGTGCGCACGCTCACCGGCGCGCCGGGCCGGGCCTGCTCGGGCGCCATGTACGCGGGCGTGCCGCCGGCCAGCGTGAGCACCGACGCCTCGCTGAGCAGCTTGCCGAGTCCGAGGTCGCCGAGCAGCAGTTGCTCGCGCCCGTCCGGCCGGGAGCGGAACAGGATGTTGGACGGCTTGATGTCGCGGTGCAGCACGCCGGCGTTGTGCAATCCGCGCAGCGCCCGCGCCACCTCCATGGCGACCTGCACGCCCTCCCGCCAGGGCAGCGGCGCGTCCTTCACCCGCGCGGCCAGCGTGCCCTTGTCGGCGTAGGTCATCACCAGGTACGGCCGGCCGTCGGACAGCTCGCCGAGGTCGTGCACCCGCACGACGCGGTCGGACTCGCCGCGCCGCAACAGCTTCGCCTCGGCGAGGAACCGGCCGCGCACGTCCATCGAGTCGAGCCAGTTCTCCGACAGGACCTTGATCGCGACGGCCGACTCGAGTGCCTCGTCGTGCGCGCGCCAGACGGAGGCGAAAGCGCCCCCGCCGATGCGTTCCTCGACGACGAATCGTCCTATCCGCTCCGGTACCGCCACGGGCGTATCATGCCTGCCCGTCGTCGTCAGCGTCCTCCGGCCTGGTGAAGCCGTACCCGTCCGTGGGCAGACACGCCGTGCAGAAGTCCTCGCCGAACCGGGACAGCAGGATCGACCGGTGCACGATCTTGGGCGCGCGGCCGGCCTGCTTCATCACCGCCGTGGTCTTCGGCTGCGCCTCGATGAGTTGGTACCGGTGCGGCGGCACCTTCTCCTTGGAGAACTCGACGAGCCCGAGCCGGTTCAGGTTGGTCAGGTACGGGTGGATGCGGTCGACGTAGGTGCACCCGGCGAACTCGGCGATCATGTTCAGTCCCGAGCCGATCAGCTCCGACCCGATGCCCAGCGGGCGGTTCGTGCGGATGTCGATCGACGGCTGCGGGCCCTTCATGAAGATGTACCGCAGGATGCGCGCCTCGTCCGGGGTGAGGTCGGCGAGGATCCGCGCGTAGGCCGGATGCGTGTCCACGGTGAACCGCACGTCGGCCGAGCGGCGCAGCAGCTCCTTGCCCTGGTCGGCCAGGCCCACGGTGGGCGAGCGCCGAGGCGTTGGCGCCGGCCGGGGCGCGGGCTGGTCGCCGTTGTCCTCTCGCATGCCGAGTGCCCGCAGCGCGATCGTGCGCAGCTCCGAGGTCTGTTTGCGGATCACGGTCGCCGGCGGCTCGCCGTTGGCCAGGTCGCGGGCGATGTCGGTGCTGGTGTTGACCGTGGTCCGCACGACCCAGGTCGCGCCGCGCACCCACGCGCCGAACGCCAGCTTGACCAGACCAGGCGTGCCGCGCACGACCTCTCCGACGATCTCCATCGTGTGGCCGGGCTCGTCCTTCTTGTCGTTCACGCCGTCGCTCATGCCTCAGACTCCGAAGATCAACAAGTGCAGCGCGCCGACGCCGACGCCGAGCACCCCGCCGTGCACGAACAACAACCACTCGTCCTGCTTGATCGCCGATCTGAGCATCTCGACGAAGTCGTCCGGCCCCATCTTGATCATCTGGCTGCGCACGAACCGGTAGATGTTGCGGGACTGCTGGCGGCCGAACTCGGCGTCGTTGAGCACGTCCATGAACGTCATGCTCTCCATCGCGACCGAGTCCCGGATGCGGTCGTACTCCCTGGTGCCGACGGCCACCCGCACGGCGCCGCGGGCCGGCCCGACCGACTTGTCGATCGCCGGGCGCATGGTGTCCTCGAGCATCTGCCTGGTGCGATCGGCGCGCGGCCCGTACAGCAGCTCGTCGCCGATGTTCTTGAGTGTGACCACGTGGTCGGCCACCATCTGCGAGTACGCGTCAGTGATCTCCGGCTGCCGCTTGATCAGCAGGCCCTGCCGCCACGGCACCCATTTCTTCGGGAAGATCGGCTCGAAGATCATCGTGATGCCGACCCAGTTGACCATCCAGCCGACGATCGTGGCGCCGACCAGGATCACCCACCATTCCGGCACGTAGTGCACGGCGATCGCGATCAGCACGCCCATCGGCAGGCCGAACCAGAAGCCGAAGTTGATCATGAACTTCAGCTCCTTGCGGCCCATGATCAGGAACAGCTCGTTGAGCAGCTCCGGGTGCCGCTGGAAGTAACCGATCACCATCAGCTTCGCGTCGATCAACTGGTCGGCGTTCTCGCCGATCTTCTCGGTGATCTCCCGGACGATCGCGGGCAACTGCTGCCGGACCCGCGCGTGCACCGCCTCCTTGACCAGCGGCGGCAGGTCGTGCCAGAGCTGCGGGTGCTCGCGGCTCATCAGCGCGTCCACGATCTCGCGGATCTCGCCCTGCGCGGTGGCCACCAGGTGGTCGGCGATCTTGTCCGGCTCCAGCTCGCGGTAGAAGTCGTTGATGCTGCCGAGCTTTCCCAGACCCTTGTCCACGGCGATGCTGGCCATCTTGTCCGCGCGCGACGGCACGATTCCCTGCCAGCCGATCTTGCCGTCGTAGCGGATCAGCGGAAGTACCTGGATGCGGCGGGGCAGCAGCGGAAAGAGGATCTTGAGGCCGGGAAACCGGAAACCGTGGAACCTCAGCGGCTTGAACAGCATCAGCACGCCGGTCCAGTTGGTGAGGTAGCCGGCGATGGCGCTGAACAGCGGGATGGTGATCATGTCGGTCCAGAACTTGCTGAGGCCGAACAGCTCCATCGATACGTTCATCGCCAGCCTCCCGCCGTTGTGGCTCCCACCGTGTTCAACGGCGAACCCGCCAGTAGGTAATCATGATTCCCGCCGGCTGGGATGGCCAGTCCGACCGAAGGACCTCCCTGACCTGCGAGTTCACGCGGAGCGCCGGACTTTAGCGGGCTAAAGTACGCAGAACATGAACGGAGCGATCGCTCAGTTTCGGACACCAGCGGCGTGGGTCAGCCGGCGCCGAGGCAGATGAACGGGCGGCGCAGCGGATCCACGGCGACTGCGGCGGCGAGTGCGGCGGCCGGGGTGGCGCCGGCGGCGAGGCGGCGGTGGTAGTCGTACATGGTGGCCGCGGCCGCGCGATGGCCCACCCTGGTCACCGCGGCGACGACCGTGCGCGACCCGCCGACCAGCAGCGCGCCGGCGAACCCGAGCGCCTCGTCGCCCGGCCGGATGTGCGCGAGCGCCAGTTCGCACGCGGCGAGCACCACGTGCTCGGGCGGACTGTCCACATGGGACGTCTCGTGCGCGAGCAGCGGTCCGTCGGCGAGTTCGAGCCGGGAGAACATCGCGTTGGCCCGCACGTGCGTGCCGTGCGCGTCCACGTGCACCAGCCGCGCACCGTCCATCGCGGCCAGCACCGCACCGGCCGCGGCCCGGTTCTCCTTGAGTACCACGGCATCCGGGTAGATCGAGCGCAGGTCCGACGACTCGGGCAGGTGCGGCCCGGTGACCAGGACCGTCGGGCCGTCCGACGCGCGATGGCGGGACGCGGCGTCGGTCCAGGTGCTCGCCGACGGCGCGACCGACACCGGCCGGCCGCGCAGCGACGGCAGCGCCGCCCACGGCACCGGGTACAGCGGCCCGTGCGGCACCAGCACCAGCTCGCCGCCGCCCAGCGCACCGGCGAGCGGCCGGAACAGCAGCTCGTCCAGCGTCTCGGCCCGCTTGCGCGCGGACGCCTGCACGCTCGCCGCCAGCCGCGCCGGCAGGTGGTCGGGCGCCAGCACGTCCAGGTCGGCGTGCAACTGCCTGGCGATCTCCGCCGCGTCGGCGACCGCGCCCAGTCGCACCAGGCTTGTCCGTCCACTGTGGACGACCACGGCGGCGAGTTCCTTGCCCGGCCCGGAAAAGCTGACCAGCGTGCGGTCGCCGAGTGCGTCGGCGATCTCCTCGGGCGAGCGCATCGGACGCGGCCGGCCCCATCGGCTGGTGCGCCAGCCGAGCCGGCTGACCTCGCGCTGCAGCGTCTCGCAGCGGCGTTCCAGCGCGGCGGAGGACCGGCCCTCCAGGCGCGCCACCTGGATCGCGCGCAGCAGCGTGCGCACCTCGGCGACCCGGTCGGCGAGCAGCGGATCGTCGATCACCGGCAGCGGCTCGTAGCGGTAGACCTGCGCGCGGGTGCGCTCCTGCCAGGCGAGCAGCCGGCGCGCGTCGGCCGCCCCGCGCGCACCCTCCAGCACGATCCCGACGGCCAGCCGGCCGAGCGCCCGCCCGTGCACGGCGGTGCCGCAGACAAGGTCCAGACCGCCCATACGGTCCCGTACGCGCTCCAGTTCGGCGAGCCCGGTTCTGGCCTGTGCCAAGGCTTTCCGGGTCTCTCCGTGCGCCACGGCCAGCTCGGCGTGGCACAGCCGGTAGAGCATCTGGTGGTCCATCGGCGCGGTGCGGCGGGGCGGCCGGACGTCGGCGAGCAGTTCCTCGGCGGCGGTGGCCGAGCCGCGCCGCAGTGCCAGCCGCACGGCCATCATCCTGGCCAGCAGCGCCTCGTCGACGAGCCCGAGCGCGGACAGCCGGTCGGCCAGCTCGCGCGCCGGCTCCGGCCCGACGCGCCGGCCGGCCGCCTGGCCGGTGAGCGCCTGCACCGCGCGGGCGCGCATCCTGGTCAGCGCGGCCACCTCGGCCCACGCGAGATTGCCCCTGCGCAGGAACCGCTGGCGCGCCGACCCGGCCAGTCGCACCGCGCCGGCCAGGTCGCCGGCGAGGATCGCGGCCGCCGCACGGGACACCTCCGCCTCGGCGAGATCCTGCCCGATTCGCTTGTCCCGCAAGGAATCCATCGCCTCGTCCAGGTGCCGCGCGGCCTCGTCGGCGAGCCCGGCGGCGAGCAGCGCGCGCCCCTGGTCCAGCCGCAGCCGTGGCAGCATGCCGGGCGCGAGCGCGGCGTACGCGTCGCCGGCCAGCTCGTAGTGCCGCAGCGCGCCGGGCACGTCGCCGACGAGCTGGGCGAGATCGCCGAGATTGTGCCGCGCCTTGGCCGGCACGATCGGCGGCACCCCGTCGACTGCCTGGGCGATGCACCGCTGCAGGTCGCGCCGCGCCGGGGCGGGCCGGCCGGCGGCCAGGTGCGCCAGCGCCCGGTTCATCAGGGTGCGTGCCAGCACGGCGGGGTCGCCGGCTCCGGCAGCGAGGCCCCGCTCCAGCAGCGGGATCGCCGCGTCGAAGTGGGCAACCGCGTCGTCGGTGCGGCCGCCGCGCAGCAGCACGATCCCGCGTTGGCCGGTGACCAGCCCCTGCAGCGCGGCCCGGCCGGGATTGCGGGGCAGCTCGGCCAGCAGCGACTCGGCGGTGTCCAGGTGGACCAGCCCGCCGGCGATCGACCCGGTCTCGGTCTCGGCGAGGGCGAGGGTCGCCAACACCTTGGTGCGCAACGAAACCAGCTCGGTGTCCACCGAGTCGATCTCGGGCAGTTCGCGGAGCGCGCGGCGCAGCAGGCGGGCCGCCTCCGCGGGGTCGGCGCCGCTGGCCGTGACGACCGCCTGCTGGTGCAGCGCCCGCGCTAGTTCGACTCCCCCAGCAGTCACAGCACTACCGCGGGGGTCACCACCGTGCCGGACAGCCTTCCGGCAAGGCGAACCAGGATCTGGGTGGTGCCGCGCGGAACGTCGGTGAGCACGAACCGGCCGGACTCGTCGGCGGTGGTGGCCGTCGAGCCGTGCTCGGCCACCCGCACCTCGACCGCGTGCTCGCCGGCGGGCACGAGCCAGCCGTCGATGCGATGCGCCTCGCCGGTCCTGGTCAGGTTCACCATCACGGTCAGGTCGTCCACGGAGAAGGTGATCGTGCCGTTGCCATCGCCGCGGACGCCGGCCAGCGCGGGCATTCGTGCCCAGCGCGCCGCCTCGACGTCGATGTCCTCGATCGCGATGGCGAACTGAATCCGTTCCACCAGATCGCCCGGTGGCGCGTCGAACTCGACCAGTCTGGCGACGCCCTGATAGACGTCGTCGTCACGGTCACTCATGGGACATCACCTTCGTCGTCGCTGAGCAGTGTCCGAAGGGTGTTCAGACACCGCCCTCTGGTCGGGCCGATGCTGCCGCGCGGCATGCGCAGCGCCTCGGACACCGCCTGGTACTCGGCCCTTCCGGCGAGCACGGTCAGCCGCAGCAGCTCCTGGCAGCGGCGGGGCAGCCGGGAGAACGCGATCCACAGGTCCTGGTCGCGCTCCTCGCGCAACGCCTCGGCCTCCGGCATCGGGTCGCGGCTGAGCACCTGTTCGGCCAACTCGGTGGACAGCTCGACCTGTGCGGTGCCGTTCTGCCGCGCGCGGTACGACTCCCGTCTCGTGGTCGTGATCAACCACCCGACCAGTGCCTTCGGCTCGGTCAGACGGTCGACGTGTCGCAGCAGCGCCAGCCACACCGTCTGCACCACGTCCTCGGCGCTGGCCTTGTCCAGGCCGTTGCCTCTGGCGACGTGCCACACCAGGGGTGTCAGCTCGGCCACGAGAACGTCCAGCGCCTTGCGGTTGCCGTGCCTGGCCGCGACCATGCACGCCGCGTGCCGGTCGGATCCGTCCAGGCCTTCCCACGGCGGATTGGTGTCCGCCATCCGGACCTCTGTCACCGCGCCCACCCCACTCCGCGGTTCTGTTGTCAGCTCGTCGCTTGCTTTGTCGCGCGGCACCTCCTTCTCATCACAGATCGCCACTACCACTTTCGGGGGTTCACCCGATTGGCCTACGTCACCCTGGCTTGGAGCACGAAGCTGAGCGTGCGACGCGGGGTGTCCTCCCACGGCCGAACCAGCTCGGCGGTCAGCTCGTGCTCCCCGCTGTCGGTGATGTCGAACGCGAGCCTGCGCTGCCCCGGCTGACCGGGCGCACCCGGCAGGCCGGGCTCGGGCCGCACATGCTCGTCGGCGATCAGCCGCAGCCCGTTCGGCAGCCGCCAGCGCCAGCGATAGCCAGTCGTCGGAATCTCCGCGAGCCGCAGTTCCACGGTGTCGCCCTTGCGTACCAGGGTCGTCCGTCGTGCGTCGCTCTCGACAAGGTGAACCAGTGCCATGAACACCTCCGCGTCCCGGGCGGCGGGTGGAAACCGCCGCGGTGCAACGGTTTCCACCCACAGGTCGTGTCTGGCAGACCATGGGTTTGCCAGACGCGACCTTCGCACCCTGATCACACCATGATCTGGTCGATCCGGCCGGACGCGTCCTCGTGGTAGTCGACGGTGATGTTGTCGTGGGTGGCCAGCGTGGACAGGATCGCCATGTGGCTGTGCCCGGACAGCGAGTTCGGCGACAGCCGCTTCCACCCGATGCCCACCACGTGGGCCCACACACCGGCCGGGTCGTCGTAGGAGTACAGGTAGGAGATCGTCCGCGCGTACACCCAGCCGGCGGTGATCTCCTCGGCGGCCAGCGCGCCGGCGGGGTCCAGCCGCGGCGGCATGGGCGCGTCGCGGTCGAGCGACACGGAGGAGACCGACGAGCCGTCGAACGCCCCGGTCGGGCTCGGCGGCGCGATGTTCGGGTCGTCCACGTTGGTCTGCGGGTCCGCCGGCGCGTCCGCCTTGACGGTCGTGGTCGGAATCGGCGGTGTGGAGGCCGCGGAGGTCTTCTTGCGCGAGGTCCGCGAAGTGCTGCTGGTCATGGTGTCGTTGCCCTTCGGATCAGTCGTGGACCTGGACGGTGGACAGCTCGTTGCCGTTGATGAACGGCGTGACCGCGTGGCCGCTGCCGCGGGCGTGGGTCAGCTCGGCGAGCTTGTTGGTCGTGGTGTTCGGGCCGCCGGCCAGGTGCGTCCAGCCGTAGTGCTCCAGGTAGGCCCACCCGTTGGCGTCGTTCGCCGTGGCGAACAGGCGCAGCGTGCGCTGAGCCGGCAGCCAGGCGCGGAGGTTCACGCCGGTGCAGCCGAACACGGTGGCGCGGTCGCCCGGGTAGTCCTCGATGAACGAGTCGCCGTAGGCGATGCGGAAGAACCCGTTCTCGCCCCAACCGGTGCCCCACGAGTTCTTGCCGATCCAGCAGCCGGCCGCGTCGTCCCAGCCGATCAGCGAGACGCAGTGCCCGCCGGCGACGCTGTTGGTGGTGTGCTTGTAGACGCCGGTCTTGTAGTGCATGAAGTCGCTGTAGACCACGAAGCAGGATTCGATCGCGCCGTAGGAGTAGATGTGCTGCTTCATGGCTGCCGGGTTGCCGGTCAGGTTGACCAGGCCGACGGCCTTGGCGAGCCGGTTGGGCCAGTCGGCGTTCACCGTGCCGGAGCCGTTGTCGTTGTACGGGAAGTAGTCCTCGAACGTGACGCCCTTGGTGACGCAGTCGCCGTACAGGTCGTCCGGCCACGAGCCGGACGCACAGGTGTAGCCGCGCGCCTTGGCGTGCACGTGGTAGAGGTGCGCCTCGGACAGGTTGAGGTTCATCCCGGGAGTGCCGCGGGTGTACGCGGCGGTGGACTCCATCGAGGCCAGCGTGCCGAAGGAGACGCAGGAGCCGCAGCCGCCCTGGTCGCGGATCGGCGTCACGAAGTTGCGTCCGCCGACGTTGCGCAGGTCGAAACTCGCGGGCAGCGAGATTCCGGGAGCGCCGGCGGCGGACACCTGCTGACCGAGTGCGGACTGCGCGGCGGCGGCCATGGCGTCGGGCTGGCCGGTGCGCGCGGCGATCTCGGCGTCGGTGGGCGTCGGCACGCCGAGGCGGGCGTTGCGCCACTCCTCGGGCAGCCGGCTCATTCGGGTCTCGGCCGCCTGCCACGGGTGGCCGAGCTCGGCCAGGGACTCGCGGACGGCCGCGATCTCCGGCAGATTGCGATCGGAGGTCATGCTTCCTCCCAGAACAAGGCGTTGATGGGTCGGACATCAAGAAGAGCCCGATCAGCCCTGCCAGATACGTGTTGGGAGAAGAAAACCAGACGTCAGGCCCACACGAACAACGCGAGCACGATCAACCCGAGTACCGTGCCGCCCGCGACGAGCCCGCAGCCGGAAACGAGCACGCGCCGCCGCGAGTCACCGCGAAACGCCAGCACCATGGCGACCACCGCCGTGATGACCACGATCGCGAGATAGGCGACGGCCCCGCCCACGACCGCTCCGGTGCCACCGGGTCGCATCAGCGCCACCGCGATCACCACCACGGCGATCATCACGGCGCCGCCCAGCGCCAGCGCGGTCGCCAGCATCACCAGGCCGCGCGCGGTGCCCACCTCGGAGTACGTTCGATCGGGCACCGCGCCAGCATAAGGCTGTGGGGCTCAGTTCTCGTCCGGCATGACCAGCCAGCAGATCAGGTAGATCAGCGCGCCGGTGCCGAATCCGAGCAGCGTGGCGGCGACCAGGATGATCCGCAGGACGGCGGCGTCGACGCCCAGCGTGGCCGCCCAGCCGCCGCACACGCCGGCGACCATGCGGTCGGACTTCGACCGGCGCAGCTTCTTCGTCGTGGTCGTGGTGTCCGTGCCGTAGATGTCGTTCGTCATGACTCCACCTTCGCCGCGAACGGGCGTCGACACATCGGGGACCGCCCCTGGTCGAACCCGGATCCGACCCCTGGGCACACCTCGGCAATAGCCCTAGGGTGTGCGCCGTGACTCGCGCCAAGATCCGTGTGTCAGTCCTGCTCGCGGCGTGCGCCATCGCCGCGACGTCCTGCTCGGGGGAGGAACCGTCCGGTGTCACCGTCCCGTCGGTCGGGCGCTCGACCACGATGGGCAAGCCGGCGCCGACCACCGCTCCGCGAGGGCAGGCGTTCACCGTGGCGGCCACCGGTGACGTGCTGATCCACCCCGCGCTCACCGATCAGGCCACCACCGACGGCGGCGGGCGCCGCGACTACCGCCCGCTGCTGGCCGGCGTGAAGCCGGCGATCGAGTCCGCCGACCTCGCGGTGTGTCACCTGGAGGTCCCGCTGGCCTCCGCGAACGGCCCGTTCGACGGCTACCCCGCGTTCAACGCGCCGCCGGAGATCGCGCGGGCGCTCAAGGACACCGGGTACGACACCTGCTCCACCGCCTCGAACCACACGCTGGACAAGGGCGCCGACGGCGTCGCCCGCACGCTGTCCACATTGGACGAGGCGGGCATCGAGCACACCGGGTCGGCGCGCTCCAAGGCCGAGGCGTCCAAGCCGCTGGTGCGCGAGGTCAACGGCGTGAAGGTGGGCCAGGTGTCGTTCACCTTCGGCTTCAACGGGATCAAGCTGCCGCCGGACAAGCCGTGGCTGTCCAACACGCTGGACGCCGACGCCGTGATCGCCGCCGCCAAGGCCACACGCAAGGCCGGCGCCGAGGTGGTGATCGCCAGCCTGCACTGGGGCACCGAGTTCGTGCACGAGCCCACCGCCGACCAGCGCGACACCGCCCGCCGGGTACTCGCCGACCCCAACGTCGACCTGATCATCGGGCACCACGCGCACGTCGTGCAGCCGATCGAGAAGATCGGCGACAAGTGGGTGGCCTACGGGCTCGGCAACCACATCGCCAAGCACTCCGAGCCGCGCGGCACCACCGAGGAGGGCCTGATCGGCCTGTTCCGGTTCTCCAGGACGGCGTCCGGGTGGACCGTGGACAACGCGCAGTACGTGCCGACGCTGGTCGATCTCGGCCCGCCGATCCGGCTGCGCGACCTGTCCGCCGCCACCGGTGTGGAGCCGGCGCGGCGTGAGCAGGCGCTGACGCGCATCGACCGGATCGTGCTCAGCCGGGGTGCGTCCAGGAGCGGCCTCAGCCGACGGTGACTCCGTCGAGAGGCTGATCTCGTCGTACATCTCTGGACGTAGATTCGGACTGCTGAGCGGGAAACACTTACGGACTGGCCCAGGCTGGTTCATACTCCGCCCTCATGGGGTGGGACTTCCGGGTGCTCGGCCCGGTCGCGGTGACGGTGGACGGGCAGCCGGCCAGAGTGGGCGGGACGAAGCTGCTCGTGCTGCTGTCCGGCCTGCTGCTGCGCGCCAACCGGCCGGTGCCGGTGGAACAGTTGACCCGCTGGGTGTGGGACGGCGAGGAGCCGACCGGCGCGCGGAACGCGATCCAGACCTACGTCCTGCGGCTGCGCCGGCTGCTCGGCCCGGACGTGGTGCGGACCGTCCCCGGCGGCTACCAGATCACCGCGTCCGAGGACTCGCTCGACCTCACCGCGTTCGACCTGCTCCTGGAGCGGGCGCGGCGGGCCGAGACCGGCGGCGAGCTGCCGGTCGCGGCGTCGTTGCTGACCAAGGCGCTCGCGCTCTGGCGAGGGCCGGCCTTCGCCGACGTGGAGTCGGATGCCTTGCGGCGCAACGAGTTCCGCGCGCTCGACGAACGGCACACGCGCACCCGCGAGCACTGGGCCGACGTGCTGCTGCGGCTCGGCCGGCACGACGAGGTCCTCGGCGTGCTCAACGAGCTGACCCGCGAGGAGCCGATGCGGGAGCGGTCCAGCGAGCTGCTGATGCTGGCCCTGTACCGGGCCGGGCGGCAGGCCGACGCGCTCGCCGAGTACCGCAGGATCGCCGGCATGCTGGCCGACGAGCTGGGCGTGGACCCCAGCCGTGGCCTGCGGCAGACCCATCAGCGGATCCTGACCGCCGACCCGACGCTGGCCCCCTCGGCCGGCGAGCGGCCGGTGGTCGCCCGCGAGGTGCCGCGCCAGCTCCCCGGTGACGCCACCGGGTTCACCGGCCGGGAGGCCGACCTGGAGCAGCTCGGCGCGACGCTGGCCGAGGACGCCGGCGAGGACAACGTCGCCATCGCGGTGATCGAGGGCACCGCCGGGGTCGGCAAGACGGCGCTTGCCGTGCACTTCGCGCACCGCGTGGTCGAGCGGTTCCCGGACGGCCAGGTGTACCTGGACCTGCGCGGCTACGGCCCCGGCGAGCCGATGGACGCGAGCGCCGCGCTGGCCTCGGCGCTGCAGTCGGTCGGTGTGCCGGGCGACGCCCTGCCGTCCGACGTGGACGCGCGGTCGGCGATGTGGCGCACCCGCACGGCGGGCCGGCGGATGCTGATCGTGCTGGACAACGCGCGCAGCAGCCAGGACGTGCGGCCGCTGCTGCCCGGTGCCGGCTGCATGGTGCTGGCCAGCACGCGCGCGCAGATGATCGGGCTCGGTGCGCGTGACGGCGCCCGGCGGATCACCCTGCACGCGCTGAGCATGCCGGAAGCGATCGGGCTGCTGGAGAAACTCGTTGGGGCGCAACGGGTCCAGGCCGATCCGGTGGCGAGCGCGCGGTTCGTGGACCGGTGCGACCGGCTGCCGCTGGCGATCAGGATCCTGGGCGAGCGGGCCGCCTCCGAGCCGGACGTGGGGCTGGCCGAATTCCTGGACGAGATGGCCGAACTGGACGGCACGCTCGCCCCGTTCACCCTCGACGACGACAAGGACACCGATCTGACCGCGGTGTTCACCTACTCCTACGACGCGCTCGATCCGGACGCGGCGCGGCTGTTCCGGCTGCTCGGGTTGCACCCTGGTACCGAGTTCGGCGCGGAGCTGGCCGCCGCGTGCTCCGGACTGTCCACTTCGGACGCTCGAAGGACGCTGGATCGGCTGTGTGGCGCGCATCTGGTGGAACGGCGTGACCGCAACCGGTACCAGTTGCACGATCTGATGCGCGAGTTCGCCGGCGAGCTGACCCGCCACCACGACGGCGCCGCGGACATCGCCGCGGCGGGCGACCGGATCTTCCTGTGGTACCTGCACTCGCTGCGCAACGCGAACCTGCACCTGAACCGGCACCGGTTCGCCGAGCGGGTGCCGCCGGTGCCGGACGGGCTGGTGCCGCTCACGTTCACCGGGTACCGCGCCGCGCTGGAGTGGTGCGACCGCGAGCACGCCAACCTGCTCGCCGTCGCACGGCGCGCGACCACGCTGTCCCCGGACAGTCCACTGTGGACACTCTGCTGGTCGATGATGACGTATTTCCTTGTGCGCAGCCGGTTCGACGACTGGGAAGCCACCACGGAGCTCGCGATCGACGTGTGCCGCGCGCGGGAGGACCTGTTCGGCGAGGCGCGGATGCTGTCCGGCGTGGCCGTCAAGCACTTCCAGACGCTGCGGTTCGCCGACGCGATCGCGTGCAGCGAACGGGCACTGGCGATCTGCCGTGAGATCGACGTGCCCAGCGTGCTGGTGAACGTGCTGTCCATGCTGGCGATCTCGCACGCGGAGCTGGGGCACCAGGAGCTGGCGCTGGACTATGGCCGGCGCGCGCTGGAGGCGGCGCCCTCGACGCCGGGCGCCAAGCACACGTGGCTCGCGCTGCGCTCGCTGGCGATGGTCAACACGCGGTTCGGCCGCTATGCCGAGGCGCTGGAGTACTGCGGGCTGGCGCTCGAGGCGGCCGGGGAGATCGGGCTCGCCGACTGCGAGGCGCTGGTGCTGCGGGAGTCCGGGCGGGCGCACCGGGGGCTCGGCCGGCTGGACGAGAGCGCGCGGATGTACCTGCGCGCGATCGACGTGCACGGTGAGCTGGAGATGCAGCTCGAGGTGGCGTTGAGCGTGCTCGAACTCGGTGAGGTGCGGCTGCGGCAGGGGCGACCGGTCGAGGCTCGACTGTGCTGGACCAAGGCGCTGCACCTGTTCGAACAGGCCGGCCATCCGGACGCCGAACTGGTGCGGGCCAAGCTCTCCGACACCGCCGTCGCCGCCAGTTAGAACCTAGGACACCGGCCGCCTGGGGCGGGGGATGCGGTGAGGCGACCGGTGTCCTTCGGTCTGTCCGCCGAGTTGGCGCGGCGGACGAGTGATAGTCAACCCGGCGCCGCTGACAATTCGCTGACACGTCAGTCACACGTGATCGCCATGATCGGGCACGTAGGGTTGATCGCGTGCGAAGCGTGGCTGAAGTGCGGAAATGGCCGGTCGACAATGTGGCGGTCGCGGTGGTGGCCGCCGACGGGACGGTGCTCGGGGCCGAGGGTGACCAGGACCGGCGGTACCGGCTGGCGTCGGTGACCAAGCCGCTGACCGCGTACGCGGTGCTGGTGGCCGTGGAGGAAGGCGCGGTCGAGTGGGACGCGCCGGCCGGGCCTGAGGGCTCCACCGTGCGGCACCTGATCGCGCACACGTCGGGGCTGGCGTTCGACAGCCGCACGGTGCAGGCGCCGCCGGGCGAGCGCCGGATCTACTCCAACGCCGGGTTCGACGTGCTGGCCGAGACGGTCGCGGCGGCCTCCGAGATCCCGTTCGCCGACTACCTCGCCGAGGCCGTGTTCACCCCGCTCGACATGACGTCGTCCGCCTTGGACGGCTCCGCCGGCGCCGGGGCGGTGTCCTCGTGCGCCGACCTCGCGCGGTTCGCGGTCGAGTTGCAGCGGCCGACGCTGGTGTCGCCGCGGACCCTCGCGGAGGCGACGGTGGTGGCCTACCCCGGTCTGAACGGCGTGCTGCCCGGCTACGGCAGCCAGCGGCCGAACGACTGGGGGCTCGGCTTCGAGATCCGGGACGGCAAGAGTCCACATTGGACCGGTGCGAACAGCTCGCCGGAGACGTTCGGGCATTTCGGGCAGTCCGGCACGTTCCTGTGGGTCGATCCGCGGGCCGGCGTCGCCTGTGTCGCGCTCGCCGACCGGAACTTCGGGGAGTGGGCGATCGAGGCGTGGCCGGCGTTCACCGACGCCGTGCTCGCCGAGCTCAGTTGACCAGTACGGCCGGATCGAACTCCACCGGCACCGGTTCGGCGGGCATGAACCGCTCGCCGGCGCCGACGGTGTGCTTGACCGCGTACTCGCCGAGTGCGACCAGCTCGTGCGCGATGATCACCGGGAGTTCCTTGGTGCGCCCGCGGTAGTTGCTCGTCTCGATCCGCCAGAAGTGTGGAATCCCGGCCTCGGCGTACATGTACGGCTTCGTCCCCCGGTCCTTCGCACGCGATCTGGGCGAGACGACCTCGACGGCGAGCTGGATGTCGCCGGGGTGCAGGGCCGCGGCCGACGTCCTGGAGGCGCTCGTCGGCACGATGACGAGATCAGGGATGAGCAGGTTGCCCTGCGGCATCTTGATGCCGACGCCTTCGAGTATGCGCAGCGCGGACCGGGCGCGTTGGATGCCGTCACGAAGGATGTAGTGAAGCTCGTGACCGAGCAGCTGGTGCGAAGGAGCTGGCGGCGGGTTCACGATGAGGTCGCCGTCGATGAGCTCATAGCGGAAACCGTCTTCCGGTAGCGCCATGACCTCGTCGAACGTCCACGGGCGACCGTGGTCGTGCTGCTGGATCGCAGTGCTCATCGCCGTCCTCCTTCACTATCAGCATGGCATGTTCCCGCCGGGTGCCACGTCGCTAGACTCGCGAGTCCCGCGCCCTGCATCGGTGAGTCCCGCGCTCAGGCAGTACGGAACGCGGGACTCGGGGTGTCCCAGCGCGGGACTCGCGCGCCTCTAGAGTCGCTTTCGTGTCAGTCACCGTTCGGGACGCGGTCCGTGATCTGCTTCGCGAGTTCGGTACGACGACGGTGTTCGGCAATCCCGGCTCCACCGAGGCCGGTTTCCTCACCGACTGGCCGTCCGATTTCCGCTACGTGCTGGCCCTGCACGAGGCGGTCGCGGTGGCCATGGCGGACGGCTACGCCCAGGCGGGCGCGCGGCCCGTGCTGCTGAACCTGCACGCGGCCGGCGGCCTGGGCAACGCCATGGGCCAGTTGGTCAACGCGTTCCACAACCACACGCCGATGGTCGTGCTCGCCGGGCAGCAGGACCGCGCGATGCTCCCGGAGGACCCGTTCCTCGCCTTCCTCGACGGGCCCGCACTGCCCAGGCCGTACCTGAAAGCGGCGATCGAACCGGCCCGCGCCAAGGACGTGCCGGCCGCCGTCGTCCGAGCACACCGGCTGGCGGCGACCTCGCCGCGCGGACCGGTGCTCGTCACGGTGCCCGCCGACGACTGGGACGCCGAGCCGGCCCCGGCCCTCGCCGGCCCGCCGATCCGACCGTCCACAGTGGACTCCGAGGCGCTGGCCGAGTTGGCCGCCGTGCTCGACAACGCCGAGCGGCCGGCGATCGTGGCCGGGCCCGCCGTCGACGCCGAGCGCGCGGTCACCGACCTGGTCGTGCTCGCCGAGCGGCTGCGCGCCGGCGTGTGGGCGGCGCCGATGTCCGCGCGCTGCTCGTTTCCCGAGGATCACCCGCTGTTCCACGGGTTTCTGGCCCCGACGCGGCAGGCGATCGCGGACGCGCTGGCCGGCCACGACGCCGTCCTCGTACTCGGCGCGCCCGCGTTCACCTATCACGTACCCAGCGACGGGCCGGACGTCCCGCACCCCCGGCTGTACCTGATCAGCGACGACGACTCCGCGCTGGCCCGCGCGCCGCACGCGATCGGCCTGTGTGGCGCGGTCGGCAAGGCGATCGTGACGCTCGCCGGCCTGGTGACGGCGTCGGACCGGCCGGTACCACCCGCACGCCCGGCGCCACCCGAGCCGGCGGGCATCGCGGCGACGGCGTTCGGGACGCTCGCGGACCTGTTGCCGCACAACGCTTTGCTCGTCGAGGAGGCACCGAGCCACCGCGACGCGCTGCGCGCGCACCTGCCGATCACCGCGACAGAGACCGGCTTCCTCACCATCCCCGGCGGCACCCTCGGGTACGGCCTGCCGGCGGCGGTCGGCGCCGCGCTCGCCCGGCCCGACCGGCGGGTGGTCGCGGTCGTCGGCGACGGGGCGGCGATGTACGCGATACAGGCGCTGTGGACCGCCGTGCGCGAGCAGGCGCCGGTGACCGTGGTGGTCATGGACAACGAGGAGTACGCCGCCGTCCGCGAACTCGGCGAGCTGTCCGGAAGGTCCAGGATGCCCGGTACCGAACTCGGCGGCATCGACTTCGCCACCCTCGCCCGCGCACTCGGCTGCACGGCGGAAACCGTTGCCACGCAAGAGAAACTGGAACCCGCACTGCGCCGGGCACTGGCCGCCGGCGGTCCGGCTGTGCTACATCTGCGCACGTGAAAAGCCGACTCAACGACGAGCAGGCGAAACTGGTCGATCGCGCGGGGGAACTCGCCGATCTGTTCGCCACGCGCGCCATCGAGCACGACCGGGAGAACACGTTCCCGCACGAGAACTACGCCGATCTGCGCGACGCCGGGTTCCTCCGGATGTCGGTGCCGACCGAACTCGGCGGTGGCGGCGCGGGTCTGGCCGAGATCGTGCCCGTACTCGAACGCCTCGCCATGGGCGACGGGTCCACCGCGCTCGCGGTGACGATGCACATCTCGCCGCTGGGTCAGTGGGGCAACATCTGGCGGCGCACCGGCAATCCGAGGCTCGCCGAACTGCTCACCCTCGCCGCGCGCGACGAGCTGGTCTGGGCGTCGGTGACCGCCGAACTCGGCGTGGTGAACGACATGACCGACGCGCGCACCGAAGCCGTGCGGGTCGACGGCGGGTACCGGCTCACCGGCCGCAAATCCTTTGCCACCAACACATCCGTGGCCACGCACTGTTCGACGACGGCGCGCTTCGAGGGCGCCGACGGCGGGCCGCGGCTGCTGCTGTGCCGGATCTCGCTGTCCGACCCGAGCGTGACCGTGCACCAGACCTGGGACACGCTCGGCATGCGCGCCACGCAGAGCAACGATCTCGAGCTGGACGGCGTGTTCGTGCCCGAGGAGGACGTGGTGCACTCGCTGCCGGTCGGGCACTTCGACGCCCGAGTGCTGGAGACGGTGTGGGCGTGGGCGATGCCCGCGTTCGCGGCCGTGTACACCGGGATCGCCGCCGGTGCGTTGAGCTGGACGGTCGACCAGGTCGTGCGGCGCGGCAAGCACACGGATCCGTTGGTACAGAACGTGATCGGCGAATGCGAGATCCTTCTGGAGAGTTCGCGTGCGCTGATCCACCGGCACGTGGACGACGTCCGCGACGGCGTGCTGACCGGGCCCGAGGTGCAGGAGGGCGTCGCGCGCTGCGGGCTGGTCAAGTACGTGGCGAGCAACAACGCGGCCGCGGTCATGCGGCAGCTCGTCGAGGTGATCGGCGGCGCCAGCTACACGCGGTCGCTGCCCTTCGAACGGATGTGGCGCGACGTGCAGGCCGGCGTGTTCATGCCGATGCCCAACGCCACGGCACGCCGGCTGCTCGGCGCGAGCGTGCTCGGCGTGGAGCTGGCCCCGTCAATCGGGCCGGACGAGACCGGTCACGACAGCCGCGCCAAGTCCTGACGCGAAGGCTGCCACCGCAGTGTGCGCCCCTCCACCGCGAGCAGCGCCGTGTTCAGGCCGTAGCCGATCACGCCGAGCAGCATGATCCACGCCCACATCTTCGGGAAGTCGAACTGCCGCTGCGCGAACAGCAACTGGTAGCCGATGCCGTTGGTGGTCGCGACGAGTTCGGAGATCACCATCAGCAGCACGGCGATCGACATGCTCAGCCGCAGCCCGGCGAAGATTTTCGGCATCGCGGCCGGCAGCACGACCGTGGTCAGCCACGCCGTCCTCGGAATGCGGAACGCGCGGGCGGTGTCGGTCTGCGTGCGGTCCACCGTGCGCACGCCGTCGACCGTGTTGAGCAGGATCGGCCACACGCAGCCGAACACGATCGTGGTCACCTGCATGGGGGTACCGATCTTGAGCAACACCAGGAACACCGGGATCAGCGTCGGCGGCGGGATCGCCCGGAAGAACGCGAACAGCGGGCCGACGTAGTCCATACCGGTACGCGAACGGCCGAGCGCGGTGCCGAGCGCCACTCCGATCACCACGGCGATCGCGAGACCGGAGAGCGCTCGTCCGATGCTGGGCAGGATGTCGTCGAACACGGTGGCGGACAACCACAACGAGGACGCGTCGCCGGTCAGCCAGAGCGCTCGCCCCTGGTCGAGAATCGTGGTGATCGGCGGGAAGTACAAGCTGGCGCTGGCACGCGCGGCGATCTCCCAGACCAGGAGCGCGCCGGCCAGCACGAGCCAGCGGCCGGCGAACGCGGCGACTCTGCTCACGCCGCCCCCTGTTCCACCGTGCTCCACCGGAACAGCCGCCCGCCGAGCCGCTCGAGGCCCTCGTTGATCAGGTAGCCGATCGCGCCGACGACCAGCGTGCCGGCGAGCACGAGGTCCATCCGGCCGGCGCCCTCGGTCGCCTCCAGGATGAACCTGCCCACTCCGCGCGTCGCGCCGGCGAGGTACTCGGTGCTGATCACCACGATCAGCGAGATCGCCGCGGACATGCGCAGGCCGGTGAACACGAACGGAGCGGCGTGCGGCAGAGACACCGATGTCGCGAGCCGCAAACCCTTGGTGCCGAACGACTTGGCGGTGTCACGCAGTAGTGGGTCGATCTCGCTGAGCGCGTACATCGTGTTGAACAGGATCGGCCACACCGCCGCGTACACCGCGAGCGTGATCTTCGCGGCCGAGCCGGCGCCGACCATGATCAGCACGGGCGGGATCAGCGCGACCGACGGGATCGGGCGCAGGAACTCGACCAGCACGCGGGTGGCCGAGCGCAGGCCGGGGATGCTGCCGAGAAGCAGGCCGGCCGGCACGGCCACACCGGTCGCGATCAGCAGCGCGATGAGCCACGCGAGCAGGCTGGCCTGCACGTCACGCAGAAACTCGACCGAGCCGAGCAGATCGCCCAGCCGTGCGAAGACCGTGGACGGCGGGGGCAGGAAGACCGCGCGAACCACGTCGGCCCTGACGATGATCTCCCACAGTGCGAAGAACACGCCGAGGCCGACGAGGCTCCTGATCACGCGCATGGTCGGGTCATTTCACCAGCAGTGGCGCCACGTCGATCTTCTTGTCGATGACCTTGAACTCGAGCAGCAGGTCCGGCACCCGCTGCATCCGGGTGGCGTCCATCGCGGACTGGAAGTCCAGCAGCGTGGCGAGCTTGGCGATGTCGTGGTCGACGCCGGCGAACTCGACCAGCAGCGGTTCGACGACCGACCGGTCGCGCGACTCGTCGGTGGCCCGTTTCATCGCGCGCTGGAAGGCGGCGACCGTCTTCGGGTTCTCCGAGGTGAACTTGCCGGTGGACGCGTAGCCGGCGGTGGGGAAGTTCGCGGTCGGGCCGGTGGCGACATCGATCACCGGGACGGCGCCGGTGGTCTTGGCCGCGTGGGTGATCCACGGTTCGGTGAGGAAGGCCGCGTCCACCTCGCGGGAGGCGAGTTTCGCCGCGGTCTGCGGGAACGGGATCTCCACCCACTTGATCGTCTGGTACGGCACGTCCTGGATCTTGAGCGTGGCCATGGTCAGCAGGTCGGAGATCGTGTTCCGCGCGGTGACCGCGACCCGCTTGCCGGCCAGATCGGCGGGGGTGCGCACGGACGAGGTGGGCAGGGCGACCACGACGGTGCTCTTCGGGCCGGCCGAGGACGCGTCGGCGACGAACTTGAGGTCCAGCACGCCCTTGGCCTTCGCGACGTAGAACGGGGTGTAGCTGGAGTAGGCGATGTCCACCTCGCCGCTGGTCAGCTTGGTGACCGAGGCGCCGCCGCTCGGGGCGTTGGAGATCTTGACGTCATCGATGCCCTCGGCCTTGAAGTAGCCGCGCTTCATGGCGAGGTGAAACGGTGCGACGTCGGTGGTCGGCATGACCGAGATCTTGATCGAGGACTTCTCGACCTTGCCGCCGGCGGACGCCGAGCTTTCGCTGTCGCCGAGCGCACTGCACCCGGTGAGAGCGGCTAACAGTGGGAAGACCAACCCGATGATCGTCGCCGTGCCGCGACGCGACATGCGCCCTCCTCGTGGTCGAGGTTCTGTGGAGGCGCACGTGCAAGCTCGCCGCCCCCAGTGGCTGTGCGCCGCGAACTCTAGGAGAAAGATCTTGGCGTCACAACGGGCAATATCCCGATTTCTCTGAGACACCAACAACACTCAGGTCAGCGCGAGTGAACGTTCGGTGACGCCCTCATGGCCAGCACGTGTGACCACAGATATCACCCGTTTGCTCACACTCAGCCATTGACGCTGCCTGACGGGCCAGGCATGCTGGAGAACGTTCGCGAAGTTTCTCGACATTGGAGGGATGATGAGAGCTTACTTCCTCGGCAAGGACCCTGAATCTCACGGTGGAGGTTCGCCAACGTTGTTCGCGACCGATCGTGCGGATCGGCGTACCTACATCGCGCAAGGCTGGGAGGTCACCGATCCGCAGGTGCTGGCCGACGTTGGCCCTATTCCTGACGGCGAGGCGATCATTGAGATTCCTGAAGAGGTGCTGGTCTTTTACGGTCGTGATCGAGAGGGTGAGACCGCTGGGTGAGTTGGTGACGCTGGGAGCGAAGAAGTTCCAGCATCTGTTCGAGAACTACGAGCACACGGCGTTCCGGTTGGAGGTGCGCGACCGCTACAACGTCTCTTACGAAACGGAGTCAGTGAACAAGTTCCTTTCCGGAGATGTCGCGGAAATGGATGTCCGGTACAGGCAGGCCAACGACTGGACGGATATGGTGGCGCGGTCCGGGGCGGCAGGCAAACTGTTTGAGCGCGTTCGAGTGGTCAGTGAACCGTTCACCGACTACACTCGTTATGGGCTTTGGTCCTCGCAGTTCACCTGTGGAGCAGGCGAGGATATTCGGTACTTGAAGCGGGATCAGGCGAACGGGCTGCCCAACCACGACTACTGGTTGTTCGACTCCCGGATCCTTGTCATGATGAACTTCGACGACGATGATCAGCCGCTGGAGCATGAGATCATCGACGATCAGCCGGAGTTGCTCGTGCAGCACAACTACTGGCGGGACGCAGCGTGGCACCACGCGATCCGACGGGAGGACTTTGTCGCGCAACACAACCTCGACTTCGCATCAAGTCCATGAGGCGCGTGAAGCGCTAGGACGGCGACTCCGCGAGCTGCGCCAGCAGGCCGGGCTGACCGGCAGGCAGCTCGCGGAGTCGTTGTCGTGGCCACCGTCCAAGATCTCCAAGCTGGAGAACGGTCGCCAGACTCCCACGGACGAGGACATCAGGCAGTGGGCGGAAGGAACGTCCGCCTCGGGCGAAGCGCAGTCGCTGCTCGTGTCGCTGCACACCCTTGAAGAGCAGTATCACGAATGGCGCAGAGCCTTTCGTGGTGGGATGGCTTCGCATCAGGGCAGGCTTCTTGAACTCGATCAGAAGTCCCGGTTCTTCCAGGTTTTCAATTCCGCGATTATCCCTGGACTTCTGCAAACTCCGGAGTACGCACGCGCACGTTTTGTTTCGGCAAGTAAACATCTCGGCACCCCTCGCGATATTGACGAATCTGTACGCGGCCGGCTCAGGAGACAGGAAGCTCTCTATCGCCCAGAGAAGCGCTTTCATTTCGTGTTGACCGAGGCGGCCCTGCGGTCTCGACTGTGCTCGCCCGAGGTGTTGCTGGGGCAGTTGGACCGGTTGTCCTCATTGGCTGGTCTGCCCAATGTGAAGCTGGGGATCATCGAGTTTCGGACCCGTTGTGACACCCCAGCGCTTCATGACTTCTGGGTCTTTGATGGCAAACAGGTTCAGATTGAGATGTTCTCTGCGGAGCTGACGTTGAAGCAGCCGCAGGAGATCGAGCTGTACGTGAAGATCTTCGAGGATCTCGCGGCGGCGGCCAGCTACGGGAGGGCTGCTCGGGCGCTCATCACGAAGGTGGTCGACGAACTGGCGGCCGAGGTCGGGGACGACGAAGATTCGTAGGTTGCCCGATCGAGCAACTTGTCCGACGGGTTGGCGAAGTTTCGAGAAAGTTGCTGGCTAGCGGAGAGTGATCGCTCATACGCTCGGCGTGTGAACTTCCCGGACCTCGATGATTTGTACAGCGAGTTGCGGCGCCGCCGATGGGACATCCACCTCTTCGGGCGAGACGACGACCGCTTGACCGCCATGGCAGCCGTCAAATGGTGGGACGAGCACGCGGACGTGCTCATTCTGCGCGGCGAGCACGAGGCCGCCGCCTACCGCGTGCACCAGCGTGAGGACGTGTTCCAGCCGCGGTGGGTCAGCTGGTGGTACGGCGGAACGGCGATGCACGCCCTGCGCGCCGTGCTGACGATCGTGTCGCCGGGCCGGGCCGGGCCGATGCAGGAATTTGCCGCGCCGGAGTTCGCCTACATTCCGACGGACGAACGCAAGCCGTGCCGCATCCGGATGGCCAACGGGCAATAACACTGGCATGAGCGTAGGCTTAGAACCTACGGAGGTGACACTCATGACGAGCCGCGTGGCAGGCAGGCTGCCCTCGAAACTACTGCGACGTCCCCTGCGCGTGCTGCGGCCACAGGACGCCACCGACGTCTACGCGCACCCACGCCCGGAGTTCGCCCGCCTCACCAAGTCCGGTGTCCTGCATCGGCTGGCCAACGGCTACTACGCGGTGGTGCCCGACGACCTGATCGGCGGCCCGTGGCTACCCGAGTTGGAACCGGCCGCACTCGGGATAGCGGCGGCCGATCAGGGCGTGGACTCCGTGGCGCTGATGGGCCTGTCCGCCGCCCGGATACACGGAGCGGTTCCCCGCGCGGTCGGGATCGCTGTCATCGCGATCACCAGTCACCGCAACACTCTTCGGCTGCTCGACCGTGACGCCGTGGTCGTCTTCGTCCGACGCGACGTGGCCGCGTTGGATCTCGAGCGGCACGTCACGGATCTCGGACAGGGTTGGGTCACCACGGTGGAGCAGACGATCCTGGATCTCGCCGCTCGACCCGCCCTCGGCGGTCCGCAAGCCGAAGCGTTGGCGGCGGCGCAGGCGCTGCTACCCAGAACAGATCGCGCCCTCTTGGACGAACTGGCTGCCAGGCAGCGCCGCCGCGCCGCGCTCAACCGCATCACGTCCGGTAGGTGACCCGTGCTCGATCCGTCCGAGGAAGTCGCAGTTGCCGACCAGTTCGGCGTCGCCCGTGACCAGGTTCGCCGCGACCATCTGATCTCGCACCTGCTGGCCGCACTCAGTAGTCGTGCTGCCGGCGACGTGGTGTTCTTCGGCGGCACCGCCTTGTCCCGAACGTTCGCACCTGACGGCCGCCTGTCCGAAGACATCGACCTGATCGCCACTCGCGACCGCCGGGATACCGCCGCCCTCGTCCAGGACTGCTCGATCCGCGAAACTCGCCGGGAATTCCCTGGACTGCGTTGGGATCCTCCGCTGACCAACGTCCGTGACACTCGACCGGCTGTCCTCACGACGACCGAGGGCATCACCGTCCGGATCCAACTCCTCCGAGCCGACGGTTACCCGAAATGGCCGACCGCGATGACATCGCTTGTCCAGCGTTACTCGGACGCGGCACCCGCCACCCTGGCGGTACCGACCGCCGCCGCCTTCGCCGCGGCCAAGACTGTCGCCTGGATGGACCGCGCGGCTTCCCGAGACCTGTTCGACCTCTGGCTACTTTCCCAAGCCGGCGCCATAAACGGCGAAGCCGCTGATCTCTTCGCTCGGCACGGCCCCACTGCGAAGGCGCCGGCTGTGAGCCTTTTCAACCGTGCGCCAAATGAGTCCACCTGGCACCGGGACCTTTCCGGTCAGACTCGCCTCAGCGTCACGCCAGTCGAAGCCTTGGACACCGTCCGACGCGCGTGGCTGGCAGCCGTCTAGGATTTCCTTCGGCCGAATCAGCTGACCTCGGGGATCTGCGGGCCGAGGAGATCGTCGGCGTCGCGGATCGTGTACGCGTAGCCCTGTTCGGCGAGGAACCGCTGCCGGTGCGCGGCGTAGTCGGTGTCCAGGGTGTCCCGGGAGACCACCGAGTAGAAGTGCGCCTGACGCCCGTCTCCCTTGGGGCGCAACAACCTTCCCAGCCGCTGCGCCTCCTCCTGCCGCGACCCGAACGTGCCGGACACCTGCACGGCGACCGACGCCTCCGGCAGGTCGATGGAGAAGTTCGCCACCTTGGACACCACCAGCACCGGCAGCTCGCCCCGCCGGAACTGGTCGAACAGCACCTCACGTTCCTTGTTCTTCGTCGAGCCCTGCACGATCGGCGCGTCCAGCGCCTCGCCCAGCTCGTCGAGCTGGTCCAGGTACGCGCCGATCACCAAAGCCGGCTCACCAGGGTGCTTGGCCAGGATCGACTTCACCACAGGGATCTTGGTGCGCGCGGTCGAGCAGATCTTGTACCGCTCGTCCGGCTCGGCCGTGGCGTAGGTGAGCCGCTCGGCCTCGGTCAGCGTCACCCGCACCTCGGTGCACTCGGCCGGCGCGATCCAGCCCTGGTTCTCGATGTCGCGCCACGGCACGTCGTACCGCTTCGGCCCGATCAGCGAGAACACGTCACCCTCGCGGCCGTCCTCGCGCACCAGGGTCGCGGTCAGTCCGAGCCGCCGCCGCGACTGCAGATCGGCCGTCATCCGGAACACCGGCGCGGGCAGCAGGTGCACCTCGTCGTAGACGACCAGGCCCCAGTCGCGTGAATCGAACAGCTCGAGGTGCCGATACTCACCCTTGGTCCTGCGGGTGATCACCTGATAGGTGGCGATGGTGACCGGGCGGATCTCCTTGCGCTCGCCCGAGTACTCGCCGATCTCCTCCTCGGTGAGCGAGGTGCGCGCGATCAGCTCGCGCTTCCACTGCCGGCCGGCGACCGTATTGGTGACCAGGATCAGCGTGGTCGCCTGCGCCTCGGCCATCGCGGCCGCGCCGACCAGCGTCTTGCCCGCGCCACACGGCAGCACCACGACGCCGGAGCCGCCGGCCCAGAACGCCTGCACGGCATGCCGCTGATAGTCGCGCAGCTCCCAGTCGCTCTCGTCCAGCGCGATCGCGTGCGCCTCGCCGTCCACGTACCCGGCGAGGTCCTCGGCCGGCCAGCCCACCTTGAGCAGCACCTGCTTGAGCCGGCCGCGCTCGCTGGGGTGCACGATCACCGTGTCGTCGTCGATGCGCGCGCCGATCATGGGCGCGATCTTCTTGTGCCGCAACACTTCCTCGAGTACCGCTCTGTCCACAGTGGACATCACGAGCCCGTGCGCGGGGTGGTTCACCAGGGACAGCCGGCCGTAGCGGGCCATCGTGTCCACCACGTCGATCAGCAGCGGCTGCGGTACCGGGTAGCGCGAGTAGTTGGACAGCGCGTCCACCACCTGCTCGGCGTCGTGCCCGGCCGCGCGGGCGTTCCACAACGCGAGCGGGGTGACCCGGTAGGTGTGCACGTGCTCCGGCGCGCGCTCCAGCTCCGCGAACGGCGCGATCGCGGTGCGCGCGTCGTCGGCGCGTGGGTGGTCGACTTCGAGCAGCAGCGTCTTGTCCGACTGCACGATCAGCGGGCCATCGGTCACGAACTGGTCCTCCTCGTCATGCGCACCAGTGTGCCAACAAGGCGCGGGTGGGCGTCATTCCGTGTGCTCGGCGAGCAGCAGCATGCGGCGCAACAGGTCGGCCAGCCGCTCGCGTTCCCGCTGGGTGAGTGGCGCCATGACGCGGTGCTCCTCGCGGCCCTGGGCGTCCAGCGCGCCCCGCCAGCGTGCGCGGCCGGCGGGGGTCAGCTCGACGTCCACCCGCCTGCGATCGGTCGACGAATGGCCGCGCGTGACGAACCCGCGCTCCTCCAGCGTGTCCAGCCTGCCAGTCATGGTGGCGGGCGCGACGCGCAGGGCGGCGGCCAGCTCACCGGCCGACGCGCGGCCGTCGAATCCGGCCAGCGAGTGCAGGGTCTGGTACTCGAACAGCTGCAGCTCATGGGTGGTCAGCGCGCGCTCCTTGTTCTTGCGCAGGTGTGCCACCAGCCACTGCATGCGGGTGACCACGGCCTCGACCGTCGGATCCAGGTCGTCGATGATCTCGCGCCACCTGGTCACGTGCTCGTCGACGGAGTCGGTCTCGGCCATGCCGGGCAGCCTACTTCGGCTCGCAAGAATTTCGTTGCCAAATCTTTCGGTATCGAAGTATCGTCGCCGGCGTGACGCACCCCTTACGTGATCGCCAGTTCCGCCGCGTGTTCCTGGGTCGCTCGTTGTCCACGTTCAGCGACGCGATCGTGCCGGCCGCCCTGACGCTCGCCGTCGTGCAGGCCACCGGGTCGGCCGGAGCACTGGCCACCGTGCTGCTCTGCGCGCTGCTCCCTCGGCTCGTGCTGCTGCCGATCGGCGGGGTGATCGCGGACCGGTTCGACGCCAGGAAGATCGCGCTCACCACCGACCTGGTGCGCGCGGCGGCCCAGCTCGTGGTCGGCGTCGAGCTGATCGGCGGCGACCCGCAACTGACGCACATCGCGATCGCCGAGGCGGTCGGCGGCGCGGCGTCCGGGTGCGCCCTGCCGACGCTGTCCCCGCTGGTGATCGGCACCGTGACGGCCGAGCAGCGGCAGCGCGCCAACTCGATGACCGGCGCGTCGGCGAGCCTGGCGCGGCTGTGCGGGCCGGGTATCGCCGGGCTGTTGATCTTCACGGTGGGCGCCGGCTGGGTGTTCGTGCTCACCGCGGTGGCGTTCCTGGTCAGCGCCTCGCTGCTGGGCTCGATCACCGTGCGCCGGGTCGAGGTGCCGCGCGCCTCGCTGCGTGCCGATCTGGTCGCCGGCTGGACCGAGGTGCGCACCCGCGGCTGGCTGTGGTCGAGCCTGGTCGCGCACGCGGTGTGGAACCTCGCCGCGGGCGTGCTGCTGACGCTCGGTCCGCTGATCGCCGTGCGCCAGCTCGGCGGGGAGGGCGTGTGGGTGGCCGCGCTGCAGGCCGGCGGCATCGGCCTGCTGATCGGCTCGCTGGCGGCCGGCAGGGCGCGGGTGTCCCGGCCGGTGCTGATCGCCAACATCGCGCTCGCCGGGTACGCCGTGCCGCTGCTGCTGTTCGCGCTGGCCGTGCCGGCGGTGTGGACGATCGGCGCGTACGGGCTGGCGCTGGCCGGGCTCGGGTTCCTCAACCCGACCTGGTCGACCGTGCTCCAGGCGGAGGTGCCGGAGCACCTGCTGGCCAGGGTGACCGCGTGGGACTGGCTGTTCTCACTCGGCGCCCAGCCGCTCGGCTACGCGCTCGCGCCGCTGGCCGCCGCGCACTGGGGCGACGGCACACCGTTGATCATCGCGTCCGTGCTGGTGGCCGTGTCCTGCCTCGGGACGGCCGCAGTGCCGGCAGTGCGCGAACTGCGGGCACGGCCGGCCGTCGCCGTGGCGCAGCCCGCTCGATGACGCCCTCGTGTCCGAAACTTAGCGATCGCTCCATTCATGTTCCGCGTACTTTAGCCCGCTAAAGTCCGCGAGCAGTGCGCCGGTCAGGCGGTTCGTGAAGGCGCGGACCGCCAACCGAGCAAGTGTCGCTCCGCGATCAGCAGCATCGAGTTGAACAGGTAGCCGAGCAGGCCGAGCAGCACGATCCAGGTCCACATCGCCGGGTTCTGGTAGCTCTCCTGCGCGTCCTTGAGCTCGCGGCCGATGCCGTTGGCCGCGCCGACCAGCTCGGAGATCACCATCAGAATGAGCGCGATCGACAGGCTCACCCGCAGGCCGGCGAAGATCTTCGGTGACGCCGCCGGCAGCACCACGCCGACCATCCACTGCGCACGGGACAGCCGGAACGTCCGCGCGGTGTCGATCTTGACGGCGTCCACCGAGCGTGCGCCGTCGACCGAGTTCAGCAGGATCGGCCACACCGCGCCGAACACGATCGTCCCGGTATGCATCCCGTCCAGGCCCATGGTGACCAGGAAGAACGGCACCAGCAACGGCGGCGGGATCGCGCGGAAGAAGTGCATCGCCGGACCGGCGTAGTCCATCGCGACCCTGGACCGGCCCAGCGCCACACCGAGCGCGATGCCGATCACCGCCGCGATCGCCCAGCCGCCGAGCATTCGCCCGAGGCTGGGCAGCACGTCCTCGGCGAACTTGCCGGAGAACCAGGTGTCCGCCGTGGCGCGCGCGATCTCCGATGGCGGCGGGAACAGCAGGTCGTCCACCGAGCGGGTGACCAGCTCCCAGGCCACCACGACGAACGCGAACAGCGCCCACCGGTGCGCCAGGCCGCCGAGCCTGCGGGTGATCGTCACGCCGCCTCCCGCACGGTGCTCCAGCCGAACAGTCCTCGGTGCAGCGCCTCCAACCCGGAGTTGATCAGGTAGCCGATCGCGCCGACCAGCACGGTCGCCGCGAGCACCTGATCCATCCGGGCGCCGCCGCTGGACGCCTCCACCACGAACGTGCCGATGCCCTTCGTACCGGCGGCCAGCAGTTCGGTGGACACCACCACGATCAGCGCGATCGCCGAGGACAGCCGCACCCCGGTCAGCACGAACGGCGCCACGTTCGGCAGTGCGACCCTGGTGAGCACCGCGCGGCGGCGCAGCCCGAACACCCGCGCGGTGTCAACCTGCACCGGGTCGATCTCGTCCAGCGCGTACATCGTGTTGAACAGGATCGGCCAGGTGGCGGCGAACACGGCGAGGCCGATCTTGGTGTCCGGGCCGGCGCCGAAGGTGAACAGGGCGAGCGGGAGCAGCGCCACCGCGGGGATCGGCCGGACGAACTCGATGATCACCATGGTGGCCTTGCGGATCGCCGGCAGCGAGCCGAGCAACAGCCCGGCCGGCACCGCGATGGCCACCGCGACCACCACCGCGACGACCATCGCGAGCACACTGGCGACCACCGCCCGCACGAAGGTCTCCTCGCCGAGCAACTCGACCAGGGACGGCAGCACCACCGACGGCGGCCGCAGGTAGTGCGACGGCACCAACTCGGCGCGGCTGGCCAACTCCCAGATCGCGAACAGCCCGGCGAGGCCGATCAGCCCACGAATGAGCCGCTTCACTTATTTCGCGTCGACTTCCGGTCGGAAGATCATCGGCCCGACGTCCAGCGGTTCCTTGAGCACGCCGAAGTTCTGCATCATCGTGGCCACCCGCTGGATCCGGGTCTTCTCGATCGAGGTCGACCAGCCCGCCACGGTCACCAGTTTGGCGGTCACGTCGTCCAGCTTGAGGTACTTCACGAAGATCGGCTCGACCTTGGACCGGTCGGCCGCCTCGGCGTGCCCCTTGAACAGTCCGCGCTGGAACGCCGCCACGGTCTTCGGGTTGGACTGGGCGAACTTGCCCTCGCCGCCGACCGCGAAGTACCCGGTGACCGGCATGTCGGCCAGCGGACCCTCGCCGCAGTCGGCGACCTTGTGGCCGCCGTAGGTGCGCAGCGCCTGGGTGAGCTGCGGCTCCACGATCGAGACCGCGTCGACGTCACCGCGATCCATCGCGGCGGCCATGTCGCTGAACGGGATCGGGTGCCAGGTGACCTTGTCGGTCGGCACGTTCTTGGCCTTCAACGCCTCCAGCACGCACAGGTCGGCGAAGGTCTTCGTGGCCGTGGTGGCGAGCCTGCGGCCCGGCACGTCCTGCGCGGTCTTGACCGGCGACTTCGGGCTGGCGAGCAGCACCTGCACGTTCGGCTTCGCGGAGAAGCCGTCGCCGACGATCTTGTAGTCGCCCGCCTTGTTCGCCTGGGCCAGCAGCACGGCGGGGTAGGAGCCCACCGCGATGTCGGTGCTGCCGTTGCTGATGCTGTCCACGGCCGCCTTGCCGCTGTTCACGGTGACGACATCGACGTCGAGGCCCTGCTCCTTGAAATACCCCCGGTCCAGCGCGAGGTAGAACCCGGCCGCGCCGAGCTCGGGGATGATGCCGACCTTGATCTTCGACTTGCCCAACGGGCCGGAAGAACCACTGTCCGATTCGCCACCGAGCAGTCCGCAGCTACTCACCGTCAACGCCATGGCGGCGACGGCCGCGAGCAGTTTCTTCCCGGACGTGATCACGTTATTTCCCCTCCAGGTATGAGCCGGAGACGTGGGGATCTCCCTCCCGGCGGACCACACCCTAAGGACTCATGATCACGTCCACAACGGCCGATCAGGTGCGACTCGCAGTCGCAGCATCGTGTCTCCGCCGCGCTGGAACTCGTAGTCGACCGGGTGTCGGCTCGCCAGCAGTCCGGCGTCGGCGAGCTTCGCGAGTACCGGGCCGAGGATGGGGCTCGTGTCGTAGCCCATCGGCACGAGTGGGAACACCCGCACCTCGGCGGCGACCGTGGCCAGTTCGACCAGGCTATCGACGTGGAACTCGACGCTGAGCCGGTCGGTGTAGCTGAACTACCTGCGCACCAGGTCGGAGTCGGTGGAGCGGTTCGTGGCCGACAAGGCCGCGCACCCGGCCCGGTGCGTCACCGCTGCCCTGCCGCGCCTGGATTTCCCCGACCGTGCCTTCGACCTGGCGCTGTGCTCACATCTGCTCGGCGGTGAAGCCGGCTCCGCCGCCGGGGCAGTCCAGGATCCGGCCGGCGAGATCGCCGTCGGTCAGCCGGAACATCCCGCGGTACTCGGCCAGCGAACGGGGGCTGACCAGCATCTCGCCGATGCGGTGCATATCGTCCGATCAGGTGTCACACGGGAGGCGGCGGGATGATCATGTCGCGCACGTCCAGGCGGTTCTTGAGCAGCCCGTAGGTCCGCATCAGGTCGGGGATGCGCTGCAGCCTGGTCGGGTCGAGGCTGGTCGGGAACTCGCCGAACCGCAGCAGCCGCGCGGTGGACTCGTCGATCTTGGCGTAGCTGGTCAGGACCTCTTCGACGCTCGTGCGGTCGGCGGACGCCGCCTGTCCCTTGGCGAGCGCCCGCTGGAACGCGGCGACCGTCTTGGGGTTGGCCGCGGCGAACTTGCCGGTCGCCGCGTATCCGGCGATCGGGATGCTGGCGGTCGGGCCCGACGCGGTGTCGACCACCGGCATCGCGCCGATCTGCTTGCTCGCCCTGGTGATGAACGGTTCGACCAGGAACGCGGCGTCGATCTTCTTCTGGGAGAGCTGCGACTCCATGTCGGGGAACGGGAGCTCGATGAACCTGACGGTTCTCGGATCCACGTCGTTGGCCTGCAGCACGGCCCTGGTGGTCAATTCGGTGATGTTGTTGAACGTGTTGACCGCGATGGTCTTCCCGGCCAGATCCCTCGGCCCCATGATCGGGGAATTCGGCCCGGTCATGATCATGAACATCTTCGGCGCCGCCTGGTAGCCGTCGGCCACCAGTTTCAGGTCGATTCCCTTGCTCTGCGCCGAGACGAAGGAAACCCAGTTGCCGAAGCTGAAATCGAGGCCGCCGTTCACCAGGCCGGGTACCGCGGCGGCGCCACCCTGGATGGGGACCGGCTCGACCTCGAGGCCGACCTCGTTGAAGTACCCGTTCTTGATGGCGATGTACAGCTGGGCGTTGTCGATGATCGGCAGCACGCCCACCCTGATCTTGGTCTTCTCGACCTGGATCGAGCCGCCGGTATTTCCCGAGTCCGAACCGCCGAGTAGCCCGCAGCCGGCCAGAACGGTGACCAGGGTGGCAGCGACGAGCGCGTGGAGATACCCACGGCATCGGGACATCATTACTCCATTTGGGTTGCGTTTTCTCGGGATGAACCGTGACACGCTACTGATGACGGTTCTCTACCTGATAGAGGCGGAAGGTAAGTCCATACAAAAGTAGTAGCGGTACGGTGCGCATAGTGACGCTGTCGATGTGAAAGGATTTCGGGGGTGGGGCGTACCACGGTTGGAATTATCGGCGCTGGCCCCGCCGGTCTCACGCTGGCGAATCTGCTCGCGAAGACCGGCGTGGAATGTGTGGTACTCGAGCGGCACGGCAGGTCCTACATCGAGGGGCGGGCGCGGGCCGGCGTGCTCGAACAGCGGGCCGTCGACATGCTCGCGGCCAACGGCCTCGCCGACCGCCTGCTCGCCGAGGCCGAACCGCACGGGGTTTGCGAGTTTCGCGTATACGGCAAGGCTTTCACCGTTCCGTACGGTGATCTCTACGAGGGGCGAACGCACTACGTCTACCCGCAGCAGGAGTTGGTGACCGACCTCGTCGCGGCTCTACTGGACCGTGGTGGCGACATTCGGTTCGACGTCGATTCTGTTGCGCTGCACCAGATCGACGGCCCGCGCCCGGTGATCAGCTGGACCGGCGCGGACGGCGAGGAACGGCTCGAATGTGATTTCATCGCGGGCTGTGACGGCTACCGGGGCGTTTCCCGGCAATCGATACCGGCGGGTATGTTTCGCGAATACTCCCATAATCCGGGAATAGCCTGGCTCAGCATTCTCGCGGAGGCGCCGCCGTCCACAAGGGCAATCATCTACGCGCTGCACGAGAACGGATTCGCCGGACACATGCTGCGCAGCAAGACGGTGAGCCGGTTCTACCTGCAATGCCCCGTTTCCGACGACGTGCGGAATTGGCCGGACGAACGGGTGTGGGCGGAACTGCGTGAGCGGCTCGCGCTCGCCGACGGGAGCTGGCGGCTGACCGAGGGCGCGATCATCGAGAAGCGGGTGCTCGACATGCGCTCGTTCGTCGTCGAGCCGATGAGCCACGGGCGGCTGTACCTGCTCGGCGACGCCGCCCACGTGATCACGCCGGTCGGCGCGAAGGGCATGAACCTCGCGCTGCACGACGCCGAGGTGCTGGCCAACGCGCTCACCCACTGGCGCACGACCGGCGAGACCACCGCCCTGGACGCCTACTCCGAGATCTGCCTGCGCCGGGTGTGGCGCTGCCAGGAGTTCTCCCAGTGGATGACCAGCATGATCCACATGCCCCGGGAGGACGACGAGGAACACGGGTTCCTCGGCCGCCTGGCGATGGCCCGCCTGGAACACCTGATGAATTCGCGGACCTTCGCCTCGGCGTTCGCGGAAAACTACGTCGGGTTGATGTGACTGCTCGGGACTTGACAAACGTGCCGGCACCCGTCCGCGTACTTTAGCCCGCTAAAGTCCCTCGGCCACGGAGAAAGCCCAGGTCAGGCAAGATCAGCATGGCGCGGGAAACCTGAGGGTGATGCACATACGGGCCCACGTGGCGGTGGGGTCACCTTCACGGGTGCTCGCTCAGGTATCGCTGGTGCTGTGGGTTTCCGCGCGTTCGGCGGCCAGGAAGCGGTCGTTGGCCGCGGTGTCGGGTACCGACGGGCTCGGGCGCGTCGCGGGCTCTCCGCCGTGCAGCAGCCGTGCGACCTCGCTGCGCAGCTCGACGAACTCCGAGGACGCGCGCGTGGTGATCTGGTCGCGCTCATCGGGCAGGTTCACGTCCAGGTCGGTGGTGATCGAGCCGGGCGACTTGGACAGCACCAGCACCCGGTCGCCCAGGTACACGCTCTCGTCGATGTCGTGGGTCACCAGCAGCACCGTGCTGTCGTGCTCGGCGCGCACCCGCAGCAGCAGGTCCTCCAGCTCGAACCGGGTCTGCGCGTCCACCGAGGCGAACGGCTCGTCCATCAGCAGCAGCGACGGCCGGCTGGCCAGCGCCCGCGCGATCGCCACACGCTGCTGCATGCCGCCGGACAACTGCCACGGGTACTTGCCGCCGGCTGCCGAAAGGCCCACCCACTCCAGCGCCTCGCGGGCCCGCTCCCGCCGCTCCGCGCGCGCGGAAACCCTTGTGCGCAACGGGAATTCGACGTTGCGCTGCACGGACAGCCACGGGAACAGCGAGCGGCTGTAGTCCTGGAACACCACGGCCAGGTCGGCCGGCACGCCGCGCACGGGATCGCCGTGCAGCAACACCTCGCCGACCGTGGGCGTGATCAGCCCGCTGATCGTGCGCAGCAGCGTGGACTTGCCGCAGCCGGACGGACCCACGACGCACACCAGCTCACCGGCGTTCACCGTGAACGACACGTCGCCGATGGCGTTGTGCACGCCGTCCTTGGTCTTGTACGTGTGGCCGAGGCCAGAAACCTCGAGCATGGTCGGCACGGAGGCCCTCCCTGTCGTCAGTGCCCAGTATGCCGCTCTGGCTGCCAGGACAGTGCCCGGTTTTCGACCATGAGCAGCACGGTATTGAAGAGGTAGCCGAGCACACCGAGCAGCACGATCCCGGCCCACATCGCCGGATAGTCGAACGCCCGCTGCGCGATCAACATCTGCAGGCCGATCCCGTTGCGCGAGGCCACCAGCTCGGAGATCACCATCAGCACGAGTGACAGCGACAGGCTCACCCGCAGCCCCGCGAAGATCTTCGGAGCCGCGGCGGGCAGTACCACCCCGAGCAGCCACTGCCCGCGGGACAGCCGGAACGCCCGGGCGGTCTCCTCCTTGATCGGATCGACCGAGCGCACGCCGTCCACCGTGTTCATCAGGATCGGCCACACCACGCCGAACACGATCGTGGCGAGCTGTGCCGGTGTCCCGATGTCAAGCAGCACAAGGAAAACCGGCACGAGCGCCGGCGACGGGACGGACCGCGCGAACGCGAACAACGGGTTCACGTAGTCCATCGCGGTGCGCGACCGGCCCAGCAGCACGCCGATCGCGACGCCGATCACCGCGGCGATGGCCCAGCCAAGCAGGATCCGCCCGATGCTGGCGAACACGTCGTCGTACACCGTGTCGGTCAGGAACAGCTGCGAGCCCGGCCCGGACAGCCACAGGTGGTAGATCGTGTTCGCGATCGTCGACGGCGGCGGGAAGAACGGGTCGTCGGCCGCCGCGGTGGCCAACTGCCAGACCACCACGATGCCCACGAACACCACCCAGCGGTACGCGAACTTTCCGAACCAGCTCACGACGCGCTCCTCGTCAGCGAACTCCAGGACACCCAGCGCCGCTGTGCCACGTCGAACGCAGCGTTCACCAGGTATCCGATCGCCCCGGCCACCACGGTCGCGGCGAGCAGCAGGTCCATCCGGCCGGCACCCTCGCGGGCGACGTTGATGAACGTGCCGATGCCGAGCCGCCCGCCCGCGATCATCTCCGTACTGATCAGCACGACCAGGCCGATCGAGGAGGCCAGCCGCACGCCGGTCAGCACGAACGGGACGGCGCTGGGCAGCGAGATGGACAGGATCGTGCGCACCCGGGAGTACCCGAACGCCCGCGCCGTCTCCAGGTGCAGGTCCTCCACCTCGTCCAGCGCGTAGATCGTGTTGAACAGGATCGGCCACACCGCGGCGTACACCGCGAGCGTGATCTTCGTTTCCGGGCCGACGCCGAGCATCACCACCGCGAGCGGGATGAACGCCACCGACGGGATCGGCCGGAGGAATTCGACCACCGCTCGGGTGGCGTGCCGGGCCACCGGGAAGCTCCCCAGCAGTAGACCCAGCGGCACGGCGATCAGCACCGCGATCGCGACCGAGACCACGAGTGCGAGCACCGTGGCGACGACGTCGGACTGGAACTTGCCGTCGACCAGGATCTCGCCGAGCGAGCCCAGCACGTCGGACGGCGGTGGCAGGAACCTGCGTTCCGTGATGCCGGACCGGCCGACCACCTCCCAGATCAGGAGGAAGACGGCCAGCCCGACAAGCCCTCGGGTGACCGGTCGCATTCGCTACTTCGTCGACCCGGCGTTGAGGATCATGCTCGACGCGTCGAACCGGTTCGGCAGCAGACCGAACTCGAGCATCAGGTCCGGGATCCGCTGCAGCCGGGTGGCCTCCAGCGAGGTCGGGAAGCCACCGAGGGCGACCAGCGCGGCCGTCTGCGGGTCGATGCCCGCGTACTCGGGGAGCAGCTTCTCGATCTTGTTGCGGTCCGCGCCCGCCGCGAGCTGACCCTTGGCGAACGCGCGCTGGAACGCGGCGACCGTCTTCGGGTTGTCCTTGGCGAACTTGCCGGTCGTGCCGTAGCCGGCGATCGGCAGGTCGGCGGTCGGGCCGGACGCCGCGTCGAACAACGGCACGGCGCCGATGGACTTCTGCGCCTGGGTGATGAACGGCTCGGCGAGCAGTGCCGCGTCGACCTTGTTCTGCTGCATCAGCGCGGCCATACCGGCGTACGGCGACTCGATGAACTCCACCTTGCTGGCGTCCACGTCGTTCGCGCGCAGCACCGACTTGATGCTCACCTCGGCGAGGCTCTTGCGGGTGGTCACGGCGACCTTCTTGCCGGCCAGGTCGCGCACGGTGTTGACCGAGGAGTTCGGGCCGCGCAGCACCATCCAGGTGTTGGGCTTGGCGATGTAGCCGTCGGCGACGAACTTCAGGCCGTCGACGTTCTTGGCCGCTCCGCCCGACTCCGCGGCGAAGAAGGACACGTAGTTGCCGAACACCATGTCCAGCGAGCCGCCGATCAGGCCGGGGATGGCCGCGCCGGCGCCCTGGATGTTGGTGAGTTCGACGTCGAGGCCCTCGGCCTTGAAGTAGCCCTCCCGGATCGCCAGGTGCACGGAGGCCACGTCGACCACCGGCAGCAGACCGAGCTTGATCTTCGACTTCTCCACCTGGCCGCCGGACGACGAGGAGTCGTCCTCGCCGCCGAGCAGACCGCAGCCGGTGACGAGTGCCACCAGCATGGCCAGGATGGTGAATAGGGCCGCGGGCCGGCGCAGTCGCGCCGGTGGGGTGCCCGGGCGTGGTCGCAGCATTGCCTCTCCTGTGGGTGAGGTGGGCAGAACGGCGCTTTCGGGCAGCCTCGAATAGAGGGGGCCCGCCGCACCGTGGCACACCATATGAGATTGGCGTAGACCACGACAAATGCGGTGAGTATCGGATGTACCACAATCGGGTGTCACCCGTTTGAACTAACGTTGGGTGATCCCACCAAAATTGAAACCGCAGGTCACATGGGGTGTCGTCAGATGGGCGTAGCGGAGTGTCATCGTGACGCTGCGGCGTGCGCACGACCGGGTTGCCACCGGAGCACCCGATGTTCAACCGCCAACAGGGCGATGTTGAACGCGTACCCGAGGATGCCGAGCAGCACGATGTAGGCCCACATGCCGGCCATGTCGTAGTCCCGGCCCGCCGCGACGAGCTGGTTGCCCAGCCCGTGCGTGGACGCGACCAGCTCCGAGACCACCATCAGGATCAGCGCGATCGAGATGGACAGGCGCAGTCCGGCGAAGATCTTCGGCAGCGCGGCGGGCAGCACCACACCGCCCATCCACTGCGGGCCGGACAGGCGGAACGCGCGCGCCGTGTCGACCTTGGTGGCGTCCACCGAGCGGGCGCCGTCGATCGAGTTCAGCAGCACCGGCCACACCGCGCCGAACACGATCGCGCCGAGCTGCATCGGCGCGCCAAGGCCCAGCGTCACCAGGAAGAACGGCACCATCAGCGGCGGCGGGATCGCCCGGCCGAAGTCCAGCAGCACGCGCAGGTAGCGCATCGCCACAGTCGAGCGGCCGAGCAGCAGGCCGAGCCCGATGCCGATCACCGCGGCGATCGCCCAGCCGAGCAGCGTGCGCCCGACACTCGGCAGCAGGTGGTCGTACACGGTGTCGGTGAGGAACAGTCGCGACGCCGGCCCGGACAGCCACAGGTCGACCATCCTGGGGCCGATCTGCGACGGCGGCGGGAAGAACGGGCTCGCCGACAGCCGGGTCACGACCTCCCAGATCAGCACGATCAGCACGAACAGCGCCCACCGCTGCACGAACCCGGTGATGCCCCTCATCGTGCCCCCGCTCCCGTCTCGGCCCCGGTCGCCTGCCACGCGAACATCCGCCGGTGCAGCCGCTCGAAGCCGGCGTTGAGCAGGTAGCCGATCAGGCCGGCGACCAGCGTGGCGGCCAGCACAAGATCCATCCGGAACCCGTTGCGCGCGTCCAGCACGTACTGCCCGAGGCCCTTCGCGCCGCCGCCGTACAACTCGGTGGTCATCACCACGGCCAGCGCGATCGTGGCGGACAGCCGGATCCCGGTCAGCGCGAACGGCGCGGCACTCGGCAGCGAGACGGTGGACATGATCCGCGAGCGCCGCATGCCGAAGGCCCGCGCGGTGTCGGTGAGCAGCGGGTCGACCTCGTCCAGCGCGTACATCGTGTTGAACAGGATCGGCCACACCGCGCCGTACACGGCCAGCGAGATCTTGGTGTCCGAGCCGGCGCCGATCAGCAGCACGAACAGCGGGATCAGCGCGGCGGACGGGATCGGCCGCAGGAACTCGATGATCACCATCGTGGCGCGGCGCACCGCGGGCATACTGCCGAGCACCAGGCCGGCCGGGATCGCGATGGCCGCCGCGATGACAACCGCGATCAGCGTGGCCAGCACCGTGGCAACGGCCGCGCGCAGGAAGGACTCCTCGCCGAGCATCCGCACCAGTGCCGGAAGCACGGTCGACGGCGGCGGGACGTAGTAACTGGGAACCAGATCGGTCCGGCTGGCCACTTCCCACACGAGAAAGAAGCCAGCCAGACCGATCAGGCTCTGCAACCGAGCCAGCACAGGGATCAGATCACGTCTTGGGCAGCATCTGGTTGACGTCGAGAGTGCCGGTGATGACCCCGAACTCGGACATCAGGTTCGCCACCCGCTGGATCCGCGCCGCCTGCAGCGAGGTCGGGTAGATCGACAGCGTCACCAGCGGCGCGGTCTGCTGGTCGACCTTGGCGTACTTGACGAACATCGGCTCCATCTTGGTGCGGTCGGTGGCCTCGGTCTGCGCCTTGACCATGGCGCGGTTGAACGCCGCGATGGTCTTGGGGCTGGTCGAGCCGAGCTTGCCCTCGCCGGCCAGCGCCACGTAGCCGGACATCGGCATCTCGGCGGTCGCGCCGGTCGCGCCGTCGACCACGGGCACCGCGCCGATCCTCTTCTGCGCGAGGGTGACCCACGGCTCGACCAGGACGGCCCCGTCCACGTCGCCGCGCTCCATGGCCGGGATCATCTCCGGGAAGCCCATCTCCACCCACTGGATCTTGCCGTAGTCCACGCCCAGCGTCTTGAACACCGACTTCGGCGCGAGATCACTGAACGTGTTCTTCGCGGTGATGGCGATCTTGCGGCCTGGCGCGTCCTGCGGCTTCTTCATCGGGGAATTCGGCGGGGCGACGACCACGATGTGGCCGGTCTTCGCGGTGAGCCCGTCGGCCACGATGGTGAACTTCGCGGCGTTCTTGCTCTGCGCCAGCATCGGCGCGGGGTAGGAGGCGAACGCGACGTCGACCGAGCCGTTGATCAGGCTGTCGATGGCCTCCTTGCCGCTCTTGGCCTCGACCGGCTCGACCTCGAGCCCCTCGGCCTTGAAGTACCCCTTCTCGATCGCGTAGTAGAACGGTGCGACGTCGACCACGGGCAGCATCGCCGCCTTGATCTTGGTCTTCTCCACCTGACCGGACGACGAATTGCCGTCGTCGGTGTCGTCACCGAGGAGACCGCAGCTGGTGAGGGCAGCGACCAGTGTGAGCGCGATCACGACGATCGCTGGTCTGGTTCGGCGAACCGGCCGGCGCGAGCGCGCCGGGTCCGTTGGGTGCAATTGCCTCTCCTTGCGAGTGCGGCGGCGCGCGCTGGGGCGCACGTCAGCCTGGCTGTCCCCGATTCCGGCGAACTCTATGAGCACGGCGCGGGCGTGACAATGCGGCTGACGGAGCAGTTTCGGTGTGGCAGTTGCCACAACCCCCGGAGATCCCCCTCGACGCGACGGACTGTGCGTGCCTCACAATTACGCATACGACGCGTGTGGCTGCCGGTCATCCAGCCGGAAAACCCTCCCCGGTAGGGTGACAGCTCGGCTCATCGTTCGCTACCTTCTGTGGCCACAGTGGAATGTGGGTGGGGTAGGCGAGCCGCCGATGTGGTGAGAGAGGTGTCCGATGTCCGGGAGATGGGTCTCGGTCGCGTGCGACGGCCCAACCGGCATCGACGTCAACACCGCTCACAGTGTCGGCAGGTCGGGCGAATCACCGTCGTGGTGTTCCGCCCGCCGAGCCGGACTCCGCGCGACGGGCAGCTGACTCGAACCAGGGAGAGTGCTTGGAGTGCCCGACCACAACGCTGGGGTCGAAGGTAGCTCGGTAGGCGAGCGGGGCGCGATACCGACCGAGAAGGTCGGCACCGCGCGTGTCGTCGACGACCGGGGTATGTCGGCTCGCGCCGGCTCGCGCTGGCGTATGCGCAACTGGCGGCTGCGCACCAAGCTGATCGCGGTTCTCGTGGTGCCGACGGTCGCCGTTCTCGTCCTGGGCGGCCTCCAGGTCAAGGCCGACCTCGACCGCGCTGAGCGGTTCCGGCAAACGGTCGCGCAGGTCGACCTGGCCCGCAAGTTGACCAACGTCGTGCACGAACTGCAGACCGAGCGCTCGCTCATGTCCGGCTGGGTGGCCGGCAACAAGGCCGCGCCGCGCACGGAGATCGACCACCAGACCGCACGCGTGGACAAGGCCGTCGACGAGGCGCGCGGCGCCGCGGCCAACCTGGACGCCGACGAGGACTCCAAGCAGCGGTACAACCGCGGTCTGCAGCGCCTGTCCGCGCTGCCCGCGATCCGCGCCACCGCGGAAGGCTCGTCCTACCCCGACGTGTCGGTGTACGCGACCTACTCCCAGATCCTCGACGCGCTGGTGCAGCTCGGCCGCGAGGTGAACACCGCGGTCACCGACCGGGAACTGCTCCGCCAGGGCACGCTCGTGCAGGCGCTCAGCGAGCAGAAGGAGTTCTTCTCCCGCGAGAACGCGATGCTGATGATCGCGGCGACGCGCGGCGTGTTCCCCGGCGACCTGCTCACCCAGACCCGTGCGGCCGAGGCGAGTGCGGAGGCCACCCGCCTCGCGTTCGCCGCGAGTGCCTCCCCGGAGCAGCAGCGGCTCTACGCCGACACCGTGAGCGGTGTCGAGGTGGACAACCGCGCGCGCCTGAAGGCCACCGCGTTCGCGCGCGCCGAGGCCGCCGCGCCCAACACGCCGGGCTCCCCGCTGGCGCTGGCCCCCGAGGCGGTCAAGACCGACGGCACCGCGACCGTCGAGCGGCTGCGCAAGGTGGAGACCGGCCTGCTGGACTCGCTGCGCCGAGCCGCCGACGGCCTGGCCAGCGACGCCACCCTCTCGGCGTGGCGCAACGCCGGCATCGTGGCCGGCGTGCTGATCGTCGCGCTGATCCTGATGATCATCGTGACCCGCTCGCTGCTGCGCCCGCTGCGCACCCTGCGCCGCAACGCGCTGGACGTGGCCAACCGCCGCCTGCCCGAGACGGTGCGCCGGATCCTGGACGACCCGGACCCGATGGAGGCGTCCAAGAACGCGATCGAGCCGGTGCCGGTGTTCACCCGCGAGGAGACCGGCGAGGTCGCGCGGTCCTTCGACGTGGTGCACGAACAGGCCGTGCGCATGGCCGCCGAGCAGGCGCTGCTGCGCGAGAACGTGAACTCGATCTTCGTCAACCTGTCCCGGCGCAGCCAGGCGCTGGTCGAGCGCCAGCTCAACCTGATCGACCGCATGGAGCAGGACGAGCAGGACCCCGACCAGCTGGCCAGCCTGTTCGAGCTGGACCACCTGGCCACCCGGATGCGCCGCAACTCCGAGTCGCTGCTGGTGCTCTCCGGCTCCGGCCTGTCCCGCCAGTTGACCAAGCCGGTGCCGGCCGCCGACGTGGTCGGCGCCGCGGTGTCCGAGGTCGAGCAGTACGCCCGCGTCGATGTGGTCAGCGCGCCGGACGTGGCGGTCATGGGCCGCGCGGTCAACGACCTGGTGCACCTGATCGCGGAGCTGCTGGACAACGCGACCTCGTTCTCCGACCCGGACAAGAAGGTCACCGTCCGGATGGCGGCCACCAAGTCCAGGGAACTCGCCATCCAGATCACCGACCGCGGTGTGGGCATGTCCGACGAGGACATCGCCGGGGCCAACGCGCGCCTCGCCGACCCGCCGGACCTGGACGTGTCGGTGACCAGGCGGATGGGCCTGTACGTGGTCGCGCGGCTGGCCAAGCGGCACGACATCAAGGTGCGGCTGCGCGACAACGAGGACATCGAGGGCGGCCTGGTCGCCAGGATCACCGTCCCCGCCGTGCTGGTGCAGGCGACCGGCGCGCCCACCACGACATTCCCGCCAGGGCCGCCCACCAGCGGCGGACCGCCGTCACGGGCCAGCGGCATCGCCGGCGCGTTCACCGGCAACATGCCCAAGCTGGGCGCGGACGGCACCCCGGTCGACGACGCGGCCAACCGGTGGCCGGACTACCCGCCACCCGAGGTGGTCGGCTACCCGCCGGCCGACGCGGAGCCCACGCAGGTGGTCGGCCACGGCGCCAACGGTGTCGCCGGTGGCTGGGGCGAGGAGAAGGCCACCAACGACGCGACGGCCGACGGGCCCGCCTCGCTGTTCGGCGAGCCGCTTCCCGAGCGGCAGCCGGGCCAGCACCTCAGCGACGCGTTCGGCCCGCGCACCGGCGGCGCGGAAGAGGCGCCGGCGGGCCACGAGCCCGTCCAGGCGCCGCAGCACGACTCCGCCGCGACCAATGGCAGCGAGTTGGAGCACAGGTCGGCAGCGCAGCAGGAGGTAGACCTGAACGTGGATGCGCCGACCGAGCGGCTGCCCATCTACGAAGCGGTGTTGTCCCAGTGGTTCGAGCACACCTCCGACCCGAAGGAGGCACTGTCCCCGGCGATGTCGGATCTCACACCGACCGGGCGGGACGAGCCCGAGCCGCCGGCGGAGTCGGACGCGGCCGCCGAGGAGCGGCGCGCGGCCGAGGCCGCGGCGGCGTGGCAGTCGCCCGGCGATGACGGATGGCAGGCCGCCCAGGCGTTGCTGACGCCGGACCCCGAGGTCGAGAAGACCACGGCCGGCCTGCCGAAACGCGTGCCCAAAGCTCACCTGGTGCCCGGTTCGGCGGCGCCGAGGCAGGAGACCGCCCAGCAGACCGAGGAGCGTCCACAGCTGCCGCCACGTACCGCCGACGCGGTGCGCGGACGGATGTCCAGCTTCCAACAAGGGGTCCGGCGTGGCCGGCACGCACTTGTTGAGTCCTACCCTGGTGACCAATCCGGCTCAGCCGAGGGCCGTCAAGACGAGGAGCAGGAGTGACGACCGCGTCAGCCAATCAGCCCGGCAGTTTCGGGTGGCTCATCACCGATTTCGTCCGACGGGTGCCTGGTGTCGCCCACGCCGTGGTGGTTTCCGCCGACGGATTACTGCTCGCCGGTTCCCACGGCCTGCCCCGCGACCGCGCCGAGCAGCTCTCGGCCGTGGCCTCCGGTCTGGTCAGCCTGACCCAGGGCGCCGCACGCTGCTTCGAGGCGGGCGGAGTGAACCAGACCGTGGTCGAGATGGACCGCGGCTACCTCTTCCTGATGTCGATCTCGGACGGCTCGTGCCTGTCGGTACTGGCCGCGCCGAACTGCGACATCGGGCTGATCGCATACGAGATGACCTTGCTGGTCGAGCGGGTTGGCCAGCAGATGACTCCGGAGCTGCGCGCGCAATTGCAGGGAGCGCAGCGACGGTAGGGCACCGACGTGTTGGACGACAGGGCAGCGCAAGCTGGCAGATTGGCCGAAGCGGAGGCTGGAGAGATGCCGGAGCGAGGTTGGGAGGACCTGCCCGAGCACGGCCTTGGAGATCCGCCGAACAGATTCGATCTGGACGGATTCAGGGCCCGACTGTTCGGGGGGCCGAGCGCTGGCCTGTACGGGGACTCGGGGGTCCCGCGTCAGTCCGACTGGGACAGTAACCAGTTTCCCGCGGTGACCGACTCGATGGCGCACCCCGAGCCGGTGCACCAGCTCGGCGTGCCGGAGCCGGAGCCGGTGAACGAGGCCGAGGAGACGGGCCTGCGAGTTCGCCCCTACACGAAGACCGGTGGTCGGACGCGTTCCGACTACGACCTGGCGATCGAGGCGCTGGTCTCCACCAGCGAGCAAGGTCGTTCACCAGACGCCGCCGTGTCGCCGGAGCACCGCTCGATCTGTGGGCTGTGCCTCGACACCCGCTCGGTGGCTGAAGTCGCTGCGCACCTCAGGCTTCCACTCGGGGTCGCGCGGGTGTTGATCGGTGACATGGCCGGCATGGGCCTGGTCCTGATCCACCAGAGCGGCATGGTCGTCGGCGACCGGCCGTCGATCGAATTCATGGAAAGGGTGCTCAGTGGGCTCCGCAGGCTCTAGCGCGGCAGGAACGCGCGGAATGGCGCCGCAGCCGACGACCTCGGCGAAGATCGTGGTCGCCGGCGGCTTCGGCGTCGGCAAGACGACGCTCGTGGGTTCGGTGTCGGAGATCGTGCCGCTGACCACCGAGGCCGTGATGACCGAGGCCAGTGTCGAGCACGACGACCTGAGCGCCACGCCGAACAAGACCACCACCACGGTGGCCATGGACTTCGGCCGGGTGTCGCTGGACTCCGACCTGATCCTCTACCTGTTCGGCACGCCGGGGCAGCACCGGTTCTGGTTCATGTGGGACGACCTGGTGCGCGGTGCGATCGGTGCGGTGGTGCTCGTGGACACCCGCCGGCTCGCCGACGCGTTCGCCTCGATCGACTTCTTCGAGGACCGGCAGCTGCCCTACATCGTCGCCATAAACTGCTTCGATAGGGTGCTCCATCACCGGGTGGACGACGTGCGCGACGCGTTGACCATCGAACAGACCGTTCCGGTGGTCACCGTGGACGCCCGCGATCGCGCGTCCACCAAGGAGTGCTTGATCACCTTGGTGGAGCACGCGATGAGGCAACGCATGTCGGCTCGCGCGGGTTAACACAGAGAACCCACAACCACATCGGCGGCCCAGGTGGTCGCCGATCACATTTGCGAGCGAGCCATCACATCCATGAGTGAGAGCGCGTCCGACACTCCCGCGAGATCGCGTGGCGGCAACCTGCTGGTGATCGTCTTCGCCGGCCTGACCATTCTGTTGGGCGCGCTCGCCGTGCTGTCGCCGGTGAAGGTCGACGACCCGGTGGTCACCTGGCCGAAGGCCGGCGAGCAGCCCGTGTCCACCGTGGTGCCGCTGTCGCCGTACCGGCCGCTCCAGTTCGACGCCACCGTGCCGTGCGAGACAGTGCGTGCCGCCGAGCGCCTCGGCGGCAACGCGCTGAGCACCTCCGTGGTGGGCGACCAGGGCATGCTGGTGCAGTCCAAGCAGGGCAAGATCACGATCACCGCGTCGGGGTCGACGCTGATCACCGAGGCCGTCCCGGCCGGATCGTGCGCCTACCGGGTGCTGGCCGACGGCAACGGCGTGCGCGTGCTGCGCGACCAGACCATGATCGCCGAGCGCAAGGGCATGTGGCCGCCGCAGGTCGCCGAGCTGACCAGCCAGGCCGACAAGCTGCCCGAGGCGCGCGGCCTGCGGGTGGAGCTGCACACCGACGCGCGCTACCAGTCCAGCCCGAGCGTGCTCAAGATCGTGCTGCTGGTGCTGCACGCGCTGTGCCTGATCGTCACGCTGGTGCTCGCCTGGCGGCGCTGGGGCGACAAGGCCAAGTTCGCGATCAGCAGGCCTCGACTGTCCATTCCGGACGGTGTGGTGCTGCTCGTGTCCGGGGCGTGGGTGTTCCTCGGCCCGATGCAGATGGACGACTCGTGGTACCTGCGGATGGCGCAGAACGCGTCCGAGTCCGGGTTCATGGGCAACGCCGTCTACATGTTCAACATCACGGAGAACCCGTTCGTCCTCTCGCAGTACCTGATGCAGTGGTGGGGCGAGCTGGGCGGCTGGTCGCTGTGGTGGATCAGGCTCGTTCCGGTCCTGTGTGGACTGATCACCTGGGTGCTGCTGCGGGTCGCGCTGGCCAGCATGCTCGGCCGGGCGGCGCGGCTGCGGTTCGTGCCGTGGGCGCTGCTGGCCGCGCACCTGCTGTGGTTCCTGCCCTACGGCGTGACGCTGCGGCCCGAGCCGGTGATCGTGGCCTGCGGCGCGGCCGTGCTGTTGTTCGCCGAGATCGCGCGGGCGCGTGAGTCGATCGCGGCACTCGCTCTGGCCACCGTGTTCGCCACGCTCGCGATCGCCGTGTCGCCGTCCGGCATCGCCGCCGCCGCGCCGCTGGTGATGGCGCTGCCGTGGCTGATCCGCTGGCTGCGCGCGCAGACCTGGTCCGGCCGGGTGGCCGCGATCCTGCTGGCCGGCGCGGCGATGTCGATCATGGTGCCGATCGGGTTCACCGACGCCAGCCTCGGCGACGTGCTGGACGCGACCACCGCGCACCAGTGGTACTACATCGCGCACCCGTGGTTCGAGGAGATCGTCCACTTCAACACGCTGCTGGACACCTCGGGCTGGGGACGGCGGCTGCCCGTGCTGCTGACCGTCGCCGTGGTGCTCGTGGTGGCGATCGGCAGCGGCCGCGCCAACATGGGCAACGATCCGCTGCGCCGGCTCACCCTGGCCGCCGCGATCACCACCGCGATCGCGTTCGTGCTGATCGCGCTGAGCCCGACCAAGTGGGTCAACCACTTCCAGGTCATGCAGCCGGTGGCCACGCTGTTGCTGGCCGCCGCGCTGGTGCGCTCGCCGCTGCCGCGCAAGGTGGGGCTGGTCGCGCGGGCCGCGGCGCTGCTGCTGACCGTGGGCGCGGTGGCGTTGTCCTACGCCGGCCAGAACCGGTGGCACCCGTTCACCGACGCCGGCCAGCGGTTCGGCAACCACCTGGACGTGGACTCGACGGTCAACGACCTGGAGCCGCACTTCGGTCCGCTGTACCTGCGCAGTCCGCTGCCGTGGCTGGCGATCGTGCTGGCCGCGTGGCTGTGGACACGCTGGCGCCGCAACCGGGGCAAACTGTCCCGAGTGGACGGTGAGCGCGCGGTGCTGCTGGCCGCCGTGGCCGGCTCGGTTGTGCTGCTGTTCGGCCTGTTCGCCTACGCGCCGATGCGCCAGAGTCCCGGGTGGACGGTCGCGAAGTCGGGCGTGGAGACGCTGTTCGGCAACGGCTGCGGGCTCGCCAGCGGCGTGAAAGTCCTTGTGCCGTCGGGGAATTCGCTCGGTGCGCCGATCGGGCAGCCGACCCGTGCCGGCGACTTCACCGCGTCCGGCCGCTCGCCGATGCGCGCCGGCTCGTGGGAGGACACCAAGCAGACCTGGCACGACGATCTGCCGGACGGTTCGTCGACCGGCACCGGCACGCTGACCACCGCGTGGTATCCGCTGCCGGCCACCGGTGGCACGCACGTGACGGTGCCACTGGCCGGTCAGCTCAACGGTCAGCGCCTGGAGATGCAGTTCGGCGCCGGCGATCCACGCAATCCGTCCATTGTGGACACCGTGAAGCTGAGGCCGGACGACCGGCTGCCGATCGACGTGTGGCAGCAGGTGCAGGCGGAGATTCCCGCGCAGCGGCCGGCTTTCGTGCGGGTGTCCGTGGCCGATGTGGTGACCGGCAGGGGAACCTGGATCGCCGCCGAGGAGCCGAGGCTGACCGAGTACCGTCCGGTGAACGACCTGGCCAAGCAGGGGACGGTGTTCGCCGACCAGATCTCCGGCGCGCTGTGGCCGTGTGTGAACCCGGCGCTGATCCGCGACGGGCTGACCGACACGCCGGGTGTGTTCCTGGCCGCCGACGAGATCATCGATCCGCGCATCCTGAACAACCCGACGCACGTCGACTGGGGCGGCGCGTGGTTGCAGACATCGCGGACGTGGGTGCGCAGCAAGGTCACCTCGATCCTGGATCCCGAAGGGCCGCAGCGGCTGCCGTGGGGGCAGGTTTTCGTGCTCCGCTACCCGTACCACGTGAACAAGTTCGACCTGCGCGTGGACACGGTGGACCGTGGTGGCCTGTACCGGGGGCCCTCGCTCGCGGACAACACCTACCCCGACATCTCCCGCAACCCCGGGATCAAGCCGGACGACATCCGCAAGCAACGCGAACGCGAAGCCGCCGCCGGAGGCGACAAGTAGAGCGGAATCTGGCTAGCCAAACCGTCCAGATTTGGATAGCGAACACGTCCAGATTTGGATAACCCGCTGGTCACGGGCCTCTGTACTGAAGGACCTCGGCAGCCGCGGCCAGCCGACGATCTACCTCACGTAGCGACTCACGTCGTGTCCGAGTACCGGGTATGCGGACGAGAATGCGCCAGACGAGATCTTCCAGCGCTATTCGTCCGAAACGCTCGCTCACCGGGTCGGCCTCCCTGGGATCTCGCCAGCCAGCCACGGCACGAACTCCGAGACGGGACCGTTCGGCACAGTGTGCTTGTTCCCGTTCTCAATCCAGTACAGCGACGCGTCGCTCGATCCGTAGATGAACAGTTGGGCCGCTGGCCGTTCCCACGTTTCACGGCGAGTGCCCCAGACCTCCAGCCTCGCCACGTGTCGCAGCGGACGTTCCTCCCACGTCCACTGCTGATCAGCGAGCGGGGCCAGTTCCGGAAACCGGCGGATCACTTCTTCGTGACTGATCTCGGCCATGCCGAGCGCACCTTCCTTGGGTGAGCGAGTCCGACGTAACGGGTTGTGCCCGTGTTATGACCCTGAGAATCGGCAGGTGCTCGCCGTCATCGAAACGTCGCCCGACGGCCTTCTGCGGTCATCTGTGGTCTTCTGTGCTCGGGGTGTCGCACTGTGTCGCGACGTGGTCGTACCTTGAGAGCGTGGAGCTCGACGATCTTCCGCCGACACGGCTTGCCCAGATACTCCGCGTTCGACGCTGGACCCTGCGGGAATTCCGCGATCGACTCAGCAGAGAAACAGGCTGGACCGTCGAGCGACGCCAGGCCGAGCGCTGGGTCAGCGGCAGGGTGCGCACCCGCCCACACCCGGACGCGTGCGCGGCGTTGGAACGCTTGTTCAACGAACCCGTGGAGCGTCTACTCGGTCCACCAAACGGCACGGCCGTTCTGCCCACACCGCCTCGGCCTGCCGGCGGCGGTACGCGGGATACCTGGGCCAGCAGGGTCCTCGCCATCTGCGCCGACCGAGCGCGCGACTTTCTATTCCAAGCGGAGGCAACAAACGTGGGACCGGAGACCATTGACCAGCTTGAGAGCGACGTGCGGGGTCTCGTCCGCAGTTACCAGCAGCGGCCGCTGGAAACGCTTCTGCCCAAGCTGGCGTCCACGCAGGAGGAGCTGATCAACCTCATCAGCGAAGGGCGACAGCGACCGGACCACGCCCGCGATCTCTACCTTCTGGCGGGGGTCGCATCCGGTCTCCTCGCGAAAGCATCCCACGATGTCGGGTCGCCCGATCATGCTCTCACCCAGGCACGCGCGGCGTATATCAGTGCCGAACGAGCTGGGCACAGCGGCCTGATCGCCTGGACCCGTGGACTCCAAGCTCTGATCACGTACTGGGCGGGCGACTACGCCAAGTCGGCGCACTTCGCGGAGCAAGGATTCGAGCACGCCGAACACAGTCAGGGAACCGTTGCCGTGTGGCTGGCCTGCAGTGAGGCCCGCACACATGCCGCGCTCAACCATTGGGACAAGGTGCATGAGGCCATCGCCAAAGCGAACGACGCCCGTGACCGCGTGGAACTGGATGATCTCGACGCTCTTGGTGGGCTTTGCACGTTCTCGCGCCCACGGCAGCTCTATTACATAGCCGACTCGCTCGCGTGGGGCGGTTCTGAACAGGCGGCGGACACGGAGCGATACGCCCTTGAGGCCATCGACGCCTACAACAACGCCGACCCCGATGACCGGGCATTCGGCGACGAAGCTGGAACAAGGTGCGATTTGGCTCTCGCCCGCGTCGCGAACCGCGATATCGAGGGTGGCCGCGAGGCCATGACCGACGTACTCGAACTGCCACCTCCGATGCGAATCAGCGGAATTGTGCACTCGGTACAGAATGTACGGACGGCGCTCGCCAGCATCGATGACTCGGCGGTTGACGACTTCCGGGCCGAGTTGGAGGACTTTTCCGCGCAGCGTCTGGCGGTTCCGTCATGAGCTATCCACTGGAGCTGCGCGGCGCGGTGGTTCGGCTCCGCGAGTTTCGCGAATCGGATCTCGACGCTTCGATGGCGATCGTCGGCGACGAACGGGTGACGGTATGGATGGCATTCGACACCCTCATTCGCGATGAGCAGAGGAAACGCCTCGCCGCCGCGATTGAGCGAGCCAAGGCCGAACCACGCACCGAGTACTACCTCGCCGTCACGACTCTCGATGACGACACCTTGATCGGCGTCATCCGCCTGGCCATCGGCATCCATCGCAACGCGAAGATCGGCTACATGATCGCGGCCGACCATTGGGGCCACGGTTACGGCACCGACGCGGCACGAACCCTGATCACCTTCGGATTCCGTGAGCTGGGCCTGCACAGAATCACGGGCGCTGCCGGACCTGACAACGCGGCTTCCATCGCTACCCTGAAACGGCTCGGATTCACCGAAGAGGGGCTGTTGCGGGAGCACGTGCACACCAATGGGGAATGGCGCGACTCGGTGTTGTATTCAGTCCTCGAACAGGAATGGAAATAGCGCTCGCAAAGCCCTCTTCCGGCCGGATTCAGCGGGCTAATTCCGGGACGTCAGGCGTCGCGGGTTTCCGAGCCGATCCAGGCGAGGTATTGAGGGCTGCCGCCGGTGATCGGGGTGGCGATCACCTCGGGCACGTCGTACGGGTGATGCGCCTTGACGTACTCGGTCAGCTCGTCCAGCCGCAGCGTGCTGGTCTTGATCACGCACTGCCACTCGGTGTCGGTCTGGATCGCGCCGTCCCAGCGGTAGACGCTGGTCACCGGTCCGACGATCTGCACGCACGCGGCGAGCCGCGCCTGGACGAGCCCGGCAACGAGATCACGTGCCGCCTGCTCGCTGTCGATCGTGGTGATCACCTGGACGCAGGACTCGATCACGGTGCCTCCTCCTGGGCCTCCTCGGCCTCGTAGGGCAGCTTCACCACCAGGCATGGTCCGCCGACGAACACGCCGCCGTCCACCCCGAGCGCCTTGCCGCCCGCGTACCGCAACGGTCCGTCGATCTGTGCCGGCATCAACCCGAGCTGATCGGCGATCACGCTGTGCCCGTGCACCACCATCTCGCCGCCGAGTGTGCGCATCAGATCGTCGGCGACCTCCTCGCCGCGCGGCCCACGGAAGGCGTAGCGCGTGGTCATCCGGCGCCACACCTCCCACCACTGCTCGAGATCGTCGGAGTGCAGCACCTCGCGCACCGAGGAGTTGATCTCCTCGATGGTGGTGCCCCATTCGAGGTACTCGAGCGTGTCCGAGTGCATCAGCAGGTGATCTTCGACGACCGCGAGCAGCGGGCGGGACAGCAGCCAGTCGATGTGCTCGGGGGTCAGCGCGTCCTGGTCGCTCTCCTGCCCGCCGTTGATCTCCCAGCTGCGGGCGAAGCTGCGCGGGCCGAAGTCCGACGGCACCTCGGTGTCACCGAACCGGTGCATGCCGAGCAGCAGCACCTCGTGGTTGCCGAGCAGGGTGTCGACCGATCCGTCGGCCTCGGCGGCCTCCTCGGCCAGTCGCATCACGAGGTCGATCACGCCGACGCCGTCCGGCCCCCGGTCCACGAAGTCGCCGAGGAACCACATGTGCGCGTCGCCGCCGCTCCACTTCTCGTCGGCGTCCAGCAAGCCGGCATCGACGAGCGCCGCGACCAGTTCGTCGCGGTGTCCGTGGATGTCGCCGACCACGTACGTCGACGGTGCTCGCTCCACTATCGAAGATCCCTCCCTCCAGCTCACTGTAGGCCCCGGTGAACACGGCTGACCATCGGGCGCACCAACGTTGACGAAGGTAACCCTCACTCGGTTGCCATGATTTTGCGCACCATCGTTCAGGCGCCGTAGACGGTGACCTCCGTGGCCTTGATCACCAGGTGGATCGCCGTCCCCGGCTCCAGCGCCAGCTCGGCGATCGCCGCCGGGCTGAGGTCGGCGGCGAGCCCGGCCACCCACGGCGGCCCGCCCCGCGCGCGCACCCTGATCACGTCCCCGTGCGGCTCCAACCCGGCCACCGTCGCGGGGAACACGTTGCGCGGACTGGCAAGCGTCCGTTCCATGTGGACGGCCACGGCGGACGGCAGGAACACCGCGACCGCCGGCGCGCCATCGGCGAGCGGCTCGCCGCGCATGCCGGCCACGTGCGTGCCGTCCGCGGTCACCAGACCGTCGCCGGACGCGGTGCCGGTGATCAGGTTCAGGCCGGCCACCCGCGCGGTGAACGCGGTGCGCGGCCGGGACAGCACCTCGCCGGTCGACCCCTGCTCGACGATCCGGCCGCCGTCCAGCACCACCACCCGGTCGGCGAGTACCAGCGCGTCCAGCGGATCGTGCGTGACGAGCACGGTGGCGCGCCGGCCGCCCGCGACACCGAGCACCCGGCGCACCAGGCCGCGCAGCGCGGGTGCCGCGTCCACGTCCAGCGCGGCGAACGGCTCGTCGAGCAGCAGCAGATCCGGCTCGGTGGCCAGCGCCCGAGCCAGCGCCACCCGCTGCGCCTGCCCGCCGGACAACGTGGACGGGCGCCGGCCGGCCAGCTCGCTCGCGTCCACTTCGGACAGCCAGCGCCGGGCCGTGTTTTCCGCCGCACGACGGGGTTTCCCGTGCGCGCGCGGCCCGAACGCGACGTTGGCGAGCACGGTCAGGTGCGGGAACAGCAGCGTGTCCTGGGTGACCAGGCCGACCCGGCGCTGGTGCGGCGGCACGTGCAGCCTGTCGCCGGCGAGCGTGCGCCCCGCCAGCTCGACCGTCCCGGTGTCCGCGCGCAGCAGGCCGGCGAGCGTGTCGAGCAGGGTGGACTTGCCGGAGCCGTTCGGGCCGAGCACGGCGAGCACCTCGCCCGGCGCCGCGGCCAGTGTCACGTCCAGCCGGAACCCGCCCCGTCCGACCGCCATCTCGGCCCGCAGACCGTCCACAGTGGACACTGTCACCACCGGCTCCGTTCCACCGCGTGCGGCCGGGCGACCGCGATCACCACGACCGCCACGATCACCAGCAGCAGTGACAGTGCCACCGCACCGTCCACATCGGACTCGCCGAGCGTGTACACCTCCAGCGGCAGCGTGCGGGTCACGCCCTCGAGGCTGCCCGCGAACGTGATCGTGGCGCCGAACTCGCCGAGCGCCCGCGCGAAGCACAGCACCAGGCCCGACCCGAGTGCCGGCAGCGCCAGCGGCACGGTCACCCGGCGGAACACGGTCCACGGCGAGGCGCCGAGCGTCGCGGCCATCGCCTCGTACCGCTCACCGGCCGAGCGCAGCGCGCCCTCCAGTGCCACCACGAGGAACGGCATCGCCACGAACGTCTGCGCGATCACCACCGCCGCCGTGCTGTACGGGATCCGCCAGCCGAACGCCGTGTCCAGATACCGGCCGGCGAAACCGTTGCGCCCCAACAGGTACAGCAACGCGAGCCCGCCGACCACCGGCGGCAGTACCAGTGGCAGCAGCACGATCGCGCGGGCCAGCCGCACGCCGCGGAATCGTCCTCGGGCCAGCACCACCGCGAGCGGCCCGCCGAGCAACAGGCACAGCACGGTCGACGCGATCGCGGTGCGCAGCGACAGCCACAGCGCGCTGACCGCCGACGGGCTGGTGATCAGCGCGGGGAAGTCGGCCAGGTCGGTGCGGGCGATCAGTCCGACCACCGGCAGCACCACGAGCGCGAGTCCGAGTACGGCCGGCAGCCAGAGCAGGCCCGGCACGCCGGTCGACGCACGGCGGGTCATGGTGCGCCGAAGCCGAACCGGTCCAGCTCGGCGCGCCCGGCCGGCGAGGTGACCATCGCGAGGAACGCGCGCCCGAGACCGGCCCGCGGGGCGCGGCTGATCGCGGCGATCGGGTACCGGTTGATCGCGCCGGCCGACTCCGGGAAGTCCACGCCCCGCACGGCGGCGCCGGCCGACCGCACGTCGGTGACGTACACCAGGCCCGCGTCCGCCTCGCCGGCGCGCACCTTGTTCAGTACAGCCTTGACGTCCTGCTCTTCGCTGGCCGGGCGCAGCGGAGTCGTGCCGGCCGCGCGCCGGGCGGCCGCCCCGCACGGCACCTTCGGCGCGCACAGCACAAGGGTGACGTCGGCGCGCGCGAGATCGGCGAGCCCGGTGATCCGCTTCGGGTTGCCCGGCCGCACAACGATCATGAGCCGGTTGGTGGCGAACACCGTCGGCGTGCCGTCGGCGAGGCCGGCTCCGGTGACCTTGTCCATGTTCTCCGTGTCGGCCGAGGCGAACACGTCGGCCGGCGCGCCGTTGACGATCTGCTGCGCGAGTGCCGAGGAGCCCTGGTAGCTGATCTTGACGTCGACGCCGGGGTTGGCCGCCTCGAAGGCCCGCTCGATCGCGCCGAACGGTTCGGTCAGCGACGCGGCGGCCAGCACGGTGACCGTGCGCGCCTGCTCGCCGCCGCTGGTGCCGCAGCCGGCCACCGCGAGCAGGAGCGTGGCCGCCGCCATGAGGCGCTTCACGGTGTCTCCACGACGACCTGGGTCGCCTTGACCACGGCGACGGCCAGCACACCCGGTTCGAGGCCGAGTTCCCGCACCGCCTCGGTACTCATCAGCGACACCACCCGCTGCGTTCCGCACTGCAGCTCCACCTGCGACATGACCTTGTCCGACACCACGTCGGTGACCAGGCCGACGAACCGGTTGCGCGCCGAACGGCCGACGCCGGACGGGTCCGGCACCTCGGTGGCGCCCGCCTTCGCGAACGCGGCCAGCTCGGCGCCGTCGACCACGGCACGCCCGCCGGAGTCCCGTCCGGCCGAGAGCTGGCCGGAGTCGACCCACCTGCGGACGGTGTCGTCACTGACTCCGAACAGTCGGGCTACTTCTGACAACCGATAGTGCGGCACGAACGCAACGATAGCTCCGCAGGTGCGGAACTTTGAACATATAGCCGAACACTAATACTGTTCAGCGTTGTTAACCCGACTGGGTGCATGGTCAGCCGACGATCAGCGGAGGCCGTGATGGCGATCCAACCGGTGGCGCCTGACGACAGAGTCCGCCGCGACCTGAGCCAGACGCTGCGAACCGGGCCGTTCCCCGCCGCGCTGCACCTGGCCATCGAGGCCAGCGGTCTCACGCTCGACCAGATCCAGGCCTGGCTCACCGAGCGGGGTGCCAAGGTGAGCGTCCCGACGCTGAGCTACTGGCGGCGTGGTCGCAGCCGGCCGGAGCGGGCCGGCTCGCTGCGCGCGGTGCACCTGCTGGAGGAGTTGTTCGAGCTGCCGCCGGACTCGCTGGTGCAACTGCTCGGGCCGCGCCGGCCGAGGGGGCGCTGGCTCGGCCACGCGCCGGGCGCCATCGACACGCAGAGCCTGTTCGACCTGCCGCGCACCGACCTGCTGGCCGGTGTCGAGGCGTCGATCAACGTGCTGACCAGGATGAGCACACACATCACGGTCACCGTCGGCGCGGACCGGCGCACGACCTCGATCCGCATGCGCCAGCTCGTGCGGGCCAACGTCGAACGGGTCTCGCGGTGCACGGTGATGTATGTGGCCGACGATCAGCCCGCGCACCCGCCGGTGGTGGCCGACGTGCGGTTCTGCCGGCTCGGCCGGGTGCGGATCGACCGGTCGGTCGGGGTGATCGTGGCGGAACTGATCCTGGACCGGATGCTCGGCCAGGGTGAGCCGGCATTGCTGGAGTACGAATGGCGGTTCTCGTCGGGCACCGCGATGGAGTACTACGAGCACAGGTTCCACGAGCCGATCAGGGAATACGCGTTGCAGGTGCGGTTCGACCCGTCGCAGGTCCCCGCGCAGTGCTACCGCTACGACCGAACCGGGGTGGCCGCTCCCGAGGAGAACCGGCGTGAGCTGTGGATCGGCGGCTCCGACACGGCGCTCCTCGCCGAATGGGACCTGCCGGCCGGGATCGTCGGAATGCGGTGGCACTGGCCGCCGGGGTTCACAGATTAGTTAACAGAGTTGACGCAATTCTCTTATCGCTCAACTTAATTTATCGACCCCTTTCTTTTCGGGCTTTACCTGATTACCTACTAAAGTTGGTATGGCTGCATGCGCATGCGAGATTACTTTCAGTCTGTCGACGTGACGGCCCCCACACGTCGAATCCCTGCTCGGAAAGGCTAATCGCATGGCGAGGAAACTATCCATCATCTCCTGTCTGGCCGCGGCAGCCGCCGTGATCGGCGTGTTCGCCGGACCGGCGTCCCCGTCGGTCAGCACCGAGACTCCCGCCGCGTCGCCGGTCGAGTACCCCCGGCCCGGCATCCCGCTGTTGGACACCCGTGAACACTCGACGGACGCCGCTGTCGGTCATGGCACCAGAGCCGAGGACATCGACGCCGCACCGGCCGCCAGTGCGGCCGCACCACCGGCCGGCGCTGCGGGCTGGCCGGTTCCCAGCCGGCGCAGCTACTACCTGACCTCGTCCTGCCAGCAGCACGCCTCGGCGATCCGCCAGGGCGCGGCCGCGTGGCAGGGTCTCACCGAAGGTGGCGGCACCCCGGTCGAATGCCGCAACAGCTACATCAGTGACTGCGGCGGTGGCGGCCGGATCGTCGGCTGCAACTGGGGTCAGGGTCAGCGCATCGCGCTGTACATGGGCGGCGTCAGCGACGACGCGCTGCTCGCCGCGCACGAGTTCGGTCACGACTGGTACGGCCACTCGAGTTACCAGTGCGCCGGTTGGAGTAGTGCCGCACACGTCATGGCCCCGACGATGTGCAACTACCGGTCACAAGGTGACGTCAAGTAAAGGTTGAAAACGAAACTGTTGCGGGCGCCACGGACAATTCCGGGGCGCCCCTTCTTTCGGCGGGTTCAGCGACTGAACTCGAACAACCGCGTTCCCGGAATGAGCGCGGACGGCGCGACGATCAGCCGGTGTACACCGACCGAGAAGTGATCGCCGGAAGGCGCGTCGAACGCGTGCTCGGCGAATCCGGCCTCGGTGAACCACTCGCGGATCCGCGGGGTGAGGTCCGGCTCGCGGCGGTGGCGGGTCCAGATCACGGTGGCGCCCGGCGCGCACAACGTCGGCAGCAGCCGGACGGTCCGTTCGACGGCCGAGTCGGTGGTGTTGCCGAACACGCCGGCCGCGACCACCAGGTCCGCCGGAGTCGCACCTATATAACTGTCCGACAGTCCGGCGTCGGCCCGCAGCACCTCCAGCTCCACCCGGGCCGCCCGGGCGGCCGCACCGGCCGCCGCCGCGTTGCGCTCGTCCAGTTCGACCAGGCGCACCTGTCCCGCCGCGCCGGGCCGCTCGGCGAGCACCTCGATCAGATCGCGGCCCTGCCCGGCGCAGATGCTCACCACGCGCGCGCCGGCCGAGAGGGCCAGCCCTTCCCGCACGCGCGCCTGGACGGCCCGAAGCCGCCTGCTGAGCGCGGACTCCGGGTCGTCGTAGGCCAGGTGCCACTCGTGCCAGTCGGTGCTCACGCCGCCAGTGACCGCGTCAGCTCGTCCAGGATCTCCATCTGCTCGCGCACGCCGACCTCCATGCCGGATCGCAGGATCAGGTCGCGCAGCTCCTTGGTGCTCGTCTGGGTCAGCAGGCGCAGTGTCGTGCGCCCGTCGGTTTCCTCGAAGGTGATGATGTTCAGCGGCGCCTCGTGCCCGGCGGCCTCCGGCGACTCGTACACCTCGGTGGTGACGATCCGCTCGTTCGGCACGATCTCGCGGTACTCGCCGTGGAAGGCCACCTGGAAGCCGCCGTTGGCGGTCAGCACGTACCGCCAGCGGCCGCCGACCCGCAGGTCGATCTCGACGCTGTCCACCGTGCCGCGCCGCCCGGCCCACCACCGTCTGACCAACTCCGGGGTGGTCCATGCCTTGTACACCAGGTGCTTGGGCGCGTCGAACTCCCTGGTGATCAGGATCTGCTCGTCGGTCGGCGTCGTGATCGTCACCGGGTTGCCGCTCGTCGTCTCGGGCATCTCAGTTCTCCTCCTCGGTCAGTTCTTCCAGTACGTCGTCCAGTGCCTCGAACCGCTCCGACCAGGTGCGCTCGTACTGCTTGACCCAGTCGTGGATCGGTTTGAGCGCGTGGCCGTTGAGCCGGTACAGCCGCTGTCGCCCGTCGTTGCGCACGTCGACCGCACCCACCTCTCTGAGCACTCGCAGGTGCTTGGACACCTGTGGCTGTGCCAGTCCGAGCGCGTCCACCAGGTCGTTCACCGGGCACTCGCCGCCGGCCAGGACGTCGATGATCTGCCGCCGCCGGGGTTCGGCCACGGCGTTGAACGCGTCGGTCGTGGTCGCTGCTCGTGCCATGCGGGCAATCATATTCCCATATGGGTATGTGTCAAGCAGGGCTACGCTGAGACAGGTGACAGCGGTTGACTTGGGTTTCCCCGCCGTGCCGCCGGCGGGTGGCACGCCGCGGCCGGACACGTCCGCGCTGGTGGACCGGTTCGGGCGGGTGGCCACCGATCTACGGGTGTCGCTGACCGACCGGTGCAACCTTCGCTGTACTTACTGCATGCCGGCCGAAGGGCTGGACTGGACGCCGGACGCCGAGCTGCTGACCAACGACGAGCTGGTGCGGCTGATCGGCATCGCGGTGTGCGACCTGGGTGTCACCAACATCAGGTTCACCGGTGGCGAGCCGCTGCTGCGCAAGGGGCTCACCGAGGTCATCGCGCGCACCGCCGAGCTGTCACCCCGGCCCAGGATCTCCATGACCACCAACGCGATCGGGCTCGCCCGGCGCGCCGGTGACCTGGCCGCCGCCGGGCTCGACCGGATCAACATCTCGCTGGATACGTTGTCGCACAAGCGTTTCCAGGAGATCGCCCGGCGCGGACGGCTGGACGACGTGCTCGCCGGTATGGCCGCCGCGCACGCCGCCGGGCTCGATCCGGTCAAGGTCAACTCGGTGCTGCTGCGCGGGGTGAACGAGGACGAGGCCGTGCCACTGTTGCGCTACTGCCTCGAGCACGGGTACCACCTCAGGTTCATCGAGCAGATGCCGCTGGACCCGCAGCACGGCTGGAGCCGCGCGGAGATGATCACCGCGGAGGAGATCCTCGCCGCGCTGCGGACCGAGTTCACCCTCACGCCGAGCCCGGAGCACCGGGGTGCCGCGCCGGCCGAGCGGTGGCTCGTCGACGGCGGGCCGGCCGACGTCGGCGTGATCGCGTCGGTCACCCGGCCGTTCTGCGAGGCGTGCGACCGCACCCGGCTGACCGCCGACGGCGCGCTGCGCTCGTGCCTGTTCAGCCAGCGGGAGACCGACCTGCGCGGGCCGATGCGGGCCGGCGCCGACGACGAGGAGATCGCCGGACTGTGGCAGGACACGATGTGGGCGAAGCTCGCCGGGCACCAGATCAACGAGCAGGGGTTCGCGCAGCCGATCCGCCCGATGAGCGCGATCGGCGGCTGAGCGTGGACATCCAGGTGCGTTACTTCGCGGGCGCGCGGGCGGCCGCCGGCGTGAGCGAGGAGAGCCTGCGGCTGCCGGCCGGCGCGTCGGTGGGCGACGCGCTCGCGGAGGTCTCCCGGCGGCACGGCGAGGCGCTCGCCCGGGTGCTGACGGCGTCCAGTTTTCTGGTGGACGGAGTCGCCGTCCGGGACCGTGGCGCGCGGCTGTCCGGTGGTGTGGAGCTGGATGTGCTGCCGCCGTTCGCGGGTGGATGAGGGCTCCCCGAACGGCTCAACACGGCGTAAACGACGTGAGCCAGGACTCACTGAGAGTGTTTTATCTCGGGTTGGACACGGCCCGGTAACGACGGCTTGAACTGGGAAAACACCCTTGATCGCAGGAGGTTGCGCCGCGTTACCGTGACGACGGTCACATACCGGATAATTTCCGATCACGACGTTCGTTACGTACCGTCGCTTCTCGGTTGGCCCCGACCAACCACGCATGACCGGGTGTCCGTTGCGCCAAGCCTTGTCCGGCGGGCATCCGGAACCAACCCCGAGTGAAAGAAAACTTCCGGACAAGGGCGGGGGAACCGCACGGATACGCCTAGCGGATCCGAGCAGTCAGCCGACGCGAGTCGGCCGGTCCCATGCGGACCGACCCACAGCGAAAGCTCGCAGGCGCGGGAGGAGAGACTCAAATGGCTTACCGAGGCAAGCACCGCAAGTCGTCCGCTGCCACTCGCACCGTTGCGCGCGTCGTCGTCGCTGGCGTCGCCGTGGGTGCCCCGCTGGCCATCGCCGCCACCCCGGCTTCGGCGGACAGCGTGAACTGGGACGCGATCGCGCAGTGCGAGAGCGGCGGTAACTGGGGCATCAGCACCGGTAACGGCTACCACGGTGGTCTGCAGTTCAAGCAGAGCACCTGGGCCGCCAACGGTGGCAAGGGCAGTGCGGCCAACGCTTCCCGCGAGGAGCAGATCCGCGTTGCCGAGAACGTGCTGAAGACGCAGGGCATCGGCGCGTGGCCGGTGTGCGGCAAGAAGTCCGGCTCGAAGGGCACCTACAAGGCCAAGACGGTCAAGGCCCCGAAGCAGGTCGTGAAGGCCGCCCCGAAGGCCGCCCCGAAGGCCGCGCCGAAGAAGGTCGCGACCCCGGCTCCGGCCCCGGCCAGCACCGGTGACTACACGGTGCAGGGCGGCGACACGCTGTCGAAGATCGCCGAGCAGCTCAACGTTGCCGGCGGCTGGCAGAAGCTGGCCGAGCTGAACAAGAGCTCGGTCTCCAACCCGCACCTGATTCTCGTGGGTCAGAAGCTCGCCACCAAGTGACGACTTCGCCCGCTCAGGTAGCAGGCTGAGACAGACAGCGCCTCGCCCCATCCCCCGGGGCGAGGCGCTGTTCGCCTCTCCGCCTTAGGTGCGGCTGCTTTGGAGGTTCTCGGGACTGCCGCTGACGTGCAGGACCGCGTCCGCGTCGTCGAGCGTCGCTTGGTCGAGCGGTGTGGTGTCGCCGCTGCCGGCGACGAAGGTGTACCGCTCGCCCACCAGTGATGCCACGATGGCGCCGGCGGACAACCAGTCGATGTCCATTCCGCCCATGCGCAGGTGGCTCGGGTTTCGCTGCAGGTGGACGTTGTGCGCGAAGACCAGCGTCGGGCCCCTGCGCTCCTCCATGCTTCGGATCTCGAGCAGGTTCTGGGCCATGAGCGCGTCCCGGGTGGCACACATGCGGGTCCACCGCGCACTCTGCTCGAGGTCCTGCGCCGCCTGCCTGTGATAGCGCAGCAGGCCGAGACCGGCGGTGAGATGCGTTCTGGCCCTGAACCACTCGGCGCGCGACGTTGCCGCGATCAGCTCCGGCGCGCGTGCGTAGAGCGAGGTGAGCATGTCGTCGGCGATCGATCGCAGCCGATCGGCCGCCGCCGTCGCGCCGACCGACACGGCTGGGTCCATGACCGCCTCCGTCCGGCTCCACCGTTCGTCGTCGCCGGTGAGGCCCGCGAGGTCGAGGTCGAGTCCCAGGTAGGCGCGGGCGTGTTCGAGGTAGCGCCGCGGGCTGGGGGCGCTCATCGTCTCCGTGGCGGCGTCGAAGCCGTGGAAGGACAGCCGGTCCGCCGGCGGCCGGCGCTCGTTGTGGTCACGCATCCAGGCGACCAGCCGCCGGTTGGCGTCCTGGTCGCCGAAGCCGTGCGAGAAGCCTTCGCTCATCGCGGCGTCGAGGGTGCCCGCGCCTTCCTGGACGAAGTCGTTCACGGTGAGCGCGGCCACGCGATCGGTCTCCAGGGCGATCGACCGAAAGCCGCACTCGATCAGCTGAACGAAGATGTCGTTGCGCAGGAACGCGAAAGCCGGCTCCAGGTGGTTCGCCTCACCGAAGGCCAACACCTCACATGACGGGGTGACGAGGTCTCGAATGTCCTGAGTCATGTGTATGAATCGTATCGTTGAAAGATCGGTTGGCACTTTGCCCGCGTTGACGGTGGTAGGGCGCGGTAAAGTCTCAAACCGTGCGTACGGCTGATCTCGCGCGCGAGCACGGCGTCTCGACCCAGGCGGTCCGCAACTACGAGCGGGACGGGTTCATCCCGCCCGCGGAGCGCACACCGAGCGGCTACCGGATCTACACCGACCTGCACGCGGCCGCGCTGCGCGCCTACCTCGCCCTCGTGTCGGCCCACGGGTACGCGGCCGGCGGCCGGATCATGATCGCGGTCCACGATGACGAGCTGGACGACGCCCTGCTGGTCATCGACCGCGGCCACGGCCAGTTGCTCCGCGACCGCGACACCCTCGACGCGGTGCGGGAGGCGGTGGATCACCTGACGGCGGAGGCCGGCGCCGCGCCGGACCGGTCAGCGGACACCCGAACCATCGGCGAACTCGCACACCGGCTCCGCGTCACCCCGGCCACCGTGCGCACGTGGGAGGACGCCGGCATCCTCACCCCGGCGCGCGACCCGGCCACCGGCTACCGGGTCTACGACGCGAGCGACATCCGCGACGCGGAGCTGGCTCATCTGCTGCGACGCGGCGGCTATCCGCTGGCACACATCGCCACCGTGGTCCACCAGATCAGAACGGCCGGCGGCACCGACTCGCTGTCGCGCGCCCTGAACGACTGGCAGCGCAGGCTCACCGCCCGGGGCATCGCCATGCTCGACGCGGCCGCTCAGCTCAGCCACTACCTGCGTGCCCGCGAACGCTGACTACGGGCAGTCCACCCATTCGTCGGTGCCGTCAGCGAAGATCTGGTGCTTCCAGATCGGCAAGCGCGCCTTGACCTCGTCGACCAGGTCGGCGCACGCGGTGAACGCCTCGCGGCGGTGCGCGGCCGCGGCCGCGCAGGCCAGCGCCACGTCACCGATGGCCAGCGTCCCGATCCGGTGGCTCACGGCCAGCGCCGCGACGCCCGCGTGCCGGCGCGCGATCAGCTCGGCCACCTCGGCGATGACGTCCTTCGCGCTCGGGTGGCCCTCGTAGGTCAGCTCGCGCACGTCGCGGCCGTGGTCGTGGTCGCGCACCACGCCGGCGAAGGTCACCACCGCGCCGGCCGTGCGGTCCGCCACGAGAGCCGCGTGCTCCTCGACCGAGATCGGCGAGTCGAGCACCTCGGCACGCAGCACGCGGGCTGGGGTAGTGGTCGCGACGCGCGGGTGGTCGCCGCCCTGGAGCTGATCGACCGCGTGGTCCAGCACGCCGTCCAGCACGCCGAGCCCGTCCTTCACGCCGCCGGTCGAGCCGGGCAGGTTCACGATCAGCGTGCCGCCCGCGACGCCCGCCAGCCCCCGGGAGAGCACGGCGGTCGGCACGGCGGGCAGCCCGGCCGCGCGGATCGCGTCCGCCAGCCCGGGGATCTCGTAGTCCAACAGCGCGGCCGTGGCCTCCGGGGTCCGGTCGGTCGGGGTGACGCCGGTGCCGCCGGTCGTGATCACGACGTGCACGCCGTCCCGCACCGCCGTCCGCAGCGCCTCGGCCACCGGATCGCCGTCGGCCACCACGACCGGGCCGTCCACGGTGTACCCGCGCTCGGCGAGCCAGGATGCGATCACCGGCCCGGTGCGGTCGGGGTACACGCCGGCCGCCGCCCGGTTGGACGCGGTGATCACGCGGGCGGTCCTGCTCATCGGTCCTCCGGGCGAGTCCAGGTGCCGGTCTTGCCGCCGTCCTTGCGATCCAGCCGCACGGCGTCCAGCGTCGCGGCCGGATCGACCGCCTTGATCATGTCGTGCAGGGTCAGCCCGGCCACCGTGACGGCGGTCAGCGCCTCCATCTCCACGCCGGTGCGATCGGTCGTGCGGGCGGTCGCTGTCACGCCGATCTCGTTGTCCCGCAAGGAGAACTCGACGTCCACTTTGGACAGTGCGATCTGGTGGCAGAGCGGGATCAGGTCCGGCGTGCGCTTGGCGCCCATGATCCCGGCGACCCGCGCGACGGCCAGCGCGTCACCTTTCTTCAACTCGCCGGCCCGCAGCAGCCCGATCACCTCGGCGGTCGTGCGTACCACCCCGGAGGCGATCGCCGTGCGCGTGGTGGCGTCCTTGCCGGACACGTCCACCATGCTCGCCGCGCCGGTCTCGTCCAGGTGCGTCAGCTCAGCCACACCTCGATGTTATGCCTCGTCAACCGCCGCGCGGCGCACGGCGTCCGCCACCGCCGGGGCCACCGCCGAGTCGAACACGCTCGGCACGATGAACGACGCGTTGAGCCGGTCGCCGTCCACCACGTCGGCGATCGCGTTGGCCGCCGCGAGCAGCATCGCGTCGGTGATCCCGCGCGCCTGCGCGTCGAGCAGTCCGCGGAACACCCCGGGGAAGGCCAGCACGTTGTTGATCTGGTTCGGGTAGTCCGACCGCCCGGTGGCCACGACCGCGGCGTGCTTCTGCGCGTCCAGCGGGTCGACCTCGGGGTCCGGGTTGGCCAGCGCGAACACCACCGCGTCGGATGCCATCGTGGCGACCTGGTCGGCGCCGAACAGGTTGGGCGCCGAGACGCCGACGAACACGTCCGCGCCGACCAGCGCCTCGTGCAGCGAGCCGGAGCGCCGCTCGACGTTGGTGTGCTCGGCGATCCAGGCGAGGTTCGGGTCCAGGCCGCCGCGCTCGGGGTGCACGATCCCGTCCACGTCCACCGCGAGGATGTCGCCGGGCCCCTTGTTCAGAAGCAGCCGGATGATCGCCGAGCCGGCCGCGCCCACCCCGCAGACCACGATCTTGCAGTCCGCGATGTCCTTGCCCACCACGCGAAGCGCGTTGCGCAGCGCCCCGACCACCACGATCGCCGTGCCGTGCTGGTCGTCGTGGAACACCGGGATGTCCAGCTTGTCGCGCAGCCGCGCCTCGATCTCGAAGCAGCGCGGCGCGGCGATGTCCTCCAGGTTGATGCCGCCGTACACGGGCGCGATCAGCTCGACCGCGCGGATGATCTCCTCGGTGTCCTGACTGTCCAGGCACACCGGCCACGCGTCCACGCCGGCGAACTTCTTGAACAGCGCCGCCTTGCCCTCCATCACCGGCAGCGCCGCGGCCGGCCCGAGGTTGCCCAGGCCCAGCACGGCCGACCCGTCGGTGACCACGGCGACCGTGTTGCGCTTGATGGTCAGCCGGCGCGCGTCGTCCGGGTTCTCCGCGATCGCCTGGCAGATCCGCGCCACGCCGGGGGTGTAGGCCCTGGAGAGGTCGTCGCGGTTCTTGAGCGCCACCTTCGCGCTGACCTCGATCTTGCCGCCGAGGTGGATCAGGAACGTGCGGTCGGAGATCTTGCGGACGTGCACGCCCGGCAGCGACTCCAGCGCGGTGGTGATGTCGCGCGCGTGGTTCTCCGAGACCGCGTTGCAGGTGATGTCCACGACCACGCGGTCGGCGTGCGACTCGACGACGTCGAACGCGGTGATCACACCGCCGACGCGGCCGATCGCGGAGGTGAGGTCGCCCGCGGCACTCGCGGACGGGGGCGCTTCGACCCGGACGGTGATCGAGTAGCCGGGGCCGGGCACGGGCATAACGCGCTCCAGGAGAATCGTCGTTGATCTGCCGGAGGAGCCTACGCCCGGTGCTACTTGTTTATTTTCGTGACCGGGTGGGTGTACCCGATTTCGTTGGCGTCCAAGGGAAAGGTCAGGTCACCGTAGGGCGACAGCGCGCCCTGGCGGTCCGCGGCGATCTCACTCACCGGGTGCTCGCCGTCGGGGACCTCGGGCCAGTGCGGGTCAACCCGGTCGGTGGGGCCGGCCTTCGCCACGTCAGCCTCCTGATAGCTCGGTGCGTTCGCGGGAGCGAGATTACCGGATGACCGCTCCGTATACCGTGGTCAGGTGTCCCGCACGACCCTGATCGACTGGCTGCGCGCACAGGACGACGAAATGCTCGCCGGCCTGCTGTCCGCTCGCCCCGACCTGGCCACGCCGCCGCCCGCCGAGACGGCGGTCGTGGTCGTGCGCGCGGGCACCTCCGGTTCGGCCGCGCGCGCCTGCGAAGGGTTGGACACGCTCAGCCTCGCCGTGCTCGAGGCGATGATCCTGCTGCGTGCCGATCTCGACGCGGTGACCGTGGACGCGATCGTCCCCATGATCGGCAACGGGGTGACCGTCGATCGGGTGAAGGCGGCCGTGAAGGGGCTGCGGCGGCTCATCCTCGTCTGGGGCGAGGACCACGATCTGCGGTTGGCGTCCGGGGTCTCCAACGCGCTGGGCCCGTTCCCCGGCGGCCTCGGCCAGTCCAAGCCCGTGCTCGCCGAGGTCGACCTGCCCGAGGTGATCAACGACCTGTCCGAGCCGGAGCGGCGGATGGTCGTGTCGCTGGCGCACGGGCCGCCGATCGGGCGCACCAAGGACGCCGGGTTCACCGGTTCGCTGGAGCGGGCCGAGACACCGGTGCAGAAGCTGCTCGCCAAGGGCCTGCTGCTGCACCGCGACCCGGACACCGTCGAGCTGCCGCGCGAGATCGGCCTGGCGCTGCGGGACAGCCCGCTGGGCCCGGTCGCGGTGGGCGAGCCGCCGCTGCGCACCAGCGCGCACAAGGCGGTCACGGTCGACTCCACGGGCGCCGGCGAGGCCGCGGAGATGTCGCGGCACGTGGAGAACCTGCTGAACCGGTGGTCGGAGGAGCCGCCGTCGGTGCTCAAGGCCGGCGGGCTCGGCGTGCGCGATCTGCGCAGGCTGACCAGGGATCTCGACGTGGACGAGACGCAGGCGGGTCTGATCGCCGAGCTCGCCCTTGGCGCGGGACTGGTCGCCGACAGTGCCGCCACCGCGCCGGAGTGGCTGCCCACCGCGCAGGCCGACGTGTGGCTCGCCGCGACGCCGGCCAACCGCTGGGCGACGCTCGCCGCGGCGTGGCTGGACCTGCCGCGCCTGCCAGGGCTGGGTGGCCGCCGCGACGCCCGCGACCGGCTGCTCGTGCCGCTGGCCGACGAGCTGCGCCGGCCGCACGCGCCGGCCGATCGCGCCCGCGTACTCGGCGCGCTGGCCGATCTCGCGGGCGGCGAGGGCGTGAGCGACCCCGAGGACCTGGTGGCCGTGCTGGCCTGGCGCGCACCCCGGCGCGGCGGCCGGCTGCGCGACGACATCATCCGCTGGACGCTGCGCGAGGCCACGGCGCTGGGCGTGGTGGCACTCGGCGCGCTCACCTCGGCCGGGCGCGCGCTGCTGGACGAGGGGACCAGCGCGGCCGCCAAGCGCATGGCCGAGGCGATGCCGCAGCCGGTCGACCACGTGCTCGTGCAGGCCGACCTGACCGTGGTCGCGCCCGGTCCGCTGGAGCCGGAGCTGGCCACCGCGATGGCGCAGGTGGCCGACGTGGAGTCGGCCGGCGGCGCGACGGTGTACCGGATCGGCGAGCCGTCGGTGCGCCGCGCGCTGGACGCCGGGCGGTCGGCCGACGATCTGCACGAGCTGTTCCGGACGCACTCGCGCACACCGGTGCCGCAGTCGCTGACGTACATGATCGACGACGTGGCGCGCCGGCACGGGCGGCTGCGCGGTGGCACCGCCGGCTCGTTCCTGCGCTGCGACGATCCCGCACTGGTCGCCGAGGTGGCGGCGAGCGCGGTGGCGCACCGGCTGGAGCTGCGCCGGATCGCGCCGACCGTGCTGGTCAGCCCGCTGCCGTTGATCGAGGTGCTGGACGAGCTGCGGGACAACGGGTTCTCGCCGGCCGCCGAGGGGCCGGACGGTCAGGTGATCGACGTGCGGCCGCGCGGGCGGCGGCTGGCCTCCCGCGCGAAGATCGCGGCGCCGGCGCCGAGGCCGCCGAGTCAGGAGCGGGTGGCCGAGCTGGTGGCGAAGGTGCGCGCGGGGGACCGGGCGTCGGCGAGCCGGCGCGGGCGCAGTGTCCGGTTGGCCGCCGGTGACGCGGACACCTCGGGCACCCTGGCGCTGCTGCAGGAGGCCGTTCAGCAGGGCCGCAGCGCGTGGATCGGTGTGGTCGACGCGCACGGAGTGGCCAGTCAGCGGATCTTGGAACCGATCAGGGTTGGCGGCGGAATTCTCGAGGGGCGGGATTCCGAGACCGACGAGATCCACCGTTTTCCACTGCACCGGATAACGTCCGCGGCACTGGTCGAGGAATAGATCAATTCGTGTCTGGTTGATAACCGCCCGCGATAAGCGCTGGTAGACGTGACACGTTCACCAGCGAAAATGTGGCGACGGACACGCCGGCGTGACACCGCCGTGTCCGTTTCGTAATGTCACGGCTGGCTCAGACCCCGGAGCCGAGGTCTTCCCCCGGACCTGACCCCGACCCAATGACAGCGGTGATCCCCCGAATGGCAGGTCGACATAGAAAGCCCCCGAAGAAGCTCATCGATTGGAAGGTGCCGGCAGGACTCGGCGTCACGGTCGCCGCGGGACTCGCGGTCACCGTCTCGCTGACCAGCGGCTCAGAGCTTCCCACTCAGGACACGGCGGCCCGAATCGCCGTCGAGCCAGGTCCGACCGTGCCCCCGACCACGGCCGAGCTCCCGGTGACGACGCAGGTCCCCATCCCGACGACGGCACCCGTGCCGATGGTCGCGCCACCCCCGAGCTCCACCACGACCACGCGCGTGCCGACGACCACGACGACTCCCCCCAAGCCGTCGCCGCGTCCGCGAACCGCCGGCAAGGCGTGCGGCACGACGCTGGACGGCGTTCAGTCGCACGTGGCGCAGGTGGGCAACCACATCGCGACCATGTTCGGCGTCGACGACATCGGCGGCCGGGCCGCGCGCGGCGGCGCCAGCGACCACCCGTCCGGTCTGGCGCTGGACTTCATGGTCGACACCGCCAAGGGCAACTTGATCGCCAACTACATCCTGGCCAACCAGAAGGCGTTCGGCGTCACGTACGTGATCTGGCGGCAGCGGTACAACGACGGCAGCGGCTGGTCCACGATGGAGGACCGCGGCGGCGCGACCGCGAACCACTTCGACCACGTGCACGTGTCGTTCCGCTCCGGCGCGAAGGTGTCCGTGACCTGCTGAGGCCCGCATCTGCCACGACGGGCGGGCCTTCGTATGCGAGCGGTCCGGTACCAGCTCAACTCCCGGGGACCGCTCGCGCCCAGGTCAACCCGCAGAAACGGCCGTTTTTAGCCCTCGGTGGCCGCCCGATACACGCCCGCCGAGTGGACCGCTCGCAACCGTCCCTGTTTCCGCAGGTCAGACCGTGCAAGAATCAGAAGCCCTGCCTCCGGCTCAACCGGCCGGACCCCATTGCGGCTCCCCCTCCGCCAGGTGCACCGGCACGCCCTCGGTGCGCGGCTGCCTCCGGCTCAACCGGCCGGACCCCATTGCGGCGTGTACAGGAGCAGCGTGCGCGCGATCCCCACATCGAGCTGCCTCCGGCTCAACCGGCCGGACCCCATTGCGGCCCTGACCTACACCGCGCACCCGGCGGCGACCGGCGGCGCTGCCTCCGGCTCAACCGGCCGGACCCCATTGCGGCTGGTTAACCCGCTTCGCCAGCCACAGCAGGAAACGGCGCTGCCTCCGGCTCAACCGGCCGGACCCCATTGCGGCCACAGCAACCGGAACAGAGCGCCGGTCGCGTGCTGGTGACTGCCACCAGCCGGACCCATTGCGGCAGTTGGTCGGCGAGATCCTGCAACGAGAACACCGGCTGAACCGGCCGGACCCCATTGCGGCGTGACGCAGCTGATCGTCGTGCGGATGCGGACCACGTCTCCGGCCTCGGGTTAGTACAGGTGTGGGTGGCTGCGTGGGTGCGCCCTTTTCCTTGGCGGGCGGTGCGGGTGAGGATGGAGCCGCACCCGTCGAGGCGAGGAGGCCTGACGTGACGACATCGCTGCCGAGCTACGCGTCCGGGACGTCGGAGGTGCCGCTGCTCGGTGACACCATCGGCGACAACGTCGACCGCACGGTCGCCGCGTTCGGTGATCGCGACGCGCTCGTGGACACCACGAGCGGCAGACGGTGGACCTACCGCGAGTTCCAGGCCGACGTGAACGCGGTGGCGCTCGGGCTGATGGGGCTGGGCGTCGAGAAGGGCGATCGGGTCGGCATCTGGTCGCCCAACTGTCCGGAGTGGACACTCGTGCAGTACGCGACCGCGAAGATCGGCGCGATCCTGGTCAACATCAACCCGGCCTACCGGGTGCACGAACTGGAGTACGTGCTGAGGTCGGCCGGCGTGCGAGTCCTGGTCGCCGCGCGCGCGTTCAAGACGTCGGACTACGCCGGCATGATCGAGCGGGTCCGGCCGAACCTCGAGGCGTTGGAGCACGTGCTGTTGCTCGACGGCGAGGAGTGGACCTCGTTGTGCGCCAACGGAAAGAGCGCGGACCCGGCGGCGCTGGCCGAGCGGTCGGCGAGCCTGTCGCCGGACGATCCGATCAACATCCAGTACACCTCGGGCACCACCGGCTTCCCCAAGGGCGCCACGCTGTCGCACCACAACATCCTGAACAACGGGTACTTCGTGGGCGAGCTGTGCGGATACACCGAGGTGGATCGGATTTGCGTGGTTCCGCCCCTATATCACTGTTTCGGAATGGTGATGGGCAACCTCGCCGCCACCAGCCACGGCGCCTGCATTGTGTACCCGGCACCCTCGTTCGACCCGCTCGCGACCCTGAACGCCGTCGCGACCGAGCGGTGCACCTCGCTGTACGGCGTGCCGACGATGTTCATCGCGGAGCTTGCCGAGGCGGCGTTCGACGAGTACGACCTGTCCAGCCTGCGCACCGGGATCATGGCCGGTTCGCCGTGCCCGGTCGAGGTGATGAAGCAGGTCATCGAGCGGATGGGCATGACAGAGGTGACGATCTGCTACGGCATGACCGAGACCTCGCCGGTGTCCACGCAGACCCGCGCGGACGACTCGATCGACCTGCGCGTGTCCACCGTCGGCCGGGTTCACCCGCACCTGGAGATCAAGATCGTCGATCCGGAAACCGGGTTGACCGTCCCGCGCGGCGAGGCCGGCGAGTTCTGCACCCGCGGCTACTCGGTGATGCTCGGGTACTGGGAGGAGCCGGACAAGACCGCCGAGGCGATCGACGCCGCCCGCTGGATGCACACCGGCGACCTCGCGATCATGGACGGCGACGGCTACGTCAAGATCACCGGCCGGATCAAGGACATGGTGATCCGCGGCGGCGAGAACATCTACCCGCGCGAGATCGAGGAGTTCCTGTACACCCTCCCGGACATCCAGGACGCGCAGGTGATCGGCGTGCCGGACGCGAAGTATGGCGAGGAGCTGATGGCCTGGGTCCAGCTTCGCCCGGGCGCGGAACCCCTTGACGCGCAAGCACTTCGCGAATTCTGTACCGGCAAGCTCGCGCACTACAAGATCCCGCGCTACGTGCACATCGTTGATGAGTTCCCGATGACCGTGACCGGCAAGATCCGCAAGGTGGAGATGCGGGAGCGCTCGGTGGAGCTGCTCGGCGTGGACGCCGGTGACCGCTGACCTGGCCGCCTGGGTCCGCGAAGACTTTGGCGTCGAGCTGGCGTCGCTGGATCGCGCGCGCCTTGGCGCGGACACGCTCGCCGAACTGTGGCACGGTGTTTCCGTTGCGGGACAACGGTTCGCGGTCAAGTTGAGCGCGGGCGGATCAGCGGCCGGGCTTACCGTACCGGCGCTGCTCGCCGCACGCGGGATCGACGGCGTGCTCGCTCCACTGTCCACTCGCGACGGTCGCATGTGGACGATTCGGGGCGAGCGGCGGCTGTCGGTCGCGCCGTGGGTGTCCGATCGGCGAGGCATGGACGAAGGGCTCACGCCGGCCCACTGGCGGCACTTGGGCGCGCTGCTGGCAGAGGTGCATGCCACCGAGGTGACCGGCGAGCTGGCCGCGCTGCCGCGCGAGTCCTATGACCACGGCCGCCTCGCCGACACCGTGCACGCTCTGGACTTCCGCCGCGACGATGTGGACGCCGTACTGGCGATCGCCGACCGGCTCGCGAACATGTTGCGGGACAAGGAGAACTCGGTGGTGGTGTGTCACGCCGACCCGCACACCGGCAACGTGCTGCTGGACGGCGAGAAGGTGTGGCTGATCGACTGGGACGACGCCGTGCTCGCCCCGCGTGAGCAGGACCTGATGTTCGTACTCGGCGGTGTGCTCGCCTTCGCGCCGGTGACACCGGGTGAGCAGCAAGCGTTCTTCGAGGGCTACGGGCCCGTGAAGGTGGACCAGGATCACCTTCGCTACCACCGGTGCGTCCGCGCGTTGGTCGATCTCACCGAGTGGGCGCTCGACGGAAGCGAGCAGGCGCTGGGACACGTGCGCGACGTGCTGTCGCCGACCGGGCTCATCGCTCAGTCACTTCACGGGCACGATCTCGCTGCCGAGCGGCACCAGTGACACCGGGATCAGCTTGAAGTTCGCCACTCCCAACGGAATCCCGATGATCGTGATGCACAGCAGGAAGCCGGTGAACAGGTGCCCGATGGCCAGCCACCACCCGGCGAAGATGATCCAGATGATGTTGCCGATCACCGACGGCGCGCCCGCACCCGACCGGGGTACGAGCGTGCGCCCGAACGGCCACAGCGCGTAGTTCGCCATCCGGAACGAGGCCAGCCCGAACGGGATCGTGATGATCAGGATGCAGCAGATGATCCCGGCCAAGGTGTACAGCAGAGCCATCCAGAAACCGCACAGCACCAACCAGATGACGTTCAGGATCAGGCTCATGCCTCCATCGTGGCGCATCGTGTGCGGTCGTGCCCAGCCGGCGAACGGGCGTTGGACCCATAGACCCCGTAGGTGGCTGGTGAACACCGTCGTGCCGTCCGAAACTTAGCGATCGCTCCATTCATGTTCTGCGTACTTTAGCCCGCTAAAGTCCCTCGGCCACGCAGAAAGCCCAGGTCACACAAGATCCATAGGGGGTGCGCAAAGGCCGTCGGCGGTGGTGGGGTCACCCTCAAGACCGTCGACCACATCGCCACCATGGGCGGGCGAACGGGCGGCCTGGTTCCGCGACACCGACGGCAACCTCCTCTGCCCGCACCAGATCGGCTGATCCGTATCGTGGCGGTGTGCCACTGACCGTCGGGTTCGACCTCGATCTCACCCTCATCGACACCAAGCCCGGCATGGTCGCCCTGCTCGACCGGCTCGCCGACCTGTACGGGGTTCCCCTGGACAGCGAGCACTTCGGCGCGAACCTCGGGCCACCGCTGGAGATCCTGCTGCCGCGGTGCGGAATGCCCGAGGACCTCGTGCCGCGCGCGGTGATCGAGTTCCGCACGAGCTACCCGGAGGTGGTGATCCCGTCCACGGTCACCATGCCGGGCGCCGCCGAGGCGATCGCGGCCGTCCGCGCGGTCGGCGGCAAGGTGTTCGTGATCACCGGCAAGTACCAGCCGAACGCCGTGTTGCACATGGAGGCGCTCGGTTGGGAGATCGACGGGCTCGCCGGCGAGTTGTGGGCGGTCGGCAAGGCGGACGCGCTGCGCGAGCATGGCGTCGAGGTGTATGTCGGTGATCACGTCGGCGACATCGAGGGCGCGCTGGCCGCGGGAGCGACCGCGGTCGGTGTGACGACCGGCCCGTACGACGCGGACGAACTGCGCGACGCGGGCGCGCAGGTGGTGCTCAGCGGGCTCGGTGAGTTCCCCCGCTGGCTGGCGCGCCATGCCGGTTCGGCCGGCGCACCACGCTGAGCACGGCGAGCGCGAGTCCGACCGGGACGAGCATGGCCGCCGCGGACAGCCACACCGGCACGTCGGTTCTGCCTCCGGCGAACAGCGAGAACACGGTGATCACCGCCACCAGGCCGACGGAGAACAAGCCGACGGCGATGGGCAGCAGCGTTGTCCGGTCTTGGCGAGACACGGCGCCAGGGTAGCCGACGTAGGGGCACTACGACTTGTCGGCGGTTTGGCATAGTCTGGAGTCCACGCGTCCCAGGCCGTGTCTTGGGGCGCGTTCGTCGTGCGGAATGGGGAGCCACGCGCGACAGGGAACGTCGACGAGAGAACGGTGAGCGCTGTGCCGACCGGAAGGGTCAAGTGGTACGACTCGGAGAAGGGCTTCGGGTTCGTGACGCAGGAAGACGGCGAGGACGTGTACGTCCGTAAGTCGGCGCTGCCGACCGGCGTGGAGGGGCTGAAAACGGGCCAGCGCATCGAGTTCGGCGTGGCGGACGGGCGCCGCGGCCCGCAGGCGCTGTCGGTGCGCCTGCTGGAGAAGCCGCCGTCGGTGGCCGAGGCGCAGCGCCGCCCGGCCGAGGAGTTGCACGGGCTCATCGAGGACATGATCAAGCTGCTGGAGATGAAGGTGCAGCCGGACCTGCGCCGTGGGCGCTACCCGGACCGCAAGAACATCACGCGGATCGCCGAGGTCATGCGGGCCGTCGCGCGCGACCTCGACCCGTCGTAAAGGTTGTTGCCCCGCAAGGGGTTCACCGCACGTCGACGGCGAGCGACCAGTAACCGGTCGCGCGCGGCAGCGCCCCTTCCGGCCCCATCACGACCATGGCCATCTGCTGCACGTGCGCGAACAGCAGCTGGTCGGTGTCGTTGGGCAGGCTGAGCGTGTACGCGTAGCGCCGGCCGGACAACTGCAGCGCGCTGCTGCCGTGTTGCTCGTTGCCGGCGCCGTCGCGATAGGTGAACACGACCGCCCACGGGCCCTCGGCCACGTCGCCGCCCACCGAGATGTGCAGCGGCTGGCCCGGTGGCACCTTGAGCCGGGCCATCGCGTTCTCGTCCTTGACGCACTCGCGTGTGCCCGGATGGCAGAACGCGATCGGACCGGTGTCGGCCGCGTGCCCGTTCGCGTAGAACGTCACGTCTGGCGTCGGCGCGGCACCGCCGCACCCGGTGAGCACCGCGGCCGCGGCAACGATCAACAGAATTACCCGACGCACGCCCAAGACCCTACGAGGTGCGGTCGCCGCGACCCCGAGCCGGTGCGGCCGGGTGGAACTTCCGCCCGCCGCCGCCGTCGTCGTTGCGCACCGGAATCGGGCGCACCGGACGATCGCCGCCGAATCCGGGGATCAGCGTGGCGCCGCGCCGCGACATCAGTGTCTGCACCAGGCCGAGCGACAGCATCACCGACACGACCAGGAATCCGAGCCAGAACATCGGCGGCAGCAGCACGCCGACCGCGCCGCCGAGCACCCAGCCCAGCTGCAGCACGGTCTCCGAGCGCCCGAACGCCGACGCGCGCGACGCCTCGGGCAGGTCGTCCTGGATCACCGCGTCCAGGCTGATCTTGGCCAGCGCGCTCGCGATCGCGCCGACCAGGCCGACCAGGGCGGCGGTCGGCACACCCTCGGCGACCGTGGCGACGACCGTGGACACCAGCGCGCCGATCACGCAGCCGAGCACGATCTGCTCCGGGTGGCCGACGTGCAGCCGCGCGCCGATCGCGTTGCCGACGAACGATCCGAGGCCGGCAGCACCCGCGATCAGGCCGAGTTGGATCAGCTGCGTCCCCACGTCGTTCGGGTAGTGATCGCGCACGGCGAACGCGGCGAACATCATCAGGAACCCGGTCAGCACGCGCACGGTTCCGTTGCCCCACAAGGCGACCACGACGTGCCGGCCCATCGGTTGGCGCTTCGGGCCGTCCGGATGCGCGCCGATCGACGCCGGCACCTCGCCCTCGGTCACCTCCACCCAGGCCGGGATCCGCATGCCCTGCACGGCGCCGACGACACAGACCACCGCGGTGAACCACAGCGCGCCGGAGGACCCGAACGGCCAGGCGACCGCGGCGGCCAGACCACCGCCGACCATGCCGGCGGCGAGCCCGAACACGGTGAGCCGCGCGTTCGTCTTGGACAGCGTGATGTCCGGCGGTACCACCCTCGGTGTGATCGCCGCCTTCAACACCGTGAACGACTTGGACAGCACCATCTTCATCAGCGCGCCGGGATAGAGCAGCCAGCTGTCGAAGTTCAGCGCCATCACCACGCAGGCCAGCGCCGAGCCGGCCGAGGCGACGCACATGGCCAGCCGGCGGCCGCGCTGGATCTTGTCCAAGATCGGGCCGATCACCGGCGCGACCAGTGCGAACGGCGCCACGGTGATCAACAGGTAGAGCGCGACCTTGCCGCGGCCGGCGGTCGGGTCGGTCGGGGAGAAGAACAGCACGTTCGCCAGCGCCACCGCCATCGCGGCATCGCTGGCGTAGTTCAGCATCGTGGCGTAGGTCAGCGCGGTGAGGCCGGACTTCTCCGCGCCGTCCGCCTTGGCCGCGCGGCGGAACGCGGACATCGCCTGCGAGGTGAGCTGCCGGCTGCGCAGCGCGGCCACCCGGGTGACGGTGATCTTCTTCGGCAGGTGCGGAACGGTGCCCTCGGTGCGCTGATCCCGCTCCGGTTGCGGCTCGTCGTACTCGTCGTAGTCCCCGTACAGCTCGGGCCCGTCAACCGGGTAGGAGTCGCGCGGCGCGCGGCGGGCTGGCGGCGGAGCCGAGGACTGCCTGGTCGGCTGCGGGTTCGCCGGCGGCCGCCGGCGAACCGGGCGGGTACTGTGCTTGTCGGGGTCGTCCTCCCACTGCGGCGGCGGAGCCTGCCGGCGTGTGGCTTTGGAGGGCGGCGGGGGCGTGTGGTCCGGCTCCTGCGCCGGCCAGTCGAGTTGACCTTGATGCCGGTCGGGGACCTGGTCACCGCGCGAGGCCTGCTGGTCGCCCTCGGTCCAGCCACGGCGGCCCTTGCTCGCCGCGCCGCCACCGCGCATACGACGGCCGCGGCCGCCGGGCGGTTGATCAGCCGAACCGGAACGAATCACGCTTCTCATCCTGCCGTACGTGGGGACCTCGGTGTGACAGACGTGCTGATCCCTCTCCAGGATCCACCCAACTGGCTACCTGGTGGTGACGAGCTTCACCCGGAAGGTCCTCGGCCACAGTTTGCCGGTTACCAGGAACTCGTCGGTACCGGGAATCGCGGCGATCCCGTTGAGCACGTCGACGTCTTTTCTGGCGTCCTCGGGCAGCCGGGCGCGCACCGCGGTCAGATCGGCGACGGTGACCTCGCCGGAGCGCACGTCCACCCGCGCGATCACGTCCTGTTTCCACACGTTCGCGTACACCGCGCCGTGCGCGCACTCCAACTCGTTGAGCAGCTCGTCAGGGCGAGTTCCCGGCACCTTCGCGAGCACGTCGGTGCGCAGCCGGCCGGTCTCGGCGAACGTGCGCGGATCGCGGAAGGTGAGCGTGTCCGAGCCGTCGCTCATGATCAGCCGGTCGGCCGCCGGGTCGTGGCACAACCCCCAGCCCTCGCCGGTGTAGGGCACCCGGCGCAGCTCGGCCAGCGTGTTCCGGTCGCGCTGGATGACGACGCCGTTGCGCCAGGTCAGCTGCCAGATCGTGGGGCCGACGACGGTGATCCCCTCGCCGAACAGATCGCGGTCGAGGTCCACGCTGGCGCGCACCTCGCCGGTCGCCGGGTCGGTGCGCCGTATCGACGAGCGGCCCTCGAGTCCGGTGCCCTCGTAGAGCACGCCGTCGACCAGTTCCAGGCCCTGGGTGAACGCGCGCGGATCGTGCGGTGACTCGGCGAGAACCTCGGCGCGCAGGCCCGCGTTCGCCGGTGGCGGCGGAGTGGCGGTGTCCCCGGCGTCGTCGGCGCAGCCGGCGAGCACGGCGGCAACGGCGAAGATCACGAGCACGGCGCGCACCCGGTAACCCTGACACGGTGCGGGGCGCCGAGGGTCGATGGGGCACAATCTGTACTGATGACACGCACCGAGACACCCCACGCCGACGCGGAGCTGATCGCCGCCGTCGAGGTCGCTCGCGCGGCCGCGCGGCAGGACGGCGGAGACGAGGTCGGCGCGCCGGTCGAGGCGACCGTCGAGGACGACGGCTCGGTGACGCACCTGTTCGACGCGGACAAGCCCGGGTATCGGGGCTGGCGCTGGGCGGTCACCGTGGCCAACGCCGGGCCCGGCACGCCGGTGAGGGTCAGCGAGGTCGTGCTGCTGCCCGGGCCGGACGCGCTGGTCGCGCCCGAGTGGGTGCCGTGGCAGGAGCGGGTGCGCGCGGGTGACCTCGGCGTCGGTGATCTCATGCCGACCGCGCCGGAGGACCCGCGCCTGGTGCAGGCCTACGTGCAGTCGGACGACCCGCAGGTCGAGGAGACCGCGGTCGAGCTGGGGCTCGGGCGGCTGCGGGTGCTGTCCCGCGAGGGCCGGCTCGAAGCCGCCGAGCGCTGGCAGGGCGGCGAGTTCGGGCCACGCTCGGACATGGCGCGCGGTGCGCCGGCGGCGTGTGGGACGTGTGGGTTCTACCTGCCGGTGGCGGGCTCGCTGAGTGCCGCGTTCGGTGTGTGCGGCAACGAGATCGCGCCGGCCGACGGGCGTGCGGTGCACGCCGAGTACGGCTGCGGCGCGCACTCGGAGGCCGAGGTGGAGCAGCCGTCGCCGGTGATCGTCGCGGACCTGATCTACGACGACGCGGTGCTCGACATGGTCTCGGTGAAGCAGCCTGCTGAGACGCCCGCTGCGGAAGAGTCCACTGTGGACGCCCCCGCTGACGAGGACGCCGCCGAAGCCGCAGTGGAGACGCCGGTGGCGGAGCAGGCCGTTGTGGAGACGCCGGCTGAGGCGCCCGCCGTGCAGGAGTCCGCTGTGGACGTTCCCGCTGGCGAAGACATCGCCGCTGAGCAGTCCGGCGCTGACGCCACTGTGGAGACGCCGGTGGCCGAGACGCCCGCCGTGGAAGAGTCCACTGTGGACGTTCCTGCAGGCGAAGACACCGCTGCTGAGCAATCCGCTGAAGTCATCGTCGAGACGCCGGTCGTCGAGCAGCCTCCGGTGGAGCAGTCCGTCTGGCAGATGCCAGCCGGAGAGTCCGCGCCGGAGTCCACCGTGGATGCGTCCGCTGGTGACGTGTCCGCCGTCGATGAGCCGTCGACCGCCGAGGAAGGCGTCGCTGAGACGCCGTCCGTGGAGCCCTCCACTGGCGAAGCGTCCGTGGAGACGCCCGCCGCGCCGGAGTCCACTGTGGACGCGCCGGCAACAGCCGAGTGGCCCGTCGCGAAGACGCCTGAGGAGCAGCCGGCTGCGGAAGCCGCCGTGGAGACCCCGGTCGTGGAGCCTGCCGTCGCGGAGGCGCCGGCCGAGGAGACCACCGCGCAGCAGTCCACCGACGCGCCCGCCGGCGAGTTCACCGAGTCCACGCCCGAGCAGGCCGAGCCCACGTCGGAGACCGAGTCCGCGCCCACGCAGTGACGCGCGACCCCTTCGACACCCACTCGCTGCGGGACGCGGTTCTCGCCGGCTGGAGCGGATCACCGACCCGGTTCCGCGAGGACGCCAACACCGAGGAAGACCTGCGGCTCGGCGGCTACCGCGACCGCCTGCTCGTCGAGTTGGCACAGAATGCCGCCGACGCGGCCACGGCCACCGGCCGCCCCGGGCGACTACGACTGTCCCTTGTGGACGGTGAGCTGCGGGTAGCCAATACAGGTGCTCCGCTGGACGCCGACGGTGTCGCCGCCTTGGCGTCATTGCGCGCCTCCGCCAAGCGAACCGGGCACGGTGTCGGCCGGTTCGGCGTCGGGTTCGCCGCCGTGCTGGCGGTCACCGACGAGCCGAGGGTGGTCTCCAGGACCGGCGGCGTCGCGTTCTCCGCCGAGCGCACCAGGAGTGAACTACCGGACACACTCGCCGGCGAGGTGTCCCGGCGCGGCGGCGCGGTGCCCGTGCTGCGCCTTGCCTGGCCGGTCGACGGCGATGAGCCGCCACCGCCGGACGGCTTCGACACCGAGGTCCGGCTGCCCCTGCGGCCCGATGTGGACGGTCCGGCGCTGCTCGACGGCCTGGCGTCGCAGGTGGACGACCTGCTGCTGTCGCTGGCCGGGCTGGAGTCCGTCGAGGTCGGCGATAACCGTTGGAGCAGAACGGATTCCGGGCTGGACGCAGTGGAGATCTCCAGCCCGTCAGGCACCGCGCGGTGGCTGCTCGTGCGGGACTCCGGGGTGCTGTCCGACGATGTGGTGCGCACGCTGGGCGCGGAGTCCCAAGAGCGTCCACAGTGGACGATCACGTGGGCGGTGCGGACCGGCGTGGACGGTGCTCCCGAGCCGCTCGACTCCGATGTGTTGCACGCGCCGACGCCCACCGACGAGCGGCTGTCGCTGCCCGCGCGGCTGATCGCGACACTGCCGGTCGAGCCGTCGCGGCGGCGCCTGCTTCCCGGGCCGGCCACGGACGCGGTGCTCGGCGAGGCCGCCAGGCGATACCCGAGGCTGGTCGAGCTGGTGTCGCCGGAGCACCGGGTGCGCCTGGTTCCGGCTCCCGGGTTCCCACTGTCCGAAGTGGACGATCAACTGCGCGGCTTGGTGACGGTCGAGCTGCGTGCGGCCGAGTGGCTTCCGGCGGCCGGTGGCGGCACCGTGGCACCCGCCAGGGCGAGCGTTCTGGACGTCGTGTCGGACGATCTCGCCACGCTGCTGGCCGACGTGCTGCCCGGCCTCGCACACGCCGACCTCGCCGCGCCCCGGCACGCGAAACCGTTGACATCGTTGGGAGTCACCCGCATCGGGCCGGCCGAACTGGTCGCCGCGATCACCGGCGTGGACCGTCCCGCGACGTGGTGGCGCAGGCTGTACGACGCGCTCGCCGTGGTCGCGGAGGCGGGAGCCGCCGCCCACGAGGCGCTCGCCGGTCTGCCCGTGCCGCTGGTCGACGGGCGCACCATGCCCGGCCCACGCGGCGCGCTTCTGCTGGACGATCACGAGCTGCTCGATCATCTGTCCCATGTGGACGCGACCGGTCTGCGGGTGGTGCACCCGGACGCCGTGCACCCGCTGCTGGAGCGTCTCGGAGCGGTGCGCGCCGGACCGGCCGAGCTGCTCGAGTCTCCGGCGCTGGCGGACGCGGTCGAGCGGAGCGTGGACGACGCCGAGTCCGGGCTGGATGTCGACGGCCTGGTCGACTCGGTGCTCAGGATCGTGCGCGCGGCCGGGGTCCGGGCCGGCGAGCACCCGTGGCTCGGCGCGCTGGCACTGCGGGACACCGACGGCGACTGGCGACGCGCTGACGAGCTGGCCCTGCCGGATTCCGCGCTGTTGGACGTGCTCGCCGAGGATTCCCCGATCGGGGTGCTCGCCAAGGTGACGGTGACCGACTGGCCGGCCGATGTGCTGTCCTCGGTCGGCGTGCTGAGCGGTTTCGCGATGGTCGACGACGAGGACCCCACCGGGCCCGACCACGATCTCGCCGACGAGGACGAGTGGTGGGATTCCCTTGCCACGCCACCACTTCGGGTGCTCGCGGTCCGTGATCTTGACCTGGTGGCCGACGACGCCTGGCCGACGGCGCTGCGGTTGCTCGCGTCCGAGCCGGCCACCCTGACTGCGTTACGCGACGAGCACGGGTACACCCGATGGTGGTTACGCCGCAACGCGCTGATCTCCGGTCGGAGCCCCGCCGAGTGGCGGCTGGCGGATGCCACGGAGATCACCGGCCTGTACGACCCGGTACCGGATGTGGGGCTGGACACCGAGTTGCTCCGGCTCGTCGGCGTTCGCACGAGTCTCGAGATCGCCGGCACGGTGGACGCCGACGATCTGCTCGCCCGGCTGGCCGACCCGCGTCTGTCCCCTTCGGACGGTGTGATCATCAGGGCGCACCACGCGCTCGCCGACGCGGTGCGCGGCGGTGTCGTCGACCCGGCCGACATCGAGCCGCCGGACGATGTGCGCACGCTCGCCGGCACCACCTCGCCGGCGAGCGACTGCCTGGTGCTCGACGTGCCGTGTCAGATCGAGGTGATCCGACCCGAGCACCTGATCACCGCGGGCCTGGACTTCGTCGCGGCGGCGCACCTGGCCGAACTGCTCGACCTGCCACTGGCCAGCGAGGAGATCGACGCGAAGATCATGTCGGATGGCGAACCCGTCGAATGGGCGAGCCTCAGCGCGGTGACAGCGGTGGCGGACTTGATGTCCATCGAGCCACCGCGCGGCAGCCTCACCGTCCACAGTGGACTCACCGTGCGCGTCGGCGACCGCACACACGAGCTGGCCTGGTGGCACGACGGCCGGGTCACGCACTGCGCCGACACCCCTGGCGGCCTCGCCCGCGCGTTCGCCTGGACCACCGGCCGCTGGCCCGACCGCCACCTGATCGCCGCCTACCTCGACGAGCCCGAGGCCGTCACCTTCCTCGACTGACCTTCCTACACCCCAACGACTCCAGCCACGCCCCACCCGCCAAGAGTCGATCTTCACCCTGGTCACAACGCACCCCCACCCACACCGGGGGCGGCCCTCGAGCCAAGCCTAACGGGAGGGCGGGGTCGACAGGGGCGGCAAGATCGACATGTGGATAAACCGGCACCTGTGGATAAGTGAGGTGTGACGAGTCGGACGGCGGCGGGCTACAGGTCGCGTTGTGCGCCCTTGCTTCCCCGTCGGGACGCGGTGCGCTGCCACCACATGATCGGCACCCCGATGAGCCCGAGCGTGGCGCCGGCGATCGCGGTCCACAGCCAGATCGGCGGTGACACGTCGAACCCGTACCGCAGCACCAGAAGCACGACCACGGCGGCGAACCACACCACGGTGCCGATCAACACGACGGACCGAAGGTCGGTCAGCGACGGCGGCAGCGGCGGTACCGGGCGTTGCGGCTTGTCGGACACGTCAGCAGGCTACCCCGGCGTTGCCGGCCCGCGAGATCGTGAGGTATGCTAACGATATGCCGGAGACCGGATCGTCGCTCGCCACGCGCCTGCGTCTGGCCGTCGTGCGATTGAATCGCAGGCTCCGCGCGCAGCGGACGAGTTCGTCGGTCACGCTCACCCAACTGTCGGCGATGTCCTGCCTCTACAAGTGCGGGCCGCTGTCGCCGGGCGAGCTGGCCGCCAAGGAAGGCGTGCAGCCGCCCTCGATGACCAGGGTGATCTCCAGCCTCGAGGAGGCGGGCCACGTCACCCGCGCGCCGCATCCGAGTGACGGACGGCAGGCCATCGTGAGCCTGTCCGACCAGGGGCGCGAGTACATCCGCGCGGACATCTCCGCGCGTGAGGCGTGGCTGGACCAGCGACTGTCCGAATTGGACGAACAGGAGCGGGAGACACTGTCCCGCGCCGCGGAGATCATCGACAGGATGGCGGGGCACTAACACTTGAGTCAGGCAGGGACGACACAGCGGAGAAGTTACTGCGACGCGACCCCGTCCCCGCCTACCCGCAAGTCCAAGCTCCCGTCCACAGTGGACGACCCGCCTGAGGGGAAGCGCGGCACGTTCGTCGCGCTGCGAATTCGCAACTACCGCCTGTTCGCCAGCGGCCAGGTGATCTCCAACGTCGGCACCTGGATGCAGCGCATCGCGCAGGACTGGCTCGTCCTCGTGCTCACCGGCAACGACCCGGTCGCGCTGGGCATCGCCACCATGCTGCAGTTCGCGCCGACGCTGTTCTTCTCGCTGTGGGCCGGTGTGCTCGCCGACCGGATGAACAAGCGGAAGCTGCTGATCGGTGTCCTGGCCGGCATGGCGAGCACCGCGCTCGTGCTCGGGCTGCTCGACGTGACCGGCGTGGTCGTGCTCTGGCACGTGTACGCGCTGTGCCTCGCGCTCGGCGTCTTCTCCGCGTTCGAGGTGCCCGTGCGCCAGTCGTTCGTCGCCGAGATGGTCGGCCGCGACATGGTGCCGAACGCGATCGCGATCAACTCGACCACGTTCAACCTGGCGCGCGTCGTCGGGCCGGCCGTCGCCGGCGTGATGATCACCTGGGTGGGCACCGGCTGGGTGTTCCTGGTGAACGCGATCAGCACCTGCGCGGTGATCGCGATGCTGGCGCGGATGGACCCGCACAAGCTGCACCGCACGCCCGCCGTGCCGCGCCAGCGTGGGCAACTGCGTGAAGGGCTGCGGTACGTCCGGCACCGCACGGACATTCTCGTCGTGATCGTGCTGGTGTTCTTCGTGAGCACCTTCGGCATCACGTTCTTCGCCTCGCTGCCGATCGCGGCGGCCACGGTGTTCCATCGCGACGCGGCGGGCTACGGGTTGCTGTCCACGATGCTCGCCGTCGGCACGCTGGCCGGGGCGCTACTGGCCGTCCGGCGCAGTGCGCGCGGCCGGCCGCGGCTCCGGGTGCTGCTCGGCAGCGCGATCGCGTTCGGTGTGCTGGAGATCATAGCCGGGCTGATGGGCAGCTATCTGGCTTTCGCGATCGCGCTGGTGCCGATGGGTTTTGCCGTGATGACGTTCATGACCACGGCGAACAGCACGGTGCAGCTCGCCGCGAGCCCGGAGATGCGCGGCCGGGTGATGGGGCTCTACATGCTCGTGTTCCTCGGCGGCAACCCGATCGGCGGCCCGACGATCGGCTGGTTGGCTGCCGCCTTCGGCGGGCGGGCGCCGTTCATCGTGGGTGGCGCGCTCGCCGCCACGGCGGCCGCGCTGTGTGGATTGTTCCTGCTACGTAAGGAAAAGCGCGGTGAAAACGTTCCGCGATCCTGACACGGTGCACGCACCGGTCGCCGGTTGCACCCATCAGATCGAGGTCAGCGGATCGCCGCGCTGGCTCGTGCTGTCCGGTCAGCTCGGGCAGGCGCGGGACGGCTCGGTGCCCGAGGACCCCGGCGATCAGTTGGCGCTGGCCGTCGAGAACGTGCGGCACAACCTCGCGGCGGCCGGGATGACGGTCGACGACCTGGTCAAGGTGACGATCTACCTCACCGAGCAGGTCGACCCGGCACGCCGTCGCGAGGTGCTCGGCGAGTGGCTCGGCGGCCACAAACCCTGCATGACGCTGGTGGTCGTGGTGGCGCTGGCGGCACCTCAGTACAAGGTCGAGGTGGACGCCTGTGCTTGCCACTTGCCGACCAATTGAAGTTAGGCTAACCTAAGACATGTCCGCTTCGTGGTGGGAGCGGTAGTCAGTTCGGGAACAGCGAGCCCCGTTCCGCAGGCCGGAGCGGGGTTTCGCCCTTGCTGGGTAGCCTTCGGGCGTGACCTGGGTGGACGCGCCGCGCGACGAACTGGGCTGGCTGGCCGTCCGCGACCCGGCTGGCGCCGGCTGCGGTGGGCCGAGTTGGCCACGCGCGTCGGCGATCCTGTTGTGCCGCACGGGGTTCGGCCGTGTCATCGGTGCTTCCCGAGCGTTCCGTCCGGTGGCTGGCCGGTGCGCACCATGCTGCCCGCCGAGGGCTCGCTCGACCGTGAGCAGTGGCTGCGCCTGGTGGGGTTGCTCATCGCCGCGTCGTCGGCCGGGCCGCGCACCGAGTGCTTCGCGTATCTCGGCCCTGCCGTGAACGATCACGCCGGCGACGGTCACCTGCTCGCCGGCCGGCTCGGCGACGCGGCCGCGCTGTACGACCACCCGCTCGGCCAGGGCTCGCCGCCGAACTTCTGGCCCGCCGACCGCAGCTGGATCACATAGAGCGACTGGGATCTCTGGGGCACCAAGATCACCGGACCACCGGAGCTGATCGACGCCATCCTGGCCGACCACGAACTCGAATCGCTCAGAATCCCCTGGTGCTGAGCCAAATCCGCCGCACCGTCACCCACCAAGAACCCGCGAAGATCGTCTTCACCTTCGTGCTGGCTGCCCCCACCCTCTCCGGGGGCACCCCGCAAGCCAGTCTAGTGGGGCGGCGCGGGCGGGAGGGGGAACAAGATCGACATGTGGATAACCCGGGGCTTGTGGATAGCGGGGGTGGCTGGCGGGGTGAACACGACAACGGGGCCGCCGTCCGTGATGGACAGCGGCCCCGCCGTGTCGGCAGCCGAGCTTGTCGGAGCATCCGCTGCCAGGTTCGGTTACCTCACGCGGGCAGCGTCAGCCCGTGCAGCGTGCCCGCGCGCGCGTCCTCGAAGCGCTTGGTCACGTCCGCCCAGTTGACGATGTTCCACAGCCGGTCGAGGTAGTCGGTCTTCACGTTGCGGTACTGCAGGTAGTACGCGTGCTCCCAGGTGTCGAACACCAGCAGCGGCGTGGTCGCGATCGACAGGTTCGAGTGGTGGTCCTTGAGTTGCTGGATGATCAGCCGTGACCCCACCGGGTCCCAGGCGAGCACGCCCCAGCCGGAGCCCTGGATGGTGCCGGACACGGCGGTCATGTGCTTGCGCATGTTGTCGAACGAGCCGAAATGCTCGTCGATCGCCGCGGCCAGCTCACCGGTCGGTTTGTCGCCGCCGTCCGGGCTCAGGTTCTTCCACCACAGCGCGTGCAGCGTGTGCCCGGCCAGGTGGAACGCCAGCGTCGTCTCCAGGCCGACGATGTTGCCGAAGTCGCCGGCCTCGCGCGCCGTGCCGATCTTCTCCAGCGTGTCGTTGGAGCCCTTGACGTAGGCCGCGTGGTGCTTGCTGTGGTGCAGCTCGTTGATCTCCCCGCTGATCGTCGGGTGCAGATCTCCGTAGTCGTAGTCCAGGTCGGGAAGGACATACGCGGGCATGGATCGCCCTCCTCGTGGTGGGTGTAGTGCAACTATCTCCTAACTGCAAGATAGTGGCAACAAGTGACCGCGACGACTTCGCGTCCGCAAGATCACGTTCTGGTCAGTCCACCGGCCAGGTGTGCACCGGCGCGCCCGCGTGCATCAGCTCCACGTACCGCCGCAGCATCCCGACCAGCGCGGCGTCCCGGTCCACGCCGCGGTCCTCGAGCAGCGCCACCGTGTCGCGCTGCCACGACGACCCGGTCCGCCGGGCCAGGCACCGCTGCTCGATCACGTCCAGGTACCGCGTGCGCACCTCGTCGGCCACCCCGCAGTCGCGCAAACCCTCGTGCGCCAACGGAAGCAGCACCCGCAGTACCAGCTCGTCCGGCGGCACCCAGCCGATCCCGGGCCAGTAGAGCTGCGCGTCGAACGAGTGCCGCGCGCCCGCGTAGAGGTTCTCCTCCGCGGCCTGGAACGACATTTGTGTCCACAGTGGACGATCGGCGTTGGTGAGCGCCCGCTGCGCGCCGTAGAAGAACGCGGCGTTGGCCAGCAGGTCCACCACGGTCGGGCCGGCCGGCAACACCCGGTTCTCCACCCGCAGGTGCGGTACGCCGTCCGCGACGTCGTACACCGGACGGTTCCACCGCCAGATCGTCCCGTTGTGCAGGCGCAGCTCCGACAGCGCCGGTGCGCGGCCCGCGTCCAGCGCGTCGAACGGGTCCTCGTCGTCGACCGCCGGCAGCAGCCCGGGGAAGTAGCGCACGTTCTCCTCGAACAGGTCGAAGATCGAGGTGATCCACCGCTCGCCGAACCACACCCTCGGCCGCACGCCCTGGTTCTTCAGCTCCTGCGGACGGGTGTCCGTCGCCTGCTCGAACAGCGGAATGCGGGTCTCGTGCCACAACGCCTTGCCGAGCAGGAACGGCGAGTTCGCGCCGATCGCCACCTGCACGCCGGCCAGGCACTGCGCGGCGTTCCAGTGCGCGGCGAAATCCTCCGGCTGGACCTGCAGATGCAGTTGCGCCGAGGTGCACGCCGACTCCGGCAGGATCGACTCGATGCCGCACCGCAGCCGCTCAGGGCGTTGCCCCGGCAGCGCCGCGCCCTCCATGTTGAGCAGCATCTCCTCGCCACGCGCGGCGAAGATCTCCTCGTTGAGCTGGGCGTAGCGCGCGCCGTTGGACAACCAGCGCGGGTCGAAGTCCGACGCGCGCAGCGTCGGCAGCATCCCGATCATGACCAGTGCCGCGCTGGCGTCGTGCGCCTTGGTGTCCGCGTCGGCGATGGCGGCGGTCAGCTCGGTTTCGAGTTCCAACGCCTCGGTTCCGGCCAACGGGCGTGGGCGCACGTTCAGCTCGATGTTGTGCTGCCCGAGTTCGGTGGTGAACGACGGGTCGTTCAGCTTCTCCAGCACCTCGGTGTTGGCCATCGCGGGCCGGTACGCGTCGTCGACCAGATTCAGCTCGATCTCCAGGCCCATCCGCCCGCAGTTCGAGGAGAATCCCCCCTCGGTGAGCATGCGCGCCAGAGCGTCGAGGCACTGCTGAACCTTCGCTCGATATCTCTGGCGATCCTCACGGCTCGACCCGACAGTCGAAACGTCCCGTCCCATGCCGTCTCCCCTCCGATCGGCCGCGTTCAGCCGCTCCGCGCGGGGTTTCCACGTTGGCATCTGTTCCACCCGTTTTCTAGCGGCCAAACGGTGCCATCTGTCATATCGAGGTGACACAGAGCGAGCAGCCGCAGCGTGTGGTGTAGTCGAACCGGCTACCGCGCGTCGCCGGGCTTCTCAGGCATTGGGAGACTGGCACGCGTGCAGGTGTTCGACGTCGACGATCCAGCCGATCCCCGGGTGGACGATTTCCGCGATCTGTCCACATCGGACCGTCGCCCGGACCGGCCGGGCGGGCGCGGCCTGGTGATCGCCGAGGGTGTGGTCGTGGTGCGCCGGCTGCTCGCGTCGGCCTACCCGGTCCGCGCGGTGCTCGGCGTGCGCAGGCGGATCGAGGAACTGGCCGACGATCTCGCCACGCTCGACGCGCCGGTGTACGCGGCGCCCGCCGACGTGATGGCCACGGTGGTCGGCTTCCACCTGAACCGGGGCGTGCTGGCCGTCGCCGATCGCGCGGTCCCGACCGACCTGGACGAGCTGGTGTCCTCGGCGCGGCGGCTCGCCGTCCTGGAGGGCGTCGGCGATCACGAGAACCTCGGCGCGCTGTTCCGCAACGCGGCCGCACTCGGGGTGGACGGGGTGCTCATCGGGCCCGGCTGCGGTGATCCGCTCTACCGGCGCAGCGTGCGGGTGTCCATGGGGCACGTGCTGGCGGTGCCGTTCGCGCCGGTCGAACCCTGGCCACAGGCGTTGAAGTGGTTGCGGGACAAGGGGTTCCGCGTGCTCGCACTTACCCCGGCGGCGGACGCGGTACCGTTGGCCGACGTCGGGCGGGACGGGCGGCTGGCACTGCTGCTCGGCTCGGAAGGGCCGGGCCTGACCGCCGAGGCGATCGCCGCGGCCGATACAGCGGTGCGCATTCCGATGGCGATTTCTGTGGATTCGCTCAATGTGGCGACGGCCGCGGCCGTGGCTTTCTACGCACTCGCGCCGGTGGACCGGTAGTTTCGACCGGGTGCCTGTGCAGATGGAGGTCAACGCCGTGGAGCTGCGCGCCGATGGGGATCGCGCCGTGCTCGTCGGGCTGGACGGGGAGATCGCCCCGGACCAGCTGATCTTCGACGAAGAGTTGGTCTCCGCCCTGCGGGAGTGGGCGCGCGTGGTCGATGTCGTGCGGCGCACCGCCGCCGAGGACCGGGACGCGACCGGCGCGGTGGTGTCGCACCGCGGGCGGCAACTGGCCGCGCGGCTGGCCGGCGAACTCGGCACGCCGGTGCGCTACGCCGACCCGCTGACCGGCGAGACGTCCACTGTGGACCCGCCGTACCCCGAGGCGGAGACCGTCGCGCCGCCCCGAGAGCCCGTTGAGCCGACGCCGTGGGGGACGGGGCTCACGGTGACGGCGATCATCACCGTGGTGGTCGCGTTCACCACCCTGGTGCTCGCCTACGCGCTCGGCGAGACCAGCAAGTGGATCTCGGTCGGCACGGTGGTCGTGGTGACCGTGGGCCTCTTGCCGTCGGTGTGGATCGCCCGGCGCACCCCGATCTGGCGGTGGGTCGCCTTCGGTATCGGCGCCGGGGTGGTCGCCTCCTGGATCGGCCTGCCGTTCATTTTGGCTGCTTGATCCGTTGCGCCGATCCCGAGGCTTGCGGCCCGCCCGGGTATCGGCATCATGGTTCGCATGACCCGACCGGAACCGGTGCGGTTCCTGCGCACCGAGGCGACGATGGCGTTCCCGGAAGGCCGGTTGCTCGCGCTGCGCGAGAGCCGCATGCACGTGCTCGCCGCCGACGGCTGGACGGCGATCGGCGCGGGGCGCCCGCACGGCGCGCTGTGGCTGTCCCGCGAGGAGGCCGAGGACTGGTGCGAGCGCGAAGGCTGGGACCTGCACTTACTGGATCACGTGCCGACGCCGTGATATTCGCGTTGCGCGGGTGGGATCACCGCTGACCCGCTAGCATTCCGCCCGTGAAACCAGGGGTGGCACTGCTGATCGGGTCGTTGGCCACGTTGTTGGTGTCCTCGGTGGCACTCGTGGCCTGCACGGACACCACCGACCCCGGGCAGGGCACGCCCCGGGGTGGCGCGATCGAGGTGAACAACGAGACGGCGTCGCGCCCGTCCACCTTCTCGACACGCAGCTCGTCGTCGAGCAGTACGACCTCGTCGTCGAGCGTGCCGGTCGTCCCGTCCCCGTAGCTCAGCCGCGGTTGGAGCGGGTGCCGAGCAGGACCTCGTCCCAGGACGGCACGGTGGGGCGGTTCTTCTTCGACTTGGTGCGGCGCTTCGGCGCGGCCGGCTCGGGCTGGGTCTGGAGTGCCGGCTCGGGTTCGGGCTTAGTCTCCGGCTCGCGGGCCGCCGGCTCCTCCCGCACGACCGGCTCCGGCTCGGGAGTGGGCTCGGCGGGCGGCGGCGGGGTCACCGGCTCGTAGCTCGCCAGCTCGGTGTCGTTCTCCTCGATCGTGTCCACCCGCGCCCGTGTGGGCTCACGCGGGGCCGGCTCCTCGTGCACCACCGGCGCCGGCTCGGGCTGGGGCTCCGGCTCGCGGCGGTGCGTCTCCGGCGGCGACTCGACGCGGGCTTCCACCCGCGGCTCGTGGTGCGGGGGCTCGTGGTGTGCGGGCTGGCCGCCGACCACGGCCTGCCGTGGTCGGGCCTCGGCCACCGGCTGCTCGACGGGCTGCTTGGCCAGCTCGGTGACCGGGCGCACCGCGACCGTCCGAAGTGGACGGTTCGGGTTCGGGTCGAGCAGGTCCACGGCGTGCTCGTCGAGCGGGGTGACCGTGCCGCCGTGCGCGCCGGGGTGGAAGGCCCAGTGCGCACGGATGTCCGACCGGCCGGCGCGCCAGCGCAGCTGCACAACCCACTTGCCGTCGTCGCCGCGCCACGAGTTCCAGGTCGCCTCGGTGTAGTCCTGCCCGCGCACGTTGAACGCGTGCGAGGCGACCTCACCGAGGGTCTGCACGTCGGGGCCGTCCTCGCGGATCGGGTGCGCCCGCTGGGCGAGCTCGGCCGTCCGTGATCGCTCGAGGAGGACCGGGTAGGCGAACCGCTCGACGCGGTTCGCCGGGATCCCGGCCGCTGCCGCGACCTGGTCGACTGACTCGCCCGCACGGATGCGGGTCTGGATCTCACGAGGGCGCATCTGGCTCTCCAGCTCGATTTTCGCTTGGCCGAGTCTGGTGATGTCTCCTCGTGCCGCTGCCCGCAGCCGATCGTCCGCGGGCACCAGGAACCGATCGCCGCGCTCGGCGTCCTCGCAGACGACGGACTTACCGTCCTCCGCGAGTCCGACGACCCGCAGCGCGCGCATCCCGGCCTCCCCACGACTCAACAGACTTCACCTTGCCAGTTGCCCACGGTAGATCGGCGAGTCGCCTTGACGTGCGAGGCGCGCCGAGCTCCGTTGCAACCTACACGCGATCTTTCCCCCCGGAAACACGTGCGCGCACGGCCAGGTGAACCACTTCGCCCTCGCGGGCGTCACCCGTTGGTGGCCGGGGTGAGCCGCTTCGCCTTCGTCGCCGAGGCGATCAGGTTCGTGTAGGCGACGTGGCCCGCACGGTTCGGGTGGTAGGACTCGATGATCGGGTCGGACAGCCCGTTGAGCCACTCGACGTCGTCGCACACAGCGTGACCGGTGAACGCGGAGCGCGGGTCGACGAAGGTGAATCCGTGCGCACCGGCCCGGCCCTTGGTCGTGGTGGCGATCAGGTCGGCGGTGGCGTTCAGGTCACTCTGCTCCTGCGGGCTGATCCTGGCCAGGAAGTTGCACTCCTCGCCGTTGAACAGCTTCGGGTAGCCGACCACGATCACCTTGGCGTTCGGGGCCTTGTCCTTGATCTTCGAGTAGACCGAGTCGAGCCGGCCGGGCAGCGTCTCGCGGACGAACTTCTGCGCGTTGGCGATCTCGGTCGTGCAGGTCCACGGCCACGGCTTGGCGCACTGGGTGATCACCGGGGCGAACCCGGCGTCGTTGCCGCCGATCGAGATCGTCACGTAGTCGGTGCTCGAGCTGAGCGCGCCGAGCTGGTTGTTGATCACGTCCGCGGTCACCGCGCCGCTGCACGCCTGGAAGTTCAGCGCCAGGCCGATCTTGTTGGCGTACAGCTTCGGGTAGGCGTGGTTGGACCGGTAGCAGTCCGAGCCGTCGTCGATGTACTCGCGGGTGCCGGTACCGGAGGAATAGGAGTCGCCGAGTGCGACGTAGTTGGCCGCCTCGGCCGACGCGCTGCCGGCGCCGCCGAGCAGCACGCCCGCTGTCGCGAGCCCCACCATCAACGCCGAACGCCACCGTGAAACTCGCATGTCCGTAGTCCTCTCTTCACGCAGGGTAAGAAAAGTTCACCATGTGCGCCCCGACCAAGGGAACCCCTAACAATTGCCACCAGGGCAAACGATCAGTGAACTATCGAACCGGGAAGCGGGCCACGAAGCGCGCGCCGACCTCGCTGGGGACGGCGATCAGCGTGCCGTGGTGCGCGGTGGCGATCTGCCGCGCGATGGCCAGCCCGAGGCCGGCGCCGCCCGCGTCCCGGTTGCGCGCCTCGTCCAGCCTGGTGAACCGCTCGAACACCCGCTCCCGGTCGGCCGGCGGGATGCCGACGCCGTCGTCGGCCACCTCCAGCACGGCGACCCGCCCCTCCCGGTGCACCCGCACCCGCACCGTCGTGGTCGCGTGCCGCACGGCGTTGTCCAGCAGGTTGCGCAGCATCCGGGCGAGCAGCTTGCCCCCGCCGTGCACCATGATCGGCTCGGAGTTCAGCTCGTCCAGGATCTTGATCTCGCGCCGGGGCCGGTACACGGCCAGCTCCTCGGCGGTCGTGCCGACCAGGTCGATCAGCCCGCGCGTGTCCGGCGGATCGGCGTCCAGCCGGGCCAGCAGCAGCAGGTCGGTGGCCAGCTCCTGGATCCGCTCGGTGTCCTCCAACGCCCGGCCGACCACCTCCTGCCAGTCGGCCTGGTCGGGGTGGGTCACCGCGATCTCCAGCTCGGCGCGCAGCCCGCCGATCGGTCCGCGCAGCTCGTGCGCCGCGTCCGCGACGAACCGGCGCTGCTTGGCCACGGCGTGGTCGAGCCGGTCGAGTGTGGCGTTGAGCGTCTTGGCCAGCCGCGCGAACTCGTCGCTGCGCGGCGGGACCGGCACCCGCACCTCAAGGTTGGTCGCCGCCACCGCCGCGACGTGCCGGCGGAACGTCTCGACCGGCCGCAGCAGCCGCCCCGCGACCAGCCAGGCCAGCCCGCCGGTCAGCGCGAGCACCAGCAGCAGCCCGCCGTACACCGCGGTGGTGAACGAGTTCAGCTCCCGCTGCTCCGGCACCAGGCTGGACACCCGCAGCTCGTGCTGCTGCACCGGCGGGTTGGTGGTGCTGCCGTAAATGCTCCACGGGACGCGGAAGGTGAGCGTGATCCTCGCGTCGCCCGGATCGGCGAAAGGGGAAATCGACAGGTTCGCCACTCCGTCGACATCGACGACGTAATCCTGGTAATGCGCGCCGGGTGCTTCCGGCCGCTCGTTGTTCGGCGTGTACCAGAGTTCCTGTGTGGTGATCAACCCGTTCGGAGTGCCCCGGTACCGGAATTCGCACTGGAACACCCTCGGCCATTTCGCGTAGTCGTCCTCGCGCGCGCTCGGCGTGGTGATGCTGCGGCACACCGATTTGCGCGCCTCGCGCAGCGTCTCGTCGACCAGGGTGGACTTCTGCCACAGCACGGAGACCACGCACGCGAGGGTGAGCGGGACGGCCATGATCAGGACCGCCCCGAACGCGAGCTTTCCGTGCAGCGACCGGGGTTTCAGCCTCGGCCGGCGCACACGGGGAATGCGCACGGCATCACCGTCCGTCGTTCACCACGAGATAGCCATGGCCGCGCACCGTGGTGATCGTGTTCTTTCCGAAGGGTCGATCGACCTTTCTGCGAATGTTCGCGATGTACACCTCGACCAGATTGTGCTCCACATCCCGCGCGATGTCCCACACGTGGTCGACGATCTCCCGTTTCGTGACCACTTTTCCGGCATTGCGCATGAGGTATTCGAGCACGGACTGCTCTTTCGCGGTGAGCGAGATCCTGGTGTCGGCCCGGCGGCAGGTGCCGTTGGCCGGATCGAGCGTGAGGTCGTCGATGCGCAACACCGGCCCGCGCTCGGTGCCGCCCCGGCGCACCAGCGCGCGCAGCCGGGCCACCAGCACGACGTAGGAGAACGGCTTGGTCAGGTAGTCGTCCGCGCCGGTGTCCAGGCCCTCGGCCTCGTCGTACTCGCCGTCCTTCGCGGTCAGCATCAGCACCGGCGTGCTCACCTCCCGTTCGCGCAGCCGGCGGCACACCTCGTAGCCGTGCATCCCGGGCAGCATGATGTCGAGCACCACGACGTCGTAGGGGTGCTCGGTGGCATGCCACAACCCGTTGGGCCCGTCGTAGGCGATGTCGACGGCGAACCCCTCCGCGGACAGGCCGCGATGCAGCACCTCGGCCATCCTGCGATCGTCCTCAACCACGAGCACACGCACGGTGACAGCATGGCTGATCCGTGAAGGCCGTGCTCACCCGCCTCCCCGGAATTTCCCAGTCTTGGGTGCCTTCCAGCACATGGTGCGGTTACCACGTCACCGTGGCTGAGTTGGGTCACGTTCCCCTTAGGTGCGGTTGCGGGGCACGAGATCCATCGAGTTCAGCTCAGGTGGTCGACGATCCAGTCGACGCACCGGGTGAGGGCGGTGACGTCGTCCGGCTCGATCGCCGGGAACATCGCCACCCGAAGCTGGTTGCGGCCGAGCTTGCGGTACGGCTCCACGTCCACGATTCCGTTGGCGCGCAACACCTTCGCCACGGTGGCGGCGTCGATCGAGTCGTCGAAGTCGATGGTGCCGACCACCCGCGAGCGCAGTTCCGCCCTGGTCACGAACGGGTGAGTCCATTCGGTCGACTCGGCCCAGCCGTAGAGCCGGTCGGAGGAGTCCTTGGTGCGCGCGGTGGCCCAGTCGAGGCCGCCGTTGCCGTTGATCCAGTCGATCTGCTCGGCGAGCAGGAACAGCGTGGCCACGGACGGGGTGTTGTAGGTCTGGTCCTTGCGCGAGTTGTCCAGCGCGGTGGTCAGCGACAGGAACTCGGGCACCCAGCGGTCGCTCGCGCCGATCTCGCCGACCCGCTCCACCGCGGCCGGGCTCATCAGGGCGATCCACAGCCCGCCGTCGGAGGCGAAGGACTTCTGCGGCGCGAAGTAGTACACGTCCGTGTCGGTGATCGTCACCGGCAGGCCGCCGGCGCCGGAGGTGGCGTCGATCGCGATCAGCGCGCCGTCGCTGCCGGCCGGGCGGGACACCGGCACGGCGACCCCGGTGGAGGTCTCGTTGTGCGCCCAGCCGATCAGGTCGACACCTTGTGCGGCAACGATTTCCGGCGCGTCACCCGGGTCGGCGGAGACGACCACCGGCTCGCCGAGGAACGGCGCGCCGCCGGTGACCTTGGCGAACTTCGAGGAGAACTCGCCGTAGGTGAAGTGCTGGGCGCGCTCGCGGACGAGCCCGAACGCGGCGGCGTCCCAGAAGGCCGTGGTGCCGCCGTTGCCGAGCACCACCTCGTAGCCGTCGGGCAGCCCGAACAGTTCGCGCAGGCCCTCGCGCACCCGGCCGACGAGCGACTTCACCGGCTTCTGCCGGTGCGAGGTGCCGAGTAGTTCGGCTCCCCGGGTGGCCAGCGCGCTCACCTGTTCGGAGCGGACCTTGGACGGGCCGCAGCCGAAGCGGCCGTCGGTCGGCTTCAGGTCGGCGGGCAGTTGCAGGGTGGTCGGATCGACGGTCTGCGTCATTCTCGGCGCCTTCTTCGCGGGTCACGTGTGTCAGTGCTTAATCGATGCTGACCGGCGCCGTTGCCGGACACCGGCCAGTCTCGCACCCACCGCCCGCGCCGGCACGCCAGGGTCGCCAGCGTCACGCGTGAATGCGCGAGTCCCGCGCTGGGACACGGTGAGTCCCGCGCTGTGCATCGTGCAGGGCGCGGGACTCACCGGTGCGGGGCGCGGGACTCGCGAATCAGCGCCAGCCGGAGGGGTCGACGCCACCCGGGATCGGTGCCGCCGGGTCGTACGGCGTGCGGCTGAAGATGAAGGTGGCCAGATCGAGGTGGGTGGCGGTGCCGGTGGTGTCCCGGTGCAGGGTCAGCGTCTCGCCCGCGAAGTAGCCGTCCAGCCCGACCCAGGTGTCCACACCGGTCGGGCGGAACCGGGACGCGCGCCCCTTCCCGTCGGCCGGCGCGAGGTCCAGCCAGCCGTCGCCGAGCGCCCGCAGCAGGAACGCCGTCGGACCCCAGAACCACTGGCCGGTAAGGGAAAGCAGCGCCGGGTCCACATCGGACCTCGGCCGCCACTCGGTCGGCAGCACCGGCTCGTAGTCGTCCACCAGCGACAGCAGTTCGACGCTCAGCCCGGCGATCCGCACGCCGGAGGTGCTGTTCGCCATGGTCAGCACGCCGGTGCCGGAGCGCGGGTCGACCGCCACGGTGGCCAGGAACCCTGGCATCGATCCGCCATGGCCGATCAGCCGCCGGCCGTTCTCCCGGAACAGTTGCAGCCCCAGACCCCAGCCGATCCGCCACACGTCACCCTCGTCGACCGTGATGGGCGTGGCCATCTCGGTGAGCGTGTCCGGGTGCAGCACGTCGCCGGTGTCGCCGGCCAGGAACCGCGCCCAGCGCCCCAGGTCGGTCACCGTCGACCAGAGCGTGCCCGCCGGCGCCATCGCCCCGTTGTCCGGCGTCGGCTCGGGCAGCAGCACGTCCGCGTACGGGTGCACGGCCCAGCCCAGCGCGTGCGGAGCCACCGGTCCGCGCGTGGTGCGCGACATGCCGAGCGGCGCCAGGATCTCCTCGTCGAGCACCTCGTCCCAGGCGCGCCCACGCAGCCGTGCGACCACCTCGCCGAGCACGGCGAAGCCGGGGTTGGAGTAGTGCAACTGCTTGCCGGCGCGCAGTACCCGGCTCCGATCGTCCAAAGTGGACTCGAGCGTGGCCCAGTCGCCGCCGGCCGCGCGCTCCCACCAGTCGCCGGGCGACTCGGAGGTGAGCCCGCCGGTGTGCGACAGCAGCTGCGCGATGGTGAGGTCGCCGAGCGCGGTACCGGGTACGTGCTTGTCCAGCGGATCGGTCACGTCGAGCTTGCCCTCGTCGCGCAGCCGCATCACCAGCACGGCGACGAACGTCTTGGTGATCGAGCCGATCCGGTACTGGGTGTCGACCGTCGGCGGCGCGCCGTCCACCTCGCCGCGCCCGCCCCACCAGGCGATACCGTCGCCTCTGGTGATGGCGGCGACCAGCGACGGCGCCCGAGCGGCGGCCTGTTCCTCGGCGATCTTGCGGAGAAGTGCGAACTCGGTCGTGGCAAGCATGCGCCACACTCTAAACAGACCCGACACCCACTAAGTGGCGTTGCTCGCGCTCATCCCGCCGGACAGGCTGATCGCCTCGCCGGTCATGTGCCGGCCGGACTCGGTGACCAGGAACAGGATCGCCTCGGAGACCTCGCTCGGGTCCATCAGCCCGGGAGTCGGCCCGCTGTCGAACATCGGCAGCACGTCCTCCCTTGTCGGGTCCTCCAGGTCGGGCCGGAGCACCTTGTACACGGCCTTGTTGTGGATGAAATCGGTGTCCACACCGCCGGGCAGCACCGCGTTGACCGTGATGCCGTGCTCCATCACCTCCAGCGCGAGCGACTTCACCAGCCCGATCACGCCCCACTTGGACGCCGTGTAGTGGCCGCTGTTGGTGCCGCCCATCCTGGCGATGATCGACGAGGTGGCCACGATCCGGCCGAAGCTGTTGGCGATCATGTGCGGCACGACCGCGCGGAACGTGGTGAACACGCCGGTGAGGTTCACCTCGATCACCTCGCGCCACTGCGGTTCGCTCATGTCCGCGATCGCCGAGCTGGACGAGACGCCGGCATTGGCCAGCGCGATGTCCACCCGCTCGAACTTGTCGATCGCCTGCGCGACCACGGACTCCATGTCGGCGAGTTCTCGGACGTCCGCGCGCACTCCGAGGCAGTGTCGCCCGTGCGCCTCGACCAGCCGCACGGTCTCGTCCAGATCTTCTTGCGTGGCAAGGGAATACGGCACTGTGTCCAAATCCGCCACGAGATCGCAGGCCACGATGTCCGCACCCTCGCGGGCCAGCGTGACCGCGTGCGACCGTCCCTGCCCCCTGGCGCCGCCGGTGATCAAGGCGACCTTGCCGTCCAGCTTGCCCATGCGAGCACGCTACCGGGGGAGGAGTCCCAGCGACATGGCCGTGGTGACAGCGGCGGTTCGGTCGGACACGTCGAGTTTGCCGAACACGCGCAGCAGGTGCGTCTTCACGGTCGCCTCGCTGATGTGCAGCGCGCGGCCGATGTCGGCGTTGGTGAGGCCAGTCGCGACCAGCGCGAGCACCTCGGTCTCCCGGCCGGAAAGCGTTGGCGCGCTTGGGTTCCGCACCTGTCTGACCAGCCGGCCGGCGACCGAGGGGGCGAGCACGGTCTCGCCGCGCGCGGCCGCCCGCACCGCGCCGGCGAGGTCGGCGCGGGAGGCGTCCTTGAGCAGGTAGCCGGCGGCACCCGCCTCGACCGCGCGCAGGATGTCGGCGTCGGTCTCGTACGTGGTGAGTACGACGATCTTGGCCGCCGAGCCGGTCGCCAGGATCCGCTCGGTCGCGCCGACGCCGTCCACGCCGGGCATGCGCAGGTCCATCAGGATCACGTCCGGCTTCGCGACCGCCGCCACCGCGATCGCCTCGTCGCCGGACCCGGCCTCGGCGACCACGGTGAGATCGGGCTCCGCCTCGAGCATGCCGCGCAGACCTTCGCGCACCACGGGGTGGTCGTCCACCAGCATCACACTGATCACAATGGCACCACCAGTTCCACCGTCGTGCCCTTCTGTCCACTGTGGACCGTCACGGTGCCGCCGACCTGCTCGGCCCGCGCCCGCATGCCGCGCAGCCCGTACCCGTTGTCCACTGTGGACGGATCGAAGCCGACTCCGTCGTCGGCCACGGCGAGCCGGACTCCCTTGGCACCGCCGGAGAGTACGACGTCCACAGTGGACGCGCGGGCGTGCTTGGCCACGTTCGACAGCGCCTCCTGGGCCGCGCGCAGCACCACCACCTCGGCGGCGGTCGGCAGCGGCGGCAGTGCCTCGATCCGCTGGCGCACGGTCACGCCGGTCTGCTCGCCCAGCCGCGTGGCCCGCCTGCGGACCGCGTCGGCCAGCGAGTCGGCCAGCTCCGACGGGGTGAGCGCGGCGACCATCGCGCGCGCCTCGGCCAGGTTCTCCCGCGCGGTCCGGTTGACCAGGTCCAGGTGCCGGCGGGCCGCCGCCGGATCGGTGTCCAGCTCCGACTCCACCGCCTGGGTGAGCGCGACGATGCTGGTGAACCCCTGCGCCAGGGTGTCGTGGATCTCCCTGGCCAGGCGCGCGCGTTCGGCCGCGGTGCCCGTCTCGTGCGACAGCCGGGCGACCTCCTCCCGGCTCGCCTCCAGCTCCTGGATCAGCTCCGCGCGGTCCTCGCTCTGCTCGGCGATCCGGATGATCCAGGTGCCGATCATGACCGAGAACACCATCGCGAACACGCCGGTGACCAGCGATCCCTGGATGGTCTCCCAGGCGCTGCCTTCGCGGATCACCACCATGACCGTGGGTGTCAGCCCGGCGACCACCACGGCGGGCAGCGCGACCCGCAGCGGCACGCTCATGAAGATCATCGGGAACACGGCGAACAACCCGACGGTCATCCTCGGCTGGAACGCCACCGACACGCCGAACAGCAGCAGCACCCCGGCCAGGAACACCACAGCCTTCGGCCCCTGGTCGTCGGCGAGCACCAGCCGCCGCCCGAACACGGCGTACCAGGCGCACAGACCGACGAGCGCCCCGGCGGTGCCGAGGCGCTCGAGGGTCGTCGTGTCGCCGTCGACCGCGAAGTTCAGGCCGATCGCGAACGTGAGCCCGGCCGCGAAGTACAGGTCCCACAGCCAGAACGACGGGTTGCTGCCGGTGTCGGACGAGGTCACCCGTCGCGCCGGTTGGTCCACCTGAACGTCAGCAGGCACAGCATCAATCCGATCACGCACCACGCGCCGATCACGAGCGCCGTCATGCCCGGTTCCCATGCCGCGGCCGCCTCCCACCTGGTCATGCTGTCCGGCAGGAACACCGAACGGAAGCCCTGTCCGATCCACTTCACCGGGAACGCCGAGGAGACCTTCAACATCCAGTCTGGCAGTTCGTTGATGGGCTGCATGAACACGCCGGACAGGAAGGAGAGGACCACGACCGGCACGGTGGTCACCGCGCCGGCGCTGCGCACCGACTTCACCATCGCGCTCACCGCGATGCCGAGCAGCGTGCAGGACACGACGGACAGCACCAGCAGCCAGGCGAAGGTCAGCCACCGCTCGCCGGTCGACGGCAGCGGCATGTCGAACACCAGCATGCCGACGGCGAGCATCAACACGATCTCGGCGACCGTCACGACGGTGATCAGCACGATTTTGCCGACGAAGTACGAGGTCGCGGAGACCGGTGCGCCGTGCAGCCGCTTGAGCGTGCCGTCCTCGCGGTCGGTCGCGATGCCCGTGCCCATGGTGACGAACGTGGTGTTCATGATCCCGTAGGCGATCATGCTCGCGGCGAACACCTGGCTCGCGGTGACGCCGGTGTTGCCGTAGGCGTCGGAGAAGATCGAGCCGAGCAGGACCAGCAGCAGCGCGGGGAAGGTGAAGGTAAAGATCACCGCTTCCTTCTCGCGCGCGAACTGTTTCAGTTCGATGACGCCCCTGGCGAGCCCGACGCCGAGTACGGACGGCAGCGCGCCGCTTGTCTGTCGCATGTGGACGGTGGTCACGCCGCGTCTCCGATCAGGTCGAGGTAGATCTCTTCGAGGGTGGGCCGACTGACCCGCAGACCGGACATGACCACGCCGCGCGCGGACAGGTCGGCGATCACGCGCTGCGGGTCGGCGGTGTCGACCTCGTGCGGGCCGGTCTCGTCGGTCCAGGACACGACCGCGTCGGCGCTGGCCCGGCCGCCGAGCGTGCTCGGCTTGCCCTCGGCGACGATCCGCCCGCGCGCGATCACCGCGAGCCGGCCGGCAAGCGCCTCGGCCTCGTCGAGGTAGTGCGTGGTGAGCAGGATCGTGGTGCCGTCCGCGGCGAGTTTCTCCACCAGGGCCCAGAACTGCCGGCGCGCCTCGGGGTCGAAGCCGGTGGTCGGCTCGTCCAGGAACACCAGCTCCGGATTGCCCACGATGCCGAGCGCCACGTCCAGCCGGCGCCGCTGACCGCCGGACAGGCTCCTGATGCGCGAGCCGGCCTTCTCGGTCAGCCCGCACGCGTCGATCACATCGTCCACATTGGACGGATTCGGGTAGTACGTGGCGAAGTGCCGCACGGTCTCGGCGACGGTGAGCTCGGCCGCGTCGGTCGCGGTCTGCAGCACGATGCCGATCCGGGAGCGCCACACGCGGCCCGCCGTGCCCGGGTCGTCGCCGAGCACGGCGACCTCACCGGCGTCGCGCCGGCGGTGGCCTTCGAGGATTTCCACGGTGGTCGTCTTGCCCGCGCCGTTCGGCCCGAGCAGCGCGAACACCTCGCCTTGGTCGATGGTCAGGTTCACGCCGTCCACGGCGTGCACGTCGCGGTAGCTCTTGCGCAGGCCGCGGACGCTGATCGTCGGTGTCATGAGCTGATCGTGCGACGCGCGGGGTGTGCGCCGGGACGTCCGGCGGACTGAATCCGGCTGTCAACCGAACGACGGACAGTCGCACGTTCTCTGGTGGGAAGCAACCGAATCGGGTACTGGTGCGTTGACCAATTACAGGCGTTGATCAAGGAGGATTCTGGATGAAGGTGGTCGTACGCGCGGCCGTGGCCGGAATCGTGGCCGCCGCGGCGGTGGGGCTCGCGGTGACATCGGGGTCCGCGAACGCGCAGGCCGGGTGGACACCGGAGCCCGTCCCGACGAAGCCGGACGAGTCGTCGGTGCTCCACACCGCGGCGTCCGGCGACGGTACGACCTGGGCGTTCGGGTTGGGCGTGACGCACAGCACCACGATGCGCACGCAGGCGTTCCTGCGCGGGAAGGACGGCTGGGCGGAGGTGCCGACGCCCCCGATCGGCCAGCCGGTGTCGTCGGTCGTGCTGTCGCGCGACGACGCGTGGGTGACCGGCGTGGCGGGGAAGTACGGCATCAGCACGTCGATGCACTGGGACGGCAGGGCGTGGACCGAGGTGCCGCTGGCGCCGACGCCGCCGAATCACTTCCATTACGGAGCCAGGCTCGGCGTGGCCGGGAGCGACGTGTGGCTGGTCAGCAGTGTCTCCGGGGCCGGCAACTCACAATCCAACACGCGCGGCACGGCCCAGCGGTGGGTCGGCACGAAGTGGGTTGAGGCGGGACCGCCCGGCCCGCCCGGGCACTGGACGCTGTCCAGTGCCGGCGGTGTCGCGCCGGACGACATGTGGGCGATCGGCGTGGCCGGCGAGTACGGCCACGGACCCGGTACGCCGCTGGCGTTCCACTGGGACGGCAAGGCGTGGACGCCGGTCCCGATGCCGGTGGTGGACGGTGCGCCCGACTGGCAGTTGACGCTCGTGGACGTGCACGCGACCGCGCCGAACGACGTGTGGGTCGCGGGGAGTATGTACCCAGTCAACCAGCCGACCCAGCCGGGCAAGCCGATCATGTTCCACTGGGACGGCAAGCAGTGGACGGCGGTGAGGCTGCCGGTCGACACTGGCCGGATCAAGGACCTCGTGTCCGCCGGCGACAAGGTGTGGGCATTCGGCGCTGATCGTCCGCTGCGCTACGACGGCTCGGAGTGGCAGGTTGTCGACGCGCCCGAGGGTGCCACGGTGGTCGCCGGCACCGCGATCGACGGCGGTGCCCTGGTCGGCGTCGGCTCCACCGGCGGCACGGGCAACAATCAGCCGTTCGCGGCGATCCACCGGGAGTGACTCGTGGCCCGGCCGCCCGCGTGGGCGCCCGGGCTACCGCGGGGCCCGCAGGTCGATCGCGATCACCGAGCTGACGTCTGGCTGTCTGACGCCCGAGGCGACCTGGCTGTACCGAAAGCACGACGGGCAGACACACGGGAGTCGTGGCACCCCGAGTTGGAGCCGACCGGGATGTGGGTGCTGGTCCAGCGATTCGAGGCGCTCAGGGAGCTCGGCCTGCGCCTGGAGCGATCTTGAGGTCGGAAGCAACCGGAACCGAGGTCGGTGCGTTGACGGGGTACAGGCGTTGATCGAGGAGGGTGTGGCATGAGGGTGGTCGTACGGGGTGCGGTGGCCGGGGTGGTCGCCGCGGCGGCTGTCGGGCTCGCGGTGACATCGGGGTCGGCGAGTGCGGAGGCGGGGTGGACGGCGGAGCCCGTGCCACCGAGGCCGGACACGTCGTCGATCCTGACCAGCGCGGCGTCCGGTGACGGCGTGACCTGGGCGTTCGGCGGGTGGTACACCGGCTGGCCGATCTACAGCACGCAGGCGTACCTGCGTGGTGCCGATGGTTGGACGGAGCAGCAGACGCCGGACATCGGCCGCCCCACGTCCTCGGCGGTGTTGTCCCGCGACAACGTGTGGGTGATCGGCCAGGAGGGCAAGGTCGGCACCGGCACGTCGATGCACTGGGACGGGAAGGCGTGGACCGAGTTCCCGGTGGCGCCGGTGCCGCCGAACCACTACCAGGGGGTGTCCCGGCTCGGGGTGGCAGGTGCTGACGTGTGGGCGGTCGGCAGCCTCAACCAGGCCGGCCGCGCGTCCAGTGGGCGTGGCACGGCTCAGCGTTGGGACGGCAAGGCGTGGGTCGAGGTGGTGCCGCCCGGTCCGTCCGAGATCTGGTGGACGCTGACCGGCATCGGTGGCAGTGGATCCGAGGACGTGTGGGCGATCGGCCGAGCCGGCGAGTACGGCCAGGGGCCGGGCAAGCCGCTGGCGTTCCACTGGGATGGGAAGGCGTGGACGGAGTTCCCGATGCCGCCGGTGGACGGTGCGGCCAACTCGCAGCTGATGCTGGTCGACGTGCACGCGGCGGCGCCGAACGACGTGTGGGCGGCGGGCAGCGTGCGCGACGCCGATCCGAACAAGCCGAGCAAGCCGGTCATGTTCCACTGGGACGGCACCCAGTGGTCAGCCGTGAAGCTGCCCGTGGACGCCGGCGAGATCAACGACCTGGTGCGCACCGGCGACACGCTGTGGGCCATCGGCGCGGCCAACCCGTTGCGCCACAACGGAACTGACTGGCAGGCGGTCGACGCGCCGCAGGGCGGCAACCTGCTGGCCGGCACCGCGATCGACGGCGACAAGTTGCTCGGAGTCGGATACAACGGCTCGACCACGCGGGAGCAGCCGTTCGCCTCGGTGTACAGCGAGTGACCTGAGCGGGGGATGGGGGACCTACGAGAGCGCGACCCTGCTCGGCGCCACCGTCGGCGCGCTCGCCGCCGGCCTGCTCTACACCGACGGCGGCGGCTGGCGGTACGCCTGCATCGGCGCGGCCGTGCTGCTCGCGATCTCCGCGTTCGCCGTCCGCCCGGCCATCACCGCGCTCGACGTGGCCGACCGTCCAGAGAGGACAGAGACGTGAAGACGATCACCGACGGGGTGTCACGAGCGGACTGACGCCGACGCGGCGATCTTCAGCAGCGCGTCCCCGGAAATCGACTGTCCACTTGGGACAGTGACGACGATCGCCCGCTCCTCGTCCACGACCTTGGCCGCGCTCTGCCCGTCCTGAGACAGTCGCACGATCGCGCCGTCCACCTTCCGCAGTGGGCCCCAGGCGCTCGGCGCGGGCGGCTTGGCCGTGTTCGTGCTGCCCGGTGGCGGCACGTTCGGCCAGCCCGGTGACGTGCTCACGCTCGACGGAGGAGCGTGCCGGTCCGAATCGAGGAGCTTGGTCGGCGTCGCCGTGACGCTCAGACACGGCGCCAGTTCCTTTGGGCTGTTCTCGTCCAGCCCCTCGCCGCCGGGCGGGCACAGCCACAGGCCCTGGTTCGGATCCCAGCCGAACGGGTCCTCGCGGCGCATCGTCGAGGGGAAGAAACCCTTGGGCGCCAAGGTAACCCGCACGGGCGACTCGATCCGAGTCGGCCGCTCGACCATACCGTTGGCGGTCATCCTGATCCGCTCCGCCGCACGCGCGTCGGCCGATGTCGCCTCGACGGTCGCCCACTGGCCGTCGCCGAGTTGCCACATCAGCCGGGGCGGGGTGTTGGCCGCCGTCGCGAGCGTCGCCTGCCGTTCCCGGATGGTGGCCGGCTGCACGGAGAGCCCCCGCACGTCCGGCCGCTTCGGCGTGATCGTCAGCATGAAGCCGTTCGGGTTGCCGCTGTAGACGAGCTGCAGCTTGCCCGGCCCGGCGAACACGTTGCGCCGCAAGCCCTTGCCCGTGTCCCCCGGATCGAGCGGGAAGATCGACGCCGGCACGGTCACCCCGGCCAGCTCCGCGCTGCCCGGTCCAGCCGTGCTGGTCACCGTCGGCGGCGCCGCATGCCGCTGCGACGGCTCGCGGTCCGTGGTCAACACCACCGCGCCGGCCGCGAGTGCCGCCACGGTGAGGGCGGACCCGGCGACGACGGCGGTGCGCCGCCGCCTGGCCCGCCGCTCGATCCCCTTGTGCACCCCCGTGCGCACGGCATCCACGCCGGGACGCTCGGCCTCCAGCTCGCGCAGCGCGGTGCGGATGTCGTTTTCCTGCGTCACAGCTTCGCTCCTGTCTCGACGTGCTCCCGCATGCTGGGGTGCGCCCGCAAGGCGTCCAGCGCGCGGGAGATGTGGGACCGGACCGTCTGCACCGAGCAGCCCATCGCGGTGGCCGCCTCCGTGTCGTCGCAGCCGACGTAGAAGCGGAGCACCACCGCGGCGCGCTGGCGCCTCGGCAGGCTCGCCACCAGACGCCGGACGTGATCGGTCCGCACCACCGACACCGCCGGGTCAGGGGTGTTCTCGAGATACTCGAATTTCGAGAGATCCTCGACCGGGTGAATCTTCCGGGTCGCCCACAGCCGCCGCCACGACAGGTAGCTCGTCGTGACGATGCGGCGTACGTAGGCGTCCGGCCGGTCCATGCCGCCGATCCGGCCCCACCTGGCGTGCGCGCGCACCAGCGCGTCCTGCAGCACGTCCTCGGCGAGGTGCCGGTTGCCGGTCAGCACCGCAGAAAAGCGGGTCAGTCCGGGCAACTCGGCGGCGAGGAACTCCTCGAAGGTCATGAGTCTCCTCGGCAGTCGGTCCTACTCATAGGAAATGCCTGCCGAGCCGAAAGGATTGAGCGCTATCTCGAAAGATTCGACCAGCCCTCGACATCCTCGGGTCGCCGGGGACCGGGGCCGATGTAGTGCGCGGACGGGCGCACCAGCCGCCCGGTGCGCTTCTGCTCCAGGATGTGCGCGCACCAGCCGGCGGTCCGCGCGCAGGTGAACATCGCCGGCATCATGTGCGGCGGCACCCGCGCGAAGTCCAGGATCACCGCTGCCCAGAACTCCACGTTCGTCTCGATCGCCCGGTCCGGCCTGCGCTCCCGAAGCTGGTTCAGCGCGGCCTGCTCCAGCGCGGCGGCCACCTCGTACCGCTCGGCGCCCAGCTCGCGGCAGGTCCGCCGGAGCACTCGCGCGCGAGGATCCTCGGCCCGGTAGACGCGGTGGCCGAAGCCCATCAGCCGGCCGCCCTCGTCCAGGACCGACGAGACCACCTTGTCCGGGTCGCCGACGCTCTCCACCTGCTCGATCATCGGCAGCACCCGGGCCGGCGCGCCGCCGTGCAGCGGACCGGACATCGCGCCGATCGCGCCGGACATGCACGCGGCCACGTCCGCACCGGTCGAGGCGATCACCCTCGCGGTGAAGGTGGAGGCGTTCAACCCGTGCTCGGCGGCCGACACCCAGTACGCGTCGATCGCCTTCACGTGCGCGGGATCCGGGTCCTCACGCCAGCGCGTCATGAACCGCTCGGTGGTCGAGGTGCACTCGTCGATCCGCCGCTGCGACACGGCGGGCTGGCCGATCCCGCGGGCCGACTGCGCCACATAGGACAGTGCCATCACCGACGCGCGGGCGAGTTGCTCGCGCGCCTCGGTCTCGTCGATGTCCAGCAGCGGTTCGTAGCCCCAGATCGGGGCGAGCATGGCGAGTGCCGCCTGCACGTCGACCCGCACGTCGCCGGTGTGCACGGGGATCGGGAACGGCTCGGCGGGCGGCAGGCTGTGGCCGAAGCTTCCGTCCACCAGCAGCGCCCACACGTCGCCGAAGGTGACCTTGCCGGCGAGGTCCTCGATATCGACTCCGCGGTAGCGCAGGGCGCCGCCGTCCCGGTCCGGTTCGGCGATCTCGGTCCGGAACGCGATCACGCCTTCGAGGCCCGGCCGGTAGCCGTCGTCGGTAGTGGTGATGCTCACCGGCTCATCTTGCTCTACCGATGCAGTGTTCGGCATCTCACCCGCGTGCCGGTTCTCTCCGGCGGTGCGAACCCGTAACGTCGAGGGATACCCCGCATGACCTGCGGGCGACAAGCTGCCGTGGAGGGAGATCGGGATGGCCGACGGCGACCTCGCGACAAGTACGGACATCGGGCCGGACCTGCCGGCGATGCGGGTGTCCTACGAGGTGGGCGCGTTGCAGGAGTCGGAGCTCGCGGAGAGCTGGCACGAACAGCTGGCGCTGTGGCTCGACGAGGCGGTGCGATCCGGACTTCCCGAACCCAACGCGATGGTGCTCGCCACGGCCGACCCGAAGGGCGTGCCGTCCTCGCGCACCGTGCTGTGCAAGGGCTTGGACGAGCGGGGCGTCGTGTTCTTCACCAACTACACCTCCGCGAAGAGCCACGACCTGGCGGCGACCAGGTACGCCTCGGCGACCTTCCCCTGGTACGGCCTGCACCGGCAGGCACACGTGCGGGGCACCGTGCGCAAGGTCGACCCGTCCGAGACGGCCGCGTACTGGGCGTCCCGCCCGCGCGGCTCGCAGCTCGGCGCGTGGGCGTCGCCGCAGTCGGTGGTGGTGAGCGGCCGCGGTTCGCTGGAGGTGGCGCTGGCCAACGTCGAGCGTCAGTTCGCCGGTGTGGAGCAGGTGCCGGTACCGCCGCACTGGGGTGGCTGGCGCATCGTGCCCGAGGTGGTCGAGTTCTGGCAGGGCCGCCGCGACCGGATGCACGACCGGCTGCGCTTCAAGCAGACGGGCGACGGCTGGAAGGTGCAACGGCTGGGGCCGTAGGGCGCGAGTCCCGCGCTGTGCACCGGTGAGTCCCGCGCTGTGCACCCCACTCAGGGCCACAACTCGATCACGCGACTGGTGCGTGTCCACTGTGGTCAGGCACACTCTGCTGGCATGGCTGAGAGCACCACGGCGAATACGCCGGAGACGGGACAGCCCGAGCTGAAACGGGCCATCGGTCCCAAGCTGCTGTTCTTCTTCGTGATCGGGGACATCCTCGGTACCGGGATCTACACGCTGACGGGTGATGTCGCAGGCAAGATCGGCGGCGCGCTGTGGATGCCGTTCCTCGGCGCCTTCCTGGTCGCCTTCCTCACCGCGTTCAGCTATCTGGAGCTGGTCGGGAAGTATCCGAGAGCCGCGGGCGCCGCGCTGTACACCAACCGCGCCTGGGGCATCCACTTCCTGACCTTCATCGTGGCGTTCATGGTGATGTGCTCCGGAATCACCTCGGCATCCACGGCGGCGCACGGCTTCGGCGGGACCTACCTGCCACGCGCGTTCGACATCCAGGTGTCCGGAACGGTGATCGCGATCGTCGCGGTGATCTTCGTGCTGGTACTGGCGGCGATCAACTTCCGCGGTGTGTCCGAGTCGGTCAAGGCCAACGTGGTGCTCACCTGCATCGAGCTGTCCGGCCTGCTGATCATCATCGTGGTCGGCATCTGGGCGGTGCTGCAGGGCGACGGCGAGCCGTCCCGGTTGGTCGACGTCAACCCGCCGGGTGATCAGCACTGGACGTTCGCGATCGCGGGGGCGACCGGGCTCGCGTTCTTCGCCATGGTCGGGTTCGAGGACTCGGTGAACATGGCCGAGGAGTGCAAGGAGCCGGCGAAGATCTTCCCGAAGTCGCTGCTCTGGGGCCTGGCCGGCGCCGGGCTGATCTACATCCTGGTGTCGGTGACCGCGTCGCTGCTGGTGCCGGCGGACCAACTCGCCAAGGCCAAGTCCAACTCGCTGTTCCTCGTGCTGGAGGCGGGCGCGCCCGGCTTCCCGCTGAAGGTCTTCGCCTTCATCGGCCTGCTCGCGGTGGTCAACTCGGCGCTGATCAACATGCTGATGGCCAGCCGCCTGCTGTACGGCATGGCCAACGAGCGCGTGCTGCCGCCGTTCTTCTCCACGGTGCACCCGCTGCGCCGCACGCCGTGGGTGTCGATCCTGTTCACCACGGGTATCGCGGCCCTGCTCGTGGGCCTGGTGAGCAAGGACGCGGTGTCCAAGCTCGGCGGCACCACCGCGTTGCTGTTGCTGGTGGTGTTCTTCGTGGTGAACATCGCGGTGCTGCGGCTGCGCCGGGAGAAGGTGGAGCACAAGCACTTCCGGGCGCCGACCTGGGCGCCGATTCTCGGCGCGATCCTGTGCGCGTGCCTCGCGTTGCCGGGCGTGTCCGGCAAGAAGGGCGAGGACTACCTCATCGCCGGCATCCTGGTCGCCGGCGGAATCGTGCTGTGGGGCCTGAACTGGCTGTACATGCGGGCCCGGCACGAGGAGCCGCACCACCTCGACCCGGAGAACCTGACCAAGTAACCGAACCCGTTTGGTGGTCTTCAAGACCCACAAACCCTGTGGATCGCGGTCTTGAAGACCACCAAACGTCGGTCAGACGACTACCTTCTCGCGCTCGGGTGTGGGCGGCGCCGTCTCGGAGATGCCGAACCGCCCGTGCAGCCTGCGCAGCGGCCGCGGTGACCACCATGCCGCGTCGCCGAGCAACCGGATCGCGGCCGGCACCAGGATTCCGCGCAACAGCGTCGCGTCGATCAGGATCGCCAGCCCGCTGCCGATGCCGAACATCTGAATGAACGACACCCCGCTGGTGCCGAAGGCGAAGAAGCTCACCGCCAGCAGCGCCGCCGCGGTGGTGACGATCCGCCCGGTGTGCGACAGCCCGCCGGTCACCGCGTCCACTGTGGACGCTCCGGCATCGCGCGCCTCCTTGATCCGGCTGATCACGAACACCTCGTAGTCCATCGACAGGCCGAACGCGATCACGAACAGCAGCACGAGCATGCTGGTGTCCAGCGGCAGCGCGGTGAAACCGAGCAGCCCCTGCAGCCAGCCCTGCTGGAAGATCAGCACCATGATCCCGAGCGTCGCGGACAGCCCGATGACGTTCAGCACCAAGGCACGCAGCGGCTGCAACACGCTGCCGGTGAACAGGAACAGCAGCACCAGCGTGGTCACCACGATCAGCAGCGCGGCGATCCAGAGCCGGTCGCCGATCGCCTGCTGGCTGTCCATGAGTACCGCGGTCTCACCGGTGACCTTGGCCGTCGTGCCCGGCGGTGCGGCCGTGGCGCGCACCCCGTCGACCATCCGCTTCGCCTCGTCGGACCTCGGGTCGGCGCCGGTCGTCACGGTGAGCAGCTGACCTTGCGGCCGCACGCCGGCCACACCGTCCACAGTGGACAGCCGGCCGGCGTAGTCGGCGATCGCGTTCTGGTCCGCGCTCCCGGTGAGTACGACCTGGGTGGCCCGCGTGTCCGCGCCGGGGAACCGCTCCCGCACCGTGTCGCCGACCTGCCGGCTGGACACCGAGGTCGGCAGTACCCGGTCGTCCGGCTGGCCGAAGTTCACCTGCAGCAAGGGAAGCGCCGCCGCGATCAGCATCACCAGGATCGGCAGCGAGGTGAGCACCGGCCGGCGCATGACGACCTTGGCGAGCCGTCCCCACAGCGGCGACTCGGCCGTGCGAGCGCGGCGCGCCCACGGCACCCGGCCCGCGTTCACCCGGTCACCGAGTACGGACAGCAGCGCCGGCAGTACGACCACCGCGCTGATCATCGCGATCACGATCACCGCGATGCCGGCGTAGGCGAACGAGCGCAGGAAGTACAGCGGGAACAGCAGCAGCGCGGACAGTGCCACCGCGACGGTGGCCGCGCTGAACGTGATCGTGCGGCCGGCGGTGGCCACCGTGCGGATCACCGCCGCCTCGGTATCCGCGCCGCCGTCCAGTTCTTCGCGGAACCGGCTCACGGTCAGCAGCGCGTAGTCGATCGCGAGGCCGAGCCCGAGGCCCATGGTCAGGTTGATCGAGAAGATCGACACGTCGGTGACCGACGCGAGCACGGCCAGCACGGCGAACGTGCCGAACACGGTGATCGCCGCGACCGCGAGCGGCAGCAGGCCGGCGATCAGCCCGCCGAACGCCAGGATGAGCAGCGCGAGGGTGATCGGAACGGCGATCGACTCCGCGATCGCGATGTCGCTGCCGACCTGCTCGGTGATGTTCTGGTTGACCGCCGGCTGCCCGCCGAGCCGGACGGTGAGCCCGTCGGTGTCCCGGTACCGCTCGGCGATGTCGCTCACCGCGTCGTTGCGCTTGTCCTCGGGGGTGGTCAGGTGGGCGACCGCGATCGCGTGCCGCCCGTCAGCCGCGCGCATCGGCGGTGCGTTGGTGGTGAAGTACGAGGTCACCTTGGCCAGTTCCGGTTCGCCGGCGAGTCGTTGAGTGAGCCGTGCGCCGGCCTCGCGCGCCGCCGGCTCGTCGACGCCGCCGGTCTTCGGAGTGATCAGGAACAGCAGGTCGGACTGCCCGCCGAAGTGCTGGTTGATGAGCTGTTGGGCCTGGCTGGACTCGGCGTTCGGGTCGGTGAAGCCCTCGCTCTTGAGCTTGCCGAACGCGGTGAAGCCGAGGACGGCCGCGCCGGCCAGCACGACCAGCGTGACCGCGAGGACGGCCTTGGCGTGGCGGGCGGCGAAGGTGCCGATGCGTTCGAACATGGCGTGCTCCAGACGGGTGTCTCGAATCTTGGCGGGTGTTAACTTGCCTCAAATGTTTATGGGTGTCAACATCGGGCTTATGGTTCTCTCAGGAACTCCGAAGCGCGGCTACCACCACGGCGATCTCCGCAACGCGCTGATCCAGGCGGCGGCCTCGCTCGCGTCGGAGAGCGGGCCCGGCTCGGTCACCGTGCGCGCCGCCGCGCGGGTCGTCGGGGTGACGCCGACCGCCGCGTACCGGCACTTCGCCGGGCACGAGGAACTGATGATCGCGACAAGGGATTACGCGTTCGACCAGCTCGGAGCCGCCATGGTGGCGCGGCTGTCCCTGGTGCCCGACCTCGCCGACCCGCGGGCGCGGGCGCTCGCCCGGCTCGGTGCGTTCGGGCGTGGCTATCTCGACTTCGCACTGGAGCAGCCGGGCCTGTTCCGCACGTCGTGCGCCGGTGGCGTCGAACCACTGCCCAAGCTCGGCGACCTGGAGCCGGACAGCGGATTCGGCATGCTGGTTCGGGGCATGGACGAGTTGGTCGAGGTCGGGTTGCTGGCACCGGAGCGCCGCCCGTTCGCCGAGTTCGTCGCCTGGTCGACGGTGCACGGATTCGCGCTGCTCGTGCTGAACGGGCAACTGCACGAACTCGACGAGGACACTCGCGACGCCGCGTTCGCGCGGGTGCTGGAGGTCGTCGGCGAGGGCCTGGGGTCCACCGGTCTGTCCGACGAACTGCGTGCCGCGCTCGTGGACATCGCCCGCCGCAAGCCCTAAACCCTCGCGGGGGCGCACTGCGGCAGACCGAAAGCTCGCGTACCGCGTCGAACCCGAACCAGGTGTCGCCGGTGGACTCGCACACTGTCCACAGTGGACCGTGCGCCCACTGCGCCTGCCGGTAGCGGCCGCGGTGCTTGGCGCCGGTCGGGTGCGGGGCGGTGCGGAGTTCCTCGGCGTGCACGTGCACGGACGCGTGCGGGAGGTCGCGCAGACCGCCGGCGTGATCGAGATCCAGGTGGGTGAGCACGATGTGCCGCACGTCCTCCGGCTGATACCCGAGGCGGCGCACCTGGCCGATCGCGGTCTGCTCCGGGGAGAGCGTCGGCCGGGTCAGCGCGGTGAACGCGGCGGGCGCCCGACGGCCAGCGCCACGACGACCAGTTCGGACGCCTCGTCCGCGCGCATCCCGTTGCGCACCAGGAACTCCTCGATGACCTGTTGCCAGGAACGGAAAACCTGGTCGCACGCCGCCCTGATCGGCTCACTGTCCATGATGGTCTGCGCGACCGTCCCAATAGGACAGCCGTCGCGGAACTCGGACTGCCGCAAGGCCTCGGCGAGCAGGGCGATCACCGCGTCGAGGCCGGTGGTGACGTCGTCGGCGGCGTTGCCGGGGAAGTGGAAGTACAGCGACCCTTTCGGCGCCCCGCTCTCGGCGAGTACCTGGTTTCAGGCCGGTGGCCTGATAGCCCCGCGCGCGGAAGAGGTCGGACGCGGTGCGGAGCATGCGTTCTCGGGTGTTCGTTCAGTCGTGTTTGCGTGATCAACGACAGGGGCTACTGTCGCCCGCGTGACTATCGCGATTACCGGTGGATACGTGGTCCCGGTCGGTTCGTCGGGCGAGCCAGGGGCCATCGACGGCGGCACCGTTCTGATCGACGGAGACAAGATCGTGGCGGTCGGCGCGGAGGCCGATGTCGACATTCCGGACGACGCGGAGATCGTGGACGCGGCCGGCTCCTGGGTGCTGCCCGGCTTCGTCGAGTCGCACGGCCACGTCGGCGTCGGCGAGGAGGGCGAGGGCTGGGCCGGCAACGACGTCAACGAGATGACAAACCCGAACGGCGCGCGGCTGCGCGCGCTGGACGGGATCAACGCCGCCGACGAGGGCTTCCGCGACGCGCTCGCCGGCGGGGTGACCACCGTGGTCGTGAAACCCGGCTCCGGCAACCCGATCGGTGGCCAGACCGTCGCGGTGAAATCGTGGGGCCGCACCGCCGACGACATGCTGCTGCGCCAGCCGATCAGCGTGAAGAGCGCGCTCGGCGAGAACCCGAAGCGCGTGTACGGCGACCGCAAGGAGCTGCCGTCCACCCGGCTCGGCGTGGCCGCGGTGATCAGGGACGCGTTCACCAAGGCGCAGGACTACGTGGCGCGCAAGGAGCACGCGGCGGCGGAGGGTAAGCCGTTCGAGCGGGACAACACCTCGGAGATCCTGGCCGCGGTGCTGGCCGGCGAGCTGCCCTGGTGCCAGCACACGCACCGCGCCGACGACATCGCCACCGCGATCCGGCTGTCCGAGGAGTTCGGCTACAAGCTCGTGGTCAACCACGGCACCGAAGGGCATCTGATCGCGGATCTCCTTGCCAGCAAAGAGATTCCGGTGATCATCGGCCCGCTGTTCATCAGCCGCACGAAGATCGAGGTGCGGGCCCGTTCACTGCGCAACCCGGGCATCCTGGCGCGCGCCGGTGTGACCATCGCGATCACCACCGACCACCCGGTGGTGCCGATCAACTTCCTGGTGCACCAGGCCACCCTCGCGGTGAAGGAGGGGCTGGACCCGGACACCGCGCTGCGCTCGATCACGGTCAACCCGGCGTCGATCATGGGGCTGGACGATCGGGTCGGCTCGCTGCGAGCCGGGCTGGACGCGGACGTGGTGATCTGGTCCGGCGATCCGCTGGACGTGATGAGCCGCGCCGAGCGGGTGTTCGTATCGGGCCGCGAGGTGTACCACTTCGACGAGTCCACCGGCGAGGGCGTCACCCTCGACCCCTTCTACCGCGAGCACTAGGCGATCACCGCGTACCCGGCCAGTCCGATGTAGACGGTCGCGGCGATCCTGTTCGGCCACTGGCTGGCCGTCGGCTTGAGCAGCCCGCCGAGGAACGCGTACGCCAGGTCCATCACCAGTGCGACGGCGAAGAAGATCACGCCGAGCAGCAGCATGCTGGCGCGGGACGGCGACGGTCCGGTGAACTGCGGCAGGAACGCCAGGAAGAACAGGATCACCTTGGGGTTCAACAGGTTCACCAGCATTCCGTCCACAAAGGACCGGAACAGGCCGGGTGGCGGGGTGACCGTGTGCGCCTCGGTCGCGGACCGCGCGGCGAGGATCGCGCGGACACCGAGGTACACCAGATAGGCGGCGCCGGCGTACTTGATCACCGCGAGCACGACCGGTGCCTGACTGACCACTGTGGACAGTCCAGCCACCGCGAGCAGCACGTGCACCAGCGTTCCGGTCTCCACGCCCAGTGCGGAGACCACGCCGGCCTTGCGACCGCCGGACACGCTGCACGCCACGATGTAGAGCAGGTTCGGGCCGGGGATCGCGACCAGGGCGACGGTCGCGGCGAGGAAGGCGGCCAGTGTGGTGGTGTCCGGCATCGGGATCATCCCTCTCGCAGTGCGGTGTGCATGAGACCGAGCGGCGGAGCGCCGAGCGCGAACAGCGCGTCGTGCAGCCGGCGCGGTGAGAACGCGGATCCCCAGGTGGTTTTGGCTTCCTCGCGCAGCCGGAGAATCTCCAGCCTGCCCAGGTGTAGCGGCCGTAGGTGGGGTCGAACAGGGCGCGCCGGACCTCCGCGTGCGCCGCGCGGCCGGTGATCAGCGCGTCGTCGACGAACTGGCTCGCGGCCTCGTCCAGCGACAGCGCGCCGGTGTGCACGCCGATCGAGCACGTCAGCCTGGCCACCCGGCGCAGTCCGTCCCTGGCCACGCCCGCGGCGAACCGGGAGTCCCCGGCGCGGAAACCCTCCTCGACGCACAGCTGCTCGACGTAGTGCGCCCACCCCTCGACGAACGCGTCGGACACCAGCAGGCGGCGCACGTCGCTCGGCGCCCGGCGCAGCGCCCTGAAGTGCGAGAAGTGGCCCGGCGCGACCTCGTGCACCGCGATGTCGGGCAGCAGCGCGCGGTTGAACCCGGACGCCAGCCACTCCTGCTGCTCGTCGCGCGGCCAGGCCGGATCGGGCAGCGTGACCAGGAACGAGCTCGGCCCGTCCGGCTCGAACGGTGCCGCCGCGTACAGCCCGGCCAGCGCGCGGGTTTGCGAGCCCACCGAGGGGCCGACCTCGCAGACGGCGTCGTCGACCGGGACGAGCCCGGTGCGCGCCGTCCAGTCGATCACCTCGGTGACCAGGGCGCGGGCCTCGGCCAGCACCTGCTCGCCGGTGGCCGGGTGATCGGCGACCAGTGCGCGCAGGGTGTCGTGGGTGGACGCCGCCGGGTCGACGCGGCGGCAGGCCTCGTCGAGCATCTGCCGGAGTTCGGTGCGGTGCCGCTCGGCGCGCGCGAGCAGGTCGTTGAGGTCGACGTCGATCGCCTCCGACGACGACAGCAGCCGGGTCAACGCGGCCCGCCCGAGCGCCGGCGACTCGGGGCCGTTGGTGCCGGCCGTGTGGAGATGATTCACCAAGCGCGCCAAGGCTTTTCTCGGCTCGACGTCGTCCGGCCCGAGGTAGTCGGCCAGGCCTTCGGCGAGTGGGACGGTGGCGGTGGCGAGATCGCGCGGGACACGGTCCAGCGCCTCGATCGCCGCGTCCACCGCGTCCGGCCACCGCTTCAGGTGCGCGCGGCGGGCCTCGGCGCGGTCGGCCTCCGGCGCGTACCGCCGCTCGTAGGTGATCAGCTCGAGGTTGTCGATGTGCCACAACGGGTTCACGCGGTGCAGGTCGAGTTCGCCGAACCGGGCGCGCAGGGCGTCCTCGGTGGCGGCGGTGTGCGCCTCGTCGTGCGGGTCGGGGTAGGCCGCGCCGTCCGGGTTCAGCCTCGCCAGATCACGGCGGACCGTGTCCGGCGACAGGTCCTGGACCACGCCGTCGTACTCGTGCCGGCCCGCGATCTCGCGCGCCGTGGCGACGGACAGGTCGCAGATCGCCCGGAGTCGCGTGTCCAAGTCGTTGGTCATGCCAGCTAGCGTTGCGCTGGCGGAAGCCGCGAACACGGGCCAATGGAGCGCGAAGTGGACCGAATTGACGCCAAGACGCTCGCCGGCCTGCTCGGCGGCTGGGCGGCGGACGGCCCGCTGTACCGCGCGCTGGCGGCCGCGTTGCGCTCGGCGATCGAGGCCGATTCGCTGCCGCCGGGCGCGCGGCTGCCGTCCGAGCGCGATCTGGCCGCCGCGCTGGTGGTGAGCCGGTCGACCGTGGTGGCCGCGTACGACGAGTTGCGGGCCGGTGGGCTGGTGGACAGCCGGCGGGGCAGTGGCACCGTCGTGGCCGCGTTGCCGGCGCTGCGCCGGCCGGGTGCGGACGGGCGGGTGCCCGGTGGGACGGCGACGTCGATCATCCAGAGCCTGGTGGACGAGCGGGCTGACCTGATCACGCTCAACTCGGCGGGCGCACCGGCGTCGGAGTGGCTGGCCGACGCGGTGGCCGCGGTGGCGCGGGAGGACCTGCCGGCGCTGACCGCCGACGCCGGGTACCAGCCGCGCGGCCTGCCGGCGTTGCGCTCGGCGCTCGCGGACTGTTACACCAGTGACGGGTTGCCCACCGTGCCGGAGCAGATCGTCGTCACGACCGGTGCCACACAGGCGATTTCCCTTGTGGCGCAGGTGTTTCTGCGTCGCGGCTCGACGGTCGTGGTGGAGACGCCGAGCTGGCCGGGGTGCCTGGACGCGTTCCGCGCGGCCGGCGCCGACCCGATCGGGGTACCGCTGGACGACGAAGGTGCACGGATCGACGCCTTCGCGGCGGCCATGTCACGCTCGCCGTCGCTGGCGTTCCTGATGCCGACGTTCCACAACCCGACCGGCATGCTGATGTCGCCCGCGCGGCGGCGCAGGATCGCGTCCCTGGCGGCCGAGCACGGTGTGCCGATCATGGAGGACAACTCCTACGACACGCTGTTCGGCGGCCGCCCGGCGCCGATCGCCGCGGAGCCGGACGTCGAGGCGATCACCGTCGGATCGCTGGCCAAGACGGTGTGGCCCGGGCTGCGGCTGGGCTGGTTGCGGGCACCCGTCGAGGTCGCCGAGCGGGTGGCCCGGCACAAGGCGCTGGTGGATCTCGGCAGCCCGCTGCTCGATCAGGCGGTCGCGCTGCGATTGTTGCCTCGGCTCCCGGCGATCACCGAGGAACACACGACCGCGCTGCACGCCCGCCACGACCAACTCGCCGGTTTGCTCGCGGACCGGCTGCCGTCCTGGCGCTGGCGCCCGCCCGACGGTGGCACGTCGCTCTGGGTCGAACTGCCCGGCGTGGACGCCGCCGCCTTCGCCCAACTCGCGCGCCGGCACGGCGTGGAGATCGTCCCCGGTGCGGCGATGGACCCGGACGGCACGCACGACAGCTACATCCGGCTCCCGTTCACCTACCCGCCGCCGATCCTCGACGAGCTGGTCGATCGCCTCGCCACGGCCTGGAAAGCCCTGCGCCCCAACAACTCCCGCCACTCCACCCGCGACTGACCCGCCACGCCGATTCACGTCCCACGGTGCTCGACCCTGTGGAACGCAGCCCCCACCCACCCGGGGGCGGCCCTCGAGCCAAGTCTATCCGGCGGTCATGATCGACAGGGGCGACAAGATCGACTTGTGGATGAAACGGTGCCTGTGGACAAACCGGTGCGACGGGCGTTCAGGAGCGGCGGAGTTCGCGGGCGATCACCATGCGCTGGATCTGGTTGGTGCCCTCGAAGATCTGCGGCACCTTCGCCTCACGCATGTACCGCTCGACCGGGAAGTCGCGCGTGTAGCCCGCGCCGCCGAGCACCTGCACCGCGTCCGTGGTCACCTTCATCGCCGCGTCGGTCGCCACGAGCTTCGCGATCGACGCCTGCCGGCTGAACGGCAGCCCGCGATCACGCCGCCGGGCCGCCTCCAGGTAGGTCGCCCGCGACGACTCCACCGCGGCCGCCATGTCCGCGAGCATGAACTCCAGGCCCTGGAACTCGATGATCGACTTGCCGAACTGGATCCGCCCGGACGCGTACGCCACGGCCTCGTCCAGCGCCGCCTGCGCCAGACCGACCGCGCACGCCGCGATCCCCAGCCGGCCGGACGCCAGCGAGGACAGCGCGATCTTGAGCCCCTCGCCCTCCGCGCCGAGCAGCCGATCGGCCGGCACCCGCGCGTCCTCGAAGATCATCTGCGTGGTGGTGGACCCGGTGAGGCCCATCTTGCGCTCCGGCGGCGCCGCGCTCAGCCCGGGCGTCTTCGCGTCGACCAGCAGGCACGAGATGCCGCGCCCGCCGTCGTCGGACGTGCGCACCATCGTGGTGTAGAAATCGGCCTGCCCGCCGTGCGTGATCCACGCCTTCGCGCCGTTCACCACGAAGTCGTCACCGTCGCGGGCCGCGCGCGTCGACAGCGCCGCCGCGTCCGACCCGGCGTGCGACTCCGACAGCGCGTACGCGCCGAGCAGGTCGCCGCCGAGCATCTCGGGCAGCCAGCGCTCGCGCTGCTCCTCGGTGCCGTACTCGATCAGCGCGTAGCAGGACATCGTGTGCACCGACAGCCCGACGCCGACCGACATCCACGCGCAGGCGATCTCCTCGAGTACCTGCAGGTAGACCTCGTAGGGCAGCTCGCCACCGCCCCACTTCTCCGGGTACGGCAACCCCAGCAGGCCGCTGCGTCCGAGCAGGCGGAACTGCTCGCGCGGGAAGCGCTCCGCCTCCTCGTACTCCGCGGCCAGCGGCGCCAGCTCGGCACGCGCGATCTCGCGCGTGAGGGCCAGCAGGTCTTCGGCTTCGGTGGTGGGCAGCAGGCGCTCGGCGGGCATGGGACTCTCCGTATGTGTCTCGGTGGCTGAACTCTACTGAACGAGCGTTAACCTGGGGAGAGCCATTCGGTGTGAGGAGGAACAGGTGATCGTCGTCGGTGGCGAGGCGTTGGTCGACCTGTTGCCGGACGGAGCCGGCGTGTCCACAGTGGACGGCCCGCTGTTGCCCCGACTCGGCGGCGCGGGGTTCAACGTCGCGATCGCCGCGGGCCGCCTCGGTGCCGAAGTCTCTTTCCTGTCACGGCTTTCCACTGACTCGTTCGGTGCCGCGCTGCTCGCCGCACTTCGCGAATCCACAGTGGACACATCGCTGACGCAGCGCGGCGACGAGCCGACCTCGCTGGCCGTGGCCGGTGTCGGCGGTGACGGATCGGCGGACTACACGTTCTACGTCGAGGGAACCGCCGACCGGCTGGTGGCCGATCCGGGCCCGCTGCCGGCCGGAACGACGATCCTGTCGCTCGGCGCGTTCTCGCTGGTGCTCGAACCGGGCGCGACGACCTACGAACGGGTGCTTCGCGCACACGCCCGGGCCGGCGGAATCGTGGTGCTCGACCCCAACGTCCGCTCGTCGCTGGTGTCCGATCCGGACGCGTACCGGGCGCGGTTCGAGTCCTGGCTGCCCGACATCGCGCTGCTCAAGCTGTCCGTGGACGACGCGCGCTGGCTCGCCGGCTGCGACGACATCGAGCCGGCGGTGCGGCGCTGGCAGGCGGCCGGACCCGCCGCGGTCGTGCTGACCAGGGGAGCCGACGGGCTGGAGTGCCGCACCGCCCGCGGCGACACGATCACCGTCCCGGCGGTGCCGGTGGAGGTCGCCGACACGGTCGGTGCCGGGGACACCGTGCACGGCACATTGCTCGCATGGTTGCAACGAAACGGTGTGACGAGCCCCGCAGCATTGCGTGAACTGTCCGCGGGAGAGTGGCGTACAGCACTCGAATTCGCGGCCGAAGCGGCCGCGATCACCGCCTCCAGAACGGGTGCGCAGCCGCCGACAGCGGCCGAATTGCCGGCCTGGCTGTGATGCGTGTCCCAACTAGACACTTCGAGTAATCCGGCGACTGGGCGTTGAGCGCGAAGGCCACTAGCGTAGGCACCGACAGGACCCCAATGGGGCGGTGCTGCCACGCGGCGATACCGGCCGCGGCGCATTCTTGACCGGGTAGGAACCCTCGCGTCGAGTGCTTTCGCCTCGCCCCGACGATCGTGAGAGGTAAGTGCATGCCCGACGCGACTGCCTCGCCGCAGGCCTCTACCGGTGCCTTCGAGCTCCGTTACGACGGCGGCGAGCACAAAATGGCGGTAGCCCCTGCGACAGAGGGCGCTTCCGGCATCGATCTGGGGAAGCTGCTGGCGAAGACCGGGTACGTCACGCTCGACCCGGGGTTCGTGAACACCGCCGCCTGCTCCTCGGAGATCTGCTACATCGACGGTGAGGCGGGAATTCTCCGCTACCGCGGGTATCCGATCGAACAGCTCGCGGAACGTTCGAGCTTCCTCGAGGTCAGCTACCTGCTGATCTACGGCGAGCTGCCGACCCAGGCGCAGCTGGACGACTTCACCGAGCGGGTTCAGCGGCACACGCTGCTGCACGAGGACCTGAAGCGCTTCTTCGACGGTTTCCCGCGTGACGCGCACCCGATGCCGGTGCTGTCCTCCGCGGTGTCCGCGCTGTCGACGTTCTACCAGGACAGCCTCAAGCCGTTCGACGAGCAGCAGGTGGAGATCTCCACGATAAGGCTGCTGGCGAAGCTGCCGACGATCGCGGCCTACGCGTACAAGAAGTCGGTCGGTCAGCCGTTCCTCTACCCGGACAACTCGCTCGGTCTGGTGGAGAACTTCCTGCGCATGACGTTCGGGTTCCCCGCGGAGCCCTACGACGTCGACCCCGACATGACCAAGGCGCTGGATCTGCTGTTCATCCTGCACGCCGATCACGAGCAGAACTGTTCGACGTCGACCGTGCGCCTGGTCGGGTCGTCCGAGGCGAACCTGTTCGCGAGCATCTCCGCCGGAATAAACGCGTTGTTCGGCCCCCTGCATGGTGGTGCGAACAGTGCGGTGCTGGACATGCTGGAGCGAATTCGTGACACCGAGGATGTGCAGACCTTCGTCAAGAAGGTGAAGAACAAGGAAGACGGCGTCCGGCTGATGGGCTTCGGGCACCGGGTATACAAGAACTACGACCCGCGTGCGGCGATCATCAAGAAGACCGCGGACGAGATCCTGTCCAAGATGGGCGCGTCCGACGAGCTGTTGGACATCGCGAAGACGCTCGAGGAGATCGCACTGGGTGACGATTACTTCGTCGAGCGCAAGCTGTACCCGAACGTCGATTTCTACACCGGGTTGATCTACCGGGCGATGGGCTTCCCGACGAAGTTCTTCACCGTGCTGTTCGCGTTGGGCCGGCTGCCCGGCTGGATCGCGCACTGGCGGGAGATGATGTCGGACCCGGCTACCAAGATCGGCCGCCCTCGGCAGGTCTACATCGGACAGACCGAGCGCGACTACGTGTCGGTCGAGAATCGCTGATTCCCTTACACAGCAAGGGAATGCAGGCCGCCACTCGGACCGAGTGGCGGCCTTCGTCTATTCTTCGGCAAGCTCTCGGACGCAGGCGATCAGCCGCTGGTTGTCGGCCGGTGCGAGCGTCGTCCACTGCTGACCATCGTTGTTGGTGGCGCTGAGCATGACGTAGCGGCCGTTGTCGGTGTCGTGAAAATTGACCTGGCGACCGGTGCGCACGATCCGGCCGTCCCGGTGCCGGTGTTGCACACCGATCTGCCCTCGGCTGTGAATGTTTTCGGCCATGCGCACGAGCAGTTGCGCGTCGGCTGTTTTGATGCCGGTTTTCTTCAGTGCCGCAACGATTTCGTGGGGTTGGCGTCCTGGCTTGTCGGCCTTCCTGAGGGCTTCGGTCGGCAGGCTGACCGAGTGGCCGGGCCCGGCGGGCAGATCACCGGTGAGCCAGATCGCGGTGCTCACGAGGCTGGTGTCGCGAGCCGGGACGAGGTGTACCTGCTCGTGCTCGACGACCGCCATAAGCGCACGCCGCCCGGATGCGACCGCGAGCGCCCGGATGTCGTGGTCGGTCCACACCCACAGATCGATGGACAGTGGCGCGGTGGCGAGCAGGGCGAGGTGGTCGGCCAGGTCGGGAGTGACCCGCTCACCCTTGGCCAGGCCGCGTTGAGCCAGCGACTCCCAGGCTTGGCGTTCCAGCTGCCGGCGTTCGGTGTGGGTCTTGCCCGGGCTGGGGACGTTGATCACCACGTGTCGAGGTGGCAGGTTTTCTGATTCCCAGGCGACGTCGAATTCCAGCGCGGACAGCACCGCGTTGGCTTGTGGTTGGTGCACGGCTATTCGTCGTCCTCACCGATCGTCGCCGGGGCGACGAGGGTGTCGTCTTCGAACATTTCCGGGTCGCCGAACCCGTACTTGTCCTTGTGCTCCAGATCGTCGTCCTCACCAGGCGCCCCAGCACCGGCGCCGGCCATCGCCGCCGGCGACATCAACCCACCCGCACGCGGCGCCTGCCTGGGCGCGACCCGCTCAGCGTTGCGTGCCGCACGAGCTTCCTCGGCGTCCGGCGCACCCAATGGCACAGCACCCGGCTTCGGCACACCAGGCGCGCCACCGGGGCCTCGGCTACCGGGGCGGGCACGACGCTCCTCGTCATCAACCACCCCACCACCCAGCCCACTCGCGGCCAACGCAGCAGCCTGCGCCGCATCAATGCCCATACCGGGCCGTATCGGCAACCCACCACCCGGCACGTTCGAGATCGGCCCACCACCAGGAACCGGACCCGGCCCCACGATCGGCCCAGGACCCGGCGTCCCCGGCGGACCCACCACCGGCGGCGTACCCGAACCACCACCACCCACCGTCGGAACGTACGGCGTCCCGCCACCACCGGGCGGGATCACCGTCGATGAACCCGTCCCGGGTACACCCGACGTGCTGGACACGCTCGGCGAACTCCACCCCGCTGGCGTCGTACTCCCAATCGACCCCGACGACACGTCCCCCACCTGCAAATTCACCGGAGGCGGCGCCGGCAACGGCCGATACCCGTCCAACTGCTGCTGGCTTGAGCGGGCGTACTGCTCGAACGCCTGCTTGGCCTGCTCCTCCTGCTCACGCGCCGCCTGCTGCTTCCGTGTGTGATCGTCGAAAGCCGGGCCGAACATGCCCGCAGCCGCGACAGTCTGCTTGTCGGCCTCCGCGTTCTGCGCAAGAACAGCCGGATCGGGCATCTTGTTGTTCGCACCCGAATAGTGCCCACCCTGAGCGTGAACACCGGACGACACAGCGGTCGACACATCCCCCGACACGCCCGCGTGCTGCCCCTGAACTGAGACCACCTGCTGACCGCCCTGCGCGGCCGCGCCCGTCCACTCCGTCCCCAACGGTTTCAACGCACCCCGAATCGCCTCGTCTGTCGCCGCCAACGCCTTCGACAGTTCGCGCAGAGCGGTGGCGGGCGGATCGAACGCCGCCTGCCCCGGGCCGTCCCTGAGGAGCTTGATCTCCTCGGCGAGTGCCGAGGTACCCATCCATGCGTACCGAAGGTCAGCGATCTCCTCGTTGGTCATTGTTCCCCCTATCCACGCAGAGATTTCAACGTTTGAACCGCTATCTCAGCCACACGTGTCACAGACCTGCACAGTTGCTCTTGTGTCAGTTTTCGATAGCCAACACCCGTGTCTACCCACAGGATCTGGCCGGGTGCGACGTCCACGATGACGGCACACTCGGCTTCCTCGGCACCATCTCGGATCGCCTCGACCGCGCCGTAGCCGGCGACGGTGATCGGGCGAATGGCAGAGTTCTTCTTGCCGGCCAGCCACACTTCGATGCCCTCGGTCACGGGTGCGCTAACCCCGAATCCCTGATAGATAGGTGGTGTGGCACCGCTGTAGCTGCAGACGGGAACCTTATAGAAGGAGGCATTTCCAGCCGGTCGCGCCTCATCGAGCCTCAGCTCAGTCCAGTTCTGTCGCGGGATGAGTTGGCATGGGTCGATGCCGTCGACGCGCAGGTCCTTCGGCCGTGGCGGCACGGTTGGTGTGGCCGAGGTGGACTTACTCGCCGTCTGAGGAGCGGTCTCCGATGTCGTGGCCGGGCTGGCATTGCCGGTTGTCGAATCACAGCCCGCCGCGAGACCCGCCGCGCAGATGGCGACGATGCTGGAGACGATGCGTTTACGCATGGGATGGGCGACCCTGTCCTTGATCGGTTGGGCGGAACGCGGCGGCGATGGCTTCTTCCGTGTACTTGTACTGTCGGGCGGCAGCTTCCAACTGCGTGCACACAGCCCTGAGATTGTCGATGTACAGCTGCACCCGGCTCGCCACTGACTCCGGATTCGCCGGGCTCGCCAGCAGCCTCGTCCAAGCCCTGGCCACGGCCTTGCTGGTGTCGTCGTTGCCGGCAGGGGCGACGTGGAGCGAGTCGCGGTTGCGCCTGAGCGCGGCCTCAAGGTTCTTTACTTCGCGGGCGATCGCTGAGCCGACATTGAGGATCTGTTGCGGGTCGACCTTGATGGCTTGGGGCATCGGAGCGGCGAGGACCTGCTCCATCTGACCGATGTAGCCGCTGATGTTGCCGACGGGTGCTGCGTTGAACGCGCGGGAGTCGGATCCCGGGTCGCCTTCTTCGGCCATGCTTGTTGTCCCCCTCGTTGCCGCCGTGGGCTCGTGTGCGGAGAGTAACGAGCCGTATCCCTGGTTGCGAGGTTAGCAAACTTGCGGCAGGGACAAGGTGGGTTCGTGGGGAGCACCCGATCGGAGTAGGCGTCAGGTCTGAAAAGTGTTCGCGACCAGGGGGTGCCAGGCGTGTGACGGCACCGCGAGGATCAGGCCGTCGGGGTTCTTGGAGTCCCGGATGGCGACACCTTCGCCGGCGTGGGCCACCTCGACGCAGTCGCCGCCGTTGCCGCTGAAGCTGCTCTTGTGCCAGACCAGGCTGGCCGGCTCGGGCGCGATCATTGGGGCACCTCTCGATCCGCGTACTGGGTCCTTGCCACGGTGGCAACCATCGTCCTCGATTGTTCCTCATCCAGGGCGGTGCGATCCAGGGCGGCGAGGATGTTCCGATACGCGGCGATCTCGACGGGTTCTTCCAGGAATACGTTGGAGGTCTCGCTGTCGAGGTACACCACCTGCTTGAAATCGATGACGTCGAGAAGCGTGAACGGTCCGGACATCCCGGCGTGCGCTCCTATTGCCGTGGGGACAACACGAATGGTCAGGTAAGTGCGCGCGGACATGCGTAGGAGATGCTCGAGTTGATCAGCCATCGTCTGGGCATCGCCGACCGGCAGGCGCAGCGCGAACTCGTGCAGAAAGAACGCGAACGTCGGTCGCCGATACCGGCTGAACAACGCCTGCCGCGCCAGTCTTGCCGACACGCGGTCGTCTACCTCGTCGGCTGGCACGTTGACGTTCTCACTGATCACGGTCCGCGCGTAGTCGCCGGTTTGCAGCAGACCGGGCACCAGCGTGAACCCGAACTGGCTGATCTCCCGCGAGTGATCCTCGTGGTCGATGAGTGTGCGGACCTGTTTGGGGAGGCGGGATCCGTGCTGCTGCAACCATCCGACCTGGGTCTGCTCGCGCGCGAGGCCCTGCAGCCGCGCCAGCTCCTTGCCGTTCACGCCGCAGATGGTCGCGAACGCCGTCACGTCGTTCTCGGTGCTGCCCCGCTTGCCGGACAGCAGCCGCGACACCCACGTCTGTGAGCAGCCCAACCGTCTCGCCATGTCCGCGCCGGTCAGTCCGGCTCGCTCCATCGCCTGGCGCAGTGCGTCGCCCAGTTCCCGTCTGCGTACCGTCGGCTCCCGATCTCGCATTCCTCAACCGTATTGCTTGTCCCTTCCGCAAGGCATTTCATACGGATCGGAAAGATTCACCTTTGGGAGGAAAGATGAGCAAGACACCGTCAGTGGCGGACGACGCGGTCGTACTTCTCTGCGCCGACATCTACGGCCATCTCGACGAAATGGAATTCGTCGCGGGCGGTTCCACCGACCCGCTGCTCGCCGGCGCGGTGCGGTCGGCCGTGCTGGTGCTGCGCGGGCTCGTGGCCGAGCACGGCACGCTGCGCGACGCTACCTGCTGGGCGTGCGGCGGCGAGTGGCCGTGCCGAGTGTTCAGCACGGTGCACGGGTTGATCAAGAACCCGGACGGCGAGTACGTCGCGCTGTTGCGCCGCCTTCGCGCGGCTGAACGGCGCGAGTGAGGGGATCACACGCCCAGGGCGTCGCGGAGGCGGACGCGGCTGCCGGTGCGCAGGACGGCGTTCCGGTAGACCCGCCCGCCGAGCCAGGTCAGCGCGGCGATCGCGGTCACGGTCAAGATCACCGACAGGGCGATCTCCCAGCCGGACGCCACACCGAGCGCGATCCGCCCGGGCATCAGGATCGGGCTGAACGGCGGCACCAAGGACAGCACGACCGTGACACCGTCGTCCGCCGATCTGGTCAGCAGGCTCAGGCCGAGCACGAACGCCACCGCCACGACGAGGGTGATCGGGGTGAGCACCGACTGCGCGTCCTCCTGGCGCGACACCAGCGAGCCGACCGACGCGAACACGGTGGCGAACAGGAAGTACCCGAGGACGTACCAGATCAGCCCCCAGACGAGCGCGCCCGTCGCGGCGCCGTCGATCGTCAGTACGTCCGTCGCCAGCGCCACGGCGAGGCCGGTGACACCGATCAGCGTGAACTGGATCAGCCCCACGATCCCCAGGCCGATCACCTTGCCGAGCAACAACTGCCACGGCCGCACGGTCGCGAGCAGGATCTCCACGACCCGGCTCGCCTTCTCCTCCACGACGCCCTGCGCCACCATCGTCCCGTACAGCAGCAGCGACATATAGAGCAGCACGATCAGCACCAGCGCCACCGCGAGCCGCTGGTCCTTCTGTGGATCGACCCGCTCCAGGGTGTCCACCTGAACATGCGCGCGCGCCGCGTTCTCCAGGATCTCGCGCGTGTTCGGCACCTCGGCGGCCAGCAACTGTGCCTCGAGCACCTGCTGCTGCGCGAGCGCGTTCATCGCCTTGTGCAGGTTCTCGTCCAACTCCGACCGCACGGTCACGCGCAGCCGGTCGGCCGTGCCGCTGACGAACGCGTCCAGGTCGCCGTCGCGCACCATGCGCTCGCCCTCGGACGGGTCCTTCACGTCGGACACCTCGACGGTGTGGCCGAGCTGCTTGGCCGTCGCGGTGAGCGGCGCGGCCAGCCCGGTCGCCTGCCCGGACAGGCCGACCTTGCTGCGGTCGGCGTCCTCGGCCAGCGACGCCTGCAGCAGCAGGTACCCGGCGAGCACCAGGATCGTCACGACCGTCCCGATCGCGAAGGACCGGGTGCGCAGCCGCGTGTTCAGCTCGCGCCGCGCGACCAGGAACACCGTCCGTGTGGGGGTCATGAGCTCACCACGTTCCGGAACAGCTCGGTGAGCGACGGCGCGTGCCGGCGGAACTCGCGCACCGGGCCGGTGGCCAGCGCCGCGGTGAGCACGGTCTGGTCGTCCGTGCCCGGTGCCAGCCGCAGTGTCGTCTGCCCGTTGTGCACGGCGTCCACGGTGACCCCGGGCAGCGAGTCGGCCCAGCCCGGCGGTGCGTTCGGCGCCTCCACGACGAGTTGGGCGTCGCCGCCGGTACGGAGTTCCGCGACCGTGCCGCAGGCCACCATCTGTCCACTTCGGACGATCCCGACGCGGTCGCACAGCCGCTCGACGAGATCGAGCTGGTGGCTGGAGAACAGCACCGGAACGCCGGCAGCGGCCTGCTCGCGCAGTACCGCGCTCATCACGTCCACCGCGACCGGGTCCAGCCCGGAGAACGGCTCGTCCAGGATCAGCACCGCGGGCTCGTGCACCAACGCGGCGGCGAGTTGCACGCGCTGCTGGTTGCCGAGGCTGAGCTTCTGCACCTCGTCGCCGCGCCGGTCGCGCAACCCGAGCCGGGCGATCCAGTTCTCCGCCGCCCGGTGCGCCGAGTTGGTCGGCAACCCGTGCAGCTCGGCCAGGTAGACGAGCTGGTCGAGTACCTTCATCTTCGGGTAGAGGCCGCGTTCCTCTGGGAGGTAACCGATCCGGCGGCGGTTGTCGAAGGTGATCGGCCGGCCGGAGAAGCGCACCTCGCCGGAGTCGGCGGCGAGCACGCCGAGCGCGATTCGCATGGTGGTCGTCTTGCCGGCGCCGTTGCTGCCCACGAATCCGAACAGCTCGCCCGCTCTCACGTCGAAGGTCATGTCACGCAGGGCCACGACGTCGCCGTAGCGCTTCGACACGTGATCGATCTCCAGCACCGCGTCGGGCACGGTGATCCCTTCCCTCGGTCGCGTCTGTGTTCGCGTCTGGGGCGCTCGCCACGTGCAGTATCCAGGCCGGTGAATTTCGTGGAACCGCACCCCTCGCCCGCGCGTTTAAGGAACAGTAGTGTTCACGAGTGAAGCCGACGATCGACAGAGAGCACGAGATGAACCCTGAGCAGTGGCTCACCCAGTACGACGACAAGCTCAAGCAGGCCGCGGCCGACGCGGAGCGGGCCGACGCGGCGTTGCGGGACGTCGGTGGCGTCGGCAGCGCGGCGGACGGCCAGGTGACCGTGCGGGTGAACGCCAGCGGCGCGACGGTCGACCTGGTGCTGCGGGCGGGCAGTCGCGACTATCCGCCGGAGCACCTCGCGCAACTGATCATGAAGGCGACCAGGGAAGCGCAGCGTGACGCCGCGAACCGGGTGGTCGCCGTGATGCGGGAGTTCGTCGGTGACTCGCCGACGCTCGACGTGATCGAGAAGCACCTCACCGAGCACCGGCCGGCCGAGCCGGAGGAGCCGGTCGCCGCCGCGCCGGCACGCGCGCGCCGGCGCGCCTCGGACGACGAGTACTTCGAGAACCCGCCAACGATCATCAAGTGACAGAAGGATTTCTCTCATGGACGGAACGCAGGGATTCGACGTCGGGGTCGACGAGGTGCTGCGGCACTCGTCGGTGGTCTCGTCGGTGGCGCGCGGGGTGGACGCGGCGGCGTTGACCGCGGTGCCGGTGACGACCGGCGCGTTCGGATTGTTCGGCGAGTTCTTCGCGATGGCGATGGGCCAGGCGTCCGGTGCGGTCGCCGACGTGATCGCGCGCGGGGCGACCTCACTCGACGGTGTGACCACCGGCTTGATCAATGTGGCTGACACCTACGCCAGGACCGACGAGCGTCACTCGACCGTGTTCGGGCAGACCATGAACGACGAGGGGACGAGGGCATGACCACCAAGGAGCAGTCGGCCGCCGATCTGCTCGCCGACATGCGGACCGCGACCGACGGCATCCGCAACGGCGACTGGACGCAGGCCGGTATGGGTGGCCTGGACGTCGGGTTGGACATCGTGGGGCTGGCCGCCGACCCGCTCACCGTGGTCGCGCAGGCCGGGTTCGGCTTCCTGGTCGAGCAGATCGGGTTCCTCGCCGAGCCGTTCAACGCGCTGCAGGGCAACCCCGAGGCGATCACGTCCAGCTCGTCGGCCTGGTCGGACTCCAGCACGCAGCTCACCCAGTCCGCCGAGGACTACCAGTCCCGGGCCACCTCGGACACCGCGAACTGGCAGGGCGGCACGGCCGACGCCTACCGGGAGACCAGCGGCAACCAGGCCAGCGCGCTGATGGGCCTGGCCGAGGCGGGTACCGGCATGGCGCAGGCGGTGGACAGCGGCGGCAAGGCACTCGCGGAGACGCGCACGACCGTGCTGCAGACGATCAACGACGCGACGGTCAAGATCGTGCCGATCATGACGCAGGGCATCGCCTCGGCGTGGGCGACCGGCGGCATGAGCCTGGTGACGGCGATCGTGCAGTCGGTGCAGATCGCGGTGCAGGCCGGCGGCAAGATCCTCGGCGAGATGGGCAAGCTGGGCAGCGCGCTCGGCGGCATCATGGAGATCGTCAAGAAAGTGCTCGGCTCGACCGAGGCGATCAAGAAGGTGGTCGAGACGATCGGCGGCAAGGCCTCCGGCCAGCAGAACACCTCACAGCAGAACACCTCGCAGGAAAGCACCGGCTCGCAGCAGTCCTCGCAGCAGTCCTCGTCGAAGGCGGCCAAGACCGATCAGACGAGCCCGCTCAGCGAGGAGGAGTTGAAGGCCAAGCAGGACACCGAGGGCAGCACCGAGGGCAACTCGGACGAGCCGAAGGCCGATCCGGGCGCGGTGGCCGACGTGATCGCGTCGAAGCGAGGCGACGAGGCGTGGGCGAGCGAGTTGGCCGACGAACTCGAGGAGCGCGGCGTCGACCCGTCGACGGTCGACGCGGACGAGGTCGCTGACGCGATCGCCGAGGTGGAGAAGTCAGACAGCGTCTGATATCGAGGGCAAGGCCGCCGCTGGTTCGGCTCCGCCGAAAGGCCTGTGGTCGTTTTGCTTGGGTGGCTACCTGCCGGGGTTGGTGGGCTGCGGGTTGCGTGGGTGGTTGGGAGAGACGCCTTCGGCGTGGCGGCGGTCGCCCTCGCCCCTTCATTGCCGACCTCAGCGTGGTTAGGACACGCCTTCAGACGAGCAGTCCGGCGAGGGCACGGTCGACCAGTCGGGTGACCGGCCCGACGGCGACCGCCGCGTCTGAGTCGACCAGCCCGATCCTGGTGCGGCGGTGCAGCACGTCCTTGGCGTCCAGCGCGCCCTCGTGCCGCACCGCCCACACCACCTCGGCGGCGGTCACGCCGGTCGGTGACACCGGCTCGGCCAGTTCCGGATCCAGCTCGCCGAGCGCGGCCACCCGCCCGGACTCGGTGCCGTACCGGGCTTTCAGCCGCTCCGGTATGTCCATTGTGGACAACTCGGCGCGCGAAGTGGCGCCGACCAGTGGCAGCCGGCGGGTGCGGGACGGGCCGGCGTGCAGACCGGCCGCGGTCACGGCGGCGTCCACCGCGTCGGCGGCCATCTTGCGGTACGTGGTGAGCTTGCCGCCGACCACGGTCACCGTCCTGCCGGAGGTGAGTACGGCGTGGTGGCGGGACAGGTCGGCGCTGCGCGCGTTGGTTCCCTCGACCAGTGGGCGCAGTCCGGCGAACGCGCCGAGCACGTCGTCCCGGGTGAGCGTGGTGGCCAGCGCGGACGAGGCGATGTCCAGCAGGAAGTCCACGTCGGACTCGGGAACCGTTGGCACGTCAGGGATCTCGCCGTCCACCGGCTCGTCGGTGAGCCCCAGGTAGACCCGCCCGTCGTCCTGCGGCAGCAGCAGCGCGAACCGGCCGAACTCGCCGGGGATCGGCACGGTCAGCGCGGTGCCGGTGAGGCCGGTCCGCGCGCCGTCCAGCACCAGGTGCGAGCCGCGCGACGGGCGCAGCCGGGCCGCGTCCACGAGTTGGCCGGCCCACACCCCGGCGGCGTTGACCACCGAACGGGCACGCACCTCGAACGTCCGCCCGGTCTGTCCACAGTGGACTTCCGCGCCCGACTGGTCCAGCCGGGTGACCCTCGCCCGGGTGATGATCCGCGCGCCGAGTCCGGCGGCGGTGCGGGCCAGCGCGACCACGAGCCGCGCGTCGTCGGTGAGCTGACCGTCGAAGGACAGCAGTGCGCCGCGCAGGTCGTCGCGGCGCAGACCGGGCGCCAGGGCGGTCGCCTCCTGGGCCGATACCCGGCGCGGGCGGGGCAGCAGCGACGACGGCGTGCGGGCGGCTCTGCGCAGCCCGTCGCCCGCGGCCAGACCGGCGAAGGTGATCGCGGCGTCGCGCCGGGACACGGTGGCGTGCAAGGGAATGAGCTGCGGCAGGGGCCGGGTCAGGTGCGGCGCGGTGCGGGTCATCAGGATGCCGCGCTCGACCGCGCTCTCGTGCGCGAGGCCGACATCGCCCTTGGCCAGGTAGCGCAGCCCGCCGTGCACCAGCTTGCTGGACCAGCGCGAGGTGCCGAACGCCAGGTCGTGTGCCTCGAGCAGGGCGACCGACAGGCCGCGCGACGCCGCGTCCAGCGCCACGCCGGCCCCGGTGACGCCGCCGCCGACCACCAGCACGTCGACGACCTCGCCGGAGGCCAGCGCGTCCAGCTCGACCGTGCGGCGCTCGGCGTTCAGCGAGGTGGCGCGCAGGGAGAGGGTCTCGGGGATCACTGGCTACTCCGGTCGCAGTGCGGCGTCCACCGTGGTGCGCAGCTCGGCGAGCAGCGCTTCGGTGTCCACATCGGACGTCGCGGGTGTCATGGACAGCACGAACGCTTGTGCCACAAGGAAAAGCGAGCGCGCCTGAACGAGCGGGTCGGCGCGCCGGATCGAGGCGTCGTCGTGGCCTGCCTTCAGCTCACCGGTGACGAACTCCTCCACGATCCGCTGTACGCCGCCGATCCGCTCGAACACGTACGGCAGCAGCAGTTCGGGGTCGCGGTCCAGCACGGCGCGCATCAGCTCGTCGGCGGCCAGCGCGCGCACCCCGTCGACCAGCGCGTGCGTCAGGCGCTCGCGGGCGGACGCGCCGGCCGGTGCGGCGGCGACCCGGGCCAGTAGCGCGCCGAATTCGCGGGTCATCAGCGCGGCGAGCAGCGCCCGCACGTCGGGGAACCGCCGGTACAGGGTCATCCTGCTGACCGACGCGGCCCTGGCCACCTCGGTCAGTGTGGTGCGCCGAAAGCCCAGCTCCAGCACGCAGGTCCGGGCGGCGTCGAGCAGCACGTCGTCGCGCAAACTGTGACGTTGTGACGTCATGTGTCACACTGTAACGCATGACCGACCAGGCTGAGGACCTCGACCACCTCGTGCGCGGAAGCTGGACGCCGTCCGGCGCCGCCGACGCCGGGCTGCCGGCGCACGCCGCCAAGTGGTTGCGCGCGCGGACCGGGCTGGCCGAACGGAGCACGCCGGCCGCGCCCGACTCCGCGTTGCACGTGCCGGAATCGACACTGTCCCCCGATGCGAGAGCACTGCTCTCGAATGTGGTCGGTGATGCCGGCGTGCACATAGGTCGTTCCGAGCGGCTGGGCAGGGCGGGCGGTCTGTCGTACCTGGACCTGTTGCGGCACAGGGGGAACGGCGACATCGCGGTACCCGACGCGGTGGTGGTGCCCGCCGATCACGACGAGGTGCAGCGGGTCGTCGAGGTGTGCTCGGAGCACCGGATCGGAATCGTGCCGTTCGGCGGCGGCACCTCGGTCGTCGGTGGTGTCACCGCGCTGCGCGGGAAGCTGGACGCGGTGGTGGCGCTGGACCTGCACCGGCTGGACGAACTGGTCTCGATCGACCCGGTGTCGCGGATCGCCGTGCTGCAGGCCGGCCTGACCGCGCCGCACGCCGAGCGCCTGCTGGCCGCGCACGGCTTCACCCTCGGGCACGTGCCGCAGTCGTTCGAGCGGGCCACCATCGGCGGATTCGCCGCGACCCGATCGTCCGGCCAGGCCTCCGCCGGATACGGCCGGTTCGAGGACATGGTGGCCGGTGTGCGGCTGGCCGCCCCGCGCGGCGAGTGGCGGCTGGGTGTGGCGCCGGCGTCGGCGGCCGGACCCGACCTGCGGCACCTCGTGATCGGCAGCGAGGGCACCCTCGGCGTGATCACCGAGGTGGCGCTGCGAGTGCGCCCGCTGCCGGAGGTCGACCGGTACGAGGGATACGTGCTGGACGGCTGGGACAAGGGCGCCGAAGTGGTCAGAACCCTTGCGCAACAACGGGTTCCCGTCACCGTGATGCGGCTGTCCGACTCGACGGAGACCGAGGTGGCGCTGGCGCTCAAGGGCGGCTGGAAGACTGTGGCGCTCCGCCGCTACCTGGCCGCACGCGGGATCGCCGAGCCGTGCCTGCTGGTGCTCGGCTGGGAGGCCGGATCGACCGGCGAGCTGTCCCAGCGGCGCGCGGCGACCCTGCGGGCGCTGCGCTCCACCGGCGCGGTGCGACTGGGTAAGGCGGCCGGCGAGGCGTGGCGGCACGGCCGGTTCGCCGGTCCGCGCCAACGCGACGCGCTGATGGACGCCGGAGTGTGCGTCGAGACGCTGGAGACGGCCGCGTACTGGTCCACCCTGTCGGAGCTGCGCACCACCGTGCGCGGCGCGCTGGCCGACTCGCTGACCGGGCCGGGCGTGCGGCCGATCGTGGCGTGCCACATCTCGCACTCCTACGAGACCGGCGCGTCGCTGTACTTCACCGTGATCGTGCCGCGCGACCTGGACGACCCGACCGGCCAGTGGCAGCGGGCGAAAGCGGCCGCGTGCCAAGCGATCGGCTCACTGGGGACGATCACGCACCACCACGCGGTCGGCACCGACCACGCGCCCTACCTCGCCGCCGAGATCGGCCACCTTGGCGTCGACGTGCTCGCCTCGCTCAAGCGCACACTCGACCCGAACGGCGTGCTCAACCCGGGCAAGCTGATCAGCTGAGGTACCCGTTCACCGCCGCCGCCGCCTTCACCGCGTCGGTGCAGAGGTCCTGGCGGGGCGGGTTCGCCTCGAGCCGCACGCTCACGATGTACCGCGCGCCGCCCACGGCCGTGCCGGCGGTCCACTCGACCGTGCACGCGTGCGGCGCGGTCTGCCCGGTGGTGCCCTCCTTGTCGCCGATCCTGACCGGTTTCCCTTGCGGTGCACGGGAATCGATGTCGAACCGGACCGTCATCGTGTCGGCCCCGGTGTGCTCGCACGTGGTGAAGTTGAGGTGCGTGCTGGACCGCGCGTTCGCCACCAGGCCGGCCGGCCGGCACGGGTCCTTGCCGGCGAACGGCGAGCGCGCGCCGGAGTCCGCGTGCGTCGGCGGCGCGGTGAGCCGCTCGCGAAGCGCCGTGGCCACGCTGATCGTCTGCGCGCACGCCTCAGCGCGTGTCTGGCCGACCCCGCTGCCGGCGCTCACCTGCACGCCGTACCGCCTCGGCGGCGCCTCCGCCCTCGGCAGCACGATGTTGCAGTACTCGTCCTGAAATCCTTGCGTGCCACCGAGATCGACCGACCGTGCCCCGTCGGGTACCGCCATGCCGACGTTCACCCCGACGACCGTGCGCGCACCTGTGGTGAGAGTGAGCGCCGCCGTGCAGCCGAGCCCGCCGCCGATCGTGGTCGCCTCACGCGGCCCGAGGGTGCCGAGCCCGGCGAGCGCCTGCTCGTCGATCACCTTGCACGGGTCGATCTCGCGCAGTGGTGCGAACGGATCCGGCACCGGCGCGGCCACCCCGTTCCCGGTGCCGGTCACCTCGGAGTCGCAGCCGGCCAGACACAGCGCTGCGAGCACGACCAGGGCGGCGCTGCGCCTCATACCGGTCTGATCATCAGCGACACGAGCTTGCCGCCCTCGCCGGTCGGCTGCTGGCCCACCTCGGCGAACCCGCGCTTGTGGTGGAAGCGCAGTGATCCCGGATTCGGCGGCTCCAGGTTGACCTCACAGGCGATCTGACCGACCAGCCCGTCCGCGCGCTCCAGCAGATCGCGGTACAGCACGTCGCCGACACCGCCCCCGCGCCACTGCTCGGAGACGATCACCCGGTCCACGTAGAGGAAGTCGTCGTACCGCTCGGAGAACCATCTGTAGTTCGCGCTGTCGTACGGCTCGCCGGGCCGCAACGCCAGCAGCATGCCGCGCAGATCGCCGTCGACCACGGCCGCGGTGGCGACCTCGGACTGCGTCACCAGCTCGGCGAGCCGCGGCAGGTCCAGCTCGTTCACCGCCGGCGCCGCGTCGTTGTTCATGACCAGCAGTTGTGCGAGGTCGGCGGGCTCGATCGCCCGCACCACGACGTTGTCCACGCGGCACAGTGTGTCAGGCACCCTCGGGGTTCAGCTCGACAACGGTGATGTCGGGCGGTGCGGCCACACGAACCGGCAATCCCCAGAAGCCGGCGCCCCTGGTCACGTACAGCCAGGTGTCGTCCACTTTGGACAGTCCGGCGAGCGAGGGCTGGCCGAGCTGGACGACGTGGTGGAACGGGTAGAACTGTCCGCCGTGGGTGTGGCCGGACAGTTGCAGGTCGACCTTGTGGCGGACCGCGTCGGACACCTGAACCGGTTGATGCGCAAGGAGAATCGTCGGTACGGAGGTGTCTCGGCCGGCCAGCGCGTCGTCGATGTCCGGCGGATCGTCGGCGCTTCGCCCGTTCACGTCGTTGATGCCGGCGAGTTCGAAGGAGCCGCCGCCCCGGCTGATCGTGGTGTGCTCGTTGCGCAGGCCGTGCATGCCGAGGCGCTCGAACTCGGCGATCCAGTGCTCGTGGCCGGAGTAGTACTCGTGGTTGCCGGTGACGAAGAAGCTGCCGTGCCGGCTGACCAGGTCGCGTAGCGGCTCCACGTCGCGGCGCAGTTCGTCGACCGTGCCGTCCACGGTGTCCCCGACGACGGCGACCAGATCGGCGCCGGTCTCGTTGATCATGCGCACGACCCGCTCGGTGTGGCCGCGGCCGAGCATCGGGCCGAGGTGGATGTCGCTGACCACGGCGATGCGGAAGCCACGCAGGTCGGGGTGCAGGCGGCGCAGCGGGACGGTGACGCGGCGCACGTCCGGCGGGCCGAGCGCCTCCGCCATGCCGTAGCCGACGATGCCGGCGGAGGCCGCACCGGCGACCAGCGCGCTACCTCGCGCGAGGAACAGCCGGCGGCTCTGCTCGGTGGATTCCTTGTGTGGCACGGGTTCCGGCTCGGCCGGAGTGTCCACTGTGGACGTCGCGTCGGCGACGAGCGTGCGCGGGCCGCCACGTACCCAGCGCCGCAGGGCCAGCCGGGGGAGTTCCAGCACGGCGAGCACCAGGCACAGGTAGACGAGCAGGGCGAGCCACACGTAACCGGGCCACGCGACCCATTTGCCGGCGTCCGGGCCCAGGCGCCTCGGCAGCAGCAGGCCGGCCGCCGACAGCAGTGCCAGCGCGATCAGCACCCCGGCGCCGATCTTGCGCAGGGTCTTCGACGTGGTGGTGTCCCGGACCAGCCGTCGCCACAGGTAGAAGTGGCCGACCCACGCTGCCAGTGTCACGCCGACGAAGAACACCCGCCCACGCTACCCATCGCGAGTCCCGCGCTGTGCACCAGCGAGTCCCGCGCTGTGCACGATGCAGGGCGCGGGACTCACCGGTGCAGGGCGCGGGACTCACCGGTGCAGGGCGCGGAACTCGCGCGGGCGATCCTGGCTTCGGCTACCGGCCCAGCGCCGTTGCCGGAAGCGGGGCCTGGGTGCTCCTGACCACGTTGCGCAGCGACATGCCGGCCGTCTCCGGCAGCAGCAGGATCGGCACCGCCGCGATCAATCCCGCGCCGACCAGGTAGTACGCCGGAACCATCGGGTCCCCGGTGGACTTCACCAACTGGCTGATGATCAGCGGCGCGGTGCCGGCGAACAACATCGTCGAGGTGTTGTAGCCGATCGAGAACGCGCCGTAGCGCACCTGCGTCGGGAACATCGCCGGCAGCACCGCCGGAATCGTCGCCAGCAGCGGCACCAGCAGCAGGCCGATCACGGTCAGCCCGATCACCAGCGTCACCGGATTGTCCTGCCCCATCAGCGAGAACATCGGGATCGGGAGCAGGATGAACCCGGCGCAGGACACCATCAGCAGCGGTTTGCGGCCGATCCTGTCCGACAGTTTGCCCACCGGGATGATCACCGCCATCATCCCGAGGATCACCAGCACCACGACCAGCAGCGGGAAGTCGCCGGTCAGCTTGAGCGTGTCCTTCAGATAGGTCTCGATGTAGCCGAGCAGCACCCAGTCGGCGACGTTGAGCAGCACCACGATGCCGATCAGGTGCAGGATGCCCTGCCAGTGGTTGGTCATCAGGTCCTTGAACGGCGCCTTGTCGACCTCGTGCTTCGCTTCGATCTCCTGGAAGATCGGGGTGTCCTCGAGCTTGGTCCGCAGGTACAGACCGACCATGCCGAGCGGACCGGCGAGCAGGAACGGAATGCGCCAGCCCCACGACTCCATGGCGTGCTCGCCGAGCGAGATCGTGAGCACCGTGACCGATCCGGCGCCGAGCAGGAATCCGGTCAACGTGCCGAACTCCAGCCAGCTGCCGAGGAATCCACGTTTCTTGTCCGGCGCGTACTCGGCGATGAATGTCGCCGCTCCGCCGTATTCACCGCCGGCGGAGAAGCCTTGGATGAGGCGCAGCGACACCAGCAGAATCGGCGCCAGCGCGCCTATCGTGCCGTGGCTGGGGAGCAGACCGATCAGGAATGTCGATCCGGACATGATGATGATTGTCAGCGCGAGGATTTTCTGCCGGCCCAGCTTGTCTCCGAGCGGGCCGAACACCGCCGCACCGAGCGGCCGGACCAGGAAGGTCACCGCGAGCATCGCCAGAACGGCTTCCTTGCCCTCCCAGACAAAGAAGCTGTTCTCCGCCGGGAAGAACTGCGCGCCCATCGTGGCGACCATGAAACCGAGAACACCGAAGTCGAACCATTCGATGCAGTTACCCATCGCGGACGCGGCGACGGCCTTTCTCACCTGCGCCTGATCGGGCTCCCGTGGCCCGGACCTCGCTGTGCCTTCCTGTGCCTGATCAGTCATGGTGAAAGTCGACCTCCCGACTAGGTCTGTTGCCCGCGAACGGGCTCGACCCTAGCGAGGACGGTTTCGTTGTCCAGTCCATTCGGTGAATTGACGACGAACCGATCGTGCACCCTGTGACATCTCCCCTGGTCACGGCGCGATTCCGGACAGACACGTTCATGACCTTGTGTGTACTCCGATCGCGTGTTAGGTACGCGCGATCCTTTGACTGGTTGTGCGCGGCATGTGCCTGCCTGTGCACCAACCACCGGAAGCCGTGGTGGCGCGACGGCGATCTGGTCAGACTGTGACCCGGACGGCATGATGCGTAGTCGAGGGGTGCGGAGGTGGCCGTGGAGCGGATCAGCAACAAGGCTGACGCCAGGCATGAGCTGGCCAAATACGACGACGCGAAGGTGCGCGACGGCGTGCGCACACCCAAGAGGCTCCGGCCGGCCAAGGACGACCCCCGCCTGCAGGGCCAGGGCATGGACGGCTTCGAGGCCGACTACGACCAGCTCGTCCGTACCGACGCCCACCTCGCCTCGCTCGAACGCGAGCTGCTGGAGCAGCTGGCCGCCGCACAACGCCTGGACGGCCCCCTCGGCGACGGCAAGGGCCCGGTCGCCGCGCACATGCGCCGCTCGTTCCTCAAGCGCACCGACGACGCCGCCGGCGTGCGGGCAGCGCTGAAGTCCTACCTCGGCGAGCTCGAGGAGGTGCGAGCCGCGATCAGGAGCACCCTGGCCGGCTACCGCACCGTGGACGAGTCGATCGCGACCAACCTCGGTCACATGGGCAGGAGCAAGGGAGAGCAGGCGTGAGCCGCGGATACCACTCCGACTCGCACAAGCCGACGCGCGAGCAGGAGCGCAGGCGGGACAAAGTGCTCGACCAGCGCCGGCACAACCGCGAGGTCGATCTCGGCAAGGTCAACTGGGAGGCCTACGAGCACCGGCAGATGTGGGACATGGTCATGTCCGCCAAGCCGGAGCTGATGGCCGAGAAGGTGGACGGGTGGCACGAGCTGTCCAAGGGCATCAAGCAGACCACCCGTGACGTGCACAAGGCGCTCGGCGAGCTGCTCGGCACCTGGCGCGGCTCGGCGGCGGTCAAGGCGGCGCAGTCGAATACGAAGCTGACCACCTGGGGCGGCGACGCCACCACCACGGCCGCGCGGATCGGCAACGGCCTCGGCCGGTACACCGACGCGGTGTGCGAGGCGCGCAAGCAGATGCCCACGCCGGTGCACCCGCAGGCCGAGTCCTGGTTCCGCGCCGGGCACGACGTGACCACACTGAACGGCCCCAACGGCGCGTACATGCTCGAGCAGTTGCTCGACGACCAGATGCCCACACAAGAGCAGAAGGTGCAGCGCAAGGCCGAGGCCGTGGCGGTCATGGAGGCCTACGAGAGCGACAGCCGCAACGTGCGCCACGAGCTGCCGCGCTTCGAGGCGGCGCCGCGGACCACGCAGCAGGTGTCCGGCTCGTCCCGCCCGTCATGGCCGGCGCAGCCGGACGACGACGGTGACGGTCCGGTGGACGAGGGTGCCGGCGGCGTCGGAGTCGGCACCGGTCCCGCCGTCGGGGTGGGCTCCGGCGACGAGCACTACGGCGGCACGTCGGCCGCCGGCTACGTGTCCACCTCCGGTGGCGGACCCGGCGGCTCGCCGAGCGGCTCGGGTTATGGCGGGCTCGGCGGGGTCGGTGGTGTGCCCGGCGGTGGTGACGCGGCTCGCGGTGGCGCGGCCTTCGGGGTCGCCGCTCGGGGTGCGGCCGCCGCCCAGGCCGCCGAGACCGCCGCCGCGCAGGCGGCGGCGCGCGCCGCCGGAATGGGCGGCATGGGCATGTACCCGCCGATGGGCCACGGTGCCAACGGCGAGGACGAGAAGGAGCACCGCAACCGGTTCGACGAGGGCATCGACCTGTTCGACGACCTGCCGCCGGCCTTCCCGCCGGTGTTCGGTGCCTGATGAGCGGTTTCGAGGCCGACCCGCCGAGCATGCGGACGGTGACCGCCGCGCTCGACGCGGCCGGTGACGCGCTGCGCGCCGCGGTCGAGACGGTCGACGTCCGGGTGTGCTCGCGCCTGGGCCCCGAGCGGCTGAACCGAGCAGCCGCCGCGGTGACCGAGCAGTGCCTTGCCGGACTCGGCCGGGCCGGCGAGGGCGTCGAGGACAGCCGGGAGCGCCTGGACGGCGCGCTCGCGTCCTATGTGGACATCGACGACGCCGCGCGAGAATCCTTGCTGCGCAAGGCACGGTGGACCTGATCATGGATCCCAGGTACCGAGGGCTCGGCTTCGATCCGACACCGGGTGACGTGGACGCCGCCGCCGCGGCCAGCGCGCAGCTCGGCGAGGCGGCGAGGTCGGCGGCGGCCGCTCTGCCCGAGTTGCGCCGTGCCGCCGAGGAGACCGAGCACTGGCGCGGCGACGCCAGCGCCGGGTTCCGCAAGCGGGTCGGCGCTCATCCGTCCACAGTGGACTCGAGTACGGACACACTGCTGCGCGCCGCCAGGGTGCTCGGCGACTGGGTGGCCGCGCTGACCGCGAACAAGCGGCGCGCCGACGAGCTCGACACCAAGGCCGTCGCGCTGCGCCGCGAGCTGGACATCGCGCGGGATACCTTGCAGGACAAGCAGAACGCGCTCGACCTCGCCGCCACGCCGGCCACCGTGGCCAGTGCCAGCGCGGAGAAGACCGTCGCCGAGCGGCGAGTGTCCGAAGTGGACTCGAAGCTGGCCGAGGTGATCCGGGCGGCGCACCGGCTGGAGTCGGATCACCGGCGGGCAGCCGATCGGGTGGCGGCGGAGCTGGAGGCGATCACGTCCGGCCGCGCACCCGAACCGGCGCCCGACGACACTCGGGTGCGCGCGCTGGTCGGGGTGCTCGGCCGCGCGTCGGCGACCTGCTCGTCGTTGGCCACGATGCTGGCCTCGCCCGACCGGCCCGCCGCGTTCACCGACGACGCGAACGCGCCGACCGGGGCGGCCGGGGCGCTGGCCGCGGCCGTGTCGGGGAATCGCCGGTCGTGAAGCTCGCGACGGTCTCCGGGATCACTCCCGTGTCGATGCGCACCGTTGACGAGACCGAGCGCGAACTGGTGGAGCTGATCGTCAAGCTGCGCGGGCCGGAGTCGGCGCACGACCCCGGGGTGGGCGTGGCCGCGCGCGAGGCGGCGGAGCTGGCGCACGACAACGACGCCGGGCTCGTCGCGGTGGTGGACCATCCCAGCTCCGATCCGGCGATCCTGATCGGCACGGTGGTGCCGTCGGAGGCGCCGCGCGGTACGGACATCGCGGCCGACCTGCGCTACCACCTCGAGGACGCCGGCGGGCCGGACATCCGTGAGGTCACCGAATCGGTGACGGACAAGGGTTATCCGGTGGTGATCGCCGAGCGGATCATGGTCGACGGGCCGCTGCGCTCCTCGCCGCCGTCCGGCTGCCAGCTGCAGGTCGTGGTGATCGACTCGGACGGTGCGCGGCTCGCCGTGTTCACCATGCACTCCACGACCGGTCGCGGCTGGCTCGATCTCGCGTCCGTACTCGGCGAACTCGTGTCCACAGTGGACTTCAGCTGACCCGCGACGGCCCCGGCCCCGCGACGCACTTATCCACAGGCACCGTTTCATCCACAAGTGGATCTTGAACGCCCCACCGACAACCCATCGCCGATACCATGGTCTGGTGGGGTGCCCCGGTGCGGGTGGGGGCTGCGTCCAGTACGTGGGCAAGATCAAGTCGTGGGTGTTCGTTCGTCAGGGTGAGGTGAGCATGCGGTCGCGGTAGCCGCGCGGCGTCTCGCCGACCACTTTGCGGAACGTGCGCGAGAAGTGTGCCGCGTTGGCGAACCCGCACTGCCGGGAGATCTCGCCGACCCCGCGCCGCGCGTGCGCCGGGTCGCCGAGCAGCTCGCGCGCCCGCTCGATGCGCAGCGTCCTGATCCGCCCGGACACGCCGTCGCCGTCGTCGAACAACTGGTACAGCCGCCGCCGCGAGATGAACAGCGCGTCGGCGATCCGTTCAGCGGTCAGCGACGGATCGGCCAGGTTCTCCTTGATGTAGTCGACCGCCGCGCGCCTGCGGGTGGCGATCGCGTCCGCGCGATCCAGCTCGGTCCGCAGCGCGCTGCGCAACACCAGCTCGGCGAGCCCGGTCAGATACGGCTTGATCCCGTGCGGGTCCAGCGAACTCGCCACGACCAGCAGGTGCGCCACCGAGGAGGCGAACAGCGCCTGCAGCGGCCGGTCCACCGGCACTGGCTGGAACAGCAGCGGCCGCAGCTCGGCGAAGCTGATCGACAGCTTGTGCGTGGCCACCGTCAACAGCACCACGCCCTGCGCCTTCGCGCCGTCCGCGCCCGCAGGGGGATGGGCCCGCAGCGCGCACTCGCCGAAGGACATGCTGACACCCTTCGGCGGCAGGTACCTCGGCAGCAGCGCGCGCATCAGGATCTGCAGCTTCTCCGGTTCGGAACGGCCGCCGCCGGTGATCGCCTGCCGGGTGGCGCTCGCACCGGACGCGCGCACCACCAGGTAGCCGGTCGCGACCTCCTCGGGGGTGGCCTCGGCGGGAGTCGGCCGCTCGGCCGGCCCTCCGATCACCCGCGACAGGGACGCGAACCGCTTCTCCAGCGCGGGCGGTACCCGATGAGCGGGGGCCGCGGTGCCGCGTGGTGGTGTCTCACGCCGCATCGCGCCCCCCTCTCCAGTGCCGGACAGCTTAGGGCTTTACGGCCCCTCGGCGCGCAGTGCGGACTTCGCCCGCCACTGCTCCCAGGACAGCGTCCAGTCGTAGAAGTCGCCGTCCTTGGCCGACAGGCGCACCGTGCTGCCCTCGATCTCGACCGGGTCGCCGACGAGCGCGGTCTCGAAGTACGCCTTCGCGTTGACCGGCGACAGGTTCACGCAGCCGTGTGACACATTGCGATTCCCCTGTGCCGCAATGGATTCCGGGTTTCCGTGGATGTAGACGCCGTTGTTGGACACGCGCATCGCCCACGGCATCGACACGTTGTAGTAGCCGTACTTGGGGTTGGTCATCGAGACGACCTTCTCCTTGGACATCACCACGTGCGTGCCGCTCGGCGTCACCCGTCCGGGATCGGACTCCAGACCGTAGCTGGCCGGGTAGTCGGCGATCTGCACCCCATCGCGCACCACCTTCATGCGATGGGTGCGAGTGTCCGCCTTCACGACCTGCGATCGCCCGATCGTGAACTTCGACGACACGTCCGCCAGCCCGTAGGAGCCGCCGCCGAACGCGACGCCGTACAGCTTCGCGTCCACCGCCACCTCGGTCCCCGGTGTCCAGTACTGCCTCGGCCGCCAGTGCGCGGTCCGGTCGTCCAACCACGCCCACGACCCCTCGGTGGGCACCGACGTGCGCACCGGCATCGCGCGCTCGACGGCGGTCTTGTCCTTGACCGGCGCGTCGAACGTGACCGAGATCGGCATGGCCACGCCGTAGGTCTGCCCGTCGCCGGTGTTGACCTTCGCGCGCACCTGCCGGGCCGGCCGGACGGTGCTGAACTCGCCGCCGATCGGCAGCGTGTCGCCCGTGCGGGTGACGGCGCGACCGAACCAGGTGTACCGCTTGCCGTAGCCGAGCGGCTCGCCCGCGGTCCATACCCGGCGGTCGGCCGACAGCGTGCCCGCCACCGTGCGCCCCTCGGCGTTGGTCAGCGCGACCTCGGCTAACTCGGCGCCGGCGGCGGTGACGCGCACCGGCTGTGCCGGGCTGGTGTCCTGCGCGCCGGCGGCCGGCTCGGCGGTGACCGCCGGCGTGCTCGTCTCGGCTTCGGTGTGCGCGCCGCCCGTGACGCTGGTGGTGCAGCCGGTGAGCCCGGCCAGCACGGCCGCGCCGACGGCCGCGGCGGTGATGGTGAACTTGCGCCCCATTGGTGATCCCCTTCCCTTCCGACACCTGTTGTGATGCCGGTGTGGGCGGGAAAGTTCGGAGGCCGGTGAGGGCGCACGCGAGGCACCCTCACGTGCGCGTGTGGATCACCCGTTTGGCCTAGCGAAGAACGCTTTGACCAGTAGTGCGGTGTCCGAGTTGGCGATACGATTTGCCGCGCAGGCCGTAGTTTCTGTGTTCGTGTTTCCACGCTCGCGGAACAACAACGCGGGCGTGCTGCTTCTCGCTGAAGTGGGCGAAGGCACCGCCCGGGGACGGCCCGGGGTTGCACGGTGTAACCCCACGCTGATCCTGCGATGGAGGCAGGTACATGGCACAGGGCACTGTCAAGTGGTTCAACTCCGAGAAGGGCTTCGGCTTCATCGCCGTCGACAACGGCGGGGCTGACGTCTTCGTGCACTACTCGGAAATTCAGGGCAAGGGTTTCCGCACCCTGGAGGAGAACCAGCGCGTCGAGTTCGAGGTCGGCCAGGGCACCAAGGGCCCGCAGGCGACGAACGTGCATCCGCTGTAAATACCCAGTGCGAACAGTGGCCCCCGACCGGTTGGTCGGGGGCCACTCTCGTGTCAGTGGTCAGCCGGTGACGCGCGGGATCCTGTTGGTCTCGTCGAGGCCGCGCGGGGCTGCGGGGACGCGCTGCTGGTCGAGCTGGCGGGCCTCCCACTCGAGGCGCTGCGTGACCCACTCCTGGGCGAGCGCCTGCGGTGAGGTCTGCTGCCGGGCGGCGATCTCCCGGAGCTGTTCGTTGGCCATCAGGGCGAGGCGGAGCTGGTACACCTCGGAGCCGCCGAAGCGCCGGCCGGCGCCGGTGCTCTCCGGATCGCCCTCGGGGGCGAGTGCGGCGAGGTAGGACTCGAGCTCCGTGTCGGGCAGCACCTCGTTGTGCTCACGGTCGACGGTGCGGTGGCGGCCGGTCGAGCCGGCACGACTGACCGGCTTCATGTTGGTGCGGCTGCTCAAGCGTCCAAGACTGGGAAGAGGCACGGCGAACACCATAACGGTTCGGTGACGACGACATAGCGACTGTGACACGCGACACACCGATTTGGCCCAACCTTCGCAACCCTGTGCCACCCCACACGTCCAAACCCAACTGAGCCGAACTCGAAGGGTTCATCTAGTGCGTTAGTCCAAACGCAACGCACCGACGTTGGAAGACGAGGAACTCGCACCGTGGGGGGTCCGGGGGGTCGACCCCCCGGGTAGACACAAAGACCCTGCGAAGGCGCGAAAAGCGACGAGCAGGCATGGAGAGGCCCCCGCGCCAGGGGGAGGAACGCGGGGGCCGGAGGGGATCTCCACAGGCGCTGACCGGGGGTGTGTCAGCACCACGATTGTTGCACGGGAAACGTCTCTGTGCGAGTGCTGGCGAGGAAAAAATACGGGTGAGTTGTTCACTGGATGTCGGCGGGACTTCGCATACCCGTGACCGAAGCGTGTCTTGACCCGCCGTTCCCGCCCGGCAGCGGTGTGGTCCGGCGGTCGCCGTTGATCACGGCGCTGATCAGGGATGACGGCGATCGGGTCAACGCGCGTGCCGGCGTCGCGAGGAGCGGATCACGTCGGCCCGGCCGGCCGAGGAAAGACGTTCGGCTGCTGACCAGGAGAGGTCGATCATCGGTCTGGTCGGCCCCTCCGTGAGGGTGATGCGGGCGTGTCGTGACACCCGATAGTGCGATGCGTAGCCCTTGCGGACAGTGAATGACCCGAATGGCCGCGTAAAGGTTTCGTGCGGGGCCGAAATGCCGGGTATTGGGAAGCTCAACGCCGTCGGTCAACTACCCTCGGTTGCCCCTCTTTCACTCGCCGGGGGGCTGTGGCGCGCGCCTTCTCTCTCATAGCCTCACGGCCAAACCGAAGCCGGGGAGGGCGTTATGAGCGGGTCCCTTGAAGTTCGGCAGTTTCTGATCAGGCACGAGACCCTCGACCAGTCGAGTCCGACGTTCGGCGTGCCGACTCAGCGCAACGCTGATGGCGCTCGGGTGTCCGACGATCAGGTAAGGCGGGCTCGCCTCGCGGTGGCGCGCGGCGCGGAGGGTGTCGAGGACTGTCGCCAGTTGCTCGACATGCTCGGTCTCGCGCCGGGCGAGGACGGTGTGCCGCCGGTCTGCCGTTGAAAGCTCCTTGCGGGCGAGGAGAGTCTTCCGTAACACTGTTATGTGACAACGTTGCGGAGGACTGGATGAACGCTGACCACGTCAAGGTCGCCGAGGAGATCAGGCCGGTCGTCCAACGTGCCGGCGGCCGGGCCATGACCGGTCCGGAGATGGCCAAGCAGGAGGCGCGGCTCGGCTTACCCGACAAGGCGCTGTACTTCCGGGGACGCTCGGCCGTGCTCGGCGATCCGCCACCCGCGATCGTCGTCGAGGTCTTCGGCCTGTTCCCCGCGTGGGTCGTCGAGGCGCTGCTGCCCGTGGCGACCCGGAAGGTGAACGCGACCGAGGCGGTGCACGCCTACTCGGCGGCACTCTGGGCCTGGTCGCGCACCAACCTGTCCACCGTCGACGAACCGGCCCGGCTCGCCGAGCTGATGCTGCGCGTGGTCGACGCCGCCGACGCGAGCGCACTGCCCCTGTTCGCCGGCTGGCGGGTCGCGCCCCGACCGGACGACCCGGTCGAACTCCTCGGTCACGCCATCAACGTGCTGCGCGAACTCCGCGGCGGGCTGCACTTCGCCGCGCTGCGAGCCAACGGGCTCGGCGTCCGCGACGCCGTCGTGGCCGACCCGGACGGCGGACGCGGCCGGCTGCGGCGCACCGGATGGCGCGACGCCGACGCCGACGAGTTGATCGCCAACGCCGAGCGGATCCCCGACCTGGCCGACCGGTGGGCGGCCGCGCAACGGCTCACCGACGAGCTCACCGGCCAGGCGCTCGCCGTCGCGCTCGACTCCACCGAGCTGGCTGAACTGCGAGATCGTGTGATCTCCGTCGGCGACAGGTAACCCGCTTTGGAGGACAGCGGGTGCGTGTCCTATGCTCTACCTGCTCCCAGCGGAGGATCGCGCAAGCGAACCGATAGCCTCTGAGGGCGCGGCCGGGCGGTTCACCGGATCGGCCGGGCTCCCATCGTCTAGCGGCCTAGGACTCCGCCCTTTCAAGGCGGCAGCGCGGGTTCGAATCCCGTTGGGAGCACGCACGCGAATTACATATGGCCCTGTGGCGCAGTTGGTTAGCGCGTCGCCCTGTCACGGCGAAGGTCGCGGGTTCGAGTCCCGTCAGGGTCGCGGGCGATGGGCGACGTGTGTCTGCGGAAAGCGCAGACCGCGTCGCCCTTCATCATTCCCGGGGGGCCGAGCCCCCCGGACCCCCACGTTCCTACCGGGTCACCAACCAGCGTGATTGCGCCCTACTCGGGCGCGGGGCGCCCTCGTGGGTGCGTTGGTCTTGGACTAACACATGGGTGACACATATCGCGGGATCCGTTTGGGGTTTGGCGGGTTACGGTTGGGCCATTCGTGATGCGAGGTGGCCGTGCGGACGTTGTTGGTGGACAACTACGACTCGTTCACGTTCAACCTGTTTCACGCGTTGGCGGAGGTTACTGGGGACGAGCCGACGGTGATCGCGAACGATGAGGCTGGCTGGGATGTGGGGCGGCTCGCTGATTTTGACTGTGTGGTGGTGTCGCCGGGGCCGGGGACTCCGCACCATGATGGTGATCTTGGGGTGACGCGGGAGATCGTGCGGGCCGGGGGGCTGCCGATCTTGGGGGTGTGTTTGGGGCATCAGGCGTTGGCGTTGGAGTTCGGGGCAACTGTGGAGCGGGCGCCGGAGCCGTGGCATGGGCGGGTGTCGCGGATCGTGCACGACGGGGTGGATCTGTTTGAGGGGTTGCCTTCGCCGTTCGAGGCGGTGCGGTATCACTCGTTGGCGGTGACCGATCTGCCTGACGAGTTGGAGGCGATCGCGTGGACGGCGGACGGGATGGTCATGGGGGTCCGGCATCGCACGAAACCCTTGTGGGGCGTGCAGTTTCACCCCGAATCGGTGCGCACCGAACACGGGCACGCGCTGCTCGCCAACTTCACCCGGCTGGCCGTCCACAATGGACAGAAGACCGCGCCGACGCCACCCGTCAGTCCGAAATGGACGGTGAAGCGGCGGCTGCGAGTGCTCGCCGAGACCGTGCCGACCCGGGTGCCCGACGATATCGTGTTCGACCACCTGTTCCGCAACGGCCGTTACGCGTTCTGGTTGGACGGCAACGAAAGCGGGCGTTCGGTCATGGGGGACGCGAGTGGGCCGCTGGCGCGTGTGGTTACCGCTGACGCGTGGGACGACACCGTCACGATCACCGAGCAGGACTCGACCATCACCGTCCACAGTGGACTGTTCGACTGGCTCGACGCCGACATTCGTGGCATTGACACGCACGTCCCAGATCTGCCCGGTGGGTTCGCGCTCGGGTGGGTGGGGTACCTCGGCTACGAGTTGAAGTCGCAGTGTGGTGCGCGCCGCGCCCACCGGTCCGAGCTGCCCGATGCCACGCTCGTGTTCGCCGATCGTGCTGTCGTGATCGACCATCACACCGGTCTGACTCACCTGCTGGCGCTCGCCGAAGGCGATGACGCCGACGCCGGGGCGTGGCTCGCGAGTACCGCGGAAGTGTTGCGGCGCTTACGAAACGAGCTGCCAGCGGTCCCGGAGGTGGCGAGCCGTCCGGTGCGGACGCGGCACGATCGCGGGCGCTATCTGGAGTTGATCAAGTCCTGCCTCGGCGAGATCGTGGACGGCGAGACCTACGAGGTGTGCCTCACCAACATGATCACCGCCGACGGCCCGGTCGACCCGTGGGCGTGCTACCAGCGGCTGCGGCGCGCACACCCCGCGCCGTTCGGCGCCTACCTCTCCTTCGGCGACACGGCCGTGCTGAGCACCTCGCCCGAACGGTTCATCAAGGTCACCGAGGACGGGCAGCTCGAGTCGAAGCCGATCAAGGGCACCCGGCCGCGCGGCGCCACACCCGAGGAAGATGCCCGGATCCGCCACCAGCTCGCGCACGACGAGAAGGACCAGGCCGAGAACCTCATGATCGTCGACCTCGTCCGGCACGACCTCGGACGAGTCGCCCGCGTCGGATCCGTGCGCGTGGACAAGCTCTTCGACGTCGAGACCTACCCGAGCGTGCACCAGATGGTCAGCACCGTCCGTGCCACCCTGCGGCCCGAGGCGTCCGCGGTGGACTGCGTGCGCGCCGCGTTCCCGCCCGGATCGATGACCGGCGCGCCGAAACTGCGCACCATGAAGATCATCGACGAACTGGAGGCCGGTCCGCGCGGCGTCTACTCCGGCGCGATCGGCTACTTCTCGCTCACCGGCGCGGCCGACCTCAGCGTCGTGATCCGCACCCTGGTCACCGACGGCCGGCGAGCCGGCTACGGCGTCGGCGGCGCCATCGTCGCGCTGTCCGATCCGGCCGCCGAGTACGAGGAGACCGCGGTCAAGGCGGCACCGCTGCTCGAACTCTTCGACACCCCGTTCCCGGGCCGCTGACCTGCGGAGACGTGCTTCCCTGGAACTCTCGTGAAGTCACGGGCACCCGTACGTTAGGCTTTCCGAGTACGGCCAGGTAGCTCAGTTGGTACGAGCGACCGCCTGAAAAGCGGTAGGTCGGCGGTTCGATCCCGCCCCTGGCCACGGGCTCGGGCGACATGTGTCCGCGGAAAGCGCGGACCGTGTCGCCCGTCATCATTCCCGGGGGGCCGAGCCCCCCGGACCCCCACGTTCCTACCGGGTCATCTTCCAGCGGGTGTGCGCCTATTCGGGCGCGGGGCGCCCTCATGGCGCGATTTCGGGACGGCTGCCTTAGTCACATGGTGCGTGTGTTCGTGGGTGTTTTTTGTGGTGGGTGGGTTGTGGTTGGGGGCTGTTGGGTGGTTTCGGACTTTTGGGGGGTGGAGGGGGCTGGGGGCGGGGTTGGACGATGGGGCGTGTGTTGTCGCTGATTCCCGGGCCGGTGCGGCGGTTGGCGGTGCTCGGGGCGCACTGTGATGACGTGGCGATCGGGGCCGGGGGGACGCTGCTCGACTTGTGCCGGCGGATGCCTGGGGTGCGGGTCGAGGCGCTGGTGCTGACGGGTGGGGGCACTGGGCGGGAGGCCGAGGAGCGGGCGGCGCTGGGGAAGTTCTGTCCGGGGGCCGAGCTGAACGTGCGGGTGCTCGAATTGCCGGACGGGTGGGTGACGGGGCACTGGGCGGCGGCCAAGGAAGCTGTCGAGGATCTGCGTGCCGTTATCGATCCTGACCTGGTGATCGGGCCGGCGAAGTGTGACGCGCACGCCGACCATCGCACTCTGGCGGGCATCGTGCCGTCGGCGTTTCGCGATCATCTGACGCTCGGGTACGAGATCGTGAAGTGGGAGGGCGACCTCGGGCAACCCTCGGCGTACTACCCGCTGACGGGGGATCTGGTCCGGGAGAAGAGCGACCTGCTGCACGAGCACTACCCGTCCCAGGCGGCCAAGCCGTGGTTTGACGGGGAGACCTTCTTGGGGCTGGCCCGCGTCCGCGGGGTCCAGTGCCGCGCCCGCTACGCCGAGGCCTTCTACGTGGACAAAGTCGTGATCGGCGCGCCTCCGCGCGACTGAGTGGCACGTGGTTCGTTATTTTTGTTCGGCCCGCCAATTCTGCGGGTTTCGATTCTTCTCCTATTTCGGGTAAATGGCCCACCGGGTGACGCCGTCGAGTTGAGGACCACAGTCCTCACTCGTGGGGGTGAGCCTTTGGTTCACCGTCCGTGTAACAGGCTCGATAGGGCGAACGAATCATGAAGCACAGCGACGGAGTGGCGGGGCGTCTTCGCCAATCCGTTGTGTGCCAAGGATTCCCGTTACGTTAGGACGCACGGGGGCGTCCAGCGGCCGCATACACCCGAACCGGGTCACCGGGGGGAAGGTCACCATGAGTGAGCAGGTGAGGTCGTCGCGCCGAAAAGTCGGCGGCAAAAGGCCGGAAAACGATTCCCGTGCTGGACGTCCATTACCATCCGGAGAACCGTCACAGCCGCCCATTGCGGCATGGGAACCGCGTTACCGCCGATCCGTCGTCTCCAGTGACGCCATGGCCACCGCATTCGCGGTGTTCGTCGGAGGCGGCGTCATCTCCGCCAATGTCGGCCTGACCGCCTGGTCGACGATCGGGTACGCCAGCACCACCGTCCTGGTCGTCCTCGCCTCGATGCTGATGTGCCGCGTCTGGTGGGTCGAGGTGCTCGGCCAGGGTGCCGAGGAGTTCCGCAGGCTGGGCCGGGGGCTGTTCGCCGCCGCCGTGGTGCTCGCGCTCGGCGGGCTCGCGGTCGGCGCCTCGTCGGTGCGGCTGTGGGTGTTCCTCGTGGTGCCGGCGATCGCGGTGCTCGCCTTTCCCGCCCGGTACGTGCTGCGCAGGTGGCTGCACCACGAACGCCGATCGGGCCTGTGCCTGCTGCCGGTGATGGCGGCCGGCAGCCCGGAAACCCTTCGTGACTTGATCAAACGCACCCGGAGCGCGCCGCACCTCGGCTGGCGGGTGGACGCGGTGTGCACTGTGGACGGTCGCGGCAGTGACGTCGACGGGGACTTCGACGGCGTGCCGGTGGTCGGCCGGCTGGAGGACCTGTCCGAGCGCGCGCGCCGCGGCGGGTATCGCATCGTCGCGGTCACCGCCGACTCGTACTGGACACCGAACCGCCTGCAGCGCCTGGCCTGGGACCTCGAGGGCAGTGGCGCGGAGATGGTCGTCGCGCCGGTGCTGATGGAGGTGGCCGGACCGCGACTGCACGTCACCGGCGTACTCGGGATGCCGCTGCTGCGGGTCAGCGAACCGACGTTCACCGGCGCGCGGCGCGTGGTCAAGGGCGTGGTCGACCGGATCGGCGCGGCCCTGCTGATCACGCTGCTCACCCCGCTGATGCTGATCGTGTCGATGCTGATCGCGGTGGACAGCCGCGGGCCGGTGTTCTACAAGCAGCGCAGGGTCGGCAAGGACGGCGACGAGTTCACCATCGTCAAGTTCCGCACGATGGTCACCGACGCGCACGCCAAGCGCGCCGAACTGGTCCACCACGACGAGGGCGCCGGGCTGCTGTTCAAGATCCGCCGCGACCCGCGCATCACCAGGGTCGGCTCGGTGCTGCGGCGCTACTCGATCGACGAGCTGCCGCAGCTGTTCAACGTGGTGACCGGCTCGATGTCGCTGGTCGGACCGCGTCCGCCGCTGCCGGAGGAGTCCGCGCGCTACGCCGACCATGTGCGCAGGCGGCTGCTGGTCAAGCCGGGTCTGACCGGCCTGTGGCAGGTCAGTGGGCGCAGTGACCTGCCGTGGGAGGAGGCCGTGCGGCTGGACCTTCGCTACGTCGAGGACTGGTCGCTTGCCCTGGACGCGGTGATCTTGTGGAAGACGTTCCGAGCAGTGTTCTCGGGCCAGGGAGCTTATTGATGCGGGTAACGAGCAGCGCGCGGCCGTCGATCTGGCGGCAGTGCGGGTGGAGAGGGATGGCGGGATGACCGAGCAGAAGTCCATCGGGATCGCGGTGGTCGGCGCCGGCTACTGGGGACCGAACCTGGTGCGCAACGCCGCCGCCACGCCGGCGCTCCGGCTGGAGTACCTGTGCGATCTGGACACCGAGCGAGCCCGCACGGTGCTCGGCGCGTACTCCACGGTGCGGGTGTCCGGCTCGCTGGACGAGGTGCTCGCCGACCCGGCCGTGGACGCCGTCGCGGTGGCCACCCCGGCGGCAACACACCTGCCGGTGGCCATGGCCGCACTGCGCGCAGGCAAGCACGTGCTGGTCGAAAAGCCTTTGGCCGCAACGGTTTCCGACGGGCGCGCACTCGTGGACGAAGCGCAGGCGCGCGGGTTGGTGCTGATGCTGGACCACACCTACTGCTACACGCCGGCCGTGCAACGGCTGCGCGAGCTGGTGCGCGGCGGGGAGATCGGCTCGGTGCAGTACCTCGACTCGGTGCGGATCAACCTCGGGCTGGTGCAGCCGGACGTGGACGTGCTGTGGGACCTCGCGCCGCACGACCTGTCGATCTTCCTGTCGATCCTGCCGGACGACATCGTCCCGGTGTCGGTGGCCGCGCACGGATCGGACCCGATCGGCGCCGGCCGCGCCTGCGTCGGGCACCTCACCCTGGAGCTGAGCAACGGCGCGATGGCGCACGTGCACGTGAACTGGCTGTCGCCGACCAAGATCCGCACGATGGTGATCGGCGGGTCGGAGCGCACCGTGGTGTGGGACGACCTGAACCTGCTGCAGCGCCTCGCGGTGCACGACCGGGGTGTGGAGCGCAAGGGCGCGATCGACCTCGGGCCCGAGGAGCGCACCAGGGCGATCATCTCGTATCGCACCGGCGACATGGTCGCGCCCGCGCTGCCCGAGCGGGAGGCGTTGCGGGCCGTGATGGCGGAGTTCGCCGCGTCGATCGGGGAACGCCGCGCGCCGCTGACCGACGGCTGGGCCGGGCTGCGGGTGCTCACGATTCTCGAAGCGGCGTCCAAGAGCCTCGCCAGCGGAGGCGTGTTCGTGGACGTCGAGCAGGAACACATGGTGGGAGGGGCGGTCGCGTGACCGAACGACTGGCGACCGTGCGCGGTGTGGCCCAAGAACCGGCCCGGAGATCGCCGATGGACATGACAGTGACGGCCACGCCGCTGGACGGTGTGCTGGTCATCGAGCCGGACGCGTTCGTCGACGAGCGCGGGTTCTTCTTCGAGAGCTACAGCGCGCGGCGGTGGCGCACACACGGCCTGTCGCTGGATTTCGTGCAGGACAACCATTCCCGGTCGCGCGCGGACGTGATCCGCGGGTTCCACTTCCAGGACGAGACCGCGCCGCAGTACCGGCTCGTGCGGTGCACGGTCGGCGCGGTGTGGGACGTCGTGGTGGATCTCCGGGTCGGCTCGGAGACCTTCGGCCTGTGGTACGCGGAGGAGCTGACCGCGGACAACCGCAAGCAGTTGCTGATGGGGCCGGAGTTCGCGCACGGGTTCGCGGTGCTGTCCGACTGGGCCGAAGTCCAGTACAAGTGCACGAACTTCCACCAGTCCTCCGCCGAGCGGGCGCTGGCCTGGGACGACCCGGACATCGCGGTTCCGTGGCCGATCAGTGACCCCGTTCTGTCCGAAAAGGACAGTCACAACCCGTCGCTCGCCGAGTACCTGAACGACCCGGCGTTCAGCAGAGGAGGGCTCGCGTGAACCTGTCCGACGCGCGTGTGTTGATCACCGGCGGCGCCGGCCTGGTCGGCTCGACGATCGCCGACCAGCTGCTGGCCGAGGACGTCGGCGAGATCGTCGTGCTGGACAACCTGGTGCGCGGCCGGGTGGACAACCTCGCCGCGGTGCGCGCGTCCGGCAAGCTCCGGCTGATCGAGGGCGACATCCGGGACACCGCGACGGTGGCCGCCGCGATGGACGGCATCGACGTGCTGTTCCACCAGGCCGCGATCCGGATAACACAGTGCGCCGAGGAGCCCCGGCTGGCGCTGGACGTGCTGGCCACCGGGACGTTCAACGTGCTGGAGGCGGCCGTCGCGGCGCGGGTGCGCAAGGTGGTGGCGGCGTCCTCCGCGTCGGTGTACGGGCTCGCGGAATCCTTCCCCACCACCGAGAAGCACCACCCGTACGGCAACCGCACGATCTACGGCGCGGCCAAGGTGTTCAACGAGGGGCTGCTGCGCAGCTTCCACGAGATGCACGGGCTGGACTATGTCGCGCTGCGGTACTTCAACGTGTACGGCCCGAGGATGGACGTGCACGGCGTCTACACCGAGGTGCTGGTGCGCTGGATGGAGCGGATCGCCGCCGGCCAGCCGCCGCTGATCCTCGGCGACGGAACGTCCACAATGGACTTCGTCTACATCGAGGACATCGCGCGCGCCAACCTGCTCGCGGCGATCGGTGACGTGACCGGCGAGGTGTTCAACGTCGCGTCCGGCACCGAGACCAGCCTCGCCCAACTCGCCGGCGCGCTGCTCGACGTGATGGGCTCGGACCTGCGGCCGGAGCACGGCCCGGAGCGCAAGGTCAACGCCGTGCCGCGCCGGCTCTCCGATACCAGCAAGGCGCGCGACGTGCTCGGCTTCGAGGCGAAGGTTTCCTTGCACGAAGGGCTTTCCCGGCTCGTCGACTGGTGGCGCGCCGAGTTGAAGGAGACGGCATGATCCCGATCACCAGGCTCTTCGTCGGGGAAGAGGAGGCCGACGCCGCCGCCGAGGCGGTCCGGTCCGGGTGGCTGTCGGTCGGCCCGCGCGCCGCCGAGTTCGAGAAGCTGGTCGCCGAGCGGGTGGGTGCCGCGCACGGCGTGAGTGTGAACAGCTGCACCACCGCGTTGCACCTCTCCCTGCTCGCGGTGGGCATCGGGCCCGGCGACGAGGTGATCTGCCCGTCGTTCACCTTCATCGCGACCCCGAACGCGATCAGGTACACCGGTGCGGCGCCGGTGTTCGCCGACATCGATCCGCTGACCTACAACGTGGACCCGGTGCACGTCGAGCAGCTGATCACCGAGCGGACGAAGGCGATCATGCCGGCCAGCCAGATCGGCCTGGCCGCCGATCTGCCGGCGTTGCGCAAGATCGCCGATCGGCACGGGCTTCACCTGATCGAGGACGCGGCACCGTCGCTCGGCGCCACGATCGACGGCGTGCTGCTGGGCGCGATCAGCGACGTGACGTGTTTCAGCTTCGACGCGCGCAAGATCCTCACCACCGGTGAGGGCGGCGTGATCACCACCGATGACGCCGAGGTCGCCGAGAAGCTGCGCGCGCTGCGGGCGCACGCCGCGTCGGTGTCCACCCTGGCGCGACACACCTCCACGGCGGTGATCGCCGAGCGGTACGCCGAGGTCGGGTTCAACTACAAGCTGACCGACATCCAGGCGGCGGTCGGCGTCGTGCAGATGGGCAAGCTGGACCATGTCGTGGCGCGTCGCCGTGCGCTGGCCGCGCGGTACGACGAGCTGCTCTCCGGCCTGGAAACCGTTGGCACGCCGTACGAACCGGCCGGCTACCGGCACGTTTACCAGTCCTACGCCGTGCGGCTGCGCGGAGTATCCCAAATGGAGGTGATGAACGCGATGGCCGCACGCGGAGTGGCGACGAGGCGGATCATCGCGTGCCACCTCGAACCGGCGTACGCCGATCTGTCCACTCCGGACCTGCCCCCGGATCTGCCCCAGTCGGCGCGGGCCGCGGCGGAGCATGTGCTGCTGCCGATGTTCGTCGGGCTGACCGAGGCCGAGCAGGACGAGGTGGTCGCCGCGCTCACCGCGGCCGTGAGCGGTTCGCCATGAGAGACCTGCTGCTCGTCGGCGCGGGTGGCCTGGCGCGCGAGGTGCTCGCCGCGGTCCGGGCGCTCGGCGACGTGTGGCGGCCGATCGGCTGTCTCGACGACGATCCGGCGCGACACGGGTCCACAGTGGACGGTGTGCCGGTGCTCGGGGCGAGCGAGCTGGCGCACGAGCACGACGGTGCCGCCGTCGTGGTGTGCGTGGCCAGTCCGGTCCGTCCGGACGGCCGGCTGCGCGTGGTGCGGCGGCTCGGTCTGCCGCCGAGCCGGTACGCCACGATCGTGCATCCGGCGGCGTCGGTGGCCGACGGCGTGCGACTCGGCGAGGGCACGGTGCTGCTGGCCGGCGCGGTGATCACCGCACGGCAGACCCTCGGTGCGCACGTGCTGGCCATGCCGCACGTGCTGATCACGCACGACGACCAGGTCGGCGACTTCGTCACGCTGGCCGGACGGGCGGCGCTGGCCAGCGGCGTGCGGCTCGGCACGGCGGCCTACGTGGGCGCGGGCGCGCTGATCCGCGAAGGGCTCTCGGTCGGACCGGGCGCGGTGATCGGCATGGGCGCGGTCGTGCTCCAGGACGTTCCCGCCGGCCAGATCTGGGCCGGCGTTCCGGCCCGCCGGCTGGCCGGTCGTCAGGTCAGACAGGAGGCGTCGTGACCGAGATCGTGAGTACGCCGGTGCCGCTGGTGGATCTCGCCGCGCAGCACGTGCGGATCGCCGACGAGGTGGCGGCCGGGTGGGCCGAGGTACTGGAGCGCACCGCGTTCATCTCCGGTCCGCAGGTGGCCGAGTTCGAGGAGGCCTACGCCGCGTTCAGTGGGGTGCGGCACTGCGTCGGGGTGGCCAACGGCACCGACGCGGTCGAGCTTTCCCTTCGCGCGCTTGACATCCGGCCCGGCGACGAGTGCGTGCTGCCGGCCAACACGTTCATCGCCACGGCGGAGGCGGTCGCCCGGACCGGTGCGGTCCCGGTGCTCGTGGACTGCGATCCGGACACCGCGCTGATCGACGTGGACGCCACCGCCGCGGCGATCACTCCGCGAACCCGGGCCGTGCTGCCCGTGCACCTGTACGGGCAGACCGTGCCGATCGAGCAGTTGTACGCGGTGCTGCCGGCCGGGGTCTCGATCGTGGAGGACGCGGCACAGGCGCAGGGCGCGCGCCGGTACGGCCTGCCGGCCGGAGCACTCGGCGACATCGCCGCGACCAGCTTCTACCCCGGCAAGAACCTCGGCGCGTACGGGGACGCCGGCGCGGTGACGACGTCCTCGACGCGCCTGGCCGACGCGGTGCGGCTGCTGCGCGAGCACGGTTCGCCGCGCAAGTACGAGCACGCCGTCGCCGGTATGAACTCGCGGCTGGACACCCTGCAGGCCGTGGTGCTGTCGGCGAAGCTGCGCCTGCTGGAGGAGTGGAACGACGCGCGCCGGCTGGCCGCCAAGCGGTACGACGCGCTGCTCGCGTCGTACGACGAGGTGATCACGCCGGTGGTGCTGCCGGGCAACGAGCCGGTGTGGCACCTGTACGTGGTGCGGGTCGCCGAGCGGGACCGGGTGCTGGAGTCGTTGCACGCCAAGGGAATCGGTGCCGGCATCCACTATCCGACGCCGGTGCACCTGACCGGGGCTTTCGCACATCTCGAGCACCGGGACGGTGATTTCCCGATAGCCGAACGACTGGCCGGCGAGATCCTGTCGCTGCCGCTGTTCCCGGAGATCACCGTGTCGCAACAGGAGCGGGTGGTCGACGCGGTGGCGGAGGCGATTCGGTGATGACCGTGAGTACTGGGGTTTTCGTGCACCCCAAGGGTTTGTGCGAGAGCGACATGGTCGGCTCGGGTACCCGGGTGTGGGCGTTCGCGCACGTGCTGCCCGGTGCGCGGGTCGGTCGTGACTGCAACATCTGCGACGGCGCGTTCGTCGAGGGCGGTGCGGTGCTCGGCGATCGGGTGACGGTGAAGAACGGCACGCTGGTGTTCGCCGGCGTGCACTGCGGCGACGAGGTGTTCCTCGGGCCGAACGTGTTGTTCACCAACGACTTGCGGCCGCGGGCGGCGATTCGCAAGAGTGCCGCGGAGTTGGTGTCCACCACGGTGGACCGGGGCGCCTCGCTCGGCGCCGGTGTGGTCGTGGTGTGCGGTGTCCACATCGGACGGTACGCGTTCGCGGCGGCCGGCTCGGTGATCACCGCCGACGTGCCGCCGCACGCGTTCGTGGCGGGCAATCCGGCGCGTCCGAAGGGCTGGGTGTGCGAGTGCGGGGAGCGGCTGGACGGCGATCTGCGCTGTCCGGCGTGCCTGCTGCGTTACGTGGAGTCACCGTTGGAACGTGGCCTGCGCAAGCGCGAATCCGTTGTCACTCAACAAAAGTAACGGCGGGTCCACATCGGACGATCGGGCAGACAACCTGGTTCGTGTACGTAGCGTGGAGGCGAAAATGAAGCTCCCAGGACGAAGCCTGGGCGTCGCGGCCGCGGTGCTGTGTGCGTTGTCGCTGTGTCTGATCCCCTCCGCAAGCACCGGCGCGCGGCTGATGCTCGCCGCGGCCGGCCCGTGTGACGCGCCGACCAACCCGATCGTCTGCGAGAACTCGAAACCCGGCACGCCGCGGGACAGCTGGTTCGTGGAGAGCTACTACGGCGACATCGAGGGATTCGCGACACAGGCCAGCGTGCAACCCGGCGAGCGGCTCGACTTCAAGATCAAGACGCCGAGTACCGACTACGAGGTCGACATCCTGCGGATCGGCTACTACGGCGGCGCCGGCGCGCGCCAGATCACCACGCTGCTGCCAAGCGTGAACCTGCCGCAGAACCAGCCACAGTGCGCCTACCAGTCCAACGTCGGACTCGTGGACTGCGGAAACTGGGCCGTGTCAACGAGTTGGCAGCTTCCGACCACGGCGGTGCCCGGCTTCTACGTGGCCAACTTCATCCGCAACGACGGCGCGGGCGCGAGCCAGTATCCGTTCGTGGTGCGCTCGGACGCCTCGCACTCCGAGATCGTCATCCAGACCTCCGACCAGACCTGGCAGGCGTACAACATGTACGGCGACCGCCCGGGGATCAACGAGTACTCGCTGTACGGCGGCGGCTGGCCGGGTTCCTCGGACGGGCGCGCGTACAAGGTCAGCTACAACCGCCCGCACCGGCAGAGCGGCACCGCGAGCTACCTCAACGCCGAGTACCCGCTGATCAGGTTCATGGAGCGCAACGGGTACGACGTCAGCTATCTGACCAGTGTGGACATCAACCGCAATCCCGGATTGTTGTTGAACCACAAGGTGTACATCTCCTCCGGGCACGACGAGTACGTGACCGGCACGCAGCGCACCGCGATCGAGCAGGCCCGCGCGGCCGGCGTGCACCTGATGTTCCTGTCCGGCAACGAGATGTTCTGGAAGACCCGGTTCGAGAACGCGATCACCGCCGGCAACGCGGCGCACCGCACCCTGGTCAGCTACAAGGAGACCAAGGTCAACGCGAAGATCGACCCGCATCCGGAGTGGACCGGCACCTGGCGCGACCCGACGGCCTCGCCGCCGTCGGACGGCGGACGCCCGGAGAACGCGCTCACCGGGCAACTGTTCATGATCAACGGCTATCGGGCGGACGCCATCCAGGTGCCGGCCCAGTACGGCCGCAATCGCTTCTGGCGCAACACATCCATCGCCACCGCGACCACCACGACCACGCTGCCGGTCGGCACGCTGGGCTACGAGTGGGACGTCGATCCGGACAACGGCCACCGGCCGGCGGGCGCCGTCCCGCTGTCGGAGACGACCGTGACCGTCGGGCCGGAGCAACTGCTGCGGGACCACGGCAACGTGTACGGCTCCGGGCCGGCCACGCACAAGATGACGCTGTACCGCGATCAGCAGAGCCGTTCGCTGGTGTTCGGCTCCGGCACCGTGCAGTGGGCGTGGGGCCTGGACGGCGACCACATCTACCCGTACGGCGCACCGCCCAACGCGCCGACCAGTTCGATCATGCAGCAGGCGACCGTGAACCTGTTGGCGGACATGGGATCCCAGCCGCGCACGCTGATGCCCGGCATCCAGCCGGCGACCGGGGCCACCGACACCACCGGCCCGACCGTGAACGTCGGCTCCCCGGCGGCCGGGTCGACCGTGCCGGCCGGGACGCCGCGCACGATCACCGGCACCGCGACCGACGCCGGCGGCGGGCGGATCGGCGCCGTCGAGGTGTCCGTGGACAACGGCGCTACCTGGCGGCGGGCCACCGGCACCGACACCTGGACCTACCCGTGGACGCCCAGCGTGCTCGGGCCGACCACGATCCGGGTGCGCGCGTCCGACGACAGCGCGAACCTGGGCGCGGTGCGCACGGTGAACCTCACCGTCGGCGCGCAGCAGTGCCCGTGCACCCTGTTCGGCAACGCCACACCGTCCATTGTGGACGCACTGGACACCTCGGCGGTGGAGTTGGGCACCAAGTTCTCCACCTCGGTGAACGCCACCGTGACCGGCGTGCGGTTCTACAAGTCCTCGGCGAACACCGGCACGCACACCGGATCGCTGTGGACGACCAGCGGGCAGCGGCTGGCCACCGGCACGTTCAGCGGCGAGTCGGCAAGCGGTTGGCAAACGCTGAATCTCGCCACACCGATCCAGATTCGTGCTGGTCAGACCTACATCGTGTCCTACACGACGACAAGCGGTCACTACTCGGTGGATCCTGGCTATTTTAATAGCAAGGGTGCGGGAATTGTGCCACTCACCGCGCCGGCCACGGGCGCTGTCACCGGTGGCAACGGTGTTTTCCGTTACGGGCTTGGCTTCCCGGACAGCTCGCACAACGGCGGCAACTACTGGGTCGACGTGGTGATCACGACCGACACGGCGGACAACACGCCGCCGACGATCAGCTCGGTCTCACCCGCGTCCGGCGCGACCGGTGCCTATCTGGACGGCAACGTCACCACCACGTTCAACGAGGGTGTCGACCCAGCGAGCGTGCAGTTCGCGCTGCGGCAGGGGAGCACGACCGTGCCCGGAGTGGTGCGCACCGACGACAACGTGGCGACCTTCGCGCCGACGAACCTGTTGGCGCCCAACACGTCCTACACCGCGACGGTGCACGCCACCGACGGGTTCGGCAACCCGCTGGCCGCGCCGCTGACCTGGAGCTTCACCACCGGAACCGCGATGACACCGTGCCCGTGCACGATCTTCCGCGGCGCGAATCCTCTGGTAGAAGACGTTCCCGATCCGAACGACGTGGAACTCGGCGTGAAGTTCTCCGCGTCGGTCAACGCGACGGTCACCGGGGTGCGGTTCTACAAGTCCTCGGCGAACACCGGCACGCACACCGGCTCGCTGTGGACGGCGACCGGCCAGCGGCTGGCCACCGGCACGTTCACCGGCGAGACGGCGAGCGGCTGGCAGACGCTGACCTTCGCCACGCCGGTACAGATCCAGGGCGGGCGCACCTACCTGGTGTCCTACCGTGCGCCGAACGGGCACTACTCCGTCGACGCCGCGTACTTCGCCACCACGGGCGCCGGCCGAGGCGTGGTCACCGCGCCGAGTTCGCCGGCCGCCGGTGGTCAGGGCGTGTACGTGTACGGCGGCGGCTTCCCGTCCAGCACGCACAACTCGAACAACTACTGGGTCGACGTCGTGGTGAACACGGCCGGCGCGGACAACACGCCGCCGACGGTCACCTCGACCGAGCCGCCGGCCGGCGCCAACAACGTGTCCGTCGGCACCGGTGTCACCGCGTACTTCTCCGAGCCGGTCGATCCGGGCACCGTGCAGTTCTCGTTGAGCGGCAACGGATCCGGCATCGCGGGCAGCACGCAGGTGGCGCCGGACGGGCGGAGCGCGATCTTCGTGTCGAACTCGTCGCTGCCGGCGTCCACGCAGATCACCGCGTCCGTGCGGGGCAACGACCTGCAGGGCAACGTGATGGCAGCAGCACACGTGTGGACGTTCACCACCGGTGCGCTCGGCGCGTGTCCGTGCTCGCTGTTCCGGCCGACCGACGTGCCGGCCGCGTCCGCCGTCGACTCGCCGGTGGAGCTGGGCATGCGGGTGCGCCCGTCGCGGGACGGCACGGTGTCCGGGGTGCGGTTCTACCAGACCGAGGGTGACACCGGGACGCACACCGGCTCGCTGTGGTCGCCGGCCGGGCAGTTGCTGGCCACCGGCACGTTCACCGGCGAGTCGGCCAGCGGCTGGCAGACCCTGACGTTCGCATCACCCGTGGCGGTGACATCCGGTACGACGTATGTGGTCTCGTATCACACTGGCGCCGGGCGATACGGCCATACGGGTGGCTACTTCACCGCCGATCGGACGAATGGGCCGCTGACCGCGCCCGCGAGCACCGAAATCGCCGGAAACGGCGTGTACCGCTACGGAAACGGCGGCGCATTCCCGACCGACACCTACAACGCGGCCAACTACTGGGTCGACATCGTGTTCAACTGACCCGAGGGGGATCAGTGTCCACTGTGGACGTGGTGATTCCGTGCTACCGCTACGGTTCCGTGCTTCCGACCGCGGTGCGCAGCGTGCTGGACCAGCCGGGCGTGGACGTGCGGGTGCTGGTGATCGACGACGCGTCCGGCGACGGGAGCGCGGACGTGGCCCGGTCCCTGGCCTCGGCGGACAGCCGGGTGTCGGTGATCGAGCACCGGGTGAACAAGGGCCACATCGCCACCTACAACGAGGGCCTGCTCGACTGGGCCGGCGGCGACTACTGCGTGCTGCTGTCCGCGGACGACGCGCTGACCCCCGGCGCCCTCGGCCGGGCGGTCGCGCTGCTGGACGCGCACCCGGAGGTCGGGTTCGTCTACGGCCGGCCGGTGCACTGGGACGGCTCGGAGCCGCTGCCCACCGCGCGCACCATGGTCACCGGGACGACTGTCTACAAAGGACACTCGTGGCTGCGGCGGCGGTTCATGATGGGCGACGGCTGCATCACCTCACCCGAGGTCGTGGTGCGCACGTCGCTGCACCATCAGGTCGGCGGCTACGACCCGGAGTTGCCCTACACCGGTGACATCGAACTGTGGATGCGGATGGCGCTGCACGCCGACGTCGGCTACCTGCGCGGGGTGGACCAGGCGTACTACCGGGTGCACGGATCGAGCATGACCGACAAGGACTTCCCGGCCGCCGGAGTGCGCTCGCTGCGCCAGCGCCTGGCCGCCTACGAGGCGCTGCTGGCGCGGGCCGACGGCATGCTGCCGGACGCGCCGATGCTGGACCTGCGGGTGCGGCGAGTGCTCGCCAAGGACGCGCTCCGGCGGGCCGGGCGGGCCTACGACAAGGGACGTGCGGACGTCGATCCGGTGGACGAGCTGGTGGACTTCGCGTTCGGCTCGTATCCGGACGCGGCTCGGCTGCCGGAATGGCGCACGCTGCGGCTGCGCCAGCGGCTGGGCGCGTCACGCACGAAAGCGTTGCGCCCCTTGGTTTTCACCGCGGCCGCTCGCCGGGCCAGGGAGATCTACCGGGTCAACCGCTGGCAGCGCACCGGCGTCTGAAGCCTTCGTGCCCGCGCGCACTCTCGCCTGTCGCACCGTGAGGGCGATGGCCACCACGAGGCAGCCGGCCGCGAGGACGGCGGCGGCGCCGAACGCGGCCTGCACGCCCTCGTTCAGGCCGGCTCGCCGGTCAGGAGCGCCGGTGTCGGTGGCAGCGATCGAAACCGTGGTGCACAGGGCGATGCCCAGTGCCGCGCCGATCTGGAACACGGAGTTGTTTATCCCGGAGGCCAGGCCGGACTCGTCGGGCTTGGCGTTGGACAGCGCGGCGATCGCACTCGCCACAACGGTCGTGCCGATCCCGAACCCGAACACGATCATGCCGGGCAGCAGGTCGGTCCAGTAGTCGCCGCCGACCGGTACTCGGGACAGGAGGAACAGGCCGACGGTGAGCGGCACCGCGCCGCCGACGGCCACCTTCTGATAGCCGAATCGGGTGGTCAGGGCACCCGCCAGGTTGGACCCGGCGATGGACATCACGGCGTACACCGCGGTGCTGAGACCGAAGAGAGTCGGGGAGAACCCAAGCACCTCCTGGGCATAGACCGACATGAAATAGGCGCCGCCGTACAGCGACATGCAGACGAACAGCGTCATCAGGTTGCCGCCGATCAACTGGCCGTTGCGCAAGGTCGACAGCGGCACGAGTGGTGCCTTCGCTCGGCGCTCGGCCACCACGAACAGCGCCAGCAGGACGATCGCCGCCGCGAGCAGGCCCAGCGTCCGCGCCGAGCCCCAGCCGGCGGACGGCGCGCTCACCACAGCCAACACGAGCAGCACGAGAAAGCCGGTGACCGTTATCGCGCCGGGCAGGTCGAGCGACCTCGGTCCGGCTCCGACAGCGGTCTCGGGCAACAGTCGAGGGCCGGCCACCAAGACGAGGCCGGCGAGTGGAGCGTTGATGAAGAAGATCCACTCCCAGCCGAGGCCCTCGGTGATCGTTCCGCCGACCAGCAGCGCCGCGGTGGCGCCGAACGCGCCCATGCCGGTCCAGATCCCGATCGCGCGGTTGCGTTCCGGCCCTTCGGCGAACGTCGCCATCAGAACCGCCATCGCGGTCGGTGCCATGATCGCCGCCGCCGCGCCCTGGATCACCCGCGCGGCGATGAGGATCGGTCCGGTCCAGGCGATTCCGCAGGCGATCGAGGCCAACAGGAACAGGCCGGTGCCGACAAGGAACATGCGACGGCCACCCAGTAGGTCCGCGGTGCGGCCACCGAGAAGCAGTAGCCCGCCGAAGGCGAGCAGGTATGCGCTCATCACCCAGGAGGATCCGCCGCTGCCGAGGTGGAACTCGGCGCCGATGGTCGGGAGCGCGAGCACGACGATCTGCGAGTCAATGATGATCATGAAGTAGGCGATGCAGAGCAGGGCGAGCGCGCGCCAACGACGGGGCGAGGGCGTGGCGGCATCGGCCGCCTCGGAGTGGTTCGTTGTGTGTGACATGGGAATGCAGACCAGATCGGCGTCGTTGATTCGTCGCGAGTGACCGACAGCACAGTCGATCGAGGGAGTGACATGGAGTCCCAGGCGGACCGCATGCGGATCGATCATCACGAATTCGCGCGGATGGTCCAACCATTCCACCGCGAGCTTCTCGCGCACTGCCGCCGCATGCTCGGATCCCTCGACGACGCGGAGGACCAGTTGCAGGAGACGTACTTGCGTGCGTGGCAGTCCTACGCGGGCTTCGAGGGCAAGTCGTCGTTGCGCACCTGGCTGTACCGGATCGCCACCAACGTGTGCCGCACCGCGTTGGAGCGCGGGCGGCGGTTGCCTGTGCCGTCCGGGTTCGCGGACAGCAGGCCTGACGAGGGTGACGGCCCCAACGCGTGGCCGTCACCGTTCGAGGCCGGTCGGCTCGCCCCCGATGAGGTCACCGACCCGGCCGAGATCATCAGCTCGCGCGAGCACAGCCGTGACGCCCTCGCGCACGCCTGGCGGCGCCTCACCCCGCGGCAGCGGTCTGTGTTGATCTTGCGGGACGTCCTCGGCATGCCGGCCATCGAGGTCGCGGATCTGTTGGGCACCACGGACGCCGCGGTGCACAGCACGGTGCGGCGCGGCAGGACATTGCTGACGCGGGAGCGGCCTGCGCCTGCGGGCAAGGGCGGCGGCGACGCGCCGCACAGCGCGTTGCTGGACGAGTACGCCTCGGCGTTCGAGACCGGAGACATCGCCGCGCTGAAGCGCCTGCTGACCAAGGACGCGGCGGCCCGGCTGCCCGCCGGTATTGTCAGCGGGCGTGATGCGCTGCTGGACCTCCTGGTCCACTGTCCAGGATTCGGGGACAGTCGCAAGCTGCCGATCACCGTGAACGGCCACCGCGGATTTGGCGTGTACCGCGCGAACGGTGACGACGTGTACCGGGCCTACGCCATAGACTTCCTCACCGTCGCACGGACCGGCATTCACCGCATGGAGATGGTGGAGGACCGCGCCTTCTTCCCCGCCTTCGGCCTGCCCCTGGTCCTCCCGCCCGCGTGACGGCGCTGAGTGGACCGTCTACAAGGGACACTTGTGGCCGCGGCACCGCGCCGGCGTCTAGGTCGTGTCTGATGAACCTCGGCGCGAAGACCGCGACCATGGGTTTGTCAGACGCGGCCTGGTCACTGGGTGCGAGTACCCAGGATGTCCTCGGACTCGACCAGGCCGACCTCGCTGGGCTGCTGGCGGTCGGTGAACACGCGCTGGTGTTGCCGGGCCCGCAGTTCCAGGTGCGCCTCCGCCGGTTTGGGGTAGCCGTAGCGCTCGCGGGCCTGCGCGGGGGTCAGCGTCTCGGACGTGGTGGGCGGAACGCGGAACAGGATCGGCGCGACGACCGACGTGGTCGTGGGCGACAGCAGGTGCAGCGCGCCCAGTTGGAACCAGCGGCTGATCCGGGCCAGCCGGAACGACACGCGCATCACCGGCACGATCAGCACGTCCAGCAGGCGGCTCTGCCGGATGCCCGACATCTCGCGCATCCAGTGCGGCATGGACGCGACGGTGGCGATGCGCTGGGCGGTGGTGGCGATCAGCGTCCCCAGCCAGTACACCGGCGGCATCGGCGGCAGCATCACCTCGGCGTGCAGCAGGTGGTTCATGGTGGACCGGGCGACCGGCGAGCCGACCAACTCGGGGCGCATCCGCTCGAAGTACGCGCGGACGCCGTCGCGGTCGCGGGGAACGTCGGCGGGATCGCAGGTCTGGAGTTCGGCCGCGGCGGCGCAGTCGGCCCAGTAGCGCGCCTCCTCCTCCGGGCTGAGCCTGCCCGGGCCGTACTTCTCGTAGGCGTACAGGATCGAGTGCCAGGCGGTCAGGTGGATCCAGAGCTGTGACTGGGGATCGTTGGCGTCGTAGGGCTTTCCGCTGCCCGGCTCGATGCCGATGCCCACGGAGTGGACCTTCACCAGCACGTCGGCGGCCTTCATCGTGTCGCGGGTGCCGGCGAAGGCCACCATCGCGAAGTACCGCAGCGTCCGGTCGTAGCGGGCGCGCGGGCGGTTGCGGATCGCCCCAGTCGCGTCGACGGAGGCCACCAGCGCCGGATCGAGTTCCTCCACGACGACCGCGCGCTGGAACCCCACGGTGAGCGAGGACGGGTAGGTCCACACCTTCCAGGTCACCGAGTCCGGGCCGAAGAAGCCGTCGTCGGCGTGCGGTGTGATCTTCGAGCGGGCGCCGAGACCGAGCTCCCGCAGGCGCTTGGTCGACGGCGGGACCTTGGGATCGGCACCGGTCACCGTGGTCAGTACCGGCAGCACCACCCGCAGCAGGCCGAGTAGCAGCAGACCGATCGCGCCGGTGCCGAGCAGCACCCCCACGGCCGCGACGAAGATCCACGCCGACGGCGATTCCCAGCGCAGTTCGTCGGAGTAGCGCAGTACGCCGATCAGCGCGAGCACCCCGAACGAGACCAGCGCGGCCATGCCGATCGCCGCGCGCCGCAGGTCACCGCCGACCGTGGCGTGCAGGAGCAGCAGGCCCACGGTGATCATCAGCACGCACAGCTCGCGCAGGTCGAGCACGCTCACCCGCCACGGCCACCAGGACACCTCGGGGCGGGCGAAGAGCACCGCCCCGAGCCCGACCAGCCCGAGCCCCTCAAGGCCGGCGATCACCCGTGCCCAGGCCGGCATCGGCGCGGTGCGCACGCGGCTGTCACCGTCGTTGTCGGGCCGGCGGTTGAGCTGGGCGGGCACCGTCAGCACGGTGAGCAGCAGCGGCGCCCAGCCGAGACCGATCAGCCACAGGTCCGCGACCGGCACGCTGAACGAGGTCCCGAAGATGTCCACGTCGCCGGACGGGTTCAGCTCCGCGTCGGTCAGGTTGACGGTGAGCAGGGTGCCGGCGGCCAGTACGAGTGGGACGCCGGCGGCGAGCCTGGCGTTGGCCCAGCCGGGCTCCAGCATGGCCAGCACGAACAACACCCAGGCGGCGCCGAAACCGGCTCCCACCGTGGCGGCCGTCAGCGGGCTCGTCACCGTCCACGCGAACCAGACGTCCGTGGCGGTGCTGAGGATGTACAGCGCGAGGAACCCGGCCCCGCACACCAGCACGAGTGGCGCGAACAGGCCGTCGCGCACGGCCTGATGCAGTGCCTTGCCCGGCGGCTCGGGCACCCGCAGACGACTGTCGAAGTGCTCCACCGTCGATCCCACGTTCATGGCAGCTCCTCCCGCGGCCGAGCATGGCAGCCGGTCGCACCCGCGGGAACGCCTCGATCACTGAGTGGCGCGAAACGTGTCACCGCGGTGACAAATGGTCCGCGGCTAGCGTGGTGGTGAATCCCGAACCCGAAAGGAACTTCGATGGCGAAGAACGTCACCCTGATCCGGTCGGCCACCCTGTCCGACGTCGCCGAGTACGCCTACGCGGCCACCGCACCCGCCGAGGCGCGGCTGATCTTCCTGGCCGGCTCCTGCCCGCTGGACGAGAACGGCGCCACCGTCGGGGTCGGCGACCACGCCGAGCAGGCCGCTCGGTGCGTGGCGAACCTGCGTACCGCGCTCGCCGACGCGGGCGCGCGGATCGAGGACGTGATCAGCACGCGCGTGCTGGTGGCCTCGACGTCGCAGCGCGACCTCGTGGCGGCGTGGGAGGTCGTTCGCGACGCGTTCGGCGAGCACGACGTGCCGAGCACGCTGATCGGCGTGACCGTGCTGGGTTACGCCGACCAGCTCGTGGAGATCGAGGCGGTCGCCGCCGTCGTGGACTGACGGAGCGCGACATTAATGGCGGTATTTCGCCAGCGCGGCGGCCTGTCCGCTTTCTAGGGTTGGCGTGTGCGGAATGAACTTGTCCCGGTTAGCGAAACCGGTCAATTGGAGAATCGTGTCGTCTGGTTCATGTCGCTTTCCGCGGCGCTCGGGACGGCGACGGTTTATCCACTCCAGCCGGCGACCGCTGCTGTGGCCGGTTCGCTCACCTCGTCCTATGCCGCGGTCGGGGTGGCGCTCGCGTGTGGTCCGGTCGGATACATGTTCGGGCTCGTTCTCCTCGTTCCTCTGGTCGACCGCTTTTCGCCGAGACGCGTGTTGTCCGCCCAGTTCGGCGTTCTGGCGGCCGCTCTGGCCCTCAGTGCCGCTGTCGGCAGCGTGTGGGCGCTGGCTCCGATGACCGGTGTGATCGGCGCCTGTTCGTCGGTCGGCGCCGGTCTGAGCTCGGTGGCCGGCCGGCTCGCGCGTCCGCACCGGCGGGCGACGACGCTGGGGATCGTGACCGCCGGGATCTCGGCGGGGATCCTGGCCGGCCGGATCGCCGGCGGCTGGCTCACCGACGCGATCGGCTGGCGCGGCATGCTCCTGGTGTTCGCGGCGGCGTGTGTCAGCCTCGGGGTGAGTTCGCTGCGTGTGCTTCCGAATACGCACGGCGGGGCGGATCGAGGCTATCTCGCCACCGTGCGGTCGATTCCTGGTCTGGTTACCGAATACGCGGCTTTGCGTTGGGCGGCGATTCGTGGCGCGACGTGGTTCTTCGCGTTCTGCGTCGTGTGGGCCGGCCTGGCGGTCGCGCTCGCGCAACCTCCCTATTCGTATTCAGCGGAACGCATCGGTCTGTACGCGTTCGCCGGACTCCTCGGCATTCTCGCGACGCGAATCTCCGGCACGTGGACCGATCGCGTCGGCGCCCGAAAGGTGATCCTCGCGGGTCTGGCGCTCGCCGCCGCGGCCACGGCGGTGCTCGCGTTCGCCCTGCCGAACACCGCCGTGACGCTCGCCTGTCTCGCACTGTTCGACGCGGGGCTGTTCGCCGCCCAGGTCGCGAATCAGAGCACCGTGCTGGCGATCGACCCTTCTGCTCCCGCACGGTTCAACAGCGCCTACATGATCGTCTACTTCGTGGGCGGGAGCATCGGGACGGCGTTCGGCGCGGCGGCCGTCGACTGGGTGGGCTGGCCCGCGACAGCGGGGATCACCGTCACCGCCATCGCGGCCGCCGCGTTGATCACCGTGCGGGTGGCTGCTCCGGGGCCAGCGAGTTGCCGGGCGGGATCCGCCCACAGTCCGACGGTGCCGGCTTGCCCGCGAAGCGGTCGTTGAGCCACGCGATCGCCAGCGGCGCCCACGCCACGGGCGCACCGACGTGGCTGAGCAGGTCGTACTGGTCGTACTTGATCGACTTGTTGCCGGTGGCGCAGTACTGCCGGGCGAGTGTGCGCACGTCGCCGGCCACCATGACGCCGTCACCGGTACCCAGCTTCGCGAACGTGCCCTCCAGTGCGCCGTTGCCGCCCTGGGCGATGAAGCCGGGGATCGTCGGAGTGGGCGCCGAACCGATGTTGAGCTTGTTCACCGCTGCCAGGAACGGCGGCACCGAATTGGGGTCGGCGAACTCCGGCTTCACCAGTTTCTGCCAGGTCAGGCCCGGGTAGCGGCCCAGTGCGTCGGCGATCGAGGCGTTGCGCAGCTTGTCCAGGACCTCGAGGCCGTAGCTGTTCGCGTACGGCCTCAGGTCGATGTCGTAGGCCCGCGCGGCACCGATGAGCGCCATCGGGATGACGCCGGTCCACGCGACGCTGCCGCCGACGTACTTGAGGTTGTGCGCGGGCGCGACGAGCATTCCGCCCTCGGTGAAGCCCACCAGGTTCTTGTTGACGTCGGGTGCGTAGCTCGGTGCGAGTGCCGCCGCCCAGCCGGTGGCGATCGCGCCACCGGAGTAGCCGATCAGGCCGAACTTGGTGTCGGCGTTCATGCCGGTCTCCGGCGCCCTGGTGGCCGCGCGGATCGAGTCCAGGGTGTTGGTGCCGTACTCCGGTCCGGCCGCGAAGTTCGCGGTCTGGCCCTCGGTGTCGGAGATGACCACGTTGTACCCGAGCAGCAGGGCCGGCACGAGGACGAGCGACTCCGCGTTGGCGATCAGGCCGCCGAGGCTGACGTCGCCGGCGATGGCCCGGGACGGACCGTGCTCGGGATTCAGCGAGTCGTAGAACGACTGGTACGACAGGGCTTTGCTGCCGTCGCCGTTGAGGCTGCGCACGATCGAGGTGACGTTGGCAGACGGCCGGCCCTGGGCGTCGGTCGTGCGATACAGCAGCTGGATCGCGCGTACCGGGGTGGGCAGGCCGAGCACGTGATACTGGAGTGTCCGGGTCTTCAGCACCGTGCCGGGCGCGAACGACGACAGCGGCTCGTCGCCGTCGTAGCGGTAGAACGGATCGCCGGCGGCGGCGGTCGGGACCGCAGCCGGGGACGCGCTCGGGCTGGCGGTCGCGATCGACGCGGTGACGAGGGCCAGCGTGGCGACGAGTGCCGCGGCCAGCAGGCGGAGGGCGTTTCGGTACATGGCGTCCTCGGGTCGTGAGGCGGATCACTGCGGAATGCCGCCAAGTTACCCATCGGTAACCGAGATGTACAGTGCTGTACACGGTTCTGGACACGCTCACAACCGTGCGCGTGTCAGTTGGGACGCGGTCCAGATCAGCCGTTGGGACGGATGACGAACCGGCCGTCCTCGGTCACGTAGGCGAAGATCATCGAGTCGGTCGAGTAGGGCGCCGCGAGTGTGCCGTCCGGCGCGAGCGCGATCACGCCGCCGGTCCCGCCGGTCGCCGGCACCTCCTCGTGCACCACCGTCTCCGCGGCCTTCCGCACCGACATCCGCGCGTGCTCGATCAACACCGAGATCTCGTGCGCGGCGGCGGTGCGGATGTAGCTCTCGCCCTTGCCCGTCCCGGAGACCGCCACCGTCCGGTTCTTCGCGTAGGTGCCGGCGCCGAGGATGGGCGAGTCACCCACCCGGCCGACCAGCTTGTTGGTCAGCCCACCGGTCGAGGTGGCCGCCGCCAGGTCGCCGGCCCGGTCCCGCGCGACGGCGCCCACCGTGCCCATCGGGCCGAACTGCAGCTTCTGCCGGTCCGGGTCCTTTTCCTTGGCCAGCAACAGGTTCCGGAACGCGCGCTCGGTGAAGAAGTAGTCCTGCGGCACGGTCGTGACACCCTGCTGCCGGGCGAACATCTCCGCGCCGTCGCCGGCCATCAGCACGTGCGGGGTCCTGTCCATCACCAGCCGGGCCAGGTCGATCGGGTTCCTGATGTGCTTGAGCCCGGTCACGCCGGCGCCGCGCAGGTCACGCCCGCTCATGATCGACGCGTCCAGCTCGTGCTCCGTGTCGGTGTTCATCACCGCGCCCTTGCCCGCGTTGAACAGGTCGCTGTCCTCCATGACGCGCACCGCGGCGGCGGTCGCGTCCAGCCCACTGCCGCCGGACTTGATCACGCGGTAGCCGGCCTCCAGCGAGGCGCGCAACGCCTGCCGGTAGGCCTGCTCCAACTCGGGCGGCACCGCCGTCCCGGCGCCGCCGTGGATCGCCAGGACGACCCGATCTCCTTGTGGCACAGGGGATCGCGGCTGCGTGCGCTCCGCAGTCGCCCAGTTCGATGCCGAGACCAGCAGTGCCAGCGCGACGACCAGCGCCGCCGCGAGCCAGGGATGACGTCCACGCATGCGATCCACCTCCGAGGATGGGTGACTCACCGCCGGCAATCGTGTCCCCGCCGCGCGTGGCGCACAACCTCCGAACGGTCCTCAGCGTGCGGGCAGCACCAGCCGGAACACCGCGCCGTGCGCGCCGGGCGGCGGCTCGACGCACACCAGGTCGCCGCCGTGCGCCCGGGCGATCCCGCGCGCGATGGCCAGGCCCAGTCCCGAGCCGCCAGACTTCCGGTCCCGCCCGGTGTCGTGCCGCACGAGCCGGCCGAAGATCGCCTCGCGGGCCGACGGCGGCACACCCGGGCCGGTGTCGGCGACCTCCACGAACGCCTGTCCAGGTGCTCGGCGGACGGTGATCGAGACGCGCCCGCCGTCCGGTGTGTGCCGGCGCGCGTTGTCCAGCACGTTCGCCACCACCTGGGTCAGCCGTTCGGCGTCGGCCACCGCGTGAAGGTGCTCTCCGGTCACCTCGATCACCAGGTCCGGGGACAGCAGGCGCGCGCGATCGGCCTCGGCGTCGGCCAGCGCCAGCAGGTCGACCGGCTCGCGGTGCAGGTCCAGTCCGGCGTCGATCTTGGCCAGCGCGAGCAGGTCCTCGACCAGCCGGCCGGCCCGCTTCGCCTCCCGCACCAGCAGCAGGTGCATCCGGTCCTGCTCCTGCCGCGAGGCCGGCGCCTGGATCGCGGCCTGTGCGGCGGCCTGCACCCCGGCGATCGGCGTGCGCAGCTCGTGCGCGATGTCGGCGAGGAACTGCCGCGACCGCTGCTCGGAGTCGCGCGCCTGCCGCTCCGCGCCCTCCAGCGAGTCGATCATCGTGTCCAGCGCGGACGCGGTCCGGCCCAGCTCGGTGTCCGTGCGCTCCGGCCGCAGCCGCTGCCCGCGCCGGCCGTGCGCGATCGAGTACGCCAGGTTCGTCATGGCGTCCAGTGGTCGCAGCGACCGGCGCACGGTCAGCAGCAGCCCGCCGGCGGTCAGGGCCAGCGCGCCGCCACCGACCAGCCCGAGCACCTGCCGCAGCAGCGTGCGCGACTCGTCGATGGTCGTGGTGTCGGCGTACAGCGAGATCGTCGCGCCGCTCTTGGGCAGCCGCCGGTCGGTGGTCATCACCTCGCCGGTCTCGATCGGGTCGTCGACGCCGAACCTGCGACCGTCCGCGGTCACCACCTTCACCTGAATGCCGGTGCCGCTGGTCCGGCGCACGATCTGCGCCGCCGCCTGGTTGCGGCCGTCCAGCTGCACGGCGAAGTTCGCCCGGTCGGTCAGCCGCTCGGACAGCTGTTTGCGCGCCTGCAGGCCGTACACCGCGTCGACCACCACCACGACGCCGAGCAGGGCCAGACCGGCTACCACGATCGTGGCGAGGGTGAGCCGCGTGCGCAGCGAATGGGTGCGAAGGGGCGTGGTCACCGCGTGTTCTCCCGGAGCACGTACCCGATGCCGCGGACGGTGTGCAGCAGGCGCGGGCCGTGCGCCTCGAGCTTGCGGCGCAGCGCGCTGACGTGCACCTCCACCAGGTTCGTGTCGTAATCCTCGTAGCCCCACACGCTGGTGAGGATCTGCGTCTTGGACAGCGCGCGGCCGCGGTGTGTGGCCAGGTGTGACAGCAGCCGCAGCTCGGTCGCGGTCAGGTCCAGCTCGACCTCGCCCCGGCGCACCGAGCCGGCGTCGCAGTCGATCACGAGATCGGCGACCTGGATCGTGTGCGGTGTTCGGTGCATCCGCCGCAGCACCGCGCCCACCCTGGCGACCAGCTCGGCCAGGTCGAACGGCTTGATCACGTAGTCGTCCGCGCCGCCGCGCAGGCCGCGCAGCCGGTCCCGCACACCGTCCCGCGCGGTCAGCATCACCACACCGGCGTCCGAGTGTGCGCGGATCACCTCGAGCAGGTCGAACCCGTTCCGGCCGGGCAGCATCACGTCCAGCACCACCGCGTGCGGGCCGAACTCGGCCAGCCGCTGCTCCAGCCGCTCGCCGTCCGGCTCGTGCGCGACCTCGTAGCCCTCCTGGCGCAGCGCGGACGACACGGCCAGCCGGATCGCCTCCGCGTCCTCAACGACCAGTACCCGCGCCTCGGTCATCGGGCCATTATCTGGCACACACCCGGATAGCGGCGCGATTCGGTCCCACCATGTGATTCTTCAGCGGTTCTTCAGGGCGGCCGGCGGCACGGATCACTACCGTCGGAAGTCGAATTCACGACAGGCGAACGTCGTACAGGGGTGTGGAAATGCGAAATAGGATCCGAATGCTTGCCGGCGTGCTGGTGGCCGTGGCCACGCTGAGCGCGTGCACCGCGGCGTCCGCGGCACAACAGCCGGCGCCGGCGGAGAAGAAACCGAACATCGTGTACTTCCTGGTCGACGACATGTCGGCCGATCTGCTCCAGTACATGGACACCGTGAAAAGCCTCGCGGACGGCGGCGCGCGGTTCGACAACTACTTCGTGTCGAATTCCCTGTGCTGCCCGTCCCGCGCCTCGATGTTCACCGGCGAGCACCCGCACAACACCGGCGTGCTCACCAACAAGGGCACCGACAACGGCGGCTACGAAGCGTTCAAGAAGCACGAGGGACGCACCTACGCGGCCGCGCTGCACGACGCCCGGTACCGCACCGGGTACCTGGGCAAATACATCAACGAGTACACACTGCCGGCCGATTATCACGTGCCCCAGGGTTGGGACGAATGGCACGCCGGAAGCGGCGGCGCGTACAACGAGTTCCAATACCAGGTGTCCCAGTACATTCGCGAGGAGAACAAGAGGGAGATCGGCGACGGTGGCGGGAAGTACTTCACCGATCTGCTCGGTGACCGCGCGGTGAACTTCATCGAGCGTTCCCGTCAGCACGCGCCGGACCGGCCGTTCTTCCTCCAGGTCGCCGCGTTCTCGCCGCATTCCGGCGTGAAGAACCCGGACGACAAGGAGCCGTTGTTCCCGCCGGCGATTCGCGACCGGCCCAAGGATCGCTGGCCCGGCGGCGAGTTTCCGCACGGCGACTGCGGCGGGCCGGACTGCCGTGCTCAGGATTTGACGAAGCTGCCCGCGTTCGACGAGGACACCAGCGACAAGCCGAGCTGGGTGCGCAGGGAGCCGCTGGCCGGCGACGAGAAGCTGATACAGGCGCTGCGCAACGATTTCCGGAACCGGATTCGCATGGTCCAGTCGATCGACGACGCGGTGGCCAGGGTGCTGTCCTCGCTGAACGAGGCGGAGAAGAACAACACCTACTTCGTGTTCACCTCGGACAACGGGTTCCACCTCGGCCAGCACCGGTTGATGCGCGGCAAGACCACCGCCTACGACCACGACGTGCGGGTGCCGATGCTGGTCAAGCGACCGCAGTCGGCGCAGGGCGGCACGAGCGTGCGCGGCGAGATCGTGCAGAACGTGGACCTGTTCGCCACGTTCCTGGACATCGCCGGCGTGCGGCCGGAGCTGCGCGACTCGCGGGACGGGCGCAGCCTGCTCCCCATGATCAACGGGCAGACGCCGCCGAACTGGCGCAACGCCGCGCTGATCGAGCACGTCACGCCGAATCCGAACGCGCCGGGTGAGGTCGATCCGGACGCCCAGCGTGCCGGCGGCAACTCCAACCCGCCGACCTACCAGGCCGTTCGACTGCCGCACGAGCTGTACGTCGAGTACGCGAACGCGCAGAAGGAGCGGGAGTACTACGACATGTCGACCGACCCGAACCAGGAGACCAACAAGCCGAACGACCCGCGCGCGGGCCAACTCGCCGGACCACTGCGCACGCTGGCCAACTGTGGCCAGCCCGACGCGCCCGACTGCTGGACCGCCTCCCATATCGGCTGAACCCCAGCCGGTTAACCACCACGCTGCGTGACACACCCTGGCGTACTTTCGCGGGCTTAAGTACGCCAGGGTGAGCGTGGAGCCGGGGCGGGACAACCTCGATCAAGGCGCTTCGCCGAACGAGTGACACCCGGGCGGCGCACAATGGGTGCATGACCAGGCTCGTCGATCTGCGGCGCGGCGGCTCGCCCACGTCGCGGTGGTCGGCCGCGATGGGTGAGCCGCGCGCCGATCTTCGACACGTCGTGCGCAGCTACGGCGAGTACGACGAGTTCTCCACCGGGGCGGTCGCCCGGCGCGAGATCCCGGCGCCGGACGCCGTGCTGGTGATCGAGTTCGCCGGCCCGCTGATCGCCACCGGAGCGGTGGACGAGGGCACGTCGCGGGTCGCCGCGTTTCTCGGCAGCCCGGCCCGCGGTCCGGCGCTGACCTGGCACGACGGCTGGCAGCACTGTGTGGAGATCCGGCTCTCGCTGCTCGGCGTGTACCGGCTGTTCGGCCCGGTTCGCGAGTTGGCCGGGCGGATCGCGCCGCTGGACGCGCTGTGGGGCCGCGCCGGCGACGAGCTGACCGAACGCCTCGCCGACGCCGACGGCTGGACACGACGGTTCGACATCCTGGACGACGTGTTCGCCGCCGCGGTGGCCGGCGGGCCGGAGCCCGACGCGGAGGTGGCCCACGCGCTGGCCCGGATCGACGGCACCGCGGGCGCCGTGCCGATCGGCGAACTGGTCACCGAGACCGGGTGGAGTCGCGGCCGGCTCGCCGAACGGTTTCGCGCCCAGACCGGCCTGACCCCGAAGGGTGCTGCCGGGCTCGTGCGTTTCCACCACGCCGTGACCGCCATGAGCACCGGCCGGCCGCTCGCGGACACCGCGCTGGCCTCCGGCTACTACGACCAGGCGCACTTCACCCGCGAGTTCCGCGCCTTCGCCGGGTGCGCCCCCGGCGCCTGGCTGCGCTCGCGGCTGGACGGTCTGGTCGGCGCCGGCATCGGCTGACATTCGTACAAGACGGCTCGCCCCGCGTGCTCGTACCGTCCGGCATGAGATCACCTGAAAGGAGATCGACATGCCAGGACAGCCGAGCCACTTCGAGATCGGCGTCGCCGACGCCGGACGCGCGAAAGCCTTCTACGGCAAGCTTTTCGGCTGGACGCACCATCCGATGGGCGAGGGCGACGCGGGCTGGATCGAGACCGGCGGCGTGCGCGGGGGGTTGCACGGCGACGACCCGAACCCCGGCGTGATGCTCTACTTCACCGTCGAGGACATCGAAGCCGCCGCGCGCACGGTCGCTGAACTCGGCGGAACGGTCGGCCGGATCAGCCCCGAGGAGCCGGACTTCGGCAGGTTCGCCGAGTGCGCCGACGACCAGGGTGCTCGGTTCGGCCTGCGTCAGCCGGTCTAACCGGTCACGCGGAACCGTTGGGGCGCGACGGTTCCGCGTGTTCCAACCAGCGCTCGGTGCGGCGCCGGCCGCCGAGCCGGACGGTGTCGAACGCGTCCAACCCGCCGGCCACCACGCCCAGCTCGGCCAGCGCGGCGTTGATCGGCCAGGCCGACGCCGGCGGGTTGTCGCCGTCGCCGAGGAACGTGTGCACCGGGCCGAGCACCACGGCACCGTCCCGCCAGACGATCGAGGACTGTCCGCCGGTCCCGCCGAAGAAGTCCGCCTGGCAGAACGCGATCGCGCCGGCCGCCGACGCCCGCTCGGCGAGCGCCGCCCACCCGGCGGTCAGATCGTCGAGGTCGGGGTGCGCCTCCGCGCGATCCTGGACGAGGTCGCGGACGGCGCGTACGAACGGCACCATCAGGCACTCCTGCGGCAGCCGCACGACGGGCAGCTCGCCGCCGAGCTGTCGCAGCGTCTCCGGTGTGCGGGTGAGGAAGGCGGCTAGGGTGTACACCGTCAGCCGCCGAGCCGCAGCCGCGCCACGCGCCCCTTCTCGCCCGCCGCCCAACAGGATCCGTCGCGCGTGCAGTCCACGGTGTCGAAGCTGCCCTGGTCGAACGCGTGCCAGGTGCGCCCGCCGCTGATGCTCACCTCGCTGCCGGTCGGACCGACCGCGATCACCACGTTCGGCAAGAACGGGTGATACGTAACGCCGGACCGGTAGCCGGCCGGCGTCTGCGGCGGGACCTTCCACGTGCGGCCACCGGTACCGGTCAGCGCGAGCGCGTCGCCGCCGGTGGGGGCCTCGAAGTCGCCGCCGATCGCGATGCCGTGCCGGGAGTCCCGGAACGCGAGGGCGAACACACCGGCACTCGCTTTGCTGCGCAGCGGCGTGTCGGTCACCGTCCAGGTGAGACCACGGTCGCCGGAGTGGAACACGCGCGCCGCAGCGCCGCCGCCGGTGGCGAACCAGGCGTCCGAGCGCCCGTGTGTGGTGACGCACTGGCCGCTCGCCGCGAACCCGGCCTCGGCGGGCAGTGCTGGCGGCATTCCGTTGTCGGGCAACACCTTCCAGCTCGCCCCACCGTCCGAAGTGGACAGAATGCGGAACTTGCCGCCGACCGGGTCGCTCATCGCGATGCCGTTGCGGCGGTCGAAGAACGACATGCAGTCGTAGAACGCGTTCGGGTCGTCGTTGACGAAGCCCGGCGACCAGGTCGCGCCGCCGTCGGTGGTCCGGTAGACGCGGGACTCCGCGCCGGGGCCGATGCTGAGGATCACCGCGGTGTTCTCGTCGAACGCCTCAATGTCGCGGAACTGCAGTGTCGCGGTGTCCGGCGGGCCGACCGAGTTCCAGGTGGCGCCGCCGTCGGTGGTGCGCAGCACCGTGCCGAGGCTGCCGCTGGCCCAGGCGACCTTTCGGCTGACCGCCGAGAGGCCGCGGAACCGCGCCTCGCTTCCGGTGGGTTTCAGCTCCCAGGTCAGGGGGACGGCTCCCGCGGCGGCGGGCGGGTTCTCCGCCGCGGCCGGGACGGCGAGCAGTCCGGTGGCCAGTACGGCCAGCGCTAACGCGCGAACGATCCTCATGAGTCGGTGACGCTAGCGGAATCCGTCCACGCGGTGTAGTAGCTGTCGGAGTTGACCAGGTACTCGACGGTCGGTTCGGGCACGTGCCGCACCAGGTGGCGCCGCGACATCCGGTGCACGAACTCCCAGTCCTCCTTGGGCAGGGTGCTCTTGATTCTCGGGATCCGGCTGAACAGCACGTGCGGCCCGCGGCGCAGCACGATCGAGTTCGCGTCCACATAAGTGTTCCCGTCGCGGAACGTCTTGGAGTGGAAGTTCTCGGACAGGACGTCCAGCACGCGGCCGTCGGCGTGCCGGCGCCGCACGGCGGTGTAGACCAGGCTCGGCCCCGCCGCCATGCCGGCCAGCGCGTGCTCCAGATGATCGGGCCGCCAGGTGTTGTCGTCGTCGAGGAAGGCGAGGTACCGCGAGCGGGTCAGCCGGATGCCGACATTGCGCACCAGCCCGAGCACCGCGGAGTTGCGGGACAGGCTCACGCCGAGCAGCCGCGGATCCTCGGGCAGCGTGGGCAGCCCGCCGCCGTCGTCCACCACGATCACCACCTGGTCGGTCACCGTCTGGGCGAGCGCGGACTCCACCGCGCGAACCAGTGACTCCGGCCGGCGGTAGGTCGGCATCACGGTGGCCACCAGCGCGTCGCCCAGTCGGGCGGCGGCCGGCGTGTGAGTGTGCACCTCGGCGTCCTCGAACCGCCGCAAGGCCGGCACCCGGTGCCCCAGCCGCGCCTTGGTCGCCGCCTCGTGCATCGGCCACAGCCCGAACGTGTCGCGCAGCCGCTGGCGCACCGCGGCGGACAGGGCTGTGCGGCTCACGGTGTCACCTCCGCCTGGGACCGGCCGGGGAGCAGGGCGCGCATGGGCAGCACCACCGGGGCGTAGACGGCGAGCGCGACCAGTCCGCCGATCGCGAGTTGGGCGAACGAGCCGTCCACGAATTCCCGCACTCCGATCGCGGACGCGATGATCAACAGGCCGCCCACCGCCGGGCGGACGCACGCGCGGACGGTCGCGCCGAGCCGCACGCCGCGGCGGCGCAGCACAATCGCGAACGCGGGCAGCACGATGCAGCCGGAAATCGCAAGCTGTCCAATAGATGCGCCACGTATGCCGTCAAGAAGGGTGCCCGCGATCAATGCCGGCACCGTGCAGACCAGCCACAACGCTTGCAGGGCAAGGAGAATCCGGTTGCCGTCCAGTGCCACGAGCAGGTCGTAGCCGACGAACAGGATCACCCGCAGCAACCCGAGCGCGGCGAGTACTTGCAACGCCACCGCGGCCGGCGTCCACTTCTCGCCGTAGACCACCGCGAGCATCGGCTCGGCGTAGCAGGCGAGCAGCACGCACACCGGCACGGTCGCCGCCATCAGCAGCGCCACCCCGCGCGCCAGCGAGTTCTCCAACCGCTCACGGTCGTCGAGCAGCCGGGAGAACCCGGCCAGCGACACCCGCCGCGCCGCCTCGGAGAACACCATCAGCGGCAGGCTGGACTGGTTGAACGCCATCAGATACAGCCCCAGCGTGACCTCGTCGGTCAGCGCCCCGATCCCCAGTTTGTCCACATTGGACACCGAGAGGGTGAGCAGGCTGGCGCCGGCCAGTGGGAGTCCGAAGTGGATCAACTCGCGGGCGATGTCGCGATTCCACGCGGGGCGCACCTTGACCGGACACAGCAGCAGGTAGCAGGTGACCGACGCGATGTTGCCGCAAATCGTCCCGATCGCGAAGCTCATCGGGCCGGAGCCGGTCGCGGCCAGCGTGATCGTCACGCTGGTGCTGGTCGCGAACGACAGGACGTCGGCCAGGAAACGCCTGCCCTGCAAGAACTCCCGGTTCAGGATCGCGGCCGGGACCACCGCGATGCCGTCGAAGAGCACAGCGAGGCAGAGCACCCGCATGACCTCGACCGCGGCCGGGCTGCCCATCGCCTCGCAGAACGCCGGCGCGCCGAACCATACGGCAGCGTACAGTACCGTGCTGGTGGCGATCGCGATCGTCATCGCCGTGCCCGCGAACGTGCGCACGTCGCGCTCCCAGCGCACCAGCGCGAGGCTCACGCCGAGTTCGTTGAACGCCTGCAGCAGCGTCATCGCGACCAGCGCGACGGCGAACACGCCGTAGTCGGCCGGGGAGAGCAGCCGGGCCAGCACGATTCCGGACACCAGCACGCCGAGCCGCAGCACCACGTTGTTCAGCAGGCTCCACAGCGCGCCGCGGCCGACCTTGCGCCCGATCGCGGGGGCGCTCACGGTGGCACCCCCTGATCCTCACGCTGATCTTCTCGCGCTGCCCGCAACAGCGCGCCGGCACAGCCGATCAGCAGGAACATGTAGCCGGTGGCGACGGAGAACGCCAGCAGGTCGAACGTCGCCGCGCTGACCGCCGGGACGCAGACGCACGCGGTGAGGGTGATTCCCAGGTCCCGCACGACCGGGTCGCGGCTGAGCAAGCGCGCCCGCACGGCGGCGTACAGCCCGGCGAGCAGCACCAGCAGCAGCGCGGCCAGCCCCACGATTCCGTTCTGTACCAACGTTCCCAGGTACTGGTTGTCGACGTAGCCGTACTTCTCCGGGACGTAGGTGCCGAAGCCCCGGCCGAGTACGAAGTGTTCGGCGATCTCGGCCCCGGCCCGCTCGATCGCCCGCGTCCGGCTCTCCGTGCTGGTGTCCACGCTGATGTTGGTGAACAGGCTGTACAGCGTGCCGACCAGGCCCGGCACCATGATCCGCATCGCCAGCACGAACAACCCGGCCAGCACGACCGCGCGCCACCGCCGGCCGCGCGGCATGAACGGGATCAGCACCAGACCGGCCACGGCCAGTCCGAGCACGGCCGATCGGGACAGCGACTGCATCGCCGCGACCGCGAGAATGGCGAGACAGAACCACCATCGCAGCTGCGGTGCCCCGATCGAGCGCGCCCGGAAGAGGTAGTGCAGCGCCAAGGGTGCCGCCATCGCGCACACCACGCCGAACTCGATCGGATGCTCTGCGGTGCCGGCCGGGCGGCGGAAGCTGGACCGCTCCAGCACGAACGAGATCTCGCCGGCCGTGCGCAGCCCCGGCGGCATCAGGTACTGGGTCAGGTCGATGGCCGCGGCGAACTGGAGGACTCCGACGGCGGCCATGAACGTCGCGCCGACCACCATGATCTTCAGCAGCCGGTCGATCCTGGCCAGGCCGCGCACGCCGTCGCACACCGCGATCCCGACCAGGACGAACGCGGCCAGCGTGATCAGCGTGCGGTCGGCCGCGGCCAACTCGTCCGGCGGAAGATAGGTGAACGTGGCGTACCCATATGTCGCGAGTTGCGAGGCGGCGAACAGGAACAGCGCCGTGCGCACGGCGTTTCGGCCCTTGGCCACCCCGAGCGTGGTGACCAGTTGGGCGCAGAACCAGAGCAGGCCCATCGCGAGGCCGATCGCCATCGCGGGGGACATCGCCAGCGGCAGGCCCTTGAAGATCAGCCGCGCCGGGATGATCGTCAGCGCGAGCACGAACAGGCAGGCGATGGTGGCGCCGTCGGCCCGCACCTTGGTCCGGCGAGTGCCCGGGGTCGCTCTCGCCGTTGCCGTGTTCATGGCCGTCAGCCCGGTCTGCCGGTCTTGCCGGTGACCGCGGGGTGCGCCTCGCCGTTGCGCGACTCGAGGTACGCGACGTCGTCCTCCACCGGCCACTCGGGTTCGCCGGTGGGCTCGTTCTCCTTGCGCCGCTTGGATTTCCGGTCCCCGGTCGTCCGGCGGGCGCGCGCCTGCTGGATGCTCTCCAACGCGAACGCGGCACCGAGCGTGGCGATCAGGCCGAGCGCCAGCGCCACGCCGCCGGCGCGGAGTTTCCCGCCGCGCTGCGCCTCCGGCAAGGTCGGCATGACGACCTGCTCGACGCCGATGAAGGTGCCCCTCGGCGCCTGCAGCGCGGTCTGCCGGTCGGACAGCTCCTTGTTGACGCGCGCGAGAACCCGTTCCACCAGAGCTTTCGATCCGGGCTCCGAGGTGCTCTCCGCGGTGACGATGATGAACGGCCCGCCGATCTCGCCGCCGGTGATCTCGTAGGCGGTGTCCGAGCCGCCCGCGCCGAGCTGCTTGCGGACCTCCGGGGTACTCAGGCTCTGAATCACGATCGACGCGGACACGCCGAGGCTCACGTCGAACGACAACAGCGGGTTGGTCACTCCACGTAGTCGCACTGCCTCGCTGTTCGCGCCGTTGGCCGGTGAGGTCAGCACCACCGTTCCGGTCGACTCGTAGCGCATCGGCACGGCCGCGTACACGCCGACGGCGACACCGATCGTCACCAGGAACACCGGAACCGCGATGTACCACCGGCGAAGCAGAACCAGAACCGTCTTCCAGAAGTCCATCGGCGCCCCTCGCACGCGGTCGACGGCTGAGCCGGCAGGCTCGCGCACTACACGATTGCCAATCGCCTGTATTCCCGATCCTGTTACTCCCCGTGAAACTCACCGGTTGAGCTCCACGCGGTATCGCCACGCGCGGTATTCGGTGCCGTCGAGCAGCGGGTGTCGCAGCACCAGGTCCGGGTCGCAGACCACGATCGGCACCTTGGGACCGGTGCCGTGCGCGGGTTCGAAGAACCGGCGGCACTCCGGTCCGAAATCGGGCGCGGCCCGCCCCGGTTCGGTGTCGCCGCGCACGTACAACCCGACCCGGCGTTCGGCGAGGAACGCGGGGACCGTGCCGGCCAGCAGCGCGTCCAGGTACTCCCGCGAATTGACCAGCCCCTCGAGTTGGACCAGCGGCCGGTGAAGGTGATAGCCGACGCTGCCGGCGCGATCGCCCATCGCGACCGCGACGTCCGCGGACTCACCGCGCGCGACGGTTTCCAGTTCGGCGGCGACCGCTGGCCCGTCGGCCACGAAGGCCGACCGGGCGATCGGGCCCGACGCGGTGCGCACCGCGGTGACCGCCACGACCGCCAGCGCGGCGACGCACGCCACCGCGGCGAGCACCCGGTCCCGGCCGACACTCTCTGGCAGCCGGTGCAGCGCCGCCGGCCCGGACAGCGCGATCGCCAGTGGAGCCGCCGAGAAGTACCACGGCCACAACTGCCAGCTCGAGGTCAACGCGTAGTAGCCGACGGTCAGCGCACCGCCGGCGAGCACCACCGCGCCGAAGGTGGCCGCCGGGTCCGGCCGCCCCTGTGCGCCGAGCCGGGCCGCCAGCATCACGGCGATCGCGATCAGGCCGGCGAGCGTCGGCACGCCGAACACGACGGGGTCGGTGGCGAACTGGCCCAGCACCTCCACGTTCACACCGCTGGCGCCGAGCGCCTTGGCCTGCCCGGACACCGGGAACGCCGTGCCGAACACGCTGGTCTCGACGGCGAGGTAGGTGCCGATCACGACGGCCGGGACGGCCGCCGCCCACGCGATCAGCCGCCGGCACCGCTGCCGCATCCAGGTCACCGTGGCCAGCACGCCGAGTACGGCCATCGGGAACACCGCGTCCAGCCGGGCCAGCACCGTCAGTGTCACCAGCACGCCGAGCAGCACCGCCTGCCGCGGGCCGGTGTCGCGCAACCCGTCCGTGCGCGCGAACAGCCAGGCCACTGCCAGTGTCGCGGTCAGCAGCAGGCCGGTCTCCATGCCGGAGAACCAGAACGTGGGGCCGGCCGCGCCGAGCAACAACAGCGGCGCGGCGCACGCGGTGGCCAGTACCGGCCTGCCGGTCAGCCGGCCGATCCGGTCCAGCAGCCGCGCCGAGGCCAGGAACAGCACGGCGGACACCACGGTCACGCACACCAGCGCGGCCCGTCCGTCGGCCACCGCGAACACCGGCGTGAGTACGGCCAGCCAGAGCGGGTGATAGCCGTTGGTCGGGTCCAGCCCGTTGAACGTCGACCCGTCCCCGTCCGCGATGTGCCGCGCGATGCCGAAGTAGTAGAACGCGTCGTCGTCGAACAGCCCCACGGCCCGGTCGTAGGGCAGTACGGCGACCATGGCCACGCGGACGGCCGCGAGCACCACGGCGAGAAATGTCGCGGAGAGCCACCACGGCGGTCCGGTCGGACCGTCCGTGGCCGTCTTTCCCCGGTGCGCCGGGTGGGCCGTGGTGGGCATTTCCGCCTCCCGAACCCCGAGGTGGATGGCATGTTGTTCGGGCTGTGGATCGGGATTCGGACGAGATCGTTACGCTGGGTTGCTGTATTCGGTGTCACAGAAGCGACACACTCTTTGTAATCGAAGAAGAGCACTCCTTGTGACCGTATTGTGATCTAGAAATTTTTGTGCTTGGGTCTCTCGTCGGTGGGTGGTTGACGTGCCGCTCGCCGGTCGTGTGGGTGTAGATGCCCGCACGGGGGGCGATCTTTATCGCCGATGTGGGAAGGGATTCATGTCCGCTCGACCAGAAATGTCCGCGGAATTATGTTCGCGCTCCATCGCGCGGAATGAGAGAAAGCCGGCTAAAAGGTTCGCCGTGATGGTGGTGGCCGGCACGGCGGCGGTACTCGCGGCGGCCTGCCAACCGGCCGTGGGCGCACCATCGCCGGAGCCGACCCGAACGATCGCGCCGACCACCACGGTCGCCCCGACGACCGTGTCGACCGGCAAGCCGCCGGTCACCACGACCAAGCCGAGTTCCACCTCGTCGAGCAAGCCGTCGACGACCAGGCCGACCTCCGCCCCCGCCCCCGGCGCGCTGCCCTCGGGTGTCGTGCCCGCTCCTGGTCAGGTCGGCTTCCGAGGCGATCCGGCCACACTCAAGGTGGTCGACGGGCCGGGCAACGCGCCGGCCGGCACCACCTGGAGCGCCGGCGTCCTGCGCGTCTCCGGCAAGGACGTGGTGCTGGACAAGGTGTTCGTCAAGGGCGGGGTCGAGTACAACGGCACCGGCACGCTGGCCATCCGTGGCTCGATCGTCGAGGGGAACCGCAACAGTTGGGCCGCCGTGCTCGGCAACAGCGGGCACCTGGACATCCGGGACACGACCGTTCGGTGGAAGGCCGGTGACGGCGGCCCGAACAACAAGTGGGGCAACGGCGCCATTCACGGCGACTCCACGATGACCGTGATTCGCTGTGACATTTCCGGTACTCCGGATGGAGTACAGAACGGACGCGGAAACAGCACGTTCGAGCAGAACCACATTCACGACCTCGCCCGGTTCGGCAGCTACCCGAACAACACGCACAATGACGGGATCCAGAACTACGGTGGCGCGAATCTGGTGATCAAATACAACCGGATCGACATCGAGGGTCCGGACGGCGTCGCCTACGACGGCACGCACCAGAATGCCGCGTTGTTCTTCATGCCGAGTGGCGGAAATCCGTCGGCGAACCTGCAGGTTGTCGGAAACTTTCTCGCCGGAGGCGGTTATATCCTGCGACTCGGCGCTCCGATGAGCGGTGCGGTCGTGGCCGACAACCGCTTCGGGCCGACCACCGGCGGATGGGGTGAGGTCACCAAGGACGGCGGTGCCTCGCTCAAGCAGTGGGCCAACAACCTGGACAACGAGGGCCAGCCGGTCCGGCAGCCTTGATATCTCGGGCAAGGCCGCCGCTGGTTCGGCTTCGCCGAAAGGCCTGTGGTGACGTTGCGTGGGTGGTCACCTGCCGGGGTTGGTGGGCTGCGTGCGGCTGGGTGAGGCGCGTGAGACCACCGTCAAATATGGCGGTGGTCTTACGTCTGCCGCCTGTCCGTGCCGAGGTGCGTCCGCTTGGCTACCGTCGCGCTGTACGAGTGTGTCGACGGACTGGTGGGCGACATGGCCGAAGGTGTCCCGGAAGGTGTCTCGGCGGGCAGGGTGCTGGTCGTCGACGACGACCTGACCGTGCGCGACGTGGTCCGGCGCTATCTCGAGGCGGCCGGATACTCGGTCGAGCTGGCCAGCGACGGCGAGCAGGCGCTCGCCTCGTTCGCCGAGCACGAGCCGGAGCTGGTGGTGCTGGACCTGATGCTGCCCGGCATCGACGGCCTCGAGGTGTGCCGCAGGCTGCGCCGGCGAAGCGCTGTGCCGGTGGTGATGCTGACCGCGCTCGGCGAGGAGGAGAACCGCATCGCCGGCCTGCAACTCGGCGCCGACGACTACGTGACCAAGCCGTTCTCTCCCAAGGAGTTGGCGCTGCGGGTCAGCTCGGTGCTGCGCCGCGCGCGGGCCACGCCGCCGCCGCCGGTCACCCCGAAGCTGACCGACGGCGACCTCACGCTGGACACCGCGGCGCGGCGGGCCGAGCTTGCCGGCGCCGAGCTGTCGCTGACCACGCGCGAGTTCGACCTGTTGCACTTCCTGCTCATCCACCCCGGCGAGGCGTTCACCCGTGAGCAACTGCTCGAGCGGGTCTGGGGTTGGGACTTCGGCGACCAGTCCACCGTCACCGTCCACGTGCGACGGCTGCGGGAGAAGATCGAGAAGATGCCGGCCAAGCCGACCAGGATCGCAACCGTGTGGGGCGTCGGATACCGGTACGACCCGATGGCGCGATCATGATTCCCCCGACCGAGCCGTTCGACAAGATGCTGGAGCACCTGCTCCACATCCTGCCGGTGGCGCTGGGCATCGCGATCCCGATCGCGTTGCTCGGCGCGCTGGTGCTCTACGTGCTGCGCAAGGGATCGCTGGCCACGACGCTCACCGTGCTGGTGCTCATCCCGGTGGTCACGGTCGTGATCGTGATGCTCGGCGTCTTCCAGTTCATGTTCAGCTCGGCGCTCACCACGATGCTCGCCGTGTGCCTGATCGTGGTGTTGATCACCGTGCCGATGGCCGTCCTGTTCGGACGGTTGATCGCCCGGCGCAGTGTCTGGGAGCGGGAGGCACGCGAGCGGGAGCGCGCGGCCGAGGCGTCCCGGCGCGAGCTGGTCGCCTGGATCAGCCACGACCTGCGCACTCCGCTGGCCGGCATTCGCGCGATGGCCGAGGCACTGGCGGACGGGGTGGTGTCCCAGCCGCGCGAGGTGGCCTCCTACGCGCACCAGATCGGCGGCCAGACGCGCCGGCTGTCCGGCATGGTGGACGACCTGTTCGAGCTGTCCCGGATCACCGCCGGCGCGCTGCGGCTGACCATGTCCGCGGTGCCGCTGCAGGACGTGGTGAGCGACGCGCTCGCCTCGCAAACGCCTGTGGCACAACGGAAGCGGGTGCACCTGACGGCTCAGGCGCAGGCGTGGCCGGTGGTGCTGGGCAGTGATCCGGAGCTGGCGCGGGTGGTGCGCAACCTGGTGTCCAACGCGATCAGGCACACCCCGCCGGACGGCACGGTCGCGGTGGCCGTCGGCGTGGACGGCGCCGACGCGGTGATCGCCGTGGACGACGCCTGCGGCGGGATCCCGCCCGGCGAGATCGACCGCGTCTTCGACGTCGCCTACCGGGGCAGCGCCGCGCGCTCGCCGAACCAGGGTGATCAGCCGGCGGGCGGCGGGCTGGGGTTGGCGATCGCCAAGGGCTTGGTGGAGGCGCACCGCGGCAAGATCGCGGCGGCGAACCACGGGCCGGGGTGCCGGTTCGAGGTACGGCTGCCGCTGGCGGCGGTCTGAGTGAGCGTCTGAGAACCGCGCTGAGGTCGGTCACAAAGCGAGGGCGACCGCCCAAACAAACCGACCAGAGGCCTTTCGGCGAAGCCGAACCAGCGGCGGCCTTGCCCTCGTTGTCAGACACCGTCTGAGTCCCGACTACGGTTGCGGGTATGGAACGCAGTGCGCAGCGGCTCGGACGGGCCCTCGTGGTGATCGTGGACGATCGGGTCGCCCATCGGGAGCGGGATGACAGCGCGGGTCCGCTGGTCACCGAGCTTCTCGAAGAGGCGGGGTTCATCGTGGACGGCACGGTGGCCGTCGCGGGAGAGACTGTCGACATCCGCAACGCGTTGAACACCGCGGTGATCGGCGGCGTCGACCTCGTGGTGACCGTCGGCGGCACCGGTGTGTCGCCGCGGGACGTGACGCCCGACGCCACGTCCGGTGTGCTCGACATGCCGATTCCGGGCATCGCGGAGGCGCTGCGGTCCTCCGGGCTCGCGGCCGGTGCGATGGACGCGGGGATCTCGCGCGGCCTGGTCGGGGTGTCCGGCAGCACGCTGGTGGTCAACCTCGCCGGATCGCGGTCGGCCGTGCGGGACGGGATGGCCACCCTGTCGGCCCTGGTGCCGCACGTCATCGACGAGCTGTCCGGCCTGGACGGCGCCTGACCCTGGACATGTGAGAGCCCGCGGTCGGGTACCGCGGGCTCTTCGTCTGCCGGGTCGTCCGCCTTACCGCGTCGGCTCGTCCCCGCCCTTGTCGTCGGTCTTCTTGTCGTCGCTCGGGTCCTGGTCCTTCGGCTTGGTGTCCTTCTCCAGTGCGCCTTCGACCTTGTGGCTCACGTTCTCGATCTTGTCCTGGAACCGCCCGCCGGTGACCTTGTTCAGTCCGGAGGCCGTCGCGTCGACTCCCTTCGCGGCGAGGTGCTTGCCCTTCTCCGCGTACGGTGCTGCCTTCTCGGCCAGTGGCCCGGCCTTCTCAGCGAGGTTGCCGGCAACCTCGCTGGCTTTGTCCTTGGCCTGGGACGCAGCGTCCTTGGCCTTGTCAACGAAGCTCATTCGTACTCCGCCTCCTCCTCGTCGGGGCCTTCGCGGCTCGACGATGTCGCGCCCACTCAAGCCCCACGATCCCATGGTCCCACTGCCCGCGCTTGCTATGCGGTCACGCTGCGTGATCGTCGCTGGGTGCGTCACACTGGACCCGTGACCGACGATTCAGAGCGAGCCGACGCTGGCCGTGTGGAGCCGGTGGCCGAGGCACGCCGACGCCGCCGGCTCGACGAGGTGTTCGGCGACGTGCTGCCGGACACGACCGCCGACGAGCGCGGGGCCGACGGGCCGAACCAGGACACCGAAGCCTGGTACCGCCACAACCGGCCGCCGCACCACGGCGGGTAGTTCGGCTCAGCGCGCGCCCTGGCGGAGCAGGTCGCGGATCTCGGTCAGCAACTCCTCCGAGGTCGGCTCGGGCTGGTCCTCGTCTCCGCGCTTGCGGCGATTCTGGAAGTGCTCGTAGGGCAGGACGATTAGGAAGTACACGACTGCCGCGATGATGACGAAGTTGATCGCCGCGGTCAGGATGGCGCCGAAGTCGAGGACGGATTTGTCGTTGTCCCGCACCAGCTTCACGGCGAGGCCGTTCACGTTCGCGCCACCGATCGCGGCGATCAGGGGGTTGATGAGGTAGGTGCCGATCGCCTTCACGATGTCGGTGAAGGCGGTCGCGATGATCACGGCGACGGCCAGCTTGACCACGTCGCCCTTCATGATGAAGTCCTTGAAGCCCTTGAGCACTGCAACTCTTCTCGTCGAGTGAGGCGGCCGCGCACCGCCTCGACCGGTCGATGGCTACCGGAGCGTAACGGTCACCGAGCGTCCCAAGGAGACCGAGGCGACCTGCGTCGCGGTGTCCCGAGGCAGCGCCAGAAGGACGAGACGACCCTTCTCACCTGGTGAAACGCGATCTGGTCCACTGTGGACGGTCACGACCACCGCCTCGCGGGCGAGCACCGTGCCCGGCTTGTCCGCGCGGTCGCCGGCCACCACGTCGACCCGTGAGCCGGGGCGGAGCAGGTCGGCCACCGCCGGATCGGCGAGCCGGACCGGCACGGCGGCGGTGTCCGCACCCGCGCCGTGCAGCCGGGTGCTCTCCTGCCCGACGAGCCGCGCCGAGGTGATCGGCTCACCGGCACCGGCGGCACCCGCGAGCACCCTGCCCACCGCTGAGTCCACTGTGGACAGTGCGGCGGCCGGTCGCAGGCCGGTGGGCGCGTCGACCGTGCGCAGGTGACCGGCGGTGAGCGTGGTGCCGGCACGGAGATCGCCGGCCGCGACCAGCATCGGCTGGCCGGACTCACCACGCGCGGTGCCGGGGAGCAGCGCGAGGATCACGGCCAGCAGGGCGAGTGCGGCGGCCACCGCGCGGCGGATCGCCAGCGAGCGTGGCCAACCTCGGGCGGCCAGCAGACGGCGGAGTCGGTCCAGCGGGTACGGCGCGAGCGAACGGTTCGGCATGGAATCGACGCTAGGCGCGCTGCGAGGTCACCGACCGCGGTCGTTCGCGATCTGTGGATAACTCGAGCCTGTGGATAACCAGTTTGTCAGGAAGCGGCCGCGGCCGTATTTGTTGACGTCGAGGAGGTGGACGACGATGACGACCCGCTCGACTCGGACTTCGACTCGGACTTCTTCGTGGAGCCGGAGTCCGCCTTCGGCGTACCCGAGCTGCTCGAGGAGTCGGAGGCGGAGGCCGAGTCGCTGCTGCCGGACCGGGAGTCCGTGCGGTAGAACCCGCTGCCCTTGAACACGACACCCACCGAGCCGTACAGCTTGCGCAGCCGCCCGGCGCACTCCGGGCAGTCGGTCAACGCTGAGTCGGTGAACTTCTGCACCGCCTCGAACCGGTGATCGCACACGGTGCAGGCGTACTGGTAGGTAGGCACGGTCGCTCCCTTGCTGGCACTCTTTCGATACGAGTGCCAACCAAATAATGCGGCAGAATCGTCCCCGCGCGCAAACCTCGCAGGTCAGCGAGGCCGCGTCGCGGGTGGTCCTACCTGGACGATCGCCGGTTTCGTGGTGACCACCACAGTGACCGGCACGTCGTGCCGCTCGGCCGGGAGCGCCTCGACGAACTCGCTGTCCCGCAACAGTGCCGCCAGCGGCACGCCGGGGCGCACCTTGGGCAGCGTCTGGTCGTAGTGGCCGGCGCCGCGCCCGAGCCGCACGCCCGAGGAGTCCACGGCGAGCGCGGGCACCAGCACCAGATCGGCGGTCGCGACGGCATCCGGGCCGAGGCGGGCCGTCGTCGGTTCGCGCATGCCCGCCGCGCCGACCTGGAGCGCGTCCGAGCCGGCGAACGGCGCCCAGTCCAACGGGCCGGCGCCGACGACGACCGGCAACAGCACTCGGATGCCCTGTGCCGCAAGGGTTTCCAGTAGGCGCGGGCTGCCGGGCTCGGTGCGCGTCGGGACGTAGGCGCACACCGTCCGCGCCGTGCGCACGAGGTTCGACTCGAGCAGCGCCCGCTCCACGGCGTCCGCCTCGCGCGCGCGATCCTCATCGGACAGCGCGCGCCGGGCGGTCAGGATCCGCATCCGCCACCATTCTTTAGTAGCGCGATCACTCCCAGGGTCCGGCATGGCATGAGGTTAGGCTTCGAGGCCATGAGCCCGACCTCCGCCTTCCGCACCGCGATCGTGCCAGCAGCGGGTCTTGGCACCCGATTCCTGCCGACCACCAAAGCGGTACCGAAGGAACTGCTACCGGTCGTGGACACGCCGGGGATCGAGATGGTCGCGGCCGAGGCGGCGGACGCCGGAGCGTCGCGGCTGGTGATCGTGACCTCGCCGGGCAAGGAGTCGGTCGCCGAGTACTTCCAGCCGCGCCCGGAACTGGAGGCCACGCTCGAACAGCGCGGCAAGACCGAGTTGCTGGCCAAGGTGCGGCGGGCCACCGGCCTGATCGAGGTGGAGACCGCGCTGCAGGAGCAGGCACTCGGTCTCGGCCACGCGGTCGGGTGCGCGGAGCCGAACCTGAACGGCTCGGACGACGCGGTCGCCGTGCTGCTGCCCGACGACCTGGTGCTGCCGGCCGGCGTGCTGATCAAGATGTCCGAGGTGCGGGCCCAGCGCGGCGGCAGCGTGCTGTGCGCGTTCGACATCCCGAAGGAGCAGATCTCCGCGTACGGCGTGTTCGACGTGGCCGACACCGAGGATCCCGACGTCAAGCGGGTCAACGGCATGGTGGAGAAGCCGCCGGCCGATCAGGCGCCGTCCACCTTCGCGGCGGCCGGCCGGTACCTGCTCGACCGCGCGGTGTTCGACGCGTTGAAGCGCATCGAGCCGGGTGCCGGCGGCGAGCTGCAGCTGACCGACGCGATCGCCCTGCTGATCGCCGAGGGACACCCCGTCCACGTCGTCGTGCACCGCGGCGGACGTCACGACCTCGGTAATCCTGGCGGTTTCCTGCGTGCCGCCGTGGACTTCGCGCTCGACCACCCGGAGTATGGGCCCGATCTGCGTAGTTGGCTGCGCAATCGGGTCGGTGGTGAGTAAGGGCGTGAACGAGGTCAGCCGCATGAGGTCAGTCGACGAGCAGCTCGCGCGAGCCCTCGCGGCCGCGGTGCGCCCCGCGCCGGTGCGCGTGGCCATCTCGGAGGCGCAGGGGCTGCTGTGCGCCGAGGAGGTCGTCGCCGAGCGCGCGCTCCCCGGCTTCGACCAGGCGGCGGTGGACGGCTACGCGGTGCGCAGCGTCGACGTGCGCACGGCCGGCGAGGAGCCGGTGATCATGCCGGTGGTCGGGGAGATCGCGGCCGGGTCGCGCCAGCCGCGCCGGCTCCAGCCCGGCCAGGCCGTGCGGGTGGTGACCGGCGCGCCACTGCCGACGCTGGCCGACGCGGTCGTGCCGCTCGGGTTCACCGACGGGCACCACGCCAGGGTCACCGTCGTGCAGTCCGTGCCGTCCGCGTCCTACGTGCGGCGCACCGGCGAGGACGTGCAGACCGGTGACGTCGCGGTCCGCCGGGGCTCGGCGATCGGATCCGCGCAGGTCGGCCTGCTCGCCGCGGTCGGGCGCGCGAAGGTGCTGGTGTATCCGCGCCCCCGGGTGTCGATCATCTCGGTCGGCGACGAGCTGGTGGACATCGACCGCACGCCCGGCCAGGGCGAGGTGTACGACGTCAACTCCTACGCGTTGTCCGCCGCTGCGCGCGACGCCGGCGCCGAGGTCAACCGGGTCGGCGTGGTGCCGGGCAACACGCGCCGGCTGCGCGAGGTCGTCGAGGGACGCCTGCTGCTGTCCGAGATCGTGGTGATCGCCGGCGGCGCGGCGGGCGCGATGGGCGAGGAGGTGCGCTCCGCGCTGTCCGACCTCGGCGACATCGACACCAGCAGGGTCGCCATGCACCCGGGGTCGGTGCAGGGATTCGGGCGGCTCGGCCCGGACGCGGTGCCGACGTTCCTGCTGCCGAGCAACCCGATGAGCGCGCTCGTGGTGTTCGAGGTGCTCGTCCGGCCACTGATCAGATCCGCCCAGGGCAAGCGCAACCCGCACCGGCGCCTGGTGTCCGCGAAGTTGCTCTCGCCGATCACGTCCACCAAGGGGCGTAAGGGTTTCCTGCGCGGTCAACTGCTGCGTGACGAGTCCAACGGCGAGTACCTGGTGCAGCCGCGCGGACTGTCCGGATCGCACCTGCTCGCCTCGCTGGCCGAGGCGAACTGCCTGATCCTGGTGGACGAGGACACCGTCGAGGTGCTGGTCGGCGATCAGGTGCAGGTCAGCTTTCTCGCGCAGCGCGGGTGAGTGGTGCGCGAACCCGCATACACGGCCGGCTGGGCACAGCGTCCGGCTGGGCGTCACCCCGGTTGGCCGGCCCGTCTCGGCCCCGTCTGCGTGTCCGCCGGAACGATCGAGCTGCGCAAGGCGAAGCTGTCCGATGCCAAGACGTGGAGCCGAATCCGCCTTCGTGACCGCCGCTACCTGGAGGAATGGGAGCCGACGGTCGGCGGCGCGTGGGGTGACCGGAACAGCACGTTCGCCTGGCCGCCGCAGTGGTCGGCGTTGCGCGCGCTGGCCCGGCGCGGACAGTCGCTGCCGTTCGTGATCACGTTGAACGGCGGCCTCGTCGGCCAGGTCACCGTCGGCAACGTGGTGCGCGGCGCGCTCTGCTCGGCGTGGATCGGGTACTGGGTGGGGCGGCACGTGACCTCGGGCGGCGTGGCCACGGCGGCCGCCGCGCTCGTGGTCGACCACTGCTTCGCCTCGGCCGGGCTGCACCGTCTGGAGGCGACCGTGCGCCCGGAGAACAGCGCGAGCATCAGGGTGCTCGACAAGCTCGGGTTCCGCGAGGAGGGAAAGTTCCTGCGCTACCTGGACGTCGCGGGCGATTGGCGAGATCATCTCTGCTACGCGTTGACCGTCGAGGACGTGCCGGAGGGGCTCGTATCGCGGCTGCGGCACGAGGGCCGGCTGAGCCTCCCCTAGTCGATCACTCCAAAGTGGAGGAACATCGGCGCGCCTCCGCCGAGGCTGTGACTGTTGTGACTAGCGTGGCGAACGTTAGCGCTGGTCGACGTGTGTTCGGGGGAGGTGACGAGGCATGCCGAGCTCACTCATCGTGGTCGGGTTGGTGGTCGCGTGGCTCGTCGTCCTGGTCCCGATGATCGTGCGGAAGCGGCAGGAGGTCGCCAGGACCGCGGACTCGACGTTGGCTGCCAGGGTCGTGCGCAGTGGAAGCAGTGCGAGCACGGCCGAGGAGGACGACGACGAGGGGCGGGAGGAGCAGCTCGACATGCGTGACACCGACGACATCGACGTCGACGCCACCGCCGAGGAGATCGAGGCCGAGGACGTCGACGAACCGCACGCCGAGGAGCCCCAGCCCCGGCGGTACCGCCCCGGCCGGGGCGGATTCGACCCGGAGGCGGCCGCGGTCGCCGCGCGGGCGAAGTACGCCTACCGCCAGCGGGTCGTGCTGCTGCTGTTGATCATCGCAGTGGTGACCGCCGTGGTCGCCGCGGTGGCCGTGCCGCTCGTCTGGTGGTTGCACGGCGCGGTCGACCTCGTGCTCGCCGGATACCTGTCCTACCTGCGGCGACAGGTGCGCATCGAGCAGGAGGTGCGCGAGCGCAGGCTGGCCAGAATGGCCGCGTCGCGCCGCATTCGAGAGCACGCGCGTCCCGCCGAGTCGCGGCCGGAGCACGTCGAGGACGTCTACGAGTACGAGGAGCCCCAGCCGGCCCGCCGCGAGCGGGTCGCACTCGAACAGCCGCCCCAGCCGCGGGTCACCCGGCCGGGCACCGTCGTGGTGGACGTGGACGACGAGGACCCGGCGTTCGACGAGCTGGACGACCCGGATTCACTGCCGTACCGGCGGGCCGTCGGGGAGTAACCCCGGCGCTGCCCGTCACCACGGGCTGTTATGCTCTCCGGGCACCAGTCAGGGGCTGTAGCGCAGTTGGTAGCGCGTCTCGTTCGCATCGAGAAGGTCAGGGGTTCGATTCCCCTCAGCTCCACCAAACGTGTCGCTGCGCGAACACCGACGCCGCCAAACCCGTCATCCCCGACCAGCCCCATTCAGGGGCTGAACAACGGCCGCCGCCTCCAACCCACTGACAAGCCGGTCCAGTGTTCGCCAACGTGAGATGTTCACACGCCGATCCACGTTGCATACGCCGACAGCTCAGATGAAGGTCGGCGCTGCGCTTGCAACAACGCGGTGACTGTGTCCCTGGCAAGTGGATGACGACGCGCCTGCCCGGGTGCCACTTTTCGAGCTTCCCGTAGCGCGTCCAGTGCTTCGTCGGGGCGGTTGAGCCAGCGCCAAGCACGGGCTACGTCCAGGTAGTGGTGCCCGACTCGGGTCGGCAACCAATCAGCGGGGAAATGTAGACCGCCATCGGCCAGGGCGACAGCTTCGGCGTGTTCGCCGAGGTGTACGAGTGTCATCACTCGATGTACGCGGATATTGGTCGGGCCGAAGCCGAACCAGAAGCGTTCGGTCTGCTCGCCGGTGCGTTGGGCGATTCGCTCGGCTTCGGACAGGTGTCCGTCAACGGTGTCTCGGTCACCGCTCTTCGCGGCAATCACCGATGCGCCCAAATGCAACTGCCCGCGAGCGATCAGCGTCCCGGGAGCGTCGTCGGCTCCGTCGAGATGAGCGAGGCCTGATGCGTTGAGGCGCCAGCAGGCCGCGTAGTCCTGAGCACGGAGGTACGCGGTGACTCGCAGGTACTCACGTGCCGCGCGGAGACCCGGCGCGAGATCTCCTGCTCTCGACGCCGCCCAGTCCATGCGGGCGAGTGCGTGGACGGAAAGATCGTTTGCGCCCAGTGCGATTCCGACAGAGTGGCCGCATCGACTGGCTTCGGCCAGCAGACCCCATGCGATGGCTTGCTCGGTCCCAGCCGCGGTTAGCGCCGCGGCATGCAGCTCGCCGAGAAGACCAGGCAGCTCCCGCACCATCGGCTCGTAGTCGGCTGCTTGAGCCTTGCGGTTGATCCTCCTGACTGCTTCGGCCAGTTCATGAGTTGGCCGCGGACGGATCGACTCATCGGGGGGCAAGTCGAACAGATCGAGTGCCGCGCGAATGGGCGGCAACATCTCGGGAACCTGGTCGCCCTCGGTACCGCCTCCGGTCAAAACCTCCACGTCAACGTTCAGCGCCCGCGCGACAGCGGCCAGAAAGGCCGGCGTGCCGCGCCGTTCCTCGCGTTCAACCTTGCGTAGCAGTGAGTAGGACACATGAGCGCGCTCGGCTAAGCCGTGCTGAGTGAGTCCGCGCTGTTCGCGCCAAGCCGCAACTCGTCGGCCGGTACCGACTCCAGAGTCTTCACCGTCGTGCTGGGACACGCGTCAGTCCTCTCAACCCGCGGCGCCTTGGCGCACACGTCCGGAGACACACCGTCACGGTACCCAGTGTCCGGCCAACGCGGGACGTATCAAGCCCCGGCTTCCGGATTCGAATCCATGTGGCAGTTCTGTGGCAGTGCTCGGCCCCCCAAAGCGACAGAGTTGACGGTGCGTAGTTGAACGGGAACGGCTAGAGATTGTCAGGAGTGAGTCGTGAGCGTCACCGAGTTCGGGTTGTTCGCGTTGGCACTGGTCGGAGGCGGGCCGCTGACTCTGTTGCTGGTGCTGGTTGTGGCAGCGCGACTTGCCGAACGGCGACGGGTTCGCCGATGCCGTGACGCCGACGCTGCGGCCAAAGAAGCGGCGCTATGCGGGGTTCGTACCCCACTACGACAGCCCGGTGGGCAGGGTCGGACCCCGACACGGTCCTGCCTTCCGGGTGTTCACCCGGCTGGCCAGAACGTACAACGGTGTGCGTTGGAGTGCGGCCAGCACCACGCGGCGCACGGTTTGATCAGCCTTGGTCGGATGCGCTCCTGACAGCCGTGTGATCCGTGAGCGGACGCGCGAGCGTGCGCGGCGACTTCCTCCTTTGTCAGCCGTGTTCCGTGTCCGCGACGGGAGCCGCACGGTCGCAACCCGCTGGCCCCTTGGCCGTGCGGCTCCCCAACCTCAACGAGGAAGTTGATCAGCGTGGGCGTTCTTACGCCGCCGAGCGTGTGGGTCGTCGACCGGCACGACCCGAATTTGGAGCACCGCCGCGAGACCGAGGACGGGGTGCCTCGCGTCATCGAAACTCACGCTGGCCCGATCCCTGTGGGCTCCTGCGGTGGGTGGTTGGCCGACAAAGTGCAAGCCAGCGCGGGAAAGCCGGCGCAGGTGCTCGCGATGCCTGGACATCGACGCTCGTGTCGGGGGGATTGTCTGATGAACAGTCCCGAAAGCTGGATCCGCGAGTACAGCAACGCGCCGAACGTCGACTTGAGCGACATCGCCGAGCTGGACAGTTGCCGACTCGCGGCGCTGTACAGGGCCGAGCAAGGACGTCTCCGGCTACACGGCGACCTCATTTTCTGCGCGGGGCGCGCCTGCCCCGATCAGGTTGTGCTCGCCGCACACAACCTGATCCGCGAGGGCCTCCTGTGCTATGCGCCTCACCCAGAAGACACGGCCGTTCGAATCGAACCGACCGAAGCCGGCCGAGCCGAGTTGAAACGACTTAGGCAGGAGGCGCGCGAACGGATGTGCCGCGCAGTAGAGAAGGAGCGATCACTGTGGATGCAGTGGAGCGTCGTCGCGATCGTCGCGGTCTTTTTCGTCACCAAGCTGGTCTGCCACGTGCGCGACCGGCCGAGCCCGCACGGAACCGACGCTGAACAGCGCACCCGGTCGAAGCAATGATCATCGCGCTGGAACACCGCGATCCCCGGTCGCGACCGTGGTCCGCAGCGGCCGCCATGCCCGCCGCGAATGCCGCGACGCTACGCCGCGTCCTTGGAGGGGCTGCGGGCACTTCCACCCGATTCATCGGATACGGCGTCACCGCAGCGGCTCGCCTGGTTTCCGGGCTATTTCACGTCCGCCGTTCTGCACGTGTCCAGCGACAACGCGTCGGTACGGGTGTTCCTCGGTGTGCGGATCAGTTGGGCTCGGTGCGGTGCGCCGATCGCATTGGTCAGCCCGTGCCCAAGACGCGCCCCTTGCCAGAAGTGCGCGGCCCTGCTCGACGGCGCGCGCCACGTTCCGTGGCGCGCCATGCCCTCGGAGAACGCCATCGCACTACCGAAGCGGCCAATGCGTAGAGCGCGCGGGCAAACCGAAGAAGAGAACTGAAGGGAACCGGAATCCAGTGCAATGTAGAAAACAGCGGGCGATCCTGTTCGCGAGCGCCCTCGCGGGGGCGCTGATCGGAACCGGGGCGTGGCTGCATTTCGACGCTGATGTCCAGCCTCCCGAGCCCAAGGTGGTTGAGCACACGACACCAGGGCGAGCGCCCCTGACACCCGACGCGATGCCCTGACTTTCGCGTTGGCCGGGATCGACCGACCGACAGAGGGGAGGTGATTACCAGTCCGATTGATCGGTCCGAACGTCGTACAACCTCAGCTAGGAAGGGATTCGAACGATGGCTACAGCCGGTCTTCTCACACCGGAGGACAGCCCGTTGTCCTCGGCGGCCCTGCGCTATCTGGTGCGGGAGCCTGTCGTTTCCGACGCACCTGGAGCCAGCGCGACACGCCCGTTTGGGCTGCGCGGCGCTGTCACGGTGCCGACGCCCGTGCTGGGCGACTATGTCTACAGCGACGAACTCCAGGTCGCCGTCAACGCGCACGGGCGCCCGTTGATCGAGATGGGCAACAAGGGCAAGGATTGGGCGACAAAGGGCAGCACGGACGGCGACGAGGGGCCCGAAGAAGACTGGGGCTGGGAAGAGAAGTAGACGAATGACCGTAGTCATTTTCGCCCAGGAGGCCGATGCGCCGGTCGATGCTGTGGTGCGGGAGCTGACCAGGCGGGATGCCCCGGTGTTCCGCGCCGACACGAGCTGGTTTCCCAACCGGCTCGTGTTGGACGCGGAGCTGATCGGTGGGACATGGTCCGGCTGGCTTCGCACATCGCATCGATCCGTTGCGCTGCAAGAAATTCGCTCGATCTGGTATCGCGATCCGTCCGCATTCCAGTTCCCGAATGAGCTGACCGACGTTGAGCGCGCCTACGCGCATCGCGAGGCGCGGCTCGGGTTCGGCGGCGTTCTGGCCGCGTTGGACGGAGTCCGATGGGTCAACCACCCCAACCGTGCGGCTGACGCCGTCTACAAGCCGCTGCAACTGGCGATCGCCGCGGCCTCCGGGCTCAGCGTCCTGCCGACCCTGGTCACGAACTCACCCGAGGCCGTCCACCGGTTTGCCGGCGGGCGACCCGAGCAGGTGAGCTGCAAGAGCTTTGGCCCCAACACGATCACCGAAGGAGGCGACCTCAAAGTCGCGTTCAATCGGCCGCTCACCGATGGTGACCTGGCCGACCTGTCCGGCGTCGCCTCCACAGCCACCCAGCTCCAGGACTACGTCTGCGACAAGGTCTACGAGGCACGCGTGGTCGTCATCGGCTGGGAAATGTTCGCGATCACGATGCACACCGATGCGCCGCGGGCCGACATCCGGCAGGACTTCTCCACGTGCCGGTACCAGTGGATACCAACGCCACCACACGTGGCGCGAGGGCTACACCGGTACATGGACCGCCTCGGGCTGGCCTACGCCGCGTTCGACTTCGTCATCGACACCAGCCACCACTGGTGGTTCCTTGAATCCAACAGCGCCGGCCAGTACCGCTGGCTCGAAGTCCCGACGGAAGCACCCATGACCGCTACCTTCGCCGACCTACTCGCCACCGGGAGAAATCGATGACCACCGACTGGCGGCCCCGCGCGGCAGCACTGGCAGACAAGCTCCGAGCGAGCGGCAAACTAACCACGCCCGAGTGGCACAGTGCCCTTTCCCAGACGCCTCGCCACGTGTTCGTGCCGGAGTACTACCGGCAGGACCGCGGCGCTGAGTGGATCGCCGTGCGCGGGGACAACCCGGCGCAGCGCGAGAAGTGGCTGGACGCGATGTACGACAACACTGTGCTCGTGACCGCGCTCGCTGACAACGACAACGGCGGACAACTCGTCCGCTCATCGTCCACCCAGCCAGGGCTGATGGTGCGGATGCTGGAAGCACTCGAGGTGCGCGACGGCAACACCGTGCTGGAGATCGGCGCCGGCACCGGATATAACGCTGCGCTGCTCTCGCAGCGGCTCGGCGACGGCTGCGTGTACTCCGTGGACATCGAACCCGACCTCGTCGACCTCGCCCGCGAACGGCTCGCCGAGGCCGGCCACCACCCGACTGTGGTTGCTCGCGACGGTGCGGACGGCTTCCCCGAACACGCACCGTTCGATCGACTCATCGCAACCTGCTCCGTTCCCGCGATCCCTGCGGCCTGGGTGCGTCAGGTCCGACCTGGAGGCAAGATCCTCGCCGACATCAAAACCGGCGTCAGCGCAGGCTCACTCGTGCTGCTCACTCGATACGACGACGACGCCGCGGTCGGCCGATTCGACCCGGTCTACGCCGCATTCATGGCGCTACGCCCCAGCGCCGGGGTTCCCGCAGTGCCGACGCGGGTGGACCGCAACCGCGATGCGGCACGCCAACGCACCAGCCAACTCAATCCCACAACCCCCTGGGACAACCTGCTCACTTGGTTCCTCGCCTCATTCACACTCGGCCCAGACGTCGCCGCGGCCGGCTACACCGGTCCAGACGACAACGACACCAACGAGCAGCCCGCACCGGCCGCCGTCTGGATCACCACACCGGACGGTTCATGGACCGAGATCAGCCTCCGCGACCACGACGGCGAACACCGCGTCCACGAAGGCGGGCCCCGCAACCTCTGGACACTCATCGAACAAGCACATCGCGACTGGACCGACCACGGCCAACCCGACTGGGACCGCCTCGGCCTCACCGTCACCCGAGACGAACAACGCGTCTGGCTCGACGAACCAAGCGGCCCAACTCTCGGCACCCTTCCAACAGGGTGACTGGTGGTTGCCCGAACGGCCAGGCGAGCAAGCGCCTGGCCGTTCGGCGTTCTTTACCTGCATGAACACCGTTATAAGCGGCGCGTGCCCGTTGGCTTGATCGCTGTTGGCTTTAGCTCCACGCCTAGGCGCCTCGTGTCCGCGGAAAGCGCGGACCGGGGCGTTCCGCGTATTTTCTGGGGCTCCTGCCCCAGGCCCCCAGGTTCCTTGACGTTGCGTTCCAGCGTGGGTGCGTGCGCTGTCGCGCGGGTTACTCGCGGGTAACATATCGTGGGTGTATTGAAAATCGCATACGTGCTGGCAACACGATGTTGCCTTGACTGGGGGCATGACCGACAGCGAATCGGCGCGGACAGCGGCTCGCCCTGCGCGATCGCTGGTGTCTTGGTCCTCCTCGGCTGTCCCGACAACGGGAATTACGGTGTACGGGTGCGGGCGGGACGAGGCTGTCTTGTTTCGGGAGATGGCGCCTCTCTTCGATGTGATGCCGACCATCACGGAGGCGGCGGTATCCGAAGGCAATGTTGGGCTGGCATCGGGGAACCGGTGTATCAGTGTTGGGCATAAGGCGCAGATTGCGAATTCCGCTCTTCTTGCGCTGAGTCGGGTTGGCGTGGCGTATATCTCCACGAGGAGTATTGGGTACAACCATATCGATGTTGAGTACGCCGAGAGTGTCGGTATTTCTGTCGAGAATGTGGCCTATTCGCCGGACAGTGTGGCTGACTACACGTTGATGCTCATGCTGATGGTGGTGCGGAACGCGAAGTCCATGATCAGGCGCGCGGATGTTCATGACTACAGGTTGAATGAGGTGCGTGGGAAGGAACTGCGTGATCTGACTGTCGGGGTGGTTGGAGCGGGGCGCATTGGGGCGGCGGTCATCGACAGGCTTCGAGGGTTTGGCTGCCGCGTATTGGCCCATGACAAGCGCCGTCTCAGGGCCTCAGTCGATTACGTTCCGCTTGATGAGTTGCTGCGGCGGAGCGATATTGTGACGCTGCATACACCGCTTGACGCGGGTACGCACCATCTTCTGAATCGGCGGCGTATTGAGGAGATGAAGCGCGGCGCGTTCATTATCAATACAGGCCGCGGTGCGCTTGTTGATACTGGGGCCCTTATTTCGGCGCTGGAGAGCGGAGGTTTGGGCGGTGCGGCGTTGGATGTCCTCGAAGGAGAGGAAGGGATATTTTACGCCGACTGCAGGGACAAGACCATTGAAAGCAAGCAGTTGGTGCGGCTGCAGGAGCTACCGAATGTGATTGTCAGTCCGCACACCGCTTATTACACGGACCACGCGCTGAGCGACACTGTTGAAAACAGTATTGCCAACTGTCGGAAATTTGAGAGCAGAAAGCAGCATTGGATATGAAGATCGGAATTGTGTTCGGGGGCTGTTCCGAAGAGCATCCCGTCTCCGTCAAGTCGGCGCAGGAGGTCGCGAAGCACCTCGATGCCGAGAAGTACGAGCCGTACTGGATCGGGATCACGGAGAGCGGTGCCTGGAAGCTTTGTGATGGCCCCGGCGCGGACTGGGAAAACGGCGATTGTCGTTCGGTCGTGCTGTCGCCGGATCGGAGCGTCCATGGATTGCTCGTACTGGGGGCGGGGCAGCACGAAACGATCAGTCTGGACGTCGTGTTGCCCGTGCTGCATGGCAAGCTCGGCGAAGATGGTGCTATTCAGGGGTTGTTGGAGCTTGCCGGCATCCCGTACGTAGGCTGCGACATTCAAAGTTCTGCTCTGTGTATGGACAAATCTCTGGCGTATCTCGTCGTGAGCAGCGCGGGAATCGCTACGCCGAACTTCTGGACCGTCACGGCGAACGAGAATATCGATCCTGACCGGCTTACCTATCCCGTTTTTGTGAAGCCGGCCCGTTCGGGGTCGTCTTTCGGCGTCAGCAAGGTGTCTCGGAAAGAGGAACTGCTGAGTGCGGTGGAGACCGCGAGGCAGTACGACTCGAAGGTGTTGATCGAAGAGGCTGTCGTCGGCAGCGAGGTCGGGTGCGCGATCTTGGGGAACGATCTGGATCTGGTCGCAGGCGAGGTGGACCAGATTTCACTGTCTCATGGTTTTTTCAAGATCCACCAGGAGAGTAATCCTGAAAGCGGTTCCGAGAACTCGACGATAACCGTTCCCGCTGATATTTCGGCGGAGACGCGCTCGCTCGTCCAGGAGACGGCGAAGGCGATATACAGCGCTTTGGGATGCGGGGGGCTGGCGCGGGTGGACATGTTCCTGCTGGAAGACGGAACAGTGATGCTCAACGAGGTCAATACCTTCCCTGGCCTGACCTCCTACAGCCGTTATCCGCGAATGATGGCGGCCGCGGGGCTGCCGCTTGCCGAGGTGATCGACCAGGCCGTCTCGCTCGCGCTGACAGGAAAAGTCCGGTGAACGACGATTTCGTTTTCTTGGACGAGTTCGCACCCGGGATACGTTGGGACGCCAAGTATGCCACCTGGGACAACTTCACCGGGAAACCTGTGGACGGGTACCTGGCAAATCGAATCGTCGGCACGAAGGTCCTGTGTGCGACGTTGGAGAGTGCGCAAGAAAAGGCGGCTACCCTTGGCTTCGGTCTGCTGATTTGGGATGGGTATCGCCCGCAACGCGCCGTGGATTGCTTCCTGCGGTGGTCAAAACAGCCGGAGGATGGGCGTACGAAGCTGCGGCACTATCCGAATATCGACAGAGCCGAGATGTTCGAACAGGGATACGTGGCCGCCAGGTCGGGCCACAGTCGGGGCAGTTCGGTCGACTTGACTCTTTACCGCCTGGCTACCGGTGAACTCGCGCCAATGGGCGGTGGGCATGACTTGATGGATTCGATCTCACATCATGGCGCACGGGGAATCACGCAAGTCGAAGCGGAAAACCGCCGATACCTTTGTTCGATCATGGAGGATTGCGGTTTTAGGTCATACGATCGCGAGTGGTGGCACTACACGTTGAAAGGCGAGCCATACCCAGCCACCTATTTCGATTTTCCCATCACCTAGTTGAGCCGATGCGGATACGACTGGCACATATTACCGACGCTGTGGCCGTCAACGAGCTGCTTCACCAGCTTGGCTATCCCCAAGATGATGCCGCTGCGACAGCAACCCGAATCCGGACCTGGGGTGACGGTCCCTCCAGTGCGGCCTATGTGGCCGATGCCGGCGGCGACCTTCTCGGCCTTGTCGCGGTCCACGTCTGCCCGTTCTTCGAACGCGCCGGCTCCTGGGCTCGGGTCGTGGCTCTGGTCGTCTCCGATCAAGCACGCGGCCAGGGCATCGGCGGTCAGCTCATGGCGGTGGCGGAATCGTTCGCGGCACGTCGTGGATGCGTGCGCATGGAGGTCACCAGCAGCGACCGCCGCCACGACGCACACGAGTTCTACCGACGCCGTGGCTACATCGACCAGACGGGAACGTCGTCCCGATTCCTGCACGATCTCGATCGCTGATCGTCATGTGCCGGTGCGCGATGGCGCGACGGGGAGTTGCACCGTGACGCGGAGCCCGCCGGCGGCCCGGGGGGCGAGGGTGAGTGTTCCGTCGTGTGCCTGGGTGATGCTCTTGACGATCGCCAGGCCGAGGCCGACACCTCTGTGGTCGGTGCGAATGCGCCCGGTGCCGCGCCGAAACGGCTCGACGAGCGTGGAAATCAATTGCGGGGGGAGTTCCTCGCCGGTGTTCTCGACAATGAGCAACACGGTTTTGGGGTGAACGCTGGTCGTGACCCACACGGTGCCCTGTTCGGGCAGGTTGTGGACGATCGCGTTGTGCACGAGGTTCGTGGTCACCTGCAGCAGGAGCGCGTGTGAGCCGTTGGTGGGGGTCAGGTAGCCGGAGGTCTCGATGGTGATGCCGCGTTTTTCCGCGAGGGGGAGAAGCGTTTCGGTGGCTTCTTCCGCGATGAGGGACAGGTCGACGTGTTCTCGGGTGAATGACCGTTGGTCGGCGCGGCTGAGCACGAGCAATGCCTCGGTGAGGTCGATCGCTCGGGTGTTGACGGCGCGGAGGCGTTCGACGAGTTCGCCGGTGTCGCGATTCGGATCGTTGTGCGCCACGTCGAGAAGTGTCTGCGTGACGGCCAGTGGGGTGCGCAGTTCATGGGAGGTGTTGGCCGCGAATCTCTGCTGTTCGGCGACGTGTGTTTCGAGCCGTGCGAGCATCGCGTCGAACGCATCGGCGAGTTCGCGGAATTCGTCTCCGCGGCCGGACAGCCGGATTCGGTGGGAGAACGACCCGTTCGCGACCATGCGGGTGCCGTCCGTGATTCTGGCCAGGGGGGCGAGCATTCGGCCGGCGAGAATCCACCCTCCCAGGAGACCGAACACCAGCAGGCACGCCAGCACGATGGCCATGAACGGAGCGAAGGCGCGCACGAGGACGGAACGGTTGATCATGAAGTTGCCGGTCGTGTAGATCGCGTTGTCGGGCAGGTTCAGGTAGAAGAATCCGACGGCGGCGAGCAGCACGACCCCCGCGAGCATGACGAAGCCGGCGTAGCTCAGGGTGAGCTTGAGGCGAACGCTCAACCCGGGCTGCCTATCCACTTTCTCCTCCGTCACGTTCGGTCCCGGGTTCCGTGTCGATGCGGTAGCCGACACCGGCCACGGTGGCGATGATCCAGGGTTCGCCGAGGCGTTTGCGCAGCGCCGAGACGGTGATGCGCACGGCGTTGGTGAACGGGTCGGCGTTCTCGTCCCACGCTCGCTCCAGGAGCTCTTCGGCGCTGATGACACCGCCTTCGGCGGCGACGAGGACTTCGAGCACGGCGAACTGTTTCCGGGTGAGCGCGACATAGCGGCCGTCGCGGTAGACCTCGCGGCGGAACGGATCCAGGCGCAGACCCGCGATCTCGCGCACGGGTGGTCGGTTGTGGGCGCGTCTGCGGTCGAGTGCTCTGAGACGGAGCACGAGTTCCTGGAGTGCGAAGGGCTTGGTGAGGTAGTCGTCGGCGCCGAGTTCGAATCCGGAGGCCTTGTCGTCGAGACGGTCGGCGGCGGTGAGCATGAGAATCGGCATGCCGCTGCCGGAGGCGACGATTCGGCGGGCGATCTCGTCGCCGGAGGGGCCGGGAATGTCGCGGTCGAGGACGGCGATGTCGTATGTGTTGACGCTCAGCAGTTCCAGAGCGGTGTCACCGTCACCGGCGATGTCAGCGGCGATCGCTTCCAGGCGCAGCCCATCGCGAATCGCCTCTGCCATGTAGGGCTCGTCCTCGACGACCAGCACGCGCATGCTCCGACGCTACGAGCCGGCGCATATCGCCGCCATATCGAAAACCGGATACGTGCTGGCAACACCACGCTGCCTTGACTGGCGGCATGGCCTACAGCGAACCAGCACGAACAGTGGCTCGCCGCACCCCATTGCTGGCGTCCTCGTCCTCCTCGGCGATCCGGCGCACCCTCGGCGAGGCACATGGCGCCGTCCCCGACCCCGTGCCGGTCTTCGACGACGAGACTCCGGCCGTGGCCAACCTCGACCCCGATCTGCTCGGTGCCCTGCGCCGAGCCGCGACCGCTGCCGCCGACGACGGGGTCGAGTTCGTCGTCAACGGTGGCTGGCGTTCCCCGGAGTACCAGGAACAACTGCTTCGCGAGGCGGTCTCGAAGTACGGCTCGGAGGAGAACGCCGCCCGCTGGGTGGCCACTCCCGACACGTCGGCTCACGTGTCGGGGGACGCGGTCGACATCGGGCCCTCCGCCGCCAGGGCGTGGCTGTCCGAGCACGGCGCCGGGTACGGGCTGTGCCAGATCTACCGCAACGAACCGTGGCACTACGAACTGCGCCCGGAAGCCATCAATCACGGCTGCCCGCCCATGTACGCCGACCCCTCGCACGATCCACGGATGCGGCGGTGACCAGTGGGGACTTTAGCGGGCTAAAGTACGCGCTCACCGCCATTCGAGCGGGAGGAACCAGGCAAACCGGGCACTTGGAGCGTAATAACCCAGCAGAACGTGCGTACCGTTGCGAGTGACGAGGACATCATGGGGTTCTACCCGGGTGTGCTCATCGCGGCGGACGCCCAGGCCCGGCTCGACCGCATGGTCGCCGTAGGCCCGGTCGGGTGGGCCGTGTCAGGGGGCGTGTCAGGGCGAGGTCAGGTCGGTGTCAGGCCGGCGGATGACAGTGGTCGCATGACGAATTCAGCGATCACGGCTTCCGGGCTACGGAAGGCCTACCACGACAAAGTCGTGCTCGACGGCATCGACGTGAATGTCCGCACGGGTACGGTTTTCGCGCTGCTCGGCCCGAATGGGGCCGGCAAGACCACGATGGTGAACGTCCTGACCACCTTGTTGAAGGCCGATGGTGGGACGGCGCGCGTCGCCGGACACGACATCGTGACCGAGACCAAGAAGGTGCGCGCGTCGATCGGGGTCACCGGACAGTTCGCGTCGGTCGACGAACTGCTGTCCGGGCGGGAGAACCTGCAATTGATGGTGGATCTGCACCATTTTAAGGGCGGCGAGGGCAAGGGTGTCGTCGAGAATTTGCTGCGGCGGTTCGATCTGGTGGAATCGGCGGACAAGCTGGCGTCGACCTACTCCGGTGGTATGCGCCGGAAGCTGGATCTGGCGATGACGCTGGTCGGCCGGCCGCGGATCATTTTCCTGGACGAGCCGACGACCGGACTTGACCCGCGCAGCCGCCGGACGATGTGGAATATCGTCCGTGAATTGGTGGCCGACGGTATGACCATCTTCCTCACCACCCAGTATCTCGAGGAAGCCGATCAGCTCGCCGACCAGATCGCGGTGCTGGACCAGGGCAAGATCGTCGCCCAGGGCACCTCCGAGCAGCTCAAGCGCCAGATTCCCGGCGGCCACGTGCAGCTCCGGTTCGCCGAGGCAGCACAGCTCGACGCGGCCGCGCGCGTCCTCACCGGCTCCACCGCCGACGCGGAGAGCCTGATCCTGCGGGTGCCGAGCGACGGCGGGGCGAAATCGTTGCGGGCCGTGCTGGATCGACTCGACGAGTACGCGATCGATGTCGAGGAATTCACCGTGCACATGCCGGACCTCGACGACGTTTTTCTTGCCCTTACCGGTCACTCGAGCACGGAAGCCGAGTCGAAGACGGAGGTTGTCACCAAATGAGCATGTCAGATTCGGCGATCATGTTGCGCCGCAACTTCAAGCACACCGTCCGGAATCCGGTCACGCTGTTCAACGCGCTTCTCATGCCGATAGTCATGATGCTGATGTTCGTGTACGTGTTCGGTGACGCATTCAGCGTCGGCGGCACCTACGTCGACTACGCGACACCGGGCATGATCATGATGGCCATCAGTTACGGCCTCTCGGCCACCGCGACCGCGGTGAACTCGGACATGACGAAGGGAATCATCAACCGGTTCAAGGTCATGGACGTCTCCCGCGGTGCGGTGCTGACCGGCCACGTCGTGTCGACCGTGGTGCGCACGGTGGTCGTGCTGGCGGCCGTCATCGGGGTGGCCTTCCTGATGGGATTCAGCCCGAACGCGACCTTCCCGCAGTGGCTCGCCGTGATCGGTGTCCTCCTGCTGACGGTTTTCGCGGTCAGCTGGCTCACCATCGCACTGGGACTGGCCGCGAAAACCGCCGAATCCGCGGGGTTCGCCACCGTACCGCTGATCATGCTGCCGTTCTTCAGCAGCGCGATCGTGCCGGCCGAGAAGATGGGCCCCGGAATCCGGGAATTCGCGGAGTATCAGCCCTTCACGCCGATCATCGAAAGCGTGCGCGGATTCCTCAACGGCACACCGTCGAACGGCCACACGATCGCCGCGATCGCCTGGTCCGTGGGGATCGCCGCGGTCGGTTACCTGTGGGCCCGGGCGAAGTTCAGCAAGCGAGCGTGACCGCGACCAACTCGCGCCAGCTCGCCCGCGTCCCCTCCAGCGTCGCCTCGGTGAACCTCGTGTCACCGAGGCGACGCCGCGCGTCCTGCTCGATCCGGGTCACGTCCGGGAGCGAACGATCCGGCAGTCCGCGCAGGCCGGTGCTCGCCGCGAGCAGCCGGGCGGCCTGCTCGTCCTGTTCGTCGCGCAGCGCCAGGTCCGCGATCCCGACGAGTACCTGCGCGAGCTGAGCCGGGTTGCCCGCCTCGGACGCCGCCTCGAAGGCGGCGGCGCGGTGTTCCCGGACCTTGTCCAGATCCTCGGCGAGATAGCCGAGCAGGTCCTGGGTCAGCGCGCGGACGTTGGGCCGCTGGGTGTCCAGCATGCTCGTCGCGACATCGAGTTGCCGGTACGCCTGTTCGGCGTCGCCGCTCCAGCGCGCCAGCTCCGCCTTCGACAGCGCCAGCTCGGCCAGCGCCTCCGGCCAGGCGACCCGTTCCGCGGACCGCTGCGCCTGCGCCATGGCGGCCGCGCTCGACTCCTCGTCGCCCGACAGCCAGTACAACTGGGCCTGGCGCGACCGCATCGGCACGACGTCCTCCATGGCACCGACCTCGGTGACGACCACGATCGCCTGTTCGAAGTACTCGCACGCCCTGGCGAACTCGCCGCGCACGGCGATTCGATTCGCCAACTCGGTCAGGGCGAACGAGATCCCCCACCGGTCGCCGAGCGCGCGAAACTCGGCGAGCGCCGTCTCGAGTTCGGCGTCCACGTCCCGCCCGCCGTGGCCGAGCAGGGTCCGCATCTTGCCGAGCTGCAGCCGGGCCAGGGCGCGTACCCAGGGGTCCTCGTCGGTGAGCAGCGGTTCGTAGGCGGACAGGAACGCGTCCGGTCCTTGCAACAGGCGCTCCAGCGGGGCGGCGAACCTCAGCGCCGGGTGCCGGCCTGCGAAACCCTGGCTGACCTCGTAGGCCTTGTGGATCCAGTCCTCCGCGTCGGACGGATCACTGCGCCCGGAGACCAGGAACCCCGCGACGAAGCCGTAGACGATCGCCCGGATCTCGCCGGACACCTCGCCCGGCAGGGCGACGGCCGCCATGATCAGCTCTTTACCCTCGGTCTTGTGCCCGCCGAGCCACCAGTACCAGCCGACGGCGGCGGCGAGCCGCATCGCCCCGTGCGCCTCGCCGGCCGCGAGCGCGCCGCGCATCGCGGCGGCGATGTTGTCGTGCTCGGCGTCGAGCGTGGCAAGCCATTCCAATTGCTCGGCGAGGCGAAGATGCGGATCCGCGATCTCGGCGAGCTCGGTGAAGTACGCGAGATGCGCGTGGCGCGTCAGCTCCGATTCCCCCGCCTCCGCGAGACGCTGCTCGGCGTATTCCTTGATCGTGCCGAGCATCCGGTAGCGCGGCGCCGCCTCGCCCTCGGCGACCATCAGCGACTTCTCGGTCAGCGCGGTCAGCAGTTCGAGGACCTGATCCGCCTCGACAGCATCGCCCGCGCAGACCCGCTCGGCCGCTTCCAGGCTCGCGCCACCGGCGAACACCGAGAGCCTGCGCAGCACCATCCGTTCGGCGTCGGTCAGCGGTTCCCAGCTCCAGTCGATCACCGCGCGCAGCGTCCGGTGCCGCGGCAGCGCGGTGCGGCTGCCGCCGGTGAGCAGGCGGAACCGGTCGTCGAGCCGGTTGGCGAGCTGATCGAGGGACATGGTGCGCAACCGGGCCGCGGCGAGTTCGATCGCCAGTGGCATCCCGTCCAGCGCGCGGCAGACCTGTGCCAGCGTCGACGATGTGGCGGCGTCGGTCGCGATGTCCTTGCGCACCGCACCAGCACGGTCGCGCAGCAGCCGGACGGCCGGCGAGGACTCGATCTGGCCGGGGTCGGCGTCCCGCGCGGGGAGCACCAGCGGCGCGACCGGCCACAGCGCCTCACCGGTGATGCCGAGGGGTTCCCTGCTCGTCGCGAGGATCCGCAGCCGCCGACACTCCCCGAGCACTCGATGGGCGAACGTCGCCGCGGACTCGATCACGTGCTCGCAGTTGTCCAGAATCAGCAACATCGCCCGCTCGCGAACCGCGGCGATGACCCGGTCCGTCGGATCCGCGTCGGGGGCGTCGCCGATCAGCGGATCCCGCAGCCGGAGCGCGGCGAGCGTCGCCTGTGCCACGTCACCGTCGGCGCCGATGGCGGCGAGCTCGACCAGCCAGGCCTCGTCCGGCAGGTCGCCGAGCAGCGTGTGCGCGGTTTCCGTGGCCAGCCTGGTCTTTCCCGAGCCGCCCGGCCCGATCAGGGTGGTGAGCCGATGTTCGGCGATGAGTTCGCGGACGGCGGTGACGTCGGTGTCCTTGCCGACGAAGGTGGTCAGCTCGGCACGCAGGTTGGTCCTGCGGTTCTCCTCGCGCCCGCCCAACTCGCCCCGCAGCAGCGCGAGGTGCAGCGCGGACAGCTCCGGCGAGGGGTCCACGCCCAGCTCGTCGGCCAGGGTTTCCCTGGTGCGTTCGTACACGAGCAGCGCCTCGGTGTCGCGACCGGACGCGACGAGGGAGCGCATCAACGCGGCGACAAGCCGTTCTCGCACCGGATGCGCCGCCACCAGGTCGGTCAGCTCCGTGACCAGCTTCGCGCCGCGGCCGAGGCTGATCTCGGCGTCGAACCGGTCCTCCGTGGCGGTCAGGCGCAGCGCCTCGAGCCGGGTGACCGCCGCGTCGAACGCCGCGCTCTCCGGTAGACCGACGTCCTGCATGGCCGCGCCGCGCCACAACGCGAGGGCCTCGCGCAGTCGCCGTGGATCGTCGTCGTCGCGGGCCTTCACGACGAGGCGTTCGAACCGCACGGCGTCGACGGCGTCGGGTGCCACCGTCAGCCGGTAGCCGTTGGTCTGCCCGTCGACCGACCCTTCCGGCAGGGCCTTGCGCAGCCGGGAAACCAAGCGCTGCAAGGCATTCGCCGCGTCGGCGGGCGGGTGCTCACCCCAGATCCAGTCGACGAGCGTCGCCTTCGGGACCACGTGACCCGGTTCGAGCGCGAGGGCGATCAGCAGTCCGCGCAACCGGGCGCCCGGCACGTCGGCGAGGACGCCGTCATCCGTGTGAACCTCGAATGACCCCAGCATCCTGATCTGCACCCGGCCGATTTTGTCATGGGCTGTGCGACGATCACCGCCGTGGAGGCACGGCCGCTGACCCAGCGAGAGCGCGCGGTACTCGAAGCGCTGCTGGCCGTCGATTTCCCGGGTGTCGAAGAACTGCGGCGCCAGGTGGCGGACGTGGTCGTCGTGGACATGTGCGGTTGCGGGTGCCCGTCCATCGATTTCCAGCGTGATCATGGCCTTGGCATGGAGGTTCGCGTCAACGCGAGTATTCCGGGCTCCCATAACGGCTTGTTCCTCTACACGATCGAAGATCCACGGCGCGGGAAGCTGCTCGGCGGCATCGAATGGGTGGCCGGCGAGGACACGAATCCGGACGAGCTTCCGGCACCTGATCGGCTCGACATTCAGCCCGCGTGACTCAGCACGGTCGCGAGGGCGGAGAGGCCATCGGCGACCTCGGCGAAGCTGGTGCTCAACGGGGACAGCCCGATCCGCACGCCGTCCGGTGGACGGAAGTCCGGGATGACGCCGATCTCCCAGAGTCGCGCGGTCGCCTCCCGCGCGGCCGGGTGGGCCAGCGTGATGTGCCCGCCGCGCCTGGCGCCGTCCCTCGGGCTGGCCACCGTGACGCCGAACTGGTCGGCGAGGGCCATCGCGTACTCGGTGAGCGTGACGGACTTCTCCCGGATCGCCGGTAGCCCCGCCTCCGTCACCAGGTCGATCATGTCGAGCAACGGCTGCATGCCGAGGATCGGTGGTGTGCCGCTGAGGAAACGGCGGATTCCGGACGCCGGCTGGTAGGTCTCGCCCATCGCGAAGGGTGCGCCGGCGCCCATCCAGCCCCAGATCGGCTGCTGGAGCCGCTCGTGCAGGTCGGCCCGCACGTAGGCGAACGCGGGGGCGCCCGGCCCGCCGTTGAGGTACTTGTAGGTGCACCCGACGGCCAGGTCGACGCCCCAGTCGTCCAGCTCGAGCGGGACGACGCCGACCGAGTGGCACAGATCCCACAACACGAGCGCGCCGTGCTGATGCGCGAGCGCGGTGATCTCCGGCAGCTCGGCCAGCCAGGCTGATCGATACGCGACATGGCTGAGCAGCACCAACGCGGTGTTCTCGCCGAGCACGTGAGCAACCTGATCAGGAGTGACACCGCCGTCGGGCGCGCAGTCGATCCACCGCACCCGGAGACCGAGTTCGGCGGCGATGCCCTGCAGGACGAAGCGGTCGGTCGGGAAGTTGTCCCGATCGCACACCAGCTCCGTGCGCCCCGGCCGCGCGTCGACGGCGGCCCGGATCAGCTTGTAGAGCAGCACCGACGTGGAGTCGCCGATGACGGTCTGGCCGTTCGCCGCGCCGAGGGCCACCCGGCCCAGCGCGTCACCGGCGCGCAGCGGCTCGTCCATCCACTGCTCGTCCCAGCCGCGGATGAGGCGCTCACCCCAGGCCTGGTCCACGAATCGGAGCAGCCGCTCCCGGCTGGCGCGCAGCGGCCGGCCCAGCGAGTTCCCGTCGAGGTAGGCCCGCACGTCACCACACGGTACGAACCGCTCTCGGAAACCGGCGAGCGGATCCGCCGCGTCCAACTCGGCCGCCCGCGACACCACAGCACCGGTCAAGGTCAGCCTCTCCACGGCTCGACGAACTGGGTTCGGCGGTCATGGTCGCACGCAGTCGGTTCTCCGAGGCAGCGGTCGGTCGGCGAACCGGTCGGCGAGGAAGGTCAGCGCGGGCCCGGCGAAGGACAGGTACCCGGTGATGTGCTCGCCGAACGGGATGTCCGCGACGTGCGCGTTCACGCCGAGCCGGCACCACCGCCGGTACAGGTCCCGCCCTTGTTGCGCGGGGATGACCTCGTCCTGGCCGGCGTTACCGAGCAGCACGGGCGTGGCCGGGGCGAGCGTGCCGAGGTCGTTCGCGGTGAGCCGGGCCAGCCAGTCGGGTTGGTGCAGCGGGTTGGTGGTGGTGATCTGGTCGATCCGGTGCGGCAGCACCAGCGAGCGGACGGTGGCGTCGCCGATGCAGGTGTCGCGCAGGGCGGCCACGGTGAACCTGCCGGCGTCGGTGAGGTACCGGTCGAGCCGGAGCTCCGGGTAGGCGGCGTCGAACCCGATCGCCGCGTAGAACAGCAGGAACGCCAGCAGGCTGCCGTCGTGGGTGGCGGCGAGTCCCCGCAGGTCGGCGGGGGCCGCGCCGACCGTGGCGCCGGCCAGCGGCAGATCGGGAGCGTAGGACGGTTGCAGCTGGGCTGCCCAGCCGGAGGCGTTGCCGCCCTCGGAGTAGCCGTGGATCGCCAGTGGGCCGGCCGGGTCGAGCCCGGCGGATGGGAGCCGCCGGGCGGCGCGCATCGAGTCGAGCACGGCCGGGCCCAGGGCGCGCCCGACCACGTACGGGTGCACGCCGGGGGTGCCGAGGCCCGGATAGTCGGTCAGCGCGATCGCCCAGCCGCGGCTCAACATCTCGCCGATCAGGAGGCCTTCGTACTGCAGTCCGTGCGTCAACGTCCGGGACGGCGCGCAGCGGTCGGCCAGACCCTGCGTACCCACGGCGAATCCGACCAGCGGTCGCGGCCCCGGATGAGGCCGGTTCGGCACCAGGATCGTGCCGGTCACCACGGTCGGCGCGCCGGTCGCCGTGGTGGAGCGGTAGCTGATCTTCCAGGCCCTGGTGTCCAGCGGGATGCCGACGAACAGGTACGCGGGCGTCTCGATCGCGGACAGGACGTCCCCGGGGCGGCCCGCGTCGGCGGCGGTCGTCGCGGCCGACGGTGTGGCGACGACGGCGGTCAGCACCGCGGTCAGGGCGGCGAGCAGCCAGCGCTTCATGGTCGTTCTCCGGTGCCGAGGTGGCGGCGGAGCAGCTTTCCGCTGGCGTTGCGGGGCAGCTGGTCCAGGAACACGAACTCGCGCGGCACCTTGTATCTGGCCAGGTTCCGCTTGACGTGGCCGGCGAGCTCGTCGGGGTCGGGCCGATCGGCGGCCGGCACGACGTAGGCGACCAGCCGCTGGCCGAACTCCGCGTCCTCGGCGCCGATCACGGCGACGTCGGCCACGGCCGGGTGGCTGGCCAGCACGTCCTCGACCTCGCCCGGATAGACGTTCTCGCCGCCGGAGACGATCATGTCGTCGGCGCGGCCGTCGATGAACAGCCGGCCGGCGGTGTCGAGGTGGCCGACATCGCCGGTGTTCATCAGCCCGTCGACGGTGTTCTTGGTGCCGCCTCCGGTGTAGCCGTCGAACACCGACGGGCCGCCGACATGGATGGTGCCCTGCTGACCGACCGGCACCGGGCGGTCGTGTTGGTCGAGGACGCGGATCGGGATGGCCTCGCAGCCGCGGCCGACGGTGCCGGGCGCGGCGCGGAGGTCGGCGGGGGTGGCCACCGCGACGATGCCGACCTCGCTGGCGCCGTAGCCGTTGAACAGCACGTCGCCGAAGGTGTCGGCGAACCGGGTGGCCAGCTCCGGGCGCAGTGGCGCGCCGCCGGACAGGACCATGTGCAGCCGGCGCAGATCGTGGCCGCGGCGAACGGTGTCGGGAACGGCGAGCAGCCGCTGCAGCATCACCGGGACCACGGCCATGGCGGCGACGTGGTGCGTCACGGCGTCGGCCAGCGCGGTCTCCGGGGTGAACCGGCGGCGCAGCACGACCGGCGAGCGCAGCAGCGCGGCCAGCCCCCACATCGCCAGCCCGAAGCCGTGGAACAGCGGGATGCCGATCTGAAGGGGGTCGCCGGCACGGAGCTTGCTGCGCCGCAGCAGGGTCACCACCGGCGGCAGCACCGCCATCGCGCCCGGTGTTCTCGGCACGCCCTTGGGTTTCCCGGTGGTGCCCGAGGTGAGGATCGTGATCTTGCCGGGCTCGGGTCGCCGCGTCGGCACGTGCGGACGGTGGTCGGCGATCAGGTCGTCCAGCGTGGGCCGGTCGGTGTCGGAGTCGTGCCAGGCGACGATCACCGGTGCGCCCGATTCGTCGAGGTGCGGCAGGAACTCCTCGTCGGCCACGATCACGTCCGGCCGGACGCGGTCGAGCACGTCGGCCAGTTGTGGGGCGGCGAACTCCGTGTTGAGCAACGCCACGTCCGCGCCGAGCCGTCCGGCGGCCGCCGTCGTGATCACGAACCCGCGGTGGTTGCGGCAGAGCACCGCGATGCTGGGCACCGTGCCGGTTCGGGCGAGCAATCCGGCGGCGATCCTGGCGGCGGCCTCGTCGAGTTCGCGGTAGGTGAGCGTGCCGCGCTCGTCGATCACCGCCGGGTCGTTCGGGCGGTGCACCGCGGCCGTCGCCACCAGGGCGGCCAGCGACGGACCGGTTTGCCGCAGCGCGCGCACCAGTGGAACCAGGTGGCGCGGCCGGGTCTGACCGGCCAGCCCCGACGTGATCAGGACCCGCCCGGTCTGGCCGAGCAGCCGGGCGCTCACCGCGTTCCCCGTTGCCCGCGGCGGTACAGCAGCGCCGAGGTGCGCTCCCACGCTCGCTCGCCGGGGCCGAACACGGTGTGCGCCACCTCGGCCCACCACGGGCTCATCTTGCGCGGCCGGTGCGCGATCGCCGCGCAGACCAGCTCGGCGGCCTGGTCCGGGGTCTTGCCGGGCACGTTGTCGAAGATCCCGGTCGGGGCGCTCATCCGCGAGTGCACCAGTGCCATGTAGATGGTCGACGTGGTGATTCCGTCCGCCACGGCCTCGACGGCCATGCTCCGGAAGAAGATGTCGAACGCCGCCTTCGACGCCTGGTAGGCGGACCAGCGCGGACCGGGTGGGATGCGCACCCCGATGGTCGAGACGTTCACGAAATGCCCCCGGCCGCGGGCGCGCATCGACGGCAGCAGCGCGAGGGTCAGCTTCACCGGCCCGAGGTAGTTGACGTTGGTGGTGCGGGTGAAGTCGTGCAACCGGTCGGTGGAGTCCTCGATCGAGCGGCGGATCGACTTGCCCGCGTTGTGCACGACCACGTCCGGCGGTCCGTGTTCGGCCAGGATCCGGTTCGCCACGACGTCCACCTGCTCGGGATCGGACAGGTCCGCCGGGTACACCTGCGCGGCGCCGCCCGCCTCGGCGATCTCGGCGGCGGTCTTCTCCAGCGCCTCCCGCGTCCTGGCGATCATCAGCACCGTCGCGCCCGCTGCGGCCAGCCGCCGCGCGGTGGCCTCGCCCAGCCCGTACGACGCGCCGGTCACCAGCACCACCTTGCCGTCGACCGCCGCGCGCAACTCGCCGTCGGTGACGGAACCGTGCAGGTTGACCAGCCAGCTCATCAGGCGAGTGCGTGCCGCCCTGGACACCACCGGATTCGCCAGCACGTCCTTGACCGTCATGGCTGACACCTTCCACCGAGATAATGCCGAAATCTAAATTTGCATGCTATCCGGATAGTGTCAACAGCTAGGATCGCCGGCGTGCCACGCCTCAGCCGAGCCGAGAGCCAGGCCCGCAACCGCGAACGGGTCCTGGAGGCCGCGCGCGAGCTGTTCCTCCGTGACGGCTACCAGGCCACGTCATTGGCCGCGGTCGCCGACGCGGCCGGGTTCTCCACCGGCGTCGTCTACTCCAACTTCGCGTCCAAGGCCGAACTCGCGCTGCCCGTCCTGCGCGAGATCCAGACCGACCAGTTCGCCGCCCTGCTCACCGCCATCGGACCGGACAAGGCGCCGGAGAGCAGGCTCGACGGGCTGCGCCGGTGGACCGAGGACACGATGAACTCGGGCTGGCCGCGCCTGGAGTTGGAGTTCGCCCTCGACGCCCGCACCGACACGACACTCGTCGCGGCCGAATCCGATCGCCAGCGGGTCGCCGTCGACGCGGTCGCCGAAGCCATCCGGGTCCAGCTTCCCGGCCGGCTCGCCGAGAGCCTTCCCGTGCACGCGCTCGCCGACGCCGTCCTCAACCTCGCCTACGGCATCGCCGTGCGCCGGCTCATCGACCCGAACGTCAACGCCAACAGCGCGATCGACCTGCTCCGCCCGCTGCTCGCGTTTCTGGAACCGAGTTGATCGCTCAGTTCCATTCCAGGGCGATTCCGGCGATTCCCGGACCCGCCGCCTGGAAATAGGCGCTGGCGACCGATCCGAGGCCGCAGACGAGGTGTTCGCGATCGGTGGGGGTGCTGTTCTCGTGCGCGCGGAATTCGCGGACGCATCGTGCGGGCAGGTGTGTCGGAGAAAATCTGATCTGCAGCAGATAGCTGGAAACGGGGTCGCGCAGCATGCGGAAATAGCCGGGGGACGGCGTTTCGCTGGTGTCGCGCACGGTGTAGCTGAAGACGTGGACCTCGTCGTCGGCCAGCCGGCGGTCGAAGAACAGTTCGGCGGCGAGCGTGTCCTCGCCGTGCCGGCGAATTCGGCCGACCCGGCAGCCGTCGCCGGCGTGGAGTTGGGCCGGGCTGGTGCGTTGGCCGGGATCACCGGTGTAGACGATCGTGTAGCGGTCCGGTCGGTCGGCGCGGCTGCGCACCACCGTGCGGGACGCCACCGTGGTCATCGCGCCGCGGTCGTCGAGCGTGATCTCGGTGTGCACGGCGAGCAGGGTGACGTCGGCGTTGTAGCGGGTGGACGCGGTGTGGGTGCCGAGCTCGGCGAGCAGGTCGTCCACGACCGGGCCGGTGGTGTCGGGGCGCAGCTCCGAGTACGACGCCTTCATGGCCAGGTGGCCGTTCCTCGGCTGTCGCGGGCCCAGCAGGGTGACCAGCGAGTCGGCGGGGAGCAGCAGCACGCTCTCCAACGCGCGGACGGTCGGCAGTGCCTGGGGGATCTCGGGCCGGCGGTGGCCGCGCTGCCAGTAGCTCAGCGTCGACTGACCGACCTCGACGTTGCGCTGCACCAGGTGGGCGCGCAGCCGGGACAGTGACAGGCCGCGGTGCGCGATCGCCAGCCGCAGCGCGTCGTGGAACGCGCCGTAGCGCAGGGCGCTGGCCAGGCTGGGCGGCAGGTCCTCGGTGGTGTGATCGGGCATCGCACCCTCCGACCGGATCGGTATCTCTCCGTGTCATCACCCAGAGATGTGAACCTACCGGAACGTTCACAGTGAGTGGCTCGCGAGGGCGTGGAGATCGCCGCGCTCGCACCCGATGACCTGCTGATCGGCCGCCGATCCGGTGGTGCGTGAACAAGGAACGGTCCCGGCGTGAACCGGGGCTCTTGCGGCGGTCGGTGACGGTCGCCACATTTGCGCTCGACCCGGTGTCACCGGGTCAACCCGTCGAGTAACGATGGAAAGGAGGGCCTGTGAACACCCTGCGTTCACGCGCTCTGCTCGCCAGCGCGGCCGCCCTGTCCGGCTTGCTGCTGTCCCAAGTGCCCGCCGCCGCGGAACCGGCGGCATCTCCCGCCGGCAGCCTGGACTTCGACATGCAGGTCCAGCAGAAGAGCAACTGGTGCTGGGCCGCCGCCGGCACCAGCATCGCCGTGTACCACGGCACCTCGGTCAGCCAGACGCGCTTCTGTCAGCTCGCGCACGACGAGTCCGGCAGTGGTTGCTACAACGACCAGGGCAACCTGGGCGAGGTCCGGTGGGCCTTCGATCAGCTCGGGTACAGCGCCCCCGGCAACTACCTGTCGAACTACCTGAACTTCGGCTCAATCCAGGGTCAGATCGACCGCGATCAGCCGATCGAGACCCGCATTCTGTGGTCCTCCGGCGGTGGCCACATGCACGCGATCTACGGCTACAACCTGGACAGCGGCGGCCGCCAGTGGGTCGACTGGGCGGACCCGTGGGGCAGCAATCCCCGGTACAACCGCTCTACCTATCGCAACTACGTGGACAACTCCGAATTCTCCTGGACGCACACGCTGACCGGGATCGCAAGGTGAGGGCGGCCATGATCACTCGTGTTCTCGCGGTCGGCGCGCTGCTGACCGCCGGCATGTTCACCGCGATGGGCTCGGCCGCCGCGGCGCCGCCGCCCGCCGACGTCCACGCTGCTCGCGCGGCCGCGGCCGCACCCGCGACGGTCGAGGCACTGACCGACTTCTTCGGCGACCTGCGTGCCCGCGACGGCGCGCCGGCCGCGCGGGCGACCGCCGTCACCGTGGGCCACACCGTGCTGCCGGTGTACACGCTGTCGCCGGAGTTCGTGTCGGGCGCTGCCGGAGCGGACCCCGGCAAGCTCGCCTACCTGGCGGTGCCGGCCGCGGCCAATGACGGCCGGACCGCGACCCTCCAGGTGACGCGGGAGGGCGACGGCGCGTGGACCGTCGGCAACATGGCCTCCGGCGATCTCGAGTTCCAGCTCGCCGGGAAGCTGCCCGCCGGTGCGGTTCTGCTGCGTGAGCCGCAGGTCAACGCCTGGTACGCCAGGCAGGGCGATCGCCTGACCGTCATCGACCCTGGCGGCACCGACCGGACCGCGGGCGAGGTCCTGACGGTCGCCGACTACCAGAAGGCGGTCGGCCAGCGCTATGCCGACAAGCAGGCCGGCTCCGGGTACGCGGCCCGGGGGCAGGCGGGCGGTTACGGCTTGGGCCAGCGGCCAATCGGCGACGACAACGGCGTCGTCCCGCTGCTGTGCCTCGGCGGCCTCGGCCTCATCGGGGTGGCCGCCTTCGGAATCCGTCGCAGCCGTCGCGGCTGAGCACGGTTGTCGGTGCACGGCGGGATTCCTGCGATCCCGCCGTGCACCGACAGATCACTTTTCGCACGGCGGGGAGTAGTCGCGCTCTGGCAGGTGGCGGGACCACTCGTCGCGGCTGATCGGGCGCACTCCCGCGCACGTGGCGGCGGCCGCGCGTTCCACGTCGGTCTCCCAGAGTCGCGCCGACCGGTCCGTGCTCGTGCTCGCCAGCAATCGCCCGTCCGGGCTGAACACCACGGCACCCACGTCGTCGGTGTGGCCGGTCAGGGTTCCGACGTGCGACGGCCGGTTCGGGCGCGTCACGTCCCACAGCCGGATCGTGCGGTCCGCCCCCGCGGTCGCCAGCAGCCGCCCGTCCGGGGAGAACGCCGACATCCACACCAGGCCGGTGTGACCGGGCAGTCTCGACAGCTCGCGCGGCCTGGCCGGGTCGGACACGTCGAGCAGCCGCACCATTTTCGCCGACTCGTTCCAGATCGCCAGCATCCGACCGTCCGGGCTGAACGACCGCGCGGTGATCACGTCGTCCCGCCCGGACGGGAATTCGATGGCCCGGGGTGCCGCGGGATCGCTCACGTCCCACAGCCGGGTTCGCCACTCGCCGTCGCCGCCGGTGGCGAGTGTTCGGCCGTCGGGGCTGAACAGCACCGTCCACACCACGCCCGGATAGTCCGACCGGCGCGCGATCAGCCGCGGCCGTTCACCCAGCGTCCACAGGCTCACCGCGCCCGGCCCGGCGATCGCGAGCAGTGTCCCGTCCGGACTGAACGCCACCGCCGTGCTCGGCTGCTCGACGACGGCCAGCCGCCGCGGCGCACGCGGATCGCCGATGTGCCACAGCCGCACGGCGTCGTCCTGCCCTACGGCGAGCACGCGCCCGTCCGGGCTGAACATCACCGACCGGATCGGCCCGGTGCCACCGGTGATCCTCGCCAGCTCCCGCCGCTCGCGGGGGACGCCGATGTCCCACAGGCGGGCCGTGCCGTCCCAGCTTCCGGTGGCCAGTACCCGACCGTCCGGAGCGAACGCCGTGGCGGCGACCACATCGCGGTGGCCGACCAGCGGCAGCGCGCGCAGTTCCTGCAACCGCACGCCCTCGTCCTCGTCGGTCGCCGCGATCACCGACCCGTCCGGGCTGAACACCACCGACGCCCGCCCGCCCGGGATCGTCGTGATCGTTCTCGGCTGCCGTCGATCGCTGACGTCCCACAGGATCGTGCCGCCGCCGGTCGACGCGACAGTGGAGCCGTCCGGGCTGAACGCCACCGACGACACCGCGGTCGAGTGCCCGGTGAGCACGGCACCGCGGACCGGCGCGACCGGGTCGGCGACATCCCACAGCCGGACCTCGTGGTCCCAGCTCGACGTGGCCACCCACCGGCCGTCCCGGTCGAACGCCACGCCCGTGACCAGGCTGGTGTGCCCGGACAGGACGCCGGCGGGACGAGGTGCGGTCGGGTCGGCCAGGTCCCACAGCCGCACCGTGTCGCCGAGCCCGACGGCCAGCATCCGCCCGTCCGGCCGGAACGCGACGGCGACCGACCGAACCGCGTCCGGCACCGATCCCGGGGACGGCGACGGCAGTTCACGCGGGTGCCGCGGATCGCGAACATCCAGTAGCCGCACGGAATTCTGGTTGGTCGCGACGGCGAGCAGGCCGCCGTCGGAGCTGAACGCCGCCGACGCGTACCCCGCCGCGCCGCTCGGTGCCGTCCACACCGGCGTCGGTCGCCGCGGATCGCGCGCGTCCCACAGCCGGATGCTCGACTCGCCGACGGTGACCAGCGTCGTGCCGGTACGCGCGTGGGCCACCGCCATGAGCTGCTCGGGCAGCCTGGTCAGGCTGATCTCCGTCGGATACCCGGACACGTCCCACATGCGCAGGGTTCTGTCCCAGCCGACCGTGGCCATCCGCCCGCCGTCCGGCGCGTACGCGGCGAACACGTCGGTGCTGGTGTGCCCGGTGAGCCGGGTCGACCGAGGCGCGGCGTAGGCGCTGAGCAGGTTGTCGCGAGTACCGTCCAGCGCGGCCACCCGGTGCGCGGCGAGCACCAGTTGCATGGCCAGCGCCGGGTCGACGGCCTGGACCGCGGCCGCGTCGGTGAGCACTCGGCGGGCGATGGCGACGTTGCGCTGATCGGTGGCCTCCTGCTCGGCGCGCAACGCGTACACACCCGCGGCGGTCGCCGCGATCAGCAGCACGGACAACAGCGCGACCAGCTGGCGCAGCCGGGTGGCCTGCCGCCGGGCGGACACCGCCGCCGCGTCCTGCGCGGCCACGCTCGCGTCGAGGAACCGCCGTTCCCGCGCGGTGAGCACCGCCGCCGTCGACCACTCGCGGGCCACGGCGAGGCGAACGCCGCGGTAGAGCGTGCCGGGGTCGTGCTGGTGCGCCTCCCACTGGTCGGCGGCGTCGGTCAGCATCCGGTGGACGCGCAGGCCCTCGCGATCGTCGGCGATCCAGTCGCGCAGCCGCGGCCAGCAGCGGATCAACGCCTCGTGGGTGAACTCCACGGTGTCCGCGTCGACGGTCAGCAACCGGGCCTCGGTGAGCCGGTCCAGCACGGTGCCGGTCTCCAGTTCGTCCCGGTGGACCCGCCGCTTGGCGGGCTCGGCGCCGTCCGGGAACGCGATCAGCCGCAGGAACACCCGGCGCGCGATCTCCCGCTCGCCGTCGGTGAACCCGGTGTAGACCTGCTCGGCGGTGCGGGCGATCGCGTGCTCGATCCCGCCGACCGCCTCGTATCCGGCCAGGGTGAGCTTCGCGCCGCTGCGCCTGCGCCACGTCTCCAGCAACGCGTGCGACACCAGCGGCAGCACCATCGCCTGCCCGGCCGCGTCCGCGATCAGCCGCGACACCAGCGCCGCCTCGACCATGCACTCCGCGTCGGCCGCCGGCCGGGTGATCACCTGCCGCAGTTCCTCGGCGCCCATCGCGCCGACCATCAGTTGACCGCCGCGCAACGCGGACACCAGCGCCGGGTACTGCCCGCAGCGGCCGTAGAAGTCGGCCCGCACGCCGATCACGACCCTGGCTCGTCCCTCGGTCGCGAGGCCCACGAGAGTGTCGACGAATCGGGCCCGCTCGTCCTCGTCGTCGCAGAGGGTGAACAGTTCCTCGAACTGGTCCACGACCACGAGCGGATCGTCGCCGGCGACGCGGGCGGCGAAGTCGTCCATGGGTCGTTGGCCGGGTGTGAACAACGTCGACGGACCGGGCGCGCGGGCCAGCAGACCGGCGCGCAGCACCGATGACTTGCCCGCGCCGGACGCGCCGAACACGGCCGTGAACCGTCGCTCGCGCACCAGGTCCAGCAGTTCGTCGACCACCGTGTCGCGTCCGAAGAACCGGTCGGCGTCCTCCGCCTCGAACGGCGCGAGGCCCACGTACGGCGCGTCGGATCGGGCGGGCTCGATCGCGTCGGTGTTCGCGAGTTCGGCGGACACCGCGCGCCACCGCTCCCGCCAGCCCTCGACGTCCCCGCCACAGGCGCGCACGTAGGCGAGCGTCACCGTGAGGCTCGGCAGCTTGCGTCCGCCGGCCGCCTTGGACAGCGCGGCGACCGAGTAGTCGACCCGCGTGGCGAGTTCCCGGTACGGCGGCGACCCCGCCCGTTCGCGGAGTTCCCGGAGGTCGGCGGCGAACCGGCCGAGCACGCTGTCCGCCGCGTCGAGTGGCCGCTCCGCACGTGGCACGACAGCTCCCTGAACGGTCTTTTGTTGACAGTCCGGTTTTTTCCGGGCGCCGGCCCGGCGGGAAACAACGGCGCGATGTTAGACCCGCACCGCAAAGCCCGTACAGCCGGAAGGGGGTGCCCGATGCGCATGCGTACCGGGTCCATGACCGAGGCGGTGGCCACCGTGGCCACCTGGCCGTGACGACCGATCAGCGAGAGATCTCGCGAAAGGGGGAAATGATGAAGGCATCGAATCGTCGTGGCCGCGTGCGGAGCATCGGCGCGGCGCTGGCGTGCGTTTTTCTGGTCGGCCTGCTCGAACCGTCGGCCACCGCGGAACAACCGTCGGCGGAACCGATACTGCAACGCATCGACGTGTTCTTCCATACGAACGACAACGACAAGGACCACGACACCCGGCTCAAGGTGGTCATCACCGATCGCAACGGCGGAGAGGTCGCCGACGTCGAGGGTGAATTCGGGCAGTTCAAGGACAACACCGACCACGGCCCGTTCCCGATGAGGGTCAAGGTTCCCGCTCCGGTGAGCCTCATCAACGGCGGTCTCACCACGATGACGATCGACCCGAACGGCGACGACACCTGGAAGTTCAACCTGCGGCTGGTGATGCACTTCTCCAACAGCGAGCCCAAGCATTTCGACTTCGGCGGCACGGAGATGAGCGAAGAGGCGACGGTGAAGGTGTGGCGCACCGTCGTGTACGCGGGCGAATACGGCCGGATGAATTTCGAATGGATACCGCAGCCGACCGACGTGCTCGGTTCGACGCGCGGCGACTACGCCAGGCGCATTCCGCCGCTGCTGTGGGAAACCTGCGTCCAGGGTGAGAACACCGGCCGGGGCGAGGGGTCACTGACCCATGTCATGGCCACCGCGTCGCTGTTGCGGCTGATCGAGGATCCGACCGGGCGAGCCGAACTGGGCGCGGCCTTGGGCGGGAATTCGCCGCTGATACCCGACGAACCCCTTCTCTACCGGGACTGCCTCGACCGGCACGCCCCCGGCTGGCGGCCGCCGGCACTCGGCCATCGCGACCACCTGAACACCACACCCGGCTGGCAGATCGTCATCGCCGACCTCATGCGGGTGCCCGCGTTCACCGGCAAGCCCGGCACCGACGCGATGCCGGGCTGTCGCGTCGGCGGCGGCGACACCGATGACTGGGACGTCACGATGGCGCTGGTCATGCGGGTGTGGGGAATGATGCGCACAGAGTCGCCGGCGGTGTTGTTCGGACCGGAGGACCCGGGATCACACGCTGCGAAGTTCGACACGTTGAAAAAGGAGATCGCTTCGCGGGCGTGGCTGCAGGGCGGCACATCGAAGTACGACGTCGGGATCTGCACCGTGCTCGGCGCGCGTGTCCCGGAAACCGAGAACCACACGTTGCTGATCCGCTCGACCCGGTTTCTGCACAACGAGTCACTGCCACTGCTTCCGACGCCGTCGCACAAGCCCGAGTACGTGGAGATGTACAACACCGACCCCAATCCGGACAACCGGACGAACGGGGTACTGGGGTACATCGAGGACTTCACCAATGGCGTCATGAAGGACGATTTCCTGGAATACAACGCGCGGCCCTACGGCCGGTTCCAGATGTACGGCCTGCTGAACCTGTACGAATTCGCGGAGAACCCCGCGGTGCGTACGGCGGCCAAGCGGGTCCTGGACTTCCTGGCACTCAAACATGCCGCGGAGTCGCGTGACAACCGGCGAATCACCCCGTACCGGCGTATCCAGGACACACAGTCCCCGGTGATGATCAAGGGCGGCACGCCGGACTCGATGTTCGAGGTATGGGTCGGCGGCCTGGCTCAACCGGTGAACCCGCAGGCCGGCCCGACTACCCCGTCCGGCGAGATGGCCTTGGCGGCGAGCGCGAGCTACCGTCCGCCGACCTGGATGCCGGACCTCATGTTCGACCGGCGGCACCGCGATTACCTGCAGTTCTTCAACGGTCGTAACCACCAGGAGGTGGCCTACGGCGGGCCGGACTTCACGCTGACCGGTGGCGGGCGGATAACCCCGTGCCCCTACCCGGGCACGGTCATCGATCTGTGCGCGGGTTCGGGCAACGACAAGGGCACCACCGAGCCCATCGTGCTGATTCCGCACCAGCGGCGTGCGGACGGGCAGGACGTTCACAACCAGCCGAGCTACCGCAACGAGGTGCGGCTCGAGTCACGCTGGGGCGAGCACAAGTCCTGCCTGGAACGCAACGTCGCGTGCGGCGAGTACCTCATGGTCGGCGACAACGTGGTCCGCGACCACCCGGACTGCAAGCAGACGTTCGTCCAGCAGGGGCAGCAGAACAGCTACGGCCTGCGCTTCGACGGGTCGTGCTCGCCGCCAGGCGGGCCGAGCTACGAGGCCAACTGTTTCTTCGCCTACGGCGGCGGGACGAAGAACCTCACCGAGGAGGTGCCCCAACTGGCCTACCTGGTCACACACTCGTGCGATCCGGCCATGGACGAACCCGCGCGGAAGAAGGCGTTCACGTCTTTCGTCGAGTACATGCGGACCGTGGGCGCGCCTGCCTACGCGGGCGAGGCATGCCCGCGGTGGCCGGGTCTGCGCGCGACCGTCAAACAGCCGCCCGCCGACAAGATCGACCTGACCGGCGAGACCGGCGGCCGGACCGTGACGATGGTCGGCAACGACTGCGACGACCTTCCCGGGTACTCGATGAAGATCGACGGGCGCCCGTCCTACCAGGGCGCGGGGTTGATCACCGGTGACCTCAGCCTGACCGGCGGCCGGGTGCCGGCGACCATCATGTCGCTGAGGTCCACGCCCGAGCACGTGTCGGTGTTCGGCGAGCCCGTCAGGTTCATCGCCACGGCCCGCGATCCCGGTGGTCGGGCGGGTCTGTCCGGCACGATGACCTTCCTCGACGGTGCCACCGTGCTCGCCACCATCCCGGTGACACCCGGCCCGGACGGCGCGGTTTTCGCCAGGTACGAGACCGGCGCTCTGCCGCTGGGCTCACGCCGGATCACCGCCGTGTACTCGGGCGACGCGCGATTCAGCGCGGCGACGGCCACCGAGCCTCATCACGTCGGCGCCACGCTGGATCGGGCCAAGGCACTGAACCTGGAGGGCCGGAACCTGTGGACGCAAGGTGTGCGTGACCAGGCGATCACCAAGGTCATGGAGGCGATGGCGCTGATCCGCGAGCTCGCGGCGGCCGACCCGGCACATCGCCGCCTGATGGCCGAGTGGCTGGCCTTCCCGGTCAGCACCTTCCACGCCGCGGCCGGCCGCTACGACGAGGCGGTGGCGCTCGGCAACGAGGGGATCGAGATGTTCACCCAGCTCATCAGGGAGAACCCCGGTGACGACGCGCTGGTGCACGGGCTGGCGACCTCGCAGCGGGTGGTGGCCGGGAGCCTGTGGGACAAGCCGGAGTTGCGGGAGCAGGCGGTGCGCCTCGCGTTGGACGCCGTCGCGACGATTCGTCCGCTGGCCGACCGGAACCCGTTCTACCGCCGCCAGCTCGCCGAATGGCTGTCGTCTCCGGCCAGCGTGTTCCTCGCGGGGACCGGTCGGTTCGCCGAGGCCGCGACCGCCGGCGACGAGTCGATCGCGATGTTCACCCAACTCGTGAAGGAGGACCCGGTGCGGGACGACTACGTCTCCGGGCTCGCCATCGCGCAGGTGAACCTGGCGACCGGTTTGTGGCCTTCACCGGAGCATCGGGCGAGGTCGGCCGGGCTGGCCCTGGACGGCGTCACCACCCTGCGGCCGCTGGCCGCGCGGAACGCCGGATACCGGCCGCGGCTGGGTGACTGGATCCTGTGGCCGACGATTCCGTATCTGGTCGAGGCCGGCCGGAAACCGGAGGCGATCACTCTGGCCAGAGAGGCGGTCGGGATCTTCACCGAGCTGGAGAAGATCGATCCGGTCACCTACGGCCCGAAGCTGGCCCAGGCTCGGCAGACGCTGGCCGACCTGGAACGCTGACCGGCCGAAACCGGGGTCCATCCACTGTGGACGGACCCCGGTTTCATGGCACCGGTCGGGCCGACAACTGGAGAGTTCTCCACTTGTTGCTTGAAAACGGAGAACACTCCGGTTAGTCTCGACATCGCAACCGAGGCCGAACCGAGGAGTCCCCGTGTCCGTGAAGATCGCCGTCGTCTACTACTCGTCGACCGGCAGCGTCCACGCCCTGGCCGAAGCGGTGCGTGAGGGCGCGGAGAAGTACGGCGCCGAGGTGCGCCTGCGTCGCGTGCCCGAACTCGCCCCGGATTCGGCGATCGACGCGAACCCGCGCTGGCGCGCCCACGCGGACGCCACGGCCGGCGTCGACATCGCCGCGCACGACGACCTCCGCTGGGCCGACGCCTACGCGTTCGGCACGCCGACGCGATTCGGAAACGTCGCGTCGCAACTCAAACAGTTCATCGATTCCACGAGTGGACTGTGGTTGCGGCGCACGTTCGCCGGCAAACCGTTCACCGGATTCACCAGCGCGAACACCGTGAATGGCGGAAACGAGTCCACACTTCTCGCGCTGTACCACACCGCCATTCACTGGGGAACGGTGATCGTGCCGCCGGGATACAACGACCAGAGTGTTCTCGACGCGTACGGGAATCCCTATGGCACAGCTCATCCGGCGGTGGACGAATCCGGCCCGAACGAGCGGGTGCTCGCCGCGGCGCGATTCCAGGGCTACAACCTGGCCGAGGTCACCGCACGGCTGGCGACGGGAGTCGCCGCCTAGCCCTATCCTCGGCCGGTGAGGTGGAGGACGTGACGCGATCGCAGGCCGGTGAGCTGCCGGTCGTCGGGCAGCGGCCGGCCGAACGGGCCGACGCCGTGCGCAACCGGCGCAAGATCCTGCGCGCGGCGGCCCGGCTGCTCGCCGACGGTGGCGTGGAACGGCTGTCGCTGGACGACGTCGCTGCGGCCGCCGAGGTCGGCGTCGGCACGGTCTACCGACGATTTCGTGATCGAACCGGATTGGCGATCGCTCTGCTCGACGAGCGCGAAAAGGAATTCCAGCAAGCGTTCATGTCCGGGCCGCCCCCACTCGGGCCGGGCGCTCCGCCGGCCGACCGTGTTCGCGCATTCCTGCACGCGCTCGTTGATCGGGTCCGGGACCAGTTCGAACTCGTTCTGGTGGCCGAATCAGCGGAACCCGCCATTCGATACGGCGAAGGCGCCTACCCTTTCCGGCATTTTCATCTGGTCACGCTGCTCCGGGAAACGGTGCCCGATCGCGACGTCGACTATCTCGCCGCCGCGTTGCTCGCGCCACTGTCCGCGAGCCTGCTCGCGCACCAGATCCGCGACCAGGGCCGCGACGTCGAGTCGATCAGGTCCGGGATCGACGACCTGGTCGAACTCACGCTCGGTGGCGGCAGCTGACGCGGGTCTGGTGCACCGCGTCGGCGCACCACGGCGAGCGGCCGGGCGACCGCATGCGGGCCGAACTGCGGCAGGTGGACACCCGTGCGGCGCCCGCCCCGACCGAGCGCCGCACGGGCCCTCAAGTACTCAGCACGGCGGGGGTGACGTGCGAACGCGTGGACCAGCCGAGCGCCTCGTACAGCGCATGGCCGTCCGACGTCGCGACGAGCACGCCGTCCACCGCGCCGATGCGCGCCGCCTGATCGGCGAGTGCGGCCATCACCACGCGGCCGAGCCCGCGCCGCCGGTGCTCCGGCGCGGTCTCCACCTGGTCGATCACCGCCGTCGGGCCGTCGCAGCCGGCCCTGCCGCTCGCGGCGAGTACACCGGCCGGGTCGCGCACGACCACGTCGATCGCACCGCCGGTGACCGTGGTCGCCAGGGTGTACCCGTCGGGCGCGCTCACCGCCGGGGAGCGCAGGGTCGCCGTCATCAAGTACTCCGGCGCGTGCACCGTCCAGCCGGCCGGCAGCAGCGGCCGGACGACGGGTTCCGGCGCGCACACCTTCAGCCACGTGCCGGGCTCGGTGATCGCCGCGATCAGCGGCAGCAGTGTGTCCACGTCAACGGTCGGCAACAGGTAGCGCGCCACGTGACCGGGCAGGCCCACGTCGATCCGGAACCCGCCGGGCACGGCGACCGGCGGCGGTGTCGCACGGGACACCGCCCAGCCCCGGCCCCACGCGTGCAGCACGCCCGGGTCCGCGGCTCTGGTCAGCCTCACCATCCGGCCTGCCACCGGGGATCGGCGACGACCGCGTCGATCTCGGCGATCAGCGCGCGTTTGGCCGGGTCGTCGAGGAACGACGCGGACACGGCGTTCGTCGCCAGCCGCGCGATCTCCGCCGCGTTGAGCCCGAGTGTGCCGGCGACCGCGGTGTACTCGCCGTTCAGCGTCGCGCCGAACATCGGCGGGTCGTCGGTGTTCAGCGTGACCAGCACGCCGTGGTCCAGCATCCGCCGGACCGGGTGCGCCTCGATCGAGTCGACCTGCCGCGTGCGCACGTTGGACGTGGGGCACACCTCGAGCGGAATCCGGTGCCGGGCAAGGTAGTCCAGCAGCCGGGGGTCGGCGGCCGAGCTGGTGCCGTGGCCGATGCGCTCGGCGCCGAGGTCGTGGATCGCCGACCACACGGTGGCCGGGCCGCTGGTCTCGCCGGCGTGCGGCACGCTGTGCAGACCGGCCTCGCGCGCCATGGTGAACGCGGGTGCGAACTGGGCCCGGCCGATACCCACCTCCGGGCCGCCGAGGCCGAAGCTGACCAGGCCGTCCGGCCGGTCGCGCACGGCGAGTACCGCCGTCTCGCTCGCCGCCTCGAGCCCCTTCTCGCCGGGAATGTCGAAGCACCAGACGAGTTTCACGCCGTGCTCGGCCTCGGCCAGCCGCCTGCCCTCGACGAGCCCGGTGAACACGTCGTCGTAGGACATCCCGTCGAGCTTGTGGTTGTACGGCGTCACGGTCACCTCGGCGTAGCGCACGTTCTGCGCGGCGAGGTCGGCGGCCAGTCCGGTGACCAGGGTGGTGATGTCGGCGGCGTCCTTGATCATCGACTGCACGGCCCAGAACACGCGCACGAAGTGGTCGAAGTCGCGGAACTCGTAGAACCGGCGCAGCTCGTCGAGATCGGTGGGGACGCCGGATTCGGGGTGTCGCTCGGCGAGCGCGACCACGGAGTGCGGGCTGGCCGAACCGACCAGGTGGACGTGCAGCTCGACCTTGGGCAACGCGGCGACGAACTCGTCCAGCGACGTGGACACGGTGGTGGACATGGTGAACTCCTCGGACGGGAAACGGTACGGGCGGGGTGGATCGACTCGGTCAGGGAGCCGCGTCACCGCGCTCGTGGTCGTCGCCGTAGAGGGGGAGTGCGGGAAAGACCCACCCGTGCGCCTCCAGCGTGCGGCACAGAGCGGTCATGTTCGGCACCGTATCCCGGTCGTCCGTACCGTGCAAACGAAACCCTTGCGGCACAAGGAAAGCGCTATCGGAGCGCCGCGGCCAGTACTCGTACGCCCGCCGTCATCGCCTCGACGGGCGCGCCGCCGAAGCTGATCCGCAGGTGTTCACCGGTCGGCTCGGACGGGAACCACGGGCGCCCCGGGTTCACCATCACGCCCTGGCGCGCGGCCGCCTCGGCGACCTCGGTGGCGTCGGCACCGTCGGGCAGGCGCAGCCACAGGTGCATCCCGCCGGTCGGCTCGTACGGCAGCACGTCCGGCCCGAGCAGGTCGCGCACCAGCGCCACGAGGTGATCGCGCCGCCGGTGCAGCTCGGCGTGCAGCCTGCGCAGGTGGCGCGGCCAGCTCGGGCTGGTGACCAGCTGCAGCGCGGTTTCCTGCAGCAGCGGTGTCACGAAGAAGTCGTCGACCACGCGTGCCCGGCGCAGGCGTCGCGCCACCGGCCCGCGCGCCACGATCGCGCCGACCCGCAGGCCGGGTGCGGCCGGCTTGCTCAGCGAGCTCAGGTGCAGCACGTGGCCGTCCTCGTCGTCGGTGATCAGCGGGGGTGACGGGGTGGCGGCGAAGGAGAGGTACCGGGCCCAGTCGTCCTCGATCACGAACGCGCCGTGTCGCCGGGCCAGCGCGAGCAACTCGGCGCGTCGTTCGTCGGACAGCGTGGCGCCGTGCGGGTTGGCGTGAGCCGGCTGGACGTAGATCACCCGCGCGCCGGTGCTGGCCAGGGGCGCGGCGAGCAGGTCGGTGCGGATGCCGTGCCGGTCGGTGGGGATCGCGATGACCGGCAGCCGTGCCGCGCGGGCGGCGGCGGTCGCCCCGATGTAGGCGGGCGACTCGATCAGGACGGGTGCGCCGTCCGGGCAGATGGAGCGGAACACGGTGGACAGCGCGGTCTGCGTGCCGGAGCTGATCAGCACGTCGCCGGCGGTGAGGCGGGGGTCGATCTCGGCGGCGAACCAGTCGCGCAGCGGCGCCAGCCCCTCCGGCACCCACGACCACGCCTCGGGCCGTGCCATCGCCCGACGCAGTGCCGCGCCGATCTCGGCGGTGGCCTGCAGGTCCTCGGCGAGGAAGCCGCTGGCGAGCGGGATGGTGCCGGGCGGCGGGCCGGCGACGACCTGGTCGAAGCCGGTCAGGTGGGACGGTTCGTCGCCCATGGCCACGAGCTGCCAGTCGGTGTCGACAGGGTGGCGCGGTCGGGGCGGTGGTGCGACGAACGTGCCGGCGCCGGACTTCACCACGACCAGGCCTTCGCGCTCCAGCTGGGCGATCGCCGAGCGCACGGTGACCGGGCTGACGCGGTACTCGGCGACCAGCTCGCGCGAGGACGGCAGCCGGTCGCCCGTTCGTCCGGCGGCGACCGTCGTGCGCAGCAGAGCCGCCAACCGCTGCCCGCTGCTATCGCTCGCCATTGGACGTAACGGTAGCGCTATCGCGTCCGTTCGGCATGGCCAACCCGTGCTCCTCGGCCATTTCCTGGGCGAGACCAGGGTTGACGTCGGCAAGTACGGCGATGGCCGCGGCGGTATCGGTCGGCCGCTCGTGGTCGCTCATCATCCGGCGGGTCTCGGTCCGGTGCACCGGCATCTCGAAGCCGATGATCTTCGGTGTGCGGCGGCGGATGCCGTCCACGCCGAGTTCGCGCATCCGCCACCGGTTCGGCCGGCCGCCTTCGAGATGTTCGACCAGCGCGGCGACACAGCGGACTGTGTGCGCGTCGTCGCTGGCCAGAACCGGGATGCCGTGACAGTGCACGGCGGTGTAGTTCCAGGTCGGCGCGGCGTCCCGGCCGATGGCGGGGTACCAGGACGAGGAGACGTACCCGTGGTGGCCGGTGAAGATCGCCACCGTCGGCGCGCCCGCGGCGAGCACCTCGACGTACGGGTTGTTGCCGCGCAGGTGCCCGATCAGCACGCCGTCGTCGCCCAACACCAGCGGCAGGTGCACGACGTGCGGCTGACCGTCGTGGGAGCTGACCATGGTCGCCATCGGGTGCGCCGCGATCAGTGCGGTGCTACTCGCTTCACTCACACGTCACGGTAGCTCTGGATGCGCGGTACAAGACAACGGTTACATCAGTAGGGCGGTGGGTCTGGGTCGGCGATGGGTTGGGCGCGCACGGTGGTTTTGTGTCCGAGTGGGCTGCGGGTGATCACCACATCGGGTTCGGGTTGTTCGACCTGCCAGCCCGGTTGTTCCTTGCACAGGTTGTGTCGTTCGCAGCGCGGGTTGAGGTTGCACAGGCAGGTGCGGCCGTGGTCGGCGTGGCGGAGGGTGTGATCGATGTGGCACCGGGTGGCTGGCCTGTCGCATCCGGGGTGGGTGCATCGGCGGAATCGCAGTCGCACGTTTTCGGCCATCGCGGCCGGTGGATAGCGTTTCCTGCCGACGTCGGTGATCATCCCGCTCGGTGGGTCGTAGAGTATTCGTCGCCAGGTGGATTTCTGGTCGGCCGCGAGTTCCCGCACGACTTGCGCGGGGAGTGTGTCGACGCCGAAGAGTTCACCGGGTTTGTCGTCCACACCCATCAGCGTGGTGTGTGGCACGGTGACCCACACAATCGTTTTGATGTGGGACGGGTTCTCCCCGCAGAAGTGCTCGACGGCGACATCGAACCGCAAATTGTCCAGGCTGCGCGTGTCACCTTGTTGCTTCAACCGGCGGGCGTGTTGGTCGATCCGCACATACGCGGGATACAACTGCTCGACCGGCCCTCGTATACCGAGGAAGGCTTCGCCGTCCTCGTCCTGCTTGAAGGTGACACACCGGTCCTTGCGGCGCACCAGGCGGCGTTGTTCGGCGCCGTCGGGGTCGACCTTGTTCACCCAGTAGCGCACCTTGCGCTGAAACGGTGTGTAGTAGTCCGGCGGATCCGCCAACACCGCCGCTTCCACCCGGGCGGCGTGCTCGTCCGACAACGGGCGGGTGACCTCATACATCGCACGGGCCTTCGCCCAATCGATCTCACCCCGGGCGAGCGCGGCCAGGGTCTGCGGGAGCCGGGTCACCAACGCCTCAGCCATCACCATCTGGTGCGAGGCGTGCCCGGGTGACCACTTCAACGCCTGTCCGATCTCCTCGGACACATTCTCCGCTCCAGCGCGCAGCTGGTTGTATTGCGCGAGCAGCCGAACCTCATCAGCACACAACGCAGCCTTATCCCGCTCAACAATCTCCAACTCCGCAACCGTGCTCGCTTCATCCGACGTAAACGGCCCATCCGAGAAATCGAACTCAGGCTCACCAAACACCCGAGGCGCGGCCTCCAAAACCGCGTCCCAAGACACTTCCTCACCTATTACCAACACGCCACAATTCTACCGGACTATCCACGAAAATGGCGTCCCCCATTCCGGTGGCAAGCTGGTCGCCGGAACGCCCGCGCAATGTGTCACCCGCATCCGGCGACCAGCGCGGCAGCCAAAAACGAACAAAGCGCACTCCTCAAACATGAACAACCCCAGGACACGGATGCATCAAGAAGTCCCGATGACTGATGTTGTACGCATAAGCCCCCGCCATCGCGAAAACCACCAGATCGCCCACCGAAACCCGCTCCACCCAAACCCCCCGAGCGAACACATCCTTAGGCGTACACAACTGCCCGACAAACGTCACCGGAGCCCCCACCACCGACGGCCCGCCGCAGGAAGCGTCGAACGGCAACACCACCAGAGGCTGATCATGCCCCTTCGTCACCGGCGTCCGAAGATGATGCGTCCCACCCGCACACACCGCGAACACCCCACCGTGACTGTGCTTCACGTCCAGCACCCGCGTCGCGTACCACCCCGAATAGACGCTCACCGCCCGCCCCGGCTCGACCCGAACGGTGACACCCGAGGGCACCAGCGCGGAGAGCCGACGCGCATAGGAACCCCAGTCGAAGAGCCGAGAGGGATCGCCATAGTCCACCCCCATCCCGCCGCCCACGTTCACCTCACGCAGCCGAATCCCTTGTGCCGCACCGAAATCGACCGCCCAGCGCAACACCGACGAAGCCAGCGCGGCACACGCGGGCGCGTCCAACCCGCTGGCCAGATGCGCGTGCACCCCGACGATCTCCACCCCGGGCAGGTCGTCCGAAGCCGCCCGCGCCGCCTCAGCGGGATCCATACCGAACGGGCTCGGCACCCCGCCCATCGTGAGCGCCGCGCCACCCGTCCCCGGCACCGGCAGATTCACCCGCAACAGCACCCGCGCCACAACGCCGGCCGAAACCGCGAACGCGGACAGCCGGCGCAACTCGTAGTGACTCTCCACATGGAATCGATCCACAGTGGACAGAGCGGCGCGCAGCTCGTCGTCGGTCTTGCCCGGCCCGCCGAATGCCAGCGGCACGTGCGGCAGCAGCGACCGGACGTGCGCCAGCTCGCCCCCACTCGCCACCTCCAGCCCGTCGACGTGCCGCGCGATCACCCGCAGCAACTCCGCGTCCGGATTGGCCTTCACCGCGTGCAGCACCTCGATCCGGGGATCGTCGAACGCCGAGGTGAGAGCCCGCACGTGCGCGTCAAGGTGACCGAGGTCGTACACGTACGCGGGCAGCGGAGCGGTCCGCACGGCGTCGAGCACAGCGGGAGTGATCACCGGCCACGCCCGCGCATCGGATTGGGCAGCGGCACGTACCCGGCGTGCAGGTCGGCCCGGCGCGACCAGCGCAGCAGCAGATTCGCCTTGGCTGGCAACGGTTCCCCGTCGATCAGCGCACCCAGTCGCGGAGGCCGCCCGAGATCCCCGGCGACCGATTCCAGCAAGGCGGCCAGCGCGTCCCACAGCTCGTCCTCGAACCGGCACATGCCCGGCGCGGACACCAGCGCGAGATCGGCCAGCGCGCCGGCCACCTCGGCCAGATTGTTCACGAACAGGCAGTACGCCACCCGGTTCCAGCCGCGTTCGTCGTCGTAGGCCACGGCCCGCGCGACGTCCGATGGCAGCGTGGCGAGCGTGTCCGCGTGCCGGCCGGCCAGCAGCTTGGTGCCCTCAAGATCGCGCGCCAGCACCCGCACCGGCATGCCCGCCGGGTCGAGCACGACCAGCACGTTCTGTGGGTGCGGCTCCAGCACCACGCCGTGCTCGGCCCACATTCGCAGCACCGGCGGCACCAGCAGGCCGATGTAGCGCCGCCACCACTCGCGCGCCCAGGTCACCCCGTCGGGACCGGCGAAATCCGCCAGCCGGGTGCGGGTGCCGGCCGGATCGCGTTCGGCGGCGGCCAGCGTGGCCACCAGATGCACCGTCTCGTGTGGACGGACGTGCTCGCGCAGACCGGTGCGCGCGATCACCCCGAGACCCTCGGCCACGGCGTGCCGGCGCAGCGGTGTGCCGTACCGCTCCGGCAGCGCGACGGTCCGCGACGCCGGCTCGGCCAGCACGTGGAAACCCTTGTCCGGCAACGAGATCCGCGACATCAGCCGGGTCAGGTGCACCGCGCCGGCCAGCTCGTACGCCGCGTTCTTGCGCAGGCAGTTGGTGATCCGCACGTTCAGGCTGGCCTTGAGGAACACGTCCGCGTCGATTTGGTAGAGCGTGCGCACGCTGGCCGTCGGGTGGAACGGCAGGCCGGTCTCGCCGAGGTCGCGCAGGACCCCGTCGGCGAGCGCGGCGCACAGCGCGGGCGCGGTGCGCGGGTCCGTGGTGAGCAGGTGGAACTGCCACGGGTGCACGGGCAGCGCGCGGCCGGACGGCGTGCCGCCGAGCAGCCGCTCGGTCGCCGTGTGCCCGTCGAACCCGCGATCGTCCACAGTGGACTCGGCGATCAGCTCGGGCGGGACGTCGAGCCAGCGCATCCGAAACGCGGTGCGCGCCTCCGGGGCGTAGCGCCGCCAGGTGGTCAACTGGCCGGAGCGCCACTTCGGCGCCGGGTGCCTCGGATGGCCGGCCACCAGCGCCTGCTCCGAGTCGACATACGTGCGCGCGACCGGCCCGAGGTGGTGCGCCGTAGCGGGACGAGTGCGCAGGATGTCGGCGATCGTGTCCCGGCTGGCGGTGACCTGGCCGGCGAACTCGTCGTTGCGGGTGCCGGTCGCGAGGGTCAGCTCGCTCGCCACGGCGGCGGTCAGCTCGTCGAGGCCGGCCGGCCGCCACGCGCCGGACTCGTCGGACTCGGGTGGGCCGGCGAACCGGTGCCCGCCGGCGGTGGACGTCCTGCGCAGCCGGGCGCGCAGCCGAAACCCGTTGTGCGGCAAGCGAAGGACGAGGTGACCGTGTTCGGTCGTGGTGTGGCCCGCCGGCCCGGAGACCTCGCGGTGCAGGCAGCCGAGCAACGTGTGCGCGGACATCTCGTCGGCGCGTGCCTCGGCCTCGCCGCGTGTGGTGGTGTCGGACGGGACGGTCACTGTGCTCCCGTTCTCAGGTAGTTCGGTCCGGTGCGGAGGTAGTACTTGTTGACGTCGGCGATGCCGAGCCGGTGCTTGGGCAGCAGCGTCCCGGCGGTCAGCATTCCCTTGACCGGTAAGCGATCCGCGTCCAGCACGTGCTCACGCAACGCCTTCTCGGCGGCCCGGCTGGCCCGGTCGGTCGGGTCGTGCCAGCGGTCCACCGCCTCTCGCAGCCGGGTGCGCGCGAGGCCGAAAAGCTCGGCGCGCAGCCGCCGGTCGGCGCCGGCGAGTTCGATGATCGGCGCGGCCACGCACAGGTGCAGCGTGATCGTGGTGAACAGGTCGGCGATCTCGCGCGGATCGCCGGCGAGGATGCGCCGATCGTGGAAGTGCGGCACCGCGCCCAGCGCGCCGGTCGCGTGCGCAAGATCCACCTTCGCGCCGTCGTTGTCCTTGTACACCAAGCGAATCCGGCCCGACGGCGATACCGCGATCGTGATGTTCTGCTGGTGCGACTCCAGCGCGATCCCGTACCGCAGCCAGAGCGCGACGTGCCAGTCGAACAGCGCGCACAGATATTCGTCGACGAAGCCGCGCACGTCGGTGGCGAGCCGGTCGATCACGCGCGCGTCGCGGTACGGGTCGGGGGCGGGCAGCGCGGCGGCCGGGGTGAGCGCGTCGGCGGCCAGGCCGGCGGGGTAGACCCGCACGAGCGCGGCACGCATATCGTCGTCGGACTCCACCCAGCGGGACTCGTCGGCCAGCAGTACGCGCGCGGCCAGCTCCGGCTCCTCGGCCCGCACCGCGTCCAGCAGCCGGTGCACGGCCTCGCCGTCGGGCAGCACACCCGGCTTGATCGACCGGCGGTTGCGCGCGCCCAGCGTTGCGGTCGGCATCGGCACCTTCACGTGCGTCGACGGATCGCCGGCCAGCGCGAGCGTGCGCATCGACAAGGTCGGGTACGCCTCCGGTCCGTCCACGGTGGACCAGCCGGCGCGCGCGGCGGTAAGCGGGTGCACGGGCAGCGCGAACGTGTCACCGGACGGGCGGGGCCACCAGGGCGGTAGCTCATCGGCCAGCGCGGCGGACAGCCGGACCTCGTCGCGCCGCACGGTGATCCATTTCAGGCGGACCGACGGCAGATGCTCCGGCGCGTACCGGCGCAGTTCGTCGAGGCTCATCCCGTGCCGCACCCGTCCGGTCGGGTGCACCGGGTGCTCGCGCAGCGCGGCGACCGCCTCGTGGTGCACGAGCCCGGTGTACCCGGCCGCGGCCGGCAGCCGGGGTGAGGGCGGCGTGGCCAGAGTGTCCCACTCGGCGTGCGCGCACTCCGCGGTGAACTCCGCCCAGCCGCGCTCGGCCTCCGGATCGGCGTGTGGCGCGAACGCGGCCAGTACACCGTCCACAGTGGACACAGGAATGCCGTCGGCGAGCAGCAGCGGCTCAGCCACCGCCCAGTCGGACAGGAACCCGTCCGGCCGCACCGGCAGTCGCACGACCACCCCGGTGGTCAGCCGCGCCGACCACCACGTGCCGTGCAACCGGCCCTGCGAGCACAGCCCGAGGTGGTCCTCGCGCAGCAGCGCGTCCAGGATCCGGCGGAGCAGATCGGCACTCATTCGCTGATCCGCCAGATGTTCCTCGCGATAAAGTTTTCTACCAAACCGTCTACTACGGGACGATCTGGCCCGATCGCGTACACCGCGGACAGGTAGTCGCGGTTGGTGCCGTGCACCGGCGCGGTCACCCCCACCTCACGCAGCCGGCGGTGCCCGATCCGCGCCCCGCCGTCGGTTTCGCGAACCCCGGCCGGCGGCGACTCGGTCAGCGTGCCCGCCGTCGTGGCCAGCACGTTGTCCATCCGCGCGTGCCGGCCGACGGCCACCGGGTCGGGCAGCTTCACCGACAGCGGCTTGCCCAGGTACACGTCGATCAACTCGGCGAACAGGTCGACACCGAGCAGTTCGCAGCAGATCAGGTCCATGGTGTCGCCGATCAGCCGGTAGTTGACCTCGATGATTCGCGCGCGGTCGCCGTCGATCACGAACTCCGTGTGGCACGCGCCGAACCCGACGCCCAGCGCGGTGAGCTGCGCGTCCAGGTGCGCGCGCACGGGTACGGGAATCTCCGGCGCCCAGTCCAGCCGGATCTCGGTGAACGCGGGCGGATCGCCGACCGTGGTGCGCCAGGAGCCGAACACGTGCCGCCGCACGCCGTCCCCGATCGTGTCGTAGGTGCGCAGTTCGCCGGCCAGGTACTCCTCGGCGACCAGCGGGTCGGACCGCCGGGTGCGGATGTCGTCCACAGTGGACACCAGCTCGTCGAGATCGCCGACCAGCCGGGCGTCCTCGCTGGCCACGCCCTCGCGCGGCTTCACCACGGCGGGGAACGGCAGTGCCTCGGCCGCCGCGCGCGGATCGTCGCGCGGCCCGATGGTCACGCTGGTGACCGTGTCCAGCCCCGCCTCGGCCAGCCGCGCACGGGTGAGGAACTTGTTCTTCGTGCGCAGGGTCGCCCGGAAGTCCTTGCCGGGCAACGAAAGCAGCTCGGCGGCCAGCGAGGTCGCGGTCTGCAGGTGATCGCTGTTGGACAGCAGCGCGGCCGGCGCGCCGTGCCGCCCGGACAGCTCCAGCACTCGTGCGACCACCGCACCCGCGTCCCGCACCTCGGCGTGCTCCACCATCACGCCCGGATACGCGTGCGCCTCCGGCTGGTCGGTGAGCAGCACGACCGGCAACCCGAGCCGGGCGGCGGCCGGCAGCAGGCCGTGTGTCACCGCGTCGGTCGGGTTGAGCGCGGTCACGTACAGGCACACCGGGCGGCTCCGTCGGGGATCGTCGCGAGAAGGGTGAACTACTACTCAAATCGAGGTGAGTCGCCGTGGTCAAGACGCCCATTCGGGGTGCTGAGCCGCTTGCCGATCTCGGCGAGCGGGCCAGGCATGGTCAACTCGTGGTGCCCGCAGTCGAGGTCGTGGTTGTCGATCACCCCGGACACGTGCACGCCGAAGCTCGCCGTCGCGGTGATCCGCTCGACCGCCTCGACGTTGGCCCGCACCAGCGCCGGGTCCACCCCGACGGCGGTCGCCTCGGCCAGATGGTGGGTCAGCCGCTCGGCCCGGTCGGCCTCGCTCGGCGCGCGCCGCCATCGGGTGCGCGGATAGCCGTCCAGGATGCCGAGGAACGCGACCCGCTCGCCGTCGGCCGCGAGCGCGGTGGCCAGACCGTGCGCCACCAACCCGCCGAACGACCAGCCGAGCAGGTGGTACGGGCCATGTGGGCGCACCGCGCGGATCCGTGTCAGGTACTCGGCGACCAACTCGTCCAGCGTCTGGGCCGGAGCCCGATCACCGTCGAGATTGCGAGCCTGCGGCGCGTACAGGTCGCGCTCGGTGTGCGCGGCCAGCCCGGCGTAGCACCAGCCCAGCCCGCTCGCCGGGTGCACGCAGAACAGCGGCTCGCCGGCACCGGTGCGCAGCGGTAGGAGTGTCCTCAGTGGACTGTCGCGGTCGGACAGCAGCCCGGCCACCGTGATCGTCCGGCCCAGCGCCTCCGACGTGCGGGCGGCGTACCGCGCGGCGAGCAGCGAGCGCCCGCCGAGGTCGAAGAAGTTGTCGTCCACGCCCACGGGCTGGCCGAGGTAGCCGCGGCCGAGGGTGGCGCCGGTGAGGTTCAGCTCGCCGGGCACGCCGTCGGGCACCGGTCGCAGCGCCGCGTCGAGCACGTAGGCGTCCACACCGGCCAGGGGTACGCCGATCGGCACCGCCGTGTCGCCCATGTCGCACCTCGCACCCGTTCCGCCAGTCAGTGATTAACTTAGGCTAACCTAAATCACCGGATCGTGGCGGTCCGGCCGACTGTCCGTTCCAGCGCATCGCGTGTGGGCCGCCCGCTCACCAAATGACAATTGCCGGGCGGGAAATGGTGCGACCGTTGACCGCGATCCGGCTCGGGTTTACTGTCGAGAAACATTTCGCCACGTTCCCCGAAGGGATTCCCCGTGCGTGGTTTCAGAATTGTCGAACTGTTGACGGCGACGGCGATTGCCGCGACCGGAATGCTCGTGCTCCCCACATCTTCGGTCGCCTCTGTCGGCCCTGTCACCGCCGCCGATCCGGTGCGGCACACGGTGAACTACCGGTGCGTGTTCCCGCTCATCGGCGAGCACGTCGTGCCGGTCGAGTTCGAGGCCGATCCGCCGGACATGGTCGAGGTCGGCGCGCCGAGCCCGCAGTTCGACGTGAAGCTGACCGCCACCGCCTCGCAGACCGTCGCGGAGGGGCTCCGGGTGATCGGCGCGAAAGCGATCAAGGGCGGTGGAACGGTCGCCACGACGCTCGCGACCAATCCCGGCACACCGCTGCCGATCACGGTTCCGGTGACGATTCCGCAGACCGATATCCCCAATTCGGCGCCATTCGACATCGTGATGACTGGAAAATACCCGTCGTTCACGCTTTCCGCGTGGCAGCCGCACGAACTCGCCGTCGGCGACATCGGGCTCAGCCTTTTCGTGTTGACGGACTCGGGGTGGACGTTCGATCCGGTCGGCGTGCCATGCCGGCTGGAGCCGGGGCAGAACGCCGTTCTCGCCGTCATCAACGGAGTTCTGGTGGAACGGCCGACGCAGCCGGGTGAGCTCCGGGCCACCGCGACGACGCCGACCAGCGTCTCGCTCGCCTGGCGCCCCTCGGGCTGGATGTTTCCGATCGTCGCCTACGACGTCTTCCGGGGAAATGAGAAAGTCGCTTCCGTACCGGGCACACAGGCGACCGTGAACGGCCTCGCGCCGGGCACTGAATACACGTTCACCGTTCAGGCGCGCGACGAGTACGGCTACACGTCGCGAATGAGCGAACCCGTCACGGTTCACACGAAATCGGGCATCGCGCTGACCTATCGGTGCGCGTTTCCGCTGATCGGCGAGCAGGTCGTGCCGGTCGTCTACGACGCGGATCCGCCGCGCTGGGTCGAGCCGGACGAACCGGACACGCCGGCCTTCCCGATCGCCGCCGGAATGGCGTTGCCGCAGCGAGTGGTGGATGCCTTCGTTCTCGCCGGTACCGTTTCCGTCAGCTCGAAAGTCTCCATCGGCAGCCTCGTCAAAGACGTGGACGGCGTCCGGCAAACCGCCGCGCCGGCGACAATTCCGGACACGCCGGTCGCGCCGGGAATGGTGTTGACCGCGTCCGGTACCTATCCGGCGCAGCACATTCGGACGACACCGACCACCTTCACGCTGGAGAACATTCAGCTCGAGACGTATTTGCGGAAGGCCGGCGGATGGGTCGACGTGCTCACCCATCAGTGCACTCTCGAGCCCGGCCAGGACAACGTGCTCACCACGATCGGCACGATCATCGTCGAGCGGCCGACCACGCCGGGCAACCCGCACGCCACCGCCACCTCGCACGACAGTGTCTCGCTGGCCTGGTCGCCGTCCGGCTGGTGGTATCCGATCGTCGCCTATGACGTGTTCCGCGGCGCCGAGAAGGTGGCGTCGGTTCCGGGTACCGAGGCCACGATCGCGGGGCTGGCACCGGACACCGAGTACACCTTCACCGTGCAGGCCCGCGACGGCAACGGCTACAAATCCAAACTGAGTGCTCCGGTCACCGTGCGCACCCGGCCCGCCGTGGCACAGCACGCCTATACGCTCGCCGGCACGTCCACGCTCGCGGCGGCACGCACCACGGTGTCGCTGACCGGAAATGCGGCGGCCACCCTGGATCTGGCCGCCGGCACGCACACCGCCGAGCTGACACTCCGGCCGACCAAGGTGACGTTGCTGCTCGCCGGGGTGCTCCCGGCCGAGGCGGACGTCCAGTTCGCGACCGGCCCGGCCACCGGCACGCTCGCCGGCGGCGTGCTCAGCACGGCGTCCACCGTGACGATCACGCTGACCAGGGTGACGGTCCTCGGCCTCCCGATCGCCGGCGGACCGACCTGCCGGACCGCGGCCAATGTCGTACTTCGCTCGGGCGCAGGGTTCGACCCGGCCGCGGGCGGCGCGCTGACCGGGACGTACGCGATCCCGCCGTTCACCGGGTGCGGGGCGGCCACGAACATGATCAACGGGACGGTGGCCGGGCCGGGCAACACCGTGGCGATCACTCTCACACCTGCGGCGGCATCGCGGTAAACTTAGGCTAACCTAATGGTGTGACAGGCGGACCGAACGAGGAACGGCGACCGGCGTTGCCGCCGCACACCCGGCGCCCGACCCCGCTGCCCGTGGTCGACAGTCCGCGGATCGCCGCGCTGAAGCCCGGTGGCACCGCCCAGTTCTGGCGCACCGTGGAAGCCGAGGGCACCCCGCTCATCGAACCCGATGACGATCCCGCGTACCGGATCGTCACGTTCCTCTGGCGCGACACCGGCCAGCGCGCGGTTCTGTTGCACGCCAACAAGTTGACCGACTACAACGACCTCGCGCCGAGCCTGCTTCGGCGGCTCGACGGCACCGACGTGTGGCACCTCAGCTACCGGTTGCGGGCCGACTGGCGCGGCACCTACGCGCTGTCGCCGCTGACCGAGGCGCCCGTCGAGCCGGCGGTGTGGCGCGGGCCGGACCGGGCGGCCTGGCAGCGGCTGCGCGCCGGCGCGGTCACCGATCCGTTGAACCCGCGAACGTTCCCGAACAAGTTCGGCGGACCCGACCTGTCGCTGGCCGAACTGCCCGACGCACCGTCGCAGCCGTGGTGGCCCGCCGTCCCCGGCACCCGCGCCGGCATGGTCGCCGTCGCGCGGCTGAACTCGGAGATCCTGGGCAACGCGCGCACGATCTGGACCTACACGCCGCCGGGTTACCGCGACCGCGGCGAGCCGTACCCGCTGCTCGTGCTGTTCGACGGCGATGTGTGGGGCCGCTCGCTGGCGATCCGGCACACGCTGGACAACCTGATCGCCGCCGGCCAGATCCCGCCCATGATCGCGCTGCTGGTGGACTCGATCGACGTGCGCACCAGGTCGGTCGAACTGGCCTGCGACCACGAGTTCACCCGCTTCCTCACCGACGAGTTGCTGCCGTGGGCCACCGGCCGGTGGCGGCTGACGGCCGATCCGGCCCGCACGATCGTCGCCGGCCAGAGCCTCGGCGGGCTGACCGCCGTGTTCGCCGCGACCAGGGTGCCCGAGCGCTTCGGCAACGTACTGAGTCAGGCCGGCTCGTTCTGGTGGCCGGGCGGCGGCGAGTTCGGCGCCGAGCCGTGCTGGCTGACCCGGCACCTGGCCGCCGCGCCCCGGCTGCCGATCGCGTTCGACCTGGAGGTCGGCCTGCTGGAGTGGGAGCTGCTCGAACCGACCCGGCGACTGCGGGATGTGTTGACAGCCAAGGGATATCCGCTGACCTACCGCGAGTACCACGGCGGGCACGACTCCGCGTGCTGGCGTGGTGGGATCGCCGACGGCCTGCGCGCGCTGACCGCGCGTTGGAGCACCGTGTCGAGCGAGGTGGCGTGTGTCTGACCGGTTGCCGCTCACCGCGGCGCAGCGCGGCATCTGGTTCGCCCAGCAACTCGAACCGGACAACCCGGCCTACAACACCGCCGACGTCGTGGAGATCCGCGGCGAGCTGGACGTCGACGCGTTCACCGAAGCGGTGACCAGGTGTGTCGCCGAATCGGACTCGCTGCGTGCCCGATTCGGTCTCGCCGAACAACCGTGGCAGACGATCGACGCCTTACCGTTCGCGCCGCGAATGATCGATCTGTCCGACGAGTTCGATCCACGCGCGGCCGCCGAGCACTGGATGGCCGGCGATCTGGCCACCCCGGTCGATCTGGCCGGCGAGCCGCTGTACGCCGAGGCGCTGATCGTCATCGGCCCGCGCGAACACTGGTGGTACCAGCGAGTGCACCACGTCGCGGTGGACGGGTTCGCCCGCGGAATGCTGCTGCGCCGGGTCGCCGCGCACTACGCCGAGCTGACCGGAGGCAAACCGGTGCGCCGGCCGTTCGCGCCGCTGGCCCCACTGATCGAGGCGGACGAGGAGTACCAGACTTCGGCCGAGCACGACGCCGACCGCCGCTTCTGGCTCGACTACCTGGACGGTGCGCCCCGGCCGGACGGCGAGGTCGCGCGCACCCCGAGCGTGCCGCGCCGGGTGCGGGTGCCGGTGTCCGCCACGGCGGCGGCCACCCTGCGCGCCGACGCTGAGCGCCTCGGCCGGGCCTGGCCCGAGTTGATCATCGCGGCGACGGCGATGTTCGCCGCACGCAGGACTTCGGCCCGCGAGGTGGTGCTCGGCCTGCCCGTGCTCTGCCGGCTGGGCACCGCCGCCGCGCGGGTGCCCGCGACGGGTGATGAACATCGTGCCGCTGCGGGTGCCGGTGCCTCCGGAGGCGACGCTCGCCTCCGTGATCGAGGCGGTCGCCGGCGAACTGGACGCGACCCGTGCGCACCAGCGGTACCGGCACGAGGATCTCCGCCGCGACCTGCGCGGCGCCCGGCTGTTCTGGCCGGTGGTGAACGTGCTGCCGTTCGGCGGCGCGCTGGCGTTTGGCGACGCGACCGCGACCGTGCGGAACCTGTCCGCCGGCCCGGTCGACGGGCTCTTGATCGCCGTCCGCGAGCAGGGTGCCGACCTGTTCGTCGAGGTGGACGGCGATCCGTCGGTCCACGCCGACGCCGATCTGCTGGCGCTGGCCTGCGAACTGCTGCACCTGATCGCGGCCGACCCGCACGCGCGGCCGGCCGTGGCGGCGCGTGCGCTCAGCGGTGGCCCCGAGGTACCGGCGGCGCTCGTGCCGGACCTGATCGCCGCCCGCGTACTGGAGAACCCGGACGCGGTGGCGATTCGCGACGGCGACACCGTGCTCAGCTACGGCGAGCTGTGGGCGCGGGCCGGCGCGGTGGTCGCCGATCTCGCCGACCGGGGCGTGACGCCCGACCAGGTGGTCGCCGTGTGCCTGGCCAGAGGCGTCGACGTGGTGACCGCGATCCTCGGCGTGCTGCTCGCCGGTGCCGCGTACCTGCCGCTCGATCCGGACACGCCACTCGCCCGGCTGGACGCCGTGCTGACCGACGCCAAGCCCGCCGCCGTGATCACCGCGGTGCCGGCCGGTGACGCACCGGTCGCGCTGAAACCGTTGGGGCGCAAGGATTTGGCATACGTGATCTACACGTCCGGGTCGACCGGTGCGCCCAAGGGCGTGATGGTCGAGCACGGCGCGCTGGCCGCGTTCACCGCCGCCGCGACCGCCCGCTACGAGATCACCGCGGACGATCGGGTGCTGCAGTTCGCGCCGCCGCACTTCGACGCCAGCGTGGAGGAGATCTTCGTGGCGCTCACCGCCGGGGCGACGCTGGTGACCCGGCCGGCCGAGGTGGAGTCGGTGGCCGTGTTCCTCGAACACTGCGCGCGCCACCAGGTCACCGTGCTCGATCTGCCCACCGCGTACTGGCACGAGCTGGCCTACGCGGTCTGCACGGCCGGCGTCGCGCTGCCGCCGGCCGTGCGGCTGGTGATCATCGGCGGGGAGGCGGCCAGCCCGGAGTGGGTGCGCCGCTGGCACGAGCACGTCGGCGCCGATGTCACGTTGATCAACAGCTACCGCCCCACCGAGACCACCGTCGTCGCCACTACCGCCGTGATCTAGCGCGGAACGTGAGCGCCACCAGGAAGGACAGCGCCGCGATCACCACCGAGACCTGGAACGCGTCGGTGGCGCCGGTGGTGAGCACCTGATCCGGCGACTGGCCGGCCGCGGTCGCCGCCCTCGACGACGAGCCGAACACCGTGACCAGGATGGCCAGGCCCAGGGTGCCGCCGAGCTGCTGCATGGTCTGCAGCGCGCCACCGGCGGCTCCCGCGTCGGCCGGCGGGACGGTGGACATGATGATCACGTTCAGCGGTGAGAAGGCGAGCCCCATACCGCCGCCCATCAGGATCATCGGCGCCAGCAACCCGGCCGGGTAGGTCGAGTCGACGGTCAACTGGGTGAGCATGAGCATGCCGGCCACCATCAGCGCGGACCCGAACATGGACAGCGGCTTCGGGCCGAACCGGGGCAGCAGCCTCGGGATCAGCCGGCTGGTGGCGAACAGCGTGCCGGCCATCGGCAGGAAGGCGAACCCGGTGGTCAGCGCGCCGAAGTCGCGCACGTCCTGCAGGTACTGGGTGAGGAAGAAGAACATCGACATGCCGGCCATCGGGCCGAGGAAGAAGTTGACGTAGGCGGCGGCCCGGTCGCGGTCGGCGAGCAGGCGCAGCGGCAGGATCGGCGCCTCGGCCCGCAGTTCGATCAGCACGAACGCGGCGATCAAGGCCGCGCCGGCGGCGAGTGCGGCCAGGGTGACCGTGTCGCCCCAGCCGACCTCGGCCGCCCTGATGAAGCCGTACACCAGCGCGCCGACGCCGAGCGTCGCGGTGATCGCGCCCGGCAGGTCGAGCCGTGCGCGGCGGCGATCGGTCTCCGGCACGAGCCGGACCGCCAGGATCGCGATCGCGATGCCGAACGGCACGTTGATGAACAGCACCGCCCGCCAGGACAGCCACTCGGTCAGCAGGCCACCGACGATCAGCCCGATGGCGAAGCCGCTGCTGGCCATCGCGGAGAACAGGGCCAGCGCGCGCATCCTGGCGTGCTGCTCGGTGAACGTCGTGGTGATCAGGGCGATCGTGCTCGGACCGGCCATCGCGGCGCCGACACCCTGGGCGACCCGGGCGGCCAGCAGCATCTCCGCCGATCCGGCGAGGCCTCCGGCCAGCGAGGCGACGGTGAACAGCGTGATGCCGGCGACGAACATGCGCCGCCGTCCGAACACGTCGCCGGCCCGGCCGCCGAGCAGCAGCAGCCCGCCGAACACCAGCGTGTAGCCGCTCATCACCCAGGACAGGCCGGTCGGGGTGAACCGCAGGTCGTCCTGGATTCGGGGCAGCGCCACGTTCATCACCGTGACGTCGAGGATCAGCATGAGTTGGCAGGTCAGCAGCGTGGCCAGCACCAGACCGCGGTTGCCGACGCGGGCCGGTGGGGGTGCGACCGGGCGGTCGACGGGCAGCGTTGTTTCCGACAAGGGAGTGCTCCAGGGAGATCGAACTAAGCGGAGAATATCTCCGGTTCCGTGGAGCTAGCATATGGAGAGGATCTCCACTTGTGCAACCCTATCCGGAGAATCCGTCCGTTTCTACTCGGGAGAGGTCATGCGGGCCGACGCGCGGCGCAACTACGAGCGGATCGTCTCCACCGCCCGTGAGGTGTTCACCGAGCACGGTCCGGACGCGCCGCTGGACGAGGTCGCCAAGCGTGCCGAGGTCGGGTCCGGCACGCTCTACCGGCACTTTCCCGATCGGCTGGCGCTGATCGAGGCGGTCTACCGGGACGAGGTGGCCCGGCTGTGCGCGCGCGCCGAGGTGATCGCCGAGAAGTCCGAGCCCGAGCAGATGGTGGACGACTGGCTCCGCGACCAGGTCGACTTCATCGTCAACGGGCACGGGCTGGCCGCGTCGCTCAAGGCCGCGCTGGACAAGGAGTCGCCGGTGTTCGAGCACTGCCGCGCGATGCTGAGCGACGCCGCGGCCTCGGTGCTCACCCCCGCGCAGCAGATCGGCGCGATCCGCAAGGACCTGATGCCGCGCGATCTGCTCAAGCTCGGCCACGCCATCGGCACGGCGATCCAGACCGCCCCGCCCGATCAGGCCGACCGGATCATGTCCGTGATGCTGCGCGGGCTGCGGGACTGATCGGGGGCAGGTCGGCGGGCGTGCGCGGGTAGACGAACAGGGCCGCGCGCTTGTGCGGGAGATCGACCTCGCCCAGCTCAGCGCCGCCCGCCTTGGCCGCCACCGCGGCGTCCGGCCTGCGTGCGATCGGGTGATCGGCGGCGGGATCGGTGACCAGCCGGCGGCACTGCGGCTCGACGGCGAACACCGCGTCGGTCAGCAGCAGCCAGAACCGGTAGTCCAGACCCCGGCCGGCCATCTCCGGATCGCCGATCGCGCCGTGCGACAGCGCCGGATGGTGCGCCGCGTGGCCACCGCCGGCGCGTCGAGTGCGAGCAGGTGACCGGTCAGGGTGACGCTCACCGACACGATCCGCTTCGGCTTGGCCGGCACGTTGTCGGTGGTGCCGTGGTCGTGGGTCACCGAGCGCACCTCGCCGCTGGTCTGCGCGTCGGACGTGTCCGATGAGCACGCCGCGCCGGTGGCCGCGACGGCCAGGGCGACGGCGGCGGCCACGCCACCGCGACGGATCTGCCCGCGGTTTCGCTCCTCTGCGACCTGCTCGATCGGGTGATTCGGAGGACCGTACCCGATTAAGTAAGGCTAACCTAAGTACGCTAGAGTGGCCTCGGTCTCGATCAGGGGAGGTAAACGGTGAGCTCAGAGGTGGATGCCCGGGCGAAACTGACCCAGTTGGCGTTCGGTCACCTGGCGACACACGCGGTGGCCGCCGCCACCCGGCTCGGCGTACTGGACGCGTTCGACGGCGGCCAGCTGACCTTCGAGGAGCTGGCGCGCCGGTGCGCGACCGATCCCGAGGCGACCCTGCGGCTGTCCCGCGCGCTCGCCGGGCTCGGGCTGGTGGAGGAAACCGACGCCGGCGTGTTCACGCTGACCGACGTCGGCGCGCTGCTGCGGTCCGACCGGCCCGACTCGGTGCGCGAGCTGGCCCTGATGTTCGCCGACCCGACCATGGTTCGCGCCTGGGAGCGGCTGGACGACAGCGTGCGCACCGGCGATGTCGCGTTCGACGCGGTGTTCGGCACCGACTTCTTCTCCTACCTCGGCACCCAGCCGGAGCTGTCCACCCAGTTCAACAAGGCGATGAGCCAGGGCACCCGCGCGGTGGCCGCCGCCCTGCCCGGCGCGTACGACTTCGCCCGCTTCGAGACCCTCACCGACATCGGCGGCGGAGACGGCACGCTGCTCGCCGCGGTGCTGCGCGAGCACCCGACCGTGCGCGGCGTCCTGTTCGACACGGCCGACGGCCTGGCGGAGTCCGGCCCGGTGCTCGAACCGTTCGGCGAGCGGTGCTCGACCCGCACCGGTGACTTCTTCGCCGCCGTGCCCGAGGGCGCCGACGGCTACCTGATCAAGAGCGTGCTGCACGACTGGGACGACCAGAAGTGCGTCACGATCCTGCGCAACTGCCGCGCGGTTCTGCCCGACGACGGGCGCGTGCTGATCCTCGAGCCGGTGCTCCCGGAGACGGTGACCGGCGAGGCGTCGCCGATCACCTACCTCAGCGACCTCAACATGATGGTCAATGTGGGCGGCAAGGAGCGCACCCGATCGGGCTTCCAGAAGCTGCTCGCCGAGGCCGGCTTCACGCTCGTGGACGCCACCCCGCTGCCGGCGCCCGCCGCGTCGTTCTGGCTCCTCGAAGCCGTTCCCGCTTAGCGCGCCGCACAAGCCGTGAGGGTGACCGCGCCACCCTCCGCGACTGTAGGTGTACCACCCTCACATTTTCGGCCACTTGCTGATCTTGTCTGACCTGCGCTTTCTCCGTGGCCGGGGGACTTTAGCGGGCTAAAGTACGCCGAGGGTGGCTGGAGCAGTTGTCAAGCTCTGGGCCGCGCGGCGAAGCACCTGGCGGTCTCAGGCGGAGACGCCGGGGCGGCCGTCCTCCACCCGGCCGGTCACCCGGCGGCGGAACGAGGCGTCCTCGGCGACCGTCGCCTCCAGGTCGTACCAGCCGTGTTCGGTGGGCCACGGCAGCCGGCGCTCCTGGCCCGGCCACACCTTCGCGGTGTGCCGGGCGTTGCCGTACCGCAGCGCCTTCACCGTGACGGTCACCGGCGCCGTGCCGCGATTCACCACGGTGATCGCGAGCCGGGTGCCGGACGGCTCCAGCCGCACATCGGTGCCGGCCGCGGCGCCGGAGACCGTGCCGGCCAGCTCGCACCAGAACCGGTTCGGCCCTTGCACGGAGAGCCGATACTCGTTGTCGCGCAACGGAATCCGCTCCTCGTGCCGGCGCGAGACGTCGCGGTGCGCGGGTGCCGGCAGCTCGCCGGCGTACGGGTACACCGCGAAGTGCGCCGGCGCGCGGCCCGCGTTGGCCAGCGTGAGGGCCAGCACGGTGTCGCCCGCCTTGCCGTCCACTCGGGCCGACACGCTCGGCTGGTACGGCAGTGCCCGCGCGGGACGGCGGCCGGCTTCCTGCTCGGGCAGCCGCTGGTCGACCGGCGGCGTCGGGTGCCAGCGCTCGATCGCCGGCGGGATCGGGCCGGGCACGTCCACCCTCGGCCGCGCGCCGGGGCGCTCGAAGTCGAACGCCGAGGTCAGATCGCCGCACACCTGCCGCCGCCACGGGCTGATGTTCGGCTCCTCGACACCGGTCCAGCGCTCCAGGAAGCGCACCACCGAGGTGTGGTCGGCCACGGTCGAGTCCACGAACCCGCCGACCGTCCACGGCGACACGATCGTCATCGGCACCCGCGGCCCGAGCCCGAGCGGTTTGCCGTCGTAGAAGTCGGCCTCGTTCACCGACGCGGGCACGGGCGCCGGCACGTGGTCGAAGTAACCGTCGTTCTCGTCGAAGTTGATCAGCAGCACGGTCTTGGACCAGGTGTCCACATCGGACGCGATCGCGTCCAACACCTGGTAGATCAGGTTCGCGCTGCCGACCGGGGTGGACGCGCCGGGGTGCTCGGACAGCGCGGCGGTCGGCACCAGCCAGCTCACCTTCGGCAGCGTGCCGGCCGCGATGTCCGCGCGCAGCCGGGCCGCCAGGGTGTCCGGCTCACTGCGGTACGCGCCCCGGTCGAACAGCGCGCGCTCCTCGGGCGTAAGCACCGCGCGACCGGCCTCGAACTCCTCGAGCAGCCGCCGCCGCTCCGGCTCAGGCTTGTCGAACAGCGCGTAGTAGAACTCCTCGGTCGTCCGGTACTTACCGTTAACCTTCGAGAAGATTTTGTGGCCGATCTTCTTGTACGGGAGGAAGTACTCGAGCGCGTTGTCGGTGAAGTTGTCCCACTCCTGGTACACCTGCCAGGACACGCCGGCCGCCTGCAGCCGCTCGGGGTAGCTGGTCCACTCGTAGCCGGCATGGTCGTAGGAGTACGCCGCGTTGGTGACCGCGCGCTTGGTCGTGCCCGGCTCGTAGCCCGTCGTGCCGGACATCAGGAAGTTGCGGTTCGGGTTGGTGGAGCCGTGGATCGAGCAGTGGTACGCGTCCAGGATCGTGAACGTGTCGGCCAACTCGTACTGCAGCGGAACATCGGCCCGGTCGTAGTGGGTCATGGTGGCCGCGCCCTTGGCCGGCACCCAGCCGTTGTTCCACCCGTTCGCGCGCGCGGCGCTCGCGTCGGTCCACCCGTGCGGAAGGTCGCCGAGGTACTGGATGTCGGTGCCCGGCCGGCCCTCCCGCGCGGCCGCCTCACGCAGCGAGAACGGCAGCACCTCGCCTATCCCGTTCGGCTGGTGGAACACCGAGCGCCCGTTCGGCTGACGCAGCGGGTCGTGATCGCCGAACCCGCGCACCCCGCGCAGCGTGCCGTAGTAGTGGTCGAACGAGCGGTTCTCCTGCATCAGCACGATCACGTGCTCGACGGCGCGCAGCCCGCCGGGGCGCACCGGTGCCGCCATCGCGCGGTGCAGCGACGGTGGCAGTAGCGAGTGCGTGGCCGCCGCGCCGCCGACCACCGCGCCCGCTCGCAGCAGGCTCCGCCGGGAGATGCCGTCACGTGTCATGCCTGGACTCCGTTCGCGTGGTGGGAGGTCAGCGTCGGACACCGAGATTGCCGACCGGCGAACTGCCGATGACGGCTACTCGGCGATGTGGTTGGCCACCGGGGTGCCGAGCTCGACCGTGCGGGACACCGTGCACAGCCGGTCGTGCGACTGCTGGACCGCGCGCGGCAGCACGCCGCGCGCCGCGTCGCCGGCCTCGCCGTCCGGGAACGCGATGTCGTAGGTGATCGCCAGGTTGGTCATCCGGTTGCCGGACTCGTCGCGGATCTTGTCGCCGGTGACCGTGACGGTGAACGTGTCCGCCTCGGCCCGCTTCGCGGTGATGAAGTCGATGTCGATCGCGCCGCACCCGCCGATCGCGGCCAGTAGCAACTCGACCGGGGTGAAGTCGGTGTCCTCGTCACCGTCTCGGCCGCCGGTGCCGATCTCGATCGTGCCGCCGCGCCGGTTGGTGACCCGGTAGCGGCCGTGCCCGATCCGCTCCATGCTCACCGATCGCAGGGTTTCCTCGGCCATTCTTCCTCCGCTACCGACTCGTTTTCCCATTTACCGGAATGGATTCTTACTTCGCGGTAAGTGACTCACTTAATTGTGCGTACTTGATCGTACTCGGCTGTTTGTTCGAGCATCGGGAGGACCTCGGGAAAGGGGAATGATGAAGGTTTCCGTGATCGGCCTCGGTCTGATGGGCGCGGCACTGGCCAGGGCGATGCTGGCCGACGGCCGCTCGACCACCGTGTGGAACCGCACGGCCGCGCGGGCCGGCGCGCTGGTGGCCGAAGGCGCGGTGCGCGCCGGCACGGTCGCCGACGCGTGCGCGTCCGACCTGGTGATCGTGTGCGTGCTCGATCACGACGCGGTGTGGGAGGTGCTGCGCGACGGTGAGGCTGCGCTGCCCGGCAGGACGCTGGTGAACCTGACCACCGGCACCCCGGCGCAGGCCCGTGCGGTGGCCGTGTGGGCCGCCGAGCGCGGGATCACCTATCTGGACGGCGGGATCATGGCCTCGCCGTCCATGATCCACACGCCGCACGCGACAGTGCTCTACAGCGGGTCCGAGGCGGCGTTCGACCGGCATCGCGGCACGCTGGAAACCCTTGGTACGACGGTGTTCCTGGGGTCGGATGCCGGCCACGCGTCGGCGTACGACCTGGCCATGCTGTGCGGGATGTACGGGATGCTGGGCGGCCTGTTCCAGGGCATCGCGCTGGCCGGCGCGGAGGGGATCACGCCGACCGCGTTCACCGAGCGGCTGCTGCCGTTCCTGCGTGCCACGATCGCGTTCCTGCCCGACGAGGCGCGCGCGATCGAGGCCGGCGATCACTCCACCAAGGAGAACAGCCTCGCGATGCAGTCGTCCGGATTCCGCACGTTCGCCGCCGCGTGCGCGGACGCCGGCGTGCCGTTCGACCTCGTCGCGCCGGTGCGGGACCTGGTCGACCGCCGGGTCGCGGACGGATTCGGCGAGGACGGACTCAGCAGCGTCGTGGAGTTGCTAAGAGCACAGTGATCCCCGGGAAACCGGAAAGTCGAAGTAGGTGTCCGGGAACGGCTCGTCGATGAGCGTGTAGTGCCACCATTCCTCGGGCAGATTGCGGAAACCGACGGCGGCGAGGGTGCCCCGCAGCAGATCGCGGTTCGCCCTCGCCTCGCCGGTGATCCGCGGGTCGTCGGTGTGCGACAGCGTGTCGAAACAGTCGAATCCGGTGCCCATGTCGACCATGTTGTCCGCGAAGCGCTCGCCGGCCGGGGCGAAGCACGGCACCAGCGGCGTGCCCGGCCGGAACGGCGGCTGGTGCTTGGATGGCAGCTTCACCAGCGTCACGTCCAGCGTGCTTCCCCTGCTGTGGCCGGACTTCTCGGCGATGTAGCCGTCGGCGAACAACCGCGACTTGTCCACCCTCGGGTAGAACTCGGTCTTCATCCGCTCGTCGGCGAGATCCTTGGCCCAGCGAACGAAGTGGTCCACGGCGCGCTGCGGGCGGTAGCAGTCGTACACCTTCAGCGTGTAGCCCTGGCGCAGCAGCGTGTGCTGCGCGGTGCGCAGCGCCTCGGCGGCCGGGCGGGTCAGGACGCACATCGGCTGCCGGTACCCGTCGATCGGTTCGCCGACGAAGTTGTGCCGGCCCTTGTACCGGATCTCCTGCACGATCGTCGGGGCCACGTCGCGCAGCGCGACGAACTCGGCCGGCGCGCGAACCGGTGCCGCCGCCTGTGCCGGGGTGACGAGCGCGGTCATGGTGGCCAGTGCCGCCGCGAGCATGGTCAGCGTCCGCATCGCCCCGTCCTACCAGGAAACCGCCTGCGGGTAAACGCGCTTGGGTATCGTGCGGGTCCTGCGTGGCAGAGGGGAATCCATGTCCGACGACGACAGTCGTGTGTCGACGCGCGTGCCGCTCGTGGCATGGGTGGTCGGCGCCGCCGTGCTCGCGGTGTCGGTGTGGTGCTGGGCGACCGGGTATCCGGCCGGCGTGGACAGCGCGGTCTACCGGGCCGGTTCGCTGGCCGTGCTGCGCGGCGAATCGCTGTACCAGCCGCTGACCTCGATGCCGTCCTGGGCGCCCGGGCTCCCGTTCACCTACCTGCCGTGCGCCGCGCTGCTGTTCGCGCCGCTGGCCGTGCTGCCCGCGCAGCTCGTGTGGGGCGTGCTCGGGCTGCTGTCCGCGGTCGCCGTGGGGCTGACGATGCGGCTGGCGGTCGGCGGCGGCCGCGCGCTGACGGTGGGCCTCGGCACGGTGGCCGTGCTCGGGCTGGAGCCGGTGTGGCGGTCGGTCGGCCTCGGGCAGGTCAACCTGTTGCTGATGGCGGTGATCGCGCTGGACGTGTTGGCGCTCAAGGGTTCCCGGTACTCCGGGGTGCTCATCGGCGTGGCGTCGGCGATCAAGCTCACACCGTTGATCTTCGTGCTGCACCTGCTGGTCACCGGGCGGCGGGCGGACGCGGCGCGGGCGCTGGCCACCTTCGCCGGGCTGAACCTGCTCGCCGCCGTACTGTTGCCCGGCGACACGGCCGCGTTCTGGTCCGGCACGCTGCTCGGCGGCAACAAGGCCACCTCCAACGGGTGGGTGGGCAACCAGAGCATCAACGGGTTGCTGCAGCGGTCCGGGCTCGGCTCGGCGACCATGGCGCTGTACGTGCTGCTCGCCGTGGTGTGCCTGGTGGTCGCGGCCGTGGTGGTGCGGCGGCTGCACGACCGTGAACCGATGGGCGCGCTGCTGGTCACCGCGCTGTGCGGGCTGCTGGTGAGCCCGATCTCGTGGACGCACCACTGGGTGTGGGTGGTGCCGGCGGTCGGGCTGCTGCTGCGTCCGTGGACCGGGGTGTGGCGCTGGGTGGCGCTGGCCGCGACGGCCGTGGTGTTCAGCGGCTGGCAGTTCACGCTGGTGCCCAGCGGTGCCGGCGTGGAGGTCGAGTGGCACGCCGGCCAGTGGCTGCTGGGCAATGTGTACCTGCTCGCGGCGGCGGTGGCGGTCGGCGTGCTCGTATGGTTGGCGCGTGCTCAGCGACGTTCTGCCGTTCCTGGCATGCCCGCACTGTGACGGCGGACTGTCCCTTGTGGACGGTTCGGTCCGGTGTCCCGGGCGGCACAGCTTCGACGTCGCGCGCCAGGGATATGTGAGCCTGCTGCCCGGTGACACTCCCGGCGGGGTGGGCGACACCGCGGCGATGGTGGGCGCGCGGCAGCGATTCCTGGCGGCGGGCCACTTCGCGCCGATCGCCGCCGCGGTGGCGTCGGCCGCGCGGGGTGCCACCGGTGCGGTGGCCGATCTGGGCGCCGGCAGCGGCTACTACCTCGCACGAGTGCTCGACGCCGCGCCCGCGTATGGGATCGCCCTGGACGTGTCGAAGTACGCGCTGCGGGTGGCCGCGCGGGCGCATCCGAGGATCGGCGCGGTGGCGTGCGACGTGTGGCGGCGGATCCCGGTGCGCGACGGCGTGGTGTCGGTGGCGCTGAACGTGTTCGCGCCCCGCAACGGTGCGCAGACGCACCGGATTCTCGAGCCGGGCGGCACGCTGGTCGTGGTCACGCCGACCGAGCGGCACCTGGCGGAGTTGGTGGCCGCGTTCGGGTTGCTGACCGTGGACGAGCGCAAGGAGGAGCGGCTCGCGACCGAGCTGTCGCCGCACTTCACGCCGTCGGCGCGGGAGGATGTGGAGTACGCGATGTCGCTGCGGCCGGAGGACGTGGACGCGGTGATCGGCATGGGCCCGAGCGCACGCCACGGCGACACCCGGCTCGACTCCGACGTCCAGACGACGGTCACCGCGTCGGTCACCGTCCGCACCTACACCCGCCGCTGATCTGAGCTCCCGCCGCACCCGCACCCCACACGCGACAGTCCACAGAGGACACCCTTCGCGCTGGCAACGCACCCCCACCCACACCGGGGGCGGCCCTCGAGCCAAGTGTAGTCGGCGATGGTGGTCGAGCGGCGAGAGTCGGTCGGCTTGTGGATAACCTGAGCCTGTGGATAGCCGCGCGGGTGCGCGCGCGAGAGTTGACGGTTCCCCGGTCAGCGATCGGCGATCCACATAGGGTGGTGCGGGGCGCCGGGCGGGCACGACGAGGAGGGATCAGGTGGACGGACTCGTTCAGCTGGCCGCCTCCGTGCTGTCCCTCGCCCACGACATCTTCGGCCCGGACATCTGCCCTGGTGACTGGGTGTGGGCCACGATGATGTCCGGCGTCATCCTCGCGCTGTTCCCCATGTTCGGCGCGATCGTCATCGCCATCGTGCGCAAGGGCACCGGCAACCGCTACAACGGCGGCGTGCTGATCACCATCGGCGTGATCGGCGGCATCCTGGTGTTCCTGCTGCCGTGGCTGTTCGCCAGCGGGATCTCCGAGGTGTTCCACGCGGCGTTCCGCCGGCCGACGCCGGACGCCACCGGTCTGTCCAGCGTCGAGCTGGCGAGCCTGCGCACCGGCACCTGCTGGGTCGGCGAGCAGCGCGTCTACCTCGGTGGCAAGTCCACCGTCTACGAGGCGCTGATCTACTCCTCCGGCAACGCGCTGGACTACATCGCCAGGCTCGTGTTCCTGGTCGTCGTCCCGCTGCTGTGCCTGCTGTTCGTGTGGCTGCAGATCCGCGCGGCGCTGCGCCGTGGCCCGAAGTGGCCCGGCCGCCTGTTCTGGCTGCCGTTCGTCGCGCTGTGGCTGTTCAGCGCCCCGCTCGGCGCGAACGTCGCGACCTTCCTGTGGCTCGGCTTCCTGCCGGCCAGCGTGCTCGGCATGATCCCGGTGCTGCTGGTCGGGCCGCCGCGCTGGTCGGTCATCGGGCGCTCCGAGCAGCGGCCCGAGCCGCCGTTCGTGCCGGCCCAGCAACCGCCGCCGTACCAGCCGCCGCCCTACCGGCCGCCCACCCAGGCACCCGCGCCGCCGCCGTATCAGCCGCCGCCGCCGAGTCCGCCGCCCGGGCCGCCGCGTCAGGAGTTGGCCGCGGCACCGGGTCCGCTGCCGTTCGGGGACAACGAGCGCACCACGAGCATGTGGCATAACACCGGACGGTTCCGCAAGGTCCGGGCGCTCGGCCACGGCGGGTTCGGCACCGTGTGGCTGGCGCGCGACACCCAGCTCGACCGCACGGTCGCGGTGAAGATGGCGCACGCGCCGGACGCCGAGGCCGAGGAACGGATGTACCGGGAGGCCCGCGCGCTGGCCGCCGTGCACCACCCGAACTGCGTGCGGGTGTACGACATCGTGGAGGACACCGACGGGCTGGGCCTGGTGATGGAGTACATCGAGGGGCAGGCGCTGGCCGACGCGGTGCACGACCGCGGCGCGCTGGACGACGTGGCCTCCGCCCGACTGTGGATGACCATGGCCGGCGCGCTGTCCGCCGCGCACGCGAAGGGTGTGTTGCACCGCGACGTCAAGCCCGCCAACGTGATCGTCGACCCGCGCGGCGCCCCGCACCTGATCGACTTCGGCATCGCGCGCAGCCGCGGCGACTCCACGCTGACCAGCGCGGGCATGATGGTCGGCACGCCGGACTTCCTCGCGCCGGAGACCGCCGCCGGCCGGCAGGCAACCCCGGCGTCGGACGCGTGGCAGCTCGCCGCGACCGTCAGCTACGCGCTGACCGGGCACCCGCCGCGCGGAGTGCGGGACAACGCGATGGCCTCGCTGCTCGCGGCGTCCCGGGCCGAGCCGGTGAGCATGCTGCCCAAGCGCAGCGCGCACCGGCGGCTGCTGCTCGCCGCGCTGGACGCGGAGCCGGCGCGACGGCCCACCCTCGGCACGGTGTCCCGTGCGATGAGCGACTGGCTGGCCGACTCCGGGCACGCGGAGGAGGGCCCGGTCACCAAGATCGCCCCGCGCCCCGACCCCGACCGCACCCGCCCGTCCCACGGCTGATCACCCGCACGGTCAACCATCCACAAGTACCGTTTTATCCACATGTGGATCTTGCCGCCCCTCCCGCCCGCCACCCACGACTAGACTGGCTAGCGGGGTGCCCCCGGTGAGGGTGGGGGCAGCCACAACGGTGTAGGGAACGGCCAAAGCGCGCGATGTGGTCCATTGTGGACTGTCTGATGTGGACTGTCGCGTGTAGACGGACGGGCTGGTGTCAGCGCCAGGACGGCAGCCAGAGTTCGGCCTGCCAGCGGTCCTCGGTGATCGCCTCGCCGTTGAGGATCGGCCACAGCCACACGAAGTTCGCCACGACCAGACCGACGTACAGCGCCACCACGAGCGCACCGGTGCCACGTCGCTCGTAGCCGGCGCGCGCGCTGCCCAGTATCTGGCCGAGTATCAACACCAACCCCAGCACCAGGAACGGCGCGATCGGCGTGGCGTAGAAGAAGTACATCTGCCGGTCCAGATTGGTGAACCAGGGCAGCAGCCCGCCGAGGTAGGGCACCAGCACGGCGGCGAACCGCCAGTCCATCCTGGCCATCCACCGCCACAGGCCGTAGGCGACCATCGGCAGCGCGAGCCACCACATCGCCGGCGTGCCGATCAGCATCGTGGCCCGCACGCACTTGTCGTCGCCGCAGCCGAAACTGGTCGCGCTGTTGTCGTAGTAGTAGAGCATCGGCCGCAGCCCCATCGGCCACGTCCACGGCTTGGACTCCCACGGATGCGGGTCACCGTCCGGAGTGGACAGGTTCTCGTGGAAGTTCAGCACGGTGCCGCCGTACTGCCACAGCGATCGCAGCGCCTCGGGGAAGAAGTCGTACCAACCCGAGTGCCTGCCGCGCTCGGCGAGATGCCGGTCGACGCCGGTCTCGCTGGCGAACCACGCCCACCAGGTGGCCAGGTACGCGAGCACCGGAATGACCAGCAGCGCCCACAGCGACGGGAGCAGGTCGCGGCGCAGGGTGCCCAGCCACGGCCGCTCGATCCCCGCCGCGCGCCGCGCCGTGACGTCCCAGAACACGCTGAGCAGGCCGAACGAGGCGACGAACCACAGACCCGACCACTTCGCCCCGCAGGCCAGACCCAGCGAGACACCGGCGGCGAAGCGCCACCAGCGCACGCCGAGCCGTGGCCCGTACCGCGTGGCCTCGGTCCAGCCCTCGCTGACCGCGACGGCGAGCCGGTCGCGCACCTGGTCGCGGTCGGCCAGCAGGCAGGCGAACGCCATGAGCACGAACAGCGCGAGGAAGATGTCCAGCATCCCCATGCGGCTCTGCAGGTGGCTCAGCCCGTCGCAGATCAGCAGCACGCCGGCGAGCGCGCCGAGCAGCGTCGAGCGGGTCAGCCGGCGGGCGATCCGCACGATCAGGATGATCATGATCGTGCCGGCGACGGCCGCGGAGAACCGCCAGCCCCAGCCGTTGTAGCCGAACATCCACTCGCCGATCGCGATCAGCTGCTTGGCCAGCGGCGGGTGCACGGTCAGCTCGTAGCCGGGGTTGTCCTCGATGCCGCCGTTGCGCAGCATCTGCCACGACTGCGGCACGTAGTGCTTCTCGTCGAAGACCGGCGTGGTGCTCGGGTCGGCCGGCCAGCCGAGGTTCTGCAGCCGGATGATCCCGCCGATCAGGCCCAGGATGATCGTGACGACCCAGCCGCGCAGCCGGTCGCTCGGCATGGGCGCGCCGAACAGCGACCGGCGCACCTCCTGGACCTCGGAGGTGTCCTCGGCAGGTGTGTGCGCCGCGCCTTCGTCGTCGTCCAATTGGTCGGCCGACGCCGGCGCGCGCACCTGGCCCTTCGGCACGAGCAGACTCACGGAGGAGGATCGTAGGCGGATCGGTGTGCGATGTGTGTTCGGATTGGCGGTTTAGTGCTTCCATGACGATGTCGAGCCGGCCGTACGGTGTGCTGGTGAATGACGACGATGGGCGACTGGTGCTCGCCGCCACCCCACTCGGCGACTGGCGCGACGCGTCGCCGAGGCTGGTCGAGGCGCTGCGCACGGCGGACGTGATCGCCGCCGAGGACACCCGCCGCGCCCGTGCGCTCGCCGCCGGGCTCGACGTGACGCCGACCGGCCGGATGGTCAGCTTCTACGACGCGGTGGAGACCGCGCGGCTGGGCGGGCTCCTCGAGGCGATCCGATCCGGCCAGACGGTCGTGCTGATCACCGACGCCGGCATGCCCAGCGTGTCCGACCCCGGCTACCGGCTGGTCGCCGCCTGTGTCGCCGAGGACCTGCCGGTCACGTGCCTGCCCGGCCCGTCGGCGGTGACCACCGCGCTCGCGCTGTCCGGCCTGCCGTGCGACCGGTTCTGCTTCGACGGTTTCCCGCCGCGCAAGCAGGGCGAGCGCCGGCGCTGGCTGACCGAGCTGGCCGGCGAGCGGCGCACCGTCGTGTTCTTCGAGTCGACGCACCGCATCGCGGCCACCCTGGCCGACGCGGCCGAGGTGATCGGCGCCGAGCGGCGGGCGGCGGTGTGCCGCGAGTTGACCAAGACGCACGAGGAGGTTCGCCGCGGCACCCTCGCGGAACTCGCCGAGTGGGCCACCGGCGGCCCGCGCGGGGAGATCACCGTCGTGCTGGCCGGCGCGCCCGCTCCGGACACCGCCGATCTGACCGAGCTGGTGCGCGAGGTGGAGGAGCGGGTCGAGGGCGGCGAGCGGCTCAAGCAGGCCGCGGCCGCCGTGGCCGCCGAGTCGGGCGCGAGCAAGAAGGCGCTCTACGACGCCGCGGTCGCGCGCCGGACGTGATCAGCCCGCCCGGCGCAGCCCCACCACCGGAATCGTCCGGTCGGTCCGCTCCTGGTAGACGGTGAATCCGGGAACCTCGCTGGTGATCCGGGCCCAGGCGACCTCCCGCTCGCCGGCGTCCAGCGGGGTGGCGGTCGCCTCGTAGGTCTCCTCGCCGGTCTCCACCGTGACATCCGGGTTCGCCAGCACGTTGTGGAACCACGACGGGTGCCGCGTCGCACCCGCGTTCGAGGCGACCACCAGCAGCCGGTCGCCGTCCGGGAAGTAGACCATCGGCGTGGTGCGGCGCTGCCCGCTGCGCGCGCCCGTCGTGGTCAGCAGGATCATCCGCGCGTCGGCGAACCGGCCGCCGACCTTGCCTCTGTTCGCGCGGAACTCCTCGATGATCGGCTCGTTCATCCGCGCGGCGGCCTCTGCGGTGTTGTGCGGGTGCGCCATGGACCGTGTTCCTCTTCTCACGCTTCGCTTTTCCCGGCCTATCGCACGGTAGCGTGGCGGGTGTGGGGAAGCTGCATGAGCGCATCGACGACCGGCTTCGCGAGTTCATCGCCAAGCAGCCCATGTTCTTCGTGGCCACCGCGCCGGACGAAGGCGGGCACGTGAACGTGTCGCCCAAGGGGTACACCGACTCGTTCGCGGTGATCGACGACCACACGTTCGCCTATCTGGATCTGTTCGGCAGCGGCGCGGAGACGATCGCGCACGTGCGGCAGAACGGCCGGATCACGATCATGTTCTGCTCGTTCACCCGCAACTCCAACATCCTGCGGCTGTTCGGCACCGGGCGGGTGGTGCGCCCGGACAGCGAGGAGTTCGACCGGCTGCGGCCGCACTTCGGGCTCCAGCACCCCGGCCTGAGGTCGATCATCGTGGTTGACGTGGAGCGGATCGCCGACTCGTGCGGCTACGGCGTGCCGTACATGGAACTGGTCGACGAGCGGCCCGTGCTGGACAAGCACCAGGAGCGGCGCACCGCGGACGAGTGGGCCGAGCGCGTCGCGGGCGTGAACGCGAAGAGCATCGACGGCCTGCCGGCGCTGGAGCCGGACCACCCGCTGCCCACGTCGATCGAGCGCTGACCGCCCGCGCCACCTACGGTCGACCCATGGTGCGGGTGACCGGCACGACGCGGCTGGCCCAGGTGACCGGCGACGAGTCGATCAACGAGACGGGCCGGCGGTTCGGCATCGTGGCCACCGATCTCGGCGCGATGTGGGACGACGACGCCGGCCGGGTGTTCGTGGTGTTCGGCGACACGTTCGGCACGGGCTGGGGCGGCCACGGTGGCGGCCCGGCCGGGCGGACTGGCGGTGCAACGTGCTCGCCGTGTCCACGACCACCGAGTTGGACGGCGGCCTGCTGTTCGACGAGGTGATCACCCGCAGGGACGGCATGGCCGGGCAGATCCTGGCGCGCGACCGCAGGCGCGACGAGGTGACGGTGATCCCCAACTCCGGGATCTTCGTGGACGGCCGGCACTTCCTGCACTACATGTCCGTGCGCAAGTGGAACGAGCCCGGCCACTGGAGGACCAACTACGCCGGGCTCGCGGTGTCCTCCAACGGCGGCCGTACCTGGTCCAAGCCGCGGTCGGCGACCTGGATCAACCGTGCGGAAGGCGATCACCCGTTCCAGATCTGCGCGTTCGCACACGACGAGGCGTACGTGTACCTCGTTGGCACCACGAACGGTCGGTTCGGGCCGGCGTATCTGGCGCGGGTCACGCCGCCGGAGATCCTGGACGCGCGCGCCTACGAGTACTGGAACGGCCGGGAATGGTCGCGTGGCAACGAGTTCGACGCCGTGCCGGTGCTGCCGGGACCGGTCGGCGAACTGTCCATCGTGTACAACTCGCACTTCGGTCAATGGCTCGCGTTGTACCAGGACGAGGAGCGCGCGGAGATCGTGTTGCGCACGGCCGGCGAGCTGACCGGGCGGTGGAGCGAGCCGGCGACGGTACTGACCGGTGCGGAATACCCGGGGCTGTACGGCAGCTTTCTGCACCCGCGTTCGGCGGACGGGCCGGCGATGTACTTCACGATGTCGCAGTGGGGGCCGTACAACGTGTTCTTCTTCAAGTCCGCGCTCACTTGACCTGGAGCGCGCTCCAGCGGGTTGAGTCGTCGTCGTGGGAAGAAACGACGGAGGGACTCTGATGGACAAGCGCACACTCGGCGGGCTCGAAGTGTCCGCGATCGGGCTCGGCTGCATGGGGATGTCCAACGTGTACGGGCCGGCGGACACCGAGGAGTCGGTGCGGACCGTGCGGCGCGCGCTCGATCTCGGTGTGTCCTTTGTGGACACCGCGGACGTGTACGGCGACGGGCACAACGAGGAGCTGCTGGGCAAGGCGATCAAGGGCCGCAGGGACGAGGTGGTGCTGGCGACCAAGTTCGGCATCACCGGGGTGGACCTGGCGACGGCCGAGCTGACCGTGGACTCGTCGCCGGCCTACGCGCGCCGGGCGGTCGAGGCGTCGCTGCGCCGGCTGGACGTGGACACGATCGACCTGTACTACCTGCACCGGCGCAACCCGGACGTGCCGATCGAGGACACCGTCGGCGCGCTGGCGGAGCTGGTCGAGCAGGGCAAGATCCGGCACATCGGGCTGTCCGAGGTGCGTGCGCAGACGCTGCGACGTGCGCACGCGGCGCACCCGATCGCGGCGCTGCAGAGCGAGTACTCGCTGTTCGCGCGTGATCTGGAGACCGAGCTGCTGCCGACCTGCGCGGAGTTGGGCGTGGGCGTGGTGCCGTACTCGCCGGTCGGGCGCGGATTGTTCACCGGTACGGTGCGGGACGTGGAAGCGTTGGCGGACAACGACTTCCGGCGATCGCTGCCGTGGTTCGAGCGGGAGAACCTGCGGCGCAACGTGGTGCTGGCCGACCGCGTCCGGGAGATCGCCGACCGGATCGGCGCGACGCCGGTGCAGGTGGCGCTGGCGTGGCTGTTGACGCGGGGAGAGCACGTGGTGCCGATCCCGGGCACCAAGCGGGTGCGCTACCTGGAGGAGAACGCGGCGTCCGCGTCGATCACGCTCACCCGCGGACTGCTGGACGAGATCGCCGAGGCCGTGCCGGCGGCGGAGATCGCCGGCGAGCGCTACCCGGAGGCCGGTCTGGCGTCCGTGAACACGTAGCGGGCGTCCAATCCTGTCCAATCTTGTCCAACGGCCGCGACGGCGTTCGCTGACCGGCGACCATTTCGGGCATGGTCACCTATCAGCAGCTCAGGGACGTGAAGCCGGACAAGTTCGCCGACGCGGCCGACGACTGGCTCAAGCTCGCCAAGGAGGCGGAGGCCGCGTCGGAGGCCCTCTACGAGCGCGGTGGGAAAGAGCTGGCGAAGAACTGGGAGGACGCGCTCGGAGAGAAGGCCCGTGCCCACTGCCGGAAGATCGGACAGGACTTCCAGGCAGCGGGCATGACCGTCCGGGGCGTGGTGACCACGCTCGACGGGCTCGCCGACGCGCTGGAGATGGCCAGGCAGAACCTCGTCTCCGCGGTCGACTTCGCCACCAAGGCCGGCCTCAAGGTCGACGGCGACGGCAAGGTGGCGGTCCCACCGGACGCGAGAGACCCGCGGGCGGCGGAACAGGCCAAGCGGGCCGGCTGGCTTATCTGGGACGCGGTCAACGACGCCACCAAGATCGACAACGAGGCGGCGGCCAGCCTCAGAAGGTTGATCCAGCCCGCCGGCATCACCAAGACGCTGACGCAGCAGGAGTTGGCCGACCAGACCCTGAACGAGCCGGTGAAGCGGTCCGCGCACTCCGTCGTCAAGATGATCAAGCAGACGATGCCGCTCAACGCCGATCCCGCGACACAGGCGGCGTGGTGGAATTCGCTGACCCCGGCCCAGCAGAACGAATACATGCGGGCCGCGCCGGTCGAGCTGCACGACATGAAGGGAACTCCACAGGACGTCCGGCAGCGACTGATCGGCAACGACGGACTGAATCGGATCGAAATGATTCGCTGGGCGGAGAAGAACGGAACGAAATCGACCGGTGACGTGCCGGGCATGGACAACTGCACGAACTTCGTCTCGCATGTGTTGCGGGAAGGCGGCGGTATGCGTGAGAACGACAACTGGAATGAGGATTACCAGAGATGGCTTCCGGACGGCATGGGAATTGACAAGGAAGCCAACCAGCAATTACACACCCCTTCGTGGGGTGCGGCCAGTAATCAGCACGACTTCCTGATCAAGAACGGCGGGCAGACGGTACCCGTCAGCCAGGCGCGTCCCGGCGACATCGTGTACCTGGAGGATCAGAAAGTGCCGAGGCCAGAGAGTATTCATCACAGCTCGGTCGTCACGGCGGTCACCCCGGACGGCGGGCTCATGGTCACCCAACACAACGCGAACCACGCGAACATCAATCTGGACGATCGCCTGCCGACGACCGAGATTCGCGACGGTACGAACGACAAGGTCATCGTTGTCCGCCCCAAGGGTTGGAGTTAGGTCATGCCACCACCGGATATCAAAATGGACGCGAACGGCGTTCGGCAGACGGCTCAAAATCTCCGCGCCGACGCGGACAAGGCGAAGAACACCATCGGCACGCTTTTCGACAGCGGGAACGAGGCCGCCGGCGCGCATCCGGGCTGGAATTCCGCCGCCGCGTTGCGGGAATGCGGTCACACCTGGTGGAAAGAACTGACCACGCTGGTCGACCAGACGGCGTGGACGGCATGGAACATCGACCAGAGCGCGAAGACCAACACGGCCAAGGACAACGAGGCGCGGGAACGGCTCGGGACCGTCCTCGGCGGGCTGACGTCGAGCTGAGGCTCACCGCACCGACAGGGTGCGGACCGCGTCGCCGTCGGGATCGCCCAGCTCCTCGAAGGTGGCCAGCGCCTGGTCGAGGTGCTCGCGCGCCAGATCGTCCTGCCCCATGGCCGCCAGGGTGGTGCCGAGGCTGGCCCGAGTCCGGCCCGCCGCACGCCGGTCACCGACCGACTGGTGCGCGGCGAGCGCGCGCTGGTAGTGGTCGACGGCCTCCGCGTGCCGCTCGGTGTCCCGGTACAGATCGCCCAGTGTGCCCAGGGTGTAGCGCTGATCAGTGCGTTCTTGCAGCGTGAGCGCCTGCTCCAGCAGTTCGATGGCCTTGTCCGGCCGGCCGAGCCTGCGGTAGCCGTCGCCGAGATTGTTGAGGCAGATCGCCTCGCCCTGCGTATCCGCGCAGCGCCGGAACAGCTCCAGTGCGCGCAGGAAGTAGTCGACCGCGCCGGCCGGCCGCTCAAGATCGACGTTGGTCACGCCCAGGTTGTTCAGGCACCACGCCTGGCCGTAGACATCCCCTAGTTCCCCGTAGAGGTCCGCGGCCTGCTGGCAGCATTCGATCGCGTCGCCGAACTCGTGCAGATCACCGTGGGCGACACCCAGTCCGTTGAGGATCTTGGCCTCGGCGCGGCGATTGCCTGCGGACCGCGCGACGTCGAGCGCGACGCGGTGCGTGTCCAGCCAGTCGGTCCAGTGGCTGCGCAGATAGAAGAAGCGCATCAGCACGGCGGGCAACTGCCACGCGGCGTCGGTCAGATCGGCGTCGGCCGCGGCCCGCGCCGCCGCCACGAGGTTGGCGCGCTCGTCCTCGCACCAGGTCAGCGCGTCCGCGTAACTGGCGAAGGTCGGTACCGGTGCCGCCCCGACGTACCGGACCAGGTCGAAGGTCCTGCGGCGGCGCGGCTCGAGGGCCTGCCAGGCGGCGTCGGCCGTGTGCAGATACCAGGTCACGCAGTCGTACAAGGCCTTCCGCTGCCGTTGCGGCGTGTCCTCGGCCTCGGTCATGTCGTGGCCGAGCCGCCGCAGCAGGTCGTGGAAGCGGTACCGGCCGACGGTCTCCTGCTGGAGCAGGTGCTCGTCGAGCAGCGTCTCCAGCGCCGATTCGGTCTCGGCGACCGGACGGCGGACCAGCGCGGCAGCGGATCGGGGGGTGAAGTCGGTGCCGGGGTGCCGGCTGAGAAAGCGGAACACGCGCCGCAGCGCGGGCGGCAGGTTCCGGTACGACAGTTCCAGCCGTGCCATCGCCGGTGAGCTGCCCTCCTCCAGAACCGTGAGCCGCTCGGACAGATCGCGGACGGTCCACGCGGTTCTGGTCCGCAGTTGTCGCGCGGCCAGTGCCACCATGATCGGGAGATGGCCGCACAGATCGGCGACGCGCCGCGCGCCGGCGAGATCGGCGTCGACCCGCTCCGGGCCGGCGATCGTGCCGAGCAGCCTGACCGACTCACCGGGGGCGAACACCTCGATCGGGATCCGCTGCACGCCGTCGAGCCCCGACATGCTGTGCCGTGTGGTGATCATGACCAGGCAGCCGGCCGCACCGGGCAGCAGCGGCAGCACCTGCTCCTCGTTGGCCGCGTTGTCCAGCAGTACCAAGGCTTTCCGGTTGTCGAGGCGGTCGCGGTAGAGGGTCGCGCGCTCGGCGAGGTCGATCGGGATGTCGGACCCGCGCACGCCGAGTTGCCGCAGGAAGGTCTCCAGCACGACGGCCGGATCCGCCGGCCCCTGATTCGGGTCGAACCCGCGCAGGTCCGCCCACAGCTGGATCTCCTCGAATCGTCCCGCGCGGGTCAGTTGGTGTGCGGCGCGCACCATGAACCGGGTCTTGCCGACGCCCGCCATGCCCTCGATCGCGACGACCACGACGGCGTCGGCGTCGTCCCGCTCCGCCTCGCCCGCGAAGGCGAGCACGCGGTCGAGCTCGGCTTCCCGGCCGGTGAACTCGCCGATGTCGCGGGGGAGCTGCCGGTGCACGTCCAGTCCGTGCGCGGCCTCGCCGTTCTCGCGCGGCGGCTCGTGCAGGGCTCGCCAGGCGTTCTGCCAGCGGTGCACCTGATCGCGAACCCGCTGGGTGGACTCACCGCAGGCGGACAGGCAGCCGGTGACGAACGCCTCGACGAAGGTCAGCTTCGGCAGGCGCGGCAGGGTCTTGCCGGTCAGCACGTGCGAGGCGGTGCTGGGCGGCAGTGCCGCCACCTCGTCGCCGTCCGGTGTGGTGGTCGTCCCGGCCAGGCTGGACAGGCGGCGCAACGACGGCTGGCCGGCCCACAGCCGCAGCGCCTTCAGTGCCTCGACGAACTCGGCCGGTGTCGACGCCGTACCCGGGTCTGGCTGTGCGCCGTCCGTGCGGCCATCCATGCGTGCGTCCCCAGTCATTGGTCGTGCACGGTTCAGCGTACCGCGAATCCCGACCTGACCTGCTGATGTCCGTGCGGGCGGCCAATTCTGTCCAATTCCGTACAACACGCGCGCGAGCGCTCGTGGCTGATCACGATGCCGGTATGGGAAACATCGATCGGGCGCTCAACCCGTCGCGCTACGACGCGAACGGGAAACCTGGCGATCCCGCTCCGGCCGGCGGCACCCGCCCCTCGGGTGCCGGCGGCGGTGAGCCGGCCAACGGCTACAACGTCGACCCGGCGGCGCTGACCCGCGCGTCCAAGGCGGCGGCCGGCATGATGGACCGGCTCGGCAAGGACGGCCGGATTCCCGACGACACCAGCCAGTCGGCCGCGGGCCTGCTCAGCGGCGAGAACTTCCAGCTCGGTGGCGCGCTCAAGGGCACCGCCGAGACCTGGTACTCGCAGATCACCACGCTGCACCAGGCGTGTCACAAGATCGAGCAGAGCCTGGCGGCCAACGCCAAGGGATACCGCATGGTCGAGGACCGCAACGAGATGTCCATGGCCCAGATTTCCCAGCACTTCGAATAGGGGGCGGCGACGTGCTCAGTTACGAAAATCTCTACCACGCGCCGGTGCACGGGCTGAAGCAGGCCGTGGACGAATGGAATCAAGTCGCCGGGAAACTGGAGTCACTCGGTTCCGAGATGAAAAGTTCGGTCGGCAAGCCGATCACGGATTCGCGGTGGGGCGGCAAGGCCGCGCAGAGCGCGCAATCGTTCATCGGGGAGACGACGAAGGAATTCGGTGACGCCGTGAAGCAGGCGCGCGGAATTCACCGGATCCTCAACGAGGCGCACGCGAGGATCAAGGAGAACCAGGACGCGCTCTATCGGATCGCCGACCACGAGGCCCCGGCGAAGGGCCTGAAGGTCGACATGGCCGGCAACATCACCGCGAAGTTTCCGTTCGACATCAACGACAAGTCCACCTGGAGAGGGCAGACCAAGCTCGGGAACGGCCCGGCGGACGCGCATGCGCTCAAGGACAAGGTGGCGGCCGACGAACGGCACGCGATCGAGGCGATCAAAACCCGCATCAACCACGTGCTGCGTGCGGTGTCCGAGGTCGACCAGACGGCCGCATGGGCTTTGCGCGGCAATCTGGGGAACGACAAGCACGATTTCAACCAGCCAACGCACACCAGTATCGGCGGTGCGTGGAATGCCGGTGCGTGGAAACTGTCGGTCACCGGAAAGGGCAGCTTTCTCGAGCCGTACGGTCCGGAAATCATCGCGGCCGCCAAGAAGTACGGCATCAATCCGAAGGTACTCGCCGCGCTCCTCATTCAGGAGGGCGAGGGCAGAACGAAATGGAACGCGGGCGGGCTGCTCCGCGAACTGGAGAAGAACGGCGCGGCCGGCAGCTCGGTCGGGATCGGCCAGATGCAGGGGCAGACCGCGGCGAAGCTGTTGGAGAAGTACTACGGCGAGAAGGTGACGCCGGATGAGGCCATGCGCAGGGTCGCCAGCAGTGACTCGCTCGCGATCAACCTGGCCGCCGCGAACCTGCGTCACCTCAAGGAGACCTACGGGATCGACGACGAGAAGGCGTACACCGCCTACGCGGCCGACGACAAGCTGATCAAGGCCTGGTTGCGGGACGACTCGCGCTTCGAGGGCTACGGGAATATGACCGAGCGCTCGCACGGCTTCGCCCAGCGTTACAGCGAGGCCAACGATGTCGGCACCCTGGTGCGGGAGCCCCCGCGGCCGAATCCGCGGCCGGGACCGAGCCCCACACCCCCCGGTTGATCACGCTTGGGAGGGGTGCGATCCGGCCCGGTTGGTGGTTAGATATGCGGCGGTCGTTGTTTTTGTGTTCGTGCTTAACCCACGCATCGCAAAACGATGCGGGCGTATCGGTTTCCTCCAGGTCAGCCGCGGAAATCGCCGTCTGTGAACGGCTACGAACGCGCACAAGGCGCGCTCGTTGAAGGACACTGTCGAGGAGACATGGGTATGGCTCAGGGCACCGTGAAGTGGTTCAACTCCGAGAAGGGCTTCGGCTTCATCGCGCAGGACGACGGCGGCGCCGACGTCTTCGTGCACTACTCGGAGATCGAGGGCAAGGGTTTCCGCACCCTCGAAGAGAACCAGCGGGTCGAGTTCGAGGTCGGCCAGGGCCAGAAGGGCCCGCAGGCCACCGGCGTCCGCGTGATCTGACGAACGCCTCGAAGAAGCCCTCCACGCGATCGCGTGGAGGGCTTCTTCTATATCGAGGGCAAGGCCGCCGCTGGTTCGGCTTCGCTGAAAGGCCTGTGGTGACGTTGCGTGGGTGGTCATCTGCCGGGTTGGTGGGCTGCGTGTTTCGTGGGTGGTCGCCGAGACGCCTTCGGCGTGGCGGCGGTCGCCCTCGACTTTCTCGGCCGACCTCAGCGTGATTTGCGCCGGGGTCGGCTTTACCAGCTCAGGCGTTCTCCCGCTGGAATGTCCGCGCGCCCCACCACACGGCCAGCACCGCCATCACCAGCAGCACCACGCTCCCGGTGAACAGCGCGTCCATCGCGAAGTCGCCGCGGAACACCGCCCGGTTCGCGTCCACCACGTGTGTGAACGGGTTGATCCGGGACACCGCGTACAGCCAGTCCGGTGCGAGCCCGGTGGTGATCGGCATGATGATCCCGGACAGCAGCAGCACCGGGATCAGCACCGCCTGCAGGATCGCCGGGAACGCCTCCTCGCTCTTGATCCGCAGCGCCAGCCCGAACGACATCGACGCGAGGGCGATCGCCAGCAGCCCCGCGATGAGCAGGCTCAGCAGCACCCCGCCAAGCGGCGCGTCCAGGTCGAACACCACCAGCGCCAGCACGATGATCAGCACCGCCTGGAACAGCATCATCACGGCGTTGGTCAGCACCTTGCCGAGCAGCAGCGCCATCCGGCTCGCCGGGGTGACGCGCATCCGCTCGACCACGCCGCTGCGATAGTCGGCGAGCAACCCGAACCCCGCGAACGAGCTGCTGAACAGGCCGAGCTGGATGATCAGCGCGGGCGTCAGCACGGTCCACGCGTCACCGGGCGGGAACCCCGGCGTGTGCTTGATGACCGGCTCCAGCAGCGGCCCGAACAGGAACATGTACAGCAGCGGCTGCATGATGCCGATCCCGATCCAGGCCATGTTGCGACGCGCGCTTGTCATGTCCCGCTTGAAGATCAGCCACGTGTCACGCCACATCGGCCGGCTCCTTCCGCTCCGCGTCGCGCAGTGTTCGCCCGGTGAGGGTGAGGAACACGTCGTCCAGGGTCGGCCGGTGCACCTGCATCGCGGTCATCGTGATACCCTCGGAATCCAGTGCTCGCAACAGTTCTGGCATCGCGGTGTCGCCGCGCGGAACGCGGAACCGGACCGTCGTGTCCACTGTGGACACATCGTGCGCGCCGGGCAGCCGGCCGGCGATCTCGGCGGCGGCCCCCACTGATCCCGCGGGCACCACGATCGACGCCGCGTCGCCGGAAACCCGCTCCTTCAACGAGTCCGGCGATCCCTCGGCGACGATCTCGCCGTTGTCGATCACCAGAATCCGGTCGCACAGCGAGTCGGCCTCGTCGAGATAGTGCGTGGTGAGGAAGACCGTCACGCCGTGCTCGGCGCGCAGTGCCCGGATGTGCTCCCACAGGTTCGCCCGGCTCTGCGGGTCCAGGCCGGTCGTCGGCTCGTCCAGGAACACCAGCCTCGGCGTGTGCACGAGCCCGAGCGCGACGTCCAGCCGCCGGCGCTGACCACCGGAAAGTGTTGCGGCGTAACGCTTTTCCATGCCGGCCAGATCCAGCCGTTCGGCCAGCTCGGCGATCCGCGCCCGCACCGCGGGCACCGACATGCCGTACAGCCGGCCCTGCAACTCGATCTCCTCGGCCACCGTGAACCCCGGCCCGGTGCCGCCGCCCTGGGCGACGTAGCCGATGTTGCGGCGCACCCCGACCGGGTCGGCCAGCAGGTCGCACCCGCCGACGCTGGCCTCGCCCGCGGTGGGGCGCAGCAGCGTCGTGAGCATGCGCAGCGTGGTGGTCTTGCCGGCGCCGTTCGGGCCGAGGAAGCCGACGAGCTCGCCGTCGGCCACGTCGATGTCGACTCCGCGCACGGCGTCAACGGTGCGGCCGCGGGCGGAGAACCGCCGCGCCAGACCGCGTGCCTTGATCATGTGGACCCCTCGATGTAGTCAAGTTTGACCATCCGGTCGAGCCCAGTCTGGCCCAGGCTCGCCGGAATAGTCAAGTTTGACTATCCGAATTCACGTCGAGTACTGATACGCGGGGTAGGTCAGATAACCCGCGTCGCCGCCCTGGTAGTAGGTGGCCTCGTCGACCGGCGCGATCGGCAGTGTGTTGCGCAGTCGTTCGACAAGGTCCGGGTTGGCGATGAACGCGCGGCCGAAGCTGATCAGGTCCGCGCCCAGTTCGAGCCAGTGATCGGCCTCGGCACGTCCGGTCTGCTTGGGCCCCAACGGAAGTGTCGGGTTCATGATCAGGGTTCCCGGCCACGCGCGGCGCAGGTCGACCAGCACCTGCTCGTCGACGGTGGCTTCGAGATGGACGTAGGCCAGCCGGAGCGGAGCCAGCTCGTTCAGCAGCGCGGTGTAGAGCTGGAGGCTGTCGGTCTCGGCGACGCCCCAGAACGACGCGCCCGGCGAAAGGCGAATGCCGGTCCTGGCCGCGCCGACGGCATCGACGGTGGCGGACACCGCGTCGACGGCGAACCGGATCCGGTTGCGCACCGAGCCGCCATAGCGGTCCGTGCGCAGATTGGCGTTGGAGGAAAGGAACTGCGAGATCAGATAGCCGTTGGCGCCGTGCAGTTCCACGCCGTCGAAACCGGCATCGATGGCGTGCCGGGCGGCGACGGCGTAGGACCGAGCGTGCTCGGGCACCTCACTCGTGTCCAGGGCGCGCGGGGTCGGTGCGGGCCGAGGTCCGGCCGGGGTGAACACCTCGCCGGCGGCGGGCACGGCCGACGGACCAACCGGGCGCAGGCCCGTCGTGTCGGGATGTGAGACCCGTCCGCCGTGCATGAGCTGGGCGAAGATGCGCCCGCCGTTGGCGTGCACGGCCGCGGTCACCGGGCGCCACGCGGTGACCTGCTCCTCGGTGTACAGGCCCGGCGTACCCGGATTGGACTGGCCGATCAGGCTCGGCTGCGCCCCCTCGCTCACGATCAGCCCGGCCGTCGCCCGTTGCGCGTAATAGCTCGCCATCGACGGTGTGGCCAGGCCGCCGGGTGCGGCGCGGACCCGAGTCATCGGGGCCATCACCACCCGGTTCGGCAGGGCCAGGTCGCCGAGTCGGTAGCTGTCGAACAGGGTTGTCATGCCAGGCTCCTCGTCTGCTCCGCGGGTGACCGGTTTCGGTCCTGCGGCTACGCTAAAACCTGACATTGACGTCAGAGGCAAAGATGTGTGCCTCAGGTCATAGGCGGGAGCACGGCATGCGTATCGGGGAGTTGGCGGCACAGACCGGAGTCAGCGTCCGGTCCCTGCGCTACTACGAGGAGCAGGGGCTGCTCACCAGCGACCGAAGCGCCAGCGGGCAGCGGCACTACACGGCGGACAAGATCGAGCGGGTCAGGTTCATCCAGCGGATGTACGCCGCCGGCCTGTCCAGCGGCACCGTCTCGGAAGTGTTGCCCTGCGTCGAGTCGCCCAGCGAGGAGACCTCCGACGCCGCGCTGGAGCGAATGACGCGGGAACGCGACCGGTTGTCCGAGCACATCGCCGACCTCATCCGCACCCGGGACGCGCTCGACGCGCTCATCGCGACGAATCGGGAGCATCGCCGGAGTCTGCGGGTGTGACGGGCGAGCCGAACGAGGGGCCGTCGTCGGCCATCACGTACTCGCCGCGCTCCAGCCGCTCGATCAGGCCGCGCGTCCACTCCAGGTTGGTCGCGTTCTGGCTCTCCCACAGCAGGTACAACTCGCGCACGTGCTCCGGCTGACCCCACTCCTCGGCGTGCTCGAGCAGGTGCCTGATCGTGGCCAGCGAGCCGTCGAGCTGAGTCGCCCGGTGCTCGAGCAGGCTGATCGCCCGCGCCCTCGGCAGTGCGGTGAGAAACACGATCGCCGCGTTCAGCTCGGCCAGCGCGTGCACGTCGTCCCGCGAGGAGGACAGCGCCTCGGACAGCAGCCGCAGGAACTCCAGATCACCGTGCTCGGTGATCTGGTACTGCGTCTGGCCGTCGGTCTCGAACTCGGCGACCTTGTCCAGCAGTCCGTCGCGCGCCGAGGACCGCAGCGCGTGGTAGATCGAGCCCTGCTTGACGTTGCCCCAACGGTCCGCCGCCCAGCTCAGCAGCTCGCGGCGCACCTGGTAGCCGTTCGCCTTGCCGGCCATGCGCACCACGCCCAGCACCATCAGCCGCGTCGCCGACACCCTTCGCCTCCCGGACAGCCCGATCGTCTCGGCGAGACGCTACCCGGGTCAGCGCAACGGCGTCGGGAAGGCGACCGGGCCGCGGTGGCCGTCCCGGTCGACCGCGCGCACGCCGAAGAACACGTTGTCCTTGGACAGGTCGACGTGCGCGGTGGTGACGCCCCCGACCTCGATCACGTGTGTCCACTCGGAATCGGTGGTCTCCCGCCAGAGGACCTCGTAGCCGGCCAGATCGGGCTCGGTTCCCTTCTGCCACACCAGATCCGTCTCGTTGGTCAACGTGTCGGTGCGGATCCGCGCGCCCTTCGGCGTGCCGGGCGCGGCCGCGAGCGACCACAGCGCCGCCGCGTTCACCTTGGCCACCTTGGTGATGTAGGGGAAGTCGCAGAACTCGACCAGGTCGCCGTACTGCTTGCCGTCCTGCACCCGCACGTCCTGGTGCTGGTGCGCGAAGTCCTCGTGCGGCTCGGTGAACCGCGCGGCCGGGTAGCCCTGCTCCAGGAACCCGATGTGGTCGCCGCCGCGCAGGTAGCGGTCCCGCCGGTAGATCACCCGCACGTTCGTCTCGGTCGCCGAGTTGTCGGCCACCTCCCGCACGAACCTCGCGAGTTGCCGCGACGGCGAGTCGTTCTCGCCGCCGACCGAACGGCGGATCGCCGCCTCGTCCGGCGTCTCCGACGTGGGCACGCCCTCGGCGAACAGGCGGACCGTGCGCGGATCCCGGGTGCCGTCGTCGGCGGTGCAACTGCCCACGATGTCGTTGGTGAACATGGCCTGCACGTCGGTCCCGGCCGCCTTGTACACCTTGGCCATGTGTCGCGCGCCGTAGAGACCCTGTTCCTCCCCGGCGACCGCGGCGAACACGATCGTCGCCTCGGGCTTGCGGCGCGCCATGACCCGCGCCAGCTCCATCGCCACGGCCACACCCGAGGCGTCGTCGTCGGCGCCAGGCGAGTCGCTGGTCGCGTTCATGACGTCGGAGACCCGCGAGTCGTAGTGGCCGGACACGACGTAGACCCGTTCGGGCGAGGCCGATCCGCGCAGCGTGGCCAGTACGTTGCTGATCTTCGTCGGCACCGGGATCCGGTCGGCGGGCGGCTGGATGTAGGACTGCGTCTCGACGGTCATCCGGCCCTCGGACGGCTCGGCGTAGCGGGTCAGCTCGGCGTGGATCCAGTCCCGCGCGGCTCCGATACCGCGACGCGGATCGTCCTGGCTGGACAGGGTGTGCCGGGTGCCGAAGGACACCAGCTTGCGCACGATCGCCTCGATGTCGCACTGGTCCACCTCACGCAGAATGCTTCGCAGTTCGCGATCGGGGTGCTGGGTGAGCCGGGGCCGGTCCTGCTCGGCGACGGCCTTCTCCACGCCGACCAGGGACACTCCGCCCGCCGCCGCCGAGGCCGCGAGAAACCTGCGCCGTGACTGCGTCATTCCTCATGCCTACACCCGGGACGAGCACGGGTACAGAGCTAACCCGATCGCCTTCGGCGGGTGGCCGTCCGTAGGGTAAGCCGACATGAGCAACCCCGTGTTGACCGCAGTGGCCTGGCCGTATGCCAATGGCCCCCGACACATCGGTCACGTTTCCGGTATCGGTGTCCCGTCCGACCTTTACGCGCGGTACATGCGGATGGCGGGCAACCGGGTGCTCATGGTGTCCGGAAGCGACGAGCACGGCACACCGATCCTGGTTCAGGCGGACAAGGAAGGGCTCACGCCGCAGCAGACCGCGGACAAGTATCACCGGGTGATCGCGGAGGACCTGCGCGGGCTCGGCGTGACCTACGACCTGTACACCCGAACCACCACCGGCAACCACGCCAATGTGGTGCAGCAGGTCTTCCTTGCCTTGTACCGCAACGGATACGTGATACCCAAGAGCACGACCGGAGCGGTCAGCCCGTCCACCGGCCGCACCTTGCCGGACCGCTACATCGAGGGCACCTGCCCGATCTGCGGCTACGACGGCGCGCGTGGTGACCAGTGCGACAACTGCGGCAATCAGCTCGACGCCGCCGAGCTGATCAACCCCAAGTCGCGGATCAACGGCGAGACTCCGAAGTTCATCGAGACCGAGCACCTGTTCCTCGATCTGCCGGCGTTCGCGCGGACGCTCGGCGACTGGCTGTCCACCAAGACCGACTGGCGGCCCAACGTTCTCAACTTCACCAAGAACCTGGTCGACGACATGCGGCCGCGGCCGATCACCCGCGACCTGGACTGGGGCGTGAAGATCCCGCTGGACGGCTGGCGCGACCAGTCGCTCAAGCGGTTCTACGTGTGGTTCGACGCGGTGATCGGGTACTTCTCGGCGACCGTCGAGTGGGCTCGCCGTTCCGGTGACCCGGACGCGTGGCAGATTTGGTGGAACGACCCGGCCGCACAGATCGTGCAGTTCATGGGCAAGGACAACATCACCTTCCACGCCCAGATCTGGCCGGCCGTGCTGCTCGGCCACAACGGCGCGGGTGACAAGGGCGGCGAGCCGGGCCCGTACGGCCGGCTGAACCTGCCGACCGAGATCGCGTCGAGCGAGTTCCTCACCATGAGCGGGTCGAAGTTCTCCACCTCGCGCGGCACTGTGATCTACCTGAATCAGTTCCTCGACGAGTTCGGGCCGGACGCGCTGCGGTACTTCATCGCGGCGGCCGGACCCGAGACCCAGGACGTGGATTTCACCTGGGAGGAGTTCGTCCGCCGGACCAACTTTGAGCTGGCCAACGAGTGGGGCAACCTGGTCAACCGGTCGATCTCGATGGCGCACAAGAACGTGGGTGCCGTGCCGGCGCCGACCGCCCCGACGGCGGCCGACGAGGAGCTGAAGTCGTTGGCGCGCAAGGCTTTCGACACGGTGGGTGACAACCTGCGGCGGTCCCGGTTCCGTGCCGGGATCAGCGAGGCGATGCGCGTGGTGTCGGCGGCCAACAAGTACATCTCCGACATGGAGCCGTGGAAGCTCAAGGACGACCCGGCGCGCCGGGACACCGTGCTACACACCGCGCTGCAGGTGGTGTCGGACGCGAATACCCTGCTCACGCCGTTCCTGCCGCACGCCGCGCAGAAGGTGCACGAGGCGCTGGGCGGCAAGGGCGTGTGGGCCGCGCAGCCGGAGATCACCGAGGTGAGCGACCTGGACGTGCCGGACCGGGAGTACCCGATCATCACCGGCGACTACGCCGGCGAGCAGGCGTGCTGGGAGTCGGTGGACATCGAGGTGGGGCGGCCACTGGAGAAGCCCACACCGCTGTTCGCCAAGCTCGACCCGAAGCTCGGCGAGACCGGCCCCGAGTGGGCTCCCGTCCAGAAGTGACGCCACGCAAAGGCGAGCGGCCGCCGCTCCCCGAGCCGCTCGAAGTGTCCATCGTGGACGCTCACACGCACCTGGATGCCTGTGGTGCCAAGGATTCCGCCGGTGTGTCCACTGTGGTCGATCGCGCCGAGTCGGTCGGCGTGACCCGGGTGATCACGGTCGCAGACGATCTCGACTCCGCGCGGTGGGCCGCCGAGGCGTCCACTTGGGACGACCGGGTGTTCGCCGCGGTGGCGCTGCACCCGACCCGCACGTCGACCTTCGGTGACACCGAGAAGGCCGTCCTGGAGGAGCTGGCGGCCGGCGAGCGCGTCGTGGCGGTCGGCGAGACGGGCCTCGATTACTACTGGGACTACTCGCCACCGGACGCCCAGCAGGAGGCGTTCCGCTGGCACATCGACCTGGCCAAGCGCATCGGCAAACCGCTGATGATCCACGACCGGGACGCGCACGAGGACATCGCGCGCATTCTCGACGAGGAGGGCGCGCCGGAGACCGTGGTGTTCCACTGCTTCTCCGGTGACGCGGAGTTCGCGCGCCGCTGCGTGGACGCCGGATACGTGCTGTCCTTCGCCGGGACCGTGACCTTTCGGAACGCCACGACACTCCGGGAGGCGGCGAGTCTGGTTCCCAGTTACCAGATTCTGGTGGAGACCGACGCGCCGTTCCTGACGCCTCATCCGTACCGGGGGCGGCCCAACGAGCCGTACTGCGCGGCGTATACCCTTCGCGATCTCGCCCAGGTCAGAGGCGAGAACGAAGTCGAATTGGCGGCGGCCGTGCAGGCCAACGCCGATCGTGTTTTCAGGCTTAAAACAGTGACCTCGAGTGACATTGGCGGACGCGCGCGGTGATCAGTAGGACGATCGGGCGACACGGTTGCTCCGGCGGGTTGTGATGGAGGTCACGACATTGCCGGATGTGTTTGCGCAACCCCTCGAGCACCGTTACTGTCCCGTGACCGTACCCAGTGATCAGCGATCATGGGTGCGAGCCGGAGCCGGTCAGTGCAAGTCGGGGTCGAGGGAATGACTGGCTACGGAATGTCGGAACACACGGAGCGTGAGAGTCGCGCCCGCGCGTGCGAGGAGTTGAGGTCAGGGACCTTGTCGCTGAGCTGAACGGAAGCGGCCGCCCCACGGCGGCCGACGCCCGCGAGTGAGACTTCGCGCTGTACCGGAGGTATCGACCCTGTGACTGCTGGAAGCGGTAATCGGGACCCCTTTATGCCCGATCCGGCGACCGAGCACCTGACGCCCATCGACTGGTTCGCCGCGCCATCGGCCGCCCCCACGGCCGTCGCGACGCTGGACCGGCCGACGGAGTGGCTGACCGAGTTCCCCATGCAGGACCCGGACGGCGACTACTCGGACTCGCTGAGCGTCACGCCGCACGACGTCCGCGTCGCACTCGGCCCGCAGGCCGACGAGCTGATGGCCTCGGCCGACCTGGACGTCGACGAGCTCATCCGGCTGATCAACGCCGAGACCACGGTCCTGCCGGTCATCCCGGACTACCTGCCGGACGACTTCACCGCCGACCGGTCGCTCGCCCCGGCCGTCGAGCCGCAGGTGCTGCCGGAGGAGCAGAAGAAGCGCTCCGGGATCGGCGAGGTCGTCCGCACCTGGAAGCGCACGGCGCTGCGTGGCGTGATCGCCGCGATCCTGGTCTCGCTGATCGGCGGCGGCGCCGCGGCGATCGCGATGAACAAGTCGGTCACCGTCGAGGTCGACGGCCAGACCACCGAGGTCAGCACCTACTCCGACACCGTCGGCGAGGTGCTGGACAAGGCCGGCGTGAAGACCGGCCAGCACGACTCGCTGTCCCCGTCCCTGTCCGCGGGTGTGGGTGACGGCAGCCGGATCGTGGTCCAGAAGGGCCGCATGGTGAAGCTGAGCGTCGACGGCGTGCAGCGCGAGGGCTGGGTCCGTGCGCGCACCGTGAGCGACGCGCTCCAGCAGCTCGGCATGACGCCCGCGCCCGGCGCGTGGGTCTCCGAGGCCGGCGACAAGGCCGTGCCGCTGGAGGGCATGTCGATCGCGGTCAAGACGTTGAAGAACGTCACGCTGTACGACGGCGGGAACGCCCCGAGGCAGCTGTCCACCACCTCGGTGAACATCCAGGAGCTGCTCACCGAGCTGGGCCTCACGGTCGGCGCGCAGGACGCGATCAACCCCGGCGCCGACTCCAGGCTTGGCGACGGCGCGGAGGTGCGGATCAGCCGCACCGGCGTGACCGTGATCAACCGTGCCGAGCAGATCGCCCCGCCCGTGCGGTTCGTCGACGACCCGGCCCTGGACAAGGGCAAGGAGATCGTCGAGCACGAGGGCGCGGCCGGCGAGAAGATGGTCACCTACCGGATCACCGTCAAGGACGGCAAGGAGACCAAGCGCGAGCAGCTCCACGAGAAGGAGACCAAGGCTCCGCTCCCGCGCGTGATCAAGAAGGGCACCAAGAAGCCGCCGCAGCCCGCGGTCACCGACGGCGCGGTCTGGGACCGGCTGGCCAAGTGCGAGGCCGGCGGCAACTGGTCGATCAACACCGGCAACGGCTACTACGGCGGCCTGCAGTTCGACTCGCGCACCTGGAAGGCCAACGGCGGCACCCAGTACGCGGCGCTGCCGCACCAGGCCAGCCGCGAGCAGCAGATCGCCATCGCCACCAAGGTGCGCGACCAGCGTGGCGGCTACAGCGCCTGGCCCGGCTGCTCCAGCAAGCTCGGGCTTTCGGGATAGTTTATCGAGGGCAAGGTCGCCGAGTCGGCTTCGCCGACGGCCTGTGGTTGTTTTGCTTGGGTGGTTGAGGGCCGCGAGGTGGGTGGCTGGGTTTCGTGGGTGGTCCAGTCACGCCACCTCCACGACAGCGGGCTCGTTCCTCGCCCGCTGTCCTTCCGGCGTCGTAGGGGCGACCGCCCTCGACAATGAGGGCGACATCGGCGTGGTTTGCGCTCGGTGCGGTCAACACACCCGGCTGCGTGAAGTTGGGTAGGTGGGCCGTCGGGTAGGTGGGCCGAATAGGCTCGGTGGGTGCGCAGCGAATCCTCGGCCGGGTGGGAGGGCGTGTCTCTTCTGGGGCCGGCTGAGGTGCGTTCGCTGGCCGGTGAGTTGGGTGTGCGGCCGACGAAGAAGCTCGGGCAGAACTTCGTGCACGACGCGAACACCGTGCGGCGGATCGCGGCCACGGCGGCGCTGGACGCCGACGACGTGGTGTTGGAGGTGGGGCCGGGCCTCGGCTCGTTGACGCTGGCCCTGCTGGGGCGGTGCCGCACCGTGCACGCGGTGGAGATCGACCCGGTGCTCGCCGGCCGACTGCCCACCACGGTTGCTGAGCATGCGCCGGGACTGGTTGACCGGCTCGTCACGCACACCGCCGACGCCATGCGGATCGCGGCGGCCGACCTCGATCCGGCACCCACCGCGCTGGTGGCGAACCTGCCGTACAACGTGGCCGTGCCGGTCGTGCTGCACCTGCTCGCCGAGCTGCCCACGCTGCGGCACGGGCTGGTCATGGTGCAGGCGGAGGTCGCCGACCGGATGGCGGCCGGACCGGGCGGCAAGGTCTACGGGGTGCCCAGCGTCAAGATCGCCTGGTACGCCACCGCCAGGCGAGTGGCCACCGTGTCCAGGACGGTGTTCTGGCCCGTGCCCAACGTGGACTCCGCCCTGGTGGCATTCACCCGGCACGATCCGCCGAGCGCCACGGTCGACCGCCGGCGGGTTTTCGCCGTGGTGGACGCCGCCTTCGCGCAGCGCAGGAAGACCCTCCGAGCAGCGCTGACGTCGTGGGCGGGTTCCGGGGACGCCGCCACGAGAGTGCTCACCGCCGCCGGGGTCGACCCCGGGGCGCGGGGGGAGCGGCTCGACGTAAGCGCGTTCGTCCGGATAGCGGAAGCGGCCGAGCACACGGGGTAAGGGGTGTTAGGCCTGAGGTGTGATGTGCCGGACGTTGGACCTCAAATGCGGAGCCACTGCTTGATTTCGGCGACCCCTATCGGTTCTACTCGTTGTGCATCCATCCCGAGCGGCCGAGAGACCTGGCTCCGAGACGCCGCAGCAACCACCCCACAGTGGGGCAGGTGCTAACGCCAGGGTCGATGGAGGAATCACGATGGGACTGCTGACCAGCAGGCGCGTCATCGACCAGTGCAGGCGGACCGCGGCGGCATGTCGTCGCATGTACATGTCCAGCTGACGACAACAGCATCCGCCTTTCTTTGTCCACATAGGACAGTCCATTTGCGACGGCCAAACGCGGCCGGAAGTCTTACCCTGCACTGGGAGTAGTCATGATCACCATTGAACATCTGAGCAAGTCCTTCTGGGGAGACAAGGGTCCGGTCCTCGCCCTGCGGGACGTGACCCTGGACGTCGGCGACGGCGCGATCGCAGGCGTGGTCGGGCCGTCCGGGTCCGGCAAGTCGACCCTCGCCCGCCTGCTCGCGCTGCAGGACCGCCCGGACAGCGGCAGCATCCGCTTCAACGGCGTGGACACCGTCGGGCTGGACAGCCGCCGGCTGCGCGAGACCAAGCGCCTGATCGGCACGGTCACCGGCGAGGACAAGCTGGTCGCCCAGCGCACCGCCGCCGGCAACATCGCGCTCCCGCTGGAGCAGGCCGGCATCGACGGCCCGCAGCGCCGCAACAAGGTCGGCACGCTGCTGGACCTGATCGGCCTCACCGACGCGGCCGGCGCGCACCCCGACACGCTCAGCCCCGGCCAGCAGCGCCGGATCGCCCTGGCGCGGGCGCTGGTCGGCAACCCGAGCGTGCTGCTCGCCGACGACGTCACCGCCGGCCTGGACGCGGACGCCGGAGTCGGTGTGCTGACCGCGCTGGACCGGGCGCGCGCCGAACTCGGCGTGACCGTGCTGCTGGCCACCACCGACGCCGGTGCGGTCCGCAGGGTCGCCGACGACGTCGCGATCCTGGACGGCGGCCGGGTCGTGGAGAGCGGCACGCTGCTCGACCTGATCAAGGACCCGTCGAGTCGGGCGGCGAACACGCTGCTGCCCGCACTCGACCCGCTTCCGGCCGCCACCTCGGCGCGCCACGACCGGATCGCCGAGGTGCTGCTGGTCGGGTTCGCCGCGGTCGGCGCGCTGCTGCCGGAGGCGGGCGCGCGGTTCGGCGTGGACATCGCGGTGCTGGGCGGCGGGCTGACCAGGCTCGGCGACACCCCGGTGGCGCGGTTCCGGGTCGGCGTGACCGGTGAGCGTGCGGACGCGACGCTCGCCTGGATCACCGAGCGCGGCGGCCACGTCCACCGCGAGCCCACCGGCCCCCAAGGCGTCGCCGCCTGACCCGAGGGAAATGTCAGGGAGGCGGGCGAGTAATCGCGGGGACGCGGGCAAGTCCACACGGGACACGCCGTAGGCTGGGTGCGTGCTCGCCGTTGTCCCGCCTCCGGTCACCGTGCGCGTGCCGTCCAAGGTCAACCTTCACCTTGACGTCGGCGACGTGCGCGAGGACGGCTACCACGAGCTGACCACGGTTTTCCAGGCGCTGTCGCTGACCGACGAGGTCACGGTCGCGGTCGCCGACGAGCCGGGTGTCGAGGTGCACGGCGAGGGCGCCACGAACGTGCCCGCCAACGCGAAGAACCTGGCCTGGCGCGCGATCGACGAGCTGGCCAGGCACGTCGGGCGGGACCCGGTGAAGGCGAACATCCGGGTGATCATCCGCAAGGGCATCCCGGTGTCCGGCGGCATGGCCGGCGGTAGCGCGGACGCCGCGGCGGCGCTGGTGGCGCTGTCCGCGTTGTGGCGGCTGGAGTTGGGCCGCGACGACCTGGCCACGATCGCCGGCGCGATCGGCAGCGACGTGCCGTTCGTGCTGCACGGCGGCACCGCGCTGGGCACCGGCCGGGGCGAGCGGCTGGTGCCGGTGCTGTCCCGGCACACCTTCCACTGGGTGCTCGCGTTCGACCGGCGCGGGCTGTCCACGCCGAGGGTGTTCACCGAGCTGGACCGGCTGCGCGCCGAGGGCGACCCGCCCCGGGTCGGCGCGGTGGAGCCGGTTCTGGAGGCGCTGGCCTCCGGCGAACCGCGCCAACTCGCGCTGCTGCTCGGGAACGATCTCCAGGCGGCGGCCGTCTCACTGCGGCCGGGGTTGCGGCGCACGCTGCGCGCCGGTGTGGACGCGGGTGCGCTCGCCGGCACGGTGTCCGGCTCCGGTCCGACGTGCGCGTTCCTCTGTGAGGACGCGGACGCGGCGCTGCGGGTCGCCGCCGAGCTGTCGGGTGCTGGTGTGTGCCGAACCGTGCGGGTCGCGCACGGGCCGGTGCCCGGCGCGCGGGTGATCGGGGGCGACGACGCACCTCGACCGACACCGCCGGAAGTGCACGCGTGACATGACGAACCTGTGAACTCGGTGAGCGTTTGGTGAACCCGTGCCCGCGGCTCGCGGGCGGGGCCTAAACTTGCCCGCTGGCAACGGACTTTATGGGAGTTGATGATGAGGGGGAGCTCGAGAGTCGGGCTGCTTGGCGTCGCAGTGATCATCGCCGCCGCCGGATGCGGCACGATAACACCGGGTGCGCCGCTCACCCAGGACCTCTCGCCGCCGCGTGTCGTGCACCCCAAGGCCGAGGTGCCCAAGGACCGTGACGAGCGCGCCGTGATGGTCGCGCTGCGCCAGGTCGACGCGTGCGCGCTGCTCGACCCGGCCGCCGCCGGTTCGCTCGGGTTCACCTCCAAGGTGAAGCCGTGGGCCCAGGGACCGCACCGGTGCATGATCACCAAGAAGAAGGGCGACGACGAGGTCACCGTCCGCGCCGGCGACAAGATCGACCACGCGCGCAAGTACGACGACGCGCTGCTCACCCTGTCCGGCGCGAAGGCCTACCGGAACACCGACGCCACCGGCGACGTGTGCACGGTCAACGTGCCGGTCAGCTTCGACGTCGTGGTCGAGTTCCAGGCGCGCAAGGGAAGCAAGTCCACTTCCGATGACCGCTGCACGCTCGCCGAGACGTTCGCCGCCGCCGGTATGGCCAAGCTCGCCAACCAGGACACCGTGCGCACCGCGGCACCACTGTCGGCATGGGACCCGTGCGCGTTGCTCAACGCCACGTTCGGCACCGAACTGGACCGGTTCGCCTCCAGGCTGGACAGTCGCTCCTACGGCATCGACGGCTGCCAGTCCGGCCGCAAGCGCACCGACGGCTCGCCGGCGTCGGCCGAGTACGAGCTGCTGCTGCACTACCAGTCCGATCCGGCGGCCGCGCCGGACGTGAAGATCAAGGCGATCGGTGACCGGCACGTCGACGTGCGCGACGCGAGTGACGCGAGCGGCGGGTGTGTCGCGAAGTGGAGCGCCGGCCCGTCCGGCTCGCAGTACCCGAACCTGACCGACGCGGTGATCGAGATGCGCGCGCCCGACTGCGCGAAGGCCGAGACGTCGGCGGCCACGGTCGTGGAGCTGCTCAAGACGACTCCGCAGCCCGGGCCGGTGCAGCGCCCGCTGCTGTACAAGGCCGAGGAGCCGGACGAGGCGATCCCCGGCGCGTGCGTGCACATGCGCACGTACGGTCCCGGCAGCTGCGAGCCGTACCACGAGGTGACCCTGCCGGCCGAGGCCAAGGACGTGCTGAAGATGAGCACGGCCGACCCGAACGTCGGGTGCGCGGTCGGGCTCGAGGCGGTGCGCCGGCACTTCGGTCCGAGGATGCTGCCGGTGACCGGCGCGCGCTCGTGCCAGTTCGTCGAGCCGGAGCACGCGGTGGAGGTCGAGGTCACCGTGTCGGCCGACAGTGATCCGAACCGGGACGCCGGTGCGCCCGAGGTGACCAACCGGCGCGCGGTCACCGTGGCGGGGCGGCCCGGCCTGCTGTTCGACCAGCGTTCGCCCGCGACCGGCATCGTGGACCACCGGCTGTCCGTCTCGGCCGGCCCCGGTCCGGGCAGTGGCGCCGTGCAGGTGAGCCTGCGGCAGTTCCCGCAGCGCGGCTCGGTCGGCGACCTTGACGTGGAGACCCGGAAGCTGCACCTGCTGGAGCCGATGCTGGCGGAGATCCTGACCAAGTACTTCGCCTGACGCTGGGAACTCCGGTTGGGAGACGTCATTCCTGTCACGGACCGCGCGACGCTGCGGGCGGACTGCCTGCGCTGTGCCGGGCTGTGCTGTGTGGCCTACAAGCTCCCCGAGGGGCCGGACTTCTCGTTCAGCAAGCCGGCCGGGACGCCGTGCGGCCATCTCGGGCCGGACCACCTGTGCACGGTGCACGAGACGTTGCGCGAGGACGGCAATCCCGGCTGCACGGTGTACGACTGCTTCGGTGCCGGGCAGCGTCTTGTGCAGGTGACCTTCCGCGGGCGGGACTGGACGGAGTCGCCGGAGCTGGCCGAGCAGATGTGCTCGGCGCTGGTCGTGATGCGGGACCTGCACGAGTTGCTGTGGTGCCTGACGGAGGCGCTGGCCCTGCCGGGTGCGGCCGCCGTGCACGCGGAGTTGGCCGGCGCGTGTACGGAGACCGAGCGGCTGGCCGGCCTGGACGCGGACACCATCGCCGGCTACGACCTGCGCGAGCACTGGAGTGACGTGGACGCGTTGCTGCTGCGGGCGAGCGAGTTGGTGCGCGCCGAGGTGCGGCGTGACGATCGCGAGTTCCGACGGGCGCTGCTGACCGGACGGGACTTCGCCGGCGCGGACCTGCGCGGCGCGAACTTCCGGGGTGCGGTGCTCACCGGTGCCGATCTTCGTGGGGCGGATCTGCGGCTGGCCGATCTGATCGGCGCGGAGCTGCGCTGGGCGAAGCTGCACGGCGCGAACCTGTCCACGAGCCTGTTCGTCAACCAGAACCAGATCAACGCCGCGCGCGGGGACGGTGCCACGTTGCTGCCGTCGCCGTTGACGCGCCCGAGCCATTGGACGGCTTCGTGACGGAGCACTCCGACCTGCCGATCGCGGAGTTCGCGTTTCCCGGGCCGCTGCGCGACACGCTCGTGGCGGCGATCCTGTCCGGTGCGAAGACGTCCACGTCGTCGTTGCTGCTGGGGTACGAGCGGGAGGGTGAACCGCTGCCGACGGTCGGCGAGCGTGAGGTGGTCGTCGACTCGGACGGGCGCGGGGTGGCGGTGATCGAGTGCACCGAGGTGCGCTTGGTCCGGCTGGCCGATGTGGATCTCGCGCACGCGATCGACGAGGGCGAGGGGTACGAGACCGTCGCGCAGTGGCGCGCGGGGCACGAGCGGTTCTGGCACTCGCCGGAGGTGCGCGCCGAGTTCGATGATCCGGAGTTCACCGTGGATGACGAAACAGTTGTTGTGGCACAACGGTTTCGGGTGACCGAGCGACTCGACGGAGCCTGATCTCCCCAGCGGTGATCTCCGGCCGCTGATCCGCTCGCCAGAAAGCTTTCGAGAAAGCTATCGGTGAAGCTAGCGCTAAAGCTTTTCTGAAAGCTTTAGCGTGCGTGCCGATGTGAGGACCGGGCCGCACGTTTGAGATGGTCTTCGCGGCGTCAATCGCGTGGAGAGGATGCGGATGGCCAACCTGGTCAACCTGGAGGTCGTGAGCAAGAGCTTCGGCGTGCGCACGTTGCTGGACGGCGTGTCGCTCGGCGTGGACAGCGGCGACCGGATCGGCGTCGTCGGGCTCAACGGCGGCGGCAAGACCACCCTGCTGGAGGTGCTGGCCGGCATCGAGCCGCCCGACTCCGGCCGGGTCAGCCGCACCCGCGACCTGCGGATGGCCGTGGTCACCCAGCGCACCGAGCTGCCGCCCGGCGGCACGGTCCGGCACGCCGTGCTTGACCCGCTCGGCATCCAGGCCGACCACGAGTGGGCCGCCGACCCACGCGCGCGTGCCGTGCTCGATGGCCTCGGCATCACCGCGCTCGGGCTCGACTCGCCGGTGGACACGATGTCCGGCGGCGAGCGGCGCAGGGTGGCACTGGCCGCGGCACTCGTGCGCGAACTGGATCTCGTGGTGCTCGACGAGCCGACCAACCACCTCGACGTCGAGGGCATCGCCTGGCTCGCCGACCACCTGGTGCGCCGCGGGATCGCGCTCGTGGTGGTGACCCACGACCGCTGGTTCCTCGACACCGTGTGCACCCGAACGTGGGAGGTCGTCGGCGGGAAGGTGGAGTCCTACGAGGGCGGCTACGCCGACTGGGTGTACGCGCGTGCCGAGCGGGCGAGGCTGGCGCGCACCCTGGAGGAGAAGCGCCGCAACCTCGCCAGCAAGGAACTGGCCTGGCTGCGCCGCGGTGCCCCCGCCCGCACGTCCAAGCCGCGGTTCCGGATCGAGGCGGCCGAGGAGCTGATCTCCGACGTGCCGCCGCCACGCGACACCGTCGAGCTGCTGGCCTTCGCCAAGCGCCGCCTCGGCCGGATCGTGCTCGAGCTGGAGGACGTGACCCTGCGGATCCCGTCGGACAGCCGCCCGCCGATCCTGGAGGACTACACCTGGCGGATCGGCCCGGGCGACCGGGTCGGCCTGGTCGGCGTGAACGGCTCGGGCAAGACCACGTTGCTGCGGCTGCTGGCCGGCGAGCGCGAGCCGGACGGCGGACGGCGGGTCGAGGGCAAGACCGTGCGGCTGGCGTACCTGTCCCAGGAGCTGCACGACCTGCCGGCCGAGCTGCGGGTGCTGGAGGCGGTCGAGGAGATCGCGCGCCGGGTGACGCTCGGCAAGCAGGAGCTGACCGCGTCCCAGCTCGCCGAGAAGTTCGGGTTTCCCGCCGCGCGACAGTGGACCCCGGTCGGCGATCTGTCCGGCGGTGAGCGGCGCAGGTTGCAGCTCGCACGGCTGCTGATGTCCGAGCCGAACGTGCTGCTGCTCGACGAGCCGACCAACGACCTGGACATCGACACGTTGCAGCAGTTGGAGGATTTGCTCGACTCGTGGGCGGGCACCCTGGTCGTGGTGTCGCACGACCGGTACCTGCTGGAGCGCGTGACCGACACGGTGGTGGCGCTGTTCGGCGACGGCCGGGTGACCGATCTGCCCGGCGGCATCGAGCAGTACCTGCGGCGGCGGGCCGAGCAACTCGCCACACCGGCGCCCAAGCCGGCGGTCCAGTCCGCTCCGTCGTCGGCCGCGGAACGGCGGGTCGCGCAGAAGGAACTGGCCAGGCTGGAGCGCAGGCTGGACACCCTGACCACGCGCGAGGCGAAGTTGAACGACGCGCTGGCCGACGCGGGAGGCGACACCGATCGGCTGATGGAGCTGGACGCCGAGTTGCGCAAGGTGATCACCGACAAAGATGAGGTGGAAAAACGGTGGCTGGAGGTCGCTGATACCGCTGAATAGCCGTATATAAGGTGAACTCATGAGTAGGTTTGTGGACAGGTTGCTGGCGACCGCCCGCGCGGACGATCAGCGGGGCGTCACCACCGGAGAGCCGAACGCGCCGGTGCGCCGCACCTGGGCCGAGGTGCACGACCAGGCGCGGCGCACGGCGGGCGCGCTGCTCAGCCACGGCGTCGGCAAGCACGACGCGGTGGCGGTGCTCGCCGCCGAGCCGGCCGCGATCGGGCCGGCCGTGCAGGCCGTGTGGCTGGTCGGCGGCAGCGTCACGATGTTGCACCAGCCGACCCCGCGCACCGACCTCGCCGTGTGGGCGCAGGACACGCTGCGGGTGCTCAGCATGATCGGCTCCAAGCTGGTCCTGCTCGGCGCTCCGTTCGACCAGGTCGCGCCCGTCCTGGAGGAGCACGGCATCGGCTACCTGTCGCTCGCGGCGCTGGACGGCGGCGAACCGCTCGCCGAGTTCGTCGAGGTGGACGAGGACGCGCCGGCGCTGCTGCAGCTCACCAGCGGCTCGACCGCCGAGCCCAAGGCGGTGCGGATCAGCCATGGCAACCTGATCACCAACATCGACGACATGGCCACGGTCGCGGAGTTGGATCTGCCCGAGGACATCATGGTGTCCTGGCTGCCGATGTTCCACGACATGGGCATGGTCGGGTTCTTCACCGTTCCGATGACGCTCGGCGTGGAACTGGTGAAGATCACGCCGATCGAGTTCCTCGGCGCGCCGCTGCTGTGGGCCGAGCTGATCAGCCGGTACCAGGCCACGATCACCGCGGCGCCGAACTTCGCCTACGCCATGCTCGGCCGCCGTCTGTCCAATGTGGACGAAGGCGCGGTGTACGACCTGTCCCGGCTGCGGATCGCGCTCAACGGCGCCGAGCCGATCGATGAGAAGGCGGTGCGTTCGTTCACCGACGGCGGCGCGCGGTTCGGCATGCCGGCGGAGTGCGTGTTCCCCGCCTACGGCATGGCCGAGGGCACGCTAGCGATCTCGTTCGCGCCGCTGTTCACCGGGCTCACGCTGGACCGGATCGACGCGGACGAGCTGGAGCAGAACAATCGCGCGGTTCCGGTGGACGAGTCCGATGTGGACGATCCGGAGCGCAACGTCCGCGCGTTCGCCAAGCTCGGCCCGCCGCTGCCCTCGTTCGAGGTGGAAATCGTTGACGAGCAAGGAAACCGGCGCGGTGATCGGGAGGTCGGCGAGATCCGGCTGCGCGGTGCCGCGGTGACCGCCGGGTACCTGACCGTCGACGGTCCTGTGTCCACTTTGGACGACGAGGGCTGGCTCGCCACCGGCGATCTCGGCTACCTCGCCGACGGGCAGATCGTGATCTGCGGGCGGGCCAAGGACGTGATCATCCTCGCCGGGCGCAACATCTACCCGACCGACATCGAGCGCGCCGCGTCCACTGTGGACGGTGTGCGGGCGGGCAACGCGGTGGCCGTGCGGATCGACGCGGGCACCCGCCGGGAGCGGTTCGCCGTCGTGGTCGAGTCGAAGCTCGCCGGGGACGCCGAGCAGGAGCGGCGGCTGGTCAAGGAGGTCGGCGCGCGGGTGTTCGAGTCGGTCAACGCGCGGCCGGTCGCCGTGGTGGTGCTGCCCGCCGGCACGCTGCCCAAGACGCCGTCCGGGAAGCTGCGCCGTGCCGCGGCCGGCGAGAAGGTGGCCGATCGGATCGGGTGAACCCGTTGGGGCGCAACGGGTTCAGGTGCGGCTGCGGCGGGACAGTTCCTCGGCGAGGTCCTCGAGGTAGGCGTCCACCTCGTCCTCGGAGTACCCGAGCTCGTTGCGCTTCGGGCGGGAGAAGCTGACCCTGGTGATCTCGACCGGGGTGACCTTGTCGCGCCCGCGCATGGTGGCGGCGACCCTGCGCAGGAACGCGCGCACCTCGTCCTCGCGGTAGGCGCGGTTGCCGATCACCGGCGAGCTGAACCGCTTGCCGGCGACCTCCTTCGGGTTCAACGGCATGGCGGGCAGCTTAATCCACGTGGAAGGTGTTCTGCGCGGCTTCCAGGCCCCCGGACAGCAGTGTCTCGACGGCGTCGGCGCAGCGGTCGATCACGAAGGCGATCTCCTTGCGCTCGGTCGGGGAGAAGTCGCGGAGCACGAAGTCGGCCGGGTCCATCCGGCCCGGTGGGCGGCCGACGCCGAACCGGATTCGGTAGTAGTCCTTGGTACCCAAGGATTTCGTGATCGAGCGCAGGCCGTTGTGGCCGTTCTCGCCACCGCCCAGCTTGAGCCGCACGCTGCCGTACGGGATGTCCAGCTCGTCGTGCACCACGATCATCCGGTCCGGCGTGACCTTGAAGAAGCGCGCCGTGCCGACCACCGGCCCGCCGGACACGTTCATGAACGAGCGCGGCTTGGCCAGCGCGACCCGCCGCCCGGCCAGCCGCCCCTCCAGCACCTCGGCGTTGGCCTTGTGCGCCTTGAACTTCCCGCCGATCCGCGCGGCCAGCTCGTCGAGCACCAGGAACCCGGCGTTGTGCCGGTTGCCCACGTAGCGCGGGCCGGGGTTGCCGAGCCCGACCACCAGTACCGGCTCGCCCTCGATCTCAGGCACCAGCTACTCCCGTGTTGTTCAGCTCGGGCAAAATCCGCGGCCCTCGCCTTTCGACCGACCTCGGCGTGGCTTTCGTTGTGGTCCAGGGCGTCAGACATGCGCGTGCGCCCTGCCCCGACTGGTGTCGTCGGGGGCAGGGCGCACGGTAGCGCGGCGTCAGCCCTCGGCGGACCCGTTCTCGGCGGTCTCGCTGTCGGGCGCGTCCTCGACGATACCGGCGCCCTCGGCGTCGGACTCGGCCTCGAGCTGCTCGGCGGTCGGTGCGGCGTTCACCGCGACCACCAGCGCCTCGGGGTCGGTGGCCAGGACGGAGCCCGGCGGCAGGGTGACCTGGCTGGCCAGGATCTGCGTGCCGACCTCGGCCTCCTCGATGGACACCTCGACCTGGTCGGGGATGTGCAGCGCCTCGACCTCGATCAGCAGCGTGGACAGGTCCTGGTTGACCAGCGTGCCGTTGGCGGCCTCGCCGGTGAGGATGATCGGGATCTCCACGGTGACCTTCTCGCCGCGGCGCACCAGCAGCAGGTCGACGTGCTCGATGTAGTTCTTCAGCGGGTGCGTGGTGACCGTCTTGGTCAGGGCCAGCTCCTTGTCACCGCCGCCCACCTCGAGGGTGAGTACGGCGTTGAGCCCGTGCTGGCGCACGACGCGGGCGAATTCCAGCGCCGGCAGCGACAGGTGCCTGGGGTCGGAGCCGTGGCCGTAGAGCACCGCGGGAATCTTGCCGGCGCGGCGGGTGCGGCGCGCGGCGCCTTTGCCGAACTCGGTGCGCGGCTCGACGGCGAGTCGTACCTCGGACACGGTGATGCTCTCCTTGCGATCTTGAGGCGCTGGGGCGGCGTCTTCTTCTGCTGCGGGGTGGTCGCGGCGGCGGGGGCGCGGACACAGAACACGCGCGGCATTGACACACCGCCGCGTCGATCACGCCAGGCGTGACGCCTGCCCTCGCCGAGGCAACTCACGTAGTTTACGCACCTCAATCAAGCCGTGCCCGCGCGGGGTCACGCATATGCGTAGTCCTCCACCGGGAACCGGCTCGCTTCGCGGAACGCGTTGACCGTGGACGTCGGGCGCAGCAGCACCGCCTCGCCGTGCTGGTTGAAGTAGTAGCTGCGCGCCGTGCCGCACTCGCCGAGCGCGAAAATCGAGTCGCCGACCTTCTCGGTCATCCTGGCGAGGAACTCGTCGTTGGCGCGCTCGGTCACCTCGAACACGTCCGCCCCGCGCCGCTTCATCGACGTGAACAGCCGGTCCATGTGCTTCATCTGCGACTCGATCGTGGTGAAGTACGACAGTCCGGAATAGGAGTATGGGCTGTTCAGCGACAGCAGGTTCGGGAAGCGCGGCACCGTGATGCCCTCGTAGGCCTGGAACCTGTTGTCCCGCCACCACTTCCCGAGGTCGCGCCCGTCCCGGCCGATGATCTCGATCGCCGGGAAGTTGACCTGCCACAGGTCGAACCCGGTGGCCAGCAGCAGCACGTCGATGTCGCGCCGGTCGCCGTCCTCGGTGACGATCCCCTTCGCGTCCACGTGGCTGATCGACGTCGTCTCCAGGTGCACGTGGTCCTTGGTGAACGTCGGGTAGTACTCGTTGGACACCGTCGGCCGCTTGCAGCCGAACGAGTAGTCGGGCAGCAGCTTGCGGCGCAGTTCCCTGTCGGGCACCTGGCGGGCCAGATGCCTCCGGCACAAGCGCTCGCCGAGCTTGTTCGCCAGCGGCATCTGCCGGTAGTGCAGCACGCCGGTGACCATCAGGAGCTCGAGGAACGCGGTGCCGGCCAAGCGCGCGATCCGCTGGGTGAACGGGAGCGCGGCGTACAGGCGCCGGACAGCCTTCGGCACCGTGAAGTCCACTTTCGGGCTCACCCAGATGGGTGTCCGCTGATAGACGGTCAGTTCCGAGACCTTCTTGGCGACCTCCGGAATGAGCTGCACGCCGGTCGCGCCGGTGCCGATCACCGCGGCCCGCTTGCCGGTGAGGTCGTAGTCGTCGTCCCACGCGGTGGTGTGGATGATCTTGCCCGCGAAGGAGTCGATGCCCTCGATGTCCGGCGTCTTCGGCTGCGACAGGAAGCCGGTCGCGGCGAGCAGGTACTTCGCGGTGACCTGGTCGCCGCCGTCGAACGACACCGCCCAGTGCGCCCGTTCCTCGTTCCACACCGCGCCGGTGACGGCGGTGTCGAAGCGCATGTGGCGGCGCAGGTCGTACTTGTCGGCGACGTGCGTGGCGTATCGCTTCAATTCCGCGCCCGGCGCGAACAGGCGCGACCAGTTCGGGTTCGGCTCGAAGGAGTACGAGTAGGTGGCCGACGGGATGTCCACGGCCAGCCCGGGGTAGCGGTTGACGTGCCAGGTGCCGCCGAGGTCGGACTCGCGGTCCACGATCAGCAGGTTGTCGTAGCCGAGCCGGCGCAACTGGATCGCCGCGCCCATGCCGCCGAACCCGGCTCCGATGACGACGGCGTCGAACTGCGTGCTCATGCGTTGTCCTCCTGGGTGTCGCGCTGCAGGCGTTCGCGGTAGGCGGTGCGGTCGGCCGAGTCGGGCCGCAGCGCCCGGTCGTCCTTGATCATGCGGCGGATCGCGTTGAGTACCGGCTCTGGGGTGATCGCGGCCGCCGAGGCGATCGCGCCGACGTAGCCGGGCACGGCGACCTCGGCGGCCCGGGTGCGCACGGTCTTCACCACGGCTTCGGCGATCCGCTCCGGCTTGACCTTGGGGATCGGCTTCATGTCCAGGCCCGAGGCGAGCGCGGTGTCCACGGCCGACGGCAGCACGGCGGACACACTCACGCCGTGCGGCGCGTACTCCAGACGGGTGGCCGCGGTCAGCCCGACCACGCCGTACTTGCTCGCGTTGTAGACCGCGAGCCCGGGCACCGGGAATTTCCCGGCCAGCGAGGCGACGTTCACGATGTGCCCGCGACCGCGCTCCAGCATGCCGGGCAGGGCCAGCCGCATGCCGGTGATCACGCCGAGCAGGTTGACCTCGATGGTGGCCGTGCTGATCTCCTCGGACAGGTCGAGGAACCCGCCGTTGGGCATGATCCCGGCGTTGTTCACCAGCACGCCGAGCGGGCCGTTGGCGGTCTGCGCCTCGGCGAGGAAATCCGCGTACGAGGCACCGCGGCGCACGTCGACGCGGTGCGCGGTGCCGCCGATCTCCGCCGCGGCACGCTTGGCCTCGTCCAGGTCGAGATCGCCGATGGCGACCGTGGCGCCGTGTTTCGCGAACAGTGCCGCGGTGGCACGGCCGATTCCGCGCGCGGCGCCGGTGATCGCGACGTGCGCGCCGTCGAGGTCGATCGTCGGGTAGCGGGTCATGCGGTCGCTCCTTCGAATGCCTCGGCGACCAGGCGCGGGGCGGTGCCGATCGCGGTGTCGAGCACGCGCTGGCGGCGCCGGCCGTCCATGAAGTTGGCGCCCATGGCGGCCAGGTCTTCGCTACTCGGCTCGATCCGGATCACGCGCGCGCCGGCCTGCCGCAGGGCCAGCACCTCGGCGTCGACGCGGCGGGTCATGGCCTTCCTGATCAGGCGTTCCAGTCGTGCCGGCCCGCGTGCGGGCGCGCCGCCCTCGCTGCTCATCGGCGCGACGATCACCACTTCCTCGACGTCACGGTCCAGCAGCAGGTCGGCCGAGGTCGGGGAGACGGTGCCGCCGTCGAGGTAGCGCCCGCCGGCGATCTCCACGGGTGGGAACCAGCCGGGCACCGCCCAGGACGCGGCGATCGCCTCGCCCAGCGTGCACGCCGGCGCGTCCGGCGAGCCGAAGGCCACGCGGTTGCCGTGCGGGTCGGTCGCGACGAGCCAGGTCGCCGGGTGTGTCACCCACCCGTTCGGGGCGAGGGTGTCGCCGAGCCGTTTCAGCCAGGCCGCGTCACCCCGTCCGCGGGGCAGCAGCCCGGCGAGGCGGGCGAGCCCGTCCACCTTGGCGCGGGTCAGGCCGGTGGCAGGCCAGCGCGGCGAGGGCAGCGGCGGGAAGCGGTGGGGGACGGTGGCGAGGTGCGCGGCGACCACCGGATGCGCGTCCGCCGTGCCGGCGAGTGCCGCCATGATCTCCTCCGGCGCGATGCCCGCACCCAGCATGGCGACCATTTCCGCGCCGGCGGACGTGCCGATCAGCACGTCGGCGCCGCGCGGGTCCCACTCGGACAGCGCGTCGAGCACGGCGGCGGTCCAGGTGAAGCCCAGGGTCGCACCGCAGCCGATCACGAGTGCTCGTCTCACTGGCCACCTCGCCTCGCGGAACGGTGTGTCACTTCCGGAACGGTATGTCACTTTCGGGCCTCAGGCAATAGGGTGGACGCCATGACGACCGAGTCCGCGCCCGTGACCAGGGCTGAACGGAAGAAGCAGGAACTGCGGCGCGAGATCATCGAGGCCGCGTTCGACTGCTTCGCCGAGCGCGGCTACCACGGCACGGCGATCGCCGACATCGCCGCGCGCCTCGGTGTCGGGCACGGCACGTTCTACCGGTACTTCGAGAACAAGCGCGACATCGTCGACCACGTGATCACCGACCTGATCGACAAGATCGTGGCGTCCCTGGCCGCGGAGAACGCGCCGGACGCGGTCGGCACGCTGGACGAGTACCGCGAGCAGACCGCGCGCATCGGCGAGGCGCTGACCACGATCTTCGGCGAGGACACCAGGGCGGCACGGTTCCTGCTGCTGGAGGCGCCGGGCATCGACGGCCAGATGCGCGACCGGATCCTGGACTTCCACGAGACGGCGGCGCTGCTCACCGCCGCGTACCTGGAGCACGGCGTGCAGGTCGGCTACCTGCGCGCCGACCTGGACATCCACTCCACCGCGCGGGCGATCAACGGCATGATCCTGGCCTCGGTGATCTCCGAGTTGCGCGCGCCGAGCAAGGCGCGGCAGGCCCGGCTGAGTGCCGCGATCAGGCGCGTGATGTACGACGGGATCGCGGCGCGCTGACCCCGCCGTGCCCGGAGTCGAGACCGGAGTCGAGACCGGAGTCGTGGTCGGCGCGCGCGTCCAGGACCTCCGGCATGTAGTGGTGCGCCCAGCGGTGGATCGCCGCGATCGGGGTGCGCAGTGACGCGCCGAGCGGCGTGAGGTCATAGGTCACCTTCGGCGGCACCTCGGCGTACACCGTGCGGGTGACGATCCCGTCCCGTTCGAGGGTGCGCAGCGTCTGAGTGAGCACCTTGGGCGCGATGCCGGCGATCGCCTCGCGCAACTCGGTGAACCGCCGGGGGCTGCGCCTGCTGAGGTGCAGCACGACGAGCACGGTCCACTTGTCGCCGATTCGGTCCAGTGCGAGCCGGGTATGGCAGTTCGGGTCGTTGAGGTCCTCGTCGCTCTTGAGCGGCACCTGCTTAGTAACCACAAGGTACTTATAGCACTTTGAAGTACTCGATAACCACTGGTTACCTTCGGATCATCCCAACGTTTTCTGGAGGTATCTGATGAAGCTGGTGTTGTTCGGCGCGACCGGGATGGTCGGGTCACGGGTGCTCGCCGAGGCGCGGGCGCGTGGGCACGAGGTGGTCGCGGTGGCGCGAGATGTGTCCACTGTGGACGGTGAGGCGCGTGGCGGCAGCGTGTTCGACGCCGCGTTCGTGGACGAGGTCGCGGCCGGCGCGGACGTGCTGGTGTGCGCGATCTCGCCGAGGGTGGCGCCGGAGGGCACGGTGTCGGAGGCCGGCGTGCTGCTGCTCGACGCGGCGCGGAAGGCCGGTGCGCGCCTTGCCGTGGTCGGTGGCGCGGGAAGTCTCGAGCTGCCGCCGGGCACTCAGGTGCTCGACGCGCACACCGTGCCGGAGGAGTACCGGGCCGAGTCGCTCGCCTACCGTGAACTGCTGGAGTTGTTGCGGGACAAGGGAAACAGTGTCGACTGGACCTATCTGTCACCGGCCCAGCTGATCATGCCGGGCGAACGCACCGGCGAGTTCCGGCTCGGCGGCGACGTCCTGCTGGTCAACGATGCCGGCGAGTCGCGGATCTCCGCGGAGGACTTCGCGGTGGCGCTGGTCGACGAGATCGAGAACCCGGCGCACACCGGCCGCCGCTTCACGGTCGCCTACTGATCCCGCAAACGCGCCACCGATTCATGTTTTGCGTACTTTAGCGGGCTAAAGTACGCAAAACATGAACGGAGCGATCGCTAAGTTTCGGACACCGATGCGGTCTCGCGGGTCAGGCGTTGCCGTCGAAGAGCGAGGTGACCGAGCCGTCCTCGAACACCTCGTGGATCGTGCGGGCCAGCAGCGGAGCGATGGACAGCACCGTCATGGTGCCGAACCGCTTCTCGTCCGGGATCGGCAGCGTGTTGGTGAAGATGACCTCCTGCGCACCACAGGAGGACAGCCGCTCGGTGGCCGGGCCGGACAGGATGCCGTGGGTCGCCGCGATCACCACACCGGACGCGCCCTCGTCCAGCAACTGCGCCACCGCCTTGGCGATCGTGCCGCCGGTGTCGACCATGTCGTCGATCACGATGCACAGCCGGCCCTTGACCTCGCCGACCACGCGGTTGGCGACAACCTCGTTGGGGCGCAACGGGTCCCGCGTCTTGTGGATGAACGCGATCGGGCAGCCGCCCAGATCGTCGGCCCACTTCTCGGCCAGCTTGGTGCGGCCGGCGTCCGGCGACACGACCGTCAGGTTCGACGTGTCGTAGTGCTCGGAGATGTAGCTGGACAGCAGCCGCTGGCCGTGCATGTGGTCCACCGGGCCGTCGAAGAAGCCCTGGATCTGCGCGGTGTGCAGGTCCACGGTCATCAGCCGGTCCGCGCCCGCGGTCTTGAACAGGTCGGCGATCAGCCGGGCGGAGATCGGCTCGCGGCCCTTGTGCTTCTTGTCCTGCCGCGAGTACGGGTAGAACGGCAGCACCACGGTGATCCGCTTGGCCGACGCCCGTTTCAGCGCGTCCACCATGATCAACTGCTCCATGAGCCAGTTGTTCAGCGGCGCGGGGTGGCTCTGGATGACGAACGCGTCGCACCCGCGCACCGACTCGTCGAACCGCACGAAGATCTCGCCGTTGGCGAAGTCGTACGCCGACTGCGGGGTGAGCCCGACGTTGAGGTGCTTGGCCACCTCCTCGGCCAGCTCGGGGTGCGCTCGCCCGGAGAACAGCATCAGGTTCTTCTTGGGCGTACCGGACTTCTGACTCATGCTCGCGACCCCTCCGCGTCGGTTCCGTTTTCGTCTTGCGTTCGCGCGGCCTCGTCGAGCGCACGCTGTGCCGCATCGGCCGCCGGAGTACCCGGCCGCCGCGACAGCACCCAACCTTCGAGATTTCGTTGTGGCCCACCGGAAACCGCGAGCGCCCCCGGTGGGACGTCGCGCCGGATCACCGTGCCGGCCCCGCTGTAGGCACCGTCGCCGACGGTCACCGGGGCGACGTAGGAGTTGTCCGTACCCATCCGCACATGCGAGCCGACCACCGTGCGGTGCTTGTTCACGCCGTCGTAGTTCACGAACACGCTCGCCGCGCCGATGTTGCTGCGCTCGCCGATGGTGGCGTCGCCGACGTAGGACAGGTGCGGCACCTTGGAACCCTCGCCGATCTCGGAGTTCTTCACCTCGACGAACGTGCCGATCTTGCCCGACCGTCCCAAGTGGACACCCGGGCGGAGGTAGGCGAACGGTCCGACGCTGGCGCCGTCGCCGATCTCGGAGTCGCTGCCGTGCGTGCGCACCACCTTCGCGCCCGCGCCGACCGTCACGTTGGCCAGCGTGGTGTCCGGGCCGATGTTCGCGCCGTCGCCGATCGCGGTCGCGCCGTGCAGTTGCACGCCCGGCTCGATGTGCACGTCCACGCCGAGCGTCACGTCCGCGTCGATCCAGGTGCTGGCCGGGTCGACCACGGTGACGCCGGCGCGCATGTGCGCCTCCAGCAGCCGCTGGTTCAGCTCAGCGCCGATCGCGGCGAGCTGCACGCGGTCGTTCACACCCTCGACAAGCCAGGGATCGGTGCTGGTCAGCGCGCCGACCGGGCGGCCGTCGGCGACCGCGATGCCGAGCACGTCGGTGAGGTACTGCTCGCCCTGCCGGTTGTCGGTGGACAGCCGGGACAGCCCGTCGGACAGCACGGCGGCGTCGAACGCGTACACCCCGGAGTTGATCTCGGTGATGGCGCGCTGGTCGTCGGTGGCGTCCTTGTGCTCGACGATCGCGCGCACCGCGCCGTTCTCGCGCACGATCCGCCCGTAGCCGGTCGGGTCGGCGACCACAGCGGTCAGCACGGTGACCGCGTTGCCGGCGCGCGCGTGCTCGTCGAGCAGGGCGGTCAGCGTCGCGGTGTCCAGCAGCGGCACGTCGCCGTAGGTCACCAGCACGGTGCCGCCGAGGTCACCGGGCAGCTCGGCCAGCCCGCAGCCGACCGCGTGGCCGGTGCCGTTCTGGGCGTCCTGCACGGCGACGGTCACCTTCCCGAGCTGCTCGGTGAGCGAGGTGACGTGCTCGGTGACCGCCTCGCGGCCGTGGCCCACGACGGCGACCAGGTGGTCGGGCCGGGTGCCGGCCGCGGCCACCAGCGCGTGTTGAACGAGGGTGCGGCCGCCGACGCGGTGCAGCACCTTGGGCGTGGCCGAACGCATTCGCTTGCCCTCGCCAGCCGCGAGGACGATGGTGCTGAGCGGTCGGTTCGCCGAGGAGGGGGTGTCGCCACCCTCGAGCATGAGCGCTCCCTTGGCAGTGGTCCCGCGTGCTCACCGATTGTTGGGCAGCCGGTTCAACGACACAGCGGTTCGACTCGGATCGCGCCGATCCTACGTTGACGCTACGAGGTCTCTGGGAGCACCCACACCGGGTTGGTCGGCGGGCCGGGCGCGGTGATCGCCTGCGGGGGCAGGTCGACCTGTCCGGAGATCGCGGCCACGTCGTTGCCGCCGTTGCGTTTCGCCTGGTACATGGCCGCGTCGGCGCGGGCGACCGCACGCGCGGCGGGCTCCCCGGCACGCAGCGAGACGACGCCGACGGACAGCGTCACGCTCCGGGACAGGTCCTCCGGCAGGTTGTCCACCGCCTTGACCGCGCGCCGCAGCGCCGCCTCCGCCGCGGACAGTGGCGCGCCGGGCAGCAGCACGATGAACTCGTCGCCGCCGTAGCGGCCGACCATGTCGCTGCCGCGCAGGGTGTCACGCAGCGTGCTGGCCATGACCCGCAGCACGTCGTCGCCGTCCGCGTGGCTGCCGCGGTCGTTGACCTCCTTGAACCCGTCCAGGTCGACCAGCGCGATCGCCAGCGGGTGGTTCTTCGGGTCGGCGGCCAGCGAGTCGAGCCGCTCGTCCAGCGCGCGCCGGTTGGGCAGCCCGGTGAGCGGGTCCTGCAGCGCCTGCTTGGTCGTGGCGTCGTGCTTGCGGGCCAGCCGCTCGTGCTCGCGGCGGGTGTTCAGCGCGGCGATCCGGGACTCGCGCATGCCCCACAGCTGCGCCTCGAGTTCGTGCGTGTAGCGCTCCAGCGCGCTCATCGTGCGCCGGCCGCCTTCCGGGCCGGACAGCCGGGCGTACTCGCGGACCAGGCACAGCCGCAGCGTCGGCTCGGACGCGGTGTCCACCTTCGCGCGGGCGTCGCCGAGTACGGCGATCGCCTCCTCGGTGCGCCCCTCGTGCTCGAGGCACCGGGCCAGCGCGATCGAGGTGATCATCACCTCGCGCGGGTACGGCGCGCTGCGCACCAGCCGGGTCAGCCGCTCGAGGTGCGCCTCGGACGGTGCGGCCAGCGCGTGCGCGGCGCCGACCTCGTGCACCTGCTCGGCGGCGGACAGGTCGGGGTCACGCGGGAACAGCGACTGCTTGAACGGCGCCTCCACGGCGACCGCCACGGACGCGGCGGTGGCGAACCGCTCGGCCGCGTAGTCGTGCTCGCCGGCGCGCTCCAGCCGCAGGCCCCAGCCGATCAGCATCTGGGTGCGGTTGATCAGGTGCACGGCGATGACGTGCGGCCCGGCGCTCTGCCGCACCCGGCGGTGCGCCTGGGTGAGCACGTAGTCGGCCACCTCGTACACGCCGAGCTGGGTGAGCACCTGGCCGATGTCGGTGAGCGTGGCCCCCATGATCAGATCCCAGTTGCGCTGGCCGATCAGCACGTCGGGAGTGAGGTCCTCGTCCAGGATCGCCAGCGCCACGGCCAGCTCGGTGAGCGCCGCGTCCTCCGCGCCGCCGAGCAGCAGCCGCGATCCGCGCAGCGCGTGCGCGTCGGCCTGCAACAGCACGAGTCCGTGCTTGCGGGTGTGCGCGAGCATCTCGTCGAGGAGCGGCTCGGCCTCGTCGGCGCGCTCGGGGGTGAGCACCCGCAGGATGACCGCGGAGCGCAGGAGCTGGGCGAGCATGCGCGGTTCGCCGCGGCGCTGCGCCTCGGTGAGGAGCCGGTCGAGCTCGGCGATGTAGCGGGTGTTGTCCGACCGGCGGCCGCTGTGCGCGATGGCGACGAGTTCACGGGCACGTCCGACCAACCACGCGTCGGACTTCTCGTCCAACGCCGGCCCGTCGTGCCGCTCCTCGGCTACCACTGGCGTCTCCTCGTCGAGCCGTGCTCAGGTGGACGTCACACGCTCACCGCTCCGCCGCCAGGATTCGAACCTGGACCATTGGAACCAAAATCCAAGGTGCTGCCTTTACACCACGGCGGATCGAAAAGGGGTTGCCGTTCGGCTCAACATGGTCGCACGTGGACCTGGTGCGAAGCACTCGTCCCTGGCCAACCCGAATGATCTTGCGTCCGAACGAGTGTTAGCCGCATCACATCTATCGGCGGCGAGTGATCGAGCCGGTGCTGCGCGTTTCTTGCCTGTTCAACCAGTCTGGACAGTTAGTCGCGACACATCGCACATGGTGGGGCTAGCTCTACTAGCGCACGACGGGCCGGCCAACTTACGCTGTCGTAGGTTACGCCTGACGTTAGGCGAGCCTTTCCTTCCGCGAAAGGAAGAGGTGTGCGGATGACGGCGACGGTCGATCGCGACACGGAAAGCAAGCCCAAGAGCGGACCCAGTGGCCCCAAGTCGATCATGTCCGGCCAACGCGACATGGCCACTCATATCGCCGTGTACCTGTTCATCCTGGTGCCGTTCGCCGCGTTGATCGCCGCCGTGCCGCTGATGTGGGGCTGGGGCCTCGGCTGGGTCGACATCGGGCTCGCGGTGTTCTTCTTCTACTTCGCCGGCCTCGGTGTGACCATCGGGTACCACCGCCTGTTCACGCACGGCTCGTTCAAGGCGAACCGGCCGCTCAAGATCCTGCTCGCGGTCGCCGGCAGCGCCGCGGTGCAGGGCCCGCCGATCACCTGGGTCGCCGACCACCGCCGCCACCACGCGTTCTCCGACCGTGAGGGTGACCCGCACTCGCCGTGGCTGTTCGGCACCTCACCCTGGGCGCTGACCAGGGGCTTCTGGCACGCGCACATGGGCTGGGTGTTCGACAAGAACATGACCAACAAGCAGCGCTTCGCTCCGGATCTGTTCCAGGACAAGGACATCGTGCGGGTGAACAAGCTGTTCCCGCTGATCACCGCGCTGTCGCTGGTGCTGCCCGGAATCCTCGGCGGGCTGATCACCTGGTCCTGGGCCGGCGCGCTGTCCGCGTTCTTCTGGGCCGGCCTGGTGCGGATCTCGGTGCTGCACCACGTGACCTGGTCGACCAACTCGATCTGTCACATGGTGGGCGAGCGGCCGTTCAAGAGCCGCGACAAGGCGGCGAACTTCTGGCCGCTGGCGATCCTGAGCTTCGGCGAGTCGTGGCACAACCTGCACCACGCCGACCCGACCTGCGCGCGGCACGGCGTCAAGCGCGGACAGATCGACACGTCGGCGCGGCTGATCTGGATCTTCGAGAAGTTCGGCTGGGCGACCGACGTGCGCTGGCCGACCCCGCAGCGGCTGGCCCGAATCACGGCCGGCACGGAATAGTCGGTAATCGGCGCGCTCCGAGCGCCGCACCGCTCTAGAGTGGGCCCGGTGGCACGGGTCCGGATGACCGGCAAGGAGCGGCGCGAGCAATTGCTCGACGTGGCGCGGGCATTATTCGCCGAACGAGGCTTCGACGGAGCGTCGGTCGAGGAGATCGCGCACCGGGCGAAAGTCAGTAAACCCGTTGTGTACGAACACTTCGGGGGCAAGGAGGGCATCTACGCGGTCGTCGTGGACCGGGAGATGCAGGAGCTGCTGAGCCGGATGACCGAAGCGCTCGCCGAGAACGCGCACCCTCGGCTGCTCCTGGAGCGCGCGGCCGTCTCGCTGCTGGACTACGTGGAAGGTTCCACGGACGGCTTCCGGATCATGGTGCGCAACTCGCCGGTGGCCACCTCGACGGGTACGTTCTCCAGTCTGCTCAACGACATCGCGAGCCAGGTCGAGGACATTCTCGGCGTGCAGTTCGACTCGCGCGGCTACGACCGCAAGCTGGCCGCGCTGTACTCCCAGGCGCTGGTCGGCCTGGTCGCGCTGACCGGGCAGTGGTGGCTCGAGGTGCGCAAGCCGGGGCGTGACGAGGTGGCCGCGCACCTGGTGAACCTGGCCTGGAACGGGCTGTCGCACCTGGAAGGCGGGCCGGTGCTGCGCGAGCGGGCGCGCTGATTCATTCGGGCCAGGCGCGGGGGAACGGCACGTTCAGCGTTTCGGGGTCGACCGGCGTGTGCCAGCAGGTTGATCTTGTACTCCACGGTGAGCACGGTCGACTCGGCGGCGAACAGCGTGAACGCCGCGTAGCCGCCGGCGCTGTCCGCGATCGCGCTGGTGGTTCCGGCGTGGAAGTAGCCGTGCTGCTGGGTCAGCTCCTCGCGGTGGGGCAGCGCGATGTGCGCGAGCCGGGCGCCGAGGTGGCGCATCAGCCCCTGGCGCTCGAAGCTGGCCGTCACGCGGGCGCGCACCTCGGGGGACGCCTGCTCGTCTTCCACCGCAAGTATCACGGTCGCGCGCTAGCCTGCGGCCATGGCGGGGTCTCGGTAGTGGGCGTCGAGGACTACCCGGCGTCGGCGGCGCCGTGGCCGGGGGCGATCGAGTGGTCGCGCGGCGAGCTTCGCCGGTACCTGGACGCCGTGGCCGACCTCGACCCGTCCGTGCCCACGGTCTGTACACAGTGGACGGTCAGCGGGCTCACCGCGCACCTGGCCGCGACGTTCCGGCGGTTCGGCGACATGCTGGAGCGCGGGCGCGCCGGCTCGATGCGGCCGCCGTTCGCGCCGGAGGAGTTGTCCGGGGAGAACCTGCGGGCGGTGCGCGAGTTCACCGGCGATCCGGTGTCGGCGCTGGACGTCGCGGCCGGCTCGTTCCTGGACGCGGTGCGCTCGCCGGAGGAGCTGATGCCGCACCAGCGCGGGCCGATCCCGGTCGCGCTGCAGGTGATGTTCGGGCTGAACGAGCTGGCTGTGCACCACGACGATCTCGCGCCGGCGACCGGTGTGCGGTACCGGCCGGGGAACAAGATCGAGGTGGCGCTCGCCGGGATGTATGACGCCGTTTTCGATCTTCCCGGCGGCGACGATCCGTGGTTTCGCCTGCTCAGGGCCACCGGACGCGAACCTGAGCCCGATTCACGCTGATTCGGCGTCCCCCGATAGGTCCACGTTAAGGAGGGGGACCGACGGAATCGGGGTGTGCGGGCGGGTGAGGGTGGATCAGCCTCGCGTGATGCGCAGGAGCTTGTCGTTGTCGCCGTTGGACGTGGTGACGTAGAGGGCGCCGTCCGGAGCCGTGCGCGCGGCTCGCAGGCGGCCGAAGCGGTCGGTGAACTCCGGGGGAATCGTCACCGAGCGCACCGCGCCGGCCTGATCGAGCTGGAAGATCATCAGCTTGGCGCCCTTGAGCGCGGTGACCACCATCGCGCCGTCCATGTCCGTCCACTGTGGACCGGACAGGAACGTCACCGCGCAGATCGCCTCGGTCGTCTTGCCCGACTCCCACACCGCCGGCACCGCGTTCGGGAACCGTTGCAGATCGGTCATCGGCACGTCCTCGTCGTACCCGCCGACCGTGCCGCCACGCGACGGATCCCACCCGTAGTTGCCGCCCGCGCGCAGCAGGTTCATCTCGTCGTTCTCGGTCGGCCCGTGCTCGGCGACGAACACCTGCTGGCCGCCCGGGCGCACCGCCACGCCCTGCACGTTGCGGTGCCCGAACGTGTACACCAGGCGCTCACGCGGGTTCGCCGCGTTCAGGAAAGGGTTGCCCGGCAAGGGATTTCCGGTGTTCCAGTCCAGCCGCAGCACCTTGCCGCCGAGGTTGCCGCGATCCTGCGACAGGTTCCCGCGCGCCGTGTCGCCGGTGCCGACCAGCAGCGCGCCGTCCGGTCCCGCCGTCGGCCGGCAACCCGAGTGCCGCCCGCTCGGGTTCACCGGCAGGCCGGTCAGCAACTCGCCGACCCGCGTGGCACTGCGCCCGTCCTCGGACAGCCGCCAGTTGACCAGCCGCACGTCCACCGCCCGGCCGCCCTCGGCGTGCGCCTGACACGTCACGAACCGCCGCGACGTGGCGAAGTCCGGATGCGGCGCCAGACCCATCAGCCCGCCCTCGCCGCGCGCGTGCACGTCGGACAGGTCGGCCGCCACCTCGGTCACCGACGCACCGGCACGGCCGCCGGACACCAGCGCGAGCTTGCCGCCGCGCTGCGACACCAGCACCGTGCCGTCCGGCAGGAAACCCATGTCCCACCCGTGGTCCAGCCCGCCGGTCACCTCCTCGACCCGCAGGCCACCCGGCGCGGGCGCGCTGCTCGGCGGGGTGGCGGCTGGTTGGTTCGGGCCGGCCGGCACCTGGCCCACGTTGTCCGACGACGTGCACGCGGTGGCGGCTGTCGCGACCACCGCGATCACCAGCATGTGGCGACGCATGAAACCAGAATGCCGCCCCTCGCATCTCACCCGTGTGTGGTGACCGTGAACGGGGAGGACACGAACGGTGAGTGGCGGGGTCGGTTCGGGCGGCGGCTACGAGTCCAACCGCTGGAACGAGGGGTTCTTCGGTTGGGGCGAGACCACGTGGGACCGTGAACTGCGCGACCACGTCGACGGCCTGCACAGCACGCTGCACGCCACCCGCCGCAACCAGCGGCGGCTGCAGGCCGAGCTGTCCAAGGCCACCGGCTCGCTGGAACAGCGGCTCGACAAACTCTCCACGGCGTTCGACGCGTTCGTCGAGCTGAGCGACCTTCGCCAGCAGTTCACCCCGTACGACGCCGAGACCAAGCTGCGGCACCGGGCGCGCGCGGTGCTCGACGGCCAGCGGCCCACCGGTGCGCAGTCCGATGTGGACGGTTACTGGCTGGCCCCGGCGCTGGCCGCCCATCTGTCCACTGTGGACGGAACTGAGAACGTCACCTCCCTGCGACTGGCCGAGGCCCGGGACACCCGGCGCGCCACCGTGTTCCGCGTGCTGGCCGCCGGGGCAGCCGGTCGCGGCTCGACTGCCATCGGCGCGCTGCCGGACGCATTGCCCGAGCTGGGCGACACGGTATTGATGTATCAGCGCGCGATCTGGGTGCTGTGCGCCGACGGCCACTTCGGCGAGGCCGGCCGCGAGCTGATCCACCGGCGCGGCGCCGCGTCCGTGGCGCGGCTGGACGGTCCGGAGCGGGACAAGCAGATCGCGCGGTGGTGCGCGGCGATCAAGCCGGACAAGACGGTGTCGCGGGCCAGCGGCGAGCTGTCCAACGCGGTCGAACTGGCCGCGGCGACCGACGCGTGCGATCGCCTCGCGGTGTTGCGCTCCTGGGTCGCGGGCCGGTTGGCGGGAGCGCCGGACCCTGGCGAGCCCGACCACCTGGCGCCGGTCGTGCTGCGGCTGCTGGTCGACGAAGGCAGCGAGCCCGAGATTCCGTTGCTGACGCGGGAACGCGAACTGCGCGCCAAGATCGAGGGGCCGGGCGCCGGCGAGTGGACGCTGGACACCTGGGACGGCGAGGTCGGCGACACGATGGGCATGCTGACCGGCGACGTCACCGATACGGACAACCCCGGCCGGGCCAAGGCCGCCGTGCGGATCAACGCGTCACTGATCGTCGCCGCCGCGGAACGACTCGCCGGCCAGGCGCGCCAGGACGTGTCGACCGAGGTCCGGGTGCGCGTGCGCGGCGGCGAGGTGACGATCACGCCGGACGGGCCGGCCGCCGGCATGGCCGACAAGGCGCGGGAGCGCGCGGCGGGGAGGTACACGGTCGACTCGACCACGAAGGGCAAGGCGTGGGCGGCCGGCGGTGTCGGCCTGCTGTTCGCCCTGCTCGCGGTCGCCGCCGGGTGGGGCTGGCTGGTGCCGGCGCTCATCGCCTTCGGCACCGGCGGGATGTTCGTGCGGCAGGCGAAACGCGAGAACGCCGACATGGACCAGGTCCGCGAAGACGCCCGCCAGAAGGTGACCGCCGAGATCCACGGCCGGGTCGAGCAGCTCGAGGCGGCGGTCGCCGTGCTGCGGTCACGCCAGGCCAAGGTGAACGCCGACGTCGAAGGCGTGCGCGCGCTGCTGGCCGAGGACGTGCGCGTGACGGCGTGACGGCGATCTCGGTGCGAGGCCGCGCGGCGCCGCCCGGGTTACGGTGACCCGCGTGACCGAGCACCTGCGACTGGCGCGCGCCGGCGCCGTGGCCACGCTGACGATCGACCGGCCGGCCAAGCGCAACGCGATGAGCCTGGCCATGTGGTCCGCGTTGCCCGAGCTGATGGCCGAGGTCGACGCGGACGAGACGATCCGAGTGCTGGTGATCACCGGCGGGGAGCACTTCTCGGCCGGTGCGGACATCGGCGAGTTCGCCGCGCTGCGCACGGAGCCGGCGGACGCGGAGCGGTACGGCCTGGCGGTGCACGACGGTGCGCGGGCGATCGCCACGCTGCGCAAACCGACCATCGCGGCGATCACCGGCTGGTGCATCGGCGGCGGTTGCGAGATCGCCCTCGCGTGCGACGTGCGGATGGCGGCCGACGACGCGAGCTTCGGGATCACGCCGGCCAAGCTGGGCATCGTGTACGCGTTCGCGTCGACCAAGCAGCTGGTGGACGTGGTCGGGCCGGCGTGGGCCAAGCAGATCCTCTACACCGGCGACATCTTCGACGCGGCGACCGCGCTGCGGATCGGCCTGGTGAACGAGCTGCACCCGGGTGCTGCCGCGGTGCGCAAGCGGGCGCTCGGGGCGGCGGAGCTGATCGCCTCGCGTGCCCAGGTGAGCGTGCGCGGCGCCAAGACGATCGTGAACCGGATCACCGGCGGCCAGCTCACCGAGGACGACGCGGTGCGTGAGCTCTACCAGGAGTCGGTCACCAGCGCGGACTACGCCGAGGGCGTGCGCGCCTTCCTCGACAAGCGCAAACCCAACTTCTGATCCCCGCACCGATCCGTCGATTTCCCTTGCGCCGCACCAACTCCCGGCGTGGACCAACATCCCCCACCCACACCGGGGGCGGCCCTCGAGCCAAGTGTATCGGGGTGGGGCGGGCGATCGGGGGAGCAAGATCCACATGTGGATAACCCGGTGGCTGTGGACAACTTGATGCGGCCGCCGGGAACCGCACGAAAGTGGACCTTGGCAGGCCGACCACCCGCGAGTGAGAGTCAGTGCATGACGATCCTCGAGACCAGAGCCGTGCTGTTCGACCTGGACGGCGTGCTCGCCGACTCGACCGCCACGATCCACCGGATCCTGCGCGACTGGGCCGCCGGGCACGCCCTCGACGCCGAGGCGGCCATCCGCCTGTCCCACGGCCGCCGCGCCGTCGACGTGATCAGCACGCTCGCCCCGCACCTCGACCCGATCGCCGAGGACGCCAGGATCGTCGCCGTCGAGGAACGCGATTTCGACGGCGTGGCAACGGTTCCCGGCGCGGCGGAGCTGATCGCCGGACTGTCGCCCGACGCCTGGGCGGTGGTCACCTCCGGCGCCCGCAACGTCGCGCGCGGACGGCTGCGGGCCGCCGGGATACCCGAGCCGCGCCACCTCGTCACCGCCAACGACGTGACCACCGGCAAGCCCGACCCCGAGGGCTATCTTCTCGCCGCGCGCCTGCTCGACGTGCCGCCCGCCGACTGCGTCGTCATCGAGGACGCCATCGCCGGCCGCCGGGCCGCGGCCGCCGCCGGCATGCGCTGCATCGGGCTCGGCGCCGAGTTCGCGGGCGCGACCGATGAGGACGCGCCGGACCTGTGGATCACCGAACTGCGCCAGGTCACCGCCGCCGCGGGCGGGCTACGCGTTCACCCGAACGCCTGACACACCGAGATCAAGGTGACGGCCGCGTCACCCCGTCGCGGCGGATCACCCGCGTGCACGCCCTGCGCGGAGTGAAGGCCACCTTGGCTCCGCACGAAGGCTCCCCCGATGGGCCCACGGTACGGAAGGGGTACGACAGGAGCGGTGGGCGATGCGGGGCGGTGTGCGCGGTTCGGTTGTGGTGCAAGGGTTTCGGGTCAGGTCGCGAAGACCTGTGAGTCGTCGGCGAACGCCTTGAACTCCAGGGCATTGCCGGCCGGGTCGAGCAGGAACATCGTCCACTGCTCGCCGGGTTGGCCCTCGAAGCGAAGGTACGGAGAGATCACGAACTCGGTGCCCGCCGCGCGCAGCCGTTCGGCCAGCCGGTGGAACTCCGGCACCGTCAGAAGTAGCCCGAAGTGCGGCACCGGGACGTCGTGCCCGTCGACCGGGTTGTGGATCCGCTCCGCGCGCGCCGGCGCCAGGTGCGTCACGAACTGGTGCCCGTGCAGGTTCCAGTCCACCCACGTGTCGGCGCTGCGGCCCTGCGACAGGCCAAGCACCTCGCCGTAGAAGTGGCGCGCGGCGTCGAGGTCGTCGACCGGCACGGCCAGATGGAACCGGGGGATGGTGGATGTGCTCATGTCGTAATGTTAACATTAGGACAATGACTGAGATCGCCCCAGCGCGCAGACGAGGCCTGGCCGACGAGGTCGCGGACCGCATCCGGGACGCGATCTTCAGCGGCGCCTACCCACCCGGCGCGCAACTGCGCGAGCTGGAGCTGTCCGCCGCCCTGGACGTCAGCCGCGGCCCGGTGCGGGAGGCACTCCTGCGCCTGGAGCGCGAGGGCCTGGTCCGCAGCGCCTGGCACCGCGGCGCCACCGTCACCACGCTGTCCACCGAGGACATCGCCGAACTGGACAGCCTGCGCGGCGCGCTCGAACAACTCGCCGTCCAGATCGCCGTCGAGCACGGCACCGACGAGGACATCGCCGCGATCGGCGACGTGGCCGACGCGATGGCCCGCGCCGAGGACGAGCACGCGCTGGTGCGCCTGGACATCGCCTTCCACGACGCCGTCTACGCCGCCGCGCACCACCGCCGCCTCGACGAGGCGTGGCGGGCGATCCGCTGCCAGGTCCACCTGTTCCTGCTCACCCGCGTGGGCCTCAGCACCAAGGACTACCTCGCGCACATTCCCGCCGAGCACCGCGAACTCGCCGCCGCCCTGCGCGCGCGCAACGCCGGCGTCGCGCAGGCGCTGTTCGCCGAGCACCGCCGCCATGCCTTCGAAATCCTTGTCGGTGGGGCGTCGTAGGCTGGAGTCGAGAACCCCTTCCTCGGACTCGTCCTGGGCAGGGGTCTGTCCGCGTCTATCCAGGGAGACCCACCCGTGTCCGGTTCGCTCGCAGGGCTCCTTCCCGCCGTGCTGCCCGACCCCGCGTGCGCCGCCGTGATCGAGGCGGCCGGCGCCCCCACGCTCGAGATCGAGGGCCCGCTGGCCGCTCGCCCGCTGGTCGCCGCCGCGCTGACGAGCGACGCCGGCGCCGGCAAACCCGTGCTGGCGATCACCGCCACCGGGCGCGAGGCTGACGACCTCACCGCCGCCCTCGGCGACTTCCTCGGCCGTGACGCCGTCGCCGTGTTCCCGTCCTGGGAAACCCTTCCGCACGAACGACTCTCGCCCCGCGCGGACACCATCGGCGCGCGGCTGTCCGTGCTGCGCAAGCTCACCCACCCCGAGGAGGACGGTCACCTCAAGGTCGTCGTCGCCACCATCCGCAGCCTCATCCAGCCGATGGCGCCCGGCCTCGGCGAGCTGGCGCCGGTCGACCTCGCGCCGGGCGTCGAGCACGATTTCGAGGAGCTGCTCGACCGGCTCGTCGAACTCGCCTACATCCGCGTGGACATGGTGGAGAAGCGCGGCGAGTTCGCCGTGCGCGGCGGCATCGTCGACCTGTTCCCGCCCACCGAGGACCACCCGGTGCGGATCGAGTTCTTCGGCGACGAGGTGACCGAGATCCGCGCGTTCGCCGTGGCCGACCAGCGCTCGCTGCCCGGCGAGATCGCCCGCGTGGTCGCGCCGCCGTGCCGCGAGCTGCTGCTCACCGAACGGGTCCGGGAACGCGCCGCCGCACTGGCCGAGCAGCACCGGGCCGACGCCGCGCTGGCCGAGATGCTGGACAAGCTCGCCTCCGGAATCCCTTGCGAGGGAATGGAATCCCTCATCCCCGCGCTGTGCGAGGGCGAGCTGGACATGCTCACCGACGTGATGCCGGAGGGCACCCATGTCGTGCTCGCCGACCCGGAGAAGATCCGCACCCGCGCGCACGACCTGGTGCGCACCGGGCAGGAGTTCCTCGAAGCCTCCTGGATGGCCGCGGCCGGCGGCGGCAAGGCGCCGATCGACCTCGGCGCGTCGGCCTACCGCGACCTGGCCGACGTCGCCGCGCACGCCCGCGAGGCCGGCCGGCCGTGGTGGACGCTCAGCCAGCTCACCTCCGCCGCCGAGGGCGTGCTCACGCTGGACCTCAAGCCGGTCGACGCCTATCGGGGCGAGGTGACCCGCGCGTTCGCCGACCTGCGCGCGCACACCGCCGCCGGCGGCGCCGCCGTGCTCGTGGTGCCCGGCACCGGAACCGCGCAGCGCGCCGTCGAGCAGCTCGCCGAGGCCGACGTGCCGGCCACCTTCGTCGAAGGCGGGCTGACCGAGCCGCCCAAGCCCGGCGTGGTGTCCGTCGTGCGCGGCGCGATCGAGGACGGATTCCTTGCCCCGCAACGGAATCTGGTCGTGCTTACCGAGACCGACCTCACCGGCGGCCGGCACGGCACGTCCACAAGGGACATGTCCACGAAGATGCCGTCGCGGCGGCGCAACGCGGTCGACCCGCTGGCGCTGCGGCCCGGCGACCACGTGGTGCACGACCAGCACGGCATCGGCCGCTACGTGGAGATGGTGCAGCGCACCACCAAGGACTCGACCGGCGCCCAGGCGACACGGGAGTACCTGGTGCTCGAGTACGCCTCCTCCAAGCGCGGCCAGCCCGGCGACCGGCTGTTCGTGCCGACCGACCAGCTCGACGAGGTGTCCCGCTACGTCGGCGGCGAGCTGCCCACGCTGAACAAGCTCGGCGGCAGCGACTGGAAGAACACGAAAGCCAAGGCGCGCAAGGCGGTCAAGCAGATCGCCGCCGAGCTGGTGCAGCTCTACGCCGCCCGCCAGGCCGCCCCCGGCTACCCGTTCGGCGCCGACACCCCGTGGCAGCGCGAACTGGAGGACGCGTTCCCGTTCACCGAGACGCCCGACCAGATGGCCGCGATCGACGAGGTCAAGGCCGACATGCGACGCGGTGTCCCGATGGACCGGGTCATCTGCGGCGACGTCGGCTACGGCAAGACCGAGATCGCCGTGCGGGCCGCGTTCAAGGCCGTACAGGACGGCAAGCAGGTCGCCGTGCTGGTGCCCACAACCCTTCTGGCGCAACAACATCTGACCACCTTCACCGAGCGGATGCACTCCTTCCCGGTGACCGTGCGGGGCCTGTCCAGGTTCACCCACGGGCCCGACGCCGAGAAGGTCATCGAGGGTCTGGCGGCCGGCGACGTGGACATCGTGATCGGCACGCACCGCCTGCTGCAGACCGGAGTCCGGTACAAGGACCTCGGCCTGGTGATCGTGGACGAGGAGCAGCGCTTCGGTGTCGAGCACAAGGAGCACATCAAGGCGCTGCGCACGCACGTCGACGTGCTCACCATGTCGGCGACACCGATCCCGCGCACGCTGGAGATGTCGCTGGCCGGCATCCGCGAGATGTCCACGATCCTCACCCCGCCCGAGGACCGGCACCCGATCCTCACCTACGTCGGCGGCTACGACGACAAGCAGGTCGGCGCCGCGATCCGGCGCGAACTGCTGCGCGACGGCCAGGTCTTCTACGTGCACAACCGGGTGTCCTCGATCGAGAAGGCCGCCCGGCGGCTGCGCGAGATCGTGCCCGACGCGCGGATCGTCACCGCGCACGGCCAGATGAACGAGGACCGGCTGGAGAAGGTCATCCAGGGCTTCTGGGAGCGCGAGCACGACGTGCTCGTGTGCACCACGATCGTGGAGACGGGCCTGGACATCTCCAACGCCAACACGCTGATCGTGGAGCGCGGCGACCTGCTGGGCCTCGCCCAACTGCACCAGCTGCGCGGGCGCGTCGGCCGCGGGCGCGAACGCGGATACGCCTACTTCCTTTATCCCCCAGAGGCTCCGCTCACCGAGACCGCGCACGACCGGCTCGCCACCATCGCGCAGAACACCGAGCTGGGCGCGGGCATGGCGGTCGCCATGAAGGACCTGGAGATCCGCGGCGCCGGCAACATCCTGGGCGCCGAGCAGTCCGGGCACATCGCCGGCGTCGGGTTCGACCTGTACATACGGCTCGTCGGCGAGGCGGTGGACGCGTTCCGCCGGCACGCCGGAGCCGGCGAGGGCGAGACCGAGGAGGAGCTGGCCGACGTGCGGGTGGACCTGCCGGTCGACGCGCACATCCCGCACGACTACGTGCCGGGCGAGCGGCTGCGGCTGGAGGCCTACCGCAAGATCGCCGCCGCGGCCGACGCCGACGCCCTGGACGCCGTGCGCGAGGAACTCGTCGACCGGTACGGCGAACCGCCCGTGCCGGTGGCCAACCTGCTCAAGGTCGCCACGTTCCGGCAGAAGTGCCGCGCGCACGGCGTCACCGAGGTCGCCAGCCAGGGCAACATGATCCGCTTCGCCCCGATGGACCTGCGCGACTCGCAGCTCGTGCGGCTCAAACGCTTGTACCCCAAGGCGAACTACAAGCCCGTGGCCAACACCGTCGCCGTGCCGCGCCCCACCGAGGGCGCCGCGGGCGGGCGGATCGGCGCGCCGCAACTGCGCGGCGTGGAACTGCTCGACTGGTGCGCCACGCTCATCGAGTCGATCACCGCGACTCCAGCACCCGTCGGCTGAGCCGGTCCGCCGTCGGGCCACCGTCGCGGCGATGGACCGCGAGCCCGGTCCGTCCCGGCGCGATGTCGGGGCGTAGCACCAGGTCCTCGTCGTAGTCCCCGCTCGCCTCCGGACGGAACGGGATCGGCTCCTCGGTCGGCAGCGCGCGCAGCCGCTCGCGCAGTCCGTGCGCCGCCTCGGCGAAACCGGCGGCGTCGAGCCGGTCCGCGCCGTACACGACGTAGGGCGGCAGCGCGTCCATCCCGGTGTAGAAGAACGTCGCGTGCGACAGCGGGAACAGCACGTCGTCGATGTGGCCGTGAATACCGCGAGGGCCGAAGCTGGACTCCCGGGCGCCCACCGTGGTCACCACCAGTCCGCGCTTGCCGGCGAGACCGCCGTCGCCGTAGCGCCGGGTGCGTCCGTCGGCGTCCTTCACGCCGAACCCGAGGCCCTGCGCCAGAACCCGGTCCAGCCACCCTTTCAGGATCGCCGGCGGACCGAACCACCACAGCGGGAAGTGCAGCACGACGGCGTCGGCCCACTCGAGCTTGTCCTGCTCGGCGCGGATGTCGGCGCGCAGCGTTCCGTCGAGGTAGGCGCGCTCCTGCTCGGCGCCGACCAGCAGCCGCCCGGACGGCTGCTGTTCGAAGTCGGAGCGGTCGAGCACCGGGTTCCAGCCCATCGCGTACAGGTCGGACTCGCGGACGTGATGACCCAGTTCGCGCAGCGCGCACAGTCCCTCGTCGCGCAGGGCGCCGTTCAGCGATCGCTGGTCCGGGTGAGCGAAGATCCACAACACGTTCATGTGATCCATGGTGGGCCGCGAGTAGATCGGAAACGAGTGGCTCGACGGCCCATATTCGAAAGAATCGGGCCACGTCCAGTAGGGAACCCGTCGTTTGGGAACAGCGTCGTACACTGACGACGGCGTCGAACGAGGAGGGCCATGGACGGCTACGAGGTCGAGATCGCCAGCGTGCGCAACGCGGGCAACGCGATGAACGCGATCGGCCGGGACATCGCGGGAGTCGATCTCGCGGGCGCGCTCGCCGGGGTGGGCAAGGGCATGCCGGGCGGCACGGCGGTCACCGAGGCGGCCAGTGCGGGTGACCAGTGGAAGCAGCGCGTCACCTGGGTCGGCGGCGAGTCCACCAAGGTCGGCGGCGACATGATCGGCTCGGCGGACCTGTACGCGAGCAACGAGGAAGCCGCGCGCACCAGCTTCCAGGTCCCGGGAGGCCGCTGATGGTGTCGTTCGCCGACGTGCGGCGCTGGGACGCGGCACATCTGGAGGACGCCGAGATCGCGCTCAAGTCGCGCGGTGAGCAACTGCTCGGGTTCGCCGACGAGATCCAGATCTCCGGCGGCGCGGTGACCTGGATCGGGCCGGCCGCCGACGGCGCCAAGGGGCGGCGCGATGTGGTCGCCGACAAGATCGAGCACCTGGTCGCGGAGACCACCGCGGCCAAGGCGGCGGTCGGCACCGCGGGGGACGCGGTCGCGCGCCTCAAGCAGAGCGTGGACCTCGCCGACAGCATCGCCGCCAAGTACCAGATGGTGATCACGAACGACGGCACGGTCTACGACCCGTACCTGCTCAAGCAGATCGACATGGGGCAGCAGCTGATCCGGCAGTCGGTTCGCAAGAACCTGCAGGACCACGCGAAGAACGTCATCGAACAGGCCGAGCGGATCGATGAGGGCCTCGCCGGCGTGCTCGGCAAGATCGCCCAGGGCAAGATCACCGACGGCGGCGCGACCGACCTCGGCGCCGCGGCCGCCGCCGGTGAACGGCAGGGCTCGCTGCACGACCAACTGCTCAGCCAGTTCCCGCCGCCGAAGATTGGTAAGTTCGTAGATCTTCCGTTTACGGATAAAAAGCTGACAGAAGAAGAGTGGAAGCTGCTCCGCACCCGGCCGTGGGACATCCCGGAGGCCAAGGAGAACGAGGAGACGGCGACCAGCGCGGGCAAGGAGGTCTACAAGGAGGAGACCCCCGGGGACAAGGGCGACGTCGACGGCCACCGCGACGCGTTCCGGCACGCCTACTGGAACGCGTTGAACACCAACAGTTTCGGGCAGGACTTCGCCGAGAAGATCGGCACCGCGCACGAGACCTCGCCGATCGATCCGAACGCCGAGCCGCACCTGCGGCCCAGCGACGTCGGCATCGCCATGGACCTGCACAACAACGAGGTCGGCCGCCAGATCGCGGCCGAGCACCCCGGCGCCTCGCAGGACCAGCTTAAGCAGTACGTCCACCAGGCGGTGCAGGACGGCAGGATGGTCGTGGTCAACCAGGAGGGCCGGCTCGTGCCGAGCAACCAGGTCGAGGTCGGCCAGACCGGGTACTCCGGCGGCGGGCCGCGCAGCCCGGGCAAGTAGCCGGCGGTACCTCCGGATCTTGCGGTGTGAGAAGGTACGCAACTGTGAGGAGTGCCATGCACAGCCGGGGCCTGCTGCTGATCACCGCCGCCGCGCTGACCGTCGGGCTGACCGCCTGCGGATCAGGGCCGAGCCAGGTCGGGTCAGCGGCGATCATCGGGGACAAGGTGATCGCGCTCGACGACGTCCAGTCCGACCTGAAGTGGGTCTTGGACAACGTCCCGCAGGTTCAGCAACAGCAGAAGCAGCACAAGCTGGACCTGGTGTCCCGTGAGCTGGTGAGCAGGCGCATCCAGCACGAGCTGATCGCGATCGCGACGCGGCGGGAGAGCCTGCAGATCGACGAGCGCGAAGTCACCGAGATGATCAACGGGTCCGGCGGCGAGGTGGAGGCCGCCAAGCAGAACGGTGACACCCCGGCCAAGATCCGCGAGGTCGCCAGGGACATTCTCCTGACCCAGGCGCTCGGCTCCCACTACTTCAACAAGCTGTCGGTCACCTTCGACGGCGTGGTGATCCCGGTCCGCGCGGAAAGCGGTTCCAGCGCCAAGGATCGCGCCCAGGCGCTGGCCCGGCAGATCGCCGACAACCCGGCTCGTGCGCGCGACCTCATGCGCACCGGTGCCGGGCCGAACGCCCAGGTCGTGGTCGACCAGCAGGTCACGCCCGCGCTCACCGAGCGCACCGGCGGCGCCGCGTGGGCCGGCGGGCCGCTGTTCGGCGCGAAGGCGGGCACCGTGATCGCCTTCACGCCCGAGGACGACAACGGCTCCTGGCTCGTGGTGCAGGTGCACGACCGCAAGGTCCTCGACCCGGCGCCGACCAACACGCAGGGCAAGCCGCAGACGCTGTACAAGCTCGGGCAGCGCGTGCTCAGCCAGCTCGCCGACGAGGTCGGGCTCAAGGTCAACCCGCGCTATGGCGTGTGGGACCCGCTGGCGGTGAACGTCGCGCCGCGCGTGGAAGAGGCCACCGGGGTCCAGATCCCGGTGCGCCGCACCACGCCGTGACCGGAGCCGTGGTCGTGCTGCGGCCCGGCGGTCTGCTGCCGGCCGCCGCCGTGCCACTGGCCCGTGCGGCGAACGCCTGTTACGTAACGTCCGCTGTGGACGGTGCGACGGCGAGCGCGCTGGATGCTCCGGTCGCACCGGAAGACGTTGTGGCACAAGCGGAATCGCGTGCAGTCGTGGTGTTCGCGGCCAGTGCCGACGACCCGGCGATGGGTGTGCTGCGGCGGGCCGGGTTCGCCGTCGTGGCCGAACCGGGCGTCGGGCTGTTGGACGCGGTGGCCGTGATGGACCGGCTGCGCTCGCCGGGCGGCTGCCCGTGGGACGCCGAGCAGACCCACGAGACGCTTCGCCAGTACCTGGTCGAGGAGTGCTTCGAACTGCTCGAGGCGATCGAGGACGGCGACCGGGCGGCACTGCGCGAGGAACTCGGCGACGTGCTGCTGCAGGTGCTGTTCCACGCGCGTATCGCCGCCGAGGACCCCGAGGACCCGTTCACCGTCGACGATGTCGCCGCCGAGCTGGTCGTCAAGCTGGTCAACCGGCACCCGCACGTGTTCGCCGGCGGTGACCCGGCCGTGCGCGACGCGTCCAGCCAGGAACTCCGCTGGGAGGAGTTGAAGCAGGCCGAGAAGCGCCGCGAGTCCAGTGTGGACGGTGTGGCGATGGGTCAGCCTGCACTGGCGCTGGCCGCCAAACTGGCCCAGCGCACCGCTCGCGCCGGGCTGCCCGGCGAACTGCTGCCCCGGCACGAAAACCCCGGCGCGCGGCTGTTCGAGCTGGCCGCGCTGGCGAAGCTCGCCGGCGGCGATCCCGAGTCCGACCTGCGTGCCGTGGCTCGCGCGTTCGCCGCCGACGTGCGCGCCGCCGAGGCCGCCGCCCGTGCCGCCGGGGTGGATCCGGCCACAATGGACCACGCCGCGTGGACCAGATTTTGGCCGCACACAACGAAATCGGCGGCGCACGGAGACCATCCGAACTAGCGTGGACCGGTGACCCCCGCAGCGATCCCCGCATACCTCCGCTTCCCACACCCGCACGGCGATCTCGTCACCTTCGTCGCCGAGGACGACGTCTGGCTCGCCCCACTCGACGGTGGCCGCGCCTGGCGGGTCAGCGCCGACCAGGTGCCGGTGACCAACCCGCGGTTCTCGCCGGACGGCACGCTGATCGCCTGGACCAGCACCCGCGACGTCGACCCCGAGGTGCACGTCGCGCCGGTCGACGGCGGCGCGAGCAGGAGGCTCACCTACTGGGGCGACCCGAAGACCACGGTGCTCGGCTGGACCCCGGACGGCGAGGTGATCGCCAGCACCTCGACCGGCCAGCCGTCGACCCGCCGCACCTGGGCGCACACCGTGCCAGCCGACGGGGGCACTCCGACCCGGCTGCCGTACGGGCCGGTCGGCGGCGTCGCGCACGGCCCCGGCGGAGCCCTGTTGCTGGTGTCGGCCAACTCCAGCGAGCCGGCGCACTGGAAGCGGTACCGCGGCGGCACCGCCGGCAAGCTGTGGCACAAACCCGGTGACAGCACCGAGTTCACCCGCGTTCTGTCCGAAGTGGACGGAAACGTCAGCTCGCCGATGTTCGTCGGGGAGCGGATCGCGTTCCTGTCCGACCATGAGGGCGTCGCCGCGCTGTACTCGGCGAACCAGGACGGCTCGGACCTGCGCCGGCACGGCGGGCTGGGCGAGTTCTACGCCCGCAACGCCACCACCGACGGCACCCGCGTGGTCTACCACGCCGGCGGGCGACTGTACATTGTGGACAGTCTGGACGGTGAGCCGCGCGAGCTGGAGATCCGGCTCGGCGGGCCGCGCGTCAACCGTCAGCCCTACCCGGTGTCCGCGCGCGAGGAGCTGACCGAGTTCACGCCCGACCACGCCGCGCGGGCCAGCGTGGTCGAGGTGCGCGGCACCGTGCACTGGCTGACCCACCGCGACGGCCCGGCCCGCGCGCTGTCCGCCGCGCCCGGCGTGCGCGCCCGCATGCCCCGGGTGCTCGGCGACACCGGCCGCGCCGCGTGGATCACCGACGCGGACGGCGAGGACGCGCTGGAGATCGCGTCGGTGGACGGCGGGTCCGGCCGGCGAATCGGCGGCGGCACGCTCGGCCGGGTACTCGAACTGGAGGCAGCGCCCGACGGCCGGCGGCTCGCGCTGATCACCCACGACGGGCGGGTGCTCCTGGTCGACACCGACGACGACACCGACACCGACGAGATCACCGAGGTCGCGCGCGGCGGCAGCGCGGACCCGAGCGACCTCGCCTTCTCGCCCGACTCGGCGTGGCTGGCCTGGTCGCATCCCGGCCCGAACCCGTTGCGGCACATCAGGATTCTCGAGATCGCCACACTGTCCACAGTGGACGTGACACCGCTGCGGTTCGCCGACTACGCGCCCGCGTTCACCGCTGACGGCAAGCACCTGGTGTTCCTGTCCGCACGCAGCTTCGACCCGGTGTACGACGCGCACGTGTTCGACATGTCCTTCCTCAACGGCAGCCGGCCGTTCCTGGTGCCGCTGGCCGCGACCACCCCGTCGCCGTTCGCGCCGACCCCCGCCGGCCGGCCGGTCGGTGACCCGGACGGCGACCACAAGGGCGAGGACGGCGCCGCGCCGCACACCGAGGTCGACCCGGACGGGATCGCCGACCGGGTGGTGCCGTTCCCCGTTCCCGCCGCGCGGTACAGCGCGCTGCTGCCGGCCAAGGGCGGCGTGCTGTGGATGCGGCACCCGACCGCCGGCGTGCTCGGCACCGATCTGTCCGATGTGGACGACGACGAGCCGAGGCCGGTGCTGGAGCGCTACGACCTGGCCAAGCGCAAGGTCGTGGAGCTGGCCGACGGCGTTGACGACGTGGCGGTCAGCGGCGACGGCGCCCGGATCGTGATCAGGGACGGGCGAACCCTGCGCGTGCTGCCGTCCGACCACAAGGCCGACTCCGATGACGACGACAACGACAACGTCGAGGTGGACCTGTCCCGGGTGCGGGTGTGGGTGCGGCCGCCCGAGGAGTGGGCGCAGGAGTACGCCGAGACCGGCCGGCTCATGCGGGATCACTTCTGGCGCGCTGATCTCGGCGGGGTGGACTGGTCCGGCGTGCTCGACCGGTACCGCCCGCTGCTGGACACGATCGGCTGCTACGACGAGTTCGTGGACCTCCTGTGGGAGGTGCAGGGCGAACTCGGTACCTCGCACGCCTACGTGTGGGAGGCCGACGGGTACCGCGACGCCCGGGTGCGGCTGGGCCTGCTCGGCGCGGACCTGGAGCGCGACGGCGACGGGCGCTGGCGGGTGGCCGCCGTGCTGCCCGGCGAGTCGTCCGACCCGGAGGCGCGCTCACCGCTGCGCGCACCCGGCGTGGCCGTGCGCGAGGGTGACGCGATCCTCGCCGTGGACGGCCACGACGTCGATCCGGACGCCGGCCCGGCGCCGCTTCTCGTTGGTACGGCGGACAAACCGGTCGAGCTGACCGTCGCGCCGGCCGCCGGGGGAGAGCCGCGCCGGGTGGTCGTCGTGCCGCTGCACGACGAGATGGCGTCGCGCTACCAGGCATGGGTGGCCGGCCGGCGCGACCACGTGCACCAGGCCACCGGCGGGCGGGTCGGGTACCTGCACGTGCCGGACATGGTGGCCAGCGGGTGGGCGCAGCTGCACCGCGACCTGCGGCTGGAGATGGCGCGCGACGCGGTGATCGTGGACGTGCGGGAGAACCGGGGCGGGCACCTGTCGCAGCTCGTGGTGGAGAAGCTGGGGCGCCGGATCGTCGGGTGGAGCACCGGCCGCGACGGCTACCACGCCAGCACCTACCCGGCCGACGCGCCGCGCGGACCGGTGGTGGCCGTGGCCGACGAGTTCTCCGGCTCCGACGGCGACATCGTCAACGCGGCGATCAAGGCGCTGGGCATCGGGCCGGTGGTCGGCACCCGCACCTGGGGCGGCGTGATCGGCATCGACATGCGCTACCACCTGGTGGACGGCACGCTGGTGACCCAGCCCCGGTACGCGACCTGGATGCAGGGACCCGGGTGGGGCGTGGAGAACCGGGGCGTGGAGCCGGACGTCGAGGTGGTCATGACGCCGGCCGACCACGCCGAGGGCCGCGATCCGCAGTTGGACACCGCGATCGCCCTGGCGCTGGACGCGTTGGCCGAGCGCCCGGCCGCCACACTGCCGGAGATCCCGCCGCTGGCGTGATCACGTCGTGGCGACGCGGGCCAGCACGATGCCGCCGATGATCAACGCCAGCGCGAGCATTCGGAGCACGCTGATCTGCTCGCCGTTGCGCAGCGCGCCGATCACGATCGCGCCGACCGCGCCCATCCCGGTGAACACCACGTACGCGGTGCCCACCGGGATCCCGTCCATCGCGCGCGATAGCAGGTAGACCGCGCCGGCCATCAGGATCAGGCACACCAGCGTGGGCAGCGGCTTGGTGAAGTTCTCCGTCGGCCGGATGCTCTGCGCCCACACCACCTCGACGAGCCCGGCCGCCACGAGCAGCAGCCAACTCATCGGGCCAGCTCGTCGGTCCGGCGTTCGGCCGCGGCGGCGGAGTCGCGCTGCTTGCCGGCCAGATTCGCCAGCGTCGGATCGACCAGCACGTTGGTCAGCTCGGAGTTGACGAACTCGACGTCCTCGACGGCGTAGTGCCCCGCGATGAAGTCGCGCAGGTAGCGCTCGTGGTGGTCGAACGGCTCGCGTGGAGTGCCCGGCAGGTAGGAGCCGCCCCGCGCGCCGGCGACGACGAAACGCCGCGGTGCCAACGACATTCGCGGGAAGGTGACCTGATCGATCCACGCCTTCAACGCGGCCGGGATCGAGAAGTTGTACATGGGTGCGCCGATCAGGATCACGTCCGCCGCGAGAAATTCCGATAGCAGAGGATTGACGACCCGCCACGCTGCCCGTTGCGCTGGGGTGCACACGACGTCCTGGTAGCGCGCGGGATCGGTGACCTCGGCGGCGAGCAGGGCGTCACACAACTCGGTCCACCCCTGGCCGATGAGCGGCACGGGGTTCGCGGCGAGATCGCGGTAGGTGTAGCCGGTGTGCGGGAACGCGGCGGCGAATCGTGCGGTCAGCGTGCGAGAGAAGGACTCGCGGCGGGCGCTGCTGTCGAGGTGGAGCAGATGCATGAGCACGGCCTCTCGGAGTAACTGGACATCGTGTCCACTTGCTCAACTGGACACCGCGTCCGGTTATTCCCTACCGTCGTGCGGGTGGGACAGGAGCGCGCCGACGCCGCGCGGAACCGGCAGCGGGTGCTCGACGCGGCCGCCGAGCTGTTCGCCGCGAACGGTCCGGAGAGCGTCACGATGGACGACATCGCGCGCGCGGCCGGCGTGGGCAGGGCGACCCTGTACCGCCGCTACCCCGACCGGTCGGCGATCGCGGTCGCGCTGCTGGACGAGCACGAGCGCGTGCTGCAGGAGAAGCTGATCCGTGGCGAGCCGCCGCTCGGGCCGGGTGCGCCGCCCGCGCAGCGGCTGGCCGCGTTCTACGCCGCGATGGTCGATCTGCTGGAGCGGCACGGCCACCTGGTGCTCGGCAGCGAGGTCGGGCGATCGCGGTTCGAGACCGGCGCGTACCGGTTCTGGCGCGCGCACGTGCGGTCGCTGCTGGTCGCGGCGAAGCGAAAGGACGCCGACCCGCTGGTCGACGTCCTGCTCGCGCCGCTGGCTCCCGAGGTCTACCGGTACCAGCGCGAGGATCTCGGCCTCGGCAAGCGCCGCATCACGGCGACGCTCGCCGGGTTGGCCGAGGCCGTCCTCGGGTGACGGTCAGAGGTTGCCGCGGCGCTCCTGCTCGCGCTCGATCGCCTCGAACAGCGCCTTGAAGTTGCCCTTGCCGAAGCCGAGCGAGCCGTGCCGCTCGATCAGCTCGTAGAACACGGTCGGACGGTCGCCGATCGGCTTGCTGAAGATCTGCAGCAGGTAGCCGTCCTCGTCCCGGTCGACCAGGATCTTGTGCTCCTTGAGCGTCTCGATCGGCACCCGGACCTCGCCGATCCGCGCGCGCAGCTCCGGGTCCTCGTAGTAGGAGTCCGGCGCGTCCAGGAACTCCACGCCCGCCTCGCGCATCGCGGTGACCGTGCGGATGACGTCGTTGGTGGCCAGCGCGATGTGCTGGCAGCCGGCGCCGTCGTAGTACTCCAGGTACTCGTCGATCTGCGACTTCTTCTTCGCGATCGCCGGCTCGTTGAGCGGGAACTTCACCCGGTGGTTGCCGTTGGACACCACCTTGCTCATCAGCGCCGAGTACTCCGTGGCGATGTCGTCACCGACGAACTCCGCCATGTTCACGAAGCCCATCACCCGGTTGTAGAACTCGACCCACTCGTCCATCTTGCCCAGCTCGACGTTGCCCACGCAGTGGTCCACCGCCTGGAACAGTCGCTTCGGCGCGCCCTCGGGCCGGCGGATCGTGCTCTCCCGCGCCTCGTAGCCCGGCAGGTAAGGGCCGTTGTAGCGGGAACGGTCGATCAGCGTGTGCCGGGTCTCGCCGTAGGTGGCGATCGCGGCGCGGCGCACGGTGCCGTGCTCGTCGGACACGTCGTTGGGCTCCTCGAGCACGGTGGCGCCCTTGGCCCGCGCGTGCTCGATGCACCTGTCCACGTCGGCGACCTCGAGCGCGAGGTCCACCACGCCGTCGCCGTGCTTGCGGTGGTGGTCCAGCAGTGCGCTGTCCGGCGTCACCCCGCCGTTGATCACGAACCGCGCCGAGCCGGACTTCAGTACGAACGACTTGTACTCGCGGTTGCCGTTCTCCGGCCCGGAATAGGCGATCAGTTGCATGCCGAACGCGGACTGGTAGAACAGCGCCGTCTGGGTGGCGTTGCCGGACACGAACACGATCGCGTCCATCGACTTGACCGGGAACGGGTCGGTCGACGCGTCGTACTCGACCAGGCCAACCAGCTGCTTGAGCTGGTCGAAGCTGACGTCGTCGAGCTTCTCGCCCAAGGTGTCGGTCATCTCGTCCTCCCGGTGCCTGCGGTGTCAGTCCGTCCGTTCAGCATTGGCTTACGCTGCAGAATGAGCAACACTCGGAAGAATCACTGAACAATGTGCACAGGATTTGCTGGCACCCGGTGGGCAAGCTGGGCAACCTGACCAGGAGGACGCATGACCATCGATCCGGACGGTGAACTGGACACGCTGGACGCGCGGCTGCTGCTCCTGCTGACCGACTCGCCGCGGCTGGGTGTGCTGGAGTGCTCGCGGCGGCTCGGCGTCGCGCGCGGCACGGTGCAGGCGCGGCTGGATCGGCTGACCCGGCGCGGGGTGCTGCGCGGGTTCCCGCCCGACCTGGATCTCGCGGCGATGGGCTACGGGCTGACCGCGTTCGCCGTGCTGGAGATCGCCCAGGGGCGTCGCGAGGAGGTGTCCACCCGGCTCGCGGCGATCGACGAGGTGTGCGAAGTGCACGCCACCACCGGCCAGGGCGATCTCCTGGTCCGGATGGTGGCGCGCTCCAACGCCGATCTGCAGCGGGTGATCGACCAGGTCGTGGATCTCAAGTGGGTGCAGCGCACGTCCACCTCGATCGCGTTGTCCACGCCCGTCGAGCACCGAGTCCGCCCGCTGCTCGAAAGCCTGCTGTGAATGCGCGAGTCCCGCGCCCTGCACCGGTGAGTCCCGCGCTCAGCATGGTGCGGAGCGCGGGACTCACCGTGTCCCAGCGCGGGACTCGCGAGGTCAGGCGGACTCGGTGGCCGGCACGGCGTCGATCTCCCGGGCGTCGTCCGGCGCGTGTTCTGTCACCTGCTCCTGGGGCACCGGCCGCAGTACGGCCACCGCCAGCGCGATCCCCACGATCACGAGCAGCCCGCCGATGCCGAACGCCAGGTGGTAGCCGCCGGTCATCGCGACCGGCTCGGTGTCACCCGACCCGCGCAGCGACTCGGTGTGCCCGGTGGCCACCGTGGTCAGCACGGTCAGCCCGAGCGCGCCGCCCACCTGCTGGGTGGTGTTGGCCAGCCCTGATGCCAGACCCGCCTCGTGCTCCGACGCCCCGGACATGGCCAGCGTCATGATCGCCGGGAACGCGAGCCCGACACCGAACCCGATCAGCAGCATCACCGGCAGCAGATCGCTGGCGTAGGTCGCGACGACCGGCACCCTGGCGAACAGCAGTAGTCCGGCCGTGATCAGCACCAGCCCGGCGATCAGCACCCGACGTTCGCCGAACCGCGAGTTGAGCCGCGCCGACGCGCCCAGCGACATCGCCGCGATCAACACGGCCACCGGCAGGAACGCCAGTCCGATGTCCAGCGCGTCGTAGTCCTGCAGCTTCAGGTACAGCGCGCCGAGCGTGAACGTACTCAGCAGGCCGGCCATCATCAGCACCTGGATCAGGTTCGCGCCGGAGACGTTCCGCGAGCGGAAGATCCGCAGCGGGAGCAGTGGTTTGGCCGCACGGGCCTGGCGCACCACGAACCCGGCCAGCAGCGCCAGCGACAGCGCGCCGAGGCTGATCGTGTGCACGTGCCCCCAGCCGTAGCTCTCGGTCTCCACGATCGTGTACACGCCGAGCATCAGCGCGGAGGTGACCAGCACCGCGCCGATCACATCGGCACCCTCGCGCAGGCCGAGGCCCTCGTCGGCGGGCACGATGCGCGCCGCGAGCACGCCGACCACGACGCCGATCGGCACGTTCACGAAGAAGATCCAGTGCCAGTTGATCGCCTCGGTGAGCACGCCGCCGGCCAGCAGGCCGATGGACGCGCCGGCCGCCGCCACGAAGCTGAACACGCCGATCGCGCGCGCCTGCTCGCGCTGCTCGGGGAACATCGTCACGATCATGCCGAGGATCACCGCGGAGGTGAGCGCGCCGCCGGCCCCCTGCAGGAACCGCGCGATCACGAGCCACTCCGCGTTGCCCGCCACGCCGCACAGCACCGATGCCGCGGTGAACATGGTGACACCGGCGAGGAACACCCGTTTGCGGCCGATCAGGTCGCCGAGCCGGCCGGCCAGCAGCAGCAGGCCGCCGAGCGCGATCAGGTAGGCGTTCACCACCCAGGCGAGCCCGGACTGGGTGAAGCCGAGGTCGTTCTGGATCGCGGGCAGTGCCACGGTCACGATGGTCTGGTCGAGGATGATCATCAACATCCCCGCGCACAGCACGACGAGCGCCACCCAGCGCGATCTGCTCGTCGTACCAATGGTTTCCGGCATGAGCCGCCCTCCCTGGAGTCTTACCTTCCAGGTGCGACCGTAGCAGATAGTTTGCTAGTAGACGATCTATTTTCTGACTAGTGAGACTGTCGCGGTCGTCTCACCTGTTGTTGGCAGTGGGCCGGCTGCGCCAGGCGCTTCCCGACGAGGTGCGCCAGCATCTCGAGGAACAGCTCGGCCTGGCCGTCGGGCAGGGCTTCGAGCACGTCGGCGTACACGTCGGCGACGACATCGTCGGACATGGCGAGGATTCGCTTGCCTGTCTTGGTCACCGCGATGATCCGGGCCCGTCGGTCGGTCGCCGAGGCCTTGCGCTCGGCGTAGCCGTTCTGCTCCAGCTCGTCGATCGTGGCCGTCATCGTGGTCTTGTCCAGCGCGGACATCTCCGCGAGCTGGCTCTGGGTGAACTCGCCCCGGTTCGCGTTGGTGAGCACGCAGCGCGCGCGGGGGGAGATGCCGACCGTCTCGAGTGCGGCGGCCAGCTCGGTGGTCAGCACATGGCTGGCCTGGGACAACAGAAAACACAGATCGGTGGAGACCTGTGTGGCGGGCGGCGCTGCCTGCGCTTCGGTCGTCATGGACCGATCGTAACAAATAGTGTGCTAGTAGATGGTTTTGTCGCAGAACGATCTGGTACGGGAAGACGTGCGAGGTGGAGCCGACCCGTCCGCCGGCTCCACCTCGTCCCGTGCGTCAGCCCGTGTAGGGCACCGCCTTGATCAACGTGACCTTCTGCGTGCCGCCGTTGGGCAGCTCGTAGGACCGCGTCTCGCCCTCCTTGGCGCCGAGCAGCGCCTTGCCGAGCGGAGACTCCGGGGAGAAAACCTCGAGCTCGCCCTCCACGCCCTCTTCGCGGGTGGCGAGCAGGAAGTTCTCGGTGTCCTTGTCACCCTCGTAGCGCACGGTCAGGACCTTGCCCGGCTCGGCGAGGCCGTCGTTCGGCGGCGCCTCACCCACCTTGGCCGTGCGCAGCAACTCCTGGAGCTGCCGGATGCGAGCTTCCGCCTGACCCTGCTCCTCACGGGCGGCGTGATAGCCCCCGTTCTCCTTCAGGTCGCCTTCTTCGCGGCTCGCGTTGATCTTCGCGGCAATGACCGGGCGATTCTCGACAAGCTCGTCGAGCTCGTGCTTGAGCCGGTTGTAGGCATCCTGGGTAAGCCAGGTCACCTGGGCGGTCTCGCTCACGGTCACCAACTCCTCTTGCTCCTAGGTCCGGAACTCGGACCGAACGTGTGCCTCCCGTACCGGCCGGCACGTTCTCCCGGATGGCGGGCACCCGGGAATGGAAAAAACACGGCCCGCCAGGGGCCGTGCCGGTGAACGAGGGTAGCACGTCTCGTGGACGTCAGGTGACCGATTTGTCCGTTTTAGAGGTGTGGACCTCGGAGTTCACTCCGTTGGCCGATGATCAGTAGACAGGTACCCGGGGACCTGGTAGGAGCAGCCGAACACGTCCGCGGTGACCGGTTCGCGGGTCCCCTTGATCACCGTACTGACCGAGGTGGACCTCCCGCCTGGTGGGATCAGCACCTCTTTGCGGCCCGTTTCGGCGCCGTCCACGCTGCGCACCCGCACGATGCACACCGCTGCCTTGCCCGGCTCGTCGCGCACCACGTCGAAGTTCAGCCGCATCGTGGTCGGGTCCACCGAGGAGAACCCGGTCCGCTGCGTCTCGATCGGCGCGGTGCCCAGGTTCGTGTAGCCGAGAAACGTGACCACGCCGCCCACCACGAGCGCCCCGGATACCCACGCGACCAGCTTCCACCGGCGCGACCTGGGCCGATCGCGCGAACCGTACCGGCCCTCCGGCACCCGGATGCCGCCGATCGTGTTCGTCAAGGCGGCCCTCCCCGCGGAGATGTCGTACCCGGCGGGAACAATGGAACCCGCCGTCGACGTTCGAGTATCCGCGAGCACTGGGTACCGGCGTGACGCGGGGGCCACACGGCAGGAAAGGACCGGTAGGGGAAGCATGGGCGAGAAGCTGCGGCTGATGGCGGTGCACGCGCACCCGGACGACGAGTCCAGCAAGGGCGCGGCCACCATGGCCAAGTACACCGCTGCCGGCCACGAGGTCATGGTGGTGACCTGCACGGGCGGCGAGCGCGGCGACATCCTCAATCCGGCCATGGAGCGCCCGGACGTCAAGGAGAACATGACCGACGTCCGCCGCGCCGAGATGGCCAGGGCGGCGGAGATCCTCGGTGTCCAGCACCGCTGGCTCGGGTTCGTCGACTCCGGCCTGCCCGAGGGCGACCCGACGCCGCCGCTGCCCGAGGGCTGCTTCGCCCTGGTGCCACTGGAGGAGTCGGTTCCGCCACTGGTGAAGGCCATGCGCGAGTTCAAGCCGCACGTCGTGATCACCTACGACGAGAACGGCGGCTACCCGCACCCCGACCACATCCGCTGCCACGAGGTGTCGGTCGCCGCGTTCGACGCGGCCGGCGACCCGGATCGCTACCCCGAGCAGGGCGAACCGTGGACGCCGCTGAAGCTGTACTACTCGCACGGGTTCTCCCGGTCCCGGCTGGTCGCCATGCACGAGGCGCTGCTGGCCCGCGGGCTGGAGTCGCCGTACGGGGAGTGGCTGGAGAAGTGGGACGCCGACAAGGGCGACCTGTCGCACCGAGTCACCACGAAGATCGAGTGCGCCGAGTACTTCGAGACGCGGGACGCCGCCCTGCTCGCGCACGCCACGCAGATCGACCCCAACAGCCGCTGGTTCGCCGTGCCGCTCGAGGTGCAGCGGGACGTGTGGCCGTTCGAGGAGTACGAGCTGGCGCGCTCGCTTGTGGACACCACGTTGCCGGAGGACGATCTGTTCGCGGGGATCGAGGAGAAGGTGACCGCGTGACGGAAACGTTCGGGCTCACACCGGTGGCGGCCACCGGCGCGTACGTCGCGCAGCCGCCGCCGAAGCCGGAGGACCCGGGCGGCCGGGGCGCCGACTTCGGCAAGGCCTCGCCGGTGGCCTTCGTCGTGCTGATCCTGTTCTTCGTCGCGGTGGTGTTCCTGGCCCGGTCGATGACCAAGCACCTGAAGAAGGTGCCGGCCAGCTTCGACCCGCCGGAGGACAAGCCGGACGGTGTCACGCAGGACAGGGACAAGCCCGTAGACGACGAGAAGAAGTCCGACTGAGGGGCCTATCGCGGCAGGTGGTCGCGGAGGTCGCTGATCAACGCGGGGGTCAGCACCGCGCCGAACCGCTCGGTGAGCAGGGCGATCTCGTAGCCGATCGTGCCGACGTCCGCCTCGGAGTCGGCGATCACGCCGAGGCAACTGCCACCCGGTATCGAGGACACCAGCATGAGGCCGCGCCGCCGCTCGATCATCATCAGCTTGAGTTCGCCGAGGTCGTAGCGGTCCGACGCGCCCCGGCTGAGGCTGCACAGCCCGGCCACCACCGCGGCCAGGTGATCGCCGGACGCGCGGTCCAGACTCGGCGACATCGCCAGCAGCAGGCCGTCCGCGGACACCGCCACCGCGTCGCGCACGCCGTGCGTGGTGCGCACGAAGTTGGCCAGCAGCCAGCCGAACGTATCCGGGCCGGCGTCGGTGTTCGTGCCGGAGGTCATGCCTGATCCTTTTCGCTCGCGGTGTGGCTGACGGGGTGCGGTTCGGGCCGGGTACGACTGCCGCGCCGGTGGCCGTCGCGGAACGACGACAGCATCACCCGCACGTCGTCCGGGGGCCGGGCGGCGTCGGTGCCCGTGGGCGCTTGCCTGGCGGGCACGGGCCGGCGGGATCGCTTGGGCAGCCCGCTGCTGGTGCGCTCGCCGCCGTCGGCGAGTGAGGCGATCGCCTTCGACGGGCGCTGTGCCGGACGCTCGACCGGGCGCTCGATCGGGCGCGGGGAGTGGTGCTCGGGCGGACTCGGCGGCACCGGTCGAGGCTCGGCCAGCAGCGCCGTCGGCAGCAGCACGCGGGCGCTGACCCCGGACGTCGGCGACTCCACCAGCCGGACCCGCGCGCCCAGGTTCGCGGCGAGCGCACCGATCACGTGGTGGCCGAGGAACCGCGTCGGCGCGACGAGGAAGGTGTCCTCGCCGCGGAACTTCGCGTTCGCCTCGGCGAGCGCCTCCGCCGGCATCCCGATGCCATGGTCGACGATCACCAGCAGGTATCCGTCCGCGACGCGCCTGCCCCGCACCTCGACCTCGCGGTCCGGCGGGGAGAACGTCAGGCCGTTCTCGATCAGCTCGGCGAGCAGGTGCGCGACGTCGGGCACGATCGAGCCGGGGACGAACACCGGGTCGACGTCGCGCAGCCGCACCCTGGTGTAGTCCTCCACCTCGGACACCGCCGCCCGGACGGCGTCCACGATCGACACCGGCGCGCTCGGCCGACGCGGGCCCGTCTCGCCGACCAACACCAGCAGGCTCTCCGAGTTGCGCCGCATCCGGGTGGCCAGGTGGTCGAGCAGGAACAGCCGGCCGAGCGCGTCCGGATCCAGCTCGGTGCGCTCGAACTCGCTGATCGCGCTGATCTGCCGGCGCAGCAGGCTCTGGTTGCGGCGGCCCAGGTTGGCCAGTGACTGGCGCGCGTTGTGGCGCAGCACGGCTTGCTCGGTCGCCAGCGTCATCGCCGAGGTTCGCACCCGGTCGATGGCGCCGGCGAGCACGGTGATCTCGGTGTAGGAGTCGCCGACGCTGACGCCGACCGGCTCCAGCGGCTCGGGCGGCGATCCGTCCTGGACGGCGGCGATGGCCTCGGGAAGGTGGGTGCCGGCCACCGTGTCGGCGTCGCGGGCGAGCCTGGCCAGCGGGCTGGTGATCGACCGGATTCCCTTGTACACCACGCGAATCAGCACCAGGACGACGGCGACGGCGGCCAGCGCGGCCAGCAGCAGCTCGATCACGGCGTCGCGGTGCAGCGCGTCGGCGTGCCCGGCGATGTCCTGGCCGATCGAGCGCTGCACGTCACGCAGGTCGTCGATCACCTTGGTCATCGACGACCACCACTCCAGCGGGTCGACCCGCCCCGGTACGGGGCCGGCCGCGCCGAGCAGCGCGGTGTGCTCGTACCTCGCCGCGGTCGTCGCCGCGATCGAGCCGAGCACGGCGGTGAACCGATCGTTCTGTTCGGCGGTGGCGTGTCTGCCGAACTCGTCGGCCGCGGCGAGCTTCGCGGCCCGGATCTCACTGAACCTGACGTAGTCGTCGCCGGTGAAGCGGCCGGCGGCGAACACACCGTTGAGAAACCCGCGCTCGCGGGCCGCGGTCTCCTTCACGTCGCCGAGCGTCCGGAGTGCGGCCAGCCCGTCGCGCAGAGCGGTGTCGTCGGCGCCGGTGCCGGTCAGCTCGACGCGGGTGAGGCCGACGATCGCGGTGGTGTAGAAGTCGAAGGTCTGTGCCCGGCCCGCGCTTCTCGTGTCCGTTCCCGTGCGGACCGATGCCAGCCCGTCCAGCGTGCGCAGGGCATCGGCCACCCGGTGTTCGTCCGGTTCGAGGTGGCCGCGCAGGTCACGGAGGGCGGCGTCGGTCGCGTGCCGCTGGTCGGCGATCGTGTCGGCGAATCGGGTGTCGCCGCCGAGCAAGCCGTTGGTCATTCCGCGTTCGCGTTGCAATTCGTGAATCGAGTCCTGGATGGTCAACGCGAGCGGCACCGGCTCGACGGCCTCGGTCACCGCACGGTAGCGGCTCAACTCGCCGACCATGGCGTAGCCGATCAGGCCGAGAATGATCGCCAATGAAATCGCGAGAATCTGGGTCAGTTTTCCGCGCACTGAACGGCCGGAGAGGATTTGACGCCCGGTCATGAGTGGTTCGCCCTCTTATCGCCTTGTGGACGAGCACAGTCTTGAGGACTTGCCGCTCCGGTGACAACGGACGGCGGACGGTCGCCGGGGTGCACGCGAAAAGCGTGCCACGCGTCGGTAACACTACTGATTCGTAGTTAACATGTGGGCAGCCTTCATCACGCGTTTGGCGCAGCTATTCGTGGTGCGTAATGGTTTTCGGCGCACCGCGTTAATCATTGTTGACACCTTCGCACGGCGAGCCGCGGTGGGGCGTGAGCCCGACGCTAGCGTTCGGTGACCGCCGGCGGCTGGTCCGGAATCGGGAAGCCCGGCACGCCGCCGAACGCCTTGCGCAGCGATTGCCGCCACTCGCCGGACTGCTCGAACCTCTCCAGCGCCTCGGCGACGGCTCGGCGTCCGTCCGGGTCGTTCTTGTTGACCGCGATGCCCAATCGATAGCTGTCACCGAACGGCTTGTTCACCAGTCGGAGCTGGCCGGGTTTCAGCATGGCCTGGCCGGCGAGCAGGGTGTTGTCGTTGGCCACCGCGTCGACCTGTCCACTCGTCAGCGCGGCGACGCACTCCGCGATTCCCGGCAGTGACACCACCTCGGCGCCCGGCGCCCGCTGCGGGAAGGTCGCCGCGAGCGTCGAGCCGGTCAGGACGCAGACCTTCTTGCCGCGCAACGATTCCGCGCCGGTGATCGAGGAGTCGCCGGTCCTGGCCAACAGGTCCGCGTTGGCGAGGAGATACGGGCCGACGAAGTCGACCGCCTTCTTGCGCTCCTCGGTGATGATGTAGGACGCGACGACGAAGTCCACCTGCCCGTTGGTCAACGCGGGCTGTGCGGACGCGCCGGTCACCGACTTGAATTCGATCGCCTTCGTGTCCACGCCGAGTGCCCGCGCGATCGAGCGGGCGATGTCGATGTCGAATCCGGTGAGTACCCCGGCGGAATCGCGCTGCCCGATTCCCGGCATGTCGAAGCGGACTCCGACCCGGAGCCGACCGTTCGCCGCGGCGGCCAGGATTCCCGTTCGGGCCGGCGCCGGGAGGGCACTCGTCGTCGGCGCGCTGGCCTGTGCGGCCTGGGCGGGCGGGTCGTCATCGGCCGGGCGCATCCAGCCGGGAGCCGCCAAGCCAGTGATCAACACGGCGGCGACGGCCAGCGTGGTCAGCACGGCGGCCACGACCATTCCGGTACGGCGAGCCTGCCGCCGCGGTGGAGGCGCCGCCCAGGCGATGGTGGTGGCGCCGCGCAGGGCCGCGTCCGCCGCGGTGATCAACTCCGACGCGCTCGCGTACCGGTCGGCCGGGTTCTTCGCCATGCCGCGCGCGACCACCGCGTCCAGTGCCGGGCTGATGTGCGGCATCAGCCGCGACGGCACCGGCGGCGGCTCGAACAGGTGCGCGGTGATCTTGGCGGCCGGCTCGGACGCAGGATGCGGCAGCCGCCCGGTCAGGCACTGGAACAGCACGCAGGCCAGCGAGTACACGTCGGACCGCCGATCGATCGCGGTACCGGAGGACAGCCGCTCCGGCGCGATGTAGTCCAGCGAACCGACCAGCACGCCGGACTCGGTGAGCGCGGTGGCCTCCGCCGAGGTGGACCGCGCGATGCCGAAGTCGGCCAGGTAGGCGTGATCGTTCGGGCCGATCAACATGTTGGACGGCTTCACGTCCCGGTGCAGCAGCCCGTTCGCGTGCGCCGCGTCCAGCGCGCTCGCCACCTGGGCCAGGATCCGGACCATTCGCGCCGGATCGATCCGCCCCGCCGTGATCTCGTCGCCCAGATCACTGCCGTCGACCAGCAGCATGTCCAGGTACAACTGACCGTCGATCTCGCCGAAGTCGTTGACCGGCACGACATTCGGGTGGCGCAGGTTCGCCACGATCCGCGCCTCGCGGGTGAACCGGGCACGGAACTCCGCGTCGGTCACCGATGCCGGCAGCCGCTTCAACGCGATCATGCGCTGGTGCACGGTGTCGAACGCGCGGTAGACCTCGCCCATGCCGCCGCGCCCGAGCAACTCGTGGATGCGGTACCGCCCGAACAGCGGCTCGTCCATGGTCTCCTCTGGAGTTCCCCGGTGATCAACGCGGAAGAGGCTACCCGGCGGCCCGTCCGCCGAGAACGGTTCGCGTCAACGCGTTGCGCTCGTCGAGCAGGTCGTCCAACGCGCCGCGCACGGTCGGCTCGTCCAGCACCAGCTCGCCGTCGGTCGCCTCGTCGGCGGCGCGCAACACCGCCCTGCGCGCCAGTTCCCGGATGAACGACGCGGTCACGCCGTCGGTGGCGGCCACGATGTCTCCGGCGTCCGGCACGCGCAGCGTCACGTCCCGCGTGTACCGCCGCAGCAGCTGCTCCCGGCAGTCCGCGTCCGGACGGGGGATCTCCACCGCGAGGTCGACTCGTCCCGGCCGGTCGGTCAGCGCGTGCTCGAGCACCTCGACCCGGTTGGTGGTCAGCACGAAGGTCACGTTCGCGTCCGCGCCGATCCCGTCCAGCTCGTTGAGCAACTGGAACAGCAACGGATTGCTGGCACCCATCGAGCCGTAGGAGCGGTCCTGCGCGATCAGGTCGACGTCCTCGACCACCACGACCGACGGCTGCAGCCGCCGCGCCAGTGCCGTGGCCTCGCCGATCATGGAGAGCGCCTTGCCGGCCACCAGCACGACCGTCGTGTCGGCCATGCGGCTCTCCAGGTAGCGGATCGTGTGCGTCTTGCCGGTGCCCGGCGGGCCGTGCAGCAGCAGGCCGCGTTTGAGGTGCTGGCCGGCGGCGCGCAGCGTGTCCGCCCGTGCCTCGGCGAGCACGACGTGCCGCTCGATCGTGTCCAGCACGCCCGGCGGGAGCACCACGTCGTCGGCGGTCAGCGACGGGCGCGGCTGGAAGGACACCAGCTTGTTGCCCCGATGCTCGCTGAACCCGAAGGAGAGGACCTGGCCGCGGAACACGTCGCGCTCGCGCATCAGGTCCTCGACCCGCTCGCGGACGGTGGTCGCCACGGCCCGGTCGACCGCGAGCACCTGCAGCGTGCAGGACTGGTCGCCGTGGTACGGATTCGAGCCGCGGACCACCACGACGACCGGCTCGCCGCCCGGTGCGACCGCCTGGACGAGGCCGAACTGGACGGCGTCCACGCTGGTGTCCGGTCCGACCGCCACGCTCGCGTAGTCCACCGGGCCGATGTCGGCCACCGTGCCCTGCGAGGTCAGCAGATCGATCAGGTCGGAGTGGCTGCGGCCGGAGCCGCCGACGCCGAACCAGGCCGCGTCCGGCGAGTACTCGGCCAGGTACGCCTCGATGCCGCGATGCAGGTTGGCGTGCTCCCACGCGGCCCATCTCGCGGTGACGTTCGGGATCTGGTTGAGCGGGCAGCCGAGGTGGTCGGTGATCGCGCGGACCAGCGGCGAGTCACCCCGGCTCGGCAGGGCCGCGGTGGCGGCGTCCAGCATCGCGCGCAGCGACGTGGCGAGTTCGATGGCGTCCGACGGGTCGACAGCGGAGTCGGTCATACCGCCACCCTAGGCACAAGTGATCAACCCGCGATGGCCGTTCGTAAAGCCCGCAGTCCGCGCGAGGTCTGACTTGTCACGCTGGACGCGGTGCAGCCCATCCGGGTGGCCGTCTCCTCGACCGAGAGGTCCTGGCCGAACCGCAGCCACAGCGCGATCTTCTGGCGCGTCGGCAGTTCGGCCAGGCGCTGGAGCACGGTGCTCTCGCCGTCATCGTCCGGTACCGGAATGGATAGTTCGGGAATGTTTGCTACCAGAACTTCGCGGGCGCGGCCGGACGTCCTGCGCTCGTCCACGAAGATCGAGTGCAGCACCCGCTGCGCGTAGGACTCCAGCCGCCCGATCCCGGTGAGCGTGGTCCGCCTGCTGAGCAACCGCTCGAACGTCGACTGCACGAGATCCTCGGCCTGATCGCGGCAGCCGCACAGCCGGAAAGCCCTGCGCAGCAACGGACTCCGGATCGCGTCGAGGGTGGAATCGATGGGCGGCGGCGCCGGTTCGAGCGTTCCGGCCAGGGCCGCGAGCACGGTCCGCAGCGCGTCCTCGGACGGCTCGGCCACCGGTCGGATGGTTTGCGCCGTGCTCATGTCCTACCTCCCCGAACCGCGTCGTGCCGTGGCCTCAAACGCTGCTCTGGGGCCAGGGGACCGACAACCCCTATCACCCCCTGCTTCGTCTGGACGGCACACATTCACCGGCGATTTCGTCAGCATCGCGGAGCACCGACTCCGTCTAACCGAGTGCCAGCGGCGGATTTTCCGCCGAGGAGTGCGTCATTTGTGAGGTGCCCATGTGTTCACCCGGCCCCGTGCGCGCGGAGGACCGGCGGTTGCCGCCGGGCGGACGCGCCACCCTCGAGCGGATGCGTGAGGTGGTGCTGGACTACCTCGACGTGACCCCGCGCGTGATCGATCTCGGTTGCGGCACCGGCTGGTTGACCGTGTGGCTGCACGAGAACTTCGGCTCCAGGTACACCACCGGCGTCGACGTCGATCCCGAACTGATCGAGGCGGCGGGCCTGCGGTACGCCGACTTCGAGGGGGTCGACTTCGCCGGACTCTCCGCGCTGGACGCCCTGCCCGACACGGGGGCGGACCTGATCGTCCGCGGCGGAAGCGTGTCACCCGACGGGGTCTACTCGTCCGTGGCGAAGGTGATCTCCGGGCGCGACGGTCTGTTCGTGGACTTGGTGTACCAGTACGACATCGCGCCCCGACCCGAGCCGCGCGCGGCGGCCGGCCGGCTGCGCGACTACGAGCAGGGCGGGCTGGTGCTGCGGCACTGGGAGCGGCACGACTCGGCCACCGACGAGCCCGAGGCGCTGGCCGAGCCGGACGCCGACCGCCGCCACCCGGCCGTCGCCGTGCTGGACACCGCCGGCCCGCTGGCCAAGTCGGCGCCCCGGCGCGACGCCAAGGCCGGCATGCCGCCGACGGTCGACCAGGTGCTGGTGTTCGCCGAGACCTGGTCGGCGCCGATCGACCGGCTGCCGCTGATCGAGATCGACGCGATGTCGCCGGTGCGCAGGGCCAGCTACTTCGGCGTGCCGATTCCGGCGCCGGGCGGGCGGTCCGCGGTGATCGAGGCGTGCCAGTTGCTGCTCGAACTGGGCGCCTCCCAGGACGGCATGCTGCTCGACGTCGGGTGCCGCGACGGGCACTCCTCGCTGATCGCCGCCCAGTACTTCCCGTTCACCGTGGGCATCGACGTGCAGCCGGCGGTGATCGGCGCCGCGCGCAGGATGGCCGAGTTGACCAGCAGCACGGCCAACTTCTCCGTCGAGGACCCGCAGAACACCGAGCGCGAGGCGGGCAGCGTCGAGGCCGCGCTGCTCACCGCCACGCTGGAGATCCACGCCGACCCGCAGGCGCTGCTGCACGAACTGCACCGAGTGCTGGTCGACGACGGGCTGGTGATCGAGTTCCTGTTCGACTACGGCGACCCGGACGCGGTCTCCGAGCAACTGCGCGCGACGGTGTCGCCGTACTTCACCCCGGCCCGGCTGTCGGACAAGATCGCCATGTTCGAGCGCGCCGGGTTCGAGCTGGTGTACGCCGAGCGCAAGGAGCCGCCGGGCATCAGCGCGACCCGCCGCGACGAGCTGACCAGGGCGCTCGTGGACGCCGAGTTGCGCCGCAATCCGGCGATCACCAACGCCGACCGGGACGTGCTGGCCGGACTGGTCGCCGAGGCCGTGCACCCGCCCGACCTGGACGGCGGCAACCCGCACATGTTCCTGGCCGCCTTCCGCAAGGCCCGCAACCAGGGCTGACACCAGGGTTAACACCGTCACGTGCCCCCGCTCACTCAGGTTTGCCCGGTTACGCTGGGGTTCCTGACACCGGCCAGCGGGGGAGCCGCGACGTGACAGCCAACAACAGCGCCGCAGCGGCGGCGGAGTACGCCGTGCCGGATCTGCGGGCATCGCTGGGCCTCGCCGGGGCCGATCCGGCACTGCTGGACACCGTGGTCGACGGCCTCGGCCGGGTCGAGACACTGCTGCGGGAGGTCGTGCACAGCGACGTCTCCGTGGTGCACGACGCGGCACTGCACCTGGTGAACGCGGGCGGCAAGCGGTTCCGGCCGCTGTTCACCCTGCTCGCCGCGCAGTTCAACGACGGCAACACCGACGACGTGATCGTCTCGGCCGCGGTGGTGGAGCTGGTGCACCTGGCCACGCTGTACCACGACGACGTGATGGACGAAGCCACGATGCGGCGCGGCGAGGCGAGCGTGAACGCCCGCTGGGACAACAGCGTCGCGATCCTCACCGGTGACTTCCTGTTCGCGCACGCCTCCCGGTTGTGCGCCGATCTGGGCACCGACGCCGCGCGGATGATCGCGGAGACCTTCGGCCAGCTCGTCACCGGGCAGATGCGCGAGACCGTCGGCCCGTCCGACGGCGAGGACCGGGTGGACCACTACCTCACGGTGATCGCGCAGAAAACCGGGTCGCTGATCGCCACCGCCGGCCGGTACGGCGGGATGTTCTCCGGCGCGCCGCGCGGCCAGATCGACGCGCTGTACGCCTACGGGGAGATCATCGGCACCGCGTTCCAGATCTCCGACGACATCATCGACATCGCGTCGCCTGCCGACGAGTCGGGCAAGACGCCGGGCACCGATCTGCGCGAGGGCGTCAAGACGCTGCCGATGTTGTACGCGCTCGCGGAGAACGCGGACGCCCGGCTGTCGCAGCTGCTGTCCGGTCCGATCACCGACGACGACGAGGTGCACGAAGCGTTGCACCTGCTGCGTTCGTCACCCGGTCTGGACCGTGCGATGGCTACTCTCGGTGAGTACGCCGAGCGGGCTCGCGCTGCCGTGTCCGACCTGCCGACCTGTGCCGCACGCGACGCGCTGGAGTCGCTCGCCGACTACGTGGTGGCCCGAAGCCGGTGACCGCGTCGTTGACCGGATCGGGCGGCGCGATGCTCACCCATCCGAAGTAACGTGCTCCCACTAGGCTGCTCGAAGCGCAGCGCCCCGGAGGGAGTCTGACCCATGCCGATCTTCACACAGGTATGGCTGTGGAGCCTGACCTCGTTCGTGGTCGGTGCTCTGCTGACCTGGGTGTTGATCGCCCGTCCGGCTCGCAAGCGGGTCGCGGAGCTGGAGCGCGACCGCGCCGCGGCCAGGCGCAGGGCGCGCGAGCAGCGCGAACAGGCCGAACTGGCGCGGGCCGAGGAATACCCGATCGAGTCGGCGTCGCGTGAGGACGAGGACTTCGACCCGGCGCGGCTGGGCGGCTACGGCTCCGAGCCGGAGCGGGCGGGAGATGCCGGCACCCAGTTCCTGCCGTACGCGGGTGCGGGAGCGGCGGGTCTGGCCGGCGGCGCGATCGCCGGCTCGGTGCTCGGGGACGCGGACCAGCACGACCCGGCCGCCGCGCGCACGGAGTACACCGAGTACCCGATCCAGGAGCACGACGACCAGGCCGCGCAGCGGGGGCAGTTGAGCCTGTCGACGTCGTCCGGGCCGTCCGGTGAGGCGGGCGGCGGTGCGCTGAGCGGTTCGCTGGACACGTCGTACGCGCCGCCGGAGCCGCCCGAGGTCGGGCCGGACACCGAGCTGGCCGACGGTCCGGCCACCCAGATCGCCGGCCGTCCGTTCGTCACCGGCGGGATGCCCCAATCGTCGTCGCGGTTCCAGGAGTCGGACCTGCTGGCGCCGGCCGAGGTCGAGGAGCCGGCTGGCGGTCGCGACTGGTTCGCCGAGGTCGGCGAGCCCGGCACGTCGGAGCCGGCCGATGAGCCGGTTGCGGCCGAGGTGCGGGACGAGAACCTGGTCGAGGACGTCGACGAGTCCGAGGAGGTCGACGAGGGCGGCACGGTGTTCACCCAGCGCACCACGCCCGTGTCGGCCGAGCTGATCCGCGAGATCGACGAGGCGCCGGCACCGGGGGAACAGGCCTCCGAGGAGGCGGCCGAACCGGGCGCGATCTCCGCGGCGCTGAGCCCGGGCGGCGTGCCGCCCGAGAGTGCCACCGACTACCTCGACACCTCCGCTGAAAGCACGCAGTTCGTTGCGGCACAAGGAGAATCGCCGTCCGGCGAGCTGACCGAGACCGTCGACCCGGAGCGCACGACCACCGTCGATCCGGCCGCACTCGAACAGGAGCGGCAGGCCGCCGAGCAGACCGTCGAGGCGGAGCCGGTCGAGCAGACCCAGGCGGTGCCCCAGACGGTGTCGGAGGCGGCCGAGCCGACCCGGTCGATCTTCGAGCCCAACCGGACGGTCGAGGAGAACACGCAGGCCGTCGACCACGCCACCGTGATGCCCGCGCCGGACCAGCAGCCGATCGAGCACCTGAATCGCCCGCTCGACGAGCCGGAGCGCACCCAGGCCGCGCCGCTGCCGGTGCGCAGGCCGGGCGCGTCCGCGCTCGCGCAGCGGATCAAGCAGAGCGCCAGCCCCAGTCGTCCGCAGCCGGCGGCGCCGCCGCGTCAGCGCGACGTCTCCGGCGAGGCGAGCGCGTCGGAGCCGACCCGGTCGCTGTTCGAGCCGATGATCCCGGCCAAGGACCTCGAGCCGCACCCGCCGCGCGAGTCGCGTGAGGTGCACCGGTCCCCGGCCGCCGGGCGGGCCGGCGGCCAGACCACGACTTTTGTGCCGCCCGGCCCGTTCGGCCCCGGCTCGGCGATGCCGCTGGCCGGGGGCGCCTCGCCGTCCTCCGAGTTCACCATCAAAGCCAGCGTGACGGCGCTGCGCTACTGCACACCGGAATCGCCGGACTTCGGCCGCACGGTCGCCGAGGTGTGGTTCCGGTCGGTCGACGACGCCGAGAAGGTCGGGTTCCGCCCGCTGTCGTGAGCGCCCCGCGTCCCATGTGGACCGTCCACTTGGGAGAGTCGACCCTCTACTGTCGGTAGCGCGGGCGAATTCGTCTCATCGTGTAGTGACCGTCCTTCTGGGACAGTCCGCGAACGTACTACCAGCGAAGATCAAGATCGTGTTCTCCGAGTGTCGCCCGCCGTTCACCGGTGGGTCCGTTCGGGGCAATCGCTTCCGGTGGCGAGTGGTCTGAACCGGTGCTAATACTCCCCTGTATGCCTTGAGTGGCTGTGGGCCACAGGCATGCGTTGAGGTCACCTGACCGGGTGACCCACCGTCGTCGTACTCGGAGCGAACATGCCCGACAACACCAGACGAAGTTCGTGGCTCCCGCTGCTGCTGGCGATCTTGGCCGTGCCCGCGATCGTCGCGGGCGTCGCGACCTGGGTGGAACACAAGGGAATCGAGGACACGCTGGCGCCGATGGCGCAGCAGGCCCTCGCCGACAAGGGTTTCCCCGGCGCCAAGGTCGACTTCAACGGCGTGGACGCGACCATCGAGGGCGTCCCGTCGGACCAGGCCTCCGAGGCCAGCGCCAAGTCCGCGGTGGAGGGCATCCACGGCGTGGGCGACGCGAGGTTCTCCGGGACGGCCGGCACGCCGCCCGCGCTGCCGTCGCCACCAGCGCCCGAGGCGAAACCGTTGCAGGCCAACATATCCGGCAACACGATCACGCTGACGGGCACGGTTGGAGACGAGGCGACGAAGGGCCTGATCGTCAAGGGCGTCACCGATCGGGCCGCCGGCAAGCAGGTCGTCGACCAGCTCACGGTCACCCCGGGCGCACCCCTGCCCAACGGTGTCACGCTGACCGGTACCGCCGCGTCCGAGCAGGAGAAGGCGGGCATGCGGCAGCAGGTCGAGCAGGCCGTGCCGGGCGTCAAGGTGGACAACCAGTTGACCGTCGCCGGCGGTGGCGGCACCGGCAAGAACGCGTTGCAGCAACAGATCAACGCGCTGCTGGCCGGTGCGCCGATCGCGTTCCAGCCGAACTCGCCGCAGCTCACCCCCGCGGGTACGCAGACCGTCAACCGGGTCGCGGACCTGCTCCGCGGCGGCGCGCAGGACGCCAAGGTCGAGGTGCAGGGTCACGTCGCGCGGACGCCCGGCAACGACATCGACCCGCAGGCGCTGAGCGATCAGCGCGCGCAGACCGTCCAGGCCCAACTGGTTCAGGCCGGTATCGGCGCCGACCGGATCACCGCGCGTGGATTCGGGGACACCAAACCAGTCGAATCGAACAACCCGGCGGCCAACCGTCGAGTTGAGATCGTCGTCGCATAGGAGGCAGCACAATGGGTTGGCTTTTTGGACAGGTGTGGCTGTGGTGCCTCATCGCGTTCGTGCTGGGAATCTTGATCGGCTGGCTCATCTGGGGTCGCCGCAAGGCATCGGCGAGCGATGAGCGCGCCGCGTCGGCCGAACGGTCCACTGTGGACCGTGAGCGCGCGGCGGGCCGGGACCGGGACCGGGACACCGACCGCGCCAAGGGCGTCGGGACCGGTGCGGCCGTCGGTGCCGCGGCCGGTGGGGCGGCCGGTGGGGCCGCCGGCCTGATCGGCCGGGACAAGGATGGCAAGCGGGACAAGGAGTCCGCGCTGGACTCCGACGCCGCCGCGTCCGACGCGGGTGTGAAGGCGGACAAGGGCGCGCTGGACGACGAGAGCGGCGCCGAGCGCACCCAGGCCATGCGGCCGGTCGGTCGCGGTGACGCCCGCGACTCGGCGTTGAGCACGGTGGACAACGACGAGCGCACCACCGCGCTTCGGCCCGATGACTCCGAGCCGAAGACCGGCCCGATCCCGGTGATCGGTCAGCACGCCAAGGAGGGCGAGTCCTCCAAGGCCGGTGCGGACGCCGGTGCGAAGGACGACACCGACAGCTCGACCGCGAAGAGCGCGGTCGCGGGTGCGGCCGGAGGTGCCGCCGCCGGTGGCATCACGGCGGCGCTGACCGGCAAGGAGGGCAAGGACAAGGACGGCAAGTCCACGGATGCCAAGGCGGACAAGGCATCCACGGCATCAGCAGTGTCCACGCCGGCGTCCAACGCCGCGTCCAGCAGCACGTCCGGCAAGCTCGACTCACCGTCCACTTCGGACGAGCGCACCACGGCGCTGCGTCCGGCGGCCGGCTCGGCCGCTGGGTCGGGCGGGGCGGCGAGCGGCACCGAGAGCGGTGGTGCCAAGGCGTGGGACTTCGGTGACAAGGGGACCGACGACAAGGTCACCGGCCCGCCCACCGGCGCGCACGCGCTCAAGGACGACGCGCCGGCCGGTGCGCACGCGAAGGAGTCAGACTCAGGTTCCAGTGCCGCCACGGCGGCCGGTGTCGGCGGTGCGGCCGGGCTCGCCGGTGGTGCGGTGGCCGGCGGCGCCAAGGGCTCGGCAGGCACCAAGGAATCGGCGGGAATCGGTGCGGCACAAGGGAAGCAGCCGTACGGTCCCGGTTCGGCCGAGCCGCTGGCGGACGGCGCGGCGCCGTCCAAGGAGTACACGGTCAAGGGCAACGCCGACTCGATGATGTTCCACACCACGGACTCGCCGTACTACGGCCGCACGAAGGCCGAGGTGTGGTTCAAGACGGCGGCCGACGCGGAGAAGGCCGGCTTCACGGCGTGGAACCGCAAGGGCGGCAACGGCTCCACCGCCGCGGCGTCCAGTACCTCGAGCGCGTCCGAGTCCGGTTCCGGCTCCACCGGCGGGTCGGGCGCGACCACCGCGGCGGCCGGCGCGGCCGGTGTCGCCGGTGGTGCCGCGGTCGCGGGTGGTGTCAAGGACAGCACCTCGTCGAGCGGATCCGGCACCACCGCGGTGAAGCAGCCGTACGGTCCCGGTTCGGCGGAGCCGCTGGCGGACGGCGCGGCGCCGTCCAAGGAGTACACGGTCAAGGGCAACGCCGACTCGATGATGTTCCACACCACGGACTCGCCGTACTACGGCCGCACGAAGGCCGAGGTGTGGTTCAAGACGGCGGCCGACGCGGAGAAGGCCGGCTTCACGGCCTGGACCCGCAAGGGCGCCAACGGCTCCACGGCCGAGGCGGCCAAGCCGAGCTACGAGCCCGGTGCCTACGCCAACTCGGCCAAGCCGCTCAAGGACGGGTCGGCGCCCACCGGCGAGTTCGCCGTCAAGGGCAACGAGGACTCGATGCTGTTCCACACCACCGATTCCCCGTACTACACGAGGACGGTCGCCGAGGTCTGGTTCAAGACCGCGGACGACGCGGAGAAGGCCGGCTTCACCGCGTGGAACAAGCGGCGCACGACCGCACCGGCCGCGAAACCGGCGGTGAAGGCGGGTCCGTACCCGGGCTCGGCCATGCCGACCGCGGACGGCTCGGCGCCGTCGGAGGACTACGTGGTGAAGGGCAACGACGACTCGAAGTTGTTCCACACCAAGGAATCGCCGTTCTACAACGTGACGACCGCCGAGGTCTGGTTCAAGTCGGCGTCCGAGGCGGAGAAGGCCGGCTTCCGCGCCTGGAAGTCGGTTCGCTGAGGCTCTACCCGCCCCCCGCCGGGACCACTCCCGGCGGGGCTCGGGTAGACAACCCTCGTGCGCCGCGTGAAGCTCCTCGTCCTGGTCGTCCCGCTGCTGCTCGCCGGATGCGGTGGGGAGGAGGAGCCGGCCGCCCAACCGCCGCCGGGCGCTCCCGGCACGGTCACCACCACGACCGTGCCACCGCCGCCTCCGGTCGCCACCACGACGACGACCACGACGACCACCTCGGAGACGGTGCCGACGAGCACGCCGGACGCGCCGCCGCCGCGTCCACCCGAGCAGCCGCCGACCAGGAACGTGCGCGACTGCGTCGACGGCTACTGCACGATCACGCTGTCCCGGCCGGCCGCGATCCCGCTGGACAAGAACCTGTACGGCGTCCCGAACTTCACCGTGAAGTCCATCAGCCCTGGCGGGATCGAGTACACGATGTTCTTCGACGGCATGGGCACCGTGGGCGGCGGGATCGGGCCGGGCGCCAGCTCGAAGATCAGCTACCGCGAGGTCACCAAGCTGCACATCGTGCTGCTGTCGGTAGCCGGGAGGACCGCGACGATCGCGTTCATCCCCGGCACACCCTGACGCGCTATCTGGGCCCGAGTTCCCGGTACTTCTTGTAGGTCGGGCGCAGCATCAGCCGGTTCTGCAGCGTGTGGATCGCGTCGGCCCAGTCGGCCCGGTCGGACGGGTGCAACTCGGGCAGCGACAGCACCTTCGCGGCGGCCCGGTTCACCAGCAGCCAGGCGTCCGCCTCGTCCTCGGTGAACCCGACCTCGAGCACCCTGGCCCGGTCCTTGAGTTCCTCTTGCGTCCAGTCGCGGTTCTCGCGCGAGGTGGTGGACTCGCTCTCGGAGCTTCCGGGCTTTCTGGGCTCGCTCGCCGTGGCGGCGGCGGGCACGGCAAGCAGCGGTGTCACGGCGGCGACGGCGGCGGTCGACCGGAGCACTCTGCGGCGGCTGATTTCCTCCATGGAAGCCTCCCGGACAGCTCGTGCGCAGCCGTCAAATTAGCACGATGTCGGGGCGACTTTCGTTGGAAGTTTTCAGGCGACCGTCCAGGTCTCCCTGCCGTGAAGCAGCTTGCCGAGATCGGCCGGCTTGGCGTCCTGCGCCTGCTGAACCTGGGCGCGCGCGGTGTCATCGTAAGTGGCCCGCCGCACCGAGCGGAAGACCCCGGTGACCGTGTGGCTCAGGTCCTGCGTGGACAACCGGGACAGCGCGAACGCGTAGGACGGGTCGTCGGTGTGCGCGTCGTGCGTGACCAGAGCGTCCTCACCGACGTCGGCGACCTTGGCCACCTCGAGCGAACCGAAGCCCGAGCGCACCACGCCGAACTCACCCTCGGCGCCGAACCGGATCGGCTTGCCGTGCTCGAGCGGGATCAGCCGCCGCTCGGCCTCGCCCTGCTCCTTGAGCACGTCGAACGCGCCGTCGTTGAAGATCGGGCAGTTCTGGTAGATCTCGACGAGCGCGGAGCCGCGGTGCTCGGCGGCCTGGCGCAGCACCTCGGTGAGGCCCTTGCGGTCGGAGTCCAGCGCGCGGGCGACGAACGTGCCTTCCGCGCCCAGCGCCAGCGAGACCGGGTTGAACGGGTGGTCCAGCGAGCCCATCGGTGTGGACTTGGTGACCTTGCCTTCCTCGGAGGTCGGCGAGTACTGGCCCTTGGTCAGCCCGTAGATCCGGTTGTTGAACAGCAGGATCTTGAGATTCACGTTGCGCCGCAACGTGTGGATCAGGTGGTTGCCGCCGATCGAGAGCGCGTCGCCGTCACCGGTGACCACCCACACCGACAGGTCCGGGCGGGTCACCGCGAGGCCGGTCGCGATCGCCGGCGCGCGCCCGTGGATCGAGTGCACGCCGTAGGTGTTCATGTAGTACGGGAAGCGCGACGAGCAGCCGATACCCGACACGAACACGATGTTCTCGCGCTTGAGGCCGAGCGAGGGCAGGAACGACTGCACGGCGTTGAGCACCACGTAGTCGCCGCAGCCGGGGCACCAGCGCACTTCCTGGTCGGACTTGTACTCCTTGGCCTTCTGCGGCTCGTCGGTGGTCGGGACGCCGTCCAGTCCACCCAACTGCGGTAGTCCTAGGTCGATCGCGGTCATTCGTGTGCCTCCGTCGCCGCGAGCTGGTGCTCGTTCGCGCTGTCGGTGCCTTCGCTGTCGTTGATGACGTTGGTGAACACGTCGGCCAACTCCTCGGCCTTGAACGGCAGCCCGGCCACCTTGGTGTAGCTGCGCACGTCCACCAGGTACCGGCCGCGCAGCAGCAGGGAGAGTTGGCCGAGGTTCATCTCGGGGACGACCACGGTGTCGTAGGCGCGCAGCACGTCGCCGAGGTTGGCCGGGAACGGGTTCAGGTGCCGCAGGTGCGCCTGGGCGATCTTCATGCCGGACTTGCGCACCCGACGGCACGCGGCGCCGATCGGCCCGTAGCTGGAGCCCCAGCCCAGCGCCAGTACCCGCGCCTCGCCGCTCGGGTCGTCCACGGCCAGCCGCGCGACGTCGACACCGTCCACTTTGGACTGTCGCAGGCGGACCATGCGGTCGTGGTTGTCCGGGTCGTAGGAGATGTTGCCGGCGCCGTCGGCCTTCTCCAGCCCGCCGATGCGGTGCTGCAGGCCGGGCGTGCCGGGGATGGCCCACTCGCGGGCGAGCGTCTCGGTGTCGCGCACGTACGGCCAGAACTCGTCCGACCCGTCCATCGCGTTCGGCGCGGACGCGAACTTCACCGTCAGGTCCGGCAGCTCCTCGACGTCCGGGATCAGCCACGGCTCCGAGCCGTTGGCGATCGCGCCGTCGGACAGCAGCATCACCGGCGTGCGGTACTTGAGCGCGATGCGCACCGCCTCGACCGCGGCGTCGAAGCAGTCGGCCGGCGACCGCGGCGCCACGATCGGCACCGGCGACTCGCCGTTGCGGCCGTACATCGCCTGCAGCAGGTCGGCCTGCTCGGTCTTGGTCGGCAGTCCGGTCGACGGGCCGCCGCGCTGCACGTCGATGATCACCAGCGGCAGCTCGGTCATCACCGCGAGGCCGATCGTCTCCGATTTGAGCGCGACACCGGGGCCGGAGGTGGAAGTCACGCCCAGCCTGCCGCCGTAGGAGGCGCCCAGCGCCGCCGCGATTCCGGCGATCTCGTCCTCGGCCTGGAACGTCGTGATGCCGAAGTTCTTGTGCTTGGACAGCTCGTGCAGGATGTCCGAGGCTGGCGTGATCGGGTACGTGCCGAGCAGCATCGGCAGCTTGGCCTGCTGCGACGCGGCGATCAGCCCGTAGGCGAGCGCGGTGTTGCCGGTGATCTGCCGGTAGGTGCCCCTGGGCAGTTTGGCGGGCGCGACCTGGAACGTGGAGGCGAACGCCTCGGTGGTCTCGCCGTAGTTCCAGCCGGCCCTGAACGCCAAAATATTCGCCTCGGCCAAGTCAGGTTTCTTGGCGAACTTCTCGCGCAGGAACCGCTCGGTGCCCTCGGTCGGGCGGTGGTACATCCAGGACAGCAGGCCCAGCGCGAACATGTTCTTGCAGCGCTCGGCGTCCTTCTTGCCGAGGCCGGTGTCGGCGAGCGCGCCCTGGGTCAGGGTCGCCATCGCGACCTCGTGCACCAGGTAGTCCTCGAGCTCGTGGCTCTCCAGCGGGTTCGACTCGTAGCCGACCTTGGTGAGGTTCCGCTTGGTGAACTCGTCGGTGTTGACGATCAGCGTGCCGCCGCGCGGGAGGTCCTTGACGTTCGCCTTGAGCGCGGCCGGGTTCATCGCGACCAGCACGTCCGGCCGGTCGCCCGGCGTGAGGATGTCGTAGTCGGCGAAGTGCAGCTGGAAGGAGGAGACGCCGGGCAGCGTGCCCTGTGGCGCGCGGATCTCGGCGGGGAAGTTCGGCAGGGTCGCGAGGTCGTTGCCGAACGCGGCGGCCTCGGAGGTGAACCGGTCACCGGTGAGCTGCATACCGTCACCGGAGTCGCCGGCGAACCTGATCACCACCCGGTCGAGCTTGGTCACCTCGGTGCGGTGCCCGTTGGGCCCCGGATTGGCGCCGTTCCCGGTGCCGCCTTCGACACTCGTGCTCATGGGCTCCGCCGATCCCTCTCTGCCGACACGTGCGCTCACCTTCGAGGGTAGACCGCAGCCGACCCTGTGTTCCGCCATGTGGTAGCGGCATGTCCACTGTGTGGACCACCGCTCAAGCGCGACTGGACCACCTGTTGACCATTTATCTGTAACCTACGGTAACAGGTACTTCGGTTGGGCTGCCTCGTGGGCTGCCTCACGTCGTCACGCCTTTCGCGAGATCTTCTCCTGCATCGCCGCGATGAGCTGCGCGAACGCCGGTGTGTCCATCGAGGCGAGTTGTGCGATCAGCTCGGTCTCGATGGCCGACGGGTGGTCGGCGGTGGCCGAGGTGGTGCGCAGCGTGCGCTTGGTGGACAACACCAGCTCCCTCGGCGCTTCGGCCGAAGGTGTGGCGAGTTCCACTGCCGCGCGGACCAGATCTTCGTGTTCGCCGTCGACCTTGCGGTGCGCGAGACCGGTGCGTACCGCCTCGTCGGCGTCCATCTTCTGGCCGAACAGCGTCATCGCGGTGGCCGTCTGCGGGCCGACGATCCGCTGCAGCATCCAGGTCATGCCGCCGCCAGGGTGCAGGCCGAGCTGCAGGAAGCGCGCGTCGAACCGGGCGCGCGGGCCGGCCAGCCGCAGGTCGCAGGCGAGCGCGAGGTTGAGGCCGGCGCCGACGGCGGCCCCGCCGACCGCGGCGATCGTCGGCAGCGTGCAGTCGGCGATCGCGAGAAAGCCCTTGTAGATCGCGCGCAGGCCCTCCTCGCGCGCGTCGCCGAGCGCGGTCAGATCGGCGCCGGCGCAGAACGCGGGCGGCGCGCCGGTGACCACGATCGCGTGCGTGTTCTCGTCGGCCTCGCAGGCGTCGACCGCGTCGGCCAGCTCGGCGGAGATCGGCAGCGTCAGCGCGTTACGCCGATCGGGGACGTTGAGCGTGATCACCGCGACCTTGCCGGTCCGCTCCACCAGTACGGCGCACATGAGGGTGACCTTAGTGCGCCGTGTCGTGCGGCTCCGGTGCGGGCGAGCGTTCGAGCAAGGTGGAGAGCACGACGGTGGAGACGGTCCGGTCGATGATGTCCACCGCGCGCAGCCGCTCCAGGGCGTCCTCCAGATGGTGGATGTCCGCCGCGCGAAGGTGAACGATCGCGTCGGCCGCGCCGGAGACGGTGTAGGCGGCGACCACCTCGGCGAGCGGTTCGAGCCGCTGGCGGATCTGGCCGGGGGAGATGTTGCCGCGGCAGTGCACCTCGACGAACGCTTCGGTGCCCCAGCCGAGCGCCTCTGCGTCCACGACTGCGGTGAACCCCCGGAGGATGCCCCTGTCCAGCAGGCGATCGACCCGCCGTTTGACCGCCGGGGCGGACAGTCGCACGACCTTGCCGATCTCCGCGTAGCTCGATCGGGCGTCCGCGACGAGCTGCGAAACGATTAGCTGATCTATGGAGTCCACACGCAACATTCTGCATGGTCAACCGCAACATTACGACATTGATCCGCAGTCAACCGGGCAAATACATTACGTTCCATGACGACGGCTCCTGTTATCGGTCCCGAGGAGCGGCTGCCGCTTGGCGCCGCCGAGGCTGACCCGCGCACGGCGACTCGTCGTCGTTACCTGATGTGCGAGCCGCGGTACTTCACCGTGTCGTACTCGATCAACCCGTGGATGGATCCCAGCGCGCCAGTGAGTACTGATGTCGCGCTGCGCCAGTGGCACGAGTTGAAGGCGACCTACGAGCGCCTCGGGCATGTCGTCGAAACCATCGAGCCCGCGGCCGGTCTGCCGGACATGGTGTTCGCGGCCAACTCGGGGACTGTCATCGGCGGCCGCGTGCTCGGCTCGCGGTTCCGGGCCGTCGAGCGGGCCGCCGAGGCGGACCACTACCGGCGCTGGTTCGTCGAGCGCGGGTACCGCGATGTGGTGATGCCCGAGTCGATCAATGAGGCGGAAGGCGACTTCGCCTGGACCGGCGAGGTGCTCCTTGCCGGAACCGGTTTCCGCACCGACCCCGGCGCCCATGCCGAAGCCCAAGAAGTCCTCGGCGTCCCGGTCGTGTCGCTGCGCCTCGTCGACCCCCGCTACTACCACCTCGACACCGCGCTCATGGTGCTCACCGAAGCCGATCCCACCACTGGTCGGCGTGCCCAGATCGCCTACTACCGCGACGCGTTCTCCCTTGGCTCGCAACGGGTTCTGCGCCACCTCTTCCCCGACGCGGTGATCGCCTCCGACGTGGACGCGGCGTGCCTCGGCCTCAACGGCGTGTCCGACGGCTACAACGTCGTACTGCCCCGCGAAGCCAACCGCCTCGCCACCGAACTCACCGCACGCGGCTACAACCCCGTGATGGTCGACATCTCCGAGTTGCGCAAATCCGGCGGCGGCCCCAAATGCTGCACCATGGAACTCCGCGACTGATCCGGCTACTCCGAGTGCCCCCGCGGGGTTGGATCGGTAACTCTCGAGTCTCGCCCCGGTTCGGCGGTGATCAGACACGCCGGCTAAACTGCGGACCTTATAGGGGTTGCCACGGCGTAAGCTGTCTGGAGTGGACATACCCTGTCCGGTAGGCTACACCTATTGCCCGCACAGTAATTACTAGTTTCGTATTTGGAGTTCTGGTATGGGTGGCACCGAGAGTGGCGGCAAGTAGCGCCAAGCTAGGTCTTCGGGAGCCCGGAACGGTCGATGTGTTCCGGGCTACTGTTATTTTTGTGCGCGACCAGTCAGATCGGCGACGAATCCCATACTTTTGCCTGCCTCTGGGTGATCGCCCGAAAAACTGACAGCTATGTCACGGCCGGAACGTGTTTGCACGAGGTTGTTTGCGCCCAGGTTTCGCATGGTGAACTCGTTGTCCGAATCGACATCGCGAAAGATCACCGTGTACTCGAACATGCTGATCGACTGATCGTAGAACTTGACGTCGAAGTTCTCTGGCCTGTGTCCAGTCATAAGGTCCGCCGAGTACTTCGGCCAGAGCCATTTAACGGTCACCTTGTCACCCTGGTGAACTGTGTTGCCCAGATGTGCGAACACGTCCAGCTTGGGTTCGCCGAACTTGGAGGCGCTCCAGGAGGAGCTTGCCTGTGCACGCACGCCGACGCCGGACGTGTCGCTGTTCGCGTGAAAGACCTCGCATTCCACAAGTCGCTTCTGTCGGTCGGTCAGTGGCGGGCCGCCGTAGTAGATCTGATTTACGAATAGGAAGTGCGGGATGCCGTCCTGTGCTTCGTCGAGAACCATCTCGGTCCAGATCTTCGCGTCGCCATTCGATTCGAGTGTGACCACTTGTCGCCACTCGCGAATCGAGATGGGCGACTTGGAGTCGAGCGCTCTGGCTGCTCCATGGAGCAGTGTTTCGCTCTGAGCAATGCGCGCGCGTAACCTTTCGGTGCCAGCAAATGACACAGCGCTCGCGACCAGAAACAGTACCCCCGCGCTTGTCGCGAAAATCCAGCGCAGCCAGGTTAACCCCAAGACCTGCCCGAGAATCCCGACCAGTCCGAGCATGGTGATCGTTCCGGTCAGCACCCTGAGGTAGCCGTGCCGATGCACGATGTGTTCGATGTCCGCGAACAGAGAGAAGATCCGATGTCGCACTGCCTTGCGTAGTTCATCCCCAGCGCCCATGCCGCTCCGTCCCGAGCCGCGGGTCGTTTTACTCGTTCGGGTGGCGATTGTAACGTTAAGTGTTCGGCCGATTCAACTGTGTGATCGCCCTGTTGTCGTCGCCCGTGGGGACTGCTCAGTGGTCGATGGTCGGGTGGATTTGAGTGCCGTCGGGGAGGTCGTGGATCTGCTGGGCGATCGGGCCGCGGATGCGCATGCATTGGGCTGCGGGTTTGACGACCAGGTTGTCGAGGTCGTATTCGCCGCCGAGGACGAAGAATCGCAGGGGGATCAGCCGCTCGTCGTGATCGAGGGGGCCGTGGGTGTCCTGCCAGGCGGTGGCGATTCCGTAGGCGCCGTTGACGTCCGGTCAGCGAGGAGCCAGGCGGCCCAGTCGGCCAGCGACTCGCCGAGAACGGTGCGGCTCGCCGTTTCGGGGGCGTTCCAGGTTGCGAGGTCGGGGCCGAGGCCGACTTCTCCGGCTCGGAACACCTGGACGCCGGCATTGAACACGGCGAACCCGTTGAGGGAGGACAGCAATTCGGCCAGTTCCGCGAGCGGGCCGGATTCGGCGCCGAAGTCCACGGTGGCGGCCGGACCGGCAGGCCCGCGCGCACGGGTGAGGAGCCTGCTCAGCCGGCCGTCCATCCGTGAACCCTTCGTCGCCTCTGATCGTCAGGCGGGACCGTAGTTCAGGTGGACCACGCCGTTGTCGTAGACGTCGTGTCCGTTGAGGGCGAGCTTGGTCAGGTCGGCGTCGAACAGGCGATCGCCCTTGCCGAGTGCGACCGGGAACACGAACAGGTGCAGCTCGTCGACCAGGCCGTCCCGCAGTAGCCCGCGAACCAACTGCCCGCTGCCGCTGATGTAGATCGTGCCGTCGGTCTCGTCCTTGAGCTTGCGAATGGCGTCGGCGTCGTAGGGCCCGAAGTGCTTGGAGTTGTTCCACTCCTCCTGCGGCGCCTGCGAACCGACGACGTACTTGACCGTGTCGTTGAAGAACGGCACACCCGGGTCGTCCTCCGGCGTGCGGTCTCTCCACGCCGGCGCGAACATCTCGAACGTGAGGCGGCCGAGCAGGATGGCCTTGGCGCCGCCGGTGATCGCGCCGAGGGTCTCGCCCATCTTGGGGTCGAACCCGTATTCGAACGTCCAGCTCGGGTCCTCGATCACGCCGTCGAGCGAGATGAACTCGTGAACCGCGATGGCACCCATGGCGATCTCCTTCGTAGAGTATCGGAAACAGTATCTCTGAGATACAGTGTGTGCGAGACACAGTATGCCGTGGACACAGTTTTGCCAAGAGGGTGACGCGAAGTGGACAGCGATTCGACGCTCGAGCTGCTGTGGGGCCTGCGAGCGCCGTCGACCCGAGGGCCGAAGGCGGCCTTCGAAGTCGCCGACGTCGCCGAGGCGGCGGTCGTCATCGCCGACGAACTCGGCGTCGACGCGGTGTCGATGGAGGCGGTGGCGAAAAAGCTCGGCTACACGAAGATGTCGTTGTACCGCTACGTGAAGAGCAAGGCCGAACTGCTCGCCGTCATGATCGAACTGGGCGTCGGCGAACCGCCGGACCTCAGCCGGGTGCGCGGCGGCTGGCGTGGCGGGGCCCGCCGCTGGACCGAGCTGATGTGGCAGGCCTGGGACCAGCATCCGTGGCTGCCCGCGGTCACGGTCGGCGAACGAGCGGTCGGGCCGAACGAGGTCGGCTGGTCGGTCGCGGCGCTGTCGGTGTTCACCGGAATCGGCCTGACCCGCGCGGAATCGGTCGACGCCGTGTCACTGCTCAGCGGGCACCTGCGCAACACCTACGCGCCCAGCGCCGCCGGATCGCAGCCGTGGAACTCGCAGGTGCGAGCCGATCCGCTGCTCGCCGACGTGATGAGCCGCGCCGGTGTCGCCTATCCGGCGCTGGACGAGATCGTGAAGGGCCGGCCGGTGTCGACGAACCGGCGCGCGTTCGGGCTGGAGCGCATCCTCGACGGGATCGAGGTACTGCTCGATCAGCGCTGAACGGTGGCCGTCAACTCGGTGAGCGCCTCGGCGATCGCGGTCACCGGCTCGTCGTCGGGCAACTCCGGCCGGCGCGGACGACGCTCCTCGCGGACCGCGCCGGCGACCTCGGTGACACCCGAGGCCAGCGTGTCGACGTCGGCGGGATCGGGCGGTTCCGCGCCATGCGTCAGCTCCACGGCGACCCGGGTCACCGCGTCGGTGAGTCGCTCCAGACCGATGATCGTCGGCCACCACGCGGCCGCCGCCCGACCAGGCGCACCCGGCTCGGAGATCAACTGCTGGGCGCGAACCCGCAGGTCGGACAGGTTGCTGTAGGTGCGCCTGCGCAACGCGGACCGGCCGCGCGGGTCGGGCCGCAGCGCCACCCGCAGGTACTCGGCGAGCCCGTCGGCCACCTCGGCGATCCGCGCGTCCAGCCGAGTCGCCCGGCTGCCCGGCCACAGCAGGTACCCGAACACCAGCACGATCAGGCAGCCGGCGAGCGTGTCCACCAGCCGTGCCGTGACCAGCGCCGGATTGCCCGCGTGCGCCAGGTCCAACTGCACGATCACCAGCGGCGTGATGAACATCGAGAACAGGCCGTAGCTGCGCGCCTTCGCCTCCGGCAGCACGAAGGCGAGCGCCGCCATCAGCGCGACCAGCACCCATCCGCCCGGTGCGATCGCCAGCACGGCGGCACCCAGCAGCACGCCGATCACGGTGCCGCCCGCGCGCAGCACCGCACGCCCGAATACCGATCCGAAGTCGGGCTTGAGCACGATCGCCACGGTCAGCGCCACCCAGTACGAGCGGTCCAGCTCGAGCTGGCGGCTGATCACCTCGGCGAGCGCGATGCACAGCGCCAGCCGCAGCGCGTGCCGCCACACCTGCGGACCGGCGCGCACCGAGTCCAGCCACGCGTCGAACCGTTGGCGCACAGGGGTTTTCGTCGTCGGTGGCGCCTCGGCCGCGTCCTCGTCGTTGATCACCGCGACCACACGCGACAGTGATCGCCGAAGCGCCGTGCCGTCCTGTTCGACCGAGGGAGCGCGCGAGCTGGTGCGGATCGCCTCGCCGACCTCCACCACGTCCGCGATGGCCTTGGCCGGCGGACGCTGGCGCGCGTGCAGCAGCGCGACGGTCGCCTCCACCACGGGCGTGGTCTTGGCCAGGATGAGGAACAGCCGCCGGTAGCTCGCGTCCCGCCCCTCCAGCCGCGAGCGCGCGGACAGCAGGATGTCGTGCGCGTCGTTCATGGCCGAGGTGAGCCGCTGCCGCGCCGGGCCGGCCGCGCGGGTGCCGATCGTCCGCAGCACGTCGACCAGGTTGGCGTACACCAGCGCGATCGCCGCCCGCTCGGGGACGGTCGCGCGCACCGGCCACGCGCCGATCGCCAGCAGCACCGCCCACGCCGCGCCGGCCGCGAACAGCAGTGGCGCGTAGTCCGGCGGGCCGAGGCCGCCGCCGAGGATGCCGAACACGAGCAGTTGCAGGCCTGCCGCCGAGGCGTTGGCGCCGATCGAGGAGATCACCGCGGACAGCGCGGCGAGCGCCACCATGACCGCGCTGGTCCACCAGCCGTGCCCGCTGGTGAACGTTCCGACGGTGAACCCGGCCGCGCCGAGGACGGCGGCGAAACCCATGCGGGACAAGCGATAGCGGTACGGGCCGGTGGTCGCCACCAGCGTTCCGCAGAGCGCGCCGATCGACACCAGGACGCCGAGATCCAGTCGGCGAGTGGCCACTCCGAGTGCCAGTGGGACGCCGAGTGCGACGGCCGCGCGGGCCATCAGCCGCCACTGCACCGGTGTCCGTTGTGGACGGACGAGTTGCACTGCCCAGTGCGGCGCGGCCAGCTCGCTCAGCGGCCGAGGTGGCTCCGGTGTCGCGCCCATGATGGCAACCTAGCCGCCGGCACGGTTCGCGCGCGATCGAGTGACACCCGTCCAGTGATCGCCCATGATCGAGGTGCCGCGCGTCCCGTCATGCGCTCACCTTGGCGTACTTAACCCCGCGAAAGTACGTGCACGATCGCTACGGAGCGTGGTGCGGCGACCGGCGTGCGCGGGGGCGCATGATCAGCGCGGCGACGTAGTAGGTGCACGGGGAGTCGGTGCGGTTCGCGTACCGGAGTGTGGTGTCGGCGGCCAGGTAGATCGAGTCACCCTCGGACAGCTCGACCGTGCGCTCGTCGTCGATGGTGAGGGTGACCGTGCCGGACTCCACGTAGATGAACTCGTGCGACCCCGGTGCGTACGGCGGGTAACTGTCCGGCGAGCACCCCGGCGGCAGCGTGGAGGAGATCCACTCGAAGTTCACCCCGGGCACGACCGGGGACAGGATCGTGCGCCGCCAGCCGGCCTCCTCGACCACGTCCTGGTCGGCCGCCCGGCGCACAACCACCCGCTCGTCCTCGACCAGCAGCGTGGACAGCGACACCCCGAGCCCGTTCGCGATCCGGTCGAGCACGATCACGGTCGGCGCCTTGTCGCCCCGTTCCACCGAGGACAGCATGCTCACGCTCACGCCCGACCGTTCGGCCAGCCGGTTCAGCGTCAATCCGGCGTCGTGGCGCTCACGCTGCACACGCTGGCCGAGGGCGATCAGGTTCACGTACACTATGGTAGTGGTTGATTCTGCTATAGCGAACGTCCGGGTGGCGGACGAGCCGGACCTGACCGCGATCGCCGAGATCTACGCCGGCTATGTCGTGGCCGGAGTCGCCACGTTCGAACTGGACCCGCCGGACACCGACGAGTGGCGCCGCCGCTTCCGCGCATTCACCGGTGCCGGGTTGCCGTTCCTGGTCGCCGAGCAGGACGGGCGGATCGCCGGCTACGCGTACTGCGCACCGTGGAAAACGCGGCCCGCCTACCGGCACACCGCCGAGACGTCGATCTACCTCGCCGGCTGGGCCCGCGGGCGCGGCCTCGGCGGCACGCTGTTGGACGCGCTGGTCGATCGGGCCGTCGACGCGGGCGTGCGCCAGCTCATCGCGGTGGTCGCGGATACCGGCGACGACGCCTCGCTGGCGTTGCACCGCAAGCACGGATTCGCCGACGCCGGGCGGCTGCGCGACGTCGGCTTCAAACACGGCCGATGGCTGGACACCGTTCTGCTGCAACGAAATCTGGTCAACTCCACCACGGCGTGACACCGGCGAGATCGCGTTCGGCGTTGGTGACACAGTGGATCTCGCCCCTCAGTGCCGGCGGGCCATCTCCTCCAGCCGGCGGATCCGGTCCTCGATCGGCGGGTGCGTGGAGAACAGCTTGGACATCTGCTCGCCGGGCCGGAACGGGTTCGCGATCATCAGGTGGGACTGGGACACCAGCTTCGGCTCCGGCGCGAGCGGCGCGGCGCGGGTGCCCGCCTCCAGCTTGCGCAGCGCGGAGGCCAGGGCCAGCGGGTCGCCGGTCAGCTCCGCGCCGGACGCGTCGGCCTGGTACTCGCGCGACCGGCTGACCGCCATCTGCACGATGCCGGCCGCGACCGGGCCGAGAATGGCGATCAGGATCGCGAAGATCGGGTTCGGCCGGTCCTCGTCGTCGCCGCCGAACAATCCGGTGAACATCGCGATGTTGGCCACGAAGCTGACCACCGACGCCAGCGCGCCGGCCACGCATGAAATGAGAATGTCGCGGTTGTACACGTGTGACAGCTCGTGCCCGAGCACGGCGCGCAGCTCCCGCTCGTCGAGCAGTTCGAGGATGCCCTCCGTGCAGCAGACCGCCGCGTTGCGCGGGTTGCGCCCGGTGGCGAACGCGTTGGGCGCCTGCGTCGGGCTGACATACAGGCGCGGCACCGGCTGGCGTGCCGCGCGGGCGAGCTCGGCGACGATCCGGAACATCGCGGGCTGCTCGGCTTGCGACACCGGACGCGCGCGCATCGCACGCAGCGCCAGCTTGTCGGAGTTGAAGTACGCGTAGGCGTTCATCCCGAGAGCCAGCACCACGCCGATGATCAACGCCGTACGTCCGAAGAGGGAGCTGATCAATATGATCAGCGCGCTCATGCCGCCGAGCAGGAGCGCTGTCTTCAAACCGTTGACATGGCTGTGCACCGGTGGTGCCTCCGTGGTGGGAAAAGTCTCTCAGCAGGGAAAACGACTCACGTCGCGGTTAGGTTCCCTCCTGTCCGGCGCGCCAGTACGTGGTCGCCCGCACATGCTTCCGATCCAGCCGGCGCTCGTCGAGCAGGTGCCGGCGCACGGCCAGCACGGGCGCGCGCTCGGCGCCGATCCACGCGTCGACCACGCCGTCCAGCGTCGCCGCGGTGATCGCGTTCACCAGCAGCTCGCTGTCCTGAGGCGGCACGCCGTCGCGGTGCAGCCAGGTGATCTCCGCGTCGGCGTCGGTCGGCAGCGGCAGTTCGTCGGCGGCGTTGTCCACCTCGACGAACACCCGGGCCCGCGCGCCGGCCGGCAGCCCGCGCAGGGTGACGCCGATCGCCGGGAGCGCGGTCTCGTCACCGGCGAGCAGGTACAGATCGGCGTCCGGATCGGGCCGGTACGCCGGCGACGGGCCCACGAAGATCAGCTGATCGCCCGGTTTCGCGGCCGCCGCCCAGGCCGACGCCGGCCCGCCGTGTCCACCGTCGCCGTGCAGCACGAAGTCGATGTCGATCTCGTTGGCGTCCGGGTCGTGCCGGGCGATCGTGTAGCTGCGGATCGTCGGGCGCACCCGCGACCACATGCCGCGCGCGCTCTCCAGGGTCAGCGGCTCGGGCAGCTCGACGGCGTCGTCGTAGAAGTACAGCATCACGTTCTGGTCGGTGCCGTCGTGGACGAAGTCGACCAGCTCGTCGGATCCGAGGGTGATCCGCACCATTCGCGGCGTGACGTGGTGCACCCGGCGCACCGGCACCCGCCACAGCCTGGTGGTCTGCCGCCGCGATCGCCGTCTCGTGTCTGTGCTCATCGCCCCCATCTTCGCAGGGTCAGCGAGCACTGGCGGCGGCGTGGCAGGCGCCGAAGCCCTCCGCGCGCGCGACGATCTTGCCGTTGACGACCCGGACGGCGACCTCGGTCGCGTCGCTCACCGCCGGCACGCCGGCCGCCGCGGCGAGCGCGCCGGTCTCGTCGGACACCATCCGCAGCATGGGCAGCGCGGAGGTGGGGAACGCGAGGAACAGACAGGCGCGCAGCTCGGCGAGCACCAGCCGGGCCAGCGGGGCCAGCTCGGCCGGCGTGCTGGTGACCATGATCATGGTGAGCGGGAGGTCCGGCGCCGCCCGCACCGCCTCCTCGGCGGCGGACAGCCGGTGCATGCCGAGCACCGCGATCACGCCGTCGTCGGCCAGCCGGACCGGATCGCCGGTCATGATGTCCACAGTGGACGGTGGGGTCCACGCGCGGTCGGCGGGCCGGGCCTGCGGCACGTACGGCAGGTGTGGCGGCTGCCAGACGTCCTCGACCTCCAGGCTGGCGAGCTGCTCGCAGGCGCCGATCACGTTGAACGGCTCGATGAATCCGGGCGCGGCGGCGGCGAGCTGGCTGGTGCCGTGCAGCGTGGTCAGCACGGCCTCGGCGACCCGCACCTGGCGGCCGGCGCGGGTGCGCCTGGGGTGCAGGCCTTCCAGGGCGAGCCCGAGCAGCAGTGCCGAGAGCTTGGTGAGCTGACCGAACGGGCGCCGGACCCGCTCGTCGGCGAGCACCTCGGGGAGCAGGTCGACGCCGAGCCGCTCGGGGGCCATCGGATCGTCGGTGGTCAGCGGCAGCCGGGCCACCCAGGCGCGGGCGAACGCGCCCAGCGCCTCGCGTGGGGTGAGGCGCGTTTCCCGTTGCGAGGCAAGGGGAGCGCGCTTGGCGAGGTCGGCGAGTACGGCGAAGTAGAGCGCGCGTTTGCCGGGGAAGTTGGAGTACACCGCGCCGCGGGTCAGCTCGGCCCGCTCGGCGATGGTGTCGATCTTGGCTTCCCGGAATCCGCGCTCGGCGAACTCCTCCTTCGCGGCCTCGAGCACCTTCGTGCGGTTGCGCTCCTGCGTCTGCGACCTGGTGAGCCTGGCCATCGGGGGAGTCCTCGCGCCTCGTTGCGGCTGGGTTCGGGATGACGATACCGTCAACGTCAGATGTTCTCATCATCTGACTTCAACATCTGAATGGGGCGATCATATGACCGTGCAGGAGATCGAGCTGACCGACCCGGAGGTTCTTCGTGACCCGTTCACCGCGTACGGGCGCCTGCGGGAGCGCGCGCCGCTGGCTCGGATCGGTGGACCGGGCTTCGGGCCGATGTGGATGGTGACCAGGTATGCCGACGTCAAGGCGATGCTGAGCGACGCCCGCTTCGAGATCCGGGCGGAGAGCTTCCAGCTGCGCGACGTGCCGGAGGACTGTCAGCCCTACATCCGCACCATGACCGAGCGAGGCGGCCAGGAGCACGCGAGGCTGCGCGGCCTGGTGTCACCCGCGTTCACCACCCGCCGCGCGGCCGAGTTCCGCCCGAGGATCGAGCCGATCGTGGACCGTCTGGCCGACGATCTGAATGGCGAGGTCGACCTGATGGATCACTTCACCGGCCCGCTGCCGATGGAGGTCATCTGCGAACTGGTCGGCGTCGAGGAGGCCGACCGCCCTCGGTGGCACGAGTACGGCGCGATCGTGGCCGCCCGGCGCGGCGGGGCGTTCGCCGACGCCATCCCCGGCATCATCGCCGGCGCGAAGGAGGTCGTGGCCCGCCGTCGCGAGCAACCGCGCGACGACCTGCTGTCCGACCTGATCACGGCGCAGGACGGCGACCGGCTCACCGACGCCGAACTGGTGACCCTGGTGTGGCACCTGGTGCTGGCCGGGCAGACGCCGACCAACCTGATCGCCAACGCCCTCGCCGAACTGCTCGCCCAGCCGTCGCTGGCCGAGCTGCTGCGCGCCGAGCCGGAGCTGATGCCGCGCGCGGTCGAGGAGCTGACCCGCTGGACCGGCCCGACCCTGCTGACCGTGCCGCGCTACGCCCGCGAGGACGTCGACCTGCACGGAACCCTTGTGCGCCAAGGAGAACCGATCACCGCGTCGATCGCGGCGGCCAACCGCGACCCGCGCGCGTTCACCGATCCCGATGTGCTCGATCTGCGCCGTGAACCCGCGTCGGGGCATCTCGGCTACTCCCACGGGCCGCACTTCTGCCTCGGCGCGGCCCCGGCACGGGTGCAGACCGAGGTGGCGCTCGGCGTCCTGCTGCGCCGATTCCCGGACATGACGCTGGCCGGCGAGCCGGAGCGGCTCCCCGATCCGGGCACCTGGCGGCTGCGATCGCTCGTGGTGCGGCCGTGAAGTGCTCGTTCTGCGGCAAGGGGAACAAGCAGGTGCGCCGGCTGATCGCCGGCCCGCTCGGCGTGAGTATCTGCGACGAGTGTGTCGCGGCCAGCACCGAGCTGATCACCGACGACGTCCCGGTGTCCACTGTGGACGGTCCGGCGGAACTGCCGAGGCCGCGCGAGATCCACGAGTTCCTCGACCGGTACGTGGTCGGTCAGCACGACGCGAAGCGGGCGCTGTCGGTGGCCGTGTACAACCACTACAAGCGTTTGCTGTCAACGGTTTCCGATGATCACGACGTGGAGGTCGCCAAGTCCAACGTGCTGCTGCTCGGCCCGACCGGCTGCGGCAAGACCCACCTCGCGCGGACGCTGGCGAAGCTGCTCGACGTGCCGTTCGCGATCGCCGACGCCACCGCGCTGACCGAAGCCGGCTACGTGGGCGAGGACGTGGAGAACATCCTGGTCGCACTGCTCCAGGCGGCCGACTACGACGTGGCCAAGGCGGAGCGCGGAATCGTGTACATCGACGAGGTGGACAAGATCGCGCGCAAGGCGGAGAACCCGTCGATCACCCGCGACGTGTCCGGCGAGGGCGTGCAGCAGGCGCTGTTGAAGATCGTCGAGGGCGGCGTGGTGAATGTGCCGCCACAGGGTGGGCGCAAGCACCCGCACCAGGAGTTCGTCCAGGTCGACACGACGAACGTGCTGTTCATCGTGGCCGGCGCGTTCGCCGGTCTGGACGGGATCGTGGAGCGGCGGTCCGGGGTGCGCTCGATCGGATTCGGGGAGCACACCCGGTCGCGAATCCCCAGGTTGGCCGACGTGCGGCCGGAGGACTTGGTGGCATATGGGCTGATTCCCGAGTTCGTCGGCCGGCTGCCCGTGGTCACCACCGTCGAGCCGCTCGACGTGGCCGCGCTGACCAGCATCCTCACCCAGCCGCGCGATGCGCTGGTGAAGCAGTACCGCGCGCTGCTCGCCATGGACGGCGTCGAGCTGGTGCTGACCGAGGGGGCGGTCGTCGCGGTGGCCGAACTGGCGCTGCTGCGCGGCACCGGAGCGCGCGGGCTGCGCTCGATCATGGAGGAGGTACTGCACGGCGTGATGTACGAGGTGCCGAGCCGGCCGGACGTCGCGCGCGTGGTGATCGACGCGGACACCGTGCGCAACACGCGACCCCGCCGCGAGTCGGCGTAACCCCCCGATCGGGATTCACGTTCAGGATCACCCACATGCAAGTATTCGGCTACTTCGTGTGACTGAGGGAGTTCCATGAGCGGAGACGGACCGGTGCCCTTCCGTGCGCGACGGCTGGGCCGGAAATTTCGTGAGATGCGTGAGGCCGCCGGCTTCACCCTAGAGCGGGCAGGCAAGTACTTCGACATGAGCGGCAGCGCGCTGCAGCGCTGGGAGACCGGTGAGACGAAGCCGAACGTCAATGTCGTGCGCTCGATGATGGATCTGTACGACTGCCGCCCGGAAGGGTTGCTCGACGAGGTCCGCGCGGTCAGGAATCTCAAGGCCGGGGAAGGATTCGATTACGCCGACGCAGAGGAGGAGGCGGATCTCGCGCGAGAGCTGACCCTGCTGCATGTGCCTGGCCTGCTGCAGACCGAGCACTACATGCGTGCGTTGTTCGCTCGCGTCTTCCCGCCATGGGGAATGGACAAGATCAATCGGGTGACGCTCAGTCGTCTGAACCGCAAGGACAGACTCATGAGCGTCGAGCGCCCGCTACAGGCCCACGTGATCATGGCGGAGTCGGCGTTGCACACTCCCGTTGGCGGGCGTGAGGTTATGGGTGCGCAGCTTCGCCTCATTGCTGAGCTGGCGGCGCTGCCCACGGTCACCGTGCAGGTGATTCCCCTGGCGCGCGGCGCGCATGGCGGCATGCGTGCGGAGTTCGCCCTCCTGACCTTTCCGTATCCCGACTACCCGGGGATGTTGTTCGTGCCCTTCGTCAACGGCGCCAAACGCGAGGACAAAGAAGGAGCGCTGGAAGGCGCTAGACTCCTCTTTGAGCACGTCTCGTGCGAGGCACTTGCCCCAAACGAGTCGGTCGAGCTGATCGAGCGCTTGGCCGGTGATCTCTATGGCCCGTGACGAGGAGGCGACCACTCTTGCCCACCGTGGACACGTCGGGATTGGCATGGCGCAAGAGCAGCCGAAGCGGAGCCGACGAGCAGGTGTCCTGTGTCGAGGTGGCGTTCGCCGGGGCGGCGGTGGCCGTTCGGGACTCCAAGAATCCTTGTGGGCCAACGCTTTTCTTCCCGACGAGCGGCTTCGCCGCCGTGACCCCTCAGCTCGACCAGCGTTCGAGCTGATCGTGGACACGTCGGGATTGGCTTGGCGCAAGAGCAGCCTGAGCGGGGCCGACGAGGGTGACTCCTGCGTCGAGGTGGCGTTCGCCGGGGCGGCGGTGGCCGTTCGGGACTCCAAGAATCCTTGTGGGCCAACGCTTTTCTTCCCGACGAGCGGCTTCGCCGCCGT
>NZ_SGWQ01000003.1:0-48049 GCF_004216555.1 Herbihabitans rhizosphaerae | reverse complement strand
CCGTGACCCCTCAGCTCGACCGGCGGTCCTGAACCGACGCGATCGACTCGGCGCGGTCGGCGGCCCACTCGACGGCGGGCACCAGCGCGTCGGCCAGCCGAACGGCGGTGGGCGTCAGGTGATAGACGCCGAGATAGGGGTACTCGCTGTCGTCGCTGGCGATCAGCTCGTCGAACCGCATGTCCCGCAACACCTGGCGCAGCGCGGAATCGGTGATCTCGGCGTCGCCGCCGCCGTCGTGCACGGTCGCCCAGCGCAGGGTGTTCAGCAGATCGGTGTAGGGCAGCGGGCCCTGGCTCAGCGCGGCGAGCACCTCGGGCACCCACGCCCCGCGCAGGATCTTCACCAGGTCGCGGGCGTGCACCAGATAGCGGTCGTCGCCAGGGTTGATCGCGGTGCTGGTGACGGGCTCGGGCGCGACGGCGGTGGACGCGCGCCGGTTCAGGTGGATCACGCCGTTGTCCGGCATGGCGAACGCGACCCGGCTGCGCCCGGTCCGCTTGGCGTGCATCAGCGCGCCGTCCGCCTCCCGGACGAGTTGCACCAGGTCGTCGGTGCGACCGGGCGGCCGGACCGCACCGCCGACCGACGCGCTGAGGCCCTCCACGACCAGCGGCCGGCCGTCCACCGACCTGGTCGACACGGCCGCGGCCTGCGCGCAGGCGAGGATCCGGTGCGCGACCTTCTCGCCGCGAGTGCGGTCGGTGGCCGGCAGCAGCAGGAGAAACTCGTCGCCGCCGTGCCCGCCGTACCGGCCGACCACATCGACCTGCCGCACCACGTCCCTGATCACCGCGGCGACCGCGCGCAGCACGTCGTCGCCGACCAGGTGCCCGTGCACGTCGTTGATCTGTTTGAACCGGTCGAGGTCGAGCAGCAGGAGCACCGACGGCTGGTCGGCGGTCTTGTCCAGCACGTCGGAGGCGGCCTCGTCCCACGACCATCTGTCCAGCAGCCCGGTCAGCTTGTCCCTGGTGCGATATCCCATCGGCTGGCCGCACGCGGTACACGTCACGTGGTGTTGGTGCGCGCCATCGTGTTGTGCCCCGTCCGCGGCGGCATGCAGCATCGCGGGCCCTCCCCAGGGCGGTTCGACTGTGGAGCGTTACCGGTTGAACCTCTCGACACTGGAGCATATGGTGATCACCGTTGCGGCATCAACCCAGAAAAATGGCGTCACCCGTTCGGCCGTACTTATTGGTGGACCGTGTCGCTAGGGTCAGTGGTGGGGAGGCCTTGATGGACGACCATGTGCCAGGGCCTGCTCGCAGCCTGGCGGACAAGTTGGATCACCTGTTCCGGACGACGGCGCGCCCGGATGGAGAGGAGTACAGCTACGAACAGGTGGCTGCTGCGATCACCGCGACGGGGGTCACGATCTCGCAGAGCTATGTCTGGGCATTGCGAAAGGCCAAGAAGGACAACCCGACGTTTCGGCACTTGCAGGCGTTGGCGGGGTTCTTCGGGGTACCGGTCTCGTATTTCTTCGACGACGAGGTGACGGACCGGGTAGATGAGCAGCTTGCCGAGCTTCAGGCTGAGAGGGAGCGTCTGAAGCGAATCGCTGGTAGCAGCGAGGCGCAGCTGATGGCGTTGCGGGCTGGTGAGCTTTCGCCGGACGGGCGGCGCCAGGTCATGGAGTTGCTCGAAGTCGTGCACAGGTTGGAGCGCGCCGAGCGTGGCGATGGGCCAAACGAGTGATCTTGGCCGAATCGCTTTCCGTAGTGATGTGATCCTGCGACTCTCGGCATCGTCGCTTGGGAGGAGACGTGAGGGAACGGGACCTGCGCCGGACGTGTCGCCGCCTGCTCAACGAACTGGATATCCGCCCGCCGCTCGATGTGGCGGTGTTGTGTCGCCGCGTGGGTGAGAAACGCGGCAAACCCGTTCGCCTCGTGCCGCACCCCATTCCCGTCCCCGGACCGTTCGGCGCGTGGATCAGCACCGACACCGCCGACTACATCCTGTACCAGCAGGAGACCAGTACGGCGCACCAGAACCACATCATCCTGCACGAGCTGGGCCACATTCTCGCTGGTCACAGCAGTGACGAGCAGGACGACGCGCTGCTCGGCGAGCTGTACCCCGATCTCGAGCCGGACGCGGTGCGCCGCGCGCTGCGCCGCACGAGCTACGACTCCAAGCAGGAGCGCGAGGCCGAGACGGTGGCCACGATCATTCTGGAATGGGCGTCCGTACTCGATTCCGTCGCGCCGAAATCGTCGCCCGGCGAGGAGGCCGAGAAAATGGGTTCCGCGCTGAACAACAGGCTGGGTTGGCTGTGACCTTCACCGCCGGTGACATCGCGCACGGAATCGTCTCGATCGTCTCGCTGCTGTGGATGCTGCACCTGCTCGCGCGGTCGCCCCGAAATGTGCGGCTGTGGGCGGTGACCGCGCTTATCGCGGGCTGGGCGATCGCCTATCCGTTCGGCGTCACCGCCAGTCGCGGCGTGATCTACCTCGGCGTCGAGCCGATGACCGCGCGATACGTACAGCACGTCTTCCTGCTTTTCGCCGCGTTCAGCCTGGTGTGCTTCTTCCTGTTCTCCGCGCTCGACGTGGAGAACGGAAAATCGCGATTCGTGCGCGAAATCGTGCCGCTCGCGATCGCACTCGTGGGAATGACGATCGGCAACGCCACCATTCCTGCCGGAATGCGTGACGCGGCGGCCGCCGTTCCGTCGACGCCCGGCAAGGGGCCGGTCGGCGAATGGACCGTCGGCCTGTTCTACATCAGCGCGAACTCCTATCTGCTGTACGCGTTCGCCAGGGCGCTGGTGTGGACTCGCCGGTACGCGCGCGGGGCCGAGCCGCGCTTGCGCCGGGGGCTTGGCCTGGCGTCGATCGGGCTGGTCGGCATCGTGGCCGCCGGGGCGATCTTCGTGCTGTCCAACGTGCTGCGGCTGCTCGGCACGCCGGCGCCGCGCTGGCTCGTGCTGCCGAGCATTCTGTTCCTGCTGCTGGGGATCACGGTGTTCCTGATCGGCGTGATCTACCCGGCTGCGGCGACCCGGCTCGCCTCGTTCCGCATCTGGCGGCGGCACCGGCGCGATCACCGGCTGCTCCATCCACTGTGGACGGTCCTGCACGCGCGGTTCCCCGAGGACGCGCTGCACCGCGTGCCGAGCGGGCCCGTGCGCGATCGGCTGAGCCTGCGCGGGGTGCACCGGCGGTACTACCGGCGCGTGATCGAATGCCGGGACGGGTTGGTCCGAGTGAGCCCGTACCTGGCCGCACTGGACGACCCACCGTCCACATCGGACACACCGGCTGATCTGGCCCGCCGGCTCACCGATGCCTTGCGAGCACACGAGTCCGGGCCCGCCACGCCGTCCAAGGCGATGCCCGTGGCGATGCCCTCCGGCGACGGGCTGGACGCCGACGTCGGCGAACTCGTGGCCCTGTCCCAAGCGCTCCGCACCGCCTGATCGCCGTACCCCCACTTCGCGAGTCCCGCGCTCCAGCACGGTGAGTTCCGCGCTGGCGCAGACACGCGTGTCTACCTGAACGCGGGACTCACCGGTGCACAGCGCGGGACTCGCGGGTGCAGGGCGCGGGACTCACCGGTGCACAGCGCGGGACTCGCGAAGTTACGGGCGGGGGATCAGGTAGACGCGGTCGTGTAGCGGGTCGGTCGCGTAGACCGTGGTCTTGCCGGAGTCGACGGCCACCTCGCCGGGGTTGATGCCCAGCGGGAACTCGTTGACGATCTTGCCCGAGGCGCCGTCGATCTCCACCACGCCGTTCGGCCCGCCGTTGGTGTAGATCGTGTTGCTCTCCTCGTGCACCACGACCGACGAGCCGGCACTGCGCAGCAGCACCCGTCCCTTCTCCTGGCCGGTCGCGCCGTCGAGGATCGTCATGTGGTGGATCGCGGAGTTCGCCACCCACACCGAGTTCGTCGCGCGGTGCACCGCGATCCCGGCCGGCGCCTTGCCGGCCACCGTGGTGCCGACGAACGCCTTGCCGTCGAACACCTCCAGCCGGTCGGCGTAGATATTGCTGAAATACACCCGCAGCGTGTCGGAGTTGACCGCCGCGCCCGCGACACCCTGGCCACTACCCGGCACGGTCACCCGCAGCGCGTCGGTGTTGCCGTCCACGACCGACACCGATCCGTCCTGGGCGCTGCCGACGTACACCAGATTGGTCTTCTCGTCCGCGTCGACCGCCGCCGGCCGGGGACCGACTGTGATCGTGGTCTTCACCGTGTCGGAGGCGCCGTCGATCACCGACACCGTGCCGTCGTCGGCGTTGGTCACGTACACCCGGTTCGTCGTGTCGTTCACCACGACGTCGGACGGACCCTTGCCCACCGGCACAGTCGCCGTCACCGAGGTCCCCTTGATCACCGAGACCGATCCGGCGGCCGTGTTCACCACGTACGCCTTGCCGTCGGCGGCCACGTCCACCGCGGTGGGCCGGTCGCCGACCGGCACGGTCGCCGGATCCGCGCTCGCGCTCGTCGTCGACACGGTCAGCAGGGAAACCACACCCGCGCTCGCCACGAGCGCGATGGCTAAGGGTTTGCGCATCAGAGCACCTCCGTGCTTGTCGACCATAGTGGCACTTCCGGGTGATATTCACCGTCGTACGTCGGAATGCGTAGCGCCGAGGCCGCACCTGATCGGATGTGAGCACTAACCCGTTCGGGGCATCCTTGGTGATCGATGACAGGAGGACACGCATGCGCATTCGGCACAGACCGCGCGGAATCGTGCGCCAGGCGGCCGGCCTACTGACCCCGGGCGCGATGGCGGCGGGACGGCTGGCGCTGGAACGCGACGCCGGCGCGCGGCTGTCGCGGCTCACCGACGAGGTGCGCGACGCGGTCCGCGAGCGCCGGCACCCGACCAGGGAAAAGATGCGCTCCCTGCGGCTCACCCCGGGCGCGCGCCTGCACTGGCGGGACGTGCCGGCGCCGCCTCCACCGGGCCCGCTCGGCGCGGTCGTGCGCCCGATCGCCATGGCCACCTGCGACCTGGACCGCGCGCTCGCGCTCGGCGCCATGCCGTTCCCGATGCCGCTGCACCTGGGGCACGAGTGCGTGGCCGAGGTGGTGGAGGTCGGTGAGCGGGTGGCCGACGTGCGGCCGGGCGATCGCGTGGTGGTGCCGTTCCAGATCAACTGCGGCGCGTGCTTCGCCTGCCTGCACCGGCATACCGGCAACTGCCTCGCCGTGCCGCCGTTCTCGTCGTACGGGTTCGGCGTGACCACCGGACACCGGGGCGGCACCTACGCCGACCTGGTCGCCGTGCCGTTCGCCGACGCGATGCTGGTGCCGCTGCCGCACGGGGTGGACCCGGTCGCGGCGGCCAGCGTGGCGGACACGATCAGCGACGCGTACCGGCACGTCGGCCCGCACCTGCCCGGCCTGCTGCGCCGGGACCCGGCCGCCGAGGTGCTGGTGATCGCCGCGCTGGACCGCTCGATGATCTACAGCCCGAGCGTGCCGCTGTACGCGGGAATGATCGCGTTGGCCCTCGGCGCGCGCACCGTGCATCTGGTGGACGCCCGCGCGCACGTTCGTTCGCACGCCGAACGGTTGGGCATGAACCCGTTGCGCCCCAAGGAACTCCGCCGGCTACCACCCGCCAGCCTGGTGGTGTCGGTGACCATGCCGAAGGGCCTGTGGCCGTCGCTGCGGGCCACCGCGCCGGACGGGATCTGCAGCAGTGCCGGCGGCCTCGAGCACGCGCTGCGGATCCCCGCCGTCCAACTCTTCGCGCGCAACGCCACCCTGCACGTCGGGCGCACGCACGCCCGCGCGGTGATCCCGTCGGTGCTGGAGCTGATGGCCGACGGGCGGCTGCGGCCGGAACGCGTGATCACCGTGCACGGCACCCTCGACGAGGCGCCGCGCCTGCTGCGCGAGCACTACCTGGACGGCGGCACCAAGACGGTGCTCACTGTGTGATCCATAGCAAGCCGAACGGGTTGAGCCCGCTGAACCCGTTAGCAAGCCGAACGGGTTGAGCCCGCTGAACCCGTTAACGTGGCTGCCGCTCGGTGCGATCAGGCCGTGGCGCCCGCCGCCTTGGCCACCTGCATGACGTAGTCGCCGTAGCCGGACTTGGTCAGCTTGCTGCCGAGCAGGTAGCACTGGTCGGGGTCGATGTAGCGCATGCGCAACGCGACCTCCTCCAGGCACGCGATGCGCACGCCGGTGCGGTGTTCGAGTACCTGCACGAACTCGCCCGCCTCCAGCAGCGAGTCGTGCGTGCCGGTGTCCAGCCAGGCGAACCCCCGGCCGAGGTCGATCAGCCGCGCGCGGCCCTGGCGCAGGTAGGCCAGGTTGACGTCGGTGATCTCCAGCTCGCCTCGGGCCGACGGGCTGAGCCCGCGCGCGATCTCCAGCACCTCGTTGTCGTAGAAGTACAGCCCGGTGATCGCCCGGTTGGAGCGCGGCACGGCCGGCTTCTCCTCGATGGACAGCAGCGTGCCGTTGTCGTCCACCTCGCCGACGCCGTAGCGCTGCGGGTCCTTGACCGGGTACCCGAACAGCACCGCGCCGTCCAGGCCGGCCGCCTGCTCCTGGAGCACGTTGGAGAAACCCTGGCCGTAGAAGATGTTGTCGCCGAGTACCAGCGCCACCTCGTCGTCGCCGACGAACGGCGCACCGATGACGAACGCCTCGGCGAGCCCGTTGGGCGCGGCCTGCTCGGCGTAGTCGAAATGGACGCCGAACTGTGAGCCGTCGCCGAACAGCCGGCGGAAGTTGGGCAGGTCGGTCGGGGTGGAGATGATCAGGATCTCCCTGATCCCGGCCAGCATGAGTACCGAGATCGGGTAGTAGATCATCGGCTTGTCGTAGATCGGCAGCAGTTGTTTGGACACCGCCTGGGTGATCGGGTGCAGCCTGGTGCCGCTACCCCCGGCGAGCACGATCCCCTTCATCGGCGTCCTTCCTTCTCATGCCTGTGCCAACCGTAGACCGTCGGTACATCGGTCTTTGTGTGGATCTCTTTACATACAGACTGAATGTATGTAACTCTGTCCGTATGACACACAGCGCCGGACTCGGCACCGAGCGAACCGTCTCGATCCACAGTGGACAGATCAGGTACTGGGAGCGCGGCGAAGGGCCGCCGGTGCTGTTCGTGCACGGCCTGCTGGTCAACGCGAACCTGTGGCGCAAGGTCGTGCCGCACGTCGCGGACGCCGGATTCCGTTGCATCGCACCGGATTGGCCGCTCGGCTCGCACTCGCTGCCGATGGCCGAGCACGCCGACATGACCATGCACGGCGTCGCGAAGATGATCGACGACGTGCTCGCCGCGCTGGACCTGACCGACGTGACGGTCGTGGCCAACGACACCGGCGGCGCGCTCACCCAGATCGCGATGGTGAACAACGCGGAGCGGATCGGCCGGGTCGTGCTCACCCCGTCGGACGCCTTCGAGCGGATGCTGCCGCCCATGTTCGGCGTGCTCGACCTGCCGAAGCTGGCCACGCTCCCCGGCACGGCGGGGGTGCTCGCCGCCGTGGTCCGCCCGAGGCGGCTGTACGGCTTCCTGCTGCGCCGGCTCGGTCTGGTGAAGCGGCCGATCGAGCACGACATCGCCGCGTCCTACGGGCGTTCGCTCTCCCAGGACAAGGGCGTGCGGCGGGACACCAAGCGGTTCCTCAAGTCCGTGCACCGCAGGCACACGCTCGCGGCGGCGGCGCGGCTCGGCGAGTTCGACAAGCCGGTGTTGTTGGCGTGGGCGCGCGAGGACGTGGTGTTCCCGATCGAGCTGGCGCACCGGCTCGCCGAGGTGCTGCCGGACGCGCGGATCGAGGAGATCGAGGACTCGTACACGTTGACCCCGGAGGACCAGCCGGAGCGGGTGGCCGAGTTGGTCGCCGAGTTCGCCCGCGCGGGCCGCCGGGTGTGACCGCCGTGCGTCCACCGTCGCCGGCGTCCGCCGCGCCGGAAGAGCGGTACCTGGCCAGATGGGCGGTCGCGTGGGCGACCGGCGACGCCGAGCGGTGCCTCGCCGGCCATGCCGCCACGATGGCCGGCGAGCACACCCGATACGTCCAGCCGCTGTTCCACGCCGCGCGGGGCGAGCGCGGTCTTCGCACGGTCGGCAAGCTCTTCGCGCTGATCCCCGATCTCACGGCGGAGATCGAGCGGTGGGCGGTCGCGGACGGCTTCGCGTTCGTGGAGTTCACGCTGCGTGGGCACCTCGGTGGCCGGCCGGTCGCGGTGCGGGCGGTCGACCGGATGACGCTGGACGGCGAGCCGCTGGTCGAGCGGGAGAACTACTGCGATCCGCTGCCGGTCGTGCTCGCCGTCCTGGTGCGCCCGCGCGTGTGGCCGCTGCTGGTGCGGCACCGCGTTCGGATCACGCCGCGCCCGCGGCGGTAGCCGAGTGCGAAACTTGCCGGCGTGCGTCGAACTCAGCAGGACCGTTCCGCCGCGACGAAGGCGGCGTTGATCGCCGCCGCGCGCGAGCTGTTCGCCGCGCGGGGGTACGCCGACGTGCCGGCCGACGAGATCGTGAAGGCGGCCGGGGTGACCAGGGGAGCGCTGTACCACCACTTCGACGACAAGCAGAAGCTGTTCCGCGCCGTGGTCGAACAGCTGGAGGCCGAGATCACCGCCGAGCTGCGCGAGCTGGTCGCCGGCGCACCCGACATCGCCACCGTGACACTCGCCGCGCTGTCGGCGTATCTGGACATCTGCGGCCGTCCCGAGGTGCGCCGGCTCGCGCTCACCGACGCGCCGACCGTGCTCGGCTGGAAGGAGTGGCGGGCCCTGCAGGCCGACCACGGCCTCGGGCTCATCGCGGACATCCTGCGGCGCGCGATGGACGAGAATCTCGTTGCGCGCCAACGGGTCGACGTGCTCGCGCAGCTGGTGCTCAGCACGGTCACCGAGGCCGGGCTGATCGTGGCCAGTGCGGACGACCCGGCGGCGGTGCGCCCGGAGGTGGAGCGCTCGCTGGGGCTGTTCTTCTCCGCGTTGTTCGCCGGTCAGAGCGGGTAGGTGAGGCCGGTCAGCCGTTCCGAGCGCGCCCACAGCTCGGCGGCGAGCGCCGTGTCGCGCGACCGGCGGCTGGAGCGGACCACGGTCGGATAGCCGTTGCGCTGGGCGAACCCGTCCGGTCCGATGTAGCTGCCGCCGTCCACGCCGGGCGCGGTGGCGGCGTACACGATCGGCAGCGCGCCCATCTCCGGTGCCTGCGCCCGTCCGCCGGCCAGGATCTTGCCCTGCAGCGAGGTGTCCCGGCGCTGGCCCTCGGTCGCGGAGACACCGGGGTGCGCGGCCACCGAGATCGTGCTCCGCCCGGCCGAGGACAGGCGGCGCTGCAGCTCGTAGGCGAACAGCAGGTTGGCCAGCTTCGACTGGGCGTAGGCCAGCCAGCGCTGGTAGCGGCGGCGCTCCCAGTTCAGGTCGTCGTGGATGCGGCCGAGCACGTGCAGGCCGCTGGACACGGTGACCACGCGGTCGCGCACGCGATCGATCAGCAGGCCGGTCAGGGTGAACGGGCCGAGGTGGTTGACGCCGATGTGCCGCTCGAAGCCGTCGGCCGTGGTGGCTTTCGGCACGGCCATCACGCCGGCGTTGTTGATCAGCACGTCGACCTCGTCCAGGCCGTCGGCGAACGCCCGCACCGAGGACAGGTCGGCCAGATCGAGCCGGCGGACCTCACCGTCGGCCACATCTCGCGCCTTCTCCGGATCGCGGCACGCCATGATCACCGTGGCGCCGGCCGCGGCGAGCATCCTGGAGGCCTGCGCGCCGAGCCCGCTGTTCGCACCGGTGACCACGACCGTGCGGCCGCGCTGGTCGGGTATGTCCTCGGCGGTCCACTCGGCCATGGCGCCTCCTCCGCTCGGGGCGGATCAGACGCTACGCGATTTTCGGCTAGCGGGACGGGCCCGTCGCGAAATAGGCGCGGCAGGTGCCGTTGTCGTAGTCGGCGGCGATCTGCAGCACGTCGTTGCCGCCGTTCACCGGCAGCAGCGTGGAGCTGTAGTTCGGGCACCAGTCGTTGATCGGGTTGGCCACGTGCACCGGTGCCGGCACCTCGTACCACTCACCCTCGCCAAGGTTGTCGTTGGCGAGCAGCGTCTTTCCGTTGCCGGGCAACGGTTTCCCCTTCGCGTCGACGTAGATCTGGCCGACCATCAGGATGCGCGGCCTCTCCGGTGCGGCGCCCGGGAACAGGGTGATCGTCTGCGCGTGCTCGTAGTGCTTGCCGCCGGCCGCCTGCGCGCGCACGCCGGGTGCGCCCGGATCGCCGTAGTTCGCGCCGTCCGGGGAGATCTTGAAGTACGGATCGCAGTAGCGGTCGCGGTAATTGCAGATCTCGTAGGCGAAGTAGTAGCGGCCGTCGGGGAGCCGGCGCACGATCGGCATGCCGGGCCGCACCGGGTCCGGCGGGATCGCCATCGTGCGCTGCTTGGTGCTCCAGTTGACGCCGTCGGTGGACGTCACGCGGTTGAGCACCTGCGCGAACTTGGGCGCCTCGGTCTCGTCGGCGAAGTGCATCACCAGCGTGCCGTTGGCGTCGAGGATGAACTCCGGCTCGTACATGCCGTCGTGGTTGTGCGAGCGGACCGGCTCGGCGAGGTACTTCCAGGTGCGGCCGGCGTCGCGGCTGGACCACACCTTGATCCCGACGCGGCGGGTCTGGCCGGCGCTGTGGCCGTAGGTGGCGGCCCACAGCAGGGTGCCCTTGCGCATGTCGCCGACCTGTTGCGGCAGTTCGTACAGGGTGCCGCAGCACATGCCGCCGGGGCCGCCCTCGGGGTCGCGCACCTCGCTGATCTTGGTGAAGGTCTTGCCCTCGTCGCGGCTCTCGTAGATCGGGGCGTACCGGCCGGCGCCGTCCTCACTGGTGATCGAGGCGATGATCCTGCCCTTGGCGACGGCCGAGTGCTCCAGCCGGATCAGCCGTGGGTAGGAGCCCATCCCCTCGTGGATCAGCTTGCGTTCGGCCTGCGCCGGCGCCGCGGATGCCGGCGCGGTCGCGATCGGTACGGCCACCGCCGTTCCGAGCAGAGCAAGCGTGACGAGCGGGACCCAGCGTGACCGGCGGCGCATGTTCACCCTTCCCTCGCGATTCCCGTGGGATTACAACATGAGTACGCGAAGATGTGAACCGGACGGAAGTCGCGCGTGCGCGCACCGCTCAATCGGGCTAACTTTGTCTCAGCGGTAGTTGACGAACTGCAGCGCGATCCCGAAGTCCTCGTTCTTCAACCGCGAGATCACGTCCTGCAGGTGGTCCTTCTTCTTGCCGGACACGCGGAGTTGGTCGCCCTGGATCTGCGCCTGCACGCCCTTGGGGCCCTCGTCGCGGATGAACTTGGCGATCTTCTTGGCCTTGTCCTGCTCGATGCCCTGCAGGATCTTGCCGTCGATCTTGTAGATCTTGCCGGACTGGGCTGGCTCGCCGACCTCGAGCGCCTTCAACGAGATGCCACGCTTGATCAGCTTGGTCTGCAGCACGTCGACGGCGGCCGCGGCCCGCTCCTCGGTGGTCGACTCGATGCTGATGGCTTCCTCGCCGGCCCAACTGATCTTCGTGTCGGTGCCGCGGAAGTCGTAGCGCGTGGCCACCTCCTTGGCGGCCTGGTTCAGCGCGTTGTCGACCTCCTGTCGGTCGACCTTGCTCACCACGTCGAAGGACGGATCCGCCACGTGCACACCTCTCACAGCCGGTAAAGGGACGGCCGCGATCGTACATTCGCCGGGGCCGCTCATGGGCCGACTCGGCCCTGGTGGGGTACCGGTTCGCGCTCGCCGTGGGCCGTTAGGTATCGTTTCCGCCGTCCAGCCGCGTGCTGGAAAGCTCATGGCGGGTTGCCCGAGCGGCCAAAGGGAGCGGACTGTAAATCCGTCGGCTTCGCCTTCGAAGGTTCGAATCCTTCACCCGCCACGCGCGAGAACGGCCCCCTGACCAGGTTGAACGCGGTCAGGGGGCCGGTTTGCGTTCAAGCAGGCGCCTGGTCAAGGTAGCCGGCCCATCGGAAGCGACGCGAGCGCCTCCGAGCGTCGGTATGGCCCTTGACAGCACTGTGCGTGCACGTTCGGCAACATGCTGGGCGGATAGGTCCGCGATTGGTACGGGGGTTTGCGTGCGCTCGATCCCGGAGAAGACGCTGGAACACTGGACGAGCATCTACCTGTCCAATCGGTTCCCGAACGGCGCGTTGTGGTGGCCGACCTCGGGAGAGGATGTCCTGGTTGAGCTTCCGAGGTTGGCGGCGACCGGGCCAGGGAAGACGCTCGCACTTGAGCTGAAGACGACGGAGGCGGTCGGGGATCGCCACATGCTGGAGATCGACACGGTCCAGCTGGACCGGTATCTCAACCCCAACCTGGGTCCGCTGTCGCCGGTGTACTACGTGTTCCCGTTGCCGCATTGGGTTGGACCGCTGACCTCGACCTCGGGCAGTTCACCTGCGTCGCTGGGCGGGTCTGCTCCGGCGCCGCCTGAGTGGTGGCGGCGGCGGATCGGGCGGTCGTGGTTTGGTGAGTGGTTGTACGTGATGTCGGCCAGAGCGGTCAGTGAGGCGCTGCCAGTAGATTGGCGGTCCAAGGGGCGCGCGAAGTTGTTCACGCTGGACCCGACTCGGCCAACATCGTGGGCGACGCTGTTCACCCGCGCGCCGTACTCCGTTCCGTATCTGTGGAGGTCGTTCTGGTCGATCGTCACAAAGTGCGGGCCTTGGGACAGCATCCGGTGGCGAACCGTCGTTGATGGACAGGGCCGGCCGGACCGCGTGCTGGTCCTTGACGGCGACCTTGAGGAGGGTTGGCACCTGGGGGCATTGCTCGATCAGCGTCGGCAACTGGTCAAAGAACAGGTCATCGACCATGGTGTCGAGCGCGCCATTCTGCACATCCCCGACTCGGCGCTCTACTGAGCGCCCCTTGCTACTCCCCGCGATCGGTCGAACCTGCGGGCCGGAGATCGTGGTTTGAACTGATCAGTGTGGACAGACATCTACGCTCACTTTGCAGAACCGGAGTTCGCTCGGGCGACAGATGCCGCTCATTCAGTCCACTGGTATGTGCGCGCGGGGGGACGGGTGCCCTTGATGGTCGCGGTCAACTCCAGAACCTGCTTGGTCGCGTAGACCTCGTGGGCCCGGAACATGGCCGCTCCGTCAGCCGCGGCGAGCGCGGTCGCGGCGAGCGTGCCCGGTACGCGATCCCGAAGCTCGGCATCGAGGATCTCGCCGAGAAAGTCCTTGTTGGACAGGGCGATGAGCACCGGCCACCCGGTGGCCACCAGCCGGGGTACATGCCGGAGGATCTCGACGTTGTACGCGGTGTCCTTCCCGTAGAGGATCCCCAACGTCGGGTCGATGAGGATCCCTTCCGAGGGGACTCCCTTGCCGACCGCCAACTCCGCGAGCTTCGTCGTCTCCGCGATCACCGTCTCGACGACGTCGTCATACTGCGGCCGCCGGGGTATCGACCGCGGTTCCTGGCCGCCCGTGTGCGTGCAGATGTAGCCGGCGCCGTACTGCGCCGCCGCGTCCATGAGTTCGGGATCCGCCGCGGCCCAGCTGTCGTTGACGATGTCCGCACCGGCCTGACACGCGGCGGCGCCGACCTCACTTCGCCAGGTGTCGACGCTGATCAGGAGATCGGGAAAGGTCTCCCGGGCCCACCGCACGATCGGCGTTATGCGAGCGACCTCCTCGGCGCCGCTGACCTCCGGTCCGGCTTCCGCGCGCACTCCGCCGAGATCGACGACGTCGGCGCCGTCCGCGACCGCCTTGCGGATCGCCTCCTGAGCCGCTTGTTCACCGAACGTCGCACCCTGGTCGTAGAACGAGTCGGTGGTGCGGTTGACGATGGCCATCACGAATGGCCGATCGCGCAGCACCCGCCTACCGCGGAACACCAACTCGACCGGCGGATTCAGCTGGGTCATGCATTCACCCTTCCACATGGAGCCGGACGCCCTACGAACCGCTCAACCGCACGCCGGGTTGGTGGTTACGGTCGGCGCATCTCTTCGTAGGCTTCGCGTAGTTCTCGCGCTTCCGGAAGGCGGCGCCGCTCGACCGCCGCGACTACTTCGGCGGCACGCCAATGATTTGACGGAACGACTCGCCCTGAACTGAGTGCCTGAAGTGCGGCCTCGCATGCTTCATCGAGCCTGTCGGTCGCTGTCAGCGTCAAGGCCAGATCGAGATTGGCCGATGCCAGGCGACGTGGCCATTTGGTGACTTCACCACGAGGTTCGAGTCGCGAAATTACCTCGCGGGCATGTACTTCGGCCGCCGGATCGCCGACCCACGCGAGCGTTGTCGCCAGATAGGAGACTGCCTTGTCGGGGTCATAGCGGTAGTGGTGCTCCGGCCGGTCCGGTCTCGGCAGCGGATCGACGAGTTTGTCGACCCGGTCGATGGCCGCATATGTTTCGTCGCGTGCACCGATACGCGCCCACGCGCGGCCTTCTTGGGCTGTCGCCTGGATTGCCGCGGAACTTCCGGCGGGTGCGAGCTGCTGAGCTGCTTGGGAGAGTTCCACCGCGCGGCGGTAGTCGCCGTCCGTGAGCACGCGCCACGCTTCGGTCTCGTAGCACCAGGCACGAATCTCATTGTGACCGGCGTGTTTGGCGAGACTCGCCGCGATACGCAATCGCGTCGATGCCGCCGCCTGCTGTTTGACGTCGATGTGCACCGTAGCCGCCAGAAGCGAGAGCCAACTTCCGACGACAATCAATCGCTTGTGCTCGGCCAGAGTCTTTCGTGCGTCCACAAGCGTCGTGACGTAAGTCAACTGTTCGCGCAAACGCGCGAGCAATACCGCAGGCGGAGTTGTGGCGTATGCCATGGAAAGGTCATCAGCGGCTAGTTCGAGTTGTGTCAGAGTCTCGTCGCCGGCATCGCTTGCCGCGACTCGACGCCCCAATTCGAGCGCTGCGGTTTCGTCGGAATAGTCAACAGTTGAGGCATTTTCGAATTGTGTCGAGTTGAAACCGCTCGACCTTCGCGCGTGCACTTGCCAAAGCCGTTTCGCGAATGCTCAGTTCGTGTTCACGCTCGGCTGTTTCGAGACGGTGAAACTCTGCGAGGAGCGCGCCATCCGCGCCGGTGGCCTGATCGGCCGTCTGCCAGAACCGCGCATCCGCTCGCGTCCGGCCCGTTTCGATGTGCGCGACGGTCGATCGGTGGTACGACGTGTGGCGCGCGAGGTCCGCTTGCCGAAGGTCAGCCCCCTTGCGAAACGCGGCCAACCGCTCGCCGAGAGCGCGCCGAAGCTCGACTATGGCGGTGGGTTGCCGTGCCATCGCACTCACTCCCGGCCTGCCGACGCTATGGATCCCAGAGTAGTCGCGGCTGACTACAGGTGTGGCGTTGCCTCACACACGGTTACCAACACGGCTGCCACCCGGTTTCGTGATTCAGACCAGCGACGGCGAGTGGTTCGAGGTGGACGGGTGAACGAGCAACACGCGGACGTGGACCCGTGGCTTGAGGAACTGCGTCAGCCGCCCGGTCACGATTCGCCCCTTGTGAACGCACTCCGGCCTATTGTCGAGGACGGTTCAGGGTCGGGTCAGGGGCATTCCGGATGATCAGGCGGTGGGCGCGCGGAATCGTTGCGGCATGACGACGACACGTTTACTTGCCCGCGGTGTGGCACTCGCCGCGGTTGCCGCGACCGCGCTCGCGATGGCGGCTCCGGCCGCCTCGGCTGAGCCGGTGCCGACCTTCGACTTCGCGGACTGCCCGTCGATTCCGGCGGGCGCGAATCCCGCGGAGTGGCGCTGTGAGGTGATGATGGCCACCGGCACCATCCGGGTGGGCGGGATCGAGCAGTCGCTCGGTCCGATGCGGCTGACCTTCGCCGAGGGCAGGCTGGACGGGAAGTACGCGCAGGTCTTCGGCGCGTTGCGCACCAAGAAGGTGCCGCTGGGCCGCGGGCTGCTGTCCACCCGGCTGTCCTACGCCGGGTACTCCGACTTCCAGAGCAACGACCAGCGGATGGGCGACCTGCACGTGAAGCTCGACCTGGTCGGCTCGCTGCTGCCGGAGGGCTGCGCGATCGGCTCGGACGCCGACCCGATCAAGACCGCGGTCAAGGCGACCGCCAAGCCGGAGGTGGTGTCGGAGAACCCGCTGGTGGTGCGCTTTCCGTTGGTGGACAACGACTTCGCCGTGCCGCGCACGCACGGCTGCGGGCTCTTCGGCCACCTGTTGAACCGGCGGCTGGGCCTGCCCTCACCGTCCGGCGAGAACAGCCTGTCGATGACCACCTACGTGTCGATGAAGGGCTACGCCTGAGCGTCCACTGTGGACTGTGCCGGCGCGGTGACCTGCTCGCGGTGCAGGTAGAACTGGCCGATCAGGTACGCGGCGGCCGGCATCGCGCTGGGGAACCGGTACTCGTCGACGTGCTCGCCGTCCTCGCGGACGAAGCACACCACGTACTCCGCTCCCTCGGTGAGGATGCACCAGGCGCCGGGCACCTCCGTGTACGGGCCGAACCGGCTCGGGTCCACTCGGTACCGCTGCCCGTAGTCCGTGATCGCGGCCGACGCGGCGCGGTGATCTCCCGCCTGCCCAGGCGGGATCTCCGCGCCCGTCAGCTCGGCCGCGGCACGCTGCAACAGCATCGCCGGCACCGACGCGGGCGGCTCGTGGCGCCGCCTGCGCAGATGATCGAGGAACTCCACCGGCGGCGAGACGTCGTAGTTCTCCAGGTAGTACGCGGTCGCCTCGGACCAGATCCACTCGCCGTCGCCGCGGTACGCGTTGGGCACCACGCGCGGGTGCTCGTCGGCGAGGAAGTCGTGCGTCGGGCCCGCCGATGCCACCGCGACCGGCGCCGCGCGCAGGTACCGCAGCACCAGCTCGCGCTCGTGGTCGGTGAGCGCCGGGCGGTACACGAACGGCCGCTGCTGCTCGTCGAACCCGTCGAGCAACCGCACACCGCGCACCGGCGGCAGACCATCGCGTTCCGGCTCGCCGGCGGCCACCACCGACTGGTGATGCTTCCACGCCATGGCCATCAACCAGTCCGGCGTGGACTCCGGGCTGCGCGGCAGCACCCGCAGCTCGTCGTGGAAGTGCCGCCACGGCGCGGATTTCAGGTCCTCGCGCACCCGGAACTGCGGCTCCTCGCGGTACTCGTACGCGATCGACGGCTCCTCGCCGAGCTTGAGCTGCACGATCGCCGACGCCCACGCGCCGGTGCTCGGGCGGTAGGTGACCATCCGCAGCCGGTGCAGCCACTGGCTGATCGCCGGCGGCGGCACCCAGAAGTGCAGCGACCCGTCGGCCATCTCGATCTGCGTGACCAGCTCCATGCGGCTGACCGTCGCGGTCACGTCGATCCTGGCGCGCTGCCAGCCCTGCGGCGCCATCGCGTCGACCGTGGTGCCCAGTGCCGCCACGATCGGCTTGGCGTCGCCGTTCGCGTCACCGTCCTCGGCCACCGCCGGCAGCGGGAACGCGATGCTCGGCGCGCCGATGCCCAGGTCGGTGGTGCGCAGCTGCAGGTGCACCCGCCCGCCGCCGGGGCCGACCGACTCGGTCGAGCTCAGCGTGAACCGCGACTCCACCAGGTTCGCCTCGACCCGCTTGGGCTCGGCCGTGGTGTCCAGCGGATCGCGCAGCTCGACCGTCCCGCCCGACGACTTGTCCCGGTCGACCTCCCGGTAGATCCGGTTGGACAACGCGACGAAGTCGCCGTCGCTCGTCTCGTCAGCGATGACGTTCAATTCCTGCCCATTCATCGTGTTCACCCGCGCGGATAGCGCAGCAGCCATTCTTCGCGGTACCGCTGGTCGGTCGACGGCGGTGTCGGTGAGAAGTGCCAGAACGCGTCGCCGGCCATGTTCTCCAGCAGGCCACGCCCCTCCAGCGCGGGCAGCCACGCCTGCGGCAGGCCGGGAATCCCGGCTCGGGCGCCGGCCAGCGCGCCGGCCAGGGCACCGGTGATCGCGCTGGGACCGGAGTGGTTGACCGCGGCCAGGATCGTCCAATGTGGATCGAAGAACAGCCGGGACACGGCGGCCAGCGCCCGGCCCAGGGCGGTCAGCGCGGGGTGGCCGTAGTCGGCGCGCTCGATCTCCTCGCGCTCGCCGGCCGTCGAGTCGGTCCTGATCCGGACCACGTCGGCCAGCATCGCCGCCGTCCGCTGGTCGTAGTCGCCCGGCTCGTCGCGCAGCCGCTCGGCCATGGCGTGCACCAGCACGTGCACCGGCGCGATCGTGCGCGCCTTGCCGAACAGCCCGGCGAACAGTTCCGCCAGCACGGCCGCGCCGTCCGCGGTCAGCTCGTCGCCGCCGCAGGCCGCGACCGTCCGGCGCGCGACGGCCACCGCGGTCGGGGTGCCAGGGCCGTCCGCGCACAGCGCCGCGACCAGGCCGGGGACCAGCAGCGCTACCGCGTCGGCGGCTTCTCCGGTGTCGGTGACCCGCACGGCGTGCAGGTCGGTGACCTTCGGCAGCCAGCCGGCCAGGCCGTCGACCTGGCCCTCGCTGGTGGCACGCCACCGGGTGAGGGATTCGCGGGCGATCGCGTCGAAACCGTCGCCGAGATTCCCGTCGATTCGCGCGCGGATCAGTGCTTCGGTGTGGAACAGCAGCCGCTGGGTGAGCGCGCTGAACTGGCCCGGTTTGTCGAACGCGGCACCCAGTGTCGGAATGCCCTGCGGCCCGTACTTCGCCTCGATCTCGGCGAGGCTCGCGGTGTCGTCGGGGGCGCCGGCGGCGTCACCGAGCGCGAATCCCACGAAAGCGCCAGCGATCCGGTGCCAGGCGAATCGGGCACCTTCCACGTCCAGCCGGAAGAACTTGCCGAACGTGCGCACCCGGGGCAGCACGTTTCCATTGGCGTCGTAATTCTCGATCAGACCGTTGGCCCGCAGATCGGCCGGCCATTCGACGGCGGGCGCGCTCTCATTGCGCTGTTCCCAGGCACGTCCGAACACGAACCCGGCGCATTCGCTCTGGGTCAGTTCGTAGCCGTTCCAGCGTGCGCGCGCCTGGGCCGCGTCCAGGCCGACGATCGGGCCGTCGACTCCGGTTTTCTGGCGCGCCTCGTGAATCGTCCATCGCACCGAGTCGGAGCGTTCCGGCGACAGTTCCTCGTGCACCGGGGTCGGCTGGTGGTTCGGCCATTCCGCACGGGTCGCGGCCAGTTCATCGGCGGTCACCACGTCGCCCGGCACCAGCCCGGGGTTGATCGACAGCCCCACGTTCGGGAACCTGTCCATCACCGACACAGTGCCGGCGACCAGCCACTTCGTCGTGCCAGGCGGAAGTTTCGTGCGCGAGCTGAACACGATCAGCGCGGCCCGGCCGTCGGTGTGGGACGGCTTGCCGGTCTGCTCGTCGACCGGCACCAGCAGTTCGGCGCCGAGCACGCCGATCAGGTATTTCGCCCGGTCGAACCAGCCGCACGCGTAAAACGTCAGCAAATGGTCCAGCGGGGTGTCCATCGGCGGATAGCCCAGCTCGCCGGGTGAACCGCTCCACTCCGGATTGGGCCTGATCTCGTCGGTTTCGGTGCCGTCCGGCAGCACTTTCCGCCACGCCATGACGGCCTTGTTCGGCACGCCGAGATAACCGAGATCGCTTTCCGCGAACTCCCGGTTGAGGATTTCCGCCCAGTATTCCTCGCGGTCGTCGTCCAGGACCTGGCTCGGGCCGCGCGGATGCGGGTCCGCCTCACGCAGCACACCGTCCGGCTCGGTCACCACGATCGCCGGCATCGGAATCATGCCGGCGCCGAGGTCACCGCCGTCGAGATAGGCGACCGCGTTGTACGGAACGAGCCACCCCTCCGGTGTGCGCACGACATTGTCGCGATCAACCCTGAGCGGATTATCGCCCGCCGTGAGATCGCGACTGGTGCCGGTGCGCATCCATTCCTCGACTTTGGTGGCGGCCTCGTTCGCGTCCACTGTCATTGCCTCCCTCGCACGTTGTCGAGGTTCACGTAGAGCTGACCGATCACATAGGCGGCGGCCGCCTTCGCGCCGCGGAAACGCTGCTCGGCGATCCGCTGCTCGCCCTCGGCGCGGTAGTAGAACACCACGTACTCGTCACCCTCGCGCACCAGGCACCACGCCTGGTCGACCACCTCGTAGAAGGCGACCTTGCGCGGATCGACGTGGTGGGCGCGGCCGAACTCGACCACCTCGGCGCCCGCGTCACCCTGGTCCAGGTCGACTCGCTCGGGCCCGTCGGACTCCCAGACGTTCGCGCTCGCCCGCTGGGCAGCCATCACCGTCAGCTCGGCCGGCGCGCGGTGGCCGCGAGCGCGGATGTGGTCGAGCACCCGGACCGACGGCGCGATGCCGTACTTGTCCAGGTAGTAGGCGGTCGCGGCGGACCAGACCAGCGTGCCGTCGCTGTGGAACACGGTGGGCACCACCGGCTCGTCCCCGGCGAAGTAGTCCTCCACGAGCCGGTGCGACGCCAGTACGACGGGCGCCTCGCGCAGGTAGCGCAGGACGAGGTCGCGCTCGTGCGTGGTGAGCGCCGTGCGATAGACGAAGGGCTTGCCCGCCGCGTCGAAGCCGTCCAGCAGCGGGGAGCGCCAGGTGCCGCGCGGTGGGTCGGCCGGCGCGGTGAGCCGGGCCTGCTGGTAGCGCCACGCGCCGGCGATCAGCCAGCCGGGGGTGGCCTCCGGGGTGCGCGGCAGCAGCCGCAGATCGTCGTAGAAGTGTTGCCCCGCAACGGATTCCGCCGGCACGCGGAACGGCGGCTCGGCGAGGTAGTCGTACTCGATCACCGGCTGCTCGCCGGCGGCCAGTTCGACGACGGCCGTCGACCAGGCACCGAGCGCCGGGGTGTAGCTCACCAGCCGCAGCCGGTGCAGCCACTGGCTGACCATCGCCGGTGGCACCCACGCCGACTCGCCGTCGGCCAGCTCGACGCGGGCGGTGATCTCCATTCGGGTGATGGTCGCGGCGACCTCGACGCGCAGCCGGCTCCAGCCCTCGGGCGCGGCCGCGGTGATCGCGTCGGTGAGCCCGGCGACCGCGGCCGCCGACCGTGCCTGCACGTCGACCGGCTCGTCGTCGGCGATCGCGGGCAACGGGAAATCCGGGTGGTGCGCCGGAATGTCCAGGTCGGTCAGGCGAACCTGGGTCGCGTCGTGCGTGGTCAGCCGGAACCGCGACTCGGCGCCGGTCGTGCTGATCCGGCGCGGCTCGGCCGACTCGCCGATGGGCACCAGGTCGATCCAGCCGTCCGGGCCGCCACCGTCGACGTACAGCGTGTCCGAGCTGACGGCGAACGCGCCGTCGACGGTGCCGACCTCGGCGATGTCCAGTGATGTGGTCACGCGGTCACCTCCTCGCGAGCGAGCGCCGCACCGAGGCCGCCGCCGATCCAGGCCATCGCGGCGGGGTAGTCGGCTGATCGGCTCAGTGCCACCCGCGTGCCGTTCTCGTCCGACCGCATGCGGGCGAGTTCGTCCAGCGCGACGTGACCGGTGGCGAGTTCCACGAACGGCCGGCCGAGCGCGGTGGCGAGGGTGAGCGCGTCGTGCTGGATCGTGCCCGGGTGGAACCGGTCGAACCACCGCGCCATGTGCCCGGCGACCAGCCGCGCCCACGCCGGCGCCGACTCGCCGGCCAGCGCGCGGTGCGTGGTCGAGCCGGGGGCGATCTCCAGCTCGGGGGTGAACGTGACGTCGGACATGACCAGCGTGAGGTCGCGCGCGTGGGCCAGCACGGTGGCCGCGGCGGCGGGATCGAGCCGGAAGTTGTGCTCGGCACGCTCGGGGTCGCGGTAGTTCAGCGCGCCACCCATCTGCGTGACGGTGAGCCGCTCGGCCAGCGGCGGGTGCGCGGTCAGCACGGCGGCCAGGTTGGACAGCGGCCCGATGCCGACCCAGCGCACCGGTCCGTCCGTCGCGTCGCACACCGAGAGCACGGCGTCGAGCATGCCGTCCGGCTGAGCCGGCACGGTGTCGGGTACGAGCCCGTCGATACAGACGTACCTGGTATTGCCGAGGTCGGTGCCGCGCACGACCGGGACGTCGGCCCGGCCGAGCAGGTCCAGCAGGTGCCGGGTGAACCGGGCGCGCTCGCCGCCGCACTCGTCGCCGGTGATCACGAGCGTCAGCTCGGGCCGGCTCGCGGCGAGCACCAGCGCCACGGCGTCGTCCGGATCGCCACCCGCGTCCGTGTCCACGATCAGCGGCGCGCTCAACGGGAGTCCCGGATCACTGCTGGGCTCCCGCGGAGGTCTGATTGATCAACCGCGTGCCGAGGTCCGCCGCGATCTCCGCGAGCTCGCGGCCCGCCTCTGCCACGCCGACTGCCGGTCCCGGCGCGAGGCGCGCCGCCAACTCGTGCAGCAGCGAGCCGATGACGAGCGCACGCAACTGGGTCAGCGGAACATCGCGAACCGGATGGTCCGGCACGTGCTCGCCGCGCGCGCGATCGTCGGCCAACTCCGCGCGGATCTCCTCGGTGAGCCTGGTCAGCTCGTACGGGCCGGACGAGCCGTCCTCCCGGTAGTCGGTGAACGCGAGGCTGTGCCGGGCCGGATCGGGCGTGCCGGCCGGCGCCGACGGGGAATCCAGGAGCACGCGATGGAGTTCGTGCAGCTCTGCCGTGTACGGCGCGGGGTGCCGGGTGTTCAGCGCGGAGTGCAGCACTTCGGCCGCCGCCGCGCGCAGGGTTTCATATCGTGCGGCCAGATCGTCGTCAGTCATCACTGCTCCCGCTGCCACGCACCTCGGTGATGGCCTTCATCAGGTCGGCGGCCGACTCTCCCGCGCTTTGCAGCGTTCGCAGCGCGGTCACCAGGGCCTCGCGCAGTTCGGCGGCCCGCTGCCGCGTGGTGTCCGGGTTGTCGAGGGCCTCCGCGAGTTCGGTGATCCACCGTTGGACCGGTGCCGCCGCCTCGCCGTCCGCGCGCCGGATCACCGAATGCTCGATCAGCCGCGGATCGAAGCGTCCGCTCTCGACGAGGAACCGGCCGATGCCGCACGTGTCGGGCACCAGGACGGGCACCTCGGCGACGATCGCGTCCAGGGCGGTCAGGCCGACGTTCTCGTCACGGCAGTTCACGACGACGACGTCCGCTGTGTTGATCGCCTCACGCTGCGCCCGCTTGTCGCTGGTGTATCCGCGTACCTCGACGTGGCGGCCGGCCACCTGGGAGAGCAGGCGCCGGGCGGCGCGCACGGTCTCGGGCGGCGCTCCGTTCACGATCAAGCGCACCGGCCGGCCAGCACCGCGCACCATCAGCGCGGCCTCGTGCGCGCCGTGTTGCATCACGTCGCAGCGTCCGGCGAAGACGACCGGAGGTCGCTGTTGCGGGCTCACCGCTGTGCTCCGGCGAACGTCGGTGCCAGGACCTCGTCGGCGAGTTCCCGCGCGACAGCGGCCAGTTCGTGCCCGCCCGGGTCGCCGGTGGCGGTCAGCCGCGCCGCCAGCTCCTGCAGCAGTGTCGCGACGATCATGGCCCGCAGTTCGGTCAGGGTCGGGTTCCACTCGTCCGGGTAGTACCCGCGCGGGTGCTCGGCCACATCGTCCTTGGCCATACTCTCCCGGATTTCCGACGCGTCGTGGGCCAGGGAGAACGGTGCCCCGCCGGGCACTCCACGTTCGTAGTCCAACATGCTGAGCAGATGCAGGTCGGGGTCGATGATCTCGCGAGTGGCGACGTCCTGGGACTCGGGACCGGTCAGTGCCTGCGCGAGGGCGTCCAACTTCTGCTGGTGGGCCGGGAACACCGGCGCCGGGTCGGCCGCCGTCGACTCGATCACGGCCGTGGCGGCCCGCCGCAGCGCCTCATAGCGGTGCGTGAGCTCGTCACCGGTCATCGCAATCTCCTCGCCTTGTCGACCAACGATCCCACTGCCGTCTCCCAGGTGACCTTCCGGTCCTTGAACTCCTGCTGCAGGTCCAGGGCACGCTGCTGGGCGGCCGGGTAGTCCTCGAGCATGGTCCGTAACCCGTCGAACCACAGGTCGGTCGGCACCCGGTCCTCGAAACCCTGCTCGACGATGCTGTTGCCGGTCAGCTCCGGTGAGAACTGACCCGACTCGCCGAGCCAGCGGCCGAAGCCGCTGCTGGACGGGACCATGACCGGGACGCCGGCGGCCGCCGCCTCCTGGGCGGTGAGCCCGAACCCCTCGGCACGCGAGGTCATGACCATGACATCGGCGTCATCCAGGTCCGCGTCCAGGTCGGAGCGTTCCGTGGTGAACGGTCGCACTTCCACGGTGTCACCCGCGATCCTGGAGAGGATGCGACTCTGTGCCTTCACCAGTTCTGCAGGCACACCGCGTACGACCAGCCGCGCCGGCACGCCGGCTTCGCGCAGTCTGCCGACCACCTCCGCCGCCTCTCTGGTGCCCTTCTGGCCGACGTCGGCGCGGCCGGAGATGTACACGGTCAGCGGGCGCCCCTCGGTCGAGCGCTCCGGCCGGTCCCGGAACTCCATACCCGGGATGAGCTCGTGCACCCCTTGCGTCGCCACGTGCTCTCCGGTCCGCGCGGCGATCTGCTGAGCCTCGTCGACCATCTCCCTGACGTTCTCGGTGATCGCCGGTCCGACACCGACGGCGAGATCGGCGCCGGCCACCAGGTCCCGCTCGACGGCGTGGTTCTCGATGCCCTTGGCCGCCTCGCCCGCCTCGTCGGACTCCTTCACCCGGCCCAGCGCCTCGGGCACCATGTGGGTGAAGTGGATCAACTTCGCGTCCGAGAAGTTGGCGTCTCGGGTCGCCGCGGCGTCCGGGCCCGAGAAGCGCGTGTGCCCGACCACGAAGTCGACCTTCTCCGGCATGTCGGCCGGGTCGTGCTCGGGGCCGAGGAGCAGGCGGCTGTCCGGGTTGTCCGGCAGGTCCCTGGGGCCGAGGATCCGCAGATTGGGGCGCTGCGCGTCGGCGTAGGGCGTGGCGTCCTCGCCGATCCGCACGACCACGTTGTGCCCGGCGTCGGCCAACGCCTCGGCGAGCGCCCTGTTGAAGACCACGACGCCGCCCCTTCTGGGGCTGTACTCCGTGCACAGCAACAGGAACGTCTTGACGGCCTCGTCGGCGTCGTTCTCGTCGTCCCGGTCCCTGCGGGCCTCGGGCGTCGGCGCGGGGTCGGTGGTCAGGTCCCGGTCGGTGGGCGGGCCGCCGAACGGGGTGTCGTCGGCCGCCCGCTGGGACGCGGTCGGCGGCGGGGTGTCCCGCTGGGCGAGGTCGTTGGTCGGCGTGTGGCCGGGCGGGAACGGGCTCTCGTGGATCTGGTGAGTGCCGTCCGGCCGGTGGGTGGCCCACTCGCCGTTCGGCGGCCAGCCGGGCACCGCGTCGCCGTTGAGGTCCCGGTGGCCCGTGGAGGCGAAGATGTTGCCGTCGTAGTCGACCCACGCGTCCGTGCGCGGCGCGAGTACGTCGGCACCGAGTTCCTTGGCCAGTTGTGCGGCGAACCCGTCGCCGGTCCGGCCCGTCTCGCAGGACAGCAGCCGGATCGGCTGGCCCGGCCGGTAGTCCGGGTTCGCCCTGATGATCGCGGCCAGATCGGCGGCGGAGATCGGCGCGCGGTCGCCGAGCGGCCGGATGGTGTTCGGCGCGCCGTGCACGTCCACGGTGAAGAACGGCGGCGACGGCTGGACCTGCCGCGCGGAGAACAGCTGGTTGCCGTCCGCGCGGCCGTCGTAGAGCGCCATACCGGCGTCCGTGGCGTGCGCGGTGTCCCGGACGTGGTCCAGGCCGTCGGGCAGTTCGCGGAGACGGTTGCGCAGCGGCGGCCGCTCCCGAGGTGCCTGCTGTTGATCCCGCTGCGACGGCGGTCGGACGGGGACCGGCGGCTGTTCGGCCTGCTCACGCTCCCGTGCCTCGCGTCGCACCTGCTCGCGCGGGTCGTCCAGGCCAAGGTCGGCGCGGTGCGCTGCCTGGTCCCGGTTGAAGTCCGCCCAGGCCCTCGCGTGGTCGGGCACCCGTGGCTGGCCGGTGTCGCCGCCGCGCGGCCCGAAGCTCTGACCGCCCTGTGGGCCGAAGCCGTCCGGCCGGGTCGTGGGCGGCGGCTGCTGGAACGCCACTCGCGGGTCGGGCCGCTGGGGTGTCTGCTGGGGGTTCGGCGCGGTCGGGTGCGCCGACTGCGGTGCCGGCGCGAACTGCTGAGGCGGAGGCGGCGGTTGCTGCGGTGGCGGCGGCGCTTGGTGCTGCGGCGGGCCGAACTGTTGCGGACCCGGCTGCTGTTGCGGACCGGGCGGGTGCTGCGGACCGGGCTGCTGCGGGCCGGGCTGCTGCGGGCCGGGCTGGTGTTGCGGGCTGGGCTGGTGCTGGGGCGGGCCGAACTGCTGGGGCGGTGCGGACCGCTGCTGCGGTGCCGGCTGCTGCTGCGGCGGCGGTGCCGGGTGTTGCGGAGTGCGCTGGTGCGGCGGAGCCGGGTGCTGGGGCGGTGCCGGATGTTGAGGGGTGTGCTGGGGCGGCACGTGCTGCTGCGGCAGGTGGTGGTTCGGGGGCGGGCCGGGCGGCATCTGCGGCGCCAGGTGCGGCAGCTGACGCGGTCCGGGCGGAGGCGCCATGTTGTGCGGTGCCAGGTGCTGCGGGCCGGGCGGTGGACCCGGCGGCATCTGCGGCGGTGCCTGCGGTGGTGTTTGGGGCGCGTCGCCCGAGCTGAACAGCCGGTTGAACAGGTTGCGCAGCGGCCCGTGCGAGCGCGGGTCGGACAGCGACAGGTCGCCCCTCGGCGCGGCCGCGTTCGCCGCCGCCTGCTGCGGGTTCTGGTGGAACGGCGGCAGATCGGCGTCGGTGAACGGCAGCAGGCGAAGCGACGCCGGGTTGTTCGGCAGGTGCATCAGCTCGCCGGACTGCGGGTCGATGAACGCCACGCCCTCCGGCGTCCTGGAGACCATCGCGACGTGACCGCTCTGCCGGCCGGTGGCCGGGTCGACCGACACGACACCCACCACGCCGTGCGCGCCGACCGGGCGGCCGTTCATCGCGCTGATGATGCTGTCCCAGCTGGGGTGGTTCTGCCAGTTCCCGCCGAGGCGTTCCTGCACGTAGTTGAGCGTGCCCAGGCGCGGCAGGTCGCGCGGGCGCACGCGCGGCGCGGTCACGTCGTCGCCGAACATCCGGCGCACGTAGTTGACACAGCACCGGGTGCAGTTCGTGCGGAAGCCGCGCTCGAACGCGCGGAACGCGGAGAATCTCGGGTTGACGTTGCGCAGCTGCGGGTGCCGCTGGTTGATGAACTGCTGCGCGGAGTCCCGGTCCGCGGTGCCCATGTGGATCGCCGGCTGCGAGTGCAGGCCGGGAACCGAGCGGGACATCGCGGCGAAGTCGGGCCGCGCGGGTGCCTGCATCGAGTCGGCGAGCTGCCGGAACGACGGCTGCTGTGACGGCGGCGGGTTCAGATTGGACTGCCGGAACGGCGCGCCGTTGTCCGGCCCGGACGCCGGTGGCGACCAGTTGTCGGCCGGCCGCGGCGGCGCGAACGACTGGTCGAACCCTGGCCCTGGCGTGGGGTGCGGCGCGACCGGCGGCACCTGCGCCTGCGGTGGCGTCTGCGGGGGCGCTTGAGGTGGCGTCTGCGGTGGTGCCAGGTTCTGCGGCGGCGCCTGTGGCGGTGCTTGAGGCGGTGCTTGAGGCGGCAGCGGTGACTGCGGGTGCGGTGGCGTCGGGGTCGGCGCCTCGTGTCGCGGCGGGGCCAGGTTCTGTGGCGGGGCCTGGTTGTGCGGCGTCCGCGGTGGTGCGAGGTTTTGCGGCGGCGCCTGGGGCGGTGCTTGAGGCGGCGGCGGTGACTGCGGATGCGTGGGTGTCGGGGACTGTGCCTCGTGTCGGGGCGGGGCCAGGTTCTGTGGGGGCGCCTGGTTGTGCGGGCTTTGCGGTGTTCCCGGCTGTGGCGTGTGCTGCGGCGTCGGCGACCCGATCACCGGCGGGTCCTGGCGCGGCGGCGTGGTGCCACTGTCCTGGACGGTGTTGCGCGGATCGGCTGGCGTCGGGGGAGTCTGCTGTGGATCACGCGGTGGTGCCGGGTGATCTTGGCGCGTGACCGGGTTCGGATCGGTGTCGGTTCGCGGCGGCGGCGTCAGGGTGGACGGGTCGAACGACAGCGGCCGGTTCGTCTTGACCTCGACGTCCCGGAAGTCCATACCGTCCTCGTTGAGCCGGCGAACGGCCGACTCGGTGAACGGCGTCTCGGGTCGGTAGTGGCCGCTCTGGTCGGACATGAACTCGACGCGGCCGTCCTTCACCCGCAGCTCTCCCGCTGCCGCTACCGGGTTACCGCCGAGGAAGCTCGAGTGGTGGAACTCGCCGAACTCGTGATGGTTGGACGCGTAGAGGTTGCCGTGCTGGTCCATGACGAAGATCGCACGTTGACCGTCGCTTCCACCCCACATGGAATTCCCTGCGCTGGTGTCGAACGGCTTGCCGTCGACGCCGTACAGCAAACCTTCGTGCACGAACACCCGGTGTGATTCGAGTTTGGCCGCGCTGAGGTATTCCACTCGATACGCAGAGGGAATGCTGTCCGCCTCGCCCCGATCCTCGCCCACGTACTCGGACAGGAGCGGGGTCGTGGGATCGGAGGGGCCGTCCGCGGCGGTGCGTGGCGGTGGGATCTCGGACGGGTCGAGCGTGCGTGCCGGCGGGTCGGCCGGCCTGGACGGCGTGCTGTCGCCGCTGTCGCTGCCGGGGTCGGGCGTGCCGGACGGGTCGGGATCGAAGCTGGACCCGGTGCCGAGCACCGCGCCGATGTCCACGCGTCCGTCGGGACCGGTCGGCCGGTCGGGTGGCCCCTGCGGCGACTCACCGGGACCGCCGAACGCGGCGGCCGGCGGGGACTGTGGTGCGCCTAGGACGCGCGCATCCCCTTGGCCGGCCACGCCCCCTCGGTCCGCTGGCGAGTGAGGATCTTGCCCGCCGCTCCCAGGAACAGGTGGTTCTCCAAGCCGTCCGCCGGTTTGGCGCGGCGGTCCCCCTTGTCGATCGTCAGCTGGCGGTCCAGTTCCTCCGGGCTCGTCCCGAACGCGTACTCCACCGCCTCCTCCGTCTCCTGGATCAGCTCGAAGTACACCAGCAGTGCCATCCGTTCCTCCAAAGGAAACGTCCAGGTCCTCGCCGGCGCGTGCCGGTTCGGCCGATTCCCAATTGTGCTTCTCGTTGGCGGCCTGGTGCGCCTCGCTGTACGGCGCGTCCGGATTCTCGCGGAGGTAGTTGGACTCGGCCAGCTCGTGCTCCAGCAGCACGAGGTCCTCGGGCCGGTGATTGCCCTCGTTGAGCCGGATCCACGCCTCGGCGATCCCGGCGTAGGGATCGAACCGCTGCCGGACGTACTGGCCCGGGTTCTCGTAGTCGGTGAGCAGGTGCTCGTCGACCATGAGGTGCTGCTTGATCTGTGCCAGCTCGTCACGGGTGAACCCGACCCGCCCGTCCGCGCGCGGCGCGTCAGCCAGGTGTGCCGCCATGCGGTCGACATCGGTCGAGTCCGCACGGAATCGCTCGTAGGCCTCGTTCGCCCAGGCGTCGGCGGCCTCGGGATCACGTGGCCGGATCGTGGCACCTGACTGCAGGTCGCCGGCCGGCGGCGTGGAGTCCCCGTCGCCCGGCTGGTCGGGTGCGTTGGACGGAGGCTGTTGCGCGGCGTTCGGCTGGTTCTGTGTCGGTGCGGGGTGATTCGGCTGAGCGGGCGCGTCGGTGCGGGGCGGCGTTGCCGGCCCACCGAACGCGGTGGCCGGCGGGTTGGCCTGCCCCGCGGGAGTGGCCGGCCGCTGCTGGGGCGGTGCCTGAGGTGGTGACTGGGATGGCGGCGGCGTGCCCGGTTGTCCGGTGGTCGGAGTCGGGGTAGGTGTCGGTCCGCCGAACGCCGGGGTGTCCTGGCGGGGCGCGGGCGCCTCGGTGCGCGGCATCGGAGCCGCCGTCGGGCCGGTCGGTGCGACCGGAGGAGTGCCGCTCGGGCCGAAACCGCCCGGCGTCGTGCCGGCGGTGGGCCTGGACGCCGGAGAGGAACCCGGCGACTGGGACGGGGATTGTGTCGGCGACTGCGACCCGGTGTTCGGCGAGGACGTGCCGCTGGAGCCCGCGTTCGGACTCGATGACGAGCCACCGGAATGCGAGCCGCCCGAGTGTGAACCGCCGGACGAGCCACCCGAGTGGGAGCCACCGCTCGACGGCGAACCGCCACCCGAGGGTGAACCGCCGCCGGACGGCGAGCCTCCACCGGACGGCGAGCCGCCGCCCATCGGGGCGCCACCACCGGACGGTATGCCGCTCGATTGACCGCTGCTGGACGACGGCCCGTCGCTCCCGCCGAAGCTCGGCGTGCCGCCGGACGGGCCGCTGGGCGCCGGACCACCGGGCGCGTCGACCGGCGACGAGGCCAGCGACGCGGACACCGAGCCGAAGTCCGACCGGCCGCTGCCGCTGCTACTGCTCGGCGAGTCCGCTGTGGGCGAACCGCTCGGCGACCCGCCGGAGCCCGAGCCACTCGAACCCGAGCCGGAGCCACTCGAACCGGAATCCGTTGCGCTGTAAGAAGAAGAGCTGCCGCCGTCCCGAGGCGCGGGCGCACCCGTGTCCGATCCCGATGGCGAGCCGTTCGAGGAGAACGGAGCCGGCGACGGGGACTGCGACGGGGACGGCGAGGAACCGCTGTCTCCAGGACTCGGGCTGCCCGACGGAGCCGGGCTGTTGTTGCTCGGGCCGTTGTTGCTCGGACTGGGCGAGGGCCCGCCGCCGTCCGATCCGGGATCGACCGACGGACCGGAGCCGTCCGGCGCGTTGATGTTCATGTCCCGCAGCCCGGAGGCCGCGCCGCGCACGCCGTGGGTGGAGCCGGAGACACCGCCGGACGTGGCGCCGAACAGCACGTCCTTCGCGGACAGGTCACCCATGACCAGCCCGGTCCCCAACGCCGTGCCGGCACCGTCGAACGCGCCCCGCACGAACCCGCGCGCGGCACCCTGCGCCAGCGTCCCGCCGAACGAGTCGGCCGCACCCCGGCCCATGCCCTTGAACAGCGCGTCGCCGCCGACACCGACCACGCCGCCGACCGCACCGCCGACGGCCGCGCCGAACGTTTTCTGGCCGTCCCATTCCTTACGGTCGCCCTTGGCCATCTGGTAGCCCTGCGCGGCCGCGTCGATGGCCATCTCTTCGAGCATGCTCCGCGCGACGGCGCCGGGCAGCTTCTTGAGCAGGGCCTTGGCCACACCCTTCAGGCCGAGCTGCATCAGCTTCCTGATGAGCTGGCGGAACACCAGCTGGATAGCCGCGCGGGTGGCCATCTGCGCCGGGATCGACCCGGCCAGCGAGGCGCCGAAGGTGAAGAACGCCGCGGCGATCATCGCGATGATCTCGACGACCAGGATCGCGAGCGAGATGTTGATCGTGATCTTGGTGTACTCGACCTCGAGTGCCGCCTTGTCGCACGCCTTGCTCAGGTCGGCGCACCCGGACTTCATCGACGTGAGGTAGGCCTCGTCGCCGGTGGTGAACTTCTTCCAGGCCTCGTCGAATGCCTTGGCCGCCTCGCCCTCCATGTTGGCGAGCACGCCCTTGTGGCCCTGGTTGCCGGTGGCGATGACCCCGTCCATCGCCTTCGACGCGCCCTCCCACGCGTCGCGTAGCCGCCGGAGGGCGTCCTCGTTGCCCTCCGGCCAGCTCTCACCGACGACGATCGGCAGCAGCCACTTGAAGTCGTCCGGGACCCAGCACTCGATGGCCACGCCTACTTACCGCCCGCCTTGGTGATGTTCTGACCGCTCTTGTGGTCGATGTTCTGGTGGTTGGAGGACGCACCCTTGACGTTGGTCTCGAACGCCTTGATCCCGGTGACGAGCTTGCCGAACGCGTCCCGGACGCCGGTCACCGCCGGCTTGTAGTCCTTGCTGAACGCCTGGCCGGACTCGTCGTTGCCCCAGCACTCGCCCTCGGCGTCGAGCACCCGGAACAGCGCCTTGCGCGCCTCCTCCATCTGGTTGCTCGCCTCGCCGAACTTGCCGGAGGCCTTCTTCGCCTCCTCGGCCTTGAGCCCGAAGCCGCCGTCTACCACGAGCTACCGCCTTCCATCCAGCTCTGCGGCTCGTCGTCGTGATGGTCGTCCGGACGGCCGCGCTTGGGCTTGGGCTTCTCCTCGACCACGGGTGGCGGAGGTGCCGGCATCGACGAGGTCATGAAGTTCTGCTCCTCGTCCTCGTGCGAGGGCGGCGTCTGACCGGGGTCCGGCTCGGTGGTCGGAACCGGCGGGCGGAACTCGGCCAGCGACGGCGCGCCCTCGAACAGTTCGGACAGATCCGGCACGCCCTGCTGCAACGGCGACATCAGCTCGCTGACCCGCCTGCCGACCTCGGCCGCGCCCTGGCTGACCACCTGCTGCACGGTGCGCGCCAACGCCTGCGGCGTGCTCTTGCTGAACGCGACCGGCGCGAACTCGAGGTTGGACAGCCGGCCGTTCGCGTCCACGGTGGCGCGCACCAGGCCGTCCGGCGAGGTGACGGTCGCGGTCGTGGTCGCCGCCTCGCTCTGGGCCTCACGGAACTGCTCGGCGCGCTGCTGCACGTCGGTGAGCAGGTCGTCGAGGCGATCGCGCGCCGCGGCGTTTCGCGCCTGCATACGCAGGATCTCGTCGTCAGGTTCGGTCACGGTTCCCCATTGTCGGGCGTTCGCAGGTCGGTCTGTCGCCGCATCCCAGGTCGACCGTACTTCGGATGGAGACGGCGCGATGTCGGTTCCCGAAAATTTCGCACACCGGTGGCGGAGGTGAAGGCGTCAGCTCTCGCTGGCGCCGACTTCGCCGTACGGGCGGACATCCTCGGACGTGAAATCGGTCGCGTCGATCAGTGCTTGGAGCACCTCGTTCGCGGGGCGGCTCGGGTCGCGAGACAGGACGGCGAGGTCGTCCGAGTCCGACCACCATCCTGTGACCAGTGCGATCTCGTCCCCTGACCGCAGGCGCAGCAACAACACGTTGCGGCCGCTGCCACCGTCCTCGGTGCGAAAGAGGTATTTGACCTTGTTCCGCACACCGACGATGTGGAGGCCGATCCGGCCAACCACGGCCGCGTTCGCGTACTCCGACGGCCAGCGCCTGGAGTCCAATCCGCGGTGCGGCGGCGTTGGCCAGGGCCGGTTGGCGTCGAGGTGTGCGCGCACACGCTCGAGGAATGCGCGGAACTCCTCTTCTGACGGCGGGCTCGGGACGTAGGACAGATCGATGATCGTGCTCAGGGACACTTCGGACCCGAGTGCCTCGGTGAGGGCTCCGTATTGCTCGTCCTGGCTGAACTCGGTGATCGGCTCCTGAATCAGCGCCAAGGCGATCCGCCGCGCGGTGCTGTCGTCGCGCGCCGAATCTCTGACCGTGTGCAGGATCCTCGCGACGATCGCCTCTGTGGAGTCAGTCAGGGCCGCCATGTGTCTCCGCCTTTCGCGCACCTCCGGGAGCTGATCGCCGCTCCCGCGGCAACGGTAGTCGGTGCGGCTGACGCCGCGGTCGCGATCCGGATCATTCGGTCGGCAGCTGTCTGATCACCCGGCACGGGTTCCCGGCGGCCAGCACCGCGGGCGGAACGTCCCTGGTGACGACGCTGCCGGCGCCGATCACCGCGTTGTCGCCGATGGTCACGCCGGCGCAGACGATCACGCCGCCGCCGAGCCACACGTTGTTCCCGATGGCGATCGGCGCGGCGGTCTCCCAGCGCTGCCGGCGCAGCTCGTGATCCTCGACCGGGTGCAGCGCGGTGAGTAGTTGCGCGCGCGGGCCGATCGACACGTCGTCGCCGATAGTGATCTTCGCGCAGTCCATGAGTATCGCGTCGTAGTTGAGGAAACTGTTGCGCCCCAACGTGATCAGGTACCCGTAGTCGCACTGGAAGCGCGGCATGATCCACGAGCCGTCGCCGATGCCGCCGAGGAGATCCTGGAGGACGGTGCGGCGCTCGTCGGTCTGCTCGGCGGTGGTGACGTTGAACTTGTCCAGCAGCGCCTGGCAGTGCCGGCGCTCGGCGACGAGGTCCGGGGCGCTGTCCTTGTACAACTCGCCGGCGAGCATCTTCTCCTTGTCCACGCTCATACCGCGATCATGGCACCGTGCACGAGGACGGATCGCTGGCCGCGCGGGCCGCCGCGCAGGGGTTGGCCGCGCGCGGGTCGGACGTGGCCGAGGCGGTGCGCCGGGTGGTCGCGCTGCAGGGGCAGGACGTGCGGGCGAGTCGGCTCGCGGTGCGGGCGCGCACGGCCGGGCTGACCGCGTCCGATGTGGACGACGCGATCGCGGCACGGAAGGTCGTGCGCACCTGGGCCATGCGCGGCACGCTGCACCTGCTGGCGGCCGAGGACGTGCGCTGGATCGTGGGGCTGTTGGGGCCGAGGTTCGCGCACCGGACCCGCGGCCGGCGCGAGCAGCTCGGGCTGGACGAGTCGAGCACCGCGCGCGGAGTGGCGGCGCTGACCGAGGTGCTGTCCGGCGCGGGGCCGCTGACCAGGGCGAAGATCGTGTCCCGACTGGCCGGCCACGGCGTGGTGCTCGACCCGAAAAGCCAGGCGCCGGCGCACCTGCTCGGCTACGCCGCGCTGACCGGCGTGCTCTGCCGTGGGCCGGAGGCGCCGAAGGACGAGTCGACCTACGTGCTGCTGGACGAGTGGCTGCCACCCGCACCGGTGATCGATGAGGAAGAGGCACTGGTCCGGCTGGCGTCCCGCTATCTGGTCGGGCACGCGCCGGCCGACGCGGCCGACTTCGCCACCTGGGCCGGCCTGCCGTTGGGGCGCGCCAGGTCCGCCTTCACCGCGATCGGTGACCACGATCGGCCGGCCGCGTCCGTCCCGGAGCGCGGGGTCGTGCGGCTGCTCGGGCATTTCGACGCCTACCTGCTCGGGTACGCCTCGCGCGTGCCGGCCGTGCCGCCGGAGCACGACCGGAAGATCCAGTCCGGCGGGGGTTTCGTCATGCCGGCGGTGTGCGTGGACGGCCGCGTCGTCGGCACCTGGCGGCTGGACCGCTCCGGCGGTCGGGGGACCGTGTCCGTACAGCCTTTCGGTGTAGTGGGTTCGGCCGTCCGTCAGGCCCTCTGTGACGATGCCGACGATGTGAGTCGCTTCCTGGGGATCGAGGTCGACCTGGCCATACCGTGATGCCCATGGACGTGTACTCCGGCGCGAACCCGTTGCCGCTGCGGTGGTTCACGTCCACGGTGGAGGTCGACCTGTGCGGGCACGCCACGCTCGCCACCGCGCACGTGCTCGGCGGTGCCGAAGCCGTTCGACGCGCCACCGTCCCTCCACAGTGGACTGTCCGGCGTCCGTGCGGTGCTGCGGGGCGTGGCCGGCAGGGGAGTGATCGTGACCGCTCCCGGCGACTCCGACGGCGTGGATTTCGTCAGCCGGTGCTGCTACCCGGCGGCCGGTCTGTCCGACGCCGCCGTCCAGAATCTGAGATAGGCCATCCAAGAAGTGGACTTCCCTCGCGGAAAAGCACCCCTGGAAATCCGGCTCCGAGACGGTACAGTGACTTGCCCGTCGGGGCGACGTTGCTAGACCAGGGGGCTCCTAGTCAGCGTGCTGACGGACGAGGAGGTCGTATGCCGGACGACCCAGCCGCGGCCGAGGCTGCCGCCACAGGCTGGGCCGCGGGGCAGCCCACCCCGGACGAGGTCGCCCGCCGCCGGTTCACCCTGTACTCCCTCACGGTGCTCTGCACCGGGCTGGTCGGCGCCGCGCTCGTCTACTTCTTCATCCCGCCGCAGCCGCACGCGCACACCGACAACGTGGTCGCCGGCATCCTGCTCGCGCTCGGTTTCGTGCTCGCCGAGCAGCTCTCGGTCAACATCGACGTGCGCAGCGGCGTCTCCTGGTCGATCTCGTTCACCGAGATCCCGCTGGCCATCGGCCTGTTCGTGGCGCCGTTCGAGGTCGTGCTCGCCGCCCACCTGCTGGCCGGCGTCGGCACCCTGATCGTGCGCCGCGTGCAGGACCGGGTCCTCTACAACACCGGCGCGATGATCATCGAGATCTCCTGCGCCTTCGCCGTCGCGCACCTGGTCGAGGTGGCCCTGCGCGGGCTCGGCCCGTCCTGGGCCGGCGTGTGGGCCGGCACGCTCGTCGTCCCGGTGTCCAGCACCCTGCTCGCGCTCGCCGCCGTGTACGTGCTCGGCCGCCGGATGGGCGTCGGGGCCGCGCTCCCGCTGCTCGCCCGCACGCTGGTGCTCGGCCTGGTGAACGCGTCCGTCGGCGTGGTCGCCTACCAGGTCGCCGCGCACGCCGAGTACGGCTGGCCGCTGGTGATCATGACGCTCGGCGGGCTGGCCGCGCTGTACCTCGCCTACTCGGGCCTGCTGCGCGAACAGCGCGACCTCGAGGCGCTCGCCGACATCAGCCTGGTCGTCGGCCGGGTCGGACACCAGAGCACCCTGCGCGCCTCGGACGAACTGGACGAGACCGGCGTCGTGGTCGGCAACGACGAGTGGCCCACCATCGCCGAGCGGATCCGCGACCAGCTCGAGGCGTCCCGCGTGGTGCTGCGGCTCTACCCGGACGCGCCGGGCGAGCCGGCCGTCGTGGTCGCCGGCGACCCGCTGCCCGCCGGTCTATCCGGCGACACGGCGGGCCCGCGCAACGATCCGCTGCTGCGGCTGCCCGGCTCGCACGTGCGGCACTTCCGGCTGTCCGACGCGCTGCCCGACGTGGCCGAGGCGCTCTGGCGGCGGGGCGTCGAGGAGGCGCTCGTGGTGCCGCTGCGCAGCTCGAACCATTTACTCGGCGTCATCGAGGCACACGACCGGCTCAGCCGCTGGCGCGGTTTCGGCACCGCCGACGTTCGGCTGATCGGCACCATGGCCAGCCACGTCGCCACCGCGATGGACAACCGCAGGCTGCTCGCGGCGCTGCGGCACGACGCCTACCACGATCCGCTGACCGGTCTGCTGAACCGGCCAGGGTTCCGCCAGGCCGCCACCGAGGAGCTGCGCGAGTTCCCCGACGCGTTCGTGCTGCGGGTGGACCTCGACGTGATGTCCACGATCAGCGACGCGCTCGGCTACGCGTGGAGCGACCGGCTGGTCGTCGCGGCCGGTCGGCGGCTGCGCGACGCGGTCGGCGCCACCGCACCGCTGGCGCGGCTGGAGGGCGGCGCGTTCGCCGTGCTGCTGCACGCCGACGACGCCGACGAGGCGCGGGTGGTCGCCGAGCGCCTGCGCACGCAGCTCGCCGCGCCGTACCCGGTCGACCGGCTCACCGTGGAGGCGAGTGCCGTGGTCGGCTACGCGCCGGCCGCCGCGTTCGACCAGCCCAGCGGAGTGGACGTGGACGCGCTGCTGCAGCGCGCCGATGTCGCCGTGCGCGCGGCCCGCAGCGGCGGCGAGGCGGCTCGCGAGTACATGCCGAGCATGGGGCAGGTGTTCCTGCGGCGGTTCCAGCTCGTCACCCAGTTCCGCTCGGCGCTGGAGTCCGGCCAGGTCAGCGTGCACTACCAGCCGAAGGTGGCGCTGTCGGACCGGCAGGTGCTCGGCGTGGAGGCGCTGGTGCGCTGGCGGCACCCCGAGTACGGCGCGCTGGACCCGGACGAGTTCGTGCCGGCCGTCGAGGCCGCCGGTCTGATCGACGCGCTCACCACGTTCGTGATGGAGCGCTCGCTGGAGAAGGTGCGCGAATGGCTCAGCCGCGGCCTGCGGATCTCCGCGGCGGTCAATCTTTCCGTGCGCAACCTCGCCGACACGGAGTTCCCTGACCGGGTCGCCGACGCGCTGGAGCGCCACCACGTGCCGCCGGAGCTGCTCACCCTCGAGCTGACCGAGTCCGGCGTGATGGCCGACCCGGAGAAGGCGCTGCCGGTGCTGCGGCGGCTGCACGCGATGGGCATCGTGCTCGCGGTGGACGACTTCGGCACTGGGTACTCGTCGCTGGCCTACCTGCGGCAGCTCCCGGTGGACGAGGTGAAGATCGACAAGAGCTTCGTGCTCGGCATGGGCACCGATCTCGGTGACCTCGCCGTGGTCCGCTCGATCGTGGAGCTGGGCCACTCGCTGGAGCTGACCGTGGTCGCTGAGGGAGTCGAGGACGACGCCGCGCGGGACGCGCTGACCGCCATGGGCTGCGACGTCGCGCAGGGCTATCTGATCTCCCGGCCGCTGTCGGATTCGCGCTTGGAGGCGTGGCTGCGGGCGCGCACCCACCGCATGGTCAACCGGCGGGACGAGACGGTGCTCACGTTGCTGCCGTGATCGCCCTACCCCGTTTCCCAACCCGGGCAGCCCTTGTGTACAGTCGTCACCGCTCGCGTGAGCGATTCGAGCACGCCCCTTTAGCTCAGTCGGCAGAGCGTCTCCATGGTAAGGAGAAGGTCTACGGTTCGATTCCGTAAAGGGGCTCGATCACGTCTGGGGTGACCCGGACACCCCCCGGCGACGGGGACCATGGCGGTGTAGCTCAGGTGGTAGAGCAAACGGCTCATAATCGTTGTGTCGCCGGTTCAAGTCCGGCCACCGCTACGCGAGAGTGGCGCAGGCCCGACGGCTGCGCCGAGTACAGAGAGAGGCAATGCTGTGGCTGCCACTGACGTGCGACCGAAGATCACGTTGGCGTGCGAGGAGTGCAAGCACCGCAACTACATCACCAAGAAGAACCGGCGCAACGACCCGGACCGCTTGGAGATGAAGAAGTTCTGCCCGAACTGCGGCGCGCACCGTCTGCACAAAGAGACTCGCTGACCGGGCGCGAAGCCCCGGATTCGTGAGGCCGCTCACCAGTCTGGTGAGCGGCCTTCGCGCGTGCTGAACCAACACTCCCGGTAATCTGTTCGGGTGCCTCTTGATCAGTCGTTCGTCGGCCGGGAGTACCCGCCGACCTGGGTTTACGAGATCAGCCGCGAGAAGATCAAGGAGTTCGCGGACGCCATCGGCGACTCGAATCCGATCTACCTCGACCCCGAGGCCGCGCGCGCGGCCGGACACGAGGACGTGATCGCGCCGCCGACGTTCGCCACGATCGTCAACACCAAGAAGATCTACGAGGTGGTCAGCGATCCGGATCTCGGGTTCGACTCCGGCCGCATGATCCACGGCGACCAGCGCTTCGCGTTCACCCGCCCGCTGCGCGTCGGCGACCGCCTCGCCGTGACCATGCACATCGACAAGGTGGACACCCGGATGGGCAACGACATGCTGTCGCTGCGTGCGGAGATCCACAGCGTGACCGGCGAGCACCTGCTGACCTGCGCCGCGCTGCTGATCTCGCTGGGAGGCTCGGCATGACCGCCGCCGACGTGGGCGACGAGCTGCCGCCGCTGTCCGTGCGGCTCACCCGCGAGGACCTCATCCGCTACGCCGGCGCGTCACTCGACTTCAACAAGATCCACTGGAACGAGCGGATCGCCACCGGAGTGGGCCTCCCCGGCGTGGTCGCACACGGCATGTTGACCATGGCGCTGGCCTGCCGACTGGTCACCGACTGGGCCGGCGACCCCGGCGCGGTGGTCGACTACAGCGTGCGGTTCACCCGCCCGGTCGTGGTGCCGGACGACGACGAGGGCGCGCTCGTCGAGCTGACCGGCAAGATCGCCGAGAAGCGCGACGACGGCACCGTGCGGATCGACATCACCGCGAAGTTCGAGGGCAAGACCGTGTTCACCAAGGCCACCGCCCTGGTCAAGCTGAATTGATCCTTCCCAGTTCACCCGGATGAGCGAGTCGCCGTTGCGCGATCGGGTGAAGGACGAGAGGCTTCTGCCGTTCCAGCCAATCTCGACATGGAGGTCCACAGGTGGCCCTGAATGTGAACAAGCTGGTCGACAAGGCCTACGAGGACAAGAGCTTCAGCGAGCTGCTCGCGGCCCCGCCTTCGGCGCTCGAGGGCCTGACCACCAAGCATGACGAGGTCCTCGCCGGCCTCGGCATCAAGACAGTGGGCGACCTGGCGAAGTGGAAGTACGCCGAGCGTGCGGCCGCCATCGCCGCGCTGGCCGAGTTCCAGGCCTGAGCCACAGGACGACAACGGGGAGCCACCGAGTGCGGTGGCTCCCTGTTCTTTTTATCGAGGGCAGGGTCGCCGAGTCGGCTTCGCCGACGGCCTGTGGTCTTTTTGCTTTGGTGGTTGGGGGCCGCGAGGTGGGTGGCTGGGTTTCGTGGGTGGTCCAGTCACGCCACCTCCACGACAGCGGGCTCGTTCCTCGCCCGCTGTCCCTCCGGCGTCGTAGGGGCGACCGCCCTCGACAATGAGGGCGACCTCAGCGGGGCTTTTGATCGGTGCGGTCAACACACCCGGCTGCGTGAAGTCGGTAGGTGGGTAGGTGGGCCTGGGGTAGGTGGGCCCGGGGGGTGCGTGGGCTACTTCGCCTCGCGCAGGAGGTCGCCCATCCGGGTGACTCCGGTGACCAGGTCGTCGTCGCCGAGTGCGTAGGACATTCGGACGTACCCGGGCGTGCCGAACGCCTCGCCCGGCACCACGGCGACCTCCGCCTCCTCCAGGATCAGCGCTGCCAGCTCCACGCTGGTCTCCGGCCGCTTGCCGCGGATCTCCTTGCCCAGCACGCCCTTCACCGACGCGTAGCAGTAGAACGCGCCCTTCGGTGTCGGGCACTCCACGCCAGGGATCGCCGACAGCAGCTCGACCATCGTGCGCCGGCGGCGGTCGAACGCGGTGCGCATCTCGGCCACCGCGTCCAGTGGCCCGGACACGGCCGCGAGCGCCGCGCGCTGGGCCACGTTGCACACGTTCGAGGACAGGTGCGACTGCAGGTTCGACGCCGCCTTGATCACGTCGGCCGGGCCGATCATCCAGCCCACCCGCCAGCCGGTCATCGCGTAGGTCTTCGCGACGCCGTTGAGCACCACGCAGGTGTCGGCCAGCTCCGGCACGGCGACCGGCATGGAGACCGCCTCGACGCCGTCGTAGGTCAGGTGCTCGTAGATCTCGTCGGTGATCACCCAGATGCCGTGCTCGTGCGCCCAGCGGCCGATCGCCTCGACCTGCTCGCGCGGGTAGACCGCGCCGGTCGGGTTGGACGGCGAGCAGAACAGCAGGGCCTTCGTGCGCTCGGTGCGCGCCGCCTCCAGCTGCTCGACGGTGACCAGGTAGCCGGTCGACTCGTCCGCGGTGACCTGCACGGTGCTGCCGCCGGCGAGCGTGATCGCCTCGGGGTAGGTGGTCCAGTACGGCGCGGGCAGGAGCACCTCGTCGCCGGGGTCGATCAGCGTGGCGAACGCCTGGTAGACGGCCTGCTTGCCGCCGTTGGTGACCAGGATCTGATTCGCCTTGACCTGGTAGCCGGAGTCGCGGGCGGTCTTGGCGACCAGGGCCTCGCGCAGCTCGGGCAGGCCGGCGGCGGGGGTGTACCGGTGGTTGCGCGGATCGCGGGTGGCCTCGGCGGCGGCCTCGACGATCGGGTCCGGCGTCGGGAAGTCCGGCTCGCCGGCGCCGAAGCCGATCACCGGCCGGCCGGCGGCCTTGAGCGCCTTGGCCTTCGCGTCGACCGCGAGGGTGGCCGATTCGGCGATGCCGCCGACGCGCTTGGAGACGCGGGGACGGTCGGTGGGCTTTGCATCTGTGGGCGCGTGCGGTGCTGCCATGTTGGAATCGTCGCAGATCGGACCGGACGCGCCGGACGTGACCCCGCCGTTGGTCGGGGTGTCGCCGGGTCGCGGCAGGCACCCATGTGGAGCTGCCTCGCGGCGCTGTGTCGTACACTCTGGGACTTGGAGCGTTCGATACCGGCCCCACAGTGCGCGAGCATCGCTCGATTCAATACAGTGGGGCAGGTCTCATACGTCCACACGGCGGTTGCGTGAGTGATCGCGCGGTCGCAAAGGGGTGTAGCTCAACTGGCAGAGCAGCGGTCTCCAAAACCGCAGGTTGCAGGTTCAAGTCCTGTCACCCCTGCGTAGAACTGAACGGCGAGCGGAGGAACTGGCGTGGCCGAGGACCGGGACAAGAAGCGGGAAGAGGGGCAGGAGCGCCCTTCTCGCCCGGTCACCGCTGCGGCGCGGCGAGAGCGTCGTGGTTCCGCGCGGCCCGAGGCGAAGAAGCCGGCGTCCAAGCGCACCGGTGACTCCGCCGCGAAGTCGGGCTCGAAGGACAAGGCCGCGAAGGCCGACTCCAAGTCCGTGTCGGCCGACCGGAAGGGTCGCGCGACGCCGACGAGGGACGGCAGGGAGACCAAGCAGGCCCTGCCGAAGCGGATGTTTCGGTTCCTCCGCGAGGTGGTCGCCGAGCTGCGGAAGGTCATCTGGCCGACCAGGAAGCAGATGATCACCTACACGGCCGTCGTGTTGGTCTTCGTGGCCTTCATGGTGGCGTTGGTGTCCGTGCTGGACCTCGTGCTCGCCAAGGGCGTTCTGGCCCTGTTCGGCGAGTGACGTCGCGCTTCGGCGCGTTGCGGCACGGGATGCCACTGTACGAAAGGAAGCGAGACCAACTGTGACCTCCGAGAACGGCACGGCCGGCGGGAGTGAGCTGACCAGCCTGTCCGAGGAGACCGAGGCGCTGGCGACCGACGAGCTCGAGAACGCCGAAGGCACGTCCGACGAGTCCACGGCGGAGACGGCTGACGAGTCGGCCGACCCCGCCGAGGAGACCGCCACGGACGAGACGGCCGACAGCGCCAACGCCGAGGCGTCCGGGGAGGAGCCCGAGGCCGACGCCGCGGACGCCGCCGCCGAGGAGGCGCCCGATCCCGCGGCCGAGATGCGCGAGGCGCTGCGGACCGCGCCGGGCGACTGGTACGTCGTGCACTCCTACGCCGGCTACGAGAACAAGGTCAAGACCAACCTCGAGACCCGCATCCAGACGCTGGACATGGAGGACTTCATCTTCCAGGTCGAGGTGCCCACCGAGGAGGTCACCGAGATCAAGAACGGCCAGCGCAAGCAGGTGCAGCGCAAGGTCCTGCCCGGCTACATCCTGGTGCGGATGGACCTCAACGACGCCTCGTGGAGCGCGGTGCGCAACACCCCGGGCGTGACCGGCTTCGTCGGCGCGACGTCCAAGCCGTCGCCGCTGAGCCTGGACGAGGTGCTCAAGTTCCTGCTTCCGCAGGTGGAGGAGGCCAAGCCGGCCGCGTCCGCCAGCAAGGGCGGCGGCGCGTCGTCGAAGCCGACCGTCGAGGTCGACTTCGAGGTCGGCGAGTCGGTCACCGTCATGGACGGGCCGTTCGCCACGCTGCCGGCGACCATCAGCGAGGTCAACGCCGACGGCCAGAAGCTGAAGGTGCTCGTCACGATCTTCGGCCGGGAAACACCGGTCGAGCTGTCGTTCAGCCAGGTCTCCAAGATCTGACCCGAACGACCCGTACGCGTGGGAGGGCCGGCGCTGGCCCGCACCACGACTGTTCACCCGTTGGAATGAGGACAGCATGGCAAAGCGCAGTAAGGCCTACCGTCAGGCCGCCGAGTTGATCGACCGCGAGCGGCTCTACACGCCGCTCGAGGCCGCGAAGCTGGCGAAGGAGACCTCCAAGGTCAAGCTGGACGCGACCGTCGAGGTGGCGATCCGGCTGGGTGTCGACCCCCGCAAGGCCGACCAGATGGTGCGCGGCACGGTCAGCCTGCCGCACGGCACCGGCAAGACCGTCCGCGTGATCGTGTTCGCCACCGGCGACAAGGCCGCGGCCGCCGAGTCGGCCGGCGCGGACGCCGTCGGCGCCGAGGACCTGATCGAGCGGATCCAGGGCGGCTGGCTGGACTTCGACGCCGCGATCGCCACCCCGGACCAGATGGCCAAGGTCGGCCGGATCGCGCGCATCCTCGGCCCGCGTGGCCTGATGCCGAACCCGAAGACCGGCACGGTCACCCCGGACGTGGCCAAGGCCGTCACCGAGATCAAGGGCGGCAAGATCAACTTTCGGGTCGACAAGCAGGCGAACCTGCACCTGATCATCGGCAAGGCGTCGTTCGACCAGGACAAGCTCGTCGAGAACTACGCCGCCGCGCTGGACGAGATCCTGCGGGCCAAGCCGTCCGCCGCCAAGGGCCGGTTCCTGAAGAAGATCACCTTCAGCACCACGATGGGCCCGGGCATCCCGGTCGACCCGTCGCGCACCCGCAACCTGCTCACCGACGAGGCCGTTGCCTGAGATCCGATTCTCAGCACCCCGGCCCTCGCCCTTAACTTGACCCCAAAGCAGCTGTAGCCAAGGGGTACCGTGACGCAGCTCAGCCTCGGTGACGACGTAACCGCACCGTGCGCAGGTAGGTACCCATTACTGGGAAATTTCGGGGAGGCGGGTTAGTCCGCCGATTTGGTGTTGATCACCCGATCGGCGGGCACGTCGCATTCAGCGGCCCGTTCGCAGCCGAACGGCAGCCAGTCGAGCTGACCGGGGGCGTGCGCGTCGCTGTCGATCGCGAACTGGCAGCCGATCTCGACCGCCATGCGCAGCAGCCGGCGCGGCGGGTCGAGCCGGTCCGGCCGCGAATTGATCTCCACGGCCACGTTGTTGTCCCGGCAGGCGGTGAATACGGCCTCCGCGTCGAACCGCGACTCCGGCCGGGGCCGACCGGCGACCTTGCGGCCGGTGCAGTGGCCGAGCACGGTCACCCTCGGGTTGTGGATGGCGGTCAGCATGCGCTCGGTCATCTCCGGGCCGGGCATCTTCAGCTTCGAGTGCACGCTCGCGACCACGACATCCAGCTCGGCGAGCAGGTCCTCGTCCTGGTCCAGACTGCCGTCGTCCAGGATGTCGACCTCGATGCCGGTCAGAATGCGGAACGGGGCGAGTTCGGCGTTCAGCTCGTCCACGATGGCGAGTTGTTCGCGCAGCCGTTGTTCGGAAAGCCCGTTGGCGACGGTGAGCCGGGGAGAATGGTCGGTGAGCGCCACCCATTCGTGCCCGAGATCGCGGGCCGCCTCGGCCATTTCGATGATCGGACTCCCGCCGTCCGACCAATCGGAATGCGTGTGACAGTCGCCGCGCAGTTTCTCGCGCAGTTCAGCGCCGCCCGGTGGCGGCGCCTCGACCCTTTCCCGCAGCTTTTCGAGATAGGTGATCGGCCGGTCCAGCACCGCTTCCGTGATCACCGCGGCCGTGGTCTTGCCGACTCCGGGAATGTCCTGCAGCCGCCCGCGTTTCGCGTCGTCGGCTATCTCCTCCGGACTGATCCGGCTGATGCGCCGCGCCGCGTTCCGAAACGCCTGCACGCGGTAGGTCGGCTCACCGGCCCGCTCCAACTCGAACGCGACCTGCCGCAATGCCCGAACCGGATCCACGTCACCGCGCTCCCGCCGGACACGGGTCCGGCTCGTTCCGGTGTCCCGTGATGATCCACTGGCCGAGTTCGATCTCACTCAGCACGAAAACGCCGATCCTCGGCCCGCCTTCGACGCGAAGGTCACACGAGCTGATCTCAATCGTCTTCGCGCCCGGCGGAATAGTGAAATTGGACCCGGGACGCGGCAAGCTGTACTTGTGCTTGTTGGTCAGCTTTGAATTGAGCGTCGTCACCGCGAGTTCACAACTTGGTGCGCCGAGATCGGCGGTGAACTTCTGCCGAGCATCGTCGGTGAACCTGTTGCACGCGTCGACAACGATGTTCTGCGCGACGTTGTCGTACAACTGGCGGACCATCGCCATGGGGTTGTCGCTGAACACGAAGTTGGTCTTCGTGCGACCGCCGCCACCGGCTTCGATGGCGTTGTCGGAGTCATTCTTTCCGAAATAGTGCTGGTAGGCCCAGTACGCGGCGATCAGGAGGATCAGGAGCACCACGAGTTTGCGGACGAGCTTGCTGCGCAGCGCGCGTTTCCACAGTGGCGGCTTCGGCGCGGGGGGAAGCTGTCCGGTCTCCTCCCGGTACCGCTGGAATTCCTGGAACTGTTGGAACTCCTGAAACTTGCGGAACTGCTCGGCGTCCATCTGCGAGGCCGGCGCCGGTGCCGGCTGGGCCTCGGGGACGACGGGCGGTCCGGGTACGGCGGGTACCTCGGGGACGGCAGGTCGTTCGGGCACGGCCGGCGGGCCGCTCGACTCGGGCAATCGAGCCGGCGGCGAGGCGGGCGGCTGGTCCTTCTCGGCCACGCCTCCCATCATGCACCGTCACCGCACCGGTCCGGTACGTCACCATCGGGGCCGATTTGGAGCGCCGAACACGCGTCACGTATCGTTGCCCTGGTTCTACCGAAGACCGCTGGTCTTCCGCCCACTCCGGTGGACGGAACGAAGGCCCCGCGACGAGCAGGGCGGCCCGCGCAGGAGGACGTGGCTCTCCCGGGCGCTCGCCGCCCGCCTGAAACGCCCCGTGCTACTGCGCCGGGGCGTTCGTCGTCTCCGAGGAAACTCACGGGGCTCGGTGCACCAGAGGTCACCAGCCCAACGAGAGGAGGCGACCATGGCGAAGCCGGACAAGGTGGAGGCCGTCGCCGAGATCGCGGACAGGTTCCGCAGCAGCTCGGCCGCCGTCATCACCGAGTACACCGGTCTCTCCGTGTCGCAGCTGACCACGCTGCGTCGCGCTCTCGGTTCCGACGCCACCTACCGTGTCGCGAAGAACACCCTGGTCAAGCGGGCCGCGGAGGACGCGGGCGTGCAGGGCCTCGAGGGTCTGTTCACCGGGCCGACCGCGATCGCCTTCGTGCAGGGCGAGCCGGTCGACGCGGCGAAGGCGCTGCGCGACTTCGCGAAGGACAACGAGGGCCTTGTCATCAAGGGCGGCTACATGGACGGCCGCCCGCTCACCGTCGACGAGGTCGCCAAGATCGCCGACCTCGACTCGCGTGAGGTGCTGCTCGCCAAGCTGGCGGGCGCGATGAAGGGCAACCTGTCCAAGGCCGCCGGGCTGTTCAACGCCCCGGCGTCCCAGGTCGCTCGCCTGGCAGCCGCGCTGCAGGAGAAGAAGGCCGCTTCGGAATCCACCGAGAGCTGATCAACCCCGAGTAAATCCATGCGCCCGGATTACCGGGGTGCAAGACAGGAAGGAACGCCATCATGGCGAAGCTGAGCACCGACGAGCTGCTCGACGCGTTCAAGGAGATGACGCTGCTCGAGCTCTCCGAGTTCGTGAAGCAGTTCGAGGACACCTTCGACGTCACCGCGGCCGCTCCGGTCGCCGTTGCCACCGGCCCGGCCGGCCCCGGTGCCGCCGCTGAGGTCGAGGAGGAGAAGGACGAGTTCGACGTCGTCCTGGAGTCCGCCGGCGACAAGAAGATCCAGGTCATCAAGGTCGTCCGTGAGCTGGTGACCGGCCTGGGCCTGAAGGAGGCCAAGGAGCTCGTGGAGAGCGCGCCGAAGCCGATCCTGGAGAAGGCCAAGAAGGACGCGGCCGAGGCCGCCAAGGAGAAGCTGGAGGCCGCGGGCGCCGCGGTTTCCGTGAAGTGACCTGACTCGACAGAGTCGACCAGAGGGCCGGCACCCGTTCGGGTGCCGGCCCTCTGTGTTGTCTATCGAGGGCAAGGTCGCCTGGTTCGGCTTCGCCGAACGGGGTTGGGGTCTTTTGCTTGGGTGGCTGGGTGCCGAGTGTGGGTGGCCGGGTTTCGTGGGTGGTCCAGCCACGCCACCTCTGAGACAGCGGGCTCGTTCCTCGCCCGCTGTCCCTCCGGCGTCGTAAGGGCGACCGCCCTCGACAATGAGGGCGACCTCAGCGTGGCTTTCGATCGGTGCGGTCAACACACCCGGCTGCGTGAAGTCGGCGGCCTCGGGCTCGCGTTCGGGGCTACTCGTGGGTACCTTGCCCCAACCAAGCAGTAACCCGGACGCGGTGGGCTCGTTGCATGGATGACACCGCGACTGGGTGTCGTGCCAGCCGCGCTGTCGTTACGTGATGTACGCGACGCCGCCGACTGAACAGCTCGGGAGGGTTTTGATGGGCGCCGAGGTGGTTGTCGAAGGACTCACGAAGTCCTTCGGTAAACAGTCCATCTGGCGAGATGTGACGCTGTCTCTCCCTCCGGGTGAGGTGAGCGCCCTTCTCGGGCCGTCGGGTACCGGCAAGTCGGTGTTCCTCAAGTCGATGATCGGTCTGCTCAAGCCGGAGCACGGCAGCTGCATGATCAACGGTGTCGACATCGTCACGTGTTCCGAGCACAAGCTCTACGAGACGCGAAAACTCTTCGGCGTGCTGTTCCAGGACGGCGCGCTGTTCGGGTCGATGAACTTGTACGACAACGTGGCGTTTCCGTTGCGGGAGCACACGAAGAAGTCGGAGACCGAGGTTCGGCGGATCGTGTTGGAGAAGCTGGATATGACCGGC
>NZ_SGWQ01000002.1:155218-816207 GCF_004216555.1 Herbihabitans rhizosphaerae | reverse complement strand
AGCCCTACCCGGCTGGACCCACTTCTACAATCACCACCGACCCCACAGCGCCATCGGAGGCCACCCACCAATCAGCCGACTGGACAACCTGCCTGGACATCACAACTAGCGCTCGGATTCAGGCCCGCCGATGGTGTTTCGTATGGGTTTTTGCGTCCTGGTGGACAGTGCGGCCGGATGTAGCTGAGCTGCGGCCCTTGGAGTCGAAGGGAATCAAGCAACGCGTCATCAGGTTCGTGCCCTGTCAGTAGATCGAAGGTAGTCAACGCGCAACCTCATCGGGCTTCGGGCACGACGGTAGCGATATGCCGAGGCATGATCTGGATCGTACTGGTACCTTTCTGGTAGCTGAGCTGGAGCAGGTAAGGAACGATATGGTGGCTATCGCCGAGGAACACGAGGTCTCGCTGTTCGAGGAGCGGGCGGAAAACCTCACTCCGGAGGAGTTTGAAGCGTGGACGGCTCCTACGCCACATGATGAGCAGATTCTCCGTCAGCTTCAGACGCAAGGCCCAAAGCTGTTAACGGGTCCGCGTGGATGTGGGAAAACGACCCTTCTCCTCCGCGCAGCAGCCGAAATACGAAAGCGAGGTTCTGCGCTCCCTGTCTATGTCAACTATGGGCGGTCAATGTTTACCGAGCCAGCTTTCAATCAACGCTCGGACGCCGATGGTTTCTTTCAAGACTGGCTAGTCGCCAAAGTTATCGCCGCAATGGATGAGACGTTTCAAAGGCTGGAGGTGCATGCCCCCGACCTGCGTAGCCAAGGCGAGATAGCTCGATCGTTTATCGATTTGGCCGAGCGCAATCCTCATGCAGCTAGACCGGATCTCCCAGGGCCAACGGCCTTGACTAAAGCGCTTGAATCATGGGCTGAAAAGGCGAAAGCGAAACGGATAGTTCTGCTACTTGACGATGCCGCTCATGCTTTTGTGCCTGAGCAACAGAGAGTATTTTTCGAATACCTCCGTAACCTTAGGACTCCGGCAGTTACGTACAAGGCGGCCATCTATCCTGGCGTTACCGAATTTAGTCCGAACTTTCATGTCGGGCATGACGCGAAGTTGGTGCATGCTTGGGTACCGGTTGAAGGTAGTGAGTACCTGGACTTCATGCGGTCGATTTATGAGAGGCGACTACCTCCAGCAATAAGGAATCGAATATCGGTCGGAGTTGTGTTGCTTTTTGCTGCAGCCTCATTTGGTGTGCCGCGAACGTTCTTTGCTTTGATTGAAACCTATCTGGAGAACTGGCGTGGCCAGCCGGCACGTTCCGCGCAGGCAGCTAACAACACTATTATCCAGAACTCGGATCAGCTGAGAGACTTGCACCGTTCTCTATCAAGAAAATTGCCGCGGTATCGCCAATATGTTGAAACTGGCGAAAAAGCCTTGGATAAGCTGTTACTGCTGATTGGTGAACTGAATGAGACGCGTCACCGCGCGAAAACGGATGCCCAGGCACTTGACGTTGCAATTCGCCATCCAATTGATTCCAGACTCGTTACAATTCTAGGACTGTTGGAGTATGCAGGCCTGGTTCGGCGGACAAACGAGGCCGTTAGCCACGGCGCGGACCGTTATAGCAAGTTCGCGATTCACGGCTGCCTTCTTGTCGCTGCGGGAGCGTTGAAGTTCGGGCAGAACCCGACGATGGAGCAGCGCGCAAACGCGCTAGTCAAGACCTCTAGAACGGGATCATACAAGCGCGTCGGTAGCGAAGGAATTCTTACTCCAAAACAAGCGGAGGCGTGTCAGTTGGTCGTCGCCAACTGCGCGAAGTGCGGCACACCACGCCCGATGGAGAACGCCCGATTCTGCGGCGCGTGCGGAGCAGAGCTTGTTGACGCGAGCAGGTTCGAAGAGCTCATGGCTACGTCAATTGACGAGCTTTCCCTTACACGTAAGAAGCTTAGAGCGCTTCATGATCAGGAAATGCATAAGATTGAGGATTTGATCCGAGATCGCGGTCTCACGGAGATCAGCAAGGCACAACGAATCGGTCCGGTGTGGGCAAGGCGCGTCTACTCACTCGCGGAGGAGTTCGTCGGTGTCTAGACACGCAGCGATCGACTCGTTGAGTATTTGTGCTCCACCGTCTGCAGTTTCGGCAGACTGGACGATATTTGTGACCAGCTCAGGGAAGGCCCGGTCGAGCTCGCCGATCGATTCGTTTTATGTCGAGCATCAAGGTCTAAACAAGCTTGGGTCGTTGCTGCAGGGGGATCAGGTAGACGAGGATGTTCAGTATTTATTAGGTGGCCAACTGCTCCTTGGGTATGTAAGTGCGACCGAACTGTACTTTCGGCAAATGATATCGCGATGCGTAGCACTGTGTCCGATAATTCGGCAGGCAAACGGGCAACAGATGATCCCGTTCGGCGCGCTCGACTACTATCACAAGGATTCTTTGGAAAACGCGCTTACGGAGAGGGTGTCGTTCAGTGAGCCTGGAACGATCAAGAACCAGCTGGATGGCAGGCTAGGGGTCAAGGTCGTACCAAGGTCGTCGCTGGATCGTTCTATTGAAGACTATGAGAAGCTATGTCAAGTCCGACATTCACTTGTTCACTCGCACGGTGTGGTAAATTCGTCGAATGCCGCAAAGCTGGGTATTGACCCCGCAAGGTCGTTGCAAACCTGTATTGATAGTCGGTGTCTGCAATTGGTAGCGGCTGTTGCTCTGAATCTGGTTCGAGACGCAAATAATGAAATTGCCAGAAGTATTGTATGGGACTGGGTTAAACGTGGTATTCTCACCGGCGACAACCGTAAGGACCGAGCTCATCTTGGCCGACTATTGAGACAGCTAGGCAGTGCGATTGATTCAGATTCGGGTCGATCGGTGACTGGCAACTCTGAATTGTTCAAAATTGTCAAGGCTGCAGTTGTGGCGATATCTACTAAGTCGATAGGTCGTCGACGGTAAGTGAAGATCGCCTGTCAATTCGTTATGCATGACGACTGACCAAATCTCATTGCTCACACCGCGACTGTGCAGCTTGCGCTTGCAAAGACGATGGCGATTGTGGCGGCCGAAGGACGTGGATGCTGCACAGACTGACTGGTGAACCGGAAGATTGCTTGTTATCGCAACAGGATTGCACGAGCCGCAGCCGAGCAAGGCTCGGTGGGCGTTGGTACGCGCGCAGCCGGGGCCGGCAGCATAGCTTTGAACAGGCGCGGGCTGATGTCGCGCAGAACGCGGACTGACGAGGTTAGGCGGTGGCGGGACGGAGGCGGGCGTTGACCGCCCGCGCGACGGGTTCCACCACCCGCGCGGCCACCGGCCCAAAGATCGCCATCAACAACACATACGCCGTAGCCAACGCCGCCAGTTGATCATCAACCGCCCCAGCCGACACCGCCAGCCCCGCGATCACAATAGAAAACTCCCCACGAGCCACCAGCGCCGCCCCAGCCCGAGCGCGACCCATCCGAGCGATCCCCTGCCGCTTCGCCGCGAACCACCCAGTGATCACCTTCGTCACCGTCGTCACCACAGCCAGCCCCACCGCCGCGACCAACACCGGAGGAATCGTCCGAGGATCAGTATTCAACCCGAAAACCACAAAGAACATCGCCGCGAACAAATCCCGCAACGGCTCCAACATCCGAGTCGCGTTCTCCGCCGTCGACCCCGAAATCGCGATCCCCAACAAGAACGCCCCCACCGCGGCCGACACCTGCAACTGCGACGCGATGCCGGCCACCAACAGCGCAGCCCCGAGCACCCGCAACAAGAACACCTCAGGATCAGGACTGTCCACGAGCGCCGACACGTAGCGCCCGAACTTCAACGCCACCACCAGCACGATCGTGATCACGACCAGCGAGATCCCCACCGCCGTGAGCCCACCCACCAGCGTCGCCCCGGCCAGCACCGCCGTCAGAATCGGCAGGTACAGCGCCATCACGAGATCCTCGAACACGAGAATCGAGAGCACCACGGGCGTCTCGCGGTTGCCGAGCCGGCCCAGGTCCCCGAGCACCTTCGCGATGATCCCGGACGAGGAGATGTAGGTGATCCCGGCCATCGCCAGCGCGCCGACCGGCCCCCAGCCGAGCATCAGTGCGACGGCCACCCCGGGCAGCGCGTTGAGCACCAGATCCACCAGTCCGGCCACCCACGACCGCCGCAGCCCGGTGACCAGTTCACCCGCGCTGTACTCGAGCCCCAGCAAAAGCAGCAGCAGGATCACGCCGATCTCGCTGGCCAGGTGCGCGAACTGCTCGATGCCGTGCAGTGGCACCACGCCGCCGGCGCCGAAGCACACACCGCCGATCAGATACAGCGGGATGGGGGAGATGCCGATCTTCCACGCCAGCCGGCCGAGGATGCCGAGGCCGAAGAAGACAGCGCCGAGTTCGATCAGAGCGAGGGCGGTGTGATCCACGGACGTCTCAGCCGCGATCGAGAATGTCCACGGCCTTGGCGAGACCCTGCGGTGTACCGACGGTGATCAACGTGTCCCCACTGGCCAGCGTGAAGTCCGGACCGGGCGACGGGTGCACGGTGCCGGCCCGCACCACCGCGACGACCGACGCCAGCGTGCGGGTGCGCAGCGCGGTGTCACCGAGCGTGCGGCCGTCGAACGGCGAGCCGTGCGGCAGCGGAAGCTGTCGGGTGCTCACCCCCGCCACGTCCCGGTGCTCGTCGTTGAGCTGCGCGACGAGCTGCGGGGCGCCGAGCAGGTTCGCCAGCGCGCCGGCCTCCTCGGCGGACAGCGGAATGGACGCCGTGCACGCGTCCGGGTCGTCCTGCCGCGAGACGATCAGCTCGAAATGGCCGTCCCGATGCGTCACCACACCGACGCGGCGACCCGCGCGGGTCGAGAAATCCTGGCGCGTGCCGATCCCCGGCAGCGGAGTCACGTCGACGTTCACCACGTCAGGGTAACGATCGAGGTGAGGGGTTTCTTCCCGGCACTCCGGGTGTCGATACCGTCACTGAGTCGGGGGAAGCAGGGAGGATGATCTTGAGTTCGAGGGAGACCCAGCACGGCCAGACCGTGGTGACCGCACCCACGTGGATGGCCGTGTTGTTCTGGTTGGGCTTTCCGGTGGGCGGCGCGTTACTCGGCGTGCTGCTGCGCGTGGTCGCCGAGTGGGTCGGCGGCTACGACTGGGCGCCCGGTCCGCTGCGCATGCTGGAGTCACTGCCCGAGCCGCAGGTGACGATCGGTGCGGTGGCGATCGGTGCGGCTGTCGGCGTCGGCCTCGGGCTCATCGGCAGGCACGAGAGTGTGATCGTCACCGTCTCGCCGGAGACGGTGATCCTCAAGCGCAAGGGGACGTCACGGGTGATCGCCGCGGACCACGTCCACGTGGTGTTCCGTGACGCGAACTGCCTGGTGCTCCAGGGAAAGCGCGGCGAGGACGTGGCCCGTGAATGGTGCGACCACAGCGCCAAGACGCTCGCGGAGGCGTTCCGCGAGCACGGCTACACCTGGGTGGCAGAGGACCCGCACGCCGCCGAGTTCCACCGCTGGGTGCCCGGCGCGCACGGGCTGCCGGCCGGTGCGAACGCGATCTTGAAGGCGCGCGAGAAGCTCCTGCACTCGCTGGAGGAGACCGACGACGCCCGCGAACTGCGCGGCGAGCTGGCCGAGCTGGGTGTCGTGGTGCGGGACGTGAAGAAGAAGCAGTACTGGCGACTGGTCGAGCCGCCGACGGTGTGACCTGTGCCGCCAGGCAGAATGGACGGCTGGCGGCGACAGGAGGAGGAACGGTGCGGCGAGGTCAGCTTCGCGGGGTTGTGGCGATGGACGGCCCGTCCGGTACCGGCAAGTCCACGGTGGCCCGCCGGCTCGCCTCGACGCTGGGCGCCGGCTATCTGGACACCGGTGCGATGTACCGCGCCGCAACGCTTTCCGTGCTCCGCGCGCGCGTCGATGTGACCGACGCCGAGATGACCGCGACGGTGGTCGAGCGGATGCGGCTGGAGATCTCCGACGAGCCTGGGGTGGCCGCCGTGCACCTGGACGGCGAGGACGTCGCCGTCGAGATCAGGGGGCCCGAGGTGACCACGGCCGTGTCCGCGGTGTCCGCGGTGCCCCGGGTGCGCGAACTACTGTGCGACCAGCAGCGGGCGATCATCGAGCGCGTGCTCGACGACCGCGGCGGGATCGTCGTGGAGGGCCGCGACATCGGCACGGTCGTCGCGCCGGACGCCGAGCTGAAGGTGTACCTCACCGCGTCGCCCGACGCGCGCGCCCGCCGCCGCGCCACCCAGGACGGTCGTCTGTCCACTGTGGACGCCGTGCTGGCCGATGTGGAGCGGCGCGATCGGCTCGACTCCAGCAGGGCCGCGGCCCCGCTGCGCCGGGCCGACGACGCGATCGAGTTGGACACCACCGCACTCGACGTGGACGGTGTGCTCGCCGCCCTGCTGTCCAATGTGGACGAGCGTGGCATGCGGGTGACCGAGGAGACGACCAGGCGATGAGCACGGCGCTACTGCCCGAGGGTGCGCGACCGGGCTTGCACCGGGTCGCCCGCTGGCTCGCGACCTGGCTGTACCGGCCGGCGTACCGGATTCGGGTGCGCGGCAAGGAGAACGTGCCGAAGACCGGGCCGGTCGTGCTGGTCGCCAACCACAGCTCGCTGATCGAGCCGCAGCTCGTGTTCGGCGCCACCGGACGCAACTCGGTGTTCTGGGTGAAGAACGAGCTGTACCGTGGTGTGCTCGGCACGATGCTGGTCGCGATCGGCCAGTTGCCGCTGCGCAGAGGCGAACCGGACCGTGTCGCGCTGCTCACCGCCGTGCGGATTCTCAAGGCCGGCGGCATGATCGGGGTGTTCCCCGAGGGCGGCCGAGGCAGCGGCGACGTGGAGACCGCGCAGCAGGGTGCGGCCTGGCTGGTCCGGTCGACCGGCGCGGTGGTGCTGCCGGTGGCCTGCCGGGGGACCAGGCGGCCGGAGGGCTCCGGACGGCGGTTCCGCCCCGCGGTGGACGTGCTGATCGGACGGCCGCATACCGTGAAGGTGGCGCGCGGCCGGGCCGGACTGGCCGAGGGGACCGAGGACATTCGAGTTTTGCTCGCCGATCTTGTGGCCGAGCTCGACGAGCAGAGGAAGCGAAATGGCAGAGGTTGACGGCGTGACCGAGTCCGTCCTGGACGGCACCTGGTCCGAAGAGACGGACTGGCACGCGCTGTCCGATGTGGACGGTTCCGACGAGGAGCACGGCGCGCCGCCGCAGCCGGTGCTGGCCGTGGTCGGCCGGCCGAACGTGGGCAAGTCGACCCTGGTGAACCGCATCCTCGGCCGGCGTGAGGCGGTCGTGCAGGACACCCCGGGGGTTACCCGCGATCGGGTCGCCTACGACGCGCTGTGGAACGGCCGCAAGTTCACCGTGGTGGACACCGGCGGGTGGGAGCCGGACGCCGAGGGGTTGCAGGCTTCCGTTGCGGCACAAGCGGAACTGGCGATGGCGACGGCCGACGCGATCCTGCTCGTCGTGGACGCGACGGTCGGCGCGACGGCGACCGACGAGGCCGCCGCGAAGGTGTTGCGCCGCGCCAAGGCGCCCGTGCTGCTGGCCGCGAACAAGGTGGACGACGAGCGGCTGCTGGCCGACACGGCCTCGCTGTGGTCGCTCGGCGTCGGCGAGCCGATCCCGGTGAGCGCGCTGCACGGTCGCAACTCCGGTGACCTGCTGGACGCGATCCTGGACGCGCTGCCGGAGACGCCGAAGGACACCGGCGGCACTGGCGGCCCGCGCCGGGTGGCGCTGATCGGCAAGCCGAACGTGGGCAAGTCCAGCCTGCTGAACAAGCTCACCGGCGAGGAGCGGGCGGTGGTCGACGCGGTCGCGGGCACCACGGTCGACCCGGTCGACTCGCTGGTCGAACTGGACGACCAACTGTGGCGGTTCGTGGACACGGCCGGGTTGCGCAAGCGGGTGCGGACGGCGAGCGGCACGGAGTACTACGCGTCGCTGCGCACCAAGGCGGCGATCGAGGCGGCCGAGGTGGCGATCGTGCTGCTGGACGCGAGCGAGCCGATCGCCGAGCAGGACCTGCGGGTGTTGACCATGGTCGTGGAGGCCGGGCGCGCGTGCGTGCTGGCGATGAACAAGTGGGACCTGGTCGACGAGGACCGGCGGCACCAGCTCGTGCGCGAGTTGGAGCGTGGGCTGGTGCGGGTGCCGTGGGCCGAGCGGGTCAACATTTCCGCGCTGACCGGGCGCGCGGTGCGCAAGCTCGCGCCGGCGCTGCGCACCGCGTTGGACTCGTGGGATCAGCGGATCTCGACCGGGCAGTTGAACGCGTGGCTGTCGGAGCTGACCGCGGCGACTCCGCCGCCGGTGCGTGGTGGCAAGCAGCCCAAGATCCTGTTCGCGACGCAGGCGCAGACCAGGCCGCCGATGTTTGTGTTGTTCACGACGGGGTTTTTGGAGGCGGGGTACCGGCGGTTTATCGAGCGGAAGCTGCGGGAGCGGTTTGGGTTTGCCGGTAGTCCGGTGCGGATCTCGGTTCGGGTTCGCGAGAAGAAGGCCCGTAAGCGCTGATCTTTGCCACCGTAATGGGTGATGGGCCGTTTACGCCGGATGAGGCGAGCACCGTTGCGGAGTTGGAGATTGTTCAGCGGGATAAGGCCGCGTTGTGTGCTGATGAGGTTCGGTTGCTCGCTCAGTACAACCGGTTGCGGGTGGGGCGGAGAATGTGTCCGAGGAGATCGGGCAGGCTCTGGAGTGGTCACCTGGGCACGCGTCGCATCAGGTGACGATGGCCGCCGCTATCGCGACTCGGCTGCCGAAGACACTGGCCGCACTTGGACGTGGGGACCTGGATTGGGCGAAGGCTCGTGCGATGTACGAGGTCACGCGGCCGTTGTCGGATGAGCACGCCACGCAGGTGGAAGCTGGCGTGTTGGTTGATGCGCCGTGTTTCTACAAGTCCTTTCGGGACAAGGTCAACCGGTGGGTGAAGAAGGTCGACCCGGACGGTGCGGAGCAGCGTCGGTTGGCGCGGCGTAAGGACCGGTGTGTCAGTTTCAAACTGGAGGACGACGGCGAGGCGTTCCTTGGTATTCGGGGGCCGGTGGAGCAGTTGTATCCGGCGTATGTGCGGATCGATCAGCACGCCCGACGCGCCAAGCAGCAGGGTGACGCGCGAACGTTGGATCAGTTGCGGTTCGACACCGCCATGGATCACCTGTGCGGAGAGAACCAGTCGCACATCAAAACCATCGTGTGGGTCACCGTCCCGCACACAACACTCATGGGAATCGATGACAAACTGGGTGAACTATTCGGTGTCGATTCGCTTCCCGCGCAGGTGTGTCGCGAGTTGGCCGCCGATAAGAATTCCACGTGGCGGCGGATACTGAGTGACCCGGCCAGCGGGATGATCACTGATGTGGGGCGGAAGCGATATCCGCCGGCGGCGATGGCGGAGAATGTGCGATTGCGGTTCCGCAGATGTACACATCCCGGTTGCGATCGACCAGCGACCCGTTGCCAGATCGACGACACCCTCCGGCATGCCGACCGTGGCCGTACCTGCCTGTGCAATCTGAATCCGCGCTGCGAGCGGCACAACCTGTGCAAGGAACGCCCCGGCTGGCATGTCGAGCAACCCGAACCAGATGTGGTGATCACGCGCAGCCCGCTCGGACACGAGGCAACGGTCCGAGCTGAGCCGATCGCCGACCCGGACCCGCCGCCGTACTAGTGGCGCTCCAGGAACGCCGACCAGCTCGTGCTCGGGAAGGCAAGGGCCGCAACGGGATTCTTGGAGTCACGGACGGCTGTGACATCGCGCAGAACGGCCAGCTCGACGCATTCTGCGTTCTCGTTCCCACTGCTGAAGCTGCTCTTGCGCCACCGGGAACCCGACATGTCCACAGTGGACATACGCACACCGCCGTTCTTAGCTCGCCCAGTCGTCAGCCAATCGCTCGATCAGGGCGGTCGATTCCACCGGGTCGAGCGCCAGCGATCGAACGTGTTCGAACTGGACCCTAGCAAACCGCACCAGACTGCGGTGTCGCTTGCGTTCGACGCAGAGTGGGTGCTCGACCTGGGCGATGCTTGGCCGTTCGTGCTGCAAGAAGTCCAGCACGGTGAACGATCCGAGTAGGGCTTCGTTGGCCACAGTTTCGGCGGGCAGCACGCGTATGTCGACCGAGGGCAGCTCGGAGATCAACGCCAGGTGATCCAACTGCGTGCGCATAAGTTCCGGCCGTTTGATCGGACGATGCAGCATGTGCTCGTCCAGCACTGCGTGGAGCTGGAGCGGTTGGTCTTCGTCCGTCAGTCGTTCTTGGCGAATCAGGCGCACGGTGAGCTGCTTGGCGATCCACTCCTCGGACATCGGCCGCCGGCGCGACTCGAACAGCATTCGCGCGTAGTCGGCGGTTTGGAGCAGGCCGTGCACGACGTTCGCGGCGTACGTCGACACCACGCTCGCGCCGCTTTCCAGGGCGATGTAGTCCTTGTCGGAGATCCCGTATTCCTTCCACCATCCGGGATTGCGCGCGCGGCGGACCTCGTCCAGCAACGTGTCATCGACGAGGTTGTACACATCCATCGCGGTGCGCACGAAATGCACATCGAGGCCGTGTCCCTGTTCGATCCGACACAGCCTGCTCTCCGAACAGTCCAGCAACGGCGCGGCCTCGGCCATCTTCATGCCCACCGCCTCGCGCGCGACACGCAGCTTCTCGCCGATCGCTGCGCGCAGCAGCACCGGATTTTCCTCCACGCCGGCCTCCCCACGGTTCCCAAGTGGCTACAGCCTGCACATGCAATTCCACTCGGCACCGCCGACGCGCCGGAGTAACCGTGCGTCGGCGGTGCTCGAGGTGCCCGGGTCACGCGGCGTGCGCGTGGCGCGGCCGCAGCGACCACCGGCGAGCCCGCCGGGCCTCGTGCTTGGCGGCCCGAGCGTCGCGAACCTGGCGGCCAAGGCGCTCCTGAGCGGCCTCGGCCAGGTAGCGGCGGTGCTGGTCGGCGATCAGGGTCTCGGCGAAGTACTCCGTGCTCATCGTGCTCACTCCTTGGTGGTCGTTCCTGCTGACAGCACCAAGACTGCTCCGGCGACGGCCGCACGCCATCCGTGCTCACCACGGATCCACCACGGAAACCTCAGTACGTGGTGGGCATCCGTACCGCCCCGATCTCGCGGAACAACGCCTCACCGGCCTCGCGTTCGGCCCCGCCGGCGAACACCGCCGTGCGCGCCCACTGGTAGCGACACGCCGTCTCGCGCAGGCTCGCGGCGGCGGCGACCAGACCGTCCCGCGAACGCTCGGCCAGCGCGACGGCTCGGGCCAGCATCGCGGCCGCGATCGGGTTCTGCCTGGTCAGCACGGTGGCGCGGTCGATGCGCTGCTGGGCGTCCGCCCGCCCGGCCAACACGGCGGCCTCCGCCCACATCGCCGCATACCAAGGCCGGCACACGTCGTCGAACGCGTTGTCGAAGTCCTCCGGCGGCACGCTGAGCACCTCGACCGCCCGTTCCGCCTCACCCAGGTGCAACGGCACCAGCGCGTCCAGCATCCGGCCGCCCGCCACCGAGCGCCCGGCCGGATCGGGGACCGAGGCGTCCGCGACCGCGCGGATCGCCTGGGCCGCCTCGATCTCGCCACGCAGCCGATGCACGACCGACGCGGCGTACGGCCCCCGGCTGAGACTCCACACGAACGGCCGCCCGGCCCGCACCCAACCCTCGGTGAACCGGTCGGCCAGCGCGATCGTCTCCGGCCAGTCCCCGGCGAGCGCGGTGACCACCATCAGCCGGGACGTCGCGATGTGGCCCTCCTCGCGCACGAACGGCAGATCGCGCAGGCCCTCGGCCATCCGGCGCGCGGTGCCCAGGTCGCCGGTGGCGATCGCGCACTCGGCGGCCATCGCGTGCATGTCGGCGAACTCGATGCCGAACTCCGGCCGCACCCGCAGTTCGCCGATCAACTCGACGCGACGCATCGCGCCGTCCAGTGCCGCACGCACCTCGCCCTCCGCGAGCCGCACCACGGTCACGGCGTCCAGCGCCGCGCTCTCGATCGCCGGATCGCAGGCCGCGCGGGCGAGGCGCAGCGCGTCCTCGGCACACGAGATGCACCTCGGGTCGTAGGTGATGGTCTTGAACGCCTCCGCGACGCGCACCTGCGCCGCGGCCACCGGGTCGTCTCCGGCGTGCTCGCGCGCCTCGGTCAACAGCGCGTCGACGAACTCGTCGTCGGGCAACTCGGGGAACAGGCCGGCGCCCCGGTGAATCATCTCGGCGATCTTGCCGAGCAACCGGGCGGCGCCGGGTCCGTCTCCCGCGGCGAGCGCGGCGTCGGCCGCCTCGCGGTGCAGCCGAACGGCCTCCGGGCCGGACAGCCGGGACAGCGCCGCACCCGCGGCCCGGCGCAGCGCGGCGGCCTTCGCCTCCACGTCGTCGGTGAGCGTGGCCGCCTGCTCGAAGCGCCGCTGCGCCTCGGACGGCATGCCTCGGACGAAGGTCAACTCGGCCAGGCGAACCGCGAGATCGTGTGCCGGTTGACCGGTGGCGCGGCCGAGGGCGTCGCGCAGATCGTCGGCCACATCGTCGAACGCCGCCCGCCACGAGCCGGAATCCGTTGTGGCGGAACGGGAAAGCTCATCGGCCGCACGCAGGCACCAACGCGTGTGTGCCTCGGTGGCCGCGTCGGACTCGCCGTCCTTCGCGAGCCGTTCCTGGCCGTACTGGCGGATCGTCTCCAGCATCCGGTAGCGGCTGCGGCCGGTGCCGCCGACCGGGGTGAGCAGGCTGTGGTCGACCAGCTCGGCGAGGATCGCCGCCGCGTCCGCGCGCCCGGTGACCTCCGCGGCCGCGTCGGCGGTGAACGGTGCGGCGAACACCGACGACCACCGCAGCACGGCCCGCGCGTCCTCCGCCAGCAGGTCGTAACTCCAGTCCAAAGTGGACCGAAGCGAGCTGTGTCGCTCGTCGCGCCGCCGGCCACCAGACAGCAGCCGCAGTGCACCGGCCAGCCCCGCCTCCAGGCCGTCCAATCCGAGTGCGGGCAGCCGGGCCGCGGCCAGCTCGATCGGCAACGCCATGCCGTCGAGTCCTTGGCAGATCGAGGAAATCCGCGAACGGTCCACATCGGACAGTCGAGCGCCGGCCGCGGCGGCGCGCCCGAGGAACAGCTCCACCGCGTCGTCGGCCAGCGACAGCGGCGGCACGGTGAACACCCACTCGAACGGCACCAGGAGCCGCGCCTGACTGGTGGCCAGCACGGTCAGTCCGGGGCTCGCCGTGAGCAGCCGCTCGACCAGCGTGGCGACGCCGTCGACCAGGTGCTCGCAGTTGTCCAGCACGAGCAGCGCCCGCTTGCCGGCCAGCCACGACACCAGCGTGTCCACCGCGGACCGTCCGGCCTGCTCGCCCGCACCCAGCGCGGTGACCACGGCCGGCGCGATCATCGACGGGTCGGTGACCGGCACCAGGTCCACGAACCAGGCGCCGTCCGGCAGGCTGGTCGCCAGATCGGCGGCGACCGCGAGCGACAGCCGGGTCTTGCCGACGCCGCCCGGGCCGAGCGCGGTGACCATGCGGTGCTCGCCGAGGGCCTCGGCCAGGGCGCGCCGCTCCTCGGTCCGGCCGACGAACGAGGTGAGCGGGGAGGGGAGTGTCGGCGGCGCGGGCGCACCGGTCGAAGCTTGCGACCGGGACGACGCGGCCTGGGCCAGCGCGCGGCGGTCCGCTACGCCGAACTTGCGCAGCAGCGAGGAGACGTGGCTCTCCACGGTGCGGATCGAGATGAACAGCTTGGCGGCGATCTCCGCGTTGGTCAGGTGTTCGCCGAGCGCGTCGAGGACCTCGGCCTCGCGTGCGGAGATCTCCTCCACCGGTCCGGTCGTCGCTGCCACGGGGGAAGCATGCCACGCGGGACGGTCAGCTCAGCCCACCCTCGAGCGCGCCGCGCGTGGTCGAGCCCATGCCGTCGGCGTAGCGACTCAACCGCCGTGCCAGGTCCGTGGCGTCGACAGTGCGACCGAGCGGGTGCGCACTGCTCCGGTCGCCAGCCAGCAGCGCGGCCACGAACCGTGCGACGACGGGCGGCGGTGGTACGAGATCGTCGCCGCCGAGGTGGTCGGCGACGATCGTGCCCTCGCCGGGATCGGTCTCGACCGCGACGTACCAGCCGTGCCGCTCCGTCCAGACGAGCATCAGATCCCTCGTCGGGAACTCCGGCCAGCGCTCGGCCAGCCCGATGTAGACGGTCACGGTGTCGCTGATCTCGAAGCCGGTGGCTTCGAGCGGGACGCCGAGCTCCACCGCGACAGCCCGCACGTAACCGGCAAGCGACCGGCCGAACGCGTGGGTGGTCTCGGATGTCGTGGCCATCGTCCTCACTCAGAGGGCTCCCGGTCGAGGCCGAGCATGGCCACCAGACCCTGGAAGTCCTCGACGTCGACCGCGCATCCGGCGACCGTACGGAGCGCCTTGTTCCGCTGTACGACGTTGTGCGCGTGTTCCCGCTCGCGTGCTTTCGCCAGCTCGCTGTTGCCGGCTCCGGCGATGAGGTGCTCCGCGGACGTCATTTCGCTCCTCTGTTCGGTTTGGTGGCCGGTCAGTCGTCGTTGCCGTGGCCGGGTGGTCGTTGGCTGGTCTGTGCTCCGAGTTTCAGATCAGCCGACCGTAGTCGGTAGATCTCGAGATCGAGGTCGAAGTACTTGCGCGTCTCGCCGACCCACAACATGCCGTTGCGTCGCACGGTCGCGGCGGCGCGGGCGTTGTCCGGCCGGACGACGGCGAAGATCTCGTCGACGTCGTGGCTGAACGCCCAGCCGGCCAGGGCGTAGGTCGCCTCGCTGGCGTACCCGTTGCCCCAGACGTCGGGGTGCAGCTGCCAGCCGATCTCGAGGTCCTCGTGTCCGGGCGGCAGTCGCAGAAGTACCGCGCCACCGACCACGCGCTTGTCCTCGTCACGTTCGATCGCCCAGCGCCCCGCCGGCGGCGGCAGCCCGACGCACTCGGCGATCCATCGGGTGATCAGCAGCCGCATGGCGGAAGGGGTCGGCACCCGGGTCATCTCCGGGCTGAGCCAGCGTGCGACCTCGGCGTGCCCGTACACGTCCAGCGCGGCGGCGGTGTCGGCGAAGGTCCAGCCGCGGAGCGTCAACCGCGGGGTGCGCAACACCGGCAGCCGGGTCACGAGCGGGCCAGCCTGCCCAGTCGCTGCTGGTTGGGCCACCGGACGCGGGTCGCCCAGCCCAGCTTCTCGAAGATCCAGATGAGTCGCGCGGAGATGTCGATCTGGCCGCGCAGCACGCCGTGGCGGGCGGAGGTCGGGTCCGCGTGGTGGGAGTTGTGCCAGGACTCGCCCATGGACAGGATCGCCAGCGGCCAGAAGTTGGCCGACCTGTCCCGGCTGGCGAACGGCCGGTTGCCGATCATGTGGCAGATCGAGTTCACCGACCAGGTCACGTGGTGCTGGAAGGAGACGCGGGCGAGGCCGGCCCAGAGAAAGCCGGTCAGCGCGCCCCACCAGGACAGTGTGATGACACCGCCGAGCACGGCGGGGGCCGCGACGCTGAGTACCACCCACAGCGGGAACAGGCGGTCGACGGCACGGAGGTCACGGTCGGCGGCCAGGTCCGGCGCGAACCGGTCGATGTTGGTCTTGTCGCGCCCGAACAGCCAGCCCATGTGCGCGTGCCAGAAGCCGCGCGCCAGAGCGACCGGCGAGGTGCCGAACAGCCACGGCGAGTGCGGGTCGCCCTCGCGGTCGGAGTACGCGTGATGCCGGCGATGGTCGGCGACCCAGCCGATCACCGAACCCTGCGCGGCGAATCCGCCCGCGATCGCCAGCGCGATCTTCAGCGGCCGCTTGGCCTTGAAGGCGCCGTGCGTGAAGAAGCGGTGGTAGCCGACGGTGACGCCCAGCGTGGACGCCGTGTAGAAGACGGCGGCGATCCCGATGTCCACCCAGGTCAGGCCCCAGCCCCAGGTGAGCGGGACGGCGGCGATCAGCGCCGCGAACGGGATGATCAGGAACGCGCGGATGGTGAACAGCTCGGCGAACGAATGACTGCCGGAGATCATGGGCTTCGGTGTCGCGCGCGGCTCAGCTCGGGTGGCCGTGGTCATGTAGTGCTCATTTCAGTGGAAAGCCTGCTGCCGGTCGCGGCCATCGACACGGTGTGCGGCGAAGTCCCATGCGGTCAGTTCGGAGGAGGCGGTGCGTGGGGTGTGAGACCAGGGGAGCTGCCGGACCAGGCATGGCCCGGCAACTCGGTCGGCGGGGGCGTTGATCGGCGCGAGGCAGCGTGGTCGGTCGACTCCGTGGTGGGCGCCTTGAGCTTCGGTCTCGCGTGGAGTGTCAGCTGAGGCGGCTCGGTGACCCGTAGGGGTGTTCGGAGTTCTGAAACGGCTGCGCGGGCCCGACGTCATGTCGGTGCTCCCGTCCCCGATCGACAGGCGACCGGACTGGCGCCGAAGACGAAGCAGGCTCTACTGCCAGCATGCGAGATGTCCTCGACTTCCTCACCGTACCTCATGGATGGGCGTCGGACGTGTACCGTTGGGGGTGCCGGGGACCTTTCGAGTGCCGACATCAGCGTCGACTCCGTCCTCGGGTTTCCCAGTTCAGCGGACCGGACGACGTCCGTTCCCGTGAGCTCGTCGAGCGTTCTGGAGAGGCACCGTATCGTCCACATTGGACAGACGGGAGCGCGGCGACGATGACGCAGAGCGTCACCATGCCGACCGACCGCACCATGATCGCTGGGGCGGTGTGCCCGGCGTGCCCGCACTACTGGGCCACACACGACAAGATCTCGGCGCGCTTCTGCGCGGCGACCCTCGCCCGCAAGCACGAGCGAGGGTGCGTGTGCCCCGCCACAACCGAGCTGGCCGAGTCAATCGACCCTGGACAGACCACAAGTTAAGGACAACCAGATCATCTTGAGCACAATGAAGCACGATCGCCGGAACACGGCGCCAGTCGTGTTCAGCCATGAGCCCGTCGACGCTCCCGGAGAACGGGCGGAAAACTCCGGCGGCCACGAGACCACCTATCACAGCCTGTTCAGCGACGTTGGCGCCGCCGGCTCGAGCCGCCCTGACGCACCGGCCTGACCGCCGCGCCCGACGTTGGGCATGATGTTCGCCGACGTCGACGGAAGGCGGGGCACGAATGGCTGGCGCGGTGCTGGTCCTTGGCGGGCGCAGCGAGATCGGGGTAGCCGTCTCGGAACGGCTGGCACGCGGCGATGCGGACACCTTCGTGCTCGCCGCTCGCCGCGCGGAAGACCTTGACACGCAAGAGAAAGCGCTGCGCGAGGCGGGCGCCGGCACGGTCGAGCGGGTGGAGTTCGACGCCGACGACCTCTCCTCGCACGAGCCGCTGCTGGAGCGGGTCGTCGCCGAGCACGGGTCGGTGGACACCGTGGTCGTCGCGTTCGGCCTCCTCGGCGACCAGGAGCGGGCCGAGCGCGAGCCGGAGCACGCGGTGAAGATCGTGCACACCGACTACGTCGCGCACGTCGCGATCCTGACCAGCGTGGCGAACCTGCTGCGCCGGCAGGGCGGCGGCAGCCTTGTGGTGTTCTCCTCGGTCGCCGGCGTTCGGGTGCGGCGCGCCAACTACGTGTACGGGTCGGCCAAGGCCGGCCTCGACGGGTTCGCCAGCGGCATGGCCGACGCGCTGCACGGCAGCGGCGTACACCTGCTGCTGGTCCGGCCCGGGTTCGTGATCGGCCGGATGACCGAGGGCATGTCGCCGGCCCCCTTCTCCTCGACACCCGATCAGGTGGCCGACAAGACCGTGAAGGCGCTGCGACGCAAGCGCTCGGTGGTGTGGGTTCCCGGCGTGCTGCGGCCGATATTCGCGGTGCTGAAACTGCTCCCGCGCGCCATCTGGCGGCGCATGCCCCGCTGATCGGGGGAACCGCCGGCCGATTCCGCGCGTCACTGGATCAGGGAGTGACCGGGGAAGGGGCCGGAATGACGGAGGAATCGAAGGGCGACTTGTCGCCGGCGCGGCGAGGCGTCGCGGTCGTGTGCGCGATCATCGCGGGAATATGTTCGATCGCGGCGGCGGTGATCGAAACGGACGTCGAACCGTCGAGCGGCGACGCCTACGAGCAATGCCTGGACGAGCAGCGGTCGCGGATCGCCCGCGAGGGGAGCCTGCTGCGGCCGGAGGACTTCTGCGACATCTACCCTGGAAGATAGTCCGAATCGTAAGACGACTTTCCGTTGTCCGGCGCGTGGTGCGCGCGTACCATTATGCTCTTGGGCATCGAACGGCCATGCTTACTCGCTGTGAAAATGACGCGGAGTCAAGGCCAAAATGACAGATCAGCATAATCAGAATGGCGACTTGGCGAATTCGTGTTATGCACACGTTTGGCGTAAGAAAAGGATCGCGGCGAGAAACGTGCCGGTGCCCGGACACCCGAGCGTGACGACACCGCCGTGCCGTCCGGCCGCACACCTGCCGGTTTAGTCCGATCGTGTGTCCGACTACGCCGCGTTCTGCGCGGACCGGATTCGAACGTGTCTAGGCTGTACGCAAGCGCGGTTCGAGTCGACGCGATCTAGGGAGCAGCATGGGGACTGTCCCGGTGTTTCCACACCGTGAGCCGCTGACGCGCACGGACCTGGAGTCGATCGACGATGACGGTCGCCGCTATGAGCTCGTGGACGGGGTGCTGCTGATGAGCCCCTCACCCCGTCCGTTGCATCAGCGCGTCGTGGCTCGGGTGCTGACCGCGGTCTCCCGCGAGTGCCCGCGCGAATGGGAGGCGCTGCCCGCGCCGGTGGACGTCGTGCTCACCGACAACACCGTGCTGATTCCCGACGTCCTGGTCGGCCGGCGCGGCGACTTCACCGAACGCGCGCTGGTCGGCGTGCCGGTGCTGTCCGTCGAGGTGATCTCGCCGTCCAGCCGGATGATCGACACCCAGCTCAAGCGCGCCACGCTGGAGAAGGCGGGCTGTCCGTACTACTGGATCATCGATCCGTACGAGCCGTCCCTGCTGTGCCTGAGCCTGCACGACGGCGAGTACCGCACGGTGGCCGAAGTGCGCGGCGACCAGACGGCCAGGCTCACCGAGCCGTTCCCGGTCACGATCACGCCTGAGGACCTGGTGGTCGACTACCTCGACTGAGCAACTCGCTCCCGACGCTGTAGAGCGCGACCAGCAGCGGGCGCAGGGCCTCGCCGGCTGTCGTGAGCCGGTAGCTGGTGCGCGGCGGGAAGCCGGGAATTCGTTGCCGCCCAACGAGATCACGTGCGTCGAGGGTGCGCAGCCGGTCCGCCAGCACCTTCGGCGACAGGTCGGGCAGGGCCGCGCGGAGATCGCTGAACGACATCGGCCCGGCCATCAACTCGCGCAGTACCAAGGTCGTCCATCGTCCGCTGACGGCGGCCAGCGCCACCTCGACCGGGCACTCCGGCGACGGCCGGCGGGTGCGGCCGCGCGAATCCGGAACCAGCTCGGCGTCGAACGCGTGGGTTTCCGTTTGGTGACCCATTTCCGGCTCCGTTTCACTGACCGCCATGGAATTGACCACTGAGGCGGCGCGACACCCGCACGTGTTCGAGCGCGCGTTCAACACCGGCCGGATCGAGCTCGTCGACCAACTCTACGAGCCCGATGGCGTGCTGGTCGCCGACGGGGAACAGCTCACCGGCCGGCGGCGGGCCGACGCGTTGCGAGCGCACCTGGACCTGGGCGCGCCTGTTCGGGTCAACCCTCGGCAGGTACACGTGTCCGGCGACATCGCGCTGCTGATCGTGGACTGGGCGATCGAGGGACACATCGGCGGCACCGCTACCGACGTCGTGCGCCGGGGCCCGGACGGATTCTGGCGCTACGTGATCGACAACCCGATGGGTTCTACGATGGCGGCGTGATCACCGTCGGCCCGCTCGTCGCCACCGACCGCCCAGTGTGGACCGAGCTGTTCACCGGGTACAACGAGTTCTACGGGCGCACCCCGTCGGTGGCCCTGCTCGACGGCGCGTGGCGCGAGGTGACCATCGGGGACCGCATTCACGCCCTGGGCGCCCGGTTGGACGAGCGGCTGGTCGGCATCACGCACTTCTTCACGCATCCGAGCACCACGTCCGCCGATGTCTGCTACCTGCAGGACCTGTTCACCGCCGAGGCGGCGCGCGGCCGGGGCGTTGCCCGATCGCTGATCGAGGCCGTCGCGGACTGGGCACGCGAGCAGGGGTGCGCACGGGTCTACTGGCACACCAAGGCCGACAACCACACGGCTCGCCGGCTCTACGACCGGGTCGCGGAGGACCGGGGATTCATCCAGTACGTCCTTCCCCTCGAGCAGCGGCCCGATTGAGGTCCATCGGCCCTGATACCTGGGCCTGCCGTTGAGCGACCGTTGTCCCATGCCCGGGGCGCACGTGCATCGAGACCTGCTTACCTCGGTGCTGCACGCCGCCATCCAGGCTCCGTCGCCGTACAACACGCAGCCGTGGCGGTTCGGGCCGCGGCGCGGTGGCGTCGACGTGCTGCTCGACCGCGACCGGGTGCTCGCGGTGGCCGACCAGGACGGCCGGGAGGCGCGCATCGCGTGCGGCGCGGCGTTGTTCAACCTGCGCACCTCCTTGCGTACCAAGGAGATCGGCGTACACGTGCGGCTGACGCCGAGCCCGAGTTCCGGCGAGCTGCTCGCCGACGTACGGTTCGGCGCCCGGCAGAAGTCGTGCGGTGAGGAGCACATGCTCGCCGCCGCGATCCCGAACCGGCACACCAATCGCGAGCCGTTCCTGCCGCGCCCGCTGCCCGGTCGTACCCGGCACGCCCTGGTGCGCGCCGCCGGGTGCGAAGGGACCGGGCTGTACCTGGTGGACGATCCGGCGGGGTGCCGGGCGGTCAGCGAACTCGTCGAGGCCGCGGCCGAGGCGCAGCACGGCGATCCGAGGTACCTCGCCGAGCTGGCGCGCTGGACCACCGACTGCCCGCGTGCGTCCGACGGCGTACCGAGGGACGCCAACCCGTTGTGGCACAAGGAGGTTCCGGATCAACGCGAGCAGCTCGTCGGTGTCCTGCTGACGTCCGGTGACACCGCCGCCGATCAGGTGCGCGCGGGCCTGGCTCTGCAACGCGTGCTGCTCACCGCGACCGCCTGGGGTGCCACCGCGTCGTTCCTGTCCCCGGTGGTCGAGCTGGCCGAGAGCCGGGCGGCGCTGCGCTCGATGCTGGACATTCGCGGCCACCCGCAGGCGGTCGTTCGGCTCGGCTACGGCTACCCGCGCCAGATCACCGCGCGACGCCCGATCGCCGACGTGCTCGTCGTGGGGGTCTCCAAGCAGGCTTCGCAGGAGGTGGTCTCGTGAGCCACCGATGACCGCGTCCAGGCCGAGTCTTCCCGTGGTGGTGGGGGTCGACGGGTCGAGTTCGGCCGTGCACGCGGTCCGGTGGGCCGCGGAGGAAGCATCGAGGCTCGGAGCGCCGCTGCGGGTCGTGCACGGCTACCTGCTCCCGCGCACCGAGCTGCCGTACACGCTGCCGAGCCACGGCGACGTGCGGGACGCGGTGCGGCAGCAGGCCGAGCACTGGCTGCGGTCGGCGCTCACCTCGGCGACCGACGTGGCGCCGCTGGTGCGTACCCAGGTCGACCTGCGTACGGCGCCGCCGATCTCGGTGCTGCTGGAGCTGTCCGAGCAGGCGCGGATGGTGGTGGTCGGCGCGCGCGGGCTCGGCGGGTTCGCCGGACTCGCGGTCGGCTCGGTGGCGATGGCGCTCATCGCGCACGGCCGCTGCGCGGTCACCGTGGTGCGCGGGCCGCGCCCGGGTGCCAGGCCGCCCGACTACGGACCGGTGGTGGTGGGGCTGAACGGTGCCGCGCGCGCCGACGCGGCCGTCGCGCTGGCGTTCGAGGAAGCGTCCGCGCGGCACGCCGAGCTGATCGCCGTCTACCTGTGGCCGGAGATGCTGAACGACTCGGCGTTCGAGGCGGCCCGCGCGGTGCTCGACTGGCACGCGATCGAGGGCGCCGCCGTGGTGCACCTGCGACAGCGGCTGGCGTCGTGGCAGCGCAAGTACCCGGACGTGCGGGTGCGGCAGGTGACCGTGCGGGACCGGCCGGTGCAGGCGCTGCTGACCCAGGCGGAGCGCGCGCAGCTCGTGGTGGTGGCGCGAACGCCGCAGGCAGGGGGCAGCGGACTGTTACTCCGATCGACCAGCCAGGCACTGGTCCACTACGCACCGTGTCCAGTTGTGGCCGTCGCCGGTGATCACTAGCGCCGGTGGGTGCATCCGACTTACGCTGGGTAGTCCTTGTGGGTGACAGGTCGTGCGGGACCGGCGCGGGAGAGGTAACCAGGCACTATGAGATCAGTATGGCGAGGCGCGATCTCGTTCGGACTGGTGACCATCGCGGTCAAGCTCTACACCGCGACCGAGGAGCACGACTTCCGGTTCAACCAGATCCATCGCGAGGACGGCGGCCGCATCCGGTACAAGCGGGTCTGCCAGGCGTGCGACAAGGAGGTCGCGTACGCCGACATCACCAAGGGCTACGAGCTCGAGGACGGCCGCATGGTCATGGTCGAGCCGGAGGACTTCGAGAAGCTGCCGATCAACACCGACCACTCGATCCAGGTACTGGAGTTCGTCGACGCGCCCGAAGTGGACCCGATCTACTTCCAGAAGACCTACTATCTCGAGCCGGACAAGGCCGCGGTGCGGCCGTATGTGTTGCTGCGCAAGGCTTTGGAGCAGGCCGAACAGCTGGCCATCGTCAAGATCGCGATCCGGCAGCGGGAGTCGCTGGCGGTCCTGCGCGTCTACGACGACATGATCGTCATGCACACGATCATGTGGCCGGACGAGATCCGCAAGCCCGACTTCGGGTTCCTGGACGAGACGGTCGAGGTGCGCCAGCAGGAGCTGTCCATGGCCACCTCCCTGATCGACAGCATGGCCGGCACGTTCGAGCCGGAGGAGTTCAGCGACGAGTACACCGAGGCGCTGAAAGAGATGATCGAGGCCAAGGCCGAGGGCGCCGAGCTGCCGGAGAAACCGGAGGCCGAGGAGGAGGGCGAGGTCATCGACCTGATGTCCGCCCTGGAGCGCAGCGTCGAGGCGGCTCGATCCAGCCGCGCCAAGAAGTCGGAGGCCAAGCCCGCGAAGAAGGCGCCGGCGAAGACCGAGGACAAGAAGAAGACACGTAGCGGCAAGCGCACGGCGTAAGGGCGGCCGTGGGCGATCTTTCCGAGTACCGGCGCAAGCGGAACGCGAGTAAGACGCCGGAGCCGGTACCCACGGACGCGGTGCTGCCGCATGGTGACGACGACACGTTCGTCATCCAGGAGCACCACGCCCGTGCGCTGCACTGGGACGTGCGGCTGGAGCGCGACGGCGTGCTGGTCTCGTGGGCGGTGCCGAAGGGCCTGCCGAACGAGCCGGGCACGATCCACATGGCGGTGCACACCGAGGACCACCCGCTGGAGTACGCCACGTTCTCCGGCGAGATCCCCAAGGGCGAGTACGGCGCCGGCACCATGAAGATCTGGGATCGCGGCACCTACGAGACGATCAAGTGGAGCGACCGCGAGGTGAACGTCGTCCTGCGCGGCGAGCGGGTGGACGGCGAGTTCTTCTTCATCAAGACCCGTGACGGATGGATCGTGCGCCGGCACGGGACGGCGGCCCGCCCGGACTGGAAACCCTTGCCGGACAACGTGAAGCCGATGCTCGCGACGGCCGGGGCGCTGCCGCCGGTGGAGGTCGACGAGCAGTGGTCCTACGAGTTCAAGTGGGACGGCGTGCGCGCACTGGCCTTTGTGGACGGTGGCCGGATCAGGCTCGTGAGCCGGCAGGGCAACGACATCACCGGCGGGTACCCGGAGCTGCGCGGGCTCGGTGAGGAACTGGGCAGCACCCAGGTGTTGCTGGACGGCGAGATCGTCGCGCTGGAGAAGGGCCGGCCGAGTTTCGCGGTGCTGCAGCAGCGAATGCACGTGCGGTCCGAGTCGCAGGTGCGGCGGCTGGCGGCGGCGCACCCGGTGACGTATCTGATCTTCGACCTGCTGCACTTGGACGGGCGCCCGTGCCTCGACCTGCCGTACTCGGCTCGCCGGTCGCTGCTGGACAAGCTGGAGCTGCGCGGCAACCACTGGCAGACGCCGCGCGCGTACCCGGGGGCCGGCGCGGCGGTGCTGGCGGCGAGCCGGGCGCAGGGGCTGGAGGGTGCGGTCGCCAAGCGGCTGGAGTCGCGCTACCTGGCCGGCCGGCGCAGCACGGACTGGATCAAGATCACCGACGTGCGTCCGCAGGAGGTGGTGATCGGCGGCTGGCGGCCGGGGGAGGGGCGGCGCGAGGGCGTGATGGGCTCGCTGCTGCTCGGTGTGCCGGACGGGAAGAAGCTGCGCTACGTCGGCGCGGTCGGCACCGGGTTCACCGACGCGATGCTGGAGCGGCTCACCGATCAGCTGAAACCGTTGGCGCGCAAGACATCCCCGTTCCACGAGGTGCCGCCTGACCGGGCCCGCCACGCGAACTGGGTGCGGCCGGCGCTGGTCGGCGAGGTGGTGTTCCGGGAGTGGACGCCGGACGACCGGATGCGGGCGCCGGTGTGGCGCGGGCTGCGGCCGGACAAGGAGCCCGAGGAGGTGCGGCTCGTTGAGTGAGACCCAGACCGTTCAGGTGGAGGGGCGCCGGCTGAAGGTGTCCAACCTGGACAAGGTGCTGTATCCGGAGACCGGGTTCACCAAGGGCGAAGTGATCAACTACTACGTGCGGGTGGCGCCGGTGCTGCTGCCGCACGTGGCCGGCCGGCCGGTGACGCTCATTCGGTATCCGGACGGTGTCACGGGCCAGTCGTTCTTCGAGAAGAACGTGGCACGCAACGCGCCGAGTTGGGTGCGGACCGAGCGGATCGAGACGCCGGGGAGTTCTCGCGGGCACGAGTACCTCGACTTCGTGGTGATCGACGACCTGCCGACGCTGGTGTGGGTGGCCCAGTTGGCGGGGCTGGAGCTGCACGTTCCACAGTGGACGGTCGGGCCGCGGGGTGGGGTGCGGTCGCCGGATCTGCTGGTGTTCGACCTGGATCCGGGTGCGCCGGCGACCGTCGTGGAGTGCGCGCGGATCGCCGTCCGTCTGCGTGAGGCACTCGCGGAGGACGGGTTGACCGCGTACCCGAAGACCAGTGGCTCCAAGGGGATGCAGGTCTACGCGCCGGTGAAGGTCTCCTCTCCCGAGGCGACGTCGAAGTACGCGAAGTCGCTGGCCGAGCGGCTGGCGGGGGAGACGCCGAAGGAGGTGGTCTCCACGATGGCGAAGGCGGCTCGCGGGGGGAAGATCTTCATCGACTGGAGCCAGAACAATCCGTACAAGACCACGGTGGCGGCGTATTCGTTGCGGGCGCGCGACGAGCCGACTGTGTCTACTCCGTTGTCGTGGGACGAAGTGGAATCGTGCTCTTCTGTGGCGGATTTGCGGTTCACCGCCGAAGAAGTGCTCGAGCGGGTGGACGATCTGGGTGACCTGTTCGTCGACAGTGATCCGGTGCGGCTGCCGACGTGAGGATCAGTCGAGCACGCGCCGGGTGAAAGCGCCCGCGTGTTCCAGCGCGTTGGCGGCCTCCGGCAGGAACGACCAGAAGTACTGGAACATGTGGGTGGACGACGGATACAGCTCGAGCCGCGCGTCGACGCCGAACGAGCGGGCCCGTTCGGTGAGCCGGTGGGCGTCACCGGCAAGTGGTTCGCCAGTGCCGGCCTGTAGGAGCATCGGCGGCAGGCCGGACAGGTCCGCGGTGAGCGGGCTGACCCGCGGGTCGCCGAGGTCGTGACCGTTCAGGTACGCGGCCGCGAACCGGCGGAACCGCTCGGGGTCCAGGATCGGCTGCGGCTCCTGCTCGTCGGGTGGCCAGGTTTCGCATGTCAGGTCGACCCAGGGACACAGCAGCAGGACGCGGCCGGGCTGCGGTAGCCCGTGGTCCTTGAGGGTGATCAGCATGGAGACGACCAGTCCGGCGCCGGCGGAGTCACCGGCGACGGTGATCTCGGCGGGCGGGGTGCCGGTGTCCAGCATCCAGGTGTACGCGTGCACCGCGTCGTCGACGGCCGCCGGGAAGGGGTGCTCGGGCGCCAGCCGGTAGTCGGGCAACAGGATGCCGGCGTCGGTGGCCACGGCGAGCGCACCGGCAAGCGGCCGGAATCCGAAAGCCGAGCCGGCCACGTACGCGCCACCGTGCAGGTGCAGAACGGTCAGCGGCCGGTCCGCCGCCGCGGCCACCGCCAGGGCGGGCACCCCACCGGCGTTGACCGGCCGTACGCGGGTGCCTTCCGGGAGCGCGATCCCGGCGTTGAAGTCCTCCACCGCGCCGCGGAACTGCTCGATCTCGGTGCCGTCGTCGGTCAGGTCGCGGACCGACTGCCAGGCGCGGGCGGCCCGCTCGGCGAACTCGCCGCCGATCGACTGGGTCGCCGAGATCGCGTCGTCGAGGTCGGTCAGCAACCGGCGTGCCCGGTCCAGCAGGGCGTCACCGGCCAGCGTGAGCTCCACCCGGTGCGTCGAACGGCGCAGCAGGTCGCCGCCGACGAGCCGCTCGAGCGTGCGGATCTGCCTGCTCAGTGCCGGCTGGGAAAGGTAGAGCCGCGACGCGGCCCGGCCGAAGTTGAGCTCGTCGGCGACCGCCACGAATGCCCGCAGGTGCCGCAGCTCGATCGCGTCGGGCGCGGCCGGCAGCGGCAGCACCCGACCGGGCTGCTGTCGCTCGTCGGGTTTCTGCTCGCCGGCGGCCATGCGGGCATTATGTGCCCCACCTCGGGACGCCGGTGATGCTTGGCCGGCAAGACGGCCATGCGTGATCGGTCTTTCCCCTGCAGACCACACTGATGCGAGTCTCTGTGCATGCCCGATCCGTCAGCCGTGCGGCTGGTCGCCGACACCTGGCTGCGCGGCCTGGCCGGACCGCAACTGGCGCGCACGTACTGGCCGCCGACGGATCGGATCGCGCCGATGTTGATGTTCCTGCCGGCCGACGGCATCGAACGCGCCGACCAGTTCTGCCGCGCCGTGTGCTCGGACGCCGGGGTGGTGGTCTTGAGCGTGTCGTACCGGAAACCGCTGTGGCCGGACGGGCGGTGCGACGCGATCCTGGCCACCGACTGGGCCGCCGACCACGCCCGCGACCTGGGCGCCGACCCCGATCGCCTGCTGCTGGCCGGCGACGGTGCCGGCGCCGAGTTGGCCGCGGCCGTCGCACGCACGCGAGCGGGGATGGCCGCCGCTGGTCCACCTTTCGGTCGACGAACTACTTCCCATCAACAGCGGAGGAGAGACATGAGCAAGGTCTACAGCGCCCATTCCGTCTCGGTGGACGGCTACATCACCGGCCGCGATCCCGGTGCCGGGCGGGGACTCGGCGACGGGACGATGCTCTTCGACTGGTACTTCGACGGGGACACGCCGAGCAAGGTCTTCGACGGGTTCACGCTGAGTGAGCCGAGCGCCCGACTCTTCGACACCATCGCCGCACGCGACGGCGCCATCGTGGCGGGACGCAACACCTACGAGGACTCCGAGCACTTCGGCGGCGGCAGCCCGCACCCGACGGCGCCGCTGTTCGTCCTCAGCCACCGGCCCGCGCCCGAGATCAGCGAGCGGCAGACCCTCGTCACTACCGGCATCGAGGACGCCATCGCCGCCGCTCGCGCGGTCGCCGGCGGCAAGGACATCGGGCTGATGGGCGGCGGCGTGCTGACCTCCGCGCTGAACGCGGGTCTGGTCGACGAGGTGATCCTGCACCAGATACCGATCCTGCTGGGTGGCGGTCGCAGCTTCTTCCAGGAGCTTCCGGAGCACGTGAACCTGCGGTTGTTGCAGGCCGTCGCGGCACCCGGCGTGACCCACCTGCACTACGAGGTGGTCCGATGATCCTGGTCACCGGAGGGCTGGGCATGATCGGCGCGCACACCGCCCGCGCGCTGGTCGACCTCGGACACGACGTGCTCGTCACCGCCCACCGGCGGGCCGAGGTGCCGTCGTTCCTGGCCGGCAAGGTCACCGTGGAATCCCTGGACGTCACCGACCGGGACGCGTTCCTCGCGCTCGGCGATCGTCACGAGATCAGCGACATCGTCCATCTCGCCGGCAGCATCCCCGGCGAGAACCCGGTCGACTATTTCCGCACGGACGTGACCGGGCTGCTCAACGCGTTGGACGCCGCTCGCACCTGGGGCGTGCGCAGGTTCGCCGTGGCCAGCAGTCTCGGCGCGTACATCGGCCGATCCGAGATTCCCTGGCACGAGGACCTCGATCTGCCCACCGCGGACCTGCCGCACCTGATCATCGCCTACAAGAAGGCCGTCGAGCCGCTCACCACACACGGCCTGCGGGGCAGTGGCGTCCAGCCGGTCGTGCTCCGGATCGGAACCGTCTGGGGTCCGCTGATGGACCCGGAATCACCGTTCAACCCGATCCCGCCCTACATCAGCGCCGTGCTCCGCGGCGAGCAACCGAAGCCGCTGTACGCCGACGACGGCGGTGACTGCTGCTACGCACCCGACGCCGGACGCGCGATCGCTCTGCTGACGACCGCGGAAACCTTGCGGCACAACACCTACAACGTGTCCAGAGGCAGGTCGTTCACCAACCGCGAGCTGGTCGATGCCCTGCAGACGATCACTCCGGGCCTGCGACTCGATCTCCTGCCAGGACGGCAGAACGGCCCAGGGGAGGACCCGTACCTCGACATCACCCGGCTCACCCAGGACACCGGATTCGAACCGGCCTTCGACATCGCCGCGGCGGTCGCCGACTATGTCGCCTGGCGCGCCGGCAACCCCCGCTGACGGTCTAGGTTCGGTACCTGTCCCTGCTGGCGCGCTGCGCCTGGGCGTAGGTCAGCAGCCAATCCGCCATGCCGGGCCAGGTCTTGTGGATCGTGGTGTCCGGCTCGACGTTCTCGTGCACGACGCCGGACGGTTCGATCCAGGACACGTGGTAGCCCTGGTGCATCGCGACGACGATCGACCCGGGGGCGAACAGGTGGGCCACGTCGTTCTCGGCGAGGTACTCCTCGGTGTACTCGGCCAGGTTGAGCGCGGTGGGGTAGTAGATGTCCGTGCCGCGCAACAACTCTCCCGCGCCACGGCCCATCAGCAGCAGGAACCGCTCGTACGGCTCGGACAGGGTGTCGACGCCGTGGCTGGCGCGCACCTCGTCCACCTCGGCCGGGGTGCACGGCGTGATGGTGGCCTCGGCGGCGAGGCCGAGGGTGATCAACTGCTCGGGGAGGTCGTCGAGGCGCACACGTCATCCTGACACAGGCTGGGCCCGTCCACCGCGGACGGGCCCAGCTCGGATTTCCGTTGTGTCACAACAGAACTAGAAGGTGACCTTCCAGCTGTCGAGGTAGCCGGTGTCGACCCGGTAGACGTCCTGGACGCGGAGTTTCCAGGTTCCGTTGGCGGCCTCGCTGGAGGCGTTGACGTTGTAGCTGGCGATCACGTTGTCGGCGCTGTCCGACGAGCTGCTGTTCTTGAGCCGGTAGGCGCTTCCGTCCGGTGCGATCAGGTCGATGACCAGGTCGCCTCGGTAGGTGTGCTTGATGTCCACGTCGACCTTGAGGGCGGACGGCGCGTTGCCGGCGACTTCGGTGACACCGACGTTCGAGGTGACCGCTGCTCCCGCATCGGGGATGTTCACGTTGTTCGTGTTCTCGAACGACTTGCCGCCAGGTGTGCCGCCTCCGAGTTGATCGGCGGCCGCCTTGATCGCGGTGGCGAACGTGCTCACCTCGGCGTACACACCCGGTGCGCTCGGCCGCGCGCAGCCGAGCCCGTGGCTCACGATGCCCACCTGGATCCACGCGTTGTTGGCGTCCTTGCGGAACATCGGACCACCGGAGTCACCCTGGCAGGTGTCCACGCCACCGGTGTCCAGCTTCCCGGCGCAGAGCTCCGCCGAGAAGATCAGGTCGCTGTAGTACGGGTCGGAGTCCCGGCACGCCACGTCGTCCACGAACGGCACCTGCGCCTTGAGCAGGTACCGCTGCTGCGAGCCGCCCTCGCGGTCGGCTCCCCAACCCGCCACGTCGAACGTGCCGGTGTTGTAGGCGTTCGTGGTCGCGATGGGCAGCGTGGCCGCGTTCGGAATCGGGTTGGCCAGCTTGATCAGCGCCCAGTCACCGCCGGTCGACGTGCCGTAGGTCGGCGACCGGTGCACGTAGGTCGAGTTGACCTTCACCGCGGCCGAGCTCTGCAGGTCGACGACGCCGTAGGTGGCCGTGATGCTGGTGTTGTCACCGGTCCGGCTCACACAGTGCGCGGCGGTGAGCACGATCTGCGGCGTGTACATCGCACCGCCGCAGCCCATGGACAACCGCACCATCCACGGGAACTCACCCTGTGCCGCACGGGTTCCGCCGACCACCATGGGGCCGAGTTCGCCCGGTGGCGGTGTCGCCGACGCGGCCGGCGCCGCGAAACCGAGTGCGACCGCCGCACCCGTGACGAGCACCGCTGCCCTCGCGAAGCTTCTCAGTCTTCTCAACTGCTCTTCCTTTCGAATGTCCACATGAAACAAATGCAGGGATGTGAACTACCTCCGAGGGTGGGAACCGTTGTGAGACAACACCTCCCACCCTCGCGAGCTTTCAGAAGGTGACCTTCCAGCTGTCGAGGTAGCCGGTGTCGACCCGGTAGACGTCCTGGACGCGGAGTTTCCAGGTTCCGTTGGCGGCCTCGCTGGAGGCGTTGACGTTGTAGCTGGCGATCACGTTGTCCGCGCTGTCCGACGAACTGGAGTTCTTGAGTCGGTAGGCGCTTCCATCGGGTGCGATCAGGTCGATGACCAGGTCGCCTCGATAGCTGTGCTTGATGTCCACGTCCACCTTGAGGGCGGACGGCGCGTTGCCGGCGATACCGGTGACGCCGACATCGCTGGTGATCGCGGCACCGGCGTCCGGGATGTTCACGTTGTTGGTGTTCTCGAAGGACCTGCCGGGCGGCGTGGTGTCGCCACAGGTCTGGCCGATCGCCCGCTTGGGACAGTCCGACAGCGACAGCAGGTGCATGACCGCCGCCTTGTTGCGCGAGGTCTCCCTGGCGATCACCTCGTCGCCGGGGTAGAAGCCGTCGATGCCGCCGGAGCGCGGGAACATCTCGAACGTGTACGAGTAGATCCGTTGGTCGCCCCACAGCCAGTCGTCGATCGAGCCGTCGGTGATGTACAGGTCGGAGGCCTGCTCCGGCGTGTACCCGTTGGTCTGCGCCATCGCGCGGCCGATCGTGGAGAACACCCGCTGATCGTCCGCGGTCAATCCGGGTGCGGTGTCGTCGTTGGTGTAGCCGTACGGCCACAGCACCAGCTCGCTGAACGTGTGGAAGTCGATCGCGGTGGTGATCTGCTGCTTGCCGAGGATGTTGCGGCCGCGCACGAAGTTCGCGATCGCCTTCACCTCGGGTGCCGACTCGCCGGCCGTGCCGCGGTAGGTGTCGCTGGACGTGCTGCCCGACGAGCCGCCACAGCAGCCCCATTTGTACGCCCAGTTGCGGTTGAGGTCCGTGCCGACGTACGACGAGCCGGAGTTCGGCTGCCGGTTCTTGCGCCAGCCCTTGTAGGTGCCGGTGGAGATGTCGAACTCGCCGCCGTCCGGGTTGACGTCCGGCAGGATCCAGATCTCCCGGCTGTCCACCATGGACTTGATCGCCGAGTCGCTGCCGTAGCTGTCGGTGAACAGGTTTGTCAGGTACAGCGCCATCTCGACGGTGAGGTGCTCGCGGGCGTGCTGGTGGTGGGTGAACAGCACCTCCGGCTCGTCCTCGTCGGTACCCGCGTTGTCGGAGATCTTCAACGCGATCAGGTCGCGGCCCTCGTGCGACCTGCCGTACACCTGCTTGGTGATCAGCCCGGGATGGTCGCGCACCGCCTTGTCGATCTCCGCGGTCATCTCCGCGTAGTTGTGGTACCCGGCGTCCGCGGGCGGGAAGTCGTTGATCCCGGCCGCACCGCGCGGTGTCACCTCACGCACTCCGGAGGCTTCGCGCTCGACCGTGTAGCCGAGCGCCTTGATCTTGTCGACCTCCTGCTGTGTTGCGGTGATGTGCAGGGCACCGTGCTCGGAGGAGTTGACCGCGACGCCGGTCTTGGTGATCGCGTCGCGTGCCTGCACGGTTCGGACATCGGCGACCCGGTACTCGGCCGCCTGATCGGTGGGTGGTGGTGCCTCGGCGCCAGCGCCGAGCGGCACCATGACGGTCAACGCCGCGATGGCGCCGGCCAGGATGGACAGACGTGTTCGTCTCACGTGAGACCTCCAACAGGGGGAGCGCCGGGCATGCGGCGCCGGAGGAAGGATGTGAAACAGGAATCCGCTCGGGCCCTCGGCACCGGTGTCCCGGTGTCACCGAGCGGCGGGAGCTCAGCCCGCGGCGTCCCGCGCCGTGGCGCGGCGAAGGTACTTGCGGAGCTGGGGAGCATGTCGACAGGCCATGCGTTCCTCCCGAGGTCACACACCGCGTACGAGGGTGTGTGAGTTGTCATCGTTACTGGTGGGGGCGTCGGTTACAAGGCTCCGATCCCGTGACGATCGCCGAAGTTATTCCCAGATGCGTATTCGGGAATGCCGAGATGTGCGCGAACGGGTGAGTGCGTGCCGCCGATCGGTTCGATCTTCCGCAATGCCCGGTTCGGCCGCTACTGTGCTTGAAAGGTGCACTACCGGCACCGTGTCACCGGACCGTCGAGGATCGGAGGCGAGCGACATGCGCATCGCGGATGTGTTGCGAGGCAAGGGTTCCGACGTTGCGACCGTCGACCCCCAGATGTCGGTAGCAGAGCTGCTGAGAACACTCTCCGAGCACAACATCGGCGCCGTGGTGGTGGTCGGGCCGGACGGGCTGGCCGGCATCGTCTCCGAGCGGGACGTCGTGCGCCGGCTGGCCGATCATGGCGCTGAGCTGCTGGAACGGCCGGTCGCGGAGATCATGACCGCGGCCGTGGTCACCTGCACGCCGGACGACACCGTGGACAGCCTCACCGTGCTGATGACCGAGCGGCGGATCCGGCACGTGCCGGTCGTCTCGGACGGCGAGCTGATCGGCATCGTCAGCATCGGCGACGTGGTGAAGAGCCGGATCAGCCAGCTCGACCAGGAACGCAGCCAGTTGCAGGCCTACATCACCCAAGGGTGACCAGGTGCCCCGTAATCTGCGGATGTGCATGGGAACCTGACCGCGGCGATGCCGTTCACCGGGCAGCACGTGCTCGCTGAGCTGTACGGCGTCGACCCGGGGCTGCTGGACGACGAGGCGTTGCTTCGGGAGGCGCTGAGCAGCGCGCTGATCGAGGCGAAGGCGACCGTGTGCGAGGTCGTGTCCAAACGGTTCGAGCCGCAGGGCGTGACCGTGCTCGCGCTGCTGTCGGAGTCGCACGCGTCCGTGCACACCTATCCGGAGAAGGGCGCGGCGTTCGTGGACATCTTCACCTGCGGTGACCGCGCGCGTCCGGTCGAGGCGCTGCGGCTGCTCGCCGAGAGGTTACACACCGACGACGTGCGGTCGACAGTGATCAACCGAGGAGTCGGCGCGTGACCCGAGTAGTGGCCGAGCCGCTGGGCGACGGCCTTGAGCGGGTGTGGCGCGTCGATGAGGTGCTCTTCGAGGCAGAGACGGCGTTCCAGCGGCTGCTGATCGCGCGCACCACCCACGGTGTCACGCTGTTCTGCGACGACGAGCGGCAGAGCGCCGAGCTGAGCCAGCTCGTCTATCACGAGGCGCTGATGGTGCCGGCGTTCCTGCTCGCCGAGCGGCTGGAGCGGGTGCTGGTGATCGGCTCCAGCGAGGGTGTGGCGAGCCAGCTCGCGGTCGCGGCCGGGGCGAGCACGGTGGACCACGTGGACATCGATCGCGAGTGCGTGGAGGCGTGCGCGCGGCACCTGCCGTACGGGTACACGCCGTCCGAGCTGGCCGCCGCGGTGGCCGGTGACGGCGCCGTCCGGGTGCACTACGCCGACGGGTACGCCTGGGTCCGCGATCTGGCGGCTACCACGGACGGCGCGCGGTACGACGTGGTCGTGGTGGATCTGCCGGATGAGCAGGCGGACACTGACGCGCAGCACAACCGGCTCTACGGCGCGGAGTTTCTGGCGCTGTGCAAGGAGATCACCACGTCCGGCGGGGTGGTGGCGGCCCAGGCCGGCTGCCCGACACTGTGGCGCAACGACACGTTGAAGCTGGCCTGGCGACGGTTCCACGAGGTGTTCGGCACGACCGTCTACTTCGGATCGGACGAGCACGAGTGGGCTTTTCTTTACGGGCGCGCGGACGAGGTCGACCCGCCCCTGGTCAAGCGACTCGACGCGCTGCCGTACCGCCCTGAGTCGATCGACGCGGCGACGCTGGCCGGTCGGCTCGTGCCGCCGCACACGCTGGTCAGCGGAACAGTTCTCGGGCGATGATCTCGCGCTGTACCTCGGAGGCGCCCTCGTAGATCCGCGGCGCGCGGACCTCGCGGTACAGGTGCTCCAGCGGGTGGCCTTCCTCGAGCGCCTTGGCGCCGTGCACCTGGATCGCGACGTCCACGGCGTGCTGCGCGGTCTCGGTGGCGAACAGCTTGGCCATGGCCGACGTGCGCGCGACGGTCGGGCCGGACGGATCGGCGTCGTAGTTGGCCGCCGCGTCGCGGACCAGCAGCCGTGCGGCGGCGATCTTCGTGGCGACGTCGGCGAGCTGGTGTGACACGCCCTGGAACTCGTGCAGGCGCCGGCCGAACGCGGTGCGCGTGCCGGCGTGTGCGATCGCGGCGTCGAGTGCCGCCTGCGCCATGCCGACGGCGAACGCGCCGACGCTGGGCCGGAAGCGGTTGAGCGTCTTCATCGCCACCCGCATGCCGCCGCCGATCTCGCCGAGCACGTGGCTCGCCGGCACGGACACGCCGTCGAACACGAGCCGGCCGATCGCGTGTGGCGCGACGAGCCTGGTGCGCTTGCCGGACAGGCCGGTCGAGTCAGCCGGGACCGCGAAGGCCGTGATGCCGCGCGACCCGTTCTCCGAGGTGCGCGCGAACACGGAGTACACGTCGGCGTCGGGCGCGTGCGAGATGAAGCACTTCTCACCGGTCAGCCGGAATCCGTCGCCGTCCGGGGTGGCGGCCAGCGCGAGCGCCGCGACGTCGGAGCCGGCGTCCGGCTCGGTCAGCGCGAATCCGGCGACCGCGATGCCCGCCGCGAGCCGCGGGATCCACTCGACGACCACGTCGGGGGCGCCGTCGGTGAGGATCGGGTAGGCACCGAGTCCCTGCACGGCGAGCGTCGTCTCCGCCTCGGTGCAGTGCCGGGCGAGCCCCTCACGCAGCAGGCACAGATCGACGGCCGATCCGGGGACATGGGCACCGTCGACGGTCGGGAAGACCGGGCCGAACAGGCCGGCGTCGGCGATGGCGGCGACCAGTGCCCGGTTCACCCGCCCCGGCTCGCCGCGCGCCGCGATGGCCGAAAGGTGTTGTTCGGCAACGGTTTCCGCGTTCCGGAGCAGGTCGGTCATGTCGCCTCCGGGATGACGGCCGTGGCGAGCAGCTCGATCTTGGCCGCGTCGTCGAACAACGCGGCGACGCCGAACAGCGCGATCGCGGGGTAGTGCCGGCCGAAGTGGCGGCGGTACAGCGGGCCGAGGTCGGCCAGCGCGTCGCGGTACTCGCGCACGTCGGTCACGTAGAAGGTCAACCGCACCAGGTGCTCCGGCGAGCCGCCGGCCGCGGTCAGCGCGGCGATCACGTTGCCGGCCGCCACGTCGAACTGCTCGGCCATGGTGGCACCGGTGATGGCGCCGCCTGACCCCTGCGCGGTCTGCCCGCCGAGGTACACCGTCCGGCCGGGTGCCGCCACCACGGCGTGCGCGAAGCCGACCGGCTCGGGCAGCCCCGGCACGTCGACGATTCGATGCGGGGTCACGCCGTTCACCTCCCGGTCCACTGTGGACGGCGGCCCTCGGACCAGGCGCGGTAGAACTCGCGGTGGTCGTCGGTGGTCATCAGCAGCGCCTGGGTGATCGCCTCCAGCTCGATCGCGCTGCCCAGGTCCATGTCCAGCTCGCGGGTCAGCAGCACCTTCGTGGTGGCGTAGGCGAGCGCCGGTCCGTCGGCCAGCCGGCGGGCCAGTTTCTCCGCCGTGGCACCGAGTTCGGCGTCCGGCACGACCTGCGTGGCGAGCCCGACGGCGTCCGCGCGGGCGGAGTCGATCTTGTCACCGAGGATCAGCAGCTCGGTCGCCCTGCCCAGCCCGACGAGCCGGGGGAGCAGGTACGCCGAGCCCATGTCCGCGCCGGCCAGGCCCACCTTCGTGAACAGGAACGCGAATGATGCCGACTCGGCGAGCAGCCGGAAGTCCGACGCCAGCGCGATCACCGAGCCGGCGCCGGCCGCGATCCCGTTGATCGCGGCGATCACCGGCAGCGGGCACTCGCGCAGCGCCTTCACCACGGCGCCGGTCATCCTGGTGAACTCCAGCAGCTCCGATGAGGACATCTTCCGCAGCTCGCCGATGATCTCCTCGACGTCCCCGCCGGAGCAGAAGCCGCGCCCCTGGCCGGTGATCACCAGCACCTTGGCGTCACCCCGGTGCGGCAGTTCGGCGAGCAGGTCGCGCAGGTCGGCGTACACGTCGAAGGTCAGCGCGTTCAGCTTGTCCGGCCGCGACAGGGTCACGGTGGCCACACCGTCGGCCACCTCGAAGTCGAAGTGCCGCCAGTCCTCGGTGAAACCGGGTGACGCGCGGAACGGGCTCATGCGGTGCTTCCTCCTCCGTCGAGGACCAGTGCGTGGCCGTTGATCGCGGCCGACTCGGGCGCGGCCAGGAACGCCACGGCGTGCGCGACCTCGTCCGGCTCCAGCAGCCGGCCCAGCGCGGACGCGTCGGCCAGTGAGTCCTCCGCCTCCTCGGCGGTCCGGCCGGTCTTCTCCGCGATCCGCGCGACCGACTGGTCGGTCATGTCCGTGCGCACGAACGTCGGGCACACCGCGTTGCAGGTGACGCCGGTGCCGGCGACCTCGGCGGCGACCGATCGCATCAGCCCGATCGCGGCGTGCTTGGACGCGCCATATGCTGCCGTGTAAGGGAATCCGGTGAGTCCGGCGGTCGACGCGACGGTCACGATGCGCCCGCTGTCCTCGCCGCGCATGCCGGGCAGGACCGCGCGGGTGCACAAGAACGCACCGGTCGCGTTGACCTCCCACTGGTGGCGCCAGTCGTCCAGCGTGGTGCGGTGCGTGGGCGCGCTTGCCGAGATGCCGGCGTTGTTGACCAGCACGTCGATCCATCGGTGATCTTTCAGGACGCCGGCGAAGAACTCGGCGACGGCCTGCTCGTCGGTCACGTCGCAGTCCGCGCGTCCGACGGCGAGCACAATGTCACCCTCGTCGCGAAACCGCTCGGCGATCGCGGCGCCGATGCCGCGCGTGCCACCGGTTACCACGACCACGCGGTCGCTCACGCGACACCGTCCAGGGCGCGGAGGGCTTTGCGGTCGAGTTTTCCGTTGTCCGTGCGGGGAAGCGTGTCCACGAACCGCACGTCGCGCGGCCGCTTGTGCGGGGACAGCCGCTCCTTGGCGTACGCCTCCAGATCGGGCCGCGCGTCGTCGCGGGTGATCACGTAGGCGCGCGGGCGGACCAGGCCGTCCTGCTCGTAGCCGACCACCGCGCATTCGAGTACGTCGGGATGGCCGATCAGACAGTGCTCGATCTCGCTGGGTGCGACCCAGATGCCGCCGACCTTCAGCAGGTCGTCGGCCCGCCCCCGGTACTGGAAGTAGCCGTCGGCGTCGCGGACGAACAGATCACCGGTGAGCAGCGTGTCGCCGGAGAACGTGCCGGCCGATTTCTCGGCGTCGCCGTAGTAGCCGTGCGCCACGGTCGCGCCGGTGATCTCCAGCGTGCCGACCTCGCCGTCCGGCAGCGTGTTGCCGTCCAGGTCGACGATCCGCGCGGTGTAGCCGGGCACCTCGCGGCCGATACTGCCCGGGCGCGGCGAGCCGGGCCGGTTGGAGATATAGATGTGGTACGCCTCCGAGGAGCCGATCCCGTCCACCACCTCGACGCCGAACGCCTCGTCCCACTTGCGGTGCAGCTCTGCGGGAAGGGCTTCGCCGGCCGAGGTGCACAGGCGCAGCGAACTCATGTCCACAGTGGACGCTCGGGGATGGGCGACCATCGCGCTCATCATCGTCGGCACGTTCACCAGGATCGTCGGGCGGTGCGCCTCGATCAGGTCGAAGATCTTGTCCGGTGTGCTGCGCTCGGCGAAGGCGATGCCCGCGCCGCCGACCCCGAACGGGTACAGCGCGGCCAGGTCGCGCGCGTAGCCGAAGAACAGCTTCGGCACCGGGAGCACGATGTCGTCGGGCTGGATGTCGAGCACGCCCCGGGCGTACCACTCGTGCGACAGGACCGCGCTGTGTGTCGGGTGCGGGCAGGCCTTCGGGCGGCCGGTGCTGCCGGTGGTGAACTTCCAGATGGTGAGATCGTCGCGGGTGGTGGGCGCGGGTTCGAGCGTGCCGGGTGCGTCGGCGGTCAATGTCTCCAGGGCGTGCTCGCCGTCGCGGAGTTCCAGGCTCGCGCCTCCGGCGACGAGCACCGGCACCCGCACGCCGGCTTCGCGCAGCGGCTCGAGTGTCACCGCGTCCGCGATGACAGCGACCGCCTCGGTGTAGTTCAGGTAGTACTCGTAGTCCTTGGCGCGCAAGAAGGTGTACACCTCGGCGGTGATCGCGCCGATCTTCTGCGCGGCGTACCAGGTGGCCACGAACTCCACGCCGTCCGACAGCGCGAGCAGCACCCGCTGTCCACGTCGGACGCCGAGGGACAGCAGCACGTTGCCGATCTTGTTGGTCAGCTCGGCCAACTCGGCGTAGGTGGTGGCCCGGCCCTGGCTGAGCAGCGCCGTGTGGTCGGCCCGCTCGGCCAGGTTCGCGTCCACGAAGTGGGACGCCAGGTTCAACTCTCGCGGTAGATCGTCGTAGGTCAGCACGGCCCCTCCAGCACGCACAGGTCGGCGCGACCGGCGCCGATGATCGTGTTCACCTCGTCGGCCGTGGTCAGGTACCCGCCGACCAGTGTGGTCACCCTGGCCTCGTTGCGCACCCGGTCGGCCAGCGCGGTCAGATACCCACGGCGGTACTCGGGCTGACTGTTCGGCACGGTGTGCCCGGCGGAGATCTGGATCAGATCGACTCCGGCCTCGGCGAATCGTTCGGCCATCGACACCCCGTCGTCCTCGGTCAGCCCGCCGCGCGCCCAGTCGGCGACGGTCAGCCGGATCCCGAGTGGACGGTCCTCCGGCCACACCTCGCGCACGGCGGCGAGCACCTCCAGCGGGTAGCGCAGCCGTGCCTCGGGCGAGCCGCCGTACTCGTCGTCGCGCTTGTTGGTCAGCGGCGACAGGAAGCTCGCCAGCAGGTGACCCTGCGCCAGGTCGAGCAGCGCGAGATCGAGCCCGGCGGCTGCCGCTTTCCGTGCGGCGTCGGCGAAAGCGGTGCGGACACTCGCCATGTCGTCCGCGTCCATCGCCTTCGGGACGGCCGAGCCGGGGGTGTACGGCAGCGTGGACGGCGCCAGCAGCGGCCACGCCTGATCGGCCGGCAGTGGGAGGTCGACGCCCTGTGTGGGTGGCCGGGTGGCGCCGCGCCGGCCCGCGTGGCTCAGCAGCACGCCGACGGTCGCACCCGTCGTCGGCCGCAGGCTGTCCACAGTGGACGACTCCGGTGTGATTCGACCTTCCGCTGAGACGGCGACCGGCCCGACCAGCACCAGGCCGACGCCGGTGTCGGCGGCGCCGGCGATCTTGTCCACGGTGGACACCTGGTGCACAGCCCGATTGGTCAGCCGCACGTCGCGCAGCTCCAGCGGCGCGAACATCGGCGGGGGAGTGACGGCCCGGCCGCCGGCGAACGAGGAATCAAGCGTGGCAACGGTTTTCGGGTCGCGCACGGACAGGCTGGCGTGCGTGATCCGGCCGCTGCGGGTGAGCAGGTTGAACGCGAACCGCACCGGCTCCAGGTGCGTGTGCCGGCCGACCCGCCGGAAGTACTCCGCGCTCTGGCCGGCCGCCTGCTGGAACCGCTCCACCGTGGGGGAGCGCTCCAGTTCGTAGTCCACCAGCGCCGACTCGATCGAGGCCGGGTGCCGCACGAACGCCTGCGCCAGCACGATCGAGTCCTCCATGGCGAGCTTGGTGCCGGAGCCGATGGTGAAGTGCGCGGTGTGCGCCGCGTCGCCGATAAGTACAGTGTTTCCAGCTTGATTCGCACTGTGCCACAGGCGATTGCGCACCAATGGAAAGTCCAGCCAGACCGACTTGTTGGACATCAGGGTGTGCCCGCCGAGCTCGTCGGCGAACAGGTCCTGGCAGAACGCGATGCTCTCCTGCTCGGTCATCGTGTCCAGCCCGGCGCGCCGCCACACGTGCTCCGGGCACTCCACGATGAACGTGGAGGTGTTCTCGTCGAACGGGTAGGCGTGCACCTGGAACAGGCCGTGCTCGGTCTCCCGGAAGATGAAGGTGAACGCGTCGAGCACCAGATCGGTGCCGAACCACACGTACTTGCAACCCTGTGGGGTGACGCTCGCGCCGAAGGTGGACTCGTCCGCCCTTCGCACGACACTGTTCACCCCGTCCGCGCCGACCAGCACGTCGGTCTCGGCGGCGAGTGCGGCGACGTCGTCCACCTCGACGCCGAACCTCAGCACCACGTCCAGCTCGGCGCACCGCCGCTGCAGGATCGCCAGCAGCCGCCGCCGGGCGATCGCGGAGAACCCGTGTCCGCGTGAGCGCAGCGACTCACCCTGGTAGTGGATGTCGATCGCGTCCCAGCGGGCGAACGTGTCGGTGATCTCCAGATACGTCGGGTAGTCCGCGTCCCGCAGCGCGCCCAGCGTCTCCTCGGAGAACACCACGCCCCAGCCGAACGTCGCGTCCGGCGCGTTGCGCTCCAGGATCGTGATCTCGTTCGCCGGATCGGCCGTCCGCAACAGGATTCCGAGGTACAGTCCGGCCGGCCCGGCCCCGACGATGGTGACTTTCATCAGTCGAGTACCTCGGCCAGTCGCTCCACCTCATGGATGTCCGACACCGTGGGCAGCAGGATCAGCTCCTCGCAGCCGGCGTCGGCGTACCCGCGCACGAAATCCTTGATCGCGCGCGCGGTGGTGAGGTTGCCGGCAGCGATCTGGGTCGCGAACGGGCCGGTGAACGAGTAGTAGTCGCGCAGGTAGTCGGTGCCGCGCTCGGTGTCGCCGAGCGCGAAGTAGCCCTGGCCCCACAGCGCCGGCTCGCCGGGCCGGCCGAGGTCGGACCACGCGGCGCGGGCCTTGGTCGCCGCGGAGGCGAAGGCGCGGGGCGGGCCGCCGCCGTGCGCGTACCCGTCCGCGTAGCGCGCCATCCGCTGCAACGCCGGGCCGCTGCTCCCGCCGACGAGCACCTGCATCCCGTCCGTGCCGCGACCGCGCAGATACGCGAGCTGCTCGGACAGCGTGGCGCCTCGGGTGCGGTGGTCCACGCCGGCAGCGGTGTAGTCGTCGCGCCGTGCGCCGACCGCGAGCCCGAGGGTGAACCTGTTGCCGGACAACGTGTTCACCGCTTCGGCCTGCTTGGCGAGCATCGCGGCGCCGCGCAGCGGGCCGATCGCGATCATGGTGGCCAGCCGTACCCGCGAGGTGATCGCGGCGGCGGCGGACAGCGCGGCGAACGGCTCGATGCTGTCGTAGACGAGCCGGTCGAGCACCGCGACCGAGGAGAACGGGCCGGCATCGGCGCGGCGGGCCCACTCCAGGAGCAGTGTCCCGTCCGCGCCGGGAGTCGTGTTGGGCAGACCGATGCCGATTCGCACAACGAATAAATTACACCGCAGCGGGGTGCGGTGTATAGGCTTGAGCGCGTGGCGGACGATGGGACTCCGGGCGAGGTCGCGGTGACCGTGCTCGGCGCGCACCTCAACCCGCGCGAGGGCCGGCTGGTCTGGTCCGGCGGGCTGGTCGACCTGCTCGCCCAACTCGGGTTCACCGAGGGCGCGGCACGGGTGGCGCTGGCCCGACTCGTCCAGCGCGATCTACTGGCGCGCACCAAACGCGGGCGGCACGTGCATTACTCGCTGACCATCCGCGCGCTCGCCGTCCTCTCCGACGGCGATCGGCGAATCTTCTTGCTGGGTAAGGAGAAACCCGCCGCCACCGTGTGGACCGTGCTGTGGCACACGATCCCCGAGGAGCACCGGCGATCACGCGAGCGGCTGGTCCGCCGGCTGCGGTTCCTCGGCTTCGGGCAGGTGCAGGACGGCACCTGGATCGCGCCGCACGACCGGGAGACCGAGGTCGCCGCACTGCTGGACGAGCTGTCCGTCACCGAGCACGCGGGCCTGCTCCTCGGCGCGCCGTCCGCCGTGGTCGACGTGCGGACGGTCCTGGCACGCGCATGGGACCTGGATGCCGTCGCAGCCGGGTACACCGGCTTCGTCGCCCGGTTCGGCGAGTACACCACCGCCCGCGCGCGACGCGACCTGGACGACCGGGGCGCGTTCGCGCTGCGCACCCGGCTCACCCACACGTTCCGCCAGTTCCCGTTCCTGGACCCCGAACTGCCCGACGACCTCGTGCCGCCGCCCGCCGACCGGGCGCGCGCGGTGCGGCTGTTCCACGATCTGTACGCCGCGCTGGAACCCCCGGCGCAGCGCCACTTCGATGAGGTGACCGCTCATGAGTGACCACTCGGCAGCCTTGACCTACACGTCCTACCTCGAACTGGACGACGTGCTGGCCGCGCAGCACCCGCGCTCCGACGAGCACGACGAGATGCTGTTCATCGTGATCCACCAGGTGTACGAGCTGTGGTTCAAGCAGATCCTGCACGAGCTGCGGCACCTGCAGCGGGCACTGGCCGGCGAGGCGTCCACCCCGCACGCGGTGCGCACGCTGCGGCGGACCCTCACGATCCTCAAGGTCGTCGTCGCGCAGGTGGACGTGCTGGAGACGATGACACCGCGGCAGTTCACCGGTTTCCGCGCGCGGCTGGACGCGTCCAGCGGGTTCCAGTCCGCGCAGTTCCGCGAGCTGGAGGCGGTGCTCGGCAGGCGGGACAAGCGGATGCTCGACACGTACCCGCCGGACGGCGAGGCATGGCGTCGGATCTCCGACACGATGGCGAGCCCGAGCCTGCTCGACTCGTTCCTGGTCTACCTCGCCAAGCACGGGTACCCGGTGCCGGCCGACCTGCTGGACCGGGACGTGCGCGAGCCGCACCAGCCGTCCGAGGTGGTGCAGGACCTGCTGCTGCGGGTGTACGCCGACGACTCCGGGCCGGCCACCGTGGCCGAGCACCTGGTCGACCTGGACGAAGGCCTGCAGGAGTGGCGCTACCGGCACGTGAAGATGGTCGAGCGCACGATCGGCGGCAAGCCCGGCACCGGCGGCTCATCGGGTGCTGAATACCTGCGCGGGACGCTGTTCCACCCGGTGTTCCCGGATCTGTGGGCCGTGCGGAGTTCCCTGTGATCGCGCTGGCGGGGGAGTACTCGATGTTCCGGGTGGCCGACCGGCTGCTGCTGACCGGTCACTCGCACCAGGCGTGGCCGGACGTCGCGGTGGAGGGGCAGCTCGAGGCGTTCGAGGTGGCCGCGCGGGACGTGGACGAGAAGTGGGCGCACGCGCTGGCCAAGGCGGACGAGGTGCGCGCCGGGTTCCGTCGCTTCCTCGGCGGCGATACGGCGGAGATCGCGTTGGGGGCCAACACGCACGAGCTGGTCGTGCGATTCCTGTCCGCGCTGGACCTCTCCGCGCGGCCGACGTTGATCACCACCGACGGCGAGTTTCACACGCTGCGCCGGCAGCTCGCCCGGCTGGCCGAGGCCGGCGTCGAGGTGGTGCGGGTGCCCGCTGAGCCGGTCGACACGCTGGCCGAGCGGCTGGCCGCCGAGGTGGACGATCGCACCGCGGCCGTGCTCGTGTCGTCGGTGCTGTTCGGCAATTCGCGGATCGTTCCGGGGCTTGCGACTGTGGCCGACGCGTGTGATCACCGGGGTGCGGAGTTGCTCGTGGACGCCTACCACGCGCTCGGTGTGGTGCCGTTCTCCCTGGACGGGATCGAACGCGCCTGGGTGGTCGGCGGCGGGTACAAGTACCTGCAGCTCGGCGAGGGGAACTGCTTTCTTCGGCTGCCCGAGCACGCGAGCGCGCTGCGGCCGGTGATCACCGGCTGGTACGCGGAGTTCGACACGCTCGACGCGGCGGCCGACCCGAGCCGGGTGGCCTACGGCGCGGGCGCGACGCGGTTCGCCGGGTCCACGTACGACCCGACCAGCCACTACCGGGCGGCCAGGGTGTTCCGGTTCCACGAGGAGCACGGTTTGACCGCGGAGTTCCTGCGCGAGGTGTCCACTCATCAGAAGGATGTGCTGGCGCGGCGGTTCGACGAGCACGACCTGCCGGCCGATGTGGTGACGCGCGATCGAGTGACACCGCTCGACGGGTTCGGCGGCTTCCTCGCGTTGCGCTCCCCGATAGCGGGGTCGCTGCGCGCGAGGCTCACGGAGCGTGGCGTCCTCACCGACAGCCGGGGGGAGTACCTGCGGTTCGGCCCGGCGCCCTATCTGGCCGATCGACAGCTCTCCGACGCGGTCGACGCGCTCGCGGAGATCGTCAGCAACCTCCATTAGTCGGTTTGTTCGCAACTTTTCAACACCTGGGTCCATATCGTGAACAGATTGCGTATGCGTAGGTCCTAAGCCCCTATTGCTTCACCCGTTCGACCTCATCGAAGCTGAATACGGTGACCACCTGCCCCTGGGTCATTGCGTTCTGTAACTGACGGAGGTCTGGAATGCGAGGGTTGTCCGGAAAGCGAAGCCGAAGAGTCGCAGCGGTCGGTGTCACGGCCGCGGTGGCGACCGCCACGGTGATCATGGCGGCGGGGCCGGCTCAGGCCGCCCGCGGCGAGGTCAGAGGACTGGGCGCGCCGGGCGCGGTCGAGGGCAAGTTCATCGTGGTGCTGGATCAGCAGGGCTCGATGGCCGCGGACGCCGAGTCGCGGGCCACCGCCGCGGCGCACGGACTGCTGAGCGAGTACGGCGGCCGGCTGGAGTTCGTCTACTCCACGGTGCTGCGCGGCTTCTCCGCCGACATGACGCGCGACCAGGCCGAGCGGCTCGCCGCCGACCCGAGCGTCGCCTACGTCCAGCAGTCGGTGCTGGTCCACACCGCCGGCGAACAGCCGAACCCGCCGTCCTGGGGCATCGACCGCTCCGACGGCGCCAAGGACGACAAGTACGTCTACCCCAACGAGGGCACCGGGGCGACGGTCTACGTGCTGGACACCGGCATTCGGTACAGCCACAAGACTTTCGAGGGACGGGCCACCTCCGGCCGCGACCTCGTCGACGACGATGACGACGCCGAGGACGGCCACGGTCACGGCACGCACGTCTCCGGCACGGTCGGCGGCGAGGAGTACGGCATCGCCAAGGACGTCGCGCTGGTCGGCGTCCGGGTGCTCGGCAACGGCGGCAGCGCGCCGGACTCGGTGACCGTCGAGGGCTTGGACTGGGTGGCGAAGAACGCCAAGAAGCCCGCCGTGGTCAACATGAGCCTGACCTTCGACACGGTCAGCGACGCGCAGGAGCAGGCCGTCAAGAACGTGGTCGCCGCGGGTGTCACCGTGGTCGTCGCCGCGGGCAACAACGGCGCGGACGCGTGCGACACCTCGCCGGCCAGGATTCCCGAGATCATCACCGTCGGCTCGATCGACGACGGTGACGGCAAGTCGAGCTTCTCCAACTTCGGCACGTGCCTGGACCTGTTCGCGCCCGGCGGCATGATCACCTCGGCCAGCCACATGTCCGACGACGGCGATACCGGCATGAGCGGCACGTCCATGGCCTCGCCGCACGTCGCCGGCGCCGCGGGCGTCTACCTGTCCAAGAACCCGCAGGCGACGCCGGACCAGGTTTCGCAGGCGATCACCGACGCCGCGGAGAAGGACGCCGTGCAGAACCCGGGCAGCGGATCACCCAACCTGCTGCTCAACGTCACCGGACTCGGGTGACCCACGATCGCGGTCGGCCCCTGCGCCGGCTGTGGCTAGTTCTCCACTGCGATTTTCTGATCGCTCCCCCTGTGAAGGAGAAAGTCCGTGAGAACGAAGAAACTGGCGCTGATCGCCGGTGCGGCCGCGGTCACCGCCGCGGTGGCGGCGGCCGTCGTCCTGCCGATGAGCGCCTCCGCCGCGCCCGCGCAGCCACCGCTGCCGGACGACGGCGCCCTGGCCGCGACCGCTGACACCCTCAGTGGCGTGCTCGGGAACACTTTCGGCGGTTCCTGGATCGAGGACGGCAAGCTGGTCGTCGCGGTGACCGACGCGGCCAAGGCCGCCGAGGTGACCGCCAAGGGTGCGACGGCCACGGTGGTGCGCCACAGCGCCGCGGCACTGAAGGCCATGGTCGGCTCGCTCAACGCGGTCGAGCGGATCGCGCCGAGGTCGATCACCGCGTGGGGTGTCGACAAGCGCGCCAACACCGTCAACATGACCGTGCTGCGCGGTGCCGCGGACGAGGCGAAGAAGTTCGCCGCCGGACTGGGCATCAACGATGTGAAGATCACCGAGTCCGACGAGATCCCGCGGCCATTCGTCGCGGTCGCCGGAGACATCCAGGGCGGCGAGGCGTACAACATCGGCCAGTCCCGCTGCTCGGTGGGCTTCTCGGTGCAGGGCGGCTTCGCCACCGCCGGCCACTGCGAGGCGCTGACCGGTGGCGGTGCGCTGACCAAGAACGGCGAGGCGCTCGGCGAGTGGGGCGGCTCCCAGTTCCCGGGTGAGGACAACGCGTGGGTTCAGACGTCCAGCGGCTGGAACCCGGTCGGGCAGGTCACCGGCGTCGGTGGCGTCTCGGGCTCGCAGGAGGCCGACACCGGTGCGCAGGTCACCAAGTCCGGCTCCACGACGGGTGTCACTCGGGGCACCATCGGCGAGAAGGACCAGACCGTGCGGTACCCGGAGGGCACGATCTACGGGCTCACCGCGACCAACGCCCAGTGCCGCCCGGGTGACTCCGGCGGCTCGTTCATCTCTGGTACGCAGGCGCAGGGCATCGTGTCCGGCGGCAACTCCTCCACCTGCTACTTCGAGCCGATCAACCGTACGCTGCAGCGCTACGGTCTGAGCCTGGTCACCGGCTGACCAAAGATCACTGACGGCCCTGACCGGCACGGGACACGATCCCGCACCGGTCGGGGCCGCCTCCGTTGTGTCGCGATCACACAGCGGTAGGCTTCGCGACTGCAGATGACCGACACACCACATCGCAAAGCGGTCGGCTCCATCTGAAAAGGGATCGAGGGAGGTCGGCGTGACCGAGGACGTCGTCGCACGCAACCGCAAGCGCCAGGTCGAGTGGTACGGCGAACCGCTCGGCGAACTCATCCGCAGAGTGCTCGACCGGCTGTCGATGTCGCAGGCCGGGCTCGCGGAGATCCTCGGTCTCTCGGCGCCGATGCTGTCGCAGTTGATGTCCGGCAACCGGGCGAAGATCAGTAACCCGATGGTGTACTCGCGGCTGGTCGCGGTGCGCGCGCTGGTCGACGATCCGTCGTTCGACCAGCTACCCGCCAAGGACGTGAAGCTGCGCCTGGACGCGATCCGGGAGGAGGCGAGCCCCACGGTGACCACCACGCGGGTGCCGCTTCCGCTGCCGGCCGACGCCGGGCAGGTCGATCCGGTCGCGGTGATCCAGCGGTTGCTGCGGGCCGCCGCGTCGGCGGGGGAGATCGAGCAGGCCGCGGCGATGCTCGCCGCCGAATACCCCGACCTCGCCGAGTTCCTGCGGATCTACGGCAACGGCCGCACCGCCGAGGCACGCGCCCACCTGTCGCGAACTCTGGCATAGCGCGCAAAACGACCGGTTGCACCGGCAATCGCGGTGGGCGTCCGCGCCGACACGCGCTGAGTCGTAGGATTGTTGACAATCTCGCGGCCAAGCCCTCATCCTGGGTACACGCGCGCCGACAATGACGTCGTGCGCCATGCCATGCCAGACCGTCCCACATCGCCCACAATGGACCGTCTGGCTTTGTCGTTGTCCGGTCAGGGTTGTCCAGTCAGGGGTTCGCGACATGACCAAGCTTTCGCCGCAACTACGCCAGGCCACCCCGGTCGTCGCCAGCCGGGGAGAAGGGGTGCGCATCATCGACCCGGACGGTCGGCGCTACCTCGACTTCACCGCGGGGATCGGTGTCACCAGCACCGGCCACTGTCACCCGAAGGTGGTCGCCGCCGCACAGGAACAGGTGGCGACGCTGATCCACGGCCAGTACACCACCGTGATGCACGAACCGTTGCGCCGCCTGGTGGAAAGCCTCGGCGAGGTGCTCCCGAGCAAGCTGGACAGCCTCTTCTTCACCAACTCCGGCAGCGAGGCCATCGAGGCGGCGCTGCGCCTGGCCCGCCAGTCCACCGGCCGGCCCAACATCATCGTGTGTCACGGCGGCTTCCACGGCCGCACGGTGGCCACCGCGTCCATGACCACCTCCGGCACCAAGTTCCGCTCCGGGTTCGCGCCGCTCATGGCCGGCGTGGTGCACACGCCGTTCCCGACCGCGTACCGGTACGGCTGGGACGCCGACACCGCCACCAAGTTCGCCCTGCGCGAGTTCGACTACACGCTGCAGACGCTCACCGCGCCCGCCGACACCGCCGCGGTGATCGTCGAGCCGGTGCTCGGCGAGGGCGGCTACATCCCGGCCACCGAGGAGTTCCTGCGCGGCCTGCGCGAGCGCGCCGACAAGCACGGCTTCCTGCTGATCGTGGACGAGGTTCAGACCGGCGTCGGGCGCACCGGCAAGTTCTGGGGACACGACCACTTCGGCGTCACCCCGGACATCCTGGTCACCGCGAAGGGCCTGGCCAGCGGCTTCCCGCTGTCCGGCATCGCGGCGTCCGAAGAGCTGATGAGCAAGGCGTGGCCGGGCTCGCAGGGCGGTACCTACGGCGCCAACGCGGTCGCGTGCGCCGCCGCCGTGGCCACCCTCGAGGTCGTGCACGAGGAGAAGCTCGTGCACAACGCGGAGGTCATGGGCCAGCGGCTGCGCGCGGGTCTGGAGCGGGTCGGCTCGGCACACGACGCGATCGGTGACGTGCGCGGTCTCGGCCTGATGCTGGCCTCGGAATTCGTGACGCCACAAGGAGATCCGGACCCGGAGACCGCCCAGCGGGCACAGAAGGCCGCCGTCGACGAGGGTCTGCTGCTGCTGACCTGCGGCCCGTTCAACAACGTGGTGCGGATGATTCCGGCGCTGATCGTGGACGAACCGGCGATCGACGAGGGGCTGCGCGCCTGGGCCGCCGCGGTGGAGCGCGCGGTTTCGTGACGGACGTGCGCGGACTCGTGCTCGGTGTCGCTGCCGACGTCGGGCGCGTGGCACCCGGCTGTGTGATCGACACGGACGCCGGCCGCCGCGCGCAGTACGCCTACGACGCGTCCAACTACCGCATCGCGCCCGCCGCCGTGGCGTTCCCGAAGACGGCGGAACACGTTGCCGCGCTGGTGAAGGCGTGTCACGAGCACGAAGTGCCGATCACCATGCGCGGCGGCGGCACCGGGATGGCCGGCAACACGGTCGGCGCCGGGCTGGTGATCGACACCTCGCGGCACCTGAACCGGATCACGCGCATCGACGTGGACACCCGCACGGCCGTGGTCGAGCCGGGTGTGGTGCTGGACGACCTGCGCGCGGCCGCGGCCGAGCACGGGCTGACGTTCGGGCCGGACCCGTCGTCGCACAGCCGGTGCACGCTCGGCGGGATGATCGGCAACGACGCGTGCGGCAACCACTCCGTGCGCCACGGCCGCACCAGCGATCACGTCGTGGCGCTGGACATCGTGCTCGCCGACGGCACACCGGCCGTGGCGGACGCGACCGGACTGCGTGCCGTGCGCCCGGAGGACGCCTCGCGGGTGGCCGCGGTCGCCGACGAGCTGCGGGCCGTGGCGGCGCGCCATCTCGCCGAGATCCGCACCGAGTTGGGCCGGATCCCACGCCAGGTGTCCGGCTATCAACTCGGGAACCTGTTGCCGGAGAACGGTTTCCACCTCGCGCGGGCGCTCGTCGGCACCGAGGGCACCTGCGCGGTGATCACCAGCGCCACGGTCGCGCTGGTGCCGCTGCCGCACAACGCGCTGCTGCTCGCGCTCGGCTACGACGACGTGGCCGACGCCGCCGAGGACATCACCACGATCCTCGGCTACTCGCCGGCCGCCGTGGAGGGCATCGACGAGGCGATCGTCGCCACCATGCGGCACCGGCGCGGTAAGGACTCCGTGGTCGGGCTGCCCGGCGGGCACGCGTGGCTGTACGTCGACCTGGACGGCCCCGAACCCGAGGAGGTCGCCGCCCGCGCGGAGGACCTGTTGAAGTCGTTGCGCGCCAACGGAAGGCTCGTCGACGGGCGCGTGGTCGCCGATCTCGCCGAGCGGCGCTCGCTGTGGCGGGTGCGCGAGGACGGCGCGGGCCTGTCGTCCCGACTCGTGGGCGGTGCCCCGTCCTGGCCCGGCTGGGAGGACGCCGCCGTCGCACCGGAGAACCTGGCCGGCTACCTGCGCGACTTCCGGAACCTGCTGACCCGCCACGGCTACACCGGCGTGCTCTACGGCCACTTCGGCGCCGGGTGCATGCACGTGCGGATTGACTTCGACATGGCGACCGACGAGGGCGTGCGCGCGATGCGGACGTTCACCGCCGAGGCCGCCGAACTGGTCGTGGCGCACGGCGGGACGCTCTCCGGCGAACACGGCGACGGCCGGGCCCGCGGCGCGCTGCTGTCCACCATGTACAGCGCCGCGATGCTGTCCGCGTTCGCCGAGTTCAAGCGCGCGTTCGACCCGTGTGGCCTGCTCAACCCCGGCGTGATCGTCGCGCCGGACGCGGTCGACGCGCACCTCGCCCCGCACAACCCGCCGACCGCGCTGAACTGGCCGACGAAGTTCACCTTTCCGCACGACGCCAACGGGTTCGCGCAGGCGCCGCAGCGCTGCGTCGGGGTGGGGAAGTGCCGCAGCCACTCCGGTGGGGTGATGTGCCCGAGCTACCGGGCGACCCGCGACGAGCGCGACTCCACCCGAGGGCGTGCGCGCGCCCTGCAGGAGATGATGCGCGGCGACACGATCACCACCGGGTGGCGCTCCAAGGAGGTCGCCGACGCGCTGGACCTGTGCCTGTCCTGCAAGGCGTGCTCGGCCGACTGCCCGGTCGACGTGGACATGGCGACCTACAAGGCCGAGTTCCTGCACCACCACTACGCGCGGCGGATCCGGCCGGCGTCGCACTACTCGCTGGGCTGGCTCCCGCTCTGGGCAGCACTGGCCACCCGGGCTCCGCGTGCGGTGAACCCGTTGTTGGACAAGCGTTTCGGGCGATGGATGGCCCGCCGTGGTGGAGTCGCGCCGCAGCGGTCACTGCCGCCGTTCGCGTCTCGCAAGGAGTTGCGCGCGGCGGTCGGCGGCAAGCAGGCCGACCCGGCCGCGGTGCTGTTCGTGGACAGCTTCACCCGAGGATTCCGCCCGTCGGTGGCCGGCGCGGCCCGCCGGGTGCTCGATGACGCCGGCGTGCCCACGAGTGTCCGAAGTGGACTGTGCTGCGGACTGACCTGGGTGAGTACCGGGCAGCTTTCGGTGGCGCGGCGGGTGATGCGGCGGACCGTGAAGGCTCTCGACAAGCTGCGGCCCGATCTGCCGATCGTGGTGGCCGAGCCGAGCTGCGCCTCCGCGCTGCGCACCGACGTGCCGGATCTGCTCGGCACCGACGCCGCCCGCCGGGTCGCCGAGCGGGTGCGCACCTTCCCCGGCGCGCTCGCCGAACTGGCCGCGCCGGACTGGGAGCCGCCCGAGCTGCCCGAGCACGCCGTACTGCAGACACACTGCCACGAGTACGCCACGTTTCCGCACGCCAAGCAGGCGAACCTGTTGCGGCAGTGGGGAATCGGGCAACTCGACGAGGCCACCGGGTGCTGCGGGCTGGCCGGCAACTTCGGGTTCGAAGCACAGCACTACGACACCTCGATGGCTGTGGCTGATCTCGCACTGCGGCCGGCACTGGAGCGCGCGCCGGATGCGCCGGTGCTTGCCGACGGGTTCAGCTGCCAGCTCCAGGTGTCACACCTCGACGGCGCACGACAGGCCAAGCACCTGGCCGAGCTGATCGATGACGCCCGACGAATGGGAGGAACACCATGACTGCCACGGTTGTGCCGTCCACAATGGACAGCGTGCCGAAGAAGCTGCTCGTGGCCGGCGCGTGGACCGACGCGTCGGACGGGCGGACCATGCCAGTGGAGAACCCGGCGACGGGCGAGGTCCTGTGCGAGGTGGCCGACGCGACACCCGAGGACGGTGCCCGTGCGCTGGACGCTTCCGTCGCCGCACAACGGGACTGGGCCGCCACCGCGCCCCGTGCGCGCAGCGAGATCCTGCGCCGCGCCTACGACCTGATCATCGAGCGGGTCGATGAGCTGGCCACGATCATGACGTTGGAGATGGGCAAGCCGCTGGCCGAGGCGCGCGGCGAGGTGACCTACGCGGCGGAGTTCTTCCGGTGGTTCTCCGAGGAGGCGGTGCGCGTCGACGGCGGGTTCTCCGCCACCCCGGACGGCAAGAACCACGTGATGGTGCTGCGTCAGCCGGTCGGCCCGTCGCTGCTGATCACGCCGTGGAACTTCCCGCTGGCGATGGGCACCCGCAAGATCGGCCCGGCCGTGGCGGCCGGCTGCACGATGGTGTTCAAACCGGCGCAGCAGACCCCGCTGTCCGCGCTCGCGCTGGCGGCGATCCTCACCGAGGCCGGCCTGCCGAACGGCGTGCTCAACGTGATCACCACCTCGCGGGCAGGGGAGGTCGTGGAACCCTTGCTGCGCGGCGGAAACGTGCGCAAGCTGTCGTTCACGGGGTCCACCGCGGTCGGCAAGATCCTGCTCGCGCAGGCGGCCGACGGGGTGGTGCGCACGTCGATGGAGTTGGGCGGCAACGCGCCGTTCATCGTGTTCTCCGACGCCGACCTGGACGCCGCGGTCGCCGGTGCGATGGTCGCGAAGATGCGCAACATGGGCGAGGCGTGCACCGCGGCCAACCGGCTCTACGTGCACTCGTCGGTGGTCGAGGAGTTCGGCGCGCGGCTGGCGGCGAAGATGGCCGAACTGCGGGTGGCACCCGGCACCGAGGACGGCGCGCAGGTCGGCCCGCTGATCGACTCGGCCGGACTGTCCAAAGTGGAGCAACTGGTGGCGGACGCGGTCGGCCGGGGCGCGCGGGTGCTCACCGGGGGAGCGGCGCCGGACGGACCGGGCCACTTCTACCCGCCGACCGTGCTGGCCGACGTCGATTCCGGCAGCGAGATGCTGCGCACGGAGATCTTCGGGCCGGTCGCGCCGATCATCACCTTCGACGACGAGGACGAGGTGCTGCGGACCGCCAACGACACCGACTGGGGCCTGGTCGGCTACGTGTTCACCAGGGACCTGGCCCGTGCGCTCCGGGTGAGCGAGAACCTGGAGGTCGGCATGGTCGGGCTGAACACGGGCCTCGTGTCCAACCCGGCCGCGCCGTTCGGCGGCGTCAAGCAGTCCGGCCTCGGCCGGGAGGGCGGCCGTGTCGGTATCGAGGAGTTCCTCGAGTACAAATACGTGGCGACTCCGCGCTAGCAGACCATCCTGTGTGCGGCGAAGTGCCGGCGAGTATCGGTCACGGCGTCGATCAGACGACTGATGTCGTCGATCGTGTTGTAGACGTGCAGGCTCGCGCGGACGCTGGCCTGCAGGCCGAGCGCGCGGTGCAGCGGGCCGGCGCAGTGCTGGCCGGCGCGGACGGCGATGTCGGCGCTGTCCAGGGCCTGCGCCAGATCGTGCGCGTGAATGCCGTCGGCGACGAAGCTGACGATCCCCGGTCGGCTCCTGCCGTTGTCCGGTCCCACGATCCGAATCCAGGGGAGATCCGACAGCGCGGCGACCGTGAGACCGGTCAGCCGGACCTCGTGCGCCTGAATCGCGTCCATTCCGATATTGGTCAGGTAGTCGATCGCCGCGGCGAGCCCGATGGCCTGCGCGACGGGCGGAACACCTGGTTCGAAACGCCGGGGTGGTTCGGCGTACGTCGCGCCTTCCATCGACACGATTTCGGCCATGGAACCACCGGCCAGAAACGGTGGCATGGCATTGAGCAGTTCGCTTCGCCCGTAAAGCACGCCGATGCCGGTCGGCCCCAACATCTTGTATCCGGACAGCGCCACGAAATCCACACCGAGATCCCGAGGGCGCAGCACCATGCGGGAAGCGGACTGGCACGCGTCCAACAATGTCAACGCGCCGACCTGCCGGGCCCGTTCGACAATCGCCTCGACAGGATTAATCACGCCGGTGACGTTCGACTGGTGGGTAAAGGCGACCAGGCGCGTCCGGGTCGTGACGGTCTGCCGGAGCGAATCGAGATCCAGCGTGCCGTCCGGGCGGCAGCGAAGCCACCGCAGTGTCGCGCCGGTTCGGCGACACAATTCCTGCCACGGCACCAGATTCGCGTGATGTTCCTGCTCGGTGACCACGATGTCGTCGGTCGGCCGCAGACACAGGCCGGCCTGCGAAGTACACGCCGCGTCGGCGTTGCTCATGGCATAGGCGACCAGATTAATCGCCTCCGTCGCGTTCTTGGTGAACACGATCTCCGACCGTCCCACCGCCAGAAACGCCGCGACAGTGGCGCGGGCGTTCTCGTAGGCCGTGCTCGCCTCGACGGCCAAGCGATGCGCGCCGCGATGTACCGCCGCGTTGGACGTCTCGGCGAATGTCCGTTCCGCATCCAGGACCTGCCTCGGCCGCTGCGATGTCGCGGCCGAGTCGAGGTAGACCAGTGGGCGCGACAGGATTGGGAAGTCGGCGCGCAATCTGTCGGCATCGAGTACTGTGACGGTGCTCACCGCTGGCCGAATTCGTCACGGTTGTCGACAATATGGGCAACCGAATATTCCTTGGTCATTAATTCCCCTGCGTAGCGGTGTGGCCCCGACCTAGGGTTCAGAACATACTCCGAAAGTGGTGGCAGGCAACCACCGTTCGGTGAGCCGCAACGGTTTCATCCGTTCGGACCAACACTTCAGTTTTCTTTCAGGTTGCTCGGTAAACTTGGTCGACGTTTACGATCACTAACCCAAATGTCGCATACGACGAGAGATCCGATGTCAGCCAGCCCCAACGACGCGGTCTTCGACGTCATCTGCTATTCCGCGCGACTGCGCGAGGTCATCCAGGCACAACCACGCGACGGCGGACCGGCGCGAGTCGGTCGCCGAGCAGGCCGTCGCGCAGGCCCGGTTCGAGGCCCTGCCGCGGCCGCTGGCCGCCGAGTTCCTCGCACTCTGGGAGGAACACGAGGCCGGCGCCACCCTGGAGGCGAAGCTGGTCAGTGACACCTTGCGGGAACTGTACGAACGCGTTCGGGACGAGGCGATCGAGGCCGGTCTGCTCAGCGCGTCTCGACCAGCACCTGGCTGATCACGTAGCGGGCGTTCGCGGAGATCACCGGATTGGTGTCGCGGTAGTACGGAAGCTGGATCAGCGCCATCGACAGTGCCCGGCCGCGGGCTCGCGCCCAGGTGGCGTCGTCCACGTCCACGGCGTCACGGAAGGCCTGCCGCGCCTCGGGCGGCAGCAGGTTCCACGCCGGGATCAGGTCGCAGGCGGGGTCGCCAACACCGACGGTGGCGAAGTCGAGGACGGCGGCGAGCCGGCCGTCGGCCACGATCAGGTTGCTTGGCATCAGATCGGCGTGGATCCAGCACGGCGAGCCGGTCCACGGCGGCGCGGCGAGCGCCGCGTCCCACGCGGCCGAGGCCGCGCCCATGTCGAACGGTTCGTCGGTGCGCCCCAACGCGGCGATCGCGGCGCGGGTCTCCGGATCCTGGTCGGTCAGCGGGCCACCCCGGTGCGCCGGCGGGCCGCCGTCCACCGCGACACCGCGCATGGCGAGCACGAACGCGGCCAGATCACCGACGAGCGCCTCCGGCCGCGCGACCTGGCCTTCGAGCGGGTTCTCGCCGTTGATCCACCGGTGTACCGCCCACGGCCACGGATAGCCCTCGGCGGGCGCACCGGTCGCCACCACGGTCGGGATCGGAACCGGGAGCGCGGAGGCGAGGCGGGGCAGCCAGCGCACCTCGCGGGCGAGGTCGTCCACGCCGCCGGCGGTGAGCGGCAGCCGCACGGACAGCTCGTCACCGAGCCGGTAGACCGCGTTGACGGTCCCGCCCGACGCCAGCCGCGCGATCGGCAGGTCCGCCCATGCCGGGAACTGGCCGAGGATCAGCCGGCGGACGAGGTGTTCGTCGATGTCCGCTTCGTCGGCATGCATCGTGGCCACCCACCCACAAGATCATCAACCGGCCGGCGGGTCAACCTCATTCGACAGGACGCGCCGCCGCCGCTGTCACCACCGCGGCGAGTCCGATCCCGCCCAGGATCAGGAACATCGCCGGATAACCGCCGAGCGGGCCGGCCAGCACCGCACCCGCGCCGGGCGCGACGGCCGTTGCCACCATCGCCGGCGCGCTCAGCACGCCGTTGAGCCGGCCGTAGTGCGCAGGCCCCCAGCGGTCGGTGATCGCCGTGGCCTGCAGCAGAGTGAAGATCCCGCGCGCCGCGCCGTCCCGCGTGATCGCCCCCGCGAGCACCGGGAAGGCGTAGTACAGGACCCCGTAGCTGGTGATCACCGTGACGCACAGCGCGGCGAGCACCCCGCGCCTGGCGTGGTTGATCAGCACCTGTCCGTGCCTACTCCGAAACCGCCCGCCGGTTCAACCCGCGCACGTGTGTCGGCGTCGGCACGCACCCGCACGCGCGTTAGGGTGCTCAAGTGTCCGTCGCCCGTGCCGAACGCCTGGTGAACCTGGTGCTCTGCCTGCTGTCCACGCGCCAGTACCTCACCGCCGAACGCGTGCGCGGAATCGTGCCCGGTTACGCCGACGCGCCCACCGACGAGGCGTTCTTCCGCATGTTCGAGCGGGACAAGACCGAGCTGCGCGAGCTGGGCATTCCGCTGGAAGTGGGCCGCAACTCGGCATTCGACGCGATCGACGGCTACCGGATCGCGCGCCGCGACTACGAACTGGGCGAGATCGACCTGGAGCCGGACGAGGCCGCCGCGGTCGCGCTCGCCGTCCGCCTGTGGGACTCGCCGGAGCTGACCGGCGCCGCCCAGGGCGCGCTGCTCAAGCTGCGGGCCGCCGGCGTGGACGTGGACCACGGCGCGCCGTCGGTGGTGGAGCCCAAGGTGCGCACCACCGAGCGCACGTTCACGCCGCTGCTCGCCGCCGTGCAGGCAGGCCAGGCGGTCACGTTCGAGTACCGCCGCCCTGGCATGCCGACAGACCAGTTGCGCAGCCGCACGCTGGAGCCGTGGGGCGTGGTCTCCTGGCGCGGGCGCTGGTATGTCGTCGGCCACGACCGCGACCGGGACGCGCCGCGCTGTTTCCGGCTGTCCCGGATCGTCGGCGACGTGTCCACGGTCGGCAAGCCGGGCGTGGTGACTCGACCGGACAACGTGGACCTGCTCCAGTTCGTCGCGCACTCCGGCGGTGCGGAACCGTCGCCCGCGTCCACCGCGCGGCTGTGGCTCGCCCGGGGACGGGCCGCCGGGCTGCGCCGCCGGGCCACCGTGCTCGGTGAGCGTACGGTCGACGGGGTCGCCGGCGAGGAGGTCGAGATCGAGCTGTACCACCCGGACACGGCGGCCGGCTGGATCGCCGGCTACGGCCCCGACGTCGTGGTGCTGGAGCCGGACGTGCTCCGCAAGGCGGTCGCGGATCGGCTGCTTTCCCTGACCAGCAAAGGAAATCTCCGATGAGCGCGGCACAGGAGCGGCTGCCGAGGCTGCTCGCGCTGGTGCCGTATCTGATCGCGCGGCCGGGCATTCCGATCGCCGAGGCGGCCGCCGACTTCGGGGTCACCCCCAAGCAGTTGCGGCGCGATCTCGAACTGCTGTGGATGTGCGGGCTGCCCGGGTACGGGCCCGGCGACCTGATCGATTTGTCGTTCGACGGTGACACGGTCACGGTCACCTTCGACGCCGGGATGAACCGCCCGCTGCGGCTCACCGGCGCGGAGGCGACCGCGTTGCTCGTGGCGCTGCGGGCGCTCGCCGACACGCCGGGCATGGTGGACAGCGACGCCGTCCGCCGGGCCGTCGCCAAGATCGAGTCGGCCGCCGGGCAGGCGCAGCCGGCCACCGTGGCGGTCGGGCTCGGCGTGCGCGAGGGGGAGCGGACCGCGAAGGTGCGCGAGATCGTGCAGTCGGCACTGCTGGACGGCCGCGCGGCGACGATCACCTACTACACGGCGTCCAAGGACGAGATCACCGAGCGCACCATCGACCCGATGCGGCTGCTGCTCGTGGACGGCCGCTCGTACCTGGAGGCGTGGTGTCGGCGCGCCGAGGGCATGCGGATGTTCCGGCTGGACCGGATCGACGAGATCACCGTGCTCGAGGAGGCCGCCGCACCGCCGCCGTACGCCCGGCCCACCGATGTGTCGGACGGCCTGTTCCGCCGCAGCCCCGACCAGCTCGTGGCGACGCTCGTGCTGGAGCCGGACGCGGCGTGGGTGTCCGAGTACTACCCGGTGGACGACCTGGAGGAGCTGGACTCCGGCCGGCTGCGGGTGCGGATGCGCTACGCCGACGAGCCGTGGATGGTGCGCCTGCTGCTCGGGCTCGGCGGCGAGGTCACCGTCGAGCAGCCCGCTGACCTGGCCGAATCCGTGCGCACCAGGGCCGAGCAGGCGTTGGCACGGGCAAGTCATCTCGCGGCCACCTGAGACGGCTACGGTATACGCGTGTCCTACCTGCCGATCATCGTGCTGCTGGCCGTCGGGCTGGTGCTGCTCGCGTTCCTTGTGGTTCGCACGCTGCGCGCGCTTGGCCGGTTCAGCCAGGTCGCCGGCCTGGTGAACGGCCATGTCGGGGACGAGGTGGGCTTGTTGAAGGCGCGATCGGCCGCGCTGAAGGTGGCCGTCGCGGAGCGACGCCAGGAGGGCTCCGACGGCGAGGCCCCGCGCGTACCATCTAGCCAATAGGGGAGAGGCAGGAGGAGAGCAGGTGTTCAGCAACTTTGGTGTTCCCGAGCTTCTGATCATCGCTGGTGTGATCATTTTGCTGTTCGGGGCGAAGAAGCTCCCGGAGATGGCTCGGTCGCTCGGCAAGTCGGCGAAGGCGTTCAAGGAGGAGACCAAGAACCTCCGCGACGAGGACGACGACAAGGACAAGTCCGACAAGCCGGCCGATCCGCCGGCGCAGCTTCCTGAGGCGAAGTCGAACGGTCAGCCGGTCGCCGAGTCCGTGAAGTCGGAGTCCGTCAAGGACACGACGGAAAACAAGAACGCCAGCTGAGAAAGACGGGAGACACGGTGGCGCGGGAGAACGGCCGCCGGGAGACCCGCCGGGACAAGAAGCGACAGCGCAACCGCCGGCAGAATCCCGACGGCACCATGTCGCTGAAAGACCATCTGTACGAACTGCGGCACCGCCTCGCGCTGGCGCTGCTGTTCGTGGTTCTCGGCAGTGTCGTCGGCTTCCTGTGGTGGGAGATCCGGCCTTTCGGGCTGCCCTCCCTGGGTGACCTGGTCACCGGCCCGTATTGCGGTCTGCCACGGCATTTGCGAGTGGAGCTGAACGACGGCAAGTGCCAATTGCTGCAGACACAGCCGTTCGAGGCGTTCATGACCCGGTTCAAGGTGGGTATCTCGGCGGGCATGGTGCTCACCAGCCCGGGTTGGCTGTACCAGATTTGGGCGTTCATCACTCCTGGCCTCTACGCCAAGGAACGCAAGTTCGCGATCACCTTCGTCGGCCTGGCCTCCATGCTGTTCGCGGCCGGCGCCGTGCTGGCCTACTTCGTGGTGCCCGAGGGTCTGCAGGTGCTGGTCAGCTTCGGCGGCGACCAGTTCGCCACCGCGCTGGCCGCCGACAAGTACATCTCGTTCATCCTGATCATGTTGCTGATCTTCGGCGTGAGCTTCGAGCTCCCGCTGCTGGTGACCATGCTCAACCGGATCGGGATGCTGCCCTACGCCAACCTGAAACGCTGGCGCCGCGGGCTGATCTTCGGGCTGTTCGTGTTCGCCGCCATCGCCACCCCCGGCACCGACCCGCTGTCCATGGTGGTGCTCGCCGCCGCGATGACCGTGCTGCTGGAGTTCTCCATCCAGCTCTCCCGCCTGCACGACCGCAAGAAGGCGCGCCGCGCGGTGGCCGAGGGCTGGGGCGAGCCGGAGGAGTACGGCCTCAAGCCCGACGACAAGAAGCTCGCCGCCGAGCGGGAGCGCGTCGCGCGGGAGAAGGCCGAGGAGGAACGCGCCGAAGAAGCGGCGAGCAAGCTGGACGACGTCACCTGATGGGTGTGCGCGCCGCCCTGGCGGTTCATCCCGCTTCCGGGCGCGGCGCGGCCGCTCGGGTGTCCGGCACGGTCGCGGAGCGCCTGCGTGAGGTCGTCGATCATCTGTCGCTGGCGGTGGCGGACACGGTCGACGAGTCGCGCGAGCTGATGCGCCGCGCCGCCGACGCCGGGCTGGACGTGCTGGTCGTGATCGGCGGCGACGGCTCGATGCACCAAGGCGTGCAGTTCTGCGCCGAGCACGGTGTCGCGCTGGGCATCGTGCCCGCCGGCACCGGCAACGACCTGGCGCGGGCGCTCGGCGTGCCGGGTGAGCCGCACGCCGCCCTCGATCATCTGGCGGCGAGCTTGGCCGACGGTGCCCGTCGCACGATCGATCTCGGCAAGGTCGGCGACACCTGGTTCGCGACCGTCCTGTGTGCCGGCTTCGACTCGGCGGTCAACGAGCGCGCCAACGCGCTGCGCTGGCCGTCCGGGCCGAGGCGCTACGACGTCGCCGTGGTCGCCGAGCTGGCCAGGCTGCGGCCGGCCCCGCTGATCGTGGACACCGACGCCGGTCGGCTGGAGACCGAGGCCACCTTGGTCGCGGTGGGCAACACGGCGTACTACGGCGGCGGCATCCCGGTGTGCCCGGACGCCGACCCGTCCGACGGGCTGTTCGACGTGACGCTGGTGGGCGCCGCGCACCGCCGCGACCTGCTGCGGCTGCTGCCCACCCTGCGCAGCGGCCGGCACATCGACCACCCGGCCGTGACCACCCTGCGCGCGAGCCGGGTGACCCTGGAGCCGGCCAACGGCTGGACCGCCTACGCCGACGGTGATCCACTCCGCCCGCTGCCGCTTACCACAACCTGCGTCTCCGGCGCGCTCGCCGTCGTCGGATAGGCCTACTTCCCGGAGCAGAAGTCCCAGGCTGCCTCAGCCGCCCCGCTGGCAAGCAAACCTCCGACGAGGCCGCCCACGAGCACTGTCGCTGGTGCGAGTGGCCCGCCGACGACCGCTCCGACGGCGGCGCCCGCGGCGATACCACCGGCGAGGCCTGCGGCACCGGATACCACGGCCTTACCGGGATCCTTGCCGCCCGCGATATCGAGTCCAACGCCGGCGGCGGTGAACCCAAGTCCGACGACGGGGATCTTGCCGCCGACCTTCGTTGCGACTTTGGCGACCTTCGCACCTGCGGACGCGGCCGGAGGGCTTGACGCGCGAACCCCTGGCGGCGCCGGTGGCTGCGGTTTTCCTGCCACGGTGAAGGTCAGCGTGGACTTCGCCCAACTCGGCAGACGATCCGTGTACTTGAACCACAGGTCTCGTTCGATGATCTGAGCTGTTTGCCTGAGCTTGATATTGTTCTTCGCCGCGACCTGCAGAGCCCGCATTCGATTCGTCGTGCTCAGTTTGGTGTTACTCGCGACACGTATCGCCCGCTCCGCGAAGTCGTCGTAGGAGTGTTGAGCGGTTCGAAACTTGCTGGCCGCCTCGACACCAGCGCCGGCCATCGCCGCCAACGTGCCACTGACGAGCCGGACGTTCTTGAGAGTTGTCAATACGTTGTTCTGCGATGTCGTCTCGGTCTTTCTGGCACCCGCGACAATGGTTCCAGATTGGTGATATGCTTTCACCTTCTTGATGTAATCCGCGCGCGCCGCAGCAGAATTCTTGTGCGCCGCCTTCTCCTCGGTAGTCGCATTCTTGGGCAGTGCGCTCGGCGCGGCCGGAGCAGGTCCGGGCGGCATGATTGCCGTCGCCGTGACCGTCAGCCCGCCGTCGGTCGCGACCTGACGTGCCATTGCCATACGCGATCGAACGGTATCCAAGTCGGCCGCATGCCCGGACAGCGCGCTGCCGAGAGTCGTCGCGTTGCCCGCTATCTGATCGATCTTCCCGGCAGCGTTGGTCATTACCGAGCGGAAACCACTGCCGGCCTCTCCGGTCCAACTGCTCGTCGATTCGTTACGGGCCGCGTAGACCTGAGTCGCGGCGCCGTGGATCGATCCGTTAGCCATGCTCAGCCACGTCGCCGTCGCCCGCAGGCTCGCCGGATCGCCCTTCACCTCGGTGGTCAGCACCTCAGTCACCCTTCTCCTCTGACTGGCTTACCGTCGTCATGTCACGGTTTGAACGCATCGGCGTTCCCCTTGTCCACGTTGGTGTAGGTGGACGCGCTACGGGTCACGTTCTGGCCGGCGGCACTGGCGAACTCCGACACCGAGGCCATTCCTCCCGCGACGTTGCCGAGGTGTCCGGCGATCAAACCGGTCAGCGGTCCTGCCTGTGGCGCGGGGGGCGCATCGGCGGTGTCTTCGATGTCGGTGGCGCCCGCAGTCAGTTTGCGCGCCAGCCCGTGGAGATCGGTCTCGTCGACCTCATAGCCCAACATCAGAATTCACCGCCGTCCGCGTTCCGCATCTGTTCGGCCCTCAGCGGCGCGTCGAATACCACCACGTCCGCATTCGTCTCCTCTTGAAGGAGTTCCAACCTCCAGTTCGGAATCGAAACCCACGGCTGCGCGTCGCCGCAGCACTCGACCAATGATTCGCGAGACGTGTAGGTCAGCAACCCGATGCGACCATCCGTAAGCTGGCGCATTTCCACTACGCAGTCGGCGTCCGCTCGATGCACCGGTTCCTCGGTCGGCAGATAGACGACCTCCGGCAGTTCCTGACGTCCGTGTAGCGGCTCTTCCTCGTGTGCGTTCCGCAGAACGTCGTCCGCGACGGCGAATCCCGCTCCTCGATGCTCGTTGACGAACACGGCTTTCCCCTTTCACCACCTCGGGTGTGTCGTACATGAGGTGGCCGGCCGGAGCGCCTAAGTTAGTAACGAACAGGTAACGGTGTCATGAGTGTCGGAAGGAGCGGCCCTCGATGTAGCGGAAGCCCTGGCCCGCTTTGACCAGAGGGCCTTGCTCGCGTACGCCGCAAGCGGTGGTCGACCACACCTGCTGGTTCTGGTCGGCGCTGTTGTAGACCGACTTGAACGGCTTCGCGGTGGGTTGGCAGTGCGAGGTCTCGCTGTAGTCCATGTGGCGCACCTCGGGTGTCCCGTAGTAGTGGTTCTCCGGGTAGAAGCACATCCGGTATGCCGGACAACCCTGGGGACGCGGCTCGGCCTGCGACGACGGTAGTGGGGACGGGGGCTGGGGCGACTGTGTCGTGGGTGCGGGAGGGACCGTTGTCGTCGTGGTGGTCGATGGTGGGGGCGTGGCCCGCGCGAGCGTTGTCGTCGGGGGCGCCGTCGACGGTGTCGGCGGACTGGGGCTCGGTGGCGCGGGCGCCATGCTGGACGACGATGTGGTGGTCTCGGGCGGTGTCAGCGCGCTGGCCGGGCGGTCAGCCGAGTTCACGGCGAGCAGCACACCGGCGACGGCCGCGGCCGTGGCGAGTACCGCGGCGGCCGCGATCCACCAGCGACGGCGCCCCGACTTCGACGGCGGGGCCACCACCTCGTCGGTGCGCTCGGGATCGACGGCCAGCGGTGCCGTGCTGGCCCGGCCGTTCACCACCCGCCGAAGCTCCTCGGCCAGCTCGCCGGCGGTGGACCAGCGGTCGCCGGGGTGCGTGGCCAGCGCCCGCATCAGCACCGCGTCGGTACCCAGCGGCAGGTCCGGGCGCACTTGGCCGACGGGCGTGACCGCACCGACCGTCGGCGTACGGCCGGTGAGCGCCCGGTACACCGTCGCCCCGATGGCGTAGACGTCCACCCGATGGTCGATCGTCGCGTCGCCGTCGGCCTGCTCGGGTGCCATGTAGCCGGGCGTGCCCGCGGTCAGGGTCAGGCGTGAGCCGCGATCGAGGTCCCTGGCCAGCCCGAGATCGGCGATCAGCAGCTCCGACGTGGACCGGAACAGCACGTTGGACGGCTTGATGTCGCGGTGCATCACGCCGCTGTCGTGCAGGTCCTGAACGCCGGTGGCGATCACGGCGCCGTATCCGAGCGCGGTCTCGGCCGGCAGCGGACCGTGCGCCAGCCGGTCGGACAGGCTCCCGCCGTCGGCGTAGGTCATCACGAAGTAGGGCCGCCCGTCGGGCAACTGGTCGATGTCGTAGACCTGCACGACGTGCGGCGACCGGGCGCGGCGCAGCACCCGCGCCTCCTGCGTGAACCGGTCGCGCACATCCAGCCGCTGCGCCCAGTTCTCCGCGAGCACCTTGATCGCGACCTGATCGTCGAGGCGCTCGTCGAAGCCCAGCCACACGGTGGCGAAACCGCCGGAGCCGAGTGACCTCCTGATCGCGTAGCGCCCGATGAAGGCCGGGGGAGTCACGCCTCTATGATGGCGGACAGCGACCAGTGCGATACGACGGGTGCGAACCAGGGTGGACGACGCGACCGACGACGAACTGGCCCGCCGTGCGGCCGCCGGCGACAAGCACGCGCTCGACGAGCTGCTTCGCCGGATTCGGCCGGCCGTGTTGAGCCGGTGCGCCAAGATGCTGCAGTACTGGGCCGACGCCGAAGAGGCCTGCCAGGACGCGCTGTGGGCCGTCGCGAAGGACATCACGACGTTCGAGGGCCGGTCCAAGTTCAGCACCTGGCTGTACCGCGTCGTGGTCAACAGCCTGCGGCAGACCTACACCAAGCTCAAGCGAAAGTCGCTGGAGCACCCCACGGAGGAGCTGCCGCAGCGGCCCGACCCGCGCACCACGAGCGTGATCGCCGGCTCGCGGATCGACCTGTTGGAGGCGCTGGACAAGCTGGAGCGGCGTTCGCCGGAGCTGACCGCGCCGTTCGTGCTGCGGGACCTGGCCGACTGGCAGTACAACGACATCGCCGAGCAACTGCGCCTTCCGCTGAGCACGATCAAGTTTCGCATTCACGAGGCTCGCAACGCCATCAAGAGGCACATGAAGGAGACCTCCTGACGGGTGTGAAACCCTGGAGGCGTGGCGCAGCGCCCTGATCGGTCCCCGGCCGAGGCATTCACAGCAGCCAAGACCCGGGCGGACTACCCGCAACTCACGGACTTCGTCCAGCAGTTGTCCTTCGAGCTGGACCCGTTCCAGTACAAGTCGTGCGTCGCCCTCGAGGACGGCCACGGCGTACTGGTCTGCGCCCCGACCGGCGCCGGCAAGACCGTGGTCGGCGAGTTCGCCGTGCACATGGCGCTCGCCGAGGGCCGGAAGTGCTTCTACACGACCCCGATCAAGGCGCTGTCCAACCAGAAGCACGCCGACCTGACCGCGCGGTACGGCGCCAAGTCGGTCGGCCTGCTCACCGGTGACAGCTCGATCAACTCCAACGCGCCGATCGTGGTCATGACCACCGAGGTGCTGCGCAACATGCTGTACGCCGAATCGTCCACATTGGACGGTCTCGGCTACGTGGTGATGGACGAGGTGCACTACCTGGCCGACCGGTTCCGCGGCGCGGTGTGGGAAGAGGTGATCCTGCACCTGCCCGACTGGGTGCGGCTGGTGAGCCTGTCGGCGACGGTCAGCAACGCCGAGGAGTTCGGCGAGTGGCTCGTCGAGGTGCGCGGTGACACCACGATCGTGGTGGACGAGCACCGGCCCGTGCCGCTGTGGCAGCACATGCTCGTCGGCGGTCGGATGATGGACCTGTTCAGCGTGCCGGCCGGCACTGGAGGCAATCTCAGCGAGGCCGGGGGAGAGGCGTCGATCAACCCGCAGCTCGTGCGCCGCGCCGAGGAGGTCGGCCGGGCGCACGCGCCCTGGCACGGCCCACGCAACCGCGGCGGTCGCGGCCGGCGCGGACAGCAGGGCGGGCCACGGTTCCGGCCGCCGTCCCGGGTTGACGTCGTGCACCGGCTGGACGGCGCGAGCCTGCTGCCGGCGATCGTGTTCGTGTTCAGCCGCGCCGGCTGTGACGCGGCGGTGGCGCAGTGCGTGCGCGGCGGCCAGCGGCTCAACAGCCCGGCCGAGGTGGACGAGGTCCGCACGATCATCGACGCCAAGACGCGTGATCTGCCCGAGGCCGACCTGGTGGTGCTGGGCTACTGGGAGTGGCGCGACGCGTTGGAGCGCGGGGTCGCCAGCCACCACGCCGGCATGCTGCCCGCGTTCAAGGAGACGGTCGAGGAGCTGTTCGTGCGCGGCCTGGTGAAGGTCGTGTTCGCCACCGAGACGCTCGCCCTCGGCATCAACATGCCGGCCCGCACGGTCGTTCTCGAACGGCTGGTGAAGTACAACGGCGAGGCGCACGTCGATCTCACGCCGGGCGAGTACACGCAGCTCACCGGACGTGCCGGGCGGCGGGGTATCGACGTCGAGGGCCACGCGGTCGTGGTGTGGCAGCCCGGCGTGGACCCGAAGCAGGTGGCCGGGCTCGCGTCCACCCGCACCTATCCGCTGCGCTCGTCGTTCCGCCCCGGCTACAACATGGCGGTCAACCTGGTCGACCGGCTCGGCGCGCGGCAGGCGCGGGAGATCCTGGAGCAGTCCTTCGCCCAGTTCCAGGCCGACCGGTCGGTGGTGGGCCTGTCCCGCAAGGTGGAGCGCAACCGGGAGGGCCTGGCCGGTTACGCCAAGTCGATGCACTGCCACCTCGGCGACTTCACCGAGTACGCGGAGCTGCGGCGGCAGGTGTCCGTGCGGGAGAAGACGCTGTCCCGGCGGAACAAGTCCGACCGGCGGATCGAGGCGGCGGCGTCGCTGGAGCGGCTGCGCAAGGGCGACGTGATCGCCGTGCCGGCGGGGCGACGCTCCGGGCTGGCGCTGGTGATCGACCCGGGCCTGGACCCGATGGCCGATCCGCGTCCGTTCGTGGTCACCGAGGACCGGTGGGCCGGCCGGCTGTCGGTCGCGGACTTCCCGTCGCCGGTGGAGGTGCTCGGCAAGATCAAGCTGCCCAAGCAGGTGGACGTGCGCTCGCCGCGGTCGCGTCGCGATCTCGCGTCCACGCTGCGCAACACCGGCATCGAACTGCCGGATCGCCGGCGCCGCCGGTCGAGTGCCGACGAGGACCCCGAGTTGGTCACGCTGCGCAGGGCGATGCGGGCACACCCGTGTCACGGCTGCGCCGACCGCGAGGACCACGCGCGCTGGGGCGAGCGGTACCACCGGCTGCTCGCCGAGACCGAGCAGGTCGAGCGGCGGGTCGCGGCCACGACGCACTCGCTGGCCCGCGCGTTCGACCGGATTCGCGGACTGCTGCGCGAGCGCGGCTACTTGGCCACCGAGGAGAACGAGGAGCGGGTCACCGAGCACGGCAGGCGGCTGGCCCGGCTCTACAGCGAGTCCGATCTACTGGCCGCGGAGTGCCTGCGGCACCACGTGTGGCAGGGGCTCGGCCCGGCCGAACTCGCCGCGGTCGTGTCGGCGCTGGTGTACGAGGCGCGGCGGGACGCGACCGTGGAGGCGAGGGTGCCGTCCGGCGCGGTGACCGACGCGCTCGCCGAGACGGCGAAGCTGTGGGCCGACATCGAGGACGACGAGCGGCGGCACAAGCTGGAGCGGACCAGGCAGCCGGACGCCGGGTTCGCCTGGCCGGTGTACCGGTGGGCACGCGGCGAGACGCTGGAGAAGGTGCTCACCGCCGCCGAGTCGGCCGGCCAGGAGCTGTCCGCCGGCGACTTCGTGCGCTGGTGCCGGCAGGTGATCGACTTGTTGGACCAGATCAGGGACGTGCTGGGCCCCCAGGACCCCACCGGTGCCGCCGCGGAGAAGGCGGTCACCGCGATCAGACGCGGCGTGGTGGCCCTGGCCGTAGCGTGACGGCGGCCGGTCAACGACTTCGAAACGGCCGCGCGGGTCGGGTGTGGCTGATGGCCCCCGCTGTGGTTTGATCGCGGGCAGTAGCGCGTGCACACCACGAGGCCCACCCACGGAGGCGAACGATGACCAGCCCGTACGGACCATCCGGCGGGAACGACCCGAACCAGCAGTGGGGTCAGCAGCCCTACGGCGGCCAGCAGGGCACGCCATCTGGCGGGTTTCCTTCGCAGGGTGGGTACGGCCAGCCCCAGCAGCCGCAGTACGGCGGCTACCCGCAGCAGCCCCAACAGCCTCAGCAGCAGGGTTACCCGCAGCAGCAACAGCCTCAGCAGCCGCCGCAGGGCTACCAGCCGACGCAGCAGCAGCCGAACCCGTACGCCCAGCCGCAGCAGCCCCAGCAGCAGTACGGCGGGTACCCGGGTCAGGTGCCCCAGACGCCGCAGAAGAAGTCGAACGCCTGGGTGTGGATCGTCGTGGTGGTCGTCGTGCTGGCGGTCGCCGCGGTCGGAATTCTCGGCTTCGTCACGCCGGGCTTCTTCAACAAGAAGGTGCTCGACCAGGCGAAGCTGCAGGACGGCGTGAAGGGTGTCGTCGAGCAGAAGTTCGCCAAGCCCGGCGCGGTCGGCGAGGTGAAGTGCCCGGCCGACCAGGAGGCGAAGGAAGGCCACGAGTTCGACTGCGACATCAAGGTCGACGGTCAGAACAAGAAGGTGCACGTCCGGGTCACCAACGAGAACGGTGACTACCAGGTGTCGCAACCGAAGTAGAAAAGGCGGCGGGGGACATGGCGCGGCCGGGGAGGTCGCGCCATTCGCTGAACAATTGAAAGTGGGGGCTATGCGTGTATTTCGCATAGTGCTGATCGTCTGTGCCGCGGCCGCCGTGGGTGCGTGTGGAGACGACTCGAAGAACGATCCACCGTTCGTCACGCCGCCGGAGTCGGAGACTGTGAAGGTCCTCGACGACGAGAAGCTACGTGAAGGCATCAAGGGCGTCGTCGAGTCCAAATTCGCCAAACCCGGCGCGGTCGGCGAGGTGAAGTGCCCGGCCGACCAGGAGGCGAAGGAAGGCCACGAGTTCGACTGCGACATCAAGGTCGACGGTCAGAACAAGAAGGTGCACATCCGGGTCAGCAACGAGTACGGCGACTACCAGGTGTCGATACCCAAGTGAGGCCAGTCAGTGCCGGTCGAGTGCCCCGAGCAGGCGGTCGACCGGTGCTCCCAGGTTGTAGCGCTCCTTGAGTTCCAGCACCCGGGCCCGGTCACGCGGCTCGGCCGGAATGACGTCCTCGTGGTCCTGGTCGATCTCCGCGTCGGCGGCCACCCGCACCACCTTGGGCGCGACAGCGAGGTAGTCGGCCGCCGCCGCCAAACTGGCTCGCGCGCGTGGGGGTACCCGGCTGTCGCCGGCCTCGGCCGCCGCCAGCAGCGCGGCGAGCGTGCCGAATTCGGTGATCAGCTTCGCCGCTCCCTTCTCGCCGATGCCGGCCACCCCGGGCAGCCCGTCGGACGGGTCGCCGCGCAGCATGGACATGTCCGCGTACGCCGAGCCGGCGTTCTCCACCGGAAGCGCGTAGCGAGCGGCAAGCTCTTGCGGCCCAAGGGTTTCCGCCTTCGCCCAGCCGCGCCCGACGTACACCACGTCCACCGCGGTCGGCTCGGTGCGCACGAGTTGGAACAGGTCGCGGTCGCCGGTGATCACCTCGACCGGGTCGACCTTCTCGCGGGTGGCCAGCGTGCCGATCACGTCGTCGGCCTCGTAGCCCTCGGCTTCCGCGGTGGCCAGCCCCACGGCGTCCAGCAGTTCGAGAATGACCGGCACCTGGGGCGTCAGTGCGTCCGGCACCTCTTCGACGTCCGGCCCGGTCGGGGCCTCCTCGGCAACCCGGTGCGCCTTGTAGCTCGGCAGCGCCTCGACCCGGAAGGCCGGCCGCCAGTCGGCGTCCATGCAGCAGACCAGGCGAGTCGGCTTCCGCTCGATGATGATCCGCGCGATCGTGTCGGCGAACCCTCGGATCGCGTTCACCTGCATGCCGTCCGGCGCGACGAGCGTGTCCGGGAGTCCGTAGAACGCGCGGAAGTACAGGCTGGCCGAGTCGAGGAGTGCGAGCCGCCCGCTGGAAGCTGTGGTCACTCGCAGAGCTTGCCACACGGGTGGAAATGTCGGTGCGCGCTGCGACGATGAGCGGGTATCAGCCATTGAGGAAGGACGCTCCATGCCCGCATACGCCCGCACGATCGCCGACGAGACCGACGGTCTGCTCCACTACATCGACCAGCAGCGGCTGGGCCTTCGCGCGGCGGCTTTCGGCGTCACCGAGGAGCAGGCGCGGCTCACGCCGACGGCGAGCACGCTGAGCCTCGGCGGGCTGATCAAGCACGTGGCGAACGTGGAGCGCGGGTGGATGGTGGAGACGGTGCTCGGCAAGCAGTTGGAGCGCACCGAGGAGGACTACCTCAAGGGCTTCGAGTTGACGGCCGACGAGACGCTGGAAGGCGCGCTGGCCTTCTACGATGAGGTGGCCCGCGAGACCGAGCGGATCGTGGCGGAGATCGGCGATCTGGAGTACCGGGTGCAGGTGCCCGACCAGCCGTGGTTCCCGAAGGACGTCGAGCACTGGACGCTGCGCTGGGTGCTGCTGCACCTGATCGAGGAGACCGCGCGGCACGGCGGCCACGCCGACATCATCCGGGAGTCGATCGACGGTTCGAACTTCTACGTGAACTGGGCGGCGATGGAAGGCGCGCCGGCTCCCTGGTGAAGATCGACTGGTGATGATCAGCCCTGGTAGCGCTGGTTGTATTGTCATCCCGCGAAGTTGATCAAGTCGACTGTATGGGAATTTCGGGCGGGATGGCGAAGCGAGCACGGGGGGTGGATCCGCGGTACGCCGAGCGCCGGCGCCGGATCGCCGAGGCGGTGGTGACGATCGTCGACCGAGGAGGGATCGAGGCGGCGAGCCTGCGTGACGTGGCCGCCGAGGCGGGCGTGTCCTTGGGCGGGGTGCAGCACTACTTCCGCGGCAAGGACGAGATGATGTTGTTCGCGCTGGAGTATGTGCGAGAGCGCGGCGAGGCGAGGGTGCGCGAGCGTCTCGGCGCCATCCCGGCTTCGTTGCCGGTCGCGATCGTGCTGCGCGAGATTCTCGTCGAGCTGCTGCCGACCGACGAACGCAGCGCGGCGGGCGTGCGGATCGCGACCGCGTTCACCACCAGGGCACTGGTCGCGCCGCTGCTGGCCGACCACCTGCGGCACGGATACGAGTCGCTGCACCGGCTGCTGACGCTGCTGATCGTCCGCGGCAAGGAGAACGGGCAGATCTCGACGGACCGGGACGCCGAGTCGGAAGCCGCCACGCTGCTGGCGTTGGCCGAAGGGCTTGGCGTGCACGTCCTGGTCGGTCATCGCCCCATCCCCAACGCGGTCGCCGCTCTGGACGCGTCCCTCGGGCGGCTGTGCGGAGACTGATCGCAGAGAGATCTTTGCAAAGAAGTCTCTGCGGTTGTACCTTGTCCGCATGACCGAGCGAGACGCCCGCGGCCGCAAGACCGCCGATCTGAACGCCAAGACGCTGCGCGCCATGGCGCACCCGCTGCGGGTTCGGCTCGTCGGGATCCTCCGCATGGACGGTCCCGCCACGGCCACCGGCCTGGCCAAGCGGGTGGGGGAGTCCTCCGGCACCACGAGCTGGCACCTGCGCCAGCTCGCCGAGGTGGGCATGGTCGAGGAGGACGCCGACCGGGGCAACAAGCGCGAGCGCTGGTGGCGGGCGGCGCACGCCGGCCACCGCACCGGCCATGAGCTGTACAGCGATCCGGAGCTGGCCGGCCCCGCGAGCGACTACCTGCACTCGATCCTCACCACGCACTATCGCGCTGCCGCCGACTTCGTGTCCGAGCGGCAGGAGTGGCCCGCGTGGCAGGGCGCGTGGGACTTCTCCGACTACCTGCTGCACCTCACGCCGGAGAAGGCGCGCGAGCTGAACGAGAAGGTCGACGCACTGGTCGAGAGCTACCGGCGCGACCCGGGCGAGGGCGACGAGCTGGTGGCCGTGCAGTGGCACGCGTTCCCGCGCAAGCGGCACCCGGAGCGACCGTGAGTGCCGCCCGGCTGCCGCTGATCGCGCTGCTCACGGCGAACGTCGTCTCGATCTGCGGCACCACGATGACGTTCCTCGCCGTGCCGTGGTTCGTGCTGGAGACCACCGGCAGCCCGGTGCGCACCGGGCTGGTGCTCGGCGTCGAGCTGACCGGTGTGGTGGCGTCCTCGATGCTCGGCGGTCCGATCGTGGACCGGTTGGGGCGCAAGCGATCCAGCGTGCTGTCCGACGGGTTCGCGGCCGTCTCGGTGGCCGCCATCCCGTTGCTGCACTACACCGTCGGGCTCGCCTTCTGGCAGTTGCTCGCCGCCGCGCTGCTCCTCGGGCTGAGCCGCGCGCCGGGCGAGACGGCCCGCAGCGCGATGATGCCGACCCTGGTCAGGCGGGCCGGCACGTCGTTCGAGCGCGCGGCCGGCGCCTACGACGGCGTGTCCCGAGGCGCGCGGATGCTCGGCGCACCGGCCGCCGGTGTGCTGATCGCCGTTCTCGGACCGGCCGGCGTGCTGTGGGTGGACGCCGCCACGTTCGTGGTGTCCGCCGCGATCATGGTGCTCCTCGTGCCGGACAGCGCGCCGCCGGAGCACCGTCGTGGGTCCTATGTGGACGAACTGCGGGCCGGGTTCGCCTACCTGCGCTCCGACCGGCTGATCGGCGCGATCACCGTCATGGTGATGGCCACCAACATGCTGGACGCGGCGGGCAGCGCCGTGCTGATCCCGTTGTACGCCAAGGAAGTACTGCACAGCAGTGTCGCGTTGGGACTGATCACCGGTGTGTTCGCGGGCGGCGCGGTGGCCGGCAACGCGCTGTTCGGCTGGCTCGGCTCGCGGCTGCCCAGATGGTCGACGTACACGTTCGCGTTCCTGCTCGTCGGCGCGCCCCGCTGGGGTCTGCTGGCGCTGGAGCCCGGCCTGCCGGTGATCCTCGCCTGGTTCCTGATCATCGGGATCGCGTGCGGCGCGATCAACCCGATCCTGACCGTGGTCGAGTTCGAACGACTGCCGGAAGAGCAGCGGGCCCGCGTGTTCGGCGTGATGCAGGGCGGCGTGCTGGCCGCGGCACCACTCGGCGCGATGCTCGGCGGCGTCGCGGTGGAGGCGTTCGGGCTGACCACGACCATCCTGATCGTCGGCGTCGGCTATCTCGCCGTCACGGTGTGCCCGTTGCTGTTCCCGCTGTGGCGGCAGATGGACGACCGGCCGGTGATCCCTCGAACGCATGCTTCGGTGGGCGCGTTGTCCGACTAGGCTGCGCTCATGTCGACCAGCGTCTCCGCGGTGAACGTCGCCAGCGTTCGTGACCGCCTCGCCAGGGCCCGCGCCGCCGCCGATTCCGCCGGAGTGGACGCGCTGCTGATCACGCCCGGTTCGGACCTCAACTACCTGCTCGGCGTGGCCGGCGACTCCTACGAGCGGCTGACCTGTTTCGTGCTCCCGGCCGGCGACGCTCCGCCGGCGTTCGTGGTGCCCAAGCTGGAGGCGCCCGGCTACGCGGGCCTGCCCACCGACGAGCTGGGCGTGCGCATGGCGACGTGGGTGGACGGCGAGAACCCGTACGCGCTGGTCGCGAAGCTCGCCGGCGCGCGAGGCCGGGTCGCGATCAGCGACTTCATGCCGGCGCTGCACGTTCTCGGCCTGCGCGACGAACTGTCCACTGTGGACCAGACGCTGGCCGGTCCGGTGCTGCGCGAGTTGCGGATGCGCAAGGACGCCGAGGAGATCGACGCGCTGCGCGAGGCCGGCGCCGCGATCGACCGGGTGCACGCGCGGATGGCCGAGTGGCTCAAGCCGGGCCGCACGGAGGCCGAGGTCGGCGCGGACATCGCCGAGGCGATCGTGGCCGAGGGACACGCCACCGTCGAGTTCGTGGTGGTGGGCGCCGGGCCGAACGGCGCCAGCCCGCACCACGACGTGTCCGAGCGTGTGATCGAGGCGGGTGACGTGGTCGTGGTGGACATCGGCGGCCGGACCGCGCGCGGCTACAACTCCGACTCGACCCGCACCTACGCCGTGGGCACACCCCGCGACCCGGATGTGGCCGCTACCTACGAGGTGCTGCGCGCCGCACAGGCCGCCGCCGTGGCGGCCGTTCGACCGGAGGTCAACGCGTCCACAGTGGACGGCGCGGCCCGTGAGATCATCGCCGACGCCGGTTTCGGCGAGTACTTCATCCACCGCACCGGCCACGGCATCGGGCTGGACGTGCACGAGGAGCCGTACATCATGGCGGGCAACGACTTGCGGCTCGAACCGGGCATGGCGTTCAGCGTCGAGCCGGGCATCTACCTGCCCGGCCGCTGGGGCGCGCGGATCGAGGACATCGTGGTGGTGACCGAGGACGGTGTCGAGCCGCTCAACAGCCGCCCGCACGAGTTGGTGGTACTGCCAGCATGAGCACCGTCAGCGCATCAGGTTCGGGCCCGCAGAGCTCGCTCGAACCGCTCGACACCGCGATCGTGCGCGAGCTGGCCAAGGACGGGCGGTGCAGCTTCACCGACCTGGCCGAGCGGGTCGGCCTCAGCGTGTCGGCCGTGCACCAGCGGGTTCGCCGGTTGGAGCAGCGCGGGGTGATCACGCGCTACTCGGCTCATCTGGACGCTGAGTCGGTCGGCCTGCCGCTCACCGCGTTCATCTCGCTGACGCCGATCGACCCGGCCGCGCCGGACGACTATCCGCAGCGGCTCAAGGGCATCCACGAGATCGAGTCGTGCTACTCGGTCGCCGGCGAGGAGTCCTACATTCTGCTGGTGCGAGTCGCCTCACCGGCAGCGCTGGAGGATCTGCTGCGCCGGATCCGCGAGGCGGCCAAGGTGTCCACCCGCACCACGGTGGTGCTGTCCACGCCGTACGAAGGCCGCGCACCGGCGCTCTGAGCGACGTCGTGAACAGCCGGATCCACACGTTCCATCTCGCGGAGTTGACCAGAACGTCGGCGGCGCGCGCACTCGTTCGGCCGCCGTCCGCCCGGACGACACCCGGGCTGCGGCACGCGGAGTGCCTGGCGATGATGCGGCTGGGAGCGCCCGTCGTCTCACTGGACCGGCTGCAACTCGGCCGGCTGGCGATGTTCGCCGAATGGGACGACGAGAACGCGCTGGAGCGGTTCCTCACCCACGACCGCCTCGGCCGGCGACTGGCCGGCGGCTGGCACGTGCGGCTGCGGTTTCTTCGGCGCTACGGTCAGGTCGCCGCGCTGCCCGACCTGCCACCGCGGGCAGATCGAACCGATCCCGACGAACCGGTCGTCGCCGTGACGCTCGCCCGGCTCAAGCTGCCCGAGCTCCCTCGGTTCCTGCACTGGGGCCGACCGGTGGAACGCCTGGTGCGCGACCACCCTGGCGCGACGTTCGCGACGGCCGCGAACCGCCCGCCGCGGACGTTCGCCACCTTCTCCATCTGGCGGACGGCTCGCGAGATGACCGACATGGTGCACGGCCACAGTGAGGTGCCGTCGGCGGAGCGGCACGCGGTGGCGATGGGGGAGCAGCGGCGCAGGGACTTCCACCACGAGTCGACCTTCATGCGCTTCCGCCCGCTGTCCGAACACGGCACCTGGCACGGAAACCGACTGCTCCCCGGCTGATTCCAGATTTCTCGGGGTCCGACCGATGAGTTTTTCGCGCCGGTGTGGTCTGTATCTCCGACGGCGTCCTTGACCTCCAGTTTGGTCGAGGTCGCAAGCTTGGGACAAGGATCTTCACGGAACAGAGGAACCATGATGGAAACGAACCAGGGGACACAGGCCCGCGCCGGGCGGCGCGAGTGGATCGGGCTGGGCGTACTGGCGCTGCCCACCCTGCTGCTGTCGCTCGACATGAGCGTGCTGTACCTGGCCCTGCCCAGGCTCAGCGCCGACCTGGGCGCGGACGCGACCCAACAGCTGTGGATCACCGACATCTACGGCTTCATGATCGCCGGGTTCCTCGTGACCATGGGAACGCTCGGCGACCGCATCGGGCGACGCAAGCTGCTGCTGCTCGGCGCGGCCGCGTTCGGCGTGGCGTCCGTGCTCGCGGCGTTCGCGGCCAGCGCCGAGATGCTGATCGCGATGCGCGCGTTGATGGGCATCGCCGGCGCCACGCTCATGCCGTCGACGCTGGCGTTGATCAGCAACATGTTCACCAACCCGCGCGAACGGGGTGTCGCGATCGCGGCGTGGATGAGCAGCTTCATGGCGGGCATGGCGATCGGCCCGGTGGTCGGCGGCGCGCTGTTGGAATGGTTCTGGTGGGGCTCGGCGTTCCTGCTCGGCGTCCCGGTCATGGTGCTGCTGTTGGTCGCCGGCCCGATCCTGCTGCCCGAGTTCCGTGACGCCAGCCAGGCGAAGCGGTTGGACTTCGTCAGCGTGCTGCTGTCGCTAGGCGCGATCCTGCCGGTGATCTACGGCCTGAAGGAACTGGCCAAGCACGGCTGGCAGCCGGTGCCGATCGGCGCGCTGGTGATCGGTCTCGTGCTCGGCGCCGTGTTCGTGCGCCGGCAGCGCACCTCGGACAACCCGCTGCTGGACGTGCGGCTGTTCGGCAACCGTTCGTTCAGCACGGCGCTCACGATGGGCCTGCTCGGCGGTGCGGCGATGGGCGGGCTGTTCATGTTCATCACCCTGTACCTGCAGATGGTCGAGGGCATGTCGCCGCTGGAGGCCGGACTGTGGCAGGTGCCGGGCGCGGTGGTGATGATCGTCGCGTCGATGCGGGTGCCGCTGCTGGCCCGGCGGGTCCGTCCGGCCTACGTGATGGCCGGCGGCTTCGTGGTCATGGCGATCGCGTTCGTGATGCTGCTGCAGGTCGGCGCGGTCGGCGGGCTGGCGATGCTGATCGCCGCGCTGGTGGTCCTGTCGATCGGCACCGGGCCGTTCGCGCTCAGCCCGGACCTGGTGGTCGGCGCGGCACCGCCGGAGAAGGCCGGCTCGGCGTCGGCGATGTCGGAGACCAGTGCGGAGTTCGGCATCGCGCTCGGCGTCGCGACGATCGGCAGCATCGGCACGGCGATCTACCGCGACCAGATGGCCGGTGCGGTGCCGGCGGAGATTCCCGCCCAGGCGGCCGACGTGGCACGGGAGAGCATCGCCGGTGCGGTCGCCACCGCGCAGCACCTGCCTCCGCAGGCGGCGGCCGACCTGCTCGCCCCGGCCCGCGAGGCGTTCGTGGACGGGCTGCACACGGCGGCCGGCGTGGGGACGGTGCTGGTGTTGGTGCTCGCCGCGGTGGTGGCCCGAGTCCTGCGGCACGTTCCGCCGACCGGCGTGGAGGAGCCGGAGCCGGACGAGGCGCTGGACTCGGAGGACCGTGAGCCCTGCGAGCCGGAGCCCGCGGCGGCATAGAGGACACGTGAACGCGGTAGGCGCCGGTCCGGGGGCCGGCGCCTACCGCTGTGCGTCGATGTCCACGCCGAGTGCGGCGAACGGTTCCCGCGCGGCGGGTGTCACGGTGATCGCCCGGCCGTCGCCGCGACGCACCCAGCCGGCCGCCAGCGCGCGGTCCAGCAGTGCGGCCGGCACTCCGCCGCCGAGGTGCTCAGTGCGCTCCGTCCAATCGAGACAGTCACGCAGCAGTGGCCGGCGGCCGGCAAGGGGGAGCGGCACGTCCAGCTCGGCGAGCACCGACTTCCCTTGCGACGTCAGGGAAATCCCGCTGGACAGGTCGACGAGGCCGTGGTCGACCATGCCGGCGCGCACGGCCACGCCGAGCCGGCCGGCGAGGTGGTCGTAGCAGGTGCGCGCGGCGGTGAGGTGCTTCGCCCTGATCGACGCGCGCAGGCCGGCCGGCGCGGGCCGGTGGTCGGTGTGCTCGGCCAGCCGCTCGATCAGCGCGGCGACCTGGGCGTCGGCGATCCGCACGTACCGGTGCCGGCCCTGCTTCAGCGACTCCACGAACCCCGCACCGTCCAATGTGGACACATGCTCGCTGGCGGTGGACGGCGCGACACCCGCCGCGGTCGCCAGCTCGCCGACCGTCCAGGCACGTCCGTCGAGCAACGCGAGGCACATTGCCGCCCGAGCCGGCTCGGCCAGTACGGCGGCGGTTTCGGCGAGGCCACGGGTGCGCATGCGTCCACGGTAGGCGAGCGACGTGTCGGTGCCGGCCGACACGTCAGTACAGGGCGGCGACCTCCGCCGCCGTGCGCGCCAGCTCGTCGCGGAACTCGGCCGGCTCGAGCACCTGGACCGTGGTGCCGAAGCCGAGCAGCATGCCCAGCGCCTGCTTGCGGATGTCGAACGCCAGCCGCAGTCTCGGCCAGTCGTCGCCGTCCAGCGGCGGGAGCTGCTCCGGCCTCGCACCGCCGCCCAACCTGGAGGCGCAGATCCGTCGCACCCAGGACAGCTGGTCGGGATCGACGCGCACGGTGACGGTCACGCCCGGGACGGCGCCGCGCTTCGCCTCGAACCCGGTGCGCAGCCGCTCCCACTCGGCCCGCACGTCCAGCCCATCAGGCCGCTGGCACGGCGTGTCGAGCACATCGACGCGTTCCACCCGGGACACCCGGTACAGGCGCGCGGTGCCGCGGTGCGCGGCGACCAGATACCACCGTCCACTGTGGTCGACCAGTCCCCACGGGTCGAGGGTGCGGGCGCCGGTGCCCGACGTGTTGGACGCGTACCGGACACGCACCCGGTGGCCCGCGAGCACCGCCTGGCGCAGTGCCGGCAGCGCGTCGGTGCCACCCGCGGTGGCGAACCACGGCCTGCGGTCCACCACGACCACGTCGGACAGCGCGGCGGACTGCGCGCGGGTCACCTCGGGCATGGTCGCGGACAGCTTGGCCAGTGCCGACCGCAGCGCGCCGTCCAACCCCAGCTCGGCCAGCGCGGCCTGTCCGGTCCAGGCGAACAGCGCCTGCGCCTCGCGCGCGGTCAGCCCGCTCAGATCGGCGCGATAGCCGGGCAGCAGCACGCACCCGCCGCCGCGACCGCGTTCGGTGTACACCGGCACACCGGCCGTCGACAGCGCCTCCATGTCGCGCAGCACGGTCCGCCGCGACACCTCCAGGCGCTCGGCGACCGCGGCCGCCGACAGTTTCGGGTGCTGCTGCAGCAGGAGCAGCAGGCGAAGCAACCGGTCGGCGCGCATGACTCGAACACTGCCAGACAAAGGTGACAGAAGGTGTCACCTACTGATTGAGAGGGTGCTCGAAAGCAGGTGAGAAACCCAAATCCTCAAGGAGACCCCATGACCGACGACCCTCGCCCGGCCCTTAGCACGGCGATCGACCACGTCGAGCGGATCGTGTTCGCCACGCAGGCGGCCGCGTTCGACGTGCCGACGCCGTGCACCGAGTACGACGCGCGCACCCTGATCGCGCACCTGGACGCCGTGCTGCGCCGAATCGCGATCGTGTTCACCGGTGGCGACGTCTCCACGGCGCCGACGGTGACCAGCGGCGTGCCGGACGACGGCTGGGCAGAGCGATGGAAGGACAGCCGAGCCGAGTTGGAGACAGTGCTCGCCGGCGACGCGGTGCTTGACGGGACGGTCACGGTGCCGTGGGGAATCGTGCCGGCCACCTCGGCGCTCGGCAGCTACTGCACGGAGCTCGCCACCCACGCGTGGGACCTCGCCAGGGCGATCGGCCGACCTGACCTGTTGGACGATTCCGTTGCGGCGCACTGCCTTCCGGTCGCCATGCAGTACCTTCCGGCCGCGATCCGCGAGGACGAGGGCGTCCCGTTCGGCCCGGTCGTGGCAGTGTCCGACGATGCGCCGGCGTTCGACCGGCTCGCCGCGTGGATGGGCCGCGACCCGAAGTGGGTGGCGGCCTAGCTGGGGGCCGCGTGTAGTTGGCCGTCGCCGCCGAGCAGGCAGGCCGCGCGCCTCTCGGAGGTCGCCAGGAACTCCGAGAGGCAGCGGCCGATCTCGGCGTGCATCAGCGCGTTGGGGTGGAAGGATTCCTGCAGCGCGTGCCCGGCGCGCTGGTCGTCGTTGAGGTCCTGCCAGGACACCGCGAGCCGGCGGAACCATTCGCGGGTCGGCTCGGTGCGGTTGGTGCACGCCTCGTGCCCCGTGCCGGCCGAGGACAGGTCCAGGAACCGCGCGTCGGTCTGGTCGGCGACCTTGCGCAGCCCGGCGGTGAGCGTGGGCACCGCGACGTCGCGCACCCACCGCAGGTCCTCCGTCTTGAACGGACACCCGGAGAGGTTCTGCAGCTCCGACACCATGTTCGGCGCGATCGGGGCGGCGTAGGACTGGAGTACGAGCTGGTAGTCGTCCGGCCCGTACCCGGCGTCGGTGAGCACCCGGTTCACGTCGCGCACGGCCCGCGTCGCCTTGGGCACCATCGCGTCCACCTTGCGCTGCCAGTCCTCGGACAGCTTCTGGCTGCACGGCGTGCCGCCGAACCGGGCGCGCACGCACGCGTCCAGCGAGTGCGCGAACGCCGGGTCGTCGTTCGCGCCGACCGCGATCACCACGGCGACCACCCGCTCGGTCCGGGCGATCTCGGCGAGCCGGCCGGCCTGGGACGGCTCGGTGTACTGGATGGCGTCGCCGAGTCCCACCTGCGCCGAGGCGGCGCCCGAGCACGCGAGGTTGATCGTCCGCTCGACGCCGGGCAGTTTTATGTTGTGCACCAAGGCTTTGCGGGACCGGTGGCACCAGTTGCCGCGCTCGCCGTTGGTGCCCGTCTCGTAGTCGCCGGCACCCTCGCCGGAGACCGTGCTGTCGCCCATGGCCACCACGACTCTGGGCGCGGCCGGGCCGGGCGCCGGCTCGGGGGAGGGTTGCGGCGACGGCTGATCGCCGACCACCAGGAACGCGCCGACCACGATCATGGCGGCGAGCAGGACGAGCGCACCGAGGTGCCACCGGGACAGACGCATCGTCTCCCAGGGTAGCGGCGCGGCGCGAGGAAACGGTTAGGCGGCAACCGTTTCCCCGCGCCGCGCGAGTGCTACTCGAGCCGTCTACAAGGGACGGCGCTGGTCACGCGGGTCGCGCAGGTCCAACTCGGGCAGGAATGTCTGCGTCCGAGCGGTCGCCTGGGTGGAGACGCCGGCCCAGCGCAGCAGCGCCGAGGTTGCCGCGTCCTTGTCCGCCTGGGCCAGCGCGGCGATGTTCGCACCGTGGTTGGCACCGGCCGCGGTGAAGCTGAACGAGTCCTGCCGGCTCGGCTCGAACGCCTCGGCGCCCCACGGGTCGTTGCCGCCGTAGACGAACAGCATCTGGCTGGAGCGCGTGCGGACCCAGATGTCCACGTCGATCATCGGCCACGCCTCGTGCCGGGAGCGCAGGTCCGGCGGCAGGCTGGAGTTGGCCTGGTACAGCCCCGGGTAGCGCAGCAAACCCTTGAGGTGCCGGAATTTCAGGTCGGCCCAGCCCATCTGGGTCGCGGCCTGGTAGTAGTACGGCGTGTACGGCAGGATGCCCTGGTCGGCGTAGAACCCGAAGCTCACGATCTCGTCGATGAACTTGTAGAGCTCGTCGGTCGAGGCGTTCGCCGCCGGCACCGTCACGCAGGCGTCCTGCACGGTGTACTGCCAGAACGCCCACACGGTGTCCAGCACGGCCATCTCGAATGCGCGGTCGGCGGTGCCGAGCACCTGGTCGAACGTCCAGCCCTCGGCGGTGGCCTGAGCCCGCAGCTTGCCGAGCATCTCCTCGCGCCGCAGCAGTGCCTGCCGCTGCACCTCGTCGAGCTTCGCGCGGCACCCCGGGTCGGTGCCGACCGTCTCGAAGAACCGGTTGTAGCGCCGGTCCTCCGGGTTGATCGTGTCGTTCGGCGCGACGTACGCGACCACACCGTCCACATCGGACGGATAGAACCTGCGGTGGTACACCGAGGTCATGCCGCCCTTGGAGGCACCGGTGGAGACCCACTTCGCGGAGTAGATCGGCTTGAGCGCGGCCACCAGCCGGTGGTGGTCGGTGGCGCCCTGCCAGATGTCCAGCTTGGACCAGTCGGCCGGCTCCGGCCGCGACGGCTCGAAGAACCGCTGCTCGGTGGAGATCTGGTTGCCGTCGATGATCTTCGTCGGCTCGGACCGGAACGCGTACTCCGGCATGTTGTAGCCGGTGGTGTGCAGCACCATCGGTCGGTCGGTCGACTTGTGCAGCAACTGGAACCGCTGCTTGAACGTGCCGGCGTTCGGCTTGCGGTGGTCGACCGGCTGGTCGTAGGTGAGGAAGAAGAACCGGTAGCCGGGCACCGGCGGCTGGCCTTCCGACACCACCGCCATGCCGGGGATCGCCTTCAACTGGTCGACGATGTCAGCGGCCTTCGGTCCGGCGTTCGCGGACGACGTCGCCGCCAACCCGACGCCGGTCACCGCCAGCACCGTCGTCAGCAGGGCGACGAGCCCACGCCTGTGTCGTTGTCGCACGTAACTTCTCCCTCGCAATGGCGGCCGCATGGACCTGCGGCCATCAGCGACAGATCTTCGCCTATCGTGACGGAATCCGGTAGATCCTGCTGGTGGGGAGGGTGAGAGCCGGACGGCGTAGGCCGTCCGGAGCAGCTCACTGGATCACGGTCCCGTCGAACCACGCGGTGAAGAGCTCGTCCAGTTGCTGCCCGAAGGCCTTCTCCACGAAGTTCTGGAAATCGGTCATGCCCTGGTTTCCGCCGGCGTTGTCCTGCGTCCATTGCTTGATGAGCCGATTCCAGGACTCGTCGCCGACCGCTTTCCGCAGGGCGTGCAGTGCCAGCGGGCCTTTGTCGTAGATCGAGCAACACGTATGGCTACGCAATCAAATATCTGTGATCCCTACGAACGTATTAGGGGTTCGACAGGAACTCGGCGAGCCCGGCGAGATCGTCGGTGTTGATGTGGTCCACGTCGGCGTTCACGAGTTCACGCCACAGCGCGTCGCGGGCCGGGCCGGGGGAGTCCGGCGTGGCCCAGAAGCGGATGCGCTGGCCGGCGTCGTGGCAGCGGCGGACCAGGTCGCGCAACTTGGCTCGCTCGGCGGCGGGGAACTCGCCGGTGCCGGTCCAGGTGAAGAGCTTCGTCCAGTTGTCGCTCACGAGTGCGGTGAGCCGGGCGTCGGCGCCTGGGCCGAGGTCGGTCTGGTCGGCGATCCTGCCGTCGTAGAACGCCAGGCGGTCGGTCTGTCCTTCCATGATCGCGCGCGGGCGGTCGCCGGAGATCACGGCTGCGACTGCGCCGTGCTTCACCTTGCCGTCGCGGTAGTGGGTGAACAGGAAGGCGTAGCGCTCGTCGCGCAGGGTGCGGTCAAGCAGCTCGTAGGTGGCGGTGCCGGAGTTCTTGATGTCGATCAGGAGTTGGAACTCGATCGGCTTGCCGCGGTAGACGGTGCCGTGGTTGTCGATCACTCGCTGGCGCAGGGGCTCGAGGTAGAGCGAGGTGAGGGTGCGCTCGGGATCGACTTGGCCGATTTCGTGTGCGACCAGGAGCTGGCCGTCGACGAGGAAGATGTCTGCTTCGACGCTGGTGAATCCGTGGTCGAGCGCGTCGTGCAGGGGGCGGGCGTGCTCGTAGTCGTTGTGCGCGTGGGCTTTTGCGAGTGGCTCTGTCCGATGTGGACTGTGCGGGCGGTCGGCGGCCGCGGGGGAGGAGGCGGCACCGACGAGCGCGGCTAGGGCGACGAGGAGCAGCGGTAACAGGCGGGAGCGCATGTCGGGCACGCTAGCGGGGAGGGGTGATCTGGTGGTGAACTTTGGGCGATCTCTTGGCGGGTTGATCGGCGTTCTCTTGTGCACTTTCTGTCGTTTGACTGCCGCGCTGGTCGCCCTCTCGTGGTTGGACATCGTTCGCGTGTCAGGGCGACCAGCTTGCCACCGGAATGGGGGACGCCATTTTCGTGGATGGTCCGGTAGAATTGTGGTGTGTTGGTAATAGGTGAGGAAATGTCTTGGGACGCGGTTCTCGCAACCGCGCCCCGAGAATTTGGCGAGCCTGAGTTCGATTTCTCGGATGGGCCGTTTACGCCGGATGAGGCGAGCACGGTTGCGGAGTTGGAGATTGTTGAGCGGGATAAGGCTGCGTTGTGTGCTGATGAGGTTCGGCTGCTGGCTCGGTACGACCAGTTGCGTGGTGGGGTGGAGAATGTGTCTGAGGAGATCGGGCAGGCGTTGAAGTGGTCACCGGGGCACGCCAGTCATCAGGTGGTGATGGCTGAGGCGTTGGTGGCTCGGCTGCCGGCGACGTTGTCCGCGTTGGGGCGGGGTGTGATCGATTGGGCGAAGGCTCGGGCGATGTATGAGGTCACGCGCCCGTTGTCGGATGAGCACGCCGCCCGGGTGGAGGCCGCTGTGTTGGCGGATCCGCCGGATTACTACACCCGGTTTCAGCGCAAGGTGCGCTACTGGGTGAACAAGGTCGACCCCGACGGCGCGGAGCAACGCCGCCTGGTGCGCCGCAAGGACCGGTGTGTCACCTTCAAGCAGGACGAGGACGGGGAGGCCTTCCTCGGTATACGAGGGCCGGTGGAGCAGCTCTACCCCGCGTATGTGCGGATTGACCAACACGCCCGGCGGTTGAAGCAACGGGGTGACGCGCGCAGTCTCGATAATTTGCGGTTCGATGTCGCCGTCGAGCACTTCTGCGGGGAGAACCAGTCGCACATCAAGACGATTGTGTGGGTGACCGTGCCGCACACCACGCTGTTGGGTGTGGACGACAAGCCGGGTGAACTGTTCGGCGTCGACATACTCCCCGCGCAGGTCGTGCGGGAGTTTGCGGCCGACGAGAAATCAACGTGGCGGCGAATTCTCTATGATCCGGCGAGCGGGATGATCACTGATGTGGGGCGGAAACGGTATCCGCCGGCGGCGATGGCCGAGAATGTGCGATTGCGGTTCCGCCGATGTACTCACCCCGGGTGTGACAGGCCGGCCACACGGTGCCAGATCGATCACACCCTCCGGCACGCTGATGACGGCCGAACCTGCTTGTGCAATCTGAATCCGCGCTGCGAACGGCACAACCTGTGTAAAGAGAAGCCCGGCTGGCAGGTCGAACAACCCGAACCCGACACCGTGATCACCCGCAGCCCACTCGGACACAAAACAACCGTCCGCGCGGAACCCATCACCGACCCCGACCCACCACCGTTAGTCGTCGGCCCGAGCCTCCGACGCTCGCTCAGTCCTGGTGGTCGCGCCACCACTGCTGGCCCGACTCCGGCAGCGTGGCGATCGGGTCGTAGTACGGGTAACGGCGGTCCAACGCGTCCGAATCGTCCAGTTCGATGCCGGTCCGATAGTTCTTCGTCCAGTACGAGATCCCGCGCTCGCGGTCGTACTCGGCGAGCTGGTGCACCCAGCGCTTGCCGACGTAGGGCACGTCGCAGATGATCCTGGGCGTCGCGTACCCGGGCAGATAGCCCATGATCGCGTGCTGCAGCTCCTGCGCCTCCCACACGGCCACCCGCCAGTGCTCGGCGTTCGGGATCATGTCGCACATGTAGAAGTAGTACGGCAGGATGCTCGCTTCTCCTTGCAGGGCAAAGCAAAGGTCGAGCAGATCGTCCGGTGTGGCGTTCACTCCACGCATCAGCACGCCCTGGTTGCGCACGTCTCGCACGCCGACCTCCAGCGCGGTGCGCGCGGCCTCAGCGACGAGCGGCGTGACCGACTGGGCGTGGTTCACGTGCGTGTGGATCGCCAGGTTCACGCCGCGCCGCGCGGCGGTGCGGGCCACTCGTTCAAGGCCCTCCACGACGGCGGGCTGCAGCCAGTGCTGCGGCAGGCCGGCGAGCGCCTTGGTGGCCAGCCGGATGTCGCGCACGGTCGGAATGTCCAGCAGCCGCATGAGGAACGACTCGAGCTGCTTCCACGGCACGTTGGCCACATCGCCACCGGACACCACGACGTCGCGCACGCCTGGCGTCTTCTTCAGGTACTCGATCATCTGGTCCTGGCGGTCGACCGGCTTCAGCGTGAGCTTGTGCTTGTCGACCTGCGGCGTGGAGTTGCCGACCAGGTCCATGCGGGTGCAGTGGCCGCAGTACTGCGGACAGGTGGACAGCAGCTCGGCGAGCACCTTGGTGGGGTAGCGGTGCGTCAAACCCTCGACCACCCACATCTCCGCCTCGTGCAGCGAGTCGCGCGAGGAGTGCGGGTGGTTCGGCCACACCGGGTCGCGGTCGCTGCGCACGGGCACCATGTAGCGGCGGATCGGGTCGGCGTAGAACGCCTTGGTGAACGCCTCGGGCGAAGCCTCCGCGGCGGGCGCCATCGTGTTGAGCATCTGCGGCGGCAGCAGCATCGACATCGTGGCGAGCTTCTCCTGGTCGACCGCGAGCTCGTCGTAGAACTCTTCGGTGAGCAGGTCGCCGACCACGGCGTGCAGCTGCTTGATGTTCTTCACACAGTGCACGCGCTGCCACTGGGCGTCACGCCACTGCGCCTCGGTGACGTCCTGCCAGCCGGGGAATCTGCGCCAGTCGGGCTCGACGAGCTCCTTGCGCGCGTACTCGTATGGCTGGTGGCCGTTCCGATGGATCGCATCGGAGACGGTCGTCGTGGTGGCCGTAGGTTCGGTAACCGCGGTCATCTGTGCTCCTAGCCGTCAGTGTGGCGTAAAGATATGCTGCCAGATGAACAAGCAGACGTAAATTCTTCGGAGGTGTGTGTGACGTCGTCGACGCTCGACCAGCGGCTTCAAACCGCGTACGGGTTGCACAGAGTCGTGTCGCCCGCCGGTGTGCTGCCCCAGCAGGCCGACGTTCTGGACGCCACACCGGCCGCCGGGCCGGACGAGGTGGTGGTGGACGTCGAGCGGCTGAACCTGGACGCCGCGTCCTACCGCCAGCTCCGCGAGCAGCACGGCTCCGGGGACGCCGTGCGCGCCGCCGTGCTGGAGATCGTCGAGCGACGCGGAAAGATGCAGAACCCGGTCACCGGCTCCGGCGGCATGCTGTTCGGCACGGTGCGCGAGGTCGGGCCGGACTCGCCGCTCGGGCTCGCGGTCGGCGACCGGATCGCCACGCTGGTGTCGCTCACCCTCACCCCGCTGCGGATCGCCGACGGACTGTCCACCTGGGACGGCGACAGCGAGCAGGTGCCGTGCGCCGGCACAGCCGTGCTGTTCGGACGGTCGATCGCGGCCAAGCTGCCCGATGATCTGCCGGACGAGCTGGCGCTGGCTGTGCTTGATGTGTGCGGCGCGCCCGCGCTGACCGACCGCGTGGTGCGGGGTGTGGGCGAGTCGCCCTCGGTGTGCGTGCTGGGCGGCGGCGGCAAATCGGGTTCGCTGTCACTGGTCGCTGCGCGGCGGGCGGGCGCGGGCCGGCTGGTGGCGCTCGTGCCGACGGAGACCGAGGCGGCCGCCGTCCGTGAAGCCGGGCTCGCCGACGAGGTGGTGCTGGCCGACGCGCGCGACCCGGTCGCCGTGGCGGCGGCGGTGGGTGAACAGGTCGACGTGACGGTGGTGTGCGTCGACGTCCCCGGCTGCGAGCACGGCGCGATCCTGGCGACTTGCGACGGCGGCACGGTGATCTTCTTCTCCATGGCGACGTCGTTCCCGGCCGCCGCGCTGGGCGCCGAGGGGCTCGCCGCGGACGTGACCATGCTCGTCGGAAACGGTTACGTGCCAGGGCATGCGGCGTTCGCGCTGGACCTGCTGCGGGCCGAGCCCGGGGTGCGTTCGCTGTTCGAGGCCCGCTAGCCGTGCTTCGAAGGGTCGCCTACCCCGGTCCTCGCCGGGTGACCACCCGGGCGCGTCCAGGTGGATGAGCTACAAGGCGGCGTTCGCGACTCGTATTGGGCATACTCGAGCGGACGCCAACGCCGTAGATCGCCGCCTGGGCGTGCCCTACCGGACCACCCACGCAGCTCTTTGGAACAGGCTCTAGCGGAGACTCCCACCGTGACCACCACATTGCTCACCGGAGGACGGATCTACTCGCCGTCCGCACCGGACGCGACCGCCATGGCCGTCACCGACGGCACCGTCGTCTGGGTCGGCCAGGACGGGCCCGGCCGCGCGCTGCACCCCGACGCCGAGGTCGTCCCGCTCGACGGCGCGTTCGTCACCCCGGCGTTCGTGGACGCGCACGTGCACGCCAGCTCCGCCGGCCTGCGGCTCACCGGCCTCGACCTCACCGGCTGCGGCTCGCTCGGCGAACTCCTTGCCACCATTGGGAAACACGCGGACGGCGAGCCGCTGTGGGGTCACGGCTGGGACGAGACGCGGTGGCCGGAGAACCGTCCGCCGACGCGCGCGGAGCTGGACGAGGCCGCGCGCGGCGTGCCGGTCTACCTGTCCCGGGTGGACGTGCACTCCGCACTCGCCACCACGGCGCTGCTGGACCGCGCGCCCGGGGTGCGCGAGGCGGAAGGCTGGTCGACGGACGGGCCGCTGAGCAGGGCGGCACACCACCACGTGCGGGCCGCCGCGCGGGACACGATCTCGGCACGGCGCCGCCGCGACGCCCAGACCGCGTTTCTCACCCACGTCGCCTCCCTCGGGGTCGCGTGCGTGCACGAATGCGGCGGTCCGGACATCGCCGGCGCGGACGACTTCGCCGAACTCCTCGCGCTGTCGGGACAGGATCTCCCCGAGGTGGTCGGCTACTGGGGTGAGCGGGGTGACGCGGAACTCGCCGTCCGGCACCGCGCCTTCGGCCTCGGCGGTGACCTGTTCGTGGACGGCGCGCTGGGTTCCCGCACCGCCGCGCTGCTGGAGTCCTATGTGGACGATCCGGGCAACACGGGTGCGCTGTACCTGGACGCGGGCGCGATCGCCGATCATCTGGTGACCTGCACGAACGCCGGGTTCCAGGCCGGCTTCCACGTGATCGGGGACGCGGCCGTCGCCGAGGTGATCGAGGGCTTCGCGTGCGCCGAGAAGATCGTCGGACGGCTGGCGCTGGCCAGCGCCCGGCACCGGCTGGAGCACCTGGAGATGGTCACCATCGAACAGGCAGCACAGCTCGGCGGCTGGGGCGTGGTCGCCTCCGTGCAGCCGCTGTTCGACGCGGAATGGGGCGGCACCGATGGCATGTACGCCCAGCGGCTCGGGCCGGAGCGGGGGACCGCGCTCAACCCGTACGCCACGCTGGCCGCGTCCGGACTGGTGCTCGCGCTCGGCTCGGACGCGCCGGTCACGCCGGTCGACCCGTGGCGGACCGTGCGCGCCGCCGTGCACCACCGCACCGAGGGCGCCGGCCTGTCCGCGCGCGCCGCGTTCACCGCGCACACCCGAGGCGGGTGGCGGGCTGCCGGCGTCGACGACGGCGTCACCGGCACCCTGACACCCGGCGCACCGGCCACCTACGCCGTCTGGGAAGCCGGAGAACTCGTTGCGGCACAACAGGATTCGCGGGTTCAGCGGTGGTCGACAGACCCGCGCTCCGGAGTGCCGCCACTGCCCTCGCTGGACGACGAGAACGCGTTGCCCACCTGTCTGCGCACCGTCCTCAACGGACGGACGATCTACGAAGGAGTAGTCCGGTGAGCTTGCTGGACCTTGACCCGAAAGTGGTCGCGACCGCGCGCCGGCTCGCGGCCAAGGCGGCCGAGCCGGTGGTGGACATCGCCAAGGCGCACACCACGGTCGCCGTCGAACGGGCCACGCTGCGGCTGGCCGGCATCACCGGCGCGGACACCACCCACCGGGCCGGCGACATCCCCTGGGTGAACCGTGTGGTGGACACCGTCCGCGAGCACTGCGGGCTGGAGCACGGCGCGGTACTGCCGGTCTTCGATGCCTTGGCGCGCAACGACATCGGGACACTGACCGAACTGGCCGAGGCGACCGCCGCCGGCCAGATCCAGTACACGGTGCCGACCGGAGCCGCCGCTCGTCGGGCCGCGAAGGCGGGCAGGGTCGCCATCGCGCGCGGCCTGCGCCAGGTGGACCGCAACCGGGCGCAGCGCGACAAGCTGATCACCAAGATCGGCGATCCGCCGCAGCGCCCGTGGATCTACCTGATCGTGGCCACCGGCGACATCGACGAGGACGTCGTGCAGGCCGCCAGCGCCGCCCGCGCCGGCGCCGACATCATCGCGGTGATCCGCTCCACCGGGCAGTCCCTGCTCGACTACGTGCCGGAAGGTGCCACGCACCACGGGTTCGCCGGCACCTACGCCACGCAGGAGAACTTCCGGATCATGCGCGCCGCCATGGACGAGGTGTCCAAGGAGGTCGGCCGCTACATCCGGGTCACCAACTACGCGTCCGGCCTGTGCATGCCGGAGATCGCCGTACTCGGCGGCCTCGAGCGGCTGGACATGATGTTGAACGACTGCATGTACGGCATCCTGTTCCGCGACATCAACCCGATCAGAACCTTTGTGGACCAACGGTTCTCGCGCGCCATGCACGCCCGCGCCGGGATCATCATCAACACCGGCGAGGACAACTACCTGACCACCGCGGACGCCGTGGAGGCCGCGCACACGGTCACCGTCTCGCAGTTGCTGAACGAGCACTTCGCGCACGAGGCGGGCCTGCCCAACGAGCTGCTCGGGCTCGGGCACGCGTTCGAGATCAACCCCGATCTGCCCGAGTCGTTCCGGATGGAGCTGGCGCACGCGCTGCTGGCCCGCGAGCTGTTCCCGGAGGCACCGCTGAAGTGGATGCCGCCGACCAAGCACATGACCGGCGACGTGTTCCGCGGCCACCTGCTCGACGGGTTCTTCAACCTCGCCGGCGTGCTCACCGGACAGTCGATCCTGCTCGTCGGCATGATGACCGAAGCGGTCGTCACGCCGTGGCTGTCCGATCGCGATCTCGCCGTGGCGAACGTGCGCTACGTGCTCAACGCGGCCGGCAACCTGAGCGAGGACTTCGTGCCGGCGCGCGACGGGTACATCGTCAAACGCGCGCATCAGGTGCTCGGCGAGGCGGTCGATCTGCTGGACCGGATCGTGGACGACGGTCTGCTGAACGCGATCGGCGACGGCACCTTCGGGCTGATGAAACGCCCGCAGGACAAGGGAAAGGGCACCGACGGCGTGGTGTCCAAGGCCGACGGTTACGTCAACCCGGCGATCGAGATGCTGGAGACGGGGGCGACGAAATGACCAAGCGACATGTCCGCCCCTACGGCGACGCCACCGGCGACGGCATGGTGCAGGTGTCGTTCACGCTGCCGGTGCCGCACGGCCCGCGCGCGGACGGCGCCGCCCAGCAACTCGCCAACAAGATGGGCATCGATCCGGCGATGGTGGTGCACTCGCACGCCATCGGCGACGGCTTCACCTTCTTCGTCGTGTACGGCTCGGTCAACCACATCGTCGACCTCGACGAGGTGAAGGTCGTCGAGCGCGAGTACCCGCTGCTGAGCCCGGCCGAGGTCAACTCTTACGTGAAGAAGTCCTTGCGCCGCAAGCTGATCGTCGTCGGCGGCTGCATCGGGACGGACGCGCACACGGTGGGCATCGACGCGATCCTCAACATCAAGGGGTTCGCGGGGGAGAAGGGCCTGGAGTACTACCGGGAGCTGAGAGTGGTGAACCTCGGCGCCCAGGTGACCGTGCCGGAGATCGTCAAGCGCGCGCGTACCGAGAAGGCCGACGCCGTACTGGTGTCGCAGGTCGTGACCCAGCGGGACGCGCACATCCTCAACACGCAGGAGATGTCCGCGGCGTTCCGGGAGGCCATGGGCGAGCGCCGGCCGCTCATGATCGCCGGCGGGCCGCGGTTCGACCCGCTGATGGCGCCCGAACTCGGCGTCGACCGGGTCTTCGGACGCGGCACCACACCAGGCGAGGTGGCCAGCTACCTCGTGCACGCGATCAAGGAGAAGGTATGAGCCTGGCAGAGAGTTTGTCCGTGGGTTTCACCGTCACGCAGCGGCACTACGTGCCCTACTCGCACGCGCACTACGGGGGAAACCTCGTGGACGGCGCGTACGGGCTGACGATGTTCGGCGATGTCGCCACCGAGATGTGCATCCGGACCGACGGCGACGAGGGCCTGTTCGCCGGCTACTCGAACGTCGAGTTCCTCGCGCCGATCCAGGCCGGCGACGTGATCGAGGCGACGGCCACGCTGGCGCGGATCGGCAACCGGTCGCGCACCATGGAGTTCGAGGCGCGCGTGGTCTGCCGGGCCGCCCCGGAGCGCGGCCCGTCCGCGGCTGACGCGCTCGACCCGCCGGTCGTGGTCACCCGAGCCACCGGCACCGTGGTCGTCCCCAAGCCGGCCGACAGCGGTGACTGATCGTGACATCGGCGAACGATCACCCGATCGACGGGCGCACGATGGGGTGAGTACTGGGAGGTAGGCGCCCCATCGGCGGTAGTCCTGCAGGGCAGAACAACCACACCCTTGGGAGCGCCCTGAATGAAGACCGTTCGCGTCGTCGCCGCGGTGGCTGTCATCGGCATCGCCGCCGCGACCGTCACGTCTTTCGCCGCCAAAGCCGACCCGGCCGAGCCGACGCGAGACAACCGCACCGAGCTGACGATCAGGTACACCGACGGCAGCACGCCCATGCCCGCCGCCGTGTGGTCGCTCAAGTGCTCGCCGGACACCGGCACCCACCCGAACGTCGGCCCCGCCTGCCACCGGCTCGCCTCTGCCGGCAACACCGAGAACCCGTTCGCACCGGTGCCGCCCGGCACCGCGTGCACGCTGATCTACGGCGGGCCGGAGGAGGCCCGGGTCACCGGGTTCTGGCGCGGCCGCTGGATCGACGCCGAGTTCTCCCGGGAGACCGGCTGCGAGCTGGGCCGCTGGAGCAACATGGTGCCGGTCCTGCCGGACATCTGACCGTCCAGCCGTGGCCGTAGGCTTGTCGGGTGGTCGCACCCACCCTCTCGCCGGACGAACCGGCCACGCCAGAGACCTCGCCGCCGTCGCGGGCCCGCCGGGCAGCCCCGGTGCTGGCCCGCGGCGCGCTGGCGGTCGGCGCTGGCGTACTCGAGTACCTGAGCTTCCCGCCGAGGACCGTCTGGTTCCTCGCGCCCATCGGATTCGCGATCCTGTACTGGCTGCTGCACGGCCGCCGGGGGCGCGCCGGGTACGGCTACGGACTGCTGTTCGGCCTCGGGCTCATGATCCCGCTGCTGGCCTGGACCGGGGTGTACGTCGGCCTGATCGCCTCCGTGCCGCTCGCGTTGGCCATGTCGCTGCTGCTCGCGCTGCCGTGCGCGGCGATCTCCGTGCTGTCCACCGTGCTGCCCGCCGCGCCGGTGTGGGCGGCGATGCTCTGGGTGGCGGGTGAGGGGTTCCGCTCGATCTTCCCGTTCGACGGGATCCCTTGGGGCAAAACGGCTTTCGGGCAACCCGACGGCCCGTACGTGGCACTGGCCGCGGTCGGTGGCACGCCGCTGGTCGCCTTCGCCGTGGCACTCACCGGCTTCGGGCTGGCCGCGTTCGTTCGCGTGATCGTCGAGCGGCGCGTGGCGGTCCGGGTGATCGTCGCGCCGGCGCTGGCCTTCGTACTCCCGATCGTCGCCGCGGTCTCCGCACTGCCCATGGTCGGCACCGACGCGCAGGCCGGCACGATCACCGTCGCCGCCGTGCAGGGCAACGTGCCGCGCCTCGGCCTGGACTTCAACGCCCAGCGGCGCGCCGTGCTCGACAACCACGTCAAGCGCACCGAGCAGCTCGCCGCCGACGTGAACGCCGGCCGGGTCAAGCGGCCGGACGTGGTCATCTGGCCGGAGAACTCCTCGGACATCGACCCGTACCGCAACGGCGACGCCCGCGAGGCGATCAACCGCGCGGCGCGCGCCATCGGGGTGCCGATCGCGGTCGGCGCGGTGCTGGTCGGCGACGACGGCAACCCGCGCAACACGGTCGTGCTCTGGACCCCGGACGCCGGGCCGACCGACACCTACACCAAGCGCCAGCTGCAGCCGTTCGGCGAGACCATGCCGATGCGCTCGTTCTTCCGGCTGTTCAGCTCCACGGTGGACAAGGCGGGCAACTTCCAGCCGGGCAGCGAGCCGACCGTGTTCGCCGTGGGTGCGGCTCGGATCGGCCTGGCCACCTGCTGGGAGGTCGCGTTCGACGACCGGGTGCGCGACTCGACGCTCAACGGCGCGAACCTGCTCGCGGTGCCCACCAACAACGCCACCTTCGGGCTCACCGAGATGACCTACCAGCAGCTGGCCATGGACCGCGTGCGCGCGGTCGAGCACGGCCGCGCGGTGATCGTCGCGGCAACCAGCGGCACCAGCGCGATCGTGCGCCCGGACGGCTCGGTCGTCGCCAACACGGACCTGTTCGTGCCGGCAGCCCTGGTCGAAGAGGTGCCGCTGCGGACAGCGACTACGCTGTCGGATCGACTCGGCGCGCTGCCGGAGTGGTTGATGGTCGCCGCCGGGCTGGCCGCACTCGGAGTGGCGATCGTGATGCGCCGGCGTCGTCGTGATCCAGGTCGGGAAGAGGAGAACAATGGCGGCCCAGCCACAGAGCAGCGGTGACACTCTCACACCTGTGTTGGTGGTGATCCCGACCTATAACGAGCGGGACAACATCGAGCCGATCGTCAAGCGGCTGCACGCGGCGTTGCCCGAGGTGCACGTGCTCGTGGTGGACGACGGCAGCCCGGACGGGACCGGTGAGATCGTCGACCAGATGGTGGCGGCCGACGAGCGGGTGAAGGTCATGCACCGCACGGAGAAGGCCGGCCTCGGCGCCGCCTACGTGGCCGGGTTCGACTGGGCGCTGGAGCGCGACTACGCGGTCGTCGTGGAGATGGACGCGGACGGCTCGCACGCGCCGGAGGACCTGCCTCGGCTGCTGGACGCGCTGTCCGACGCCGACCTGGTGCTCGGGTCACGCTGGGTGCCCGGCGGCAAGGTGGTCAACTGGCCCAAGCGCCGCGAGTTCTTCTCCCGGGGCGCGAACCTGTACTCGCGGATGGCGCTCGGCGGCCAGATCAAGGAGTTCACCGCGGGTTTCCGGGCCTACCGGCGCGCCGTGCTGGAGAAGATCAAGCTGCACAACGTCGCCTCGCAGGGCTACTGCTTCCAGATCGATCTCGCGTGGCGCACGCTGGAGGCCGGGTTCACCGTGGTCGAGGTGCCGATCACGTTCACCGAGCGCGAGCGCGGCGAGTCGAAGATGACCGGCAGCGTGATCCGCGAGGCGCTGCTCCGGGTCACCAAGTGGGGCCTGCGCCGCCGCGGCCAGCAGCTGCGTGGAGTGTTCAGCCGCCAGGGCTGACATGGACTCGGGTCCCGCCGGACATGAGTCCGGAGATCAGCTGTACGACGCCATCGGAGCCACCTACACCGTGACTCGGCGCACCGAGCCGCGGATCGCGAGCCAGGTCTGGGCCGCGCTCGGCGATGCGCGGACCGTGCTCAATGTCGGGGCGGGCACCGGCTCCTACGAGCCCTCCGACCGTGACGTCACCGCGGTGGAACCGTCGGCGGTCATGCGGGCGCAGCGCCAAGCAGGCGCGGCGCCGTGCGTGGCTGCGTTCGCGGAGAGCCTTCCGTTGGAGGACCAGTCCTTCGACGCCGCGATGGCTTTCGCCACCATCGATCACTGGCAGGACCCGATCGCGGGTCTGCGCGAGATGCGGCGGGTCACGCGCCGCGTGGTGGTGTTCACCAAGGACTTCAGCGCCCTCGATCTATTCTGGCTGGATCGCGATTATCTGCCCGAGCGCGCCGGCCTTCTCGTCGGCCGGCCGTCGCTGCCCGAGCTGGCCTGCTCGATCGGTGCCACGGTGGAACCGGTGCTCATTCCGTGGGACTGCGCGGACGGCTTCTACGAGGCCTACTGGCGCCGGCCCGAGGCGTACCTGGACGAGGATATCCGTCGCGGGATGTCGATCTGGGCCAGAGTCGGGCCGGTCGCCGAGCAGCGGGCAGTGCGCGGCCTCCGTGATGACCTCGCATCCGGCCACTGGGCCGAACGCAACCGCGACCTGATCGATCTCGACGCGGCAGAGCTTGGCGTGCGTCTGCTTGTCGCCTGATCCGGGGCCTGGACATGCGAAGACCCCCGGCAAGGGGCTCCGGGGGTCTTCGCGGTCGTGTGTGTCAGGCGCTGCGGCTACGACGACCGCGCAGCTCCTCGAGCCGCTCGGTCAGCAGATCCTCCAACTCGGGGATGGTGCGCCGTTCCAGCAGCATGTCCCAGTGCGTACGCGGAGCCTTGGTCTTCTTCTGTTCCGGCTGCTCGCCGTCGATGATCTTCGACTCGCTGCCGTGCAGGCGGCACTCCCAGGTGGGGGGAACCTCGGCGTCATCGGAGAACGGGACCTCGAACTCGTGGTCCTTCGGGCACGCGTACCGAACCGTACGGCGCGGCGCGAGATCGTGGTTGCGGTCAGTCTCGTAGCTGACCGCCCCAAGCCGGCTCCCACGGAGAACACGGTCGGCCATGGCGGTGTCCTTTCCTTCGGCTCGTGTAGAGCCCCGGGGTGTTGCTCACCGAGTGCAACGACCGGACTGGTCCAATCGTTCCCGGATGCAGGGTCCGGTAGCACACGGTGACGTCATTCACCCGTCAACAAAAGCTTCCTCCTTAGGGAGCGAATCGGCACGGATTTGTGACGCGTTATCGCGATGGTCATCCGGGATATCACCCGCACGGGGGATATCCGTGTAGGGCCGTTGCCGAACTGGGGTGTCATGACGTGTGATGCACGCCCCTTTGGCGGCGTGTCAAGAGGTCTCCGAACCGGTGATGTGCTACCGACACGTACGGTAGCCGATCGGCTGTGAGGGAGTTGCTCACTGTCCGTACTTACTGAGGGTCACAGGCGCTCGGGCTCGGCGTTGCCGGCCGCGCGAATCGCCTTGCGCACCGGCACCAGCCACAGCAGCACGAACCCGACCACGAAGAACACTCCGAGCGCGATGATCGCGTAACGGAACGTGCCGGTGGCGTGGCCGATACTGGCGAACAGCAGCGGCCCCATCCACGCGGTGCCGCGCTCGCAGATCTCGTACAGGGAGAAGTACTGCGCTTCCTTGCCCCTCGGGATCATCTGGCTGAACAGCGACCGGGACAGCGCCACCGTGCCGCCGAGCACCAGCCCGATCCCGGCGGCCAGCGCGAAGAACTGGAGCTCCTCGCCGGCCTTCACGAAGTAGGCGCACACCAGCACCACGATCCACACCACGAGGCTGCCCAGGATCGTCCGCTTCGCGCCGAGCCGGCGGGCCACCAGCCCGTGCAGCATGCCGCCGAGGTAAGCCACGAACTGGATCACCAGGATCGTGATGATCAGCGTCTGCTCGCCGAACTTCAGCTCCTCGGTGCCGTACTGGGCCGATACCGACACGACCGTCGAGATGCCGTCGGTGTACACCAGATACGCGCCGAGGAACGCCAGCGTGAGCGGGAACGCCCTGGCCGCCTTGAACGTGGTGCGCAGTTCGCGGAAGCCGGCGGTGAGCACCGACGCGCCGCGCTCGGCTTCGTGCGGTGGCACCTGGTGCTGTTTGAGCCGGCGCAGCGGGATCAGCGTGAAGCCGGCCCACCACAGACCGGAGATCACGAAGCAGAGGCGGACCGCGGTGCCCTCGGCGATCCCGAACGTCTCGTGCAGCGTCACCAGCACCAGTTGCAGTGCGAGCGCGCACCCGCCGCCGAGGAATCCGAACGCCCAGCCGCGGGCGGACACGTCGTCACGCTCGTCGGCCTCGGCTATCTGGGGCAGGAACGAGTAGTAGACGACGATCGAGGCGCCATACCCGACTTGGCCGATCGTGTAGAAGATCAGCGCCGGTTGCCAGGTCGTCTCGACCACGGTCACCAGCAGGCAGGTCGAGCCGGCGCCGATGAACGCGAACGTGGCGAGCATGCGCTTCTTGGCGTGGCTGCGGTCGGCGATCGCGCCGGTGATCGGCAGGACCAGCACTTGGATGAGCGTCGCCGCGGCGAGCAGGTAGCCCCAGAGCGCGCCGGCCGGGAACTCGATACCGAACAGCGACACGTCGCAGTTGACCAGCGTGTTCTTCTCGAAGACGCCGGTGTCGGCGTTGACCGCCATGCACGGTTGGGGCCCGTTGCGCGCGATGTCGGTCTTCGCGTCCTCGGCCGCGATCGAGCTGAAGTAGATCGCGCCGAACACCGTGGTGACCGACGTGTAGAACGTCGTGTTCGCCCAGTCGTACCAGTACCAGGCGCGTTGCTCGCGACGGCGGCTCGTCGCGCTCTCCGCTGCCCCCGGGCTGTCGTCCACGACGCTCATCAACCCCTCCTCGGCCCCGGATGGGTGTCCGGGTACGCGGAGGGTACTGAACCCGGGGTCACGCACGGGCGGCTGTGGCCGGCTCGATACGAGATCGATCAGGCTTCGGATTCACCGGCGTGTCGCGCACTCACCCGCGAGGGTGACGTGTGATGCTAATGGTTTACATGTTGCTGTTGTGAAAGTTGTGACTTCGACTTACCGTTCCACTCATGAGCGGTAAGCGAGTTGTGCGTGGGATTGCGAAACTGCTGCTCGTGGCGGCCGCCGCGGCGGGAATCCAGGTCTTCGTCATGAGCGTGTCCGCGGCCGCCGACCCGCCGCGGCACGACTGGTCGAAGCTCCGCGCGTGCGAAGCCAGCGGCCGGTACAACACCAACACCGGCAACGGCTACTACGGCGCGTACCAGTTCGACCTGTCGACCTGGCGCAGCGTCAAGGGAGCCGGCCTGCCACACCAGGCATCATCGTCCGAGCAGGACTACCGGGCGCTGTACCTCTACCGCATGCGCGGCTGGCAGCCGTGGGAGTGCGCCGACGGCAAGCACCTGGCCCTGCGCAACGACCGGGACGCGCGCAGCAAGGTCGTGCCCAGCCGCGCCGACTCCGCCTACATCGGCGGTCACGTGCGCCCGCCGGCACCGCCGAGGCCGCCCGTTCCGCCGTCGGCGCCCGCCGCGTGGCCGGGCAAGGTCTACGCGTTCGGCGACTGCGACGAGGCGCTCAAGGCGTTCCAACTGCGCATGAACGCGTTCGGCTACGACTTCCAGGGCAGCGGCTGCTACTACCAGGAGACCCACCAGGCCGTGTTGGATCTGCAGCGTGCCAACCACATCAGGGACTCCGGCCGGCTCGGTCCCAAGACGTGGAAGGCTGCGTTCAAATAGCGTGCGACCTCAGCGTGGCTTGCGCTCGGTGCGGTCAAGCGGGCCGACTTTAAGTAGTGGCCCAGGTGCCGCGCTGGGTGAGCACGTCGCGCAGCAGATCGGGGCGGTCGGTGACCAGACCGTCCACCCCGAGGTCGAGCAGGGCGTTCATCTGGACGGGGTCGTTGATCGTCCAGACGTGCACCTCGAGGCCCATGCGGTGCGCGGCCTCGACTGTCCGCCGGGTGACCAGTTCCAGCCGGCCGTGGCGCACCGGCACCTGCGCCGAGAAGCCTCGGATCGCCCGGCTCACCGGCAGCCTGCGGTTCCACCCGGACGCCCACAGCGCGAGCACCGAGCGCGGGCCCATCGAGGTGATCAGGCGGGCGCCGCCGAGCTTGCGCACCCGGGCCAGCCGCGTGTCGGAGAACGTGCCGAGGCAGACGCGCTCCCACGCGTCGGTGCGGCGCACGGCGTCCAGCACCGGCTCGACCGCCGTGTCGGCCTTGACGTCGATGTTGACCAGCGCCTCCGGCAGCTCCTCGAGCAGGTCCTCCAGCCGGCTCACCGGCTCCCTGCCGGCCACCTTGGCGCGTCGCACGGTCTGCCACGGCAGCCGCGCGATCTGGCCGGTGGCGTCGGTGGTGCGATCCAGCGCCGCGTCGTGGTGCACCACGACCACGCCGTCCGACGTGGCGTGCACGTCGGTCTCCAGATACCGGTAGCCCTCGTCGACGGCACGCCGGAACGCGCTGAGCGAGTTCTCCATGCCGTCGAGGTCGTCCACGTGCCAGCCCCGGTGGACGAACGCACGCGGATGCGGTCCGCGCAGGTAGCCGTGGTCTGCCGCGAAGTCGAGACGCATCCTTGAAGTTTGCCTCAGCGGCGTGGCGTATGGGTGCACGCTGGGTGTCCAGATACGGTCGCACGTCATGAACGCGGCGACACCAACGAGCACCGAGCCGAGCACCGAGCCGGCGTACCTGCCGCGCCGTGCCGAGGCGCGGCACTGTGGCTGGTGCGGTCGGCGGCTGCCGGACGAGGATCGGGTGGGCCGCCCGAGGCGGTACTGCGCCCAGCCGTGCCGCCAGCGCGCCTACGAGCGACGCACGGCCGTGCAGCGCGGCGGCCTGCCTGAGGACGCCGTCGTATTGTCCGGAAACGAACTATCGGATCTCCAAGACAGGCTGTTCCAGCTACGGTGTGCGGCGGAAGACGTGGCGACCGCAGCCGAGGACGGCGCGGAAGCGGGGGAGTTGCGTGCGATGGCCGCCGAGTTGGCCCGGGCGGCGCAGAGCATGGAACGACTGCGCTGACGGCCGAGGTCAACTACGCTTCGTGTACAGCCGATCGTGTGAAGGGGTGCCCGGTGGACGAGTTCACGGGTGAGGACGAGGTCGCGGCCCGCGAGGTCCTGTCCGCGACCGACGTCGCCTTCGCCGTGACCGACGGGCGCTGCCAGATCAGCTGGGTCAACCCCGTGATGGCCGACCTGCTGGAACTGGACGCCGAGCAGGCCGCGGGACGGTCGCTGCCGGCCCTGCTCACCGGCGCGCCGTCGGTGCCGCATCCGCCGGCCGTGGTGCCGTGGCGGTCGGGGGACAAGCCGGACGGCCGCTGGCTCGAGGTGAGCTGTGTGGCGCTGGCCGACGGGCGGCTGCTGTACCGCGCCGTGGACGTGTCCAGTTGGCGTGAGCGGGAGCTGGAGTCCGCGCACATCGCGCACTGGCAGGACGACCTGCTGCGGATGGTCGAGGAGGACCCGCTGACCGGGCTGCCCAACCGCAGGGCGCTCACCAGGGTGCTGGAGCGCGAGCTGGCCAGGGGCGGTCACGGCGCGCTGGTGCTGCTGGATCTGGACAACTTCAAGGACATCAACGACCTGCGCGGGCACACGGTCGGCGACCGGGTGATGAGCGCGCTCGCCGATCTGCTGCGCGACCGGCTGGGCGAGGGGCACGTGTTGGGCCGGTTCGGCGGTGACGAGTTCGCCGTGCTGATGCCGAACGCCAACGAGGCCGAGGCCAGAACCGTCGCCGACCGGTTACGCACCGCCGTGGCGGCGACTCCACTGGGCGGAAGCCTGTCGGGTAGCCACGCCACGGTCAGCGCGGGTGTGACGAAATTCGACGCTGGGGACAACTGGCAGGCGGTGCTCGCCAACGCCGATCTCGCCCTGTTCGCCTCCAAGACGGCCGGTCGCAACCGGGTCACCGTGTACGAGCAGGGGCACTACATGGACACCGCCATGCGAGTGTCCGTTTTGGACAGAGTGCGCAACGCGTTGGCCGACGGCGGGCTCGCGCTGCACGCGATGCCGATGGTGAAGCTGAGCACCGGCCGCGTCGTCGGGCACGAATTGTTGTTGCGGCTAGAGGATAATCGGCTTCCGCACCTCGGGCCCGGCGAGTTCCTGCCGGCGGCTGAGCGTACCGATCTTGTTCTGGACATCGACCGCTGGGTGGCCGATACGGCGATCGACGCACTCGTCGAGCACCCGTATCCGGGGCTGCGGTTCAACGTCAACGTGTCCGGACGGACGCTGGAGGACGAGGACTTCGGCGACTTCGTGCTGGACCGGCTGGCCGCCGCCGGAGTCGCTCCCGGTCGTCTGGGATTCGAGATCACCGAGACCGCCGCCGTGACGAATCTCGACGCGGCGCGGAGTCTGTCGCAGCAGCTGCGGGCCAGCGGCTGCCGGATCACGCTGGACGACTTCGGCGCCGGCTTCGGGTCGTTCGTGCACCTGAAGCAGCTGCCGATCACCGGTTTGAAGATCGACGGGGAGTTCGTGCGCGGCATCGACTACGGCAGCCGGGACACCGTCCTGGTCAGCGGGATCGTCGACATCGCGCGTGGCCTCGGCCTGTCGGTCGTGGCCGAGTGGGTCGAGCGGCCGACTCAGGTGGACGCGCTGTCCCGGCTCGGAGTGCGTGTCGCGCAGGGCTTCCACCTCGGCAAGCCCGAGCCGCTGTCGAGCCTGCTGGCCAACGCGTCGGGCCGTTGGACGCGCCGGCCGCAGCTGATGGCCGACATCGCCAGGGAGATGCCGTCGGTGGAGAACACCGCGCCCAACTGAGCGGCCCAGGGCAGTTGCGTCACGTGACGCAACTGCCGTTCGGCCGGTTTCGGGCGAGGGGAGTGGCGCCGAGAAGTACGATCACCGGGTGACCAGCAGACCAGCCGCCCAACAGAACCTGCGCGATCTCGCGCTGCTGCGCCGAGTTCGCGACCGGATCGACCGGGAGTACCAGCAGCCGCTGGACGTCGACGCGCTCGCGCGCGGCGTGAACATGTCGGCCGGGCACCTCAGCCGCCAGTTCCGGCAGGCGTACGGCGAATCGCCGTACAGCTACCTGATGACGCGGCGCATCGAGCGTGCGATGGCGCTGTTGCGTCGCGGCGATCTCAGTGTCACCGAGGTCTGCTTCGCGGTCGGCAGCTCGTCGCTGGGCACCTTCAGCACGCGGTTCACCGAACTGGTAGGTGTTCCGCCCAGCGCCTACCGGCGTGATGGGGCGCGCGTGACCGAGGGGATGCCGCCGTGCATCGCGCGACAGGTGAGCAGGCCGGTCAGGAATCGAGAAGCGCAGGTCATCGAGCCACAGCTAGCGTGATCGCCATGGACATCACCATCAACACCACGTTCCTCCCGCACGACGATCCGGAGGAGTCCCTGGCCTTCTATCGCGACGTTCTCGGCTTCGAGGTCCGCGGCGACGTCGGGCAGGGCGCGATGCGCTGGATCACCGTCGGCCCCGCCGGCCAGCCCGACACGAACATCCTGCTGGCGCCACCGGCCGTCGCTCCCGGCATCACCGATGACGAGCGGCGCACCATCACCGAGATGATGGCCAAGGGCACCTACGGCTGGATCCTGCTGGCCACCAAGAACCTTGACGCGCTGTTCGAGCAGTTGCAGGCGCACGACGTCGACGTCGTGCAGGAGCCGACCGACCAGCCCTACGGCGTTCGCGACTGTGCTTTCCGCGATCCGGCCGGCAACGAGATCCGCGTCAAACAGGTCAACTGAGCCGTCCGCCGATCATGGGGCTCATCCCGTCCGCCTATCGGCCGGTGCTCGGCAACCGGGTGTTCCGGCGGCTGATCCTCGGCTTCGCGGTCTCCTACCTTGGGGACGGGATGAGCTTCGTCGCGGTGGCGTGGCTCGCCATCGAACTCGCGCCACCGGGGCAGGCCGGCCTGTGGGTCGGCGGCGCGGTGGCCGCGTACACGTTGCCGGGTGTGGTGGGCGCGCTGGTGTTCGGTCGCCGTCTTCGGCGGGTGCCGGCCAGGCGGCTGCTGCTCATCGACAACGTGGTGCGCGGCGTGCTCCTCGGCGCCGTCCCGCTTGCTTGGCTCGCCGGGCTGTTGTCACCGCCGTTGTACCTCGCGCTGCTCGCGGTCTCGTCGCTGCTGCACGCGTGGGGCAACGCCGGCAAGTACACGCTGCTGGCCGAGCTGCTGCCGGACGAGCAGCGGCTCGCCGCCAACACGCTGGTCAGCTCGCTCGAATTCGCGGCGATGATCGCCGGACCGGCGATCGCCGGCGTGCTGGTGACCTACATCAGCCCGGCGTTGGTACTCGGGCTGGACGCACTCACCTACGTCTTCCTCGCCGTGCTCGTCGCGCGCACCCGACTGCCCGCGTCCGGACACGTCTCGATCGTCGACAAGACGGCCGCGCGCGGCGGGTTCGCGCTGCTGCGCACGCATCCCGAGTTGCTCGGGCTGCTGGCGCTGACCTGGTTCTTCAACTTCCTGTACGGGCCCGTCGAGGTCGCGCTGCCGCTGCACGTGACCGACGACCTGCACGCGCCGGGCACCCTGCTGGGCCTCTACTGGACCTTGTTCGGCGTCGGCGCGGTGTTGGGTTCGCTCGCGATCGGCGCGTTGCGGCGGCTGCCGCTGTGGCCGGTGACGATCGCCATCGTGATCGGCTGGGGGCTCACCCTGTCGCCGTTCGGGCTCGACGTGCCGACAGCCGTCACCGTCGGGTGCTTCGCGCTCGGCGGCGCGATCTACGGGCCGTTCGTCGCGCTCTCCGTGACCCTGATGCAGAAGACGGCGCCGCCGGAACACCTCGCGTCGATGCTCGCCGCCCGCAGCGCGGCGTTGCTTACCGCCGCGCCCCTCGGTACGGCACTCGGCGGTCCGCTCACCACCGCACTCGGCCCGAGCACGACCCTCGGCGGCTCCGGGCTGGTCACCGTGCTGCTCGGGGTGACCGCCTGCGTGGTGCTTCTGGTGAGCCGGCGGGACTGGTCAGGAATCAAGAAGCACTGACCGGCACGGAGTACATAGCGTAATCGCCATAGTGAGATCACGACGTGAAGGAGTGACCATGAGCGACTCGACCACCCGGGGGTTTCAAGACCCTGCTGCACCCCGTGTCCGACCTGGACAAGGCCAAGGCTGTGTACACCGCGCTGCTCGGTATCGCGCCGCAGGCCGACTCGTCCTACTACGTCGGTTTCGACGCCGAGGGCCAGCACATCGGGCTGGTTCCCGGTGGTGGACCGCAGGCCATGACCTCGCCGGTTGCCTACTGGCACGTGCCGGACATCGATGCGAAGCTTGCCGAGGTCACCGCCGCCGGGGCGACCGTCAAGGAGCCCGTGCACGACGTCGGTGGTGGCCGCGTGGTCGCCACCTTCACCGACCCCGACGGCAATGTCGTCGGGCTGCTTCAGGACTGACGAAGGGGAGTGGACGCCATGACTGAGAGTAAAGGCACCAGCGAGTACACCGGACTCACCGCCGACGAACGCGCCGCGATGAAGGAGCGGACCAAGGAGCTGAAGGCGGAGGCACGCCGCGGCAAGAAGGCGGCGGACCAGGAGGCCGAGGCGCTCGCGAAGATCGCCGAGATGCCGGACTCCGACCGGGTCATGGCCGAGCGGTTCCACGAACTCGTCAAGGCCAACGCGCCGGAGCTGCAGCCGAAGACCTGGTACGGGATGCCCGCCTACGCCAACAAGGACGGCAAGAACGTCTGTTTCTTCCAGGCCGCGGCGAAGTTCAACGCGAGGTACGCGACGTTCGGTTTCGAGCAGGACGCGAACCTCGACGACGGCACCATGTGGGCGACGTCCTTCGCGCTGACGGAGTTGAACGCCACGGCCGAGGCGAAGATCGTCGCGCTGATCAAGAAAGCGGTCAGCTGAGGCTGGAACGTCAGTCGACCTTCGTGAGCGTGCCCCTGGGGACGAGCGCATTCGGCGATGATCCGCGTGCCGAAGACGCTCGTCCCCAACGTGTCGTCGTAGTTCGATAATCTACATTATGTTAAGTAGAAGGTCCGCGACTCACCAGTTGCCGACGCTGACGTCGTCCGGGTAGGGCGCGCCCTTCCCGGTCTCGACGAGTTGTTTCAGGCTCATCAGGAACTTGGCCCACGTGGTGCCGCAGTGATGCATGAACTCCACCGGCTCGCGCCAGCCCTGATGGTTGAACAGCACGATCGTGTAATCGTCCTCCTGCTTGAGATCAAAGCTGATCGTCGTGCCGACCCACTCGTCCGGGCCTGCCACGACTTCCCACAGCACCCGTTTGGCCGGCTCCAGTTCGCGCACCCGCATGTCGGAACCGCCGGCGTCGCCGAACCGGAATTCGACGATTCCGCCCACCGTGCTGTCGCCGCTCGTACTCGTCGTCCACCATCCGGCGAGGCCGTCGATCGTGGCGAGTGTGTCGTAAACACTGTTGAGATCCGACTTGACGCCTACCCGATGCAGAATGTCTACCATTTCTCCTCCTTCATTTTGGACATACTTCACCCCGCGAAGCATTCACCTTGCAGAGCTAGCGAATTCTCGAATTCACTTGTTCTGCGCGCGTTGAATCGCCTCGGAGATCCGCTTGATGCGCCGCAGCCTGGAATCCCAGGTGGCGCCGACCGAATTGAGTTGCGCTATCGCGCGGGCTAATTGCGCCTCGTCCACGTCGTATCTCCGCTCCCGTCCGGCCGGCGTACTGCGAACCAGGCCGACCCGATCGAGGACGCCGAGATGCTTCGCCACGGCCTGCCGGCTCACCGGCAGTCGTTCGCTGAGCGAGGTCGCCGTCGCCTGCCCGTCGGACAGCAGCAGATCGAGCATCCGCCGCCGGGTGGGATCTCCGATCGCCGACCAGAGGTCGTCGTCCACCGCGGTGGTCATGGCGTGGACACCAGACGGGCGACGTACGCGCCGAGGCGCGGAACGAAGTAATCCCAGCCCTCGACGTGCGAGTTGTACGACGCTTCGAGAACCGCGGCCTCCCACCCTTGCTCACGGAATCCGCTTTCCGTGAGGTGAACGGTCGTCCCGTTCTCGGAAGGGGTCAATTCGAACGTCACGAGCGTCGAGTTGCCCGGGCTCGCCACCTCCCCTTCCTGGTGACACCAGCGGAACGAGAACAATCGGGGAGGCTGGGCGTCCACGACAGTCACCGTGGAGATGCGCGCCTCGGGCGCGTTCCGGTCACCCCAGACCAGTTCACCGGTGCCACCGGGAACGGGATCGAGTTCCACGTCGTCCGGCCACCATTCCTTGAGGTGTTCGGGGCTGCTGACGACCTCGTACACCACCTCAGGCGAGGCTTCGACGTAGATCTCGCGCTCGATGCTGCCGTACTCCATGTGATCTCCCGTGTAGTGCAACGTTCGGTTGCGTGTCACGTTAGCCCACCGGCACGCGATACGCAACCGATGGTTGCTATCGGGCGCCGCCCTCCCCTGCGCGTCGCCGCCCCTACTCCCCTGGACATCGCCCGCGACCTCGCCGGATGGGGTGCGCAGGTGGAGGTTCTCGATCCGCCGGAGGTCCGCGCCGAAACGGCCAGGATCGGCGCCGAGCTGGCCGCGCGCTACGGCTGAGCCAATCGTTGGGCATTGGCTCTTCTCGCTCGGTACGGCGACGGTGAGGATCGCCGCATGACGACACACCACGAGGACCCACGCGCCCTGGCCGCCGTCTCGGTGTCCGACGCCATCGCGGCGCTGCCCGGCCCCTTCCAGCAGCACACCCTGGCGGCGGTGAACGACACCACGGTCGTGCGGTTGGCCCGGCTGGAGGGCGAGTTCCCCTGGCACCACCACGACGAGGACGAGCTGTTCCTGTGCTGGGACGGGACCTTCCGGATCGAGCTGGAGGGTCGTGATCCGGTGGTGTTGAGGCAGGGCGAGCTGTTCGTCGTCCCGCGCGGACTGCGGCACCGTCCGGTCGCCGACGAGACCGCCCACATCCTGCTGATCGAGCACCCGGACACCAAGCAGTACGGCAGCTGATCGGTCCGACATACCTCCGACACACGCCGGACACGTGCGGGATCGAGGAATCTGCGAAAAAGTTGGCGCGCCGTGTCGATCGGCCGGGTGCCGGTTCGACGCGTTGGTGAGCCGGAACGAGCCGGTCAGCACGAAGGAGATCCCGATGCGAGTCATGGTCCTGGTCAAAGCCACCCAGGAGAGCGAAGCCGGCGAGATGCCCTCCGAGGAGGTTCTCACGGCGATGATGAAGTACAACGAGGAGCTGGTGAAGGCGGGCGTCATGCTCGCCGGCGAGGGCCTGCACCCCAGCACGAAGGGTGCGCGCGTGCGGTTCGAGGGCGGCAAGACCAGCGTCCTGGACGGCCCGTTCGCCGAGACTAAGGAGCTCGTCGCGGGCTTCTGGCTGCTCGAGGTGAAGTCGATGGAAGAGGCCGTCGAGTGGATCAAGCGGTGCCCGAGCGACCCCAACCGCACCGAGGAGATCGAGATTCGCCAGGTGTTCGAGGCCGATGATTTCGGCGACGCCTACTCCGACGAGTCGCGCGCGACCGAGCAGCGTATCCGCGAGCAGATCGAGCAGAACCAGCAGTCCTGATCTGCGGCGACGACGGTGGCGGTGCTCCCCCGGGCGCCGCCACCGTCTACGCGGTCACGCCGCGGCGGCACCTTCCAAATGAGCCTTCAGCCGGTGCAGCGTCGTGGCGATGTTGGCTTTGTTCACGCCAGGACGGTCGAGCGCACCGGTGATCAGAATGGCGAACGGGATGAACCACAGTGGAGCCCGTAGCCAGTTGGTCTCGGTGACGGTGCAACCGTCCGGGCCGGCCTCGATGTCGTACTGCCAGCGAGAGATGGGGATGCCCAGTGGCGCGGTCACCTCGTAGGCGAACCGCCGGTTCGGGTCGGCGTCGGTGACCCGGCACGTGGTGACCCAGCGACGCGGGCCGTTGCGGTTGTAACCGCGGAAGCGCGCGCCCACGGCGGCACCGCCGGCGTCGTCCAGCCAGCGGGCGCGGTGTGCCTCCTCGGCGAACTGGATCATGACCGGTGGGTCGCTGATGATTCGGTACGCCTCGGCGGCGTCCGCGTGGATGGTCACCGCGCCGGTCGCGGCCGGCTCCGGGAACCGCGGGATGCGTGGGATCCGCATGGGCACTCCTCCGCTGGTGTGGTCGTGAGTAGACCAGCGGACAGGGAACGCCGGCAAGGGTGGGCCAACCTCGCGACGATCAGCCAGAGCAACGGCCTTGACCAGTGGAAACGATGGTGGCGGTGCTCCATGGGCACGGTTACCGTCGCACGCGGGTGAGTCGTTGACCGCCAAGTACCCACCATGTGAACACGAAATTACGTACCTACGTACGTATTCCTGACGACGCGCGCTCTGCACCCCGTACGGAATGGTCATGCCGTGGTCGTAAGAGGGCGGCCCGGTTCTGAGCAGGGAGCTGAGCAATGTCGCTACAGCAGTGTGCGGTCCCGAGCGGGGGAACCAACTCGACGACGACGCGGACCAGGAGATTGCCGCGCGGAATCGTGGACGGCTTCCGTCCGCACGCGCCGCATCTGGCCCGGGACGTCGTCACCGCGATCCGGCAGGCCGTGCCGGAGTACGACGCGCCGCTGTCCGGCCCGTTCGGCGAGATCATGAAGGCGGCCGTGCAGGCCGGCACGCTCCGGTGTGTGGACATGCTCGCCGACCCGAACGCGCCGCAGGACGACTGGACGCCGGTGTTCCGCGGTATCGGCAAGACCGAGCGCGCCGAGGGGCGTTCGCTGGAGTCGCTGCAGGCCGCGTACCGCGCCGGTGGGCAGGTCGCGTGGCGGCACGTGTCCCGTTATCTGCGGTCGCACGGCGCGCCGCCGGATCTGCTGCGCTGGGCGGCCGAGTCGATCTCCAAGTACCTGACGATGGCGTGCGGGCTGTCGACCGACAGTTACTTGCTCGAGCGGGCCGACCACAGCGACACCGTGGAGGTGAGCCGCCGGCAGCTCGTGCGGCTGATGCTGGCCGACACGGCCACCGACGAGCGCACCCTGACCGGTGCCGCGCGTGCCGCGAACTGGGAGCTGCCGGAGCGGGTGACGGTCGTGGCGCTGAGCGGTCCCACGACCGGGCGGCCGAACGATCTCGGGCCGGCAGTGCTGGCCGACTTCGAGACGGCCGAGCCGTGCCTGATCGTGCCGGCCGGTGACCCGGCGCTGCGCACGCTGACCGCGGCACTTCCCCGCTGGCGTGCCGCGATCGGCCCGGCGGTGCCGATCGCCGACGCGGCCGCCTCGCTGCGGGTCGCCCGGCGCGCGCTGACGCTGGCCGAGCGCGGGCTGATCACGCCGCAGCCGGTGATCGACTGCGCGGACCACCCGCTGCCGCTGACACTGTTCGCCGACGACCTGCTGATCGACCAGATCATCGATCGCCGGCTCGCTCCGCTGCGCACCCTGACCGACCGTCAGCAGCACCGGCTGCTGGTGACGCTGCACGAGTGGCTGAGCTCGCGCGGCCGGGTCGCCGAGGTGGCCGAGCGGCTGCGGCTGCACCCACAGTCGGTGCGCTACCGCGTCAACAAGCTGCAGGAGCTGTTCGGCGACTCGCTCACCGACCCGCAGGGGCGCTTCGAGCTGGAGCTGGCCGCGCGCGCCAAGCTGCTGCTGACCGGCAACAACGACGCCGTCGCCGAGGAGGAGCTCCCGCCGGAGGAGGACTCACGAGCGGCGTGACTCGACCACCCAGGCCGCGATCTGCGCCCGGTTGGTGAAGCCCAGCTTGGTCAGGATGTGCTCGACGTGCGTCTCCGCGGTGCGTGGCGCGATGCTCAGCTTGACCGCGATCTGCCGGTTGGTCAGGCCCTCGGCCACCAGACCGGCGATCTCGGTCTCCCGCTTGGTCAACGGGCTGTCCGTCCGCCCGACCGTGGCGCCGTTGCCCGCGCGCTTCTCCCCCAGCGCGTAGGCGACGGCGTCCTCGGTGGGCCATGCCGCGCCCACCATGAACTCCCGTGCGGCCTCGTCGAACCCGAGCTGACCGGCCACCAGCTCGGTGTCCTTGCGAATCGGCTCGACGAACGCGGCGTAGTTGTTCGGAGACGCGCCGAGCGAGCGCCACACCGTGGCGGCTCCGCCGAGCAGTTGTGCCGCCTCCCTCGGCCGGTCGCTGTGCGCCGCGCAGCCGGCGATCACGGTCATCGCGAACGCCACGATCACCCTGTCGTGCACCCGCCGCTGCAGGAGCAGGACCTCCTTGCACGCCTTGCGCGCCTCGTCGATGTCGCCCCGCAGATACTCGGCCGCGCCGACCGACCACAGCGTCCACGACCGCCAGAACACCTCGCCGTTGGACACCAGGGTGTCCACGCAGTCCCACAGCACCCGGCGGCCGGCGGCGAGCTCGCCGCCGAGGCTGAGCGCCAGCCCGTAGTTGTAGGTGGACCACAACTCGCCGCCCTGGTCGCCGAGCTGGCGGAACATGTCCTTCGCGATGCCGAACAGCTCCATCGCCTCGGACATCTGATCACCGATCAGCGCCTGGTACGCGCGCACGTGGTACACGTAGGCGCGGATCCGGTCGTCGTCGGTGCGCTCGGCGACCCCGGCCGCGTCGCCGAGGCTCGCCTCGAACGCGGGGATGTCGCCCTGCACGAGGGCGAGGAAGGCGGCGATCCACTGCGCGTGCCCGCGTCCCGGCGCGTCGTCCGGCGCGGCCGCGACGAGCCGGCTGAGCCACATCCGCCCCTCGGTCAGGCCGCGGATGATCCAGTACTCCTTGAACGAGAGCACGGTCCGCAGTGCCACCGCCGCCTCGGCCGGGTCGCCGGCGCAGAAGTCCAGCGCGACCCGCAGGTTGGGGTGCTCGCGGCGGAGCCGGTCGATCCACGCCACCTGGTCGGGACCGATCCACTCGGACTCGAACCGGCTGGTCATCGCGAAGCACCAGTCGCGGTGCCGCCGGCGCATGCGGAGCAGGTCGCCGGACGAGCGCAGCCGGTCCTCGCCGTACTGGCGCATCGTCTCCAGCATCCGGTACCTGGCCAGCCCGTCGTCCTCCTCGCGCAGCAGGATCGACTTGTCCAGCAGGCCGTCGAGGACGTCGAGCACCGCGTCGCGGTCGAGCCCGTCGCCGGAGCACACCTGCTCGGCGGCGTCCAGGTCGAAGCTGCCGGAGAACACCGACGCGCGTCCCCACAGCAGGCGTTCCGGTTCGGTGCACAGGTCGTAGCTCCAGTCGACCATCGCGCGCAGCGTCTCGTGCCGGCCTGGGCCGCTGCGGCTGCCGCCGGTGAGCACGGTGAGCTGCTCGTCGAGCCGCTCGGTCACCTGCCGCACGGACAGCGCGCGGAGCCGGGCCGCGGCCAGCTCTATGGCCAGCGGGTGGCCCTCCAGCCTGCGGCACAGGGTGACCACGTCGGTGACGTTGTCCTCGGTGATCGTGAACGCCGGCACGATCGCGGTGGCGCGGTCCACGAACAGCCGCACCGCGTCGTACTGGTCGAGCCCGGTCGGGGCCGCACCGGTGTCCGGCACGCTCAGCGGCGGCAGCGGGAGCACGCGTTCGCCGGCGACGCCGAGCGACTGCCGGCTGGTCGTCAGCACGACGAGCCCAGGGCAGGCGGTCACCAGTGCCTCGACGAACCGGGCGCACGGCTCCACCATGTGCTCGCAGTTGTCCAGCACGAGCAGCATCCGGCGGTTGCGCACATGATCCACGATCACGTCGATCGCCGACATCACGGACCGGTTCTCCAGGCCGAGGCGGCTCGCCACCGTGTTCATCAGCAGTGCCGGCTCGTGCAGGTCGGCCAGCGCGACGAACACCACCCCGTCGGGGAAGGTGCTGCGCGAGGCTGCCGCGACTCGCAGCGCGAGCCTGGTCTTGCCGACTCCGCCGGGCCCGGTCAGCGTAATGACGGACGCAGCGCCCAGTAACCGGCGCACCTCCAGGATCTCCGCGCGGCGCCCCACATACGTGGTCAGCTCCGCGGGGAGAGTGTTCGCTGGAGATCGATCGGCGGCCGCACCCGCTGTCACGTCATCACCCACCCAAACCTCGGGCCGCCATTGTGTCCTATTCGGCCGGAGTTCACGAAAGATGCTGATCAATCCTTGACACACACCGAGGGTGGCACTCCCGACCGGAAGGTGTTCTGATGATCCCTCGTGACGGGTACAGCGCCGGGCGTGACGTCGGAGGCGGCGACACACAGAGCGATCGAGGCCGTGTGGCGCATCGAGTCGGCGCGGTTGATCGCGGGCCTGGCGAGGATGGTTCGCGACGTCGGGCTCGCCGAGGAATTGGCCCAGGACGCGCTGGTCGCCGCGATGGAACAGTGGCCGGCGCAAGGCGTTCCGGACAACCCGGGCGCGTGGCTGATGACCACGGCCAAGCGCCGCGCGATCGACCAGATCCGGCGCGACCAGCGGCTGGAGCAGAAGCAGCAGGAGATCGGCCGGGACCTGGAGACCAGCCAGGAGCCGGACATCGACGACGCCGCGATCGCCGCCGCGGACCGTGATCTGCACGGCGACATCGGCGATGACATGCTGCGGCTGGTGTTCACCGCGTGTCACCCGGTGCTGTCCACCGAGGCGCGGGTGGCGCTGACGCTGCGCCTGCTCGGCGGGCTCACCACCGACGAGATCGCCCGCGCGTTCCTGGTGCCGGAGCCGACCGTGGCACAGCGGATCGTGCGCGCGAAGAAGACGCTGGCGCAGAAGAAGGTGCCGTTCGAGGTGCCGGGCGGTGCCGATCTCGCGCCGAGGCTGTCGTCCGTGCTGGAGGTCGTGTACCTCGTGTTCAACGAGGGCTACTCGGCGACCACCGGCGACCACTGGATGCGCCCGGCGCTGTGCGAGGACGCGATGCGGCTCGGCCGGATCCTCGCCGGCCTCGCGCCGGACGAGCCGGAGGTGCGCGGGCTGGTCGCGCTGATGGAGATCCAGGCGTCACGGTCGGCGGCGCGCACCGACAAGGACGGCGAGCCGATCCTGTTGCTGGAGCAGAACCGGGCCAGGTGGGACCAGCTGCTGATCCGGCGCGGGCTGGCCGCGCTGGACCGGGTCGACGAGCTGACCGACTCCCCTGGCCCGTACGCGCTGCAGGCCAAGATCGCCGCGTGCCACGCGCGGGCGCGCACCGCCGAGGAGACCGAGTGGGCGCGGATCGCGGCCCTGTACGCCGCGCTCGTGCAGCGGGTGCCGTCGCCGGTGATCGAGCTGAACCGCGGGGTGGCGATCGGCATGGCGTTCGGGCCGGCGGCGGGCCTGGAGATCGTGGACGGGCTGCTGGACGAGCCGGCCATGAAGAGCTACCACCTGCTGCCCAGCGTGCGCGCCGACATGTTGGGCAAACTGGGCAAGACCGACGAGGCGCGCCGGGAGTGGGAGCGGGCCGCGTCGCTGACCCGCAACGAGCGGGAGCGCGCGCTGCTGCTGGCCCGCGCGGCGCAGGCATGAGGAGGACATCGTGCGGTACGCGTTGCTGATCGGCGGGGACGAGGACGCGTCGGATGCCACGTCCGCCGAGGTGTGCGCCGCCGACGACGCGCGGGCGTGGGCCGAGGACCTGGTGCGGCGGGACATGTTCGTGTCCGGCGCGGTGCTGCGACCGGTCGAGGACGCGGTGACCGTGCGGGTGCGCGGCGGCGAGGTGTTGCGCACCGACGGCCCGTTCGCGGAGACCAAGGAGCAGATCGGCGGCCTGTGCGTGATCGAGTGCGCGGACCTGGACGAGGCGTTGGAGATCGCGGCGAAGCACCCGGTGGCGAAGTACGGCTTGATCGAGGTGCGTCCGCTCGCGGAGTGAGTGTCTGTCTCGCGTGCGGCCGTTCGTCGGTGGGGTGACACCGTCGAGAAGAGAAGGACAGGCACATGACGACTTTCGTGTTCATTCACGGTGGCGGCGGCTCCGGCTGGGAGTACCACCTGGTCGAGCCGGAGCTGCGGCGGCGCGGCCACGACGTGGTGGCGCCGGACATGCCGACCGAGGACGACGCGCTGGATTTCGAGGACTACGCGGACGCCGTGGTGGCCGAGATCGGCGACCGGCGTGACCTGGTCGTGGTGGGTCACTCGTTCGGCGGGTTCACGGCGCCGCTGATGTGCGAGCGGGTGCCGGTGCGGCTGCTGGTGATGCTGTCCGCGATGATCCCCAAGCCCGGCGAGAATCCCGGCGACTGGTGGGCGAAGACCGGGCATGTCTGGCCCGAGGGCGACGACATCGCGATGTTTCTGCACGACGTGCCGCGCGACCTCGCCGAGGAGGCGCTGCGGCGCGGCCGCGACCAGTCGGGCACGCCGACAAGCAAGCCGTGGCCGCTGGCGAAGTGGCCGGACGTGCCGACGCGGTACCTGATGCCGCGCGACGACCGGTTCTTCACGCCCGAGTTCATCCGCCCACTGGTGCGCGAGCGGCTCGGGATCACCGAGCCGGACGAGATGGGCGGCAGCCACTGCGTGTACCTCAGCCGCCCGGTCGAACTGGCCGAGAAGCTGATCGCCCTCAGCGAGGCGGAGAGCTGACCGTCGCGTTCCGCGAGCCCAGCCAGGCGGCGCGGGTGATCTCGTACTCGACCTCGCCTTCGTCAGCGCCCGGAACCGCGGCTCCGTAAGGGTCTTGGGAGACGAACGCTCGGGCGAAGGTGAGCCGCAACGCGGTCATCGTCGCGCGTGACGCGGTGTTGACCGCCAGCGTCTGGCCGAAGATCCGGTTGAGGCCGCTGTCCTCGAAGCCGTGGCGGATCAGCTCGCGCCCACCCTCGGTCGCGTAGCCGCGGCGCCAGTGTCGGCTCATCAGCCGGTAACCGATCTCGGCCTCGCCGGCGACCTTCGGCTGATCCGGTCCGTTGGGTGGGCGCAGCAGCCACCAGCCGACAAACTCGTCGGCGTCGAAGCCGATCCAGAAGCCGAGGCCGGGGACCTCGTGCGCGGAGGCGATCCGGCGCAGGTGCGCCTGCTCCACCTCGGCGCGCGGGGCCGCTCGTCCGGTGAGATGGCGCATGACCTGGGGATCGGAGTCCAGCTCGACCTCGAGTTCGAGGTGCGCGTCGGCGAGCGGCACGAGGTGCAGCCGTTCGGTTCGCAGGGCGGGCTGCGCGGTCGTCTCCACGCCGTGACGCTAACGCGGGTGCGGACGGGGCGACCATCACCCTTGTCCTCCGATCGGGTGTCCTGTTGTTCACTCCGTCGGCGGTACCGGGCATGAGAGGCTGACCTCGTGATCGATGCACGCACGGGAGCACACTGCGCTGCCGTGGCCGAGAGCCTGAGCGAGCCACTGGCCGGCACGGCCGCCGTGGCGACGAGCTGGCTGTGCCTCGAGCAACCCGGCCCGTGGGGCGCGGACGCGATCACCCACAGTCACCTCGATCACGACGTGGCCGCCGAGCTGGCCGCGCGCATCAAGGGCACCGGCGTGCGGATGGTGCTGATCAGGCGTCCGGGCAGCCACCCCGACCGGCATCAGCCGGTCCCCCGGCGGGTCTACCTCGCGCACACCCGGCCCGGCCGGACGTGGTTGCGCCAGGGGCTGATCGGCGAGCCCAAGGAGCTCCTCGATCTCGACTTCGCGGCGATCGGCGCCGGCGAGGCCCCGGTCCTCGGCGAACCGCGCACCACTCCCCTCCTTCTGGTATGCACCAACGGAAAGCGGGACGTCTGCTGTGCGCTGCGCGGCCGGCCGATCGCGACCACGTTGGCCGAGAGCCACGGTGACGCGGTGTGGGAGAGCACCCACCTCGGCGGCCACCGGTTCGCCCCGACCGCGCTGTGCCTGCCGTCCGGCTACTGCTTCGGCCGGATCGATCTCGACCTGGCGAGCCGCTTGCTCGCCGGGGCCGGCGCCGTCACCGACCGGTGCCGCGGCCGGTCCACTTGGAGCAAGCCGGCACAGGTCGGCGAGCTGGCCGTGCGCTCGGCCATCGGCGAGCACGACCCCGACGCGTTGACGGTCGGCGAGTCCGGCGAAGATGGTCCGCTATGGACGGTAGAGGTGTCCCATGTGGACGGTCGGCGGTGGCTGGCGTCCGTGCGGCAGGAGGACCTGCCAATGAGGCGTCCGCCGAGCTGTGGCGCCGCACCCGAGCCGGCGACCGCGCTGGCACCGGCCGGCGTTCGACTTCTGGGGTGAGATGAGCGAGACCACGGAGCCGGAGCAGCCCGGCGCGTTAGCCCTGCTGCGAGCACGCCCCCGGTTCCGGTCGCTGTGCGTGGCGCGGATCGTCTCGTTCGTCGGCGACTCGCTGAGCCTGGTCGCGCTGATGCTGTACGTCGCGAGCAGCACCGGCCAGGCGCTCGCGGTGTCCGTACTGCTGCTGGTCGGCGACGTGGCGCCGGCGCTGTTCAGCCCGATCACCGGCGCGATCAGCGATCGGTTCGACCTGCGCAAGGTGATGATCACCTGCGAGCTGGTGCAGGGCGCGCTGCTCGCGATCATCGCGTTCACCCTTCCCCCGCTGCCCGTGCTGCTGGTGCTGGTCGCCCTGCGCGCGATCGCCGGGCAGGTGTTCCAGCCCGCTTCACGCGCCGCCGTGCCCGCGCTGGTGGACGACCGCGAGTTGCCCACGGCGAACTCGGTGATCGGCTTCGGCACCAACGGCGCGGAGGTGATCGGCCCGCTGGTGGCCGCGGCGCTCTTCCCGTTCGTCGGCGTGAGCGGCGTGCTGCTGGTCGACGCGGCGTCGTTCGTGCTCTCCGCGATACTGCTGTGCACGCTGCCCACGCTCCCGCCCAACCCGGACGGCGATCACGACGATTCCCTTGTCGGACAAGCGAAAGCGGGTCTCCGGTTCATCTGGCACACCCGCGCCGTCCGGGTGATCACGATCGGGTTCTGCTCGGTCGTGGCGGCCAACGGCATCGACGACGTGGCGCTGGTGCTGCTGGCCAAGGACACGTTCGCCTCCGGTGACTCGGCGGTGGCCCTGCTGCTCGCCTCGGTCGGCATCGGGCTGATCGTCGGATACGCCCTGCTGGCCAAGTACTCAGCACGCCTGTCGATGCCCGTGCTGCTGCTGGCCGGGTTCGCGATCAGCAGTGTCGGCAATCTGCTCACCGGCCTGGCGTGGGCCGTCGCGGCCGCGTTCACCGTGCAGGCGGTGCGCGGTCTGGGGCTCGCCGCGATGGACGTCGCGTCGAACACGCTGCTGCACCGGCTGGTCCCGACCAGCATGTTCGGCCGGGTGTTCGGCAACCTCTACGGACTGATCGGCATCGCGGCGGCAGTGTCGTACATCGCCGGCGGCGTGTTGCTGGACGCCACCAGCGCGCCGGTGACCTTCGTGATCGCCGGCGCCGCCGGCACGCTCGTGACGGCGCTGACCGCCGTGTCGCTGATCCGCGCGCTGCGTTAGCGGTTGGGCGGCTCGTCGGACAGTTCGGTCGACTCCTGCGGCCGCGGCGGCACGGGTGGGAGCGGCGGCTGCATCGGCAGGCCGGGCAGCTCCTCGGTGGGCTCGGGGACCGGTGCGCCGCGCAGGCCGGCGGCCACCGTCGGCGTCGGCCGGACCGAGAGCGGACCCGGAACCTCTTGCCGCGCAACGGCTTCCGCCGCACGAACGGCCTCGGCCACCTTCGGGTCGGTCGACGTGTCGAACCAGGCGGCGATCGACTCGTCGTCCTCCTCGGGACGGGACTCGACCTCGGGCTCCGGCGGCTCGTAGCGGAACACGCCGTCGTCGCCGGGCGCGCCGAGCATCTTGGCGAAGCCCTCCAGCGCCTTGCCGTAGTCGCTGGGCACCAGCCACACCTTGTTCGCGTCGCCCTGCGCCATCTGCGGCAGCGTCTGCAGGTACTGGTACGCGAGTACCTCGGGCGTCGGCTTGCCCGCCTTGATCGCGTTGAACACCTTCTCGATCGCCTTGGCCTGACCCTGCGCCTGGAGGTACCGGGCCGCGCGCTCACCCTGGGCGCGCAGGATGCGGGACTGCCGCTCCGCCTCGGCCTCCAGGATCGCGCCCTGCTTGGCACCCTCGGCGGCGAGAATCTGGCTCTGCTTCTGACCTTCCGCGGTCTTGATCGCCGCTTCCCGCGTACCTTCCGCGGTGAGGATCATGGCGCGCTTCTCACGGTCGGCGCGCATCTGCTTCTCCATCGAGTCCTGGATGGAGGGCGGCGGGTCGATCGCCTTCAACTCGACTCGGTTGACCTTGATCCCCCACCGGCCGGTCGCCTCGTCGAGCACGCCGCGCAGCTGGCTGTTGATCGAGTCGCGGGAGGTCAACGTTTCCTCGAGGCTCATGCCACCGACCACGTTGCGCAGCGTGGTGGTGGTCAGCTGCTCGACACCGACGATGTAGTTGGAGATCTCGTAGACCGCAGAACGGGAATCGGTCACCTGGAAGTACACGACGGTGTCGATCGACACGGTCAGGTTGTCCTGCGTGATCACCGGCTGCGGCGGGAACGAAACCACCTGTTCGCGCAGGTCCAGCCGTTCGCGCACCCGGTCGAGGAAGGGCACCAGGAAGTTGAGGCCTGCGGTCGCCACCGTGCGGAACTTGCCCAGTCGCTCGACCACCGCCGACTGCGACTGCGGGATCACCAGCACCGACTTGACCACGACCACGAGCGCGAACAAGACGATGACCGCGACGACGATCAGTGTGACGGGCAACTGTGCCTCCACTCAGTGGATACGTTGGTGATCAGTCTGTCATGGTGCTCTGATTCTGGATCAAGAACGGTCGACGCGCAGCGAATCGGACACCACCGCCGTGGCGCCGGCGATCTGGATGACCGTGACCTCGTCACCTTCGTCGAACTTCTCGCCGTCGCCGAAGGTTCGCGCGGTCCAGATCTCCCCGCCGATCTTCACCTCGCCGCGGTTGGAGTCCACGACGGACAACACGATCGCCTTGGCGCCGATCAGCGCGTCCACGTTCGTCTTGTAGTCGATCGTCTGCAGCTTGTTCTTGAGCCACGGACGGGCGACGGTGACCAGGGCGATCGACGCGAGCGCGAAAACGCCGGCGCTGAGCACCACTTCCGCGCCCGCCCAGGCCGCGATGGCGCCGCACAGCGCGCCGATGCCGACCATGAGCAGCCACAGGTCACCCGAGAGAACCTCCGCGGCGATCAACACGACGCCGCCACCCAGCCAGATCAGCGCTGCTCCCATGACCCTATGTTGTCAGAAGGCTACCGTGGTGATCCAGAGTCGATGGTCACGAAGTCGATCAGCCGCTCCACCGCGCCGATGAGTGGCGTCTCCAAATCACGGTAGTCGCGCACGCCCGCGCTGACCCGCCGCCAGCCGTCGAGCGGATCGCCCCAGTTCAGCGCCGCGCACACGCCTTCCTTCCACGGCCGGCCCTTCGGCACGGTCGGCCAGCCGCGAATTCCGACCGCCGCGGGTTTGACCGCCTGCCAGATATCCACGTACGGGTGACCGGTGACGAGCACGTTGTCGTCGCGCACCGAATCCACGATGCGGGATTCCTTGCTGCCGGCGACCAGGTGGTCGACCAGCACACCGAGCCGGCGGTCCGGCGCGGTGCCGAACTCGGCCACCAGGCCGGGCAGGTCGTCCACCCCGTGCAGCGGTTCCACCACCACGCCCTCGACGCGCAGGTCGTGTCCCCAGACCCGCTCGACCAGCTCGGCGTCGTGGATGCCCTCGACCCAGATCCGGCTGTCCCGCGCGGTGCGGGCAGTGTGGCCCTCGACGCGCACCGAGCCGGAGGCGGACATGGTGCGCTGCTTCGTGGGCTCGACCTTCGGCTTGATAAGCGTGACCGGCTTGCCGTCGACCAGGAAACCCGCCTCGGACAAGGGAAACACGCGATGCTTGCCGTGCCGGTCCTCGAGCACCACGTTGCCGTACTCGATCTTCACGACCGCGCCGCAGTAGCCGCTGCCCGGGTCCTCCACGACCAGGCCCGGCTCGGCCGGCACCTCGGGGACGGACCGCTTCTTCTTGCCGGCGAACACATCGCCGTAGTCCATGGAACGCACGAGCGCGAAGGTAGCGAAGTTGGCGTCCGCCACACTCACCGCCACGCCGGACGTCCGGAGGCGATGATCGGCACATGACGGAGCTGGCCGCCATGGTCGCGGCGCTCAGTTGGGGCGCGCTGGCCGAGTCGCACGGCAACGGGCTCGGGATCGCCGTGGTGGCGCTGGCGGGGATCCCGATCGTGTGGATGTTGAGAAATTCGCGCACTCGGGCGTCGGAGGAGGCGCTCGCCGGACGACGATAGAGATGTGAGCGGACACAGGGGCGCACCCGACGTGCGGCCCGACCCGGCGTTCGGGCTGCTGGAGCTGTACGACGACGCGCTGCCGCACGTCTACGGCTACCTGCTGGCCCGCGTGCGCGACGTGCCGCTCGCTGAGGACCTCACCGCGGAGACGTTTCTCGCCGCGGTGAGCGCGCTGCGCAAACAGCCGGCGCCGGAGCTGTCGGTCGGCTGGCTCATCGGGGTGGCACGGCACAAGCTGGCCGACCACTGGCGGCGGGCCGAGCGCGAGCAGCGCGGCCTGCGGCTGGTGGACAGCGACCAGCAGGACACCGTCGACCCCTGGGACGAAGAGGTCGACGTGATGGTGGCGCACGAGGTGCTCTGTCAGCTCGGCCCGCACCACCAGGCGGCGCTGACCCTGCGCTATCTCGACGGGCTCGGCGTGCCACAGGTGGCCGAGCATCTCGGACGGACCGTGCACGCCACCGAGGCGTTGCTGGTGCGCGCCCGCAACGCGTTCCGGCGGACCTATCGCGGAGAGGAGGGCGCGCCATGACAGATCCACTCGACGCCCTCCGCGCGGAGGTCGAGCCGGTGCGGCCGGACGCCGCGTTCGCCGAGCGGCTACGCGAGCGCCTGCGCCGCGCGGTGCTCTCCGGAGCACCGTCCACAATGGACTCGACTGGAACGGAGAGGACGATGGCGGAGACCGTGACACAGCAGACCGTCGAGGAGCCCGAGGATCTCGCCTGGGGGCCCACACTGCAGCCGCACATTCACGTGGCGGACGCCCGCCGCGCGCTGGACTGGTACGTGGATGTGTTGGGCGCCAAGCGAAGGGGCGAGGCGTACGTGATGCCGGACGGCAGCATCGGGCACGCCGAACTGCGGTTCGGAGACGCGGTGTTGATGCTCGCCGAGGGCACCTACCCGGGTATTCCGGTGGCGCCGCCGACCGGCGAGCTGCACAGCACGTCGCTGAACCTTCAGGTGTCCGATGTGGACGCGACGATCGAGCGCGCCGAGTCGGCCGGTGCCACGATTGAGCGCCGTCCGGACGACCAGCCGTACGGCCGGGTGGCCACGATCGTCGACCCGTTCGGCCACCGGTGGATGTTCAACCAGCCGCGCGGCGCCGCTCCTCGCGCCCGGCACGGAGAGGTCGCGTTCACGACGATCTTCGTGCCGGACGACGAGGCGGCCAAGGCGTTCTACGGCGCGGTGTTGGGCTGGGACTTCGCGTCCGGGTCGGCGGAGCGCGGTTGGGTGCTCACCGGCAAGGAGGACTCGTTCGGCATGTCCGGCGGGGCGGAGCGGCCCGAGGTGCAGCTGTGCTACCGCGTCAACGACATGGCGGCGGCGGTCGAGCGGGTACGTGCCAACGGCGGGCAGGTCGGTGAGATCGAGTCCAAGCCGTACGGCCAACTCGTCGAGTGCTCGGACGACCAGGGCACCCGGTTCCAGCTGTACCAGCCGCCAGCGAGTTAGCCGGTCAGGAACGGCAGGACGACGGCGCTGAACTCGGCCGGCGCGTCCCGGTGGATGTGGTCATGTCCACTGTGGACAGTGCGGTCCACCATCGCGGGTCCGGCCGGCGCATCTCCCGGCGGCTCGACGGCACCACGGGCCAGTCGAACGGAAGCTCGTGCGCGGGCTGTCGCCGTGGCCCCAAAGATCCACGGCGCACTCGCCGCCCAGCGGCGGCGAGTGCGCCGGCGAAGGTGTCCCACGTGGTGGCGTCCAGGCCGAGGCCGTGCAGCAGCACGACCGGGCTTCCCTCGCCACGGTCACGTGTCGCCAGCGTCACGGAATCTGTCATTTGACCTCCAGTTAAGTAGAAGTTCTAGCGTGCGAATCATGAACGAGACCACGGCTGAGCTGGCCAAGCAGCCCATCGGCTACTGGACCGGCCTCGCCCACGAGGCCATTATTCGGCACATCAACGCGGCCCACGCCCGGTTCGGCAACACCCAGCGCCACTGGATGGCCCTGAACATGCTGTCCCGCAACGACGGCCGCATCACGCGGATCGGGCTCGGCGACTTGGTCCGGCCGTTCGTCACCCCCACGATCGGCGACCGTGAGTCCGTCGACCAGGTGATCGAGGACCTGATCGACCGTCGCTGGATCTCCGTGTCCTCCGACGGCCTGCTGCACCTCACCGAGCAGGGGCGCGCTGGACGTGCGCGCACCATGGTCGACATCAAGCGGGTGCGTGCGGAGATCCACGCCGGCGTCACCGACGAGGAGTACGCGCGGACGCTCGGCGTGCTGCGGCGCATGATCGCCAATGTCGGCGGTGACCCGTCGCTGCCCGGATAGCGGCTTGGCGCCGAATGGGCGCTACCTCTCTTGGTGGACGAAAGAACGAGTAAGACGTCACCGATTGCGCAATCGCGAGACTATGTGAGTGAGGCCCGGACACGACACGGTGACCACCCTGGCTTTCCGATACAGGCGCGGGGATAGTGATTGGCGGAACGTCGATAACAGTCGCACTTATGTGAAGCTGTTTTATCTACGGGGAGGCTGATCAACCGTGAGCAGTGCCGTTGACGAGATTGTCGTGCCAGCGGAGGAACTCGAAGACGACGCCATGGAGTCCTTCGCGGAAACCCTTGCGCCGCCTGGGGTGACGTGGAAGGTGACGTGGGCGGAAGCGCCGAGCTATGACAAGCCGGGCGGCCGGCGGGTGGGGCGATTGAAAGCTGGTCGCAACTACTTTTACCACCAGTCGAACACGAAGGTTCGGGTCAAGGTGGGCGCGTACGAGAACACCTGGTGGGCGCTGACCGACGACGACAATGGCCACAAGAAAGTGTGGGTCAGCGTCGTGTACATCAAGGGTGGCGCGAACAACCAACCGGTACCTGGTTTGAAGATCGTGTGATCTGACCATTCACGGCGGGACCACGAGCATAGAGACGAGTGTTCCGGCAGAAACCCTGCCGGGACACTCTGTCTAATACCAATGAGGGGAAGGATAACGACGATGAAAACGAAACTTGCCGCTGTCGCACTGCTGACCATCGGTGGAGCCGGACTATTCGCTCTCCCCGCGGCCGCGACTCCGGAGGTATCGCACATGTCCGCGGCGACCCAAACGCGTGAGGTTCCTGGTGTGCATGAAGTGGCGGCGGTACCAAGGGGCGCGACTGCCTGCTACAAGGTGACCACGGCATCGCTCAGGATCCGCGAAGCGCCGAACAACAACGCCAAGATAGTCGGATTCCTCAAACAGGGACAGATCGTGCGCGCCTCGACGACGGTGACCGTGGGATTCCGTGAGCTCGGTCCGCACCGATGGTCCGGTTCCAAGTTCTTGGCCGCCGTCAACGCCCACTGCTGAGACAACCCGACATCAGAGGCAGCGGGTCTCCCCCACGGCGAGATCCCACAGGTCCGCTTGATCCTTGCCGCGGGCCGCCCACACCTCACGGATCCGGTCGAGCGGTTCGATCACCGGCTCCTGGGTGAGCACGAACGTGCCCCAGTGCATGCTGGCCAGCCGTTGTGCGCCCAGGTCGTCGAGTGCTTTGACCGCCTCGTCCGGATCCATGTGCACCGACTTCATGAACCAGCGCGGCGCGTACGCCCCGATCGGCAGCATCGCGACGTCGATGTCCGGGTAGCGCTCGCCGATCTCGCCGAACCAGTGGCCGTAGCCGGTGTCACCCGCGTGGAACACCCGGAAGCCGGGGTCGTCGGTGATCACCCAGCCGCCCCACAGGCTGCGGCAGGTGTCGCGCACGCCGCGCCGGCTCCAGTGGTGGGCCGGCACGAAGTCGAACCGCAGGCCTGCCACCTCGGCGGACTCCCACCAGTCCAGTTCGGTCACGTCGGTGAACCCGCGGCGGGTGAACCACTCGCCCAGCCCGGCGGGCACCAGCACGGGCGTGTTCCTCGGCAGCCGCTTGATCGTCGGCGCGTCCAGGTGGTCGTAGTGGTTGTGACTGATCACCACCGCGTCCACCTTGGGCAGTTCGGACCAGGCGACGCCGGGCGGAGTGAGCCGGCGCGGCACGCCGGGGATCTTGTCCGACCACACCGGGTCGGCCAGCACGCACGCGCCGCCCATCCGGATCAGGTACGTGGCGTGGCCGACCCAGGTGAGCGCCGTCGTTCCGGTCGGAACGGGCGCCAAACCGTTGCGCAGCACGGGAATCCGGTCCGCGTCCACTGTGGACCCGCGGAACCCGCCCTCGCGCATGATCCGGACCATGTCGGCCGGCCGCGGCAGCGGTGCGGTCAGCCGGTCGGAGAACGACCGAGGCCACACCCGCCGCGCGCCCCTCTTCGAGTTCGATCCAGTCAGCATGTCTCCAATGTGCCACCCGTTTGCTGAGAACGCGTCATGTGGCCGCCACGAGATCGGCGACCACGCAGGTCACGTTGTCCGGGCCGCCCTTGGAGTTGGCCAACTCGACCGGGTGCCGCACGGCCTGCTCCGGGTCGGGCTTCGTGGTCAGCACCATGCGCAGCTCGTCGGTGTGGACCACGCCGTACAGCCCGTCCGAGCACAGCAGGTAGCGATCACCGGCCCGCGCGTCCCGCAGCTCCAGGTGCGGCTGGACCGCCTCGCCGTGCAGCGCCCGCGCCAGGATCGCCCGTTGCGGGTGCGTCTCCGCCTCCTCCTCGGTCAGCCGCCCCTCGTCGATCAACGACTGCACGATCGTGTGGTCGTGGGTGAACCGGAACAGCTCGCCGTCGCGCATCAGGTAGACCCGCGAGTCGCCCACGTGCACCAGGCCGAGCTGTGAGCCGGACCAGACCATCGCTGTCAGCGTCGTCCCGCTCGTGCCGTCGGCCACGCAGTCGCCGACCGCCGCGCCGGCCCGGTCGACCGCGTCGGACAGCGCGTTGAGCAGGTCGCCGGCCGGCAGCGCGCTGTCGAGCGGTTTCAACGCGTCGATGGCCACGGCGCTGGCCGGTTCGCCGTGCGCGCCGAAGCCGTCGGCCACCGCGAGCAGCCGGGCGCCCGCGTAGCCGGAGTCCTGGTTGGACTCCCGCACGAGGCCGCGATCGGTGCGCATCGCGAAGCGGATGTCGAGTGTCGGTGCCTCACCGGTCATGGGAGCGTCCTTTCTGGACAGCTGCTCGATGAGGAAGGCGGCCAGCTTTCGCCGTTCGGCGGTGTCCACCTCGACCTGTACCCAGTAGGCGCGCACCTCGTCGGCCGCCTGCGCGGCGTCGAGATCACACACCTGCTGGATGCGGGCCAGTGGCATGCCGAGATGCCGCAGCCAGGCGACCAGCCGCGCGCGCTCGAGTTGCTCCGGTGCGTACCGGCGGTAGCCGGACACCGGGTCCACGGTCGCTGGCTTGAGCAACCCCAGCTCGTCGTAGAGCCGCAAGGCCTTCTGCGACAGGCGGGACGCCCGCGCGAACGCGCCGATCGTCAGCACTGAAACCTCCCCATGCCGAGCACGGTGCCCGGCCACACCCACCCTGAGGTCTCCCCCAGGGACAAGGTCAACTCAAGAACGGCATCACCGCCTCGGTGAACTCGTCCGGCTTGGTCTCGTGAATATGATGGCCCGCGTCGATGGTGATCACTTTCGCGCCCGGGATCGCCTCGCCGACCTTGAGCACGAGCGCGCGATCCATCGTGGTGGTGGGGCCGCCGTCGAGCACCAACGTGCGCGCGGTGATCTTCTCCAGCGCGGACCACCACTCGGGATCGGGCATGCGCAGTAAGGGAAAGAGCTGCTCGACCGCGTGCCAGTCGAAGTCCAGCTCCTCGTCCGGAGGCGCCGAGATCTCGACGTGCACCGGCTCGTCCGGCGGACCCATCGCGTCCTCGATCACCAGGTGCCGCACCCGGTCGCCCAGCCGCGCGGCGACCACGGGCGCGACCCGCCCGGCCAGCGAGTGACCGACCAGGTCGAACGCGTCGAGGCTCAACGAGTCGATCAGCTCCACCACGTCGTCGGCGATCCCGCCGACGGTGTAGCGGGCCGCCCGGTAACTGGCACCGTGGCCCGGCAAGTCCGCCGCGATCACCCGTAAGCCTTGTGCTACAAGGGTTTCTGTGAACTCCTCCCAGTCCGCGCCGGAGCCGCCCAACGCGTGCAGCAGCACCACTGGATGCCCGTCGGCCGGGCCGGTTTCTCTGAATGCGAGCACCATGCAATCGAAGCTAGCCTCGATCGGTGTGCCGTCGATTCACTTTCACTCTGAGCGGAACAGTGCTGGCTGAGCGGCTGCGGCACGTCTACCGGATCGGTGGCGGCAGCGGTGCCGGCAAGTCGACCATCGCGCGGCGCCTCGCGGACCGGCACGGCCTGCGGCGCGGACTATCCGAGCTGACGCATTAGGCGTGCCCACGCGCGCGGCGATACCGAGATGATCTCGCCGTCAGCGTTCTTCGAGTCCCTGACGGACACCGCGGCGCCAGGATGTGCCACCTCGACGCAGTTGGAGCTGGTCGCATCTCCCTGGCTATAGCTGCTCCTGCGCCAGCGGACATCCAGCGTCGACGTGCTCATCAGGTGCCTCTCGCGGTCGCTCGTACTCGCTTGCCATCTGGGCAAGCCACGACCGCGATTGTCCCTCGTTCAGAGCAACCGTCTCAAGATGACGGGTAATGGATCGGTACCGCTTCACAGCTTCGGAGCGGTCGACGAGGACAGTGACCACTTCGCTGTCCAGACATACGACTGGATGGCCGATGCGGTACGCCATCGACTGAAACGGGCCGCGTAGGCCCGAATGCGCACTGCTCGATGTCGGCACGACACGGATCTGGACTCGTTGCCGTGAGCCGGTGAACACAAGGTGGAGAAGCTGCTCGTTCATGGCCGCGCGACTGCCAACGGCCATTCGCAAGGCGTTCTCGTGGATGAAGAAGGTGCTCCACGGAGGCATCCGTCGCGCGAGCAGCGCCTGTCGCTGGCGGCGCACGACCACGCAAGACTCGGCCTTCTCAGGCGTGAGGCCACTCTCGATGGCCAGCGCGCGCGTGTAGTCCTCCGTCTGCAACAAGCCGGGAACCACGCCGAACTCGTAGCACACGATCGCACTCGCCGTTGTCTCCAATGCGATGAGGCTGCGCAGTGAGTCCGCGAGTTCGATGCCGTGGTGTTGGACCCAGTAGCCGCTGTGCTCGTGGAAGAACTCCAGGATCTCGTCGATGTGCTGGTGTGGCGGGCGGCAGTGCCCCAGGTACCTGGCAGCGTCCACTTCGGACACTCCTCTGGTGCCGCGCTCCATGTGGGACACCTTGCTGGGCGAGCAGTTCAGCGCACGGGCCAGGTCCCTCGCTTCGAAGCCGGCGTGCTCACGCCACCGCCGCAACTCGGCACCGACCGCACGATCCCGGGCCGCGATTTCTCTCTCGCTCATGTCTGTCGACGCTACTGAGAGAGCAGCCGCGAACACGGGATTGCGCGCGTGGTTCCACTCCAAAGGGGCAGCGGGTTACCCGTGGTCCAGTCAGAACGCTGGCCATGGGATCGCGCGCCACTCGGAGCTGGGCTCCGGAAAAGCGTTGTCCCGCAACAGGTTCTCGGTCCGCTCGACCAGTGCGCGGACCTCGCGCCGGGTCAGGTGCTCGTGCAGTTGCTCGCCGAGATCACCAGCCAGCGCGTCGAGCAGAGCGCGCAACATGTCCACCGCCTCGGCCGGCAGAGCCTCGCCCATCCAGCCCCACAGCACCGTGCGCAGCTTGTTCTCCGTGTGCAGGCAGATGCCATGGTCCACGCCGTACACGCCACCGTCGGTCGCGTGCAGCACGTGGCCGCCCTTGCGGTCGGCGTTGTTGAGCACGACGTCCAGCGCGGCCATCAGCGCCACCCCGGGATTGTCCGAGTGTGCGAGCACGGCGGGCTCGCCGAACCGGTCCATCGCGTGCAGCACGGCCTTCCACCCCGGCGGCACGTCCGACGGCGCGGTGACGTCGACCAGATCGTCGCCTTCCTTGGTGTCCACCCAGAGTTGCACCATGCCGGCCCCGAACGGCCCCTCGCGGTGCACGGTCGGCGGGATCAGCCCCGCGCCGGACGCCTCGGAGATCAGGTACGACGCGACCTCGCGCCCGGCCAGCGTGCCGTCCGGGAAGTCCCACAGCGGGCGCTCGCCGTTGATCGGCTTGTACACGCACTTGGCCTCGAGACCGTCCAGCGAGATCCCGCCGAACAGGGTGGCGTTGGACGCGTCGACGAGCCGTCCTTCGACGTCGATCGTCCCGTGCGTGATCAGCTCGACGGCCGCGGGGTCGGTCGGCCGCACCTCAGGCCTCTGGCTCGTCACTCGGCCGGCGGTAGCCATTCTGACGTGGACAGACGTGACCGTCCGGATCGAGCGGCTCGGCACACAGCGGGCACGGCTTGCGGCCGGCGTTGAGCACCCGGTCGGCCCGCTCGGCGAACGCGCGCGCCTCGGACGGCGTGAGGAACACCCGCACCGCGTCCGGGCCCTCCTCGGTGTCGTCGAGCACGACCGACTCGTCGACCTCGCCCTCGGTGACCGCCAGCAACTCGATCACGATCGCGTGCGATTCGGAGTCCCAGCCCAGCCCCATCGTGCCGACGCGGAACTCCTCCTCGAGGGGCACCTGGAGCGGTTCGGTGTCGACTTCCTCCTCGGGTGTCTCCTCCGGCACCTCGGCGCCGAAGCGCCGGTGTACCTCTTCGAGCAGCGACCCGATCCGGTCGGCCAGCACGGAGACCTGCTGTTTCTCCAGCGACACACTGATCGTGCGGACCTCCTCGGAGGCCTGCAGGTAGAACGTGCGGTCGCCGGGTTCCCCGACGGTTCCCGCGACGAACCGGTCGGGTTGACGAAAGACGTGGATTACGCGAGCCATGGCACCTCCGACCCTAGGGCACATGCCCCTGCAGAGCGAAAACGTCCCCTTCGCCGCGATTCTTCCTGCTTCCGGCGCGTGTTTCTCGTTGGCCCGGATGGATAGGGTCCATTTGTGGTCAACATCGCGGCATACGGGACCTGGACGTCCCCCATCAGCGCGGCCGACGCAGCGGCGGCCGGTACGAGTCCCGAGTGGACGGACCTGCACGACGGTCACGTGTGGTGGGCGGAGAGCCGCCCGCACGAGTCCGGGCGGGTCGCCCTGTTGCGTGACGGAGTCGAGGTGATCGACGACCGGTGGAACGTGCGCAACCGCGTGCACGAGTACGGCGGTCGCCCGTTCACGGTGCTCGACGACGGGCGCGTGGCGTTCACCAACTGGCACGACCAGCGTGTCTACCTGGCCGAACCGGGCGGCGAGCCGGTGCCGATCAGCGCCGAGCCACAGCGCGAGCACGGCCTGCGCTACGGCGATCTGCGCGCCACCGGCGACGAGGTGTGGTGTGTCCGCGAGACGATCACCGGCGATCGCCCGACCGACGTGCGCCGCGATCTCGTGGCGCTCCCGGCCGCCGGCGGCGAGCCGCGCGTGCTGACCGCGAGCCACCACTTCCTCACCGCGCCCCGGCCGAGCCCGGACGGCCGGCACGCCGCGTGGATCGGCTGGAATCACCCGGACATGCCGTGGGACTCAGCCGAGCTGTGCGTCGCGCCGATCAACGACGACGGCACGTTCGGCGAGCACCGCGTGATCGCCGGTGGCGAACGCGAGTCGGTGTGCCAGTTCGAGTGGGAGTCCGACGACGCGCTGCTCGCGATGACCGACCCGGACGGCTGGTGGAACCTGCACCGGGTGACGCTCGACGGCCAGGCGCGGAACCTGGCGACGATCGAGGACGACCTCGGCGGGCCGATGTGGAAGCTCGGCTGGCACTGGTTCGCCCCGCTCGGCGGCGGGCGGCACGCCGTGCTGGTGTCCGGCGCGCTGTCCGTACTGGACGAGCGCACCGGCACGATCACCGAGGTGGACAACGACTATCCACTGTGGACGCCGAACCTGGTCGCGCGGGACGGCGTGATCGTGTCGGTGGCGGCCGGGCCGCGCCAGTCCTCGGCGGTCGTGCGGCTGGACCTGTCGACTGGCGAGCTGACCACGCTGACCGAGGCGCCGGAGCGCATCCCGGACGAGGCGTACCTGCCGGTGCCGGAGAAGCGCTGGTTCACGGGTGAGAACGGGCGGTCGATTCCGGCCTACGTGTACCCGCCGACCAACCCGGAGTTCGCCGGCCCGGACGGCGAACTCCCGCCGTACCTGGTGCACGTGCACGGCGGCCCGACCGGCGCGTCCAGCCGGGCACTCGATCCGAGGATCGCGTACTTCACCAGCCGTGGGCTGGGCGTGGTCGCGGTGAACTACGGCGGATCGTCCGGCTACGGGCGCGCGTTCCGCGAGTTGCTCATCGGCGAGTGGGGCGTGGTCGACGTGCAGGACTGCGCGTCGGTGGCGGAGGCGCTGGCCGAGGAGGGCACCGCGGACGGCGAGCGGCTGGCGGTGCGCGGCGGCAGTGCGGGCGGCTGGACGTCGGCCGCGTCGATGACCACCGTGCGGACCTACCGGTGCGGCACGATCATGTACCCGATCCTGGACCTCACCGGGTGGACCGGAGCGGGCGGCGAGACGCACGACTTCGAGTCGCGCTACATCGAGAACCTGGTCGGCACGCTGCCCGAGCACGCGGACCGGTACGCCGAACGCTCCCCGATCAACCACATCGACAAGCTGGCCGGGCCGGTGCTCCTGCTGCAGGGGCTCGAGGACGAGGTGTGCCCGCCGGAGCAGGCGGACCGGTTCGTGGCAGCGCTGGACGGTACCGGCATCCCGCACGCGTACCTTACGTTCGAGGGCGAGCAGCACGGGTTCAGGCGCGCCAAGACCATCGAGCGCACGCTGGAGGCGGAGCTGTCGTTCTACGGACAGGTATTCGGGTTCACGCCACCCGGAGTACCGGTGTTGGATCTGGCGTTGTGAAGCGTATTCGTCCGCCCCGGCTGCGCGAGGGCAGTCGGGTGGCCGTGGTCGCGCCGGCCGGGCCCGCGCCGGAACACCTGTTGGACACCGGTCTGGCCGTGCTCCGCGAATGGGGCCTCGACGTCCGTGTCGGCGAGCACGTGCGCGAACGGCACCCGAAGCTCCGCTACCTGGCCGGCACGGACTCGGCGCGCGCCGCCGACCTGGAGCGCGCCTGGTGCGACCCGGACGTGGAGGCGGTGTTCTGCGTCCGGGGCGGGTACGGCTGTCTGCGGATGGTGGACCTGCTCGACTGGGACGCGATGGCCGCGGCGGGTCCGAAGGTGTTCGTCGGGTCGAGCGACGTGACAGTCCTGCATCAGGCGATCGGCGACAACCTCGGCGTGAGCACCCTGTTCGGGCCGATGGCCGCGACCGAGAGCTTCACCGGCGAGGCACTCACGCACCTGCGGTCGACGTTGTTCGAGCCGGAGACGGTGTTGCGCCTGTCCGGGCCGAAGGCGGCCACGATGGAGCACGGCGTGGCGCGGGGCATCACGGTCGGCGGGAACCTGAGCCTGCTCGCGGCGACCGTGGGCAGTTCGCCGCCGCCTCCGGACGACGCGATCGTGCTCCTGGAGGACATCACCGAGAGCCCGTACCGGCTCGACGGGTACATCACGCAGTTGCAGCGCACGGGGTTCTTCACCGGGGTGTCCGGCATCGCGCTCGGGTCGTGGCGGAAGTGCGGCGATCCGGACGCCGTGTACGCGGTGATGGCGGATCTGTTGGCGAGCCTGGGAATGCCGACCGTGTGGGAGCTGGGGTTCGGCCACTGTGAGGACGCGCTGACCGTGCCGCTCGGCGTCATGGCGGAACTGAACGCGGACGAGGGCACGCTCGTCATCGAGGAGCCGGCGCTCACGTGAAGATCGTGCCCGCCGGCGCCCGCCACCACCGACGGCGCGCCCAGGCTTGCCGTGCTGCGTGATCGCCCGTACGCGGTGATCACGCTGCTGAACTCGATCACGCTGCTGTACATGCCGCTGCTCAGCCTCGTGCTGCCGCTGTGGATCGTGGAGCGGACCGACGCGCCTCGCTGGGCCGTGTCCACGCTGCTCGTGTCGAACACGCTGAGCGTGGTGCTGTTCCAGGTACGCGTGGCACGCGGGGTGCGTGGGCTCGACTCGGCGGCGCGCTACGTGCGCCTGTCCGGACTCGTGATGCTGGCCGCGTGCGCGGTGTTCGCGGTGTCCTCGGCCGACACGTCGGCGCTGGTTGCCTGCCAGGGCTTCTTCGGCATGAGTACGGCGATCGCCAGGATGCTCGGGCCGCTGCTGTTGACCAGTCTGATCGTGTCCTGGGGAACACCGGGCTGGTTCGTCCTCGGTGGACTGTTCCTGGTGGCCGGTGCGGCGACGGGGCCGGCCGTTCGGTGGGCGCAACGGACCCGCGTGACGCCCACCGTCCACAGTGGACTGTCCTAAGGGGACGGTGACGGCTGCTTGCCGACGCTGAACAGCCGCAGCGGATCCGCCTTGCGCAGCGACTGCCCCGCGAGGAGGCTCACGCCGATCGCGCTGATGATGAACGGCCAGTTGTAGAGCAGGTCCTCCCCCGCCGGCGAGTACACCAGCACCAGGAAGACCGAGCCGGTGACCACATAGACGAGTTGCCGTGGCTGCCATGGCATCGCGGCGGCGATCACCAGGCCCCAGGTGAGATACCACGGCAGCGTCGCCGGCGACAGCACGGCGATGGCGAACAGTACGAGCGTCATGCGGCGCACCGCTTCGACGCCGCCGTGCCGGGCCGCCCACCACTGCCGGATCGCGATGTAGAAGAACAGCAGGGCGCCGATGATGCGGGTGACCACGATGAACGGGGTCTTGTCGACGTCGACCACGAAGTCGGTCAACCAGTAGAAGAACTCCCCCACCGCGGTCGGCAACGAGAGCCAGTTGACGATCATCGCGGGCGCGCGCAGCGCGGGAAGCCAGCCCAAGTTCACACCGGCGACCAGAGTGATCGCCCCGAAGGTGACCACGAAGGTCGACACGCCAAGGACCATGGCGCGGGCGAAGTTGCGCCACTGGGTGGACTTGAGGTGGCCCGCCCACACCCAGATGAGGAACGGCAGCGCGAGCGCGGCGGTGGGCTTGACCCCCATCGCGGCCGTCACCAGGGCGATGCCGAGCACGTGGTGGCGATTGAGCACCAGAAGTGTGCCGGCGGCCAGGAAGCCGAGCATCAGCGAGTCGTTGTGCGGGCCACCGATGAGGTGCACGACCGTCATCGGACTGGCGATCGCGAGCCAGGTCGCGACCGAGAGCTTGCCGCCGAGGTGGCGCACCAGGCCGGGCAGCGAGATCAGCACCAGCACGATGCCGGTGGACATGGCCAGCCGCATCAGGATGACGCCGAGGATCATGTTGCTGCCGGAGATCCAGGCGACGGCCTTGGCGACCAGGATGAACATCGGCCCGTACGGCGCCGGGGTGGTCTGCCAGAACTCGTGCACGTTCTGCACGACGGCCGGCAGATCCAGCACGATCGGCCCGACCTCGTACGGGTCGTAGCCGTACAGCGGGAGCGTGCCCTGGCCGAGGTAGGAGAAGACGTCCCTGGTGAACACCGGCGGTGCGATGATCAGCGGCGCGATCCAGCAGCCCGCCGCGATCAGCACCGATCGGGTGTCCACGTCGCCCGCGAGGACGTACCGGCCCATACGTACCCAGGCCCACACCACGAAGCCGAAGCCCAGGTAGAGAACGCCGGTGGCGAGCATCTGCCCGTGGCCGTAGCGCAGCCAGGAGAGCGGGCCGTTGCCGAGTATCGGGTCGTGGACCAGGATGCCGGCCGCTCCGAGCCCGCCGAGCAGGATCATCAGGGAGCCGACCAGTCCCAGGATCGTCGTGCGGTACGGGAACGGCTTTGTGGGGGCCGGATCGGCCGGTGTCGAGGGAGCGACCGGCGCTGCGGCTTGGGCTGTCGCGCCGTCGGGAGCGGTGTCCGTCGATGCGTCGCTGTCGGACGCCGAGGAAGGGGTGGTCGGCATGGCGTATCGAGATTACACAGGGCGATTTGTCGTCATGGGAGTGGTGACCGTGTGGCGGTTGAGGGCGTTGCGGTACGCGGAGAGGGTAGGTCATGGCTAGCCTCGCGGCGTGGATCTCGACGGCGTGGTGGCGCGCGCGGAGCCGATCGTGCGGTTCGGGCCGGCGGAGCTGTTCCGGACCGGTCGGACAGCGGAGTTGACTGTGTTGTGGGACGAGCGCGAGCGCCTGTGATTGGTCGACATGCCGGGCGTGGTGCGCGGGCTTGCCGTGGTGGACGGGCTGCGGGCGGTGGCCGAGGGTGCGTTGTCCATCGTGGACACGCGGAGCGGCTCGTTCGACGCGGAGGTGTTTCGCGACGGTGACACGAGTGTCGAGGCGTCGAGGATCGGTTGCGGGTGAGCTTGGGAGGCTGATCGATCGGCTGGTGCACTGAGGGGGCTTGGACGAGGGCCGGCTTGTCTCTGTTGTGGAGCTTGCCGGGTGGGTGGGGTGCTGCCGCGCCGGTCGCCGGTTGCGGGTTGGTCGTTGTGGGGGTGTTCCGGCGACCGGCTTGCCACCGAGAAGCGGGGCACGCCCGTTTCGTGGGTGGTTGGGTTAGTTAGGTGGGTCATCGCTACCACCAGGACTTGGTACGGGGTCGGGTTGTTGTCGTTGTGCGTGGTCGGGTTCGATGGTGATGGTGGTGCCGGTGGGGGTTCGCCACACGAACACGCCCGGTTCGGGTTGCAGGAGTGTCCAGCCTTGTTGTTGTTTCAACCGATGGTGGTGCCGGCATAGTGGTCCCAGGTTTTCGGGCACGGTGTCACCGTGTTGGTGGAAGGGGATGGTGTGGTCGAGGTCGCAACGTTCGGCTTTGCGGTGACAGCCCGGGAAGCGGCAGGTTTTGTCGCGTGACCGCACATGCTCGACCAGATCCGGTGGCGGCCGGTAACACCGGGCTTTCCGGTTGAGTGGCTTGTTGTTCTTGGTGGGTGTGGTCGCGACTTTGCGGATCACCGTCGCTTGCGACAGCAGGTCGGTGGCGGCGTCTGGGGTGAGCGGTCCGTGCCCGTCCAACTCGACCACCGACGGCTCCTCCGCTGAGCCGGTCAACGTCAACACCACCTGCACGTGCTCAAAATCCTTGCCGCACAAGGCGTCCTGGAACACGTCGGCCTGCCGCTGGGGCTCGGTGCGCTCATCACCCTCGGTCTTCGCCTTGCGCGCCAACTCCATGATTCGGCGGTAGCAGGCTTCGGCTGCTGCGGCGGTGGTGTAGCAGGAGAGGGTGGCCATGCCGTCCTCTTCGGCGACCACCCACACCTTCCGCCCCTGGGCACGTTCCCGATGCCGGCGTTGTGCGCCGTCGGGGTCGATCGCGGCCACCTCACCCCGGAGGTGGCCGCGCAGGGTGGACACCACCTGCTCGGAGGCTTTCCCGAGTACCCGGGTTTCCACCGTGCCAGCGTGCTCGGGTGACAGTGTCGCCGTCGCATTGTTGATCGCGGCGGCTTTGATCCGGTCGATGGCACCCTGTTCCAGGGCTGCCAATGTCCCGGGCAGGCGTGTCACAATCGACATCGCATCATCGATCCGGTTTTGCGCGGTGCGGGTGGACCACCGCATGTGTGCGGCAACTTCATCGGCAGTGAATTCTTCAAGATGGGTGCCGGCCCGCAATTGCCGAATCTCGGTGAGGATGCGCATCTGCTCCGCCTCCGCGCGTGCCTTCACCCGCTCGGTGTCAGCGAGCGCGTCGAGCAGCCGCGCCATCGTCGTGTCGAACATGTGTTCGAGCCTACCGGATCGCGACCCCGGAAAGCGTCACTCGACCAGGTGAAACCCGCTGGTCGATCACCGTTCCAGAGGCGGCGCGGTACGGGCAAAAGGCAGGCGGAGCCTGCCCGTAGCGCCAGCCGTTAGGGCCGATCGAGGCTCACAAGTCCAGGGCTCGGCCCCCCAGGGCCGAGTCGGCGAAGCCGACGCCGAAGGCGCCCTTGACTTGTGAGAATCGGCCCGCACAATACCGCGCCGCCGATCACCCCAAGCCCCAACGCCGATCAACGCCCCAAAACGCTCGCACTAGGCAAAGCATCCAACAACGATTGCGTATACGAATGCGACGGCGATCGCAAAACAGAGTCGACAGCGCCGACCTCAACCAGTTCACCGCGAAACATCACCGCCACCCGATCAGCGATATTCCACGCCAACCCCAAATCGTGAGTAATCACCAGCGCGGCCAACCCCAACCTCGCCCGCAACCGCAACAGCAACGCCAGAATCTCCCCCCGCACCGAAGCATCCAGCGACGCCACCGGCTCATCCGCCACCAACAACCGAGGCTCCAAAGCCAACGCCCCGGCGATCACCACCCGCTGCCGCTGCCCACCCGACAACTCGTGCGGCAACACCGACATGTATCGATCAGCCGGCCGCAACTCCGCCGCCTCCAGCGCCGCCGCCACGTGCTCCCGCTCATCCCCCGGCACCTTGTGAATCCGCAGCCCCTCAGCCACCGCTTCGTAAACCGAGTGCCGCGGATTCAGCGCACTCGTCGGATCCTGCAACACCAACTGCACCTGCCGCCGATACGCCTTCAACCCCGAAGCCGACCGGGGCACCCGCTCCCCTTCGAAGTACACGGAGCCGGACGTCGGCCGCTGCAACCCCAACACCGCCCGCGCGAGCGTCGTCTTCCCCGACCCCGACTGCCCCACCAGCGCCACGATCTCCCCCGGCGCCACCGACAGATCGACTCCGGCGACAGCGTGCGTCCCACCGAACGTCACACGAAGATCCTCCGTGCGCAGCAACGGTTCCGCCGGCTCATCGTCCGAAGTGGACGGTGCCTCCGGCAGCCCGAGCGGACTCGACGTCGCCGGCGCGTACCGATACACCGGATCGCCCACGGTCGGAAACGCCGCCGCCAGCGCCTTGGTATGCGCGTGTTCCGGACGAGCGATCACCGCGGCCGACTCACCCTGCTCGACCAACTCGCCCTGGTACATCACGGCCAGCCGCTCACACGTCGACGCCAGCACCGCGAGGTCGTGGCTGATCATCACCAGACCGATCCCACGCTCCTCGACCAGCCGAGTCATCAGGTCGAGAACCTGAGCCTGCACCACCACGTCCAGCGCCGTCGTCGGCTCGTCGGCGATGATCAGCTTCGGCTCGCAGGCCAGCGCCATCGCGATCATGACGCGCTGCTTCTGCCCGCCGGACAGCTCGTGCGGGTACGCCCGCGCCCGCTCGACCGGCAGCTCCACCTGTTCGAGCAACTCGGCGACCCTGCGATCGACCGCCGACGTGGACGGCGACGAGCCGAGCGATCCGTGCAGCCTGATCGGCTCGGCGATCTGGTCGCCGATGCGGTGCACCGGGTTCAGCGCGTTCATCGCACCCTGGAACACCACCGAGCCGGCCGCCCAGCGCACCGCGCGCAGCCGCCCCCAGCTCATCGTGGAGATGTCCTCGCCGTCCAGCAGGATCTCGCCCTCGAGCCGCGCCGACTTCGGCAGCAGGCGCAGCACCGACATCGCCAGGGTCGACTTTCCGCACCCCGACTCGCCGGCCAGTCCGAGCTTCTCCCCCGCCGCCAACGACAGGCTCACCCCGCGCACGGCGTGGATCTCCTCGGCGGTGGTGTCGGCGGCCCGGGCCCGGTAGTGCACCGAGACGTCGCGGAACTCCAGCAGTGGTTGGCTCATCAGCGCTCTCGCAGGTTCGGGTTCAACACTGTCTCCAACGCGCGGCCGCACAGCGTGAACGCGAGGACGATCAGCACGATCGCGAATCCGGGCGGCAGCAGGTACCACCACGCGCCCGCGGTCACCGCGCCGGTGTCCAGCGCGGACTTGAGCATCCCGCCCCACGACACGGTGCTCGCGTCACCCAGTCCGAGGAACGCCAGCGTCGACTCGGAGATGATCGCGCTGCCCACGGCGAGCGTGGTGTTCGCCAGCACCAGCGGCAGCACGGCGGGCAGCACGTGCTTGCTGAGCACGTGCATGTGACCGCCACCGAGTGCGTGCGCCCGCTCGATGTACGGGCGGGTCTCGATGGTCAGCGTCTGCGCGCGCACCAGTCGCGCGGTGGACGGCCACGAGGTCACGCCGATCGCGAGGATGATCGTGCCGACGCCCCGTTCGAGCATGGTGGACAACACGATCGCCAGCACCAGCGCCGGCAGCACCAGGAAGAAGTCGGTCACCCGCATCAGCACGGCGGCGGTCCAGCCGCGGAAGTGCGCGCTGAGCATGCCGACGATGGTGCCGATCGCGACCGACAGGATCGCCGCGGAAATGCCGACCAGCAACGAGATCCGCGCGCCCCACAAGGTCAGCGCCAGTACCGAGCGCCCGGCGTGGTCGGTGCCCAGCCAGAAGTCGCCGGCCGGCGGGGCCAGGATCTCGCCGGTGGCCCTGGTGACCGACAGGACCTCCCGGTCCAGCCACAGCGGCACGGTCACCGCCACCAGAACGATCACCACCAGCGCGGCGAGGCCGAACAGGCCGGACTTGTTGGCCGCGAACTCCCGCCACACCTTGCCGAGCGCGGCACGCCGCCGCGTCCAGGCGACGGCTCTGGGACTGTTTCGGGGACTCTGGTTTGTCGTCATGCCGACCTCACCCGGGGATCGACGAACCGATAGATCACGTCGGCGAGCAGATTCATCACGATCACCGCGGCCGCCAGTACGATCAGCGTGCCCTGCAGCAGCGGGTAGTCCGGCACACCGATCGCCTCGTAGGTGAGCAGCCCGAGCCCCTGCCAGGAGAACACCTTCTCCACGGTCACCGCGCCGGACACGACCAGCCCCATGTGCAGGAAGATGATCGTGATCGTGGGCAGCAGCGCGTTGGGCACCGCGTGCCGGCGGCGCACCAGGTTGTCCCGCAGGCCCTTGGCGCGCGCGGTGGTCAGGTAGTCCGCGTTCATCTCCTCCAGCAGCGAGGAGCGCATCACCATCAGGTACTGCGCGTAGATCACCGCGGTCATCGTGATCGCCGGCAGGGCCAGGTGGTGCAACACGTCCAGGAGTTCGGCGAACCAGCCGCCGGACACGCCGCCCGGTGTGGTCATGCCCGCCGTCGGGAACAGGTCGAGCCCGACCGAGAACACCACGAGCATGATCAGGCCGAGCCAGAACGTCGGCACCGACCAGAGCACCAGCGCGGTGCCGGTGGACCAGCGGTCGAACCGGCTGCCGTGCCGCCACGCCGCCCGCGAGCCCAGCAACAGGCCGAGCGCCACGGCGAGCAGCAATGCGGTGCCGGTCAACAGGATCGTCCACCAGAACCGCTCGCCGATCAGCTCGGCGACCGGCGCGCGGTACTTGATCGAGGTGCCGAGATCACCGCGCAGCAGGTCGCCCATGTAGTCGACGAACTGGGTCCACAGCGGCTCGTCCATCTTCCACTCGGCCTTGATCCGCTTGATCTCCTCGTAGGAAGCGGACCCGCGTCCCTCGATCACGGAGCGCACCGGGTTTCCGGGCATGGCGCGGAATAGGAAGAAGCCGAGCACGGCGACGAGCGCGAGACTGATCGCGCCGCCACCGAGCTTGGTGGCGAGGTAGCGGACGGTGCTCTGCCCGCCACCTCGTGCCCGACGCCCTCCGAATGCCTCCGCGGCCGGCTCGGTCGTGGCCGGTATGTCCGCCAAGCCCTACTCCCTGTCGTCCGCTGAGACGCGCTTGCGCCGAGCGCCCAGCAGGCCGAGACCACCGAGCACCACGACGGCGCCGATGATGATCGCCGCCCAGCCGCCGGTGCCCAGCCCCGAGCTGTCGCTGTCGGAGTTCGTCTGCTCAGCCGCCTTCGGCGCACCAGCCGGCGGGGTCTCGCCCACCGGCGTGGCGCCGTAGTAGCCCCAGTAACCGCTCTGGTTGTTGATGATGCCGCCGTTCTGCGGCTGCGTCACGAACGTGGTGAACCGGTCGGACCGGTACGCCTCGAGGAGTTTGTCGTAGCTGAGCATGATCGCGGACACGTTGTCGTACAGCATCTGCTGCATCCGCTGGACGGTCTCCTTGCGCTTGTCCTTGTTCAACTCCGCCTGCTGCTGCGCGAAGAGCCGGTCGTACTCGGGGTTGCAGATGTTGGTGTCACCCAACTCCGTGCCGACCAGCTTGCAGAGCTGCTGACCCAGCATGTTGTCCGGGTCGGGCCCGACGCTCCAGCCGGAGAACGACAGGTCGAAGTTGCCCGACGTGGTGTCGTCGTTGAGCTGGCTGGACGCGATGCTCTTGTGGTCGACGGTGACGCCGAGCTGACCGAACCACTCCTTGACGTACTCGGCCATCTGCGCCTGCTCGGCGCGGTCGTTGCGGCTCAGCAGCCGTAGCGTGATCGGCTTGCCCTGCTTGTCCAGCCGCGCCCCGCCGTCACCCTTGCGGTAACCGGCCGCGTCCAGGATCGAGTTCGCCTTGCCGATGTCGAAGTTGCGCTTCTTGTCGTCGGACAGCTTGAACGTCCAGTCCGGGTACACCGGCGGGATGAGCTGCGTGGCCTCCTCCGCGTATCCGCCGAAGACCTTCTCGATCAGCGTCTTGCGGTTCACCGCGTGGTCGAGCGCCTTGCGGAACTCGACGTCGGCGAGCACCGGGTTGCCGGTGCCCCAGGTGCTGCCGTCCGCCTTCTTGGCGCCGGTGTGCATGATGATCTCGGTGAACCGGCGGTTGCGGCCGGCGCTGGCCTTGATTCCCGAGGTCTTCTCCAGCGTGCGGTACTGGGCCGGCGTCAGGTTGTACACCAGGTCGGCGTCGCCCTTGATCAGCGCCTGGCTGGCCGCCTCGGTGTTCTCGTACTTGACCATCTGCAGCGTGTCGACCTTGGGCCGGCCGCGCCAGAACTTGTCGTTGGCCTTGAGGGTGACCGAGCGACCCGACTCGACGCCGGACAGCACGTACGGCCCGCTGCCGACGACGGGCGTCTGCTCGTTCTTGAAGTCCTTGATCCCGGCGACCTTGTCCCGCCACACGTGCTCCGGGACGATCGGGATCTCGCCGACGCTGCCGATCACCGCGACGTTGACGAACTTGGTCCTGATCTCCACGGTCTCCGGGTCGGTCGCCTTCACCGACTCGAAGCTGGCCACCGCGACCTCGTTGGCGTCCTTGGCCCCCGGGTTGGTCATGATCTGGTTGTAGGTGAACTCGACGTCCTTGGCGGTGATCGGCTGCCCGTCGGACCACTGGACGCCCTTGCGCATCTTGAACGTCCACGTCTTGCCGTCCTGCGACGGCGTCCAGCTCTCCGCGAGAGCACCCTCCGGCGTGGAATCGGTGGCGTTCGGGATGACCAGGAACTCGTACATGAGCCGGCCGACCTGAGTGTCCACCAGCGAGGTCCCCTGGAACGGGTTCAGCTTCTTGATGTCCTGCGTGACCGCGACACGCAGGACCTTGCCCTGCGGCTGCTCGGCCTTCGCGACCGGCGCCACGTCAGGCACCGCCACAGCGGGCAGCATCGCCATGCCCAGCGCCGCGGCGACCACGCCGATCGCGGGGCCTCTCCGACTCCGCTTGCGTCCCTGTTTACCCGTGGCGACCACGCGCACCACCTCTTCCAGCCTCGAAGGTGCCAAGAAATAACCATTTGCCAGTGGGGAGTGTCAACGACTGTCGACAGATCATGCCAAGCCGTAACGTTAGCGGTGTGCGAATCCTGATCTCTGCGGACATGGAAGGCGCCACCGGCGTCACCCACGCGTCCGACGTCATTCCCGGAACGGAGCAGTGGCATCGGTTCCGCCCGATCTTCACCGGCGACGTGAACGCGTGCGTCGCCGGGCTGTTCGATGGCGGGGCGACCGGCGTACTGGTGAACGAAGCGCATTCGTCGCAACGGAACCTGCTGCTCGAGCAGCTCGACCCGCGCGCACGGATGCTGACCGGGCGCCACAAGCCGTTGTCCATGATGCAGGGTATCGAGTCCGAAGTGGACGGTGTGGTGCTTCTCGGATATCACGCGGGCGCCGGCGAGGACGGCGTGCTCGCCCACACCTATCTGGAGAACTCGATCACCGGTGTGTTCCTGGACGGCGTGCCGGCCAGCGAAGGACGGCTCAACGCGGCGCTGGCCGCCGAGCACGGTGTCCCGGTACTCGTGGTGACCGGCGACGACCGCACCTGCGCCGACGCCACCGAGTACGCGCCGACCGCCGAGCGGGTCGCCGTGAAGGAATGCGTGAGCCGGTACGCGGCGATCTGCGCACCGCCCTCGGTCACCGCCAAGCAGATCGCCGACGCGTCGAAGGCAGCCATGGCCATCGCCGGCCGGGTGGCGAAATCCGTCGCGCCGCACCGGATCGAGGTCGAGTTCGACGCCACCCATCTGGCGCACGCCGCCGCGGTGATCCCCACCGTGGAACTGGTCGACACGCGCAGGATCGGGTTCGACGCGGAGTCGATGACCGAGGCGATGAAGGCGTTCAAGATCGTGACGGCGATCGCGGGCGGGGCGGTGGTCGAGGAATATGGCTGAGTCGGTCGAGCAGTTGCTCGCGGAGCTGATCCGCTTCGACACCACCAACTTCGCCGTCGGCGAGGCGCGCGGAGAAGCGGCGGCGGCGGAGTTCGTCACCGATCACCTGACCGCCGCCGGGCTCGCCCCGCGGTCCTACGAACGCGAGCCGGGGCGCACCAATGTCGTGGCGCGAGTGCCGGGCAGCGACCCGACGCTGGACCCGTTGCTCGTGCACGCGCACCTGGACGTCGTGCCGGCCGACCCGGAGCTGTGGTCGGTGTCGCCGTTCGCCGGTGAGATCGCGGACGGCTACGTGTGGGGGCGTGGCGCGGTGGACATGAAGGACATGTGCGCGATGCTGCTCGCCGTGCTGCGCCGCTGGGCGCTGGACGGTCGGCGGCCGCGCCGCGACATCGTGCTGGCGTTCGTCGCCGACGAGGAGACCGGCGGGCACTACGGCGCAGCGTGGCTGGCCGAGGAGCACCCGGAGCTGTTCGACGGTTGCGCGGCGGCGATCAGCGAGTCCGGCGGGTACAGCTACCACGCCACCTCGGCGTCCGGCGAGCCCGTGCGCCTCTACCCCGTCGGGACCGCGGAGCGCGGCACGTCGTCGCTGCGGCTGACCGCGACCGGACGGGCCGGCCACGCCTCCCGTCGCAACGACGACAACGCCGTGCGCACCCTGGTCGACGCGTTGTCCCGGCTGGCCGCGCACGACTGGCCGGTGCGGCTGTTCTCCGCCACGCAGGCGTTCCTGGAGCGCGCCGGCGCGGCACTGGGCGTCGAGGTGGATCTGTCCGATGTGGACGGAACACTGGCGCGGCTCGGCCCGGCGGCGAAGATCGTCGAGTCCACGGTGCGCAGCAGCACCACCCCGACCGTGCTGTCCGCGGGCAATCGGGTGAACGTGATCCCGAGCGTCGCGCACGCGCACGTGGACGGCCGCACGCTGCCCGGCAGCGAGGACGAGTTCCTGTCCACAGTGGACTCACTGCTCGGGCCGAAGATCACCCGCGAGTTCCTGCACCGCTCCCCCGCCGTGCACGCGCCGATCGATTCGCCGTGGTTCGACGCGATGGCGGATGCGTTGCGCGCCAACGATTCCGAGGCGATCGTGGTGCCGTACTGCCTCGGTGGCGGCACCGACGCGAAGGCGTTCTCCCGACTCGGGATCCAGTGCTACGGGTTCGCGCCGCTGCGGCTCCCGGTCGGGTTCGACTACCGGGCGATGGCACACGGCGTGGACGAGCGGGTGCCGGTCGACGGGCTGCGGTTCGGCGTCGAGGTGCTGGACCATTTCCTGAGCCGGGTGTGATGAGTTCTCGCCGCCGCGCGAGTCGGTACGGGTGACGACCAGAAGGAGGACCACATGCGCACGCTCGCGATCACCCAGAACATCACGCTCGACGGTTCGATCGAGATGCTCGGCGACTGGTTCGCCGCGCAGGGCGGCGATGTCGACATGTCCGATCTGCTGGAGGTGCAGCACCGGCACATGGGCGCGGCGGACGCGTTCCTCGCCGGCCGGCAGACCTTCGAGGACCTGCGCGGCTACTGGCCGACTGTGATCGATGAGGACACCACGGGTGTGTCGGCCTACCTCAACGACGTGCACAAGTACGTCGTCTCGTCGACGATCACCGATCCGGCGTGGCAGAACACGACCGTGCTGTCCGGTGATCCGGTGGCCGAGGTTCGCGCGCTGAAGGAACAGCCGGGTCGCGACATCGTGGTCACCGGCAGCATCACGCTGTGCCACACGCTGATCGAGGCGGGTCTGGTCGACGAGTACCGCCTGTACACCTTCCCCGTCGTGCAGGGGCGTGGCCGGCGGCTGTTCCCCGACGGGTTCGAGGTCCCGACGTTGCGGCGGCTGGACGTCCAGGCGTTCCGCAGCGGCATCACGTACTCGAGCTTCGCTCCGGAGAATCCCTAGTCAGGGTGTATCTCCGGTAACGCCGCGCCCTCCTCCTAAGCGTGGGGCCACCCACGCGCAGCTGCAGGAGGAGGGACCATGGCTTTACTGAAGCCCGACACCGCGACCGCGGCGGAGACGGCTACCGCCGGGTTGAGCGTGATCGGTGCGGCTAACCCGTTCGCGCCCGGCAAGGCGACGCGGGAGGAAACCAAGGGCGTCAAGCAGGACATGTACGGCTTCTGTTCGATCGAGGATTTCCCAGCGGGAATCAGCGACCTGGGTGCCACGCATGAAGACGCTCTGGGTTTCCACGATTACGTCAAACAGTTCAACACGCCGAACTTCTGGTACAAGGACGGAAACGTCCAGGCCTGGATCTACGGCGAGACATACGACAACTGGCAGGACGACTACGGATTCGACGCGGCGCGAGTGGTCTACCACTCCGGCCACGGCGACATGGACGGCAACGGCGTCTTCTGGATTCCCATGGGTGCGACCTGGGGCGGAACGGCCTGGGCCAGCTCCAACGACATGCGGCTCGGCAACGAGATGGCGCGGTACGTGTTCTTCTCCACGTGCCTTTCGCTGCGGGTGCACGCCGGCCACAGTCCGATTCGCACTTGGTACAACTCGAATCTCGGACTGCGCATGCTGTTCGGTTTCGAAACGATCAGCATCGACAGCCCGAACTACGGGAAGTTCTTCTTCCAGGAATGGAACAAGGGCGCGGACCACTCGTTCAGCGACGCGTGGCTGGACGCGTCGTGGCGCATTTACACCAAGCAGGCGCCGTCCGCCGTCGGATTCGGTGCCACTCAGGCCGAGGCGCAGGACCGGTGCTTCAACGAGCGCGCTTTCTTCGACGGCAGGCCGAGCAAGGCCTGGTGGTGGTGGCGTTGGTACGACGCGGCCAAGCAGATCTCCGCGCCGTTGGAGACGCTGCCGGACGCCGTGACCAGCGTTCGGTTCCTCGCACCGGACCTGTCCACCGACCGGCTTTCCCAACTGGCACAACAGTTCGGCGTGTCGAGCGAGGAGCGCGCCGAGATGCCGGCGGGTTCGCAGGGCATCGTGCTCCGCTCCGGCGGGGACGGCCCGACGCTGTCGGTCACCGCCGACGGCACCCGGGAGATCAGGTTCGCCAGGCCGGACGGCGGCGGCCGGGACGCGCCGGACGCCGAGGAAGCGGTGCGGCTCGCCCAGCAGGCCGTGGAATCGTTCGGACTGGCGGAGAACGTCGATCTCATCGCGGACAAGGTGCGCCACGCGTACAACGCCGGCGCGAGCCGCGAGGAGACGGTCGACCCGCGTCGTCAGGAGACCACCGTGGTGCTGACCCAGGTGATCGACGGCGTTCCGGTCGTCACGCCGGGCGTCGGCGAGGTCCGGGTGAGCGTGGACGGCACCGGCACGGTGACCCGCATCGTGGACGCCAGCCGCAGGGTCGAGGACGTGCTCGACCGGTCGGCGTCCGTGCCGCCGGACCCGTCGGGTTCCGCGTCCAGTGCGCGGTCCTCTGCGTCGTCGGTGGACGAGGTGCTGGACCAGCAGCAGCAACGGCTGCTGCGCCGGCTGTCGGCCAGTGGTCGGGTGCCGACCAATGTGACCGTGGTCCCGGAGACCACGGAGGTCGGCTACTCGCTGCAGAACGGTGACGGCACGCTGGTCGCCCGCCGCACCGTCGAGGTGGACTGCGGCGAGGGACTGCGCAAGCAGTACGTGCTGGAGCAGCCGCTGTAAGGGGAGGTAGTGCGGCGGAACCCGTTGTACCGCAACGGGTTCCGCCGCTCTCATTTCGCGGCTAGCCTCGGTCCATGGTTGATCGACACAGTTCGCCGACCGAGACGCTGTGGGAGATGGCGAGCTTGGCGACGCCGATGTCGATTCGAGTCGCCGCGACACTGCGCCTGGCCGACCTGATCGGCGACACCGGTGCCACCGCGGCGCAACTCGCCGAAGCCACCGCGACGGCACCGATGGCGTTGACGCGAGTCCTCGACCACCTCGTCACGATCGGCGTGCTCGAGTTCGTCGAGGACCGGTACGGCCTGACCGCGCTCGCCGGTCCGCTGCGCGCCGACCACGACACCCACCTTCTCGATCAGCTCGACATCGACTCCGCCATCGGGCGAGCCACACTGGCGTTCGTCGACCTGCTCGACGTGGTGAAGACCTCGACCGCCGCGTACCCGCGCCGGTACGGCCGTGACTTCTGGGCGGACCTCGCCGACCGGCCGGCCCTGCGCCAGTCGTTCGACGCCCGGATGGAGCGGCGGTTCGACGTCCGGGCGCCGGAGATGGCGAGGCGGTTCGACTGGAGCCGCTTCGGCACCATCGTGGACGTCGGCGGCGGAGTGGGCACCGTTCTGCGCGCGATCGTCGAGGAGCACCCGACGGTGACCGGGCAAGTGGTGGATCTGGAGCCCACCGTCACCCGCGCCGCGGAGGCGTTCGCGGCGGCCGGTCTCGACCACCGTGTCACGACCGTCGCCGGGAGCTTCTTCGATCCACTGCCTCGAGGTGCTGCCGCTTACCTGCTCTGCGACATCCTGCACGACTGGGACGACGAGCACGCCCGCGTGATCCTGTCCCGATGTGCCGAGGCGGCGGGCGAGCACGGTCGGGTACTCGTGATCGAAATGCTGCGCGAGCACGACGTCAACACTATGTACGACCTCTGCATGCTGGTGTTCTTCGGCGGTGGTGAGCGAACCATCGAGGAGCTGAACGAAATGGCCCGCCCGTTCGGCCTCACGGCCGTGTCGAAGACCCCGGTCGCCGTGGACCGAACGCTGGTCGAGTTCACGGCGACCACCACCGGTTGAGGAAGTTCTCGATGGCGGCGGCGAGCGCGACCGGTGTCTCGTGCATCGGATAGTGGCCGGCGTTGGCGAGTACCTCGATCTCCAGGTTCGGGTAGCACGCCGACCAGGCGTTCCGTATCGCTTGTTCCGGAATGGCCAGGTCGTGCTCGCCCGCGATGACCTTGACGGGTGTCGGGTTGCCGGTGACGTCGGCGGTGAAGTCGTTGTGCAGGAACGATTTCGGGTACGCGGCGAAGGCCTCTGTTGTGGAACCGTTCTCAGATGCTGTGACCATGTGACGCAACCACGCACGGCTGCATCTGTTCCCAGTCGAGAAGTCCAGCAGCTCGCGGCGGGCGTCGGCCGAGTGCGCCGCGGAAGCGAACGTCGCCTGCTTCTGGTCAGTGAGCAGCACCCGCCCGGCCGGCGTTGGCGTGATCGCGACGAGGTTGCGCACCCGTGTCGGCGCGTCGGCCATGACGCGTTGGATCGCCTTGCCTCCCATGGAATGCCCGATCAGCGAGAACTCGTCCCAGCCGAGTTGGTCGGCGAGCGCGATGACGTCGCCGGCCAACTCCGGCATGGTGTACTCCCCCGCCACGTCACGCCGGCGCCCGTAGCCTCGGGCGTCCAGCAGCGCGTAGGTGAACCGGACCCCGTCGAGGTAGTCCAGGAACGAACCCCACGCGTCGGTGGGCACGAGCCAGTCGTGCAACACCAGGACCCGGTGCGGGCCTGACCCGATGACCCGGGTGTCCATCAGGCCGCCGTGGTGCGCACGCCGTCGAGCCAGCGGTAGGTGAGCAGAATGTTCAGCCGGTGCAGCGAGCGCACCAGAGCGTGGAACCGTTCGGGCGCGGCGGCCGGCGGCTCGATTCCCCACATGGGCAGCTCGTCGTAGAGCACCTCGACCGGCACGTTCGCCTCCCGGCCTCGGTGCACGGCGGCGGCGAGGTGTTCGAGGTAGGAGATCCACGCCGTGATGCCCGGCTCGGCGGGGCCGAGAAAGCCGTGTCCCGGCACGATGGTGTCCGTGTCGAGCAGCGTTCGCATCGTGCGCAGGCTTCGGGCGTAGCCGAGCGGGTCGCCGATCAGCATCATCGGCGTGACACCGGCTGGCAGGACGAAGTTGCCGGTGAAGGTGACCTTGGCGTCGGGCACGTGCACGAGCGTGTCGCCGGAACCGTTGCCGGGGCCGAGATGCCACAGGTGGACGATCCGGCCGCCGAGATCGATCTCGCAGAACCGATCGAACACCACGTCCGGTTTGCGCCAGGTGTGCACCTGGTCCAAGGAATCGTCGCCGTACATGCTCTCCGCCCGCATCCGCTTCTCCGCGGTGAGGTCGGTCATCGCGGCCTTGTTGACCCGCGAGGAGAACACGGTGACCTCGTCGCCGAAAGCGGTGTTACCGAACGTGTGGTCGCCGTGGTAGGTGGTGTTGGCCAAGAACTGGATCGGCTTGCCGGTCAGGCCCGCCGCCACTTCCTGGATGTACCGGCCGACGTCCGGGCTGATCCCGGAATCGACCACCAGTGCCGCCTTCTCGCCGACGATGAGCCCGTTGTTGTCCTTGGGCACCTCGTTGGCCATCAAGGCATAGACGCCCTCCCCCAATTCCTGAGGTGCCAGCCGCAGACCGGCCGGGCTGAGATTCGGTGCCACGAATTCGGGCGGCCGTTCGCTCATTTCGTGAACGACCGGAATGTGTCCGTACATCACTCGCTCCTCTCCGTCGGTAGCGCGCAGCTCAGGAAGAACCGCACGTGGTCGTCGACCAGGCGCCGGGCGGTGGCCAGGTCGTCGTCGGTGGCATCGGCGTGCAAATGCAGCATTCGCGGCACCTGCAGCGGCGCGAACAATTCCCACACCAGTTGCCGGGCGGGCAGATCGCTCCGGACTTGGCCGGTGTCCTGCCAGCGCAGGAACGGCTCCTGCAGGCGGTCCCTGGCCTCCTCGATGGCGGCGGACAGGCCGCGCAACCCGCCGGCCCCGCTCCCGTCGCGCAGCAGCACGCTGGTGAACCGCCGGGACCGGGGACTGCACCAGCTCGCCATCACCCGCGACACCAGGTCCGGCACCGCCGCACGCGGCCCGGCGGCGATCAGCGCGTCCACGTCGATCCGCAGGAACTCGAACGACGCCGGGCCCGCCTCGGCGAACAGCGCGTCGTAGATCTCCTGCTTGCCGGAGAAATGGCCGTAGATCGCGCTGTCCCGGACACCGACCTGAGCGGCGAGCTGGCGAACCGTGGTGGCCGCGAAACCCTGGCGGGCGAACAGTTCGAGCGCCGCGTCCAGCAGCATTTCCCGGGTTGCCCGGCCCTCGCTCTTGGGTGGCCGGCCTCGCCGCCTGACGGTCGGTGCTTCGTCCATGTGGTTATTTAATGAGCGCTCGCTCAATTTGTCAAGCGTCAAGCGAGCGGCTCGGCGAACCGGCGGCGGTAGGCGGTCGGCGTCAGCCCGGTTCGCCTGCGCATCTGGACTCGGAGGTTGGACGTCGTGCCCAATCCGCTCTCCTGGGCGACACGGTCCAGCCGCAACTCGCCCCGTTCGATCAACCGGCAGGCCAGCGCCACGCGCTCGGCGGTGAGCCAGGCCAACGGCGTGGTTCCCAGCTCGGTCTGGAATCGGCGATGCAGCGTCGCCGCGCTCACGGCGGCATGCCTGGCCAGGTCGACCACGGTGACCGGCCGGCTCAGATTCCGTTGCGCCCAGGCGAGTACGGGCGCCAGCGAGGTGTCCGGGACGACGGCGACCGGTCGCTCGACGAACTGACGCTGCCCGCCGTCGCGATGCGCGGCGAACACCAGGCGGCGGCTGACCGCGTTCGCGATCTCGGCGCCGTGGTCGCGGCGAATCAGGTGCAGGCCGAGGTCCAACGCGGCCGCGCTGCCCGCCGAGGTGAGCACGTCACCGTCGTCGACGTAGAGCACGTCCGGCTCCAGGCGCACCGCCGGATAGCGGACGGCGAAGCGCTCGGCCCACCGCCAGTGCGTCGTGGCCCGGCGCCCGTCCAGCACGCCCGATTCCGCCAGGGTGAACGCACCGGTGCAGAAGCTCACCAGCCGCCCACCCCGCGCGGCCGCTCGCCGAACGGCCGCGACCACCTTCGGCGACGGATCCACCTCCGGGTCCGGCCGGTTCGGCACGATCACGGTGTCGGCGTCCTTCACCGCGTCCAGCGAGGCCACCTCGGACAGCGCGAACAGTCCGCCGTGCATCCGCACCGACTTTTCGGCGGCACACAAGGAGAACTCGTACCACGGCCGGTCCAGTTCCGGCCGTCGCAACCCGAACAGCTCGGTGGCGACGCCCAGCTCGAACGGGTTCGAGCCCTCGTCGACGATCACCGCCACCCGATGCGAGGATCCACGCGACATACGCGATTTCTAGCACTCCCGTCGAGCCGCCGCCCGCACCACGATGAAAACGTGAGCAACGAACCCATCGCCATCGAATCCGTCCTGGCCACTTTCACCGACCTGTGGAGCCCGCGCATCCTCACCCGGATCAACGACTACGACGTCCGGGTCGCCAAGGTGGCCGGCGAGTTCGTCTGGCACACGCACGACGACACCGACGAGTTCTTCCTCGTCCTGGACGGCGAGCTGCGCATCGGGGTGCGCGACGAGCACGGCGAACGCCACGTGACACTCCCCCGAGGGTCGGTCTTCGTGGTGCCACGCGGAATCGAGCACAAACCGTCCTCAGTGGACGGTGCGACGATCATGGTGGTCGAACCGACCGGAACCCCGAGCACCGGTGATCGTCACGACGCGCTTCCCGAGCACATCACGACCACGACCGGCCGCCGAGTCGCCTAACCCGCGAGCGCGCGATCCAGCGCGTCGGCCCAGACGCTGAGCACCCGGGCCCGGCGCTTCGAGTCGTCGGTCAGCAGGTTGGCCAGACCGAAGCCGCGCGCCATGTCCAGCGTCGCCTGGATCGACTCGCGCACCCCGGGCACCGACTCGTCAGCGCCGAGCGCGTCCACCACCAGCCGGTGGCACTCGCGGCCGAGCTGTGCCTCCAACGGCACGATCTGCGCGCGCAGTTGCTCGTCGGACGACGCCGCCACCCAGAGCTGCAGCGCGGCCCGGAACAGCTTGCCGGTGAACATGGCGCCGATCATGTCGACCACGGCCGCCGTACGCGCCCGGCCGGCCGGCAGTGTGCCCAGCCGCTCGGCGAGCCCGGCGATCCGCTGCTCGGTCACGTACGGGATCGCCGCGGTGAACAGATCCTCGCGGGTCGGGAAATGGTGCTGCGCCGCCCCTCGGGACACACCCGCCCGCTCGGCCACGACCGCCACCGTGCTGCCCGTCCAGCCGACCTCGGCCAGACAGTCCACGGCGGCCTCCAGCAGCCGCTGCCGGGTGGCCCGGCTGCGGTCCTGCTGCGGCGCGCGTGAACCGTCTTCGGTGACCCGCATTCCTTCTCCTAGTAGGACTTCGGCAATCCCAGTGAGTTCTGGGCGACGAAGTTCAGGATCATCTCACGGCTCACCGGCGCGATCCGGCTGATCCGGGACGCCGCGATCAGCGAGCCCAGCCCATACTCGCTGGCGAGCCCGTTGCCGCCGTGCGTCTGCACCGCGACGTCCACCGCCTTGATCGACGCCTCGGCCGCCGCGTACTTCGCCATGTTGGCCGCCTCGCCGGCACCCATGTCGTCGCCCGCGTCGTACAGCGCGGCCGCCTTCTGCGTCATGACCTTGGCCAGCTCCAGGCTGATCTTGGCGTCGGCGAGCGGGTGCGCGATGCCCTGGTGCGCGCCGATCGGCTCCTTCCACACCGTGCGGGTCTTGGCGTACTCGACCGCCTTGTCCAGGGCGTAGCGCCCGGTGCCGATCGCGAACGAGGCCGCCATGATCCGCTCCGGGTTGAGCCCGGCGAACAGTTGCAGCAGCGCCGCGTCCTCGGACCCGACCAGCGCGTCGGCCGGCAGCGACACGTCGTCCAGGAACAGCAGGAACTGCTTGTCCGGCGACGCGATGTCCATCTCGATCTCTTGGTAGGTAAAGCCTTCCGCGTTGGTCGGCACGATGAACAGCGCCGGCTTCAATCGGCCTTCGCGGCTGTGTTCGTCTCTGATGCGCCCGACGATCATCACGGCGTCCGCCTCGTCCACGCCGGAGATGAACACCTTGCGGCCGGACAGCAGCCAGCCGTCGCCGTCCCGGCGGGCCGTGGTGGTGATCTTGTGCGCGTTGGACCCGGCGTCCGGCTCGGTGATCCCGAACGCCATGCGGGTGGTCCCCTGGGCGAACCCGGGCAGCCACTGCCGCTTCTGCTCGCCGGTGCCGTACCGGGCGATGATCGTGGAGCAGATCGCCGGCGACACGACCATCAGCAACAGCCCGCAGCCGGCCGCGCTCAACTCCTCGCACACCGCGGCGAGATCGCCGATGCCGCCGCCCCCGCCGCCGAACTCCTCCGGCACGTTCACGCCGAGGTAGCCGAGCTTGCCGGCCTCGTCCCACAGCTCGTTGGTCTTGCCGCCGCTGCGCACCTGCCGGCGCATGTACTCGTGGCCGTACTTCCTGCCCAGCTCGAAGACCGCCGACCGGAGTGCGATCCGCTCATCGGATTCGGAGAAAACCATTGGTACACCTCACATCCGGAAGACGCCGAAGCCGTCCGCGCCTTTGATCGGTCCATTGTGGATAGTCGATAGACTCATGCCGAGCACCGTGCGGGTGTCGCGCGGATCGATGATCCCGTCGTCGTACAACATCCCGGACAGGAACATCGGCAGCGACTCCGCCTCGATCTGGTTCTCCACCATCGAGCGCATCGCCTTGTCGTTCTCTTCGCTGTAGTCCTGTCCCCTGCTCTGCGCCGCCGCGCGCGCGACGATCGACAGCACGCCGGCGAGCTGCTGCGGGCCCATGACCGCGGACTTCGCCGAGGGCCAGGCGAACAGGAATCGGGGGTCGTAGGCGCGGCCGCACATGCCGTAGTGACCGGCGCCGTACGAGGCGCCCATCAGGATCGAGATGTGCGGGACCGTCGAGTTGGACACCGCGTTGATCATCATCGCGCCGTGCTTGATGATCCCGCCCTGCTCGTAGTCCTTGCCGACCATGTAGCCGGTCGTGTTGTGCAGGAAGATCAGCGGCGTGTCGGTCTGGTTGGCCAGCTGGATGAACTGCGCCGCCTTCTGCGACTCCTCGCTGAACAGCACACCGCGCGCGTTGGCCAGAATCCCGACCGGATAGCCGTGCACGGTGGCCCATCCGGTCACCAAACTGTTGCCGTACAACGGTTTGAACTCGTCGAAGTCGGAGCCGTCGACAACCCGGGCGATCACCTCGCGCGGGTCGAAGGGCGTCTTCAAATCGGGTGGCACGATGCCGAGCAGGTCCTCGGGATCGTGCATGGGCTCGTCGTAGGAAAGCTCCGGCGCCGGCCCGTGCTTGCGCCAGTTGAGCCGCTTGACGATGCTGCGCCCGAGCCGGATCGCGTCCTTCTCGTCCACCGCGAGGTAGTCGGCGAGGCCGGAGGTGCGGGCGTGCATCTCCGCGCCGCCGAGGGACTCGTCGTCGGACTCCTCGCCAGTGGCCATCTTCACCAGCGGCGGCCCGCCGAGGAACACCTTCGCGCGCTCCTTGACCATCACCACGTAGTCGGACATGCCGGGCAGGTACGCGCCGCCCGCCGTCGAGTTGCCGAACACCAGCGCCACGGTCGGGATCTTGGCCGCCGACGAGCGGGTCAGGTCGCGGAACGTGCGCCCGCCCGGGATGAAGATCTCCTTCTGTGTCGGGAGATCCGCGCCGCCGGACTCGACCAGGTTGATCGACGGGAGCCGGTTCTGCGCGGCGATGTCCGCGGCCCGGAAGCCCTTCTTCACGCTCCACGGGTTCATCGACCCGCCCTTGACCGTCGGGTCGCTCGCGGTGATCACGCACTCGACGCCCTCGACCACGCCGATGCCGGTGACCATGCTCGCGCCGACCTTGTAGTCCGAGCCCCATCCGGCCAGCGGGGACAGCTCGAGGAACGGCGAGTCCTCGTCGACGAGCAATTCCACCCGTTCGCGGGCGAGCAGCTTGCCGCGATCGCGGTGCCGGGTCACGTACTTCTCGCCGCCGCCGGCCACCGCCTTGGCGTGCTCGCCCTCGATCTCGGTGAGCTTGCCGAGCATCGCGTCCCGGTTCGCCGCGAACTCGTCGGATCCTGTGTCCACAGTGGACTTGAGCTGAGTCACTTGTACCCCAACCGTTTCGCCGCGAGGCCGGTCATGATCTCGTTGGTGCCGCCGCCGATGCCGAGGATGCGCATGTCCCGGTAGTGCCGCTCCACCTCGGACTCGCGCATGTAGCCGAGCCCGCCGTGCAGTTGCACCGCCTGGTGCGCCACCCATTCGCCGGCCTCGACGGCGGTGTTCTTCGCGAAGCACACCTGCGCGATCACGTCTTCGCCGGCGAGGTGCCGCAGCGCCACGCCCCGCGTGTACGTGCGGGCCACGTCGACTCGGCGCGCCATCTCGGTGAGCGTGTGCTGGACGGTCTGCCGGGAGATCAGCGGCCGGCCGAACGTCTCGCGCAGCCGGCACCATTCGACGGTCACGTCCAGCGCGCGCTGCGCCGCCGCGTAGGCCTGCACGGCGAGGGTGAGCCGCTCGGCCACGAATTGTGTGACGATCTGGACGAACCCGGAGTTCTCCTGGCCGACCAGGTTGACGGCCGGCACCCGGCAGTCCACATAGGACAGTTCGGCGGTGTCGGAGCACAGCCAGCCCATCTTCTCCAGCTTGCGGGTGACGGTGAACCCCGGCGTGTCCCGTTCCACCACGAGCAGCGAGATGCCGTGCGCGCCCGGATCGCCGGTGCGCACCGCGGTGGTCACGAAGTCGGCGCGGCAGCCGGAGGTGATGTAGGTCTTGGCGCCGTTGACGATGTAGTGGTCGCCGTCGCGCTTGGCCGTGGTGCGGATCGACGCGACGTCGGAGCCGCCGTCCGGTTCGGTGATCGCCAGCGCCCCGATCAGCTCACCGGCGAGCGTCGGCCGCACCCAGCGGTCGATCTGCCGTTCGTCGCCGGCGGTCACGATGTGCGGCACCGCGATGCCACAGGTCAGCAACGAGGCGATCAGCCCGCCGGACGCGCCGGCGTAGTGCATCTCCTCCACCACGACCATCGCGTCGATCAGCTCGCCGCCACCGCCGCCGACCGGCTCCGGGAACGCCACCCCGAGCAGGCCAAGGTCACCCGCACGCCGGTGCAGCTCGCGCGGCAGTTCGCCCTCGCGCTCCCAGGAATCCAAATGCGGCAACACATCGGAGACCATGAACGCGCGCACGGTCTCGCGGAGCTGGCGGCGCTCGGCCGTCTCGAACGGAGTGGTCACAGCAGGCCCTCCGGAATGTCGACGTGCCGCGAGCGGAGCCACTCCCCGACCGCCTTGGCCTGCGGGTCGAACCGGGCCTGCGCGGCGACGCCGTCTCCAAGCAGGCCGTCGACCACGAAGTTCAGCGCGCGCAGGTTCGGCAGCACGTGTCGGGTGACCGGCAGGTCGGCGGTCTCCGGCAGCAGCTCGCGGAACCGCTCCACGGTCAGGGTGTTCGCGAGCCACGCCCACTGCTCGTCGGTGCGCACCCACACGCCGACGTTGGCGCTGCCGCCCTTGTCGCCGCTGCGGGCCGCCGCGATCGTGCCGAGCGGCACTCGCCGGGCCGGTCCGTCCACCGGTGCGGGCAGGTCCGGCTGCTCGACCTCGGCCAACTCGCGGGTGTCGTCGGCCGGTGGGATGTCCACAGTGGACCCGTCGGCGAGGTGCGCGAGGTGCGGAACCTCTTTACCGTCAACGAATTCCGGGCGGTACGAGCCGTACGGCTTGGCCTCACCAGGCGGCGCGGTGAGATGGAAGCCCGGGTAGCTGGCCAGCGCCATCTCGACCGCGGCGTTGCTGAACGGGCGTCCGACGACCTTCGGATCGGGGTCCTTCACCACACACCGCAGCAGTGCGCTGGCGGTCTCCTCGGTGCCGGAGTCGGCGTGGTCGGTGCGCGCCAGCGTCCAGGAGATCTGGCTCGGCGCGTTCGCCGCGAGCGCCGCGGACATCTGGTCGTGCGCCAGCCGCGCCTTCTCCTCGATGTCCAGCCCGGTCAGCACGAACACGACCTCGTTGCGGAAGCCGCCGAGCCCGTTGACCGACACCTTCAGCGTCGGCGGTGGCGGCTCGCCGCGCACGCCGGTGATCTCCACCCGGTCGTCTCCGGGGTCGGTGAGGGTGATCGTGTCGAACCTGGCGGTCACGTCCGGGCCGGCGTACCGTGCGCCGGTGATCTCGTAGACCAGTTGCGCGGTAACGGTTCCCTCGGTCACCGCTCCCCCGGTGCCCGGGTGCTTGGTGATCACGCTGGAGCCGTCGGCGCTGATCTCCGCGATCGGGAAACCCGGATGGCGCAGGTCCGGCAGCTCGGTGAAGAACGCGTAGTTGCCGCCGGTGGCCTGGGCGCCGCACTCGATCACGTGCCCGGCGACCACGGCGCCGGCGAGCTTGTCGTAGTCGTCGCGAGCCCAGCCGAAGTGCGCGGCGGCTGGGCCGACCACGACCGACGCGTCGGTCACCCGGCCGGTGACCACGATGTCGGCGCCGGCCCGTAGGCATTCGGCGATGCCCCACGCGCCGAGGTAGGCGTTGGCGGTGACCGGCGACCCGAGGCCCAGCTCGGCCGCGCGCGGCAACAGGTCGTCGCCGTCCACGTGCGCGATCGACACGTCAACGTCGAGCCGTTTCGCCAAGTCCCGCAAGGCATCCGCGAGCCCAGCCGGGTTGAGCCCACCCGCGTTGGCGACAATGGTGACGCCCTTGGCCTTGGCCAGCGCCAGGTTCTGCTCCATCTGGCGCAGGAAGGTCTTGGCGTAGCCGCGGCTCGGATCCTTCAGCCGGTCGCGCCCGAGGATCAGCATGGTCACCTCGGCGAGGTAGTCGCCGGTGAGTACGTCCAACTCGCCGCCGGTGAGCATCTCCCGCACGGCCTCGAACCGGTCGCCGTAGAAGCCCGACGCGTTGCCGATGCGGATCGGGGCGCTCATGCGTGCTGCCCCGCTTCCCGTCCCGGCCCGGGTGGGCCGGCAAACGCCTGCGCGATATCCAGCCACTGGTTCGCCTGTGTCCCAACGGTTTCCAGCGCGGTGTCGGCGCGGTTGCGGCGCTGGGTGACCACATGGCAGAAGTCGATCGCCGGTCCGGTGACCCGCTCGGCGGCGTCGTCGGGGCCCCAGGTCCACACCTCGCCGTCCGGTGCGGTCAGCTCGACGCGGAACGGCTCGGCTGGTGGAGTCAGTCCGTGGACGTTGAACGCGAAGTCGCGAGTGCGGACGCCGATGTGCGCGACGTGCTTGATCCTGTTGGTGGGCAGTTTGGTGACACCCAACGCGTCGGCGACATCCAAACTGTGCGCCCAGGTCTCCATGATTCGCGCGGTGACCATGGACGCGGGGCGCATCGGCGGGCCGTACCACGGCACGGTCGCCGCTTCCGGCAGCGCGGCCAGGGCCTCGGCGAGCTGCCGGCGGCCGGTGCGCCAGCGTTCGAGTAGCCGGTCCGGTGTGGCTTTCGCGCCGTCGTCGGCGGCGTTGTCCACGACCTTGTCGAACGCGCCGGAGGCGGCGAATTCCTGGATCTCCTGCTGGAAGCCGACCTCATCGGTGGCGGCGAGGATCGCGCGGTCGTCGGTCCAGGCGAGGTGGGCGACCTGGTGGGCGATCGTCCAGCCTTCCGCCGGGGTCGGGGCCGCCCACTGAGTCGCCGAGAGCGGCTCGACCAGTGCGTCGAGCTCCGCACTTTCGTCGTGGAGATCCTGGAGCAGGGCGGACAGCGCGACCACGGTGCCTCCTCGTCGGGGTGCCTCGAGGTTCACCGTCGCACACGGCTCAACCGAAATCAAGCATGCGTGCTTGCTTTTTCTTCGCCCCGACGCGCCCGACTGCCCCGACCGCGCGAGTCCCGCGCCCTGCACCGGCGAGTCCCGCGTTCCGCACCGCCCGTAGGGCGCACTGAGGGAGTTGGGAATTCCCAAACGGGCCGCGATTTCTCGTCAGGAACAACGGTCACGAATAAATGAGTACCCGTAAACAGGACGCCCTCTTGTTCGTCCTATGCGTACATGCGAATGTCGCTACACCCGATCGATCGCGTTGCCGGCCGTCGTCCGACTCCCCTGGGCTGCGGAGCGGGCGCGACAGGCGCTCGATCGAGCCGGTTTCTCTCCCTGCACCCATTTGGAGGAACCACCCATGTTCCGCAGATCCTTGGCGGCTGGGGCAACTTTCGCCCTCGTCGCCGGTTTCGCCGTGGCCGCGCTCGGTGTCACACCAGCCACGGCCGAGGCCCCGCCCGCTGCCACCGTCCTGGCACCCCCGGACATCAGCGTGAGCAACATTCAGGCACACCTCACCCAGTTCAATACGATCGCCAGCAACAGTGGCGGACACCGGCGTGCGGGCAGTGCCGGCTACACCGCGTCGGTCAACTACATCAAGGACAAACTGACCCAGGCCGGCTACACGGTCGCCCTACAGGACTGCACCACCTGCACCTATCGGTCCAACAACCTGATCGCGGACTGGCCGGGCGGCCCCGCGGACAACGTGATCATGTTCGGCGCGCACCTCGACAGCGTGTCGGCGGGCCCGGGCATCAACGACAACGCCTCCGGCTCGGGCGCGCTGCTGGAGAACGCGCTGGCGCTGGCCCAGGCCAATCCGACCATGACCAAGCACGTCCGGTTCGCCTGGTGGACCGACGAGGAGCAGGGCCTGAACGGGTCCGAGTTCTACGTCAACAACCTGAGTTCGACTCAGCGGGCGTCGATCAAGGCGTACTACAACTTCGACATGGTCGGCTCGATCAACGGCGGCTACTTCATCAACCGGATCACCTCGACGACGGCGGCACCGCTGAAGGCGTACTGGGACTCGCTGAACCTGTCCCCGGAGGAGAACACCGAGGGCCAGGGGCGGTCCGACGACTACTCCTTCCAGCAGGGCGGCATCCCGACGTCCGGCTACGCCGCCGGCGCCAGCGCGCGCAAGACCTCGGCGCAGGCCAGCAAGTGGGGCGGCACGTCCGGTGGCGCGTTCGACCCGTGCTACCACCGGTCGTGCGACACCACGAGCAACATCAGCGCCACGGTCCTGAACCGTGCCGCGGACGGCATCGCGCACGCGGTGTGGACCGCGGTCGGCAGCGGAACCGGCAGTGTGGCCGTCACGAATCCGGGCAACCAGACCGGGACGGTCGGCACCCCGGTGAATCTGCAGTTGAGCGCTTCCGGTGGTGCGACGCCGTACACCTGGTCGGCCACCGGAATGCCCACCGGTTTGACCATGAGCGCATCCGGTGCGATTTCCGGCACGCCGTCGACCGCCGGCACGTTCAATGTGACCGCGACCGCGACAGACAACTCCAGCCCCGTCAAGAGCGGCAGCACACAGTTCTCCTGGACGATCAATCCGACCGGAGGTGCCAGTTGTTCCGGCACGAACGGGAACAACGTCGCCATTCCGGACAACACCACCGTGACCTCACCACTGACGATCTCCAACTGTGACCGGAGCCCGTCAACCACCTCCAAAGTCGAAGTGCACATTCAGCACACCTACATCGGCGACCTCGTGGTGAGTCTGGTCGCGCCGGATGGCACGGCCTACACGCTGCACAACAGATCGGGCGGCAGTACCGACAACATCAACCAGACCTACACGGCCAACGTCGCCGGGGAGACCGCCAACGGCAACTGGACACTCCGAGTCCAAGACGCCGCGGCCATCGACACCGGAACCATCGACACCTGGACGCTGACGTTGTAGGCGACAGTTCGTAGTGCGGAAGCCGCACCGACGTCCGCGTCGGTGCGGCCTACCGCGCAGCCGGCTGGAACAGCTCGACGAAGTTGCCAGCGGGATCGTGCAACAGGATCTGCTGTCCGCCCGGACCGCTGACGATGTCGTTGCGGAAGCTCAGCCCGGCGGCGCGCAGCCGCTCCACTTCGGCGGCGATGTCCGCGACGACGAACTGGACGCGGTTCCAGCCACCCGCTTCCGGGGTGGCGCCGTCGGGCATGGGGCGACCAGCGGAGCTCTTCGGCCCCGACAGCAGCAGTCGCAGCGGGCCTCGGCTGACCGCCGCGAACGCGGGGCCGGCGTCGAGGTCGACGGCGAAGCCGAAGTGCGTGGTGTAGAACTCGACGGCGGCGGCCACGTCGTCGACGAGGTAACGGACGATGGCCTGTTCAGTGCTCGACATGATCGACACTCCTCGTTGTGGTTGTGAGCAGCGGCAGCAGGAATCGGTTGCGGAGATCGATTTCCTCGGCGACGCGGCGGAACTCGGGATAGCCGGCGGCGGCCGGATCCGGCAGGCTCCAGTGCGCGGTCCTGGCCGATCCGTGATCGCGAGGAACCTCGCGAACCTTGTCGCACAACGTGATCACGTAGTCGAAGCGGCGGCCGGCGACGGCCGACAGCGCCGTGGTGTGGTGATCACCAAGGTCGATGCCGTAACGCTCCCCCATGACCCGCACGGCGTTCGGGTGCAACGCGGGTTTGGGATGACTGCCCGCGCTGGCCACCTCGATCCGCCCGCCTCCGCGGTGCCGCAGCAGCGCCTCGGCGATGGGTGAACGCGCGCTGTTTCCGGTGCACAGAAACAACACCGCACCGCCGGCCGCCTCCTCGGACCTCGCGGCGGCACCCGTCAGCGCCGGGTGCAGCGCGGCGGCGGCCTCGGCGAAAGCGGCACCACAGCGGGCGAGATCGAGGTGGTAGTAGCTGTCGCGGCCGTCGAAATCGCTGCGGCGCACCGTGATCAACCCGGCCGCGCGCAGCAGACGCAAGTGATACGACACCAGGTTCTGCGGCTCGCCGACCGCCGCGACGAGTTCCCGCACCCGGCGGTCACTCGCCGCCAACTCGGTCAGCAGCGCCCAGCGCAGCGGGTGCGCGGCCATCCGCATCAGCAGCGGAACCGGGGTCGGCTCGACCTTCACGGGGCTTGATAATACATCAATCTTGTTTGATGTATTAGGTCCGACCGAGGACTCGCACGGCCTCGAACTGGTCCATGCCGGACGGGAGCACCGAGATCACCGGCGTGTCAAGTCCCGCTTCCACGTACTCGGCCACGCGCTCCCGGCACGCTTGCGGGCTGCCGTACACGATCAGCTCGTCCACCACGTCGTCCGGAATCGCGGTGTTCGCCGTCGCCCGGTCGCCGGCGGCCCACGCCTCGTGCATCGGGCGCAGCTTGTCCCCACGGCCGAGCCACTCGTGGAACGCCGCGTACACCGGCACGGTCAGGTAGCTCGAGATCAACAGGCGGCCGAGCCCGCGCGCGGCGTCCGCGTCCTCGGTCGGGCACACGAAGATGCGGGCGACGAGTTCGCGCTCCGGCCCGAGTTCCGCGCGCACCGTCGGCACGTCCGCCGGCGCCAGCCAGTTCGTGATCGCGCCGTCCGCCTCCCGAGCCGCGAGGCGCAACATGCCGGGCCGCAGCGCCGCCAGCATGATCTGCGGCGGCGGGTCCGGCGGGCGCTCCAACCGGAACTTGCGCACCGAGAACGTCGAGTACTCCCGCGTCACCTTCTCGCCGGCCAGCGCCGACCGCAGAAAGGCGATCGTGTCCTTGCTGCGCGCGAACGGCTCGTCGAACGAGAGCCCGTTCCAGCCCTCCACGATCGTCGGCGAGGACGTGCCGATGCCCAGCACGAACCGGCCCGGCGCGACCTCCGCGACGGTGGCCGCGCTCATCGCCAGCAGGCCCGCTCCCCGGGTGTACACGGGGGCGATCGCCGTGCCCAGCCGCAGTTCCGGCGCCCACTCGGCGGCCAGCACCAGCGGAGAGAACGCGTCGGTGCCCGCGGTCTCCGCCGACCACACATCGGTGTACCCGAGATCCGGCAGTTCCTTCACGAGCTCCCGGTGCGCCGTCAGCGGCACGCCGGTCAGCGGCAGCGTGATTCCCCACCGGTCCATCGCGACTCCTCCAGGTGCGTTCACCCGGACCCTAGTTCAGCCGCAGCGCGTTGTTCAGCCACGACACCTGCAGCCGCAGGAAGTTGACCGCCGCCTCCTCGTCGTGCGGCGTCATGTGGGTGACACCGGACAGTGGCAGCATCGTGTGCGGCTTTCCCGCCTTGACCAGTGCGCCGGACAGCCGCAGTGCGTGCGCCACCACCACGTTGTCGTCCACCAGACCGTGGATGATCATCAGCGGCCGCTCGAGCGAACCGGCCAGCCCGAGCAGCGAGTTCGCCTCGTACACCTCGGGGTGCTCGTCGGGGTGCCCGAGGTACCGCTCGGTGTAGTGCGTGTCGTACAGCCGCTGGTCGGTCACCGGCGCGCCCGCGATCGCCGCGTGGAACACGTCCGGCCGGCGCAACACCGCCAGCGCCGCCAGGTACCCGCCGAAGGACCAGCCGCGAATGGCCACAGTGGACAGATCAAGGTCCTCGAATTCCTCCGCCGCCGCGTGCAGCGCGTCCACCTGGTCGGTCAGCGTCACGTCGGCCAACGCGTGCGCGATCTCGCGATCCCAGGCCGGTCCACGGCCCGGTGCGCCGCGCCCGTCCACGACCAGCACCGCGAACCCCTGGTCGGCGAACCACTGCGGGGTCAGGTACGCGTTGCGCGTGGACAACACCCGCTGCGCGTGCGGGCCGCCGTACGGATCCAGCAGTACGGGCAGCTTTCGGCTCCCCCGCTGGTGCCCGCGCGGGAACAGCAGCGCCGCCCGCAGGCCGCGCTCCCCGAGCGTCAGCGTGATCACCTCGGGCTCCAGTGGCGGTGTCACCGCGGAGGACCGCACGGTCCGCTCGGTGCCGAGCACCCGCACGTCCGGCCCGGAGCGGTCCATCGACCACGACGTCAGCACGGTCACCTCGCCGCCGCGGGCCGCCGAGTGCACACCGTCCACAGTGGACAGACGCACCGGCTCGCCCTCTCCGGCGCGGTACACGTGCACCTGCGTCGGGTCCGCCTCCGACGCGGTGAACAGCACGTCCTCGCCGACGTCCAGCACCGAGCGCACCTGCAGCGAGGTGGGCGTCGCCGGCTCGTCGCCGATCATCAGCCGGTACGCGCCGTCCATCGCGGACACCGTCACCAGATCACCGGCCGCCGTCCACGCGGGCGTCCCCGGAACGATCTCCACCCAGTGCACGTCGGTGTCCTCGCGCACCAGGCTCGTCGCGCCGCTGTCCGGGTCCACCGCGAGGAACCGCATCACCTTCTGGTCTCGCGACTGGACGGTGATCACCGGTGGCCCGCTCGCCGACCAGTGCACGGACGCCAGGTACGGCAACGCGATCCGGTCCCAGTCGACCTCCACGCGCGTGCCGTCCAGGCCGAGCACCACCAGCCGAACGTCCACATTGGACGTGCCGGCCGCCGGGTAGGCCACCGTGCGCGGTGCCGCCGACGGATCGGCCGGATCGCTGATGTGCCACCGTTGCACCGCCGACCGATCGGTGTGCGCCACCAGCAGCCGGGTGCCGTCGGGCGACCACCAGAACCCGCGCGAGCGCCCCATCTCCTCTGCGGCGATGAACTCGGCGAGCCCGTACGCCTCGTCCTCGCCACCCGGCTCGGCCAGCACGCGATCGCCCGTGCCGTCCACGCCGACGACCCGCAGCGCGTGGTCCGCCACGTAGGCGACCTGCGTGCCGGTCGGGTCCGGACGCGGGTCGACCACGGGCGTCGCGGTGCTCAGATCGCGGGTGTCGCCGGTGATCGCGTCGGTCACGAACACCTTGCCGGACAACGAGAACACCGCGATCCGCACCTCGGCGTCCGTGGCGTTGCCGACCACTCCGCCCGCCTGCTGCCGGCTGCGCTCGCGGCGCGCCCGCTCCACATCGGACAGCTCCTCGTCGCCGCCGAGCAACTCGGCCGGATCGGCGAGCCGGGTCTCCTCGCCGGTCGCCAGGTCGAGCCGCCACAGGCAGTGCACCCGGTCCTCACCGGAGTTGGACCGCAGGAACAGCACCCGCGACCCGTCCGGCGCGACCTGGAACCCCCTGGGCGTCCCGAGCGTGAATCGTTGGGTCCTGGCCTGCATGCGGAGAAAGTCGTCGGTCACGATCTCGACCTAATCAGACCTACGTTGGTCGTGCCCGCGCCACCCCGCCGAGCACGATCAGCGCTGCCACAGGCCGATCCGGTTGCCGTCCACGTCGAGGATCACCGCCATGCGGCCGAGGCCGGGGAGCTCCCACGCGGGCACAGCGATCGAGCCGCCGAGCCGCTCGGCCCTGGCCACCGCGCCGTCCAGGTCCTCGACCGGGAAGTACAGCACCACCCCGGCCGGGTGCGGGCTGCCGTCGCCCGTCTCGCCGATTCCGCCGGGCACCCCGTCGGCCGTGCTGGTCAGGCCGTAGTTCATCGACTCGTCCACGGCGATCTCCCAGTCGAACAGCTCGCCGTAGAACCGGCGGGACCGCTCGGCGTTCCGTGCGGTGATGTCGAACCAGGCCGGTGCTTTCGTCAACGCGATCACTCCTGTCGTTTCGGCGCCGCGACGATCGCGACGCACAGGTATGACCGGCCGGAAGACGGAAAATCGTCGCGGAGGAACCCACCGCGTGGTCGCGTCGTCACAGTTGCCGAAGCAAACGCGAGGGAGGGTGGTTCGGGTGTCAGGTCTGTTCCTCGAGCGGCGGGAATCGTTGCCCCCGATGGTTTTCGTCCCCTGTGTCAGCACGATCCTGACCGGCGGCGGCTTCGTCCTGGACACCCACGAACTGCCCGACGGGCGGCGCGCGCTGCCGGTGTACTCCACGCTCGGCCGGCTCGCCGCCAGCCACGGCGAGACGCACCCGTGGATCGTCGTCGCGATCGAGCGCCTCACCCCGGACGACGACCCGAGGTTCGACGCACTCGTGCTCGACCCGGAGATCCCGGCGGCGAACCGGTTGACCGCCTGATCAGGCCTTCGCCAGCAGGTCACGGCTCGGCTCGTAGTCGATCTTCCAGTCGGTGTAGACCCCGACGTTGCCGTCCGCGACACACCTCAGCCCGACGGCGATCCACCCGACCTCGCCGTCCTGCCGCAGCGCGTAGCCGACGGCGACTTCGAAAACCCCCGCGCCGCAAGGACATTCGCACTCGCCCGGGTCGGCGTCGGCCCAGTGTTCCTCGCTGTCGGCGATGAACGCGGGCCGATCGCACGAGACGCACACGCGGCGGGCACAGCCGTCCTCGTCGTCCACCTCCACGCTGAACCGGCGTCCACCGCAGCCGGCGCAGGACGGTTCGCGCACCTCGGCGTCCGGGTAGCCGGTGTCGGCGAATCCCCTGCGCAAGTACTCCACGATGGACGTCACACTGGCGTGTCTACCACCTTCACGGACGCTCGACGGCGGATTCCATCGCATCGACGACCGGGACGAGAAGATCGTTCAGCGAGCGCACCAGTGCCGCGACCGACAGCTCGGCCTTGTCCGCGACCGAGTCGTACGGGTTCTCCGGGACGGCCAGCCCGTCCAACGGCAGCGGCGCCTCGATCAGCACCGACGTCCGAATGTGCGGGCTGGCCGCGAGATCGCGGTCGGTGGGCTCGACGAACTGGCCGAACAGCTCCGGCCAGCCGCGCCAACCTCGGTCGCGCCACCAGGTCTTCGACACGGCCAGCCCGGTCGGCTGCGGGGACGCGAGCCGCACCGTGGCGATCAGCGTTCCGTCCCACGTGCTCGGCGCGCACGACGCGGACAGCACCCGCCGGTGCCACCGGACGAAACCGGGATCCAGGTCCGGCGGTGTCGCCAGCCGCCAGACCGCGGACGCGAACGGCACCGGCGAGATGTCGCCCAGCGTGGTGTGCAGATCGTCCAGCCTCGCCTCGACGTGTGCGGCGAACCGCCCGCGTCCCGTGTCGTCCTGCTCCCGGTCGAAATCCCGGTCGATCCACAGCACGCGCCCGTTCGCCATCGACACCGCCCTCGTCGGTAGGCCACTCATTCCGACGATAGCGATGGGTAACGGCCACCGGTGGCACCGCGACTCCAAACAGAGCAACGACTCGCCCATTTCGGGCAGTCGCGGTGAGGAGGGGCCATGTCCCGGCGAATCTCGCGCACCACAGCGGCCGTGATCATCGGTATCGCGACCGCGATCGTCGCTCCGGCGACGGCGCTCGCGGACGAGGATCTGACCCTCGAGCCCGGCCAGTCGGCGACGGTGTCGACGTCCGTGCCCACCCCGCTCGTCGGTCCACGGCCGGACATCGTGTTCCTCGCCGACACGACGGGCGGCATGGACCCGGTGCTGGCGAACGTGCGCAACAACATCGGCACGATCACCGACCGGGTTCTCGCCGACCAGCCCGACGCGAGGTTCGGGATCGCCGAGTACAAGGAGCAGGTCAACGGGCCGCAGGTGTTTCAGGTACGCACGCCGCTGACCGACGACATGAACGCCGTCCGAGCCGGCGCCCAGAACTGGCTCGACTCGGCCGGCGGGGGCGGCACACCGGAGACCGACTTCATCAACGCGCACTTCCGGCTCGCCACCGACGCGATCGCCTGGCGCCCGAACAGCACGCGGATCATCGCGTGGTTCGGCGATGCCCGGTCGAACGATCCGAGCCTCGGCCACACGCTCGCCGACGCGGGCAACGCGTTGCGAGCGGCCAACATCCGGGTCGTCGCCGTGCCGGTCAGCGGCGGGACCGGTGGCGGGCTGGACGCGTTCGGACAGGCCACCGCGATCGTCGACGCCACCGGCGGCGCGCTGATGCCGCCGGCGCCCGCGGACCAGGTGGCGACCGCGCTCTCGGACGGCATGCGCCGGCTCGAGATGGTCGTGACACACCGCCTCGGCACTTGCGATTCCGCTGTCACCATGGCCGTCGGGCCGGCCGGCGTGACCGTGCGGGCCGGCACCCCGGCGCCGTTCACCAAGACCGTCGGGGTGCTGGCCGGTACGCCACCAGGTGTCTACCGGTGCACCGTGCAGTACCTGATCAACGGCTCGCCGGGGACGACGGAGACGACCACCGTGACCGTCGGCGACGCGGTCGCGCCGACGATCACCGTGTCGGTGTCGCCCGCCGCGCCGAACGGCCAGAACGGTTGGTACACAACGGCTCCGGCTGTCACGTTCACCTGCTCGGACGCCTCCGGGATCGCGTCGTGCACCCCGCCGGTGACGCTCACGTCGGCCGCGACCCCGCAGTCGGTGACCGGCACCGCGACCGACACGAAGGGCAACTCCGCGCAGGCGACGGTGAACGGGCTGAAGGTCGACCTCGTGGATCCGGCGGTCAGCTGCGGCCAGGCGCCCACGTTCACGGTCGGGTCACCGGCGATGGTCGGAGCCGGCGTGGCCGACGTGCACTCCGGGCCGGTGTCCCCCGGCACGGCGGCCAGTGCCGACACCGCCACGGCCGGCGCGCGCACCGTGCGGGTCACCGGGTCCGACCTCGCCGGACGGACCGGCGCGGCCGACTGCGCGTACACCGTGATCCGCGCGCCGACCGCGATCGCCGCGTCGCCGGCGAAGATCACCAGCCCCGGGCTGCTGCGGTACGCGATGACCACGCGCGCCGTGCTGACCCGAACGGATAACGCCGTTCCCCTTGCGGGACACCAGATCCGCTTCACACACGCTGGCCGCCAACTGTGTGTGGCGACCACCGACGCGGCCGGGGTGGCCGGGTGCACCGGTGCGATCAGCCTGGTCGAGTCGCTGCGCGGCGGCTACACGGCGACCTTCGCCGGCACGCCCGCGTTCGCACCGGCGGCGGCACAGGTGGGCGCCGGCTAACGCATCCGCTTGACAAAGGCCTCAAGATCGACGGCGAGTTCGCGCTCACGGTTGAACCCGCGCGCGGTGATCAACTGCACCGACTCGCGAGCGAGCCGAAGATCCTCGTCGGTCGCGACGGCCAGCAGGTTCCGCAGGTCGATCAAGTCCTGCTGACGCGCGTCGTCGTCCTGCGACAGCACCTTCACCGCGATGAGGTGACCACGGGTCGCCACTGGAACGGTGAGTTCCGGGAAGATGGCGACTCGTTCAGCGGCGGCAACGATCTCGGCCTCGATGCCGGAACTGGCGAACAGGAGATCCACCAGCACCTCGTCGTCGTTGGCTGTCGTCGACTCCAGGCGCGCTGTGGCCAGTCGGTCAGCAGCTTCCTGCTCGACCAGCGCCGAGAGCCTGAACCCGGTTGCCGCGAAAGATCGCACCAACTCTTCGGCAGTCTTGTCATCGGCGACCGCGACGGCGAGATCGACGTCACTGGTGAACCGAGGAATGCTGCGAGCTGACACGGCAAGCCCGCCGACGAGGGCCCAGTGCCGCTGCTGGCGGTCCAGCAGCGCGGCCGCTGATTGCAGTGCCTGGGCGAGAAGGTTCACGCGAACCTGCGCGACGGCGGCCCGGGATAGTCACCGTTTTCCGCTCCTGGCCGCGTGTGACGCCATGCACGGACCTCGTCAGTGACCTCACGGTCGCTGACGCCGGGATTCTCCCGCCGAATCCGTTGGCGCAGCATCTTCACACCGAACTCATACATGTCCAGTGCGAGCCGAAGTCGCTTCGCCTCGGTCGTCAATCCGTCCACGACCTCATTCTAGTGCGCGGACGCTCGCCGGGAGCCGATCCGGGGCGAGGCGCGTCGGACGGGCATGTCCACGATCCTGCGAGCCTTCGCCGCGGGCGTGCTCGTTCTGCTCACCATCGTGGGCTGCTCGTCCGAGGAGCCCGAGCCGACCGTCGCCGGTGCCGCCCTGCTGGTGTTCGAGCCGGACGTCTCGCCCCGCGTGCCGCCGCGGGTGCTCGACGATCCGGCCAAGGTGACCGGTTACTCCGACGCGTATCGGGCGGAACTGGGCGAGCGGGTCGGAGCGGCGTTGCGTCCGCGCGCCACGGACGGGTCGCTCGCGAACACCGTGTACGTCGCCTTCCCGATCAGCACCCACTGCTACCGGGCGACCGGAGCGACCCTGCACCTGCGCAACGGCGAGCTGACCGCGCGCAAGATCGGCCAGGACACGCCGACCAACATGAACTGCGCGCGCGGGTACCTGGCACTCGCCGTGTTCCAGGTGCCCCGCGCCGTCCTGCCGGCCGATGTGAAGCTGCCGCGGTAGGTCACTCGTTACGCGGGAAGCCGAGGTTCACCCCACCGTGTGACGGATCCAGCCACCGGGAGGTGACCACCTTCGCGCGGGTGAAGAAGTGGATCCCGTCCGGCCCGTACGCGTGCGTGTCCCCGAACAGTGAGCTCTTCCAGCCACCGAAGGAGTAGTAACCCACCGGCACGGGGATCGGGACGTTCACCCCGACCATGCCGACCTCCACCTCGTGGGTGAACCGGCGGGCCGCTCCCCCGTCGTTGGTGAAGATCGCCGTCCCGTTGCCGTACGGGTTGGAGTTGATCAGCGAGAGCGCGTCGGGGTAACTCGGCGCGCGCACGACCGACAGCACCGGTCCGAAGATCTCGTCGGTGTACACCGACATCTCCGGCCGCACGTGGTCAAACAGCGTCGGGCCGAGCCAGAAGCCGTCCGGCTCACCGTCCACAGTGGACCCACGGCCGTCCACCGCGAGCCGGGCACCCGCCGTCACGCCGGCGTCCACATAGGACGCGACACGCTCCCGGTGCGCGCGGGTGACCAGTGGGCCCATCTGGCTGCCTTCGCGACGGCCGTCACCCACCCGCACGCCGGCCATCCGGTCGGTGATCTTGCCGACCAACTCGTCGCCGACCGGGTCGACCGCCACCACCACGGACACCGCCATGCACCGCTCGCCCGCCGAGCCGAACCCGGCCGACACCGCCGCGTCCGCCGCCAGATCGAGATCGGCGTCCGGCAGCACCAGCATGTGGTTCTTCGCGCCGCCCAACGCCTGCACCCGCTTGCCGTGCCCGGTGCCGGTCTCGTACACGTACCGCGCGATCGGTGTCGACCCCACGAACGACACCGCTCGCACCTCGTCGTGCGACAGCAGCGCGTCCACCGCGACCTTGTCGCCGTGCACGACGTTCAGCACGCCGTCCGGCAGCCCGGCCTCGGCCCACAGATCGGCGATGAAGTTCGCCGCCGACGGGTCCTTCTCGCTCGGCTTGAGCACCACCGTGTTGCCGCACGCGATCGCGTTCGGCACGAACCACAGCGGCACCATCGCCGGGAAGTTGAACGGCGAGATCACACAGACCACGCCGAGCGGCTGTTTGATCTGGTAAGTGTCCACAGTGGACGACACGTTCTCGCTGAACCCGCCCTTGAGCGCGGACGGCACGCCACACGCGAACTCCACCGCCTCCAGCGCGCGCTGCACCTCGCCCGCCGCGTCGTCGAGCACCTTGCCGTGCTCGGCGGTCACGATCGCGGCCAGCTCGCCGCGCCGGGCGGCCAGCAGCTCGCGGAACCGGAACAGCACCGACATGCGGGCTGCCAGCGACGCGTCCCGCCAAGCCGGAAACGCTTGTGCCGCAGCCGAAACCGCTTCGTCCACTTCGGACGGTCCGGCGAAGCCGACGAGCCCGCTGACCGTGCCGGTCGCCGGATCGAACACCTCGCCGGAGCGCTCTGGCACACCTTCCCAGGGCTTGCCGCCGATGCGGTGGCTGATCGTCGCCGGCATCAGGTGCTCTCCTTCTTCGCGGTCTCGTCCACGACAGCGATCGACTCGCGCAGGATCTCCAAGCCCTCGGTCGCCTCGGCCTCGGTCAGCGTCAACGGCGGAGCCACCCGGATGACGTTGTCGTACAGGCCGCCCTTGCCGACCAGCAGGCCGCGTGCCTTCGCCTCCTCGGTCAGGTGCGCCGCCGCGCGAGGACTCGGCTTCCGGCCGCCGGGTTCGACGAACTCCAGCGCGATCATGAGCCCCTTGCCGCGCACGTCGCCGAGCACGTCGTGCCGCGCGGCCGCCTCGGTCAGCCCGTCCCTGAGCACGGCACCGAGCTTGGCCGCGTTGCCCTGCAGGTCGTGATCGAGCACGTAGTCCAGCGACGCCTTGGCACCCGCGGTGGCCACCGGGTTGCCGCCGAACGTGGAGATCGACTTGGCGGTGAGGCAGTCCATCACGTCGCCCCGGGCGATCACGCCGCCGATCGCCAGCCCGTTGGCCAGGCCCTTGGCGAAGGTCATCATGTCCGGAGTCACGCCGTGCGCGGTGATGCCCCAGAAGTTCTCACCGGTGCGCCCCCACGCGGTCTGCACCTCGTCGGAGATGAACAGGATCCCGTGCTCGGCGAGCACCTCCGCGAACGCGCCGTACAGCCCGTCCGGCGGCAGCGCGAACCCGCCGACCCCCTGGATGGGCTCAGCGATCAGACAGGCCACATCACCGGCGGTCATCGTGTCGAGCACCTCGCGCAGGTCCTCGACGCACGCCTTGATGTAGTCGGCGTCGGACAGGCCGGTGAACGGCCCGCGGTACCGGTAGCCGCCGTGCACGTAGCTCACGTTGACCGGGCTGAGTGAGGTCGCCGACCAGCCTCGGTTGCCGGTCACGGCGATCGAGCCGAACCCGCGGCCGTGGAACGAGTTCCGCATGGCCAGCACCTGGTTGCTGCGCCGGTACTGGGTGGCCAGCAGCAGCGCCGCCTCGTTCGCCTCGGTACCCGAGGTGGTGAAGAAGACCTTGGCGTCCGGGATGCCGGACAGCTCGGCCAGTTTCTCGGCCAGCTCGATCTGGTTGCGGATCAGGTACAGCGTCGAGGTGTGCAGGATGCCGGTGTCCACTTGGGACCGGATGGCGTCGCTGATCTCGGCGATGTCGTAGCCGACCGCGTTGGTCAGGATGCCGGCGAAGAAGTCGAGGTACTCGCGCCCGCTGGAATCGGTCACGCGTCGCCCGGAGCCTGAGACGATCTCGATCGGCTCCTCGTAGAACAGCGCCAGCCAGCTCGGGAGCACGGTCTTGTGTCGGGTCAGCAGCTCGTCGCTCGTCATGCGGCCAGTGTCGCAACCAGCCCCGGAGCGACACATGGACAAGGTGTATCGCGATAGGCACACTCGCCGTACACAGTGAAAACGGACTCGACCTTCGCGGAGGTGCGCCGCGATGTACCCGACCGTCAGTGATGTGCTCGCCCTGCCGGTGATCCGCGGCGGCCGCCCGAGCGTGGCCGCGGGTTCCGACGGCCTGGATCAGCGGGTGCGGTGGGTGCACGTGGCCGAGGTGGCCGACATCGCGCACCTGCTGCGCGGCGGTGAGCTGGTGCTGACCACCGGCATCGCGCTGCCCGACGACGCGGCCGGCCTCACCCGGTACATCGACGAGCTGGCCGACGCCGGCGTGGTCGGCGTGGTCGTGGAGCTGCTGCGGCACTGGCAGGGCGAGCTGCCGCCGGCCATGGTCGGCGCGGCCGAGACGCTCGGGCTGCCGCTGATCACCCTGGCCAGGGAAACCCGGTTCGTGTCGGTCACCGAGGCGGTGGTGGGCCTGATCGTGGACGCCCAGGTGGCCGAGCTGCGCGCGGCCGAGCAGGTGCACGAGACGTTCACCGCGCTCACCGTCTCGGGTGCCGAGCCGGCCGAGGTGCTGCGCGAGGTGGCCAGGATGGCGAACCTGCCGGTGGTGCTGGAGACGCTGTCGCACGAGGTGCTGGCCTACGACAGCGCCGGCGCCGACACCACCGAGCTGCTGGCGAACTGGGCGGAGCGGTCCTCGGCGGTCACGCTCGGCGAACGCACCAGCTTCGACCCCGACTCCGGCTGGCTGGTCACCATCGTCGGCGCGCGTGGCAACGACTGGGGGCGGCTCGTGTTGGTGGGCCAGGACCAGCCGCCGCACCGGCACGTCGTGGTGGCCGAGCGGGCGGCGTCGGCGCTGGCCGTGCACCGGCTGGTGGCCCGCGACCGGGAGGGGTTGGAGCGGCACGCGCACCGCACGCTGCTCACCGAGCTGCTCGCCTCGCCCGTCACGTCGGCCGACCTGACCGCGCGAACCCGAGCGCTGGGCGTGCCACTGGAGAACCGCAAACTGATCGGCGTCGCGGTGCGCCCGAGTGCCGCGGCCAACCCGGCACCGGCGATGGCGACCCAGGAGGTCCTGCGCGACCTCGCCGAGGCGACCGCGCTGGCGGCCCGGCGCGCCCGGGTTTCCGCCCTCGTCGGCGTGGTCGACGACACGACCGTGCGCGCGCTGCTTTCCCTGACACCGCAAGCGAATCCGGACGCGGTGCTGCTGCGGCTGGCCAAGGAGATCCACCACGCCGCACCCGCCTCCCCGCGTGCGATGCCGGTGGTGCTGGCAGTCGGCACGACGGTCGACCGGGTGGCCGACGCGCGGCGCAGCCTGGTCGAGGCGGCGCACGTGGCGCAGGCGGCGGCGCGCTCACCGGACGGGCGGCCCTACCACCGGCTGGACGACGTGCGGCTGCGCGGGCTGCTGCACCTGCTCGTCGAGGACGGCCGGGTCGCCGCGTTCGCCGACCGCGAGTTGGGTCCGCTGATCGCGCGGGACGAGGCGCACGGCAGCCGGCTGCTCGACACGCTGCGGCACTACTGCGCGCACGGCGGGAACAAGTCGGCGGCGGCCGCGGCGGCGCACGTCTCCAGGACGGCGTACTACCAGCAGCTCTCGCGGATCGAACAGGTGCTCGGCGTGTCACTGGACGACCCGGAGTCGGTGCTGTCGCTGCACGTGGCGCTGCTGGCACACGAGATCGGCGGCGACTGATCAAACGCCGGTATCGTGCGAAGATGCCGGCCGACGTGTACCTGCTGATCCTCGGCGATCACCTCCCGGACCCGGGTACCGGTGTCGCCGTGGACGAGGCCGAGCGGCTGCGCGGCATGGTCGAGCAGGCGGTCGCCGCCGAGCAGGCCGGCTTCACCGGCGTGGCGATCGGCGAGCACCACTTCACCCGGTACATCGTGTCCGCGCCCGAGGTCGTGCTCGGTGCGGTGGCGGCGCGGACCTCGACGCTGCGCCTGTCCACCGGCGTGACGCTGTTGGCGCACCGCGATCCGGTGCGCGTCGCCGAGGAGCTGGGCATGCTGGACGCACTGTCCGGCGGCCGGGCCGAGCTGATCGTGGCCCGGGGCGTCGACGCGGGTGCGGACGCCGTGTTCGGTGTGGCGCCGCAGGACCTGCGCACCCGGTTCGACGAGCACCTCAGATTGCTGCTGCGGCTGCTCACCGAACGCGATGTCGACTGGGACGGCCGGTTCCGCGGCCGGCTGTCGTCGGTCACCACGATGCCGCGGCCGGTGCAGCGTCCGGCGCCGCCGGTCTGGGTGGGCAGCGCGTCGGCCGTGTCCACCGATCTGGCCGCGGAACTCGATCTACCGCTGGTGCTGCCGAGCACGCTGCGCGATCCGGCGATTTACGTCGATGTGCTGACGCGCTACCGGAAAGCCTTGCGCGCCAACGGGTTCGGACCCGGTCGGGTGGCGCTGCCGAGTCACCTGCACGTCGCGAAGACCACGGCGGAGGCGCGCGAGCGGTGGCGCCCGCACCTGTCCGCGTACGCGAGCTTCGCCGATCGCTGGCGTGGCGACGGCCATCCGATCGACGTGGACGAGCTGATGGCCGGCCCGGCGGTCTGCGGCGATCCCGACGAGGTCGCGCACCGGCTCAACGAGCTGGCCGCGCTGCTCGGACTGGACGCGCACCTGGTGATCGCGGACATCGGCGGGCTGCCGCTGCCGGACGTGCTCGACGTGATCCGGCTGTTCGGCGAGCACGTTCTCCCCCGGTTGACCACGGCCGTCCCGGCTCGCCCATGACCGCGGACCGAAGCCTCGAGGCACTCGGATTCGACCGTGTGCCGGCTCTCGACCCGCTCTGCTATCCCGGTCGCGCGCCGGCCGAGCCCATGCTGTTGCACGACCGCCGGCTGTCGCCGTTCACGGTCGCACCGGGCGGTGTCGGCGACTGGCCGCTGGCCGGCCAGCCGCTCGACTCTGTGTTGACCGGGCTCGGGGTCGACCCGATCACGGCGCGCGTTCCGTCGGTCGCGGTCGGCTCGAACGCGTCGCCGGCGCAGTTGTGCCACAAGCTGGGGCCGTCCGCGATCGTGCCGATGGTGCCGGTTCGGGTGCGTGGCGTCGGTATCGGCGTGTCATCGCACATCAGCCGCGCCGGTTATGTGTCCGCCTCGCCGTACGCCGACCCGGGCGTCGAGACCACGATCGTCGTCGCGTTCCTGGACGCCGAGCAACTCGCCGCGGTCGACGCCACCGAGGTGCACTATCACCGGGTTCTGTTGCCCCACAACGATTTTCGTGTCACCCTGCGGTCCGGCGAACGGCTCGACGGCGGGTACCTCTACGTGCACCGCCGCGGCGTGCTCGCCGATTCGCAGGGCACCCCGCGACGGCTGGTCGACCAGCCCACGTTGTTGTCGACACTGCTCGCCGAGTCCTCGGCGCTGCGTGCGCTGTTCGGCGACGATCCGGCCGGTTTCGTCGCCGCGGCGCGTGCCGACGAGGCACTCCGGGCGGCGGGCGCGCAGGTGTTCGCGGACGAAGGCTGGTTCCGCGCAACCGACAGAGTGTTCACCATCTCCTGCATCGGTTGACACTGTGACTCTGCCGGGTGACCGCGACCACAATGACGATGCCGTGATGGCAGCGATCACGCAGGTCACCCATCCGGACGGGCGGGTCGATCTCGACGACCATTCGTCCATTCGGGACAGTCGGTTCTACAACCCCGAGCTGGCGCCGGTGCCGGTCGAGAAGCGCACCTGGAGCACCTACAACTACTTCGCGCTGTGGATGGGCATGGCGCACAACATCCCGAGCTACATGCTGGCGGCGTCGCTGATCGGGTTCGGGATGGACTGGGTGCAGGCGTTCATCACGATCACGCTCGGCAACCTGATCGTGCTGGTCCCGATGCTGCTGAACAGCCACGCCGGCACCCGGTTCGGCATCCCGTTCCCGGTACTCGCCCGCGCGTTCTTCGGCCTGCGCGGGGCCAACCTCGCGGCCCTGCTGCGCGCGTTCATCGCGTGCGCGTGGTTCGGCATCCAGACGTGGGTCGGCGGCCAGGCGATCTACATCATCCTCGGCAAGATCGCCGGCGACGGCTGGCTCGGCGCCGCCGCGCTGTGGGGCAAGCCGTGGACGTTGTGGCTGTCGTTCCTGGTGTTCTGGGCGTTCGAGATGCTGATCATCTGGCGCGGGATGGAGGCGGTGCGGCGGTTCGAGAACTGGACCGCTCCCCTGGTCACCGTCGGCTTCCTGATCATGTTGATCTACGTGGTGAGCAAGGCCGGCGTCGGCCCGATCCTGTCGCAGCCGTCCACGCTCGGCTGGGGCGCGGAGTTCTGGAAGGTTTTCTTCCCCTCGCTGACCGCGATGATCGCGTTCTGGGCGACTTTGTCACTGAACATGCCGGACTTCACCCGATTCGGTGGCAGTCAACGCAAACAGGTGATGGGTCAGATACTCGGCCTGCCCACCACGATGTCGTTCATCGCGCTCGTGGCGATCTTCACGACCTCCGGCGGCGTGGTCCTGTTCGGTGAGGCGATCTGGGACCCGGTGCTGCTGGCCAACCGGTTCTCCAGCCCGGTGATCGTGATCATCAGCTTGATCGCGCTGGTGTTCGCCACCCTGTCGTGCAACCTCGCGGCGAACGTGGTGAGCCCCGCCTACGACTTCTCCAACGCGTTCCCGAAGAAGGTGAACTTCGCGCTCGGCGGGTTGATCACCGGCCTGATCGGCATCGCGATCCAGCCGTGGCGGCTGATCGCCGACGCCGACACCTACATCAACGGCTGGCTGGTGTTCTACGGCGGCGTGCTCAGCCCGGTGGCGGGCGTGCTGATCGCCGGCTACTGGTTCCGCTCGCGCCGGCAACTGGAGGTGGCCGATCTGTACCGGCGCGAAGGCCGCTACTGGTTCAGCGCCGGGTGGAACCTGCCGGCCCTGGTGGCGACCGTGGTCGGCGCGATGATCGCGGTCGGCGGCGCGTACACGGCGGCCGGGAAGGCCGGCCCGTTCCCCACGGACGGCCTGATCCCGTTCCTGCGGCCGCTGTACGACCACAGTTGGGTGGTTGGGCTCGTCGTGGCTTTCGTCGTCTATCTGATTCTGGCTCCATTGAGTGAACGCCGGGCCAGCGTGCCCGTTCGAGTACAGGAGGGAGAAGCACGTGCCTGAGGTGATCAGGGCAGGCCTGGTGCAGCAGAAGTGGACAGGGGACAAGGAGTCGATGATCCGTGCGGCCGTCGACCACATCGCGACAGCGGCCTCGCAGGGTGCGCAGGTGGTGTGCCTCCAGGAGTTGTTCTACGGCCCGTATTTCTGCCAGGTGCAGGACGCCGACTACTACTCCTACACCGAGGCGATCCCGGACGGCCCCACGACGAATCTCATGTGCGAGGTGGCCAAGCAGCACGGAATCGTGCTCGTGGTGCCGATGTACGAAGAGGAGCACCCGGGCGTCTACTACAACACCGCCGCGGTGATCGACGCCGACGGGAAATACCTCGGAAAGCACCGCAAGAACCACATTCCGCAGGTGAAAGGGTTCTGGGAGAAGTTCTACTTCCGTCCCGGCAACCTCGGATATCCGGTATTCGACACCGCGGTCGGAAAGATCGGCGTGTACATCTGCTACGAGCGGCATTTCCCCGAGGGCTGGCGGGCGCTCGGGCTCGGCGGTGCGCGGATCGTGTTCAACCCGTCGGCCACCTCGCGCGGGCTGTCGGAGTACCTGTGGCGGCTCGAGCAGCCGGCGGCGGCCGTCGCCAACGAGTACTTCGTCGGCGCGATCAACCGGGTCGGCGTGGAACCGTTGGGCGACAACGACTTCTACGGCCAGACCTACTTCGCGGACCCGCGTGGCCAGCTCATGGGCGAGGCCGCGTCGGACACCGAGGACGAGGTGGTGGTGCGCGATCTCGACATGGACCGGCTCGCCGAGGTGCGGAACCTGTGGCAGTTCTACCGCGACCGCCGGCCCGATTCCTACGAGTCGCTGACCCAGCCGTGAGGTGGAAGACATGCGCACACTGATTCGAAACGGCACGGTCGTCAATTCGACGGGTACCGTGGCGGCCGACGTTCTGGTGGACGGTGAAACCATCGTCGCGGTCACCGCTCCCGGTGTTTTCACCGAGGCCGATCGCATTGTCGACGCGTCCGGGAAATACGTGCTCCCCGGTGGGATCGACGCACACACGCACATGGAGATGCCGTTCGGCGGCACGGTCTCCGCGGACAGCTTCGAGACCGGCACGAAGGCCGCCGCCTGGGGTGGCACCACCACGATCGTCGACTTCGCCGTGCAGCAGAAAGGCACGCTGCTCCAGTCCACGTTGGACAAGTGGCACGAGAAGGCGGACGGGAACTGCGCGATCGACTACGGCTTCCACATGATCGTGTCGGACGTGAACGACACGACGCTCAAGGAGATGGACGCCTGCGTCGAGGCCGGCGTGAACAGCTTCAAGATGTTCATGGCCTATCCGGGCGCGCTGTACTCCACCGACGGCGAGATCCTGCGCGCGATGCGCAAGGCCACCGAGTCCGGCTCGACGATCATGATGCACGCGGAGAACGGCATCGCGATCGATGAACTGGTCGCCGTGGCACTCGCCGAGGGGCGCACCGAGCCGGTGCAGCACGGGATCACCCGACCGCCGGAACTGGAGGGCGAGGCGACCCACCGCGCGATCCAGCTCGCCAAGGTCACCGGCGCGCCGCTGTACATCGTGCACCTGTCCGCCCGGCACGCGCTGGAGGCCGTAGCGGAGGCGCGCGACGCCGGGCAGAACGTGTTCGCCGAGACCTGCCCGCAGTACCTGTACCTGTCCATCGAGGATCTCGCGAAACCGGAGTTCGAGGGCGCCAAGTACGTCGCCTCTCCCCCGCTGCGCCCCAAGGACCACCAGGCCGATCTCTGGAAAGGCTTGCGCACCAACGACTTGTCGGTCGTGTCGACGGACCACTGCCCGTTCTGCTTCAAGGATCAGAAGGAGCTCGGCCGCGACGACTTCTCCAAGATCCCGAACGGCATGCCGGGTGTCGAGCACCGGATGGACCTGCTGCACCAGGGCGTGGTCGCCGGTGAACTGACCCTGGCGCGCTGGGTCGAGGTGTCCTCGACGACCCCGGCCCGGATGTTCGGCATGTACCCGCGCAAGGGCGTGATCGCGCCCGGCTCGGACGCCGACATCGTGGTGTACGACCCGGCGGCCAAGCAGACGCTGTCCGCGGAGACGCATCACATGAACGTCGACTACTCCGCCTACGAGGGCATGGAGATCACTGGTCGCGTGTCCACCGTGCTGTCTCGCGGGGAGATCGTGGTGGACGGCGGCGAGTTCCACGGTCGTGCGGGCCACGGGCGGTTCCTGCGGCGCGACCTGTGTCAGTACCTGAGCTGAGGGGTTAGCCATGGAATTCGGAGTGGTGCTGCAGACCGACCCGCCGGCAAGCGATGTCGTACGGCTGATGAAAGAGGCCGAGGCGCGCGGTTTCCGGTACGGGTGGACGTTCGATTCGTGCGTGCTGTGGCAGGAGCCGTTCGTCATCTACTCGCAGATTCTGGCGAACACGTCGAATCTGACCGTCGGGCCGATGGTGACGAATCCGAGTACCCGGGACTGGTCGGTGACCGCGTCCCTGTTCGCCACGCTCAACGACATGTTCGGCAATCGGACGGTGTGCGGGATCGGGCGGGGTGATTCGGCGCGCCGGGTGATCGGGCAGAAACCCGCGTCGCTGGCGACGTTGGGCGAGTCCATGCATGTGATCAGGGAGCTGGCGGAGGGTCGGGAAACCGAACTGCACGGGTCACCGGTGCGCATTCCGTGGGTGCGCGACGGGCGGCTGGAAATCTGGATGGCGGCCTATGGGCCGAAGGCGTTGAAGTTGGTCGGCGAGCACGCGGACGGGTTCATTCTGCAGACGGCGGATCCGGCGATCGCGAAGTGGACGATCGAGTCGGTGCGCAGCGCGGCGCGGGAGGCTGGGCGTGATCCTGGGGGGATCACCATGTGCGTGGCTGCGCCTGCGTACGTGGGCGACGATCTGGCGCACCAGCGGGATCAGCTTCGCTGGTTTGGCGGAATGGTGGGCAATCATGTGGCCGATCTGGTGGCGCGCTATGGCGAATCGGGGCCTGTGCCGCATGAGCTGACTGAATACATCCGGGAGCGTGAGGGGTACGACTATTCGCATCACGGGAAGGCGGGGAATCGGTCGACGGATTTCGTTCCCGATGAGATTGTGGATCGGTTTTGTTTGTTGGGGACGGCGGATCGGCATGTGGAGCGGTTGAACGAGCTGGCGGAGATTGGGGCGGATCAGTTCGCGGTTTATCTGATGCACGATCAGCGGGAGCAGACGCTTGCGGCTTATGGTGAGCAGATCATTCCTCGGGTGGGGGCGGCGGTGGGGTGATCTGCGTTCTGGGCTTGGGGTGATCTCTGCGGGTAATCGGAGGCGGCGGCGCGGTATTGTGCGGGCCGATTCTCACAAGTCAAGGGCGCCTTCGGCGTCGGCTTCGCCGATTCCTCGCTAGCGCTCGTCACCCTTGACTTGCGAGCCTCGATCGGCCCTAATCGCAGGCGCTACGGGCAGGCTCCGCCTGCCTTTTGCCCGTACCGCGCCGCCTCTGGTGACGGCGATCGACCAGCGGGTTTCACCTGGTCGAGTGACGCTTTCCGGGGTCGCGATCCGATAGACTCGAACGTATGTTCGAAACGGTTGGGGATGTGCTTGACGAGATCATCGCGTTGCAGCGGATGCGGCGGGAGATCGACGGGCGGCTGATTCGCTTGCTCGATGAATTCGGGCGGGCCTATCCATCGCGTGATGACGGCAGGCCGGGGATGGCGAGTGTGGAGCTGGCGGCCGCTTTGAAAATGGATCAGCCGCAAGCTGATTATCGGATCGAGACCGCGCAGCGCATGGTGTCGCGATTGCCTGACACGGTGACTGCGATCGAGAAAGGCTCGATCGATGGATACACCGGGGAGAAGATTCTCCACATTGTTTCTTCTCTGGAGGGCGAGCAGGCGCAGGCGGTGGAGATGGCCGTCTTGCGGGACTGTGCGGAGCGGACCCACAAGCAACTCGTGGATCGGGCGCGTCGGCAGGTGGTGAAGGTCGATCCCGAAGGAGCTGAACGGCGGCGGCAGGTGCGGTTGCGGGATCGGGCGGTGCACCACGAACCGCTCGAAGACGGGATTGGGGAGCTGTTGATCACCGGTGCGTCCGATCGGACGATGGCCGCCTATGCGTTGATCGACCGGTGTGCGCGGCAGATCAAGCGCGCCGGCGACGACCGCACCCTCGCCCAGATCCGGGCTGATGTGGCGCTGGATCTATTGCTGGGCAAGGACAACAGCCGCCGCAAAGTCGTCGTCTACGTCACCGTGCCAGCCACCGTATTGGCCGGGATCTCCGATCAGCCCGGCGAACTCGCCGGGTACGGGCCGTTGACCGCGCAAGCCTGCCGCGAACTCGCCGATCAGCACTCCACCTGGCGGCGCATGCTCACCGATCCGATCGACAACACCGTGCTCAATTTGGGGCGCAAACGGTATCCGTCAGCGGCGTTGGCCGAACACGTCCAGGTGCGGGACAAGACCTGTCGCGGGCATGGGTGTCACCGGCCCGCCGTGTCCTGCGAGATCGACCACACGCTCGCCTACGGTGATGGCGGGGAAACGTGGGACGGCAACCTCGGCCCCTTCTGCGAACAACACCACCACGCCAAACACGACAACGGATGGACCGTCGAACAACCGAAACCGGGCCACTTCACCTGGACCAGCCCACTCGGCCGCACCTACGACTTGCCACCCGACGAACCACCGTTCTGAAGTCTGGCGAGTTCCTCTTCGACGTCGTAGTCCGGTCCCGGCAATTGGGGCTTCATGTCGCGCAGGGTTTCCAGCAGCAGATTCGCGACCGCCCAGTTGCGGTACCACTTCCGGTTCGCCGGGATCACGTACCAGGGCGCCGTGCGGGTCGAGCATTTCGACAGCATCTCGGCGTACGCGGCCTGGTAGTCGTCCCACTTCGCGCGGCTGTTCAGGTCGCCGGGATTGTGCTTCCACTGCTTCGTCGGATCGTTGAGCCGCGCCGCTATCCGCTCGGCCTGCTCGTCCTTGGAGATGTGCAGGAAGCACTTCACGATCGTGGTGCCCGCGTCGGTGAGCTCCGCCTCGAATTCGTTGATCTCGTCGTACCGGCCGCGCCAGATGGCCTCGGGCACCAGGTTCTCCACCCGGGGCACGAGCACGTCCTCGTAGTGCGACCGGTCGAAAACCCCGATCTGGCCCGCGGCGGGCAGTTCGCGGCGAATCCGCCACAGGAACGGGTGCCGGCGCTCGGCCACGGTGGGCTTCTTGAACGAGGCGATCGACAAGCCCTGCGGGTTCACCAGACCGCACACGTGCCGGATGGTTCCACCCTTGCCGGACGTGTCCATCCCTTGCAGCACAAGGAGAACCCGCCGTTCGCCACCGGTGACACCTTCGGCGTACAACGCCTCCTGCAAGCCCGCCAACTCGTCGGCGACCTCGTCCAGATTCTTCGCCGCCTTGGCCTTCGAACCCGGACCGACCGGCGTGTCGTCCGGCGCGAGTGCGAACGATCGGGTCCGGCCGCGACGTACTCTCAACGCGTCCCGAACGGACGGCTCACTGGCATCCTTCTTACCCATGGACGGAGAGTAGACGCGTCACCCCGATTTCGCGCGCCGCAACAATCAATCGTGTGATGCGAGATCGGCGCAACAAAGTGCCGCAGTAAGCAACGCCCAGCGGATGAACCAGACGCATCCGGCCCCTTAGCCTGAAGGCATGACCGTGACTGCCGATCGCCCCACCGCGGGCACGCCCACCACGCCGGCTGACTTCGTCGCGCTCGACGAGCAGTGGAGCACACACAACTACCATCCGCTCCCCGTCGTGATCGCCGAGGCCGAGGGTGCCTGGGTCACCGATGTGGACGGTCGCCGGTACCTCGACTTCCTCGCGGGCTACTCCGCGCTTAACTTCGGCCACCGGCACCCGGCGCTGATCGCCGCCACGATCGAGCAACTTGGCCGCGTCACGCTCACCAGCCGCGCCTTCCACCACGACCAGCTCGGCCTGTTCTGCCGTGAGCTGGCCGAACTCACCGGCACCGACCTGGTGCTGCCGATGAACTCCGGCGCCGAGGCGGTCGAGTCGGCGGTCAAGGTCGCCCGGAAGTGGGCCTACCGGGTGAAGGGCGTTCCGGACGGCACCGCTGAGATCGTGGTCGCCGGTTCGAACTTCCACGGCCGCACCACCACGATCATCTCCTTCTCCACCGATTCGGTGGCGCGCAACGACTTCGGGCCCTACACGCCTGGCTTCTCCGTGGTGAGGTACGGCGACGCCGAGGCGCTCCAGGGCGCGATCACCGACCGCACCGCCGCCGTGCTGGTCGAGCCGATCCAGGGCGAGGCCGGCGTGCTCGTGCCGCCGCCCGGCTACCTGCGCGAGGTGCGCCGGATCTGCGACGAGAACAACGTCCTGATGATCGCCGACGAGATCCAGTCGGGTCTCGCGCGCACCGGTGAGCTGCTCGCGCTGGACCACGAGGGCGTGCGCGCCGACCTGTACACGCTCGGCAAGGCGCTCGGCGGCGGCGTGCTCCCGGTCTCCGCCGTGGTCGGCCGGCACGACGTGCTCGGCGTGCTGCGGCCCGGCGAGCACGGCTCCACCTTCGGCGGCAACCCGCTGGCCTGCGCGGTCGGCCGCGCGGTGATCAAGCTGCTGGCCACCGGCGAGTTCCAGGAGCGCTCCCGCACCCTCGGCGCGCACCTGCACGCCCGGCTCGGCGAACTGGTCGGCAACGGCGTCGCCGAGGTGCGCGGCCGCGGGCTGTGGGCCGGTGTCGAGATCGCCCCCGGCGGGCCGAGCGGGCGCGACGCGTCCGAGGCACTGGCCGGCAAGGGCGTGCTGTGCAAGGAAACGCACGACACCACGCTGCGCGTCGCTCCCCCGCTGGTGATCAGCCGGGAGGATCTCGACCACGGCATCGACGCGATCGCCGAGGTGGTGGCTCGTTGACCATGGCACTCGATGACCACCGCGTCGTCGTCACCGCCGCCGGCCGCGACTTCGGGCGCACGCTGGCCATCCGGCTCGCCGACCTCGGCGCCGAGGTGTTCCTGTCGGCTCGCACGCTGGAGGCCGCCCAGCGCACCCGCGACGAGATCGACCAGCGGGGCGGACGAGCCCACGCGTTCGCCTGCGACCTCACCGACCCGCCGTCCATCGCCGCCTTCGCGCGCGATGTCGAGGAACGCGCCGGCCGGGTCGATGTGCTGGTCAACAACGGCGCCCGCTACCTGGACGGCGCGGACCTGCTGTCGGCCTCCGACACGGACGTCGTCGACACCATCGCCTCCGGTGCGACCGGCACGGTCCTGGCGACCAAGGCCTTCCTGCCCCTGCTCCTGCGGTCGGACAAGCCCGACATCCTCACGATGATCTCCAGTGCCGGAACCGCCGGCCACCAGCGCTCCACGGCGCACGATGCCTTCTACAGCGCCAAGAACGCGCAGGGCGGGTTCGCCGAGATCCTGTCCAAGCGGCTGCGCTCGCAAGGAGTCCGCGTCATCTCGCTCTACCCGCCGGACTTCGTCAACACCGATCCGCTCTCGCCGGAATGGTTGACCACGCCGAGGAGCGCGAAGGATCCGCTCACGAGCCAGTCACTGGTCGACTGCGTCGTCTTCGCGATCAGCCGGCCGCGCGACTGCTTCATCAAGGCCATCCACTTCGAGGAACCCTGACACCTGTCGCCAGCGTGCGACGGCCGCCCGCGACACCAGGTACAGCGCGATCGCATTCAGCGTGTGCCACCAGTAGTGCGTGCCGATCGGCATCGAGTCGCACAGCGGGCGGTCCAGGGTGCGCAGGGTCAGCGACACGGCGAACACCACACCGGCGGCAGCGAACATCCGCCAGTGCGGCCGCGCGTCGACCGGCCCGGCGAACCGCAGCCAGCCGGCGAACGCCAGCACGGCGACCAGGGCCGCCGCGTACATGCCGGAGCCGCCGGGGATCACCCGGCCCAGGGTCACCGACACCAGCCCGGTGAACAGCACGAACACCCCGACGCCGACCAGCGCCAGCCGCCAGCGCAGGCCGGCGAACCAGTGCGTGAACACCGCGACGTAGTGCAGCAGGAACACCGCGATGAACAGCACGTCGAGCAGGCCGCCCCAGCGGGTCGCGGTGGTGTGGAAGGCCGTGCTGCCGAGGAACACCAACGCGATGAGCACCGGCAGCGCGGCGATACTGGCCGGCACGCGGCGGCCGTCGGTGGTACGCAGGCTGATCCACACCGCGACCGCGGCGACCGCGAACGCCAGGTTGCTCAGCGCGTTGAGCGGCTCGCCCCACAGTCCGGGCTCGAGCCGCTCGCAGTAGCTGTCGACGTAGGTGTCCAGCTGCACGGGTTCACCCTAACGAGGCTGGGCCGGTTTCGGTGTGGCGCTGTGAGCTTGATCCGGCACGAGGGGTAACGTGGCCCACCTGCCGCCGTACGACGGTCCCTGCGCGCGTACCTCTGCCCCACCGCGACGGAAGGACTCGGGTGACCGACACTCCGATCTACGACCAGATTCGCCACGAACTCGCGTCTCGGCATGCCGCCGAGTCGGAATCCACCGGTAAGCGTGGCGCGAGCGGATCACGTAGCGCGGTGTCGGTGTGGTCGTTGGTCAACGAGCGTCAGGGGGACCGCTCGGGTCGCCGTCGCGCCTGAGTGCCTCCCGCACCGCGAGCCTCCCGGCCACCGTGAACGCCATCTCGTTCGAGTCCACCTCGTGCATGCGGATTCGCCGCACCGTGACCGCCACCGCTGGCGCCGCCCCGATCTCGGCCAGCTCCGCGCAGACGCCCTCGCCGAGCGCCTCGACGTACCGCGGCACGTCCTCCGGGAACGAGTAGTCGCCGGTGTCGACGTCGGCGGCGACACCGATCGTGACCCCATCGGCAGCCGGCTCGAAGTCGACATCGACGATGGCGACCTGACCCGGCCCACTGGTCTGCCTGATGTGCCGCACGTGCACCCCGAGGACTGGCCTCCCCGGAAACGTGCTCATGTGTGGACCGCCGCGTCCCGTGCGAGCGCGATCAGCCGGCTCGTGGCGCGCAGGTACTTCTTCCGGTACCCGCCGAGCAGCATCTCCTCGGTGAAGATCGCCGACAGCGGTTTCCCTGACACCACAACGGGAATCGCCCTGTCGTACAACCGGTCGACCAGTGCCACCACACGCAGCGCGACCGCCTCGTCGGCCACCGGCTCGACCTGTCGCAAGTGGACGGTGGTGACCTCGTCGACGAGCCGGCCGTAGCGCGACGGGTGCAGCCTGGCCAGGTGCGCGCACAGCTCGGCGAAACCGTCCACAGTGGACCCCGGCGTGGTGGCGGCACTCGCCTCCAGGTCCACATCGGACAGTGGATTGGGCGCGTCGGGCAGACCGCGATGGCGGTAGTCCGGCCCGTCCACCCGCACCACGGTGAACCGGGCCGACATGGAGTGGATCTCGCGCAGGAAGTCCTCGGCGGCGAACCGTCCCTCCCCCAGCTTGTCCGGCAGCGTGTTGGACGTCGCGGCCACGAACACCCCGGCGTCGGTCAACTCCCGCAGCAGCCGGGTGACCAGCATCGTGTCGCCGGGATCGTCCAGCTCGAACTCGTCGATCGCGAGCAGCCGATGCTGAGACAGCCGGGCGACGGCCTCGGCGAACCCCAGCGCGCCGACCAGGTGGGTCAGCTCGACGAACGTGCCGTACGCCTTCGCCGGACCGGGCACCGTGTGCCACAGCGACGCGAGCAGGTGCGTCTTGCCGACACCGAACCCGCCGTCCAGGTACAGACCGGGCGCGTGCGGCTCGGCGTCACCCCCGCCGAACAACCGTCGCCAGCCCGACTTCGCGCGCGCGGGCGCGGCCACCCGCTCGGCGAACTCCCGGCAGGCGCGCACCGCGGCCGCCTGACTCGGCTCGTTCTCGTTCGGGACGTAGGTGTCGAAGCGGACCCGGTCGAACCTCGGGGGCGGGGTCATCGAGGTGACCAGTTCCTCGGGGTCGACCTCGGGACTGCGGTCGCACAAGTGCGCGGCGGACATGCCGCAGAGCGTAGCCACGTGATGGGATGGACCCGTGCGACAGCTGTGGCCCGAGCCGCTCGACGAGGTGGACGACACACACCTCGAGAAGCTCTACGCGTACCCGGAAAACCTTGTGCGGCCGTGGATCCAGGTGAACTTCGTGAGCAGTACCGACGGCGCGGTGACCGCCGAAGGACGCTCCGAGGGCCTGTCCGGGCCGGCCGATCAACGGATCTTCCGGTTCGGCCGCGACCTCTGTGACGTGGTGCTGGTCGGCGCGGGAACCGCCACCGTCGAGGGCTATCGGGGTATCGGCGTGAGCGGGGTGCGCGGTGAGCGGCGGGCCCGCCTGGGGCTCGCCCCGGTACCGCCGATCGCCGTGGTCAGCGCACGCGGCACGATCGCGCCCGACGCGCCGCTGATCACCGACACCGAGGTGCCGACGATCGTGATCACGTCGGCCGCGGCACCCAAGGGCCGCCGCGCCGCGCTGGCCGACGCGGGTGCGGACGTGGTGGTCGCCGGAGACGACGGCGTGCACCTGCCCACCGCGATGGACGCACTGGCCGAGCGCGGGCTGCTGCGGGTGTGCTGCGAGGGCGGGCCGCGCCTGTTCGGCACGATGATCGCCGACGGTCTCGTGGACCAGCTCTGTCTCACGGTGTCGCCACTGATCACCGGCGGGGACGCGAGCCGGATCGCGGTCGGGCCGCTGTCCGAACGGGCACTCGAACTCGACCTGGCGTCGGTGCTCACCGAGGACGGCTTCTTGATGCTGCGGTACCGGGTGAAGTCTAGTTGATCACCCGGCACCGCATGCCGGTTTGTGGCTAGGCTTGTGCGGGTACAGGGTGATCACTGAGAAGACCACTGCGACGCCGGACATCACCGGGTCGACTCCCAGGGAAGGAGCGCAATCCCATGGCGCAGACCAGCGGCGCGGGCAAGAGCGACGAGAGCAAGGCCATCTCCGGCTCGAGCTCGGCCCCCGCTCGCCTCGCGGACGAGAACTCCGACGGCAAGACGACGATCTCCTCGACCGTCGTGCAGAAGATCGCCGGCATGGCCACCAGGGAGATCTCGGGCGTGCACTCGTTGGGCGGCGGCGTGTCCCGCGCGTTCGGCGCGCTGCGTGAGCGCATCCCGGGTGCGGGCACCGTGTCGACGTCCGGCGTGGCCGTCGAGGTCGGCGAGAAGCAGGCCGCGATCGACCTGGACGTCGTCGTCGAGTACGGCGCCGGCATCGTCGAACTGGCCCGCGCGGTGCGCCGCAACGTGATCACCGCAGTCGAGCGGATGACCGGCCTCGAGGTCATCGAGGTCAACATCGCCGTGAACGACATCCACCTGCCCGACGAGGACGAGGACACCACCGCGCAGTCCCGCGTGGAGTGATCTCGCCGATGTCCCCGCCGACCCCGACGCCCGAGCCAGGCCAACTGGCCGACGAGATCGCCGACGCGGTGCTCGCGCACCCGGCCGTCGCGCGGCTCGACGGCGGGCCGTTCGGCGTGGTCGCCACGCTCGTGCCGGGCCGCAAGGTGATCGGCGTGACCGTGGACGAGTCGGCGGGGGCCGTGGAGATCGCCGTGGTGCTGCTGGCCGGCAACCCGATCCCGGCCGTGGTGGCCGAGCTTCGCGAGCGGGTGCGCGCGATCAGCGGGGCCGGCGCGGTGGACGTGACGGTCACCGACATCGTGGACGGTGACGCGTGAGCGGGCGCACGCCGGAGGAGCGCGCGGCCTACCGCGCGTTCGTCAAGGCGCACCACCCGGATCGCGGCGGCGATCCGGACGCGTTCGTCGCCGGGATCCAGGAACTCAAGGCGAGCCCGCCGCCGACCACCGATCCACCCGTAGTCGTCGTGCGCCGCCCACGAGGCGTGCGCAGGATCGCCGTCCAGGTCAACAAATGGTGGCGCCGGCGCCGCCGCACACGCGTGGTGTGACCATCCGACCCACGAGGAGCCAATCCAGATGAACGCGACCCAGACCGGAATCATCGCGGGGCTCGTGCTCGGCCTCGCGGCGACGCAGGGCTTCACGGCCTTCCTGGTGACACTCGCCGTCGGCTTCGTCGGGCTGGTCGTCGGCCGGATCCTCGACGGGGAGCTCGATCTCGGCGACGTGTTCGGCAGGGGCCGGGACAAGTGACCGACGCCGCCCCCAGCGCCCGCGACGAGGGCCCCGTCCGCCGGCCGCCGGAGGACCGGGGCAAGCTCCGCATCGACCACACCGTGGTGCGCAAGATCGCGCAGTACGCGGCCGACCGCGTGCCGGGCACGACCACGGTGGCCAAGAAGGTGGCCGGCCTCGGGCTCGGCGAGCAGGGATCGGCGGTGCGGGTGGGCGGCGACGGCAACGACGTCGACCTGCACATCGAGCTGGCGCTGCACTACCCCGCGCCGGTGCGCGAGGTCGTCGAGGACGTGCGGGCGCGGGTCACCGAGGACGTCCGCCGGCTCACCTCGTACCAGGTGCGCTCGGTCGACGTGACGATCTCCGCGCTGCTGCCGGACATTCCGCCACGGGTTCGCTAGGAGGTGCGGTGACATGCGGGTCGTCGTCCGGATCCTGTCGTGCCTGCTCGGGCTGGCGCTGGCCGTCGCCGGCGGCCTGGCGGTGCTCGAGATCGCCTGGGCATGGGCGCGGCCGGGCGACCCCGCGCTGCTGATCGACTGGCCGCGGTGGCGCGACGAGCTCGGCTCGCTGCCGTGGAACTCCACCGCCATGCGGGTGACCGCCGGTGTGCTCGCCGGTGTCGGCCTGCTGCTCCTGCTGATGGCGGCCACCGCGCGCCGCAAGGAGGTCCGGCTCAACGACCCGGCCGAGGGTGTCAGCGTCACCACCTCGCCGCGCTCGCTTGCCAGGATCGTCGGCTTCCAGGTGCGCTCGGCGGACAACGTGCGGGCCGCGTCGGTCACGGCCAGCGCGCGCAAGATCCGCGTGCGCGCCACCACCCGGCTGGAGACCGAGGCGCAGTTGCAGCCGCGCCTGATGGAGCTGGTGCAGGAGACCGTGGACGCGCTGCCACTGGTGCGCAGGCCGAAGATCTCCGTGGTCGTCGACTCGCCGAGGGACCGCCGATGACCCGATCAGACGACGAATCCCGGTCCGCCTCCGCGCTGGCCCGCTCCTACCGAGGCGAACGCGTGCTCACCTCGGTGATCGGTCTGGTGGCGCTGCTGGTCGGTGTCGCGGCGCTGGTGGTGGGCGCCGGGTGGCTGGGCACCTATCGCGCGGCGCGCCCGGTGCTCGACCCGATGGCCGTCGACTGGCTGGTGCGCCAGGCCCTCACCGCGCGCATCGCCGCGATTCTGCTCGGGCTGGCAATGCTGGTGCTCGGGTTGATGTGGTTCTTCCGGTCGCTGCGCCCCGAGGCGCGCCCGGATCTGGCGCTGGACAGCACGATCGGCAAGGGGCTGACCGTCACCGCCGGCGCGATCTCCGCCGCGATCGCGGCCGACGCCGAGCAGGTCGACGGGGTGAGCCGGGCGCGGGTGCGCGCCGTCGGCGACCGTGAGCACCCAGCGTTGCGGCTGAGCCTGTGGCTGCGCGACGGGAGCGACGTGAAGACCATCTGGCGGGAGATCGACTCCACCGTGCTGCGCCGCGCGCGCGAGTCGCTCGGCGTCGAGCACCTGCCCACGGCGGTCCGGCTGGAGCTGGGTGCCGCCGAACGGCAGCGGGTGCGCTGACGCTCACGGAGTTCTCACCTCCCGGGTGACACCCTGTGGGCTGTACTCAGGTAGTGACCGAGGAGAAATCGTTGCCCCGCAAGCGTTCCGTGGCCACGCTGGTCGCCGCCGGCACGCTCGCCACGGTCGCCGGGTGCACCGCCGGGCCGTCGATCAGGCCGGCGGTGGTCACCAACGAGGGGCCGGTCCCGCCGGGGCAGACCTCGCAGACCGGCCCGCCGCCGCCTCCCCCGCTGCGCCCGCCGTCGAGCAACTCCGTGCAGTGGAACACCTGTGACAGCGTCATCACCGGACGCTTCGCCACGCCGTTGCCGGCCGGCGTCGAGGTCGAGTGCGCGCGGATGAGTTCGGTGCTCGACTCGCCCTACGCGCCGGGCCGCGGCACCACCCGCCTCACGCTGCTCAAGGCGGGCAACGGGCCGGTGCCGGTGGTCGTGGTCAACGACGTCGACGGGCTGCCGGGCACCGCGTTCGCCGCCCTGCTCGCCGCGAAGCTGCCGCGGGACATGCTGGACCGGATCTCGCTGGTCGGCATGGACCGCAGGGGCACGGGCAGCTCCGAGCCGGTGCGCTGCGTGCCGGAGGAGATCCGCGCCACCCTGCTGGACAACGACCCGGCGCGCCTGGACATGGAGCCGGTGCTGGACGCCGCGCGCCGCGCCGGTCAGCAGTGCGTGATCAACCTGGACAACCGGCTGCCCGCGATCGACACCTGGCGCACCGCGTCGGACCTGGAGAAGCTGCGCAACGACCTCGGCATGCCGCACCTGCACGCGATCGGCAGGGGCGAGGGCTCGCGAGTGCTCACCACCTACGCCGAGCGGTATCCGCGCACGGTCGGGCGGATGGTGCTGGACGGCCACCCCGACCCGTCCGCGGATCGCATGATCGCGCTGGAGCCGGTGCCCGCCGGGCTGGAGGCCACGTTCTCCGCGTTCGCCGCCGCCTGTGTCACCAAGGGCGGCTGTCCGCTCGGGCCGGACCCGAGAGGCGCGGTCACCGCGCTGCTCGAGTCGCTGCGCGCGCGGCCGCTGCCGATCGACGAGGAGCGGTCGATCACGGCGGGCACGGTGCTCGGCATCCTGCGCCAGCAGCTCGCCGAGCCGGAGCAGTGGCCGCAGCTCGCCGCAGCACTGGCGAAGACGCGCGCGGGTGACGCCAGCGGGCTGTCCGCCGCCGCCACGACCATGGTCGACGACGTGCGCGGCCAGCCGCCGAAGCTGGACATCGGCCTGGTCACCGGATGCAACGACACGTCCAGCCGATTGCCCCCGGAACGGTTCAACGCGGCGGCGAAGACCTGGCAGACGCAGTCGCCGCTGTTCGGCGCGCTGGTCGCGCAGGAGCTGGTGGTCTGCAGCCCGTGGCCGGTGCCGACGCAGGCCGTGCCGACACCCAGCGCCAAGGGCACTCCGCCGATCGTCATGCTGGCCACCGCGGCCGACCCGGTGACGCCCCAGGTCGGCACCGAGCGCACGGCCGGCCGGCTGTCGTCCACGTCCACCGTGACCTGGCACGGAACGGGTCACGGCGCGCTCACCCGCTCCTCGTGCGCGACCGACGCGGCCCGTGCGTTCCTCCTGGACGGACAAGTTCCGCGCAACGGACTCGTCTGCCCGCCGTAAGCCGCTAACCCGTTCGGGCGCTCGGGTGGGCAGCGGGCGTCTCTCGGGTTAATGTCCACCTCGTGCGCCGGACAGCGGTCAAGATCAGGTATCTGTGGTGGCAGAGCTGCTACGACGGATTGCTGCACGCTTTCCCGATGGTTGTGGGCGCGCCGCTGTCGCATCGCCACTACCGTGCCAAGTGCACGCACGCCGCCCCGCCGGACGTGACCGACCCCGCGCCGGGCACGCCGAGGTGCGAGCTGTGCGTGATGATGACCAGCCAGGCGCCGACCTGAGGAGCACGATGCGACGCCGAACGCCGTTGCTGCTGGTGATGATCATCCTGACGGCGATCGGTGCGGCGCAGTCCTCCGCGGCACAGCCCTCGGCGTCGCCGCTCCCGCCGGACGTGCCACTGCGCGTGCTCGACTACAACGTGCACACCGGGATCGGCGCGGACGGCAAGCTGGACCTGGCCCGCACCGCCGCCGCGATCGCCGAACAGCGCCCCGACGTCGCGGTGCTGCAGGAGGTCGACGTGCACTGGTCGGAGCGCAGCCAGTTCCGCGATCAGGCGCGCGAGCTGGCGGACGCACTCGGCATGCGGCTGTTCTTCGCGCCGATCTACGACCTCCCGCCGGCCACTCCGGGCGCGCCGCGCCGGCAGTTCGGGATCGCGATGCTGAGCGCCTTCCCGGTCGTGCACGCGCGCAACCACTGGATCACCCGGCTGTCCACCGTGGAGCCGAACCCGGTACCGAAGCCGGCGCCGGGCTTCCCGGAGATCGTGGTCGCCGCCCGGGGCGCGCTGGTGCACGTGTACGGGACGCATCTGGACTACCGGCCGGATCCCGCCGTGCGGGTCACCCAGGTCGAGGAGATGCTGCGGATCATGGGCGAGGACCGGCCGCACGCGCGACGGTTGCTGCTCGGCGACTTCAACGCCGGCCCGGACGCGGCCGAACTCCGTCCACTGTGGACACGACTGCGGGACGGCTGGACGGCTGCCGGCAACACCGGGCCCGGATTCACCTATCCCGCAACGGATCCGACCGCGCGGATCGACTACGTGACGGTCTCGCCCGGCATGCACGTCGGGGCGGTGACAGTGCCGGACACGCTCGCGTCCGACCACCGTCCGGTGAGCGCCGAGCTGGCCGTCCGCCGAGGCCCCTAGACCCGCTCGCCGGGATACTCGTCCGGATCGTCGCCGATCACGCCGTCGTTGGTGCGGAGATCCGACATGCCGGCGAGCCACCGGTTCCCGTGCCATTCGTCGCGCACGGGTTCTGGCGCGGCCGGCTCGTCGTAGCCGGTGTCGTCGGGCCGCTCACGAGCCCTGCCGGCGCGGAAGCCTCGATAGGGCAGCACCCGCTCGCCACGCTGACGCCAACGCCAGCCGAACGGATTGCCGCCGAAGGCCCAGCGCAGCCGCGCGTTGACGTCCTCGCGCTCATCGTTCGCCCGCGCCGCCCGTTCCCGCTGCCACTGCCGGCTGAACCGCCCAGATCTCCGCCGCACGGGCACCTCCCCCAGTCAGCGCCACGGTACGTGAGATGGCCCGCCGCACGCTGTCAAAGCTGAGCGTTCGACCGAGGACCAGCTACCGTGGAGGCATGCTGGCCGGCCCGCCGCTGCCCCATCCCGACGACGACAGCCGTCGGGACCGGTCGCCTGACCGGTTCACCGACGACCTGATCGGCCTGGACCCGGACGACCCGGAGGCCCGGGAGTTCGCCGAGCACCTCGACCGGGTCGAGCGCAGCCAGCCCAACTACACCGTCGAGGGGTATCTCTCCGGTGTCTCCAACTTCGCCGACTCGGCGAACCGGCTCGGCGGCCACCGCCGGGTCACCGCCGGCCTGCTGGTGTGCCTGATCCTGCTCGGCGTGATGGTCGCCGTCTGGGACACGGTCACGTTCTTGCTCGGCAGGTAGCGTGGGGACCATGAAACCTGTTGTTGGTGCGACACCGAGAGTGGTGAAGTCCGAGCAGGAATGGCGCGAGAAGCTGTCCGGCGCGGAGTACGCCGTACTCCGCGAGGCCGGCACCGAGCGCCCGTTCACCGGCGAGTACACCGACACGAAGACGACCGGCGTGTACGAGTGCCGCGCGTGCGGCGCCGAACTGTTCCGCAGCGATTCCAAGTTCGAGTCGCACTGCGGTTGGCCGTCGTTCTTCACCCCGCTCGCCGGCGAGAGCGTGGTGCTGCGTGAGGACCGCTCGGCCGGCATGGCGCGCACCGAGGTGTTGTGCGCGAGCTGTCACAGCCACCTCGGCCACGTGTTCGAGGGCGAGGGGTACGACACGCCGACCGACCAGCGGTACTGCATCAACAGCATCGCGTTGCGCCTGACACCCCAGGAATAGCCACAGGAATAGCCACTTCCCCGATCGCCGGACGGTAGGGTTCCCGCCGCATGCCGAGTGATTGGGGAACCTGTGGACGAGCCGTGGGGCGTCTCGGAGCCGGCGTTCGTCAACATCTACCTGGCCGCGATGTTCGCACCGATGCTGATCGGCATCGTGTGGGGCCGCGTGATCAGGCACCGGGCCGACCGCGGCACCGCGTTCGACCACCGGCAGCTTCCGACGGCGTACCACCTCGGGCTGCTCGTGGACGGCCACCAGCGGCTGATCGAGACGATCGTCGCGAACCTGGTGCACCGGCAGGTGCTCCTGGTCGACGACGCGGGGCGGCTGTCGGCCACCGGCTCGCCGGCCGGTGAGCCGCTCGAGCAGGACGTGCTCGCCTCGGTGGCCAAGCTCGGCGCGCCCACCACCGGCGAGGTCGTCTCCGACCTGAACACGATGGACCCGTTCCACGGCAGCCGCGCGCTCGAGGACGCCAAGCACTTCTTGGCGCGCAACGGGTTGATCGTGCCGGAGGCGTGGAGCCGGAGTCTCAAGTGGACGGTCGCGCTGGCCTACCTCGGCGTGTTCGGCATGGGGCTGACCAGGATCGTGAACGCCATCCGGCTCGAGCGCCCGGTCGAGCCGCTGCTGCTGCTGGTGGTCTTCGCGTTCGTGTTCATGGCGATCGCGTTCGTGCTCATCCGGATACCGTTCCACGACGTGGTGCCGACCAGGACCGGCAAGGCGGTCGTGGCCGACGCACGTCCCGATTCCCTTGGCGGACAAGGGAGCACGTTCGGTTGTGCGGCCGCGGCGGTCGCGATCGGCGGTCTGGCCATGTACCCGGACGCCGGTCTGATGCGGGCACTGGCCCAGCCGCAGTCGGCGGAGAGGTGAGCTGATGGACGAGCCGTGGGGCCTGTCCGGCGAGCAGTTCCTCGAGATCTACGCGGCGGCGATGTTCGCGCCGCTGATGGTGGCGGCGATCGGCGCGCTGGTGATCCGCCGCCTCGCGGACCGAGCCGAGCCGTTCGACCACACGAACCTGCCCACGACCTACCACCTCGCCTACCTCGCCGGCGGGTGCGCGCGACTCGTGGAGACCGTCATCGCCGAGTTGACCCACCGGCAGCTCCTGCGGATCAACGGCGAGGGGCGGCTGTCCACCACTGGATCGGGCACCGACAAGCCGCTCGACCCGCTCGAACAGGAGGTGCTGGACACCGTCCAGCGCAAGGGCACACCGAGCGCGTCGATCGTGGTCACCGCGCTGGCCGACGGCCCGCTGCTAGGGCTGGACCGGATCCAGGAGGAGCTGCTGCGCGACCGGCTCGTCGTACCGGCGGCGTGGCGCATGCGGGTCCGCCGCACGGTGGCAGGCCTGTACCTCGCCGTCCTCACGATCGGCCTGGCCAGGCTGATCGTCGGAATCTCCCTGGACCGCCCGGTCGGCTCGCTGCTCGGGATGCTGTTCGGCGTGCTGCTGCTCACCGGCGGCGCGCTGGTCGCCGCGAAGGGCCTCACCCAGGAGGTGCTGCCGACAAGGACGGGCCGCGCGGTGATCGAGGGCGCGACCGCCGACCGGCCGAGGCGGCTGTCCCTCGACGCGGACAGCGCCGCGCTGCCGGCGATCGCCGCGGCCGTGGGGATCGGCGGGTTCGCCGCGCACCCGGACGTCGACGTCAGGCACGCGCTGGCCCCACCGTCCGCACCGCCTGCCTCGTCCGGCGATTCGGGCGGGTCGTCCTGCTCGTCGTCGAGCGGGTCGAGTTGTGGCGGCGGCGGTTCGAGTTGCGGAGGATGAACGGCATGGAGGACCTGGGAGTCGGCATCGGCTGGCGGTCCGAGATCGACCTGTCGGTGGAGCGCATGGCCGGCGTGGACTTCGTCGAGGTGGTCGCCGAGAACCTGCACACCGATCACCTGCCGGAGTCGCTCCGCGTGCTGCGCGAGCGTGGCGTGCCGGTGCTGCCGCACGCGGTGTCGCTGTCCCTCGGCGGTGCGGAACCCCTTGACACGCAACGGGTCGAGCACCTCGCCGCGGTGGCGCGCCTGGTGGACGCTCCACTCGTGAGCGACCACGTGTGTTTCGTGCGGGCCGGCGGTCTGGACTCCGGGCACCTGATGCCGCTCCCCCGCACCCGCGAGGCGCTGGACGTGCTGGTGGCCAACGTGAAGACCGCGCAGTCCATTGTGGACACCCCGTTCGCGCTGGAGAACATCGCCGCGCTGCTGGAGTGGCCGGACGCCGAGCTGACCGAGGCGCGGTTCCTGTCCGAACTGGTCGAGCGCACCGACTGCCTGCTGCTGATCGACGTGGCGAACCTGTACGCCAACGCGCGCAACCTGGGCACCGATCCGGCCGCCATGCTCGACGAGCTGCCGCTGGAACGGCTGGCCTACGTGCACGTCGCGGGCGGCGTCGAGGTGAACGGCGTCTACCACGACACTCACGCGCACGCGGTGCCGCAGGAGGTGCTCGACGTGCTCGGCGAGCTGTGCGCGCGCCGCCGCCCGCCGGGTGTGCTGCTGGAACGCGACGACCTCTACCCCACCGACGCGGAGCTGGCCGGCGAGCTGGCCTCGATCCGGGACGTGCTGGCGGCACACGCGTGAGCCGGGAGGAGCTGGCCGAACAGCAGGCCGCCCTGCTGCGGGCACTGCTGGCCGGCGGCGAGGTGCCGCCCGGATTCGACGCCGAACGGCTGCGCGTCGAGGCGGATGCCTTGCTGGCCAAGCGAAGGCGGGTGGTGGCGATGCTGCGGCCGGACCTGCCGGAGGCGCTCGGCGCCCGCTATCGCGAGCTGTTCGACACCTACGGAAGGGCGCACCCGAGGCATGTCGGCACCGGGATGCGCGCCGACGCCAACGCGTTCGCCGACTGGCTGCGCGAGCGTGGCGAGATCAGCGCGCCGCCGAAACGGTCCGCGCTGGCCCGCCTGTTGCGCCGCCGAGACTGACACCGTGCAACCATCGGGCGGTCGAGTCCGTCTTCCAGGTATGGCACGGAAAACGGTGTTCGTGACACTGGCCGCGGCCGGCACGCTGCTCGTCGGCTGTGGGAACAGCCCCGCCGCGCCGCGTGCCTGCACGCTGATGGCCGCGCTCAACGGCATCACGGTCGACATCGATCCACCGCTCGCCGATCAGGTACTGAGCGCATCGATCCGCGCGTGTTGGGCGACCGCCTGCCGCGACGAGACCGTACCGCTCTCGCCCGCCACCAGGAGCGCGCCGACGACCTGCACCGGCAACGCACCGACCGACGTGTGCGGTGCGCAGGCGCTACCGACGGGCGGCAAGCACGGCTTCGTGAATCTCGCCGGCATGCCGGACAGTCCCGTCGAGGTGACCCTGACGCTGCGTTCCGCCGACACCGAGCCCCTGGTACACAAGCAGCTCACCGTCGACCCGGTGATGGCCAATCCCAACGGCCCCGGCTGCGGCGGTGACGCGGCACAGGCCGGTCTGATCGTCACCGCCGACAAGCAGGTACGCCAGCGGTAAGCCTGCAACCTGTTCGCCACCGATCTCGTCTCCGTTGTGTGGCCCACAAACGATGCTCGCGGTGCTGTCCGTGGCCGGCGCGCTGATCGTCGGCTGCGATGCGGGCACGGAGCACGTCTGTCCTGCGGTCGCGACGATCACCGGCATCGGTGTCGACATCGAGCCGTCGCTCGCCGACCACGCCACGATCCGCGCGTGCTGGGCCGACAGGTGCCGCGAGCAGGCCGTGCAGATGTTCACGCCGCCGGCGACCACTCAGATGGCCGGCCGCAAATGGGGAATCGCGATTCTCCCGGACATGCCGGATGCCCCGATCGACGTGACCTTGACCGTGTACACCGCCGATCGTCAGCCGGTCGTGCACGAGCGGCTGACGATCGACCCGGTGATGTCGTACCCTCACGGCCCGGAGTGCGGTGGGGCCGCACAGGCCGGCCTGGTCGTCACCGCCGACAAGCGGGTACGCCAGCGCTAGCCGGCCGTCACCATGAGCGAGCGCGACTCGCGCCGCAGCCCTCGTTCCAGGAGCACGCCGAACACCAGGCTGATGCCCGCCCACAGTGTCAACTGGGTGCCGAGCGAGGCGAGCCGGAAGTCCCACAGCAGGCTCGCCGGGAACGACGGCGGCACCTCGTCGAACCCCGGCAGCACCGCCGCGAGTACGCCGATCACGATCACGTAGCCGACGCCGGCCAGCAGCGTCGCCACCCAGCCGTCGAACCGCGCGGCGAGCTTGCGTCCACAGTAGACGGACAGCACGGCGAGCAGTACGGACAGGCCGATCATGCCGAACGCGAGCCCGGTGCGCTCCCCGATCGTGCCGGGTGAGCCGACGGCCGGCGGGTTCGGCGGGTACACCAGGAACGGCACCAGCGACGCGGCGACGAACCCGCCGACGCCGACCGCCACGACCGTCCCACGTGGACTCAACCGCCCGATTCGCCCGTACGCCACGGCGAACGCCAGCGCGAACAACCCGCCGAGCGCGAGCCCGTACGCGCCGGTCGCGGTGGCCAACCCGAGCGTGCGCTGCACACCGCGGCTGACCACCTCCTCCTCCGCGTGCTCGTGCTCGGCCGGTGCGGTGGCGTGATCACCGTGGTCGTGGGCCGCCGGGGCCGACTCGAGCCCGATGGCCCGCTCCACGGACGGCTCGCCGAACACGGCGGCGAACCCGAACGCCAGCAGTCCTCCGACGATCCCGGCGATCAGGCCCCGCACGAGCAGGGCGCGAACCGAGAACGTCGCGTCATCGCTCAGTGGCACGGGAAGCCCAGCAGGTGCCGGCCGTCGTGCACGAACTCGTGCACCCATTCCCCGGAGACCAGGGAGACCGCGCCCTGCTCGGCGCCGACGAAGTAAGTCACCAACAGCATGAGGACTCCGGCGAAGATCGCCCACGGCAGGGCGGCGCGGAGTGGAACCGCAACCGGAAGCGGCACGGCGGGCTGGGACACCGATGTGGACACGGACATCGGGAACCTCCTTTGGGCTACACGCGGCCCAGTCGATGGAGCTGCGACGACGGAGGGTCTGACTCACGGTCCACATTGGACCGTTCACAGTGGCGCGGCCGTGCCGGGATCTCACCGGCTTCCTCGTTGCCGTCGTTGGACTGGCGGAACCTATTCTGAGGCACGTGGCACTGTCAACGAATCGGCCGTCAGTGTGACGACCCGCTTGTCACTGATCTCGCCCGGCGTCACCGAGGCGACTCGGCGAGCCGCCTTCCCCGCCGACGAGCCGCTGCTCGACCACACCCCGGTCGCCGCCGACCTCGGCCGGCTCGACGCCGCGTGGCACGCACCCGCGCTGCGCTGCGTCCAGACCGCGGGCGTGCTCGGTCTGGACACGATCGCCGAGCCGGCGCTGGACGGCTGGCGGTACGGCTCGTGGGCCGGCCGGACGATCACCGAGCTGGCCGAGTCCGACCCCGGCCTGGCCGCCGCCTGGCGCGCCGACCCCGATTTCTCCCCGCCCGGTGGGGAGTCGCTGCGCGCCCTGCTGCGCCGCGCCGTCACCTGGATGGACGCACTGCCCGGCGAGCACCGCCGCCTCGCCGCCGTGGCCGACGGTTCCATGATCAAAGCGGCTGTCGTGCACGCGATCGCCGGGACGCCTGAGTCGTTGTGGCGCCTGGATATCCGTCCGTTCACAGTCACGGTCCTGCACACTGACGGCCGCCGATGGTCACTGCGTGCGATCGGTCAACCGCTGAACGGCTAAACGTTCGGGTGGCGCTTTCACCCGGTTGACGTGTATCGCCTGTGGGGGTTTCCGCGACTGCAATACGTAGGCATTGTCGGGCGTGGGCGGGAACAGGTGGCGAAGGAAGAGAACGGGGCGCGACAGGGGACGCCCCCCTACGCCGCTGGCATGGGGCTGCTTCGAGGACACACCCTCCTCCAGGACCTGATCGACCGAGCGACGGCCGCCGTCGCGACGCAGGAGCGCGTGCACCGGCTGCTGAACGCCGTGGTGTCGGTCGCCAGCGACCTGTCGCTGCCGGACGTGCTGTACCGGATCGTCGAATCCGGCTGCGATCTCGTCGGCGCCCGGTACGGCGCGATCGGCGTCATCGGCATCGACCGCCAGCTCGTCGAGTTCATCCACGTCGGCATCGACGACGAACTGCGCGAGCGGATCGGCGACCTGCCCACCGGCAAGGGCATCCTCGGGCAACTCATCGCGGACCCGAAACCGTTGCGGCTCAAGAACTTGCACGCGCACCCCGCGTCGTCCGGCTTCCCGCGGAACCACCCGCCGATGCGCTCGTTCCTCGGCGTGCCGGTGCACGTGCGCGGCGAGGTGTTCGGCAACCTCTACCTGACCGAGAAGCTCGACGGCGGCGAGTTCACCGAAGAAGACGTCGACGTCGTGGTGGCGCTCGCCGCGGCTGCCGGCATCGCGATCGAGAACGCCCGGCTGTACGCGCAGAGCTCCCAACGTGAGCGGTGGCTGCGCGCGTCGCACCAGGTCACCACCGCACTGCTGGGCGGAGTGGCCGACGAGGACGGGCTGCGCCAGATCGCCGAGCGGGCCATGGAGGTGGCCGGCGCGGTGCACTCCGCCGTGGTCATGCCGGACGACATCGGCGACGGGCTGCTGCACGAGATGATCGCCGGCGAACTGACCCACGATCTCGCCCAACTGCGCCTGCCGATCGCGGACTCGATCGCCGGTGACGTGTTCACCTCCGGCGTGAGCCGTGTGCTGGACGACTTCGGGCAGGCGCTGCAGAGCCGGCTCAGCAGCGCGATGCTGGAGAGCGTGCCGATGTCCGCCAAGGAACTCGGGCCCGCGATGCTCGTGCCGCTCGGCGCGGGCCAGCATCTGCTCGGCGTGCTCGTGCTGGCCAGGGCGCGCGGCGAGGCCAGGTTCGAGGAACCCGAGGTCCAGATGGCGCAGGCGTTCGCCAGGCAGGCGGCGCTGTCCATCGAGTTCGCCCGGTCGCAGGACGACCGGCACCGGCTGGCCGTGTACGCCGACCGCGACCGGATCGCGCGCGATCTGCACGACCAGGTGATCCAGCGGCTGTTCGCGATCGGCATGGGGCTGCAGGGGCTGAGCCGGGTGATGCGCCCGTACCTCGCCGACCGGATGACCGGATTCGTCAGCGACCTCGACGCGACGATCCAGGAGATCCGGCGCACCATCTTCTCGCTGCAGGAGCCGCCGGACGGACCGGTGCGGGTGCGCGGTGGCGTGCAGCGGCTCATCTCGGAGATGACCGGGGCGCTCGGGTTCGAGCCCACGGTTCGGCTGTCCGGTCCGCTCGACTCGGTGGTCCCCGACGAGATGCAGCAGGACCTGCTCGCCACCCTGCGCGAGACGCTGTCCAACATCGTCAAGCACGCCCACGCCTGCTCGGTGACCGTGACCGTGACGGTCGACCGCTCCGCGACCGAGTTGGCGCTCCGGGTGTCCGACGACGGGCCTGGGATGCCGGAGCAACCACTGCGCCGAAGCGGTCTGCTCAACATCGCCGACCGCGCGCACCGGTGGGGCGGGCGCTGCGACATGGAGTCGGCCAGCGGCAACGGCACGACGGTCGCCTGGGTCGTGCCGATCGAAGGGGTTGGGTGAGCGTCATGATCAGCGTCTTCCTCGTGGACGACCACGAGATCGTCCGGCGCGGGCTGCGTCAGCTTCTCGAGGTGGAGCACGACATCGAGGTGGTCGGCGAGGCCGCGACCGCCGCGCAGGCGCTGGCCCGCATTCCCGCCGTGCGCCCGATGGTCGCGATCCTGGACGTCCGGCTGCCCGACGGCGAGGGCGTGACCGTGTGCCGGGAGGTGCGATCGATACTGGACCCGCCGCCAGCGTGCCTGATGCTGACTTCGTTCTCCGACGACGAGGCGCTGTTCGGGGCGATCATGGCGGGTGCCGCGGGCTACGTGCTCAAGCAGGTGTCCGGCACCGACCTGGTGGCGACCGTGCGCACGCTGGCCGAAGGCGGCTCGCTGCTCGACGCGGGTGTCACCGCGGCGGTGCTGGAGCGGCTGCGCGGGCACGGCAAGGCGGAGGACCCGAGGTACAAGACGCTCAGCCCGCAGGAGCGGCGCATCCTGGAGCTGATCGCGGAGGGCCTGACCAACCGGCAGATCGCCGGCAAGCTGTACCTGGCCGAGAAGACCGTGAAGAACTACGTGTCCGCGCTGCTGCACAAGCTCGGGTTCGACCGCCGAACCGAGGCGGCCGTGTACGCCACCCGCAGGCGCGGCGCCCGAGTGCGCGGCGACGGTGTCACGCCGCCAGGAGCCTGACCGGCCGATAACGTCTGAGGCGTGACAGCTCGTAAGAACACCGGCGGCACAGCCGTCACGGTGCAAACCGGCGATGTCATCGCGTTTCGACTCCACGCACACCATCTCACCAATCGGAAACCGGTCGCCGATCTGCACGAGGTGGCGGGTGCGTGTGCGATTCAGAACAGTCCACCGGGGTCCGCACTGGCCGCGTTGGGTGCCCGCGTCGACAATGTGACGCGGGAACGAGTCGACGAACTCGCCGGCGAGGAGAAAAGCCTGCTGCAGACCTGGTGCATGCGTGGCTCGCCGTTCTATTTCCCGACCGTCGACGCGTCGGTGTTCACCACCGGCGTCCTGCCGGCCACCGAGACGGCGCGAGTGCATCTGATCATCGGTGTCGAGGGGGCGCTGAACGAACTCGGGATGGGGCTCGACGAGGCGGTCGAGATCACCGCCGAGGAGATCGAGGCCGTGCTCGCGGGGCGGCGGCTGGCGATCAACGAACTCGGGGAAGAGCTGGCCGAGCGCATCGCGGGCGCACTGTCACCCGCCCAGCGCAAGACGTGGCAGGCGAATGGGCCCTACGGCACGAACCAACCGCTGGGTGAGGCCGTCGTGCATTTCTGCGTCCGGATTCTGACGTTGCGCGGAATCGTCTGCTTCGCACCGCGCAGCGGGAACAAGGCGCCGTTCGTCCTGGTCGAGGAATGGCTGGGCGGCCCCCTGCCACAGGCCGACCCCGACAGCGCCCGCGCCGCCCTGCTGCGTCGCTATCTGCATTGCTACGGCCCGTCCACCCGCAAGGATTTCGCCGCCTGGATCGGTGTGTACACCGGCGACGTCGACCCGTGGTGGAGCACGCTGGAGGACGAAATCACCCCGGTCGAATTCGACGGCGGCCGGAGGTGGATTCTCACCCAAGATCTGGACACCCTGCGATCACCGCCGGAAACACGCGGGGTGCGGCTCCTGCCGCCACGCGATCCCTACACGCAAATGCGTGATCGAGACACCATCGTCGACAAGCGACACCATCGCGAGGTGTGGAAGACGGTCGGCGAACCCGGCGCGGTTCTGGCCGACGGTGCGGTCGTCGGCATCTGGCGACCTCGCAAGAACGGCCGCACGCTGTCGCTGACGATCAACACGTTCCGGCCGCTGAGCGCCGAACTCCGCAAGCAGCTGCATGACGAGGCGGATCAGCTCGCCGAGCTACGCGGCGCCTCGGCGGTGCGAGTCGAGTTCGAGGAGTAGGCGTCACGCCGCGGGGAGAAACTGGTCGTAGAAGCCCGACTTGAGCTCCACGATCGCGGATTCGGTCTCTCGAAATCCCTGTACGCCGGCCGGCGAGTCGAGCAGCTCCGACAGCCGCGTGCCGAGCTGGTCGGAGTGCGTCAAGGACAACGCCGAGGCGGCGGCGATCGGATGCACTTTCGCATCGTGCACCATGTGCGGATAGTAAAAAGTGGAGCGGTTCTCGCCGGCGACCACGAGGCGGCTTTCCAGTCGCCGCCACAGTTCTTCGTACTCCACCGAGACAAGAATCTCGCCCCAGAATCGGAGACAGGTCACCAGCCGCACGTCCGGGTGGTCGGCCGCCGCCGATGTCGCGATGAGGGACAGCGCACCGGTGATGGCGGTCTTGGTCGCTTCCGACGGCCGCGATGCGACCAGAGCTTCTCTGCTGACGCCGCTGCGGAGGATGTCGTCCCGCATGAGCTCGCGGTGTGACGGCGTGCGCCCGGGAGCCTTGTCGTCGGGGTACTCCTCACGAAGAATCACTCGCGCGATCTGAGCCGCGCGTTCATCGGTCAGGAGGTCGATCGCGAGATCGTAGAACGCGGTGAACGCGAGGGACACGAAGCGACGCTGGAGCAGGAGGGCGTGCAAGGTCGGTTCGGGCAGGGTCTCCAGTTCACGAAACACGGCGTGCTGCCGGAACCGCTCGATCTGCGCGTTCTCGAATTCGTCGAGGTCATTCATTTCGTGCACCCTGTCTAACGGTCGGCGCGGTTGATGTCGATGCTGCGCGGCCAGTCCTTGAGATCGACGTCCTTGCCGATGCCCCACAGGGTGTCCAGCTCGCGTTGAATACTCTGGCCCAGCACGGACTGGGCGCCGACGATCTCGAACTGTGGCGAGTGAATGGCCAGTTGACGGTGCAGGAACACGCCGACGAGGTAGTGATCGTCGGCCCGGTAGACCGAAACGGACGGAAGCGAGTTGTAGACGCGCACCTTGAGGTTGCCGAGACGGCGCTTGTTCACCTGCTGCTGGAGTGTCTCCAGGATGTCGAGACAATGTTTGATACCGGTCTTCACATGGTCGTCCTTCCGATCCACGCCCCGATCGCGCAGCGCGTCGTTGCGAAGACCGGTGACCATGGAGTTCGGATGCAGCAGCATGATGCGGACCTCGGCCCGCTTGTTCACCGCGTTCAGGATGTCACGCTCGAGGTTTTCCAGGTTCGGGATCCAGGTGTTGAGAATCGTCACCTGCTTCGCGTCGCAGACGCGCTCTCCGAAATGCTCGTCCGAGAACTGGTGATGAACCTTGACCAGGCCGGCGTAATGCTCGTGTTTCAGCGTCTCGGCGAGTGCCTGGATATCCAGGCCCGCGAGCCGCTGCTCGATCTTGTCCAACGCCTGCAAGCGATGTATTTCGAAGAGCAGGAAAACAGTGACGGAGGAGAGCACGATGAGCGTCACCTTGGGAATCAGGTCTCCGGACGCCATTTTGTCGAGCAAACCGACGAGGTCGAGCACGACGACCCCGATACCGGTCGCGGCCGTGACGAGCAGGACGACCTTCTCCGCGCCTCGGCGGAACCTTCCAGCCACACGCAACCCCCAGGTCCGGCCACACCGCACGGTGCCGGGGATCTTATCCAGCGTACGAGAGGCCTGTCACGCAGTCGGGAGGGTGACCACCTGGGCGGCGTAGCACAGGCCCGCGCCGAAGCCGAACAGCAGCGCGGTGCCGTTGTGCTCGACCGTGCCCTCGGTGATCAGGGTGTCCAGCGCGATCGGGATCGACGCAGCCGAGGTGTTGCCGTACCTGATCACGTCATCGGCGATCACCGCGTTCGTGGCGCCGATCTTGGTGGCCAGCGCGTTCACGATGCGCAGGTTCGCCTGGTGCGGCACGAGCGCGTCCAGGTCGGCCGGCGCGACGCCGGCGAGATCGCAGGCGCGCTGCGCGACCGGGTAGATCTCCGTTGTGGCCCAACGGAAAACCGCTCGCCCGTCCATGTTCATGGTGCGCTTGCCGTCCGGGACCTCGATCAGCTCGGCCCGGGTGCCGTCACTGCCCCAGGCGACCGGGCCGATGCCGGGCTCCTCGGCCGGCCCGACCACCGCGGCTCCGGCACCGTCGCCGAAGATGATCGAGGTGCCGAGGTCCTCCGGGTCGACCCAGGCGGTCATCTTCTCCGCGCCGATCACCAGCACGTGCCGCGCCGAGCCCATCCGCACCGCGTCCGCCGCGACGGCCAGCGCGTAGCAGAACCCGGCGCAGGCGGCGTTCAGGTCGAACGCGCCCGCCTCCTCGGCGCCGAGCGCCCGCGCGACCCCCGACGCCACGTCCGGCATCGGCTGCTCGACGCTGCAGCTCGCCACGATGACCAGGTCCATGTCGCCGCCGGTCAGGGCGCAGCGAGCCAGGGCCCGAGTTGCGGCCTTCACCGCCAACTGGGACACCGTCTCCTTCTCGGCGCGCCGGCGGGTGGCGATGCCGGTGCGGGCAAGCACCCACTCCTCATCCCGACCGAACCGCGCGGCGACCTCGTCGCTGGCGACCACCGTGGACGGCAGATAACTGCCGAGCCCGATAATTTTCGCCTCACGAACGTGACGTCTTTGCCGCAAAGTACTCACCACCACGCGAACACTCTGACGTCCTACTATTCGGTAGCCGAGTCACGCCACCTGTGACCTACATCTCACTCTCGCACTGGCGTGTCAAAGGATCAGGCCGCAGAGTTGTTTTCGTGACCGCCGCCTCATTCACCACGTCGTTCGAAACGGGCGACCCCACGCCGATCTCGGAGCCACTCGATTCCGAGGGTGTCGAGCTGGCCCTGCGGGTCGGCGGCGGGCCGGCACACGCGCCGGCGGCGAAAACCGGTGTCGGGTTCACGGGCCTGCGCGCGCTCAACTACACCGGCACGCACCGGGCGGACGGCCGGGGATTCGTGCGGCACAAACTGTTCGCGGTCGACATTCCGGTCACGGCGGACACCGAACTGTCCTATGTGATCTTTCCCGAACTCGGTGGGGACCTCGGCTACCCGGCCACATTCGTCGCGCTGGACCTCGCCCTCGACGACGGCACCCTGCTGTCCGACCTCGGCGCGCTCGACCACCTCGGGTTCGAGCTCTCCCCCGCCGGGCAGGGTGCGGCCAAGTCGCTGTACCCGGACCAGTGGAACCGGCGCGCGTGCCGCCTCGGGGAAATAGCCGCGGGGCGCACGGTCACCGCCGTGCTGCTCGGCTACGACAATCCGGACGGACCGGCCGGCTTCTCGGGGTGGATCGACGACATCGCGATCCGGTCGGTGCCCGCCCGTGCCGCGACCCGTCCGAGCGAGCACGTGATCACCACCAGGGGCACGCACTCCTCCGGCGGGTTCTCCCGGGGCAACACCTTTCCGGCGACCGCAGTCCCGCACGGCTTCAACTTCTGGACGCCGCTCACCGCCGCCGGCGAGCTGAACTGGCTGTACAGCTGGCACCAGCGCAACAGCGAGCGGAATCTCCCCGCGCTGCAGGCGTTCTCGGTGAGCCACCAGCCGAGTCCGTGGATGGGCGACCGGCAGACCTTCCACGTGATGCCGAGCGCCGCGCCGGGCCGACCGCCGGCCGGGCTCGAGGAGCGGGCGCTGGAGTTCTCCCACGACGACGAGATCGCCCGGCCGCACTACTACGGCGTGACGTTCACCGGCGGCGTGCGCGCGGAGATCGCGCCGACCGACCACGCCGCGATGTTCCGGTTCACCTTTCCCGGCCCGGACGCGTCGCTGGTGTTCGACAACCGCGACTGCCGGGGGCGGCTGTTCCTGGACACCTCGCGCGGCGTCGTCACCGGGTACTCGGATGTCCGAAGTGGACTGTCCAATGGCGCGACCCGGATGTTCACGCACGCCGAGTTCGACCGCCCGGTGATCGGCGGCGGCCGGCTGTGGCGCTGGTTCGGTCCGCGCACCACCGGGCATCTGCGGTTCGCGCCGGCCGAGCACGGCGAAACCGTTGTCACGATGCGGATCGCGACCTCGCTGATCAGTGCCGAGCAGGCCCGCCGCAACCTGGAGCTGGAGCTGCCGGCCGACACCGCGTTCGACGACGTGGTCGAGCGGGCGGCCGGCGTCTGGGACGACGTGCTCGGCACGATCGAGGTGGACGGCGCGACCGACGACCAGCTCGCCACGCTGTACGGCAATCTGTACCGCCTGTTCCTGTACCCGAACTCGATCTTCGAGAACACCGGAACGGCCGAGGCTCCGGTGCACCGGTACGCCAGTCCGGTGCTGCGTAGGCGGAAGCCGAACACCCGCGCGCGCACCGGTGCGTCCATTGTGGACGGTCGGGCGTATGTGAACAACGGGTTCTGGGACACCTACCGGACGGTCTGGCCGGCCTACGCGCTGCTCGCGCCGGCGCGGTGCGGTGAGCTGGTGAACGGGTTCCTGCGCCTGGCCGCGGACGGCGGCTGGGTGCCGCGGTGGTCCTCCCCCGGGTACGCCAACCTCATGACCGGCACCAGCTCCGACGTCGCGTTCGCCGACGCCTACCTCAAGGGTGTGCCGGGGATCGACCCGCACGAGGCGTACCGGGCCGCGCTGCGCAACGCGACCGTCACCCCGCCGCACGACGCGGTCGGCCGGAAGGGAATCGACCGCTCGATATTTATCGGATATACCCCGACATCGGTGCACGAGGGTCTTTCCTGGGCGTTGGAAGGCTGCGTGAACGATTTCGGAATCGCGAATCTGGCCCGCGAGATCGGCGCACACGAGGAGGCGGAGTACTTCCTGGAACGCGCGCGCCACTACGTGCACATGTTCGACGAGCGAATCGGCTTCTTCCAGGGGCGAAACGACGACGGCACCTGGCGGTGGTCACCGGATCGGTACGACCCGACAATGTGGGGGTTCGACTACACCGAGACGAACGGCTGGAACACGGCGTTCAGCGTGCCGCACGACGGTGCCGGGCTGGCCACGCTGCACGGTGGCCGGGAGGCACTGGCCGCCAAGCTCGACGAGTTCTTCGGCACGCCGGAAACCGGCACGAATCCCGGCTCGTACAACGGAATCATCCACGAGATGACCGAGGCGCGGGACGTGCGGATGGGCCAGTACGGGCACAGCAACCAGCCCTCGCACCACATCATCCACACCTACCTGCACGCCGGGCGGCCGGCCGCCGCGCAGTGCAAGATCCGCGAGATCATGGCGCGCGGCTACTCGGGCAGTGAGATCGGCCAGGGATACTGCGGCGACGAGGACAACGGCGAAATGTCCGCGTGGTGGCTGTTCAACGCGCTCGGACTGTATCCGCTCACGGTCGGCAGCCCGTATTACGTCATCGGTTCGCCGCTTTTCACGAAGGCGACCGTGCGTTTGGAGAATGGGCGCACAATCGTGGTCGAGGCGCCGAACAACAGCGCCGAGAATGTGTATGTCCAAGCGCTCACGGTGAACAGCCGCCCGTACACGAAAACCTATCTCCCACACGCGATGATCGCCGAGGGCGCCACGCTGACGTTCGACATGGGGCCGGAGCCGTCGGACTGGGGCACCGACCCGGCCGCCGCTCCCCCGTCGGTCAGCCCGCCCGGGGTGCGCCCGTCACCCTTGGCGGACGTCACGCTCGGCGCGACGGCGACCGGTCCGGACGACGTCGAGATCGACTTCCTGTTCGACGACACCACCCGCAGCGAAGTGCGCTTCGCCGACGGTCGGGTCACCATCGACATCGCGCTCACCGAGCCGGCGGCGGCGCGGTTCTACACCCTCACGTCCGGCATCGCGCCCAACGAGGACCCCCGCTCGTGGGTGCTCAGCGGATCCACGAACGGTACCCAGTGGACCACCGTGGACCGCCGGAACGACGAGAACTTCCTGTGGCGCAGGCAAGTTCGTCCGTTCAAAGTGGACAGTCCGGTGCCGTGCACGCACTACCGGCTGGAGCTGACCGGCGGCCAGCCGCCGGTCACCCTCGCCCAGATCGAACTGCTCGCCTAACGGACGCGCTTGGTGTCCGCGATGCCGGACGAGAGCATCAGCGGCCGGTCGTGCCACCGACGACGGCGTCGCCCGAGCCGCCCTTTCCCTTGCGCCGCTTGGACTGTCGGGGCTTCTCCGGAACCACGCCGGTCAGGTCGCCGCCGTTGTCGTTCACCCGGAGCACGAACGGGCGGGTGTCGGTGTAGCGCACCACGGACACCGATCCGGGGTCGACCACGATCCGCTGGAACGCGTCCAGGTGCTGGCCGAGGGCGTCGGCCAGGATCGCCTTCAGCACGTCACCGTGACTGCACAGCAGCCACACCGCCTCGACACCGTGCTCGGCGGTGACCCGCGCGTCGTGCTCCCGCACCGCCGCGACGGCGCGCGACTGCACCGTGGCGAGCCCCTCGCCGCCGGGGAACACCGCCGCCGACGGGTGCTGCTGCACGACCCGCCACAGCGGCTCCTTGCCCAGCTTGGACAGTGCCTGGCCGGTCCAGTCGCCGTAGTCCACCTCGGACAGCCGGCCGTCGGTACCGGCGCGCAGGCCGCGATCGGCGACCAGTGCCGCCACCGTCTGCCGGCAGCGCAGCAGCGGCGAGGTGACCACCGCGGCCAGCGGCACGCTGGCGAGCCGTTCCACCAGTCCTGCCGCCTGCGCCTTGCCCCGGTCGTCCAGTGCCACCCCGGGCGTGCGGCCGGCGAGCACCCCCGACCCGTTCGCGGTCGAGCGCGCGTGCCTGAGGAGTATCACGGTGGCCACGAAGGCCACCCTAGTGCGGGATCAGACGACCGGGCCGGCGTTCGGGTCGAGCGCGCCGAACATCACGAGCAGCAGCAGGGCGAGGCCCAGCGCCACCCGGTAGATCACGAACGGCGTGAACGTGCGGGTCTTGATGTACTTCATCAGCCAGGCGATCACCGCGTAGCCGACGAAGAACGAGATCACCGTGGCGAAGATGGTCGGGCCCCACGGCGGGCTGTTGTCCCCGCCGATGTCGGTCAGCTTGTAGAACCCGGACGCGAACACCGCCGGCATGGCCAGCAGGAACGCGTACTCAGCCGCCGACTCGCGCCGGTAGCCCATCAGCAGGCCCGCCGTGGTGGTGCCGCCGGACCGGGAGACGCCCGGGATCAGCGCCATCGCCTGGGCGAACCCGTAGGCGAGTCCGTGCGGCGGGGTCAGGTCATCCAGCTTGCGCTGCTTGGCACCGATCTTGTCGGCGATGCCGAGCAGCACGCCGAACAGGATCAGCGTGAACGCGATCAGCCGCAGGTCGCGGAACGCGTGGCTGATCTCGTCCTCGAACAGCAGCCCGAGCACGGCGATCGGCAGCGTGCCGATGATCAGCAGCCAGGCCATCTTAGAGTCCTGGTCGGCCATCCACTTCTTCGGGCTGGCCAGCGTCCGGAAGAACCCCTTGATGAACCGGAGCAGGTCCTTGCGGAAGTAGATCACCACCGCGGTCTCGGTGCCGATCTGTGTCACCGCGGTGAACGCGGCACCCGGGTCGCCCCAGCCGGCGAACGCCGCGGTGATCCGCAGGTGCGCGCTGGACGAGATCGGAAGGAACTCGGTGAGCCCCTGAACGAGACCGAGCACAAGGGCTTCAAGCCAACCCAACGACTACTCCCCACCAACGAGTGCGAGCGCGACGGCCACGATCTTGCAGCACCCACGATCGGGGGCAGTCAGCGGGCTCCGTTCACCGGAACGTGGTGGTCCGCGTACTTTAGCGGGCTAAAGTACGCCAAACATGAACGGAGCGATCGCTAAGAATCGGACACGAGCGCAGGTGATCAGTCACCGACGCCCGCGGCGTCCAGCGACTCGACGGCCGTGCGCAGCGCCGCGGTGGCCCGGTCGGCCTCCTGGAACAGCGGCGACACGGTCAACGTGGTGACACCGGCCTCGGCGAGCGCGCTCATCTTCTCGGTGATCCGCTCCTTCGGACCGAGCAGCGACGTCGCGTCGATGAACTCCGCCGGCACCCTGGCCATCGCGCCCGCGTAGTCCTTGGCCAGGTAGAGATCCTGGATCTCGGCCGCGGCCGACTCGAAGCCCATCCGGCAGGCCAGGTTGTAGTAGAAGTTCTGCTCGCGGCTGCCCATGCCGCCGATGTACAGCGCCGCGTAGGGCCGCACCAGGTCGGCGGCGGCGCGCCAGTCGTCGTCCACCACCAGCGGGACGGTAGGCACCACGTCGAAGCCGTCCATGGTCTTGCCGGCCTTCTCCCGCCCCTTGGCGATCAGGTCCAGCGACTCGCGGCTGTGCTCCGGCGAGAAGAAGATCGCCAGCCAGCCGTCCGCGATCTCACCGGTCAGCTCGAGATTCTTCGGGCCGATCGAGGCGAGGTAGATCGGGATCTCCTCGCGCACCGGGTGCACGGTCAGCTTTAGCGGCTTGCCCGGCCCGTCCGGCAGCGGCAGCGTGAAGTGCTTGCCGTCGAAGGAAACCCGCTCGCGGCGCAGTGCCTTGCGGACGATCTCCACGTACTCCCGGGTGCGGGCAAGCGGCTTGTCGAACTTGACGCCGTACCACCCCTCGGACACCTGCGGACCGGACACGCCGAGCCCGAGCCGGAACCGGCCGCCGGACAGGGTGTCCAAGGTCGCGGCGGTCATCGCGGCCATGGTCGGCCGGCGTGCCGGAATCTGGAAGATCGCGCTGCCGACGTCGATCCGCTCGGTGTGCGCGGCGACCCAGGCGAGCACCGTCGGCGCGTCCGAGCCGTACGCCTCGGCGACCCAGGCCACCGAGTACCCGAGCCGATCCGCCTCCTTGGCCTGTTCCAGGTTGGCCGCGTCGTTGCCGGCACCCCAGTACCCCATGTTGATTCCGAGTCGCATGCTCCGGACCCTACTTGGCAGTACGCCAACGGCAACAGGTGTGTGATCCGCACCGCGCGTTGCTGCCGGGTGTGACCATGTCCAGCCCTTAAGGTCGGCCATGTGGAGCAACGACGCCTCGGCCGCAGTGGCCTGCGGGTGTCCCGGATGGCCCTCGGCACGATGACCTGGGGGCAGGACACCGACGCCGATGAGGCCGCGAGCCAGTTGGTGGCCTTCCTGGACGCCGGCGGCACGCTGGTGGACACCGCCGACGTGAACGCGGACGGCGAGGGTGAGCGGCTGCTCGGGACGCTGCTCGGCGAGTTGGTGCCACGCGAGAACCTGGTGGTCGCGACGAAGGCGGTGGCCCGGCGGGACGATTCGCCGTTCGGTGGCGGCGCCTCTCGGGGCGCGCTGTTGTCCGCGCTGGACGGTTCGCTGCGCCGGCTCGGGGTGGATCACGTCGATCTGTGGCAGTTACACGCGTGGGACCCCGAGGTGCCGATCGAGGAGACGCTCGGCGCGGTCGAGGCCGCCGTGCACAGCGGCAAGGTGCGCTACGTCGGCGTGTCCAACTACACCGGCTGGCAGCTCGCGACCGCGTGCACGCTGCGTCCGGCCGCGATCGTGTCCACACAGGTCGAGTACTCGCTGCTGGAGCGCGGTATCGAGCGCGAGGTGGTGCCGGCCGCCGATCACCACGGGGTCGGGCTGCTCCCCTGGGCGCCGCTCGGCCGTGGCGTGCTGACCGGGAAGTACCGCTCGGGCACGCCGGCCGACTCGCGCGGGGCGTCGCCGCACTTCGCGCCGTACGTGGAGCAGCACCGCACGGAGCGCGCGGCGCGGATCGTGCAGGCCGTGATGACCGCGGCCGACGGGCTTGGCACCTCCCCGATCGCGGTGGCGCTCGCCTGGGTGCGTGACCGGCCGGGTGTGGTCGCGCCGGTGGTGGGCGCGCGCAACGCCGCACAACTGGCCGGCTCGCTCGCCTCGGAGGGATTGGTGCTCCCGCCGGCGATCAGGGCCGCACTGGACGATGTCAGCGATATCGAGCTGGGCTACCCGGAACGCCGTCTCGGTTAACGCGCGAGTCCCGCGCTCAGACACGGCGAGTCCCGCGCTGTGCACCGTGCAGGGCGCGGGACTCACTGGTGCAGGGCGCGGGACTCGCGATCACATGGGCTTGAGTGCCAGGTCACATCGGCTTGACCTCAAGTATTGTCGAGGTTTCACCATTGTGATCATGACTGAGACACCCCATTCCGATCGCGACCCGCTGAAGGTCGTCGTCGTCATCGGAAGCACCCGCCCGCAGCGCATCGGCCGGATCGTCGCCGACTGGTTCGTCGGCAAGGCGGCCCGGCGCGACGACATGACCGTGCACGTGGTCGACCTCGCCGAGGCCGCGCTGCCCGTCGTCCTCACCGGCGACCTGGCACCCGACGACGCCGACGCGCTCGCCCAGGTGACACCCCAGCTCGACGCGGCGGACGCGTTCGTGATCGTGACCCCGGAGTACAACCACAGCTTCCCCGCGTCGATCAAGAACCTGATCGACTGGCACTACACCCAGTGGCGCGCGAAGCCGGTCGCCTTCGTCTCCTACGGCGGTCTGGCCGGCGGGCTGCGCGCGGTCGAGCACCTGCGGCAGGTCCTCGCCGAGCTGCACGCGGTGACCGTGCGCGACACGGTCAGCTTCCACGGTGTGGCCGGCCGGTTCGACGACGCCGGCACGCTGATCGACACCGAGGGTGCCGCCGGTGCCGCGAAGACCATGCTGGATCAGCTCGACTGGTGGGCGCGATCGCTGCGCGAGGCCCGTTCCGTACGCCCCTACGCGGCCTGATTCCCTTCCCTGCCAAGGAGTTTCCCATGACTACCGTGAGCACGACGCTGCCCGATCCCCGGCGCGACGGGGTCGGCGTGATCCTGTCCAGCGAATGGTCGCTCGGCACCCCCGAGCGCCAACTGGCCGCCGCCGAGGCCACCGTCCGGGTCTGGCGCGACGCACCCTGGCCGGACGGCCTGATCTCCTACACGCTCCTGCTCGGCACCGACGGCGACCGGCTCATGCACTACTCCCAGTACCGCGACGAAGCGGCCTACGAGGCGTTCGCCGCCGAGGGCCGCGGGCCGAAGGTGGCCGAGATCGACGCCGCCGTGCCGGGCATCGAGCGACTCGGCCTCGGCCGGTTCCGCCTCTACCGATCCGGGCGCTCCGACGACGACGCCCGGGTACCCGGCTGCATCGTCGCGGTGCACGTGGACACCGACGACGCGCGCACCGCCGAGGCCTGGGTGGACTCGGTATTCGACGCGCTGGACACCGATCCGAACCCGCACGGCGGCGGCATCGGCGCGTACTTCCACATCAGCACCGACGGCACCCGGGTACTCAACTACGCCGAATGGGTCGACGAGCAGTCGCACATCGACGCGCTGGCCGGGCCTGGAAACGGGGTCGGGTCGGCGCGGACACCGCAGTGGAACCGGGTCCAGAACACGCCCGGCGTGCGGCACGTCGCGGTGCGCCGGTTCACGCCGTACCGCACCCTCACGGCCTGACGACCTGGCGGGTCACGTGGAATCCGACACCGAGTTGAGGGATGCTGGAGGGCACCCTTGACGCGACCGACGGCTGGGATGAACTTGTGAGGACAGCTTTGCTGCGGATCATCGGCATGCTCGCGCTGGCCATTCTCGCCACGGCGAGCGTGACGGCCTGCTCGAAGGAGGATCAGCCGACCGACGAGCTGATGGTGACCGACAACCCGGTCGCGGCCACCCCGGCCACGTCACCCGCGCCCGCCGTCACCCCGGCGGGCGCGGTCGTGTCCGCACCCGCCGCGTCCTCGGTGGTGGTGGACCCGCGATCACGGCTGATCGCCGTCGCGGCGGCCGCTCCCCCCGCCGTGCTGCTCTACCGGCTCGACGACCTTGCCGCGCCCGCGGTGTCCGTGCCGCTTGCCGGTCCGGCGGAGTCGCTGACCCTCGTCCGCGAGGGCGGACCGGTACTCGCCTCGGTCAGTAGTTCAAAGCAACTGATCAGCGTGCGGCTGCCGGACGGCGCCGCGACGACCGTGACCCTGCCCGCCGCGCCAGTCGCCGCCACGCCGGTCGGGGCGGCCACGCTGGTCGCCCTGCGCGAGCACAAGTCGGTCGCCGTGGTGGAGGGCGACAAGGTCGTGCGGGTGATCTCCGGCGGGCTGTTCAGCTCCGACGTGCCGTTCGCCATGGGCGACCGGGGGGCGGTACTGGACCGGGTGCGCAACGCGATCTTCGAAGTCGACCTCAAGCAGGGCACGATCGGCGCCGGCCTGCGCGCCGGCGAAGGGTCCACCAACGGCGTCCTCGACCGGTTCGGCCGCGTGCTGACCACCGACACCCGAGGCGGCGCGCTGCTCGCGTTCTCCTTCGACCCGCTGCTGATGCGCCAGCGCTACCCGGTGCCGGGCGCGCCGTACGGCATCGCCTACGACGCCAAGCGCGACCTCGCGTGGGTCACCCTCACCGCGCGCAACGAGGTCGTCGGCTTCCACGTCGCCGGCGACGAACCCCGCGAGCGCTACCGGCTGCCCACCGTCGGCCAGCCCAACTCGGTGGCCGTCGACCAGGAGAGCGGGCGCGTGATCGTGGCGTCCGCGAGCGGAGGAGGTGTTCAGGTGATGCAACCATGAGCGACGGGGTGATCGACGGGGACTGGGAATACCGGCCGCTGCGCCTGCCACCGGGAGTGTCACGGTTGACAGCGGCCACCCAACTGGCGATCCACGCCGAGTTCTCCGGCTGGGAGCTGTCCAACGTCCGGCTCTACGCCGACGGCACCCGCAAGGTGTGGCTGCGCCGCCGTCGCCGGGCCGGAGTGCTCCCCGGAGTGATCACCTAGCCGGCGGAACGTCCTCGACGTAGTCCCAGACCGCACGCGAGCCGGCCTCGCCGATGCGGAAGACCTGCACGGCCGACACTCCGGCCAGTGCCACCACTAGCACGCTCACCACGATCGTGCCCGCCTTCACCCACGTCTCCCGGGGCAGCCGGTCGGCCAGCACCAGCGCCAGGGTGACCACCAGCAGCGGGATCACGAAGATCAGCAGATCGTCCCCGAGCGCCATGTGCCGGTCGACCAGCTCGTTCGGCGGAATGCGTTTCGCCAGGTTCTCGCCGCTGGCCGTCGCCACCGGAACCGAGGCGGTCGCCGCGGCGGTCACGCCCACCACGAGCCACCCGAACCGCTTTCTGGCCGCCGGCCACACCGCGATCACCACCGCGCCGAGAGCGGCGAGTGGAACCAGGATCACCACCGCGTGCACGACAAGCGCGTGCAGTGGCAGACCGTTGAAGAATTCGGGCATCGGACGCCTCCCGTGGAATCGATCGCACTCTCACTGTCGATACGTCCGCGAACACGGTCCGGTTCAGTCTGGTGACGAGCGGTATGCCGCGTGCACGAGCGCGACGATCCTGGGAATGATCTCGGGTGCGCCCTCCAGCGGCAACATGTGGCCGAGTCTCGGCAACACGATCGCCGTGCCGTCGCGCACCGCGTCGGCCAGCACGGCGGCGTCGGTCTCCGGAACCAGCCGGTCCTTCTCCCCCACGATCGCCACCACCGGCGTGTCGCTGGCCACCTCCAGCGCGGACGCCCGCCGGGCGTCGGCCAGCCCCGGCCGGAACATCGCCACGGTGTCCGGCCAGTGCCGCAGCACCATGTCGGCCACGAGTTGCACGTCCTCCGGATCGGGATCGTCACCGAGCAGCAGCCAGCGCAGCCCGATCGCGGTGGCCCGGTCGATGCGCTGTCTGATCGGCCCGATACTCGGCCTGCCGATGATGGGGGCGCCGATGATCCGCTCGAGGTCCTGCACGAGCCGGCCGACCGAACTCGGCAACGCCGTCGACGTGTCGGCGAGCCAGCCGGCCGCGGTGTTCACGAACACCACGCCGGCCACCCGCTCGGTGAACAGCTCGCGGTGCGCCTCGATCAGCGCCATCACGGCCAGCCCGCCCATGCCGTGACCGACCAGGATCACCCGACCGGTCGGCACACCCTCGGTGATCACGCCGGCCAGGTCCGCGCCGAGCTGTTCCACGGTCGCGGTCGCCGGTGTGGCCGGCTCGGAGTCGCCGTGCCCGCGGTGGTCGTAGGCGAGCACGCCGACCGGGCGCTCGGTGGCGTGCGGCAGCACGTCGAGCACCTTGTGCCAGATCCGGTGGTCCTGGGCATAGCTGTGCGCCAGGACCACAGTGATCGCCGCGCCGGGCTCGCCCGTCCGCACTACGTGCAGCCGGGTCCCATCAGGGAGGACGAGCTCGCCCGGCTCGGTCAGCATGTACGCAGGAACCTGTCCAGCACTCGGGTTCCGAAGCGCAGCGCGTCGACCGGCACCCGCTCGTCGACGCCGTGGAACAGCGCGCCGAAGTCCAGGTCCGGCGGCAACCGCAGCGGCGCGAACCCGAAGCAGCGGATTCCCAGCGTGTGGAACGCCTTCGCGTCGGTGCCACCGGACAGCATGTACGGCACGGTCTTCGCGGCCGGATCCTCGGCGAGCACGGCCGCGGCCATCGCGTCCACCAGCGCGCCGTCGAACGTGGTCTCCACCGGCGGCAGGTGGGTGACCCACTCGCGCTCGATCTCCGGGCCGAGCAGCTCGTCCAGCTCCCGCTCGAACGCCTCCTGCCGGCCGGGCAGCACCCGGCAGTCCACGACCGCCTCAGCCACCGACGGGATCACGTTGGCCTTGTAGCCGGCCGACAGCATCGTGGGGTTGGCCGTGTCACGCAGGGTGGCACCGACGATCCTGGCGATGCTGCCGAGCTTCGCGACCGACCCGTCGAGGTCCTTCTCGTCGAAGTCGATGCCGGTCAGCTCGGTCATCGAGGACAGGAAGTCGCGCACGGAATCGCTGAGCACCAACGGAAAGCGGTGGTTGCCGAGCTTCGCGACGGCCTCGGTGAGCTTGGTGACCGCGTTGTCGTCGTGGATCATCGAGCCGTGCCCGGCGCGGCCGCGGGCACGCAGCTTCATCCACGCGATGCCCTTCTCCGCGGTCTCGATGAAGTACGCGCGCACGTCGTCGGCGACGGTCACGGAGAACCCGCCGACCTCGCCGATCGCCTCGGTGGCACCTTCGAGCAGATCCGGCCGGTTCTCCACCAGCCACTGCGAGCCGTACTTGCCGCCGGCCTCCTCGTCGGCGACGAACGCGAAGATCAGGTCCCGCGGCGGGACGATGCCGTCCCGCTTGAACCGGCGTGCGGTGGCGAGTGTCATCGCCACCATGTCCTTCATGTCGACGGCGCCGCGGCCCCAGACGTAGCCGTCGTGCACCGCTCCGGAGAACGGGTGCACCGACCACTCTGTGGGATCCGCCGGCACGACGTCGAGGTGTCCGTGGATCAGCAGCGCGCCCCGGCTCGAGTCGGCGCCGGGCAGGCGCGCGAACACGTTGCCCCGGCCGGGCGCGCCGGACTCGAGGTAGGTCGTCTCGTAGCCGACCTCGTGAAGTTTCTCCGCGACGTATTCCGCGGCCGCACGTTCACCAACGGTCGTCTCCAGATCCCCCGTATTCGAGGTGTCGATCCGGATCAACTCGCTGGTGAACGTGACGGCCTCGTCCTGGGCGAGGGAAAGGCTGGTGTCGTCAGTCGTCACCGGCTCTTCCTACCAGGTGCGGACAACGATCACTGCTGCCAGAACCACGGCTCGTCGAACGCCGGCTTGAGGTCGTCGAACCACACGGCGTGCTCGTCCATCCGGGCGAAGAACGGGCGGCCGACGTTGTCGGGGTTGCGCGCCTGCAGGAACCGGCAGGCGAACACCTCCTCGCCGCCGACCTTCACGATGCCGTCCAGCACGACCTTGCCCGGCGACGCGGACATCACCGGGCCGCGGGCGGTGCGCTCCAGGCCGGACACGGCGGCGATCGCGTCGCGGTAGATGCCGACGGCGCGGCGCAGCGGCAGCTCGAAGTAGCTGCTCGCGCCGGTGTCCCGTTCGACGAACATGTAGTACGGCACGACGCCGAGGTTGACCATCTTGCGCCACATGTCCGACCACACCGAGGGGTCGTCGTTGACGTGCCGCACGAGCGGGGCCTGGGCGCGGATCACCGCACCGGTCGCGCGCACCCGCTGGATGGCCTCCACGACGGCCGGGGTCTCCAGTTCACGGGGGTGGGAGAAGTGCGCCATGATCGCGACGTGCTTGCCGGCCGCGATGGCCTTCTCGAACAGCCGCAGCAAATCGTCGGCGTCATTGTCGGTGGTGAACCGGTACGGCCAGTAAGAAAGGCCCTTGGTCCCGAAACGCACATTCCTGATGTGTTCGAACTCGGGCGCCAGAAGCGGCTCGATGTAGTTACGGATCCGCTCGGTCGACATAATCATCGGGTCGCCGCCGGTGAACAGGACGTCCGACGCCTCCCGGTGGTGCCGCAGGTAGGCGAACGCCTTGTCCGGAGTGTCCACGGCCTGCTTCAGGTCCGCGATTCCGATGAACTGCGCCCACCGGAAGCAGTAACCGCAGTAGGAATGGCAGGTCTGGCCCTGGCCCGGGAACACGAGAACCGTCTCGTGGTACTTGTGCTGCAGGCCGTTGACCGGCTCGTCGTCCTCGACCGGCACGTTCGAGGCGAGCTGGTCGCCAGGGTGCGGGTTGAGCGACAGGCGGGCGTCGTCGACAGCCGCGCGCAGGGTCGCCTTGTCCGCCTTCGAGTCGATGATCTTGCCGATGTCGTCGAACATCTGCGACGGGAGCATGTCGCGGTGCGGGAACGTGAGCCGGTAGATCGGATCGTCCGGCACGGCGTCCCAGTCGATCAGCTCGTCAACCACATAATTGTTGACCTTGAAGGGGAGGACCGCGCTGACGACCTCGATGTCCCGCCGCAGATCAGCGTCAAGCTGTTCGATCTGGGGGATCTTCGAAAGCCTAGCTCCGGGGATCGCCCGCATCTTGGGTCCAGCAAGCTCTCGATTCTCTACCGACACTGTGTTCTCCTACCAAGCTGTTAGGTCACCTAATTTCCCAGTCGGAATTGTCAAGGGTAGACTTTTCCGCCAAGATGATTGCTTTTTTGGGTGGTTCCAACCGTCGATCGTATCTGCCGCGTTTCTGTCGCGGCGGTAATCCGGAAAACTTCAGCAGTTACAACGCGCCGAACGCCGCCCACAGGACGACGCGTCGACTGGCCCCAGTGCGGGCGTTCCGGCGAATGATGCGCCGACGACCTGACCTTCGGGTGAACTCTTGTCGACTATATTCTGCTCGAAGGTCATCACTGCCCCTTTGCAGTCTTCCCAGAATCACGTCCAGTGGTCCGTACGGCGATGCCCGGCACCCACTGAGGGAGCCGTAGCGCTGCGTCACGGTAGCGCACCAGGACGAACCCGGGCAGCGGTCCGTTCGTCCTCACTGTACCTCTGAGACGGACCGGTTCAAACAGCGTCATGTAACACTCCGGCCCCGAGGAGCGATATCACGAGGTTGGGGGCTTGAGGAGCCCGTTCGTCCGCAGCCGATCGGCCCACGCCGCGGCCGCTATGCTCACAACGTACCCTCCACCGTCGTTCCAGGGGTTTCCACCAGTGCCAGCCGAATTATCCGCGGCCATCGCCGCGCGTCTCGATCAGATCATCGCCTTCGCCCGCACCCACTCGCCGTTCTATCGAGACCTCTACGCCGGCCTGCCCGACTCCCCCACGCTGGCCGATCTGCCACTGGTCGACCACGCCGCCTACTGGGCTGCCAACGACCAGCACGACAACCGGCTGCTGACCGGTGAGCAGGCCGGCGGCATCGTCCTGAAGACCGGCGGCACCACCAGCGCGCCGAGGGTCTCCCGGTACACCCGCGCGGAATGGCGGGAAATGGCCGCCACGTTCTCCGCCGGACTGCCGGCGGCCGGCCTGCGCGACGGCGACCGGGTCGCCAACCTCTTCTACGCCGGCGAGCTGTACTCCAGCTTCATCTTCACCCTCAACTGCCTGCAGGACGCGCCGGTGGACACCGTGCACCTGCCGATCGCCGGGTCGGCCCCGCTGGACTTCACCGCGACCGCGATCGCCGACTTCAGCGCGACCGTCCTGGCCGCGCCGCCGACCACGCTGTGCCGGCTGGCCGAGCACGTCACGGCGAACACCGGAGCACTCCCCTCGGTCCGGCTGGCCCTGTTCAGCGGCGAGTCGTTCTACGGCGACCAGCGCGCGCTGCTGGCCAGCGCGTTCCCCAACGCCGAGGTGCGCTCCATCGGATACGCCTCGGTCGACGGCGGCATCGTCGGCGCACCGGTGGACGGCGAAGGCGACACGCGGATGCACCGCGCCTTCCCCGACCGGATCGTGGAACTGCTGGACCCCGAGACCGGCCGGCCGGTCACCGAGCCCGGCGTGCCGGGCCGGGTCGTGGTGACCGACCTGGTGCGACGTCTGCAGCCGGTGCTGCGCTACCCGGTCGGCGACCTCGCCGAGTGGGCGGGCGAGGACACGTTCCGGTTGCTCGGCCGCTCCGACGAGGGCGCGCGAGTCGGCCCGGTGACCCTCTACCTCGACGATCTGCGCGCCGTGGTCGAGTCCGCGACGTCGCACTCGCGGATGGTGGCCGGCATGCAGGTGGTGCTGCGCCGGATGGACGCCAAGGACCAGCTCGTGCTGCGGGTGGCCTGCCAGTTGATCGATCCGGAGCGATTCACCGCCGACATCGCCGACGAGCTGGACCGCGTCCGCCCGATGTTCGCCGACCACGTGGAGCGCGGGCTGATCGCGCCGCTGGCCGTCGAGCTGACCGGACCCGACGGCCTGGCGATCAACCCGCGCTCCGGAAAACTCGTCCGGCTGATCGACGAACGCGGGCGCTAGGACCTGTCCTCAAAGGTGATTTGGCTGACCTGGTTTGATCTTCGGTCGTGGTGCGTAGGCATGAGTTGACTGATGAGCAGTGGTGTGTGGTGGAACCGTTGCTGCCGCCGTCGGGGGTGAAGGGTCGTCCGCGGGTGGATGACCGGCGTGTGATCAACGGGATGTTGTTCAAGGCTAAGACCGGGGTGTCGTGGCGTGATCTGCCGGAGCGGTATGGGTCGTGGAAAACGGTCTACGGCCGGTTCTGGCGCTGGTCGCGCGATGGCACCTTGACCATGTTGGTGGGCAAGGTGCGGGTGATCGCGGAGGCGATCGACGAGCTGGACCGGGAAGTCTCGGTCGATTCCAGCATCGTGCGTGCCCATCAGCACGCGGCCGGTGCCCGTCGCCGCCCGCGTGCTCACACAGGGGGCGAGCGGATCGTGTGGCGGGCACACCGAACCAGATGATCATGCTATCGGTCGGTCACGCGGCGGACCCTCGACCAAGATCCATCTCGCGTGTGACGGGCACGGCCGTCCGCTGTCGGTCGTGTTGACGGGCGGCAACACCAACGACTGCACCATGTTCCACGATGTCCTGGCCGGTGTTGTGTTCCAGCGACAGGTTGCGGGCCGTCCGGCGACCAGGCCGCACCGGGTGATAGCGGACAAGGGCTACTCCAGCCGCGCCATCCGCACCCACCTTCGCCAGCGCGGCATCCGGGCCACCATCCCCGAACGCCGCGACCAGCAAGCCAACCGTGTCCGGCGCGGGCAAGGGGGTGGCCGCCCACCGGCCTTCGACCCGGCGATCTACAAGCGCCGCAACGTCGTCGAGCGCTGCTTCAACCGACTCAAGCAGTTCCGGGCCATCGCCACCCGCTACGACAAGACCGCCCTGTCCTACCAAGCCATGATCGACCTGGCCACCCTCACCATCTGGCTTTGAGGACACGGCCTAGCGGCGGTCCAGTACCGGCACGAGCTTGCCGCTGGTGGCCGCCCGGTCGAACGCCTCCGCGGGCGTCGGGCGCACCCGCAGCCGCACCAACCGGTCCTGCTCGGCGGTGGTGGCAAGCTCCGGGTAGTTGCGCAGCAGCAGCCGCTCCACCTCGTCCGGCTCCGGCGTCTTGCCGTGCTCGACCCGCACCGTCAGCCACTCCTGTCCGCCGTCGAAGTCCAGCTCGATCTGCAGGTCGCCGGAGTAGCCGAGCACCTCGTCGGCCACCGCCACGAACCGCCGGTAGTTCAGGAAGTGCCCGCCGCTGCGGAACACGTCGCCGGATCGGCCGAGCAGCTCGAACCGCGGCGTGCGCCGCCCACACGGGCAGTCGGCGTCCAGCCAGCGGCCCAGGTCGCCGATCTCGTAGCGCTCCAGCCGCTGCCCGCGCCGGGTGTGCGACGTGAACACCAGCCGGCCGACCTGACCGGGCTCGGCCGGCCGATCCTGTTGCTGGTCAAGGATTTCCAGCGTCTGCACGCCGGTGAACAGGTGGTGCTCCCCCGGCTCGCCGGCCGCGCACTGGTAGCCAAGCGGACCGGCGTCCACGCTGCCGTAGGCCGCCGAGCGGATCACCTCGACGCCGAACTCCTCGGTGAGCAGCCGCCGCTGCGCCGCGCTGAAGTGCTCGCCGCCGTAGAAGATCTTGCGCACACCGCCGTACTCACGCAGCGCCGCGCCTTCTTCCACGAACAGCCGCATCAGGTAGCTGGGCATGCCGAGCAGCGTGTCCACCCGATTGTCCACAATGGACTTGACCACCATGGCGTGCCCGTTCTGCTGCCCGGCCATCGGGAACTGCACCGCGCCGAGCCGCTCCAGCACCGAGAAGAAGCTGAGGAACCCGCCGTAGAGCTGGCCGCCGAAGAACAGGTTCATCACGCGATCGGTGCGCGGGTCCAGCCCGGCCGCGAGCAGACCCTCGGCGCCGGCGTGCATGTGCTCGTCGTAGTCGGCCCAGCTGAACGCGGACAACTTCGGCTCGCCGGTGGTGCCGCCGCTGCGGAAGAACACCGCCGCCCGGCTGGTGTCCTCCTGCAGCGTGCCGAACGCGGCCTTGCCGGTGATCGGGACGTCCGGCGCGGGCAGCTGTCCCGTGCCGGTGAGATCGTCGAGGCAGGAGTCGGTGGCGAACCGGTCGTCCAGCTGCACGTCCACCCGGCGGGAGTAGCGCTGCAACGCGTACACCCCGTCGTGCGGCTCGCCGTCGTAGCTGCCGAGCATCGCGCCCGGCACGGTCACCCGCTGCACCCCGGCGGCCAGCAGCATCCGGGATAGCACCGCCACATCGGTCCGGTCCGCGCCCACGCCCGCGGTCTGCAGGTAGCGGCGCATCGGACGCAGATAGCGGCCGATTTCCTTGCGCGGCAACGGTTTGACCCACACGGTGCGGTGCAGCGGCGAGGCACGCAGGGCGGAACGGGTGTCCACCAGCACCCGCCACGAGCGGTCCTCCGCGGTGTGCACGTCGGTCAGGCCGAGGTGCCGCTCCAGGTCGGCGACCAACACCGTGTTGGTGATCTCGGCCCACTCCGCGTCACCGGGCACCCTGGCCGGCGACTCGGCGGAGACGCGTTCCAACACCCGCGCGAAACGGGTGCCCACGGCGAACAGCTCCGCCTCGTCGTCGGTGTCCAGGTAGATCACCTGCGGACTGGAGCAGGCCTGCTGGTCGAGCCGGCACACGTCGGCGGCAACCTCGGCCAGCACGTCGTCGGTGCACGATTCCGTTGTCAGGTAAGCGAAGGACAGCTTCGGCCCCCAGTCGACCAGCCGGCAGCCCGGCCGGACCAGCCCGGCCATGCCGGCCACCGCCTCCTCGCCGCCCCACACCGCCACCGCGTCGGCGGCCGCGCAGATCAGCCGCAGCCACTCGGTGCGCGCGGACGGGAAGGCCAGCACGATCACCCGCTCGGCGATCCCGCCGCCGGGGTCGGCGTCGGCCAGCGCGGCCAGCAGCGTCGTGGTGAACCCGGCGTCGGCGCCACTGGTCTTGATCACGTTGAGGTTGCCGCTGAGCAGGCCCTCGACCACGCTCAGCGCGCCCGCGGCCGGCGCGTTGCCCGGGGCGACGTGCGCCAGCAGACCGACCGGCGCCCACGCCTCGAACACCGTCTGGTGGTGGTCGAACCTGGCCAGCCGGCCGGGATCGGTACCACCGAGTTCGCGGATCAGCTTGCGCTCCAACGGTTCCCGGCGCAGCGCCGCCGCGAGCCCGTCCAGCGTGTCGCGCGCCTCGGCGGCCGGCACTCCCTGCTCGGCCAGCGCGGCGGTCAACCGACCGGTCAGCTCGTCGTCCTGGTCGGCCAATCGCGCGGCCACGCGATCGCAGGCGCGGATGACCCGCAGCGGCCGGATCTGCTCGCCGGCGAGCACCCGGCCCGCCGTCGCCTCAAGCTCATCGAGCCGCCGCCGCGCCTCGTCGTCGGCGATCCGCTCGCCCTGCCATAAATGCTCGGTCACGAGGTGCCCTTCAGAAGTTCGGCCGCGGCGATCGCGCAGCTGCGGTTGCGGGACAGGCCAGCCCGGCCGTGCACCTGGAACCACGGGGTGTTCAGGGAGCAGCCGCACTCGGCAGCCGGGTGCAGCGACGCGAGATCGCCCATCAGGACGGACTGGGCCGGCGCCGAGGTGATGTACGGCGAGATCAACTGCAGGTAGCCGCGCTCGCCGTCGGACAGCGGCGACAGGTCGCGCACCGACCGGATCAGCACCCGCGCCCACGCCGGCACGTGCAGGTTGTGCCGCTCGCACTCCAAGTAGGGCACCGAGTGCTCGACCGAGCCGAACCCGTCGCGGATGCGCTCGTCCGGGATGCCAAGCTGCTCGGTGATCCGCGCGTACAACTCCGGCTTGCCGACCTGCTGGTCGGCGTGGCCCTTCCAGCCGCCGCCGAACAGCACCAGCGAACTCGGCGGCAGCGTCACCGGCGGCACGCCCAGCGCGCGCATCCGGTCCAAGGTGAAGGAAAGGAAGGCGGGGAACCCGAAGATCCGCACCGGCACCTCGTCCCTGGCCGACCGCAGCAGCGCGCGCACGCAGCCGAACGCGTCGAACTCGTGGCCCTCACCGGTGTGCGGGATGGCGTGCTCGACGGTGCGCACCGGCGCGAACTCGCACAGGTAGTGATCCGTGAAAGAGGCGCCGAGCCGGATGCCGGGCGCGGCTGATGGGTGTAGATCAGGTAGTCGACCGGCTCGGAGTCGTCGATCCAGCCGTGATGGTCGAAGATCCTGGCGACCATGCGCTGGCCGGTGTGCAGCGTCCACTTGTCGAAGTGCATCTGCGACTTCTGCCCGGTGGTGCCCGAGGAGGTCACGTGCAGCGCGACCTCGGACTCGGGCACCGACACCAGCGAGTGCTGCTTGAAGAAGTTGGCGTGTACCAACGGTTGGCGGGCCAGATCGTCGATGTCGGCCATCGCACCCGGTGTGTCGGCCCACAGCGCGGCGAAGAACTCCGAGCGCTCCGCGTGCCACGCGTTGATCTGGTTCATCGCGTCGACGAACAAGTCGTCGCTGTGCTCTTCGTACGGCGGCAGGTCGCACAACTCGGCGACCGCGGACAAGGCCACCGGATCGGGAACCTCGACCGGGTCAAGGTACGAACTCAACGAAACACTCCTTGAGTGTTGAGGTACATCTGCGTCCACTGCGAGATGTACTGCTCGGCGAACGGGCGGAACGCGGCATCCATTGCCAGGCCACGGAAATCGAGCGGCTGCATCGTGCGGGTCATCACGACGTAGTCGTGGAAGCCGTCGGCCTCACGGCGCATCGCCGGGTAGACCGCCGCCGGCAGGAAGCCGTGTGCGAGCAGCGCGCTGAGCCCGTCGAAGGCGTCCAGCGGCACCAGCGTCTCCACGTGGTGGGCGCCGGACTCGGCCAGCCTGGCGATGATCTGGTCCAGGTGTTCGGTGACCACGCCGGCCGAGGGCACCGCACCGATCAGCGCGCAATACCCGTCCGCCGGGCTCAAATGTGCGTACACCTCGTAGTCGCCGTCCGGGCCGGCGAGCAACACGTTGGGCTGGTGGAACGGGTAGAACCGGCGGGCCGGGTCGGTGAGCACCTCGTCGAACCGGCGCAGCACGAATCGGTCGGCTGAAACGAGTTCGATGTCTCCCCCGGCGGCGCGCGCGGTGCGCGGCCGCACGATGTCCGACGGCATGCATTTCGGGCGGACCGGCATTCCCGGCACGCTATCCAGTGCGTCCATGATCGGCCCGAGCCCGATGGGCACCCGTGCCACAGGCACCCGCTGTTCGAGCACCCCGTCCTGATGGCGAGCCAGCAGCACCATGGTTTCGTGCTTGGCCGCCTTGCGCTGATTCGGAAAGATGCCGAGCCCGCGGAACCCCGCGCGCAAGCAGATCCGCTGCGGCGCGGTGGCCGTGGTCCGCGCTGTGGCATAGACCGAATCCACCTCCCCGCTGTCGAGCAACGCGTCCGCCAGCGAGCGCACCGCCTGCTGCGCGACGCCCGAGCCGCGCCTGTCCGGATCGACCACGAGCCCCTGCATCTTGGCCAGCCGGTCCGCCGACGAACGGGTGGCCAAGATCGACGCGACCACCCGGCCCTGAGCCCGGCCGACCAACCAGGTGGTGTCCGGTGAATTGATGTGATCGCCCATCACCTGCGGATCGGTACCGAGCGGAAGCGCGTAGCCCCGCCCGTAGACCTTCCGATACAGCTCAAGTAACTCGTAGACATCATCGATCCGAGCCCGTTCGAACCCCACTCGCAGCCCCTCAGTAAGCGCGCACCCGTCCAGGACGCGCCGGTCGCGCGCCCTGCAGCCAGTCGAAGGTGATCGGGGCCAGTTGCCCCAGAACGTCACCCACAGTAACGTGCCCCGAGGCCGGTTCAAGCTCGGTTTCAGGTCCCACCTGGGCCGATGTACCGTCGAAGCGACCAGGCTCACAAGGGAATACGACCGGATGCACTAACCGAGCTATCGTTCAACGCGAGCCACGTGGTGTCGGAAATCACCACGAAGAGTCACCAACTTTCGGGCACTGAACCCGAGTTGGGCGAGCTCCCCACCATCGGTTAGGCTTGCGTCCTCCACTGAGTCCGAGTGGCGGAATGGCAGACGCGCTAGCTTGAGGTGCTAGTGCCCGGTTAAGGGCGTGGGGGTTCAAGTCCCCCCTCGGACACACACTATTCACCCGGGTCTTGGGTTGAATCGTCACAACGGCCGCGTAATCGCGGACTGGCGGCTGTCTATCTGGATCCGAGCGGACCCAGCTGGTCGCGCGAAAGCGCTTCGCCATCGCGGTTGGACGGCGGCGCATCGGCCGGCTCGGTGCCCCAACCGGTGTCCGGGGTGGCCGACAGGGCGAAGTCCACGGTCGTGTCCCTGGACAACGCGGACGCCGGGACGTAGGTCTGCGTGCGTGCGTCGCCGTCGAGCTTCATGCCGGTGATGTACGGCTTGTCCAGGCCGGCGCCCGGCGCGGTGATGCGCAGGGTCTGCCCGCTGGCCCGGTGCACAGTGATCGACGGGAACAGCGGCGCGGTCACGACCAGATCCGCCTGGGACGGGTTCTGCGGGTACACGGCCATGGCCGAGAACACCAGCCAGGAGCTCATCTGGCCGAGGTCGTCATTGCCCGGAATACCGTCCGGCCCACCGGGTACGCCGTCCTTGGTATCCAGCCACAGCTGCCGGATCGTGGCGCGCACGGTCTCCTGGGTCTTCCACGGCGCGCCCGCGTAGTTGTACAGCCACGGCACGCCGATCGACGGCTCGTTGTCCATGTTGGCGTGGGTAGTGCCGTCCCACGGCCCGATCAGCACCCAGTCGCCGTTCTCGTCCTTGAAGAACCGGTCCAGGCGGGAGATCGCGTTCCGCCGGCCGCCCATGGCGTCGATCAGCCCGGCCGGGTTGTGCTGGACCATCCACACGTACTGCGCCGCGGTGCCCTCGACGAAACCCTTCGCCGACGCGGGGTCGAACCCGGGCACCCAGCTACCGTCGGCGTTGCGGTTCTGGACGTAGCCGCTCTCCGGGTTGAACTGGTTCTGCCAGGACTGCGACCGCTTCGCGAACTCGGCGTAGGACCGCTCGTCCCCGAGCTGCCTGGCGATGGTGGCGAGACCGTGATCGGCCGCGGCCATCTCCAGCGTCTCGTTGGGACACCCCCAGGCATTGCAGTCCGCCGGGTAGAAGCCGTGCCGCAGGAACTTGTCCAGCGACGGGCGCTGCCCGACGACCGCCACCTCGTAGCCGGCACGCGAGTAGTCGTCCTTGGTGGGTACGCGGGCCGCGGTGGCCAGCGAGCCGAACGCCTCGCGCACCGGGAAGTCCTTGCCACCAAAGGACAAGATCCCGGCGAGCGCGACGGCGGACGGATCGCCGACCATCACGTGCGTGCCGCCGTTGAGGTGTGTCCAGCGGTCCCACACGCCCTTGTTCTGGTCGGCCTGGTTGAGCAGCGAGGAGGCGATGTCACTGCCGCGCTTCGGGTCGAGCAGGGTCACCAACTGCACCTGCGAGCGGTACACGTCCCAGCCGGAGAACGTGCCGTACTGCGCGTCCTGCCCTGGCCTCAGCCGGTGTGGCCGCCCGTCGAACCCGGGGTACTGGCCGTTCACGTCGTTGATCACGTTGGGGTGCAGCAGCGAGTGGTACAGCGCGGTGTAGAACGTGCGCCGCTGCTCCTCGGTGCCGCCGCCGACGGCGATCCGGCCCAGCTCGGCGTTCCAGGCTCGCCGGGTCCTGTCTCGGATCTCCTCCAGCGTGGTGCCGTCGGGGTTCTCCTCCGCGAGGTTGGCCTCGGCGTTGCGCGAGGAGACGTAGGAGATGCCGACCCGGGCGTTGACCGTCGATCCCGGTTGGAACATCAGATAGCCGCCGGAGCCCTTGCCATGCGGCGGGTACCCGTAGGCCGGTGACCCGTCGGGCTTGAATCCGCCCTCGTACCCGGTGCCGCCGCGGACGCGGGTGCCGCCCGGCCTCACGGCGGCGTCGCGCCAGGTACCTGTCGCGGTGAACGGCTGGTCGAAGGTGATCGTGTAGTGCAGCGTGTAGTAGCTGCGCTGCAGAATCCTGTCGTCGGTGTACGGCCCGCAGAAGTTGCCGCCGGTGACCGAGCCGGACACGGTGCGCCCCGCCTCGTCGATGGACAGCGCGGCGTCGCTGCTGCCCGCGATGGAGTCCGAGCCGCGCACCAACAGACCGGCGGGCGTGCCGGCCGGGTAGGCGAACCGCAGGCTGCCGGCACGCTGGTCGGCCGCCATCGACGCGGTCACCCCGGAGTCCAGCCCCACCTGGTAGAAGCCGGGCTGCGCCTGCTCGTTGGCGTGCTTGAAGGTGCTGCGATACGGCGCGGTGTACTCCGAGGCCGCCGGCGAGGTGGTGACCTCCCGCGTGATCGGCATCAGCGGCACGTCGCCGGCGCTGCCGATGCACCCGGGGCCGGACAGGTGGGCGAGGCTGAAGCCGGAGATGTAGTCGGTGTCGTACTGGTAGCCACTCGGCGAGGCCGGCCGGATCGCTCCTTTGCCGGCGTTCGGGCCGGACGTGGGCCCGTAGTAGCGACGCTGGTCCGGCGACAGGCTCAGCATGCCGAACGGCGCGACGGCTCCCGGGAACGTGTTGCCCTTGTTCGCGCTGCCGACGAACGGGTCGACGTGGCGGGCCGGATCACCGGCCGGTTGCCCGGCCTGCGCGGGCTGCGCCGCGAACGGGACGAGGGCGGCCACGAGGACGGGGGCGAGCGTGAAGCGCATGACAGGAGTCCCTCCGGTGCGTCCGACACAAGGACTTCTACACGGTGTCGACTTCTTCAACAAGACGTTGTACTTTGCGTTGACCCAGATGGCCCAGCCCGGAGGTCGTGATGTCGAGAAGCCGGATTCCACACGTCAAGTGGCTCGTCGCGGGCCTGACACTGGTCGCCGTCGCCGGCTGCGGTGACGGCAGCGGCAGTGACGGTGGCAGGGCCGCATCGCCCATCCCGGACAACACGCAGGTGATCGCCGGTGTGCGCAAGGACCCGGCGATGCACGCCGCGCTGCCGGACCGGGTGAAACAGGCCGGCACGCTCCAGGTGGCGTCCAGCCTGCAGTCAGCGCCGAACAACTTCTACTCCGCCGACGGCAAGACGCCCATCGGCTACGAGGTGGACCTGGCCAAGGCGATCGCCGCGAAGCTCGGCGTGGGCGTCGCACACCAGGACATGGCGTTCGGCTCGCTGATCACCGGCCTCCAGTCGGGGCGGGTGGACCTGACCATGGCCGCGATGAACGACACCAAGCCACGCCAGCGGCAGATCGACTTCATCGACTACTTCACCTCGGGCATCACGATCATGGTGCGCAAGGGCAATCCGGACGGCATCACCGGCTCGGACACGTTGTGCGGCAAGGCAGTCGCCGTGGTCCAGGGCACCACGCACCAGGCCTTCGCCGCCGAGCAGACCGCGCGCTGCACCGGCGCCGGCAAGCCCGCGGTGAACGCGGTGGCGACCGACAGCGACACGCAGAACCAGAACCAGCTGCGCACCGGCAGGGTCGCGGCGATCCTGAACGATCTGCCGACCGCGGTGTACGTCTCCCGCACCGCGGGTGACGGCGCGTTCTTCGAGGTCGTGCCGGGTGCGCCGATCAACGGCGGGCCGTACGGGATCGGCGTCGACAAGAACAACCGTCCACTCGCCGACGCCATCCGCGCGGCGTTGCGGGCGCTGATCGCCGACGGCACCTACGGCGCGATCCTGCGCTCCTGGGGCGTGGAGCAGGGCGCGGTCAAGGAGGCCGTGATCAATGGCGGCTGACACCGAGCCACTGCCCGTGGTGCCGCTGCGCCGGTGGGGACGCTGGATCAGCGCGCTGATCATCATCGCCCTGCTGGTGCTGCTCGGAATCGCCCTGGGCAACGCGAAGATCCAGTGGAACTCCGTCCCGGACTTCCTGTGGTATCGGGTGATGGCGATCGGGCTGCTGAACACCGTGGTGCTGGCGGTGCTGGCACAGGCGAGCGCGATCGTCATCGGCGTGGTGATCGCGTTGCTGCGGCTGTCTGCCAATCCGGTCGCGCGGTGGTTCGCCTCGGGCTACATCTGGTTGTTCCGCGGTCTGCCGGTGCTGCTGCAGATCCTGATCTGGTACAACCTGGCGCTTGTCTTCCCCATGATCTCGATCTCGCTGCCGTTCGGCGGACACCTTGTTCACGAGCAGACCAACGTGCTGATCAGCGCGTTCACCGCGGCCCTGCTCGGCCTGGCGCTCAACGAGAGCGCGTACATGGCCGAGATCGTGCGCGCAGGGCTCACCAGCGTGAGCACCGGGCAGACCGAGGCCGCGAAGTCGATCGGCATGACGCCGGCGACGACCTTGCGCCGGGTGGTGCTCCCCCAGGCCATGCGCGTGATCATCCCGCCGACCGGCAACGACTTCATCAACATGCTCAAGGGCACGTCGATGGCGTCGGTCATCGGGGTGACCGAGCTGATCCACGCGTCCAACAACATCTCCTCGCACAACCTGCTGGTCATGGAGACGCTGCTCGCGGCGGCCGTGTGGTACATGGTCGTGGTCACGATCGCGAGCATCGGCCAGCACTACCTCGAACGTGCCTTCGGCGCCGCCGATCGCGGCCCGGTGTCCAGGGCGGCAAGGAGCGCCCGTGTCTGACCTGCCACTGTTGCGCACCGTCGGCGTGCACAAGTCCTACGGCGGCACCGAGGTTCTGCGCGGCATCGACCTCGACGTCGCCAAGGGGCGGGTGGTCTGCCTGCTCGGCCCGTCCGGCGGCGGCAAGAGCACCTTCCTGCGGTGCGTCAACCACCTGGAAACCGTTGACGCGGGCCAGATCTGGGTCGCGGGCGAGCCGATGGGCTACCGGCTGCGGCACGGGAAACTGTACGAGCTGCGCGAGCGCGAGGTCGCCCGGCAGCGCCGCAAGATCGGCATGGTGTTCCAGCACTTCAACCTGTTCGGGCACCGCACAGCGCTGCAGAACGTCATGGATGGCCCGATCCGGGTGCTGGGCACGCCGCGCGAGCAGGCCAGGGCCGAGGCGCTCGATCTGCTCGAGCGGGTCGGTCTGGCCGAGCGTACCGGCGCCTATCCGGCGCAGCTGTCCGGCGGGCAGCAGCAGCGGGTCGCGATCGCCCGGTCGCTGGCCATGAAACCGGAGCTGATGCTGTTTGATGAACCCACCTCCGCGCTCGACCCCGAGCTGGTCGGTGATGTGCTGGCGGTGATGACCTCACTCGCGGCAGAGGGGATGACCATGCTGGTCGTGACACACGAGATGGGCTTCGCCGCCGAAGCCGCCGACGAGGTGGTGTTCCTCGCCGACGGCGCCGTGGTCGAGACCGGCCCGCCGAGTCAGGTGCTCGGCGATCCGCGGGAGGACCGCACCCGACAGTTCCTCGCCCGGGTTCTCGCATGAGCCGGATCGCCCCCCGGTACCTGCTGCAGTTCGACGAGCCGGCGGGCTACCTCGACTTCGCCCGCTTCGGGCCGCCGTCGCACGCCGTGCTGGACACCACGGTCCACCTGCTCGACCAGACCACCACCGCTGGACCGTCCACAGTGGACGAGCTGATGCGGCAGGAGGTCCGCGCCAAGGCCGCCGCGGCACGGCTGTCCGGCACCGACACCGACCACGTCGTGCTGTTGCCCAACACCAGCTCGGGCCTGTTCCAGGCGGCGTTCAACACGCCGGGCGGCGAGGTACTGGTACCCGCCGCGGAGTTCCCCGCCAACACCTACCCGTGGGCGCGGGCCGAGCAGGCCGGCCTGCTCACCGTGCGCTGGCTGCGCGGTGGCCACGTCACCCCCGAGGCCGTCGCCGCCGCGCTCACCCCCGCCGTCACGACCGTCGCGGTGAGCGCGGTGGACTACCGCACCGGCTACCGCGCCGATCTCGCCGCGCTGCGCGAGGTCGTCGGCGACCGGCTGCTGGTGGTGGACGCCATCCAGGGCTTCGGCGTGGCCGACGAACCGTGGGAGGCGGCCGACATCCTGGTCGCCGGCGGGCAGAAGTGGCTGCGCGCCGGCTGGGGAACCGGCTTCGCCGTGCTGTCCGACCGGGCCCTGGAGCGCACCAGGCCGCTGCTGTCCGGCTGGACCGGCGCCCTGGACCCGGGGTTGTTCGACGAGATGATCCATCCGCCGGACCCGACCGCCGCCGGCTGGTCGATCAGCAACCTCAGCCCGGTCACCTCCGGCGCGCTGGCCGCCGCGCTGGAGCTGGTCGAGCAGGCACGGGTGCCCGCGATCGCGGGGCGGATCGCCGAGCGGATCGGCGAGCTGGAGCAGGTTCTCGAGTCCGCGGGCGGGCGGATCGTGTCCGCGACCGAGCGGCGCGCCGGCATCCTCGGGTTCGACCTGCCCGGCTATCCAGCCGAGCAGGTCGGCGCGGCGCTGACCGCCGCCGACATCGCCGCGACCGTGCGGCCGGACCACGTCCGCCTCTCCCCACACGCCTCGACGCCGGCAACGGCCGCCGACCGGGTGCGCGCCGCGCTGGCCCGGCTGGTCCGGCCGGTGACCACCGTCGCCGCTCCGGCCCGAGCGGCCGGTGGTGCGCCGCCGTCCGACGTGCTGACCGCGCTCGTGCCCGCCGTGCACGGGCTCGCCGCGATGCTCGGCCCGGGCAACGAGGTGCTGCTGCACGACCTGAGCAAGCTGCCGGACTCGATCATCGCGATCGCCGGTGACGTCACCGGCCGGACCGTCGGCGGCCCGATGACCGATCTGCTGCTCGGGCTCATCCGCAGGGGAACCACGCAGAACCTGACCAACTACCTGACCTACGGCCCGGACGGCAGGTCGATCCGCTCCTCGACGCTGTTCCTGCGCGACGGCGAGGGCACGGCGATCGGCTGCTTGTGCGTCAACAGCGAACTGGCCAACGGGGAGCAGCCGAGGACGCCCCACCGGGAGACGTTCCCGCCGGACGTGGACAGCCTGCAGCGGTTCCTGGTCGACCGGGCGATCACCAAGACCGGCGTGCCGATCGAGCTGATGAAGAAGGCGCACAAGGCTGCCGTGGTGCGCGAGCTCGACGACGCCGGCTTCTTCCTGATCAAGGAATCCGTCGAGCACCTCGCCGGACAGCTCGACGTCACCCGGCACACGATCTACAACTACCTCAACGAGATCCGCGGCTAGACGAGTAAGTCCGAATTCGATCAGCGGTCGTAGGCGATCAGAGATCGTGCGATCGGTGGGTCGGTGGTTCGCCGGCTGGAAATGGTCGACAGCTCGGGTCACACTGGGTAGGCACTCGATCTCAGGGGGATCTCATGACGGAGCGGGTCTCGGTGTACCGGGCGTTGTTCGCGATCGATGTCGAGCGGTCCAGCGCGCGGGACAACGCCGGCTACGCGCGCATGCGGGAGGCGCTGTTTCCCGCGGTGGTCGAGGCGTTCGAGGCCAGCGGGATCGACTGGGCGCGTTGCGAGACACAGGATCGCGGCGACGAGCTGATCGTGTTGGTGGAGCCGGACGTGCCCAAGTCGCGCCTGGTGTATCCGCTGCTCGGGCACCTCGCCGAGACGCTGCGGCACCGCAACCGGACCGCTCGCGAGGACGATGTGATCCGGGTGCGGGTGGCGCTGCACGCTGGCGATCTGGTGCGCGACGCGCACGGGCTGACCGGGTCGCCGAAGGTCGTGCTGGCCCGGATGCTCAACGCGCCGGCGACCAAGCTGGCGCTCGCCGGCACACCCGCCGCGACCGTGGTGCTGGTCGTGTCCGACGTGTTCCACACCGACGTGATCTCCCAGGGACACAAGGGAATCCACCCCGAGGAGTTCGCCGGGACCACGGTCGCGATCACCGACTCCAAGACCGTGCGGGCGTGGCTGACCGTGATCGGACACCGTTCCCAGGCATCTGCCCACGATCGCAGCGCCACGCTCGAGAAGGCGAGGCAAGCCTCCCCCGGCGACGACAGCGACAAGCCGGAACAAGTGCCCACCGCCTCTGTCACACCACGCCGGCGCCGGTGGCTGCTGGCAGCAGGAGCGGCCGGGGTGGCCGTGCTCATGATCGCCGTCATCGTGGTCCTGGTCAGCCGTGACGAGCTCGGCACTGTCCCGCCACCCGAGAAGGACTTTCCGACCGCGGCCGAGGAATGCCATACAGCCACCGGCGCTGGGGAAATCCTCCCCACCGGGAGCGCGCTCACGTCCCATGCCCAGCTAGGCGAGATCCTTGACTTTGGCCCAATGAACGGATCGGTTTGGCGCACCGTCAAGGACAGCCGCACTTACATCTGGGGCCGCGCCGGATCCGATGACCACGACCGGCAAAACGGCGGAATCATGACCCGCTGGAAGATCGGCAACGGTCCCTGGCACAACTGCGCGGTGCCGCTACCAGCAACCGAACCGGACTACGTGTACTCACCGGCCGTAGCGACTCAGATCAGCGGCAAGGACACCACGATCGAGGTCTGCCTCTGGCGCGACACCCCGCCGGCTCACAAATGCAGCGCACCCCGCACGAACACCTGACCCGGTCAACTGATCAGGCCCGAGTGTGTCCATTGACCGTCGGCCACGAAGTGCGCTCAGGGTGTGGGCTTCTCGGCCTGGCAGCGGATCGCGGGCACCGGGTTGTACACCACTGTCCGGGGCGTGCGGCGGATTTCCTTTCCGGTCAGATCGCGGACGATCTGGGTGTCCGAGGTGCTGAATCCGGACTGCCCCTTGCTGGCGCGACACGACTCGCCCGGGGGTTTGATCGTTGTCGGCGCACCCGTGGAGCCGTAGCGGCCGCCGTTGACGGATTCGATCGTGTAGCGCTTCGTCCCCCACAGCTTCACCGTGATCGTGGCGGGCGTCCAGATGGTCTGGATCGCCACGGCGGTGGGATTGTCGTTGCGGAACTTCAAGTCGATCACACTGGAGCCGTTGGGATTCTGGAATACCGTCGCCTCACGGCCCATCGGATAGCGACTGATGTAGTAACTGTGCTCCTTATGCTCGACATCGGTCATGGCGGCGAAATACGACGCGTTGTACATCGTCGTCGCGAACTGCGAAATACCGCCACCGACCGCACGAGCCGGCACGCCCTCCTCGATCACACCGGCCTCGACGTAACCCTGCGCCCTGCCCCGCGGCCCAGTGAAACCGTTGAGACTGAACGTCCCACCCGGCGGGAGCACCGCCCCGTTCACCTTCTCGGCCACCACACGGATGTTCACCCCCGAATCGCGGGCGAAACCCTTGGTGGTGAACTCACCGATCACTTCGTTCACGCCGAGCGCGGTCACCTGCTCGGTGCCCACCGCCGGCGGCACCGTCCGATACGCGAGCTCCACCACCCGGTCACGTGGCCGCGCGAGCACCTCGGGCAACGCCGCGGCCAGGCGATCCCAGTCGACGCGACGGCCCGCGACGGAGGGCTCCACGCTCGGCCGCCCGTCAGCGAACCGCAATCGCGCGTCCGAAGCCGGCCGCTCGGTCGGCAACACCTGCGGACCCAACACATTCACCAACGCCGCGCCGTCCGCCCTGGACAGGACCGGACTCACCTCGGTCGTCGTGAACAGCGACCGCACCCGCGTCCACGGCGCAACCGGCTGGTCACCGGCTCGGTCGAGCGTTGCCGCCCAGTCGGCCGTGACGTTGACACCACGCGGATCGAGCACCGCGCGCGCACCGTCCGCCCCCACCACCGTGACCGGCTCGGCGAGCCGCGACGCCAACCGCTCGGTCAACCGCGACTCCGCCTCGGCCCGCGTCAGACCGCCCACCTCCACACCGGCGACGACCACGCCACGCGGCACAGTCCCGGCTGACACCAGCAGGTCCACCCCGTAGACGCCGCCGAGAACCAGGAGCCCGATCAGCGCGGCCAACAGCGGCCAGCGACGCCGCGCGCGACCCGGCTCAGTCTCGGCGACCGCACCATCGTCGGTCTGTGCCTCGGCATCGCTGACCTGCCGATCGATCTGGATGTGACTACTGCCGTCGTCGGTCACTGGTCTCCTCGCGCCATGTGAAGGGAGGCATCGTCAATATCATGAGCGTCCGCCCCGACGCGCCGACGGCGACCCCCGCGACCGCGCGCCGGCGGTGTCAACGAATGGCGGGTATCACCCACACGGTCACGCCTCGGCGGTCTCGTACACGGTGCAACCGAATCCGTTCCCGGTTCCGTCCTCCAACCATGAAACGAATCACCATTACGATCAGTGCAAGTGTCCTGGCAATCCTGGGAACGGCATGCGCCAACCCCGCGTCGAGTAGCACTCCCCCAGGCCAGTCGACGAGCCCACCACCCAATTCGTCGCCTGGTCGGCCGCCGCCGGCACAGCATCAGGTGGTGCCGCAGGGACAGGTGGACGCGGCGGCGCTGCACGATTTCCAAGCCAAGGTGTGGACCGAACGCCGCGGCACTACGGTCGGCCTGAAGGGCAAGGAAAGCGGGTGCAGTCGTGCGAATGCTGAAATCGCCGAGCAATCCGCGGCCAAGGTCGTCGTGAGAATTGTGGAAACCGTTCCCAAGGAATCCAGGCCGTGCACGATGGACATCCGCTATCCGGATCTTGTGGTGCACCTGGTCGAGCCCCTGGCGAACAGGACGGTCGTGCTGACCCAGGAGGGGCGACAAACCTCCTGAGCCGGCGGGTCGTGGAGTCAGGCCCGCAGGAGTCGATCGATCACGTACCTCGCGTCGCGGCCGACCCCGCGCAGCGAGTTCGACGAGAGGGTGCGCTGGTTCTCCAGGCCGACGTAGCCGAGTCCCGGCACCGTCGTGGACACGCCGTTCCTGTGGACCGGCATGCCGCCGTCGTCGAGTGCGTGCGTCTCGGACAGGTAGCCGAGATCGGGCCGGTAGCCGGTGGCGATAAGCAGGGTGTCGACTCGTTCGCGGCGGCCGTCGGCCCAGATCACGCCGTCGCCGTCCAGGTGGGAGAACACCGGCGTCCGCTCGGGCCGGTCGTCCTCGATCGCCGCGCGGTAGCTGCCGGTGTCGAAGACGGGCTGGGTGAAGGACTCCGGCAGCCACCGCCCGATCGGCCAGCTGTCGATTCGGGTGATGTGCTGCCACCAGTGCAGGTCACGACCCAACGGACGCTGCGGGACGAACTTCACCGGCGAGCGACTGGTCAGGGTCACCTTCGCGTGCCGGGCAAGCTCGACCGCGATCTGCACCGCCGAGTTACCCGCGCCGACCACGACAACCCGTTGCCCCGCAAGGGATCGCGGGGTCGTGTAGGCGGACGCGTGCAGAATCGCCCCGGTGAACTCGCCGTCGAAGCTCGGCACGTGTGGTTGCCCGAAGGCGCCGGTCGCCGCGATGAGGTACCGCGCGTGCAGGGGCCGCCGGCCGGCGAGTTCGACCGTGAACCGCGAGTCCACTGTGGACACAGCGGTGACGCGGTGGCCGGTGCGGATGTCGACGTCGAGGGCGGTGGCGTACTGCTTGAGGTAGTCGACCACCTCGTCACGGCGGGGATACCGGTCCGGGTCTCCAGGGAACGCCATACCGGGCAACGAGCTGAACCGGGCCGGCGAGAACAGGGTGAGGCTGTCGTAGTAACGCGGCCAGGACCCGGTCGGCGCGTCCGAACCCTCCAGCACGACCGGATCGAATCCCTTGTCCCGTAAGGCTTTCGCGGCGGCGAGCCCAGCCTGCCCTGCGCCGATGACGACGGCGTCGTGCATGCTCATGCGGTGGCCTCCAGGACGAGTTCCACCCGTTCGGCCGACGCGCGATCTCCGGCCAGGTCCGCGGCAATGCTGCGCACCTGCTCGTAGCCGGTCAGCGCGAGGAACGTCGGCGCCCGGCCGTAGCTCTTCATGCCGGCCACGAACAGACCCGGCTCCGGGTGCGCCAGCTCGACCACCCCGTGCGGGCGGACCGTGCCGCAGGAGTGCACATTCGGGTCGATCAGCGGGGCGAGCTTCACCGGAGCTTGCAGCGTCGGATCCAGGTCGAGGCGCACCTCGGACAGGAACCCGAGATCCGGCCGGAACCCGGTCAGCACCACCACCTCGTCCACGCCCTCGATCCGCGCACCCTCCTCGGATACCAGCGTCACGGCGTCCACTGTGGACTCGACGGCCGCGGTGCGGAACCCGGTCACCACCTCCACCGTGCCGGCGTCGACGGCCTGCCTCGCCCGCAAGCCGAGCGCACCGCGCTGAGCAAGTTGGTCGGACTCCCCGCTGCCGAAGGTGTTCGGCGACAGGCCGCGACGCAGCACCCAACTCACCCGCGTCGCACCGTCCTGTTCGGACAGCCGGGCCAACTGGATCAACGCGGTCAGCGCCGAATGCCCACGCCCGACCACCACCGTGTGCTTGCCCAGATACCGCGCCCGGGTCACATCGTCACCGAAGTCCGGAACGCGGTAACTGATCCGCTCCCCGGCGGCAGCCTCGCCGACCGCGGGAAGCCCGTCCGCACCGGCCGGACTCGGCGAGTTCCACGTGCCGCTCGCATCGATCACCGCGCGCGCCGTGATCAGCTCCTGCCCGCCGCGACCGGCCCCGGTCAGGTGCACCGTGAACGGCTCGTCCTCGCGGCCCGCGTCAACCACCCGATCCCACCCCCGGCGCGCCACCCCGGTCACCACCGCGCCGAACCGCACCCGCTCCCCCAGCGCGGCCGCAAGCGGCCCCAGATACTGGTCCACCCACTGACCTCCGGTCGGATAGACGTCCCCGGCCGGCCTCACCCAACCGGTCGAAGCAAGCAACCGGGCAGCCGCTTCGTCGACCAGCTCAGCCCACCGCGAGAACAACCGCACGTGGCCCCACTCGCGCACCGCGGCACCCGCCGCGTCACCAGCCTCCAGCACCAACGGCTCAAGCCCACGCTCCAGCACGTGTGCCGCCGCCGCCAGCCCGACCGGCCCGGCTCCGACGATCACCACCGGCTCACCCACGACAACCTCCATCGATCCATATCGATTTATCCATCGATGTGGATGAATGTAGCGGCCGAGCCGACCGGGTGCAACCATCGATTACGGTCGATGATATTGCCCAATCGATGCTGCGGAACCGATCCTGGGCCTGGTCGGCGAGGTTCGTCGGGTCTTGCGACCGGGCGCGATGTTCGTCTACACCGTGCGGCACACCGACGATGCCCCTACGGCGCCGGTCGCTCGCTCGGTTCGGGCTGGGCGGCGTCAAGCGCGGCGTGCACGGCGCGGCCGATGCGGTCGGCCGCGGTGTCCGGATCGGGTTGACCGACGTCGAGCCAGGCCAGGACGGCCTCCAACACCAGCGTCGGGACGAGCCGGGCGGCCCAGGCGCGCCACGGTCCGTCCGGGACGTGGTCGGCGAGCGCGTTCGCCGCGATCTCGGTCGAGGCCGCCCTCATCGTCTCGATCACGTCGCGGAACTCCGGTTCCCGGCCCGCGTGCCGAAACAGGAGCCGGAACCCGTCCGGATCCGCGACCGCGGCACGCACGAGGTCGGCGATGCTGTTGTCGTCGAAGTCGCGGGAGCCGACGGTGTCGCCGAGGTGGGCGCGGGCCCGATCCAACACGGCCCGGTACAGGTCGGTCCTCGAGTCGAAATGCCGGTACAGCAGCACCCGCGTGATCCCGGCTTCCACCGCGACATCGTCGACGCTGGTGGCGGCATAGCCGGCGCGGGCGAACACACGCGTCGCCGCGTCGAGAATCTGCTCACGCCGCTGCGCCCGAGGCAGCCGCTGACTCGTCGCCACGAACCCTCCTTGTTAACAGGCATGTTTACTTCTACGCTAGTTTACAACGTTGTGTATCTGCAGATGTTAACTAGGAGGCCCCAGCGATGGTGGCGTTGCGAAGCTCCGGGCCGATCCATCGGATACGCACGCCCGTCGGGGACGATGCCTGGCTGGTGACCGATTACGCCGAGGTGCGACGACTGCTCGGCGACGACCGGTTGGGCCGATCGCACCCCGAGCCGGACAGCGCGGCCCGCACGGGCGAGTCGGCCCTGTTCGGCGGGCCGCTGGGCTCGTTCGACACCGAGCACACCGACCACGCGCGGATGCGCTCACTGCTGGCACCGCACTTCACGGCGAAGCGGATGCGCGCGTTGACCGACCGGGTGTCGGAGCTGACCAGCGAATCGGTCGACGCGCTCGCCGAGCACGGGCCGCCAGCGGACCTGCACGCGCTGGTGGCCGTTCCGCTGCCGGTGCTGGTGATCTGCGAGTTGCTCGGCGTGCCGTACGAGGATCGCGACCGATTCCGCGCCTGGACCGGTCAGGTGGGCGACGTGCGGGATCGAGCGCGCTCCGAGCGTGGGCTGGGCGCGCTGTTCGAGTACGGCCGAGACCTGGTCGCCCGCAAGCGGCGCGAGCCGGCGGACGACGTGATCTCCCGGCTGTGCGCCACGGACGGCGTCGGTGACGACGAGGCGGCGATGCTGTCCATGGCGTTGTTGTTCGCCGGCCACGAGACCACGGTCGCGCGGATCGGCCTCGGCGCCGCGCTGCTGCTGGACACCCCGGAGCACTGGCGGGCCCTGGCCAGCGACCCCGAGCTGGTTCCCGGTGCGGTCGAAGAGATCCTGCGCGCCCCCGGCCAAGGCGGTGGCGGCATCCCGCGCTACGCCCGCACCGACCTCGAGATCGCCGGAACAGCCGTCCGCGCCGGTGAACTGGTGCTGCTGGACACCAACACCGCCAACCACGACCCCACGGTGTTCGCCGACCCGGACCAGGTCGACATCACCCGCACCGGCGCCGCACACCTCACCTTCGGGCACGGGATCCGCTACTGCATCGGCGCCCCACTCGCCCGCATCGAACTGTGTGCCGTGTTCACGCAGCTCACCACGCGGTTCCCCACGATGCGGCTCACCAGGCCGGCTAACGAGCTGACGCCACGGCGTGACGTACTGACCGGCGGGTTCACGACACTCGCGGTGGAATGGTGAACGACATGGCACACCAGCATCCGATCTTCGCCCGCGTGTACCCGGCGCTCAGCCGGGCGGCCGAACGTGGCGGCATGACCGAGCACCGACAGCGGCTACTGGCCGGCCTGACCGGTGAGGTGATCGAGATCGGCGCCGGCAACGGCCTCAACTTCCGCCACTATCCGCCCACGGTGACCCGGGTCGTCGCCGTCGAGCCCGAGCACCGGCTACGTCGGCTCGCCGAGATCGCCGCCGAGCGAGCCCCCGTCCCGGTCGAGGTGGTCGCCGGCCTCGCCGAGCACCTCCCGACCGCCGATGCCAGCCTTGACGCCGCCGTGGTGTCCCTGGTGCTGTGCTCGATCAACGATCCAGGTGCCGCGCTGCGCGAGATCAGGCGCGTACTCAAAACGGGCGGCCAGCTCCGATTCCTCGAACACGTCCGCGCCGACACCCGCGGCATCGCCCGCACCCAACGAATCCTCGACGCGACCATCTGGCCGCACCTCGCCGGCGGCTGCCACACCGGCCGCGACACCACCGCCACGATCAACGAATCCGGGTTCACCATCGAGTCGATCGACCGGTTCTGGCTCGGCAACGCCCGCACGCCGTTCACCCGCCACATCCTCGGCACCGCCACACCAGTCCCCAGGGAACCGGACCATTCTGCCGGCTGAATTGTGGCGGTAATGGAGCGGTGCCACATCCCGATCGGCAGGGTGTTCCGCTCTCCCGCGCCCTGGTGAGGACCTGCCCATGATGACGTTTCTGGCCATCGCCGGCTCCGTAGCATCGCTTCTGGCGTTCTATGCGGCGGTGTTCGAGCTGGGCCGCCGCGCGGGTCGAAAGCGCGCACGCTCTGACGGTGAGCTCGCCCGGGTAGCGCCAGAGACAGCATTCGCAAGGTTCCGAGCGGCGATTGAAACGGCAGTCCGGGAGCAATGGACGTCGTCGGCTACTCCGTTCACGCCATCGTGGCCGAGATCATGCCTCAGATCAGGCGCAGCCTGTCGGCCGGCCACAGGGTGCGCATACTGATGCTCAATCCGGACTCTCAGTCCATAGTCGAGAAAACCGCGTTGGAGCACGCCGCGGCAAGATTGACCATCCCGCAGTTCCTTGAGCGAACGAGGCGGAATGTTTCACATGTCGCTTCGGAATTGAACGCATTGGCCGCAGCTGTCACCTATCAAGACAATTGTGGCCAATGTCAATCTTCAGATCCGGGTGTACCACTCAACACGCCAATGGTTCGACTACCTCTGGGAATTTCGGTCTCGACCGTACGGGCGTGCCGCCGTACTTATTGATCTCTACGACACGTTGATCAGGGTGAAGCCGGGCGTCCGAGAATCCATGCACGCCCAGATGGCCGAGATGTTGTCCATTGACGCGAACAGACTGGCGCAGGAATGGGAATCGACGACATATGACAGCAACGTCGGGGGCATCGTCGATACGTCAGCGAGGTTCGCGGTTATTCTGGAGCGGCTTGGTGTCACGGGCGACGTTGACGTGGGCAAACTTGCTCAAATGGAGCACGATATGCTCCTGGAGAACATCGAACTCGGCCCATGGGCGGCAGAATTTCTGATCCAATTGAGGCGTCGAGGCTACAAGGTGGGCCTTGTCAGCAACTGTTCGCCCAGCGTGAACTGGGCACTGAACGCCAGCGGGCTGCGGTCGCATTTCGATTGCGAAGTTCTCTCCTATCAGATACGCGCGGTGAAGCCGGATCCGCGAATCTATGATCACGCACTCTCGCTCCTGAACTGTCAGGCTCAAGAGGCATATTTCCTTGGGGACGGCAACAATGGCGAGTTGAGCGCCGCGGAGAGCTGTGGCATCACGCCCATAGAGGTCACCTGGGCATCCGGCGGCCGTGAACTGCCTTCCGTCAGTAATTGGAAGCGAGTCTCAGATTTTCGAATGGCCGCGGAGCTTATCGACGAGGAGGCGCGATGGACGTTTTCACGGTGACGCCGTCGGCGAGTCGAACACACCGCCGATGGTGGCCACCGTGAAGGCCCACACGCCTGGCAACAGCAACACCGCCAGCACGGCGAAGGCCGGGAACACGACGAGGTTCTCCACACGGCGACCGGTGCGGATGCGCAGGACCTTGGGCGGGCGGAGTTCATACCAGGTCTCACCGGCGATCGGGATCGGAAAGAGGAACGGGCAACCCGATTCGGTGATGGCGTCGCCGAGGCAGTGGACCACGCAGCCCAACGCGACCGCGACACCCAGCAAACCGGCCAGCGCGTCCAATTGCGCCACCACATCCGGCGCCTTGTACACCCAGACGACCACCGCGGCGCAGCCGACCGGCAGCAGCCAGTCGCCCAGGCAGGCGTCGGCGAGCAGCAGGCCGAGCAGCACGATCGCGGCGACCACCCACGCGCCACCGGCCTTCGTGCCGGCATGGGTGGCGAAGCCGAGTCCGACCGCGAACAGCACGGTGTGCGACAGGTGGCGATGAGTTCCGGTGCGCTTCTCGTCCCTGGGCCCCTTCGTCACCGCGTACAGCGCCGCCGAGGCGCGCCGCAGCAGCCAACTCACCGCCCGGGAGAACGGGCCGAGCAGCCGGGAGGCCTTCGCGCCGGGGTGATCGAGATCGGGCAGCAGCGCGAACCCGGCGGTCGTCGCGGCGAACGCCAGCACCTGGTACACCGACCCGATGCCGAGCAGGGGCGCCGCGGCCAGTCCCGCGCACCAACCGGTCAACGCGTGCGTGCGGCCCATCATCAGCGAAAGCCCTCCCCCTGCGTGCCCACGACCGGCGATCCAATCAGATCCAGCCCGCGCGGACGGCGCGACGCGCCGAAGATCATTACGTGCGAGGGTCGTCGGCTGGTTCGTCGACGTCGAGGGTGGCCAGGCTGCCGTCGAGTTCGCCCAGGGTCTCGTCCGCCGCGGCGAGAAAGTCGTCGAGTGTGGTGCACGTGGCGCATTCGCGGTCGGTGACGTCGGCCGGGCGGCGGCGAGCGGCGGCGAGGTCGCGGTGTAGTTGTCGCACTGTGGCGAGGGCGGTGCTCGACTGGCGGTCGACGCGGCGGAGTTGGGTGGTGTGGCGACCGCGGATGGCTTGCAGATCGCGACGAAACTCGGCGGCGAGCCCGTCGGCGCGAACGCGCTCGGCGTCGACCTCCTCGCGGGCCCTGTCACGGATCGTCTCGATCTTGGCCTCGGTCTCGGCCGCGATTCGGTCGAGCGTCGCCTGGGTTTGTTCGCGCTGCGCGGTGAGATCGGCGCCAGCCTGCCGCAGCCGCTCGGTGAGTTCGGTGACCTTGGTGGTCAGCTCGGTGTTCTCGCGGGCGGTCTCCTCGGCGCGCACACGGTCGCGTTCGGCCGCCTCGCCGGCTCGTGTGGCCTGTTCCTGGTACAGGTCGCGCTCGGCCTCGGCCTTGGTCTGGGCTCGTTCGGCGGTGCGCTGATCTTCCTGGGCGGTCTTCACCGCGTTCTCGGCGGCGCGGACCTTCGTGTCGCGGTCGCGTTCGGCGGCCTGACGGTCGAGTACGGCTTGCTGGGCCTGGTGTGTGGCGGTGTCCCGCTCGATCTCCATGGCGTTCTTCTCGCCGCGCGCCTCGCGGGCGTCGGCCTCGGCACGCTCGGCGCGGGCCAGCGCCTCGGCGACGGTGTTCTCCAGTTGATCGCCGACGCCGGTCATGGTGCCGGCCAGGCCGGTGAGCAGCCGGGTGACCGGACTCTCGGGACCGAGCAGGTCCTGGGCGGCCGCGATCTGCTCGCCGAGGCGTTCGAGGCCGGCCGGCGGGACAGCCGCGTGGTCGAAAACCCGGTCGACCTTCTCCTTGGCCGGGCCGAGTTCGGCGCAGGTGATGCCGTGGCTGTCCTCGAAGCCGCCCTGGCCGTCCGGGCAGTACTTGCGTGGTTTCTTGGCTTCCCGGGTGGGCGGGGGCAGCGGGTTGCCGCAGCAGGCGCAGCGGCGAACGCCGCTCGTCAACGCCCGGCGTGCCTCCCTGAGTGCCTTGACGGCCGTTTCGTCACCGGTTTCGTCAGGCCGATTTCCGGGGCGGTCCTCCAGCTTGTCGGAAAACACCTGGTCATCGCCGGTCGACACGGCTTGCTTGGTCACCACCTCACCTTATCACAGTGATAAATTTCTACTTGTGCAACACTGCTAGATATTTCTAGACATCTGCATGGTCAATTAGAGGGGTGAGAATCACTGTTATCACCCCTTCGTTGTAGACTGCGGTGTGGCCGGCAGCAGCGAGCAAAAGTGGGAGGCACCCGCGGTCGAGACTTCGAGCGCGTTGGAGGTCTTCGACCAGTTCGGGCTGCGGCGTACGGAGCAGGCGGCGGATCTGGAGCGACAGATCGCCGCCACCGTCGCGTTGCTCCCTGTCCTGCCACCGCCGGACCCGGACGATCCCTACGACCCGCGCACGCTCACCGTGCGCTGGCTGGTCGACCTGGCGGACACCTCACGACGCAGCTACTTCCTGGCGCTGGCGGATTTCCTGCTGTGGTGTCGCCACGTCGGCCGCGATCCTCTGCTGGCTCGCCGTGCCGACACCGACGCCTGGAAGGCGCAGATGACCGCGCAGCGGTGGGTCGACGGCGAACTCGTCAGGGTCAAGCCGGCCGCGGATACGGTGTGCAAGCGGCTGTCCGGGCTGAGCAGTTGGTACGGCTACCTGCAGGACAACGAGCTCGCGGTGCTCAACCCCGCCGCGCGAACCAAACGGCCGAAGCGACGCAAGCGTTCGCCCTACCCCACCGTCGACGCCACCGAACTGGCCATGTTCCTCGACGGTCTGGTCGAGCGAGCCGAACGGCTCGGCGAGGAGGCGGCCTGGCGCGACGCCGCGATGTTCACCCTGATGTTCCACACCGGCCTGCGGATCGCGCCGGTGCTGCGCGCGCGGATCAGCGACATCGGGTTCGAGTCCGACGGGCACCAGAAGTACGCGGTGCTGCACTACGTCAAGAAGGGCGGCGAGGCCGACTGGGTTCCGCTGTCCGAGGACGTCCTGCGCCTGCTGCACCGGTACTGGGACGTGCGCGCGCGGCGGGCGGGAATCGCCGTGGAGAACCTGTCCGGATTCGTCTTCGTGTCGACCCCGCACCCGCGTCGGCCCGAACTGACCGGCGGCCGACAAATGGTGCAGAGCAACGTCTATGACCACTTCAAGGTGGTGGCTCGCGACATCGGTGTGTCGACCTGGGAAACGATCACGCTGCACTCGACCCGCCGGACCGCTGGCACGATCGCGCTGGCCAACGGCGCTTCGCTGCAACAGGTACAGGACCTGCTCGGGCACGCCGACCCGCGCACGACCCGCGGCTACGACGCCGCCCGGCACCGGCTGGGCACCAGCCCCGTGCACACCATCGCGCAGGTGATCTCCGAGCGGCGCCAGCACCGGGTTTGACAGGATCGCGATATGACAACGCGGGATCGGTCGTTGGCCGAGGTCATCGTCAAGGGGCTCACCGCGCCGGTCACCGAGACCGAGCGTGACCGGCTGCTGCGCGAGTTGGAGTCAAGGCTCCCCACGGACGGGGACGGCCCGTTGACGGTGACGCGGATCCACGGGACGCCGGTCGCCTACCGCGGCGTGGTGCGTTCGCTGGGCAAACCTGATCGCTTCGATTTCGGTGACGCGACCTGCGCTCTGCTCGCGGTCGGGGCGCTGGACGACACGGACGTCGACGCGCTGATCGAGCACGTGCCGTCCTACTGCGGGGTGCGCCGTCAGCAGGTGCTGAACCGGCTCGCGGCGGGCGATCTCGCTGGAGCTCGAGCGGCGGCCGACCTGATCGCCGACGGTCGGTCCTGGGTCGGGTACCGCGACATCGGGACCGTGCTGGCCGAGCGCGGTGACGTCGACGAGTTCTTCGGCGACTGGAAACGCTATGTGGCGGGCAAGGATCGCGACGGCATGGTCGTGCTCAAGAAGAAGCTGATCACCGCGGTCGCCCGCGACGAGGGGTGGCAGGCCGCGCTGGCCGTCACCAAGGACAAGCGCGTCGGCTCCGCATTCGCCAAGTTCGCCTTCGCCGGCTTTCCCGCCGTCGGGGACGTGGCCGGCCTGCGGCGGGTCTTCGCCGGCGATGCCACGGGTGTGCTGTCCGAAATCGATCAGCTCAGCATGCTCGCGCAGACGGTGCGAGCGGCCTCCGGCCACAATCCCGACCGCGATCACCCGCTGCTGGACGAGATCGTGAACCGCATCATCGCCGTCGACCCGACCACCGACAAGGCGACGATGAGATGGCGGGACGCGGAGCTGTTCGCCCTGTGGCCCGCGTTCGGTGAGCGGTCGACGCTGGACCGCGTCCGCGCGGCGATCCGCACCCCACGGTATCGACGAGAACTCACCAAGCTCCCCCGCGAATTCCCCTGACCAGGACCGCTACGAGTCGGCCGACCGCACGCCGGGGATCTGCCCGTGGCGGAAGGCGTTGACGAACAGCCGATGATCCTCCCGGGACTGTTCGGCGTAGGCCAGCCCGAACTCGGTCAGCGTGCGCACGAACTCCTCCTCGCCGTCGCCGATCGCCGCGGCGATGGCCTCCTCGCTCTGGAAGTCGACCAGAGTCTGCTCGGAGTCGGAATCCGACACGCAGTGCATCTTGGCGGTGGCCCGGCCGAGGTAAGCCAGCACCGGGCTCATCTCGGCCGGCTCGGTCAGGTCGGACCAGTCCAGGTCGTAGACGTACGGCGACAGTTCGGCGACCACGAAACCGGTGCCGCCGATCTCGGTGTGGCCGAGCCACGGATCCGCGTGCGCCTGCAGCGCGCGCTGCGACACGGCGGTCCGATGCCCCTCGTGCTCGAAGTAGTGCCGGATGCGCTGGTCGGGCACGATCCGGCTGGGCGCGGCCACGTTGCCCTGCTTCATCGACAGCACCACGTCGTTCTCCAACGCCTGGGTGCGGCCCTCGACCAGGATGTTGTACGCCGGCAGTCCGGCCGATCCGATGCCGAACCCGGTGCGCCCCACCACGTCCTTGATCTTGTAGGTGATGCTGCCGAACCGCTTGCGCCGCGGAATGGTGTCCAAATAGGACTCGAACGCCTGGTGCACGATGTCCCGCTCGTCACCGTCCAGGTCCCGCACACCCGGGCCACGGTGGAACCGGCGGTCGTAGTCCTCGATGGCGGTCAGCTGGTCGAGCAGATCGATCCGGGTGCGCAGCCGAGCCCGCAGCAGCACCTCGCGCAGCACTCCGTCGGTGCTGTCGATGTGCAGCCGGACCAGCTCGTCGCCGGGCTTGTCGGCGTAGTCGCGCACCTGCCGCACGTAGGCACGCAGGAAGCTGCCGATCAGCACCGCGATGTCGTCGTCGGACAGCGCCTTGCTCCACGCCAGCAGCGCGACGCTGGCCACCAGCCGCTTGAGGTCCCAGGTGAAACAGCCCAGGTACGCCTCGTCGAAGTCGTTGACGTCGAAGACCAGCGTGCCCGAGGAGTCCATGTAGCTGCCGAAGTTCTCCGCGTGCAGATCACCCTGGATCCACACCCGGCTGGTCCGCTCGTCCGCCCACGGATCCGGGTCGTGCTCCATGTCCGCGTAGAACAGGCACGCGGAGCCCCGGTAGAACGAGAACGGCGCGTCGGCCATCCGGCGGAACCGACGGCGGAACGCGGTCGTGTCGGCCCGCATCAACTCCTCGAACGCGTCGACGAGCACGTTCACGATCTGGCTCTGGCGCTGTTCGGTCCCTCGTGCACGTATCGCCGTCACGACATCCATATGTCACCGTGCCACACCGCCGCCCGGGCCGTCAGGTCACGACGGTCGGTTGGTCTCCGGGATCTCGATGCTGATCGGTTTCGCCTCGGACAGGAACAGCAGAGCGGCCCTGCGCAGGAACTCGTCGAAAGTCCAGTAAGCCTTGGGCGCCAACGGGAACGGGAGCAGGCCTTCGCGCACGGCGATGAACGGTCCCCAGGCCACATTGAGCAGCGGGTCCCAGACCGGCTCGCGCCCGATGTGCAGCCAGTCGGCGATCCGGTCGCCGAGCATGAAGCGCGTGAACGCGCCGAGGACGGGCTTGGAGAGGAGTCCGCCGTCGATCTCGCGACCGAGGTTGAGCAGGATGTCGGCCAGCTTGATGCCTTCCGGCGTCGGCGCGAGCGTCGGGTCGAGTACCTGCTTGGCCTGGGAGTTGGCCTCCTCCCACGAGGCGGGGATGTACTCGTCCTTGATCCCGAGCATGTGCCCGGCGAGTTGCCACGAGTGCAGGAAGGCCTCGGACTCCGCGGCGGGGATCGGCACCTTCCACGCGGTCAGCTTCCGCATGACGGTCGTGGGCAGGCTGTGCCACGTGACCATCATGTCCGCCTGGCTAATCGGAATCTCCTCGTCAGCCGAGCCGGGCCAGTGCGGGGACTGCGGCAGCAGGTGCCGCACGGCCGCGTGCACCAGCCGGGTCTTGACGCAGGTCACGATCATCTCGCCGTCGGGCTGATAGGCATTGTTCGACCCGACGTCGTACCCGAGCTTGGCGGTCTTGGAGATGCGGTCCTTCATGTCCGCGCCGCCCTGCGAGTAGTAGACCGCGCGCGCCTCGTGCGGAATGACCGTGCTCATCATTCCGCTGGCCAGCCCGTACAACACGCCCAGGTACAGCCCGCGCTTCTCGTTGAACTCCACCGCGGTGGCCAGCTTGCCCTGGTCGGTCCACGGCGGCAGCGCACGTGCGCGCTCCATGAAGTCCCGAAGGTCCGCGGGCAGCCCGGCCGGCAGCGGTTGGGCGTTCTTGGTCCAGGTCCGCAGCAGCTCGTTGACCCTGGGCACGTCACCCCGGTCGAGCAACGAGGCGACCAGCGGATCGGCCTCCGGGTCCCATACCCATCGCGGGTCGGCGCCCTTCCCGGCGCCGGCCACCGACCCCGTCGGCGACCAGTTCCACACCGAGTTCGCGTTCGCCGTCGATGCCACGCCCAGCGCACCGAGTGCGCCCAACGCTCCACCCGTCACCAGCACCTTGCGCCTGCTGAGTTCGCGCATGTCTTCGCTCCTCAAATGGCCGGATTGATACGGTGCAACAACTTGTCTCGCGCGGTCAGAGACCGTAGGTCTTGCCAATGATGTCCCGCTGGATTTCGCTGGTGCCGCCGTACACCGTGGAAATCAACGTGCCGCGCACATGGCGCTCCATGTCGTATTCGGTGGCATAGCCGTAACCACCCATCATCTGCATACCCTCCAGCGCCACTCGTTTGGCCGTCTCGGTGACCTTGAGTTTGGCCATCGACGCCTCTTTCGGCAGCATCCGGTCGGGGTTTTCGTCGACGAGTTCGGCCACGCGGTACACCAGCAGCCGACAGCATTCGATTTCCGTCGCCAGGTCGGCGATGCGGTGCCGAATAGCCTGGAACGATCCGACCGGCCGGCCGAACTGTCGTCGTTCGCTGATGTAGGCCACGGTGTCGTCGAACGCGCGCTGCGCGGTGCCCAGCATGACCGCGGCGAGCACAAGGCGCTCCAGGTTGAGGCCCGCCATCAGTTGCCCCCAGGCGCCGTCGACCTGTCCGACCACCGCGTCATCGGGCAGTTCGCAGTCGGTGAAGTACAGGTCGTTGACCTCGCGGCCGCCCATCGTGTCGATGCCGTGGATCCGCAGCCCGTCGACGTCGGCGGGCACGTGGAACATGGTCAGGCCACTGTGTTTGTCCTTGTCGGACGAGGTGCGCGCGACCAGGAGAATGCTGTTCGCGATGTGCGCGTTGGAGCACCACGTCTTCTGGCCGTTGATCACCCAGTGATCGCCCCACCGCTCGGCCCGGCAGGACAGCGCTCCCACGTCCGAACCGGCCTCGGGCTCGGACATCGCGATCGCGGCGACCTCACCGCCGGCGACACCGCCGAGGACGAGCTTGCGCTGTTCCGGTGACCCGAATCGCTGATACGCCCCGGCCACGATGGTCGACGTGGTGAATCCGCTGATCGGCGCCATACCGCGCGCCGTTGTTTCCAGAAAGAGACAGACGTCCACCATTCCGGCGTCGGATCCGCCGAATTCGGAGGGCAGACCGGCACCGACCCAGCCAAGGTCGGCCATTTTCTGGTACAGCCACGAATTGTGCTGATGCCGGCCGTTGTCGGTCAGCGCGTCGCGTTGTTCACGGGCGCCGCACTCGCGACGGCAGAAGTCGGCGACCGACGCGGCGAAATCTTCCCGCTCAGGTGTGAAGGGCATGGTCATCCGATTTCTCCCGTTCGGTTTCGTAGAGGCCGTCGATCAGGTCGGCGAACCGCTCCCCGATCACCCGCCGGCGCAGTTTCAAGGTGGGCGTCAATTCGCCGCTGTCCGGCGTCCATGGCCGCCCGAGTACCTGGTACTTCTTGATCTGCTCCGCCCTGGCCAGCTTGGCGTTCGCGGCGGTGACCGCGTTCTCCACCTCGGCCAGGACAGCGGGATGCTCGGCCAGCGCGGTCGGATCGTCGGCGGCCGTGTCGATGCCGTGCGAGCGCGCCCACGCGGGTGCCGTTTCCTCGTCCAGCACCACGATCGCGGTGACGTACGGCCGCCGGTCCCCCACCGCGACCGCGTGGCCGATCAGCGGGTGCGCGCGCAGCAAACCCTCGATCCTCGCCGGCGAGATGTTCTTCCCGCTGGAGGTGATGATCAGCTCCTTCTTGCGGTCGACGATCGTGAGGTAGCCGTCCGCGTCGAGGGTGCCGACATCGCCGGTGGCCAGCCATCCGTCCGCGTCGGTCTGCGGCTCCACGCTGCCGTCCGGCTGGAGATAACCGAGGCACACCAGCGGTCCGCGGACCAGGATCTCGCCGTCCTCGGCGAGCTTCACCCGCATGCCGGGGTTGGGCAGCCCGACCGTGCCGGGGCGGAACCGTTCCGGCGTGTTGATCGTCGCCGTCCCGGTCGTCTCGGTCATCCCCCAGACCTCGAGCACCTCGATACCCAGGCCGGCGAGGTCGTTCAGGGCATCGACCGGAATGGGCGCGGCGCCGCTGCCCGCCCAGATCACGTTGCCCAGCCCCAACATCTCGCGAATCGGCTTGAGCACGGCCTCGTCCACCTCGGCGACCTGCCTGGCGAGACCGCTGGGGACCGACGCGCCGTTCGACCGCAGTTGGTAGGCGCGCAGCGTGAGCGCGTGGGCCCGTTCGAACGCGGCGGGCTGACCTTCCGGCAGAAGATCGACGATCGACCGGACGGCGGCGATCATCTTCTCCCACACCCTCGGCACACCGAAGAACGACACCGGACGCACCTGGCGCAGCGTGCCCACCAGTTGGCCGGGGTCGGCGCAGATGTGCACCTGCCCGGCGCGGAAGATCGGGATGTAGATGCCCAACTCGCGCTCGGCGATGTGCGCGAGCGGCAGGTAGGACACGCTCGGCGCGTGCGCGGGCAGCGGCACCATCGCCTCGAGTGCGGCCGCCTGATACAGCGCGTTGGTGTGACTGAGCAGGACGCCTTTCGGATCGCCGGTCGTGCCCGAGGTGTAGAGCAGAGTGACCGGATCCTCGGGCGACACCGCGCGCCAGAGTTCCTCGAACCGTTGCGGCACATAGTGTTTCCGACCGGTGTCGAGCACCTCGGACAGTGCGCGGAACCGGGGATCCGCATCCGGAATCGCGTCCTCGTCCAGCACCAGCACGGTGCGCAGGTCCGGCAGGTCGTCCAGGATCGGCCGCCACCGGTCGAGTTCCGCGCGACCCTCCAGCACCACGACCGGGGCCTTGCTGTGCCGGCCGAGGTAACGCAACTGGTCCGGGCTCAGCGTGTGATAAGCCGTGCACGGCACCGCACCGAGATGCACGGCGGCCAGGTCGGTGATCCAGTGTTCGGTCCTGGCCGACATCATGATCAGCATCCGGTCACCCGTCCGCAGGCCCGCGTCCTCGAGGCCGAAGGTGAGCGCCGCGACCTCGTCACGCAATTCCGCCCAGGTCAATGTGACTGGATCGGGCGCGTCCATTGTGGTCAACGCGGGCAACGCGCCGAACTCGGTCGCATTGCGATGTACGAGTGCGGGAATCGTCAGTCCGGCTATCGCTCGCGCACAGTCGTCCTCGGTGGTCATTGCCTACCTCATCAGCTCTTCACTGGTTCCAGCATGGGCACGAGAAACTTCCTGGCCACCTCACGCAATTGCTCGTCGTCATCCAGGTCGATGACCTGGCTGGGACTGATCAGGAAAGACGTGGAGACACGGGTCATCATTTCCGCCACGAGTTCCACGTTCAGCTCGTCGGACACATTGCCGGCCTGCTGCTCCGCGCGAAGCTGGCCGGCGACGAATCGCTGCACCGTCGCCTGTGTCCGACCACCGTCGTTGATCAAGGACGGGACGACCATCTCCGGCTCGGTCGCCATCAGGCCGCCGATCAGCGGATTGCGCCGGATCGCCTGCAGTGAGCTGACAAATCCCAGTACGACACGGTCACCGACCGTCTTCGCCTGCCGGATGTCCAGCAGGAACTGGTCGAAGTAGCGCCGAAACTCGCGTCGCACCACCTGCTCGACCAACGCGTCCTTCGTGGCGATCCGCCGGTACGCGGTGATCCGTGACATTCCTGCCCGCCGGGCGACGTCCTCCATGGTGGATCGCCGGATTCCCATGCGACAGAACTGCTCGTACGCGGCGTCGAGCAGACGCCCGATAACCTCGTCCTCACCCTCACTCCGCTCGACCGCTTCCGCGAACGCGCGTTCCAGCATGGACTCCGATCCACCGGTGGTAATCAGAGCGGACAATGCAGGTTCCACGAATCAGCCTTTCTCGCAGGTCTGGTGTCACGGCTCAGGTTGTGGTCTCCTGTGATACACCGTTGCATGACGCGTATCACGGTACCAAGTCGGGTGTCTCAGACTCAAGGAGGAGTTCAGAGCATGGATGACCTCAGTCGGCGCAAGATGTTCCTCGTCGGTGGTGGAGCGGCACTGGGTGCGCTGGGCATGCTGGGCGCCGCGTCCGCCAACGCACTGCCCCGCGCGGGTACCGACCCCAAGTGGGTGTGGGATCCGGAGGCCGACCCGGTGGCCGCCAAGATCCTCGATCGCGGCGAGGTCCAGCAGGTCAACGCCGCGCTGTGGAACTGGACCCGCAACGACCAGCCGGTGCCGGACGGGTTACCGGGCTACGTGCGCGACTTCGTCGAGTACGCCCGCCGAATGCCGTCCTGGGCCGATTCCCGCAAGCTGGAGATCGCCGCCGAGTTCAACAAGTCCCGTGGGCTGTACCTCAATCTGCTCAACGGTCTCGGCGGCGGCATGCTCAGCACCGCCATTCCCAAGGAGGCGCGCGCGGTCTACTACTCCAAGGGTGGCGCCGATATGGAGGACCGCGTCGCCAAGACCAGCATTCTCGGTTTCGCCGTCGGCTCGCTGAACGCGTATCGCCCCGACGGTTCGTGTGTGGTCGAGGCCGTGAAGACGCGACTGGTGCACGCGGCCGTGCGGCATCTGCTGCCGCAATCCCCGCACTGGAACGGCGACATCCCGATCAGCCAGAACGACATGCTGGTCACCTGGCACACGCTGCCGACCTACGCCATGCGCAAGATGCTCGAATGGAAGGTCTCGATCAAACCCGCCGACTCCGAGGCTTATCTGCACGTGTGGCAGGTGACCGCACATCTTCTCGGCATCAGGGACGAATACATTCCCGCCGACTGGGCCGCGGCCAATGCCCAGTCCGACCAGGTTCTGCCGCCGAACATGGGCCCGACCCGAGAAGGTGTCGAATTGACCGACATTCTGCTCGGCCAACTCGCCGAGCAGACCAGTCCTGGCAGCATCAGCCGGCCACTGTGCAACGCGTTCGCCCGATACCTGGTCGGCGACCAGGTATCCGATTGGGACCAGATCAGGCGCGAGCCCATCTGGGGCCCGGCGATCAAGGCCGCATGGCCGGCACTGGTGGCGTTCCGCGAAGGCCTCCTACCGCTGCCGCTGGTGCCCGAGGCCGCCTGGGCCATCGACGAGGCCGCCCGTCGGTACATCCTGTTCTATCTCACCAAGGGCAAGGAAACGAAAATCGAGATTCCCGACATGAACCGCCCCTGACCCCGGCGATTCGAAAGGGAATCCGATGGCACGCTCCACGAAGGAATCGACCGGGATCGAACGGCGCCGATTCCTCACCTTTCTGGTGGCGGCGCCGGTATTGACCGTCGCCGCGGACCTCAGCACCGCGAAGACCGCGGCGGCGGTCGTCCCGTCTCCCCCGGCCGTCGCGGAGATCGCCGACATCGGCGACCTGGGCATCCTGGTCGGCCTGCCCACCGCGCACATGATCGTCATCGAGGTGACCGACACCGTCCGGCTCCGGCTCCCGCGCACCGAGGTGGGCCAGGGCATCACGACCGCCGTGGCGATGTTGGTCGCCGAGGAGCTCGACCTTCCGATCGGCGCCGTGGCGGTCACCCTGGAAGACGCCCGACCCGAGCTGCTGTTCAACCAGCTCACCGGCAGCTCCAACTCGGTCAGGTCGCTGTACGACCCGATCCGGCACGTCGCGGCGGCCGCCAGAGGCCGGCTGCTCGCCGCGGCGAGCACACTGTGGGACCTGCCGACCAGGAAACTTCACACCCGGGACGGCGCGGTCGTCGCGCCGGATGGGCGTCGCGCGACCTACGGCACCCTCACCGCGGCGGCGGCCGACCGCACGCTGCGAACCGGTGCGGCCCAACCGAAACCGGAGTCCGAGCACACCCTGGTCGGCACGCCCACCACCCGCGTGGACGCGCGCGCCATCGTGACCGGGCAGGTGCGCTACGCCCTCGATCTCGACGTGCCCGGCGCGTTGCCCACGATGGTGCGCCGGCCGCCGACGATCAACGGCAGCGTGCGCTCGGTGGACAACCGCGCGGCCGTGCTGGCCATGCCGGGCGTGGTCGCCGTCAGCGTCATCCCGACCGGCGTCGGGGTGACGGCGGAGACCTTCGGTCAGGCGCTGGACGGCAAGAACGCCCTCGAGGTCACCTGGAATCGCGGCACCGTGGACGACCTGTCCGACTCGGACATCAGCGCCAAACTGCGGAACGCGGCGCCACGGTTCCCGGCGCCGAACCCGCTCGTGCAGACCGTGGACGCCGACTTCGAGTTCGCGTTCGTGAGCCACGCTCCGCTGGAGACCAACTCCGCGATCGCCGACGTCCGGGCCGACCGGGCCGAGATCTGGTCTGGGTTGAAGGCGCCGATCATCGCCCGGCAGACCATCGCCGCGGCCCTCGGTCTCCCGGTCGACCGGGTCACCGTGCACGTCACCCAGGCCGGCGGCTCGTTCGGCCGCCGCCTGTTCTTCGACGGCGCGCTGGAAGCCGCCCAGATCTCCCGCGCCATCGGCCGGCCGGTCAAACTGATGTGGAGCCGCATCGACGACATGCGGCACGGCCGGGCCCGCCCGGCAAGCCACCACAAGATCCGCGCGACCATGGCGCTCGGCCAGGTGCTCAGCTTCGAACACCGGGTCGCCAGCGTGGAGACCGACTTCCGGCACGGAATCGGCGAGATCCTCAGCGCCGCGGTCACCCACCTGCCGATCATCGGAAACCTGGCCTTTTCCCAGGCCCTGTTTCTCACCACGATCCACACGCCCTATCACTTCGGCGCCACCAAACACCAGCTCAGCGAAGTGCCACTGAAAATGCACACCGCGAGCTTCCGGTCGGTCTATTCGGCCAACACCCGAGGCGCCGAAGAAATCATGGTCGACCTCATCGCCGAGAAAATGGGCAAGGACCCGGTCGCGTTTCGCCACGAATTCCTCAAGAACGACCGGCAACGCGCGGTGCTCGACGCCGTCGCCAGTGCCGGCAACTGGGGCCGGCCCATGCCCGACGGCCACGCCCAGGGCATCGGCATCCACGACGAGTACAAGTCGTGCACCGCGTGCCTGGTCGAGATCGACGCCAGGGATCGCGCGGAACCCCGTGTCACCAAAGCGGTTATCGCCGTCGACGTCGGCAAACCCGTCAACCCTCGCGGGTTGGAGGCGCAGATGCTCGGCGGGCTCACCGACGCCATCTCCACCACCCTGCGCGCCGGCCTGCACATCGACAAGGGGCTGCCACTCGAGGGCAGCTACTCGCAATTCCACTACGCCCGGCAGAAGAACACGCCCACGGACGTGAAAATCGTCGTCATGCCGGCGCACGGAAAACCCGGCGGCGCGGGCGAACTCGGACTGCCCGCCGCGGTCGGCGCGATCGCCAACGCCTATCGCCGGGCAACCGGAACCACGCCGACCCTGTTCCCCATCCATTTCCCGGTCGATTTCGAACCGTTTCCCCGCTGAGGATCCCGATGCCGAAGTACACCTTCACCGTCAACGGCGAATCCGTCACCGTCGACGCACCGGCCGACCTGTCCCTGCTCTGGGTGCTGCGCGACAAGCTCGGGATCCGCGGACCCAAGTACGGCTGCGGCATCGACGTCTGCAAGGCCTGCACCAGCCACCTCGACGGCGAAGCGGTCAACCCGTGCGTCGTCCCGGTCGCCGACGCCGCCGGCCGAACGGTCACCACCATCGAGGGCCTCGCCGACGGCGACACGCTCCACCCCGTGCAGCAGGCCTGGATCGACCACGACGTCGCCCAGTGCGGCTACTGCCAACCGGGCCAGATCATGGCCGCCGTCGCGCTGCTCAAGAGCAACCCGAATCCCACCGACGCCGACATCGACGCGATCGAGAACGTCTGCCGCTGCGGCACCTACGCCCGAATCCGCCAGGCCATCAAGAGCGCCGCCGCCACCATGTAGTCACGAGCCCGGAATCGCGGCGACCAGACCGCCGTCGATGATCAGATCCTGCCCGTTGACGTAGGACGCCTCGGCGGACGCGAGGAACACCACCGCGTCGGCGACCTCCTCGGAAGTCCCGGTGCGCCCGGCGGCCACCGCGGCGACGACACCGGGCTGGTCGTCGACGGACACGTTGTCGTGGAACATCGGGGTCGCGATGTAGCCGGGGCTGACCGAGTTGACCCGGATTCGCCGTGGGGCCAGTTCCGCCGTCAGGGTGTGCGCCAGGTTGTGCACCGCTGCCTTGGTCGCCGCGTAGAGCGAGGCGCCGGAGAACCCGCGGTGCAGCGTCCAGGACGCGTTGATCACCACGGCGGCACCGTCGGCCAGCAGCGGCAGCGCCTTGGCCACGGTGAAGTACACGCCCTTGAGGTTGATGTCGACGACGCGGTCGAACTCCTTCTCGGTGACGTCGGCGATCGGCCCGAACGAGGCGACGCCCGCGTTGGCGAAGACCACGTCGAGGCGGCCGTACTCGGTGCTGATCACGTCCATCAGGGCGTCGAGGTCGGTGAGGCTCGCCGCGTCCGCGCGCACCGCGCGGACCGTGCCGTCCAGCTGCTCGACCGCCGCGGCCAGCCGGGTCTCGTCGCGCCCGGTGATGATCACCCGCGCGCCCTCGGCGAGCAACCGCCTGGCGGTCGCCAACCCCATGCCGCTCGTGCCGCCGGTGACGAGGGCGATCTTGCCGTCGAATCGGTGTGTCATGGCACCGACGGTGCCCGGCGGAACGCGCCCCAACCAGTGCGTGCTCAGCCTGGGACTGGCACCACCACGTTCGGCGCGAGATCGAGCAACCGGAGCCGATCCTCCGTTCCGGTACCGGGACGCGGGTCGTACAGCACGACGTACCCGTCCGGACGATCGGCCACCGTCATGGTCGTCGTGTCGAAGATCAGCTCGCCGGCGTCCGGGTGCCGCACCGCCTTGACGGCCTGCTCGGGAGCGCCGACGTCGTGACGGGCCCACAGTTCGGCGAACTCCGGAGAGGCGGCACTCAACTCGTCGATCACCCGGTCGAACCCCGGATCGCCGGGAGCGCGGGCGGCGTCCGCGCGAAACGCGGCGACGACGGCCGGCGCCACGTCGGTCCAGGGGACGTGCATCGCCCGATAGCGGGCGTTGGTGAAGAACGAGATCAGGCAGTTGTAGTCGGTGTCGTCGTAGCCGAACACGGCGCGCGCCGCGTCGTTGACCACGAGCAGGTTCCAGTACCGGTCGCGCAGCACCGCCGGGCGCGGCGCCCACGCGTCGATCATGCGCCGCAACTGCGGGGTGATCTCCGCGTCGGCCGGCACGTCCGGCCTCGGCGGATTCAGGCCCGCCAGCAGATACAGGTGTGCGCGCTCGGGATCGGTCAGCCGCAACGCTCGGCTGACCGCGTCGAGCACCTCGGCCGAGACCGTGATGTCGCGTCCCTGCTCGAGCCAGGTGTACCAGGAGACTCCGACGCCGGCCAGCATCGCGACCTCCTCGCGGCGCAGGCCGGGTGTGCGCCGCCGGCCGACCGAGACGATGCCGACGTCACCGGGTGTCAGCCGGGCCCGGCGGGTGCGGAGGAAGTCGCGGAGTTGCTCGCGGCGGCGTCGGGCGATGGAAGGGCGTTCGGTGCTCACATCTCACGTTAACCGGGGGTCAGTCGACTACGGCGAGCGCGTCGATCTCCACCAGCAGACCGGGCGGCAGGCCGACGTAGACCGTGGTGCACGCCGGGTACGGCTCGGAGAGGAACTCCTCGTACACCTCGTTCATCTCGCCGAAGTGTGCGACGTCGGTCAGGTACACCCGGAACATCACCACGTCCGCCTCGGTCGCACCGGCGGCGGCGAGCACGGCCAGCACGTTGGTCATGACCTGGCGGGTCTGCTCGGCGACCGTCTCACCGACGATCTCGTTGGTCGCCGGGTGGAACGCCACCTGACCGGCCACCTGCACGATGTTGCCCTTGCGCACGCCGGGCGACAGCGGCACGGCCGGCGGGCGGGTGCCGTCGGGGAGGTAGGCGGTCCTGGGCATCAGACATCCTTTCGTGCGGGTGCGGCGCCACATTCGATCGAGGCTTTCTCCATCGTGGCAAGGAGATCCGGGACGAGCCCGAGCAGCGTGTCCAGGTCGGCGATCACCTCGGGCACCGACAGCGAGGCGGCGGCGACCACCCCGTGCTGTCCTCGGATCGGCGCGGCGACGCAGTGGATGAAGTCCTCGTGCTCGGCGTCGTCCACGGCGAACCCGCGCTCGGCCACCCGGTCCAGCTCGGCCAGGTACTCCTCGGGTGTGGTGATCGTGTTCTCGGTCAGCTTCGGGTACTCCATGGCGTGCGCGATCGCCCAGCGCTTCGGCGCCGGCATCGCGGCGAGCAACACCTTCGCCACCGCCGTGCAGTGCAGCGGCGCGCGCTTGCCGATCCGCGAGTACATCCGCACCGCGTGCCGGCTCTCGAACTTGTCGATGTAGACGACCTCGCCGTCCTCGTAGCTGGCCAGGTGGACGGTGTGCCCGGTGCGGGCGTTCAGCTCGCGCAACGCGGGCTCGGCGCTGCGCCGCACGTCCCGGTCGTCGAGGGATCGCTGGGCCAGCGCGAACAGCGCGGTGCCGAGCCGGTAGTGGTGCACGCCGTCGCGCTGCACGAACCGGCGCGCCTCCAGCGTGCGCAGCAGGCGCAGCACGGTCGACTTGTGCACGCCGGCGGCGTCGGTCAACTCGTCGAGCGTCTTGCGCCCGCCGGCCAGCTCTTCCACGAGAGCCAGGCCGCGATCCAAACTCTGGCTCATCGCAGCACTCCCTGCTCGGTCAAACGCGTCGCCGCCCAGCTCGCACCGTCCGCCTCCAACAACTCGGCGACCAACTCGCTGGGCAGCGGTGTCCCCAGATCATCGTGCGCGCGCAGGGCTCCCGCGGCACGCAGGTGCCCGGCCCGCAGCCGCCGGCCGGGTGTGGCGCCGTTCAGCGTGGCGGCGAGGAACCCGGCCGCGAACGCGTCACCGGCACCGACCGGCTCGACCACGTCCACCCGCAACGCCGGCTCGAACACCACGGGCAGGTCCTCCCCCGTCGACGGGTCGCGCTCGATCAGGGACGCGCCCCGCTCGCCGTGCTTGACCACGAGGGTACGCGGGCCGGGCAGCACCCGGCGGATTTCGTCCACTGTGGACACTCCCAACACGGCTGCCGCCTCGTCGTCGCCGACCAGCACGATGTCCGACGCGTCGGCCAGTTCACGCAGCACACCCGGCTCGCCGTCCGTCCACAGTGGAGCGCGCCAGTTCACGTCGAAGGACAGCAGGTGGGTCGGGCGCGCGGTGGCGATCAGCCCGCGCATCAACGCGAGGCACTCCGGTGACAGGGCGGCGGTGATGCCGCTGACGTGCACGATCCGCACGCCGTCGAGGCTCAATCGGTCCAGCAGCGCCGGCCCCATTCCGGCGGCGGCCGAGCCGGCGCGGTAGTAGCGCACCGGGCTGCCGGTCGCGCTGCTCTCCTTGACGTACAAGCCAGTTGGGCGGCTCGGATCGACCTCGACCGAGGACACGTCGACGCCGGCGGAGGCGATCGCGGAGACCACCGCGCGGCCGAAGGCGTCCGCCCCGACCGTGCTGACCCAGCTCGCGCGCACGCCCAGCCCGGCGAGGTGGCAGGCCACGTTCGACTCGGCGCCGCCCACGGTCCTCGTCCAGGTTCGCACCTCGTCGACCGGACCGGGCTCGGCTGGCACGAACAGGGCCATCGACTCGCCGAGGCACAGAACCTCGGTGTCCACGTTCCTCCGATCCGTTGACGTGCCGACGAGCGGATGCTACACACTTCCACACCACATTGCGCAACACCCGTTGCAACATACGCAATCAGGCGGCGAGTGATGGAACCACCGGCGAGGATCGATCTCGACCGAGTCTCGGCCATCAGGACCGAGCGGATCGACTGGCATGTCAAGGGAGCGCCCGACGCGCTGTTCGGCAGCACGATCGCGGAAGCGTTGGCGCGCAAGCCGAATCTGTTCACCGACGGGTTCGTCGGGCCATTGCTGGTGCTGTCCGACGACGCCATCGAGCACAACCTCCGGACCATGGAACGGTGGTGCGCCGAGCGAGGGCTGGCGCTGGCCCCGCACGGCAAGACGACCATGGCGCCGCAGCTGTTCGCCCGGCAGATCGAGCACGGCGCGTGGGCGATCACCGCCGCCACGGCGAGCCAGGTGCGGGTGTACCGGGCGTTCGGGGTCAGCCGGATCATGCTGGCCAACCAGCTCGTGGACGCCGCCGCGCTGCGCTGGCTTTCCGTTGAGCTGCAACGGGATCCGGACTTCTCGTGCTACTGCTGGGTGGACTCGGTGGCCGGCGTCGAGCTGATGACCGCCGCGCTGGAGGGCGCCACGCGCCCGGTGGACGTGCTGGTCGAGCTGGGCGCGGACGGCGGGCGGACCGGGGCGCGCGGCTCGGCCGAGGCGATCGCGGTGGCCGAGGCGGCGGTGGCCAGTCCGGCGCTGCGGCTCGTCGGCGTCGCCGGCTATGAGGGCGCGCTCGCGCACGACGCGTCGGAGAGTTCGCGCGCCACGGTGGACGCCTACCTGGACGGCATCCGCGAGCTGACCGTGTCACTGGCCGACCGCGGCCGGTTCGACGAGGTGCCGAAGGTGATCGTCTCGGTCGGCGGCAGCGCGTACTTCGACCAGGTGACCCGCGCGCTGACCACGCCGTGGCCGGAGACCGTGCCCGTGCTCCCGGTGCTGCGCAGCGGCGCCTACGTGACCCACGACGACGGCTTCTACCGCGGCATCTCCCCGCTCGGCGAGCACCCCAGAATCGTTGGCACACCAGGCTTCCAGTCCGGAATGCTGGCCTGGGCGCAGGTCACCTCACGACCGTCGGACGGTCTGGCGCTGCTCACCGCGGGCAAGCGGGACGTGCCCTACGACGAGGGGCTGCCGATCCCTCGGCTGCGTCGCCGCGACGGCGTCACCACGCCACTGGACGGCTCAACGATCACCGCGGTGAACGACCAGCACGCGTTCCTGGAGCCGGCCACCGACGTGCTGGTCGGCGACTGGATCGGGCTCGGCCTGTCGCACCCGTGCACCGCGTTCGACAAGTGGCAGCTCATCCCGATGGTCGGCGCCGACGGCGAGACCGTGGTCGACCTGATCCGCACCTACTTCTGAGGAACGCCATGGACATCGTGTTTCGCGGCGCACGGGTGGTCGACGGCACCGGCGAGCCGTCCTACGTCGCCGACGTGGGCGTGACCGACGGGCGCATCGCCGCCGTCGAGGGCGGCGCGCTGACCGGCGACACCGTGATCGACGCGGACGGCCTGGTCCTCGCGCCCGGGTTCATCGACATGCACTCGCACTCCGACCTGCAGATCCTGGCCAATCCGGAGCACCTGGCCAAGGTGTCCCAGGGCGTGACCACCGAGGTGCTCGGCCAGGACGGGCTGTCGTACGCACCGGTGGACGACGCGACGCTGGCCGGTCTGCGCGCACAGCTCGCCGGCTGGAACGACGACCCGCCCGGGTTCGACTGGAGTTGGCGCAGCGTCGCGGAGTACCTCGACCGGCTGGACCTCGGCATCGCGGTGAACGCCGCGTACCTGTTGCCGCAGGGCACGATCAGGATGCTGGTGGTCGGCTGGGACGACCGGCCGGCGACGCCCGACGAGCTGGACCGGATGCGCGAGATCACCGCGACCGGGCTCGCCGAGGGCGCGATGGGCATGTCCTCCGGGCTGACCTACACGCCCGGCATGTACGCGAACACCGACGAGCTGGTCGCGCTGTGCGAGGTGGTCGGCGCCGGCGGTGGGTACTACAGCCCGCACCATCGCAGCTACGGCGCCGGCGCGCTGGAGGCCTACGCCGAGATGGTGGACGTGTCCCAGCGGTCGGCCTGCCCGCTGCACCTGGCGCACGCCACGATGAACTTCCCGGTCAACGCCGGCCGCGCGGGCGAGCTGCTTTCCTTGCTGGACAACGCGATCGCCGAGGGTACGGACATCTCGCTGGACACCTACCCGTACCTGCCGGGCGCGACGTACCTGTCCGCGCTGCTGCCGAGTTGGGCCACCGAGGGCGGCCCGGACGCCACCATCGCCCGGCTGTCCGATGTGGACACCCGAGAGCGGATCCGGCGGGACATCGAGGTGACCGGCTCGGACGGCTGCCACGGCGTGCCGGTCGACTGGTCGTCCATCGAGATCAACGGCGTGCGCGACCCGGCGAACGCCCACCTGGTCGGGCACAGCGTCGCCGAGTCGGCCAGCACGGCCGGCGCCGCGCCCGCCGATCTGTACTTCGACACGCTGATCGCCGAGAAGCTGGGCACCTCGTGCCTGATGCACGTCGGCCACGAGGACAACGTGCGGACGATCATGCGGCACCCCGCGCACACCGGCGGCAGCGACGGGCTGCTGGTCGGCGCGCGCCCGCACCCGCGCGCCTGGGGCACCTTCCCCCGGTATCTGGCCCGCTACGTGCGCGAGCTGCGCGTACTCGGGCTGGAGGAGTGCGTCGCGCATCTGACCGGCCGGGCCGCGCGCCGCCTGCGGCTGACCGATCGCGGGCTGGTCAAGCCGGGCTACGCGGCCGACCTGGTGCTGTTCGACCCGGACACGATCGCCGACACCGCGACGTTCGACGAGCCGCGCACGCCTGCCGCCGGAATCCCGTACGTGCTGGTCAACGGCGTTCCGGTGATCAGCGACGGTGCGCACACCGGCGCGCTGGCCGGCCACTCGCTGCGCAACCGGGGGGCGTGATGGACCTGCTCGGCGAGCTGCGCACACGGCGTGCGCTGTGCATCGTGCGCGCGCCGGCGGTGCCGGATCCCGTCGGCCTGACCGGCACGCTGGTCGACGCCGGGCTGCCCATGATCGAGATCGCGTTCACCACACCGAACGCCCCGCGCGTGATCGAGCAGGCGTCCACTGTGGACGGTGCGCTGATCGGCGCCGGCACGGTGATGACCGCGGCGATGGCCCGGGACGCGGTCAACGCCGGCGCGAGATATCTGCTCACGCCGGGCCTGCGCGACGACGTGGCCGAGGAGGCCGAGCGGCTCGGGATTCCGGTGGTGCTGGGCGCTTTCACGCCCACCGAGGTGGCCGACGCGATGGACATCGGGGCCGCCGCCGTGAAGGTGTTCCCGGCCGCCCGGCTCGGCCCGGCCTACTTCCGCGACCTGCGCGGTCCCTACCCCGACGTGCCGCTCGTGGCCAGCGGTGGTGTCAACGCCGGCAACGCCGCCGCCTACCTCGCCGCCGGGGCGATCGCGGTCACCGCCGGCAGCGGCGTGGTCCCGCCCGACCTGACCGATCTCGACCGCATTCGCCTGCGCGCCAGCGAGTTCGTCGCCGCCGTGAAGGAGCAGCCATGATCCACTGGTTACAGCACGAGACGGGCGGCCTGCTGCTGCTCGCCGCCGTCGGCATCGCCCTGCTGCTGTTGCTGATCGTCAAGTTCAAGCTGGAGCCGTTCATCGCGCTGCTGGTGATCGGGTTGCTCACCGCGCTGGCCGCCGGGGTGCCGATCGGCACGCTGGTCGGAACCGCGCAGGATCCCGGAAAGTCGTTGCTGGAGACGGGTTTCGGGTCGATCCTCGGGCACATCGCGGCGATCATCGGACTGGGCACCATGTTGGGCGCGATGCTCGAGGCGTCCGGTGGCGCGCAGGTGCTCACCAGGGCGCTGCTGCGCGCGCTCGGCGAGAACCGGGCGCCGCTGGCGATGGGCCTGGCCGGGCTGATCTTCGGCGTGCCGGTGTTCTTCGACGTCGGCATCTTCGTGCTGGCACCGCTGGTATACGTGGCGGCCAAGCAGAGCGGCAAGTCCATCCTGTTGTACTGCCTGCCGCTGATCGCCGGCCTGTCGGTGACGCACGCGTTCCTGCCGCCACACCCCGGGCCGGTCGCCGCGGCCGCGCTGCTCAAGGTCGAGCTGGGCTGGGTGATCCTGATGGGCGCCGCCTGCGCGATCCCGGCCTGGTACATCGGCGGCGTGATCTTCTCGTCGTGGATCGGCAAGCGGATGCACGTGCCGGTGCCCGAGGAGATGCTGGAGGCCGCCAAGGTCGCCGACCGGCCCGAGGAGGAGCCGAGACTCGGGCTGGTGGTGTCGATCATCGCGGTTCCGCTCGCGCTGATCCTGGCCGGCACATTCGGCAGTATCTGGTTGCCCAAGGGTTCGGTGGCCGCCGGTATCGCCAACTTCGTCGGCACGCCGGCCATCGCGTTGACCATCGCGGTGCTGCTCGCCTTCTGGCTCCTGGGATATCGCCGTGGGATGACCCGCTCACAGGTGGCCGAGATCGGGTCGGTGTCGCTGCGTCCGGTGGCGATGATCCTGCTGGTGGTCGGTGCCGGCGCGTTCTACGGCGCGGTCCTCAAGGCCACCGGGATCGGCACGGCATTGGCCAACTCGCTGGCCGACGCCGGGCTGCCGGTGATCTTCGCGGCGTACGTGATCAGTTGCGGGCTGCGGATCGCGCAGGGCTCGGCGACGGCCGCGATCGCCGCGACGGCGGGCATCATCGGCCCCACCATCGCCACCACCGGGTTCTCCCAGCCGGAGCTGGCGCTGATCGTGGCCGCCATCTGCGCCGGTTCGATCATCGCCTCGCACGTCAACGATGGCGGATTCTGGATCGTGTCGCGGTACTTCGGGCTGACCGTCAAGGACACCCTCAAGACCTGGACGGTGCTGGAGACGATCCTGTCGGTGGTCGGATTCGCGGTCGCCGCAGTGCTCATTGCGATCATCTGATTTCCCTGCGGTGAAAGGAAACCACGTGCGTGCCCTACCCAGAAGGACCCTGCTCACCGGCGCCGTGGCGGGTGCCGCAGCGCAGTTGTTCGGCACGACCGCCAGTGCCCACGGTAGGAGACTCGGCGTGTACCTCGGCAGCTTCTCACCGGATGCCGGCGTGCAGCGTGGCACCGTCGACCCGCGCACCGGCGTACTGACCGTGGGGGCGACCGTGCCGGACCTGCCGGACTCGTCCTGGTTCGCCCACTCGGCCGACCGCCGGATCGTCTACGTCACCAACGAACTGCCCGAGGGCCACGTTTCCGCCGTGGACGCCGCCACCGGCAGAGTGCTGAACAAGCAGTCCACGCACGGCGAGGCACCCACACACCTGAGCGTGCACGGGCAATTCCTGCTGACCGCCAACTACGGCTCCGGCTCGGTCGTGGTGCATCGGCTGGCCGGCGACGGCACCATCGGCGAGTCCACCGACCTGGTGACACACACCGGTGCCGCCGAGGCGCACGCGCACCAGGTGCTGCCCGACCCGAGTGGCCGCTGGGTGGTCGCCGTGGATCTCGGCACCGACTCGGTGTACGTGTACGGCCTCGACCCGGCGAGCGGGAAACTCCGTGCGCGCCAACAACTTCGGCTGCCCACCGGGTACGGGCCGCGGCATCTGGCGTTCCACCCGGACGGGCGTCGCGCCTACATTCTCGGTGAGCTGCGCTCGGAGATCACGGTCGCCGCGTGGGACCCGTCCGCCGGCCTGTTCACCCCCGGCCAGGTGATCGGGACGCTCGGCGACGCGACACCGCCGCAGAACTTTCCCTCGGAGATCCAGGTGTCGCCGGACGGGCGGTTCGTCTACGCCGCCAACCGGGGCCACGACAGCATCGCCACCTTCGACGTGCGCGGCGAGCGGCTCGCGTTCGCCGGCACCACCCCGTGCGGCGGCGCCTGGCCGCGGCACTTCACCCTCGACCCGACCGGCCGCTGGGTGTACGTGGCCAACCAGCGCGCCAACGCCGTGTCCTGGCTCCTCCGTGACCCGCGCACCGGCCGGCTCGGGTCGCCGGCCGGGTCCGCCGCGGTGAACTCCGCCTGTTTCGTGCTGTTCGGAAGGAACGCCCGATGAGACGCCCACTCTTACTGATGGCCCTGGCCGTGACGCTGGCCGCCGGATGCGCACCGCCGCAGGCGTCGAACAACCAGCAGCAGTCCGGCGGCGGCGAGACCACCGGCGAGCTGAAGGTGTGGCTGTTCCAGGAGGCGAACAACACGCCCAAGGAAACCGTTGTGGCGGAAGCGAAGCGGGAGTTCGAAGCGTCGCACGCCGGCGTCACCGTGAACGTCGAATACCTCCCGGTCGACGGGCGGGCCAACCGGTTCAACGGCGCGTTCAACGACCGGAACAGCTCCCCCGACGTCGCCGAGTTCGGCAACACCGACCTCGCCGGCTACATCGCGTCCAACGGGTTCGCCGACGTGTCCGGCGACCTGGCCGGCTGGGCGGAGGGCAAGGACCTCGCGCCGACCGTGCTGGACACCGCGAAGATCAACGGCAAGACCTACGGCATCCCGTGGTTCACCGGGACGCGCGCGCTGTACTACCGCACCGACGTGTTCACCGAGCTGCGCATCAACCCGCCGAAGACGCTCACCGAACTGGCCGACACCGCCCGCGCGATCCGCAAGGCCAAGCCCGATCTGTACGGCATCGCCACCGGCGGCAAGTACGTCTACGCGGCGCTGCCCTACGTGTGGGCGCACGGCGGCGACGTCGCCACGCGCGACGGCGACAAGTGGACCGCCGGCGTGACCAGCGCCGCGTCCCGCGAGGGGCTGCGCCGCTACGCCGAGCTGATCAACGACGACATCTGCCCGCCCGCGGCCTGCGCGCAGCTCACCGGCAGCCAGTCGGTGGCCGCGTTCGCGGCGGGCAAGGCCGGCATGGTGATCGGCGGCGACTTCAACCGCAAGGCGATCGAGGCCGGTACGGCGAAGGGCAAGTACGCCGTGATTCCGTTGCCCGGCAAGGAGATCGGCGCGATCGCGCCGCCGTTCGCCGGCGGCAACCTGCTCGGCGTGTTCCGGGCGAGCAAGAAGTACTCGCTGTCGATGGAGTTCAGCAAGCTGCTGGCCGGCAAGAAGTACCAGCGGAAGATGTACCAGGCGATGGGCAACCTGCCCACGTTCACCGACGTGCAGTCCGAGCTGGCCGGCGCCGACCCGACGCTGGCGGCGTTCGTCGCCTCGGTGAAGGCGGGCGCCAAGTTCGTGCCGGCGAGCCCGGCCTGGACGAAGATCGACGCCGCGAACATCATCCCCACCGCCATCCAGCAGATCGCCACCCGGGCGCAGAGCGTCGAGGCTGCCACCGACGCCGCGGCCGCCGAGATGAACAAGGCGTTCGGCGGCTGATGACCGTTCCCCGCCAGCGGACCCGCCGCGACGGGCGCGCCGCCGTCCTCTACCTCGCGCCCGCCGCGGTGCTGCTGGTCGGACTGATGGCCTATCCGCTGTTCCAGCTCGCCCAGATCTCGCTGTACGACTACAACCAGCCGCAGGCCAGCGGCGCGGAACCGTTGCGGTTCCTGGCTTTCGCGAACTACGCCGAGCTGCTGACCGATCCGCAGTTCTGGAGCGTGCTGCTGGCCACGGTGCTGTTCGCCGCGGTGTGCGTGGTCGGCAGTCTCCTAGTCGGCGGCGCGCTCGCCGTGCTGGCCACGCGTGCCCGGCCGATCCCGCGCATGCTGTTGTTCCTGGCCGCGCTGGGTGCGTGGGCCACCCCGGCGATGGCCGGCTCTTATGTGTGGCTGTTCCTGTTCGACCAGGACCTCGGGCTGGTCAACGAGGTGCTCGCCGGGCTCGGATTCACCGGTCTGGAAGGACATTCGTGGACCTTCGACCGGTTCTCCGCGTTCGGGCTGGTCGCCGCGGAGATCATCTGGTGTTCGTTCCCGTTCGTCATGGTGACCATGTACGCCGGGATCAAGGCCATCCCGTCCGAGGTGGTGGAGGCGGCCCAACTGGACGGCGCGTCCTGGCGGCGGATCGCCACCGGCGTGATCCTGCCGATCCTGAAACCGCTGATCGTGATCGCCACGATCCAGTCGATCATCTGGGACTTCAAGATCTTCACCCAGATCTACGTGATGACGGGCGGCGGCGGTGTCGCGGGCCGCAACCTCGTGCTCAACGTGTACGCCTACCAGAAGGCGTTCGCCGGCGAGGAATACGGCATGGGCGCGGCGATCGGCGTGGTGATGACCGTGCTGCTGTTGCTGATCACCGTGATTTACCTTCGCGTGCAACGGAAATCGGGGTGGCAGCCGTGAGGTCCCGGATCTCCGATGTGCTCTGCGTGGTCGCCGCGATCCTCGTCGCGTTGCCGCTGTACTGGATGGTGCTGTCCGCGCTGAAACCGGCCGGCGAGATCCAGTCCGCCGATCCGCGCCCGTGGACGTTCGCCCCCACGCTGGACAGCTTCCGCAGAGTGCTCGACGTGCAGGGTTTCGGGCAGTACTTCCTGAACAGCGCCCTGGTCGCGGTGCTCGTGGTCGGCGGGTCGATCCTGCTGTCGTTCCTGTCCGCGGTGGCACTGACCCGGTTCCGGTTCCGCGGCCGGACCGTGCTGCTGGTGATGCTGCTCGTCGCGCAGATGGTGCCGGTCGAGGCGCTGACCATTCCGCTGTTCTTCATGGTGCGCTCGGTCGGCGACGTGGCGCCGGCGTTCGGGCTCAACGAACTGGGCCCGCTGGTGCTGGTGAACCTGGCGTTCAGCCTGCCGTTCGCGATCTGGATGCTGCGCGGGTTCGTCGCCGCCGTGCCGGCCGACCTGGAGGAGGCCGCCGCGCTGGACGGCGCCAGCCGCTTCCAGTTCACCTGGCGAGTGCTGTTTCCCCTTGTGGCGCCTGGACTCGTGGCCACCAGCGTGCTGTCGTTCATCCACTCGTGGAACGACTTCCTGTTCGCCCGGACGCTGATCTACTCCAGTACGGAGAACCGCACGCTGCCGCAGGCGCTGCTGGTGTTCTACAAGCCCGATGAGCAGGACTGGGGCGCGATCATGGCCGGCTCGACGCTGATGACCATTCCAGTGTTGATCTTCTTCGTGCTGGTGCAGCGGCATCTGGTCAGCGGGTTGGCCGGGGCGGTGAAGGGATGACCGCGTTCGACGGACTGCTCCCCCGCCCGGTGCGCGCCTCACCGGCACCCGGCGTGTCCACAGTGGACAGTTGGCGGACGCGGGTGGTCATCGATCCGGCCGAAGTTCGGCACGCCGAGGGGTACCGGATCACAATCACCCCGGACGGCGTGCGCGCGATCGCCGCCGACGAGTCGGGAGTGCGGCACGCCGAACAGACCCTGCGACAATTGGCCGGCCCCAACGCTTTCCGTGCCGCGAACATCCACAGTGGACAGTGGCACCTGCCGTGCGGCGAGATCGAGGACCACCCCCGGTTCGCCTGGCGCGGGTGCTTGTTGGATGTGGCACGGCACTTCCAGCCGAAGGCCGCCGTGCTGCGCTTCGTGGACCTGCTCGCCGCGCACAAGCTGAACGTGCTGCACCTGCACCTCACCGATGATCAAGGCTGGCGCGTCGAGGTCCCCGGCTACCCCCGGCTGACCGAGGTCGGTGCCTGGCGCGCCGGATCGTGGGTCGGCCGGCCGCCGGACGGAACCACGTCGCACGACGGCCGCCCGCACGGCGGGTACTACACGACCGACGACCTGCGCGAGATCGTCGCCTACGCGCGCTCACGGTCGGTCACCGTCGTGCCCGAGGTGGACATTCCCGGGCACAGCCAGGCCGCGATCGCCGCGTACCCGCTGCTGGGCGCGTGCGGGCCGGCGGAGGTGCGCACCGCCTGGGGCATCAGCGAACACGTGCTCAACACCGCACCGTCCACAGTGGACTTCTACCGCCGGGTGTTCGACCATCTCGCGGATGTCTTCGACTCCCCGGTGATCTGCCTCGGCGGCGACGAAGCCGGTCGGCACAACTGGCCGATCGGCTGGATCGCCGAGCACCTGTCCACGCTCGGCCGCCGCGCGCTCGGCTGGGACGAGATCCTGGAGACCGGGCCACTGCCCCCGGACACGATCATCGCGTGCTGGCGCAGCGAGGAGGCGGCGATCACCACCCGCCACGACGTGATCATGTGCCCCGAGCAGTCCGTCTACCTCGATCACCGGCAGTCCGACCACCCCGACGAACCGATCCCGGTCGGCTACCTGGTCACCCTTCGCGACGTGTACTCATACGAGCCGATCCCGCCCGGCATGCCTGACCCCGCAAGGGTTCTCGGTGCCCAGGCCCAGGTGTGGACCGAGCACCTCGACAACCCTCGCCGCGTCGACTACGCGGCCTTCCCCCGGCTGTCCGCGTTCGCCGAGGTCGTCTGGTCCCCGCCGGACAAGGACTACACCGAGTTCGAAAACCGGCTCGCCACCCACCACCTGCCGCGACTGGACGCGCTCGGCGTCGAGTACCGCCCGCTGCACGGCCCGCACCCCTGGCAAACCCGCCCCGGCGTCCCCGGCCGGCCGCGCTGACCGAGCAACAGGCTCATTCGAAAATCGAATCTGTGAGCCGACGGCGTCACAAGGACCGGGGCGGAGGGCGTCGCCTCGTACGATCTCTAAGCCGCAGGCGAGACAGATCAACGTCTTGTTCGCCACAGGACCACCGACGAGAAGGGAAATGATCTTGCAGAACGAGCACGGCCGTGCCTTCCGCGAAGCCTGGATCGCCGGAGTCACCAAGCACTACCCGGGCGAGCCCAAACCCGGCTACACCGCACCCTGGGAAGACACCCCCGACTGGGAGCGCGCCTCCGCCGCGGCCGTCTACGACCAGGTGCTTGCGTTCATCACCGCCACCGACGGCGCCACCACCAAACTCACCCGCGAGCAGAAGGGCAAGTTCGTCGCCCTCTGCTGGATCGGCCAGATCTACAAGCACTTCCCAGACCCCAAGCCCGCCTACGTCGCCGACTGGGACCAACTGCCCGACTGGCAGCAAGAAACCGACGCCGACATCTTCGAGCGCATCGAGCAACAACGCTAACAACTCGATGGACGTACCAGGCCAAGAGCGAGCGCCAGTACCCGGTGGTCCGGCTCGCCGTGCGGTCAGCCGGGCATTGAGGTGGTCAGTACGGCCAGGGCGCTGACCACATCGTCGGCCAGGACCGTGGTCAGCGCGCCGCCGTCGATCGGGACGCGCGACCACCACGGGCCACCGGCGGCCGCGGGTGTCGAACCGTCGAGGAGCAGGCCGGTACCCGACACCCGCTTGCCGGCCAGACCGGCGGGGCTGGCGTCCAGCTCGCGGTCGCCGATGTCCAACTGCTGGCGCAGCACCGGGCGACCGGCTCGCCGGACCGACAGCCCGCTGCGGCACCGGCCGGGCGACTCCCCCGACCGGCCGAGGACCAGGATCTCCCGCCACCGCAGGCTCGCCCGATCGCTGAGGTCGGCTGTCAGCACGGCCGTGTGATCGGCTCGCGCGGTGACCACCGTGGGCTCGGGCAGGTACTCCAGCGCACCCTCCAGATCGACGCGCACCGTCGTGCGGCTCGGCCCCGCATGCTGCCCGGGAAGCGCCACGGTGGCGGCGACACCGGCCAGCCGCAGCGTGGCGCCCGCGCCGACCCGCACGTCGAGCACCAGCTCATCACCGCCCAGCGGCGCGCAGGCCGAGCTGACCAGGTGCACCACGGCAGCGGCCTGCCGGCGGCGTTGCGGGACCAATGTGAGCGGTGCGGCGGAACGCAGCTCACGGATCACGCTGCGACCAGCTGAGTCGCATTCGACTACCAACCGGGCGTGTGCCTTCACGCCGGCTGTGCGGCCAGCCGGTCTCGCACCCAGGCGGCCACCTCGGGTGCGTCCGGTGTCCGCACCAGAGACTGGGTGATCACCGGCAGTTCGCCGCGCATGCGGTGCGCGTCGGTGACCATCACGCCCAGATCGGCGCGCACCTGTTCGGCCAGGTCGATCTTGTTGATCACAAGCAGGTCGGCCGTGGTGACGCCGGGACCACCCTTGCGAGGCACCTTGTCCCCGCCGGCCACGTCCACCACGAAGATCTGCGCGTCCACCAGTCCGCGACTGAACACCGCGGTGAGGTTGTCGCCGCCGCTCTCCACGATGATCAGCTCGAGCCCGGGATGGTGCTGTTCGAGGTGCTCGACGGCGTCCAGGTTGGCGCTGATGTCATCGCGGATCGCGGTGTGCGGGCAGCAGCCGGTCTGCACGGCCTCGATCCGAGTCGCGTCCAGCACGCCGGCACCGCGCAGGAAGTCGGCGTCCTCGGTGGTGTAGATGTCGTTGGTCACCACGGCCAGCTCGACCTGGCCGCCCAGCGCCCGGCAGAGCGCGGCGACCAGCGCCGTCTTGCCGCTGCCCACCGGCCCGCCGATGCCGAGCCGGAACGCCCGCCCGGCGTGGGTCGCGGCGGCGTGTGGATCGGGCTCGGTCGCGGTCGGGTCGAAGTTCACCGGATGCGTGTGGGTGTGCTCAACTGGCAAAGAGACGCACCTCCTTCTGACTGTGTCGATCATGGGCTTCGGCGAGCAGGTCCAGCCCCACCGCGGCGGGGGCGGGCAGGTCCGCGGGGTCCGTTCCGGCGTGCCGCACCGCGTACTCGGCGACCGTGTGCATGACCGGGATCAGCCGCATGACCAGCGCGTTCACCGCGAACGGGTCCAGGCCGAGCAGCCGGACGGCGGCGCTGGCCGGCCCGCTCACCGCCAGGTAGGCGACGGTCAGGGCGGCGTCGGCTGGTGCACCCTCGGACGCTCCGACGACCGCACCGACCGCGATCGGGTGGTGCGGCCGAGGCGTGGCGGCGGCGAGCGTGTCGAGCACGAGGTGGGACACCGCACGGAGGGTGCCGCGGCCCTGGGCGCGCGACGCGGTTCGCTGCGCGGGTGACGGTGTGCGGGCGTCCAGTTCGGCGTCCAGCAGCCGCCAGTGATCAACTCCGGCGTCGCGTCGACCGGCATGGGCAGCCGCCCCGGCGAACACGGCGGCCAACTCCCCCGCGGTCCGCAACCGGCCGGCCAGGAACGGCGCCAGATCCGACTCGGAGTGGACCAGCCCGCGAGCCACCGCCTCCTCGAGCCCGCCGGAATGCGCGTGCCCGCCGCCCGGGAACCGGGAGTCGGCGAGCATGAGCGCGGCGGCGTGCATCAGAACAGGAAGTAGCGCTGCGCCATCGGCAGCTCGGACACCGGTGCCGGCTCGATCAGCTCACCGTCCACGTGCACCGCGAAGCTGTCCGGGTCGACCCGCACGTCCGGCAGCGCGTCGTTGAGCACCATGTCCGCCTTGCCGATCCGGCGCGTGTCGGTGATCACCGACCGCGGGGTCCACGTGTCGATCTCCGGCTCGACAGCCACGAAATGCAGGCTGCTCGCCGCGGCCGCTCGCGGTGCGGCGCCGAACATCGGCCGGGCGAACACCGGCTGCGGGGTGGGGATCGACGCGTTGGCGTCGCCCATCGCGGCCCAGGCGATGAACCCGCCCTTGATCACCAGCGACGGGCGCACACCGAAGAACTTCGGCTCCCACAACACCAGGTCGGCGAGCTTGCCCACCTCGACAGAGCCGACCTCGTGCGCGACGCCGTGCGCGATCGCGGGGTTGATCGTGTACTTCGCGACATACCGGCGCGCCCGCAGGTTGTCCGCCGCGCCATCGCCGGCCAGCGCGCCGCGCCGGTCCTTCATCACGTGTGCCGTCTGCCAGGTCCGGATGATCACCTCGCCGATCCGGCCCATCGCCTGCGCGTCGGAGCCGATCATCGAGATCGCGCCGAGGTCGTGCAGCACGTCCTCGGCCGCGATGGTGGTCGGCCGGATCCGGCTCTCCGCGAACGCGAGGTCCTCGGGCACCGACGGGTTCAGGTGGTGGCACACCAGGAGCATGTCCAGGTGCTCGTCAATGGTGTTCACCGTGTGCGGGCGGGTCGGATTGGTCGAGGACGGCAGCACATTCGGCTGCGAGACGATCCGGATGATGTCCGGCGCGTGCCCGCCGCCGGCACCCTCGGAGTGGTAGGCGTTGATCGACCGGCCGGCGATCGCGTCCACTGTGGACTCGAGGAAGCCCGCCTCGTTCAGCGTGTCCGTGTGGATCGCGACCTGCACGCCGGTCTGGTCGGCGACCCGCAGGCAGGCGTCGATCGCCGCCGGGGTGGTGCCCCAGTCCTCGTGCAGCTTGAACCCGCCGGCGCCGGCGCGCACCTGCTCGTGCAACGCCGCCTCGGAGACGGTGTTTCCCTTGCCCAGCAACAGAATGTTGACCGGCTGGCCGTCCATCGCCTGGAGCATGCGGGCCAGGTTCCACGCGCCGGGTGTCACCGTGGTGGCCTTCGTCCCCTCGGCCGGACCGGTGCCGCCGCCGATCAGGGTCGTGACGCCGGACGCCAGGGCGGTGTCGGTGAGCTGCGGGCAGATGAAGTGCACGTGGCAGTCGATGCCGCCGGCGGTGACGATCTTGCCGTTGCCGGCGACGATCTCGGTGGACGGGCCGATCACCAGTGCGGAGTCGACACCGTCCATGGTGTCCGGGTTGCCGGCCTTACCGATGCCGACGATCCGCCCGTCGCGTACGCCGATGTCCGCCTTGATCACGCCCCAGTGGTCCAGAATGGTGGCGCCGGTGATCACCAGGTCGGGTGCGCCGTCGGCGCGGGTGGCCGTGCCCTGGCCCATCGATTCGCGGATCACCTTGCCGCCGCCGAAAACCACCTCGTCACCGGAGCCGCCCGGCCCGGCGGCGCGGTCCTCGGTGATCTCGATCAACAGGTTGGTGTCGGCCAGCCTGATCCGGTCGCCGGCGGTCGGGCCGAACAGCTCCGCGTAGCGCTCGCGATCCAGCGCGTCGGTCATCGGTCCAGCGCTCCCGCCGACTCGGGGCGCAGGCCCGGCACCACCCGCGCGCCGGCGATCGGCACCAGGTCCACCTCGCGCTCCACTCCGGGCTCGAAGCGCACCGACGTGCCGGCGGGCACGTGGAGCCGGTGTCCCCAGGCGGCGTCACGGTCGAACTCGAGGCCGGGATTGACGGCGGCGAAGTGGTAGTGCGAGCCGACCTGGACGGGCCGGTCCGCCGTGTTGATCACGGTCAGCCGTACCCGAGGCCGGCCGGCATTGAGCGGGATCGGATCACTGCCGCAGAGCACCTCACCGGGACGCATGCACACTCCTCACGGGATCGGGTCGTGCACGGTGACGAGCTTGGTGCCGTCCGGAAAGGTGGCCTCGACCTGCACGGAGTCGAGCATCTCCGGCACTCCGTCGAGAACCTGCTCACGTCGCAGCACCTCGCGACCGCTGCTCATCAGCTCGGCGACGCCGCGGCCGTCCCGCGCGCCCTCGAGCACGTGCTCGGTGATCAACGCGACGGCCTCGGGATGATTCAGTCGCAGCCCGCGCGCCTGCCGCCGCCGCGCCACGTCGGCCGCCACGAACACGAGCAGCTTGTCCCGCTCCTGTGGCGTGAGGTGCATGAATGAAGGTCTATCACGCGATCGGCCGCGTCGCTGTCAACGACGTGTTAACTGAGCTTCATCGTCGGCATGCCAAGGGAAACCGGCTCCGCGCCCGGCTCCTGGCACGCCGTGCCGCAGGTCGTCTCCAGCGTGCAGCACAGCGAGCAGATCGCACCGGAGTGCGCCGGGCAGTCGGCGATGTCCGGCAGTTCGTAGTGCTCGCCGCAGGCCAGGCACTCGTGCGTGCCGGCCAGAAGCGCCGCGGGAACGTCCGGCCCGGCGACGGTGTTCGGCCGCTTCAGGTAGTACCGGCCCTTGGTGAGGTACGCGAACAGCGGCACCAGCACCATCGCGATCACCAGCGCCAGCAGCGGGCTGAACGCCGCGGCCGTCTGGCCGAACGCCCCGAAGAACGCCACGATCGACACCACCGACGCGATCACCATCGAGCCGAAGCCGACCGGGTTGATCGACGGCAGGTACGCCCGCTTGAACTCGATGTACGGCGGCGCGAGCCCGAGCGGCTTGACGATCACCAGGTGCGCGACCAGCGCGCCGATCCACGCGATCCCGACGTTGGAGTAGAAGCCGAGGATCTTGTTCAGGAAGCCGAACGCGCCGAACTCCATCAGCGCCAGCGCGATCCCGCAGTTGACCAGCACGTACCAGACCCGGCCCGGATGGCGGTGCAGCACGCGGGAGAAGAAGTTCGCGAACGACAGCGACCCCGAGTACGCGTTCGTCGTGTTGATCTTGATCTGGGAGATCACCACGAACAACGCGGACAGCGCGATCGCCATCGGCCCGAGCGCCGGGCGCACCGCCTCGACGTACGGCGCGATCGGCTCCACCGCGTGCGCCGCACCCACCACCCCGAGCGCGCAGAACGCCAGGAACGCCCCGCCGATCTGCTTCGCCGCACCGAGCACCACCCAGCCAGGACCGGCCGCGATCACCGCGGTCCACCACGCGCGCTTGTTCTCCGCGGTCTTCGGCGGCATGAACCGCAGGTAGTCGGCCTGCTCCCCGATCTGTCCGATCAGCGACAGCGCCACACCCATGCCGAACCCGAAACCCACCGCCGAGAACGAGCCGTGCGTGCCGTCGGTGCCGGCGAAGGACGCGAACTCCGCGAACCGGCCGGGCTCGCGGACCGCGATCACCACGAACGGCAGGATCAGCCCGGCGATCCACAGCGGCTGGGTCCAGGTCTGCATCTTCGCGATCGCGCCCATGCCGTACATCGCGAACGGCAGCACGATCAGCGTCGACACCAGGTAGCCCAGCCACAGCGGCAGGTGCAGCGCCATCTCCAGCGCCTGCGCCATGATCGCCCCCTCCAGCGAGAAGAAGATCACCGTGAAACTGCCGTACACCAACGATGTCAGCGTCGAGCCGAGGTACCCGAACCCGGCACCGCGGGTCAGCAGGTCCATGTCCACGCCGCTGCGCGCGCACGCGGCCGCGATCGGAATTCCGGTCAGGAAGATCACCAGCGCCGCGGCGAGGATCGCCAGCACGCCCGAGGTGAAGCCGAAGGAGAGCACGATGCTCGCGCCGATGGCGAAGTCCGCGAGGTACGCGATGCCGCCGAGCGCCGCCGTGGCCACCACGAACGGCCTCCAGCGGCGGAAGGACACCGCGGCGAAGCGCAGTGAGTAGTCCTCCCGGTTGTCGTTGGCCGCGAGCGGGGCGTACCGGCGTAACTCCCGGGTGGCACCCGCTTCCACTTCCCGCATCGTCTCGGTCATCGTCGGAAGCTACGAAGCCGAGTTTGCGGGGCGATTGTGGCGTGTTAGCACCTCGTTAAGTCGCGCCGATGGCCAACCGGTCAGGAATCGAGAAGCGCTGGTCGTGGTGCCGTCCTTAGCGTTATCGCCATGGACGACAACAAGAAGAACAAGCGCAAGCCCGGCACCCCCGGAACCTTCTCCCGCTGGATGCAGCACAAGGCCAACGCCCGCATCAACCGCAAGATCCGCGGCGGCCGCGACAAGTTCATGGGCATGAACGTGCTCATCCTCAACACCGTCGGCCGCAAAAGCGGACAACCCAGAGAAACCCCAGTCGCCTGCTTCGCCGACGGCGACGCCCAACTGGTCGTCGCCTCCGGCGGAGGCAGCGTCCACCCGGACTGGTACGTCAACCTCATGGCACACCCCGAGCAGGCGTCGATCGAACTGCCCGGCAAGGACGCCACGCCCGTCACACCAGAACGACTCGACGGCACCGACCGCGAACAGGCCTGGCAGCGCATCATCGAAGCCCAGCCCCGCTACGGGAAATACCAGTCCAAGAGCGACCGCGAATACCCGGTCGTCCGCCTCGCCCTGAGGTCAGCCGGCCAGCATTGAACGGAGCCGGTCGAGCAGCTCACGCCGATTCTGCGCACCGAGCCGGTGGCGGATGCGGGCGATGTGGTGCTCGACCGTCTTCGCCGAGATGTAGAGCTGGTCGCCGACCTGCTTGTAGGTCATGCCCGCGACCACCAACTCGGCGACCTGCCGCTCCCGATCACTGAGCTGAGCCGTCACCGGACCAGGTGACGGCTCCGGGGTCGGGGCGGTCGGCCCCTGGAGCTGGCGCGCACACTCGAGCAGCGCGGCCATCGCGGTGCGATCGGTCGTGTGGATGGCCGCCTGACCAGCCAGGCGGGCGGCGTCCCAGCTCAGGCCGGTCGCGTGCAGATCGCGCGCGGCGTCGATGACCTGACTCGAATCGATCGTGCCGGTCAGCACCTGGAGCCAGCACCGGGCCGCGGCGTGCAGCGCGGCCAGGTGTCGCTCGTGCGGCGCGAACCCGGCCAGCGCCTCGACGTGCGTCGCCGCCTCGTCGGGCTGGCCCATGATGATCGCGGCGTGCAGGCGGTGCCAGCGAAGCGACGCGCTCCACAGCGGCGGGTCACCCAGCCGAGCCAGCAGCGCGTGCGCCTGTGCGAGATGCGGCGCCAGCCGGTCGTACTCGTCGAGCCGGGCCGCCGCCACGACGAACTCGCCGAACGGCAGGAGCGTGAACAGGTCCACCGGATGGCGGATCACCGCCTCCCGCGCCTGCTCCCAGATTCCGCGCAGCGCCGCGAGATCACCGCGCCGCCGGGCCAGCCCGACGTCCAGACCGATGGCGAACAACCAGTCCCTCGGCTGCAACTCGTCGCGGCCGAGCACGTCGACCAGTACCGGTTCGGCGGCATTGAGATCACCGCGGGTCATCGCGATCCAGGCGCTCATCAGACTGTGCCGGATGCCGAGTCGCAGGGTGCCGACGTCGGCCGCGACGGCGTCACGCACCAGCGCCTCGGCCATCGCCATCTCGCCGGCGTGGATGCCGACGATCGCCCCCAGCGCGGCCGGGCTGTCCGGCAGCAATGCCGTGCGGCCCAACGGTTCGACCATCGACGAGGCCCGCGCCAGTGTCGCCAGCACGGTCGCGGCCGGTGATCGCAGCGACTCGTGAATCCCTTGTGCCACAAGGGATGCGGCACCGGACAGCAGCGTGGGCGGTTCCCCGTCCGACCGCTCGTCGAGCAGGGGCGTGGCCTCGTCCGGCCGGCCGGCGCCGAGCAGCGCGAGTGCCGCGAACGCGCGCGAGGTCGAGTCGCCGGCCCACCGCAGCAGCTCGGCACTGCGATCGAGCTGGCCGTGGCTGCCCAGCACCACGGCGGCCACCCGCGCGGCCTCGGCGCGGCCCGGGGCGTCCGGCGTGCCGATCACCCGGTCGGCCCGCCGCAGCGCACCGGTCAGATCGCCGGCCAACGCGGACGCGCGCGCCCAGTGCGCACCGATCTCCAGCTCCCCCGCACCCGCGCGGGCGGCCGCCTCGTACAGCCGCACGGACAGCGCCGGATCGGCGGTGAGCGCCTCCTCGGCCGCGGTCTGGTAGGCCTGCGCGAGGTCCGCCCCGCCCGCGTCGGTACCGAGCAGCGGGCGCACCAGATCCAGCACCGGCCCACTCCGATTTCGCTGCAACCGCACCAGGTTCCGGCACACCGCCAGCCGCCGGTCGACCGGAACCAGCGCGCTGACCGCCGCCTCGGCGACCGGCACCAGAGCGCCACCGGAATCGAGCAGACCGGTCGACCGGGCGGCCTCACTGATCGCGCCGATGCCCGCCTCGTCGGTGTCGAACAGCGCGCGCAGCAGATCCGGATGACGGATGGCGCCGGCCTGGGCGGCGAGCAGATAGGTCTGGGTGTCGGGCGCGAGCGCCTCGATCTCGGCGCGCAGCTCCACCGGATCGGCGCCCCGCGCGACCAGTGCCACCAGGCGCGGCACGCCGCCGGTCAGCTCGTGCACCGCCGCGCGATCCGCGTCCGGGCAGTAGCGGGCCAGATAGGCGCCGACCTGATCCTGGTCGAACGGCCGCAGCACGATCCGGAACAGGTCGCCCAGCGCGGCCGGCTGGGGCCACGGCCGGGCGGCGATCACCACCCGCGCCCGTCGAACCAGGTCGGTCAGCGTGTCCTCGGCCAGCCGGTGCGCGTCGTCGATCAGCAGGACGTCGCCGTCACCCGGCTGCTCACCCGAGCCGTGCCAGACCGGGCGCGTCCCGGCTTCGGCGAACTCCCGTCCCAGATGTCGCAACAGGGTCGTCTTGCCGAGCCCGCCGGGTGCCACGACCGCGACCCGGCGCGGTGCCGACGGGTCCGTGGTGATCCGCTCGCACAACGTGCGGGTGTGCTCGTCGAGGATCATTCCTCCACCGCTTTCGCGCGGCGGCCGAACCGGCGGCGGGGCGGCGGCTCCAGTCCGGGAATGTCGACCGGCGGCCGGGGCGGAGGCGGGGCCACCGGGGCGCTGGGCTCGGGGTGGGCGGCGGCGGTGACCAACTCGGGCGTCCTCGGGGTCAGCAGGCGACGGGCGGCCAGGGCGGCGCCTCGGCAGGCGACGCCGGCCGGCACGTCGTCGGTCAGCACCGGCCGGCCGAACGCCTCGCCGACGAGTGCGCCGAACAGCGGGATCCGGGTCGATCCACCGGCCAGCGCGATCGCGTCGAGCTGCTCCGGACGCACGCCGGCGGCCAGGGTGGCCCGGCGTATCCGGTCGACGGCGCCCTCGGCCACCGGTCGCACCAGCGGTTCGAACTCCGCCCAGGACAGCGGGACCGGTGCCGAGTCCTCGGGGATCGCGACACTGGCCTGGCCGTGCACCGCCAGGCGCTCCTTGGCCAGCGCGCACGCCGCCCGCAGCCGGTCGGACTCGCCCACGTGCGGCCGGCCAGCCAGCACGTGCCGCATGAGCACCTCGTCGAGGTGGGTGCCGGCGCCGTGATCGTCCTCGACGGTGGCCAGGACCTCGCAGTCGCCGGGCGTGGCCCGCACGATCGCGCATTCCGCCCGGGTCGCGCCGACCGTGCTCGCCGCGAACAGACCGTCCCGGGTCGGCCGCGCGGCGAGCGCCGTCTCCACGGTCGCCACCGGTCGGGGAATCAGCACGATGTCCGCGACACCGGCCTCGCGCGCGGCCCCGGCAAGCTGCCCCCGGCGGTAGGCGCCCCAGCTCGCGGGGTGGGTCAGCATCACGAGTTCCGGATCGGAGCCTCGGCTCTCCCGCACCGCGCCGACGATCCAGGTGATCAGCACGGCGACGAGGATGTCGGCCGGGTAGGCGCGCTCGCCCAGTACGCACGGGACGGTGTCGCCGACCCGGTGCAGCAGCCCACGGGCCGTGCACTCCGGCTCGACCCCGGCCCGGCGCTCAGCGGCCGCGCCGACCAACACGGTCTCGTCGTCACGGACCTGTAACACCGCGGGCAACCATGGCGAACGACCTTCCAGGCGGATCAGCTCCGGCACGTCCGCGGACCCGATCTCGCAGGTCGCGGCCCGAGCCCGGGTTGAACCGAGATCGACACCCAGGACGTACGGCAATGGTCTCCTCACACGTGCGGGGGCCTGCTTCGGAGCGGCGTCTTCCTATCAAAGACCGGTACACGCGGAGCAACCCCCTAATCCCCTAATTGGCGTAACTCACCAACTCCCTATCGGGTGAATTGAAGACAGGGAGTGAAACCCGATGGCCTGGGGCGCGCCCGTGCCTAGCGTGTGGTCAACACGACGGGGCGAACCGTCCCCGCTGTCCGCCGATCAGGGAGATCTGTTGTCTTCGCAGCCCACGCTCTACGACTTCGTCCTCAACCTGCTCACCAACGAGCAGGCGCGCGCGGCCTTCGCGCAGGACCCCACCGCCGCGCTGTCGACCGCCGGCCTGGGTGACGTGACCACCCAGGACGTCCAGGACGTCGTGCCGCTGGTCCTCGACGCGGCGCCGGGCGCGGCCGCGGTGCAGGACGGTGTCGACGCGCTGCGCGCCGCCGTGCCCACCGACGCCGGCGTGATCGAGCAGCTCAAGGCCGTGGCCGACTGCGCGCCCCAGTTCGCCGCGTCGGTTGCCGGCGACCTGCACGGTGCGGCCGGTGCCGTCACCGGGAGCCTCGGCAGCCTCGGCTCCGTGGCCGGCGAGTTCGCCGCCAACGCCGGTGGTATCGGTGGCGCGGTGACCAGCGAGTCCACCCTCGGTGAGGTCGCCGGATGGGCCGCGGCCGGCCCCGAGCGCGCCGACGCCGTCGCTGGGGTGGCCACCGATCACGTCAGCGGCATCGGCGAGGTCACCGCGAGCGCCGACGGTGTCGAGGGTGCTCTCTACGGCACCTCAGCGCTGGGCGACTTCGCCGCGGGTGCCGCGGGCAGCGCCGACGGTGTGACCGCGGCCGGCGGGTTCGTCAGCGACCAGGTCACCGGCGTCGGTGGGGTCACCGCGACCGCCGACGGTGTCGAGAGCTCGTTCACCGGCGTCTCTCCGGTTGGCGACGTCGACCTGTCCGGCTCGGGTAGCACGTCCGGCGTCGAGGCCCAGGTCGCCGCCGGCAACGAGTACCTCTCGGCCGAGGGTGGGCTCTCCGGCGGCCTGGAGGGCGTCGAGGGCGGCGTTGCCCTGAGCAGCCCGCTCGGCAGCGTGTCGCTGGCCGGTGCCATCGGCGTCGACGGCGTGACCGGTTCGGTCGACTCGCCGGTCGGCCAGTTCACCACCGACAGCGGCTTCACCATCGCCGACCCGACCAAGGCCCTGAACTCGCTGCCGTCGGCGCAGGTCGCCGCGGGGACCGTGGCCGACTTCGTGAACCGCGGCTCGGAGCTCACCGACGGGTTGCCGCTGGACCTGCCGGCCGTGCCGGCGCTGCCCTCGGTCCCCGGTGTGCCGGCCGTCCCGGCCCTCCCGACGGCCGTGCCCGCGCTGCCGCAGCCCTCGGCGGACCTGCCGGTCGACGTCCCGGCGGTGCCGCAGCTGCCGGTGAACCTGCCGCAGGTGCCCGCGCTGCCGGAGTCGACCGACCTGCCGGTGCCGCACCTCCCGCAGATCCCGACCCTGCCGAAGCTGCCTGACCTGTCCGACCTTCCGGCGCACCTGCCCGCGCTGCCGAAGGTCACCGAGCTGCCGAAGGTGACCGAGCTGCCCGGTGTCGCGCACATCACGCACAGCCCGGTGGGCGACGTGCTCAACGCCAGCCCGGTGGACGGCATCACCAGTGCCGCCCAGCACGCGCTGCCGCAGGTCGACAAGGTGATCGACGTCGACGGCGTGCTCTGAGACCAGCCGCGTCGCGCAGGCCGGAAACTCGTCTCCCTGGACGAGTTTCCGGCCTGCTTTTTGTCGATTGGCGCAATACAGTCCCCCAGACGGGTTCACCCATTCGGGGAATCACGGCACACTCTCCTGGATGCCTCGGACGTGGATCCCGGTTCTGGACAGTGTGGTGCGCGCCTGCACCGCTCTGGACCGACCCGATCTCGCCGGCCAGCTGGTCGCGCGGCGTGAGGCGCTACTCGATCCCGCGGTCCGCGTGCTGGTCGTCGGCGATCCCGGTCAGGGCAAGAGCGCGCTGGTCAACGCGCTGGTGGACGCGCCGGTCTGCGCGGTCGGCGACGGCGTGACCACCGCGATGGCCACCTTCGTGCGCTACGCCCCGACCCCGACGGCCACCGTGCTCTCACTCCCCACACCCCGGCGCGAACTGACTCCGCTCGACGCCGCGCCGCTGTCGGTGGAGCAGGTCCGCGCGAAGGCCACCCAACCCGCCGCGACCGGCACCCGCGCACAGATCGGGCTGCCGCGTGACCTGCTCGCCGCCGGTCTGGTGCTCATCGACTGCCCGGCCGATCCGGCCAACACCACGGCGCTGCTGCCCGAGGCGGACGCCGTGCTGCTGATCTGCGACGCCACTCGCGAGTTGTCCCCCGGGCAACTCGCCATGCTCGAACGCATGGCCGCCCGACCGGTCGCCGTGGTGCTCACCAAGATCGACATCGCGCCGCGCTGGCGGGACGCGCTGGCCGACACCCAGGGGCGCATCGCCGGTGCCGGCCTGCGCGCCCCGGTGATCCCGGTGTCCGCGTCCCTGCGGCTGACCGCGGTTCGCGCCGGCGACCAGCGGCTGCACGAGGAGTCCGGCGTCAGCGACCTTGAGCTGTTCCTCGGTGAGATCGCCCGGCAGCGCGACCAGTTGGCCGCACGCTCGACCAGCGCCCTGACCACCGACGTGGTGCACACGCTGATCGGCGGGATCCGTGCCGAGCAGGCCCGGCGGGCCGATCCTCTCTCCGGGCCGGAACACTCCCGCTGGCAGGCCACCCAGGAGCGGCTGGTCCAGCTCCAGCGAATGGCCGCACGCTGGCCGATCGTGCTCGCCGACGACGTGGCCGACCTGCAGTCCGACGTGGAGTTCGACGTGCGCGACCGGACCCGGGCCATCGTGCGAGAGATCGACACCTACTTCGACTCGGCCGATCCGCGCGGCGACTGGGACGCCTTCGAGGACTGGCTGCGGGACACCCTCGACGAGGTCGCCGAGACCAACTTCACCTGGCAGATCGAGCGCTTCGCGTGGCTCGCCGACAAGATCGCCCGCCAGCTCTCCCTGGACGACGCCGGCGACCTGGCCGAGGCGATGGAGCAGGAGCTGTCGCACCGGATCGGCGAACTCGCGCCGCCGAGGACCGAGAAGTTCGGCCCGTTCCAGAAGTTGTTCTCCGGCCTGCGCGGGTCCTACGGCGGGCTGCTGATGTTCGGCCTGGCCACCACGTTCGCCGGTATGCCGCTGGTCAACCCGATCTCGGTGAGCGCGGGCGCGGTGTTCGGCGCGCGCACCGTGTACGAGGAGAGCGGCACCCGCAAGACCCGCCGCCAGGCCACCGCCAAGCAGGTCGCCCAGCGGTACGTCGACGACTTCTTTCTGGCCTACAGCAAGGAAAGCCGGGACGCGGCGCGCGCGGCGCACCGCCTGGTGCGTGATCATTTCAGCGCCGTCGCCGAGCGTCTGCAGCACGCCGCGACCACCGCCGCGGAGCAGGCCCGCCAGGAGCTGGTCGCCCGAACCACGCAGCGCCAGCGCAAGCAGGCGGAGATGGACGCACTGCTGGGACAGCTCACCGCGCTGGCCGAGCAACTGGGTGAGCCCGCACGGGCCGTCCAGGGGATCACCGCGTGACCGGACTCGCGCCGGCGGTACACCACCTGCTCCTGCGTGCCGCCGAGGTGTTCCAGGACGTCCCGCGTGCGCGTGCGTGGCTGCACGGGCAGTTGGAACGCTGGGAGGAACCGCTGCGCCTGGCGATTGCGGGAGGCCGCCAGACCGGGAAGTCGACGCTGGTCAACGCGCTGATCGGGGAACGGTTGTGCCCGCCGGGGCCGGGTGACGCGCCGGTGTGGATCCACGGCGCGCCGACCGCCGAGGCGATCATGTACCCGTCCGGCGGTCCACCGGTGTCCGGCCTGATCCGCCGCGAGGGCGACCGCTCGCGGGTGGACCCGGACGCGTGGCCCGACGGGCCGCTGGACCGGGTCGACCTGCGCTGGCCCGCGCGGTCGCTGCGTGGCCTGACCCTGCTGGACGCGGTCGCGCCCGACGACGCGGAGCCGACCGACGCGCGGGTGTTCGCCGCCGCCGACGCGGTGCTGTATCTGGTGCGCCAGGCGGCACTTCCCGAGATCGCGCCGGTGCGCGCGGCCTGCGACCGGGCGCCCACCGGGGCCGGTGCCGTGGGGTCGATGGTCGTGCTGGCCAGGGCCGACGAGGTGGGCGGTGGCCGGATCGACGCGCTCACCTCGGCCAAGCAGGTCGCCCGAGGGCATCGCGACCGGGTCGAGGTGCGCCAGGTGTGCCAGGACGTGATCGCGGTGGCCGGTTTGCTCGCGCTGGCCGGACGAACGATGACCGAGCTGGACTTCGACTCGCTGTGCCAGGTCGCCGCCGTCCCGCGCGCCGACCTCGAGCCGGCCCTGCTCTCGGCGGACCGGTTCGCCGGCGCCTCGTTCCCCGCCCCGCTCCCGCCCGAGGTTCGCGCCGAGCTGCTCGATCGGTACGGCCTGTTCGGGGTGCGGCTCGCGGTGACCCTGATCCGCACCGGCAGCACGTCGAAGGCGGCGCTCGCGGCGGAACTGGTGCGCCGCAGTGGAATCGGCGACCTGCGCGAATCGATCGGCCGGCTGTTCACCGATCGCGCCGACGTGCTCAAGGCGCGCACCGCACTCGCCGCGCTGGGTCCGCTGCTGCGCACCGAGACCGGTCCCGGTGCGAACGAGTTGGCCGCCGAGCTGGAGCGGATCGTCGCCGGTGCGCACGAGTTCCGGGAGCTGCGCACGCTCGCCGCCCTGGACTCGATGGCGTTTACGGAGGAGCTGGCCGACGAGGTCCGGCGGCTCATCGGCGGGTTCGGTGTGGCCCCGGTGATCCGGCTCGGGCTGCACGAGGACGCCACCGACTCCGACCTGGAAGCCGAGGCGTGGGACATGCTGCACCGGTGGCGGGAGAACGCCGAACGGCCGGACTGGACGGTCGCCCAGCGCCAGGCGGCGCACGTGGTCGTGCGCACCTGCGAGGAACTGGCCATGCGCTAGTGGGTTTCGCGGCATGCTGAGTCTGTGGTGATCGTCAGAAGCGGGAGTTGGGTCTACGCGGAGGAAGTCGCGAGGCCGGTCGACATCGTCGGTTTGCCCTACGACTTCTGGTACGAGCTGGCCCGGGCCGACGACCAGCTCGAGCCCGGCGAGACGGCCCAACCGCTCGGCGAGGACGGGTTGCTCTACTACGTTCGGTTCCGGCACGCCGGAGAGACAGTCCCGCGGACGTGGCCCGACTCGGCCGGCTACGACACGATCGACGCCGCCATGCGCAGCGCCGAGACGCGCGCCCCGAGTCCGATCACCTGGACGTAGCCCAGGACAGGTCACTTGTATTGCTCAAGCCGCTGGTCACCGGAAACGGACAAGCGGCGCTTGGCGTCAGGGGTTGCGCCCACCGCGTCCAGCCCGGCCAGTGCGGCGCCGACCACCGGGGCGAGCGCGGCCACCCGGACAGCGGCTCGGGGCGCGACCTTCCGGCAGCGCCGCTCAATCTCGGCGATCACCGTGTCCGCGGCGGCCGTGAGCACCCCGCCGCCGAGCACCACCACCGGCTCGCCGCCCGTCATCCCCAACCGGCGCAGGCTCACCGTGGCCAGCACGCTCACCTCGTCGACCAGACGGTCCACCACCCGCTGGGCGACCTCGTCGCCGAGCGCGGCGACCGCGAACAACACCGGGCACAGCTCGTGCAGAACGGCGTGCGGCAGGTCCCCGACGTGCAGCCGGTGCACGAGTTCCACGACGGACGACACGTCGAAGTGCGCCTTGACCGCGGCCAGCAACGCGGTGCCCGGACCCCGGCCGTCCTCGGCCCGGACCGCCCACCACAGCGCCTCCTCCCCCAGGAACAGCCCGCCGCCCCAGTCACCGGAGATCCGCCCCAGCGCCGGGAACCGGTGCACCCGCCCGTCCGCGCCGACGCCGACGCAGTTGATCCCCGCGCCGCACACGACGGCCACGCCGACGCCGTCGGAGGTGCCCGCTCGCAGCAGGGCGAACGCGTCGTTGCCCACCGTCACCGAGTCGGCCCAGTTCCGGGCCACCAGCGCGTTGCGGTACGCCGTCTCCTCCTCCGGCAGGTCCAGCCCGGCCAGATACAACGCGCAGTGCCGGCCGAACGGACGATCATCGGGCAGCCCGGCCTCGGCCAGCGCCGCCAGCACCAGCCGCTCGATCGCCGCCACGCTCGCGGCCAACCCGATGCTGTGCGGCGACGCACCAGGACCGCGCGCACTGCCGAGCACCTGTCCCTCGGAGTCGGTCACCAGCACGTCGGTCTTGCTGTTGCCGCCGTCGACCGCGAGGACGATCGGCGTACTCACGGTCGGACCCAGAACGGGAACCGCTGGTTCGCCTCCAACAGCCGGTCCGCCAGTTCGTCGGCGTACTCGTACTGCCCGACCAGCGGGTGCGCCAGCAGAGCGTCGGCCACCCGGTCCCGGCCGCCGTACAGCACGGCCTCCAGCGCGAGGTGCTCGTACGCGGTGACGTGCGCGATCAGTCCGGCGAGCAGCGGCGGCAGCGGCTCGACGGGCAGCGGCCTCGCGCCGTCACTGTCCACAGTGGACCCGACCTCGATGACCGCGTCGTCGGGCAGGAACGGCAATGTCCCGCCGTTGCGCACATTCACCACGTGCTCCTCGGCCGGGCCGTCACCGGTCAGCGCGTGCACCAGGCGCACCGCCGCCTCCGAGTAGAACGCGCCGCCGCGCCGGCTCAGCTGCTCGGGCTTGGTCATCACATTCGGGTCCTGGTACACCTTCAGCAGCTCGTTCTCCACCTCGATCACCACGTCGGCGCGGGGCATCTCCTCGCGCTGCGCGGCGACCAGCTGATCGTGGGCGTAGAAGTAGTGCAGGTAGTACGACGGCACCATTCCCAAGCGCCGCAACCAGTCCAGCGGGCAGCCGACGTGCTCGGCCAGCGCCTCGCCGTGCGTGGCGAGCAACTCCAGCAGCCGGTCGGTGGTGACGCCGTCCTCGGTGACCAGTACCCGCCGTTCCCAGCTGAGGTGGTTCAGGCCGACGTGCTCCAGTCGCACCGCGTCGGGGTCCACGGCCAGCAGGCCGGCGAACATCCGCTGCAGGTGGATGGCCACGTTGCACAGCCCGACGGCCCGGTGTCCGGCATTCAGCAGTGCCCTGGTGACGATCCCGACCGGGTTGGTGAAGTTGACGATCCAGGTGTCCGGGCCGGCTGTCGCGCGGACCCGCTCGGCGATGTCCAGCACGACCGGGACGGTGCGCAACGCCTTGGCGAGCCCTCCGGCGCCGGTGGTCTCCTGGCCGACACACCCGCACGTGAGGGGGAACGTCTCGTCGGACCGCCGGGCGGTCTGGCCGCCGACCCGCAGTTGCAGCAGGACCGCCGCCGCCCCGTCCACGCCCTCCTCTAGATCGGACGTGGTGCGCACCCGTGCCGGGTGGCCGGCGTGGTCGAGCATGCGCTGGCTGAACGGACCGATGATGTCCAGCCGGTGCTGGTCGGGATCGATCAGCACGATCTCGTCGACGTCCAGGGTCGACCGTCGCCCGGCGATCCCGTCGACGAGCTCCGGAGTGTAGGTGGACCCGCCACCGACAACGGCCAGTTTCACCCTTTGACTCCCGTGAAGGTAATCCCGCGGACGAACGATTTCTGCGCGAACACGAAAAGCACGATGGCCGGCGCCATCACCACGGCGGTGGCCGCCATGGTCAGATTCCACTCGACGTGGTGCATTCCCCGGAACGAGGCCAACGCGAGTGAGAGCGGCCAGCTGTCCCGGTTCTCCCCGGTATAGAGCAGCGGGCCGAAATAGTCGTTCCAGGTGTAGAGGAAACAGAACATCATCGTCGCCGCGATACCCGGTTTCGCCATGGGCACGAGCACCCGAACCATGGCCTGGAACTCCGAGCAGCCGTCGATCTTCGCCGCCTCGATGTAGTCGCGGGGAATGGTCAGGAAGAACTGCCGCAGCAGGAACACGCTGAACGCGTCGAAGAGGAAGTAGGGCGCGATCAGAGGCACCAAGGTGCCGGTGAGCCCGAGCCGCACCCACAGGTCGTACAGCGGCACGGTGACGACCTGTGGCGGCAGCATCATCGCCGCCACGGTGAGCATGAAGAACACGTTCTGGCCGCGCCAGCGAATCTTGGACAGCGCGTAGGCGGCCGGAATCGCCGACAACAGAATTCCGGCCGTGGCCAGCAGCGAATAGGTGAAGCTGTTGACCAGATAGTCCAGCATCGGCGCGCGTTCGAACACCTTGACGAAGTTGTCGAACCGCCATTGCGTCGGCCACAGGCTCGACGACATCGCCTGGTCGCTGGCCATCACCGCGGTCAGCAGCACGAAGACCACAGGCAGGGTGAACATGATGCCCAGCGCGACACCGAGACTGTGCACGGCGACCCACTGCAGCCGCCTGTCCCAGCGCTGCCGGCGCACCGGCCGCGTGTGCGTGAGCGTCGCCGTCATGCGTTCTCCTCCGCACTCGAAGCCCGCCGCAACTGGTGCACGAGAACCGCGGTGAACGCGAAGGAGACCACGAACAACAACACCGCCATCGCGGCCGCGTATCCCATGTTGAAATACCGGAACCCTTGGACGTAGAGCCAGACCGGATAGGTCAGCGTCGAATTCTCCGGGGAGCCGATGTATTTCGTGTTGCCGGCCACGTCGGCACTGCCGGACGCCACTCCCCCGGCCACGATCGCCTGCGTGAAGAACTGCAGCGCGAAAATGATCGAGTTCACCACTCCGAACAACAGCACCGGAGAGATCGACGGAAGGGTGACGTGCCGGAATCGCCGTATCGGACCGGCGCCGTCGAGTTCGGCCGCCTCGTACTGCGAGACCGGCACGTCCAGCAGCGCGGCCAGAATGATGATCATCAACTCGCCGGAACCCCACAGCACCAACAGTGTCAGCGCCGGCTTGGACATCGCCGGATCGTTGAACCACAACCCGCCGTCGATGCCGAGCAACCGGAGAAATCGGTTCACCGGCCCGAATTCCGGGTTGAACATGAATACGAACGCCAGCGTGGCCGCGGCCGGGGGTGCCAGCGCGGGCAGATAACACAGCGTGCGAATCAGCCCGACGCCGCTTTTCAGCCTCGCGATCACCAGCGCCACACCGAGCGCGAACAGCACCCGGGTCAAGGTCAGCACCACGACCAGCCACAGCGTGTTCCACGCCGCCACCGCCACCAGCGGCTCGGAGGTGAACATCCGGATGTAGTTGCCGAGGCCGATCCATTCCGGCTCGTTCACCAGGTCGTAGCGGGTGAACGAGTAGTAGACCGTGGCGAGCAGCGGATAGCCGAAGAAGACCACGAATCCGAGCACGGCCGGCGCCATGAAGGCGAGCACGGTGAGCCGGCGGCGCCGGTCGCGCCTCGGCACCTTTCGCGCCGGCCGTGCCGCGGCGTTCACCCGCGTGCGCGGGACGGTGGCGGTCATCGCGGCGCGCCTATCGCCCGCCGCCCTTCTGTGCCAGTTCGTCGTTGATCTGCGCGTCGACCTTGCGCAGCCCGGCCTCCAGATCCGGTTCGCGGCCGGCCTGCCAGCGCTCGGCGAAGTCGTTGACCGCCTTCAGATGCGCGTCTCCGATCGGCGTGGTCGGGTTGGGCAGCAGTTTTCCGCCGTCGAACATGGTGAGGAACGGGCGATAGTTCTCGTCCACTTCCAGCCGGGGATCGCGCAGCGCGGCCATGGTGCTCGGCACGTTCTTCAACCCGTTTCCGAGTTCGACCAGCGTGTCGGTGTCCAACGACATCTGCTTGATCAGTTCCCACGCCGCGCCCGGGTTCTTGGCGCCCTTGGGAATGGCGATGATCGTGCCGGTGGTGAACGCCCCGCCGTAGCGATTCGGTTTGCTGTCGGAGACCGGCGGCGACGCGGTGCCATATTTGACGTTCGGCGCCTGTTCCTTCAAGAACGCGGTGCGGTATTCACCGTCGAACATCATCGCGATCTTGCCGCGGTGGAACGCGTGGTCCTCCGAGTACTCGTCGCCGAGGCCGGCCTTGAACTTCGCCAGCCGGTCATGCCCGTAGAAATCGATCAGCTTCTTCTGGAAGGTGAACATCTCCTTCCACTCGGCGCTGGCCGCCAGGTTCGACTTGCCGTCCGGGCCCAGCCAGCGGGCGTCCCAGTTGGGCGCCCAGATCTGCGCCTGGTTGTTGTAGAACGGCATGGTCGGCAGGAACCCGGCGACCCTGATCGAGCCGTCCGGGTTCAACTGGGTGAGCCGCTTCGCGTGGTCGAACAGCTCCGTGGTGTTCTTCGGCGGCGCGCTCAGGCCCGCCGCGGCGAACATGTCCTTGTTGTAGAAGAAACCGTAGACATCGGCGAGCATCGGCATGGCGCACCGCTTCCCGCGAAATTCGGTGTAGCTGCGCACGGCTTCGGGAATGACGTTGAGGTCGACCTTGTCCCGGTCGATGTACGGCTTGAGGTCGACGAAACTGCCGTTGGAACACCACGCGCCGAGATTGTCCGTGAAGAACGAGATCGCCACATCCGGCGGATTCCCGCCGCGAATGGACTGGGTCAGCTTGTCGTCGTCCTGGCTGCCCTCGTGTTTGATCTCGATGTTCGGGAACTTCGCCTTCAACCTGTTCAGCCCGGCGCTCACCACGGGGTACTCGCGATTGGTGAACTTGCTGTAGACGACCAGGCTGATCTTGTCGTCCTTGTTCGGCGCGGCCGCGGGGCCGTCACCGTCACCAGACCCACCCGCGGCGGCCGAGCACGCCGTCAACAAGAGGACCGAGGCGGCGCTGACCAGAGTCATCCCGCGCCGAAGTCGCCAGGCCGTGATCGTCGTGCGCATGTGCTCTCCTCGTCGAGGCGGTTGGGGACCGGTAGGTGAGCTAGTTCTTCGCCGTGGAACTCAGCTCCTCGGCGGGGTTCGGGTGGCGCTCGACCGGCGCCTGGGCTGTCGACTGCGTCAGACCGAACACCTCGTGTCGCGCGGCGGCGAGTGCCGAGTGCAGCGCGCCGGTGAGCACCGCCTTGCCGGAGGCGGCGGCCTGGGCGACCGGTGTGCGCGGCACGACGATCTGGTGCAGTTCGTCGGTGACCAGCCGGGCCAGCGTCTCCCCACCCGCCCGGCCGACCTCGCCGCAGAGCAGCACGACCTCCGGGTCGAGCACGCTCACCAGGTTGGCCACGCCAAGGGAGACGCGATGCGCGAGCGTGCTCAGGAAGGCGCCGGCGCCCTGGTCGACCGCCGCGCGAACAGCGGCCGGCCCGGTCGTCGCGGTGATGCCGTGTGCGCCGGCCAGCGCGACGATGCTGGGCGAGTCGACCAGATCGCCGAAGCGGCCGCCCCCGGACTCGGCGGGCACCCGCAGCCAGTCGATCTCACCGGCACTCCCGGTCGCGCCCTTCAACAACCGGCGACCGACGACCACGGCGCCGCCGACACCCTCGTCCAGCCAGACCAGTACGAAGTCGTTCAACTCACTGGCCCGGCCGGAGATCATCTCCTCCAGTGCCACCAGGTTCACGTCGTTCTCGACCGCCACCGCGACGCCGAGTGCCCGGCTGAGCCGGCCGGGCAGGTCGAACCCGGACCAGCCGGGCAGATGCGGCGCGGACAGGAGAAAACCGGTCGCCGGATCGAGCGCCCCCTGCACGCCGATCATGACGTGCCTGACGCTGTCCAGGCCGAGCGACGCCTTCGACGCGGCGGCGATCAGGGCGCCCCGAAGCGCGCCGACCACATCGGCCCCGGCGCCTACCGGCAGCGGTGCGCTGTGCTCGGCGAGCACCCGGCCGGTCACGTCGGCGATGGCGAACTCGCTGGTCTGAGGGCGGAGATCGACGGCGGCCACGTGCGCCACCGAGCCGTTGACCGACCAGAGCTGGGCCCGGGGGCCACGACCGCCGCCGCGCACCCCGTTCTTGACCAGGATTCCGTCCAGCTCCAGCCGGGTGAGCAGTTGCGCGGTGGCCGGCTTGGACAGGCCGATCGCGTACTCCAGGTCCGCGCGGGTCAGCGGGCCTTCACGCAGCAACGCCGCGATCGCCGCCCGATCGTTGATCTCCCGCAGTCTCCTCGGACTTCCGGTTCGCACTCAGTGCCCCCAATTAATCTGGCAACTTTACAGACGGTTTGACCGTAGTGACCGCCGCCACACTGGTCAAGACCACTGTTTGGCCGTCGCCGTCGCCCGTTGACACTGTGGCGTGGCTCACTGTAGACAAATGGTCTGGAAAGTTACCAGTTTGTTTGCACCGTGGGAGGAGCCCGATGTCCCGGACGAAACGGAACACCGTCGCGCTGCTGATCGCCGTCGCGGCGGTGGTGATCGGGCTGGTCGCCGCGCCGGCCAGTGCGGCCCCGGCGGCGGTCCCAGTGGCAGCCCCTCTGGCGACGCCCGTGGCCCAGAACGGGCAGCTTCGCGTGTGCGACACACGGCTGTGCAACGAGAGCGGCGAGCAGATCCAGCTGCACGGCATGAGTACGCACGGCACCCAGTGGTACGCGAACTGCGTGAACGACGCCTCGCTCGACGCGCTCGCCACCGACTGGAACGCCGACGTGATGCGGATTTCCACGTACGTGCAGGAGGGCGGCTACGAGACCGACCCGGCCAAGTTCACCAGCCTGGTGCACGACTACATCGACAAGCTGAGCGCGCGCGGCCTGTACGCGATCGTCGACTGGCACATGCTCGATCCCGGCGACCCGCACTACAACCTGGAGCGCGCCAAGACGTTCTTCACCGCGATCACCGAACGGCACAAGGACAAGAAGAACATCATCTACGAGGTGGCCAACGAGCCCAACGGCGTGTCCTGGTCGACGATCAAGAGCTACCACGAGCAGATCGTCCCGGTCATTCAGGCCACGGACTCCGACGCGGTGATCCTGCTCGGCACCCGGGCCTGGTCCTCGCTCGGCGTGTCCGACGGGGCGAACGAGTCCGAGGTGGTGGACAACCCGGTGAACGCGTCGAATGTCATGTACACGTTCCACTTCTATGCCGCGTCACACGGCCAGGAGTACATCGACGCGTTGTCCCGCGCCGCCGATCGCATTCCCATGTTCATCACGGAATTCGGGACGCAGGACTATGCCGGCGAAGGGCCGAACGACTTCGCCCGTTCGCAGCAATACCTCGATCTGGCGGCGAGCAAGAAGATCAGCTGGACCAACTGGAACTATTCCGACGACCACCGATCGGGTGCCGTGTTCAACCAGGGAACCTGCCCGAACGGTCCGTTCGCCGGTACCGGCAGCTTGAAGGAAGCCGGAAAATGGATCCGCGACCGAGTCCGTACACAATAGGTTTCGACGCCCGGAAAGGTGGCCGGATGGGGAACGGTGAGGCCCTCAGCAGGCGCGCGTTCGTGCGGTCGGCGGCGGCACTCGGGGTGGCCACGGCGGGGCTCGCGGCCGGGGCGATTCCCGCGCACGGCGCCGCCGTTCCCCAGGCGGCGGACTGGATGAGCGAGCTGGACCAGGCCATGCCACTGTCGCGGATCAGCCTGCCCGGCACGCACGGATCGGGCGCCCGGTACGGCGGAGCGCTCGTGATCAACCAGGACTTGACGATCACCGAACAACTCGCGGCCGGCGCCCGATTCCTGGACGTGCGCTGCCGAGCGATCGACGGCGTGTTCGCCATTCACCACGACCGCTTCTTCCAGGAAATCATGTTCGGCGACGTGCTCAACGACTGCCAGGCATTCCTCTCCGCACACTCCAGAGAAACCGTGCTGATGCGGGTCAAACAGGAGTACTCCACGGCCCCGGACACCGAGTTCGGCGCGATCTTCGCCGATTACCGGCGGCAGTGGCCGAACCTGTTCTACACCGAGTCGCGCATTCCACGACTCGCCGAATCGCAGGGCAAGGTCGTCGTGCTCGCCGACAACGGCGGTGTGCCCGGAATCAGGTGGAACAGTCCCCTGCTGGACATCTCCGACGACTACGACATCGGCACGATCTGGGAACAGGAATCCCGCAAATGGCCCGGGGTGCGGGCGCACTTCGAGAGCGCCCGCACCACCCCTCCGGCGGAGAAGGCGTACATCACGTTCACCTCCTCCTCCGGCTGGGCGCTGTGGCCGCGCGACGCCGACACGAACATCTGGCCCTGGGTCACCGACTACCTCAACGGCCTCGACGTCACGGCGAAGCCGATAATCGGTGTGGTGGCGATGGACTTCACCACCGCCGCCAAGGCCGAGCAGGTGTACCGGCTCAACTTCGGCTAGCTGTCGAAATCGACGTATACGGCGGTCGCGTCGTCGTGCCGTTTCCCTCTCGGGTACCGCACGCCATCCGGGTCCGCCGCCTCGTACCGCCGGATCTCGTCGATCACCGCCGAGCACCCGCGCTTCCCGAGCTGCTCGCACAGTCCAGACCAGTCGCCCGCACCGAACGCCTCGACCCACCTGGTCACCCCGTCGGTGAGCGCCGCCGCGCCGTGAACCTCGGACCTCGGCGTGCTCCCGGTGATCGCCCGAGCGACGACCGCCGGATCGGCCGCCGCGGTGAAGAAGCCGCCGTCGACATTGCGCAGCCCCTCGATCAGCTCGCGGTAGACGCGCCCATGAGCCGCTCGTACGTCGTCGCGCGCGAGCACGTCGGTCAGCGTGGTGTCCAGAATCGGGGTGACCGCAGGGCCGTCCAGCAGCACCGCGGCGTCGGACAACACGAGGTGCTCGACCAGATCGGCGTCCCAACGCAGCATCGCCACCGTGGCCTGCGGCGTCCGCGGATGCGCCAGATCGCAGGTGTCCCGATGAGCCGCGGCGGTCGTCTCGATCGCCCCGGCGAGACACTCGGCCAGATCGGATCGCGGCCCGGTACTGGCCCGCTCCACCGCCGACGCGCCGAGCCGCGCGACGAACCACGGCACGTCGTGCACGCAGCCGGTGACACCGTCCGGCGGCGGTGTGACTCCGTCCAGCACGACGACCACCTCACCGGCGACCGCGACGAAATCCTCGTTGGGCCGCCGAGGATCGCCCGGCACGGTGGCGATGTCGATCCGCACTGTGTCGACCTTACTGCGAACCCGCGGCCACCAGCGTCGCCGCGATGGGTTTCAGCTCACCGATCAGCTCGTCGAGTTCGGCGGCGGAGAGGGCGTCGTACGGCGGGGCGGCGAGCTCGTCGGTCAGGGCTTCGATGCGTTGCTTGGTCTCGCGGCCGGCGTCGGTGAACCGGCCCTCGATGCCGACGAGCCCACGTTCGCGCAAGCCGTCCATGACCGCGGCCAGCCGCTCCTTCGGCAGGTGATGGATGCGCCCGAACGACTCCGGCGGGTGGATGCCCATCTCCAGCGCGGACAACACGTGGGCCTCCGTGCCGCCGATGCGCGCTCCGACGAGAGCGGCGACGTGCCCGTCACCGCGGTGCTCGCGCAGCATGGTCGCGGAATGCCACAGCCGGGCGACCGGGTCGCTCGGCACCGGAAGGGTGCGCATCCCGGCGTACATCACCCGACCTGCCGTGGGCGCGCTCGTGGCGGCTTTGGTGGTCAGGTCGGCGGCGCGCACCAGGCCCGGGGAGTCGGCCAGCTCGTCGCCGAGGATCCGCCGGACGGAGGCCGCGCTGCCCCGCTCCCGCGCGGCGACGGACGCCTCGGGCGGGATCGTCTCCCACGCGCTCGGGATGTGCCGCGCGGCCTCCCCGTCGGCGAAGCTGTAGAAAGCCGCGTGCACGACCTGTGCCGGCACCCGCCCCAGCGGCGCCGCGCGGCTGGCGAAGTAGCCGTCCCAGTAGGTGCGGTGGCCGAGCGCGGCCATCTCCTCGTTGCACTCGTCGGCGAAGTAGGTGACCAGGCAGATCGGCTCCAGGAGCTCGAACATGCGACGGGCGATGGGCGTCATGGCCCACATCATGCCCGCGGCTCGGCGCCGTTCTCCGGGAAGTGGCACGGCGAGGTCAGACCACGGCGCCGCTGTCGGTGCGACTGGGTGTGCGGCGTTGTCGGGCCGGTCGCGCGGCTCCGGGGTGACGGCGGTCGAGCAGGATCGCCACCGGCCCGGCGGTCGCCACGGTGGACACCGTGCCGGTGACCAGACCGAGGAGCAGCGCCAGCGCGAAGTCGGCGAGTGATCCGTCGCCGAGCAGCAGCAGCGCGCCGAGTACGAACAACACGCCGATACCCGTATTCACCGTGCGCGGCAAGGTTTGCAGCACCGCCCGGCCGACGACCCGGGCGAACGGATCACCGCGCCGCCGCGCCCGCAGTTCGCGCACGCGATCAAAGACCACCACCGTGTCGTTGACCGAGTAGCCGATCACGGTCAGCAGCGCCGCCAGGAACACCCCGTCCATCGTCTTGCCCAGCCAGGCGAAGATCCCGAGGATGATCAGTACGTCCTGGGCCAGTGCCACGACCGTGGCCACACCGAGTCGCCAGTCGAACCGCACCGCGAGATAGATCAGCTGGGCCAGCACGGCAAGGCCGAGCGCGATCACCGCCTTGGTGCGCAGTTCCGCGCCGAGACTGGGGCCGATCTGCTCGTCCCGCACCTGCGACGCGTCGCCCGCCGCCGTGGCGACCGCGGCCCGAATCCGTTCCGCGGCCTGCTGATCCACTGGCTCGGTGCGCACCGAGACCGCGTTGGCACCCGAGTCCTGCACGACCGCGCGTGGGAATCCGGCGTCGGCCACCGCCGTGCGCACTTGATCGACATCCGCCGGCGCGGAGGTCGTGTACTCGAGCACCCGACCGCCGGTGAACTCGACGCCGAGACTCGGCCCGACGAGCACCAGTCCGGCCACCGCCGCGGCGACCGTGACACCGGCGGCGATCAGCCACCGGCGCGGCTGGGCAAGGAAGCCCGGATCCCGACGGTTGACCCACCGGCGAACGCCGCCTTCGTGGGTGAGGCCGGACAGTCGCGGCGCGCGATCCAGCCCGAGCCGCATCGCCACGCCCAGCAGCCAGCGCAGGAACACCAGCGAGGTGAACATGGACGCGAGTACGCCGATGGTGAGGGTGACGCCGAAACCGCGCACGGGCCCGGATGCCAGCAGGAACAGCAGTCCGGCGGCGAGCAGCGTGGTGACGTTGGAGTCGATGATCGCCGACAGCGCGCCGCGGAACCCGCGATCGACCGCGCGTGGCAGCGATCCGCCACGCCGTTCCTCTCTGGCCCGTTCGAACACCAGCACGGTCGCGTCCACCGCCATGCCGATCGCGAGCACGAAACCGGCCAGCCCTGGCAGCGTCAGCGTCGCACCGATCGCCAGCAGCGCGGCGTAGGAGACCAGCGCGTACGCCGCCAGCGCGATCAGCGCGACGAATCCGGCCAGCCAATACACGGCGACCAGGAACAACGCCGTCAGCGCGATTCCGATGATCGCGGCACGCGCGCTGTCCTCGATGGCCGCGGCGCCGAGGGTGGGGCCGACGGTGCGCTGCTCGATGGTTTCCACGGGCACCGGCAACGCACCGGCGTTGATCAGCAGAGCAAGATCGTTCGCCTCCGATTGGGAGAACTGGCCGGTGATCTGCGTGCTGCCGCCGGTGATCCCGACCTGACAGGCCACCTTCTGATCGACCTGCGGCGAGGAGATGACCTTGTCGTCCAACACGATCGCCACCCGCCGCGCCGGATCGCCCGGCGGCGCGCAGGCGGCCTGCCCGGTCAACTGCTGCCATCCGCGCCCGGCGTCACCGGTGAACTCGACATTCACCAGCGAGCCCGCACCCTGCGGATTGCCGTTCGCACTGGCCTTGTCGACACCTTCGCCGCTCAGCGCGGCCGGTCCGAGCCGCAACGGCCGGCCGGATTCATCGGGCAGCTCCCGACCGTCCGGCACCACGGGATGGAAGGCCAGCTGGGCGGTGCGGCCGATCACCTCCACGGCCTCTTTCGGATCCTGCACTCCGGGTAGTTCGACGATGATCCGGTTCTCGCCGGACCTGGCCAGCAGCGGCTCGGCGACGCCGAGCGCGTCGACCCGGCGGCGCAACACCTCCAGCGCGCGATCGGTCGCCTCCCCGTCGGCCTTGACGGTCGGCGAATCTCGGGTTTCCAGAACGATCTGAGTACCGCCACGCAGGTCCAAGCCCAGGCGTGGCGCGGTGGTCGACAACAGGTACACGGATGCGGCGAGGACGAACAGGGACAACAGGGCCCGGCCGATCAGTCCTCGCCGCGCGGCGGCAACGCGCGGCACGACAGCTCCTCGATGAGTTCCTCCGGCGCGGGCACACGCGTGCCCGCGGACTTACTGGTCCGTCAGCCGGACTGGAGGAGCTCGATCGCCCGCGGTCGGGCGTTGGGTCGCTCGAAACCGCGGTGTCACGCCGGTGTCCTGCACACCGAGGCGGAGCAGCGCCGCGTGCGGCGCGGTGTTCGGCAGCTCGCCGAACGGGGAAAGCTCGTCGGAACCGTGGACACCGCGCGTCGACGGTTCGGCGGCCAACCGGTCCACGCCGCGGACCGGTGCCACCACCGTGAGTGCCGAGCCGTCGACCGACAGGCCCGCATCCCGAGGTTCCGAAGAGGCGGCGGCCGTGGGGCTGGACAGGGAGAACGACGTTCCCAGCGCGGCCAAAAGGGCAGCGAGCAGCACCAGCACGGCCAGTCGACCTGGCCGCCATGCCGCTCTCGCCACCGTCATCGCCGTCCTCTCTTGTGCCTCACCCTACGTGCGAGCTAGACGATCTTGTCGCCGTCGGTGTCCGGCGACTCGTCGAGCGTCCACTTGAGCTGGAACTCGATCTCCTCCTCGTCGCTGCCGCGCTCGTGCTCGATGGAGAACTGGGCGCGGGCGGGCACGCGGATGCGCTCACCGGCGATCTGGATGCGGAATGAGGTCTCCGACTCGAGCGCGTCGGCGAGACGGCGGAGCTTCGCGACGACATCGGTCGTGGAGTAGATCTTCTCGACGTCGCGGGTGGACTCGGTCACGGCTTTCCTCTCGGTGGTCGTCACGCCTGCTCGGCGCGGGTCCAGGCGTCGGTGAACTCGGACAGCGAGATCTTGCCGTCCTTGTCGGTGTCGGCGTCGGCGAAGATCGAGCTGATCTCGTCGTCGGTGATCTCCTCGCCGCGGTCGGTCATCGCGGTGTGGAACTCGTCCTGCGTGATCTGCCCGTCGCGGTCGAGGTCGAGTTCCTCGAACGCGCTGGCGATGTCGTTGTTGGCGGACATGCGTCGCCTTCCTGTGTGAGTGCACGCGGGTGGCCGAGCATACGAGGGTTGATCAACGAGTCGGGAACCGTTCGGCGATCCGCCGCGTCTCGATTGCATCTGAAACGGTGCGATTTGCAATCGGGGAGGCGTTGTGATCAAGAAAGGTGCCGCGGTGATCGCCGTGGCGGTCGCACTGGGGTGTGCCGCGTGCTCGTCGGAGACCGCCGGCGGTGGCTCGCCGTTCGGGGTGGCGGCCGATCGCGCACCGGCTGCGGGCCTGCCGCCGGTTCCCACCCCGCCCGCGCCGGTCGGCCCGGCGACGAGGACCGTGCGCACCGCCGCCGAGCTGGCCGCGGCCGGTCGCGAGGCACGGCCCGGCGACGTGATCCAACTGGCCGACGGCGTGTACCCGGGCAAGTTCCAGCTCACCTCGGCCGGCACCGCGGACAAGCCGATCACCCTGCGCGGCGGGCGCGGCGCGGTGATCGACGGCGAGGGGATCAAGGAGGGCCGCACGGTCGAGCTGACCGCAAGCCACTGGCGGCTGGAGGGCTTCACCGTGCGCAACGGCCAGAAGGGGATCATGGGCATCGGTGTCACCGGGACCCAGGTCATCGGCCTGGAGGTGCACCAGATCGGCGACGAGGCCGTGCACTTCCAGCACGGCAGCACCGACAACGTCGTGCGCGACTCGTTCATCCACGACACCGGCAAGCGCCGCCCAGGCTTCGGCGAAGGCGTCTACTTCGGCTCGGCGAAGAGCAACTGGCCCGGCGGGCAACCCGACCGCAGCGATCGCAACAAGGCGTACAGCAACCGGATCGGCCCCAACGTGACCGGCGAGGGTGTCGACATCAAGGAGGGCACCACCGGCGGCGAGGTGCGCGGCAACACGTTCGACGGTGCCGGCCAGACCGGCGAGAACTCCGGCGAGAGCTGGATCAACGCCAAGGGCAACGACTACGTCATCGCGGAGAACACCGGCGCCGGCGCGCACCGCAGCGGGTTCAAGACCCGCACCGAGGCCGAGGGATTCGGCTGCGGCAACACGTTCCGCGCCAACTCCGGCTCGGTGGCGCCGTTCGCCAAGGACGACGGGTACGCCTTCGACATCACCAACAATCGCCAGTGCGGTGATCGGGAGAACGTGGTGTGCGACGACAATCGGGTCGGCCCCGGCGGCAAGGGCCTCAGCACGATCGAGCCGCGACCCTGCCGCCCGTAGCGGCTGGTCACCTCGACGAGCCGGCCGAGCGCTGTCCCACCTGACCGCGCGCACCGGTGCGGTGCCAGTCCGGGTTGTCGTAGCGGGTCTCGCGCAGCCGGCGCTGCCAGTCCGACTCCTCGTCCGTGGGCGGCCGGCGGCGATCCACCTCCAGCACCTCGGCGACGATCGCGTCCAGCTCCTCCGCCGACGGCCGCACGCCGTGGTCGGCCAGCGACGCGACCGGGCTGCGATGCGAGTCGAGCGGACGCTTGTCGGACGGCTGCGGCGTGAGGTACTCGCCCACGAGATCCGCGTCGGTGTCGATCAGCAAAGTGGAGTGCGCGAGCGCGCCGGTGCGGGTGCGGAACGCGGCGAACCCGCACAGCTTCGCACCGTCCACGAACAGCCCGCGATCACCGAGTACCGGGGTGAGCCCAAGCCGGGTGACCACCTGGGACATCAGCTTTCCCAAGTGTGCCAACGGTTCCGACGCGTCGGGCAGCACCGTGGTGACGTTCAGGTTGCCCGGATCGTGGAACACCGTGCCGCCGCCGCTGGCCCTGCGCAGCACCGGCACGCCGTCCCGCGCGCACGCCGACAGCTCCACCTCACGCTCGATCTTCTGGCCGCGGCCGATCACCACGCAGGCCGGGTTGCGCCACAGCCACACCAGCGGCCGCCTCGGCCCGGCACGCAGCAGCGCCTCGTCCAGCGCGAGGTTCGCCGCCGGCTCCGGCCAGCCGGCGATGATCTCGTCGAACACGAGAGTCCACAGTAGACGATCGAACATGTGACAACGGGGTTGCAACCGGTTGCCGACCGCGTTAACGGACGGTCGAACCGACGACTTGACACTGACTTTCGTCGGTTGGGCTCCCGCCGACCGACGGGTGCACACGTCCCCGTACCCACCCCTAGCGTGATGAAGCCGGATGATCAATCGGGAGGTCGCCGGGAATGTTCCGTCACGCCGTGGTCGATACGATTCTCGATCAACCAGGCGTGCTTCCCACGTTGATCGGCAGCTCGATCGCCCTCGGGCTCGTGGCGTGGTTCGCTGCCGGGACGTTCGGCTGGTCGCGCGGCGCGGCACTGCTCGCGGCGTTCGGGCTGGCGCTCGCGTTATCGGTGAGCCTCGGCCGGTTCGGCGTGAACCCGGACCACCCGCGCATCCAGGAAGCCGGCTGCCGCACGAATTCCTTTGCGCTACAAGGGGATGCGCAGAGACTCAATTTCGCGATGCTGGTGCCGTTCAGCTTCTTCGGCGCGCTCGCCACGCGGCGGTCCTGGCCGGTGCTGTCGGTCAGCGCGCTGCTCAGTCTCACGATCGAGATCACCCAGAACCTCACCGGTGTCGGCGTCTGCGAGACGCAGGACGTCCTGCACAACTCGGTCGGCGCGGTGCTCGGCGTGATGAACGCGCTGCTGCTGCGAACCATGCTCGACCTGCATCGCAAGGGCATGCGGTACGGCAAGCACGCGGCCGGGCCTGGCCGCGCACCGTTCCGGCCGTGGACCGTGCCCGCCAGAACCGTCGCAAATAGACTGTCCACTGTGGACGTGTTGCGGCCTGCCCCCATCTCGTCGTTGACTATGATCGACCAAGTCGTGACGACGGGTGGTGCCGATGGCAGAGCGACCGATGGAGTGGCTGCGCTGGGTCGCCGTAGTCGTGGCGGCCGCCGCCGTGGCGACCGTGCTGGTGCTCGTGCTGCGTGAGAAGGACGGTGGACCCGAGCCGGTGCCGTCGAGCGCGCCGAATCCGCCGAACGCGGGCGGCGCGCCGCTGGCCGTGAAGATCGACAACGTGGCGCCGGCCCGGCCGCAGACCGGTCTTGGCGCGGCCGACGTGCTCTACGTCGAGCCGGTCGAGGGCGGTCTGACCAGGCTGCTGGCGCTGTACGGGAGCACGGTGCCGCCGGTGGTGGGCCCGGTGCGCAGCGCCCGCCGCACCGATATCGACGTACTCGCCCAGTTCGGGCGCCCGACGTTCGCCTATTCGGGTGCCGCGCCGCAGTTGCTGCCGGCGCTGCACGGCGCATCCCTGGACAACGCCTCTCCGACCGAGGTCGCCGGCGCGTACACCAGGGACAGCCGCCGCCAGATGCCACACAATCTGCTCCTGCAGACCGGACGGCTGCCGGGCACCCGCTCGCCGTCCGAGGTGTTCGAGCGCGGCGCGGCACCGGCCGGCGGCGTGTCCGCGAACGGCCACAACGTCGACTTCCCGGCCGCCAAGTACGCGTTCACCTGGTCGCCCGGCGCCCGGCGCTGGCTCGTCTCGCTGGACAGATCTCCTGTGGTGTCAACGGATTCCGGGCCACTCGCGATGCCGACGGTGATCGTGCAGCAGGTGCGGATCGACGCCACCGAGCCGATCGAGGACGCGCACGGCACGGTCTCCCCGGTCGCGATCACCGTCGGCCAGGGCACGGCGACCGTGCTGCGCGACGGCCAGCGGTTCGCCGGCACGTGGTCGCGCCCCGACCCCGGCTCGCCGACCCGTTTCCGCACGGCCGCGGGCGCCCCGCTGCCGGTCGCCGACGGCCCGGTCATGGTCCTTCTGGTGCCGGCCTAGCGTCGGTGACCAGCAGGCTCTTGCCCGGCGTCACTGGAGCCGCTCCAGGATCGTGGCGTTGGACAGGCCGCCCGCCTCGCGCATGGTCTGCAGGCCGTACCGGGCGCCCCGTTCGCGCAGCGCGTGCACCAGCGTGGTCATCAGCCGCGCGCCGCTCGCGGCGCCGAGGTCGGGGCGGACGACGTGCGCTCAACCCGAAGCGCCGGCGCGAACCGCGGCGAGCATGAGCCGGCGGGCGCGCCGCGCCGCGCCCTGATCTCCCAGCAGCTGGATCTCCTGGTTGGCCGCCATGGACAGGCCCACCAGCGTGTGCACCGCGTCGTCCGGGTCGACCTCCTTCGGGATGTCGCCGGCCTTGCGGCCGGCCACGACCTGGTCGCGCAGGAACGACCGCCACCGGGTGACCGTCTCGACCAGTTGCTCGCGCAGCGGCCCCTCGTGCGCGTCCAGCTCGCAGGAAACCGCCGTGATGAAACAGCCATTCGGGAACGGGCAGTCCGCGAGGTAGGACGTCCACCGGTTGATCACCTTGCGCAGGCGCGGCAGCCCGGCCGGCTCGGCCATCGCGGGCATGATCACCGCCTCGGTGAACATCGCCGACGCGCGCGCCAGCACCGCACCCTGCAGATCGGACTTGCTGCCGAACGGGCCGATCACGCCCGCCTTACTCATCGCCAGCGCGTCGGCGAGCGATCCGATGCTCACGCCGCCGAGACCGTCGGACGAGGCCAGCGCGACCCCGGCGTCGACGATCCGCTCCTTGGTCAGCAGCGCGTCCTGGACTGATCGGCGTGGACTCATGCGGGTCATCGTATACCGAACGTTCGTGTGCTAACTTCGCGCGAACGATCGTTCGCTATTCGAGGAGGCGGCATGCGGGTACGGTGGCTCGGCTGGGCCGGTGTCGAACTGGAGGCGCGGGGACAGCACCTGGTGATCGACCTGCTCGGCGATCCGGACGGCGTGCTGGAGGGCACCGGGCTGTCCGCGCCGATGCCCACGGTTGTGCCGCCACGCGCCGAGGGCGAGGTGCTGGCCGGCCTGTGCACCCATCTGCACCGCGACCACACCGACGCCGGTGCGCTGGCGAAAGCGTTACGCCCCAACGGTTCCGTGCTCCACCCGGAGTCGTTCGGCGGTGACGAGCAGGAGAACCTGTGGACGCTCAAGGCCGACGGCGAGCTGGACGCGCTGCGCCTGCCCCGGCGTGAGATGGCCTACTGGGAGACCACCACGATCGGCCCGTTCACGATCGCCACCGTGCCCGCCGTCGACACACTCGGCGACCCGCAGGTCTCCTGGGCGGTCGAGGCGTACGGCAAGCGCGTGCTCCACCTCGGCGACAGCATGTTCCACGGCTACTGGTGGCGCGCCGCGCACCGATACGGCCCGTTCGACGCGGTGCTCACCCCGATCAACGGGCCGGTCGTGTGCTTCCCGCACCGCCAGCCGCCGAGCCCGTTCCCGGCGAGCCTGGACGCCGCACACGCCGCCGTCGCCGCACGGCTGCTCGACGCGAAGGTCGCCGTACCGATCCACTACGACGGCTTCCACATCGACGGGTTCTACGCGACCCAGCCGCACGAACTGGGCCGGTTCCTCGAAGCCGCCTCCTCGGAGACCTACGCCATCGCCGACCTGGCCGTCGGCGAGGAGATCACGCTCTGACCGGCGTACCGGCTCGCCGGCCTTGGCAGCCCGTAGTGCTCGCGCAGGGTCGCGCCCGTGTACTCGGTGCGGAACAGGTTTCGCTTGCGCAGCAACGGAACCACGTGGTCGACGAACTCCTCCAGCCCGGACGGCAGCAGTGGTGACATCACGTTGAAGCCGTCCGCCGCACCGGTGGTAAACCAGTGCTCGATGTGGTCGGCGATCTGCTCCGGCGTGCCGGCCAGGACCTGGTGACCGCGCCCGCCGCCGAGCCGCCCGAGCAGTTGCCGCAGTGTCAACCGCTCCCGCACAGCCAGATCGCGCACCAGCTCGAAGCGGCTCTTCGCGCCGTTGATCGCGGCCACCGGAGGCAGCTCGGGCAGCGGCTGATCCAGCGGGTGATCACTCAGATCCACGCCGATCATCTCGGTGAGCTGGCGCAGCGCCCGGGTCGGCACGATCAGCTCGTCCAACTCGCCGGCCAGCCGCCGCGCCTGCGCCTCCGTGCCGCCGAGCACGGGCACGACACCGGGCAGCACCTTCACCTGCTCGGCTGACCGTCCACTGTGGACGACGCGGCGCTTGAGATCCGCGTAGAACGCGATCGCCTCCTCGTGCGTCTGCTGCGCGGTGAACACCGCCTCGGCCCAGCGCGCGGCGAACGCCTTGCCGTCCTCGCTGGATCCGGCCTGCACCAGCAGCGGGCGCCCCTGCGGCGAGCGCACCGAGTTCAGCGGCCCGCGCACGGCGAAGAACCGGCCACGATGGTTGATCTCGTGCACCCGCGCGTCGTCGGCGTACACCCCGGACTCCTTGTCCACCAGCAGCGCGTCGTCCTCCCAGGAGTCCCACAGCGCGGTGGTCACGTCGAGGAACTCGTCGGCCCGCCGGTAGCGCTCGGCGTGCTCGGTGTTCACGTCCCGGTTGAAGTTCTGCGCCGCCCGGTCCCCCGCCGTGGTGACGATGTTCCACCCGGCCCGCCCGCGGCTGATGTGGTCCAGCGACGCGAACAGCCGCGCCAGGTTGTTCGGCTCGCTGAACCCGGTGGACGCGGTGGCGATCAGCCCGATGTGCTCGGTCACGGTGGCCAGCGCGGTCAGCAGCGTCAGCGGCTCGAACCGGCCGGCGAGGCTGTGCCGCACGTCGCCGAAGATCTGCACGCCGTCGGCCAGGAACACCGAGTCGAACGTCCCGCGCTCGGCGATCCGCGCCAGGTTCTGGAAGTGCGCGACGTCGTCCGCCGCCGTCGGGTCGGTACGCGGATGCCGCCAGGCCGCCTCGTGGTGGCCGACGCCCATGAGAAAGGCGTTCAGGTGCAGCGTGCCGTCAACCATGCGAGGCTCCTATCGGGAAAGTGTTGCGCCGCAACGAGAGTGGGTCGGTGTAGACGGCGTCGAGCTGGACCGCGCCCGCGGCGACGGCGAGCAGGTCGTCGGGGCCGAAGCTGGTCGGAACCACGTCCGCGGCCGGGTCCGCGCACACCCGCGACCGCGCGGCGACCTCCTCGCGCAGCGCGGTGACGCACTCCGGCACGTGCAGCACGCCCTGCTCGGTGACCACCAGCGTCTCCGGGTTGACGATGTCGAACAGCAGCGCGGCGGCCCGCCCGATGATCCGGGTGCGCTCCACGAACCACGCCCGAGCCGTGGCGTCTCCGGCCCGCGCGGCATCGATCAGGTCGACGAACGACGGCCGGGCGATCACGCCGGCGTCGTACGCGCGACGCGCCCACGCCCATTCGGCGACCGTCGCCTCCAGGCAGCCGCGGCCGCCGCACGCGCACCGCACGGCCGGATCGCCCACCGCCAGGTGCGCCACCTCCCCCGCCGCCGAGCGCGGCCCGCGATGGGTCACGCCGTCGGTGACGATCGCCGCGTCCACCACGTTGCCGACGAACAGGTGCACCACCGAGCCACGGCCGGCCGCCGCGCCGAACAGCCGCTCCGCCGCGGCGAGTGCCCGCGCGTGGCTGTCCACCATGACCGGCAGCCCGACCACCCCGGTCAGCAGCGAGCGCACCGGAACCCGTTGCCAGCCAAGCGAAGCGTGCTCGACGAGAACACCGTCGTCCGGGTCGACCCAGCCGCCCGCGGCCACGCCGAGCCCGAGCGGCACCTGCCCGGGTAACTCCTCGGCCTGTAACACGGTCAGGCGGTTCGCCGCCTCGGTGAGCACCCGCGCCGGATCGTCGCTCGGGTGCGGCAGCCGCCGCGTCGCGAGCACCCGGCCACGCAGGTCCAGCAGCGCGATCGTGCAGAAGTCGTGCGCCACATGGATGCCGGCGACCACGTGCCGCCGGGTGTCCACGTCCACCGGCACGTGCGGCCGCCCGACGCCGTTGCTCCGAACCGGACCGTCCACTTCGGACACCAGTCCGCGTTCGGCGAGCGCTCCGTACTGCCGGGTGACCGCCGCCGGGCTGAGACCCGTGAGCCGCGCGATCCGGCTGCGCGGCACCGGCCCGTACCGCAGCACCGCGCGCAGCATCACGGCGGCCGCCGACATCATCGGGCCCCGACGGGCACCCGCCACGAGGTGAACCGCCGCTCGAGTGCGACCAGCAGCTGGTTGAACACCACGCCGATCACCGAGATCGTGATGATCCCGGCGTACATCTGCGGGATCGCGAAGTTGAACTGCGAGGCGTTGATCAGGTAGCCGAGGCCGGCCTTCGCACCGACCATCTCGGCGGCGACCAGCACCAGAATCGACACCGCACCGGCGAGCCGGATTCCGGTGAACACCGTGGGCACCGACGCCGGCAGGATCACCTTGGTGAACAGCCGGGGGCCGGTCAGGTCCATCGACTTGGCCAGCCGCAGCAAAGTCGGGTCGACCGTGCGCACCGCGCTGATCGTGTTCAGCAGGATCGGCCAGGTGCACGCGTAGAGAATGATCGTGATCTTGGACGTCTCGCCGATGCCGAGCAGCAGCACGAACACCGGCAGCAGGGCCAGCGCCGCCGTGTTGCGGAACACCTCCAGCAGCGGTCCGAGCAGGTTCGCCACCGGCTTGTACCACCCGATCAGCAGGCCGAGCGGTACCGCGATCAGCACCGCGAGGCCGAATCCGGTCAGCGATCGGGTCAGGCTCGCCTCGGTGTTGGTGAGCAGTTGCCCGTCGGCGAGCAGCCCGAACCAGGCGTCCACGACGTCGGAGAACGGCGGCAGGAACGTGGCGTCCACGAGCCCGACCCGCGGCGCGATCTCCCACAGCGCGAGCAGCGCCGCGATCGCCACGAGCTTGGTGGACACGGTCAGCAGCACGCCGCCGATCCGCCGCAGCGGCGACGGGCCCGCCGGCTCGACCGTCCGCTGTGGACTGTCCACCTGGGACGGTTCGGTGACCAGTGTGGCGGTCATACCGGCACCACCTCCTTCTCCTGAAGTTGAGCCCGGGACACCTCGTCGCGCAGCAGCTCCCAGATCCGGTGGCGGTACTGGGCGAACGCGGGACTGGATCGCAGGTCGTCCCGCGCGGCGCGGTCCCCCAGGTCGATCGGCACGACCTGCTTGACCCGACCGGGCCGCGAGGTCAGCACGGCGACCCGCTGGCCGAGGTAGACCGCCTCGTCGATGGCATGCGTGATGAACACGATCGTCTTGCCGGTGCGCTGCCAGATCCGCAGCAGCTCGTCCTGCAGCGACTCGCGGGTCTGCGCGTCCAGTGCGGCGAACGGCTCGTCCATCAGCAGCACGTCCGGGTCGTAGGCGAGGCTGCGCGCGATCGCCACGCGCTGGCGCATGCCGCCGGACAACTGGTGCGGGTGCCGGCCCTCGAAACCGTTCAGCCCCACCAGTTCCAGGTACTCCCGCGCGCGCTCGGCCCGCTTCTGGCGCGGCACACCGGTCGCCTCGAGGCCCAGCTCGACGTTGCCCTGCGCGGTCCGCCACGGCAGCAGCGCGTACTGCTGGAACACGATTCCGCGATCCAGACCGGGCCCGCGCACGGGCACGCCGTCGAGCAGGATCTCCCCGTCGCTCGGCTCCCCCAGCCCGCCGAGCAGGTCCAGCAGGGTGGACTTGCCGCAGCCGCTCGGCCCGACGATCACCACGAGCTCGCCGCGCGCGATGTCCAGGTCGACGCCTTCCACGGCAGTGAACTCGGTGCGGCGCCTGGACTTCCGGTCCTTCACGGTGAACCGCTTGGTCACACCGCGGAAGCTGATGTGCGTGCTCATGCTCAGCCCTTCGCCAGGTCGTTGAACTCGTTGGTGTACAGATCGGCGATCTTGATCCGGCCTCGCTCGACCTCGCCCCGCTCGGCGAGCCAGTCGGCCCACAGGGCCAGTTCGGACTCCTGGATGCGACCGCCCGGCCCGGCCACGCCGTTGGACTTCCAGTACCTGATCGCGGCCGCGTCCTCGTTGCGCCCGCGCCGTTTGATGATCTCCGCCTTGCGCTCCACCACCTGCTGGCGCGGCGTGGCCCTGCTCCACTCGATGGTCCTCGCGACGCCGGACACGAACGCGCGCACGGTGTTCGGGTTCTGCTTCAGGAACCGCTCGGTGAAGACGTAGGTGCCCGCGGAGAACGCGCCGAGCAGGTCGAAATCGCTGAACAGCTTGCGTACTCCGCCGCGCTCCAGCGCCTTGTCGCGCCAGATCCCGCCGAGCACACCGACCTCGATCTGCTTCTGCCGCAACGATTGTTCGGTGTTCGGCGGCGGCACGACGATCGGCTCGACCCGCTTGATCTCCTCCGGCGTCAGCCCGTTGCGCTTGAGGTAGATGCCGAGCATCGCCTCGTGGTGCGCGCCGAGCGTGTTCATGCCGACCTTCTTGCCGAGCAGGTCGCGCGCCGTCTTGATCGGACTGTGCTCGGCCACGAAGAACCCGGAGTACGCGTCCGCGTCGGCGCCGTAGTAGCTGATCACCGACTTGATCGGGGCGCCGGCCGCCTTGAGCTTGACCACGGCACCGTTGAACGCGCCGCCGAAGTCCACCTGCCCGGTCGCCGCCGACTGGATGTCCTGTGGTCCGCTGATCGTGTTGCCGACCCACTCGAGCTTGACGTCGCCGAGGAAGCCGAGGTCCGCGGCCAGTTCGGGGAGGATCACGTCGCCGGCCCAGCCCTGGTACCGCAGCGTGTTGGTCGGGCCGGCGCTGCCGATCGCGTTCCCGCAACCGATCGCCGCGGAGCCGACACCCAGCAGGGCGAGGCCGAGGAAATTCCGTCTTGTCGTGGTCACCGCAAATTCCTTGGGGTTCGGGAACGAATTCGAGCACGCCGATGACACGGAAACAGGTGCTCCCGTATGAGCTCGAAGAATGAGACGCGTCAGGCGCGACAGAATGCGCTGGCGTGCCGTCGCAGATCGACGTGCCGGCGTGTGGTGAGGGTGGCGGCTTGACTCACACCGGGAGCCTGACATCGTGATCGGGTGTGGTCAACGCTCCGGAAGCCGTTCCCACATCATGGATCGAGCACCGCCGTTGCTGGACGTCCCGGCAGTTGCTTTCGCCGTGAAAGTTAGTCCACCGCGTCCGCCAGGTGAGACGACTTAATTTCACGCCGAACAAACTTGCCAGTAACACCTTTACGCGCCTCGAATGGAAGGCGAAGCGATTTGCGCGAAAGGAAACAATCATGACCGCACAGTTGGAAAGCACGGCGACGGCGATCGGGGTGTCGAAGCTGGGCGCGGGAATCGGCGCCAGAATCGACGGGGTGCGACTCGGCGGCGGCCTGGACACGAGCACGGTCGCCGAAGTCCGGTCGGCGCTGCTGGCCAACAAGGTGATCTTCTTCCGTGGCCAGCACCACCTCGACGACGCCGGCCAGCTCGAGTTCGCCAGGCTGCTCGGCGACCCGACGCTCGCGCACCCCACGGTGCGCGGCCGCGACCACGCCAACGTGCTGCCGATCGACTCCGACTACGGCAAGGCGAACAGCTGGCACACCGACGTCACCTTCGTGGACCGGGTGCCGGCGATCAGCGTCCTGCGCGCGATCGAGCTGCCGCCCTACGGCGGGAGCACGGTGTGGGCGAACACCGTGCGCGCGTACGAGAGCCTGCCCGAGGCGGTCAAGGCGTTGGTCGACCGGCTGTGGGCGGTGCACACCAACGCCTACGACTACGCGGCGAACCTCGACTCCACCCGGATCGGCGGGGTGGACGTGAAGACCGAGGAGTACCGCGAGGAATTCGTGTCCAAGGTGTACGAGACCGAGCACCCCGTGGTGCGCGTGCACCCGGAGACCGGCGAGCGGGCGTTGCTGCTCGGCCACTTCGTGAAGCGGCTCGTCGGGCTCACCAGCACCGAGTCACAGGCGATCTTCCAGCTCCTGCAGCACCGGGTGACCCAGTTGGAGAACACCGTGCGCTGGCAGTGGGCCGAGGGCGACGTGGCGATCTGGGACAACCGGGCCACCCAGCACTACGGCGTGGCCGACTACGACGACCACCACCGCAGGCTGAACCGGGTGACCATCTCCGGCGACGTGCCGGTCAGCGTGGACGGCGTGTCCAGCACGATCCGCACCGGCGACGCCTCGCACTACTCGGAACTCAGCTGAGCAGGTCGCCGAAGCAGCGCACATCCTCGGCGAGTGCCTGGTCCTGGTCGAGCACGAGGCTGTCGATCTCCGGATGGCGGGCCGCCCATGTGAGCGCGCCGCGACGGTGGCCGAAGAAGTTGATGTAGCCACAGCAGGACTCGGCCGAGGTGGTCGTGCGGCAGTCGGCTCGTGAACCGAGATGCACCACGGCGTTCGCGGGCCGCCAGTCCGTGCCGCCGCCTGTCACCTGGACGGTGATCGGCTCGCCGGTCTCCGGATCGCGGGAGGTGATCACCGCATCGGTGTCCAGCATGGCTGGGATGCCGAGCGCGTCGATCGCGCACATCGCGTAGAGCCGTGTCTCGGTGGGCCGGGAGGAGAACGGGTAGGCGTAGGCGATCTCGCCGCGGTGTCGAGGCCGATGACGTCGGCGGCGGACAGCACGACCGGCGCCTCGTCGAGGTCGGTGAGTTGGTCGCGGGTGGGCGCGGTGCCGGTGCCGACCCACGAGCGTCAGGGTGCTTACCCGTCCCCCACGGTCGTGATCGACGGTCGGGACGTCGTCACGGGCGCGCCGCCCGCCACCGATGCGTGCTGCCGGCTGGACCTGCCCACCCACGAGCAGATCCACACCGCGCTCACGGCTTCGTGGTGAGCCCGCGGGCACTCGGCACCAGGCAGGCCGCCGCGGGTACCGCGAAGCAGATCACCGTGCACACGGCGAGTACCGGCGTGGCCCCGAACTCCTGGATCGCGGGGGCGATCAGCGCGAGCCCGGCCGGCGCGAGCCCGTAGGACAGCAGGAAGTCCAAAGAGGACACGCGCGCCAGCTTGTCCGGCGCCACCTCGCGCTGCGTCGCGGTGAACCACGGCACGTTGAACAACTCGATGCCGAGGCCGGCGATCACGTAGGCCGCCACGATCATCGCCGGGTGTACCGGAAGCAGCAGGCTCAGCGGCGCGAATCCGTAGCAGGCGAGGCTGGCGAACGCCGCCCAGCCCTGGGCCGCGGGTCGCCAGCGTGAGATCAGCAGCGCGCCGATCAACGCGCCGACCGCGTATCCGGTCGTCGCCGCGGCCAGCACCACCTCAGTGCCGTACCGGTCGCGGCTGACCATCGGCAGCACCACCCCGGTCGCCGAGTAGCCGGTCGCGACCACGCAGGTCAGCGCGACGAGCCCGGCGACGAACCACGGGTGCCGGCGCGCCTCCCGCACGCCCTCGACGAACTCGGTGAAGAACCCGGCCCGCGCCGGCACGTCATCGACCGGACGAGCTTTCCCTTGTGGCGGAACGAATGCGGCGGTCAACCAGAGCACCGCCACGCCGAACAGCAGCGCGTGCACGGAGACGAACGCGCCGAGCAGCGTGGTCAACCCGGGCGCCACCAGCGTGGTGACACGCACCGCGAGCGACATGGCCGCGTTGGCCTGCTGACGGCGGTCCCCGTCCACGATCTCCGCGGTCAGCGCCTGGAACGCCGGCCGGCACGCACCCTGGCCGGCACCCGCCACCGCGGCGGCGATCGCCATCAGCGCCACCGAGCGGCCGAGGCCGAACACCATCACGGGCATCGCGACGGCCGCCACCAACCCGGACCACAGCACCACGCCCCGCCGCGAGTGCCGGTCGGCCAGCACGCCGCCGACCGGGACGGCGGCGAGGAACCCCACGGTGCGCGCCGCGAGCACCACGCCGAGGCCGACCGGGTCGAGATCGCCGTGCAAGACCGCCAGCCCCAGGATGAACGGCAGCGCCCAGGTCGCGAGGCCGGACCCGGTCGCACCGGTCCACAGCCGCACGAACGCGCCATCGCGCAGCACGGACGGCGGCGTGACCACCGACATTCCAGCCTCCAGCGGACATACGTGAAAACGATTGTCGTTATAGTAGGCAAACCACCACAGGATCCCGGAGGTACCCGTGCCCGCTCGTGCCCGCGCCGGCCTGATACTCGCGGCGACGCTGATCGCCGCCGGCTGCGCGAACCAGACCAACGCCGCACCGACGGGAGCCACCACCACCCTGCGCAGCTGTGGCACCGAGATCACCGTGCCACGGCCGCCGAAGCGAGTCGTCACATTGGACCAGCCGTCCACGGAGACCTTGATCGCGCTCGGCGTCGCGGACCGCATGGTCGGTACCGCCAACCTCAAGACGAAGGTGGCGCCCCAGTACGCGGACGCCTACGGCAAGATCCCGGTACTCAACCCGAAGTACCTCACCAGCGAACAGCTTCGTGCCGCCACGCCCGACTTCGCCGTGGCCGCCAGCGCCGAACTGTTCACCAAGGACCGGGCCGGCACGCGTGCGGAGCTCGGCGAGCTCGGGTTGCCCGCCTACGTCAGCGGCCTGGACTGCCCGAAGGACAACGATCCTGGCCTCGCCGCGTTCGACCTGTTGTTCCGCGACTTCGAGAACTTCGGGCGGATCTTCGGTGTCGAGGACCGCGCCACCGCGATGATCACCGAACAGCGCGCGGTCCTGCGGCGCGCGAGTGACGCGCGCGCCGGTCTGATCGGCACGCCGTCGGTCGCCTACCTGTACTCGACCGCGAAGGGAATCCCCTACGTCGCGGGCAGGACCGGCCTGCCCAACGAGATGAGCAGGCTGCTCGGCGTGCGCAACGTGTTCGACGACGTGGCCGACGACTGGCCCGAGGTGTCCTGGGAGGAACTGGCCAAGCGCAACCCCGACGTGATCGTCATCGGTGACCTGGCCGAGCGCGGCCTGCCTGGCGACAGCGCCGCCGACAAGATCGACCTGATGCGCCGGGACCCGGTCATGTCACAGCTGAAAGCCGTGCGGGACAACAGGTTCATCATCGCCCCGGGCGTCGAGCTGGACCCGACGGTGCGCTCGGTGAACGCACTTCGAGTGATCACCGACGGGCTGCGGACGCTGGGTCATGTCCGCTAGCGCGACCGAGCCGGTCGACCTGCTGCACCCGTCGGCGCGGTCGCTGGAGTCGCCCGAGGCACCGCGCCGCCGCACCGGCAACACCCCGCGCCTGGTGCTGCTGTTCGTACTCGGGCTCGCCGGCCTGGCCGTGTCGATCGTCGTGTCCATCCGGATCGGCGCCAGCCAGATCGGCTACCCGGAGATCGGCCGTGCGCTCGGATGGCGGCTGGGCCTGGACGTCGAGCCGCTCCCCAGGCTCGTCGACTCGCTGATCTGGGACCTGCGGGTGCCTCGGGTGCTGATGGCCGCGGTCGTGGGTGCCTCGCTCGCGGTGTGCGGCGCCGCGTTGCAGGCGGTCACCCGCAACGCGCTGGCCGACCCGTACCTGCTCGGCGTCTCCAACGGCGCGTCCACCGGCGCGGTGATCGTCGTCGTGCTCGGCTACGGCGCCACCACACTGGGCGTGACCGGTGGCGCGCTGGTCGGCGCGCTGCTCTCCTTCGGCCTGCTGATGGTGCTGATGCGGCGCGGCGGCCTGGACTCCATGCGGATCGTGCTCACCGGCGTGGTGGTCGGGCAACTGTTCGCGGCGATCACCTCGCTGGTGCTGATGGCGTCCGGCGACGCCGAGGCGACCCGCGCGATCACGCACTGGCTGCTCGGTTCGATGGCACCGTCGCGCTGGGACGGCGTGGTGGTGTGCGCGATCGCCGCCGCGCTCGGGATCACGCTGATCTGGTTGTGCGCCAACGCGTTGGACGGTTTCTCCTTCGGCGCGGACACGGCGGCCTCGCTCGGCGTGAACGTGCGCGCCACCCGGGTCACGCTGCTCATCGTGACCGCGGTGCTGACCTCGGTGGCGGTGGCGACGGTCGGCGCGATCGGATTCGTCGGGCTGATCGTGCCGCACGGGGTGCGGTTCCTGGTCGGCCCGCTGCACCGGGTGCTGCTGCCGTTCACCGCGCTCGTCGGCGCGATCTTCCTGGTGTGGACCGACGCGCTGGCCCGCGTGGCGTTCGCGCCGAGGGAGGTGCCGGTCGGGGTGTTCACAGCGCTGGTCGGCGTGCCGCTGTTCCTGCTGGTGCTGCGAAAGCGGGGCGAGCTGTGAGGATCAGCGTCGAGGCACTGAGCTGGGCCGCTGGAGACAAGGTGATCGTGCACGACGTGGACCTCGACGTCCGTCCACATGAGACGGTCGGGCTGATCGGGCCGAACGGGTCCGGCAAGTCCACCCTGCTGCGCTGCGTCGCCGGCCTGCGCGCGCCGAGTACCGGCGTGGTCCGCTACGACGGCGAGGACATCAGCGGCTGGAGCCGGCGTCAGGTGGCGCGGCGGATCGCCTTCGTGGAACAGGTTTCGCATGCCGACAGCGATCTGCGGCTGATCGACGTCGTGGGTCTCGGCCGCACGCCGTTCCGCGACCCGTGGCGCGGGCCGACCGTGATCGACCGGCTCGTGATCGAGGCCGCGGTCGAGCGCCTCGGGCTCACCGGACTCGAGGAGCGGCAGTGGTCCACGCTGTCCGGCGGCGAGCGTCAGCGGGCGCACATCGCGCGGGCGCTCGCCCAGCAGCCGTACGGGATCCTGCTGGACGAGCCGACCAACCACCTCGACGTGCGCCACCAGTTCGAGCTGATGGAGCTGCTCGCGGGGAGCGAGGCGACCGTGATCGTGGCGCTGCACGACCTGTCGCTCGCGGCCCGGTACTGCGACCGGCTGGTGCTCCTGGACGGCGGCACCCCGGTCGCGGCCGGCACCCCGGACGAGGTGCTCAGCCGCGACCGGCTGCGCTCGGTGTTCGAGATGGACGCCGAGTTGGGTACCGATGCGCTGGGCAACCCGGCGGTGGTCTACCGGTCGCCGATCAGCGCAGCCGGTCGGCCAACTGCGCGTCGTACAGCGACTTGATCGCCAGGCCCGGCTTGTTCGTGCCCTCGATGAACCCGGGCGTGAGGTCCTGGTAGCTCTTGCCGTTTGCCGCACCCGTGGTGCCGATCGCGTAGTTCTGCGCGGTCGGCGGACGTTGCACGGTCACCCACTTGCCGTCGTCCACCGTGCAGTTCCACGCCACGCTGTGCACCGAGGACCAGCCGTGGCCACTACCGTGGTCGATACGGTTGTGCAGCGAGATCATGTGGCCGCGGTCGTACTTCGCCTCGATCTCGGAGATGTTGTCGAACAGCAGACCCTGACTCCACCGGTGGTGCCCACCGCTCTCCGAGTAGCTGAGCCGGCTCACACCGTCCACCCACGCGCAGCCAGAGGTCTTCGTGGTGCCACTGGCCACGAACGCGTGCCGCGCGTAGCTCGCGGTCAGACCACGGAACAGGACCTGCTGCGCGTAGTTGCCGGCGTTGAAGTTGTACCGCCGGCTGCCGATGATCTGCGACCTGGGGCTGTAGGCCCACGAGTCCAGGATCGTGCACCGCGTGGCGGCGTGCGTGTCGAACCCGGCGAAGACGAAGTGGACCGCGCGGCAGTTCCGCACCCACGCGTCCTCGACGCCCTTGAGCTGCACGCCGTTGCGCGCGTGGTCCTCGTCCTCGGCGCTGTTCGCCTGGATGTCGATGCGTAGACTCTCCACACCCGCGTCGCGCACCACTTCGCCGTTGTCCCACTTGTAGACGTAGGACTGGGAGAGCTTGCGCTCCAGGTGGTTGAACACCGGCGCGCAGATCGTGATCTCGTTGCCGGAGACGGCCTTCACGTAGCGGTTGTAGATGATCGGCCGCTTGCCGACCGGCCACGGCGGCTTCTCGTCCACGCCGCCGTTGTCGATCGCCTTCAACCACTCGGCCGTGTGTGGGTGGAACACGATGATGTTGTCGCCGACCTTCAGCTTCGACGCGTCGGCCACGGTGAACGTGCGCGAGCCGACCTGCACGAAATCGGACACCACATCGGTGCGCGAGCCGGGCACCTCGGCACTCCAGTTCTCCACCGCGCCACCGACGAGGATCACGTTCTGCTGGGCCGCCTTGCCGGTCGCCTTGATGATCGAGCTGACCGCCGGGTCGTCGGTCGGACCCGCGCCGCGCAGCACCACGCCGCTGTGCGCGATCCGGATCGTGCCGGCCACCGGGTAGGTGCCGGGCCGAAGCAGCACGGTGCCGCGGAAACCGTTGGCGTCCAACGGAAGCGCGCCCACCTCGTCCAGCGCCTTCTGGATGTGCTCGGTGTTGTCACCGCTCACCGGGGAGATCGTGCGCAGCACCGGAACGTCGGGCAGCGGCGCCTCGCCGTTGCGGTAGCCGGCCCAGCTGAAGTCGGGGATCCGGCTCTTGTTCGCGTCCTCGGCGTACACCAGCTTGCCGTCCGGTCCGGGGCGCACCAGCTTGGAGTGCCACGGCGCGGCGGCCTCAGGAGCGGATGCCGGGGCGGACGGCCGTGCCATGGCGTAGCCGGCGCCGCCGAGCAGCCCGCCGGCCACCGCCGTGCCGCCGGCCATCTTGAGCATCGTGCGCCGCGACAACCCGCGGCCGGTTTCGTTCGAACCCACAGAACACCTTCCCGTCGACGCCGCGATCGAAGGTCTACCAGCGATTGGTGCTCGTTGTCCGGGCTTTCACGAATGTCGAAAATGAACAACGGGTGTCCCGAGCTACCCTGTCGTGGATCAGCACAGGTCGCGGAAGGAATCACGATGTCGACGTCGGGCGGCGAGCGCGTCTGGGGTGGCACCACGCTCGCCGAGCGCCGCGCCACTCGCCGGATCGCGCTGTTGGACGCGGCGCTGGAGCTGGTCGGCGAGCAGGGCGGCGCGGGTGTCACGGTCCGTTCGGTGTGCCGCAAGGCGGGCCTGACCGATCGCTACTTCTACGAGAACTTCGCCGGCCGTGACGAGTTGCTCGCGGCCCTGTTCCTCGGGGTGGCCGACGAGATCCAGGAGGCGCTCAAGACGTCGGTGGCCGAGGCGGGCGAGGATCTCGAACGGCAGGCGCGGGCCGCCGTGCAGAGCTTCGCGGCGATCTGCCTCGACGACCCGCGCAAGGGACGCCTGGTGCTCGTCGAACCGATGGCCGACCAAGCGCTCGCCGGCGTCACGATCTCCTCGGTGCCGATGTTCACCAGAATGGTGCGCGCCCAACTGCCCGGCCACCCCACCCGTCAGCAGGCGTCGATGACCGCGATCGGCCTCACCGGCGCGGTCGCCGCGCTGTTCTCCTCCTGGATGACCGGGACGCTGCACGTGTCGCGCGAAGAGCTGATCGACCACTGCGTCGACACGATTCTCCTGTACTGGCAAGCGAAGTAGCTCAGCCGGCTTGTCCGTCGAGCACGGCGCGCAGGGTGTGCGCGAACGCCTCTGGCTGCCCCGGATACCCGAATTCCGGACCGGCGAAGCCGCCGTGATGACTCGGGAACACGGTCGCCTGCTGGCCGAGCAGTTCCGCCATCGCCACCGACGTGCGCGCGGTGATCGTGCCGGCTGACTCCTCGCCCACGGCGATCACGACCCGGGTGGACGCAGCTGTCAACGCCTCGACGTCGGGCTGGTAGCCGCTCACGGCCCAGGATCGGTCGGACAGCAGCGGGTCGCCGCGAGTGCCGTCGTCTTCGCTCGGCATGCCGAACGAGGCGGGATCGGGCGCCGGCTGGGCGAAGTAGTCCTCGGTGAACTCGCCCTGCCACGAGGTCATCCCGATGAAGGCGGCCATACCGGCATTCGATCCCTTGGCCTCGTAGACGTCCCGGACGCCAGCGCGAGCGCGCGTAGCCGCCTCGGCGTCGGGGAACACCGAGTTCAACGGCGGCTCGTGTGCCACCAGGGTGGTCACGTCGTCCGGGTACGCCGTGACCAGGGCGAGCGCGGTGATCGCGCCACCGCTGCTGGCGAACATCTCCACCGGGCCGGCGCCGATCGCCTCGATCACAGCGTGCACGTCGGCGGCCTGGACGGTCGGCGAACTGTCCACCCGGCCGTCCTGGCGAGTGCTCCGGCCGAGGCCGCGCGGGTCGTAGGTGATGACCGTGCGGTCGGGGAAATACGACGCCAGAGTGGTGGACCCGGTGGCGTCCATCGGCTGGCCGATCATGACCAGCGGCGGGCGGCCATCGGCGGTGGGCAGTGGGCCGTGCACGTCGTAGACGATCGCTGCCTGGCGGTTTCCAGAGTGTGTGTCGTTGTCATGGTCTGTAGACATCGCCGGCGCGGAAAACTCACCGGATGGGGTTGTGCCCCAGGTCACACGTGCACCAAGATTGACGACACCCGTCCTCACTCCTACTGTGATGACACCCGTAGTCAGTTGCGAGGAGGCCAGCGGTGGCGCAGAAGGTGTACGTCGTCGGCGTCGGGATGACGAAGTTCGAGAAGCCCGGCCGCCGTGAAGGCTGGGACTACCCCGAGATGGCCCGCGAGTCGGGCACCAAGGCGCTCGAGGACGCCGGGATCTCCTACGACCTGGTCGAGCAGGCCTACGTCGGCTACGTCTACGGCGAGTCGACATCCGGCCAGCGCGCGGTCTACGAGCTGGGCATGACCGGCATCCCCGTGGTCAACGTGAACAACAACTGCTCGACCGGCTCGACCGCGCTTTACCTTGCCGCACAAGCGATCCGCGGCGGCCTGGCCGACTGCGCGCTCGGCCTCGGGTTCGAGAAGATGCAGCCCGGTTCGCTCGGTTCCGTCTTCGACGATCGCGAGCAGCCGATGATGAAGCACATCCAGGCGCTCGCCGAGATCTCCGAGGTGCGCTTCCCGCCGGCACCGTGGATGTTCGGCGCGGCCGGGCGCGAGCACCAGGAGAAGTACGGCACCACCGACGAGCAGTTCGCCAAGATCGGCTACAAGAACCACAAGCACTCGGTGAACAACCCGTACGCGCAGTTCCAGGAGGAGTACACGCTCCAGGACATTCTCGACTCGCGCGAGGTGTACGCGCCGCTGACCAAGCTGCAGTGCTCCCCCACCTCGGACGGCTCCGGTGCGGCGATCCTGGCCAGTGAGTCCTTTGTGGACAAGCACGGGCTCGCCGACCGCGCGGTGGAGATCGTCGGCCAGGCGATGACCACCGACTTCCAGTCCACGTTCGACGGCACCGCGAAGAGCATCGTCGGCTTCGACATGGCCAAGCAGGGCGCGCAGCGCGTCTACGAACAGAGCGGCCTCGGGCCGGAGGACTTCCAGGTCATCGAGCTGCACGACTGCTTCTCCACCAACGAGTTGCTCACCTACGAGGCGCTCGGCCTGTGCGCCGAGGGCGAGGGCGGCAAGCTGGTCGACGCGAACGAGACCACCTACGGCGGCAAGTGGGTGGTGAACCCGTCCGGCGGGTTGATCTCCAAGGGCCACCCGCTCGGCGCCACCGGATTCGCCCAGTGCGCCGAGCTGACCTGGCAGCTGCGCGGCGCCGCGGACAAGCGTCAGGTCGAGAACGTCACCGCCGCACTGCAGCACAACCTCGGCCTCGGCGGGGCCTGCGTGATCACCGCCTACCAGCACGCAAACCGTTGACACGTAAGGAGAATCCTCATGGGACAGATCAGTACCTCCGTCGAGTTGCCCGCCGCCCCGGACAAGGTGTTCGAGGTCGCCGGCGACCCGAACAGCTTCGAGAAGTGGCTCACCCTGCACGTGAAGTTCAAGAGCGAGCTGCCCGCCGAGCTGTCCACCGGCGCGAAGTTCACCGAGGTCATCTCGATGATGGGCATGCCCAACACGATCGAGTGGACCGTGGACGAGTACGAGAAGCCGAAGGCGCTGGCGATCTCCGGTACCGGCATGGCCGGCGTGAAGGTGTCCATCCGGATCTCCGTCGAGGCCGCCGGCGAGGGCTCCAAGCTGGATCTGTCCACCGAGTTCGAGGGCGCGATGATCGTCGGCGCGCTCGGCAAGGCGATCGAGAAGCAGGGCCAGGCCGAGCTGGACAAGTCCATCGAGCAGTTCAAGGCGCTGCTGTGACTGAGAAGTTTGACCCGGCAGGGCTGGACAAGTGGACCGACGAGACGCGGTTCGAGGTGACCCGCGAGCGACTCGTCGAGTACGCCGAGGCCACCAACGATCCGATCGAGCGGCACCGGGCCGGTGAGGCGGCCAACCCGGTGTTCGCGATCGTGCCGGTGTTCCAGTCGCTGATGGAGCCGGCGCTCGAGGTGGTGCCGATGTCGCTGGTCGGCAAGATCCTGCACGGCGAGCAGGACTTCCGGTTCCACCGGCCGATCAGGCCCGGCGATCAGCTGGCCGCCAAGGGCCGGATGACCGGCTGGGAGGGACTGCAGAACGGCACCCGCGCGTGCGTCTACCTGGAGACCCGCGACCAGCACGGCGAACTGGTCAACGAGCAGTACGTGACGTTCTTCGTGCGCGGGTTCGACAACGGTGACACGCAGGGCGAACTGGCCCCTGGGCACAAGTTCGACGAGGCGCTGCGCGACTCGCCGCCGGTGGCCAAGGTCGTGCAGCACGTGGACGACGACCAGACGTTCCGCTACGGCCCGGCCGCCGGTGACCCGATGCCGATCCACCTGGACGCCGAGTTCGCCAAGCAGATGGGCTTGCCCGGGATCATCGCGCACGGCCTGTGCACCATGGCGTTCACCGCGTGGGCGGTGCTCACCGAGGCCGGCGGGTCCGATGTGGACCGACTGCGGCGGCTGGCCGTCCGGTTCGCCAAGCCGGTGCTTCCCGGTCAGGACATCACCACGACCATATGGCGGAAGTCCACAGTGGACGGTGTGACCAGCTACGCGTACGAGACCACCGCGGACGGCGAGGTGGTCGTCAAGGACGGGCTCGCGGAGATCAAGGAGACTGACTGATGGGTGCACTGGACGGGCGGGTCGCCGTCGTCACCGGAGCCGGCCGAGGGATCGGGCGCGAGCACGCGCTGCTGTTCGCCCGTGAGGGTGCCAGCGTGGTGGTGAACGACCTCGGCGGCGCGAACGACGGATCCGGCTCCGACGCCGGGCCGGCGCAACAGGTGGCCGACGAGATCACCGCCGCCGGCGGCAAGGCGGTGGCCAACACCGGCAACGTGGCGGACTGGGCCGGCGCCGAAAGCCTTGTGCGGCAAGCGGTCGACGAGTTCGGCCGGCTCGACGTGGTGGTGAACAACGCGGGCATCCTGCGTGACGCGTTCATCGCCGGCCTCGACGAGTCGCAGTGGGACAGTGTGATCGCCGTGCACCTCAAGGGGCACGCCGCCGTGCTGCACCACGCGGCCGCCTACTGGAAGGCGCGCTCCAAGGCCGGTGAGCAGGTCGCCGGCTCGGTGATCAACACCGCCTCGGCGTCCGGCACCACGCTGCCCAACGCCGGCCAGGCCAACTACGGCGCGGCCAAGGCGGGCATCGCGGCACTGACCCTGGTCGCGGCCGAGGAGCTGGAGCGCTACGGCGTGCGGGTGAACGCGATCGCGCCGATCGCGCGGACCCGGCTCACCCTGGCCACCCCGGGCATGGGCGCGTTCTTCGCCGCCGAGGTGCCGGAGGGCGAGTTCGACCCGTTCGCGCCGGAGCACATCTCGCCGATCGTGGCGTACCTGGCGACGGAGAAGTGCTCCGTCACCGGCAAGGTGTTCGCCGTGCAGGGCGGCGCGATCCAGGAGCTGGCCGGCTGGAACGTGGCCAAGACCCACGAGACCGACGGCCCGTGGCTGATCGACGACATCGCCACCAAGCTGGGAGGCTGACCGTGTTCGAGTGGTCCGAGACCGACGAGATGGTGCGCGCGGCCATCCGCGAGTTCATCGGCAAGGAGATCCGGCCGCACGTCGACGAGCTGGAGCACGGCGACCTGCCTCCGTACGAGCTGCTGCGCAAGCTGTTCGCCGCGTTCGGCATCGACGCGCTGGCCAGTGACACGCTCAAGAAGATCCTGGACAAGCAGCGCGCTCGCGAAGAGTCCGGCGAGCAATCGTCCGCGAAGGAACGTGGGAGCACGAGCCTGCTCGGCGCGGGTGGCCAGGAGTCGCTGGGCGTGATCCTGTGCAGCGAGCTGTGCGGCGTGTCGATGGGCATGCTCGCCGCGATGGGTGTCTCGATGGGCCTCGGCGCGGCGACCATTCTGGCGCGCGGAACGCTGGCACAGAAGGAAAGGTGGCTCCCCGAGCTTGTCACCATGGAGAAGGTGGCCGCGTGGGCGCTGACCGAGCCGGACTCCGGGTCCGACGCGTTCGGCGGCATGAAGTCCACGGTCCGGCGCGACGGTGACGGGTATGTCCTCAATGGACAGAAGACGTTCATCACCAACGGCCCGTACGCCGACACGACCGTCGTGTACGCCAAGCTGGACGAAGGCGACGGCACCCCGCAGCGTGACCGCAAGGTGCTCCTTTTCGTGCTGGACAAGGGAATGGACGGCTTCGTCCAGTCCAAGCCGATGCGCAAGATGGGCCTGCACTCCTCCCCGACCGGCGAGCTGTTCTTCGACAACGTGAAGCTCGGCCGCGATCGGCTGCTCGGCGAGACCGAGGAGCACAAGGGCGGCGACGGCCGGGACAGCGCCAAGCAGGGGTTCGTCACCGAGCGGGTCGGCGTGGCGGCGATGGCCCTCGGCGTGATCAACGAGTGTCAGCGGCTGTGCGTCGAGTACGCCAAGCAGCGCGAATTGTGGGGCAAGCCGATCGCCGACTTCCAGCTGATCCAGCTCAAGCTGGCCAAGATGGAGGTGGCGCGGATCAACGTGCAGAACATGGTGTTCAACACGATCGAGCGGGCCCGTGCCGGGAAGATGCCGACGCTGGCCGAGGCGTCGGCGATCAAGTGGTACTCCTCGGAGACGGCCACCGAGGTCGCGATGGACGCCGTACAGTTGTTCGGCGGCAACGGATACATGTCGGAGTACCGTGTCGAGCAACTCGCGCGTGACGCGAAATCGTTGATGATCTACGCGGGCTCGAACGAAGTCCAGATCACCCAGACGGCGAAGGGACTGCTCGGGCAATGACCGACACCGAAATGCCGGATCCGTTGCAGATGGCCAACCTCGGGATCCAGCACGCGATCCCGGTGGTGCACCGGATGGGCGTGCGCTTCGTGGAGGTGCGGCCGGGGTTCGCGGCGGCTGAGGTTCCGTTCGAGGACAACGGAAATCACTTCGGCGTGATGTACGCGGGTGTGTTGTTCACGGTCGCTGAGGTGCTCGGTGGGGCGATCGGCATCACGACGTTCGACAGTGCGAAGTACTTTCCGCTGGTGAAGGATCTGCGGATCAACTTTCGGCGGCCGGCGCGGTCGACGGTTCGGGCTAGTACGTCGTTGGCTCCAGAGGCGGTTTCGGCGATCACGGCGGCGGCGGACGCTCACGGTAAGGCGGACTTCACGCTGGTGGCGGAGATTGTGGATGCCGAGGGGACGGTTGTGGCTACTACTGAGGGGTTGTACCAACTGCGGACACACGGCTCTTGAGGTGATCTGCGTTCTTTGGTGCGCTTTGTGCGTTTTGGCTGCCGCGCTGGTCGCCCTCTTGTGGTTGTTCCGCGTGGAGGTGTCAGGGCGACCAGCTTGCCACCGGAATGGGGGACGCCCTTTTCGTGGATAGTCCGGTAGAATTGTGGTGTGTTGATAATAGGTGAGGAAATGTCTTGGGACGCGGTTCTTGAAGCCGCGCCTCGGGTATTTGGCGAGCCTGAATTTGACTTCTCGGATGGGCCGTTTAGTGCTGATGAGGCGAGCACGGTAGCGGAGTTGGAAAGTGTTCAGCGGGACAAAGCGGCGTTGTGCGCTGATGAGGTTCGGCTACTCGCTCGGTACAACCAGTTGCGGGGTGGGGTGGAGAATGTGTCTGAGGAGATCGGGCAGGCGTTGAAGTGGGCACCGGGGCATGCTTCGCATCAGGTGGTGATGGCTGAGGCGTTGGTGACCCGGCTGCCGCAGACCCTGTCCGCGTTGGGGCGGGGTGTGATTGATTGGGCGAAGGCTCGGGCGATGTATGAGGTGACCCGGCCGTTGTCGGATGAGGACGCCGCCCGGGTGGAGGCCGCGGTGTTGGTGGATGCGCCGGTCTACTACACCCGGTTTCAGCGCAAGGTGCGCTACTGGGTGAACAAGGTTGACCCCGACGGCGCGGAGCAGCGCCGGTTGGCGCGGCGCAAGGATCGGTGTGTCACCTTCACGCAGGACGAGGACGGGGAGGCCTTCCTCGGTATCCGGGGACCGGTCGAGCAGCTGTATCCGGCGTATGTGCGGATCGACCAGCACGCCCGCCGGTTGAAGCAACAGGGCGACGCGCGCAGTCTCGATACGATTGTGTGGGTGACCGTGCCGCACACCACGCTGTTGGGTGTGGACGACAAGCCGGGTGAACTCTTCGGCGTCGACATACTCCCCGCGCAAGTCGTGCGGGAACTCGCGGCCGACCAGAAATCCACCTGGGACGAATACTCTACGACCCACCGACCGGGATGATCACCGACGTCGGCAGGAAACGCTATCCACCCGCCACGATGGCCGAAAACGTGCGACTGCGATTCCGCAGATGCACCCACCCCGGATGCGACAGACCAGCCACCCGATGCCACATCGATCACACCCTCCGCCACACCGACCACGGCCGCACCTGCCTGTGCAACCTCAACCCACGCTGCGAACGCCACAACCTCTGCAAAGAGAAACCCGGCTGGCACGTCGAACAACCCCACCCCGACACCGTCATCACCCGCAGCCCACTCGGACACAAAACAACCGTCCGAGCCCAACCCATCGCAGACCCAGACCCACCGCCCTACTGACGGCCGGCCCGCGCGTACCGGCCGGGCGTGATGTCCTTGTGCCGCTTGAAAGCATGCGTGAAGGCCGACGCCGTGGAGTAGCCGAGCCGATGGGCCACGTCCTCCACCGACAGACCCGCCCCGAGCAACTCCTCGGCGAGCATCGTCGCGGTCTCGGCGGCCAACTCCCGATAAGACGTGCCCTCGTCGGCCAGCCTGCGACGCAACGTGCGCACGCTCAGGTGCAGTTCGGCGGCGATCTCCTCCTGCTCGGCCACTCCCCTGCGACGCAACAGCAGATCCCGCACCTGGCCGGATGTGCCGAGCCGCTGCTTGCGACGCTGCAACAGGTCCGCGCACTGGGCCGCGCAAACCTCGGCGGTGTGCGGATTCGCTTGTGGCAGCGGCAGATCGAGCACCGCACGATCAACTGTGATCGACGTGATCGCGGCGCTGAACCGCGGTGTGGTGCCGACCAACTCGGTGTACCTGTCGGCGTAGGCCGGCTCGGGCAGTGCCACCTCGAACTCGCGCAGCGGCAGGGTCACGTTCAGCAGATCACGCTGGATCGTGGCCACACCGGCGACATCCCGCTCGGTGTGGAAACGGCGAACGTCCTCTGGCAGCCAGGAGTCGTCCAGCACCAACCGGATACCGTCGCCGATGTCCTCCTTGCGGATGTCGGCGAAGGAGAACGACAGCTCGAAGTACCGCACCGCGACGTCCAACGCCGCGCCCACGGTCGGGCTGCTGATCACCGCGAAGCCCCACACGCCGTGCGTGGTGGCGTGATACCGCTGGCCTGCGGTGAGCCCGAGTGCGGGCACGTGGCCGAGTTCGGCCACGAGGTTCTCCAGTAGTCGCAGCTCCTGGCGCGCGACGATCTCCGAATTCGGATCACGCAGCATCGCCTCGGTGATGCCGGTGCCACGCAGACACACGCGGGCCGGGACGCCGTGTTCGCCGGCGAGCTCCGTGAGCAACGCGGCGCTCGTGCAGGTGCGCGGCATCCGCAGCCGGTCCGCCCACCTGTCGCTCATCGCTCGATCGTGGCCGGTGTGGCCGAAATTCGCAAGTTTGTGGCCTCCAGTCGCTTGGTGCACTTGGTGGACCAGCCGTAACGTCAGATGAACCCCGAGCGGAGGTGACGCGGATGTCCAACCGCCCGACCTGGCCGAGCTGCGCCGCAAGCTCACGCCCGATTACACCATGGGATGCAAGCGAATCCTGTTGTCCAGCAACTACTTTCCGGCGCTCAGCATGTCCACTGTGGCCGGCGAGCCGGGCGCGTACCTGGGCATGGAGGTCCGCCCCCGCGCCTACGACGAGTTCCGCGCCGAGACGCGGCGGCGGCTGTCCACCTCGGTGTGGGCCACCGGCGGGTGCACCAGTTGGTACACACACGGCGGCAAGGTCACCAACAACTGGCCCGGCCTGATGTCCGAGTACCGCCGGCGCACCAGATCGTTCGACGTCGACAACTACCACGTCCAGCACGAAGTGCCCGCACAGCAAGGGATATCAGCATGAGCACCAAACTGAACGGCAAGCGTGTGGCGATCACCGGCGGCGCGCGCGGCATCGGCGCGGCGACCGCGGAGGCGTTCATCGCCGCCGGCGCGCGGGTGGCGATCGGCGACATCGACGCGGAGCTGGCGGCCAAGTCGGCGACCGGCATGGCCAACGCGCGGCCCGGTGCGACGGTGGCCGCGTTCGAGTTGGACGTCACCGACACCGCGTCCTTCTCGGCGTTCCTGGACAGTGCGCACGCCGAGCTCGGTGGGCTCGACGTTCTGGTGAACAACGCCGGCATCATGCCGACCGGCCGGTTCCTGGACACTGACCAGGGCGTCGACGACCGCCAGCTCGACATCAACCTGCGCGGCGTGGTGCTCGGCTCCCGGCTCGGCGGCCGGCGGTTCGTCGCCGACGGCGGCGGGCACCTGGTGAACATCGCCTCGGTGGCCGGTGTCGCGGCCGCACCCGGAGTGGCGACCTATTGCGCCACCAAGCACGCCGTGGTGGGGCTGGGTTCGGCGCTGCATCAGGAGCTGGCCGAGGACGGCGTGAAGGTGACCACGATCTGCCCCGGTTTCGTGAACACCGAACTGATCGCCGGCATCACCCCGCCCTGGCTGGTGCGCAAGATCGGATACGTGCAGCCGGAGGACGTGGCCAACGCGATCGTGGACGAGGTGTGGCGAGAACGCGGCGGGCAGCGATTCGTGCCGCGCTCCGGTGGCGCCGCGCTCAAGGCGATGACCTTCATGCCGGAGAACCTGCGCAACCGAATCTCCAAGCTGCTCGGCATGCAGCACGTCACGCTGGACACCGACGAGTCCGTGCGCGGCGCGTACCGCGATCGCACCGAGCAGCTCGACCTGGCCTCCACCCGCAAGCGGGGGCGGAAATGACCGCGGCGACTGAGGGCAGCGTGGTCGTCCACTCGCCGGCCGACGGTGCGCCGCTCGGCGTGGTCACCGAACACGCGGCGGCGGACGTCATGTCCACAGTGGACGATCTGCGGGCGGCGCAGCGCGGCTGGGAGGCGGCCGGGCTCGACGAGCGGATCCGCTGGATCGGGAAGTACCGCGACTGGCTGCTGGACAACGCCGACCGGCTTACCGACCTGCTGCGCGCGGAGACCGGAAAGCCGCTCGCCGAGGCGAATCTCGAGGTCGGCCTGTCCATCGACCTGATCAACTACTACGCCGAGCGCGCGCCCCGGTACCTCGCCGTCGAGCGGCCGTGGCCGCACAACCTGTTCACCGCGGTGAAGCAGCTCTCCGTGGAACAGCGGCCGTATCCGGTGGTCGGCGTGATCACACCGTGGAACTTCCCGCTCGCGCTGACCCTGTTCGACTCCGTACCCGCGCTGATCGCCGGCGCGGCGGTGATCGTCAAGCCGTCCGAGCAGACCCCGCTCGCGGTGCGCGCGGCGGCCGACGGCTGGGCCGACATCGGCGCACCTCCGGTGTTCGCCTGTGTCACCGGGCTCGCCGAGACCGGCAAGGCGCTCGTGGACACGGTGGACTACGTGCAGTTCACCGGCTCCACCCGGACCGGCAAGATCGTGGCGCAGCAGGCCGCCGCCCGGCTGATCCCGTACGGGCTGGAGTTGGGCGGCAAGGACCCGGCGATCGTGCTGGCCGACGCCGATCTGGAGCAGACCGCCGCCGGGATCGCGTTCGGCGGGCTGTCCAACGCGGGCCAGATGTGCACCTCGGTGGAGCGGATCTACGTCGAGGACGCGGTGCACGACGAGTTCGTCCGGCATCTGGTGGCGACCGTGCGCGGGCTGAGGCAGAACTCCGCCGGCGGTTACGACACCGACGTCGGACCACTGGCCACCGAGGCGCAGCACGCGATCGTGGCCCGGCACGTGGCCGACGCGGTGGCCAAGGGCGCGACCGTCCACTGTGGAGGGTCCTCGGCCGGCGGGACGGCGTTCCAGCCGACCGTACTCACCAATGTCGACCACACCATGGACATCATGCGCGAGGAGACGTTCGGACCGGTGCTGCCGGTGATGCGCGTGTCCACTGTGGACGAAGCGGTGCGGCTGGCGAACGACACGCCGTACGGGCTGTCGGCCAGCGTGTGGACCACCGACAAGGCGCGCGGCAGGGAGATCGCCCGACGCCTGGAGGCCGGCACGGTCGACGTGAACGACGCGTCCGCGCACCTGGCCTGCTACCCGGTGCCACAGGCCGGCTGGAAATCCTCCGGCATCGGCGGGCGGCTCGGCGGCGCGGCCGGCATCCGCAAGTTCTGCCGGACGCAGACGGTGGTCGAGCCGCGGGTCGAGCTGTCGCTGATCGCGGCGCTGGCCTGGTTCCCGTACTCGAAGACCAAGGGCCGCATCGTGAGCACCATGTTCCGCCTGCTCGGCGCGCGCGATGTGCGGCGGCGGCTCGGACTGGGACGGAGGCCGGTATGACGGGTAAGCCGACCGCGCTGGGGCGTCGAATCGCCGACGAGCTGGTCTACGTCGGGCTGGCCGCGCGCAGCGGTGTGCTGCGTGCCGACCCGCCGTGGCGGCTGGCTCGGCTGGCCCGCTCGTATCTGCGGTTCGGCATGCTCGGCGCACTCCCCCAACTCGCCGCCGGCCGGCACCCGGACCGTGCCGCGGTGCTCGACGAACGGGGCACGTTCACCTTCGGCGAGTTGGAGGCGCACTCCAACGCGGTGGCGCATGCCTGGCGCGCCAAGGGTTTCCGGCCCGGTGAAGGCATCGCGATCCTGGTCCGCAACCACCGCGGCTTCCTGGTCGCCACGTTCGCGGCGGCCAAGTGCGGCGCCCGGATCGTGCTACTGAACACCGAGTTCGCCGGACCGCAGATCCGCGAGGTCGCCCAGCGCGAGGGCACTCACCTGCTCGTGCACGACGAGGAGTACACCGAGCTGCTGACCGGGATCGACCCGCCGCGCGGACGGTTCCTCGCCTGGACCGACTCCCCTGGCACGGACACGCTGGAGGCCCTGGCCGCCGCGAACCCGAGCACGCCGCCGCCCAAGCCGGGCGTGATCCCCAAGATCATCCTGCTGACCAGCGGCACCACCGGCACGCCGAAGGGCGCGCCCCGCCCGGAACCGCGGTCGCTCGCGCCACTCGGCGCCATCCTGTCCAAGGTGCCGTTCCGGTCCGGCGAGGTCACCGAGTGCTGCGCGCCGATGTTCCACACGCTCGGGTTCGCGCACATGCTGTTCGGCGTGGCGCTGGGTTCGACGCTGGTGGTCCGCCGCCGGTTCGATCCACTGTCCACAATGGACAGCCTGGAGAAGCACGGCGCCACCGCGATGATCGTCGTTCCGGTGATGCTGCAACGGCTGCTGGAGCTGGACTCCGCCGCGCTGCAACGGAAACTGGCCCTGCGGATCATCTTCGTGGCCGGCTCGCAGCTCGGCGCGGATCTGTGCCGGCGCACGACGGCGGCGTTCGGACCGGTGGTCTACAACCTCTACGGCTCCACCGAGGTCGCCTACGCCACGATGGCCACGCCGGACGACCTGCGCGTGGAGCCGGGCTGTGTCGGCACGCCGGTCCGCGGCGCCGTGATCCGTATCCTCGACGAGAACGGCCGCGAGGTGCCACCCGGCCGCACCGGGCGGATCTTCGTCGGCAACACCGTGCAGTTCGAGGGGTACACCGGCGGCCAGCACAAGGAGATCATCGACGGCCTGATGTCCACCGGCGACGTCGGCCACATCGACGCGAACGGCCGGCTTTTCGTGGACGGCCGGGACGACGACATGATCATCTCCGGCGGGGAGAACCTGTTCCCGGGCGAGGTGGAGGAGTTGCTCGCCACGCACGAGTCGATCATCGAGGCCGCCGCGATCGGCGTGCCGGACGAGAAGTTCGGCCAGCGACTGCGCGCCTTCGTGGTGGTCCGCGACGGCGCCACGCTCACCGAGGAGGACGTCCGCGAGCACGTGCGGGCGAACCTCGCGCGCTACAAGGTGCCGAGGGACGTCGTGTTCCTGGACGAGCTGCCGCGCAATCCGACCGGCAAGGTGCTCAAGCGCGCGCTGGCCGAGCGGCCGTTCAAGCCTTCGTGACCGCACGGACGGCGTAGGCGGCGGCGAGCCGGGGCGCCTCGGCGTTGTCCGACGGATCCAGGCCGGTGAGTTCGGCGATCCGGGCGAGCCGGTAGTCCACCGTGTTCGGGTGCACGTGCAGCTCGCTGGCGGCCTTGCGCCGGTTGCCGGCCGAGCCCAGGTACACCCGCAGCGTGTCCAGCAGGTCCGGCCGGTCGGCCAGCGGCGCCAGCACGGTGGCCAGTTCGTCGCGGGCCGGCCCCGGGCGGGTGAGCTGGTACTCCAGCAGCACGTCGGCCAGCCGGTACAGGCCGGCCGGTTTCTCCAGTACCACAACGAGTTCGAGCACTTCCCTGGCCAGATCGGCGGCGCTGGCCACGTCGTTGGGCACCGCGACGGCGGCGGCCGCCACGACCTCAGCACCCGCCGCCGAGGACATCTTCTCGACCAGCGTGGCCAGCCGCCGCCAGTCGTCCGCGCCGAGCCGCTCCACCGCGGTGTCGTGCGGCAGGAGCAGGAGCCCGCCGCGATCGTCCACAGTGGACAGAACCGGGCTCTTGGCGAACATCTCCGCCTCGGCGAGCAGCCGGCGCACCTTCCTGCGCGCGGCGATGTGCGTGTTCACCGCGGCGTCGGCCTCGTCGGAGTTGCGCCCGACCCGCAGCGACAGCACGACGTAGCTCCGCGCGAGCTGCGCACCGGCCGGCGCCGGCAACGCGGCCGCCTCGCCTCTGCCCAGCAGCGCGGCGAGCAGGAACCGCTCCTCGCCCGGCGCGGTCCACTGCGCCTCGGTGTACCCGGCGGCCACCACCGGCACGACCACCTCGAGGTACCGCATCACCAGGTCGTGCATGGTCCTGAGGAACTCGGCGTCGTCGCGCTCGCGTAGCACCTCGTCCCACACCACCCGCGCACCAAGATGGTAGGCGGCGATCACGATGTCCAGCGGCACACCTTCGTCGGCCCGCAGTGCCGCCGAGGTGCGCAGCTCCACGAGTTCCCGGTCGTCCGGCAGCCGTCCTTCGAACACGGTCCGGGCGAACAGCCGGATGTTCATCTCGGTGGCGCGCACGATGTCGCCGGCCAGTTCCTCGGGCGGCAGCTCGCGGTAGAACGGCAAACCGCCGGCCAGCCGGCGCACCACCGCGCCGGTGAGCGTGGGCAGGTTGGCGATCAGCCGCTGGTATGCCTCCGCCGAGATGCCAGCCTTCCTGGAACCGGTCACAAGTCGCTCCGCCGCATGTCCGGATTCATACCCGTTCTTGTGACGAACGGCCATACGTACTGGAACCCGTCACAACCCGGGTAAGACGACTCTGGAATCTGTCCCAGCCGTGACGCCGGTCTCACCCGCCATGATGAAAGGAATTCGGCAACGGCGACCACGAGGAGCGGCACGATGCGGCGAGCACGACGTTGGGCAAGCGGACTGGCGGCGGCCGTGCTCGCCACCGGGGTGATCACCGCGCAGGCGTTCGCCGACAACGCGTCGGCCGAACCCGCCCGATACGCCGCGCTCGGCGACTCGGCCGCGGCCGGCCCGCTGGTCCCGCCGATCGACTGGAGCGACCCGTTCTGCGCGCGCTCGCTGGCCAACTACCCGCACGTGCTGGCCGAGTCGCTCGGTGCGACGCTCACCGACGTGTCGTGCAGCGGTGCGGTCACGCCTGATCTGGCCAAGCAGTACAACGTGCTGAACCAGAACACCGACATCGTCACGATCACGATCGGCGGCAACGACGTTGGCCTGGTGCAGGCCGCGCTCGGTTGCCTCAACCTGTTCCCCGAGCCGATCGGGTTCTCCTGCGCGGACCGCATGACCTCGGGCGGTCGCGATCAGCTCGCCGAGAAGATCGAGAGCCTCCGTCCGGTGTGGACGAACGCGTTCGCCGAGGCCAAGCGCAACGCGCCGAACGCGGAGATCTACATCGTCGGCTACGGCACCTACCTGCCCAAGGGCGGCTGCCCGACGCAGATCCCGATGTGGGCGCGGGATTCCGACTACATCCAGGCGTCGATCAGCAAGATGAACGACGCGCTGGAGGCAGTCGCCACGAGCGCCGGAGTCACCTTCGTCGACCTCGAACCGTCCACTGTGGACCACACGGTGTGCGCGCCGCCGAACAAGCGGTTCTACGAGCCGCTGCTCCCAGGCAACCCGGCAGCGCCGTTGCACCCGAACGCCGCCGGGATGGCGAACGCCGCGAAGGTGATCGCCGGAGCCCGCTAGATCGCCCGGAAACCGCGTAGCCGCAAGCTGTTCGTCACCACGAACACGGAGCTGAACGCCATCGCGGCACCGGCGAGCATCGGGTTCAGCAGGCCGGCAGCGGCCAGCGGGATCGCCGCCACGTTGTAGGCGAACGCCCAGAACAGGTTGCCCTTGATCGTGCGCAGCGTGCGGCGCGAGAGTCTGATCGCGTCGACCGCCGCGCGCAGATCGCCGCGCACCAGCGTCAGGTCGCTCGCCTCGATCGCGACATCGGTGCCGGTGCCCATGGCCAGGCCGAGGTCCGCGGTGGCCAGCGCGGCCGCGTCGTTGACGCCGTCACCGACCATCGCGACGACCTTGCCATCGGCCTGCAGGCGCTTCACCACGTCCACCTTGTCGGCCGGAAGCACCTCGGCGATCACCTCGTCGATGCCCACCTCGGCGGCCACCGCACGGGCCACCGCCTCGTTGTCGCCGGTGAGCAACACCGGGGTGAGGCCGAGGTCGCGCATCCGGCGAATCGCCTCGGCGGAGGTCGGCTTGACGGTGTCGGCGACCACGAGCAGTGCGCGCACTGTGTCGTCCCAGCCGACCAGAACGGCGGTGCGGCCCAGTTTCTCCGCGTCGGCCTTCCTGGCGGCCAGCTCGTCGGGCAGCTCCGCGTCGAACAGCGCGGCCCGCCCGACGACCACCGCGCGGCCGTCGACCGTGCCCCGCACGCCGAGGCCCTCCACATTCGCGAAGGCATCCACCGGCGGCAGGTCGCCCACCCGCTCCCGGGCGCCCTCGGCGATGGCCCGGGCGATCGGGTGCTCGGACGCGTGCTCCACCGCGCCGGCGAGCCGCAGCGCCTCGTCGTCCTCCACGCCGTCGGCGGTGTGCACGCCGACCATCGACATCACGCCGGTGGTGACCGTGCCGGTCTTGTCCAGCACGATCGTGTCGATCTTGCGGGTGGACTCGAGCATCTCCGGGCCCTTGATCAGGATGCCCAACTGGGCGCCGCGGCCGGTGCCGACGAGCAGCGCCGTCGGGGTGGCGAGGCCCAGCGCACACGGGCAGGCGATGATCAGCACGGCCACGGCGGCGGTGAACGCGGTCGCTGTCGAATCACCGGTACCCAGCCAGAACCCAAGCGTGCCAACGGAAAGCGCGATCACGATCGGCACGAAGACACCGGAGATCCGGTCCGCGAGCCGCTGCACCTCGGCCTTGCCGGTCTGCGCCTGCTCGACCAGTTCGGCCATCTTCGCGAGCTGTGTGTCCGCGCCGATCCGGGACGCGCGCACCACGAGCCGCCCGCCCGCGTTCACAGTGCCACCGACCACCGTGTCACCCGTGGCGACCTCGACCGGGACCGACTCGCCGGTGAGCATGCTGGCGTCGACCGCCGAACTGCCGTCGATCACGGTCCCGTCGGTGGCGATCTTCTCGCCAGGTCGTACCACGAATTCGTCGCCGACGACCAGTTGCTCCACCGGGACACGCTGCTCGATGCCGTCGCGCAGCACGGCGACATCCTTGGCGCCCAAGGAAAGCAGCGCACGCAACGCCGCACCGGCGCGGCGCTTGGACCGTGCCTCGAAGTACCGGCCGGCCAGGATGAACGTGGTGACACCGGCGGCGACCTCGAGGTACAGGTTACCGTTGCCGGCCGAGCGCTCCACGGTCAGCTCGAATGGGTGCGTCATGCCGGGTGTGCCGGCCGTGCCCCAGAGCAGCGCGTAGAGCGACCACAGGAACGCGGCCAGCGTGCCGACCGTGATCAGCGTGTCCATGGTGGCCGCGCCGTGCCGCAGGTTCGCCCAGGTCGCCTTGTGGAACGGCCACGCGCCCCACACCACGACCGGCGCGGCGAGCGTCAGCGAGATCCACTGCCAGTAGGTGAACTGCAGCGCCGGCACCATCGACATCGCGATCACCGGGACGGACAGCACCGCGGCGCCGATCAGCCGGTGCCGCAGCGACCGGGTCGGATCGTTCGGCTCGATCTCCTCGGTGCGCGCGGGCGGCGATGCGGCGTAGCCGGCCGCCTCGACCTGCGCGACGAGCTGCTCGACCGTGACCGGGTTGCCGAAGGAGACCTTCGCCTTCTCGGTCGCGTAGTTCACCGTCGCGGTGACGCCGTCCAGCTTGTTCAGCTTCTTCTCGACGCGCATGGCGCAGGACGCGCAGGTCATCCCGCCGATGTCGAGCTCGATGGAGGTCATCAGCCGTGCCCTTCACCTGGTGCGTGAGTGTGCCCGCCCTGGGTCGGCGCCGGCTGGGTGGGTGCGGGCGGAGTGGTCTGGGACACCGCTCCGCCTGTCGCCACCGTGAATTCGGCCGTGTGCACCTGGTGGGCGTGCTCGAACTCCAGGAACAGGCGGTACTCGCCGGCCGACGGCACCTCCACGTCGAACGCCACGGTGGGGCCGGGCGGCGTCTTCCCGTCACCGGGCTCGCCGTCCGGGTGGACGTGCAGGTAGGCGAGGTCGCCGACGCGCAGCGCCACCAGGTGGCCGTAGGCGCCCAGGTACGGCCGCAGGTCGGTGACCGGCACGCCGGCCCTGCTGACGTGCAGAGTCGCTTTGGAAGACCGACCCGGCACCAGATCGCCGTCCAGTCGCACGGTGTAGCCGTTCACCTCGGCGACCCGGGATTGCGGGTAGCTCACCGGCCGCAGATCGCCGGGCACCACGAGGTCCATACCGAGGGTGGCCGGCGCTCCCCCGGTGGGCACGAAGTCGGCGAACGCGCGGTAGCTGCCGGCCCGCGGCAGGTCCAGCCATGCCGTCCAGGTGCCGTCCGGCGCCATCTTCGGGTGCACGTGCTGGTAGCCGGAGGTGTCGCGGCGCACCACGATGAGGTGCATCCGCTTCTCGTGGTTGAGGTCGAACGCGGTGACCGGTCGCCCGTCCGGCCCGGTGATCCGGAAGCTGAACTCGACCGCCGGGCCGGCCGCCAGCGTGGTCTGCACCGGCGTGAACGTGTAGCCGCCGCGGGTCGAGGCGAGACCCGTGGGCAGCGTCTCGGCAGCCGGTGTCGCACCGGGTGCGGGCGGCACACCGCCGTGCCCGTGCTCGGCGGCCACCGGCTGTTCCTCGGCGACCGGCCCGACGGCGGACCCGACGGCCCAGCCGCCTCCTCCGATCAGGGCCAGCGCCGCGCCGAAGGCGGACAGCTTCACCGCGGTTCGCATGATCAGCTCGCCAGGGTGTAGCCCGCCTCGTCGACGGCGGCGCGCACGGCGTCGTCGGCGAGGGGCGCGCTACTGGTCACGGTGACCGCGCCCGTAGGCAGGTCGACGTCCACAGTGGACACACCGCCGATCTTGCCGACCTCCTCGGTCACCGCGCTCACGCAGTGCCCGCAGGTCATGCCGGTGACGGTGTAGGTGGCCCCGTAGGTGGTTTCAGCCATTGCTGTTCTCCTTGTGTCGCAACGATTTCTGTCAGGAACGGACGAGACGCGCGATCGCGTCACTGGCCTCGCGGATCTTCTCCTCGGCGTCGGCGCCCTCCACGATCGCCTCGTGCACGCAGTGCTTGAGGTGCTCGTCGAGCAGGCCGAGCGACACCGACTGCAGCGCCTTGGTCGCGGCGGACACCTGGGTCAGGATGTCGATGCAGTACTCGTCGTTCTCGACCATCCGCTGCAGCCCTCGGATCTGCCCCTCGATCCGCCGCAGCCGTTTCAGGAAGTCGTCCTTGTCGCCGCTGTAACCCCGCATCGCGCCTCCTCGTCGGTCGAACCACTGCCGACTGTATACCCTAGGGGGGTAGGGTGACAACATGAAAAAGCCCGTCAGTCCCCCGAGGACTGACGGGCCTTCTCGGGTGCGGAAAGCTAGGCCACCGCTCGCGCCGGCACCGGTTCACACACCGGCACGAGCACGTCGTCGAGGATCTCCGACAGCCGATCGAGCGAGTCGGCGATCCAGGGAAGTTCGGTCGGGTCATCGGCACCCAGCGCGGCGAGCCGCTGCGTGTCGTTCTCCCCGTACATCAGGCTCGGCGCCACCCGCATGCGCAGCGCCTCGTCCGGCTCGCCGAACGCGCTGGCCGGGAGCACGCCCAGCCCGTGCCGCTCGAGCAGCATGCCGGTCAGCTCGGCGCCCGTCTCGATTCCGTGCGCCGCACGCAGGTTCTCCCGCATCGGCTCGAAGTCCGGATAGGTGTAGAACCCCGCCTCCGGCCGCACCACCCGTGCGCCGGCCGCCTCGAACCGGTCGGCCACCGCGTTCACGATCGTCGCGTGCAGCGCCCGGCTCGCGTCCACCCGTTCCAGCAACTCGGGCGGCTCACCGAAGGCGAACGCCGCCGCGTGCTGCATCGGCGCGGGCGGGCTGGACCAGATCTCGCTCGCGATCCCCCGCACGCTGGACAGCAGCGCCGACCCACACGGTCCGTCCGGCAGCCGCGCGACACCGATGCGCCAGCCGCCGGCCGCGAGGTGCTTGCTCAGCGCGGTGGTCACCACGGTCCGCTCGGGCGCCCACCGCGCCGGGCTGGGCACCGGCCGCGACGGGTCGTGCACCAGGTCGCGGTAGATCTCGTCGGAGATGATCAGCAGGTCGTGCTCCTTGGCGACCGTGCACAGGCGGCGCACGGTGTCCTCGGAGGCGAGCGTGCCGGTCGGGTTGTCCGGCAGCGTGACGATCACGGTCCGGATCGCGCGCCCGGCGGCCTTCGCCGCGGTGGCCGCCTCGGCCAGCAACTCCGGGTCGGGCACGCCGCCCTCGCCGGGCACGGTCGGGATCCGGATCGGCTCCACGCCGACGAGCGAGGCCTGCGCCGCGTAGCTCACCCAACTGGGTGATGCGACGGCGACGTCTCCGCCGACGGCCATCAGCAACGCGTAGAGAAGAGGCTTGCTCCCCGGGCCGGCGACGAGGAAGTCGGGGTCGGTCGGCAGGCCGCGGCGGCACCAGTAGCCGGCGGCCGCCTCGCGCAGTTCGCCGGACCCGGCCACCGGGCCGTAGCCACCACGGCCGGCGGCGGCCGCGAGTTCGCTGGTCAGCGCTGGGTGGATGGGTATTCCCGCCTCACCGAAACCGAGCGGCAGGACCCGCATCCCTTCCCGTCTCTTGCGGACGAGTGCTTCGTTCACGGCCAACGTCGGCGACAGCGGAACGGGGCGCGGGTCGGACATCGACCAGGTGGCGGACGGGTTCAGGGCAGGCATCAAGGCTCCAGGACACGACGAGAGACGGGCGGCTGACACAACGACGGAAATCCCCGAATCTCCGTGACCCGGCCGGATCACTTTCCATGCTTGCTCAGAGCTAGCATCATTGCAAGCGAGTCTCGCCGATGGCGACCGTAAGGAAAACTGATGCTGGAGTTACGCCGTCTCAGATTGTTGACCGAATTCGTACGCCGAGGCAGCATCGCCGCGACCGCATCGTCACTCGGCTACACGCCGTCCGCCGTCTCCCAACAGCTCGCCGCGCTCGAACGCGAGGTGGGCGTCGCGCTGCTGGACCGCACCGCCCGCAGCGCCGAGCTGACCGACGCCGGCCGCCGGCTCGCCGAGCGCTCGGAGGAGATCCTCACGCTGGTCGAAGCCGCCGAGGCGGACCTGTCCGCGCAGGAGAACGCGCCGACCGGGCGGGTCGTGGTGACCGGCTTCCCCACCGCGGCCGTCGCCTTCGCACCCGCGCTGGCGCGCAGTCTCGGCGACCACCCCGGCCTCACCTTCGTGCTCCGGCAGACCCGGCCCGGCGAGGGCCTGCGCCAGGTGCAGAGCGGCGAGGTGGACATCGCGCTGATCGACGACTGGACCGGCAAGGCACCCGAGCAGGCGCCGTCCACCCTCAAGTTCTTCCACCTGCGGCGTGACCCGGTCGTGCTCGCGTTGCCCGAGGGGCACGCGATGGCCGACCCGACCGTGCCGGTCGACCTGCAGGAACTCCGCGATCAGCCGTGGATGGCAGCACCAGCGGGCGAGCCGTCCCGGCGAGCGGTCGAGCGGCTGCTGGACACGGTCGGCGGCGCGCGCCCGGTGCCGTGGGAGTTCGAGGGCCTGCACACGATCCTCAGCCTGGTCGCCCGAGGCATCGGGATCACCGCCGTACCCGCACTCACCCTCGCGGCCGGCGACCAGGGTGTCGCGGTGCGCCGGCTGCCCGGCCGCACGATCGCCCGCGAGGTGTACGCGGTCACCCGCACCGCGAGCGTGCGCAGGCCGTCGGTGGCGGTGACACTGGGCGCGATCCACGCCGCCGCACGGCAGACCCAGCCGACTCCCCCGGAGTCATGATGAATTCCCGCGGCGGCGCGAGTCTTCTTCTCGACTGACACCCTTCGAGAGAGGACGAGCCGATGTCGGACGAGCAGCGGATCCGGGACCTGATCGAACGTTGGACGAGCGCGGTGCACACCGGCGACATGGCCGGCGTGCTCGCCGACCACGCCGAGGACATCGTGATGTTCGACGTGCCGCCACCGCACGACGGCGTGCGCGGCATCGACGACTACCGCGCCACCTGGCCGGGCTTCTTCGAGTGGCAGGCCGCCGGGGCGAGCTTCGAGATCGTCGAGCTGGACGTGACGGCGGGCGAGGACGTGGCGTTCGCGCACGCGCTGCTGCGCTGCGGGACACCGGAGGAACTCACCGCGATCCCCCAGCAGCGGCTGCGGCTGACCCTGGGCCTGCGCAAAGAGAACGGGCGCTGGGTGGTGGCGCACGAGCACCACTCGTTCGCGGACCTGTCAGCCGATTTCGCGGTGGCCGAACGGGAGGTGCGCGCGGTGCACGAGGACTGGTCGCGCACGACGGCGGACAAGGACCTCGACGGGCTGATGTCGCACATCGCCGACGACGTGGTCAGCTACGAGCACGGCGGGCCGCTGGCCTACGTCGGCGTGGACGACGTCCGCGAGGTCTGCGCGCGCGGGCTCGACTCCGGGCCCGGCGTGGACTTCGACACACCCGATCTCACCGTGCTGGTGCGCGACGACCTCGCCGTGTCGTGGGGGTTCGACCGGGTTCGCGTCCACGACGGCGAGTCGGTCACGACCTGGTCGCGCGGCACTCGCGTGTTCCAGCGCCGGGACGGCCGGTGGCTCATGATCCACCAGCATCTGTCCTACCCGATGGGCGAATCGGGCCAGGTCAGGACGGATCTGACGCCGTGACATGATCGGCCGGCACGCACGGCGGAAGGGGCGGGGTGAGCTGGTCGGAGATCGTCGCCGACTTCCAGGCGAACTGGTGGATCTACCTCTCCATGCCCGTCATGGCCGCGGTGATCGGCTACGTGACCAAGTTGCTCGCCGTGCAGATGATGTTCAAACCCTTGGAGTTCAAGGGAATCCCGCCGTACCTCGGCTGGCAGGGCATGTTGCCCAGGCGCGCACCGAAAATGGCCTCGATCGCCTACGACATGATCACCAACAATCTGGTCGACCTGCAGGAGGTGATGGGCAGGATCGACCCGGACGACCTCGCGCGGGAGATGCGCGGGCCGATGAACGACACGATCGCGGAGCTGGCCGAAAGCCTGCTCGTCGAGTACCAGCCCGGCCTCTGGGAAACGCTCCCCGACCAGGCCAAGCGGCTGTTGATCAGGCGGGCGCAGGCCGAGGCGCCGAGGGTGCTGCGACAGCTCGCCGAGGAGATCCGCAAGGACATCCACTCGGTCGTGGACGTGCGGCACATGGTGGTGTCGAACCTGTCCAGGGACAAGGACCTGGTCAACCGGCTGATCAAGGACATCGCGACGCCGGAGATCAAGTTCCTGGTGCGGTCCGGCATCTACTTCGGGTCGATCATCGGGCTGGTGCAGATGTGCGTGTGGGCCCTCACGCACAACGCGCTGGTGATGCCGATCTTCGGATTCGCCACCGGCTGGATCACCGACTACGTGGCGCTGAACATGCTGTTCGTGCCGAACGAGCCGCGCCGGTTCCTCGGTCTCAAGGTGCACGGGCTGTTCCTGCGCCGGCAGCACGAGGTCGCCTCGGTGTACGGCGAGTTGATCGCCAAGGAGATCCTGACCCCGCGCAACCTGTTCGAGGGCATGCTCACCGGGCCGAAGTCGGATCGGCTGATCGCGTTGGTACAGAAGGAAGTTCAGCGCACGATCGACCGGCAGGCCGGGATCGCCAAGCCGCTCGTGGTGCTCGCGGTCGGCGGGCGGCGCTACCGGGAGATGAAGCAGGCCGCGGTCACCAAGGTGATCGAGACCGCTCCGGACGCGGCAGAGAGCATGTTCGAGTACACCGAGAAGGCGTTGGACATCAAGTCCACGATCCGGGAGAAGATGCGCGAGCTGACGCCGACGCAGTTCATCCAGATCCTGCGGCCGGCGTTCAAGGAGGACGAGAAGACCGCGATCGCGGTGGGCGCGATCCTCGGCGGGTTGGTCGGCGAACTCCAGGCGTTCCTCGTCGTGCATCTGCCACAGATGCTCTAGTGACCCGACCGACAGTCAGTAAGGGTTGCCTAACCTAATGCGCGAGGTTAGCGTTTCCGCATGTCCTCGTCACCCGGTCCGATCCGGCTGCTGGACGCCGGACCCGCTGGCACGCTGAGCGATCTGACCGAGCGCCTCGCCCTGGAGTACGGCACCGCGGCTCACCCCGAGCTGGTCCGCCGCGCTCCCGAGCTGACCGCCAAGATCGGCGCGTCGGTGCGTGAGTTGCTCAGCCCTCCCGACCCGGAACTGGGCCTGTTCGTCCTGCGCGGCCTGCCCGTCGACGACACACGGATCGGCCGCACTCCCCCGCACTGGTCGGATGTGTCACCGGTGCGCACCGCGTCGTGGGACATCATGATGATGTTGCTCGCCTCGGCGATGGGCCGCCCGTTCGGCTGGGCCGGCCAGCAGGACGGCAAACTCGTGCACAACCTCGTGCCGTCCGCCGATCAGGAGTTGGCGCAGACCGGCATGAGCAGCGCCGTGCAGCTCAGCCCACACTGCGAGGGCGCGTTCCACCCGCGCCGCGCGCACCTGCTGATGCTCGCCTGCATGCGCAACCGCGGCGGCGTCAGCACTCATGTGGCCTCGGTGCGTCGCACCCGGTTGGACGCCGCGGACCGGGCCTTGCTCGCCACGCCGACCGTGCCGATCCTGCCCGACGACTCCTACGGCGACTCGTCCTCCTACGACGACGACAGTCCACCCGTCCCGACGCTCTGGGAGCGCGAGGACGGTGTCTGCCTGCGTTTCGATCCGGCGCACACGCCGCTGGAGCGCGCCGGCCGGCGGTACCGCGTGGCGTACCTGCGGCTCGGCGAGGAACTGCGCCGGGTGGGCAACTCGATCACGCTCGAACCCGGCGACGTGCTGGTGATGGACAACGACGCGGTCGTGCACGGTCGCCAGCCGTTCACGGCGCGGTACGACGGCACCGACCGGTGGCTCAAGCGGATCAACGTTCGGGTACCCGGCCGCCGCCGGCCCGCGTTCGAGGAGCACGAGCACGGCTACGGCCAGGAGATCGTCGATCCCTACTGGCTCGCTGAGTAACCCGGAATGTTGACGTCCACCGTCGTCACGACCGGACGCGGCAGGTGGTCCAGGACCGGTTCTTCCTCGAACCACAGCTGCAGCGCCTCTGTGATCATGGCGGGTGCCTCGTCGTGCGTGTCGCCGAAGCTCGACACGTCGACCTCCAGACACTGCGCCACGTAGCGGTCATCCTTACGGGTGATCACCACGGTCAGGCTCAGGTTCGACACAGGGTCACGGTAGACGTCAGGTTTTGATCTACAGCGAGGCGATCAGGCGCTCGACTCGCTCGTCGACGGCGCGGAACGGGTCCTTGCACAGCACGGTGCGCTGCGCCTGGTCGTTCAGCTTGAGGTGCACCCAGTCGACCGTGAAGTCGCGCCCGGCCTCCTGTGCGGCCGCGATGAAGTCACCGCGCAGTTTCGCGCGGGTGGTCTGCGGCGGCGTGTCCTTGGCGGCCTCGATCTCGGGGTCCTCGGTCACCCGTTGCACCAGGTCCTTGCGTTGCAGCAGGTCGAACACGCCGCGCCCGCGTCTGATGTCGTGGTACGCCAGGTCGAGCTGCGCGATGCGCGGGCTGGACAGGTCCATGTCGTGCTTGCGCCGGTAGCGGTTCACCAGCCGCAGCTTGATCGCCCAGTCGATCTCGCGGTCGATCTTGTCCAGCTGCTGGTGCTCGACCGCGTCCAGGGTGCGGCCCCACAGCTCCATCACGCGCTCCGCCACCGGGTCCGGCGACCGGCGGGCCACGTGCTCGAGCGCCCGCTCGTAGTACTCACGCTGAATGTCCAGCGCGGACGCCTCGCGCCCGCCGGCCAGCCGCACCGGCTTGCGCCCGGTCAGGTCGTGGCTGATCTCGCGGATCGCACGGATCGGGTTGTCCAGGCTGAAGTCCCGGAACTGCACGCCCTCCTCGATCATCTCCAGCACGAGGTTGGCCGTACCCACCTTGAGCAGCGTGGTCGGCTCCGCCATGTTCGAGTCGCCGACGATCACGTGCAGCCGCCGGTAGCGCTCGGCGTCGGCGTGCGGCTCGTCGCGCGTGTTGATGATCGGCCGCGAGCGGGTGGTCGCCGAGGACACGCCCTCCCAGATGTGCTCGGCACGCTGGGACAGGCAGTACACCGCGCCGCGCGGGGTCTGCAGCACCTTGCCGGCGCCGCAGATCAGCTGCCGGGTGACCAGGAACGGCAGCAGCACGTCGGCGATCCTGGAGAACTCCCCGGCCCGTGTGACCAGGTAGTTCTCGTGGCAGCCGTAGGAGTTGCCAGCCGAGTCGGTGTTGTTCTTGAACAGGAAGATGTCGCCGCCGATGCCCTCGTCGGCCAGCCGCCGCTCGGCGTCGACGAGCAGGTCCTCGAGGATGCGCTCGCCCGCCTTGTCGTGCGTCACGAGCTGCACCAGGTCGTCGCACTCGGCCGTGGCGTACTCGGGGTGTGACCCGACGTCCAGGTACAGCCGAGAACCGTTGCGCAGGAACACGTTCGACGAACGGCCCCAGGAGACCACCCGCCGAAAGAGGTAGCGCGCTACCTCATCAGGACTCAGCCGGCGCTGACCGTGGAACGTACAGGTCACGCCGAACTCGGTCTCGATTCCGAAGATCCGCCGCTGCATCCTCACAGCCTAGGCCGTATTCGGGCTAGTGACCGTGCGCCGTTCGGGGGGTGGGCCAGTTCGTTACCGTGCCGAGAGTGATTAACCTGAGGGTCACCTGAAGTTCGCGGCCGTTCTGTGAGCTTCGTCGCGTACCGTCCGCGCAACGTAAAAGAGCCGGTCGAAGGTGTGTCCATTGTGGACGGTCAGCTCCCAAATCGGCAGCCGGGTCGCCGCGTGACTAACGTGCGGGTGTGGTGATCAGACGAGTGCGGCGCTCCGCGCGCAAGGTCAACCGATTCGACCAGTCGCTGGTGCGCAGGCTCGGAGCGCTGCCGGAGACCAAGCTGGACTACCGGCTCAAGCGGCTCACCAGGTCGGCCAACCACGGTGTGCTGTGGTTCAGCGTGGCCACGATTCTCGCCTCCGGCAACCGCCGCGGCCGCCGTGCCGCGTTCCGTGGCGTCGCCGCGATCGCCGGCGCCAGCGCGTCGGCCAACCTGATCGGCAAGCGGCTGTTCCCCCGCCGACGCCCCGCCGCCGAGTTGGTCCCGATGCACCGCAGGCTCAGCAAACGGCCGACCTCCTCGTCGTTCCCGTCCGGGCACGCCGCCTCGGCCGCCGCGTTCTCCACGGCAGTGGCGATGGAGCACCCGGTGCTCGGCGCGACCGTGGCACCGCTGGCCGCCGCCGTCGCCTACTCGCGAGTGCACACCGGCGTGCACTGGCCTTCCGACGTGGCCGCCGGCACCGCGATCGGCGTGACGGCGGCGCTGGCCACCCGGCACTGGTGGCCGCTGCACCCGGACGTGCCCGCCCAGACGGCCCACCGCGCCGACGCGCCGGTGATGGTGGACGGCGTGGACATGCTCGTGCTGGTGAACCCCGGCTCCGGCGACCGCAACTTCGACCCGGTGGACCTCGCGCGGATCGCCTGGCCGTCGGCCACCTTCCTGTACCCGAACGGCAACGACATCCAGGAGCAGCTCCGCAAGGAGATCGAGCGGCGGGCCGGGCGGGTGAAGGCGCTCGGCGTGGCCGGCGGGGACGGCACGGTCGCCGCCGTGGCGTCTGTCGCCGCCGAGACCGGACTGCCGCTCGCGCTGATCCCGGCCGGCACGCTGAACCACTTCGCGCGTGACGTCGGGGTGCGCTCGATGCGTGATGCCGACCTCGCGACGGAGGCCGGCTCGGCGGTCGGGATCGACCTCGGCGAGGTGGAGATCAACGCGAGCGACTCGAACTCGCAGCGCTGGTTCGTGAACACGGCAAGCCTCGGCGGGTACCCGGAAATGGTGCGGCTGCGCGAAAAACTCGAGGACCGTCTGCCGAAGTGGCCGGCCATGGTGATCGCCACCATCCGCACGCTGCGTCACGCGCGACCGCTGCGCGTCCTGCTCAACGGCGATGCCCGCCTGGTGTGGATGGTGTTCGTGGGCAACGGGACCTACGCGCCGAAGGGGTTCGCGCCGTCCGCACGGCCGGCACTGGACACCGGCCTGCTCGACGTGCGATACCTGCGCGCCGACCTGCCCTACTCACGGGCGCGCTTCGTACTCGCCGCGCTGACCAACTCGCTGAACGCCAGCCACGTGTACCGCCAGCTCGACGTGGCCGAGCTGACCGTGGAACTGCTGGACGGCAACCGGCGGGTGGCCACCGACGGCGAGGTAGGCCCGCTGGGGCGACACTTCCGGTTCCGCTCCCGCCCGTCCGCCCTGACGATCTACCGGTGAACCCGGCCCGCTAGGTGCTGTCCTGTAAGTCTCGGCGCGGAGCCCGCGACCATGGACTCGCAGGACAGTGCCTAGCTGTCCTTGTCGCCGTTCTCGTCCGGCTCGGGCAGCTCGACGTCGGTGACCGGCTTCTTGGAGTCCTTGTCCCCCTTGGCCTTCTTGCCTTCGGAGTCACCAGAGTCACCGTCGGCCGCCTCCGGCAGCATCTCCTTGAGCGCGGCGCCGTTGATCCTGCGGAACGCGCGCTGGAGGCGGGACCGCTCCAGCACGGCCACCTCGAGCCTGCCGATGCCGGGCGGGCCGTCGCCGTTGGTCACACCGGCCGCGAGCACCTGCACGGCCAGCCTCACCGCGTCGGCGAGCTCCAGCCCGTCGGTGTAGGCGTCCTTGAGCGCGTTGGCGATCGGCTCGGTCTGGCCGCCCATCACCAGGTACTTCGGCTCGTCCACGATCGACCCGTCGTAGGTCAGCCGGAACAGCTGGTCCTGCTCGGCGGTGGCCCCCACCTCGGCGACGCAGATCTCCACCTCGAACGGCTTGAGCTGCTCGGTGAAGATCGACGCCAGCGTCTGCGCGTACAGGTTGGCGAGCTGCCTGGCGTGCACGTCGCGCCGGTCGTAGGAGTAGCCCTGCAGGTCGGTGTGCCGGATGCCGGCCTTGCGCAGGCTCTCGTACTCGCTGTACCGGCCGGCCGCGGCGAACCCGATCCGGTCGTAGATCTCCGACACCTTGTGCAGCGTCGTCGACGGGTTCTCCGCCACGAACACCACGCCGTCGGTGTATTTCAGCGCGACGACACTGCGCCCCCGAGAGATGCCCTTGCGGGCGTACTCCGAGCGGTCGCGCATCAACTGCTCGGGTGAGGCGTACAGCGGCATCGTCACGGCGGCACTCTCCTTGTTCGACGTTCGGCGTTCGACGTTGGCGTGACTGGGAAGCGGGCTAGCCGCGGGGTGAGTCGCCGCGTTCGGCGACCACGGCGGTGGCGACCTCGGCGGCGCGCTCGTCGGGCAGCTTGACCGCGCCGTGCTCACCGTCGATCGTGATCACCGAGGGGTAGATGCGCCGGCCGACGTCCGGGCCGCCGGTGGCCGAGTCGTCGTCGGCGGCGTCGTAGAGCGCCTCGACCGCACGCCGCACGGCGGTGTTCACGTCGGCCTCCGGGTCGTAGGTCTTCTTCAACGCGGACTTGGCGAACAGCGAGCCGGAGCCGACCGCGTGGTAGCCGGCCCGCTCCTCGTAGCGCCCGCCGGCCACATCGAACGACACGACCCGGCCGGCCTTCGCCGGGTCGGTCGCGTCCGTGTCGTAGCCGACGAACATCGGCATCACGGCGAGCCCGGCCATCGCGGTTTCCAGGTTTCCGCGCACCATCGTGGCGAGCTGGTTCGTCTTGCCGTCCAGGGACAGCGACGTCCCCTCCAGCTTCTCGTAGTGCTGCAGTTGGACCGCGTAGAGCCGGACCAGCTCCACCGCGAGCCCGGCCGTACCGGCAACGCCGACGGCGGAGTAGTCGTCGGTCACGTAGACCTTGTCCATGTCCCGCTGCGCGATCAGGTTGCCGGACGTGGCACGCCGGTCACCCGCGATCAGCACGCCGCCGGCGTACACGATCGCGACGATCGTGGTGCCGTGCGGCACGTCGACCGTCCCGGGCGCGCCGGCGCTCCGCCTGCCGGGCAGCAGTTCGGGCGCCTGCGCGCGCAGGAAGTCGGTGAACGAGGACGTGCCGGCCGACAGGTAGGCGGCTGGCAGCGCGGCACCCGGCTCCGGGCGCGACGAGGTGTGCTCCATTGCTTCCTTCGCTTATGGCTCGTACCGACGTGCGGGCTTACTGTCCGCCCTTTTGGACGTAGGCGCGCACGAAGTCCTCCGCATTTTCCTCGAGCACGTCGTCGATCTCGTCCAGGATCGTGTCGACGTCCTCGCCGAGCTTCTCCCGGCGCTCCTGCCCTGCCGCGCCGGTCTCCTCGAGTTCCTCGTCGCCGTCACCGCCACCTTGACGCTGCTGCTGCTCCTGGGACATGTCGCCTCCCAAACTCGCCGTTCGCGTACGGCTCTACCGAGAACATTACCGACCGGGACCGACCAATGTCGTTACCGCCGCGTTGCCCCGGTGAGCGCGTCGACGAGTTCCTCTGCGGTATTCGCCGACTCGATCAAGGCCTCGACGTGCGCTTTCGTCCCGCGCAGCGGCTCGAGGGTGGGGATCCGAACCAGCGACTCGCGGCCCAGATCGAAGATCACCGAATCCCACGAAGCGGCCGCGATCGCGTTCGGGTACCGCTCCAGGCACCGTCCCCGGAAGTACGCGCGGGTGTCGCTGGGCGGCGTGGTGATCGCCGCGAGCACCTCGTCCTCGGACACCAGCCGCTTCATCGAGCCACGCGCCACCAGCCGGTTGTACAGGCCCTTGTCCAGCCGCACGTCGGAGTACTGCAGGTCGATCAGGTGCAGCCGAGGCGAGGACCAGCCCAGCCCGTCGCGCGCCCGGAAACCCTCCAGCAGGCGCAGCTTGGCCGGCCAGTCCAACCGGTCGGCGCACTCCTCGGGATCGCGGGCCAGCGCGTCCAGGATCTCGCCCCACACCCGCAGCACGTCGGCGTCCACCCGGTCGTGCTCGTGGCGGTCCAGGTGCTCGGCGGCCATCTCGTGGTAGGCGAACTGCAGGTCCAGCCCGGTGAACTTGCGCCCGTTGGCCAGCTCGACGGTCGCCTTCAAGGTCGGGTCGTGGCTGATCGCGTGCACCGCGCGCACCGGGTCGGCCAGTTTCAGGTGGTCGAACCGGGTGCCGGACTCGATCATGTCGAGCACCAGCGTGGCGGTGCCGACCTTCAGATAGGTGGAGGTCTCCGCGAGGTTCGCGTCGCCGATGATCACGTGCAGCCTGCGGTACTTGTCCGCGTCGGCGTGCGGCTCGTCGCGGGTGTTGATGATCCCGCGCTTGAGCGTGGTCTCCAGGCCGACCTCGACCTCGATGTAGTCGGCACGCTGGGTGAGCTGGAAGCCGGCCTCCTCGCCGGTCACGCCGATGCCGACGCGGCCGGATCCGCAGATCACCTGGCGCGAGGTGAAGAACGGCGTCAGGCCGGCGATCACCGAGGTGAACGGCGTGTTCCTGGCCATCAGGTAGTTCTCGTGGGTGCCGTAGCTGGCGCCCTTGCCGTCGACGTTGTTCTTGTACAGCTGCAGCCTCGGCTGACCGGGTACGGTGGCCGCCTTCATCGCGGCCTGCTCCATCACCCGCTCCCCCGCCTTGTCCCAGATCACCGCGTCGCGCGCGTTGGTGACCTCGGGCGCGGAGTACTCCGGGTGCGCGTGGTCGACGTACAGCCGGGCGCCGTTGGTGAGGATCACGTTGGCCGCGCCGAGGTCCTCGACCTCGGGGTCGGTGGGTGGCATGCCGGGCGCGCCGAGGTCGAATCCCCGGGCGTCCCGCAGCGGCGACTCCACCTCGTAGTCCCAGCGTGCGCGGCGTGCGCGCGGGATGTCGGCGGCCGCCGCGTAGGCCAGCACGACCTGTGTGGAGGTCAGTACCGGGTTCGCGGTCGCGTCGCCGGGCACGGCGATGCCGTACTCGACCTCGGTTCCCATGATCCTCCGCATGCCGGCAAGCCTACGGGTCGGACTGGCACCATGAACGGGTGAGCACCTCAGACACCCGCGGCGAGATGGTCGCGATCTACGACTCCACCGGGGTCGTGGTCGACGCCCGGCCGCGCGATGTCATGCGTGCCGAGGGTTTGTGGCACGCGAGCGGCTCGGTGCTGGTGCGCTCGGGTGACGGTGAGCGGATCTACGTGCACCAGCGCACGTCCGACAAGGACATCTACCCCGGCATGCACGACTGCTGGGCCGGCGGCGTGGTCGCGGCCGGTGAGGACCCGACCGACTGCGCGGTGCGCGAGCTTGCCGAGGAACTCGGCGTCACCGGGGTCACGCCACGGCGCCTGTTCACTTCGCGGATCGAGCTGCCGCCGCTGCGGCTGCACATGTTCGCGCACGAGGTCCGCTGGGACGGGCCGATCGTGCACCAGGAGTCGGAGATCGCCGGCGGCGGCTGGCTGACCCTGGCCGAGCTGGTGTCCAAGCTCGGCGATCCGGACTGGCCGTTCGTGCCGGACGGGCGGATCGGGTTCACCATGTGGCTGCGCATGCAGTGATCAGTCCACTGTGGACGGTCGCACGGTGACCTGGATCGGGTCGTAGGCTGGGCGGTACCGCTCGATGTCGCCGAGCACTGTGTGCGCGTACCGTAGCCAGGTCACCGGATCGTCGGCGAAGGCCAGCGGCCCGGTGCCGGGAACCTCGGCCGGCCAGCGCAGCCGCTCGCCCACCGCCGCCGACGCGTCGCCGAGCAGTGTCACCGCGCCCTCCGGTGACACGCCCAGGGTGAGGAATTCCGGTGTGCCACGGCCGATCCGGGCCGCGATCGACTCGCCCGGCGCGGGAATCGAGGTGCGCACGACGTCCTGCACGCGGCCCCAGAACTCGCTGCGGCCGTACTCCACCGCCAGCGCGAACGCCCAGTCCTCCGGCGCGTCGACGAACCGGATCGGCCGGCCGTCCCGGCCTCGCGGCTCGTGGTCGAACCGGGCGGCGTTGTCCGCGCCGAGCACCCGGCCGTCGGCGGCGACGTGCACCTCCCACCGCGTGGATCCCCTTTCGTGGAAGGAGATCAGCACTTCGCGGCCCGGCGCCGCCACGGTGGACGGCACGTGGTCCGGCAGCCCGTGCGGAAACGTGGGCGGGCTCGCCGGATACGGCTGAGCCTGCACGTCCAGGCCGCTGACCCGCCAGTCCACCAGCGACTCGTCGGCGGGTGTGGGCCCCTCGGACACCCGCCGCCAGCGCAGGCCGGACATCCGCCGGGGCAGCCGGCGCGCCCAGTCGAACGGGTCGGCGGCGAACGCGGCGTCGTACAACGGCAGTTCCTCGGCCGCGGCGCCGATCACCTTCGCCAGGCCGAACCGGTCCACCGAGAGCTCGACCGGATCACCGCCCAGCGTGCCCTCGGCGAGTACCGGACCGTGCGGCGCGGGAATCGTCAGCCGCAGCACCGTCTCCGCGATCACGCGCGCGCCGAGCCCGGCCAGCGCGTCCCCCGGCGAGCCGTCCGTCCACTGGAGACGGTCGAGTCCACGCGTCTCCAGTGGCCGCCCGTCCGGCGCGATCTGCAGCCACGCCACGCGTTCGGAGTCGCGGTAGGCGCTCAGGCGCACCTCACGGCCGGGTGCGGCGAACCGTTCGGGCAGGCGGGCCAGCCGTTCACGCCGTCGCGCGTCCTCCTTGGCACCGTTCCAGTCCCAGTGATGGCTGTCGTAGTACGACGTGCCCACCGGTCACACCCTGTCGAGTGCCGAGGCGGCTCTCGGCGCGAGTCGGATCAGCGCGGCGCGCGCCCGGGCGGCGGCCGGCGCGGACACCGTCAGCACGGAGAGCACCTCGCCCCTGGCGACCAGGCTGGTGCACGTCGTCTCGCGCTCGCCGACCGCGCACCAGGACAGGCCGGCCGGGTCGTCGCCGGGGAATCGGAACGGTGTCTCGACCCGGAAAGTGTTGCCGCCCAAGCGAAAACGCCCGCAGGCCAGCGCGCCGCGGGTGTTCCGCACGATCGCGTCCGCGCCGCCGGGGTGCAGCGCGAGGTACTGCAGGACGGTCGCGCCGGTCGGGTAGCGCCACGACGCGCGGTAGGACTCCCGGGCAGCACCCAGCGGCGCGCCGCAGTCGTCCAGCCGGGCCAACATCATCCGCACGGGCTCCCCTGCCCGGGTGAGGCCCTCGCCGGCGAGGTCGGCCTCGGTCAGCGCGAACCGGTCGAGGCGGGGCGGCGGGGCGACCCGCACCGGCGCGGCGGCCGGCACCGGCGGTGTGCTCGTGGTCGACGGGCTCGCCGCCGCCACGGGCTCGTCCGAGTCCGACGCGCGCCGGAGTTTGTTGTCACCAAAGGAACAACCCGCGACGAGCGGCACTACGGCGACACTGATCGTCGACACGGTCGCGACCACGTTCCTGCGACGCAACAGCCACCCTCCCGGTCCAACGTGGCTCTCCCGGGCGCAAACCTAGCGCAGGAGCGTGCCGAGGTGGGCGCGCAGGACCTCCATCGTGCGTTCCGGCGGGATCGCCTCGGGCGTGGTGACCGCGGTCAGCGCGAGCCCGTCGATGAGCGCGGCCAGCCGGTCGGTCTCCTCGTCGAGGTCGATGTCGCCGGCGAGTTGGCCAGCGTCGCGTGAGCCGTCCAGGATCCGCCGCACGATCATCCGCATGCCCGAGGAGATCCTGCGTACGTACGGGCGGTACCGGGAGTCGCCGCGCGCCGCGATGGAGAACTCCAGCCACACCACGATCTCCCTGGTGCGCTGCTCGTCCAGCGGCAGGAACTCGGCGAGCATCGCCTCGACCAGTGCCTGCCGCTCCGGCGAGCGCGGCTCGGTGGTCTCGACCTTGCCGACGTGCGGCATGAACCGGGCGGTGAACGAGTCGTTCAGCGCGTCGAAGGCGATCGCCATGAGTTGCTCGTGGCTGCCGCAGTAGTGCCGCACCGAGCCGATCGCGAGACCGGCCTCGTCGGCCACGTTGCGCAGTGACGCCGAGGCGAACCCGTCGCGCGCGACGACCCGGAAGACCGCCTCGGCGACGTCACGCCTGCGGGCTTCCGGGTCGACGATCTTCGGCATCCGTACTTTGTAGCACGATCCTGCTAACTTGCTCAGTACGTGCCCCACGGCGACTGGTCGGCCGACTGCCGGTTCCTGCGCCGGCGGATCGCCAACCCGCCGGCGATCCCCGCCACCAACAGCGCGCCGGCCGCCGCGGCGACGATGATCCACACGACCGAGTTGTCCGTCGACGAAGTCGCCGGCGCGGGCTGCTGCGCGCCGACCGCGGGCAGCGGCGCCTGCTGCGGCTGCTTCGGAGCGTTCTCCCCGAACACCCCGCCGATGGACGGCGACGCGTACCTCGGGCCCTCCTCGCGGTTACCGGACACGGTGAGGTCGATCCGCACGGGCACCGGCGCGTCGTTGCCCGAGGCTGACGTGGGGCCAACCTTCACCGCGATGTAGTACCAGCCGGCCATTCCCTGCTTGCGCGCGTCGGCGTCGTTGGCGACCCGGTTCTTGTAGCGCACCGGCACGAGCGCGGCCGCGGCACTGCTCGGCAGCTCGACCGACGATCCGGTGTACGCCGTGCCGTCGGAGTCGATCTCCTGCCGGAACGGGTTGTACAGCGCCGTGGTCACGTTGGAGATCGTCCCCGGTCCGCGCTGACCGTTGTCTCCGTAGTGCACCCGGTACGCCAGGCCCTGCCCCCATTCCAGGCGCACTCGATAGAACAGGAATTCGCCGGGCCGCACGGTGTCGGTGTAGCGGCCGCTGCCGGCGAGCGTGCCGGCGACGTTGAACGAGCCGCCACCGGTCACGAGCGTGCCCGGGCCGCTCTGCTCGGCGAGCGCGGCCTTGGTGAGCACCGGCGCGGGGCCGGCGTCCACCACGGCCGGCTCGACACCGACTGACAGTTCGAGCGGCAGCCGCTCCGGCATTCCGTCCGACGCAATGTGCCATTTCAGCGCGAAGTAGTACCTACCCCCGCCCCGACACCCGGAACCCGACTTCGCCGCTCCGTTCCAGATCGTGGCGGCGGTCAGCGCCACACCGTCGCTCGATGACGTGGCCATCTCGTTTTCGAACACCCCGCAGTCCTCGCCGCCGGCTCCGAACACCTGCAGTTGGAGGGTGTTGATGTCCCTCGCGCGCGAAACGCCGGTTATCCGGGGAAAGGACATCGTGCCGGTGAAGTACGCGGTCGCGCCCTGCGGGACGTCCACGGCGTAGAACCGTGTCTCGGACTGGCCGATCGTGTCCAGGTACTGGCCGGGCGCGGCGACCGGCGCGGTCGAGTACGCCGGCGTGCCGGTGATCGGCAGCCCGGCCGGCTGGTAGTTGCGCAACGCCGTCGCGGTCACCCTCGGCAGCACACGTCCGAGCGTCCCGCCGTCCCGCGCGTCGGTGTAGGTGCCGCCGGTGACCTGCGCGATGCAGGTCAGCTGCGACCGTGACTTCGCGTCCACGCCGAACCCGATCGCGTGCATGACGATCTTCGCGCCCTGTTGGTTCAGCTCCCGCGCCACCTCGCACGGGTCCGGCGGCGCGCAGGTGTCCTCGCCGTCGGAGACGAGCACGATCGAGCGCGGCCCCTGCTTGGGCAGTGCCTCGGCAGCCTTGCGCAGCGAGGTGCCGATCGGTGTGTACCCGCTGGGCTGGATCCCGTCCACGGCCGCGGTCAGCGCCGGCTTGTCGATCGTGTCGGCGCCGCGCAGCACGCGGACGTCCTGGCAGCCGGCCGCCTTCTCCGCGTCCGACGAGCCGGTGCCCGTGCCGTACACGGTCAAACCGACCTTCGACTCGTTCGGCGCGCCGGTCACGAACGAGCGCACCGCGTGCTTGGCCGCCTCCATCTTGGTGCCGCGCGTCGGGTCGGCCTGTTTCATCGACCCGGACGCGTCCAGCACGAGCATGGTCGGCGCGTACTCCTGCGCCTGCTGCTCCGCTCCCGCCGGCGGCGCGAGCAGGGTCAGGCCCACCAGGCCCGCGGCCACGGCGGTCAACGTCTTCGCGATTCGAGACATGCACCTGGAGACGCGCAAGCAAAGCAATCGGTTCCGTCTGTAAAGCAAGGATTTGACTTCTGGCTTTGGTAGCACGCTCGTGCTAACTTGATTTGGCAAGCTCGTGCTACCAAGGAGTCGATGTTGAGCCCAGTGCTGTGGATCGTTGTCGCCGTCGCGGTGGTGACTGTGGTCGTCAAGCGGTTCCTCGGCGAGCCGATGTACGCCCGCGAGGTGTTCGTGCTGCCGCTCGTCCTGCTGGGCGTGGGCGTGTACAGCCTCCGCGAGGTGCCCCTCACCGGTATCGACATCACCTGGATCGTGATCGGCGGAGTGGTCGGCCTCGCCTTCGGGGCGCTCCGGGGCACCACCACGAAGATCTACGTACGCGACGGCGTGCTCTGGCAGCGGTACACCCGCTGGACCGTCGTCGTCTGGATCACCTCGCTCGTCGGCAACGCCGGTGTCGGATTCCTCGCCGTGGCAATGGGAATGCACCACGAGGCACGTCCGATGACGCTGTCGATCGGCATCGGACTGGTCGGCGAGATGATCACCGTCGGGCTGCGCGCGCTGTCCACCAACACCCCGTTCGCCCAGGACGAGCGGCAGAGCCGAGGCTCGGTGTTGGACAGGCTCAGCGATCCCTCGCGCGCCACCAACGACCGCCCGCTCGACTCCTCCCCCACCGTCCGCGACGGCATCCGCTGGCTGACCTCGATGGCCCGCGACCGGCGCGAGTAGAGCGGAGAATCCTTGTGCGTCAACGCAAAGCGCTCACCGTGACCGTCCTGTGTGGACTTCCGCTGTCCGCCGCGGCACCGGTCTCCTCGGCGGCAGGAGGGCCGATACTGTCCGGTGACACGATCTTCGTGACCTCGCCCGTGTTCTCGTTGCCCCACAACGGAAAGTGAGCCGGCACGCGGTGGGCTCGGTGTCGGTCGACCACGGCGACGCGGTGCGGATCTTCGCCCGCCGGGCCGGCGAGCTGATCCCACTCGGGCGCGACGTCCTGACCGCAGGCGAGCTGCGGCACGTCGTCGAATTGGCCGTCGAGGGGCGCGACATCATGCACGACTCCGCCCGCTGGGACGGCCGGATCGCCGTGACGCTGACGATCACCGACGGCGGCTCGACGGTCAGTGGCACGCACCGGATGCGGATCGCGCCGCTGCCACCGGCGCGAAGACAACGTTCGCGACTGGAACGCCGTTCTGGTGGCGTGACGTGTGGTGGCAGGACCTGTTCGAGCCGGCCACCGCGAGCATGCCGCCCAGGCACGGCGTGCACACCATCCGCGTGTTGATCCGCTCCACTAACGCCTGGGATCTCGCCGGCCCGGACGGTCGGCCGCAGCGCACCCTGCGGCCCGCCTCGCGGCTGTTGTTCCGCGACTTCCGGGGCCGGACGTCGCCGTCGTACCGGAGTTCGCGAACGGGAGCGGACCGGCCGGCGTCAACCTGGTGAACTCGACCGGAAACTTCGAGTCGGTGCCGCCGTACCGTGGTTTCCGAATGGCCGAATTCTCTATGGATCGGCGGAGAATCGCCGTCCGGACGCGTCGTTCGTGCGCATGCTGGAAAGCCAGGGAGCGCAGCCGCCGGTCACCGTGGACACATCGTGGCTGGTCGTCGGCCATGTCGACGAAATCGTGCACGTGGTGCGCGCCGACAACCGCAGGGGTTGGACGATCATGGTGGCCGACCCTCGGCTCGCGGTCGACCGCCCGGCTGTTCGAGCGCACCACCGCCAAACTCAAGCCGACCGTGGCCAGACGCTCGGCGACCGGAAGTTGTTGCGGGACAACGAGATTACCGCACGCGGTGTGGAGGCACAGGTGGCCGTCCTGCTGGCTGAGACCGGCCTGCGGCCCGACGAGGTGGTGCGGGTACCGGCGCTGTTCCACGCCGTCGACATCGGCCAGGGCCCGCGCTCGATCGCGTTCTCCCCCAATTCCACGAATGGCATCTCGTTGACCGATCGCGATTACGCGGCACCCGACCCGCACGGCCCGGTCGTCGCCGGTACGGACATTTTCTGAAAAGCGACGGAATCCGCGCTCGCGGTGAACGGAATGCGAATCCATTGGGTCGAGGATTTCGCCTGGGCGCATCAGGGCGGCGGTGAGGTCCATTGCACCACGAACGCGTTCCGGGACATTTCCGCGGACCGGTCGTGGTGGCGCGCGCCGGCCGAGGCCGACACAGTCGGCCCGACCGGGTAGCCCGCCACCGGCGGGCCTACCCTGGGTCGTTGAGTACCCGAGCAGAGGATTCGTGATGACTCAGCCACCCCAGCAACCTGGTCCATACGGCCAGCAGCCCGGCTACGGCCCACCGAGCGGCGGCTTTCCCCAACAGCAGCCGCAGCAGCAGCCGGGCGGGGGCTACCCGCCACCGCCGCAGGCGGGCCAGCAGCCGCCTGGCCAACCGCCCGGCGGATTCGGTCCTCCGCCGGGACAGTTCCCGCCGGGGCAGTTCCCGCCAGGCGGCGGCTTCCCGCCGCCGCAGAAGAAGAGCCCGCTGCCCTGGATCCTGTCCATCGTCGGCGTGCTGGTCGTCGCCGGCGCGGTCGTGTTGATCATCGTGCTCACCGGCGGTGACGACAAGGGAGGCGAGGCCGGCGGCTCAGCGAAGGCCACCGCCGAACAGGCCATCGAGGGCTACAACAAGCGCGACGCCGAGAAGCTGAACAGCGTGGTTTGCCCGGAAAGCCCGAAGGCATCGAACGAGCGCTTGCAGGCTCTGAAGATCACTGTGACGCTCGGCGAGGTCAAGGAGGAGGGCGACAAGGCGAAGGCCGACTTGGTCGGGCGGGACGAGAGCGGCAAGGAAGAAAAGGACGTCATGGGCCTCAAAAAGGTCGACGGGAAGTGGTGCGTCCTCCTGGCCGGCTGACACGAGAGGCACCGTCCGAGCCGGACGGACGAAGGTGCGCCTCAAGCCGCGGCTTGAGGCGCACCTTCATTTGTCGCTACAGGTACTGGCCGGTGTTGTTGGCCGTGTCGATCGCCCTGCCGGTCTCCTGGTTCTTCCCGGTGACGAGGGTGCGGATGTAGACGATCCGCTCCCCCTTCTTGCCGGAGATGCGTGCCCAGTCGTCCGGGTTGGTGGTGTTCGGCAGGTCCTCGTTCTCCGCGAACTCGTCGACGATCGCGTCGAGCAGGTGCTGCACCCGCAGGCCTCGCTGCTTGGTCTCCAGCACCGACTTGATCGCCGCCTTCTTCGCCCGGTCCACGATGTTCTGGATCATCGCGCCCGAGTTGAAGTCGCGGAAGTAGAGCACCTCCTTGTCCCCGTTGGCGTAGGTCACCTCGAGGAACCTGTTGTCGTCGCTCTCCTCGTACATCCGCTCGACAGTGTGCTGGATCATCGCGTCGATGCAGGTCGTCCGGTCGCCGCCGAACTCCGCGAGGTCGTCGGCGTGGATGGGCAGCGACTTGGTGAGGTACTTGGAGAAGATGTCCTTCGCCGCCTCCGCGTCCGGCCGCTCGATCTTGATCTTCACGTCGAGCCTGCCGGGCCGCAGGATCGCCGGGTCGATCATGTCCTCGCGGTTGGACGCGCCGATGACGATGACGTTCTCCAGGCCCTCGACACCGTCGATCTCACTGAGCAGCTGCGGCACGATCGTCGTCTCCACGTCGGACGACACGCCGCTGCCTCGGGTACGGAAGATCGAGTCCATCTCGTCGAAGAACACGATCACCGGTGTGCCCTCGGACGCCTTCTCGCGCGCCCGCTGGAAGATCAGCCGGATGTGCCGCTCGGTCTCGCCGACGAACTTGTTGAGCAGCTCGGGACCCTTGATGTTCAGGAAGTAGGACTTCGCCTCCTTGGCGTTCTCCCCGTCCCGCGCCGCGGCGACCTGCTTGGCCAGCGAGTTCGCCACCGCCTTCGCGATCAGCGTCTTGCCGCAGCCGGGCGGGCCGTACAGCAGGACGCCCTTCGGCGGCCGCAACTGGTACTCGCTGAACAGGTCCGCGTGCAGGAACGGCAACTCCACGGCGTCGCGGATCTGCTCGATCTGCCGGAACAGACCGCCGATGTCCTCGTAGTCGACGTCCGGGACCTCCTCGAGCACGAGATCCTCGACCTCCGCCTTGGGCACCCGCTCGTACGCGTACCCGGACTTCGAGTCGACGAGCAGCGAGTCACCCGGTTTCAGCGTGGCGTCGGCGAGCGGATCGGCAAGCCAGACCACGCGTTCCTCGTCGGCGTGTCCGACCACGAGCGCGCGCCTCGGCTTGTCGTCGACAGCGGCCAAAGGATCGGCCAGCAGCTCGCGGAGCGTCGACACCTCGCCGGTGCGCTCGAACGTGCCGGCCTCGACCACGGTCAGCGCCTCGTTGAGCCGCACGGACTGGCCGCGCCGCAACTCCTCGCCCTCGACCGCCGGCGACACCGCGACCCGCATCCTGCGGCCCGCCGTGAACACGTCGACCGTGTCGTCCTCGTACCGATCGAGGAACACGCCGTAGCCGCTCGGCGGCTGCGCCAGCCGGTCGACCTCCTCGCGCAACGCCAGCAGTTGGCTTCGTGCCTCGCGCAGGGTGTCGACGAGCTTGGTGTTCCGCTCCGTCAACTGCTCAACCCGTTCGGTCGCCTCCGCGAGCCGCTGCTCCAGCACGCGAGCGTGCCGGGGCGAATCGGTCAGCTTGCGGCGCAGCAGGGCTACTTCCTCTTCGAGGAACCGAATCTGCGCGGACTCGCTGAGCTCACGGCCCGCGCCGGTACCGGCGCCGTGCTCGTCATCCTCCTCCGGCCGACTGCCGGGACGGTCGTGCTGCATGTCGGCACCTCCTTCCCGAACTTCCCTGCCTCCACGGTACCGGCGATCACCCACAAGAGAAGCCCATCTCCTCTGGCGGGACGGGCGAGTCGTTACACGAACAAGTCACTTAGCGGGTGAAATGCTCCATACCGGTGTTAGGTGGAACCGAGCACCCGCTACCGTGCGTCCGTGCAGTAGGCCAAATGGCTCTCAGGGCGAACTTGGTTGCAATACGTAGTGCACCCAAACGCCACATCCAAGGAGAAGGTGAATGTCGCAACCGCCGCAGCAGCCCGGCCCTTACGGTCAGCAGCCGGGGTACGGCCAGCAGGGCGGCTATGGCCCGCCGTCCGGAGGCTTTCCTCAGCAAGGCCCTCAGCAGGGCGGCGGCTACCCGCAGCAGCAATCAGGCGGCTACCCCCAGCAAGGTGGGTACCCGCAGGCCGGGCAGCAGCAACAGCCCGGCGGCTACCCGCAGCAGGGTGGCTACCCGCCAGGTGGCGGTTTCCCGCCGCCGCAGAAGAAGAGCCCGCTGCCGTGGATCCTGGCGATCGTTGGTGTGCTCGTCATCGGTGGCGCCGTCGCGCTGATCCTCGTTCTCTCCGGTGGCGACGAGGGCAGTGACAGCGGCCACGCCGACGCCGGCAAGACCGCGGAGGGCACCGCGAAGGCCTTCGCCGGCGCGGTCAACGAGAAGAGCCTGGAGAAGGCGAAGGCCCAGATCTGCAAGCCGCCGCCGGACTCGGAGCTGCAGCCGATCATCGACCAGTACTCCGAACTGAGCGTCGAGAAGGTCGAGGAAAAGAGCGGCGGCACCGCCGCGACGGCCACCGGCTCGGGCAAGCGCCGCGGTCAGGCTGGTCAGGGCAAGATCACGTTGAAGAAGGAAGGCGAGCGGTGGTGCGTCACCAGCCTTAGCGCCTCCCCCAGCGGCGGCAGCAGCTCAACCCGCGGCAGCAGTTCCACCACGTCCGGCGAGTAACCGACCAAGCCGCGAAAGCGGGGGGAACCATGACCTATCCACCACAACAGCCGGGGCCGCAGGACCCGTACAACCAGGGCGGCTACGGGCCGCCCTCCGGAAGCTTCCCGCAGCAGGGTGCTCCCGGGTACGGACCTCCTACGGGCGGCTTCCCGCAGCAGGGCGGCCCCGGCGGTGGATACCCGCCGATGGGACCTCCGCCGAAGAAGATGAGCCCCGGCGCGCTGACCGCGATCATCGCGGTCGTCGTGCTGGTGCTCGCCGGCGCCGGCGTCGGGATCTTCTTCCTCACCAAGGGCGACGACAAGGACGACAACGCCAATGCCGGCGGGTCGCCGAGCAGCGGCTCGTCGTCCAGCGTCGACCGCAGCTCGGCCAAGTCGGTCGCCGAGGCCGCCGCGAAGGCGTTCAACGACGACGACGCGTCGGCCCTGGAGAGCCTGCTGTGCACCTCTCCGGGCAAGGACGACGTCGAGCAGCTCGTCAAGAACTACTCCGACGCCGAGGTCAACGACGTCGAGGAGAGCGGCAGCTCGGCCAAGGCCAAGGGCAAGGCCAAGTTCAAGGGCCGGGATACGCCGGTGACGTTGTCGCTGCGCAAGAAGGACGAGCAGTGGTGCGTGTCCAGCGGTGGCTCCAGCACCAGCAGCTCGCGCAGCAGCAGTAGTTCGCGGTACAGCTACCCGACCTACACGTCGCGGTCGTACAGCTACCCGAGCTACACGACGGGCTATCCGTACCCGACGCCGAGCTACTGATCATCAGGATCGCACCGTGCCGCTCGACCACCCGGTCGGGCGGCACGGGTGTTTCAGGACACACGCCGCTAAAGTGAACGCCCACCGCGCGACCGCTCCTGGCGCGCCCGGATCCCGGGGACGACGATGACCTACCCGCCGCAGCAACCCGGCCCCTACGGTCAACAACCCGATCCGTACGGGCAGCAGGGTCAGTACGGTCCGCCGAGCGGGTCGTTCCCCCAACAGCAGGGCTATCCGCAACAGGGTTACCCGCAGCAGGGCGGCGGATACCCGCCCATGGGCCCGCCGCCGCAGAAGCGGAACACCGGCGTGATCGTCACCATCGCGGTGGTCGCCGTGCTGCTGCTCGGCGGCGGCGGTGTCGGTCTGTGGCTGCTGCTCAAGGACGACGACGGCGGCGGGTCCGGCGCGGTCGACACGTCCGACCCGAAGTCGGTCGCGGAGAAGTGGGCCAAGATCAACGAGGCGTCGGAGAACGGCAACAGCGTCACCGCCGTGCCCCGTGCCGAGATCAAGGCGATCATCTGCTCGGCCGACCAGAGCGACTTCGACAAGGAGTACGACACCGCCGAACGCCGGGCGCAGACCCGCCCTCCGACGCCGGAGACCCGGCCGTACACCTACCGGGCGAGCGACGTCCAGGTGAACGGCGACACCGGCACGTTCCGGTTGAGCTACGACCGCCAGGGCAGCACGAGCAGCCGGGGCAAGACCGTTCCGCTGCGCAAGGAAGACGGCGGTTGGAAGGTCTGCAACAACGATCGGCGGACGGGGTCGAGCGCGCCGACGAGCTGATCAAAGAACCGGCACCGAATTCTCAGGAAGCACCGGCTAGGGTGACGCGCACCGCGCGACCCGAATCCTGTCGCGCCCGGATCCTGGGGATCACGATGACCTACCCGCCGCAGCAGCCCGGTCCCTACGGTCAACAGCCCGATCCTTATGGGCAGCAAGGCCAATACGGTCAGCAGGGCCAACCGGGCCAGTACGGACAGCAGCCGTCCGGAGGCTTCCCGCAGCAGGGTGGCGCCGGTTACGGGCCACCGACGGGCGGGTTTCCCCAGCAGGGCTACCCGCAGCAGGGCGGCGGATATCCGCCCATGGGCCCACCGCCACAGAAGAGCAACACCGGTGTGATCGTCACCATCGTGGTGGTCGCCGTGCTGCTGCTCGGCGGTGGCGGCGTCGGCCTGTGGCTGCTGCTCAAGGACGACAACGGCGATGAGGGCGCGGGCGGCACCTCCGGCCCGGTCGACTCCGCCAACCCGGAAGCGGTCGCACAGCGCTGGTCCAAGATCGTCGAGCAGGTGAACAACTCCGATCAGATGACCTCGGTGAAGCTGGAGGACATCAAGGCCGTGCTGTGCAAGCAGGGGCACGCCGAGATCGAGGAGGAGTACACCGAGGCACAGCAGAAGGAGGCCACCCGCACGCCGAGGCCGGCCACCCGGCCGAGGACCTACAGCGTGAAGGACGTGCAGACCGAAGGCGACTCCGGCACCTTCAGGATGTACTACCAGCGTGGGGACAGCACGCCGTCCAGCGGTTCCAGGGTCGGCCTCAAGAAGGAGGACGGCGCCTGGAAGGCCTGCCCGGGAAGTGGCGGCGGATCGTCGTCCACTCCAACTAGCTAGCCGCGGCTGGGGCGACGCTGCGGGCGGGGCGGCGTGACGCCGTCGGCCAGCCGGCGCGCGGTGATCAGGAACGCGGTGTGCGCCACCATCCGGTGCTCCGGCCGGACCGCCAGCCCGACCGCGTGCCACGGCCGCAGCAGCGTCTCCCATGACTGCGGCTCGGTCCAGCACTGCTGCTCGCGCAGCGCCTCGGTGACCTTGGACAGCTGCGTCGTCGTCGCCACGTAGACCATCAGAACTCCGCCTGGCACAAGGCTTTTCGCCACCGTGGGCAGCACCTCCCACGGCGCCAGCATGTCCAGCACGACCCGGTCGACCTCGCCGTCGTGCTCGGACAGATCGCCGAGCAGCAGCGTCCAGTTCGGCGGCCGCTCGCCGAAGAACGCGTCCACGTTCCGCTCGGCGTGCTCGTGGTGGTCGGCGCGGATCTCGTATGAGGTCACGCTGCCCTTCTCCCCCACGGCGCGAAGCAGCGAGCAGGTCAGCGCGCCCGAGCCGGCGCCGGCCTCCAGCACGCGCGCGCCCGGGAAGATGTCGCCCCACATGACGATCTGCGCGGCGTCCTTCGGGTAGATCACCTGCGCGCCGCGCGGCATCGACAGCACGTAGTCGGCCAGCAGCGGCCGCATCGCCAGGTAGGCGGTCTGCCCGGCCGAGGTGACCACCGAGCCCTCGGGTTTGCCGATCACATCGTCGTGCAGGATCGCGCCGCGATGCGTGTGGTACTGGCCGGCCTCCTCGAGCACCAGCGTGTAGTGCCGGCCCTTGGCGTCGGTCAGCTGCACTCGGTCTCCGACCTGGAACGGTCCACTACGCGCGCTCACGAACAGTGATCCTGACAGCAGCACCCGCGCGCGGTGTCAGCGGCCCCGGATGGCGCGGCGCAGGTCCTCGCGGCGCAACACGCCGGACGGACGGCCCTCGTCGTCGACCACGAGGAACTGCCACGCGGGCGTCTCGGCGACCCGCTCGGCGATCTCCTCCCCCGGCTCCGAGTCCAGCAGCACGGTCTCCGGGCGGATCGGCTCGGCGGCGCGCTCGGCGGGCGCCTGGGGTGATCGTTCGGCCAGCCGCTGCGCCGCGACCTCGTCGAGCAGGCCGGCCGCCACACCGTCGGCCCGCACCAGCACCACGCCCCGGCCGGCCGCGGCCGCGAGCGCGTCAGCCACCGGGCTCTCCGCCGGCAACTGCAGGACCGGGTGCACGATGTCGCGCAGCGCCAGCCCTTCCGGCCAGGTGCGCCGCTGCTCGGAGGCCAGCTCGCCACCGGCTCCGGCGACCACGAACCACGCGGTCAGCGCGCACACGCCCAGCCGCAGCCAGCGGTCCTCGCTGCCGTTGACCAGTCCGGCGAACGCCCAGATGACCAGCGCGGCGGCGACCGCCCAGCCGCCGATCACCGCGGCGTGCGTGCCCCTGCTGCGATTGCCGGTCAACGACCACACGCCGGCACGCAGCATCCGTCCGCCGTCCAGTGGCAGGCCGGGCAGCAGGTTGAACACGGCGACCGCCGCGTTGGCCAGGCCGCACTCCAGCACGAGCAGCCACACCGCGTTCTCGTCCGGCATGACGAGCAGCAGGCCGCCGGAGAACAGCGCCAGTACGACCGACACCGCGGGGCCGGCGACGGCGACCAGGCCCTCGTGCACCGGCCGCCTCGGCGTTCTGGCGACCTCGGTCAGCCCGCCGAGCAGGAACAGCCGCACTCGCCGCACCGGCAGCCCGAGCCGCAGTGCCACCAGGCAGTGGCTCAGCTCGTGCGCGAGCACGGAAGCGCCGAGCAGCAAGGCGAACGCGGCGGACAAGGTGATCGCCAGGCCGTCGCTGGCGCCGGGCAGAAGGCGCGACACCAGCGGCGCGTACAGGACCGTGACCACCAGCGCGCCGATCCACCAGGACGGCGCCAGCAGCACGGGCACGCCACGCAACCGGAACAGCAGCAAGCCGCCGTCCTGGTCGACGGCACCCGGCCGGCTGGCGTTCAGCACGGCCAGAGCCTAAGCGCCAACGTGTGGGACCGCGGTGATCTGACAGCGCGGCGCAGGCCGAGAGTGTCGGTGCTGTGGCCTAGTGTGAGCGTTATGTCGGACCCGCTGACCCTGCCGGCAGAGCAGGAGACCGCCCCGGAGAAGCCGCCGCGCCGCCCCGCGCTCTCTCCGTCGCGCGCCAGCGACTTCAAGCAATGCCCGCTGCTGTACCGGTTTCGGGCCGTTGACCGGATTCCGGAGATCCCGACACAGGCACAGGTCAGAGGAACGGTCGTGCACGCGGTGCTGGAGCGGCTGTTCGGGCTGCCGGCGGCCGAGCGGGTGCCCGACCGCGCGCACGAGTTGGTCGCGCCGGTCTGGGACGAGCTGAGCGCCGAGAGCCCCGAGTTGGCCGAGCTGTTCGCCGAGGGCGCGGAGCTGCCGTTCGACGGGTGGCTGGAGTCGGTCGCGCGCATGGTCGACAACTACTTCGAGCTGGAGGACCCGCGCCGGCTGGAGCCGGAGGCGTGCGAGCAACTGGTGGAGACCGAGCTGGACTCCGGCGTGCTGCTGCGCGGCTACGTCGACCGGCTCGACGTCGGCCGGGGCGGCGAGCTCCGCGTGGTCGACTACAAGACGGGCACGGCCCCGCGCGAGATCTTCGAGGCCAAGGCCCTGTTCCAGATGAAGTTCTACGCGCTGGTGCTGTGGCGGCTGCGCGGTGAGGTGCCCAAGCAGCTGCGGCTGATGTACCTGACCGACAAGCAGTCGTTGAGCTACGCGCCGGACGAGGCGGAGCTGCGCCGGTTCGAGCGCACGCTGGACGCGATCTGGACGGCGATCATGCGTGCCGCGAAGACGGGCGACTTCCGCGCCAACCCCGGCCGCTTCTGCGACTGGTGCGACCACAAGCAGCGCTGCCCGGCGTTCGGCGGCGAGCCGCCGGAGTACCCGGGCTGGCCGGAGCCCGCCGCGTCCGAGGAGTCCACTTTGGACAGGTCGGACCAGTGACGGCGTTCTTCCAGCCACTGGGCGAAAACCGGTACGCCGCCTCCGAGCTGACCGCCGCGGTGTGGTCGCCGGATCACCAGCACGTCGGCCCGCCGTCGGCGCTGCTGGCCAGGGAGCTGGAGCGGCTTCCGTCCACAGTAGACACTGCTGGGGGCGGCACGTTCGGGCGGATCACGTTCGAAGTGCTCGGCCGGGTGCCGGTGGCCGAGGTCGAGGTGTCCGCACGGGTGGAGCGGCCGGGTCGCGCGGTCGAGCTGCTGGTCGCCGAGCTGGTCGCCGAAGGCCGGGTTGCCTTGCGCGCCAACGCATGGCGGATCGCCCGGGCGGATACCACGGCGGTGGTCGCCGGGCTGCCGGAGCCGCTCCCCGGCCCGGACGAGGCCAAGCAGATGCCCATGCCGGACAACTGGCACAGCGGATACGCGAAGGCCATGGAGTGGCGATCAATCCACAGTGGAATGTTCATCCCCGGCGACGCGACGGTCTGGGTGCGCCCGCTGGTGGACCTGGTCGAGGGCGAGACGCTGACCGATCTGCAACGGCTGCTGACCGTGGCGGACTCGGCCAGCGGCGTGTCCAGCCGGCTCGATCCGCGTGAGTGGCTGTTCATCAACACCGACCTGACCGTGCACCTGTACCGGATGCCGGCCGGCGAGTGGACCGCGCTGGACGCGACCACGATCCTCGGCCCGGACGGCGTCGGCATGGCGACCAGCACGCTGCACGACGTGCACGGCCCGCTCGGCCGCACCACGCAGGCTCTCCTCGTCCGCCCGCAGCGGTGACCCGCGGGATTTAGCCCGCTCAATTCCGCCTTACCAAGCGGGATTTAGCCCGCTCAATTCCGGCCTTACGGCCGGACGGGTGAACTTTGTCCCGGTTAGAGGCGGCAGGAGCGGATGTCGGAGGCGAGGACTGCCTTCGCGCCGAGTGCGGCGAGGCGGTCCATGATCAGGTTCACCTCGCCGCGCGGCACCATGGCCCGCACGGCTGCCCAGGTCGGCTCGGCGAGCGGCGCGACGGTGGGCGACTCGAGGCCCGGCGTGATCGCCATCGCGTCGTCGAGGATGCTCTTCGGGCAGTCGTAGTCCAGCATCATGTACTGCTGCGCGAACACCACACCGCGCAGCCGCGCTGTCATCTGGTCCTTGGCCGCCAGATCGTCGGATCCCTTGCGGTGCAACAGAACCGCCTCCGACTCGCAGATCGCGTCGCCGAACGCAACCAGGTTGTGCTGGCGCAGTGTGCGCCCGGAGCCCACGACGTCGGCGATCGCGTCGGCCACGCCGAGCTGTACCGAGATCTCCACCGCACCGTCCAGCCGGATCACCTCGGCCGACACGCCGTGCCGCGCCAGGTCGTCGGCCACGAGCCGTGGGTAGGACGTGGCGAGCCGCTTGCCGTCCAGCTCGGCCACCGTCCACTCGCGACCGGCCGGCGCGGCGTACCGGAACGTCGAGCCGCCGAACCCGAGCGCGAGCCGCTCCTCCACCGGCGCGCCGGAGTCCTGCGCGAGGTCCCGCCCGGAGATGCCGAGGTCCACGTCACCCGAGCCCACGTAGATCGGGATGTCCTTGGGGCGCAGGAAGAAGAACTCGACGTCGTTGGCCGGGTCGAGCACCGTGAGGTCCCGCTGCTCGTGCCGCTGCCGGTAGCCCGCCTCGGTCAGCATCTCCGAGGCCGGTCCGGCCAGCGCTCCCTTGTTGGGCACGGCGACCCGCAGCATGGTGCTCTCCTAGAGGTATTTGTAGACGTCGTCGAGGGTGATATCGCGGCCCAACATCAGGACCTGGACGCGGTAGAGAAGCTGGGAGATCTCCTCCGCCAGATGCTCGTCGGACTCGTGCTCGGCGGCGATCCACACCTCGCCGGCTTCTTCGAGCACCTTCTTGCCCTGCGCGTGCACACCGGCGTCGAGTGCGGCGACCGTGCCGGAACCTTCCGGCCTGCTTCGCGCGCGCTCGGTGAGCTCGGCGAACAGCTCGTCGAACGTCTTCACGGCGTCGATCCTGTCATCCCTGGTCGGCGACCAGCGCGGCGAGGTCGGCGAGGTCCAGCCCGACGAGTGACTCACGGAACACTCGCCGCTCCCCCGGCTCGACCGGCGCGTCGCAGGGCACCACGAGAACCGTGCACCCGGCGGCCACCGCGGACGCCGTCCCGGTCGGCGAGTCCTCGACGGCCACCGCACGCGTCGGGTCCACCCCGAGCAGCCGCGCGGCCCGCAGATACGGCTCCGGGTGCGGCTTGTAGTTGCCGTCCACGTCGTCGCCGGTGATCGTCACGTCGAAGTGCTCGCGGCCGATGGTGTTCAGCGCGAACTCGGCCAGCTCCCGCTCGGTACTGGTGACCAGCGCGGTGGGCAGGCCGGACTCGCGCACCATGCGCAGCGCCTTCTCCGCGCCGGGCCGCCACTCGTGCTCGCCGGCGAAGATCTCCTTGATGCGACGGTAGATGAACGCCTTCGCCTCGGCCTCGCGCTCGGCGGTCCACTCCAGGCCGATGTCTTCGAAGATCATCCGCACGGTGGTGGTCGTCGTGGTCCCCACGGTGAGCGCGCGCCCCTCCGGGGTGAGCGTGCCGCCGAAGTGCTCGGCGACCTCGTAGAGCGGGATGTCCCAGAGCTTCTCCGAGTCGATCAGCGTACCGTCCATGTCCCACAGCACGGCGGCCAGTCCGTCCATAGTGGACGGTTCCATATGAGATCTCCCCGCTATGTGTTGAAGTACTTGGCTTCTGGGTGATGGATCACGATCGCGTCAGTCGATTGTTCGGGATGCAGTTGGAATTCCTCGGAGAGTTTGACGCCGATGCGTTCGGGCTCAAGCAGGTCGACGATCTTGGCGCGGTCTTCGAGGTTGGGGCAGGCGCCGTAGCCGAGGGAGAATCGTGCGCCTCGGTAGCCGAGTTTGAAGAAGGCCTCGATGTCCTCGGGGTCCTCGTCGGCGACGGCGGCACCGCTGGCGAAGTGCAGTTCGGTGCGGATGCGGCGGTGCCAGTATTCGGCCAGCGCCTCGGCGAGCTGCACGCCGAGCCCGTGCACCTCGAGGTAGTCGCGGTAGTTGTCGCCGGCGAACAGGTCGTTTGCGTAGTCGGCGATCGGTTGGCCCATGGTGACCAGGTTGAACGCGACCACGTCCACCTCACCGGCTTCGATCGCCTGCTCGCGCGGGCGGAAGAAGTCGGCCAGGCACAGCCGGCGGTCCTTGCGCTGACGGGGGAAGGTGAACCGGGTGCGCTCGAGTGCGTCCGGCCGCGGCTCGGTGAGCACAATCAGGTCGTTGTCCGTTGCCACGCAAGGGAAGTAGCCGTACACGACGGCCGCGTGCTGCAGGATGCCGTCGGTGGTGAGCCGGTCCATCCAGTACCGCAGCCTCGGCCGGCCCTCGGTCTCGACCAGCTCCTCGTAGGACGGGCCGGACCCGCCCTTGGAGCCACGCAAGCCCCACTGGCCGAGGAACGTGGCGCGCTCGTCCAGCATCGACGCGTAGTCGGCGATCGGCACGCCCTTGGCCACCTGGCTGCCCCAGAACGGCGGCGCGGGCAGCGGCACGTCGGTGGCCACGTTCGACCGCGCCGGCGCGTCTTCCTCGGTGACCTCTTCCTTGGCGCGCCGCGCCTCGGCGATCCGCAGCGACCGCTCGCGGCGTGCCTTGCGCTCGGCCGCCTTCGCCTCGTCCTCGGGCGACACCAACGGCGACTCACCGCGCTTCGCGGCCATGATCGCGTCCATCAGGCGCAGGCCCTCGAACGCGTCGCGGGCGTAGCGCACCTGCCCCAGGTAGGTCTCGGTGAGATCGTTCTCCACATAGGCGCGGGTCAGCGCCGCGCCGCCCAACAGGATCGGCCACCGCGCGGCCATCCCCCGGGAGTTCAACTCCTCCAGGTTCTCCTTCATGATCACGGTCGACTTCACCAGCAGCCCGGACATGCCGATCACGTCGGCGCGATGCTCGTCGGCGGCGTCCACGATCGCCGTGATCGGCTGCTTGATACCGAGGTTCACCACGTCGTAGCCGTTGTTGGACAGGATGATGTCCACCAGGTTCTTGCCGATGTCGTGCACATCGCCCTTGACCGTGGCCAGCACGATCCGGCCCTTGCCCGCGTCGTCGGCCTTGTCCATGTGCGGCTCCAGATAGGCCACCGCGGCTTTCATGACTTCCGCGCTCTGCAAGACGAAGGGCAACTGCATCTGCCCCGAGCCGAACAACTCGCCCACGGTCTTCATACCGGACAGCAGCGTGTCGTTGATGATCTCCAACGCCGGACGCTGCTCCAGCGCACTGTCCAAATCCGCTTCCAGCCCGCTGCGTTCCCCGTCCACGATCCGCCGCTGCAACCGCTCGAACAACGGCAACGCCGCCAACTCCTCCGCACGGGAGGCCTTGGTGCCCTTCACGGTGGCGCCCTCGAACAGCTCCATCAGCCTCTGCAGCGGGTCATAGGCTTCGCTGTCCTCGGTCGCCGGCCTGCGCCTGTCGTAGACCAGGTCCAGCGCCACCGCACGCGGCTCGTCCTCGATCCGCGCCATCGGCAGGATCTTCGACGCGTGCACGATCGCGGTGTCCAACCCGGCCTGCGTCGCCTCGTGCAGGAACACCGAGTTCAACACCTGCCGCGCCGCCGCGTTCAGTCCGAACGAGACATTCGAAACCCCAAGCGTGGTACGCACTTCCGGGTACCTGCGCTTCAACTCGCGGATCGCCTCGATCGTCTCGATCGCGTCACGCCGGGTCTCCTCCTGACCGGTGGAGACCGGGAACGTCAGACAGTCCACGATGATGTCGGCGACCCGCATCCCCCAGTCGCGCACCAGATCGTCGACGATCCGGGACGCGATCGCCACCTTCGTCTCCGCGGTACGCGCCTGCCCCTCCTCGTCGATGCACATCACCACGACCGACGCGCCGTGCTCACGCACCAACGCCATGGTGCGCTGGAACCGCGACCCCGGCCCGTCACCGTCCTCGTAGTTCACCGAGTTGACCGCGCACCGCCCGCCGAGCCGCTCCAAACCGGCCTGGATCACCTCCGGCTCGGTCGAGTCCAGCATGATCGGCAACGTCGACGCGGTCGCCAGCCGGCCGGCCAACTCGGCCATGTCGACCGCCCCGTCCCGGCCCACGTAATCCACGCACAGGTCCAGCAGGTGCGCGCCGTCCCGAGTCTGCGCCCGGGCGATCTCCACGCAGTCCTCGTACCGGCCCTCCAGCATCGCCTCCCGGAAAGCCTTGCTGCCGTTGGCATTCGTGCGCTCACCGATCACCAGCACCGACGCGTCCTGCTGGAACGGCACCGACTGGTAGAGCGAGGACACACCCGGCTCCGGCCTGGGCCGCCGCTGCCGCGCCTCCAACTCCCGCGCCGCCACGGCCAACTGCCGAATGTGCTCGTTGGTCGTGCCGCAACAGCCGCCGATCAACCGCGTGCCGAACTCCGTCACGAACGTCGACAGCGCCTCGGTCAACTCCTCCGGCGACAGCGGATACACCGCGCCGTCCGAGGTCAAAATCGGCAAACCCGCGTTCGGCATCACCGACAACGGGATCCGCGAATGCTTCGACAGCGTCCGCAAATGCTCCGACATCTCCGCCGGACCGGTCGAGCAGTTCAACCCGATCAGGTCGATCCCCAACGACTCCAACGCGGTCAGCGCCGCACCGATCTCCGAACCCAACAGCATCGTGCCGGTCGTCTCCACCGCCACCTGCGCGATGATCGGCACCGTCCGCCCCTCGGCGGCCATCGCCCGGTGCGCACCGGTGATCGCCGCCTTCATCTGCAGCAGATCCTGCGAGGTCTCCACGATCACCGCGTCGATCCCGCCGGCCAGCATCCCGCGCACCTGATCCCGGTACGCCTCGCGCAACGCCTCGAACCCGATGTGCCCCAACGTCGGCAACTTCGTGCCCGGCCCGACCGAGCCCAGCACGAACCGCCCCTCGAACTCGTCGGCCACCTCACGCGCCAGCCGCGCCGCCACCTCGGACAACTCCACAATCCGGTCCGCGATGTCGTACTCGGCCAGCGCGCTCAGGTTCGTGCCGAACGTGTTCGTCTCCACCGCGTCCGCACCCGCCTCGAAGTACTCGCGGTGGATCGAGCGCACCACATCCGGGCGCGTCACGTTCAGGATCTCGTTGCACCCCTCCAGGCCAGCGAAATCGTCGAGCGACAGGTCACGCGCCTGCAACGCCGTACCCATCGCGCCGTCAGCCACGACGACACGGTCGGACAGGGCGGCCAGCAGCGGCGCAGTAGCGTCGCCGGGGGGGAGGTCAGACATGCCATACAGCCTACGATCTCCGCGTGTTGGCCTCGGGTCGTAGGCTTGCCGAGTGACCGACCACGACCAGCGCCAGCCAGCCGCCGACGAGCAGGAGCGGCTCGACGACCCGATCATGGTCATCGCCTTCGAGGGCTGGAACGACGCAGGTGACGCGGCTACCACGGCCGTGGAGCACCTGCAGCTCACTTGGGACGCGAAACCGCTGGTCGACCTCGATCCGGACGATTACTACGACTTTCAGGTGACCAGGCCCACTGTCCGCATGGTGGACGGGGTGACCCGGCGCGTCGAATGGCCGACCACCAGGCTGTCCCTGTGCAAGCCGGAGGGCTCGTCCCGCCACGTGGTACTCGTCCACGGCATCGAGCCGAACATGCGGTGGCGCGGCTTCTGCGCGGAACTGCTCCAGCAGATCGAGCAACTCGGGGTGACCACGGTGATCACCCTCGGTGCCCTGCTCGCCGACACGCCGCACACCCGACCGGTTCCGGTGACCGGCACGGCCTACGACGCGAAGTCGGCGGCCAAGTTCGGGCTGGAGCGCTCCCGCTACGAGGGCCCGACCGGCATCGTGGGCGTGCTCCAGGACACCTGCGTGCGCGCCGGCGTCCCGGCGATCTCGATCTGGGCCGCGGTGCCGCACTACGTGTCCCAGCCGCCGTCGCCGAAGGCCACCCTCGCGCTGCTGCACCGGATCGAGGAGGTGCTCGACGTGGAGGTGCCGCTCGGTGGGCTCCCGGAGCAGGCCGAGGACTGGCAGCGGCAGGTCAGCGAGATGGCCGACGAGGACGAGGACGTGAGCAACTACGTCCGGGCGCTGGAGCAGCGCGGCGACGAGATCACGCTCAGCGAGACCAGCGGGGACGCGATCGCCGCCGAGTTCGAGCGGTACCTGCGTCGCAGGCGCCGCCCGCCGGGTCAGAGCCGCAGCTAAGAGGTTGCGCGGATTGGGGCTGCCGTCGCGAGCGGGAGTCAGTCTCGCGGGGGTCATGCTCGGAGCAAGGAGGAGGCCATTCCTCGTACCGGGCAGTTGTACTTGGCATGGCCGACGACGCTGACAAAGATCAGTAGATCGCCGCTGCTTGCCCCGCGCAGCAGGCATTCGCCCAATTCGCGTGACCTCTAAATCCGTTGGCCCGTCGGGGCACGCCGGCCCTAACCTGCCGGCGTGCTCGACAGTGATCAGATACGTGAGTTCGCCGAACGCGGGTACGTCGTCGTGCCGGGCGCGATCGCCGAGGACTTGGTCGCCGCCGCGACCCGGGTGATCGACGAGCTGGTCGACGACGCTCCGCCCGACCCGACCACCCAGGGGCCGCACTTCTACTTCCCGGACTCGGCCGACGTGCCGGCGCTGCTCGGCCTGCTCACCGAGAGCACGGCGTGGGCCGGCGTCGAGTCGCTGATCGGCGCCGGCAAGGTCGACGTCCCGCCGCAAGTGCAGGTGGCGCTGAACATCCCGCCGTTCTCGCACCGCCCTGGCATGCACCACATCGACGGCTACCCGCCGGACGCCGACGGCCGGCCGCACACGTTCACGCTGCTCGCCGGTGTGCTCATGTCCGACCAGCTCACCGAGGACGGCGGCAATCTGTGGGTCTGGCCGGGGACGCACCGCACCCATGCCGAGTACTTCACCGAGCACGGGCCGGACGCGTTCTTCTCCGCCGCCGGCTACCCGCCGATCGAGCTGCCCGAGCCGGAGCAGATCACCGGCCGCGCGGGCGATCTGCTGCTCGCGCACTACCTGCTCGGCCACAACATCGGCGGCAACGTGTCCGACCACACGCGGCGCGCGGTGTACTTCCGGGTCAAGCGGACCGGGCACGGCCCGCAGTGGCGCGAGTTCCTCACCGATCCGTGGCTGGACTACGAGCTGCCCTAGTTCCGCCGCTGAAGCCCGAAGTGCGGAGACCTACGTCGGCGCGACAGAGTGACCAACGATCGAGCGACCAACGATCGAGTGAATGCATTCGGCAACACTAGAAGCGATAATACACGCGACCATATGCTCACTTCGCAGTGTCGATTTCTGATATTACGTTGACCGACATCCGCAGAAGGAGCGGAACAATGTCTGAACGTCACCAGAAACTTCGACGAGCAGGTTGCGTCCTCGCGACTACTGCCGTTGTTCTCGGCGTCAGCTTCGCTAATTCGACCGCATCGGCGTCCGCGTCGGGCAATTTGCCATCCGACGGTCGGTACTATGTCATGAAGAACCATAACGACAAAGCGTGCATTATGAACAGTGAAGTCGGCGCTCGGCGCATCCTGGCGCGGGACTGCACCGACGGCTACTTCGGTGAACCAATGCAATGGCGATTTCCTGGCGACGGCACGATTCACGCGAGGTACTACGGTGGCTGCCTCACCTATTTCATGCGGCATGCCGCCCACCAATCCCATGGTCTGGTCGGCCACGTCGCTCACACGGCCGGCCACGCGGTCCATGCGGTGGGCGGACTTCTCGGGAGTGGCGGCCGTTCACAGAAACTCGCAGCCGACCCGAACGCGATCGGCCTCGCCATAGCCGTCCGCGACTGTAATGGCGGAGCCGATCAGAAATGGGCCTACAGTCCCGACACCGGCTACCTCTACCCGGCCGGTGCGACGACTCTCCGCGCGCTGTGGTGGAGCTACGATTGCTGTTCTGGTACTCGGCCAGTCTGGAAGCCGTGGATGGACGATCCAAATACGCATCCGGTTGGCTCCTACACGAAGTTCGTTCCCGTAAAGTAGCGAAAGGTTCTTCACGGGTCGACACGAGTCGCCGGGTTTGCTCGGCTTCATTCCCGAGCCGGCTGACTTGACCAATCCGGACCCCGCGCTCACCCACGTCGGGTCGGCGCGGGGCCTCGGCGTTCTTCCGGCACGCCGTACGTGGTGACTAGCCGCCGACCAGGTCGTTGCCCAGCGGTGTGAGCGTGTGCACGACCGTGTTCGCCTGCCGGGTGGTGTCGATCAGGCCGGACTCGCGCAGCACGGTGGTGTGGTGGCTGATCGTCGCGGCCGACACCTTCACGTCGGCGGCGAGCTGGCTGGTGGTACGCCCTTCGTTGACGCCGAGCAGCACGGCCGCGCGGGTGGCGCCGAGCAGGTTCCCCAGGGCCTCCTCGGTGCACTTCGGCCGCCTCGCGCCGCCGACCGCGGATGCCGTGATCGCCTCGTGCCGCACCGGGTACACTAGCACCGGCCGCAATGACTCGTCGGCCAGCGCGACCGGCATGCGCCAGCAGAAGAACGACGGAACCAGCAGCATGCCGCGCCCGTCCAGGTACACGTCCCGGTCGACTGGGTAGGCCACCTCGAGCACCGGCGCCTCCCAGCGCATCAGCGGCCGCATGCCGCCGAGCATCTGCTCGATGCCGCCGCCGACCATCGCGCGCACCCGGTTCTGCCGGTCGGCCTCGAGGCACGCGTCGATCGCCGCCTGGTGCGGCGCCAGTGCCACGTCGTAGTACGCGCGCAGCGCCTGTCCGAGCTGCTGACGCGCCTCCCGGTCGCCCTGGGCCAGCAGCTGCACCCAGCTCGTCGTGGAGGTGGTGGTGCCGAGCATGGCCAACTCGTCGCGGACCCGGCGATCCGATGTGGCGATGATCGCCTCGATGCCGGCGTCCAGTCCTTCGACCGACTCGGCGGGGGTAAGGAAGTCGGGAAAGTAGCTCGCCGGCGGCGTGATCGGGATCAGCGTGTGGTTGATCTGCTTGGCCAGCCCCTGCCGCACCAGCGCGCGGCGCGCGTGATCACGCCAGCGGCCGAACACCACCGGCGGCCGCGGCGTCTGCACCATGTGCAGGCTGAGCACGGTTTCCCACAGCGGGTCGACCGTTGTGGCGATCGTGGTGCGCGCCATGTCCTGCGCGCCGAAATGGATTCGAAGCATGCTGTTCTCCCCGCCCGTCTCCCCGGCTACCTATTTGGACGGCGTAACCGCCCCCACGGTTCACTCGAGATCCGGTAAACCCCCTGTGGACCCCGAGTGACAAGGAGGATGGCGCATCGGGGTGCTTCTTGTCACGCAAGGACCCCGATTGGTTCACCACTGACGGCGACGGGTCAACGAGTGGTGACTCCGAGTAGGGCGTCCACGGCGTCCCGCACCGCGCCGGGCGCGCCCTGGTCGGGCCCACCGTGCCGGCGTGCCTCTGCTACCCAGGCGTCCACCGCGGCGAGTGCACGCTGTGTGTCCAGGTCATCGCCGAGGTGATCGCGAAGGCGGGCAATGGTCGCCTCCGCCGACGGGCCGCCGTCCAGGGCGAACGCCTCGCGCCAGCGGCCCAGCCGCGCCTCCGCGGTGGCGAGCAGCTCACCGGTCCAGGACCGGTCGGCGCGGTAGTGCCCGTCCAGCAGGGCCAGCCGCACGGCCATCGGATCGACCTTGTCGGCGCGCAGCCGGGACACGAACACCAGGTTGCCTCGCGACTTGGACATCTTCTCGCCATCCAGCGCGATCATGCCGGCATGCGTGTAGTGCCGCGCGAACGGGTGCTCGCCGGTGAGCGCCTCCGCGTGCGCGGCGCTGTACTCGTGGTGCGGGAAGATCAGGTCCGACCCGCCGCCCTGCACGTCGAAACCGGTGCCCAGCCGGTTCAGGGCGATCACGCTGCACTCGACGTGCCAGCCGGGACGGCCGGCGCCCAGCTCGGTGTCCCAGGACGGCTCGCCGTCGCGGGCCATCCGCCACAGCAGCGCGTCCAGCGGGTGGCGCTTGCCGGGGCGGTCCGGGTCTCCCCCGCGCTCGGCGAAGAACTTCGCCATCGTGTCGGCGTCGTAGTTCGACTCGTAGCCGAACCGGCCGGTCGCGGTGTGATCGAAGTAGATGTCCGGGTACTCGGCGTCCTCGGCCCGGTAGGCGGCGCCGTCGGCGATGAGCTTCGCCACCGCGTCGGCGATCTCCGGGATCGACTCGACCGCGCCGACGAAGTCGCGCGGCGGGACCACCCGCAGCGACTCCATGTCCTCGCGGAACAACGCCGTCTCCCGCATGCCGAGGACCACCCAGTCGTCCTGGTCGCGCTCGGCCCGCTCCAGCAGCGGGTCGTCCACGTCGGTGACGTTCTGCACGTAGTTGACCGTGTGGCCGGCGTCCAGCCAGAGCCGGTGCACCAGATCGAAGGCCAGATAGGTCGCCGCGTGGCCGAGGTGCGTCGCGTCGTACGGGGTGATCCCGCAGACGTACATCGTGGCCTCGCGCCCGGGCGCGGTGGGTCGCACCTGACCGGTCGCGGTGTCGAACAGCCGTAGCGGACGGGGTTGTCCGCCGACGCGGGGGACGTGCACGCCTTGCCATGTCTGCATGGGCTCGACACTAACCGCGTCCATTGGTGTGACGGCCGTTACGCGCGCGATGAGGTCTCCGATCCTGATTAGTGAGACCGCCAGGCGGTGAAAGCAAGAGAGGTGGGGACGATGGCCACATCGGACGGCACAACGGGGCGTTACCTGGTGCTGTACGAGGAGAGCGCGACGGCGGCGGCCGGCGTGCAGGAGATCAACGACGTGACTGGCATCCAGACGGTCAGTCTCGATCCGAGCGACGAGTCCTCGGTCGTCGCCGAGAGGCTCAGCCAGGCTGACGGGATCAGCTTCGACAAGCTGCGGGTCGCGTGTGTGGACGCGGACAGCGCCCAGTTGTCGCGGCTGCGGGACGCGGCCGCGGGGCCGGGCCCGATCGCCATGGTGGAGCCGGAGCGGATCGTGCACGCGATTCCGGCCGCACCGGCGACCGAGGCGTCGACGCTGGACGAGTCGGTCTACACCTGGGGCCTGCAGGCGATCGGCGCGCCGGGCAGCGACGCGACCGGCAAGGGAATCCGGGTCGCGGTGCTGGACACCGGCTTCGACGTGAAGCACCCGGACTTCGCCGGGCGCACGGTCACCACGGCGTCGTTCGTCAAGGACGAGGACGTGCAGGACGGACACGGACACGGCACGCACTGCATCGGCACCTCGTGCGGGCCCCGCAAGGTGGACGGCGGTCCCGGCTACGGGGTGGCCTACGAGGCGGAGATCTTCGCCGGAAAGGTGTTGTCCAACAAGGGAAGCGGCACCGACCGCGGCATCCTGGCCGGCATCGAGTGGGCGATCAACAACGACTGCGCCGTGATCTCCATGTCGCTGGGCGCGGCCACCGCGCCGGACACTCCGTTCTCGCCGCTGTTCGAGGAGGTGGCGGTGCGCGCGATGGCGGCGGGCACGTTGATCATCGCCGCAGCGGGCAACGAGAGCGACCGGCGCGTCGGCCGGATCAACCCGGTCGGTCACCCGGCCAACTGCCCGTCGATCATGGCGGTGGGCGCGACCGACCCGAAGACGGAGATCGCGTACTTCTCCTGCGGCACGGTCGGCGATATCGGCGCGGTGGACATCGTGGCCCCCGGGTGGGACGTGCACTCCAGCGTCCCGATGCCCAAGCGCTACGCCAAGATGAAGGGCACCAGCATGGCGACGCCGCACGTCGCGGGCGTGGCCGCGCAGATCGCCCAGAAGTACGGCTCGCGCGCCTGGGAGCTCTGGGCTCGCCTGGCGCAGGGCTCTCGTCGGCTACCGTTGCCGTCGACGGACGTCGGGAGCGGGCTGGTGCAGGCTCCCTGAGGGAGGCGCACCATGCCGCGTGTGGTGATCTCGCTGGACGAGACGGCACTGCAGGACATCGACGAGACGGTGGCCGCGCTGCGCCGCGCCGGACTGAGCGTGGACGACGTGCTGCGCACGACCGGCGTGGTCACCGGCTCGATCGACGGCACCCGGGTGCTGGCCGACCTGAGGTCGGTGTCCGGTGTGCGCGACGTCGAGCAGGAGCGCGGCTACGACGTCGGCCCACCGGACTCCGAAGTGCAGTAACGCCAACGAGTTAGCCCCGGTGGCCGACCACCGTGTACAGCAGGATGCGCTGCTCGCCCGCGGTCGCGTAGTGGTAGCTGACCTCGGTCTCGGTGAACCCGAGTACGCCGAGGAACCGCCGCACGATCGCGGGCGTCATGTGCCACCAGGTGTCGGCGTACCCGCGGTCCCAGTGCTGCGGCATGAACGACATCTTCGGCTCGCCGAGCACGTCCAGCGGGCGGATCTCGCCGCCCGACGTGGTGTCCTCCAGGTGCTGGACGAGGTGCAGGTCGGTCGCCGGCCACGCGTCGGTGACCACCACGGTGTCCTTCGCCAACGCCGTTCCGCTGCGCAGTGCGAGAAAGGGATCGCGCACGTGCAGCAGAATGCTGGCGAATGTGACGATATCGACCGGCCCGATTTCCTCGGGCACGGTGTAAATGGTTCCGTAGGCCACTGTGGAACGTGACTCGTTCGCCGCGTGGTTGAGCCAGAACCCGTTGTTCAGCTTGCGCAGATGTTGGCGGCGCTGGTCGTCCAGGACGGCGAAGTCGGTGCCGTCGAAGGGAACCACGTCCCACGAGTAGTCCTCGGACAGGTCGTAGGCGACCACGTCGGCGCCTTGCCGTTCCATGTGAACCGTCAGGAAACCGCTCGCCGGCCCCAATTCCAGCACCCTTTTCCCGGCGAGTTCGACGCCGCCGAGGTATTCGTGCTCACCACCGCGAAGGTCCCATTCCCCGTGCACCGTTCCGTGCCCGGGGATGTCCATCGTGTGGTAGAAGTAGCAGTCCTCGACATTCGTGACCGCTCTCGGCGTCGTGTAGATGCTCACGGGCGCAATGATGCCCGGTCCTTCGAGCGGGTCCACGGCCAGGTCATCAACGCCCACACGCCGAGGATGAGGGCGAACTCCGGCACCAGGTACCACGGCCACGGGCCGAACAGGTCCAGCACCGAGCCGGCCGGCTTGGCGTTGAGGAACCCGTAGTTGGTGTCCGCGATCGCGTTGAACACCAGCATGGTGGCCGCCCAGACCGCGGTGACCGCGACGGTGAGCCGGTACCCGCGCCAGGTCGGCCGCATCCGCATGCCCCAGGTCAGGTAGATCGCCGCCCAGATCACCAGCAGGTGGATCGTCCAGAACGCGATGAACCCGATGTCCGGGAAGTCGTCGCCGCGCAGGGCCGGCGAGACGAGCGCCTGCGTGGACAGCGTGAGGCCCCAGTAGTACATCGGCCAGTACGCCCATTCGCGCAGCGTCCACAGCGCCAGCGCGCAGGTGTACGCGGCGAGGTCGGACAGCTGGAACGGCAGCGAGTGGTAGATGCTCCAGTTCTCCGGCAGTGCCGAGTACACCTGGATGGTCAGCTGCACCGCCAGGACCACGACGGCGAGGACGCGAGCGAACCGGCGCTGTCCCGGCTCGGTCAGCCGGGCACCGAGCACCAGCACGGCCACCGTGCCGGCCACGAACACACCGAGCACGATCAGGTGCGAGGTCCCGTAGACCACGAACTCCCGCTCAGCGTTCACAGCCCCAGAGAGTAGCCGTTTCCGTTGTGACTAAACGAAGAACGGCTCGACTTCGTCGGTGAGCACGCGGCGCAGCGCGGAGCGGACCAGTTCGTTGGCCTCGAGCTCCTCGATGTGCTCCGGCTCCACCCAGACGGCCTGGGCGTTCTCGTCCGGCGAGGACAGCGTGCCCCGCAGCGGGCGGGCCCGCAGGCAGATCGTGAGCCACTGCCCGCCGCCGTGCACGCCGACGAGGCCGGTCGCCTCGGCCTCGATCCCGGCCGACTCTCGGACCAGGCGCGCGACCGCGTCGCCGAGCCGCTCGGCCGGGCGGGGCATGCCCGCGGGCACGGTGTGCGTGTCGTCGGCGTGCCGGGTCATCAGCACCAGGCCGGCGTCATCGATCACGAATGCGGCGACCCGGGTCGCGACGGTGGTCGCGGCCTCGGGTGCGGCGCTCTCGGTGAGGACCATGCCTACTGAATTACCAGGTAGCGGTTAACGAGAAACAACCTCATCACCTACTCGTGGCGCACACCACGCAGATCTCACCCGTTCGGCCGCACCGGCCACAGTAGACGTCCTATGTCCGGACGATTACTCAGAGCGCCGTCGAATCGCCGGCCATGCCAGGGATCCACCGCTTATCCTCGGTCAGCTCGGCGAGCACATCCGGGTGCGGCCGCACGCCTATTCCTGGCTCGGTCGGCACCGCGAGCGTGCCGTTCACGAGTTCGAACGGCTCGGTGACGTCCCGCGCGAAGTAGCGGCGCGACGCGGAGGTGTCACCGGGCAGTGTGAAGTTCGGCATCGCGGCCAGCGCCACGTTCGCCGCACGGCCCAGCCCGGTCTCCAGCATGCCGCCGCACCACACCGGGATCCCGCGCGACGCACACGCGTCGTGCACCTCGACGGCGCTGAGGTAGCCGCCGACCCGACCGGCCTTGATGTTCACGATTTGCGCCGCGCCGAGTTCGATCGCCGCACGGGCGACATTCGCCGAGGTGATCGACTCGTCCAGGCAGATCGGCGTGTCCACCTGCTTGGCCAGCTCGGCGTGTCCGAGCAGGTCGTCCTCGGGCAGCGGCTGCTCGATCAGCAGCAGGTCGAACGGGTCGAGCGCGACCATGGTGGCGACGTCGGCCAGGGTGTACGCGGTGTTCGCGTCGACCTGCAGCGCCACGTCGTCGCCGAACCGCTCGCGCACCGCGCGCACCGGCTCCACGTCCCAGCCCGGCTCGATCTTCAACTTGATCCGCTTGTACCCCTCGTCCAGGTAGCCGCCGACCGCGTCCAGCAGTTCGGGCACGGTGTCCATCACGCCGACCGACACACCGCAGTCCACGGTCGTGCGGACCGCGCCGAGGTGCGCGGCGAGCGGCACGCCACGCGCGCGGAGCACCACGTCCAGCACGGCCATCTCCACGGCCGCCTTGGCCATCGAGTGACCCTTGAACCGGTCCAGCGCCGGCCGCACCGTCGTCACGTCCAGGTCCACACCGGCCAGCGCGGGCACCAGGAACCGGATGATCACGTCGGCGGCGGCGTCCACGTATTCCGCCGAGTACAGCGGCGCGGACATCGCCACGCACTCGCCCCAGCCGTCACCCTCGCCGGTCACCGCGCGCACCAGCAGCACGTCCCGCGTGGTCTGCACACCGAACGACGTGCGGAACGGCGACACCAGCGGCATCGCGATCCGGTACAGCTCGACCCCGTCCAGCCTCATCGCGTCGCCTCCAGCACGTACCACCCGTCCCGCGTCATTGCCGTGATCGCGTACCCATTGTCCACTGTGGACACCAGCGCCTCGCGTACCAGGGTTCGCCACAGCATCGCCGTCGCCGGAGCGCGCGCCCGCAGCGACTCGATGTCCGGTGGCACGGCGACCAGCACGACCGCCCCGTCGGCCCACCTGTGTTGTGCCGCAACGGGTTCGTCACCGTCCCGGTCGACGAGCAGGAACGCCTCTGCCGGCCGGCGCGGTTCGTCGGCCCGACCGGCGCAGGCCTGCTCCACGCGCGGCGAGGCCAACCGCCACTCGACGGCCAGCCGGTCGGTCGGCGCGCCCGCGTTGACGTCGTCGGACATCGCGCCGTAGAAGTCGGGCAGGTACGCGGTGGCGGTCGCGCCGAGGCCGTGCAGGTTGAAGTAGGCGTTACGGCGCACCAGCGGATCAAACGTCCAGCCGATCACCCCGATGTTCCGCCGCAGCGCCCATTCCCGCTGGTGCAGCTTGAGCGCCCGGCCCACGCCGTGCCCGCGCGCGTTCGGCAGCACGCCGGTGATGTGCGAGTGCAGACCCCCGTTCTCGGTGTGGAACGCGACCGTGCCGCCGACCATTTCGGCGCCGACGTACGCTCCGGCCACGTAGTTGCCGGTGTACGCGAGGGCGCGCAGCAGTCCGGAGTCGATGAGCTGGGTGGCGGCGTCGGTGCCCCAGACGGTCGCGTACAGCGCGGTGAGTTCGTGGTGGGAGCCGGCCTCGGTCAGCTCGACGACGCGGATCGCCATGGCCGCAACACTAACCGGGAACCACTACCCTCGAACCACCGTTCGTGGTCCACCGCTGAGGAGTCACGATGACCGACACGTCCAACCGGGTCGGCACCCCCGACCCGTCCGCCACCGAGGTCAACCACGAGCTCGACCGCCTCACCGACGAGCTGGTCGAGGCCCATTCCCCGAGATTCGATCACCCCACCGTGCAGCGACACGTGCGCGAGACATACGCGGAACTCGAAGCCGGCGCCACTATTCGCACCCACCTGATCGCCCTGACCAGTCACGCCGTGCGCGAAAAGCTCGCCAAACTGCTTGACTGATTTCGTACACGACCGCTTGGCCGCCGACCTGGCCAACCTGACCGACCTGCTCCACCTCGGCACGAACCGGCGCCGCTCCCCCGCTCCGGGGTCGGGCTCGCCGCCGCGCTGGACCGGTTCGGCGAGCAGCATGGTGTTTCCGTTGCGCACCAAGGAGTCCACGCACTGGGCGAGGTCGCCGCACTGTCCGGCTCATCGCACTCCACCGTGGACAGGGCGCTGTCCATTCTCGGCATCTGGCGGCACTCGACGGCCGGCCGGCGATCGTCGTGGCGAACGCCGGCACGGTCGACACGGTGGACTTCGACGACCTGCGCGCGATCGCCGCGCTGCGCGACGAGTTCCCGTTCTGGCCGCACGTGGACGCGGCGTTCGGCGGGTTCGCCGCGCTCTCGCCGGAACACGCGCCGCTGCTGGACGGGATCGGCGAGGCCGACTCGGTGTGCGTTGACCGGCACAAGTGGATGAACGTGCCGTACGACTCGGCCGTGCGGTTCACCCCGGCGGCGCGACCTGCGGGTGCGCGTGTTCTCCAACGGCTCGGCCCACATCGGCGAGCCGGCCGAGGCCCGTTAATCGCGCCCAGAAGCTTGACAACCACAACATCATCTGCGTCCGTACTTTAGCCCGCTAAAGTACGTCAACCGCAGGAAAAGCCCAGGTCAGCAGATGGTCGAAACGTGAAGACTGGTGCACGTCAGGGCGCACGCGGTGGTGGCGTCACACTCACGCCAGTTACACGTGTTCCTTGAGCCAGGTGACGATGTCGGCGAGCACGGTCTCCTTCTCCGGCTCGTTGAGCACCTCGTGGTACAGCCCGTCGTAGGTCTTCACGGTCACGTCGTCCGAGCCGACGCCGTCGGCGACGACCTTCGCGCTGGACGGGTCGACCAGCTTGTCCTCGGTGCCCTGGAGGATCAGCACCGGCATGGTGATCTTCGGCAGCCGAGCCGCCATCGTGTCCGCAGCGGCGAGCATCTCCGCACCGGTGCGCACCCGCACCCGGCCGCGGTAGTTCAGCGGATCGGTGTCGTAGGCGTGCACCACGTCCGGATCACGGCTGACCGCCGAGGAGTCCAGCTTCACCACGCCCAGGTTCGGCACGAGCTTCGACAGTGTGCCGGCCATCGCGCGTTCGAACTTCGAACCCACGGCGATCTCCACGGCCGGCCCGGACACGATCAGGCCACGCAGGGCGGCCGGCTCGCCGGTGACGTACTGCAGCGCGATCAGCCCGCCCATGCTGTGGCCGAGCAGGAACACGGGCAGGCCGTCGTGCCGCTCGCCGGCGAGCCTGATCATCGTGTGCAGGTCGCCGGTGACGACGTCCATCCGCTCGATGTTGCCGCGCGCGCCGGCCGAGCGACCGTGGCCCTGGTGGTCCGCCACGTAGGTCGCGAACCCTTGTGCCGCAAGGTGTTCCGCGACGTGCGCGTACCGGCCGCCGTGCTCGGCGATGCCGTGCGAGATCACCACGACGCCCAGCGCCTCGGCCGACAACCAACCCTGCCAGTAGACGCTGCCGCCCGCCGACCCGGTGAACTTCTCCTCGACGTGCTCGGTCACGCGCGATCCTCCTCCGCGAGGCTCAGCACCTCGTTCAACCCGTCCCGCAGACAGTCGATCAACATCGCGGGATCGGCCACCGCGTCGCCGTCGCAGTTGATCCCGATGCAGCAGGTGCCAGCGTGCGACACCATCGCGGCCATCACCGCCACGCCGGGCAGCGGCCCGAACGGGAACATTCTCTCCACCTTCGCGCCGGCCATGTACACCGGATAGGGGACGCCCGGCACGTTCGACGCGGACAGGTCGGCCACGCCGCCCACCCGCTCGTACACCAGGCCGCCGATCGCCGACGGGATCCGGTTCAGCACCGGCGCCACCATCGAGAAGGTGTCCAGCGCCGGCTCGATCCGCAGCGACAGCACGGTGCCCCTGATCGTCGCGATGCGCTCCGCCGGGTCGGCGATCCCGACCGGCGCGGCGAAGAACGCACCGGCGAACTTGTTGCCGCCCATGGGATCGTCGGCCTTGCGCAGGCTCACCGGCATCGCCATCGGCAGCTCGTCGACCGGCGCGTCCAGCCGCTCGTGGTACAGCCGCAGCCCGCCGAGCAGCGCCGCGACATAGGCGTCGTTCAGCGAGCCGCCGGCCACCTTGGCCGCCGCCTTCAACGAGTCCAGCCCGCACTCCAGCACGCCGAACCGCCACGCCGTCCCGGATCGCTCGCGCAGCAGCGGCGAGGGTGGTGCGGGCGGCGGGGACAGGGTTCGCCGCAGTGAGGCGCCGAACCGGACCACCTCACTGAGCACGTCACCGGGTCGGGTGACCGCCCGCGCGCCGGCCGTCAGCGCCCGCCCGACTACCGACGGCAACCGCCGCGCCTGCTCGGTCAGCTCCATCATGGCCAACCCGGACGCGTCGGGATTCTCCTTGTACGGCAACGGGTCCACGGCACGCGGCTTGTCCGGCGTGTGCTCCCGGGTACGGCTCTGCACCAGCGTCATCAGCTGGATGCCGCCCATACCGTCGGTCAGCGAGTGGTGCAGCTTCAGCACGTACGCGGCGCGCCCGCCGTCCAGCCCCTCGACGAGGGTGCCCTGCCACAGCGGCCGGGTCCGGTCGAACGGCTGCAGCGCGATCGACTGCGCCAACTCCAGCAGCTCCGACATGCCGGCCGGGCCGGGCAGGTGCGCGCGCTGCACGTGGTAGTCGAGCTGGAAGTTCTCGTCGGGGATCCAGGCCGGCGGCCCGACCGGCAGCGCCGGCTCCAGAACCCGTTGCCGCGTACGGGGAATCAGCTCGGTCGCCCACTCGTGCGCGGCGAAGAACCGGTCCCAGTCCGGAACGCTGTCGAATACCAGCACCGAGGTGATCGTGGAGGACAGCCGGGGATGCCGTTCCGAGCGCCACATCAGCGACTCGATCTCGTTCATCCGCTCCTGGCGGCCCCACTCCGACGCGGCGGCCCAGGCCTCCTCGTTGGTGGAGAACGGCTTCCGTGATTCCCGCTGGGTCACCATTCCTCCCCGTGCACCTCGTGGCCGGGTGCTCGGCGCAGCAGCCCTCGATAGGCGTCACCGACCGGCTGGCCGTGGTTGAGCACCGCGTCCACCTCCCGCGCGATCGGCAGGTCCACCCCGTTCTCCGCGCCCAGCTTCATCACCGTGGCGGCCGTCTTCACGCCCTCGGCGACCTGGTTCATCTCCGCGACGATCTGCTCAAGCGACTTGCCCCGCCCGAGCTGCACACCGACGGACCTGTTGCGGCTCAACGGAGATGTGCACGTGGCGATCAGGTCGCCCATGCCGGTCAGCCCGGCGAACGTGGCCGCGTCACCGCCGAGCGCCACCCCGAGCCGGGACAGCTCGCGCAGCGCCCGCGTGATCACCATCGCCCTGGTGTTGTCGCCGGCCTCCAGCCCGTCGCCGATGCCGACCGCGATCGCGTACACGTTCTTCAATGCGCCGGCCATCTCCACGCCGATCACGTCGGTCGTCGTGTACACCCGGAAACGCTTGGTGCGAAAGAGATCCTGCAGCATCTCGGCGGCGCGCTGCTCGGGCATCGCGATCGTCGCGGCGGCGGCGAACCCCTGCACGACCTCCTTGGCGATGTTCGGCCCGGCGAGCACTCCGGCGGGGTGACCGGGCAGCACGTCGGCCACGATCTCGGTCATCCGCTTGCGGGTGCCCTGCTCGAGCCCCTTCACCAGGCTGACCACCGGCACCCACGGTCTGACGTGCTCGGCGACCCGCTCCAGCACCCCGCGCGCGTGCTGCGACGGCACGCCGAGCACCAGCACGTCGGCCGACTCGACCGACTCGGCGAGGTCGGCGGTCGCGCGCAGCGACTCGGTCAGCGGAAGATCGCCAAGGTAGGCGGAGTTGCGATGATCGGTCGCGATCTCCGCCGCGGTGTCCGGATTCCGTGCCCACACCACGGTTTCGGTGTTGCGGGCGGCGAGCGAGGCGACGGTCGTGCCCCACGATCCGCCGCCGAGGACGGTCACACTCGGACGTTTAGGCATCGCTACTCCCAGGCCAGCGCTCCAGCGTGTCGGCGAATCGCTGGCGAACCTCGGCGGTGATCGTGTCCAGCTTGTCGGGTGTCCAGTCGCCGGTCGGAATCGGGTCCAGCACGCACACCTCCACGGTGCCGGGATTGACCACCATCGAGCGCCGCCACATCAGCTCGCCGGTGTTACGCAGGACCACGGGCACCATCGGCACGCCGGCCTGGATGGCCAGGTGGAACGCGCCCTTCTTGAACCGGCCCAGCTCCGGCGTGGCCGACCGAGTGCCTTCCGGGAAGATCGCGATCGAGGTGCCGGACCGGATTCGGGTGATCAGCTTGTCGAGTTCGATCTTCGCCTGCTCGGGGTTGGACCGGTCGATGAACGCCGGGTCCAGCAGCACACCGCCGATCGCCACCCGAGGATCGAACCGCGCCTCCTTCTTGCCGACCGCGGTGAAGTCCTTGCGCAGCAACGAACCCATGACCAGCGCGTCCAGCGAACTCTGGTGGTTCGCGATGAAGATCGCCGGCCGGGCGCGCCACAGATTCTCCTCGCCGCGCACGCTCAGCCGAACGCCGGCCAGCGCCAGTGCCGAGTCGCAGGCCAGCGGGATGCCGGCGTTGATGCCGAACCGGCGGTCCCGGTTGATCGTGCCGAGCGCGGCGCCGAGCCCGAGTCCGACGTTGAAACCGGCCAGCGCCGCCGCCGTGCCGAGCAGCGACCGCAGCCCGGCCTTGCGCGGCTCACGCAGGCCGAGCACCGGCCAACCCTGCGCGGCCGCCGCCTCGGCCAACCCCCGGTGCGGGTTGATCGCGTGCGGCCGGCCGACCGAGGACAGGAACGGGATGTCCTCGTCGCCGTTGGCGTAGCCGTGACTCGTGGACACCTCGATTCCGTTGTCCCGCGCGAACTTCCGCACCGCCTGCGCCTTCGGCTCGCCCCACAGCATCGGCCCGTCGAGGCGGCCGGTGAGGATGCCGTTCTCCGACTCGACCTCGGTGCACAGCACGTGCTCGATGCCAAGATCACGCGCCACCGGCTCGATCTGGAACCGGGTCGCCGAGGACGCCACCGCCACCGTGTGCCCCATCCGCAGGTGCGCCCGGACGAGATCGCGTGCCTGAGTGCGGATCGTGCCGGCGATCTTCTGCACGAACAGCCGCTCCCCCAGTTCGACCAGTTCGTCCACGTTGCGGCCGGCGAGCCCGGAGAAGCTCACGTCGCCCATCTTGGTCGGGTTGCCGCCGAGCACGTTGCCGTCCAGCGCGGCGACCAGCGTCCTGGCGAGTTCGCCCGGCCCGATCTCGCGGCGGCGTACACGATCGGAGTAGAACGCGCCGACGGTGTAGCCCTGCACCAGGGTGCCGTCCAGGTCGAAGAACGCGCCGATGTGCGCGCCGCCCTCGCCGGCTTCGATCTCGGCGATCACGTCCTCGGGGTTCACGACAGCTCCCTGGCGATGTCGGCGATCACGCTCACCCGGCGTGCGGCGTCGGCGATCTCGTCCGCGAATGCCTTGCGGCGCTTGGCGAGTTGTGGCTGCGTCGACTCGACCAGATCGCGATGTCGGGCCAGCCGCAACGCTGTCTTGAACAACTCGAGGCTGACCGACTCGTCGCTGGCCACCCTACGCTGCAGCGCCCACTGCTTGCCGACGCGCAGGCACTCGTCCAGGAACGCCTGCTCGTCGAAATCACCGTCCCAGTTGGACAGTCGATCGGCGACCACGTGGTAGGCGTCCAGGAACGGGCGGAGCACCAGGTGCGCCACGTGTGGGCGGGCTCGGGCGAGTCGCACCCGGAGATCGTCGGCCGCGAGTTCCACCTTGGCCGCGTCCTCCGAGGCGAGCCGGCCGAGTTCCTCGTCCAGTTCCTCGCCGAAGGTGTCGCGCGCGGAGAAGAAGAAGTCGAACTTGAGGATCTCCCGCAGCCGCAACGCCTCGGCGCGCACGGCGGCGACCAGGTCGGTGTGCCCGTTCTCGGCGGCCGCGAGCAGGGCCAGCTCGCCGATCGCGCGCTCGACGAAGACGTGGATCGCGGTGTTGCGGTAGAACGCGGCGATCAGGTGCTGGTCCTCGGCGATGCCCCAGACCGTCTCGGTACCGCCCTCGTAGCAGGTCAGCACGCCCGAGGCGACCAGTTCCTGGAGCGCCCGGCGAATCGTGGACCGGTCGTTCAGATTGGCCGCACCCGCCACCGGCCAGCGCCGCCGAGCCAAGTAGTCGGCGACCGGTGCCACCGTTGTCAACACCTCGCTCAACGACAGCGCACGGTCCGCCGCCAGCATCGCGAGGCTCACCACGGCCGTGGCGGTGACCGGGGTCGCCCGGTTGATCCGGTGCGACACGTCCAACCCGATGCGCTCGATCGCACGCGGCGCGGCTTGCTCGTCGGCGTGCAACTCGGCAAGTCGTTCCCGCAACGACATCGGCTCGCCGAATTCGACGTACGCCCGGCCCAGCCGATGACGTTGTTCCCGGGCGAACCGCATCAGCCAGCGGAGATCCTCGGGCCGCTTGATCCCGCCGCGCGCCTCGGCCGTCATCATCGCGACCTCGTGCAGCTGGTCGTACACGATCGATACCGGAATGATCAGCGCGTCGGCATCGGTGGCCTCCACGGCGTCCGCGACATAGCGCAGAATCCCGAACACGGGTGGCCGAAGCTTGCCGGTGCGCGTGCGCCCGCCCTCGATCGACCACGCGAGGTTGGCCTTCGTGCGCACCAACTCGCCGATGTAGGAGCGCAGGACGTACCGGTACACGGGTTTCTCGCCGGTGTTCCGCTTGATGAAGATCACGCCCGAACGGCTGACGACCGCGCCCATCGGGAAGAAGTTCAGATTCGCCCCGCCGAAGGTGAAGGCCGGGGTGATCCGCCGCGACCGGACCATCTCCGGCACCACGAACCCGTCCAAATAGGACCGATGGGAAAACAGAAACGCCAAGCTGTGCCGACGATCCAGGCTCCGAAGCTTCGTGATCCAGTCGTCGTCCACGTACACGTCATACGCCCGCATCAACCACTGGCCGAACTTCGTCCACCTGTCACTGACCCACTGGTTGTGCGTCGCGGCCATCTCACGCAGGTACCCCGCCGCCTCCGCCTCCACCTCGGTCGTGGGCTTCCCCAACCGCCCCGCCACCTCGTGCAGCCCCGCGGTGAAGTGCTCGTCCGTCAGCAGCCGCGCCACCTCGTCAGCGTCCGACGCCACCGGGCTCGTGGGCTCACTGAGCAAGCCGGCGCGCTGCAAAGGTTTCCGCGCGCCGACACGCCCCAGCGCACCGAGCAGCCCGTCGTCCGCCATGCCTGCCTCCCTGTGACGCCGTTCACAGGCCCCCAGTCAACGATCTCTGATCACGCAGGTCAAGCGGGCGTTGGTCCCTGCCCGGCCGGTGCGGAGGCGGTGCGCTAAGCTGGCGCGGCACCTCACCGGGGTGTGGCCGGGCTGTGGCGCAGTTTGGTAGCGCACTTGACTGGGGGTCAAGGGGTCGCAGGTTCGAATCCTGTCAGCCCGACGGTCACGAAAGAGCCTCCTCACCAGTACATCACCACTGGTCAGGAGGCTCTTCGTCACTCTTAGGACGATCTTCTCACCACGGCGGCATCGGCGGTGGCCGCACTCCCCGCTTGTTCTCGGCGAGCTGAGCGGCCATGTCCTCGGCTCGTGCGCGCACGCTGCCTGCCCAATACAGCGCCTCATGATGGTGACCACGATCGGTCTCCGCGACCTCGGCGTACAACTTCGCGCTGTCTCGCAAGTAGTTCAGCCACACCTTCGAGGAGGCGCCTTGCTCCGGACGCTTCCGCAACACCAGTTCGTGCGCCTCGCTCAGCACCTTCGGCCGTGCGCCCTCTTCGCTCACCACAACCGATCACCTGACCGCCGCGACTGCTCAAGCCGCGCCTGCCAGTCGTGCGCCTGGAACTCGAACGCCTGCGCCGCCGCGCCGACCGCGGCCCGGATCCACCACGACGTGTCCGGGCTCGACACCATGTCGCGCCAGGCGACCGCTACCTCCCAGGAAGCCGAGGCCATCGACTTCGTTGCCGCAGGGTCACCGGCCGGCGACTGTGCCAGCGATTCCGAGGCTGCTCCATAGGCGCGATACGCCGCTTCCCAATGTTTGACCAATTCACGTTCGACCATCTCGACACCGGCGTCTTTCTGCCGGCCGACCGCCGTGCCGATAGCCATGGCGTTCGCGAGTTCACCATCGGTGAAGTCAACCGAAAATCGTTGACCCTTTTGAATCGCCATCGTCGATGGACCTCTCTTCGTCGTCTCGCTCGTCGACACCCCGCTGCGCGGGGCGCTACGTACAAGCTCGGCGAAATCGGGTCACATCACGACATCGTGTCTGTCTCTCCTGGGAGCCACTTAGACTCGCCCAGTCTCGTCCTTGTCTCATCTCAGTGCTAGTCTCGTCTCGTACCAGCGAAAAGGGGAGATCGTGACCGACGAGGCCATCCTGCTCAAGGTACTGCTGCGACAACGGCACCTACAGGGGCACCGCGCATTCTGCAAGGAGTACGACAAGGTGGCCGCAAAGATCGATCCAGAGCTTCGCGGCGGTCATCCAAGCAAAGCTCAATTCTATCGCTGGCTGTCCGGCGACCTTGTCGGACTCCCCTACGCCGACCACTGCCGAATTCTCGAAAGCATGTTCCCGGAATGGTCCGCAGAACAGCTTTTCAAGCCGTACAACAACCGTCTCGACTTCGTACCAGAATCCGGTACGTCGCCCCAAGTGCGTCCACAGAGGGCCGAGTCAGTCGCGTCAGCGGAAACGGGAAAGGTGGCCGATATCGTTGCCGCCTACGCGAGCCGGTCGGACTTCATGCACGACATGCCACCGCGCCAATTGTTCGATGATGCGAACAAACTTCGGCTTGTCGGGCTGTCGCTGAACATCCTGTGCCAGCACTACCCCGACCGCGCGTTGAAGAAACTACTGGAGTCCGGCTGCACTGTTGACTGCCTGTTCCTCGACCCCGACGGCGAGTACATCGCACGCCGCGAGTGCGAGGAGTCGCAGACCGACGGCCACCTGTCGACGCTGACCAAGCTCAACATCGACGCCCTTCGCCGCATCCGCGCCAAGCTCTCGCCCGAAGCCGCGGAGAACCTCCGCATCCGCACCTACGACGAACCTGTTCGGTTCAACATCACCGTCGTTGACGACAGCAAGTGCGTGGTGCAGCCATACCTGCCCGATGCACGCGGAGTCGAGTCCCCCACGCTCGTACTCGAGCGCTCCGGTGACACCGGATTGTTCGACACCTTCGCCCAGGTCTTCAACTCCATGTGGAATCGCGCGAAGGAGGTCAGCCCGTGAAGAGCGTTGACGAGCTGCTGGACATCGCCCGCCGCGCCGTCGGTCTCGGCTACGACACGCTACTCAACATGGCCCCCGGCGAGGTCCGGCACAAGAGCGACCGCGACACCGTGACCGAAGTCGATCTCAAGATTGAGACCGACGTTCGCGACTTCCTCTCCCGCGTCACGCCCGAAGCCGCCTTCCTCGGCGAGGAGCAAGGCGGACAAGTCGACCTCAACGGCGACCAGGACGTCTGGACCCTCGATCCGGTCGACGGCACGTCGAACTTCGCCCACGGCGTCCCCTTGTGCGGCGTCTCCCTGGCGCTGATCAGGAACGGCCGCCCCATCGTCGGCGCAATCGTGGCGCCCTTCCTCGGCCTTCGCTACCACGCCGCCCACGAACGCGGAGCCTTCTGCAACGACCGGCAAATCCAGGTCAGCAAGACGACCGAGCTATCCGAAGCGATCGTGTCCATCGGCGACTACGCCGTAGGCCCCAGCGCCGCCACGAAGAACGCCCGCCGCATCCAGCTCACGACCAGCCTCGCCGAGAACGTCGAACGCGTCCGCATGTTCGGCTCCGCCGCACTCGATCTCGCCTGGGTCGCCGAAGGCCGCACCGACGCGACCATCATCCTGTCCAACAAACCGTGGGACACCGCAGCCGGCGTCCTCCTCGCCCGCGAAGCCGGCGCCTTTGTCATCGATGCGGGCAACACGCCCCACAGCATTACGTCAACTGAAACCATCGCGGTGACACCAGGAGTTGCCGACTCGCTGCTGGAACTGGTTCCACGCACGTAGACGGGTCGCCCTACTCCCGCCGCCGGTCAACCTGTTCTGTAGTCTCCTCTGCTTCTTCTTCCGGCTCTGGCTGCGGGTACATCTCTTGAAGATCGCGATACAGGTCCACGGGATCGGGATGGTCAGGGCCGTCTCCCCCACCTCCCCCACCCTCCACGCAATCGTGACGCTGACAGCCCGACGAGCCACCGCCACTGACCAGACCTAGAACCAGCAGTGCCAAAACCGCGATACCGATCAGCACAATGCCGCACACCAGGTCCAGTACCGCGTCGGTGACCTTCGCCCGCGTCCACATGCTTGGTCTTCGAACATCTCCGCGCCGCCGTTAGCGGTGAGCTGCCGAATTTGGCTCTATGGGATCAAGGGCGCGCCGCCGACGGCGGCGCGCAGTGGCGCATGCGTGGGCGGGCGCCGCCGGCGACGCACCTTATCCGATCGCATGTCGCAGGGATCGGGCCGTGATCGCTGCCTGTTACGCAGCGCGACCGAACCGCGGTGCAGGCGTGCGCCCGCGTGGCACCGGATGTCCCTCTGGACTTGATCGTCTAACGCCGTGCCGACGGCATCAAGAGCGCCTACGGCGTCGCTTCGCGATGGTCGCAAGCTCCCACCCTTGACGCCGCCGACCCGCCGCTAGGGATGGCCTGTACGAGGGAACGGGGGCGAGCAGGTACCGCGATTGATCACTTGAGTCGCCGAGGGAGGCAGCGATGCGCAGGCGGCTCCGACCAGCGGCGATCTTGGGGACCGTTTGGGGACCACACGCCATACGCGACCATGAACAACCCGCACGTCGGGTCACTTCGCGCACGACCACGAAACACCGTCTGACCTGTGAAAACGACTTCCCTGTAGTCCTGGGGGTCAAGGGGTCGCAGGTTCGAATCCTGTCAGCCCGACAGACGACGAGAAGCCTCACAACCAGGGTAGACCCCAGGTAGGGAGGCTTTCTTTCGTCTGCGAACACATTCAGTGTCGATCTTGCGCCGAGATCCGTGTGGACCACATGTGGACACCCCGCCGGCCCACCACCCATCGACGCCTTCACTCGGTCCGCCAAAGCCCGCACCGTGTGCGACAGCTCCCGCACCTGCGTCGGCAAGTCCTGCAGTCGAGGTGCTCTTCATCGCGCAACGCACTGCGGAAACCCACATCGACCACATCTTGACCAAGCTTGGCTTCCGCAACCGAACGCAGATCGCCACCTGGGTCAGCCAAGCCGAACACGGGCCCGCAGAGGGCACTGGACCGTGAATCAGGTCGGGGTGTCGGCGGGGTCGGTGTGATAGCGGCGGGTGGTGGCGTGCCATTCGCGGCTGCCGCCCAGCCAGGCCCACACGTCGGTGAAGAATCGGCGCAGGGTGGGATCGGTGGCGGACAGCAGAGCCGCCTCGGCGACGAAGGTGTGCATCAGCTCGTTGTGGATCTCGACAGTGCGTTTGATCGCTTCGCGCATCGCGCAGCCGTTCTCCAGCGCGATCACCCGGGGCAGGTTCACGTCATTGTCGGACTCACGCCCGGCGGAGTGCAGGTCGTTGAGCAGGACGTTGGCCAGGCCGGCCATCGTGAACGCACGGCGCACCGGCGGAACGTAGAACTGCGTCGCGGGCAGTTCGTACCCGGCGACCGCGTCGATCAGGATCATCGGCGGCAAGTAGCTGTCCATGTTCCGTTGCACCAGGTATTCCCACACCGCGGGCATGCGCCCCTCCGCGCGCCACTCGATGGCGTGGTTCCACGCGGTGAACATCAAGGTCATCTGGTGCTGGAACCGGCCGAGCTGGGTGGGTGAGCAGTACTGGGCGAGATGCCGCATGGCGCTGCGGAACGCGGTGGCGATCGGCTCCCCCGTGCGGTATTCGTCCAACTGAGGCGTGTACTCGGCGGGCAGGCCGGCGGGATCGATGATCGCGTTGAGAGTTGACATCCGCGACGCCGCGGCGGCCGGGTCAGCACCCAGGTCCACCTCGTCGATGTAGTAGTCGTCGGCGGCCCACTCGGCCACCACGCACTTCGTCGCGGCCAGCAGCCGGTCCGGGTCATCGGTGGCCGGGTGCGTGAGCATGATCAGCCGGCCGAAGTCGCAGTTCCGAAGATGATCAAGCTCGCCGGGATAGATGCCGACCTCGCCCGCCCACTCCACGACGCGCTCGTTCACCTCCTCACCGAGTGCCGGGTCGTCGCGCACCGGACCAGGACAGAACAGCTCGGGCATCGAGTCGTCCGTCGACGGCGAGGGCTCGCTCGGTTGCTCGACAGGTGGTGCCACGAGTTGCACGGCGGACGTGCCGAGCCCGGTGAGCCGGGGTATGTCGTGCGTGCCGAGATCGCGGGTGGCCGGCGGTACCGGCTCGGACAACGGGACCCGCACCGCCGAGGTGCCGAGCCCACTCGTGAAGCGCTGCACGGTCGACGGTGTGCGCGCCACCCGACCACTGCTCGGTTCCAGCAATCGGGAGAGATCCGCCGGCGGCGCTCCCGCCATGTCGGCCAGCAGCGACTCGACGATTCCGGTGCGAGTGGATGTCATACCGACCTTCCGGGTTCGACGTTTTCCAGAATTTCGAGCCTGGTGCATTTCTCCGCTGAATGCCGCGATAACCCGCCGTCGTGGCGGGCGTTGGCGAAGTGGGGGCGGCGCGAGTGGTGGTCGCTCGATCAATATGGCCGCAGCGCCATTGCTCGGCCAAATCCAACGTAGCAGCACCTCATGACCAGGCAAGCACACGAAAGGGTTGTGCGGCGATTCCGCTCGTCCGTGCGGGGATTCACCGAGGGTCACAGCGATCACGCCGCGACTACGGCAGTCGAGCTAATCGTCCGTTTTCCTCAGGAGTACCCCCAATCGGTGGACTGGTGCACCGGGGAGCGGAAGTGCCACAGTCGATCGGGGTGCGAATTCGCGGCTGACCGTCGGCCAACTCGATCATTCAGTGATTACGAATCATCATCAACGTCACGGAGGAGTGCGAGAATGACCATGTCCCAGCCCAGGACCGCCGACCCGTCGGCAGCTGTTCTGCGTAGCCAGTACCAGCGATCGGTGGCCCAGTACTGGAACGCCGAGCGCGACCCGGTGAACATCCGGCTCGGCGAGGTCGACGGTCTCTTCCACCACCACTACGGCCTCGGCGACTACGACCCCGCGGTGCTCGACACGCCCGCCGGCGACCGCGACGAGGCGGTCATCAAGGAGATGCACCGGCTGGAGACCGCGCAGGCCGACGTGCTGCTGGACCACCTCGGCGACATCGGTCCCGGCGACGCGCTCCTGGACGGCGGTTCCGGGCGCGGCGGCACCAGCTTCATGGCGAACATGCGGTTCGGCTGCCAGGTCGACGGGGTCTCGATCTCCGAGGAGCAAGTCAGGTTCGCCAACAACCAGGCCGCCGAGCGTGGCGTGGCCGACGCGGTGCGGTTCCACTTCCGCAACATGCTGGACACCGGGTTCACCAGTGGCTCGCGGCGGGGCATCTGGACCAACGAGACCACCATGTACGTCGACCTGCACGAGCTGTTCGAGGAGTTCGGGCGGCTCATGAGCTTCGGCGGCCGCTACGTGTGCATCACCGGGTGCTACAACGACGTCACCGGCGGCCGGTCCCGCGCGGTCAGCCAGATCGACCAGCACTACATCTGCAACATCCACCCCCGCAGCGAGTACTTCAAAGCGTTGACAGCCAACAACTTCGCGCCGATCAGCGTGGTCGACCTGACCGCGGCGACCATCCCGTACTGGGAGTTGCGCGCCCGCTCGTCGGTGGCAACCGGCATCGAGGACGCGTTCCTGACCGCGTACCGGGAGGGCAGCTTCCACTACCTGCTCATCGCGGCGGACAAGATCGGCACATGAGTGCGCCCGTCGATCGCGAGCGCCTCCTGGTCGAGTTGGTGGACGACAGCGGAGCCGCGACCGGCGCGTGCACCGTCGACGAGGCGCACATCGCGCCGGGACAGCGGCACCGGGCGTTCTCGGTGCTGCTGTTCGACGGTGCCGGGCGGATTCTCCTGCAACAGCGGGCCGCGGCGAAGACCCGGTTCGCGTCGCGGTGGTCCAACACGTGCTGCGGTCACCCCGAACCGAGTGCGGACCTGGCCGCCGCGGCAGGGCGACGGCTGGCCGAGGAGATGGGCCGACCGCGCGGCTCACCCCGGTCGGCACGTTCACCTACCGCGCGGTGGACACCACCACCGGACGGGTGGAGCACGAATGGGACCACGTCCTCACCGGCGTGCTCGAGGGGCGCACGCCGGTGCCGGACCCGAACGAGGTGGCCGACTACACCTGGCAGGACCCGGATGTGTTGCGACAGCGGATGACGGCCGGCCCGCACGAGTTCACCCCGTGGCTCGCGGACGTGCTGCGCCTGGCCACCCACCACCGCTGAATCAGTCGCCCTTGGCGAAGGCGAGCAGTTGTTCGCGAGTGCCGTTGAAGTGGTCGCCGGCGTCGTCCTGCCAGAAGGTGTAGCTCGTCCAGCCGTGCGGCAGCGCGGTGAGGGATCCGGTGGCCCACAACGGATTCGTGGCGCCGAAGTCGCCCAGCGTGCCGGTGCACTGGTTCCACCACGACGTGGGCGTGTAGATCACAGGCGCGCGGCCGGTGCGGACGGCGTAGGTGTCGCTGAAATCCTTCACCCAGGCGACGAGTCGCGCCGGCGTGAGGCCGTAGCAGGTCGCGCCGTACGGGTTGTGTTCGAGATCGATCGCGCCGGGCAGGGTGCGCCCGTCGGAGGTCCACCCGCCGCCGTGGTCGACGAAGTGGTTTGCTTGCGCCGCACCGGTTCCGCGGTCCGGCAGCGCGAAGTGGAACCCGCCGACCAGAAGCCCGCGCGCGAGCGCGTCGTCACGCTGTTTCGCGAAGTCCGGGTTCGTGTAGCTCACCCCTTCGCTCACCTTGAAGTAGGCGAACCCCTCGGTCGCCGCGGAGGCGACGCCGGCGGGTAAACACAGCAGAAGTGCCAGGGCCACAACGAAGATACGTATCATGCGACAAGTATGGACACGATTCACCGACAGCGATATAGCCTGGTGAATCATGGACTGCCGCACTGGGAGGTTTCCATGTCCGCAACCGCTCGTGCCGTGGCAGCCGCGATGGCGCTGGCCGCGATGATCGTGTTCGCGCCGGCCAAAGCGCCCGCCGCGCCGGCGCCCAGCCTGGCCGAACATGTGGCCGAGGTGGTGCGGACACTGCCGGGACGTGACAGCGACGCCTTCGTCGACGGTCCGCCGAACGAGGTCGACACGGCTGCCTCGGCGATCGCGGCCGCACGTGCCGGCGACATCGCCGGTGCCCGGGCGATGCTGGCCCCACTGGCCTACGAGGTGCACGAACTCGAGACGTATCTGGTGATCCAGGAGCGCACACCGTGCCAGCGCTGCTGGGGTACCTACGTGATCAACCGGTCGAGCTCGGCGAAGAACGTGTTCGTCGAGATCCCTCATCCGCTGCACGACCAGAACACGCCGGAGTTCGGAGTCGAGGCCTTCCAACGCACCGGCGCGTCGTTGCTGCTGCTGGCCGGCACCCACCGGTACGCCAACGGCGAGCCCTCCGACGCCTGCCGGGGCGTCGAATCGGACATGGCCCGCAATGACCACAGCCTGTTCATGGCCGTCCACCGGATCGCCGGGCAAGGCACGGTCGCCCTGCAGTACCACGGGTTCGCCGACCGCGACGGCTATCCCGACGTCGTGCTCAGCAACGGCAACGACACGCCCCCGGCCGAGCTGCACCGATTGCGCACCGAGTTCACGGACCGCGGGATCGACGCCGGGGTGTTCGACGGCGACCAGTGGGCCGATCTCGGCGCCACCTGCAACCCGCAGGGCAAGCACAGCCGGGCAACCGGCGGACAGTTCGTCCACCAGGAGTTCCGGCCGGCGATCCGGATGGACGCCGGCAAACGTTCCGAGGCCGTCGCCGCGGTGCTCGCCGTGCTGTGAGCTACAACCAGCCGCGCTCCTCGGCGAGTCGAGCGGCCTCGGCCCGAGTCCTGGCCCCGGTCTTGCCGATCGCGGCGGAGAGATGGTTGCGCACCGTGCCCTCGGAAAGATGGAGCGCACGGGCGACATCGGCAACCGTGCTCCCGTCGCTCGCCTCCCTGAGCACCTCCTGCTCGCGGGTCGTCAGCGGACTTGCTCCGGTCGCGAGTGACTCGGCGGCAAGCGCCGGATCCACCACGCGCAGTCCACTGTGGACTCTCCGGACCGCGTCGACGAGTTGCTCGGGCGGCGAGTCCTTCACGACGAACCCGGCGGCACCGGCGGCCATCGCGCGCGCGAGGTAGCCGGGCCGACCGAACGTGGTGCACACGATCACCCGGCAGCGTGGCATGCCGTCGCGCAGTTCGGCGGCCGCGGTCAGGCCGTCCTTCCCCGGCATCTGCACGTCCAACAGCGCGACATCGGGAGTGCTGCGCCGAGCGGCGTCCAACACCTCGTCACCGCTGCCGACCTGGCCCACCACCTCGATGTCCGGCTCCAGCCCGAGCATCGCCGCCAGCGCTCCACGGACCAGTGCCTGATCGTCGGCGAGCAGCACCCTGATCACACGTGCTCCTTCAGCGGAGCGGAAACCCTTGCGGTGAGCCGGAATCCGCCACCCTCGACCGGCCCGGACTCGATCTTGCCACCGACGCCACGAAGCCGCTCGGACAGCCCGCGCAGGCCGTTGCCCGGCGTGGCGCTGCCTGATCCGGCGCCGTCGTCGGTCACCTCGATCCAGGTCGGCCCGAGGCGCACGGTCACCGTCCGCGCGCCGGAGTGCCGCACCACGTTCGTGATCGCCTCGCGGAGCACGTACCCGAACGGCCCCTGCAGATCGGAGCGGACGTTGTCCACCGCGTGCGGCAGGTCGGCGTCGATCTCCGCAGCGCGCAGGGCGGCTCGCGCCCCGACCAGCTCGGCGGACAGGGACACCTCGCGGTAGTCGGACACGGTCGCGCGGACGTCGGAGAGCGCGCGCCGGGACAGACCTTCCACTTCACGGATCTCCTCGATCGCCCGCGCCGTGTCGGCCTGGCTCTCCAACACCCGGCGAGCCAGCCCGGCCTTGACCGTGATGGTCGTGAGACTGTGCCCGAGAATGTCGTGCAGGTCCCTCGCCAGCCGCTCCCGCTCGGCGGAGACGGCCAACGTCGCGATCTCGTCCTGCGCGTTGCGCAACTGCCGGATCGTCTGGATCAGCTGCCCCATGAAGAACAGCGCGATGGTGATCGAGACGACGGTGACCAGAACGCCGATGTTCTCGACGAACGTGCCCTCCACGAGCTGAATGACCACCAGCGTGAGGATCGCCGCGCCGTTGAGCGAGAGCGCCCACCCGAACGGCATCGCGAACGCGATCACCGCCGTCGCGTAGATCATCACGGTGAGCGAGTCCGGGCCCATCGCCACGACGACCCCACCGCCGAGCAGCAGCAACCCACAGCACAGCAACACTCGTGCCGCGATCGACCGCCCCCACATCACCACCGGGAAGACCAGATACGCCCCGCTGTAGGCGGTCAGCAGGATCAGCGACACGACGGTGTGCGTGGTCATGCCGTCGTCGAGGAGCCCCGGTACCCCCGGCACGAGCATGAACAGCAGGAAGAACGCCGCCGGAGGCGTCCAGCGGCGTCCCATTGTCTTCCGGCTGTCGGCGAAGGCGGGCAGCGTGCCGGCCCACAAGCCGTCCGCACCCGCCTCGACCTCAAACAGGTTCCTGCTCATCGCTGCCGTTCGTCAGACCCGTGCGCTGTCCCTACGGTAACGCCGGACGACCAGCGCACCGGCCACGACAGTCCAGGCGGCCAGCACCAGAATCGCCGTGCCGAGCCCCTCGGACAGGTCGGTGGTGACCGCGCCCCTGGCGATCTGACTGATCCAGTAGGTGGGCAGCACCTTCGACACGTTGATCAACCACCCCGGCATCGAGTCGACCGGAATGAAGATCCCGCCGATCAGGGTGAGCAGCAGCATCACCGCCTGGGTGACCGCCTGCACGCTGTCCGCCGTGGCGGTCTGCCCGATGAACAGCCCGATCAGCGCGATCGGCAGCATCCCGAGCCACACGCCGAGCGTCACCCGCAGCCAGCCGGCGGCGTCCAGCGACACGCCCTGGACCAGCCCGCCCAGCAGCGCGACCAGCAGGATCGGCCCGAGTGCGACGACCATGCCGACGATCACCTTCGCGACCAGGTAGCCGCCGCCGGACAGCGGGGTCAGCCGTAGCTGCCGCTGCCACCCCGCGTGCCGCTCCTCGGCTGCCCTGGTGCCGGTGACCAGGGATGCGGTCACCCCGCCGAACGCGCACATCGAGGTCATGATGATCGCCAAGGCGACCTGCTTGTTCTCCGCGTCGTTGGTGAAGATCCCGCTGTACAGGAATAGCAGCACGACCGGGAACCCGATCGTGAACACCGCGAACGCCGGCGTGCGCAGCACCCGCCTCATCTCCAGCGCCAGGTAGGTCGCGCTCATCGGGCGGCTCCTTCCAACTCGTCGGCCGTGAGGGTGAGGAACGCGCCTTCGAGGCCGATCGCGGTGATCTCGATGTCGCGCGCCTGCGGGTGACGGGACAGCAGCGCGCGCAGCGTCGCGTCGGAATCCTTGCTGGACAAGGCGATCTGGTCGCCTCGGACGATCAGCTCGGTGACCCCGGGCAGCCCGTGCAGCGCCTGCTCGGCCACGCCGGGAACGACCGCACGCAGCGTCCGCCCAGACGCCAGCGCGCGCACCTCGGCGACCGACCCGTCGGCGACCACCGTGCCCGAGCGCATCAGCACCACCCGGTCGGCGAACTCCTCGGCCTCCTCGAGGTAATGCGTCGCGAACAGCACGGTCCGGCCGGCGTCGGCGAACCCGCGCATGGATCCCCAGAACTCGCGCCGGCTGCCGACGTCCATCGCGGCGGTCGGCTCGTCCAGAATCAGTAGGTCCGGGTCGGAGACCAGTGCGATGGCGAACCGCACTCGCTGCTTCTGCCCACCGGAGAGCTTGCTCCCGCGGCGGCCGGCCAGTTCCTCGACGCCGGCGCGGCGCAACGCGTCCTCGACCGGCATCGGCTTGCGGTGCAGGGACGCGACCATGGCGACCATCTCGCCCACGGTGGCGTCGTCGAGGAGCGCGCCTTCCTGCAACATCGCGCCGATCGTCCCGGCCGCGACGGCGTCGTGCGGCGTCTTCCCGAACACCCGCACGTCCCCCGCGTCCGGCCTGGTCAGCCCGAGCATCACGTCCACGGTGGTCGACTTGCCCGCGCCGTTGGGCCCCAGCAGGGCGACCACCTCGCCCGGCGCGATGATCAGGTCGACTCCGTCGACGGCGTGCACGTCCCCGTAGTACTTGCGTACTCCGGCCAGGTAGACGGCGGCGCCGGCGGCCACCCCGGATATCGGTTTCTCGTTCATACCGACGAGACTCCCGCCGCACGCGGCCCGAGACGCAGGGCAGCCGTCACGACCTGACCATGACAAACGTCAGGGGCAGCGAAGGAGGGCTCAAGAATGGCTAAAGGAATGTTCCGTAGGGGCCGTAGGGGTAGGCAAATGTCTACCTAGGTCAGGGTGTTTCCCCGATTTCGATTCCCTGGCCGCCACGCCAATCTTGTTTCATGACGACACACGTGGCAGACCAGACCGGGAGGGTCTCTCCCGGGGCGAGATCCCGGCCGTGGCTGATCGTGTCGGCCGCGGCAATCATGTGGAGCGGGCTCACGATGGTGATCCTGCACCTGATCAACGACGGCAACCCGATGCTGGACACCTTGTCCAGCTACGCCTTCCAGGACAACGCGCCCCAGCTCCTGGCCACCAGCATGCTGTCGATGGCCATCGGTTCACTCACCCTGCTCGGTGCGCTCTCCGCCGCGCGAATCCCGCTCAACCGGACGACGAAGATCCTGTTCGGCTGCTGGATCGGCGGCCTCACGGCGGCCGCGATCTTCCGCGCCAGGTTCAGCGAGTACGTCGGCGCGATCAGCGGCGACATCCACCAGTATTCGTGCCTCGTCGCGTTTATCAGTGTTCCGGCGATCGGCTATTCAATCCTCGACCGCCTCCGCGACAACGCCGCACTCTCCCGGAATTCCGCGATTCTCGCCCGGTGGACGCGCTACAGCACCGCGTGCCTCCTGTTGTTCGGAATCAGCTACCTGTGCAGCGACTTTCCGGACACGCCGATCATCGGTGAACTCGCCGAACTCCTCCCCGTCGGCCTCGTCCAGCGAGTCGCGCTCGTCGTCGACATCTGCCTCCTCGGCGCGCTCCTGCTGATCGCGCGCGCCGCGTCGTCGCCGTCCTTTTCCGCGCGTCAAGATCCACCCGTTCCGGTACTGGCAACCGAACCTCACAGCCTCGTACGGTAGCCATGTGATCACCGTCTACGCGGGGAGTGGATCGTCCGTGTCACCGAGACTGTTCAGCCACAAACTCCAGGTGCGTTGGGGTGACGTGGATCGGCTCGGACATGTCAACAACGCTCGGATCGTCGAATACTTCCAAGAATCACGCGCCGCCTTTCTCCAGATGGACCCGCTGGCGATCAACGTCGTCACCCGGAGGATGACGTTCGAGTTCGTGCGGCCGATCCCGGCGCACGAGGAGAAGATCGACGTTTCTCTCTCGATCGGCGATATCGGCCGCACGTCGTTCACGGTGCTGCAGCGTGCCTTTCGCCCGGCCGATGCGGTGTGCGCGACGTCGGAGGTCGTACTCGTCGCATTCGACGCGGAGGCGGGTGCGGCCAGGCCGCTGACCCGGCATGAGCGCGCACACCTGATCCAGTACGTCGACACCGGTACCCATATCCCGACGCCTCGACACCGACATCCGGAGACACGACACGGCGTCGTGCACCTGTGATCAAGCCCGGTCTTCGAGGCTGCCTTCGATATCGAGATAGGTGGCACGGAGATCGGCGAGCACGGCCGGGTCGGGCTCGGCCCACATGCCCCGGTCGACGGCTTCTAAAAGCCGCTCAGTCATTCCGTGCAGCGCCCAAGGGTTGGACTGTTCGAGGAACTTGCGATTCTCCTCGTCCAGCACGTATTCCTGCGCCAGCTTTTCGTACATCCAGTCGGCGACCACTCCGGTCGTGGCGTCGTACCCGAACAGATAGTCCACCGTGGCGGCCAGTTCGAACGCGCCCTTGTAGCCGTGGCGGCGCATGGCGGAGATCCACCGGGGATTGACCACGCGGGACCGGAACACGCGCGCGGTCTCCTCGGACAGCGATCGGGTGCGCACGTGCTCCGGGCGGGTGGAGTCGCCGATGTAGGCGGCCGGCGCACGACCCGTCAAGGCGCGCACGGTGGCGACCATTCCGCCGTGGTACTGGAAATAGTCGTCGGAATCGGCGATGTCGTGTTCTCGGGTGTCGACGTTCTTCGCGGCGACGGCGATGCGCCGGTACGCCGACTCCATGTCCTCCCGCGCGGCGACACCGTCGAGTGTGCGGCCGTAGGCGTAACCGCCCCACACCGCGTACACCTCGGCGAGATCGCGATCGTCGCGCCAGTTGTGGCTGTCGATCAATTGCAGCAGGCCGGCGCCGTAAGTGCCGGGTTTCGAACCGAATACGCGCGCGGTGGCACGCCGTTCGTCGCCATGTGCATCGAGATCCGTCCGCACGTGGGCGCGCACGAAGTTGTCCGAGTCCGGCTCGTCCAGCGCGGCCACCATCCGCACCGCGTCGTCCAGCAGGTACACCACGTGCGGGAACGCGTCCCGGAAGAACCCGCTGATCCGCACGGTCACGTCGATCCTGGGCCGCTCCAACTCGGCCAGCGGGATCACTTCGAGCCCCGACACCCGGCGGGACGCGTCGTCCCACACCGGCCGAACCCCGAGCAGCGCGAACACTTCCGCGATGTCGTCACCGGCGGTGCGCATCGCCGAGGTGCCCCAGATCGACAGGCCGACCGACCGCGGCCACTCCCCCGTGTCCTCGCGATAGCGGGCCAACAGCGAGTCGGCCATCGCCTGGCCGGTGTCCCAGGCCAGCCGGCTCGGCACCGCCTTCGGGTCGACCGAGTAGAAGTTCCGCCCGGTGGGCAGCACGTTGATCAACCCGCGCAGCGGTGACCCGCTCGGCCCGGCCGGCACGTAGCCGCCGTCCAGCGCGTGCAGCACCGCGTCGATCTCGTCGGTGGTGCGCGCCAGCCTCGGCACGATCTCGTCGGCGGCGAACCGCAGCACGGCGACCACGGCATCGAAGCCCTCGCCGAGCACCTCGCGCACGACCGGACCGGGATCACCCCAACCAGCCTGCTCCATCGCTTCGACGAGCGACCGCGCGACGCCCTCGATCTCGTCGACCGTGCCCCGCGCTGCCGTGCCGTCCTCGTTGAGCCCCAACGCTTCCCGCAGTCCGGGCAGTGCACCGGCCTTGCCGCCCCAGATCTGCCGCGCGCGCAGCATCGAGGTCACCAGGTTCACCCGCGCCTCGCCGGCCGGCACCTCGCCGAGCACGTGCAGGCCGTCGCGGATCTGCGCGTCCTTCACCTCGCACAGCCACCCGTCGACGTGCAGCAGGAAGTCGTCGAACTCCGCGTCGTGCGGACGCTCGGCCAAGCCGAGATCGTGATCGAGTTTGGCCGCCTGGATCAGCGTCCAGATCTGCGCGCGGATCGCCGGCAGCTTCGACGGGTCCATCGACTGGATCGACGCGTACTCGTCAAGCAGCTGCTCCAGCCGCGCGATGTCGCCGTAGCTCTCGGCACGCGCCATCGGCGGCACGAGGTGATCGACCAGCGTGGCGTGCGCGCGCCGCTTGGCCTGCGTGCCCTCGCCGGGATCGTTCACCAGGAACGGGTAGATCAGCGGCAGATCGCCGAGCGCGGCGTCGGTCCCGCAGGCCGCCGACATGCCCAAGTTCTTGCCGGGCAACCATTCCAGGTTGCCGTGCTTGCCGAGGTGGATCATCGCGTGTGCACCGAAGTCGTCGGCGATCCACCGGTAGGCGGCCAGGTAGTGGTGGCTCGGCGGAAGATCGGGATCGTGGTAGATCGCGATCGGGTTCTCGCCGAATCCGCGCGGCGGCTGCACCATCAGCACGAGGTTCCCGGCGCGCAGCGCGGCCAGCACGATCTCGCCGTCCGGATCGCGCGACTTGTCGACGAACAGGTCGCCGGGCGGCGGCCCCCAGTGCCCCTCGACGGCGGATCGCAGCGCCTCCGGCAGCGTCGCGAACCATTCGCGGTACCGGGCGGCCGGCACCCGGATCGGGTTGCCGGCGAGCTGCTCCTCGGTCAGCCAGTTCTCGTCCTGCCCGCCGGCCTCGATCAGCGCGTGCACCAGCGCGTCACCGTCCGATGTGGACACACCGGGCAGATCGGCCGGCTCGCCGATGTCGTAACCCTTGTCCCGCAACGTGTTCAACAGCTTCACGGCGGACACGGGTGTGTCGAGACCCACCGCGTTGCCAATCCGCGCGTGCTTGGTCGGGTACGCCGACAGCATCAGCGCGATCTTCCGTGACGCCGGCGGGACGTGCCGCAGCATCGCGTGCCGCACCGCGATCCCGGCCACCCGGGCGGCGCGTTCCGGGTCCGGCACATAGTGCGACAACCCGTCCGCGCCGGTCTCCTTGAACGAGAACGGCACCGTGATCAGCCGCCCGTCGAACTCCGGCACGGCGACCTGTGTCGCGGTGTCCATCGGCGAAAGCCCGTCGTCGCTCTCCTCCCAGGTCGCACGCGAGGAGGTGAGGCACAGTCCTTGCAGCACCGGGATATCGAGCGCGGCGAGCGCCCCGACGTCCCACGCCTCGTCGTCCCCACCGGCACCCGCGTCGGCCGGACGGGTACCACCGGCGGCGAGCACGGTCACCACCAGAGCGTCCACAGTGGACAGAAGCTCCAGCAGTTCGGGCGCGGCACCCCGCAGCGAGGCGCAATAGACCGGAAGCGCCTGGCCGCCGGCGTCCTCGACCGCGTCGCACAAGGTCTCCACGAACGCCGTGTTCCCGGCCACATGGTGCGCGCGGTAATAAAGCACGCCGACCTTCGGGCCATCGGCCCGGCTCGACACCCGCTCCAACTGCCCCCACGCCGGCATCTCCTGCGGCGGGGCGAACCCGTTTCCGGTGAGCAACACCGTGTCGGACAGGAAGTGAGACATCTCACGGAGGTTCGCCGGCCCGCCGTGCGCGAGGTACGCGTGCGCCTCGGCGACCACGCCGCCCGGCACCGTGGACAGCTCCATCAGCTCGGCGTCCGGCGCCTGCTCACCGCCCAGCACGACCACCGGGAGACCGGTGGCCAGCAGCGCGTCCAGCCCTTCCTCCCAGGCGCGCCGGCCGCCGAGAATTCGCACGACGACCAGGGCGATCCCGTCGAGCAGCGTGGGCAGGTCGTCCACACCGACACGCGCCGGATTGGCCAACCGGTAGTCGGCGCCGCTCGCGCGTGCGGACAGCAAATCGGTGTCCGAAGTGGACAGAAGCAGGATCATTCCCGCGGCCTTCCTGGGGGTCCTCGCCCCAATTCGAAGTACGCGACGACGGAGTGTCTGGCTCCCAGAGGCAGGTGCCTCCGGTGACAGTGGCGGGACCGCGCCGGACTTTCACCGGCTTCCTCCACATGCCGTCGCATGGTGCATCGATCACTCTTGACACTCGGCGCGCGTTCGTCAAGCCGGCGGCTTTCGTATATTCGGCTGGTGCCCGACACCACACGCCATCCGGACGAGCCGGACGCCTGCCCTGGTGCGCTGCGTCCGCATCTGGCGGCCGACGGCGCACTCGCCCGGGTACGGCTGCCCGGTGGCCGGCTGACCGGTGATCAACTACGCGTGCTCGCCGATGCCGCCGACCACCTCGGCGACGGGACACTAGAGCTGACCTCTAGAGCCAACATCCAGATTCGCGGAATGGCCGTGGCTTCGGTCAGCACGCTCGCCGACCGCCTCGCCGCCGCCGGCCTGCTGCCGTCCGCCACGCACGAGCGGGTGCGCAACATCGTCGCGTCCCCACTGTCCGGTGTGGACGGTCATGGTCTTGCCACCACACTCGACCGCGCACTCTGCGCGGTTCCCGAACTGTCAGCGCTGCCAGGACGTTTCCTGTTCACGGTGGACGACGGTCGCGGCGATGTCGCCGGCATGGGCGCCGATGTCGGACTCTGGCCCTTGGACGGTCATATGGCGGCAGTGACAGTCGGCGGTCGGGATCACGGCGTGCGTTGTTCACTGATGGACGCCGTGCCCACGATGATCAACGCCGCACGACAGTTTCTCACCGAGCCTGAGATTCGCGACGGCGTGGCATGGCGGGTCGCCGAGCTGGCGGACCACGGCGCCGCTCTGGCCGCACGCCTGACCGACGATCTCGCCGAGCCGGTCGAGGTACCCGCCCCGCTGGCGCGCGGTCCGATCGGCCCGGTTGGCTCCGCGGTGGTCGCGGGCGCACCGCTCGGCCGCCTCACCACCGCGCAGGCACACACGATCGCCGACGTGGCCGACATGATCATCATCACGCCGTGGCGCAGCGTCGTGCTTCCCCGGCGGATCGACGCGGACTTGCTGTGGGACGCCGACTCACCGCTGTCGGGTGTCACGGCGTGCACCGGAAAACCCAAGTGCGCCAAGGCATTGACCGACGTGCGCGCACACGCCCGCGCGACACCGTCCGGCCGGCTCCCGGTGCACTGGGCGGGTTGCGAACGGCGTTGCGGTGTTCCCCGCGGACGAGTCGTGGACGTCGTGTCCACTGTGGACGGTTATCAAGTATGGGTGAACGGCCGGCAGTGCGGTACCGCGCTGTCGGCACAGCAAGCGGCGCAACTCGCCGGCGAGGCCAGGAGAACGGTGTGACACGACGGGACTACGTGCGCGACGGCGCGGAGATCTACAAGCGATCGTTCGCCACGATCCGCGCGGAGGCGCCGCTCGACGGGCTGCCGCCGGACATCGAGCGGGTGGCCGTTCGCATGATCCACTCCTGCGGCATGGTCGACCTGGTAGACGACCTCGCCTTCTCCCCCGATGTGGTGCGCTCCGCGCGCGCGGCCCTCGACACCGGTGCGCCGATCCTGTGCGACGCGCACATGGTGGCCTCCGGAATCACCCGCCGCCGGCTGCCGGCGGACAACGAGGTCGTGTGCACTCTGTCCGACCCGCGCGTACCCGCACTCGCGAAAACCCTTGGCACCACACGAAGTGCGGCTGCACTCGACCTGTGGGCCGACCAACTCGACGGTGCCGTCGTCGCCATCGGCAACGCCCCCACCGCCCTGTTCCGCCTGCTCGAGATGATCGACGCAGACGCGCCGAGGCCGGCCGCGATCCTTGGGCTCCCGGTCGGCTTCATCGGCGCCGCCGAGTCCAAAGTGGACCTCGCGGAGCACGAGGCCGGTGTGCCCTACCTGGTGGTGCACGGCAGGCGCGGCGGCAGCGCGATGGCCGTCGCCGCCGTCAACGCGATCGCAAGCGAGGCGGAGTGAACGTGACAACCGGAACCCTCTACGGAGTCGGCCTCGGCCCCGGCGACCCCGAGCTGATCACGATCAAAGCAGCGCGGATGATCGAAGCTGCCGACGTGATCGCCTACCACAGTGCACGACACGGCCGCAGCATCGCCCGATCCGTTGCGGCAGAACACATTCGCGACGGCGTGCACGAAGAGCCGCTCGTCTACCCGATCACCGTCGAGAGCACTGACCACCCCGGCGGCTACGCCGGCGCGCTGGCTGATTTCTACGCCAAGGCGGCCGCCACCCTGGCCGCCCACCTGGACGCCGGCCGCGACGTGGTGGTCCTCTGCGAGGGCGATCCGCTGTTCTACGGCTCCTACATGCACCTGCACAAGCGCCTCGCGGACCAGTACCCGACCGAGGTCGTGCCAGGCGTGACCTCGATCAGCGGAGCGGCCGCCCAACTGCGCCAGCCGCTGGTCGAGGGCGAGGAAACGCTCACCGTGCTCCCTGGCACGCTCCCCGAAGACGTGCTCGCCGAACACCTCGCCAACGCCGACTCTGCGGCAGTATTGAAGCTCGGCCGCACCTTCACCAAGGTCCGGGATGCCTTGTCCCGCGCGGGAAAGCTCGACGACGCCTGGTACGCCGAGCGGGCCACCACCGACAAGCAACGGCTCGCCCCACTGGCGGACGTCGATCCCGAAAGCGTGCCGTATTTCTCGCTGGCGCTGCTGCCCAGCGGATCGGCGGCAAACGCCACGGAGGTGCCACCCGCCGGCGAGGTGGTCGTCGTGGGCCTGGGTCCGGCCGGCCAATCGTGGCTCACCCCAGAGGCACGCGACGCGCTCGCCAAGGCCGACGAGCTGATCGGATACGGGCCGTACCTGGATCGCGTGACCACCAACCACCGCCAGCGCAAGCACCCGTCGGACAACCGAGTGGAGGCCGAACGCGCGGCGCACGCCCTGGAGCTGGCCCGAGATGGAGCGCGGGTGGCCGTCGTGTCCTCCGGCGACCCAGGCGTGTTCGCGATGGCGGCAGCCGTGCTGGAGGTGGCCGTCGATCCACAATGGACGGACGTGCCGGTGCGTGTGCTCCCCGGCCTCACCGCCGCCCAAGCCGTGGCGAGCCGAGTTGGAGCGCCCCTCGGCCACGACTACTGCGTGCTGTCCCTGTCCGACCGGCTCAAGCCGTGGGAGGTGATCACCGAAAGGCTGGCGGCTGCCGCGTCGGCCGACCTGGCGATCGCGATCTACAACCCGGCGTCCAAGGCGCGCACCTGGCAGCTCGCCGAAGCGCGGGATCTGTTGCTGCGCCACAGGTCCGCGGACACACCAGTGGTGATCGGCCGGGACGTCGGCGGGCCGCAGGAGTCGGTGCGCGTAGTACGGCTCGCAGATATCGACCCGTCCACAGTGGACATGCGGTGCCTGTTGATCATCGGCTCGTCGCAGACACGTGCTGTGGTCAAGCCGGACGGCACGACCACTGTGTTCACGCCGAGGAGCTACCCCGCGCGGTAAGGCTCGCGAAGGCTGACGCGGGGAAGGACAGCCTCGGCCCGCCCGGGTTCTTGGAGTCCCGCACCGCGACCGCCGCATCCACGAAGGCCACCTCGACACAGTTCTCGGCCTGCTGATTGCTGCGGCTGCTCTTGCGCCACGTCAGCGTCGACAATCCGGTCGCCTCCATCATCACGAGCCGTACAGATCACCAGCCAACCGCTCGATCAGCTCGGCGGACCCGGCTGGGTCCAGCGCCTCACTGCGAAGCTGGTCGAACAGCAGTCTAACGTCCTGCAGCCGCTCGTACTTCTCGTCACGCTTGGCTCCGTTGACGAACGGCGAATACAACATCTCCGGGTAGTCGGGGTACGGGAAGTGCAGCAAGGTGAAGTCCGCCCGCATGCCGCCATGTGCACCACGCGCTCGTGGAATGACCTGCACGGTCACGGTGGGCAGCTTGGTCATCTCGACGATGCGGCGAAGCTGCGCCCCCATCACGTCGGGTCCACCAACCGGGAGGTGCAGCGCCAGTTCGGCGACGATCGCGATCAACTCCAGCGGACGTTGCACGCTGAGGAGGCGCTCCTGGCGGATCAGCCGAACCTTGGTCTGCTTGTCGATCTCCCCTTGGGTCATCGGCGGGAAGCCGGCGGCAAAGAGCGCCCGCATGTAGCCCTCGGTCTGCAGCAAGCCTGGCACGAACTGCAAGGTCAGCTCATGCACCGCGTCCGACTCGGTCTCGGCATCGATGTATGACCCACCGAGGCCTTCGATGCCAAAATCCTCATACCAAGCCTTCTCCCGCACCGCGCGTACCTCGTCCAGGAGGCCTTCCGGGCGGCAGTCGTAGAGGTCCATCATCGAGCGCACGACGTTGATGTTCGGCCGCGTCTCGCCACTTTCCCATCGCTGCAGCGCGCTTCTGCTCATGTCGAGGTACGCGCCGGCCTCCTCCAAGGTCTTGCCGGCCGCTTCCCGCATCTCACGGAGCTTCTTGCCCAGCCGTCGCCTGCGGAACGGTACGCCCTGCCCGCTGCTCATCCCCACTCCCATCGATCACATGCAGTGCTCGAATGTTGGCATGCGGGTGTTCCCAGATGGGTTTCCCGGTTCTGCGGGCTGGTCGTGATCACCAGATCGGGTTCTGGTTGTTCGACGTGCCAGCCGGGGCGCTCCTTGCACAGGTTGTGCCGTTCGCAGCGCGGGTTCAGATTGCAGACACACGTACGCCCGTGATCAGCGCGCCCTCTTCCCGTTGGCAAGCCGGTCGCCCTGACACCCCCACGGAGAACAACCACGAGAGGGCGACCGGCGCGGCAGCCAAACGTCAGAAATTGCGCCTAAGAAAACCGAAGCACCCCACCCTCGATCAGCCAAGCCAGCACGCCGTCAACCGACCCGACACGCCCCACATCAGGAACAGCCGGCCGCCGCACCATCACCACAGGAAGACCCAACTCCCGAGCAGCGTCAAGCTTGGCGACCGTCAGCCGGCCCCCGCTGTCCTTGCTCACCAGCACGTCGATCCCATGCTCCCGCATGAGCCCCAGTTCCCCCTCCACCGTGTACGGCCCACGATCAAGAAGCAGCCGCATCCGTTGTGGCACAGGCGGTTTCGGCTCATCCACCGTCCGCACGAGAAACCACAAGTCCAGCGAAGCGAACGCCGAGAGCCCCTGCCGCCCAGTAGTCAGAAACACCCGCGACCCGTACCCCGGAAGCACCGCCGCCGCAGAGTCCACAGTGGACACCCAGTGCCAGTCGTCGCCGTCCCGAGCCGTCCACCCAGGACGCCGAAGCACCAACAACGGCACCCCCTCAGCCGCACACGCCTCCGCCGCCGACCAACTGATCCGCTCGGCGAACGGGTGCGTCGCGTCCACCACCGCGTCGACCCCCTCGCGCGCCAGCCACGCGCGCAAGCCGTCCACGCCGCCGAAACCACCGACGCGCACCTCCCCCACCGGCAACCGAGGCGCCCTCACCCGCCCAGCCAGCGACGACACCACCCGCACACCCCGATCAACCAGCGCGGCCGCAAGAGAACGCGCCTCCGCCGTCCCACCCAGCACCAGCACGTACCCGCTCACGACCGCCACCAGCGACAATGCAAACTACGAGCATGGGCGAACTGCGCTACGGCTGGACGACCGGCGCCTGTGCGACGGCGGCGACCACCGCCGCCTACACCGCCCTGCTCACCGGCGAGTTCCCCGACCCGGTGACGATCACCCTGCCGAAAGGCCAAACGCCGTCCTTCGCCCTCGCCGTGGAGAACCTGACGGACGACACCGCCATGGCCGGAGTGATCAAGGACGCCGGCGACGACCCCGACGTCACCCACGGCGCACTGATCAAGTCGACTGTCCAACACGGAGAACCCGGCAGCGGAGTGATCTTCCGAGCCGGCCCCGGTGTCGGCACGATCACCAAAGCCGGCCTGCCACTCCCAGTCGGTGAGCCCGCCATCAACCCCGTGCCACGCCAAATGATCCGCGACGCCGTGTCCACAGTGGACAGCAAACACGGCGGCACCGGCGACGTCGTGGTCACCCTCTCCGTGGACAACGGCGAAGAGATCGCCAAGCACACCTGGAACCCACGGCTCGGCATCCTCGGCGGCCTGTCCATCCTCGGCACCACCGGAATCGTGGTGCCGTACTCCTGCTCGGCCTGGATCGACAGCATCCGTCGCGGCATCGACGTGGCACGCGCCGCCGGGTACACGCACGTCGCCGGCTGCACCGGCAGCACGTCCGAGCGGACCGTCACCGAGCTGTACGGCCTGCCCGAAGACGCGCTCCTCGACATGGGCGACTTCGCCGGCGCGGTACTCAAGTACCTGAAACGCCACCCCGTCGACCGCCTCACCATCGCCGGCGGCTTCGGCAAACTCTCCAAGCTGGCCAACGGTCACCTCGACCTCCACAGCGGACGGTCCACAGTGGACTTGATCTTCCTCGCCGACGTGGCTCGCAACGCCGGCGGCACGGAACGACTGGCCGCAGCGATCGCAGCCGGCAACACCGCACTCGAAGCACTCCAACTGTCCCAAGTGGACGGCGTGCCACTCGGAGACGCCGTCGCCGAGCGCGCGAGAGAGACCGCGCTGCGAGTGCTCACCGGCACCCCGGTGCACGTCGACATCGTGGTGATCGACCGCGCCGGCACGATCGTCGGCCAAGCGCCTCAACGAGACTGACGTTCCCGTGCCACTGAGTACAGATGGCTGTCACAGAAGCCCTCGGCGTTCAGCACCCTCCCCACGATGATCACCGCCGTGCGCTTCACGCCGGCCGCGTGCACCTGCGCCGCGATATCGGCGAGAGTCCCCCGCAGAATGATCTCGTCCGCCCGCGACGCGTACGCCACCACCGCGACCGGGCAGTCCGAGCCGTAGTTGCCGACCAGATCAGCGACCACCTGATCAATGCGCTGCACGGCCAAGTGCAACACCATCGTCGCGCGGCTCGCCCCCAACGTGCCCAAGTCCTCGCCGTCCGGCATCGGCGTCGCGCGCGCCGACGTCCGCGTGAGCACCACAGTCTGCCCCACACCCGGCACCGTCAACTCACGCCGCAACGAAGCCGCCGCCGCCGCGAAAGCCGGCACACCGGGCACGATGTCGTACGGAATGGAGAGCGCGTCGAGCCGCCGCGCCTGCTCAGCCACCGCGCTGAACACCGACGGGTCACCGGAATGCAAGCGCACCACATCGTGGCCGGCGTCGTGCGCCTCCCGCATGTGCCCAACGATCTCGTCCAGCGTGAGATCAGCCGTGTCCACCAGCACCGCGTCCGATGGGCACTGCGCCAGAAGCTCTTGCGGCACAAGGCTTCCCGCGTACAGGCAGACGCGCGCCGAGGCGATCAGCCGCTGCCCGCGGACGGTGATCAGGTCCGCGGCACCCGGCCCGGCTCCGACGAAGTGCACGGTCATTCTGTCGATTCCTTCCTCACGGTCCACTGTGTCACGGGCAGCATCGGCCGCCAGGTGGTGAACGAGCCGAGCGGTTCAGCACGACTGACCGCCAGCCGAACAAGATCACCACCGAGTTCAGCGTGCCACGACGCGAGCGCCGTCTCCGATTCGACGGTCACCGCAGTGGCGACAAGCCGCCCGCCGGGACGCAGCGCCGCCCAGCACGCCTCGACCACACCACAGCCGGTGAGCCCGCCGCCGATGAACACCGCGTGCGGCCGATCGAGCCCGTCCAACGCCTCCGGCGCACGCCCCTCGATTACCTGAATTCCTGGCACACCAAGGGACATCGCGTTCGCCACGATCCGTTTGACGCGGTTCTCTGCCGACTCCACCGCGATCGCCCGAGCCGTCGGATGGTGCCGCATCCACTCGATTCCGATGCTGCCCGAACCGGCGCCGACGTCCCACAGCAGCTCACCCGGACCGGGTCGCAAGTGCGCCAGCGTCACCGCGCGCACCTCACGCTTGGTGAGCTGCCCGTCGGAGTCGTACACCTCGTCCGGTAGCCCCGGCGACCGTCCCAACGGGACAGTGTCCCGGTCCGGAACACACTGCACCGCAACGACATTGAGCGCACTCACCTGCCCGACGTCCTTCCACGTGCGCGCCCGCCCGACATCGCCGCCCTGCCGTTCGGCCCCGAGATCGTTCAGGATGGAGATCTCGCTGTCGCCGTAGCCCGCCGTGGTGAGCAGCTGCGCCACGATCGCCGGCGTGCGCGCGCCCTCGCTGAGCACCAGCAGCCGCCGCCCAGGATGCAGCGCCGCCCGCAGCCGCTCCGGCCGCCGCGCGACCGCGCTGATCACCTCGACGTCTTCGACCGGCCAGCGCAACTGCGCACAGGCCAGCGCGAGCGACGAGATGTTCGGCACGATGATCACGTCATCCGGCCCAAGCAAGTCCACGATCGTGCGGCCGATCCCGTAGAACATCGGATCGCCACTGGCCAGCACGCACACGAGCCGGTCGCCGCGAGAACCCAGCACCTCACGGAGCGCCGGCAGCAGCGGCGACGGCAGTGTCACCCGCTCGGCGCGCACCTCCGGGAGCAGGTCAAGGTGACGAGTGCCGCCGATCACCAGATCCGCGTCGGACAGCAGCTCACGCGTGTCGGCGGACAGGCTCGCCCAACCATCGGCCCCGATACCGACGACGTACACCCTGCTCATGACGATGCACGGTAACCCACGACACTTGGAGTTCTCGTGTCTCGTCTGACACGATCCGAGGTGACAACTGACCGACACCAGGGTGTGCGAGGAAGCCGGTGCGAGTCCGGCGCGGTCCCGCCACTGTGACCGGAGGTGCGCCTCCGGGAGCCAGACACTCGGCCCTGGTGTGTGATTTCTGGATCGGGCGTGGACACCCGAGGAAGGACCGCGGATGACCGCGAGTTACCCGTTCTCCGCCGTCGTCGGGCACGACGATCTCCGGCTGGCCCTGTTGCTCAACGCCGTGCACCCCGGCATCGGGGGCGTGCTCGTTCGCGGCGAGAAGGGCACCGCGAAGTCGACCATCGTGCGTGGTCTCGCGGCCCTGCTCCCCCAGGTCGAGGCGGTCGAGCACTGCCGGTTCAGTTGCGATCCCTCGGCACCCGATCCGACCTGCCCGGACGAGCCGCACGACGCGGCGGCCGTGACCCGCGACGCGCGGCTCGTGGAGCTGCCGGTCGGCGCGACCGAGGACCGGCTGGTCGGTTCACTCGACCTGGAGCGCGCGCTGAACGAGGGCGTGCGGGCGTACCAGCCCGGCCTGCTGGCCGCCGCGCACCGAGGCGTGCTGTACGTGGACGAGGTCAACCTGCTGCACGACCACCTGGTCGACCTGCTGCTCGACGCGGCGGCGATGGGACGCGCGTACATCGAGCGCGAAGGTATCTCCGTCTCGCACGCGTCCACGTTCCTGCTCGTCGGCACGATGAACCCCGAGGAGGGCGAGCTGCGCCCGCAGTTGCTCGACCGGTTCGGGCTGACCGTCGAGGTGCGGGCCGCGCGGGACGTGGACACCAGGACCGAGGTGATCAGGCGGCGGCTGAACTTCGAGGCGTCGCCATCCGAGTTCGTCGCGCGCTGGCTGGCCGACGACGTGGCACTGGCCGACCAGATCTCCGGTGCGCGCGCTCGACTGTCCACTGTGGATCTGCCGGACGCCGAGCTGCGGCGGATCGCGTCCGTGTGCGCGTCGTTCGATGTGGACGGCATGCGAGCCGACCTGGTCCTGGCGCGCACGGCGGTGGCGCACGCGGCCTGGCGGAACGCGGACGCGGTGTCCGAAGTGGACGTCGAGGTGGCCGCACGGCTGGCGCTCCCGCACCGGCGTCGGCGCGATCCGTTCGACGCGCCGGGCATCCCCGACGAGCAACTGCGAGAGGCGCTGGACGACGCCCGCGAGGAGCCGGACGACGAGCCACCGCCGGACGGTGGCGGCGACGGAGGTGCGCCCCAGGACGGTCCCGCCGAGGCCCCACCGTCCGCGTCGGACGGTCAGAGTGGGAACGGTCAGGCACCCGAAAACCCCGCTGTGGAGCCGGATCCGGCGTTCCGCGCGCGCTTGCTGCGGCTCCCGGGAACCGGCCGGGGGGCGCCGGGCAAGCGGTCCAAGTCGCGGACCGACTCCGGCCGCGTCGTTCGACCGTCCTCAGTGGACGGTTCCGGGTTGCACCTGGTCGGCACGCTGTCCGCCGCCGCACCTCATCAGGTCGCGCGCGGACGCACCGGCCCCGGAATGCTGCTGCGCGGCGGCGACGTGCGGCGGGCCGTGCGCGAGGGCCGGGAGAGCAATCTCGTGCTGTTCGCCGTCGACGCGTCCGGCTCGATGGCCGCGCGCAAGCGGATGGCGGCCGTCACCGGTGGCGTGATCTCGCTGCTGCGCGACGCCTATGAGCGGCGGGACAAGGTCGGGCTGATCACCTTCCGCGGCGGCGACGCCGAACTGGCCCTGCCGCCCACGTCGTCGGTGGACATCGCGGTGACGCGGCTGCGCCGGCTGCCGTCCGGCGGGCGCACGCCGCTGGCCGCCGGACTGTTGAAGGCGCACCACACGCTGTCGCTGGAACGCCTGCGCGATCCCCGCCGCCGGCCACTGCTCGTGGTGGTCACCGACGGGCGGGCCACCGTCGCGGCGTCACGCGGCGGCGATCCGGTCGCCGACGCCGAGCGCGCCGCCGCCCTGCTCGCGGCGGACGGTGTCGCGTCCGTTGTCGTGGACTGCGAGCGCGGACCGGTGCGGCTGGGCCTTGCCGACCGGCTGGCATCGGTGATGGACGGCGCGTGCGTGCGGCTGGACGAGCTGTCCGCCGACCGGGTGGCCGGTGTGGTGCACGCCGCGCGGCGGGCAGCGTGAGAGGAAATCGTTGTGCCACAAGGTAAACCGGAGGCCGTGCCGGACGACGGGCTGACCACCAGACAGCGCCGCAACCGGCCGCTGTTGATCGTCCACACCGGACAGATGAAGGGCAAGTCGACGGCCGCGTTCGGGCTGGCGCTGCGCGGGTGGAACCAGGGTTGGTCGATCGGCGTGTTCCAGTTCGTCAAGTCGGCGAAGTGGAAGGTCGGCGAGGAGGCGGCGTTCACCGCGCTCGGTGAGCTGCACGACTCGACCGGCCAAGGCGGGCCGATCGAGTGGCACAAGATGGGCTCCGGCTGGTCGTGGTCGCGCAAGCAGGGCAGCCAGGACGATCACGCCGCGGACGCACTGGAGGGCTGGCGCGAGATCCAGCGGCGGCTCGCCGACGAGCGGCACACGCTGTACGTGCTCGACGAGTTCACCTATCCGTTGAAATGGGGCTGGATCGACACCGACGAGGTGATCAGCACCCTGCGCGACCGGCCCGGCCACCAGCACGTGGTGATCACCGGCCGGGACGCGCCACCGTCCCTTGTGGACGCCGCGGACCTGGTCGCCGAGATGACGAAGATCAAGCACCCGATGGACGACGGCGCCAAGGGCCAGCGAGGCATCGAGTGGTAGCACGGGTGGTCATCGCGGCTCCCGGATCGGGCAGCGGCAAGACCACCGTGGCCACCGGGCTGATGGCCGCGCTGCGCCGGCGCGGCGAACGCGTGGCGCCGTTCAAGGTCGGGCCGGACTACATCGATCCGGGGTATCACGGGCTGGCGTGCGGCATAACCGGGCGCAACCTGGATCCGGTTCTCGTTGGTGTGGAACGGATTCCGCCACTGTTCCGGCACGGCGCGGCCGGCGCGTCGGTCGCCGTGGTCGAAGGCGTGATGGGCCTGTTCGACGGTCGGATCGGCACCGACGGCTTCGGCTCGACGGCGCACGTCGCCGGGCTGCTCGACGCGCCGGTGCTGCTCGTGGTGGACGCGCGCGGGCAGAGCAGCAGCATCGCCGCGCTGCTGCACGGGTTCCGCACGTACCGGCCGGAGGTGCGGCTGGCCGGCGTGATCCTCAACCAGGTCGGCTCGGACCGGCACGAAGAAGTGTTGCGCGACGCGTGCGTGGAGGTCGGGCTGGACGTGTTTGGCGTGCTGCGGCGAGAATCGTCGCTGGCCGTGCCGTCGCGGCACCTCGGTCTGGTCACCGCCGAGGAGCACGGCGGATCGGCGCGGGCAGCCGTCGCACGGATGGCCGAGGTGGTGGCGTCGTCGGTGGATCTGGACGCGGTGATGTCGGTCGCGCGGACGGCCCCAGCGCTATCCGGCGAGGCGTGGTCGCCGCGTGACGAGGTGGAATCCGTTGTGGGACAACGGGTTGTCGCCGTGGCGGGTGGACCGGCGTTCACCTTCGGGTATGCCGAGCACGTCGAGCTGCTGGCCGCGGCGGGTGCCGAAGTGGTGGTCTTCGACCCGCTGCGGGACGAGGCGCTGCCGGACGGGACGGCCGGGCTTGTTCTGCCCGGCGGGTTCCCCGAACAGCACGCAGCGGAACTGTCGGCGAATACCGCGATACGTTCAGCGGTGGCGGCGGCCGTCAGCCGTGGTGTACCGGTCCACGCGGAATGCGGCGGCCTGCTGTACCTGGCGTCCACTGTGGACGGTGTACCGATGTGCGGGGTGCTGGACGTGGCGGCGGAGATGACGCCTCGGCTGACCCTCGGGTACCGGGACGCGGTGGCGCTGAACGACTCCGTGCTCGCCGAGACGGGCGCACGAGCCACCGGGCACGAGTTCCACCGGACCGTGGTGCACGGCCGCGGCCACCTGCCCGCCGCGTGGGCCTGGCGTGGCGAATCAGCCGAGGGATTCGTGTCCGGCCAGGTGCACGCGTCCTACCTGCACGTGCACCCTGCCGGTGCGCCGTCGATGGTCAGCCGGTTTCTGCGGGCGTGCTGAGCGCCTTCTCGAAGCACCAGGCCGTGTCGTCCTCCAGCCACTTGCCGAAGCGCGGAATGCGGCGGTACCCCGCCTTCTCGTAGAACCGCACTGACTCGGGCTGCGGTTCACCCGTCCGCAGACGGATCGCCTGATAGCCCAAGCTCGACGCGTACTCCTCGGCGGCGGCGAGCAGGCGCTGAGCCGTCCCGGTGCCGCGAACCTCGGGGGTCACGTACATCGCGTCGAGTTCGAGCGCCGTCTCCGTGTGGGCGGTGATCCCGACGCTGCCGACGGGTATGTCGTCGACCGTGGCGAGCCAGAAGCGGCCGGGCGGCTCGGCGAACAGGTCCGCGCCCATCGGGTTGGGCGCGGTGAACCCGTAGCGCCGCTGGATCTCGCCCCACAGCGCGTCCAGCATCGCGCGGGCGGGTTCGCTGTCCGGATCGACGGACGTGATCTTCTCTGTCACGCCCGTCATTGTGCTCTACGGGCGTACCAAACCGGTCTGGTACGCGATCACGACCAACTGTGCGCGATCGCGCGCGTGCAGCTTGGTCATGGCGCGCTGAATATGAGTACGCACGGTCAGCGGGCTCACGATCAACTCGTCAGCGATCTCGGCATTGGATCTGCCCTCCGCGGCGAGCACCATCACCTCGCGTTCCCTGGCGGTCAACAGCTCCAGCGGTGCCGGGTCAGGTTCACGAGTGGCGAGGAATCGGGTGATCAGGCTTCGGGTGGCGGCCGGTGACAGCAGCGCGTCGCCGGCCGCGATCGTGCGGATGCCGTCCAGGAGCGCGTCAGCCGAGACGTCCTTGCCGAGGAACCCGCTGGCGCCCGCACGCAGGGCCGTGGCGACGTACTCGTCGGTCTCGAACGTGGTGAGGATCAGCACGCGCGTCGCCGACAGGCCCGAGTCGGCGCAGATTGCCGCGGTCGCGTCCAGGCCGTTGGCGCCAGGCATGCGGATGTCCATGAGCACGACGGTGGGCCGGTGAGTGCGGGTCAGCGCGACCGCCTCGTCGCCGTCGGCCGCCTCGCCCACCACCTCCATGTCCTGGTTGGCCTCGATGAGCATCCGGAACGTGGTGCGCAGCAAAGCCTGATCGTCGGCGAGCAGAACGCGAATCGTCATGAGTCCACCTTGGCCGGCAACTCCGTGGTGACGGTGAATCCGCCGCTCGGCCGCGCGCCGGCGTGGAAGCTGCCGCCCGCCGAATGGGCGCGCTCGCGCATCCCGATCAGGCCGAATCCCTTGCCACCGCGCGAATTCGTGGGTGCGCCGTCGTTGGTGACCGTGATCGTCAACCGATCGTGGTCGTAGTGCAGCAGCACGCGCGCCGTGCACGTGTCGGCGTGCTTGGTGACGTTGGTCAACGCCTCCTGCACGATCCGGTACGCGGTCAGGTCCACGCCCGACGACAGCGGCCGGCGCTCCCCCTCGACGGTGATCTCCACGTCCAGTCCGGCGGCGGCGAACCCGGCGGTGAGGTCCGGCAACCGGTCGAGCCCCGGCATCGGCTCCAACGGAGAGCCCGGGTCATCGGGCTGTCGCAGCAGGCCGACTGTCGCCTTCAACTCGCGCAGCGCGGCGGACGTCGTGCCGGTCAACTCGGTCAGGATCGGCTGCACCTGCTCGGGCCGGGTGCGCGCCAGGTAGGCGGCCGTGCCCGCCTGTGCGTTGGCCAGCGCGAGGTGGTGCGCCACGACGTCGTGCAACTCGCGGGCGATGCGCACCCGCTCCTCGGCGACCCGGTGACGGGTCTCCTCCTCTCGATTGCGCTCGGCGTTCTCGGCGCGTAAACGGGTAGCCAGGGCGAGCAGGACGGGCAACAGCAGGAACAGGATCGGATTGAGGACGGTGAGGAACCACGGATAGCCGCCGGCGTCGCCGGTCAGTGCCGTCACGACAGTCGCCACGGTGACCACGAAACCGAACCAGTACGTCGTCCGGCCCGGAATCCGCACGGCCAGCTCGTACAGCGCGACCATCAGCGGGGCGATCAGCAACGGCGTGATCAGATAGCCGAGCGCCCCGGCGGTGCACGCGCAGGCCGCGGTGAACACGACCACGGCACGCGGATGGCTCCGGCGCCACACGAGAGCCAGCGCGCCGGCGACGGCCAGCGGCACCGCGGATCGCCAACTGAGATTGTCGGTCGCGGACAGGTTGCTGTTCAGTACCGCCGGGCCGGACGCCGCGATGATCAGCAGGGCGACGAGTGCCACGTCGCCGTACGGACGCCGGCTGATCGTTGTCATGGGTCCATCGTCGGTGAACCGGCGCGGGCAGTCACGCGCGGCAGCGTCCAGGCCCGCTCGCCGAGCAGCGCCAAGACGGCCGGCACGAGCGCCATGCGGACCACGAACGCGTCGAACAACACGGCGGTGGCCAGGCCGAAGCCGATCATCTTGATCATGGCCAGGTCGGCACCGACGAACCCGGCGAACACCGCGATCATGATCAGCGCCGCGGCCACCACGACCCGAGCGCTGTGCCGGAAGCCGGTGACGATCGCCTGACGGGCCGGCTCCCCGCGACTGTGCGCCTCACACATTCGGGACACCAGGAACACCTCGTAGTCCATGGCGAGCCCGAACACGATGCCCACCAGAACGATCGGCATCATGCTGATGATCGGGCCGGTCTGCTCAAGCCCGATCAGGTCGGCGGCCCAGCCCCACTGGAACACCGCGACCACACAGCCCAGCGAGGCCAGTACGGACAGCAGGAACCCGACGACGGCCTTGAGCGGCACCAGCAAGGACCGGAACACCACCAACAGGAGCAGGAACGCCAGGCCGAGCACGATCGCCAGGTACGGAACCAGCGCGTCCTGCACCTTGCGCGCGACGTCGATGTTCACCGCCGTGGTACCGGAAACCAGGAACGTGTCGCCGGCCCGCTGGTCGCGGATGAGCCGCACCAGGTCCTTGGTCTCCTCGCTGGCCGGGGCGGTGGACGGCGTCGCGGTGAACAGCGCGGTGTCACCGTCCGGGTTGAACCGCGGCGGCGACACCGACACCACGCCCGGTGTGCCGGCGATCTTCGCCGAGACCGTGCGCACCGCCGCCCGCGGATCGCCCGCGCCCTTCGCGTCCACCACGATCGTCAGCGGACCGTTGAAGCCCGGCCCGAAGCCGGCGGCGAGCGCGTCGTAGGCCCGCCGCTCGGTGGTCTCGGTGGACTTCGCCTCGTCGCCCGGCATACCGAGGCGGAGGTCCAACGCCGGTATCGCGAGCACCGCCAGTCCGGTGACCGACGCGACCAGCACGGCCACCGGGTGCCGCAGCACGAACCGCGACCACCGGGTGCCTCCGCCGCCCGTGGTGATCGACGCACCTCCGCGGATTCGACGGGCCAGTACGGCGTTCGGCCAGAAGCCCAGCAGCGCGGGCACCAGTGTCAACGCGATGAGTACCGCGATCACGACGGCTCCCGCCGCGGCCAGGCCCATCTGCCCCGCCGCCGGAATGCCGAGGACGGTGAGGCCGGCCAACGCGATCACCACGGTGAGCCCCGCGAAGACCACCGAGGAGCCCGCCGAGCCCACGGCGATCGCCGTCGCGTCCTCGGGCGTGCGCCCGGCGGCCCGTTCCTCGCGGTACCGGGACACCACGAACAGCGCGTAGTCGATGCCCACGGCGAGTCCCAGCATGATCGCCAACGTGCTGCTGTTGCTAGACATGCCGAACGCGCTGCCGAGAGTGGCGATCGCCAGCATGCTGACGCCGACGCCGAGCAGTGCGGTCAGCAGCGGCAGCCCGGCGGCCACCAGCGAGCCGAAAGTGATCAGCAGGACCAGCGCGGCGAGCAGGACGCCGATCAACTCGCTGACCCCGCCGATCCCGGCCTTCTCGGCGAGCACGGGTCCGCCGACCTCGACCGTCAAACCCGCCGCCCGTGCCCGGTCCACGGCCTCCCGCAGGTGTCGCCGGGCATCGTCGGTCAGTTCGCCGGCCGTCACCGAGTACATGACGGTCGCGTACGCCGTCGTCGCGGCCGCGTTCACCGCGCGCGCCTGGAACGGGTTCACCGCGACGGCCACTTGGCTTCCCCGCGACGCCTCGCCGACGAGCCGTTCGATCGCCGCGCGGTTGTCCGGATCGGTGACCCTCTCCCCCGCCGGCGCGACGAACACGATCTTCGCCGATGCGCGGTCGCCGCCCGCGTCGCCCGGAAACCGTTGCTGTACAAGCTCGAACGCCGCCTGCGCCTCGATGTCCGGTCGGGAGCCGGAGTCGTCCGGCAGCGCGGACGCGGTGGTCGACGCGAAGCCGATCGCGCCCAGTACGGCCAACCAGATCGCGACGACGTACCAGCGTCGCCGAAACGCCAAGCGGCCCAGTCGAGAGAGAAGATTCGCCACCCGGCAAGGCTCGCCCCCGCGCCCCCGCTACGTCGTCATGCGCCTGCCGGCACTCGTGTACTGAAATCGCAGTACGGGTCAGCCCATGGCCGCGGCGATCGCGGCACCCGCCTCACGCTTGGTCAGGTAGAACGTCGCCTCGTGCGGCTTCGCGCCGTTGTCCACGGTGTAGCCGCTGTCCAGCACGCCGTCCGCGCCGGGGAACAGCCGCGTCAGGTCCGGCCGTGCGGCGACGAGATCGTCCCGGTCGGCCAGGTTCACCCAGCGCGCCAGCGACGGCGGGACACTCGGCGGTTGTGGGCGCAGCCGGTCGTACACGATCGTGCGCAGGCCAAGCGGAGACCCGAATGCCCGTCCGGAGGACTCATTGTGACCATCCAGTCGTATATGGACAGTCGTCTCCACCGCCAAGCAGGGAGCGCAAGCTCCTTCAAGGCGCGGTACCCAGCTTACGTCGCCACTTCGCTGCATTGGGCCGACAGCCTTCTCCCGAACACACCGATGAACGCTTCGACGACACCGAGCCATCGCCGCGCGATGTCGTGCTGACCCCGCTGCACTGGCGAATTTTCCCCGACCTCCCCCGGTAGGCTAAATAGCCAACTGTGCACATTGGGTTGGTTGACAGGTCGATCACAGCCACATTGACGCTGCTGTGCACAACGGCCAAGCCGCAGCGACAACGTACCGGCGATGCACGAGGAGCAATACGAGATGGCGTTGGGTGAAGCCGAGAAACGGGTACTCGACGTCCTTATCGCCGCTGACAGCGGGCCAGCATTACCTATCGCGGTGCTCGCAGCCGCCTGCGCACGCCTCGGCGGTTCACCCAGTGAAGTAGACGTACGAACTATGTTGGTGAGCCTGGGCCCGCTCGTCGCGCGCGGCGCAGCAGGCACACCGGACGAAATCGTTAGTTCGACCCTGCGCGGATTCTCCGATCTGCGGGTTCACGCCGCGATCGCTGACGCTGCCGCAATGTTGGCTCCCACATCAGCGGCGGCAAACCGATACGCCGAGGCGACCGAAGCCGAGCATCTGTGGCTGGCCGGACGGCCGGAGGAAGCGCTGCGCAGCCTAGAGGCCCGGCCACTCGCCGAACCGGCATTGAACTACGAACGGTGGGCCGACTGGGTCCCTCGTTTCCACCCAACCAGCCTTCTGGGGATCCAGGCGCAGGCTCGGTGCGCCACCTGGACCGGCAAGGCAGATGAACCGAGGCGAGCAATTCAGGCCTTCGTGGCACTGCTGCCAACCGCGGTACGACACCTCAGCCCATGCCATCGAGAGACTCTGAGCATCCGCAACAACATCGCGTACCTAGTTGGGGCTCTTGGCGACCATAGGAAAGCCATGAGGTTGTTCGCCCAACTGGTCATCGATTCAACGGCGGCGCTCAGCGCGACCGACGAAGAGACGCTGCACAACCGGCACCTGCTTGCATGGACGACAGCGAAGTGCGGCTTCGTAAGCGTTGCCCTCCACCAGTGGCGGCAACTGCTGTCCGATGTGGACAGAGAGCTTGCCAGCAACCATAAACTGGCATTCAACATCCGGGACAACATCGACTTTTGGACGGCAGAAACCCGTGCTCGTAGCTCACGAGGACGAAACTGGACTCACCGACATGCGGCGGGTGCTGACCGATGACCATCCCGACCTGCTCGACTACCGGTTCAACCTGGCGCACCTCACCGAGATCGCCGGGCATCGCGACGAGTCGGCCGCACTGTTCGAAGCACTCCTCCCCGACTGTGAGCGGGTGCTCGGCACCCGGCACTCCCGCACCCGCGAGGTACGCGAGCGACTCGGCCGGTGATCCGGCATGACCCCACGGACGACGCTACGAATCGCGCTGCTTTCCTATCGTGGCAAGCCTTTCTGCGGAGGGCAGGGCGTCTACGTGCGCAACCTCAGCCGCGAGCTGGCGGCGCTCGGGCACTCCGTGGAGGTGATCTCCGGCCCGCCGTACCCGGTGCTCGACAACGGTGTACGGCTCACCAGGCTGCCGTCACTGGACCTGTTCGCCGAGCCGAACCCGTTCCGCACGCCGGCATTGCGAGAACTGCGCGCGCTGCCCGACTGGCTCGAGTTCGCGGCGATGCGGCGCGGCGGGTTCGGCGAGCCGCTGGCATTCTCGCTGCGCGCGCTGTGGCACCTGGCGAGACGGCGACACGAGTTCGACGTTGTGCACGACAACCAGTGCCTCGGCTACGGGCTGCTCGGCGTGCGCGCGCTCGGCCTGCCGGTGATCGCCACCGTGCATCACCCCATCGCGATCGACGCCGAGCTGTCTCGCGAGGCCGGCGGCGACCAGCGCTGGTACCGCTTCGTCCGCATGCAGCACCAGGTCGCCCGTCGGCTGCCCGCCGTGCTCACCGTATCCGGAGCGGCCCGCGACCAGATCACCACCCGCATGGACGTACCGCCGGAACGCATCGGTGTCACGCCGCTCGCGGCCGACCGTGCGACCTTCCGTCCCCGCCCCGACGTCGATCGCGTTCCTGGCCGGATCGTCGCGATCGCGAGTGCCGACGAGCCGCTCAAGGGGCTCGACCATCTGTTGCGCGCCATGCCGATGCTGCGCGAGCGCGGTGCGCGGCTCGTCGTGGTGGGCAGGCTCAAGGAGGATGGCCCGACCGCGAAGCTGGTCGCGGACCTCGGTCTGGAGTCCACTGTGGATTTCGTGCACGGCCTCACCGGCGATGAGTTGGCCGGACTGTTCGCCAGCGCCGAGGTCGCCTGTGTGCCCTCGGTGTTCGAAGGGTTCTCGCTGCCCGCCGTCGAGGCGATGACGTGCGGCACACCGCTGGTCGCGACCACGGCCGGCGCGTTGCCCGAAGTCGTCGGCGACGCGGCACTCCTCGTGCCACCGGCCAACCCCGCCGTACTCGCCGGTGCGCTGACCACGGTGCTGCGCGACAGTGCCACCCGCGCGCGCCTGGCCGCCGCATCGCTCGCCCGCGCGGAGTCCTTCAGCTGGCGAGCCACCGCGGAGAAGACCGTGACGCGATACCGCACCCTGCTCGACGCGTCGGCCGTCCCCGCCGAGGTGGCCTGAGGTGCTGACCGTCGATTTCGCGAAGTTCCCCGTTGGCAAGGGAAACCTGGTGCTGGATCTCGGCAGCGGCACCGGCCGGCACGCGGCGGCCGCTCAGCGGTTCGGCGCCCAGGTTGTCGCGGTGGACCTCGACGCGGCGGTGCTCAAGGACGCCAGGGACACTCTGGCCGCCGTGCCGGGCTCGGCGGCCGTGCGGGCCGACGGGCTGGCACTCCCCTTCGCCGACGACACGTTCGAGCGAGTGATCATCTCCGAGGTGTTGGAACACGTGCCCGACGACCGTGCCATGATCGCCGAGGCCGTGCGGGTGCTCGCGCCCGGCGGTCTGATGGCGGTCACCGTGCCGCGCTGGTGGCCGGAGCGCGTGTGCTGGGCACTGTCCGACGAGTACCACCAGGTCGAGGGCGGCCATGTGCGCATCTACCGCAGGCGGCAGCTCCTCGCGCTGCTGCGCGACGCGGGTGTCCGTCCACTTCGGACACACCACGCGCACGCGCTGCACTCGCCGTACTGGTGGCTGAAGTGCACCCCGGCCACCGACAGCCGGTTCGTCGAGCTGTACCACGAATTCCTCTGCTGGGACATCATGAGCAATCCATGGCCGGTCAGAATGCTCGAGCAGGCGCTGAATCCCGTGCTGGGCAAGTGTTTCGTGGTCTACGCGCGACTGTGAACGCGGATCACACCGCGGCCGTGATCGCCGCCTGCCAACTTCCGGACGGCGCGATCCCGTGGACGCCCGGCGGCATCACCGATCCGTGGAACCACATCGAAGCGGCGATGGGGCTCGACGCCGCCGACCGACACGCTGAGGCGGAGGCCGCCTACGACTGGCTCGCCGCGAGGCAGAACCCGGACGGCTCGTGGTACGCCGAATACCGGGAAGGTCTGGTCGCGGACCTTGCCAAGGACACGAACTTCACCGCCTACATCGCGGTCGGCGTGCTGCATCACGCACTGTCCACACACGACAGTGCATTTCTCGAACGATTGTGGCCGGCGGTGTCCGCCGCGATGGAATTCGTGCTGCGGGTTCGCCGCCCGGACCGAACCGTGCCCTGGCGGTTGCGAGCCGACGGCACCACGACTCCGGAGACCTTGGTGCCAGGCAACTGCAGCGTCCAACACGCGCTGCGCTGCGCCGTTCGCATCGCGGACCTCCTTGGCCTCCACCGTCCTGAATGGACGCTGGCCGCCAAGTGTCTGCGCGAAGCGATCGCGTCGAGAGCCGCCGACTTCACCCCGAAGCCGCACGCCATGGACTGGTACTACCCGGTGCTCACCGGCGTGCTCGCCGCCGATCACCTCGACGGCGACTGGAACCGGTTCGTGGTGCCGGGCCTCGGTGTGCGCTGCGTGCACCACGAGCCCTGGGTGACCGGCGGCGAGACGGCGGAGCTGGCGATCGCGCTGGCCGTGCGTGGCGACCGCCGGGCCGACGAGTTGCTCGCCGACCTCGAATCGCTGCGGCACCACGACGGCTCGTACTGGACCGGATACCAGTTCCGCGACCAGGAGTTCTGGCCACACGGCGAGCGGACCACCTGGACCGCGGGCGCCGTCCTGCTCGCGCACGCCGCGACCGCCGGCGATCAGTCCACAGTGGAGGTGTTCGCGCCTCAGGCGTAGGAGTAGAACCCTCGGCCGGACTTCTTGCCGAGCAGGCCGGCGTCCACCATGCGCAGCAGTAGCGGCGGCGGGGAGTACAGCGGCTCCTTGAACTCCTCGTACAGCGACTCGGCGATCGCCTTGGTGGTGTCCAGACCGATCAGGTCGGTCAGCCGCAGCGGGCCCATCGGGTGCGCGAGCCCGAGTACCACGCCGTTGTCGATGTCCTCCACCGAGGCGAAGCCCGACTCCATCATCCGGATCGCGGACAGCAGGTACGGCACCAGCAGCGCGTTCACCACGAAGCCGGCGCGGTCTTGGCTGAGCACCACCTGCTTGCCGAGCGCGCCCTCCACGAAGCCCTTGGCGCGCTCGAGCGTCGGCTCGCCGGTGAGCAGCGACGGCACCAACTCCACCAGTTTGAGTACCGGGACCGGGTTGAAGAAGTGCACCCCGATCACCTGCTGCGGGCGGCTGGTCGCCATGCCCAGCTTCATGATCGGGATGGACGAGGTGTTGGACGCCAGGATCGCGTCCGGATCGGTGACCACCTTGCCCAGCGCGGCGAAGACCTCGGTCTTGATCCGCTCGTCCTCGGCGACCGCCTCCACGACGAACTGGCGATCGGCGCACTCACCGATGTCGGTGGTGAACCGCAGCCTGCCGAGTGCGGCCTCACTGTCCTCCGTGGACAGTTTGCCGCTCTTCACGCCGCGCGCCAGTGACTTCTCGATTCTGGCCCGGCCTCGGTCGACGGCCTGTTCGCTCACCTCGTTGACCACGACGTCGAGGCCCGCCCGCGCGCACACCTCCGCGATTCCGGACCCCATCAACCCCGCGCCGACGACCCCGACCCGACTGATCTCGCTCACTCGTTTCCCTTCTGACACCGACCACGCTGTCAGCGCCACTTGCGTACTTTAGCGGGCTAAAGTCCCCGCCTCAGCGGCGTTTCTCACCACCGCCGTTAACGTTTGCGCAGGTCATCGGGTTGTGGACACGTGGCTTGACATGACGAGCGTCTTATGCGTGCGTACTTTAGCCCGCTAAAGTCTGTCAGTGATTCGCCAACAGGGGTCAGATGTTGCGGCGATACTGTCCACCGACTTCGAAGAAGGCCTCGGTGATCTGGCCGAGGGTGCACACTCGCGCGGCGTCCATCAGGACCGCGAACACGTTGTCGTCGCCGGAGGCGGCCTCCTTGAGGCGGCGGAGCGCCTCGGCCGCGTCGGTCTGGTGCCGGTGCTGGAAATCCAGCGTTCGGTCGACCTGCGACTTCTTCTCCTCCTCGGTCGCCCGCGCCAGCTCGATCTCGGGCATCTCCTCGGCGTTGTCCTTGCTCGGCAGGAACGTGTTCACGCCGATCAGCGGCAGCGAGCCGTCGTGCTTGCGCTGCTCGTAGAGCATCGACTCGTCCTGGATCTTGCCGCGCTGGTAGCCGGTCTCCATCGCGCCGAGCACGCCACCGCGGTCGGAGATGCGGTCGAACTCGGTGAGCACGGCCTCCTCCACCAGGTCGGTCAGCTCGTCGATGACGAACGAACCCTGCAGCGGGTTCTCGTTCATCGACAGGCCCCACTCCCTGTTGATGATCAACTGGATCGCCATCGCGCGGCGCACCGAGGTCTCCGTCGGCGTGGTGATCGCCTCGTCGAAAGCATTGGTGTGCAACGAGTTCGCGTTGTCGTAGAGCGCGCACAGCGCCTGCAGCGTGGTGCGGATGTCGTTGAACTGCATCTCCTGCGCGTGCAGCGACCGGCCGCTGGTCTGCACGTGGTACTTCAGCTTCTGCGACCGCTCGTTCGCGCCGTAGCGCTCCTTCATGGCCACCGACCAGATGCGGCGGGCCACCCGGCCGATCACCGAGTACTCGGCGTCCATCCCGTTGGAGAAGAAGAACGACAGGTTCGGCGCGAAGTCGTCGATGTCCAGCCCGCGCGCCAGGTAGGACTCCACGTAGGTGAACCCGTTGGCCAAGGTGAAGGCGAGCTGGCTGATCGGGTTCGCCCCGGCCTCGGCGATGTGGTAGCCGGAGATCGACACCGAGTAGAAGTTCCGCACCTTCTGCTGGATGAAGTACGCCTGGATGTCGGCCATCATGCGCAGCGAGAACTCGGTGGAGAAGATGCAGGTGTTCTGCCCCTGATCCTCCTTGAGGATGTCGGCCTGCACGGTGCCGCGCACGGTCTGCAGCGCCTTCGCCGCCAGCTCGGCGTGCTCCTGCTCGTCGGGCTGCTTGCCTTGTGCGGCAACGAACTTGTCCACCTCGGCGTCGATCGCGGTGTTCAGGAAGTACGCCAGGATGGTGGGCGCCGGACCGTTGATGGTCATCGACACCGACGTGGTCGGCGAGGCGAGGTCGAACCCGTCGTAGAGCGCCTTCATGTCCTCCAGCGAGGCGATCGACACACCCGAGGTGCCGATCTTGCCGTACACGTCCGGCGGGGTGTCCGGGTCGCGGCCGTACAGCGTCACCGAGTCGAACGCGGTGGACAGGCGGGTGGCCTCCGAACCCTCCGACAGGTACTTGAAGCGCCGGTTCGTGCGGAACGCGTCACCCTCGCCGGCGAACATCCTGGCCGGGTCCTCGTTGTCCCGCTTGAACGCGAAAACCCCTGCCGTGTAAGGGAATTTGCCGGGCAGGTTCTCCTTGCGGAGGAACCGCAGCAGGGACGCCTCGTCGTCGTAGCGCGGCAGTGACACGCGGCGGACCTTGTTGCCGGACAACGTCTCCCGCACCAGGTTGGTGTGGATCTCCTTGTCCCGCACGGTGACCACCATCTCGTCGCCGGAGTAGTCCTCCACGACCTGGGGCCACTCCTCCAGCGCCGCGGCGGTGTCCTTGTCCAGCGCCGCGTCGGCCTCGGCGGCGAGGCGTTCGATGTCGTCGGTCGGCGCCTCGGCCTTGGCCAACTCGTCGCGCGCGGCCGTGAGGTGGTTACGCCGGCGCACCGCGGCGACCTGCTGGTCGGTCCGCGTGTGGTAGCCGCGCAGGGTCTCGGCGATGTCGGACAGGTACCGCACGCGGGCCGCCGGGACGACCGTCGCCGCCGTGGTGGAGACCTTCCCGTCCACCGGGGCGAGGGTGCCGTCGGTGACCGGCAAACCCTTGTCCGTCAACAGGTTCCGCAGCTCCTGGTACAGCGCGGTGACACCGTCGTCGTTGAACGTGGCGGCACTCGTGCCGTACACCGGCATGTCCTGCCACTTCGCGCCGAACGCCTCCCGGTTGCGCACGAGCTGGCGCGCGACGTCCCGGCGGGCGTCCTCGGCTCCCCTGCGCTCGAACTTGTTGATCGCCACCAGGTCGGCGAAGTCCAGCATGTCGATCTTCTCGAGCTGTGACGCGGCGCCGAACTCCGGCGTCATCACGTACAGCGACACGTCCACGAACGGCACGATCGCGGCGTCACCCTGGCCGATGCCCGGCGTCTCCACGACCACCAGATCGCTGCCGGCGGCCTTCGCGGCGGCGATCGCGTCGGTGAGCCCCTCGGGCACCTCCGAGCCCGCACCACGAGTGGCCATCGAGCGGAAGAACACGTGGTCGCCGTCGAGCGAGTTCATCCTGATCCGGTCGCCGAGCAGCGCACCGCCGCCGCGCCGGCGGGTCGGGTCGACCGCGATCACCGTGATGCGCAGCTTGTCCTGCTGGTCGGTCCGGAACCGGCGCACCAGCTCGTCGGTCAGCGAGGACTTGCCGGAGCCGCCGGTGCCGGTGATGCCGAGCACCGGCACGGCGCGGTTGCTCGCGGTGCCGGCGATCGTGGTGCGCACGTCCTCGGGCAGCTTGCCGGCCTCGATCAGCGTGATCGCCCTGGCCAGCGTGGCCTGGTCACCGCCGTACAGGCCGTCCCAGGTGGACGGCGGCACCTCGGCGAGGTCGTGGTCGCACGCCTCGATCATCGTGTTGATCATGCGGGCGAGGCCCAGCTCCTGGCCGTCCTCCGGGGAGAAGATGCGGGCCACCCCGCGCGAGTGCAGCAGCTCGATCTCGGCTGGCACGATCACGCCACCGCCGCCGCCGAACACCTTCACGTGGCCGGCGCCGCGCTCGTTCAGCAGCTCGACCAGGTAGCTGAAGTACTCGACGTGTCCGCCCTGGTAGGCGCTGATCGCGACGCCGTGCGCGTCCTCCTGGATCGCGGCGTCGACCACCTCGCGGACCGAGCGGTTGTGCCCGAGGTGCACCACCTCGGCGCCCTGCGACTGCAGGATGCGCCGCATGATGTTGATCGCCGCGTCGTGGCCGTCGAACAGGCTCGCGGCGGTCACGAAGCGGACCGGGTGCTGCGGGCGGTACAAGGACGCGGTCATCTGTACTCCGAGGGTGCTCAACGTGAGGCCACGGCAAACGGCCTACTGAAATAGTTTGACGTCCTACTATCGGAAGTGCAACCACGTCGGGGTCTGACAGGGGTGGCACCCGTGGTCTGGCCCATCGCTGCCGGAGCGTTCGGCACCTGCGACGATGGCGACAAAACCCACGCTACGGGCGGATACCGGGTCTCGACAGCCGCGTGGTGGAGGAAAGGGGGTGTGACGTGCCCGACAGCGACCCCGTGGCACGGATGCTGCGCGACGACGCCGCGTCCTCAAGCCTCGGCATGGAGCTGGTCGAATCCGGCATCGGTCACGCGTCGGTCCGGATGAAAATCACCGACGCGATGGTGAACGGGCACGCCGTGGCGCACGGCGGGTACGTGTTCATGGTGGCCGACACCGCGTTCGCCTGCGCGTGCAACAGCCACGGTCCGGTGGCCGTCGCCGCCGGCGCGGACATCACGTTCGTGGCGCCCGTGTACGCCGGCGACGAGCTGGTCGCGACCGCCAGGGAGCGCACCCGGTTCGGCCGCAGCGGCATCTACGACGTGACCGTGCGGCGCGGGGACGAGGTGGTGGCCGAATTCCGCGGCCGCAGCCGCACGATCGGAGACACGCGATGAAGACGCGGGACGACAAGTGGCTCGCCGAGGCGGTGGCGCTCGCCGAGCGCAGCGTCGGCGACGGTGGTGGCCCGTTCGGCGCGCTGATCGTGCGCGGGGACGACGTGGTGGCCAACGGCGTGAACCAGGTGACGTCCACGCTCGACCCGACCGCGCACGCCGAGGTCGTCGCGATTCGCCGGGCCTGCGAGGAGACCGGCGACTTCACGCTGACCGGCTGCGTGCTGGTCAGCTCGTGCGAGCCCTGCCCGATGTGCCTGTTCACCGCGCTGTGGGCGCGCGTGGACCGGGTGGTCTACGCGGCGGACCGGGACGACGCGGCGGCGGCCGGGTTCGACGACCGCGCGTTCCACGACCTGTTCGGCAAGCCGCGCGCCGCCTGGCCGGTCGAGCTGAGCCAGCACCGCACCGGCGGCGAGACGAGCCCGTTCGACGCCTGGCGCGCCAAGCCCGACAAGGTCGAGTACTAGAGCTGCCCGTTCGCCTTGGCGCGGTAGAGCGCCTCGCGGGCCTCTTTCGTGTCCAGATTGCGCAGGCCGTCCGCGGCCCAGTCGCGCAACGACTCGTCCTCGGAACTCAGCTCCCGCACGAAGATCGGCAATGCTTGCGGCGCGCGGCTTTCCGCGATCAGCTCCAGCAGCCAGCGACGCAGGCCGCGATCGTCGCGCTCGGCTTCGAACTCGGCGATCAGGTCGTCGGCGTAGAGCGCGGTATGCGGAAGCAGAGTGCCGAAACCGTCCTCGGCGAGCTGTGGGTCGCGCTTGCGCATGAGGCGCATCGCCGCCCGGAACCTGCTGTCCACGCGGCCACCGTAGCCGGGAGGGGTCCCATCCCGGCACCGGTACTGTGCCGCCATGCCCGACGACGTCCGGCCGATCTCGGCCGCCGACCCAGGGCCGGGCAGTCTGCGCAGCTACAACGGGATCGGCTTCGAGTTCAAGGGATTCACCCGCCTCGATCCGACCGGCCACTGCTTCGCCACGCGCTGGTTCATGATCGTGGGCCTGCCGATCATGCCGCTCGAGCGGTATTACGTGAGCGACGGCGTGCTCGCGGGCGGCGCGATGAGCGGCCTGTACAACGAGACGATCACCCGGTATCGGATCGTCGGGGTCTCCCAACTGCGCCCCGCCGAGGTCCTGCGCACCTACGCGTTCGGCTGGCTCACGCCGCTCGCCGCGATCCTGCCGCTGCTCCTGCTGCTCGCGCGCGCCGACGATCTCCCGCTGTGGGTGACGTTCACCGCCGTCGCGGTGTGGCCGATCACCGCGATCCTGATCGCGGTGTCCGCGTTGTCGCACTACCGCAAGAACTGGGCGCCGGTCCGCGAGGTGCGCTGGCGCGAGTAGTCCTCAGCGCAGCAGGAGGAACACCACGCCGCCGACGGTCGGGCCGAGCAGCGCGCCGACGATCACCTGCGCGACCGTGTGATCGGTGAGCACCACACGCGCCCAGCAGACCAGCGCCACCAGTGGCACGAGCGACAGCAGCCACGGTCCGTACAGCAACACGACGGTGGCGGTCGCGCCGGCGGCGACCGTGGCGTGCACCGACACCTTCCACCAGCGGGTGATCAGCATGCAGGCCAGGAGCGTGGCGATCATCGACGCGGCCAGCGCCAGCATGTCGCGCGGCGCCGAGCCGAACACCAGGATCAGCAGCCCGGCCATCGTCGAGACCAGGCACATCAGCAGCGGCACGAACCGCTGCTCGCGCTCGCGCACCCAGTGCCCGTCCCAGCGTCCGCGCCGCGCGCCCCGGATGATGAACGCCATCGGCAGCACGCTGTAGAACACCGCCACCACCAACGCCCACAGCACGGTCGGCCCGAACTCGTGACCGGTAGCGTGCCAGGCGACCGCGAACGGAAGCAGCACCACGACCACGGCGGGCGAGAGCACCTCGGTCACCACGTGCGCCAGACGTCGATCATCCACGGAACGACCCTACGGAGGCACGATGAAAGCTGGCGACACGGCACCCGACTTCGAGCTGGCCGACGAGACCGGTACGAAGCGCACGCTCACCGAGCTGCTTGCCGACGGCCCGCTCGTGCTGTTCTTCTACCCCGCCGCACTGACGCCCGGGTGCACCGCGGAGAGCTGCCACTTCCGTGACCTGGCAAAGGAATTCGGCGAGGTGGGCGCGCGCCGCGTGGGTATCAGCGGGGACGCCGTGGACAAGCAGCGAGAGTTCTCCGAGAAGCACTCGTTCGACTTCCCACTGCTGTCCGATGTGGACGGACAGGTGGCGAAGGCGTTCGGCGTGCGCCGCTCGATCGGCGTCGGCCCGCTGCTCACCAAGCGCAAGACGTTCGTGATCGACACCGATCGCACCGTGCTCGAGGTGATCTCCAGTGAGCTGCGCATGAACGTGCACGCCGACAAGGCGCTCGCCGCCCTGCGCGCCCGCGCCTAGTCGAGCCGCAGGATCGTCTCCTCGATCTCGGCGTTCCGGGCGGGCGCGTAGGCGATCTCCGTGCCGATGATCGCGAAGCCGGCCCTCCGCAGGACTTTGAGCGATCCGAGGTTGTCACTGGCGGCGCGGGCGTGCAGCGGCCGGGTCGTGATCCGCTCCAGGAGCAGGGCGAGTGCCTGGCCGGCCACGCCCTGTCCCCAGACCGAACGGTCGATCCAGTAGGTGATCTCGGTGTCGCCCTCCATGACGAAACTGGCGATGCTGCCGACCAGACGTCCGGCCTCGGTCACGGCGAACTGATGGACGTCGGGCGCGGCCCGCGTCTTCGCCATGTGCGCGTCGAACGCGGCGCGGTCGTTCGGATCCTTGGCGGTGAACGCCGCCATCCGAACGGCCTCGGGATCACGCCTCTGGTCGAACAGCGTGTCGAGGTCGCCGTCCTCAATCGGCCGCAGTGCCACTTCTGCCATGGTTCCTCCGCCTCTGCATGCGTTCGCGCGGAACGTAGCAGCGGCAGCCGACGATTCCGGCTAGCCGGCGGGGCCGGTGATGATCAACTCCTTGGGCACCTCGGCGTCCGTGCGCAGCGCTTCGAACAGCTGCTTGGACTTGGTCGGGTGCCACTCGATCCTGGCGCCCTTCGGCGTGAACGGCACGATCGTGGTGTTCGTGTCCCCGTTGCTGGCACCCGCGATCGCGAACGCCACCGACGGCAGGTGATGCAGGTGATCGCCCTCGTCCACGGTGATCGCCTCCGGCGCGCTGCCCAGCAACGGGAACAGCCGGAACGGGTTGAGCAGCGTGCCGGGACTGGCCACCTTGTCGGTCAGCGCGCTGATGAACTGGCGCTGGCGCAGCGTGCGGCCGAAGTCGTCGGCGACGCCGTTCGTGGCGACCGCGCGGGTGCGCACGTAGCCGAGTGCTGCCGGGCCGTCCAACTCCTGGCAGCCGGCCTTAAGGTTGATCCCCGCCTTCGGGTCGTTCACCGGCTTGTCCAGACACATGTCGACACCGCCGACGGCGTCCACGATCTCGGCGAACCCGCCGAGGCCGATCTCCATGTAGTGCTCGATCCGCAGCCCGGTGTTCTTCTCCACGGTCTGCGTGAGCAGCTTCGGGCCGCCGATCCCGTACGCCGAGTTCAGCATCTTCTTCGACTTGCCCTGACCGGGGATCTCGACCAGCGAGTCACGCATCAGGCTGACCAGCGTCGGCTTGCTGCTGTTGTCCGGGACGTGCAGCAACATCATCGTGTCGGTGCGCTTGCCGCCGACATCGCCGGTGGACAGGTGCTCCTGCTCCTCGGCCGCCATGCCCTCGCGGCTGTCCGAGCCGACGATCAGCCAGTTGACGCCGGCGGCCTCGGCGGGCCGTCCCGGGTAGTCGGTGATCGCCTCCACGCGGGTCAGCGAGGTGTCCAGCCAGATCCAGATGCCGCCGATCAACGTCAGGAACGCCAGAAAGATGATCAGCAGCGTGCGGCCGACCCGCCTGCGCTTGCGCGGACGCGGTGGCGGCGGACCGGGTGGCGGCTGTTGCCCCGGCGGCTGGTGCGGCGGCTGGCCGTAGTCGTTCGGCCCGTACCGGCCCGGCGGCGGTGGCTGTTGCGGCTCCGGACCACCTCCGTAGCGGTCGCCGTACAGCCGTGGCTCGCCGTAGGGGCCTTCGGACCCCGGCGCCATCGGCATGTGCCGGGTCGGCGCGGGACGCCGTGGCGGCGGCCGGTTGCCGCCTCCGTTACCCCAGCCTGGCCCACCCTGGCCATGGCTCATCGTTGTTCACCCTCCCCCGACAGCATCATCTCGATGCGCTCCTTCTTGTCATTGGGAGACGTGCGCCCGACCCACCCGGTTGCGTCGGCACCCCGTGTGCCCACCGCCACACGGTACGCGGGCGACGCTCCGCGACGAAGGCGACACTCGGTGTTTCACACCATCACGTCGAGCCCATCGGGTGACGGCTTGCGCAGCGCCTCGGTGATCTTGTCATCGAGCGGCTCCAGCCCGAGCACGCCCTTGGTGAACGAGCGCACCAGCGCCGTCCACACCCCGGCCTTGCGCAGCAGCGCGTGCCCCTCGCCACGCACGGTGAGGCGGCACACCGAGTCGGTGATCTCCTTGGCCCGCAGCGCGTACGCGTACGAGTCCGCCGGCAGCGTGGTGGTGTCACGATCACCGTGCGCGATCAGCACGGTGCGCCCGGCGAGTTGGTCGACCGGCTCGCCGGACGGTGTCCACGGCGCCAGCGCGCACACCCCGGCGACGGCCTCGTCCCCGGCGACGCGCAGGGCCACCCGTCCGCCCATCGAGTGCCCGACGAGCACCACCGGCACGCCGGGGTGCCGCTCGCGGGCTCGCGCCAGGGCCCACCGCGCGTCCTCGATCGGGTCCTCGTGCGGTGCGTTCCAGCCGCGGTAGCGGTACCGCAGCAACCACACGGCCACCCCGTCGTCGACCGTCGACGCGGCCAGATTCGTGCCGAACGGGAGCATCCGCAGGTAGGCCAACCGCAACCGGTGCGCCCGCTGCCTGCCGGTCTCGCTGCCACCGTGCAGCACCATCACGATGGCCTTGACCGGAACGGACCCCGGCGGGTCGATGACCCTGAGCCGGGGTTCCGTCGCGGTGGGGATCAACATGTCCCCCAGTTTGTCAGGCACGGTTTGTCAGGCGCTCAGCCGCGCGGCTCCCACCGGAACAGCCGACCCGCCGCCACCACCGACACGATGACCCACACCGCGCTGATGCCCAGCGCCGGCAACGCGTCACCAAGGTGCGCGGCGATCCCGCCGTCGTCCCAGGCACGGGACACCAGGTCGGTCACCGCTCCCCCCGGCGCGATCAGCGGGAGCACGTCGCCGGGATTGGTCAGCGCCCAGATCGCGCCGCCGAGCAGGGCGAAGAAGAACGGCGCGGTGGTGATCTGTGCCATCTCCGCCGTGGCGGTCACCGCGGAGGTGACCACGCCGACCGCCATGCTCACCGCCACACCGACGATCAGCGCCAGCACGAGGGCGACCGGGTCGGCCGGCACCGGCGCGCCGTTGACCGAGATGTAGATCAGGATCACCACGGCCTGGGCGACGCCGAGCACCGCGAAGGGCACCATCATGCCGCCGAGGATCGCGCCGTCGGAGACCTCGCCCGACCGCAGTCGCTTGAGGTACAGGTCCTGCCTGCGCGCGGCCAGCGTGGTGGTGACGCTGACGTAGACGGTGAATCCGAGCAGTGACACGAACTGCAGCGCCACCACGGCGGGCCAGCCGCCGTGCATCGCGGTGGCGTCCCGGTTGGCCACCAGGAACGCGCCGAACATCAGCGGCAGCGCGATCGCCGTGACCGCCACGGTCTTGTTGCGCACCAACAGTTTCAGCTCGACAGTGGACAGTTTCAACAGGGCGTTCATCGCACGCCCACCTCCTCGTTGACAGTGGCGCCGTCACGAACGGCGTGGAAGACCTCGTCGAGCGACGCGTGCGCGGCACGCAGCCCGGACAACCGCAGGGACCGGTTGCGCGCCCAGTCCAGAACCGCGCCGAGATCGTGTTGCAGTTCCCTCGTGTCGACCCTGACCTGGCCGGCGGTGAGCGCGGCGCCGTCGACGTCGCCGGACAGCACCGGCAGGTCGCCGGCCGCCACACCGTGCGGCAGGTCGAACCGGATGGACGCGGGCCGTCGTGCCAGCACGTCGGTCAGCGACCCGGACACCGCGATCCGGCCCTCGTGCATGATCGCCAGCCGGTGCGCCAGCGACTCGGCCTCCTCGAGGTAGTGCGTGGTCAGCAGCACGGTGGTGCCGCCGGAGAGCAGGTCGCGCACCACGTCCCAGGTGCGCTTGCGCGACTCCGGGTCCAGGCCCGTCGTCGGCTCGTCCAGGAACAGCACCGGCGGGTCGCCGTACGTGGCCATCGCCAGGTCGAGCCGCCGCCGCTCGCCGCCGGAGAGCTGCTTGACCCGCACGTCGCGCCGGTGCCCGAGGTCCAGCCGCTCCAGCGCGTGCTCCGCCGAACCGTCCCGAGTGGACAGATCGCCCCACAGTCGGATGGTCTCGATCACCGTGAGGTCCGGCGCGAAACCGCTGTGCTGCAACATGATCCCGGTCCGCGCACGCACCGCGACCCGCTCGCCGATCGGGTCCGCACCGAGCACCCGCACGGTGCCGGACGCCGGTTTCCGGTGCCCCTCCAGCGTTTCCAGGGTGGTCGTCTTGCCGGCGCCGTTCGTGCCGAGCAAGGCGAACAACTCGCCGCGCGCCACGTCGAGGCTGACGCCGCGCACCGCCTCGAAGTCTCCATAGCGGCACACCAGGTCCCGCACGTCGATCACTGTTTCCGTCATGGCTAGAGCGTCGCGTCCGCCGGGGTGGTCCCGGTAGCGCCGGCGATCACGAGCGCGCGGGCGGATTCCACACGATCGGATGACAGATGTCATGGGTGCACGTGCGGCCCGTCAGCAGACCCGCCGTGCCCGCGCCTCGTAGATTGCTCGTGTGACCGACGCGCACAGCACGATGAGCGACGCCAGCATGGCGAGACTGCGCCGCGCGATGTGGTGGGTGCTGGTCGGCTTCGGTCCGGTGATCGCCGTTCTGCCGGTCATCGACCTGCTGCGCCACCCCTACCCGTTCGCGGTCACCCTCCTCGCCGGCGCGGCGCTCGCGATCGTCACGGCACAGCACGTGCGGTGGATGCGCGACGCCATGCGCGGGCTCGGCAAGAGCGACGTCAGCCACCTGGAGCTGGCGACGACCTTCGCGATCGCGCTGGCCGCGTGGGGCTACATGGTGTCGCAGACCCGCGGCGGCGCGCTGTGGCTGGTGCTGCCGGCCGCGGTGATCGCGGTCGGCGTGGTGCTGGTGCGCACGTCGCTGCGCTGGCCGGTGGTGGTGGGCGGCACGCTGGTGACCGCCGCGGTGGGCATGGCCGGGGTGGCGTGGGGAGTCACCGATGCCGCGCCGTGGCGAGCCGCGCTCGCCACGGTGATCGTCATCCCGTCGGCGGTGTTCGCGTATGTGTTCCAGGTGTGGCTGTGGGACGTGGTGCTCGAAGTGGACCGCAGCCGTGCCGCGGCGGGTGCGCTGGCCGTGGCCGAGGAGCGGCTGCGGTTCGCCGCCGACCTGCACGACATCCAGGGCCACCACCTGCAGGCGATCGCGCTCAAGGCGGAGTTGGCCGAGCGGCTGGTCGGGCGCGACGACGACGCGGCGCGGGCCAACGCGCACGACGTCGCCGAACTCGCGCGCACCGCGTTGCAGGAGACGCGCGAGGTGGTGCTGGGCTATCGGCGGGCCAGCTTGCAGACCGAGATCGGCAACGCGGTCGGGATCCTGCGCGCGGCCGGCATCGAGGCGACCGTGAGCGGCGAGGCGGTGGACGTGCCCGCGCCGCTGCAGCCACTGTTCGCCGCACTGGTGCGGGAGGGAACCACCAACGTGCTGCGGCACAGCGACGCCACCCGATGCATCCTCGAACTGTCCACATCGGACGGCAAGGTGATCGTTCGGTTGCGCAACAACGGAGTCCGCCGAAAGTCCACAATGGACGGTTCGGGTCTTGCCGGGCTGCGCGAGCGGTTCGCCGATCTCGGCGGGCAGGTGCAGGGCGAGATCGACGACGACGGATGGTTCGACCTGGTCGGGCGGGCCGTCGACCCGGCGAGGAGGGCGGCGCGTTGATCACCGTGGTGCTGGCCGACGACGAGGACCTGATCAGGGGCGCGCTCGCCGCGCTGCTCGAACTCGAGGACGACATCACCGTGCTCGAACAGGTCAGCGACGGCGAGGCCGCCGTGGCCGCGGTGGCCCGGCACCGGCCGGCCATCGCCGTGCTGGACCTGGAGATGCCGCGCAAGGACGGGGTCGCCGCGGCCGAGGCGATCCACCGGACGCAGGACACCGCCGTCGTACTGGTCACCCGGCACGCCCGCCCCGGCGTGCTGAAACGCGCGCTGGCCGCCGGCATCCGCGGGTTCGTGCCGAAGACCACGCCGGCCAGCCGGCTCGCGTCGATCCTGCGCGACATCCACGCCGGTGGGCGCTACATCGACCCGGAGATCGCCGCGTCCGCGCTGACCGAGGACGCGTGTCCGCTCACCGCGCGCGAGCTGGACGTGCTGCGGCTGACCCTGCGCGTGCCGACCGTGTCCGCGATCGCCGACGAGGTGCACCTCGCGGCCGGTACGGTGCGCAACTACCTGTCCTCGGCGATGACCAAGCTCGGCGTCGCGACCCGGCACGAGGCCGCGCGGATCGCCTACGACGAGGGCTGGATCTGACCCACCGCCTCGGCGGTCGTCACCGTCCCGGCGGTGCGGCCGGGCGCCGTCTCGTAGGCCCAGTACAGGTTGGTGTGCGCGATCACCGCGTCCGGCGGCGGCGCGCCGTAGGAGGTGTGATCCTCGGTGGTGTGCGCGTCGCTGACCAGGATCGTGTCGTACCCGCGGGTCAGGGCGCCGTGGATGGTGCCCCGGATGCACGCGTCGGTCTGCGCGCCGGTGACGAGCAGCCGCCCGACGGCCAGCTTGGACAGCACGCCCTCCAGGTCCGTCTCCTCGAACGAGTCGCCGTACTCCTTGAGCACCTTCGGCTCGGCGTCCTCCGGCGTCAGCTCGGAGACGATCCGCCACTCCTCGGTGCCCTCGATGAACTCCTCGTCGGTCTGCTGCACCCAGACGACGGGCACGCGCCCGCTTCGGGCCTTCTCCACGAGTGTGCCGATGTTCGCGACGACCGCGTCGCGCTCGTAGGCCCCGTCGACGACGCCGTTCTGCACGTCCACGACCAGCAGCGCGGTGTGGGGCCGGTTCTCGAGTGTGGTCATGGCGCCGAACCTATACGCGCGCACCGACAAACCGGAGCATGTCCGGCAGCACGCGCAGCCAGTAGCCGTCATCGTGCTCTCCGGAGTCGATCGAGGACGACGCCGGCCGCGCCCCCTCGACCAGCTCGCGGGCCGCGTCGGCGAACGGGTCCTCGGTTCCGCACCACACGCCGAGCGAGGACCCGGTGATCTCGTTCAGGTACCGCAGCGGCTCGTTGTCGGCCCACCGCTGCTCTGATTCGAAACCGTTGCGCCCCTTGGCATCTGACCAGTCGCCGAACAGTGCCGGACTGGCCACCGCGACCGCGCGCAGGTCCCGCCGGGTGCGCGCCAGTCGCAGCGCGCCGAAGCCGCCCATGGAGATGCCGAGGACCGCGAACGGGTCCGCGCCGAGCCAGGCCGGCACCTCGTCGGCGAGCATCCGCTGCGGGTCGTCGTGTCCACTCCGGACGAAGTAGGAGTCGCCGCCGTCCACCGCGACCACCGCGAACGGCCGCACTCCGGCGCGCACCGCCGCGGTGAGGAATCTCGGCAGGCCGAGGTCGGCGAACCACCGCGCGCCGCCGCCCCTGCCGTGCAGCGCCAGACACACCGGCAGCCGCGAACCGTCCACATCGGACGGTCCCATGTGGACGATCTCGACCTCCCGCCCGCGTGCCGCCGAGTACACCCGGCGCACCGAGACCGGGCCGGGCGGCACGTCGGGCACCGTGCCGTCCGTCCCGGTCATCCCCAACGCGCGCCGTGCCGCCGCCCCGCCCGGCAGCACGTCGGTCACCATCCCGGTGCCGACCAGCCCGGTCACCCCGAGCCCGAGCGCGCCGGCCAGCAGCGCCCGGCGTCCCACCTTCCCCATCCCGACTCCCCTCACCGCACCCCGTCAGGAGATGAGATGCGGCTGAGCGCCATTCGGTTGGCTCCTAATACTAGAGTGACCACACCAACAAAGGGAGCCCGCATGAACCGAGTGACATCGAAGGACGGCACGCCGATCGCCTACGAACGCGGCGGAAGCGGACCGGCGATCATCCTGGTCGGAGGTGGTCTGGACGACGGCTCGGAGAACGCCACCCTGGTCCCGGAACTGGCGAAGCGATTCACGGTGCTCAACTACGCACGCCGTGGCAGGGGTGACAGCGGCGACACGCTCCCGTACGCCGTGGACCGTGAGATCGAGGACCTCAACGCCCTGATCGGCGAGGCCGGCGGCTCGGCCCACCTGTTCGGCGCGTCCTCCGGCGGCGCGCTCGTCCTCGAGGCGGCGGCCGCCGGTGTGGCCGTCGAGCGCCTCGCCGTGTACGAGGTTCCCTACGCCACCGACGACGACGCGGCGCGGTACTGGTCGCACTACGTCACGCAGTTGACCACCGCGCTCAGCGACGGCCGCAGAGGCGAGGCGATCGAACTGTTCATGCAGCTCGCCGGCTCCTCGGCCGACGACATCGCCAAGGCGCACGAATCGCCCATGTGGTCCCACGTGGAAGGCCTCGCGCACACGCTGGCCTACGACGCCGCCTGCCTGGGAGACGGCCGACCGCCGACAACCCGCCTGGCGACGATCACCCAACCCACGCTGGTCGCCACCGGCGGCATCGTCGACCCGCACATGCAGGGCCTGCAGCCCGGCTACTTCGACGCGGCCGCCGACGAGATCACGGCGGCGCTCCCGAACGCGCGCCGGCAGATTCTCGAAAAACAAACTCACGTCGCCGAGCCTCGAATTCTGGCTTCGATACTGGAGCAATTCTTCACGTCGTGACAATCGTGACTCAGTCCCACCACAACACCGTGGCAAGCCGGCGGCGCGCGGCCTCGTCATAAAATTGACGAAGAATCGCGTGCTGCTCGGCCACGATTTCAGCGAGATCGCCTGTCACATCGGGCACGATCTCGGCCAGCGCGCGGTCTCTGCTCGATGACACCACGGCGTGCACCGCACCAGGTGTCATGGTCCGCAAGGCATCGGCGACCTCGGCGACCTGGTCCGGCTCCACCGCGGTGACGGGGTGCTCCCATACCGTCGGATAGTCCCGATAGGCGGGGTTGACCTCGTCGGCGCTCCCGAATCCACGCCGCAACACACTCATGGTCGCGGTATCCGCGCCAGTCAATTCCCAGACCCGTTCCAGGGTTGCGGGCCACCAATTCAGATCCAGGTAGTCGTACCGCGGCGCCGACCGAAAAGAACAGAGTTCGTCCAGCTCCGCCACCGAACGGCGGCACGCGGCCAATTGCATGGCGGTGACACGCGCGAGCTGCTGTGTCACCGCCATACGGGGCAGTATGCCACTCGCTTAGCGGAACGACGCCGCATTTTCGGCCGCCCACTGGGCGAACGTGCGCGGCGGCCGGCCGGTGATCTGCTCGACCGTCGGCAGCACGGTCCTGCCGACGGTCGGCGTGTTGCCCCAGGCATCGATCAGGAACTCGACGAGGTCGGTGTGCATGCCGTCGCCGAGCCACTTCTCCCGTGCCTGCTCGGCGGTCAGCTCCACGAACTCGATCTCCCGCCCGACGGCGTCGCCGAGGATGCGGGCCTTGTTCTTGACGTCCAGTGCCTCCGGCCCGGTGATGAAGTACTCCTTCCCGCCGTGACCGCCGTCCAGCAGGATCTTGGCCGCGACCGCGCCGATGTCCCCCGGGTGCACCATCGCGCTGATCCGCTCGGGGAACGGTTCCCGGATCGGCTCCCCCGCGCTGACCGGCGCGGCCCACCACTGCAGCGTGTTGGACATGAACTCGACCGGGTGCACCATGGTCGTCTCGATCGCGCTGGCCGCCAACGCCTGCTCCAGCGACCCGTCTGCGCGCCCGCCGAGCACGGTCACCCGACGCACACCGGCACGCTCTGCCAACTCGACGATCTGCTCGCCCGTGGTCAGCGGCGCGTAGTCGTGTCCGGTGAAGTTGATGAAATGCACCGCGGTGACGCCGTCGAGCGCGTCGGCCAGCGTGTCCGGCGAGGCGAGATCGCCCCGGACGGCCTCCACTCCCTCGGGCAGCCCTGCCGTCTCCGGGTTACGAGTCAGCGCGCGAACCCGCAGGTCGGCGGGCCCGTGCTGGATCAACTGCTCGACCACGTTGCGGCCGACGGTTCCGGTGGCTCCAGTGACCAAGATGATCATCTGAGTGGTTCCTTTCAAGCTGGATCGGAATGTTCTGTTCCCACTATAGCAGAACGGAATGCTTCATTCCAATAGATCCAGCTGGACGGATCTCAGACCGCCGTCGTGGCCACCCGCTCGGCGAACTGCGTGGTGTAGAGGACCGCGTACCGGCCGTCGGCGGCGAGCAACTCGGCGTGCGTGCCGCGCTCCACGATCCGGCCGTCCTCCACCACCAGGATCTGGTCGGCCGCCCTGATCGTGGACAACCGGTGCGCGATCACCAGCGCGGTCCGCCCGTCCAGCGCGTTGGCCAGCGCCTCCTGCACGGCCGCCTCCGACTCGGAGTCCAGGTGCGCGGTCGCCTCGTCCAGGATCACCACGCGCGGCGCGGCCAGGAGCAGCCGGGCGATCGTCAACCGCTGCCGTTCACCGCCGGACAGCCGGTACCCGCGCTCCCCCACGACCGTGTCCAGGCCGTCCGGCAGCGACGCGATCAAGGCACCCAGCCGGGCCCGCTCGACCGCGTCGGCCAGCTCGGCTTCCGACGCGGATGGCCTGGCGTACAACAGGTTCGCGCGGATCGTGTCGTGGAACAGGTGCCCGTCCTGGGTCACCACGCCCACCGTGTCGCGCAGCGCGTCGAAGCTCAGATCCCGAACGTCCACATCGGACAGTCGAACAGCACCGGCGTCCACGTCGTACAGGCGTGGCACCAGCGAGGCGATCGTGGACTTGCCCGCACCCGACGACCCGACCAGTGCCACCATCTGACCCGGCTCGGCGCGGAAGCTCACACCGTGCAGCACCTCGCTGCCACCACGCTGGTCGAGCACCGACACCTCCTCCAGCGACGCCAGCGACACCTTGTCCGGCGACGGGTAGGCGAACCGCACGTCGTCGAACTCCACCGACACCGCACCGGCCGGCGCCGTCTTCGCGTCCGGCTTCTCCGTGATCATCGGCCGCAGGTCCAGCACCTCGAACACCCGCTCGAAGCTGACCAGCGCGGCCATCAGGTCCACCCGCGCGTTCGCGAGCTGGGTCAGCGGCGAGTACATCCGGGTGAGCAGCAGCGCCAGTGCCACGACCGTGCCCGCCTCGATCTGCCCGGTCAGCGCGAGGTAGCCGCCGAGCCCGTAGACCAGCGCCTGGGCGAGCTGCGACACCAGCGTCAGCCCGGTGAGGAACCACCGCGTCGCCATGGCGTTGCGCACCCCGATGTCGCGTACCCGCGCGGCCCGCTCGCCGAACTCGTCGACCTCCGCGCGCGGCCGCCCGAACAGCTTCACCAGAGTGGCACCCGGCGCGGAGAAGCGCTCGGTCATCTGCGTGGTCATCGACGCGTTCAGGCCGGCCGCCTCCCGCTGCAGCACGGCCATCTTGCGGCCCATCCGGCGAGTCGGCAGCACGAACACCGGCAGCAGCACCAGCGCGAGTGCGGTCACCTGCCAGGACAGTGTGAACATCACGCCGAGCGAGAGCACCAGCTGGATGCTGTTGGTGACGAAGCCGGACAGCGTCGAGGTGAATGCCCGCTGCGCGCCGATCACGTCGTTGTTCAGCCGGCTGACCAGCGCGCCGGTGCGGGTCCGCGTGAAGAACGCCACCGGCATCCGCTGCACGTGTCCGAACACCTCGCGCCGCAGGTCGTAGATCAGCCCCTCGCCGATGCGCGAGGACTGCCACCGCTCGGCCAGCCCCAGGCCGGCGTCCAGGATCGCGATGCCGGCGATCACGACCGCCAGCCACACCACGACCGACACGTCCCGGCCGCCCACGATCGCGTCCACCACCCGGCCGGCCAGCAGCGGCGTGCTCACCGCGAGAGCCGCCGACACCACGGTCATCAGCAGGAAGATCACCAGCATCGTGCGGTGTGGTCGGATGAACCGACCGATCCGCCGGATCGTGCCCTTGCGCACCGCGCGTTGCCCCTGCGACAACTCCGACGCGCTCATGGCCCCACGCATCAGGGCCCACTGTCCATCCACGGTGTACTCCTCACCTCGTACGGCGAGGTCAACACCCGGACGCCGGCGATGCTTCCCGATCGATAAGGTTCGGTCGTGGCCGAGGGATCGACGAAGCGCGTGTTGCTCCTCGACCTCGGTTTCTACGCCGTGTGTCTGACGTTCGCGGCGGCGAGCGCGGTGTGGTCGGAGTTCTACGGCTACCGGGTCTGGGGCAACCTCGCCACGGCCGCCTACCTGTTCGGCGTGCTGCACGCGGTATGGCTGATGATCGACTCGCGCGAGCACACCGGGTTCCTGACCCGCCTGCGATCACGCTGGACGCCGCTGGCCGCGGTCATGGTGCTCGGCATGCTCGTGCCGCTGGCGATCCTGGTGGTGCGCCGGCTCACCGGCGTGGACTGGCTGATCACCCCGATCTCGTGGGCCGCGCAGCCCGAGGTGTGGGTGATCGAGCGGTCGGCCGATCTACTGCTGCACACCGGCACGCCCTACGTGGACGTGAACACGCTCGGCCGGGCGGTCGAGGTGAACGACTACACGCCGTACGGCCCGGTGATGGCGATCTTCGGCCTGCCCCGCGCGATCTTCGGTGGCGGCGCGCTCACCGACGCGCGGCTGTACTTCGCGCTGGCCGCCGCGCTCTGTGTGGTGGCCGCGCTGAAGATCCTCGGCGCGCCGAAGATCCCGGTGCGCGCCGCACAGCTCGCGGTGGCGTGCCCGCTCACCGCGCTCACGTTCGCCGTCGCCGGGCCCGACCTGGCGATCATCGGCGCGCTCATCCTCGCCGGCGCGCTGGCCGCACGGCACCGCCCGGAGTGGGCGACGGTCGTGCTCGCCGTGGTGACCAGCATGAAGCTGACCGCCCTGCCCGCCGTCGGCGTGATCGCGTTCCTCGTGCTCGCCACCGGGGGCGCGCGCGTGTTCGCCCGCTGCGCCGCGATCTTCGTCGCCGTGTGCCTGGCCCTGAACGTGCCGGTACTGCTGGTCGACCCGGACGCCTACATCGAGCACGTGATCAGGTTCTGGCTGGGTATGGGCAAGATCAGCTCGCCGGCCGCGAGCCCATTCCCCGGCCACCTGATCGCCGAATCCGGACCGGCCGGGCACGCGGTCGCACTCGGCCTGCTCGGGGTCGCGGCCGTGACGATCCTGGCGTGGCTCGTCCGACGACCGCCGACCACGGGCTCGGACGCGATGATGCGCGCCGCGGTCAGCCTGGGCGCGGCCGCGTTGCTCACGCCCGCGACCCGGTTCGGCTACCTGGTCTACCCACTGACGCTGTTCGGGGCCGCGCTCACGTTCTCGGTGGCCGAGCAGGAACCGGCCCGTTCGGCCACCGACGAGCCACGGAGATCAGCGATGTAGCGTGGCCGTGTCTGGTGGACCATGGGTCCGCCAGACGCGGCCTCACTTCTTCTTCGTTCGCGTCGCTCCACCACGACCACGCAAGGTCACGCCGGATTCCGAGAGGACCCGGTGCACGAATCCGTAGGAACGACCGGTCGATTCCGCCAATGAGCGGATGCTCGCGCCCTTCTCGTACTTCTTCTTCAGGTCGGTAGCCAGCTTGTCGCGCGTGGCACCGGTGATCCGCGCGCCTTTCTTCAGGTCAGCCACGTTATCCGCCTTCCATCGCGAGAGCTGGGGCCACATTCGACCCCCACGAAGGCAATGATCGAACACGGAAGCCGGGAATGCCAGACGAGCACGCATAAATCATCAACTTCTCCCCCGCATGTACCACTGCGAGGGAGAAGTCGTACGCCGCCGGTGACAGCCGTGTGACGCTCCGATCCGCTTGTGTCGCAACGGATTTCAGGCCAACTGCACCAGATCCAGGTAGTCGGGCGACCAGTGATCCTCCGTGCCGTCCGGCAACAAGATCACCCGCTCGGGTTCCAGGGCTTCCACCGCGCCGGGATCATGTGTAACGAGGACGACCGCGCCCTCGTACCGGCGCAGCGCGTCCAGCACCTGCTCGCGGCTGGCCGGGTCGAGGTTGTTGGTCGGCTCGTCCAGCAGCAGCACGTTCGCCGCGCTGGACACCAGACCGGCCAGCGCCAGCCTGGTCTTCTCGCCGCCGGACAGCGTGCCGGCCGGCTGCTCCAACTGCTCGCCGGTGAACAGGAACGTGCCGAGCAGGTTCCGCAGCGTCTGCTCGGGCGTGTCCGGCGCGGCGTGCCGCACGTTGGCCCACACGCTCGCGTTGTGATCGAGCGTCTCGTGCTCCTGCGCGTAGTACCCGATCCGCAGGCCGTGGCCCGGTTCGACGGATCCGGAGTCGGACTCCTCCATGCTGCCGATCAGCCGCAGCAGGGTCGTCTTGCCGGCACCGTTGAGCCCCAGTACGACCACCCGCGAGCCGCGGTCGATGGCGAGATCGACTCCGGAGAACACCTCCAGCGAGCCGTAGCTCTTGGCCAACCCGCTCGCGGTGAGCGGAGTCTTGCCGCACGGCGCCGGCGACGGGAACCGGATCTTGGCCACCTTGTCGGACTGCCGGACGTCGTCAAGGCCGGACACCAGCCGCTCGGCGCGCTTGATCATGTTCTGCGCGGCGACCGCCTTCGTGGCCTTGGCGCGCATCTTGTCCGCCTGCGCCATCAGGGCGGACGCCTTCTTCTCCGCGTTGGCCCGCTCGCGGCGGCGGCGCTTCTCGTCGGAGGCGCGCGCGTCCAGGTAGCGCTGCCACCCCATGTTGTAGAGATCGACCTCGGCGCGCATGGCGTCCAGGAACCACACCTTGTTCACCACGTCGGCGAGCAGCTCCACGTCGTGGCTGATCACCACGAGCCCGCCGCTGTGCGACTTGAGGAACGTGCGCAACCAGGTGATCGAGTCGGCGTCCAGGTGGTTGGTCGGCTCGTCCAGCAGCAGGATCGTGCCGGACTTGCCGCCGGCACCCGCGTCGGACGCGGCGAACAGGATGCGGGCCAGTTCCACCCGGCGCCGCTGGCCACCGGACAGCGTGCGCAGCGGCTGGGCGAGGACCCGCTCGTGCAGGCCGAGGTTGCCGCAGATGCGCGCGGCCTCGCTCTCGGCCGCGTACCCGCCGAGGGAGGCGAACCGCTCCTCCAGCCGCCCGTACTTGCGCACCGCGTTGTCCCGCTGGCCGTCGTCGACCAGCTCGGCCATCGCGTTCTGCGCCTTCTCCATCTTGCGGGCGAGGTCGTCCAGGCCGCGCGCGGAGAGCACCCGGTCCTTGGCGGTCACGGAGAGATCGCCCTCACGCGGGTCCTGCGGCAGGTAGCCGACCTCGCCGGAGCGGCGCAGGTCGCCCGCGTACGGCTCGCCCTCACCGGCGAGTACCCGCAGAGTGGTGGTCTTGCCGGCGCCGTTGCGGCCGACGAGCCCGATTCGGTCGCCGGCCTGGACGCGCAGCGCGGTGTCGGACAGCAGAATGCGCGAGCCCGCGCGCAGCTCGAGGTCGTTCGCAGTGATCACAGAAGGCTCCGGGAAGGTGGTCGTGGACGCGGACCGTCTGCCCGCCTGTCGTGACCGGCGGGCCGATCCGCACCTCAGTCCGTACGAACGACCACGTGATCAGTGTACGCACCCGGTGCCACCGGTTTTGCGTCCGGCTACGGTGCCCCTGTGACCACCTCTCTCTTTGACGGCAAGACAGCGTTGATCACCGGCGCGAGCCGGGGCATCGGATACGGCATCGCGGCGGAGTTCGCCCGCGGCGGGGCGTCGATCGTGATCATGTCCCGCAAACCGGACGGGATCGCGGCGGCGGCGGACCAGCTGCGCGCCGAGGTGCCCGGCGCGAAGGTGCTGGGCTTCGCGGGCAACGCCGGGTCCGACGAGGACCGGCAGGCCGTGGTCGACACGGCGATCAAGGAATTCGGCAGCCTCGACGTGCTGGTCAACAACACCGGGATCAACCCGACGTTCGGGCCGCTGATGGAGGCCGATCTCGGTGCGGTGCGCAAGATCTTCGACGTGAACGTGGTCGCCGCGCTCGGGTTCACCCAGCTCGCCCATGCGGCGTGGATGGGCGAGCACGGCGGCGCGGTGGTCAACATCGCCTCGGTCGGCGGGCTGCGCTCCACCGGCGCGATCGCCGCCTACGGCGCGAGCAAGGCCGCGCTGATCCGGCTCACCGAGGAGCTGGCCTGGGAGCTCGGCCCCGGCATCCGGGTGAACGCGGTGGCGCCCGCGGTGGTGAAGACGAAGTTCGCCGAGGCGCTGTACGCGGAGCGCGAGGAGGAGAGCAGCGCGGGCTATCCGATGAAGCGGCTCGGTGTGCCGCAGGACGTGGCCGGTCTGGTGGCGTTCCTCGCGTCCGACGCCGCCTCCTGGATCACGGGCGAGACCGTGCGGGTGGACGGCGGGCTGCTGGCCACCGGCCAGCTCGCCTGACCCGGTGGGTGAGATCACCGAGCAGGACTGGACGGACACCCGGACGATCTGGGACTTCCATCTGCTCGGGCACGACATGATGCCCTGTGACGCGGCGATCGGGCTGGGCAGCCACGACCTCGGGGTCGCCACCCGTGCCGCCGAGCTGTACCGGTCGGGGCTGTTCCCGGTGCTGGTGTTCAGCGGTGCCAACAGCTCCACCACCGCGCTGCGATTCCCGCGCGGCGAAGCGGTCCACTACCGCCAGCACGCGCTCGAGCTCGGCGTGCCGGACAGTGCCATCCTGGTCGAACCCCGGGCCCGCAACACCGGTCAGAACATCGAGCTGTCCCGCGCCCTGCTGGCCGAGCGGGGGCTCACGCCGCGGTCGGTGCTGCTGATCTCCAAGCCGTACATGGAGCGCCGCGCGTTCGCCACGTGCCGCAAGGTGTGGCCCGAGGTGGGGATCGTGTGCGCCTCCGAACGGCTGACGCTGGACAACTACGTGCGGGCCATCGGCGACCAGAAGCTGGTCGTCGACATGGTGGTCGGCGACCTGCAGCGAGTGATCGAGTACCCGAGCCTCGGTTTCGCCGTCGAGCAGGACGTGCCGGCCACCGTCCTGGACGCGTACGCGCGTCTGGTGGCGGCCGGCTTCGACAGTCGAATCGTGCGGTAGACCTCAGCCTGGGGTCGGGCTCGGCGTGGGGCTGGGGGTGGGTGTGGCGGACGTCGGCGGCTGCTGCTCGTCGTGCGGCGACCGGCGATCCTGGTACGGCCCCCGCCTCGGCCAATAGTCGCGGTCTCCGTAGCCGCGGTCCCGGTAGCCCGGGCCGTAGCGCGGGTCCATCTTGCCCACGGCTGGCGCGTACCGGCGATCACGGTAGTCGTCGTCGCCGGAGGCGAAGCCGATGAAGAACCCGCCGAGTCCGCCGGCCACGAGCACCCCGCCGCCGATCGCGGCGGCCACCCACACCTTGACCTGCTTCGCCGGCTTGCGGGGTGCCGGGACCGCCGCGGCGGCCGGCGCACTCTCGACAACCGGCTCGGCCGGTGTCGCCTTCTCGGTCTTCTGCTGCTCGTTCACACTGTCTTCGACGGGCTCCCGCGCTGGTTCGTCTGACGGCTGATCAGTTGGTTCGTCTGGTTTGTCGCTCATGGTGCGAGTATGTCCAGCCTCCACTGAGACACCGCTGAGAATTGCCCCCGAGAATCGTGTGCGTTACGGCTCCCTGATCACGATCTCCACGCAGAACGCCCGGTGTGCCGCCTCGTCGAGCACGGTCCGCCTCGGCTCGGCCACGTCCAGCACTCGCGGCTCGGCCAACTTCGCGATCGGGGCCAGCCGGCGGTCGGCGAGCACCGTGTCGAGCGCGCGCCGGTCGCCGCCGAGCACCACCGCGTCAAGCTCGCGCACTCGCGGCAGTAGCACCTCGGCCACGTCGTCCGCGGCCGCCTCCAGCGCCTGGCGCGCCTGGCCGGCTCTGCGCCTGGCGAAGCGCTGCTGCGACCACCCGCCCGCGGCGCTGCGGCCCTGCACGTGCCGGCGGTCGGTCCTGGACGCGATCACCTTCCCGCCACGGGCCATACCGACGCTGTGCCCGCCGACCCTGGCCAGCACCAGCCCGACGGTGCGTTCCCGCACGAGGTGCTCGATAAACGGTTGCACAAAGAGACCCACCTGCTCACCGGGCTCGCCGGCCAGCGGCGCGAACGGGACGGCGATCGTCGCGGTGGCACCGTCGGCCGCCTCCACGCGCACCTCGTCCTGCCCGAGCACGGTCCGCGAGACACCCCCGTGGCGCTCGCCGAACCGGTCGAACCAGCCGGCGACCCGCTCCGGTTCGACCTCGACCGCCCTGCCGCCACCGGCGACCGCTCGCGTGCGTCCCACGGCGAACACCGTACGTTCGAGTGGTGGACGTGCTCGTCGTCGGTGCCGGTCCGGCCGGTCTCGCGCTCGCCTCCGCGTGCGCCACCGCAGGGCTGGACACGGCCGTGCTCGACCCGCGCCCGGAACGACAGTGGCGCGCGACCTACGGACTCTGGCGCGACGAGGTGCCCGATCTCTCGGACAACGTGCTCGCCGCGACCGCCACACGCACCCGCGCGTTCGCCGAGCACGAGCACGTGATCGACCGCGAGTACGCCGTACTGGACAACGCCGCCCTGCGCCGCCACCTGAGCCACCCCGCCGTCCGGATGATCACCGGAACGCTCGCCGGCTCGGACAGCGGGCCGCGCGGTGCCACCGCGACGCTGAGCACCGGCCGGCGCATCGCCGCCGGCGTGATCGCGAACTGTGCCGGCGCGCCTCGGACGACCCGCCCGCGCGCCGAGCAGAGCGCTTTCGGGCTGGTGCTTCCCGAGCGGGCGACGGAGCCGCTGCTGCCACCGGGCGAGGCGCTGTTCATGGACTGGCGCCCGGTCGCCGGACACGAGCTGCCCACCTTTCTCTACGCCGTGCCGCTCGGTGGCGGACACGTCCTGCTCGAGGAGACGTCGCTGGCCCACCGGCCGGGTGTCGCCGCGGAACCGTTGCGGCACAAGCTGTCCGCACGCCTGCGCGCGCACGGCGTCGACCCCGTGGAGGCCGTCGACCAGGAACGAGTGCGCTTCCCGGTACAGGTGCCGCTCCCCCGGCGCGGGCTCGCGTTCGGTGCCGCCGCCGCGATGGTCCACCCGGCGACCGGCTACAGCGTGGCGGCCGCACTGCGCACCGCCCCCGAGGTGGCCGCCACCCTCGCGGCCGAACTTCCCGGCGGTCCCGAGGCCGCCGTCCGAGCCGCCCGTGCGGCGGTATGGCCGAGGGCGGCGCGCCACACGCACGCCCTGCGCACGTGGGGGCTTCGCGCCGTGCTGTCGCTCGCGCCGCACCAGGTGCCGGCGTTCTTCGAGGTGTTCTTCCGGCTGCCGCCCGACCTCCAGCGCGCCTACCTGTCGGAGCGGGACTCGCCGACGGCGACAGCGGCCGCGATGACGCGTATGTTCACAGCAGCCCCGTGGCGGCTGCGGGCGTCGATGGTCCGGTAATCGCGCGACGAATTCGCGAGTAGCGTCACCGGTTGGCAATTCTTTCACTGCCGCCAGAGATTGGTACAGTCGTCCAATTCACCCACGGTTGATGACAACAGCCAAAATGGTGATGAAATCCATCTGACGTGGGTTAGCCGACCTGGGTATTACCGGGCAGGATGGCGGAGTGGACGAGTTCGCCGAGGTGACCTTCGCCTACCAGCCATTGCTGTCCACCCGCACCGGTGGTCTAGTAGCCGTAGAAGCGCTCGCCCGGCCCATCCGAGGCACCATCCATCACGTGCTGCGCCGAGCCCACCAGGCCGGCCGGCTGGTCGACGCCGACATCGCACTGGCCGCACGCGCGGTGGCCGAGTCGGCGAACGACGAGCGCAGGCTCCCCCTGCACCTCAACGTCCTGGCCGTTACCGCCACCCACGCCGAGGCACTCATCGACGCGCTCACCGAACCGATCCGGCGCACCGAACGCCGCCCGCGCGACATCGTGCTGGAGATCGGCGGGCCGTTCTTCCGGCTGCCCTACAAGGAGTTCACCGAGGGTGTCGCCACCCTGCGCGGCCATGGCTTCATGATCGCCTTCGACGGGCTGGGCGACGGTGACATGCCGCTGTCCCTGCTCGCCGAGGTCAGCCCGGAGATGGTGAAGCTGGACCACAGCGTGGTCGGCGGCGTGCCGGACGACCCCGGCGCGGTGGCCGTGGTGGAGGCGCTCGCGCTGATGGCCGAGCGCACCGGCATCCGGCTGGCCGCGGTCGGCGTGGAGTCCGAGGCACAGCTCGTGGCACTGAGCCGGCTCGGCGTCCGCGTCGCCCAGGGCGACCTGCTCGCCAGCGCCGCGCGGACCACGGACCCGACCACCGAGGACACCCACCCGTCGATCGACCTGTCCAAGTTGGACACGTCCACCACGGTGGTGCGCGGCACGACCGTCCCGCTGGTCGGCGACTTCCTGCACCCGCCGACCACCGCGCCGATCGTCGCCACCTCGGAGAAGGTGCGCGAGCTGTTCGCCGAGCACGACGAGATCAACGGCGTGGTGCTGCTCGACGAGCTCGACCGGCCGGTGAAGTCGGTGGACCGCAGCCGGTTCCTGATCGCCGTGACCGGGCCGTACGGGCACGCCCTGCACGCCAAGCGGGACGCGGCACGGCACGCCGATCAGCCGCGCGTGATCCGCGCCGACGCGACCGCACTGCAACTGCTGGAGCTGGTCGGCGACGCGGACTGGGAGCGCACCGGCGACGACGTGGTCGTGGTGGACGAGGTCGGCCGGTGCGTCGGCATCGTGCGGGTGACCGAGGTGGTGCGCGGGGTCGCCGAGTTGAAGATCGAGCAGGCCGCCGCGCTCAACCCGCTCACCCGGCTGCCCGGCACCGACTCGGTGGCCCGCGAGATCGACCGCCGGATCGGCGCGGACGAGATGTTCGTCGTGGCGTGGCTGGACATCGACTCGTTCAAGGCGGTCAACGACACGGTCGGGTTCGCGGCCGGCGACGACCTGATCCGCGCGGTCGGCCGCTCGCTGTCCGACGCCGAGGCGACCATGCCGGGCGTGCGGGTCGGGCACGTCGGCGGCGACGACTTCCTCATGGTGTGCGAGGTGGACGAGATCGCGTCTCTGGCGGCCGGGCTCGTGGACCGCGAGTGGTCCGTCGAGGGCAGGACGGTCAGCGTGTCGCTGGCGTCGCTGGTCTGCCGGGTCGGGTCGGTGACCTCGTTCCGCGAGGCGTCCCGGCTGCTGGCGCCGTTGAAGAAGCAGGCCAAGGCGGTGGCCGGATCGAGCTGGGTGTCCGGCCGGCCGGGCTCGGACCGTTCGGACGTGCTGCGCGGCCGCGCGGCCCGGCCGAACCCGAACGGACACCGGATTCCGGCGCCCGCGCTCACTCGACCGTGACGCTCTTGGCCAGGTTGCGCGGCTTGTCGATGTCCCGGCCGAGTGCCGCCGCCACGTGATATGCCAAGAGCTGCAAGGGAATCGTCAGCAGGATCGGGTCCAGCTCCGGCTCGGTGCGCGGGCAGCGCAGCACCGCGTCGGCGAGCCCGTCTGGCAACTCCGCGTTGGTCACCGCGATCACCGGCCCGCCGCGCGCCTTGATCTGCTCGATCGTGCTGACGTTCTTGGCCAGCAGCTCGTCGTCGGGCACGATCACCACGCTCGGCATGTCCGGGTCGATCAACGCGAGCGGCCCGTGCTTCAACTCGGAGGCCTGGTACGCCTCGGCGTGCACGTAGGAGATCTCCTTGAGCTTCTGCGCACCTTCGCGAGCCACCGGCCAGCCGCGCACCCGCCCGATGAAGAACATGTTCCGCGCCGCGGCGAACCGGGCCGCGACCTCGGCGATCTCCGCCTCGCGGGCGAGCGTCTCGTCGATCTTGTCCGGCAGTTCGCGCAGCCCGTTGACGATCCGCGAACCATCCATTGTGGACAGATCGCGGACCCGGCCGAGTACCACCGCCAGCATCGCGAAGGACACCGACATGTTGGTCAGCGCCTTGGTCGAGGCGACCGCCACCTCCGGTCCGGCGTGCAGGAACATGCCGCGCCCGCACTCTCGCCCGATCGCGCTGCCGACCACGTTCACCGCGCCGAGTACGTTGCCGCCCTTGCGTTTCAGCTCCGACACCGCGGCCAGCGTGTCCAGCGTCTCCCCCGACTGGCTCACCGCGATGTACAGCGTGTCCGACTCCACCACGGGGTTGCGGTACCGGAACTCCGAGGCCGGCTCGGCGTCCGACGGCACCCTGGCGAGTTGCTCCACCAGCGCCGCGCCGAGCTGACCCGCGTAGTACGCCGAGCCGCAGCCGAGGAACTTCACCCGCCGGATCGCGCGCAGCTCGCGGGCGTCCATGCCGAGACCGCCGAGCCGCGCGGTGGCGAACCGCTCGTCCAGCCGCCCGCGCAGCGCGCGCCGCACCGCCTCGGGCTGCTCGGCGATCTCCTTGCGCATGTAGTCGTCGAACTCGCCCAGCTCGTAGTCCTCGGCGGCGGCGTCCACCGTGGTCGGCGCCTTCTCCGTGCGGCGGGCTTCCAGCGTGCTGGTGGTGTAACCGCCGGCGCGGACGGTGGCCAGCTCGCCGTCGTCCAGGTACACCACCCGCTGCGTGTGCTGCACCAGCGCGGCGACGTCGGAGGCGACGTACATCTGACCGTCGGCCACGCCCAGCACGATCGGGCTGCCGTTACGTGCGACCACCAGCTCGTCGGGCCGCTTGGTGTCCACCACGACGATCCCGTAGGTGCCCTCGACCCGGCGCAGCGCGGCGCGCACGGCGTCCTCCAGCGAGCCCGCCTCGGCCAGTTCGGCCGCCACCAGGTGCACGATCGCCTCGGTGTCGGTCTCCGAGGTGAGCGGCACGCCGTCGGCCGCGAGCTGGGCCCGCAACTGCTCGGCGTTCTCGATGATTCCGTTGTGCACCAACGCGATCCGGCCGTCGGTGTCGGTGTGCGGGTGCGCGTTCACGTCGGTGACCTCGCCGTGGGTCGCCCACCGGGTGTGCCCGATGCCGACCGGTGCCGGCGCCGCGTCACCCACGCGTTCGCGCAGATCGGCGACCCGGCCGGCGGCCTTGGTCACCTTCATGCGGCCGCGCCGCACGACGGCGATCCCGGCCGAGTCGTAGCCCCGGTACTCCAGCCGGTGCAGCCCCTCCAGCAGGACCGGCAGCGCGTTGCCCGATCCCACGTAGGCGACGATTCCGCACATGACGCTCCCCTTGTTCAGCCGTAGACGATGCGGCGCAGTTGCCGCTCGGACAGTTCCGGCGCGCTCACCGGACGCGCGGCCAGCTCGGTGCTGATCGCGTCCCAGATCTGGGCGTTGCGCCACTGCTGCCGTTTCAGCTCGGTGTGCCGGCGGCGGACGAACTGCTCGACCGTCTCGCCGAAGTAGCCGATCACGTCGGCGATCACCCGCGCGGCGACCGCGGGCGGCAGCGCGGTGGACGCCACCACATGCCGCACCAGGTCCGCCGGGATCTCCTCCACGACGTGGACTCTCACAGCCGGAGGCCCGGTTCGGCAACTTTCCTGCCCGAATCCGGGCAGGACCCGTCAGCTCGGCGTCACGAATCCCGACTCGTAGGCCATGATCACGGCCTGAGTGCGGTCCCTGGCGTGCAGCTTGCCCAGCACGTTGCCGACGTGCGTCTTCACCGTCTGCACGCCGAGCACCAGCTTCTCGGCGATCTCGGTGTTGGACAGCCCGGCCGTCATCAGCCGCAACACCTCCCGCTCGCGCTCGGTCAGCCCGGCCTGCTCCAGCCCGGCCCGGCCACGCGAGCCGTGCGCGGCGGCCAGCCCACGGATCGCCTCGGGAAACAGCAGCGACTCGCCCCGCGCGACCAGCCGGATCGCGGACACGATCTCGTCCGGAGGGGTGCGCTTGAGCAGAAACCCGCTCGCGCCGGCACGCAGCGCGTCGTAGACGTAGTCGTCGTTGCCGAACGTGGTGATCACGATGATCTTGGGCGGCTCCGGCACGTTCCGCACGACGTGCTTGGTGGCCGTGATCCCGTCGACCGCCGGCATTCGGACGTCCATCAGCACCACGTCCGGCCGGTGCTTGGCGATCAGCGGCGGCACCGACGCGCCGTCGCCAGTCTCCGCGACCACGGCGAGGTCCTCCTCGGCGTCGATGATCGCCCGCAGCCCCACCCTGATCAGGTCCTCGTCGTCGACCAGCAAAACATTGATCATGCCCACTCCATCGTCAGCGGGATCGCGACCGAAACCCGCCACTCCCCGTCCGTCTCGCCTGCTTCGAACCGCCCGCTGAGCACGGTCACGCGCTCCCGCATGCCACCCAGCCCGCGCCCGCCGCCGGCCGTGTTCTCCTTGTGCGACAGCGGATTCACCACGTCCAGTCGCAGTTCGCCGATGTCCACCGTCAGCCGCAGCGTGACCGGCACCCTACCGGCGTGCTTGGCCGCGTTGGTCAGGCATTCCTGCGCGATCCGGTACGCCTCGCGGGACACCGCCGGCGGCACGGCGCCGATGTCACCGTCCACAGTGGACTCGACCGGGACGCCGGCCGCGCGGGTGCGCTCCAGCAGGTCGTCCAGGTCGGCCAGCGTACGGGTCGGCGCGGTGTCACGCGGCTCGTCCGACTCGGCACGCAGCACGCCGAGCACGTGATCGAGATCGGCGAGCGCGCCGCGGGCCGACTCCTCGATCGCGGTCAGCGCGGTGCGCACGAACTCCCGGTCGCCGTCGAGTACCCGGGACGCGGCGCTGGCCTGGATGGTCACGATGCTCAACGCGTGCCCGACCGAGTCGTGCAGCTCGCGCGCCAGCCGGTTGCGCTGCGCGAGCCGCTCGGCCTGCCGCCGCACCTCGGCCAGTCGCTCCGTGGCGGTCGGCCCGAGCAGGAACGGCGCGATCCTGATCAACAGCGAGGACGCCACCAGCACCAGCGCGACGAGCCCGGCGAGCACCGCCACGCCGAGCAGCGGCAGCCAGGCGCCGGCCCAGCCCTTGGTGACCGTCCACGAGGAACCCAGCAGCGAGACCCGCCCGGTGAACGGCGCCGGCACCAGCACGACCGCGACCGGTGGCACGGTCAGCGTCAGAACGCTGACCACGCCGCCGAGCAGCAGATGGGTGGCGAACCAGCCGGCCGAACGCCACCGCGCCGGCCAGGTCAGCGGACCACGCTCGCCCGCCGCCGGCACCCGCTCGCCCAACAGCTCGCGCGCCGCCGTCGCCTCCACCAGCCGCACCGCCGGAATGAACGACACCAGCACCAGTACGCAGAACAGCAATACGAGCAGCACCAGCGACAGCACCGGCGTCGCCTCGCTCCCGGCCGGCAGCGTCAGCGGCACCATGAAGATCGCCAGCAGCACGAACGGCACCAGCAGCGCCCCGCCCATGATCAGGTAAGCCCACCGCCGGTACGTCGACGGGCTGATCAGGGGGCCGAGCACGGTGCGCACACGGTGATCCTCGCAGAGGCGCGCTCCGCATCGCGCGAGTAACGTCTCGTGTGCACACGGGGATCATGGCGAGGTGGGATGACGACACCCGACGACGACGAGCCGGAAGTCACACAGCGGGTGAACGTTCCGGACCCTTCGTCCGACGAGACCCAGACGGTGTCGATCAACCCGCCGTCCAACGAGGACACTCAGCGCATTCCGGGCGGGCCGGACGAGCAGACCCAGCGAGTGCCGCCGTCGGACCTGACCCAGCCCGTGACGCCGTACGCGCCGATGGATCAGCCGGTGGAGGCGCCACAGCCGTGGTACCCGCCGTCGAATACCAGCGGGTTCGGGCCGGTGTACGCGCCGGAGCCGAAGCACGGACCGTCCGGCCGGCGGATCGCCGCGATCGTCCTCGCCGTGATCGGGGTGCTGGGTGTCGCCGGGCTGATCGTCTGGGCGGTGCTTCGTGGCGCGGACGACGACAACGCGCAGCCGCAGCCGGCACCGCCGCCCGCCACGACCGAGGAGTCGACCCCCTCGCTCGCCCCGCTGCCGACCACCGAGGTCCCGATCACCACGACCGTGCTCCCCACCACGGTCGCGCCGCCGACGACCACACCGGCCGCGCCTCCGGTCAACCCCTTGCAGACGCTGGCGGCGCACCCGCTGTCCACCGCGTCGGTCGCGATGTCACCGCTGGCCTGCCCGCTCCCCCGGTTCAACCCGGACGACCAGCCGCCGTTCCACCAGGCCGGCAAGACATGCGCGGACGCGGCGTGGCGCCCGGTGCTGGCCTCGGCCGGGCTCCCGGCGGCCACCGTGAACCTGGTGATCGTCCAAAGTGGACAGCCGACGGAAGCGTGCGGCACTCCGTTGAAGCCGACCGACCCGCCGCGCGTGTGCCGGGCGACGGTGTACCTGTCACCGACCTACCTGCGCGACGTCGAGGGCAACGGCCGCTTCCCCGGCCGGTACTTCGCCGTGCTGCTGCGCGAGTACGCGCACGCCGTGCAGGAGGCCAGCGGGTTGACCGCCGCGTATCTGACCGCGAAGGCGCAGGGCGGCCAGCCGGCGGATCTGGAGCGCCGGTACCGCCTGCAGGCCACCTGCATGGCCGGGATCACCGCCGGCGCGATGCAGAACCAGGGCGCGGTGGACGCCAACATCACCCGTGAGATCCGCGACCGTCTGTCCACTATGGACGCTCCAGCGGACGCGAAGAGCTGGCTGGACAAGGGTTTCCAGTCCCGCCAGCTCTCCGCGTGCAACACCTGGAACTAGCCGCGCTTGTACTGTTCCCACCAGGTGAAGGGGACGCGGTACTCCTGTGGGGTGTTGTCGGGCGCGTGGCTGGCCAGGCCGTTGCGGCCGGCGTGGTAGTCGGCCACCTGCGCGGCCGCCTCCACGTGCACGTCGGTGTCGGCCACCGCGATCGCGTGGATGTGGTACGGCCAGTTGGCCTGATCCGGGGTGCGCAACCAGGCCGCGAAGCCCACCTGTCGCAGCGCCTTCACGGTCTCCCAGCGCTGAGTGGTGCTGAGACTCTCGGCCGCGATGTCCACCGCGCCGCCGCCGTTGTGCGTGCAGGACGACGCGCCGGAGCACGGCCGGTACGAACCCTGCGTCACGTCGATGCCCCAGCTCAGCTTGCCATCGGCCTCGGTCAGCATGTCGGACGTGCGCTTGTTGACCGTGTGCCCGTCGTGGGTGGTCTGACCGCCGACGTCGATCTTGCGGTCGATGGTGAACCGGCCCTCGCCGAGCTTGGCCAGCGAACCCGGCCCGGGAATCCCGTTGGCGCCGTTGCCCGAGTGGCCGAGGCTCTTCTGCCACGCCGAGTAGGCGCCGCGGGTCTCCGAGCCGAACCAGCCGTCCACCTTCGTCTCGTGCCCCTTGGCCTTCAGCGCCTCCTGCACGACCTTGACGCTGTCGTCGCCGGGCAGATCGGTCTGCCCGAGGGTGGGCTCGACGTGCGCCTGCACGACCACCCGTTCCATGTCGACCGCGGGCGCGGCGTTCGCCTGGTCGGGAGCACCGGTCGCGGCGGTCGCGCCAGCAGTGATCACCCCGACGACGAGCGCGACGGGGAGCAGGATGCGGAGCGCACCCAGCTTGCTCGTACTCATCTGTCACCTCCGTGTTGTTCACGGACCATGTTCGAGGAACAACCTTGGCGAGAAACACCGCCAATTGGAAGACTTTCCACCATCGACATCCGCGGTTCACCGAGTGCGGGCACTAGTGTCGAACGGGTGGGAAAGCGAGGCACACCAGGTGTGATCGCGTCGAACCGTCGCGCGCGGCACGACTACACGATCCTGGACACCTACGAGGCGGGCATCGCGCTGGCCGGCACCGAGGTGAAGAGCCTGCGGCTCGGGCGCGCGTCGCTGGCCGACGCGTTCGCGATCGTGGACGGCGGCGAGGTCTGGCTGCACGGGCTGCACATCGCCGAGTACGCCTACGGCTCGTGGACCAACCACGCGCCACGCCGCACCCGCAAGCTCCTGCTGCACCGCAAGGAGATCGACAAGATCGCCGGCCGCATCGCGGACAGCGGGCTGACCCTGGTGCCGATGGCGCTGTACTTCGCCAACGGGTACGTCAAGGTGGAGCTGGCATTGGCCAAGGGCAAGCGGACCTGGGACAAACGGCAGGCGATCGCCAAACGCGACGCCGAGCGGCAGATGGCGCGCGGCATCGGCTGGCAACTCAAGGGCCGGGCATAGGCTGACCGGGATCGCCGAGGAGCGACCGCGCGTGGTTGGCAAGGGGTTCGACGAGGTCCGGATGCTCTCCGCGTCGAGCGCGGTGCGACAACCGAGCGATGACGTAGAGCTGGGCGACTTGACCGGCCGGCGAATCGAGCACATCAGCGAAAACATCGTGCAACGCACGGGCCGTGGATGGGGCCAACAAGCTGTAGCAGTACAACGTCGCCGCATCGGTTCCGGCTGGCGCTCTCCCCCAGTGCTCCCAGTCGACAATGCCCAATCGCGGACGGAACAGGTTCCCCCAGTGAAGATCACCATGGGCGGTCTCCCACTGCTCGACCTTGATGTTGACGTGTTCTCCGAATGCGGCATGAACGCGCTGGTCCACTTTGTTCTGATCAACGTTGACGCGCCCGGTCGGCGTCCGAGACAGGACAGAGAGCGCACGCCGCAACTGTGACCACCATTGCGAAGACAATGGAATGTCCGTACGTAACACATCCGTCGAAGAACACGGCCGGCCAGGCAATCGCGTCATCAATTCGGCCCGCTGTCTGCGATGCTCGTCCCATTCAAACGACGCGAGCACGATTGGCTTTGGTATGTCTATGATGTTGTTAGAGTCGCGGTTACCTTTCCAGAAGTCCAGGTGAACCCATTTTGGGTCCTCGGAGACCACCCGTAGCCACCGGTCCGCGCCGCCCTTTCGCACCGCGACACTGATCGATCGGTCCAGCCATCCGAACACCGGCTGTCCGCTGACGGTCACCCCGAAATGTTTGGCCGCCCTGGTCAGATTGTCGCGCATCCAATCGCGAAACTCCGCGTCGGCCTCGTCGGACGTCATATCGGAGGTCACGGGACAAGATGGCGAAGATAGAAGGACGGATCGTTCATGTAGCGCCGCCAGTTGGCCACGATCTCAAGCTGGTCCCAGTTAGCCGAACGAAAGCCGTGGTCACCAATCTCGATTATCTCAGCGTCCGGCGTGGACGCCAGAATCGGCGAGTGGGTAGCACAAATTACCTGCGCTCCACTGCGGCCGAGTCGATGCATCAAGCCCACCAGTTGGAGACAGGATTGGAACGACAGCGCCGCTTCCGGCTCATCCATCAGATAGAGTCCAGGCTCTCGGAACATTGAGTCGAAAACAGTGAGGAATCCTTCGCCATGGCTCATCGACGAAGTGTCCTCGTCCCAGTACCCCGCCATTCCGCTGACGACCTCCATGAATCCGAAGGCCGTCTCGGCGCGGAGAAAGTATCCCTTCTTCTTGCCACGCGGACCGCCTCGTTGCCGGGCGCCCTCCGCGGTCGAGTCCAGGGTCAGCACTTGACCCAAAAGCGTTTTCGGCCGATCATTTCCGTACTTTCTACCAGCCCGCCCGCCGCGGGAGTCCAGCCCGTACGCTTCGGCGAACGCTTCGATCAACGTCGACTTACCGGAGCCATTCTCCCCGACCAGAAAGGTGATTGGCTTCGAGAACGACATGCCGCTCTCGATCAATTCGGCCACGCACGGCACGTCAAACGGCCAACTCCGCTCCGCCGCCGCGAGGGGCTCATGCACGCGCGCACGGTGAACCAGCATTGGACTCCCTCGGTCAGTACTCGGTCGGAACACACGGAGCCGAGCGAACCCTACGGTCGAAGTGAGCCACGAGATGCTCGCTGGTGTCGATCATCGCTGACCCAGTAATGATCTCGGACAACAACGCCTGTCGCACATTGCCTACCGACAGCCAGCGCGAGAACACGCACGGCCAGACTGAACCGTCTGGCGCGATGGCAATTTGTCCTCGCCCGCAGTTGCCGCATAGCTGCTCGACGCCGGATGTCTGGCCACGCGCGCCACGTCCGACCTGACGGGCACGATCGATTCCAATCTCACGTACACCGAGCGCGGCCAACTCCTCGTATGCCCCCTCGATACCCTGACCGTCCTTGACGTCGATCAAGCCCACCCGCAATGGAATGGATCGGCGCAATGCCTCGACGATGTTGCGTCTGGTCCGAACGTGGCTGCTCGCGTGTCGTGTGATCGCGGCATGCTCGGCGGCATCGACGCTGTAGTAGCTGGTCGCCAATCGCACACCCGGTCGCGCGAAGACTTCCCATAGCTGGGACGATATGTGCACGAGGTTGCTGAACACCTCCACCTCCAGGCCGACTTCCAGCGCGTGGTTCACCAGATCTGGAAGAGAACGATGCAGTGTCGGTTCACCGCCGATGAACTGCACCATCCGGCCACCAAGTCGAGAAACCTCAGTGATCACTCGTGTCCAATCGCTCGGCGACATCGAGCCATCCGTCCCGCTCGGCCCGGAACTGGCGTAGCAGTGACCGCACCGCAGTTGACATTTCCCGGTGATCTCCAGCCAGGCGAACCGCAGCTCGTTCACGAGGGTTTTCCTTGTGCCTCAACGGGTTCGTCACCGGACTCGCCGTCCTCCACCTGAAGGTCGCCGACCGCTTGGCCGGCCAGGGAGATCAGCACTTCGAGGTTGCTCCGGCCGAGGGTCAGTACGTAGTCGCGATCGTGTCCAAAGTAGAGGGTGGCCTGATCGTTGAGGTGGTCGACGTCGTAGGACACCGATACGCCCTCGGCCATCTCCACCCAGGACTCCACGGACACTTCGGCGTGGCGGTACAGAGCCATTGTTGTTCCTCCCGATAAGGTTAGCCCGACTGTCGGAGGAAGACTAGGCCGACTGTCGGGCATAGCGCAAACGTCCGATCGGGTGACGTCGTTGATCTGGAGGTTGAACGGTGGGGCAGGCACGTCCGACATTCGAGCGCCGGCAACTGGGACTCACCCTGCGCCGGCTCCGCGACGAAGCCGGAAAGACCCAGCAGGCGGCCGCCGACGCGGTGGGCAAGGTCCGGTCACGGATCATCGAACTGGAGGACGGCAAGGCGACCATCAGCCAGGAAGACCTGGCGAAGCTGCTCGACTGCTACGACGTGACCGGCGAGGAGCGATCCACCGTGCTCGAGTTGGGCGCCCAGGCCCGACACCGCCAGAAGCGCCGGGTGTACGTGGATCATCTGCCCGACGCCTACCAGCGGTTCGCCGATCTGGAGGCCAGCGCCACCGAGATCAACTGGTTCGAGACCGGGATCATCCCCGGCTTGCTGCAGTCCCCGCTGTACATGAAGGCGATCTTGGCCGAGTGCGAGGGCGTGTGGTGGGAGCCGTCGACGCAGGAGGGCGAGGATCGGCTCGCCTTCCGGATCGAGCGCCAGCGCCGGTTGCTCGATCCACCCGACCAGCGCATCGTGCGCATCGTCGTCACCGAGGACGCGTTGCGCGCGAACATGGGCAGCACCGAGGCCATGCGCGAGCAACTACGCCACATCCTGGCCCTGTTCAAGGAAAACCGGGACCTCACCGTGCGCGTGCTGCCTAACGACACGTACGGGAATCCGGTCCGCGGCACCGGACTCTGGTACTTCGGCTTCGGTGACCGTGCCACGCCGGTCGGCTACTCCCCAGCGGTGCCGGGTCCGGCCATCTACTACGACGACGAGGCGGACACCACGGCCATGTCGCGGGCGTTCTATCGCGTCTGGGAACTCGCGTTGAGCCGTGTAGAGTCGAGGAGGTTCATTGAGCGGGTTGAGAAAGAGCTATTTGAATGACTTTCGTGGTTCATGACACCGGCTGGTTCAAGAGCACCCGCAGCGCAGGCGCGAGCGAAGGCTGCGTCGAGGTTCGGATCACCGACCGGTTCGTCGGGGTGCGGGACTCGAAGGACCCGACCGGGCCGGCCTTCTCCTTCGCACCCGAACAGTGGCACGCGTTCGTCGGCTCGGTCACGCCAGGCGCGCCGGCCTAGCCGCCACATGTCGGCGCCGGTGCGGAAGCTCAGCTCGTACTACTCCTCGATCGCCGGTGTGTACCGAGACCACTGGGCGGACGCGCTCCAGCCGACCAACCTCGACCTGCTGACGCGACTGCCGCTGCGGGACGCCCGGACCGTGCTCGACCTCGGCAGCGGCGTCGGCCTGCTACTCCCGGCGTTGCGGGACGCGGCCCCCTCCGCGGTCGTCGTCGCGGCCGACCGGTCCGAGGGCATGCTGCGCGCCGGACCTCCCGGCTATCGGCGTGCGGTGGCCGACGCCACCGAACTCCCTTTCGCCGCAAGGGTTTTCGACGTCGTGGCGATGCCGTTCATGCTGTTCCACATACCGGAGCCGGTGCGGGCGCTGGCCGAGGTGCGCCGGGTGCTGCGGGACGGCGGCACGATCGGTTTGACCGTGTGGGGCGTGGATCCCGGGTTTCCGGCGATGGAGGTCTGGAACGAGGTCCTCACCGAACACGGCGTTCCGGAGGAACCGCCGCTGGTGGCCATGCACGAGCTGATGGACACCCCGGACAAGCTGTGTGGACTGCTCGCCGAGGCGCGATTCGACGAGATCGAGGCGGACTACGTGCCGTGGTCGTTCACACCGACCGCCGAGGAGTTCATCGCGCTGCGGTCGACGTTCGGCGCCGAGCACCGGCGGCTCGCGCACCTGACACCCGACGCACGCGAGGCCGTGCTCACCAAGGCCGCCGAGCGGCTCGGCGTCCTCGACGCCGACGACTTCGCCTTCCGCTCCACGGTGATCGGGGCTACCGCGCGACGAGCGACACCGCGATCGTGACCATCACGACGGCCACCACCGCGTCCATGCCGCGCCACACCGCCGGCCGCGCCAGGACGTCGGCGAGCGACCTCGAGCCGTAGCCGATCCCGCCGAACCACAGCCAACTGCCGATCGCGGAGCCCACGCCGAACCACCACTTGTCCGCACCCCAGGAGTTGGCCACCGAGCCGAGCATCAGCAGGTCCAGGTGCACGTGCGGGTTCAGCCAGGTCAGCGCGAGGCAGGTGAGCACGACCGTGGTGCCGCCGGTCGCGACACTCAGGTTCACAGTGGACGGTCGGTACGCACGCCAGGCGGCGAACATGCCGTAGCACAGCAGGAAGGCCGCGCCAGTAAAGCGGAGCACGGTCATCGCCGACGGCCATTGGGCGACCAGCGCGCCGATGCCGGCGGTGGCCACCACGACCAGCACCATGTCGGACAGCGCGCAGATCGCCACGACGAGGGTGACCTTGTCGCGCCTGATTCCTTGGCGGATCACGAACGCGTTCTGCGCGCCGATCACCATGAGTTGGGAGATTCCGACTCCGAGTCCCGCTACCGCTGCTGTCAACATGCTTCGACGCTAAGTCCGGCCCTACCATAAGACCAGCTACAGTTCTTTACGTATCATTAGCAACCATGATGATCGATCTGCCGCCGGAGAGCGTCCGTACCCTGGTCGCCGTCGTGGACGAGGGCACGCTCGACGCGGCCGCCAGGGCGCTGCACGTCACGCCGTCCGCGGTCAGCCAGCGGATCAAGTTGCTCGAACAGCGGGCCGGCCGGGTGCTGCTGGTGCGCGCGAAACCGGTGCGGCTGACCGAATCCGGCGAAGTCGTGGTCGCGTTCGGCCGTCAGCTCGTGATGCTGGAGCGCGATCTTCGGGCCAGCCTCGCGCTGTCCGACGATCCGGTGCCGGTGCCGATCGCGGTGAACGCCGACTCGCTGGCGACCTGGTTCCGCCGCGTCATCCGCGATCTCGCCGGCGACGACCTGGTCGCGCTGCGGGTGCGCCGCGAAGATCAGGACCACACCACGGAGCTGCTTCGCCAGGGGCTGGTGGTCGCGGCCGTCACGTCGTCCGCCACCCCGGTCCAGGGTTGTCTGGTGCGTGGGCTCGGCGGCATCCGGTACCACGCGGCGGCGACCAAGGCGTTCCACACGCGCTGGCTCGCCGGCCGGCCGCTGGCCACCGCACTGGCCGAGGCGCCGGTCGTGGTGTTCGACGAGCGCGACGACCTGCAGGACCGGTTCTGCCGGGAGGTCACCGGGCAGGCTCCGCTCGGCGTGCGGCACCACGTGCCGGACGGGCAGGCGTACACCGAAGCGGTCAGCGCCGGCCTCGGCTGGGGTGTGCTGATGGACGAGCAGTTCGCCATGGCCGGCCCGCTGGTGCGGCTGGCTGGCAACCACTCGTTCCGCGTGCCGCTGTACTGGCAGCAGTGGAAGCTGGACTCGCCGTCGCTGCGCCGGGTGGCCGACGCGGTGTCCGCCGCCGCTGCCGGCCTGGACGACCATCAACCAGACGCGCGCCGCAGGGCCGCGAACTCCTCGGCGAGCGCCGGAAGCTGATAGTGCGCGTTGAGGCCGCTCGGGTTGGGCAGCACCCACAGGCCGTCGGACTGCTCCCCCACAGTCGCATGGAGACGGTCGAACGCGGTGCGGTACGCGGTGACGCCGACGACGGCGATCCACCGCGGCTCGTATCGCGCGGCCAGCTCACGCAGCCGCTCACCACCCGCGGCCAGCTCCGCCGCGGTCAGCTCGTCGGCGCGCGCGGTGGTCCTGGCGACGAGGTTCGTGACACCGAGCCCGTAGTCAAGAAGGTGCTCCTGCTCGTCCGGCCGCAGCTGTCTCGGCGTGAAGCCGGACAGGTGCAGGGCGGGCCAGAACCTGTTGCCAGGCCTGGCGAAATGGTGCCCGGTGGCACCGGAGTACAGGCCGGGGTTGATCCCGCAGAACAGCACCCGCAGCCCGGGCGCGATCACGTCCGGGATCGTTCGCGCGCGAGCCGCCTCCAGCTCCGCGCGGGTGGGCCTAGACAGTGAAGCCGAGTGCGCGGAGTTGCTCGCGCCCGTCCTCGGTGATCTTCTCCGGCCCCCACGGCGGCATCCAGACCCAGTTGATCCGGTAGTCCGACACCAGGCCGCCGCCCGGGCCGCCGGTGAGCGCCGTCTTCGTCTGGTCCTCGATCACGTCGGTCAGCGGGCAGGCCGCGGACGTCAGCGTCATGTCCAGCGTCACCGAGTTGTCGTCCTCGACGTGGATGTCGTACACCAGGCCGAGGTCAACCACGTTGATGCCCAGCTCTGGGTCGACCACGTCGCGCATGGCCTCCTCGACGTCGTCCACCGCGGCCAGGTCCGCCTTCGGCGCGGGCGGCTCCGGCAGCGATTCGACGCCACGCTCCACGTTCTCGGTACTCGTGTCAGTCATTCGGGCTTCCCTCCCTCGACTCGCCGTGCGGCCAGTTCCTCGAGATCGACAGCGATCGGAAATGGATCACCGGTCACGAACTTGCCGGTGACGGCATCCGCCACTCGGTACACCGGACCGTCGAGGCGGTACGCCGTCAGCGACACCGGCTGCTTGAGATCGATCACCCAGTAGTGCTCGATGCCGGCCTCGGAGTACTCCATCGGCTTGATCTTGGTGTCCGTGCGGTACGAACCGGGCGAGATGATCTCCACCGCGATCAGGGCCTCGGCGGCGGGCACATTGCGAGCGTCGTCGGCCGGCGCCACCACCACGTCCGGCACTCGGACGATCGGCGGCTCACCCGCCTGGACGATGAGGTCCAACTCGCCGAACGCCTCCCATTCGGGCGGCAGTTGCTCGTTGAGTATCGGAACCAACTTGTTGATCACCCGCTGGTGCGGCTTGGCGGGCCGGGGGCTCACGATCAGCACTCCCTCGTGCAGTTCGTAGATACGAGAGTTGTCTTCGGGGAGCGCAAGAAACTCGTCGAGTGACAGCAGATGGTCAGGCCACGGAGCGGCGGTTGTCATGCGGCCTCCACTCGTCCGATCGCGTCCTTGAAAGCCATCCAACCCAGTAGAGCACATTTGACGCGGGCCGGATATTTCGCCACACCCGCGAAGGCGATGCCGTCCTCGAGCACGTCCTCGTCCGGCTCGACCTTGCCACGCCCCTGCATCAGGTCCACAAAAGAGTCCATTGTGGACAGTGCGTGTTCGACCGTGTCACCGACCACGAGATCGGTCAGCACCGACGTGGCGGCCTGGCTGATCGAGCAGCCCTGCGCCTGGTAGGAGACGTCGGTGACTTTCTCGCCGTCCAGCTTCACCCGGAGCGTGACCTCGTCCCCACACGTGGGGTTGACCTGGAACGACTCCGCGTCGAACGGCTCGCGCAGGCCACGCCCGTGCGGGTTCTTGTAGTGGTCCAGGATGATCTCCTGGTACATGGACTCGAGATTCACTGTGCTGTCCCGAAGAACTTCTGCGTTGCGCGGACACCGGCGACCAGTGCGTCCACATCGGACAGATCGTTGTACACGTACACGCTGGCGCGCACCGTCGCCGGCACGCCGAGCCGCCGGTGCAGCGGCCACGCGCAGTGGTGCCCCACCCGAACCGCGATGCCCTGGTCGTCCAGCACCTGGCTGACGTCGTGCGGGTGAATCCCGTCCACCACAAAGGAAATCGCGCCACCACGGTCCACGGTGGACGTCGGCCCGACGATCCGCACACCGTCCACTTCGGACAGTCCGGCGAGTGCGGCCTCGGTGAGCGCGTGCTCGTGCGCGGCCACCTTGTCCATGCCGATCGCGGTGAGGTAGTCCACCGCGGCGCCGAGCCCGACCGCCTCGGAGATCATCATGCTGCCGGCCTCGAACCGCTGCGGCGGCGCGGCGAACGTGGTCCGCTCCATGGTGACCAGCTCGATCATCGATCCGCCGGTGAGGAACGGCGGCAGCGCCTCCAGCAGCTCGCGGCGGCCGTAGAGCACGCCGATCCCTTGTGGCCCAAGCATCTTGTGGCTGGAGAACACCGCGAAGTCGATACCCAGGCCGGCGAAGTCCACCGGCGAGTGCGGCACCGACTGGCACGCGTCCAGCACGGTCAGCGCGCCGACCTTGTGCGCCGCCTCGACGAGCGTCTTCACCGGGTTGACCGTGCCGAGCACGTTGGACTGGTGCGCGAACGCGACCAGCTTCGTCCTCGGCGTGATCACGCTGTCCACATCGGACAGATCGAGCCGGCCCTCGTCGGTGACACCGAACCAGCGCAGGGTGGCACCGGTCCGCTTGGCCAGCTCCTGCCAGGGAACGAGGTTCGCGTGGTGCTCCATCTCGGTCACCACGATCTCGTCGCCGGGTCCGAGCGTGAACCTGTGCGCCTCGGGGCCCGCCGTCGCGGCGTTGCCCATCGCGTACGCCACGAGATTCACGCTCTCGGTGGCGTTCTTCGTGAACACCACCTCACCAGGCGTCACACCGACGAACGCGGCGATCTTGGCGCGAGCGCCCTCGTAGGCGTCCGTGGCCTCCTCGGCGAGCTGGTGCGCACCCCTGTGCACCGCCGCGTTGGAGGTCTCCAGGAACGTGCGCTCGGCGTCGAGCACCTGGCGGGGGCGTTGCGAGGTGGCGCCGGAATCCAGGTACACCAAGGGTTTCCGGTCCCGCACCGTGCGCGCGAGGATCGGGAAGTCGGCACGCAGAGCCGCCACGTCGAGTGGCAGGACAGGGCTTACCGTCGTCATGTCCGACACCTCCTCTCGTGAGCTACAACGTCAGCCGGCCGCCGAAGCTTCCTGCTTGACGCCGTACTTCACGTAACCCTCGGACTCGAGCTGGTCGGCGAGTTCCTTGCCGCCCGACTCGACGATCCGGCCGCCCGCGAACACGTGCACGAAGTCCGGGGTGATGTGCCGCAGAATCCGGGTGTAGTGCGTGATCAGCATGACGCCGACCTCACCGGACTCCTTGTACTTGTTCACGCCGTCGGACACCACGCGCAGCGCGTCCACGTCCAGGCCGGAGTCGGTCTCGTCCAGGATCGCGATCTTCGGCTGGAGCAGCGACAGCTGCAGGATCTCGTGCCGCTTCTTCTCACCGCCGGAGAAGCCCTCGTTCACCGACCGCTCGGCGAACGCCGGGTCGATGTCGAGGTCGGACATCGCGGTCTTGACCTCCTTGACCCAGTGCCGCAGCTTCGGCGCCTCGCCGCGCACGGACGTCGCGGCGGTGCGCAGGAAGTTCGACATGGACACGCCGGGGACCTCGACCGGGTACTGCATCGCGAGGAACAGGCCCGCCCGCGCGCGCTCGTCCACGGTCATCTCCAGCACGTCCTCGCCGTCCAGCGTGATCGAGCCGGAGGTCACCTGGTACTTCGGGTGCCCGGCGATCGCGTAGGACAGGGTGGACTTGCCGGACCCGTTCGGGCCCATGATCGCGTGCGTCTCGCCGGCCTTGATGGTGAGGTCGACGCCGGAGAGGATCTCCTTCTCCGCCTCGTCAGTCGTGACGCTGACGTGCAGGTCCTTGATCTCCAGTGTGGCCATCTCTACTTCGCTTCTCCTTGGTGGGTAAGTCAGTTCGTCACGGTGGCGACGTCGACGTGCACGTCATCGTCCACAATGGACACCGCGTACACGTCGACCTTCTCGGTCGCCGGCGGGGAGGACGGCGCGCCGGTGCGCAGGTCGAAGCAGGAACCGTGCAACCAGCACTCGATCCCGTTCTTCGTGACCTCGCCCTCCGACAGCGAAAGCTCCGCGTGCGAGCACTCGTCGCGCAGCGCGTGCACCGTGTCGCCGTCGCGCACCAGCACGACGTCGACGTCGTCGACCTGGACGGCCAGCGGCTTGCGGTCGTCCAGCTCCGACAGTGCACAGGCGCGGGTCATCAGATGCCCACCGCTTCCAGCTCCGCCTCGATCGCCGCCTCGAGCCGCTCGCGGATGTCCGGCACACCGATCTTGAGCAGGATCTCGTGGAAGAACCCACGCACCACGAGCCGTCGTGCCGCGTCCTCCGGAATGCCGCGAGCCTGCAGGTAGAACAGCTGCTCGTCGTCGAACCGGCCGGTGGCGCTGGCATGTCCGGCGCTGACGATCTCGCCGGTCTCGATCTCCAGGTTCGGCACCGAGTCCGCCCGCGCGCCGTCGGTGAGGATCAGGTTCCGGTTCAGCTCGAAGGTCTCCGTGCCCTCGGCCGCCGCGCGGATCAGCACGTCGCCTATCCATACCGTGTGCGCGGCAGGCTCATTTTCACGGCCCTGCAGCGCGCCCTTGTAGGTCACGTCGGACTTGCAGTTCGGCACCGCGTGGTCCACGAACGTGCGGTGCTCAAAGTGCTGGCCGGCGTCGGCGAAGTACAGGCCGAGCAGCTCCGCGTTGCCGCCCTTGTCGGCGAACGTGGCGGTCGGGCTGACCCGAACCACGTTGCCGCCCAACGTGATCACCGTGTGCTTGAGCGTGGCGTCCCGGCCGACCTTGGCGTGGTGCGCGGACACGTGCACCGCTTCGTCGGCCCAGTCGTGCACGGCGACGATGGTGAGCTTCGCGCCCTCGTCCACCACCAGCTCGACGTTGTCGGCCAGCGTGCCGGCGCCCCGGTGGTCGAGCACCACGACGGCCTCGGCGAACCGCTCGGCGTGCACCAGCAGGTGTCCGTAGGCGACCTTGCCCTCGCCAGGGCCGGTGATCGTCACCGTGGACGGCGCGCTCGCGCGCACCTCCTTGCCGATGGTGATCACGGTCGCCGACTCGAACGAGGAGTACGCCTGCGCGGCCACCCGATCGGCCGGAACACCGGCCGTGCCGAGCCGCTTGTCTTGCCGCGCAACGGTTTCCACCGTCAGCTCCGGCGCGGCCGCGACGTCCACAGTGGACTGGCCGGTGGCCTCGACGCCGGTGTGCAGGCCGGAGAGGCGCTTCATCGGCGTGAAGCGCCAGATCTCCTCGCGGCCGCTGGGTACCTCGAAGGCTTCCACGTCGTAGGAGCTGAACCACTCAGCCCTGGACGCGGTCGGGCTAGTTCTTTGACCTTTTCGGGCTCGTTCCTCGCCCGGGGCCACACCGTGCGAGTGCGGCTGTTCAGTCGTGGTCATCTAGCCGACGGCCCCTTCCATCTGCAGCTCGATGAGCCGGTTCAGCTCGAGCGCGTACTCCATGGGCAGCTCACGCGCGATCGGCTCGACGAACCCGCGCACCACCATGGCCATCGCCTCGTCCTCGGTGAGGCCGCGCGACATCAGGTAGAACAACTGGTCCTCGGAGACCTTGGACACCGTGGCCTCGTGGCCCATCTGCACGTCGTCCTCACGGATGTCGACGTACGGGTAGGTGTCACTCCGGCTGATCTGGTCGACCAGCAGCGCGTCGCACTTCACGGTGGACTTCGAGCCGTACGCCCGCTTGTTGACCTGCACGAGACCGCGGTACGACGTGCGGCCACCGCCACGGGCCACCGACTTCGACACGATCGTGGAGGACGTGTGCGGCGCCATGTGCACCATCTTCGCGCCGGCGTCCTGGTGCTGGCCCTCGCCCGCGAACGCGATCGAGAGCACCTCGCCCTTGGCGTGCTCGCCCATCAGGAACACCGACGGGTACTTCATGGTGACCTTGGAGCCGATGTTGCCGTCGATCCACTCCATGGTCGCGCCCTCTTCGGCCTTGGCGCGCTTGGTGACCAGGTTGTAGACGTTGTTCGACCAGTTCTGGATGGTCGTGTACCGGCAGCGGCCGCCCTTCTTCACCACGATCTCCACGACCGCGGAGTGCAGCGAGTCCGACGAGTAGATCGGCGCGGTGCAGCCCTCGACGTAGTGCACGTAGGCGTCTTCGTCGACGATGATCAGGGTCCGCTCGAACTGGCCCATGTTCTCGGTGTTGATCCGGAAGTAGGCCTGCAGCGGGATGTCCACGTGCACGCCCGGCGGCACGTAGATGAACGAGCCACCCGACCACACGGCACCGTTCAGAGCGGAGAACTTGTTGTCCCCGTGCGGAATCACGGAGCCGTAGTACTCCTGGAACAGCTCCGGGTGCTCCTTGAGGGCGGTGTCGGTGTCGAGGAAGATGACACCCTTTTCCTCGAGGTCCTCGCGGATCTTGTGGTAGACGACCTCGGACTCGTACTGCGCGGCGACGCCCGCCACGAGGCGCTGCTTCTCCGCCTCCGGGATGCCGAGCCGGTCGTAGGTGTTCTTGATCTCCTCGGGCAGGTCCTCCCAGGAGGCGGCCTGCTGCTCGGTGGAGCGCACGAAGTACTTGATCGTGTCGAAGTTGATGCCCGAGAGGTCCGCACCCCAGTTCGGCATCGGCTTGCGGTCGAACAGCCGCAACGCCTTCATGCGGGACTCGAGCATCCACTCCGGTTCGCTCTTCTTCCCGGAGATGTCCCGGACGACGTCCTCGTTGAGGCCGCGCCGCGCACTCTCACCCGCCGAGTCCGAGTCGGCCCAGCCGAACTCGTAGCGGCCGATGCTCGCCAGCGTCTCTTCTTGGGAAAGGGGCGTGGTGGTGGGTCGCTGCTCGGCAGCGGTAGTCATTCGGGTTTCCCTCCATCCGGGGTCGTGCTCTCCGGTGCGGTGCTGCCATGCTGCGGCCCCGCCGGTACGTGCGTCGTGCACGCGGCGTCGCCGCGGGCGATGGTTGCCAGCCGTTGCACGTGGGTGCCGAGCAGGTCGGCGAACGCGGCCGTCTCGGCTTCGCACAACTGGGGGAACTCGGCCGCGACGTGCGCCACCGGGCAGTGGTGCTGACACAGCTGTTCCCCCGCCCCGACGCGGCGCGTCGAGGCAGCGTAACCCTCGCGGGTCAGCGCGGTGGCCAGGGCCTCCGCGCGGTGCTCAGGGTCGATCTCGGCGGTCACCGACTCGCGGTGCCGCTGTACCAGCGTGGCCACCCGACGCTCGGCGAACTCCCGTACCGCCTGCTCGCCCTCGTGCTCGGCGAGGAACCGCAGGGCGGCGACGGCGAGATCGTCGTAGGCGTGCCCGAATCGCGACCGTCCCGCCTCCGTGAGGAGGAACAACTTCGCGGGACGGCCTCGCCCCCGACGAGCGGAACGTGGCGCTTCCCTCGTGCACACCTCGCCGTCGGCGATCAGCGCGTCGAGGTGCCGCCGCACGGCCGTCGGGCTGAGGCCGAGTGCCTCCGCTACGGCGACCGCGGTGATCGGGCCCTGCTCCAGCAGCAGACGCGCCACACCCTGGCGGGTGCGGCCGTCGGCGTGCTGCACCGTCGCGGGGACGTGTGTCTCCGCAACAGAACGAGCCTCGGGCTTTTTCACAACACAAGTGTGTCTTATTTCCGGCGCGGGGGCAAAGACCCACCACCACCGGGTGACCGGACTCACCCGATCAAGGTCGGGTCCGGCTACCGCTACCCTTCGACGCGTGGTGACGGGAGGACTGCGAGGTGGGGCCGCACAGCGGTCACGCAGCGTGCCGGCGACACCGCCGCCCGTCGAACCCGAGGCGCTGAACGGGCAGGAACGCCGGCAGCTCACCGTGGTGCGCCGGTACGGCACGCTCGGCGCGCTGCTGCTGGCCGTCGCGTCCCTGGGCGCTGGCGCCGCACCGGTGTACAACCCGGTCACCGGCGTCCCGGTACTCGGCCTGTTCGCCCGAATGCCGACCGTCGCGCTGGCCTGCGGATTCGCCGGTATGGCGATCATCGTGATCAGCTGGCTGCTGCTCGGCCGCTTCGCCCGGCCCGGCCGCGAACGGCTGATGTCCAAGTCGCAGATGGACCGCACGCTGATCATGTGGGCGACGCCGCTGGCGCTGATCCCACCGCTGTTCTCGCGCGACGTCTACAGCTACATCGCCCAGGGCAAGATCACCGCGCGCGGCATCGACCCGTACCTGCTCGGTGCGGCACAGGCACTGGGCCTCGCCGACCCGCTCACCCGTGACATCCCGAACATGTGGAAGGAGACGCCCGCGCCGTACGGGCCGCTGTTCCTGCAGTGCGCGCGCTGGTTCTCCGAGATCACCAGCGACAGCGTCGTGGTCAGCGTCCTGCTGCACCGCGGGCTGGAGCTGCTCGGCGTCGCGATGATCGTCTGGGCGCTGCCGAGGCTCGCCAAGCGGTTCGGCGCGCAGCCGGTGTCCGCGCTGTGGCTGGGCGCGGTGAACCCGCTGGTGCTGTTCCATTTGATCGCGGGCGCGCACAACGAGGCGCTCATGATCGGCTTCATGATGGCCGGCCTCGAGCTGGCGCTGCGCCACGTGCCGGTCACCCGACCAGGTGAAAAACCCGACAAGCCACCACCCTGGCAACGCGGCGAGCTGTTGTGGTTGATCATCGGCGCGGTGGTGATCACGCTCGGCGCCGCGGTGAAGATCTCGGCGATGCCCGCACTCGGATTCCTCGGCGTGATCGTGGCGAGACGGTGGGGCGCCACGTTCGCGCACCTGGTGAAGGCGGCCGCGTTCATGATCGCGATCTCGGCGACCGTGCTGGTCACCGCCTCGCTGGTGACCGGGCTCGGCTTCGGCTGGACCGGCCAGCTCGGCACGCCTGGCCTGGTGCGCAGCTGGATGGCGCCGGTGACCGGGGTCGGCATGCTCTCCGGTCAGCTCGGCGTCCTGCTGCAGCTCGGCAACCACACCGACGCGGCGATCGACGTGGCCAGGTTGATCGGTATGGCGCTGGCCGCCGCGATCTGCGTGCGGCTGCTGTGGCGCAGCTTCCGCGGACGGCTGGACCCGATGATCGGACTCGGGCTCGCGCTCGGCGTGGTGGTCGCGCTCGGCGCCACGGTCCTCCCCTGGTACCTGCTGTGGGCGGTGATCCCGCTGTCCGCGGCGGTCGGCGACAACCGTTTCCGCACCGTGGCGGCCGGCGTGTGCGCGTTCATCGCGCTGGCCCAGCCGCCCACCGGCAGCGGTTTCCTCGGGCACGCGTTCGTGCTGCCGCAGGCGTATCTGGGTGCCGCGGTCGTGGTCGCGCTGAGCCTCCTGGTGGTGAACCGCACACTCCCGATACGCCGCCGCAAGGCCGCACAGGGGGACGCGGATAGGCTCTCCGTCCGTGAGTAGTGCTGCAGACCGGCCCGCCGTCGAGGTGCGTGGCCTGACCAAGCGCTACTCGGGCACCACCGCCGTCGACGGCCTGGATCTGAGCCTGCCGCGCGGCCACGTGCTCGCGCTGCTCGGACCGAACGGGGCGGGCAAGACGACCACGGTGGAGACGTGTGAGGGGTTCGTCCGCCCGGACGCCGGCACCGTGTCCGTGCTGGGGCTCGACCCGGTCACCCAGTCCGAGAAGCTGCGTCCCCGGATCGGCGTGATGCCGCAAGGCGGCGGCGCCTACCCCGGTGTGCGCGCCGAGGAGATGCTGCGGCTGGTCGCGGCCTGCGCGGCGAACCCGCTCGACCCGGCCTGGCTGATCGAGACGCTCGGCCTGTCCGGTTCCGCGCGCACCCCGTACAAGCGGTTGTCCGGCGGACAGCAGCAGCGGCTGTCGCTCGCGTGCGCGCTGATCGGGCGGCCCGAGCTGGTCTTCCTGGACGAGCCGACCGCCGGCATGGACCCGCAGGCGCGCCGGCTGGTGTGGGAGCTGGTCCGGGCGCTGCGCACCGACGGCGTCACCGTGCTGCTCACCACGCACCTGATGGAGGAGGCGGAGGCGCTCGCCGACCACGTCGTGATCATCGATCACGGCCGGGTCGTCGCGGAGGGCACGCCGAGCGAGCTGACCAGCGAGCACCCCGCGGAGGCGCAGCTGCGGTTCCGCGCGCGGGCGGGGATGAGCACCGAGCTGCTGGCCGCCGCGCTGCCGGAGGACTGTCGGGTGGTCGAGTCGTCGCCCGGCGCGTACCTGGTGTCCGGGCCGGTCGATCCGCAGGTGGTGTCCACGGTGACCGCGTGGTGTGCGCAGCAGGGCGTGCTCGCCGAGGAGTTGCACGTCGGGCGGCGCAGCCTGGAGGACGTGTTCCTCGATCTGACCGGACGGGAGCTGCGATCGTGACCTTCCCCGCCGGCACCTTCACGCCGTCGCCCGGCACCGGGCGGCTCGGCCGGATGCTGCTCACGCACGCGCGCACCGAGGCGATGCTGACCCTGCGCAACGGCGAGCAGGTGCTGCTGACCCTGCTGATCCCGCTGGCGCTGCTGGTCGGGCTCACGCTGGTGCCGATCGTGTCGCTGCCCGACCCCCGGGTGGACGAGGTGACGCCGCGGATCTTCGCGCTGGCGATCATGTCCTCGGCGTTCACCGGGCAGGCGATCGCGCTCGGCTTCGACCGCCGCTACGGCGTGCTGCGGCGGCTGGCAGCCACCGCGCTCCCCCGCTGGCTGCTGGTGGCCGGCCGGGTGGTCGGCGGGCTGGCCGTGGTGGTGATCCAGATCGTGCTGCTGGCGGTGGTCGCGGCGATCATGGGCTGGTCGCCGGACGCCGTCGGTCTACTGTGGACGGTCGTGCTGATCCTGTTGGGCGCCTTGGCTTTCGGCGCGCTCGGGGTGTTGCTCGGCGGTGCCCTCAAGGCCGAGGTCGTGCTCGCGGTGGCGAACATCGTGTGGTTCATCCTGCTGCTCGCGGGCGGGATCATGGTGCCGGCGTCGTCGATGCCCGGAGTGCTCGGGGACCTGGTCGCGCTGCTGCCGTCCGGCGCGCTCGCCGAGGGCCTGCACGGCGCGCTGGTCTCTGGTGCACCCGGGTGGCAGCCGTTCCTCGTGCTCGTCCTATGGGGTGCCGCCGCGAGCGCGCTGGCCACCCGCACGACGAAGCTCACCTGACGCGGCGGCGAGCACCAGCGCGACCGCCACGACCTCGATCATCCGTGCCAGTAGACCTCCGAGCCGGCGAAGGCGGCACCGTATACCGGCATGCGCAGCGCCATCAGTGCCGGCGCGCCTTGCCCGTTGGAGTCGCCCCAGCCGGCCGTCCACAGCGCGTCGGTGAGGATCCGCCGCCACCGCGATGAACCCGAGCCAGGTCGCCCACCCCGGACGGCGACCGGCACCGGGCAGCGCGACCAGCGTCACGGCCGCCAGCACGACGACGCCCGCGACCAGTGCCACGAACAGGAACCGGTTCTCCTCGCTGGATGAGGTCCGCTCCAGCGGCACGAACAGATGGATCGCGCAGGCCTCGACCGCCATCGCGGCGCTCACCGCGTCCATACCAGCAAGTGGCGCCAGTTCGCCGGCAGATACCCTTGGCGGGTGCTCGACACGCTCAAGGCCAGGATCGACCGGATTCCCGCTCCCAGTCATCGGCTGGTGCGCACCATCGCGCTGGTGAACCTGATCCTGCAGGGCACGATCGCGGTGACCGGTTCGATCGTGCGGGTGACCGGCTCCGGGCTCGGCTGCCCGACCTGGCCGGAGTGCTTCCCCGGCAGCATGGTCCCGGTCGAGCACCCCGAGTACGAAATGCTCAACCAGTGGATCGAGTTCGGCAACCGCCTGCTGAACGGCGTGATCGGCGCCGGCGCGCTAGCCGTGTTCGCCGCCGTGTGGCTGTCTCGGCCGCGTCGTTCCCGCGTGGTGAAGCTGGCCGTCGCGATGCCGGCCGGCGTGCTGTTCCAGGGTGTGCTCGGCGGGATCACGGTGCGCACCAACCTGCTCTGGTGGACCGTCGCGCTGCACCTGATCGCGTCGGCCGTGCTGGTGTGGTTCGCGTTCCTGTTGCTGCACGCGATCAACGACGCCGACGGCCCGCCGCGCAAGCTCGTGCCGCCGGTGGTGTCCCACCTGCTCGTGGTGGCCGTCGTGGTGCTCGGCGGGCTGGTGGTCGCCGGCACGATGGTGACCGGAGCCGGCCCGCACGCGGGCGACAGGGACGTGCCTCGGCTGAACCTGCCCGTCGAGACGCTGGCACACGTGCACGCCTCGCTGCTGTACACCTTCCTCGCGCTGCTGCTGATCATCGGCGCGGTGATCTGGCGGACCGCGCGGCACGAGCGAAAGCTGTGGCGCCGCTACCTCACGCTGGTCGCCGTGGTGCTCGCCCAGGGCTTGATCGGCGTGGTGCAGTTCCTCACCGATGTGCCCGGCGGACTGGTCGTCCTGCACGTGCTCGGCGCCATGTCGGTGATCGTCGCCACGGCCGCCTTCTGGTGCGCCACAACGGATCGCGCACCACACACCGAGGACGCCGAACAAGCCGAGGTGCGCGTCCCCGCCTGAGTCAGCACCGCTGCTTCGGGTGCGGCGGCAGCGAGTGGACCAGCCACTGATTTCCCGTGCACGGCCACTCCGGCAGTACCGGGGTGTTGCGCGCACGCTCCCACTGATCATCGGCGGCGACTCGCTGCTCCACGAGCGTGTCGACCGCGGCGGCCCGCGCCCGCACCGGCCGGACGAACACCGGCGCCGTGATCGGCGTGCGCGTGTCGGCCCGCACCCACACCGGCCGCTCGCGCGCCACCGGGCGTGGGCCGAGCGAGTCGCCGGCCCGTGCGCGCACCCACCGTTCTGCGGAATCCCTCACGCCTGATTCGACCAGCCACCACCACACGGGTTCCACCCGGAGATCGACTTTCGAACGCCGTCGAAAGAGAAACCGGCCCGCGGTCGGACCCGTCGGAGCCGGCGAACGAGGGGGTGAGGTCATGGGACAGCTGCCATCGCTCGACGAGCTGGCCGCACAGGTGGAGCGGGTCGACAAGGGCCTGCTCGCGCTCAAGCGGGAGCTGGCCGAGCTGACCACCACCGCGCGGGACGACCACGCGCTGGTCGAGGTGACCGTCGACAGCACGGGCGAGCTCACCGAGGTCGCGCTGAACGCCACGCTGGTGCACAAGGTCGACCCGAAGACGCTAGCGGCGGCCATGTTGCAGGCCACACGGTCGGCACAGCGCGAGACGCGGCAGACGGTCGAGCAGCGGCGGTCCTACCACCTCGGCAGTCCGGCACGAGAAAGGTGACAGTGATGAAAGGACCGGGGTACCAAACCGACACCGGAGGGCTGCGCGACAGCGCCGACGGATTCCGGAACGTGCACGGCGGGGTGAGCGACGCGCAGGACAGCCTCAACCAGATCTCCGTGCCGCACGAGGCGTTCGGGGTGTCCGGACCGGGGCCGCGGCTCGCCGCCGGCATCGAGGACATGATCGGCACGACGCTCGGCGAGGTCGACGACCTGCTCGGTCAGCTCGACGAGTTCATCGGCAACGTGAACGCGTCCGCCGACACCTACGACGATCTCGAAAGCGACAACGGCGCGAAGCTCCAGGCGACCTACCGGGAGGACCGGTCATGACTCACCCGGCATTGGAGGCGGCGGCCAAGGACTGCAAGACCTTGGCGAGAGCGTCAGCGTCGGTGGGTGGGCCTGATCCGGTGGACGCGATCAAGCACATGGATTGCGACCCCGAGGCGATCAACCAGCTTGCCGAGCAGATGGACCCTGGCCTCACCAAACTTCGGCAGAAGATCGCCGACGCCGAGGCCGAGCTGACGAAGCTCACCGACAGTGGGGATTCCGGCGACGCGCACAAAAAGAAGGTCGCCAAGGCGAAGCATCTCATCGAGAAGCTGAGCAAGAAGCACGAGGACCTACGCCAGACTCAGGACGCGATCTACGTGATCGCCTACCAACTCGACAAGCGGGCGGCCAAGTACGGCGAGTGGATCACAGGGATCGCCGATCACAACCACACGAACGCGCTCATCGTTCTCGGTGATTTCACCGGCGTCGGGTCCGACCTCACGGGCGCGACCGAAGCGGTCCTCAAAGCGGTCGACAGCATCATCAAGCTCGCCAGGGACTTCCAGGAAGAGGTCAACGAACTCCGCCAGCGTGCCGCCGAACTCGCGGCGCGCATCCACCAGAACTAGTCCAACTCGTAGCTGAACGAGCCGTACATGCCGGGCACCCGGAATGCCATCCTCGGGTTGCTCGACTCGGTGATCGGCGCCAACTGGGCAGCGTCAGGTGCTGCTCGAGACCAAGCGCCAGCCGCCGAGGTGGATCAGCCGCTGGACGATGTCGTCGGCGTAGCCGTCGCGCTCGGTGACGCCGTCCATTCGTAATCTTCGCGGGACTTTCGGGTGCGCTCACCCCTTGGTTCGGGTCGCCATCTTGCGGCGGTGCGCGGCACCGATCTGGGCCGCCGCAGTCGTCTCCGGGTCCCAAGCGGACAGTTCCAGACCGGCCACCTTCTCCACCAGCGTCTCGCCCAGCTCCGGAGTGGGAACGATCACGTCGCCCAGCACGCCGTCGGCGCCGACGAGCACCACGCGGGCTCCGGCACGGCCGATGTTCTCCACCACGGCACGCGCCGGTTTCCCGTGTGCCGCAACGAAAGCCGTCGCCGACTTGATCGCCTTCGGATCCACGGTCTGCTCAGCCATGGCGAACACTCTAGGCGCGCAGGGCCGCGCCGACACGTTCTGTGGCGGCCGCCACGGCGGCGTCCCGCGCGGTGGTGGCCTCCTCGGCGGTGAGCGTGCGATCCGGCGCGCGGAACCGCAGCGAGTACGCCAGCGACCGCTTGCCCTCGCCCACCTGCTCGCCGGTGTACACGTCGAACAGCGCGACGTCCTCCAACAGCTCGCCGCCACCGGACCGCAGCGCGTCCCGCACCTCGGCCACCGGCACGTCGGCGTCCACCACGAGCGCCACGTCCATCAGCACCGGCGGGTACGGCGACACGTCCGGTGCCGGCCGCTTCTCCAGCAGCGGCAACGCGTCCAGGTCCAACTCCATCGCGCAGGTGCGCTTGGGCAGTCCGAGCGCCTCGACGACCTTCGGGTGCAACTCGCCGGCGTGTCCGACCGGCCAGTCGCCGACCCGCAACTGCGCGCACCGGCCGGGGTGCCACGGCATGAGATCACCGGCGACCACCCGCAGCTCCACGCCGGCAGCGGCGGCGACCCGGTGCGCGGCGGCCACGGCGTCGGCCCAACTCGCGGGCTCACCCGGCCCCCACCATCCGGCGCGCGGCCGGTCACCGGCGAGCACCACGGCCACGTGCACCGGCTGCTGCGGCAGCGCCGCCCGCAAACCGGCCAGGTCCTCGTCGCTCGGGCGGCCGGCGACGCCGACGTCCGGCACCTCGAGCTGCTCGGCCTTGGGCAGCACGACCTGCCCGACGTGGTACAGCGCGACATCGCGCGCACCCCGGGATATGTTGCGGGACAACGTTTCCAGCAACCCGGGCAGCAGCGTGGTGGCCAACTCGTTCGCGTCGGCCTCGAGCGGGTTCAGCAGCTTCACGGTCCGCCGGCGGACGTCGTCCTCGGGCAGCCCGAGCGCGTCCCAAGTGGACGGATCGACGAACGGGAACGGCAGCACCTCGACGTATCCGGCCTCGGCGAGCGCCCGCGACACGGTGCGTCTGCGGCGCTGCGCGGCGCTCAGTCCACGACCGGCCGACGCGGCGGGAAGCTCCGACGGGATGCTGTCGTAGCCCTCCAGCCGCAGCACCTCCTCGACCAGGTCGGCCGGTTGCTTCAGGTCGGCCCGCCACGGCGGCGGGATCGCGATCACGTGCGGCTTGCCGCCCTCGTGGCTGGCGACGTCGGTACGGCAGCCGATCTGGTGCAGCCGCCGAACGGTCACGCCACGCGGGTAGCGCACGCCGGCGACCTGGTCGGGCAGGTCGATCGGCATGGTCACCGCCTCGGGCAGGGTCGGCTGGCCGACGTCGGTGCGACCCGGCTGGATCGTGCCGTCGCCGAGCTCGCGGAGAAGGCGCGCCGCCCGCTCCAGCGCGACCGGCCCGAGCATCGGGTCGACCGTGCGCTCGAACCGCTTGGACGCCTCCGAGCCGAGCTTGTGCCGGCGCGCGGTGCGAGCGATCGACGGCGGATCCCACACGGCCGCCTCAAGGAGAATGTCGCTGGAGTCGACGCGCACCTCGGTGGTCTCGCCACCCATGATCCCGCCGAGGCCGATCGGGCCGGACGCGTCGCACACCACGATGTCGTCCGGGTCCAGCTCGCGCTGCACACCGTCCAAAGTGGACAGCTTCTCGCCCTTCTTGGCCCGCCGCACCACGATGTCGCCGTTGAGCGCGCTCGTGTCGTAGGCGTGCATCGGCTGGCCGAGCTCGAGCATCACGTAGTTGGTGACGTCCACGGCCAGCGAGATCGAGCGGATGCCGGCGAGCATCAGCCGCCGCTGCATCCAGAACGGCGTCGGCGCGTCCACGTCAACACCGCTGACCCGGCGCGCCACGAATCTGGGGCACGCCTCGGCGTCCTCGATGGACACCGGGTAGGCGTCACCCTCGGCCTGCGGCACCTCACCCTGGGCGGGATCGCCGAACACCAGATCGGTGCCGGCGGCCAGATCGCGGGACAGGCCGCGCACCGAGAACGCGTAGCCGCGGTCCGGGGTGATCGCCAGCTCCACCACCGAGTCGTGCAACTCGAGCAGTTCGATCGCGTCGTCGCCCGGCTCCGCCTCACCGCTGGGCAGCACCAGGATGCCGCCCTGATCGTCGCCGAGGCCGAGCTCACGGGTGGAGCAGATCATGCCGTCGCTGACCCGCCCGTAGGTCTTGCGCTGGGCGATCTCGGACCCGCCGGGCAACACGGCGCCGGGCAGCGCCACCACGACGAGGTCGCCCTCCTTGAAGTTGAACGCGCCGCAGATGATCCCTCGGGTGCGCGGGGTGTCCGCGTCGATGTCGACGTCGTCCTCGTGCACGGTCTCCACGAGGCAGAACCGGATCGGCTTCTTGAACTCGGTGAGGGGCTCGATCTCGGCCACCCTGCCGACCACGAGCGGGCCGGTGACCTGGTCGAGCGAGTGCAACTCCTCGACCTCGAAACCGACCTTGACCAACGCCTCGGCGGCCTGTTCGGGCGTGAGCTCGTCGGGCTTGAGATCCCCGGACGGCTCGAGGTAGTTCTTCAGCCAGCTGACCGGGACTCTCACTCCGCCTCCGTTCCGAAGGGCACGGTGAACCGGACGTCACCCTCGACCATGTCGCGCATGTCGGGAATCCCGTTGCGGAACTGCAGCGTGCGCTCGAGCCCCATGCCGAAGGCGAATCCACTGTAGATGTCGGGATCGATCCCGCACGCGCGCAGCACGTTCGGATTGACCATGCCGCTGCCGCCCCACTCGACCCAGCCTGGGCCGCCCTTCTTCTGCGGGAACCACACGTCGGTCTCCGCGGACGGCTCGGTGAACGGGAAGAACGACGGGCGCAGCCGCACCTTCGCCTCCTCGCCGAACATGGCCCTGGCGAACGCGTCCAGGGTGCCCTTGAGGTTCGCCATGGTCAGGCCCTTGTCCACCGCGAGACCCTCGATCTGGTGGAACACCGGCGTGTGCGTGGAGTCCAGCTCGTCGGTGCGGAAGGTGCGGCCGGGGCAGACCACGTACACCGGAAGATCACGCTCCAGCAGCGAGTGCACCTGCACCGGGGAGGTGTGCGTACGCAGCACGAGCCCGGAGTCCTCCGGCGCCACGTAGAAGGTGTCCTGCATGGTGCGCGCCGGGTGGTCCTTGCCGAAGTTGAGCGCGTCGAAGTTGAACCACTCGGTCTCCAGCTCCGGCCCCTCGGCGACCTCCCAGCCCATGCCGACGAACACGTCGGACACCAGCTCGGCGATCGTGGTGATCGGGTGCCGGGCGCCGCGCGGGGTCTTGTCCCACGGCAGCGTGACGTCGACCCGCTCGTCCCGGAGCACGCGCTCGTCCCGCTCGGCGAGGAGCTGCTCGCGCCGCTCGTCGAAGACGGCCTGCACGGCGGTCCTGGCTTCGTTGACCCGCTTTCCGGCGTCCGAACGCGCCTTCGGCGGCAGCGCGCCGATCTCCCGGCGCGCGGTCAGCAACGGCGACTTGTCGCCGAGGTGTGCCGGCTTGATCTTGGCGAGTGCGTCGAGATCCGCGGCTGCGGCGAACTCCTCGCGCGCCTTCTCGACCGCCGACTCCAGGGTCTCCGGCGCGAGCGCCGCGACCTGCTTGGGGTCGTAGGAATCATTGGCTCCGGACATCGCGGGTGGGCAACTCCTCATGGCCTCTTGGGTGATGGGTGTGCACCAGTCCACTGAGCCGGCGCAGGCATGTCCGTCGGACGCGGCCTCGATCTTATGGGATGCCTCCGCGCCGCGTTCACTCTGTCGCCGCTGGGATCACCGTTTCGAGGCGAACATGTGTGACAGGTCGGCCTGCTCGAACGCGGGTGGGGTGGCGCCGTCGGCCGCGAACCGGTAAAGCGCGGTCTGGTAGATGCCGGTCAGCGCGGTCATCACGATCGCCACCACGAGGAACCACACCACCGCGACGATCAGGCAGGCGAGCGCCGTGGCACCGCCGGCGGACACGCCCAGGGCGATCAGCGCGACGCCGGGCAGGGTCAGCAGGAAGCCGAGGATGCCGAGGCCGGCGTTGCCGACCACGTTCTCGCCCCAGGTGCCCTTGAACATCTCCGCCGACCGGCTCAGCCCCTGCTTCACGCCGACCCGCTCCAGCACCAACACCGGCAGCACCAGGAACGTGACGAGCTGCCAGGCGAGCCCGACCAGGCCGACGATGAACCGGCCGAGGAAGCCGAGCCGCTCCTCGATCGCGCGCAGGATCACCGACACGGTGGCCGAGATCACCGCCCACGGCAGGATCCGCAGCCAGTTCTCTCCCGCCACCTTGAGACCGCCCTTGACGCTCGGGTCGCCGCCGGACAGCGCGATGTTCGCCTGCGAGATCAATGCGGCGTTGAAGAAGATCGTGACGTACGCCGACACCAGGTAGAACAGCCCCAGCAGCACGTAGGACAGCGGCTTCACGCCGCCGTTGTTGTCCATCTCCGACCAGGACACCGCCGCGGCCGGCGCGAGGAACGCCACCGCGACGACCACGCTCGCGACCCCGGACAGCACCGGGAACACCGCCAGCTCCTTGCGTGACCGCAATACCGCCCAGGACGCCTTGAACAGCTGCCACGAACGCGCGAACCGGCCCATCGTTGTCCTCCCCATGCGAACAGTGATGGCGCACCCTACTGCGGGCGGCAGGCACCGAGGTCACATTCCGGCGGCGAAACCGCGGAATTCAGCCGATCCGGTGGCGCCGGGCGCTCGCGTACAGGCAGACCGCCGCGGCCGTCGCCAGGTTGAGGCTCTCCGCCGCGCCGTGGATCGGCACCCGCAGCGACGCGTCCACCGCGGCCAGCACCTCGGCATCCAGCCCGTGCGCCTCGCTGCCGAACACCCACGCGGTGGGGCCGTCCAACTCGCCGTTGTCGGCCGCACCGTCCACGTCGGCCTCGGCATACCCGTCGGCGGCGACCACCCGAAGCCCGGCGGCGCGACAGGCGACCAGCGCTTCGTCCACAGTGGACACTCGGGCGACGGGCAGGTGGAAGACACTGCCGGCCGAGGCGCGAACCGCCTTGCCGTTGTGCGGGTCGACCGTGCCGCCGGCGAAGATCACCGCGTCCGCACCGGCCGCGTCGGCGACCCGGGTGACGGTGCCCGCGTTGCCCGGATCGGAGATCCCGGCGAGCACGGTGACCAGCTTCGGCCGGCCGTCCAGCGCGTCGGCCAGCGGCACCTCGACGAGGTCGCAGACAGCCACGATTCCTTGCGGTGTCACGGTTTCCGACAGGCTCGCGACGGCCTTGTCGGTCAGCGGCGATACCCGCACGCCGGTCTCGCGTGCCGCGTCGATCAGCTCGGCGTGACGGTCCTCGGTGGACTCGCCGACGAACAGCTCGTGCACGGTGCCACGCCCGGCCGCCGCCCAGGCCAGCGCCTCGCGCACGGCCTGTGCGCCCTCGGCGAGGAACCGCCGCGCCTTGTCCCTGCCGGCGCGGCGGGTCAGGTGCCGGGCAGCGACGACCCGGGGTGTCCGCTCGGTGAAGAGTGGACCCTCCCCGGGTCGCGTGGTGTTGCTCAGGCCTCGCCCTTGGCGAGCGCGCCCTGGACCGGCGCGTTCTTCTTGGCGATCTCGACCAGCGCCGCGAACGCGGTCGGGTCGGACACCGCCAGCTCGGCGAGGATCTTCCGGTCGACCTCGACACCGGCGGCCTTCAGGCCTTGGATGAACCGGTTGTAGGTCAGGCCGTTCTGCCGCGCGCCCGCGTTGATCCGCTGGATCCACAGCTTGCGGAAGTCACCCTTGCGGGCCCGGCGGTCCCGGTAGGCGTAGTTGAGCGAGTGGAGCATCTGCTCCTTCGCCTTGCGGTACAGCCGCGAACGCTGGCCGCGGTAACCGCTGGCCGACTCGAGAGTTGTGCGGCGCTTCTTGTGGGCGTTGACCGCCCGCTTGACGCGTGCCACGGGTCCGTCCTGTCGATCTCATGGGGGCTGGGGATCGTCCCGGCCGCCCTGGTGGTCAGTGTCTGGTATCAGCGGCCGAGCAGCTTCTTGACGCGGCGCACGTCCGCGGGGGCCACCTCGGTGGTGCCGGCGAGACGGCGGGTCAGCGTGGAGGGCTTCTTCTCCAGGTTGTGCCGTGTGCCGGCCATCTCGCGGCGCAGCTTGCCCTTGCCGGTGATCCTGACGCGCTTGCGGATCCCGCTGTGGCTCTTGTTCTTCGGCATGTTCGTCCCTCATCATCGTCCCGCCGCCGGCTCGGCGGCGGGGCATCTCTGGTCGGCCGGATCTCCCCGGCCAGGATGGTTACTCCGTGGAGTCACCCGTCGGTGTCGTCGCCTTGGCCTTCGGCTTCACGTTCTTGTGCGGCGCCAGCACCATGATCATGTTGCGGCCGTCCTGCTTCGGCGAGGACTCGACGAAGCCGAGTTCGGCCACGTCGTCCGCCAATCGCTGCAGCAGCCGGAAACCGAGCTCCGGCCGGGACTGCTCGCGGCCTCGGAACATGATCGTCACCTTGACCTTGTTCCCGTGCTCGAGGAAGCGAACGACGTTGCGCTTCTTGGTCTCGTAGTCGTGGGAATCGATCTTCGGCCGGAGCTTCTGCTCCTTGATGACGGTGAGTACCTGGTTACGCCGGGACTCCCTGGCCTTCTGCGCGCTCTCGTACTTGAACTTGCCGAAGTCCATGAGCTTGCACACCGGGGGCCGTGCCTGGGGGGCGACCTCGACGAGGTCTAGATCCGCCTCCTGGGCCAATCGGAGCGCGTCCTCGATGCGGACGATTCCGACCTGCTCACCGTTTGGTCCGACAAGTCGGACCTCCGGCACCCGGATGCGGTCGTTAATACGTGTCTCGGAGCTGATGGGGCCTCCTCGGTCCGAGGTTGTTCGCCTGCGGCGACCCGCCACGAGCAATGCCCCAAAAGGTCTCCGACATGGCTCGAGCCCCTGTCGCCACAGTGGCGAAGGGGCCCTCGTCCATACCGGCCCAGCGTGATGCTGGGACTCCGCGACCACGGCGAACCACGATCACGGGACCGGACCCGGAAGCTGAGTACTGAATCGCTACTCGGGTGGGAGCGGGGCTCCACTTGCGGCCCCCGTACGGACGGGGGCTGGTCGCACATGACAGGGTAGCAGACCGTGAACGACCCCCAGACCGGCGCCGACGTCCGCGATCTCGGCGCGATCCCCAGCGTCGAGGTGATCAGCCGGGCGGCGCTGATGCTCATGTCCGCCGCCGCCGAACGGCTGGGCCTGTCCGAGTCGGGCGACCACCGCGACCTCGACGAGGCCCGCCGGCTGATCACCGCGCTCGCCGGCCTGGTGACCGCGGGCGGAGAGTACCTCGGCCCGCACGCCGCGCCGATCAAGGACGGCCTGCAGTCGCTGCAGCGTGCGTTCCGCGAGGAGTCCGCGGTGCCGGACGCGCCAGGTGCCGGGCCCGGCGAGAAGTACACCGGCCCAGTTTTCTAGGCGTGCCAACGGATTTCGGCACGCTGGCCGCGTTCGCGCGCCGCGCGACAGGCCCGTGCGAGGTGGTCGCCGACCACTCGTGGGACCACGGCGGCGCCGTTGTGCTGGAGCTCGCCGGCGAGGGTGGCCGCTGGTTCGCCAAGGCGCCGGCCAAGCGCCACCACTTCGAGCAGGAGACGCACGCCTACCGGCACTGGCTGTTCAATTTGGACGGTCTGGCGCCGTCGTTGGTCGCGACCGACGACGAACTGGCCGCGCTCCTGGTCACCGCCGTCCCCGGCCGGCTCGCGCTCGACGTCACCGACGACGCGGTCCACCGCCAACTCGGCGCACTGGCGCGGCGGCTGCACGACGGCGCTCCCCCGGCCACCGACGCCGGCTACCTCGACCGGGTCGCCGCCGGCCTGGACCGGTGGACCGCGCCGGCCCGCGCGCTGCTCGAGCCGCGCGAGATCGACTTCGCGCACGCGGTGATGGCCGACCTGCGCGAACTCGGGCCCGTCGAGGTGGTGCCCACGCACGGCGATCTCACTCTGCGCAACGCGGTGCTGGACGACGACGGCACGCTCCGGCTGATCGACTTCGCCCGCACCGAGCTCCGGGTCCCCGCGCACGACCTGGCCCGGCTGCGCACACGGGACCTCGACCAGGGCACCGATCTCCTGGACGCCGTGCTCGACGGCTACGGCCGCGCGCTGACCTCCACCGAGTGGCGGCTGCTCGACGGGCTCTGTGCGATCGACGCGCTCAGCACGGTCGCCTGGTCGCACCAGGTCGGTGACCGGCCGTTCGAGGAGCTCGGCCGGCGTACCCTCCGGTCTCTTGTGGACGGTGCACGGTAGGGGTCCCCAGTTGGTCAACTTCTCGCTACGGTGTGCCCCACACCACAGCCGAGGAGGTAACCGTGACCTATCCGGAGGTGCGGCCGCCCCGTAAGGACCGAACGCACTACCTGTACATCGCGGTCATCGTCGCGGTCGCGATCGGCATCGCGGTCGGGCTCCTCGCACCCGAGTTCGCCAAGGGCCTCAAGCCGATCGGCACCGCGTTCGTGAACCTGATCAAGATGATGATCAGCCCGATCATCTTCTGCACGATCGTGCTCGGCGTCGGTTCGGTGGCCAAGGCCGCCAAGGTGGGCAAGGTCGGCGGGCTGGCGATCGGCTACTTCCTGATCATGTCCACCGTGGCGCTGGTGATCGGCCTGATCGTCGGCAACATCCTGCACCCCGGCGAGGGCCTCTCGGTCGACAAGGACACCGAGAAGGCGGGCCAGGCGGAGGCCAAGGGCGGGCAGAACACGGTCGACTTCCTGCTCAGCATCATCCCGAAGACCATGATCTCGGCGTTCACGGCGGACAGCGTGCTGCAGACGCTGTTCATCGCGCTGCTCACCGGATTCGCGCTACAACGCCTGGGCGACAAGGGAAAGCCGATCCTGCGCGGCATCGAGCACATCCAGCGGCTGGTGTTCAAGATCCTCGCCATGCTGATGTGGGCGGCTCCGGTCGGCGCGTTCGGCGCGATCGCCGCGGTGGTCGGCCAGACCGGCGCGAGCGCGCTGCAGGGCCTGCTGGTGATCATGGTCGGGTTCTACGTCACCTGTCTGCTGTTCGTGTTCGTCGTACTCGGCCCGATTCTGTGGTTCGTCGCCAAGATCAACATCTTCACGCTGCTGCGCTACCTGGGCCGGGAGTTCCTGCTGATCCTGTCCGCGTCCTCGTCCGAGGTGGCACTCCCCCGGCTGATCGCCAAGATGGAGCACCTCGGCGTGAGCAAGCCGGTCGTCGGCATCACGGTGCCGACCGGGTACTCGTTCAACCTGGACGGCACCGCGATCTACCTGACCATGGCGACACTGTTCGTGGCCGAGGCGACCAACAGCCCGCTCAGTTTCGGTGAGCAGATCTCGCTGCTGGTGTTCATGATCATCGCCTCCAAGGGCGCCGCCGGTGTCACCGGAGCCGGGCTGGCCACGCTGGCCGGCGGGCTCCAGGCGCACCGGCCGGACCTGGTCGGCGGCGTCGGCCTGATCGTCGGCATCGACCGGTTCATGTCCGAGGCGCGATCGCTGACCAACTTCGCCGGCAACGCGGTCGCCACCGTGCTCGTCGGCAGTTGGACCAAGGAGTTCGATCGCGAGAAGGCGGCCGGCGTGCTGCGCGGCGACGACCCGTTCGACGAGTCGACGCTGGTCGACGAACACGGTGAAGAGCAAGGGGAAGCGAGCAAGCCGCCATCCGGGTGACCCGAGCATTACGAAAGGGCCTCGGGACTCGATTCACCTGACATGACCTCCGTACGGTGTCGGCCATGTCTTCGCCTGGCGACGAGCTCGCCGTGGAGTCCATAGTGGACAGTCGAGTCTCGCGGCAGGCGGTGATCGCGGCGTGTTTCGCCGCCGCGACCGTCGGCGCGTTGGTGAACGCGTCGTCCTCGGCGCTCGCGGTGCACCGGCTTGCCGGGATGAACCGGCCGGGCGGATCGGATATCGGTCTGTTCGGGTACCTCAGCGGGTCCGCCGCGGTGGCCACCGTGATCGGGCTCGTGGTGCTGCGCCTCGCCGCACACCGAGGCTGGCCGTGGCTGCTGGTGGCCGGCACGGTGCTCGGCATGCCGGCCACACTGACCGAGATCGACCCGACGATGTTCACCGAGGACCTCCCACTCGAGCTGGTGTACGTGACCGGCGGCGCGTCCCCCGCACTGGTCACCATCGGCCTACTGGGTGCCGCGACATTGTTGTGTCGCAACGGTTTCCCGCCGATCGGCGGGGCACTCGCCGGTGCGGTCGCCGGCGTCGCGTGGCTCGGCCTGACCGTGTTCGTGCACGCGTTCACCGGCACCGGCGGCTCGCTGGACACCCTGCACACGGTGCTCGCCGCGGTCAGCCTGGCCGGCGCGACCGGCGCGGTGGTGATCAACCGAGCACTCCCCCGTGCCACGGTCGGGCAACCACCGACCTGGCTGGTCGTCGCCGCCGCCTCGGTCGCGGCAGCGCTGCCGGTCGTGCTCGACCTGGTGCTGCGGCAGTCCGACCAGGTGGTGACGATCGGCGTCGCCGGCGTGGCGCTGCTCGTCGTGGCGGTGAGTCTGGCGGCTACCGCCGGCTCCCGCGCGGTGGTCGGCACGGCGGCCGTCGCGCTGATCAACGTCGGGCTGTTCACCCCGTTCGCGCTGGCCGCCGGTGGCATGCGCGGGCACCTCGATCTGATGTGGGTGTTCGCGCTCGTCGGTCTGCTGCTCGGGTGCGCGGCCGGCCTGAACCGGTGGCGCGCCTGGTACGGCGCCGGCGCGTGCGCGCTGCTGTCACTGATCCTGCTGGCCTTCACCGTCGGCGTCAGCACACCGCCGTCCGACGGCGATCCGTACCTGCCGTACGCCGTGCTGCTCAGCCTCGCCGTGTTCGCCGTGACGGCGAGCGTCGCCACCACCGGCGCCGCACTCGGCCCACGGTCGGTCGCGGCGCCGGTGATCGGCGCGTTCGCGGTGACCGCCCAGGTCGGGACGGCGTACGCGCTGAACCTGACGCAGATCGGCCAGACCGGCGAGGCCACCGTGTTCAACGGCGGCGAGGCGACACTGATCGCGGGCGCGTTGCTGCTCGTCGCCTGTGTGCTCGTGATGGGCGTCGGCAGCGGAACCGAACCGTCCACAGTGGACGATGACGAGGAGCCCGCCGGTCTGCCGGTGAACTCGGCTAACTAGGCGGGGCCAGGAGCGTCCGCAGTCCACGCCGCCCCTGGCGCATCATCAGCTCGTGGTTGACCAGCAGGGCCGGCCGCGCGATCAGGCCGAGGCGGCGCAGCAGCGGCTTGGTGACCTCGACGCCCTGGGTGAACACCAGCCGGGTGCCGTGCCCGCGCGGCTCGATCGTCCACCCGGCGTACCCGTCGAGGTCGCCGGTCAGCCGGGCGCGCAGCTCGCCCGCCGCCTTGTCCTTGCGCTCGTGGCTCGCCCGGAACACCAGGTCGTACGGCAGCACCGAGCGGCACACCAGCTCGGCCGCGTCCTCGGCGACCTGCCGGATCGAGCGGACCTGCGGCCACCACGCCGGGTAGGAGCCCAGGTCAGCGAGCACGTCGAACACCTCCGACGCGGACGCGCCGAGATCCCACTCGCTGCGGAACGAATAGTGATGCGGGAATCGTCCAGCCACGCCGCCAGTATGCCCGGGCTATGCTGAGGCTCCGCGCCGGTCAGCTGCCGAGCACGCAGGTCACCTCGTCCCAGCGCACGAACTTGAAGTTGGTGTTCGGCCGGGTCTCACCGCCGTCGGACACCGCAGGAGTGTTCTCCCCGTCGTGCACGACCAGCAGACCGTTCGGGAACGCCCGCCCGAGCGGTGCGGTGGTGACTGCGGCGCCGTCGCTGTGCTGGACGCCGTCGATCCGGTAACCGCGGCCGACTCGGAACCGGCCGGTCGCGGTGATCCCGGTGTCGGTGATCGCGAACGCGGAGAACGTGCTGTCGCCCTGGCTGGACGCGACCAGCGTGCGGGTCCCGTCACCGTTGTACGCCACGGTCAACCCCTCGGCGTCGGCGCTCAGCCGGGTGCCGGCCTCGGCCGCGGGCGGACCCGTCGGCACGCACTCCTCCTTCGTGGCGTCATACGTGGCCGGCTGGCCGAACTCGCGCACCCGCTCGACCAACTCCGGTGTGCCGAATCCGCCTGCCTGCAACGGAATCCGCCACACGCCCACGTCCTCCTGCGCCGCGTAGAGCACGTTCGCCACCCCGTCCACGACCATGCCCTCGACCTGTGGCCGCTCGCCCGGCTCGGCGCACGGCGTCCACTCGGCGCCGCCCACGGTGAACGTGGCCGGCAGGTCGATCTGAGCGCTGGGCACGTAGCCGATCTTGCCGGTCGAGTCCGAGCGCATCCGGAACACCGCCAGTCGGGTCTCGTGCCGCCGGCTGACCACGACGAACGGCGCGCCGCCCGCGGGGTCCGGCCACACCGTCGTCCCGTAGCCGGTGCGCTGTTCCTCCACCTCGGCCTCGGACGCGCTGAACAGCAGCCGGGGCGAGGCGGTGGTGATGTCGGTGAGAACGGCCGAGCCGGCGTCGGCGCCGCGCGGGTCGATGCCGTACACGCGCAGCCGGTCGCGGCCGCGGTCGGTGACGACCGCGATGTCCAGGACCCGATCGGCGAACCGCGCGCCCTGGATGATGTCGACGTTGTTGAACCGGCCGGCCGGCGGTGCGGCGATGTGCTGGAGCTGGCGGCCATTGAGTCCGACGACGGTGAGCCCGCCGTTCTTGAGGGTGCCGACCACGACACTGCGGTCGGGGTTGGTGGGGTGCACCCAGATCGCCGGGTCGTCCGCGTCGGCGTTGCCGCCAGGGTCGTCGTCGAAGTTGGGTGCGGTCTCGGTTCGCGGTTGGACCACCGGAAGCGCGTCCGCGCTCGCCGGTACGCCGCCGAGGACCGTTGACACCGCGGCGAGCGTGAGGGCGCTCGCCGCCGCGATCCGGCCGAGTCTGGCCATGGTGCCTCCCTGATCGGTGAGAGCCCAGCCTCGTGAGCGGTGATGTACACCGGCTGTCGGTGACGTGAACCACCGACGGAACAGCCGAGTGTCACGGATTGATCACTCACCCGCGGTGTCCGGCGCGGCCCGCTACGGTTCGCGTCGTGACCGCATCGATCGAGGCGCCCGCGCCTCGCCAGGACTCGACCGCGACGCTGCCCGTCGCGGCGGCAGCCATCGCCGGTGCCGTGGCCATCGCCTTCATCGGCGCTCCGCAGTCGTTCGCCCAGGGCCTGGTCGTCGGCCCCGAGCAGACCGACGTGGCCGACTGGCAGCTCCCGGTGTACATCGTCGGCGCGATCGTCACCGCCGTGGCGCTGCTGTTCGTCCGGCTGTGGCGATGGCAGTTGCCGCTGGGAGCGGTGGCGATCGTCGTCGGGTTCCTCATCGACCACCCGTCGTCGGACCGGCGCGGAGGACTGTTCTCGTTCCGGGGCGAGAAACCGGCGTTCGCCGACCAGATCGTGGTGACCTGCTTGAAGGCGGCCGGCGGCGCGCTGGTTCTGGTCGGGGTGCTCGCCGCGGTGCTGTACATCGTGCGGTCCAACCGCCGGTGGATCGCGGCACCCATCGTGGGACTGCTGGCGGCCGGCGGAGCCGGCGGCTCACAGGTCCTGCTCGGGCCGGCCGGCCGCTGGGAGACGCCCGCCATTCCGTTGGTCCTGCTCGTCGTGGCGGCGCTCGTCACCGTCGCACCGCTGCTCACGGTGCGCCAGGAAACGGTTGCGCCACAAGGGAATCCGGTCGCCGCGATCGTCGCCCTTCTACTGCCGCTGCTCACCACGGTGGTCGTGCTCGGCACGGACAAGCCCGTCACCGAGAGCACAGTCGGCAAGATCGCCGTGGTCGCGATGCTGGTGGCCGGAGTCGTGCTCGCCGCGGCGGCCGGCGTGCGCATGGCGCTGGCCGCCACCGCGCTCGGGCTCACGATCGCCGCCGTGTACCCGTTCCTGATCACGTTCGGCGTCGGCACCTTCTCGATGTCCGGACGCGACGACGACAGCGCCACCTGGGTGTACTGCGTGGTGGCGGTACTCCTCGGCGTGATCATCGGCGCGTTCCGCTTCCGGTCGCTGGTCGCGCCGGGCGTACTGGTCGGCCTGGCGGTCATCCTGGTCGTGCTCGTCGAGACGCAGACGAAATCGAGCGACACCCTCGGCAAGGTTCTCGCCGCGATCGGCCCGCTCGCGCTGGTGTGTGTCGCCACGGCGATCACGCCCAGCCGTCCGCGGCTGTCGAACTTCCCTCAGATAGCCGCGTTCACCACCGCGATCGCCGTCGCGGCCAGCGGCACCCTCACCGTGATCGGTGACTCGCTGATGAAGGTGCGGGTCGACGTCGGAGCGCCCGGCGAGGAGCCGGTGCGCCAGGACGACACGGCCGGCCTGGTGATCTACTGCACGGTGCTGACCATCGCGGCCGCTCTGCTCGTCCTGCTGTACTTGCGTGACCGGCGGGACGAGGCGACACCGGAACCCGGTGCGCCGCAACAGGATTCGCCGTCCGACGGGTTCGCCGTGCAGGAGGTCGGCCCCGGCGCCCAGCCCCACGACGACGAGGAGCGCCCGCCGCTCAGTTGAGCGCGTCGAGGTCGATCGTGATCTCGAACGGCTCCACCGCGCGGAAAGTGCCCGAGTGCTCGCCACCCTCGAGGTAGCCGAACTCGTCCGCGAGATGGAAGGTCGCAAGCGACGCGGGCTCGCCGAGGTCGATGATCCAATAGTGCGGGATTCCGGCGTCCGCGTACTCCCCGCGCTTGATCACATAGTCCATGCGCTTGGAGCCAGGAGACACGATCTCCACCGCCAGGACGACGTCGGCAGCGCAGAGCAATCCGCCTTGGTTTCGAACTCGATCAAGCGCCGAGCCCCTGATCACGGCAAGGTCCGGCCTGCGCGCGAACCCTGGATCGTCCGCAGGCACGAGTTCAAGATCTATATCCGTGTCCTGGATCGCACGCAGGTCGGGCGGCAGTTGTGGTCGCACCTGGAAGAACAACTCGCCCGATGCGATGTTGTGGTCGGGCGCCGGGCTCGGCGACATGACGAGAACGCCTTCCTGCAGCTCATAGCGGACGGTCTCGTCCTCGCCGAGTGCGGCGAATTCGGCGACCGTCAGCAGATGCGGCGGCTGGGGAAGAGCAGTCACATCGCCTCCTGGTGTCACGCTGAGTCTCGCACAAGGCACCGACAATCACGGTGCGGCACGCCACTCAGCCGACGGCGGCCTTGGTGGGCGAGTCCAGCACGTGGTGCAGGAACTGGCCGGTGTAGCTGGCCTCGACGTCCAGCAGTTCCTCCGGCGTGCCCTCGGCGATCACCATGCCACCGCCGGAACCGCCCTCCGGCCCCATGTCCACGATCCAGTCGGACGTCTTGATCACGTCCAGGTTGTGCTCGATGACGATGACCGTGTTTCCCTTGTCCACCAAGCCGTTGATCACGCCGAGCAGCTTGCGGATGTCCTCGAAGTGCAGGCCGGTGGTCGGCTCGTCCAGGATGTACACGGTCTTGCCGGTGGACCGCTTCTGCAGCTCGGAGGCCAGCTTCACGCGCTGCGCCTCACCGCCGGACAGGGTCGGCGCCGGCTGACCGAGCCGCACGTACCCGAGGCCGACGTCCACCAGCGTCTTGAGGTGCCGGTGGATCGCCTTGATCGGCTCGAAGAACTCGGCCGCCTCCTCGATCGGCATGTCGAGCACCTCGGCCACGGTCTTGCCCTTGTAGTGGACCTCCAGCGTCTCCCGGTTGTACCGCGCGCCCTTGCACACCTCGCACGGCACGTACACGTCGGGCAGGAAGTTCATCTCGATCTTGATCGTGCCGTCGCCGGCGCACGCCTCGCAGCGGCCTCCCTTGACGTTGAAGGAGAAACGGCCCGGTTGGTAGCCGCGCACCTTCGCCTCGGCGGTCGCCGCGAACAGCTTGCGGACGTGGTCCCACACCCCGGTGTAGGTCGCCGGGTTCGACCTCGGCGTCCGCCCGATCGGCGACTGGTCCACCTTCACCAGCTTGTCCACCTGGTCGAGCCCGCGAATCCGGGTGTGCCGGCCCGGCACCTGCCGCGCGCCGTTCAGCTTGTTCGCCAGCACCGTCGCCAGGATGTCGTTGACCAGGGTCGACTTTCCGGAGCCGGACACGCCGGTCACCGACACCAGGCAGCCGAGCGGGAACGACACGTCGATGTCGCGCAGGTTGTTCTGCCGGGCGCCGACCACGGTGAGCTGGCGCTTGCGGCTGATCGGCCGGCGCAGCGGGGGAACCGGAATCTCCTTGCGCCGCGCCAGATACGCGCCGGTGAGCGACTCCTTGCTCTTCAACAGCTGCTTGAACGGTCCACTGTGGACAATCTTGCCGCCGTGCTCCCCCGCGCCCGGCCCGATGTCCACCACCCAGTCCGACGCGCGGATCGTGTCCTCGTCGTGCTCCACCACGATCAGCGTGTTGCCCAGGTTCTTCAACCGGGTCAGCGTCTCGATCAGCCGGTGGTTGTCCCGCTGGTGCAGGCCGATCGACGGCTCGTCGAGCACGTACAGCACGCCGACCAGACCAGAGCCGATCTGGGTGGCCAGTCGGATCCGCTGCGCCTCGCCGCCGGACAGGGTCGCCGACGCGCGATCCAGCGACAGGTAGTCGAGCCCCACGTCGAGCAGGAACCGCAGCCGCGCCTGGATCTCCTTGAGCACCGCGCCGGCGATCATCGACTCGCGCTTGCCGAGCTTGAGCCCGTCCAGGAAATCCGAGCACTCCCTGATCGACAGCGAGGACACGTCCGCGATCGAACGGTCCACCTTGTCCTTGTGCGCCAACGTGACCGCGAGGATCTCCGGCTTGAGGCGGCTGCCCTGGCACGCGGGGCACGGCACCTCGCGCATGTAGCCCTCGTACCGCTCGCGCATGTACTCCGAGTCGGTCTGGTCCAGGCGCCGCTCCAGGAACGGGATCACGCCCTCGTAGTTCGCGTAGTACGAGCGCTCGCGGCCGTAGCGGTTCTGGTAGCGCACGTGCACCTGGTCGGCGATGCCGTGCAGGACCGCCTTCTGCGCCTTGGCCGGCAGCCGACGCCACGGCGTGTCCATCCGGAATCCGACGGCCTGCCCGAGCGAGGTGAGCAGCCTGGTGAAGTAGTCGGAGGTCTGGCCGCCGGCCCACGGTGCGATCGCGCCGTCGCCGAGCGACATCTCGTCGTCCGGCACGACCAGCTCCGGGTCGACCTCCTTCTTGATGCCCAGACCCGAGCAGATCGTGCACGCGCCGTACGGCGAGTTGAACGAGAACGACCGCGGCTCAAGGTCCTCGATCGCCAGCGGGTGCCCGTTCGGGCAGGCCAGGTTCTCCGAGAAGCCGCGGCGCCGGCCGTGGTCGTGCTCGTCGAGGTCGACGAAGTCCAGCTCCACCAACCCGTCCGCGAGCCGCAGCGCGGTCTCGATCGAGTCGGTCAGCCGCTGCTTGGCGGTCGGCTTCACGGCGAGCCGGTCGATCACGACCGCGATGTCGTGCTTCTCCTGCTTCTTCAACGTCGGCGGGTCGGTGAGCTGGTGCACCGCGCCGTCGACCAGGGCGCGCGAGTAACCCTGCGACTGGAGCTGGGAGAACAGGTCGACGTACTCCCCCTTGCGCCCGCGCACGATCGGCGCGAGCACCTGGAACTTGACGCCCGGCTCCATCGCCAGCACCTGGTCGACGATCTGCTGCGGGGTCTGCTTGCTGATCGCCTCGCCGCACTGCGGGCAGTGCGGCTTGCCGGCGCGCGCGTAGAGCAGCCGCAGGTAGTCGTAGACCTCGGTGATCGTGCCGACCGTCGAGCGCGGGTTGCGCGAAGTCGACTTCTGGTCGATGGAGACCGCGGGCGACAGACCCTCGATGAAGTCCACGTCCGGCTTGTCCATCTGGCCGAGGAACTGGCGCGCGTACGCGGACAGCGACTCGACGTAGCGCCGCTGCCCCTCGGCGAAGATCGTGTCGAACGCGAGGCTCGACTTGCCGGAGCCGGACAGACCGGTGAAGACGATCATGCTGTCGCGCGGGAGGTCGAGGTCCACACCGCGCAGGTTGTGCTCGCGGGCGCCGCGAACCACGAGACGATCGGCCACTGGTGTCCCTTCGGTACTGGTACTTCAGGTGAGAACTGGCGAGACGAACACAGCCGCGAACCATGCTATGTCCGGCCACCGACAATTCCGGACGCCCCCGTCGACCGAGAGGCGAATGGGCCCTACCCCTCCGTAGCCGAACCGGCCTACCCTGGATCTCACCGCACACACGAAATCGGTACAGATGGACCACTACGTCGGGGATGCCGCCATGACCGGATCAAGCACGTCACCGCGCACTCTCACCGGTGACACGGTACCCGCGCCGCGCGACCACGAGAGCAGGGCCGCGCTGGACAGGGCAACCGAGACCCTGGCCGCCGTACGCGTGGCCGACGCCGCGCTGCACGACGCGGTCGCGGACCTCGACGACCGCGGCGCCCACACGCCGAGCCGCCTGCCCGGCTGGACCAGAGGGCACGTGATCACCCATCTGGCCCGCAACGCCGACGCGCTGGTCAACCTGCTGACCTGGGCGCGCACCGGTGTGGAGCATCCGATGTACGCCAGTGCCGCCGACCGGGACGCCGACATCGAGGAAGGCGCCGACCGCCTCGCGCAGATCCTGCACGAGGACCTGCTCGCCTCGACTCAGCGGTTCGACAACGCCGCCCACGAGATGACCGGCTCGCAGTGGCTCGCCACCGTGGCGCACCGCTCGGGCACGCAGTTCCCGGCCTGGCGGGTGCCGGGCATGCGTCACCTCGAGGTCTGGGTGCACCTGGTGGATCTCGATCTCGGCGTCACGTTCGCCGACATTCCGGCCGACCACCTGGAACGGGTGATCGACAACGCGCTCGGGATGCTCGACGCCCGCACCACGTTGCCGGCGCTGCGGCTGGAGGTCGACCTGGACGGCCGTCAGCGCGTGTGGGACCTGGCGAACGACGGCGATTCGGCCTCGGTCGGCGGCACCGGAGCGGACGTGCTCGCGTGGCTGACCGGCCGCGCGGACGGCACCGCGCTCACCGGCACCCTGCCGGTCCTGCCCTCCTGGGGCTGACGCGGGATCGCCGGCCGCCTGCGCTCGCCGGTGAGCAGGCGGAACACCGGCCGCTCGACCGCGACCGTGAGCAGCCACCCGGCCAGCACCGACGCGGTGACCAGCACGAGCAGCCGCGTCCACGGATCGAGACCTTCGCCGACCAGCAGCCGGTCCAGCACGTACCCCAGCTCCTGGTGCACGAGGTAGACGCCGAACGAGATCCCGGCCAGCCACTGGATCGGCCGCGCGAGCCACCGCAGCGGACCGGCGCGCCAGTCGGGACCGCGAGCCGCCGCGCAGATCAGCACCACGGCGATGCCGACGGCGACCGTCGACTCGAGGTCGGTCCAGTACGCGTGCGCGTCGTGCGCCACCAGCGCGGACAGCAGCAGCGCGATCAGGTGCAGGTGTGACATCCGCCGCTTGGACCACAGGTAGATCGCGATACCCATGGCGAACAGGTGCACCCGGTTGAGGGCCAGCCCGTCGAACAGCGACCGCACCCACTGCGGCGAGGTGTCGTAGTACAGCGTGAAGCGCAGCGCCAGCGGCACGATCAGCAGGCTCCACAGCAGCACCGGCAGCCCGCGGCCGCGCAGCCACTTGCGCGGCCAGAGCATCGCGGCCAGCGTGAACGCGATCAGTTGCACCGGGAGCGTCCAGTACGACGCGTCGATCCAGTGGTAGGTCGGCGACCAGCCCTGCACCATCAGCAGGTTCACCCACAGGTCGCGCTCGTCCGGCTCGTACCAGGGCGGCACCTCGGCATCCCCGCCGTCGCCGAACGGCCCGCCGAGGAACTGCCCCATCGTGTGACCCTGGTCGTTGAAGATCGGCACGACCAGGCTCAGCACCAGGTAGGTGATCACCACGGCCGCCAGGTACGGCGGGAGCAGCCGCGCCACCCGGCGCCACCACCAGCGACCCGCCGAACCCTTGCGGACGGTGACGCACACGAAGTACGCGGAGATCACCAGCAGCGCGCTGGCGCCGAACATCCAGGGCAGCTTCACCGGGAACTCGCCCAACTCCGGGTGGATGATCGGGCCCAGATGGGTGAAGTGCTGCAGCACCACGGCGAACACGGCCAGCACGCGCAGGAGGTCCCAGCTGATCCGGCGTGCGGACCGCGGCGCGTTCTCCATCGGTGTGGTGGTCACAAGCTCGCAGTGATCGAAGGGACACGGGGTGCGTTGCCCCCTCACCGTAGGGGGCCAACCTGTGAGCTCGCTGAACGGCACGCGCGATAACGTTTGACGTGTGGACGTCGTCGAGAACTACACCGGGCATGTCGAACCGGGGGGCGCGGCGACGCGCAGGACCCTGGACCATCTGACGATCACCAAGGTGTCCGTCGGGAAGATGGACAACAACGCGTACCTGTTGGTGTGCAAGGAAAGCCGCGAAGCGCTGCTGATCGACGCGGCGGCCGACCCGCAGCGGTTGTCCGAGCTGATCGGCTACGGCCAGGATCGCCCGACGCTGCGCACCATCGTCACCACGCACCAGCACCAGGACCACTGGCAGGCGCTCGGCGCGACCGCCGGCGCGAACGGCGCGAACACCGTGGCGCACGCCGCCGACGCCGAGCCGCTGCCGGTCCCGCCGGACTGGTTCGTGGAGCACGGTGACACCGTGCCGGTGGGCCGGTGCGAGCTCGAGGCGATCCACCTGCGCGGCCACACACCCGGCTCGATCGCGCTGCTGTACCGCGATCCGGGCGGCCACCCGCACCTGTTCACCGGCGACTCGCTGTTCCCCGGTGGAGTGGGCAACACGTTCGGCTCCAAGGAGAACTTCGCCACCCTGATCGACGACGTGGAGCAGCGGATCTTCGACGTGCTCCCGGACGACACGTGGTTCTACCCAGGTCACGGCGACGACTCCACGCTCGGGGCCGAACGGCCCAAGCTCGGTGAGTGGCGCGCCAGAGGCTGGTGAACCAGCGACCGTTACCCTCGATCGGAGTCGGGGCCGACGGTGAACGACGAAGGGACGTGACTCATCGAACCGGGGCTACTGGTCGCCGGACGCTATCGGGTGCAGGAGTCGATCGGCACTGGCGCGATGGGTGTCGTATGGCGCGCGCGGGACGAACTGCTCGGCAGAACGGTCGCGTTGAAGCAACTGTTGATCCGCCCGGGGCTGACCGACGAGCAGGCGGATCGGGTGCGGGCTCGGGCGATGCGCGAGGCTCGGATCTCGGCGCGAATCCAGCATCGCAACGCGGTGTCCATGTACGACGTTGTCGAGCACGACGGCGACCCGTGCCTGGTGATGGAGCACCTCGCGTCGCGAAGCCTGTCCGCGGTGCTCACCGAGCGGGGCCCGCTCCCGCCGCGTGAGGTCGCCGGGATCGGCGCGCAGGTCGCGGGCGCGCTGGCCGCCGCGCACGCGGTCGGTGTTGTGCACCGCGACGTGAAGCCGGGCAACATCCTGATCGGTGACAACGGCTCGGTGAAGCTGACCGACTTCGGCATCTCGCGCGCTCAGGACGACGGGACGGTGACGCACTCCGGCCTGTCCGCCGGCACGCCGGCCTACCTGGCGCCGGAGATCGCGAAGGGTGAGGAGCCGGGTTACCCCGCGGACGTGTTCTCGCTCGGCGCGACGCTGTACCACGCGGTCGAGGGCGCGCCGCCGTTCGGCACCGACGCGAACCCGCTGCGGCTGCTGCACGCGGTCTCCTCCGGCAAGGTCACGCCTCCGTCGAGGGCCGGCGAACTGTCCGGCGCGCTCACCAAGCTGCTGCGCGTCGAGCCGACCGAGCGCCCGAGCATGGCGCAGACGGCTGCGCTACTGGAGACTTTGCCGGCCGAGACGCAGGTACCGGTGCCGGCCGCGTGGCCCGTGCCGCCACCCGCCGCTGCAGCAGCCGCCCCGGTCGCACCCGCGCCCGCTGTCGGCCCGTCCACGATGAACTTCCCAGCGCCGGCAGCACCGGCACGGCCGCCGAGGTCCGGCCCGAACCGCCGGATTCTGGTGATCGCGGCTGTTCTGCTGCTCGTCGCCGCCGGTGTGATCGCCGTGCTGCTCACCCGCGAGAAGGACGCAGGCACGGCCACGGCGGCCAGCACTCCCTCGTCGGCGGCGGCGCCACCGCCACCTCAGACGACCAGCGCTCAGCCGACGACGACCGCGCCGACGCCGGTCGCAGGCAAGATCGACTGGGCCGAGGCGGGCAGACTGGTGATCGCCTACTACAACAGCCACAGCGACCAAGCCAAGCGCTGGTCGATGCTGTCCTCCCGGGCACAGAGCCAGGTCGGCGGCCAGCAGGCGTTCATCTCGTGTACCGCGCAGTTCACCGACGTCAGCGCCCGCAACGCCTACGGCGTGACCCCGAACGCGGACGGCTCGGTGACCGTGCCGGTCGACGTCACGCACAAGACCGCGACCGGCGGCAGTGCCGAGAAGCGGTCGCTGGTCGTGACCAGGGAGAACGGCCAGCTGGTGATCGACGCCGACACCGGTAGCGCGCCGTGCGGGATCCCGCCGAAGAGCTACGGCTGAGGTTCACTCGAACAGGCGTTCGAATCTGTTGTAGAGTGACGCCATGTCGATCGCACTGCAGGGCTCGCTGCTCGACCTGGACGGCGAGGGCCGGGCCGAACTCGGCCCGCTGACCGCCGTCGAGCGCACCACGCTCGGCGACGGCGCGTGGGTCGACGTCTTACCCGGCTGGCTGCGCGGCGCCGACGCGCTGTTCGAACGGCTGGTCGCCGACGTGCCGTGGTACGCGGAACGTCGCCAGATGTACGAGCGAGTCGTGGACGTTCCGCGCCTGCTCTGCTTCTACGACGAGCACGATCCACTCCCCGCCCCGGTGCTCGTTGACGCGCGCTCGATGCTGAGCCGGCACTACGCGGCCGAGTTACGCGAGCCGTTCCGCACGGCCGGCCTGTGCTACTACCGCGACGGCCGGGACAGCGTCGCCTGGCACGGCGACACGATCGGCCGCGGCCGCACCGAGGACACGATGGTCGCGATCGTGTCGGTCGGCGCCCCCCGCGCGTTGTTACTCCGGCCGCGCGGCGGTGGTCGGGTCGTGCGGTACGCGCTGGGCCACGGCGACCTGATCGTCATGGGCGGCTCGTGTCAGCGCACCTGGGAGCACGCCGTGCCGAAGACGGCCAGGCCCGTCGGTCCTCGGATCAGCATCCAGTTCCGGCCGAGAGGAGTTCGGTGACCAGGTCGTGTCTGATGGATCTCGGCGCGAAGACCGCGACCATGGATCCGTCAGACGCGGCCTACTGGGGTAGCGCGCGCCGTTGAACGTGACACGCAGCGTGTAGACCGACGCGCCGGCGGTGATGAACAGGTGGTTGAGCTTCGGGCCGCCGAAGGTCAGGTTCGCCACCGACTCGGGCAGCAGCAGCTTGCCGATCAGGCTGCCGTCCGGGTCGAAGCAGTGCACGCCGTCCCACGCCGCCGCCCACACCCGGCCGACGGAGTCCACGCGCATGCCGTCGAACTTGCCGTTGTCGCAGGTGCCGAAGATCTCGCCACCGACGAGCCCGTCGTCCTCGGTGACGTCGAAAACCCTGATATGGCTCGGATCCTGACGAGTGTCCACAATGTACAGTCGCTGCTCGTCGCGGGAGAAGGCCAGGCCGTTGGGGCGCACGAAGTCGTCGGCGACGATCCGCACCTCACCGGTGGACGGGTCGATCCGGTACACGTGGCACGCGCCGATCTCGCTCTCGGCGTCGTTGCCCTCGTAGTCACCGGTGATGCCGTACGACGGATCGGTGAACCAGATCGAGCCGTCGGTGCGGACGACGACGTCGTTGGGGCTGTTGAGTCGCTTGCCCTGCCAGCGCTCGGCGAGCACGGTGATCGACCCGTCGTGCTCGGTGCGCGTGACCCGACGGTTGCCCTGCTCGCAGGTGATCAGCCGGCCCTGGCGGTCGACGGTGTTGCCGTTGGCGTAGCCGCTGCCGTGCCGGAAGACGCCGACGGCTCCGGTGGTCTCGTCCCACCGCAGCATCCGGTCGTTCGGAATGTCGCTCCAGACCAGGTAGCGCCCGGCCGGAAAGTAGGCAGGCCCTTCCGACTTGCGCGCGCCGGAGTGCAGTCGCTCGACCTTGTAGTCGCCGTCGCACCACCGGAACCGCTCGTCCAGCTTCTCGAACCGTGCGTCGATGAAATCAGCACGTCCACCTAATGAGGTTCCGTATAGTACGTTCATAGCCGAACATGATATGCCTAGCGTGCGACGTAGGGAGACTGTGTGATGGACGACACCGACCGGAAGCTGATCGCGGCGCTCCAGCGGGACGCGACCGCGTCCTACGCGACGCTGGGCGAGGTCGTCGGCATGTCCGCGGGCTCGGCGCACGACCGGGTGCGCAAGCTCCGCGACCGCGGCGTCATCCGCCGCACCACCGTGGAGGTCGATCCGGCGGCGGTAGGCCGTGGAGTCTGCGCGTACGTGCTGATCGAGTCGTCCAGGTGGATGGGCGACAAGGCCGACGAGCTCGCCGCGCTGCCCGAGGTGCAGGAGGCGCACGTGATCGCCGGGCCGGCCAGCCTTCTGGTGAAGATCCGCGTCCCCACCACCGAGGACATCCAGGCCTGCCTGCGCAAGCTCTACGACATCCCCGGCGTCAGCGGCACGCAGACCGTCGTCGTACTGGAGACCTTCTTCGAGCGCAGCGTCGACCCCGGCACGCCGAGTACCGGGTAGTCCGCAGGGCGCGAGCGCGTCCGTGATGGGGTGGTGCCGAACAAAACGTCAACCGAAGGAGCCCATGGCACTGGAGAAGCCCGTCGTCGAGCCGCACGACGGCACACCGCCCACGGACCTGCTCGTCGAGGACATCACCGTCGGCGAAGGGCCCGAGGCCGCGCCGGGCAACGCCGTCAGCGTGCACTACGTCGGCGTGTCGCACTCGAGCGGCGAGGAGTTCGACGCCTCCTGGAACCGCGGCCAGCCGTTCGAGTTCCCGCTCGGCGGCGGCACGGTGATCGCCGGTTGGGACAAGGGTGTCGCCGGGATGAAGGTCGGTGGCCGTCGCAAGCTGGTCATCCCGCCGCACCTCGGTTACGGCGACCGCGGCGCCGGCCGCGCGATCAAGCCGGGCGAGACCCTGATCTTCGTGGTGGACCTGCTCGGTGTGAACTGAGTCGCCGGCACGTCACGCGGAGCCGATACCCGTTGCGGGACAAGCACATCGGCTCCGCGTGCACGTCCACAGTGGACGATCAGGCGCGCACGGCGTCCAACAGCCGCTCCAGCAACGGCCACAGTGCCGCCGGATCCTCGACGTGCGCGTTGTGCCCGAGACCGTCGAGCACCACCGCGTCCGGCCGCACCGCCCGCAACCGATCCGGCGGGCACATCGGATCGCGCTCCCCCGCTGCCAGCACGACGTCCGCCCGTGCCGCGGCGAGCAGCCCGGTCATATCCGGTGCGCCGACACCGAACGCACCGGGATCCAGCGCCAGCCGCCAGCCACCGTCCGCCTCGACCACGCTCGGCGACAGGTCGTCGGACTCGGGCGCGACCAGCCCGGCGAGCCCACCGACCTTGAGCGACCGGTCCAGCGCCTCGGCCCGCGTCGGGAACACCCGGTTCGGCTTGGCCGCCAGCCCGGCCGCCTTGGCCAGCTCGTCGCCGGTCCAGTCGATCTTGATGCCGAGCCCGCACGCGGCGGCCACCGGAACCCCGAACCAGCCACTGGCCAGGGTCAGCCCCAGCACGCCGCCGAGCGAGTGCCCGAGCACCACCACCGGATCGCCGTCCACCTCACGCGCGATCGCCGCCGCCATCCCGCCGAACGAATAGCTGCCCAGGGGCGCGGAGCGGCCGTGTCCGGGCAGATCGACCACCAGCCAGCGGCCCGGCCACCGGTCGGCGAGCACCTCGCCGAGTCCGCGCCAGACCGTGCCGGTCGCGCCGAGCCCGTGCAGCAGCACCAGGGTCGGCCCGCCTTCGCCGTGGCGCTCGACGTAGAGCCGCGATTCCGTGTCCACCCGACGGATCTTGCCGTACCCACACCACCTCGGTACAGAATGCGAGCATGACCGCCGCGCTCGACACGATCATCGACCCGGACACCTACACGCGCGGCGTGCCGCACGACCTACTGACCGCGCTGCGCCGCGACTCGCCGGTGATCCGGATGCCCGAGCCGGCCGTCGAGCACTGGCCGGAGGGCCCCGGATTCTGGGCCGTCCTGCGGCACGCCGACGTCAAGCAGGTCCTCCGCACCCCGGCCGTCTTCTCCTCCCAGCTCGGCGCGACCCAGATCCGCGACCCGGCCACCCCCGAGGCGCTGACCTACGTGCGCCGCATGATGCTGAACCTGGACCCGCCCGAGCACTCGCGGATCCGCGGCCTGCTCACCAAGGCGTTCACACCCCGCGCGATCGCCCGGCTGGAGAACAAGATCGAGCGGTGGGCGCACGAACTGGTCGCCGCGGTCGCGCCGCGCGGCGAGTGCGACTTCGCCAAAGACGTGGCGGCCGATCTGCCGCTGCTCACGCTCGCCGAGATCTTCGGTGTGCCGCCACAGGACCGCTGGCTCATGTTCGACTGGAGCAACCGGGTCATCGGGTACCAGGACGCCGAGTACTCGACCAGTGCCGCGAGCGACGAGCGTGCGGAAGGCGCCACCGACATGGCGCGCGCGGCGCTCGACCTGCGCCCCGTACCGGGCCCGGACGGCCGCATGCCGGACCCGCGAACCAGGGACGGCATGCCCGATCTGTACGCCTACGCCAACGCGCTCGGCGACTACAAGCGGACCAACCCGGGCGACGACGTGATGAGCAACCTCATGCGGCACCGGGACAGCACCGGCGCCGTGACGCTCGCCGAGTTCGAGAACCTGTTCTGGCTGTTCTCCGTGGCGGGCAACGAAACCCTGCGCAACGGCCTGCCCGGCGGAATGCTCGCCCTGCTGTCCACTGTGGACCAGTACCGCCTGCTGCTGCGCGAGCGCGACCTGCTGCCCGGCGCGGTCGAGGAGATGCTGCGCTGGTGGACGCCGGTAATGCACTTCCGGCGCACCGCCACCCAGGACACCCGACTGTCCGATGTGGACATCAAGGCCGGCGACAAGGTCGTGGTGTGGTTCTCCTCGGCCAACCGGGACGAGAGCGTGTTCGCCGAGCCGGAGGCGTTCGACATCACCCGGACCGCGAACGACCACCTCACGTTCGGCCACGGCCCGCATTTCTGCCTCGGCGCGCACCTCGCCAAGGTCCAGATGCGGGCGATGTTCGCCGCGGTACTCGATCAGCTCGGCCAGGTGGAGCTGGCCGGCGAGCCGGTGCGGCTGCGGTCGAACTTCCAGAACGGGATCAAGAGCCTGCCGATTCGGTGGCGTACGACGAAGTGAGTGGGTGTTCCCCCCGACGGCGAACACCCACTCACTCCTGCTCGCTGGTCAGGCGAACGGCACCCATCCCTGCTGTGCCACGCGGTCCTTGCCGCTGACCATCGCGCCCGCCGCGGACACCGTCCACAGCTCGTTCCCGATCACGATCGCGCGCCGGATCTGCTCGCCGTAGTAGCTCGTCGAGGAGGCCCGCGCCTGGTGCTCGATCGTGCCGACCTCAGTGAACCCGTTGCCGGACAAGCGAAGCACCAGCGCACCGTTGACCGGCTGCTCACCGGACCGCGAGCCGTACCCGCGCACCGGGACGACCAGCAGCCCGTCCTCCGGCCAGTACAGGAACGCGTGCGCGTCGCGCTCCACCTCGGACGTCGTACCGGCCAGCTTGTGCGCGTTCAGCAGCTTCGGGTCCGCCGGGTTCGCCACGTCGAACAGCGACACCTGGGTGCCCAGCCGCCGCCCCTCGGTCGTCGCGTCCTGACCGACGCCGATCAGCTTGCCCGGGCCGGCGGCGTGCAGATATGCCGAGTAGCCGGGGATCTTCAGCTCGCCGACCGTGCGCGGCTTGGTCGGGTTGGACAGGTCCAGCGTGTACAGCGGGTCGGTCTGCCGGAACGTCACGACGTAGCCGACCGGACCGAAGAACCGCACCGCGTAGATCCGCTCCCCCGGCCCGAGACCGGTCACCTTGCCGATCTCGCCGAGCGTGCTTCCGTTGCGCCGCAACACGGTCACCCGGCTCTCCGACCCGCTGCCGGATCGCGCGGAGGGCTGGCCGGTCGTGGTCGCCACCCGCAGGTTGCCGTCGTGTTCGGACAGCGAGTACTGGTTCAGCAGCCGCCCCTCGACGCTGCCGGACCCGACGTAGTCCGGCTTGCCCGGCTTGCCGATGTCGAACTGGTGCACGTCCACCCGCTGCTCACGCGGCGGCATGGGCGTCGGCATGCCCGGCACGCCGCCGCGCGGCATGATCGTCGTGCCAGCGCGGTCGTCGGCGACGTACAGGTTCGTCCCGGTGGCGTACACGGTCTCGCCGTCGCCGGCCACCGACACCGGCTCGCCCGTGCCGAGTTCCTTGGTCAGGTCGACCGACAGCACGGTCAGCATCGACTTGCCGGTGAACTCCTTGGCGTGCTTGATGTTCGCGCACTCGACGAGCTGGCCCTGCCGCCGGTCGACGCCCGCCTCGAGCTCGTAGCGCGGCAGCCAGTCCTGGATGGTCGACCGGTCCAGGATGCCCTGGTTCTCGCGCTCCGCCTCGGCGCGCGACTTGCCGGAAGCCGGCCGCGTGAACGGGATGCGCGGGGTGGACCGCACCACGACCCGCGCCGTGCTGCCCACCTGACGAGCGTCCACATAGGACCCGTCGAGCTTGAGGGTGCCGATCGTCTTCGGCGTGCCGGCGAGGTCGATCAACGTCAGCGTCGACCCCTGCACCGGCGTCGGCATCGGTCGCGCGTCCGGCACACCGCGGATCGCCGGCTCGGCGCGGTACATCGGCTGTTTCGTCACGACCAGCGCACGGTCACCCTGCACCAGCAGTTGGTGCTGGCCGCCTTCAGGCAGTGGCACGGTCGCGGTGACCGTGCGGCCGCGGACGTCCAGCACGCGGAGTTTGCCGTCCACGACGCTGATCAGTCGCCGGCCGTCGGTCTTGGTGAGGTCCGGCTCGTCCACGCCGGCCTCGTGCGTGTTCGTGGTGGAGTGCTTCGGCGCGTCGGTGGGCGCGGACCCGGTCGAGCCCGGCGACGACTCGGCGGCGGCCCGGCTGTCGCTCCCGTTGGCCTCCCTCGGCGCACGGGGCATGGCGTCGGTGTACCCACCGCTGTTCCACCCGTTGGAGCCGATGTACGGCCTCGCCGCCGATCGCAGCCCGTTCAGCGCTGATTCACACGAGTCGTAGGAGACCAGCGCGATCTCCGGCGCGTCCGGCGTGGACGATCCGGTCCCGGTCCCGGCCGTCACGGCCACGACCACCCCTGCGGCCGTCGCGGCCGCTACGGTGGCGACGCCCGCGCGTCTTAACCACCATCCTGTGTCGGTGTTCATGCACCCAGGACGGAGACCCGACGTTCGTCGGTTGCACGGACTCCGAGACTTGTTTCGTCAGCCCTCGGCGTCGGCCGCGTGCTGCTCGGCCGCCAGGAAGTGCGCGATGTCCACTGTGGACGGATACAGCTCCCGGTACCGCTTGTAGAACTCGTCGTAGGCTCGTGCCCGGCCGGCGTCCGGCCGGACGGTCTGCTCCACCGGGTTCCACTGCTCCCGGTCGACGTCCTGGCCGAGTGCGGTCGCGGCGAGCAGCGCGTCACCGAAACACGCGCCCACCGTCTCCCGGGGGATCTGCTGCTCCGCGCCGATCACGTCGGTCACGATCTGCGTCCAGAGCCCGCCCTGCGTGCCACCGCCGACAGCGACCAGCCGGGTGGACCCGCCGCCCGCCTCGCGCATCGCCTCCAGGTTGTGCCGCACGCCGTAGGCGATGCCCTCGAGCGCGGCGCGGTACAACTCGGCTCGGCCATGGCCGAGCGTGAGGCCCGCGATGATCCCGCGCGCCTCCGAGTCGAAGATCGGGGTGCGCTCGCCGGCGAAGTACGGCAGCAGCAACAGCCCTCGGCTGCCGGCCGGCACGGCGGCCGCCTCCTCGACGAGCGTGCCGAACTCGCCGCCGACGAGCTTGCGCAGCCAGTCGGTGATCGCGCCCGAGGTGGCCATTCCGGCGGCGAGTGAGTACGTGCCCGGGAACGCGCCGCGGGTGGTCCACAGGCCGGCGTGCGGGCTCGGGTCGGACAGCACCTGGATCAGGAACATCGTGGTGCCGTACATGACCATCACGTCGCCGGGGTCGGTGACGCCGACGCTGGTGCCCTCGGCCCACGCGTCCACCGTGCCCGCGGTGACCGGAAGTCCTTGCGGCAGACCGGTTAGCGCCGCCGCCTCGGCCGACACCTCACCGACCACCTCGGTCGGCCAGGCCAGCTCGGGCAGCGAGAGTCCCGGTGCGATGCGCTCGCACCAGTCCGTGGCCCACTCCGCCTCGCGCAGGTCGTACATCGGGTCGCACTGGCTGGCCGAGTGGTGGTCGAGCACGTACCGCCCGGTCAGTTTGTGCACCAGGTACGAGCTGGCCATGAACCACATCGCGGTGCGCTCGTAGCGCTCCGGCTCGTTCTTGGCGAACCAGCGCACCTTCGGCCCGACCGCCTGCGAGGACAGCGGGGTGCCACCCCGGCGCAGAATCTCCTCGGCGCCGATCTCGGCGTTCAGCTCATCGATCTCCACGCCGGCGCGGGTGTCCACGCCGTACAGGATCGCCGGGCGCAGCGGGGCACCCGCGTCGTCGGCCGGCATGAAGCACGGGCCGATGCCGGAGACACCGAGGCCGATGATCGGCTGGTCCGCGGCGGCCACCAGCTCACGGGTGATCACCAGAAAGTCCTGCCACCACACGGTTTCCGCGTCGTGCTCCACCCAACCCGGATGCGGGTAGGAGGTGTCGTGCGGACGGCTTGCCCGCGCCACGATCGTCCCCCGTGGACTGACGAGCACACCCTTGGAGCTCGACGTGCCGATGTCGACGCCGAGCAGCAATCCATCCATTCAGTTCACCCACATCGCAGGTTGGCCACCCGGGCGCGTCCAGGTGGATGAGCTACAAGGCGGAGGGAGAGACTCGTATTGGTCATACTCGAACGACCGACAACGCATGTCCCGGGTGCGGGTGTCCCGCATTAACCGAGCGCCGCCTGGGCGTGCCCTGCCCGACCACCACATCAGGTTGCCCGACACTCTCTTGTCAGCCCCGGGTGAACTCGTCGAGGGTGATGTCCAGCAACTCACAAACGGCGCGCAGTTCGGCGCGTCGGTCACCGGGGATCGCGTGGATGTGGTTCGCGCCGAACCTCGACAGGAACACCTCGCCGGGTGCGTCCAGCCGGGCCCACGCGTGCGGCCACTCCGGCGTGGACATCTTCATCAGCGACTCGGTGGTCTCCTTGTCGTACTCCTCGAAGTCACCGAGCATCAGCTGCAGGCGGTACTTGCCGTCGTTGCGGGTCAGCCGCCCGAGTGTCATCTGGCCGGCGGCGGCGATGTGCTGCACCGACGCGCCGCCCGCCGGGAAGAAGAACACCTCCGGGTAGAGGTTCACCTTCGCCAGGTTCTCGGCCGGGTCGTCACTGCGCGCGGCGAACCAGGTGGCGTGCTGACCGGAGTTGCACAGGTCCCAGATGTCCTTGTCGCCGTGGTAGTGCCGCACGTCGGCGAACAGCACCGGCGTCTTGGAGATGTGCTTCATGATCTGCATCGTGAGCGCGCCGTCCATGTCCGCCTCGGTGGCGCAGACGTGCGTCTCCTTCGGCCCGTTCCAGTCGTACGGGTCGTTCAGCACCGCCTCGACGATGTCCATCGTGGCGAAGTACTGGGTCATCTCCGGCTGGCCCTTGATGCCGGTGAAGTCGAGGTTCCACTCGTCGATCAGCGAGCGCATCGCGAGGTAGGAGCCGACCTGCTTCTCCAGCAGCTCGGGGGTGAGCTTCTTGCCGTCGTAGTGCACGGTGGCGTGCCGCTCGAACCACTCGCGCCCCTTGCGCTTCTCCGCGGGGTCGGCGAGCTCGGTGCGGCGCACGATCTCGTACTGGTCGATCTCCTCGACGTCGACGCCGAAGATCCGCTGCCACTGGTCGGTCGCCGCGACGGCGGTGTTCATGCCCATCGGACGGCCGCCGATCCGGCCGAACGTCGAGCCGCGCAGGCTCGACACCGCGCCCGCGGCCGAGGCGTGCACGCCGATCGCGTCGATCACGGCCTTGTCGGTCGGGTCGCCCCACAGGCGGGTGTGCCGGCGGCCGATCTGGTCCAGCGCGCCACCGCCGGCGAGCATGCCGACCATGCCGGGCTGCACCGGGTCGATGTTGGCCAGCAGCAGCAACGGGCCGCTGATCTGGCCGGCGGCGAGCATCGTGAAGTGCGGGAACGCCCAGACGCAGTAGTGCAGCACGGTGATGTCGACATCGGCGGCCTGCACTTCGCGCGCCACCGAGGTCGCCACGGAGTTCGCGGACACCGGAGCGGAACCTCTCACCACCTCATGGCCGGCCGCCTCGAGGCTCTGCACGAGCTTGTCCTCGTTGCCTCTGATGAAGTCGGCGATGCCGGAGTGGACGTAGTCCCGGCCGTCCGAGATGTTGATGACGCCGATGCGAGCCACTGATCCTCCTGTGATGGCAACAGGTCCGGCCATTCGCGCGTGTTCTGAGTAATCGTTTTCTCAGACGCTATTCTGCACGTCAGGCAACTGTCAATAGGTCGGAGGTGGGGCGGTCGTGGCGACGATAAGCGACGTCGCGTCGATGGCGGGTGTGTCGACGGCGACGGTCTCCAGAGCGCTCAACGGCAAGTCCACGGTGGACCCCGAGCTGGCCGCACGGGTGTTCGCGGCAGCCGAGGAACTCGGGTACTCACCCAACGGACCGGCGCGCAATCTGCGCCGTCAGGAGGCCGCCGTCCTCGCGCTGATCATCTCCGACGTGGAGAACCCGTTCTTCACCGCGATCGCCCGCGGTGTCGAGGATGTGGCGCAGGCGGTCGGGTACTCGGTCGTGCTGTGCAACTCCGACGAGAGCGGCGACAAGGAGCGGCGCTACATCGACGTGGCGATCCAGGAGCGGGTCGCCGGGGTGATCCTGTCCCCCACCAGTACGACCACCAACACCAAGCGGCTCACCGACCGCGGCATGCCGGTGGTCGCCGTCGACCGTCCGCTGCCCGACGACGAGCACGACATGGTGCTCGTCGACACCAGGATGGCCGCCAAGGAGGCGGCGGCACACCTGTTCGCCCAGGGCTACGAGCAGGTCGGTTGCATTACCGGACCGGCCGGCGTGCGCACCGCGGACGACCGGCTCGCCGGGTACCGGGATGCCGTGCGCTCGGCCAAGAAGCGCAGCTCGGCGCGGCTGGTGCGGCGCACCGAGTACAAGGCGGCCGGTGCCAAGGCCGCCACCGTGGGCCTCATGTCGCAGGACGACCCGCCGGACGCGCTGCTCGTGGCCAACAGCTCGATGGTGATCGGCGTGCTCGAAGCGCTGGACGAGCTGGGCAAACAGGTGGGCAGGGACGTCGGCGTGGTGGCGTTCGACGACGTCTCCTGGGCCAAGCTGGTCGACCCGCCGCTCAGCGTGGTCGCCCAGCCGGCCTACGAGATCGGCACGGTGGCCGCCCAGCTGCTGCTGGCCCGCATCGCCGACAGCGATCGCGCGGCCACGACCACCACGCTCAGCGCCCGCCTCATCGAACGTGGCTCATCCAGCCGCGCCTGACCACCGGGGTTTGCCGTCGTTGCGGACACCCCGAACCGGGGTTTGTGGGTCTTGAAGACCCACAAACCCCGGGCTCGATCAGCGGGTGAGCACCCGGTAGCGGGATGCGGACCAGGGTGGCGCGCCCGTTTCCGGCTCGATCCGCACGGTCACCGACGCCTTGCCCGAGGTCACCGACGACGGCAGCTCGAAGGAGTCCTCCAGCCAGCGCGAGTGCTTGTTGCCCAACGGCTGCATCCAGGTGCCCACGGCCAGCCCGTCGACCAGTACGGTCGCCCGCTGGTACGCCGTGGCCTGGTCGCCGAGGCGCAGCAGCCGCACACCGGCGTTGTCCTGCTTGACCGCGACGGTGAACTCGACCGGCCCGGTCGCCGTGGTGGTGCCCCGGCGGATCGGCGCGGTGTCGTTGTCACCTTCGAACGTGGACTCGAGCACCGACCGCGTCTCGTTCACCGCGGTGTACTTGTGCGCCGTGCGGCTGGCCTCGTCGGTCACGTCCACGCCATCGGTCTCGGTGAGCCCGACGTCCGGCTGGCCATACCAGTACGCGGTCGAGCCGTAGTCGCCCGGCTCGTTGTTGGCCGGCCCGTGCTCGATGCCGAAGCGCAGCGACGTCGCGAACGACACCGCGTCGCCCACCAGCAGCCGATACGCGCCGGTGCAGTCGTACTGACAGCCGTCACCGTCCATCTCGTGCGACGGGTTGCCGGCCAGCGGCATCGCGTACGTGGTGCCGTCCCGGAAGTACCACCCGGACTCGTAGTAGTCCTCGCTGCCGGTGCCGTACAGCGTCGGACTGGCCGCGCCGTCCACGTAAACGCGCTCGTCGCCCTCGAGGTAGTTGCGCCGGTTGCCGGCCGCGATCAGCCCGCGCATCGAGTGCGTGGCGCCGTAGAACAGGCCCCGGCCGTTGGTCTGCAGGAACACCCAGTCCGCGCCGTTCACCGTCTGCCCTCGGTGGTGGGTCGCGTTGAAGTAGCCGAGCGAACCGCCGGGCTTGAGCTTGGCCGGCACGGTCGAGTCGGCCTTCGTGGCGACCTCCACGGTGGCCCCGGTGATCGGGATCCCGCTGCCGTTGACGATCTCGACCTTGGCGCCCTTCGCGTACGGCATCGGCCACCAGGACTGGTACCAGCCGTCGAACGAGCCGTCGATCGTGGTCATCAGGTTGCGCACGTCGTGCTCGCCCAGCCCGGAGCCGAAGAACTCGCCGATCGGCGCGTCCACTGTGGACTTGCCGTCGAACGTGATGCGCAGCCGCGCGTCGTTGAGCACGGCGTCGGAGCGGCTCAGCTCGTCCGGGTTGGACGGGTAGCGGTAGGCGCGGAAGCCGTTCCACGTCTGCAGCCGGATCACGTAGCCGTGCGCCGCCTCTTCGCTGGTGTGGCCCGGTCCGACGTCGATGATGTCGGTGCGCACCCAGTCGTTGCCGACCTTGGAGTGCACGTCGTAGCGGAACTCGTTCACGTCGAGACTGGACGAGATGAACTCGGTCGCCACGTTGACCTGGAACTTGCCGCCGGTGAGCGCCTGCGGCACCTCGATGATGTGGTTGTCCCACAGGCCAGGCCGGCTCGGACCGCTGTCCAGTACGGCGATCTCCCGGCCTTCGACCTTGAGCCGGGTGCGTTGGTCGGCGATCAGCGGGTCGTACCGCCTGGTGATGCGCACGCCGCTGTTGCCGGGGTGGATGTTCGCCCGGAAGCTCGACCCGCCGCTCGGCCCGAACGCCCGACCGTCGCTGACGACCCTCGGGCTGGCCACCACCTGCGGCAGCCGCACTCGCAGTTGGTTGATCCAGCCGGCGCCCTTGAGGTCCATGAACGACGCGGCCGCGCCCGGCGCCACGTCCTTGGTGTTCGCCTGCACCGGCGCGCCCGGCACGAACGGCTTCGGGTCACGGACGCCGAACCCGCGCAGGTTGGTGATCACGTCGTCGGCGCGGTCGGCCGGGTTGAACGTGCGCACGCCGATCGGGTCGGCGAACTCGCGGTAGCTCACGTGGTAGAAGAGCGGGTTGTGCTGGACGGTGACCCGCATCGAGTTGACGTACGGCATCGGCACCTTGATCACCGCGCCGCCCGAGGTGTCGTTGCCGTTGCCGACCAGCGGCCACACGAACGGTGCGCCGCGCTTGCCGTCCACCACGTCCTGGAGCATGGCGTTCAGCACGGTCACGCCGTCCATCTCGACCCGGATCCGGCCGGTGTTGACCATCGAGCCGTAGTCGCGGGTGAACCACATCGACTCGATCTGACCCGCGCCGGTCTTCTCCGCGATGACACAGCCGGCGGCGGTGATCCGTAAGCAGGAGTAGGTGCCGACGAACCCGTCGTCGTTGCCGCCGGTGCGGTCGTAGCTGGAGAACTGCTTGACCTGCGAACCCGCGCGTAACCGTGCCGCGCCGTCGAGCGTGCGGTACACGTCCCAACCGATCGGCCCCTTGTCCGCGAGGGCCGCGGTCACCCCGGGCACGCGCGGCGGTTGCGGCAGCTGCTGCTGCGCGCTCGCCGGCGTGGTGCCGGGGATGACCAGGGACAGGGCGATGGCCGCGAGGGCCACCGCCCACCGTCTTCCGCCCGAGGGGCCCGAGTCCCCTCCGGGGGACTCTCCACCATCCGTGCGACGGGGGGAACGCGGTGAACGTGATCGCATGGGAAAAGCTCCCCTCGTCGTACGGACAGTGTACGGCTGAGCACACGCAGCTATCACCCTAACGAGTGGGTGAAGGCCGCGATACGGTTCAGCCCGCGTTCAATCGGGTGTAAACCTGCTGTGCGTTCTCCTTGGACACCAGCTCGGTCTGCAGCAGCTGCTGCTTGGCCACGGACTGGCAGTCGACCAGGATCTTCTTCGCCGTTTCGATGGCCTCCTTGCCGGCCGTCGGGTAGACGAACGTGGCGGCGAGCCGGCCGGCCTCGACCGCCTTGATGCCGCCGGCGTCGATCGGCAGGCCGTCGATGCCGGTGACCACGATGTCCTTGCGGCCGAGCTGCTCAGCGGCCTTGTACACACCCTCGGCCATCGGGTCGTTGTGCGCGTACACGTGCTTGATGTTCGGGTGGCTGCGCAGCAGCTCGGTGGCCTTGGTGACGGCGATGTCGCGCTCCCACTCGGCGTCGGCCTGGGCGACGATCTTGATCTTGTCGCCGGCACCCTTGCGGAACCCGTCACCGCGTTCGCCGGCCGGGGTCGAGCTGGACAGACCCCGGATCTCGAGAATCTCGCCGCCCTGCGGAAGCAGTTTCTCGGCGAAGTACTTTCCGGCCGCCTCACCGATCTTGATGTTGTCCGCGCCGATCCACTGGTTGTAGTCCTCAGTGGTGGTCTTCCGGTCGAGCACGATGACCGGAATTCGCGCGTTGTAGGCCTTCTTCACGATATCGGTGAGCGGCGCCGCCTCGTTCGGGCTGACGATGATGAGGTTCACCTTCTGCGTGATGAAGGTCTGCACCTGCTCGGCCTGCCTGGCGCTGTCCTTCTGCGCGTCGGCGAGCTCGACCTTGAACTGGGGCACCTTCGAGCCGGCCTTCTGCACGTCGTCGTCCATGCGGACGCGGTAGGGCTCGCCGCGGTTCGCCTGGCTCATCCCGATCGTGTACTTGCCGTCGGCGCCGCACTTCTCCGGCTTGCCCGCCTCCGCACTGCCTCCGGTCTGCTCACTCGTCGTCCCGCAGCCGGCCAGCGCGAGCGTCGCGCACGCAGCCAACACTGTCACCGCCGCACCACGGCGTGCCATTCTTGTCATGAGCGTGCTTCCCTTCTTCACGAACTCACCGATGCCGGGCGAATACGTTGCAGGCCCGCGGCAAGCACAATTACCAAACCGATGATTATCGATTGCCAATCCGACTTGATGTTGTTCAGTCCGAGGATGTTTTCCAGCATTCCGACCAACAACGCGCCGGCGACCGTGCCGAGTACGGTTCCTCGGCCGCCCATCAAACTCGTTCCACCGATGACCACGGCGGCGATCGCCTTCAATTCGAACATCGTGCCGTCGTTCGGCCCGCCGAAGTTCAGGTATCCGGCGTGCACGATTCCGGCGAGCGCGGCGCACAGCCCGCAGATCGCGAACACGATGATCTTCACGCGCATGACCGGCACACCGGACAGCCGCGCGGCCTTCTCGTTGCCGCCGATCGCGTACACGTGCCGGGAGAACGAGGTCACCCGCAGCGCCATGATCGCCAGCGCGGCCACGGCGGCGAAGATCAGCGTCGAGATCGGCACCACGCCGTTGAACGTGCGCTCGCCGATCAGCGAGAACACCTCGGGCGCCTTGCTCGGATCGTCGTTCCCGTAGGAGATCTGCACGCCCTGACCGCCGGAGGTGATCCTGGCCAGGCCGCGCGCGACCTGCATACCGGCCAGCGTCACGATGAACGCCTGGATCCCGAACGACGCCACCAGCGCGCCCTGCAGCGCGCCGAACGCGAGCCCGAGGATCAGCACGACCACGACCGCCGGGCCGACTCCCCAGTTCTCGTTCACCAGCAGCACGGCGACCACGACGCTGGAGAAGCCCAGCATCGAGCCGACGGACAGATCGATCCCGCCGATCAGGATCACCAGCGTCATGCCGACCGCGAGGATGCCGATCTCGGACACCGACCGCACGATGTCGAACAGGTTGTTCACGCCGAGGAAGATCAGCTCGCCGTTCACGTTGGGCGAGAAGATCACGCCCGCGATGAACACCAGGGCCAAACCGAACAGGCTCTGGAACCGGAACAGCGTGGCGACCACGTTCTTCCGGCCGCCGCCACCCCCCTTTACCGGCGTCGCGGCCTGCACCTCGTCCGGCTCCTCGGCCGAATCCGTCGTCGTCACGTCACCCTTGTCCGAGCTCATGCCACCTCACCGCCGTTCGCCTCGCCGTTCGCCAAGGCGTCGACCACCATTCCTTCTCCCATGGAGGCCGCCAGCAGGTCGGCCTCCCCGACTTCACTCGTATTCAGCTCGCGCACGCTGCGCCCGTCCCGAAGCACGATCACCCGGTCACACACACCGACCAGCTCGGCCAATTCCGAGGACGCGAACAGCACGCCGACTCCCCGCTTGGCCGCTTCGCCGAGCAGCCGGTAGATCTCCGCCTTCGCGCCGACGTCCACCCCGCGGGTGGGCTCGTCGAGCAGCAGCAGCACCGGGTCGGTGAGCATGCCCCGACCGAGCACCACCTTCTGCTGGTTGCCGCCGGACAGCGAGCCGACCGGGTCGTTGATCGACCCCAGCTTCACGCCGAGCTCCTCGACACTGCGTTGGGCGGCGTCGCGTTCGCGCCCCCGCGGCACCGCGCCCGCCACGGCCAATCGGTCCACAATGGACAGCACGGTATTGGCGAGTACCGAGTGCTCCAGCGCCAGCCCGGCGATGCGCCGGTCCTCCGGCACGAACGCCATGCCCATGCGCAGCGCCCGACGCGCGCCGCGCGGCCGGATTCGCTTGCCCCGCAACGAAACCTCGCCGCTCCAGGAGCCGGGCGAGCCGATTCCGTACAGCGTCTCGAGCAGCTCGGTGCGGCCGGCGCCGAGCAACCCGGCGAGCCCGACGATCTCCCCGGCGCGCACGCTGAGCGTGATCCCGTTCGGGTCTCGGCGGCCGGGGCTCGGGTGCTTCGGGTGCACGTGAAGGTCGTTCACCACGAGCACCTCGTCGCCGGTGGCGGCGGTCGAGGTGTGGAACAGGGTCTGCACCGGGCGGCCGACCATCGCCTCGGAGGCCTGGGCCGCGGTCAGCTCGCGGGCGTCGAACTCGGCGACGACCGAACCGTTGCGCAGCACGGTCGCGCGGTCGGCGACGCGGCCGATCTCCTCCATGCGATGCGAGATGTAGACCATGCCGACGCCGCTGGCCCGCAGCTCGCTGATCACCTCGAACAGCTGCTCCACCTCGTGCGAGGACAGCGCGGAGGTGGGCTCGTCCATGATCAGCACCCGCGCGTCCAGGGACAGCGCCTTGGCGATCGTGACGAGCTGCTGCTCGCCGGTACGCAGTTCCTCGACAAGCCGGCGAGGATCGAGCGCGACCCCGGTGCGCTCGAGCAACTCGCCGGTTTGTCTGATCATGCGCCGCTTGTCGACCGTTCCGGCGCGCGTCTTGAGTTCCTTGCCGAGGAAGATGTTCTCCGCGATGGACAGCGCGGGCACCAGGTCGAGCTCCTGATGGATCATCGCGATACCGGCACGCTGGGCATCGATCGGGCGGTTGAACCGAATCCGGGCACCCTCGATGAAGATCTCGCCCTGGTGGTCGACAACCTCACCGGACAGCACCTTCATCAAGGTCGACTTGCCCGCGCCGTTCTCGCCGAGCAACGCGTGCACCTCGCCGGCGCGCACGGTGAAGTCAATGTCCCGGCAGGCCTGGACTCCCCCGTAGGACTTGCTGATGCTGGTCATTTCGACCAACGGACTGACGTCGTCGTCCATCCCATCCCTCGTCGCCGAAGGTGTGTTCGGCCGCCGGCTGTGTCGGGTCACCGGCACGCCGAGAAATCGATTACTCGGAGACGCTAGGGCTGGCCCGTTCGTTGTGTCAAGCGTCACCGGATCAGGCGATTCCCAACCGTCGCCTACCGATTGTGATTTAGTATGTGCGGCAAGTGTCGATCTTGGTGATTTTCGGCACAAACGCGCACGAAAGCGCACAGACGGGTTAGTCTATGCGGCATGACTGCGCTCGAGACCGTGTTGGCAAAGGCAGGCCTGCGTGTGAACGCCGTGGAGTTCCTGCACCTGGTGGAGGATGCCGCGAAGCGTCTGTCACCGCCCAACCCGGACCCGACCGACTACTTCTCCTCCGAGCAGCGCGACGCGCTCGGAGAGGTCGGGCTCGACCTGTCCCCGCGCCGCCCCGACGAGATCGACGCGCGCGCTCGAACCGTTGCGGCACAGACGGTTCTGCGTGACTCGGCGCTCACCGTGCTCGACGCGGCACGCAAGCTCGGCGTCGACGACAGCCGCATCCGGCACCGCCTCGCGGCCGGCCGGCTGGTCGGCTGGAAGGACCGGGGCGGCTGGCGGCTGCCCGCGTGGCAGTTCACCAGCAGCGGCGTGCTGCCCGGGTTGGAGACCGTCCTCGCCGCGGTGCCGGACGACCAGCCCCCGCTCGTCGTCGCCGCGTTCGTGACCACGCCCCAGGAGGACCTGCGGATCAACGGCTCGCCGGCCACGCCGAGACAGTGGCTGCTCGCCGGCGGCGAACCGCAGCGGGTCGCGGAACTCGCGGCCGTGCTCGGCATTCCGGCGTGACCGTACTCCGGACCGCCGCCGACCACAGCTGACTGGATCCCCTTCGACATGGCACGGCTCCCCCAGCCGCCGAGTCCCGCTGCGCTGCGCGCGTTACTGCGTGTGGATGAGGACATCGTCGCAGTACACAGCGCCACCCGGCTCGTGCGTATTTTCGCCGCGGGTGGCGCGCACCGGCAGCGGTGGAACACGTTCCGCTACACCGGGCCGCTGCCGCACGGCCGGTTCGACCCGCAGGAGCCCAAGCCCGACGGATCGCCGTCCACCACGCCCGAGCACGGCGTCGTCTACTTCGGACTGTCCGTGCGCACCAGCGTGGCCGAGGTGTTCCAGGCGACCTCGGTACTCGACCGCGCCACCCGCCGGCCGCACCTGGTGATCGTCCGCCCGCGCCGCACGCTGCGCCTGCTCGACCTGTCCGGGCTCTGGCCGACCAGGGCCGGCGCGTCCCAGTTGATCAGCAGCAGCGGCACCAAGGCGGTGACCCAGGCGTGGGCGCGCGCGATCAGGGCGGCGCACCCCGAGTTGGACGGCGTCTGGTACCGGTCCTCGATGGACTCCGGCTCACCCGCGCTGGCGCTGTGGAACCCGCCGGCCGCCGACGCGCTGCCGGCCAACCCGGACGTACTGGTCCCACTCAGCTACCCGGGCCTCGATCTCCCACTCGCCCGCGTCTGCGAGGAACTGAACTACACGCTGCTGGACTAAGTACTACAGGGCCTTTCCGGCGTGTCGTGAGCCACGCTAACGGGTCGAGCCCGCTGAACCTTTAGCCGCGCTAACGGGTTCAGCGGGCTCGACCCGGCTGTAGCCCTGTAGTACTAGGGCCTGTCCTGGGCCACCGCGTGCCGCGCGTGGAACCGGACTACGCGTTGCTGGACTGGGACTTCGAGGAATCCGTGGCGTCCTCAGAGTCCGCGTTCTCCTCCGCGGCCTTCTTCTCGTCCTTGCGCGACTTCATCAGGCTCGCGATCGCGGTGATCGCCAGCACGCCGACGATCACGGCCAGCGAGACCTCGATGCCGACGGTCGGGACGTGCAGGCCCTCGCCGTTGTTGATGAAGCTCAGCGTGTTCGAGTGCAGCGCCTCCAGGATCAGCTTCACGCCGATGAAGCCGAGGATCACCGCGAGGCCGATGGACAGGTACACCAGCTTCTTCAGCAGGCCGCCGAGCAGGAAGTACAACTGCCGCAGGCCCATCAGCGCGAAGGCGTTCGCGGTGAACACCAGGAACGGCTCCTTGGTGAGCCCGAAGATCGCCGGGATCGAGTCGACCGCGAACATCAGGTCCGCCGAGCCGATCGCGATCATCACGATCATCATCGGCGTGACGTAGCGCTTGCCGTCGATCTTGGTGATCGTCTTGGAGCCGTGGTAGTCCTCGGCGACCGGGAGGAACTTGCGGGCCAGCGTGGTGACCTTGTTCTCCTCGTAGTCCTCGTCATCGTGCCCGAGGCCGGTGCTGGACAGCTTCCACGCCGTGTAGATCAGGAAGACGCCGAACAGGTAGAACACCCAGCTGAACTCGGCGATGGCCGCCGCGCCGACCGCGATGAAGATGCCGCGCATCACCAGCGCGAGCAGGATTCCCACCAGCAACACCTTGTGCTGGTGCACCTTCGGCACCTTGAACGCGGACATGATCACCAAGAAGATGAACAGGTTGTCCACCGACAACGAGTACTCGGTGATGTATCCGGCGAAGTACTCCCCGGCGTGCTGGCCGCCCGAGAAGAACCAGATGCCCAGGCCGAACAGGACCGCGATCGCGACGTAGAAGGTCACCCATCGAGCAGCCTCGCCGACCGTGACCTCGTGCGGCTTGCTGTCCACAATCACGAGATCGATCAAGAGCAGCAGCAGCAAACCCCCGAGCGTCGCCGCCCAAACCCAGACAGGGATGTTCATTCAGTCAAACCTCCGGTGCTACGGACGAACCGCCGAACAACCGGAGGTCTCTTCCGCCAGCGTAGCGGCTGGCCGCCGACGCCGGGACCGCGAACGGTGCCGTGTTGACGACGTCGACGCGAAGGAATACTCCCCTCCACTTGGTGACCATTGTTCACTGTCCGCGCCCGCGACACCAGCCGGGTGGGCTGTGTTCTCTATCTCGGGCAGGGTCGCCTGGTTCGGCTTCGCCGAACGGGGTTGTGGTCTTTTTGGGTGGGTGGCTGGGTGCCGGGTGTGGGTGGTTGGGTTTCGTGGGTGGTTCAGTCACGCCTCCTCCGAGACAGTGGGCTCGTTCCTCGCCCGCTGTCTCTCCGGCGTCGTAGGGGCGACCGCCCTCGACAATGAGTTTCGACCTCAGCGGGCTTTTGATCGGGGCGGTCAACACACCCGGCTGCGTGAAGTCGGTAAGTGGGTAGGTGAGCCGGGGTCGGGTTCTGGCGGGTTTCAGGTCGTTCTCAGATATCTCAGCGAAACTCGCATAACGTCGTGCCGTGCCCCGAACTCCCAGGCCGCGCACGTTCGTGGTCATCCTGCTCGTCGCCCTCCTCGCCGCGGCCGGCGTGGTGTGGTTCCTTGCCGATGATGACACCGCCGAGGTCCGTACGCAGGAGTCCGTGCTGCCCATCGGCACCGGAATCAGCCAAGTGCGCATCGACACCACCCTGTACCTCCCCGAGACGGGGACACCGGCGCCGGCGATCTTGCTCGCGCACGGGTTCGGTGGAAGTAAGGACAGCGTCGCCGGCGAGGCCAGGGAGATGGCCGAGCGCGGATTCGTGGTGCTGGCCTATTCCGCCAGAGGGTTCGGCCGCAGCACCGGGGAGATCGCGCTCAACGCGCCGGACGCCGAGGTGGCCGACGCGCGCGAGCTGATCAGCTGGCTGTCCACCCGGTCCGAGGTACAGAAGGACGGGCCGAACGACCCGCGGGTCGGCGTCACCGGCGCGTCCTACGGCGGCGCGCTCTCACTGCTGCTCGCCGGGCACGACCCCCGGGTGGACGTGCTGGCGCCAGTGATCACCTACAACGACCTCGGCCAAGCGCTGATCCCCAACGCGGCCACCACGCGCACCGACCTGCCGGGCACCCCGGCCGCCGGCGCGTTCGAGGCCAACGGCGTGTTCAAGCGCTCGTGGGCCGGCATCTTCTTCGCCGCCGGAATGGGCGGCGCGGGCCTGGCCAACCCACAGGCCGACGCACCGGAGCCGGGCGACGAGGAGGACCAGAACGCCGATCCGCCCGCACCCGGCGGCGGTGACCCGACCGGCGGCGCGGGTGGTGGCGGAATCCCGGGCGCGGGCGCTCCCGGGCAGAACGGCGGGCAACGCCAGGCCGGGCCGATGAACGCCTGCGGCCGGTTCCGGCTGGAGATCTGCCGCGCCTACGCCGAGGTGGCCACGACCGGCAAGGCCAGCCAGGCGACCGTTGACCTGCTGCGGTCGGTCTCCCCCGTGTCGGTCGCCGACCGGATCACCAAGCCGACGATGATCGTGCAGGGCGAACAGGACACGCTGTTCGGGCTCGACCAGGCCGACGCCACCGCGCGGGCAATCGCGCGGGCGGGCGGCAAGGTGAAGGTGTCCTGGTACACCGGTGGCCACGACGGCGGCCGGCCGGGCAAGGAACTCCGATCGTCCATTGTGGACTGGTTCGACTTCCACCTGCGCGGCAACGGATCCGACCCGGGCTCCGGCTTCCAGTACGCCGTGCAGGGGGCGCTGCGCGCGCAGGGCACACCGTCGGTGCGCACGGTCACCGCGGCGAACTACCCGGGTGCGGCGAGCGGTGCGGGCGAGCGCAAGACCGTTCCGCTGCGCGGCGAGCAGCAGACCGTGGTGAACCCGCCCGGCGGCAACCCGGCGTCGGTGAGCAGCATGCCCGGCCTCGGCGCGATGATCGGCAGTTCGTCGCGGCTGGCCGGCCGGATGGCGATCGACCTGCCGGGACAGGTGGCGCGATTCCGCAGCGCGCCGCTGGACGGGCAGTTGCTGATCGCCGGCTCGTCGACCGTGCGGCTGCGCATCGCGGCGGTGCCCGGCCAGCCGCCCGGAGAGGGCGTGTTCTTCGCCAAGATCTACGACGTCGGACCGGACGGCGTGAAGATCCTCCCCGGCTCCAACGTCTCCGCGTTCCGAGTGCCGAACCTGCCGGCCGACGGGCGGCCGGTCGAGGTGACCGTGACGCTGCCCGGCATCGTGCGGCCGATCGAGGCCGAGCACGCGATCGAGCTGGCGGTCACCACGACCGACCAGTCCTACGCCACGCCCGCGCAGCCGGCCGCCTACACGGTCGCGCTGGCCGAGCCGGCTTCCCTTGCCGCGCCGGTGGTTCCGGGTTCCGCGTCCAGCACCGGCCCGCCCACCGCGCCGCTGATCGGCATCGGCGTGGTGCTCGGGCTGGCCGTACTCGGCGGTATCGCGATGATCGTGCTGCGCCGCCGCCGGTCCGATGTGGACAGTGAGCTGGCCGACGTGCCGCTGGTGATCGAGAACCTGTCCAAGTCCTACCCCGGTGGCGTCACCGCCGTGGACAGTCTCTCGTTCCGAGTGGACACCGGGCAGGTGCTCGGCCTGCTCGGCCCGAACGGCGCCGGCAAGACCACCACGCTGCGCATGCTGATGGGGTTGATCACGCCGACCACGGGCACGATCCGGGTATTCGGGCACAAGATCGACTCCGGCGCGCCGGTGCTGTCCCGGATCGGCTCGTTCGTCGAGGGCTCCGGCTTCCTGCCGCACCTGTCCGGCGAGGCGAACCTGCGGCTGTACTGGGCGGCCACCGGTCGGCCGACCGAGCACGCGCACTTCAACGAGGCGCTGGAGATCGCCGGACTCGGCGACGCGGTCAGGCGGCGGGTGCGCACCTACAGCCAGGGCATGCGCCAGCGGCTGGCGATCGCGCAGGCCATGCTGGGGCTCCCCGATCTGCTGGTGCTCGACGAGCCGACCAACGGGCTGGACCCGCCGCAGATCCACCAGATGCGCGAGGTGCTGCAGAAGTACGCGAGCACCGGGCGCACCGTGCTGGTCTCCAGCCACCTGCTCGCCGAGGTGGAGCAGACCTGCAGCCACGTCGTGGTGATGCACCGCGGCCGGCTGATCGCCTCCGGCGAGGTGTCCGACATCGTGGCCGGCGGTGGCGAGGCGACCTTCCGGGTGGACCTCCCGGACCGGGCCGCCGAGGTGCTGCGCGGATTCGACGGCGTGTCCGAAGTGTCCACAGAGGACGGTGTCGTGCACGCCAGCCTCAACGGCACGCCGAGGTCGACCGCGGTGGCCGCGCTCGTCGAGGCGGGCGTGGCGGTGGAGCAGGCGGGCCCGAGGCGCCGCCTGGAGGACGTGTTCCTGGAGCTGGTCGGAGAGGAGGCGTCCGGATGAGCGACCGGAAGTCCACAGTGGACAGTACTGATCACGAGGTGCACACCGACCCGGCGGCGGTCGCCGAGTTCACCGAGATGGCCTCGCACGAGCACGTCGGGGTCGGCGCGGCCGGCGCGTCGGCGGGTTACCGTCCACAAGGGACACTCAAGCTGCGGGTGGAGCTGGTCCGCCAGCTCCGCCGTCGCCGCACCCAGCTCATCTTCGGCTTCCTCGTGCTGCTGCCGTTCCTGATCGCCGGGGCGTTCGCGCTGGGCGACGCGTCGCCGAACCGGCGCTCCGGCGGGTTCGTGGACCTGGCCACGGCGAGCGCCCCGAACTTCGTGGTGTTCATCCTGTTCGCCGCCGGCACCTTCCTGCTGCCGATGATCGTGGCGGTGTTCTTCGGTGACACGATCGCCAGCGAGGCGTCCTGGTCGAGCCTGAAATACCTGCTCGCGATGCCCGTGCCACGCACGAGACTGTTGCGGCAGAAGGCGATCGCGTCGGCGCTGCTGTCGTTGACCGCGATCGCGCTGCTGCCGGCGGTGGCGCTGCTGGCCGGCGTGATCTTCTACGGCGCCGGTGAGGCGGTCAGCCCCACCGGGGACGCGATCCCGTTCTCCAGCGGCGTGTACGCGATCGGCCTCGCGGTCTGCTACCTCGCGATCCAACTCCTCTGGGTGGCCGGGCTGGCGCTGTTCCTGTCGGTGCTGACCGACGCGCCGCTGGGTGCGGTGGGTGGCGCCGTGCTGGTGTCGATCCTGTCCCAGATCCTCGACCAGATCACCGCGCTCGGCGGGATACGCGACGTACTGCCGACGCACTTCGCGTTCGCCTGGTCGGACCTGATCGCCACGGACATCGACTGGGAGCAGATGACCCAGGGCGCGTTCTCCGCCGTGCTGTACTGCGGTGTGTTCGGCGCGCTCGCCGTGCGCCGCTTCACCCGCAAGGACATCACGAGCTGACCGTCTGCTGTAGACAGGAAGGCAGTCGACGAGAGGATCCTGTGATGACGCGCGCGTACGGCGAGCCCCACGTCCTGACCGACGGGAGCACGGTCATCCCGGTCGCGCGCGTCGGACGTGGCGGACGGGTCACCCCGGTCGGCGTGTTCGTCATCCACGAGGGCAAGGCATCGTGGGAGGCGGCCGTGGACCGTGAGCGGATCGCCCTGCTCGGCGCGATCACCGGGCTCGTGGCCGCGACGTTGTCCACCCTCGCGATTCTGCGCCGGCCGCCGTGGCCGGACCTGTCCGTGCCGGGACTGCGGGTGCTCAACCAGGCCAAGCCCGACCCTCACGTCTGACACCGACGCCTGACCAAAGCCCGCCAGGACAGAGCCGTTCGCCCCTGCCTCGCTTCGCGTCGCCGCGCGTACCGTCCGTGCGGCGATCAAGAAGAGGAGGCGCCAAATGCCTCGTCCCGTGCACTTCGAGATCCACGCCACCAACCCGGATCGGGCGAGGACGTTCTACGAGACGGTGTTCGGTTGGGCGTTCGTGCGACTGGCGGACAACCCGTACTGGCTGATCCAGACCGGCGATGGGCCGGGCATCGACGGCGCGCTGACCCCGAGGCTGGGCGTCGAACCCGCGCTCGACGCGCCGATGGCGGCGTTCCCGCTGACCATCGACGTGCCCGATCTCGACGGCTTCACCAACGCGGTGACCATCGCGGGCGGGCTCGTCGTGGTCACGCGCAGCGCGGTGCCCGCCGTGGGATGGCTGGCCTACTGCCGCGACACCGAGGGCAATCTGTTCGGACTCATGCAGACAGACATCGAAGCACGCTAGGGGGAATCGTGATCACCAGCGGCGACGGGGCACACGACGGCAACTACACGGTCGAGTGAAAGCCGATTGAAAGATCCTCTCGATACCGTGCCGCGCGCGGCGAACCCACCGCGAACACGATCGAGGGGGCAACGCATGAGCCATGTGTCAACCGTCAAACGCCGCAGACCCGCGATACTGATCGGCGTCGCGGCCACCGCACTGGTCGCCGCGGGACTCGCGGTCACCCAGTTCCCGGCAGCCGCTGAACCGGCTGCGGCGGAACCGTTCCGCGTGTACCTGTCGCCGGCGGGCACGGACACCAACGCCGGCCTGTCACCGGAGCAGGCCGTGCGGACGCTGGACGGCGCGGAGAACGTGATCAAGCACCATCGGCCCGCCGTCGACGTCGAGGTGCTCATCGCGCCGGGTCTGTACCAGGACGCGAAGAAGACCTCCTGGGACACCTACCTCGACGATCACAAGATCTCGTTCCTGCCCGTCGGCTACGTCCCCGGCAGCCCCTTCACCGGCGAGCGTCCGGTGTTCCAGGCGCCGAAGGACAAGGAGGACGGGGCGTCGTGGTTCAACGCCGCCGATCCGACGCGGGCGACCAGGCCGACCGAGGGCCTGCACTTCCACTATCTCGAGGTGCGCAACTACGCCAGCGGCATGAGCTTCAGCGGCGGCGTGGTCGACCGGGGCCACCACGACCTGCGGCTGCCCGCCGCCAACGGGAACAACCACAACTCGCTGTTCGGCATGAAGTTCCAGTTCCTCGGTGACCGGTACAACTGGAACGGCGCGGAGCTGACCCCGGGCAACACCGCCCACAAGGGCACCCACGCGGTCGCGCTGCGCAACTCCAACCACAACTCGTTCCGCAACAACCACTTCCTCGACCTGGTGGGAGTGGAGGACCCGGCAACCCACGGTCTGGACGCGGAGATCATCCACGCGTTCTACGTCAAGGACGGCTCCACCGGTAACACCATCGAGGCCAACAACTTCGGCACGATCAGCGGCTCACCGCTCAAGATCCGCAACGACGCCAGCGGCAACACGGTGACCCGCAACCGGTTCACTCGCACCGGAACCGTCTCCGACGGCGTGTTCTACGACCGCGTGGAGAACTTCCCGTGCACGCCGAAACCCGAGGTGACCAGCAAGGGCTGCGACACGCTCGAGAAGGGCGAGGTCGCGTTCTTCGAGTGCCCGAGCCACGGCAACCAGTTCACCGAGAACACGCTGAAAGCGGTCCGGGACGCGAACGGCACCGTCGGGCCGCAGGGGTTCGGGGGTGACCGGATCCCGACGTTCAAGCGCAGTCCGTACGGCCCGACCCAGGTCGGCAAGGCGGGTTGTGACAGCGGCGGTCAGCCGTGGCTGACCACGCGGGACAACGTGATGGAGCTCTGAGGGTCAGCGGCGGGAGCGCCGGGTGCGCAGGTAGTCCCCGACCACCGACGCGCCGAGACCGTCCAGGTCCGGCGCGAGCACCCGGCCCCCGCCGCGCCTGGCCAGAATGTCCACAAAGGACTTGAGCCGCTCGTCCTCGCCGAGCATGAACACCGTGACCGACGCGCCCAGCCGGGCCAGACCGTCCACTTCGGACAGCGTGCGGCGCAGCGTCTCGGGCAGCGGCGGGTAGCTGAACACCGGCTGCGCGTCCGGCTCGAGGTGCGCGGTCGGCTCGCCGTCGGTCACCACGAGCACGATCGGTTCGGCGTCGGGGTGGCGCCGCAGGTGTCGCCCGGCGAGCAGCAGCGCGTGGTGCAGGTTGGTGCCCTGCTCCCAGGTTCCCTCCAGCGACACCAGTTCGCCGATGTCCACAGTGGACGCGTGCCGGCCGAAGGTGATCAGCTCGAGCGAGTCGGTGCGGTAGCGGGTCTTGATCACATGGTGCAGCGCGAGCGCGGTGCGCTTCATCGGCACCCAGCGCCCGTCCTGCACCATCGACCACGAGGTGTCCACGCACAGCGCCACCGCCGCGCGGGCTCGCTGCTCGGTCTCGGTGACCTCCACGTCCGACACGTCCAACCGGACCCGGCCGGGCCCACCGCGCAGCACCGCGTTGCGCACGGTGCGCGGCACGTCCCACGGCTCGGTGTCGCCGAACGCCCACGGCCTGCTGGCGCCGGTCGGCTCCCCCGCGGCACCCGCGTGTGCGGTGTCCCGCTCGCCGCGCCGGCCGTGCAACCGGCCGACCACGTCGCGGAAGGCCGTCTCGCCGAGCCGCCGCAATGCCTTGGGCGACAAGCGAAGCGTGCCGTCCGGTGCGCGATCCAGGATGCCCTGTGCGCGCAGCTCCCGCTCCAGCTCGGCCAGCCGCCGGGCGTCCACAGTGGACTCCTCGCCGAGCTGACCGGTCAGCGCGTCCAGGTCGATGTCCTCCAGTCGCGCGCCCGGGTAGGACTGCGCGAGCTGCTCGGCGAGCGCGTCCAGCGCGGCGAGGTCCTCCATCGCCTGGGCGCCCTCACCCATCCCGAGCGGGTTGTTGCCCCGGAACCGGCCGGACGAGGTCCAGTCCTCGCCGGGCCGCAGCGCCCGCAGGTTGGCGTCCAGCGTGGCCACCTGCTCGGCCAGCCGGGGATCGCCGAACGCGCTGGACATCAGGTCGGACAGTTCCGCGCGCTGCTGATCGGACGTCGAGTTCAGCATCCGCTGCGCGGCGGCCGCACGGGCGGCGAGCGCGTCGATCAGTTCCTCGGTGTCGCGCGGGTTCTCCGGGAAGAACTCGCCGTGCTCGCGCATGAACTTCTCGAACCGCTCGGTGGTGTCCTCGCCGCGAAGATGCGCCAGCAGCAGGTCGTTCAGGTCGGACATCATCCGGGCGATCCGCTCGGTGTCCTCCGGCGTGACGTTGCGCAGCGCGTCCTTCATACCCTGGAACCGCGAGTCCATGAGGTCGCGCCCGAGCAGCTCGCCGATTCGCTCGTAGGCCTCCCGCGCGTCCGAAGACCGCCAGTCGTAGGTGGACAGCTCGCGCACCGCGGCCGCCGTGCCGGACGGCAGAGCGTCCAAAGTGGACTCGCGGAACCGCGCGTCGTCCGACGGGTCCGGGAACAGTGCCCGCCGCTCGGCGTCCAGCGCCTGGTCCAGCAGCCGGCGCACCTCCTGCAGCGTGCCGTCCAGCCGGTGCCGGCGCTGGATCTCCGCGCGCCGCTGCCACACCCGGCGGGTCAGCTCGTCCAGTCCGGCGGTGTCGCGGGTGCCGCGGCGCAGCACCTCGTCCAGCGCCGACCGCGGCGTCCCGCCCTCCATCACCTCGCGGCCGAGCGCGTCCAGGGCGGACCGCAGATCCACTGGCGCGGCAAGGGGATCCGGCCCGTCGTGCCACGGGCCGTAGGCGTACCGGGGAGCGCTCCCAGACGTACTCACGGCCCGTACACGACCTCACCGTCGTGCGCGTCCTTGGCGACCTTGCGGGCCAGGTACAGCGACTCCAGTGCGAACTCGACGGCCGAGGCGATCCGGCCGGCCGGCGCGTCCGCGAGAGAATCCCCTGTGGTGACCCGCAGGCGCGCGGCCACCTCGTGCAGCACGGGCAGTTCGGGCAGCGCGGCGAGCACCTCCGCGCCGGGCACTCGCTCCCCCGTGGCCACCAGGTGCCCGTCGGCCACGGCGTCCACGAGCGGGCGCAGGTCGATGCCGGCCAGGTGCGCGCGGGCGGTCTCGGCAAGCGAACGGCGCAGCAGGTAGGTCAGGTGCTCGGTCTCGCGCCCCTCCTCGCCGGACTCGAACTCCAGCTTGCCGCGCAGCACGGCCGGCACCGACTCCAGGTCCACCGGGCGGGCCACAGCGGGCTCCTCGCCGGTGAGCGCGGAACGCCGAAGTGCCGACGCCGCAACGGTTTCCGCCGCCGCGACGGCGAACCGCGCGGACACGCCGGAGCGCTGGTCGATGGCGCTGGACTCGCGCAGGTTGCGCACGAACCGGGCGAGCACCTCGAGCAGCTCGTCGCCGACCTCGGCGGTCAGGTTCGCCTCCTGGCGGACCAGCGTCACCTCCTGCCCGACGTCGAGCGGGTAGTGAGTGCGCACCTCGGCGCCGAACCGGTCCTTCAACGGGGTGATGATCCGGCCCCGGTTGGTGTAGTCCTCGGGGTTCGCGGTCGCCACCAGCAGCACGTCCAGCGGCAGCCGCAGGGTGTACCCGCGGACCTGGATGTCGCGCTCCTCCATCACGTTCAGCAGCGCGACCTGGATCCGCTCGGCGAGGTCGGGCAGCTCGTTGACCGCCACGATCCCGCGGTGCGCGCGCGGCACGAGTCCGAAGTGGATGGTCTCCGGGTCGCCGAGACTGCGGCCGTCGGCCACCTTCACCGGGTCCACGTCGCCGATCAGGTCACCGACCGAGGTGTCCGGTGTGGCGAGCTTCTCGGCGTAGCGCTCGGATCGGTGCCGCCACGCCACGGGCAGATCGTCGCCCAACTCCTCGGCGCGGCGGCGCGACTCGGGGGTGATCGGCTCGTACGGGTGCTCGCCGAGCTCGGAGCCGTCGATCACCGGGGTCCACTCGTCCAGCAGGCCGGCGAGCGTGCGCAGCAGGCGGGTCTTGCCCTGGCCGCGCTCGCCCAGCAGCACCACGTCGTGCCCGGCGATCAGCGCGCGCTCGAGCTGCGGCAGCACGGTCGCGTCGAAGCCGACGATGCCCGGCCAGGCGTCGCGCCCGTCGCGCAGGGCGGCGAGCAGGTTCTCCCGGATCTCCTCCTTCACGCCGCGCTGCCGGTGTCCGGAGGCGCGCAGTTCGGCGAGGGTCTTCGCGGTCGGTGCGTCGTTCACGGTGTCGACCGTACGCACGCACACCGACTCGGTCGACGTGGAGTGCGCTCCAGCGTGACCAGATCGTGCCCTACGGTTTCACCTCGTGGAGGAACGAGAACCGATCGAGTTCGACTGGGACCCGGTGCCGGGCGACTGGGGCGACGCGCTGCGGGCGACCGTGCGGGCATACCGGTGGGCACCCTGGTACGCGGGCGCGCTCGCGGTGATGGGAATCGTGCTGCTGTTCATCGGCTCGCCGCTCGCCGGCGGGTTCGGGTTGATCGCCGCCGTGGTGATCGCCGCGATGCCGGTGGTGCAGATTCACCTGGCGTTCAAGCGGAATCCGGTCGCCGACCGGAAGGTGACCGGTGTCGCGGACGCCACCGCGCTGCGGATGACCACGATCGACGGGACGGCGCACAGCGACGTCGAGTGGACGACCGTGCCCGGCTGGCTGGAGACCTCGCGCACGTTCGTCCTGCGCAGCCAGGCCGGCGGGCTGTACCCGGTGCCGCACCGCGCGTTCGCCGGCGACAAGGAGCGCGAGGCGTTCCGCGAACTGCTGCGCACCGCGGTCGGCGAGCCTAGCTCTCGCGGTGGCGGCGCCGCAGCGTCCCCAGAAACGCCACCTGAGCCAGCATGATCAACGTCGCGACACCCGCGACGCCCGACGATCGCATGTGCGAGCCGAGCGCGGCGAGCACCAGCGGACCGGCCACCAGGAGCGCGCCGAAACCCCAGTACCTCGGGCGCACCGCCAGCACCGTCATCGCCACCAGGTAGATCGACACCGCGCCGCACAGCGCCCAGCGCATCCCCGTGTCGAGGTGGTGCGCCGGGTGCTCGACGGCCGCGCCGAGACCGGCCGCGATCATGGTGATGGTGGCCGTGACCGCGAAGTGCGCGACCATCGTGAGGTTCAGCCGCTTGCGACCGGTCAGCCTGCCGAAGCCGTATTGCAGCGTCTGCCACCACATGGCGATCAGCAGCACGAAACCGACGAGCCCGGTGGCGGCGAGTTCGGCGTCCCAGTGCGCGCCCTCGGCCGCCCTGATCATCTGCAGCACGCCCTCGCCGAGCACGATGATCACGAGCAGGCCCATGCGTTCGGCCAGGTGCGGCGCGGCCACCTCGGCGGTGTCGACTGCCGGCACCCTGCGCTCCGGGTGACGGCTGCGGTAGTCCTCGACCCGCGACACGCGCCGCTCGAGACCGCGGCGCATCCGCTCCGGCCCGATCAGCACGCTGACCACCAGGTCGATGCCGGCCCCGACGGCCCACAGCACGTACTTCGCGGTGCCGTCCACCCACAGCGACGCGATCCACGGCAGCAGACCGAAGCCGATCTGTGCCAGCGGCCAGGCGGCCAACATCTGCCGGCGCTTCTGCCACACGTTGGCGGCGACCACCCTGGTGTACACGTAGGCGATCGCGAACACCTGCGCGTGCTCGCCGAACGCCTCCGGGATGGCGGCGGCCATCACCGCGATGCCGCCCATGCCGGCGAACATCGTGCGCCGGAGTGTGGCCTCGGCGGCGACGTTGGCGTACAGCGTGAACGCCGTCCAGGTCTGCCACACCACGTAGTAAAGGAGTACGAACTTCAGCACGTCCACGCCGTGCACCGCGTGCCCGTGCAGCAGATGCCCGAGTTGGAACACGGCGGCGACCACGACCAGGTCGAAGAACAGCTCCAGCCAGCTCGCGCCGCGCTCGCCGGCAGCCGGTGCGGCATTCGTCACCCGATCATCATGCGGTACTCGAACGCGCCACACGACACGACTCGCGTAGGCTCGGTTGCCGTGTGTTGCCCGAGTGCCACGTTCGTGGTGTGGACGTCCGCATGGCTGCACGGCGCGGCCGCGGCGGACGACGTGCTGGACGCGTCGCAGGAGTGGGGCGAGCTGCACGAAGTGGTCGTCGCCGATCAAGGCACGGCCACCGCGCTCGACCTGCCGACCCGCGACGAGCCGCCGGCCGCTCTCGCCATGCTGCTCGCCGCGCTGCGCCAGTACGGCGCGTCCGCCGGCCGGATCGTGCTGCCCGTGCCCGGCGACGTGCGCGGGCTGGACGGCAAGAGCGAGTTCGCCGCCGAGGCGATCCGGGTGGGCGACGCGGCGGTGTTCGCCGGCCTGGGTCTGGTGCCGGACCGAGTCGCCGACGGCGTGGTCCGGTGGACGGTCTACGACCTGCCGGTGACCCCACCGCAGGCGCCCGAGCCGATCGGTGCGGCGGACCGTGAGCTGAGCGAGGCGATGCGCGCGGCGGCCGGAACGCTGGCGTCGCTGGACGTCGCGCGCGACCGCCCCAACGTGCGCGCGGAGATCGCCGAGCGGGTGGCGTCCACGGGTGCGTGGCCGGCCGCCATGCCGCAGCGTTCGCTTCGGGTTCTGCAGCGCGCCAACGAGTTGGCCGCGATCCTGGAGCTGGCGGCCGAGGACGAGCCCGGCGGCGCGGTGTCCGCGTCGGCGGCGCTGCAGCGTGCCGACGCGCTGCGGCCGCTGTCCGACGCGGTGCGCGCGGCCCGGCGTGCGGCGGTTCAGGAGGCGGTCAGCGTGCTCACCGATCACGCGGACCGGCACTAGCCATGACCGAGTGGCGATCGGCGGACGTGGCGGAGGAGTACGCGGCGGTCGCGGACGACACGAGCTGGCAGTTCGGTTACCCGCACGTGTTCGAGGCGCTCGATCTGGCCGGCGGCGAGGTGCGCACGCTGCTGGACTACGGCTGCGGGCCCGGCGAGATCGCCGCACGAGTCCGGCGTACCCACAACGTGGACGTGCTCGCGGTGGACAGTTCCCCGGAGATGCTGGCGCTGGCCTCGGCACGCGGGCTGCGCACCTCCGCGGTGCTGGACGACCGGATGCCCGAGGTCGCCGGCGCGTCGATGGACGCGGCCATGTCGTGCTACGTGTTCGTCTGCGTCGATGAGATCGCGCGACTGCGAACGATCGCCGCCGAGGTCTTCCGGGTGCTGCGCCCCGGCGGCCGGTTCGCCGTGCTGACCACGAACCCGGAGGCGACCGGCGTGCCGTTCCGCACGTTCCGGTTCGGCGAGGCCGGCCGGGCCTACCGGTCCGGGGACGCCATGCCGGTGTCGCTGGCCACGGCGGACGGCTGGATGGAGATCACCGACACGTGGTGGTCGGTGGCCGACCACCACGACGTGCTGACCGATGCCGGCTTCGCGATCGAGTCCGAGCGGCGACCGCTGGCCACGGGCGATGGCTGGGACGCGGAACGCGAGATCGCCCCGACGCTGATCCTCACCGGCAGGAAGCCGGAATGCTGATCGAGAAGCGGTGGTGGGCGGGCATCCGGGACGGCTCGATCACCGTGATGTTCCGCCGCTGGCGCCGCCGCCAGGTGACCGCCGGCAACGTGTACCGCACGGCGGCCGGCCGCATTCGGGTGTCCGACGTGACGGTGGTCCCGCCGGAGAAGATCACCAAGGCGGACGCCCGCCGTGCCGGGTACTCCTCGCCCGACGACGTGCTGGCCGACCTGCGCGGCGAGCCGAGCGACCCGGTGTACCGGCTGCGGCTGTCCTATGTGGACGAACCCGATCCGCGCGACGAACTGGCGCACGACTCCGCGCTCACCGATGCCGACGTCGCGGCGATCACCGGCCGGCTAGAGCGGCTGGATCGCTTGTCCCGCAACGGTTCCTGGACCGGCCCGACGCTCGCGATCATCCGCGACAACCCGGGCGTGCGCGCCCCGGACCTCGCCGCGACGCTGGGCCGCGAGACGCAGCCGTTCAAGATCGACGTACGAAAGCTGAAGAACATGGGGCTGACGATCAGCCTGACCGTCGGCTACCGGATCTCCCCGCGCGGCGCGGCCTACCTCGAACACCTTCGCGGACTTTAGCGGGCTAAAGTCCGCGATTTTGCCGCACGAAAGGCACCTTCACGGCCACTTCTGTGCATCCTCCGTGCACCCCTCGAACCACTTCCCAGGTCAACAACCATTTTCCCAGGAAGTCCTTGACACTCGTGGCGGCCTATGCATCCGTACTTAACCCCGCAAAAGTACGTTCACGGGCGACGAGCGGGCAGGCAGCAGTCGGTCCAGCAGGGCTCGCCGTTGACGGTGGCGCCGTCGGCGGGGAACTCGGACAGCTTGCGCACCTCGGCACCGGCCACCTGCTCGCGGACCAGCTCGACGACCAGCTCGGCGAACCGGGGATCGGATCCCGGCGTGCCGGCGCGCAGCAGCTCCATCCCCAGTTCGTCGGCGTGCTCACCGGCCTCGGTGTCCAGGTCCCAGACCACCTCGAGGTGATCGCTGACGAACCCGATCGGGCACACCACGACCTGGGTGAAACCCTTGTCCCGCAACGTGTCCAGGTGATCGACGATGTCCGGCTCCAGCCACGGCACCTGCGGCGGGCCGGACCGCGACTGCCACACCACGTCGAAGTCGGGCACCTCGGCCTCGGCCGCGACGAGCCGGGCCGCCTCGGCCACCTGCCGCGAGTAGCGGTGCCCGCCCTCGGAACGCGGGCCGGCGGCGGCGTCCGCCGCTACGGGCACCGAGTGCGCGGTGAACACAAGCCGGTACGCGCCCTCCGGGTGACCGAGCGCGGCCACGGTGTCCCGCACCTCGTCGGCGAACGAGGCGACGAACAGCGGATGATCGAAGTACTGGCGCAGCTTCACCAGTTCGGGCGCACCGTCACCGACGGCGGCCCGCGCGCGGGTGATGTCCTCGTCGTACTGCCGGCACGCCGAGTACCCGCCGAACGCGCTCGTGGTGAACACCAGCGCGCGGCGCACACCGTCGGCGGCCATCTGGGCGACGGTGTCCTCCACCATCGGGTGCCAGTTGCGGTTGCCGAAGTACATCGGCAGATCGATGCCCGCGCGGTCCAACTCGCCCCGGGTGCGGTCGATCGCCGCGCGGTTCAGCTTGTTGATCGGCGACACTCCGCCGAACCGCAGGTAGTGCCGCTCGACCTCGTCCAGCCGCTCCGGCGGTACTCCCCTGCCGCGCGTCACGTTCTCCAGGAACGGGCGCACGTCCTCGGGTTTTTCCGGGCCACCGAAGGAAAGCCAGAGCAGCGCGTCATAGTCCACAGTGGACACGGGCGGTCACTGTCCCGTGCCGTGCACGCCGCCGTCCACCATGATCACCGAGCCGGTGGTGGCGGGCAGCCAGTCGGAGAACAGCGCGCAGATCGACTTGGCGACAGGCGTCGGGTCGGTGGCGTCCCAGCCGAGCGGCGCGCGATCGTTCCAGCCGCCCTCCAGCTCGCCGAAGCCCGGAATGGACTTGGCGGCCATGGTCTTCAGCGGCCCGGCGTTGACCAGGTTGACCCTGATCCCGTGCGGGCCGAGGTCGCGGGCAAGGTAGCGGTTGACCGACTCCAGCCCCGCCTTCGCCACGCCCATCCAGTTGTAGGACGGCCAGGCCACGCGCGCGTCGAAGTCCATACCGATGATGGACGACCCCGCGCCGAGCAGGGGAAGCACGGACTTCGCCAGCGAGGCGTAGGAGTAGGTGGAGACGTGCAGCGCGGGGCCGACGTCGCCCCACGGCGCGTCCACGAACGGCGCGCCGAGGCAGGTCTCCGGGTTGGCGTAGCCGATCGAGTGCAGCACGCCGTCCAGACCGTCGACGTGCTCGCGCACCTTGTCGGCCAGCCCGTCAAGGTGCTCCTGCTTGGTCACGTCCAGCTCGATCACCGGGGCGGGCACCGGCAGCCGCTTGGCGATCCGCTCGACCAGGCTCAGCCGGCCGAACCCGGTGAGCACCACGGTGGCGCCCTGCTCCTGGGCGATCTTGGCGGCGTGGAACGCGATCGACCCATCGGTGATCACACCGGTGATCAGCAGGCGCTTGCCATCGAGCAGGCCAGACACGGGCGACTCCCCTCGTGGTGGTGTGGAACGAGGGCCAAATCTAATGCCCCATGCCCAACCCACCGTCAACGGGGATCACCGCGCCGGTGACGTAGGCGGCGCCGTCCGAGGCGAGGAAGGTGACGGCCGAGGCGATCTCCTCCGCCTCGGCGTAGCGGCGCAGCGGGATGTTGCCCAGAATCGCCTCGGTGCGCTGCTCGGGCAGGCTCGCGGTCATGTCGGTCTTCACGAACCCGGGCGCCACGACGTTGGCCGTGATGTTGCGCGATCCCAGCTCGCGCGCGGTCGAGCGGGCGAACCCGATCAGGCCGGACTTGCTGGCCGCGTAGTTCGCCTGGCCCTCGGAGCCGAGCATGGCGACGACCGAGGACACGTAGATCAGCCGGCCCCAGCGCTTGCGCAGCATCGAGCGGGTGGCTGCCTTGGTGACCCGGAACGCGGCGGTCAGGTTGGTGTCCACGACGCGGGTGAACTGCTCCTCGGACATGCGCAGCAGCAGCGTGTCGTCGGTGATCCCGGCGTTGGAGACGAGTACCTCGACCGGCCCGTGGGCCTGCTCGACCTCGGCGAACGCGGCCGCGACCGCATCGGAGTCGGTCACGTCGCACTTCACGCCGAACAGGCCGTCCGGTGTGCCGGACCCGCGATGGGTCACCGCGACCTTGTCACCCTGGGCCTCGAACGCGCGGGCGATCGCCAGGCCGATCCCGCGGTTGCCGCCGGTAACCAATACAGACCGTGCCACTGAGCCGTCTCCTCACCCGCTCCCCCGCTTGCAGTACTCGAAGAGGCTAACCGGCGTCGCTCAAGATCGAACGGACGGCAGGTCAATCGCGGTAGCGGTCACACGCCGAACAAGATCGTTTCGCCCCTGTGTTTCAGTATCCGCATGGACGTGTCGCCGCTGCTCGCCTTCGCCGCCGCGGCGGTGCTGATCGCCGTCGTGCCCGGACCGGACATGATCTTCATTATCGCTCACGGCGTCGCCAAGGGTAGGCGAGCCGGGGTGCTCGCCGCACTCGGCATGTCGACCGGGCTGGCGGTGCACACGCTCGCCGCCGCGCTGGGCCTGGGCGCGCTGCTGGCCGCCGCGCCGGCGATCCTGGACGTGCTGCGCGTGCTCGGCGCGATCTTCCTGGTGTACCTGGCGGTCACCACGCTGCGATCGTCGAGGAAGGCGATCACCGAGGACGCGCCGAAGGTGCCGCCGGGTTCGCTGCGCCGCACGTACGTCATGGCGGTGCTGACGAACCTGGCGAACCCGAAGGTCGTGCTGTTCTACGTCTCGTTCGTCCCGCAGTTCCTCACCACGTCGACGGGCGCGTGGCCGGTCGGCCTCCAGTTCATCGTGCTCGGCGCACTGCTGATCGCGATCGGGCTGATCGTGGACGCGACGGCCGGTCTGCTCGCCGGCACGCTGTCCGAGGCACTGCGTCGCAAGCCGGCCGTGCAGCGCTGGCTCGACCGCGTATCCGCGGCGATCTTCGGCGCGCTGGCCGCCCGCCTGGTGACCGAGACGGCGACGCGCTAGGGAATCCGCTGGCTGATCAGCGCGCCGATGACGGAATTCCCATCCGCGGAATTTGCCTAGAACCAGCTATCCAGTGAATCGCCACGAGCTCCGCAATAGTCCAACCAGGTGATTGGTCTTGACGACCAAGCGCACCGCTCATGTAGATTCTCAATCGGGGAAACGCAGTCCATCCTGGGGGTGTAGTGTCGCGACCAATCTCGCTTCATTGGACTTCACGGTTGATCACCCCTGGCCAAACTGCCACTTTTGAATTCAAGACCGACCCGATCAGCCTGTAACTTTTTTGGGGTTTCTTGTGCGAAAAACAGCTTTGCTAATTGTAGCCATCGCGCTCTCGCTCACTTCGTTCCCGACGTCCGCAAGCGGTACCACCTCCATGAGCAGTCCCGAACCACTGGGACGATGCGATGTGTTCTGCTACTACCCTTTCACAGATTTTCATGGAGACGAGGACGCACTTGCATATAACGTTCCCGACGGGACTTGTTTCCCGCTTACACCTTCGTTTCCCGTAGCACGATCTGCCCGGCATGGTTCACAAGAGGGCTACTACTACGAAGGCCCGAACTGCAGCGGTCGGTCACGCCCTGTAGTAAGGCACACCGAATACGTCGATATCGGGTTTGACTCGGTCAGCTTCCTCGGTGGCTGCGTTTCATGCTTGGCCTCAAAGGCATCACAACCCCGATGATCCGGCAAACATTTGCCACCTGCATTACGGCAGCCGTTGACCAATAAGTAGCGATCCACCTGCAGAAATGAGCAGCACAAGGACGCCGAGCGCCAGCCACGGCCGGCTGGCATCGGCGTCCTTGAGTTCATAGCCGATCTGTTCGCCGAGTGTGTCGTACACTTTTCGCAGCTCCTCCGCGCTCGCCGCCTTGTAGAACTCACCACCCGAAACCTTCGCGATTTCCCGCATCGAATCATCGTCGACGCTCACCGGCTGAGTTTCACCATTGATGGTGACCGAGCCATGCGGAGTGCCGAAAGAGATAGTGGACACCGGTATCTTCCGCTCAGCCGCCGCCCTTGCGGCGGTAAAAGCGCCACGCGGGTGATCAGGGTCGGTCGGCACGGTCTGCTTGCCATCAGTCATCAGAACGACACGCGCCGGCGGTGGCCCTTGCGCGCCGCCCATGATCTGGGAGAAGCCCTCGACCGACTGCAGCGCGGCGAACATCGCCTCGCCTGTGGCGGTGGACTCGGCCAGCCTGAGCGTTTCGATTGACTGCGCGACACTCTTGCGGTCAGTGGTCGGGGCGACGAGGACCGACGCGGTGCCGGCGAAGGAGATAAGCCCGAGGTTGATGCCGGGTGTGAGCCCATCCACGAACGACTTGGCAGCCACCTTGGCCGCCGCGATCCTGGACGGACGCACGTCGGTCGCCTCCATGGACAGCGACACGTCGATCACCAGCATCACGGTCGCCCGGTTGCGCGGCACCTTCTGCTCGGCGGTCGGACCTGCCATTGCCGTGGTGAGGAGCATCAGCGAGATCACAAGCAGCAATGCCGGCACGTGCCGCAGCCAGCTCTGCCGCTTCGGCGCGACCTTCTCCAGCAGCTCCAGGTTGGTGAACCGCATCGTCCTGCGCCGCCGAATCCGTTGCACCACAACGTATCCGACCACCAGCGCGAGCACCGCGATCAGAAGCAGGAACCACACAGGGGCGGAGAACCCCTCGAAGCTGAAGCCGAACATCAGGCGGCACCTCCCGACCAGCGGCGCTTGCGGCCGACGACGAAGCGGACGGTGTCGGCGATCCAGTCGGAGTCGGTGCGCAGCACCAGGTGCCCGGCGCCGGCGCGGCGCAGCGCGGTGGCCACCTCGGCCCGGTGCTCGGCCGCCGCGGCGGCGAACTCCTTGCGCAGCAACGCGGACGCGTGCACCTCGCGCTGCCGGCCGGACTCCGGGTCGGCCAGCACGACCGTGCCGACCTCCGGCAGGTCGATATCGCGCGGGTCGAGCACCTCGATGGCGATCATGTCGTGCCGGGCGGCCAGCCCGCGCAGCGGCCGCTGCCACTCCATGCCGCCGAGGAAGTCGGAGATCACCACGGCGAGCCCGCGCCGACGGGGCGGCCGGCGCAACTGCTCCAGCGCACCGGCCAGGTCACCCCTGGTGCCCTCCTCCGGGCGGGGTGTCTCGGCGACCTTGCGGACCAGGCCGCGCGCGTAGGCCAGCCCGCCGCGCGCCGGCACTCGGATCAGCTTCTCGCCGGTGGAGATCACCGCGCCGATGCGGTTGCCGCCGCCTCGGGTCAGGTGCGCGACCGCCCCGACGGCGGCGACGGCCAGGTCACGCTTCTCGCAGGCGGCGGTGCCGAAGTCCAGGCTCGCGGACAGGTCGACGACCAGCCACGTCTCCAGCTCGCGGTCGGCCACCGTCTCCCGGATGTGCGGGACCGTGGTGCGCGCGGTGACCGCCCAGTCCATCCGGCGCACGTCGTCGCCCGGTTGGTACGGGCGCGCCTCGCCCGGCTCGGAGCCGGGCCCGGGGACCAGCCCGAGGTGGTTGCCCTGCAGCAGGCCGTCCAGGCGGCGGCGGGTGTCCAGTTCCAGCAGCCGCAGGCCCGCCTCCATGCGGTCGCCCTGCAGGATCGGGGGCGCCCAGCCCGGGCGCTCGGAATCCGCGTGCCGGTCGCGTGTCACGGCCTGGCCGCTCCGGTCGCCGCCGGGTGGGGCACGCCGTGCTGTGGCGCGCCGGCCTGCGGACGGGCCGACACCTGGGGCAGCGGCACGGTCTGCAGCACCCGGTTGATGATGTGGTCGATCGGCACGCCGTCGGCGAGCGCGTCGTAGGACAGCACCAGCCGGTGCCGCAGCACGTCCGGCACGACGTCCACCACGTCCTGCGGCAGTACGTAGTCGCGCCCGCGCACGAGGGCCAGCGCGCGGGAGGAGGCCACGATGCCGAGGCTGGCACGCGGTGAGGCGCCGTAGGCCACCCAACCGTCCACATCGGACAGTCCGTGCTCGGCGGGCGTGCGGGTGGCGAGCACCAGGCGCACCGTGTAGTCGACCAGCGCGTGGTGCACGAAGACCCGCGAGGCGACGCCCTGCAGGCGGACCAGCTCCTCGGGGCTGAGCACCTGGTGCGGCTCCGGCGGCGTGACGCCCATCCGGTAGACGATCTCGCGCTCTTCCTCCGCGGTCGGGTACTCCACGATGATCTTGAACAGGAAGCGGTCGCGCTGCGCCTCGGGCAGCGGGTAGACGCCCTCGTTCTCGATCGGGTTCTGCGTGGCGAGCACCAGGAACGGGTCGGGCATCGGGAAGGTCTGACCGCCGATGGACACGTGCCGCTCGGCCATCACCTCGAGCATCGCGGACTGCACCTTGGCCGGCGCGCGGTTGATCTCGTCGGCGAGCACGAAGTTGGCCACCACCGGGCCCAGCTCGACGTCGAACTTCTCGCTGCCCTGGCGGTAGATGCGGGTGCCGAGGATGTCGGCCGGCACCAGGTCGGGAGTGAACTGCACGCGGCTGAACGAGCCGCCGACCACCCGCGCGAACGTCTCCACCGCGAGGGTCTTGGCCACACCGGGCACGCCCTCCAGCAGCAGATGGCCCCTGGACAACAGACCGACGAGCATCCGCTCGACCAGCCGGTCCTGCCCCACGATCACCCGCTTGACCTCGAACACGGTGCGTTCGAGCAGCTGGGCGTCACGCGCCGGGGTGCTCGACGCCGGCCCGTGCTGGCCGTCAGACGCGTCGGGGCCGAACTGGCGCCCCGCCGTCTCCGCCGCGCTGTCCACCTGGCCGTGATCGGACACGGGCCAACCTCCTTGTGCAACCAGACTTTCCGCCGACTACAGCCAACCGGATCACCGGTATGAGGGCTGTGAAGCTCACCCGCCGTGCCGGTGCAGGTCCTCGGGCGTGTCCACGTCGTCGGCCTCCCCGGGCTCGGCGGGCACCTCCACATACGACAGCCGGCCGAGCACGCGCCGTAGTGAGCCGCCGTCGGAGTCCTGCGGGATCGCGCCGCGCAGCGCGGCCAGCCGCCACACGCCGATCAGCCACTGCGGTTCGCCGGCGGCGTCGACGAGCACCGCGCCATCGCCGTCCAGCGCGGCACGGAGCCGGTTCACGGTCGTCGGGCGCACGCCGACCAGATCGCCGGCCAGCACCGCGACCGGCGTGCCACCGTCCACTTCGGACAGCGCACGCACGCCGGCGGCCAAACCGGCCAGCGGACCGCCGCCCGGCGGCTCCTCGCGGGTCCAGACGACGTTCTCGCCGATGTCCCGCCGCGGCCCGACCACCACGACCGGCTCGGCGCCGCCGACCGCGTCCAACGCCCGCGCGAGCAGCGTGCGCCCGCCGACGACCAGCCCGGGTTTGTCCACACCGGACAGTCGGCGTGCCGCTCCCCCGGCGAGCACGATCGCGGCCAGTTTCCCTTGCACGCCCGCGAATCTAGCCGTGCCCGGAACGACACGCCGACGAAGCCGGCAACCTCAGCGGCGGCGAAGCCTCGGCACGGCGATGAAGGCGACCGCGCTCGCGGCCAGCACGCCCACGCCGAGCGGCACCAGCCAGCCGCCGGACGCACCGCCGCCCTGCGGGCCGTCACCGGCCGGGATCTTCACCGGGACCGACGGCGTACCGGTCGGGGCCGACGTGCCTGGAGCGGTCGACGTCGACGCCGGGCTGCTGGGGTGCGGGCTCGAGGTGGTGGTGCTCGGCGTCGACGTCGGGGTGGTCGTCTTCGTGCCGCACGCGTACCAGTGGCTGACCGCGGCCGGCTTGCCGCTGGACACCAGTGGCGAGTGCAGATCCAGCCACGGCAGGGTGCCGAGCACGCCGGGCAGGTAGACGTTGTAGGCCGGACCGCCCTTCACCACGACGCCGGTCAGGACGTGGTCGGCCGGTGCGGCCGTCACGTCGAGGTAGGTGTCGTCCTTGGTGACGGTCAGCTTCGCGGTGACGTCGACACCGGCCAGTCCGGCCTGCTCACAGGTGGTGGCGTTGCCGGCGTGCACGGTCGCGCGCTTGTCACCGGACACCGGGTCTTCCTGCGCGGCGGCCGTCCCGGCCAGGGACAACATGGTCGCCGTCGCGATGGCGGCGGCGGCGAGAACGTGGGCGACTGCGGATCGAACGGGGCGACTCATCTGAGCTCCTCCAGCGGAACCGGTTCGACGACGAGAGGTGTACTTGTATCACCCGATTGGGTTACGACTTTCGTCGCTCCTCACCCCGTGGCCATCCCGTGATCAAAGAGGTAGTGCCCCGGTGCCAAGCTTGAGAGTGCGGGTGACCGCGGCGACCGCGGACAGCGCCACGAACGGGTCGTAGGTTTCCGCGTAGTGCCGCGTCGAGCTCCCGTCCGGCCGCCTGCTGTGCACCGGGATGTGCGTGTGTTCCGGAAAGAACAGTGAATCGAAGCCGCGTTCCTCAACCGCGCGGCCGAGCGCGGGCGGTTCCATGCCGTATTCACCAGCAAAGGTGGCGATTCCGATGTCCACGGCGTGAACCCAGCGGAGGAATCACCGCCCCGAACGGTGCCCTGGTCTGGCTGACGCCCAGCGGTATGAGCGTGTGTTTCGCGGGCGGCCTCACGCTCTGTCTGCGGGGTTGGCTTGGGCGTCGCTGGTCGCGTTGGCGCGGTCGATCTGGGCCATGTGCTCCTCGGCCCATGTCCGGAGCGCCGCGAGCGGGACCTCGAGCGATGAGCCCAGATCGGTGAGCTGGTAGTGCACGCGCGGCGGCACGGTGGGCTCCACCCGGCGGGCAGCGAGGCCGTCGCGGATCAAGCTGTGCAAGGTCACCGACAGCATTTTCTGTGAGACACCGGGCATCCGCCGGCGCAACTCGGCGAAACGCACCTCGTGCGGGGCCGCCTCCGCGAGGACCTTGACCGCCATGGACGTCCATTTTGTGCCGATGCGGTCCAGTAGTTGGCGGGTCGGGCACTGGGGATCGAACAAGTCACCGCGCCCACCTTGTGTCGAGCGCGCCGGTTGGGAGGTCACCTGGAACTCACCACCTGTGGAGAAGGTGCCGTCTTGGCAGTACTACCGAAGTTACCTAACGTTTCCAAGTAACCAATGGTAACCAGCTTGGAGGCGTCGTGCCCGGCACACCACCCACAACCCCTTCCCCACGGCACGGAGCCGACATCGTGCTCCGGCGGATCGCCACCAACGGCATCCAAGCCAACGTGGCTGTCGTCGGCTCAGGGCCGGCAGTCCTGCTGTTGCACGGCTTTCCGCACACCTGGCGGCTGTGGACCGAGATCATCGGCCCGCTGGCCGAGCACCATCGGGTCATCGCCCCAGATCTGCGCGGGCTCGGCGCCAGCGCCCGCGCGGCCGAGGGCTACGACGCGGGCACGCTGGCCGCCGACGCCGAAGGTGTCCTCGACGCCCTCGCCGAACCCACCGCGGCCGTGGTCGCCATCGACGCCGGCACCCCGATCGCCTTCTTGCTCGCCATGCGGCGGCCGGACCTGGTGCGGCGTCTGGTCGTGATGGAGTCGCTGCTGGGCTCACTGCCCGGCGCCGAGGACTTCCTCGCCAGCGGCCCGCCGTGGTGGTTCGGGTTCCACTCCGTTCCCGGTCTCGGCGAAACGGTCCTGATCGGACACGAGGCGGAGTACCTCGACTGGTTCCTCACCGCAGGCACCCACGGCCGCGGTGTACCGCCGGAGATCCGCAACGCCTTCGTCGGCGCCTACACCGGACACGACGCCCTGCGCTGCGCCTTCTCCTACTACCGCGCCCAGCCGACCAGCGCGCGTCAGATCAGCGAGGCGGTGGCAGGTGGCCAGCTCACCATGCCCACCATGGCGATCGGCGCCCACCCGGTAGGCCGCGCACTGGAACAGCAGTTGCGCCCCGTCACCGACGACCTCGCCGGTCACCTCGTCCAGGATTGCGGCCACATCATTCCGCTGGACCGGCCCCGCGAACTGCTCCGACTCCTGGTGCCCTTCCTCGCCGCCGACCAGCCTGCCGGATGACGCGATCACATCGGCAAGAGCGGCTCAACTACACGCGGAAATGCTCAAATCGACGCGGAATACACCGCCCGCGGTGACGCTCAGAGCAATCGCGTGGCGTAGGGGACGATGCCGCCGTAGCGCACGGAGGTCACCCGCACCCGGGAGCCGGAGTACGGCGCCTCGACCATCTGCCCGTTGCCGATGTACAGCGCGACGTGGTGGATGCGCCCGCCGGACGCCCAGAAGAGCATGTCGCCCGGCCGCATCTGGGACAGCGGCACCCGCCGTCCCGCCTGCGCCTGGTAGCCGCTGTAGTGCGGCAGCTTGATCCCGACCCCGGCGAACGCGTAGATCATCAGGCCGGAGCAGTCGAACCCGATCTTGCGGTAGTCGCCGTGCGCGTCGGCCACGCCGCCGTCGGCGATCCCGCGCGTCGGACCGTAGGCGTTGCCGCCGCCCCAGGCGTAGACCACACCGAGCTGGGCCAGCGCGCGTGAGATGACCGTGGACGCCGACCCGCCGCCGACCACCGGCGGACGCGCCGAGCCCCCACCACCGGGCCGGCCGCCGTTGTTGTTGTTGCTGCCTCCGCCGCCGCCCTGGTTCGCGGCGGCCTCCGCGGCGGCGCGGGCGCGCTCGGCGTCCTCGCGTTCCTTGGCCGCCCGCCAGTCCTGGTACCGCTGCCGCTGCGCCTGCAGTCCGCCGACCTGGTTCTGGGCCTGGACCAGCGCCTGTTCGACGGTGCCCCGCTCGGACTCGAGTTGCTGATTGCGACCGACCTGGTCGCGCTGCGCCTGGCTGGCGATCGCCTGCGCACCGTCCGCGTCGCGCTTGGCCTTGTCCGCCGCCGCCTGCTTTATGTTGGCGCGCTCCAGCGCCGCCCGCGCCAGCGAATCCTTGTTGGCCTTGGCCGCACGCGCCCGCTCGAGCTGGTCCATGACGTTGAGCTGGCTGCTGCTGACCGCGTTGAGCAGGCCGGACTTGGCGAGCATGTCCTCGGGGCTCTTCGCGGAGAGGTACGCGGGGATCGATCCGACCGAGCTGCCCTGCCGCAGGCTGGCGGCGGCGAACCGGTCGATCTGCGCGCGTGCGGCGTCGATCGCCTGGTTCGCGCCGTCGGACTCGCGCCGCGCCGCGTCCGCCTCCGCCCTGGCCTTGGCCGCGTCGTCCTGCGCGGTCTCGAGGTCGACCAACGCCTTGTTGGCCTCCTCCATCTTGGCCTCGACGTCGGACTGCAGCGCCACGAGCCGCGACTCGGCCTGGGCGAGCTGGTTGGTCAGCGCGCCGACCCGCCCGGCCTGGGAGTTCGCCGCCTCACGGCTGCGGTCGATCTCGGCGTCGCTCGGGTTCGGCGGTGGTGGCGGCACGGCCATGCCGGTACCGGCCGCGGTGACCACCACGGCCAGTGCGAACGACGCGGCGGCCAGTCCCTGCGCCACGGCTCGTCGAGTCGACACGACGCCCACCTCCCACTCCGAGCTGCTCCCACACGGCCCGGCTCTGCTGATCAGACCCAGTACGTTCGGCCGAACGGCGTACGGTCCAAACGATCCGAGCGTGCCACTTTCGCACGTTTCGCACCAGTCGTCACAAGGGAAACATACTCACCGCTGAAAACAATCACCCCTTTGAGCACGTTCTGTGTGGCAGGCTCCGCCGGTGCGCTCCCTCCTGCCACGGATCACCGCGGGTACCTCGGCAGCCGGAATCGTGCTGATCGTGCTCGGCACGTTCCTCGACTGGACACGTTCCGGGTCGGTCTACCGGGACAGCTACCAGTCGATCGGCGTGCTCAAGGCGTTGGACTTCGTCGAGGGCACCGCGCTGACCGTGCTGCTCGACGTCTGGATGGCGATCGTGCCGGTGGCCACCGTGGCCGTGATCGTGTACGCGTTCGGCCTGAGGAGAAACGCCGCGGGCCTGTTGAGCGCTTTGTCAGTGGTGACCGGAACCGTTTCGGTGGTCGCCGCCATCAGAGTCAGCGGTGGAGAAGCCTCATTGGGCATCGCCGGGACCGGCCCGACGGTCACGCTGACCGGGTCGGTACTGGCACTGCTGGGGGCTACGGGTGTCCTGGTCAGGCCACGTCCTGGCGAAGCCGCACGAGTGGGGAGACAGACGTGACGCAGTACCCGTACGAACAGCCCTCCGACGACACACCGACTCCGCCGCAGGGCTTTCCCGCGCCGCAGACGTTCCAGCCGCCGGAACCACCCCGGCCGCCGAATCGCCGGCGCGGGCTGATCATCGCCGCGATCGTGGCGGTGATCGCGCTCGCCGCCGGCACGGTGGTGACGGTCATGGCGTTCAATCGCAGCGACTCGGTCGCCGGCGCGGCGAGCCCGAGGGAAGCGACCGAGCAGATCCTGAACGCGTTCACCAAGGGCGACCTGTCCGGCGCGGCGGCGACGCTGGCGCCGGCCGAGGCGGCACTGGTCGGCGACCTGCTCAAGGACGCGGTGGACAACCTCAAGCGGCTCGAGGTGCTCAAGCCGGAGGCGAACACGCAGAACGTGTCCGGCGTGCAACTCGAGACGAAGAACCTCACCTTCGACGAGGCGAACGCGGAGCGGATCAACGACCGCCTGACGGTCACCAAACTGACCGGCGGCACGATCACGATCCACGAGGACGCGAGCAAGATCCCGCTCACCGACAGGTTCCTCGACATCCTGTTCCCGCGCGGGCGGGACACCAAGCCCAGCACGCGAACGGTCGACATCGCCGAGGAGATCAAGCGCGAGGGCAGGCCGATCCGCATCGCCACCGTGAAGCACGAGGACAAGTGGTATCCGAGCCTCTTCTACACGATCGCCGACGAGATGCTGCGCGAGGCGAAGGAGAAGTGGCCGTCCGCGCCGATCCCGGCCAACGGCGCCGCCTCCCCCGGTGATGCCGTGCGCGACCTGGTCCAGGCCGCAGGCGCGGAGGACGGCCGGCGGCTGATCGAGCTGCTGCCGCCGGACGAGATGGGCGTCCTGCACGACACCGGCCCGCTGCTGCTGGACTCGGTGCTCGGCAAGAGCCGCCCGCAGCAGGTGAGGATCCACAAGTTCGACACCGAGACGCAGCAGGTCACCGGCGGCACGAAGGTGCTGCCGAAGGAGATCGACATCGAGGTCGGCTCCGACCGGTTCACGCTGCGCAAGGACGGCGACTGCTTCGATACCTCGGAGAACGGCGAGCGCGAACGGATGTGCGGGTCCGAGGTGGCCGGAGAACTCGAGAAGGAGTTCGGCGAGAAGATGCCGCCCGGCGTGCGGCAGGCGTTCACCAACATCTTCTCCGGCGTGTTCAAGAACGGCCTCGGCGTGGTCACCACGCAGGTGGACGGCAAGTGGTACGTCAGCCCGTTCCGCACCTTCGGCGGGTTCGCGATCACGATCCTGCAGAGCATCACGCCGCAGGACCTCAAGGTGATCATCGACGGCGAGTGAGCGGTGCGGGTGGCCCCGACGCCGGGGCCACCCGCACCCTCAGTTGATCTGCCGCGGAACGCCCTCCCAGTACGCCTCGCGCAGCTTGAACTTCTGCACCTTGCCGGTCGCCGTGCGCGGGATCTCGGTGCGGAACTCCACCGAAGTCGGCGCTTTGTAACCGGCCAGGCGCTCCTTGCAGTGCGCGATGATCTCCTGCTCGGTGGCCTGCTCACCCTCGGCGAGCACCACCAGTGCCTTGATCGTCTCGCCCCACTTCTCGTGCGGCACACCGATCACCGCGACCTCGGCCACGGCCGGGTGGCTGAACACGCAGTCCTCCACCTCGATCGAGGACACGTTCTCCCCGCCGGTGATGATCACGTCCTTCTTGCGGTCGGAGATCGTCAGATAGCCCTCGGCGTCGAGGTGCCCGCCGTCGCCGGTGCGGAACCAGCCGTCGGTGATCGCCTCGGCGGTGGCGTCCGGGTTTTCCCAGTAGCCCTCCATCACCACGTTCGACCGGGCCAGTATCTCCCCACTGTCCGAAGTGGACAGTTGGACGCCGAGCGTCGGCAGACCGGCGCGCGACTGCTTCCGCGCGCGCTCCTCGGGATCCAGGTCGTCGTCCCACACCTGCGATCGGTTGAACGTGAGCAGCGGCGCGGTCTCGGTGAGCCCGTAGATCTGCAGGAACTCCCAGCCGAGTTCCGCCTCCACCCTGGCGATCGTCTTGCTCGGCGGCGGCGCGCCGGCGCACACGATCCGCACCCGGTCCCGGCCGGGGATCTCGCCGTCCCAGGACTGCGCGGACTCCAGCACCGCGTTCCACACCGCGGGCGCGCCGCACATGAGGGTGACACCGTGCTCGTCCACCCGCCGCAGGATCTCCGCGCCGTCGATCTTGCGGATGACGACCTGCTTGAGCCCGAGCCCGGCCAGCCCGTACGGCATGCCCCAGCCGTTGCAGTGGAACATCGGCAGCGTGTGCATGTAGACGTCGCGCTCCCAGGCGCGCACGTGCATGGCGAAGGTGACCGCGTTGATCCAGATGTTGCGGTGGGTCAGCTGCACGCCCTTGGGGCGCGCGGTGGTGCCGGAGGTGTAGTTGATCGTCGCAGTGGCGTCCTCGTCCGGCGCCGACCAGGGGCGCGGCTCGGTGTCGAACCGCATCAGCTGGGTCTCGGTGGCCTCACCGAGCACCATCCGGGTCGGAGCGTCCACAGTGGACAGTGCTTCGTCCAGCTCGGGGTCGACCAGCAGCACGGACGCGCCGCTGTGCTCGACGATGTAGCGCACTTCGTCCGGCTTGAGCCGGAAGTTGACCGGCACGCAGATCCGCCCGCTGGCCGGGACGGCGTGCAGCAGCTCGAACAGCCGCGCCGAGTTGTGGCTGACCACGGCGACGCGCTCGCCCTCGCCGACGTTCAACGCGTCCAGGCCGGCTTGCCAGGCGCGCACTCGTCTGCTGACCTCGCCGTAGGTCGTGGTGGGCACGGCGGTCGCGGGCTGGTTCGGCTCGTCCACCACCGCCGGGCTGGTCGCGTAGCCCTGCTCGGCTCTGGCCAGGAAGTCGTTGACGGTCAGTGGGACTCGCATCTTGCCCGTCCTCTCCTTGGGGTGATCGACGGGTTGATGGTGCCTCATGGGGTGTTCGGGCGTCGAGGTGATCGGTTCTCATGGGTGCGTCGGCGTTCGTTTTGGCTGCCGCGCCGGTCGCCCTTTTGTGGTTTGACTACGTTGGCGTGTCAGGGCGACCGGCTTGCCACCGGAATGGGGGGGCGCCATTTTCGTGGACAGTCCGGTAGAATTGTGGTGTGTTGATAATAGGTGAGGAGATGTCTTGGGACGCGGTTCTTTCGGTCGCGCCCAAGGTGTTTGGCGAGCCTGAGTTTGATTGGGCGGATGGACCATTTGACGCCGACGAAGCCAGCATTCTCGCGGAGTTGGAGATTCTCCAGAAAGATAAAGCCGCGCTTGAGGCGCGTGAGGTGCGGTTGATCGCCCAGTACGGGCAGATGCGCGCCGCGCGAGGCGTCGGCAAGTACGTGCCCGAAGAAGTTGGCGAATATCTGGACCTGTCGCCCGGACAGGCCTCGCGCAGGTTGGCGATCTCCGAAGGCATGGCAACCCGGCAACCGGAGACGTTGGCCGCGTTGGAGCGCGGTGACATCGACTGGGCCAAAGCGCGCGCCATCTACGAGGTTTGCCGACCGCTGTCCGTCGAACAGGCCCAGCAGGTCGAGACTGGCGTGCTCACCAACGCGCCACGCTTCTACAAGAACGTTCGGGCCAAGGCCAACCGGTGGGTCAAGAAGATCGACCCGAACGGGGTCGAACAGCGCAGGTTGGCGCGTCGCCAGGATCGGTGTGTGACCTTCAACGTCGGTGACGACGGCGAAGCCTTCCTCGGGATCCGAGGACCAGTCGAACTGCTGTACCCGGCGTACGTGCGCATCGACCAGGAAGCCCGGCGTCAGCGTGACGGGCGCACGTTGGACCAGAAGCAGTTCGACGCCGCCATCGATAACCTGAATGGCGAGAACCAGTCGCACATCAAAACCATCATCTGGGTCACCGTCCCCCACACCACACTGCTGGGTATCGATGACAAGCCCGGCGAACTGGTCGGCGTCGATTCACTTCCCCGCAAGTCGCACGCGAACTCGCGGCCGACCCGAATAGCACATGGCGGCGAATACTTCACGATCCGACCACTGGAATGATCACCGATGTCGGCAGGAAACGATATCCGCCGGCGGCGATGGCGGAAAACGTCCGCTTGCGACATCCGCGATTTACCCACCCCGGATGCACCCGACCTGCCACACGCTGCGAAATTGACCACACCGTTCGGCACGCCGACCTCGGTGACACCTGCCTGTGCAACCTCAACCCACGCTGCGAACGACACAACCTGTGTAAAGAACAACCCGGCTGGCACGTCGAACAACCCCAACCCGACACCGTCATCACCACAAGCCCACTCGGACACGAAACCACAGTCCACGCAGAACCCATCGCCGACCCCGATCCCCCGCCCTTCTAACCGTCGAGGAATTCCAACCGGTTGCCGACCGCGTCGTCGGTGAAGAACCGCCTGCGCCCGGGAATCTCGTCCGGATCGGCCCACCGCACGTCGTGCCCTGCGGCTGTGAGCGCGGCAGCCGTGGCGTCCACGTCGACCACGAACGCCGGGTGTGCCTTGAGCGCCGGGCGGAAGTCCTTCTCCACCCCAACGTGCAGCTCGCCGTCCGGCCCACCGCGACCGGGCACCCGGAACCAGCAGCCGCCCCGTGCCGCGAGTACCGGCGGCTTGGTCAGCTCCGGCCAGCCGAGCACACCCGCGTAGAACGCCCGCAGCTCGGCTTCCGCACCGGCCGGTGCGGAGACCTGAACGTGATGGATCACCGTGATCTCCCGTCAGATTCCGCGTCTGTCGCCGACCGTCGCGGTGATCCACACCGCCGCCGCGACGAGCACAGCGGCCACCGCACCGCAGCCGGCGAGCACGGCGAAGGTGCCGTCCGGCACGCCCTTGTCCGCCTCGGAAAGCTGCCAGACCACCATGCCGACCGGCGGGATCTTGCGCGCGGCGAAGGTCAGCAGCACCACGGCGAGCACCGCGACCGCCGTCCAGCCGAGCCGGTTGATCACCGGCCGCGCGCACACCAGCCCGACCGCGACACCGGCCAGCCCGCACTCGACGTGCGCGGTCAGCCCGATCAGCATCTCCGTCCAACCGTGCCACCGCCGCACCGCCGGCAGCACCGAGCACACCAGCGCGAGCACGAGCACGGCGAACCCGGCGACCAGGGCCACCCCGACCGCCACCCGCCTGCGCCCGCCGGCGGCCGTCACGGTGATCGTGCGCAGCGTGTCGTCCTCGGCGTTGGCGCACACCACGGCGAGCCACGCGCCGACCGGGTACAGCGCGATCGAGGTGATCGAGTACGACGGCAGCGCCGGATCGGGGTTGCCGGTGTGCAGCACGGCGAGCACCGCGAGCTGCAGCAGCGCGGGCGGCAGGTACCGCTGCGAGCGCAGCACGTCGGCGCCGAGGTAGCGGGCGAGCGCGATCACGTCCAGCCCTCCAAGGTCTGCACAGCCCACACCGACGCGCCCCTGCCGAGCGCCTCGGCGAGCAGTGCGTCGCTGTGCTCCGGCTCGGCGCGCAGGTACAGCAGCTCACCATCCCGCCGCGAGCCGATCACACCGTCCACAGTGGACAGATCGTCGTCCAGGTCCGGGGAGCACCACAGCATGACGTCCACGAACTTGGTCGGCTCCAGTTCACTGTTGCCGACCTTGCCCTCGTGCACGCGCAGCGGCCGGACCGGCGCGACCTCGGTGGAATGCCCGCTGTGGTCGGTCACCAGTACGGCGCTTCCGGCCTGGGCGCGTTCGGACAGCAGCGTGCTCATTGTCTGCGCGGCCGACGGGTCCAACCCGGACCACGGCTCGTCGAGCACGAGCGCGGCGCTCTCCGACCCGAGTGCCTGGGCCAAGGCGACCTTCTGCGCGTTTCCCTTGGACAGCACGGAGATCGGCACGTCGATCTCGTCGGAGAAGTCGAGCCGGGCGAGCACGGTCCGCGCGCGTCCGGCCGACTCGCCCCTGATCGCGGCCATGTGTCTCAGATACGCCGACGCGGACAGCCGCACGCCGCCCGGGAACCGCTCCGGCAGGTAGCCGACCCGGCTCGGCACGCCGCTCACCCGGCCGGACGTCGGCCGCAGCAGACCGGCCACGATCTGCAACAACGTCGACTTGCCGGAGCCGTTGCTCCCGGTGAGCACGGTGACCTCGCCGGCAGCGACCGTCAGGTTGACGCCGTCCAGCACGACAGGTCCACCGACGAACCGTTTGCGGACGGCCTCCATGACGATCACGCGCGACACCTTAGCCACGATTGGGTGAACCAACCCCGTCCCAGTCGAAAGTGACGCACACGACCCCACCCTGGCTAAGCAAACAGGACAAGCGTACTGTTTGACTCGCACGGGGCGTTTCTGCGGATCCCAGGCGGGTACGCCAGACTCGTCCCGAGCTGACAGAAGTACCGAACTGATCTTGCCGCCACAGGAGTTGCCCGTGACCGCACCAGCAAGCAAGGACAGCTTCGGCGCCCGCGACACGCTGACCGTCGGCGATGCCTCCTACGAGGTGTTCCGCCTTGATCGCGTCGACGGGGCCGAGCGCCTGCCCTACAGCCTGAAGATCCTTCTGGAAAACCTGCTGCGCACCGAGGACGGCGTGAACATCACCGCCGACCACGTGCGCGCGCTGGCTGGCTGGGATCCGACCGCCGACCCGTCCGTGGAGATCCAGTTCACCCCGGGCCGCGTGGTCATGCAGGACTTCACCGGCGTGCCGTGCATCGTCGACCTGGCCACCATGCGCGAGGCGGTGACCGAGCTGGGCGGCGACCCGGAGAAGGTCAACCCGCTCGCGCCGGCCGAGCTGGTGATCGACCACTCGGTGATCGCCGACATCTTCGGCCGCCCGGACGCCTTCGAGCGCAACGTGGACCTGGAGTACGAGCGCAACAAGGAGCGCTACCAGTTCCTGCGCTGGGGCCAGACCGCGTTCGACGAGTTCGTGGTCGTCCCGCCGGGCACCGGCATCGTGCACCAGGTCAACATCGAGCACCTGGCCCGCGTCGTGATGACCCGCAACGGCCATGCCTACCCGGACACGCTGGTCGGCACCGACTCGCACACCACGATGGTCAACGGCCTCGGCGTGCTCGGCTGGGGCGTCGGCGGCATCGAGGCGGAGGCGGCCATGCTCGGCCAGCCGGTGTCGATGCTGATCCCGAAGGTGGTCGGCTTCAAGCTGCACGGCGAGCTGCCCGCCGGCGCCACCGCCACCGACCTGGTGCTGACGATCACCGAGATGCTGCGCAAGCAGGGCGTGGTCGGCAAGTTCGTGGAGTTCTACGGCTCCGGCGTGCCCGCGGTGCCGCTGGCCAACCGCGCCACGATCGGCAACATGAGCCCCGAGTTCGGCTCCACCGCGGCGATCTTCCCGGTCGACGGCGAGACCATCGAGTACCTCAAGTTCACCGGCCGCTCCGCCGAGCAGGTGGCGCTGGTCGAGGCGTACGCCAAGCAGCAGGGCCTGTGGCACGACCCGGCCATCGAGCCGGTCTACTCCGAGTCGCTGGAGCTGGACCTGGCCACCGTGGTGCCGTCGATCGCCGGCCCGAAGCGCCCGCAGGACCGCATCGCGCTGTCCGACGCGAAGCCCGCTTTCCGTGGCGTGCTGGGAAACTACGTGTCTCACGAGGACAGCCCCGCACTGTCCACTGTGGACGAAGCGTCGGACGAGTCGTTCCCGGCGAGCGACTCCCCCGCGCACGCCGCGTCCGGCAACGGCGACTCCGGCCAGCCGTTCGACTACCACACGGCGGCCGAGGGGTCCGAGGGCCGGCCGAGTAAGCCGACCACGGTCACCCTGGACGGCAACACCTTCGACCTGGACCACGGCGCGGTCGCCATCGCCGCGATCACCAGTTGTACCAACACGTCCAACCCGTCGGTGATGATCGGCGCGGCGCTGCTGGCCAAGAAGGCGGTCGAGCGCGGGCTGGAGCGCAAGCCGTGGGTGAAGACCACGCTGGCGCCCGGCTCGAAGGTGGTCATGGACTACTACGAGCGCTCGGGTTTGTTGCCGTACCTGGAAAAGCTCGGCTTCAACCTGGTCGGCTACGGCTGCACCACGTGCATCGGCAACTCCGGCCCGCTGCAGGACGAGATCTCCGCCGGCGTGCAGGAGGCCGACCTCGCGGTGGTGTCGGTGCTGTCCGGCAACCGGAACTTCGAGGGCCGGATCAACCCGGACGTGAAGATGAACTACCTGGCCTCGCCGCCGCTGGTGGTCGCCTACGCGCTGGCCGGCTCGATGGACAAGGACATCACCACCGAGCCGCTGGGCACCGGGTCTGACGGCAAGCCGGTCTACCTCGACGACATCTGGCCGTCGCCGCAGGAGATCGCGGACGTGATCGCCTCGGCGATGTCGGCCGAGGCGTTCGCGCAGTCCTACTCCGACGTGTTCGCCGGCGACGAGCGCTGGACCTCGCTGCCCACCCCGGAGGGCAAGATCTTCGAGTGGGACGGCGAGTCGACCTACGTGCGCAAGCCTCCGTACTTCGAGGGCATGGCCGCCGATCCGGCTCCGGTCGAGGACGTCTCCGGCGCGAAAGTCCTTGCCCTGCTTGGGGATTCGGTCACCACCGACCACATCTCCCCCGCCGGCGCGATCAAGCAGGACTCGCCGGCCGGGCAGTACCTCACCGAGCACGGCGTGGAGCGCAGGGACTTCAACTCCTACGGCTCGCGGCGCGGCAACCACGAGGTGATGATCCGCGGCACGTTCGCCAACATCCGGCTGCGCAACCTGCTGCTGGACGACGTGCAGGGCGGCTATACCCGCGACTTCACCAAGGGCGGCGAGCAGGCGTTCATCTACGACGCGGCGCAGAACTACGCGGCCGAGGGCACCCCGCTGGTGGTGCTCGGCGGCAAGGAGTACGGCTCCGGCTCGTCGCGTGACTGGGCCGCCAAGGGCACCCGGCTGCTGGGCGTGCGCGCGGTGATCACCGAGTCGTTCGAGCGCATCCACCGGTCGAACCTGATCGGCATGGGCGTGCTGCCGCTGCAGTTCCCGGAGGGGCAGTCGACGTCGTCGCTGGGCCTGGACGGCACCGAGGTCTTCGACGTCACCGGGATCACCGCGTTCAACGAGAGCGACGAGATCCCGCGCACGGTGAGGGTCAAGGCCAGCAAGGAGAATGGCGACACCGTGGAGTTCGACGCCGTGGTGCGCATCGACACCCCGGGCGAGGCGGACTACTACCGCAACGGCGGCATCATGCAGTACGTGCTGCGCAAGATGCTCCGCTCCTGATCGAGCGTCACGAAGGGGCTCCGTCCACTGTGGACGGAGCCCCTTCGGCGCGTCGGGACGTCGTGCCGGTTCATCCAGTACGCACGTTCTGCTGGGTTATTACGCTCCAGGTGCCCGACTTGCCCGGTTCCTCCCGTGCGATCGGCCTCCCGTGCGTACTTTAGCCCGCTAAAGTCCCACTCCAGCCCCGCGAACAGCAGGTGGCGAAACTTCTCGGCGTGAGGTGTCGTATTCGACGATCGCCGTTCGACGCACTGGTGAAACCAGGTAAGACCGACCCGAGGAGCAACCATGCGCACACTGATCGCCACTGCCTTCGTTTCGCTGGACGGCGTCGTCGAGGCACCCGGCGGAGAGCCCGGCTACCGCAGCACCGGCTGGACCTTCAAGGACATCGAGTTCGACCCGGCCGCCTACGAGATCAAGGGCCGCGAGCAGGAGGAGGCCACTGCGATGCTGCTGGGCCGGGTCAGCTACGACGCGTTCTCGCAGGTGTGGCCGAGCATGACCGAGGAGTTCTCCGGGTACAACGCGATGCCGAAGTACGTCGTGTCGACCACGCTGCGGGACAGCGATCTGGTGTCCAACTGGGGCGAGATCACTATTCTTCGTTCACTGGACGACGTCGCCGCGCTCAAGGAGACCGAGGGCGGGCCGATCAGCATCCACGGCAGCGCGACGCTGAACCGAAACCTGTCCGACGCCGGCCTGATCGACCGCTACCACCTGCTGGTCTTCCCCGTCCTGCTCGGCGCCGGCAAGCGGATGTTCAGTGCCACGGACAAGGACAAGCAGAACCTCAGGCTCGTGGAGAGCGAGTCCTACGCCAACGGAATCCAGAAGCTGGTCTACGACGTGGTCCAGTGAGATCAGGGATGGAGGCACAGCGATGGACACGTCCACGTATCTGAACGCTGTTGTGGAACAGACGAGCACGTTGGCCGATTGGGTGAACGGCGGGGATGCGGCGACCCCGGCGCCGACATGTCCAAAGTGGACACTGGCCGATCTTGTCGACCATGTCGGCGCGACACAGCGCATGGTGGCGATGCTCGTGGGTGAGCGGATGACCGAGCCGAGCAGCGCGTTCGCCGGCTACGTTCCGGCTCCGACCGATTCGGCCCAGTGGGGCGCGTGGCTGACCGGCACCGCGGCCGAGGCGAAGCAGGCGTTCGAATCGGTCGCCGATGACACGCCGGTGTGGGATCCGTCCGGCGCCGCGGCGGGCGTGCCGTTCTGGTCACGTCGGCTGTTCGGCGAGGTTTGCGTGCATCGCGCGGACGCGGCCGCGGCGCTCGGCGTGCGGTACGAGCTGGCGCCGGAACACGCCGTCGGGGCCATCGAGGACTGGCTGGACACGATGACGTCACGCGGCTACTGGGAGAACAGGCCGGACTTCGCCGATGCGATGCGCGGCGGCGGCCAGACCCTGCATTTCCACGCGACCGACGCGCCCGGGGAGTGGCTGGCACGCCGGGAACCGGACATGGTCGTCCTGGAACGCGCGCACACCAAGGCGGACGTCGCGGTGCGAGGCCCAGCCGCCGAACTACTGCTCGTGCTCAGCCGGCGTCGCCCGCTGGATGCGGCTCCTACGCTGGAAATCCACGGGGATCGGGCACTGCTCGACCACTGGATCGCACACATGGACTGGGTCACCGACGCCTGACCCGCGCTCAGTTGGCGGGCGTGCCGAACCAGCGGGTGAGGTGGTCGTTCAGGTCCTGCTGGTGCTCGCCGATCCAGGCGACGTATCCGTCGGGGCGCAGCAGGACGGCCGGAACATCCAGTGCCGCAACGGGATCCGCGAGATAATCGACTCGGTCCGACCAGCCCTCGACGGTCAGACGTTCGGTGCGGTCGAGTACCAGGCCGCGGCCCTGATGTAGTCGGTCGTAGAGGTGGCCCTGTTTCAGGTCGATGTCGCGCAGGCGGCGGCCGAGCAGATCGGGGCCTTCGCCGAAGTCGTAGCGGATGCCGATCGCGGTGATCTTCTCGATCAGGTGTCGGTTCACCTCGTCGAAGTCCATCAGTTCGGTGAGCAGCCTGCGCACGGCCTGCGGGCCCGGTTCGGTGGACCCCAGTGCCACTTGGGCACGGGTGTTGTTCAGTACGTCTTCGGCGACCGGATGACGTTCGGTCTGGTAGGTGTCCAGCAGTGTTTCCGGCGCCCAGCCGCAGATCTGTGCGGCCAGTTTCCAGCCGAGGTTGAATGCGTCCTGAACGCCCAGGTTGAGGCCCTGACCGCCGGCGGGCGGGTGAATGTGCGCCGCGTCGCCGGCCAGCAGCACCCGCCCGACCCGATAACGTTCGGCCAGCCGGGTGGCATCGCCGAAACGGGACAACCAGCGCGGGGAATGCGCGCCGAAATCGGTTCCGGCGATGGCGCGCAACTGTTGCCTGAAATCCTCGAGGGTGGGCTGCTCCGCGCGGTCGCTGACTCCCGCGGCGGGGACCACGACGCTGTAGACCCCTTCGCCGAAGGGCCGGAGCAAGAATTGCTGATGTGTCTCGCGGATTTCGGTCACCTTGGCGGCGATCTCCTCCTGCGGCACACTCATTTCCATTTCACCCATCAGCGTGTCGTTCCGCGAGGGCTCGCCAGGGAAGCCGACACCGAGCAGCTTGCGCACCGTACTGCGCGCGCCGTCACAGCCGACGAGGTAACGCGACCGTAGCCGTTCGCCGTCGGCCAGCTCGACGGTCACACCCTGGTCGTCCTGCTCGAAACCGGCCACCGCGCGACCGCGCCGGACCTGCGCGCCCAGTTCGATCGCGTGTTCTTCGAGCAGACGATCGATGACCGGCTGCGGGATGCCAAGCAAGTAGGTGTACGCGGAATCCAGGCCCTCCGGCGCGGGCTTGGGGATGGCGGCGAAGATACCGCCGACCGGACGCTGCCTTCCGCGTTCGAGAAAACGACCCAGCAGTCCGCGCATCGCCATCAGCTCGATACTGCGAATATGCAGACTCACAATGCGAACGAACGACGACACAGGCTCGGGTTCCTTCTCCAGAACGAGTACCCGCACATCGTGCAGCCGCAGTTCGGCGGCCAGCATCGCCCCTGTCGGCCCGCACCCGGCAATGATCACATCGAACATGAACCACCCATTCGGCTCGCTGATTCCGGATTTCCACAGATCCTGGCATCGGCGGCCGATTGTGCGGCACCCCCGAGCCCTACCGCAAGCGATATACGTTGAAAGGGGGCAGTTCCCCGAACCGTGAATGTGGCGAAACCACTCCATCGGGTGATCGTCGAACATATGTTCGACCGGCCTGGCGCACCTCCGGTAAGGTAGCCGCATGGCGAAGTCAAAGGATCTCGAGCCGCGCGTCACCGCGCTCGAAGACAAGGTGGACGAGTTGTCCAAGCAGGTGCGCACGTCGCAGCACGACGCGGCGGCAGCACGCGTGCTCGCCGGCGGCGCCGACCGCGATGTCGCGGAGATCCGCACGGAGATCCGCGACTTCCGGAAGGCCACCACCGCGAGCTTCAACGCGATGCGTGAAGACATGACCGACTTTCGTCGAGATGTCGAAGTACGGTTCGGTCAGGTGGACCAGGGCTTCGCGGAGATGCGCGGCAAGCTCGACGCCACGGCGGCCGGGCAGCAGCAGATCGTCACGCTTCTGGACACGCTGATCGCCCACGAGAAGGACAAGCCCGACACCGGATCAGCGGACTCCTCGAAATTCGATTGAACCGAAAGGCGCCACCACACGTATCCCCTGTCGACGGGCAATCACAGCGATTCCCGCGCACGAACTGGGGAGTGAATCAATGACGGACATCACCAGTATCGAGTTAAACTTGGAGACCGGCGAACTGGACGACGCCGGCACGGACGGTGACGTCTACCTCGGCATCTGCGGCCGTGAATTCTTCGCCGACACGTCGGGCGACGACTACGAGAAGGGATCGTCGAACAAGTACGTCTTCGGCTCCGGCGCGAACGTCAACAACGCCGACATCAACGACCCGCGTGAGCAGCGGCTACAGGTGGAGTATGCCGACCTGTTCCCGGTGTACCTGCGGTTCGAGCCACAGAACAGGGACGATCGGTGGCGGCTGCAGCGCGCCGTCGTCACGTTCAACGGAAACCTTTTCCCGATGTACGACACCAATGAGACGATCCCGTTGAGTATCGGCATCTGGATGGGCACGCATCCCGGACAGTTCGTCTTCATTCGGAAGCACCAGCCCGGCTGATCACACCCTCACGAATTGCTCCGTCTCACCGCGGACGGAGCAATTCGTGCTGCCCGAACTACTCGCCACCCGCGAGCCCGATCAGGTTTCCTTCGGGATCGGTGAAATGCGCGACGACAAGCCCGGACGGCGCCTTCGCCGGGCCCATGACGCGTGTCCCGCCGAGGCTTTCCGCCTTGCTCAACGCCTCGGACACGCTGGGCACGCCGACGTAGAACAGCGACCGTGGCCCGTAGCCGGCGCCGCCCGCCACTCCCCCGGGAATGCCGACGCCACCGGTGGATTTCTCGTGGTCCACGAACCCGTAGTCGTTCGGCTCGGAGACCTCCTCGGCCACCGCCCCGCTGGTGTCGAACTCCCAGCCGAACAGGTCGCCGTAGTAGCCGCGCAGCCCGGCGGGGTCGTGGCCGATGATCTCGAAGTGCACGACCGGGTGTCCCATATTCCGTCCTCTCCTCGATGTCGTCTCGATGTGTAGACAGCCCGGCCCGCCTAAAGTCATCGGTGTGACGCTGGTGATCGTGGACGCGGCGAACGTCGTCGGCTCGGTGCCGGACGGCTGGTGGCGCGACCGGGCCGGCGCCACCGCACGCCTGCGCGACCGGCTGCCTGGGGACCTACGGCTTCCCGAGGTGCCGAAGCCGTGGCGGATCGTCATGGTGGTCGAAGGCGCGGCTCGCGGAGTTCACGGCTCGGACGACGTGGAAACCGTTGCGGCACAAGGAGAAGGCGACGACACGATCGTCGAGCTGGTGCGCGCCGCCGGCGAGCCGTGCGTCGTGGTGACCGCCGATCGCGGACTCCGCGCCCGCGTCACCGACCTGGGCGCGACGGTGGTCGGACCGAGTGCCGCCCGGAGATCAACCGGTACGCACTGAGGCCCGCATGGCCGAGCGACAGCGGGCCGAGGATCCAGAACGCGAGTGCCGCCAGCCATGGCGACGGCCGATCGGTCGTGTAGACGAACGCGAACACCGTGACCGTGCCGCCGACCCAGAACGCTCCGAAGGTCGCCCACCCGCGTACCCGAACGCTGAACCGCCGCCGGCCGCCGACGAGCCCCCACAGAGTGCACAGGCCACCGGCGCTCCCCATTTCGCACGGCGGGCACCGTATCAGCGCTCAGCGCACGCTATCCCGCGCTTCGGCGAGGGTGTCGACGAGTTCCAGGATGCGCTCGCCGCGAAAGACGGCCTGGACGATCACCCCGCCGGGCAGCTTCTCGGACAGCACCAGGGCATTGCGGACCGAAGGTGCCAGCCGCAGTTCGCGCGGGCCGTGCAGGTGGTGCACGACGGGCACGCGGCACTCCTCCCCCTCCTCCGCCGCCGTGGCGAGGGCGGCCACCGCACCATGATCGAGCGCCACCGAGTAGGTGTCGACGGCCGCAGGATGCACGATCAGGTGATGTCGGTCCATGGTCAGATCGAACAGAACCGTGCACCGGCCGTTCCCGTGGACGTCGTCCGCGACGATCACCCAACGGCGTGCGAACCGCACCCAGCCGTTGTTCAGATTCGCTTTGACAGCAAGCAAAGCAGCGCGTTCGTCGCGACCGTCTTTCTTCACGTCGTACAAGTGTCCACATGCGCCTCACAGCGCGTCGGGAGCGGACCGCGCGCGCCGTATGCAATTCCACATCGCCGACAGCACACCGCATACTTGTAGCCATTCGTGCACCGGAGGTGACAACTGTGGGGACCGGAGCCGGCCCGACGCTGCTCAAACGCCAGCTCGGCAGGAGGTTGAGGCATCTACGCGAAGCAGCGAACATCACCCGAGCGCAAGCCGCCAAGAAGCTGATCAAGCACAAGAGCACGATCACCCGCATCGAGAAGGGTGACGTGGCTGCCGACGTGCACCTCGTCAAGTCCGCTATGGACTTGTACGACGTGTGGGACGAGAAGCTCATCGATCTGGCCATCGGCGCCGCCAAGCCCGGCTGGTGGGTTCGGTACGGCGTTCGCGGTGGCGGCTTCGTCGGGTTCGAGAGTGATGCGGACCAGACGCGAGAACTGACGCTGCTCTATGTCACCGGGCTCCTGCAGACCGAGGCATACATGCGCGCGAGCTTTGCCGGCGGGCAGCGTCGAAGCGCGGAGCAGTTGGAGAAGGACATCGGTCTTCGGCTGCATCGCCAACGTCGTCTCACCGACCTGGAAGACCCACTCGAGCTGATCGCCTTGATCGACGAATCGGCGCTGCGCAAGTCCATCGGCGGCCGGGAGGTCATGCGGGACCAGCTCCGCTACCTGGCGGAACGAGCCACGTTGAGCACCGTCACGATGCAGATCGTGCCCAACTCCGCTGGGCAGCATCCCGGCATGGATGGCCCGTTCACGATCCTGCGCTTTCCGGAGGACGAGGACCCGGACGTGGTGTACGTGCCACACCAGCGCGGCGGAATGCATGTCGAGAAACCAGAAGAGGTGCAGGAGACTACAGTGACGTTCGACCAGGTGCGGTCGATGGCACTGAGCCCAGAGGACTCAATAGCGTTCGTCGAGCGCCTGGCCGAGGAGCTGTACTCGGCATGACAAGGCGGTACGTGAGTGTTCAGCAGCGCGATCTGGCGGAAGAGCAGCTACAGCGGCACCCATGAAGAAGACACCTGCGTCGAGGTCGCTTTCGTGGCCGACTCCATCGGGGTGCGCGACTCCAAGAACCGGGGCGGCCGCGCGCTCGTGTTCAGTGACCCAGCCTGGAAGTCGTTGCAGCACAACATGATCCACTGAGTATGCTGGTCGAACTGGCGGTCGGTGACGCGTACGGCGGCGGCTTCGAGTACGCCTCGCCCGAGTTCGTCGCGGCACACAACGATCTCTCCTCCTACGTCCAGCATCCGCGCCACACCGACCTCGAGTACGGCTCCTACACCGACGACACCCAGATGACCATCGCGATCGCGGAGGTCCTGGTGTCCGGCAAGCCGTGGACACGCGACGTGCTCGCCGACGCCTTCGTCGCCACCTACCACCGCGACCGGCGCGCCGGATACGCGAGCGGGTTCCAGCGCCTGCTCACCGAGGTCACCGACGGCGCCGACCTGCTCGACCGCATCCGGCCGCACAGCGACAAGAGCGGCGCGGCCATGCGCGCCGGCCCGATCGGTTTGCTGCCAACGGTTTCCGCCGTCCTGGAACACGCCTGCGTCCAGGCGCGCATCACCCACGACACACCCGGCGGCGTCGAGTCCGCGCGGGCCGCCGCGCTGGCGGTGCACTACTGCCACTTCGATCTCGGGCCGGTCGGCGAGATCGGCCACTGGATCGATGATCAGCTCCACACGACTGCGTGGGCCGAGCCGTGGCACGGCAAGGTCGGCGCACAGGGCGCGATGAGCACGCGCGCCGCGCTCACCGCGATCGCGGCCGGCGGCGGGCTCGCCGAGATCCTGCACAGGTCCGTGGCGTTCACCGGCGATGTGGACACCGTGGCAACGATCGCGCTGGGCGCCGCGTCCCGCTCACCGAGGATCACCCAGGACCTGCCAGCGCAGCTGGTACACGGCCTGGAGGACGGCACCTACGGCCGGCGCTACCTGGAGGATCTCGACACGCGCCTGTTCGCCGCGATCCCTCAGCCGTAGCGCAGGATGCGCGGCACGATCGGCTCGTAGCCGGCATCCCCGAACGACCACACCGTCGCCGTGCCCGGCACGGTCGACAGCCGGAACCAGTACGACCGCGACTCCCCCGGCACGGTCGGCTCGGCGTACTTGATCAGCTTGGCGCCGTCCCAGCGCAGTAGGCCGTCGTCCGGGATCAACTTCGACCCGTCGTTCGGGTCACGGCTCTGCGGGTAGAACATGCCAGCCCAGCCGAGACCACCGGATGCGTTGGGCGCCAACGAGATCACCGAACCAAAGTCCGGCGGGACGGCGACGTGGTTCCAGTGCTGACCGTCCCACTTCGCCAGCAGCGGCGGCCTCGGCGTGCCCGGCGGCGGTGGCCAGAAGTACTTGCCCATGCCACCGATCCAGACCTCGGTCGGTGACACTGCGAGCACGTCGTGCGCCCACGATCCGGGGACGCCCGTGGATGGCAACGCCCGCCAGGTCGTGCCGTTCCAGTGTGCCGCCGTCACGCCCTGGTCGGTCGTCCCGGACACCCACACGTTGTTCGGCCCATGGACACGGATCCCGTCGAGCCCGAGGGGCGGCGCCGGAATGTCGCGCCAGGTTTCGCCGTCGCGGCGCAGCAGCACCCGGTCGTCGCCCCGCTGACCGGACAGCCACAACTCTCCGCCGCCGGCCACCACGTCGGACGGGTACGCCATGCCCGGCGGGCGGGCCACCTCCGTCCACGTCCTGCCGTCCCAGCGCAACAGGTGACTGGGCGCGTCGTAGTCGCCGTCGTCGCTGACCGCCCAGGCCTGGGTCGGCGACACCGACGCGAGCGAGCGCACGTTGCCTTCCCAGGTGATCCCGGGCAGTGGGTCGCGGCGCCAGGTCGAACCATCCCATCGGGCGATCAGCGGGTAGTGAGGGGTGTCCCAGCGCTCCCCACCGAGCCGAACATCCACGACTGGGTGTTGTTGACGGCGGTCCCGCCGAGCACCTCCACCCAGCCGCCGAGGCCGGCCGGGCCGGGCACGTGCTGCCAACCGTCCGCGGCCGCAGCCGACAACCCATAACCACCCCTGGTCGCGCCGGCGGTACAAAAAGTACGACCGGTCGGTCGTATTGTTGTGTACTGTGGATGGCGTGCGAACGGAACGAACCGACGGGCGGCTGGCCCGAGGGCGGCGCACCCGCGAGGTGGTGCTGGACGCCGCGATCGCCCGCGCGTCGGTCGACGGGCTGGCCGGCCTGTCACTCGGCCAGCTCGCCGACAGTCTCGGCGTGAGCAAGTCCGGCCTGTTCAGCCACTGGCCGGACAAGGAGGCGCTGCAGCTCGCCGCGATCGACCATGCCCGTGCGCAGTGGACCGACCTGATCTCCCGCCCAGCGGTGCGCGCGCCGCGCGGCGTGCGCCGGCTGTTTGCCCTGCACGAGGCGCGGCTTTCCTTCTACGCCAGCGAGATCCTGCCCGGCGGCTGCTTCTTCCACGCCGTGCAGGCCGACTTCGACGACAAGCCGGGGCCGGTCAACACCCGCATCGCCGAGGCGAAGAGCGACTGGCTGGCGTTCATCGCCTCGCTCGCCGCGAAGGCCGTCGAACTGGGCGAACTGCGCGCCGACACCGATCCCGAGCAACTCGCCTTCGAGATCGAGGCGCTCGGCCAATGCGTGATCGCGCACTCCCGCCTGGTCGACGACGACTCCGCCTACACCCGATCCCGGCTCGCCGTGCTGCACCGGCTGCGCGAGCTCGCCACCGATCCATCGATCCTCCCGGAGGAACAGTGACCACGACCGTCGAATTCGGGACCCTGCAACGGGTTCAAGTGCACTTCGACGACCTCGACGCGATGGGCATCGTGCACAACGCCCGGTACGGCGTGCTGGTCGAGCGGGCGCTGTCCACGTACTGGCTGAGCCAGGGCTGGACGTTCAACCCCGCCACCTCGATCTTCCCGAATGACCAGATGCTCGCCGTCCGCGAGGTCACGATCAGCTACCACACGCCGATCTCCACGATGGACGACCTCGAGGTGCACCTGTGGGTCGAGCACCTCGGCCGCACCAGCATCCGCTACGGCGCGCGGGTGCTGTCCGCCGATCATTCCGTGCTGCACGCCGAGGCGGCGCGCACGCAGGTCAAGATCGACCCGCACACGCGCCGCTCGGCGCCGTTGAGCCCGGAGTTCCGCGCGGCGGCGGAGCGACTCATGCCGCCGCGCTAGCACTACAGCGGGTCGAGCCCGCTGAACCCGTTAGCAAGCCGAACGGGTCGAGCCCGCTGAACCCGTTAGCGTGGCTAAAGACACGCCTGGGTAGTGCAAGCCCGTCAGTGCTCCCTGGTGGCCTGTCCACTTGGGACGAACGGGAACGGCTGCACGTCGGGGTGGCACACCGTGCCCGGCCCCGGTACCTGGAGATCGATCAGATAGCGCGCGGCGATCTTGTCCGCGCACGAGCTGTCACCCAGGATGCAGTGGCCGAACGAGTCCACGCTGACCAGGAACGCGTTGCCGAGCTGGCTCGCCATGCGGCGGGAGAACTCGTACTGCGTCGCCGGGTCGTAGTAGTTGCCGACCACCATGATCGGGTTCGGCGTGCGGGCGTGCCACGGCCCCCGGTACGCGTCCGGCTGGCGCAGCGGCCACGCCGCGCACACCGCCGGGTCGCCCCAGGCCAGGTAGCGGCCGAACGTCGGCAGCTGCCGCTCCCACTCGTCGGCGATCCCGGGCACCTCGTTCAGCCGGTGGTTGAACGGCTTGTCGATGCAGTTCACCGCGGCGTAGGAATCGTCGGCCACATAAGGACTGTCCGGGCTGTTGGTCTGGCGCACGTCGTAGCGGGCGAGCTTGGCCGCCTGTTGCAACCCCGCGATCTTGGCGGCGGCCATCGGTGCCTTGCGCGCGGACGCCGCGCTCGGGTGGATCACGTCCCACATCGCCTGCATCGACTCGGCGAGCGGGGCGAGCGCCGCCGGGTTGTACAGGTTGCCGGCGACCGTCGCGGTGAACGTGTCGTGCCCGAGTGTCGGACCGTTCGGCACGGCGATCGGGCCGACCTCGCGCAGGTACTTGATCAGACCGTCGAACTTGGCGCGCGGATCGCCGTCGGAGAACGCGCACCGCGTGTCCACCATGTCGCACCGTTTCAGGTACGCGTCCAACGCGATCTCGAATCCGTTGGTGCGCTGGCGGTCGTACTCCAAACCGTCCAGCAGGCGCAGCGTCGGATCGACGTTGCCGTCCAGGATGATCGCCCGCGAACGGTTCGGGAAGATGTTGGCGTAGGTGGCGCCGAGCAGCGTGCCGTAGGAGAACCCGACGTAGGTCAGCTTCTTGTCACCCACGGCCCCGCGCAGCACGTCCAGGTCGCGTGCCACGGCCTCGGTGGACATGTGCTCGATCAGCGGGCCGGCGAACCGCTTGCAGAACTGGCCGTAGTCGCGGTTGGCGTCGATGGTGGACCGCTCCTCCGCGCGGGTGCGCGGGAGCAGTGCCATGCGGCCGAACACCGCGTCGGCGTCCTCCTGGGTGGCGAAGCAGCGCAGCGGGGTGCTGCGGGCGACGCCGCGCGGGTCGAAGCCGATCAGGTCGAACCGGTCCATCACCTCGGGCTCGAAGATCGCCCCGCCGACAGTCGGGTACCGGTAGCCGCTGCCGCCCGGGCCGCCCGGGTTCAGGAACAGCGAGCCGATCTTGGCGCCGGCGTTGTTCGCGGCGCGGCGCATCAGCGCGATGTTGATCGTGCCCTGGCGCGGCCGGTCGTGGTTCAGCGGCACGGCGTAGTGCCCGCAGGTGAACCTGAACCGGTCGGCCGGCGGCACATTGCTCAGATCACTCTCGGCGCACGGCCCCCATTTGACCGGTGCGACCGCCGCCTCGGCCGCCACATCCTGCGGTGGCGGTGCCGCGGATGCCTGTGGCAGCCCCACGATCGCCGACGCGGCGACCACAGCGGTCACCACGGCGACATCGCGCAGCCCGGATCTCCATTTACTAGCCACGACGTGCTCCCTCGCTCCCCGACCTGGAGCGACCACCATGTCGCCGCGTGCCCGACGAATGATCACACGTTTAGGTGACACCCGAAAGCAGCAATCGGGTCAATCAGCTTCCGGGGAACGGTTGGGTATTCGGGTGGCACACCGTGCCCGATCCCGGCGCCCGGAGATCGACCAGGTAGCGCGTGGCGATCTTGTCCAGACAGCCGCTCGTGCCGACCGCCGTGTGGCCGAACGCGTCCATGCTCACCAGGAACGCGTTGCCGAGCTGGCTCGCCATCCGCTTCGAGAAGTCGTACTGCGTCGCCGGGTCGTAGTAGCTGCCGACCAGCATCACCGGATTCGGCGTGCGGCGGTTCCACGGCCCCCGGTAAGCGTCCGGGTCACGCAGCGGCCACGCCGAGCAGGCGCGCGGATCGTTCCACGCCAGGTAGCGCCCGAACCTCGGCATCTGCCGGTCCCACGTGTCGGCGATCCTCGGCAGCTCCTGCGGCCGATGGTTGAACGGCTTGTCCGTGCAGTTCACCGCGCTGCCCGAGTCGTCGCCGGAGTAGGGCGTGTCCGGGTGGGTATCGAGTTGGCCGAGCCGCGCGAACCGGGCGAGATCGGCCACGTCGGCGGCGGTCAGCGGAACCCGCCGCTCGGCGGGCTGGATCGCGTCCCGCAGTGCTTTCAGCTTCTTCGCGAAGCCGGCGAGGTCGGCGCTGCGGTACAGCGCACCCGCGGACCCGGAGACGAACAACCCGAGGTCGACCGTGTGGCCGGGAATCGTGATCGGCCCGACGTCGCGGAGGTGCCGGCGGATCTCGTCGTACCGCGCTCGCGGGTCACCGTCGCTGAACGCGCACGCCGGGCCGGCCTGATCGCAGCGCGTCAGCATCGCGTCGAGTGCGATCTCGAATCCGTTGGTGCGCTGGCGGTCGTACTCCAGCCCGTCCAGCGTGCGCAGCGTCGGGTCGACGTTGCCGTCCAGCAGCATGGCGCGCGCCTTGTCCGGGAACATGTTCGCGTAGGTTGCGCCGAGCAACGTGCCGTAGGAAAGGCCCACGTAGTTGAGTCGCCTGTCGCCGACTCCGGCACGCAGCAGGTCGAGATCGCGGGCGACGGCCTCGGTGGACATGTGCTCGATCAGCGGGCCGGCGAACCGCTCGCAGAACCGGCCGAAGTCCCGCGTGGCGTCCACAGTGGACCGTTCCTCGGCATCGGTGATCGGCAACTGGGCCATGCGCCCGCGCACCGCGTCCGAGTCCTCCTGGGTGGCGAAGCAGCGCAGTGGCGTGCTCCGGCCGACCCCGCGGGGGTCGAAGCCGATCACGTCGAACCGGTCCAGCACCTCGGGCTGGAGGAACTGCTCGGCGATCCAGGCGAAGTGGAATCCGGGGCCACCGGGGCCACCAGGGTTGATGAACAGCGAGCCGATCTTGGCGTACGGCTTGCTCGCCGCGCGGCGCATCAGCGCGATGTTGATCGTGCCGTGCTCGGGGCGCTCGTGGTCGAGCGGGACGACCTGCGAGCCGCAGGTGAACCTCGCTCGGTCCGGCTGCGGGATCGGGGCGAGGTCGGCCTCGGTGCACTCGCCCCACGTGATCGGCGGCGGCGCGCTCCCCGGCTGCGCCGCGGACGACTGCGGCAGCACGATGATCATCGTGGCGGCGGCGACCAACGCGGTCACCGCGGCGATGTTGCGCAGCCTGAATCTCGATCGAATCGACACGACCCACTCCCCTCGATCCCCAGATCCGGCGACCTCGATGTCGCCGCCTCCCGAAAACGATCATACGTACGGGAGTGGATCACAGGGGCGGGATTCAGCCCGCCCGCTGCCAGCCGCGGCGGCGTCCGAGGTACACGCCGACGAATTGCTCGGAGCCGTCCCGGCGCAGCGCCCACAGCTCGGTGCGGGCCGGGAGTTGCAGCAGCTTCCCGCCGCGGATGTACCAGACCGGAGCGGTCGTGTCCGTGGTGCCGCCGCTGGTGTAGCCCGTGCCGAGGAACGGCCGCGGCAGCACCAGATAGCCCTGCATGTCGGCGGCGACCTCGGGCGTCGAGCCGCCGTAGGCGATGTCGTAGTTCATCGCTCCGCCGATGGCCGCGAACCGGAGCACGTGCACCTCGTCCGGGTCGGGGCTGAACGGCGAGCCGGGATAGGTGAGGCCGAGATTCGCCACCACCTCGGCCGGCTTGCGGAAGTGCGCGACGTCCTGCGCGCGGTGCACGAACCCGGCGACGAACCGGTACCGGTTGGCGAGGCAGTCGGAAACCTGTTGCGGCGTCAGCACTTTCTGCATGACGGTGGGCGGCTCGACCTCGCGGTCCAACGGCAGGTCGCCGCGCAGGCCGTTGCCCATGACCATCCGCTCGCGCGGCACGACGGCCTCGAACACGCCGAACTCGACCTCGGTGAGCCCCATCTGCCGGGCGCGGAACCCGTCGCCGCCGTCGTAGACCAGCCGTGCCTGGCCGTCGGCCGCGACCACGCCGAACGGCTCGCCGTCGACGGTGGCGGTCAGGTTGATCGTGTACAGCTCGGAGAGCTGGTTGCGCGGGACGGACGCGAAGACGGTGCCCTGCTCGTCGCGCTGGAACATCGGTGGCAGCTCGCCAGGGCCGCGCGGGAACAGCTCCACGGTGCCGTCCGGCATCGGGTCGGCGCGAAACTCCTGGCCCTGGAAGGTCGCGTACCAGCCGAACACCGGGTCGACAACCGGCGCCGGCCCGGCGGGCACCTCGTCCACAGTGGACAGTTGCCGCCAGAGCGGCTCGACCTGATCGGTCGGCAGCGTGATGCCGGCCTGGTGCACGTCGTAGACGACGGTCGGAACCCCTTGTCCGGCAAGCTGTCCGCAGATGCTGATCGCGTTCGGCAGGGGCAGCGCGAGGACCTTCACGGTGCCGTCCTGCTCGGCGAGGCCGGCATCCTGGCCGAAGGCGTGGGCGCGCTCGCCGCTGGTGAACGCGAACAGGTGCGGAGCGTTGTCGATCATGCCGACGAACGGCACCGGGTTGGGTAGGTCGCCGCGCATCACGAAGAACCACCGCTCCAGGCTGAACACGGCGTTCCAGTAGTCGCCCATGCGTCCGGTCTCCCGGGCCTGCTGCGCCAACGCGTCGAACTGCTCGCTCGAGGTCACGCCCGCACCCTATCTAGCCGGCCCGGCGCTGTCCGGCGATCTCCCCGGTCAAGTCCTCCCTTCGGGTGCGGAACAGGACCGATATCCACGTTCGGTAGGGCCGCCAGCGCTCCGCGATGCCGTGGAGATCCACAGTGGACGGACCGTACGCGGAGACCATCTCCTCGTGCAGGCGCCGCTCGGAGGTCGGGAAGCCGTCCGGGTGCACCGCGCCGCGCAACAGGATCAGCTCGGCGGAGAACGGGCCGATGCCGTCGAGCCGCCTCAGGTGCTCGATCGCCTGGTCGGCCGGCATGGCGCGGAGGGCGCCGGCGTCCAGCTCACCGGCCAGTGCGGCCTCGGCGATGCCCCGCAACCTGCGGCTCTTCACCTCGTTGACCAGCGGCACGTGCTCCAGAGCGGTGATCACCTCGGGACCGGGAAACGACGGCAGCAGCTCGCCGTGCACCTCGACCTCGACGCCGAGCCGCTCGGCCAGCCGGTGCTTGATCATGGCGGCGTGCGCGATGCGCGTGCGGTTGCCGATCACGGCCCAGCACGCGGCCTCGTACGGCGAGTGGAACCCGACCGGCCGCAGCCCCGGATACCGACGCTGGAGCTGAGCGACCACCGGGTCACGCCGGCCGACCTCGGCGAACCCGGAGCCGTCCACGTCCAGCGAGAGGATCCGCCGCACGTGCGCCACGGCGTTGCCGGTGTCCCGCCGGTCCCCCACGACGCGCGCCCGCACCCGGCCGTCCACTTGCGACTGTCTGATGTGGACACCCACCGGACGCCAGGACGGCGCGCACGGGAACGCCAGCCGCAGTTCGCCCTGGTGCGCGGCGGCACTCGCGCGGGCGGCCGGCGCGAAGCCTTCGAGGAAGCGCGCCGACGCGGTGAGGTCGAACGGGCCGGCGATGGGCAGGTCGATCCAGTCGGTCATGGGTGCAGAGTGCCTCAGGGGTACGACAGTGACGGTGCACGCATCCGCTGGCGTGGCGTGGTCACGGAGTCGCAGACTGGGCTCGGCCGCGCATTGTCGCGCGGTTCGCGGAGTCCGAGGGAGGATCACGTGACCACGGCGCTGATCGTTGCCGGGGTGGTGATCCTGATCGGCTCGATCATCCAGGGTGTCGTCGGCTACGGGTTGAACCTGCTCGCGGGCCCGATTCTGGCCCTGCTCGATCCCATGCTCGTCCCGGTGCCGGTGCTGATCGTCGCGTCGGTGCAGGCCACGCTCGCCGTGGTGCGGGAGCACGGGCACACGCACTGGCCCGGTGTCGGCTGGGCGATGCTCGGCCGGCTGCCCGGCAACGTGCTGGGCGTGCTCGCGGTGGCCACGCTGCCGGTGCGCGGGTTCAACATCGTGGTGGCCCTGTCGGTGATCGCGTGCGTGGTGCTGTCGGTGGTCGCCTGGAAGCCTCGGCCGACCCCGCCCGGGCTGGTGATCGCCGGGACCGCGAGCGGGACGTTCGGCACCGCGTCGGCGATCGGCGGGCCACCGATCGCGTTGCTGTACCAGAACAGCAAGGGTCCGACCGTGCGCGCGACACTCGGCGCGTACTTCTTCCTGGCGTCGGTGTCCTCGATCGTGACGCTGGCCGTGGCGGGCGAGGTGCACGGCGAACACCTGCACGCGGCGCTGCTGCTGTTGCCGTTCATGGCGGCGGGATTCGCGTTGTCCAGCCCCGCCCGGCGATTCATCGACGCCGGACGAGTGCGCGCCGCGGTGCTCACAGTGGCCTCCGTGGCGGCCGTGATCCTGCTGGTTCGGAGCGTGCTTTAGGGCGGCCGGCCGTCCAATACCGTGCAACTCCGTCCAAGCGCCCCGGACGCGTTCTGCCGTCGGCATTGTGACGGTATGGGAAACGTCTCTGACCTGTGGAACCTCGAAGCCGACCCGGCCACGCTCGACTCGCTTGAAGACGCCTGGAAGTCACAGGTCAAACAGTTGTCGTGGGCCGCGGACACCATCACCAGCGCCGCGAACAGGGTGGTCGGCAGCGAGGCGTGGAAAGGCGAGACGGCCGAGCGGTACGACCAGCACCGGCGCAAGATCGTCAAGGATCTCGACAAGTGTGCCGACCTGACCGGCAACGTTGCGCGGGCTCTCGGCGAGTGCGCACAAACGTTGCGGCACAACCAAAGCCAGCTCACCGCCGAACGGCACAAGCTCAACAACATCCGCTCGGACAACGCCGGCGGGACGCTCACCTTCCGCCCCAAGGACCCTCAGGAAGCCAAGCTCGTCAACGAGGCGATCAAGGCGGCCAACGAGATCCGCGGCCGAGTCGACCGCGAGTTGAACGCCAAGGCGGCGGTCTTCAAGGCAGCGCTTGGACAGTTGACCGCGTGGGAACGCGCCTGGTCGGCCCGCACGCTCAAGATGCTGAACTGGAACGTCCAACAGGGCGGCGACGGCAACAAGATATGGCCGCGCAACGACGACAAGGGCACCGAGTCGAGGGACATCGGGGACTTGGCGGCGCAATTGAGGGTCAACAACGTCGACGTCGCGACATTGCAGGAGATCTTCAAGGACGACGCGGAGAAGCTGGAGAAGGCGCTCAACGATGGGGCCGAGCCCGGGGAGAAGTGGGAGGTCCAGTTCGGCAAGGGGTCGGAGAGGTGGCACCAGGAGGACAACGGGTTGTTTCCGTTCAAGGGTAAGGACGACTTCGGCAACGCCATCGTCGTGCGCACCGGCAACGGTGTGACGACCGGTCCCTCTGCGGTCACCGATCTGGGCCCTGGTGACGAGCCTCGCTCCGCCACCAGAACCCAGATCAACATCAGGTGAGCGTCACCAGTACGGCAGCGTCACGTCGACCTCCTGCCCGTCGTGGTCCGACTTGCCTCGGTGCCACCGCGTGGCCTCGGAGGAACCGACGCCGCGTGGCAGCACGTGATCGATCCGGTAGTTGTACTCCGACGTGCCGTGCTTCCCGTCGTGGATATTGCCGGCATCGACATCGAAACCCTGCCCGCCGAATTCCCTGATTCCGCGCGCTGACGGACCGTTGCCCTCTGATCCGGCATTGAAGTCGCCGGTTACGACTGTGTTGCCGCTGGTGGGGTCACCGGCCAGACCGCGCAGCCTATCGATTTGCGCCGATTGTTCCGCCGCATGTGGACCGGGTTTGCTCAAATGTGTGGTGAGGACATCCAGCCGGTTGCGACTGATGGCCAGGAAACTGTCCGCCGCGTCGGCGTCCACCTTTCGGTAGACCGCCATCGAGAATTCCAGGCGCTCAGCGTCCGAGTCGACCGTGGCGGCGAAGGCCTTCAGCGCCCCGTCCAGGGCTGACCTGGCCTGATGATGCGCATCGAGACATTCTGTTCCCCCGCTGGTATTGCCGAACGTCGTCGTGGGGGTGAGCCTCAAACTGCTCGCCGGCGCGCCACCCCACGTCGTCCTCAATGTCACGCTTTCAGGTGTTGGTTGCGGTGACGGCGAGCTGGAAAGGCCCTTCACACCCGCGTCGAGTGAGCTTTGCGCCCGCCGCACCTCGTTGGTTAGTCCCTTGAGTTCATCAAGATCTACTTGACTTTCTGACATATCGCAATGGTACGCGAAGTCGAGAACTCAGTGGCCCGGTATGACGTGACCGCTCAGTTCTGAGCGGTCACGTCATACCATCCGGACGAGCAAGTCCGCCGTACGCGTGAGGTCAGAAGCCCTTGTACATCAGGACCCTGCTGTACCAGTTCTCCTCGGCGAACACGTAACGCCGTCCGTCCGGGAGTTGCATCGCCGTCACCGCGTGCCGCATGTCGTGAAATCCTGATCGGTGAGCGACTTCCGGTCCGGGAACCAGCGAACCCAGTCGAGTACCGGTCGCCGCGTCGTACATCCGGATCCGACCGGTCAGCGTGGGCGTGGTCCCCTTGGCATTACCGACGTAGACGCGGTCACCAGCAGCGGTGAGTGTGAACGGCCGGCACAGAATGTGCGGGTCGTTCGGGCAGAATTTCGCCACGTCCGCCGGCAGTTCTTGAAGCCAGGTCGGTGATGGCCCCGGACCGGTTCCCGCCTTCTGCGCGAGATGACGCTCGTAGAACTTGTCGTATCTCGCGATCTGCCATCCGGTCCGCATGGTCGGGTCGTTCACCGACTGGCCCATCAGGTACAACGTGTCCGTTGCCGACTGGTAGACGAGCCCGTGAACAGACAGGAACGGCTGCGGCAGCGGCATTGCTTCGACGTTGTTCGTGTCGTACTTCGGGCTGCCGCCCTCGAACGTCCCGTCGAACCGAACCCGCTTCAACTGCCATTGGCTCACGCCGTTCTGGCCGGCCATCCACAGGTCGCCGGCGCGATGATGCGCGGTGTCCTGTTCCGACACGCTCCAGTTCGACAGTATCCGGAGGTCCATCTGCTTGTCGTATTCGTTGGCGTCGAACTGGCAGTCGCCGTCCTTGTCCCGCCATGACCACAGCGGACTCGTGGGTTTGTTCGGAGGCCAATTCGCGCCGTCTGTCTGTTCACTGAAGAACACCGACGGTTGCGAACGTTTACCGTCGTCGCTGAATTTGTAGACGCCGAGCCGGCCCACATCGCCCTGACCGGTGGCGAACAGGAACTTCTTCCGTTCCGGACCCATGTATCGGACGGCGATGGCGGCCTGCTGGTGCACACCGGACACTCGCGGATCGTCCTGGCATCGGTATCGATCGGTCATCAGCGTGGTCCTGTCCGGTGACCACTCCGTTCCCGGAACCTGACTGTCCAGGTTCAACGCATAGCGATGGACCGGTGAGTACACCACTCCCGGCGCCGCCGGGTCCGGCGCGACAACCGCCGTGCTGAGGTAATTCTGTACCTGGGCCTCGAGTGCTTTGCTGGCCCCGTTGAACCGGCGGATATCTAGAACCGCGGGCGGTTTCGCCGTGGACGCGCCCACGCCGTTGCTGGCGACGTAATAGTTGCCCGCGTTGTCGACGGCGACACCAGTTGGTCCGTCGAACCGCGCGGGACCGTATTCGCCGCCGAACGCCATGACACCGCCCGCGTCACCAAGACGCTTGGACACCACCTCCGGCAGTTCGGATTTCGTGGTGTCGAAGACCTGGATCTGCTGAGCCTCACGAGCATCGTTGGTGACGTGCAGCAGGCCCGCCTTGTCGACGACCACAGCGCTCGGTTCGAAAGCCGCGATGCCCGGCCGCGGACCGGCCAACCGCCGCCCCGGCGTCAGACCGCCATCGGGACCGACAACGTATTCCTGGACATACGATGGTTGCCCGTTGACGATCACCCAGAGGCGGCCGTTCGAGCCGTAGGCCATTCCCCGGGGATTCGGGACGGACACGGTGTGTACCGGAGTGGTGAGCTGGTCCTTGCGGTAAACACGAACCTCGTTGAGTTGGCGGTGGGACAAGAACAGATGGTCAGCGCTTGCCGCAAGGCCACGAATGTTCTGCGGATGCGTTTCCGCCGACGGCGGGTCGGGCAGACACAGGTCGGTTCCCACGGTCGGGACACTGATATCGGGCGCGATCTTCCTCTTGTCGTGCTGGGCGACACACGAGGCGCCGACCTTCTGATAACTCGCGTAGACGTATTCGGAGTCGCCGGTGACCGCCAACCCGCCAAGGCTTCGGAGGTAGGTACCACCCAGCCGGCTGTACGGACGGATGACGCCGCGACCGTCCACGATCTCGTAGGAATAGATGCCCATCGAACGGCCGGCTTCATCGAAGTGGCTGTTGGCGTAGATCAAGGTCTTGCCATCGGGCAACGGCGTCGATTCCGTCCAGAGGGCATGGAGATTCTGGGCGACATGGCGTTCGTAGTACGGATGGTTGTCCACCGCGTACTTGGCGGCGTCCGTCGGGAGGATGGTTTCGCCGATCCACGAGGTCCGGAACGGAACGGCCTGGATGTCGTACACGGCGATGTTGTCCACGAACACCTCCGGGGCGTCGCCCTGCCATCCCCGCAGTAGCGCGAAACCCGGGCCGAACCGCACGTCACCTTGGCCGGTCTGCAACGCGGACGGGGACATCTCGAATGTGTCCGGGGTTCCGACCTCGACGTTGTCGAGGAAATACCGATAGGTGACGCGTCCGGTGTCGTCCGACGTGTCGACGCGGCTGCCGCCGTGGGTGACGATATCCGCCCGGATTTGCAGGACGGCGAACCTGTCGGTCGCCGGGCCGAGGTCGATCGTCCGATTCCCGAGGCCGCCGGGACCCGTCAGCCCGCGGCCACCACGGTCGAGATAGGGCTGCGGGCGAAGCTGATACCGCGCCCCGGGATGACGCGGCGCGTGGACGTTCGTCGAGATCAGGAAGCTGCGTTTGGTCTCGGCATTCGGCACGACCGGGACCGGCACCAGATGTTCGTCGTCGACGCGCACGGCCGCGCCGGTGTCGGCGGGTCCACGCGTGCCGTCGTCTCTGATTCCCTCGGCGGGTGGGCTCTCCGAGCCGACCGGCGGTGCCGAGCCCGGCTTGAACTGGCTGTGCCCCAGCCACAGGGCCGTGCTGTCGAAAAAGCTGAAATCATTCAGATAGCTGCCATTCGGCGGGACGCGATTACGGAGATGGCTGCTGACGTGCTCCGTGCAGCACCTCGTCTTGTAGGCAATGTCGTACATCCCGCTTTTCTGCGTACCGGTTTCGTCCGGGGCAGGATTGTCGAACAGCCGTCGGCTTTGCCCGACGTGATCTTTCATGCCGGTTTCGGCCAGACTGTCGTTGCCCTCTTTGTGGCGGCCGAACCGGAGAATGTAATGGGCGTCGGCCAGCGATTCGCCGGGCGCGAGGAATGGGCGGGGCGACTGAGGCAACTCCGCTGCCGCGCCGACCGCGATCGGTGCGTTGTGCACACCCCCGACCACTGCGAGAATGGCGAGCGCCACCACAATCCGACGCCGAGCCAACCTGATTCTCATCGTTCACTCCCCCTCAACGATCACAGCACCACCGGTGCGTGAGGTACCGACCATGGCGGTGGTGGCGATATCCGGGAAGAGTCGGTCCCGTTGAGCGGGACCAGTACAGCGGGGGGATCACCGATGGAGGAGCAAGACGGCCGGAGAGCAGGCCACACCGGCAACGGGGCGGGACGCGGCGTGCTGGAGGGCGCTTTTCTCCTACTGGACGAACTCACCCGGCTCGGAGAGGCAGGCCCGACCGAACTCGTCGCGGGCACCGGATTGCCCAAATCCACGGCACACCGGTTGCTGGATCAACTCGCCGCCCTCGGCGCGGTGCGACGCGGCGGCGGGCGGTACCGGATCGGACCGCGCCTGTTCCATCTCGGTTCGGGGTGGCAACCGAGCACTGTGTTGCGGGCGGCTGCCCACCGTCCGCTCCGGGAGTTGGCCACGGCATTCGACAACGCGAGTGTGGGCGTGTCCGTTCCGGAGTCGGGGCGTTCGCTGCTGGTTGGCGGACTCCACGGTGAGGTTGACCAGGTCCAGCCGTGGCGCACCGGGCTGCGACTCCCGTCCGGGTGCGCCGCGGACATCCTGACCGCGACCGACCTGTCGGGCTGGCCGCCGCCCGAGTGCTACTCCGTGAAGGAGTGGAAACGGCTGACCGCGGGCGCCCGTGAGCAGGGCGTGGCCTTCGACCACGACTCCGTACCGTGGGCGTCCTGCGTGGCCGCACCTGTCCGCTCGCCCACCGGCAAACCCATCGGCGCCGTCGGTGCGGCGGTCTTCGACGGCAAGCGGCTGCCCTCCATCGCCGCGGCCGTACAGCGTGCCGCGGACATGATCAGCGCCAACGTGGCCCGGTCCGGCGACCTTCTGGACGAGTAGCCGCTCGGCGAGCCGATGCAGAACGCGGGACTCGCCGGTGCACAGCGCGGGACTCGCGAAGAAAGAGGCGGGCCCTGCCAGGGGTGCACTCCCCGGCAGGGCCCGCTCGTCGCATCCCCTGGCTCGATTACCTCTTCGGAGCAGGAGCAGGCGGCGGACCCGGGAACGGCTGGGTGTCCGGGTGGCACACCACACCCGGCGGCGGCATCTGCCCGTCCACCAGATACCGCGCGGCGATCTTGTCCACGCACGAACTGTCACCCAGGATGCAGTGCCCGAACGCGTCCACGCTCACCAGTTCGGCCGAGTGCAGCTGCTCGGTCATCCGCCTCGCGTACTCGTACTGCGTCGCCGGGTCGTAGTAGTTCCCGATCACCAGCAGCGGATTCGCCGTCTTGTTGTTCCACGGCCCGGTGTACGGCTGCGGGTTCTTCACCGGCCACTCCGTGCAGCCGGCCGGGTCCGACCAGGACAGGTACCGCCCGAACGTCGGCGACTCCTTCTCCCACGTGTCGGCGATCTTCGGGTTCTCGGTGATCTTGTGCGTGAACGGCTTGTCCGTGCAGTTCACCGCGAAGTACGAGTCGTCGGTCGCGTACGGGGTGTCCGGCTCCACGTCGTGCCGGGCGATCTTCGGCGCGGTGAGCAGCGCCTTCACGTCGACCCGCTCGGCGCCCGCACGCGCCTGCGCCTGCGGGTTGATCACCTTGTGCAGTGCGGCCAGCAGGCGCGCGGTGTCGGCCAGCTTCTCCGGCGAGTACAGGTTGCCGGACACCGTGTCGGTGAACGAGTACAGGTCGACCGCCGTGCCGTCCGGCATGACCACCGGGTGCTGCCGCAGCGTGTCACGGATCTGGTCGAACTTGGCCCGCGGATCACCGTCGGAGAACGCGCAGTCCGGCCCGACGTCCTTGCATCGCTTGAGGAACGCGTCCAGCGCGATCTCGAAGCCCCTGGTGCGCTGGCGGTCGTAGTCCAGCCCGTCGGACAGGCGCAGCTTCGGGTCCACGTTGCCGTCCAGGATCAGCGCGCGCGCCTTGTCCGGGAACATGTTCGCGTAGGTCGCGCCGAGCAGCGTGCCGTAGGAGAACCCGACGAAGCTGAGCTGCTTGTCCCCCACGGCCTGGCGAAGCAGATCCAGGTCGCGCGCCACGTCGGCGGTGGACATGTGCTCGATCAGCCCGCCGCTGAACTGGCCGCATGACTTGCCGTAGTCCTGGTAGGCATCGGTGATGTCCGCCTCGGCCTCGTCGGTCGTGGGGATCACGTTGGTGCGCGCGGAGTGCACGTGCGCGTCCTCGGCGGTCGCGAAGCAGCGCAGCGGCGTGCTCGCGGCGACCCCGCGCGGGTCGAAGCCGACCATGTCGAACTTGGCCAGCACCTCCGGCTCGAACCAGTTCTTGGCGCGCGTCGGCGTGCGGAACCCGGAGCCGCCCGGCCCGCCCGGGTTGAGGAACAGCGACCCGATCCGCCGAGTCGGGTCGTCGGCGGCGCGCTTCATCAGCGCGAGATTGATGCTGGGGCCGGTGGGGTTCGCGTGGTCCAGCGGCACCGTGTACCAGGCGCAGCTGAACTTCGGCCGGTCCTCCGGCGGCACTCCCGGCAGGTTCGCGTCCAGGCACGGACCCCAGGCCGGGGCGGGCGCCGCCGCCGGCGCGCCCGGCTCGGCCGCACCCGTGGACGGCAGCGCGACGGCCACCACGCCCGCCACCGCGACACCGGCCGCCGCCGCGAGCACGCGCAGCTTTTTCGTTGTTTTCATCGCCGACTTGCTCCTCGATCGCACCCGCGGCGACACACCTCGCCGCTCCTCAGTCGCGCGAGACTGCCACGAATGATCATGGGCACGGTAGGGCAGATCGTCGGATACCGCTCGACTACTCAGCGTCCACTTGCGACAGAGGCGGCCTCCGACAAGGACAGGGCGAACCGGCCGGCCTTGTCGGTCCACCAGTGCCGCATGGCGAACCCGGCCGCGGCCAGTTCCGATTCCACCGTCTCGCGGCGGAACTTCGCGGACACCTCGGTGCGCAGTTCCTCGCGATCGGCGAAGTCCACGGTCAATTCGACGGCCGGCAGCCGCACCCGCATCGCCCTGGTCGCGCGCAGCCGCATCTCGATCCACTCGTGCTCGGCATCCCACAGCGCGACGTGCTCGAACGCCTCGACGTCGAAGTCCGCGCCCAGCTCCCGGTTGAGCACGCGCAGCACATTGCGGTTGAACTCGGCGGTCACACCCGCGCTGTCGTCGTACGCGCGCACCAGCGTGCTCTCGTCCTTCACCAGGTCGGTGCCCAGCAGCAGCCACTCCCCCGGCCGCAGCACACCGGCCACCGAGGACAGGAACTTGGCGCGCTCGCCAGGCAGCAGGTTGCCGATGGTGCCGCCGAGGAAGGCCAGCAGCCGGGGCGGCTCGCCCGGCAGCAGTGCCAGGTGCTCGGTGAAGTCGCCGACCACACCGTGCACGGCGAGGCCCGGGTACTCCTCGTGCAGCGCCACCGTGGCGTCCCGCAGGGCCTGCTCGGACACGTCCAGCGGCACGAACTGGCGCAGTGTTCCGTTGTGCCGCAAGGCATCCAGCAGCAGCCTGGTCTTCTCCGACGAGCCGGAGCCCAGCTCGACCAGGGTGTGCGCACCGGTCAGACGGGCGATGTCCAGGCTGCGCCCGAGCAGGATCTCGCGCTCCGCGCGGGTCGGGTAGTACTCGGGCAGCCGGGTGATCGCGTCGAACAGCTCGCTGCCCCGCGCGTCGTAGAACCACTTGGGCGGCAACGACTTCGGGTGCGCGGTGAGCCCGGTGAGCACGTCGGAGGCGAGCGACGCGCTGGCGAAGTCGTCCGGCAGGTGCACGTCCACGGTCGGCTGGGACATCGGTTCTCCAGTCGTCGGCTCATCGTCCACTGTGGACACTTTTGGGGACTCTCCTTCTTCGATCGGGCGGATCTCCACCACCGGCCCGCTGTCGCCGATCGTGGCGACCACCAACTGCCCGTCCGGCACCGGTGTCCAGGCCGGATCGTCGTCCCACGGCTCGGACGCCACGACGACGGACTCCTCGCCGCGCAGCACCGTCAGGGCGTGCACCCAGGTGTTCGCGACCAGCACGCGGCCGTCGGTCAGCATCAGGTTGAGCTTCGAGCCCGGTGCTGCCGCGCCCACCTCGCGCACGGTCGCGGCCAGCGCGTCGGCCGGGTCCTCACCGTCGCGAAGGCGCGCGTACAGCAACGCCCACACGGTCGCCGAGTCCACCGGCGCCTCGACGGTCAGCAGATCGGCCACCGGCAGCCGCTCGGCGAGCTTGGCCACCGTGTCCGGCCAGCCGGCGACGAACCCGTTCAGGCTGAACAGCCAGCGCCCGCGCGCGAACGGCGCGCACGCGCTGTCCATGATCGGCATGCCGGTGGTGGCCGAGCGCACGGCGGCCAGCACGGCACCCGAGTGGGTCGCGCGGGCCAGTACGTCGAAATTCTGGTCCGTCCACAGTGGAACGGCCCGCCGGTACCGCGCTGGAACGTCCACATCGGACGGATACCAGCCGGCGCCGAAGCCGTCCACGTTCACCACGGCGCTCCCCCGCATGTCCGCCGGCGCCCAGGTCTGGCGCAGCAGCGAATGCGAACGGTCCAGCATCAGCTCGGCCAGCGTGATCGGTGGGCCGAGGTATCCCAGGTGTCGGCACACCGTCAGCGCACCTCGCCCGACCGCACGTCGCGGGCCAGCCGGAAGCCGGCGAAGATCTGCCGCCGGATCGGGTAGTCCCAGTTGCGGAACGTACCCCGGCAGGCGGCCGGATCGGTGCCGAACGAGCCGCCGCGCAGCACCTTGTACTCGGGCCCGAAGAACACCTCCGAGTACTCGCGGTACGGGAACGCCTGGAATCCCGGATAGCCGTAGAAGTCGGTGGCCGTCCACTCCCACACGTCGCCGATGAGCTGGTGCACGCCCAGCGGCGAGGCGCCGTCCGGGTACGCGCCGACCGGAGCCGGGCGCAGGTGACGCTGGCCCAGGTTGGCGTGCCGGGGCTCGGGATCCTCGTCGCCCCAAGGGAATCTGCGGCTGCGATCGCCGTCCGGGTCGTGCCTGGCCGCCTTCTCCCACTCGGCCTCGGTGGGCAGCCGCTTGCCGGCCCAGCGGGCGAACGCGTCCGCCTCGTGGAACGACACGTGCACCACCGGCTCGTCGTGCGGGATCTCCTCGACCACGCCGAACCGCCTCCGCGTCCAGGTCTGGCCGTGCTTGTCCCAGAAGCGCGGCGCGACCAGGTTCGCCTCGACCCGGAACGCCCAGCCGCCGTCGGACCACCAGCGCCGGTCGTCGTAGCCGCCGCCCTCGACGAACTCCAGGTACCGCCCGCAGGTGACCGGCACGCTCTCGATCGCGAACGGCGGCACCTCGACGGCGTGCGCCGGCCGCTCGTTGTCCAGCGCCCACGGCTCGGCCGAGGTACCCATGGTGAACCGTCCACCTGGGACGATCACCTCGTCGACACGGTGTGCCACAACGGGTTTCGGCGGATCGGGCGCGTGCAACACCGGGGCGCCGGTGCGCAACTGGTGGGTGGCCAGCATGGTCTCGTCGTGCTGCTGCTCGTGCTGCACGATCATGCCGAACGCGAACGCCCGGTCGAGCAGCCGCCGGCCCTCCAGCGGGGTGCGCTCCAGCACGTCGAGCACCTTGTCGCGCACCTCACGCACGTACGAGCGCGCCTCACCCGGGCCGAGCAGCGGCAGCGTCGGGCGCGCGGCCCGCGGGTGCTGGAACGCGTCGTACAGCTCGTCGATGTCGCGGCGCACCGGCTCCCGGCCGCCGACATCGCGGACGAGCCACAGCTCCTCCTGGTTGCCGATGTGCGCGAGGTCCCACACCAGCGGCGACATCAGCTTCGAGTGCTGGCGGACGAGGTCGTCGTCGTCCACCGCGTCGGTGAGCAGCGCGCTGCGCTCGCGCGCCCGGGTGAGCTGCGCCGCCACGTGGTCCCGCAGCGCTTCCGCGCCGAGGTCAGCGGTGTTGGTCACGGGGTCCCTCCGTCGAGTCGCAGGTGCACGTCGTCGGCCAAACTCGTTGCCAGACTTGGGGAAACGCCGGTGTTCGGGAGTTCGGCGACGCCGATCTCGACCACCTTGCGGGCCGCCTCGGCCACCGGTGGATCGGCAAGACCGTCCCGCGCCGCCTCGATCCACCGGTCCACCGCGGGCGCGCACGCGTCCAGCGTTCGGTCCACAGTGGACGGTGTGGAGAGGAGGGCGGCGACCAGCGCGACCGGTGCCATCCAGGCCGGCCCCGGCTGCGCGTCGATGTAGCGCACCTCGAGGTAGCCCTGCGGCCGCACCGGCGGGAACAGCGTGGTCAGGTGATAGTCCAGATCGGCGACACTGGGCGGATTCGGCAACGCGCCGGCCGTCCAGTCGGCGAACGTGACACCGGCCGGCGCCTCCCAGCACCCGTCGTCGCGCCGCAGGCAGAGCAGCGGCGTGTCCAGCACGTGGGCGGCCCACGCGGCGGCCGGGTCGGCGGTGACCGCGCCGGGCCGGGTGCGGGACGGATCGGTGGCCAGCACCGTGCGCATCCGCTCCGATGACCAGTCGCTGGACGTGCCGCGCAACCCCGTGGAGTTGGCGAACAACGCCACCAGCACCGGCCCGAGCGCGTGCACGGCTGCCCACCGGTCGGCGACCTGGTCCCGCTCGCCCGCGTCCACGCAGACCTGCAGGCCGGCCGTGCTGCACATCATCGTGATGCCCGCGTCGCCCATGGGCTCGAACGCCTTCTCCATGGCGGCGTAGCGGGGTGTGTCGAGGACGCGCTGCGGCGGCCGGTGCGGGTCGGTGCCACTGGAACCGAGGGCGAGGCCCGCGTCGGCGAGGAGGTTGCTCAGATGCGCGATGTCGGCGCCGACCACGTCGAAGAGTTCGGTGAGGGTCGGCTGCGGAAGCGCGGAGATCTCGACCTGGCCCCCCGGCTCGAGGCTGATCGGGGAACCGCCGGGCAAGGGGACTGCCGGGCTGTCGGGGCGCAGAGTGCGCGGGGCGTGGGAGCCCAGGGCCGCGGCGAGGCGGTCTGCGTCGAGCGGGCGCCGCGGGTCGTCGGTGTGGTGCACCGTCCATTCCAGCTCGACACCGGTCAGTTTCGGTGGACCGTGCTTGAAGCAGACCGACGCCACGTAGGCCTCGGCGTCGTGCCGCTCGCGAATCCAGCGCCTGGCCGGTTCGACGATCGATGGGTTCGGCAGTGAAGTCTCTGACGTCCCAGATCTGGTCATGGCGACCGCCCCTCGTGTCAGTCGAAAATCGACGCTACACAACACATCCGACAGTCGCACGCCTCTTCTCACGCCATCCACTGGTCGTGCCGCTGGTACAGCTCGTTCCACTCGGCGTCGTCGGTGAGCTTGCGACCGCTGGCCGCGATCTCGGCCAACTCCTCGAAATATCCCTCACGCGGGGCACCCACACCGACAATTGGGCGACCTCCCCAGCCCACCTACCCACCTACCGACTTCACGCAGCCGGGTGTGTTGACCGCACCGATCGAAAGCCCGCTGGGGTCGAAACTCATTGTCGAGGGCGGTCGCCCTGACGACGCCGGAGGGACAGCGGGCGAGGAACGAGCCCGCTGTCCCGGAGGTGGCGTGACTGGACCACCCAATCAACCCAGCCACCCACCTCGCGGCCCCCAACCACCCAAGCAAAAAGACCACAGGCCGTCGGCGAAGCCGACTCGGCGACCTTGCCCGAGATAAAGAACGCAGGACGTACGTACGGTTTGCAGTCGGCGTGCCCGACTGGGACGATCTACGAGTGCCTCGGGTCAGTCAGGATCACCTCGACGCGCGGCGGAGCCAGATACTCGACGGCGCCCGCTCGTGCTTCGCGCGCCACGGCTACGAAGGCGCCACGGTTCGCCGTCTCGAAGACGCCACCGGCCTGTCCCGCGGCGCGATCTTCCATCACTTCCGGGACAAGGAGTCGCTGTTCCTCGCGCTCGCCGAGGACGACGCGCGCCGGATGGCCGAAGTCGTCGCGCGCCAAGGTCTTGTGCAGGTCATGCGCGATCTGCTGGCCGGCGAGGGAGACGGCCCCGACCACCCGGCGCACTGGCTCGGCACCCGGCTGGAGGTGTCCCGGCGGCTGCGCACCGATCCCGAGTTCCGCGCGCGCTGGGCCGAGCGCTCGCAGGCGCTCACCGACGCCACCCGGGAGCGGCTGCGGCGCCAGCACGACGCCGGCAACCTGCGCGACGACATCGACGTGGACGTGCTCACCGCGTTCCTGGAACTGGTGCTCGAAGGTCTGGTGTCCCACCTCGCGATGGGCCTGCCGGCCGACGACCTCGGCCCGGTGCTGGACCTCGTCGAGGAGAGTGTGCGCCGGCACCGGCGCTCGGGCTAGGAATCCCTGCTCGGCACTTCGATCCGTACGGTGCCCGACTCCAGATCCAGCGGGCCGGAGCCGGTCTCCCGGTCGTCGATCTTGGCGACCGCGACCCACTCCTTGCGCTCCTGGATGTGCTTGACCGACGGCGAGAACAGCGACTCCACCTCGAGGTAGGCCTCACCGGCACGCTCGGACCGCTCGCTCAGCTTGGGAAGCTGGGAATGCGGCGCCAAGCCCGTTGCCAAGTCGTCTCCCGAGTCGGGCGTCTTGCCCTCTTCGCGCATGCGGCGCCAACGGTTCACACCGCCCAGAGTACGCGTGCGTCGTCTATCGAGAGCAAGGTCGCCGAGTCGGCTTCGCCGACGGCCTGTGGTCTTTTGGAGTGGGTGGTTGGGGGCCGCGAGGTGGGTGGTTGGGTTTCGTGGGTGGTTCAGTCACGCCTCCTCCGAGTTCGACCTCAGCGTGGCTTGGGTCGACATGCGGCCAAGTCACCGCCACCGGGCGGTCCACCCGGCGAACGTGCTCCACTGGAGCGTATGGACGTTCTCGAAGCACACGGTCAGGCGATGACGATCTTCGACCGGGCCGTGCACGAGGTCGAGCCCGGCCAGTGGGACGGCCCGACGCCGTGCACCGACTGGACCGTCACCGACCTGGTGAACCACCTCGTGTACGAGCAGCTCTGGGTGCCCGAACTGCTCGCCGGCGCCACGATGGCCGAGGTCGGCGACCGGTACGACGGTGACCAACTCGGCGCGGAACCCGTTGCCGCGTGGGAGAAGTCGGCCACCACGGCTCGCGGGGCGTGGCTCGAACCCGGCGCGATCGAGCGGACCGTGCACCTGTCCTTCGGCGACACCTCGGCCACCGAGTACTGCTGGCAGATGACCGTCGACCTGGCCGTGCACGGCTGGGATCTGGCCACCGCGGTCGGCGTGCCGCACCGCATCGGCGATGATCTGGCCGGCGCGCTGATCGAGGTCGCGGAGCCGGCCGTGGCCCACTGGCAGGGCGCCGGCATCTTCGATCCGCCCGTTCCGGTGCCCGGCGACGCGCCGCCTGCCGAACGACTGGTGGCGCTGCTGGGCCGGCGCCCGTAATCTCGCCGTACACTGAACACGGTTGACCGATTGACAGCCAAGGGGTGAACACCGTCCGTGCACGGTGACAGTACCGAGCCGGGTGAACAACCCGGCGTCCTCCATGACCATCGCGGCGGTGTCCGCTGATGGATGTCGTCCTCGCGATCGCGGGCCTGCTCTTCGTCGTCCTGCTGACGATCGGCACCGGGCTCGCGGTCGCCGCCGAGTTCTCCCTCACCGCGCTGGAGCGCAGCACGGTCGAGGCGAACGTGCGCAAGGTCGGCGACCGCCGGGCGCACGCCGTCCTCAAGGCGCATCGCACCCTGTCGTTCCAGCTCTCCGGCGCGCAGGTGGCGATCACGCTCACCACACTGATCACCGGCTATGTCGCCGAGCCACTGATCGGTGACCTGATCGACCCGCTGCTCACCGCGATGGGCCTGTCCGAGAACGTCGCGGACAACTTCTCGGTCGTGATCGCGCTGGTCCTGGCCACCTCGCTGTCCATGATCCTCGGCGAGATGGTGCCGAAGAACCTGGCCATCGCGCGGCCATTGCAGACCGCGCGCGCCGTGGCCGGCTACCACTCGCGGTTCTCCTCCACGTTCCGCTGGCTGATCAGCCTGATGAACAACAGCGCGAACTGGGTGGTGCGCAAGTTCGGCGTCGAACCGCAGGAGGAACTGCGGTCCGCGCGCTCGCCGCAGGAGCTCGGCTCGATCGTGCGGGCCAGCGCGGAGAGCGGCACGCTGGACACCTCCACCGCGGAGCTGATGGACAAGTCGCTGCGGTTCGGCGACCGCGACGCCGGCGAACTGATGACCCCGCGCGTGCAGATCCACGCGCTGAGCGTGGACAGCTCGGTGACCGACCTGGTGGACCTGTGCCGGGACACCGGCCTGTCCCGGTTCCCGGTGTACCGCGAGGACCTGGACGACGTGCGCGGTGCCGTGCACGTCAAGCAGGCGTTCACGGTGCCGGCCGCCGACCGGGACACCCTCAAGATCGGCTCCATGCTGCGGCCGGTGCTCACCGTGCCGGAGTCGCTGCCGGGTGACGCGCTGCTGGACCGCCTGCGCGACTCGCACCTGCAGCTGGCGATCGTGGTCGACGAGTACGGCGGCACGGCCGGGCTGGTGACCTTCGAGGACGTGGTCGAGGAGATCATCGGCGACGTCCGCGACGAGCACGACGTGCGCGAGGCGCCCGCGTCGCAGCGGCTGGACGCGGACAGTTGGGTCGTCTCCGGGCAACTGCGCGCCGACGAGATCGCCGACGTCACCGGCTTCAAGATGCCCGAGGGCGAGTACGAGACGGTGGCCGGCCTGGTGCTCGACCGGCTCGGGCGGATCCCCGGCGACGACGACTCGATCGAGGTCCACGGCTGGCGGCTCACCGTCACCGAGATGGACCGGCACCGGATCGCCGAGATCAACGTGCAGCGCACCGCCGCCGCGCGCGAGACGACCGGGGAGGCGCCGTGAGCGACTGGGCGGCCCTGGGTTTGATCGTCGTGCTGCTGCTGGCCAACGCGTTCTTCGTCGGCGCGGAGTTCACCCTCATCTCCTCGCGCCGTGACCGGCTGGAATCCCTTGTCGCACAAGGGAAGAAGCGCGCGCAGATCGTGATCAACGCCAGCCGCGACGTGTCCGCCATGCTGGCCGGCGCGCAGCTCGGCATCACGATCTGCTCGCTGCTGCTGCTGTCGTTCGGCGAACCCGCCATCGCGCACCGGCTGGAGGTGACGCTGCACGCGCTCGGCCTCACGCTGCCGACCTACCTGCTGCACGCGATCGCGTTCGCCTTCGCGCTCGCGGTGATGACCTTGCTGCACGTGCTGGTCGGCGAGATGGTGCCGAAGAACCTCGCGATCGCCGAGCCGGAGCGGCTGGCGCTGTGGCTGGTCCCGGCGCACGTGCTGTGGGTGAAGATCGCCACCCCGTTCATCTGGATACTGAACCTGGTCGCGAACTCGATGCTGCGCCTGTTCAAGGTGGAGCCGCGCGACGAGTTGGAGACCGCGTACACCTCCGGCGAGCTGGCCGAGCTGCTCAGCGAGTCGCGCCGGGAGGGGCTGATCGAGCCCGCGGAACACCGGCGGCTGGCGCAGACGCTGTCGTCGGTCGAGCACACGGTGGCCGACGTGCTGGTGCCGCTCGGCGAGGTGCGCACGGTGCCGGGCGAGCCGACGGTCGAGGACATCGCCTCGGCGGTCACCGACACCGGGTTCTCCCGCTTCCCGGTGCGCACCGACGAGGGCCGGATCACCGGGTACGTGCACGTCAAGGACGTGCTGGACCTGTCGGGCGCGGATCCGGCCACGCCAGTGCCGCTGTCCAGGGTGCGGCAGCTCCCCGAGGTGAGCGCGAACGCGCGGCTGGACGCGGCGCTGGCGGCGCTGCGCCGCGAGGAGAGCCACCTGGCCGCCGCGGTCGGCGAGGACGGCGCCGTGCTCGGCGTGGTCGCGCTGGAGGACCTGGTCGAGGAGTACGTCGGCACCGTTCGGGACGGCACGCACACCGGCAACGGGGCCTGACTACCGTCGACGGCGTGAGCGGCGCGATCGTGCTCGGCGAGGCGGCGTGGACGGCCCGCCGGGACGAGCACGTCGCCAGGGTCCGCCGGTGGACCGAGCCGCACGCGCGCCGCCGCGCCGCCGGGGAGAAGCACCCGGTGCTCGACTTCATGTTCACCTACTACTCGTTCCGCCCGTCCAAGCTGCTGCGCTGGCACCCTGGGCCGGGCGTGGTGCTCGCGGGCTCGTCCGCGCGCGAGTACCTGCGCTGGCCGGCCTACGCGGAGGTGCCCGGCGGCGTGGCACTGGACCTCGTCGCGCTGCCGGACAATCGCCGCGAGACGGCGTCGTTCGTGCTGGACCTGCTGCGCGCCACCGCGGCCCGCACACCCCGGCTGAACTGCTTTGGCCTGCACGAATGGGCGATGGTGTACCGGGCCGGCGAGGAGGAGATCCGTCACACCGGCTGGCCACTGCGACTCGGTCGGGGCGGCACGAACGAGGTCGTCGAGTCCTCGAAGCTGCGCTGCACGCACTACGACGCGTTCCGGTTCTTCACCGCGCCGGCGCGCCCGCGCAACACGGTCCAGCCGAGCCGGCCGCGCCAGATCGAGCTGGAGCAGCCCGGGTGCCTGCACGCGACGATGGATCTCTACAAGTGGGCCTACAAGCTCGACCCGTACGCGCCGTCCGACCTGCTGGCGGACTGTTTCGAGCTGGCTCTGGAAGTTCGGGCGCTGGACATGCGGGCGAGCCCGTACGACCTGTCGGCCATCGGATTTGAGCCGGTGCCGATCGAGTCGGAGCGCGGCCGGGCCCAGTACGTGCGAGAACAGGCCGCGCTCACCGAACGGGCCGCGCCGCTGCGTGAGCGGCTGACCGCGGTCTGCGCCGCCGTCCTCACATCGACCAGCGCGCAACACGAATCTCACTCATAGTAGCTACTCTTGACCGGCGACACTCACCTATTAGAGTGGCGACCGCCGGATGCGCTCCGTGTCGGGGTGGAGGCCACTCGGGTGTCGACTACGGACGGCTACGACCAGTCCGTTCACGGATCGCTTGAAAGGGGACCTGTCGCATGGGTCGACACCGCGCGCAGGGTGAACCCGCGCGTCGCGGCGTCGCTGGCTGGCCGATCGTCGCGGTCAGCCTGGTGGCGGTGGTCCTCCTCGGATGGCTCGGTTGGACGTGGCTGCAGTCGGCCATGGACAGTCGCGCGGCCGACCAGCCTGAGGGGTGCCCGCAGGGCGACCTCTCGTTGCGGGTCGCCGTCGCGCCGAGCGTCGAGTCCGCCGTCAAGGAGTCGGCCGGCCGGTGGAACTCGCAGCGCAACGTCGTGCACGACCACTGCGTCACGGTCGACGTGAACGCGGTCGAGCCGGAGCGCGCGCTCGGCGGGCTCACCGGAAAATGGGACGAGTCGCAGCTCGGCCCGCGCCCGCAGGCGTGGCTGCCGGACTCCTCGTTCTGGACCAGCAGACTGTCCGCCACCAACAACGCGCTGATCGGTGCCGCGCCCGAGTCGGTCGCCGGCAGCCCGGTGGTGCTCGCCGTGCGCGAGGAGGCCGCGAGCGCGCTGAACTCCGGGCCGACGTTCCGCTGGAGCGACGTGCCGGAGCTGGCCGCGGCACCCGACGGCTGGAGCCGCTTCGGCCACCCCGAGTGGGGCCGGTTCGGCCTCGCGCTGCCCTCGCCGACGACCAACCCGGCGAGCGGGCTCGCGCTGCAGGGCGGGATGGCCGGCGTCAGCCCGTGGCGCAACGGCCCGGTCACCACCGCCACCCTCACGCTGCCGGTGGTGCAGGAGGCGATGGCCCGACTCGCCGCCGCGCAGGCGGCCAACGTCCCGCCGACCACCCGCGACGCGCTGATCCAGCTCGGCGACTCCACCGGCATGGCGGGCCTGTCCTACAACGCGATCCCGGTGGCCGAGGTCGACCTGTACCGCAGGAACATGGGCTTCGACGGCAAGCCGCCGCCGGCCAGCCCGCTGACCGCGGTCGTGTCCAAGGGCCCGAGCCCGAACGCCGACTTCCCGCTCGTCGGTCTCGCCGGCGCGGGCATCGAACCGACGCACATCCGTGCGGCACAACGGTTCCGCGACTTTCTCAAGGAGCCGGACCAGCAGCGCGAGTTCGCCAAGGCGGGCCTGCGCGGCAAGGACCAGAACGACCGCCCCAGCCCATCGCCCGGCCTGCGCTGGGACGCGCCCGCGTCGAACCTGGTGCCGGCCGACCCGCAGGCGACCCAGCAGCTGGTCACCGCGTGGAGCAACGCCACCGGCGGCGGCCAGGTGGTGACCGTGCTGGTGGACGTGTCCAAGTCGATGGAGCAGGACGGCGGGGACGGCAAGAGCCGGATGGAGTGGGTCAAGCAGGCCCTGCACCAGCTCGCCGACTGGACCGCGTCCGGCTCGGTCGGGCTGTGGGAGTTCTCCCGGGCGCTGCAGGGCGAGGAACCGTTCCGGCAGCTCGTGCCGACCAGGCCGGTCGCGGACTACCGCTCGGCGCTGCACACCGGCGTCAACGGGCTCAATCCGGTCAGCGCGACACATCTGAACGCGAGCATCATGGCCGTGTACCGCTCGGCGACCAACAACTACGTCGACGGCAAGACCAACCGGGTCGTGGTGATCACCGACGGACCGAACGACGGCACGCCCGGCGACCCCCAGTTGCTCGCGGCGCTGCGCAGCGCCGCGGACCCCGCGCGGAAGGTGTCGGTCAGCATCGTGGCGCTCGGCCCGTCACCGGACCGCAACGCGCTGCGCAAGATCACCGAGCAGACCGGCGGCAGCCTGGCGGAGATCATCGAGGCCAAGGGCGTCGACGCCACCCTCGCCCAGGTCCTCTCCGGCGCCGGTTAGCGGCGCAACAGGGCGCAGAACATGGCGTCGGTGCCGTGCCGGTGGGGCCAGAGCTGGACGTTGTCGCCGTCGCCGAGGTCGGGCATCTCGGGGAAGAACTCCTTGGCGGGCAAGGGTTTCGCGCCGGTTCGGCGCACCACGTCGCCCACCACTCCGACGGTCTCCGCCAGGTGCGGCGAGCACACCACGTAGGCCACCACACCGCCGGGGCGCACCAGCTCGACCGCCCGCATCAGCAGTTCCCGCTGCAGCTTGGTCAGCCCGCCGACGTCCGACGGCTGCCGCCGCCAGCGTGCCTCGGGCCGCCTGCGCAGTGACCCGAGCCCGGTGCACGGCGCGTCCACCAGCACCCGGTCGTAGCTGCCCGGCTCGCCGAACTCCCGGCCGTCGGCCAGGTGCACGGTCACCGGCAGCCCTTCGACCGCGCCGCGCACCAGCCCGGCGCGGTGCGGCGTCTTCTCCACGGCGTCCACCGTCGCACCCGACACCGCGGCGAGCGCGCCGAGCAGGGCCGCCTTCCCGCCAGGGCCGGCGCACAGGTCGAGCCAACGCTCCTCTTGTGCCGCAACGGTTTCCAGCTCCGGCCGGGTCAGCGCGAGCGCGCACAGCTGGCTGCCCTCGTCCTGCACGGCGGCGAACTTCTCGGCCACCGGCTCCAGGTCGGCGGGATCGCCGGCGCCCGCCTCCAGCCGCACGCCGTACGGCGAGTAGGGCGCGACGTCTCCCCCGGTGACGGCGGCCAGCTCGTCGGCGCTGATCTCCCCCGGCCGTGCGACCAGATGCACGGCGGGACGCCGGTCGTCGGCACGCAGCGCGGCGGCCAGCTCGTCGCCGGTGTCACCGAGCGCGTCGGCGAACGCGCGGGCGATCCACTTGGGGTGCGAGGTGGCGGTCGCGAGGTGGCCCACCGGATCGGTGGCCGCGTCCGGCGCGAGCCGCTCCACCCAGGTCGCCTCGTCCGCCTCGGACACCCGGCGCAGCACGGCGTTGACGAACCCGCCGAGCTTCGAGCCGGACTCCGAACGCACGAGGTCCACAGTGGACGCGACGGCCGCGTGCGGCGGAATCCTGGTGCGCAGCAACTGGTACGCGCCCAGCCGCAGCGCGTCGAGCAGCTCAGGGTCCACTGTGGACAGTGCTCGTTCCGAACACGCTTCGAGCACCTGGTCCAGCCAGCCGATCGCGCGGCACGAACCGTAGGCCAGCTCGGTGGCCAGCGCCGCGTCCCGCCCGGTGATCCGGCGGTCGCGCAGCATTCCGGGCAGCACCAGGTTGGCGTACGCGTCCTGGGCACGCACCGCGCGCAGGGTGTCCAGCGCGGCACGGCGGGCCGGGTCGTCGACCGGCGGGCGCGGGGTGGTCCGGCGCTTCGGCGGGCCGGGGCGCTTGGGACGCGAAGGCCGTCGGTTCACGTCAGCCGCTCCCCCGACTCGGGCCGCACGCCGCGCGCCCAGTCGATCGCCGCCATCCGCTTCTTGCCCTGCGCCTGCACCTCGCCGAGTGCCACCGGACGGGTCGCCGTGCCCACCAGTACACGTTTGCGTTCGACGCGGATCTCCCCCGGCTCCAACGGTTCCCCGGTATCACCGTCCACAGTGGACACCGGCCCGAGCTTGAGCCGCGCGTCCTGGAAGGTGGCCCACGCGCCGGGCTCCGGTGTGACCGAGCGGATCAGCCGGTCCACGCCGAGCGCGGGCTCGGTGAAATCGACGTGCGCGTGGTCCACGGTGACCTTGCCGGCGTAGCTGACGCCCTCGGCCGGCTGATCCACCGCGTGCAGCGTGCCGTCCTCTACACCGTCCATTGTGGACAGCAGCAGGGAGGCGCCGGCTTCGGCGAGCCGGTCGAGCAGCTCACCGGCGGTGTCGGTCGGCCGCACCGGCTCGGTGAGCACGCCGTACACCGGCCCGGCGTCCAACTCCTTGACGATCTGGAACGTGGTGGCGCCGGTGATCTCGTCGCCGTGCCGCACGGCCGCCTGGACCGGCGCCGCACCGCGCCACTCCGGCAGCAGCGAGAAGTGCAAGTTCACCCACCCGTGTTTGGGAATGGCGAGCGCCGCCTCCGGAAGGAGCGCGCCGTAGGCCACCACCGGGCAGCAGTCCGGCGCCAGCTCTTCCAGCCTGGCAAGGAAATCCGGGTCCGACGCGCGCCTGGGAGTGAGCACCTCCAGCCCGTGCTCGTCGGCCAGTTCCGCGACCGGCGAGCGGGACACGTTCCGGCCCCGGCCCGACGCCGCGTCCGGACGGGTCACCACAGCCACGACCTCGTGCCGCGGCGAGTCCAGCAGCGCACGCAGCGACGGCAACGCGACCGACGGCGTGCCGGCGAACACCAGCCGCATCAGCGCGCCCCGAACAGCGGGTGCGGGCTCTGCTTGATCGTGGGCACGGCGCCGTCGAACCACGTGGACGCGCGGATCTCCCGCATCGCCTGCTTGCGGGTCTCGTCGTCCAGCCGGTCCACGAACAGCACGCCGTCCAGGTGGTCGGTCTCGTGCTGGATGCAGCGCGCGAGCAGGTCGGTGCCCTCCACCTGGACCGGCTCGCCGTGCATGTCCCACCCGGCCGCCACGACGTCGCGGTAGCGCCGGCAGTCCCAGCGCAGGCCGGGGATGGACAGGCAGCCCTCCTCACCGTCCTGGCACTCGTCGCCGACGACCGTCCACGTGGGATTCACCAGGTGCCCGGCGAACCCGTCGCAGTGGTAGGTGAACACCCGCAGGCCGACCCCGATCTGGGGTGCGGCGAGGCCGACACCGCCCTGCTGGGTCATCGTGTCGGCGAGGTCGCGCACCAGGTTGCGCAACTCGGCGTCGAAGTCCACGACCTCGGCGGCGGGCGTGCGCAGGACCGGGTCCCCGAACAGTCGGATCGGCTGAGCTGTCACGGACCCGAGTCTAGGAGATCAGTCCGCCGCCGAGCCGAACAGCACCACGGCCACCATCGCGTAGCAGAAGTTGCCGAGGAACCGCAGCACGGCGCGTGGGCCCGTCCTCGACCGGTGCGGCACCGTATTCACCTTGATCGCTCTGATCGACATGAGAACCTCCCTTCGCTGTCTCTGACTCCACTGTCCGCCCCGGTACCTGCGAAAACATCGGCCAAAAGTCTCGTATCGCCGTCATACCGGGGGCGCATGCGACCCTGAGTCGGCTCAGGGACGCAACACGGGTAGCCCGATCGGGCACCTGTATATGTGACGATGAAACCAACGGGGGTGGCCACGCTGTCCGCACGAGCACAACCGCCACCCACCGAGACCGAGACCGAGTCCGACCCCGACCTGTGGCGCCGCGCCGCCGCGGGCGACCAGTCCTCGTTCACCCTCCTGTTCGAGCGGCACGCCACCGCGGTGTGGAACCACGCGTACCGGCTGACCGGCTCGTGGGCCACGGCGGAGGATGTCGCCTCCACCGTGTTCCTCACCGCGTGGCGCAAGCGCGCCGAGATGACCTTGGTGCGGGACAGCGCGCTGCCGTGGCTGTACGCCGTGGCGGGCAACGTCGTGCGCTCCGAGCGCCGCAGCGCGGCCCGGTTCCTGCGCGCCCTCCGCCGCGTGCCTGACGAGTCCACTGTGGACGATCACGCCGACGCTGTGGCCGGCCGAGTGGACGACGACCGCCGCATGCGCGAGGTGCTGGCCGCCGTCGAGACGCTCCCCCGCGCCGAGCGCGAGGTGGTCGACCTGTGCCTGCTCGGCGAACTGTCCACATCAGACGCGGCGGCCGCAATGCGAGTGGCCGAGGTGAGCGTCCGTTCCCGAATGTCCCGTGCCCGCGCTCGGCTGCGCACTCTTCTGGAGGAAACCCCATGAGCGACAACGAGATTCAGCTCCCACCGCGGCGCGAGATGCCGCCCGAGGTGCGTGACCGGCTGCGGGTCGACCTGCGCAGGAACATCGACACCGAGCCGTCGCACAACCACCGCGCGCCGATCGCCGTTGCGGCCGGAGTGGCGATCCTCGCCGGCGGCGGGCTCCTGGTCGCACAGTCCGCCCAGGGCTTCAACGCCACCGGATCGGCCCCCACGTCGTCGAGCACCAAGCCCCGGCCCACCTTCACCGCGTCCGACGAAAACGCCAAGGCCGGCCAGCACATGGACCGCTGCTGGGAAGGGATCAAGAAGGCGGGCAAGACCGCCCTGTTCCCGGACCGCTCCCGCTGGCAGTCGGTGATCAAGACGTCCAGCATGGGCCCTGCCGCGAAGGACCCCGATCAGGAGTTCAGCGCGATCCGCGCCGACGGCAAACCCTTCTTCTGCGAGACGACACCGGTCAAGGTCACCGTGTCCGACCCGTCGGCGCCGCCGGCCTACGCGGCGGGCACCCGAACCGGTGCGTTGATCATGACGCCGAACGGGTTCGTCGCCGGGGTGCAGGATCCCACGTGGCAGAACGTGGCGATCGGGCGCGCGATCGGCATGTACAGCTTCGACACCGCCAAGTCCCGCGAAGGGCTGTTCGTCAGCCGTCCACTCCTCCGTATCAACCAGGACACCCCGATCATGGTGGGCCCCTCCGCGAACAACCAGAAACCCGATGCCCCGAGGGTGCTGCCACATCCGGCCTCACCCGTCGTGTCCATTGTGGACAATCCAAAAACCGTTACCGGACAACAAGATCTGAACACACTGGCCGGACGCGTGCTCGCCGCGTGCCTGACCGACCCACGGCACAAGGTGCTCGATCTGGAGACCTGGCGACCGGGCGCGATGACCAAGATCGGCGTCAACCAGCAGACCGGGGCCGACATCTGGGGCATGATCGCGCACAACGGCTCCCACCTCGCGCTGTGCGAGGCGACGGTCGACGGGAAGACCGCCGAGTTCTACCCGTACCACGACGGTGAGTTGGACCGCCCGATGATCACGTTGCCGGTGGCCAAGCCGACACTGTTCCCCGACTCGCCTTCGATGGACAACCATGGCCAGCCGGTCGGCCGGGTCGTCAGCGGGGTGGTACCGCCTCAGGTCGCGCGCATGGCGCTGAGCGTCGACGAAACAAGGTTCGACGCGGTGATCGTGGACGGGACGTTCGTGGCCGAAGGACCTCCGGGAGCTCGGACGGTGAAGTACACGACCTTCGACGCGGCGGGGAAGCTGCTCCACGAGGGCACCCTCCAGCGCTAGATCAACTCGAGTGGGTCGGTGACAACGGACCTGATCCGGGTCCGTTGTCACCGGCGGCCACGGTTGTACCGGCGGCTGTTGTCATGCGGACCACAAACAACTGATCGCGACGAAAGCGCGCATTGACGGTGCGTTCACTCACTCGCCACGCTGATCTCGGCACAGGTGTCGGACTGGCGCTTCCGGCCTTTGCCGTACTTGTCTGTCAGTCCTGACGAGGAGGATCCTCTGTGAAACCGACCCGTTCGCTCGTCGCGGCGTTCGCGGCGACCGCGCTGCTAGTCACCGGCACGGTCGCGTCGCACGCCGCGGGCGCGGGTGCCGGCACCAGCACGAGCGCCAGCGCCAGCAACCCGTTCCAACGCGGCCCCGACCCCACCCCGCAGAGCATCGACGCCGAATTGGGCCCGTTCAAGGTCGACAAGGCCGCCGTCCCGCCCGGACAGGGCTTCGGCGGCGGCACGGTCCACTTCCCCACCGACACGAGCCAGGGCACGTTCGGCGCGGTAGCCGTTTCTCCTGGCTTCATGTCGCCCGAGTTCATGATCTCCTGGTACGGCCCGAGGCTGGCCTCACAGGGCTTCGTCGTACTCACCATGAGCACGAACACGCCGGCCGACACGCCCTCCATGCGTGCCGACCAACTGCTGGCCGCGTTGAAGTACGTGGTCGAGCAGAGCCCGGCCAAGTCCCGCGTCGACGGCTCACGGCTGGCGGTCATGGGGCATTCGATGGGCGGCGGTGGATCCCTTGAGGCCGCGATCAAGAACCCCGCGCTCAAGGCCACCATCCCGCTCGAGCCGTGGCACCTGTTCACGGACTTCACCAAGGTGCGTACGCCGTCGCTCGTGATCGGCGGGCAACTCGACTTCATCGCGCCGGCCGGCGCGATGGCGAAACCCTTCCACGACAGCATCCCGGCTGGCGTCAAGAAGGGGTACATCGAATTGGCTGGGGCAAGCCATTTCGAGCCGATCGCGCCGAATGTGACCATTGCCAGGTACAGCATTTCCTGGCTCAAGCGATTCGTCGACAACGACACCCGCTTCGAGCAGTTCCTCTGCCCCGTCCCGAAGGACCCGAAGGCGTCCGTCTTCCTGGTGACCTGCCCGCTCGGCTAGATCAGTTCCAGCGGATCGAGCCGGACCCTGACGGGGTCCGGCTCTTTTCGCGCGGTACGGGTTGCCTGTGCGGCGTGCAGCGCGGCGGCCAGCGCGCGGCCGTCCGCGCGGGGCACCCTGATCAGCGCGCGCTCGGTCTCGGTGTTGCCCTCGTGGTCGGGCTCGCCGAGCGGCACCGGTCCGAGCACCTCCGCCGACGGTGGCAGCTCGACGTCGTCCAGGAACACGGCGAGTGTCGCGGGTGGACCGTCCACTGAGGACATTCGAACCGCGGGCGGGAAGCCGACCTCCTTGCGGGCGGCCAATTCCTGGCTCGCGTGCCACACCGGGTCCCAGCGGACCAGCGCCTGCACGGGGGCCAGCCCCGACTCGGCCATCACCACGACCCGCCCGCCGTCCGGAGCCGGCCGCACCAGCGCGGCGGCGGTCATCCAGCGCCGCAGCCCCTCCTCGGACGCGCGCAGATCGGCCCGCGCGAGCAGGGCCCAGCCGTCGAGCAGCAGCGCGGCGCCGTACCCGCCGCCGGCCACCGGCTCGGCACCCGGCGTCGCCACCACGAGCGCCGCCTCACCGTCCACAGTGGACAGGACTTCGGCCGCACCGGAGGTGCGCACCGGTACGCCGGTGAACGCCCGCCCCAGCTCCTCGGCGGTCCGCCGGGCACCGATCACGACCGCCCGCAGCCGCCGTGAACCGCAAGCGGCGCAACGGAAAGCGGCGTCCACCGCGCCGCACCACCGGCAGTACGGCGGCGCCGGCTCGCCGTCCGCCGACCGCCCGGGCAACGCCAGCGGCCCGGCACACCGGCGGCACCTGGCCGGCGTGCGGCAGCTCTGACAGGCCAGACCCGGCACGTACCCTCGGCGCGGCACCTGCACCAGCACCGGCCGGCCGGCGGTCAGCGCCTCGCGGGCCGCCTGATAGGCCACCGACGGGATCCGAGCCGCCCGCGCCGCCGGGTCACGCGCGTCCTGCGACTCGTGCTCGCCGATCGCGGTCACCCGGGGCGCGGCCGCGCGCACGGTGTCGCGCGCCGCCACGATCTCGTGCGCCCAGCCGGTGTCCACCGAAAGCTGCGCCTCCGCCGTCCTGGCGAATCCGCCGACCAGCATCGCGGCGCCGGCGTTGTGCGCCCGGATCGCCAGCACGTCGCGCACGTGCGGGTAGGGCGAACGCGGCTCGGCGTGCAGGTCGTCACCGTCGTCCCAGACCACGAGCAGCCCCGGATCGACGACCGGCGCGAACGCGGCGGCACGGGTGCCGACCACGACCCGGGCCACTCCCCTGCGCACGGCGAGCCACGCGCGGTACCGCTTGGCCGGACCGGCCTCGGCGGACAGCGCGACCGCCGTCTCGGCACCGACGAGCCGCACACACGCCTCGTGCACGCGGGCCAGATCGCGATGGTCCGGCACCACAATGACCGCGCCTTTGCCTTGTGCCGCAACGGATCCCGCAGCCTCGGCGAGCCGCGTCGGCCAGTCCTCGCCGGGCAGCGCCTGCCAGACGGCACGCGCGGCGCGGCCGGAGCGCAGCGCCTCGAGGAACGCGTCTCCGCGTGGATAGCGCTCCCAGCTCGAGGCGGGCGCCTCGGGTGGCGGTGGCGGTTCGGCCGGCGGCTCCTTCTCCACCCGCGCGTGCCTCGGCGGCACGGCCAGCCGCAGTACGTCGATCATCGTGCCGCCGTACCGGTCGGCCACCGCGCGCGCGAGGGTGGCGATCTCCGGGGCGAGCACCGGCTCCGGTGACACCACGCGGTCCACATAGGACAGCCGGCCGCCGTGCTCGGTGCGCTCGGCCCGTTCGAGCAGGTACGCGTCGACGAGCTGGCCGGCGAAGCGCACCCGCAGCCGGCAGCCGGGCACCGCGTCCGCGTCCAGCGCCTCGGGCACCAGGTAGTCGAAGGGCCGGTCCAGGTGCACGAGCGGCACGTCCACCACGACACGCGCCACCGGAAGGTGCGCGGCCGGCTGCCGCTCGCCCCGGTGATCGCCGCTCATGCCCGCTGGTCTACCAGAGCGCGCCGTCGCCGCCGGCAGGGGCTGGGCTCGAATGTGGCGCGCCAGGCAACCCTGGGTGGCGGTCCGACGTGTTGCAGTTCGAGCGAAATCACCCGATCGAGTGAAACGTAGTCGTCAAAGTGGGCGATTAGGCCGTCAACCGGGCCGGCCCCACGCGAACGGGTGACCACCACTCCCGGTCACTCCGCACGCACTTTCAAGGGGCAACGATGCCGCGCAGCCGACTCACGCTGGTCGCCGTCACCGTCATCGCGACGGCTCTCGCCGGGCTCGCGGTGCTCACCTCCGCACCGACCGCACAGGCGGCACCCAGCCTTCCGGACGACTTCATCGTCCAGGACATCGATACCGGCCTGCTCGGCGCGAGAGGCCCGCACGACCTCGGTGACGGGTTCACCGACTTCGCCTTCCTGCCCGACGAGAGCGTCATCGCGATCGGCAAGTTCGGCAAGGTCATGTGGCTGCCCGCGGCGGGAGCACAGCCGGACACTCCTCGGCAGATCGCCATGGTCCCCACCAACGGCAACGGCGACCTCGGCCTGCTGGGCCTCGCCATCGCCCACGACTACGCCGCGAGCCGGGCGATCTACACCGTCCGCTCCGTGCACGCCACCGGTCCGGGCACCGGCGTCAACGGCCTGTTCAAGCTGAGCAGGTGGACGGTCACCCTGAACGGTGCCGGCGAGCCGACCGGGCTCGCCGGCGAGCAGACGCTGTTCCAAACCTCCGCCGACATCGCGCTGCACGGCATGAGCACCGTCCAGGTCGCCGACGACGGCAGCCTGTTCGTGAGCCTCGGTGACTCGGCCCGCGCGGACGGCACCGACCCCGACCTCGCGCCGCGCGCCGGCGACGTCAACGTGCCCTACGGGAAGATGCTGCGCCTGCGCCCGGACGGCACCGGCGTCCCGACCAACCCGTACTTCGACCCGGCGAAGCCGCGCGCGGCGCGCAGCCTGGTCTATGCCAGCGGCTTCCGCAGCCCGTTCCGCTTCACCCTGGACCCGGCGTCCCGGCTGCCGATCCTCGGCGACGTCGGCTACAACACCACCGAAGAGGTCAACTTCGTCCGGCCGGGCAACGACTACGGCTGGCCCTGCTGGGAGGGCAACGCCACCACCCCCGGCTACCGCGAACTGGACGTGTGCAAGGGCCGCAGCACCGTCGCGCCACTCTGGAGCTACCCGCGCACGGCCGGCAACGCCGTGACCGGCGGCGTGGTGTACACCGGCGACAGCTACCCCGAGCGGTACCGCAACAAGTACTTCTTCGGCGACTACTCCCGCAGCCGCATCTGGACCATGGGCTTCGACTCCACCGGCGCGCTGATCACCCCGCCCGAGCAGGACGGGTTCGGCAGCGCCATCGGCGCACCGGTCAAGTTCACCACCATGCCGTCCGGCGGCGACGTGGTGTACGCCGACATCGCCGCCGGCAAGATCCGCAGGATCGTGTACGCGCCGGGCAACCACCCGCCGAAGCCGGTGATCAAGTCCACTGTGGACAGTGCGAGCCGGACGGTGGTGTTCGACGCGTCCGGGTCGAGCGATCCCAACGGCGACCCGATCACCTATCAGTGGGATTTCGGTGACGGCACAACGGGTTCCGGCGAGACGGTCAAGCACGTCTACGCCGCCGGCCCGGAGAGCTACCCGGTGAGACTGACCGCCACCGACACGCTGCTCGCCAGCGGTACCGCGACGACCACCGTGCACCCGTCGAACGCCCCGCCGAAGCTGACCGTCACCCAGCCGGATCCCGACCACCTGTACTCGGTCGGCGAGACGATCAGGGCACACGCCGACGCGACCGACCCGGAGGACGGCGCGCTGCCCGTCACCTGGTCGGCGAACCTGATCCACTGCCGTGGCGTCAACGACTGCCACACCCACCCCGGCCCGCAGCCCAGCGGTCCGGACTTCGCGCTGGTGTTCGACGGCCACGCGGGCGACACCTACCTTGAGGTCACCGCGTACGCCACGGACAGCAAGGGCGCGCTGACCAGCAAGGCGTTCCGGGTGAAGCCGAAGCAGCGGCGCATCACGGTGAACACCGACACGCCCGCCGGGTTCGTGATCGGTGACGAGCAGGCCGACTCGGCGCTGTTCACCGTCGGGATGACGCTGACCGTCGTCGCGCCCGAACTGGCGCAGGACGGTCTGGCCACCTTCGACAAGTGGTCGGACAACGCGCCGCGAGTGCGCACCTTCGTGGTGCCGGACAACGACATCACGTTCACCGTGGGCTATCTGACTCCGATCGCGCGCCGGTACGCCTCCGACGCGGGCGCGCGGGCCGCCGTCGGCGCGCTCACCAAACCGGAGCAGGGCGACGCGGCGGTGCGCTGGCAGGAGCACGCCAACGGCCGGCTCTACTGGTCGCCGGCGACCGGCGTGAAGTACGTGATCGGCGGAATCAACGCGGCCTACGTCAACGCCGGCGCGCACACCACCTACGGCGTGCCGGAGACCGACGAACTGTCCACAGGGGACGGTCGTGGACAGTACAACCTGTTCTCCGACAACAGATCGATCTACTGGACTTGGCCGACCGGCGCGCATCTGGTGCAGCACGCGATCAAGGACGCGTGGAACCGGGTCGGCGGCCACAAGTCCATACTCGGCTATCCGACCACCGACGAGATGATCACGCCGCAGAACACCGGGCGGTACAACCACTTCGAGGGCGGCTCGGTGTACTGGCACCTGCCGGCCGGCGCGTTCGAGGTGCACGGCGCGATCCGCGACCGGTGGGCCGCGATGGGCTGGGAGCTGTCCCCGCTCGGCTATCCGACCACCGACGAGACCGCGCCACCGGACGGCGCCGGACGGTACAACGACTTCCAGCGCGGATCGGTCTACTGGCATCCGACGGCCGGCGCGCACGAGGTGATGGGCGCGATCCACGGCAAGTGGTCCGAGTTGGGGCGGTCCGGCTCGGTGCTCGGCTACCCGACCACCGACGAGAGTGGCACGCCGGATCGCATCGGCCGGTTCAACCACTTCCAGGGTGGCTCGGTCTACTGGTCGCCGGCCAGCCAGGCGCACGAGGTGCATGGTGCGATCCGGGACCTGTGGGCGCACATGGGCTGGGAGACCTCCTGGCTCGGCTACCCGACCGGCGACGAGGCCGGAGTGTCGGGCGGGCGGCAGAGCAACTTCCAGGGCGGGTTCATCCGGTACGACTTCGCGACCGGGAGGGCCACCGCGTACCGGTACTAAAGCCGAGGGATACGTATACCTAATAGGTGGTTCCACGCACGCTTTAGCACCCGACCGCGCAGTACTTTCGACCTGCTGGGGTCGTGGTCCACTGAAAAGAGGGATGCGATGCGTGGCATGAGAGCCCTACTGCTGGCGGTACTGGCCTGCGGTGCGCTGGTCGTCGGAGCCGGCGCGGCGACTGCCGATTCGTCCACTTCGGACGGAACGTCCTCGGTCCAGGAGTTCCCCCGTCCCGGGTTTCCCTGATCCGAGGCGGGTCAGTCCCTGCTAGCCGCCTCCCCCGGGCCGTCCTTGTAGTAGGCCGCGTACAACTCGGCGACCTGCTCACGGTCGGCCCGGGGAGTCTCTTCCCTGATCGCGCGTGCGAGCCACGGCGGGTAGCCGTGCTGCACGATCTTGCGCTCGGAGGCGTCCTCGATGAACGCGAACGAGTAGAACAACCCGACGCCCATCGCCAGCAGCACCATCGGCCCGCGCAGTGACATCGGGATCGGGAGCAGCAACAGCAGCAGCCAGACCGAGTGCTGGACCAACGCCCGCGCGCCGTGCCACAGCACCCAGGTCGGCCGGGTCAGGTCGTACAGCACCCACTCGCGGTACGCGTGCGGCAGCCGGCCACCCCACGCGTACCACAGCCACCGAACCGGTCCGGGGCGCGTGGCCCACATACTTCGATGCTACGGCCCCGGCGACCTGAGCCGCGAGCCGTCAGGCGCCCGCGGCCTGTTTGAGTGCGGCGGCGCGGTCGGTGCGCTCCCAGGGCAGGTCGAGATCGGGACGGCCGAAGTGGCCGTAGGCGGCGGTGGGCGCGTAGATCGGACGCAGCAGGTCCAGGTCACGGATGATCGCCGCCGGCCGCAGGTCGAACACCTCGCCGATGGCTTGCTGGATCTTGGTCGGGTCGACCGTCTCGGTGCCGAAGGTCTCCACGAACAGCCCGACCGGGGCAGCCTTGCCGATCGCGTAGGCCACCTGCACCTCCAACCGCGTCGCGAGGCCGGCGGCGACGGCGTTCTTGGCCACCCATCGCATGGCGTACGCCGCGGACCGGTCCACCTTCGACGGGTCCTTGCCGGAGAACGCGCCACCACCGTGGCGAGCCATACCGCCGTAGGTGTCCACGATGATCTTGCGGCCGGTCAGTCCGGCGTCACCCATCGGACCACCGATCACGAACCGGCCCGTGGGGTTCACCAACAGCCGCACGTTCGACGTGTCCAACCCGAGTTCGGCGATCTCCGGCAACACCACCTGCTCGCGCACGTCCACCCCGAGCATCCGCTCCAGGTCGATGCCGTCCGCGTGCTGGCTGGACACGACCACCGTGTCCAGCCGCACGGCCTGATCGCCGGCGTACTCGATGGTCACCTGCGTCTTGCCGTCCGGCCGCAGGTACGGCAGCACGCCGTCCTTGCGCACCTTCGTGAGCCGCTTGGACAGCCGGTGCGCCAGCGCGATCGGCAACGGCATCAACTCGGGCGTGTCCGTGCAGGCATAGCCGAACATCAGACCCTGATCGCCAGCGCCCTGCCGGTCGATCTCGTCCAGCGCGTTCTCCAGGCGGGACTCGTAGGCGGTGTCCACGCCCTGGGCGATGTCCGGCGACTGCGCGCCGATCGCCACGTTCACACCACACGAGTTCCCGTCGAAGCCCTTGGCCGACGAGTCGTACCCGATGCCCAGGATCACGTCCCGCACGATCTGCGGGATGTCCGCGTACGCCTCGGTGGTCACCTCGCCGGCGACGTGCACCTGGCCGGTGGTCACCAACGTCTCCACCGCGACTCGGGACCGCGGGTCCTTGCCGAGCAGCCCGTCCAGAATCGAGTCACTGATCGCGTCACAAATCTTGTCCGGATGACCCTCGGTCACCGACTCAGAAGTGAACAGCCTGTGGCTCTGCGACTGGCTCACGGTTCCTCGTTTCATCTGGACAGCAGGTGTTACCACAGAGTACTGAGTCCAGCGGACGGTGAGGTCAGCGATCGCGCAGAGTGTGTATGGCGTCCCACACTTCGGTAGCCATCTGCGACTTCGAACCAAGAGTTATCGGCCGTTCATCACCAGTGGCGGAAAGCAGCCATCCGGAGTTCTCCTCGACCTCGAACGCCTTGCCCTCGCCGACGGCGTTCACCACGAGAAGGTCGCAGCCCTTGCGCTTCAGCTTGGCGCGCGCGTGGTCGAGCACATCGGCGCCGCTGTCGCCGGTCTCGGCGGCGAACCCGACGATCGTCTGGCCGTCGCGCCGCTTGGCGACCAGTTCGGCCAGGATGTCCGGGTTGCGCACCAGCGTCACCGGGTCGGGGTCGCGGTCGGTCTTCTTGATCTTGTGATCGGCTTTGCTCGCCGGCCGGAAGTCGGCCACCGCGGCCGCCATCACGACCACATCGGCGTCCGCCGACGCCTCGTGCACGGCGTCCCGCAACTGCTCGGCGGTGCCCGCGTGCACCAGCCGCACACCGGTCGGATCGGGCAGCGCGACGGTGTGCGCGGCGACCAGCGTGACGTCCGCACCGCGCTGGGCGGCCGTGCGGGCGAGCGCGTAGCCCTGCTTGCCGGAGGACCGGTTTCCCAAGTACCGCACGGGATCCAGCGGTTCACGGGTGCCGCCGGCGGACACCACCACGCGCAGCCCCTCCAGATCGCGCGGCAGCGCGTCGGCCCGGCTCAGCAGCAGTCGCGCGAGGTCGACGATCTCCGCCGGATCGGCCAGGCGCCCCTTGCCGGTGTCCTTGCCGGTGAGCCGCCCGCTGGCCGGCTCGGTGACGATCGTGCCGCGCGAGCGCAGCAGCGCCACGTTGTCGACCGTCGCCGGGTGCTCCCACATCTCGGTGTGCATCGCCGGCACCATCAGCACCGGGCAGCGCGCGGTCAGCAGCGTGTTGGTCAGCAGGTCGTCGGCGAGGCCGTGCGCGGCCTTGGCCAGCAGGTCGGCCGTCGCCGGAACGACCATCACCAGGTCGGCCCGCTGCCCGATGCGGACGTGCGGCACCTCGGGCACGTCGGTGAACACGTCGGTGTGCACCGGTTGCCCGGACAGCGCCTCGAACGTGGCCGCGCCGACGAAGTTCAGCGCGGCACGAGTAGGCAGAACCCGCACCTCATGACCGGACTCGGTGAGCCGACGCAGCACCTCACAGGCCTTGTAGGCGGCGATCCCGCCGCCGACGCCGAGAACGACTCGCGGGCGGTCGCTCACCGGAGGGACCTACTCGCCTTCGGTGTGCTCGAGCAGCCCGGTGTGGATCTCGCGCAGCGCGATGGACAGCGGCTTCTCGCGCGGGCCGGGCTCGACCAGCGGCCCGACGTACTCGAGCAGGCCCTCGCCGAGCTGCGCGTAGTAGTCGTTGATCTGACGCGCCCGCTTGGCGGCATAGATCACCAGCGCGTACTTCGAGCTGACCTTTTCGAGCAGGTCGTCGATGGGCGGATTGGTAATGCCCTCGAGGGTGGTGGACGTGTCGCCCTGGATGCCGAACTCGGTCGGAGTGCTCACTCAATCTCCCGTGACAGTTGGCTTGCCAACGACCAAGGTTACCAACTCGGTGGCGGCCACCCGCACGTCGGCGTTCTCCACGACCGCGTCGAACTCCTCGGCGGCCGCCAGTTCCTGCTTGGCCACCTCCAGCCGGCGGTGCACGACGGCGTCGTCCTCGGTCCCTCGACCGGTCAGCCGCCGCACCAGCGCCTCCCAGTTCGGCGGCACCAGCATGATCAGCTGCGCCTCCGGCATGGTCCTGCGCACCTGGCGCGCACCCTGCAGTTCGATCTCCAGAACGGCGGGGCGCCCGGAGTCCAGCGCGGCCTCGACGGGTGCGCGCGGGGTTCCGTAATTGTTGCCGGCGTACTCAGCGTGCTCCAGCAGTTCGTCGCGGGCCACCATGCGCGCGAAGGCGTCGCGGTCCACGAAGTGGTAGTGGTCGCCGTCGACCTCACCGGGCCGTGGCGGCCTGGTGGTCACCGAGACGCTGAAGTAGATGTCCGGCCGCATCGTGCGCAGCTCGGCCAGCACGCTGGACTTGCCGACGCCGGAGGGGCCTGACACAACAGTGAGCCGGGGCCGGGCGCGAACGCCCGACCCCGGCTCGCCGTTGCTGTTGAGTCGGCTTGTCACTCGCCGCTGAACTCGGCCAGCAGCGCCTTGCGCTGCCGCTCGCCGAGACCACGCAGACGCCGGCTCGGAGCGATCTCCAAGCGCTCGATGATCTGCTGTGCACGCACCTTGCCGACGCCCGGAAGGGCCTCCAGCAAAGCGGTGACCTTCATCTTGCCCAGGACCTCGTCATTGTCAGCCTGCTTGAGCACGTCAGCCAAGGTGGTGCCGCCGCGCTTGAGGCGCTCCTTGAGCTCGGCGCGAACACGTCGGGCGGCAGCCGCCTTCTCCAATGCTGCGGCCCGCTGCTCCTCGGTCAGCTGGGGAAGGGCCACGATCTCCTCCGTGGGGTGGGGTTTCCTCTGGATCGGTGCGGCGACGTTACCGACCTTGGGTTTCTCCTGACAACGCGGGTCCACCTTGTTCGGACGGTAACCGTGCGGCCACCTCGAACATACCCACAGTAACGAAATGCAGGTATGCCCGCTAGGGACGAACCTCGATCATCTCACGAAAACGGCGCGCTTCGGGCGGTTGAGCGGGCCTAAACCCCGTGGCCGAGGGCCGTCAGTGAGTCGCGCACGCGCAGCGCGGCCGTGCGCAGTGCCGCGGCGTCCGGGCCGTGCCGCAGGATGTCCCGCGAGGACGCCGGCAGCACGTGCCGCAGGCTGTCGCCGAACACCCGCACAAGATCACCGACGCCGGCTCCCTGGGCACCGAATCCCGGCGCCAGGATCGTCCCGTTGAGCTTGGACAGGTCCAACCCCGTCTCCCCGACCGTCGCGCCCACCACGAGGCCCACGGAGCCGATCGGGCTCACCCCGTGGTTCCGCTCGGACGCACTGTCCACAATGGACTGGGCGATCGAGCGGCCGTCGCCGGTGCGCGCCCGCTGCACCGAGGCGCCCTCGGGGTTGGAGGTCAGCGCGAGCACGATGACGCCGCGCCCGGTCCGCTCGGCGAGATCCAGCGCCGGGTCGAGTGAGCCGAAGCCGAGGTACGGCGACAGTGTCACCGCGTCCGCGGCCAACGGCGAGCCCTCGGCCAGGTACGCCTGCGCGTAGGCGGCCATCGTGGAACCGACGTCGCCCCGCTTGACGTCCAGCAGCACCAGCGAGCCGGCCGCGCGGCACTCGGCGATCAGCCGCTCCAGCACGGCGATCCCGCGCGACCCGTACGCCTCGAAGAACGCCGACTGCGGCTTGATCACCGCGATCTCGCCGGCGAACGCCTCCACGCAGGTGTCGGCGAACCGCGCCAGGCCGTCAGCGTCCTCGGTGAGCCCCCAGTCCGTCAACAACGACGGGTGCGGGTCGACACCGACGCACAGCGGCCCGCGCAGCGACACCGCCGTGGTCAGCCGCGCACCGAATGGCGCCCTCATGACATTACTGCGACGACCAACGCCGACCACGATTCCCCGCCGACCCACAGTGCGCCAGCGTCACGGTTCTTGGAATCACGGACACCCACGCGGTCGGCCGAGATGCGGCACTCCACGCAGTTGTCGTCAGCGCCACCGCTGAAGCTGCTCTTGAACCAGCCGGTGTCCTCTGGCCTGCGAGTCATGACGAGTTCTCCTGTAGCTTTCGGCGGATCAGCGTTGCCGTGTCCGCAGGATCCCGAGCGAGTCGCTGAACCTTCCGGAACGCGCGCAGCATAGCCGCCGTGTCCTCCTCGTCGTCGTGGTACGTCGACGGCCCGTAGGCGGTCGAGGCGAAGGCGACCCTCGGCGCGGAACCGGCGAAGTCGAGCACCACGATCCCGCCGTTCGCGACGGGATTTCTGAGGCTCATCCCCCGTTTCAGCACTTGGATCGTGATGCGCTGGTGCTGCTTGACCAGATACAGCAGGTGCTCCAGTTGCTCACGCATCACGGTCGTGTCGTCGTCGACGTCCAGCGCCTCCTCGGCGACGACGAACTCCAGCTTCTTGGAGGTCTGGGCTTCCAGCACCTTGATCTGGCGCTCGCGACGGAAGGCGAAGCGGTTCTCCACCTCGATCTCCGATGTCGGCCAGAAGACTCCGTCGCAGGCACTCGTCACGGCACGGATGTAACTGGGCGATTGCAGCAGCCCGGGTACAACACCCGCGCCGTAACAGCAGATCGCCGCAGCCTCAGCCTCCATGTCCGCGAGTCGCTGGAAGGAGCCGGGCAACGTGTCCGCGTAGGCGCGGTACTCGTGACTCTCCTTGGCGCTGCGTCGCTGCCGCCGTCGTGCCCGTGCACCCAACTCCAGGAGCGTGTCCCGCTCACCGCCACGCACGTCGAGGTAGTCCAGCACCCGCTCCAACTGAGCTGGGCTGAGCGTCGCCGAGCCGTCCTCGACCTTGCTGATCCGCGAGTCGCTCTGGCCGATCAGCTTGCCCACGTCGGCCTGCGACCTGCCGCGCGCGACCCGGTGGCGTTTCAGGGACAGGCCGAGCTGCCTGCGCTCCACCGTCTGTCGAGCGCCCATGCACCAACCTCACTCGTTCGGGGTAATGACCCAAGGGGCAACTTCCCGCTAGATTCTAGAGGAACCTTCCTCTTACAGGTTCCATGGCAGCCACCTCCGCGACCGGACGAGTTTAGGCCGTGGACCACCGTCACGCCGTGCCAACACGCCACACCACGGGAGCAACGATGTTCACTCACAACGGAATCGCAGTCAGCGCATGGGTCAGCCTCGACTCGTCGTGCAGCATCAAGCAACACGTGTTCGCCGATGCGCTGGAAATCGAGTTCGGCTCCGGCGTCGACTCCCTGGGCCTGTCCGTCTCCGAGGACATGGTCGAAAAGCTCGCGACCGCTTTCCAGGAAGCCAGCACACGATTCCGCGACCATGCCGACCACGAGAACGTCGCATAGTGAAAGGAAAGACTCGACAATGAACACAACGCTTTTCACGACGATCCGTTGGTCCCGGTGAGCGCACAATTTCCGCTGACCCGTCCAGGTTTGGCGGCGGTGGACAACACCGAAGCGCCGTCCGTCTGAAACACGACCATTCGGTCTTTCGGCACGTGCGCGTGATGCCGGACCGACACGAGGTGGTTCCCGCGACAGCTCACCGTGGACGCCAAGTTGGGCGGCGGACGGTGGTCGGGCGCTGCGGACTCCTCACCGATCGGTGGCGCTGGAATCGCTGCGATCGACCTGGCATCGGAGTCCTGCGGCGATTCGAGTTCCCGGGCAGGACGCGAGCACGCCAACCGGGAAGCCAAGTTGGGGTTCGGCGGCGCGCTCTCGTCCGTGCCGTTGCGCTGGGTCAACCACCCGCACCGGGCGGCCGATGCGGTGTACAAGCCGCTGCAACTCGCCGTCGCCGCCCGGTGCGGACTCACCGTGTCGCGCACCCTGATTTCCAATGATCCCAACACGGTCCGCAGGTTCGCCAAGGGCAGCAAGACCGGTGTCATCAACAAGACATTGGGCACCAGCCGGGTCATGGCGGACGGATCTCGGAAGGTCGATTCACTCGGCGGCTCACCGACGAGGACCTGTCCGAACACCACCGAGATCGACGGCACTTCAGAAACGACGGCACCTCAGAAACACTGTGTCAGTAAGTCGAAATCACTCAGACACACTACATGTATCTCCAGACACTTAACCCGTTGCACGGCAGAAGAAAGGAATAATCATGCCGACAACAGGGCTTTCGTTCGTATGGCTTGAGGGTCACCGGTAAGTGTCAACTCCATTGCACTCATTGCTACGCCGATTCCGGTCCGCACGGGACAAATGGAGTCATGACCGAAGCGGATTGGACGAGGGTCATCGATCAGTCCACCGCGCTCGGCGTAAGAATGATCCAATTCATCGGAGGGGAACCAACCCTGCACCCATCACTGCCCGACCTTGTGGAGCACGGGCTAGGAAACGGGTTGGGAGTCGAGGTGTACAGCAACCTCACGCACATCACACCACAGCTTTGGGACGTGTTCAGCCAACCGGGCGTGCGCCTGGCCACCAGCTACTACAGCGACCAACCCGGCCAGCATGAGAAGATCACGAAAGGGCGCGGCAGTTATACGCGCACGAAAGCCAACATCGTCGAAGCGCTGCGCCGTGGTATCCCCTTGCGGGTCGGTGTAGTCGACATCCACGACAGCCAGCGATCAGACCATGCTGCCGCAGAACTGAAAGCCCTTGGTGTTGAAGAAATCGACACCGACCGGCTACGGCAGATCGGTCGCGGCATCCGACAACGGAAACCGGATTCCATGCAGCTATGCGGAAATTGCGCATCCGGGGTTCTGGCGGTATCTCCGACCGGCGCGGTATGGCCCTGCGTCTTCTCCCGCTGGCTTTCCATCGGAAACGTGCAAGATTGCTCGCTATCGGATATCGTCAACGGCAAGCGCCTTCACGAGGTGCGCGACGAACTAGCGGCGAGCTTCCGCAAGCGCGGAGCCGCCGCGAAGTGTGATCCGCGATGTGAGCCGTACACAGCGGGATGCCATCCTGAGTGCAACCCCTCGTGCAGTCCTCGGTGCAACCCCATCAGTTGCCGGCCGAACTGCCTACCGCCTAGGAAATGACGAAACCCACCTCGGCAGCGAGCTGCCCAGCCAGCGTGACCGCCTGGTCCTCGGTTATCGACGCCCCCGCCAACGTCAGCAGACCCGACGCACCAACCAAGCGCGACGAAGTCATATCGCAGTCCACGGCCCGGCGGGCCTGGAACTCCGCCCCAGCGAACTCGCACTCCGAAAACACCATTCCGGACAGGTCGCCGCCGAGCGTGGCCTCCCTGAACGTGCACCGATGGAACACGACCACGCCACGCTGCCGTTCCACATCAACGCGCGCGTAATCAAGCTTGCAATCCTCAAGATAGAGGTCTTCCGCCTTGACCAGTCCCAATCGCAGACCAATCGCTTGGCAGCCAACGACTTCCACTCGCCGCGCCGACGCTTGCTCCCATGATGCGTTCGACACGGCGACATGGCGGAGGGCGACGTCTGACAACTCAAGCTCTGTGAACCGGGATTCTGCCAACGATGACTGCGATACCACCACATGATGCAGCGAACCCTGCCCAACCACGGCAGACTGATCAACGTCCTCTGCCTGGCAATCGCTGTACACAAACGGGCCGGACAGAGAGAGGTCCGAGGACGGCAAGTCCTCGACATCGATCGGACGCCTCACCGACTTACCGGCAACCGTGCGAAAGTCCATACCAGACCCTACATCGACGAGAACTATAGGAGTCGAAAGCCTCCAGCACCAACTATCTCGAAACGGAGACAAGTCGGCGACCACGGGCAGCGGCGGAGCAAATGGGCAGACCTTGAACTGGTCGCTCACTGGCGGCGCTACCTCGACGACCCCTCTTTCTACCTGAGGCACATCACCGAGACATGAGCGACACGACGGACGCCGACGAGCAGTTCGCCGCATGGATGCGCGACAACCTCGCCCACGCCGCCGACCACTTCGGGCTCGTGCTCGCGGGCGAACCCGTCTACGGCTGGCGACTCCGGTCGATCGGGAGCCGCGCCTACAGCCAGGACGGCGATCGTTGGCTGCGGGTCGTGTCCCAAGAACTCGAGTGGGCGCAAGGAGATCATTGGACCGGAACTCTCGACGCGAACACAGTCACCGGTATTGCCAAACCTCGCGTACTCGATGTGTATGAGTGGTCCGAGTTCGACTGGCGAAATCAGCGCGCCGAGGTCATGACCTTGCTCTCCGGCAAGCCGTGCTCGCCCACCGACGTACTGCGCACGGACCCCGATCTGTCCGACACCTGGTGGGAACATCTGGCCCAGGCGCTCGATCAGCTCAGCCGCGTGCCGACCAGTCGCGTCAACGCCGACCAGGCCAAGGTCGCCGAACGGATCACGGAACGCTTCGGCCCCAACGCCGACACCACCGTCACCAGATGGGAGACCGTGCACGGCGATCTCCATTGGTCCAACCTTTTCCGTCCCCAGTTCGGGCTCCTGGACTGGGAACTGTGGGGGCGTGGCCCCGAGGGAACCGACGCCGCGACGCTGTACTGCTTCAGCCTGGCGCGCCCGCCCACGGCGGAACGCGTTCGCGCCCTGTTCGCGGACAAACTCGATTCACGCGGCGGACGTGTTGCCCAGCTCTGCGTGATCGCGCGGCTCCTTCGACGCATCGACGGCGGCGACTTTCCCGACCTCGCGGACCCGCTCGCGGCGCATGCGGAAACGCTGCTGCGCCGCTGAGTGCGCCGCTATCGCTTCGCCCCCAACGCGGCCTGCAGTTCCTGCAGCGAGCGCACGCCGATGTCCTGCCGGATCAGCGCCTCGATGCCGTGCACGGCCGCCGCCGCGCCCTGGATCGTCGTGACGCACGGGATATCGCGGGACACCGCGGCGGTGCGGATCTCGTAGCCGTCCACGCGCGGGCCGGAGTTGCCGTACGGCGTGTTGATCACCATCACCACGTCGCCGGCGAGAATCCGGTCCACGATGTTGTCCTCGCCCTCGAAGTGCTTGCGCACGACGGTGCACGGAATCCCGTTGCGCCGCAACACTTCCGCGGTTCCGGTGGTGGCCAGGATGTCGAATCCGAGGTCGGCGAGCCGTTTGACGGGGAACACCATGGCGCGTTTGTCACGGTTGGCGACGGAGACGAAGACGGCTCCGGTGGTGGGGAGTGAGCCGTAGGAGGCAGTTTGGGACTTGGCGAACGCCTTGCCGAAGGACACGTCGATGCCCATCACCTCGCCGGTGGACTTCATCTCCGGCCCGAGCAGCGAGTCGACGCCGTGGCCCTCCGGGGTGCGGAACCGGTGGAAGGGCAGCACGGCCTCCTTCACGGCGACCGGCGCGTCGGCGGGCAGCTCGGCGCCGTCTCCGGTCGGCGGGAGCAGGCCCTCGGTGCGCAGGTCGGCGATCGAGGTACCGAGCATGATCCGCGCGGCGGCCTTGGCCAGCGGTGCCGCCGTCGCCTTGGAGACGAACGGCACGGTCCGCGACGCGCGCGGGTTGGCCTCCAGCACGTAGAGCACGTCGTCCTTGAGCGCGTACTGCACGTTGAGCAGGCCGCGCACGCCCACGCCCTTGGCGATGGCCTCGGTGGACCGGCGGACGGCTTCCAGATCGGTGCGGCCCAGCGTGATCGGCGGCAGCGCGCAGGACGAGTCGCCGGAGTGGATGCCGGCCTCCTCGATGTGCTCCATCACGCCGCCGATGTACACCTCGTCGCCGTCGCACAGCGCGTCCACGTCGATCTCGATCGCGTCGTCCAGGAACCGGTCCACGAGCACCGGGTGCTCCGGTGACACCTCGGTCGCGCGCGCGATGTAAGAGGCCAGCGCCGCGTCCTCGTACACGATCTCCATGCCGCGCCCGCCGAGCACGTAGGACGGCCGCACCAAAACCGGGTAGCCGATCTCGTCGGCGATCCGCTTGGCGCCGGCGAACGAGGTGGCGGTGCCGTACTTGGGCGCGGGCAGCCCGGCGGAGGTGAGCACCTCGCCGAAGCTGCCGCGGTCCTCGGCGAGGTGGATCGCCTCGGGCGGGGTGCCCACGATCGGCACGCCAACGTCGGCCAGCCGCTGCGCGAGCCCGAGCGGGGTCTGCCCGCCGAGCTGCACGATCACGCCGGCGAGCGTGCCGGCGGTCTGCTCGGCGTGCACCACCTCGAGTACGTCCTCGAAGGTGAGCGGCTCGAAGTACAGGCGATCGGACGTGTCGTAGTCGGTGGACACCGTCTCCGGGTTGCAGTTGACCATCACGGTCTCGAACCCGGCATCGCGCAGCGACATCGCGGCGTGCACGCAGGAGTAGTCGAACTCGATGCCCTGGCCGATCCGGTTCGGACCGGAGCCGAGGATGATCACCTTCGGCCGGTCGCGCTGCTCGGTGATCTCCGACTCGGCGTCGGGATCGAGTTCGTAGGCCGAGTAGTGGTACGGCGTGCGCGCGGCGAACTCGGCCGCGCAGGTGTCCACGGTCTTGAACACCGGCCGGATCCCGAGCCGGTGCCGCAGCGCCCGCACGCCGTCCTCACCGGCCAGCTCCGGCCGCAGCGCGGCGACCTGCCGATCGGCGAGACCGGCCCGCTTCGCCTTGCGCAGCAACAACTCCGACAGCACCGGCGCGTCCACCAGCTCGCCGCGCAGCTCCACCAGGGAGGCGATCTGGTCGATGAACCACGGGTCGATCCCGGACGCGTCGTGCACCTGCCGCACGGTCGCGCCGAGCCGCAGCGCGCGCTCCACGGTGTACAGCCGGCCGTCGTGGCCCTTGCCGAGCGCGGCCAACGCGGAGTCCACTGTGGACGGATCAGGGTCCGGCCGGGTCCAGAAGCCGGTCGCCTTGGTCTCCATGGAGCGCAGCGCTTTGCCGAGCGCCTCGGTGAAGTTGCGGCCGATCGCCATCGCCTCGCCGACCGACTTCATCGTGGTGGTCAGCGTCGGGTCGGCGCCGGGGAACTTCTCGAAGGCGAACCTCGGCACCTTCACCACGACGTAGTCCAGCGTCGGCTCGAACGACGCCGGGGTCTCGCCGGTGATGTCGTTGCGGATCTCGTCCAGCGTGTAGCCGACGGCCAGCTTGGCGGCGATCTTGGCGATCGGGAAACCCGTGGCCTTCGACGCGAGCGCGGACGAGCGCGACACCCGGGGGTTCATCTCGATCACCACGAGCCGCCCGGTCTCCGGGTGCACGGCGAACTGGATGTTGCAGCCGCCGGTGTCCACCCCGACCTCACGCAGCACGTCGATGCCGACGTCTCGCATGTGCTGGTACTCGCGGTCGGTGAGCGTCATCGCCGGCGCGACCGTCACCGAGTCGCCGGTGTGCACGCCCATCGGGTCGATGTTCTCGATCGAGCAGATGACCACGACGTTGTCGTGCTTGTCGCGCATCAGCTCCAGCTCGTACTCCTTCCAGCCGAGCACGCTCTCCTCGATCAGCACCTCGGTCACCGGCGACTCGTCCAGCCCGGTGGACGCCAGCCGCTCCAGCTCCTCCGGCGTGTGCGCCATGCCGGAGCCGAGCCCGCCCATGGTGAACGACGGCCGGATGACCACCGGCAGTCCAAGATCGGCGACGGTCTCCCGCACCTCGGCCATCGAGTGGCACACCCGCGACTGGGGTGTCTCCGCCCCGACGGCGGCCACGATGTCCTTGAACTTCTGCCGGTCCTCACCGCGCTGGATCGCGTCGATGTCCGCGCCGATCAGCTCCACGCCATACTTGTCCAGCACGCCCCGCTCGTGCAGCGCGACGGCCGTGTTCAGCGCGGTCTGCCCGCCGAGCGTGGCCAGCACCGAATCGATCGGCGTCCCCGCCTCCTGCTCGGCGGCGATCACCTTCTCCACGAACTCCGCGGTGATCGGCTCGATGTAGGTGGCGTCCGCGAACTCCGGGTCGGTCATGATCGTCGCCGGATTGGAGTTCACCAGCGAGACGCGGATGCCCTCCTCGCGCAGCACCCGACAGGCCTGGGTACCCGAGTAGTCGAACTCGCAGGCCTGCCCGATCACGATCGGCCCCGAGCCGATCACCAGCACGTGCTGGATATCCGTCCGTTTAGGCATCTGTATCTCCGCTCACCAGGCGCCGCAAGCCATCACGAAATACCTGAAAGCTTCGCGATCTGTTCTTATCAACGTCCATGTGGACCGCGATTTCCTCTGCTGCGGTCAACTTCGCCAGCCGTTCGCGGTGACACCCGTGAGCCTGCAGCACTCGCTCCAGTGCCTCCCACGTTCCGCCGCGAATCGCATCTGGATCGCGGTAGGCTGCCTGCTGTCCAATACTCGCCGGCAATCTCGGGTACGCCGCGCGAAGCGCGTCGACCTCACCGAAGAACCAGGCCTCCAGTTCCTCGATCACGACCCGATTTAGTACGGTGCCCACTCGCCCTCGTGAAGCAACAGCCAGTCCACTCGACTCCGCAATGTCATCGAGCCGGTGCTTCAATTCCTTGCAGTCGTCATCATCCCGATCAACAAGGATGACTACTTTGTGACCAGCTACGGGCGCCCATGTGGCATAGCCACGCAAGCGCTGAGGAAGCTTCTTCAACAGCGCGGCCTTACCGGGGAAGCTCACTGGATTGACCTGCACACCGGGAACGATCTTCGGCATGAGGATTCGCAAGGCAACTTCCGCAGAGGGCTCTTCGAGCAACAACTCCACCGTGACCGGCGACGAAGGTCTCACGGGGAGTCCTCCTCGGCGATACCGCCCCGGAAGTACCCCTCGGCCCACAGCTCCCCCAGTGAGCCACCGGCGTCGAGCATCGCCATGAGTCTGGGCTCATCCGCCGCGCGCCGCACGCGCGCGTACCCATCGTCATCGCGATACAGCGCCCACAGCTCGTCTGGCCGAACGGCATCGACGAACCTGGGCGCGTGTGTCGCAACAAGCACTTGTCGATCCGCCGAAGCGAAGCGGAACTCCTCGGCAAGGCGATAGTGCATCCGAGGATGCACGTTGTTCTCCGGCTCCTCGACCATCAGCGCGGACGCCCGTGGTTGCCTGAGCGCAACCAACTGTGCCAACAACCGCAGGGTTCCCTCCGAAACCGCGTCTGGATCGGCATGCTGTTCGAAGGCAAAGTCCTTTGTTTGTACTATCAACCAACCGTTGTCATCCGAGCCAAGGGCGACGGAATCAAGCTTCGGGACAAACTTTCGCAGAGTACGTTCGAGCTCATCATGTGCGTCGGGACCGCTATTCCACAGTCTCGCCACAGCCGAGGCGAGATTCGAGCCGTCAGAAAACAGCCCATACTGCTCGCCTGGGTCCGCTGCACCTGCTCGGACGCGAGCCACCTCGATGTTCACCTGTCGCCACCTCAGAATGAACCGCCGAAGTTCCGCGATCTCCCGGTAACGATTGATCCGACCAAACGTATCTAGCGCCAGCAGGCTAGCGTCGGCGAGCACTTCCGACTCTTGGTTGGCGTTCTCGTCGTAGGTAACACCGTTTCCGTTTCGAAACTCCAGCAACGGGCGCAGCTCAGAATCAGCCGATTGCCACGACAGAATCTCGTCAATCGGCACCTCCGCACTGTCGAACGAGAGGCGGTAGTGGAATCGGCCGGCCTCGGAGCGGACATCCAACTCGATCGCCACCGGCCCCTCCGAGCCGAAGGTGCGCAGCTCCCCGAAACCGCCCCGAGCGCCCACCGCCGTGCCGAGCCCGTCCTCAACCGCCTCGGCGAGGAACGCCAGCGTGTCGAGAACGGTCGACTTCCCGCTGCCGTTCGGACCGAGCAGAACCGTCAACGGCGTGAGATCGGACAGGGTCACATCCCGCAACACCCGATAGTTCCGGACACTGAGCCGGTCGATCAACATGGTCATCAGGACACCTTCGCCGACTTCGTCATGAGCTCGCAGAACTCGTCGAACAGCGGCGCCGCGTCGTGCGGGCCGGCCGCCGCCTCCGGGTGGTACTGCACGGAGAACGCGGGCACGTCCAGCGCGCGCACGCCCTCCACGCAGCCGTCGTTCGGGCAGTAGTGACTCACCTTCGCCGCGCCGAACGGGGTGTCGAACCGCTCCCCCGGCTCACCCGCCAGCGCGAACCCGTGGTTCTGCGCGGTGATCGCCACCCGGCCGGTGTCCACATCGATCACCGGGATGTTCACTCCACGGTGGCCGTAGCGCAGCTTGAAGGTGCCCATACCCAGTGCCCGCCCGAGAATCTGGTTGCCGAAGCAGATCCCGAACAGCGGAATCCGCCGCCCCAGCACCGCCTTTGTCAGCTCCACCGTGTCGTCCATCGCGGCCGGATCGCCAGGGCCGTTGGACAGGAACACGCCGTCCGGCTCGATCGCCAGCAGATCGTCCACTGTGGACGTCGACGGCAGCACGTGCACCTCGATACCGCGCTCGGCCATCATCCTCGGCGTGTTCGACTTGATGCCGAGATCGATGGCCGCCACCCGGAACCGCTTGTCGCCCTTGGGTTTCACCACGTACGGCTTCACGGTGGAGACATCTCCGGCGAGGTCGGCGCCGACCATGGACGGGCTGTCCAACACGCGCGCCACCATGTCGTCCACGCTCGCCAGCTCGTCGCCGGAGAACACGCCCGCCCGCATCGCCCCGCGCTCACGCAGGTGGCGGGTCAGCATCCGGGTGTCCACACCGCTGATGCCGACGATTCCCTGGCGGGCCAGCTCCTCGTCCAGCGTGCGCTTCGACCGCCAGTTGGACGGCGTGCGCGCGGGATCGCGCACCACATACCCGGCGACCCAGATCCTGGCCGACTCGTCGTCCTCGTCGTTCCACCCGGTGTTACCGATGTGCGGCGCGGTCTGCGTGACGATCTGCCGGTGGTAGGACGGGTCGGTCAGCGTCTCCTGATAGCCCGTCATACCGGTACAGAACACCGCCTCGCCGAGCGTGGCGCCGAGCGCGCCGTAGGACTCGCCGCGCAGCACCTTGCCGTCCTCGAGCACCAGCGCCGCTGGAGACGTCGCGCTCATGAGACCGCCTTTCCTTGTGCGCCAACGAGTTCGGTGATCGCGTCGGACCACTCTGGGTAGACGTCCTTGTCGTCGCCCCGGAATCCGGTATCCAGCAACTGCTCGCCGAGCCGCCAGCGGATCACCAGCACGCCGTCGCCGCCCATCACCTTGCCGGCGTGTCCGGCCGAGGTCCGGCTCTGCACCAGTGACTCGGCGGGGATCCACACCGGGCTCGCGCCGTCCCGCTCGACCAGCAGGCCCGCGTCGTGCAGTCGCAGCGTGGCGGCGGAGCGGTGTCCGATGTCGCCGATCGCGATCCGGTCCTGCCAGCTCGCGTCGGTGGTGGTGCTCGCGTACACGCCGGTCGTGGTCAGCCGCTCGGCGCCGAGGTCGGCGGGCGGTTCGGGGAACGGCGGCAGCACGGCGGCCTGGCGTCGCGCGCGGTTGCGGTAGCCCCACAGCATCCCGGCCACGCACAGCGCGAAGATCGCCGCGATGAGCAGCACCAGCAACGTCCTGGTCATCGGTTCACCTTTCCCTCTCGCACGGTGATCTCCCCGCGCAGCAGCACGGTGTCGATCACGGCGGGCAGCTCCATGCCCTCGTACGGCGTGTTGTCCGCGAGACTCGCCAGCTCGGCACCACGCACCGTCCAGGTCGTGTCCGGGTCGACCAGCACCAGGTTCGCCGGCTCGCCGACGGCGATCGGCCGGCCCTGGTCGGGCAGTCCGGCGATCTCGGCCGGTCGCTCGCTCATCACCCGGGCGACCCCGCGCCAGTCGAGCAGGCCCGGTCGCACCATTGTCTCCACCACGATGGACAGCGCGGTCTGCAGTCCGAGCATCCCGGGCCGGGCAGCCGACCACTCACAGTCCTTGTCCTGCGGGGCGTGCGGCGCGTGGTCGGTGGCCACGCAGTCGACCGTGCCGTCGGCCAACGCCTGCCGCAGCGCCGCCACGTCGTCGGACTCGCGCAGCGGCGGGTTGACCTTGTTCACCGGGTCGAACGTGGCCAGCCGCGCGTCGTCCAGCAGCAGGTGGTGCGGACACACCTCGGCGGAGACGTCGGTGCCGCGCGCCTTCGCCCACCGGAGGATGTCCGCCGTGCCGGAGGTCGACACGTGGCAGACGTGCAGCCGCGCGCCGGCCGCCGCGGCCAGCAGACAGTCCCGCGCCACGATCGACTCCTCGGCGACCGCGGGCCACCCGGCGAGCCCGAGCCGCGCGGCCTGCTCGCCCTCGTGCGCCTGCGCGCCGACGGTCAACCTCGGCTCCTCGGCGTGCTGTGCGATCACCACGTCCAGCGCGGTGGAGTACTCCAGCGCGCGACGCATGATCAGCGGATCGTCCACGCAGTGGCCGTCGTCGGAGAACACCCGCACGTTCGCCGCGCTGCGCGCCATCGTGCCCAGCTCGGCGAGCCGCTTGCCCTCGAGCCCGACGGTGACCGCGCCGACCGGGTGCACGTCGACCAGCCCGACCTCCTGGCCGCGCCGCCACACGTGCTCCACGATCACCGCGTTGTCCGCGACCGGATCGGTGTTGGCCATGGCGAACACGGCGGTGTACCCGCCGAGCGCGGCGGCGACCGATCCGGTCTCGATCGTCTCGGTGTCCTCGCGGCCCGGCTCGCGCAGGTGCGTGTGCAGGTCGACGAAGCCGGGCAGCGCGATCATGCCGCGCACGTCCACCGCCTCGGCGTCACCCTCGACCGTGGACCCGATCTCAGAACCAACAGCCTCGATCACGCCGTCGCGGACCAGCACGTCCACCGGCTCGCCCTCGCCGTACGGCCGGATTCCCTTCAACACCAACGGCTTCACGCCGCCTCCTCTTCTCCGGCCAGCAGGTGGTACAACACGGCCATCCGCACGTGCACGCCGTTGCGCACCTGCTCGGTGATCACCGAACTCGGCGAGTCGGCCACCCGCGAGGCGATCTCCATGCCGCGCAGCATCGGCCCCGGGTGCAGCACCGCGGCGTGCTCCGGCAGCAGGCCGAGCCGCTTCTCGTTGAGCCCGTAGTGGATCGAGTACTCCCGCGCCGAAGGAAAGAATCCGCCGTGCATGCGCTCGGCCTGCACGCGAAGCATCATCACCGCGTCGGCGGTCGGCAACTCGGCGTCCAGGTCGTGCGACACGGTGGCCGGCCAGGAGCGCACGCCGGCCGGCAGCAGCGTCGGCGGCGCGACCAGCACCACCTCGGCGCCCAGCGCGCTCAACAGGTGCACGTTCGACCGCGCCACCCTGCTGTGCAGCACGTCCCCGACGATCACCACCTTGCGACCGTCCACAGTGGACAGCCGCTCGCGCAGGGTGGCCGCGTCCAGCAGCGCCTGCGTGGGGTGCTCGTGCGTTCCGTCGCCGGCGTTCACCACGCTGGTGCCCGCCTCGGCCAGCCAGCCGGCCAGCCGGTGCGCCGCCCCGGAGGCCGGGTGCCGCACGATCACGCAGTCCGCGCCGGCCGCCGCAAGGGTGAGCGCCGTGTCTCGCAGCGACTCGCCCTTGCCGACGCTGGAGCCGCCGGAGGAGACGTTCACCACGTCCGCGCTCATCCACTTGCCGGCGATCTCGAAGGAAACCCTTGTCCGGGTGGAGTTCTCGTAGAACATCGTGATCACTGTGCGGCCGCGCAGCGTGGGCAGCTTCTTCACCTCGCGCCCGAGCAGTGTCGCCTTGAGCCGCTCGGCGGTGTCCAGGATCGTCGTCGCGGTGCCGACGTCGAGCCCCTCGGTGGCCAGCAGGTGCTTCACGACACCACCTCGGTCTTGCGGCGCAGCAGCACCGCGTCCCGCTCGTCGGTCTCCGTGAGCAGCACGGCCACCTCCTCTTCGCGCGACGTGGGCACGTTCTTACCCACGTAGTCGGCCCTGATCGGCAGTTCGCGGTGGCCACGGTCGACCAGCACGGCGAGTTGCACCGCGCGTGGCCGGCCGTGGTCGCGCAGCGCGTCCAACGCGGCTCGGATGGTGCGCCCGGAGTACAGGACGTCGTCGACCAGAACCACCAGACGGCCATCGATCCCGTCGTCGGGCAGCGACGTCTGCTCCAGCGGGCGGTTGGGCCGGCGCCGCAGGTCGTCGCGGTACAGCGTGATGTCGAGCACTCCGGCCGGCACGGTCACGCCGCTGAATTCGGCGACCCGGCCGGCGAGCCGGTGCGCGAGAGGGGCACCGCGAGTGGGGATCCCGAGTAGCACGATCGGCGGAGCGTCGGACGCGCCGAGTGCGGTCTTCTCGATGATCTGATGGGCCATTCGGGCGACGGTGCGCGCGACGTCCCCGGCCGAGAGCAGCTCACGCGGCTCGGCCGGATCCGTCGCGCCACGGTTGCGCGGCGCCACGGAGGACCTCCTTCCCCGCCTCTCGGGACGGGTCGTTAAAGGATGTCGATCTACCCTCGGACCTGGGGCTCTATCGCACGGTATCAGGCGAAACGGATCCACCATCCGGGTGGTGTGAGGCGTTTCGCCCACACGGACCACCGAGATCAGCTTGACCTGGTGACAACCGTGGGTAACCATTACTCTGCGTATCGATCTGAGGAAGACCCTGTTGGCCGGTCCGGACCGACAGGGCGAACGAACGGAGAACCGCCACATGGGCGACTACGCCAAGGCGCTGGGAGCCAAGCTCCGAGGTATTCGGCAGCAGCAGGGCCTGTCCCTGCACGGCGTCGAGCAGAAGTCCGGCGGCCGCTGGAAGGCCGTCGTCGTTGGTTCCTACGAGCGGGGCGACCGCGCGGTGACGGTGCAGAAGCTGGCGGAGCTCGCCGACTTCTACGGGGTGCCCGTGGTCGAGTTGCTGCCGGAGGGCCGGGTGCCGTCGGGTGCGGAGCCCGCAACGAAGATCGTGATCAACCTGGAACGTCTGCAACAGCTACCGGCCGAGAAGGTCGGGCCACTGGCGCGGTACGCGGCGACGATCCAGAGCCAGCGCGGCGACTACAACGGCAAGGTGCTGTCCATTCGTACCGAGGACCTGCGGTCGCTGGCGATCATCTACGACATGACGCCCGGCGAGCTGACCGAGCGCATGATCGACTGGGGCGTGCTTCCTCCGGAAGCTCGTCCGTCCAAAGAGGACTGAACAACGCGCGGGCTGCCTTGACTTGATCAAGCTCAGGGCAGCCGCACGCGGAGAAACCTCGGTCGGTACAGGTAAGGCCGGTCGCCGAGCCGCCGCAGGTCGGTGAAGTTCTGGCACACCGAGACCACGACGCTCCCGGGCTCCGGGAGCAGGTCCGGGTGCGCCAGCGCGAGATACTGGATCCGTCCGGCTTCGATGTCGGACGGGATCTTGGCCAGCGGCGGGCTCGGCGTGAACGGCCCTGTCGGCGAGGGCGCGCGCCACACCACCAAGTCCTCACCGAGGAAGTCGTCCTTCTTGCTCAGCGCGTACCAGGTGCCGTCCCGCGAGAACACCGACAGCGTCTGTGACACTCCCCCGGTCGCCGGGATCACCTCGGCGGCCCGGCCGGCGTCGCGCTGCCACGCCCGACCGTCCCAATAGGACCAGCCGGCCGGGTTCTCGATCTCCTCGATACGCACCCGCGCCACCCGCAACGACCATCCGAACGCCTTGGGCGCACCAGGAGTGGCCGTGCCGTAGACGTACACCCAATCGCCCGCGACGGCGGTCGCCGCACCCCAGGTCGGGTGTGACTTGTCCGGGTCGTCCGGCCCCATGTCGCGCATCCGCACGAGCCTCGGCATACCGCCGCGCGGCACCTCGAACAACGCGAACGCCGGCCCGAGATGGGTGAACTCCAGCGCGCTCGCTCCGGTGCGAACCCGTTGTGCCGCAACGCCTACGAGGTCATGGTCGCCCCGGTGCACCACGCCGGTCGACATGGGCCAGTAGCCGACGCCGTCCGGCCGGTCGGGCATCATCGCGCCCCGGTCCGGCGGGATCACCACGGTGGCGCAGGCCGGCCCGAAGATCAGCATCGAGTTGTGCGTGAACCGCTGGCCGGCGAAGTTCGGCGCACGCACGGTGTCCCCGAACACCCACAGCCGCCGGCCGTCCTGCAGGGTCACCTCCGCGCCCACGTCGGCGCCCTGAAAGCCCTCGACCTCGCGGTACCCGGCGACCACCGCGTTCAGGTCCTCGACCGTGCGCGGCTCCTTGACCGGCACGCACACGGGAGCCGCCTGCGATGGCGGGGACGGCGCCGGCCGTTCGGCAGGCGCGGCGCACGCCACCAGCGCGATCGCCAGTGGAATGATCAGCCGCCGCACGGCTGTCATGATCTCAGCGGGTGGCGCGGAGCTGGTCGGCGATCATGGCGATCCGGCCGAGCACGCCGTTGACGAACCGCGGCGAGTCGTCGGTGGACAGCGACTTGGCGATCGCCACCGCCTCGTCGATCGCCACCGGATCCGGCACGTCGTCGGCCCACAGCAGCTCGTACAGCCCCAGCCGCAGCACCGCGAGATCGACCTTCGGCATCCGGTCCAGCGCCCAGCTCTCCGAGTGCTCGGCGAGCAGCTCGTCGATCCGGTCCCGGTTGGTCACGACGCCCTCGACCAAGGTGACCGTGTAGTCGTTCACCGGCGGCACGTCGGGTGAACCGACCCGCTCGCTCACCATCGTGACGGCGTCGACCTTGCGAACATCCGCCTCGTAGAGGATGTCGACAGCGCGCTTGCGCGCCTTGCTGCGAGCTCCCACTAGGACGTGACTCGTCCCAGGTACCGGCCGTCGCGGGTGTCGACCTTCACCTTCTCGCCGGAGTTCAGGAACAGCGGAACCTGGATCTCCGCGCCCGTCTCCAGAGTGGCCGGCTTCGTGCCACCGGTGGACCGGTCGCCCTGCAGACCCGGGTCGGTGTGCTCGACGATCAGCTCGACCGAGGTCGGCAGCTCGACGAACAGCGGGGTGCTCTCGTGCACCGCGACGACGGCCAACTGGTTCTCCAGCATGAACTTGGCCGCGTCGCCGACGGTCTCCGCCGGGATCGTGATCTGGTCGAAGGTGTCGCCGTCCATGAACACGAAGTCGGCGCCGTCGCGGTACAGGTAGGTCATCGACCGCTTGTCGACCGTGGCCGTGTCGACCTTGGTGCCGGCGTTGAAGGTCTTGTCGACAACCTTTCCGGACAGCACGTGCTTGAGGGTGGTGCGCACGAACGCGCCGCCCTTGCCCGGCTTGACGTGCTGGAACGCGGTGACGGTCCAGAGCTGGCCGTCGAGGTTCAGCACGAGGCCGTTCTTCAGGTCGTTGGTCGAAGCCACGGGTTGGTCTCTCTGTCGTTTTAGGCCGCCGCGCGTGATCGACTACACGACAACCAGTTGCTTGGTGGTCAGGGTGAGGAGCTCCGGGTCGCCCTCGCGCACCACGAGCGTGTCCTCGATGCGGACGCCGCCCTTGCCAGCCAGATACACGCCGGGTTCCACGGTGACCGCCATACCGGCGGCGAGTCTACCGTCGCCGGTCTTCGACAATGCCGGCGCCTCGTGGATGTCCAGGCCGACACCGTGGCCGAGGCCGTGCAGGAACTGCTCGCCGTAGCCGGCGTTCTCGATCACCTCGCGGGACGCGGCGTCCACCTCGCGCACCCCGGCGCCGACCCGCAGCGCCGCCCGTCCCGCCGCCTGCGCGGCCGCGACCAGGTCGTAGATCTCGCGCTGCCAGTCGGCAGGCTGGCCGATCACGACCGTGCGGGTCATGTCCGAGTGGTAGCCGTCGACCACGGCGCCGAAGTCCATTTTCACGAAGTCGCCGACGCGCAACGGAGCGTCGGTCGGCCGGTGGTGCGGGATCGAGGAGTTCGCCCCGGCCGCCACGATCGTCTCGAACGCCGGCTTGGCGGCGCCGTGATCCAGCATCTGGTCTTCCAACTCGCGGGCGACCTCGCGCTCGGTGCGCCCGGGACGCAGGCTGCCGTGCCGCACCAGGCCGGCGAGCGCGCGGTCGGCCGCCGCACAGGCCATCCGCAGCGCCTCCACCTCGGCGTCGTCCTTCACCTGCCGCAGCCGCTCGACCAGGCCCGGCGCCCGGACCAGCTCGACACCCTCGGCGGCGGAGCCCAGCACGTCAAGGCCGTCGACCGTGACGTGCTGGCTCTCGAACCCGGTGCGCCCGTAGGCAGCGGTATCCTTGCCGGCCCGGGTGGCCAGCGCCTCCGCACTCTGCCGCTCGATCACCTGCTGCAGGTCAGGCACCTGGCGGCCGGCCTGCGTGAGGTACCGCCCGTCCGTACAGAAGATCGTGCCGTCCTCGGCCCCGGCGTGATCGGTCGCGCGCACCAGCAGTGCGGCGTTCGACCCGGTGAAACCGGTGAGGTAGCGGACGTTGAGCAGGTTGACGACCAGCAGCGCGTCGAGTCCCTGTTCGGAGAGCTCGGCGCGAAGGGCGTCGCGGCGACGGGCGTGTGGCTCGGGCATGTCAGCGAGTCTAGATGGGGCGTCGTGACCACACCTCCTTTGTCACCTAGGCTTGCGCGATGCGGTCCTGGCTCGTTCGCGGTGCGATCCTCGGCGTTCTGCACGCCGTGGTGGAGACGCTGCGCGCCTACTTCGTGGCGCGGGATCCGAGCGCCCTGCCCACCGTGCTGCCGGCAGTGGCACTCGCCGTCCTGGTCGCGGCGGCCGCGCTGTGGGCCGGTGTGGACGCGCTGCTCAAACACGACATGGACTTCTACCGCTGGTTCTACGCCGGACTGGTCGCCGCGCCCATCGCCGGCATCCTGCGGGTGATCGGCAAGGCCACGCTGGTCGACCAGTCCGACGCCGGCGAGCTGGGCGCGGCGCTGACCAGCGGCGCGGCCTTCACGGCGCTCCTGGTGATGGTGCCGGCGTGGCTCGGAATGGTTGTGGGACAACGACTCCGGCCGGCACGCCGTCCCGCCCGGCACGCCAAGGCCACGCCGAAGGACGCCTAACGTCGAGCAACCGCTGGCCCGTCGCTCTCCCTGACCAGATCGCACACTCGCGAGTACGGCACGGCCGAGATCTCCGCCGGCTGCAGCCCGAGCCCCTGACTGGCCAGCACCTCGAACCCGGACTCGGTGAGGAAGGTGCTCAGCCGCTCGCCGACCGACGTGACGTACGGGTGCGCCACCGCGATCCTGCGGGCACCGACCGCGCGCAGCGCGTCGGCCGCCGCGCCGGACGTCGTGGTGGCCGACTCCGCGCCCTCGTCCAGCAGCGCCTGCCGCAGCGCGCGCTCGCCGGTGACACCACCGACGAAGCTGCACGCGGTGCACAGGTACACCACCGCCCGCACGCCCAGTTCCAGCACCTCGCGGGTCGGGCGGCGCAGCACGTCCGGCTGGTTCAGCGCTGACACCAGGGCGAGCGCCTCGCGATCGGTGGTCGACGCGGTGCGGGACAGGTGCGGTGTCACCTCGCCGGGCACCCACCGCCACAGCTCACGGTCCCGGTCGAAGTCGAAAGGACGCCACGACGCCGACGCCGATCTGCGGCGTCGGTCCGGTGATCACATCGGTCATGCCTCCACGGGTACCACGACCCGTCAGCCGGCGGCGACGACCAGCGCCGGTCCCTTGGCGATCGCGTCCCACTCGGCCGCGATGATCTCGGTGACCGGTGATTCGTTCGCCGTGATCAGGCCGGCATCCGCGATCGGCCACAGCCGGCCGTCGTCGAGCAGGAAGGCGGTGCCGCGCCCGGCCGCCCGCCGGACCGGTGCGCCGCGCACGAGACGCGCCGCCACCGGCACGCCGTCCAGCACGGTGGGGCGCCGCTCCAGCATCCGCACCGCCAGCCGGTCGGCGACGGCTCGCCGCTCCACCCGCACCAGCGCACCGCCGGCCACCAGGTCGACCGTGCGCTGCGGCGACGGCGTGGCGAACCCGTCGAGCGCCCGCAGCGCGCCGGCCGGGTCGCGGCAGGCGCGCGTGCCGGTGAGGTCGAGGCCGAAGCGGACCATGTCGGTCGGCGCGGCGGTGTTCGCCGTCGAGCGCACCAGGTCGACCGGCACCCGGTCGCACGGTCCGTCTGCCGACGGCGGCGCGTGCCCGAGCGGCGTGCGAGCCAGGCCGGGGCCCTCCTGCCACGGACCGCGCACCACCACCGGGTGGTACGGGTGGCGGCGGAAGTCCCGGTCCCAGAACGTGATCGTGGTGCCGCCGTCCGTTTCGTGCGCCACGGCGAACGCGTCCAGTGCGGGTACCCACATCCAGTCCGCGCTGAACGCGTCCACGATGGACCGCGACCGGTTGCCCACGGTGCCGGGAATCGTCCGGAACCCTTGCGGTGTCAGGGATTCCACCTCGCGACCGAACGCGGGGTCGGGCGAGCGCAGCACGAACTGGCCGGCGCCGTTCCACCCCGCGGCGGCGCCGGTGGTGTCGGTGAACATCAGGTAGAACCGCCCGTCCAGGTACAACGCGGACGGCTGGCCGGAGCCGTAGATGTTCTCCCGGTGCACCTCGTTGGACGGCGCGAGGATCTGCCCGCCGTTGTTCGCCCGCGTCCAGGTGATCCCGTCCGGACTCGTCGCGAGGCCGATCGCGTTGCCGCGCGCGTGGTCGCCGGCGGCACCCGTGTAGTACAGATAGTAGGTGCCGCCGACCTTGATCACCGACGGGTCGCAGGTGTGCACCTTGTCGAACCCGCCGGGGCTTCCGGAGAACACCGGCGCCGGGGGCGCGCCGCCGTTCGTCCTAAATGGACCGTCCAATGTGGACGATTCGGCGTAGAGCACGTCGTCGCCGGGCGGGGGTGCGGCGCCGAGTTGGCTGCACCACCACATGCGGTACCGCCCGCCCTCGGCCATCAGCGCGGGCGCGTAGTTGTACGGCGCGTCCGCGGCACCCGCGGCCACCACGGCGGAGCTGGCCCGCTGCCGGTCGGTGCCGAGCGTCTCGGCCGGGCGCGGTGGCGGCGCTGGCGCGGCCGGCCGCGTCGGTTGCGCGCTGTCGTCACCGATCACGGCCGGTCTGGTGCCATCGGCCTGAGGTGAGGCCTCACTCGCGGTGCACGCGGCGAGCAGCGCACCGGTCAACGCCATCGTCAGCCCCGCGGCGATCGCCACGGCACCGATGGTCCGCCGTCTCGTCCATAAGGAACTCGACGGCCCGCGTCTGGAGGGCGTCACCCGCTCCCCTTCTCGGCCGTCCCGTCCTTCTCGGCGAGCCAGCGCAGCGCGAGCGGATAGCCGGCCACGCCGAGCCCGACGATCACGCCGTCGGCCACGGCCGAGATGTGGCTGTGGTGCCGGAACTCCTCACGGGTGTGCACATTGGAGATGTGCACCTCGACCAGCGGCGCGGTGAGCGCGGCGCACGCGTCACGGACGGCGATCGAGTAGTGCGTCCAGGCGCCGGCGTTGAGCACGACCGGCACCGACGAGTCGGCCGCCTCGTGCAGCCAGTGCAGCATCTCGCCCTCGTAGTCGGTCTGCCGCACCTCGACCTCGATGCCCAGCTCGTGCCCGGCGCGCAGGCACTGCTCGACCAGCTCGGCGTGCGTGCTGCTGCCGTAGACCAACGGTTCTCGGGTCCCGAGCCTGCCGAGGTTGGGCCCGTTGAGCACCAGCACCTTCACAGCAGTACTCCTCCTCCGGGCTCGGCCGCGTCGGCGGCGATGGCCGAGTAGGCGGCCGCGAGCATAGCGGGATCCGGTCCCTCGAGGCGGCCGGGTTTGGCGAGTCCGTCCAGCACCACGAAACGCAGCACGCCCGCGCGGGTTTTCTTGTCGTTGCGCATGCCGTCGATCAACTGTGGCAGCGCGTCCGCCGCGTAGGTCACCGGAAGCCCGATCGAGGTGAGTACGGCCCTGTGCCGGTCGGCGGTCTCGTCGTCGAGCCGGCCGGCGAGGCGGGCCAGCTCGGCGGCGAACACCATGCCGACACTGACCGCGGCGCCGTGCCGCCACTTGTACCGCTCGCGGCGCTCGATCGCGTGGCCGAGGGTGTGGCCGTAGTTGAGGATCTCGCGCAGGCTCGACTCGCGCAGGTCCGCGGAGACCACGTCGGCCTTGACCTGGATCTTGCGCCGCACCAGCTCGGCGATCACGTCGCCCTTGGGGTCGACGGCCGCGGCCGGGTCGGCCTCCACCAGCTCGACGATCTTCGGGTCGGCGATGAACCCGCCCTTGATCACCTCGGCCATGCCGGCCACGATCTCGTTGTGCGGCAGGGTTTCCAGCGTCGCGAGGTCCACGATCACGGCGGCCGGCTCGTGGAACACGCCGACGATGTTCTTGCCGGCGTCGGTGTTGATCGCGGTCTTGCCGCCGACCGCGGCGTCCACCATGCCGGCGAGCGTGGTCGGCACGTTGACCAGCCGCACACCGCGCATCCAGGTGCCGGCGACGAACCCGGCGAGGTCGGTGACCGCGCCGCCGCCCAGCGCCACGATCGCGCCCTGGCGGTCGAGGCCGATCCGGCCGAGCACCTCCCAGCAGAACGCGGCGACCGTGAGCGCCTTGCCGTCCTCGGCGTCCGGAATCTCCACCCGGTGCGCGTCCAGGCCGGCGGCGACCAGTTCGTCTCGGGTGGCCTCTGCGGTCCTGCCCAGCGTCGGGGTGTGGATCACCGCGACCTTCGACGCGTCGCCGACCGCGCGGACCAGTTCCTCCAGCAGGCCCCGCCCGATCACCACGTCGTACGGCGCGGCGGTGCTCACCCGGATCCTGGTCGGCTCGGCTGTTCCCATGGGCACGAGCATCCCATCCCCCGGGTCACCGCCGCACGCTCGGGTGAGCTACTCCCACACCACGGCGGCCGCGCCCGCGCCGCGCGTCTCGGCGATCAGTTGGGCCTGTTCCTCCAGGTCGTGGCGCACGTCCGGCGGGAAGGGATGCACGGTCTGGACGGTGAGCGTGATCTTGCTCCCGGAGGCGCGCGGCCGCCAGGTGCCGGCCACCTCGCCGTCCAGCAGCACCGCGCCGGCGCTCACCGGCGAGCGCCACACCTGGCCCGCCAGCGCGCGGTCGGGCACGAGCAACGTGCGGTGCCCGAGCAGATACGGATCACGCGGGGCGAGCAGCAGCGCGGCCGGCGGCGCGGGTGCCTTCTCGGCGGCGGCCAACGCACCGGGTGCCATCGTGAGCCGATTGCCGTCTACCCGGACCGGCTCCGACTCGGCGCGTACGTCGGCCCAGCCGTGCGGCGTCCACGGCGGCTTCTGCGGCACGGCGCCGGCGACCAGCCAGGTGCGCAGGTCGTCCTCGTGCACGGGCCCGGCGTAGTGGACGAACGCGCGCACCAGCGCCGCGTCCCCGCCCTGGCTGTCCATTGTGGACGGTGGCAGGAAGCTCAGCCGCCGGTCCCGCCACTCGAATTCGATGCCGGCGAGCAGCGTGCCGACGCGGAACAACCCCTCGATCACGTGCGCCGAGCCACAGCCTTCGCACCACGGGCGCGCCGGCGGCGGCAGGTGCGGACTGATCGCGCCGGACAGTTCGCCCTTGCTCGCCCGCTCCCCCGGGAATCTGGCGCGCATGAGCTCCACGACCTCGTCCACCATTGCCAGGGTGTCCACAGTGGACTCGACGAACGCCGGGCCGTGCCCACCCAGCAGCGCCAACAGGTCTCGGTCGTCGCGTGGCCGCAGCGCGTCGCGCAATCTCGGCAGATCGGCTCGGCGGTGCAGGTGCGGCGCGCCGCGGACGCTGAGCACACGCACCAGACTCGGATCCTCGGCCGCCCTCGGATCACCGGTCCGCACGGCGAGCGCGATGTCGGCGGAGCTGGCCGGCGCGTCGTGCAGGCCGACGTCGAGCACCCCGACACCGCTGATCGGCGCGCGGGCGGTCAAGCCCTGGACGGCCGAGCGGTGCGCCACCATCCGCGCGCGCTCCAGCTCGGCGGGTTCTGCGGTCGTCATCGGGCACCTCCCCGACGTCGGCGCTAGCGGAACCCCAGTCCTATCAAGGGGTACCGACGTTTTCGACCGCCGCGAGCACGGCGTCGACCACCTCGTCCGGCGTGCGCTCGTCGGTGTCCACCTCGATCGCGGCGACCTGGCGGTACAGCGGCAGCCGCGCGTCCAGCAACTGCTTGAAGGTGGCCCTCGGGTTCACGCCGGCCAGCAGCGGCCGGGCGGTGGACAGCCCGGTGCGCCGCACGCCCTCGCCCAGCCCGACGTTCAGGAACGCGACGCGCTGCCCGGCGAGCACCGCCCTGGTGCGCTCGGACAGGATCGCGCCGCCGCCGAGCGCGAGCACGCCGGAGTGCTCGCGCACCGCGGTGGCAACGGCCTGCTCCTCGGCCGAGCGGAACGCCGGCTCGCCGTCCTCGGTGAAGATGTCGCTGATCGCCTTGCCTACGGCGGCCTCGACGTCGGCGTCGGTGTCACGCAGGTCGACCCCGAGCCGCTCGGCGGCCAGCCGGCCGACCGTGCTCTTGCCCGACCCTGGCGGGCCGACCAGGATCAGCCGCGGCCCGGTCACCGCTGCCACCGCTGCTCGAGTGCCGCCAGGTAGCCCTCGGCGTTGCGCTTGGTCTCGGGCAGCGAGTCGCCGCCGAACTTCTCCAGCGCCGCCTCGGCGAGCACCAGGGCGACCACCGACTCCAGCACCACGCCGGCCCTCGGCACCGCGCACACGTCGGAGCGCTGGTGGATCGCCACGGCCGGCTCGCCGGTCTTGACGTCCACTGTGGACAGTGCACGGGGGACGGTCGAGATCGGCTTCATGGCCACCCTGGCCCGGAGCGGTTCGCCGTTGGTGATGCCGCCCTCCAAGCCGCCCGCGCGGTTGGAGCGCCGGGTCACGCCGGTGACGCCGCCGGCCGGATCGATCTCGTCGTGTGCCTTGCTGCCCCACCTCCTCGCGGTGGTGAACCCGTCGCCGATCTCCACGCCCTTCATCGCCTGCACGCCCATCAGCACGCCGGCCAGCCGCGCGTCCAACCTGCGGTCCCAGTGCACGTGTGAGCCGAGGCCCGGTGGCAGCCCGTAGGTGATCACCTCGATCACGCCGCCGACCGTGTCACCGGCCTCCTTGACCGCCTCGACCTCGGCGACCATGGCGTCGGTCGCCTCCTGGCTGAACGCGCGCACCGGGCTCTCGTCGACCGCGGCGAGGTCGCCGGGGCCCGGCACGGGTGCGTCCGCCGCCGCCTCGGCCGCGCCGATCGACACCACGTGGCTGACGATCTCCACGCCGAGCAGCTGCCGCAGGAACGCCCTGGCCACCGTGCCGAGCGCGGTCCTGGCCGCGGTCTCCCGCGCGCTGGCCCGCTCGAGCACCGGCCGTGCCTCGTCGAACCCGTATTTCTGCATGCCCGGTAGGTCGGCGTGCCCCGGGCGGGGGCGGGTCAGCGGCTCGTTGCGGGCGAGGGCGGCCAGCTCGGCGGGATCGACCGGGTCGGCCGCCATGACCTTCTCCCACTTGGGCCACTCGGCGTTGTCGATCCGCACGGCGATCGGGCCACCCTGGGTGACGCCGTGCCGCACCCCGCCGAGGAACTCGGTCGCGTCGGTCTCGAACCCCATCCTCGGGCTCCTGCCGAACCCGAGCCTGCGGCGAGCCATCTGCTCGCCAAGGTCGGCGGTGGTGATCTCGACACCCGCGACCATGCCCTCGAGCACAGCGACCAGTGCGGGACCGTGTGACTCTCCAGCGGTGATCCAGCGCAGCACCCCGTGATCCTGTCATGTGGCCCACCCGCCGGCTTGTCGCGGGCGGCGCGCGGGTCGCCGGCATCACAGCCACCCCTCCGACAGCAGCGCCGCGCCGGGGAACGCGGCGATCAGCCAGGTCGCCGCGAGCAGGCCGGGACCGTGCGGGACACCCGTGCGCCACCGCCTCGACACGCGGGCCGGTGCCGCGAGCAGCAGCACCAGGGTGACCACCGCCGCGCCGACAGCGGCCAGGGCCAGCGCGGCCCAGCCGAGCACGCCGAGCACCGCGCCCAGCACGCCGGCCAGCTTGACGTCACCAGCACCGAGCGAGCCGGGCACGAGCCGGCGCACCATCGCGTGCACGCCCCAGAACAGCAGCGCACCGGCGACCGCCCTGGCCACCAGCGGCCAGCCCGCTCCCCCGGCCGCCGCCACCGCGATCAGCACCGCCAGCACCGGATAGGCCGGCAGCGTCAGCGCGTCGGGTAGCCGGCGGTGCCGCAGGTCGACGACGGTGAGCAGGACGGCCAACCAGGCGAGCGCGAGCGGCACGGGCAGCCACCACCACGGCGGCCCGCCTCCACCGGCGACGCGCAGCCCGAGGACCGTCCACAGGAGACCGGTGGCGCCCTCGCACCACCCAGGCGTGACCCGTGTGCCGCGGTGTAACCGGCCGAGCAGCACACGTCCGCCCGCACCCGCGAGCGCTCCGGCACTCGTGAACACACCGACCAGGAGAACTTCCATGCGTCCACGATGCGCGCGAATCCCTTGTCTGCCAAGGAATTTCGGGAGTGAAGGCCACCCTCACTCCGCCGCCGGTTCAGCTGTCACACCAAAACCGTTGTGTCGCAACGGTTCCGACGTCCTCAGTCGGCCTTCGCCCGCCGCAGGATCTCCTCGATCACCGGCGTCTTCGCGTCCGCGTAGTTCTGCACGAACTTCCACTCACGGGTGGCCAGATCACGCTTGACCGCCGCGTACTCCTCCCGGTCGGAGTCGTTGGCGCGCAGGTGATCCCGGAACGTCAGGATGCGGTCGATCTCCTCCACACCCGACGGGAACACGTGCAGGTTGACGTCCCGGTCGTCGCCGTACTCGACCCGCCGGTGGAACATCCGGTGCTCGAACCAGTTCGGCTCCCGGATCCGCAGCGTGTACCCGGCCGCCTCCAGCGCCGGCACGTACGCGCTCTCGTCACCGGAATCGGCCACCACCAGCAGCACGTCGATGATCGGCTTGGCCGGCAGGCCCGGCACCGAGGTCGACCCGGTGTGCTCGACCATCAGCGCGCCGTCGCCGAGCGCACCGCGGACGCACGCCTCCTCCTCGGCGAACGCGCGCGGCCACTCGGAGTCGTAGTCCACCACGATCACCTTGGTGGCAAAGGGTTTCAGCTCGCCGATCGTGACACTGCGCAGCTCGTCGTCGGACACTCCTGACACGTCCGCTCCCTCCAGGTAGGCAGCAGGCCAAGGTATCAGAGAGGAAGCTCCAGCATCCCGCCCGTGGCGTCGCGCAACGCGGTGCGCATCACCTCGCGCGGGGCCGGCCGGCCGGTGAACTGCTCCACCTGCCCGAACGCCTGGTGCAGCAGCATGTCCAGCCCGGTGGCGATCCGCGCGCCGCGCGCCAGCACAGCCTCGGCGAGCGGCGTCGGCCACGGGTGGTAGATCACGTCCAGCACGGTGTCCGCACGGGCCAGACCAGCGGCCACCGGCGCGGTCGCGGCCACCGGAACCGTGCTCACCAGCACCGCCGCCGCCTCGGCCAGCGACGCCAGGTCCGTTGTGTCCCAACGGGAAACCTCGACGGGCAGACCCAGCCGTTCGGCGCACGCCACCGCCTCGCCCGCCCGGGACGGCTCGCGCACCACGACCGTCACGCCGGCGACGTCCAGCGCCGCCAGTCCGGCGAGTGCCGCCCGGGCCGTGCCACCCGCACCGAGCACCACCGCACGGTCGCTCCCGCCCGGCCGGAAGCCGGCGGCTCGCAGCGCGCCGACCACGCCGTCCACGTCCGTGCAGTCCGCGTGCCAGTCGCCACTTTCCTTGTGCACCAAGGTGTTCGCCGCACCAACGGCCACCGCCCGATCGGTCGACGAGGACGCGAGCGCCAGCGCGGCGGCCTTGCCCGGCATGGTCACCGACAGCCCGGCCCACTCCGGCCCGAGCCCGGCGACCAGGGCGGGCAGCGTGTGCTCGTCGGCCTCGACGCGCTCGTAGGACCAGTCCAGCCCCAACTCGGCGTACGCGGCGCCGTGCAGCACCGGCGACAGCGAATGCTCCACCGGCTTGCCCACCACCGCGGCGCGGCGGGTGGCTACCGGGTCACCAGGCACCGCGAGCCTGCGCGTCGCGCACGTTCTGGTCGTGCTGCTGGTTGGTCTCGGCGAAGCAGGACAGCCCGTTCTTCTCGCACTTCACGAAGAACAGCCACGGCCCGTCGGCCGGCTTCGCCGCCGCCTCGATCGCCTTCTTGCTCGGCGATCCGATCGGAGTCGGCGGCAAGCCGGCGTTCTGGTACGTGTTGTACCCGCCGGCCTTGGCCCGGTCCTCCGGCCTTGTCCGGATCATCGGACGGTCCAGCACGTAGTTGATCGTGGAGTCGTACTGCAGCTTCATCGGCTTGGCGAGCCGGTTGTAGGTCACGCGGGACACCTTCGGGAAGTCCGCGGTGATCGCCTCGCGCTCGATCAGCGACGCCATGATCAGCACGTCGTACGGCGTGAAGCCCATGCCGTCGGCGATCCCGGGCATGCCCACGCTGTCGAAGGTCGCCCTGGACCGGGTCAGCAGCGTGCGCCACAGGTCCTCGGCCGACGCCCCCGGCCGCACGTCGTACACGTCGGGCAGCACGAGACCCTCGATGCGATGCTTCGGGATGGGCGTCCTGGCCGCCGCGGTGGCGGCCCAGGTCGGCGCGCCGAGCTGGGCGAGATCGGCCGTCTCGGCCACCTTGCGCAGGTCCTCGGCCGACGCGCAGGTCGTCTGGCCGTTCAGCTCCACGCACGACGCGGTGTGCAGCAGCGTGATGATGCCGGGCACCACCGAGCCGTCCGGGTTGCGCACGTCGTCGAGCTGCGAGCCGGCCCTGAGCTGGAACTGGCCCTTGCGCGCGCCCTTGTCGACGATCCGCGCCAGCGCGTCCTTACCGGACACCTTCGTCTTCATCACGTAGAAGCCGGGCTGGATCCGGTTCACCCGGGAGTCGTCCTCGCCGGCCTCGATGAACGCCTTGGTGCTCGCGACCACACCCTGCTTCATCAGCGCGTCGGCGATCTGGCCGCGCGAGGAGCCCTCCTGCACCTCGACCACGACGTCCTTCTCACCGGGACCGGAGTAGTCGTCGTAGCCGCCGATGTCCAGGATCTTCTGCAGGCCGAAGTACGCGCCGACGCCGATCAGCGCCAACACGGCCAGCACGATCGCCCACACCTTGCCGCGACGCCTGCGCCGGCGCACCGGACGACGACTCTGGTGCTCGTCGTGCTCGGCGTCCCACAGGTCCAAGTCGCTCACGGCCCCTCCTCGCGGGTCCGGCTCCGCAGCGCGGTCGCCCGCGCGTCGAGCCAGCCTTGCAGGATCTCCACCGCGGCCGCCTGGTCCACGACCGCGCGCTGACGCTTGCCGCGCACACCACGATCACTCAGCATTCTGGTGGCGCTGACCGTGGTGAGCCGCTCGTCCGCGAGGCGCACCGGCACCGGCGCGACACGCCCGGCGAGCGCACCGGCGTAGGCCACCGCCGTCTCCGCGGCGCGGCCGTGCCGCGCGGCCAAGGTCCTCGGCAATCCGACCACTACCTCGACCACCTCGTGCTCGGCGACGAGCTGAGCGAGCTGATCCAAATCACTATCCGACCGCTCATCGCGGGACAGGGTAGCGAGTGGCGTGGCGAGCACCGGACCGGGATCCGACAGCGCCACGCCGACCCGCACAGACCCTACGTCGACCGCCAGCCGGCGACCAGAGCCCGGATCGTCCGAGCCCGGCCGATCCGGTGTGGCGGGATCGCTCACCGCTGGGCCAGCGCCGCACGCAGCGCCGTCACCGCGTCGGACACACCGGCCGGATTCGACCCGCCGCCCTGTGCCAGGTCCGGCTTGCCGCCGCCGCGTCCGCCGATCTTCTCCGCGAACGCCGGCACCAGCTTGCCGGCCGCGAGCCCCTGGTCGCGCGCGGCCGAGGTGGTGGCCACGACGAAGTTGACCTTCTCCCCCGCCGCCGAGAACAGCGCCACGACGCCGGGCCGCGAACCGAGCCGGTTGCGCACCTCGCCGGCGAGCGTGCGCAGGTCGTTGCCGGCCACCCCGTCCGGTGCGGCGACCGCGACCAGCGCGACGCCGTTCACGTCCTCGGCCTGGTCGGCGAGCGTGCCGGCGGAGGACAGCAGTTGGGCGCCGCGCAGCTTCTCCAACTCCTTCTCCGCCGCGCGCAACCGTTCCACGGTCTGCCCGATCCGGTCCGGCAGCTCCTCCGGCTTGGCCTTGAACTGCTCGGCGAGCTGCGAGACCAGCACGTGCTCGCGGGCCAGGAAGCGGAACGCGTCCAGCCCGACCAGTGCCTCGACGCGCCGCACGCCGGAGCCTATGGACGCCTCGGACAGCAGCTTGATCACGCCGATCTCGCCGGAGCGGTGCACGTGCGTGCCGCCGCACAGCTCCTTGGAGTAGTCGCCGATCGTGATCACGCGGACCTTGTCGCCGTACTTCTCACCGAAGAACGCGATCGCGCCCTGCTTGCGGGCCTCGTCCAGCGTGACGACTTCGGAGCGCACGTCGTAGTCGTGCAGCAGAACGTCGTTGACCTCGTCCTCGACATCGGCGAGCACGCTGGCCGGCACCTGCCCGCCGGGCGAGGTGAAGTCGAACCGCAGCCGGCCCGGCGCGTTCAGCGAGCCGGCCTGCGCTGCCTGCGTGCCGAGCGCCTTGCGCACACCGGCGTGCACCAGGTGGGTGGCCGAGTGCGAGCGGGACACCGAACGGCGGCGGGTCGCGTCGACCTCCGCGTGCGCGCCCGCGTCCAGCATCAGCTCGCCACTGGTGACCTTGCCCCGGTGCACGTTCAGCCCGGCGACCGGCGACTGCACGTCACGCACCTCGACGGTCGCACCGTCGGTGGTGATCACGCCCGAGTCGGCGAGCTGGCCACCGCCCTCGGCGTAGAACGGCGTGCGGTCCAGGATCACCTCGACCTCGGTGCCCTCGCCGGCCGCGGGTGTGGGCCGGCCGTCCACGAGCAGGCCGATCACCCGCGACTCGGTCGCCAGGTCGGAGTAGCCCAAGAAGTCCGTGACGCCGTGACTGTCCAAAATGGACCGGTAGGCCGCGCCGTCGCTGTGGCCGGTCTTGCGCTGCGCCGCGTCGTCCTTGGCCCGCTGGCGCTGCTCGGCCATCAGGCGGCGGAAGCCCTCCTCGTCGACCTTCAGCCCCTGCTCGGCCGCCATCTCCAGGGTCAGGTCGATCGGGAAGCCGTAGGTGTCGTGCAGCTGGAATGCCTTGTCTCCGGCCAAAACCGAGCCGCCGGACGACTTGGTCTCGCCGGCCGCCAGGTCGAAGATCTTCGAACCGGTGGTCAGCGTCTGCAGGAACGCCTCCTCCTCGGTGCGCACCACCGAGTCGATCCGCGCGAACTCGGTGGCCAGCTCCGGGTAGGACTCGGCCATCGTGTCCCGCACGACCGAGGCGAACTCGCCGAGCACCGGCTCGTTCACGCCGAGCAGGCGCACCGAGCGCACGATCCGGCGCAGCAGCCGGCGCAGCACGTAGCCGCGGCCGTCGTTGCCGGGCGTCACGCCGTCGCCGATCAGCATCACGCCGGAGCGCGCGTGGTCGGCGATCACCCGGAACCGCACGTCGTCGGTGTGGTCGCGGCCGTAGCGGCGGCCGGACATCTCCTCGGCACGCGTGATCACCGGGCGCACCAGGTCGGTCTCGTAGACGTTGTCCGCGCCCTGCAGCAGCAGCGCCACCCGCTCGATGCCCATGCCGGTGTCGATGTTCTTGTTGGGCAGCTCGCCGAGGACCGGGCCGCCCTTCTTCGGGCTCACCTCACCCCGGATCTCCTGCATGAACACGAGGTTCCAGATCTCCAGGTAGCGGTCCTCGTCCGCCTCCGGCCCGCCGTCGCGGCCGTGTTCGGGGCCGCGGTCGTAGTAGATCTCCGAGCACGGGCCGCCAGGACCGGGCACGCCCATGTCCCAGTAGTTGTCCTCGGCGCCGCGACGCTGGATGCGCTCCTCGGGCAGGCCGCTGAGCTCGCGCCACAACTGGAAGCCCTCGTCGTCGTCGTGGTAGACGGTGGCCCACAGCCGCTCGGGGTCGAAGCCGTAGCCGCCGTCGGACCGCGACTTGGTGATCAGCTCCCAGGCGTGCGTGATCGCGCCGGCCTTGAAGTAGTCGCCGAAGGAGAAGTTGCCGGCCATCTGGAAGAACGTGTTGTGCCGGGTGGTCTTGCCGACCTCGTCGATGTCGCCGGTGCGCACGCACTTCTGCACGCTGGTCGCGCGCGGGTAGGCGGGCGGCTCCTCGCCGAGGAAGAACGGCTTGAACTGCACCATGCCGGCGTTCACGAACAGCAGGTTCGGATCGTCCAGGATCAGCGACGAGCTGGGCACCCTGGTGTGCCCGTTGTTCTCGAAGTAGGTCAGAAAACGGTTGCGGATGTCATGGGTCTGCACGATGGGTCCTCGAGGTGGTCAAGCGCGACAGGGGTGCCGGAGGCGGCGGATCGGTTGCCCCGCAAGGAAAAGCGGGCGTCAGCCGTCCGCCCTGCGAGCTCGCGCGCCAGCGGCGCCACGGCGGTTCGCCGCGTGCCTGGCTCCCGGGGGACGTACCCCGCTGCGCTGCTCCACCACGTCGGACAGTTCCTCCTCGCGCTCGGTCATCCCGGCGCGTACGTCGGCGCCGAACGAACCGATGGCCCCGGCCAGCTCGCGCATCGCGTCGCTGACGTTGGCCGCGACACCGGACGGCGTGGCCTGCCGTGCCGTCTGCTTCGCCTTCCTCGACAACGCTACGCCGCCGGCGACGCCGACTCCAAGCCAGAAAAGGCGCCTCACTTGCGAACACCTCGCCGCTTGCGCCGGGTGTGCTTTCCGTCGCCGTCGGCCTTGGCCGCCTTGCGCGCCTTGATCGCCTTGCTCACGCCGTAGGAGAACGCGGCCGTCTTGACAAGCGGGCCGCCGAGCGTGGCGGTGAACACCGAGCTCAGCGCGGACACGTTGCCGGTCACCGACTGCGCGTTGGACGTGATCCCGTCAACCCGCTCGAGCTGCGTGTTCACGTGTGTCAGGGAGGTGTTGGCCTCCCGGAACAGCGGATCGGAGTTGGTGTGCGCCTTGCGGATCGCGATGGTCGCCTCGTCGAGGGTACGCCCGAGTTTGATCAACGGGATCGCCAACAGCAGCACCAGCAGCACGAACGCGCCGGCCGCGATCAGCGCGGCGATCTGCCCTGCCGACACGGGCCCTCCTCGAGTCAACGACGTCTTGATCGCGGATCAGGCTACCGCGATCACCCTGAGTCGACCCGTCCGGATCACCCGTACCCCGTCGGAGACCGCTCGGACTATCACCACCCGCCAAATGGTCGCCCTTCGTGATCAACTGCTGTCGTACCGTTAAGAGGTGGGTTCCGGAGCCGACCGCGTGACTTTCCGCGCCGTGTTCGCTGTGCGGGAGTTCCGGGCAATGTGGGCGGCCGAGGCGCTGTCGCAGGCCGGCGACCAACTCGCCAGGGTGGCGCTCGCGGTGCTCGTGTACGGCCGCACCGAGTCCGCCGCGCTCACCGGTCTGACCTACGCGCTCACGCTCGCGCCGTCGTTCCTCGGCGGGGTGTTCCTGTCCGGCCTGGCCGACCGGTTCCCCCGGCGCACCGTCATGGTCGTCTCCGACCTGTCGCGGGCCGGGCTGATCGCGCTCGTGGCCGTCCCCGGGATGCCGTTCTGGACGCTGTGCGTGCTCGTCGGGCTGGTGTCGTTCACGCAGGCGCCGTTCAAGGCCGCACAACTCGCGCTGCTGCCGGACGTGCTTCCGGGCGACGCCTACGTCGTCGGTATGGGTATCCGCACGATCACCATGCAGACCGCGCAGACGATCGGTTTCGCCGGCGGCGGTCTGCTGCTCACCGCGGTCGGCCCGCCGACGGCGATGCTGCTCGACGCGCTCACCTTCGTCGTGTCGGCGGCGTTCGTGTGGTTCGGCGTGACGTCCAGACCCGCTCCCGCCCGCCCGGACGACGCGCCGGAGGCCGACTCCTTCGGACGATCGGCCGCCCAGGGCGGGCGGCTGATCTGGCGTGACGCCGGCCTGCGCACGCTGACCGTGTTCAGCTGGCTGTCCGCGCTGCTGATCGTCTACGAGGGACTCGCGGCGCCGTACACCGCGGAGATCGGCGGCGGGCCGGCCGCGGTGGGGCTGATCCTGGCCGCGGACCCGCTCGGCAGCGCGATCGGGGCGTTCGTGTTCACCAGGTGGGTGGCGGCGAGGCGGCGACCTCGGCTACTCGGGCCGCTGATGGTGGCGAGTTGCGTGCCGCTGCTGGTATGTCTGGCCAAACCGGGGCTGGTGGTGTCGGTGGTGGTGTTCGCCGTCGCGGGCGCGCTCGGCACCGCGGTGATGATCCAGGCGACCGCGTCGTTCAGCCGCGGCGTCCCCGATCACCGGCGGGCGCAGGCGCTCGGGCTGCTCCAGTCGGGCACGGCGACGGTCCAGGGTCTCGGTCCGCTGCTGGCCGGTGGCGCCGCGGACGCCGTCGGTACCGCCCACACGGTCGGTCTGGTGGGCGTGGTCGGGCTGCTGATCGCCGTCCCGGCCGCGTTGGCCTGGCGCAACGCCACGGCCGCGCGGCCGGATGTCTGGGTCGCGACGACGGGTGACGGGAAGTAGGTCAGTGCTCGCGGGTACGCATCGGAGAAGGTCACCTCCTGGGGGTGAGGCACGGCGGGGGTGGCACGGGTCGGGGGCGTGTCAGTGCTCGCGGGTACGCATCGGTGGTCACCTCCTGCGAAAGGGCGCGAGGGGCGGGTCGGCCGGGTATCGTTCAGTGCTCACGGGTACGCATCGACGCTCACCTCCTACCGGAGAGGCCGGCTGATCCGGGGACGACGGCCTGACGGCTCGTTACCGGGCAGATACTCTTCGCCTGAGGGGTGATGAGTACAGCATGGACAGTATGAGGCGTGGTCGCCCGATTTTGGGTGCCCTCCTTCGGCTGCGGTCAGGCGCTGTATGGCGCCCCCACCGTTGGGCCATGTGGTCTGATGTCCGGCCGCGATGGATCGTGTTCGCACTGATCTGCGAGATCACCGCCGTCGTGGTGACCGTGGCGAGCCTGTGGGGCGAGCTCGACAGCCGCCACGACCTGATCTGGTTCAGCGTCCTGCTGGTCATGGGCGTCGCGCAGGCCGAGATGTCCCGCCAGATCGAACGGGTGCGCCGCTGGATGGGCGGCCAGACGCACATCAACGTCACCTCGGTCTGGTACTTGGCCGGGGTCGTGCTGCTGGCACCCGGCTGGGCGGCGCTGTTGTCGGCGGCACTGTACGTCCACCTCTGGATTCGCGTGTGGCGCCAGGTCAGCACCCGACCTGCGCACCGCGTGATCGCGAGTACCACCTGGGCCCTGTTGTCCTGCTGGCTCGCGGCGGTGACCCTGCAGGTCACGGGTCTCGGAATTCTGGCCGGCACGCCGCCGAACGCCGCACGCGGCGCCGCGATCGTGCTGGTGGCGGCGGCGGTGTTCGAGCTGGTCAACCTGCTGCTGGTGGCCGCGAGCATCTGCCTGTACACCCGCCAGCGCTCGCTTACCGACGTGGTCGGCACGTGGAGCGACAACATGCTGGAGCTGGTCACGCTGTGCCTCGGCGGGTTGACCGCCACGGCGCTGGTGTACCAGCCGATCCTGGTGCTGCTGATCTACCCGCCGCTGCTGCTCCTGCACCGGCACGTGCTGATCAAGCAGCTCGAGGTCGCGGTCGCCACGGACGAGAAGACCGGTCTGTTCAACACGAACGGCTGGCACCACCTGGCCAATCGCGAGCTGACGCGTGCCCAGCGCACGTCGTCCGCGCTGGCCGTGTTCATGATCGACATCGATCACTTCAAGAAGATCAACGACACCTACGGGCACCTCGCCGGCGACGCGGTGCTCAAGGCGGTCGCGGCGGCGATCACCAACGCGGTGCGCGACTACGACGCGGTCGGGCGCTTCGGTGGCGAGGAGTTCGTCGTGCTGTTGCCCGACCTGGCCGGCGAGGACATCTCCGCGACCGCCGAACGCGTGCGGCACGCAGTCACCCAGCTCGCCGTGCCGCTCAGCGACGAGTCGATGCAGACGATCAGCGGGCTGTCGGTGTCCATCGGCACGGCCACCTACCCCGCCGCCGGCTCGGCGCTCGACCGGATCATCCACGCCGCGGACACGGCGCTGCTGCGTGCCAAGCGCACCGGCCGCAACCGGGTCGAGCACTCCGACTCGCCGAACGGTTCCGCCGCACCCACTCCCCGACCGCCGATGGATCAGGTGAAGTCGACCTCGGACCACTGATCAGGCGCCGGCGGATACTCCGAGATCATCGCGCATGGCCTCGCGGAGCCTGGTCAGCGCGGTGTCGAACACGGCGCCGGAATCACGTGCCGCCCGCGCCGCCACGGAACCGCTCCAGCGCGCCGCCGCCATTTCCTCGGCGGCCGACACGACCTCGGCGAGGCGTTCGGTGACGCCGGCGGGAGCGCACAATTCGACCCGTGCGGCAGCCTCGCGCACATTCGACAAGACGGTATCCGTCTGCGCCGCGGTGGTCGCCCATTCGACGCCGATCCGCACCGTGCGCGCGACGGCGAGAAACGCGGCATAGGCGTCGTAGCGCAGATCGAAGCCGCGATCCTCCCGTTTCGCCGCGCGCTCCACCTCGGCCAGCTTGTACGCACGAACGCCCGCCACCCACTGCGCGCCCAACGCGCCGAGCGGAGCCAGGAACGCGACGATCAAGGTCAACCAGGCCGGAGTGGATCCCATAGGCGGAGACTACTGCCAGGTACCCTGCTGACACGCCACGCAACGCCGTGGTCGACTGTCAGGAGCGATGTGCACGATGGTGTGGGCGAAAGCGCCACTCGGTCCGCACGGGCCGCGATGGTCGACGGTCCGCGTGGAACGGCTGATCCTGGTGGTCGTGCACGGGGTCACGGCGTGGAACCGCCTCGCCGACATTCTGCCGGTGTTCGACTCCGACGCCAGGGTGCAGTTGGTGTTCACGTTTCCCAACGCGTCGGCGATCGACTCGGGAATCGAACAGATGCTCCGCACGAGTGGCGCGATCGTCGTCCCGTGGGACCGGGCGACGAACACGGAATTCGATCTCGCCATTTCGGTACACCATAGTGGGAATCTGCACGACATCACCGCACCATTGATGCTCCTTTCGCATGGAATGGGCTATAGTAAGTACACCGGAAACCGGAAACCGGAAACCGGAAACCGGAAACCGGAAACCGGAAACCGGAAACCGGAAACCGGAAACCGGAAACCGGAAACCGGAAACCGG
>NZ_SGWQ01000002.1:0-155119 GCF_004216555.1 Herbihabitans rhizosphaerae | reverse complement strand
ACCGGAAACCGGAAACCGGAAACCGGAAACCGGAAACCGGAAACCGGAAACCGGAAACCGGAAACCGGAAACCGGAAACCGGAAACCGGAAACCGTCCCGTCTACGGCTTGGATCGCCAATGGCTCGTGCGTGACGGCGTCGTCGTTCCGTCCGGCCTGATCCTCTCGCACGAGAGCGAGCGGGAACGCCTGGCCCGGTCCACGCCAGAAGCACTCGATGCCGCCATCGTCGCCGGTGACCCGTGCCTCGATCGCATGCACGCCAGCCGGGCGCCGCGTTCCACCTACCGGCGCGCACTCGGTGCCGGACCCGACACGACGGTGATCACCTTGGTGTCCACCTGGGGCGACGAATCCCTGTTCGGCCGGCATCCCGAGTTGCCGAGACAGCTGCTCGCCGAACTCGACACCGACCATGTCGTCGCTGCCGTGCTGCACCCCAACGTCTGGTACGCGCACGGGCCGTGGCAGATCAAGCTGTGGCTCGGCGACTGCCTGCGTGCCGGTCTGCGCCTGGTGCCGCCGACGCAGGGCTGGCAGCAAACGATCATCGCGTCTGATCTGGTCATCGGCGATCACAGTGCCGTCACCGGTTATGCCGCCTGTCTCGGACGCCCGGTACTGCTCGCCGCCTTTCCCGAGCAGGACGTCGCGGCGGGGTCGGCCATCGCCGAGTTGGGCGCGTTGGCACCACGACTGGATCACCGGCGTTCGCTGCGCGACCAGGTGCGTCACGCGATCGACCATCCGTCCGACTTCTCCAAGATCGCCGAGTTGGCGAGTTCGACGCCCGGCGAGTCGGCGAGTCTGCTGCGGGCGGCGTTCTACCGCGCGATGAATCTGCCCGAGCCATCCTGGCCCGCACTCGTACCACCGTTCCCGGCCGGCGAACTAGTGCCGGAACGGCGGGAGTTCACCGCCTTCTGGGTGCGGGCGGAGCAGAACGGCGACGGCGTACGGCTGACCCGATGGCCCGCCGCCGTCACCGGGCGCCGGCCGTGCGACGAGGAGCGACACCTGGTCGTGCACGTCACCGACCCGCACCGCCACCTGCACGGCAACGCCGCCGTCGTGGTGCACGACGCGAACGCGACCGATGCGGAACTGATCGCCACACTGGACGCGCGTCCGGTATGCCAGATCGCCGCGACCGCAACCGGTCGCGACACTTGCCGCCTCCTGCTTCGAAACGGCCGCACCATACGGCTGCGTACGGTCGATGGGAGCGACCTGGATCCGACACTCGCCGCCGCGGCGATCCACCACCTGGCCCCGGCAGAACCGCCACCGCGACTCACGATCACGACCGGATCGCGCACCATCACCGTCGACGTGATCTGACCTCAGCCAGCTTGGCTCGCGCCTCCAGTTCGCGCGCGTCGCCGATCGCCTCGAACAGGTCAGCCGCCGTCTCGTAGGCCCGCTCCGCGGTGTCAAGATCGTCGATGGCGACCGCGATGTCGCCCACCAACATCAGCGTCCCGCCGTGCAGCCGCCGCGCCCGATCCCGCTCGAACTGATCAGCAGCCGCGCGAGCCACCGTCAACGCCTCGTCCATGCGGCCGAGCCCAACCAGAGCCCTGGCCCGCTCCTGGTCGCATTTCGCCACGTTCTCCGCGTCCGCGGCGCGCCCGGCGAACTCGGCACGGGCGGCGGCCGCGGCGTCCAACGCCTCCTGCCACGACTTCAGGTGCGCGAACGCACGCGCCCGCTGCAGGCCCACCGTGGCCCGGGCCCGCAGCGCCTGGTCGGGGTCCTGCACCTCGCTGATCGCGCGATCGGATTCGTCATAGCGGGCCAGCGCCGAACGCACGTCGCCCGCCTTGAAGTCGACCTTGCCAAGCCACTCCAGCGCGCTCTGCCGACCGATCGCACTGCCCACCGCGCCGGCTGCCTCCAGCGACTCGGTGAAGCATTGCCGCGCTCTCTCGAGTTCACCGACCGCGAGATGGCCTGCGCCGAGTTGGGAGCTGAGCTGCATGACGGCCTCGGTCGCGCCGGTATCCCGAGCCGACTCCAGCGCGATCTCGTGAACGTCGATCCACACATCGACATGGCCGTTCATGTGCAGGTACTTGTACAACGCGACACACAGGCGCCAGCACACCTCGTGCTCGCCGATCTCGTGAGCGAGCCGCACACACGTCGCGACACCACGCCACTCGCGATGGAACCAGGTCAACGCCGTCTCCCGCGACGGCACCTCGGAGCGCGCACCGGAGTCGCCGACCCTCCAGCGATCCGAAATCGCGTGATCGCGCGACTGTGTCTCGTCCAGAAAGCGCACGGCGATCCGCCGCCGCAGCACTTTCAGCTCGCCGGGATCGTCCTCGTCACGGGCACGCTGACGGGCGTCCGCGCGAACGAAACCGTGGAACGCGAACCGCCCTCCGTACTCCGTCAGCAGGTTCAATTCGTCGAGCCTGGCGAGCGCCAGCGCGGTCGCTGCCCGGGTCTGCCCGAGGACGAACGCGGCCGTATCGATGTCGAAGTCCGGTCCGGGCACTTGGGCGAGCCATCGGTAGGTCGCTCGCAGTGGCCCGTCCAACCTTCGGTACGCCGCGTCCAGGAACGGGCTGATCGGCTCGGCGGACTCCGGCAACTCCTCAAGTAGCGCTTCGGCCAGGTAGGCGCGTCCGACGAGCTGCGCGGCGAGCATCTCGATCAGCAGGGGCGATCCGTGGCACCGTTCGACGAGCTGCTTCCGCACGCTCGCGTCGATCTCCGCGGCCGTGTCACCGAGACAATGGTCGAACTTCTCCCGGGACTCCTTGTCCGGCAAGGCATCCAGCGTGATCGCGACGAAACCGAGACGCCCCCTGGTCGCTGGTTTCACGCTCGTGGTGACGACGACGACGGCCTCGGCCGGCAGGCTGTCCAGCAGCGGTTTGACCGAATCGAGCGGGTCGACGTCGTCGAATACGAACAGCGCGCGCTGGTTCCACACGCGGTGGCTTATCTGGCTGAGTCGCCCGGCGACGTCCGGGCTCTGGTCCGCCACCGGAACGCCGAGCCTGGCCAGAATCGACCCGAGCAACTCGCCGAACGGCACTGGATTGCCGTCCAGATCGCTCGCCGGCACCCACACGACGGTCTGGAACTCGGTGGCGCGCTCGGCGCAGAATTCCGATGCGAGAGCGGTGGTGCCGATCCCGATCGGGCCGGTCAGGAACATTGATCGCGCACGATCGCCGACCGGTGCGTCGAGCACCTCGGCCATCTCACGCCGAGGACCGTCTCGGTCCAGGAACGGAAACGCGCGCTGTGGCTCATAGGCGATGCTCACTTCTCGACCCTCCCCAGGCTCGGGCAGTCCGACGATAGCGCGACCTGTAGCCGATCAGCCACGCCAGGTGGTCAGGCGTCGCGATTGGTCAGCAGCCTGGCCAGCGCGGCGGTGAACCGGTCGGGGTCGACGTCCGCCGGCGACGCGCCGAAATACTCGGCCGCCAGGAAGTACCCGATCATCGCCGACTGCATGACCGTCGCCGCGGCGACCTCGTCCTCCTCGACGGCGGCCGACGGGCCGGCCAGACGCAGCGCCTCGACACCGAGTTCGATACCGCGATCGGCCGAGGTTTTGCGCACCCATTCGGCCAGCTCCGGCGCCCGGTTGCGCTCCCACAGCAGGATCATGATCAGCGACCGGAGTTCCCCGAGATAGTCCAGGTCGGACCGCAACTGCGTGGCCAGTCGTTGCTCGCCGGCGCCGTCGGTGTTCTCGACCTGCGCGTCGGGATCCTTGCCGACCCGGGTCACCTCGCGCTCCACCACGGCGGCGAGCAACGCCTCTTTGTCCTTGAAATGGCGGTAGAAGCTGCCACTTCCGGGTGACAGCCCGGCGGCGGCCTCGATCGTGGTCACCGGTGTCGCCGCGGCACCCCGCTCGACGAACAGCTCCAGCGCGACATCCATGATCCGCTCACGGGTACCCCTCGGCATGCATGCCAACGTACTCGCGGCGCAAGCCCCGCACAGGCGGGGCGCGCTACAGGCCCATGTCCTTGGCGATGATCATCTTCATCACCTCGCTGGTGCCGCCGTAGATGCGGGTGACCCGGTTGTCGGCGTACAGGCGGGCGATCGGGTACTCGTTGATGTAGCCGTAGCCGCCGTGCAGTTGCAGGCACCGGTCGATCACCCGGGCCGCCGTCTCGGTGCAGAAGAGCTTCGCCGACGCGGCGTCGGCGGCCGTGAGCTTCTTGTCGTCCAGTGCCTGCAGCGCGCGGTCCACCACGGCCTCGATGGCGTCTACTTCCGACTGGCACGCGGCCAGCTCGAACTTGGTGTTCTGGAACGACGCGACGGTCTTGCCGAACACCGTGCGCTCGCGCACGTACTCGGCCGCGAACCGGACCGCCGCCTTGGCCTGCGAGTACGCGCCGAGCGCGATGCCGAGCCGCTCCTGCGGCAGGTTCTGCCCGAGGTAGGCGAAGCCCCGGTTCTCCTCACCGAGCCGATCCTCCACCGGCACCCGAACGTCCACAAAGGACAGTTCGGCGGTGTCGGAGGTGCGCAGCCCGAGCTTGTCCAGCTTGCGGCCGACGGTGTAACCCTCGGACTTGGTGTCCACGACCAGCAGCGAGATCCCGTAACGGCGGTCGTCCTCGCGCGGCGGCGCGGTGCGGGCGCACACGATCACCCGATCGGCGTGCACCCCGCCGGTGATGAACGTCTTGGCGCCGTTGAGCACATAGTGCGTGCCGTCCTCGGACAGCGTCGCGGTGGTCTTCATGCCGGCGAGGTCGGACCCGGTGCCGGGCTCGGTCATCGCGATGGCGAACATGATCTCGCCGGTGACGAATCCGGGCAGCCAGCGGCGGCGCTGCTCCTCGCTGGCGTACGCCTTCAGGTACGGCAGGCACAGCCCGACGTGCACCCCGCTGCCGCCCAGCGCCACACCGGCTCGCGCCACCTCTTCGTAGACGACCGCCTGATACTTGAACGACTCCTCGCCGGCGCCGCCGTACTCCTCCGGCACCTCGATGCCGAACACGCCCAGTTCGCCGAGCTTGTAGTAGAAGTCGCGCGGCGCCTGGCCGGCGGCGAACCACTCGTCGAACACCGGCACGACCTCGGCCTCCAGGAAGGCGCGAAAGGTCTTCCGGAACGCCTCGTGGTCCTCGCCGAAAACGGTGCGCTCCATCGCGAGCCTCCTAACCGAACAGTGTTAGATTTACCGTCAAAGGTAAACTAACAGCGTTAGGCCAGGCAACGTGATCCGGCGCATGCGGAGGTAACGGGTGGGACGTCCGAGCACGACGCTGCTCAGCCGGGAGAAGATCCGCCGCGAGGCGCTCGGGCTGGTCGACGAGGTCGGTCTGGCCGGGTTCTCCATGCGCAAGCTCGCCACCGCGCTGGACGTGAAGGCCGCGTCGCTGTACTTCCACTACGCCACCAAGGACGAGCTGCTCGACGACGTGGCGAACGAGATCATGGCGGAAGTCGACGTCAGCGGCTTCGACGGTGACGAGTGGCGGGCCGCGCTGCGCCGCTGGGCGCGCTCCTACCGGGCGGCACTCGCCGCGCATCCGAACATCGTGCCGTTCCTGGCCACCGGCCCCGGCCAGCGCGACGCCTCCCTGCGCGGCGCCGACGCCGTGCACGGCGGGCTCACCCGCGCCGGCTGGCCGCCCCGGGAGGCCACCATGATCGGTGCGTCCACCAAGTACCTGGTGCTCGGCGCGGCCATGGGCTCGTTCTCCCGCGGGTTCGTCGACGACCTGACGGTCTACGCCGACCGCTACCCCAGCCTGGACCGCGCGCACCTGCTGCGCGGCCGGGCCGACGAGATCGACCGGGCCAGCTTCGAGTTCGCGCTGACCGCGTTCCTGGACGGTCTGGCCCGCCAGTACGAGCTGATCGAATCGCGCCGCAAAGCCAGGCGGCGCAACGGAAAGGACGGCGCGTGACCACTCGCGGAATCGTGATCGGCGCCGGCGGCGTCACCGGACTGGCCTGGTCGTCGGCCACCCTGGCGGCACTGGAACAGGCCACCGGATGGGATCCGAGGGAGGCCGACGTGCTGCTCGGCACCTCGCAGGGCGCGCTGCTGGCGTCACTGCTCGCCTGCGAGATCGGCACGGCCGACCTCACCGGCTGGTACCGCCGCGAGCTGCCGGACGGCCATCCGCTGCGCACCAAGCCGTCGGCCGACCGTCCGACCACGCGCCGCCGGCTACCGGTGCCGGCATCGCCGCTGCTCCCCCTCCGCGCGCTGATGCCGCCCGGCCGCGTGCCGGCCACCGTCGCGCTGTCCGGGTTGCTGCCGACGGGCACCCGATCGCTTGACGCGTTCGTCGCGCCGCTGACCGTGCTCGCCGAGCCGGACGGATGGGTGCCGCACGAGCACACGATGATCGTCGCGGTCGACTACGACAGCGGCGCGCGCACCGCGTTCGGCACCGCGAGCGCGCCGAGGACCGGAGTCCTGGACGCCGTCCGGGCCTCCTGCACGGTGCCCGGCGTCTACCCGGCGACCACGATCGGCCGGCGCCGCTACGTCGACGGCGGCGTGCACTCCACCACCTCGCTCGATCTGCTGACCCCGCTCGAACTCGACGAGGTGTACGTGCTCGCGCCGATGGCCGGCACAGGGAGCCTGACGCGCCGGTTGATCCAGCGCGGGCTGGACTCCGAAGCACGTCAGGTCCGCCGCACCGGCACGCGGATCCACCTGCTCACCCCGACGAGCGAGGACCGCACCGCGATGGGCCGCAACCCGCTCGACCCGCGCCACCGGATCGCCACCTTCGAGACCGCCCTGCGCACCGGACCGGGGCGGATCGCCGCCGTCCTGCCGTGACTTCAGCCGCCCGGCCAGCTTGACCGCACCGAGCGAAAGCCACGCTGAGGTCGCATTCATTGTCGAGGGCGGTCGCCCTGACGACGCCGGAGGGACAGCGGGCGAGGAACGAGCCCGCTGTCGTGGAGGTGGCGTGACTGGACCACCCCATCAACCCAGCCACCCACCTCGCGGCCCCCAACCACCAAAGCAAAAAGACCACAGGCCGTCGGCGAAGCCGACTCCGCGACCTTGCCCTCGATAGACAAGACAGTTTCACCCGAACGTGTCGGCGTGAATCCGCCCGCACGAGCCGGCGAGGCACCACAGTTGTTCCGGTGGCAGCGGATCGACAGTTGATCATCGGGGTGGTGCTCGCACGCACCGGCCGGCTGGCGCCGCTCGGCGAGCCGGTGGACTTCGTCGCCGACCTGCTCGCGCCCAAGTTGCGGGCGGGCCTGGTGGGCATCCCGATCGAGATCGCCGTGAGGGACAGTGCCTCCACGGTCGCCGGCGCACGGGCGGCCACCGAGCGCCTGATCACCGAGGACGGCGCGCGGATCGTGATCACCGTCGGCGGGTCGGCCGTGCTGCCTGCGGTGGCCGGCACCTGCCACCGGCTCGGCACGCCGTGCGTGTCGACCACCCTGCCGTGGCAGGTGTACCGCGACTCGTGCCCGCCGTCGGACCGGGCGTTCCACTTCTGTTGGGGGCTCGACGACGTCGCGTCGGTGTTCGCCGACATGTGGGAGCGAGCAGCCGGCCGGACCACCGTCGGCTGCCTGTGGAACGACGGGTCGCAGGGGCGCGCGCTGCGCGAGGACCGGTGCGGCTTCCTTCCGGTCGCGCGGCTGCGCGGGCACGACGTGGTGCACCAGCCGGCCTACTCCGAGGGCACCGCCGACTTCGCCGCGCAGGTCGAGACGTTCCGCGACGTCGCGGTGATCACCAGCGCGGCGTCCGCGAGCGATCTCGGCGCTTTCCTTGACAGGGCAACGGAATCAGGGCTGCGTCCGGCACTGGTGACCTGCTCACGCTGGCTCACCTACCCGTTCTGGCGCGGCCGGCACGAGCTCGACGGCGTGGCCACGATCGTGTCCTGGACGCCGTCGCACCGCTATCTGTCCACTGTGGACGGAAGCACGCCGGCACAGCTCGCGTCGGCGTACGAACTGGCCACCGGCCGGCCGTGGGCGCAGCCGCTCGGCCTCGCCTACGCGGTGTTCGAGATCGCCGCGCACGCGCTGGCCGCGGCGGCCGACCCGGACGATCCGGCGGCCGTCGCCGACGCCGTGCGCACGCTGCGGCTGGACACCATGGCCGGCCGGTTCGACCTGTCCGGCGGCCCGGCGCCCGGCATCGCCCGGATCGCGCTGGCCGGCGGTCAGTGGCAGGGCGATCGCCGGCTTTCCGTTGTGCGCTCCCGAATCCCGGCCGTGGCGCCGGACGCCGCGCTGGTCACCCGGTGACGATGGTGAACGTGAACCGGTAGCCCACGTTCGCCTTGCCGGGCGCGGCCGGCGCGCTCTTCCCCTCGCCTCTCGCGGTGGCGTACTTCCCGGTGCCGCCGAGGATCGCGATCGCGCCCTCGTTGAACCCGGCCTGACCCGCCTTGTACTGCCGCAGGCTGGACAGGTGCAGCTCGCCGTCGGCCAGGCGGTAGGTGCTGCCGCACTGTGCGGTGAACGTCGGCGGCACCTCGACACCCAGTTTCGCGATGGCGCAACTGGAGTAGCCCTCGCCCACCTTGTTCACGCCGGTGGAGTCGAACAGGTCGCCGCCGCCGATGAACCCGATTCCGACGGCCGGCACCTGCGGCACGCTGAACACCGTCCGCTTGGCCACCAGTTCCAGTGTGTCCCTCGGTGAGTCTCCCGAGGCCGGCGCCGACGCGGCGGTGAGCAGCGCGGCCGCCGCCACACCGGTGATCCCGACAGCCAGCGTTCTGCGCATCGTGGTTGACATGGCATGCCTTCCTGTTCCTACGGGGGTGTCTGACCCATCTGGACCGGGGTGGTCCGGTAGGTGTCCGGCTCGATTCGGATCTCGCCGCGGCGAAGAACCGCGAGGACACCTCGTTGTACGCCGAGCGCCGATTGCGCGAGACGAACCTGTTGAACGCCACCAACAGCACGACGCTGACCCACGACCGTGCCGCCGACGAACAGGACACCCTCGAGAACGACGTTGTCAGCCATCGGCCGATCCCGACCGCAACCCCAGCGGGAGGGCGAACTCGACGGTCTCGCGCGCCGTCTCCCGCTCCACGACGGTGACCTCGCCGAGCGCGCGCAGCGCCGACACCACGCCGTCGACCAACGGCGGCGGGGCCGACGCGCCGGCGGTCAGGCCGATCACCGACGTGCCGGCGAGCCAGGCCGGATCGATCGCGTCGGCGTCCTCGATCAGCCGTGCCGGAGTGCCGCCCCGCTCGGCCACCTCCACCAGCCGCACCGAGTTGGACGAGTTGGCCGAGCCGACCACCAGCACGAGATCGGCGTCGGCGGCGACCGCCGCGAGCGCCTGCTGCCGGTTGGTGGTCGCGTAGCAGATGTCCTCCGACGCCGGCCCGCGCATCTCGGGGAACCGCGCGCGCAGGGCGTCCACGATCTCCGCGGTCTCGTCCACCGCGAGCGTGGTCTGCGTCAGGTAGGAGACGCGCCGCGGGTCGGGCACCTCGATGTGCGGCACCGCCTCGACGTCCTCCACCAGAATGGTCGACTGCGGCGCCTCGCCGAGCGTGCCCTCCACCTCGTCGTGCCCGGCGTGCCCGATCAGCAGAACGGTGTCGCCGCGCGTGGCGAACCGGGTCGCCTCGACGTGCACCTTGGCCACCAGCGGACAGGTCGCGTCCACCACGTCCAGCCCACGCTCGGCCGCCTCGGCACGCACGGCCGGCGAGACGCCGTGCGCGGAGAAGACCACGGTCGCACCGTCCGGCACGGCGTTCAACTCCTCCACGAACACCGCCCCGTCGCGCTCCAGCTCGGCCACCACGTGCGCGTTGTGCACGATCTGGCGGCGCACGTACACCGGTGGGCCGGCGGTGGCCAGCACCCGGCGCACGATCTCGATCGCGCGCTCCACGCCGGCGCAGAACGAGCGCGGCGCGGCCAGCAGCACAGTGCGCGAACCGGCGGCCGCCCGCCACGCGGGATCTCGCGGGTCCACGGCTCACCGGTCCCTGGCGACGACGAGCCGGGCCACGGCGGTCAGCTCGGCGGCCGACTCCGGGTCCGGGCCGGACGCGTTCAGGTGCCGCAGCGCCTCGGTCAGCATCTCCTCGGCGTGGTCGGCGCTCCACGCGCGCCCGCCGGCCAACTCGATCAGCTCCCCGGCGCGGGCCAGTTGGGGACCGGACAACGGATCCGGCCGGCCGTACAGATCGGCCAGCTCACGCCCGGCGTCGGTGCCGGAGGTCAGCGCGGCCACCACCGGCAGCGACTTCTTGCGGCTGATCACATCGGAGTAGACCGGTTTGCCGGTGCGCCTCGGATCGCCCCAGATCCCGAGCAGATCGTCGACGAGCTGGAACGCCAGACCGAGCCGCTCGCCGTAGCTGCGCAGCAGCTGCACCTGCGCCGGCCGGCCGCCGCCGAACAGCGCGCCGAGTGCGCACGCCCGCCCGAGCAACGCGGCGGTCTTGCCCTCCGCCATGGTGAGGCACTCGTCCAGGCTTACCGAGTCGCGCCGCTCGAACTCCAGGTCGAGCATCTGGCCGTGTAACAGCTCCTGCACCGCGTCGCTCAGGCTGTGCGCGGCCAGCCGGCATTCGGGGTGACCGCTGGTGGTCAGCACGTCGAGCGCGAGGGTGAGCAGCGCGTCCCCGGCGAGGATGGCCGGGCCGACGCCGAACGCGCTCCACGCGGTCAGCCGGTGCCGGCGGGTGCGATCGCCGTCCATCACGTCGTCGTGCAGCAACGAGAAATTGTGCGTCAGCTCGACCGCCACGGCGGCCGGCAGCCCGACCGACGAGTCGGCACCGACCGCCCGTGTGCACAGCAGCGTGAGCGCCGGGCGCAGGGCCTTGCCGCGATCGGCCGACTCCGGCCGGCCGCGCACGTCCCACCAGCCGAGGTGGTAGCCGGCGATGTGGCGCACCGACTCCGGCAGCGTGTCCACGGCGGCACGCATGCCGGAGTCGACCACCTCCCTGCTCCAGTCGAGTACTTCACGGGCCGACCGGGCCCCCGTCGGCGCCTCACGCATGGTCGTCATTTACCTCTCCTAGCGGCCGATGTCGACGTGCTCGAGAACGCCGAGTGCGTCGGGAACGAGCACCGCGGCGGAGAAATACGTGCTGACCAGATATGTCATGATCGCGTTGTCGCCGATTCCGGTGAACCGCACGGAAAGGCCCGGCTCGTACTCGTCCGGAATACCGGTCTGGTGCAGTCCGATGACACCTTCGTCCTCTCGCCCGGTGCGCATCGCCAGAATGGAGCTGGTGTTGTTCTCGGTAACCGGGATCTTGTCGCACGGGAGGATCGGGACACCCCGCCACGCGCGTACCATGGTGCCGTCGACCTCGACGTCCTGCGGGTAGATGCCGCGCTTGGTGCACTCCCGGCCGATCGCCGCGATCGTCTTCGGATGCGCGAGGAAGAACCGCGTCTTCCGCCGCCGGGACAGCAGTTCGTCCATGTCCTCCGGAGTCGGCGGGCCGGTCCGGGAATAGATGCGCTGTTTCAGGTCGGCGTTGTGCAGCAGCCCGAAGTCGGGATTGTTGACCAGCTCGTACTCCCGGCGTTCGCGCAATGCGGAAACGGTGAGCCGCACTTGTTGGTCGACCTGGTCCATCGGGTCGTTGTAGAGATCGGCGACGCGGGTGTGGATCCGCAGCCGGGTCTGCGCGGCACCCAATTCGTACTCGCGCGGCGCGGTGTCGTAGTCCACGAACGTGGCCGGCAGATCGGCCTCGCCGGCGTGACCCGACGCGATGTCGATCTCGGCCTCGCTGTGCTTGTTCTGCGGCTTGCCCGCCTGCGACAGCACCCGCTGGACGTGGTCGCGCAGCCGGTCGGAGTGCCCGTTCAGCTCCCGCACCACGCGCGCCGGCAGCACCAGCACGGTGCACGGGGTGACGGCCTTGACCGTGCAGTCCCACACCGAGGACTCCTCGGTGAGCGCCTGTTCCCCGAAGTAGTCGCCGTCGGCCAGCCCGCGAAGCAGCGTCGCGTCGCCGTACGGCCCCTCGCCGAGCTTCTCCGCCCTACCGTGCGCGAGCAGGAACACCGAGTCGACCGGGCGGCCGGCTCGGACGATCACCTCGCCGGCCTCGATCTCCTGTTGGGTGAACCGGTTGGCCAGTTCGGTGAGCACCTCCTCGTCGTCGAATCCGCGCAGCGGCGCCAGTTCGCCCAGTTCGCGCGGGATCACCCGGACCTCGCTGCCGGTGCTGACGAAGGTCACCCTGCCGTCACCCACGGCGTAGCTGAGCCTGCGGTTGACCCGGTACGCCGCACCCTCGGCCTCGACCCACGGCAGCATCCTGGACAGCCAGCGCGGGGTGACGCCCCGCATCTGCGGCACCGACTTGGTGGTGTTGGCCAGTTTTCGCGCCGCACCGGTGCTGAGGCTCTGCTGGGGTGGCTCCGTCTCGACGACCGTCTCGACCGCCGTCATCAGCTCGCCCTGCCGATCTCGACGTTCTCCAGAACGGCCAGCGCGTCCGGAACCAGCACGGCGATCGAGTAGTAGGCGCTCACCAGGTAGGACAGGATCGCCTGCTCGCTGATGTTCATGAAGCGAACCGAAAGGCCCGGCTGATACTCATCGGGGATACCAATCTGGTGCAGCCCGACGACACCCTGCGCCTCCTCACCAGTGCGCATCAGCAGAATAGAGCTGGTCCGCTTCTCGCTGACGCCGATCTTGTTGCACGGCAGGATCGGAACTCCGCGCCACGCCGGCACCATGTGCCCATTCATGTCGACACTGTTCGGATACACGCCGGCCTTGTTGAATTCCTGACCGATGGCCGCGATCGTTTTCGGGTGGGCCAGGAAGAATCCCGGATTCTTCCACACCATCGCCAACAGGTCGTCCAGGTCGTCCGGCGTCGGCGGGCCATTCCTGGTGTGAATTCGCTGCGAGAAGTCGGCATTGTGCAGAAGGCCGAACTCGCGATTGTTGACGAGTTCGTTCTCCTGCCGCTCCCGCAATGCCTCGATCGTCAGCCGCAACTGCTGCTCGACCTGGTCCATCGGCTTGTTGTAGAGATCGGCGACCCGGCTGTGCACCCGCAGCACGGTCTGCGCGACGCTCAGCTCGTACTCGCGCGGCGCGACCTCGTAGTCCACGAACGTGCTCGGCAGGTCCACCTCGCCGGCGTGCCCGGAGGCCACCTCGATCTCCGCCTCACCGTGCGGGTTGTGCCGCTTCTTCGGGCTGGCCAGCACCCGTTCGACGTGCTCGCGCATCGCGTCGGACTGCTCGAGCACCTGGTCGAACTGTGTGCGCCGCAAGGTGAGTACGGTGCACGAGGTGACCGCCTTCGCGGTGAACTCCCACATGTTCCGGTCGTCGGTGAGGGCCTGGTCGCCGAAGTAGTCGCCGTCGGCCTTCACGCCGAGCTCGGTCTGGTCGCCGTACTTGCCGACGCCGACCCGGCCGATCTTGCCGTGCACGATCAGGTACAGCTGCTCGGCTTGGTGGCCGAACTCGGCGATCACCTCACCCGGTTCGTACTCGTGGTATTCGAACCGGCCGGCGAGCGCCTCGAGCGACTCGATGTCGTCGAACCCGCGCAACAACGGCAGCTCGCCGAGTTCCTGGGGAATGACGCGCACGTCCGATCCGGTTCCGGTGAACGTCACGCGGCCGTCGCCCACGGTGTAACTCAGGCGCCGGTTGACTCGGTAAGTACCACCGGAAACCTGCACCCAGGGCAACATCTTCAAAAGCCAACGGGAAGTGACACCCTGCATTTGCGGCACGGATTTGGTCGTTGTCGCCAAATTCCGTGCCGCTCCGGTACTCAGACTCTGCTGCTGTTTTTCCTCATTGGTAGTCGCGGGTTCCAGCACATCGGTCACAGTCGACACCGCCAATTTCCATGCGAACCGGGGAAGATGATCTGACCTGGAAATCGTTCGTCCATGCACATTCGACGCTAGTGCTCGCGACAGCGTCCGCAAGCGCTCGAATGGGTGGACCAGCGGCCGTCATACGGTAGGTGTCGCGCATTAGGCCGATCCGTCGACGCGGCTCGCACCGGCCACACTATGCGTGCGCGGACGGCACCCGTCCGAGGGACCGCGACCCATTTGCGGGTGGCGTCACGGAATGGCTCGACAATTCGTCCTACCATTTCGGGGTACCCGCGATCACCTCACGTGCGCGCCGACGCGATCGTGCCGGCCGCGTCGCACCCCCAAGAGGGAAACGATCGCGGCCGGCGACCACCCAGCGTTAGTCTCGCTGGATCTGGTGACCGATGACGTCGGGACCGGGGTGCGCGGCGCCGGAGCCGTCACGACGCTGGTCCACCTCGGGCAGTTCGACCGCCGATCCGGTGCGCGACGCGCCGACCGGCTGTGGCCCGACCCAGGCCAGCGTGACCGCCGACTCGCCCTTGAGGAACCGGTGCGATCGCACCCCGCCGGTCGCCCGCCCCTTCGCCGGGTACTCCGCGAACGGTGTCACCTTCACGCTCTGCCCGGTCGAGGTGACCACCATCGGCTCGCCGTGCTCGTTGTCGTCCACCCGCACCGCGCCGAAGTGCACCGCCCCCGCACCGGCGGCCAGCTTGATGCCGGCCATGCCGCCGCCGCGCAGACCCTGCGGCCGCACCAGCGACGCGGCGTAGCGCAACAGCGACGAGTCCGAGGACATGAACACCAGCGTCTCCTCGCCGTCGGTGAGCCAGCCGACGCCGACCACCTCGTCGCCGTCGGCCAGCGTGATCACGTCGAACTCGTCGGAGCGCACCGGCCAGTCCGGCGAGCACACCTTCACCACCCCCTGCCGGGTGCCCAGTGCCAGCCCCGGTGATCCCTCGGCCCGCTCGCCGAGGGGCGCGATACCGACCACCCGCTCCCCCGACTGGAGGTCGACCAGCTCACCGGCGGCCATGCCACCGGACAGCGACACCGTGCCGGCCGCCTCGGGCAGTACCGGCAGCGGCAATACGTCCGTCTTGAACGCGCGCCCCCGGTTAGTCACCAGCAGCACTTGCCCGCGCGCGGTGGAGTGCACGACCGCGGTCACCGCGTCGTGCTTGGCCCGGCCGCTGCGCCGGCGCGCGTCGGTGGCCTCCTCGGAGTCGGCGGCCGTCCTGGCCACCAGGCCGGTCGCGGACAGGATCACCTGGCACGGATCGTCGGCCACCTCGAGCGGCCCGGCCGGCTTGGACGCGGCGAGCACCTCCTTGAGGTCGCCGTCGATCAGCGCGGTGCGCCGCTCGGTGGCCAACTCCTTGGAGACCGCGGCCAACTCCTTGGACACGAGCTTCTTGAGCACGCCCTCGTCGTCCAGGATCGCGGTCAGCTCGGCGATCTCCTTGCGCAGCGTCTCCTGCTCGGTCTCCAGCTCGAGCTTGTCGTACTTGGTGAGGCGGCGCAGCGGCGTGTCGAGGATGTAGGTGGCCTGGATCTCGGAGAGCTTGAACTGCTTCATCAAGCCTTCCTTCGCGGCGGCCGCGTTCTCGCTGCCGCGAATCAGCTTGATCACCTTGTCGATGTCCAGCAGTGCGATCAGCAGGCCCTCGACCAGGTGCAGCCGCTCCTCCCGCTTGCGCCGCCGGTAGCGGGTGCGCCGGGTCACGACCTCGTAGCGGTGCCGCAGGAACACTTGCAGAAGTTCTTTCAGGCCAAGGGTTCGCGGCTGCCCGTCGACCAGCACGAGGTTGTTGATGCCGAAGGACTGCTCCATCGGCGTGAGGCGGTACAGGTCGGCGAGCAGCGCCTGCGGGTTCACGCCGACCTTGCACTCGATCACCAGCCGGGTGCCGTTCTCCCGGTCGGTCAGGTCCTTCACGTCGGCGATCCCGGACAGCCGCTTGGACTTGGTGACCTCGTCGGTGATCTTCTCGATGATCTTCTCCGGGCCGACCGCGTACGGCAGCTCCACCAGGGTGATCGCCTGGCGGCCCCGGCTGCCCTCCAGCGGGCCGATCTCCACCTTGGCGCGCATGCGCACGACGCCACGGCCGGTCTCGTAGGCGCGGCGCACCTCGTCCAGCCCGAGCAGCATGCCGCCGGTGGGCAGGTCGGGGCCCGGCACGAACTCCATCAGCTTGTCCAGCGAGGCGTCCGGGTGGGTGATCAGCCAGCGGGTGGCCTCGACCACCTCGCCGAGATTGTGCGGAATCATGTTGGTCGCCATGCCGACGGCGATTCCGGACGAGCCGTTCACCAACAGGTTCGGAAACGCCGCGGGAAGCACCGACGGCTCCTGCAGCGAACCGTCGTAGTTGGGCCGGAAATCGACGGTGTCCTCACCCAGCTCGCCGACCAGCCGCATTGCGGCGGGCGACATTCGAGCCTCGGTGTACCTGCTCGCGGCCGGACCGTCGTCTGGGCTTCCAAAGTTACCGTGCCCGTCAATCAGCGGCACATTCAGCGAGAAGTCCTGCGCCATTCTGACCATGGCGTCATAAATAGCGGTGTCGCCGTGTGGATGAAACTTGCCCATTGTGTCGCCGACGACGCGAGAAGACTTCACGTACGCATGTGTCGGCCGATATCCCGCCTCGTTCATCGAATACAGAATGCGACGGTGTACCGGCTTCAATCCGTCCCGCGCGTCCGGCAGGGCGCGCGAGTGGATCACCGAGTACGCGTACTCCAGATAGGAGTCCTCGATCTCGGTCTTGAGCGAGTTGTCGATCACGGTCGCGCCGGGCTTGTCGAACGCGGCCGGGTCGATCTTGGTGATGCTGCCCTTACGGCGTGCCATCGGTGTGCCGCTCCTCAGATGTCGATCGCCGACTGGTCAACTCGGGACGAGGACTCCACGAGCCACGCCCGCCGCGGCTCGACCTTCTCCCCCATCAACAATTCCAACGCCGTCTCGGCGGCTTCCGCGTCGTCCAGGGTGATCCGCCGGACCGAGCGGCTGGCCGGGTTCATCGTGGTGTCCCACAATTCCTCGGCATCCATCTCGCCAAGGCCCTTGAATCGCGGCACCGGCTTGACGATCTGCTTGCCGGCCTTCTCCAGCCGCGCCACCGTCGTTTCCATCTGACGCTCGCTGAACGTGAAATGGGTCTCCGGATTGCGGCCCTTCGTGACCACCTTGTGCAACGGCGGCATCGCCGCGAAAAGCCTGCCGGCCTCGATCACCGGCCGCATGTAGCGGGCGAACAAGGTGATCAGCAGGGTTCGAATATGCGATCCGTCCACGTCCGCGTCGGCCATCAGAATGACTCTGCCGTAGCGCATCGTGGACAAATCGAACGTGCGGCCCGAACCGGAACCGAGCACCTGCACGATCGACGCGATCTCGGCGTTCCGCAGCGTGTCCGCCAGGCTCGCCTTCTGCACGTTGAGAATCTTTCCGCGCAATGGCAGCAGCGCCTGGTACTCCGACATTCGCGCCATTCTCGCGCTGTTGTGCACGAACACCCCGGCTTCGAGCGCAAAGTTATGATAATGCTCAACGGTGAGATCGTATACGTCTGCGGTCTCGTCGAGCAGCTCTACCGAGGCGACCTTGTGGTTGACCTGGGACACCGCCTCGCGCAGACGCCCAAAGTCGCCGTCGTAAGAGTCGAGTACACGGTCGAACCTCAGCCCGGTCCGCGCCGATCGCAGCCGGTCGGACTCGTACGCTTCGCGCAGCGAATCATCAGACAGCGTCAGCATCCCAGACATGCGCTTCAGCGCGGCGATACGGCGACCGTCGTTCTGCTTCGCGACGCGTTCCTCACGGGACACGCACTCGACATACCGCCTGCGGCCGGCTTGAGCCTTGGCCAAGTGATCACAGGTTGGATCAAGCATTCGAATCTTCATTCGGACAGAATGTCGCTCGCCGAAGTCAGGGTTGGCTTGGTGCCACGCTTCGACAGCGTTACGCTGACGCTCACGCTGCGCGGGATCAACGAACTGCTGGACGGTAGCAGCCGAACGCCACGACAACAGATCTTCATCCTGCCACTGAAGTTGAGACCGCTCACTCCATTCTGCGCGACGTCCCGGCTTGGCGAAGAAGATGCGCACACGCTCGGCCGCCGCTGCACGGTGCCGAGGATCCGCCCAGTACTCCGCCTGCAGTTTTCGCATGCGTTCGACGTACGTCGCCTTCTGCTCGTCACTGAGTCCGGCATACCAATCTTGAAAACCAATCTCAATTCGCTCTCTAAACTTTGGATCCGCATTAAGTGCAGCTAGCCTCGCAAGGCAAGCCTCACGGAAGGCGGGGTCCTTCCATTGCGCGGAGAGCATCGCCGACTTCAGTTCGAGGCCACCGCGATCAAGCCAGGCGCGATAGCCTTCACGAACGTGTTCACCCATCATGGACGCATGTAGCGCAGCGTGGTCATTCCACGTCATACGCTTAATATTGCGCGGATCATTGTTGCGCTTATCAATATCGACGTGATGACGTACAGTACCGTTTTCGGCATTGTCGAAGCCGTGCCTGAGATTGTACGCATCCGCGAGGTAGTGGGTGTAGACCCATTCCTCCCGGTCGTTCATCCATACACGCTCGTACCCGTCCAAATTGTCCCCAGCTGACTTGGACGAAGCTGACCGGTAAAGCGGCATCAATGAATCGTCAGGCCTCAGTTCGTCGGCACGGCGATACGAACCGTTGCGGAGCCGGAATCGGTGATCTGGCGTGCACCGAACCGATTCTCCATTGTCGAGGGTAACTCGAATCAACCGCGCGCCACGTTTCGTTAGCCTCGGATGCACAAGTGGCACAACCACGACTCGGCCGGCCTTGTTCGTCGTGTATCCAAAATGCGCTACACCGGCTTCCCAGTCCGCTGCCAGATCCGCGAACGAGCGGCTTCTGCCAGACGCCAACGCCACCATCGTGTCGCCAGTAAAGCAACCAAGCGCGCTGTCCCCCTCGACCAGGAACAGCTCGCTGCGGTTGATCCCGGTGGCCCGGCAGTCGACCAGCTTGGCCGGCATGGCCGCGCCCTCCAGCGCGGTCTTGCGACGCGCGGCCTCCTTCTGCTGCTTCTGGGCCAGCCGCACGCGCGCGGCGTCGACCACCTTCTGCAGCACGATCTTGGCCTCGGACTTGGTCTTGCGCGCCTCGGTCCACTCCTTCACGTGGCGCTCGACGATGCTTTGGATGACCTTGGTGATGCCGCTGGTGGACAGCTCGTCCTTGGTCTGCGAGGTGAACTGCGGCTCCGGAATCCGCACGTGCACGACCGCGGTCAAGCCCTCCTGGGCGTCGTCCAGGGTCGGCATGTCCTCCTTGGGCTTGAGCAGCCCGCGCACCTTGGAAATGGCCTCCTGCAACGATTTCAGCAGCGCGCGGTCGAAACCCTTGCGGTGCGTGCCGCCGTGCATGTTCCTGATCGTGTTGGTGAAGCACTCCACCGTGCGCTCGTAGCCGGTGCCCCAGCGCAGCGCGATCTCGACCTCCGCGCGGCGCTCCACCTTGGACCGCATCACACCGTTCTCGTCGGCCGCGTTCTCCCGGTAGGTGCCCTCTCCGGTGATCACGATCGTGCCGGTGACCGCCTTGTCGCTGGCCGGCGTGAGGAACTCGACCATGTCCGACAGGCCGTTCGGGAAGTGGAAGTTCTCCTCTTCGATCGCGCCATCGGTGGCGTTGCGCAGCACATAACTGACACCCGGCACGAGGAACGCGGTGTTGCGCAGCTTCGCCCGCACCTGCTCCACGTCCAGCACCGCGCCGTTCTCGAAGTACCGCGCGTCGTACCAGTAGCGGATGGACGTCCCGGTGGACGAGCCGCGCTTCATCTTGCCGACCATCCGCAGGCCCGGCCGCTTGGTGAACTTCGCCTTCGGGCCGGCACCGTCGAACTCGCCGGGCACGCCGTGCGCGAACGACATCTCATGAACCTTGCCGTCGTTCCGGACCGTCACGTCGAACCGGTGCGACAGCGCGTTCACCGCGGAGGCGCCGACGCCGTGCAGGCCGCCGGAGGTCTTGTACCCGGAGCCGCCGAACTTGCCGCCGGCGTGCAATCGAGTCAGCACCAGTTCGACACCGGACAGACCGGACTTGGCATGCACCCCCGTGGGGATGCCGCGCCCGTCGTCGTCCACCTGGACACTGCCGTCCGCGTGCAGCGTCACCACGATCTTGCCGGCGTACCCGGCCACACCCTCGTCCGTCGAGTTGTCCACGATCTCGTTGAACAGGTGGTTGATGCCGCGGCTGCCGGTCGACCCGATGTACATGCCCGGCCGCTTGCGCACCGCCTCGAGCCCTTCGAGGTGCGTCAGGTCGTCGGCGCCGTAGAACGTCTCCGCAGTCACCCGATGAGGGTATCGGCGAGGACCCACCGATCTGTGGACCCTCGCCGCGATCCGTTGCGACAGAAAGAGATGTCCCTGCCATCAGACGGGTGCACCGGCTGCCCGATCGTGTGGATTGGGCGCCCGACGATTGGCCGTGCGGCCGCCGCCTGGTTACGTCGAGGGAGTCGGTCGAATCCGCGTTGTCGGAGGTCAGGCATGCCGCCGTTCGAACTGCCCGAGTTCTACATGCCCTATCCGCCGCGGTTGAACCCGAACCTGGAAGGGGCCCGCGAGCACAGCAGGGCGTGGGCGCGCGAGAGGGAGATGGTCGACGTGCCGCAGGGGGGCACGCTGATCTGGACCGCGGAGGATCTCGACGCGCACGACTACGCCCTGCTGTGCGCCTACACCCACCCGGACGCCGACGGGCCCATGCTCGACCTGATCACCGACTGGTACGTGTGGGTGTTCTACTTCGATGACCACTTCGTCGAGTTGTACAAGCGCGCCCCCGATCTGGACGGCGCGCGCACCTATCTCGACCGGCTGCCCGCGTTCATGCCGGTGGACGGCGAGATCACCGAGGAGCCGACCAACCCGGTGGAGGCCGGCCTGGCCGACCTGTGGCAGCGCACGGTGCCGGCCAGGTCGGCGGAATGGCGGCGGCGGTTCGCCGAGAACACCAAGCACCTGCTCGACGAGTCGCTGTGGGAGCTGGCCAACATCAGCGAGAACCGGCTGTCCAACCCGATCGAGTACATCGAGATGCGGCGCAAGGTGGGTGGCGCGCCGTGGTCGGCCAACCTCGTGGAACACGCGGCCGACGCCGAGGTGCCGGCCCGGATCGCCGCGACCAGGCCGATGGAGGTGCTGCGCGACACGTTCGCCGACGCCGTGCACCTGCGCAACGACCTGTTCTCCTACGAGCGCGAGGTGGCCGACGAGGGCGAGCTGTCCAACGGCGTGCTGGTGTTCGAGAGGTTCCTGGACCTCTCGACGCAGGAGGCGGCCGACGCGGTCAACGACCTGCTCACCTCGCGCCTGCACCAGTTCGAGCACACCGCGCTGACCGAGGTGCCGCCGCTGCTCGACGAGCACGCCGTCGACCCGGCCGGACGCGCCGCCGTACTCGCCTACGTGAAGGGCCTGCAGGACTGGCAGTCCGGCGGGCAGGAGTGGCACATGCGGTCCAGCCGCTACATGAACGGCGGCGGTGTGGACGATCCCGTTCTCGGTGGCCCGACCGGGCTCGGCACGACCGGCGCGCAGATCGCCCGGTCGCTGATTTCCACCGCGCCGCAACGATTTCGCGCGTTCAGTCATGTCCCGTACGAGTCTGTCGGAGCGATCACCGTCCCCGAGACGTACATGCCGTTCGAGGTGTCGCTGAGCCCGCACCTGGACGGCGCGCGGGAGCGCCTCGTGGAGTGGGCGCGCGGGATCGGCATGTACGAGGAGGGCGTGTGGGACGAGCGCCGGCTCCGGCTGACCGACCTCCCGCTGTGCTCCGCCGGACTGGACCCGGATGCCACCGAGGAGGAACTGGACCTGTCCTCGGCGTGGCTCACCTGGGGCACCTATGGCGACGACCTGTACCCGATGGTGTTCGGCCGGTTGGGTGACCTGGCCGGCGCGAAGGTGCTCACCGAACGCCTCAAGGCGATCATGCGGGCCGACGCGCCGACCGGGTCGAGCGCACTGGAACGCGGGCTCGCCGACCTGTGGGCGCGCACCTCCGCGCCCATGTCGGACGACGCGCACGACACGTTCCGCCGTGCCGTCGAGGTCATGTTGGACAGCTGGCTGTGGGAGCTGGTCAACCAGCGGCAGAACCGGATCCCGGATCCGGTCGACTACGTCGAGATGCGCCGCAAGACATTCGGCGCGGACATGACGATGAGCCTGGCCCGGCTGCGGCACGCGGACGCCGTGCCGACGGAGATCCTGCGCACGCGGACCGTCCAGGACTTCGAGAACTCGGCGATCGACTACGCCTGCCTGCTCAACGACCTGTTCTCCTACCGCAAGGAGATCGAGTACGAAGGCGAGGTGCACAACTCCGTGCTCGTGGTGCGCAACTTCCTCGGCTGCGACACCGAGCGGGCCTTCGAGATCGTCAACGACCTGCTGACCGCGCGGATGAAGCAGTACGAGCACGCGGTCGCCGAACTGCCGGCGCTGTGCGACACCTACGGGCTCAACGAGGACGGTCGCGCCGCACTCACCCGGTACGCCGGCGAGTTGCGGGACTGGATGGCCGGAATTCTCCACTGGCACGAGAACTGCCCGCGCTACCAGGAGGCGGAACTCCGTCGTGGTCAGGTCGCGGAGTCAGGGCAGGTGCCGAGGACCCGATCGCACGCTCCGTCGGGCCTCGGCACCTCCGCCGCCCGCCTGTTCGCCGTGGTGGGTCGGTGACCGGAGTCAGGAAACGCACGTCTTCGCCGGCACGCTGGCCGACGATCTGCGGCTGGCCCGGCCGGAGGCGAGCGACGGCGATCTTCGCGCCGCGCTCGCCGAGATGGGCGCGCTGACCTGGGCGGACGCGTTGGCCGACAGTCTGGAGACCCAGGTCGGACACGGCGCGCACCCGCTCACCGCCCAGCAGGCGCAGCAGCTCGCGCTGGCCCGCCTGCTGTTGGCCGACACCCCGGTCGTGATCTTGGACGAGGCGACGGCGGACGCGCGCGCACGCTCGAGCAGGCGGTCCGGCAGGTGCTGCGCGGGCGCACCGCGCTGGTCGTCGCGCACCGGTTGTCGCAGGCGGCGACGGCGGACCGGATCGCGGTCATGGACGGCGGGCGGATCGTCGAGATCGGCACGCACCAGGAGTTGCTGACCTCCGGCGGCCACTACGCCGAGCTGTGGTCGGCCTGGTCGGCGACGCGCGCTAAGGCGTGACGCCGGCCAGCACGGCGGTCACCGTCCGGCGGACGGCCTCGGCGTCGGGCGGGGTGCCGTTCCGGTCGGCGAACAGCAGGTGCGCGGACCCGATCAGGGTGGGTGCCAGCATGTCGACCTCGGCATCCTGCGTGATCCGGCCGAGGTCCCGCTCGGCGGTGAGGTAGCCGGCGATCATCAGCACGGCTTCGGTGAGCACCGGCACGCCGGCCGGCCAGTCCTGCCGCAGCCGGGCGCGCAGCTCGTCCCGGAACGTCACCAGCGGGACGATCGCGACGGCGACCGATCCGAATACGGCGGTCAGCGCGTCGGCCACGTTGTCCACGACCGTGCCGGCGCCCGCGGACTCGCGCAGCGCGACGGCGCGCGGGGCGAGCTGGTCGACGCGGTCCAGCACGAACTCGGCGAGGAACGCGTCGAAGTCCTCGAAGTGCCGGTGCAGCACGCCCTTGGCGCAGCCCGCCTCGGTGGTGACGGCACGGCTGGTCAGCGCGCTCGGCCCGTCCCGCAGCAGGACTCGCTCGGCGGCATCGAAGAGCTGTTTGCGCACGTCACGGAGGTGCACGCCGGTCGGCACTGAACTCCCTTCCCGGAGTGGGCACTCGCCCACTATGGTGGGCGCATGCCCACTCTACCGCCCGACCCCGAGCCGCACCGGCACCGAGACGTCGCCGAGTCGTTCGGCACCGACGCGGCCCGCTACGACCGGGCCCGCCCCCGCTACCCGTCGGCCCTGATCGACCGGATCGTCGCCGCCAGTCCCGGCACCGACGTGCTGGACGTCGGCTGCGGAACGGGGATCGCGGCCCGCCAGTTCCGCGCCGCCGGGTGCACCGTGCTCGGCGTCGAGCCGGACGCGCGCATGGCCGAGTTCGCGCGCCGCGACGGGCTCGACGTCGAGGTGGCCACGTTCGAGGACTGGGACAGCGCCGGCCGCACCTTCGACGCGGTCGTCGCCGGCCAGGCCTGGCACTGGGTCGACCCCGCGGCCGGCGCCGCGAAGGCGGCCGGCGTGCTGCGCCCCGGCGGCCTGCTGTCGGTGTTCTGGCACGTGTTCGATCCGCCCGCCGAGGTGACCGACGCCTTCGCCGAGGCCTACCGGCGAGTGGAACCCGACACGCGGTTCGACCCCGGCGCGATCCGTGGCGCGGACGTCTACCAGGTGATGCTCACCCGAGCAGCCGACGCGATCGGCGACGTGGGCGGGTTCGACGCGCCGGACCAGTGGCGGTTCGAGTGGGAGCACGTCTACACCCGCGACGCCTGGCTGGACCAACTCCCCACATTCGGCCCGGCCACCCGGCTCCGCAAGGACAAGCTGGCCGTATTGCAGCAGGACGTCGGCGCCGCGATCGACGCCGTGGGCGGCAGCTTCACCATGCGCTACACCACCGCCGCGGTCGCCGCGACGCGCACAGCCTGATCCGCGTTTCCGTCACCCCGCGCCCATTCGCTGAGCGCCGTCCTCGATCGCGTCCCGAATCTTGCTGTACGTGCCGCACCGGCAGACGTTGCGGATGTTGTCCAGGTCCGCCTCGGTGATCTCCCGGCCCGCCCGCTTCGCCCGGTTCACCACGGCGACGGCCATCATGATCTGACCCGGCTGGCAGTAGCCGCACTGCGCGACATCGTGTTCCAGCCAGGCCTCCTGCATCGGGTGCAGGTCGCGCCCGACCGACCCGGCGAGCCCTTCGATGGTCGTCACCTCGTCGGTCGGTTTCAGCGCGCCGACCGGCACCGCACACGGGTTGAAGCCTCGGCCGTTGAAGTGCGACGTGCACGCCTTGCACACGTTGATCCCGCAGCCGTATTTCGGGCCGCGCACCCCGAGCACGTCGCGCAGCACCCAGAGCAGCCGCTCCTCGTCGGCGACGTCCACGGTTACCGACTTCCCGTTGAGCACGAAGGTGTGAGTGGGCATGTCGGTCTCCTCAGATCAGGTGCTCGAGGCCGTCGGTGGGCGAGGCGGGAACCGGCGGGACGAACGGCTTGGGTTCCCAGAACAGCGGATCCTTGTGGTTGATCGGGAAGTACTTCGGCAGCGCGCCGACCGCGCGGGTGTACGCGCACGCCACCGCGGAGAACGCCGCCGCCACACCGGCCTCACCGCCGCCACCCGGCGGGTTGTCCGACGGCATCACGAACACCTTCACGTCGCCCGGCACGTTCCACTGCCGGGTGTACGGGTAGTTGTCCCAGCTCGCCTCCAGGAAGTGCCCGTCCTCGAGGTGGCACGAGGCGGTCAGCGCGAGCGCGATGCCGTCCATGATCCCGCCGTGCATCTGCGCCTCCAGCCCGAGCGGGTTGACCGCCACGCCGGGGTCGATGGCGTACACCACCTTGGTCACCCTCGGCCCGCCGACGCCGTCCCGGATCGGCCGGTTCACCGTCTCCGGCCGGCAGTCGATCTCGACCAGACAGGCCGACGCGCCCTTGTACTCCTCGTGGATGGCCACGCCCTGCGCGGTGCCGGCCGGCATGGGCCGGCCCCACTTCCCTTCGGCCACGACCTTGTCCAGCACCCGGCGAACCCTCGGCTTGCGCAGGTGCTCGCGGCGGAACACCACCGGGTCCTTGCCCGTCTCCTTGGCCAGCTGGTCGATCACCAGCTCGCTGGCCGCGCGCACGTCCGGCGAGTAGATGTTGCGCACCGCGCTGGTGTTGAAGTGCTGGTTGCTCTCGGTCAGCGTCTGGGTCACAAGCCCGAAGTCGTACGGCACGAACTGGGTGAGCAGGAAGATCGCCTGGGACAGCGCGACATCGCCGAACGGGAGCCGCGCCGCGGTCGCGGTGATCACGTCGCCGAAGCCGTGCTTGAAGTCGGTCACCACGCTGGTGTGCCGCTGCTCGAAGCTCAGGATGTTGCCGGCGAGATGAGCCACCCGGATGCGCGAGGTGGCGATCGGGTGCTGGCGCCCCTGGCGCGGCTCGTCGGCCCGGTGCCACATCAGCCGCACCGGCGCGCCGCACGCCTTGGACACCCGCGCCGCCTCCAGTGCCCCGTCATGGAAGAGCTTGCGGCCGAACGAGCCGCCGCCCTCCACGACGTTGAACCTGACCTTGCTCATCGGCAGGCCGAGCTTCCCGGCGATCTCCTGGACGGCGACGACCGGGACCTTGGCCGACGCCCAGATCGTGGCCCGGTCCGCGCGCACGTCGGCGACCGCGCAGTTCGGCTCCAGCGGCGAGCCGCTGCGGAAGTAGAACGTGAAGTCGAAGTCCCGCACCTTGGTCAGCAGTGGCACCGAGGGCACCAGCAGCGGCAGTTCGGCGCGCTTCAGCTCGACCAGCACCGACTCGTCGGACGCGCTCGCCACCAGGCCCGCGTTCCAGTCCACCTTCAGCGCCCGGATCGCGTCGATGCACTGTCCGAAGGTCTTCGCCCGCACGGCGACACCGGTCGGCACGGTCACCACGTGCGTGACACCCGGCATCGCCTTCACCTCGGCGGCGTTGCGGATCGCGCGGACGGTGCCGTTGAGCGTCGGCGGGCGGCAGATCATCGCCGGCAGCGCGCCGGGGACGTCGAGGTCCATGGCGTACCGCTTGCGCCCGGTGATCGCGTCGCGGGCGTCCAGCCGGCGCTGCCGGGTGCCGATCACGGTGAAGTCGGAGGTGTCCTTGAGGGTCACCCGAATCGCCGTGGTGTCCACGCCGGCCGCCTTCTCGGCGAGTTCGCCGTAGGACAGCGTGCGACCGTCCGGCGCGATGATCTCGCCGGCCTTGCTGCGCAGTCGGTCGACCACCGAGCCGAGCTGGATCGCCGCCGCCCGCAGCAGCGCCTGCCGTGCGATCGCGGCGGCCACCCGAACCGGGGTGAACAGCACGAAGATGGACGCCGAGCCGCCGGTGATCTGGTTCATCAGCAGCTCGGGACGCGCCGGCGCGAGCGTGACGTGGACCTTCTCCACCGGCAGGTCCAGCTCTTCGGCGACGATCATCGCGAACGCGGTCTCGATGCCCTGGCCGACCTCCGCCCTGGGCAACTCGAACGACGCGGTGCCGTCCTTGTTCACCTGGACCTTGATCAGGCCTTGGGTGGGCAGCGCCGCGTCGCCCTGCGCGTCGGTCAGGTCGTAGATGTCGGCCGGCACCGCGACGGTCGGCAGCGCGGCCTCGGCGCTGGGGGTGTTGCCCAGCCCGATCTCGGCCGCGGCGACGACGGTGCTGCCGGCCAACAGGTAGCCGACGAAACTGCGCCGGCTGACCTGGCGCGGTGCTGTGGTGGGGTCGGCTGAGGGTTCGTCCGACATGGGAACTCCTCGGGCGGGAACGGGGACCGGAGCGGGGCACCAGGTGTGACCGCGCACACAGTCTCAGCCCGTTGCCCGTTCCCCGCCACCGGATGCGGCGAAGGCGCCCGGGGGCTGGCCGCACGCTGCCGGGATCGTGACGGCGGCGCTCGGCGGTCCGGTGCTCCTCGCGCTCGCGCTGATGTTCGTCGGGTTGTGCCACGGCAGCACCTGGTCCACGCCGTCGGAGGTGCTGGCCGCGATCGTCGGGCGGGGCGAGGAGACGTTCGTGATCATGCAGTGGCGGCTGCCGAGGGTGGCCGCCGCGCTGGTGTTCGGGCGCGGCGCTGGCACTGGCCGGCGCGGTGCTCCAGGGCCTGACCCGCAACCCCGCTCCGCAGCGCGGACGTGATCGGCCTGGACGCGGGCGCGCTCGTCGTGCTGACCGCGATCAACTCGTGGATCGTGCTGCGCGCCGAGTTGGAGGTGGCGATCGCCGCGACCGGGTGGAGCGCGGGCTCGCTGAACGGGCTCGACTGGTCGGACGTGCTGTTGCCGTTCGCGGTGATCCTCGTACTGGCCGCCGTCGGGTGCACGGCCACCGTCACCGCGGTCACCGGTCCGATCGTGTTCATCGCGCTCGCGGCGCCGCAAATCGGCCGGTGACTGGCCGGCTCGTCGAGGATTCCGCTGCTGCCGGCCGCCCTCACCGGCGCGGTGCTGCTGGCCACGGCCGATCTGCTCGCACAGCTTCTGCTGGCGCCGGTCGCGCTCCCGGTCGGCGTGATCACGACCGCGGTCGGCGGCTGCTACCTGCTGTAGCTGTTGATCAAGGAGCTGCGGGCACGGCCGGTGGCATGATCGCCACCACCTGTGGCACCGTGGTGGTGACTGGGGAGGTTCGACATGGGGTGGATCATCGCTGGAATCTTCGTTGCGTTGCTGCTCGTGGCGTGGGGTTTCGACCGCCGTTCACGCCGACTGGTGCCGGACCGGAAGCGGGGCAACCCGAGAGCGGTGACCGACCGGATCCTGGCGCGGCGGCAGGCCGACATCACCCGGGATTCCTATGGCCAGTGAAAGTCCGGCCGTACCCGAGACGGCCAGAATTCTCGATCTCGCACCGCATCCCGAGGGCGGCTGGTACCGGCAGACCTGGCGCAGCGACACGACCGTGCACCCGGCCGGCTATCCCGGCGAGCGCGCCGCCGCCACGGCGATCTACTTCCTGCTGTGTCCTGGCGAGCGTTCCCGCTGGCACGTCGTGCGCTCGGCCGAGTTGTGGCTGTGGCACGCCGGCGGCCCGCTGGTGCTCCAACTCGGCGGCGACGGTGATCAGCCGTCCGCCGAGCCGGACACAGTCGTGCTCGGGTCGGATCTCGCCGCAGGTCAGCGTCCGCAGGCGGTCGTGCCGCCGGGCACGTGGCAGTCGGCCCGTCCACTGAACGACTCCGAAGTACTCGTGAGCTGTGTCGTCTCCCCCGGCTTCGATTTCGCTGACTTCCGACTTCTGGACGATCCCTCTTTCGACTGACCGCGACGACGTTCGGCTGATTTTGCCTGGTCAGATTAGGGTGAAATGTATTAGGCCGAACAGGCATCACTGTCGGCCGGACTGTCCTCGTCGGTCTGGAACCGCGGCGCGATGATCACCGTGTCCCGCTCGGCGCCGGCGTCGGTCGCCGTGCGCAGCATCGAGTCGTAGTACTCGTCGGCGTTGCGACCGGTTCCGTGCACCACCACGACCGCACGGGTCACCGGCGCCCCACCGGTGAGCGAATGGTTGCCGTAGTACGGAAGCGTCGCCCCGGACGCCAGCGTCAGCCGCTCGACCTTCGGCTGCGCCCCGGCGGACGGGCGTCCACGACACCGGCCACCACCCCGGCGGCCACCAGGATCGCGACCAGCACCCCCAACACGACTCGACGCCTCATCGATTCCTCCCAGCGATCGACACGAGGCCGACGCTAGCCGCCGGCGGGCGGGACCCCTCCCGGTGTGAGGCCTCTTGGGTGGCAACCAGCATGCGGACGCCGTTGACGCCGCCGTGTCCGGTCGGGTCCGATGATCGCGTGCCTCGAAACGGACTGACCAGGCGACGCCACGTGGACTACGCGCTCGTGGGCGCCCAAGGGTGTCCGGTCCACCGCGACCAGGACCAGTCCACCAGCGAGGCGAGGAAACCATGCAGACCGCGACCCGATTCGTGCTCCGACTGAACATCGATCTTCCGTACACCCCGACGGTGGTCACCGCCGTCAACGAGATGCTCGGCGACGTCGCCGAGATGCCCGGCGTGATCGTGTCCACCCACGGCGACGCGCCCTGGGCAGCGGCGGCCATCCCGTCGCCCCGGCCCGCGCCGTTCGAGGGGCCGGGCGAACACCTGTACATCGATCCGGTGGCGCGCACGGTGCGCCGCGAGGGCGTGCCGATCGGCCTGACCCGCCTGGAGTTCGACCTGCTGTGGTTCCTCGCGGCGCGGCCGAACCGGGTGCAGCGGCGCGAGGCGGTGCTGGCCGAGGTGTGGGGCATCACCGCGCCGATCGTGAGCCGGACGCTGGACGTGCACATTCGCCGCCTGCGCAAGAAGCTCGGCCCGTACGGCGAGCTGATCACCACGGTGCGCGGGGTGGGCTACCGGTTCGACGGCAGAGACGAGGTGCGGCTCAATTCCGAACTGCCGGACGAGTGAGGTGCTTCCAGTTCGTCTCGGCACCGTTGCCCTGAAGAATCTTGTTCATCGCGTCGGCGTACGGGACGGGTCCGCATTCCGGTCTGCGGTCCTTGGCAGGTCAGTGGTGCTCAGATCGGTGCGGCCGACGATCACGGTGCGCTCGTTCCACGGCTCCATCTGCACGGTGCAGTGGCCGGCCGTGGCCACCACATTCGGCGCGAGCAGCACGCCGTCACAGGACTGGTGGTTAGGACAATTCGAATCGACAATAAGATTGCCCGGTTCCCGCGGTCAAGCCACGATTATCCCGAGTCAATTGTTAAACGGAATCCACGTCAGAATCGCGACTGGACCCAGCGCTCCAGTTCGTCGGGTTCGATCGGCAGCTCGGTCGACAGCACCTCGTTGCCTCCGCCGGTGACCAGCACGTTGTCCTCGATCCGGATGCCGATCCCGCGCAACTCCGGCGGCACGGTCAGGTCGTTCGGGTGGAAGTACAGGCCCGGCTCCACGGCCAGCACCATGCCCGCCTCGAGCGTCCCTTCGTGGTACATCTCGGCCGACGCGCGGGCGCAGTCGTGCACGTCGAGACCGACGAAATGTCCTACGCCGCAACAGATGTAGCGCCGGTGGTGCTGGTTGTGCAGCTCCAGCGCCTCGTCCACGGAGACCGGCAACAGGCCCCAATCGTGCAGGCCCTGAGCCAGCACGGGCATGGCCGCCTTGTGGAACGCGCGGTATTCCGCACCTGGCCGGACCGCGTCCAGCGCCGCACGGTGGGCGGTCAGCACCAGGTCGTAGACCTGCCGCTGCGCCTCGGTGTAGGCACCCGTCGTGGGCATCGTCCGGGTGATGTCGGCGGTGTAGAGGGTGTTCATCTCCACCCCGGCGTCGAGCAGCAGCAGCGCGTCCTCGGGCACCCGACCGTCGTTGCGCACCCAGTGCAGCACCGGCGCGTGCTCGCCGGCCCCGACGATCGAGGCGTACCCGACGCCGTTGCCCTCGGCGCGCGCCCTGCGGTCGAAGGTGCCCTCCAGCCACCGCTCGCCGCCGCCCTTGATCGCGGCCGGCAGCTCGCCCGCCACGTCGGCGAACCCGAGGATCGTGGCGTCGACCGCGGACCGCAGTTGGCCGATCTCCCAGTCGTCCTTGATCCGCCGCAACTCACCGAGCGTCTGGCGCAGCTCCACGTCCGGCCCGCCGGCCAGCGCGTCCAGCACCGGGTCCACGCCGGAGGTCGCGATGATCTCCGGGTCGCGGCCGCGCAGTGCCGAGGCCAGGTCCTCGATCGGCCGGCAGGTCAGTCCGAGCGCGGCGCTCCACTCACGCAGTCCGGGCACCGGCCCGACCCACAGCTCGCCGTCGCGCGCACTGGCGAAGAAGTCGACCTCGTCCGGACCGGCGGGCTCGCGCATGAACAACTCGGCGTCGCCGTCCGGCCCCAACACCAGCACCGCGCCCTCGGCGCTCGATCCGGTGAGCCAGGAGAAGTCGCTGTCCGGCCGGAAGCCGTAGTCGGTGTCGTTGGAACGCACCGGCGCCCACCCGGAGGCGACCGCGATTCGCCTGCCGGGCAAGGCTTCCACGAGCCGCCGCCGGTGGTCGGCCGCGGCGGACGCGGCGCCGTCGGTCAGCTGGACCCCACGGTCGGCGTCTCCCCAGTTCCCCTTGATGTATTCGCGAAACCCTGGCGCCTCAGTGAGCTTGTACGGATCGCGCCGAGCAGGGCGGGCCATGCGGAATCTCCCTCCAGTGTTCAATAAAGTGAACGCTATGGTCTGGACAACCCGCCAGTCAACCCGAAAGGGCGTCCAGCAACCAGGTGTGCGTGACACCCATCGGCGCCTGCTCGCCGGTGACCTCACCGACAAGATGCCAGTAGCGGCGCATCCGCGGCCCGCGATCGGCGGCGGTGCGGACGGTCAACTCCCGCCGAAACTCCGGTGTGTCACCGGTTTTCAGCGCGGCTGCGTGCGCCGCGACGAACCGGTCCAGCGCGGGCCCGCCCGCCGGTGGCGCGCCGGCCGCCACCAGCGGCAGCGCCAGCTCGCACGCCGCCCCGACCGCCGCGTGCAGCGCACCCAGGTCGGCGATCCGCTCCCGGTTGACCAGCGTGCTGGCCCGCAGATCGGTGGCCAAAGTCTTGTCGGCGACCAGCACCACGAGTTCGGCGTAGGCGACCACCTGCGCGGCACTGGGCTGCTCGGGCGGTCGCGGCGCGCTGATGTCGAGGAACATCCGCACCGTGTCGGACGGGATCGGGCCGGCGGTCATCGGACGCCAGAAGCGGATCAGCGCGTCGTGCGCCGCGTCGCCGTCCCCGACCGCGGCGAGCAGATCGAGCCGGGCGGCACGGTCGGCCGGCGGTGTCTCCTCGACGGCGCGGAGCGCGGCGCGGCGCCAGGCCAGCCGCGCGAGATCGGCGTCCAACGCGGCACGCTCGGCCGCCACGGCGTCGGCGAGCGGTAGCTGCTCGGCCACCACGTCGGTGATCGCGCGCAGCCCGAGCCCCAGCCGGCGCAGCCGCCGGATCAGGTTCAGCCGGTCCATCGCGGCACCGTCGAACCGGCGGTGCCCTCCCGCGCTGCGCACCGGCTCCAGCAGGCCCTCGTCGCAGTAGAAGCGGATCGTGCGGACCGGGACGCCCGTGTGCCGTGCCAGGTCGCCGATGCCGAACGTGTTCCCGATCACCATCGGTTGAACCTCCAGCCGAGTGGAACTTCTACGTTAAGGCCATGGAGATCACACGACTCGCCGAGGGGCTGCGCGAGCACACGGCGGGCCTCGCCGATGCCGCGGCCACCGCGGATCCGAATACGCCGGTACCCACCTGTCCCAAGTGGACACTGCGGGTGCTGGTCGGGCACGTCGGCCAGGCGCAACGCTGGGCGCGGAGCATCATCGAGTCCGGGCCGAGCGCGGTGCCCGATCCGTTCGACGCGGACCCCGGCGAGCCGAGCACGTGGTCGGACTGGCTGCGGGACAGCGCAGACGGGCTCGCGGAGACCGTGCTCGCCGCGGGCGACCGTCCCGTGTGGACGTTCTTCGGGGAGCAGCCGGCCAGGTACTGGCTGCGCAGGATGCTGCACGACACCGCGGTGCACCACGCGGACGCGGCACTCACCGCCGGTGCGCCCGTCACGGTGGCGCCGGACCTGGCCGCCGACGGGATCGACGAGCTGCTCGAGCTGCTGTCCCATCCGCTCACGCCGACGCTGCGGCCGGATCTGGCCGTGCTGAAGGGAACCGGCCAGACGCTGCGGCTGGCCGCCGACGCGAGCTGGCTGATCACCCGCACTCCGGACGGCGTGCGCTGGAGCCGGTCTGACGGCCCGGCAGACGTGACCGTGCGCGGGCCGGCCGGCGATCTGCTGCTCGTGCTGACCCGTCGCCAGTCCGTCGACCGGGTCACGGTCGAGGGTGACCAGGCGCTGCTCGACCATTGGCTGGCGCACCTGACGCTGTAACCCCGGGTTCGCTACCACTCGCCGTGGACGATCTCGCCGGCGACGACGGTGGTGCGCACGTCGAGGTCGCCGATCGCGCTCACGTCCACCGTGGTCGGATCGGCGCTCAGCACCACGAAATCGGCGTGCTTGCCGGACTCGATGCTGCCGAGCGAGTCCTCCAGATGACACGCGTGCGCGCCCTCGATGGTGAACGCCCGCAACGCGTCCGCCACGGTGACACTCTCGTCCGGGCCGAGCGACAGGCCGGACTCGGTGCGCCGCTCGACCATGAACTGGATCGACCGCAGCGGCGCGCCGACTGTGACCGGGCGGTCGGAACTGCCGACCAGCCGGACGCCGTGATCGAGGAAGCCCCGCCCCCGGTAGAGCCACGGCGCGCGTCGCGGTCCCATGATCGAGGCGTAATCGTCGCCGAGGTACCACAGGAAGTTCGGCTGAACCACGGCCGTCACGCCCAGCTCGGCGAACCGCGGTAGCTGATCCGGGCGCACCAGTCCGGCGTGCTCGATCCGGTGCCGATGCGGGCGTGGCTGGGCGGTGATCGCGGCGTCGAGCGCGTCCAGTGCCACGTCCACGGCACGGTCGCCGATCGCGTGCACGGCGAGCTGCCAGCCGGCCCGGTGCGCGTCCACGACGACGTGCTCGATCTCGCGAAGATCGGCGAACAACTCCCCCGTGTTGTCCGGCGCGCCGGCCGGATCGACGTACGGCTCGGTGAGCGCGGCCGTCCTCGGCATCATGCCGCCGTCGGTGAACACCTTCAGCGCGCCGATCGTCAGCCGATCACCGCCGAAACCGGTGCGCAGCCCCAAATCCAGCGCACGCGGGACACCGTCGGACGGGTGCGCCGCCGCGTCTCGCAACTGGTCCGCCGCGATCATCAGCTGCACCCGAACCGGGAGCACGCCGCGTTCCAGCGCGGTCTGGTACACGGTCAGCTCGATCGGGCTGTGGCTGATCAACCCGCCGCCGATGCCCGCCTCGGCGCACGTGGTGACACCTTCGGACACACACGTCCGTGCGGCCGATCCAATCGCGTCGATCAGCTCCTCGACCGCGTAGGGCTGGCGCAGCCGGCGCACGGCGGCCATGCCCCGCTCGGTGAGCACGCCGTCCTGGTGCGTCGTACCCGCCGGCAGCATGGCCAGCACGTCGCTGTTGACCACGCACGCGTGGCCGGAATCGTGCACCACGAACACTTTCCGGCCGGCGCTCACCGTGTCGAGCTCAGCGGCGGTGAGGTGCCGGCCGAGCGATCGCTGGTCGTATCCGAGGACGTCGACCCACTCCCCGAACGGCCGTTCCGTAACGGCTGATCCGATCGTGGCGAGCACGTCGTCCACGCGCTCCGACGGCGCGATGCTGACGCCGCCGGCACGCAGCCCGGCCCATGCCAGGTGCACGTGCGCGTCGACGAACCCGGGCAGCACGGTGGCGCCGCGCAGGTCGACCGTGTCGCGCGCCGGGAGCCCCGCGATCTCCTCGTCCACGCCGACGATCCGCCCGCGCCACAAGCCGACCTCGCGAGCGCGCGGCCGGCCCTCGGCCATGGTGATCACATTGGCGTTGACGATCCGCAGGTCCAGCATGGACCGAACCTAGCCGCGTGCCGCGCTGACCATCGCGGGAATGGTGACCGGCCGTTCTGCGGCCGAGTCCGCGACCGAATCGGTGATCGAGTCGAGAATCTCCGCGGCGCGCACCGCCACGTTGGACAGCAGCGACGAGGTGATCCCGTGCGTGTGCTCGGTGCCGCCCTGCAGGTACACGCCGGCGCCGAGTTCCGGCGCGGTCCGCACCCGGTAGTCGCGGTCCACCCGCAGCCGGTCCGCGTCGTCGCGCAGGCACAGCTCACCGAGGTCGCCGAGCACGGGCAGCGGGTCGGCCGGGGAGTAGCCGGTGGCGTACACGACGGCGTCGGCGGTCACGTCGAGGCGCTCGCCGGTGACCAGCGACTCGATTACCCCGCGCACACCGCCGTCGACCTCGGCCAAATCGGCCAGCCGCGAGGTGTTGTACAGCCGCAGCCGCTCGATTCCGAGCACCTTCTCCTGATAGACGCGCCGGTACAATTCCTCGATCAGATCGGCGTCGACCACCGAATAGTTCGTGTTGGCGTGATAGCCGACCAGGCGCTGCTTGAATTCCTCGGGCGAGGAGTAGAAATCGTCGACCGCGCCCGGGTCGAATATCCGGTTCGCGAACGGGCTGTCGTCGGCCGGGCTGTACCCGTACCGCGCGAACACCCCGCACACGTCGGCCGTGGGGAACGTCCGGTGCAGGTACGCGACCGCCTCGGCGGCACTCTGACCGGCGCCCACCACGATGAACCGGGACGGCTCGGTACCGGTCAGCTTCTCGGCGTTGGTGAGCAGATCACTGTTGTGCCACACCACATCCGAGGACCGCACGCCCTCCGGGAGCATCGGCCGCAGCCCGGTGCCGATCACCAGATTCCGCGCACGGTAGACCTCCGTCGCGCCGGCGGCACGCGCGTGCACGTCGAACATCTCCACCACGCCGTCGCGGCGGACCGGCTCGACGCCGACCACCTCGTGCTCGTAGGCCACGAGATCGTCCACCTGCGCGGCGGCCCATTCCAGATAGTCGTGGAACTCCACGCGCAGCGGGAACAGGCTCTTGTGGTTCACGAAGTCGACGAGCCGGCCGTGCGCCTGCAAATAGCACAGGAAGCTGAATCGGCTGGCCGGATCGCGCAACGTCACCAGGTCCTTGAGAAAGGACACCTGCATCGTCGCGTCGTCGATCAGCATTCCCCGGTGCCAGCCGAATGCGGCCTGACGCTCCAGGAAATGCGCGGTCACGGTATTTTCCGCACTCGCGTTGCGCTCGGTCAGCGCGATCGCGAGGGCCAGGTTCGACGGTCCGAAACCGACGCCCACCATGTCGTACACGGGTACGTCGTCGCGGTCGAACACCTCGGTCATTCCGGTCCCCTCGCTCAGCGTCCTTGCCGGGTCAACTTTTAGGGCAGCCTTGCCTAATTTCGTCTTTCCGGCCTGGACAGTCAACCGCCGAGCCTTATGGCCTACATCACCGGCCACCCGGCGGCTTGCACACTTAGGTAAGGCTTGCTTGACTCGTCAATGACTGTCAATCGTCCACAAGGAGGACACCCCGATGCGGGTCGTGATGTTCGGTTACCAGACCTGGGGTCACCGCACCCTGCGGGCTCTGTTGGAATCCGAGCACGAGGTCGCTCTCGTCGTCACCCACCCCAAGAGCGACCACGCCTACGAGAAGATCTGGAGCGACTCGGTCGCCGACCTCGCGACAGAGCACGGCGTCGAGGTGCTGATCCGCAACCGCCCGGACGACGAGGAGCTGCTGACCAGGCTGAAAGAGGTCGATCCGGACGTCATCGTGGCCACCAACTGGCGCACCTGGATCCCGCCGCAGATCTTCGACCTGCCCAAGCACGGCACCCTCAACGTGCACGACTCGCTGCTGCCCAAGTACGCCGGCTTCTCCCCGCTGATCTGGGCGCTGGTCAACGGCGAGAAGGAGGTCGGGGTCACAGCGCACATCATGAACGACGAACTCGACGCGGGTGACGTCGTGCTGCAGCGCGCGGTCCCGGTCGGCCCCAAGGACACCACGACCGACCTGTTCCACAAGACGCTCGAACTGTTCGGCCCGATCACCGTCGACGGGCTCGCCGAGATCGCCTCCGGCCGGACCGACTGGGCCAAGCAGGACCGCTCCCAGGCCAGCTTCTTCCACAAGCGCGCCGAGGAGGACATCCGGATCGACTGGACCTGGCCGGCCGAGGACCTCGAACTCCTGGTGCGGGCCCAGTCCTCGCCCTACCCCAGCGCGTTCACCTACCACCGGGGCAAGCGGCTGGAGATCGTGACCGCCGACGTGTCCGCCAACCGGTACGGCGGCACCCCCGGCCGGATCTTCTACCGGGAGGGTGACGGCGTCGCGATCGTGGCCGGCGCGGACGCTCGCCGCGGCCGCAACCACGCGCTGCTGGTCACCAGGGTGCGCACCGAGGACGGCCAGGAGTTCGCCGCGCAGGACTACTTCACCAACATGGGCGGCTACCTCACCAACCGGCCGTGAGCCGCCCGCGGATCCGCCGGGCCCGGGTGGGCGACGTCCGCCCGATCAAGGCGCTCGTCGATCTGTTCGCCGGAAAGGTGTTGCTCGGCAAGGACCTGGTCACGCTGTACGAGCACGTGCAGGAGTTCCGGGTCGCCGAGCTGGACGGCGAGATCGTCGGGTGCGGCGCGCTGCACGTGCTGTGGGAGGACCTCGCCGAGATCCGCACGGTGGCGGTGCACCCGAGCGTGCGCGGCGAGGGCACCGGGCACGCGATCGTGCGCGAGCTGATCGACACCGCGCGGCGGCTCGGCGTCCGGCGGATCTTCGTGCTCACCTTCGAGACGGAGTTCTTCGGGCGGCACGGCTTCGTGACGATCGACGGCACACCGGTGGCCGAGGAGGTCTACGAGGAGATCCGGCTGTCCGCGGACCAGGGCGTCGCGCAGTTCCTGGACCTGCCGTCGGTGCGGCCCAACACGCTGGGCAACACGCGGATGCTGCTGCGGCTCGGCGCGCCGGGCGTCGCGGCGGTCGCGGCACCTCGCCGCACCCTGGCCAGCGCGAAGTAAGCCTAGCCTTACAGGATGGGCGTTCAGTCGAGTAGAGTCCCGCGGGATGCGGAGTTGGCCGTGATCGGCGGGCTCGTCAGTCGATCGAGGAAGACGTGGCCGACGTGGGTGTGGTGACAGAGCAGCCCGGCCCGGTGCACTCCGGACCCGAGGCCGCCGAGGTCACCCGCCTGCGCCGCCGCCGAGTGGTCGGCATCGTCGTGCTGGCCGCGGCGATCCTGGTCGCCGCCGCCGTGTCGCTGGCCGTCGGCGCTCGAGGGCTCAGCCTCGCCGAGGTGTGGCACGGGCTGTTCGCCGATACGGGCAACGACCCGGCGGCCAACGAGATCACGCTGATCGTGCAGACCGTGCGCGTACCGAGAACGGTCCTCGCGATCGTCGCCGGCATCGCGCTCGGCGTCGCCGGCGCGCTGATCCAGGGGCACACCCGCAACCCGATCGCCGACACCGGCCTGCTCGGCATCAACGCCGGCGCCTCGTTCGCCGTGGTGCTGGCGATCTTCCTGTTCGGCTTCCAGAACCCGGTGCAGTACGTCTGGTTCGCGTTCCTGGGCGCGGCGGCGGCCGGCACGGTCGTGTTCGGACTGTCCAGCCTCGGCCGGGGCGCCGGGAACCCGCTCACCCTCGTACTCGCCGGCCAGGGCATCGCGATCTTCCTGGCCGCGATGACCACCGCGGTCGCGCTGGCCGACAAGGCGTCGCTGGACGCGCTGCGGCAGTGGAACGCGGGCTCGGTGGCCGGAGTCGGCTGGGGCGTCATCTGGATCGCCGCGCTGTTCGTCGTCGTCGGTCTGATCCTGACGCTGGTCAACCTGCCCTCGATCAACCTGCTCAACCTGGGCGACGACGTGGCACGCGCACTCGGCGCGAACATCGCGCTGAGCCGGACCATCGGCATGCTCGCGATCACGCTGCTGGCGGGTGCCGCGACCGCGGCCTGCGGCCCGATCACGTTCCTCGGCCTGATGGTCGCGCACCTCGCCCGGTACCGCACCGGGCCGGACTTTCGCTGGCTGGTCCCCTACGCCGGGCTGCTCGGCGCGGTGATCCTGCTGGTCTGCGACGTGATCGGCCGGCTCGTGGCGCGGCCGGACGAACTGCAGGCGGGCATCGTGGTGGCGCTGATCGGCGCGCCGTTCTTCGCCGCGCTGGTGTGGCTCGGAAGGTTCAAGCGGACGTGATCGACGACCTGGAGCGTGACACCACGGCGGACGTCCCGCCCGGCCTGCGGGTGGGACGGCTGTCGCTGGTCTGGCGGCCGTGGGGCGTGCTGGTCTCCGTGCTGCTGCTGGCCGCGACGTTCCTGCTGTTCTGCCTCTCGATCGGGCTCGGCGACTTCCAGATCGGTCTCCCCCAGGTGATCAGCACGATCTTCGGCCAGGGCGACCGGCTCGACACGTTCGTGATCATGGACCTGCGGATGCCGCGCGCACTGGTCGGGTTGATCACCGGGTTCGCGCTGGGCATCGCGGGCGCGCTGACGCAGTCGATCGCGCGCAACCCGCTGGCCAGCCCGGACGTACTCGGCATCACCTGGGGCGCGAGCGCGGTGGCGGTGTTCCTGGTGACCGTGACCGGCGGCGCGGCCAGCACGATCACCAACACGATCGGCCTGCCGGCGGCGGCCCTGATCGGCGGTCTCGGCACCGGCCTGCTGGTGTACTTCCTGGCGTGGCGGCGCGGCATCGACGGGTTCCGGCTGATCCTGATCGGCGTCTCGGTCAGCGCCGTGATGGAGGCGATCACCACCTGGCTGCTGGTCACCGCCGACATCCGCGATGTGGCCCGCGCGCAGGTGTGGCTGGTCGGCTCGCTGGAGGAGCGGTCCTGGCACGAGGTCTGGATCGCGCTGTGGTGCACGGTCGCGCTGGTGACCGTCGTGCTCGCGGTCGCGTTCCACCTCAAGCCGATGCACTTCGGCGACGACGTCGCGTCCGGCCTCGGGATCCGGCTGGCCCTGGTCCGGGCGATCCTGCTGCTGTGCGCGGTGCTGCTGGCCGGCGTCGCGGTGAGCGCGGCCGGCCCGATCCCGTTCGTCGCGCTGATCGCACCGCAGGTCGCCATGCGGCTGCTGCGCTCCCCCACGCCGCCGCTGCTGGCCGCCGGTGTACTCGGGGCGCTGCTGCTGCTCGGTGCCGATCTGGTCGCGCGGACCGTCCTGCCGATCTCGCTGCCGGTCGGGATCGTCACCGCGATGATCGGCGGTCCGTTCCTGGTCTACCTGCTGGTCCGGGCGAACCTGAGGAGGGACGCATGACCGTTCAGAACGGCGAGATCACCCGACTGGGGACGCGCGGCGTCACGGTCGGGTACGGCGACACCGTCGTGCTCGACGGGCTGGACGTCAGCATCCCGCCGGGTGTGATCACCACGGTGATCGGCCCCAACGGCTGCGGCAAGTCCACGCTGCTGCGGACCCTGTCCAGGCTACTCAAGCCGAGGCGCGGCACGGTCGTGCTGGACGGCGGCGACATCGCCAAGCTCAAGACCAAGGACGTGGCCAAAAAGCTGGGGCTGCTGCCGCAGGCCCCGGTCGCGCCGGAGGGGCTGACCGTCGCCGACCTGGTGGCCCGGGGCCGCCACCCGCACCAGAGCTGGATCCGGCAGTGGTCCTCCGACGACGCCGAGGTGGTCCAGAAAGCCTTGGCGATGACCGGCGTCGGCGACCTGGCCACCCGTTCGGTGGACTCGTTGTCCGGCGGGCAACGCCAGCGGGTGTGGATCTCGATGACGCTCGCGCAGGGCACCGACCTGCTGCTGCTCGACGAGCCGACGACCTATCTGGACCTGGCGCACGCGATCGACGTGATCGATCTCATCGACGACTTACACGAGACGGGCCGCACCGTGGTGATGGTGTTGCACGACCTGAACCTGGCCGTGCGCTACAGCGACAACCTGATCGTCATGAAGGCCGGATCCATTGTGGCCCAAGGACATCCGCGCGACGTGGTGACCGACGAGCTGCTGCACGAGGCGTTCGGACTGCGCGCGCGGGTGATCGAGGACCCGGTCAGCGACCGGCCGCTCATCGTGCCCATCGGGCGCACACACGTGACGTTTCGCACCGACTTGAAAGGCTAGCCTTACCTTAATAGCGTCTGTATGGTTTGCCTGCCCTAAATGGGTGGTTTCGGATCCGCACGACGAGAGGTGTCGCATGCTGTCCTCCCGAACGAGAGTCACGACGGCCTGGAAGCGCACTGGTATCGCGCTCACCGCCATCGCCGCCACGGCGGGTTTGCTCGCGGGATGTGGATCGGAGAGCTCCGGCGGCGCACCCGCCGACACCGAGAACCTCAGCATCGCCGGCGCCACCGCCGGCACCTTCCCCACGACCGTCGAGCACGCGTTCGGGACCACCGAGATCAAGCAGGCGCCCAAGCGGGTCGTGTCCCTCGGCTACACCGACGACCAGGCCATCCTCGGCTACGGCATCAGGCCCGTCGGCATGGTCGACCAGTACAGCAACCCGCCCGGCCAGAGCCCCGACATCAACACCCAGTGGCCGTGGGTGAAGGGCGTCTGGGCCACCAACAAGCCCGAGGTCATCATGACCAACGGTGACCCGGCGCCGAACTACGAGAAGATCGCCGCGCTGCGTCCGGATCTGATCGTCGCCGTGTACTCCGACATCGACCAGGCCGCCTACGACCGGCTGACCAAGATCGCTCCGACGGTCGGCCGCACCAAGGCCGAGAAGGAGCCGTTCAGCGCGCCGTGGCAGGACAACGCGCTGCAGATCGCGAAGGCGCTGGGCAAGCCGGACGAGGGCGCGAAGGCGATCAAGGCGATCGACGACAAGTTCGCCGCCGCCCGCCAGGCGCACCCGGAGCTCGCCAGCAAGACCGCGGTCGCCGTGTCCTGGTACAAGAACTCGATCGCGCCGTTCACCACGACCGACGTGCGCGGCCGGATCCTCACCAACCTCGGTTTCAAGGGCGTGACGGAGATCGACAAGATCGCCGCCGGCAAGTTCTACACCACGCTGTCGCCCGAGCGCGTCGACCTGATCAACGTGGACCGCATCTTCGTCATCGGCGACCAGGCCGACCAGCAGGCGCTGAAGAACTTCCCGCTGTTCGCCAACCTGCCGGCGGTGCGCGAAGGCCGGGTGTCCTACGTGCTCGACAGCGAGGAGCCGGCCGTGGGCGCGGCGATGTCGCAGAGCACCGTCCTGTCCCTCCCGTACGCGATCGACGAGATCGTCAAGGCAGCCAAATAGGAGTTTCGCGATGTCGGAGAACCCGTTCGACGACCAGGACGGCCGGTTCTACGCGCTGGTCAACGAGGAGCGGCAGTACTCCCTGTGGCCGGCGTTCAAGGAGGTGCCGGCCGGCTGGGAGATCGCCTTCGGTGACACCGGCGGCTCGTCGCGCCAGGAGTGCCTCGACCACATCGAGGCGAACTGGACCGACATGCGGCCGGCCAGCCTGCGAGCGTGACCGCGACCGACGTTCAGCCCGAGCGGCAGGCACTCCGCACCGCGACCGGCCGGGAGGCGGTGCGCTGGATCGGTGCGAACCTGCGCGCAAGGCCGTGGCTCACCTCGACCACCGTGCTCACCACGGTGGTCGGGGCGCTGCTCCAGGTGGTGCCGATCCTGCTGCTCGGCCGGGTCGTCGACGGGGTGGTCGGCGGTGAGCCGCGATCGATGCTGGTGTCGATCGGCGTGGCCATCGTCGGCGCCGCGATCGCCGCGGCGGTCCTCACCGCCGCGTCGACCTACCTGATCGGCCGGCTCGGCGCGGAGTTGCTGGCGCGCCTGCGGGAGGGCGCGGTCCGCTCCGTACTTGGCCTGCCGAGCACCCGCGTCGAGCAGGTCGGCCGGGGTGACGTGCTGTCCCGGGTCGGCGACGACGTGGCGGTCATCTCCAAGGGCATCCGCACGGCGATCCCGACGATCTTCTCCTCCGGGGTGCTCGTCGGGATCGCGACGATCGGCATGTTCGGGCTGGACTGGCGGCTGGGCATCGCGGGCGCCTGTGCGCTGCCGATGTACGCGGTGGCGCTGCGCTGGTACCTGCCGCGCTCCGCGAAGCTCTACCGGGCGCAGCGCGAGGCGCAGGCGGATCGCGCGCAGGCGCTGATCAGCGGCCTGGACGGGATCGCCACCGTTCGCGCCTACCGGTTGGAGGAGACCTTCCGGAACAAGGTCACCCGCGAGTCGTGGCGGGTGCGCGACCTGGGCGTCGAGGTGTTCCGGTTCTTCGGCCGGTTCGTCGGGCGGGAGAACCGCGCCGAGTTCATCGGGCTGTCGCTGATCATCGTGGCCGGGTACTTCCTGCTGGACGCCGGAATGTCCACGCTCGGCCAGGTATCGGTGGCGCCGCTGCTGTTCCACCGGCTGTTCAACCCGTTGGGCGCCATCATGTTCACCTTCGACGAGGCGCAGAAATCGGGCGCCAGCATGACCCGGCTGGTCGGCGTGCTGTCCGAGTCCGATGGCGACCGGCTGGTGCGCTCGGCCGCCGTGGCCGATCTGGACGCCGGCGCGTATCCGGTGGTGGTGCGCGGGTTGACCTTCGGCTATCCCGACTCCGAGCAGCCGGTGCTGCACGAGGTCGACCTGGAGATCCCGGCCGGGACGTCGCTCGCGCTCGTCGGGGCGACCGGTGCGGGAAAGACCACGCTCGCCGCGCTGATCGCCGGCATCGGCACGCCCCAGCACGGCTCTGTCCACATTGGACAGACAGACCTTGTCGACCTGGACGAGGCGGACGCGCGCTCGCTGGTGAGCATTCTCACCCAGGAGGCGCACGTGTTCGCCGGCACGCTCGCCGAGGACCTGCGCCTGGCCGCGCCCAAGGCGACCGACGAGGAGCTGACCGAGGCGTTGCGCGTGGTCGGCGCCGGCGGCTGGGTGGACGCGCTGCCCGACGGACTCGACTCGGTCGTCGGCGAGGGTGGCGAACGTCTCGACGTGACCAAGGTCGCCCAGATCGCGCTGGCCCGCCTGGTCCTGGGCCGTTCACCGGTCGTGGTGCTGGACGAGTCGACCGCCGAGGCGGGCAGTCAGGGCGCCGCCGAACTCGAACGGGCTGCGCTGGCCGCCTGCCGTGGCCGCACCACTCTGCTGGTCGCGCACCGTTTGACGCAGGCCATGGCGGCGGACCGGATCGCCGTACTGGAAGCCGGCCGCATCGTCGAGCAGGGCACGCACGAAGAGCTGGTCGCGCTGGGTGGGCGCTACTCCCGGCTCTGGACCGCGTGGCGACGGGCCAGCTAGTGTCGATCGCGGTTAGGTAAGGCTTACCTGGGATTTGGGAGTCGTGAAGTGCTGCTCTCGACAGAGCGGATCGCCGAGATCCAGCGCCGGACGGACGAGTACTCCCCCGGAACCATCGCGGCCGCCAGCGCGATCGCGTTGGCGTACTGGGCCGAGGGCGCGAGCCTGCGGGTCGACGGCCTGGACGTGACCGCGGCGACGCTGTTCGACGAGATCCTCGCGTGGGTCGACAAGTCCGCCGAGCACACGCGGTGGGCGGTCGAGACGCCCCAGAACGGTTGGGCCATCACGGTTCCCGCCGAGGTGTCGCTCGACGACGCCCGGCTGGCCCTGGACGACCTGGCCGAGTTCCCCAACCGCCCGGTCGGCACGATCGGCCCGGACAGCACCGCGCTCCGACTGGAGACGCTCGCGCGTTGGAACGACACCGACGCCCCGCGCGAGCGCCCGACCATCGTGGAGATGTTCCGCGAGCAGGCGCGCCTGCGTCCGGACGCAACCGCGGTCGTGGACGGCGATCGGTCGCTGTCCTACCGGGAACTGCTCGACCGCTCCAACCAGCTCGCCCGGCACCTGATCGACCGGGGGCTCACCGCCGAGCAGGTGGTCGGCATCTCGCTCGGACGGTCCGCCGAGATGGTGGTCGGCCTGCTCGGCGTGCTCCAGGCCGGATGCGCGTTCGTGCCGCTGGACCCGCAGTGGCCGGCCGCGCGGCGCGCCGTCGTGATCGCGGACGCGCGGGCCGTGCTGCAGCTCAACGACTCCGGCGAACGGCCCGAGGGTGAACCCGACGCCGTACCGGTCGATCTCGGCGAATGGCGGTTCGGGCACTACCCCACCGAATTGGTCGACATCGCGATTCCCGGGCCGGCGCTCGCCTACGTGATGTTCACGTCCGGTTCGACCGGCCGCCCCAAGGGCGCGATGATTCGGCACGAGGCCATCAGCGAGCGGCTGCTGTGGCAGGTGCACGAGATCCTGAAATTCGGAATCGACGACGCGTCGTTGTTCAAGGCGCCGTTGTCCTTCGACATCTCGATCAACGAGATTTTCCTGCCACTCGTCTCCGGCGGCCGAGTGGTGATCGTGCCGTCCGGCGGGGAACGCGATCCGCACCATTTGCTGCACACGATCGCCGAGAATCGCGTGACATTCGTGTATCTCGTGTCGTCCATGCTGGACGTGCTGCTGGAGATCGCCAAGGGCGGTGATCGGCTGGACAGCCTGCGGCACGTGTGGTGTGGCGGCGAGGTGCTCACACCCGAGCTGTACGAACGGTTTCGCACCCAGCTCGACATTCCCATGTACCACGGCTACGGCCCGGCGGAGACCACGATCGGCGTCTCGCACGTCATCTATCGAGGCGAGGCGGAACGGCTCTCCACGTCGATCGGAAAGGCGAATCCGAACACCGAGTTGTACGTCCTCGACGAGGAATTGCGGCCGGTACCCACCGGTGTCGGCGGCGAATTGTACGTCGGCGGATTCCTGCTCGGCCGCGGCTACATCAACGCGCCCGCGTTGACCGCCACGAGATTCGTGGCGAATCCGTTCAAGAACGACGGCTCGCGCCTTTACCGGACCGGCGACCTGGCCCGATTCCATCCGGACGGCTCGCTCGATTTCCTCGGCCGCGCGGACAACCAGGTCAAGATCCGCGGCATGCGGCTGGAGACCGAGGACGTGGAGGTGAGCCTCGCCGAGCACCCCCGGGTGCGGCACACCTGCGTGGTCGCCAAGAAGAACTCCGCGGGCGGGACCTACCTGGTCGGCTACGTCGTCCCGGCCACCGGCAGCGAGGACCTGCGCGCCGACGAGATCAAGACGTGGGCCGCCGAGCACATGGTCGAGTACATGGTGCCGGCGCACATCGTCGTGCTGCCCGAGTTTCCCTTGACTGCCAACGGAAAGCTGGACCGCCGAGCACTCCCCGAGCCGACCGTCGAGACGCACGAGCTGACCCCGCCGGCCACCGACGACGAGCGCGCCGTCTGCGCGGCGGTGGCGTCCGTGCTGCGGCTGCCGAGGGTCGGCGCCGACCAGAACTTCTTCGAGCTGGGCGGCGACAGCATCCTCGCGATCTCCCTGCTGAGCACGCTGCGCGACGCGGGCCTGTTCGTCACGGCCACCCAGATCTTCAAGCACATGACTCCCCGCGATCTGGCAGCGGTCGCCAGCCGGGAGGACGCGTCGGTCGACCACGACGACGTCGCGACCGGGCCGATCACCGGATCGCCGATCACGCGGTGGCTCGGCGAGACCACCGACGCGATCGACGGGTTCGTGCAATCGGTCGTGGTCAGCACCCCGGACGGCCTGACGCCCGAGGCGCTCGGCGAGATGCTCGACGCGCTCGCGCGACGGCACGACATGCTGCGCGCCAAGCTGATTCGCGGTACCGCGTGGGGATTCGAGGTACCCCAGCACGAGACACAGCACGGCACCGTGCCGTGGTCGAAGAGCGACGAGCCGCTCGAAGACTGTGTCGCCTCGGCATCCGCCGGACTGGACCCCGACGCGGGCGTGATGCTGACCGCGGTGTGGCGCCGCGCGGCACGGCAACTCGTGTTGGTCGCGCACCACGTGATCATCGACGGCGTGTCCTGGCGCGTCCTGCTGGACGATCTCGCGCTGGCCTGGCGCCAGCTCGACACGGGCGAGCCGATCAACCTGCCCGCGGTCGGCACGTCGTTCCGCCGCTGGACGCAGTTGCTGGAACTGGCTGCTGGCAACGGGTTCGCGGCCGATCTGGAGTACTTCCGCCGTCCGCTGCCCGACATCGATCAGCCGCTCGGCCGGCGTGCGGTCACCGAGTCCGACACGGTCGCGACCGAGCGGACCCGCGTGGTGACCGTTGACCCGGCCACCACGGCCGCGCTGCTGACCGAGGTGCCGGCAAAGTTCCACGGCCGGGTCAACGACGTGCTGCTCACCGGGCTGACCGTGGCACTCGCACGCTGGCGCCGCGATCAGGGCCAGGCGCAGACGTTCGCGCACGTCGAACTGGAGGGGCACGGCCGCGAGGGGCGGCACGTGGCCGCCGCGGTCGGGATCGAGCCGGAGCTGTCGCGGACGGTCGGCTGGTTCACCACGCTGTGCCCGGTCACCGTCGACCCGGGCACTGCCGACTGGACCAACCCGGCGCGCCTGTCCGCCGCGTTGAAATCAGTCAAGGAAGACCTCGCCCGCCTCCCCCGCAACGGCCTGTCCTACGGCGTGCTGAACCACCTCACCGACGAGGAAATCGGCCAGCCGCAACCACAAGTGCTGTTCAACTACCTCGGCCGGTTCGAAGGCGGCGAGGGTGGCGAATGGCGGATGACCGGCACCACCGAGCAGCTCGGCGAGAAGCGCGATCCGGCCATGCCGCTGCCCCGCGCGCTGGAGTTCAACGCCATCGCCGAACCGGGTGCCACCGGCGAACTGGAGCTGGCCACGGTCATCTCCTGGCCCGACGGCGTGTTCACCGACGACGACATCACCACGATCGGCGACCACTTTCGCGCCACACTCGAAGCACTCGCCACGCTCGACCACGGCGGGCACTCCCCCAGCGACTTCGACCTCGTGCCGCTCACCCAGGCCGACGTGGACGCGCTGGACGGCCCGGCACTGCGCGACATCCTCCCGCTGAGCCCGCTGCAGGAGGGCCTGTACTTCCACTCGATCTTCGACGACGACTCGGCGCACAGCTACGTCGAGCAGCAACTCCTGACGCTGCAAGGAAATGTGGACGCCGAGCGGCTGCGGGCGGCGGCCACCCGGCTGCTCGCGATCTACCCGAACCTGGCCGCCCGGTTCGTCGGACTCGCCGACGGGCGCGTGGTGTCCGTACTCGACGGCGGGCTGGCGCCGGCGTTCACCACGCTGGACCGCCCCGGGATCACCGACGACGAGATCCGCGCCTACGCCGACCGCGATCGCCGTGCTGGATTCGACCTGTCGACCGGCCCGCTGATGCGCTTCACGTTGATCAGAACCGGCCCGACGCGCTCGGTGCTGGTGCAGACCGTGCACCACATCATCGCCGACGGCTGGTCGGTGCCGCCGATGCTGCGTGCGCTGCTGGCCGAGTACACCGCACCCGGCACGGCGTATACACGCGGCGGCTACGCGGACTACGTGCGCTGGCTGGCCGGCCGGGACGCCGACGAGGGCGACTGGGTGTGGCGCGAGCAGCTCGCCGATCTGCCCGGCCCGTCACTGGTCGCCCCGGACCACACGCCGTCGGCCACCTTCGCCGAGACCACGGTGCCGATGGGCGAACTGCCGCCGGGCGTGCCGGTGAGCGCGGCGGTGCACAGCGCGTGGGCAGTGACCCTCGGCGGCATCCTGGGCACCGACGACGTGGTGTTCGGCTCGACTGTGTCCGGCCGCGACGCACCGGTGCCCGGCATCGAGGACATGGTGGGCCTGTTCATCAACACGATTCCGGTGCGCGTGCGGTGGACTGGGAAAACGACCGCACGCGACCTGATCGACTCGGTTACCGAACACCAGACGGCGGTGCTGGAGCACCAGCACGTGTCACTGACCCGGATCGGACGGCAGGCCAACACCAGCGGCGCGCTGTTCGACACCCTGGTCGTGTTCGACGTCGCAACCGACACCGCCGAGCTGCGCGACGCGGGCGGCGACATCACGGTGACCGAGATCGTCAACGACGGCGCGCCGCACTATCCGCTGACCCTGGTGGTCGAGGGCCGGGAGCGGTTCAACCTGATCTACGACGGCACGGTGCTGCGCGAGGCCACCGCCCGGTCGATCCTGCGCACGTTCGTCGACACGCTCACCACCCTGCTCGCCGAGCCGGAGCAGCCCGTCGCCACCCCGACGCTCGCCGCCCGCACGCCCGCACCCGTCGAGCCGAAAACGTTGGCACAGCTGTACGACGCCGCCGCCGAGCGCGATCCGGCGGCCACCGCGCTGACCCTGTGCCGGCTCGACGGCGGCACCCGATCGCTGACCTACGAGGAGCTGTCCGCCGCGAAGAATCGGCTCGCCTCGGCGCTGCACACGCTGGGCATCGGGCCGGGCAAGCGAGTGGCGATCGCGCTCCCCCGATCGCCAGAACAGGTGATCGCGCTGATCGCGGTCGCGACGGCGGGCGGCGCGTACGTGCCACTCGATCTTGCCTACCCGGACGAGCGGCTGGAGTACGTCCTCGGCGACGTCGCGCCCGAAGTGGTGCTGGTGGAGCGGGACCAGCGGGAGCGCTTCGAGCGGCTGCTGGCCAACGCCGGGGTGTCCGCGCGCGTCTTCGTCGAGGGCGACGAGATCGACGCGGACGGCCCGGTGCCGGCCCCCATGGACTGGACGAACCCGGCATACGTGATCTACACGTCCGGGTCGACCGGCAAGCCCAAGGGCGTCGTGGTGTCGCACGCGAACGTGGTGTCGCTGCTCGCGAACACCAAGCAGGACATGGAGTTCGGGCCGCACGACGTGTGGACCCAGTTCCACTCGTACTCGTTCGACTTCGCGGTCTGGGAGCTGTGGGGCGCGCTGTGCCACGGCGGCCGGCTGATCATTCCGGACCACGGATTGACCCGCTCGCCGGTCGACTTCCACCGGCTCGTCTGCGAGCGCGGGGTGACCGTGCTCAACCAGACTCCGTCGGCGTTCTACCAGTTCGCCGAGGCCGACCGGCAGGCCGACCGCTCGCCGAACTCGTTGCGCCGCATCATCTTCGGCGGCGAGGCACTGGACCTCGGCCGGCTGCGCGGCTGGGTCGAGCGGCACGGCACCGGATCACCCGAGCTGGTCAACATGTACGGCATCACCGAGACCACGGTGCACGTCACGCACCGGGTGCTCGGCGACGACGACTTCGCCGAGAGTGACGTGAGCCCGATCGGCGGGCCGGTCCCCGGTCTGGTCACCTACCTGCTCGATGATCAACTGCGGCCGGTCGCGCCGGGACAGATCGGCACGATCTACGTGGCCGGCGATCAGGTGGCGCTCGGCTATCTGGGCAAGCCGAGCCTGACCGCGAGCCGGTTCGTGGCGAACCCGTTCTCCGGCAACGATTCGCGCATGTACTACACCGGCGATCTCGCGCGCAGAACGCTGGACGGCGAGCTGGAATTCGCCGGCCGCGCCGACGATCAGGTGCAGCTCAAGGGCTTCCGCATCGAGCTGGGCGAGGTGGAGACGGCGCTGCGCGAGGTGGACGGTGTGGTCGACGCGGCGGTAACCGTCGCCGACACCGACGATCACCTTGTGGCGCATGTCGTCGGGCACGCGCCGGTCGATCTCACCGCGCGGCTGGGTGCCACGCTGCCCGCGCACATGGTGCCGCAGCGGGTGATCACGGTCGACGCGCTGCCGCTGACCATCAACGGCAAGCTGGACCGCACAGCGCTGACCGCCGGTGCCGCACGTGCGGAAAAGCCCCGCGAGGCAACGGATTCCGCGCTCACGACACTGGTCGAGATCTTCGCGGACGTACTGCCCGAGTCCACTGTGGACGGTGACACCGACTTCTTCATGGCCGGCGGCGACAGCATCATCGCGATCACGGTGGTCAACCGGGCCAGAGCGCTCGGCGTGCCGATCGCGCCGCGCGACGTGTTCCTGCGTAAGACGCCGCGCGCGCTGGCCGCCCACTGCGGGGTCCAGCCGGTCGCACAGCCCGAGCCCGTGGCTGACGGCCCGGTCGCCCCGACGCCGATCATGTTGCGGCAGCGGGAAATCGGCGGCCCGCTCGCCGGGTTCGCCCAGGCGCGGACGCTCACCGCGCCGGACGGCACCGGTTTCGCGGACGCAGAACGCGCGGCCGCCGAGGTCGTCGCCGCGCACGCCGCCCTGCGCCTGCGGCTGCACATCGACAACGGCATCTGGTCGCTGCGCACCGATCCGGACCGAGAGGTCACGGTTGACCGCGCCGATTCGCCCGCGGTGGCCGACGAGCTGGCCGCCCGGCTCGATCCCGAGGCCGGCAGCACGATCGCGTTCGCCTGGATCGAGAGCAGCCGCACGCTGGTGATCGTGGCGCACCACCTGGCGGTCGACGCGATCTCCTGGCTGGTGCTGCTGGACGACCTGGCGACGGCGATGCGCGGCGAAACCCTTGCGGCGCCGACCACTCCGTACGCCGCCTACGCCGACGCGCTCGTGATCCAGGCGCAGTCCGGCGTCGACAGCCTCGCCACCTGGATCGACACGCTCGCCGCTCCCCCGCTGCTCCCCGAGGTCACCAGCCGGCGCGAGATCACCGTCGAGCTAGCACCCGAGATCACCGACCGGGTGGCGCGCATGGCCCCCGCCGCACTCGGCATCGGCCTCACCGAGCTGCTCCTCGGCGCGCTGCGCACCGCGCTCACCGAGATCCACCCGGACGACCTGGCGATCGAACTCGAACGGCACGGTCGGGTGCCCGTACTCGAACACCACGACTACGCGCGCACGGTCGGCTGGTTCACCGCGATCGCGCCGCTGCGGCTGACCGCGCACACCGACCCGATCGCGGCGGCTCGCGAGATCACCGACCGGCAGCCGGACGAGCGCGCGCACCTCGCCTACGGCCAGCTCCGCTACCTCAACCCGCAGACGGCGAATCTGCTCGGCGAGCGGCCGCAGGTGTTGTTCAACTACCTCGGCCGGGGCACCGAGGACGACACGCTGCACCTCGACGCCGGCGATCAGCCCAGCCCGTACGCCGTCGAGGTCAACACCTGGCTGGACGGGACGACCGGTGCCCTGCACGCGTCGTTCCACCTGGCCGACGGCGTACCCGACGAGTTGACCGAGCACTGGACACGCGCGCTGGAGCGGATCGCGGACGGCGCGGAGACCGCCGAACGCACCGCACCGGTCTCGCCGCTGCAGCGCGGGTTGTACTTCCAGGCCGAGTTGGCCGGTTCGGCCGGCCACTACGTCGCGCAGAGCTGGTTCACCTTCGACCGGCGCCTCGACACCGACGCGCTGGCCGACGCGATGGCGCACGTGATCGCGCGACACCCGGTGGTCGGCGCCGGGTTCAGCACCGACGACACCGGCGCGCCCGTGCAGATTTTGCGGCCCGGCATCCGGGTTCCGGTGCACACGGTCGACCTGCGCGGCGAGCCGGACGGCACGCTGGAGGCGCTGCGCACCGAGGACCGTGACACCGGCTTCGACGCGAGCGCACCGCCGCTGGTGCGGCTCACCGTGGTGCGGCTGGACGACAAGCACGACGGCCTGCTGCTCAGCTACCACCTGCTGCTGTGGGACGGCTGGTCGCGCGCGGTGGTGCTGCGCGATCTGTTCGACGCGTATCGCACGATCGTCGACGGCGGCGTGCTCGACTCCACGCCGGCCACGCCGAGTTTCGACGCGTACACCCGCGCGTTGGCGGCGAAGGATTCCGTTGCGGCAGAACAGTTCTGGGCCGCGAATCTCGCTGATCTCCCCGGCCCGACCCTGCTCGCCGGCGAGGCGCCGAAGCTGTCCGACGCGCTGCCGAGCAAGATCACGCACTCGCTGTCCGTCGAGGAATCCGAGCGGATCCGCCAGGCCGCGCGGCGGCACGGTGTCACGCTCAACTCGGTACTCACCGGCGCGTTCGGCCTGTTGCTCGGCAGCGAAACCGGCCGGGCCGACGCGGTCTTCGGGATCACCGTGTCCGGCCGCGAGGCCACGGACATCGGTGACACGACTGGCGACTTGTCAGGGATCGTCGGCGTCCTGCTGAACACCGTGCCGACACGCACCAAGGCCCGGCCGGACGACACCGTCGAGCGGTACCTGGCCGGCGTGCAGGCCGACCGGGTGGCCGCGATGGAGCACGATCACCTCGGCCTCGGCGAGATCCAGCGCGCCAGCGGCCACGACCAGCTCTTCGACACGCTGTTCGTGCTGCAGAACTTCCTCGACGAGGAAGAGTTCGCCGCGATGAACTCCGCGCACGGCATCACCGATGTCGACGCGGAGGACTCCACGCACTACCCGTTCACCTGGGTGGTCACCCCCGGCGACCGGCTCGCGATCAAGCTGGAGTACCGCGACGAGATCACCGACGCGGCGACCGCCCGCCGGATGCTGGACGACTACCTGCGCCTCCTCGACGCACTGTCCACATCGGACGGACTGGTCGGCGCGCTGCCGAGCACCGGCCCCGCGCCGGCGATCTCCGAGCGCACCGACATCACCACCGACACGGTCGTGGACCGCTTCGACCGCGCGGCCGACGCCAACCCGGACCGGATCGCACTGGTCGCGCACGGCGACACGATGACCTTCGCGCACCTGCGGGACCGCACCCGGGAGGTCGCCGGAGTGCTTGCCGCGCAAGGGATCGGGCCTGGCAGCACGGTCGCCATCGCGGTCCCCCGGTCGCTGGACTCGATCGTCGCGCTGTTCGCGATCCTGCGCTGCGGCGCGGCCTACGTGCCACTCGAACTGGATCACCCGGACGAGCGGATCGCCGCGATCGTCGCCGACGCGCGCCCCGACCTGATCCTCACCGTGAGCGCCGTGGTCCCCCGCATCGTCGGCGCGGAACTGCTCGAACTGGACCGTCCGCTGCCGGCCGCCGAACCCGTCGTGACGTTCACCCCGGAGGACCCGAACCGGCTGCGGCACGCCGCGTACACGATCTACACCTCGGGCTCGACCGGCAAGCCCAAGGGCGTGGTGACCGAGTACGCCGGCCTGACCAACATGCTGATCAACCACCAGCGCCGGATCTTCGAGCCGGTGCTGGCCGAGCACGGCCACCGCACGTTCCGCATCGCGCACACCGTGTCGTTCGCCTTCGACATGTCGTGGGAGGAACTGCTCTGGCTCGCCGACGGCCACGAGGTGCACATCTGTGACGAGGAGCTGCGCCGGGACGCCACGGGCCTGGTCGCCTACTGCCTCGAACACCGCATCGACGTGATCAACGTGACGCCGACCTACGCGCAGCAACTGGTCGCGGAGGGCCTGCTGGACGACGCCGAGCGCCGGCCGCCGCTGATCCTGCTCGGCGGCGAGGCGGTCACGCCCACGCTGTGGCAGCGGCTCGCGGACACCGACGGCGTGGTCGGCTACAACCTGTACGGGCCGACCGAGTACACGATCAACACGCTCGGCGTCGGCACGTTCGACTGCGCCGATCCCGTTGTGGGCGTGGCGATCGACAACACCGACGTGTACGTGCTCGACCCGTGGCTGCGGCCGGTGCCCGACGGCGTTCCGGGCGAGCTGTACGTGTCCGGAATCGGGATCGCCCGAGGATATCTGGGCCAGGCGGCACTCACCGCCGAGCGATTCGTTGCCTGTCCGTACGTGCCCGGCGAGCGGATGTACCGCACCGGCGACCTGGTCCAGCGACGCCCCGACGGCAACCTGATGTACCTGGGCCGCACCGACAAGCAGGTCAAGATCAGGGGGCACCGGGTCGAGCTGGGCGAGGTCGAGGCGGCGTTCGCGGCGCATCCGGCGGTGCGGTTCGTCGCCGCCGTCGCGCAGTCCGATCCGCAGGTCGACGGCGCCTACCGGCTCGCGGCCTACCTCGTGCTGGACGACACCGATCTGGCGGTCGTCGCGGCCGAGGTGGGCGCCGGCCTGCCCGACTACCTGCGGCCCACGCACTACGCGCGGGTCGACGCGATTCCCTTGACGGTCAACGGAAAAGCCGACACGACGGCGTTGCCGGAGGCCAAGCCACTCGGCGCGCTGACCGGCGGGAGGCGCGCGCCCAGCACGGAGACCGAGACGATTGTCTGCGAGCTGTTCGCCGAGGCGCTCGACCTTGACGACGACGAGGTCGGGGTGGACAGCGACTTCGTCTCGCTGGGCGGTCACTCGATGCTGGCGGTTCGGCTGATCGGGTTGTTGCGCCGCGAGTTCGGGCCCGTGATCACCATTCGTGACCTACTCTCGCTGGGCACACCGGAAGCGATTGCCTCTCACCTTGATGACTGATCAGAACGACGCCCGCACAGGTTCGGCGATTCTTCGGCTGGCGCTGCGCCGTAACCGAGGCGCGATGGCCGCCGGCACGGTGCTGATGGGTATGTACCAGGCCGCCGAGACGGCTGTGCCCATCGTGCTCGGTGCCATCGTCGAGTTCGCGATCCGAGGCGGGAACCTCGGCTCGCTCGGGCTGTCCGTTCTCGCGCTCGCCGCGGTGATCACGACGGTGTCGATGTCGTGGCGGTTCGGCATGCGCATCCTGCAGAAGGCCAACACGACCGAGGCGCACCGGTGGCGGGTGCGGGTGGCCGGGTGCGGGCTGCAGCCCGTCGCGCAGGACGTGGATCTCAAATCGGGCGAGGTACTGACCATCGCCACCGAAGACGCCGACCAGACCGCCGACATCATCGAAGTGGTCCCACTTCTGGTCAGCTCACTGGTCGCGGTGTTGATCACGGCGGTCGCACTGGCCATGGCCAGCATCTGGCTCGGCCTACTGGTGATCTTCGGGACCGCCGCGATCCTCGCCGTGCTGAGCCTGATGTCGCGGCGGATCGGGTCGAGCACCAAGGAACAGCAGGCGCGCGTGGCCCGAGCCGGCGCGAAGGTGTCCGACCTGATCGCCGGGCTGCGGCCGCTGCACGGGTTCGGCGGCAGCCACGCGGCGTTCGTCGGCTACCGGAAGATGAGCACGCAGGCCAAGAGCCAGGCGATCACGGTCGCGCGGGCCAACGGCACCTACGCCGGCACCGCGCTCGCCCTCAACTCCGTGTTGGCCGCCGCGGTGACACTGATCGCCGGCTGGTTGACCTTCGACAATCAGATGACAATCGGCCAACTCGTCATGGCGGTCGGGCTGGCGCAGTTCATCATGGAGCCGCTCAAGCTGTTCTCCGAGATGCCCAAGTACGTGATGATGGCGCGCGCCTCGGCCGACCGAATGGCGCTGGTGCTCGCCGCCCCACCCGTGATGACGCCGGGAGATCAGCCGTCACCATCGGGCGGGCGCCTCGAGTTGGACGGCGTGCGCCACGGGTCGCTGCGCGAGGTGACGTTCGACGTCCCGGCCGGCGCCTTCGTCGCGATCGCGGCCCACTCCCAGCGCACCGCCGCCGAACTGGCCGCGATCCTCGCCGTCGAGGTGCCGCCGGCCGACCACGACGGTGTGGTCCGAGTGAACGGCCAGGCGATCGCCGAGCTGTCCGTCGACAGCGTGCGCGCGACACTGCTGGTCAACCCCAGCCACAGCGAGGTCTTCGCCGGCACGCTGCGCACCAACATCGACCCGTCCGGCACGAGCAAGCTGGTACCCGAAGCGGTCGAGGCCGCCATGCTGACCGACGTCGTGGCACTGCACCGCGACGGTCTCGACTACGGCGTCCGTGATCGCGGTGCCAACCTCTCCGGCGGCCAGCGCCAACGGCTGGCCCTCGCCCGCGCCCTCGCCGCCGGGCCCGACATCCTCGTGCTGCACGATCCGACCACAGCGGTCGACGCGGTCACCGAGCAACTGATCGCCCAGCGCGTGGCGAAGCTTCGAGCCGGCCGCACCACCATCGTGATCACCACGAGCCCGGCACTGCTGGACGTCGCCGACCGCGTGATCGTGCTCGACGACGGCGCGGTCGCCACCGAAGGCGTGCACCGCGACCTGCTCACCACCGACGACGCCTACCGCCTCGCCGTCGCGCGCTGAGCGCCCACTGGGCGCACGAACCAACCCGGGAGCGGGGTGCCGCGTCTGGTGGATGTGGCTGGTGGCAGAGAGCTTGCATGGGACGGATGCGTCAACGTTCGTGATCTGGGCGGGCTGGGGCGGGTCCGACTGGGTGCGGTGGTCCGGATGGAGGCGCCAGCGCGCTTGAGCGAGGCTGGGTGGGCGGCGGCCTGGGCGTACGGGGTCCGCACCGTCATCGATCTGCGCCACGCTGACGAGTGCGGGCAGGACCGCGCGCCGAGACCTGCGGGGATCACGACCGTGCGGGTACCGCTGGATCCAATCGGCACGCCGTTCTACGAGCACTGGGAAAAGATCGACAACCTGGCCTCGCCGCTGTACTTCCCGGAGATGCTGGCCGAGCACCCGGAGCCGGTGGTCATCGCCCTCCGGGCTATCGCCACCGCCGCGCCGGGATGCGTCGTATTCCACTGCGCCGGCGGCAAAGACCGAACCGGGCTACTCGCCTTGGTGTTGCTTACGCTGGCCGGAGCGACGTCGGAAGAGATCATCGCCGACTATCTGCTGACCTACGACCGGATGAAACAACGGTACGACGAACTCGGCTTCCGCGACCAACTCGCCGCGGTGAGCGAGATCGTCGCGAAGCACAACACCACCATCGAGGCGTCGCTGACCTCGACGATCGCATCGCTGACGATGCCCGACTTCCTCCTCGAGAACGGTCTGTCCGACACTGAACTCGCCGCCCTGCGGACCCGCTTGACTACCTGAACCACAAGCTGCGCACCGGCAGAACCACCATCGTGATCATCACCAGCCCGCCCTGCCTGGAGTTCAGTTGGTATCGACCGTGTGGCAGAACGGCGGCCACGGTCAGCGCCGAGGCCCTTGCCGGATTGAAGGTGCAGACCAACTGTGCCCTGCCAACTGGCGGCCAAGCTTGGTCCGGACCAGCGCCACAAGCTTTTTGCAAGGGGGCTGTGTGAGCATGTTCAGGGGTAAGACGTTTTGCGGCCAGGGGGTGGATGCCGCACCAGGGCCGCGACCGAAATCGGAAGCGATGGTATTACGATGAGAAATTTGATGAGAGTGGCTACGTCCACACTAGCGGGTGTAGCGCTGCTGGTAGGACTCAATGTTTCTCCAGCAGGCGCGGACACCGCAACCGGTCCTGTCAACGGGTTGGCAGATGCTTCTGATGCATGGCCTGGCTGCACTAATTGGGACAGCGGCATCGGCTGGGCAACGCTTTTTAACAGATCTTGCGGAAGAAACATCCCCCTGGAGCTGTACGTTCGGAATGTCCATACCGGTGAGGTCACCTGGCACAGTAATGCGTGTGCGCCACCCAGGGGAACGGTTAGGCGTGAATTTCCCAGCGACTGGAGATTCTATCTGTGGATCCTGAGGTCTGGCAGTTGTTAGCAGTGGCTTAGTGGTCGATTTAAGCACCGTTCTGGAAGACGAGCAGGTGGTTGGTCTCGTATTGCGGTCCGTCGTCGAGTGAGGGCAGCGCCGCCTCGATCCGGGCGAAGCCCTCTTCGACGGCCTCCTCGCTCATGTGCTCGAAGAGCGAGACGGCACGCAGCTTCAGCCGCTCGAGATCCTCGGCCAAGCTCGCCGAACGAGGCCAGGTGACTTCGTCACGAGAGGCGAGCGTCCACCCGGCGCCGGCGAAGTCGGCTATCACCTCGTCCTGGGACCGGAACTGCGCCGTGTCGACCTTCTTCCATTCGGGCACGACCCGGAACCACCAGGTGTCCGGCATCCGGTCGGAAAAGTTGACCTGCACGAGCAGCGTGCCGCCTGGCTTGACGACCCGGCGCAATTCCTGAGCGGCGCGCTCGTGATCGGCTACGTGGTGCCAGACGAAGAACAGCAACGCCGCGTCGCACGAGGCATCCGGCAACGGAATGTGCTCGGCGGACCCGGCCGAATACGTGACGTCGGGATGGCCGGCTTCGGCAAGGGCTCGAGCACGCATCTTGTCCGACGGCTCGACCCCGTGCACAGGGCCGCCGAACGCATTCGCCAACGAGGGGGTCAGCCGGCCGGCACCCGAGCCCAGGTCGAGCCAGGCCAGTGGTCGTGACTGCGGCAGGTGGCGGGCGAACGCCTCCATCCAGGTTCGTAGTGCGTCGGGCGACATCCGCCGGCCGGCGGTGTAAACCGCGTGCAGCCGTGCGTCGTAGTCGATCTTCTCCATGCCGCCTCCAACTGTCAGTCCCGCAGCGCCCAGGCGACGTCGCGGACGAGTGGGTGCCGCCAGCCGGCGCGGTCGTGGGCCGAGGTCGATCGGGACACGCGCACGGTGGCACCCGCCTCTTCGGTCAGCTTCTCGACGAGTTCGCAGTGCGGCAGCATCTCGGTCTCGTGCTCCCCCACATCGAAGGCGACGCGCAGCCGGGACAGGTCCACCTTCGTGAGGCGCTCGGCGATGTCACCGCCGAGTGGGCCGTCGAATGAGTCGTCCTGGCGATTCGCTCGCCACCAGAACGAACCCGACTGGCAGGCGACGCGGGAAACGAGGTCCGGGAATTCCAGTGCGGCATAGAACGCGCTGAGCCCGCCGTAACTCTGGCCGGCGACCACCAGCTTTTCCCGATCGATCGCCACGCCGTTTTCCGACAGAAGCGGCATCAGCTCGTCGCGAATCGCTTTCCACAATGTCGGGTTGCACGCGAATTCTGCCTCGCGAGAGTTCGGGGTGGGCAGGAAAACGAGCGTCGCGGGCGGCATTTCTCCGGCGGTCACGGCCGATTCGAACGCGGTCATCGCCGGGTGCACGTGCATCCAGTCGTCGCCGTCCAGCAGGAGCACGGTCGGATGCGGACCGGCGCCGTCCGGCTGGTGGACGCGGACGGTGCGGCGACCACCAAACAGGGTGCTGATCCAGCGAATTCTGGTCCGTGGCAAGGGAAGCACGTCGTCCGGCCCGACCACCGGCCAGTGCGGCTGCTCCTGCGCGTCGGGCGTGGCGAAGATCGAACGGTCGATCCCGGCGGCGGCCGGGTTCAACGGGTCGGCGTCGTGGCCGTCGTCGGTCCGGTACTGGTAGGTCACCCGCAATCGCGCGGGCATCGGCACTTCCGCGTACCAGCAGTCCGAATCTTCCCATTGCCGGAGTTTTATCGTGTCCGACCAGGACTCGAACCACAGCGTGGCCGGTGATCCGCGCCACAGAAACAACGTCGACCAGCCGTCGGAATCGGGAACCGGCACCGGCCCGTGCACGGCATTCCAGAATTCATCACTTCCCGGTTCCGCCGACAGGCCGAACCGCGAAAAAGGTTCCCGCATCGTGCTCCTACAAACCCAGCCGGGTGGCGAGCTGGTCGAGATGGAAATCGGCGTCGCCGTGGTTGAGCGCGGCGGCCGTGGCATGTCGAAGATACCGGTGCAGCTCGTGCTCGGCGGTGAACCCGATGGCACCGTGCACCTGGTGGCCGAGCGCGCACACCCGCTCGTAGGCGTCGCTGACGAATGCCTTCGCCGTGTTGATCTCGGTGCCGGCATCTTGCCCGGTGTCGAGTTTCCACGCCGCCTCGTAGGTGGCGAACCGCGAGCCCAACACGTCGATCGCCATGTTCGCGCAGTGGTGCTGCACCGCCTGGAACGTGCCGATCGGCTTGTCGAACTGGCGGCGCTGCGTGGCGTAGTCCACCGTCATGTCCAGCACGGCCTGCGCGCCGCCGACCATCTCCGCGCAAGTGAGCACGGTGGCGTACGCCGTCACCGCGTCCACACCGTCGGCGAGAACCCGTTGTGCCGCAACGGAAACACCGTCGAACGTGACCGAGTACATTGGCTCGTTGCCGACCACGTCGAGGCGCTCGCGGGTGATCCCCGGCGTGCTGACGTCGACCAGAGCAACCACCGTGCCGGCGATCACCAGCAGCTCGGCAGCCTCGCCGGCGAACGGAACGAACAGCGCACGACCGTCCACCGTGTACCCGTCGCCGGCCGGTGTCGCGGTCAGGTCGGACCCCTCGGCACCCCAGTGCCCGCGCGCGAGGGCGATCGTCCGGCCTTCCACGATCGCCGGCAGCACGTCCTGCTTCTGTTGCGGGGTACCGAATTCAGCGATCGCCAGCGCGGCCGCGACGGTCGGCGTGAACGGCGTGGCCACCCCGGCGCGACCCAACTCCTCGGCGAGCAGGCACACGTCCAGGAAGTCCGAGCCGACGCCGCCGGAGTCCTCCGGCAGCGCCAGCCCGGTCCAGCCGAGGTCGACGATCTCCTTCCACAGCTCGGATCCGTCCGCGCCGGCGCGCCCGGCGAGGAACTCCCGTGCCGTGGATTGGACCAGCTGTTGGTCCTCGGTGAGTGTGAGGTCCACTAGGCGTCCACCGGGATCTTGTCGGACCGGACCCACACGCCCGGCTTCTCCTCCCAGAACAGCTGCACCAGCACACCGCCGGTCTGCTTCGGGTGCACGAACGTGTGCTTCCAGGCCGCGCCGTCGGTGACACCCTCCTCGTCGTCGAACGGCTCGATCCCGTGCTGGGCAAGGGCAGCGCGCGCCGCGTCCCAGTCGGCGACCTGGAACGTGATGTGGTGCACCGCCGTGCCGTTCTTGGCCAGGAACCGGTCGATGAACGAGTCCTCACCGCGCGGCATGATGATCTCCCAGCACACCGAGGACCCTGGAATGTTCAGCACCAGGTCGGCCATGTCGGGCAGCTCGTCGATCGGCGTCTTCCAGATCGGCAGGAACCCGGCCAGGTCCGCGTACCACTGGGCGAGCGCCTCACGGTCCGGGTAGGCCTGGCAGATGTGATCCATGGTGACGATCCCGACCGCCGGACCGTCCACTTCGGACACATCAGAATCGCTGACCGGCACCGCGTTCTCGTCACCGGCGAGCGCCAGACTTCCGATGCCGCGCAACCGAAAGCGCACCCCAGGCCCGTGCTCCGGCGGGGTCAGCGACGTCTCGATCCAGCCGTGCCCGGAGTCCACATAGGACAGCCCGCGCTTGTCCAGCTCGGCGCGCACCGCGTCCAGATCGGGCACCTCGGCGCCGACGTGGTGGAACCCCGGCCTGCCCTTCTGTTCGTCCAAAGTGGACTGCAACGGCGAGTTCTCGCCGGACGGGGCGAGCACCACCCAGTCCTGACCCCAACTGCCGGGCACGGCGAGCCGCACGCCCTTGACACCCTGCTCCGGGTTGTCCCAGCGACTCGTCGGCCGGAACCCGAAGACGTTGCGCAGCAAGGAAACCTGGCCGTCCAGGTCGGGCGTCACCTGTGCGACGTGGTCGATCCGATAGATCCGCATGGAGTGACTCCTTCCTCAGGATGGGTGGGGTTCGATCCAGTCATAGCCGCTCTGCACGAGTTCCTTGACCAGGCGCAGGTTGTACCGGTTCATCGCGGCGATCCGCGTTGCCAGCTCCTCCACCCGCGAGTCGAACTCGTCGGCGGCGTAGATGTCGTTGATCAGACCCAGTTTCAGCGCGCGCTCGGCGTCCAGCCGCACGCCGGTGAACAGCATCTCCATCGCGCGGGCCTTGCCGATCCGCTGCGGCAGCCGCTTCACCCCGCCCCAGCCGGGCGCGGACCCGCCGAACTCGGGCTGGTCCGGGTCCTCCTTGCCGTCCATGAACTTCGGCTGGTACGGCGGCTTCGCGGACAGGGTGATCTCCACCAGCCCCATCTTCGCGTTCTCGTGCGCCACGATGAAGTCCGCGCCCAGCGCCAGCTCCAGCCCGCCGCCCACGGCGTAGCCGTGCACCGCGGCGAAGACCGGAATGGACAGCCGCGACATCATCGCGAACGTCTTCTCGCCGAGCCGGCCCTGCTCGATCCGGTCCTTCTTGGTCAGCCCCTCGGACCAGTCCAGGTCCATCCCGGCGCAGAAGGCCCTCTCCCCCGCGCCTCTGAGCACGGCAACGCAGACGTCCTCGTCGTCATCGATCTCGGTGAACGCCCGGCGAAGCTCCTCCATGGTGCCCGGAGTCAGCGCGTTCAGCTTGTCCGGGCGGTTGAGCGTCAGCCAGGCGACTCGGTCTTTGATCTGTACGTCAAGGGTCTCGTACATGTGCTCCTTCTCTTTCTCTTCCGCTACTTACGGGGCAGGCCAAGTCCACGGGTGGCGATCACGTTGCGCTGGATCTCCGTCGTCCCACCAAGGAACGTAGCCGCGACCGCGTCCGCCCGCAGATGCGCGTACGTCGCGTGCAGCGGCGCGCCGTCGCGTTGCCACAGCTGGGAGAACGGGCCGAACGCGGACGCGCCGGTGCGCGCCAGCCGTTGCAGCAGTTCGGCGCCGTACATCTGGTTCACCGACGCCTCGTATCCGGGCACGCCGCCGCCGGCCTGCACGGAAACCGTGTACCTGGCGAGGTTGTAGGCCACCCTGATCTCGGTGTACCGGCGCGCGATCTCGTGCCGAAGCGCGCCGCGGTCGGCGCGGACGAAGCGCTTGCCCTCCTCCGAACGCAGGTAGGTCACCAGGTCGGCGAGCGCCTGCTCCATCTTCACGCACGCCCCGATGCCCGCGCGCTCGAACGACAGCGCGTCCATCGCGACGTACCAGCCCTTGTTCTCCTCGCCGACGCGGTTGGCCACCGGCACCCGCACCTCGTCCAGGAAGATCTCCGCGAACGGGGCCGAGCCGCGAATGTCGGTGATCGGGCGGACGGTCACGCCCTCGGTCTTCGCGTCCAGCACCAGGAACGTGATGCCCTTGTGCTTGGGCGCCTCCGGGTCGGTGCGCACCAGCACGAACAACCAGTCGGCGTACTGGCCGAGTGAGGTCCACACCTTCTGGCCGGTCACCACGTAGTCGTCCCCGTCGCGCACCGCGCGGGTGCGCAGGCTCGCGAGGTCCGATCCGGCGCCGGGTTCGGAGAAGCCCTGCGCCCAGGTCGCCTCGCCGCGCGCGATCCTCGGCAGGTGCTCGGCCTTCTGCTCGTCGGTGCCGTGCGCCAGCAGCGTCGGGCCGAGCAGGAACGCGCCGATGCCGTTCACGGTGGGCACCCGCGCGCGCATCATCTCTTCCTGCAGCACGAACTCCAGCAGCGCCGACAGGCCGGCGCCGCCGTACTCCGTGGGCCAGTGCGGAGTGATCCATCCCTTGTCCGCCAACGCTTTCGCCCACTTGCGCGCGCCGTCGCGGCGAGCCGGATCGTCGGAAACCCGGTCGACGGGCCAGTTGTAGCCCCAGACGTCCTCCGGCTCCATCGAGTGCTCGTCGTCGTGGTCGGGGACGTAGTCGGCGGGAAAGTGTTCGCCGATGAACGCCCGAACCTCCCGCCGGAACGCCGCCTCCTCTGGCGAGTCCTCCCAGTTCACGCGGTCACGCCGTCCTTTCCGTCTGGCGGTTCTGGCCCGCCTCACGGTCCCAGGTCGTCTCGGTGAGGCCGTGGTCGCCCTGCTCCTTCAACTTGTACTTGGCGACCTTGTCCGTCGGTGTCCGGGGTAAGGCGTCCACGTACTCGACGTACCTCGGCACCATGAACCGCGGCAGCCGCTCCTCACAGAACGCGACCAGTTCCTCCGGCGCCAGCGTGGTCCCCTCCCGCAGCACGACCGTCAGCTTGACGTCCTCGTCCTCCAGCTCCGACGGCACGCCGGTGGCCGCGCACTCCAGCACGTCCGGGTGCAGGTTCACCTCGCACTCCAGGTCGAACGCGGAGATGTTCTCGCCGCGGCGCCGAATCGCGTCCTTCATCCGGTCAAGGAAGAAGTAGTAGCCGTCCTCGTCCCGGTATCCGCGATCCCCGGTGTGGTACCAGAGGTTGCGGAACGCCTCCGCGGTCGCCTCCGGCGCGCCGTAGTAGCCAGTGGTGATCACGTACGGCTGCTTGGGGCGGACCACCAGCTCACCGGGCTCGCCGGGTCCGAGCAGGTTGTCGTGCTCGTCCACCACGGCGACGTCGAACCGCCGGTCGTTCGGCGTGCCGCAGGACCCGTGCCGCCACTGGCCGTACGGGCTGCCGGTGACGATGCCGGCTTCGGTGCTGGTGTAGGTCTCCGCCGAGCGCACGCCGAACCGCTCCATCAGCGGGGCGTCCAGGACGGACTTGCCCATGTAGAACGTCTCCAGCGGATGGTCCTTGTCCCTCGGCGTCGCCGGCCGGTTGAGCAGGATCGGGATCATCGAGAACACGCTCATGCACACCTTGGCGTCGAACGCGCGCACGTCGTCCCAGAACCGCGACGCGCGGAACCGCTCGACCACCGCGATCGAGCCGCCGCCGAGCATCGCCGCGAACACGCCGTCCCACAATCCGGCGGCGTGGAACAGCGGCAGCGGGCAGTAGATCGTCTTGCCCCAGCGGTCCAGGTAGTCCAGCGAGTCGATCGCGCAGGTCAGCGCGAGGGCGTGGGAGCACATCGCGCCCTTGGACGGGCCCGTGGTGCCCGAGGTGTACATGATCGCCTGTAAGTCGGAGAACTCCACGGCGCCGCGCACCTGCTCGGCGCCGTAGGCCAGCAGTGCTGCGAACGGCAGCGTCGGCTTGCCCAGTGGACGGTCCACCCCACCGCGCACGATCACCCTGCCGAGGCCGGGCAGGCGGTCGGTCAGCGGCACGACGCGCTCGGCGTAGGCCGCGTCGATGATCAGCGTCGAGGAGTCGGAGCTGGCCAGCACGTGCCGGAGCAGCTCGCCCTGGTGCGCGGTGTTCACCGGCACGGCGACCGCGCCGAGGCGGGACAGCGCGAAGATCGTGAACAGGAAATCGGCGCAGTTCGGCAACATCACGGCGACGTGCTGGCCGGTGCCGATCCCCTGCGCGGCGAGACCGGTGGCCACCCGGTCGGCCATCTGGTCGACCTCGCCGTAGCCGAGTTCGCCCTCGTGAAACTTGAGAAACACCTCGGCACGGTGCGTTCTCGCACGTTCTCGGAGAATGTCTCCGACGACCAGATCCTCCAGCGTCTCGCTGCGCATCCACACCCTCCGTATGGCTTCCCGAAGGCCCTTCGAAGCGGGTTCCGCGCCATCCATACGAGCACGAGTCACCCCTTCGTGGCTACCCCCACTGAGCGGTACCCAACCGCCCGGATGCGCAAACGCCCAGGTCAGGCAGGCCATCGACGGGGTGAGGAAGAGAGTTGACCATCACAGAGCGTTGTGCTGCCCAAGCGGTGCGGTACAGAAGCCGCCGCCGACGTGCTCCGCCTCGACGGCGGTGGGCGCGGGCAGGCGCTCCAACTCCTCGGCGTAGACCTCGGCGTTGTCGCGGGGCTCGTAGCCCAACGCGCGCGCCTCGGCGAGCGAGTAGATCCGTCGGGTGTTGTCCGACACGCCCCAGACGATCCGATAGCCGGGCGACGGGTGCGCGAGGCACGCTTCGAACAGACGCGCCGCGTCGTCCGGGGACAGCCAGGTGATCAACCCGCGCCGGCCGAGCGGCCGAGGGGTCTCGAAGCACGAGCCGATCCGGATGACGATCACGTCCATGCCGAACCGGGAGTGGTACAGGCTGCCGAGCGCCTCGATGGCGACCTTGCTGACGCCGTAGTAGGTATCCGGCCGAGGGCTGGCGCCGGCGGGTATGCCGTGCTCGCCGGCCTCGTCGACGCGCCGGAATCCCACGGCGTGATTGCTGGAGGCGAGCACGACCCGCCCGATGCCGGCGGCACGGGCGGCTTCGAGCACGGTGTGCGTGCCGTTGATGTTGATCTCGACGGTGTCCGCCCAGGTGTTCTCCCGGCTCAGCCCGCCGAGGTGGATCACCGCGTCCACGCCGTCGCAGGCGCGCGCCATCACCTCGGGGTCGGTGACCGATCCGGTGATCACCTCCTCGCCGTCGTCGGCCCGCAGCGGGGCGACGTCCAGCAACCGCAGCACCCGGTCGGCTCCGCGCAACCGCGGCCGCATCATCGTGCCGACGATTCCGGCCGCTCCGGTGATCAGAACACGGTGTCCCACAGTGGATTCCCCGATCTCGCAAGTCTCATGTGGACGGATTCACGGGTTGATCGCGAGGAACAGGAACGCCGCCATCAGCACGAGGTGCACGCTGCCCTGCAGTCGCGTCGCCCGGCCGGGCACCACGGTCAGCATGCTCACCACGACCGTGAGGGCCAGCAGCACCATGTGAGTCGGGCCGAGGCCGAGGATCAGCGGCCCGTCCAACCAGATCGACGCCAGCGCGATCGCCGGAATCGTGAGGCCGATGCTCGCGATCGCCGATCCGTAACCGAGGTTCAGGCTGATCTGGAGCCGCTTGCGACGAGCCGCGCGGACGGCTGCGATGCTCTCCGGCATCAGCACCAGCAGCGCGATCACCACGCCGACGAACGACGGCGGGAACCCGGCAGCGTCGACCGCCGACTCGATGGCCGGCGACTCCACCTTGGCCAGGCCGACGACCGCGACCAGCGACAGCATCAGCAGGCCGAGGCTGATCTTCGCGGCGCGCCCGCTCGGCGGCTCGGCGTGCGCGTTCTCGTCGTCCCCGTCCTCCCCGCCGTCGTCCACCGGTAGGAAGAAGTCGCGGTGCCGCACGGTCTGGTTGATCACGAACGCGCCGTAGAGCACCAGCGACGCCAGTGCCGCGAAGGTCAACTGGGACGGGGAGAACTCCGGGCCGGGCTGGCTCGTGGTGAACGTCGGCAGCACCAGGCTCAGGGTGGCGAGCGTGGTGACGGTGGCCAGCGCCGCGCCACTGCCCTCGGCGTTGAACAGCGTCACGCCGTAGCGCCGGGCGCCGACCAGCAGCGAGATCCCGACGATGCCGTTCGTGGTGATCATCACCGCGGCGAACACGGTGTCCCGGGCCAGTGAGGCGGATTCCGGCCCGCCCGAGGCCATCACCGTGACGATCAGCGCGACCTCGATCACGGTGACCGCCACCGCGAGCACGAGTGATCCGAACGGCTCGCCGACCCGGTGCGCTACCACCTCCGCGTGGTGCACCGCGGCCAGCACGGTCCCGATCAGCACGGCGGCCACCAGCGCGACCAGCACGGTCGGCAGGTCGACCTTCCACGTCGCCGCGAGCACCAGCACGCCGAGTACCGGCAGGACGGTGGTCCAGGCTGACCAGCGAACACTCATACGATCACCCTGACACAAGTGCCGCCAGGGTGATCGATGTGGCGGTCAGCGTGCTCCGGCGCGCGAGAAGCGCATGGTGCCGTCGTCGACCCGCCCGTACCGCAGGCCCACCACGTCGTGCGCGTAGCTCATACCGAGCTGCCACGGCCGCCGCGAGCCCGCCTTCGGGAACTCGTGGATCGAGCGCTGCACGTATCCGGCCTGGAAGTCCAGCAGCGGCTGTTCGGTGATCGCGGGGTCGTCGTTGACCGGCACGAACTGGTCGAGGCGCTCGGCGTCCATGTGCTTCAGCAGCCGCACCACGTACTCGCTCACCAGATCGGCCTTGAGCGTCCACGACGCGTTGGTGTAGCCGATGGTGAACGCGAAGTTCGGCACACCGGAAAGCATCATTCCCTTGTACGCCAACGTTTCCGGCAGCTTGATCTCGTGCCCGTCCACGGTCAGCTCGATCCCGCCGAAGGCCAGCAGGCGCAGCCCGGTCGCGGTGACCACGACGTCGGCGTCGAGCGTGTCACCCGATTCAAGGCGCAGCCCGGACTCGGTGAACTCGGCGATCCGGTCGGTGGCGATCGACGCCCGGCCCTCGCGGATCACGCGGAACAGGTCGCCGTCCGGCACCAGGCACAGCCGCTGGTCCCACGGCTGGTAGCGCGGCGCGAAATGGGTGTCGAGGTCGTAGTCGGGCGGCAGCTGCTTCGCGGTGACCTTGCGGATCATGCCCTTGATCATCTCCGGCCGACGCCGGCTGAGCTGGTAGAGCAGCGTCGACACGAGCACGTTCTTCCACCGGGTCAGGAAGTACGCGCCGCGCGCGCCGATCAGCCGCCGCAGCCGGTTGGCGATCGCGTCCTCCGACGGCAGCGCCATGATGTAGCTCGGCGAGCGCTGCAACATGGTCACGTGCGCCGCGCGGTCGGTCATCGCCGGCACCAGCGTCACCGCCGTCGCGCCGCTGCCGATCACCACGACCTTCTTGCCGGTGTAGTCGAGGTCCGCAGGCCATTTCTGCGGGTGCACGACCTGGCCGCCGAAGCGCTCGATCCCGGCGAACTCGGGCTGGTATCCGCCGTCGTAGTGGTAATAGCCGCTGCACAAGTACAGCAGGCTCGCGGTCAGCCGCACGGGCTCGCCGTCGTGCTCGGCGTGCACCGTCCAGCGCGCGTCCCCGGTGGACCACTCGGCGCGGATCACCTTGTGCCCGAACCGAATGTGCTTGTCCACGCCGGCCTCGGTCGCGGTGTCCCGCACGTACTCGAGGATCGCCAGCCCGTCCGCGATCGACTTGGCACTGGTCCACGGGCGGGACCGGTAGCCGAGGGTGTGCATGTCCGAATCTGACCGCACGCCCGGATAGCGGAACAGGTCCCACGTCCCGCCGATCGCGTCGCGCGCCTCCAGGATCGCGTAGCTCCGCTTGGGGAACTCAGACTGGAGGTGCCGGGCCGCGCCGATGCCGGACAGCCCGGCGCCGACGATCAGGACGTCGAGGTGCTCGGTCACCCGTCCTCCTTCTGCTTGGCGCGCAACCTCGCCTGCAGGCGCGCGATCACGGTGAAGTAGTGCGTCGGCGCGATCCGCGCGAGCGCGTCGAACAAGTAGGCGTCCGGGCCGACGAGCACGCGGGCCTTCCCACGTTCGACGCCCTTGTGGATGATCTCGGCGGCCTTGTCCGGCGAGGTCATCGTCATGGCCTCGAACTGGGCGGCCATCTGCTCCTTGGTGCGCCCGAGGCCCTCGGGGTCCTTGCGCATCCGCGCGTTGCGGGCGATGTTCGTGGTGATGCCGCCGGGGTGCAGATTCACCGCGCTGACCCCGGTGCCGCGCAACTCCTGGCGCAGCGAGTCGGTGAAGCCGCGCACCGCGAACTTCGCCGCGCAGTAGGCACTCTGGTGCGGAATGCCGAGCAGCCCGAACACGCTGGAGGTGTTCACGATGACGCCGGTGTCCTGCTCGACGAGGATCGGCAGGAAGGCCCGCGTCCCGTTGACCACGCCGTGGAAGTTGATGTCGTGCAGCCACTGGTCGTCCTCGGGCAGCGCGTCCAGCACGCTGGAGGACAGCGCGACGCCCGCGTTGTTGAACACCCCGGCGAGCGGCGCGGGCAGCCAGTCGCGCACCTCGTCGGCGAAGCGGTGCACGTCCTCGGCGTCGCTGACGTCGAGCACCCTGGTGAGCACCCGCCCGGACAGCGCGGCCTCGGTCTGTTTCAGCCCCGCCTTGTCCACGTCGGCGATGGCCACCGGGGAGCCGGTCGCGGACAGCCGGGTGGCCAGCGCGCGCCCGATGCCCGACGCCGCGCCGGTGATCATGACCGGGTTGCCGCTGAGCCTAGGTCGTCGGGACATCGGTACTCCTCGTGGTTTCGGCGTGGGTGGCGATCAGGTCGATCAGCCTGGGCCACGCGCCTTCCGGGAGGTCGTGACCCAGGCCGGTGACCGTCTCCAGCCTGGCACCGGGGATCGCCCGCGCGGTGGCCGCACCGCCCGTCGGGTGCACCATGCGGTCCCGGTCGCCGTGGATCACCAGCGTCGGGGCGGTGATCGCGGCGAGTGTCCTGGTTCGGTTGCCGGAACTGAAGATCGCCCCGAGCTGGCGCCCGATTCCGGCCGACGACGGATCGCGATCCCAGGCGAGCCCGGCACGCTCGCGCACACCGGCCTCGTCGAACGGGAAACCGTGCGATCCGATGTGCCGGAACATCGTCACGGCGCGGTCGACCGCGTCTTCCCTGGTCTTCGGCGGAGGGGCGGTCATCAGCCGCATGGTGGACAGCGCGGGACGCCCGATCCGGCGGGACCCGGTGGTGGACATGATCGAGGTGAGTGTGCGCACGCGCCGGGGAACGGTGGCCGCGACGGTCTGCGCGATCATGCCGCCCATCGACACGCCGACCAGGTGCGCGCCGTCGATGTCGAGCGCATCGAGCAGGCCGACCGTGTCGGTGGCCATGTCGGTGAGGTCGTACTGGTCCGGGTGCCAGCGCTGGCGCAGGAGGTCCAGCGGGCGCGGCGGGCGGAACCGCGCGTGCGTCGAGGCGCCGACGTCGCGGTTGTCGAACCGGATCACCCGGTAGCCGCGCTCGGCGAGCCGCTCGCAGAACTCGGCCGGCCAACTATGCAACTGCTGTCCCAGCCCGGCGACGACGATCAGCGGAACACCGCCCGAGTCGCCGATCTCCTCGTAGGCAAGGGAAATCCCCCGGCCGGTGTCCACGATCCGCTCGGTCACGACAGTGCTCCTTCGGTGGCCGCGGGTGCCTGCGCCCCGGTTCTGATCGCCCTGCGGTGGACCACCGCGAGCCCACCCTTGGCCGGCGCGTTGGCCACACCCCGGGAGTGCCAGCGCTCGTCCCGCTCGCTGGTCGGGACAAGTGTGTAGTCGCGGAGCAGGGTGCGCAGCACGATGGTCATCTCCATGTTCGCGAACGCCGCACCGATGCAGCGGCGGTTGCCTCCGCCGAACGGGATCCATTGGTACAGATCGGGTTTCGCGTCGAGGAAGCGTGAAGGGTCGAACGCCCGCGCGTTCGGGAAGATCGCGTCGTCGTCGTGGATGAGGCTGATGCTGACGAGCACCGAGTGGCCGCGGGGCACCCGCCACCGGCCCAGCTCCATGGTCTCCGCGCGCACCGAGCGGCCCACGAAGTCGATCACCGGCCGGATCCGCTGCACCTCCACGATCGTCGCCTCGCGCAGCTCCTTGCCGCCGGCGTCGACCTCGGCGACCAGATCGCGCAGGACGGCCGGGTGGCGGCGCAGGCGCTCGACGGCCCACGCCAGGGTGGTGGCCGTGGTCTCGTGCCCGGCGGCGAGCAGGGTGAGCAGTTGGTCGGCGATGTCCCGGTGGCTCATCCGGGAGCCGTCGTCGTAGCGGCTCTGCAGCATCAGGGCGAGCACGTCGTCGCGGTCGTCCAGGCGCGGGTCCCGCTCGGCGGTGGTGATCAGCCGCTCGATCACGGCGTCGTATTCGCGTCGCAGCGTGCGGAACCGGCCCCACGGTCCCCATTTCCCGCCGACGTCCGGCAACGGCAGCGCGGCGAGCTTGGAACCGCGATTGACCAGTCGCGGCAACAGATCACGCAGCCGGTCGAATTCGGCGCCCTCCGCACCGAAAACGGCGCGCAGAATGATGTTGAGGGTGATCCGCATCATCGACGGGAGCGTCGCGAACTCCGACCCGAGCGGCCAGCTCGCGAATTCGCGCACGGTCTCCTCCTCCACGATCCGCTCGTAGGCGGTGAGCCTGCGGCCGTGGAACGGCGGGACGAGGAGCTTGCGCTGCTTGCGGTGCGCGTCGCCGGTGAGAGCGAAGAACGAGCCCTCGCCGAGCACCCGGCCCAGGTTGGGCTCGATGTTCTCGGCAACCTCGGGCTTGGTCTGAAACAGCTGCTTGATCTCGGCGGGATCGCTGATCACCACCGCCTTGCCGAACACCGGGATGTCGACGGTAAACGCGCCGCCGTACTTCTCGCGCATCTTGTCCACTCCGCGGAACGGGTGGGTCAGCGCGTACGCGCCCTGCAGGGCGCGCGGCACCTTCGGGCCAGGCGGAAGTATTGGCGTCGTCATTGATCGCACCCTCCCGAAATAGTGGTACATCGACGTACCAACGGACGGTACGCCCGCGTACCATCACTGGGCAAGGGGTGGACGACAGCGAGGTATAGCGTGGACACGATGACGACCGCGGGGCAGCGAACGGCGAGCACGCCGGAGGACGCCGGCACGTTCCGCCAGCGCCTGCTCGACGGCCTCGCCTCGGCGATCGTGGACAACGGGTACCGCAGCACCACGGTCGCCGACATCGTCGGCCGCGCGCGCACCTCACGCCGGACCTTCTACGAACACTTCGAGGACAAGGAGCGCTGCTTCGTCGCGCTGCTCGCGGAGAAGAACGCGGAGATGATCCGCGAGATCGTCGCGTCGGTCGACCCGGCGGCGCCGTGGGAGAACCAGGTGCGCCAGGCGGTCGAGGCCTGGATCGTCGCGTCCGAGTCCGAGCCGGCGATCACGGTGAGCTGGATCAGGGACGTGCCGTCACTCGGTGTCGCCGCACGTCAGTTGCAGCGCGACTCAATGGCCGCGTTCGTCACCATGATCGAGACCCTGTGCGACACCGACGAGTGGCGCTCGGCCGGTGTCGGGCCGGTACCGAGGCAACTGATCCTGCTGCTGATCGGCGGTCTCCGTGAGCTGATCGCGACCACGGTCGAGGACGGCGGCCGGGTCAGCGACATCACCGAGATCGCGATGCGGGCGTCGATCGCCCTGCTCGACCCCCGACGCTGACCGCCGGAATCGCGGTAGAGCCGAAAGTCTGAATTTCCTCTTCGATATTCACTGGTAATGCCTTCCGCTGCGTATCACGCGTAGTGAATTAGGTAGCGGTACGGATCGAATCCGTCATTGTTTGTCGCCGTGGAGCGCTGCTACAACGAGGCGTTATCGATTTCCCGAATAGAATGAGGGAACAGCCATGCGTAAATCCCTGCTACGCGCGGCCGTCACGATGATCACCGCCGGCCTCGTGGCCGGATTGGCGTTCACCGGTCAGGCGGCGGCGGACGAACCCGCGGTGCAGCCGTTCATCGTGGGCGGCAAGACCGTCACCGATCAGAAGCCCTGGATCGCCGCGCTGCACGGCGGCGGCGGCTTCACCTGCACTTCGTCGGTCGTCGCGCCGACATGGGTGCTCACCGCGGCGCACTGCGTCGAAGGTTCCGGCTATTCCGTCCGCGTCGGATCACTCGACCGGTCGGAGGGCGGCACGGTCGTCAATGTCAAGCGGGTCGTACAACACCCGCAGTTCAACTGGCCGGACCACGACATCGCCCTGCTCGAATTGGAGCGGGCGGTCCAAACCGAAACTCTGCCACTCGCCAATGACGCCGACATGCGGGACGGCCAGGCCGTCGAGATCTACGGCTGGGGCTCGGAAAAGGCCGACTGGACCGGTCCCCTGCCACGCCGGCTCAAAATGGCCAGCGGCACCGCGTACAACTGCGACGAGCAGGCCGTGCACGTCACCTGCACCGACGCGGACGGCGGCGTGGCCGGCGGGGACTCGGGCGGTCCGGCACTGGTGAAGAGCGCCGCCACCGGCGAGTGGGTGCACGCCGGGGTGTGCGCCATCGGGCACAAGCCGGCCAACGACCAGTGGGGCGGCTACAGCACAACCGCCTCGTACCGGTCGTGGATCAAGCAGGTCGCCGGCATCTGATCAACCGGCATGTGCGCTGAGGGAGCGGGTCCATCGGCCCGCTCCCTCAGCGCGACAGCTCAGCCGATCGACACGGTGTCGATCAGGAAATCGGTCTGCAAAGTGCTGTCCTCGCGACTGACGAACCTCAGCGCCACCGTCTTGCCCGCCCACTGCGACAGGTTCGCCGTGCGCGCGGTGTACGCGCCGCCCGCGTCCACGTTGGACCACCGCAGCAGGATTCTGGATCTCATGACGGGCCTTTCCGATCGGCTTTCGCCGAGACGCAGTGAATTTCGGGCAGGGCTGCGTCAGCGACGGCCCCGGTGCGCCGAATGAGCAGGGCGGCGAGAACACCGAGGCGTCACTGTTCGTTAAAATGAACGCGATCACGCTAACTCTGGCGACAGACCCCGTCAATGGCCGTCTGAACGTTCGATTAACTGTTCATTTCACAGAACGCCTCGCCATGTTGTCCGACCATGCGTCAGGCTAAACGTTAGGCTAAGTGCCCGTTCACAAGGAGAGGCGCGCATGGCGAAGAAAGAGGTCCAACTGTCGGCGTCGACGGTGATGCAGGCGATCCGCGCCGGGCGCGTGCTGCAGAAGCGCCTCGAGGGCGAGTTGGCCGAACTCGGGCTGACGATGCGCCACCTCGGCGCCCTCGGGCACCTCAACCGCCGGCCGGACATGTCCTACAGCGAACTGGCGCGCCGTTCCGGGGTGACCGCGCCGAGCATGCTCGCCACCGTCCGAGGGCTGGAGACCATGGGCGCCGTGCACCGCACCCTCGCCGGGCAGGGCCATCCCGCTCGCCTCGAGGTGACGCCCGAAGGCAAGAAACTCCTGGACAAGGTGCGCGTGATCGTCGGCGGCCTGGACGACGAACTCACCGCGTCGCTCACCGGCGCACAACGAGAGGCCCTGGACGAGGCGCTGCTCGTGGCGGCCTCCCTGCCCGAGCGTTTCGACGACGACGCCTGGTGAGCGGGCGCTAGCCACAGCACCTTGATCACCCCTCGCGGGGTGAAGTCTGTGCCAGGGTTATAGTCGACTTAATAGCCGACTTAAACCCTGTCGGAGGACGGTCGCGGCGCCCGCGAGTCCCGCGCTCGGACACGGTGAGTTCCGCGCTCATCCACCGGCGCGGGGTGCACAGCGCGGCACTCGGCGGTGCACAGCGCGGGACTCGCGCATTTCACGGTTCCGACACAGCACCTCAGTGAAGGAGAACTCGATGAATCACCAGGCACGCGGCCGCATCACCTCGACCGTCGACCGGCAGCCGCCCTACGACGACGTGGCGGGCGCCGAGTTGGCGCGGGTGACCGTGGTCAAACGGTTCGAGGGCGACCTGGACGGCGCCGGCATGGCCGAACTGCTCAGGGCCACCTCCACGCAGGCCGAGGCGTCCGGCGGATACGTGGCGTTCGAGCGGGTCACCGGAACGCTCGCGGGCCGACGCGGCAGCTTCGTGCTCCAGTACTACGCGACGATCAACCGCGGCGACGGGCGTGTCGACGTGGCGGTCGTGCCCGACAGTGGCACCGAGGAACTGGTGGGGATCAGCGGAAAGCTGGTGCTGGGAATGGACGGCGGACAGCAGACCTACGAATTCGAGTACGAGCTTCCGGCCGAGCAGTGATCTCGCCGAATTCGGATGAACGAGCTGACCGCGGCGCTCGGGTCCACCCCGGCCGCCGTCGTGATCGCCACGCACGACCGGCAGTTGTTGCGGGACACGGAATCCTGGCCCCGGCTCACCCTGTGAACCGGTGTTATCGATTCGTTACTGACTGAACCACCTTCACGCGTCACCTCATAGAGCGACCGTCCGAAAGACCTGAGTGAGGGGCCTGTTGCTTACAGGCGCCTTACGCGGGGCCGTCGCGTGCATCCGGCCGGCGTGACTCGGCGTCTTCTTCACTGAGGACGCCGGCCGGAAATCGATGTGGCCCGTACGTCGTCCCGGGGGTGTCAAGGAGATGTGCGCGTCGGCGTGACCGTGAGGGGGAACGGTGGAATTCCGATTGCTCGGCCCGGTCGAGCTTCACGACGGGGGCCGGATCGTGGAGCTCGGGCCGTCAAAACAGCGGTGCGTGCTGGCCGCCCTGTTGTCCCAGACAGGGCGGCCGGTGCCCACCGACATGCTGATCGATCGGGTGTGGGGGCAGTCGCCGCCCGCCGAACCACGCAACACGTTGTACAGCTACCTCGCCCGGATCCGCCGCCTGCTGCGTGGCACCGGCGTCGAGGTGCGCCGGTCCAACCGTGGCTACGTGATCACGGCATCGCCCGACCAGGTCGACCTGTGCCGCTTCACCCGGGTGGCCGAGCAGGCCGGCCCGGTGCCGCTGGCGCGGATGGACGCGGCGTTGCGGGAGTGGCGCGGCACGCCGCTGGACGGGCTTTCCGGTGACTGGGTGACCGTCGTCCGCGATTGTTCGCACCGCAAACGGGTGCGGCTGCTGACCACGTGGGCGGACGCGGCCGTGGACGCCGGACAGGCGGCGGAGGTGGTCGAGCGCGTCGAGTCCGCGCTCGACGATCACCCGCACGCCGAGCCGCTCATCGCCGCGTGCCTGCGCGCGCTGCGGGCCGAGGGCCGGGTCGCCGAAGCGCTCGAGCACTACGAGCGCGCCAGGGCCCGCCTGCGCGACGACCTGGGCGAACGGCTCGGGCCAAAGCTGCGCGAGCTGCACGGGCAGTTGCTGCGAGCCCGCCCGGCCAGCACCGCCGTCCCGCTCCCGGCCGCCCCGCCGGCCCAGCTCCCCGCGCCGCCCTGTGGATTCGTCGGACGAACCGATCACCTCGCCGAGTTGGACACCGTGCTGTCGCAGCGGCTCGCCGCGGTGGTGCTCCACGGTCCGGCCGGGATCGGCAAGACCGCACTCGCCGCGACCTGGGCGCACCGGACGGCGGCCCGGTTCCCGGACGGCCAGTTGTACGCCGATCTGCGGGACCGTCCGCCACTCGACGTGCTGTCGGCGTTTCTGCGCGCGCTCGGCGAACCGGCCGGCGCGGACGTCGCGGGCACCTTCCGCGCCGCGGTCACCGGCCGCCGCCTGCTCGTGCTGATCGACAACGCGTCCGCCGTCGACCAAGTACTCCCGCTGCTGCCGCCCGACGATTCGGGCAGCCTCGCCGTGATCACCAGCCGCCGCCCGCTGTCCGCTCCGGGCACCCGCCAGCTCGCCGTCGAACCGCTGCGGCTGGACGAAGCGGTCGCCGTCCTGGTCGACCGTCTCGGCGAACACCGAGTGGACCCGGCCGCCGCCGAGGACCTGGCCGAACGATGCGGCCGGTTCCCACTCCCCCTGCGGATCGCCGCCAGCACGCTGCACGATCAGCCGGGACGCACGCTCGCCGACTACGTCCGGGGCGCGGCCGATGTCCACTGACCCGGAATTCCGGCTGCTCGGGCCGGTCGAGATGCTGGTGAACGGCGTGCCTCGCCCGATCGGCAGACCGAAGCAGCGGTGCGTTCTCGCGTCGTTGCTGCTCGCCGCCGGGCAGCCGGTGTCGCCCGACACGCTGGCCGACCACATCTGGGGCCGGCCGGCAGCACAGCACAGCCGCAGCACGCTGTACGCCTACCTCGCGGGGCTCCGCCGTGATCTCGGCGCAGCCGGAGTGACGCTGACCCGGCAGTCCGGCGGCTACCGCGTGGACGTGTCGCCGTCGCGCGTCGACGTGCTGAACGCGGCGGCGATCGTCACGCGGGCCCGGCGGCTGTCCGGCACGCCGAGGGCCACGCTCTTGGCGCAGGCACTCGACCTGTGGCGCGGCGAGCCGCTGGCGGACCTGTCCGGCGACTGGGTCGACCGGGTCCGGGACAGTTTGCGTCGCCAACGTCTCGGCGTGCTGACCGAGTGGGCCCGGCTGCGGCTCGCCGACGCCGGCACGGCCGACGACGTGATCCGGCGGCTTCGGCAGCCGACTGCCGACCATCCGCTCGCCGAGGCGTTGGCGGCGCAGTACATCGGGGCACTCGGCGCGGCCGGGCGGGTCGAGGAGGCCGTCGATCACTACGAGGCGATCGTGCGGCGGCTTGACGACGAGCTGGGCGCGGAGCCGAGCGAGCTGCTCACCGCCGCCCGCGACACCGTGGTGGCGGCCGTTCGAACGCGCAGGTCGCCCGCGCAGTTGCCGCCGGCGCCGGTCGACCTGATCGGCCGCGACGCGGAGCTGGCCGAGTTGGACGAACTCACCGTCCGGGACGCGCTCGTGGTGATCGCCGGGCAGCCGGGCGTCGGGAAGACCACCCTCGCGGTCACCTGGGCGCGTCGGCACGCGGCGGATTTCCCGGACGGGCAGTTGTACGCCGACCTGGGTGCGCACTCCGGCGGCGAACCGGCGTGCGCGCTGGACGTGCTGTCCGGATTCCTGCGCGCGTTCGGAGTGGCCCGCGAGCAGATCCCCCGGGACGAGGCCGCCGCGGCCGCGCTGTACCGATCGGTGTTGGCCACCAGGAAAGTGCTGATCGTTCTGGACGACGCGGCCGGCGCCGCCCAGGTCCGCCCGCTGCTGCCGGGGGCGGGCGGGTGCGCCACGGTCGTCACGTCGCGGCGTCGCCTTGAACACCTCATGATCGACGAGGGTGCGCGGCGAATCCGGCTGCGGAGCCTCCGCGAGCGCGACGCGGTCGGGCTCCTGGCCGCCGCGCTGGACGACGATCGGGCTCGACAGCGGGACGATCTCGCCGAGCTGGCCGCGTTGTGCGGTGGCCTCCCGCTCGCGTTGCGCATCGCGGCCGCGAACCTGGCGGGTGATCCGGCCCGCGCGGTCGACGAGTACGTGCGTGACCTGAGGGCACGCACGGCCCTGGCGGGAGTGCGCGGCGCGTTCGAGTTGTCGTATCAGCGGCTCGAACCCGGGCAGCGGCGGCTGTTCCGGCTGCTGGCCTGCCACCCCGGGCCGGACATCAGACCGGACGCGGCGGCGGCTCTCGCCGAGGTCACGCCGTCCGAGGCGCACCGCCTGCTGGACGGCCTCGCCTCGGCGCACCTGCTCGACGTCCCCACCCACCCCACCTACCGCCTGCACGAGCTGCTGCGGCAGTTCGCGCGCGACCGGGCCGAGGCGGACGAGGACGGCCTCACCCGATTGGCGGCAGCGTGCCGGCTGGGCAAGCACTATGCGGCGACGACCGCGCGGGCCGTCCGGCTGGCCGCGCCGAGCCTCGCCATGCCGACGATTGCCTTGGCGCACAAGGACTTCGCCGACGAGCAGACCGCACTCGCATGGCTGGACGCCGAGCGCCCGAACCTGGTGGCACTGGCCGCGTCCGCGCAGGAACAGGGTCAGCCCGAGCTGGCGTGGCAGCTCTCCGGACTGCTGCGCGGCTACTTCCAGGTGCGCGCGTTCGACCCGGACTGGCGGCGGGTCACGGAGGCGGGCGTGGCCGCGGCGCGACAGCACGGCGATCACGCGGCACGCGCCACGGCCGAGTTGGCGCACGGCTACTTCCTTCGCCTGCGCGGCGGCGATCACGAGGCGTTGCGGGCGCTCGAGACGGCGGCGGCCGAGGCGGAACGCGCCGGCTGGCGTCCCGGGTCGGCCGCGGCGCTCACCCAGCTCGGCAGGCTGTATCCGAACCTCGGCCGGCCCGAGGAGGGAATGGCGTGCCTGATCAGAGCGATCGATCTCGCGGCGAAGATCGGCGACCCGGCGATCGAAGGTGCGGCGCACGGCAACCTCGGCTGGGTCTGCGGAAACCTCGGCCACCTCAGGCGCGCGCTCGCCCACCTGTCCGAGGAGCTGCGGCTGCTGCCGGCCGCGCGCTCCCGGTTCCGTGAGGCGAACGCGCTGTCCGACGCCGGTCTGGCGCTCGCCCAGCTCGGCGATGTCGCCGCCGCGATCGACAAGCACACGGCCGCGCTCGCACTCGGCGAGGCGCTCGGTGACCGGTCGCTGCGGGCCGACGCGCACGTGAACCTGGCATCGGCGTACCTCGAACTCGGCGACGCCGACGAGGCCGAACGGCACGCGCGGGCGAGCCTCGCGCTGGCCACCCGGCTGGCCGGTGTCGCGACCAAGGCGGAGGCGCTCAGCGCGCTGGCCTGCGTCGAAAACCTGTATGGCAGAACCGATGCCGCACTCGCTCGGCATCGGCAGGCCGTGCGCGCCGGCCGCGAATGTGGCGTGCCGCGCTCACAGGTCGAGGTGCTGACCCGGTTCGCCGAACACACGGCCGATCTGTCCGATGTGGACACAGCGCTCGCGGTGGCCCGCGAGCACGGATACCGGGTGTTCGAGGCACGCGCGCTGTGTGCCGCCGCGCGGTCGCACCTCGCCGCGGGCCGGCTCGCGGACGCCGACGCGGCGGCGAACGAATCGCTGTCGCTGTGCCGCGACACCGGCCACCGGCCCGGCGAACAGCGGGCGCTCGCGGTGCTGGCCACGGTCAGCCGCAACTCGACCCGGCAAGCAGGGTGCTGAACACGTACGACGCCCGGACGCCGAGCTTCTCCCTGATCGTGGGCGGATTGGCGTGCGCACTGTCGTAGGCGGCCCGGTAGGTGACGTCGGCGTGGCCGCAGTAGTTCGTGAACGCGCCGATCAGATCGGTGTTGGAGCCGTTGGCCGGGAACGCGCGGAACTGCCCGTCCAGTGCCGCCGTGGCGATCGAGGGGTCGGCCTGCGCCATCGTGTAAACGGTGGCCGCGTTGTGCCACGCGCCCTGCGGGCCGCTGGTGTCGTCCTGGTACGGCCAGCCGCCGAGGCCGGTGCGGAACTGACTGCGCACGTTGTCGCGCCAGGTCCTGGTCTTGGCGAGCAGCTTGTCCCGCTCCCCCTGCGGTGCGAGGCCGCGAACGTCGGTCTGCCACAGGAACCAGGCGGCCGCGGCGACCACGTTCCACACGCACGGCTTGCCCTGGTCGTAGCCGCTGGACGAGTAGGCGATGCACTCGCCGCCGCGCAGCACCGGGAAGTCGATCAACGTATCGGCGATCCTGGTGATCTCCTCGCGCGGCACGGCGCCGGCGTCGTAGCCGGCCAGCAGCACCCGCCCGACGTGCCACGCCGTGGTGATCGCGTAGGTGGTGTCCGGGGTGTTCCAGCGCCCGTCGCCGTAGGCGTCCATCCGCTCGTCCAGGCCGTACCCGCCGCTGGCCAGCCGGTCGCCGTACACCTTGCCCAGCCACTCCTGGGTGCGCTTGTCCTGCCAGCCGTGGCGCAGCGCGTCGTGGTAGGCCAGCGCGGCGTAGTACATCGTCGGCACGTTCTGGCCGGAGCCGTCGAGCTGGTTCGCGTAGCCGACCGCCTCGCCCTGCGTCCAGTCGGCCAGCTCCACCCAGCGGTTCTGTTCACCAGGTGCCGCACTCGCGGCCCCGACGGCTGCCACCACTCCGACGGCCACCGTCGCCGCGACCAGAACCCGCCTCCACCGCCGCACGCCGCCTCCTCCGCCGCCGATTCCAAGATCGCCACCGACGCTAGCGATCCGACCTTGAAGAATTCCCGCCATCGGTGTCGCCGGCCTTGTGCGGAAAGGACTGCCCGAGTTTGCTGACGACATGAGAATGGCGTGGCGAGGAATCGTGGTGACCGTCATCGCGACGACGGTGCTGGCGGGTCTGGCGACCCCGGCCGTCGCGTGGGTGCCACCGACCCGAACGGAAACCGACCGCCAGCAGGTGCTGACCAATCCGGTGGCGTGCGGGAACTACGGCGTCGAGTGGAGTATCGATCTGCACTCGGTCAACTGGACGTTCTTCGACGACAAAGGTCGCCGGGTGAAGCTGGTGCAACACATCACCGAGGACAACACCGTGCGCAACACGGTCACCGGGCTCACCCTGCCCGACAGTCCGGTCGACTTCGTACAGACATCGACGTTCGACCCGGAAACCGGTCTGCGCCAACGCATTTACATCAACGGCACCTCGGTCACCGTGCGCCGGGGAACCGAGCACCTGGTCGATCGCGGCCCGATCGTCATCGACGGCCAGACCGGAAAGATCCTCTTCGCCGCCGGACCGCACCCGGTGCGCCGCCTGCTCGACGGCAGCTTCGACATCACGCGAGCACTGCCCGCGTTCTGCGACATCCTTCGGTGACCGCTCATTCCATTCCGCGGGTCACCCGCTCGCGCTGCGGAATCACCTGAATCGGACCGGCCGGCGGCACGGCGGTGATCGTGTTCGTCGGCGCCGGAACGGGTGCCTGCGGTGCCGGTGCCGCCGAGGTGGTGGCCGTACCCGTCGATTGCGAAACATGCGGAGCGGTGTCGTGCGACCCGAGATGCGGCGACGCGTCGCGATGGGTGTTCGGGCGAGCCGTGGGATGGTCCGATCCGGAGTCCCGAATGACCGAATCCCCGTGGCCGGTGGCGATCTGCCCAACGTTGTACAGGCTTTCGCTGTTCGGATCGAAGTAGCTGCCGTGTGCGCCGCCGAAGCCGAAACCGTAGTCGCCTGCCGGAACGTAGGGCAGATCGATATCCGGGGTGTCGGTCTCGGCGGCGATTCTCTTCGCGCCGAATTCCTTGCTGGTCGGGTCCGCGCCGTGTCCGCCACCCGCGTTGATGGTGATGTCATTGCGAGCCGTGCCGACATGGACCTGATCCGGTGACACGTTGAGGTCCGAGGCTTTGGTGATCCCGTTACCCGGGCCGATGCTTCCCAGGAGAACGATGTCGTCATTCGGTCCGTAGGCGTGGTAATCGTGCCCGGCGCGCGCCACGACGGTACTTCCGTAGCTGTGCCCGACGACGGTGACGTGCGGCTGGTCGCTGCCTCGGCTCGCACGAAGGCCGTTGAGATCGGCGGTCAGTCGCTGCGCGCCCTGCTGCGCGTTCGCCTCGGAGGAGGGAATCCCCTCACCGGGAGCGTCGTATCCGATCCAGGCGATTACCGCGGTCGATTGCGACGGATCGCTGTTCCGGCTAGCGATGTAGACATCTCCCGCACGTCCGGCCAAATCCGGCGCACTGAGGCCGTCGCTCTTGATCCCCGGAACGTTGAAGACGACGTTGTCCGCCTTGTCGATATCGCCGACGGCGATGGCCGCCCGTCCCCCTTCACCGAAGGCGCGGGCATCGTAGGCGTAAAGCTGCACGATGGGCGGTTCACCGGTTCGCGGATCCTTTTTCTGAGACGCGTTGTAGAGACCTCGGAGTGCGGCATTCGCGTTGTCGCGTACCCGTTTGTCAGCACTGCTGAGGTCCTGCTTGACCGCGATTCTGTTCGCGGCGTCCCGCGCCGACGCGGGCAATCCGTTGAGATTGCCGATCGCCCGCGGGTTCTGCTGGATCAGATCCTGACGCTGCTGCGCGGTCAGGCTGTTCCACCAGGCTCGATTGCTCTGCGGTGTGGATCCCGCCCCCGGGACCGCGGGAAGCGGCCCGGCCGGAGTTCCTTCGTTCAGCTCGGGTGGCGGTGTATAGCCGAGACTCGACAGGGTCCGCCGATGGCCGGCCAAGGCCTGTTCGTACGCCTTTCGCGAGGTGTCGACCGCTTTTCCGACGGTCTGCGTGGCCGCGACGGCGTCGGCCAGGATTTTTCGGTTCGCCGCTTTGAGCTGTGCGACATTCGGTTGGTCCGGATCGCGTTGAAGCAGCTCGTTCCGGTCGTATGCGGCACTCCATGTCGCGATCTGCGCGTTGAGCGTGTGTACCGAGTTCTTGGACGCCGCGGTGCGCGCGTAGAGGTCGTCGGCGATGGCGTCCAGGCTGCCGGCGATCTTGGTCAGCTTGTCGCCGCTGCCGACCTGATTCTTGATCTGCGTGACATGGCTCGTCGGTACCGGACTCCCGGCGACCGAATAGCCGTCGTGGGCCTGTTTTCCGGCTTGCTGGCTGTAGGTGACGGACGCTTTCGTGTCTCCGCCCGCCTTGGCGAACTGCGAAGCCAGGTTGCTGATCTCGGCGGGATCGCCCGCGGTGAATCCCTCCAGCAGTTTCCACGGGTTGATCTGGGCACGTGCCGCCAGATCGGCTTGGGTGATCGGCACGGTCAGCTCCCACCCATTCCGTCGGCGACCCGGTTGACCGTGCCCTGGTTGGCGATCCGCGTGGTGGCGGCGGTCAGGTGGTCACCGGCGGCGGCGGTCTGATCCGTCCCGCCGGCCTGATTGTCCGCCTTGGTCGCCGCCGCTCGCGCGGCGCGGACATGGTCGGACTGGGCGCTCCCGAGGGCACCCGCGAGGCCACCGCCGCCGTCGATGTCACCGAAGATTCCCGCGCCGATGCTGGCGCCGCCGAGCCCACGCCCCGCCGCGTCCGCGGCGTCGCTCGCCTGGCGATCGCTCCTCGCGCTGTCGCGCAGTTGGTCGGTGTTGTACTTCATGTCGCTCATGGTCATCAGCCCTTGTCGTCGAGAAGGTCGTCGCGGATCTGCTGGCCGCTGGACCACATCTCGTTGTCCGTGGCCCAATGCGATGCCGACTCCTCTGTCTGCTTCCGCTCGCGCGTGGAGCGGGTGGAGGAGGGGTGGCCGCCCCAGATCGAGGGGGGTGCGGAGTTCTGGGGCGACCGACCCCTGCTTCGGGTGCCGGACGGCGCGGCACCGGCGTACCCACCCCCGGCAGGCGGCGGGTACGGGTGTCCGGAGGCGGCGGCGTACTGGCGCGCCGCCGCCGCGTTGGCGGCGAGTTGTTGCGCCGCCCGTTGTTGGAGTTGCGCGGCGGCCGGGTTGGTCGGGCTCAAACTGGGTGGGATCACGCCGCCGTACACCGGCGCCGAACCCGTGCCGGCGGTGGCCAGCGGCGCGATCCCGCCGGCGCTGGTCGCCGGCGCGCCGGCGGACAGGCCCTCCAACCGAGACGCGTACTGGGCGACCTCGCCGAAAGGCTTGCCGGTCAACGGATCGATGTAACGGCCGGACCCCGGGTCGAACGCCTGGCCGCTCGCCGGATCGACCAGGTGCCCGGTGCGCGGGTCGCGCACCCAACCGGCGAAGTCGCCCGCCTCCGGTCCGGCGACGGCCGACGACGCGGGCGCCGGCCCACCGGAAGCCGAAGCACCACCACCAGCCGCACCGCCACCAGCCGCACCGCCGCCGCCCGCTCCACCGCCGCCCGCTCCACCGCCGCCGGATTCACTCGGGGCCGACGTGCCGAAGGCGTTGTACGCCGCGGTGACCTTCGCCGCCTCCGCGCGCAGCTTCGCGGCGGCTGCGGCCTTGGCGTTCTCGATGGCGAGCCGGGTCCCGGCGTTCGTGCTCGCGGTGGCGGCGCCGTTGGGCTGCACGTTGGTGTCACCGTGATAGTCCGCGGCCGCGCCGGCCTGCCGGATCGCCTGATCGACTTGCGCTTTCTGTTGGTACGCCTCGTATTGCGCCCGCGCGGCCACCTCGCTCGCGGTGGCGAGCCGGCCCGCCATCGCGGTCGCCTGCGCGGCTAGCCCGCTGACCCGGCCGGCGATCGGGTTGGCCCGGTCGGCCGCCGCCTGGTACGGCGCCGTCGAGTGACCGCCGACGTTGCCCGCCGCCCGGCCCGCCTTGGCCGCGGAGATCTGGCACGCCTTGGCGAACCCGCGCCACGCCGCGGCCGCGGTGTTCAGCCCGCCTGGCACAATCGCGTTGATCTTCGCGTAGAGCGCGTCGAAGTCCGCGCCGGACATGGTCTTCTCCCCCTCTGTCGACTATCGATCGCGACCGCCGCGCGCGGCCGCCTCCGTCCGCCGTGCCGCCGATGTCGCCTGGTCCGCCGCGGCGATGGCGTTGCTGGCCAGTTCCGCGGTGTCCACCCCGATTCGCTCGAGGTCGGCGAGCAGCGCGGTGAGCGTCTGCCGCAAACCGTTCGCGGCCCGCGCCCCGCCCTCGATCGGACCGAACACGTCCGGCCCGACAAGCCCGTCGATCAGCTGTGCCTTGAGCTGCTCGGAGTTGTGCGTGCTTCGCAGCTCCGCGGCGAACGCGCGCAGCTTTCCCTCGTCGAAGACGACATCGCCAGTCATCGGCCCGAGATCGTCCTGGTCATCTGGTGATTGGTCTCGGTGGCGATGTCACCGACATTGCGCACCGCGTTCTGCTGCGCGAGCAGTTGCTGGTTGTACTGCTGGGTCTTCTGGTTGTACTCGACGGTGCGCTCCTCGAGAGAGGAACCGGTCTGCGCGTCGAGTGCGGCCGAGACGACACCGCCGAGCCGGGTGCGCACGGTATTCCAGATTTGATCCCATTGGGCCTGGTGACCACGAGTGGCCGAGGCGATCTGCTGAATCTCCCCGGTCTTGAATTCCAGGTAATCGGTCATTTCTTCCTCCCCTTGTCAGATGATCGGTTACTGCATTCCGCCGGCGACCGGGTGCCCGCCACCGGCCGCACCCCGGGACGCCGCCGACGAGGCCCGGTCGGACCCGGCGAGAGCGGCCTGGCGCAGCAGACCGAGGTCCGTACGCAGCTGGCCGAGCGTCTCGGCGAGCGCGCGCCCGCCGCCACCGATGTCGTCGAACGTGCTGGCCGTGATCTGTCCGGCGGGCGCTTTCATGGCGGCCTGGCTCAATCCCGCCTGCGCGAGAATCTGCTTGGTCACGCCCTCCATTTGCTGAACGGCGTCGTCGACGACCCGCTCCGCCGCCTGCACGGCGGTCAGGTCGATTTTCGGACCATCAGGCATTTCGAGTCCCTTCGAATTGTTTGGACAGCGCGGTGCCGCACATCGCCAAGATTGGCATCTCCGCAGGACGAATACCTTGAAGAAACCTTGCTTCGCGCACTCTGCCGAATTCCGTAATATTCAGCGCGCCGTATCCAGCCTGGCGAGCTGGACCGGGACCGTGCCGATCGTGCGGTGCACCAGCGTTCCCCGGCCCGGCCGCTGACGGATCGGCCGCACGCCGAACAGCGGTCCCTCGTCGACCGGCGCGCTGAGCACCACGGTCGGGAACGCCAACTCGCGCAGCCGGCCCAGCACCGGATCCAGCACCGCCCGCCCCGCCCCACCGGCGGCGCGGGACACGTACAGGTGCAACCCGAGGCTGCGCGCCTGCGGCACGAACTCCAGCAGTGGCAGCAGCGGGTTGCCCGCCGAGGTGGCGACCAGGTCGTAGTCGTCCACCACGATGTGCACGTCCGGCCCGGTCCACCAGCTTCGGGTGCGCAGTTCCTCGGGCGTCACGTCCGGCCCCGGCAGCCGCTTGGTGAAGCCCTCGACCAGCCCGGCCACCACGTCCACGACCTGCTGCTGGTTGTTGGCGTACCCGAGCACGCAGTCGCCGTCGAACTCGCCGAGCATGGTGAACCGGTAGTCGATCAGCACGATCTTGTCCTCGCGCGGCCGCGCCCGATCGACCACCTGCCGGGCGATCGCGCGCAGTGTCGAGGTCTTGCCCGACTCGGCGTCGCCGATCAGCACGAGCCCGGGATCGGTGCGCCGGTCCAGCACGACCGGCCCGAGGCGCTGGCCCTCCAGACCGATCGCGAGACCGCCGTCGGTGGGCAGCTCGTCGTACTCCAGCAACGCGGGCAGCAGCCGGACCGGCGGTGCGGGCGCGCCGGGCCAGTTGCCGTCGATCTTGCCGATCAGGTCGGCGACGCCCGCGCCGAGATCGTCCGCGCCGCGTACGCCGTCCACCCTCGGCACCGCGCCGAGGAAGTGCGCCCGGTCCCGGCTGACGCCCCGGCCCGGCCGATCGACGGGCACGGCTTCCTGCGTCCTGCGGTCGATCTCCGAGTCGAGCGGGTCGCCCAGCTTCAACTCGATCTTCGTGCCCATCAGGTCGCGCAGCCCGAGCCGCAGATCGAGCCAGCGGTTCGCGGTGACCACGACGTGCACGCCGTAGGTCAACGCCCGGCTGACCAGGTTCAGGATCCGCTCCTCGAGGTCCTCGTGGTCCTGCCGGAGCACCGCCCAGCCGTCCACCACGAGGAACACGTCGCCGAACGGGTCCCCATGAGTGTCGCTGGGCACCGCACCATTCGCGCGCAACTTCCGGTACGCCGCCATCCCGTCCACACCGAGTTCGCGGAACCGCGTCTCCCGGTGCTCCACGACCGCGGTGACCTCCGCGACGATCCGGTGCAGCACCTCCTCGTCCTGCCGTCCGGCGACCGCACCCAGGTGCGGCAGGCCGACGAGGGAGAACAACGCGCCGGAGAAGTCCATCGCGTAGAACTGCACCTCGTCGGGCGTGTGCCGCAGTGACAGCCCGGTGATCAGGGTGCGCAGCGTGGTCGACTTGCCGGACTGCGGCCCGCCGACGATCGCCACGTGCCCGCCGGCGCCGGCGAGATCGATCACCAGCGGATCGCGGCGCTGGTGGTACGGGCGGTCCACGATCCCGATCGGCACGGCCAACTCGGGCGCGTCCGGCGAGGCGCAGAACCCGCGATCGGGCCGCACCGCGACCCCGGGCAGCAGCGCGTCCAGCGGCTCGGGCGCCTCCAGCGGCGGCAGCCACACCCGGTGCGCCGGCGTGCCCTTGCCCGCCATCTGGCCGACCATCACCGTCAGCAGGGTGACCTCGTTCTTCGGGTCCGCCGGTCCCGGTGCGGGCGCGCGCAGTCGCGCGGGAACCGGCAGCCGCGAGGCCGGGAACGGGCGCACCTCGGGCACGGCGTCCGGCCCAACCGGCCCGCGCCGGCCGGGTGCCGAGTACGCGCCGGAGACGTACCCCGCGCGGAATCGCTTGCGCGTGCGCGCCTCGGTCGCCAGATAGCCGTGACCGGGCGCGGACGGCAGATCGACAGCGTCCGGCACGCCGATCGCGACCCGGCTCTCCTCGGCGGAGAACGTGCGCAACCCGATCCGGTAGGACAGGTGCGCCTCCAGCCCGCGCAGCCGCCCCTCGTCCAGCCGCTGCGACGCCAGCAGCAGGTGCAGTCCGAGCGAGCGACCCAACCGTCCAATTTGGACGAACAGGTCCACGAAGTCCGGTTTTTGGCTCAACAGCTCGGAAAACTCGTCCACCACGATCAGCAGGCTCGGCATCGGCGGCAGTGGAGCGCCCGCCTGTCGCCGCTGCTCGTAGTCCCGGATCGAGACCACGTTCCCGGCGTCGCGCAGGATCTCCTGCCGCCGGTTCATCTCCCCGGCCAGCGCTTCGCGCATCCGGTCGACCAGCGCCAGGTCGTCCTCCAGGTTGGTGATCGTGGCGGCGACGTGCGGCAGCCGCCCGAGGTCGGCGAACGTGGCGCCGCCCTTGAAGTCGACGAGCACCATGTTCAGCTGCTCCGGCGAATGCGTGGCCGCCATGCCGAGCACCAGCGTGCGCAGCAGCTCCGACTTGCCGGACCCGGTCGCGCCGACCAGCAACCCGTGCGGGCCCATGCCGTCCTGCGCCGATTCCTTCACGTCGAGTTCGAGCACCGTGCCGTCGGCCGCGATACCGATCGGAACACGGAGCCGATCGCGGACCGGACGCGGTTTCCACGACGTGGCAAGGTCGATCGCCGCCGGATCGGTGATGCCGAGCAGCTGCGGCAGCGTCTTGCTGGCCGCGGAAAGATCGCCGTCGCCGGTCGTGTCGGCGTCCAGGCGGTACCCGGCGAGCTGCTGGGCGAGTGCCGCCGCGCTGGCCGGCGCGAGCGTGTCGGCGGTGCCGAGGTGATCGTCGCGGCCGGCGGTGCGCACGGTGAGCGTGCGGTCGGAGTCCACCCGCAGGGCCAGCCCGTGTGCGCGCACCAGTTCGTCGGCCACCCCGTCCAGATCGAGCACGGTGACGGCCTGCAGACCGTCCTCGGCGAGCACCAGTTCCTCGCCGGTCACCGCCGCGCCGTCCAGCACGACCAGCACGTGCGGCAGATCCGGATCCGGCTCGCCGTGCCGGTTGAACCGCGACCGCCTGGTCAGCTCGTCGCCGAGCATCTCCTCCAGCACGGCCAGCGCGCGGTGCGTCTGCCGCGCCGGGCCGGCGTGGTCGGTGTGCGCGGGGTGCCGGGCGTGCGGCAGCCACTTGACCCAGCTCCAGTCGGCGCCGTCCACGTCGGCGCACACCGCGACTCGGAGATCCTTCGGCGAGTGGAACGTGACGGCGTGCGCGATCACCGCACGGGCCAGTGCGCGCGCCGCGGCCCGATCGCCCGTGATCGAGAGGCCGGCGAACCGCCGCAACGAGGCCTGCACGGGCAGGTCGGGCACGGCCGTGTGAGTCGTGACGAACCGCTTGAGTGCTTGTGCCGCAAGGGGATCGAGGTCCTCGACGGCCCCGGACTCGGCCGGCACGAGCGGCGTGGCCAGGTATCGGGGGCCGGTGCCGAGCCGGACCACGCCGAAGTCCTCGTCGGATGACCGCCGCTCCCACAGCCGCGCGTCGTCCACCAGCGACCACAGCACGCCGGGCTCGGGCGCGGTCCACTCCAGGTGTTCGCGCTGCGCGTCCGCCGTCTTGCGCACCTGCGCGCGGACCGACACGAGGTAGCGCAGGTAGTCGCGGCGGGTGGTGGCCGTGTCGCCCTTCTGGCTCGACCGGCTCCGCAGCAGCGAACAGACCACGATCGCCAGCGAGGAGAACAGGAAGAACGAGCCGGCCACGTAGGTGATCGGACTCGGCGGTCCGGCGAACAGGTACGCCACCGAGCCGAGGCCGGACAGCGCGGGCAGGGCGGTCAGCCAGCCGCCGCCGGAGTCCGGGCGGGGCAGTTCGGGCGGTGGGCGCAGCGCCACCTCACCGTCCGGGACGGACGGCACGGGCAGCCGCGGCGGTCGGCGGAACAGCGTCTCGGTCACCAGGTCGCTCCCCTGTCGCGATTCTCGGTGAGCGGCCGTACCAGGGATTGTTCAAGGTCGGCTCGCCACCATGGCGGGTGCGACTGACGAATCGCGAACCACGAAAACCAAGGGGGAACATCGAATGACCAGGCCGCCGGCTCCACCAACCGGCGGCGCGAACGCCACAGTACGCGCTACCGGCACACCGCCGAAACCCCAGCAAGGACAACACAAGCAAGCGCAACCGGTACCCGCGCCCCCGGCGCGGCGGCCGGCCGCTCCGCCGCCCGGCGGAAGACCCCAGCCCTCGCCCGCGGCCTCGCCGACCGGCATCGGCAGCCGGGCGGCGGGCGGCCTGTGCCGCGTCACCATCGCGGGACCGCGCACCAGGGTCGACCTGACCGTGCCGTCCTCGATTCCGCTCGCGCACCTGCTGCCCGCGATGTTGCGGTACGCGATCCCGGACCGGGGTGCGGCCGGTGGCACCGGCTGGCTGCTGACCCGACTGGACGGCGCGACGCTTGACGCTGCACTCAGCCTGCACGCCAACGCCGTGCGGGAGGGCGAGGTGCTCGTGCTGCGCCCGGCGTCCGAGCGCCGCCCGCCGCCGCTGTACGACGACGTGGTCGAGGTAATCGGCCACGAGTCGGTGGAAAACCCTTGGGGCACAAAGCAAACCCGGGCGGCGTGCGCGACGTTCGCGATACTCGCGGTACTCGGCGCGGCGACCGCGGCGGCGATCAGCGGGGCGATGCTCGGCGGTGTGCTCACCCTCGCAGCGGCCGCGCTGCTGGTCGCCGGAGGTACCGGTCTCGCCCGCGCGGCGGGTGAGACCGGGGCGGCGACCGTCACCGCCGCGCTCGCCGCACCACTCGCCGCCGCCGGCGCCGTCCGGCTGCTCGGCGATCCGTGGGGCGCACCGCACCTGCTGCTCGCCTCGGCCGCCGTACTCGTGGTCGCGGTGCTCGGCGCGCTGCTCGTCGGTGCGGGCGACGCCACGTTCGCCGCGATCGCCATGATCGGGATCCTCGGCCTGCTCGCCGGTGTGGTGGCCGTGTTGTCGGACGGTTCCGCGGCATGGGTGGCCGCCCTGATCGCGCCCCTGGCACTGGCCGGCTCGACGGCGTTGCCGACGCTGGCGCTGCGGCTGGCCCGGCTGCCGAGGCCACAGTTGCCCAAGTCCGCGGAGGACATCGCGAACGTGCCGGGCCAGGTGGAGTTGGAGCGCGCGAGTCGTCAGGTGGCGATCGCGCGCCAGTTGCTGACCGGTCTGTCCGCCGGGGTGCACGCCGTCGTGGCCGCCGGGATCGCGGTACTGGCGTTCGACGGCACCTGGGCGCGCGTGCTCGCCGCCGTGCTGGCCGTGCTGGTTGCCTTGCGCGCCAGGCTTTTCCGCGAGCGCGCGCAGGTGATCACGGCGGTGTGCACGGCGGCGCTGGCACTCGTCGGCGTCATCATCGGCTACCTCATGGAGAACGCGGGCGACGACGGCGCGCTGCTGGGCATCGCGTTGCCGACGCTGCTGGCGATCGCGCTGTGTGGCGGGCTCGCCGGTGTCGTGCACGGCAAGCGCCCGCCGAGCCCGAGGGCGGCCCGCTCGCTGGACCTCGCCGAGCTGGTGCTGCTGCTGTCGGTGGCACCGCTGGCGCTCGCGGTGTGGGAGGTCTACTCGGCGCTGCTGGAGTTGGGCGCATGACCAGGCGGGCCGCCGCCGGGCTCGCCGCCGCGATCACCATGCTGGTGTGCCCCGCCGCCGTCGCGCAGGCACAGCAGCCGGGATGCTCCGCGCCCGTCGCGCAAGGCGAGCCACAGCCACCGGCCGGTCAGGATCCGCTGATCGCCCGGCTCGGTCTGGAACGCGCGCACGAGTTGGCCACCGGCGCCGGGGTGACCGTCGGCGTCGTGGACTCGGGCGTGGACTGGCAGCACCCGAAGCTCACCGGCGCGCTCGCCGGTCCGGGTACCCAGATCGACGAGTCGGGCACCCTGTCGGCCGGACAGCCGCTGGACTGCGCGCCGCACGGCACGATGGTCGCCGGCTTGATCGCCGCGCGTCGCGGCACCGATCCTCGGGTGTACGGAATCGCACCGCAGTCGGCGATCTACCCCGTCCGGTTCGCGTCTCCGGTGGAGAACCTCCGACGCGACCTCCTGGCCCGCGGCATCCGAGACGCGGTGGACCACGGCGCGCGGGTGCTGAACCTGTCCTTCGCGACGCCGGTGGACGATCCGGCGATCCGCGCGGCCGTCGCCGACGCGGTGGCCCGAGGTGTCGTCGTGGTGGCCGCCGCGGGCAACGAGGGCCGGACGCAGCCGGGCCAGACGTGGTACCCGGCGGCCTACGACGGGGTGCTCGCGGTCGCCGCCGTGGACGAGCGGGGTAGGCCGGTCGAGGAGTCCAATGCCGGCGACTGGGTGGACATCGCCGCACCAGGGGTCGCCCTCACCACGACCGCGCCCGGCGGCCGGTACCTGACCGTCGGTGGAACGAGCTTCGCCACCGCCGTGGTGTCCGGTACCGCCGCGCTCGTGCTCCAGCGGTACCCGAAGGCGACCGCCGCGGAGGTGGCCGACCGGCTGACGTCCACCGCGGTCCGGATCGCCGGGCCGCGCGATCGCCGGGTCGGCGCCGGAATCGTGGACCCGTACGCGGCACTCACCGCCCCCGGCGCGGCCGTGCCGAGCGCGCCACCGCGGCCGAAGCAGATCGAGGTCGCTCCCCTGCCGCACGAGGACACCGCGCTGCCCCCGCTCGCGAAGACCGCACTCGGTTGGGGCGGCGCGCTGCTCGCCCTCGCGGCGATCTTCGCCGGCGTGCTCGTCCTGCGCTGGGCTCGCCGGTCGGCCACCGGCCCGGCGCGCTCGGCGGCCGATCCGCCGGAGGTCGACCTGCTGTGACCGCACGCGCTGGGACCTCACACCCCGGGGAACTCCCGCCGGGCCGCCTCCGGGTCGAGTACCGGACCGGCCGGCAGCAGCTCGACGAAGGACTTCGGCACGCCGCGCAGCGCCGCCGGGTCGTAGCCCAGCCGCTGAACGGCATCCCCCGGCGGGATCGGATACCGCAGTCCGGCGTCGGTGATCAAGGTGATGGCGCCGTCCTGCCCGCTGGACGACACCGCCTTGATCACCGCGCCCGTCCCGGGTGCGATCACGATCGACCGGAGCACGCCCTGCACGTCCCGGACAGCCACCGGGCTGAACCCCGGCGGGCTCGGCACCCTGGACGGCTGACTGACCTCGACGATCCAGGCGGCGTTGCCCGGCGCCGCGCCGGGAGTGGTGCTGACACAGACCGGCTGCCCGCGCATCGGGTTGGCACTGCGCGGTTTCACGTCCGGCCAGGCCGGGCTGCCGGGTGCGGGAAGTGCGGAGACCGGTGCCCTGGCGACCACCGATGGGTCCACTGTGGACACTCGGGCGCCGTTGCCGACGAGGAGCGTGAACACCAGTGGTGTCACCCGTGTGAGCCCGTCGCGCTGGATCACCGAGAACCGGTCGCCGATGCCCGGCGCCGAGGTGCTGACCAGGTCGCCGATCTGCCCGGTCGTACCGGGGACGTCCACCGTCGACCGGCCGCCCTGACCCGCGACCGTGGGTGCGGCGATCACGGGCCCCTCCGGCACGGTGGCGATCACCTGATCCGGCAGCGTGACCACCGGTGCGAACTGCAGATCGAGCTGGCGGCGCGCGTTGGGCTCCAACGGAAACCGCCGCCCCTGCATGATCAGCCACTCGCGGCCGGCCGCGTTGCGCACGACGATCGCCGCGTCCGGTGCGAGGCGGCCCTCTGCTGGCGCGGGTGCGCCGATCACCAGGTCGACCGGCGGGGCGAGGTTCCCCTCGGCCGGGACGGCACAGGCCGTCCACGGCGCGTTGGTGAGCTTTTCCTTACCGGGCAACGAATTCGGGGCGTTCGGGATGCCGATGGGCAGCCCGCGCTGCTTGCCGGCCAGTGCGCTCGCCTTGACGTGGGTGACCTGCCCGCCGCCCACGAGCAGCGCGGAGGTGACGTTCAGCGCGGGGTGCACGACGCCGTCCACCGCGACGTAGGTGTCGCCGGTGTCGCGCACGATGACGGCACCGGAGTCGGGCAGGCCCGGCCCGCTGCCCGCACCCAGCCAGCCGGCGATACCGAAACCGGCCATGACGAGCACCGCGATCACGAGGCCGGTGGCGGCGCCCCGGTTGATCCTGCGCCGCGGATCGACGGCCGCCTCGTCGGCACCGCGGAGCAGGCTGGTCGCCTGCCGGCGGCCCTCGTAGGCGTACGCCTCGACGTGATCCTTCGTGTTCCCCATTGCTTCCTCTCCCCTGGCGCGCTTTTCTGGAATGCGCGGGACGGCCCTGACTTATTGGTAGCACACACACGCCGGGCGCGGCTGCCGAATACGGCAAGAACGTAGGAAAAGGCACCAGAGGGAGGCCCTGTGATCACCGACCGAAAATTCGGTTCCACCATTCTTTCGTGCGGCCGGATAATCGTCGCGGAAGTGGGTCTCGCGGTCGCGGTGGCCGGTTTGGCGGTCTTCGATTCCGGGTCGATGGCCGGCGGTGTCGCCCTCGCCGCCGCCGGCCTGCTGCTGACCGTGCTGGCGGTCTCCCCGCTGGGCAAACTCGACCGCACGCACCCCACCGTCCCGTCGGGTCCACCGGCCCCGGCAGCCACCGCGGAACTCGGTGCGCTGGCCGGCATACTCCCGAGCGCCCGCCTCACCGAATGCTCGATCCAGAGTTCGCCACCGGTCGGCATCCTCACCGACGGGCAGGGGTTCGCCGCCGTGCTGGAACTCGAGCACACCGCCCTGCCCACACTCGATCTCGCGGCCCTCACCGAGCACCTGGCCTCCGACCCCGCCACCCCCAGTGGCCTGCAGATACTGGTCGAACACAGCCAGAAACGGCGTCGCCTGCTGCTCGCCGTTCGACACGAACCGCTGTTCGCGCCGGACGCCACCACCGCCCGCGGCGGCGGAGCGCACGGCGCGTCCAAAGCAGCGGCCGCCACGGCACTGCGGCTGCGCGCCGTCCTGACACAGCGCGGAATCCGGACGTCGATCCTTCCCCGTAACGCGCTGCGAGACGCCGTGCTGACCCTCGGCGACGCGAGCCATCAGGGCCAACTTCGCACCGACGCGTGGATCACGCCGGCGGCCGCACACTGCGTGCTCGCCGCGGCGCCACGATCACCCCAACACTGGGAGCACCTGCTGGCCGCCGCGTCGACCGGCCCGGCCGACCGAACCATTGTCGCCCTGTCCGTGGAAATGACCGGAAAGCTCGCCACGATTCGCGCCGCCGTCCGAATCGTCGCCCGCGATCATCAACGCGCCATGGCCGCACGCTCGACAATGTTGAGCACCGCGACAGTCAGACCGCTGTCGGGCCGGCAAGCGGCCGGAGTCCACCTGAGCCTCCCATTCGGCGGCACCCCGAGAAATCTCACTCACGCGATCGTCAAGCACTGAGGAAACAGTCGAAGACGAGTCAGGTCGCCGCAGCCGGCCCGCCGCCATTGAACCGTTCGTCCGGTCCTGGCGTAACTGATCACCATGATCATGATCACGAACAGCCACGCTGACGAACTGTCACCCCGAGCCGTGCTGTCCACGCTGGAGACCCCGGCAGGCACCGTGACCGTCGTCCGGGACGACCTGTTGCCCGGTGGCACGAAACAGCGCGCGTTGGCCGCGCATCTGACCGACATCGTGGCCGGCGGTGCCAGGTCGGTCGTCTACGCCAGCCCGGCGCCGGGGTTCGCGCAGGTGGCGCTCGCTTATGTGTGCCGGCGAATGGAGATCGACTGCGTCCTGTTCTGCCAGCAGCTCGGCGATTCCTACCACGAGTTCTCGTTATTGGCGCGTTCCTATGGTGCCACCATTGAACCCTGTGCGACATTGGCGCTCGCCGAAAAGGCGGCCTCCGCCTATCGCGATCGCGAGGCGGATTGCGTGAAGCTGCCGCTCGGATTCGGCGACACCGGGTTCATACGATGTCTTCGCGCGACATTGCGGCGCGAATGGGCACACATCACGAATGATCTCGGATACACGCCGGAGCGCGTGTGGCTGCCGGTGGGCAGTGGGACCTTCGCCAGGGCGATGCTCGACGTTCTGCCCGAGGGGATCAGCTTGACCTGCGTCGATGTCGGTGTGCTCGACCCGGCCGACGCGCGTGTTCACGAACTGGCGGACCTGCCCGGCGTCAGTGTGCGGCGAGCGAGCGAGGCATTCCTCGAACCCTGCGCCGTCACGCCGCCCGTCCCATCCAACACACATTACGACGCCAAACTCTGGCCGCTGATCCAGCGCGACGCGGCTAACCAGGACCTGTGGTGGAACGTCGCCCGATGAGCCACCGAACATAGGGAATCGTGTCGGCGCGGGACAGGTCCATCGTGTTGTCGTGATCGCTCGGATAGAACCTGGCGGTCACCGGCTCGCCGTGCAGCGCGAATTCGGCGAGCAGCTTGCCGGTCAATGGAGTCAGCCAGTCGAACGTGCCGAGGCCGACGAAGAACGGGCGCTCGTAGCCGTGCGACGGCGGCTCCATTGCCTGGCGCGCGGCCGGGAGGAAGTCACCGAGCGCGAGCGGTTTGCGCAGCAGTTGACCGACCGTCACGCCGACCAGAGTCTTCTCCAGGTCGCGGTAGCACAACCGGCGCGCGTCGCTGATCGCCCGCAGACCGCGGTCGGACAGGTACGGCTCCATGTCCACGTCGGGCCGGGTCGTCTCGAAGCTGGCCAGGATGTAGGTGAGCAACGTGGTGGCGAACGGGACCGGCTCGCCCGGCGCGGCGAGGGCGAGTACGGCGGTGATGTTGCTCGGCGCCGCGGTCGCCACGCCGCCGCGGAAGTCCAGTTCCCGCGCGTACGTCGGGGCGATCTTGGTGGTGAACAGCGCCGCGTGCCCGCCCTGGGAATGCCCTGCGACGACCCATGTCCTGGACACCGCACTGTCCACTGTGGACGCCGCGCGGACGATGTCGATCACGGCGTGCGCCTCGGACCGCCCGTCCAGGTACGGGTGCACCCCGCCGGCGCCGAGCCCGATGTAGTCGGTCGCGGCGACGGCGTACCCCTGCTCGAGCAAAGCCGCGAGGTGGACGGTGTCCCGCTCGTTGGTGCCGGTCGTGGACGGCCCGCACGCGTCGGAGATGCCGAACGTGCCGTGCGCCCAGGAGATCACCGGCCACCCGCCGGGCGGCGGTGTTCCCCTCGGCACGAACAGCGCGCCGGTGCTCGACGCCGGGCCGGACGGTCCGGTCGTGCGGTACGTCAGCCGGTACGCCTTGCCGGTGCCGGGCAACCAATGCTGGCCAGGCAGCGGTGCCACGCCGATGACCTCGCCGGGCGCACCCACCGCTGCGGGTGCGGTGGGCGCGGCGACGAGTGCCGCGATCGCGGCGGTCACGGTGACGGCGGCGCGGATCATGCGGCGGCGCGCACGGCGTCGGTGACCGGGTCGGGGTCCTCGACCATGGCGAGATGCCCGCAGCGCGGCAGCACCAGGGACCGATCGGGCCGGAGCGTGGTGTCCAGCCGGCGTCCGGCGGCGGCCGACAGCACGCGGTTGCGCTCGCCCCAGACGGTGGTGATCGGCGGAAAATCGCCGTCGGGCCGAAAGGTGTCGAGTTCGGCAAGTCGCGGGAGTTCGCGCAGGATCGCGGTGATCGGCAGCAGCCGGCGTGGCTCGGTCCACCGCCGCCGCAACGAGGCGACCACCTCGCCGCCGGTTCTGCCGCCCAACTGCTCGCGCACCACCAGACCGGCGATCGCCGACGGCAGGCGGAGCGCGCGGCCGAGCGGGTCGAGCGGGACTCGGCGCAGCGCACGGGCGGCCAAGCCGGATCTCGTGGGGCGCAGCGTGGCCGCGGTCAGCGGGTTGACCAGCACCAGCGCCCGCACGCCGGCCGGATTCCGCCGGGCGTGCAGCAACGACATCGCGCTGCCGAAGCAGTTGCCGACGAGCGTCACGTCGCGCAGGTCGTGTGCCTCGACAAACGCGGCGAGCAGCCGCAGATAGCGGTCGATGGTGTAGCCGTCATCGGGAACGGTGGAGTCGCCGTAGCCAAACCAGTCCACCGCGTAGACGCTGCGCGTGGCGGCCAGCGCGTCGAACTGGGCCGACCAGATGCCACGATCGCCGCCGAGGTTGTGCAGGAACACGATCGGATCGCCGGTGCCGGCGTGGTCGTAGGCGATCGTCAGACCGTCGAACTCGAACACCACCATAGACAGTAGTGTTCACCGATCGGTGCACCCTTGTCCAGAGGAGGGTCAGTCCGTCTTGTCGTCGACCTCGGCGTTGGCGGCGGCCCGCTTGACCGCGTCCACACCCTTGAGCGCACTGGCCTTCGTCTCGTACGCCTCGCCGGTCGCGACGATTTCACCGTTGCCGGCCTTCAAACGGAATCGGAATTTGCCGGCCTTGTCGTTGTAAAGCTCGAACTTCGCAGCCACGACGTATCTCCTTTCGATCTCGGACCGTGCTCCCTCAGTGTGACTCCGTTACGGCACATCCGCCGACTAGATCGGGATCGTGGGTCATCGCGCGAATGTCGTGGCCGCCGACCGCGATCACGACCTGACGAGGCCGAACGCCGGATGCCGGTCCAGCCAGGCGCCGTAGTGCGGAGTCCGCTCGATCGCGTCGGTGTACCCCTTGCCGGCGATCTCCAGCAGACGTTCGGCGAACTCCGAGGCCGGCGAGTCCCGGCGCCACCCGATGACCTGCAGCCAGGTGAGCGGCTGTCCGGCCAGCGGCACGGTCACCACGCCGGCCGGCATCCGGAACGTGGGTTGGCACAGCACCACGGCGTCGCCGTCCGACGCGAGGTCGACGCAGGAGGCCACGTCCACCTCGTACAGCGTGCGCGGCGCGAACCCCGCCTTGGCGCACGCCGCGGCGAAGCACCCGGCGAAACAGCCGTCGCCCGGCGTCGCGGCCCACTGCTCGGCGGCCAGATCGGCGAGGTCCACCTCCGCCCGGTCGGCCAGCCGGTGGTGCTCGGCCATCAGCACGAACACCGGGTCGAGCGACATGGTCCGCCAGCTGACGCCCGATTGTGCCGGCGGCGCACCGTTCCCGCACACGCCGATCACGATGAAGTCGAGCGTGCCGTCGGCCACCTTCACGGCGAGATCGTCCGAGGACCACGAGGTCCGCATGGTGACCCGGATCGTCGGGTAGTCGACGGCGAGGTGGTGCATCAGCCCACCGCGCGCCGGTCCGTTCGTGGAGCCGAGCTGTAATCGGGCCGGCAACGCTCCGGACGCCGACGCCTGGTTGGCCAGCCGGACGGCCTCCTCCTTCAGCTCCGACACCGCGGGCAACAGCATCCGCGCGCGGTCGAGCACGAGATCACCGAGCGGGGTGGGCCGGGTGCCGCGGTGGTCACGTTCGAAGAGCGGGCCGCCGAGCGCACGCTCGATCCGGCGCAGCTGAGCGGTGAGCGCCGGCTGAGCGAGGCCCAGCCGGGCGGCGGCTTTCGTGATGCTCCCGGTGTCGGCCACCGCGCAGACGATCTTGAAATGCCGAAGCTCGAGCTCCATGGGAAGACAGTAGGACGATTCACCACACAAGTGGGCTCGGCGGCGGCCCGATCGGGGGTGCGGCCGAACGTCGAGCCGCCGCCGAAGCCATTCAGGTGCCCGGAATCGCTTCCGGGGTCAGGGTTTGCGCGTGCCGAGCGTGTAGTTGCCCGACCCGCTGTACGCGTGCACGACCCAGCGGTAGTAGCCGGCCGTGCCGTTGTAGTCGACCGTCTCGTCCGGCCCCGGGCTGGTGCCGCTGGCCACCTCGGCCCAACTGCTGCCGTTCCACTTCTGCAGGTACAGATCGAAGTCGGCGCCGTCCGGACCGTCCAGGCAGCCGCTGTGCGTGCCGGCCGCGGTGGACTGGTAGTTGGAGCCGTTCGGCTGCACCGACGTGGCTCCCTGGGCGACCGATCCGTTGTACGTGTTCTGCGATCCGGTGCACGGCTCGCCCGGCGGGTTGCCGCCGTCGGTGATCAACGTGAGCCCGTAGGTCTGCAGGATCTCGTTGACCGGCTGGAAGAACGTGGTGCCACCGGAACTGCAGTTGCCGGACCCGCCGGACGTGACGCCCTGCGCCTGGCTGCCCGAGATCGCCGATCCGCCGGAGTCACCCGGTTCCGCGCACGCGTTGGTGCGGATCAGGCCGCTGACGGTGCCCTGCGGGTAGGTGACCGACGCGTTGCGGGCCTGGATGGTGCCGCAGCGCCAGCCGGTGGTCGAGCCGGACCGGCAGATGGACGAGCCGACCGGGGCGTCCTGGGATCCGGCCACCGCCACCCGGCCGCCGGCGTAGTTGTTGACCGCGCCGATGAGATTGTTGCCGGCCGCCACGCGAACGTGGGCGTAGTCGTTGCCCGGGAAGCTCGAACCGGCGAACGATCCGCTCGGCTGGCTCGTCGTGGCGCCGGTCCTGCCGCAGTGGCCGGCCGTCACGAAGCCGCCGTTGACCGTGAATCCGACCGAACAGCGGGTGCCGCTGCCGATGTAGTAGGCGTTGCCGCCGACGACGTCGATCAACGGACGCGGTATCTCGTCGGAGTGGACGATCCGGACGGCGTCGGCCGGCACACCGCTGGCCGCCACGAATTCGCGCGCCGCGTCCGTCGCGTGCGCGCGGGACTGCACGGTGATCGTGTTGGACGTGACGTCGACGAACCAGCCGGGAATCGTGCGCGGCGCCTCGCCCTTGCGGGAGTCCATCGCGGCCTTGAGCCGGTCGAGTTCCCGTTCGGACCGGGTGACCACCTTCGCCTCGGCCCCGGCGTCGCGCACCGCGCCGATCAGCGTCGTGTCGGTGACCGCGACGACCAGCTTGTCGCCGTCGAACCAGCTGCCGCCGAGCCGGTCGCCGTGTCGTTTGCGCAGCGAACGGTCCGCTGTCGCCGCACGGGATTCGTTGTCAAGGCGCACACCGGCGGCCTCGGCGGTCAAGCTGAGATCGCGTTGCAGCGCGCTGAACATGTCGGGGTCGGGGGTCGGCGCGGCGGCCGCGGACGGGGTGATCGCGAGAGCCACGCCGGACACCAGTAGCGCGGCCGTCAGTGTGGTGAGTGCCTTTCCTGCCATACCGTTTCTCCTCGAAGCGCAGGGGCGGAAAATACGGATAGCCACCGGTTCTCGAGCATTGACCGGCCAGCGCCGCGACCGTAACCACCACGACAACTCAGAGGGGAGATAACATTTAGGTCATATCACGCCTGGCGAACGCGGCGTCGAACGCCGTGGTGGGCTGTTCGAACACCAGATTCCTGATGAAGCCGACGGCCTCGGCCGCGCCGCGCAGCCGGTCCATGCCGGCGTCCTCCCACTCCACCGAGATCGGCCCGCGGTAGCCGATCGCGTTGAGCGCACGGAAACACTCCTCCCACGGCACGTCGCCGTGACCGGTGGACACGAAGTCCCAGCCGCGCCGAGGATGCGCCCACGGCAGGTGCGAGCCGAGGCGTCCGTTGCGGCCGTCGAAGCGCTTCTTGGTGTCCTTGCAATCGACGTGGTAGATCCGGTCGGCGAAATCCAGAATGAACCCGACCGGGTCAAGGTCCTGCCACACGAAATGCGACGGGTCCCAATTCAAACCGAACGCCGGCCGATTGTTCAGCGCGTCCATGGCACGCCGGGTGGTCCAATAGTCGTACGCGATCTCGGACGGGTGCACCTCGTGCGCGAACCGGACGCCGACCTCGTCGAACACGTCCAGAATCGGGTCCCAGCGCCGGGCGAAGTCCGCGTAGCCGTCGTCGATGACCTCCTGCGGCACCGGCGGGAACATCGCCACGTACTTCCAGATCTTCGAGCCGGTGAACCCGACGACGGTGTCCACGCCGAGCTTCGCCGCGGCCCGTGCCGCGTCCTCCATGTCCGCGGCCGCGCGCTGCCGCACGCCCTCCGGTTCGCCGTCGCCCCAGACCCGGGCGGGCAGGATCGCCTGGTGCCGGAAGTCGATCGGATCGTCGCAGATCGCTTGCCCCACAAGGTGATTCGAGATCGCGTACACCGCCAGCCCGTGCCGTTCGAGCTGCGCGAGCTTCTCCTCCACGTACCCGTCCTCGGACAGCGCGCGGTCGACCTCGAAGTGGTCGCCGGAGCAGGCGATCTCCAGGCCGTCGTAGCCCCACCCGGCGGCCAGCTCGCACACCTCCTCGAACGGCAGATCGGCCCACTGCCCGGTGAACAGGGTGATCGGTCGACTCATCGAGTGGACTCCTTCATGAGAGCTCGGAGGAACCGCAGCCCGTCGACGGCTAGAGCGTCCTGTGTGGACGCGAGACGGCGCCAGATCGACGCGGCGGTGGCGATGGACTCGTTGTGCGCGGTGAACGACTCGATGCACAGCGGACCCGAGTAGCCGGATTCCTCAAGTGCGGCAAGGAAATCCGGCCAGTCGAGGTGATCGGCACCCGGTGCGCCCCGGTCGTTCGCGCACACCTGGACGTGCGCGATCCGGCCACGCGCGGACCGGATCGCGTCGCCGACATGTCGTTCCTCGATGTTCTGGTGGTAGACGTCGACGGCCACCCCGCAGCCGTCGGTGGGCAGGCCGTCGAGCGCGTCGAGGGTCTGCCCGATCGTGTTGAGCAGGCTGGTCTCGTACCGGTTGAGCGGTTCGACGGCGACCCGCACACCGGCCGCACGCGCGTGCTCCACAACCGGGACGAGGTTGTCGCGCAGCCGCCGGATCGTGTCGACGCGCTCGCGCTCGGACAGCCGCCAGGTCCGGCCGACCGACGCGTACGCCGGTCCGGCGATCACCGGCGAACCCACCTCCACGGCGATGTCCACGACCCGCCGCAGATAGTCCTGTGTGGACGCGATCACCTGATCCGATGCGGCGACCAGCTCCCGGCCCGGCGGCATCACCAGGCAGACGGTCGCACCCAGCCCGTGATCACCGAGCACCCGCGCGGCACGGGCAGGGCTCCAGTCGTCGACGTTCTCCACGGGGAGTTCGAGGACGTCGAAGCCCCACCCGGCCGCGCGGACGGCCAGGTCGGCGAGCACCTCGTCGGTCAACGGCGAGGCCCACACCCAGGTACTGACACCGATCGCGGGCAAGCTACTTCCACGCCCCCGGGTAGCTCGGCATCGACTCGCACCCGCACATCGCGTAGTGCAGCGGCGGCATGTCCTGCTTGAGATAGCTCTGCAGGGTGTCCTGAGTGATCTTCGGCTGCGGCAGCACCCATTCCTTGGGAACCTGCTTGCCGGCCAGGATCCGCACCGCCGCGATGATCGGGGTGCGCCACTGGTAGGTCGGATAGGTGGGCGCGATGGCGGTCATCTTCTCCTTGACCCACATGCGCAGGAAGTCCTGCTGGTCCTCGCCGACGAACGGCGGGATCGGCTTGCCCGCGTCCTGGAACGCCTCCACCGCGGCCACCGCGGTGGCGCCGGCGTCCATCCACACGCCGTCGATCGTGCCTTCACGCTGGATGTACTCGTTGACGATGCTCTTGGTCTTGGCCGCGTCGCCGTCGGTGAACCGGACGCCCACCACCTTCAACCCGCTGCCCTCGAAGACCTTGTTCGCGCCGGCCCATCGCGTCTCCAGCACGTCCACGCCGGGCAGGATGCGCAGCGCCAAGATCTTGCCGCCGGGTGCCACCTTCTCCTTGAGGAACTCCGCGCCGTTCACGCCGAACGCGAACCCGCCGATGGGGTGGACGAAGGTCACCGGGCAGTCGGTCTTGACGCCGCGGTCGAACACGATCACCGGCACGCCGATCTTGCACGCCGACTCCACGGCGGGCGTCAGCGTCGCGGTGGTGTTCGGGGAGATGATGATCGCGCTGCACTGCCGGGTGGCGAACGACTGGATGTCGCTGATCTGCTTGTCGTCCTTGGCTTCCGCGTCCAGGTTGGTGAACTTGGTGATCTCCGGGTGCAGCTTCACCTCCTCCTGCATGGTCTTCCAGCCGACCTGCCGCCACGGGTTGTCCACCGAGGCGTTGGAGAAGCACACGTGGTAGTTGCCGCCGGGCTTGGCGAACTTCGCGGTGTCGACCAGCTTCGGGTCGAGCATCTGCTCCCACGGCTTGCCCGCGCCGTCGCCGCCGTCCAGGCCGACCGCCGCGGCGGTGCGGAACTTGAGCTGGCGGTCGAACTCCGCCTGGTCGAAGTAGTCCGACTTGGACGGGTCGGCCGCGCGGGTGGCCGAGCCGCCCGGTCCCTGATCCGGTAAGTCGCTGGCGCACCCGGCCATCGCGAGCAGTCCCGCGACGGCCACGACGGACCATTTCCTGTTCATCGGTTCTCCTTGCGGTGGTGGGGATTCAGGGCACGCTGGGACTCGGTTTGCGCAGGCGGAGACGGCCGCCGAGGTTCGCGTAGGCGACCGCGGCGATGATGATCACGCCCTGCACGGCGGATTCGAGTGCGGCCGGCACGCCGAGCAGGTTCAGCAACGAGAACAGTGCTTCCAGGGACAGCGCGCCCGCCGCGGCGGCGACCACCGAGCCGCGCCCGCCGCCGAGCAGGACACCCCCGAGCACCACGGCGGTGATGGCCCGGAACTCCAGGCCCTGCCCGACTTGGGCGGACACTCCGGCGAACCCGGCGAGCAGGATCGCGGCCAGCGCGGCGAGCACGCCGGAGAGCACGAAAGCCAGTAGCCGCAACGCTTCCACCCGCCCGCCGGCGAGCCGCACGGCGTTCTCGTTGTCCCCCACCGCGACCAGCGTGCGACCGGTACCGCCGCGCATGAACAGCACCGCGGCGATCAGCACGACCAGCAGGATGATCACCGACCACGGCACCTGGCCGAGCACCGGCACGTCCACCCCGCCCCGGCCGAACACCCGGAACGACGGCGACAGCGCACCCCTCGGCGCGCCGCCCGACCACAGGAACACCGCGCCGTCGAGCACCAGCAACATGCCGAGCGTCACGATGAAGGACGGCACCAGCAGGCGGGTGGTGATCAGTCCGTTGACCAGTCCGACGAGGATGCCGAAGCCGAGCAGCAGCGCGATCACCCACGCCGTGTTCGCGTCGTCGCCGTCGATCAGCCGGGCGGCGATCACCACCTCAGCGGTGACCAGCGAGCCGACCGACAGGTCGAACCCGCCGGACACGATCACGAAGTACTGGCCGATCGCCAGGATCACCAGCGGCGCTGCCCGCTTAAGCAACGCGAGATAGCCGGCCGGCTCCGAGTAGGCCGAACCCGCGAAAGCCAGTGCCACCAACAGAAGCGCGAGCACGACCAGGACCGGTGCGGTGCCCTCCGCCAACCTCGGCCGCCACCTCACGCCGACCTCCCGGACAGTTGGCCAGCCAGTTGGCGGCGGGCGTACAGCGCCACCGCGACGATGAGCACGACCCCGCGCACCACGTCCTTGAAGAACGGGTCGACCGCGAGATCGTCGAAGATCGTGTCCAAAGTGGACAGTATGAGGACGCCGCCGATGGTGCCCACCACACCGCCGCGGCCGCCGGCGAGCACGGTCCCGCCGAGCACCACCGCCGCGATCGACTCCAGGTCGTACCCGGCGTCCGTGCCGACGTACGGCGCGCCGGAACCCAGGCGACTGGCCAGGAACACACCCGCGAGCCCGGCCGCGACCGCGCACAGCACGTGCGCCATGACGATCGTGCGACCGGTGCGCACCCCGGACAGCCGCGCCACCTCGAGGTCCCCGCCCACGGCGTACATGTGGTAGCCCGGGCGGGTGCGCCGCAGGTACCACCACGCGCCGGCGCCGATCAGCAGCATCAGCAGTGCCGCGATCGGGACCGGCCCGATCCGGTCGTACCCGAGATGCTGGAACGTGCGCGGCACGCTGCCCGCCGGGCCGGTGTAGGTGTGCTCGAGATATCCCTTGATCACCAACGCGATCCCGAGCGTGGCGATGAACGCGTGCGCCTTGAGCACGGTGATCACGAGCCCGTTGATCAGCCCGACCACGGCGGCGACGGCGAGGGCCAGCAGCACCCCGGGCACCATCATCGACTCGCTGCCGGCCATCGTCTCGGCGGCCACCAGCGAGCACAGCCCGACCAGGTAGGCCACCGACAGGTCCAGCGAGCCGGTGACGATCACCATGGTCTGGCCGATCGCGACCAGCCCGAGCACCGTGCTGCGGGTGAGGATGTTGAGGATGCCGCCCTGGTCCAGCAGCACGCCGCCGTCGATCGCCACCAGAACGCTGCCGATGATCAGCAGCGCCACCAGCGCGAGGTACACGGTCGTGGTCGGTGTGAGGGTGAACCTTCGCGCCCGCACCGAGGACGCACGACGCGGGCGCGAAGGGGTCTCCTGGAGCAGGCTCATGCCACGTCTCCGATCGCGTGCCCGGTGGCCAGCCCCATGACGGCCTCCTCGGACGCGCCGGCCGGCAGTTCGCCCGCGATGGCGCCGTCGTGCATCACGAGGATCCGGTCGCTCATGCCGATCAGCTCCGGCAGCTCGGAGGAGATCATCAGGATCGCCACGCCGTCCGCGGCCAGATCGCGCAACAGCCGGTACACGGCCTGCTTGGCGCCCACGTCGATACCGCGGGTCGGCTCGTCCACGATCAGCACCCTCGGCCGGACGGCGAGCCACTTGCCCAGCACGACCTTCTGCTGATTGCCACCGGACAGGTACCGCACCTCCTGGTGTTGTCCCCGGGACACCACCGCGACCGACTTCAACAGTGCCGCCAGATCGCCACTGCGCCGGGACACAGCACCCCGCAGCGCCGCCCGCCGGACGAGCAAAGCGTTGTCCCGCACCGATTGCCGCAACGCCAGCCCCTCGCCCTTGCGATCCTCGGTGACATAGCCGATGCCCTTGCGGACGGCCGCGCGCGGGCGGGTCACCCGGACCGGCGCGCCGTCCAGTTCCATGACGCCGGTGGTGAACGGCTCGACGCCCCAGATGGCACGGGCGATCGCCGACCGGCCGGACCCCTGCAGCCCGGCCAGGCCGACGATCTCCCCCGCGCGGATGTCGAAGCTCAGGTCGCGGACCCGCGCGTTTCCCGCGCCACGCAAGGACAATCGCACCTCGCCGACCTCCGCCGGGCGCTCCGGGTACAGCGCGTCGAGCGGGCGGCCGACCATGTGCCGCACGAGTTGGTCGGAGGTCAGGTCCTCGGTCGCGGAGCACACCACGAACGCGCCGTCCTTCAACACGGTGATCCGCTGGCTGAGATCGAAGACCTCGCGCATCCGGTGGGACACATAGAGAATCGCGATCCCGCGTTCACGCAGCCGGCGCACCAGGTCGTAGAGCAGCTCCACCTCGTGGTCGGCCAGGGCGGCGGTCGGCTCGTCCATGGCGAGCACGGTCGCCTCGGTCGACAGCGCCTTGACGATCTCCACGACCTGCTTCCGCGCCACCGACAACCGCGCCACCTCGACGGCCGGATCGATGCCGTCCTCGCCGAGCCAGTCCAGCAGCTTCGCCGTCTCGGCCCGCATCGCGCGCCGGTCGACCTGGCCGCGCCGCACCGGTTCGCGGCCGAGGAACACGTTCTCGGCGACCGTTCGATTTTCGAGAAGATTGAATTCCTGGTGGATGATCGCGATCCCGGCGGCCTGCGCGTCGCGCGGCGCGGCGAACGTCTTCTCCTTGTCCCCCACCACGATCCGGCCCGAGTCCGGCCGGTGCACCCCGGCCAGCACCTTCAGCAGCGTGGACTTGCCGGCACCGTTCCCCCCCACCAGCGCGTGCACCTCGCCGGCGCGCAACTCGAGATCCACACCGCGCAGCACCGGCACGCCGAGGAAGCTCTTGGTGATCCCTTCGAGGGAGACGGTCACGCCGGCACCTCCGTCCAGGCACCACCGGAGGCGGCCGACCGCAGCACCGCGTCGGTGATCCGCACCGCGCGCAGACCGTCGGCGAACGTCGGCAGCCCGTCGACCAGGTCCTCGCCGCGGATCGCGCTGTGGGTGTCGGCCACGAACGCGTCGAAGCAGTCCTGATAGCCCTGGGCATGGCCGGCCGGCAGCCGCGTGTACCGGGCGGCACCCGGCGACAGCGTGTCCGGGTCGCGCATCAGCACGCGATTGCCCTCGCGCGCGCCGACCCACAGCCGCTCCGGGTCCTCCTGGTCGAACCCGAAGCTCGCGTCGGTCCCGGAGACCTCCAGGTGCAGCCGGTTCTTGCGCCCGGCGGCCACCTGCGACACGACGAGTACGCCGACCACTCCGGACGCGGTGGCGAACTGGACGGTCGCGAGGTCCTCGTTGGACTCGCCCGACCCGCCCCGGTCCCGCACCACCACGGTCTGCGCGGACAGCCGGGCGATCCGGTCGCCGCTGACGAACTCGAACAGGTCGCACCAGTGCGAGCCGATGTCGGCGAACGCCCGGGACGGCCCGCCCAACGCCGGGTCCACCCGCCAGTCGCGATCCGCCGAGCCGGCCAGCCAGTCCTGCAGGTAGCCGCCGATGACCGTGGACACGATGCCGGCCTGGCCCGCGGCGAGCCTGGCCCGCATCTCGCGAACCATCGGATGGAACCGGTACACGAACGGAACGGCGGCCACCCGCCCGGCGCCGGCCGCCGCCGTGACCAGTGTCGCCGCGTCGGCGACATCGGTGGCCAACGGCTTCTCGCAGACCACGTGCACGCCGGCGGCCAGCGCCTTCCCCGCGATCTCGGCGTGCGAGCTGTTGGGCGTGCACACGTGCAACACGTCGATCGCGGCGTCGGCGAGCATGCTCTCCAGGTCCGGGTATCCCCGGTCCGCGCCGACCGCGGCCGCGGCGGCAGCCACGGCGTCGGCGGCCTTGCCCGGCTTGCCCGAGGTGACCCCGACGACCCGGCCGCCGGCGCGCCGTGCGGACTCGGCGTGCACCCAGCCCATGAACCCGGCGCCCACCACGGCGGTTCGCAGCGTCCTGGCGCCGAGCTGACCCCCTCCGGCCGCGAGTGTTCCGTGGGTCACAGTCATGGGGCGAACCGTATGGAGACTATTGGCGACTGTCAACCAAAAGTATGACGGTCGTTGCCCAAAACATCGGCTCCGGTGTGCTTGACTTGCCGGGATGAGCGACGAACCTCGGCACCCGAACGCCGCGTCACCAGGGCAACTGCTCCGGCTGCTGCTGGACGGCGCGCCCCGAACCCGCGCCGAGCTGACCCTGGAGACCGGCCTGGCCCGATCCACCGTCCGGACCAGACTCGACGCGCTGCTCGACGCCGGCTTCGTCCGCGACCGCAGTGGCGTGTCCACCGGCGGGCGCCCGGCCGGCCAGGTCGTGTTCAACGCACGAGCCAGGATCGTGCTCGCCGCCGAAGTGGGCGCGACCCACGCGACGCTGGCGGTGACCGACCTGACCGACTCGCCGCTGGCCACCAGCAAGCTGCGCCTGGACATCGCCGACGGCCCGAAAACCGTTCTCTCCCAACTGGTTCAGGCGTGGCGGGAGCTGCTCAAGCGGGACGACCTCGCGGCGATGCGGGTCGCCGGAATCGGCATCGGCCTGCCCGGCCCGGTCGAGCACTCGTCCGGGCGGCCGAAGAATCCGCCGATCATGCCCGGCTGGGACGGCTACGACGTGCCCGCGCGGGTCGGTGCGGAATTCGGTGTCCCGGTGCTCGTGGACAACGAGGTCAACCTGATGGCGCTGGGCGAGCACACCAAGTCGTTCCCGGACGCGGACGACATGATCGTGGTGAAGGTCGCGACCGGTATCGGCTCGGGGTTCATCAGCAACGGCGTGCTGCACCGCGGCGCGGTCGGGGCGGCCGGCGACCTCGGGCACGTCGCGGCGCCCCGCGGCGGCGAGGTGCTGTGCCGCTGCGGGAACAGCGGCTGTCTCGAGGCCATCGCGAGCGGGCCCGCGATCGCGACTTCCTTGCGAGCAAAGGGAATCGCGGCTCAGACCAGCTCCGACGTGGTCGCACTGGTGCGGTCGGGCAACCTCGAGGCGAGCCAGGCCGTACGACAGGCCGGCCGGGACATCGGAGACGTGCTGGCCGCCTGCGTGAGCATGTTCAACCCGTCGCTGATCGTGGTCGGCGGCTCCCTGGCGGCGGCCGGCGAGATGCTGCTGGCCGGTGTGCGCGAGTCGATCTACCGCCGCTCGCTGCCGCTGGCCACCGAGCACCTGCGGATCATTCCCGCTCAGGTCGGCGTGGACGCGGGCGTGCTGGGTGCTGCGGCCATGGTCATTCAGCACGCCCTGTCCCCCGCCGAGGTGGATCGCCAACTCGCCTGAATCCGCGCCCTTATTCACATTCATGAATCCCACTCACGTACTATTGACCAACCTGTTGCCCTGTGGTGTGCTCAATGCTGCCAACGGTATGCGAGGAGGCATTCGTGTGAGAATAAATCGGCATTTCTCCAAAACCCGGCGCACCGGCCTCAATTTCGGAATTGTGTTCGCTTCACTGCTCACCATTTCCACCGCGCCGGGTCTCGCGGCTACGGCGGACACACCGAAGGCCGCCCCGTGGACCGGCGATTTCAGTGATTTCCCGAGTACGTCGTGGAAGCAGAAGTGGGGCTTCGTCGACGAGGGCGACTTCGGCTTCGACCGGATGACGCCGCAGGGCCAGGAGCTGAACGTCTTCTACGGCAAGGGTTCCTCCGCACCGTCGTGCAAGGACTGCCCGAGCGAGGGCGGCGGGCAGTTCTACACCAATTTCCGCGACCTGGGCCGGCCCGATCTCGCCGACGCGCCGACCGTGCACCTGCGCTACGAGGTGAAGTTCCCGACCGACTGGGACTTCGGCACCAAGGGCGGCAAACTGCCCGGCCTCTACGGCGGCCCGCCCGGTCAGGCGAGCGGCGGACAGCACGGCCAGGCCTGGTCCACCCGATACATGTGGCGCGTCCGCGGCGACCAACCGAAAGGCTGCCTGTACGTTTACGACCCCTCGCTCGGCGACGGTTACGGCAAGGACGTCGGGACCGGCGCGTGGAACTGGCAGTCCGACGGACAGTGGCATTCCATCGAGCAGTCCGTCGACCGGAGGACCGGAACGCTCACTGTTTGGTACGACAACAAGCAGGTGCTGCAGGAGAACGGAATCTCCCAGATCAGCGGCATTCCGTTCGCCGGCGTCTTCTTCTCCACGTTCTTCGGCGGCCATGCCACCGAGTGGGGGCCACGCAGGGACGTGAACGCGCAGTTCCGCAATTTTCAGGCGGATACGACAAAGATCGGCTGAGACCACCGGAGTTCTCGCGGACGCCGCGAGGTCTCCGGTATTTTCCCGACCGTGAACCGACGTCTTCGTGGAGCGGGGTGCGCGCTGGTCGCGCTCGTCATGGTCACCGCGGCGGCGTGCGGTGACGGGTCTGGGAACCTGCCCGCGACGGTGCAGGAGGCGTGCGCGGCACTCGGGAACGCCCCAGCGGTGACACCACAGAAAGCCCTTGCGGCCAAAGGACAACTGTCCGCGAAGCTGGCCGACACACCCAACGTCACCCGGATCGGCGTCAGCCAGTGCGGAGGTCGCCCGGTGATCGCGGTGGGCGTCTCGGAGGAGGTACCCGCCGAGGACCGGGTCTCGGAGGTCGACGGCGTGCCGGTCGTGTGGCACCGGGCGCAGGTGGCGCGCGGGCAGTGATTTCCGGGAATTCTTGCGCATTCGGATAGCTCGCCCGCGTCAATTCCCGCAGCTGGTGACAGGAATTCCGATGACGGCGCCGAACTGATCGTCGAGGCTGTCTGCGCGCGCTCCTCTCCTCATAGCCTCGTTCCGGGCGGGGGATCACCTTTTGGCTTGGGAGGAGTCACGTGAGCAGACGAAGACGAATGTGGGCAAGGACGGTCGCCGTGAGTGTGGCGGCGGTGCTGACCACGCTGGTGAACCAGCCGTCCGCCGGGGCGGCGCAGGGCGTCGTCCTCGGCGCCGGCGGCGGGGACGTCATCGACGGCAGCTACATCGTCGTGCTGAAACCCGGTACCGCGGTGAACGCGCACGCGGCCGTCTACGACGCGGAGATCACGCGAGTCTTCTCATCGGCACTGCACGGTTACGCGGCGAGGCTGAGCGAGTCGGACGCCAGGAGGCTGGCCGCCGACCCGGCCGTCGCCTACGTGGAGCGGAACCGGCGGGTCAGCGTCGCCGCCGACCAACCGAATCCGCCGTCCTGGGGGCTGGACCGGGTGGACCAGGTCAACCTGCCCCTTGATCACAAGTACAGCTACTCGACGGTGGCGGGCAACGTCACCGCCTACGTCCTGGACACCGGGATCCGCGTGTCGCACCAGGACTTCGGCGGCCGCGCCAGCTGGGGAACGAACACCACGGGCGACGGCGTCAACAGCGACTGCCACGGGCACGGCACGCACGTCGCCGGCACCATCGGCGGCACCGCGCACGGCGTGGCGAAGGGGGTGCGGATCAAGGCCGTCAAGGTGCTCGACTGCGGCGGCTCCGGTTCCTACGAGGGCATCATCGCGGGCATCGACTGGGTCACGGCGAACGCGCAGAAGCCGGCCGTGGCGAACATGAGCCTCGGCGGATTCGGCTCGGCCGCGCTCGACGACGCGGTGCGGCGATCGGTCGACGCCGGCGTGAGCTACTCCGTCGCCGCGGACAACGGCATCCTCGGCAACCCGGCCAACGCGTGCACCCAGTCGCCCGCGCGCATGGGCGGTCTGAACGCGCCGGCGATCACGGTGATGGCGACGGACAACCAGGACGCACCGGCGCCGTGGTCCAACTTCGGCCCCTGCGCCGATCTGTACGCACCCGGTGTCGGCATCACCTCGGCGTGGAAGGACAGCGACACGTCCACCTCCACCATCAGCGGCACGTCGATGGCGACCCCGCACGTCGCCGGCGCGGCGGCGCTGTACCTGTCGGCCAACCCCACCGCCGGCCCGGCACAGGTGAAGGGTCACCTCGTCGCGAACGCCTCCCGCGACAAGGTCAGCGCGGTACCGCCCAGCACGCCGAACAAGCTGCTCTACGCCAACGCGGTCGGCACGACTCCCCCGCCGGCGACCCTGTGCACGGCGACCAACGGCACCGACGTGGCGATCCCGGACGCCGGCGCCGCGGTGACGAGTTCGGTCACCATCGCGAACTGCCCGCGTGCCGCGTCGCCGGAGGCCCGGATCACGGTCAGCGTCAAGCATTCCTGGCGCGGCGACGTGTCCATCGACCTGATCGCTCCGACCGGCGCGGTGATCAACCTGAGGGCGGCGAACCCCTCGGACGGCGTCAAGGATCTGCACACGACCTACACCCGCGATCTGTCGGCGTACCCGGCCGGCGGGACCTGGACGCTGCGGGTGCGCGACGAGAACCCGTTCGACACCGGCCATCTCGACAGCTGGACGTTTACCGGCTGAACTGTCACGGCGAGACAACGCGATTCGCCGATAACTGTCGCGTCGTGAGCATGGCCATGTTCGACCGATAGGCCATTGAGCCCAATCAGCGATGATCACGTTGAACTACGCGTTTTTCGCGGGTCTGATGGAAATGTCCCGGGGGAGCTTTTGGGGCACGCGGGTCAGCCGCGTTTCTGCAGTCATTGGTGTCTTCACGGGAGGAAAGTCGCCATGCTCGCTGCCCGAAAGAGCACTGTCAGAAAGAGAACCTGCGCGGTCGCGCTGACACTCATGCTCGTCGTGTTCAGCGTGGCCGCGGTTCCAGCGCAGGCCCAACAGCGCCCGCCGACGGCATCAGACGCCGCGGCGGGCGCTGTCTGTGTCGCCGAGAACGCGCACGACAAGCTGTGCGTGCGCAAGGGCCGCGACAACGCCAGGACCGGCCCGCGTACGACGCCCCGGGTGAACCTCGCGTACCCGCCGGAATGCGAGTTCCAGGCCGGACCCGACTACAACCCGACACCGACCCGCTTCCTGTCCTGCTCGGACACCGTGTGGGAGGTGTTCACCACCACCACGCGGCCGAACGGGGTCGTGGTGGTCACCGGCTGGATGAACCTGGAGAACCTGCAGTGGAGCCGGTATGACCGGTCGACCCTGCGGTGGGAGCACGGCGCCACGGTCGCGGTGAAGAGCGGCGGCTGGGGCACACTGGAGAACGGCCTGGACGCCCGCGTCTTCTCCGGCTGCACCGGCACGCCGGGCACCGAGTGCCACGTCGTCTCCTCGACCAGACCCGACGGCGAACTGGTGCGTTTCGTCCCCCGCTTCACCTACGAGAACGTGTGGACCGAGGAGGACGACGGCCCGGCCGCCACCGAGGACACCGCGCGGTTCGAGCACCGGAACCTCGGCGTGCGCCTGGTCGGAGCGCCGCAGCCGGACGTGCCGGCCTGGTCGTTCGACGACCTGTACCTGGTCGGCCGCTGCGACTCGCGCGTCACTGGCAACGGAAACATCAACAGGGGCTGCGTCAACCAGGACTTCACGCCCACCTTGCAGCTCTCGATCGCGCAGTCCGGCTCGTCGGCGTGGATGGTCGCCTGGGCGCAGGGCTTCAGCCGGCACTGGGGCCGCGAGGAGGACGGCAAGCCGCTGCACTACCAGCCGAACTACGACACCGGCCGGCGGATCATGTGCGGTGACATGGTGTACGACGAGCAGATGAACGCGGCGCTGAGTCAGTACACCCCTCCGGACCGGGACACCTGCGACGAGTTCCCGTTCGCCGCGACCTACGAGAACCCGGCCAACTACGGCGGCATCACCAGCGGCAGCCAGTGCGCGCAGGGCACGGCGGTGCAGATCCCCAACCCCACCGGCGTGCTGGCCACCGACTGGCCGAACACCGTGCCACTGGGCAACCCGACGTTCACCGAGCCGTGCGTGCGCGCCCACATCCCCGGAAGGCTGAACTCGAGCGTCGGCGGCCGGTTCGGCAACCTGGTCACCGCCAACCGGTTGGTGGACCGGGACGGGTTCTGGATCAGAGTGGACCAGTAGCCATCATGGGCGACTGGGATTGGGTGATCACCGGCGACTCGCCGTTCTCCCCCGGCGGCTGTCTCACCTTCGCCAAGGGGCTCGCACCGGAGGAGATGTTCCGCGCGTTCGACCTCGACCCGTCCTCGGCGCGGCCGATGACACCGGAGCAGGTGGACACCGATCCGGTGCTGTCCACGGCGGGCTACGAGGAGGGGCCGCAGTGGATCAGGGTCGCCGAGGACGCCGGATGGACGGTCGCGATCGAGTTCATCCAGATGAAGGGCGAGCAGGACAACATCGCGCTGCGGCTGGCCGCGACCACCGACGTGGTGTGCGTCAGCTTCAACGCCAAGGGATTCGGCACGGTGACGTATCTGCGTGAGGGCGGAGTCGTCGTCTCGTTCGGGGTCGGCCAGCCCTACGAGACCCGGGTCGGCCGGGAACCCGGCTTTCTGGACACCGAACTGCGGGCCGCCGGCCTGGTCACCGGCGACCTGTTCACGGGCGGCGAACTGGTACCCGCGCTGGAGTTGTTGACCGAACGGTTCGGCGTGCGGCTGTCCCGGGAGCGCTACGCCGAGCCGCTGCCCACCGCGTACCGCGAGCACCTCTACCGCTATCCGCTGCCCGGCTTCCCACCCCGTTCCTGAGGAGTCTCCATGTCGGTGAATCGTCGTTTGTTCATCACCTCCGCCGCCGGGATCGGCGGGATCGGCCTCCTCGGCGCGCAGACCGCGCAGGCGGCCCCGGCCGACCTGACGCCCGGGCGGGAGAAGGCCGTGCTGGCGGTGGCCCGAGCCGGCGCCGTGTTCCCGATCGAGTTCCCCAGCTTCGGCGAACCCGGCCCGGCGGTGTCCCGGGCGACGCCGAAACGGTTGCGCACCGCCGCGGAAAAGCTGACCCCGCAACGGTTTGCCACGGTCGTCAGCGGCATCGACCACGTCAGCGCGCGGGTCGACCTGAGCAGTGACGCGACGCTGCTGCCCGGCCTGTCCCGGTTGTACCGCGACGCCGACCTGACCCAGCGGTCCGCGCTGGTGGCCGCCGTCGCCCTGGCCGCCGGCACCGTCTCCACCCACCTCGATCCCAGCTCCGACAACGCCGCCCGCCTCTGGCTCGACGGCCTGGCCCGCATCCAGCGCTGGTGATCCCAGCAGGCAACGGAAGGAACAGCATGAAGATCCCGTTCGACGTGCAGCAGGCGCTGCAAGAGGGAAAGCGTGCGCTGCTGGCGGAGTACGGCGACGACCCGAACGTCACCGGCGCCGGGATGGGCGTGCGCCAGCGGGGCGGGGAGTGGACCGAGGAATTCGTGGTGATCGCCATGGTCGCCAAGAAGCGGCCGGCCGCGCACGTGTCCCGGCGGCGGATGCTTCCGGCGGCGGTCACCGTGGGCGGCAAGCGGTGGGGTGTCGACGTGATCCAGGCCGGGCCGTTCCGGGTGAACAACGTGCGCGCCGACGGACCGCCGGAGACCCGCGCCAAGGTGAAGACCGCGTTGTCCGACGACCCGGGCGTCCGGGAGCGGATGCGCCCGCTGATGCAGGGCTGTTCGATCTCCAACCCGCTGGACGGCGCGACCGCCGGCACGCTGGGCTGCTTCGTCATCGACCCGGTCGACGACACGGTGTGCCTGCTCACCAACAACCACGTCGTGGCACGGGTGAACCAGGGCCGGCCGGGCGAACCGATCATCCAGCCCGGCCGCTACGACGGCGGCCACGAGCGGGACGACCGGGTCGCCACGCTCAAACGGCTGGCGCCCCTTGTCGACGGCACCAATGTGGACGCGGCCATCGCGAAGCTGGACGACCAGGACAACTACTCCCTCGAGTTCGCGCAGAACGCGATGGCGCCGATCTCCCGCACACACCCGACGGTCGGCATGGTGTGCGCCGGTGACAGCGCCGGCAGCAGCTTCATGGCCAGGATGGACGTCACGCTGGCCGCGATGAACGTGCGGCTGCCGATCGGCGGCAACCCGGGCTCCGGCGGTGGCGCGCTGGTCGGCGTCATCGGGCCGGACCTGTTCATGAACATCGAGAAGGTCGGCCGCACCACCGGCTACACGTCGGCGACGATTCTCGGTTTCGGCTTCGACATCCAGGTGGACACCGGCACCGAGGCCGGAATCGTCCAGTACGAGAACCTGATCTGGTCGCTGTTCTTCTCGTGGTTCGGCGACTCCGGTTCGGTCGTGTGCGCCGGCGGCAACGGCAACCTGGTCGTGGTGATGTTGCTGTTCCTGCTGCCGTGCGTGTTCCTTGCGGCGGTGGAGAAGTACTACGCCGTCGCGGTCACCGAGGACAACAAGCTGGCCGACCAGATCAGGGACGAGTTCCTGGCGCACAGCCTGGTCGGACGCCTGCTGATCTCCACGACCTACGTCAACTCCCAGACCGTGATCGACCGGCTCGAGGCACGCGAGGGCAACGAGAACCAGGAGACCGAGCGCGCCTGGGCGCAGACCTACCACGCCAAGTACCGCGACTTCGTCGCCAGCGTCCTGGCCAACCCGAACTCCGGCGCGGTGGTGACCCAGGAACACCTGGACGACGTCCGGTTCGCGCTGGACGGCGAGACCATGCTCGGCGCGCTCAGCCAGGAGGAGTACGACGCCGCGGTCGCGCTCTACGACCAGATCCTGCTGCCGACCCTGGGCATGAACCGGCAACAGGTGCTCGACTACATGAACTCGACTTCGGTCTACCTGAGCGTCTACAACGTCATGTCCGGGGTCTCGAGCATCGAGGTCATCGGTCCGGTCAACCCGCAGGGTCGCTGACGCCGTGACCACGGAGGTCCCCGAGGCGCCGCTGCTGGCGGACTTCGACATGGCCGTCAGCGGGCGAATGCGCTACCTGGTGCGCGGAATGCCGCCCACGTTGGCGCCGATGGTGCACTCGCTGATCGACCGGCCGGGCAAGCGGCTGCGGTCCGCGCTGGTGCACGCCTGCGGCGAGTTCGGCCGTCCGGTGCCGGGCCGGATCGAGCGCGCCGGTGCGATCGTGGAGTTCCTGCACCTGGCCTCGCTGATGCACGACGACGTAGTGGACAAGGCGGACGTGCGCCGCGGCGCGCCGGCCGCGCACCTGGTGTTCGGCACCGAACGCGTGGTGCTGGCCGGGCTGTCCTGCTTCTCCCTGGCCGGAATGGAGGCGGCCGACCTCGGCGACGGCGCGGCGAAGGCCGTGTCCCGCGCTGCCGCCGGGCTGGCCTACGGCCAGGTGCTGGATCTGGAGCGGGCGTTCGACGCCGCCATGGGCATCGACGACTACCTGGAGTTGATCGAACGCAAGACCGCCGACCTGTTCCGGCTGTGTTGCCTGCTGGGTGCGGCCGAGGGCCGTTGTGCACGTCCGGTGATGACGAGCCTGATCCGCCTCGGGCACCAGCTCGGGCTCGCCTTCCAGGTGCTGGACGACTGCCTCGACCTGCGCGACAAGGCCGCGGACAAGGCAGAGGACAAGCCGTTCGGGACGGACCTGGTGCGCGGCCTGTGGGGCGCGCCGGTGCTGCTCGCCCTGGCCGACGACGAGAACGGGGAACTGCGCTCGGCCCTGCTGTCCCCCACGTTGACCGTCGCCGACGTGCCGCACATCCGGGCGCTGGTCGAGCAGCGTGACGGACTCCGGTTGGCCCGCGAACTGGCCGGTGAACTACTGACCGACGCCACGGCCACCCTGCACGATCTGCCGGCCGGGTCACCCCGCGATCAGCTGGCCAAGATCGTCGTGACGCTGGGCGGTGTCTGATGGATGTGGCGGTCATCGGAACGGGTCCGGCCGGTTGCTCGGCCGCTGCCCGGCTGGCCGGCGCCGGTCTCGACGTGGTGCTGATCGGGCACCGCCCCGACCCTGAGGACGGGCCCACCGTGCTGGTCAGCAGCGTCGCGACAGCGCACCTGGAGTCGTGCGGCATCACGATCGACGCCGTCCGGACGGAGGTGGTGGAGGTCGTCGCGCAGGCGCGGGCCCAGCCGGCACGCATCGACTTCCCGTCGGTGACCGTGAACCGAGGGGATTTCGTCGCGCACCTCTACGACAGTGCCGTGGCGCGTGGTGCCCGCGTCGTGACGGCCCGGTCGACGGACACTCACCCGTCACCGGACGGCGTGGTGGTCGCGTTGGACGACGGCGAGCACATCATCGCCAGGCACGTCGTCCTCGCGACCGGTGCCGGGCAGACCGGCAGCCGGGGCATCGCGCGGACCCAGCTGTTTCGCGGGGTCGACACGGCGTGCCCGGCGTTGCACCTGTCCACCCCGTCCGACCACGACCCGGGCGGCGACCGGCTCGCCGTCTGGGTGCTTCCCGCCGGGGCGAACACCGCGGCGATCACCGTCGTCTCGCCGACGGGCGCCGACGAAGACGACCTGATCGATCGCGCGCTCGCGATAGTGGCCGAACGTGATCCGCGGTTCGCCGGCGCCGAGGCGATCGGTGTGGCCACGTCGGGCCCGATCGACACCGGCTTCGACGAGGCCGCGGCACGAGACGGCCACGTCCTCGCGGTGGGCGACGCGGCCGGTCTGGTCAACCCGTTCACCGGCGAGGGGATCACCCACGCCGTGGAGAGCGCCCTCGTCGCGGCGGCCGCCATCGAGGAGCACCCCGACTCGGCCGAGCTGGCACTGCGGCGATTCGCGCGGGAAATGACCGGCCGATTCGCGGGCCGCACCGACCTCTCGCGCGCGGCCACCCGCCGCTACCACTTCGCCTGGCGCACCCTGACCGCCGCGGTGGACAGCGATCACCCGTTCCTGGTCAAGGGCAGGCGGGCGATGGTGGCACCGGAGGGCGTGTCCGCCGTGGCCGACCCCGCGCTGCTCGACCTCGACGGCCCGGAACGGATAACGGTCGGCCCGTTCCTGCTCGCCTGCGACGAGGTGCTGCTGTCCTCGCTGCGATCGAAGTGGCCGTTCCTGGCCCGGCTGGCGACCAGCGGCGACACCATCACCCGGCGACGGCTGCGACCGGCGATCCTGTTCGGCGCGGGCGTGCTGGCCGGCACCGACACCCTGGACGTCACGCTGGCGCCGCTGGCGGCGGCGATCGAGCTGGCGTCCCTCGCGGCGCTGGCGTTCGTCGGCACACCGCCGGCCGAGGCGTCCGACGGAACCCACACGGACTGGGCCACCACTTCGGTCCTGCTCGGCGGCGACTTCCTGCTGGCGGAGGCGTCCCGGCTGGTGGCCCGGCACTCCCCCGCCTACTCGTTCACCTTCGCCGAGTGGCTCGACGAACTCGTCGCGACGCGCACCGGCAGGTTGACCGCCGGCACTCCCGCCGCGGACGTCTTCGCCTCGATCTTCGAGTTCCCGCTGCGCATCGGGGCCGCCGCGGGCGACTGTTCTCCCGCGGTCGCCGAGGAACTGCGGTCGATCGGCACCGAACTCGGCGGCGCGTTCCTGCGCGCGGACGAGGCCCTGGCGCTCCGCGGCGAACGCACCCGCCTGGAGATCGGCATCGACAGTCTTGTCGGCCAGGGAATCAGCGAACTGTCCGCCGACGAGGTCGCCGACCCGCCCCGCACCGCCGACCGCTTGACCGTCGAGTGCCACGCGCACGCCGACCGCGCGCTGGCCACCCTGACCCCGCTCGGCGACAACCACGCCACCCGCCTGCTCCGCGAATTCGTCTCCGCCCTCATCGCGCCGGTCAGAACGGGTGGTCCGGCGCGAGTACCTCGCTAGCTCGCCCGGCGGCGTGCAGGAAGATCGGATCTGCGCGCCGGTCGTACTGCCGAAGACAGGCCTCGGTCATCTTGATCGCGTGCGGGTCGCCGGTGGCGATCGCGTGCTCCGCGAGGTCCGCCGGCGTCCTCGGCTCCGAGGTCGGAACCGGCTCCGGCACGGCGTGAATCCGGTAGGCGCTGTGCAGGCCGGCCGCCGTCTGCCACAGCGCGTCGTAGGTCGGGCGCCAGGTCGACTCGGGCAGCAGCGGCAACACCGATCGCACCGCGAGACTTCACCGACGCCTTCGCGGTCAGCCAACCGACGATCTCCGCGCACCTGAAGGTGCTCAGGGGAGCCGGCATCGTGGCGACACGCCGAGACGGCACCACCGTCTGCTACTCACTCGTGCCCGACGTGCTGGCCGAGGTCGGCAACACCGTGAGCGCACTCGGCGGCGATCTCGTCGCTCAGTGACGAGGTCGCCCGGGACGTGACGTGTGGACGAGGCACACGGTCACGACGGTGAACTGGTCCAGGTAGACGGGCACGTGCCTGCCTACCGCGTCCCATGAAGCGCCGCTGCCCGATATTGACCACGCGGCGATGAGGGCGGCGAGCAAGCCGCCGGCCAGCCAGTGCCACGACGCCTGGCCCCGGACCTGGCCCACGTAGGCCACGCCGACCGCCGCGAGCAACAGCAGCGGTTCGAGGATCCTCACGGCCCGTTTTCGTCCCACTCCCACCTGGTCCTTCAGGTGGTCGTGTCCCCACAGGTCGCTGAACGATTTGCCAGGCCGGACCGTCCGAAGAGCGGTGATTGACAGGATTGCCCAGGCAGGCGATCAGGAGGAGGTGCGACGGTCCGCGACCCACGCCGCGAGACTCGCACGATTCGCGAGGCCCAGCTTGTGCAGAATGCGATTGACGTGGGTGTCCACCGTGCGTATCGAAATGGTCAGCCGGGCGGCGATGTCGCGATTGGTGAGACCCTCCGCGACCAGATCGGCGATCTCGACCTCGCGTTTGGTCAGCGAATTCTGGGCGTCGGTCGATTCCCGCGGCAATTCGTCGTGCACGGCGTAGTGAATCGCGACGGCGAGGGGAAGTTCCCGTCCCCGGCGCAACGCGTTCTCGAACGTGGCCTCGCCCAGCGCCTTCCGTGCCCGGTCGGTGCCTTTCCGGTGCCAGGTCGCGTCCAGCCGGCCGTGCCTGGCCAACGAGCCTTCGTCGGAGTACATCGACTCGCCCGCGCCCAGGAGCAGCGCGGCCCGCTCGTGCCGGTCGGTCACCGACGCCAGCCACGCCAGGGTTTCCAGGCACAGTGAGCCGAAGAACGCGTTGTCCAGCTTCGCGGCGGCTTCCAGCCCGTCGATGGCCGCTCGTTCGGCGTCGGCCAGATCGCCGAGGACCACGTTGGCGCGGGCGAGCAACATCAACGCGGCGCTGCGCTGGTAGTACTCGTGTCGCTGCGCGCAGAACTCGATGATCTCCGCCAGCCCGGCCCGGCCGGCGGTGGGGTCGGACATGATCGTCGCGGAGGCGGCCGAACCGAGCATCGTGAGCCGAGGGCCCAGCAGCCCGTGCCGGCCGAACACCTCCGCCGCCTCGGTCGCGTCCGGGACGACGCCAGCCGCGTCGTTCTGGATGACCGCGAAGATCGTGCGAGCCCAGGCCGCCCACGCACCGGACAAATCGTCGCCGCGTCGCGTGGCGAGCCGGCACACCTGGTCGACCAGGTAGGCGGCGACATCGGGCTTGTTGTGCACGGCGGCGAAGATCGCGCTGACCGCCAGGCCGGGCACCCGGTCCGGCGCGTCCGGGGGTGCCGCGGCCAGGGCACGGTTGATCCAGATGCCCAGTTCGGTGTCGAAGCCGCGGACGGCGAAGTAGTCCCGGAGTTGCCAGGTCATCCGCAGTGCGAGGTTGGCCGTATCGGGTTGCTGGAGACAGAACATCATCGCGGCACGCAGGTTGGCGTGTTCGCCGCGTAGCCGGCGTACCCAGGCCACCTGGTCCGGCCCGACCCAGTCCGCGGCGAAGGAGTCGGCCAGTTCGGCGAGCCACCCCTGGTGGCGGCGCTGGAGTCGAACCAGTTCACCGGCCTGTTCCAGACGCTCGATCCCGTACTCGCGCAGCGTTTCCAGGAGTCGGTACCGAACGCGATCGGCCTGCTCGACCCGGATCAGCACAGACTTGCCGACCAGGCCGTCGACCAGATCGAGAATGTCCGCCGCGTCGATGCCGTTCCCGGCGCACACGTGCTCGGCGGTGGGCAGATCGAACGAGCCGACGAATACCGATACGCGCGCCCACAGCGACTGCTCGCCGGGAGAACAGAGGGCATAACTCCAGTCGATGGTGGCCCGCAGTGATTGCTGACGTTCGACCACCGCCCCGGTTTTCGCCGCGAGCAGGCCGACCGGATGCTGTTGCAGCCGTTCGGCGATCTGTTCCGGTGACAGCGCCCGAATTCGAGCGGCGGCCAGTTCGATCGCCAGCGGCACTCCCTCCAATTGCCGATTCAGGCGCACAACGGCGGCGGTGTTCTCGGCGGTGAGTTGGAAGGACGGCCACACCTCGCGAGCGCGATCCACGAACAGCCGCACGGCGTCATACCCGCCGACATTCTCCGGCGAGATACCGATGTCGTCGGCGGGTACGGACAGCCCAGGCACCGTCATCACTCGCTCGCCGGCGGAATCGAGGGACTGCCTGCTGGTGGCCAGCAGGGTGACCTTCTCGGTGCTCGTGACGATCAGGTGCACGAACTTGGCACAGGCGGCGATAAGGTGCTCGCAGTTGTCCAGCACCATCAGCAGATTCCGGCTGCGAAGATGGTCGAGAACCGTCTGCTCGGTGGGTTCCGGCAACCCGAGTTCCGCGCCGACCGTGTTCGTCAGCAGAGCCGGCTCCCCCAACTCGGCCAGCGGAACGAACACGGCGCCGTCGGCGAAGTCGTCCGCGACCTCGCGCATCACCCGCAGCGCCAGCCGCGTCTTGCCGACGCCGCCGGACCCGGTCAACGTCACCAGCCGGGACGCCGACAGCAGCCGCCGCGCCTCGACGGTCTCCCGCTCGCGGCCCACGTAACTGGTCAGCTCGGCCGCGTGCGCGGGCCGGAAATGCCCGGTACTCATGGTGGCGCGAACGGTACGCTGTCGGCCGCATCGGCGCAGGTCGGGTCGTGATCAGAGTGCCCGTTGGCGAACGAGAGCGACGTTGTGCGGCAGGTCGTTCGGCCGGTCGTACAGGTATGCTTCGACGTCCTCCTCCGGCATCGGCTTTCCGACGACGTCACCGTGCGCGAATCCGGCCGTCGTCAACCGTGCCGCCTGAAATTGTTCGACGGTGTCGATCGCGTCCAGTTGCGTCGACAGTTTGAGATCGGTCGCGAGCGAGATGAACGAGTTGACCGCGACCCGTTGAATGCGGCCATCGGGGCCGAGGCGGAGATTTCGGGACAACGGCGCCGGAATCGAAACGCCATGGATCGGCAGATCGCACAACGTGTCGAACCGGGAGAACGCCGTGCCGAACTCGTCGAGCTGGAGGTACACACCCAACCGGTCAAGGGTGACGAGGGATTCCGCTCGATCACGCACCGCCGGTCCGGGGAGCACCAGATGCAGCAGGCCCGGCGGAAGCGCGCTCTCGATCAGGATTTCGCGTATCCGTTCGTTGAGCAGCTCGTCGCCGACAAGTCCTCGTGGAATTCGCAGCTGAACGAATGGCGCGCTCTGCCGGAACAGCTTCCGCCATGCCGACGCGTGGAGCGCGGCCTCCTGGAGAGCCCACTGACAGATCGGCGGATTCAGCCCGATCTCGTGCGCGGTCTCGACGAGATCATCGACGAAGCGCTCTCCATGGACGGGGTGCCGCCACAGCACGTGCACTCGCAAACCCGCCGGCGCGCCGTCCTCGACCTGGACGATCGGGCTGTACATCAGGCTCAACTCGGAGTTCCGCACGGCCGTGGAGAGGGCGCTGATCAAACGGCCCTGGTTGCGTTCGTCCTCGGTGGCCTCGTCGGTCACGATCGTCCAGGGACGCCGCGTCACCGTCGTCTCGGAGTTGAGGGCCTGCTCGGCCCTGGCGAGCAACTCGGCGGCCGTGACATCGCCGGGATGCGCCTTGGCGACTCCCACCCGCGGCGTGATCGTCAGCTCGTGGTGATCCGCGCGCATCGGGTCGGACAACCAGGCCGAGACCCGCGTGACCACCTCACCTACCCCGGCGGGATCGGTGAGCGACACCGCGAACGTGTCCCGGTCCAATCGTCCCGCCGAGGCGCCCGCGACGCCGGAGATCGCACCCGCGATGCGCGCGGCGACCGTGGTGACGACCCGGTTCGCGTAGTCCGCACCGAGATCGTGACCGATCCGAGAGAGGCCCGCGATTCGAATCGCACACATTCCGACAGTCTGATCGTCACGATTCGCGTCTTGGAAAGTGTGGGCCGCCTGATCGATGAATTTACGCCGCGCCGGCAAGTCGGTCAGTTCATCGGAATTGACGACATTATCGAGGTTCCGGCGCCATCCGAAGTCGGCAGTCGCGTCATCGAACACCGCACAGATACGTGCGGGGCATTTTTCACTGCCGTCGGTCCACTTCATGGTACCTCGAACCCACGCCTTGAATATGCCGTCCGGCCACGCGACCGCGAATTCAACGTGCATTGGCTCGCCGCCGTGCACGTCATCGATCACCTCGCGGACTCTCGCGCAATCCGAGTCGGAGTGCACGAAGTCCTCCAGCATCGCATCCGGCTCCCCTTCCCCGAAGGCCAGGAGATCACGCATCGCCCTGTTCAGATCCATGAACCTTCCCCACCTGTCGAGCATCGCCATCGGGCGGTTCGCTGCTTCGAGAAGCCGTCGGAACACGATCGGCTCGACCAGCAGGAGCTTCTCCTGGTCACGCCGTCTCCGATTTCGCGCCGTTTCGAAGATGGCGGACTGTTCGTCGAACAGCCGCTCCCGCACCCCGGTCGAATAGCCGCTGGCCAGCCGCGCGATGACCCGGGCCCGAACGTGCGGATCATTCGCTCCGATGCCGCGTTGCTCGAACCACGGCACGAACCATTCCATCAGCTCGTCGAACGCCGCCGGGGTCACCTTGAGATCGCGCCCCAGCGTGACCCCCGCGCGGGTCGCGGCCGTCGACAGCTCGGAGTCCGGCGCGTCGAGGAACCGCCCCGCCAGTTCCAGCAGCTCGGCATGGATCTCGGCACGAGACAGCGGGATGTACACCACCGATGCCAGCACCTTCGCCCACGCCTCGACCGTCTGCTCCAGCGTGCGGACCTCCTCGGAATCCGCATGGGAATCCGCATGGGAATCAGGCTCGACAAGGTGCGCCACCTTTTCGGTTATCCTCGCGACAGCCAATTCCAGCGTCGCGTCGTCCATGGGTGGCTCACGCAGTACCTGCGCCGCCGCCGCGAGACGTTCATCGACGACCTGGAGGCGCCGATACTCCCGGGTTCCTGGAATACGACCGAGCAATGCCCTAAACATGGTGCCACCCCGCACTCTTCGAATCTGCCTCCGTGGGAAAGTCGGGATCGCCGTCGGGCGCCTCGCTCTTCGCCTTGCGCGGCGCCGCCGGTTTCCGCGACCGTGCGCGTTGACCACTCCCACCCAACCCACGCGCGGAAAGCTCCGCGCGGCCACGGTTGATGCTCTTCGTGACCGTCGCCTGCTTCATCCCCAACACCTCGGCGATCTCGGCTGTGGTCAGCCCACGCATCCGCCAGCGCATCGGCTCGCGCAAGGACTTCGGCATGTCATTGATGGCATGCATTATTTCGATGAATTCGGCATAGGACTCCGGGCTGGAGAACTGATAGCTCACATAGGAGTCGAAGTCCTCGGCGACCGCGTCGGGCGGCCGGTTCTTCTTCAGCCGGTCGATGGCGAGGTTCTTGGCAACCGTGAACATGTACGCGGTTCGATCACCCGTGATGTCGTCCCATCTCTTCCACAGCCGCTCGAACGTTTCCTGGACGACCGAGTCGACGTCCAGATCACTTCCGAATCTGCGCAGGAGATAGCGAATCAGCGGCCGGAGATTCTCCTTGAAGAACAAAGTCATCTCGGCATCACGCTGGACGTCGCCGGCGTCCCCCAGTTGGCCCTTCTTCACGAAGCCGAACCCCGGTCCCAGCCGGAGCGCCGGACGCCGACGGTGACCTCCACGGTCAGCCGCCGACCGCCGTTGCCGGTGGCATCGCGGCGCCGCCCGCGGGCACTCAGCATCCACCAAGCAAGGGCCAACGTCGGGCACCACACGAGCCACTCGTAGGAGGGCAGCAGGTCAGGAAACACTAAATCGTCCTCAAGGTGTGGGGACCGTGTGCTCGGACGAGCACACACCCGGTTTCACTTGCCAGCAGGGCAACCCAGGACAAGGTTCACCCGATCGTGTGATTTGACGGGCTCTGTCAAGACCCGATTGGCTGGAATCGACAGGGAAAAGCCGAACTACAGTTTCTGGAGTCGGCTACACGCGTCGCCGTAAAGTGGGCGGGTGACGAACGGCGACCGCGTCCACGTGCGACTTCTCGGTCCCGTCGAATTGATTGTCGACGGCCAGAGCATGCCTCTCCGCGGTCCGAAGATCCGTGCGCTTATCGCCGCGACCGCGCTCATGGCCGGGCGACCCGTATCGACCCGGCACCTCCATCAAGTGCTGTGAGGAGACAACGCGCCGCCCTCCGCGGCCGCGAACCTGCGCAACTACGCGGCGGAACTTCGTCGCGCGGTCGGCGACGCACCCGGTATTTCGATCAGCTCGCCCCCGCGCGTGTGACAGGGCGGCGGGCAGCTCGTAGTGACTCGGCCGGCCGTCGATCCGCACGGCTGCGGGTGGATGGACAGCCGCACCGCGTCCGGGAATCGCGCGGCCAGCAGGCGGCCCCAGGCACGGCTGCGCGCGACGACCCTGTAGGCACGCTTGCGGCAATCCCGTTGCAACGCGGACTTGGAGCCCGGGAAGCTCTCGTGCCAGAGGTCCTCGACCAGGAACCGGACGATGCCCCGGTACATGGCCAGGCCGTTCTCGTCGGCCTTGAGTTCGGCACGCGGCTCCTCGAACGGTTCGCCGAACTCGTCGTCGATCATCGCCCGCATCTGGTCGTGGCTCTGACCCGGGCAGACGTCGTCCAAGTTGAACAGTTGGTGAAAATCAGGGGAAATCTTGTCGACCAGTTCACGCATGCCGTGCTGGTAGGCGGTGATGTCCCGGTCCGGCACCTTGATCAGTTCCTCGAAGACCCGGCCGTCCGAGCAGATGATCACCTTGGCACCGGGCGGGTGGATCTTCTCGATGTCCCCGCACAGCTCGGCGAGGAACCGCAGGGCCAGCTCCTCGGCCATGTCCGGGCGGATGCCGAGCACCTTGGCCGGATTCGGCGACTTCGTCGGGAAGGCGGGCAGCACCAGCTCGATGGGCTTGCCGGCCGCCACCGCGCGGGCCACCCGGCCCAGGTGCGGCGCCGCGCATCGAGCGCACGGGGTCTCGGAGCACTGCCGGCCGATCGGCGAGGACCGCCGGTGCAGCAGGACCCGGTCCAGCACGGCCCGTCCGGCGTCGAGATCGTGCACCCTGACCTGCCCTTCTCGATCGGCGTCCACGAGCACCCACGCTCGCCGACGACCGCATAAGGGACCGCATAACCGACCGCACAGGGCCGGCGCGCGAAGCCACTGGGCGCCCGGCGTCGCGCGACACGCGCTGGCGGTGTAGGCTCTACTCGGTCGTTAGTTTTGTGTTCGTGTATAAACGCGCTCGCGAAACGTTGTCGCGGGCCGCCCGTCTGACTCCAGGTTGGTCGAAGCGATCCCGTCGCGGACAACCCGGCCGCCGCACCAGCGGCGTTCCGAATTCCCACCTGTCGAGGAGACAGAAAATGGCTCAAGGCGTTGTGAAGTGGTTCAACTCTGAAAAGGGTTTCGGCTTCATCGCCCCTGACGACGGCACCGCCGACGTCTTCGTGCACTACTCGGAGATCCAGGGTGGCGGCTTCAAGTCGCTCGAGGAGAACCAGCGCGTGCAGTTCGAGGTCGGGCAGGGCCAGAAGGGCCCGCAGGCCACTGGCGTCACCGTCATCTGATTTGGCCCGGGCGACAGCTCGGACGTTCTACTGAAACCCGGCAGGCCCCGCGACACAGCGGGGCCTGCCGGCTTTCGCATGCCTATGCGGCCTCGAACGCGGCAGCGATGGCGGCACGGTCGGCGCCGGCGGCGAGCAGGGCGTACAGCAGGATGCGCGCCTTGAGCGGGTCGAGGAACCCGGCGCCCACGAGACCACGGTCGAGCAGGTCACGCTCACTGCCCGGAAACCCGTACGTGGAGCGCAATGTCGAGCCGCCCCCCGTCCGGGACGCCAGCACCACAGGGATCCGCTCGGCAAGCTCCGACAGAAGCGGCACAAGCCCAGAAGGCACGTGGCCGACCCCGAAAGCGGCGACGACCAAGCCGTCGAGCCGATCCGCGGCGGCCTCGATGAGCGTTCCGTCATCGCCGAGGGTGATCGTGACCACGCCGACGCGCTTGCCGGCCAGCCACGGGTCGGACGGCACGTTCGTGCGGTGCGCGAGCACGTTGTGAAGCCGGGCCCGGCCCTCCACGACCGCACCGAGCGCGCCGCCGTTCGGTGACTGGAAAGTCGCACCACTGGTGGCGTGCGTCTTGCGAACGCGCCGGGCGGCGTGGATCTCGTCCGCGAGCACGACCAGACACCCTTGTCCGCGAGTGTCGGCGCTCGCCGCGGTCTGGATCGCGGCGAGCACGTTCGCCGGCCCGTCCGCGCCGGCCTGGGTGGGGTTGCGCATCGCGCCGGTCACGACCAGCGGCTGCGGCCCCGCGTGAAGGAGATCGAGCAGATAGGCCGTCTCCTCGATCGTGTCGGTGCCCTGGATGACCACGACCCCGTCGACGTCACCGGCCGCGAGCCGACCGGAAATGATGTCCGCGAGTTCGACAATGTCCTCGAACGTCAAAGACGCGCCAGGTTTCTGACAGACATCCTCGACCTCCACCGTGATCCCGGTGTCCGCCAGCCCGGGCACGGCGTCGACGAGCTGGCCGGCGGACAGAGCCGGCACGACTCCCCCGGCATCGCTACTGGCCATGGCGATGGTGCCGCCGAGGGCGAACACGGCGACGCGGCGACCTGCCGGCTGGGCAATGGACACGGGAACTCCTCCCTGGACCGATCGCGGACAGTGATCCGAAGCTTACTCCGGGAGGTCCCCCAGCTATTACCATTCGCTTACGCGCGCTCGCAGCCAGTATCGCGGCCAGCCGAGCCCTCCCTAGGTTTGAATCCACGAACCGTCCTAAAACCCTTGCCCCGCAACCGAAAGGACGATTACGTGGACATCTCCCTGGCGCGCCGGCTGCTCGCTGAACTCGCCGGAACGACCATCCTGTGCCTGTTCGGCATCGGTGCCGCGGTGTCCGTGGCGGCCGCCCACGTCGGTGGACCGGGCTTACTGCTCGTCGCACTGGCGCACGGGCTGGCCTTAGCCGTGGCGATCTACGCGTTCGGTGCGGTGTCCGGTGGTCATTTCAACCCGACCGTGACGGTGGCGCTCGCCGCGCGCGGACGGTTCCCGTGGCGGGAGGTGCCGGCCTACCTGGCCGTGCAGCTCGTGGGCGGGGTGACGGGCGCCGGCCTGGTGTACGCGGCCTACGCCGGCACCGCCACGGCGGCCGGCCTTGGTGCGACGACGTTCGGCACCGGCGTCGGGTACGGGCAGGCACTGGTCGCGGAGGCGATCGGCGCGTTCATTCTGGTGACCGCGGTCTTCGCGCTGGCCGTGGCGCCCAACGCGCCGAAAGGCGTGCACGGCTTCGGTATCGGGCTCGCCCTGACCACACAGATCCTGGTGTTTGGCCCGCTCACCGGCGCGTCGGTGAACCTGGCGCGCACGCTCGGCCCGGACACGATCCTGTCGCTCGCCGGCGAGCCGGCCGCGTGGTCACAACTGCTCGCCTACCTCGCCGGCCCGATCGTCGGCGGCCTCGCCGCGGCCTTCCTCTGGGACTGGGTCGCGGGCCGCCGCCCGTCGGAATCCGTCGAGCCCACCGCGACGAGCCGGCTCTGACATGGACGCGCCACCACCCTCCCCGCGAACCTGCTACGCGTGCGCACTGCGGACCGCCGCCGCGCTCGGCTGGATCGTGGAGCCTCCGATCCCGGCGCCGGCCACGGAGGACGACCGCGAATCCGTGATCGTCACGACAGGGCGCGGCGGAGTTGGGCCTCGATGTCGTTGCGGGCCAACGGATCCTCGCGAAGTACCGCCTGCATCAGCAGACCGCACAGCAGCACGCCGAGCATCCTGCCGGTGAGTTCGTCAGTGCGCGCGCACAGCACGTCGGCAAGCGCGTCGTCCCACGCGACCGCCGCCGTGCGCAGGTGCGCGCGATGCAGCGCGAGCGCGTAGAGGTTGTACTCGGCCATCGTCTCCGCGCGACGCTCGGCGATCGACGCGAGCACGAAGTCCGCCAGTGCGGTCGCCAGATCCGCGTCCGGTGACAACGCCTGCTCCCACGCACGCAGTTCCGCGACGCTCCGCTCAGCCGCCTTGTCCAGCGCGGCGGCGAGCAGATCGTCGAGCGTGGCGAAGTGATAGGTGGTCGAGCCGAGCGGCACCCCGGCCTTCGCGGCCACGGTCCGGTGGCTGAGCTTGCGGATCCCCTGCTCGGCGACGACGGCGATGGCCGCGCGGGCGATGCGGTCGCGGCGGTCCGGGTCGGTCGGGCCGCGGCGGCGGTTCGTCGCTGACGTCACGATGTGTACATTAGTACACTTTATGTGTACGGTCGTACGCATTTCGCGGGTCGGGAGAGGATCACATGCCAGAGTTGTTCGTCAACGGAACGTGGATCTCCTCGACGGCACCTGGCAGACCGATCCGCAATCCCGCGAACGGCACGGAGTTGGCGACGGTCAGCGAAGCCGGCGAGGCCGAGGTCGACGCCGCCGTCGCCGCCGCGCGCATGGCGTTCCGCGGCCCGTGGCGGCAGACCTCGGCCGCCGACCGCGGCGAACTGCTGCGCACGATCGCCGGGCTGCTGGTCCGCGACCGCGAGGAGATCGCCCGCACGGAGAGCCGCGACACCGGCAAGACCGTGCCGGAGGGGCGCATCGACGTGGACGACGTCGTCGGCGTCTTCCGCTACTACGCGAACCTCGCCACCACCGACGCCGGCCGCGTCGTGGACACCGGCAACATGGACGTGGTCAGCCGGGTCACCTACGAGCCGGTCGGCGTCTGCGCGCTGATCGCGCCGTGGAACTACCCGCTGCTGCAGATGTCCTGGAAGCTCGCGCCCGCGCTGGCCGCCGGCAACACGGCGGTGCTCAAGCCGAGCGAGCTCACCCCGCTGTCCACTGTCCACTTGGTACGGCTGGCCGCCGAGGCCGGGGTGCCCGACGGCGTGGTGAACCTGGTGCTCGGCGACGGCGCCACGGTCGGCGGCGCGCTGGTCGCCCACCCGGACGTCGACCTCGTGTCGTTCACCGGCGGGCTGGCGACCGGGCAGCGGATCATGGCCGCGGCGGCACCCGGCGTGAAGAAGCTCGCGCTGGAGTTGGGCGGGAAGAACCCGAACGTCGTGTTCCCCGACGCGGACTTCGAGACGGCCGTGGACAACGCGCTCACCGCCGCGTTCCTGCACAGTGGACAGGTCTGCTCGGCCGGCTCCCGGCTGATCGTGCACTCCTCGATCCACGACCGGTTCGTCGCCGAACTGGCCCGCCGCGCGGACGCCATCCGGCTCGGCGACGGGGCGGACGAGAAGACGGAGTGCGGCCCGCTGGTCTCCGCGGAACACCGCGACAAGGTGGAGGCGCACATCGCGCGAGCCGTCGAGGAGGGCGCCACCCTCGTCACCGGCGGCACCCGCCCCGAAGGCCTCGATGACGGGTACTTCCTGCGTCCCACGATCTTCACCGGCTGCGACTCGACGATGGCGATCGTGCGCGAGGAGGTCTTCGGCCCGGTGCTCACGGTGGAGCCGTTCGACACCGAGGAGCAGGCGATCGCGCTCGCCAACGACACCGAGTACGGGCTCGCCGGCGCCGTGTGGACCAACGACGCGTCGCGCGCGCAGCGGGTCGCCGGCACGCTGCGGCACGGCACGGTGTGGATCAACGACTTCCATCCCTATGTGCCACAAGCGGAATGGGGCGGGTTCGGCAAGTCCGGCATCGGCCGCGAGCTGGGCCCGTCCGGCCTCGGCGAGTACCGCGAGGCCAAGCACGTCTACCACAACATCCGGCCCGCGCCGTCCGGCTGGTTCTCCGGAGGAGACACACCATGAGCCAGGACAGGACCTACGACTACGTCATCGTCGGCGGCGGATCCGCGGGCTGCGTGCTCGCCAACCGGCTCACCGAGGACCCCGGCACGTCGGTGCTCGTGCTGGAGGCCGGACGCCCGGACTGGATCTGGGATCCGTTCATCCACATGCCAGCCGCGCTGACCATGGTGATCGGCAACCGGCTCTACGACTGGTGCTACGAGTCCGAGCCGGAGCCGCACATGGGCGGCCGGCGGGTCAGCCACGGCCGAGGGCGGGTACTCGGCGGCTCCAGCTCCATCAACGGCATGATCTTCCAGCGGGGCAACCCGTTGGACCTGGAACGCTGGGGCGCCGACCCCGGTATGTCCACATGGGACTACGCGCATTGCTTGCCGTACTTCAAAAAGATGGAGCACTGCGTCGCCGGGGAGGACGACTGGCGCGGCCAGGGCGGCCCGCTGTGGCTGGAGCGCGGACCGTCGGACAACCCGTTGTTCGAGGCGTTCCTGTCCGCCGCGCAGGAGGCCGGTTACCCGCTCACCTCCGACGTGAACGGCCGCCAGCAGGAGGGTTTCGCGCGCTTCGACCGCACTGTCCGAAATGGACGGAGGTGGTCGGCGGCGCGGGCGTACCTGCATCCGGTGCGGCACCGGAAGAACCTGACCGTGCGCTGCCTCGCGCAGGTCGATCGGGTGCTGTTCGAGGGCACCCGCGCGGTCGGCGTCGCCTACCGTCGCCCCGGCCGCCCGAAGCGCGAGGTGCGGGCCGGCGAGGTGATCCTCTGCGGTGGCGCGATCAACACCCCGCAGTTGCTCCAACTGTCCGGTATCGGCAACCCGGACGAGCTGCGGCCGCTCGGTGTCGAGATGGTGCACGCGCTGCCGGGTGTCGGCGAGAACCTGCAGGACCACCTCGAGGTGTACGTACAGCACGCGTGCACCCAGCCGATCTCGTTCAACCCGGCGCTGAAACTGCGCAACCGCCCCGCGATCGGGCTGCGCTGGATGCTCACCAAGACCGGTCCGGCGGCCACCAACCACTTCGAGGCCGGCGGGTTCGTCCGCGGCAACGACGAGGTGGCCTACCCGAACCTGATGTTCCACTTCCTGCCGATCGCCGTGCGCTACGACGGCACGCCGGTGAACGCGGAGCACGGCTACCAGGTCCACATCGGACCGATGTACTCCGACGTGCGCGGCTCGGTGAAGATCACCTCGACGAATCCCCGCACACACCCGGCGCTGCGGTTCAACTATCTGTCCACGCCCAACGATCGCAAGGAATGGGTCGAGGCGGTGCGGGTCGCGCGGGAGATCCTTCGCCAGCCCGCCTTCGCTCCCTACGACGGCGGCGAGCTGTCGCCGGGCCCGGATGTCCAGTCCGACAACGAGATCCTGGACTGGGTGGCCCGCGACGCGGAGACCGCCTACCACCCGTCGTGCACCGCGAAGATGGGCGTGGACGAGATGTCGGTGCTCGACCCGGACTCCATGGCCGTGCACGGCGTGGACGGGCTGCGAGTGGTCGACGCGTCCGCGATGCCCTATGTCACCAACGGAAACATCTACGCGCCGGTGATCATGTTGGCGGAGAAGGCGGCCGACCTGATCCGCGGCGACACCCCGCTCGAACCGTCCACAGTGGACTTCCATCGGCACGGTGCCGACCAGGAGAGGCGACCGTCGTGACCGACTTAATCGAGCGGAAACCGCCGCGCATCAACAGGTTCGTGTTCTACGGATCGTCCGCACTGATCATCGCGATCTCGCTGTGGGCGATCATCTCCCCGACCGGGGCGGAGAGTGCGCTGGGCACCGCCGTCGGCTGGGTGTCCCAGGGCCTCGGCTGGTACTACTTCGTCGCCGCCACCGTGTTCCTCGGCTTCGTCGTGTTCCTGGCGGTGTCCCGCTACGGCAAGATCAAGCTCGGCCCGCAGCACGCGAAGCCCGACTTCGGCATGTTCTCCTGGGCCGCCATGCTCTTCGCCGCCGGCATCGGCATCGACCTGCTGTTCTTCTCCGTGTCCGGGCCCGTGTCGCACTACCTCGCGCCGCCGGAGGGCGCCCCGGAGACCGTCGAGGCGGCGCGGCAGGCCGTGGTGTGGACGATGTTCCACTACGGCGTCACCGGCTGGGCGATGTACGCGCTGATGGGCATGGCGCTCGGTTACTTCGCGTTCCGCCACCGGCTCCCGTTATCTATCCGGTCGGCGCTCTACCCGGTCATCGGCAAGCGCATACACGGCCGCGCGGGCGACACCGCCGAGCTGGCCGCGGTGATCGGCACGATCTTCGGAATCGCGGTGTCGCTGGGCATCGGCGTCGTGCAACTCAACTACGGCCTCAAGTTCCTGTTCGGTATCCCGGAGGGCCTCGGCGCGCAGATCGGCCTGATCGCGCTCGCCGTCGTGATGGCCACGATCTCCGCGGTCACCGGAGTGGACAAGGGAATCAAGCGGCTGTCCCAGGCCAACGTGCTGCTGGCGCTCCTGCTGATGCTGTACGTGCTGATCTTCCAGAACCCGGTGCGGTTGTTGAACCGGCTGGTGCTCAACATCGGCGACTACGTCAGCCGGTTCCCCGCGATGACGCTGAACACCTTCGGCTGGGAGCAGCCGACCGAGTGGCTCAACACGTGGACGCTGTTCTTCTGGGCGTGGTGGATCGCGTGGGCGCCGTTCGTGGGCCTGTTCCTCGCCAGGATCTCCCGCGGTCGCACCATTCGGCAGTTCGTGGCGGCCACTCTGGTGATCCCGCTGCTGTTCACGCTGTGCTTCCTGTCGATCTTCGGCAACAGCGCGCTGGCGATCGTGCGCGGCGGCAACGCGGAGTTCGGCCAGACCGCGATGACCACGCCGCAGCAGGGTTTCTACCAACTGCTCGCCGAGTACCCCGGCGTGACGTTCAGCGCGGGCCTGGCCACGATCGTCGGCCTGCTTTTCTACGTCACCTCGGCCGACTCCGGCGCGCTGGTGATGGGCAACCTCACCTCCCGGATGCCCACCGAGGTGAACGTCGACTCGGCGAAATGGGTGCGGGCGTATTGGGCGCTGGCGACCGGTCTGCTCACGCTCGCGATGCTGCTCGCCGGTGGTGTCGGCGCGCTGACGAAGGCGACGATCATCATGGGCCTGCCGTTCTCGTTCGTGATGTTCGCCGTGATGCTCGGGCTGTACCGGGCGCTGCGGGTCGAGCGGCATCGCGAGGACGCGATCCGCACCACCCTGCCCGCATCGCTGTCCGAGCGCGTCGCGTCGCTGACCAACGAGCGCACCTGGCGGCACCGGCTGGGCCGGGTGATGAGCTACCCCGGCCGCGACGCGGTCACCACGTTCGTCGACGAGGTGGGCCGGCCCGCACTCACCGAGGTGGCCGACGAACTGCGCGCGCAGGGCTCGGAGGCGTCCGTCGAGGAGAGCACGGCCGAGGGCCTGCCGCGGCTGGAACTGGCGGTGCCGCACGGCGACGAGGAGACCTTCCGCTACCACTTCCGCGCGCACGAGACCGGGCGGCCATCCTTTGCCACCAAGGGAAGCGGCCGCACGTACTTCCGGATGGACGTGTACCTGACCGACGGCGGGCAGGGCTACGACGTGCTCGGCTACACCAAGGACCAACTCATCGGCGACATCCTCGACCAGTACGAACGCCACCTGGAGTTCCTCCGCCTGCACCGCTCCAGCCTCGACGGACCCGCCGGCTGATCGGTCAGGCGGGCGGCGGTGCGCTCGGAGGTGCGGGCTTGACTTCGCAGCGAATCGCCGGCACCGAGTTGTACACCACTGTCCGAGGCGTTCGGCGGATTTCCTTTCCGGCCAGATCACCGACGATCTGGGTATCCGAGGTGCTGAATCCGGACTGCCCCTTGCTGGTGCGACACGAATCGCCCGGAGATTTGACCGTTGTCGGCGCACCCGTGGAGCCGTAGCGGCCGCCGTTGACGAATTCGACCGTGTAGCGCTTCGTCCCCCACAGCTTCACCGTGATCGTGGCGGGCGTCCAAATGGTCTGGATCGCCACGGCGGTGGGATTGTCATTGCGAAAATTCAGGTCGATCACACTGGTGCGGCACGCTGGTGACCGGGGCAGTGAGAACAACCGGCCGCAGTAGGTTTCTCCCCTGCGGCAAACCAGCGAGCGAACTGAAGATCACCCATATCCAGAACCGTATGCCTGAACTTTCCTCAGGCGATGTCAGGAAGCCGCCGCGTCGCGTTCTTACCGAGGCACACCGCGTGGTTCGGTTCGGCCCGAGTCTCGCCCATCGCCGGACCATATACGACTGTATATCGTTCATTGCATTGACGGTTCGGTGTGGCAACAATCAGCTCCGTCACCCGTTGAGGCATTATTATCATTCGACCTGGAGTTCAAGTTGACGCCAAGGAACACCGTCAAGACGCTGTTCGCTGTATTTTGTGTGATGTTCGCCATGACTGTGGCGCCGACCGCCGCGTCAGCGATGAAACCCTCCACGGGTAGCGGAGCCTACTGCGTTGTGGTCGTCGGCAAGGCTCCGGCCGATCAGACTTCGCCAATCTTGTCGCGAACATGTTCCGACGACATGTCGGTCGCGACGCGGCAAGCAGGCATCGCGGGCGAGACATTGCTCATGGAGTGGTTCTGGAATGCCAATAACAATCCTCCCAAGCTGACCAGAATCCATGGCAACTATGGCGGATGCGACGCGGTCGGGTACCGGATCAATATCTATGATGATTGGGCCAACAACGTATCTGGATTCAATTCGCTCAACGGCTGTAACGTCGTTACCGGATACGACCTGGCGCTCGCACAGGGCGACAACCAGACGTGGTCGGCGTACAAGGCCTGCAACTGCCTGCTCCAAGGGTGGGTCGGATCGAAGATGAACGACCGCATCGAATCCTTCCGGATCAGGCACGGATAACCAGTCCGCTTGCGCACGCCTGCCCGCACGGCCCTCGGGTCGCGCGGGCAGGCCGCTTCTGCCGCGCGTTCGGCGGTCTATCGGTTACGCGCGGTCTCCGCAGCTCTGCGAAGCGCCGTGATGGTGGGGCGGTCACCGTTCGCCGCGTGCCAGGCCAGTGCGGACAGGCACGGCGAGAGGTCGATCACGTCGAGAAAAGCGATGCCGGGACGGGGAAGGAATCGGCGTGCCACCGCGGGAAGGAATGCGATGGCTTCGCCGAGTGCGACCGTGGTCAGCAGGGTCTCGACGTCGCGAACCACAGGCCCACTGCCGACGGCGGTGTCGTCGGGACGGACGGCCACGGTCCAGAAGTCGCGCCAGACCTGCGGGCATTCGGACGGGTAGGAGACGACAGGGTGGTCGCGCAACCGCGCCAGCCGGATCTCGGGCAACTCGGCGAGCGGATCGTCGGCGGACAGACACACCACCCGAGGCTCGGTGGCCAGTTGAATCGTCGCGATTCCCTCGGGCACGGGCGGCCGGCAGAAGACCGCGTCGACCTCATCGGCGAGCAGGCTTTCGTACTGCTCGACCAGGTCCAGCGGCCGCACCTCGAAGGTGAGGTCGGGATGGCCGCGTCGGAGTTCGTCCAGAATGGCCTGGGTGTAGGGCATTGAGGCCTCGGCGGTACCGATGACCAGGTGTCCGGCGACCGCCCTGAGATGTCCCCGCGTCACGCGCCGCAAACCGCGCATCGCGTCGACCACGGCACGGGCCTCCGGCAAGATGGCTTGTCCGGCCGGGGTGAGTTCGGCGGAGCGGTTGGTGCGCGCGATGAGTTGGACGCCAAGGCGTCGCTCCAGCGCGTCGAACTGACGGCTGAGGGCTGGTTGGGTCATGAACATGAGGGCGGCGGCGCGGCCGAAATGCAGCTCGTCGGCGAGCACCAAGAAGATCCGCAGCTGATGCGTCGTCGGAGCCGCCCACCGATCCACCGCCACCTCCGCGAGCACGGTCCGCATACGGCCGGTCATCGCTCGACGCGCAATTGTCATTACAAGTGATTCACCCGGCCGGCGGCAGCAATCGTTTCCGGTCGCGCCAAGCCAGCCGAAGAAGGGTCAACGCACTCGCGGACAGCCTTGGATCAAGGCGACTGATCGCCTCCTCGGTGAAAGGCATGTCGGTCCTGCCGCCCGCGCCGACCACCCGGCCTTCGTCATTGGTTGTCACCATGTGAGCGAACAGCCGGTCGAATACGTCGTCGTCGATGACAGCCACGGTCAGTTGGACCGCGCCGAGTTCCAGAGGTTCGAGCGCCAGGCCGTAGTGCCACAGTCGGAACCGGCCCTCCGCGCGTGCACGCTCGAACGAACGAAAAGGTTCGTCATGCTCAGAGTTTCCGAGGAATTCCTCTGAGAACTCTCGCATGATGTTCCGCCACAGGGAGAAATCGTTGGCCACGTCGGCCGGCGCGACGGAGGACGGCTGGAATTCGCCCGCTGGCATCACGTGGCACAGGCCGCCCCCGTCAGCGACTTTCGCACTGTCCCGTTCGTGCAGCACGAACCGGTGCTCGCCGGCCTTGTCCCGCCGGATGGTCAGCGTGCTGACACCAGGGGACATCAACAGTCGCCGAGGGTCGAACGGATCGCCGAGGGCGGACCGGAGTGGCAGGGAATCCCAGGACGGTACCGAGCCGTCTGACGACAGCCACTCGGCCTTGAACTCGTGCGCGATCATCTGCTTGACGTTGAACACCTCGAAGAACGTCGTCGTCCCGAAGGTCAGCGCCAAACCGTTGTGGCTCTGGACATCCAGGAGCCGGTAGCTCAACCGGTTCTCCAACAGCCGAGGACGCACCAGGTCGCGCACAGCTCTGCTGTAGTCGGCATACCGCTCGCCCCGGTCGGTCAAGGGCAGCACGTGATCAACTGGCCCGAGACTGGGAACAGGGTCCTCGATGTCGGACCAGATCAAGCGAACCGAGTCGAGTTCGACCGGTTCGTCCAACAGCCAACCCGGGCCGGCCAACACGTGGCCACCAGGAGCGCGCTGCGATTCCGGATAGAGCCGAGCGGCCAGTTCGGTCAATTCACGTCCGCGTACCCCTGGCGCCTTACGAACGCGAAGCCATTCGGCCGCAGACAAACGAGGGCGGCTCGATGAGCCGCCCTCGTTCATGTTGATCGTGTCAGGCGCGGATCGCGGTCCGGAATGCGTTCCAGACGGCGCCGCTCAACATGAGCGCGCCGCCGTCCGGATTCTTCGAGTCGCGGATCGCGGCCGCGTCGGCGAGTGCGGCCACCTCGACGCAGTCACCGCCGTTGTCCTCGCTGTAGCTGCTCTTGCGCCACGCTTCGGGCGGCAGGCCGATCTCGACACACGCGCCGCCGTTGTCGCTGCTGTAACTGCTCTTCCGCCAGGCGAAGCGGGAGAGATCCGGGGTGTTCATCGCTGTCGGCTCACTTCGGCTTGGGATGCTTGTGCTCGCCGGCGATCTCCCTGAGCAGTTCCTGGGACTCGACCTGACCAAGCGCGGCCGCCGACAAGCGGTTCCACAGGTCAGTGTATGCGCGGACCGGCGCCTCGTCGTCGAGGTAGTCGGCGTCGGTGTAGTCCTCCAGGTACACCACGTCGGTACTTGGGTTGTCGTCAAACCGCAGCATGGTGAACACGACGCTCGCCGGGCAGTAGGTCTGGGCGTTGAACGGCAAGATCTGCACGTCGACATTGCTGTATTCCGCGATCTCAGCGATGTGCAGCGCCTGGTTGGCCATCAGGGTGGGATTGCCCACGACACGCCGCAGCACGGACTCACTCAGAATGAAGTGCGATTGGGTTCTCCTGCGGTCGAGCACCGCCTGGCGTTCAAGCCTTACCCGAACGAGACGCTCGACCTCGTCGTCAGCCCGCCGCGGCGCCGCCGTTGTGAACACCGCGCGGATGTACGCCTCGGTCTGCAGAACTCCAGGGACGACCTCGGGCTTGTACCAGCGGATGGTTGAGGCGTCATCCTCAAGATCAAGGTAGTCCGTGAACCAGTCCGGCGTGACATTGCGATAGGCGCTCCACCGACCGCGTCGGCGACCGGCGCGGGCAAGCTCCCGCATACGCGCTGCAGTCACCTCGTCCACGCCGTACAGCTCGATGAGCACGTTCAGGTCGGTCACCCGAAACCCGCTCTGCGCCGCCTCGACCCGGCTGATCTTGCTCTTCGCGCCGTCGATGGCCTTGCCCGCTTGCTCCTGTGTCATGCCCGCCGCCTCGCGAGCGCGCTTGAGTGCCTTGGCGAGCCGGCGACGCTGCAGCGTCGGTGAGTCCACGACGTTCCTCCTGCCGGGGTGGGGACGCCCATCTTGGTCGCCCGTCACAGAGCGCGGCAACGAATGTCACCCGTCCGTGGAGTTGCAAAGTAGAAGTTCCAAAGTAAGGTTCTCAGTAGAACCTGGAAGTTCCACTCTAGACCATCGGGCCACACGGAAGGACGCAGGCCATGACCTGGTTCCAATCCCTCGGCCTGATGGCTGTGTTGGTGGTCGGCGGGCCCGCGGCACTGCTCGTCGGGTCGCTCGTCATCGAGCGACAGCGCGTCCGTCGGTGCCGCGAAGCCGACGAGCCAGCCGCCCCTTGTCTGCCCGGCGAGCAGCGTCGTTCCCCCGACGCGGCGCTGCCCGCTGGGCGTCCACCGTCACGCGGCGACCGGCGCACACCGCCGGGCTCGGATGCGCTCCCGAGTGCCGCGTGATTCCCGAAGCGGGCGCGGGGAGCGCGCGGTGGGGTTCCAGAGCTTGTCCACCGCATACCCGCGTCCGCCCGGGAGCCGCACGGTGCCACCCGCCTCCCGCCCCAGCCGTGCGGCTCCCGGCCTCAATCCGAACCAGGAGAACCCGATGCGCCGGCGCCTCGAGGACTACGCGAATCCGCCCGACGTCGACCTGCGCGATGTCGCCGCCCTGACGACCAGCCGTTGCTCGACGCTGAAACGCGCGGCCCAAGGTGATCTGGTGCGCACCGGCGATCTGATCGCCGACACCCGACGACGACTGCCCGCGCACCTCGCGATCGCCGCCGACACCCTGATCGGCGACGGCCTGCTCATGATCACGAAGTGCGCACTCGACGAGCCCTTGGAGCGCCTGGAAACGACCGCCACCGGTCGTGCGGCTCTGTGCCGGCTTGCGTCGAATCGGGTGCCGCGGCGATGACCGTCGTCATCTTCGCCGAACGCGCCGACGCCACGATCGACGCTGTGGTTCATGAACTCCGCCGGCGCGACGTCCCGGTATTCCTGGCCGACCCGAACTGGTTCCCCGATCAGCTCGTGCTCGACGCTGAACTGAGTGACGCGGCATGGTCCGGCTGGCTGTGCACGGCGGGGCAATCCGTTGTGCTGCAAGACATCCGGTCCATCTGGTGCCGAGAACGCACCATTCTCCCCGTATCAGCCGAACTCTCGTTCAACGGAGTGCTCGCCGCACTGGATCACGTCCTCTGGGTCAACCACCCCATTCGCGCCGCCGACGCCGCGTCCAGACCGTTGCAACTCGCGACCGCGGTCGGCTCCGGCCTCCAGGTCCCCGCCACCCTCGTCACCAACTCCCCCGAAGCGGCTCGCTGGTTCACCAACGGGACACATGACCTCGACCAGGTGTCCTCAACCCTCACCGAATTCCAAGACCCCGTCGAGACGGCCCACGAAGCGCACATCATCGCGATCGGCGACCACACCTTCACCCTCGCGAGCCACGAGTGGATCGTCACGCCCCCATCGGTGGAAAGAGCACTGCGCCGCTACATGAACCACCTCGGCCTGACCTACGCCGCCTTCGCCTTCACGATCGACCACAGCGGCCACTGGTGGTTCCACAGCAGCGACGCCGACCAATTCGACCGCCTCAACACTCACCCCAACGCGCCCCTCATCGACACCTTCACCGACCTGCTCACCGCAGCCGACACCTGAACCCAGAGGAGTCAATCTCAAACTCAGGCCGGACGGAGTTCGGGTACAGGCGAAGAGCGCGCGTCGCTCCGCCCGCAACAGCCCTCTCTTCCTCATCTGAGGCGAAGCGGCCGCAGAGTGACCGTCTAGTCACTAGGATCACAACCATGAGTCGCCGCCGTAGGTCCAAGCGGCCAAGGCAACGCAGACAACTCTTCCTTCGCGGCGTAAGGATTGCCACCGAACGCGCGGACGGTCAGGTCGGTGGCTTTGCTGAGTAGCCACACGGCGGGCCGGGAGACCGTCGCCAGCCAGTCCAGCGGTCAGGCCACGACCAGCGCCCAGCGCAGCGCGTGCTGCATGGCCAGCCGTTTGGGCGCCAGCTCACCGAATACGAGAGTGATGAACGCCAGCAGCAGCGTCACCACCGCGATCGCCACCGGCTCGGCCGCAGGGGCAAGGAACTCCAGCGGTGGCACGAGCGGTTCGGCCAGGTTTGACCGCCGCGTTCAGCACGACCAGGAACCCGAGAACGATGAGGCTGATCGTGGGATCGTCCAGGGCCGGCTGTGGCACCGGTTCCAAGGGTGCGGCGACAAGTGCAACGCTACCCAGATCCAAGGTTACGGACACCATGTCGTCCCAGGCGTCGTGGCTCTCGTTGTGAGCGGTCCGACACCTTCTGGAGCCCATCGGGATGCTCGCAGAGTTTGCGTTCCGGTGCCGCTCTCGCCCGCGAAGTCCTTACCGACTTTCGCATCACCGTCGAAGTACGCCGAATACACGTATGGCCGGTCGGGGATCCTGAACGAGTTGACGCCCCGGGCGAAGCCCAGTCGATTCTGTGGATTGTAGTCTCGGACGAATGGTCCGCCACTCGATCCGCCTCCAAAGTCGCTGATGATCTCGTCGAACCAACCCTCCAGCACTCCACCGCCGTCGTTCGCGAAGTCGACAATGGTGCTGTTAGTGAAGTCGCGTTTCTGCCTTTCTCCGTCGTATGGTGGATTCGCTGGGTAGCCCATCGCATCGATGAACCCGTTCGTTTGATTCCATGCGAAACCGAGCGCTCCGACCACGTCTTGAATGTGTACGCCGTCGTCTCGGGTCATCCGCATGAAACCGTAGTCGAAGTGAAGCTTTCCCTCGTTGACCCATTTGTCGTGAACAATGTACTCGGCCATGTCCCAGACGCCGTACGGTGCATTACCGTCGACGTAGGCTGGGGCGAAGAAGTGATCGACGTACCCGACCTGTCGAGATGGGTCGAACAGGCAATGTGCCGCCGTCAGTACCGTTCTCTTGTTCGGTGCGACCACCACGGATGCGGAGCAGCGGTAGTCGATGTTGGTTGTCGCATCCAGAAAGAAGAGCTTTCCCACCGTTGGAGCGTCGGAGTCGTACACCGCGGCGGGACCTACCGGTAGAACGCCCGCACTCGGCGGTATCGGCGGGATGCTCGCCGCCTCCAGTTCGTAGTCTTTCCGGCTCGCGAGCAAGGTCAGGCGCCGTGATCACCGGGGTGGGCAGCGGTCTCGCCTTTCTCATGCGGTCCGGCGTCCACACTTTGCGAAGTGCTTTACTCTTTTCTGCGCCGTCAGCTCTGACCGTAGTCGCGGCTTCGGTGATACTCCATCCGGATTGGGAACGCTTCTGATCGTTTATATCGACGTTTGCTAATTCCGTTGCTGACAAGGCCGCCGCGAGTATCGTCGCCGCCACCAACGCCCGTGCAACACATCTCGCTAATCTCGATCTCGTATCCACATAGACTCCCCATGACGTTCAACAGAAATGCACGAATGGGCCCCCGAAACCCCAGTGCAGATCAAAAGAGTAATGGCGGTCGGGACCCGCACCTACCGCCGATCGGGTGATCGAACAGCTCGCCAGGTAAAGACTTCGCGACGTGACGTGGAGGCCACCCACCCCCCGGCTGAGGCCCATTCAGCCCTTGACTTTCCTAGTCAGCGACTACTCTATGTTGATATGAACGACGACGAGCCCGTCGCAGGGGGCTTTCGCGCGCACCCCGGGACGCCGGCGACACGGCGCTGGACGCCGGAGGAGATGCGGGCCGCACGGCCGATGCCCACACCCGAACCGCCACCGGCGCAGCCGCGCGACCTTCGGCAGCGGGCCCTCCTGGAGGTGCTGGATCGTCTCGCCGAATCGGGCTCGGTGACGCTTGAGGATGTCGCGACGGCCTTCAACCTCGATCAGTCGGTCGTGCGGAGCTCTCTGGCCGAGGCTCGGCAACTGATCGCCACCTGGCATCTACGTCCGTGATCACTGCCGGCAGCGATCCCGTCATGGTCGCCATGATCGCCCCACTCTGACCGCCCGTGCAGCACCAGGTGGTCATCGTGCTGGCCTTGTATCTCCAGCGGGTGCGTCCCGCGCACCTGGTGTGGTGTGCGGGACGCGGGTTCACCGACGGCGTGGCTAGTGGGTGACGGCGAGGTTGTAGTCGCGTTGGACGGGTTGCGGTGCGTTGCCGATGCCGGAGATCGGCGGGTTCTCCGAAGCTCATGCTGGACATCGCGCACGACACGGTGCGGGCATGGAAACAGCTGCGCGGCACGGCCACCGGGGCGTCGGGCGAGGTCCTCCATGCTGATATTGCCCGCATCCTCTGGGAGCACCGTGTGCTGCCGACGCAATTGTGCGAACGTCTGCGCCGGGACCCGATCCGCGGATTCTGAGCGTCGTCCGCCTCGGTCCTTGAGATTCGGCCTCCTCCGACCTGGACATGACAGCGCCCAGGGGGTCGGCGATCAAGTCGTACCTGCAGCGTCGCGAAATCGACTGTCGCCAAATTGCCCGATGGATGGTTCGGCCCGACGCAAGGTGGAGGCTAAGTACTCCAACGTGCCGGCTGCGCGGGGCACACCACACAGGTGTACGAACGTTCAACGAGGTAGTCATCGACCTGCACTCGCTCGGCGCCATCGACAAGCCCGTTACCCACGAACACAAGACGCTGATCTTTCGACCGCTCAATCAGCGGTGCGATGCCCCTCTCTCGGGGCACACACGATCGCGGAGACCTACCCGGTTTACGGGCTGATGGTGGAATTTGTGGCGTACACGGGTCCGCGCGCCGGGGAACTGGCTGGGCTCGACGTGGGCGACGTCACCGGCATCGAGGCGTCGCCCGGGTCCAATCGAGGTAGAGGGATGCGCCGTGGTCACGTGGTGTGAGCTGGTCACCGTCCTCGCCGCGTGGCGCGAGGAGATCGAAAGCGAGCCGTTCCCCGACATCAATATTGGCGTCGCGCTCGCTGCGCTCAGTCGATCAAGTCGTGACGACGCTAGAATTCCCCGATGACCGCTGACATCGACGCGATGGCCGAATGGTCGGCGTGGTGCCCATTCGACCAGGCGTGTTTAGAGGCGACACGTGCGCCGGGTGTCTATATGGCACGCACCGGATCAGACGGCCCGATCGTGTATGTCGGAATGGCCGGCAAACGCAAAGGCAAGGGCATTCGCGGGCGGCTCTACATTTACTCCTCGGGCAAGGCAGCCGTAAGCGGACTCGGCGAAGCCGCGTTCAACCGCGCGCTGGCCGACCCAAAATGGGTTCGCGAACGGCTGGCTCTCTTGGAGTCCGGCGAAGTGCACAGCGCGAAACAGTGGGCACGCGCGGCTATTGATCACCTGGACTTGTACGTCCGGTGGACCAGTACGGGAGACCGCGCCAACGCACTCGCGCTGGAGCGCGCGGTGATCACCGCGATGCACGGCCTTCCGTTGTGGAACGTTCGCCGGTAACCATGCGGTTCGGGTGACCTCAATTTCGGTGCGCCACCGAGCACCAAAGCGTTCGCGATAAGAATTGCAGCGGCTGTGCCGGCGCCAACCCGTCGCAGTCAGAGTAGGAGTGGGCTGGCGGCGAGAGCGCAGGACAAGGCGGCGTAGACCCGGTAGGTCAGATCATCCGAAATTCGATCGCGGCGCTTGAGCAGTCGCCAAGCCAGCAGCCAGCAGATCGTGGTGTACGTGACGTCGAGTATGAACACGGCGAGGGTCTTCGGCGCCCAGATTGTCATCGGGGCCACCAGCGTTGCGGGCAGGACGCCGAGGAATGCGGCACCGGCGATTCGACTGGCGCGGTCTCCGATGACCATGGGTAGCGTTCGGCGACCGGCGAGTTCGTCGCCAGCGACGTCTCGCTGATCCTGCAGGACGCAGGCGCCGCTCCAGAACAGGAAGTATGCGAGTATCCATGTCCAGGCGATCGATGTGATCTGCCCGGTCGCCGCTGACCATGATCCAGCTGTCAACACAGCTGCTCCGGCAGGGGGTTCGAGAGCCTTTATCACCCAGTGGCGATGCCAACCGGTGTAGTGGTACAAGTAAACCACGGCAATCCAGCAGATTGCCCACGGCAGCACGCCGAGGAACGTCGCCACTGCCAAATACATGCCGACAACCGGATACCACCGTCGCTGCGCTTGCTGTGGCGTGCACAGTCCTGACGGAATCGGCCGGTTCGGTTTGTTGACGGCGTCTTCGGCGGCTCCCACGATTTGGTTCGGCAGTTCGTGAACGTAGAGGAAAAGCCAGCTGTACGACAGCGATGTCACGAGAGCGAGCAGGAGACGTTCGAACGACGCGTCTGATATATGCCAGGCACCGAGGGTGAGAATCAGCGAAAAGAGAACCGCAGGCGGGTAATTAGATTGCAGAAAGCGCCAGCTGAGGTAGAACTCGAATCCGATTCGCCGAACCGGGTGGCGCCATTTCGGCATTGTTGCCGAAGGCTTCGATGTGAACGCAGTCGGGCGACCATCCGATTTACCTGAGTTCGGGACTGCGCTTTCGGCCATCGCAAACTCTCGACTATCGTCGCGTCAGGTAGTGTAACTCACCAGGAAAGAATACATCAGGATCTTGGTGTTGTCTCGACTGAGGACCGTGGAGACGGGTGCGGCCACCAGTTGATCACGAGCAGTTATGTGGACGACTCGCGATGGTGTGCTGGCCGCAGGCGCCGTCGTCGACCCCGCCGAGGTGGATCCTTCTGGCTGACCTGTCGCCGGCCACCGTTCGCGCGGATGCTGTAAGTGCCCCCGGTGAGAGTCGAACTCACACTGGACGGGTTTTGAATCCGTTGCCTCTGCCGATTGGGCTACGGGGGCGACGGGAGAGAACTTTACGCGATCCGCCGGTGGCGGTGCGCGGGTGGGCGAGGCTCCGGTGTAACACCCAGGTGCACGGCGCGAACAAGTGATCGACGTACCAGCGCAAACGGTTCCAGGAGCTTGGGTGAGCCTCGACGCCCCGACTAGGGTCCACGAGCGGCCACCTCGGCGGGCTTCGACGACGAGCCGGCCGATGGCGCCGCTGACCGCGATCGCCATCGTCGTGGGCACGATCCCGTTCGCCGCGCACGCGTGGGCCGCCATGCGGGGGTACTTCGCGCACGACGACTTCCTCATCACCTTCCTCGCGGAGCGCGGGAATCCGGTCGATTTCGGCTATCTCTTCCAGGATTACAACGGGCACCTCGCTCCAGGCTTGTTCGCCCTGGCCTGGGTGGTGACCTGGCTCGCGCCGCTCAGCTACCCGGCCGCCGTCCTGCCGATCCTGATCATGCAGGCGGCCACCTCAATCTTGCTGTGGCGGCTGCTCGTCCGGCTGTTCACCGCCCGGCCGGCGATCCTGGTTCCGTTCGCGGCGGTCACGTTCTCGCCGCTGATCTTGTTCACCACGCTCTGGTGGGCGTATGCGGCACAGTTCGTCCCGTATCTACTCGCGATGGTCGGCGCACTACTGGCGCACACCCGCCATGTGCAGACCGGCGAGCGTCGGCAGGCGATCGTGGCCGCCGTGTGGGTGCTCGTCGGGCTCGCGTTTTACGAGAAGGCTGTGCTGATCCCCGTGCTGATGTTCGGCATCACCACGGCGCTGGCGCCGCACGGCCGTGCGCGGCTGCTCTGGACGGTGCGGCAGTACTGGCGGCTGTGGCTTGGGTACGGCGTGCTGATCGGCGCGTATGCCGGCCTCTACCTGGGGCTCACCGAGGGGCAGCGGGCCGGCAACGACATCGGCGGGCGGCTCGAACTGGTCAAGCGCATGGTGTTGGACACGCTGCTGCCCGGCCTGTACGGCACCGATCTGCACCCGGCGGCCGGCGGTTCGGCCGGAGTGCTGCCACCGGCGACGGCGTGGCAGGTGGTCACGATCGTGGCCAGCGTCGGGCTGATCGTGGGCGGGCTCGTCGTCGGGCGGGGACGGGCCGCGCTCGCTTGGTTACTGCTCGCCGGCTACGTGGCCGTCGGTGTGGCACTGGTCGCGGTGGCACGCCTGCACCTGGTCGGCCCGGTGATCGGCACCGACGGCCGGTACGTCGCCGACATCGTGCCGGTCGCCGCCCTGTGCGCGGCGATCGCCTTTCTGCGGCCGTCGACGTCCGAACAGGCGCCACCCCGCCGGCACGGGCTCCCGTTGCCGGCGCGGCTTCTGGTCGCCGCCGTGGTCGCCGCACTCGCGGCCGGGGCGATGAGCAGCTTCCTGCGCCTCGCCCCCGCGCTGCGGTTCGGCAGCGCGCGCGAGTACGTCGCGAACGCCCGCGCGGCCCTCATCGACGATCCGGGCATCGTGATCTACGACCGGTCGGTGCCCGAAGACGTGATGATCTCCTGGTTCGGGCCCAACGCCCGGCCGTCACGCGTGATCGGTCTGCTGCCCGGCCCGCCGCGGTTCAACCGCCCGACCGACGCGCTGTACCTGCTCGACGACAACGGCACGCCGCGCCCGTTGACCTCGCTGACCAACACGGTCACCGGCGCGCGCGGGCCGGTGCCGGACTGCGGCTGGTCGGTCAACGAGCAGATCACCGGCATCCAGCTCAACGGGCCGATCATCGCCCGCCAGGTGCTCAAGCTCGAGTACTACACCGCGCGCGCCGGAGCCGGCACGATCACCGTCGGCGGGCAATCGACCAAGGTCGACTTCAAGCCCGGCCTGCAGGAGCTGTACCTGGTGCTCGACCACGCCGACGGTTCGGCGCAGAGCGTCGACGTGAGCAGAGCCCAACCCGGTCCGCCGGTCTGCGTGGCCGGCGTGACCATCGGCGAGCCGGACGTTTAGACCTTGTTGTCCCGCAAGGAAAAGCTCAGCTGGCCCTGGTCGTCGGGCTGCACGTCGAGGAGCTTGTCCTCGAGGTAGGCCGCCGCCTTGGGCTCGAGGTAGACGTTCGCGTTGGGTTCGGCGGTGACCACCGCGTCACCCTCCTGCGGAGCGTTCGCCACCTCCATCGCCAGCGACGCCCCGGCCTCGTGCTCCTCGTGCACGCTGAACCGTAGTCCGCCGTTGCCGGCCTCGCCGTCTCCGGCCGTCAGCGACGTGATCGCGTCCGCGGCCGCCTGGGTCACGGCAAGCATGTGTCCTCCATTCGTCGGTCACTCTTGCCTACCCACCGTAGGGGCAACCTGGGGTATCTCGCACAACACCAGGTCACAGCGCTGTTAGCACTCGATGACGTTCAGCGCGAGCCCACCGCGCGCGGTCTCCTTGTACTTGGTGTGCATGTCCGCGCCGGTCTCCCGCATCGTCTTGATCGCCTTGTCCAGGCTCACGATGTGCGTGCCGTCGCCGCGCAGGGCGGTGCGCGCGGCGTGGATGGCCTTGGTCGAGCCGACCGCGTTGCGCTCGATGCACGGGATCTGCACCAGCCCGCCGACCGGGTCGCAGGTCAGCCCGAGGTGGTGCTCCAGCCCGATCTCGGCGGCGTTCTCGATCTGCGCCGGCGAGCCGCCGCGCACGGCGACCAGGCCGGCCGCCGCCATCGCGCACGCCGAGCCGACCTCACCCTGGCAGCCGACCTCCGCGCCGGAGATCGAGCCCGTCTCCTTGAGGATCACGCCGATCGCGCCGGCGGTCAGCAGGAAGTCGACCACCCCGTCGTCACTGGCGTCGTGCACGAATCGCTCGTAGTAGTGCAGCACCGCGGGGATGATGCCGGCCGCACCGTTGGTCGGAGCGGTGACCACCCGGCCGCCGGAGGCGTTCTCCTCGTTGACCGCGAGCGCGAACAGGGTCACCCAGTCCATCACGTACAGCGGGTCCCGCGAACTGTCCTCTGTGGACAGTTTCTCGTACAACGCGTTGGCACGTCTGGGAACCTTCAGCCCACCGGGCAGCACACCGTCGGTCTCACAACCGCGCGCGACACACGCCCGCATGACCCGCCAGATGTTCAGCAGGCCGGAGTTGATCTCCTCCTCGGTACGCCAGGCCAGCTCGTTGCGCCGCATGATCGCCGCGATCGAGAGCCCGGTCTCCGCGCAGTGCGCGAGCAGTTCCATCCCGGTGCGGAACGGGTACTCCAGCGCCGTGGTGTCCTCGGTGATCGTCGGCCCCTCGTCGGAGCCGTCCTCCGGTGGCCGCACGACGAACCCGCCGCCGACCGAGTAGTACGTGTGCTCGCCGAGCAACCTCCCGCGGGTGTCCCGCGCGAGATAGGTCATTCCGTTGGGGTGCAACGGAAGCGTCTTGCGCCGGTGCATCACGAGATCGGTGTCCACGTCGAAGTTGATCTCGTGCGCGCCGGCCAGCCGCAGCCGCTTGTGCTCCTTGATCGCGGCCACCCGGACCGGCACCGAGTCGGTGTCCACGTCCTCGGGCCGCTCCCCCTCCAGGCCCAGCAGCACGGCCTTGTCGCTGCCGTGCCCGTGGCCGGTCGCGCCGAGCGAGCCGAACAGCTCGACGTGCACGTGCGCGGTGCGCTCCAGCAGCCCCTGCTCGGCCAACGTGTCGGTGAACATCCGCGCCGCCCGCATCGGCCCGACGGTGTGTGAGCTGGACGGGCCGATGCCGATACTGAACAGGTCGAACACGCTGATCGCCACGGTCAGGTCCTCACAAGTCCGGGTAGAGCGGGTGCTCGTCGGCCAGCCGGCTCACCCGCGCACTCAGCCGCTGCTGGACCTGCTCGTCGAAGTCCGAGATCAGCGCTTCGGCGATCACGTCGGCGACCTCCGTGAAGTCGGCCTCGCGGAAGCCGCGGGTGGCCAGCGCCGGGGTGCCGATGCGCAGCCCCGAGGTGACCATCGGCGGGCGAGGGTCGTTCGGTACGGCGTTGCGGTTGACCGTGATCCCGATGGTATGCAACCTGTCCTCGGCCTGCTGACCGTCCAATGTGGACTCGACAAGGTCGACGAGTACGAGGTGCACGTCGGTGCCTCCGGTGAGCACCTTCACGCCCGCCTCGCGGCAGTCCTGTTCGGCCAGCCGGGCGGCCAGCGTGCGGGCGCCGGCCACGGTGCGCTCGGCCCGCTCGCGGAACTCCTCGCCGGCGGCGATCTTGAACGCCACCGCCTTGGCCGCGATCACGTGCTCCAGCGGACCGCCCTGCTGGCCGGGGAACACCGCCGAGTTGATCTTCTTGGCCAGCTCGGAGCGGCACAGGATCACTCCCCCGCGCGGCCCGCCGAGCGTCTTGTGCGTCGTCGTGGTGACCACGTCGGCGTGCGGCACCGGGTTCGGGTGCAGCCCAGCGGCGACCAGGCCGGCGAAGTGCGCCATGTCCACCATCAGGTACGCCCCGACGAGGTCGGCGATCCGGCGGAACTCGGCGAAGTCGAGCTGACGCGGGTAAGCGGACCAGCCGGCGATGATCAGCTTGGGTCGGTGCTCCAGCGTCAGGCGCTCCACCTCGGCCATGTCCACGATGCCGGTCTCGTCGTGCACGCGGTAGGGCACGACGTTGTAGAGCTTGCCGGAGAAGTTGATCCGCATGCCGTGCGTGAGGTGCCCGCCGTGCGCCAGGTCCAGGCCGAGGATCGTGTCACCGGGCTGCAGCAGCGCGAACATGGCGGCGGCGTTGGCCGACGCGCCGGAGTGCGGCTGGACGTTGGCGTGCTCGGCGCCGAACAGCGCCTTCACCCGGTCGCGGGCGAGCGTCTCGATCACGTCGACGTGCTCGCAGCCGCCGTAGTACCGCCGTCCGGGCAGGCCCTCGGCGTACTTGTTGGTCAGCGTGGAGCCCTGCGCCTCGAGCACGGCCACCGGCGCGAAGTTCTCCGAGGCGATCATCTCCAGCGTGGACTGCTGGCGCACGAGCTCGGCGCGCACCGCGCCGGCCACCTCTGGGTCCACAGTGGACAGTGGCGCGTGCAGCGTCGATTCGATGTGTGGTGCCGTGGTCATGGGAGCTCCTTGGTCGCCACGGGACGCCGTCGTCCCGCGTGGAACTCCCCCTCTCTGTCATGGGCACCTGAGAGCTTCGCCGTCGCCCAGGAATCTGCGCGAGCGACTTGCACCGTGGGTGAGGCGCGCGTGGCGCCTGCTTTCCAGAGCGGCCTGACCGAAGCGGTAGCTGTACCTGAGAGATTCCGGGGGAGGTTGCTCCTTCGGTGCCCCATCACAGGTGACTCTGCGTGGGGGCTCTCCCGCTCCAGTTCATCCGGCCCGATATGCGGTTGTCCGTGCCCAAAGCTACGTGGCCCCCACCGGCTACGTCCACTCCCCGCAGCCGGATAGGGGCCTCGTCAAGCCGGGATCAGAAGAACCCGCCGTCGTCGCCGTCGAGCATCTCGCCGAGCATCATGCCGCCGACCACACCCCCGGCCGCGCCGGCGACCATGCCGCCCATGCCCGGTCCGCGCCGGCCGCCGCCGTACTCGTCGTCGTCGTACCCGTGCGCCAGGTGCGGGTTCGCGGCGAGCTGATCGAGCCATTCGGTGATCTTCGCGGGCCAGTCGACGGCCTCGTCGTGCGCGGCGTCGGTGTGCCCGATGCCCACGCCGTTCGTGGTCTCCATGATCACCGTGAGCCCGTCCGCCCCCGCGATCATGACCAGCATGACCTCGGGCACCGGGCGGTTCGGCGGCGGGAAGAACACCATCGCCTGCACGGGCGTCTGCTTGCCCGGCATGACGGTGGCGCCGTTGAACTGGAAGTCCAGCACGCCGATCGCGTCGAGTACCGCGTCCTGGGACGGCAGCGGCGCGACGAACACCGGGTCGAGGTCGCCCTTGTCCACCGCCTTGGCGATGGACAACTCGGTGCGCAGGCCCAGCTCCATCCCGGGGAGCTGTTGGCCGGACACCTCGGTCACCGGGGTCTCCCACGGCACCTCGAGGGTGAACCGGATCTCGCGCTGCTCCTTGGCCGCCAGCGTCATCGCCTCGGCGACCACGACGCGGTGCAGCTCCAGTTGCGACCGGCCGCCGCGACCGCCCTGGACCGTCAGCGACAGCGCGATGTGCTCGATCGCGGCGTCGGCCTCGCCGCCGACCAGCCGCACCTCGCCGGTCAGCCGGCCGCCCGGGACACAATGCGGGTCGTCCAGCACGGTGTCGACCGACGGGCCGCCGACGCCGAACTTCTGCATCATCTTCTTGAAGACCATCCGAACGCGAACTCCTTGTCACGGCAACGAAAATCGGGCGAAACGTTCAAATCGATCATGGCGGAACCGAGCGCGTCAAGCAACAACGTCCTGCGTGGTGTTGCGGATGGGTTTCTGGTCGGGATCTACCCAGCGCGGTGGAATATAATACGGGAATCCGTCGCGCATGACGATGCGCCAGTCCTGTTCGTGGATGACGGTGTGGTGGTATCGGCAGAGTAGTGCCATTGTTTCTTCGCTGGTGATTCCGCCGTTGAGCCAGTGGATGATGTGGTGTGCGTCGGTCCATTCTGGTCAATACCACTGAGTTAAGCTTTGTTGGTTCCATGGAATGTTGAACACGCCGCGTTAAATTGACTGGTATGGGTGGTCTGGTTAGTATCATTCTGGGGTGTCTGGTT
>NZ_SGWQ01000001.1:555125-1096878 GCF_004216555.1 Herbihabitans rhizosphaerae | reverse complement strand
GAGTTTCACGGGGTCGAAGCGTTCGGCTTCGTCCACGAGAAGTTGCTCGACGTCGACGTGATGCTCGTCGGGGAGTGTGTCGATCGTGGTGCGCACGACCTGCACGTGGTCGCGGCTGATCGCCCCAGCGGCGAGTGCCTGCGCTGCGACGGGTAGCTGTGCTTCGATGGGTTGTCCGGTGAGTGTGGTCGATCCGAACAACGCGTTGGCGTCCGCGACGCGTCGTCGTGCGTCGGCGGGTGTGATCCGGACGGTGTCGCGCAGGAATGACGATGTGGAGTAGGCGCCCATTTCTTTTGCGATGCCTTGCTGATGGATTTCGTGGACGAGTTGAAGTCGCTCGTATTCGAGTTGTCGAATGTGGGTTTCGCGAGCCCGTAGCTCGTCGATTAGTTGTTGTCCCCTCATACCTCGATTCTACCGAAAAAGGTCGACCACTATGGGGTGAATCAAAAGCAGAAAGGTGTGGCGGCGCGGTACGGGCAAAAGGCAGGCGGAGCCTGCCCGTAGCGCCAGCCTTTTAGGGCCGATCGAGGCTCACAAGTCCAGGGCGAGCGAAGCGAGTCGCGTAGCGACGCCGTAGGCGCCCTTGACTTGTGAGAATCGGCCCGCACAATTCCGCGCCGCCACACCCCAAGAGCCACCCCCACGCCGAAGCACAGCGCGGGACACACCGACGCACAGCGCGGAACTCGCGAACTACACCCAGTCCGGCCCGCGCCGAGCCCACGACCACGTGTACCGCTTGTCCTCACTCCCAAGAGCGGCCTCACCCAGGTGAAGCGGCCGGAACGTGTCCACCATGACGGCCATCTCGTTCGACTCCTGCGCCCCGAGCGACGCCTCAGCCGCCCCCGGAGCCGGCCCATGCGTCACCCCAGAAGGATGCAACGAAAGAGAGCCGATATCGATCCCACTACCCTTCCGAGCCCCATACTCCCCAGCCACATAGAACATCAACTCGTCAGAGTCCACATTCGCGTGGTTGTACGGAATGGGAACAGCCTCCGGGTGATAGTCCAATTTACGAGGACAGAACGAGCAGACCACGAAGTTCGGCCCCTCGAACGTCTGGTGCACCGGCGGCGGCTGGTGAATCCGCCCAGTGATCGGCTCGAAGTCGTGAATATTGAAAACCCACGGATACAGGCACCCGTCCCAGCCCACCACGTCGAACGGATGATGATCGTAAGTCAGCCTGGTCAAACCAGCGCGATGCCGCACGATCACCTCGACGTCACCCTCGTCATCGACCAGCATCGGCTCCCCGGGCCCACGAAGATCCCGCTCGCAGTACGGCGCGTGCTCCAGGAACTGGCCCTTGGTCGACAGGTACCGCTTGGGCGGCGCGATGTGCCCGGTCGCCTCCATCGCGTACAGCCGCAGCTCCTCCGACGTCGGCACCACGCGATACGTGGTGGACGTCGGCAGCACGATGTAGTCACCCTCGCCAACCGCCAGCGAGCCGTAGATCGTCTCGAACGTGCCGCTGCCGGACTGCACGTAGATCAGCTCGTCGCCGACCGCGTTGCGGTACAGCGGGCTGGGCGTGGTGGCGACCGCGAAACTGATCACCACGTCGTTGTTCCCGAACAGCGTCCGCCGACCGGTTACCCCATTCACCTCAGTGGGTGACGTCCATGTGAGGTCCTGGGTCTTGAACGCGCGCGGCTTCAACGGGTGGTTCGGCACCAGCTCGCCGCGAAAGTCCTCCATGACCTCGGAGTTCACGATCGCCGTCGGCAGGTGGCGGTGGTAGAGCAGGGCGGAGTCGGAGGAGAAACCCTCGACGCCCATCAGCTCCTCGGCGTACAGGGCACCCGCCGGTGAGCGGAACTGCGTGTGCCTCTTCCGGGGGATCTCCCCGACGCGGCGGTAGTAGGGCATTGCTCCCTCAGTGCTCCTCACGAGTGTCCGACTATCGGACATCTTTGTTCGGCTGCCGGTATGCTACTAGCGTGTCAGCCGTGTCAAGCGCCGCAGAGCTCACTCCCCCCGATCCAAGGGGCGTCCCACCACTGTTCGCACGGCTAGTCGACGACGCGGCGCTGTTCCCGCCGGGCAACGCCGCGATGCCGGACGCCATCCGCACCCACCTGGCGGAACGCGACGGCCAACACGCCGCGGTACTCGGTGTGTTCCTGTGCACCGCCTCGCGACTGCCCGAGCTGATCACCGAGTTGATCAAGGTTCGGCCGACCGAACCGGTCGAGCTGTCCCTGGTGATCGACACCGGGCTCGGCGGCGTCCCGAAGGCGTTGTCGATCGTGGAGTCGCGCACCGAACTGTTGACCCTGCGCATGGTCGAGATGCCCGCGCCGGCCGACGTGGACGACGTGTGGCTTGAGCGGGTGTCGGAGTTCGTGCCGGAGGACGTCATCCGGGTGGTCGAGCCCCGGCGCGGTGGCGCCGAGTGGCTGGAGGGCATCCGCCGGGTGGTCGAGCACGGCAGCGTGCCCAAGATCCGCTGCGGCGGCGTGAGCCACGAGGCGTTCCCGTCGGTCGACGAGGTCGCCGACTTCCTCGCGGTGATCAGCGGCGGCGGCAGCAACGGCCCCGCGGCGTTCAAGGCGACCGCCGGCCTGCACAACGCCGTGCGGCACACCGACTCCGAGACCGGCTTCACCCACCACGGTTTCCTCAACCTGCTCGTGGCCACCGCCCGCGCGATCTCCGGCCGGGACGTGCGCGAGGCGCTGGGCAACGAGGACGGCAAGGTGCTCGCCGAGGAGGCCGCGGCCATGTCCGACCCGGCCGCCAAGGCGGTGCGTGGCGTGTTCGCCTCCTACGGTTCGTGCTCCCTGCGCGAGCCCGTCGACGACCTGGAAGGGCTCGGTCTGCTGTGAGCTGGATCGACGATCCCGAGTTCGACACGTCCAAACCGTTCGGGCCGCAAACGCTGCCCTACGGAGTGATCACCGCGGCCGGCCGGCAGGAGGTCGCGGTGCGCGTCGGCGATCACGCGCTGCCGCTGGCGCCGCTGGCCGCGTCGCTCGGTGAGCGGTTGGCCGCGCTGGTGTCCGGCGACTCGCTGGACACCCTGCTGGCCGCCGGTCACACGCAATGGACGGAGCTGCGCGCGCGGCTGACCGAGATCGTCACCGCGGACACCGCACCGGACGGCGCCACGCTCGTTCCACTGTCCACTGTGGACACCGTGCTGCCGTTCCGGGTCGGCGACTACGTGGACTTCTACTCCTCGCGCTATCACGCGGAGAACGCCGGCCGGATCTTCCGCCCGGATGGCGAGCCGCTGCTGCCCAACTGGACCCACCTGCCGGTCGGGTACCACGGGCGGTCCGGCACGGTCTTCGTGTCCGGTACCGAGATTCGCCGCCCGCACGGCCAGCGGCGGGGGAGCGACGGCCCCAAGTTCGGCCCGAGCGCGCGGCTGGACATCGAGGCCGAGGTCGGTTTCGTGTGCGGCGGGCCGGTCGCCTCCCGAGTGTCCACTTCGGACGCTGACCAGCACGTGTTCGGTGTGGTGCTGCTCAACGACTGGTCGGCGCGCGACATCCAGGGCTGGGAGGCGCAGCCGCTCGGCCCGTTCCTCGGCAAGTCGTTCGCCACCTCGATCTCCGCGTGGGTGACTCCGTTGGAGGCGTTCGACGCCGCGAGGGTGGACGTTCCCGACCCCGGCCACACCCGGATGGACTACCTGCTGGAGAAGCAGCCGTGCGGCCTGGACCTGCGGCTGGAGGTCCACTGGAACGGCGCGCTGGTGTCCACACCGCCGTTCAAGGAGATGTCGTACTCGTGTGCGCAGCAGCTCGCGCACATGACGGTCAACGGCGCCACCGTCCGCCCCGGCGACCTGTTCGGCTCCGGCACGGTCTCCGGCCCGGAGCGCCAGCAGTGGGGCTCGTTCCTGGAGCTGTCCTGGGGCGGCAAGGAGCCGATCGACGTGGGCGGCACCCAGCGCACGTTCCTGGAGGACGGCGACAGCGTGGTGATCACCGCGACCGCGCCGGGCGCGAACGCTTCGGTCGTCGGGCTCGCCGAGGTGGCCGGCACGATCGCACCGGCCGAGTAGTCGTGACCTGATCATGGCGGCTGCCCTGCCCGCCCGCGGACCCGCCAAAGGGCCGCGCCACCCGGCCGACGGCAAGGAGAGCGCGCTCACCCTGGAGCGGGGCCTCGCGCTGTTGCAGGCGGTCGCCGACTCGGAGTCCGAGGCACCCAGCGTGAGCGATCTGGCGACCGCGATCGGGGCCAGTCGCGCGGCCGTGTACCGGCTGCTCGTGCCGCTGCAGGCGCGCGGGCTGGTGCGCCGCGACGGCTCGCGGGTGCGGCTCGGTGTCGGCCTGCTGAACCTGGCCGCGCGAGTGGCGCCGCAACTGCGCGCCGCCGCCATGCCGGTGCTGCGCTCACTCGCGGAAACCGTTGGGGCGACGGCACATCTGACCGTCGCGGAGGGCGACGAGGCGCAGGCGGTGGCGGTCGTCGAGCCGTCCTGGACCACCTATCACGTCGGTTACCGGCAGGGCACGCGGCACCCGCTGACCAGGGGTGCGGCCGGCAAGGCGATCACCCTGCGGCCGGGCGGCGCGGAGTGGGTGACCACCACCGGCGAGCTGCAGGCGGGCGCGCACGGCATCGCGGTGCCCGTGCGCGGAGTGCCGGGGCTGCGCGCGAGCGTCGGTGTGGTGTCGTTCGAGCCGCTGGACGAGGTCGACGTCGGCCCGCGCGTGGTGAGCGCCGCCGCCGCCGTCGCCACGGCGCTGCGCTGATTCCTCGGGCGGGTAGGGTGCGCCACTCTGTTGATCATGAGGAGGAGATGTGCGCACGAAGATCTGTCTGACCGCTGCCCTCGGCACGGCCGCGTTACTCGCGGGATGTGGCTCCGATTCCGGAGACTCGTCCACGCCGAGTACGCCGAACACACAGTCGAGTTCACCGTCCGCCGGACCGTCCAGCCAGGGCGGACCCGTGCAACCCGGTGCGCTGGCCACGCCGGGCACCAAGCTGAAGTTCGGCCAGAAGGTGACGATCCCGATCGAGGACGACGAGCAGGTCGGCGTGGTCAGCCTGTCGGTCAACTCGATCGAGAAGGGCACCGACGCCGACATGGCCACCGTCCGCGCCGGCATGCCCGCCGCCGACGCCTCCGAGCTGGACGGCCGGACGCTGTACTTCGTGAAGAAGACGATCACCAACGAGAGTGGCACCGAGGTCGCGCGCGCACTGTCCGGAATGGACATCTACAGCGCCGCGTACACCGCCGACGACAAGTCCAGCGACCCGGTGATCCGATTCGACGCGCAGGAATTCGCGCGCTGCAAGGCGAACGAGCCGAAGTCGTTCAAGGACAAGGGAAAGACGATCGAGCACTGCGCGATCGTCTCCGCGCCGGTGTCCACGCCGCTGATCGTGGCCAAGTACACCGACGAGCCGTACGGCTCGCGCGACGGCCAGGCGATCACCTGGGCGCCGTGATCAGCGGGCGCGAACGGTCATCGGAACCTTGCCGCGCGGCCGCAGGGTGATCATCGGATCCGGCCGCGGCCGCACGCCCGGCGCGAGGTCGAGCCGGTACCGCTGGGTGATCACGGCGAGTATGAGCACCGCCTCCAGCATGGCGAACCCGGAGCCGACGCATTGCCGCCGGCCGCCGCCGAACGGCAGGTAGGCGAACTTGTGCCGGCCGCGCGCCGCCTCGGGCAGGAACCGTTCGGGGTCGAAACCTTCCGGATTGGTCCAGTGTTCGGGGTGCCGGTGCACCAGCCACGGCGGCGTGGCCACCATCGATCCGGCCCGGATCCGCACGCCGTCCACCTCGTCGTCGGCGATCGCCTCGCGCTCGAGCGTCCACGCAGGCGGGTACAGCCGCAGTGCCTCGGACACCACGGCATTGGTCCACTCCAGCTTGTCCGCGTCGTCCGCGTCCGGCACCCGCCCGGCGAGCACACTGTCCACTTCGGACTCCAGTCGCCGTCGTGCCTCCGGGTGCGTCGACAGCAGGGAGAACGTCCACACCAGCGTGTTCGCCGTGGTCTCGTGGCCGGCCACCATGAACGTCATCAGCTCGTCGCGCACCTGCTGCTCGCTCATCGCGGTGCCGCTCTCGGCGTCCCGCGCGGCGAGCAGCATGTCGAGCAGATCACCGTCACCGTCACCGTCGCCGGACCCGCGCCGCTTGCGGTCGGCGATCATGCGATCCACGATCGCGTCCAGCCGCGCCTTGGCGGCGTCCGCCTTGCGCCGGTTGGGTGTCCGCCATTCGTGGTAGTTGGGCGTGATCCAGAACAGCGGATTGCTCGTGACCCGAATCATTCGGTCCATCAACAGATCCATCGTGGGCGCGACCCCGGCCGCGTCGCCGGTCAGGTCCGCGCCGAACAGCGCCCGGCCGACCACGTCCAGCGCCAGCGCGCTCATCGTGGTGGCCGCCTCGATCCGCGCGTCGTCGGCCCACGTGTCCACCGCCCTGGTGGCCGCCGAGGCCATGTCACCGCCGAAGGACACCACGTGCCGCCGGGAGAACATCGGCTGCACGAGCCGCCGCTGCCGCGCCCAGTGCTCACCCTCACTGGTGAGCAACCCGTTGCCGACCACCTCGGTCAGCGGGCGGTAGGTGCGCGCCTTGAGGTAGTTGGCCTGATTGCCGACCAGCACGTGTGCCACGTGCTCCGGCCGGGACAGCACGTGGAACTTGGTGCGCGGTGCCACCGGCATCGACACCGTGTCACCGTGCCGCGCCAGCAGTTCCGCGTAGAACGCGAGGGCGTCGCGCCGCGCGTACGGCAGCAGCGCGAGCGCCTCCCGTCCGGTCAGACGCACCCCGCCCATGATCGTCAGGCCAACGGGATGCCGAAGCCGGTGCAGCGCGGCTGGAAGTTCGCCGGGCCGTCGGCCAGCGCGTTCATGGTCATCTGCAGGGTCGGGTCGTCGTTGAACAGGCCGACGTGTCCGGCCTGGTCCAGCGGGCACTTCTCCTGCAGCACGATGTTGTTCACGTTCTGCCCGGTGAGCTTCTGGGTGTGGTACGGCGTCACGACGAAGTCGTTCCTTGTCATGATCACCGTGTACTTCGGTCCACTTGGGACGTTCCCGTCGCCGGCCCAGAGCGCCTTGGTGTAGTCGCTTGCGTAGGTTTGGTCCAGCACGCCGGGGAACTGGGCGAAGTCGGCGAGCCCGACGGCGAAGCCGAGCAGCCCGAGGGTCTCGCCGAGGTTCACGATGCCGTTCACCGTGGTGCCGTTGTAGCTGGGTGCCCAGCCGACGTAATGCGCCACCTTGTCGGCGTTGCCCATCTTCTTGATCCAGTAGATCGGCACGTTGCCGCCCTGCGAGTGGCCGATGATGTCGACCTTCTTCGCGCCGGTCTTGTCGAGCACCTTCTTCACGAACGCGTCGAGCTGCTTGGCCGACTCGGTGGCATGGTCCAGGCCACCGGCCCGTCCGAGTGAAGGGGCGGTCATGCCGTAGTTCGTGGCGAACACGCAGTACCCGTTGTTCTTCAGGCGCGGCGACGCCTTCACGAAGTTCGCGCCGATGTTCGCGAAGGTGCCCGGCAGCAGCACCACCGGGTTCGGTCGCTTCGCCGATGGTTTGCACGACCAATCGTTCGCGCCGGCAACCTTGTCCGGCGTGGCGAGATAGCCGGCGATCGCCTCGGGTAGACCACCCTCGCGGAGCTCCGCCTGTGCCGGTGTGGTCCCGGCCGCGACGAGTGCCGCGGTGACCCCCGCGGCGACGATTACTGCTCGACCACGGCTGACCAGGCCAGATAGACGCGACACGGCTCGCTCCTTTGCGCGACGACACACCCACCGCACGGGCTACTGTGGGGTAAGTTACCCATGAGTTACATCACGGTGTCAATGCGCCGTTCGGCGGTCAGCCGCTGATCGCCTCCCACAGCGCGATGAGCGCGAACGCGGCGAACACGAACCCGCCGACCCGTTGCACCAGGTGCGGCTTGATGCGGTCGCGAATGCGCTGGCCGATCAGCACGGCGATGCCGGCCACGGTCGCCAGCGCCACCCACGCGCCAAGGCCGACCGCGATCGGATTGCCGTACCGCGCGGTCAGGCCGGCCGTGGCGAGTTGCGACGCGTCGCCCCACTCGGCGGCGAACAGCACGCCGAACGAGGTCAGCGCCGCACGCGCGAACGAGACGGTCAAGTGCCGGCCGTTCTCCCCGTCGCCGTCGTCGTCATCGTTGCCGAATCCCTCGCGCAGCAGGAAGAACGCGCCGATCGCGAACAGCAGCGCGACCACGCCGGCCACCGCCCGATCGGGCAGCAGGGTCAGCACGCTGCCGAACAGCACGGCGATCACGCACTGCACGGCGAACGCGGCGACCACGCCGACGAACACGGGCAGCGCGCGGTAGCGCGTGGTCAGCACGAGCGTGGCCACCAGTGTCTTGTCCGGCAGCTCGACCAGGAACACGAGGCCGAACGCGGAGACGAATGCGAGGAGCCAGTTGCCCACTGGAGAGTTCCCTCCGTCGGGCCCGGACGAGAGCAGCATCACTCCGACCGGGCATGATCAATCCCGGCCGGAGGTCTCGTTCGCCCGCGCCACGCGGGTGAGGCACCGGACTCGCGAGCGAGTCAGTATGTCGATGTCCTCGCCAGGCGACCGGCCGAAGCCGAACGCCGTCGGAACTACTCCCCTCTGGCATCAGCGATCTTACGTGTACTTCCCGGTCCTTGGTCGTCGGGTCGACGCCGGCGCCGCGATCGACCGCACCCAAGGGGAACGGGATGCAAGCCAGCCACGGTGACAGACCAAGCTGCACTTTCGACGGAAGGCGACAGTACTGGGAAATGCCGGGAGGCGGATTAGCCGGTGAGCTGGGCGGCGCCGAGCATCTGGCCTCGATGGTCACCGCGTACATGCTCGCCGAGACCGTGGTGACGCCGCTGGTCGGCAAGTTCGGCGACATGTTCGGCCGGCGCGTGGTGTTCCAGGTGTCCGTACTGGTCTTCGGCATCGGCTCGCCGCTGTGCGGGTTTCGCCGACAGCCTCGGCGCGCTGGTGGGCGTTTCGCGGCGTCCAGGGTCTCGGCGCCGGTGGCCTGATGGTGACCTCGGCCGCGCTGATCGCGGACGTGATTCCGTTGCGGGAGCGGGGAAAGTACCAGGGCGCGCTCGGCTCGGTGTTCGGCGTGACGACCATGATCGGGCCGCTGCTCGGCGGCTTGTTCGTGGACCACGCGTCGTGGCGGTGGGCGTCAGTCACCAGGTGAGTGAGTACTTACCCTGTGGTGAGTAAACGCTCACCCACCTCCGGGACGTAGGTCCCGCCAGGTCGGGACGCCAAGACCTGCCGGGACCGGCGCGCGCCGGCAATCGTTGGGGCATGGACGTTCTCGATCTGGCCCGCTGGCAGTTCGGGATCACGACCGTCTACCACTTCCTGATGGTGCCGCTGACCATCGGCCTGTCCGTGCTCGTCGCCGTCATGCAGACCGCGTGGGTGCGCACCGGCCGGCACCGCTACTACGCGATGACCAAGTTCTGGGGCAAGCTGCTCCTGATCAACTTCGCCGCCGGCGTGGTCACCGGCATCGTGCAGGAATTCCAGTTCGGCATGACCTGGAGCGCGTACTCGCGCTTCGTGGGCGACGTGTTCGGCGCGCCGCTGGCCATGGAGGGCCTGGTCGCGTTCTTCGTGGAGTCCACCTTCCTCGGCCTGTGGATCTTCGGCTGGGACCGGCTGCCCAAGAAGGTGCACCTGGCCTGCGCGTGGGCGTTCTCGCTGGCCACGGTCGCCTCCGCGTACTTCATCATCGCGGCGAACTCGTGGATGCAGCATCCGGTGGGTGCCGAGATCGTGGACGGCCGGCCGAGGCTGACCGACATCTGGGCGGTGCTCACCAACAACACGACGCTGGCCGCGTTCCCGCACGCGATTGCCGGCGCGTTCGCCGTGGCGGCGGCGCTGCTGGTCGGTATCGGCGGCTGGCACCTGTGGCGCAAGGGGCGCGACGGTGATCCCGAGGAGCACGACGGGATCTGGCGCACGTCGGTGAAGCTCGGCGCGCTGGTCGGTGCGGTCGCGTTCGCCGGGCTCGCGGTCACCGGCGACATGCAGGGCAAGCTGATGTTCCAGCAGCAGCCGATGAAGATGGCGGCGGCGGAAGCCTTGTGTAACACCGAGGAGCCGGCCGGATTCTCGATCTTCGCCTACGGCGACGTGTCCCGGCCGGACTGCGAGAACGTCAAGTCTTTCACCGTGCCGGCGCTGCTGTCCTTCTTGGCGCACAACGACTTCGACAGCCAGGTCAAGGGCGTCAACGAGCTGGTCGCCGAGTATCGCGCGAAGTACGGCACCAACTACCCGGTCGACGAGCGGCTCGGCGAGCTGTCCGGCAAGCCGATCGACTACGTGCCCATCTTGCCTGTTACGTATTGGGCGTTCCGCCTGATGATCGGACTCGGTGCGATCTCCGCGGGCATCGGAGTGCTGGCGCTGTGGCTCACCAGGCGCGGGCGGGTGCCGCGCACGAAATGGTTCCCGCGAATGGTGCTCGCCGCGATCGCGTTGCCGTTCCTGGCCAACAGTCTCGGCTGGATCTTCACCGAGATGGGGCGCCAGCCGTTCGTCGTGGTGCCGAACCCGACCGGGGTGGACGGCATGTGGATGTTCACCGCGACCGGCGTGTCCAGCCTGTCCGCCGGCGAGGTGCTGACCTCGCTGATCGCGCTCACCACGGTGTACGCAGTGCTCGCGGTGCTGGAGCTGTTCCTGATCACGAAGTACGCGCGCGCCGGTGTGGAAGGCGTGCTGCCGCCCGACGACAAGACCGACAAGACCGAAGAAGGCGACGAGCTCGCCTTCGCGTACTAGGAAGGGGTGTCCACAGTGGACCTGCCGACGATCTGGTTCGTCGTCATCGCCGCGTTCTGGCTGGGCTACCTCTTTCTGGAGGGGTTCGACTTCGGCGTCGGCATGCTGCTGCCGGTGCTCGGACGCGACGACACCGACCGGCGCGTCATGGTCAACACGATCGGCCCGGTGTGGGACGGCAACGAGGTGTGGCTGATCGTCGCGGTCGGCGCCACCTTCGCGGCGTTCCCGCCGTGGTACGCCTCGCTGTCCAGCGCGGTCTACCTGCCGTTGCTGGTCGTACTGCTCGCGCTGATCGGCCGGGGTGTCGCGTTCGAGTGGCGTGGCAAGGTCGACTCGGATCGCTGGCGACGTAACTGGGACCGGGTGATCGTCGCCGGTTCGTGGCTGCCCGCACTCGGGGTCGGGCTGCTGCTGTCGGCCAGCGTCCTGGGGATTCCCCTTGACGCACAAGGGAACCGCGTCGGGTCATGGCTCGAGGTGGTGCGTTGGGACACCGTGCTCGGTGCGATCGCTGTCGCCGGCTTCGCACTGGTGCACGGTGCGGTCTTCGTCGCGTTGAAGACCGAAGGGGAAATCAGGGAGCGGGCCCGCCGGTTGGCGACAGGGGTGTCGCCGGTGGGCCTGCTCCCGCTTTTCGGACTGCTGGCCGTGGTGCAACTGCGGCACGGCTCGGACTGGACCTGGATCGCCGTCGCGGTGGCGCTGCTGGCCGGCGCGGCGGCGGTGGCGCGAATCGCGGTCGGCCGTGAGGGGCAGGCTTTCGCCGCCCTCGCGGTCACCATCACCGCATCGGTGGTCGTGCTGTTCGGATCGCTCTACCCGGACGTGCTTCCGTCCACTGTGGACACCGCGAACTCGTTGACCGTTGCGGAAAGCGCGTCCAGCCCGTACACGCTGGAGATCATGACCTGGCTCGGCGCGTTCGTGGCGCCGGTGGTCCTGCTCTACCAGGGGTGGACGTACTGGGTGTTCCGCAGGCGGATCGGGCGGCGGCATGTGCCGGCCGTCCGGGTGCCATGAACTCCCCGGGCCGGAGCCCAGCCCCCACTGCCCGGACCCGGGGCGGCCCGCTCGGCGCGCTGCCGAGGTTGTCCTCAGCGGCGCGCCGGGCGTTGGTCGTGTGCGCGGTGCTGGCCGCGCTGAACGGGATCGCGCTGGTGGTGCAGGCGTGGGCGCTGGCCTGGCTGCTCGGCGACGCTGTCACCGTCCACAGTGGACCATCGGGAGTGGCGCTCTGGCTGTTGGCCGGCGCCGTGGTCGGGCGGGCCGGGCTCGGCTGGGCGATCCGGGTGGCGGCGGCGCGGGCGGCGGCCGGGGCGAAGGAGGAGTTGCGCGCGCGGGCGCTGGACGGTGCTCTCGCGCGCGGGCCGGAATGGATCGCCGCGCACGGGCCCGGCGAGCTGACCTCCTTGTGCACCAAGGGTTTGGACGCGCTGGACGAGTACTTCGCGGTGTACCTGCCGGCGCTGGTGACCGCCGCCGTGGTGCCGCTCGGCGTCGGGGGAGTGATCCTGCTGGCGGACTGGCCGTCGGCTCTGGTGATCGCGGTGACGGTGCCGCTGATCCCGCTGTTCGCGATCCTGGTCGGCAAGTACACCGAGGATCGGGTGGGTCGCGCGGCGTCGGCGACGCAACGACTGTCCGGCCATCTGCTGGAGATGGTGCGCGCCCTGCCGGTGCTCACCGCGTTCCGGCGCGCCGCGGCACAAGGGGAAGCGGTGCGCCGGACCTCTGACGGACACCGTCGAGCAACCCTGTCCACCCTGCGAATCGCCTTCTCCTCAGCCCTGGTACTCGAGTTGGTGGCCACCCTGTCGGTGGCACTCGTCGCCGTCCTGATCGGAGTGCGCTTGGTGTCGGGCGATCTCGAACTCGCCGTCGGCCTGTTCGTGCTGATCCTCGCCCCCGAGTGCTACCTGCCGCTCCGTGCGGCGGGCGCCGCCCACCACGCCAGCGAAGACGGCCTCGAAGCCGTCCGCCGCGTCCAAGAAATCCGCCAGAACCCAAGCTCCACAAGCGATCCCCGTGAAAACCCCGCCCCCCACCCTGTCCCGGGGGGCGACCCCGAGCCCAGCGTACCGGGCCACGATGATCGACAGGGGGCGTCGCCGGAGGCTGTGGATAACCCGATCGTTGTGGATAACCCGACGGTCGTGGACGTACGGCTGGCCGGGTGCCCGGACGGGGTGGCGCCCAGGACGGTTCGGGTCGAGGGGCTGCGGGTGGACCGGCGCGGCGGTCAGAAACCCGACGGGTTGTCGTTCACGGTGCGGCCTGGCGAGATCACCCGGCTCGACTCGCCGAGCGGATCGGGCAAGTCGACGGCGATCGCGGTCCTGCTGGGCTTCGTCGAGCCGGCGGCCGGAACCGTGCGCGTGGCAGGCGTCGATCTGTCCACTGTGGACATCAGGGTGTGGCGGCGCAATATTGCCTGGGTACCGCAGCGGCCCGCCTTCTCCGCCGCCACGGTCACCGACGAACTGCGGCTCGCGATCGCCGACCAGAGCGGCCCGCCCGCCTCCGACGACGAACTCGGCACGATCGCCCGCGACGTCGGCGCGGAGCACCTGCTGCACCGCACGATCGTCGAGCTGTCCACCGGCGAACGGCAGCGTGTCGCGATCGCCCGCGCGATGCTGCGGATCCGGCACGGCGCGACCGTTCTGCTGCTCGACGAGCCGACCGCGCACCTGGACGACGCCACCGCCGGCAAGGTGATGGCCGCGGTCCGGCGCGCGACCGCCGACGGTGTCGCCGTGCTGCTGGCCACCCACCGGGAGCGCCCGGCCGACGACTCGGCGAGTGACAGTCCACAGTGGACGACACAGCTGTCCACATCGGACGATGTGTCGCCCGGGAAACCGCCGAGGCTCGGCGGGCGGGCGCTGGCCGGTGCCACACTCGCCGCCGCCACCGCGCTCTGCGGGATCGCGCTCACCGCCACCTCCGCCTGGCTGATCGCCAAAGCGTCCGGGCAGCCGCCGATGCTCACCCTCACCGTCGCGGTGGTCGGCGTGCGCGCGTTCGGGCTCGCCCGCGCCGGCCTGCGCTACGTCGAGCGCCTGGTCACGCACGACGCCGCCTTCCGTGACGCGACCGACGGACGGGTGCGGCTGTGGCACGCGCTGGTGCGGCTCGGCCCAGCGCGAACCTCGACGCTGCGCCGGGGCGAGGGCCTGCGCCGGCTCGTGGACGACGTGGACGCGATCCGCGATCTCACCCCCCGCGTGCTCGTGCCACCGGTGGTCGCCGCCGCCGTGTGTGTCGCCGCCGTGATCGTGTCGGCCGCGGTGCTGCCGGAAGCCGGTCTCGTGCTGGCGGGCGCCTGCCTGATCGCCGGCCTCGCCGGCCCGGCTCTGACGGCGGTGACCGAACGGCGGGCCACCGCCGCCGTGGCCACCCTGCGGCGGGACGTGTCGGCCGGCGTGCTCGGACTGCTCGACGCCGCGCCCGATCTGATCGCCACCGGCGCCGACCGGGTGCGCCGCGCCGAACTGACCCGCACCGACGACGAACTGGCCGCCCGCGCCCGCCGCCAGGCGTTCGGCGCCGGCGCGGGGGAGGCGCTGATCACCCTGGTACTCGGTGCGGCCACCTTGATCAGTACCTGGATCGCGGTCGTGAAGGTGACCGGGGGAGTGCTCACCCCGGAGCTGGCCCCGGTCGTCGCGCTGGTGCCGCTGGCCATGATCGAGGTGCTGTCCGTGCTCCCCGCCGCGCGCCGCAACCGGGTGCCGCTGCGAGCCGCGCACGGCCGGGTCGCCGAGCTGCTGCGGCCACCGCCCGCCGAGCGACGCCAGCTCGAGGACAGCCACGACGTGGTGCTCAGTGGCGTGGACGTGTGCTGGCCGGGCGACCGGAAACCGTTGCTGCACAACGTGAATCTGGCCGTGCCGGCCGGCTCGCGGGTGGCCGTCGTCGGCCCGTCCGGTGCCGGCAAGTCCACCCTGCTGGCGTTGCTGCTCGGGTTCCTGGCTCCCGAGCGGGGTGAGGCGCGCGCACCGCACAAGGTCGCCTGGAGCCCGCAGGATCCGCAGCTCGTGTCCACGACCGTCCGGGAGAACCTCCGTCTGGGTGACCCCGAGGCGAGTGACGCGACCATGATCGAGGCGCTGTGCCTCGCGGGTCTTCCGCACTGGTCCGCCCGGCTGGACGTGCGGCTGGACGCGGGCGGCGCCGGCGTGTCGGGCGGTGAGGCGCAACGGCTTGGGCTCGCCCGTGCGTTGCTGGGCGCCAGGAACGCGGACCTCGTGCTGCTGGACGAGCCGACCGCGCACCTGGACGTCCCGACCGCGCGCACCGTGCTGGGCCTGCTCGGGCACGCGCTGGAAGGCAAGACCGTCGTGCACGTGACCCACCGATTGGACGAGGTCACCGGCGCCGATCTGGTACTGCGCGTGACCGACGGACGCGTCATCGAGGTGAGTCCGGTTGCCGCCGCCGGTTAGTCTCGGCAGCGAGATGGAGTCCACAGTCGCGCGTGCCCTCGCCGCGTCGACGGAGATCGCCACTGCGGCGCTGTCCGGCGACGATCCGGAGCACGTGCTCGCGTTGATCGTGCGCCGGGCGGCCGAACTGGCGGAGGCCGACCTCGGGTTGGTGATGGCTCGCGGTCCGGACGGCACCCTCACCGTGGAGGCGGCGCACGGCACACCCCCACCGCCGGCCGATGACCCGGTTGGACTAGTCCTGTCCGCGCGATCCTCGGCAGCGCGGGTCGCCCGCAGCGGCGTACCCGTGGTCGTGGACGACGTGACCTCCGACCCGCGTACCGCGCCCTTCGTGCCGAAGGAGTTGCGCCACTACGGGCCGTTCGCCGCCGCGCCGTTCGGCACCCGCGAGCGCAGGCTCGGTGCGTTGACCGTGTACCGCAAACGCGGCGCCGCGCCGTTCGACCCCGCCATGGTGGAGATGCTGACCGCGTTCGCCGCGCAGGCCGGGCTCGTGCTGCTGCTCGCCGAGGGGGCCACCGCGCGTGAACGGGTGGCGGTCTACCAGGAGCGCGAGCGGATCGCGCGCGACCTGCACGACGTGATCGTGCAGCGCCTGTACGCCGCCGGGATGCGGCTGGACCTGTTGGCGCGCAAGCCATCCCGGCGAATGGCCAAACAGGACGCCGCACGGCTGACCGACGCGGTGGACCAGATCGACGCCACGATCGAGGACATTCGCGTGACGGTGCGCGCGATGCGCAACCCCGACCCGACCGAGGTCACCGAGAGTGGTGATCTCGCCGAGTCGGTGCGCACCGAGGTCGCCACCGCGGGCGAGCTGCTCGGGTTCGCGCCGTCCCTGATGATCAGCGGCGACCTGGACCACGTACCGGTGGCGCTGGCCGACCACGCCCGTGCCGCGCTCCGCGAAGCACTGTCCAATGTGGTCAGACACGCGGGAGCACGCACCGTGTCCGTCCACATCGGACTGTCCGGCACATCGCTGCGGCTGCGCGTGACCGACGACGGTTGCGGCATCCCGCAGGGCGTCAGCAAACGCGGGTTGCGCAACATCGCCGACCGCGCCGAGGAGGTCGGCGGCCGGTGCGAGATCACCTCCAATGCTGTCGAAGGCACCACGGTGACCTGGCAGGTTCCGGTAACCTGAGCGGTGATTCGTCACCGTCGATGGCTTCGGGCGTGCCGCGAAACGCCCCTCCCCATGATCAAGGAGCACACCGTCCCGCCGCGATGAGCGGACCGATGTGGGTGCACACCCGCCGTGAACTGCGCGGCCGTCGCCGTCGCCGCGCCCATTCCTGCTGGGACCATCTGATCCTCGCGCCGCTGTGGCCGAAGTACGGCGTCAACCTCGGCACACTGCTGCGGACCTGCGACGCGGTGGGCGCCTGCCTCGCCGTGCCGCGCAGGCCGTGGACCACCGAGGCGCTGGCCAAGGGCAACACGCTGCGCCGAGAATCGTGCGTGCACTGGGTGAACGACCCGGTCGGGTGGCTGCGCGCGCAGCGGGAGGCCGAATCCGCCGTGCTCGGCGTCGAGCTCGTGGACGGCGCCACTCGGCTCGCCGACCTGCGGCCGGCGCGGCGCCGCACGGTGATCGTTCTCGGACACGAGAGCGACGGGATTCCGGTGGAGGCCACCACATTGGTGGACGAGGCGGTGGAGATCCCGATGATCGGCACCGGGCTGAGCCTCAACGTCGCGGTGGCCGGATCCCTTGTGGCGTACAAGCTTGCCGGGCTGTCATGACTCGCGTGCTGTCAGGATTCTCGTGCTGAGCGCCGCGCCACCCAGGCGACGGCCTGCGTGCGGCGCTCCATGCCGAGCTTGGCGAGCACCGAGGTCACGTAGTTCTTCACGGTCTTCTCCGCGAGGAACAGCTGCTCGGCGATCTGCCGGTTGGTCATGCCCTCGCCCATCAGCTCGAGCACCCGCCGCTCCCGCTCGCTGAGCACGGCCAGCTCGTCGGTCTCCTCGGCGCGCCGCATCCGCTCCAGCACCCGCGCGGTGGTCACCGGATCGAGGAGTGAGCGGCCGGCACCGACCTCGCGCACGGCGTTCACCAGCTCCTGTCCGCGCACCTGTTTGAGCAGGTAGCCGGACGCGCCGGCCAAGATCGCCTCGACCAGGGCACGCTCGTCGTCGAACGCGGTGAGCACCAGGCAGCGCGGCGGGTCGTCCAGCGCGCGCAGCGACCGGCACAGCGAGACGCCGTCGCCGTCGGGCAGCCGCACGTCGACCACCGCGACGTCCGGGCGGGTCGCCTCGGCACGGGCGAGCGCCTCGCCGACCCCGCCGGCCTCGGCCACCACCTCGATGCCGTCCTCCTCGCCGAGCAGGTCCGCCAGACCGCGGCGGACCACCTCGTGATCGTCGACGAGCAGGACCCTGATCGGCACGTACGAAAGAATACGGCCGACAAGCAGATTGACCTCGGCCACGTCATTTGACTTGCGTTCCTGGCAACCGCACCTAAGGGAACGTGACGCGGCCCAGCCACGGTGACGACGCGACCGCGGCTGTCATGAAAGGCACCCAATACTGGGGAATTGCGGGGAGGCGGGACTGTTCAGTCGAACTGTGTTGTCCGAGCGACCTTCTCCCATTCGGTGACCTCGGTGCGCACGGCGTCGAGGTGGCCGAGCACCGCGTCCACGGCGTCGCCGCCCAGCGGCAGCCGCAGCGGCGTGCGCTCGGCGTCCAGGGCGGTGATGATCGCGGCCGCCGCCTTGGCCGGGTCACCGGGTTGCGTACCGTTATTGGACTGGACCATCTGCCGGGTCGCGCCGACGGTGTCCGCGTACTCGGGCAGTTCCGCGCTGAACGAGCCGCCGCCGAACAGGCCCGTGCGGAACGCGCCGGGCTCCACGATCAGCACCGTGATGCCGAGCGGACGCACCTCGTCGGCCAGCCCCTCGGAGAGGCCCTCGAGCGCGAACTTCGTTGCGCTGTAAGCGGAAAAGCCCGCGAACGACATCTGCCCGCCCATGCTGCTGAGCTGCACGATCGCGCCGGACCGCCGTTCGCGCATGTGCGGCAGCACGGCGCGGGTGAGCGCCGCCGGGCCGAACAGGTGCACCTCGAACAGCGACCGCAGTTCGGCGTCGGTGGTCTCCTCGAGTGCACCGACGTGCGTGCGGCCGGCGTTGTTGACCAGCACGTCGATCCGGCCGTGCCGGGCCAGGACGTCGGCGATCACCGCGTCGATCGCGGCCGGGTCGGTGACGTCCAGGCGCACCGGGTCGACCTGGTCGGGGTGCGCGGCGACGAGATCGTCCAGCGCCTCCACCCGCCGCGCGGCGGCCACCACGATGTCGCCCGCCCGCACGGCCGCCTCGGTGATCGCCCGGCCGAAGCCGCTGTTCGCGCCGGTCACGAACCACACCCTGCTCATCTGTCACGTCCTCTCGGTTCACCTCGATCTTTCGATAACCACTGTGCTGTGACACGTGGTTGCACGTCCAAGACCTGCTGTGATAACCGTTGGTTATGGATGTGCACCTGCGCGATCTGCGCTACTTCGTGGCCGTCGCCGAGGACCTGCACTTCACCCACGCCGCCGAGCGGCTGTACGTGTCGCAGCCGTCGCTCAGCAAGCAGGTGCGCAGCCTGGAACGCCACCTCGGCGTGCCGCTGTTCGACCGGGACAACCGCGAGGTGCGGCTGACCGAGGCCGGCGCGGCGCTGCTGCCCGCCGCCCGGCGGGTGCTCGCCGAGTGGGCGGCCGCCCGCGCCGCCGTGGACGAGGTGACCGCGGCCCGGCGCGCCACCCTCGTCGTCGGCATGAGCACCAGCCCGGGGCGTAGCGGCCTGCTCCCGGCGATCCGGTCCCGGTTCACTGCCGAGCACGACGGCGTGCGGATCACCCTGCGGCAGGTCGAGTGGGGCGATCCGACCGCCGGGCTCGCCGACGCGGACACCGATGTCGCGTTCGTCTGGCTGCCGTTGCTCGACGAGCGTCGCTACCGGTGGACCGTCGTCGCCGAGGAACCGAGGCACGTGGCGCTGCCGGCCACGCATCCCTTGGCGCGCAAGGAGATCGTGGACTTCGCCGACCTGCTCGACGAACCGTTCCTGGCGCTGCCCTCGTCGGCCGGGCCGCTGCGCGACTACTGGCTGGCGCTCGACGCGCGGGGCGGCCGCCCGTCGGTGATCGGCGGCGAGATCAGCAGCCCGGACGAGACCTACGAGTCCCTTGTGGACGGTCGGGGCGTGTGCCTGCTCGCGACGGGCAATTCGCCGCTGGTGACCAGGGGCGACGTGATCACCCGCGAGGTGCGCGGCATCTCGCCGGCTCGCCTCGCCGTCGCCGCGCGCGCCGATGATCGCCGCCCACTTGTGCGCGCCTACCTGGACGCGGCCCGGGCCATCGCCACCTCGCGCGGGTTCAGCCCGCTGAACCCCTTAGCAAGGCGAAAGGGTTCAGCGGGCTGAACCCTGTCTCAGAGCTTGCGCAGGCGCAGCCGGGTGGTGCGGTGCGAGGCGTCCTTGCGCAGCACGAGGGTGGCACGCGGGCGAGTGGGCAGGATGTTGCTGATCAGATTCGGCTCGTTGATCTCTCGCCAGAGCCGTCGCGCCTCGTCCTCGGCCTTCGCGTCCGGCAGCGGGGCGTAGTGGTGGAAGTGCGACGCCGGGTCGGCGAACGCGGTCGAGCGCAGCGCCAGGAACCGCTCCACGTACCACTTCGCGATGTCGTCGGTGTGCGCGTCCACATAGATCGAGAAGTCGAACAGGTCCGACACCATCAGCCGGGGGCCCGGCTGCAGCACGTTCAATCCCTCGATAATCAAGATGTCAGGTTGGCGTACTACTTGCTCGGCGTCCGGCACGATGTCGTAGGCCAGGTGCGAGTACACCGGCGCGCGGGCCTCCTCGGCGCCCGACTTCACCTCGGCGACGAACCGCAGCAGCGAACGCCGGTCGTAGCTCTCCGGGAAACCCTTGCGGTGCAACAGGTTTCGCCGTTCCAGCTCGGCGGTGGGGAACAGGAACCCGTCGGTGGTGACCAGGTCGACGTGCGGGTGGTCGGGCCACTTGGCGAGCAGCGCGCGCAGGATCCGCGCGGTGGTGGACTTGCCGACCGCCACACTCCCGGCGATCGCGATCACGAACGGCGCCTTGCGCGAGGTGTCGCCGAGGAAGGTGGAGGTGGCCTGGTGCAGTTGCTGGCGCGCGGCCACCTGAAGGTTGATCAGGCGGGACAGCGGCAGGTACACGTCGGCGACCTCGTCCAGGTCGACCGGGTCGCGCAGGCCGCGCAGCCGGGTCAGCTCCTCGTCGGTCAGTGTGAGTGGGGTCGCCTGGCGCAGTTCCCGCCACTGGTCGCGGCCGAGCTCGACATACGGGGTCAGGTCACGCACTCGGCCCATCAGGACTCCTGCTCGTGCCGTGATTGTTACCGCGACAACCTAGGCGCACATGGCACAGTCGCGCTGTGACCGAGTACACCGTTCGAGCGATCGGCGAGCGTGACAGGCCCGCCGTGCGGCGGTTGCTGGTCCACTCCTGGGGTACCTCGATCGTGGTGGCGCACGGCACGACGTTCCATCCGGGGAACCTGCCAGGGCTGCTCGCCGAACGCCGGGGACAGCTTGCCGGCGCGCTCACCTACGCCGTCGAACCGGACTTTGTCGAGGTCGTGACCATCGACGCGGAACAGCGGCGGGCCGGTATCGGGTCCGCGCTGATCGACGCGGTGATCGGCGTGGCACGGCAACTCGGCCGCAAGCGGGTGGTGCTCACCACGACCAACGACAACCTGGACGCGCTGCGCTTCTATCAGCGGCGTGGTTTTCGTCTCAGCACGCTGCGACCCGGCGCGGTGACGCACGCGCGGCGGATCAAACCGGAGATTCCGGACATCGGCGACTACGGGATTCCGGTCAACGACGAGCTGGACCTGGAGCGCGCCGTCTAGCAATGCCCCTGTGCCGGTGTCCGAAACTTAGCGATCGCTCCGTTCATGTTTCGCGTACTTTAGCCCGCTAAAGTACGCCGGCGGAGCAAAGGTGCAGGTCAGCGTCGGGTCTGGCCGAGCAGCCGCGTGGGGTCGGTGTCCACGGCGATCCAGGTGGCCGCGTCGTCGCGCGCCGGACCCCACGCGACGGCCGCGTGGATCACGCAGGACTCGCCGGCAGCCAGCGGTGGCAGCCGCCAGGTGAGCCCGGGGGTGGTGCGGCCGCAGTCGACGCCGAACTCGCTGTTCCACGGCTCGTGCTCGGGGAAGGCGTCGGCCCAGCTCGCCGGGAGGTCGGTGCCGCAGCGGGCGCGGATCGCCTCTTCGTCGTGGGTGCCGATGGACAGCCGCGTGTCGGCGTTCTCGTAGGTGACCGCGGCCAGCCGCTCACCGGTGTCCGCGCCGCCGCGCACGCCGTCGGGCAATGCGGTGAGCGTCGCGGACAGGCGCAGTTCCGGCGTTCTTGCCGATGCGGTGATCCGCCACACCGCGCCCCAGCACGCGGCGATCGGCTCCAGGTGATCGCCGAGCGCGGGATCCACCTCGGCCACGCGAAGCTCGATGGCGGGGGCCTCGGCGTCCGGCAGGAATGTCACCGCGCCGAACGGCGTCTGTACTCGATGTGCCACTCGGACATCGTGCCCCGGGAACAACCACAGTCGCCCGTCCGTTAGCAGTCACGAAGGCCGAGTGCTAATTCAGCGTCTATCGGCCCAGGTGAGAGCACAGGGAGGGTGTGTAGAAATGGCACTGGCAGTTCGTACGACACGGGATCCGTTCGGTGCGCTGTTCCGCCAGTTGGACGGCGACTTCGACAGCTTGATCCGGCGCTCGTTCCCGGCCGGCACCGGGCAGTTCGTCCCGGCGGTCGACGTGGTGAAGGACGGCACGGACGTCGTGGTGACCGTCGAGGTGCCCGGCGTCGACGTCGAGAAGGACGTCGAGGTCGAGGTGGCCGAGGGCAAGCTGGTGATCAGCGGCAGCCGTGCGGAGCGCGCCAGCTCCGAGGAGCGCGGCGTGCTGGTCCGCGAGTCCCGGTCCGGATCGTTTCGGCGCGAGTTCTCGCTGCCCGAGCACGTGACGGCGGAGTCGGTCGAGGCGACCTACGACCGTGGCCTGCTGCACGTGCGGGTGCGCGACGTGTCCAAGCCGAAGGTGGAGCCGCGCAAGATCCAGGTGCGCGGTCTGACCGCCGGCGAGCGCCCGGCCGTCGAGGGCGGGACGGAGTCCGACAAGTCGGGTGAGTGAGTACTTACCCGGGGGTGAGTGAACACTTACTCCCCGCGAAAGGGAGCGTCCAGTACGGGCGCTCCCTTCGTGCGTTCAGGGCGTGTGCGTTCAGCCGAAGATCTCGTCCCACGCGGCCATGACCTGCCGCGCGCACGTGCGCGGATCCACACCGCCTACCCCCGTGCCGAGCCCGGGCAGCGCGATCGTGCGCACCGCCTCGCGCACCGGCGTGCCGTCGTCCAGCACACCGGCCAACCACAACCGGAACACCGCCCGCGCCGCCAGGTACGGGTGCACCGTGTCCGCCGGCAGCCGCTCACCCGGCTCGCGCATCGTCGGCGCGCTGATCAACCACGCCGGCGACGGCGAACCGGTCGGCACGATCAGCGCCTCACCCACCGGCAACTCGCCGCCGTGCGTGGCCAGCACCGCGCTGCGCACGTTCTGCTCCACCGAGGGGAACTCCGTCGCGTAGGCCGCGTCGACACCGCCGCGCATCCAGCCGTAGGAGTTCGCCGGGCTGACCACCGCCTCGGCCGGCACATTCAGCGTCGAGCCGCGGAAAACCCGAACGCCGGGACGGTCGCCGAGTTGCGCTTCCCATGCCTGACCGAGTTGCTCCTCCACCGCGCAGAGAACCAGTCGAGGCGGCGCACCGCCGTCCGAACGTGCGGTCGACGTCGTGTCTGGCTCAGCCCTCGACTCGGCGGTCACGGCTCCCAGCATGGCATCCCCGGTGCACCCCAAGTAACCGTCATATGGCAATTGGGAACACTCACATGTCCGCGCTCCGTTTCGTGGATCTTTCCCGTCCCGCCGGCTCGCGGCCGAAGAACCAGATCGGACAGCGCCTAGAGTGGTGGCGTGCCGCGCATCGCCTACTTCGGACCTCAGGGGACCTTCACCGAACAGGCGGCCAGGGCGTTCGCCACGAACGGCTCCGACGAACTCGTTCCGGTCGCCACCGTGCCGGAAGCGCTCGCCGCCGTCCGCGCCGAGAAGGCCGACGCCGCCTGCGTCCCGCTGGAAAGCTCCGTGCAGGGCTCGGTCCCCGACACCATGGACGGGCTCGCCGTTGACGAGCCGCTGGTGGCGGTCGGCGAGCAGGTGATCCCGATCCGGTTCACCGTGCTGACCCGGCCCGGCATGGCACGCCACGAGATCCGCACGGTGGCCAGCCATCCGCACGCGCTCGGCCAGGTCAGCCGGTGGCTCGCCGAGAACCTGCCCAGCGCGGCGCCCGTCGCCGCCACCTCGACCGCCGCGGCCGCCGTGGACGTCACCGAGGGCCGGTACGACGCGGCGGTGACCGCACCCGTCGCCGCCGAGCACTATCCGCTGGACGTGCTCGCCACCGACCTCGCCGACGTGCGCGACGCGGTGACCAGGTTCCTGCTGCTGCGCCGCCCCGGGCCGGTGCGACCGCCCACCGGCGCGGACCGCACGTCACTGATCGTGGAACCCGACTCCTTCCGCACCGGCTCGCTCGCCGAACTGCTCACCGAGCTGGCCGAGTGCGGCATCAACCTGTCCAGGATCGAGTCCCGTCCGAAGCGCGGCCGGCTCGGCGAGTACCGGTTCTACCTCGACTTCGACGGCCACATCGCCGAGCGGCGGGTGGGCGACGCGCTCGCCGCGCTGTACCGGCGGTGCCGCGAGGTGCGGTTCCTCGGCTCGTACCCGAACGCCGACGCGTCCATGGCGGTCGTGCCGCCGAACAACACCGACCAGGCCTACGCCGACGCGGACGCGTGGCTGGACGGCGTCCGAAGTGGACGGTCGGCATGAGCGGAACCCGCCTGATGCTCGTCAGACACGGCGAGACCGAGTCGAACCTGCGCCGCGCGCTGGACTCCGCGCCGCCCGGCCCGCCGTTGACCCCGGAGGGCAGGCGGCAGGCCGACGCGCTGGCCGACCGGCTCGCCGCCGACCCGGTCGTGGCGATCTACGCGTCCACCGCGACCCGCGCGCAGCAGACCGCCGAGCCGGTCGCGAAGGCGCACGGGCTGCCGGTGGAGATCATCGACGGCGTGCACGAGGTGTTCGTCGGCGATCTCGAGGGGCGCACGGATTCCGAGGCGCGGGACGAGTTCTACGACGTGTTCAAGGCGTGGGCGGCCGGCGACCTGGAGCGCTCGATGCCAGGCGGTGAGTCGGCCGCGCGCATTCGCGAGCGGTATCTCACCGCGATCGACCAGATCCTCGAACGGCACCCGGGCGGCCACGTGGTGGTGGTCAGCCACGGCGGCGTGATCAGGCTGGTCGCGCAGTGGTTGGCCGGCAATGTCGACCACAAGCTGGCCAGCGTCGCGCTGCTGCCCAACACCGGTCACGTGCTGCTGGAGTCGGCGGAATCCGGCTGGCGCTGTCTGGAGTGGACCGGCGTCGAGCTCTGACACCTTTCCGGACACTTTCCGGCGGAACCTGATCGCCTTCGGCGAAATCGACTGGGGAATTGTCGGTCAGGCGGCGTAGCCTCGCGCACGCAAGATCGCCAATCCTTCTGCTGCCTTCTGGAGGCACGTCATGCCCTCGTCCGAGGTCGCGGTGCGCGCCGAGGCGCTGGTGAAGACCTACGGGTCCACCCGCGCGCTCGACGGCGTCGACCTGGAGATACCCACCGGACAGGTGCTCGGTCTGCTCGGCCCCAACGGCGCCGGCAAGACCACCACGGTCCGGATCCTGACCACCCTGCTGCGCCCGGATTCGGGCCGGGCCTGGGTCGCCGGCCACGACGTGCTCGCCGATCCGGACGCGGTTCGCCGGTCGATCGGGCTGTCCGGCCAGTACGCCGCGGTCGACGAGAACCTGACCGCGTTGGAGAACCTGTACATGGTCGGCCGGCTCTACGGAAAGAGCCGCGCCGATTCCCGCGCGCGGGCCCGCGAGCTGGTCGACCGGTTCGACCTGACCGAGGCGGCCGACCGTCCGTCCAAGGGCTACTCCGGCGGTATGCGCCGGCGCCTGGACCTGGCCGGCGCGCTGGTCGCGTCGCCGAGCGTGGTGGTGCTGGACGAGCCGACCACCGGGCTCGACCCGCGCGGCCGCCTGGACACCTGGGAGGTGATCGGCGAGCTGGTCACCGCCGGTACCACGGTGCTGCTCACCACTCAGTACCTGGAGGAGGCCGACCAGCTGGCCAACTCGATGATGGTGATCGACCGCGGCAAGGTGATCGCCAGCGGCACGGCCGACCAGCTCAAGCGTGAGGTCGGTGGTGAGCGGCTGGAGATCGTCGCCACCGACGCGGCCGACCTGCCCGCGGTGCGCACCGCGCTGGCCGAGGTCGGGTCCGGCGAGCCGACCGTCGACGAGCACCTGCGCAAGGTCGAGGTGCACGTGGACGCTGGGTCCAAGGCGCTCATGGAGGCGTTGCGCCGGCTGGACTCGCAGGACATCGCGGTGCACGACGCGGCGCTGCACCGGCCAACCCTTGACGACGTGTTCCTGAGCCTGACCGGTCATGTGGCCGAGCAGGAGCCGGAGGAGCCGGCCGACAAGAAGGGCAAGCGCGCCAAGAAGAAGGGGGCCTCCGCATGACCACCCTCGCGCAGGGTCTGAGCCACGGTGGCGTGATCACCTGGCGCAACTTGACGAACGTGCGCCGCAATCCGGAGCTGCTGCTCGCGGCGACGCTGCAGCCGATCATGTTCGTGCTGCTGTTCGCGTTCGTGTTCGGCGGCAGCATGGGTGGCGGCCAGCCCGAGGTGTACCGCGAGTTCCTGATGGGCGGCATCTTCGCCCAGACGGTGGCGTTCAACTCGGCGTACACCACCATCGGCATGGCCAACGACCTGCAGAAGGGCATCATCGACCGGTTCCGGTCGCTGCCGATGTCCCGGGCGGCCGTGCTGTTCGGGCGGACCGCGGCGGATCTCGCCGTGACCGGCGTGGGTTTGGTGGTCATGTCGCTGTGCGGGCTGCTCGTCGGCTGGCGGATCGAAAGCAGCTTCGGCGAGGCCGTGCTCGGCTTCGCGGTGCTGTTCCTGTTCGGGTTCGCGATGTCCTGGATCGGCGCGCTGATCGGCATGGCGGCCGGCAGTGTCGAGGTGGCGCAGAGCGCCGGGTTCATCTGGATGTTCCCGGTCACCTTCATCTCCTCGGCCTTCGTGCCGCAGACGAGCCTGCCCCAGCCGTTGAAGGCGTTCGCCGACTGGAACCCGGTGACCGCGATCGCCAACGCCTCGCGTGAGCTGTTCGGCAACCCGATGTCGCCGCCGATTCCGAACATTCCGGAGCCGCACGGTTGGCCGGTGGAGAACGCCGCGCTGTACTCGATCATCTGCTCGGTCACGATCATCGCGGTCTTCGCGCCGCTCGCGGTGGCGAAGTACCGCAAGGTCGCCAGCAAGTAGTAGTCCACACCGCCGCCCGCGACCGTCCACAATGGACGGTCGCGGGCGGCGTGCTGCCGGTAGGGGTGCACGCATGACACTGGGAACCCTTGCGGGGCAGTGGAATCTCGGTGGCGAACGCTCGGTGGGGCGGATGGGCTTCGGCGCGATGAGCCTGCCGAAGTGGCCGAGGGATACCGCGATCGCCGTCCCGCACCGGGCCGTCGAACTGGGCGTGAACCACGTCGACACCGCGTCGTTCTACGCGCGCGACGGCGTGAGCGCGAACGAGCTGATCCGCGCGGCGCTGCACCCGTCGGATCGGTTCGCCACGCTCGCCGGCCTGCGTGAGGAGGGCCTGATCGAGCACCTCGGGATCTCCAACGTCACGCCGTCGGCGGTCGCACGCGCGCAACGGATCGCGCCGGTGACCGCCGTACAGAACCACTACAACCTGGTGCACCGCGACGACGCCGAGGTGGCCGCGCGGCACGACGCGACGCCGACGCAGGTGGCGCTGGCCTTGACGCTGCGCCGGTCGCCGTCGATCCTGCTGATCCCGGGCACCGGCAGCGCGGCGCACCTGGAGGAGAACATGGCCGTGCTGGAGTTCTGATGACCCGACGAACGCAGTGGCTGCTTCCCCTCGGCGTGGTGATCGGCGCGGCGGCCGCGCTGATCGTGCCGCGGTTGTTCGAGGAGGAGCCGGAACGCGCACCGGTCAACGTGCCCTGCCCGGTGACGCCGGCCGAGGTCGCCGCGGGCCGGCAGACCTTTCCGGACGCCGCGCCGTACGCCGGACCGGGTCCGCATCCGGTGGGCCGCTGGTTCGCCGATCGCCGCCCGGGCGACGGCCACGGAGCGCCCCAGCGCGACAAGGACACGCCACTGCCCGCGAACTGGCTGGTGGCCGATGAGGGTCGCCGAACCATGCAGCTCGTGCTCTGCGAGTACCTCGACTCGGTCGGCGGTTCGGTGCGCGGCTGCGCCTATCAGGGGATCGGCAACGCCACCGGGAGCAGCGGATCGCTGGCCGTGGTCCCGGCGCGGTACACCTTCGAGTTAGTCGAGGCGCGGACCGGCCGGGTGCTGACCACGTTCCAGTTGGACGGCCGCACCGAGAGCTGCCCGCCATTGACGCGCGGCACGAGCGGTGTGAGCCCGCTGGTGCCGGGTGAAATCGAGCTGGTCAACGCGGTGCGCTCGTTCGTCGAGCGGCCTGTTCCCGGGTGATCGGGGGCAGTTGCACAGCGTGACGAAGGCGTGAAGGTGGATTCAGTGCGTTCTGAGGTTCCCCCGATGGGCCCACGGTAGCGGTGGGGTCCGACATCGGCGGGATGGATTCGCGCGTGAGGGGAGCACAGGTGTACGTGGCGCAGTCCGGGCAGGTTTCCCAGTCGCCCCAGGCGTGGCGGGCTCCTCGTGGGTCGAAGCAAGGTGAGCCGCACACGGCGTAGTAGGCCGGCGACGAGCCGCTGACCAGGTGGCCGCGGGTGCCGTAGCGCACCCAGTGCAGCATGCGGCGGAACACGCCGGGCAGCCAGCATCCGTCGTGGACGTGGGAAGCGGCCGGCGCGGGGTCGGGGCGGCCCGCGCCGGCCGCTGGTTCATCGCGCACGGTCCGGTTTGGACAGTGCGGCGGGGAGGGGGATTCCTTCGTCGGCGCACCACAGCCGGTTGCACTCGCGACAGGTCGGGTGGATCAGCTGATTCCGTTGCAGCTCAGGGAAGTCGTCATCGATCAGCGTGATCGTCTGTCCACAGAGGACGGTGACCTGCTCTCCCGGTCGCGGCGGCAGCTCGTGGGGCTTGCGGCGCGTGGCGTGCCGCCGTCCACCCGCGTTCTGCCAGCGGAACTTCCGCTCGTGCGCCTGCATGGTCCCTCCCTGGTCCGGGCGCGGTCAGGCGGGAGGCTGGGCAACGTCACTTGCCCGCCTCGCGGCGTTCCTGGGGCCAGCGCGCCTACCGCCTGACCGGCCACGACCTTCCGGTCGCACATTCAAGGTAGGTTATGAGCTTAAGCTTAAGCGATGCCCTGATCGGGTGATCTGTGTTGGGGTAGCACCCACTCAGCGGAAAGGATGTGCCCATGACGACTCGCAACGACCCCTCCGCACTGCGCTGGCTGATCGGCATCGAACTGAAGCGCTACCGCGAGCTTGCCGACATCACGCTGGCCGAGGCTGGCAAGCGGCTGTCGCGCACCGACGCGAAGATCTCCACGATGGAGAGTGGCAAGTACGGCCAGAACCCGACCGAGGTGGCCCGGCTGCTGGAATTCTACGGCGCCGATCCGGCCGACATCGATCGCATGGTTTCCCTTGCCAGCAAAGGAGATCAGCGCACCTGGTGGGCGCCGTGGGACGACCTGGTGCCGGACTGGCTGAAGACGTTCGTCGGCCTGGAGGGCCTGGCCGCCGAGGTGTTCAGCTACGAGCCGATCGCGATCAACGCGCTGCTACAGACCGAGGCGTACACCGCCGCGTTGGTCGGCTCCTCACCACGAGTCCGTGCCGACAACACCGACCGCGTGGTCGAGTTGCGCGCCGAACGGCAGCGCCGGCTGACCGACTCGGAGAACTCGCTGACCCTGCGGGCCGTGATCGAGGAGTCCACTTTGGATCGTCCGGTGGGCGGCCCGAAGACCATGCGAACGCAGTTGGAGCATCTGCTGGAGTTGAACAAGCTGCCCAACGTGGACCTCCGGGTGATCAAGACCTCGGTCGGTGTGCACGCCGGTCACACCGGTAAGTTCACCCTGCTCGGCTTCACCGAGTTCCGCGACATCGGCTACGTCGAGATGCAGGAAGGTGCCATGTACGTGCAGGACGACCTGCAGGTGCGGGCCTATAATCGCAGTGCCGAGAACCTGCTCGGTGCTGCCCTGGGGCAGCGTGACACCGCCTCCCTGATCTCGTCACGGATCAAGGGGTTGAAGACCTGACCCGGAGGTCACCATGGCCGCTGACGTGTCCGCCAGCCTGGCGTGGCGCAAGTCCAGCTTCTCCGCCGACAACGGCAATTGCGTCGAGATCGCCTGGCGCAAGTCCAGCTTCTCCGCCGACAACGGCGACTGCGTCGAGCTGGCCAACCACTGCGACGCGGCCGGCGTCCGCGACTCGAAGAACCCGGACGGCCCCGCCCTGTGGCTGTCCGACCTGCGCCCCCTGATCACCCTCGCGAAGTTTGCGAGCTAGCGCCCGGCCACGCCGGATAGCGCGATTCGGCCGCCGTCCAGGAATCGTCGGTCGGCACGCCGAGCCCACCCGCCTCGTCATGGTGCGATCCGACGAGGCGAATTCGCCATTTCCGGATTTCGCCGCGCTCGTCGGTCCACGTCGTGTAGGTGAATCCGCCTTCCAGAAAGGCGAGCAGCACGTCCTCCACGTGCGCCCACGGACGCTCCGCCGGACCGATCCGCCACGCCGCGTCGCAGTGCACGTCGAGGCCCGCGCCGTCCCCTGCGTCGATGATCACCTCGCCGTCCTCGGTGAACTCGACGGCGAGGTCCGGCAGGTCCGGGTGCGTTAGCCGCCACGCCAGCCCGGTGCCCTCGATCCGCCCGCCGCGACTCTCTACCTCAGCGCGAATGTGCCGCAGCACCAACGGAAACCCGTCCTCGCCGAGGAAGGGCTCCGGCAGCCCGGCGTGATCGTTCGTCATCGGCCTACCTCGCACTTCGCCTTCGGGATGTCGCTCTGCTTCTCGTCGGTGAAATGGAACGGCTTCCCCTTGAGTTTTCCCTGCGCCGTCGCGGTTGCGCGCCACCGCCCAGGGACACATTCATTGACGGCGACCATGTAGGTCAACGGCTTGCCCGGGCCGGGAATCCTCTGATCGGGATCGGAGGTCTCCCGGTGCAGCCACGTTCCGCTGACGAGCCGCTCCAGCGTCATCGTGACGAGATGCGTTCCGGGTGACATGTCGCACTCGACGCGCGCTTTCGCGTCGATCGTCAGATTTCCGAGCTTGCGCTGCCGCTCTGACACATGCGGATTGTCCACCCGCAGGTTGCATTGGTTGCTGTCGTCGGTCATCGAAGGAAGGCACGCCGTCGTCGTGCCGACCACCACGGCGACGATCGCCGACGCGGCCGGAACCCGTCTGCGTCGCATGAGACCCCCAGTCCCAGGTAACACAGAAAGCATGAATGACTACCGGCCGTGAGTCAATCGCCTGACTGGTCGACAGGCATGTAGTACATATACTACAGTCCACTGTAGAAGTAAGACCGAAGGGTGGAGTCCTATGACAGGGGTGACTGCGCCGGTGACGACCGCTCGTGAGGGTGAACCGCCGGGGGAGGGTTTGGTACTCGACGTTCGCGGGCTGCGGATGCGGTACGGGTCGACCGACGTGCTGAACGGGGTGGATTTCGTCGCGCGGCCGGGCGAGGTGGTCGCGCTGCTCGGGCCGAACGGCGCCGGCAAGACGACCACGATCGAGATTCTCGAAGGCTTCCGCATGCGCTCGGCCGGGGACGTGTCAGTACTCGGCGTCGACCCGGCACACGGTGACGAGAACTGGCGTGCCCGGGTCGGCGTCGTGCTCCAGTCCTGGCGCGACCATGGCAAGTGGCGCGTCCGGGAACTGTTGGCGCACTTGGGGATGTACTACGGGCCGTACTCCACCGACAAGATCACGCGGCCGTGGGACGCCGACGAGTTGATCGACGCGGTGGGCCTCACCGAGCACGCGCAGAAGAAGATCAAGCAGCTCTCCGGCGGCCAGCGGCGCCGGCTCGACGTGGCGATCGGCATCGTCGGCCGGCCCGAGCTGCTGTTCCTGGACGAGCCGACCGCGGGCTTCGACCCGGAGGCCCGCCGCGAGTTCCACGAACTGGTGCACCGGCTGTCCGACGAGGCCAGCACCACGATCATGCTCACCACGCACGACCTCGACGAGGCCGAGAAGCTCGCCGACCGGATCCTGATCCTGGCCGGCGGGAAGATCATCGCGGACGGCTCGGCCGACGAGCTGTCCCGCCGCATGTCCACCGAGGCCGAGATCAAGTGGACCCGCGACGGCCAGCGGTTCGTGCACTCCACGACCGAGTCGACGCGATACGTGCACGAGCTGTTCAAGCAACACGGTGACGCGATCGGTGATCTCGAGGTGCACCGCGCGAGCCTCGAGGACACCTACATGGCACTGGTGCGCGAGGCCGAGTCCGGCCAGGGCGACGCGGTGCTGCGCGAGTTCGCCGAGATCACCGAGGTCGGAACGGAGGCGGGGGCATGAGTTCCACACGTGCGGTCATCGTCCGGGCGGGCCTGATCCGGGGCTGGATCGAGTTCCGGCAGACGCTCACCAATGGGCAGGACGTGTTCGGATACCTGCTCTCCCCGGCGATCTTCCTGATCGTCATGGTCTCGCTGCGCGGCGACAAGCTGCCCGGCACCGAGATCTCCATCGGCTCGTCGATCATGCCCGGCGTCCTGGCCATCACCGTGCTGTTCAGCGGAGTGCTCGGGGTGGCGCAGTTGCTGGCCGTCGAGCGTGAGGACGGCACCCTGCTGCGCGCCAAGGCGGTGCCCAACGGGATGGGCGCCTACCTGTTCGGCAAGGTCGTCAGCGTCGCCGGCATGACCGTGGTCAGCCTGCTGATCGTGCTGGTGCCGAGCCTGTTCCTGCTGGACGGGTTCGTGTTCACCGCCGGCTCGGCGCTCGTGCTCGCCGGCGTTCTGGTGCTGGGCCTCGCCGGCACGATGGCGCTCGGCGCGATCGCCGGTTCGCTGATGACCTCACCGAGGGCCGCCGGGATCCTCATGATCCCGATGGGCTTGCTGGCCGCGATCTCCGGCATCTTCGCGCCGCTCACCAGGCTCGCCGAGTGGATGCAGTGGATCGGCCAGGCATTCCCGATGTACTGGATGGGTCTCGGGATGCGGTCGGCGCTGCTGCCGGAGGAGACCGTCGTGATCGAGGTCGGGCAGTCCTGGCGGTACCCGGAGATGTTCCTGGTGCTCGCCGTCTGGGCGGTCGTCGCGGTCACCTTCGCGCCGAGGGTGTTGCGCAGGATGGCGCGGCGCGAGTCCGGTGCGGCGGTGGCGGCACGCCAGCAGAAGGCGCTGCAGCGGATCGGATGAGGGCATGAATCACACGGCCAACGCCGTGCGCGCCGGTCTCGCGCGCGGGTGGATCGAGCTGAAGCAGACCGCGACCAACGGGCAGGACATATTCGGCAACCTGCTCACGCCGGTGATCCTGCTGATCGTGATGCTCTCGATGCGCGGGGACACGCTCGCCGGGTTCCCGTTGTCGCAGGCGGTGTTCGCGCTGCCCGGTGTGATCGGGATGAACATCATGATCAGCGGTCTGATGGACATCGCGGGGCGGCTCGCCGTCGAGCGTGAGGACGGAACCCTGTTGCGCGCCAAGGCATTGCCGTCCGGCATGGTCGGCTACATGGTGGGCAAGGTCGTCACCGTGAGCGGGTCCGCGCTGGTGGTCGCCGCCGCGATCATCGTGCCCGGCGCGTTCCTGTTCGACGGGCTGCGGCTGGACGCCGGCGCGTGGCTCGGTCTGCTGGGGATCCTGGTGCTCGGTCTGCTCGCGACCATGCCGCTCGGCGCGATCGCCGGCTCGTTCCTGACCAACCCGCGCGCGGTCGGCGCGCTGATGCTGCCGATCGCCGGGTTGGCCGCGATCTCCGGGATCTTCGCGCCGATCACGCTGTTCCCCGAGTGGCTGCAGTGGATCGGGCAGGTGTTCCCGATGTACTGGCTCGGGCTCGGCGTGCGGTCGGCGTTGCTGCCGGACGCGGCCGTGGCGATCGAGATCGGGGAATCGTGGCGGCAGTTGGAAACCGTTGCGGTGCTTGGTGTCTGGGCTGTTATCGGGTTGGTGGTCGCGCCGGTGGTGTTGCGCAGGATGGCGCGGCGCGAGTCGGGTGCGGCGGTGGCGCAGCGGCGGCACAAGGCGATGCAGAGGATCACATGAGCGACGTGAGAAGGTGCCTGTCGTGAGCGAGGTGATCTACAACCGCATCGCGATGCTGCGCGCCGAGCGGGGCATCTCACGGCGGGAGCTGTCCGACGCGCTGGGCGTGCACTACCAGACGATCGGCTACCTCGAGCGCGGTGAGTACAGCCCGAGCCTCTACCTCGCGCTGAAGATCGCGCAGTACTTCGAGGTGCAGGTCGAGGTGATCTTCTCCACCGCGCCGTTCCCCCGCATCGGCGACGCCGAACGCCCAGCCTGACCCCGATCCATCCACAAGGGCCGTCTTATCCACATGTCGATCAAGCCACCTCGCCCGACCACCACCCGCCGATACAATGGCCATCGGACCGCCCCCCGAAGGTGGGGTGGGCGGGGGGTGCAGTGGGCACCCCAGGTACGGCGAAAAGCGTTGGGGCGCAAGGGGTTCAGCTATCGGTGATCGTGATGCCGGAGATCGGGGTGCCCTTGGGAATGTCGCGCAGCTGATCGTGCAGTTGGCCGGCGATGTGCACGCCGACGGTGAAGTCGATCGCCTCGATGTTGTCGACCTCCGGGGAGCCGCCGAGCCGCAGCGGGTGCGCGAACGCGTACACCTGCGCCTCGCCGAGCACCAGCCCCCGCTCGTGCGCCGCCATCGCCAGCGCGCCGAGCAGATACCGGTCCTGACCCTCCGGCGTGTCGAGCTCCGCGCGCAGCTCCTCGATCGTCGCCCACGGCATGGTCAGCGTGCCCTCGATCGTATCGAGGTACCAGAAACCGTTGCGCCCCTTGAAGAACACGTCACCGAACAGCGACGTGAACCCCGGCTCCAACCCGTCCAGCCCGACCCAGGCCCACGATTCCAGTGCCCGCGCGTACGCCTGCGCCGGGAACGCCTTGGTGAGGTTCACGAGGCATCCCGCAGTCGGGGCATCCGGTCCAGCTCGAACCCGAAGATCGTGCGATACGCGTCCAGCACCGCGGCGTCGCCGTTCAGCGTCTCCTCGACGCGCGACTCGCCGGTCGTCCTGATCAGCCGGTCGCCGCTGATCGTCACCCGCCCGTCGCCGTCCAGCATCGAGCAGGTCAGGCTCTGCGTGAAGTGCGACTCCGGCGCGGTCTCCTGCCACCAGCACGTCGGCTCGAAATCCTCCAGCACCCGAGGCCGCGCCTCCATCCGGAACGCCGGCGTGCCGTCGAACACCAGGTCCGTGTCACCGTCGGCGGCCGCCCGCACCTCGTACACGCCGCTCGGATCCTGTTGCGGCGCAACGGAATCCGCGCGCAACGGGTAGTACGCGTGCCGGCCGAACCCGACGTCGACCAGCCATGGCTCGTCGAGATCCACCCGCAGCGTCAGGTGGTCGAACAACGGCCCGAACGACCCGTCGGGACGGTGCACCCGCGCCGCGAGCATCGTCACCTCGTAGCCGAGCGCGCGCAGCAGTGACGCGAACAACCCCGTTCAGCTCGTAACAGAAGCCGCCGCGCCGCCGCGTCACGATCTTGTCGACCAGCGCCTTCTCGTCCAGCCGAATCCGCTCACCCAGATGGATGCTCAGGTTCTCGAACGGAACGGTACGCAGGTGCCGCTGTTGCAGGTCCCGCAACGCCTCCACGCTCGGCGGCTGCTCGCGCGCACCGATCCGGCGCAGGTACGCGCTGGCCACATCGGGTTTCATGCGGCCATCCTGCCCGGTGCTACGCGGCCGGAGCCAGCACCCCGGTGCGATCGAGGGCGGGCTTGGGCAGCTTGCACTCCGGCCTGGCGAGGTCGATCTCGCTCTTGTCGGCCATGCACCCGTAGAACAGGTACGTCTCCTGCCCGTACCGGGTGCCCTTGTGCACGGTGACCTTGCCACTCTCGTCGACCTCGCACGGGTTGTTCATCGTGCACTCCTGGCCGTCTTCGTTCGTGGTGTTGTGCACGCCGACCACCTTGCCGCTGGCGTTGTCGATCACCGGCGAGCCGGACCAGCCACCCCTCGTGTCGCAGCCGGGCGTGTAGCGGATCGAGTCCTTCCAGGTCCAGTCACCCTCGCGCAGCTGGTACACGAAACGGTCGATCGAGCACGTGCCGATCTCTTTCCAGTAGCCGGTGACGACGCTGATCGCCTTGCCGGCCTCTGGGTGCGGCTCGTTGAGTTCGAGTGCCGCGATTCCGTGCTGGGACTGGATTTCCGCGTACGTGGTGCTCAATTGGTAGAGCGACACGTCGGTGTCGGTCATCGTGGCGTACACGATCTTGGTCGCCTTGAGCGTGGCGATCTTGTCGCCGGCGGCGTTGAGCAGGTCGAACGATCGCTGGTTCGGTTGGTTGACGATCACCTTGCCCGGCGCGGGCATGCCCGACTCCAGGCAGTGCCCGTTGGACAGCGCGAGCGCCGGGTCCTCGGGCTTCGAGGTGCTCAGCCGCACGAGTGATCCGGAGCAGTTGGACAGCGCGAGCGAACCGGCGAAGGTGATCTCGGCCGGCTCAGCCGCCGCGGCGGGCGCGGCGGTGCCGAGCGCGAACGCACAGGCGCTCGCGGCCACGGCGACGATGGCGGTCAGCTTGGACATAGGCGAACCTCCGCGGGCTCAAGCGGTTGGCTTGGGGAGTTTGCAATCGGGCTTGCCGAGGTCGATCTCGCTCTTGTCACCCATGCAGCCGGCGACCAGGTGGGTCTGCTGGCCGTAGTTCGTGCCCTTGTGCGCGGTGATCTCGCCGTCCTCGTTGCCCGTGTTGTGTGCTCAACCGGACGATGGCGCCCGAGCAGTTGGACAGCTTGCCCGCGCCGGCGAAGGTGACCTCCGCGAGGGTGATCAGGGTTCGCATGATCGGATCCGCCTACGCCGCGGATGCCGGAACCGGCACCGCGACCGCGGCCGGCTTGGCCAGCTTGCACTCGGGCTTGGCGAGGTCGATCTCGCTCTTGTCGGCCATGCACCCGTAGAACAGGTAGGTCTGCTGGCCGTACCGCGCGTCGGGCTTCACCGTGATGTTGCCGCTCTCGTCGACCTCGCACGGGTTGTTCATCGTGCACTCCTGGCCGTCTTCGTTGGCGGTGTTGTTCACCCCGACGACCTTGCCGCTGGCGTCGTCCACGATCGGCGAACCGGACGTGCCGCCGATCGTGGCGCAGCCGGGCGTGTAGCGAATCGAGTCCTTCCAGGACCAGCCGCCCTCACGGAGTTCGAACACGAACCCGTCGACCGAGCACTTGTAGATCTCCTTCCAGTAACCGGACACGACGCTGATCGCCTTGCCGGCCTCCGGGTGCGGCTCGTTGAGTTCGAGTGCCGCGATCCCGTGCTGGGACTGGATTTCCGCGTACGTGGTGCTCAACTGGTAGAGCGACACGTCGGTGCCGGTCATCGTGGCGTACACGATCTTGGTGGCCCTCAGCGTGGCGACGGAGTTGCCGGACGCGTCGAGCAGCTCGAAGGACCGCTGGTTCGGCTGGTTGACGATCACCTTGCCCGGCGCGGGCATGCCCGACTCCAGGCAGTGCCCGTTGGACATCGCCAGCGCGGGATCCTCCGGCTTCGACGTGCTCAGCCGCACCACCGATCCGGAGCAGTTCGACAGCTTGAGCGCGCCGGCGAACGTGACCTCGGCGGCCTTCGGTGGCGCCGTTGGTGCCGCGCTGGCGGATGCGGTTCCGGCGAACGCGATACTCGCGACGACGCCGACAAGTGTGCTGACAGTGGTGAGCAGTGCGCGCCTGGCCATGGCGTTCCTCCCGGGGGACTCGTGGCATCAAGTTCACCGCACGTCTACACAGCGCTACCACCCCCGAACGGCGGGTTTCGGGAAGGAAGCGGGATGCTGTCCAAGCGGAAACAGTAAGGTCGCGAAATGGTTCGAGCCTCTTGACGAAATGCCGGCTGGGACCGTTAATACTCCTATCGGAGAACACTTTCTTCGGACACCTAATTGTCACGGTCAGGGACTGATGGAACCTTCTGGTTGAGCACGTGACCCGTCGGCGTTGCCGGGTCCGACGCCGCGATCATCTACGCCCTGACCTTGGAGCCACGGGGACATGGGCGGAGGTGTGAAAGGTTATGGTTGCTTGGCTGATCGTTTGTGTCGCGGTCCTCGCGCTGCTTTTCGTCACGAGGTACCTGACCGGCAGAAATAGGGTGCGGGAGCTGGAGAAGGATTTCTCGATCGAGGTTTCCCGCAATAGTTCGCGTACACTGCGCACGGCCGCGAATGCCGCGTGCGGCGTGCTCTGGAGGGTCACGTTCACAGAGAACGGCCTCTATACCCGGCACATCTTCGCGAACAACATCATCTATGTCGCGGTGTCCGAGCATCCGCGATCGCCCACTGGGTGCACCGCCAAGGTGTGGACCAGGTGCCGGTACGCCTCCGACGCGCTGCTGTTCATGCGCCCGACGGCGTACCTGGACACTCGGCGCAAGCGGGACAAGATCGTCGCGTCATTGCGCGCCCATGCGTGGGGCGGGCCGGCGCACCCCGCCGCCGGCCACGCTCACCTGGGCTGATCGGCCCGCAAGATCGCACGCAGTCTGGTCAGCGCCCGGTGCTGGGCAACCCGCACGGCACCGGGCGTGGAGTCGATCAGCACGGCCGTCTCGTCCGCGGTCAGGCCGACCGCGACCCGCAGGATCAGGATTTCCCGCTGGCGCGCGGGAAGTACGGCGAGCAGGTCGTGCATCTTCGCGGTCAGCTCGCCGCGCAGCACCAGTTGCTCGGGGCCGACCTCGGCGCTGGTCATCTCCGGCGTCTCGGACGTGGGCTCGGCGAGATCCCGGGCCACCGCGCGGTGCGCGTCGGCCACCTTGTGCGCGGCGATCCCGTACACGAACGCCATGAACGGGCGGCCGAGATTCTGGTACCCGGGCAGCGCGCGGAACACCGCGACGCACACCTCCTGCGCCACGTCGTCCGCGGTCGGGAACGTGCGCCGCGCGTTGCCCAGCCGCGCGCGGCAGTACCGCAGCACGAGCGGGCGCAGGTAGGAGAACAGCCGATCGATCGCGACCGGATCGCCGTCAGTCGCGCCAGGCACCTCGGCGTCCACGAGCTCACGCAGCCCGGCCGGCTTGCCGCCCGCGACGACCCGCATCGGGGTCTCCTTCGCGGGCTGCGTGAGCCGCCGGACCCGTGGCGGTACGGGCTCCGGATCCGCCTCGATCGACTGCATGCTGTGCGACATACCGTCTCCTTCGCCCGCGCGCGGTACCTGTTCACGAGAAAGGAGTACGGAGGCGCCTGGCGGATACGTACGGCGTCACTTTTTGTGGCCGAAACGGGGAATCGGACGCGTCTCGGCCGGATTTGACTACTCTCCGTATGTCCCACCAGTGCGGGACGAACACATCGACTTGTCGCCGCCGCCCCGTGATCTCGCGAGTCCCGCGCCCTGCACCGGTGAGTCCCGCGCCCTGCATCGGCCTGAGCGCGGGACTCACCGTGTCCCAGCGCGGGACTCGCGCAAACATGGAACTGCCCCGGCCGCCTCCCTCCAGCGACCGGGGCAGGGACTGTGTCGCGCCCTCGGTCCTTCTGATGTCGGCCGGGCGGCGACGGTTCCGGCGTGTCTGCCCGGACCAGAGGCCTCGGCGTGTCACCGTGAGGGTTGCTTCGGAGGTGATCGCCCATGAGCAGTGCGACGCTGGTCAAGCAGTCCGACGACTTGCTGTGGTGCCTCGAGTGCCGGGCCGAGCGGCTCGCCGAGGTGCTCCACCTGCAGGACGAGCCCGAGCCGGTGGTCGTGTGCACCGCCTGCGGAGTGGTACTCGACGTTTAGGTGTTACGGCCGGTAACATGTTCGGTGTCAGGCAAGGACGCCGACCCCGGAGGCCACCGTGACACGCATGCTGGACCCCAAGGACCGCGAGGCGACCGGTGCGCGCCTGCTGAGCTCGTCCGCGCGCAACTCCTACGACCCCGAGATCGACATCGACTGGGACGCGCCGCTCGCCGAGGGCAAGGCGTACCTGCCGCTGCACCGGGTCTCCTTGTACGGCACGGAGATCTGGGAGCGCCTGACCCCCGAGCAGCGGATCGAGCTGTCCAAGCACGAGATCGGCAGCGTGGCGAGCGTCGGGCTGTGGTTCGAGATCGTGCTGATCCAGTTGCTCGCCCGGTACGTCTACGACAAGGACCCGCGCACGGCGCATGCCCAGTACGCGCTGACCGAGATCGGCGACGAGACCCGGCACATCGTGATGTTCGCCAAGGCCATCGAGCGGTTCGGGCTGCCCCGGTATGGGCCGCCGCGAGTCGTGCACGAGCTGGCGCGCGCGTTCAAGGCGGTGTCCGGCGGTGCGTCGATGTTCGCCAGCGTGCTGGTCGCCGAGGAGATCACCGACCGGTTGCAGCGCTCCATGATGGACGCCGAGGACATCCAGCCGCTGATCCGGATGGTGAACCGCATCCACGTGGTGGAGGAGGCGCGACACGTCCGGTACGCGCGCGAGGAACTCGTGCGGCTGATGCCGACGCTGGGCAAGGCCAAACTCGAGCTGCACCGGCTGGTGACCGCCGTGGTCGGGTTCGCGATCGTGGACAGTCTCATCGACCCGAACGTGTACAAGTCGATCGGCATCGATCCCGCCGAGGGGCGCCGGGCGGCGCTCCGCAACCCGCACCACCAGGCGACCCGGCTGTGGATGGGCGAGAAGATCACGGAATTCCTGGGCGATGTCGGCATGATCGGCGGCCGTTCCACCAAGATCTGGCGCCGCGCGCACCTGCTGCCGTAGTGATCGAGTTCGCCGAACTGGCCGGCGGGCCGGTGCCCGAGGGCGGCGGAATCCGGGTGACCGGCCGGTGTCACAGCGGCCCGATCCACGTCGGCGACACCTTCACCGAGCTGGTGCACGCCAACGGCCGGACCGAACGGATCTCCTTGTGTGTCAAGGAAATCGTCATCTACGGCCGCGTGATCGACACCCTCGACAAAGGCGTTTCCGCCCGACTCCTCCTCGCCGGCGGCTCGACCGTCACCCCGCGCGCCCTGCTGCGCGGCTCTCCGGCACCGTTGAACACATGACCATCGAGCAACTGGCCGTGCGACTGCGCGAATTCGCGAGCGCCCGCGACTGGGAACCGTTCCACACGCCGAAGAACCTGGCCATGGCGCTGACCGGTGAGGTCGGCGAGCTGATCGAGCATTTCCAGTGGCTGACCCCGGACGAATCCGCGCACGCGATGGACGACGCCGAACGCGCGGAACAGGTGACCGACGAACTCGCCGACGTGTTCATCTACCTGGTCCGGCTGGCCGACATCCTCGGCGTCGACCTGCTGTCCGCGGCGGCGGCGAAGGTCGACCGCAACGAGCACCGGTTTCCCGCGCGTTAGAGGAAGCGCAGGTCGTCCATGAAGACGTCGTGCATGCGGTTCTCCCATTCGGCCATGTCCTTGAAGCGGCTGCCGCAGCAGCGCTCGACCAGGTAGGCCACGAACGCCTCGCGATCGGTGTCGTCGGCGAGGCGCAGTTCGTTCTCGCGGTCGCGCAGCAGGTAGCCGCCGTCCGGCAACGCCTCGAAGTCCGCCTCGCCGCCGCGATCGGTACTCCGTCCCCGCGCCTTGAGGTAGGCGAAGTAGATCGTCCGGTACGCCTCCTCGTCGTTGTCGTCGTAGACCTTGTCCACCCACACCTTGAATCGCTCCACGCGCCGATTAGACCAGGCAGGTGATCCTCGGTAACAAGGAGCGACTGAACCGCGAGTCAGCGTTGCTGACCCTGTGCAGAACTGGCTAACGTGCGGTGGGGAGATCAACTGGGAAGGGTAAGACCCATGGGGACGACGACGAGGTCGCAAGGAGACTCGCACGGAACACGCCGAATTCAGCTCGCCAAGGCCGAACGGGAGGAGAAGGTCACCTGTGAGTGATCTAAAGCTGTTTCGTATCGCCGACGGAAAGGCACACGAGCTTGCTTCGAGCGCTGTCGCGCTGGAGCGGAAGCTGCAGAACGTGATCGAGGCGAACATGGAGACGCTGTTCGGCGTTCAGTTCCTGGAGAGTGAATACTGGACCGGTCAGAAGCATCGCGGTCGTATCGATTCACTCGGCATAGACGAAACCGGCTCGCCCGTCATCTTCGAGTACAAGCGGTCACGTGACGAGAACGTCATCAACCAGGGCCTCTTCTACTTGGACTGGCTGCTCGACCATCAGGCCGAGTTCACGCTGCTCGTGATGAAGAAGCTTGGCGAGAAGCCATCGGAGCAGATCGACTGGACGAACCCCCGGCTCGTGTGTGTCGCCGCAGACTTCACACGCTATGACGAACACGCGATCCAACAGAACAATCGCAACATCGAGCTCGTGAGATATCGAGACTTCGACGGCGAGCTTCTTGCCCTCGAGTTGCTTACCTCGGTCACCGTGGCCTCGTCGGCAACGACAGAGACGCCAAGGGGTAGGGGCAAGGTGTCCCGGGATCGCACCGTGACCGAGAACCTTAAGAAGGCGTCGCCCGATCTGACCAACTTGTACGCTGATCTCGATGCCCAACTCACAGCATTTGGTGACGACGTACAGATGACCACGAGGCAGAACTACTTCGCCTATAAGAGAATCAAGAACTTCGCATGCGTCGAAGTTCATCCGCAGAGCCGGAACCTGCTGGTGTACTTGAAGGTGAATCCGGACGACGTCGAACTCGAGCAGGGCTTTTCTAGGAATGTCCGAGGCATTGGCCACTTCGGTACGGGTGATCTCGAGTTGAGGTTGACCAACTCGGACGATCTAGCCAAGGCCGAGTCGTATCTCAGGCAGAGCTACGACGTGAGCTGACTTACGACTCGAACGTGCTCGATAGAGTTGACCATGACCAAAGCCAGCGCAGGGCTGTGACGACGGTCCTCCTTGCTCGCTGACTAAAAGAATCGTGGCGACCAGCTCTTACATCTAGCCTGGACGGCATGAGTGCGACGACGGTGCGCGGGGAGCGCGTGGACATCAAGATGTGGACTCGGCCGGAGACGGTCGAAGACCAGGCGATGGGCCAGTTGCGCAACATCTCCGCGCTGCCGTGGGTGTTCAAGCACGTCGCGGTGATGCCGGACGTGCACTTCGGCAAGGGTGCGACCGTCGGCTCGGTGATCGCGATGCGCGACGCCGTGTCGCCGGCCGCCGTCGGGGTGGACATCGGCTGCGGTATGACCGCGGTGCGGACGTCGTTGCGCGCCAACGACTTGCCGGCCAGCCTCGCCCACCTGCGCTCGCGAATCGAGGCGCGCGTGCCGGTCGGGTTCGGCATGCACAAGGCCTCCGTGTTCAACGACGGAGACGCGAACGACTGGGACACCTTCTGGCGCGGCTTCGACCAGCTGACCACCGCCGTGAAGTCCAAAATGGACAGAGCGCTGCACCAGATGGGCACGCTCGGCGGCGGCAACCACTTCCTCGAAGTGTGCCTTGACGAGCACGACCAGGTGTGGATCATGCTGCACTCCGGCTCCCGCGGCATCGGGAATCTCCTCGCACAGCACCACATCGAGGTCGCACGCGCGCTCGCGCACAACGCCGAGCTGCCCGATCCGGACCTCGCCGTGTTCCTCGCCGGGACCGACGAGATGCGCGAGTACCGCCACGACCTGTACTGGGCGCAGGACTACGCGCGCCGCAACCGCGCGGTCATGACGCGCCTGGTGTGCGACGTGCTGCGGCAGCAGTTCGACGCCGTCACGTTCGACGAGCCGATCTCGTGTCACCACAACTACGTCGCCGAGGAGCACCACTACGGCGAGGACGTCCTGGTCACCCGAAAGGGTGCGATCCGGGCCGGTCGCGGCGACCTGGGGATCATCCCCGGCTCGATGGGCACCGGCTCCTACATCGTGCGCGGGCTGGGCAACCCGGAGTCGTTCGAGTCCGCCTCGCACGGCGCCGGCCGCAGGATGTCCCGCAACAAGGCGCGCAAGCAGTTCACCGAGCAGGACCTGGTCGAGCAGACCGCCGGCGTCGAGTGCCGCAAGGACGCCGGCGTGGTCGACGAGATCCCTGGCGCTTACAAGAACATCGACGAGGTGCTAAACAATCAAGGCGACCTTGTCGAGGTCGTCGCAAAGCTCAAGCAGGTGCTCTGCGTGAAGGGTTGAGGTCAGCGTACAGCTGTGTTCACATAGACCTCACGCCATCGTCGGGGAGGTCGCCCATGCGGCGCGTGCTCACAGCCCTGGTCACCGCCCTGTTGGGCGCCTCCCTGCTCACCGGTTCGCCGGCGCAGGCGGCGCTCCAGCTCTACGGCGTCACCATCACCCGCGACGTGCCGATCACCCTGGCCGACGGCACGATCCTGCGCGCCAACGTGCACGCACCGGCCGACCCGGCGACCGGAAAGCCCGCACCCGGCCCGTTCCCGGTGGTCGTCGGGCTCACGCCGTACGGCAAATCGATGTCGGCCGGGGCCACCGGAGGGCATGGCGGCCTCAACCCGTACCTGATCAAGCGCGGCTATCTGGGCGTCGTGGTCGACGTGCCGGGTACCGGCGGCTCGCAGGGAAACTCGGAGCTGTTCGGCCCGGACGAGACGGCGGCCAGCGTCCAGGTGATCGACTGGGCCGCACGGCTGCCGGCGTCCACCGGCAAGGTCGGCCTGCTCGGGCACTCCTACCTGGCGATCGACCAGCTCTTCGCGGCGGCGGCGGTCGGCAAGGGCTCGCCGCTGAAGGCGATCTTCCCGATGTCCGCCTCCGCCGACCCGTACCGTGACCTGTTCGTCAGCGGCGGCGCGATCAACCTGGAGTCCTCGATCGGGCTTCTCCTGGCCTACACGGGCACCCGCACACTCACCCCGCTGGCCGAGCGGTACACCGACCCGATCGACGCGCTGAACCTGTTCCTGCGGCACCTCGCGCAGGTCGGCGCGTTCGAGGGCGCCACGCTCCTGGACGTGCTGCGGGACGGCCCGCGCCGGTTCGACGGCCCGTACTGGCGCGAGCGCGCGCCGGTGAACGTGCTGTCCAAGATCGTGGAGAACGATGTCGCGGTGTTCGGTGTCGGCGGCATGTACGACGTGTTCCAGCGTGGCATGCCGCTTGTCTACAGTGGACTGCAGAACGCCGCCGCCGGCCGCCCGGTGCACGCGCCAATGGTTGCCGGACAACGGGTTTCGCCGAAGTACCAGATGTTGTTCGGCCCGTGGACGCACGGCGAGATCGGCGCTGGCGCGAACCTCGACGAGCTGCAACTGCGCTGGTTCGACCACTGGCTCAAGGGCATCGACACCGGCGTCACCGGCACCCGCACGCCGCTGCGGGTGATCGAGCCGGGCGGCGCGCGCTACGAGGCCGCGACCTACCCGGTCGACCCCGATACGACCAGCCGGCTGCACCTTCGTGCCGGTGACCGGCTGAGCCCGCAACCCCCTGCGGCACAAGAGAAACCGGACACGCTGGTGTTCACCGGGCTGTCCAACCCGTGCGGGCGCTCGATCGACCAGTTCGCCGCCGGGCTGTTCTCCGGCCCGGCACACGCCGCCGGCCGCACGATCCCGTGCGTGGACGAGCGGCCGGCGATCGAACTGCCCAAGCCGTTGGAGTTGTCGTACACCACCGATCCGCTAGCCGGGCCGATGCGGCTGGCTGGCCCGGTCGGGCTGACCGTGCACGCGAGGTCCACCCAGCGCGAGACGATGTTCGTGGTGCGGCTGGAATCCGTTGCCCCGGACGGGAAAGCGGTCGAACTGAGCGGCGGCGCGCTGCTCGGGTCGATGCGTGCCACCGACCCGGCGAAGAGCTGGCCGTCGATGCCGTACCACCGGCTCACCGCCGACTCGCGCCAGCCGGTCACGCCGGGAAAGCTCACCCGCTACGACATCGAGGTGCGGCCGGTGTTCGCCACCCTGCCGGCCGGCCACCGGCTGCGGGTGACCGTCGGGACCGGCGACGTGCCGCACCTGATACCGCCGCCGACCACCGCGACGAGCCTTCTCGGCGGGGTCTACGAGGTGCACCACGACCGGGCCGCCGCGTCGTGGATCGATCTTCCCGTGGTGATCCGCTAACGTATAGCCTGGCTATATGTCGACCTTGACCGCACTCGCCGACCGTTACGTGGACGACCTCGCGGCGTTGGACCCGTGCATGGCGGCCACGATGGGCATCGCCGGGCAGGAGGCGCGCCTCACCGACTACGGCCCCGACGGCGACGCCGCGCGCACCGAACTGCGGCGCCGCACGCTCGCCGAACTCGACGAGATCGCGGCGGCGCGTCCGCCCGGCGAGGTGACCGCCGCCGACCGGATCGCCGAGGCGATGCTGCGCGAGCGGCTGGAGACCGAGATCGCGCTGGCCGAGTCGCGGGCGCGGGCGACCCTGCTGGACACCACCGAGGGCCCGATCAACCTGCTGCGACAGGCGATCGAGCTGCTCGACCAGGGCGCCGAGACGCCGTGGGAGGTCATGCACTCGCGGCTGCTGGGCCTGCCGGACGCGCTGACCCAGGTGCGTGCCGGCCTGGAGGTGGCCCGCGGCGACGGACTGGTGGCCGCGCGGCGGCAGGTCCGGCGCAACGTCCAGGCCTGCATGAACGCTCCCGCCTACCTGAGTGGCCTGGCCGACGGGGCGCCGGACGAGCGGGTGCGGGACGCGGTGGCCCACGCCAACCAGGCGCTGACCGATCTCGCCGGGTACCTCGGCGACGTGCTGATGCCGATCGCGCCGGAGCGCGACGCGTTGGGGCGCGACCGGTACGCGCTCGGTGTGCGCGACTACCTGGGCACCCGGCTCGACCTGGAGGAGACCTACGCCTGGGGCTGGGAGGAGCTGGCCAGGATCGAGGCGGAGATGGCCGCCATCGCCGGGGAGATCCGCCCGGGCGCGAGCGTCGCCGAGGTGACCGCGGCGCTGGACGCCGATCCGGCGTACCGCATCTCCGGTGCCGAGGAGTTCCGCGCCTACCTGCAGGAACTCGCCGACCAGGCCATCGCCGACCTGGACGGCGTGCACTTCGACATCCCGGAGGCGTTGCGGCGCATCGACTGCCGGATCCCGCCGACCGAGTCGGGCATCTACTACTACGCCCCGGCCGAGGACCTGTCCCGGCCGGGCACGGTGTGGTGGTCGGTGCCGGAGAGCGGACCGGACGCGGCGACCTGGACGGTCCCCGGCGTGATGTTCCACGAGGGCGTGCCCGGTCACCATCTGCAGCTCGGCGTCACCACGCTGAACACCAGCCGGCTCAACCGGTTCCAGCGGCTGTCCAGTGAACTGCACCCCGGGCACGCCGAGGGCTGGGGCCTGTACGCCGAGCGGCTGATGGACGAGCTGGGCTTCTACCGCGAGCCGGCGCACCGGCTCGGCATGCTGGCCAACGGTCAGCAGTTGCGCGCCGCGCGGGTCGTGCTGGACATCGGCCTGCACCTGGAGCTGCCGATCCCCGCGGGCACGGGCTTCCACGAAGGGGAGCGATGGAACGCCGAGCTGGGCCGCGAGTTCCTCGCGCTGCACTGCGGCCGCGACTCGGCGGCGTTCGTGAACTACGAGATCGACCGCTACCTCGGCCGCCCGGCGCAGGCCATCGCCTACAAGGTCGGCGAGCGGGTGTGGCTGGCGGCGCGGGACGCGGTCCGGCGCCGGGAGGGCAGCGCGTTCGACCTCAAGGAGTTCCACCGCGACGCCCTGGACCTCGGGCCGATGGGGCTGGACCTGCTGCGCCGCGAGCTGGTGGAAGCCTGAACCCGTGGAACACAAGCACATCGCGTTCGTGTCCGTGCCGGCGCACGGTCACGTCAACCCCAGCCTCGCCCTGGTCGCCGAGCTGACCAGGCGCGGACACCGGGTCACCTACACGATCAACGACGAGTTCGCCGGCACCGTGACCGCGGCCGGCGCGACGCCGGTGCTCTACGAGTCGACCTTCCCGTCGGACAACGATCCGAACTCCGACTGGCCCGAGGACGAGGCCGGCGGCTTGAAGCTGTTCACCGACGAGTGCTTCGCGACGTTCGACACGATCGAGGCGGCGTACAACGACGATCGCCCGGACGTGTTCGTCTACGACATCGGCGGGTTCGCCGCGCCGATCCTCGGAGACAAGTGGGGCATTCCGGCGATCCAGCTCTCGCCGACGTTCGTCGCCTACGAGGGGTTCGAAGAGGACTTCGGCATGGACGGCGAGCCGTCGCCGGCACTCGCGGCCGTGCACCGCGAGTTCGACGATTTCCTTGCCGCACAAGGGGTTTCGATCACCCGTGACGAGGTGCTCGGGAAACCGAGGCGGTGCGTGGTGGCGCTGCCGCGCACCTGGCAGCTTCATGGGGACAAGGTCGCCGACCGGTACACCTTCGTCGGCCCGCTGATCGACGACCGGGCGCACCAGGGTGACTGGACCGCGCCGGACGACCGGCCGGTGCTGCTGATCTCGCTCGGCTCGGCGTACACCGACCGGCTGGACTTCTACCGCGACTGTGTCACCGCGTTCGCCGACCTGGACTGGCACGTGTTGCTGTCGGTCGGCCGGTTCATCGAGCCGTCCGCGCTGGGCGAGGTGCCGTCGAATTTCGAGGTGGTGCAACGGGTTCCGCAGGTTCGGGTGCTCCAGCAGGCCAGCGCGTTCATCACGCACGCCGGCATGGGATCGACCATGGAGGGGCTGACCTTCGGGGTGCCGATGGTGGCCGTGCCGCAGGCGGTGGACCAGTTCATGAACGGTCACCGGCTGGCCGAGCTCGAGCTGGGCGCGCACGTCGCGGCCGAGGACGTCACGCCGGAGAAGCTGCGCGAGGCGGTGCTGCACGTGTCCTCCGACGCCACGATCGCGGCCAACCTGAAGGCGATGCGCGAGGAGATCGCCGCAGCCGGAGGAGCCAGCGCGGCCGCCGACGTCGTGGAGCGCGCCTGAGCCGTCCAACCCCGACCTGAGCCCGCTAAACCTGTTGCGCCCCAACGTTTTTCGCCGTACCTGGGGTGCCCACTGCACCCCCCGCCCACCCCACCTTCGGGGGGCGGTCCGATGGCCATTGTATCGGCGGGTGGTGGTCGGGCGAGGTGGCTTGATCGACATGTGGATAAGACGGCCCTTGTGGATGGATCGGGTGTCGCTAGCCCCAGCCGAGTTCGTGGAGTCGGTCGTCGTCGATGCCGAAGTGGTGTGCGATCTCGTGTACGACCGTGATCGCCACCTCTTCGACGACGTCCTCCTCGGTGTCGCACATGGCGAGGATCGGCTCGCGGTAGATGCTGATCCGGTCCGGCAGCACCCCGCCGTAGCTGGACAACCGCTCGGTGAGCGCGATGCCGTGGTACAGCCCGAGCAGCGTCGGGTCCTCGAGATCGCGGTCCTCCACGAGCACCACGACGTTGTCCATCGCCTTGGCCAGCTCAGCCGGAATCAGGTCGAGCGACTCGCTGACCAGCTCCTCGAACCGCGCCCGCGTCATGTCGACCGGCACGGCATCACCGTCCGGTCGTCGGCGGCACGGGCGGGGTGCCGGCCGGCGGTGGCGGACCGGTCGCCGCCTTCAGGCTCCCGCTGACCGGGGCGAGCCCGCTGCCGTCCGACAGCCTCGCCCCGACCTTGCAGTCGACCTTGCGGGAGCCGATGTTCCAGCTCTCCTCGGCGAGCGTGTCCCAGCTGAGGATCAGCTTCATCGTGGACAGATCGGCGTTGTTCGAGTACTGCGCGACGATCTGCTGGCACACCTCGGCCAGCTTCTCGTGCTGCTTCCCGATCTGCGGGTACGCCGGCCCGAGCACCGACAGGTCCGCGATCCCGACGATCTCGTAGGCGTGCGCGTCGCGGCAGTCGACCGGGTCGCCGACGGTCTTGCCGACCAGCGCGAGACAGGTGCCCGGCGGGTGCACGTTCGACTGGTCCTGGCCGGCGGCCCGGCCCGGCAGCGAACTGGACCGCTGCAACCCGCAGCGCACCTTGCGGTCCCCGCCGCGCCACTTGTCGTCCGGCGGCCGCAGCGCGTTCACGCTGAACGTGCCGAACGGGTCGAGCTTGCCGCCGAGATAGGCGCTCGCGCCGGCGGTGCAGTTGCTCTGCGCGATCAGGCGCCACTGCTCGGGCGCCGGCGGGTCCGCGTCCGGCCCGTGGTCCGCTGACACGTCGACCACACCAGTGACCTCGAACACGTGCGGCTGCGCGCAGTCGACCTTGTGCATGTCGCGGGCGTCCGGCCGGGCCCACTGCAGACAACTGCCCGGCGGCGAGTCGAACGCCTCGGCGGCGAGCCTCGACTCCCGCTGCGCGGCCGACTGCGCGTCGTCGATCGGCTGCTCGGCACGCAGATCGGCCGGCCAGGAGAACAGCACGCTGAGCGTGAGTACGACGAGCGCGCCGGCGAACGCGCCCACCATCAGAAGGCGCGTTCGCGTGGTGTTGTCGTCGGAACGAAACCACTCGCCGGTTCGAGACATCTATTCCATGATGCCGTGCCGAGCCTCGGACGGCCTGCAGTGGTGTCCGGTGTGCCAACAGTGTGGAGATTGGGACAGTATGTGTGTTGCGATCGGGACAAGTCGGCCACGCGGACGCGCTGAGATCGGTACTGTCCCCGCCGGGAGTGGTTCATGACTGACGACAAGTCGAACGGTGTGCCTGAGGAGCAGCAGGGCGACACCGATGCAAGCAGCGGCGAGCCGCCACGTCGCGGTTCGATCAGCTTCCAGGACGCTGATACGACGCAGGCGCGCCAGCCGACCGTCGCCGAGCAGCGGGCGCGCGAGCGGGCGATCCAACGCGAGGAGCGGGACGCCCGCCTCGCGGTGGTGAGCGCGGAAGAGAAGAAGTCGACCACCCGCCGCCGGATCATGATCGGCAGCGGTGTCACGGTCGGCCTCGTCGCGCTGGTCGCCACGAGCTACAACGCGCTCGAGCCGGACGAGGTGTACGCGACCTGCGTGGACGACAAGACCGGCCAGGCCGTCGACGACAAGTACTGCGACGAGAGCTACATCCGAAGCTCCGGCGGCCACTACGACAGTGGTGGCGGCTTCTTCTTCATCGGTGGGTTCGGCGGGCCGTCGTACCACCACAGCTACGGCAACAACCGCTACAGTCCCGGCCAGTCCGTGCCGAACTACAAGAGCTCGTACAGCAAGCCGAGCGGATCGACGATCAAGACCTCCGGGTCCGGCAAGACGATCCAGCGTGGCGGGTTCGGCGTCAAGAGCAGCGGCAGCAGTGGGAAGAGCGGGGGCTCCTGAGTTGCGTCGAGAACGCTCGCAGCCGCGATCGGACTGGCAGCGCAAGGTCGAGGAGCAGGGCCTGGTCTTCGGCACGCCCGCGCGCGACGCGTCCGGGAAGATGCGCGAGTACTGGGACGAGTCGGTGCACTACGTGTTCCCGATGGACGAGATCCTGTCCATCGAGGCGGACGTGGAGCTGCTGCACTCGATGTGCCTGGAAGCCGTCGACAACGTGGTGCTCACCGAGCGGTACAAGGACTTCGGCATCCCTGAGTGGGTGTGGCCGAAGATCGCCGAGTCGTGGAAGCGCAGTGATCCGCACGTGTACGGGCGGTTCGACCTGCGCTACGACGGCAACGGTCCGGCCAAGCTGCTGGAGTACAACGCCGACACGCCGACCTCGCTGCTCGAGGCCGCGGTGATCCAGTGGCACTGGAAGACCGAGGTGTTCCCGGACGACGACCAGTGGAACTCCATCCACGAGAAGCTGGTCGAGCGGTGGACCGAGATCGGCGACAAGCTGCCGTCCAACGAGGTGTTCTTCACCTGGTCGTCGGCCGACGCGACCGGTGAGGATCACATCACCACCGCGTACCTGCAGGAGACGGCCGCCCAGGCCGGCATGGACACCGTGGGCCTGGCCATCGAGGAGATCGGCTGGGACCCGGTGCTCAAGCGGTTCGTCGATCTCCGCGAAGCGCCGATGAACACGGTCGTGAAGCTGTATCCGTGGGAATGGGTGGTCGACGAGGAGTTCGGCAAGCACGCCGTGGCGAGCCTTCCGCAGACGCTCTGGCTGGAGCCGCTGTGGAAGATGCTGCTGTCCAACAAGGCGCTGCTGGCGGTCCTCTGGGAGATGTACCCGGGCCACCCGAACCTGCTGCCGGCGTTCCTGGACGACCCGGGCATGCTCACCGAGTACGTGCGCAAGCCGCGGCTGGGCCGTGAGGGTGCCAACATCCAGATCGTCGCGCCGGGCTATGAGACCCAGACCGGCGGCGTGTACGGCGAGGAAGGCTACGTCTACCAGGCGTTCGACCCGCTGCCCGAGTTCGACGGGTACCGGCCGGCACTCGGTGCCTGGATCGTCGGCGACCTCGCCGCCGGGCTCGGCATCAGAGAGACGGCCGGCCTTGTGACCGACGACGGTGCCGCGTTCGTCCCACACCGCATCCCCGAATCGTGATAATCCACCTCAAACCGGATCTTTTCCGCTAGGCCAGGAGGACCTGTGATCACTGAGCTCGCCGCGACGACTGTCGTCGCGCTGCCGGACAACTTCGGCTCCGACCTCGGAAAGGGCATCGGCGCGATCGCCCTGTACGCGATCGTCGGGCTGGTCCTGATGTTCGGTGGCTTCTACGCCATCGACTGGACCACCCCGGGCAAGCTGAACGAGCTGGTGCGGTCGGGCAAGCCGAACGCGGTGATCGTGACCGCTTCCGGAATGCTCAGCATGGCGTTCATCATCGTGACCGCGATCATGAGCTCCGGCTACGACCTGACCGCCGGCTTGATCAAGTCGCTGGTGTTCGGCCTGCTCGGCATCATCGTGCAGGTGCTGGCCGTGCGCTCGCTGGAGTGGCTGACCAAGATCGACGTGGGCGGCACCATCGAGAGCGAGAAGTTCGCGCCGGCCACCATCGTGGTCGCCGCCGTGCACCTCGCGCTGGGCGCGATCGTCGCGGTCGCGATCTTCGACCCGCAGGTCTTCGCGCCGGCCCCCGTCGTCTGATCGAGTGCGTCTCCTTCGGACGCCTGAGGAACGGTTCGCCGGACTCGCGGATTTCGACTACGAGCCGCGGTACGCCGACGTGTCCACTCAGGACGGTGGCACGCTGCGGATCGCTTACGTGGCAACGGGTCCGGCCGACGGGCCGGTCGTGCTGCTGTTGCACGGCGAGCCGACGTGGTCCTATCTGTACCGGTCGATGCTGCCGGTGCTGGCCGACGCCGGCCTGCGCGCGATCGCACCGGACCTGGTCGGCTTCGGCCGCTCGGACAAGCCGGCCGACGCGGGCGACCACACCTACGCGCGGCACGTCGAGTGGATCCGGGCGCTCGCGTTCGATGTGCTCGACCTCAATGCGGTCACGCTGGTCGGCCAGGACTGGGGCGGCCTGATCGGGCTGCGGCTGGTGGCCGAGCACCCCGAGCGGTTCGCCGGCGTGGTCGCGGCCAACACCGGCCTGCCGACGGGCGATCAGCGCATGCCGAAGGCCTGGGAGATGTTCCGCGACGTGGTCGCCACCGCGGAGACGCTGGACGTCGGACGGTTCGTGCAGGCCGGCTGTCGCACGCCGTTGTCCGAACAGGCGCTGGCCGCCTATGCCGCGCCGTTCCCGGACCGGAGCTACACGGTGGCGCCGAGGGTGATGCCGACGCTGGTGCCGAACCGGCCGGACGACCCGGCGAGCGAGGCCAACCGCGCGGCCTGGGTGCGTCTGTCCACATTGGATATCCCGTTCCTGTGCGCGTTCTCCGACGGCGACCCGATCACCGGTGCGATGGCGCCGATCCTTCAGCGCACCATGCCGGGTGCGGCCGGGCGGGAGCACCCGACGATCACCGGCGCCGGGCACTTCGTGCAGGAGGACGCCGGCGACCGGCTGGCCAATGTGATCACCGACTTCGTGCGGGAACTGGGCTCCTGACCGCTGATCCGCGCCGAGCCGCCGCCCGCGTGACGGTCGGCGTCGGGGTGGCCGCACTGCTCGCCTATTCGGTGGCCGGCCCGCTGCTGGCCTCCGTCGGCGCGGGTGCGGTCCTCGCCGGCGTGGTCACCGCGGCCGGCGAGCCGCTGATCGTGCTCGCGATGGCCCGGCGGCACCCGATCTCCTTGTGGCGCAAGGACTTGCCGCACGTTCCCCTGTCGCACCTGGTGTTCGCCGGCGTGTCCGCACTCGGGCTGGCCGGGTTCGGGCTGCTGTCCTTCCACGCCGTGCGCACCGGCCTGCTCGCCCCGGCCGTCGCGCCGCTGACCTACGCCGGCGCGCTGCTCACCGGGCTGGCGTCGCACCGCTGGGGTCCGCGTGCACTGCTCGCGCTGCCGCCGGTAGCCGTGCTCGTGCCGGTGCTCGGGTTCTCCTCGTCCACGGCCCTGGCGGTGATCGGCGTGCTGTCCTGGGGGATCGCGCTCGGTGTGCTGGAGTCGAGGCTGCGGGCCGCTCGTGGCGCCGTGTTCGCCGTGGTCCTCGGTGTGGCGACAGCCGTCGGCGGTGTGCTGGGCGGAGTGCTCTACGCGTGGTCGGTGTCGGCGCTGGTGATCTTCTCGGTGGCCTGCCAGATGGTCGCGCTGGCCGTGCTGGGGTATTGGGTCGAACGCGCGGGGCGTGGCCGACTAGGCTGACCAGCCGTGATCGACCTCAAGACACTGCGCGAAGACCCGGACCTGATTCGCACCTCGCAGCGTACGCGCGGCGAGGACGCCTCCGTCATCGACGCGCTGCTGTCCCTCGACGAGAAGCGCCGTGCCGCGATCCTGCGCGCGGACACCCTGCGCGCCGAGCAGAAGCAGTTCGGCAAGCAGGTCGGCCGGGCGCAAGGCGAGGAGCGGGAAGCCTTGCTGGCCAAGGGAAAGGCGCTCGCCGCCGAGGTCAAGGCCGCGGAGGCGGAGCAGTCCTCGGCCGGGGCGGAACTGGCAGAGCTGCACCGGCTCGTGCCGAACATCGTGCACCCCGAGGCGCCCGCCGGCGGCGAGGACGACTACGTGGTGCTCAAGACGGTCGGCGAGCCGAAGACGCTGGACTTCGAGCCGCTGGACCACCTGGACCTCGGCACGCGGCTCGGCGCGATCGACATCGAGCGCGGCGCCAAGGTGTCCGGCTCACGGTTCTACTTCCTCACCGGCGTCGGTGCGCAACTGCAACTCGGGCTGCTCAGCATGGCCGCGGCGCAGGCGGCGGCGAACGGCTTCACCCTCATGATCACGCCGTCGCTGGTGCGCCCCGAGATCATGGACGGCGGCGGGTTCCTCGGCGCGCACTCCTCGGAGGTGTACCGGCTGCGCGACGACGACCTCTACCTGGTCGGCACCTCGGAGGTGCCGCTGCTCGGTTATCACTCCGACGAGATCCTGGACCTGTCCGGCGGGCCGAAGCGGTACGCCGGTTGGTCGTCCTGCTACCGGCGCGAGGCCGGCTCGTACGGCAAGGACACCCGCGGAATCATCCGCGTGCACCAGTTCGACAAGGTCGAGATGTTCACCTATTGCCGGCCAGAGGAGGCCGAGGCGGAGCACGCCCGGCTGCTGGCCTGGGAGGAGGAGATGCTCGCCAAGATCGAGGTGCCCTACCGGGTGATCGACACCGCGGGCGGTGACCTCGGCACCTCGGCCGCCAGGAAGTTCGACTGCGAGGCGTGGATTCCGACCCAGGGCACCTACCGCGAGCTGACCTCCACGTCGAACTGCACCACGTTCCAGGCGCGCCGGCTCAACGTGCGCTACCGGGACAAGAACGGCAAGCCGCAGATCGCGGCCACGCTGAACGGCACGCTGGCCACCACCCGCTGGATCGTCGCGATCCTGGAGACCCACCAGCAGTCGGACGGCTCGGTGCGGGTGCCCGAGGCGCTGCGCCCCTACCTCGGCCGCGACGTCCTCGAACCCGTCTAGGAGTGCGCTGAACAAGGCCGCGAGGGTGGTGGCCCACCTCCACGTTGGGCCCGTCGGTGCATCACCCTCACGTTCCCCACGCCCTGATGATCTTGGTCGACCTGGGCTTTCTCCGTGGCTGATGGACTTTAGCGGGCTAAAGTACGCAAAACATGAACGGAGCGATCGCTAAGTTTCAGACAGCACGACGTTGTTCAGCAGCCGTCTAGAGCACCGCTTCGAGTTCGCGCAGCAGCGCGGCCTTGGGCTTGGCGCCGACGATCGTGCGGATGACCTCGCCGTCGCGGAACAGCAGCAGCGTCGGCACGCTCATCACCTGGTAGTCGCGGCCCACGCGCGGGTTCTCGTCGTAGTTCAGCTTCACCACGCGCAGCGAATCGGCGTGCTCGGCGGCGATCTGCTCAACCACGGGCGCGACCATCCGGCACGGTCCGCACCAGGTCGCCCAGATGTCCACGAGTACCGGCTTCTCGCTGGCCAGCACCTCGGCGGCGAACGTCTCGTCGGTCACGGGCAGCATGCTCGGCATGTGGTTTCCCTTCGTGCGACGGCCTGCGCCATCGCGTCGCTGATCGTGGCTCGGGCGGCCCGCAACTCGTCGATGCAGGCGTCGATCTCGGCGAGCTTGCGGCGGTAGGTGGCCACCGAGTCGGGGCACGCGTCGCCCGATTCGTGCCCGGCGAACAGGCACTCCACGAACGGTCGGGTGTCCTCGAGCCGGAAGCCGATGGTCACCAGCGTGCGGATCTCCCGCACGACGCGCACCGCCGTCTCGTCGTACTCGCGGTAGCCGTTGCTGGTGCGGCGGGACCGGAGCAGGCCCTGCGACTCGTAGTACCGCAGCGCCCGCGTGGTTGTGCCCGACCGCTGCGCCAACTCGCCGATTCTCATGACCCGACGCTAAACCTTGCCGCCGACGTCAACGCAACGCCGACGCGAGCCGTTAACGTGGACGGCATGACCGGTGTCGAGGTGCGCACGACCAGCGGCCGCGTGCGGGGCGCGCGCGACGCCGGCGTGGTGTCGTTCAAGGGAATCCCGTACGCCGCGCCGCCCGTCGGTGACCTGCGCTTCCGCGCGCCGGTGCCGGCGCAACCCTGGGACGGCGTGCGCGACGCGGTCGAGTTCGGGCCCACCGCGGCGCAGCCTCCGGTCGAGGCGATGCGGGTGGTGTTCCCCAAGGTCGACATGCGGCCGACCGCGCCGGGCTGGGTGCGCGGCGACGGCTGTCTGACGGTGAACGTGTGGACGCCCGAGTCCGGTGCCGGTGGCCTTCCGGTGATGGTGTTCATCCACGGTGGGGCGTTCCTGGGCGGCGGCGGATCGGCCACGGCGTATGACGGCACCTCGTTCGCGCGCGACGGTGTGGTGCTGGTGACGCTCAACTACCGCCTCGGGCCGGAGGGCTTCCTGACGCTGCCCGGCGGCGACACGAACGTCGGGCTGCGCGACCAGTTGCTGGCGCTGCGGTGGGTGCGGGACAACATCACCGCGTTCGGTGGCGACCCGGACAACGTCACCGTCTTCGGCGAGTCCGCCGGCGGAATCAGCATCATCGATTTTCTGGCATCCCCTGCGGCACAAGGACTCTTCCAGCGCGCGATCGTCCAAAGTGGAATGTCCTATGTGGCCGATCCGCGCTACTCCGAGCGGGTCGCCGCCGCGCTCGCCGGCGTCCTCGGCGTGCCGCCGACCCGGGACGGGTTCGCCTCCGTGTCGCAGGACAAGGTGCTCGAGGCGCAGCTGCTCACCGCGATCAATCCCCGGTCGGTGGACATCAGCGGCATCGACGGCGCGCAGGAGTTGCACTCCACGACGCAGTACTGGCCCGCGGTGGACGGCGAGCTGATCACCGGCGCGCCGGTCGACGCGATCAGTGCCGGTTCCGCGGCCGGGATCGACCTGTTGGCCGGGTACACCGCCGACGAGATGAACCTGTGGCTGGTGTCCACCGGGCTGGTGGAGAAGTTCACCGACGAGCGGGTGGCCGCGCGGGTGGCGCGCGTGCATTCGTCGCCGGAGAAGGTGATCGCCGCGTACCGCGCGATGCTCCCGGACGCCACGCCGGGGCAGATGATGTCCGCGATGCTGACCGACCAGGGCTTTCGGCTGCAGACGCTCGGAGTGGCCGACGCGCACGCGTCGGCGGGTGGGCGCACGTACGCCTTCGAGTTCGCCTGGCGGTCGCCCGCGGTGGGCGGCACCCTGGGCGCGGCGCACACGCTGGAGATCCCGTTCGTGTTCGACGCCCTGGACGGGCCCGACCTCGGCGGGCCGGACGGCTTCATCGGCGACGAGCCGCCCTACGAACTCGCCACGCGCGTACACAAAGCCTGGGTCGACTTCGCCACCACAGGTGACCCAGGCTGGAAGCCCTACACGGCCGACAGCCGATCAGTCATGCGCATCGACACCGAGTGGACGATCGTGGACGACCCCGCCGCCCCCGCCCGCACCGCCTGGGCCGTGGGACTTTAGCGGGCTAAAGTACGCGCTTTTCACGTGGTCGTCCGGGCCGCGAAACGCAGGTGCGCAGGTCAGCGGCCTGTGGATAGCGGGTTTGACCTGAGGCTGCTGATATGCGTCCGTACTTTTTCCCGCAAAAGTACGCGGCAGCTAGGCGAGTACCTGGTCGGCGACGTGCTTGGCGATCTCCAGTGAGCTGGTCGCCGCGGGGGAGGGCGCGTTGAGCACGTGCACCTGGTGCGGCGCCGTCTCGATCAGGAAGTCGTCGACCAGCGAGCCGTCCGGCAGCAGCGCCTGGGCGCGCACGCCGGCGTCCGCGCGCACCAGATCCTCGGCACGGACGGCGGGTACCAGCCGGGCCAGGCTGGCCGCGAAACGCTTGCGGGACAACGACCTTCGCACCTCGTGGTACCCGGTGCGGGCGAACCGGCGGGCCAGCTTCCAGGTGCCGCGGAAGCGCACGACGTCCAGCACGTCCCGCCCGGAGAACGCGCGCCACCGGTACCCCTCACGGCGCAGCGCGAGCACGGCGTTCGGCCCGGCGTGCACCGAACCGTCCAGCATCCGGGTCAGGTGCACGCCGAGGAACGGCAGCGTCGGATCGGGTACCGGATAGATCAGCCCGCGCACCAGGTGCGAGCGGTCCGGCCGCAGTGTGAAGTACTCGCCGCGGAACGGCACGATCCGTGCGCGCGGCGTCAGTCCGGCCAGCCGGGCAACCCGGTCGCTGTGCAGCCCGGCACAGTTGACCAGCGCGTCCGCCAGCACCGAACCGTCCATTGTGGACACCTCGACGCCGGTGCCGCGCTGCCGGATCGCCACCGCCGGGGTGGACAGCCGCAGGTCCGCGCCCGCCTCGGCGAGCTGCCGGGCGAGCACGTCGCAGACGGCCGGAAAGTCGATGATGCCGGTGGACTCCACGCGCAGCGCCCGCACGCAGGCGACCTCCGGCTCGAACTCGCGCGCCTCGTCCGGCCCGATCATCCGCGCCGGCACACCGTTGGCCTCGGCGCGTTCGGCGAGCACCGTCAGCGCCGGCAGTTCGGACTCCGAGGTGGCGACGACCAGCTTGCCGCACACCTCGACGGGCACATCGTGCTTCCGCGCGAAGTCCACAATGGACTTGTTGCCGCGCACCGACATCCGCGCCTTGGCCGAGCCGGGCTTGTAGTACAGCCCGGCGTGCACGACGTTCGAATTGTGCCCGCTCTGGTGCGCGGCCCAGCGGTCTTCCTTCTCCAGCATCGTGATCCGGATACCGCGGGTGGACAGCTCGTTGGCGACGGCGAGACCGAGGATGCCGCCGCCGATCACCACCACGTGACGCGTCATGTCAGACGGATCGTCGCGCGCGCCGATGTCGTTTCCGGAGTACGAACAGGCCCGCGCCCATGCGCCACACGTCGCTCACCCTGATCCGGCTGCCGTGCTCGGAATGGTTGGTGCGCAACGAAACCGGCACCTCGACCGGCTTGATCCCAGCGCGCTCGGCGACGTAGGCCAGCTCGGTGGTGAACAGGAATCCCGACTCCAGCAGGTCCGGCGCGGTGCTTCGGGCCCAATCGCCGGCGAGGATGAACGTGCCCTGCGGGTCCTTGGTGCGCATACCCAGGATGAGCCAGCGCAGCACGCGGAAGCCGAAGGTCATGACGTCGCGCAACATCGACCGGTCCACCACCGAGTCGCGGTGCGCCTTCGATCCGACCACGACCGGGACGGTGTCGCCGTCCAGTTCGAGCGCCGCGTCCAGGTCGCCGAATCCGAACGGCAGGTCGTCCGCGCCGAGGAACACGCGGTTTCCCTTGCTCGCGAGAATGCCCTCGCGCAGCGCGTTGCCGAGGCCCTTCTCGCAGGTGAGCACGCGCAGCGGGGTCTTGCCGGCCCACTCGCTCTCCAGACGGCGGGCCAGCTCCAGCGTGCCGTCGCTGGATCCGTTCTCCACCACCAGGATCTCGGCGGCCCCATCGCCCATGTCGGCTAGCTGCGAGTCCAGCTCGTCGAGCGTGCGCTCGATCGTGCTCGTGCTGTTGTGCGCCGGCACGACGTAGCTGAGCGCGAGACCGTCACCCATGGTCAGGCCTCCGAGGCCGACGCGGTCACCTTGTCGATCACCACGTGCGCGGGCAGGATCGCCGCGCGCTCCTCGGCGACGGCGTCCGATCCGGCGCCCGTCTCGATCAGGTCGAGGAAGTGATCCAGTTGCGCGGCAAGGGGTTCCGCCGCGTACGGGATCATCGGGATGTCCATGATCGTCTGCTGCCGGTAGCCGCCGCCGTCCACCGAGTGGGTCACGTTCTTGTAGACCGTGATGTCGCGGCGCAGCAGGTCCACCTCGATCAGCCGGTCCACCTCGAGTACCGAGATCGTGCGCACCTTGCGCTGGCTGATCCGGCTCGCCGAGATCGTGGCGATCGCGCCGTCCGGGAAGGTCATGGTGGCGTCGGCGCTGTCCTCGGACCGGCTCTCCTTGGACACGTCGTGGAAGTACCCGAACGCCCCCTTCACCACCGACGGGGGACCGCCGATCAGGCGAATCGCCAGGTCCACGTCGTGGATCAGCAGGTCGGTGGCCACGCCGTTGCGGATCCGCGGCACGAACGGCGAATGCCGCACCGCGTTGACCTGCACGACGTCGCCGACGAGCTGCTTCGCGGTCAGGATCGCCGGGTTGAACCGTTCCAGGAACCCGCACATCAGCGGCAGGCCGAGCCGCTCGGAGTCGGCCACCAGCTCGGCGGACTGCTCGTATTTCGGCGCGACCGGCTTCTCCACGAGTACCGGCTTGCCCAGCGCCATCGCGTGCTTGGCCAGGTCGTAGTGCGACTCGGTGGCCGACGCGATCACCACGGCGTCCACAGTGGACAGTCCGTCCACGTCGCCGGCCCACCGCACGCCGTACTTGCCGGCGACCTCTTTGCCGACGTCCTCACGCTGCTCGATCAGCTGCGCGAACTCGGCCCGCTCGGACGCGGCGATCACGCGTGCGTGCAGTGAGCCCATCGCGCCGGATCCGACCAGTGCGATCCGCGGTCTCGCGGTCATGCTCCCAACACCTCCCGGACAGCGGACACCACACTGTCCACATCGGACCCGCTCAGGTGCTGGTGCACCGGAAGCGAGAGTGCCTGCGCCGCGACGGCGGACGCGACCGGCACGTCCGAGCTGATCACCCGGGGGTGGTCGCGGTAGCAGTCGTAGTCGAAGACGACCCTCGGGTAGTAGATCCCGTTGCCGATCTCGCGCTCGGTCAGCGCGGCGGACAGCGCGTCGCGGCCGACGCCGTTGCGCGTGGCCGGCCCGTCGATCAGCACCGTGTACTGGTGCCACACGTGCGTGCGGCCGGGCCGCGGCTCCGGCACGGTGAGGCCGGGAATGTCGTTGAGCCCCTTGGAAAGCGCCTCCGCGTTGCGCTGCCGGCGGGACGTGATCTCGTCCAGCTTCTCCAGCTGCGGGATGCCGACGGCGGCGTGCAGGTCGGTCAACCGGTAGTTGTGGCCGGCGACCACGTACTGGTAGCGGGCGCGCATGCCCTGATTGCGCAGCACCCGCAGCCGATCGGCGAGTTGGGCGTCCGACGTGGTGATCACGCCGCCCTCGGCGGTGGTGATGTTCTTGGTGGCGTACAAGGAAAAGCAGCCGACGCCGTAGCTTCCGGCGGGGTGCCCGTCGTAGGTCGCGCCGACACTCTGCGCCGCGTCCTCCACCATCGCGAGCCCGTGCCGCTCGGCGAGCGGGACCAGTCGGCTCATGTCGGCCATCTGCCCGTACAGGTGCACCGGCATGAGCACCTTGGTGCGCGGGCCGACCGCGGCGGAGACCGCGTCCGGGTCGACGCAGAAGTCGTCGAGCGTGATGTCCGCGAACCGGGCGGTGGCACCGGCCTCGAGGATCGCGTTCAGCGTGGCGACGAAGGTGAACGGCGAGGTCACGACCTCGTCGCCGGGCTGGAGGTCGAGTACCTCGATCGCGGCGACCAGGGCTGTTGTGCCGCTGTTGACCGCTACGGCATGATCGACACCGGCGATCGACGCGAACGTGTCCTCGAAACGCTTGACCATCGGCCCCTGGGCGATGACGCCCGATCGGAGTACCTCGGTCACGAGTGGTTCGGCGTCGCGGACGTCGACCACGGTGATCGGAATCATCGGCTGTCTTTCTTCTTGGACGGGTCCCCACGTCATTGTGTGTGCGCTGCCCCGCCGGTCGCGCGGCCACACGTTACCCTGGCCTCTTGCGATCCGACCGACGCGCCCGACGCACGCGTTCGGCCGGACTTGCCAACGCTCGGGGGAACGGATATCGAACGCAGGCGCCCGGAGGGCACATGACCGTGGACAGTGACGTCGTACCGCAAGAGGAAGCGGACAAACCGCCCGCGGGTGCGACCAACTGGCGCACGCTCGCGATCACCTGGCTGCGCCGGTTGCTGATCGCCGCCGTGGTCGCCGGCGCGACGTACTACGTGGTCACGCGCTGGGACGAGATGTGGGCGGCGCTGAGCAGGGTGCCCTGGTACATGGCCGCCGCCAGCCAGCTCGCGGTGATCATCGGCGTGCTGCTCGGCGCGTTCTCCTGGCGGGTCGTGGTGAACGATCTCGGCGCGCCGGTCAGCAAGACCCGCGCCGGGCAGATCTACCTGGTCAGCCAGCTCGGCAAGTACGTGCCGGGCTCGGTCTGGGCGTACGTGCTGCAGATCGAGCTGGGCAAGAAGGTCGGCATCCCGCGCGCCCGGATGTTCGTCAGCTCGTTGGTGCAGGTCGGCGTGTCCGTGGTGGCGATGTTGACGCTCGGCATGATCGCGCTGCCGCGGATGCTCGACGCGAACCCCCGGGCCACCTGGCTCTACGCCGCGCTGCCGGTTTCACTGATCGTTCTTCACCCGAAGGTGTTGACCTGGGGAGTGAATCTGGTCCTGAAGGTGCTCCGGAAGCGCCCTCTCGATCACGCGCTGCGGCTGACCACGATCGCGAAGACGCTCGGCGTGTCCGTGCTGTCCTACACGCTGTTCGGCGCGCACCTGTGGTTGCTCGCCACCGGTGACGGCACGCCGCACCTGGACGTGCTGCTGATTAGCGTCGGCGCGGTGGCGGTCGGGTTGGTGGCCGGACTGCTGTTCTTCATCGTGCCGTCGGGTGCGGGCGCGCGTGACGTGCTGATCGCGACCGCGCTGGCGCCCGCGATCGGCCTGGACGCGGCGGCCGCCTTCGCGCTGGCGTCGCGGGTGATGTTCACCGTCGCCGAGCTCGGGTCGGCCGGGGTCGCCGCACTGCTGGCGCGCCGGGAGCAGTTGGTGGAGGCCCGTTCGTGAGCGTGCACCCCAGCGCCGTGATCGGCGACGGCGTGAAGCTCGGAACCGGTGTCACGGTCGGGCCGCACGCGGTGCTGCTCGGGCCGATCGAGGTCGGCGACGACTGCTGGATCGGGCCGGGCTGTGTGATCGGGACACCGCCGGAGATCACCGGTGTGGATCACCCGTCCGAGTGGTCGGCGCCGCGGGACGCGCCCGGTGTGCGGATCGGCGCGCGGACCGTGATCCGCGAGCTGAGCACGATCCATGCGGGTTCCTACCGGCCGACCACGATCGGTGCGGATTGCTGGTTGCTGAACCGGGTGTACGTCGCGCACGACTGTCTCATCGGCGATCGGGTGACGCTCTCGGCGGGAGTGAGCCTCGGCGGTCACATTCAGGTCGGCGACGGCGTGAATGTGGGGATGAACGCGGTGGTGCACCAGCGGAGAGTGATCGGCCCGGGCGCGATGGTCGGCATGGGCAGTGCGGTGAGCCGCGACGTGCCGCCGTTCGCGAAGGCCTACGGGAGCCCGGTGCGGCTGCACGGCGTGAACGCGGTCGGCATGAGCCGGTCCGGGATCGCGGACTCCGACGTGGCGGTGCTGGCTTCGGCGTACGAGCAGGGGCGGCCGCCGGTGGAGTTGCCGGCGTCGCTGGTGGCCGCGTTCGCCTGGTGGACCGCCGCCGAGCCGGCCCGACCGCTGGTGTGATCGTCGAGCGCCTGGTCGACGCGGCGGGATGGTTCGTCGTCGCGCTGCGGACGAACGAGGGTTTCCAGCAGGCGCTCTACGACGAGCTGGCCGACACACTGCGAACGTGCGCGGTCGCGTGGTCCGGCGCGGACTCGATCCCGCGGCAGGCTGTGAATGTGATGGTGGACCCGGTGCCGGCGACTCACGCCGCGGCTGAGGCGTATCCGGAGCCGCAGCGGCAGCGGATCTACGACGCCGGCTACGAGCTGCACGATCTCCTCACCGAGTGCACCACCGACGCCCCGAACCCCTGACCCGAACCGCCGACCATCTGCTTCGAATCGCTCCGCCCTCCGCGAACCCCCTTGCGCCGCAATGGTTTTCGCCGTATCTCGGGTTTGCCCACAGTTCCCCCCACCCGCCCTGGGGGGTGGTCCGGCGTCAGCGTATCGGGGGATTGGGGTCGGTCGAGAGATGGTGATCGACTTGTGGATAACACGGGGGTTGTGGATAGGTCGGCGGCTCGTGCGGTCCATTGTGGACGGACGAGGTGGCGGTGCGGGTCAGGCCGCCGCGAGTCGATCGGCTGAGGCTCCGGCGGCGGTGAGCGCGCCGGCTAGGTCGGCGGTCAGCAGCAGGCCGTCGCGCTTGACGGGCCGGCCGCCGACGAGCACGGTGTCGACGTTGCCGGGGTGCGCCGAGGTGACCACGGTGGCGATCGGGTCGTGCCGGCCGCCGGCCAGATTCACCGCGTCCGCGCGCAGCAGCACGACGTCGGCCCGCTTGCCCGGCCGCAGCGAACCGACCTCGTCGGCCATGCCGATCGCGGCCGCGCCGTCCAGCGTGGCCAGCCGCAGCACGTCGGACGCGGTGCACGGCCGGCCGTCGAGCTGGCTGGTCAGCAGTGCGGCACGCATGAGGGTGAACATGTCGCCGGCGACCGTGGTGACCACGTCGACGCCGAGCCCGGTCGTCACGCCGGCCGCGCGCAGCCTGCCCAGCGTCGGGGCGCCGTGCCCCATCTGCGCCTCGACTGCCGGTGTCACCGCCATCGATCCGCCGGTGTCGGCGATCATCCGGAGCTCGTCGTCGGCCAGGTCGTTGCCGTGCACGAACGTCACGTCCGGCCCGAGCAGGCCGCGTTCCCGGAGAGCCTCGACGGGGCGCGCGGCGACCGGGCCGCGTCCGATGTGGACGGTGATGCGTATGCCGTGTTCCCTCGCGTGCCGCCAATCCTGCTCGACGACCTCGATCGGCGTGTACGACGGCCCGTGCGGCGCCGCGGCCAGTGTCACGAGGCCGGCTGGTTCGGCGAACAGCTCGCGCCGGGCGCGGCGCAGCCCGGCGAGGTGGTCGGCCGCCTCGCCGGTGAACGGGTAGCCGTAGCCGAACAGCGCGCGGATGCCGCTGGCCCGCAGCGCGGCCACGGCGGCGTCGGTGTGCTCCGGCGTGTTCTGGATGTGCGAGAAGTCGAACAGCGTGGTGACGCCCGCGTCCAGGCACTCCAGCGCGCCGGCAAGGGTTCCGGCGTACACGTCGGACGGCCGGAACCTTTGCGCGAGGGTGCGCGGCACGAGATCGATGTAGGTGCCGAGATCGATGTCCACGGCGATTCCGCGCAGCACGGCCTGCCAGGTGTGGCGGTGGGTGTCGACGAATCCGGGCAGCACGATCCTGTCCGTGCAGTCGATGACCGTGGCACCGGCGGACGGCAGGTCCGGCCCCACGGCGGCGATCGTGTCGCCCTCGATGAGCACGTCGGTGTGCGGTCGGGCCACCGGCTCCGGCTCGGTGTCGATCACGAGGGCGTCGTGCAGCAGCGTGCGGTCGGTGGTCACGGGTGGCTCCTCCACGTCAGGCGAAAGCTTTCCGGAAAGCTATCGAGGAAGCTATCACGAAAGCTTTGAGTAAAGCTTTCAAAAAAGCTTTCGAGAAAGCTATCACGTGAGCAAGTTAGGGTTCAACCGTGACCGAGCGCCCCGACCGCGTCGACCAGCTGATCGCCACCTGGCGCTCCGAGCTGCCGACCGCCCTCACCCAGACCTCCGAGCTGTCCAAGCGCGTGATGGTGCTCGCGGCCGATCTCGACGCCGCCTCCAGGCGCGTGTTCGACGAGCTCGGCCTGACCGCCACCGAGTTCGACGTGCTGGCCGCCCTGCGCAGGTCCGGCAAGCCCTACCGGCTGCGCTCCAACGAGCTGAGCAAGTCGCTGCTGCTGTCCACCGGCGGCACCAGCAACGTGATCAACCGCCTGGTCGCCCGGCGATTGGCCGAGCGCGACGCCGACCCCGGGGACGGCAGGAGCACGCGGATCAGCCTCACCCCGGACGGCGTCGCGCTGGCCGAGAAGGCGCTGATCGCGAACTCACGAGCACACGAGAGCGTGTTCGCCCCCGTGCCGGCCCGCTACGTCCAGGCCGCCACCGGGGCGCTGCGCGACGTCTTCACGGCCACCGACACTCGCCCCTGACTACGGCGACTCGGAGCGCGCGCGGACCGCGTCCTTGGAGTGCCGCCCGCCGTTGCCGTTCGGCGAGCTGTCGTCCGGCTCAAAGTCCACATCGGACACTCGACCGTCCGAAGTGGACGCAGGGCGCCGGCGTCGCAGCACGGCCGGCACGATGCCGACACCGGCGGCCAGCAGCAACCCGACCGCGAACGCCGCGACCTCCAGCCCCAGACCAGGGATCTTCCAGTCGATCTCCAGCTCACCGCTGGTGACACCCTCGGGCAGATCCACCACCAGCAGCCCCGACTCGTTGGTCCGCCAATCCACCGGCTGACCGTTCACCTTGGTCACGTAACCCGGCCAGGCCAGCCGCGCGAACGAGATCGACGCGGGGCCGGATCCGTTGTCCCGCTTGAAGTTCAGCCGCTCGCCGACCGTGCCGGTCATCCGGTCGGAGTCGACCGTGACACCCCGCGAGACGTGCGAGACGCGCCCGTCCGGGTGGGGCAGCGGGGCGACCCGCTTCCACACCGTCACCAGATCGGTGGACTCCGCCTCGGGCGCGCGCCGCCACCCGGGCGGCGGGTCCTCCTTGCGTGTGTCCACGAGCGAGTTCTGCACGACGACGGTCCGCACTCGCAGGAGATCGGCCAGCGGAACCTGGTAGTCCAGCGGTCGCAGCCACAGCGCCTTCCACGCGTCGCGGCACATCGAGCCCTGGTAGACCACGCACAGCGCGTTGTCCAGCTTGGTGAACCCGATGCCCGAGTACGCCGTCGTGGTCTCCACCCCGGCCGTGGAGTACATCGAGCCGAACAGCATGTCCTGGTACGCGCGCCCCGGATGCAGGTCCGAGCCGTGCACATTGGTCACGTTCGCGATCTGCACGGTCATGCCCTCGTACTTGGCGAACCGCTCGGTCAGCTCCTTCTGGCTGGTCGGGAACCGATAGTTGGTGACGCCGTTCATGCTCGGGTAGTACGCGAGCTGCAGGCCGAGCACCGCGAGCGTGCCGAGCATCAGCGCGGCGATGCCGAACCGGTCGCGCACGCCCCGCCACACCACGAGCCCGACGAGGACCGCGACCACCAGACCGCCCAGCGCGATCTCGCCGATGTTGTCCGGAATGTCGCCCCACGCGATGAACCCGCCGAGGAAGATCGCGCCGAAGGACAGCGCCGCCCGCAGTTTCACCCGAGTGCGTTCGAGCCCGGCGCTGGCCAGGATCGCCCACAGAATCATGATCGGGAACCACAGGCAGGTGACCAGCCGCAGCGGCCAGCGGAACATCCAGATCTGCGACGGCCCGAGCACCAGCAGGAAGTACACCGCGCCGAACACCGCGAGCGCGGTCAGCGTGCGCCCGCGGCCGCGCAGCTCCTGCCAGCGCAGCCAGGGCAGCAGCGGCAGCACGAACCACGCCAGGTAGATCGCCGGGATCGCCAGGTGCGAGCTGCCGAAGCTGGAGATCCACGGCTCGTTGATCGGCGTGCTCATGCCGAACAGGTCGGACAGGTTCGGCGAGAGGAACTCGTCGTTGTAGGTCTCGGCCTCCGACCGCCAGCCGACCGCCGAGGTGAGCACCAGCGGCAGGTACACGATCATGCTCATGGCCAGTACCGACGCGCCGGACACGGCGAGCCCGATGGCCCGTTTCGCCTTGCCGATCACCGCGGTCTCGATCATGAACGCGATCACCAGCACTCCGGTGGCCAGCAGGCCGTACGGGTTGCCGAGCGAGCAGCACAGGTACCCGGCGAGCACCACCCACAGCAGCGACCCGCCGCTGTGTACCGCGCGGTGCAGCGCGATCCACACCCACGGCAGGAACGCGGTCGCCATCAGCGAGTACGTCCAGGAGGAGGCGTCCCAGTAGAACGTCTGCGTGGCCAGCGGGGTGGCGGCGCCGACCGCGGCGGCGATCCACGGCCGCACCCGGTAGCGCCGCGCCAGGAAGTACACGCCGAGCGCGAGCAGCATCAGGAACAGCGTCTTGGCGATCGTCATCGCCAGCGCCATGTTGTCCAGCGGGTAGACGGCGACCGCGATCAGCATCATCACCGGGTTGAACATGCCGGTGGACGCCTCGGCGGCGAACGCGCCGCCGCGCCACATGTCCGGCTCGAGCAGCGGCAGCCGGCCGTCCAGCACGGACTCGGCCAGGCGCCGCCAGATCGGCACGGTGGAGCCGACCGTGTCGTCCCAGTAAAAGAAGATCGTGTTGCGCAGCAACGGAAACCCGGCCGCGACGACGAGCATCGCGAGCATGGCGAGCGCCGGCAGCGCGCGCCGCAGCCTGGTGGATCTGTCCGAGCCGTCTTCGGCAATAGTCGGACTCATCGCCATTTGGCAACCATCCTCATGGGAATTCGCGCGCATCCGCCCACGGATGCGGCCGCCACTAAGTGCGTCACGGTACCGAGCGTGTTTCTTTGATGTTTCGGCAGTGTCCCTGACGTGCGGTGATCACATATGGATCAACGCGCTCGCGTGCTCCAGGGTTGCCTGATCGTGTGACGTCGCGTGCGTGCGAGAGTGTGCGCGTGGTGGACGTGCGTGACGCGGCGAGCGCCGGTGAGACGGCGGGCGGCGCGCCGGCCCGGTGGTGGGATTCGGCCGCGATCCGGGTGGCCGCGCACGCCACCTGGGTGGTGCTGCTGTGCGTCGCGGTGGTCGCGCGGATCGGGCGGTTCGGCTTCAATCCCAGCGACCAGGGCTTCATGCTGTCGCTGTCCTGGCGCCTGATCAACGGCGAGATCCCGCACGTCGACGTGATCTCCGCGCGCCCGCTCGGCTCGGCCGTGCTGCACGTGCTCGACTTCGCCGTACCGGCACCGCTGTTCGTGTCCTCGGCGTTCGTGGCGGCCCTGGAGATCACGGTGGCCACGATCGCGCTGGCCGTGTTGATCACCGGTGAGTCGCCGCTGCGCTGGGGGCCGCTGCGCACCGGGCTGGTGGCGGCCGCGGCCCTGGTCAACATGCACACGTTCCCGCTGATGGCCTGGCACACGGTGGACGGGATCTTCCTGGCCGCCGTGGGCTGGTGGCTGCTGGACTCGGGCCTGCGCGGCGACTCGGCGTGGCGCCGGCGCCTGGGGTTGTTCCTGGTCGGGTTCGCCGTGATGTGCAAGCAGAGCTTCGCGTTCGCCGCACCGGTGGCGCTGGCGATGCTGCTGTGGCACCCGGCGGTGCGCCGGCGGCCGCGACGCTGGGGCGCGACGGTGGTCGACGTCGTCGCGCTGGGCGCGTTCCCGCTGGTGTACTTCGCGGTGGTGACCGTGGCCGGCGGGCTGGGCGAGTCGATCAGCCAGCTCACCGGTGGCGCGCAGGCCTGGGGCGAGCGGCTGTGGCAGGTCTGGTCGACCGATTTCACCGCGCCCGGATTCGATCCCCGGCCGGTGGCGCTGCTGTTCGCCTGTTGTGCGATCGGCGCGGCGCTGGCGCGCGGGCCACGGTGGACGGTCGCGGTGCGGGTGGCCGGCGCGGTCGCGGCGACCGTGCTGGTCGTGTACGTGATCGCGGACGGCGCGCTGGTGCGGGCCGGCGACTGGGCGATCGCGCTGTTCTGGATGCTGCTGGCCGCCGCCGCGGTGGACGGCGTGATCCGGCGTGCGGTGCCGTGGCGCGGGCTGATGGTGGCGTTGCTCGGTTGGATGTGCAGCTTGTCGTGGGGGTACTCGTCGCCGACGCTGCTGGGCGGCAGCCTGGCGTTCGGCGCGATGTGGCTGGTGTGGCGGTCGGTCCCGGTGCCCGTGCTGGCGGCACCCGTGCGGCTGGGTACGGCGACCGCGCTGGGCCTCGCCGGGACGGTTCTCGCCGGGCTGCTCGTGGCCGCCGAGCACGATCGCGCACCGTATTTCGATCAGCCGCAGGGAATGCTCACCAGAGACCTGGGCGACGTGCTACCGAGTATGCGCGGAATTCGTACCAGTGAGAACACGCATCGATACGTCGCGCAGATGAGCGACTGTATTTCTCGTCATCCGGCCGGCGGGATCGCGGTATTCCCGGACAATCCGTTCGTGTATCCGGCGACTCGGCATCAGAATCCGTTCCCGATCGACTGGCCGCTGCCGATGGAGCTGGTCGGCGACGCGCGCGAGCGGATGCTGAACACGGTGAAGGAGCTGAACGCGCGCGGGGACTATCTCGTGCTGTTCCAGACGGTTTCCTTTCCCGCCTTGGGTTCCGGCGCCACGGTGCCGGCGAGCGTTCCGGTCGACGCGCCGATCGCCGGATACGGTGATCTCGAGGAGACGATCCGTTCCGGGTTGACCGATCAGCGGATCAGCTGCGGCAGTTTCGTGGGAGTCTGGTCGCCGCCCTCACGCTGACGGCCAGCAGTGCATCGCCATTTCGGCGACAGCCAGCAATTCCGATTTCGACGCGCCGTCGCGGGCCTGCTGCGACATTCCCTGGAGAACCGCTCCGGTGTATCGCGCCAGCGCCTTGGCATCGGTTTCCGGTGGCAGTGCGCCCCTCCGGATATCGGACTGGATCCGCTTGCGAATGGCGGTGACATTGGCGTTGCGGATGTCCCGCAGCATCGTCTCCACGTCGGCCGACGCCTCGGTGCAGTTGATCCCCGCGCTGATGACCAGGCACCCGCGCGGGTGGCCGCGCTCGGTGTAGGCGACGGCCGCCTCGGCGAGCATCCTGGCCACGCCGGCGCGGACCGTGGGCTCCTCGTCCAGCGCGCCCTTGGCGAACACGCCGTGCGTGCGCTGGTACACGTCGACGACCTCGGCGAACAGCCGCATCTTGTCGCCGAACGCGGCGTACATGCTGGGCGCGCGAATGCCCATGGCGCCGGTGAGGTCGGCGATCGAGGTGGCGTCGTAGCCGTGCTCCCAGAACGTGAGCATCGCGCGGCGCAACGCCTCATCCCGGTCGAAACCCCTTGGCCGACCCGGCCGCGCCCCCTGTTCTGTCGCCGTCACCCCCACATTCTATGACGAGCGTTATGGAATTGCCGATACTGTTCGATTCCGGGGCGATCTACGGGAAGGCCGGTGCGGCTGTGGGCGCGTTGGACGGCAAGACGGCGCTGGTGACCGGCGCGAGCCGGGGGATCGGCCAGGCGATCGCCAAGCGGCTGGCCGCCGACGGTGCGCTGGTGGCCGTGCACTACGGCAGCAACGACGCCGCGGCGAGGCGGACCGTCGAGGACGTGAAAGCCAAGGGTGGCAAGGCTTTCCCGGTGCGCGCCGAACTCGGTGTGGCCGGCGACGCGGAACGGCTGTGGGTCGGGTTCGACGCCGGCCTGCGTGAACTCGGCGCCGAGCCGGGCGTGGACATCCTGGTCAACAACGCCGGTGTCGCCCCGGCCGGCGACTTCACCGCCACGACCGCCGCGGATCTGGATCGCGCGTTCGCGGTGAACGTCAAGGCGCCGTTCCGGCTCGTCCAGACCGGGCTGACCCGGCTGCGCGACGGCGGCACCGTCGTCAACATCTCCTCCAGTGCCACGCGGGTCGCGAGCCCGATGACCATGGCGTACTCGATGACCAAGGGCGCGCTGGACGTGTTCACCCGCACGCTGGCCGCCGCACTCGGCGAGCGCGGGATCACGGTGAACTCGGTGTCGCCCGGGTTCGTCGAGACCGACATCAACTCGGCGTGGCTGCGCGGCAGCGAGGAGACCTACGCGCAGGTCGTGAACGCCGCGGCGCTCAAGCGGATCGGCGAGCCGGAGGACATCGCGGACGCGGTGGCGTTCCTCGCCTCGCACGACGGCAGGTGGATCACCGGGCACGATCTCGACGCCACCGGCGGCCTGCGCCTCTGATTTGTGTAGCGATCGATACGGTTCTTCGGCTAGGCTAATTCTGTATAGATCGCTACAGAAAAGGCGCGCTGATCGCCGTGCACTACGGCAGCAACGACGTGGCGGCCAAGCAAACCGTGGACGAGATCACGGCCGCCGGCGGCACGGCTTTCCCGGTGCGCGGCGAGCTGGGCGTGCCGGACGACGCACGAACGCGCGGACCTCACCCGTGTGAGTGAACCAGCGCCCTGAAACCCCTGGTCAACGCCCCGCTGCGGGATCGAGCCCGCTGAATCCCGTTCAGTTGTGCGCTCCGGAGACCTCTCCTCACGCGCGTCGCGTTCCCCTCGATCATCGCGTACTCGATGACCAAGGGCGCGCTGGACGTGTTCAGCCACACGCTGTAACCCGTGGCTGCACGACAGCGCGGAGGACTACGCCCGCGCGGCCGGCTACTCCGCGCTGAACCGGGTCGGGGAGGTCGATGACGTGGCCGACGCGGTGGCGTTCGTGGTGTCGAACGACGCGCGCTGGGTCACCGGCCACGACCTCGACGTCACCGGCGGCTCGATGCTCTGATCATGGGCGGCGGTAGGTCAGGTGCACGGCGGCCGGCGTGTGCACGCATTCGGTGAGTTCCAGGCCGACCAGTGCACGGCCGGCCGGCTCGAACAGCCGGGTGCCGGCGCCGAGCAGCAGCGGCACCAGGTGCAGCCGGATCTCGTCCACGATGCCGGCGGCGAGCGCTTGCTGTGCGATCGCCGGTCCGCCCATGATCACCAGGTCACGCTCGCCGGCCGCCTCGCGGGCCAGTTCCACCGCTCGGGTGAACCCGTCCGTGACGAAGGTGAACGTGGTGGGCCCCTTCACCAGCATCTCCTTCGGTCGGCCGGTCACCACGAAGCACGGCCGGCGGAACGTGCCGTCCTCGCCCCACGGTCGCTCGCCGAGGTCGAACATCCGCCTGCCGAGCAGGAACGCGCCGGCGCGGTCCAGTGGCCGCCGGGCGAACGGCGCGTCAGCCGCCTCGTCCATCCAGGCGTGCAGCCGCTCGCCCTCCACGCCCATCGGCGTGTCCATGTCCACGTCCGGGCCCGTCGCGAACCCGTCGATCGAGACCGAGAATTCCAGCACCGTGTTCGTCATGCACGGGTAGACCGCCACGGCGGCGAAAACTCATCGCACGAGGTCAGAACCGGCCGTGCAGGCGAGGTCGTACTCGCTCGCCAGGCCGGCGAGGAACTTCCTGGAGTCCTCCGCATTAAGCGCGATCGCGGCAATGTCGGGAAGCAGTTCACTGTACGGTCGCACCAGTTCGGGGCCTTCGAGGAACACGCCATGGGCATGACTGTCCAGATAGGCCAAAGGGTCATGACGTTCGAAACCGAACAGCCGGAAAGCCCCGCCGAAGATGGACTTCTCGCCAGCGCTGATTGGTACGACTCGGATCGTGATGTGTGGCAGCCCGGACAGCAGCACAAGTTTGAGCACTTGCTCATGCATGACGGCTGAACCGCCCACGGGGATCCGAAGCGCTTGCTCGTGCACGTAGAAGTCGAATCGGGCCGGAGTTGGCCTGTGAAGGGTTTCCTGGCGGCGCATCCGGACCTGCGCATATCGGCTGATGGTCTCATGCGATCGATTTGACCGACCCGTATTCATGGCGAGGGCATATTCGGGCGTCTGGAGCAGACCCGGCACGAGGAGTGGCTCGTACATCACCGACTCAGCCGCTGTTGACTCGTGGAAGATCAGCGAGTGGAGCTGGTTGTTGACCCACTCGCCGTGCGGGCTGAGCCAGTAGCCGAGCCTGCGATCGGCGATTCGGCACAGTTCGAGCATCTCCAAGGCCTGCGGCCGGTACACCTTGCAGGGGCCGAGGTAGTGGAACACGTCCACGGTCGGCAGCCCGATGTGCCCGGACTCGATCCGGGAGATCTTGGTCGACGACCAGCCGGTCTGACGCCCCAGCTCGCGCTCGGTCAGCTTGGCGGCGTGCCGCCGTTTCCGTAGTTCCGCGCCCAGTTCTCGATAACAGGCGTCCGCCCGTCTCCTCGCCATGCGGATAACCGTACGGACGGTGTGACGCCAATTCGCCTGGCGCGCCGAAATCTCATCCCAACGGATTAGCGTGCGCCATTGTTTGCCACCCGCGCACACCAATTCAGAACCAGCGTTCGAGCACCTGGGCCACGCCGTCCTCGGAGTTCGGCGCGGTGACCTCGTCGGCGACGGCCATCGCCTCGGCGTGCGCGTTGGCCATGGCCACCCCGTGCCCGGCCCAGCGCAGCATCTCCACATCGTTGGGCATGTCCCCGAACGCGATCACGCTCGCCGCGTCCACTCCGAGGCGCTCGGCGACATCGGACAGCCCGGTCGCCTTCGTCACCCCGCGCACGGAGATCTCGATCAGCCCGTTGCTCGTCGAGAACGTCACGTCCACCGCGTCGGACAGCACCTCGACGGCGGCCTGGACCATCTCCTCGCTGGTGAGCTTCTCGTGGCGCACCAACAGTTTCGTCGCCGGCTGCCCCAGCACCTCGGCGCGCGGCGCGACGTTGTGCTCGTTGTCGCCCCACGGGTTGGAGAACGCCGGCTCGTGCATGAACGTGCGCCCCAGGTGCTCGAGGAACGTCTCGCGGCGCACCGACGCGGTCACCCGTTCCACCGCGATCGACATCCCCGGCAGCACCCGTTGCAGCGCGTGCGCGACGTCGTGCAGCACCATCGGGTCGATCTCGGTCGCCGAGAGCACCTGGTCCGCGCCGATGTCGTAGAGCACCGCGCCGTTGGAGCACACCGCGTAGCCGTCCAGCCCGGCGGCGTCGGCCACGGACGGGATCCAGCGCGGCGGTCGGCCGGTGACCAGCACGAACGGCGTCCCTGATCCGGTCACTCTGGCGATCGCGCGCTCGGTGCGCGAGGTGACCCGCTCCATCGGATCGAGCAGGGTTCCGTCCACGTCGGATGCGACCAGTCTCGGCTTCTGCACGGGGTTATCTTCTCGCGATTGGCACGCCCGTCCAGCATCGCCGTCGGAGAATGGCGCGAGACTCACAACGATTCGCGCGCTGCCGGCCACTGACAGACGTGACCACCAACGCGAGATCTCCAGGGGTGTTGACCTTGCCGGTACCCGAGGCCGCGGAGCACACCGATGCCGAGCTGTGGCGGCGTGCGGCCGACGGCGGCAAGGCCGACTTCGGCGTGCTCTTCCAGCGGCACGTGCAGCGGCTGTGGAACCACGCGTACCGGCTGACCGGCTCGTGGGCCCAGGCCGAGGACCTCACCTCGGCCACGTTCCTCACCGCGTGGCGGCGCAGAGCCGAGATCACCCTCGTGCGGGACAGCGCGCTGCCCTGGCTGTACACGGTGATGGGAAACCTCGCCCGGGACGAGCGTCGCGGGCTGCTGCGGCGGCTGCGACTGGTGAAGAAGGTGTCCGAGCCGGTCGCGGTCGCCGACCACGCGGACAGTGTGGCCGCCCGGGTGGACGACGAGGCCAGAGCGCGGCGCGCGGCCGACGCGATCACCGCGCTGCCGCCCGCGCAGCGCCGGGTGGTCGAGCTGTGCCTGGTCGCCGGTCTCGCCCCCGCGGAGGCGGCCGAGGTGACCGGAATTGACCAGGGCACCGTGCGCGGCCACCTGTCCCGCGCGCGAGCACGACTCCGTCAGACGTTGGAGGAATCGGAATGAGCATCGACGACTTCGACCGTCCGGATAGGACGATCCCGGACGATGTGCGGAATCGCTTGCGGGACAAGGTTTTTCGTGGCATCGACGGCCGGAGTACGCGCTGGTACGCGCCGATCGCGGCGGCGGCCGCGGTGGCTGTCGCGGCCGGCGCCGTGGCGATCGCGCAGCCGTTCGGCAACGGCGAGGACACGGCCGCACCGGTGCTGTCGCCGTCGACGTCGAAGCCGACTACCACCACGTCGTCGCCGCCGAACTACGCCGAGCCGCCGCTGGATCCGGTCAAGGCCAAGGTGCAACTGGACCGCTGTTGGGCGGCGGCGCTGCGGACGGGTGCGGCGGCGCGGCTGCCGGACCGTGCGCGGTGGTTGCCGGTGTTCACCGTGGACGACTTCCGTGGCACGACGGTCACCGCCGCGCACGCGGACGGCAAGCCGCTGTTCTGCGAGACCACCAGGACGAAGGTGACGCTGACGGACCCGAACGCGGCACCGGCCCACCTGTCGCGCGGGCGCACCTCGGTGGCGCTGATCAGTCCACAAGGGACACTCGCCGGAGTGCTCGATCCCGCGTGGCGCGAGCCGAACTTCCGAGCGGAGGGCGACGGCATGTCCGGCGGCGGGCCGGCGTGGCACAAGGACCGCCTGTTCGTTTTCACCTCAGCCGTCACTCCTCGGCCGGGCAAGGTCACCGCGATCACGGCTGACGGCGAGCTACGGGTGCCCACCCCATGGCCACCGGCCGTGGCCGTGACCGAGCCGATCGGCCCACCACCGGACCGCACGTCCGAGCGTGGCAAGGCGCTCGACGCGTGCATCGCGGCCGCCATGAGCCAGAACGGCGTGCCGGACCCGGAAAGCTGGCATCCCGGTGCCGCGGCCGGCTCCGGTGACGAGCTTGTCGCGTTCGCGGTGGCCGGGGACCGGGTCGCCTCGTGCACCGACCAGGGCGCGAAGCGTCACCCGCAATTCGGTGTGTACCAAGAGAAGCGGGCGACACCGGACGCGCCGGCGAAGCCGAGGGTGCTGGCCCTTCCGCCGGTGATCGGCGGGAAGATCGCGGTCGGCGGCACGCTGCTCCCGGAGGCGCGTCGGATGGAGATCACCGTGCCGGGGCGGCCGCCGGTGTCGGCGGACGTGCACGACGCGACTTTCGCCGCATTGTTGCTGCCGAAGGAGAACACGTTGGAAAGGGCGCAAATGCCCGATTTGAACGGAATCGTGTGCACTGTGTACGACGCGCGCGGGACAGTGCTGTACACAGGAAAGTTGTACGGGGAGTGAGCGATTCGTGACCCGGATCGCCATCAAAAGCGACCCGGGTCACGGTCACGTACCAAACGTTGGTTGATACCAAACACTTGGCACTACGGTCGGGCACGTGCGCGTAGGCATCCTCATCCACCCCGAGCACCGGTGGTGGATCGCTGAACCGAAATGGCGAGCCGTTGAGGAGTACGGCTTCCACCACGCCTGGACCTCCGACCACCTCGGCTGGAGAACACTCGTGGACGGCCCGTGGTTCGGCGCGATGCCCACTCTCACCGCCGCGGCCACCGTGACGACCAAGATCCGGCTCGGAACCTGGGTCGCCTCACCGCAGTTCCGCCATCCGGTGTCGTTCGCCCGGGAGATCATCACGCTCGACGACGTGTGCGACGGGCGGTTCACGCTCGGCGTCGGATCGGGCGGCAGCGGCGACTACGACCAGCGGGTGATGGGCGGAGAACCGTTGTCCGCCAAGGAAAAGGGCGTGCGGTTCGGTGAGTTCGTGGAGCTGCTCGACCAGCTCCTGCGACACGACAGGACGAGCTGGAGCGGCGAGTACTTCGAGGCGGTCGAGGCACGCAACGCGCCGGGGTGCGTGCAGAAGCCACGAGTGCCGTTCCTGATCGCCGCGAACGGGCCGAAGGGCATGCGGCTGGCCGCGCGGCACGGCACCGGCTGGGCCACGATCGGCGGCGGCGAGTGGCAGGAGTCCGACGACATGACCGCGTGGTGGCGCGGTGTCGCGGAGGTCGCGCGCAAGTTCGACGACGCGGTGGAGGCCGACGGGCGCACCGTGCCGATCGACCGCTACCTGGGCCTGGACGCCGCGCCGCAGTACGTGCTGTCCAGCCTGGAGGCGTTCACCGACGCGCTCGGACGGGCCGAGGAGCTGGGGTTCACCGACGTCGTGGCGCCGTGGCCGAGGCACGACGGGATCTACGCGGGCAGCGAGTCGGTGCTCGAGCAGGTCGCCTCGGACGTCCTGCCGGCACTGTCGCGCTGAAGTAGCGTGGCCGGCGTGCGAGTGGGTGTGGTGATCCTTCCGGAGTACCGGTGGTCCGAGGCCGCGCCGAAATGGCGTGCGGCCGAGGAATACGGCTTCCACACCGCGTGGACCTACGACCATCTCGGCTGGCGATCGCTGGTGGACGGGCCGTGGTTCGACTCGATCGGCCTGCTCACCGCCGCGGCCACGGTCACCTCGAGCCTGCGGCTGGGCACGCTGGTCGCCTCGCCCAACTTCCGGCACCCGGTGTCGTTCGCGCGGTCGCTGATCGCGCTGGACGACATCTCCGACGGGCGTTTCACCCTCGGCGTGGGCGCGGGGCACGCGGGCCAGGACAAGTACGACAACGTGGTGATGGGCACGCCGGAGCCGTCGATGCGGGAGCGCGCCGAGCGGTTCGCCGAGTTCGTCGAGCTGACCGACGCGCTGCTCACCACGCCGAAGACTTCCTTTGAGGGCAAGCATTTCAGCGCGGTCCAGGCGCGGATGGCGCCCGGCTGCGCGCAGAAGCCGAGGGTGCCGTTCATGATCGCCGGCACCGGGCCGAAGGCGATGCGGCTGGCCGCGCGGTTCGGCCAGGGGTGGATCACCACCGGCACGGTGCGCGACGACGTGGACGGCTGGTGGGGTTCGCTGCGCGCACAGGTCGAGCGGTTCGACGAGGCGCTGCACGAGCAGGGCCGCGATTCCGCCGGGGTGGCCCGGTGCCTGCTGCTGGACGCCTCGCCGGTGTACTCATTGTCCACAGTGGACACATTCGCGGAGATGGTCGGCCGCGCGGGCGAATTCGGGTTCACCGACGTGGTGGTGCACTGGCCGCGGCCGGACGGGATCTACGCCGGCGACGAGTCGGTCCTCGAACGCGTCGCCTCCGACGTGCTCCCCACCCTCACCGTCCAGTAATTCGCGAGTCCCGCGCCCTGCACCGGTGAGTCCCGCGCTGTGCACGATGCGGGGCGCGGGACTCGGGGTGTCTGAGCGCGGGACTCGCGAGGTTCAGATCTCGGTGTGCGGGATCGGCCAGCGCAGGAGGCGATGCGGCAGCACGTGGTGGCCCTCGTCGACGCGCACCGCGAGCCCGGTGTCCACCAGATCGGCCAGCAGCGCCTCGTCGGCCGCCGCATCCTCGGCCAGCGCGACGAACCGGTTGGCCAGCGCGCCGGTGATCAGCACGTCCCGGTGCTCGCCGTCCGGCCGCAGATCGCGCACCCGCACGAACCCCGGCCCGACGCGGTAGCAGCACAGGCCGGCGCGGTGCCCGTCGCGCCACCGCCGGGCGTACTCGCCCCGGCCGGCCGGCGGTGTCAGGTGCACGAGCGTGCGCACCGGCCAGGGCGGCTCGCCGCCCAGCGTCCACTCCAGTGGCACCCGCCGCGCGGTGGCGTCGGTCAGCAGCCGCAGCACGGCCGGCGCGCGCTCGCCGAAGGACAGCGGATCGGTGATCACCAGCCGCCGCGCGAACGCCTGCGCCCGGCGCACCACGCCACGCGCCCGCGCCACCGTCAGCTCTGCGGCGGGCACCACGAGATGGTCGGGCCACAGCTCGCCCGGCTCGGCGGTGCGCACCCCGGCTCAGCCGCCCCTCGGCGAGGTGGCCAGGCCGACCCAGCGCCCGCCCTCGGTGAACACCAGGCCGTGCGCACGCAGCTCGTCCAGCCACCCGGTGAGGCCGTCCTCGTCCCACGCCAGGCCCGCGTCGGCCAGCCGGCGCAGCAGCCCGCGCACCGAGCGCCCGTGCTCCAGCTCCTGCCACGCGACGCACTGCCGCTCGTCGTCAAGCAGGTGATCCGCGGCCGGCCAGCCGATCCGCCGGTCCCTGATCACGATGCCGGCGGCGGTACGCGTACTGACCAGCGAGCTGTCCGGGTAGCCGTCGATCCACCGGCGCACCGCCTCGTTCAGCGGCGCGACCTGTTCGGCGGTCAGCCCGCGGTCCGGCGTGTCGAACAGGTACACCAGGTCGTGCAGCCGCTCGGACGGCCGGTCGTAGACGTGCCGGTACACCTCGGCAGGTGTGCGGACCGGGAACCCGAGCGACGGGTCGGCGAAGTACGGGCTGAACCTGTTCAACTCGATCCGCGCGGTGCAGCTCGGCGGCTGCAGGTGCACCAGCGCGGGCAGTTGCGGCAGTACGGCGGCGTAGTCCTCGGCCCGCTCGCCGGGGAACCCGTACAGCCAGTTCCACGACACGGTCAGGCCGGCCGACTCCAGGTCGCGCATGGTGCGCACGTTGTGCACCGCGCGCACGCCCTTGTTCATCCGCGCCAGCACGTCGTCGACCAGCGACTCGATGCCGGGCTGCACGCTGCGCACCCCGGCCGCGTCCAGCACGTCGATCTGCGTCCGGGTGAGGTTCGCCTTCACCTCGTAGTGCAGCCGCAGGTCCCAGCCGCGGCCGGCGATCTCCGGCAGCGCGGTGCGCAGGTAGGTCGGCTCCAGGATGTTGTCCACGACCATCACGTCGAGCACCGCGTGCCGGGTGATCAGGTGCTCGACCTCGGTGGTGAACACCTCGGGTTCCTTGGCGCGGAACGCCATCGCGGTGCCGTTGAGCCCGCAGAACGTGCAGTGATGGTGCTCGCCCCACCAGCAGCCGCGCGCGGACTCGACCACCAGCTCGGCCGCCGAGTGCTCGCTGACCGTGGACTTCTCGAACGCGGCGAACCAGTCGTCGAAGTCCGGGGCGACCAGGTGCGCGGGCGGCACCAGCCGTCCCGGCGGGTTCGCCACCGTGGCACCGGCCGGCGTGCGCCAGCACAGGCCGGGCACGGCGTCGAGCCGGTCCGGCGCGCCGGACAGGGTCTGGACCAGCAGCGGGTAGCTCTCGTCGCATTCGCCGCGCAGCACGAAGTCGATCGCCTCGAATTCGCGGTGCAGCGCGATCCCCATGGGGCCGTCGCAATTTCCGCCGCCGAACACCACGGCGATTTCGGGCCTGCGCTGTTTCAGCCGGGTGGCCACCGCGAGGCTCGGCACGTTCTGCATGAACGTCGTGGTGAATCCGATCAACTCGACGTCGAGCGCGGCGAGTTCGTCCACGACCAGGTCGACGAACTCGTCCGCGTGTTCCCGCGCGGCCGAGGCCGATCGCATGCGCAGATTCCGCCGCTCGGCGTACTCGCGCATGGGCTCGATGCCGAAGTCGGCGCCGAACAACGTGCCGGCGAATATCCAGTCGCCGAGCGCGTGGTTGAATCCCGCCTCAGCGATTGCGGTGTATTCGAACGGCGAGAAAGCGCCACCAGTGCGCTCGGCGAGGAAATCGGCGAACCGCAGTCCGCCGTGATAGCCGATAGGGGCATCGATGCCCTTGTTCCGGCACGCCGTGCGCAATACCCCGATGGCCAGCGACGGCCGGGAAAGGTCGTGCCACGGCATACAGACGAGACAGGTGCGCATGACCCGGACCACTACGAAGTCGCAGCGCCATCAGGTCAGTGCTCGGCGAGCGGTGGTCGGCCGCCGGCGGCCGGATTCGGTTCTTCGGCTTCGAACGCACATCCGGGAAGGAGGTCGGACGCGCCGAGAATTACGCGCGTACCCTTCTTTCCCGGGCGGACATCCTTCGCGAGATGCTTGATCGTCATGCTGCCGGAGTCGCTGTTTTCGATCATTTTCCGAACCTCCCAGCGGGCGAGGACTGGTTCCATCCTGGACTACCCGGATGTACGTGAGGATACGGAGTCGTCACGGCGCGCTCAAGAAGCAAAGTGTGGACTAAATCAATGATTTAGCGTTTGTCGCCCGTTAGTCTGGTCGGGTGACCTTGTGGTTGTCGCGTCCCTCGCGTGCGAAGGTGGTCGTACTCCGACCGCTGGGGAGGTCTGATAATCGGTGGGCACTCTGGGGAACAACCGGTTGAATTGGTTGCTGTCGTCCAGCGCATTGTCCAACCTCGGCGACGGCATCGGCCAGGTCGCGTTTCCGTTGGTCGCCGCCATGCTCACACGAGACCCGGTGTTGATCGCCGGACTCGCCGTCGCGCAGATGCTGCCGTGGCTGCTGTTCGGCGCGGTGGCCGGCGTGCTGCTCGACCGGGTCGACCGGCGCAGGGCGATGCTGGTCGCGAACGTGCTGCACGCGGTGGTGGTCGGCGCGCTGGCGATCATGGTGCTGGCCGGCACCGCGTCCATTCCGATCGTGTACGTCGCCGCGCTGCTGATGGGCACGGCCGAGACGGTCGCGGACAGCGCGGCCACCGTGCTGATCCCCGCGCTGGTCGACAAGAGCGACCTGGAGAGCGCCAACAGCAAGCTGCAGTCCACCGAGATCGTCGGCCAGATCTTCGTCGGCAACCCCGTCGGCAGCCTCGCCTTCGCGGTGTTCGCCGCGTTCCCGTTCCTGCTCAACACCGCGGCCTACGTACTCGCCGCGATCCTGCTCGTCGGGCTGGCCGGCAGCTACTCGGCGCGTCAGGCCGCCGATGTCGAGCCGGTGCGCGGGATGCGGGCGGAGTTCGCCGTCGGCGTGCGCTGGCTGCGCGGCAGCCCGCTGATCCTGCGGCTGATCGTGCTGGCCGGCCTGCTCGGCATGACCATGGAGTTCGCCCAGGCCCAACTCGTGCTCTACGCGCTGGAGGACCTGCGGCTGTCCGAGGCCGCGTTCGGCGTGTTCGCGTTCGCCGCCGGGGTGGGGGGCCTCGCCGGCACCGGAATCGCCGCGCGTCTGGTCGCCCGGTTCAGCCGCTGGTCGGTGCTGCTGGCCGGCATCGTGGTGTCCGGGCTGGCGATCGGGGCGATGGGCCTGGTCCACCAGCCGGTACTGGCCGCCGTGCTGCTCGGCTGCTTCGGCGGCGCGGTGATCGTGATCAACGTGGTCGTCGGGACGCTGCGGCACCTCGCCGTCCCGGACGCGCTGCTGGGTCGGGTGATCGGGGTGTGGCGGACGCTGGTGTGGGGTGCGGTGCCGGTGGGCGCGCTGATCGGCGGGCTGCTCACCCGGTGGCTGCACAGTCCGAGTTGGACGTTCGTGGTGTCCGGTGCGAGCCAGGTGGTGATCGCCGGCGCCGCGGCGATGTTCCTGCGCCCGTTCCGCGCCCGGATCAACGGGCGACCCGCTTTGTCGGCCGGTGCGGATACGGTGGCCTGAGTTTCCTTATCCGGCAAGGAGTTCACCTGTGCGCGTCGGCATCGCGATCCTTCCCGAGTACCGCTGGCGGCAGGCCGCCGAGAAATGGCGGGCGGCCGAGGAGTACGGCTTCCACCACGCCTGGACGATGGACCATCTCGGCTGGCGGTCGCTGGTGGACGGTCCGTGGGTCGGCGCGGTGCCGACGCTGACCGCCGCGGCGACGGTCACCTCGCGGATCCGGCTCGGCACGTTCGTGGCGTCGCCGAACTTCCGGCACCCGGTGCCGTTCGCGCGTGAGCTGATGGCGGTGGACGACATCAGCGACGGGCGCTTCACGCTCGGCGTCGGTGCGGGTGGCGGCGGCTACGACAGCACCGTCATGGGTGGCGAGGATCTGGCGCCGGTGGCCAAGCACGCGCGGTTCACCGAGTTCGTGACGCTGCTGGACGCGTTGCTGACCGGCGAGCGGACGACCTTTCGCGGTGAGTACTTCACCGCCGTCGAGGCACGCAACGCGCCGGGCTGCGTGCAGCGGCCGCGGCTGCCGTTCGTGATCGCCGCGAACGGGCCGAAGGGCATGCGGCTGGCCGCCAAGCTCGGTGCCGGGTGGGCGACCACCGGCGGGCCGTGGCGCGGCGGGGACACCGACGGCATGGACCAGTGGTGGGGCTCGGTCGCCGCCGTGGTGCGAAAGTTCGACGAAACCGTTGCGGCACAAGGGGTCCAGCGATTTCTCCAGCTCGACGCGGCACCGGCCTACGTGCTGTCGAGCATGGAGTTCTTCGCCGACACGCTCGGCCGCGCGGCCGAACTCGGGTTCACCGACGTGGTGGCGCCGTGGCCGAGGGCCGAGGGGATCTTCGCCGGCGACGAGTCCGTGCTGGAGCGCGTCGCGTCCGACGTGCTGCCCACACTCGAGGTGTAGCGCGCGTGGTGCGGGGTAACCACCGGCCATGGCACAGCGGGACATCGCGCGCGGATTGTTGGCCGCGGCCGGTCGGACCTACGCCGCGCAGGCGGGCATCCGCCTGACCGACACTCCCGCGCCGCTGTACCGCTTGCTGGTGTTGTCGGTGTTGCTCTCCACCAGGATCAAGGCCGACATCGCGGTGTCCGCCGCGCGTGAGCTGGTTCGCTCGGGGTTCGGCTCGCCGCGGCGGATGCTGGACGCCACCTGGCAGCAGCGGGTGGACGCGCTCGGCCGCGCGCACTACGTCCGTTACGACGAGAGCACGGCCACCGCGTTGGGCGACGGCGCGCGTCTGCTGATCGATACCTACCGTGGTGACCTGCGTCGGCTGCGCGATCGTGCCGAGGGTGATCAGGGCAAGATCCGCGCGCTGCTGACCGAGGTGCCCCGGCTGGGTCCGGTGGGTGCGGACATCTTCTGCCGCGAGGCCCAGCAAGTGTGGCCCGAGCTGCGGCCTTACTTGGACAAGAAGGTGCTCGCCGGCGCGTCGCGGGTGGGTCTGCCGGCCGACGAGCGCATGCTCGCGAGGCTCGTGGACGCCGACGATCTCGCCGCCTTCACGGCATCACTCGTACGGGTGGCACTCGACCGCGACCTCGCGAAGAGCGTCACAGAGGGTAGTTAGGCACAGGCGATTCGGAGCGCACAGGTGACGCCGGTACCCTGAGCGCCCGTGGGTGAAACAGACGGCGGCCCCCTTGGGCAGGCAGACCTCGTGGTCGTGGGATCAGGCTTCTTCGGTCTCACGATCGCCGAGCGCGTGGCGACTCAGCTCAACAAGCGCGTGCTCGTGCTCGAGCGTCGGCCGCACATCGGTGGCAACGCCTACTCCGAGCCGGACCCCGATACCGGCATCGAGGTGCACGTCTATGGCGCGCACCTGTTCCACACGTCCAACAAGCGAGTGTGGGACTACGTCAACCAGTTCACCGAATTCACCAACTACCAGCACCGAGTCTTCGCCAAGTGCCAGGGCCAGGTCTACTCGTTCCCGATGAACCTGGGCCTGATCAACCAGTTCTTCGGCAAGTCGCACACGCCGGACGAGGCGCGCGCGCTGATCGCCGAGCAGGCCAGCGAGATCGACACCGCGGACGCGCAGAACCTCGAGGAGAAGGCGATCTCGCTGATCGGTCGCCCGCTCTACGAGGCGTTCATCAGGGGTTACAACGTCAAGCAGTGGCAGACCGACCCCAAGGAACTGGACGCCAGCATCATCACCCGGCTTCCGGTGCGCTACACGTTCAACAACCGCTACTTCAACGACACCTACGAGGGTCTGCCCAAGGACGGGTACACCGCGTGGCTGGAGAAGATGGCCGAGCACCCGAACATCGAGGTTCGGCTGAACGTCGACTACTTCGACGTGCGCGACCAGATCCCGGCCGGCACGCCGACGGTGTACACCGGCCCGCTGGACCGCTACTTCGACTACTCCGAGGGCCGGCTGGGCTGGCGCACCCTGGACTTCGAGCGCGAGGTCGTCGACACCGGCGACTTCCAGGGCACCTCGGTGATGAACTACAACGACGCGGACGTGCCGTACACCCGGATCCACGAGTTCCGGCACTTCCACCCCGAGCGCGAGGACCGTCACCCGAAGGACAAGACGGTGATCGTGCGCGAGTACTCGCGGTTCGCCACCAAGGACGACGACGAGCCGTACTACCCGATCAACACGGCGGACAACCGCGCCAAGCTGGAGCGGTACCGCGAGTTGGCCAAGGCCGAGGCGCGCGAGCGGAACCTGATCTTCGGCGGCCGGCTCGGCACGTACAAGTACCTGGACATGCACATGGCCATCGGGTCGGCGCTGTCCGTATTCGACAACAAGGTCGCGCCGCACCTCACCGAGGGTGCGCCGCTGGACGGATCGATCGATGGCTGAGCTGACCTCACAACTGACGAGCGGAGCACGCGCGGACAAACCCGCGCCCTCAGCGTCGCCTGAAACCGTTGTGCTGCAACGGGTTCAGGGCGCGATCGGGAAGCCGATCGTGATCAAGACGGCGCGCGGCATGTCGCACTTCGGCGAGCACAGCATCGGCTGGTTCGCCATCGGCGTCCTCGGCGCGCTGCGGGACAAGCCACGCCGCAAGGAGTGGCTGACCGCGTCGGCCGGCGCGGTGGCCGCGCACGCCGCGTCGATCGCGGTGAAGCGGGTGGTGCGGCGCAAGCGGCCGAACGACCCGAACGTCGCGGTGCACGTCGGCACGCCGAGCAAACTGTCCTTCCCGTCCTCGCACGCGACCTCGACCACGGCGGCGGCGGTGCTGTTCTCCACCATGACCGGGCGCAAGCTGGTCCCGGTGCTGGTTCCGCCGATGCTGGTGTCGAGGCTGGTGCTCGGCGTGCACTACCCGACCGACGTGATCGCGGGCGCGGGGCTCGGGGCACTCGTCGGCGGACTGGTTCGCCGGAAGCTTCGGAGGAGCGGATCGTGAGTACGGCCGAGAAGAAGTCCGAGGCCAGGACCGAGGCGGGCACCGAGACGGAGACCCCGTCCAGTCCCGGCGGCAACCCGATCACCGGGTTGATCAAGACCGCGCGCCCCAAGCAGTGGGTGAAGAACGTCCTGGTGCTCGCGGCGCCGTTCGCGGCACTGGCTCGCGAGGCCGACCGGGACAACGTGCTGCAGGGCTCGGTCGTGCTGGACGTGGCGATCGCGTTCGTGGCGTTCTGCCTGGCCGCGTCGGCGGTGTACCTGATCAACGACGCGATCGACGTCGAGGCGGACCGCGCGCACCCGACCAAGCGCAACCGCCCGATCGCCGCCGGCATCGTGCCGGTGCCGATGGCCTACGGCGCGTCGGTGGCCCTGTTCATCGCCGCGCTCGGGGTCTCGCTGATCGCCGGCTGGCCGCTGCTGATCGTGATCGCGGTGTACTGCGCGGTCCAGATCGGCTACTGCCTCGGCTTGAAGCACCAGCCGGTGATCGACCTGTGCATCGTGGCGTCCGGCTTCCTGCTGCGCGCGATCGCCGGTGGTGCGGCCGCCGGTATCCCGCTGTCCCAGTGGTTCCTGTTGGTGACCGGTTTCGGCGCGCTGTTCATGGTGGCCGGCAAGCGGTACGGCGAGATCATCCTGTACGAGCGCACCGGCGCCAAGATCCGCGAGTCGTTGAAGAAGTACTCGGCGAGCTACCTGCGGTTCGTGTGGGCCACCGCCGCGGCGATCATGATCATGAGCTACTGCCTGTGGGCGTTCGAGACGCGCCAGGGCGACACGTCCAACTCGGTGTGGGTCGTGGTGTCGATCGTGCCGCTGGTGGTCGCGGTGCTGCGGTACGCCGTGGATGTCGACCAGGGCAACGCCGGTGAGCCGGAGGAGATCGCCCTCGGCGACCGGGTGCTCCAGGTGCTGGGGCTGGCCTGGGTCGCCACCGTCGCGATGTCGGCGTTCATCTGATCCCGTCCCCGGGTATCCCCGTGACCGCGTCCCTGACCACAGGGGCGCGGTCTTTCACGTCGAGGGTTGACGAATGAGTTTGCGAACATCTATGTTCGTCGAGTCGTTCGGGATCGACTCGGCACGGGGTGTGCGTATGCGGGAATGGCGAATGCGGGCGTGGCTGGCGCTGGCCGGCTGCGTGGTCGCGCTCGCCGTCTTCTCGCCCGGCTCCACCGGCGCCACGCCCTTGTCCGAACCGCTGACCCCGCCGGTCGCCGAGCGGCACACCGGCGTGCAGGTCGCGCTGGACGCGATGCGACTCGGCAACGACGCCGTCGGCGCGTCCGTCACCGGCAGCGACAGCACCGGCATCTGGCACCTGAGCAGCGGCTCCGGTCGGGCCGGCACGGACACGCCGATCCGGTCCACCGATCAGATCAAGGTCGCCAGCAACACCAAGACGTTCGTGGCGTCGGTGGTGCTGCAGCTCGTCGGCGAGCGGCGGATCGACCTGGACGCGCCGGTCGGGCGCTACCTGCCGGGTGTGGTGTCGGGCAACGGCCACGACGGCGACAAGATCACCGTCCGGCAGCTCCTGCAGCACACCAGCGGCCTCCCGGACTACCTGACGCCGGAGATCATCGCCGATCCGCTGGCGTACACCCGGGTGTTCAACCCGCGCGACATCGTGGCCATGGGCCTGCTCAAGCCGCCCGCGTTCAAGCCGGGCGCGGGCTGGCTGTATTCGAACACCAATTACGTACTCGCCGGAATGATCATCGAGAAGGTGACCGGGCGATACGTCGGCGACGAGATCCTGGACCGAATCGTGCGGCCGCTCGAATTGTCGCGCACGACGTATCCGAAACCGGGTCAGCGCACTATCGGCGGCCCGCACGTTCGCGGATACATGGATGACCGGGACACCACGGAAACCGAACCGTCGCTTATCGGTGCGGCCGGAGAAATGGTGTCCACCGGCGTCGACATGACGAAGTTCGCGAAGGCGCTCGCGTCCGGTCGCGTGGTGCCGCCCCGGCTGCTCGCCGAGATGCGGCGGACCGTGGACGCGAACGGTGTCGGCTACGGCCTCGGTGTCTTCAAGATGCCGCTGACCTGCGGCGGAGAGGCGTGGGGGCACGGCGGCGCGTGGCCCGCGTACACCACGCTCACCATGGCCACCGACGACGGCCGCGAGGTGTTCGTGTCGGTCAACAGACACAACCTGCGCATTCAGCTCAATGAGACCGCGGACGCGGCACTCTGCTCGGGAAGATCTCCTCGATAACGAAGGAAAATTGATGACGAAAAGGTCGAGGCGGGCGCGCTATGCGTTCGCCGCACTGGGTGTCGCCCTTTCTGTCGGAGTGACTATTCCCTTGGTCGCTTCGGCGAAACCGAGTGTCGCGCCGCACGCGAATACGCAGAAAGAGGTGGAGAACGCGCGTTCCGGTGGCTACGCGCCGGGCGCCGCGGTCACCGCGGGCGACAACAACGGGCTGTGGTCCGTCCACAGTGGACAGGCGGCGTTGTTCGGCAAGCCGATCCAGTCCGGCGACCAGGTTCGCGTCGGCAGCCTGTCCAAGCTGTTCACCTCGACCATGACGCTGCAACTGGTGGCCGAGCGCCGCGTCGACCTGGACGGGCCGGTCGAGCGGTACCTGCCCGGCGTGGTCAAGGGCGACCACGACGGAAACAAGATCACCATCCGGAACCTGCTGAACCACACCAGCGGCATCCCGGACTTCCTGAACACCGCGTTCGACCCGTTCAAGCAGCTCAAGCCGCACACGCTGGCCGAGGTCGCCGGCTGGGGCCTGTCGCAGAAGTCGCTCGGCGCGCCGGGCAGCGTGCACGCCTACTCCGGCACCGGATACGTGCTGCTCGGGATGGTGATCGAGAAGGTCACCGGGCGCTCGTTCTCCGCGGAGTTGGCCGACCGGTTCGTCCGGCCGCTCGGGCTGACCGGGACCTCGCTGCCGACGCCGGGCGACAAGAGCATGGACGGCCCGCAGGTGCGCGGGCACGTCGGCCAGGTCCTGTACGCCGACGTCACCGAGGTGGTCGAGCCGTCGATCGGCGCGATGTCCGGTGGCATGGTGTCCACCGGTACCGACATGGCGAAGTTCGCCCAGGCGCTGGCCACCGGCAAGCTGCTCCCGCCGCACCTGATGGCCGAGATGCGCAAGCCGAACGGCGCTCCGGTGGGCGACCCGCACTACGGCCTGGGCCTGATCAGGTACCCGCTGCCGTGTGGCGGCGAGGCCTGGGGCCACCCGGGTATCTGGCCCGGCTACCAGACCGTGGCGGCCGCGACCGACGACGGCCGCACCGCGTTCGTGGTGGTCAACAACCTCAGCATCGAGGACCTGATCGCCATGCTCGGCCTGCCGCAGTCGAGCAGCGGTGGCAGCGGAAGCGGCTCCAGTGGCGGTGGCAACGGAAACCGCTACACCGCGCTGGGTGCCGCGCTGTGCGAGCCGCGGTGATCTGATCTTGGCCCGCGGTCGCCGGAACCACCCACACCCACCGCACCCCGGCGACCGCGGGTCATCCCACAACGTCAATCGCGTGTCCGAAACTTAGCGATCGATCCATTCATGTTTTGCGTACTTTAGCCCGCTAAAGTACGCAAAACATGAAAGGGTGCGGGGATCGACGTGGAGGACGGCTGATGAAATACATGGTCATGATGCACGCCGGCGCGAACGCCACCGAGGAGCTGGCGTCCTGGTCGCAGGACGACGTCAAGCACATGATCGGCTACATGCGCGACTTCAACGCCGAGCTGGCCGAGGCCGGCGAGTTCGTCGACGGCCAGGGGCTCGCCTTCCCGGAGGACGCCAAGTTCGTGCGGGTGCGCCCGGACGGCGAGGTCACCGTGACCGACGGGCCGTTCGCCGAGGCGAAGGAATTTCTGATGGGCTTCTGGATCCTCGACGTGGTGAGCGAGGAGCGCGTCATCGAACTCGCCAAGCGGATCTCGCTGGCACCCGGCAAGGGCGGCGAGCCCGTCCACCAGGAGGTCGAAATCCGGCCGATCGGCGAAGAACCACCGGTCTGACAATTCATACCGCTCCGATGACTACATCGGTGGCGGTAGGAAAACTTGCTCCTCACGACGTACGTGGCAATTCCCGGGCTCGGGCACGGTTGACAGTGCGGTCCTGCGATTTCGTGCAGGACGGCACACTGTTCGGTCAGCCGAAAGGATTGCCGATGTTTGTCACATCCGTACAAAAAACGCGCCGGAGGCTGAAACCCGGTGTAGCGGCCGTTGTCGCGGCGGCCGCCATGGTGGCGGTCGCTCCGGCCGCCTCGGCCACGCCGGAACCCCGCGTTCTCGCGGGCGGCGTGATCGCGTGGGGCTACAACGGATCAGGCCAGACCGACGTGCCGGCGGAGGCCACCTCGGATGTGGTCACCGTCGCGGCCGGCGGCGCACACGGGCTCGCACTGAGGACCGACGGCCGGGTCGTCGGCTGGGGTTCCAACGACTCCGGGCAGGCGACCGTGCCGGCCGGGGCGCAGTCCGGCATCACCGCGATCTCGGCGGGTTTTCTGCACAGTCTCGCGCTGAGCAATGACGGCCGGGTGATCGCTTGGGGCGCCAACTCCTCCGGTCAGTCCACGGTTCCGGCGGAGGCACAATCCGGGGTCAAGGCCATCGCGGCCGGGTATTACCACAGCCTCGCGCTGAAGAACGACGGTCGAGTGATCGCCTGGGGTCTCAACGACTCCGGGCAGGCGACCGTGCCGGCCGGGGCGCAGTCCGGCGTCACGGCGATCGCGGGCGAATGGTTCTCCTCGGCCGCGGTGACCGCGTCGGGCGGCGTGCTGACCTGGGGAACCGGAACGTCGCCAGTGCCTCCGGAGGCGAGTTCGGGCGTCGTCGCCATCTCGGCGGGAACCGGTCATATCGTCGCGCTGACCGGGTCCGGAAATGTGGTCGCCTGGGGTGACCAGTCCGACCAGCCGCCGCCTGACGCGGCCTCGGGCGTCACGGCGATCTCGGCCGGGCACACCGAGAATCTGGCGCTCAAATCGGACGGCAAGGTCGTCGCCTGGCCGGAAGGCACGCTGCCGCCGGAAACTCAGTCCGGCGTCATCGCCATCGCATCCGGTGTCGATTTCGGACTCGCCGTTAAATAGGGCTCTCGGTCGAACGGAATTCAATTCTCAAAGGACGGGTGTGCTGATGTTGAATGTACGAAAGAGACCGGCACGACTGGTCGCCGCGGCGGTATTCGCCGGAATGGTGGTCAGTCCGGGTGTCGCTAATGCGGCTCCCGATGCGGCCGCGGTGGGTCGGGTCATCGCGTGGGGTGGCAACACCAATGGTGAGCTGAACGTCCCGGCCGAGGCTCAGTCCGGGGTGATCGCGATCTCCGCCGGCAACGGCTACGGGCTCGCGCTGACCTCCGGCGGCAAGGTTCTCGGGTGGGGCGCGAACGACCGCGGCCAGGCCACGGTGCCGGCGGCGGCCCAGTCCGGGATCGTCGCGATCTCGGCCGGTTCCACCCACAGTCTCGCCGTGACCTCGGCGGGCAAGGTCGTGGCCTGGGGCGACAACAGTTCGGGCCAGAGCACGGTGCCGGCGTCGGCCCAGTCCGGGATCGTGGCCGTCGCGGCGGGCGAGACCCACAGCGTCGCGCTGACCTCGACGGGCGAAGTGCTGGCCTGGGGGTCCAACGAGTACGGCGAGTCCACCGTGCCGTCCGAGGCGCGGTCCGGCGTGGCCGGCATCGCGGCGAACATGGCCTCCACCGTGGTGCGCACCGCCGCCGGCAATGTCCTGTCCTGGGGCTTCTTGGCTCAGGGCGACGTTCCGCCAGGGCTGGCCGATGTGATCGACATCGACGCCGAGTTCGTCCACGCCGTCGCGCTGCGCCGGGACGGCACCATCACCGCGTGGGGCGACAGCAGCGGCCCACCACCCGGAACCGTGGACGGGGCGCTGGACGTGGCGGCCGGCTACTCGAACAACCTGGCGCTCATGCCCGGTGGGCGAGTCCTCGCTTGGGGAGGCGACCCGGCGGAGCAACTTCCCGCTGAGGTGTCGTCCGGTGTCACGGCGATCGACGGCGGGCGGTGGCCGTTCAGCCTCGCCCTGAAGTGAGGTCGGTGATCACGGTCGGCGGAATCCTCAGCCGCCGATCGTGATCTCCGGGCCGCGCTCCCAGCCGTTCACCCGGCGCGTGCCGTGCTCCACGGTGACACCGGAAACCGGTGCCACGTAACGCATCCGGATGACCTGCAGCGGCTCGTAGATCGCGTCGCCGCGCAGGTACGCGGGCAGCACCTGCTCGGTGCCGACACCCTGCAGCGGCGCGTACGGGCCGCCGTTGTTCGGGTCCGCCTCGCCGCCGACCAGCCCGCGCATGTCGGATCCGGCGGCGAGCCGGTAGGTGGTCGGCGCGATCACCCCACCGGAGAGCTGCGACGGCGTCCGGCACGGCAGCAGGAACGCGTTCGGCCAGTCCAGCCCGACCCGCTCACTCGCCGGCACGACATCGGCCAGCGGCACCACGGCGGGTAGCCGTGGCCTGCCGAGTTCGCCACCACTCACGGTGGCACGGACGCGATCGGCGGCCGGCGCGTGCTTCGCCGGGTCGTAGCGCTGGTCCCGCCACAGGCCGTCGTCGGTGCCGGCCGGGCCGGAGACGCGCGCCAGGGTGCCCACCGTCGGCCCGTTCTGCTTGCCGAACTCGACCTCGATCCGGGCATCCGGCCCGCCGAGTGTCGGCACCACGAGCGGCGGCGTTTTGCGAACGTCCACATTGGACGGTAGTTCGAACCAGCCGTCGGCGGCCGGTCGCAGTAGGCCCACCGACGGATCGGGTTCGACGTCCACAGTGGACTCGAGGCCGCAGGTGCTGCCGGTGAGCGCGTGCAGACTGTCCTTGCCGATGCTGAACGTGTTGCGGCGCACCACGACCGAGTAGGCGACGCTGGCCACCTCGATCGCGACCACCGCCCACACCGCGCAGGCGACCAGCACACCGGCCGACGGCGCCCACCGGCTGTGGCGCCAGGTCAGTACGAGTGCCGCCAGCGCCAGCGCACCACCGGCCGCGAGCGCCAGCATGGACAGCGAGAACCCGGCCAGGGCAGGGGTTTCCTCGCTCCACTTCACGTTGCGGGTGGACAGCGCCCACCACGTGTTGGGCGCGGCGACACCCACCGCCAGCATGAACGCGAAGACGATGATCAGCGCGACCTTGGCCACCGCGTGCCGCGCGGCGCCGTGCACCATCGCGTGCACCGCGACGGCGAGCGCGATCGTGCCGAGACCGGCGAGCGCGCCGAAGTGGTGCGTCCACTTGGTCGGCGTGAACACCAGCAGCACGGGCACCAGCGCGGTCGCCACCAGCAGTCGGCGGGTCGGTCCGGCGGCCAGTCCGAAGGTGCTGCTCGAACCGCGGAATCGCTTGTACAGCACCAGGAATCCGGCGAACACGGCGGCGAGATAGGTGAGCAGGACCGGCACCCGGCGGCTCAGCGCGCCCTCGGTCAGCGTCGGATCGAGCAGCCGCCGGTAGCGCTCGTTCTCCTGCAACCAGGACATGTTCGGGCCGATCTCGCCGCGCACCCTGGTCGCCTCGATCACCGTGCCGAGCGTCTGGTCGTAGAACATGAACGGCAGGATCGACGCGACCGCGGCGAACGCGATCGGCAGCCAGGCCCACACCGGCAGGTCGTGTCGGTTGCGCAGCTTGCGCACGATCCTCGGCAGCGCGGCGATCAGCGGCAGCACCGCGGCGATACCGGTCGGCGTGACCGCCACGGTGGCGCCGGCCACGATCACCGCGACGGCCAGTGTGGACACCGCGCGGGTGGCGATCGCGCGTTCGGTGAGCACGAACACCAGCAGGGTGCCGAGCACGATCCACGGCTCGGGGCGCATGCCGACGTCGTAGGCGAGGTACCAGAGCAGGAACGCGCCGGCCGCCGTCCAGCGGGCCGCGCGGCGGGAGCCGGCGGTGACCCGGGGGAGCACCATCCGGTCGATGATCAGCCAGCTGGCCAGGCCCGTGATCGCGGACGGCAGCCGCATCCACGGCGTGGAGTACCCGGCCTCGGCCCACAGCCGGTACACCTCGTAGAACCAGCCGAACGGCGCCTCCGGGACGTTGAACCACCGGAAGTAGTTGCCCACGAAGTCGGTGTCCTGCGCGGACTTGAGCATCGTGGCGATGTAGCCGTCGTCGACGGTGAGCGGGCCGATGAACACCCAGACGGCGAGCGCGGCGAGTACGACGCCGTCCAACGCCTTCGGTCGGATCACCTTGGCGGTGAGGATCTTCACCCGATGGGTGGACGCCCGATCGAGTCGTCGCAGCACGAGCAGCGCGGCGATCAGACACAACACCGACACGACGCCCAGCACGATCTTGAGCACGGTCGGGCCGCTCTGGAACCGGCCGTCGGTCTGTGCGGTGATCCGCATGCCGGCCGTGTCGGCGGTGGGTGGCAGGTCGGTGAAGAAGCCCTGCACGACGGGTGCGGCCGGGATTCGGCTGATCTCGTTCCGGCCGGCGAGCACCGTCGTGCTGCCGCCGTCGGACCGGACGTGCACCTCGCAGCCCGGCACGGTCACCGTGGCGGGGCCGATCCGCACGGCGAGCGCGCCGCCGCGCGACTCGACGGTGAGCCCGCTGCCAGTCGGCCGGTGCACGGCGCTGCCCGGGGGCGGGGTGGTCGACAGCAGGGTGCCGCCCGGGAGTGCTGCCGTCTGCGCGCAGCCGACCCGCGCGTCGAGGGTGGCCGGCCGGTAGGGGAACAGCGGCAGCGCGCTGTCCTGTGGGCCGGCGGTGGGCCACTGGTAGGTGACGGTGTCCTGGTCGACCGGCGCCAGCATGAACAGGATCGCGGTCAGGCCGGAGATCAGCGCCAGGACGGCGGCGACCAGCCGAGCTCTCGGGGCCGATCCCCTGACCTGCGAGGGCTTCGGTTCGGGCTCGACGCGCGGCGATTCCGCCGTGTTGACCGACACGCGGGGATGTTAGGGGAGTGGTGAAGGGTCACCCCAGCACACCCGTTCGGACGTAACGCATGTCACTCACACGTGGACAAAGTGACGATCACGCCGTAAGCGCGCACTCAGATCCACCTTCATGTTTCGCGCGCCGCCCCCGATGGGTCCAAGTTAGCGGAGGGGACCGACAGGAGTCGGGGGTGACGCCACTGCTCAGCCATCCGCGAGTAGGTCATAGACACGATCGCAGAGGAACAAGCGTCCGTAGGTTCTGCCGGTTATCTCCCTCAAATATCCGGCACCGACCAACTTTGCGATGGCCGAGTTGGCAGTGGGGTAGCTGACGGCCAGATCGTGTTGTACCCGCGTCACTGTCATAACGGGGTAGCCAATGATGTTGGCGGCCAGATTGAGCAGAGCCGGGCTTCGTTCGCCGGCGGCCTTCATCTTGTTTGCGACCTCATTCGAGAAGGCGATCAACTTGTCGACCGTCGTGACCGCTGCGTTCGCTTGTGCGCGGACAGCACGAGCGAAGAAGTTGACCCATGGATCGAAGTTTCCCGTCTTGCTCGTATCGAGCAGGTGGTCTATGTAATCTTCGCGGCGTGGCTCCAGCCAGGGCGAAAGGTTCAGCACTGGGTGCTCCAGCACGCGCTCCTCGATCATCTGCAACGTGATGGCGAGGCGCCCGATCCTGCCGTTACCATCGCTGAAAGGGTGAAGTGTTTCAAACTGGTAATGGCTCAATGCCGTCTTCACCAGGACGGGCATCTCCTGCTCGGCATTGATCCACTTCTCCCATTCGCTGACACCGTCCACGAGGAGTTGTCCAGGAGGAGGTGGAACGAAGCGTGCCTGTTCAACTCCTCGCCCGCGATCGCCGATGCACACCAAACGTTCCCGGAGTTGACCGGCGTCGTACGTGTCACCGCGAGTTCCCTTGACGAGAATTCCTTGCAACTCGGCAATCACGTTGAGACATATGGGTTTCTTTTCGATCAAGGCCAGTCCGCGAAACGCCGCGTCGATATAGTTGCGGACCTCCTTGACCTCCGCGCTGGTATCCGCAGCCTGGCGATACTGGGCTTCAAGTACGTCTGCCAGTGGGGCGTACGTTCCCTCGAGCGCCGACGTGCTGACCGCCTCGCGGGTCAGCGAGGGCTGGACCAGCAGGCGAGGGTTTGGCAGTTGCGCTACTCGAGCATGGAGAACGCCCAGCGCCCTGTCCGCCTCGCTGATGATCTTGTAGGTGGTGGGCTTCAGGTCAACGGTCGCTGGTAGCGGAGACGGGACGAAGGCATGGTGCGCGAAGGCATGACCGGTCGCCGGATCGGTGCCACTGATCGGAGTCAGGTGGCCGACCGGGGAACGACGGAACTCTGCTACCTGCACTTTTAAAGTTTAGCAGGCGAGACGTTAAAAGCCTACGGCAGTTCTGAAACCTTCTTGCAGAGTGTGCCGCACAATGTAAGGATTCGGCTTGAGGCTTTAAATTACATGGCTGTGATTCAAAGCCGATCAGGTCCAGGTGCCGGTGTGCCGGATTCCGTGTGCGGCTTCGGGGTGGGCGACGAGCAGCGTCGAGCCGTCGTGGAAGTCGAGGCGCACGGCGGAGGACGGCGGGGCGCTGCGGCCCACGTGCGGGGCGGTCAGCGCGCGCAGGCTGGGGCCGGCACTCTCCTCGAAGGTCGTGTACCCCTCGGGGGCGGGTTCGGCGGGCGGCTCGAGAACCCGGCGCGGGTACACGATCGCCAGCCTGCGGTCGGTGATCACCAGAGTCGCCTGGGCCCGGCCGGCCGCGAAATGGTCGGCGAAGCGCACCGCGTCCTGCTCGGGATCGCGCGCCCAGACCCAGTAGGCGAGCGTCGGGTCGTCCGGCCAGTCCTCGTCGTCCATGGGTCGCTCGGTCGGCAGCGGCCAGCGCGGCGGGTCCGCGTGCACCTCCGGCATCCGCCGCGCCGGGGTGTACGGAATCGCTTGCGTGCCACCGATTCTGGCCCCGACCCAGCCGGGAACGGCGGGTAGCCGGACCATCAGCCGCTCACCGGGTTGGAGCCACGCCGCCAGATCGCTCATCGCCCGCCCACCGTCCGCGCGTGCATCCACTGGAACCGACGGATCCTGGCCGCCGAGCACCAGATCCAGCCCTGAATCGTCCACAAAGGACACTCGAAGGCACGGGAAGTCCTGCTTGAGCGCGCGCCGCTGGGCCGGCGCGACACCGCCGATCCGGTCCCGCGGCATCTCGCCGAACGGCGCCATCTCCGGCGTCCAGACCGGCTTGCCCTCGACGTTGCGGCCGTAGTACTTCACCCGGTCGGAGAAGATGTCCACGGCTGCCTTGCCGGACTCGGCGAGCCCTTTGCCGACCGCCAAGCCGAACCGCGCCGCCTTGCCGAGCATCGAGGTCGGCTTCGACTCCTCCGGCTCCTCGCGCTGCACCAGCACGGCCAGCCGACCAGCGGTGAGCGCCACCAGGATCGGGTCGTAGTCGGGCAGCCCGTCGCGCCGGAACAGTTGTGCCGCAAGACAATCCGGCGCACCACCGAACGGGACGACCATCGGCGGCCGGGGCGCGTCCGGCCGGCTCCCGTTGTCCCCGTCACCGCCTCCGGCGAGCACGGTCAGCGCGGCGCCGCCCGCGACGTTGGCGGCCGCCGAGGCGCCACGGCCGAGCAGTGATCGCTTCGGCTGCCCCTGCTCGTCGAGCCCGCGAACGTCATAGCCGACCCTGCGCGCGCCGAACAGCATGGTCGCCCACAGCAGCCGCTCGTCCTCGCCCAGCGACAGGCGGGCCAGCGCCGCCGCGCCGAGCGGACGCTCGAACCGCGATCCCCACCGTTCCGTCATGATCTCTGCCCCCGCATCCGCTCCGCCTCGGACAGTTCGAACCGCACGGCCGAACCGCCCGGCCAGCTCACCTCGACCCGGCCCGCGTCGAACCGCGGCGGCCGGGAGTCGTCGGCCCGCCACAGCACACGCGGCGCGTCCCGCTTCACCACGACCACCGCGAACCCCGACGGCGAGACCACGAGCCACTGGTCGCGCCCGCCCGCGCGCACCGCGCGGTGTAGCGCCACCGCGTCCGCGTTCGCCCCGGAGCTGACCGTGCACCCGCCACCCTTGCCGGACCGGCGCGGCGCGTCGGACGAGGAGCGGAACTCGTCGATCAGCCCGCGCACCACCAGGTACGGGAGCATGATCACCAAGCACGCCAGCAGGTAGATCGGCACGCCGATGTAACCCACGATCCGCAGGAATCGGTTGTGGTACCAGACGCCGGTCAGCACCACGCCGTGGTCGTCGAAGACCAGGAACTTCTTGCGGAAGTAGTACACCGAGACCGGCTCAGGGAACTGCTCGCGCACCGATTCGCGGGTGCGCTCCATGTCCTCGCTCAGCATCAGCGGCGTACGACCACGGTGAACGGGCCCACATCCGATCGGGTGAACGGCGGGCCGGCGAAGGCGGACATCGGGAACGTCACCGGGTACATCCGCCCGTTCGGGTCGGCCGGGAAGGCGTCGCGGATCAAGCTGATGAACGCCGTCTCGCCGCCGGGATCGCGCAGCAGCACCAGCACTGTCGGCCGCGTGCCGGGGCTGCGGTCCATCTCGGCCGCCAGTCGATCGGGCGTCGTCGCCGTCGCCCACCGGTTCACCGCCGCCTCGCGCGCGTTGAAGTCGGCCATCGGGTTGCCGTACTGGCTGATCCCGGAAAGGTAGGTCCAGTAAGGGAAAGCGGTCAGCAACACCGACGAGTTCGACAGCAGCACCAACTCGTCGGGCCGCTTGCCGGTCAGTCGCCTGATCTCACTGTCCACTTGGGACACGTACTGGTCCGGGTCGTCCTTCGAGGACGCGTTGGCACCGTTCCCGCCGGTCGGATACGCGTCGGTGAACGCCGCCTTCACCCCGTCCTCGTGCAGCGATGGTGCCTGCTGCACAAGGGAAAGCAGCACACCGAACGCGAGCAGCAGGCCCAGCGTGCGCACCGGGAGCGCGGGCAGCCGCCGCACGCCGAACCGGGCCAGCTTGGCGATCCCGAGCACCCCGGCGCAGGCCAGCACCACGATCAGCAGCACCTGTGTGCGGAACGCCAGCAGCGTCGTGTCCGCCACGAGCGCCAGCGTGGACAGCGCGTACCAGAGGTAGCAGGTCGCCGCGACCGCCCCGAGCCCGACGGCGATCACGCTGCGGCGCGCGGCCACCACGATCCACACCACGCCGGCCAGGCACAGCGCGCCGGTCACCGAGAACTCCAGCATCGGCGTCGGCAGGTAGATGCTCGCCTCGGGCAGGAAGCGCGCCGCCGCGTTGTGCGTCGGCCGGCCGGAGATCACGGCCACCAGATACGGCGCCCACACCAGCAGCGCGACCGCGATCCCGAGTGCGGCCACCACGGCGGCCGGCACCAGCGTCCGTCGCGCCACGAGTATCCGTTCCCCTTGTGTCACAACGACATTCGCCACCGCGAGCAACACCAGCAGCAGCGCGAAGAAACCGGCAAGCAGCGTGTACGTCGCGCCGAAGGCACCCAGGGCGAGCCCCAGCACGACGGCCGCGCCGATCGGCCGCTCGCCGGTTCGCAGGGAGCACAGCATCCGCCAGGCCAGCACGGCCAGCGGCGGGATCGTCGCCACGATCACCCAGGAGTACGGCTCGCCGGCGCCGTGCAGCACGCCGACGATCGTGGTCAGCATCGCCAGCACCACCGCCACCTGCCGGCGCACCAGCACGCTCCACAGCGCGAAGCACAGCACGCCAGACACCGCCAGCGTCACCATCGACCACGGCTTGAACGCCTGCCAGCCCTCCAGCCCGAGCGCGTTGGCGAACCGGCCGCCGAGCCAGAACCAGCCAGCCGGGTAGTAAGGTGGCACGTCCGTGTAGTTCATGTCCGCCAGCGCGGCCGACTCGGTGAGCCGGGTCAGGTACGGCGCGCGGAACGACTGGTCGATCTCCACGCCGCCGAGGTAGTAGCGGGTTCCCTTGAGCAGCAACGCGATCGGCAGCGTGGCGAGCGCCGACAGGCCCGCCCAGGACAGCGGGGTGGCCCAGCCCGGCCAGCGCCGCGCGGCGGCCAGCCACAACCCGACGGCGAGCAGCGCGGCGCAGCCCAGCGTCATCCAGGCGATCGGCACATTGGACGGGTACGGCGTCCAGAACCGCCCGACGAGCCACTGCAGGCCGAGGCTGACCACGGCGGCGACGATCGCGCCGAGCAGCAGCTCGACACCGAGGCGACGGAGCGTCCGTCCACTCGGGACTCTGGCGTCCTCCGTGCTCGCCGCGACGGTCACGTCAGATCGGCAGCTTCTTGAACAGGGGGCGCGGCACGTGCCGCAGGACCGACATCACTGGGCGGAACGCGCGCGGCGCCCAGACCAGCGGCTTGCCCTTGCGCGCCGCCTTCACCGCGATCGCGGCGACCTGCTCGGCGGTCTGCTCTAGCGGCGCCTTGCCCCGGCCCTCGGACATCTTCGTGCGCACCTGGCCCGGTCGCACCACGGTGACCTTGACGCCCTCGGGCGCCAGTGCCTCGCCGAGGTTCAGGTAGAACCCGTCGAAGCCGGCCTTCGTGGCGCCGTACATGAAGGTCGACCGCCGCACCCGCTCGCCGGCCACCGAGGACAGCGCGATCACCTTGCCGTGGCCTTGCTTGCGCAGCCGCTCGCCGAGCAGCACACCGACCGACACCGCGCCGGTGAAGTTGACCTGCGCCATCTCCACGGCGTGCGCGTGGCTCTGCCACGCCTGCTCGTCGTCACCCTGCACGCCGAAGGCCACCACGGTCACGTCGATGTCGCCGACCGCGAACGCCGCGTCGAGCGTCATCGCGTGCGAGTCGGTGTCCTTCGCGTCGAAGTCGACCTCGGTGGTCTCGCACCCGAGGTCGCGCAGCTGGGTCGCCGCGGCCTCGCGCCGGCTGGTCGGACGAGCCGCCAGCACCACGTGCGGCTTGGCCGGCGCGTACATCTGCGCGATCGCCAGCGCGATGTCCGACGTGCCGCCAAGTAGCAGCACGGTCCGCGGATTACCCGTCGCGTCGATCACAGCAGCTCGAGCCTCCTGGCCATATCGGAGGCGAAAATCCCTTGCGGGTCAACGGAATCGCGGATCTTGCGCCACTCGTCCAGCCGCGGGTACATCGTGCGGAACGCCTCCGGCGAGGTGCGCGAGTCCTTGGCGGTATAGAGCCGCCCGCCGTAGGACAGCACCTCGTCGTCCAGGTCGGCGCAGAACGCGTCCAGACCCTGCTTGATCGGGAAGTCCAGGCACATCATGAAGCCCGGGTGCGGGTAGGACAGCGGCGCGCGGTTCGACTCGCCCATCCGCTTGAGCACGTTCAGGAACGAGTAGTGCCCGGACGTCGACACCTTGCGCAGGATCGCCTTGAGCTCCTCCTCGCGCTCGAACGGCAGCGAGAACTGGTACTGCAGGAAGCCCTTGGACCCGTAGGCGCGGTTCCACTCCCAGATCATGTCCAGCGGGTGGTAGAACTGCGTCAGGTTCATGATCTTGCCGCGGTGCCCGTTCTTCGGCACCAGCTTCTGCCAGACCTCGCTCATCAGGCCGAACGTCAGCTTGTTGGCCAGGCCGTTCGGGAAGATGTCCGGCAGCGTCACCAGGTGCGGGGCGTCGAACTTGAGCGGGTTCGCGCGCAGCTTCGGCGGCAGCTCGTCGAGCTTGGCCAGCGAGCCGCGGGAGAAGGTGGCGCGCCCCATCTTCGGACCGGTGGAGATCGTGTCCGGGACGGCCATCGAGTAGTCGTAGTTGTCGTCGGAGCCGTTGACGAACAGCTCGATCGTCTCGTCCAGGTTGGACGTGCGGTCGGCGTCCACTGTGAAGTAGGCCGACTCGGTCTTCTTCATCTTCACCGAGGCGCGCAGGATGATGCCGGTCAGCCCGATGCCGGCGACCGTGGCCCAGAACAGGTCCTGCTCCGGTCCGTCCGGGGTGAGCGTGCGCACCTGGCCGTCCGCCGTGAGCAGCTCCATCGACAACACGTGGCTGCCGAACGTGCCGGCGCTGTGGTGGTTCTTGCCGTGGATGTCGTTGGCGATGGCGCCGCCGACAGTCACCTGCCGGGTGCCGGGCAGCACGGGCACCCACAGCCCGTGCGGCAGCGCGGCCTTCATCAGCTGGTCGAGGCTGACACCGGCGTCGACGTCCACGATCGCGCCGTCCGGGTCGATCGAGTGGATCTTGTCGAGGCCGGTCATGTCGATGACGAGCCCGCCGGCGTTCTGCGCCGGGTCGCCGTAGGAGCGTCCGAGTCCGCGAGCGATCACGCCTCGCTCGCCGGCCGCCGCCACCGCCGCGGCGACGCTGTCGACGTCGGCCGCATGCACCACCTTCGCCACGGTGGGCGAGGTGCGCGCCCAGCCCGTCAGCTTCTTCAACTCATAGTCTGGCTCCACCGGGCCCAGGGTAGCGACGTGATTCTGGTGCTCCTCTCAGGGCTGATACGATGCTTGTATGGCCAAGCGTAAGATCACTGTGACGGTCGATGAGGAGTTGGTCGATCAGGCCCGCGAACTCGGCGAGACCCATCTGTCCGCCGTCGTCAACAAGGCGCTCGCTGACCATCTCGATCACCTGGCTCGGCTCGATGCGATGCGCCAGATGCTGGATGAGTGGGATGCCAAGTTCGGGCCAGTGCCTGAGGAGGAACTCGCGTCCGCACGCGCCACGCTCGACGAACTCGACGGTGTCGCGAGTGATCGAGGCGCGGCTTGATGCTGCCGATCATTCTCGACTCCGACGGGCTCTCCGCGTTGTCCGACGACGTTCCGTCCGTGGCTGCCCGCGCGATCCTGACCCATGCATGGGCGGATGGACGAGACGTACTGGTGCCGGCGGTCGTATGTGCGGAGGTCGCCCGTGGCACCGCCCGCACTCGTCGTGTCGAAACGGCGATCGCCGGGCGGCAGGTGCGCGGCCGGCCGCGTCAAGCGGTGCAGGTGGTCGACACCGACCTCGATCTCGCCAAGGGAGTGGGTGCGGTGTTGCACGGTGCGAAGGCGGACAGCCGGGACATCGTTGACGCGCATGTCGTCGCCGTCGCGGTGCGACACGGCGGGGGACTTGTGATCACCTCGGACTCGGACGACATCCTCCGTCTGTCCGCCGCGACTCCAACCGCCAGGATCAGTACACGGCGTGCCCGTTAGGCGTCCGCGTGCACCTCGTACACTGGCCCGGCCCGCGAAGCAAGTGCCGACCGGATCGAGGTTGCGGTGACAGCGGTGGCCCCCGAAACCGAAGTACAACAGCAGACCGAACGCCAGGGCTTTCTCGCCCAGGCGATCCGGTTCGTCCTCGTCGGCGGCTTCTGCGCGATCATCGACTTCGGTGTCTACCGGCTGTGCCTCGCCCTCGGGCTGGACGCCGGTATCGAGACCGACATCGCCCGCACGATCAGCTTCATCATCGGCACGGTCACCGCGTACTTCCTCAACCGCAAGTTCACCTTCAACGCCGACGGTCACTCGAAAGCATGGGGATTCGCGATCCTCTACGTGCTGACCTACGTCGCGGCGGTAGGAATGAACAAGTGGATGCTCGCCGCGCTGCCCGAGGGCACCTGGTGGACCAACCTGGCGTGGGCGATCTCGCAGGGCTCGGCCACCGTGGTCAACTTCGTCGTGCTCCGCACGGTCGTCTACAAGCAGTGAGCGGACACACCCGAGGCAACGCGGCGTGGCGGTCGTGCGTTGACGAGGTACCGTGACTTACCGTCCACGTCGCGCGCAGACAGTGAGCGCCACACGTACCAAGGCAGGGACGCCCAACAGTGAATAAGTCTGTTCAGACGGCCCCCGCGCGGATCGCGCACATCGGCGAGGCCGCCCCCGAGGTATCGCTGGAGGACCACGTGCCGACCGGCCGGCTGCTCGCCCAGCGCGGTCTGTTCGACGGCCCGTCGGAGATCGTCGGCAACAAGCTGTACGCCGAGGTCACCCGGGGTGTCGCACACCTGGAGCGGGACTCGATGAGCATGGAGCCGTCCGCGACGGTCTCCATGAACACCTACTTCGGTCGTTTTCCGGCCAGCTACTGGCAGCGCTGGACGGTGGCCAAGGAGGTGGCCGTCGAGCTGACCGCCACCGGCTCCGGGAAGCTGACGATCTTCGCGTCCGACATCGACGGGTACACCCGCGCGATCGTGGTGAAGACGCTCATCGGCGTGAAGGACGAGCGGCTGTCGCTGACCGCCAAGATCGACCGTTTCCTGGACGGCGGCGCGCTGTTCCTGGAGGTCGAGACGGATCTCGGCCAGCGGATCACCGTCGAGCAGGTGCGCTGGACGGTCGAGCCGCCGGAGAAGATCCGGCCGACCGCGGTGGTCATCTGCACCTGCAACCGCGCCGACGACTGCCTCAACACGCTCGAGGCGCTGGCCGCCGACCCGGTGGCGCTGTCCGGTCTGGACGCGATCTACGTCGCCGACCAGGGCACCGACACCGTCGACTCGCGGCCCAAGTTCGCCGAGGTGTCCAAGGCGCTCGGGGACAAGCTGCGCTACATCCAGCAGCCGAACCTCGGCGGCGCGGCCGGCTTCACCCGCGGCCTGTTCGAGACCGGGCGGCAGGCCGAGCACGCCAACGTGCTGTTCATGGACGACGACGTGCTGCTCGAGCCGGACATCGCGATCCGGCTGACCGCGTTCGCCAACCGCACCTCCGAGCCGGTGATCGTCGGCGGGCAGATGCTGTACCTGCTGCACCCGACCTACCTGCACGTGCAGGCCGAGTACGCCGAGCTGGAGAACCTCGCGCCGGCGCAGCTGCCCAAGAACGCGCTCAGCAACGCCGACCTCACCGGGGTCGACGAGGAGACCGGCAAGCCGAACCGCCAGGAGATCCGCGTCGACGCCGGCTACAACGGCTGGTGGTCCTGCCTGATCCCGTCGGAGATCGTGCGCGAGTGCGGCTACCCGCTGCCGATGTTCTTCCAGTGGGACGACATCGAGTACGGCTACCGCGCCAAGGAGCACGGGTTCGCCACGGTGACGCTGCCCGGCGCCGGCGTGTGGCACGCCGACTTCCACTGGAAGGACTGGGACGACTGGCACCGGTACTTCAACCTGCGCAACTCGATGATCACCGCGGCGCTGCACTCGCGGTTCGAGACCAAGCACGTCGCCCGCGTGCTCGCCGCGCAGCTGACCAGGTACCTGCTGTCGATGCAGTACGGGCTCGCCGCCACGCTGATCAAGGCGGTCGAGGACTTCCTGGTCGGGCCGGAGATCCTGCACGACGGCGGCGCGTCGGCGGTGCCGATGATCCGCGAGCTGCGCGCGAAGTACCCGGAGACGCAGCGCCACCCGGCGTCCGCGGTGCCCGGCCTCAAGCAGGGTGAGCAGCCGATGGTGCCCGCCGCGCCCAAGCCGCTGCTCACGCGGGCGGTGCTGGTCAAGCGGCTGATGTACCAACTGCTCGGCAAGCACGCCTACGACATCGGCACGATCCCGGCCGAGGACGCCACCTGGTGGCACGCGTCGCTGTTCAAGACGGCGGTCGTGACCGACGCCAACCAGGAGGCCGTGCGGGTTCGGCACTACGACCGCAAGGCGATGTTCCGCCTCGCCCGTGAGGGTGGCGCCGTGCTGCGCCGTCTGATCAACGAGGGTGGCACGGCGCAGGCGGCGTACAAGCAGGCGATGCCGGAGCTGACCAGCCGGGAGAACTGGGCGCGTCTCTACAAGCTCTGACGCTCGGCGAGGTGGCGCACGCCGCCGATCAGAAGCTCGATTCCGTTGGTGAAGTAATCGTCGCGGTTGGCGCAGGTGCTCAAGGGCCCGGCCGCCGCGACGATTCTCGGATACCTGTCCGCGGGCAGCGCGCGCAATTCCGCTTCGACCACTCGTTGCCGGTCGACGTCGGTTTCCTCGACGAACAGTGAATCGCTGACCAGCGCGATCGTGGTGCTCAACAGATGGCGCGCGATCTCGGTCGCCCGGTGTGTGGAGAATCCGGCGCGGGCGAGCACATCGAGCGCGATTTCGACCGTGGCCAGTGTGCTGTCGGTGTTCACCTGTCGGCTGTTCAGCAGCCTGGGCGCGCTCGGGTGGCGGCGCAGAACGGTGACGACCGAGGTCAGCACGGTGCGCAACTGTTCGGGCCAGGGTTCCGTTTTATCGATGGCCAGGTCGAATTCCGCGTAGATCGCGTCGACCATTCCGTCCAGCAGTTCCTCTTTGTTTCGGAAATGCCAGTAGAGCGCCATCGGCGTGACGTCGAGTTCGGTGGCGAGCGCGCGAATCGTGACCGCATCGAGCCCTTCGGTGTCCGCGCGGGACAGTGCCTTGCCGATCACCGTGGCGCGGGTGAGGCGCTCTGCTCTGGTCACGTGTGTACTATACAACGTACATGTACGACGTATAGGAGGTGGCTCATGCTGGTGACGTCCGTGGTCATGTCGATCGCGCTCGCCGTCCTGTTCCTGGCGCTCGGCGCGGCCAAGATCGCCGGTGTGCCGGCGATGGCCACGAGGTTCGAGCACCTCGGCTACGACGCGCGGATGCGCACGATCGTCGGGGCGCTGGAGGTGGCCGCCGCCGTCGGGCTGGTCATCGGCGTGTTCTGGCCGCCGCTCGGGGTCGCCGCGGCGATCGGGCTCGTGGCGCTGCTCGTCGGGGCCGTGGTGTCGCATCGCCGCGCGGGCGACGAGGTGAAGGAGATCGTGCCGGCGGTGTGGGTCGGCCTGGTGGCCGCGGCGACGGCCGTGCTCGTCGTGGTCGCGACATGAGCAAACGGGACGACCCGAACGGCGACCGGTTCTTCGCCCTGCGCACGTTCCGGCGGGACGGGACGGTCGTGTCGACGCCGATCTGGCTGGCTCACGACGGCGGGCGGTGGTTCGCGTACACGCCGGGCCGGTCCTGGAAGGTGCGCCGAATTCAGCGGAACAGCCGCGTCGAGGTCGCCCGATCCGACTTCGACGGCGATCCGAGCGGCGAGTGGCACTCCGGCACGGCGCGAATCCTGACCGGCCCGGAACTGTCCGCGGCTCGGCGGGCGATGCGGCGGAAATACCGCTCCAGGTTCCGCCTCTTCAGACTGATGACCTTCCTGATGAGCTGGCGAAACGGCCGCGCGGTCGGCCTGGAGATCGATCTCGAGGGGCTGACGGCGGCTGAGATCAGGGCGTCTGCGCGGCGATCGTGTTGAGAATGTTCGTGGTGATCACGCACGGGTCGATCTGCACCAGGCTGTTGGTCAACGACACGCCGGCCGCGCCGTTGGCGAGCTTCACGATTCCGGTGCACTGCTTGCCGTGCTTCGGATCGTTGCCCACCGCCTCGGTGCCCGGTTTGCCGGAGTAGGACTTCGCGACCGCGCCCTTCGCCGGGTCCGGCACGGTCTTCAGCTCGGTTCCCCACACGATCAACGTGGAGAAGACGCCGTTCACGTTCGGCGCGAACGCCGGGTTCGCCGACTTCGGGCCGAGCCGGAAGAAACAGCCGACCTTGTACGGGTCGCCCGGCTCGATGTTCGCGGCGTACGGCTTGACCGGCGAGATCGGGCGCACCTCGGGCGGGAACGCGTCCCAGGACACCGCGCACGGGTCGAACGGCGCGCCGGCCGTGCTTGCCGTCGGCGGAACGTCCAGGTCGCCGAGCTGCTGCAGCGGAATGTCCGGCCGGCTCGACGACGGCGGTTTCCGAGGCTTGAGCGCTCCCAGCACGCCGGTCACCGCTGCCTCCGAGGTGGCGCAGCTCGGTGTCTCCACGACGACCACCTGCGTCTTCGGGTCCGGCGTGCGCGCCCCCGCGTCGCCGATGATCGACACCTCTCGTGGATTGTGCGCCCAGGAGACCTCGCACCCGGTCACCCCGGTCTTCTGCGCCATCTTGATCCCGCCGACGGTCAGCTCGCGCGCGCCGGAGGACAGCTGCCGGGTCGGGTCGGACATGAACCGCAACCGCACGGTGATCCCGCGCGGCTTCGACTGGCACGCCGACGTGTCCTCGCCGGGCGAGGCCTGCGCGCCTTCCTTCGCGGCGGCCACGGCGGCGCACGGGTCGACCGAGCCCAGCGGCACCGCCGGCTGTGTCACCTTGTCGGCGCGCAGTGGCGGTCGCTGCCAGCGGGCGACGGTGGTGGTGATCAGCTCCTTGACCGCCGCGCACGGAGTCTTCGGCGTCGCACTGCCCGAGGGCGCCATCACGTTCAGGTAGACGGTCGCCGGCGGCTGCTGCTGATCGAGGAGCACGTAGCTCGGGCAGGACGTCGTGTTGCCCGGGTCCGGCGGCGGCATCACGACCTTCACGCCGGCGACGTCCTCGGGCTGGCCGAGCCGGCCGTGGCTGCCCAGCCGCACGCTGAACCGCCAGGACAGGATGTGATCGCGGTGGGTGTACAGCGTGCAGTCGGACAGCTCGTTGCCCGGCATGATGCTGTCCGGCGCCTCGCCGACGATCTTGCTCGCGGCGGCCACGTCCAGCAGACCGCACGGGTCGATCGCGCGTGCCCGCTGCAGCGCGGCGGCCCTCGGCTCCTCGGCCGGATCCATCGGCACCTTCGGCGGGGGCGGCTCCTGCTCTTCCATCTGCTCGGCCGGCGTCGCGGTTCCGGCGACGGTGGTCGAGCACGCCGTGAGCACCGCGAACATGGCGGCGCCGAGCACGGTGATCTTCTGAAAAGCCCTGGTCATCGAACCCCCGGATCGCGTCGTGCGACAACGCGCCGAATAGTACGGGAGGATTTCCGGCGCAACTGTCGATTCGGGGTATCGGGGCTCGTGTAGGTGGTGAAACCCAACCGAAGGGAGCACAACCATGTCCGAGCTGCGCACGTTGTTGAGTGGTCTGGTCGTCGGAGAGTCGCCGCGCTGGCATGACGGCCGGCTGTGGTTCGCGAACTGGGGCGCCGAGGAGATCGTCGCCATCACCGAGGACGGCGCCGCCGAGGTCGTCGGCAAGGGGCCGAAGCCGGCCGGCTACTCGATCGACTGGCTGCCCGACGGCCGCATGCTGATCACTGGGCACGACCGGCTGCTGCGCGTCGAGCCGGACGGGTCGGTGGTCACGCACGCCGACCTGAGCGCGCTGCCGGACGGGTGGAACGAACTCGTCGTGCACGACAACGGCGCCATCTACGTCAACAGCATCGCGTTCTCCTTCGGCGAGGAGGAGTTCCGGCCGGGTGTGATCGCGGTGGTCAAACCGGACGGCACGGTCCGCCAGGTCGCCGAGAACGTCGCGTTCCCGAACGGCATGGTGATCACACCGGACGGCTCCACCCTCGTGGTCGCGGAATCATGGGCCGGCACGCTCACCGCGTTCGACATCGAGCCGGGCGGCGGGCTGTCCAACCGGCGGGTGTGGGCGCCGTACGGCGGTGACGGGCTCACCATCGACGCCGAGGGCGCGATCTGGGCGTCCGACATGGCCGGCGACAAGCCGCTCGTGCGCCGAATCCGCGAGGGCGGCGAGGTCCTGGAGGAGATCGGGCTGGACGAGGCGTGCTTCGCATGCATGCTCGGCGGCGACGACGGCAGGACGCTGTTCCTGATGGTCGCCGAGTGGCGCGGGATCGAGCGCATGGGCGAGCTGTTTCAGGCGACCACCGGCCGGATCCTCAGCACGCGGGTGTCGGTGCCGCGCGCCGGCAGGCCGTGACGCGTCTGGTAGAGACGGTGGAGGCGGGCCACCAACGCGGGAGCGCCATGGCCAAGAAGCGCAAAGGCAAGAAGGCACAAAAGGCAGGTGCGGCTCCCAAGCCGCACGTCAAGTGCCGGACCTGCGGTGGCAGCGGCCGGATCTCCTCGGAGGCGCCCTGGTCGGGTTCCGGGGTGGTCATTCAGAAATGCCCGGAGTGCAGTTCGGCTACAGTGAACCTCGTGCACCGGATGTACCCGATCACCCCTCCGCCCCGCGCCTGACGCGGGGTGCCGCCGCCGGGACTCGACCCGGCGATGACGCACGTCTTGATCACCTTCACGACAGCACCCCGCTCACGCTGACACCTGTCACCACGAGCGCGGGAGCTTTCCCTTGTCTGCCAACAGATCCACACTTCTTCTCGTCACCGCCGGAATCCTCTGGGGAACCGGCGGCTTGTCCGGCTCGATCCTCGCCGACGACGCCCGACTCGATCCGCTCGCCGTCGCCGCGTACCGCCTGCTGATCGGCGGCGCACTCGCCACGGTCGTGGTCGCCACCCGGCTGCGCGCCGCCCGCACCAGGGCCGCCGCCCGTCGGATACTCGCGACCGGCGCGCTGCTCGCCGTGTTCCAGACCGCCTACTTCACCGCCGTGTCGTCCACGTCCGTCAGCTTGGCCACGCTGATCACCATCGGCAGCGTGCCGGTATTCGTGACGGGAGCGACGGCCGTACTGGAGCGGCGATTGCCCGACACGGTCACCCTCGTGTCGATCACCGTCGCACTGGCCGGACTGGCCTTGCTGTCCGGAAACGGCGGCACGGCAACGGTTCTCGGCATCGGCGCGGCACTCGTCGCCGGCGCGGGATTCGCCACGCTGACCGTGATCAACCGGCGGCCGGTCGACGGGTTGGACGCGGCCACCACGACGGCGCTCGGCCTGCTCACCGGGGGACTGTTGCTGCTGCCGGTCGCGCTGCCGCTCGGCATGGCGGTGCCGCTCACCGCGACCGGCCTGGCCGCCGTCGCGTTCCTCGGGCTGGTGCCGACGGCCATCGCCTACGGCGCGTACTTCGCCGGTCTGCGCCGGGGCAACGCCGTCGCGGCGGCACTGGCCGCGATGCTCGAACCGCTCACGGCGACGGTGCTGTCCGTGTTGCTGCTGCACGAGCGGCTGACCGGGCTCGGCATGATCGGCGCGGCTCTGCTGCTCGGTGCGCTGCTGGTGAGCTACCTGCCGCGATCGAGGGCGGCGGTTCAGCTCTGAGCGAATAACCTACGAGTGAAATCCCTTGTGTGGCAGGAGGAACAGGAGTTCTCTCGACAGCATGAGTGATTCGAAGCGCGCGCTCGTGTTGCACCTTGCCGGTGGCAGCGAGCCACTGGTGTACGCCCTGTCCGACGAAGGAGCCCAGGACCTGGAGAACCGGTTGCCCGATCTGCTCGGCGCGGGAGCCGTGCATATGCCGAAGCTCGCCGACGGCACGTTCGCGGCGATCAACTTCGTGCACGTGGTGGCCGCACACATCGACGAGGTCACTCCGATGACCCGGGTGTTCGGCAATCGTCGGACGAAGGCGGCTACCGGTCTCAGTCGCTAGGCCTGCGGTAGACGATCGAGTGGCGGAAGAAGAAGTGCCGGCGTACCACCGCTTCGGGTAGGTGTTCGTGCGCGGCGGCTCGGAGCTGCGTGAACGTCATGTCTGGATCATGGACCGGCATGGCGCTCTTGTGGTCGCTCCATCCGCCGCGTGGGGGTCTTGGCAGGTGCACGAGGCGCATCGCGAAGTTCGCCGGTACTACGGCCAGGGCGCGGGCGTAGTCGAGCGGCGTCGGCTTGTGCAGGCCGAGGATGGCGAGGACGCCGCCGGGGCGCAGGGTGTCGCGTAGTCGGGTGACCGTTGGGGCGAACGGCATGTGGTGCAGGCTGGCGATGCAGGACACGAAGTCGTAGTGCTCGTGGGGGAGTTCGTGCTCGTTGAGGTCGGTCCGTGTGAACTGGACGTTCGGTGGGGCGTTCTCGCGGGCTGCGGTGATCATGGCTTCGGAGCGGTCGAGGGCGTCTACTTCGGGTACTTGTGTGGCGAGTAGGCGGGCGAAGGTGCCGGTGCCGCAGCCGACGTCCAGGGCGTGCTTGGTTCTGGTGGGCGCTTGGCGTAGCAGGAATCCGTGGTAGTGGTCGTTGTGGTTGAAGTGCACGTCTTCTTGTTTACCGGAGGTGCACGTCTTCGCCCGATCACTTCACGATCATCATGCCGAACAGGGATGTCCCGACCGCGAACTCCCGGACAGGCCTGGCTGGTCCTGGATGGCGGTGTCCCAACCGTTCACGGGATCGTCCTCGGGGCCGTTCGCCAAGTACCGGTTCGGGGTGTTCGAACAGGAAGGCCACGCTCGCGCGGATCTCCAACAGCTCCTCGACGAGGGCGACCACGTCGAGGACGGAGGTAAGGCGGCGTCGGTCCTCCGCGACGCCGGGCGCGGTGAGTTGATTCTGGTCGCCGACACGACCTGGGCGTTCGGGTTGTATCGCGTCCAGGACGGCGAGCACTGCGCCGGAGCCGGCTGCTCGTTCTACGACGGTTGGATCGTCAACCTGGAGAACGATCCCCGCCGCGCCAGGCGCATCCACGGTGACGTCCTGGACGGGCGGCCGGTGGTTTTCACTGAGAACGGTTGACGGCCATGGACAAAGGAAAGCCCGGCTGGCAGGACGAAACAACCAGAACCTGACCTGGTGATCACGATCAGCCAGTTGGCGACACCGTCACCGTGCGAGCCGAACCGATCGCCGAGCCCGAACCGCCGCCACCGATGAGTTTTGCTTCGCCGCCCGTCCGAAACCCAGGTCACGCTCACCTACGACTGGTCGGCCGTGCCGCCGCGCATCCGGCAGTACATCCAGTTCCCGCCGTTCGGTCCCGAGCACCTGATCAACTCGCTGCACCACCTGGCCGAGCTCACCACACCGACGCCCCAGGCCTCGACGCCCTGACCAAATCACACCGACTCGCCACCGGCACCGGCACTGGCGCGATCAGAACGCCGGCGTCCCTGGTGCAGCAGCAGCGCGACCCCGAACCCGAGCAGGCTCGGCACCGCCGCGATCACCGCCACCCCGGTCCAGCCCGAGGCCACCCGAGATCACCGCCCCACCCAGCAGCGGACCCAGAGCCGCCGCCACGTTGAACGCGGAGATGTTCACCGACGCCACAAATCCAGCGGCCGGGCCGGCGCGGTCCATCAGATACGTGTGCACCAGTGGCCCCACGGTGAACGCGGACGCGCCGAGCAGGAACAGTGCGATCAGGCTGGTTCCCTTGGCGTGCATGAGAAATCCCTGCAGCAGCAGGCCGCCTCCCAGTACCGCGAGTGGGATGGGCAGCACTCGGCTGATCGACTCCGGCCGCACCTTCCCGGCCAGCGTGCTGCCCACGACCGTGCCGAGTCCGTACACCAGCAGCACGCCGGTGACCCACCCCGACGAGAACCCGGTGACCTCGCGCAGCGTCGGCGACACGTACGTGAAGGCGGCGATCATGCCGGTGAACGCGAAAATCGTGGTCAGCAGTCCGAGCACCCGCGCGATCATCAGCATGGGGTAGTTGGACGCGACGGCGGACAGCGCCGCCGCACCCGTGCACAGCGCCATCAATCCGATCAGCAGACCGCGGCGGGGCAGGCGTCCGGCCAACACGGTGAGGACCGGCCCGCCGACCGCGATCATGAAGGCGTAGGCGGTCACCAGCAGCCCGGCGGTGGGCAGGTCGACCGAGAGATCAGCGGCCACTTCGGGCAGCACCCCGACGATGATGAACTCCGAGGTGCCGATCGCGAAGGCGCAGAGCAAGAGCGAGGTTCCGCTCCGTTTGGCGGATCCGAGAATACCCAGGAAAGGCGAGGTGCCCGTTGCGGATCGGTGAACTCAGCGAGCGGACCGGCGCGACCCCGAGAATGCTGCGCTACTACGAAGAACACGGCCTGCTCACCCCGAAGCGCACCGAGGGCCGGTTCCGCGAGTACGACGACTCGGATGTGGACGTGGTGGCACGCATCAGGTGTCTGCTGTCCTCCGCGCTGCCGATCGAGATCGTGCGCAAGGTGATCCTGTGCACCGGCGAGGGCGCCGAGCTGCCGGGCGAAGGCGAGTGCCGTCCACTGATCGACGTACTCAACGACGAGTTGGCCAAGCTGAACGCGCGGATCGACCAGCTCGCCACCAGCCGTCGCTCGCTCGAATCCCTGGTCGCGGACCTGTCCTGCGTACTCAAGGACTGAGCGATTCCTTTTTCGATCCGCCCGAGTCTCCCTTGCGACAACCTCGTGAAGGGAGATCGATCATGCGAAAGCTCAAGGCCGGCGGGTTCATGACCCTCGACGGTGTGTTCCAGGATCCGGGCGGCTTCGGCGAACTGGACGGCGGTGGCTGGGCACTCCCGTACTTCTCCGACGCCGCGCGCGACGACGCGATCGCCGGCATCGAGGCCAGCGACCTGTTTCTGTGCGGCCGGGTTACCTACGAGCTGCTGTCCACGGCGTGGTCCGGTAATGAGGGTGAGTACGCCGACCGGCTGCGCGAGATCCCCAAGCTCGTCGCGTCGAGGACGCTGCGCGGGCCGCTCACCTGGAACGCGAGCGTGCTCGACGGCGACGTGCCGGAGGCGGTCGCCGAGCTGAAAGTGTTGCCGGGCAAGGACATCGTGATGTACGGCAGCGGCACCCTGCTGCGTACGCTGCTGCGGCACGGCCTGGTCGACGAGGTCGCCGTCGGGGTGCATCCGCTCGTGCTCGGCGAGGGCAAGCGGCTGTTCGACGGCATCGGCCGGGCCGACCTCACGCTGGTCGACGTCGCCAAGGGCGACACCGGCGTGGCCACGCTGATCTACCGACCGTGAACGGGAGGCGACGATGACCACCGCCGACTTCGCCACGCTCGCCGAGCCGTACCGGCGGGAGCTGATCGCGCACTGCTACCGCATGATCGGCTCGGTCGCCGACGCGGAGGACCTCGTCCAGGAGACCTATCTGCGCGCGTGGCGCGGGTACGACCGGTTCGAGGGGCGCTCGTCGCTGCGCACCTGGCTGTACCAGATCGCGACCAACGTCTGCCTCACCGCCGCCGGCAAGAGCGACCGGCGGGTGCTGCCGTCCGGAATCGCCGAGCCGAGCGGTGACCCGCACGGCGAGCCGCGCATGGCCGGCGCGGAAACCTTGTGGCTGCAACCGATTCCGGACTCGCTGGTGGCCGATCCGGCCGCCACCGTCGCGGCGCGGGACAGTCTCCGGCTGGCGTTGATCGCGTGCCTGCAGGGCTTGCCGTCCAGTCAGCGGGCGGTGCTGTTGCTGCGGGACGTGGTGGGTCTGCGTGCCGCCGAGGTGGCCGAAGCGCTGGACACCAGCGTGGCCGCGGTGAAGAGCACGCTGCAGCGCGCCCGCGCCCGGCTGGCCGAGCTTCGTGACGCCGCCGGTGACACGGTCGACGAGCCGGCCGAGCCCGAGCGCAAGCACCTGCTCGAGCGGTACATGCGTGCGTTCGAGACCTCGGACGTGCGTTTACTGGAGAGGATTTTGCGGGAAGACGCAAGCTTGCAGATGCCGCCGGCGGCGACCTGGTTCTCCGGCAAGAGCATCTGCGTGCCGTTCTTCGCCGCCAGTGCACTGGGTGAGCCCGGTGACTGGCGGATGCTGCCGACCTCGGCGAATGGGCAGCCGGCCGCGGCCGCCTACCTGCGCGGCGAGGACGGTGTGTACCGGGCGTACGGGGTCGCGGTGCTCACCGTGACCACCACCGGGCTGGCGGAGATCATCGCGTTCGGTGACCCGTCGCTGGTCACCCGGTTCGGCTTTCCGTCGGTCAGTTCCTGATGAGGACGAACGGGCCCGCCGAGGCGATGAATTGCCCCAGCGGGACCGTTCGGTGCCGATAGACCAGCGTCCATTCGGCCGGACGGCCGGAACCCACGAGATGGACGTCGGCCCGACTGGTGAGTTGCGGCGCGAGGTCGTTCTCGATCGCGACCGACGCGCCGTCCGGAATGAGTTGGAGCAGTCGCCGCGCCGGCTCCGCGATCGCTGCCCGGTTGGCGTCGGTGTTCTCGACCACGGACGACCGGGTGGACGTGGTCAATACCGTTCCGGCTATCACCAGTGCGGCTGCTATCGCCGTGGAAAACCGTCGGAGGCGCAGCAGTGTCAACGAGTGGACGAGCGCGAAGAACACGATCGGCATGAGAACGGCGTCGTAGTGAAAGTCCGGCTGCCAGTAGAACAGATTCGAGCTGAGCAGTCGCCAGGCCAACGTCGGGAGCACGAGCAGCAGCAGCGGCGAACGCAGTGCCAGGAACAATGACGGCGCGAGTACGAGCAGCACGAGCACGATCTTGTCCGAGTCGAACCAGTCGCCGGTACCGCTTCCGGCCGCCTCGAAGAATCGATAGGACGTTCCCCGGAAATGGGGGATCAGCACGAAAATGCTGACCAGTGTGGCCGTCAGCCCGCACGCGGCGGTGATCAGGCCGAGCCGGCGTGTGGCGGGTTTGACGGCGATCAGCAGCCCGAGCATCGCGACCGTCAGCCCGAGATCCTCCTTGACCAGGACCAACGACGCGGCGATCGCGACGGCCTGCCCCAACTTGCCGCGAAGGTACGCGTCCAGGGCGAATGCCGTGATCGGGACGGCGAACGCCACCTCGTGGAAGTCGAATGCCAGCGCGCTGTGCAGCCCCCAGGAGATCCCGTAGCAGAATCCGATCGTCGTGCCCAGCATCGGGCCGAGCAGACGGATCGCGGTGCGGGTAACCGGGAACACCGACAGGCCGAGCAGCAACGCCTGGGCGATCAGCAGGGTTTCCGCCGACGGGAACAGGCGGTAGAACGGTGCCAGTATGGCGAGAATCGGGCTGAAATGCTCGCCGAGAAGATTGTGTCCGAGAATGTCGGACACCGGAAGCTCGCCGTGTGCGTATCCGCGTACCGCCTGCTCGAAAATACCGAGGTCGAATCCGGACGTCTGGAAATTCGCGTGTCTCCGCAATGAGAACGCGGCGTACGCCACGGAGAAGACAATGGCAAGGCCTGCCGGAATCCTCGGCGAGAGCGTGTCGGATCGACTGTCGATACGAGTGTTCAGCACTGCGGCCATGGCACCTCCGTCGTCGTTGTGCCGACGACTGTTGGTTGCCCGTGCTGAAGAAACGTTGCGTAATCCTGAAGAACTCTTCAGAGCCGGCCGGTCAGCCGTGCCAGACTCGCCGCATGCGGGTACTCGTCGTGGAGGACGAAAGGCGGCTCGCCGCTGCGCTGAAATGGGGGTTGGAGTCGCATTCGTTCACCGTCGACGTGGTGCACGACGGGCGGGACGGGCTGTGGATGGCCCAGGAGGGCGACTACGCGGCGATCATCCTCGACATCATGCTGCCCGGGCTGAACGGCTATCGCGTGTGCGCGGCGTTGCGGCGAGCCGGCGACAGCACGCCGATCATGATGCTCACCGCGAAGGACGGCGAGTATGACGAGGTGGAGGGCATCGAGACCGGTGCGGACGACTACCTCACCAAGCCGTTCTCCTACCCGGTGCTGCTCGCCCGGCTGCGCTCGATGGTGCGGCGCGGCAAGGCCCCGCCGCGCACGATGACCTTCGGCGATCTGGCGGTCGACCCCGGCGCGCGCACGTGTCACCGAGGCGACGAGCCGATCAAGCTCACCGCGCGGGAGTTCGGTGTCCTGGAGTGCCTCGCGCTGCGCGCGGACCGGGCGGTGAGCAAGATCGAGATCCTGGAGCAGGTCTGGGACGCGCACTACGACGGCGACGTGAACGTGGTCGAGGTGCACGTCAGCGCGCTGCGCCGCAAGATCGACCAGCCGTACGGGCGGCGCGCCATCGTGACCGTGCGCGGCATGGGCTACCTGCTGGACGGTCGCGGTGGGTAGATGGCGGCGGCTGATCCCGCGCTCGGTCGGCGCCCGCTCGGCCCTCGCGGCTGCCCTGGTCTCCGCGGTCATCTTCACCGGCGGCGCGTTGTGGCTGCGCGACACCGTCTACGACAGCCAGATGGCGGCGACCGAACAGCAGGCGCGGCGGGACCTCGACTACCACCTGAACGCGCCCAACAAGTACTGGCTCAGCGGTCTTGGCGGCGTGGCCTGGGCGAAGGTGCCCTTCGAGGTCGTCGCCGCCAATCGCGTCCCGCTGCGCTGGAGCAAGAGCCTCGAGCCGTTCGGTGTCCCCGTGACGGACTACCCGGACGACGTCCCGAAGTCGCAGAGCGCGAGAACCGGGAGCCCGATCACGACGCGCACGATCAGTCTGGGTACACCCCGATGGCGGCACGCGGACCCGGACCTGGCCGGCGTCACCATGAAGGTGATCACCGTCGACGCTTGGCGCGACGGCGGGGCGCCAGGCGACCCGCGCGTGGGGGTCGACCCGGCGAACGTGCATCCGGACTCGGTCGTGCGGTTCTCGGTATTCGTCACGCCGTTCGCGGCGGAGGAAGCGGTCGCGGCGCTGGACCGGTGGCTGTGGGCGGTCGCGGTGCTCTGTGTGCTGCTGATCGCGGGCGTCGCGTGGTTCGCGACGAACCGGGCGCTGCGGTCGGTCGACCGGATCAGGAGCACCGCGGAGGACATCAGCGCCACTGAACTGCACCGCAGAGTGCCCGTCCCGTCCACCGGCGACGCCGTGCAGCGGCTGGCCGTGACACTCAACGAAACCCTTGGCAGGCTTGAGAAGTCGGCCGATCAGCAGCGGCGGTTCATCGCGGACGCGGCGCACGAGCTGCGCAGTCCGATCGCGAGCGCGCGCACTGTGCTGGAGGTGGCGCTGGACAGCCCGGACCGGGCGAACTGGCCCGCCGTCGCCGACGACGCGGTGACCGACGTGCGGCGCCTGCAGCACGTGGCCGACGATCTGTTGCTGCTGGCCAGGTTCGACGCCGCCCAGCCGGCACCCACCGCCCCGGTGGATCTCGGCGAGCTGGTCCGGGAGTTCGAGGGTGTCACCGTCCGGGTGGACGGAACCGTTGTGGTGCAAGGGAATCGGGGACACCTGGCGCGGCTGGTGCGCAATCTCGTGGACAACGCGCGGCGGTATGCGATCGAGGAGGTGACCGTCGAGGTTCGGGCCGAGGACGGTGACGCGGTGCTGATCGTCGCCGACGACGGGCCGGGAATCCCGCCGGAGGACCGGGAGCGGGTGTTCGAGCGGTTCACCCGGCTCGACGAGTCACGCGCGCGGGACGCGGGCGGCGCGGGGCTGGGGCTCGCCATCGTGCGGGACATCGCCGAACGGCACGGCGGGACCGTCCAGATCGCCGACGGCGCGCGCGGTGCCACGTTCGTGGTGCGACTGTCCACTGTGGACTAGGGGACGAGCGGACCTTCGAGCACTCGCCTCGCCGCGGGCTCGTCGCCGTCCACGGTGAGACCGGCGATCGAGCGGCGGTTCCACAGCGTCAGCAACAGATCCTGCGCGGTCCCGCGGATCGTGGCGACCGGTTCGCCGGGCCCGAGCGTCCACGAGCCGCCGGTGTCGGTCGCGGTGAGGCGGATCGCGTGCTCCGGCGGTGTCGCCCGCCCGCGTGCCACCTGGCGCGGCGACATCGTGTCGATCACCTCGGCGATGCCGTCACCGGCGAGCGTCGGGTCCAGCACGGGCACGATTCCCAGTGCGTGCTCGGCGTCCCAGCGGTGCACCAGCGTCTCGTGGCACCGGCGGCGGCGCCAGAAACCCACGGTGTGCGGCGGAAAGAACGTCCACGCCGGCGTGTCCGGGTCGATGTCCACAGTGGACACGAGAATGGCGGCCGTGTCGCGGAACCAGCCGATCAGCTCGGCGCGCTCGCGCGGCGCGGGGTCCGTTCGGAAATCACCGTGTCCCTCGGTGATCGCGGCCGCCGCCCACAGGTTGCCGCCGCCGAGGTGGTTGGCCAGGTCGTACAGCGTCCAGTCGCCGCAGTGCTCGACGGCCGAGTCCAGGTCGCCGCCCAGGCACGCGGCGAACGCGTCCAGTTCGTCGCGCAGGTGGGTCGGGAAGGCGGCACTGTCCATGATCAGTAGCGGTAGAAGTGCTCCCGCTGGCCCTTGCGGGCGAGCTTGAGCCAGCGCACGAACGCGCGCGGATCCCGTTTGGTGACAAGGAAGTACATGCCGAACCGGATGATCTCCAGCGCGCCGATCTTGCGCATGCCCGGCTGGGACAGCAGGTACCCGCGGTTGCGGTAGGTGTAGTACCGCTTCACCTCGTCGGAGGGGTCCTGCGCGTGGAACCGCCCGCCGAGCATCGGCTTGAACTCGTCCGAGCCGTCAGGGTGCAGATAGGCAACCTTGAGGCAGGTGCCGAACGGCAGGCCGGAGCGCACCAGCCGCCGGTGTACCTCGACCTCGTCGCCCCGGAAGAACAGCCGGTAGTCCGGCACGCCCACCACGTCCAGCGTGGACGCCCGGAACAGCGCGCCGTTGAACAGCGACGCGATGCCGGGCAGGAAGTCCGTGCCCAGCTCGCGGGCGGTGCGCTTCCAGGTGAGGCCACGCCGCAGCGGGAACGCCAGCGACTCGGGGGCCGCGATGTTCGACACCACCGGCGACACCTCGGCCAGACCGCGCGTCTCGGCCTCGTCCAGCAGGGTCGCCAGCACGTGCTCGTCGGCCGGCCGGCCGTCGTCGTCGGCGAGCCAGACCCAGTCCGCGCCAAGGGAAAGCGCGTGCAGGATGCCCAGCGCGAACCCGCCCGCGCCGCCCAGGTTCCGCTTGGACTGCAGGTACGTCGAGGGCAGCGGGCACGCCTCCACGACGTCGCGCGCCGGCTCGTCCGGGCCGTTGTCCACGACCACCAGGTGATCGGGCAGCCGGGTCTGCGTGGCCAGCAGTTTGAGCGAGTCGGTGAGCAGTTCGCGGCGGTGTCTGGTGACCACCACGGCCACCACGATCTCCGCCGGTGTGCTCGACTGCTGGCTCGTCATGTCCGCATCATGCCTTGTCCTGGCTGTTGGCCGCGGCAGGCTCGTGGCCGAGTCGCTGCAGCGTCTCGTGGCTGACGCTCTCGAACGGGTCCTTGCCCTTGTAGCTGGTCAACACGTCGCGCAGGGAGCCCTGCTGACGGATCTCGCCCTTGTCCATCCAGATCGCGGAACTGCACAGTTCCAGGAGTAGATCGTCGGAGTGCGAGGCGAACACCAACAGGCCGGAGCGTTGTACCAGATCGAACAGTCGGTCGCGAGCCTTGTCCAGGAACGCCGCGTCCACCGCGCCGATGCCCTCGTCGAGCAGCAGGATCTCCGGGTCGATCGAGGTCACCACGCCCAGCGCCAGCCGCACCCGCATACCGGTGGAGTAGGTGCGCAGCGGCATCGACAGGTAGTTGCCCAGCTCGGTGAACTCGGCGATGTCGTCGACGCGCTTCTGCATCTGCTTGCGCGACATTCCGAGGAACAGCCCCCGGATGAGGATGTTCTCGTAGCCGGAGATCTCCTGGTCCATGCCGACGCCGAGGTCGAACACGGGCGCGACCTTGCCGCGGATCTCCGCCTGCCCGCGGGTCGGCTCGTAGATGCCGGACAGCAGGCGCAGCAGGGTGGACTTGCCGGCGCCGTTGTGCCCGACCAGACCGACCCGGTCGCCTTCCTTGAGCGACAGCGTGATGTCCCGCAGCGCCTCGATTATCGGCACCTTGCTGTCCGTGCCGATCTTGCCGCCGGCCTTGGACAGCAGCGCCTTCTTCATCGACCGCGACTTCGCGTCGAAGATCGGGAAGTCGACCGAGGCGTTCCAGACGTCGATGCTGACCATGTCGTATCGCCTCTCAGACCCAGTACGAGACGCGGGCACGGTAGTTGCGCATGGCCAGGAACGCCAAGCTCCAGCCGACGATCGTGAGCCCCAGCACCACGACCCAGTTGTGCCAGTTCATGTTGTTGCCGAGCAGTGGCGCTCGCACGATCTGGATGTAGTGGTACAGCGGATTCAGCTCCGCGACCAGCTCCCGCCAGCCACCGTCGCCGCCGCCGACCCGGCTCCTGAGGATGTCGGTGGTCCACACGATCGGCGTCATGAAGAACAGCAACTGGGTGAGCGCCGAGATCACCTGCGGGATGTCGCGGTAGCGCGTGGAGATGATGCCGAACAGGATCACCACCCACAGGCCGTTCAGCGCGATCAGCGCGATACCCGGGATGGCGAGCAGCGCGTCCCAACCGAGCCCGTGATGCCACTCGGGATTCGGAGTCTCGGGCGGGCTGAGAATGTACCGCTGCGTCAGGTGGCTCCAGAACACGGCGAGCACGACCACGTAGACGACCAGGTTGTGCGCCAGCATCAGGGTCAGCCGCCACACCGTGCGCAGCGCGTAGACCGTGATCGGCGCCGGGAGGTGCTTGATCAGCCCCTCGTTGGTGATGAACGTGTCCGCGCCCTCGGTGAGGCAGCCGAGAATGAAGCCCCACACGATGAACCCGACCGTCAGGTACGGCAGGAACGTCTCGACCGGGATGTGGAACAGCTGCGAGTACAGGAATCCGAGGCCGGCCGCGGTGATCGCCATGCTGAGCGTGATCCACAGCGGGCCGATCACCGATCTGCGGTACCGCTGCTTGATGTCCTGCCAGCCGAGGTGGCCCCACAGCTCGCGCTGGGCGATGCCGTTGCGGATGTCCGCCCACGCCCGCGTCCAGCTGCGGCTGGGCGCCGCCGCCGGCGCGTCGTTCCGCTCGATCTCGGCCGTCGCTTGCACGGCAGCAGAGCCTACCGGCGGCACCCCCGCGCCTTACGGACCGGGCTTGCCCGCGGTCATCACCAGCGAGAGCAGGTCCGGCCGGGAGCGCAGCAGCGTCTCCAGTTCCTGGCCGGTGACACCGGTTCGCGCGCCGTCTGGACCGTGCGCGCTGACGTGCGCGGCGAGCAGTGCGGAGGCGGTTCTCGTTGATCCGCCGTTCACGACCTTCCCGCCCGTGCGCCGCGTCCACATCGCCGCGCGGAACGCCGAAGACATGACCGCGAACACCAGGCCGCCGACGAATCCCGCCGCGGCGCCGGTACCGGTGCCGCTCAGCAGCACGGTGTGGTCGAGCGTCACGCCCACGACTTGACAACCGCTCCAACACCCCTTCGCGTACTTTAGCCCGCTAAAGTCCCTCGGCCACGGAGAAAGCCCAGGTCAGACAAGATCACCGGGTGGCAGAGAAGGTGAGGGTGATTCCGCGTACGACTGCGAAGCGATGGTGGGTCACACTCACGGTTCACCCACGGCCGATCGGGTCGAAGGCCGTCACGGGATCTTGAGCAGCACGGCGGTGACCGCGTTGCCGAGTGCCGCCTTGTTCGGCTGCTGACCGCCCGGCGGCACGTAACGCACGTGCACCATCAGCGCGTCCGGCCCGCGCTGTTTCACCGCGCGCATGCCGAACGTGCCGTCCGAGACGTCCTGGAAGAACACCGCGCCCTCGCCGACGTCCGGCACCTGCTCGATGTCCCGCTGGCCCTGCACGACCTGGCGGATGAGCACGGACGCGGTGCGGCTCGGGTAGTGCACCACGCTCATCACCGCGACGTTGTTCGTGCCGACCCGGTAGGCGCACGACTTCACCACCGAGTTCGGGCTCGGGTTGCCCGGCATGTCCTGCTCGGCGTCCAGCGGCCAGCCGAGCAGCGGGCCGACCGTCGCCCTCGGCAGCAGCGGGCAGGCGTCGGTGAACGGCGGCGGGTTCACCGGCTGCGGCGTGGGGCGCAGGGTGGCCGGCGGGGATGGGGTGGTCGTGGTGGCCGCCGGGTCGGGGCTCGCCGATCCGATCACCGTCACGCCGCAGCCGGCCACGATCAGCGCCGCCGCGGTGAGCGCGGCGAGTCCCGGTCGCGGCCTCATCGGAGCCGGCTCAGAATCAGGCGGGCGGCGGCGATCAACTCCTGCTTCTTGAGCGGAGCGTCCTCTTTCTTGCTGTACGTCAGGTACAGGTTGACCGAGTCGGTGGCCCGCGTGGTGACCACCCGGATGCCGTGCGTCTTCGGGTTCTGCGCGTTGCGCACGAACTGCGCCGCCACGCCCAGACCGGCCACCTGCTCGAGCACGATGTCGCCGGTGGCCGGTCCCGGCTGCAGCTCCGGCGGCGTCTCGGCGAGGTAGTACGCCTGCAGGCCGACCGTGGCCTGGCCGCGATCGAGGTACAGGCAGTCGCGCGCGATCCACTTGAGGCTCACCCGCGCGCCGGGGTCACGCTGGCTGTCGGACTGGAGCTTCAGCACGGTGCGCACCTCGGTGAAGGTGAGCAGCGCGCACGCGTCCCCGAACGGCGCCGGCCGGCGCGACGTGGTCGTGGTCGTCGTCGTGACCGGCGCGCGCGTCGTGGTCACCGGTGGCGGGGCGAGCGTCGTCGTGGTGGTCGCGGCTGGGTCGGGCGTCGCGGTGCCGGCGACCGACTCGGCACACCCGGCCGTCGCGATGCCCAGGGCGCCCACGAGCACGGCTGCGGCACTGCGGCGGATCATGGTTGCTAAAGGTACTGGCCCGTCCCTCGGATGTGTGGACCGTCCGGGGTCTCGGTCAGGCCGGTGCCCGGCGGCAGCGCGCCGCGGCGCATCTGCTCCAGCTGCACCCGCGCGGCCATCTGCTGGGCGAACAGCGCCGTCTGGATGCCGTGGAACAGGCCCTCCAGCCACCCGACGAGCTGCGCCTGCGCGACCCGCAGCTCGGCGTCGGACGGCGCGCCCTCCTCGGTGAACGGCAGCGACAGTCGCTCCAGTTCCTCGCGCAGCTCGGGCGCGAGACCGTCCTCCAGCTCGGTGATCGACCGCTTGTGGATCTCGCGGAGCCGGGTGCGACTGGCCTCGTCGAGCGGAGCGGCGCGCACCTCCTCGAGCAACTGCTTGATCATCGTGCCGATGCGCATCACCTTCGCCGGCTGCTCGACCAGGTCTCCGACGGATTCGCCGAGCACCTCACCGGCCTCGCCAGCCCCTTCCTCGGGGATCTTGGCCGCGCCGAGGGGCGAGCCGTCCGGCCCGACGACCATGACGTGCCTCGGCTGATCGTTCCGCTCACCGTGGTTCTCGTTCGGCTGGTTCATCTGCTCCGTCCCTGGTCCGTGGCCACCAAGCCTAGTCGCCGCGCCGGAGGGCCACCCGCCCCCGGAATAGGGGCGGTTGCCGACGGCCGTACGGTGTAATCCATGGCATTCGACGTCGCTCGAATCCGCGGGTTGATTCCCGCGTTGGGTGACGGCTGGACCCACCTCGACGCGCCGGCCGGAATGCAGGTCCCCGAGCAGGTGGCGACCGCGGTGTCGACCGCTCTGCGCGCGCCTGTCTCCGGCCCTGGCGGGGTGTTCCCGGCGTCCCAGCGCGCCGAGGCGATCGTGGACGCGGCAAGACGCTCGATCGCCGATCTCGTGGGCTGTGACCCCGCCGGCGTCGTGCTCGGACCGAACCCGGCCGTGCTGCTACAGCGGCTGGCCGACGCGCTCGGCAGCGGCTGGGTGATCGGCGACGAGGTGGCCGTGTCGCGGCTGGACAGTCAGGAGAACATCGCCCCGTGGCTGCGAGCCGCCCAGCGCGCCGGGGCGACGGTGCGCTGGGGCGAGATCGACATCGAGACGTGTGAGCTGCCCGCGTGGCAGTACGAGAACCTGGTCAACCACCGCACGAAGCTGGTCGCGGTGACGGCCGCCTCCGGGGTGGTCGGCAGCCGTACCGACCTGTCGAAGATCACCGGCTTGGCCGAGGACACGGGCGCGCTGGTGGTGGTGGACGCGTCGGCCGCGGCGCCGTACGTGCCGCTGGACATCGCCGCGATGGGCGCCGACGTGATCGCCGTGTCCGCGACCGCGTGGGGTGGGCCGGCGGTCGGCGCGCTGGCGTTCGCCGATCCCGGGCTGCTGGACCGGCTGCCGCTGTGCTCGCTGGACCCGACCGCGCGCGGGCCGGAGCGGTTGGAGCTGGGCCCGCACGCGTACCCGCTGCTGGCCGGCCTTGTCGCGTCGGTGGACTACCTGGCGATGCTGGACGAGGCCGCCACCGGGCCGCGCCGGGAGCGGCTGATCACCTCGCTCGGCTCGGCCAAGTCGTATCACGCGGGCCTGCTGGCCAAGCTGATCGGCGAGCTGCGCGGGCTGCGGCACGTGATGGTGATCGGTGACGCGATGCGCAAGATCCCGGCGGTGGCGTTCACGGTCGGCGGGGTGAAGGCGTCCGACGCGGTGGAGCATCTGGCCGATCGCGGCATCTGCGCGTTCGCCGACGAGACGGCCAGCGGGGTGTTCGCGGCACTCGGGGTGAGCGAGGTGGGCGGCGCGGTGCGGGTCGGCCTCGCGCATTACACGACGGCGGTCGAAGTGGACCAGCTCGTCGGTGCCTCGGCAGAACTGGCCTGAGCGGAGCGGGAACAAATCGGGTGCGGCCCGCGTTGTACAGGATGGTCGTAAGTTTTGGTGTTCGTGTGTGACACGCTCGCGGAAACGATGTTGCGGGCGCTTTCAAGGTTTCTTGCAGGATAAGCTGGAGAAGTCGCGTCTGAGAACCCGACCACGGGTGCCGCAGGTCGCGGCGCCGGTTCAGCCCCTGTAGAGGAGCAGCATGACACAGGGAACAGTCAAATGGTTCAACGCGGAGAAGGGCTTCGGCTTCATCTCCCGTGAGGCCGGTCCGGATGTCTTCGTGCACTACTCGGAGATCGACGGCAACGGCTTCCGCAGTCTGGAAGAGAACCAGCAGGTGGAGTTCGAGGTGACCGAGGGCCCCAAGGGCCCGCAGGCGGTCCAGGTCCGCGCTGTCTGATCCAGCCGTGAACCGAGTGCCGGTGTCCCCACTCCCAGCGGGTGGGGACACCGGCATTTTCACGAGGTTTGGCGCCGCCGTGTCGTGGAACACCCTGGGTGACTGTTCGTGCTATTGAGAATGTTTCCCATGAGTGTTCCGAATGTTCTTTCCGAAAGTGTCTCGTCCGCGCGTCGTGGCAGCGATTTCGCCGAACTCTCCAGGTGGGTCAAACGATCCGGCCTGTTGCGGCGGCGATATGGCTATTACGCCGCACGCATCGCGGCCAACGTGGTGCTGCTCGGCGTCGGTGTCACCGCGTTCGTCCTGCTCGGAGAATCGTGGTGGCAGTTGTTCACCGCGGCGTTCCTGGCGATCGTGCTGACCCAGTTCGCGTTCATCGGACACGACGCGGGCCACCAGCAGATCTTCCGCTCACGCAAGGCCAACGACGGTGTCGGCTACGTGCACAGCGCGCTGGTCGGCATCAGCTACGGCTGGTGGGTCGGCAAACACAACCAGCACCACGCGAACCCCAACCACGAGGACGACGACCCGGACATCGACATCCCGGCGCTGGCGTTCAGCCGCGAGCAGGCGGTGACCAGGCACGGGGTGCGCCGGTGGGTGGCTCGGCACCAGGCGGTGCTGTTCTTCCCGCTGCTGCTCATGGAGGCGGTGATGCTCCGCGTCGCCAGCGTGCAGGCCGTGCTCCGGCGCGAGGTGAAGGCCATGCCGGTCGAGGCCGCACTGCTGACCGCGCATCTCGCCGGTTACCTGACGGCCCTGTTCCTGGTGCTCTCGCCGTGGCAGGCGGTGTTGTTCATCGTGGTGCATCAGGGGCTGATGGGCGTGTACCTCGGCTGCTCGTTCGCCCCGAACCACAAGGGCATGCCGATCCTGCCCAGCGAGGTGAAGCTGGACTACCTGCGCAAGCAGGTGCTGACCTCGCGCAACGTCACCGGCGGCAAGTGGGTGGACTTCCTGCTCGGCGGCCTCAACTACCAGATCGAGCACCACCTGTTCCCGAACATGCCGCGGCCGAATCTGCGCCGCGCGCAGGCCGTGGTGCGCGAGTTCTGCGGACGGCACGACATCCCGTATACCCAGTGCGGCCTGATCAGGTCCTACGCCATGGTGCTGCGACATCTGCACGAGGTCGGCGCGCCGCTGCGCCGGGCGCGACTCAACCGAGCGTGAGCACGAGCTTGCCGAACACCGGCTGCTCGTCCAGTGCGGCGTGCGCGTCGCCGGCGCGTTCCATCGGCAGCACCTCGTGCGTGATCGGCTTCACCGTGCCGTTCTCGATCAGCGGCCACAGGTGTTCGCGCACCTCGGCGACGATCGCGCCCTTGCCGTCCACCGGGCGGTGTCGCAGGCTCGCGGCCGTCACGGTGGCCCACTTGCCGAGCAGCTCGGCCAGGTTCAGCTCGCCCTTGACCCCGCCCTGCATGCCGATCACCACCAGCCTGCCGTGCGGGGCGAGCACGGATACGTTGCGCGGCAAGTACTTCCCGCCCATGTTGTCCAGCACGACGTCCGCGCCGCGCCCGTCGGTGGCCGCGCGCACCTCCGCCACGAAGTCCTGCTCGCGGTAGTTGATCACGATGTCCGCGCCGAGTTCGGCGCACCGGGCCAGCCGGTCGGCCGAGCCGGCGGTCACCGCGACCGTCGCGCCGAGCGCCTTGCCGACCTGGATCGCGTGCGTGCCGATCCCGCCGGCGCCGCCGTGCACGAGCAGCGTCTCGCCGGCACTCAGCCGGGCCGTCATCACCACGTTCGACCACACCGTGCAGGCCACCTCGGGCAGGCCCGCCGCGCTCACCAGGTCCACAGTGGACGGAACGGGCAGCAGTTGCGCGGCCGGCACGGTGACCCGCTGCGCGTACCCGCCGCCGGCCAGCAGGGCGCACACCTGGTCACCCACTCGCCACTCGGTGACACCCTCGCCGAGTGCCGCGACGGTGCCGGAGCACTCCAGGCCGGGCACCTCGGTCACACCGGCAGGCGGTGGGTAGAAACCCTTGCGCTGCAACAGATCCGCACGGTTGACCGCACTCGCGGCGACGTCCAGCAGCACCTCGCCGGGGCCGGGCGACGGATCCGGGACTTCGGTCCACTCGAGAACCTCGGGACCACCGGGCTCACGAATCGTGATCGCTCGCATACGGGCACACTAGTCCGAACGGGAATGGTGGGAACGTGACAGGCGTAACTCGGTGACGTTGTGGCACGAAGACACATAGTGATCCGCGCACCTGTATGCGCGGTCGGACACCCCGAGAAGGGAACCGTTTTCATGCCGTCAGCCACGTTCAAGCTCCGTGTGGGCGCCGCGATACTCGCGGCGAGCGCCGGGCTTGCCCTCAGCGCGATCCCGGCCTCAGCGGCTCCGGCCAAGGCCGACGCCCTGCCGGACGGACCGGCGCTCGCCCGCCAGCTCGTCAACAAGGTCAAGGGCGCGAACATCAACCGGCACCTCATCGCGATGCAGCGCTTCTCGGACTCCACCGGCGGCTCTCGCGCGGCGAGCACCGAGGGGCACCGGCGTTCCGCCGAGTACATCGCCGGCAAGGCCGAGGCAGCGGGCTTCACCGTGACGCGCCAGGAGTTCCCGTTCACCTTCACCGAGAAGCTCGCCGAGCGGCTGGCCGTTGGCGGCACGAACGTGCCGATCTCGATCATGACCTACAGCCCGTCCACCCCGGTCGGTGGCCTGACCGCGCCGCTGGCCGTGGTGCCGGCCGGCGCGGACGCCACGCCAGGCTGTGAGGCGTCCGACTACGCGGGTGTCGACGTGGCCGGCAAGGTCGCGCTGATCAGCCGCGGTGGCTGCACGTTCTTCGACAAGCAGGCCAACGCCGCTGCCGCTGGTGCCGTCGCCGCGGTCATCTACAACAACGTGCCCGGCGGGATCGCCGGCACGCTCGGCGCGGTCGGCACCATCCCGACCGGCGGCATCACCCAGGCCGACGGCGCGGCGCTGATCGGCCAGGCTGGTGCGGCCACCACCGTCGAGCTGCGCGCGCTGCTCGAGGACCGCACCAGCTACAACGTGATCGCCGAGACCAAGACCGGTCGCAAGGACAACGTCGTGATGGCCGGTGCGCACCTGGACAGCGTCACCGAGGGCGCCGGCATCAACGACAACGGCTCGGGCAGTGGCGCGCTGCTGGAGACCGCGCTGCAGCTCGGCGGGTCGCCGAAGGTCAACAACACGGTGCGGTTCGCGTGGTGGAGTGCCGAGGAGTTCGGTCTTGTCGGATCGACGTACTACGTGCAGCAGCTGCCGTTCGAGGAGCAGTTGAACATCGCGCTGTACCTGAACTTCGACATGATCGCCTCGCCGAACGCGGCGTACTTCGTCTACGACGGCGACGACTCCGACCAGACCGGTGCCGGCCCCGGCCCGTACGGCTCGGCGCAGATCGAGCAGGCGTTCCACGGCTTCCTGAACACCACCGGCACGCCGACCGAGGGCACGGACTTCTCCGGGCGTTCGGACTACGGCGAGTTCATCGCGGTCGGCATCCCGTCCGGTGGCCTGTTCACCGGTGCCGAGGGCGTCAAGACCGAGGCGCAGGCGGCGAAGTGGGGCGGCCGGGCCGGTGTCGCCTACGACCCGTGCTACCACTCGGCCTGCGACAACCTCGGCAACCTCGACCGGGTGGCGCTTGACCGCAACGCCGACGCGATCGCCTGGGTGACCGCGTCCTACGCGATCAGCACCGAGGACGTGAACGGTGTTCCGCCGAGGGCCCAGCGCGCGCAGGCGCGCCTGGCCTCGATGCGGATGGCGAAGGTCGCACACGCCGACGCGCACGGTCACGTGGCTTCCTGATTGCTCGTTTCCCGAAGCCGGGGTCCGTCCACAGTGGACGGACCCCGGCTTTGTCGTGGCACGATGGGAGCTGTGTTGGCCGACTTCTGGTTGGACCCGATCTGTCCGTACACCTGGATCACGTCGCGGTGGATGATCGAGGTGACGAAGGTGCGCCCGGTCCAGGTGCGCTGGCGGACGATGTGCCTGTCGGTGCTGAACGAGCACCTGGAGGTCGACCCGGAGGACCCCGAGGGGCTCTACGGCCGGTACATGCGCATGCCGGCTCGGGTTTGCCTTGCCGCGCAACAGGATCACGGGCACGACGCGATGGGCCGGCTGTTCACCGCGATGGGCGCGCGGATGCACGGGCGCGGCGAGTGGGACGCGATCGGCGGCGCGCTGGCCGACGCCGGCCTGCCCGCCGAGCTGGCCCGCGCGGCCGAGGACACCGGGTACGACGACGCCCTGCGGACCGCCAACGCCGAGGCGATGGCGCTGGCCGGGCCGGACGTCGGGTCGCCGGTCATCGCGGTGTCCACAGTGGACGGTCCACGGATCGCGTTCTTCGGCCCGGTGGTGTCACCCGAGCCGCGCGGCGAGGACGCCGGCCGATTGTGGGACGCCGTGCTGCTGATCGCCGGCGTCGATGCCTTCGCCGAGCTGAAACGCGGCCGCGGCTAGCCGAGGCTGTTGGTGTCGAAAGTGTTGCAGCGACTGGGATCCCCGGTCTGCATACCGGTGTTGAACCACTTCTTGCGTTGCTCGGAGCTGCCGTGGCTGAACTTGGACTTGTCCACGGTGCCGTCGCCGAGATTCTTCTGGATGTAGTCGTCGCCGATCTTCTCCGCCACGTCGATCGCCGCGTTGATGTCCTCCTGGGACACGTTGCGGATCAGCGGCCGGCCGCCCTTCTGCACCGGCGTCGTGGTCGCGTGCTTGGCCCACACGCCGGCGTAGCAGTCGGCCTGCAGCTCCAGCCGCACCGAGTCGGAGTTGGGGCCGGAGCCGCGCTTCACCCGGTTCGACGTGCCGAGCAGGTTCTGCACGTGGTGGCCGTACTCGTGGGCGAGCACGTACGCCTCGGCGAACTGGCCGCCCTTGGCGCCGAAGTCCCGCTGCAGCTGCGGGAAGAACGCGAGATCGATGTACACGAGGCCGTCACCGTTCCGGTCCGCCGGGCAGTAGAACGGCCCGGTGTCGGAGGTCTGGCTGCCGCAGCCGGTGTTGACCCCGCCCTTGAAGAAGCGGGTGGGGGCAGGCTTGTAGGTGACACCCGATCGGCTGAACTGGTCACTCCAGTAGGCCTGAATCGAGTTGATGATCGCCACGAGCGCGCAGTCGTGCTTGGCGTTGGCGTCGCTTCCGGTGCGGCACTGCTCGGCGAGGTTGGCGTTGTCCACCTGGCCGCCGTCGCGCACCTCGCCCGTGCTGCCGAGCGGGATTCCGCCGCCGCCCCCGACACCGCCGCCGAACTGCGACATCAGGAAGTAGATCACCAGCCCGACGATGCCGATCCCGCCGCCGCCGAGCGCGGCCCGGCCGCCGATACCCCCTCCTGGAGAGCTTCTGGTGTCCTCGACCTGCGAGGTGTCCAGCCCCACGTCTTCGTTGAACTCCACGGTGCTCTCCACGTCTCGAGGGGTTCACGCAGCCGCGTAAACGATAAGGCAGAACCGGTGCCACGGGCATGCCGCGATCCGGCTGGTCCCCTCCGACCAGGTTTCGCCAGGCCGGCACGTGAAAAGGCCTGGGCGCGTGAACCCGCCGGTTCACGCGCCCAGGCCATCTGTTCAGTCAGCCGTCATTCAGGCCGGCGTGGAGCGCTACCGGGCACACCGGGAGGCGGGTCCGATGTAGCGCTCAACAGCGTCGATGTGCGGATATCTCGTGACCAAGACGCGCACATTCGAAGCCCGATCCACCGCTCACAATCGCGACTGGGTCGAATCCTGTCGCCTCAGCCGCGGGGACGCGGCGAACGGCTGACCACTACGGCGATATGCATCTCCACGGCACCACCTGCCCTCTCCCGGCTGGCGACACGTTCGGCACACCTCGGGCCGTGTGCCTGGTTCGCGACAACCGGCCGATAACCCCAATATGCTCCTCGTCCTTCATCATCACAACCCCCCAACCAGGCCCTGAACTGGTGAAACTCGCTGTCACTGTCCGAAACGGACGGTCGATGTCCACTGCGGGTCAGGTCGGGGTGCGACGGGCGCGCCCGTTCCGGTTACCCTGCCCGAGCGAGGAGGCGTGGCAGAGCGGCCGAATGCATCCGCCTTGAAAGCGGAAGACGGGAAACCGTCCGGGGGTTCAAATCCCTCCGCCTCCGCCAAACGTTCGACGTTCACGCCCGTGGTCGGGATTTGTTTGTCGCCATGACTCACGACTGGTCGTCGAACTCGATGACCTGCGGGCTGGCCGCGTCGTCAGTCATTCGGTGCCGTGCCCGTGTCTGCAGATTCGCGCCGAGTTCGGCGAGCCGCTTTCCGAGCGCTTGTTCCTGCTCGACGGGCAGTTCTGGCGCTCGTCCGGCATCGGCGTCCAGGATGCGGAGCACGTAGTTGGAGAGCTGCTTGTTGACGCCGGACAACTCGCTGAGCAGGACCAGTTCGTCATGCCAGTCGCCATCCTTCTGGGTGTGCCCCGTCATGCCGGCGTCACTGCCTGTCCCCGGCAGAGCCGCTCGGCCGCCGTTGGCAAACCGCCGTCCATGACGAGTACCGCTGCATTCCGCTGCCGGATCTGGCGCACCAGCCTGAACACGATTTCGGCACGGGGCGACAGATGTGCGCCGTCCACCACGACAACGCCGGCGGCGCGCGGCATGTTCAAGGCATCCAGTAGGCCGCTAAAGGCGACCCGGTCAACGCTCTCCTGTGGCGCGCCAACATCGGTGAACACTCCGCCGAGCCGCCAGCCTTCTCGAACACACCAGTCGGCCAATGTGTCCTTGCAACTGCCGATGAAGTCCGGCCGATCCAGCGAGCTGCACACATAGCCGTAGACCAGTGGTGCGGGAATGGTTCTGGTTGTCATGGTGGGCATCCCTTGTGGCGTGATTGCGTGTGTGGAAGGCACCCACCACCGATCCCACGACCGTCGCGGGACCGGTCTGGCGGCCCGGGAGTCACCTGGTGGCGGGACCGATCGCGACCGTATGGCCGCTACGCGCTAGTAACCCGAACTGTCAGTTCGGGTAGGAAGGGCGACCAGATGGTCAGGCCGGCATGCCGACGCGGGTCGCCAGTCGGACCGCGTCGGCGGACACGGATCGGCGGCCGCGTTCGATGACGGCGCGCAGGACGGCATGGGCGGCCGGGCGATAGCGGACGTCCTCAGGTGCGTCCTGTTCCGCCGCTTTGAGGATCTGGAGTGCGCTGGGAAAGTCGCGGCGTTGGCCGTATCCCTTGGCCTGGTCGAGTAGAAAGGCGACCCGCCGCTCGATCGAAGGTGAGCGATCCTGGTTGATTGTCCCGGCCAGACGCAGACCTTCCACCGCCTCGCCGGATTCCACTTCCACGCTGACGGCGTACATCGCAACATTGGTTGGCCCGAACGCGGTCCAACAGGTGTTCCGTTCGCCCACACGATCCGCGAGCGGAACGGCCTCACGCAAGCGATCCCGAGCTGTCCAGACGTCGCCACCACGCACCGCCGCGATGGCCGAGATCAACAGCAGCGAGCCGGAGACGGCCATGGCGTCCGCGTTGCCGGCCTCGACCAAGTGGTGCACGTCGGTCCGAGCATGCAGCGCGACGGCTTCGGCGGCGTCAGCTTGCCCGTCCGCGAGGAGCACCTGTGCCAAGTTCCACCGAGCGGCTGCCAGTCGGATCGGATCGTCTGCAGTCTCGGCCGCCTGCAGCCCACGGTCCGCCACCAGCAGCGACAGATCGCCCCGGCCGACGCGCTTGGTGACAGTTCGCAGGAGGCAGTACAGATCGGCTGCGGTGCGATGCGCCTCGCGCTGCTCGATCCCGGGTGACAGTCGTAGCGCCGTTTCGGTGCTCGCGATCAGGCCCGGCAGTTCGGCGGTGAGCCGGCTGTAGCGATGCGGCGAGGTTTGCCACGTGTGCCACGCGCTGGCCACCTCGCGGCGCAAATCGCCGACGTGCGGCGCGGTGGAGTTGGCCGGCGCCGGCGCCGGCGGTGGTGCGGTCAAAGCTTGGAACAGCGCTTCACTCGGCGCGCCTGTGCCACGCGGACGCGGCACGGCGGGCGGATCGTTGAGCAGGTCACCGGGTGCAACTCGCAACACCTCGGCCAGCCGAGTCAGCACCTCGATCGTGGGCACCTTCTGGCCGCGTTCGATCTGGTACAGGTAGTCCGGGGTGATGCCGACCAACCCGGCGACGACCGTCTTCGTCCGGCGGGCGGCCGTCCGGTAGAACCGGATCCGATCGCCCACCACGCGGGCCAAATGGTCGTCCGTCACTGTTTCGCCGTCCCCATTCATGGGCCGTGACCAGGACAAATCGTATCGCGGCCGTCGCCGCGTGGATGGCGGTGGCAGACTTGCCGGGTGACTGCGCGTGAGCAATCGCCCCGCACGCTGCTCCTCTGGGACATCGACCACACCCTGATCGAAACCAGAGGCGTCGGCCGCGCCATCTACGACCGCGCCTTCCCCGCCGCGACCGGGCGGCCGCTCACCAACCTGGCCACCATCGCGGGGCGCACGGAACTGGAGATCATGCGCGAGTCGTTGCGCTGCAACAACATCGAACCGACCGCCGCCATGATCGAACGACTGGCGACGGCCCTTGTCCAGGGTTATGAGGATGCCCGGGACGAGCTGGCAACTACCGGCCGCACTTTGCCAGGAGCAAAGGACACCTTGGCGACGTTGGCGGCGAATCCCGCCGTCTTCCAGACCGCCCTCACGGGCAACCTGCGCGAAGTCGCGCGCATCAAGCTTGAGGTTTTCGGCCTCGTTCAGTTTCTCGATCTTGAGGCCGGTGCCTACGGAGATGATCACCACGAGCGAGCCGAACTCGTTGCCATCGCCCAGGAACGCGCCAGCAAACGCGCTGGTGTCGCCTTCACCAACGACGCAACGGTACTGATCGGCGACACCCCCAACGATGTCGCCGCGGGGCTGACAGCAGGCGTGCGCGTCATCGCGGTTGCTACCGGCAAAAGCACCTCGGAGGAGCTACAGAGCGCCGGGGCGACTGCTGTGGTTCATGACGCGTACGCGCTCGCACAGGTCCTCAGCGCGCGCGGTTGACAGGCGCAATTGAAGATCGTCCACGCTATTGGTTGCGGGTACTTCGAGTTCGTCCGGGCGCGGTGCTCGTGTTACGGCCAAGATCGGGCGCGGACCGCGTACGATTCGGCGTCCGTCGTCGCTCCCACCTCGTGAGGCAGGCATGGTGAAGACGCCGTCGCTGCTGGTTTCCGTGATCGCCGTGGTGGGGGTGGTCGCGGCCGGGTGCACCGACGAGGTGAGCGGCAGCGCCACCGCTGTGGACGTGCCGGTGACAACGACGCAGGCTCCGCCCACCGAGGGCGGCGGCGCGGTGTGCCGAGCGCGGATCGGGTTTCTCGGCGCGCTCAGCGGCCAGTTCGCCGCCGTCGCGATGCCGGCGCTGAACGGCGCCAAGCTCGCCGTCGAGAAGTTCCGCAAGCGCAAGCCCGACTGCGCTGTCGACCTGGTCATGCTCGATACCCAGGGCGACGCCGCCAAAGCCGTGCCGATGGCGACCAGGATCGTCCCCGACCGCGATGTCGTCGGTGTCATCGGCGGCGCGTTTTCCGGTGAGAGCAAGGCGATCATGCCGATTCTGGCGAGTTCGGGCGTCCCGATGATCAGCCCGTCCGCGACGGCGACCGAGTTGACCGCGTCCGGCCGCGTGCCGGTGTTCCACCGCGTGCTGGCCTCCGACGAGGCACAGGCGGCCGCCGCTGGGCGGTACCTCAAGGACGTGGCGCGCGCGGCGAAGGTGTTCGTGGTCAACGACAGCGGCCAGTACGGCACGGCGCTGGCCGACAAGGTGAAGAGCGTGGTCGGCCCGGCACTCGTCGGCACGGACACGGTGCAGCAGGGGCAACGCGGCTTTCCCGGCACGATCGCCAAGATCACCGCCACCGCGCCGGACGCGGTGTTCTTCGCCGGCATCTACACCGAGGCCGGCCCGCTGCTGAGGGAATTGCGCGCGGCCTCCTCGACCGCGAAGTTCGTCGCCGGTGACGGTGTGTACGACGCGCAGTTCGCGACACTCGCCGGGCCCGCGGCCCAGGGCGCGGTGATCACCTGCTCGTGCGCGCCGGCGGAAAGGACGAAAGGCGTCTTCGCCGACGAGTATCTGTCCCGGTACGGCACGCCGGCGGGAATGTTCGCCGCGGAGGGATTCGACGCGGCGACGGTTTTTCTGGACGCGATCGAGTCCGGTCGGCGTAATCGCGAGGATGTACTGAGGTTCGTGAAGACATACGACAAACCTGGAGTCGCGCGACATCTGAAATTCGACGGTGACGGAGACCTGGATCCGTCCGTGACGACCGTCTGGACCTATCTCGTGACCGCCGGCCGGTTCGTGCCCGATCAGGAAGTCCGCCCGTGACCTATCCGTGGTCCGACCCGATCTCGATCGCGATCCGGTTCAACGACAACATCACCCGGCGTGACCTGGACGGCCTGTCCGACTTGATGACGGAGGACCACGCGTTCATCGACACCGAGGGTGCCGCGGTCGAGGGCAAGGCCCCCTGCGTCGAGGCGTGGCGAGGTTTCTTCGAATCGTTTCCGGACTATCGGAACATCTTCACCTCGATCGGCGCGCACGGTGAGGTCGTGACGATAGTCGGACGTTCGGTTTGCGAGGAGCCGGCACTCGACGGTCCCGCGATATGGACAGCCACTGTGCGTGACAACAAGATCGTCGAATGGCGGGTGTTTACGGACAGTCGCGAAGTCCGCGAATGGCTGGGGATTCGCGCAGATACACCGGACACATAGACGTGACCAAGGTGTTACTAACTGTGCCCCATTTGGCCGATATGTGCCGGCATTGAGCACCGTACCGTTTTCTCCTGGGGGCAGGTGAAGATCTCACCTCGAGGGAGGAGGCGATCATGGATCGCGAACTGCCGATGACCCCGCGGCCGAGCTGATCGCGATGTGGGCGGTGGCCGAGCAGCCGGCGTGGCCGGCGAGCGTCACCGTCGCGCTCGACGACCCAGGTCCCCACGGTCGGGTCGCCGCCGCCGCGGTGGAACGCGCGGCGGCGGCCGGTCAGCGCATCACGTTCGACCGGACTGTCCACTTCGGACAGTCAGCGGTCCGGGACGCGTTGGTGCTGACCGTGTTGCGCGAGGCGATGTCGAATCTGGTGCCCGTGGACTGGTCCGCGCGCGGCGACCTGCCATGGCCGTCGCGGCTGGTGGTGCACCTGCCGCCACCGTCGGTGGTGGACAGCGAGTCGGGTGGCGCGTGGCGCGCGGAGCACCGGTTCGGCCAGTGCTGGTACCGCGTCGGGCCGAGCTTCCTGGTGATCAAGGACGTGCGGCCGGGCCGGCCCAAGGCGCGCACGCTGGTGCCCGGCGAGTGGACCGAGGCGTTCCTGGCGCTCGCCTCCGGCGACGGGGTGCCGCGCGACGAGTGGCAGCGCGTGATGCTCGACCGGCTGGTGCGCGCCCGGCTGGCGATCATGCTGGACGAGCGCGGCGTCGTGCTGCCGTACCGCATGTGCCGCTGGCCGATCGCCGCGACGTAATCGCGAGTCCCGCGCCCTGCACCGGTGAGTCCCGCGCCCTGCACGATGCACAGCGCGGGACTCACCGTGTCCCAGCGCGGAACTCGCGCGTTTGCGGCGGCGTGATCAGCCCTTGGTCGCGGCCTTGGCGGCGATTCGGGCCTGAACCTCGGGACGACGCAGCGGCGGCACCGTGGTCGGCGGCTGCTTGCGGTCGGGCAGCTCGGCGAGCAGGCGAGTGGTCGTCGCCGTGACCTCGGCGACGGCGGCCTCGAACGGCTCGCGCGTCTTGTCCGACACGCTCTGCACGCCGCTGACCTTGCGCACGTACTGGCGGGCGGCGGCCTCGATCTCCTCCGCGGTGGCCGGCGGTTCCAGCCCGCGAAGTGCGGTGATGTTTCGGCACATGTCAGCCAGCGTACGGGCGCGTGATGTTCACATGCGCATGTTTTCGAGGCAGGATGCACCCGACCTCACAGCCCTGCCGACCGGAGGACACTCGTGTCACGCCCCAAGTCGCTGCTTCGCCTGGCCGTGGCGCCGGCCGTCGCGGCCACGTTCCTCGCCGTGCTCCCGCTGACCACGCCGTCGGCCGCCCCGCCGGCCGCGGCCGAGCGGTGGACGCCGCTGAGCCCGGTGTCGGTCAGCTACGACACGGCCCTGCCGCAGGCGCACGCCGCCAAGGGCCGAGTGCTGTCGTTCAACGACTTCCACGGCGCGCTCGAGCCGCCGACCGGCAGCGGCGGACTGGTCAACGGGAACCCGGCCGGCGGCGCGGAGTACCTCGCCACGCAGGTCAAGAAGCTGCGCGCGGCCGGTGCGGCCAAGGGTGAGGACGTGATCACCGCCGGCGCCGGGGACATGGTCGGCGGGACCCCGCTGATCAGCGCCGCGTTCCACGACGAGCCCAGTATCGAGGTGCTCGGCAAGCTCGGCGTGGACGTGACCTCGGTTGGCAACCACGAGTTCGACGAGGGCGTCACCGAGTTGAAGCGCCTGCAGCGCGGCGGCTGTCACCCGACCGACGGCTGCCAGGACGGCGACGGCTTCGACGGCGCGAGCTTCAAGTACCTCAGTGCCAACGTCGTGGACAAGAAGACGAAGATGCCGGTCCTGCGGCCGTTCGAGATCAAGCTGGTGCGCGGCGTCCCGGTCGCGTTCGTCGGCATGACGCTCGAAGGCACGCCGGACATCGTCAACCCGAACGGCATCAAGGACGTCGAGTTCCTCGACGAGGTCAAGACCGCGAACTTCTACGCCAACCTGTTCCGCAAGGTCGGCATCAAGGCGATGGCGCTGCTGGTGCACGAGGGCGGCGCGCAGTCGGCCCCGCCGCCGGTGCAGGACCCGTCCGGGTGCGCGAACTTCGCCGGCCCGATCACCGACATCGTGAAGGGCCTGCGGCCGGAGTACGGGCTGGTCGTGTCCGGGCACACGCACCGCTTCTACAGCTGCGCGCTGCCGAACTCCTCGGGCGCCAACACCGTGGTCACCAGCGCCGGTTCGAACGGCACGCTGGTCACCGACGTCGGCTTCACGCTGGACCGCCGCACCCGCTCGTTCGCCTCCATCTCGGCGGCGAACACGTTGGTGGAGAACGGAATCCGGCTGCCGGACGGCACCTGGGCCAAGGACCCGGAGGGCAACTTCCTGCGCAATCCGGCGCTCGTGGACCCGGACGCGAAGGTCATCGTGGACAAGTACCGCAAGGCCGTCGCGCCGATCGCGAACAAGATCATCGGCAAGATCACCGCGGACATCACGCGCGCCGAGTCGCCGGCCAAGGAGACCGCGCTCGGTGACGTGATCGCGGACGCGCAGCTCAAGTACACCGCCTCCGCCGGTGCGCAGCTCGCGCTGATGAACCCGGGCGGCATCCGCGCCGACCTGTCGCACGCGTTCTCGCCCGGCGGTGAGCCGGCCGGCGACATCACCTACGGCGAGGCGTTCACCGTGCAGCCGTTCAACAACCTGGTGGTCACCCAGGACCTGACCGGCGCGCAGCTCAAGGCCGTGCTGGAGCAGCAGTTCGCCGGGCATGCCGGCCAGACCACGACCAAGATCCTGCAGATCTCGGCAGGGTTCGCCTACGCCTACGACAGCACGAAACCGGCGGGGGACAGGGTTTCCGAGCTGACGCTGAACGGCGCGCCGATGGATCCGGCCGCGGTGTACAAGGTCACCTCGAACGACTTCCTGGCCAACGGCGGCGACGGGTTCACCTCGCTCAAGGAGGGCGCGAACCGGGTCACCGCACCGGGATTCGACGTGGACGCGCTGACCGCGCACCTCGGCGCCGCTCCGGTCGCGCCCGGACCGCGGGACCGGATCCGTAAGCTCGGCTGAGTGACGCCGCAGTACTCGGATCCCGAGGTCGTCGAGCGCGAGAAACAGCTGGTCCAGCGGCTTACGGGTGGCGTGCCTCGGCTGGAGGAGATCGGCTGGACCAGCCGCGCGTACGTGGTCGACGGCGGGCGGTACGTGGTCATGTTCCCGCGTACCGACGAGGATCGCGCGGAGTACGAGCGGGAGATCGCGATCCTGCGCCTGCTGGATGGTGTGCGGTTCGACGTATTGGTTCCTCGGCTTCGTTGGGTCGGGGACGGCAATTCCCATCTCGGGTACGAGGGAATCGTCGGGCGGCAGTTCGATCGGTTTTCGGAGGAATTGGACGCGGACCGGAAAAGAGCGATCGGACGGCAGATCGGCGGATTCGTCCGCACGATGCACACATTCGACCTACCCGGCGTGCCGACCTTCGCCGTGCGCGAGGTGGTCGAGAACCTGCACGAGAAGTACGCGCTCGGCCTGCCGGTGATCCAGCAGCACCTCGGCGCGTCGGAACTGGTGCGGCTCAAGGACTTCGTGCAGGACGAGGTGCCGGCCGAGCTGGCCCGGCTGGGCTGCGACGCAGTGCTTTGCCACGGCGATCTCGGCTATTGGAACATCGTGCTGGCCGACGACGACAGGGTCGGGATCATCGATTTCGGCGACGTCGGCTATTACGACAGGTCGCAGGACTTCGCCGGGCTGGCGGATCCAGAAGTACTGGAGGGCGCGCTTTCGGTGTACGGGGACGACGATCTTCTGCGGCGAAAGATCGCGCTGCGCCGGACGATTCTGCCGATCGTGGATCTGCCGTTCTACGTCGGAAAGGGCGACGAACGCGGTGTCGCCGAGAAGATCGCCGGAATTCGGGCCGTGATCTGAGCCTTGCGATACGGCTCGCGTGCCGGCAGACTGCGGCGATGCCTTTGTGTACGTTGATGTTCGCGATTGTGGCGGTGCTCGCGGCCGTTGGGTTGTCCCCGGCGCAGGCGGCGGCCACGCCGCTGCTGACCCAGCCGAGGTGCGCCGGGCCGGCGCCGTCGGTCGACGTGTTCAAGGCCGGTGGCCTGCCGTTGGCAGACTGGCGGGAGAACCTGGAGTTCGACGGGCGCGGCAGGCTGTGGGTGTCGCACATCAACAACAGCCAGGTCGAGGGGTACGACGCGAGCGGGCGGCTGGTGGCGACGATCCCGGTGCCGTCGCCGGGCGGGATTCGGCGCGGCGTCGACGGGCTGATGTACGTGAACTTCGGCATCGGGCCGGCCGACGCGCTCACCGGCAAGCCGTCCGGGCTGATGCGCTTCGACTCGACGCTGGACCGGCCGACCGCCTCGGTGTTCGCGACCCTGCCTGGCGGGATCAACGGCCTGGCCGTGGACGGTGCCGGCAACTTCTACTTCGGTCGGGAGTTCGCGCCGTCGGTGCTGAAGGTGCGGCAGGACGGGTCGATCGACCAGGCGTGGACCGACGCGGCCGGCGTGTTCGGCACGAACGGCGTGACCGTGCTCGGCTCGGAGTTGTACGCGACCGTGCTGGTGCACCCGTCCTCGCCGGTGGCGCGGGTGCCGCTTGCCGACCCTGGCGCGCACGCCACGGTGGCCGACCTGAGCCCGCTTCCCGTGCTGCCCAAGGGATTGGACGATTTGGAGGCGCGCGGCGACGCGCTCTACGTGACCGCGTTCGTCTCCGGTGAGCTGCTGCGGGTGGACCGTGCGACTGGGCGCACGTGCGTGCTCGTCTCGGGGCTGATCACGCCGACGAGCGTGCGGGTGCCGGTCGGATTCGGAGACGCGGACCCGGCGCGCGAGCTGTTCGTGACCGAGGCGTCCGGGCGGATCGTTCGCGTGCGCACGTAATTTCGCGCGCCATATGGTGGCATCATCTGGAATCGTCGGCGCCATGCCAGCGAAATTCAAGGACATGGTGCTCGACGCCAACGATCATCACGCGCTCGCCGACTGGTGGTGCCGCGCGACCGGATACGTGCGCAAGGACGAGGTGGAGCCGGAGGAGGACGGGTGGGTGCGGCCGCACGAGTGGCCGGTGCCGATCGTCGACGCCGACGGCGTGGGGCCGCTGTTCTGGGTGGTGCCGGTGCCGGAGCGCAAGACCGTGAAGGACCGGATTCACATCGATGTGTTCGGTGATCCGGAGGAGCTGATCGCGCTCGGCGCCACGCTCGTGCGCAAGCGCGACGACGAGATCGAATGGGACATCCTCGCCGATCCCGAGGGCAACGAGTTCTGCGTCTTCGCCCCACGCGACTGACACTCTCCTGCCGCCGGTTATCCACAGCCCCGGGTTATCCACAAGTTGATCACCAAACCCGTTGTGGCCCTTGACAATCGATAGGCTGGGCTCAAGGGCCGCCCCCGGGTTCGGGTGGGGGCCGCTCCGTGCGCGAGGCGAGATCGAGTTCGGTGCGGTGATCAGGTGGATTCGCAGCCGATGCCGTCGTGGTCGGCGTCGAAACCGTGCGGGTCGGGTGGCCGGACCTTGAATCGGCGCTGCGGGATGTCGGGGCAGTCCAGGTCGGGTGAGGCCGGCGAGATGCACATCGTCGGGTAGGACGGGTCGCAGTCGGCTGCCGGCGGGGGAGCCACTGGCTTGGTTACCGATCTGGGTGCGGGCGGCGCCGGTCGAGGCGCCGGGGGCTTCTTCGTGCTGGGTGGTGGCGCGGGGAGTTCGGGTACGGGCGGTGGGGCGGGCACAGTCGAAACCGTGATCGGGGCGGGTGTCGTGGTGACCACGAGTGGCTCGGCGGACGTCGTGGTCGCCGGTGGCGCGATCGAGTCCGGTGCCGCCGCCGGTGGAGTCTCCTCCTCGATGAGCGACCCGATGCCCGCCGCCGCGAGCACCACCGCTGCCACGACCCACCCGATGGTGCCTCGGCGCTTCGGTGTTGCCGCGCCGCCCGATCCTGCGCTCGTCATGCGACGTGTATCCGAGGAGCGACGATCGCGGTTACGGGGCGTGATTGGACTGTGATGTGGGTCAGCCCCAGAGGGTGAACGCCGACGCGGTGGCGGCCGAACCGAGCAGGAAGCCGGTCAGCGCGAGCACGCCGAACATCTTCGTCCTGGTGAGCAGGTAGGTGATCACCAGGCAGCCGACGAGGATCACCAACGCGGGGGAAGTGGTGGCTGGCATGGCTTTCTCCTTCGTCAGCCGAGCCGGTAGGTCGCCTCGGGCACGTCGGTGACGAACATGTGCCCCGGCGAGTGGGTGATCGCGAACGGAACGGCCGACCGCTCCAGCGCGGCCTGCGGGGTGACGCCGCACGCCCAGAACACCGGGACGTCGCCGGCCGTGAACTCCACTGGTTCGCCGTAGTCGGGCGAGCCCAGGTCGGTGATCCCGAGCGTCGCCGGCGATCCGACGTGCACCGGCGCGCCGTGCACGGCCGGCACCCGCGCGGTCACCTGAACCGCCGCGGCGACCAGGTCGGCCGGGATCGGCCGCATCGACACCACCAGCGGTCCGGCGAGCCGTCCCGCCGGCCGGCACGGGCGGTTGGTGCGGTACATCGGCACGTTGCGCCCTTGATCGAGGTGCCGCAGCGGCACCTTCGCCTCGCGCAGCGCTCCCTCGAACGTGAAGCTGCAGCCGATCAGGAACGCGACCAGGTCGTCTCGCCACACCGCACGCGCGTCGGTCGGCTCGTCGATCAGCTTTCCGTTGTGCCACAAGCGATAGCGCGGCAGGTCGGTACGCAGGTCGGCGTCCGGAGCCAGCTCGGTGACCGGCGAGCCGGCGTCGGTCACGTCCAGCACCGGGCACGGCTTCGGGTTGCGCTGCGTGAACAGCAGCATGTCGTAGGCCCAGTCCGCCGGCACCGCGACCAGGTTCGCCTGCGCGTAGCCGTCGGCGATACCCGACGTCGGTGTCACCGTGCCGGCGCGAAACGCTTGCCGCGCCTCCGAAGGGATCCCCAGCATGTTGACCCTCCACTTAGGACAGTTCGGTGTTCCTGGTCTCCGGCAGGCCGAACAGTGCGAAGAACGCCAGCGCGTAGGCGAGCGCGCCGAAGGCCATGGCGCCGCCGACGCCGTGCTGATCGGCGAGATACCCGATGATCGTGGGGAAGAACGCGCCGACACCGCGCCCGAAGTTGTAGGTGAACCCCTGCCCGGCGCCGCGCGCCCGGCTCGGGTACAGCTCCGACAGGTACGCGCCGAACCCGCTGAAGATCGCCGACGAGGTGAACCCGAGCGGGAACCCGAGGTACATGATCGAGTCACCGATACTGCTCGGCAGTTGCGTGTACAGCAGCACGAGCGCGGCGCTGAGCACGGCGAACAACCGGAAGGTGTTCTTGCGCCCCAACCGATCCGTGAAGTACCCGCCGCACAGGTAGCCGGCGAACGCGCCGGTGATCAGGAACAGGTAGTACGGCCCGGTATTGATCAGCGTCAGCCCGCGGTGGTCCTTCAGGAAAGTGGGCAGCCAGGTGGCCAGCGTGTAGTAGCCGCCCTGACAGCCGGTGGCCAGAATCGAGGCGAACACGGTGGTGCGCAACAAGTCTCGGCGGAAGATCGCGCGGAGCGAGCCGCGCGCGGACTCCTTCTGCCGGGTGTAGATCGGCGCGTCGGTGATGCCGCGCCGCAGGTAGATCACCAGCAGCGCGGGCAGCGCGCCGGTGAAGAAGAGCACCCGCCAGGCCATGTCGTCGTCGACGAGGCTGAACACCAGCGTGTAGGTGATCACCGCCAGGCCCCAGCCGACCGCCCAGGCGCTCTGGATCACCGCGACGGACCGCCCTCGATGCTTGGCCGAGGCGTACTCGGCCACCAGGATCGCGCCGGTCGCCCACTCGCCGCCGAAGCCGATCCCTTGCAGCGCACGGAAAACCAGCAGCGTCTCGTAGTTCGGGGCGAGGCCGCACAGCGCGGTGAACACCGCGTAGGCGATCACCGTGAGCATGAGCGTGCGAACCCGGCCAATGCGGTCGGCGAGCACACCGGCGAGCACGCCGCCGAACGCCGAGGCGACCAGGGTGGCCGTCGCCAGCAGCCCCGCCTCGCCCTTGGTCAGCCCGAAGGCGGACGTGATCGCCGCGAGGCCGAGCGGCAGTACCCAGTAGTCGTAGGAGTCGAGGCCGTAGCCCAGGAACGCGCCGACGAACGCACGCTTTCCCCTGGCCGGAAGCTCCCGAAACCACGCCAGCCTGCCGGTGACCTCGGGTTCGGACGGTGCGCTCATCGTGTCACCCCGTTCACGGATACTAATGTCGTACGAGTCAGTTTGAGGATTGTTCAACGATCTGACAATACTCAAAATGGGCGATAGTGTGAACGAGACCACAGTAGGAGGTGTGGGTGGCCGCGTCGAACGTCGTCGGACGGCTCGCCGATCTCGCGCGTGAACGCACCCGCCGGCAGCGCAGCAGCGCCCCGGAGTGGGCGGCCGGCGTGCTGCGGGACCGGATCATGCTCGGCGAGCTGCTGCCGGGAGACCAGCTCTCCGAGAAGGCGATCATGGAGGGTCTCGACGTCTCCAGGAACACGTTGCGCGAGGCGTTCCGGCTGCTGGCGCACGAGAAGTTGTTGGAGCACAAGCTGAATCGCGGCGTGTTCGTGCGCCTGCTGGACGTCCACGACGTGGTGGACGTGTTCAAGATCCGCCGTCTGATCGAGTGCCCGGCCATCCTCGAAGCGCGCGGCGACGGAATCGACCGGCTCGACGCCGAGGTCCGGATCGGCGAGGTCGCCGCCGAGCAGGGCCGCTGGCAGGACGTCGGCACCGCGAACATCAAGTTCCACAAGGCGATCGGCTCGCTTCTCGGCAGCCCGAGGGTGGACGAGCTGATGGGACAGGTGCTCGCCGAGCTGCGGCTGGTCTTCCACGGGATGGACGATCCGCGCAGCTTCTACGAGCCGTACCTGCCGCGCAATCGCGAGATCGTGGACCACCTTCGCGACGGTGACCGCCCTGGCGCGCACAACCTGCTCGAGGACTACCTCGCCGACGCGGAGGACCAGCTCGTCTCGGCGTACCGGTGAGTGTCTGACCGACCACAATCGGGTCGCTGTGGGACCTTCACCTGCCTACGCTCGGCCAATGGTGATCGTGTGACCGGGCTCGAAGCGGTCGCTGTGATGGTCGCCGGCGTGTTCGCCGGTGGGATCAACGCGGCCGTCGGCTCCGGAACGCTGATCAGCTTCCCGGTTCTGCTCGCCGTCGGCCTCCCGCCCGTGGTGGCCAACGTGTCCAACAGCCTCGGCCTGGTACCCGGCTCGGTGGCCGGCGCGATCGGCTACCGCAAGGAACTCGCGGGCCAGCGCCGGCGGCTGTGGCGGCTCGGTTTCTCCTCGGTCCTCGGCGGCGTGACCGGTGCGCTGCTGCTGCTCGTGCTGCCGCCGGAGGCGTTCGAGACGATCGTGCCGATCCTCATCGCGCTGGCCGTCGTCCTGGTGATCCTCCAGCCGTGGATCGCCAGGAAACTCCGTGCCAGACAAGGAGAAGCGCCACGGCGCGACGGACCCGCGCTGCTGATCAGCGCGGGTCTGTGTGGCGTGTACGGCGGCTACTTCGGCGCGTCGCAGGGGGTCCTGCTGGTCGCGATCATGGGCATCCTCATGGACGAGAACCTGCAGCGCGTCAACGCGGTGAAGAACGTCTACGTCGCGGTGGTGAACCTGGTCGCCGGCATCGTGTTCATCTTCGTCGCCGAGGTGGCCTGGATCGCCGTCCTCGCGCTGGCCGTCGGTGCCGCGATCGGCGGGCTCATCGGCGCGAAGATCGGCCGCAAGCTCCCGCCGCACGTGCTGCGCGGCGCGATCGTCGTGGTCGGCGTCGTCGCGATCCTGCAGTTGCTGCTTTAGAGGTGGCGCGGGTTGGGGCTGCCGCGCAGCAGGCATTCGCCCAACCCGCGTGATCTCTAGGTAGCCGCGAAGCCGGCCGCCGCGGCGAGGAACGCGTCGTTCTCCTCGGGCAGGCCGATCGTCACCCGCGCGCCGGCACCGCTGAACGCGCGCACCACGATCTTCTGCGCCAGACAGTGCTCGTTGAACGCGTCGGTCTCCTCACCCAGCGGCAGCCACACGAAGTTCGCCTGCGTCGGTGGCACCTCGTAGCCCTGATCCAGCAGCGTGTCGCGGACCCGCCCGCGCTCGGCCACGGTCTCGGCGCACCGCACAAGCAACTCGTCCTCCGCGTCCAGCGACGCCAGTGCGGCGACCTGCGCCAGCGCGTTCACCCCGAACGGCACGTACACCTTGCGCACCGCCTCGGTGACCGCCTCGCTCGCCACGCAGTAGCCCACCCGCAGCCCGGCGAGCCCGTAGGCCTTGGAGAACGTGCGCAGCACCGCCACGTTGTCCCGGCCGCGCGCCCAGTACTCCTTGGCCAGCTCGATCCCGTCCGGCACCTCCGGGTCGTCCACGAACTCCCGGTACGCCTCGTCGATCACCACGACCACGTCGTCCGGCACCGCGTCGATGAACCGCTCCAGCTCCGCGCGCCGCAGCGCCGTCCCGGTCGGGTTGTTCGGCGTGCACACGAACACCAGCCGGGTGGCCGGCGTGATCGCGGCCAGCATCGCGTCCAGGTCCAGGCCGTGCCCGGCGGTCAGCGGAACCCGGACCTGTGCCGCGCCGGCGACCTGCACCAAGATCGGGTACGCCTCGAAGGACCGCCAGCCGAACAGCACCTGGTCGCCGGCGCCGCTGGTGGCCTGCACGAGCTGCTGGCACACGGTCACCGAGCCGCAGCCGATCGCCAACCGTGACTCCGGCACGTCCAGCCGCCCGCTCAGCCGGGAGACCAGCTCGCCGGCGCCCGAGTCCGGGTAGCGGTTGATCCGCGAGGCCGCCTCCGCGATCGCCTTCACCACGCTGGGCAGCGGACCGGGCGACATCTCGTTGCTCGCCAGTTTGATCGCACCGGGAATGGTGCGCCCGGGCACATAGCCGGGCAGGTCGGCAAGATCAGCACGGGTCCGGACGGTCATCGGTGCGCTCCTCCACCACGTTGTCACGCGGGCAACATCGCCCGCGCACCCTGACGTTAGCCGGTTCCGGCGAACGGGTGACATGGCCGGACGTCGACGCATCTCGGGTGACAACGTCTCGTTTCTCACGTTGACTGGTGTTCACTCCGGCGTGATTGGCTTTACCCATGACCGAGACCCGCACCGAGACGTTCCAGCTCGACGACGGCCGCGCGCTGCGGCTGACCTTCGCCGAACCGGAACAGGTGGTTCGGGGCGGGCTGGTCGTCCTGCACGAGGCCCGCGGCATGACCGACACGGCGCGCATCCTGGTGAGCGCGCTGGCCGCCGAGGGGTGGCTGGCCGTCGCGCCGCACCTCTACCACGGCGTCTCCGGCGTCGACGAGGTCGAGCACCACGACGCGGCCGACCACGTGAGCAAGCTGTCCGCCGAATCCGTGCTCGCCGACGCCGACCTGGCGATCCGCTGGCTCGCCGCGCGGGACGTGCGGTCGGACCTCATGGGCGTGATCGGCTTCGACATCGGCGGCTCGGTGGCGCTCGCCGTCGCGGCCTGGCGGTCGGTCGGCGCCGCGGTCACCGTCGCCGGCCCCGGCATCGTGCACCCGCTGTCCGACGGGCTGCCCTCGCTGGTCGACATCGCGCCGGAACTGCGCTGCCCGTGGCTGGGCCTGTACGGCGACCGGGACGAGGCGATCGGTGTGGACGAGGTGGAGAAGCTGCGCGACGCGGCCGCCACCTCGGGCGTGGCCACCACGCTGCAGCGTTTCGCCGACGCCGACCACCGCTTCGACACCGATCCGGAGGCCGCGTCGGAGGCCTGGCAGCGCGCGCTCAACTGGTTCGACGCGCACCTTCGGTAGAGCCGTTTCGATCAGCGTCAAAAGACCCCGCGCGCCTGGAACCTCCCTGCCTACCTGGGCATCTACCCAGCGTCGATGCAGCGCGAAAGGCGAGGTGGGGACGTATGACGTTGGGAATCGGTGACCGGTTGCCGGCCGTTGGCACCGCGATGAACGACTCCAAGGCCGAGCTCGGCAGGTCGATCGAGATGATCAACAAGCTGAGCGAGCTGACGGCGTCCGGCAAGGTGGCGGTCGACCCGATCGGCGGCGGCTCGTTGCTGTCCGCGATCGGCGACGCGCGCACCAGGGTGGCCGAGTTGCGCCAGTCGGGCGACTCGATCGACCACAAGCCGCCGCTGGGCGCGGACCCGGTGAGCACCGCGATGGCCAAGAAGTTCCACGGCCGCGCGGGCAAGGACGATCTGTCCTTCCTCACCGTGCTCGGCAAGTACGAGGAGGCGCTCGAGGCGGTCGAGTCCAACGTCCGCGCCGCGATGCGCAACTACACCTCGACCGACGGCGGCAACGCCATCCGATTCCGTCCGGGGGTCCAGGCATGAGCGGCGACAAGGCGATCACCGACAGCCCGAACTGGCTCGGCTACTCGCACCCGGAACTGCACCGCATGATCAGCGCCGCGGAACCGTCCAGTGTGGACGCGGTCGGTGGCCGCTGGTCGACGTTGGGCGAGGACCTCACCGAGATCGCCAAGGACTTCGGCAAGGCCGTCGACGGTATCGGCAACGTCTGGCAGGGCGAGGCCGCCGACGCGGCGCACGCCACGATGAAACCGTTGTCGGTCTGGGGGACCAGCGCCGGACGGGCGGCCAACCTGATGAGTGAATGCGTTGCGCGCCAAGCGGAAGCGGTGTCGAACGCGAAGAACACGATGCCGCCGCCGGTCGCAGATCCGCGGCAGACGACCATTTGCGGGTTCACCGGATCCGGACCGTCCACAATGGAGGTCTCCACGACGGACCTGCGCCAGCAGGCCGTCGCGGCGCAGGAGGCGCACCGCAGGGCGGCGCAGGTGATGGAGATCTACGAGCAGACCTCCCGCTCGGTCGACGGTGCCACGCCCACGTTCACCATGCCGCCGGGCGTGCGCGGTCCCAACAACGCGGCGCCCGCGCTCAACAACCCCGCGCCGGTGGGGCAGCCCGGCAGCGGCGCGCCCACCACGTCGTCCGCCGCGGTCGGCGGTAACGGCGGCCAGGCCTCGCGACCTGGTGACACCGGCGGCTCGACCGGCACCCGGCCGTCGCCGGGCGGCCCGGGAAGCCCTGGAGTCCCGATCCCGGGGCGCGTGCCGCATACCGGCCACGGCTCCACGACCCCGTCCTTCGGTGGCCCGCCGTCGTCGTCGGACCTGCTGCCCGGCCGGTCGGTGCCCGGAGCGATCGACCCGCAGCGGCCCTCGAATCCAGGCGCGCCAGGCTATCCCGCGCCGTTCGGTCCACTTGGGACGGACTGGCGAGGCGGGTCCGGTAGCGGCAATGGATCCGGCAACGGCAGCGGATCCGGTCGCGCCGGCAACGCGGGCGCCCGGCTGGGCATGGCCGGTGGCGAGCCGCACGCCGGCACGCGGGCCGCGGGCATGGCACCCGGGTTCGCCGGTGGCGGCGCGGGCCGCAACGGCATGCACGCGCCGATGATGCCGATGGGTCGCGGCGGCCGTCAGGGCGAGGACGAGGAGCACTCCAGCCCGGACTTCCTGATGGAGGCCGACGACCTGTTCGGCCCAGGCGGTCTGGTCGCCCCGCCGGTGATCGGCGAGAACCTCCCGCCGCAGTAGGGCATTCTGACCGTGACCAGAGGAGGAGCTGTCATGGCGGTACGCGCCGGGGTGAGCCTGTCGCCGCTCGAACTCGACTTCGTGTGGGAGCACCTCGGCCTCGGCGAGGCGCCGTACCCGCTGGAGATCGTCTCGCACGGCCACACCATGGGGGAGCGCGCCGAGCTGCGCGACCAGGTGCTCACCGGGCTTGTCGGGCGTCGCCTGTACGACGGGCGCGACCTCGATCCGGACCTCGAAGAGCTGCTGATCCTGTTGGTGCGCAACAGTTTCACCATCGACGCGCAGCTCGCGCTCGGCGGCCACGTGCGCGCGCTGGCCGCGTCGAGGGACGACTCCGGCGTGCTCGCCGTGCTCACCGGCGAGGGGCTGCGGCTCGACCCGATCCGGGGCAGCGGCATCGTGCACGCCGTGGTCGCCCTGCTGCCGGATCTCAAACCGGGGCCGGGTGTGCCGGTGTCGCTGCCGAAGTCGGTGTTCTCGCGCGCCGTGGACGCCTTCGAGCGCAACGGGTACGTCGAGTTCGAGGCGGAGCTGAACGCCGGCGGCGTGACCGGGCGGGACATGCGCACGATCACCACGCTGGTCGAGTCGCGGCGGCACGGCGGCGGGCAGTTCGCCGTGAACACCGTGGACCAGATGGGCCGGCGTACCCGGTCGGAGGTGCTCAACTGGTTCGACACCGACAACGGGCGCTACATGATCCAGTCCAGCCGCAGTGCCGGCCAGGAGCCGTGGCTGACCTTCTCCCCGTCCGACGCCGAGCGGCTGGCGTCCCGGCTGCACTCGATGCTCGGATCGGTGTGAACCGAACGCGCCTACGCTGCGTCGTAGGAGCACACGCGTGAGTAGCGAGGGGGCGGACATGCCTGACGGAGACGGACAGTGGAGCAAGCCGACGACGGCCGCGTTCACGCCTGGTGCCGCCGCGGGGCTGGCGCCGGTCGCCGGTGGTGTGGCGGACGCGAAGCAGAGCGCGGTACTCGGCGACCTGCACCTCGACCCGGTCGCGGCGGACACGCTGCTCAAGGCGCTCGCCAAGATCAAGGTGCGGGCCAAGCAACTCCTGCGCGACTCCGGTGACCTGGACGCGCCGCTGCGGTTCGGCGACAGCTGGGTGGCCGACATCATGGCCAAGCGACTGCGTCAGGTCGCGGTCGGCAACGGCTCGGTCGCCGCGGTGCTGACCGAGTTCGAGCGGATCGTCGAGGACATGGAGCTCACCGTGCGGGCCGCCGCCGGCGACTACATCGCGCGTGACCAGGCGGCCAAGGAGCGGCTGGAGAAGGCCGCGAACCGGATCGGTGTCGAGGTCATCGGGGGGCCGGCATGAGCGGCGAGAACTCGATCCTGCCCGGGGGATGCCTGCCGAAGCTGCCGCGGTGCTGGCCGCCGCTGCCGCCGGCCGACCCGGATTCGCTCAACGACAAGGTCAACTGGATGACCTACTCGCACGACGAGATGTACGGGATGGTCAACAGCGGGGTCGACCTCGCCGGCGCGAACTCGGTCGCCGCGGAGTGGGCCAGGCTGGGCACGGAACTCGAGGAGATTGGCGACGACCTGACCGACGTGCTGCGCACCCTGCACCACGCGTGGTCCGGGCAGGCGGCCGACCGCGCGCGGGAGCACTTCTTCGCGTTGGCCGATTGGTGCGGCAGGACCGGGGAGAGCGCCAAGGACGTGGCCAACTGCGTCACCGTCGAGGCGGACAACGCGCAGGACGCGCGCAACTCGATGCCTAAGCCGATCCGCGATTCTCCTTTCCCGCCAACGATTCCGCCGCAGACCGCGACGACGGAGGCCGCGTCCGGCGGTACCAGTCCGTCCAGCGCGATGGTGAACGGCGGCATCGCCACCGGTGACATGCTGATCGTCGACCCTGGCCCGCAGAGCCGCGAGCAGCGTGAGGCGCACAAGCAGGCCGCCGAGGTGATGCAGCGCTTCCAGAGCAACTCGCGCGAGGTGTACGGCACGGTTCCGCAGTTTCACAAGCCCGGCCTGATCGACCGGTACGGGCCACAGCCGCAGCCGCCCGAGCAGCCGAAACCGACGCCACCGCCGAACCCCGGTCCGGTCCCGCCGCCGCTTCCCGGCCCGGGACCCACGCGTGGTCCGTCCGGCGGAGGCTCGCCGGTGCCCGGCGGTTCGCCCGCGCCCGGACAGCCCGGCCGCCCCGCGCCCGGTGGAGTGCCGTCGGGCCCGCACGTCGGCGCGGCCGCGCCGGAGCCGGAAGCGGCTCGTCCCGCCGCGGCCGCCGCCGGACAGCCCGGTCGTCCCGGTGGAGCGGGACAGCAGGGCATGGGCGGCATGCCGATGGGCGGCGCGAGTGGTGGTCGCGGTGGTGACGACATCGAGCACAAGTCGGCCTACGTCGCGGAGGACGCGGACCTGTTCGGCCCGCCACCTCCGGTGGCGCCCCCGGTGATCGGCGAGGATCACAAGCGTGCGTGATCCCGACTCGGGTTGGATCCAGTTGGACGCCGTCGAGCTGTCCGCGTTGTGGTCCACAGTGGACGGTGACTCGCCGCTGGTGCTCGACCTGCCGCACGTCGGCCGGACCGAACGCGATCGCGAGGAGCTGGCCGGCTGGGTGTCCTGGCGGCTGCGCGAGCGCGATCTCGGCACGCTCGACCAGCCGGCCCGTGATCTGGCCGGGTTCCTGCGCACGCTGTCGGAGTTCGACGTGTCGCTGGACCTGCGTGTCGACGGGACCGGCGAACCGCTGGCCGCGATCGCCGCGGACGGGCGGCGCGGTGCGGCCGCGGCGGCCCGGGTCGGCGACGAGATCAGGATCGGACCGGTGACACCCGGCCGGCTCGTCGCCCAGCTACTCGACTCGCTGGCCCCGTTGCCGGCCGGGCCGGGACGTCCGGCCAACGTGAGCGCCGCCGACTTCGCCGAGGCGTGCCAGGAAGGCGGGCGCGACGGCGTGTCCGGTTTCCGGCAGGTGCTCGCGGACGCGGGGCTGCGGCAGCCGGAGATCGCCACGCTCGGCACGGCGCTGGCCGGCCGCACGGCGGTCGGCAAGCTCGGCGCGAACAACCGCGGCGGGCGGGACGGCACGGTCGCCAGACTCCCCGGGATGATCACCTGGGTGGACACCCCGGAAGGCCGCTACACCTTGCGGCGCAACGCTTCCTGGATCACCGTGACGCCCGTGGACCTGCCCCGCCTCACCGCGATGGCCGAGGAATTGCTGGCCGACGCGCGCTCGTAACCGCCGCAGGATTCCTTCAAGGTTGCCGGTGCACGGTGGATCGGGAGGGATCACTGGAGGGGTCGAAGATCTTCGGCATGATGGTCGGCCTGCTTCGGTTCACCGGCACCAGCGTCCGGTTCGGCCCGCTGGACAAGTGGAGGTATTGGCGCTTCACCCGGCGCTCGAGCAAGGAGTGGGACGCGGGCAAGCGCGTGACGACTGCCGTCGTCGGTGGCGTCGAGGGATCGCTTGCCGAGCCGTTCGAGATCGTGCTGGGCAGGCAGCCGTCACGCGGCAAGCAAGTGCGACCGGTGGGCACCACCCTGGTTCTCGGAGTCGAGGCCCAGGAGCGGCTCACCCTCGCGGGGCCGGAGCACCCGTGGCCCAGGACGCTGCCGGGCACCCGCGAGTTCGACCCGCTCGAACGGGGCATCCCGATCGACTACACGCGGGTCGAACCCGATGTGGTGGTGGAGATCCGGGTCCGGCCGGACGACCGGACCCGCGATCGACCGTCCGGTGTCTACGCTGTCGTCACCGCGCCCAGGTCCGACGCCACGATCAGCTCCGGCTCGGTCCGCTCGCGCACCTCGTCGACGGTGATGCCGGGCGCCAGCTCGGTGAGCACCAGCCCGTCGGCCGTGACGTCGATCACCGCGAGATCGGTGATGATCCGGTGCACCACGCGCAGGCCGGTGTACGGCAGCGAGCACTCGTTGACGATCTTGTACGAGCCGTCCTTGGCGGTGTGCTCCATGAGTACGACGACCTTCTTGGCGCCGTGCACCAGGTCCATCGCGCCGCCCATGCCCTTGACCATCTTGCCGGGGATCATCCAGTTGGCGATGTCGCCGTCCCTGGAGACCTGCATGGCGCCGAGGATCGCCGCGTCCACCTTGCCGCCGCGGATCATGCCGAACGAGGTGGCCGAGTCGAAGAAGGACGCGCCCTTGCGCAGGGTCACGGTCTCCTTGCCGGCGTTGATCAGGTCCGGGTCGACGTCCTCGTCGTACGGGTAGGCGCCGACGCCGAGGATGCCGTTCTCGGACTGCAGGACGATCTCCACGTCGTCCGGCACGTAGTTCGGGACCAGGGTGGGCAGGCCGATGCCCAGGTTCACGTAGGAGCCGTCGGAGAGTTCGGCGGCGGCGCGGGCGGCCATCTGCTCGCGGGTGAGTGCCATGGTCACGCCTCCTGCTTCTGCCGGACGGTGCGGCGTTCGATGCGCTTCTCGTCGGCCTGGTCCGGGGTCAGCGGGACCACGCGCTGCACGAAGATGCCCGGGAGGTGGATGTTGTCCGCGTCCAGCTCGCCCGGATCGACCAGCTCCTCCACCTCGGCGATCGTGATCTTGCCGGCCATGGCGCACAGCGGGTTGAAGTTGCGCGCGGACTCGTGGAAGACCAGGTTGCCGTGCCGGTCGCCCTTCCAGGCGCGGACCAGGCCGAAGTCGCACACGATGGCCTTCTCCAGCACGTAGTCCAGCCCGTCGAAGTCGCGGACCTCTTTCTTGGGAGAGGCGACCGTGACATTGCCCGCGTCGTCGTAGCGCCACGGCAGGCCGCCGTCGGCCACCTGCGTGCCGACGCCCGTGCGGGTGTAGAACGCCGGGATGCCGGAGCCGCCGGCGCGCAGCCGTTCGGCCAGCGTGCCCTGCGGGGTCAGCTCGACCTCCAGCTCGCCGGAGAGGTACTGGCGCGCGAACTCCTTGTTCTCGCCGACGTAGGAGCTGGTCATCCGGACGATGCGCTTCTCGCGGAGGAGCAGGCCCAGGCCCCAGTCGTCGACTCCGCAGTTGTTCGAGGTGACGTCGAGCCCGGTCACCCCCTTGTCGAGCAGCGCCTTGATCAACACGCTCGGGATGCCGCACAGGCCGAACCCGCCGACACTGAGCGACACGTTGTCCGGGATGTCGGCGACCGCGTCGGCCGCGCTGTGGACGACTTTGTCCATCTGTGGCCCTTCCTAGCTGGGTTGTGACCGGGTCCGAGCCTAGCGGGCCGGACGTGTCACAGGCGTGGTCGTGAGCGCCATATCGAGGGCGCGGGCTGTGTAGGGAGGGGTGTTTTGCCTGTCGGTTCGGGGGCTGTGTAGGCTGCTTGCCAGCGGCCTGGGGCCCCGGGAGGCTTCGCCTAGTCTGGTCTATGGCGCCGCACTGCTAATGCGGTTTGGGTTTACGCCCATCCCGGGTTCAAATCCCGGAGCCTCCGCGCAACGCTCGGCTCGCCGGGCGACAACTGAACAGGCGCCCGTAGCTCAACGGATAGAGCATCTGACTACGGATCAGAAGGTTAGGGGTTCGAATCCCTTCGGGCGCGCGGGCTCGGGTGACGTGTGTCTGCGGAATGCGCAGACCGGGTCGCCCGCCATTATTTCCGGGGGGCCGAGCCCCCCGGACCCCCACGTTCCTACCGGGTTACCTTCCAGCGTGGTTTTGGCGATCGTCCGAGATCGGTATGGCCTGCTACTTCGCGGGCCGCGCAACCGCCAACAACGACCCGCGCCACCTGCTCACCGCGATCGAGACCGCCTTCGACCGGCTCGGCTGAAGCCGGAACCCGGCGCGGCGCACGCGTTCGAGCAGTGAGAAGCGGACTTGATGAAGTCGACGGTGCCCCGATTTCCGGTCTTCCTGGCTAGTCTGGGACGTGGTCCCGGCGCCCGCTGTGGGGTTGTGGACGGAGTCCTGCGCCGTAGTCGGGGAGTGTGATGGCCCTGGCCGCCTGGTCCACTTCCTTGGTCGCGGCGCGGAGGACGAGTCGCCGCCAGGGCAGGTAGGGCAGCATCCGCAGGCCCTGGTTGCGAAACCAGATCTGGCGTCGGGTGGGGAGGACGAAGCCGTTGCCGGAGCTTTCGGCGATGTGCTGGTTGTCCTGGACGAATTGGCGCATGCCGGTCGCATAGCGATCGAACGCCTGCTGGTGGTCGGAAGCCCGAGCCATTTCGCCCGCCAGAATGTAGGCACCGACCAGGGCGAGGCTCGTGCCTTGTCCGGACAGGGGTGACGGGCAGTATGCCGCGTCGCCGACCAGGGCGACGCGGCCGCTGGACCAGGTCGGCATGCGGATCTGACTGATCGAGTCGAAGAAGAAGTCCGGCGCGTCACGCATGGCCGACAGCAACCGTGGCGCTTCCCATCCCACACCACGGTAGGTATCCAGCAGCAGCCGCTGCTGCTGGGCGATGTCGCGGTGGTCGTATTTCAGAGGTGGCGAGGAGAAGAAGAACGCCGCCTTGACGTCCTCGCTGTCCTGGGTGCCGTACACGTTGACGACCTTGCCGGGCACCGCGTGCAGCAACTCCCAGCGATCGAGGCCGAGGTGGTTGGGCGCGGTGAACACCGCGCAGTGATAGCCCAGGTACCGAAGAAACTCGTCTTCGGCTCCGAAGGCCAGCGCCCGCACCGCGGAGTGCAGCCCGTCTGCGCCGACCACAAGGTCGAACGTGCGAGCCCGGCCGCTGGCGAAGGTCACCTCCACGGCGTCGCCGTGTTGCCGGATCGCCGAGACCGACTCGCCGAAGAGGTAATCGACCTGGGTGCTCTCGTGAAGCAGCCGCACCAACTCTCCACGCATGATCTCGACATCCACGGTGTCGTCACGGCCACCGAACACGTCGGCGGGCAGGCTCGCCACCCGGGTGCCTTCACCGTTGACATAGGACGCACCACGGATGCCGGTGCTGTGTTTCCGTATTTGGTCCGTCAGTTCCATGCGGTCGATGACTTCCATCGCCGCACCACGGATATCGAGTTTGTAGCCGCCTTCGCGTATCGCGGGCGCACGTTCCACAACAGTGGGCTGGAACCCATGGCGACCGAGCCAGTAGGCCAGGGCGTGGCCGGCCACACCCGCGCCAACGATGAGAATCCGCACCATTACTCGTTCCTCAAAATTCCTGGTTGCTCAGGGTCGACTGACGTCAGCGCGAGGGCCATCGGGATCTCATCCGAGATCGAGGGCGACGTTAATCGGTCTGTGTGGCACCGGCGTGGCAATCCTGTGGCGCCGCGGAATGAGCGCGCCGTTCAACTGACATCCCCATTCGGGGGCTCGGTCGTCGGTATGGCGCTCGGTGTTTCGGCGAGAGCTGTCAGGGCACGGCGCAGGGTGTGCGCGTCCGGTGTGGTTTCCGGGTCGGTGAGCCACATGAACATGATTCCGTTGAGCAGTGCGTAGGAGAGGGCGGAGACGGCGTGGGCGTCCTGGTCGTCGAGGTGGTGGGTATCGCGGAACAGTTCCGCGATGGTGTCGATTGATCGCCGCTGGCCGTCGGCCAGGGACTCGCGCACGGCCGGTACGTGTTCCAGTTGTGCGAGCCGTTCCATGCTCGCGACGAGCAGCGGGCGATGTTTCGGGAACGATTCGATGAGTTGCCGCCACATCGTTTCGAAGCGCTGGATGGCGGTGTCGCGGCGGTCGGTGCGCTTGATCGCATCGGTGATCTCCTCGCCGATCTCCGCGCCGACGATCTCGGTCAACGCGGCGTGGAGCAGCGCTTCCTTGCTGCCGAAGTGGTAGCCGATCGCGGCCAGGCTGACACCGGAGGTCGTCGCGATGTCGCGTGCGGTGGTACGCGCGTACCCGTTTTCCAGTAGGCAGCGCTTCGCGCCCGCGAGCAGGTCCTCCCGGTTTCCCATGGGCGCAGCGTAGCAAGCGACTTAGACATATGTCTTGCACATATGTCTAAGTCATGCGTAGCCTGTCCTTAGTGGCGGCGCGATCAGGGCGAGGCCCGCGCCGGCTCCGGGTGACGATCACAGGTCGGGGGATCAGTGACACCAGTCGAGATCCGTCTATTGGGCAGGTTCGAAGTGGAGCGCGAAGGCCGGCCGGTCGATGTTCCGTCGGGTCGGCAGCGATCGCTGCTCGCGATTCTCGCGCTCAGCCCGAACCTGACCGCTACGACGGACACGGTCATCAGGCGCCTGTGGGGGGCCGACGCCCCGCCGGGGGCGCCGACCACGGTCCGCGGCTACGTCAAGCGGCTACGGCGCTTGCTCGACGTTGACCACGCCCCATCGGTGATCAGGACGGTGGCCAGGGGCTATCAGCTCGATCTCGCCCCGGACGATGTCGACGTCGTGCGGTTCACCGAGTTGGTGCGTGATGCGCAGACTTCTGACCGGCCTGGTGGCGAGTCGGAGTTGCTTCGCCAGGCCTTGTCCCTGTGGCGTGGACCGGCACTGTCTGATGTGGACTGTGACGCGCTGCACCGCGAGGCTCTTCCGGCACTTCGCGAACAGTATCTCCGTTCATACGGACGGTTTCTCGAGCTGGAGTTGCCTCGCCGCCCGGAAGACGTGATCACCGAGTTGCGTGGGCTGGTCACCGAATATCCGCTCCGCGAGGGCCTGTGGACGCAACTCATCTCGGCCCTTCACCGTTGCGGGCGCCAGGCCGAGGCTCTCGCCACGTATGCGGACTGCCGCGAGGTGCTGGCCGACGAACTCGGAGCCGAGCCTGGCGCGACCCTTCGCGCGCTGCATCAGCGGGTCCTCAACGGCGACACCGCGACCGATTTGATCGTTCCGGCTCCCCGGCAGCCCGATTACCGGACACCACACCAGCTCCCGCCCGTGCCGCAGTCCTTCGCCGGTCGCGCCGCGGAAGCCGGTGTTCTCGACCGGATGCTGGATCACGGCCGAGGTGACACACCCATCGCGGTTGTGGACGGGCCCGCCGGCGTCGGCAAGACGGCGCTCGCCGTGCACTGGGCCCATCGCAACCGCCACCGATTTCCCGGTGGGGAGATCTACATCGATCTGCAGGGGTACAGCGGTGGTCAACCGCTGGCGCCGACTGTCGCGTTGCGGCGATTGCTGAACGGCCTGGGTGAGACCACGCCGCCGACCGCCGACCTCGCGACGCTCGCTGCCGCGTTCCGCAGTGTCACGACCCACCGCGGTGCGCTGATCATTCTGGACAACGCCAAGACCTCCGACCAGGTGCGGCAGCTTCTGCCCGGGGCCGGCAACGCTGTGCTGACCACCAGCCGCAGCCAGCTGCGTGGGCTCGTCGCCCGGGACGGGGCCAGCCGGCTGCGACTCGGACAACTCGACCGCGCGGACTCGGCGGAGCTGCTGACCCGCATCGTCGGCGAACACCGGTGCGGTACCGAAAAGAACGCGGTCGACGAGCTCGTCGAGCATTGTGGTGGGCTGCCGCTGGCCCTTCGTCTTCTCGGCGAATACCTCACGCGGCACCCGGACCTGCCGCTGCAGCGGATCGCCGCGTTGCTCGGGAACCCGGTGAACCGGGCGGGCGTGCTGCGTAGTCACGAGGAGAGCACGGACCTGGCGACGGTGTTCTCCTGGTCGATCCAAGCTCTGCCGGGCGAGGCGCGACGACTGCTGCGGCTGCTGGCGGCCTCGGACGTGTCGGAAATCGAGTCCGAGGCGGCGATGCATCTGGCCGGCATGCGCCACGACGACGTGCTCCGATGGCTGGACACCCTGGTCGAGGCGAACATCGTCCAACAGCCCGCACCCGATGTGTACACACTCGACGCACTCACCCGCACCCTGACGCGAATGCGCTGAATTAGCCGCTACAGCTGTTTCAATGGCTTCGCCGCGTTCCGGCGTTCCATGATGCGTGCGGTGACAATCAAAAGTAGAGCCTCGATCGCCAGGGAAATGACGGCTACCGCGAGCAGTTTTGGCGTTTGGGAATACGGACTCACCTCGACGCCGGGGATCAATGTCGCCTGTGTTCCGTGCCATACGACGACTGCGGCGATGAGGGTCTGCACCAGCCACGTTGCACCCGACACGAGGAGCAACTCCCGGTGAGACCCGAGCAGCCTGCGTGCGGTGCGCTGGCTGCGCAGCCGATCAGAGCCGGTGACGACGATCGTCACTTGCAGCAGGACCATGACGAGAAGCGCGCCGACCGCGAGCGCGACGGACTGTGTCGTGGGATCGCGTGACTCGCTGGCCTGCGTACCTGCGGGAGCGGGCACGTTCACCAGGTGCCGCAGATTGTCGTCGAGCCGGAGTTGCCTCAGCAGCGGGGCGAACTGGGCGGACACGGCCGCCGGGTCGCCGTCGACGCGGATTTTGAGCCCGGCGTCCAGACCACCGGTGATCGAGTTCAGCCGGTCGACCGTAAGGCTGTTCGCGGGCGTCATGATCTCCACGACCGGATCGGTGATCATGTTCCCGCGATCGGGGTTGACTCTGGGGTCGAAGCTGAACACCTCCTGCCCCGAAGCGGTCCAAATGATCCGGACCTCCTGGCCGGCGAACCGCTGCAGCGCCTTCTCGTCTACGACCCTCGCCTCTGCGAGCGAGGCGCTGGCTCGGATGCTCCGGAGATATTCTTTGAACTGGGCTTCTCGTGGTTTGAACCGCTCTGGCACGGCGACCACCCATGCCTTTTCGTCGTCCGGGACGGCGATCTTCTTTCCTGACGCATCCAGGATCGGGTACTGCTGGAGAAAGTTGCCGTTCACCCGGATCGGCCGCGCGGGCCACGGCGACGACGGGTCATTTGGGGCGCCAGCCTGATAGTTGACGGAGTCGACGTAGAGCCCGCCCGCCTTGTCGAGAACGGGGTACAGGTCGCGCGCCTCCGCGACCGTCGAGGCGTCGCCGCCGGTTTCGAACTCTCGCCGGTCGTCCCCCATGAGGCGTGGATGGAAAACCGCGTAGTTCTGGGCGTTCCCCCAGGGTGATGTCGGCTCCGGGTGTTGATCCAAGTCGACGAATTGTCGCCACAGGGCAACAGTCAACACAATCAGCGCCGCCCCGCACGCGACCTTCAACACGAGCGGCACCGCGATCGCGACGCGAAAGAAGGACCTGCTTCGCGCGCGGCGCATCTGCCTATTCATTGCGAAGCTCCTTTTGTCATGTTTGCGGCTCGTTGGTGATCGCGAAGGCTTGATAGACGTGAGGAATTGATGTCAAAAGGCGCGCGCCAGTATCGGACCCGATGGTCGGGTCCGATACTGACTCATCGTGCGCTCTGGCTGCTACGATCCACTAGGTGGTGGTGGATCGACCCTGTTGTCCCAGAAGGAGTTGCACACGAGAGCGATTCCGCCCACAACGTTGGCGTTTGCCCAGTATCCTGGTGCGGCATACTTCTTGTTTGTGCCACCTCCCATGGCTACGGATGCGCTGTGCCAGAATTCGTTATTGATATAATTGGAGAAGCAATTTTGCCAGCCGGGTGGCCATGCGCCCGAGGTGCCATGGCACCAGGTGCCGCCGTCGGCGGGGTCGCAGGACTGGACCTCGGGACCGTCGGTAACCGCGCTCCCGCCGTGAATCGGGGTGGCCTGCGCGACCGAGCCAGCTCCCGTGAGCATGAAGAGTGTGAGCGAAGCGATCGATGCCGCCTTCGCGGCTTTCTTCTTCAATGGTGACATACTGATTCGTCCCCTATCGGCAATGTTCCCTTGTTGAATCGAACGGAGATCCTCGTGTCCGGCGTAGGTAGTAGCCATCGTGAAGACACGCCGTTCGACCCACTTTGTGAGTTGCACGCCAGCCCTCTGTATCCACGTCGTGGAAACGTCGAGGCTCGTATGGCGCGACGAACTTCAGTTTGTCCGGTGGACGTGGCAGTCGCGTGGCACCCGCGTTGTCCTCACGTGGCACGGGACTTGTGCGATCACCGCTGAAGCGGCACGTACGTTCACCGTCTTCGATCTCGCAGGCGCAGGAATTCACCAGGAATCCCTGGACTGCTCGTAGCCGCCCAGCTTTGCCGGCTGGTGATCAGCCCAGCGGGTCGGTCCAGGTGGTGAGCGTGGCCTTGCCGTTCTCGGTGACAGGAGTGCCGTGGCCGAAGCCGACAGCATCGACGTCGATGGTGGTGAGCCGGCGCAGCGATCGTTTGGCTTGCTCGCGGTCGGTGTTGAAGGGGCCGAGGATGACCTGCCCGTTCTGATGGGCGGAGATGTCTCCGGTGAGCAGTACGCGTTCGGTGGTGAGGTGCACGGCGATGCTGCCGGGGGTGTGGCCGGGCGTGCCGATGATCACGGCGTGTTCATCGAGGGTGTCGCCGTCGTGCAACTCGCGGTGGACCTGGCAGGCGGGGGCCGGTTCGACGGTTCCGGCGATGCTGGCCATGAGCGGTTCCTCGGCGGCGGTGAGCATCGGGGGAACGCCGTCCCGCTCGCCGCGGATGACTGGTGCGTCGGCGCGTCCGGCGTAGACCTGAGCGCCGGTGCGGTCGGCGAGTGCGGCGGCGGCTCCGGTGTGGTCGTGATGCCAGTGGGTGATCAGGATGCGGGTCAGGTCGAGCCCGAGGTGGCGCAGCACGTCGAGCACGGTGGTGTCGTGTCCGACCTCGCCGGCGTCGATCAGCGTCGCGGTCGTGCCGTGTCGCCACAGGTAGGCGTTGGCGTGGCCGGCTTGGAAAGCGTGCACGTTCGGGCTGAGCGGGGTCAGTTCCGGGACGGTAATGGGAGGCTCCTTCCAGTGAGTGCGAACGTCGTGGCGCGGGTCGCGGTGACCGCGGTGTAGACCAGGGGGTGGCGCAGACGGTGCTGCCAGCGCAAGGGGGCGATGGAGCCGGTGACGATGTCGTCGGCGTAGTCGCGCATGGTCTGCTCGTACTGGTGCAGCGCGTTCAGCAGAGCCGGCCGATCACCGATCCCGGTGAGCGCGTCGACGAGGTGTCCGGCGTCGCGGATCGCGGTGCTCGCGCCGATACCGCCGGTCGGCGGGACGACGTGGACGGCGTCGCCGAGCAGGGTGACCGCGGTGGTGGGCCAGGCCGGCACCGGCGGCGCGGCGTAGAGGGCGACACGTCGTAGCGATACCGGATCGGTCAGGCGCGGCAGGTGCGCGATGTCGGGGTGCCACGCTCGGGTGAGGTCCTCGACGGCGGCGCGCAGGACGCTCTGGCCGGCGTCGGTTCCGGGAAGGCGACCGGTCGGGCCGAGTAGCGCCCAGATCAGGTAAGGGTCCTCCAGGTCGGGCTGGATCGGGCCGGCGACGGTGGGGTCGACGGCGGGGCCGGTGACCGGGTCGTGGGCGCTGAGGAACATGCCGAACCCGCCGCGCCCGGTGGCCAGCGCGTAGCCGTGGCGCAGCGCGTCGGCGATGCCGGTGAGCCCGAGGTCGGCGGCGCGCCCGGGGACACGGCCGCTGACCATGCCGGCGTCGAGCACGCGGCCACCGGTGTCGCCCAGCAGTTGGCGGCGCAGCGGGGAGTGGGCTCCCTCGGCGACGATCACGACATCGCCGGTCTCGGTCTGCCCGTCGGTGGTGGTGATCGACACGTGGTCGGGCGTGATCTGGAACGAGCGGGTCTCCCGGTGTTCACGGACGTGGTCGGCGATCCCGTGGGCGAGTAGTCGCAACAACGGCCCCCGGCCGATGGTCAGCACGTCCCGGTCGCCTTCGCGCGTGCTGCCCAGCGGGCGCAGTCGCTGGTCGAGGTAGGTCAGGCGCTGGTTGACCGCCCGACCACTGCCCGAGGCGAGCAGTGCGGTGAACAACGACGCCGGCAGCAGCCGCGCCAGCACGGTCATCGCGCGCGAGTCGAGCCGCAACCGATAGCCGCTCGGACCGGCCTGTTGCAGTTCGCCGCGCTCCAGCACGACCACCTCGTGACCCGCGGCGAGCAGGCCCTGGGCAGTGGCGAGACCGCCGACGCCCGCACCACTGATGATGATCCGCATCGCATCTCCTAGTTGCAGGTACCTGTAACCATAGGATGCAGGTACCTGTTTCCGCAAGGATGGCGATGCCTGTGATGTCCGATGAGTCGTTCGGTCCGGGATCGGCCCCGAGTGAGGCCGACATCGACGCGGTCTTCGTGTGGACCGCCATCCGCGTCGGTCGGCTGCTGGAGCGCATGGCCGCGGCCCGGCTCGCCGACACCGGGCATGGACTGACCCAGGTGCAATTCGGCGTGCTGGCCTACCTCGGCGCCCGACCTGGCATGAGTCAGTCCGAACTGGCCAGGGCTATCCAAGTCCGCCCGCAGAGCGCCCACGAGACCGTGACCGCCATGATCGACGAGGGAGTGCTCGAACGCGTCGGCCCGGGCGGGCGCGGACGCCCCGCAGCCCTGCGGCTCACCGACCACGGATACGCGCTGCTGTCCCGAACCTGGCCGGCGGTCACCGGCATCAGCGCCACCGACCTCGGGCTCACACCCGACGACGCCGCCACACTCAACGGCCTGCTGCACACCGTGCTGCACACGCCGGCGACGCGATCCCGATAGTGCCCGAACCCGCCGCCCGTCGGGTGGTCACAGGACGATCGATAGAAGCCCGGGTCATCGAGGTCACCCGGTTTCCCCGCTGACCGGCGATGGTGTCGTTCAGCCCGCCGCTTCGGCGCGGATTCCGTTGACGAGTAGGCGCAGTCCGTATTCGAATTGCTCGTCGGAGCCGACGATGAACAGGTGCTCGCCGGGAGGCGCACCGGGTGATTGTGTGATGGTCTGGCTGACTTGTTCCCAGCGTGCGTCCCGGCGACCGGCTCGCACGCTCATCGCCAGCGCTGCGGCGAGATGGGCGATGAGGGTTTGCGATGCCCGCACCACGTCGGGTGGTGCGAGACCGGCTTCGGTCAGTGCGGCGAAGATTCCGGCGCCGAGCCGACGCCCGTTCTCGCCCAGCGGGGGCCGGGCGGCGATGTGCGCGGCGATGCCGGGATGTCGCAGCGCCGACGATCGGATCGCGGCCATGATCGTGTGCAGCCGTTCGGACCACGGCGTGTCCGGGCCGGGGTCCTGGGCGTCGGTGAGCGCCGCGTCGGCCACGGCGTCCAGCAGCGCCTCGCGATTCGTGAAGTGCCGGTAGAGCGCCATCGGATCGCATTCGATGGCGGCTGCGATTCGGCGCATGGACATGGCCTCGGCGCCTTCCCGATCGCCGAGTCGCAGTGCCGCCGTCACGATCGCCGCGGGCGTGAGGCGTCCGGATCTGGCCATGTGCGCCTTTCTGCTGAGAACACCTTCAGTCTACAGCGTAGACACTCGACGCGAGGGCGGTCTACGTCGTAGACCTCAGCGTTCTGAGGAGGGTGAAATGCCTGTTGTCACCATCGGGAGGGTGTCGGCGCTCGTGTTGAGCGGCGGCACGTTCGCGTTCCTGTTCGTCAACAACTCGTGGCGTTCGGACAACCTGTTCCTGGTTCCCGACCTGATCTTGTGTGCGGTGTTGGTCGCCGCCGCCCTGACACCACGGCCGCGGGTACAGCGCGCCTTGCTGTTCGCGTTCGGGCTCACCGCGGGCGTGCTCATGACGTCGGTGGCGTCCTATGCGGTCGACGGGCGGCTCGGTGTCGCGAGCCTGATCGGAGCGGTGCTGTCGGTGGTCGCCGCCGCGCTGCTCGCGCGGTCACGTCAACCCAGCGCTGCATGATGGGAGTGTGCGCTGAAACCGTTGCGGCACAACGGGTTTCACCTCTCCGCGAGACAACCCGAGGATTCGCTCTCGAAGTCCTTCTGCCGGAAGGTCTGATCGGCGTCTACGTCGGTGGATACGTCATTCTCCCGATGCTCCGACTGGCGGCGGTACATAGCGTCCTGCGGAACCAGCCGGGCCTGTGACCTGTGCCACGCCATCTGCGACGGTGGATGTGACCAGGTAGCCGGCCGGCTCATGTCGTCGGTGGGTGAAGGTGCGGTGCTGCATCATGGCGAGTCGGGTCGGATCCCGTCGGGCACGGTCGATCAGAGCGCGGGTGCTCCGGATCGCGTTGATTCCGTGCCTGGTCGTGTTGCTGTTCGGTGGTGCGCTGTCGGTCTACCTGATCCGACAGGGTGGCGCGTCGCTGGAGTTCGCGGACGCGCGTCGGTCCGGTCTTCCCGTGGTTGGCAGGTACGTCGCCTCGCGGCAGGAGGAGCGCCGGCTGACGATGGCGGTGCTGGGCGGCTCGGAGGCCGACCGGCCGCGGCTGGCCGAGCGGCGGCGCGTCGTCGACGCCGAACTGGTGGAGGTCATCGAGTACGCGCGTGGTCTGGCCGACGGGCATTCGCCGGAGCTGCGACCTCAGGTCGTCAAGGGCGAGGAGTATCTGCGGACGGTGCCCGAGACGCGTGCCGCGCTCGACTCGGGGGCGACGCCCGCGCTTGCCGGTTTCGACTTCTTCAACCAGGTGCTGGACGTGATCGGGATCGGCTCCAAGCGGCTGGCCGCCTCGGCCGACGACGCCGCGGTCGCGTTCGAGCACGTGGTCAGCTCGGACCTGTTCTTCGTGATCGAGTCGGTGTCGCGGGCGCACGCGCTCGGGGTGTACACGGAGGCCACGGGCGACCATGCCGCGCGGACCCGTCTGGGCGCGCTGACCGCCCAGTACCGCCAGCCGCCGACCGCGGTGATCGCCAACCTGACCGAGGACGAGCGCGGCCGGTTCACTCGGCTGCTCAGGTCGCCGGACTGGGCGACGCTGATCGCCGGCGACCAGGCACTGGTCACCGCCGCGCGGTTCGACGTCGCCGCGTGGGAACGGGCGGCGGCCAACGTGGTCGGGGAGCTGTCGGCTATCTATCTGTCGCACTCGGCGTACACGGCTGATCTCGCCGAGCGGCACGGTGACGAGGCGCTGCTCTGGTCGGTGATCGCGGGCATCGTGATCGCGTTGATCGCCGGGCTGGTCGCGGTGTTCGCCTTCCGCGCCGCCGCGAAGCTGATCAGCCGGTTGAAGGACCTGCGTCGGCGCACCCTTCAGTTGGCCGACCACGAACTGCCCGCGTTGATCGAGCAGGTCGGCGCCGGCACCCGGATCGACCCGGACACCGACGTCTCCCGCGTGGACTTCGGCGCGGACGAGATCGGCGAGGTGGCCCAGGCGTTCGACAAGGCGCAGCACGTGGCGCTGTCGGCGGCGGTCGCGGAGGTGGAGACGCGGCGCGGGGTGCGTGCGGTGTTCCTCAACATCGCGCACCGCAGCCAGGGCGTCGTGCACCGCCAGCTCGAGGAGCTGGATCAGATCGAACGGTCCGAGGACAACCCGGAGTTGCTGGACCGACTGTTCCGGCTCGACCACCTCGCCACCAGGTCACGGCGAAACGCGGAGAATCTGATCATCCTCGGTGGCGAGCAGGTCGGCAGACAGTGGCGCAGGCCGGTCGCGTTGAGCGACGTGGTGCGCGGGGCGGTGTCGGAGACCAAGCACTACACCCGGGTGTCCACGCCGTCGCTGCCCGACGTGCTGCTCGACGGATCGGCGGTCGCCGATGTCGGGCATCTGCTCGCCGAGCTGGTGGACAACGGCACGGCGTTCTCGCCGCCCGAATCGCGGGTCGAGGTCCGCGGGAACCTGGTCGGCAAGGGCGTCGTGGTCGAGGTTGAGGACCAGGGCATGGGCATCGCTCCTGATCAGCTCACCGAGATCAACCGGACGCTGTGCGAGCCGCCGGATTTCAGTTTCATGGCCCTGGCCGACGAGCTGCGCATTGGGCTGTTCGTGGTGGCTCGCCTGGCGGCCAAGCATCGCATCAGGGTCACGCTGCGCGAATCGGCGTATGGCGGAATCCAGGCGATCGTGTTGCTGCCGTCCATGCTGCTGGCTGCCTCCGCCGAGTTCTACGACGACGGTGAGCGTCCGGAACCGCAGCCCGAACCGGCCCCCGAACCGGAGCCGGAACCGGCGTCCGCTCTGACCGCCCCCGTCTCGACGGCGCGGGTGATGACCGACCGGCCGCCGCTGCCGACACGGGTGCGGCAGAACAGCCTGGCGCCCCAACTGCGGGAGGCGGACCGGACCGAACCGGAGGGTGAGTCGTGGACCGAGCGTGACGTCGACCGGTCCAGTACGGCGCTCGCCGCGTTCCAGCGGGGATCGGCGCGAGCCCGATCAGAAGCTGCCGCCGCGACCGCGGGGCCCGAGGTTGGAGGCGAGTAGACGATGAGCGAGGACACCAAGTCGCGACTTGGCTGGCTGATGGACGATCTGGTCGAGCGGGTGGCCGCGGTGCGGCACGCGATCCTGCTGTCCGCCGACGGACTGCTGATGGCCCGTTCAGCCGGACTCGACCGCGGGGACGCGGAGCACCTGGCCGCGGTGAGTTCTGCCTACCGCAGCCTGTCCCAGGGCACCGGCAGGCACTTCGGACTCGGCGGCGTCCGCCAGACGGTCGTCGAGTTGGACATCGCGTATCTCCTGGTCACCGAGGCCGGAGAGCGTGCCTGCCTGGCATTGCTGACCGAGGAGAACGCCGATCTCGGGCTGGTCGCCTACGAGATGAACCGTGTCGTCCAGCAGGCGCGAACACATCTGTCCACATCGGCGCGCACGCCGGTGAACGGCGTCGTGCCACGGGCGTCATGAGTATCGCCGTGCCCCGGCGTGAGCAGTGGTTCGACGACGCGGCCGGACCGGTCGTGCGGCCCTACGCGGTCACCGGCGGCCGGACCCGCGTCGAGGGGATCGAGCTGGACCTGGTCACGCTGGTGGTCGCGGTGCAGCCCGACGTGCACGCGTCCTGGGTCGACACCGAGTCCGCACGGCTGCTGTGGGCCTGCGCTCACCCGCTGTCGGTCGCCGAGGCGGCGGCCGGTGTCCAGCTGCCGCTGCGGGTGGTCAAGGTGCTGCTGGCCGATCTCATCGGGCAGGACTACATGCTGTTTCGCAACGGCTGGACGCCGGCCGCACGGCCTGACGTGATCACGATGCGGAGGGTGCTCGATGGCCTCCGTGCGCTCTGATCGGACGAGGGCGTCGCTGGACGCCACGACGATCAAGATCCTGGTGTCCGGCGGCTTCGGCGTCGGCAAGACCACGATGGTCGGTGCGGTGAGTGAGATCCCGCCGCTGCGCACCGAGGAGACGATCACCGAGGCCAGTGCCGGCACGGACGATCTCACCGGACTGGCCGACAAGTCGACCACTACGGTCGCGCTGGACTTCGGCCGCATCACGATCAACACCGACCTGGTGCTGTATCTGTTCGGCACGCCGGGGCAGGACAGGTTCTGGTTCATGTGGGACGAGCTGGCCGAGGGCGCGCTGGGTGCCGTCGTGCTCGCCGACACCCGCCGGCTGGACAACTGCTTCGCCGCGGTGGACTTCTTCGAGCGCCGCGGGATCCCGTTCGTGATCGGGCTGAACTGCTTCGACGGAGTCCAGCTCTACGGTGTCGACGAGGTGCGAACCGCGCTCGACCTGCCCGCGGCTGTCCCGGTCCACCCGTGCGACGCCCGCGATCGCGAGTCCGCGAAGGAGATGCTGATCGAACTCGTCAGCCACGTCGTGAGCACCACGGCCGTGCCCGGCTGACCGCGACTCACGCAGCCGTGGAGGACGGCCGGCGACACGACGCCCCCGGACCGCCGGCCGTCGAGGCCCCTCCCACGGCGACGTGAAGGAGGCCGGCGCGGTCGTCGCAGCCGAGGAACCAGAAGATGTACGACTTCGGCTATCCGGGAAAGCCGAGTCCGCCCTACAACGGTGAGAAGCTGCGATCTGACGCCGGGATCGGCCTGCCCGCCGTGACCCGCACCACATAGGGTGCGGTTAGCCTGATCGGGCTAACCGAGTCTGTGAGGTGCGGGTCGTGGGTGTGGTGCGCGGTGGTGTGGTCGCGACGTCGTCGGTGGACGCCACGAGCTATGTCGGTCGCCGCACCGAGGCCGCCGAGGTGCGCGCGCTGCTCAGGACCGAGCGGCTGGTGACGCTGACCGGCACCGGCGGGGTCGGCAAGACCCGGCTCGCCGTGCGCGTTGCCCGCGACGCACGACGCGGCTTCCCCGACGGAGTCACGTTCGTCGACCTCGCGAGCCTGCGCGACGGCGGGCTGCTGCCCAACGCGGTGGCCGAGGCGCTCGGCCTGTCCGACCGCTCGTCCGGCTCGACCGCCGAGCGTGTGCTCGAGTACCTGCGGACGCGGCAGGTCCTGCTCGTGCTGGACAACTGCGAGCACCTGCTCGCCGCCGCCGCCGAGTTCGCGCGCTCCGTGATGATCGACTGCCCGCGAACTGTGCTGTTGGCGACGAGCAGGCAGTCGCTCGGCGTGCAGGGCGAGCAGATCGTGGCGGTGCCGCCGCTGCCCGTTCCGCCCGACGACGACGTGCGGGCCACCGAGCTGACCCGGTACGCGGGCGTGCGGTTGTTCCTGGACCGAGTCGCGGCGAGCTGTCTTTCCTTCCGGCTCACCGACGACAACGCCGCCGACGTCGCACAGCTGTGCCGGCGGCTGGACGGGGTTCCGCTGGCGGTCGAACTCGCGGCCGCCCGGGTCCGCCTGCTGTCACCCCGGCAGATCAACGAGCGCCTGGCCGGCGGGCTCGGGTTGCTGACCACCGGGCGGCGTACGGCGTCGCCACGGCAACAGACGCTGCGGGCGACCGTCGAGTGGAGCCACGAGCTGTGCTCCCCCGCCGAGCGAGCCATGTGGGCGCGGGTGTCGGTGTTCGCCGGCTCGTTCGACCTCGAGGCTGCCGAGGACGTGTGCGGCGAGCCGGTGCTCGACCTGCTGGAGGGGCTGCTGGACAAGTCGGTGCTCGTCCGCGAGGACACCGACGGGTTCGTGCGCTACCGGATGCTGGAGACGCTGCGGGCGTTCGGGCAGGAGCGGCTCGACGAGTCGGGCGACGCTGATCGGGTGCGGCAGCGGCACCTCGACTGGGTCGACCGGCTCACCGCCACCGCGGACCAGCGGTGGGTCAGCGCCGAACAGCAGGTGTGGGCGCGGCGGCTGCGCCAGGAGCACGCCAACCTGCGCGCGGCGCTGGACTGGTCGTTGCGCGAGCCCGCACGGGCCGGCACGGCGTTGCGGATCGCGACACGTCTCGACGAGTACTGGCGGGTGCGCGGCTCCAACACCGAGGCGTTGATGTGGCTGACCCGCGCGCTGGACGCCACACCGGCCGACCACCCCGGCCGCGCGAAGGCGCTGGCCGTCGCGGCGCTGCGCGCGGCGTGGCTGACCGATCTGGAGCGGGCGGACACGCTGGTCGACCAGGCGGACGCGGCGAACCGGGGGGACCGGTGGACCGCGGCGTTCGTGACCTACGTCCGCGCGTTCCTGAACATGATCAGGATCAAACCGGGCAGCCGCGATCTCGCCGCGAGCGCCGCCGCCGAGTTCCGCGCGCTCGGTGATGTCCGCCGAGAGCTGCACCCGCTGTTCATCCAGGGCGTCGCGACGGCGTTCCTGGGCGAGTTGGAGACCGGCCGGTCGTTGCTGGCCCGGATGATCGACCTGAGTACGGCGCACGGCGACGCCTACTACCGCGGCATCGCGAAGTTCGGCGTGGCCGCGATCGAGGTGGCGTTCGGCGACGTGGACCGCGCCGAGATCGCCGCGCTGGAGGCACTGGCGATCGACGTGGAGATCGGCAACCAGTTCGGCGCCGCGTACCACATCGACGCGCTGGCCTGGGTCGCGGCGCGATGCGGGCGGCATCAGCGGGCGGCCACGCTGTTCGGCGCCGCGGACCCGGTGTGGGAGCAGGCCGGAGCCGACGCGGGCGTCGCCACCTCGATCGGGCACCGCGAGTTCGTCAAGGCAAGCCGGGCGGCGCTGGGCGCGGCCGCGTTCGACACGGCGTTCCAGGCCGGGCGCGCGATGAGCATCGCGGCCGCGTACCGGTACGCGCTCGGTGAGGACGGCCCCGCCGACACGGCCCGGGACGGCGGCGAGCCGGATCCGCTGACCGCCCGCGAGCGCGAGGTGGCGGAGCTGGTGGCCAAGGGCATGACCAACAGCGAGATCGCCGAGCAGCTCGTGATCTCGGTGCGCACCGCCGGCACCCACGTGCGCAACATCCTGGTCAAGCTGGACTTCGCCAACCGCGCCCAGATCGCGGCGTGGATCGCGGGGACGCACACCCGCTGACCACGTCACCGGCTACGTCATTGTCCCGATGTAGACCGGTATGGCCGTCGAGCATTCTGAGCGTCCGTTGACGGGCGGACATTTCGCCGGAGAGGACGTACGCGATGAGGCGTAGGCCACGGATCGTCGTGGGAATTCTGAGTGTGTTGACGTTGATTCTCGCGACGATAGCGGGAATTGCCGGAGCGAGTTTCGCCACGGCGGCACCGGACACGGTCGTCGGCAATCCGTTCGCTCGCGGTCCGGATCCGACGAAGGAGAGCATCGAGGCGGAGCGCGGCCCGTTCGCGGTTGCCACCGAGAAGGTGCCCGGCGGAAAGGGATTCGGCGGCGGCACGATTCATTATCCGACCGACACGAGCCAGGGCACCTTCGGCGCGATCGCCGTCGCGCCCGGCTTCACCGAGTCGGAATCGGCGATCGCCTGGTACGGCCCGCGGCTCGCCTCGCAGGGCTTCGTCGTCATCACGATCTCCACCAACGGCCTGTGGGACCTGCCGGCGAGCAGGGCCGATCAGCTGCTCGCGGCGCTGCGCCACGTGACCGACGCGAGTCAGATCAAAAGCAGGGTCGACCGCGACAGGCTGGCCGTCATGGGTCATTCGATGGGCGGCGGCGGCTCACTGATCGCGGCACGCAATAATCCCGCACTGAAGGCGACGATTCCGCTGACCGGCTGGAATCCCAACACGAGCTTCTCGGACCTGAAGGTCCCGACCTTCGTCGTCAGCGCACAGAACGATTTCATCGCCCCGGACGGATCCCATTCCCGCCCGTTCTACCAGAGCTTGCCCGCTTCATTGAACAAGGCGTACATGCGGCTGGCCGGCGTCGGTCACATGGCACCGGTCAACCCGAACGTCACGATCGCGAAGTACAGCATCTCCTGGCTGAAGCGGTTCGTCGACAACGACACCAGGTACAGCCAGTTCCTGTGCCCGCTGCCGACGGGCGATCCGAAGATCGCGGCCTACGAGGGAACCTGCCCCCTCAGCTGACCGGGGCATGATCATGTGAGCGCGCACCTGATGGCGGCCGACGGCCGCCATCAGGTGCTGTCGCGTCGGCGGCACCGTCGCCTCCACGCAGCTCCTCCACGACGTCGTCGAAGATCGGCGTCGCGTCGATGAGGTCCGACGTGTCGATCTCGTACGCGTCCCACTTCATCCGGGTCCTCCACCCACGTCACTCGCGATCCGGGAATGAGAAATCCGGAACCGGCACACAATGCCGGTTCCGGATACGTCTCAGCATACGTCATTCGCCCGATGCCCGGAGTGGCGACACGCGGACAAGATGAGTTCTCCATCATGAGACGAGAGGACTCGAAGCATGCGCAGCCGGTCTCACCCGAACTCCTGTAAATAAATTAAGTAAACTCCAGTTTCCGGGTTTTGATCACCATCGTGATAGTGCTGAGCCGTGCGTTCAGATGAGGCATTGGTGGCGAAGTTCGCCGCCTTATGGCCACATCTGGATGAACGACAGCGCCGCTTGGTAATGGGTGCCGAAGCTCGTGCTCTCGGCCGCGGTGGAATCAGGACGGTCGCACGGGCGACGGGAACCAGCGCGGTGGTCGTGTCGCGCGGTATGGCCGAGTTGGACGCGGGTGAACGGCCGCTGGGGCGTGTGCGGCGACCCGGGGCCGGTCGGAAGCCGGCGACCGTCAAGGACCCTGACCTCGGGCCCGCGCTGCTGTTGCTCATGTCCTCGGGTCCGGACGGTCCGCTGCGCTGGACGACGAAGACCCTGCGGCAGTTGGCGCACGCGCTGACCGACGCCGGGCACGCCGTGTCGGCGCCGACGGTGGCCAAGCTGTTGCGGGCGGAAGGGTTCAGCCCGCGGAGCAAGGCCAGGACGGTCACGAGCGGAGCGCGCGACGACGGTGATGCCCAGTTTCGGCACATCAACGATCAGGCTGGCGATCACCTGCGCCGGGGTGACCCCGTCATCAGCATTCAGATCCACAGGAAGGCGCAGGTGGGAGAGGGTCCAGAGCACGTGAACGACCGTCAGGGTGCTGCCCGGGGCGCCGTGGACCCGGATCAGCAGGTGGCGGTCTTCGCGGTCGCGACGCTCCGGACGTGGTGGTGCGCGTTCGGCGCCTCCGCCCATCCTCAGGCGCAGCGGCTGCTGATCGGTATGCAGGCCGCCGCCGTCGGCGACCAGGCCCGACGGTGGCAGGTGGAGTTGTCGAAGCTCGCTCGGGAGACCTCCCTGGCGGTGACGGTCTGCCACCTCCCTGCCGGCGTCAGCAAGTGGACTGCCACGCAGACCCTCGTGTCGGCCGGCGTCGAGGTCCGCTCGCACGACCCGGCGAGCCGGTACGACATCACCGTCGCCGCCGTGCTCTCCGGCAACGAAGCCGACCGGCCGCCAATGACCGACAGCTCTCCTGTCGATGAGCAGTTGTTGACGGATTCCGTGGAAGGCATCATTCGGCGCCACGAGTTCCGTGGCGACTGGAATTACACGCTCGTTCCGTGGTCACTCTGACGGTGCCTATTTATTTTCAGTTCTCTGACAAATGCACACGATGGGGTGATGCGTCCCCGCGGCGGGGGAGTTGGCGCTTGCCTGCCGCATCAAGTCTCCATACCGTTCGGTCCTCCCTTGCGAAATTACAGTCACCATGGAGTCCTTTCGTGAAAGCAAAGCCTGTGCGTGCCGGCGTGCTCGCGGCGTCAATGGCCGCGTCGATCAGCCTGCTCAGTCCCGCGACGGCGGCGGCACAACCGAATTGCCCGCCCCCACCGTGCTCGGAAACCACCCTGCGCGGACCCGACCCCACCGAGGCGAGCATCGGCGCCGAGACCGGGACCTTCAATACAACGACGATCGACGTGCCGAAGGGCACCATCCAAGGCATGGGCGGAGCCACCATCTTCGCCCCGACCGGCACCGGTAACTGCAAATACGGCGCGGTCATCATCCAGTCCGGCATGAAGCTCGACCGCGACCGGCTCGCCTGGTACGGCCCCCGCGTCGCGTCCCAAGGTTTCGTGGTGATGACCATGGACGCGAACAGCGAGAACGAGCTGCCCGCCGCCCGCGCCCGGCTCTACCCCCTGGCGATCGATTACCTGACCAAGTCCAGCCAGGTCAAAGACACCGTGGACGCGAATCGGCTAGCCGTGTCGGGCTGGTCCTTCGGCGGCGGCGCGGCGCTCGACTATTCCCGGCAGAACTCCAAGCTGAAGGCGTCGATCCCACTCACCCCGTGGGAACTCCCGACCTCCCGGTACGACACCGTGCAAACGCCGACACTGATCTTCGGCGCTGAAAGCGACGATCAAGCTCCGGCGAACACGATGCCGTATCCGTTCTACCGGAGCCTGCCGGCCAACCGCCCGAAGGCGTACCTGGAGCTCAAGGGCGCCGAGCACGACGTGGTCGCCACGCCGAACCCCGACACCGCCGCGAAGACCACAATCGCCAAGACCTACATCTCCTGGCTGAAGCGGTTCGTCGACAGCGACGGCCGCTACGACCAATTCCTCTGGCCGCGAGCCGATACCGAGGGCAAGATCGCGCGCTACGAGTTCGTCAAACAGCTGGCCCCGCCGGCACCGCCGAACCAGTGCCCCAGCCCCTCACCCACACCGACGCGGCCGCCGACATCGACGCCGCCGTCCAGCTCGCGCCCACCGGCGCCAGCACCCGGGGGCGGTCAGGTCGGCATCGTGCCCATCGGCGCACCAGAGACCGGCGACCGCGGCCTCACCGAGCACTGAGCGGGAGAAGACGTGGTGACGGTGCACAACACGGCACCGCAGGCGCGGCAGGGCGATCGACGGTCGACGGCGGCCGCCCTGCCGCTCGTCCTGCTCCTGCTGTTCTCACTGATCGCATGCGGTTCGGACGACACCAGCCCGCACGACGCGGGAACGAGTCAAGCCGCCCCGGGAGAGACAACCCAGCCGGGATCAGCACACACGACGCTGCCCCGGTCGGACCCGGCCTGGATCGACGTTCCCAGCATCGGCGCGCACTCGTCGCTCGTGCCCACCGGGGTCAACGCGGACCGGACGATCGAAGTCCCGCCGGTCACCCAACCGATGCAAGCCAGCTGGTACAAGCACAGCCCGACACCCGGTGAGATCGGACCGTCGATCATCCTCGGACACGTCAACGGCAACGGACAGAACGGCGTCTTCTGGCGCCTGCACGAGATGAAGCCCGGTGCCGAGGTCCACATCGGCCGGCAGGACCACTCGGTCGCCACGTTCGTCGTCGACCGAGTCGAACAAATACCGAAGAAGCACTTCCCGACCGACAAGGTGTACGGAAGCACCGCGAGCCCGCAAGTGCGGCTGATCACCTGCGGTGGCGAATACGACAAGACCGCGCGCAGCTACCGAGACAACTGGATCGTCTACGGCACACTCAAACACTGACGGTCCGCCGTGCGGCGGAACGTGGATCACGGGGTTCACGCGCGCTGACCGCGTCGCCTCTGCGTCCCCGCTACGTCATTTTCCCGATTCCTCCAGCGTGACCGTCGGGCATGATCGACGTTCGCCCGGTCGACATGGAGGTCGTATCCGATGCAGTCCCGTCGTCTGTTTCTGGCAGTCGTGATCGCGGTGGGGGTGGGCGCCTCGATACCCGCCTACGGTGCCGACCAGGACGGCGCGGTCAGCGCGACCGGCACGGACTGGGACGCACCGGGCCCGTTCCCGATCACCGTGCAGGCCGGGTTCGCCCACACCGTCTACCGGCCGGCGACGCTGGGCGCGGACGGCCGGCGTCATCCGGTGATCGTCTGGGGCAACGGCACCGGAGCGACCCCGCTCGCCTACGACAACCTGTTGCGGCACTGGGCCACGCACGGATTCGTGGTCGCCGCCGCCAACACAACGATGGCCAACAGCGGCCAGGCGATGGTGGACGGCGCGCGATGGTTGCTCCAGGAGAACGACCGGCCCGGCAGCGTGTACCACGGGAAGATCGACCCGGCCGAGATCGGATCGGTCGGGCACTCCCAAGGTGGTGCCGGGGCGATCAACGCGGGCGCCGACCCGATCGTCGGCACGACGATCGCACTGCAGCCCGGGCCGCGTGCGGCACCGGAGAAGCTGCGCGGGCCGGCGTTGTTCCTCGCCGGTGAGAAGGACGGGATCGTCGACCCGGTCAAAATGGTTCTGCCACTGTACGAACGGGCCCCGCAGGTGCCCGGCGTCTACGCCGTGCTCACCGGGGCCGGCCATTTCGAGCCGGTCGGCGACGGCGGTAGGTACCGCGGTGTCATGACCGCCTGGTTCTACTACCAGCTGAACAACGATCCGCGGGCGGCGAACGAGTTCACCGGCCCGTCCTGCGGCCTGTGCGCCGACCCCGCCTGGCTCGACGTCCGCCGTCGCGGACTGACCGCCGCGATCGGCTGACGAACGAACGTCACGATCGCGAAGTACGGCATCTCCTGGCTGAAACGATTTGTCGACGACGACACCAGGTACGGCACAGTTCCTGTGCCCGCTGCCGACAGGTGATCCGAAGATCGCCGTCTAGGTGCGTGTCGCCTACGTCGAGGAGCGTATGCGGGAAGCCTCCCGCGACACGACGACGGCGGACGTGATCGCCTCCGAGAATCGTGCGACCGCATCGGTGTCGGAGGGAGGTCATGAGCAGCCACGTCACGGCGTCCACATCTTCACCGCCCTCACCGCCGGCCCGGTCGCCCTTCTGTCCGGCCGCCTCATCACCCAGATCGGCCTGACCATCCCCGCCGTCCTCTGGCTCGTCACCGGCACCCTCGCCTACCGAGCAGCCCGCCGCCACGACTACGCCCACCACCAGAACCGGATGACGCGCAACTACGCGCTCACCTTGCTCGCCGTCACCTCCCGCATCCTTGCCCGGATCCCTTCACCGCCAGCGCCGGCTCCGTCGGCGACAGCGCCGCATCCATGATCCCCATCGGCCAGGCCCTCGGCTGGATCGTCAACCTCATCGCGGCGGAAACCCTCATGAGACGCCGCCAATCGCGCTCCGCCGGGAGCCAGGAAAGGAAGAAACCGTGGCCAAGTCGATAAGCCGTCGCCACATCGTCGCGATGGGCGCGGCCGGAGTGGCCGGAGTGGCCGGCGCCGCGCTGGTGCCGGGAACCGCCGCCGGGGCGGCCTCCTCGACCCCGACGGGCGACTCCAGCCGGGTATTCGACGTGACGCGGTTCGGCGCCAAGGGTGACGGTGTGACGATCGACTCCGACGCCGTCAACCGCGCGATCGACGAGGCGGCCGAGGCCCGGCCGCACTCCGCCGGCGGACCGGGCGGCACCGTCTACTTCCCGGCCGGCAGGTACGCCTGCTATTCGATCCGCCTGAAGAGCAACGTCGCCCTCCACCTCGCGCAGGGCGCCACGCTGCTCGCCGCCAAGCCCGCCGGCGGAAAGGGATACGACCCGCCCGAGCCGGGAACGGACAATCCGTACCAGGATTTCGCGCACAGCCACTGGCACAACAGCCTGATCTGGGGCGAGGGCCTTACCGGCGTCACCATTTTCGGCCCGGGTGTGATCGACGGGAAGGGATTGGTCGGCGGGCGCGGGGAAAACGATCCGGGAGCCGGCAACAAGGCGATCGCGCTGAAGCTCTGTCGCAATGTCACGATCCGCGACATCACGCTCCTCAACGGCGGCAGCCTGGCGATCCTGCCGACCGGTGTGGACAACCTGCGGATCGACAACCTGGTCATCGACACCTACTCGGACGGGATCAACCTCGACTGCTGCCGCAACGTCCGGATCGCGAACACCACCGTCAACACACCGAACGCCGACTCGATCGTGCTCAAGAGCTCGTACGCGCTGGGCGAGGCCCGCGCCACCGAGAACGTGACCATCGACAACTGCATGGTCAGTGGCTACGACCTCGGCACCCTGTACGACGGCACGTTCAAGACCGAGGCGTCGCACGAGCGGGTCGGACGGATCAAGTTCGGCACCGAGTCCAACGGCGGGTTCAAGAACATCGCCATCTCGAACGTGATCTTCGAGCGCTGCCACGGGCTGGCGCTGCAGACCGTCGACGGCGGGCTGCTGGAGGACGTGACGATCAGCAACCTCACCATGCGCCACGTACGGATGCCGATCTTCCTGCGGCTGGGCTCGCGGATGCGCGGGCCGGCCGGCGCCCAGATCGGCAGGCTGCGCCGGGTCAGCATCAGTGACGTGATCGTGCACGACGCCGACCCGCGCTACCCGTCGACGATCGCCGGAATCCCCGGCCACCCCGTCGAGGACATCCGGATCAGCAACGTCCGGCACAGCCTGGCCGGCGGTCTCACGCCGGGGGACGTCAACCAGAATCCCCCCGAGGAGGAAGGCACCTATCCCGAGACGGACATGTTCGGGTCCCTGCCCGCCTACGGCTTGTTCATTCGGCACGCCACCGGCATCACGCTCGACAACGTCGAAGTCAGGTTCGAGAAACACGACACCCGCCCCGCGTACGCGTTGCGGGACGTGGCCGACGCCGACTTCCACCACAACCGGGCCGACAAGGTCCAGGGGACGCCGACCTTCGTCCTGGACGATGTCGACGACTTCATCGTCACCACCAGTCGCCCGGTCCCCGACACCCGTATCGACCACACCGGCCACCAGGAACTGTGACGCCGCTCCGCGCTGATCAGGTCCATTGCCCCAGGACGTCACGCCGAGGGTGATCACGCGTGGCTCGTGCGCACGGTGTCGTTGTCACGGTTCGACCATGACGAAGTGCATGGCGACACTGCGCGCCACGAACCCGAATATCGACTCATCAGACCAGAAGGAGGACGGCAATGAGTCGATTCACGTGGGCATTCGCGCGGCACTACGTCGAGATGCTGCTCGCCATGGGCGTGGGAATGGTGGTGCTCTACCCGTTGTGGCAGATGGCCGTGCACGACGCCGGCCCGGAGCTCGACAGTCTGGCGATGGCGACCACCATGTCGATCACGATGGCGCTGTGGATGCGCTTCCGGGGGCACGGTGGGCGGCCCATTCTCGAAATGACGCTGGCCATGTACGCCGGCTTCGTGGTGCTGTTTCCCTTCCTGTGGTCGGGAATCATCGACGCGGGTGGTCTCACGATCGTGGGGCACGTGCTGATGTTGGTGTTCATGTTCCTGTGCATGGCCGCCCGACCGGACGAGTACGCCTGGCACGGAAAGGAGCACGCGTGAACCCTGTGCGCACGCCGAGGCTCGTCGTGCTGCTCATCCTGTGGAGCAACCTGGGGTGGGCGCTGGGCCTGCCGTGGCGCCTGACGAACCCGCCGACGACGCCGGGTGACGTGCTGCTCGCGGTCGTGCTGGTCCTCGGCGGCGCGCTCCTGGCCGCGGTGGCCTGGGCGGCGGTCACCCCGACGGTCCGGTACCGCACCCGGGCGAATCTCCTGCTCGGCGCGATCGCCGTCGCGGCGGCGGCGTGGCTGCCGTGCTACGCGTGGGCGAGCGCTGGCCAGGAGCCGTGGGCCTGGTTCGCGGCGGCGGTCCTGGGCGGCGCTCCGCTCGTCGTCTCCTGGCGAGCGAGCGTCGCCGCCGGGGTGGGCCTGTGCGCGGCGGCGATCGGCGGCGCGCTCTGGAGCGGCCAGTCGGTCGGCCAGAACCTGATGTTCCTGCTCGGCAGTGGCGCCGTGTTCATGCTCATCGGGCAGACCTCCGTGTGGCTGCTCCGGTTGCTCGTGGCGGCCGAGGTCGCTCGTGCCTCGGAGGCCGAGGTCGCGATGACGCAGGAGCGACTTCGAGTCGCCCGCGATCTGCACGACGTGCTCGGCCACCGGCTGGGCGTCATCGCGCTCAAGGCGGAACTCGCGGCGGAACTGGCCGGGTCGGACTCCGTGAAGGCGCGCGAGGAGAACGTCGCGATCCAAAGCCTGGCGCGGGAAACCGTGCGGGAGGCGCGGGCAGCGCTGCGCGGCGACACGGCCGACGATCTCCGCGAACAACTGCGCTCCGCCTCGCTGGTGCTGTCCTCCGCCGGGGTCGACATCGAGGTCACTGGTGCCGTGGACCCCGAGGCGCCGGCGGTGTCCTCGGTGTTCGCCGCGGTGGTGCGGGAAGCGGTGACCAACATCCTTCGGCACGCCGACGCCGACACCGTGAAAATCGCGCTCTCCGGGGAGCCCGAGCATCCGATACTGGTGATCGTGAACGACGGTGCGACAGGCCAGGAACCCGAATCGACGCCCGGCCGTGGCCTGCCGGGACTGGCCGAGCGGTGCGCCGCGGCCGGTGTGCGCCTGCGGTGGGGGCACCTGGCCGGCAACCTGTTCGAGTTGCGGGCGGAGCGTCCCTCGGCATGATCCGGATCCTGCTCGCCGAGGACGAGGAACTCATCCGGCACGCCCTCGTCGCGCTGCTGGAGCGCGAGTCCGACCTGGAGGTGGTCGCGGCCGCGGAGGACGGGCGACAGGCCGTCGACCAGGCCAGACAGCACCGGCCGGACGTGGCGGTGGTTGACCTGCAGTTGCCGGCACTGGACGGCTTCGGGGTGATCGAGGAACTGGCCCGCGTGCTGCCGTCCTGCCCGGTGATCATCCTGACCGGGCACGGCAAACCGCTGATCCTGCGTCGCGCGCTGCGCTCGGGGGCGCGCGGGTTCCTGGCGAAGGGCGGCCCCGGCAGCGCGCTGGCCGACGTGGTCCGCCGGGTGCACAACGGTCAGCGCTACGTCGATCCGGTACTGGCCGCCGACGCCCTCACCGCCCCGCCGTCGCCGCTGACCGCGCGCGAGACGGAGGTGCTGGCCACCGCGGGGGCGAACCGGCCGATCCGGGAGGTCGCGCGGGAGCTGTACCTGTCGCCCGGCACGGTCCGCAACTACCTCGCCGCGATCACACAGAAGCTCGAGGTCGAGACCCGGGCGCAGGCGCACCGGAAGGCGCTGGACGAGGGCTGGGTCTAGAACGAAGGGGAACGTGCCGTGAAGGCCAACAGAATCGAGGACGGCGAGGGACTGTTGCTGCGCGAGCCGTCGCCGGCCGACGCGCCTGGAGTGCTTGCGGTGCACGGTGATCCTCGGGTCTATGTGCACGATCCGCACGAGACGCACGCCGATCTCGGGGACGCGGATCGGTTTCTGCGCCCGATTCTGCGGCACTGGCGAGAGCACGGGTTCGGCTACTGGACGGTGCTCGTGCCGCGCGCTTGGTGGGAGGCCGGCACGCCCGGTCCCGGCGACGGGGACGGCGAGCGGGTGAACGGCGGCATGGGCGGCGTGCAGCGCTACACCCTGGAGGACGAGCTAGTGCTGAACGTGTACTACCGGTTCGCTCCGGCCATCCAGGGGCGCGGGCTCGCCGGGCGGGTCCTGCGGGCCGCGATGACGATCGCGCCGGAGATCGCCCCGGGTACCGATCTCGTCGTGCGCACCCGTCCGGCCAACACCGCGGCCCGCCGTGTCGCCGAGCGTGCCGGGTTCCAGGATCTCGGCCTGGAACCCGGCACGACCGACATGCGGCTGCTTCGCGTCAGTGGGCGGCGACCAGCTCCGGCTCCGGGGTGACAGGCGTCTTGGCCGGGCCCTTGCGCAGGATCGCCATGCCGACCAGCGCGAAGGTGATCACGATCGCCGCGCCGATGCCGGCCACGGTGTGCAGGCCGCCGGTGAACGCGTCCTTGGCGGAGGCCAGCAGCGGTGCCGCCAGATCGTGGTGCAGACCGCCGGCCACGTGCGCCGCGCCGGCCATGCTGTCGCCGGCCACGGCCGCCGCGTCGGCGGGGACACCGACCGGGACGGTCAGCTCGTCGCGGTAGACGGCGGTGCCGACACTGCCGAACAACGCGATCCCCATCGCGATGCCGAACTCGGCGCCGGTCTCGGACATCGCGGACGCCGCACCCGCCCTGGCCGGCGGGACCGAGCTGATCACCATCTCGGTGCACAGCACGCCCTGCGGGCCCATGCCGAACGCGGCGATCGACATGCCGATCACCACCAGCACGACGCCGTTGCCGTTGTCGGCCTGCGTGAACAGCAGCAATCCGCCCGCCGCGATCAGCATTCCGAAGCCCAGCACGAACTCCGGCCGGTATCGGACGGCGAGCTTCGGCGCGATGTGCGAGCCGAGGACCACGGCCAGCGCCTGCGGCACCAGCACCAGGCCCGCCTCGCTGGTCGGCAGCCCGCCGACCAGCTGCAGGTACTGGCTGACCAGCAGGAACACCCCGCCCATGGTGAGCGCGCCGACCAGGATGATGCACAGCGCCGTGGTGAACCGGCGGTTGGCGAACAGACGCAGGTCCAGCATCGGGTCGGTCAACCGCCGCTGCCGGCGCACGAAGGTGACTCCGGCGGACAGGCCGACCAGCAGGGCAAGCACGGTCACCGTCGACGGGCCGTCCTTCGCGATCTCCTTCAGCGCGAACACCACGGGCAGGATCGTGACCAGGGACAGCACGACGCTGACCGGGTCCAGCCGACCGGCCTGCTCGTCACGGTGCTCCGGCAGCAGCTTCGGCGCGGTGATCAGCAGCAGCACCATCACCGGCACGGCCAGCAGGAAGACCGCGCCCCACCAGAACGTCTCCAGCAGCACGCCACCGACGACCGGGCCGATCACCATGCCGCCCATGAAGCAGCTCATCCACACGGCGATCGCGGTGCCGCGCTGTTTCGGCTGCTGGAACATGGTGCTGATCAGGGCCAGCGTCGACGGCATCAGCGTGGCACCCGCGACGCCGAGCAGTGCCCGTGCGCCGATCAGCATGGCCGGGCTGGCCGCGAACGCCGCCACGACCGACGCCACCCCGAACGCCGCTCCGCCGATCATCAGCAGCTTGCGCCGGCCGATCCGGTCGCCGAGCGTGCCCATCGTGACCAGGAAGCCGGCGATCATGAAGCCGTAGACGTCGATGATCCACAGCAGTTCGGTGCTGGTCGGTCGCAGATCGGCGGCCAGGTGCGGCACCGCGAGGTGCAGCACGCTCATGTCCAGGGACAGCAGCAGCGTCGGCAGCGCCAGTACGGCCAGCCCGATCCACTCGCGCCGCCCTGCGGTGTTGTCCGTGTTCATGACCCTGTCTCCTCGTGGTCGGTGCTCTGGTGTCACCACCGCGTCGAACGGAGTCGGGCCGGTTCGACAACTCGTCGCGAAAAGTTCGCCAGGATTGCGGCATGCCCGACGAGCCGGACCCGCCGTACCTGTGGTTCATGAGCTGGTCCCGGTGTGGCACGAGCTGAGGTTGACCAGCGAGGACACCATCGCCGTCCACGACGACGGGCGGCTGTGGGCCGTGGTGGACCTGCGCGACGGGGTGACCGAGAATTCGTGGGTCGCGGCGAGGGTGGTGCACCCGAGCAACACGGTGGCCGACCTGGCCGTGGGCTGGCTGCGGGCCGAGTTGGAACGGCCGATCGTGTACCGGGAGTGGCGCCGCCACGGGACGGCGATCGCCTACAACTGGACGGCCGAGGACACCGGCTGGACGATCTACCAGTTCGAGACGCCGCCGCGCCGCGGGACGCCCGAGGTGGTCCGGCGCGTGCGGCCGTGAGCGATCACCCGGTGCGTCGGACGGGCGGATCGCCGTCGCGGCGAGGGCGGCGGCGAGCAGCGACACCACGGTGATCGCGATCGCGATGGCGGACAGGCCGGAGACGTAGGCGGTTCGGGCCGCGTCCACCACGTGCGCCGGGATGCGGTCGAACTGGCCGGCGGCGACGGCGGTGCGGACCGTGTCGCTCTGATCGGACAGCGTGTCGGCGACCCGCCAGGTGAGGAGCACGCCGAACACGGCCACGCCGACGGAGGTGCCGAGCGGGAAGAAGCTGTTGGCCATCCCGGATGCCATGCCGGCTCGTTCGGGCGGCACCACGCTGACGGCGATTCCCATCAGCGGCGGGAAGATCAGACCAGCGCCGAGCCCGATCAGCATCAGGGTGGGCAGCATCGTGGTCCAGCCGTCGCCCGCGTCGACGAGCAGCAGGCCGGCACCACCGGCGGCGGTGACCAGGAAGCCGACCGTGATGATCCGCCCGGCCGGCCACAGCCGCTGGAACCGCGCCGACATCGGGGCGATCGCCATGATCATCCCGGTCAGCGCGAGCATCTGCAGGCCGGCCTCGGTGGGCGTGGCGCCGAGCGCGCCCTGCAGCCAGAAGATCAGGAACGGCGTCAGCCCGAGCGTGGTGAGCCGGGTGGCGAAGCTCAGCGCCATGCTCGCGGTGAACGACGGGATCCGGAACAGCCGGACGTCGATCAGCGCGTCCGGCCCGCGCCGCCGTTGGGTCACCACGAACGCGATCGACACCAGCGCGCCGACCGCCAGCGGCAGCAGGACGCCGGGCCGGCTCCAGCCGACGTCGGGCCCGGCCAGCACGGCGTAGTTGAGGCTGAACAACGCGATGATCGCCAGCACCGTGCCCACCGGATCGAGTCGCCGGGATCCGTTGCCGCGCAAGGGTTCGCGCAGCACGTGCACCGTGCCGGCGAGGATCAGCGCGCCGATCGGCACGTTGATGAAGAAGATCCACCGCCAGTCGCCGCCGTCCACGATCAGCCCGCCGACGGTCGGCCCGAGCACCGCCGCGGCACCGCCGGCCGAGGTGAAGATCCCGATCGCCTGATCGCGCCCGCGGCCCTCGGTGACACCGGCGATCAGCGCCACAGCCGTGGACATCACCACCGCGCCACCCGCGCCCTGGATCGCGCGGGACACGATCAGCCAGGTCGCGTTCGGCGCGATGCCGCAGGCCACCGACGCCAGCGTGAACACCGCGACGCCGATGCCGAAGATCGTGCGCCGGCCGAGCCGGTCGGATACCGAGCCGGCCGGCAGCAGCAGTGCGGCGAACGCCAGCGTGTACGCGTTGATCGTCCACTGGGTGCTGTTCAGCGACGTGCCGAACTCGCGGCCGATCTCGGGCAGCGCGATCGCCACGACGTTGATGTCCAGCGTCATGAGGATCGCGGCCATGCTGGTGAGTGCCACCGTCCAGCGGCGGATCGTGGGGCTGGCCTGTGTCGTGTCGTGAGTCATGTTCTCGCCGTCGTCCCAGTGGTTGTCGCAGTTGGCGTGGTGGGAGGGACCAGCGCGCCGTCGTCCAGCACGAGCAGCCGGTGCGCGTACTTGGCGGCGATCCGCGGGTCGTGCGTGATCAGCAGGACGGACAGCCCCAGCCGGGCGCGCAGATCGGCCAGCGCGTCGAGCACGCCGGTGGCCACCTCGCCGTCCAGCGCGGAGGTGATCTCGTCGCACACCAGCACGCTCGGCCGCACGGCCAGTGCGCGCACCAGGTTGATCCGCTGCCGCTCGCCGCCGGACAGTTCGCCGGGCAGCCGGGTTCGGTAGCGGCCGTCCAGGCCGACCATGTCCAGCAGTTCGTCGATCTCGCCGGAGACGTCGTGCGCGCCGCGCAGCCGCAACGGCCGGGCCAGCGCGGCCTCCACCCGCTCGGCCGGGTTGAGCGCGTCGGCCGAGTTCTGCGCGACGAGCGCGATCGCTTTCCGTTGCGCGGCCGACCTTTTCCGGCCGAGCGGCTCGCCGTCCAGGATCAGCTCTCCCGCGGACACCCGGTGCAGGCCGACCAGGCAGCGCGCCAGCGTGGTCTTGCCGGAGCCGGACGGGCCGACCACCGCGGTGCACTCGCCGGCCGGCAGGCGCAGCGACACCGCGTCCAGTACCCGGTGCCGCCCGTGGTGCGCGGACAGACCGGTGACCGTCAGCCGATCGTCCGTGGCGGTGCTGACCGGGGGAGACGGCGGCGGCGACGGCGGGTCGAGGATCTCGGCGGGCGGACCGTCGGCGGTGATCTCGCCGCCGCTCATTCGCACCACCCGGTCGGCCAGCGCGCGCACCAGCTCCTGGTCGTGGCTGACCACCAGTGCCGCGATTCCGTTGCGCCGCACCGTGTTCCGCAACAACTCGCGCACCTCCACGGCGAGCGCGACGTCCAGCCCGCTGGTCGGCTCGTCGAGCACGAGCAGCCTCGGTTCGCGGGCGAGCACCATGGCCAGCGCCACTCGCTGCGCCTGTCCGCCGGAGATCTGACCGGGGTACCGGCGCGGGAACGCGCGATCCGTGGGCAGGCCGAGCTGGTCGAGCAGGTCCGCGCCGCCACCCGCCTCGCGCAGTTGTGATCCGATCCGGCGCGTGGGGTGCAGCGCGGACGCCGGGTCCTGGCCGAGGTAGCCGACCAGCCGCCCGCGCACCGCGCGCCTGCCGTCCGTGGTGAACGGGTCGTGCCCGTGCACCCGCACCTCGCCGGCGGTGCGCGTCAACCCCGGCCGCAGGTGCCCGAGCAGGCTCAGCGCGACCGTGGTCTTGCCCGAGCCGGACCGGCCGATCAGTCCGACCACCTCGCCGTCGTGCACGGTCAAGTCCACAGTGGACACAACCTGCGAGCCGGCGCCGATCGTCAGCCCGCGGATCTCGGCGGTCATCGCGCGCCTCCCGCGAGCCGGTCGGCGACCGTGTCGGCCAGCAGGTTGATCGACACGGTGAACAGCACGAGAAGCAGAGCCGGCACCAGAAACGGCCACACCGCAAGGGATGCGCCGTCGATGTTCTCGGCGACCATCCGCCCCCAGTTCGCGGCGGGCGCCGGCCGGCCGAGGCCGAGGAACCCGGCGGTCGCGGTGAGGCTGACCGCGGTGACGAACCGCAGGCCCGCCTCGGCGAGCACGGTTCGCGCGATCCCGGGCAGCACGTCGTGCCGCAACACCTGCCACCGGCTGTCGCCGCGGGCCAGCGCCACCTCGACGTACCCGGCGTGCGCCAGTCGCCGGGTCGCCGCGCGCGTCACCCTGGTCGAGATCGGTGTGGTGATCAGCGCGACGGCCAGCAGCACCACGCCGTCGTTGCCCGGCATCCCGGTCGCCAGCAACAGCAACAACAGCAGCGGCGGCAACACGAGCAGCATGTCGATCACCCGCATGGCGATCTCGGACACGCGGTGCCGCGCCATGCCCAGCGCGACGCCGAGCAGCACGCCGAGCGCGGTGGCCAGCGCCGTGGCGCCGAGCGCGAGCCCGACCACGGTCCAGCCGCCGTGCAGCACCCGGTCCAGCACATCGCGGCCGAGTCCGTCCGTCCCAAGTGGACGGTCGGCCGACGGTGGCGCGTACGGCCCGTCGACCTGCTTGTCCGGCGGCCCGGCGAACAACGGGCCGGCGAATGCCAGCAACACGATCGCGACACTGAGCGATCCGGCGATACGGCCGATCATCGGCGCACCCCGTCCAGCGCACGGCCGACCAGATCACCGGCGAGTACCGCGATCAGGGTCACCGCGCCGAGCGTGAGCGCGATCCCTTGCACCACAGGCACATCCCGCGACGCGACCGCGTTCTGCAGCTCGTTGCCGATGCCCGGGTAGTCGAACAGCGTCTCCACCACGACCGCGCCGCCGACCACCGTGCCGAAGCCGACCGCGATCAGCTGGACGGCGGGCCCGAGCACCGCCGGCATCACGTGCCGCAGCACCAGTGCCGGTCCGCGCACCCCGGCGAGCCGGGCCGACTCCACGTACGGCGAGGTCGCCACGTCCGCGGCTCGGGCGCGCACCAGCCGGATCACCGCGCCGAGCGAGACGATCAGCAAACTGAGCGCGGGCAGCACCAGGATCTCCGGCGTGTCGAGCACCGAACCGCCGATCGACGCCATGGACACCGGCGGGAACAGGTGCAGCCACACCGCGAACACCGCCAGCAGAAGACCCGCGATCAGGAACTCGGGCACGCCCAGCACGGCCAGCGTGCCGAACGAGATCACCCGGTCGATCAGCCGGCCGCGCCGCCCGCCGACCGAGCCCAACCCGGCCGCCGTGCCGAGCAGCACGGCCAGCGGGATCAGCGGCAGGTACACGGCGGCGGCGAGCAGCAGGCTGTTGCCGAGCCGGTCGCCGACGATCTCCGCGACCGGGCGCCGGCCGGTCAGGCTGGTGCCGAGATCGCCACCGAACGCCGAGCCGACCCAGTCGACGTAACGCTCGATCGCCGGCCGGTCCAACCCGAGCCGCTCGGCGACCAGCGCGCGCTGCACCGGATCGGCCTGCGGGCCGGCGACTCGGGACACCGCGTCACCGGGCAGCAGCTCGGTCGCCGCGAAGATCACCACGGACAGCACCAGCAGCGTGCCGACGATGCCCAACGTCCGAGTGATCAGCAGTCGGGTCACCGCAGCGACGCCTCGGCGAAGCTGGGCAGCCGGCCGCCCCGCACCCCGCGCAGCCCGCGCACGTGCCCGTTGAGCACCGGCTTGAACACCGGCAGCAGCACGTTGTTGTCCTCCCACAGCGTGCGGTGCACCGCCTCGCTGGCCTGCTTGCGCGCCGGCCCGGACAGTTCGCGCGCGGCGGCGACCCGCTGGTCCACGTCCGGCCGCGACCAGCCGAGCGCGAACGTGTTGCCGGCCGCGCCGACCGTCTCGTAGTAGTGCAGCGGCGGAATCGGCGTGCTGTACGTGGCCGCCATCTGGAACCGGCCGTACGCGGCGTAGTCGGCGTACAGCCCGCCGGGCGGGCGCTCGTCCAGGGTCACCTTCAGGCCGACCTCGGACAGTTGCGCGGCGATCTGGGTGCACATCGGCACCAAGCCGGGCGTCTCCGGCGCGGTGGTGAGTGTGACCGTGACACCGGTGGCGCCCGCCTCGCGCAGCAGCAGCCGCGCCCGCTCCGGGTCGTGCTCGCGTTGCGGCACGGTGGTCGCCGAGTCCGGGTACCCGGGCGCGAACAGGTCGTTGCCGAGCACGCCCCGGCCGAGCAGCGCGGTGTCCAGGATCGCCTGGCGGTTGATGGCCAGCTTGCACGCCAGGCGCACCCGCGGATCGTGGAACGGCGGGCGGGACATGTTCAGCAGCACGCCGAGTCCGGTGACGTCCGGCGGCGCGGACTGCTGCACGTCGAACCGCCCGTCGCCCTGCACGGTGCGCGCCTGTGCCGGGGCGAGGTCGTGCGCGTAGTCGACCTGTCCGCCGCGCAGCGCGTTGGCCCGCGCGTCCTCGGCGGCGATGGACCGCAGCTCGATCGCGTCCAGGTGCACGGTGCCGGGGTAGGAATCGTTGCGGCGCAACACGGTTCCCCGGCCGGCTTCGAAGGTGTCCACTCGGAACGGTCCGCACGACGGCGTGGCCGGGGTGAACTCGCGGGTGCCGTCCTTGAAGATCAGCACGTACGGCTGGCACAGCATCAGCCGCACGTCGGACACCCGGCGCTTGGCGGGCAGCACCAGCGTCAGGTCGTCGATGATCCGCGCCTTGGCAAGATCGAGATCGGTGGCGTACCGGCTGTAGGCCGTCTGCGCGTTGGCCGTGATGAAGTTCAGCGAGTACAACACGTCCCGCGCGGTCAGCTTGCTGCCGTCGGTGAAACGCCGGTCGGGCCGCACGCGCAAGGTGTAGCCGGAGTTGTCCGGCGCGGACTCGATCGCGGACAGCACGTCGTAGCGCACGCCGTCCTCGGCGGTCGGGTCGACCCGGCCGAGCGTGCCGTGCACGGCCAGCGCGCGCACGAAGTCCAGGGTGGTGGCGCCGGCGAACGGGTTCAGCGTCTCGGCCGCGCCGCTGCCCACGAGTGCGGCGCGCAGTGTGCCGCCGGCGCCCTGGCCCGCGGACTGGCCGCACGCGCCGATCAGGGGTGTCGCGACCGCCAGCGCGACACCGCCGCGCAGAAAGGTCCGCCTGCTTGTTCCGTCCACTACAGCTCCTTGGTCAACTTTTCGGCGAACGACACGAACTCCTCGAGCCCACGGCTGTCGGCGACCGGCCTGCCGGTGAGGAGTCGCTTGACCGGCACTTCGCGGCGTTTTCCGTTGGGCGTACGGGGAATCGCGGTGACCGGGACGATCCGGTCGGGTACGTGCCGGGGGGACAACCGCTCGCGCAGGGCGGCGCGGATTCTTTTACTTCCGTCAGCGAGAGCAGTGCTCTCGAACACGACGAAGCACAGGATTTCCCCGTCCTCCGAGGGATCCGGCCCGCCGGAGGTGTCCACCACGAGCGCGTCGGCGACCTCGGGCAGCGACTCCAGCACCGCGTAGAACTCGGCGGTGCCCATGCGGATCCCGCCCCGGTTGAGCGTCGCGTCGGCCCGCCCGCTGATCACGCACGAGCCGCGCGGGGTGAACCGAATCCAGTCGCCGTGCCGCCACACGCCGGGGAACTCGTCGAAGTACGCGGCGCGCAGTTTCGCGCCGTCCGGGTCGTCCCAGAAGTACAGCGGCATGGACGGCATCGGCGCGGTCAGCACCAGTTCGCCGGAGTACTCGGCGGCGGGTGTGCCGAGCGTGCGGCAGGAGATCTCGCCGCGCCACACCGGAACCGTCGGCGCCGCACCGAGGAACGCGGTGCACAGGTCGGTGCCGCCGGAGATCGACGCGGTCTGCACCGACGGGCCCACCGCGTCGGCGATCCAGTCGAAGGCGGCGGGCGCGAGCGGCGCGCCGGTGGAGCCGACGGTGCGCAGCGCGCCGAGGTCGTGATCCTCGCCGGGACGCAGGTCCTCGCTCTCGCACAGGTGCAGGTACGGCGCGGACACCCCGAGGTAGGTGACCCGCTCGCGGGCGGCGATCGCCCACAGCGCGTCGATGTCGGGGTAGGTGGGCGAGCCGTCGTGCAGCACCACGGTCGCGCCCACGAGCAGGCCGGAGACCAGGTAGTTCCACATCATCCAGCCGGTGCCGGTGTGCCACAGGAACCGGTCGCCGTCGCCGAGATCTCCGTGCAGGGCAAGGGCTTTGAGGTGTTCGAGCAGGATCCCGCCGTGCCCGTGCACGATGCCCTTCGGCGGGCCGGTGCTGCCCGATGAGTGCAGTACCCACAGCGGATCGCTGAACTCCACGGGGTCGAATTCGAGTGGTGCGCCCCGGTGCGCGTCGAGCAGATCGTCGTACGCGTCGAGCGTGATCACGTGGTGCGGGCCGGGAAACCCTGGCGCGCCAAGGAGAACCGTGGGGGCGAGTGGTGCGAACCGGTCGGCCACCGCGGCGTCTCCGGCGTCCGGCGAGCAGGCCGACCACACCGCGCCGAGGCTCGCGGCGGCCAGGAAGGTGACCACGGCGGCCGGGGTGTTCGGGCACAGGCCGACCACCCGATCACCCTTGCGCACCCCGAACTCGACCAGCGCCGCCCGCATCGCGGCCACGTCGTTGCGTAACTCGCGATACGTAACAGCCGTTCGGCCGCTCTGGTCGACGGCGATCAACGCGAGCGCGTCGTCGTCCTTGCGCCCGCACAGGCCGGGTGTGAGCGCGTGCTCGGCGTAGTTCACCGTCGCGCCCGGAAACCATTGCGCCCCAGGCATCTCACCGGTCAGCACGGCCGTCGGACGCTCGTGCAGGTGCACACCGAAATACCCGACGATCGCCGACCAGAACGCGGGCAGGTCGGTCACCGACCACTCCCACAGCTCGCCGTACCCGTCGGCGCGCACGCCGTGCGCCTCGCCGACCCAGGTGGCGAACTCGGCCATCCGACCGCCGTCGACCGGCTTCCACAACACCGGCGGCTCGTTCATCGGGCGGCCCCGAGCTGCCACGAGTTGCTCTGGTCGCGGTAGGACCAGAAGCGCGCGTAGTCGCCGCCGCCGGCGAGCAGTTCGGCGTGCGTGCCGCGCTCGGCGATCCGGCCGTCGGACAGCAGCACGATCTCGTCGGCGTGCGCCACCGTGTTCAGGTCGTGCGCGATCACCAGCACGGTGCGGTGGCTGGTCAGCTCGGCGATCGCGTCGGTGACGGCCGAGGAGTTGTGCGCGTCCAACGCGGCGGTCGCCTCGTCCAGCAGCACGATCGGCGCGTCCTTGAGCAGCGCCCGCGCGATCGACACGCGCTGCCGTTCGCCGCCGGACAGCGTCCACCCGCCCTCGCCGACCCGGGTGTTCCAGCCGTCGGGCAGCCGCGCCACGATCTCGTCCACCCGCGCCCGGCGGGCCGCCTCGCGCAGCTCGTCGTCGGTGGCGTCGGCGCGCCCGATCCGCACGTTCTCCTCGATCGTCCCCTCGAACAGGAACACGTCCTGGAACACCAGGGACAGTTGGGACATCAGGGTTTCCGTGGTCATCTCGCGCACGTCCACGCCGCCGATCAGCACGCCGCCGTCCCACGCGTCGTGGAATCGCGCGATCAAGCGAGTGATCGTGGTCTTGCCGGAACCGGACGGGCCGACCAGTGCGGTGAGCCCACCGGGCGGCACCCGCAGGCTCACGCCGTCCAGCACGGGATCGTCGTCGTACCCGAACCGCACGTCACGCAATTCGATCGACGCGTCCTCGGGCACTTGCGGGTTCTCCGGCTGCGGCAGCGGACGCTCGGCGAGCACCTTCTCCACGCGATCGATCGTGTTGCCCGCGATCCGCAGCGTCGCGCCGTCGTCGGCCGCGTGGATCAGCGGCTCCACGAACCGCACCGCCAGCACCAGCAGGCCGAGCAACTCCGGTGTGGCCAGCGTGCCGTCCAGCGCGAGGTACACACCGGCCAGCAGCAGCCACACGAACGCGGCCTGCAGCACCACGATGTACCCGGTGAGCCCGACGCTGCCGGACACGATCTGCGCGCGGCCGGTGTCGTGCTGGCGGCGCAGGCTGTCCTCGAGCAGCTGGCCGCCGTGCTCGCGCTGGCCGAACGCGCGCAGCACCGGCTGGTTGCGCGCGAACTCCACGACCCGCCCGCTGGCCTGCGCGGACGCCGCGTCCACGGTGTGGTCCGTGCGGCTGATCAGGTTGCCGAACAGGCGATACGCAACAGCGACCACCGGCACGGCCAGCGCGCCCGCGAGCGCCATCCGCCAGTCGAACAACAGCATCGCCGCGAACACGGTCAGCGGCACCACGATCGCGTTGATCAGCGGGCGCACCTGCATCGCCGCGACCCGCATGAGCTGCACGACGTTCTGGCTCGCCAGTTGGGAAAGCTCGCCGGTGCGCCGCTCGGTGAACCAGCCGAGCGGCAGCGCCACCACGTGATCGCCGAGCCGGTGGTGCACGATCCGAGCCAGCTGCGCGCCGGCCGAGTAGCCGATCGTCAGGCTGGTGTAGTGCAGGACCGCGTACACGATCGCGGCGATCACCAGGGCGAACAGCCACGGCCACGCGTCGCCCGGCCGCGACTCGAACAGCGCCGTGAGCACCGGCACGGTCAACGCGAACGCGACACCCTGGCTGATCGCGGCCAGCGCCGCGGTGATCAACATCCAGTCGAACGCGGGGCGGTGCTCGTCGTCGTAGAGCCGCCGGAACTTGCCGATCATCGCAGGCCTCCCCGCTTCGCCGAGGCTTCCTGCTGTGCGTGCCACATGCCGGCGTACCGGCCGTCGCGGGCCAGCAGGTCGTCGTGCGTGCCCTGTTCGGCGATGTTTCCGTTGTCCAGCACCACGATCTGGTCGCTGCCGCGGATCGTGGCCAGCCGGTGCGCGATCACCAGCAGCGTGCGCCCGCGCGCCAGCCGGGACAGCGCGCGTTGGATGGCGACCTCCGCCTCCGGGTCGACGAACGCGGTCGCCTCGTCCAGCACCAGTACCGGCGTGTCGGCCAGCAGCGCCCGCGCGATCGACACGCGCTGCGCCTCGCCGCCGGAGAGTTGCACGTCGGTGCCGACCACCGCGTCGTAGCCGCTCGGCAGTTCGCTGATCCGGTCGTGGATCTCGGCGGCCTTCGCGACCGCGACGATCTCGTCCAGGGTGGCGTCCGGGCGGGCCAGCGCGATGTTGTCGCGCACGCTGGTGTTCAGCAGTTGCACGTCCTGGAACACGAAGGACACCGTGCGGTACAACGTGTTCGGGTCGAGATCGCGAAGATCGACTCCGCCGATGGTGACCGCGCCCTCGGTCGGATCCCAGAACCGCGGCAGCATCCGCGCGAGCGTCGACTTGCCCGAGCCGGACGGCCCGACCAGTGCGGTGACCGTGTTCGGGCGCAGCTCCAGGTCGATCCCGCGCAGCGCCTCGGTGCCGCCGTCGTAGGTGAAACGCAGATCGCGGAACTCGACCGTGGTGCCGTCGACCGCGGTGTCGTCGATCGTTCGGGGCTCGGCGGGTTCGGCGAGAGCGGGCGTGCTGAGCACGGTGGTGATCCGCTCGGCGGCCTGCCGGGAGGCGCGCAGCGCGATGATGTTCGTCCCGATCGCCAGCATCGGCGCGCTCAGCCCGAGGCCGAGCAGGGCGAACGGCAGCACGTCGACGGCGGCGAGGGTGCCGGACTCGATCAGGATCGTGCCGGCGATCAGCACCGTGGTCAGCATGACGACCGGCGACAGCAGCAGGTCCGCCGTCGCGCTGATCGCGGTCTTGGCGCGCACCCAGGCGAGGAAGAACGTGGCGAAATCGTCGGCGCTGCGGCGGAATCGCGCGTGCCCGCGTTCGGTGCGGCCGAAGGTCTTGATCACCGTGATGCCGCGGACGAGTTCCACCACGCTGGAGTTGATCTTCGAGAGGGCCTGGTCGAAGGCGATCATCTGCTCGGCGTAGCCGCCCATCGCACGGAAGTAGCACAGCGCGCCGAGGGCCAGCGGGACCAGGCAGATCACCGTCATCCGCCAGTCCACGGCCAGCAGGTAGGCGATCGCGGTGGCCGGCATGACCACGGCGTTCGTCAGGTCGAGCAGGGTGTGCGCGACCAGGTGGTGCAGCGCCTGCACGTCGTCGGCGACGGCCTTCTTCACCGTGCCGGAATTGCTCGCGGTGAACCAGCCGAGCGGGACGGTGCCGAGGTGCGCGGCGAGCCGGCGCCGGGTGATGTGCTGGAAGGTGACGTCGGCCAGGTGGCTCAGGCAGCCGGCGGCGAGCAGCAGCAGGGTCCGCAGCACCAGCGCGCCGGCGGCGATCACCGCGATGGTCCAGACCGCCTGCCGGTCGACCGGCGTGGTCAACAGCACCCGGCCCAGTTCGGCCACGGCGGCGAACGGCACGACGGCCGCGACGCAGCTCACGGCCTGGACGGCGACCGCGACGGCCAGTTGTCCGCGTACGGGCCGCATCAGCTCGCCGAACCCGATCCGGACGGCGGTCCGCGCGGTCGGTCGCTGATCGACGGGTCGCTCGCGCGGTGGTGCTGCGGTCACTGGGCCTCCTGGGTGTCGATGATCGCAGCCTATTGACTTCGAAAATCGTTATCAAGTTCAATCGGTCGGGTGACGAAGGGGTCGAGGGACGTTTCGGGGTTATCGCCGTCGGGGCTGCGCGAACTCATCGCGTCGACGCTTGATCTCCCGGTCGAGGAGATCGCGGACGACGCGGACCTCTTCGGCCTCGGGCTGGACTCGCTCCGGCTGATCCGGCTGCGGAACCGCTTGCGGCGCAAGGGAATCCGGGTCAGCTTCGGCAAGCTCGCGGCCAACCCGCGGCTGGTCGATTGGGTGCCCCTGCTGGCCGACGCGGCCGGCCGGACCGACGACAGCCAGCCGGTCGAGGTGGACCCGGACGCCCCGTTCGCGCTGACTCCGGTGCAGCACGCGTACTGGGTCGGCCGCCGGACCGACCAGGTGCTCGGTGGCGTCGGGTGTCACGTGTACTTCGAGTTCGACGGGCACGGGCCGCGGCCCGACGCGGTGGAGCGGGCCGTGTTCGCCCTGGTGCGCCGGCACGGCATGCTGCGCGCCCGGTTCGCCGAGGACGGCACGCAGCGGATCGCGCCGACGAGCCCGTGGCCGGGGCTGACCGTGCACGATCTGTCCACAGTGGATGATCGCGAGGCGGCGCTCACGGAGATTCGCGACGCGGCCTCGCACCGGCTGCTGGACGTGGCGAACGGCGAGGTCTTCGACGCCGCGCTGAGCCTGCTGCCGGACGGTGCCACCCGCCTGCACTTCCAGCTCGATCTGCTCGTCGGCGATGTGGCCAGCCTCCAGGTGCTGTTCGCCGATCTCGCCGAATTCCTTGCCACACAGGCGAATCCGGACGACGTCTCGCCGCCGGCGTGCACGTTCCCCGCGTACCTCGCCACTCGCGAAGGGCACGCGGCAGAGGGGCGGGCCGCCGCCGAGGCCTACTGGCGCGACCGGCTCGCCGACCTGCCACCGCCACCCGCACTGCCGCTCGCCCGCCGGCCCGAGGACATCGGCCTGCCACGGTTCACCCGGCGCGCCACGGTGCTGTCCGATGAGCAGTGGGCGGCTCTCACCGAGGCCGCGCGCCGGCACGGGCTGACCCCGGCGATGGTGCTGGCCACCGCGTACGCCGAGGTGCTGGCCGCGTGGAGCGAGCAGCGCCGGTTCCTGCTCAACCTGCCGCTGTTCGACCGCCGGGACCTGCACCCGGACGTCGATCAGGTGGTCGCCGACTTCACCGGAATCGTGCTGTTGGACGTGGATCTGAACGGCGACGCCACGTTCGCCGAGCGGGCCGCCGCGGTGAGTGCGACCTTCCGCGAGGCCGTGTCGCACGCCGACTACTCGGGTGTGGACGTGCTGCGTGATCTCGGCCGCCGTCGTGGTGCCGCGACCGGACACGCGCCGGTAGTGTTCACCAGCACGCTCGGTACCAAGCTGGTCGACGACACCGTGGCCGACCGGGTGGGCCGGCTCGGCTACATGATCTCGCAGACGCCGCAGGTGTGGCTGGACCACCAGGTGTTCGAACACCACCCGGACGGGGTGCTGCTGGCGTGGGACGCCGTGGATGGCCTGTTCCGTGACGGCGTGCTGGATGCGATGTTCGTTGCCTACCAACGACTTCTGGACTGGCTGATCGAGGGCGACTGGTCCGCGCCGATGCCGGACTTGCTGCCGGTTGGCCAGCGGGTGGTGCGCGAGCGGGTGAACGCGACCGGCGTCGGGCTGCCGCCGGAGCGCCTTCACGATCGGTTCTTCGCGCTGGCGTCGGAGTGTCCACAGTGGACCGCACTGGTGGACGGCGAGACGGAGTGGACCTACGGCGAGCTGGCCGACGCCGCGCTGCGAGTGGCCGGATGGCTTGCGGCACAGGGTGTGTCACCAGGTGACACGGTGGCCGTGCGGCTGCCGAAGTCGGCCGAGCAGATCGCCGCTGTGCTGGGTGTGCTCGCCGCCGGCGGGGTGTACGTGCCGATCGGCGTCGATCAACCTGACGCGCGACGGCGACGCATCGAGTCGCTGGCCGGCGTTCGGCTCACCATCACCGAATCCGTGACGGCCGAGCCGCTGCGCGCCCCTGTCGTGGTCGACCCGGACGACTCCGCGTACGTGATCTTCACGTCGGGTTCGACGGGAGAGCCGAAGGGTGTGGAGGTGTCGCACCGCGCGGCGTGGAACACGATCGCGGATGTCAACGAGCGTTGGCATGTCGGTCCCGATGATCGCGTGCTCGCTGTGTCGGCACTGGATTTCGATCTGTCGGTGTATGACGTGTTCGGGTTGCTTTCCGTTGGGGGAGCACTGGTTCTGGTCTCCGAAGACGAGCGGCGTGATGCCGCACGATGGGTGGAGCTGGTCGCATCACATGATGTGACCATCTGGAATACCGTTCCGGCGCTGCTGGACATGCTGCTCACGGCGGGAACCTCGGAGCAGCTCGACAGCCTGCGGCTTGCCTTGGTGTCGGGTGACTGGGTAGGGCTCGATCTGGCACCCCGATTGGACGCCGCGCTGATCGCTTTGGGTGGCGCGACTGAGGCCGGTATCTGGTCGAACGCCTTCGAAGTGCGGGAGATCCCCGCCGAGTGGTCCTCGATTCCGTACGGATTTCCGTTGCGCGATCAGCGTTTCCGGGTCTGCGACACGGACGGGCGGGACAGGCCGGACTGGGTGCCCGGCGAGTTGTGGATCGGCGGGGCGAGCCTCGCCTCCGGGTACCGGGGTGATCCGGAGACGACCGCCGCGAAGTTCGTGTGGCACAACGGAGAGCGCTGGTACCGCACGGGTGATCTTGGTCGGTACTGGCCGGACGGCACGCTGGAGTTCCTGGGTCGCACCGATCACCAGGTGAAGATCCGTGGCCACCGCATCGAACTCGGCGAGATCGACGCGGCCTTGAGCACCGCGCCCGGCGTCACCACGGCGGTCACGGTCGTCACCAGCACCCGACGGCTCGTCGCGGCGATCGTGGGCGAGGCAGCCGATGCGCTCCGGCACGCACGTGAGCACCTGCCCGAGTACATGGTGCCCGATCAGGTTCACGTCGTGGACAGCATTCCGTTGTCCAGCAACGGAAAGGTGGACCGACCCGCGCTGGCCGCACTGCTCGTCGAGGACGTGACCGAGCACGTCGCACAGGCGCCCGAAGGTGCCGTCGAGCAACTGGTCGCCCGAGTGTGGGCGGACGTGCTCGCGCCCGGCCGTGCGGTCGACCGGACCGCCGACTTCTTCGTGGAGGGCGGCGACTCGCTGGCCGCCACCCGCCTGGTCGCCCGGCTGCGGGCCGAGGGTGTCACCGGCGCGTCGATCGGTGTGCTGTTCGAGCGGCCGGTGCTCGCCGACTTCGCGGCTCGCCTCGTTCTGTCCGATGCCTCCGAGTCGACCGGCGCGATCGTCGCCGATCCGGCGGCGCGACACGAGCCCTTCCCTCTGACCGACGTGCAGCGCGCGTACTGGCTCGGCCGGGATCCGAGTTTGCCGCTCGGTGGCATCGGCACCAACTACTACCTGGAGTTCGAGCTTCCCGAGGTGGACATCGCCCGGCTGGAGCACGCGTGGAATCGCGTGGTGCGCCGGCACGACATGCTCCGCGCGATCGTGTCCGAGGACGGCACGCAGCGAGTGCTGGCCGACGTGCCGTGGTTGCACATCGCGTGCGACGAGGTGGCCGATGCCGAGGCGGCCGGCGCACTGCTCGCCGAGACCTGCGCGCGCCCGCCGTTCGACATCGCCGACTGGCCGATTCACCGGTTGCGGGTCGCCCGCTACCCGGGAGGCGCGCGGATCGGGCTGTGCGTCGACTACGTGGTGCTGGACGGCCTGAGCGTGCTGATCGTGCTGCGCGAGCTGGCCGCGTGCTATTCCGACGAGTCGGCCGAGCTGCCGCCGATCGACCTCACGTTCCGCGATTATCTTCTGTGTCAAGCAGAACCACGCCCGGTGTCCACTGTGGACGAACTGCCGCCGGCGCCCGCGCTGCCGCTCGCGGTCGACCCCGAGGCGGTGACCGAGCCGACGTTCACCCGGCGCCAGGTGCTGCTCGACCAGAAGCGCTGGCACGCGTTCACCGAGCGCGCCCGAGCCGAGGGTGTCACGCCGTCGGCCGCGCTGCTGTCCGCCTACAGCCATGTGCTCTCGGCGTGGAGCGGGCAGTCCGGCGTGACGGTGAACCTGACCCTGTTCGACCGGCCCGAGGTGCACCCGCACATCGATCGGGTGCTCGGCGACTTCACCTCGCTGCTGCTGGTGGCCTGCGAGACCGAGCCGGACGACGATGGGGCGAGCCGGGCGCGGCGCGTGCAGGCGCGGCTCGCGGACGCGTTGGAGTGCCGCGACGTCTCGGCGATCGAGGTGCAGCGCGAGCGCACCCGTCGTACCGGCGCGAGGGACGCCGTGGTGCCTGTCGTGTTCACCAGCACGCTCGGGATCGGCGGGCTGGGCACCGAGTTGGGTGAGCTGGTCGGCGGGCTGTCCCAGACGCCGCAGGTGTGGCTGGACCACCAGGTGCTGGAGCGGCCGGACGGCGTGCTGCTCTCCTGGGACGCGGTGGAGGACTTGTTCCACGACGGCGTGCTGGACGCGATGTTCGTTGCCTACCAAGGGATTCTGCGTCACCTGTGCGACGGGGACTGGTCTTCGCCCCTGCCCGATCCGCTGCCGGCTGATCAGCGCGCGGTGCGCGATCGGGTGAGTGACACCGGCGTCGAGGTGCCGTCGCAGCGCCTTCACGACGGGTTCTTCGCACTGGCGTCGGAGTGTCCACAGTGGACCGCACTGGTGAACGGCGAGACACGGTGGACCTACGGCGAGCTGGCCGACACGGCGCTGCGGGTCGCGGGATGGCTTGTGACAAAAGGTATGTCGGCCGGCGACACCGTGGCCGTGCGGCTGCCGAAGTCGCCCGAGCAGATCGCGGCCGTGCTGGGAGTGCTGGCCGCCGGTGGGGTGTACGTGCCGATCGGTGTCGATCAGCCCGACGCGCGCGCCGAGCGGATGGCCGCACGAGCAGGGATCACGCACGTGCTGGATGCCGACCACATCGCCGAAGCGATGGTGGCCGAGCCGCTGCGCGCCCCTGTCGTGGTCGATCCGGGCGCGCCCGCGTATGTGATCTTCACGTCGGGTTCGACCGGTGAGCCCAAGGGTGTGGAGGTGTCGCACCGGGCGGCGTGGAACACGATCGCGGATGTCAACGAGCGTTGGCATGTTGGCCGTGGCGATCGGGTGTTGGCGGTTTCCGCGTTGGATTTCGACTTGTCTGTGTATGACGTGTTCGGGTTGCTTTCCGTTGGGGGAGCACTGGTTCTGGTCGGCGAGCACGAGCGGCGGGATGCCGCACGGTGGGCGGATCTGGTCGCATCACATGATGTGACCATCTGGAATACCGTGCCGGCGTTGCTGGACATGCTGCTCACAGCGGGATCGTCGGAACAGCTCGACGGGCTGCGGCTGGCGTTGGTGTCGGGTGACTGGGTGGGGCTCGATCTGGCACCCCGATTGGCTGAAACCTCGTCGGGTGGCACGCTGATCGCCTTGGGCGGTGCCACCGAGGCCGGAATCTGGTCCAACTTCTGTGCGGTGCCAACGGTTGTGCCACCCGAGTGGTCCTCGATCCCGTACGGCGCGCCGCTGGCCCGACAGCGGTACCGGGTGGTCGATCCGTCCGGCCGGGACTGCCCGGACTGGGTGCCCGGCGAGCTGTGGATCGGCGGCGCCAGCCTCGCCTCCGGGTACCGGGGCGATCCGGAGACCACCGCCGCGAAGTTCGTGTGGCACAACGGAGAACGGTGGTATCGGACCGGTGATCTCGGCCGGTACTGGCCGGACGGCACGCTGGAGTTCCTGGGGCGCACCGATCACCAGGTGAAGATCCGCGGCCACCGCATCGAACTCGGCGAGATCGACTCCGCCGTCGAGGCGCACCCGGGCATCCGGCACGCGGTGACCACCGTGCACGGCACCCGACTCGCCACCGCCGTCGTCCCGGCGCACGACCCCGTCGATCTCCCGACGGCGAGCGCCGCACCCGAGGGTGACCCGCAGGAGATCGCGCTGACCGTCGCACTGATGCGCCGCCTGCTCGACGAAACCGTTGTCGCACAAGAGTTCCACGACGTCCGGGACCGGTGGGCCGACTTCGTGGCCCGGCACGGCGGCACCGTGCCGCCCGTGGACACCCGGCACGCCGAGGTGATCGAGCGGATCCTGCACCGGCTGCCCGCGATCCTGCGCGGCGACACCAGCCCGTTGACCCTGCTCGACGATCCTGTCCTCGCCCCCGACGCGCAGTTCGCCAACCACCCGGCCGCCGCCGTCGCGCTGGACGCCGTTGCCGCCGACATCCCGGCCGGTCTCCGCGTCGCCGAGCTGGGCGCGCGCGGCGGCCACACCGCCCGACGCGTGCTCGACGTGCTGCCGGACGGCACCGAGTACACGCTGCTGGACTCCTCGGCCGCCATGCTCACCAGCGCCCGCGATCGGCTGGGTGATCGCGTGGACTACCGGCACCTGCCTGGCGACGCGCTGCCCGAGGACCTGTGGCAGGCGTTCGACGTGGTGATCGCCGCGGGCGCGCTGCACCGCTACCCCGATCCGACACACGGCGCCACGCTCGCCGCCGCGCTGCTCACCCCCGGCGGCCGGCTCTACACGATCGAGCACACCGCGCCGCCCGTGCTGCCGTCGATCGTGGTGGACCTGTTGCGGCACAACGAATCCGAGCCGCTCGACGCCGACGCGTGGATCGCCGTCCTGGCCGCCGCCGGCCTGCGGGCGAGCGCCCACGGCACCTCGATCGTGACGCTCACGGCCGAGCAAGCCGAGGTACTCGATCTGCGTACCTGGACCGCCGGCCGGCTGCCCGCGCACATGCTGCCCGATCGCTACGTCCTGCTGCCCGCACTGCCGCTGACCGCGAACGGCAAGGTCGACCGCAAGACCGTGCACGGGCTGCTGGACACACCAGACGTGAGCACCGAGTCCGAGCAGCCGGCCGATGGCGTCGAGCGGATCGTCGCCGATCTGCTCGCCGAGTTGCTCGGCGTGCCCGTCGTCGACCGGCGGGCCGACTTTTTCGCGCTCGGCGGGGACAGTCTGACCGCGACTCGGTTGATCACCCGACTGGCCGAGGCTGGCGTGGCCGGCGCGACGATCGGCGAGCTGTTCGCCCGGCCGGTGCTCGCCGACTTCGCGGCCACCCTCACGGTGGGCACCGCCGGGAAGTACGAGCTGACCGTGGTCGCAGACCCCGAGCGACGGCACGAGCCGTTCCCGCTCACCGAGGTGCAGCGCGCCTACTGGGTCGGCCGGCAGGACGGGTTCACCCTCGGCGGCGTCAGCGCGCGGTGCTTCTTCGAGCTGGACGGCGAGGATCTCGACATCGCGCGCCTCGAACGAGCCTGCGACACGCTCATCGCCCGGCACCCGATGTTGCGCGCGGTCATCGAAAACGATGGCACACAACGGATTCTGGCCGAGGTGCCGGCGACGCGGATCCCGGTCGCCACCGCCGCCGGCGCGCACGAGGCCAGCGCGATCCTGCGCGCCGAGTTGGCCGACCGCACGATCGACCTGAGCCGCTGGCCGCTGTTCGAGGTGCACGCGGTGCGCTACCCGGGTGGCGTGCGGCTTGGTCTGAGCATGGAGAACATCGTGCTCGACGGGCTGAGCATGCTGATCGTGTTCGCCGAGTTGGCGCGGCTGTACCGGGAGCCGGAAGCCGAGTTGCCCGCCGTCGGCGTCTCGTTCCGCGACACCGTCACCGGCCTGCGGGGCGCGCCGGACGCCGAGCCGGCCCGCCGGTACTGGCTGGAGCGGATCCCCGAGCTGCCGCCCGCGCCGCGCCTGCCGCTCGCCCGCGATCCGTCCACGGTCGGCCGGCCGCGGTTCACCCGCCGGGAGACCCGGCTGTCCGTCGAGGAGTGGCAGTCGCTGCGCGAGCGGGCCCGCTCGCACGGGCTCACCCCGTCGATGGTGTTGCTGACCGCCTACGCCGAGGTGCTGTCCGCCTGGAGCGGCGGCGACGCGCTGACCGTGAACCTCACGCTGTTCGACCGGCCGGCCGCGCACCCCGACATCGACCACATTCTCGGCGACTTCACTTCGCTGCTGCTCGTGCCGCACGAGCCGGTGGCCGGCGAGAGCTGGCTGGACTCGGCGCGTCGGGTGCAGGCCAGGATGGCCGCCGCGCTGGAGCACCGGGCCGCGTCCGCCGTGTGGGTGCAGCGCGAGATCGCCCGCGCGGGCGGGCCGTCGGACGGCGCGATGCCGGTCGTGTTCACCAGCGCGCTGGGCGTGAACGACGGGCTGCTGGCCGACCTGCCGGACGAGTTCCCGCGCATCGTGGACGGGCTGTCCCAGACCGCGCAGGTGTGGCTGGACCACCAGGTCATGGAGTACGCGGGCGAGCTGCTGCTGACCTGGGACGCGGTGGAGGAGCTGTTCCCGGACGGCGTGCTGGATGCGATGTTCGTTGCCTACCAAGGGATCCTGCGTCACCTGTGCGACGAGGACTGGTCGGAGCCGCTGCCTGATCTCGTGCCGGACGACCAGCGCGCGGTGCGCCGCGAGGTCAACGCCACCGAGGCACCCGAGTCCGGTCGGCTGCTGCACGAGGCGTTCTTCGCCGCCGACCCCGAGCGGGTTGCACTGCGTTGGAGCGGCGGTCAGATGAGCTACGGCGAGCTGGCCGAGGCAGCGCTGCGCGTCGCCGGCTGGCTGACTGAACGCTTCTGCGGCGTGGGCGAGCCGGTCGCCGTCCGACTCCCCAAGGGACCGGATCAGGTGGTCGCCGTACTCGGCATCCTGGCCGCCGGTGCGGTCTACGTCCCGGTCGGCGTGGACGCGCCGCGCGCACGGCGGGAGAAGATCTACGCGAGTGCGGGTGTCCGGTTCGAGCTGGACGACCTGGCGCCGAGTGCCACCGCCGAGCCGCTGCCGCACCCGGTCCCGCAGCCGCCCGATGCCACCGCGTACGTGATCTTCACGTCCGGGTCGACCGGCGAGCCCAAGGGTGTCGAGGTGTCACATCGGGCCGCGATCAACACGATCGAGGACATCGACGAGCGGTTCGGCGTCGGCCCGGACGACCGGGTGCTCGCCGTGTCCGCGTTGGACTTCGACCTGTCCGTGTACGACATCTTCGGCCTGCTGTCCGTCGGCGGAACGGTTGTTCTGGTCACCGAGGACGAGCGGCGCGACGTCACATGTTGGCTGGAGCTGGTCACGACACATGATGTGACCATCTGGAATTCGGTGCCGGCACTGCTCGATCTTCTGCTCGGAGCGGGCACCGTCCCGGCGAGTCTGCGGCTGGCACTGGTGTCCGGCGACTGGGTCGGCCTGGATCTGCCGGGCCGGCTCGCCGAGGCCGCGCCGGACGCCACCTTGGTCGCTCTCGGCGGCGCGACCGAAGCGGCGATCTGGTCCAACGCGGTCGAGGTCGACGAAGTCCCCGCCGAGTGGTCCTCGATCCCGTACGGCTTCCCGTTGCGCAACCAGTGTTACCGGGTGGTCGACGTGCGCGGCCGGGACTGCCCGGACTGGGTGTCCGGCGAGCTGTGGATCGGCGGAGTCGGACTGGCCAAGGGATATCGCGGCGACGAGGCGACCACCGTCGACCGGTTCACGCACCGCGACGGCGCGCGCTGGTACCGCACCGGCGATCTCGGCCGGTACTGGCCGGACGGCACGCTGGAGTTCCTCGGCCGGGCCGACCACCAGGTCAAGATCCGCGGCCACCGCATCGAGTTGGGCGAGATCCAGGCCGCACTGGACGCGCACCCGGACGTCGAGTCGGCGATGGCGGTGGCCACCGGCGAGCGCACCCGGCGGCGGCTGCACGCGTTCCTGCTCACCAGAACCGGCGAGCTGCCCGACCTGACGGAGTCACTGCGCGATCGGCTGCCCGACTACGCGATCCCTTCTGGCTACACGGTTCTCACCGAGTTCCCGCTCACCGCGAACGGCAAGGTCGACCGGGCGGCGCTCTGCCGGCTGGCCGACGGCGTGCGCCCTGATCAACCAGCCGAGCCGCCGCGCGGACCGGTGGAGACCCGGCTCGCCGAACTGTGGGCCGACGCGCTGGACGTGCCGGCCGTCGCCAGATCCGACGAGTTCCTGTTGCTCGGCGGCGACTCGCTGCTCGCCATGCGCGTACTCGCCGACGTGCGCACCGAGTACGGCGTCCGGCCGCCACTGCGCGCCCTGCTCGCCGGCGCGACGCTCGCCGAGTTCGCCGCTGAAGTCATCCGACACGAATCCGAGAACGACGAGGAAGGCGTGGTATGAGCACCAGCTCGCCAGAAATCCCCCGGCTGATCGCCGAGTTGGACGGCATCGGCGTCCGGCTGTGGACCGAGGACGGACAACTGCGCTTCCGCGCTCCCAAGGGCGTGATGACTCCCGAGCGCGTGGCGGAGCTGCGTGCGCGCAAGGCCGCGATTCTGAATCACCTGGCGGCCATCGAGGCGGAGCCGACCGTGCGGCCGGCACCCGAGGAGCGGCACGACCCGTTCCCGTTGACCGACATCCAGTCCGCGTACCTGCTCGGCCGCAACGACGGCTTCGACTACGGCGGCGTGGCCTGCCACGGCTACCTCGAACTCGGTGTGTCCACAGTGGACACCGAGCGGCTGGACGCGGCGTGGTGGGCGCTGATCCAGCGGCACGACATGCTGCGCGCGGTGATCCACCCGGACGGCTACCAGCAGGTGTTGCCCGAGGTCGAGCGCCGGCCGCTGCGCGTCACCGACCTGCGCGGGCAGGACGCGGACAGCTCACTCGCGGAGATCAGGGCCGATCTCGCGCACCGGGTGTACCCGGCCGACGCGTGGCCGCTGTACGAGCTGGCGGTCACCCGCACCGACGACGGCGATCTGCTGCACCTGTCGATCGATTTGCTGATCGCCGACTACCAGAGCGTGCAACTGCTGCTGCGCGAGCTGGACACGCTCTACCGCGATCCGGCGCACGAGTTGCCCGCGCTGGAGTTGACCTTCCGGGACTACGTGCGCGCGCACCGGGCCCGCACCCAGCCCGGCGCGCAGGGCGGCTACGAGCGCGATCGCGAGTACTGGCTCGGCCGGGTGGACGAGCTGCCGCCCGCGCCCGAACTGCCGCTGGCCGACCGTGTGCTGGACGACGGCACCCACCGGGAGAACACCGGCAAGGCGCGGTTCACCCGCCATCAGGTCACCCTCGACCCGGCGCGCTGGGAGCGGCTGCGCCAGCGCGCGGCCGAGGCCGGTGTCACCGCGTCGGCCGCCGTGCTGGCCGCCTACGCCGAGGTGATCGGCGCCTGGAGCCGCACGCCGAGGTTCACGCTCAACCTGACCGTGCTCAACCGCGAGCCGCTGCACCCTGGGGTGGACCGGCTGGTCGGCGACTTCACCTCGGTCAACCTGCTGGCGGTCGACCAGTCCCCGAACGACTCCACCGCCGACTTCACCGCGCGGGCCCGCGACGTGCACGGGCAGCTGCTGACCGACCTCGATCACCGCGCGTTCTCCGGCGTGGAGGTACTGCGCGAGCTGGCCCGCCGCCGAGGGCGCACCGAGGCGCTGATGCCGGTGGTCTACACCAGCACGATCGGTGCCGCCGAGGCTGCCGCACCGGACGGTTTGCTTGCCGGGCAACCGATCGGCGGCCTGAGCCAGACCCCGCAGGTGTGGATCGACTGTCAGGCGATGGAGTGGCAGGGCGCGCTGCTGGTCAACTGGGACGTGCGGGACGGCGTGTTCCCGAGCGGCATGATCGCCGAGGCGTTCGCCGCGTTCGAAGGGCTGCTGCTGTCGCTCAGCGAGGGCGAGTCGTGGACGGCGGCGCACCCGGTGGCGTTGCCCGCCGTGGAACTCCGTGACACAACCGCCCCGCTGCCGGACGGGTTGCTGCACGACGCGGTGGTCGCCGCCGCCGAGGCCGCCCCCACCCGCCCGGCCGTGGTGACCGAGGACCGCACGGTCAGCTACCGCGAGCTGATCGACTCGGCCAACGCGGTGGCCGCCGCGTTGCGCGAGCGCGAGGTGGCCGCCGGCGAGCTGGTCGCCGTCGCGCTGCCGAAGAGCCCCGAGCAGATCGCCGCCGTGCTCGGCGTGCTGCTCGCCGGCGGCGCGTACCTGCCGATCGACCCGGACGCGCCGCCCGTGCGCCGGGACACGATCCTGGCCGACGCCGCCGTGCGCACGGTGATCACCACAGGCGGCACCTGGCCGGAAACCGTTGTGCCACTTGACATCGGTGCCCTCCCGGCCAGCGCCCCGGTCGAGCCGATGGCCGTGGCGCCGGACGGTCCCGCGTACGCGATCTACACCTCCGGCTCGACCGGCACGCCGAAGGGCGTGCTGATCAGCCACCGCGCCGCGCTGAACACCGTGCGCGACATCAACTCCCGCTACGGCGTGAACCGCAGCGACCGGGTGCTCGGGCTCGCCGAACTCGGATTCGACCTGTCCGTGTACGACATCTTCGGCCTGCTCGCGGTCGGCGGCTGCGTCGTGCTGCCCGACCCGGAGCGCACCGCCGACCCGTCGCACTGGGCCGACCTGATCGCCGAGAACGGCGTGAGCATCTGGAACTCGGTGCCCACGCAATTGCAGATGCTGCAAGACTTTCTGGCGACCAGCCCCGGCGTGGAGCTGTTCACGCTGCGGCTCGGACTGCTGTCCGGCGACTGGATTCCGGTCGCACTGCCGACCGCGATCCGCGCCCAGGTGCCGCTGATGCAGATGGTCGGACTGGGCGGTGCGACCGAGGCGTCGATCTGGTCGATCCACCACGACATCGGCGAGATTCCCGAGGCGTGGCACTCGATCCCCTATGGCGCGCCGTTGACCAACCAGACGTGGCACGTGCTGGACGACGCGCTGCGCACCCGCCCGGACTGGGTGGCCGGCGAGTTGTACATCGGCGGCGCGGGCCTGGCGATTGGCTACCTCGGCGACGAAGAGCGCACCGCACAACGGTTTCCGACCCATCCGTCGACTGGCGAGCGCCTCTACCGCACCGGAGACTACGGCCGCCGGCTGCCGAACGGCGAGATCGAGTTCCTCGGCCGGATCGACGACCAGGTGAAGATCCGCGGCCACCGGATCGAGCTGGCCGAGGTGGAGAGCGCGCTCGCCGCACACCCCGCGGTCGCCTCCGCCGTCGCACTGGTCGACGGCGACAAGCCGATGCGCCGTCGGATCGTGGCGTTCGCCAGGGCGGCCGGCCGTCCGGCGGGTGACGCGGACGGCGACGGTGTGGCGAGCGCCGTGCGGGCGGCTGCCGCCACCACGGCGGCACGTGGTCTCGACGTGCCGGCCGACGACCTGGTGACCTTCGTGCGCGCGGCCGACGAGGTGGCGCTGCTGGCCATGGCGGCCACGTTGCGCGGTGCCGGCCTGTTCGCCGATCAGGCGCACTCGTTCGACGACATCGCGTCCGCGACCGGTGCGGCCACGCGGCACCACCGTCTGCTGCGGCGCTGGCTGAACGCGCTCACCACCGCCGGCATGCTGCGGACCGACGGCGATCAGTATCGCGACCTTGGCGATTCGGCCCCGCTGCGGGAAAAGCTGGCCGAACTGGAGGACACCGTCCAGCGGCAGGCCTACGGCTGGGAGCTGGTGCAGTACCTGCGTGGCTGCGCCGAGCACCTGCCGGAGCTGCTGCGCGACGAGCAGAGCCCGCTGGAGCTGCTGTTCCCCGGGCAGAACCTGGACACCGCGCAGGCCGCGTTCCGGGACAACCCGGTCAACCAGCACCTCAACCGCGTGCTGGCCGAGTCGGTCCGCGCGATCGCCGCCGAGCGCGGCTCGCTGCGGGTGCTGGAGATCGGCGCGGGTGTCGCCGGCACCAGCAGCGCGCTGATCCCCGCGCTCGCCGGGTACGACGTGGACTACCTGTTCACCGACGTGACGCAGTTCTTCCTGAGCGAGGCGCGGCAGACCTTCGCCGAGTACCCGTGGGTCAGCTACGGCATCTACGACCTCAACGCGGACCCGCTCGTGCAGGGCTACCTGCCCAACTCGTTCGACGTGATCGTCAGCGGAAACGCCTTGCACCTGGCCAAGAACGCGCCCGAGGCACTGGAGCGGCTGCGTTCGCTGCTGGCCCCCGGCGGGTGGCTCGCGTTCATCGAGGGCACCGGCGAGAACCTGCCGCTGATGGTGTCCATGGAGTTCCAGGGCGAGCTGTCCGGGTTCACCGATCTGCGGCACACCACCGACCAGACGCTGCTCACCGACGAGCAGTGGCGCCACTTGCTCGAGGACGCGGGCGCCTCGATCGAGGTCGGCGTGGACGCGACCGACGCGGAGGTGTCGCTGGGCCGCCAGCACGTGTTCCTGGCCCGGTTCAAACTCGACCGCCAGCCGGTCACCGTCGCCGAGATCACCGCGCACGCGGCGAGCCGGCTGCCCGAGTACATGCTGCCCGCGCACCTGCAGCTGGTCGACGAGTTTCCGTTGTCCGCCAATGGAAAGCTCGACCGGCCGCGGCTGCGCGCGCTGCTGCCGAAGCGCGGCGAGGAGCGGTCCCGTCCGGCCGTCGCGCCCACCGACGAGCTGGAGCGGAGGCTGGTCGCGATCTGGTCGGACGTGCTCGGCCACCCCAACCTGGGCCGGGACGACGACTTCTTCGCCGTCGGCGGCGACTCGCTGCTGCTGGCCCGGCTGATCGGGCAACTGCTGGAGCGGGAACCCACGGCCGAGGGCATCGACTTCGGGCTGCTGCTCGGCCAGGTGCTGCGCCGCCCGACGGTCGCGGCGCTCGCCGCCTACCTGCGCACCGTGCCGGGTGCCAGCGAAGCCGTCGAGCAGTCGCCGCTGGTGACACTGGCCGAGGGGAGCGGTCCGGCGATGGTGCTGGTGCACGAGGGCACTGGCACGCTCGCGCCGTACCGGCACCTGATCGGCGCGCTGTCCGAACGGCCCGTGCGGCTGCTCGGCATCGAGGCGCGGCGGCCGGAGCACTACCTGGGCATCGACACCGACGAGTTGATCAAGCGGCTCGCCGAGGACTACGCGCGGCGGCTGCTGGACGCGGGCGTGGACACCGTGCACCTAGTCGGGTACTGCCTCGGCGGCTTCCTGGCCACCGAGATCGCGCGGGTGCTCACCGAGGCGGGCGCCCAGGTCGCGAGCCTGACCGCGGTCAGCTCCTACCGGGTGCCCTACGAGGTCGAGGACGATCTGGCCGCCGATTACGCGTTCGCCAGGATCCTGGGCGCCGATCTCGCCGCGGTCGGGTTCCCGACCGACGAGGCGGAATTCCGGTCCGCCATGCGCGCCGTGCTGGCCAAGACCCCGGGCCGGGTGCCCGACGGCGCGCTCGGCGAACTGGACGGCGAGTTCGCCGAACTGGCGGCGGCGTTCCGCAAGTTGGCGAAACAGCCGCACGACGAGCGGCTGGAGGCGATCGTGGCGAGCCTGCCCGCCGGCCGCTTCCCGGTCGACGGTGAGTATCTGCGCACCAGCTACCGGATGTTCCGGCACAACCTGTCCGCACTCGCCCGGTACGCGCCGGAGCCGTACGTCGGCCCGGTGACGCTGCTGCGCGACTCCGGGCACGCCCGGCTGCTGCCGACCCGCGACGACGAGTCGACCACGTTCTGGCAGCGGCTGTGCGTCGACGAACCGTCCATTGTGGACATTCAGGGTGACCACTTCAGCTGCCTGGCACCCCCGCACGTCGACACCGTCGGCACGATCCTCACCCAGGAGCCGAAGTGAACGAATCGATCGTTGGTGTCATCGGAGCGACCGGAGCCGCCGGCCGGGAGGCGGTGCGCGCGCTGACCGACCCGACGTTCTTCGGCGAGCCGACACCCGTGCTGCGCCTCGGCGGACGACGGCCGGACGCCGTCCAGGAGATCGCCGACGAGTTCGGCGGCTCCGTGGTGGCGGTCGACCTGGAGGACCCGGCCGCACTCGCCGAGTTCTGCGCCGGCTGCACGGTCGTGCTGAGCTGCGCCGGCCCGTCGTACACGATCGGCGACCGGATCGCCCGCGCGGCGTGGGCGGCCGGCGCCGACTTCGCCGACGTGTCCGGCTACGACCCGGTGTACGGGCAACTCGTCGCGCTCAACCCGGAAGCCGATGGGCGTGCCGCGGTGTTGTCCGCCGGGATCTACCCCGGGTTGTCCACGCTGATCCCGCGCTGGCTGGTGTCACAAGGGCTCGGTGATCCGGTCGGGCTGTCCGCGTACGTCGGCGGAATCGAGGAGGCCACCGTCGGGTCGGCCGCCGATCTGGTGCTGTCCATCGGGGACGGCGCGGTGTGGGGCTCCTCCGGCGCCGGGCTCGCCGCGTGGCGGGACGGCCGCCGCCAGGAGCACCGGCTGCGGGTGGCCGAGGACATCGAGGTGCCGTTCTTCCCGGACCGGCTCACCGCGCAGCCGTTCCTCAGTTCGGAGGCCGAACGGCTCGCGGCGAACCTCGGGCTCGTCGAGCTGGATTGGTACAACGTGTTCATCGGCGACCACATGCGCACCGCGCTGAACCGGCTGCGCGGTGGCTCGCCGGACGATCCGGAGGCGCTGGAGGCGTCCGCGCGTGAGCTGATGCGGGCCTGCGAGCTGGACGTCGGCGGCCGCGAGTCGTACTACGTGATGGCGTACTGGATGCACGGCCGGGCCAACGGGCGGCCGACCAGGCTCACCGGTGTGCTGCGCTGCGACGACACGTTCCAGGTCACCGGGGCGGTCGGCGCGCTGGCTGTGCGCGCGCTGCTGGCCGGTGAGGTGCCGCCCGGCGTGCACATGGCGGCCGAGGCGCTCGACCCTGCCGACACGGTGACCCGGATCCGCGGGCTGCCGTCGGTGCTGGCGCTGGAGTCCATCGACACCACGAGTGCCGCCGACGAGGAGGTCGAAGTGGGGGCCCTGTGACGCGGGTTGTGGTGTGTGGCACCGGATTCGGGCGGATCTACCTCAAGGGGGTGCGGCGATCCGGCATGGAGTTGGCCGGCGTGCTGGCGACCGGTAGCGCCCGGTCGGTCGAGGTCGCGCGCCGGTACGACGTGCCGCTGTACACCTCGGTGGCCGATCTTCCGTCCGATGTGGACATCGCGTGCGTGGTGGTCCGGTCGGGGTTGCTCGGCGGGCAGGGCACCGCGCTGGCGGAGGAGCTGCTCGCTCGTGGCGTGCACGTGTTGCAGGAACAGCCGGTGCACGCGGACGAGGTGGCCGGCTGCCTGCGGGCGGCGCGGCGGGCCGGCGTGCTGTACCGGGTCAACGCGTTCCACCCGCATCTGCCTGTGGTGCAACGGTTTCTGGCCGCCGCGCGCACACTGGCGAGCCTGCGCGAAGTGTCCTTTGTGGACGCGGCGTGCGCGGTGTCGGTCAGCTATCCGTTGGTCGACCTGCTCGGCCGGGCGCTCGGCGGACTGCGGCCGTGGTCGTTCACCGCGTCAGCGGGCTCGCCGTTCAGCGTGGTGACCGGCACGATCGGCGGCGTCCCGTTGACCGCACGGGTGCAGAACCAGTTGCACCCCGATGACCCGGACAACCACGCGCATCTGTTGCACCGCATGGCGATCGGCACCGACGGCGGCGTGCTCACGCTGGCCGACACGCACGGCCCGGTGCTGTGGACGCCTCGGCTGCACGTGCCGCGTGTCGACGGTGATCTGGTTCTCGACGGCGACGCGATCGGTGCGGACGGCGACCTGGCCAGCACCACCGTGCTCGCCCCCGCGCCGGCCACCTTCGCCGAGCTGCTGGACCGCGAGTGGCCGGACGCGGTGGCGCACGCGTTGACCGAGTTGACCGCTCAGATCGGCCGGCCGGGCGCCGAGTCGCGGCGCGTCGAGCAGTACCAGTTGAGCGTGTGCACGGCGTGGGCCGATCTCACCCGCGAACTCGGCCCGCCCGAGGTGGTGCGCCCGGCACCGCCGAAACCGTTGCCGGCCAACGAATTGGAGATCGCATGACCCTGCGCTGCTACGAGCGTCGTCCGGGCGCACGGCTGCGACTGTTCTGCTTCCCGCACGCCGGCGGTTCGGCGAGCAGCTTCCGCACCTGGCCGGAGCTGCTGCCGGCCGACATTGAGACACACGCCGTGCAGTACCCGGGCCGGGAGAACCGGATGCGCGATCCGTTGGTGCACCGAATGGACGACCTGATCGCCGAGATCGTGGACGCCGTCATCGCGCTGGACGACCTGCCGTTCGCGTTCTTCGGACACAGCATGGGCGCGGCGGTGGCCTACGAGACCGCTGTCGCGCTGCGCGATCGGGGTGCGCGCCGGCCGGTGCACCTGTTCGCCTCCGCGCGCGAGGCACCGCACCTGGCCAGAGGCGGTGACGTGCACCTGCGCGACGAGGACGGCATCTGCGCGGAGATCGGCCGGCTGGGCGGCACCGCGGGCGAGGTGCTCAAGCAGCGCGAGCTGCGCGACCTGATCGTTCCGGTGGTGCGCAACGACTACCGGCTGATCGAGACCTACCTGCCCACGATCGGCCCGCCGCTGGACCACCCGGTGACCGTGCTGCGCGGCGACGTCGACCCGGAGGTGACCGAGGACGAGGCGCTCGGCTGGAAAACGGTCGCCGGTGACCGGTTCGAGGTCGTGGTGTTCGCTGGTGACCATTTCTTTCTGGTGCCGGCACGAGAAAACGTCGTCGAATTGGTGCGGCGCGAACTGCGTGCTCACAATGAAACGGAGAGCGGAGAAATCACATGATCGAAGATTCGACCGACGCCTATCTGCACGTCGCCGAGTTCTACGATTTGCTGTCCCAGCCGCACTGGGACCATGTCGCCACCGAGGTGCTCACCAAGGCGTTGGCCGACGTCGATCCCAGCGTGGGGCCGGCATTGGACATGGGGGCCGGCACGGGGCAGGCCACCCAGGTGCTGGCCGAGGCGCTGCCCGACGCGAAGGTCATCGCCACCGAACCGTCTCCGGCCATGCGCATCGCCCTGACCAGCAGAGTTGTGCACAATCGGCATCTGTCCGGGCGGGTCACCGTGCTGCCGCACAAGGCCCAGGACGTCGACCTGCCGGACCGCATCTGCGCGGTCGTCGGCTTCGGGATGATCGGCTACCTCGATGAGTCGGCCCGGCGGACGCTGTGGTCGAAACTGCTCGACCGGCTCCCGCCAGGAGCGCCGATCGTGCTCGAGTTGATGGCACTGGCGACCGTGCAGCGAATGGCGCCGGCACGAATCGCGCGGCGGAGTCTCGGCGATCAGGAATACGACGTCTGGATGCGCGGCGAGCCGATCGGCTCGGACCTCATGCGTTATGCGTCCACCTTCACGGTGGCCCGCGAGGGAAAGGTCGTGCGCCGGCTGCAATTGGAGCAGGAATGGTACACGTTCGGCGTCGAACAATTGCAGGAGGAGACCGGACTCCCGGTACGCAAACTGACCAACGACATCATTGTCATGACCCGGTGACGGGTGATCAGATTCCCTACGATAGGCCGTGGTGCCACCCCGGCGACTTCCGTTAGACAGGGTCATACGCTCCGGTGACCCGGGCCGGAACCCTGCTGAGAAATGGAGACAGAGGGATGGCGAAGAAGCGTGTTCTCGGTCGAATCGCGGTAATCGGCGCCACAATCGCGGTGGTCGGTGTCACGGCGATTTCGGCCGCCAGTGCGGATCAGCCCGGCGGGGTCCGGCCGTTCATCGTCGGCGGTGAGGAGACGACGATTCAGGAGAACCCGTATGTCGCCGCACTGCTGACGCCGGACGGTCAGCAGTTCTGCGGCGGCAGCGTGGTCGCCAAGAACAAGGTGGTCACCGCCGCGCACTGCGTCGAGGGCTCCAAGCCGGCCGACATCCAGGTCCAGACCGGCCGCACCAAGCTCAGTGGCACCGACGGCCAGGTCAACAAGGTCACCAAGATCTGGACACACCCCGAGTTCAACAAGCCGGTGCAGTTCGCTCACGACTACGCCGTGCTGACTCTCGAGGGCGAGACCCCGGCCGCGCCGCTCGCGCTGGCCGGCGCCGACGCCGCGGACAAGGACCTCTACAAGGAGGGCACCGAGTCCACCACGCTGGGCTGGGGCGCGACCAGCCAGGGCGGCCAGAGTTCCGACACGCTGATGAAGGTCGGTGTGCCGGTGCGCAGTGACGAGAACTGCACGAAGGCCTACCCGGACGCGGTCGACGGCGCGACCATGGTGTGCGCCGGCCTCGACGAGGGCGGCAAGGACTCGTGTCAGGGTGACTCCGGCGGTCCGCTGGTCGCCGGCGGCAAACTGATCGGAGTCGTGTCCTGGGGCGAGGGTTGCGCGCAGCCGAAGAAGTTCGGTGTGTACAGCGACGTTCTCGGAGGCTATGCGGACCTCAAGAAGGAAATCGATTCCTGATTAGCTCTGAAAAGGGAGGCGGTCGGCAAATCTCGCTGACCGCCTCCTCTTTCTGTCCACGGGTGGTTTATCGCTCGCGGGACGGGTACCCAGCGAGGCGTCGAGAGGAGTCGACCGTGCGCATGACCGCGCCACCCGCACCCGAGCGACCGATGCCGCCCGAACCGGACCCGATCCCGCCGACCGAGCCGGGACCGCAACGGCCCATGCCGGACGAGCCGAGCCCCGAGCCGGAACCGGGCTCGCCGCCCGACCTGCCGCCGGATCCGCCGCCGGTACGGCGATAGCCGACGGTTCGGGTTCTGCCGGCCGGCTACACGTGGTCGTCGTCGCTGGGACTGGTCTTTGACGACCACATTTCCCCGTCCTCGGGGGCGTATCGGCGGATCAGTTGAGCGGAATCGTCCAAGTTGGTCCGCGTAGAGCGTCCATGCCGCCGTAGGAATTCTTCCCGCCGGCGCCATGTCGATCAGATGCTGTGAGGATTCCCTGACCTGCGACGACAGCCGGCTGAGCAACTGAGCGAGTCTGTCCCAACTCGGCCGTGAGCGCTGGACACTGCAAGTCCTCCTAGTTTCGCAGCAATCGTCGCGGTGCCGGTCACCGGCGAGGACGTGCCGCTCGCATGCGTCGCGTTGCAGGCGAGCCCGACCCAGGCGGCGGACGCGGACGACGAAATCGAGTTCAAGGGCGCCGACGGGCCGCAGAGCTTCGCCTTCCTGGATCCGAGGTTTGAGAGCGGGGCAAGTGCTCCGGACTGGCTGCTGCACACGATGGCCTTCGCGACCTGGCCGTACGACGGCGGGGCATCAACGTGCGGGCGAACTGGGCGCGTGTCGGTAGCGCCGGACCATGCACAGCTCGAACATGTGTTCGAATCTTGTGTTAGGGTGGTCGGGTGGCAGGGGAGTGGAGTACGCGTGAGTCGGTCCGGGCTGATCAGGTAGAGGTGCCTCGGCAGCGCCAGGGTGGCGAGGAGGTCGTGAGGTCGGACGAGTGGCGCTCGTCGGTGCGGATGTATCTCCCGTGGCCGGAGCCGGTTCGCGCCGCGCGGTACGGCGATCCCGGCGCGCTCGGCACGATGGTGGCCTGGGTGGAGTCGTTACGGCAGGCCGGTCACGTCGGCTCGAGAGTGCGGTTCTCTGTGCAGCGGTGTGGCGGTGTGCGGGTCGGGGTGCTCGAGGACGGCAAGCGCGTGGATGTGTTGCGGCCAAAGGGTTTTCTGGTATTCGACGGCAAAGGTCTGAGGGTTCTTGGGGAGGTGGAATTCTGGCGGAACTATCACACAGCCGAATAGTGATTCGTCCACTGTGGACAGTGCCTGTGACCGGGTGCCTCTCATGGGGGAGGTGCGCGTCGGTACCGTCCGGCCTCGTGGAACACGGCTCGGTACTCGCCTGATACGTACGGATACCCCGAACAGGTGAGTACTGACAGCGAGCAGCCGTGTACATATAAGAGGGCGGCGGGAACCAGCACAGAGCAGGGGCGTGCATGGCCAAGGGCGACAGCGGTGCGGTCGTGTTCGGCGCACGGCTCAAGCGGCTGCGCACGGACGCCGGCGAGACGTTGCGTTCCCTGGCCGAGAAGGTGCCGTTCCACCCCGGGCAGCTCGGCCACGTGGAGAAGGGCACCCGCCGTCCGACGCTGGAGTTGGCGCGGCTCTGTGACGAGGCGTTGGGCACCCGTCCCGAGCTGGAAGGCCTGTGGCGGGCCACCATGCTCGGCGCGCGCCCGCTGCAGCTTCCGCCCGATACGCCGAGGTTCGTCGGACGCGCGGAGGCGCTGGAGGCCATCGAGTCCGCGATGACCGGCGCTGAGACGCCCATCGTGGTCATCGACGGCGCACCGGGCACCGGCAAGACGACGCTCGCCGTGCACTGGGCGCACGCGGCTGCCCGTCGCTACTCGGACGGCCAGCTCTACGTCGACCTTCGCGGTTACGCGCCGGACCAGGATCAGCCGCTGCGGCCGGGGCCCGTGCTGGAGGGGTTCCTCACCGCGCTGGGTATTCAGGACACACCGAGCGACGTGAGCCAGATGTCGGCGCTGTACCGCACCCAGCTCGCCGACCGTCGACTGCTGATCGTTCTGGACAACGCGGCCGAGGCGTCCCAGGTGGAGCCGCTGCTGCCCGGCCAGGGCGGCTGTGGGGTCGTGGTGACGAGCCGGACCGCACTCTCGGCGCTGGCCGTCCGGTACGGCGCCGAGCGGGTCACGCTCCCGCCGCTGCCGCCGGCCGAAGCCGAGGCGATGCTGCGCGCGATCATCGGCACGCAGCGGGTGGACGCCGCCCCGGCGGACGCGGCACGCCTGATCGAGCTGTGCGGAGCGCTGCCGCTGGCCGTGCAGCTCGCGGCGGAGCGGCTCGCGTCCCGGCCCAGTGACACGCTGGCCGATCTGGTCGCCGAACTCGACCGGGAGGAACACCGCCTCGACGGGCTCGCGGTCGACGACCGGACCGCCGTGCGCGCCGTGTTCACCTGGTCGTATCAGCGGCTGAAACCGTTGGAGGCCAAGGTCTTCCGGGCGCTGGGCCTGCACCCGGGCGTGGACATGGACGCCGCGTCGGTGGCCGCACTGTCCGATGTGGACGGTGCACTCGCGGCGCGGGCGCTGCGGGAGTTGGCCGAGCGGCATCTGATCGAGCCGGCGAGGCCGGGCCGGTTCCGGCTGCACGACCTGATGCGCACCTATGCCGCCGAACGGGCCACCGAGGACATGTCCGGCGACGAGCGGCGCGAGGCGATCCGCCGGCTGGTGCTGTTCTATCTGCACAGCACGCACTCCAGCGGAGTCGCGCTCGCACCGAGGCGGGTCATGCCGTTGCATCTCGATCCGCCGACGGTGCCCGCGCTCGCGTTCGACACCGACGACCGGTTCGCCGAGGCACTGCGCTGGGGCGACGCCGAGCAGGGCACGCTGCCGCTGATCGTGCGGATGGCCCACGAGCACGGCATGCACGCAGAGGCCTGGCAGATCGCCGTCTGCCTCTGGGACTACCTGCAGATCCGACGGTCCTGGGCACTGTGGGAGCGCTCGCACGAGATCGCCCTCGAGGCGGCGCGCTCGGCCGGCGACCGGGCCGGCGAAGGCTGGGTCACCACGAACCTCGCCGAGGCGGCTCGCCAGCGCGGCGACCTCGACCACAGCGTCCTGCTCTACGAACAGGCGCTGTGCATCCGCCGCGAGACCGGTGACCGGTTCGGTGAGGCGTGGACGCTGGCCGGCTCGGGTTTCCTGGCGCTGGACCGCGGCCAGTTCGACGAGGCGACCCGGTACGCCGACGCCGCGCTGGAGATCTTCGATGAGCTGAGCGTCCCGGAGGGGCGGGCCTACGCGCTCGGGATCATCGGCGACGTGCACGGCGAGGCCGGCCGCCACGACGACGCGCTGGGCATCCTCGCCGAGTCGATGCGCCTGGTGGACGGGCTCGGCAGCCTGTACGGCCGCGGTGTGTTCCTCAGCAAGATCGCCAAGGTTTACCGCAGGAGTGGCGATCCCGAGCTGTGGCAGCGCGCGCTGGACAACCTGGACGGCGCGGTCGACGCGTTCTCCGAGACCGGGGACCGGTGGCACACCGCCGAGATGCTCGACCGGCGCGGCGACGTGCTGCGCGCGCTCGGCCGGCGCGCCGAAGCTCAGCACGACTGGGACCACGCGCTGCGCATCTACGACGAACTCAGCCACCAGGCCCCCGACGTGGAACGCAAACTCGACAAGGCGCTCACCGAATCCATGGGCCGCTAGGCCGGACTTTAGCGGGCTAAAGTACGCCGAACATGAATGGAGCGATCGCTAAGTTTCGGACATCAGCGCGGGGAGCGCCCGGCCTGTGACCGGCTCGGCGCAAGCTCGATGAGGCGCTCACCGAGTCCATGGGCCATTGGGCCGGACTTTAGCGGGCTAAAGTACGCGAAACGTGAATGGAGCGGTCGTTAAGTTTCGGACATGGGGGCGGTGAGCATGTCGAGCATTCGGCGCATCACCGGCTCGGCGTCGATCTCCCGGATGACGGTGACCGGTTCGCGGCCGGGCAGTGTGTGCGCGAACGGCAGTGGGCGACGGTCGATCATGGTGCGGCCTCTGCCGTGCCCGAGGAGTTCGACTGTCACCTCGTGCGGCTCGGCCAACCGCACCACCCCGGGGTCGGTCAGCACCGACGCGGCGAGCAGGTCGAACAACTCGCAGCCGCGTTTAGAGGACAGCTTGGTGTAGGTCTCCACGTACTGCCCGAGCCAGCTGTTCACCTTGTGCGCCAACGGATTCGGGCTCTCCTCGAGCGCGGTGAGGAACGCGTCGTCGGCCCACGCGCCTCTGGTCGCGTCGAGCGGTACGACGGTCAGCGGAAGGCCGGCGGCGAGCACGATCTCGGCCGCCTCCGGGTCGTGGTGGGTGTTCGCCTCCGCGTCCGGCGTGATGTTGCCGAACCGCTCGATCGTGCCGCCGAGCCAGACGACGTCGCGCACCAGCGACGGCAGATCCGGCTCCAGGTGCAACGCCAGCGCGAGGTTGGTGAGCGGGCCGAGTTCGAGCACGGTCAGCTCGCCGGGGAACTTCCTGACCATCTGCACGAGCTGCTCGGCGGCGGACTCGCGGATCGGCGCTGTGCGTGCCGCGGGCCCGGCGTTACCGCCGAGTCCGTCGGTGCCGTGCACGATCTGCCCGCTGTAGACGGGCGGCTCACGGTTGAGTGGCAGATCGGCGCCGACGGCGACCGGGATGTCCTCCATGCCGACCAGCTCGAGGATGCGCAGCGCGTTCTCGGCGGCTCCGCGCGCGCCGAGGTTTCCGTGGACACTGCCGACGGCCTCGATGGTGACGCCGCCGTGCAGTGCCAGGTAGATCAACGCGAACGCGTCGTCGACCCCGGGGTCGGTGTGCACCACGACCCGTGGCCTCCGGTCGATACCGGACGAACTGCCCACCGGTCCCCCTCACTTGTCCGCCGTCAGCGACCGCAACTCTGCTCGACGGAGAGCCGTCGCGATACTGCCGTCGCCGACTGACGACAGACTGACGACAAGCCAGTGACCATCCGCAACGCGTGACCAGCCACATTGGCCGCAGTTTTCGCGACCAAACGAGGAGAAAACTACGCAACGTTACGACCATTGCTCCACACGGGTGTATTCAAAGTCGATCGACGGTGCGGGTGGAACATGGACTTAGCGTTTTGTGCAGAGGGACGAGGGACTCGGCACGGGGGTTAACACAGTGGAGTCGACGGCACGAGGGTCGGACGACGATACGTCCGACCAATCTTCGAGGTCACAGTTCGCGGTCGCGCATCGAGCGCACCTCCTCGCCGGGGGTCCGGCCGTAGCCGGGGCGGATGGTGACTTCTCATCATCAACCGATCCCTCGCCTGAGGGGACGGCACCGGACATTGTGGCGGACGGCGCAAGCCCCCCACAAAGCAACCGTCAGCGGGGCGGCCTACTGGACCGGATCAGGACCTGGGAGCTGTGGCGGATGGGGCCCGTCGCGGTCGCCGCCTTCCTGGCCATCGAAGCCGTCGTCGCGGCGTTCATCGCCGTCGTGTGGGTGGACGAGGCGGTACCCAGCCTGCGTGAGTGGGCGCTTTTCGCCGCACTCACGGCGGCGGCGTTCGTCCACTGGGTGGCCACCCGGCCCGCCGAGGAACGGCGCCGGCACGGCCACCGCAACACCGAGCACGTCAGCCACACCAGTGTGTGGATCCTGGTCGCCGCGGTCACGCTCCCGGTGCCGCTGTTCCTCGCGCTGATCGCGGCGCTGCGCTGGCAGGTCTACCTGATCGCACGCAAGCCGCCGCACCGGTTCGCGTTCACCACCGTCGCGATCGTCGGCTCGGCGCTCGGCGCGCACCTGGTGGCGCGCGCGTTCGGCGTCTACCAGCTCACCAGCGGCGACATCGTGCTCGACCGGGACTTCGTGGTGCGCGCCGCGATCGGCGTACTGCTCGGCGCCGCGATTTACTTCGCCGTCCAGTCCGCGCTCATCGGCGTCGTGCGCGGCATGCTCACCCGCGAGTGGACGCCGACCGGGATGTTCGGCGGCCAGTCGACCAACGTCGAGTTCGTGCAGACGCTCGCGGTCGCGCTGCTGGTCGCCTGCACGACCGTGCTCACCAGGGGAATGCTGCTGCCGGTCGCCGCGCTCGCCGTGGTCGGCTGGACGCGCTGGCGGCACCGGATCGACCAGCTCGAGGCGCAGCTCGACCAGGCCAGCGCCGACGCCCTGCACGATCCGCTGACCGGTCTGCTCAACCGGCGCGGATTCGAGCCGCTCGCCGAGGCGGCACTGGCGCGCGACCTGGCCGACCGGCGGCACAGCGCGGTGCTGATGCTCGACCTCGACCACTTCAAACAGTGGAACACCAGGCTCGGGCATTTCGGCGGTGACCAGGTCCTGGTCGCCGTCGCCGACGCGTTGCGGGACGAGACCCGCCGAGGTGATCTGCTCGCCAGGTGGGGCGGCGAGGAGATCGCGATCATGCTTCCGTCCACCGAGCCGCGGGAGGCGATGGCGGTCGCCGAGCGGATCAGGCGGGCGGTCGCGGCGCTGGAGACCGAGGTGGCGAAGCCCGCCGGCGGCCAGCCGGTCCGGCTGGGCCACGGCGGGCTGCCACCGTGCACGATCTCCATCGGCGTGGCCGTGTCGCCGAGGGACGGCGACGACGTCTCGGTGCTGCAGGAGGTCGCCGACGACGCGCTGGATCGGGCCAAGCGCACCGGCCGCAATCGGGTCGTGGTGCACGAGCCGGACCTGGACACCTCACGCGTTTCGGTGCCCACCGCGCGTGCACCGCAGCGCCCGGTCGTGTTGGGTCACTGACCGACTTCGGTGCTCCGGTGACGGCGTCCTGCCGTGCCTGATCGTGCTCGACGCGTCGATGCCGGACGCGATGTCACCGATGCCCGTGCGCAGCCTGCCGAGCAGGCCTCGCGTGCGGGCTTTTGTTGTGTCCGTTGACTTTTCGTGGTTCACGTTGTTCCTCATGCCAACCATGGTGTGACATCTCGACGGCCACGACGAGTGGCGTAGACGACCATCTTCGATAAGATTGCGCCATGGTTGGCCAGCGACAGATCTCCGTGTCCGTACTCGCCTACGACGGCATGTCCTCGTTCGAGACGGGCATCGTCATCGAGGTGTTCGGGCTCGTGTGGCCCGAGCTGGACGTGCCGTCCTACCGGCTGACCGTCTGCACCGAACGGCCCGAGCCGGTGCGGGTGATCGGCGGCGCGACGCTGTCCACCCCGCACGGGCTCGACGAGTTCGCCGCGGCGGACACGGTGATCGTGCCGAGCATCAAGGACGTGCACGAGGAGCCGTCGCCCGAGCTGATCGCCGCGTTGCGGCTGGCGCACCAGCGCGGCGCGCGGATGGTGTCGATCTGTTCGGGCGCCTTCGCGCTCGCCGCCGCCGGTCTGCTCGACGGACGGACGGTCACCACGCATTGGCGTTACGCGGATACCCTCCGGCTGCGTTTTCCGACCGTGAAAGTCGACCCGAATCCGCTCTATGTCGACGACGGTGACGTGTTCACCAGCGCCGGTTGTGCCGCCGGTATGGATTTGTGCCTGCATCTGGTCAGGAAGGATTTCGGTGCGGCCGCGGCGAATGCGATAGCGCGGCGTCTGGTCGTGCCGCCGCACCGGGACGGCGGGCAGGCGCAGTACATCGAGTCGCCGGTGGGCGTCGAGTCCGACGACGACCGTGTGGCGGCGACCATGGAATGGGTGCTGCGGAATCTCACCGAGGAGATCACGGTTCCGGTGCTGGCCGAGATGGCCGCCATGTCCACCCGTACCTACCTGCGACATTTCACCCGATGCACGGGCACGAGCCCGATCCGATGGCTGATCACGCAGCGAGTACAGGCCAGCCTTCCGCTGCTGGAGACCACGAGAACTCCTGTCGAGAAAATCGCCTCGGCGGTTGGTTTCGACAGTGTGGTGACATTTCGGCATCATTTCACCAAAGCAATGCACACGTCGCCGACCGCATATCGTCGGACGTTTCACCCAGTCGAGAGTGCGCGTATTTCTTGAAAATGGGATAACCATTGTCCGGCCGGTGTGGCACGGCGGAGAATGGCCGCCGTGTCGACCGGGCGAGTGTGGGATGTGGTGGCGCGGTGCGCCGCGGTCGCCGCGCTGTACTACGGCGCGGCGCAGATCGGGCTGCAGCTCGCGCTCGTCCGCGGGCAGGTCACCCCGCTGTGGCCGTCGACCGGAGTGGCACTGGCCTGCCTGCTGCTGCTCGGCATGCGGGTCTGGCCGGGGATCGCGGTGGGCGCACTACTGGTCAACATGCCGTTCGGGCCGTCGGCGAGCGCGCTGCTGGTGATCGTCGCCGGCAACACGCTCGCGCCGGTGTGCGCCCGGCTGCTGCTCGACCGGGCGCGGTTCCGGCCCGAGCTCGACCGGCTGCGCGACGCGCTCGCGCTGGTGTTCCTCGGCGCGCTGGCCGGTATGGCGGTCAGCGCCACGATCGGCACCTCGACGCTGGTCGTGGCCGAGGCGGTGCCGCTGCGCGAGTTCGTGTCCACCTGGTCGGTGTGGTGGACCGGCGACGCGATGGGCGTGCTGGTGATCGTGCCGCTGGTGCTGGTCATCGCGCGGCAGTGGCGGTGGCCCTGGCGCGTCTCACCGCTGCGCTGGCTGGAGGCGGGCGTGCTGGTGGCCGGGATCTGCGCGGTCACGCTGTTCGCCACCAGGACCTCGTTCGACCTGCTGTTCCTGGTGCTGCCGTTGCTGATCTGGACGGCGATGCGGTTCCAGCACGCGGCGGCCGCGCCGTGCGCGCTGCTGGTCTCCGTGCTCGCGGTGGTCGCCGCGGTCGAGCGGGCGGGGCCGTTCGCCGAGCACGGGACGCTGGCGAACATGGTGGTGCTGCAGGCGTTCAACGGATCGGTGGCGCTCACCGCGCTGCTGCTGTCGGCGATAACCAGGGAGCGTGACGACGCCCGGCGCGCGATCGAGGAGGCGTGCGTGCAACTCGCCGAGGCGGTGTCGGTGCACCAGAACGGTCGCGCGCTGCTGCACGGCTCGTTGCTGGAGACCGTCCGCCGTGCCCGCCACCGGCAGGCCGACCCGACTGGCTAGGCACAGCAACGCGCACCCGATCGCGGGACTCGCCGGTGCAGGGCGCGGGACTCGCGGGTGCACAGCGCGGGACTCGCGGGTGCAGGGCGCGGGACTCGCGATGTCGGACGCGGCTAACGGCGGTCGGCGTCGGCGGTGCAGCGCAGGTCGGGTGCTTCGTCGGTGCCGCACGCGCCGGAGCCGGCCTGGGCGCCGATCGTTTCCGGCTCGACGTGCGGGCGGGTCTCCCGTGCGGACAGCCACACGCCGGCGGCGACCACCGACAGCGCGCCGGTGAGGGCGAACGACGCGCCGAACGAGGTCGCCTGGGCCAGCGCGCCGGCCACCACCGGTCCGAGGATCGCGCCGAGGTCCGCGGCCATCTGGAAGGTCGCCAGCGCCGGGCCACCACGCCGGTCGCGGCCCACCACGTCGGCCACCGTCGCCTGCTGCGGCGGGTTCAGCAGACCGGACCCGAGGCCGGCCAGCACGGTCGCGGCGATGAACGCCGGCACCGTCTCGGTGTACCCGAGCCAGATCGTCCCACCGGCCGACACCATCAGCCCGACGAGCACCAAAGGCTTGCGCCCCAAGGAATCCGCGAGCTTGCCGGACACCAGCAGCATGACCACGTTGCCGGCCGCGAAGATCGCCATCGCGGTGCCGGCGAACGCCGCGTCCCGGTGCAGCACCTCGGTCACGAACAGCGGCACCAGCGCGATCCGCACGCCGAACACGGTCCACCCGTTGGCGAAGTTGGACGCGAGCGCTGCCCGATAGCTGCGGTGCCGCACCGCCTCCCGCACGGTCAGCACCGGCTTGTCGTCGTCGGCCGCCGCCGCGATCAGCGTCGAGTGCCGCAGGAACCACCACGCGATCCCCACCGCGACGATCAGCGCGCCCGCGTACACCAGGAACGGGGTGCGCAGGGACACCGCGATCAGCCCGCCGCCGATGATCGGCCCTGTGACGTTACCCAGCAGGAAGCCGTTGGCCCACCAGCCGGACGCGGTGCCGCGCAGCGTCGGCGGCGTCACGTGCACGAGCAGCGCGACGCCGGACACGGTGAACATGGTCGAGCCGATCCCGGCCAGCGCGCGTAACGCGAGCAGGTGCCAGTACGCCTCGGCGAACGCGCACAACCCCGTGGTCACGGCCACGATCAGCAAGCCGGTGACGTACACCTTGCGCTCGCCGATGATGGCCAGTAATCGGCCGCTGGCCGGGGCGAACACCAGCCGGGACACCGCGAACACGCTCACCACGATGGACGCGGCGGTCACACTCACGTTGAAGCTGTGCGCGAACGTGGGCAGTGCCGGGGCGACGATGCCGTACCCGACCGCGATGACGAAATTCGCCGCGACCAGCACCCACACCTCGCGCGGCAGGCGCTCGGTCCGCCCGGCGACGCTGCCGGTAACCACGCTCACAGGGCCTCCCAAAGGTTCTTAGCCAAGCAAACCATATTCGGGGCGAAAGCGGCATCGAGTTGTTCGCCAGGTGCTATAAAGACCCGCGTGTTCACCAAGCGACAGTCCATGGTCGCCGCCGGCTTGCTCGTGTCCGCGCTCGCGTTCGGAGTCGGCCCCGCGGCGGCCGACCCCGCGCCCGATACCGGGCCGGAAAACCTTGCGGTGATTGACGTTCCGGCCACCGCCGAGGTCCTCGAGCAGGTCAAGGCGGCCGCTGAGAAGACACTGTCCTACAACTACGCCGACCTCGGTGCGCTGGAGCGCGCGGTGTCCGATCTCACCACCGGGGCGTACCAGCGCAAGCATCGCGAGATCATGGGCGCGGTCGTCGCGCAGGCTCCCGCGGCGAAGGCGGTGCTGACCGTCAGGGCCGTGCGCGCCGCCGTGCGAACGCTGTCGCCGACAGACGCCTCGGTGCTCGTGTTCCTGGACCAGAGCAGCACCCGCGACGGCAGCCCAGGTCAGACGGGGGCGTCGCAGGCGCTGGTGACCGCGGCTCGGGTGGACGGCCGCTGGAAGCTCTCCGACATCGATCTGTTCGCCCGATGAAGGCCCCGATGAAGGCACTGTCACCCTCGGACGCGCGCGAGGTCGGGCCGTACCGGCTGGTCGCCGAGCTCGGCAGCGGCGCGATGGGCCGGGTGCTGCTCGGCGTCTCCCCGGACGGGCGCCGGGTCGCCGTCAAGCAGGTGCGCGCCGAGTTCGCCGAGGACACCGGGTTCCGCGCGCGGTTCCGCCGCGAGGTGGACGCGTCCCGTGCGGTGTCCGGCGCGTACACCGCAGCCGTGATGGACGCCGACGCGGACGCGCCGACGCCGTGGCTGGCCTCGGTGTTCGTGCCGGGACCGTCACTGCGCCAGGCGGTGGACGCCGTCGGACCGCTGCCCGCCGAGTCGGTGCGGCACCTGGCCGCCGGCCTCGCCTCGGCGCTGATCGAGATCCACCGTGCCGGGCTGGTGCACCGGGATCTCAAGCCCTCCAACGTGTTGCTCACCGACGACGGCCCACGCGTGATCGACTTTGGCATCGCCCGGGCGGTGGAGGGCGGCGAGAGCACCGAGCTGACGCACACCGGCGTGGTGATCGGCTCACCCGCGTTCATGTCGCCGGAGCAGGCCGACGGGCGGGAGATGACCCCGGCGTCGGACGTGTTCTCGGTCGGCGCGATCCTGCTGCTGACGATCACCGGGCGCTCGCCGTTCTCCGGCACGTCCACCCCACAGACGCTGTACAACGTGGTGCACGCCGAGCCGGATATGGACGGCGTGCCGGACGAACTGCGCGCGATCGTGGCGCCGTGCCTGGCCAAGGATCCCGCCGAGCGCCCGAGTCCGAAGGAGCTGCTGGAGCTGGTCGGCCGGGTGACGCCGACCGAGCGGCCGTGGCCGGACGGCGTGCACCGGCTGATCGCCGCGCAACGAGCCGAGGTCGCAGCGCACCTCGGTGAGTCCGAGAGCACGGCGATCGGTCCGGTGGAACCGTTGCCGGACAAGGGAAACCGGCTGCCGTGGCTGGTGCTTGCCGGCGTCGTCGCGGTCGCGACGATCGGGTTGGTGGTCGGGCTGCTGTGGCCGGCCAGCACGGTCGCGGGCACCGCCTTGCCGCCGCCACCGGCCAACGAGATCGCGGCGCTGGCCGACGTGCGCGACGAGGTGCTGCGCGCCGGGTCGGAGGGTGCGCGAGTGATGCACACGCTCGATTACCGCGACGTCGACGGTGGCCTGCGGGCCTGGCAGTCGGTGGTGACCGGGGACCTGCTGCAGGAGATCAGGGCCAAGGCGGAGGACAGCAAGAAGACGATCCGGCAGGCGAAGTCGGTCACCACGGCCACGATCCTGAGCGCCGCGGTGTCCGAATTGGACAGTGCGGCCGGGACCGCGACGGTGCTCGCCGCGGTGCGCACCAGGGTGGAGCGTGAGGGCGCGGCGCCGACCGACAAGCTCAGCCGGATCGAGTCGACCCTGCGGCGGACCGAGGACGGCTGGAAGCTCGCGTCGCTGGTCCCGGTGCCCGCGACCTGAACGACCGACCGCCGACCGTCCACAGTGGACGGTCGGCGGTTCCCCGAACCGATTCCTGGTCAGCCGATGTCGCGGCGGCGGAAACCCGCCATTCCGGCGGCGACCGCCACCACCGCGATCCCGGTCAACCACACCAGCGGCGTCATGGTCAGCTCGGCCGCCGGCAGCTTCGGAATGTGCGTGAACGGCGAGACGTCCATGATCGCCTGGCTCAGGTTCACCGCCGGGCCGAACATGGTGATCAGCACGAACAGGCCGATCGGCGCCCACGCCGCCATCGCGTACTTGGGGAACAGGCCGAACAGCACCGCCGAGATCCCGGCGACCACCCAGACCGCGGGCAGTTGGGCGAGCGCGCCGCCCAGCGCGCCGGGCAGTTGGCCGCCCACATCGCCGACCCGCAGCCCGTGCATCAGGCCCATGCCGAACCCGCCGACCGCGAGGATCACCGCCGGCCCGACGATCGGGAACACCAGGTGGCTGCCGACCCAGCTCAACCGGCTCACGTTCGTGGCCAGCAGCGGTTCGACCCGCACGGCCGTCTCCTCGGTGCGCATCCGCAGCACGGCCTGCACCGCGTACAGCGCGGCGAAGATCCCGAACATGCCACCCATACCCGCGATGAACGAGTCCACAATGGACTGTGCGCCGCCCATGCGCTGGAAGATCTCCTTGGCCTGCGGGCTGTCGCCGATCAGGTCGCCCATCCCGGAGGCGAGCGAGCCGAACATCGCGCCCACCAACAGCATTCCGGAGGTCCAGCCGATCAGGGTGCCCTTCTGCAGACGCCAGGCCAGCGCGAACGGGCTGCGCAGGCCGGGTGCGGCGACGGCCGGTCCCGGGCGGGCCGGCAGCACGCCGGCGCCCACGTCGCGGCGGGGCAGCAGCCAGTAGCCGACGCTTCCGATGGCCACCGCGAACACCAGCGTCATCGGCAGTACCCACCAGCGCTCGCCGGCGAACGCCCTGACCTGTTGCGCCCAGCCGATCGGCGACAGCCAGGACAGCCAGGTGGCGTCCGTACTGGAGTCGCCGGCGCCGCGCAGCAGGTAGGTCACGCCCAGCACGGCCGAGCCGATTCCGTTGGCGGTGCGGGAGAACTCGGCGATCTGCACGCACACGGCGGCGACGCCGGTGAACGTCCAGCCGACCAGCGTGAGGCCGAGGCCCATGGCGAACGAGCCGGCGGCCGGCAGTCCGGCGCCGATGCTGGAGAAGGCCATCAGCAGGCCGATCACCAGGCTGGTGCCGGCCGACACGAGCACGGCGGCGGTGAGTGCCGCGTACCGGCCGACGACCGTGGAGCCGAGCAGTTCGAGGCGGCCGGTGTCCTCCTCGGCCCTGGTGTGCCGGGTGACCGTGAAGATCGCCATCAGGCCGATGAGCACGGCGATCACGCCGGTGTACCGCCACGAGGCGAACCCGCCGGGAGTGGACAGGTCGAACGCCGGCCCGTAGATCACGCTGATCGACGGGTTCTTGCCGGCGCCGCTGATCAGCGCCTGGCGCGCGGCCTCGGTCGGGTACAGCTCGTGGTAGAGCTTGGCGGTGCTGGCCGGCAGGAAGCTCAGCACCAGGATCCAGATCGGCAGGATGATCCGGTCGCGGCGAAGGGCCAGCCGGACCAGTTGCCTGGTGCCGACCAGTGCGGCGCTCATTTCGTCACCGCCCCTTCCGCGGTGTAGTGGCGCAGGAACAGCTCCTCCAGCGTCGGCGGCTGGCTGGTCAGGCTGCGCACGCCGACATCGCTGAGCCGGCGCAGCACGTCGTCCAGCGCGTGCGTCTCCACGTCGAAGCGCACCTTGTTCCCGTCCACGTGCAGGTCGTGCACGCTGTCCAATGTGGACAGACCGTTGGGGTGGCCGGCGAGCTCGGCGGAGATCGACGTGCGGGTGAGGTGGCGCAGTTCGGAGAGCGTCCCGGTCTCCACGGTGCGGCCGTTGCGGATGATGCTGACCCGGTCGCAGAGCGCCTCGACCTCGGCGAGGATGTGACTGGACAGCAGCACGGTGCGGCCCTGCTCGATCTCCTCGCTGATCGCGTACTGGAACGTGGCCTCCATGAGCGGGTCGAGGCCGGAGGTCGGCTCGTCCAGCACCAGCAGCTCCACACTGGAGGCGAGCGCGGCGATGATCGCCACCTTCTGCCGGTTGCCCTTGGAGTAGGTGCGGCCCTTCTTCTTGGGGTCGAGGTCGAACCGCTCGATGAGGCTGTCGCGGCGCTTGGTGTCCAGGCCGCCGCGCAGGCGTCCGAGCAGGTCGATCACCTCGCCGCCGGACAGGTTGGGCCAGAGGTTGACGTCGCCGGGCACGTAGGCCAGGCGGCGGTGCAGGTCCGCGGCGTCGCGCCACGGGTCGCCGCCGAGGAGGGTGACCTCGCCGCGGTCGGCGCGCAGCAGGCCGAGCAGCACGCGGATGGTGGTCGACTTGCCCGAGCCGTTCGGGCCGAGGAAGCCGTGCACCTCGCCGGTGGCGACGGTGAGGTCGAGTCCGTCGAGAGCTTTGGTCCGCCCGAACGACTTGTGTAGTCCGTTGACGGAGATGGCGTTGTCCATAGCTCGGAAGGTACTGTGACTTCACAAAGTTGTGAAGTTAAGAAAACGTATGGATCGGGTGATGAACCATGGCACTGTCACGCAGGATGAAGTCATGAGTTCCCAGCCCGCCAGTTCTCAGTCCGACGCGCCAGACCGCGACGAAGAGGCCGTTCGCCAGTTCATCGAGCGGTTCGCGCTGGTGCTCACCAACGCGGGTATGCAGCGGATGGGCGCCCGTGTTTTCGTCGGCATCATGGCCTCCGAATCCGGTGAGCTGACCGCGTCGGAGCTGGCCGGGTTACTGCAGGTCAGCCCGGCTGCGATCTCCGGATCGGTGAAGTACCTCGAGCACATCGGGCTGATCGAGCGGGCGCGCAAGCCGGGTGAACGCCGCGACCACTTCAAGCTGCTCGACGACGGCTGGTTCGAGGTGTACGGCCGCAGGAACACCATTTGGGACAACATGGTCAACGCGCTCGATGATGGCCTGGGCGCGGTCGGCACGAACACCGAGGCGCAGGCGCGGCTGGCCGAGACCCAAGACTTCTTTCGGTTCGCCGCCAAGGAGTTCGACAGCCTGCTCGAGCGGTGGCGGGCGCATCGCGACGAGGTGCGCCGCGCCGACGGCTAACGGGTCTCCTTGGTCGGGCGCAGGTTCTCCAGCAGCGCCTTGACCAGTTGGCCGGCCAGATGCTCGATGACCGCGTCGTCCGGCGGCTGGTCGTCGAAGGTGGCGAAGAACGCGGTCTGGAAGCACGCGCCGAGCAGCAGCGACGCGGCGGCGTCCGGGTCGAACGTGCGCCGCAGCCGGCCCTGGCTCTGTTCGGCGCCCAGGTACTCGGCGAGCTGGTTGTTCGGGTACCTCGGGGTCATCTCGCGCAGCTTCAGCTTGGCGCGGTGGGCGTCGAGCAGTGCGCGCGAGGAGAACAGCGACATCGCGATCGGGAAACTCTCCAGGTAGAACCGCAGCGCGCTGTCGGCGACCAGCATGAGGTTCGCCCGAACGGTGCCGGAGCCGGCCTTCGCGATCAGGTTGTCCAGGTGGAAGCCGAGATCGGGCAGCCGGAGCGTGAGCACCGCGAGGAAGATGTCGGTGCGGTCCTCGAAGTGCTTGTACAGCGTGGCCTCGGAGCAGTCCGCCGCCTTGGCGATCTCCTTGGTGGTGGCGTGCGCGTAGCCCTTCTCGCGCATGAGCTTCTCCGCCGCGTCGATGATCCGCTCGCGCGTGGGCACCATGTCGTCTCCTCGGGTGAGTGAGTGCTCACCACAGTAGTAGCGAGTACTCACCCACTATGGGTGCGACGCGTCTGAGCACGTTCTCAGCGTCCGGTTGGCATGGTAAGTGAGTAATCACTAGCCCCTGGGTGAGTACTCACTAACCGGAGGAGCGTGGCCCCATGAAGATCACCGTGTTCGGAGCGACCGGAGGCACCGGCACCGAGTTGGTCAGGCAGGCGCTGGACGCCGACCACCAGGTCACCGCCGTGGTGCGGGATCCCGCGCGGCTGGAGATCGGCGAGCGCACCGGTCTCGACGTGGTGACCGCCGACGTGATGGACCCGGAGTCGATCGAGCCGACCGTCGCCGGCCGCGACGCCGTGGTGTTCGCGATCGGCGCGCGAGGCCGCGGCCCGACGACCGTCGCCCAGGACGCCGCGAACTCCATCGTGACCGCGATGCGCGGAGCGAGCGTGCGCCGGTTCGTCGTGGTCAGCGCCGCCGGGATCCACACCACCGGCGACGATCCGGTCACCCGGTTCGTGGCCAAGCCGATCCTGAACGCGGTGCTGCGGCACCCGTTCGCCGATATGAAGGTGATGGAGACCGTGGTGCGCGGCAGCGGACTCGACTGGACGCTGGTGTGCCCACCCCGGCTGACCGACGGCAAGCGGACCGGCACGGTGCACCGCAACACCCGGCGCAACGTGCGCGGCCGGTTCAGCATCTCACGCGCCGACCTGGCCGACTGCCTGCTGGCCACGATTACGGACGATTCCCTTGTGCGGCAACAGGTCTCGGTGGCCGGCGGCATTTGGTAACATCGTTATGTGAACGCTGTCAGACCACTCGCCGCCACGGCGGCCACCGTCCTGCTCGCCCCGGCGCTGCTCGCACAGGGCATGCGGGTGCGCCGGGACACCCCGAGGCTGCCACCCGCGACCGAGGACGCGACGGGTGCCGCCGGGCGGGCCGGTGCTCCGGAACTGCGGTTGCTCACCCTCGGCGAGTCCACAGTGGACGGTGTCGGGGTGGACAGCCACACCGACGGGCTGACCGGCCGGCTCGCCATCGCGCTCGCCGGCCACACCGGTCGCCGCGTGCACTGGCTCGCGTCCGGCCGCACCGGGGCCAACGCCCGGCGGGTCCGCCGCGAACTGCTCGACAGCGCGTGCGCCGCGCCAGCCGACGCCGTGGTGATCGCACTCGGCGTGAACGACACGATCGAGCTGCGCTCACCGGCCGCGTTCCGCCGCGACATGCTGGCACTCGTGGTCGCCGTGCGCGCCCGGCTCGGCCGCGTCCCGGTGATGCTGGCCGGCGTGCCGCCGATGGACGCGTTCCCGACCTTGCCGCAGCCGCTGCGCACCGTGCTCGGCCTGCGCAGCCGCGCGCTCGACGCGCAGCTCGCCCGTCTGTCCCAAGTGGACGGTGTGTGGCACGTGCCGGCCGCGCGGGCGGCGCTGCGGCCGGAGCACTTCGCCGCCGACGGCTTCCACCCCGGCGCGCACGGCTACCGCATCTGGGGCGAACAGCTCGCCGGCGAGCTGGCGCGACTCGTCTAAGCAGCCGCTCGGCGGTCGGTGAGCATGCGCACCGCGAAGAAGCCGAGCACCGCGCCCATCGTGTAGCGCTGCGCCCGCAGCCAGCCCTCGCGCGCGGAGAAGAACCTCGACAGCCCACCGGCGGTCAGCACCACGAGCCCGTTCACCGTGATCGCCACCGCGATCTGCACCAACCCGAGCACCAGGCTCTGCAGCCACACCGCACCGTGCGCCTCGTCCACGAACTGCGGCAGCAGCGACACGTACAGGATCGCGATCTTCGGGTTCAGCAGGCAGGTGAGCACGCCCATCCCGAACAGCTTGCGCCTGCTGTCCGGCGCGAGATCCTTCGGCTGGAACGGCGAGTTGCCGCCGCGGATCGCCTGCCAGGCCAGGAACAGCAGATACAGCGCGCCGGCGATCTTCAGCACCGTGTACGCCGCCGGCACGGTCACGAACACGGCGGCCAGCCCGGCCGTCGCGAACGCCAGGTACACCAGGAATCCCGCGCCCACGCCGAGCAGCGACACCAGCCCGGCCCGCCGTCCCTGCGAGATCGACCGGGACGCCAGGTAGATCATGTTCGGCCCGGGGGTGAGCACCAAGCCCAGTGCGATGAGCGCGATCGCGAGGATCGCCGAGCCGTCGACCATGGCGTCACGCTAACCCGCGAACGTGGCACTCCGAGACGGCCACCGGACGCCGGTTCCGGCAGGCCACTCAGCCGCGCGACTTCTCCGCGGCGGCGATCAGCTTGCCCAGCATGTGCTTGATCACGATCCGCGTGCCGCTGGACACGGCCAACCCGCTCAGCGGCACCCGCTCGGTGAACGCGACCCGCCAGGTCACCAGCGTGCGGCCGTCACCCCGCGGTGTGAGCAAGACCTCGCCGCGATAGTCCCGCACCACCGGGCTGAGCAGCGTGTACACGTGCAACCGGCCCGGCTCGTGCTCCAGCGTCTCCTCGCGCAGCAACAGCGGCCAGCGGCCCACCTTACGGATCGCGCCGACACCGGCCGGCTCGTCGACACCCTCGCGGGCCCAGGACGCGTGCCCGATCAGCGGCGCACCCCACTCGGTCCACCGTGGCCCCTCGGCGACCAGCGAGTGCACGGTCTTCGGATCCGCCGTGGTGGTGCCGGTCAGTTCGAACGAGAACCGCCTCGCGGCCATGAGGTGCCCTTCCGTCAGTGGTGCTCGGCCGGCTCCGGCTGCGCGATGTCGGTCAGCCCGTCGACCACGTGCGCCAGCCATTCGACCATCTGCGCGTGCCATTCGTGCTTCTCCGGGTCGACCGGAGGCATTTGGGCGTACCCGCGCTCGGAGGTGTCCTCCGGCGGCTGCCACACGCCGGACGCGATCGCGTACACGATCCGCATCGACGGCAGGGCGGCCGTCCACGCGTCGACCTCGCGCTCGTCCAGGGTGACCACGCCGCCGTTGTCCGGCAGCGACTCCAGGGTGACCTCGGTGACCAGGTAGAGGAACGACACCACGTCCGGCTCCCACCACAGCCGCAGCGGCTCGGGGTCCTCCAGCGGAAGGAATTTCTCCAACAGCGCGGCCAGTGGCGGGTAGTCGGTCAGTTTTTCGGGCAGGCTCAGGCCCAGCGCGACGCTCGTCTCGTCGGCCGTGTAGCCCTCGTGCCGCCATTCCAGCAGCCGTCGGAACCCGTCGAGCTGCCGGCGCAACCAGTGCACCGACCGCGGCCGGAACACCCCGACGACCTGGTCGGGCGTGCGATCCCAGCACACGGTGCCGGCGTGCGAATCCTGCATGACTCCCGTTTCGTCACCACCTGTGGCCGGGCCAGTCTGCATGGTGATCTTCCTGTCTCGCCACCATTCCGGAAAACTTGGCCTTAACCTCACAGCCCGACCAAGTACCCCCCGACGACAGGGAGCACATGAACGCCGACCCCGCGACCAGCGTCCAGACGATCGCCGACGAGTTGCTGCGCGCCCTGCTCGAGGCCGAGCCGCTCGAGGCGAGCCTGCTCGGGCTGCCAGGTTACGAGGGTCTCGGTGACCCCTCGGAGGAGGGGGACGCGGCCTCGCGGGCGCGGGTGACCGACATCGCGGCGCGGCTGGACGCCGTCGATCGGGCCGGTGTGCACGGCGAGGACCTGGTGACGCTGGACGTGGCCAAACAGCAGGCCGATGCGTTCCTCTCCGCGCTGGACTCCCGCCAGGTCGAGTACACGATCACCGACCTGTTCGTGGCCCCGGCGTCCGGCCTGCTCACCGCGCTGCCGATGCTCAGCCTGGACGGGCGCGGCGAGTCCTACGTGGAGCGGCTGCGCGCGATCCCCGCCTTCCTCGGCGCGATCGCCGAGCGGCATCGGGTGGGCCTGCGTGCCGGCCGGCTGCCGGTCGCGCACCTGGTCACCAACGCGGTCGCGCACCTGGACCGGTACCTCGCCGATCCGGACGCCGACCCGCTGCGCCGGCCGACCCCGCCGGACGGAGCCGAGGCGTTCGCCGTCGAGCGGGACGCCCTGCTGGAGGCCGTGGTGCGCCCCGCCTTCACCGCCTACCGGCAGGTGCTCGCCACCGAGGTGAACGGGCACGCCAGGGACGCCGAGAAGGTCGGCCTGTGCTGGCTGCCGGACGGCGAGGCGTCCTACGCGTCGCTGTCGGAGTTCCACACCACCACCGCCCGCACGCCCGAGGACCTGCACCAGACCGGGCTGGACCTGCTGGACGCGCTGACCGGGGAGTACGCGGAGATCGGCCAGCGGGTGTTCGGCACGTCGGACCGGCAGCAGGTGTTCCAGCGGCTGCGCACCGACCCGGCGATGCGCTGGCGGGACGCCGACGAGCTGCTGGACGCCGCGCGCACGGCGGTGGCCCGCGCGGAACGGGTGGCGCCGGAGTGGTTCGGCCGGCTGCCGAGTTCGCCGTGCGTGGTGGAGGCGGTGCCGGCGGCACAGGCGCCCGGCGCGCCGATGGCCTACTACATGCGCCCGTCGGCGGACGGCACGCGCGCCGGCACCTACTTCGCCAACACGCACGACGCCGAGCAGCGCGACCGGTACCTGGCCGAGGTGACCGCGTTCCACGAGGCGGTGCCGGGCCACCACTTCCAGATTTCGATCGCGCAGGAGCTGGCCGAGCTGCCGGACCTGCGGCGGTACGTGATCGTCAACGCCTACGCCGAGGGTTGGGGGCTGTACACCGAGCGGCTGGCCGAGCGGATGGGCCTGTACACCGACGACGTGGCGCGGCTCGGGATGCTCGCCATGGACTCGGTGCGGGCGAGCCGGCTGGTGGTGGACACCGGCATGCACGTCAAGGGGTGGAGCCGCGAGCGGGCGATCGACTTCATGATCGAGAACGTGCCGATGGCGCGGCAGGACATCGTGGTCGAGATCGACCGGTACATCGCCTATCCGGGCCAGGCGCTGTCCTACATGGTGGGACGGCTGGAATTCGAGCGGCTGCGGGACCGGGCGCGGGCGAGCCTCGGGGATGCCTTCGACATTCGCGAGTTCCACGACCTGGTGTTGGGCGGCGGCGCGCTGCCGATGACGGTGCTCGACGACGTTGTGGCGCGCTGGGAATCACGTTAGGCCATTTGGACTAATTGTCACCCCCCGAACACTGTCCGTTTTGTGTCAGCGCTAAAGTCCGGCCTCGCTGATCGACTCACCAGGAGTGGCTCCCGGATCTCAACAGGGGGAGCGGACCGTGAGGTGATCAACATCGGGGACCGCTGTTTAGGACCGCGCATAAGGAGAGCCATGGCTAGTCGGTCAACCCTCGTCCGCGCCGGCGCTGCCGTCGTGGGAGCCTCGATCATCACCATGCTGACGGCACTGCCGGCCAGCGCGCAGACCACCGGGAAGCTGGACCCCTCGGGCAACGTGGACGGCCTCCGGGTCAACCTCAAGGGTGGCCCGCAGAACATCACCACCAAGCTGATCGGTCTCAAGAGCGGGGACGCGAAGCTCAGCACGTACTGCGTCGAGCTGCACGTCACGATCGACCCGAAGTTCCCCGACTTCAACGAGGTCGGCTGGGACGCCTACCCGCAGGGCGAATCGCCGTTCCACAAGAACCGCGCCAAGGTCAACTGGGTGCTGCACCACTCCTACCCCGCGGTGGAACTGGACAAGCTGTCCACCACGACGACCAAGGCCGGCCTGCAGTTCAAGGACGGGCTGAGCAAGGAAGAGGCCATCTCCGCGACCCAGGCCGCGGTGTGGCACTTCAGCGACCAGGCCAACCTGGACACGGCGAACCCGACCCCGGGCAACGCGGACGCCAAGGACGACGTCAACAAGCTCTACGGCTTCCTGACCGGCAAGGACAACGTCGGCATCGGTGACCAGCCGACCCCCGCGCTGAAGATCAGCCCGGAGAGCCTGTCCGGCGAGGCCGGCAAGAAGGTCGGCCCGTTCAAGGTCAGCACCACGGCCGACGCGGTCGAGCTGACCAAGCAGCTTCCCGAGGGTGTCAAGGTCGTCGACACCGCCGGCAAGGAGCTGGCCGCCAAGGACATCAAGAACGGCTCGGAGATCTTCTTCGACGTGCCGTCCGCCACGGCCGCCGGTGAGGGCAGCTTCAAGCTGGACGCCAGCGCCAAGCTGACCGCCGGCCGGCTGTTCATCGGCAAGGACTACCAGCAGCACCCGACGCAGTCGCTGATCCTGGCGAAGGCGGACAACACCAAGCTGTCCGACGAGGCCAAGGTGAGCTGGAAGGCCGCCGCTCCGGTGCCGACCAGCCCGAAGCCGAGCGTTCCGGTGAAGATCCCCGCCGGTGACGCGCAGGCCGCGCCGGCCGAGTCGGGCGGCGGCAACGCGCCGCTGCTGGTCGGCCTCGGCGTGCTCGCCCTGGGTGCCGCGGGTGGCGTGTTCGCGCTGCAGCGCCGCCGCAACCACGGCTGATCAAGGCATCACTCGCATGAGGGGCGCGTCCGGCTTCGGACGCGCCCCTCATGCTCGATAGGGGTAACGTTCGACGGCGTAATGCCACGATCGAGTGGTGGCCCGACCTTCAGTTGGAGTGCGAAGGAGCACCATGGGTATCGACTTCGGAAAGCTGAAGAAGAAGGCCGAGGAGATCGGCGAGAAGCACGGCGACAAGATCGAACAGGGTGTCGACAAGGCCGGAGAGTTCGCCAAGGGTAAGTTCGGCGGCCACGCGGACAAGATCGACAAGGCCACCGACAAGGCGAAGGACGTCCTGCCCGGCGGCGGCCCCGACAAGCGTGGGGACTCAGGCAACCAGTGACGAACGCTCAACACGGTGAGCGGGTCCTTCCGAACGGAGGGACCCGCTCCTCATCTGTGATCCACACCTGGCGCGGCGAGAACCCGCCGTCCATGGAGTCGGTCCGGCTCCTGGTCAGCGAGGGCCGGCTGCGCGGGTCCGGCAGGCTCGTCGTGGCGTCGGACCCGGCGGCGGGGATCGAGGCGTACAACGCGTCCTTCGAGCTCGGCGTGGACAAGACCGCCGACTCCGGCCGGCTGCTCGTGCGCAGCACCACGGCAGAGGAGGAGCGCACGGTCTCGCTGAGCCGCTCCGAGGACGGCGTGTGGCTGGTCGACCACGGCCGCGGTGATTCCGGCGCCGAGCGCAGCGACTTCGACGGTGCCGCGGACATCGATCTGGCCGGCGCGGTCACGTTCAACGCGCTGCCGATCCGCCGGCTCGGGTTGCACCGTGAGCCCGGCGAGCACGAGCTCGCCGTGGTGTGGGTGACGCTGCCCGACCTCACCGTGCACGTCGTGCGGCAGACCTACTCGACCGTGTCGATCGGTGAGCGCGAGTCGGTCGTGCGGTTCGCCCAGGACGACTTCACCGCCGACATCACCGTCGACTCCGACGGCGTGGTGATCACCTACCCCGGGATCTCCTCGCGGGTCTGATCAGGGCGTGAGCAGCAGCGACACGTAGCGGTTCGCGCGGGTGGCGTTCGGGTCCGTGCTGATCACCCTGACCTCGATCGAGTGCGGGCCGGGCACAAGGCCGACGGTGTTCAGCGCGATCCGCCAGCGGCCGCCGACGCCCGGCCCGTCCGCCGTCGTGGGCAACCCGGCGAGGTGCCGGCCGTCCAGCCACACCTCGATTCCGGCCAGCCCGGCCACGGCGGCGCCCGCACGCCGGCTCGCCGCCGCGTCCATGGTCACGTCCAGCAGCAGCCGGCCGGGCGGCACGCTCCTGCCGGGGTCGACCGGCATGCCGGCCGCGTCCAGCAGCACGGGCTCCGGCCGTGCGACCGCGGGCGGTGGCGGCGGGACCGGCGGAGTGGGCGGCGCCGGCACCGCACCGGCACCCGGCTCGCCGGTCAGCTCCAGGCTGGCGTGCTCGATGTCGGCGAGCAGCCGCGTGCTGTCCCGCGCGTTCCACACCCGCACGGACAGCTCGCCGCGCTCCTTGCCCAGTACGATCGCCTCCGGCGGCAGGTCGACCACGACCGGGTAGCGCACCCGCCTGGCCAGCACCTGACCCGGCACGGCGGGCCGCGCCGGCAGTACCTTCCCGCCGACGTCCACGACCAGCGCGTGCCGGTCGACCGGCGCGGGCACGTCGGTACTCGGCACCACGGTCAGCCGCAACTGTCCACTTCGGACACCGGCCATCGGCGGGCCGTCGACCGGCGTGGGCAGCGGGTTGAACGGCCCGATCCGGCGCTCCAGGTCCAGTGCCGGCGGCACGACCAGCTGCGGTGTTTCCGTTGGCGCACCGGCGAAACCGGCCCGGTCCACCGCCGCACGCAGTTGCCCGCCCTGCGGTCCGACGAACCCGACCAGCGCGGTCGCCTCGGTCCACGTCGGCACCACCTGGCCGGCGCCGACGAGCTGACCGTCGCGGAACACGCGGACGCCCTCGCGGGTCAGCCGCACCTCCCAGCGGATGGTCAACCCGGTTCTGGCCAGCGGCACCGGGTGCGGGGTGACCGGGACACCGGCGGCCGGCGTGCCGGGTGCGGTGACCACCTGGACCTGTGTCAGCGGGGTGCCGAGCGGGCTGTCCCCGGTGACCGGTCCGCCGGTCGGGATCGTCCACACCCGCACCCGGATCGCGCCGGGCGGGACCTGCTCGTCGATGCCGGCGGGACCGGACGGGGCGGGCGGGCCGGCCGGTGTCGGCGTGAGGTCCACCGGGCCGGGCACGAAGTCGAACAGCAGCTCGCCGGAGTTGCCGGGTGCGTCGGTCTCGACAACCGCGCGGCCGAGCACGTTCTCGTTGTGCGCCAAGCGAAACGGCGTGCGGGAGCGCAGTGCCACGGACTGCGGCCCACAGCGCGCCGAGATCATCAGCCGGCCGCGCTCCGGGGTCGCGCTGGCGCACGCCTGCGAGTGCGCGAACCGCCACAGCCGGGGGTCGGGGGCGTTCGGGCCGTCGAACCGGTCGAGCACGCTCAGCGGCGCGCTGTCCGCCGGATCGGGTACCGGCGTGCCGGCCGCCTTGGCCGGCTCGGACCGCTGGCCCCACGCGTCGACCGTGCGCACCTCGACGTTGTAGGTGTTGCCCGGTTCCAGGCCGTCGAGCTGGATCGCGGGTTCGGCGATCAGCTGGGGTTCGCCGAGCTGACCGCGCGCACCCCAGCGCACCTCGTAGCCGGTGGCGCCGGCCGGTTCTGGCGTGCCGGTCTCCTGTTGCCCCCACATCACCCGCAGCCGGTCGCCGCCCGGGTTGATCACGAGCCGCACCGGTGCGGCCGGCCGCGCGCCCGGATCGGGGAGCACGACGCCCTCGCCGGCGTGCCGGCGCACCGACGTCTGCGCGACCGGCTTCTCCGGCTCCGGCGTGGCGTTGTCCGCCGCCGGTTCGCGCAGCACGACCACGAGGCCGCCGATCACCGCCACGCCCGCGGCGAGCAGCACCGCTCGCCGCACTCGTTGATCCATCCCGTCAAACTAGAAGGTCCGGCCCTCGAAGGCACGTGTCGTTGTGCACCCGAGACGTGGAGCTAGTGCCCCGTGTCCGAGGTCATCTTGCGATTGCCGGGGCCGGCGCGGCGCCTCGCTGCGTTGTCGGCAAGGGCAAGTACAACCCCGGTACTAGCCTTACCTCCGCCTTGCGATGCATCCACGCCGATCCCCGGCAATCATCAAGGAACCTTGGACACGGGACACTAGTCGGCGGGCTCGGGCGGCACCTCGCCCAGCGCGTCATCGCCGTCCAGCCGCACGATCCGGCCGCCCTGGGCGCCGAGCGCGCGCAGGCCCGCCAGCGCCTCGGGTGCGGCGAGGTCGAGCCGGATCGGTACCGGCGCGGCGGCGCGGTGACCGTCCAGCGCCCGCCGCCCGTCGTGTCCACTGTGGACGGTCTTGCCGAGTGATCCGGTGGACGCCAGCGAGCCGCGCGCGGCGCCGAGCCGGCCGAGCGCCTCGTCCAGCGCCTCCCGCAACGGAGCTTGATTGCCCTCGCACATCGCGCGCACCAGCTCCGGCGAACTGCCGGCGACCCGGGTGCCGTCGCCGAACGAGCCGGCGGCCAGCGCCAGCGCCAGCGGCCCGCCGTCCGCGCCGACCGCGGCGAGCACCGCGGCCAGCAGGTGCGGCAGGTGGGATACCCGGGCCACCGCGTCGTCGTGCTCGCTCGCGGTGGTCGGCACCACGTGCGCGCCGAGGTCCAGCGCCAGCTCGGCCACCGTGCGCCAGGCGTCGACCGGGGTGCCGTCGTCGACGGTGACCACCCACGCTGCGCTCTGGAACAGCGTGGCGCTGGACGCCGCCCACCCGGACGACGAGGTGCCGGCCATCGGGTGTCCGCCGATGTACACGGTGGCCGGTGCCAGTCGGGAAACCGCGTGCCGCACCGGGGTTTTCACGCTCACCACGTCGGTGAGCAGGCAGTCGGGCGCGAGCACGGCGACTCGTCTGAGCACCTCGTCCACGGCCGGCAGCGGTACCGCGATCACGACGATCGCGTCCCGCTCGGCCGCCGCCCGCAGCGCGTCGTCCACAGTGGACTCGACGGTGAAGCCGTCAGCGGCGGCCGCCTCCGCGTCCTCTGTGGACAGTGTGCCGCCGAGGACCTCCCGGCCCGACGCGGCGGCGGCGCGCAGCACCGACCCGCCGATGAGTCCCAGCCCGATCACGCATACCGGTCGCATGTGGACATTGTCCCCTCAACGCAGTGTTTTCTAGCGAAGGGCGTCGAGTGCGACCGCCGCGTACATCGCCACGCCGTGCACCATCGCCGACTCGTCGAAGTGCACCCTCGGCGAGTGGTTGGGCGGCGCCTCCTCCGGGTCGACCCCGGGCTGGCACGCGCCGAGGAACGCCATCGCGCCGGGAACCCGTTGCAGCACATAGGAGAAGTCCTCGGCGCCCATCACCGGGAAGTCCATCAGCGCGGCGTTGTCCGCACCCAGCGCCGCACCGGCCACGCGCACCACGTGCTCGGCGAACGCGTCGTCGTTGACCGTCACCGGATAGCCCGGCACCACGTCCACCCCGGCCCGGCAGCCGTGCGCCTGCGCGACGTGCTCGCACACCTTCGGCAACTCCTCGCGGACGAACGCGCGGGCCTGTTCGGACACCGTGCGGATCGTGCCCTCCAGGTCGGCGAACTCCGGGATGATGTTGTTCGTCGTGCCGGCGTGGATGCTGCCCACGGTGATCACCGTGGGGTCGAACGCGCTCACCCGGCGCGTGATCATCGTCTGCAGCGCGCCCACCATGGCGGCCGCGGCCGGCACCGGGTCCAGCGCGTCCTGCGGCATCGCGCCGTGCCCGCCCCTGCCGGTGACCCGCACGCTGAACGTGTCCGCCGCGGCCATCATCGCCCCCGGCCGGGTGCACACCACGCCGCTGGGCAGCCGGGTGGTGACGTGCAGCGCGAACGCCTTGTCCGCCGGTCGTCCGGCGGCCGTCAGCACGCCGTCGTGGATCATGTGGCGGGCGCCGTGATAGCCCTCCTCGCCGGGCTGGAACATGAAGATCACCTGGCCGGCGAGCGCGTCCCGCCTGTCGGCCAGCAGGCGCGCGGCGGACACCAGCATCGCGGTGTGCGTGTCGTGCCCGCACGCGTGCATCGACCCGTCCACCTCGGAGGCGAACTCCAGCCCGCTGGTCTCGGTCAGGGGGAGCGCGTCCATGTCGGCGCGCAGCAGCACGGTGGGGCCGGGCTTGTCGCCCTCCAGCACGCCGACCACCGAGCTGCAGCTCTCGCCGGTGGTGATCTTGAGGTCCAGGCCGCCGAGCGCGTCCAGCACCGCCTGCTGGGTGCGCGGCAGCCGCAGCCCCTGCTCGGGGTGCTTGTGCACCGCTCTGCGCAGCGCCACGGTTTTCGGCTGCAGCGCGCGGGCGGCGTCCAGCAGGCCGGTGAACCGGGGGTCGTCCGAGAGCGGGGACGGCGGCAGCGGCGGCGGCGTGATGTCCATGTGATCGATACTGGCACGGATTCTCGGTTGCACCTTGAGTGCGTGATCCCAGTACCGTGTCCTCCATGGAGCCTCTCGAGGGCTTCGCGGTCGCCGTCGTCCGCGAAGACGGCAAGTGGCGCTGTGAGGCGCTGGAGATCGAAACGCTGCGAGAGCTCGACGCGGCGATCACCGGGCTGCGCAAGATCAGGTCCACCGGCGCGGTGTTCGGCATGCTCGACGTGGACGACGAGTTCTTCCTGCTGCTGCGCCCTGGCCCGGCCGGCGTGACGCTGCTGCTGTCCGATTCGGCCGCCGCGCTGGACTACGACATCGCCGCGGACGCGCTGGACCTGCTGCGGGTCGAGCCGCCGGACGACGACGATGACGATCTGTGGCCGGCGGGGTCGCTGGACCTGCTGGCCGACATCGGTGTGCCGGCCGCCGAGCTGCAGGTGATCATCGACGATGTCGATCTCTACCCGGACGAGCAGCTGCAGATGATCGCGCAGCGGTGCGGCTTCGAAGACCAGTTCAGCAAGGTGCTGGACACCATCCAGGCGTGACCGCCGACGAGCGGGCCATGCGTGCCGCGATCGCGGTGGCCCGCCGCGCGGCGGACAGCGGTGACGTGCCGATCGGCGCTCTCGTGCTCGCCCCGGACGGCTCGGACCTGGCCTCGGCGTGCAATGCCCGCGAGGCGCTCGGCGATCCGACCGCGCACGCCGAGGTGCTGGCGCTGCGGGCGGCGGCGGAGCGGTTCGGCGACGGCTGGCGGCTGGGCGGTTGCACGCTCGTGGTGACCGTCGAGCCGTGCACGATGTGCGCGGGCGCGCTGGTGCTCGCGCGGATCGCGCGGGTCGTGTTCGGGGCGTGGGAGCCGCGCACCGGGGCGGTCGGCTCGCTGTGGGACGTGGTGCGCGACCGGCGGCTGACCCACCGGCCCGAGGTCGTCAGCGGGGTGTTGGAGCGGGAGTGCGCCGCGCTGCTGGACGAGTTCTTCGCCGATCATCGCTGATGTGAGCTGAATCACATCGACGTGAGGGCGTCGGCTTGCCGGGAATCCGTTCGGAGTGACCGGGCCGGTACCGGATCGGTCCGCCGACCACGGAGGTGTCGTCGACATGGGCATTTTCGACGAGATGAAGGACAAGGCCGGAGAGTTCGTCGACCAGGCCAAGGAGAAGTTCGGCGGTCAGGGGCAGGACCAGGGTCAGGAAGCCCCGCAGGAAGAGCAGGGCGGCCCCCAGGACATGCAGGACCGGGCCCAGGAGGGCTTCGACAACTTCAGGGACAAGCTCCCCGGCCAAGGGTGAGCTGATCGCCGCGCGGGGTCACCCAACGGGGTGACTCACTGCCGCTGCGGCTGTTTCAGCAGGCCAGGCCGGCCTCGCGTTGAGACGATCGGGTTGGTCCGCATTCCTTGCGGGCCAACCCGATCGGGCGTTGGAGGGCTTTGGCTTGGCGGCTCTGACCGAGGCTGAACAGTCCACAGTAGACATCCCGGACGCCGTGATCGCGGCACGCGCCGCCGACGGCGATGTCGCCGCGTTCGAGATGCTCGTGAACCGGTACTCCGAGCGCGTTCGCAGGCTGGCCCTGCGCATGCTGCACGACCCGGAAGAGGCCGAGGACGTGACCCAGGAGGTGTTCGTCACCGCCTGGCGCAGGCTGTCCGAACTGATCGACCCGGCGGCCGTGCGCACGTGGCTGTTCCGCATCGCGCACCGGCAGTGCCTCGCGCTGTTGCGCAAGCGCGCCGACCGCCGCACCCACCCCACCGAGGAGCTGTCGGACATCATCGGCACCGTGGTGGGCAGTTCCGGCGGTGACGGGGTGAGCGCCGACCCGCAGCGCGCCGCCGTCGCGGGTGCTGGCGTGCGGGCGCTGCGGGTGGCGCTGCGGCAGTTGCCGCCAGGGCAGCGGGTGGCCTGGCTGCTCGCCGAGGTGGACGGGCTGAGCTACGCCGAGATCGCCCTCGTCGTCGGCGCTTCCGAGCAGGCCGTGCGCGGCCGGCTGTCCCGTTCGCGCACCCGTCTCGCCGAGGTCATGCGCGGCTGGAAGTAACCACTCTTGTACTCTGTCCGGCGGTGGCGTGTCCGAGCGGCCGAAGGAGCACGCCTCGAAAGCGTGTGAGGGTTCACGCCCTCCGTGGGTTCAAATCCCACCGCCACCGCTCTTGAACAGGGAAACCCCGGCAACCAGGAAGTACGGTTGCCGGGGTTTCCCTGTTCAGACCCAGTCCGTCTCAGTTTCCGTCTCAGTTGACCCCGTTCAGACGGCCAACCGGCACGGTGTCGGACTGGCCGTCATCGTCGCCGTCGAGGTCGCCGAAGTAGGCCGTCCAGAGGTCCGGTCGGGCTTGGGCGAACCGGCGGAGCGCGGCTACCTGTTCGTCGGACAGCTCCTCGATCTCGCCGGGCTCGGCATCCGGGTCGCCCCAGATGTGGGCGACCACCTGGTCGGCGATCGCGGCCACCAGCTCGCTATCGACGTGCTGGTATCGCTTCGTCATTGACGCCTCAGACCAGCCCATCACGTCCATGGCGGCCCGCTGTTGGGCTCCCAAGGCAAGCAAGCATGGTGGCGGCCGTGTGCCGCGCGTCGTGCAGCCGGGCGTCACGCACGCCGGCACGCCGAAGTAGGGCCTTCCATGTGTCGTGGTCTATGCGAGTATGGGTTGGCTTTCCGACGTGATTCGGAAACACCCAGTCCTCGTGATGCCACAGGTTGCCGGCGTTCCTTGTTCTGACGCTCGCGGTGTTCGGTCAACACCACGACCAGTTGTTCCGGCAGGCCGATCGTCTGTTTCCCGGCGTTCGACTTCACCTCGGCGACGACCATTCCACCGTCGCGCCGTTGTGGACAGTGTCCGCCGTACCGGTGGCCACACAGAGCCGCGCGTCGCATCCGTGCTTCCACTTCAGCCGTCGAACTGTGCGCCGAACCGAAAGCGTGCGCTTCTCAAAGTCAGTATATCGCCACTTCAGGGCCGAGCGCCTCACCTTTTCGTAGCCCAAGCGTAAGGGCGATGACGAACCGGGCGATGTTCCGAAACGAGTCGGCGGCAGCCAGAATTTTGGCAGCTTCCTCCTCAGTGAATGGGCTGATTTCCTCGTCAGGTATTCGTGGCGGCTTGGCCAGCTTTGCCGGTTGTTGGTGATGTGGTCGCGCCGATGGGTTTGGGCGAGCACGGTGCGCGCGACGCGGTGAATCTGATGAATTCGTGCCGGCTTGAACTCCGTTCCTGCCCGCGTCTTCATCGTGGCCAGCTTCGCGTACAGCCGTTCCAAGCACTCAGGCCCGCGACGGCTTGTCTGGACCGGCGCGACGGGACATCTGGATCGACCGGCTGTGAGGTGTCCCTGGCTCTAGACGACCAACAAGGGGGCCGCAACTACGTGGGCGTCGATGCCGGGCACGTGACGCATGGGGCTGATGAGAAGTTGGGACGACGCGCCGCTGCGGTGCTCGACGAGCTTGAACTTTCTCGATATACCTAGAGACGTAGGCCTCTGAACTGCGCAAAAGGTGGCCTGTCAGACCCCCGATCTAACGTCCAGAAGCGCGACGACCAGACTGAAGTACGACGACCGACCATGTGGAGTCCCACCCGATGAGCCACACCTCACTGACCGCCGCATCGAGGGCGTCGCAGGCCGATTCGGAGCCTGTCGCAGCCCGACCTCACCTCGGCACTGCCAGCATCACCCAACTGGCTGACTGGGATCGTGACTTGCTTGAGCCTAGCCTCAAGTTCACGTCGGGCGATGCTCGCAAGACTGGACTTCCCGACGACTCCGTCGACCTGATCGTTACCTCGCCGCCGTACTGGAACAAGCGTAACTATGGTCACCCGGACCAGATCGGCCTGGAGTCGACTCCGGACGCGTACGTCGAGTCAATCATGGCGTGTCTTGACGAGTGGCGCCGTGTCCTCCGTCCATACGGGTCTGTCTTTCTGAATGTCGGCGACACCTATTTCAACAAGTCGCTCATCGGCATCCCGGGACATATTGAGTGGCAGGCTGCCAAGGGCAACTGGCTCATCCGCAACCGGATCATCTGGGCCAAGGAGTCCGGTATGCCGGACCCGGTGAAGAACCGACTGGCCAACCGTCATGAATACGTCATCCACCTCACCTATAAGCCCGACTACTACTACGACCTATTTGGCTACTCCGAGGAGTTCGGCAATGGCGCTAACCCTGGTGACGTCTGGACGATCAATCCGGAGCGAAACATGGGCGCGCACCTGGCGCCCTATCCTCGCGAGCTCGTCCGCCGCGCTATAAAGCTGGCAGCTCCTGAGCAGGTCTGCGCCGAGTGCAGAGCACCTCGAAAGCGCGTGATCGAGCGGACCGCCGAGTTGGACCCAGAGCGTCCGCAGGCTCGTCGTGCGATGGAGCTTGCCAGGGAGCACAAGCTCACGCCCGAACACATTCGTGCCATTCAGGCCTTCGGTGTCTCCGACGCCGGCAAGGCAACCAAGTTCCAGAGCGGCACTGGCCGAAACAGCCTTGAGGTGCAGCGGTTGGCGGCTGAGGCGAAGGCGGCGCTCGGTGGCTACTTCCGCGAGTTCACCTTCGCCAAGAAGCGCACCGTCGGCTGGACCGATTGTGGCCACGAGGCTCCCGCACGAGGTGTCGTGCTCGACCCTTTCGCGGGCACCGGCACGACGCTCAAGACCGCTATCGAGGAAGGCCGTGACGCCATCGGGGTTGATCTCGTCAACTGGATGGATCAACCGGAGGTCGGCGTCTGAGACTCGGTCAGTCCCGCTAAGCCGCCCACCGTTGCGGCCATGTCTGCCAGCGCGGTGTCGATGTGCTTGTTGGACGACAGATCGAGGCGGTAGGCGTACACGTCCACCGAACGCACTCGGCCGACGTAAATCAGTCCCTTGGCCCCGTTGATCCATGGATGGATGAGCAAAGTGAAGTCGCGTCCGTAGCGCAGCGCGTAGGTTATCGCCTGCTCGACCTCGCCCCGCTCTGGTAGCACATTATCGGCCTGGGCATCCTTGCCATGGGCGGTGTTCTTGACCTCTGCCACCAGTGGGAAACTGCCATCGAGAGCACGGAGAACAATGTCTGGTTGCGCCTTGCCGGGGTCATCGGATGCCAGTGCTTCCAAGGGCACGCCGAAGGGCGCAGGAGGCGGGTCAGGCACGTCATAGAGGTCGACCTTGCCCTCGGCATTGCCGTCGAGCACAGCCACGGGCCATCCCAACTTCTTGGCCTGCTTGGCCAAACTCACCCGGACGAAGTTCTCGAACAGCTTGTTGGTGTCGATCAGGAGCGACCTGAGCTGCACGTCATTGCCGCCCAGTTCCAGTGCGATACCAACGCCCTGCAATATGAGGATGGCCAGGTCGAGCACTGGGTGGTAGTAGGCGCGAGGGTCAGGCAAAGGCGTCAACCCGAGCACCTCGGGGTCATCAAGGAATCGGTAGTCCGGGTCGTCGGAGACTTCCACGAACGCGTGGAACTGCCCAGCTAGACGGGCCAACTTCGCCCGGTCGCCTTTGCGCGGCTTGGACCGTGCCTTGGAGAGGTGTTCATGCACGACCTCCATCGCGGCTTTTACGCAGCGATTGGCGGGCGTGTCAACGGTGCGTTCGAACCATGAGTAGGCCGCCTTGTTGTCGACGCCCCGGGCCGCAAAACGCTGCATAGTGCGCGTGAAGTCGATCCGTCCGTGTGGGAAGTGCCCCTCACCCTGGCGATTCGTGTAGGTGCGCAACAGTCCTGCGTCGAGGATGGTGTCCACATGATCCAGCAATGCATCGGTGTAGATGTCCATCGCCCAGTCGTCAGCTGTGCCTCGACCGGAGTACTCGCGGAACGTCGACAGGGGTAGGACGTTGTGACCGGTCTCGATGACCATTCGGGTCAGGTTGGCGATCGGGACGCGAGGCTTCACACGGACGACCACGTATTCGTTGAGCGGAATCACGCCGACGTACGAGGTGGCCTGCAGTTTCAGGACACCCTTCTTGAAGGTGGCCCGCAGGATGTCCCGGCCGTCGATCTCAGAGTTGAACTTGGTTTGGTGGCGCTCGTCTAGCCAGAGCCCTGCATCGATGTCGATATGGTCGTACTCAGCGCACTCGACCACGACGACGCCGCCGCTCCGAGGCCCGGTCACGCGCGCTCGCCCGAGTCAACGCCAGCGGGCTCGACCGGTGGCGCCTCAGGCGCCTGGAAGATGTGCTGCCACGCCGTGTCGAACGCCTCGCGAGTGGGCTCATCGCGCCGGAAAGCACGCTGCACCACGTATTTGAGTTGGTACTCCCAAATGTCGGTGAGGCTGGCCTCATCGGTGGCCGTGGCGAAGTAGGCGTGGCCTACGGCGGCAGCTGCGTTCTTGTTGGCGTGACTATTGATCCGGCCGAACCACCTGAGGACCCGGGCCTTCAATGCCTCATCCATCCCGTTATCCGTCAGCATCTCGTCCAGCAACTCGCGGTCAGGATCCATCGTGATCTTGCCGAAGCGACGTTCAAAGGCTGCGTCGACTTCATCCACTCCGCGGTCGAAGGGATTCATCGTCGCCAGAATGACGAAGTTGGTCGGAACCGTGATCTTGTCGCCGTTAGCGATGTTGAACTGCAGTTCTCGCTTGGTGCGCTCGACATAGGTCAGTGCCTCACCGAACACCCGGCCGACGTCGGCCCGCGACAACTCGTCAATGACCAGGACATATGTGTTGCCAGGGTCGGTCGCCGCGTCACGCACGAGCTTGAGAAACGGGCCCTCCTTGAATGTGAATCCACCGTCGTTCTTCGGACGGAATCCCAGCATGAAGTCTTCGTACTGATAGCTGGCGTGGAATTGGACGAATCGCAGCCGCTGATCGCTGTACCCGGCCAGCACCTGCCCTGCCGCCGCAGCGAAGAAGGACTTCGACGTTCCCGGCGGACCGGAGAGAATTACGCCGCCAAACATCTTAGCTAGCCGGATGATCTCTTGGATCATCGGGTGATCAGCTGGAATGTCTGGTGCATCCGGCGATGATGAGGCGTGGCTGGCCGCCGCTGCTGCCTTGACACCGATCCCGAGATCGTCCGCTCCCAGAGTGCGCACGCCCGGCACAAGCCGTTTAAACATCAGCCAGTTCCCCGAGGAGGCGTTTGGTCGGCTGAGCAGGTTCGAACCAGTCGAACGGCACCTCAGGGGAATCAATCACAAACAGCTTCGAGAACTCACCCTCGGTGTCATCGGGGTAGTCGAACTTGGCGCGGAAGCCCGCGATGACGTCCTCAGCAGCGAGTCTGTCAGCCAAGACAAACCCGTCATTGCGGAGGAAGTAGGCACCGATTGCCAACGCGGAGACCGGCTTGCCGTAGAGCATCTGCTTGAGCGCGAGATCGACATGGTTGTCCGGCCAGGCATACGCGCTCTCGTCCGCCCCGAGCCATCCGCCACCCTGCAGGCGACGGATCGAGCCGGGCGACCAGCTTCCGGAGATGTTCTCCGCACGCCAGAACGTCGACAGCGGCTTGCCAGTGCGCTTGCCGCGGTCGATCAGCGGGAAGTAATACGGCTTCGTTGGATGTCCCGGCATTGTAATAAGCGCGAGGAGCTCTTCCGATTTGGCTGATGCCGTCGCCAGCGTGCCTGCCCGCTGCTGCGTGCGTAGATACAGGTACATCACGAACGTCGGGTGCAACCGCAAGGCGCCGAGCGTGTCGATACTCCAGCGCACAGCGTCCTTCGTCAGGACGTGTGTCGGCGTCGGATATTCAGGCACAGCAACAGCGTAGTAGTGGCATCCGGGATCTGGTGGCAGATGCACGACATGTCCGGGGCAGTGGTCGACTTCGTGACCTACTTCGGGAGGATCCCTTCGGGTCCGCCCGCTTCAGTTGCCAGTACGCCCGCCGCTTCAGCTGTGCCATGACCGTGGTGTCTGAGATGTCGTACATCTTCGCTAGTCGCCACGACTCGATCCCAAGGGGCACTCAACGCCGCCGGGCGGTCATCCGGCGAACGGGCATGTCGGGTGATACCCATGGCCCAGGACACTGATCTTGGCGAGTGGCCTTGGTCGCCTTCGCAAGCCTCACCTATCTCGGACCAAGGTTCGAGTGACGTCCAGCACCTCCGCTCAGCAAGCCCCGTACCCTCGTAGGTGGGCCGGGGTGTGGGGTTTTCGCGAGTCCCGCGCTGTGCACCGGTGAGTTCCGCGCTGTGCATCAGCCGCCGAACTTGGCGCGGGCGAGGTCCTCGACGGCCTTGGGGATCGTGGTCTCGAAATCCAGGAGCTTGGCCCAGTCCGGGGTGATCGTGATGCGGGCCATCTGGTCGAACAGGGTGTGCACGCCCTGCTCCCAGGCGGGGAACTCGGCGGGCGGGACGCTCTTGCGGCCGCCGTCGACGTACTCGGTGGGGACGCCGTCCACGATCTCGACGGTGGCGCCGCCGCGGATGAGCAGCGCGCGGCGCGGCCAGTCCTCGGTGTCGATGGTGACGGCGACGCGCGGGTTCGCCCGCAGCGCGGCGACCTTGGCCGACTTCACCGCGGTGGCGAGCACCAGGTCGGTGCCCGTCCAGGCGAAGCCGACCGGCACCACGCGCGGGTCACCGTCCAGGCCGGTGTAGGCGAAGCGGGCCAGCGTGGGGCCGTTCAGCAGTTCCAGCGAGATCGGCTTGGCGAGGACCTCGGCGACGGTGTCGGCGTTCATGGCGGTTCCTTCCATCCTGTGACGCCCCGGTGGCGCACTCGCGGGGAAGTCGAAGCAAAGGTTGGCATCTTCGACATCGCCGGCGGAAGATTCTTCGCCATGCACACCGACGACCTCCTGCTGTTCGCCGATCGCGCGCTGGACGGGATGTGCGACATCGTGTCCGGCCTCGGCGACGAGCTGGCCAACACGCGCCCGCCGCTTCCCGGCGCGAACTCGCCATACCAGGTGCTGACCCATTGCCTCGGCGTCATGGAGTACTGGGCTGGCCAGCTGATCGCCGGCCGTGCGATCACCCGCGACCGGCCGGCGGAGTTCACCGCCAGCGGGCCGGTCGACGAGCTGGTTTCCCTTGTGGCGCAACGGAAACAGCGGTTCCGTGACGACCTGGTACACGTCCGGCCGGGTGCGCTGGTGAGCACGCCGCCGCCGAAGTCGTGGCTGCCCGATGGCTACCCGTTCACCCACGAGGTGGTGCTGCTGCACGTGCTCGAGGAGCTCTGTCAGCACCACGGCCAGATGGAGATCACCCGCGACATGTTGATAGGAATGGCGGAGCGCCTACCCTCCGAATGAGGGGAATTTGTGCCTGCACGTGCAAAGAGTTGCGCATTGGCCTTTCGCCGTTCACCCGATCGGGTCAGGATTCACCAACGTCGCCGTGCCCGCCGGCCTGGAGGCACGACACAGTTCGGGAGGACGAGTTGACTTCACCCCTGCACAGGCGCCTCGCCACGCTCGGGGTCGCCGTGGCGGCCGCATCGGTCGGTCTCGCCGTCGCGGCCAGCGCGGAGGCTCCGCGAGACCCGACCACGATCAGCCAGATCCAGGGCACGACCCGCATCTCGCCGCTCAACGGCCAGAAGGTCACCAAGGTGCGCGGCATCGTGACCGGCGTTCGCCTGTTCGGCTCGGCGCGCGGCTTCTGGTTCCAGGATCCCAACCCGGACAAGGACCCGCGCACCAGCGAGGGCCTGTTCGTGTTCACCGGCAACAACACCCCACCGGTCCGGCCGGGCAACGCGCTGCTGGTCAGCGGCACGGTCAAGGAGTACTACCCGGACGACCCGGCCAAGTCGGCGTTCCAGTCGATGACCGAGCTGGTCGAGCCGGAGTGGACGCTCGAATCGCCGGACAACCCGATCCCGGACACCGAGATCCTCGGCCCACTGTCGGTTCCGGCCGCGCTCGCGCCCGACACCGGCGGCAACATCGAGCCGCTGCAGCTCGAGCCGGCCAAGTACGCGCTGGACTTCTACGAGTCGCGCGAGGGCATGCGGCTGCGGGTGGACGACGCGCGCGTGGTCGGCCCGTCCAACCAGTACAACGAGCTGTACGTGACCTCCAAGCCGGCGGAGAACCCGAGCGCGCGCGGCGGCGCCGTGTACCTCGGCTACGACAAGGCGAACACCGGCCGGCTCAAGGTGCAGTCGCTGATCCCGTTCGCGCAGCGGCCGTTCCCCAAGGTCAACGTGGGGGACAAGCTGGCGGGCCTGACCGAGGGACCGCTGGACTACGGCAGCTTCGGCGGCTACACCCTGCAGGCCACCGCGATCGGCAAGGAGACCGCCGGCGGCATCCAGCCCGAGACCACCCGCAAGCAGGGTGACGACGAGCTGGCCGTGGCCACCTACAACGTGGAGAACCTGGACGCCGCCGACGAGCAGGCCAAGTTCGACCGGCTCGCCAAGGGCGTGGTGACCAACCTGGCCAGCCCGGACATCGTGGTGGTCGAGGAGATCCAGGACAACAACGGTGCCACCGACGACGGCACGGTCATGGCGGACGCCACGTTCGAAAAGTTCGTCGACACGATCGCCAAGGCCGGCGGCCCGCGCTACCTGTGGCGGCAGATCGACCCGGTGAACAAGGCCGACGGCGGCGAGCCGGGCGGCAACATCCGGGTCGGCTTCCTGTTCAACGCCGACCGCGTCCAGTTCGTGGACAAGCCGGGCGGCGACGCGGCCACGGCCGTGCAGGTGGTCACCGAGCAGAACGGCCGTGCCGGACTGACGATCTCGCCCGGCCGGGTCGACCCGGCCAACGGGGCGTGGAAGGACAGCCGCAAGCCGCTGGTCGGACAGTTCACGTTCAACGACAAGAGCGTGTTCGTGGTGGCCAACCACTTCGCCTCCAAGGGCGGCGACCAGCCGATGCACGGTCGCACCCAGCCGCCGGTGCGCACCAGCGAGGCGCAGCGCGAGCAGCAGGCGACCGCCGTGCGCGCGCTGGTCGACCAGATCCAGAAGGTCGAGCCGGGCGCGAACGTCCTGGTCGCTGGTGACCTGAACGACTTCCAGTTCTCCAAGACGGTCGGCACCCTCACCGCGGGCGGCGCGCTGCGTGCGTTGATCGACTCGCTCGGTGAGAACGAGCGGTACGGCTACGTGTTCGAGGGCAACTCGCAGGTGCTCGACCACATTCTGGTCAGCGGTGCGCCGCGGAACGTCGAGTACGACGTGGTGCACATCAACGCCGAGTTCCACGACCAGGGTAGCGACCACGACCCGAGCGTGGTTCGCTTGCGCCCCACCGCAAAGCGCGGTCTCGGTCCGAAGTAGACGCCTCGGCCGGCGCACCGGATCTCCGGTGCGCCACCGGCGCCGCGAGCACGGCGGGTAACGTGATCCGCCGTGCTCGCGCCATGTGGGAGTGGTGCGACAAGTGGAGGAGGACCACATGGACACCGAGAAGACCGAGAAGAAGCCCGGCCGGGGCGGTCATGCCGCCGAAGATGGGGCGCCGCTGCACCCGCTGATCGACCTGTCCCGTGACCCCAACCCGGGCAAGGCCGACCACGCGCTGCCGGACGACGAGGCATAAGGGGACCCCGCGCACCCGCCAGAGCCCGCTTATCCTTGCTGCCTTCCGGCCCTGGGGAGGTTCGCGAGATGAACGCCGCACGGGGTCCACGGGCAAGTGTAGCCGCCTCTCCTGGAGTGTCATTCCAGGGGAGGCGGGCTCCGTTCGGACGAAGTTCACGAGACGTCGGTCGAAAAGCCGACACCTGCCCCGGGTGATCACTACTACCGTCGAGTCATGGGCACACGCGCATCCCGCTGGACACTCGCCGCGACGGCGACCGCACTGGTCGCCGCGGCTGTCGCGACCGTCGTGACCGCGACCGCGGCATCGGCGGCGGCCGACCCGCCGGACGATCCCGCCGCCGGCCACCCGCAGAGCAGCGAGGGATTCGTGCTGTTCAAGGGGAACAACGCGGAGAGCCTCAACGGCGTTTCGTATCACACGTTCCGCATTCCGGCGGTCGTGCGGACCAAGGCCGGCACGCTGCTCGCCTTCGCCGAGGGTCGGGTGGCCAGCCACAAGGACTTCGGCAACATCAACCTGCTGTACAAGCGCGGACGCAACGACGGGCGCAAGCCGTCCGACTGGTCCGGCCTGAAGCAGGCGGCCGGGGTCGGGATGGGCACCTGGGGCAATCCGACGCCCGTCGTGGACCGCGACACCGGCACGATCTGGCTGTTCCTGTCCTGGAACGCCGAGGACAAGAGTCAGAGCGGCGGCGCGAACCCGGACACCGGCAAGCCGACCACGCCGATCACCAAGTGGGGCGAGCGCCGCGTGTTCGCCATGAAGAGCGTCGATGACGGCGAGACGTTCACCGGGGCCAACGGCGAGGATCGGCCGACCGATCTCACGGAGTCGTTGCTGCCCAAGGAAAAGCCGAGCGGCGAGGTGTGGGACTGGGACGCCGTCGGGCCCGGCGCGGGTACCCAGACCTCCAGCGGCGCGTTGGTGATTCCCGCGCAGCACCGCAACATCTACAGCACCGATCACGGCAAGACGTGGAAGCCACAGCAGCTCGGCGAGCAGACCGGCGAGGCCACGATCACCCAACTGTCCAACGGCGAGCTGTACCGCAACGACCGCCCGACCGGGCGAAGCTGGGAGACCGCCAAGCGCCGGTGGGTCTCCCGAGGCACGCTGGACGGCCGGTTCTCCGCGTTCCAGCCCGACGACAAGCTGCTCGACCCGCGCAACGAGGCGTCGGTGCTGCAGTACAACACCGACGCCCCGGCGCGGACGATCTTCCTCAACTCGGCGAGCACCGACACGCGCACGAAGATGCGGGTGCGGATCAGCTACGACGACGCGCAGACCTGGCCGCGCAGCCGCCCGCTGTCGGAGAGCCCCATCCCGGACTCCGGCACCGAGGGCGGCTACTCCAGCATGGCCAAGACCGACGACTTCCACATCGGCGCGCTGGTCGAGACGAACCTGCGGATCGGGGACCCGAACTCCCCGAAGTCGATCATCTTCCGCCGGTTCAACCTGTCCTGGATCCTGCACGGCTGCGAGTGCTGACGGTCTGTCAACCGAGGCAGGACCGGACGGCCTTGGCCAGGTTCGCCGCCCTCGGGTCGTCGGGCCGGAAGTTCCACAGGTTCGTGACGTAGCCGAAGCCGACACCGGCATCGGGGTCCGCGAAACCGATCGATCCGCCGGAGCCCGGGTGGCCGAACGACCCAGGCCCGACCATCGGCATCGGTCGGCAGGCACGCATGAACCCGAGCGACATGGAGAACGAGCGGTCGGCCGGGATGTTCAGTCCCGGCGGCAGCCCGTGCATCCGCGTCTTGTCCGTGTGGACGACGGTCGCCCTCGCGACGGTCGACGGATTGAGCAGCCGCACGCCGTCGACGTCGCTCACCGTCGCGGCGTACATCCTGGCCAGCGAACGCGCGTTCGCGAGCCCGTTCGCGGCCGGGAACTCCGCCGCGCGCCAGGCACGCGTGGTGAAGTAGGACGACGCGGGGTCGGCCGTGTTGTTCAAGGCACCGCCGAGCTCGCCGGCCCGGGCCTGGACCGAGCCAGGGCTGTACATGGCCTTGATCCACGCGGTGACCGTGTCCGCGTCGAGCCCGGTGGTCTCGATCATCCCTGCGGTCAGCTCCTCCAGGGTGAACGGGGCGGTGTTCTCGATCCGGGCGATCCGCTGCTCTTCCTTCTCCGGCAACCCGATCCAGGCGCTCAGCCCGAGCGGAGCGGCCACCTCGTCGGCGAAGAACCTGCCGAGTGACTTGCCGGAGATCCGGCGCACGAGTTCTCCGACCAGATGCCCGTACGTGACGGCGTGGTAGGCGTGCTCGGTTCCCGGCTGCCACAACGGCTTCTGCGCCTCGAGTGCGCGGATGACCGGGTCCCAGGCGCACGCCTGCTCGAAGGTCAGCGGACCGTCGACGATCGGCAGACCGGCCTGGTGCGAGAGCAACCAGCGCACCGGGATCCGGTCCTTGCCGGCGGCGCCGAACTCCGGCCAGTACTTGACCACCGGAGCGTCCAGATCCAGCTTTCCGCGCTGTGCCAGCAAATGGGCGCAGATCGCGGTGGCACCCTTCGTCGTGGACGCGACCTGGACGATGGTGTCGGAGTCCCACGGTCGGTTCGCGCCGCGATCGGCGAGGCCGCCCCACAGGTCGACGACGCGCCGGCCGCCCACGTAGACGCAGCATGCCGCGCCGATCTCGCCGGGCGCGCCCTCGAAGTTCGCGCGGAACGCGTCGGCGACCCTTCCCCAGCCGTCCGCGACACCGTTCTCGACACCGCTGCCACCACCGCCGCTCGAATCGCCGCCGCAGCCGGCGAGACCGGCGAGCGCGCCGGCACCCAGCGCGCCCTTCAACAGGGTCCGGCGTGTCGTGCCCACCATGGTGTAACCCCTTTCTGGAGATCTGGTTGGGACTCAGGCAGCCGCGCGGTGGATGACGATGTCGTCGCGCCGCGTGCGGGCATAGACCTCGACCTTGTCGTCGGGGTTGTCCTGTGCCCGCAGGGAATCGCGCACCGATCCCTTGGTGCTCTTGGCATCCACCGAGGCGGCGGTGTTCTCGCCGATGCCGATCTCGATGCCGCCGGAGGCGTTGGTCAGCTCCGCGCGGCCGCGCGTCAGCCGGCCGATCCGGATGGGACAGTTGGCCGCTTTGACGGTGACGTCGCCCTCGGCACGGTCGATCCGGAGAGTTCCGGTCGAGCCCTCGTACCTGACGGCGCCCGTGACCTCGCCGATCCACATCGTGGCCGAGCTGCTGTCGATGTCGGCGGTGCCGGCGACGTGGTCGAGCTGGATCCGTCCCGACGCCGGGTGCAGCTCACAGTCGCCGAGCGGGCCGTCGGCCTGCACGTCCGACCATGCCGTGTGCAGGACCAGGTTGGATCCGACCGGCAATTCGATCGTGATGGCGACCGAACCGCTCTTGGTGCCCGACTTCTTCGTCTTGATCGACAGTGTGCCGGCGGAGAAGTCGACCTCGGTGTTCTCGGCCACCTTCACGTCGGATTTGTTCGCGCTGTCGACGGGCTCGACCAGCACTACGGTGTCCGACCGCTCGCTCGCGGCGATGCGCACCCGGGCGCCGGCGGTGATCAGCGTGGTCGTGATCGGCTCTGGCGTGGCGAATGTCGGCATGGCGACTCTCCTTGTGTTGTGCGCGTTGTTGTTGCGCCAACAGTCGCCGACGGGCTGGACACCGGACTGACACGGCGCTGACACCGGTTCGGTCTGCGGTGGTCAGGACCGGTTTCCCCTGGCCAGAGGCCACCCGGTATCCTCTTCGGCGGAGGATTCGCCTAGTGGCCTAGGGCGCACGATTGGAAATCGTGTTGGGGTTGATAGCCCCTCACGGGTTCAAATCCCGTATCCTCCGCACTCTGAACAGGCGAAACGCCGGTCACCGTGATCATGGTGGCCAGCGTTTCGCTGTTCGGCACATACTGCCGGTGTGACACGGGAGTTCGCGTCGCTGCGCGGCCGGCGGGTCGACGCGTGGGACGGCGTGGAGATGGCGCTGCGGGAGAACGGCCCTCAGTTCGAAGACCCGCGGGTGCCCTGTCTGCAATTGCTCAGCGTGCGGGCGTCGCTGGACGACGACAGCGCGGTGAGTGTCACCACCTATCAGAACGACGCGGTGTTCGGACTGGTCGTCCGATCAGAAGCCCAGCTCGATGAGGGGCACTGGGACGGGATCTACCGAGTCCGGCAGTTGACCGAGCTGCCGACCGGCCGGGTCGAGCAGGTGGCCGTCGTGGTCGATGAGGGCGTCCTGGCCGAGGTGCGACTGTTGATCGACGCGCGGCCGCTGCTGCTGATGGCGGGCGAACTGCACGAGACCGTCACCGGCGACCTGGTGTTTCACCGGCTCGACGAGTCGGTTCTGGCGTTCACCGACCCCGCCGCCGCCGATCGTGTCTCGTGGACCCCGCCCCGGCGAGGCCACGGGTGTGGGCACGTCGGAGGTGGGCGGTAGGGTCGCGCCGTGGCTTTGGCGCTCTACCGCAAGTACCGTCCGGCGACCTTCGCCGAGGTCGTCGGGCAGGAGCACGTCACCGTGCCGCTGCGCACGGCCCTGGCGGCGAAACGGGTCAATCACGCCTACCTGTTCTCCGGTCCGCGCGGCTGCGGAAAGACTTCCAGCGCAAGGATTCTGGCCCGCTCGCTGAACTGCGAGCAGGGGCCGACCGACGAGCCGTGCGGCACCTGCGACTCCTGTGTGGCGCTCGCCCCGAACGGTCCGGGCAGCGTCGACGTGGTGGAGCTGGACGCGGCCAGCCACGGCGGTGTGGACGACGCCCGCGAGCTGCGCGACCGCGCCTTCTACGCGCCGGCCCAGTCGACCTACCGCGTGTTCATCATCGACGAGGCGCACATGGTCACCACGCAGGGCTTCAACGCCCTGCTGAAGATCGTCGAGGAGCCGCCGGAGCACCTCGTGTTCATCTTCGCCACCACCGAGCCGGACAAGGTGCTGGCCACGATCCGCTCGCGCACGCACCACTACCCGTTCCGGCTGATCCCGCCCGGCGCGATGCGCGAGCTGCTGGAGCGCAACTGCGCCGCCGAGGGCGTCACGGTCGAGCCGGCCGTGTTCCCGCTGGTGATCAGGGCCGGCGGCGGGTCGGCCCGGGACACCCAGTCCGTGCTCGACCAGCTCCTCGCCGGCGCCGGTCCGGAGGGCGTCGTCTACGAACGCGCGGTCTCGCTGCTCGGGGTCACCGATGTCGCGCTGATCGACGACATGGTCGACGCGCTCGCGGCCGGCGACGCGGCCACCGTGTACGGCACGGTCGACACGCTGGTCGAGGCCGGCCACGACCCGCGCCGGTTCGCCTCCGACCTGCTGGATCGCTTGCGGGACTTGGTATTGCTGCGCGCCGTGCCGGAAGCCGGCGACCGCGGTCTGGTCACCGCGCCGGCCGACGAGCTGGAGCGGATGGTGGCCCAGGCCGAGCGGATCGGGCCCGGCACGCTGTCCCGCTTCGCCGAGATCGTCCACAATGGACTGACCGAGATGCGCGGCGCCACCGCGCCGAGACTGCTGCTGGAACTGCTCTGCGCGCGGATGCTGCTGCCCGGTGCGGTGCCGACCGACGCGGCGGCGGATTCCGCTGTGCTGCAACGACTCGAGCGCATCGAGCGTCGGGTCACCGTCTCCGGCGAGCAGCCCCCGGCGGCACCGGTGGCAGCGGCGGCCGCACCCGCCCAGCCGGAGCGGCCCAAGCAGCCGGCCACACCCGAGCCGCCCACGCTGCCCGAGGCGCCGCCGGCCGCCCGCCGCGCCCAGGAGCGGACCGTCGCGCCGGCGCCCCAGCCGAAAGCAGAGCCCGAGCCGGCGCCCGTCGCCGAGGAGCCACCAGCGGCCGCGAGTACCGCGCCGGGCGCGATCGACGCCGCGGCCGTGCGCCGGGTGTGGCCGGAGCTGCTTACCTTCGTACGCAAGAAGAGTCGCAGCACCGAGGCGATGCTGTCGCAGGCCGGCGTGCAGTCGGTCGAGGGTGACACCGTGGTGATCGCGCACAGCGCGGAGCCGCTGGCCCGCCGGTTGGCCGAGCAGCGCAACACCGACGTGGTCGCCGAGGCGCTGACCGCCGTGATCGGCGGCTCGTGGAGGGTTCGCTGCGTGCACGGCGGAGGTGGTGGCGGGTCCGCGCGGCCGGCTTCCCGGCCGTCGCCGCAGCCCAGTGGCCCGGCGCCGAGCCGGCCGCCGGCCCGGTCGTCGGAGTCGCCGCAGCGCAGCGCGCCGGCCCGCCGTCCGTCCGGGTCCTCGTCCGGCCCCGCCGCCGATGACGTTCCGCCGCCCCCGGAGCCGCCGCCGGACGAGCCGCCTCCTCCGGACGACGAGGACGAGGAGGCCATGCTCGCCGAGGCCGCGCGCGCCCCGAGCGACGGTGAGCGCGCCCAGCGGCGCGATCCCGAGGAGGCGGCGATCGACCTGCTGGCCGAACACCTCGGCGCCCGCAAGATCGAGCGCTAGCAAACGCGCGAGTCCCGCGCTGTGCACCCCTGAGTCCCGCGCTGTGCATCGCCCCGCATGTGCGTGAACGCGGGTTTCGCCGTGCCTGAGCGCGGGACTCACCGTGTCTGAGCGCGGGACTCGCGATCAGATCAGGCGGGTGGAGCCGGTGTTCGTGTCGATCAGGGTGATCTCGTCGGAGTCGTCCACCGACACGGCGAGCACGGCCGTCCCAGGCGCCCACGCCACACCGTTGGGCAGCACGGTTCCCGGCACCGTCAGCTCGCGCACCGTGTCACCGTTGTCGTTGCGGTGCAACGAGATCCGGCTCGGCGTGATCACCGCGGTGATGCGCGCGTCCGGCGCGGGCAGCGCGACCCCATGGGCGACCCCGTGCGGCGAGGGCACCGTGGTCACCGTCCGCCAGGAACGCTCGGTCGGCGTGCGCCGCACGACCTCCAGTTGATCGGCCCCGGCCAGCGTGCCGATCATGGTCTTCGAGCCGGGCAGCCAGCGCACCCCGGTGGGAACCGGCTCGCCGCGCCGGCCGAGTGACCGCACCCCGCCGCCCGCGGTCGCCGGCATCGTGTCGACCAGTACCAGCTCGTCGGTCAGCCGCACGACGACGAGCCGGCTGTCCGGGCTCACCGCCGCCTCGAGGACCTCGCCGCCGTGCTCGTACACGGCCTGCTCGGCTTCGGCGTGCGCGTTGCGGATCACCACGTCGAACGCGCCCTGATCACGGCGGTTGGTCCGGTACATCACCCGGCCGGGCAGCACGTCCAACAGCTCGCACACCCGCTCCGGCTCGCGCACCAGCGGCGACGCCCTGCGCTGGTCGGGGTGCAGCAGCGACAGCCGCGCGGGTGAGCCGTGCTGCAGGATCACCGAGCGCTCGCCGGGCAGGTATCGCGCCGCGCGCAGGTCGGGCAGGTAACTCAGCGTCTTGCGACTGCCGGTGCCCGAGTCGATCTCCACGAGTCGGTCATCGGCGAGCGCCAGCACTCGCACCTGCTCGTCGACGTCGACTACCCGCAGCGCCATGGTTCTAACTCTGTCATCAACGGGCGACAGCGCGCTGCCGGGTCACCCGCCGGCCTGGAGGTAGTCCAGAACGGCGGCGGCGATCGCGCCGGCGTACCGCTGCCGGCCCGCCGGGGTGGTCATCACGGCGGCCTCGGCCGGGTTGCGCATGTTGCCGCACTCGACCAGCGCGGTCGGGCGTTCGGAGAGGTTCAGCCCGCCGAGATCGTTGCGCGGGGACATGCCGTCCGAGCCGATGTAGCTGGACGTCGCCATGCCGGCCGAGCGCAGCCCGTCGCGCAGCAGGCGGGCCAGCCGCAGCGACGGCTCGCCCTGCGCGGCGTTCAGCGGCGGAGCCGAGTAGGCGATGTGAAACCCGTGCGCCCCAACGGATTCCGAGCCGTCCGCGTGCAGTGAGACCACGGCGGCGGCGCCCGCCCGGTTGCCGATCGCCGCGCGCTCGTTCACACACGGGCCCACACCGTTGTCGTCCGGCCTCGTCATGACCACCCGTACTCCGCGCGCGGCGAGCAGGTCGCGCACCCGCACCGAGAGGTCCCAGGTGAACTGGTGCTCGCGGTACCCGGTGGCGGTGGCCGTTCCGGTGGTGTTGCACGCCTTGGTCTGACCACGGCCGGCCGGCACCGTCCGGTTGATCGCGGCCGGATTGTCCGCGTTGCCGCCGTTGTGGCCGGGGTCGAGCACCACCACCGGCCCGCTGGCCGGAGGTCCACTCGGGACAGTCGTCGGTCTGTCCACTGTGGACGATGGGGTGCTGGTCGGCGGAGCTGGCGCCGGCGGTGGGGCCGGCTGGGCCGAACTCGGCGACGGCTGCGGGGATGGCTGCTGTGCCGCGGGACTGGTGCCGCACGCGGTGAACACGGCGGCGGCCAGCACGCCGAGCACTGTTGACGCGGAGCGTGGATGTCGTGCCACGGTGGTACACCATGCCACGGCGGCCCACGGCTACGCTGGCCGTGACACGGTCCCCACGACGAGAGGAACCGCCGTGCAGCCCGGTGGCACACCAGACATGCAGCAGATCTTGCAGCAGGCGCAGCAGATGCAGGAACAGCTGATGAACGCCCAGCAGGAGCTGGCGGAGGCCGAGGTGAGCGGGAGCGCCGGCGGCGGTCTGGTCAGCGCCACGGTCAACGGCGCCGGCGAGCTGAAGAGCCTCACGATCGACCCGAAGGTGGTCGACCCGGACGACGTGGAGACGCTGTCCGACCTGGTCGTCGCGGCCGTTCGGGACGCGAACGCCAACGCCACGAAGCTGGCCGAGGAGAAGATGGGCCCGCTGGCCGGCGGGTTCGGCGGTGGCCCGGCCGGGCTCGGCGACGCCGGCGGGTTCGGCGGTCTCGGCATCTGAGTCACGCATGTACGAAGGCCCAGTCCAGGACCTGATCGAGGAGTTGGGGCGGCTCCCCGGTGTCGGCCCCAAGAGCGCTCAGCGCATCGCGTTCCACCTGCTCGGTTCCGACCCTGCGGACGTGGCGCGGCTGCAGGACGCGCTGCAGCGGGTCAAGGACGGCGTGGTCTTCTGCGACGTCTGCGGCAACGTCTCCGAGCAGGAGCGCTGCCGCATCTGCCGGGACGCGCGGCGCGATCCGGCGTCGGTGTGCGTGGTCGAGGAGCCGAAGGACGTGCTGGCGATCGAGCGCACCCGCGAGTTCAAGGGCCGCTACCACGTGCTCGGCGGCGCGCTCGATCCGTTGTCCGGCATCGGGCCGGACCAGCTGCGCATCCGCGAGCTGCTCACCAGGATCGGCGAGCAGGAGGTCACCGAGGTGATCATCGCGACCGACCCGAACACCGAGGGCGAGGCGACCGCCACCTACCTTGTGCGGATGCTGCGCGACTTCCCCGGACTGACCGTGACCCGGCTCGCCTCCGGGCTGCCGATGGGCGGCGACCTCGAGTTCGCCGACGAACTGACACTCGGCCGTGCCTTCTCCGGCCGGCGCACTGTATGAACATCTCCCCGGACGAGATCGCCGCCGCCGTACTGGAAACACCGCCGCGGCTGGGCCGGGTGCGCCTGTTGGCGATCGACGGCCCGTCCGGCGCCGGCAAGTCGATGCTGGCCGACTTCGTGGTGGAGCGGCTGCGCGTTCGGCACGTGTCCACCACGCTCGTGCGCACCGACGACTTCGCCACCTGGGACGAGCCGGTCGAGTGGTGGCCCCGGCTCATGCTCGGCGTGCTGGAGCCGCTGCGGGTCGGCGAGTCCGGTTCCTACCGACGAACGGAGTGGGCCGAAGGGGCGCCTCGACTGGGCGAAACGGTGTCGGTCGACGTGCCGGAAGTCCTTGTGCTGGAAGGGGTTTCGGCCGGCAGGCGCAGTGTCTCCGACGCGCTGTCGCTGCTGGTTCACCTCCGCGGCGGCGACGAGCGCGAGCGGCTCGAGCGCTCGGTCGCCCGTGACGGAGAGGAGTCGCGAGCGCGTCTGGAGGAGTGGCAGGAGTTCGAACGTGGCTGGTTCGCCGTGGACGACCCGTATTCACGTGCCGATCTACGCGACAGTACGTGATCAAGCGGCCGCTCATTGCGCCGAAACGGTGTTTCCTTGGCCGGATCGTGACCTCCAGTGGTTAATGGCAGTGACCCGAACGACTAGGGTCAGCGGTCACATGAGACTCCGGACACCCTTCAAGGAGTGCGTGATGGTCCACACGCAAGGGGCGCGTAGGCGCCGGCTGGCCGCGATCGGCCTGGCTGGCGCGGTCGCGCTGTCGTTGTCCGCCTGCGGCTCGGAACGAGGCGATGGCGGAAACCAGGGCGGCGGCTCTGGAAAGGTCGGCGGCACGATGATCTTCGGTGCGGCAGGCAACCCGAAGAACTTCGACCCCATCTTCAACGACGACGGCGAGAGCTTCCGTCCGATCCGCCAGATGTACGACACTCTGGTGCAGAACAAGCCCGGTACCGCGGAGGTCGCCGGCGCGCTCGCGGAGAAGTGGGAATCCTCCAACGAGGGCAAGACCTGGAAGTTCACCCTGCGCAAGAACGTCAAGTTCCACGACGGCACGCCGTTCAACGCCGCCGCCGTGTGCTTCAACTTCAATCGCTGGTTCAACATGAAGGGCGCCGCCGCCCAGAGCCAGATGATCTACTACGGCGACGTGTTCGAGGGCTTCGCGAAGAACGAGGGCGACGCCACTGGGGAACCGGTCTACAAGAACTGCGAGGCGCCGGACGAGGGCACCGCGGTGCTGAATCTGAACAAGGCCAAGGGTGCGTTCCCCGCCGCGTTCACGCTGCCGTCGCTGTCCATGTCCAGCCCGGACGCGTTGAAGAAGTACGACGCGGACAAGGTCGTGCAGAGCGGTGACTCGTTCACCTACGGCGCCTACGCCACCGACCACCCGACCGGCACCGGTCCGTTCAAGTTCCAGAGCTACGACCGTGCCAAGGGCGAGATCACCATGGTCCGCAACGAGGACCACTGGGCCAAGGCGAAGCTCGACAAGATCATCTTCAAGATCATTCCGGACGAGAACACCCGGAAGCAGGAGCTGCGCTCCGGAACGATCGACGCCTACGACTACCCGGCCTCGGCGGACTACAAGACGCTCAAGGACTCGGGCCTGCAGGTGCTGATCCGGCCCTCCTTCAACATCCTGTACCTGGGCATCAACGGCAAGAACACCCCGGCGCTGCGTGATCTTCGGGTCCGCCAGGCACTCGCCTACGGCGTGAACCGCGAGCAGCTGGTCAAGAGTCAGCTGCCCGAGGGCGCCGAGGTGGCCAAGCAGTTCGTGCCCAAGGCGATCGCCGGGTACTCCTCGCAGGTGCAGGAGTACAAGTACGACCCGGAGAAGGCCAAGCAGCTGCTGAAGGAGGCCGGGGCGGAGAACCTCAAGCTGAAGTTCTACTACCCGACCGAGGTCACCCGGCCGTACATGCCCAACCCGCAGGAGCTGTTCACGGTCATCGCCGATGACCTGAAGAAGATCGGCATCACGATCGAGCCGATCGCGCGCCCGTGGAACGGTGGCTACAAGGACGACGTTCAGAAGGCCGGCAAGCACGACCTGCACCTGCTCGGCTGGACCGGCGACTACAACGACGCCGGCAACTTCGTCGGCACGTTCTTCGGTCGGGCCAAGGCCGAGTTCGGCTACGACAACCAAGAGCTGTTCAACGCCATTGGCAAGGCAGACGCGACCGTCGGCGACGAGGCGCACAAGAAGGCCTACGAGGCGGTCAACGCCGACCTGATGAGCAAGTACCTGCCGGCGATTCCGGTGTCGAACACCACGCCGGGTATCGCGGTCAGCTCGAAGATCAGCGGTGTGGTGCCCAGCCCGCTGACCGACGAGCGGTTCAACACGGCCAGCAAGGAGTGACCTAGCCTGTGCCGTTTCCAAGGGGCGAGCGGACGATCTCCGCTCGCCCCTTCGGTGCAAGCAAGGCAGGTGAAGGGAACCCATGCTTCGCTTTGTCGTGCGTCGGTTGCTGCAGGCGATACCGACGCTGTTCATCTTGTCCATACTCGTGTTCGCGTGGTTGCGCGCGCTCCCCGGCGGTCCGGCCGGTGCGATGCTCGGCGACAAGGCCACGCCGGAGAAGATCGCCGACCTCAACCGGACCCTTGGCCTGGATCAGCCGATCTTCGTCCAGTACTTCAAGTTCCTCGGTCGTGTGCTCACCGGTGACTTCGGCTCCTCGCTGGTGTCCAACCAGGCGGTGCTCGACGAGATCGGCTTCGCACTGCCGGCCACCATCGAGCTGTCTCTGACCGCGTTGCTGCTCGCCGTCGGGTTCGGTATCCCGCTGGGCTACCTGGCCGCCAGGTACCACGGTCGTCTCGTCGACAACAGCGTGGTGATCGGCACCCTGGTCGGCGTCGCCGTTCCGGTGTTCTTCCTCGGTTACCTGCTCAAGCTGTGGTTCGCCGGTGAGGGCCTCGGCTGGTTCCCACCGTCGGGCAGGCAGACCACTGGCATCGACGCCACGGAAGTGACCGGCTTCGCCACTCTCGACGGCCTGCTCACCGGGGAGTTCGACGCCTTCGGCGACGCGCTGTGGCACCTGGTGCTGCCGGGTGTCGCGCTGGCCACCATCCCGGCCGCGGTGATCGTCCGGATCACCCGCGCGTCGGTGCTGGACGTGGTGAACGAGGACTTCGTCCGTACCGCCGAGTCCAAGGGCCTCGGCCGGCAGACAGTCCGCCGCCGCCACGTGCTGCGCAACGCGCTGCTGCCGGTGACCACCACGATCGGCCTGCAGACCGGCCTGCTGCTCGGCGGCGCGGTGCTGACCGAGCGAGTGTTCAACTGGCGGGGTATCGGCTACCTGCTCGCCGAGGGCATCGAGCGGCGGGACTACCCGCGACTGCAAGCACTGATCCTGTTGGGCGCGGTGGTGTACGTCCTGGTGAACCTGCTGGTCGACATCGCCTACGGGATCATCGACCCGAGGGTGCGTGCCCGATGACGACAATCATGCCCAAGCGGCGCAAGGACAAGGTCGACGAACTGGCCAAGGCGGCTGGCACCAGCCTTACCGCGCAGGCGTTCAAGCGGATGCGGCGCAGCCCGGTGGCGATCACCGGTGCGGTGATCGTGGCGCTGTTCCTGCTGATGGCGATCTTCGCCCCGTTGCTGACGCCCAAGGATCCGTACTTCCGCTACCCCGAGCTGTTCACCATCAAGACCCCGAACTTCATCCCCGGCTCGATGCCGGGGTTCCTGTTCGGCAGTGACGAGTTCGGTCGGGACTTCTTCTCCCGGGTACTGGTCGCCTCCCAGCAGACGCTGCTGGTCGGCGTACTGGCCACGCTGATCGGCCTGAGCATTGGCATGGTCATCGGTGGGCTGGCCGGCGCGTTCGGCGGCTGGGTGGATACGGTCCTGATGCGGCTGGTCGACGTGATGCTGTCGGTGCCGTCGCTGCTGCTGGCGATCTCCATCGCGGCGCTGGCGGCCCAGCCAAGCCAGTGGACGGTCATCATCGCGGTGTCCATCGTGACGGTGCCGATCTTCGCCAGGCTGCTGCGCGGCGCGATGCTGGCGCAGCGCTCAAGCGACCACGTGCTGGCCGCGACCGCGGTCGGCATCAGGCGGCGGACAATCGTGCTGCGGCACATGCTGCCGAACTCGATGGGGCCCGTTCTGGTGCAGGCCACGCTGACCCTGGCCACCGCCATCCTGGAGGCGGCGGCGCTGTCGTTCCTCGGTCTGGGTGATCCGGACACCGACCGCGCTGAATGGGGCCTGATGCTGGCCAACGCACAGCGCTATCTGGAGGTCCGTCCCGAACTGGCGTTCTATCCGGCTATCGCGATCATCATCGTGGCGCTCGGGTTCACCCTGCTCGGTGAGTCGATGCGGGAAGCCCTCGATCCGAAGAACAGGCGGTGAGCTAACCGTGGCATTGCTCGAAGTACGGGATCTTTCCGTTGTGTTCCAACGGAAAGGGGAGAAACCGTTCACGGCGGTCGACGGTGTGAGCTTCGACGTCGACCCGGGCCAGACCGTCGGCCTGGTCGGCGAGTCGGGCTGCGGCAAGTCGGTCACCTCGCTGGCGATCATGGGCCTGCTGCCCAGGCGTGGCAATCGTGTCGGAGGCACCGCCACCTTCGAGGGGACGAACCTGCTTTCCTTGTCCGACAACCAGATGCGGGAACGGCGCGGCCGTGATCTCGGCATGGTGTTCCAGGATCCGCTGTCCTCGCTGAACCCGGTGATCTCGATCGGGCTGCAGGTGACCGAGGTGTTGCAGCGGCACCGCGGCATGAAGGGCGACGCGGCGAAGCGCAAGGCCGCCGAGCTGCTGGACAAGGTCGGCATTCCGGACCCGACCCGCCGGCTGTCGGAGTACCCGCACCAGCTCTCCGGCGGCATGCGCCAGCGCGCGCTGATCGCGATCGCGCTGGCCTGCGCGCCGCGGCTGCTCATCGCCGACGAGCCGACGACCGCGCTGGACGTGACGATCCAGGCGCAGATCCTGTCGCTGCTCAAGGAACTGGTCACCGACACCGGCACCGCGCTGGTCATGATCACGCACGACCTCGGTGTGGTGGCCGGCCTGTGCGACGAGGTGAACGTGCTCTACGGCGGCAAGATCGTGGAGCGGGCCGAGCGGCACGCGCTGTTCAACCACGCGCGCCACCCGTACACCCACGGGCTGCTCGGCTCGATCCCTCGGCTGGACGCGCCGAAGGGCGAGAAACTGGTGCCCATCAAGGGATCCGTGTCCGACAACATCCCGTGGGACAACGGGTGCGCGTTCGCGCCGCGCTGTCCGAACGCGATCGACGACTGCCGGCAAACCATGCCGGTGCTGGAGACCGACGGCCCGGGACAGCTGCGCTGCCACAACCCGGTGGAGCTGGCCGATGCCGTGCGGGAGGGGGCCCGATGACGACGGCCGAGTCGGCCGGCACCCAGGAGTCCACTGTGGACACACTGGTGTCGATCCAGGATCTGAAGGTGCACTTCCCGATCAAGCGGGGCGTGGTGCTGGACCGCACGGTCGGCTACGTCTACGCGGTGGACGGGGTGACCCTGGAGGTCAAGCGCGGCGAGACCTACGGGCTGGTCGGCGAGTCCGGCTGCGGCAAGACGACGCTGGGCCGCGGGCTGCTGCGGCTGGTCGAGCCGACCAGCGGGCACGCCTGGTTCGAGGACGTCGACCTCGCCACGCTCAAGGGCGAGCGGCTGCGCAAGATGCGCAGGCGCATGCAGATGGTGTTCCAGGATCCACTGTCCTCTTTGGACCCCCGCCAGTCGGTGGAGTCGATCCTGGTCGAGGGCATGCGCGCGCACGACCTGGACAAGAGCAAGGAGTCCACCCGGCGCCGGCTGCTGGAGCTGCTGGACGCGGTCGGCCTGCCGTCGACCTCGCTGCGCAAGTACCCGCACGAGTTCTCCGGCGGGCAGCGCCAGCGCATCGGCATCGCCCGCGCGCTGACCGTGGAGCCGGACCTGATCGTGGCCGACGAGCCGGTGTCCGCGCTGGACGTGTCGGTGCAGGCGCAGGTGATCAACCTGCTGGAGGACCTGCAGAACGAGTTCGGCCTCACCTACCTGGTGATCGCGCACGACCTGGCGGTGGTGCGGCACATCTCCGACCGGGTCGGCGTGATGTACCTCGGCGGGCTGGTCGAGGAGGCCACCTCGGACGCGCTGTACGCCGAGCCGCTGCACCCGTACACCCGGGCGCTGCTGTCCGCGGTGCCGGTGCCGGACCCCGAGGTCGAGGACGCGCGCGAGCGGATCCTGCTGGCCGGTGACCTGCCGTCGCCGGCGAACCCGCCGACCGGCTGCCGGTTCCACACCCGGTGCCCGTGGAAGCAGGAAGAGCTGTGCGACACCGACCGGCCGGAGCTGCGCGAGTTCCGTCCGGGGCACCGGGTGGCGTGCCACTATGCGGAGGACATCCTGGCCGGCAGGATCCAGCCGCACGAGGTGCGCGCCGAACTCGTCGAGGAGCACGGCATCTCGCCCGACATGCCGCTCGTCGGGCCGGCGTCGGTCACCGAGGTGCTCGAGTAGCCGCGCTGGTCACGATCATCACCGAGTCGCCGGGCAAGGGGCGCAACACGATGATCTGGGAGGCCGACAAGGTCGGCCCCCGGTGGTGTGTGAACAGTCTCGAGCGGGTCGAGTAAGTGTGGTTTTCGTCCGGTTCGCCGCACACGGGTGCGTCGATCGGTCTACCGTCCCCGGTCGTGGGGTTGAAGGTGCGGGTCCTCGGGGCACTCGAGGTACTGCGGTCTGGTGAACCCGTCCGGGTGACCAGTCCGCGTCAGCGGGCGCTCCTGGTCACCTTGGCGATGGCGCCCGGTCGTTCGGTGTCGGTGGAGGCGCTCGCGGAGAACGTGTGGGGCGAGGACCCGCCGAACAGTGTCCGGGCCAGTCTGCACACGCTGGTCGCCCGGCTGCGTTCGGCACTCGGCGAGGACTCGATCGGCACCGCCGCGAATGGCTACCGGCTCGACGTGCACCCGGAATCCGTTGACGTGGCACGGTTTCTGCGCCTGATCGAGGTGGCCGAGCGAGCCGGTGACGGTGAGCGGGACGTGCTCGCCGACGCGGTGGCGCTGTGGCGCGGCGAGCCGGTCGGAGTCGACGCGCCCGGACTCGTCGAGCGGTACCTGCTGGCCGTGCAGCGCCGGGCGGATCTGGACCTGGCGGCCGGCCGGCACGACGGGCTGGCCGCCGAGCTGGCCGATCTCGTGGCGCGCTATCCGCTGCGGGAACCGTTGTGGGAGCGGCTGATCCGCGCGCTCGCGGCGACCGGCCGGGGCGCGGAGGCGCTGGCCGCGTACGCCGAGTGCCGCGAACGGCTCGCCGACGAACTCGGGGTGGAGCCGGGGGAGGCGCTGCGGCTGCTGCACGCCGAACTGCTCGCCGCCGACGAGCCGGTCAGCGTGCCGCGCCGCCGTGAGCTGCCGAGGGACATCGGCCACTTCACCGGCCGCGCCGACGAGGTGCGCCGGCTGTTGGACGCCGGCCGGGCGGCCGTCGGACGGGCCGTGGTGATCAGTGCCATCGACGGCATGGCCGGTATCGGGAAGACCACCCTCGCGGTGCGGGTGGCCAGGCAGCTCGCACCGGAGTTCCCGGACAGTCAGCTGTGGATCGACCTGTACGCGCACACGCCGGGGCAGCGACCGCTCGGCCCGAACGTCGCGCTCGACCGTCTGCTGCGCGCGGTCGGCATTCCCGGCGCCCAGGTGCCGGAGGGGCTCGACGAGCGCGCGGCGCTGTGGCGCACCACGATGGCCGGCCGCAGGTCGCTGATCGTGCTGGACAACGCCAGGGACAGCGAGCAGGTGCGGCCGCTGCTGCCGGGGGCGGACGGGTGCCTGGTGCTGGTGACGAGCAGGCGCAGGCTGGTCGACCTGGAAGGCGCGCACGCCGTGTCGCTGGACGTGATGCCGAGCTCGGAGGCCCTGGACCTGTTCACCAGGGTCGTCGGTGACGATCGGCCGGCAGCCGAGCCGGAGGCGTCCGCCGAGGTGGTCGAGTCGTGTGGGCGGCTCCCGCTGGCGGTGCGGATCGCCGCGTCCCGGCTGCGCCACCGTCCACAGTGGACGGTCAGGTACTTCGCCGCACGGCTGCGTGACGAGCATCGGCGGCTCGGCGAGCTGCGCACCGAAGGCGGCGACGTGATCGGTGTGCTGGAGCCGTCCTACCAGGCCCTCGACGAGGACCTGCGGCGGCAGTTCCGGCTGCTCGGGCTGCACCCGGGGGCGGACTTCGACGCGCGTGCCGCCGCGGCGCTCGCCGACCTGCCGGTCGAACAGGCCGAGGACCGGTTGCAGCGGCTGGTCGACGCCAACCTGCTTCGCGAGCCGATGCCCGGCCGCTATCAGCTGCACGACCTGGTGCGCGCCTACGCGATCCGGCTCGCGTCCGGGGAGCCGGACCGGGACGCCGTGCTGACCCGCCTGACCGGCTACTACCTGCACGGCGCCGGCGCGGCGATGAACGTCGCCTACCCCGCCGAGCGGTACCGCCGCCCGGTGGTGCCGCGCCCGCACGGCGCGCCGCCGGTCGAGCCGGCGGACTTCGGCGACGCGATCGCCTGGCTCGAGGCGGAGCGGGCGAACCTGCTCGCGATCGCCACCGACGAGCAGGTGGTCCTGGTGTCGCGCATCGTGTGGCGGCACCTGAGCCGGACCAACCGGCTCGACGACGCCTGGGCGCTGTATCCGCGCGCTCTCGAGCACGCACGGTCGGCCGGCGACGTGAGCGGCGAGCTGCAAGTGTTGATCAGCCATTCCGAGCTGTACTGGCTCGTCGGCCGGCTGCGCGAGTCCATGCGCCACAGCGAACAGGCCGCGGCGGTGGCTCGCGCCACCGGGGACCGGGCAGGCGAGGCGCAAGCGTTGGCGATGCTCGGTCTGGTACACCAGCAGATGGGCGATCCACAGTCGGCGGCTGATCTCTACCGGCAGGCGATCGCCCTCGGCGAGGACATCGATGGGGATGCCGGTGGGGCGCATGTGATGGGCGTGAGCTGGTCCAATCTGGTGTGGGCCAACTGGTTGCTCGGCCGGCAGGCCGACGCCTACGAAGCCGGTCTCAGGGGGCTCGACCTCGCCCGCGCCTGCGGTGACACGCACGGGGAGGCCACCGCGCTGGGCAACCTCGGCTATTGGTGCGTCGATCAGGGGCGCTACGACGAGGCGATCGGATATCTGGAGCGGGCGCTGGAGATCGCCAGAGCGCTCGGATTCCGTAGGGCGGAGGCGAATACGCTGCATTCGCTCGGCCTGGCCTGCCTCGGCAAGCAGCGGTACGACGAGGCGGGCAAGCACCTGCACCGTGCGCTCGCCATCGCGCGCGACATCGGTGGCCGCGAGGCTGAGCGGGAGGCACTGCTCGGTCTCAGCGCGCTCGCCGTGAAGTCCGGCAGGCCGTGGCTGGCCGTCGACTGGGGGCAGAAGGCGTTGGAGGTGGCCTACCGGTTCGATGATCCGTCCCAACGCGCCGAAACCCACCACGAACTCGGCGACACCTACGAGAGTTGCGGCGATATCGAATCGGCGGTCGAACACTGGACGGCCGCACTGCTGCTGTACGACGAGATCGGTTCTCCTCGGGCCGGCGAGCTGCGAGCGACGCTCGAGCGGCACGTCATCGGCTGAGTTGGGACCGGGCGCGCCCGACATAGCGGCGTGGGGTGGGGGCGGGCGCGCCCGGTGGTCTGTGACACAACGACCGTAGGACGGCGCCCTTTCAGTTGCCTTTCACCCGAATTCGGCTGTTCCGATGTGACAAGAAATCCGGCTGTGGCGAAATCGCCGGTAGGCAGAATCGCTCGCGGTCGTTAGAAACGGTTGATGGCGAGACGACTCAAGATCAACGACGCGGCGTGGTTGCTGGCCGAGGGCAAGGACACGCCGACGCACGTGGCCGTGCTGGCGATCTTCTCCCAGCCGCCGGACGCGCCGCCGACGTTCCTGCGCGATCTCGTGGCCGAATGGAAGGAGCGCAGGACGTTCGCTCCGCCGTTCAAGTACAAGCAGCTCGGCCGGGTGGTGAAGGCCTGGACGGAGCTGGCCGACGAGGACGTCGACGTCGACTACCACCTGCGGCACTCCGCGCTGCCGGCGCCGGGCGGTGAGCGCGAGTTGGGTGTGCTGATCTCGCGGCTGCACGCGCGCGGGCTGGACCGGAACTACCCGCTGTGGGAGGCGCACCTGATCGAGGGGCTCGCGGACAACCGGTTCGCGCTCTACTTCAAGGTGCACCACTCGCAGATCGACGGCGTCGGCGGAATCCGTCTGCTGCAACGGGTTCTGTCCACGGACCCGGACGCGCGGCACATGGCGCCGCCGTGGGAGGTGGGCGTGCGCGGGCCCCGGCCGAGCACGTTGCCGGTCGCCGTGAAGGACCTTCGACCGTCCACAAAGGACAGCCTGCGACTGGCGAGCCGGGCGCTCGGGCAGTCCGCGCGGGACACCGTGCGCGGTCCGGACGGTCCAGCCGCGGCACTGTTCCGCGCGCCGAAGGCGATCTTCAACGGGCGGATCAGGCGGCCGCGCCGGTTCGCCACCCAGTCGTTGCACCTCGAGCGGATGCGCGCGGTCGCGGCGGCCTCCGGGACGACGGTGAACGACGTGTTCCTCGCGGTGTGCTCCGGCGCGCTGCGGCGATACCTCAACGAGGTGGGCCAACTGCCCCGCCCGTCGCTGACCGGGCTGGTGCCGGTGTCGGTGCGGCCGGCCGGCGACGGCGCGGTGGGCACGGCGATCAGCTTCATCTTCACCCGGCTGGGCACCGACCTCACCGACCCGGCCGACCGGCTGCGGATGGTGCACGACTCCACGGTGCTGGCCAAGCAGCGGCTGGCGCGGCTGCCCAAGTCGGCCATGGACGGCTACACCGCCGCGCTCATGGGGCCGTCGCTGGCGCAGCACGTCGCGGGCCTCGGCGGATACGGCCGGCCGACCGCGAACCTGGTGATCTCCAACGTTCCCGGGCCGCAGCAGCCGGTGTACCTCAACGGCGCGCGGCTGGAGCACGTGTACCCGGTGTCGCTGCTGTTCCACGGGCAGGCGCTGAACATCACCGCGGTGAGCTACGTGGATCAGTTCGACGTCGGGTTCACCGGCTGCCGCGACAGCCTGCCGCACATGCAGCGGCTCGCGGTCTACTCCGGGGACGCGCTGGCCGATCTGGAGAAGGCCACCGGAACGATCTGACTTCGTCCGACTTCCGCCGAACAAAATCCGAGCGGCTCGCATCGAATCTCTATGACACCGCGAAACGCGGGGCTCACCACCACGGCTGAGCGGGACGAGGTGCCCTCGCTACGGAAGGGGGAGCGAGGGCACCTCGTTCTGTCCACTGTGGACGTCTCAGCGCATGGCCCGGTTCACCGCGGACACAACGGCACGCAGCGACGCGGTGACGATCGAGGAGTCCACCCCGACGCCCCAGAGCACCCGCTCGCCCACGGCGCACTCCACGTAGGCCGCCGCCCGCGCGTCGTCGCCGGCGGTGAGCGCGTGCTCGGCGTAGTCCATCACCCGGACGTCGTAACCCACACTGGCGAGCGCGTCCACGAAGGCGGCGATCGGTCCGTTGCCGGTACCGCTGATCTCGTGCTCGTCACCCTCCACGTGCACGATCGCGTCGAGCTGGTCGTGCCCCTCGCCGTCGTCGCTGATCCTGTTGCGGTGCAAGGAAAGCGGCGCCGCGCGCTCCAGGTACTCGGTGGCGAAGACCTCCCACATCTTCTCCGGGGACACCTCGCCGCCCTGCGCGTCGGTGTGTTCCTGGATCGCCTGGGAGAACTCGATCTGCAGCCGCCGAGGCAGGTCGAGCTGGTGCTCGGTCTTCATCACGTAGGCCACGCCGCCCTTGCCGGACTGTGAGTTCACCCTGATCACGGCCTCGTAGCTGCGACCGACGTCCTTCGGGTCGATCGGCAGGTACGGCACCTCCCACGGGTGATCGTCCACAGTGGACCCAACACGCTCGGCGTCGGCGCGCAGCGCGTCGAAGCCCTTGTTGATCGCGTCCTGGTGGCTGCCGGAGAACGCGGTGAACACCAGGTCGCCGCCCCACGGGTGGCGCTCGTGCACGGGCAGCTGGTTGCAGTACTCGACCGTGCGGCGGATGTCGTCGATGTCGGAGAAGTCGATCTGCGGGTCCACGCCCTGGCTGAACAGGTTCATGCCCAGCGTCACGAGATCCACGTTGCCGGTGCGCTCGCCGTTGCCGAACAGGCAGCCCTCGATGCGGTCCGCGCCGGCCTGGTAGCCGAGTTCCGCGGCGGCCACGGCGGTGCCGCGATCGTTGTGCGGGTGCAGCGAGAGGACCACGGCGTCGCGGCGCTCCAGGTTCCGGTTCATCCATTCGATGGAGTCGGCGTACACGTTGGGGGTGGCCATCTCCACGGTCGCCGGCAGGTTGATGATCACCGGGTTGGCCGGGTCCGGCTGCCAGATCTCGGTGACCGCGTTGCACACCTCGGCGGCGTAGGACAGCTCGGTACCGGTGTAGGACTCCGGCGAGTACTGGAACCGGAACGACGTGTCGGAGTACTTGCCGGCGTATTCGACCACCATCTCCGCCGCGGACGTGGCGATCTTCTTGATGCCCTCGCGCTCCTCGCGGAACACCACCCGCCGCTGCAGGATCGAGGTGGAGTTGTAGATGTGCACGATCACCTTGTTGGCGCCCTGCACCGCCTCGAAGGTGCGCTCGATCAGCTCGGGCCGGCACTGGGAGAGCACCTGGATGTGCACGTCGTCCGGGATGACGCCCTCGGTGATGATCTCGCGCACGAAGTCGAAGTCGGTCTGGCTTGCCGCCGGGAAGCCGACCTCGATCTCCTTGTAGCCCATGCGAACCAGCAGTTCGAACATGCGCCGCTTGCGCGCGGGGGACATCGGGTCGATCAGCGCCTGGTTGCCGTCGCGGAGGTCGACGGCGCACCACTGCGGCGCGCGGGTGATCACGCGGTCCGGCCAGGTGCGGTCCGGCACGGCGATCGACTCGACCAGGTCGGCGAACGGGCGGTACCGGTGTACCGGCATCGAGGTGCCGCGCTGGGTGTTCCACGCCGGCTGATCGGCGGGCGCGGGGCGAGCCGGCGTGCGGACACGGCTCGTGGACTGGGGATCGTGGACGGGGCTCATGGAAGGGAACTCCTGCTGATGGTCTCGCCTGGTGGTCGACCGGCGGGCAACAGCTAGCTCCGCGGCGGGGAGCCGGTCAGATTAGGCCCCGTCGCGGCAGCGAAGCAGGAGGACACGTGCCACGGGCCGAGCGTAACCAGCCCGTCCCCGCTAGCGGAAATCAGCGTCCACATCGCGGGACGAAGCCGTCGCGAGTCCCGCGCTGTGCACCGGTGAGTCCCGCGCTCACGCTGCGCGAACGCGGGACTCACCGTGTCCGAGCGCGGGACTCGCGCGTTTCCGGCCGTCGACCTGGGGAACCCATGCGGCATGAATACTCGGAGATGGCACTTATCCCGTGACAGAACGGCGGGCGGCCGCGCCATGGCCGGCCGCGTGGTGTTGGCGATCGGCGGTCTGTTCGCGCTGATCGAGGCGCTCTACATCCTGTTGATCCTGTTCGGCGCGAACCCGGTGAACTCGTTCTTCTCGTTCGTCAAGTCGCTGGCCGAACCGCTCGCCCTGTTCTTCCCCGGCCTGATCCCCATCGACAACTACGACGTCGCCGTCCTGGTCAACTACGGCCTTGCCGGGCTGTTCTGGCTTCTGGTGGCCGGCGTGGTCGCCAGGATCGTGTTTTAGTGCAAAACTCCTCGCATGGCTGAGGGCGCGGAGGAAGTGACACACGACGAGAGACCGCGTCGCAACAACGCGGCAATCCGGTCACAGGTCGTCGGCATCCTCGCGGGCATCGTCCGGTGGGTCGGCCTGTTCTTCGCGGTGATCCTGGTGCTGCATGTGATCCTCACGGTCGGCGGAGCGAACCCGAACAACGGCATCACGACCTTCGTGCGCGACTGGGCCGACACCGTCGCGATGGGTTTCAAGGACCTGTTCCTGGAGAGCGATCTCAAGCTGCGCACGTTGATCAACTACGGCATCGCGGCGATCTTCTGGTTGATCGTCTCCTCGGTCGCCGCACGCCTGATCCGCCGTCTCGGGTGAGCCGATAGCGTGACCGCATGACTCACCCGGATTCACGGGAAGCCGTGCGGCGCGCGCGGAGTTGGCTGTCGGCCACCTACGGCGCGCGCGTCGAACTGGCGCGCGACGAGCCGGTCGCCGAGGCCGAGCACGCGTGGTTGTTCGCGTGCCGCCTGCACGGTTCGGACGCCCCGATGCTGAACGCGTCGGTGGTGGTGCCGAAGAACCACCGCATGCCGTTCCAGCCGGCGAATTCCGATCCGTGGGGCGACTTCTCCTACGCCGATCCCCGGCAGGGCAGCGAGTTGGTCACCCGCTCGATGTGGCGGACCAACGCCCGCGCGTGCATGGTCGCCACCGACGCGGCGATGAACGGCAGCCCGATGCAGGCCTGGCGGTGGACGCCGGGGGAGGAGACGGCGGACTGGTGGGACCAGTTCGTCGCGCGGCACTTTCCCACCGCCGAGACGCAGGCATGCCAGACCTGGGACGACGTGACGCGGTTCGTGCGCCAGCCGGGCGGGCGCGGGATCGTCTGGGTGCGCCGCGAGGTCGGCGGCGTGGAGGCCACCGGTCACCTGATCTACGCCTACTACGACGAGCAGGCCGGCGCGGTCGCCTATCTGGACGCGCAGATCGGCGGCATGGCGAAGCTGGAGCAGGAGCACGTGCGCGGGCTGACCGCGGCGCGGTTCACCTCGACTCCGCCGCAGTCCAGGCCCGCGTGGACGTCGGCGGCGCCTGACCTCACCTCGGCCGTGGCCAAGGCCGAGGGCTGGCTCGCGCTGCACTACGGCGACGAGGTCGTGCTGGACCGGCCGTCGCCGCAGGACGAGACCCGGCGCGGGTGGCTGTTCGCGGCGACCACCCGCATGTTCCAGCGCTGCGGTGACTGGCGCGCGCAGATGCTGGACGCCGCGGTGGTCGTGCCCAAGGACACCGACGAGCCGTTCTCGCTGGACAACTCCGACCCGTGGAACTGGCTCGGCCGCTGGGATTCCGGCGGTGACACCGGCAAGCCGCCCGTGCCCGGACCGGCCGCCTGGTTCCGGGACGCGATGCCGAACCTGGGCGAGGTGATCTCGGCCAACCAGCACCCGCACTGGCAGAGCGTGTTCGGCGAGCTGAACTCCTTCCCGGAGGGTGCGCGGGCGGTCGTGTGGGTGCGCCGCGCCGATCGGGCCGGCCGGGAGACCGTCGGCATGCTGTTCAACGCGACCAGGACCAACCAGGGCGCGGCGGTCGTGGACAGCACGCGCAACGCGCAGGCGAACCTGGAGACGCAGGGCATCATCGCCGTGCACGTGATCCGCTACCGCTGACCGGTAGGCGCGACACCACCCCGAGACGGGTGCCAGCGCCACCGACACGGCTGCCCCCACCAGGCACGCTCGTAACCGTAACAACGTTACGAGTCTGGAGGGGCAATGGTATTGACGGACAACGGGAGCACATCTGTCCACAGTGGACGGTTGCCGTTCATGGTCGGCGGGTTCGAGCCGGTTCGCGAGGAGATCACGGCGTTCGACCTGCCGGTCACCGGGCGCGTGCCGGAGGCGCTCAATGGGCGCTATCTGCGCAACGGTCCCAACGCGCTGGGACTGGAGGACCCGATCGCGTACCACTGGATGCTCGGCGACGGAATGGTGCACGGCGTGCGGCTGCGCGACGGCCGCGCCGAGTGGTACCGCAACCGCTGGGTGCGGCCGGCCGCCGGGCACTTCGCGTGCAACATCCACGTGATCGGGCACGGCGGCCGGATCCTCGCGTTGCAGGAGGCGGGGCCGCCGCCGTACGAACTGGACGGTGAGCTGAACACGGTCGGCGCGTACGACTTCGGCGGCACCCTGGACGGCGCGTTCACCGCGCACACCAAGTACGACCCGTTCGCCGACGAGCTGCACGCGATCACCTACCTGCCGATGGCCTACGTCCGGCACGTGGTGATCGACGGCTCCGGCCGGGTCGCCCGCTCGACCGAGCTGCCCATCACCGGCAGCCCGTTCCTGCACGACTTCGCGCTCACCGAGAAGCACGTGGTCGTCTTCGACTCGCCGGTGACGTTCGACCCGACCGCACCGCCGCCGGTGCCGTTCGTGTGGAACGAAGAGCGCCCGGCGCGGATCGGCGTGCTGCCGCGACAGGGCGGCGAGATCCGCTGGTTCGAGCTGGACCCGATCTTCTACTCGCACACGCTCAACGCCTACGACGACGGCTCGTCGGTGGTCGTGGACGTGACCACGTTCCCCGCGCCGTTCCACGCCGCCGGGTTCGGCGACGGTGGCCCGGCCGCGTCCGGCCCGCCGTCGCTGCGGCGCTGGCGGATCGACCTGGAGCACGGCCAGGTGCGCACCGAGTACGTGGACGACCGGCCGCAGGAGTTCCCGCGCCTCAACGAGTCGCTGGTGACGAGGCGGCACCGGTACGGGTACTCGGCGCAGTCCGCGGAGATGTTCCACACCTATCGCGCGGTCGCCGATGACGCGCCGCCGGACCACGTGTTCACCAACGCGCTGATCAAGCAGGACCTCGATCGCCGGGACACCGAGGTGCACCGGTTCGCGCGGGACGCGGCGACCAGCGAGCCGGTGTTCGTGCCGGCCGGACCGGGCGCGGCCGAGGACGACGGGTACGTGCTGTCCTACGTGCACGACCCGGAGCGCGGCGCGTCGGATCTGGTGATCCTGTCCGCACAGGACTTCACCGCGGAGCCGCTGGCGACCGTGCACCTGCCGGCGCGGGTGCCGCTCGGGTTCCACGGGAGCTGGATCCCGGACGCGTAGGGGGCGGCAGGGGTATGGCCGGGCCGGGTCAAGGCGTGATCGTGATGACGAATCAGTTCTCAACTGGGGAGGAACCAATGGGTATTCGTCGTCTGATCGCGGGCTCGGCCGTCGCCGTGGGGCTCGCCGCCGCGCTCACCGGGCTGAGCGGCCCGGTCGCGCAGGCCGAGACCGGCACCACCGCCGGGCCGAGCGGCATCTGCAGCTACCAGAACGGCGGCAGCTCGGACCCGGTGTACCGGGACAAGTCGGTGAGCAGCCCGGTGGTCGGGCACCTCGCGCCGTACGAGTACGTCTTCGTCAGCTGCGGTGGCTCGGTGACCGGCAACTGGTACACCTGCTCGAGCGGCAAGCGGAGCAACGTTTGGACCAACGTGCGGGGTGTGACCAGCGGGGCCTACGGCTGGCGCACCAGCTGCTGACGCGTCAGCCGAACGCCGGCCGGCCCCACTCGGCCTGCGCGACCTCGTCCAGCGGGATCCGCTTGCGCGGAGCCAGCTCGCGGTCGCGCAGGTCGTCGGGCAACTCGTCGACGGCGGCGAGTCGGCCGACCGCGATGCACGCCAGCGGCCGCACGTTGTCCGGCAGCGCGAACACGCGTGCGGCGGCGTCCGGGTCGAAGCCGCCCATCTGGTGTGCCACAAGGCCTTCGGCGACCGCCTGCAGCACGAGGTTCTCGCTGGCCAGCCCCACGCCGTACTCGGCCAGCGGGATATCGCCCTTGGCGTTGCTGGTCATCGCGCAGCCGAGCAGCAGCACCGGCGCCGCGTGCGCCCACGCCTTGTTGCCCCGGGTGAGCGCGCCGAAGATCCGGTCGTAGGTGCTGTCGCCGCGCCGGCCGAGCAGGTAGCGCGCCGGCTGGGTGTTGCCGCTGGACGGCGCCCACCGCGCGGCCTCGAGCATCGCGCGCAGCGACTCCTCGGGCACCTCGGCGTCCGGGTCGATCGCCCGCGGGCTCCACCGGGTGGCGATGATCTCGTGCGGCGGCGCGCTCGTGGCGGCGCGCTTGATCTCGGGAAACTGGCCCGTCATATGGCATACCCCCACGAGGTGATCGCGTACGCGCCGATCCACGCGCTGGTCACGGCCGCGGCGGCGAGCACGCCCAGCACGGTCGTCGGCCGCCGCTTGGCCAGCGCCACGGCGATCGGGATCAGCAGGGTGAACGCGGGCAGCAGCAACCGCGCCTTGGAGTTCATCAGGCCGTTCGCGCCGAGGTCCATCACCAGCACGCCGATCGCGTAGGCCAGCAGCGGCCACTCCAGCCGCATGCGGAACCCGATCAGCAGCAGCACCAGTGCGCTGACGATCACCCCGACCGTGGCGACCTCCAGCACCGACCGGCCGGTGGTCAGCGCCTCGATGCTGAACTTCCAGGTCGCCGCGCCGCCGTCGAACCCGGAGTCCCAGCCGCGCTGCTGCAGCGCGAACCAGCCGTCCCACCTGCCGGTGCGGGACGCCACCCAGCCGAGGTAGGCCACCAGTCCGACCGGCGCGATCAGACCGGCCAGCAGCGGCCGCCAGCTCTCCCGCCGCTTGATCAGCGCGACCGCCACGGCCAACCCGACCGCGAACAGCAGCGCGATGCCGGTCGGGCGCACGAAGCCGGCCAGTCCGCAGCACAGCCCGGCCAGCCACCACTTGCGCTCGACCACGCCGACCAGCGCCCACACGGCGAACGCGCAGAACATCGCCTCGGAGTAGGTCATCGACAGCACGATCGCCATCGGTGACGCGGCGAACAGCGCCACCAGGATCCAGCCGGTGTACTGCGAGCCGCCCCTGATCGAGGCGCCCAGCCGGGCCAGCCCGTACGCGGCGACGATGCCGAACGCGATGGTGATCACGAACGCGGAGGTGACCAGCGAGAACAGGCCGTTCGGACCGTCGATGGAGGCCAGCCCGCGCACCAGCATCGGGTATCCGGGGAAGAACGCCAGCGGTGTCTCGGGCAGGCGGTTGCCGTAGGCGTCGGCGAGGCTGGCCGGCGCGTGGTCGTACCCGCCGGCCGCGATGCCCAGGAACCACTGGCCGTCCCACGAGGTCAGCGCGTCGCCGAGCGGGGTCTTGTTCTCCCTGGCGAGCCAGCTGGCGAACAGCAGCCCGAGCTGGCGGATGCTCAGGTAGATCAGGGCCGGCGCGAGCACCACGACGATCCGCCGCATCATCGGTTTGCGACGGTCGGGCTCGACGGGTTCCGCCGCGCCGGAATCCGGCTCGGCGGTCTCCGGCACCTCGGCGGGCGCCTCCGTCGTCGACACGGCTGTAGAGATTAGACCGACACGTCGCGAAGTGCCGGGAGTGGCCGGGGCCACATGAGGCGGGGCTCGCGGAGCGACACCCCGGTAGGCTTCTGCGACAAGTGGGACGGCCGCGTCCCCGACAAACCGGGTTCGGGCCGTCTCGTCGGGGATAGAGGAGGTTGTGACCCAGTGGCGCTCGTCGTCCAGAAATACGGCGGTTCCTCGTTGGAGAGTGCCGACCGCATCAAGCGGGTCGCCGAGCGCATCGTCGCAACGCGCAAGGCCGGCAACGATGTCGTCGTGGTGTGCTCAGCGATGGGAGACACCACCGACGAACTGCTCGACCTGGCTCAGCAGGTGAATCCCGTTCCTCCGGAGCGGGAGATGGACATGCTGCTGACCGCCGGTGAGCGGATCTCCAACGCGCTCGTCGCGATGGCCATCAGCGCGCTCGGCGCGGAGGCGTGGTCGTTCACCGGCTCCCAGGCCGGCGTGATCACCGACTCCGCGCACGGCAAGGCGCGGATCATCGACGTGACCCCTGGCCGGGTGCGCGAGGCGTTGGACAAGGGCTACATCGTTCTGGTGGCCGGTTTCCAGGGCGTCAGCCAGGACACCAAGGACATCACCACGCTCGGCCGGGGTGGCTCGGACACCACGGCCGTGGCGCTCGCGGCCGCGCTGAACGCCGACGTGTGCGAGATCTACACCGATGTGGACGGCGTCTACACCGCGGACCCGCGCATCGTCAGCAACGCCAGGAAGCTGGACACCGTCCCGTTCGAGGAGATGCTCGAGATGGCGGCGGGCGGCGCCAAGGTGCTGATGCTGCGGTGCGTGGAGTACGCGCGGCGGTACAACGTGCCGATCCATGTGCGCTCTTCGTTCAGCGACAAGCCAGGCACCATCATCTCGGGCTCAGTGGAGGAGCTTTCCGTGGAACAGGCCATGATCACCGGAGTCGCACACGACGGGTCCGAGGCCAAGATCACCGTGACCGCGGTGCCGGACCACCCCGGTGTCGCGGCGAAGATCTTCCGCGTGGTCGCGGACGCGGAGATCGACATCGACATGGTGCTGCAGAACGTGTCCGGCACCGCGTCCGGGCGCACCGACATCACCTTCACGCTGTCCAAGACCAACGGCCCGACCGCGGTCGAGGAGTTGGAGAAGATCAAGGACGAGCTGGGCTTCGAGTCGGTGGTCTACGACGACCACGTCGGCAAGGTCTCGCTGGTCGGCGCGGGCATGCGCTCGCACCCGGGCGTCACCGCGACGTTCTGTGAGGCGCTGGCCAAGGCCGGCGTGAACATCGAGATCATCAACACCTCGGAGATCCGGATCTCGGTGTTGATCAGGGACACGCAGTTGGACGAGGCGGTCGCGGCGATCCACGAGGCGTTCAACCTCGGTGGCGACGAGGAGGCCGTCGTGTACGCGGGGACGGGCCGATGAGCGGCCTTCGGATCGGCATCGCCGGCGCGACCGGTCAGGTCGGTGAGGTGGTGCGGCGGATCCTCGTCGAGCGGGACTTCCCGGTCGAGGAGATCCGGTTCTTCGCGTCGGCGCGCTCGGCCGGAAAGTCGTTGCCCTGGAAGGATTCCGAGGTCGTCGTCGAGGACCTGGAGACGGCCAGCCCGTTCGGCCTGGACATCGTGATCTTCTCCGCCGGTGGCACGACGTCGAAGGCGCAGGCGCCCCGGTTCGCCTCGGCCGGCGCGATCGTGATCGACAACTCGTCGGCGTGGCGGATGGACCCGGACGTGCCGCTGGTGGTGTCCGAGGTGAATCCGGAGGCGGTGAAGGAGGCCCGCAAGGGGATCATCGCCAACCCGAACTGCACCACGATGGCCGCGATGCCGGTGCTCAAGCCGTTGCACGACGAGGCGGGGCTGGTGCGCCTGATCGCGTCCAGCTACCAGGCCGTGTCCGGCAGCGGTGTGGCCGGCGTGGAGGAGCTGGCCTCGCAGGTGCGCTCGGTCGGCGAGCGCTCCTCGGAGTTGACCCACGACGGTTCGGCGGTGGAGTTCCCCGAGCCGGCCAAGTATGTGCGGCCGATCGCGTTCAACGTGCTCCCGATGGCCGGGTCCATTGTGGACGACGGCACGCTGGAGACCGACGAGGAACAGAAGCTGCGCAACGAAAGCCGCAAGATCCTCGGCATCCCGGACCTCCGGGTGTCCGGCACCTGCGTGCGCGTTCCTGTCTACAGTGGACACTCGCTGTCGATCAACGCGGAGTTCGCCGAGTCGATCACGGTGGCCCGGGCCAACGAGCTGCTCGCCGCTGCCCCCGGTGTGGAGTTGACCGACGTGCCGACCCCGCTGCAGGCGGCCGGCAAGGACCCGAGCTACGTCGGCCGGATCCGGCAGGACTCCGGCGTGGACGACGACCGCGGCCTGGTGCTGTTCCTGTCCAACGACAACCTGCGCAAGGGTGCCGCGCTCAACACCGTGCAGATCGCCGAGGTCGTCGCCACCACGCTGTAGCTCCTAGCCGCGCATCGTCTGCTTGATCCAGACCACGTGACTGGTCACGTCGGTCCAGATCTCCTTGCCCGGCGCGGCGGTTCCCGCGGCGAGCGTCGCGATCGACGACCCTCCCACGAGTCCCGCCACGGCGGCCCGTACCCGTTCGGACGTCACGAGCCGCAGTGCGTGCCCGAGATGCGCAGGTGGATGTCGGTCACCTCGCCGTTGTCCACCACGAAGTCGAACACCGCGACGTGGCTCCCCGGCACGTTCGCGTGGTGGATGAAGTCCATCTCCGGGTCCTGCTGCAGGTCCGGGTACGCGGCGCGCAACTGGTCGACCGTGGAGCCGCGGGTGATCCCCTGCGCGGTGGTCATCAGGCTGGTGGCCCCGATGTCGAACACGCCGTTCTCCGGGGAGATCAGGACTCCGCTGGCCCGCGACATCGTGCCCTCGCTCGGCGCGAAGTAGTACGCGACGCAGCCGCCGAGGTCCTGACGGTCGACCAGCAACCCGGTGGCGACCGCCTGCTGTTCGCTCATGCCGAGCAACAGGCTCTTGTACCCGTCAGGGCCGAGCGTGTTCGGCGCCGGCGCGACGACGGGTGCCGGCTCGCCGGTCGTGGATTCCGCCGAGGCGGGGACGCCGATCGCCAGCGCACCGTCCAGTCCGATCACCGTCGCGACGATGGCCGTTCCAATCCTCTTTCGCATCTTCGTTCCCTCCCTTGTCCGGGCCCGCCGTTGGGCGGGTCTACACAGGGTTCGATGCGCCCTGTGTCGGATCGGTTGGGAATTCTCGACAAAACGCACGACGACCGCGGCAAATCCTGCCGCGGTCGTCGTTGGTGACGCTGGAGGGCCTACTTGATGCCGGTCTGCTCCTTCACCCAGGCCACGTAGCTGGGCACGTCGGTCCAGATCCCGGTGCCGGTGGAGCACTTCGGGTCGCTGTCGCCGTCGCGGCTGGTGGCGCCGACGAGTTCCCAGGCGCCGGCCTTGCCCTTGAGCTGCGGCCCGTCCGAGTCACCGAAGCAGCCCATGGCGTTCTCGGTGTCGCTGTCGGTGCAGATCTCGTTGCCCGGGGCGAAGTTGACGCAGTTGTCGTCCTCGACCTTCTTGGTGTCCAACTCCTGCAGGGTCTTCGGCGGGACCTGGTCGCCGTCCTTGGTGGTGCCCCAGCCGAGGATCCTGGTGGGCGTACCCGCGGGCCCGGTCTCCGACGCGATCGCGATCGGCTTGGCCTGGACGGCCTTGGCCAGCTTGACCACGGCGAGGTCGCCGCCGGGCTTGCCCGAGCCGTAGTCCGGGTGGATGCTCACTTTCGCCGCGTCGACGAGTTCGCCGCCGCCGTCGACGGTCTTGCTGCCGATCCGCAGCTTCAAGCCGGTCACGCTGCCGTCACTGGGAACGCAGTGCGCCGCGGTCACCACCCACTCCGGCGCGATCAGCGACGCGCCGCAATTGTGCCGGCCGTTGCGCTGCAGTGACGCCATGAACGAGTAGTCCTCGGTGGCGTCGTGCCCGCCGATGATCATCGGCTGGACGTCGGCGGACGCGCTTGGTTGCAGCAGTGTCACCGTCGACAGCGCGATCGCCCCGGCGAACCCGGCGGCGATGGCGCGCACCCGTGTCTTAGGCATGTGTGCCTCCCCTTCACTCGATACTTTGCTGAGGAAGCTATTGGCGCGGCGGGTCCGCGCGGCACCGACGAAAGGCGGGAGTGCGGCTCGGTGCGCAGCCCCCGCCGAGGCAGACGATCGAGTTCACGTCGTCCAGGTTCTCGTCGTGGGCCAGTTGAAGATCACGCTCTTGCACTGGTACAGGTCCGCCGGCGGGATCGACTCGAAGAAGTCGCCGGTCCGGATCTCGCACCGGTCGGTCACCCGGGCGTCGGCCAGCACTTCGGCGTGTACCGGACGCCGTCGGCCTGATCGAGGACGGTGCCGCGCAGGTGCGGGTTGGCGGCGAGCACGGCGGCGATCAGCGGGCCGCTGCCACCGCCGATGTCCACCACGGTGGAGAAGCGAGGCCAGTGCGCGGAGTACACGGGTGAGCGAGGGCTCGTGGGTGGACGTGGTGCGGGCCAACTCCTCGGTGGTGACGGCGGACTCGCCGATGGCCAACTTTTGAAGTCGACGTGAGGTCAACCGTGACGGAACGCGGGACTCGCCGGTGCAGGGCGCGGGACTCGCCGGTGCGCAGCGCGGGACTCGCGAGTTATGTCAGGACGGTGCCGGCCAGGGTCTCGGCGAGCCAGGACTCGTACTCGTCGTGCGACCAGCCGGCCTCGATCACCAGGCTGTTGTGCACGCCGGGACGCATCAGCGCGGCCACGACGTCGCCGGCCCTGGGATCCACGGGCGTGCCGGTGTCGCGGATGCGCCGGATGACCATCTCCACGGCGAGCCGGTTGCGCCGCCAGCCCTCCGCCTGGGTCGCCGCGATGTCCGGCTCGACGGCCGCACCCGAGCGCAGGATCGCCACGATGTCGCCGCACCGCTCGCCGATCTGCCGGGCGGCCCTCGCGAGCAGGCCGAGCAGCTCGCGCGGGTCGTCCAGGTCGTCAACGGTCCGGATCAGGTCGGGCAGGCCGGCCTCGTCGTCGAGCAGGTCGACCAGCCCGGTGAGCACCCCGGCCTTGGACCCGAAGTGCGCGTAGATCGTCTGCGGTGACACCCCGGCCTGCTGCGCGATCAGCCGGATCGGCGTGCGCGCGTATCCGCGCTCGGTGAACAGGCCGCGCGCCGCGGTGAGGATCGTGCGCAGCGTCATCGCCTCGCGCCGGTCGCGCAGCCGGACGATGCCGGGCAGGTCCTCGGGCATGTACTCTCCGATTGGAACGTTGTTCCAACTAGTGGATCGTCATTCTAAGACTAAGGGGGTTGACCATGAGCGTGGAGGACATCATCGCCGACATGGCGCGTGCCTGGAACGCGGGCGACGGGGCCGGCTGGGCGAAGCACTTCGCCGAGGACGCCGACTTCGCCGACGTGGTGGGGCGCATCCAGCGCGGCCGGGAGACGATCGCCACCGAGCACCAGAAGATCTTCGACACGATCTACCAAGGCAGCCACCTCGAGTACTGGGTCACCGACAGCCGCCCGATCGGCGAGGACATCCTGCTGGTGCACACCGAGTCGACGCTGGACGTGCCGAGCGGACCGCGCGAGGGCCGGTTCGAGGCGATTCAGACCAAGGTGATCAAGGGCGACAAGATCGTCGCGTTCCAGAACACCGGCAAGATCGGGATCGCCAACTTCACCAAGCACGACTCGGAACTGGAGAAGCTGTCTCCGCAGGAGTGGCGGCAGAAGAACGGTTGAGCAGGGCGATCGCCGTCCCGGCGATCAGCAGACCACCCGCGCCGGCCGCGGCGAACCCCCACGCCGGCGCGGTGTGGTCGACGACCAGCCCGATCAGCGGCGAGCCGATCGCGGTGCCCACGGTGAACGCGGAACTCTGCAGGCCGGTCGCCACGCCGCGCACGGCGACCGGCGCGAGTGCGGCCACCCGCTCGCCGGTGGCCGCCAGCGTTGGCGCGCACATGGTGGCCATCGGCACCAGGGCGAGCGCCAGCCACCACCAGGACGCGCCGAGGTCGACGCCCGTCCCGGCGATCCCGACGCACCCGCACAACACGGCCAGCAGCACCAGCAGCCGCACCTGCGACAGCGATCGCCGCACGCCGCCGTGCGCCAGTCCACCGGCCATCGACGCCGCACTGGCCACGGCGAGCACCAGGCCGGCCGCGTCCTCGGCGCCGTGCGTGGACAACGACGCGACGATGCTCACCTCCATGCCGGCCAGCACGAACATCGCCGCCGTCCCGATCGCGAGCACGGTCAGCAGCCGAGGGGTGAGCCAGGAGCGGACCGGCAGGCGCTCGGCGGCCACCTCGTGGTCGGCGCGCACCGCCGGGTTCACCAGGAACACCAGCGTGCCGGCCGCCGCCACCGCGATGCCGAGGCAGGTCAGCGCGTTCTCGGTGCCCAGCCGGGTGCACGCCAGCACGCCGAGGATCGGGCCGACGACGGTCGTCACGTCCAGCAGGATCGAGTCCAGCGCGTAGCCGGTGCGCCGTTGCTCGACCGGCACCAGCGCGGCCATCGCCTGTCGCCCGATGCACAGCACCGGTAGCAGCACGAACCCGCCGATCAGCCCGAAGACGGCCAGCACCGGCAGCGACATCGCCGGCGCGGTCAGCCAGAACAGTGACTCGCCGGTCGTGGTCACCGCCACCATCGTGCGCAGCCCGAACCGGTCGACCACCCAGCCCATCACCGGCGCGCCCAGCGACCGCCCGACCGTGATCGCCGAGCCCACCAGGCCGGCCGCCGCGAAGCCGTGCTCAAGGCCGGTGGTGACGTGCAGGATCACCGTCACGCCGGCCGCCGTCATCGGCAGCCTGGCGAGGAACACCACCAGGAGCAGCGAGCGAACTCCGGGCAGGCGCAGTGTCGCTCGATAGCGGGTCATGCTTTCGATGGCACCGCGCGGCGGGGTGCCACCACAACCCGTGGAACCCCTTATCCAGCAGGGGTTTCGCCCTCAGCCGTGCAGGCGCTTCGCCGCCTCGCGCCCGAGTTTGGGCGTGTCCGGCCGCACCGAGTCGGGGTCGATCGAGGCCGGCACCGCACGCTCGTCGGCGCCCGCGAGCAGCTCGGTTCCGGGGTCCACCGAGCGCTTGACCAACGCCAGCGCGATCGGCCCCAGCTCATGGTGCTGGGCCACCGTGCCGACCCGGCCGACCACCCGTTCGCCGGCGCGCACCGGGTCGCCGGTCTCCGGCGTTCCGTCGGCCGATCCGTCCAGGTGCAGCAGCAGCATGCGGCGCGGCGGGCGGCCGATGTTGTGCACCTTCGCGACGGTTTCCTGGCCGCGATAGCAGCCCTTCGCGACGTGCGCCGCGACGCCGATCCAGTTCACCTCATGGGGAATCGTGCGCTCGTCGGTGTCCACGCCGAACCGTGGCCGTAGTGCCGCCACTCGCAGCGCCTCGAACGCCAGACTGCCCGCCGGGCGCGCGCCCGCGTCGGCCAGCCGCCGCCACCATTGCGACGCCTCGTCGCGCGGCACCAGCAGGTCGATCGAGCCGGGCATCCGGCGCACGATCACGTCACCCGCGGTGTGCACGCCGTACTCGTCGTCCGGCGCCGCCTCGATGTCCACAGTGGACAGTGCCGCCGGCGCCTCGGGCCCGATCAACGTCAGCACCGCGCGCTCGGCCGTGGCGTCGCGCGGCTCCACCTTGGACCAGAAGCGCATCGCGTCCAGGTACTCCAGCAGCGACTGCCGATCGCCACGCGCACCCGTCACCGTCATGCCGGGTTCGCCGTCCATCCACACCGTGCTGTCCGTGTGCGCGAGCACCATGTGCGCCTCGACCCGGCCCTGGCCGTCCAGCACCAGCGCCTCGGTCCCCGCGCCGTCGGCCAGCTCGGTGACGTGCTGCGAGATCACCAAGTGCAGCCAGGAAAGGCGTTCTTCGCCGGGCACCGCGATCAGCTCGCGGTGCGACCGGTCCACCACCACGACCGCGCGCTCGGCGGCCCGTTGCTCGCCGAACGGGTCACCGAAGTGCCACGGCACCCCGGCATCGGTGGACTCCTCGGGCGGCGGTACCGCACCTGGCAGATCGAGCATCCTCAGGGTGTCCCTTCGATCGAGCAGACCTCAGTGTTGGTCAACGCGGCGGACCGGCCGAGTCTTCCCTTTTCGCGGCGAGATCACGTGCCACATCCGAGAGCACTGCTCTCGTTTGCCCCTCGGACAATGCCACACGATCGAGAGCGGCCGTCGTACGCCGATACGAGTCCATGGTGGAGCCGCGCTCCAGGAACGCCTGCCAGTGCAGGTCCTCCACGTGCACGACCGGATGGAAGTCGATCACGTCCATGAAGTGGTACGGCTGCTCGCCTCGGTGGAACCCGACGGCGTCCGGGATCACACGGATCGAGACGTTCGGGCGCACCGACATGCGCAACAGGTGATGCAGTTGATCGCGCATCACCTCGGCACCCGGCCCGGTCCGCCACAGCATGTGTTCATCGAGGAGGAAGTTCAACTTCGGTGCGCGATACCGGTCGATGATCCGCTGGCGTCGCATTCTGATGGCGACGCGGGTCGTCGATCTCGTCCGCTGGGACGACCTGCTGAGGCAGGTGCTCGTACTCCAGCCACCAGCCGGGCTCGTGCGACTCACGGGCGAGCTGGAGGAGACTGTCCCGTGCGGGACCACGGATTCCGCACAAGGCGAGGATCCCCGCGATGTCGTTCTCGTCCACGCCGCGCGTGGCCCGGAAGATGTTGGACACCTTCGACGGCGAGAAGCCCATCTTGCGCGCGAGTTGCCGGCTGTCGAACCCCGCCGCCTCGACCGCGCGCCGCAACGCCAACCCCAGTTCGCGAGACCGGATGGTCGGTTCCTTGTCGCCCATGGGACAACGGTAGAACCGGCGACCGCTTTCACGCGCCCGACACGATCGCGATTCGCCCGTATGGCACGGAGTTTCCCTACGGACGTGCACCCTTCGTGGCGCAGTCACGGCAGGTGCCGGACAGCGCGAGGTGGCTCGCGTCGAGCGTGAACCCGTTGCGGCGCAACAGGGTCTCCGTGAGGTCGTCCATCACGTCGCGCGGCACCTCGTCCACTTTGCCGCACGAGTGACACGCCAGGTGCACGTGCTCGTGCTCGTGCGCCGAGTAGGTCGGCGCGCCGTGGCCGAGATGGGTGTGCCGGACCACGCCGAGCCGCTCCAGCAGCTCCAGCGTGCGGTAGATCGTGGTGATGTTGACCGTCGGGGTGACGCGCTGAACGTGCTGGCAGATCTGCTCCGGCGTGGCGTGCTCCAGCTCCACGACGGCGTCCAGCACGAGCTGCCGCTGGGGCGTCATCCGCATCCCGCGCCCGTGCAGCTCCTCGCGCAGCGCCGCGCGCCCGTTCGGCTCGCGTGCGGTTCTCACACCGCACAGGGTATGCCCAGGCGCGTGTGGCGGATCCATGGTCGCGGTCTTCGCGCCGAGGCGGCCCCTGACTGCGTTGTCGAACGACCCGAGTATGTCCAATACGAGGGCCGTCCTCCGCCTTGTCAGGAACCGCCTCGATCACGAAGCCCATCGACCGAGATCCACCACACACGCCTAGGGTGGAACCATGCGCGTGCTGGCGATGTTGGACGGGACACTGGCCGATCCGGAGGCGCCCCACATCAGGGTGGACGACCTCGGGCTGATGCGGGGCGACGGGATCTTCGAGACGATCCTGGTGCGCGGCCGGCACGCCCGCGAGCTCGGCCCGCACCTCGATCGTCTTGCCAGGTCAGCGGCCATGATGGAGTTGCCGGTGCCGGATCGCGCCGGGTTCGAGCGGGCCTGCAAGGTTGTGATCGACAACTGGCCGGACGACTCCGACATCGCGCTGAAAGTGATCCACACGCGCGGTGTCGACGGTTCGACAGGAGGCGCGCCGACCGGTTTCGCGCTCGGCATGTCGATCGCGGAGAAGACGCTGCGCGCCCGTGAGCTGGGCGTGGCCGCGGTGACCCTGGACCGCGGCATCGACACCGGTCTGGCCAAGCGCGCGCCGTGGCTGCTGCTCGGCGCGAAGTCGCTGTCCTACGCGGTGAACATGGCCGCACTGCGCGAGGCGGAGCGCCGGGGCGCCGACGAGGCGGTGTTCGTCACCGGTGACGGCGAGGTGCTCGAAGGCCCGACGGCCACGGTGATCCTGGTGAACGGCCGCACGATGCGCACCACGCCGCCGGACATCGGGATCCTGCCCGGCACCACCCAGGCGGCGATCTTCCGCGCCGCCGAGCGCGCCGGCTGGCAGACCCTGATCGAGCCGCTGCGGGTGGAGGACCTGCGCGACGCGGACGGCATGTTCCTGGTGTCCAGCGTCCGCACGGTCACCAGGGTGCACACGCTCGACGGTCAGAAGCTCACCGACGCCTCCGAGCTGCACACCGAGCTGACCGCCCTCTACGAGTCCGAGTACACCCCCGCCTGACGACGACACCCGTGGGGATCGGCCCGGTCGTCCCGAAGATCAGCGCGCGTGCCACGACTCGCTGGTCATGTTGATGTCTGGCTGTCGGTTCGTTCGGGCAGTGATCGTGGGAATCCGAACCAGGCGAAGGCACTGGTGTCGAAGCGGGTGATGCCGCTGATCCGGTCGCCGGTGAGGGTGAGGACGAACAGACTGGTCCCGTGCGGCGGGCCTCCGGAGGGCCGGCATCGGTAGATCCCGACCGCTGGCTGTCCGTTGGCTCGGGTCGCGACGAAGTCGCCGGGGCGGTTGTCGACAACCGCGCGAAAGAAGCGGCCGACGGCATCGGTGCCCTCGTACTCGAGCGGGAGTGGCGGCATCGACAGCCGTACGTCCTCGGTGAGGAGGGCGACCAGGGCGTCGACGTCGCCGGAGGTGTACGCGCGGACGAACTGGTCGACCCGTGCCCGCTCGGTCGCCGAGTCGAGAGTTGGTGCCCCGTCGTCGACCCGCGGCCGGTGGCGCTTCAGTGTGGCCCGCGCCCTCTTGAGTGCGCTGGTCACCGAATCGACGGTCACCTCGAGCATGTCGGCCACCTCGGTGGCGTGGAACCCCAGTACCTCACGCAGGACCAGGACTGCGCGCTGCCGCGCGGGCAGGAGTTGCAATGCGGTGATGAACGCCAGAGAGACGGCCTCGGTCTGCTCGTATCGCGCTTCCGGGGTTGCGGCCAGCCCTTCGAGGAGGGCGTCGGGGTACGGTTCGAGCCACGTAACCTCACCGAGCCGGGTCGGCTCGGGCAGGTCAGCTCCGGACATGTCCCACTCCTTGGCCGGGCGTCGGCTCGTCGAGCGCAGCATGTTCAAACACCTGTTGGTGGCCACCCGATACAGCCAGGTGCGTATCGAGGATCGCCCCTCGAACCCGCCGAGGCCTTGCCAGGCGGACAGCAGTGTGTCCTGGAGGGCGTCCTCGGCGTCATGGATGGAGCCGAGCATCCGGTAGCAGTGCAGTCGCAGTTCCCCGCGGTACGGCTCGGTCAGCTCGGCGAACGCGTCACCGTCGCCCGCCCGCGCACGGGTCAGCGGCTGCCGCATCGCTTGATCGGTCTCGGTCACGTGCCCGCCCTTGTTGGTCCCATGGCTCGTCCTCTCACGTGTCAGACACCGGCCATGCCCGGAACTGGGCGGTCGACAAGCGCCCAATATCCCAGCGCCGCGGTGCCTACCCGAATGTCCGAGTCCAACAGGGACGACGGACGCAGGTATAGAGAGGACCAGGGATGTTGCTGCAGGACAAGACGGCCGTGATCTATGGAGCCGGCGGCGCGGTGGGCGGCGCGGTCGCTCGGACGTTCGCACGCGAGGGGGCGAAGCTCTACCTGACAGGGCGGCACATCGACAACGTCGAGGCCGTGGTCAAGGAGGTCGAGGCCGCGGGCGGTACCGCGGAGGCCGCACAGGTCGACGCTCTCGACGAGAAGGGCGTGGCGGAACACCTTGACACGGTGATCGACAAGGCCGGTCACGTGGACATCTCCTTCAACGCCATCGGCCTACGGAACACGACGTTGCAGGGCACCGCGCTGGTGGATCTGGACGTCGAAAGGTTCATGGCGCCGATCTCGACGCACGTTCAAGGCAACTTCATCACCGCACGTCTGGCTGGCCGCCGCATGACCAAACAGGGTTCGGGCGTGATCATGACCGTGACCTCGATCCCGTCGCGCGTCGCCATTCCGCTGATGGGAGGCGTCGCGGTGGCGATGGCGGCCGAGGAGGCTCTGATCAGGGACTTGTCCGCTGAACTCGCGCCACACGGCGTGCGCGCGCTGGGCATCCGACCGCAAGGCATGCCCGACTCCGCGACGATGGACGATGTCTTCGGCGTACACGGCAAGGCCTACGGCCTCAGCATCGAGCAGTTCGCCAACCTGATGGCCGAACGCACCCATCCACACCGCCTGACCACACTCCAGGAGATGGCCAACGTCGCTGCCTTCGCCGCCTCCGATCACGCCAGCGCGATGACCGGCACGATCGTCAACCTCAGCCTCGGCACGATCACGGACTGACGAAGTCGTACCCCGCGTTCGGGCCGGTAGAGCCGACCGCCTCTCGCAATGCGGCATCCGACCATCGGGCAAGTCGTAGGCGTGGCGGCTCTGCCGGCGCTGATCGTTCCGAACTGACGGGACGAACCTCAACCGCTATCCGATGTCCTGACCACCGGATCAACCCGTGCTGAATCGTCCCGGTTCTCGTCGTCGCTGAGTCCGGTGTCGGTGCGGCGTGGCCGAACCGCTGACATCCGATGCACGCAACCAAAAGAGAAGGGGACACCAATGACGTCCGCGGTGACAGATCTCAAGGCGCGCGCCAACCGGCTTCGCGAACTGCACAACATGGACATGCTCGTCCTGCCCAATGTCTGGGATGCCGCCAGCGCGACCGTCGTGGCCGAAGCCGGATTTCCGGCCGCCGCCACCGCCAGCAACGCCATCGCGGCGATGCTCGGATATCGCGACGGCGAGGGCGCACCATGGCAGGAGATGTTCGCCGCAGCAGGCCGAGTGGCCCGGGCGGTATCCGTTCCGACCACGGTCGATGCCGAGGCTGGATACGGCATGCAGCCAAGCGAAATGGTCCAGCGACTGCTCGACATCGGCGCGGTCGGCTGCAACCTCGAAGACACCGACCACAAGTCCTCCCGGCTCGCCGACTCGGGAGCACATGCCGAGTGGTTGGCCGGTGTCCGGTCCGCCGCCGACGCCGCCGGAGTCCCGATCGTGATCAACGCCCGGGTCGATACTTTCCTCCCCGGCAACGGGGTTCCGGAGGCTGATCGGGTGCCGGAAGCGGTACGCCGCGGTCGGCTCTATTTCGAAGCCGGCGCCGACTGCGTCTACCCCATCGGCGTCAGCCAGAAAGACGACATCGCAGCACTCGTCGACGAACTGCCCGGCCCGATCAATGCCAATCCCAACGACCAACTCGATCTGGCCGCGCTCCGCCGGCTGGGCGTAGTGCGCGTCTCGTACGGACCCCGCTTCTACCGCACCGCCATCGCCAACTTCACCACGGCGATCAGGGAGCTCCTGCCATGACAGCCCGCGCGCACCGACCACCGACCACCGATCCCCGCGCAGCGCGGTGTCTACCGTGCCCGTGTCGAAGGCGTGGGTGAAAGTGACGGGAGATCAGCGTTCGCGGGCGTGACGGCTCGGATGGGTGTCACCTGGTCGGGCGCAGTCGCACGGTGACGCCTGGGCGCGCCTGGGCGAGGGCCGGAAGTGCTGTCGCCACACCGATCACGGGGTAGCCGCCGGTGGTCGGGTGATCGGCCAGGAAGATCACCGGCCGACCGTTCGCCGGCACCTGTACCGCGCCGGTGATCACCGCCTCGCTGGGCAGCTCGATGTCGCGGTGCCGCTCCGCGCGCCGCAGGGCCGGCCCGTCGAGCCGGATGCCGACGCGGTTGCTCTCCGCCGACACGGTCCACGATCCGGCGGCGAGCTGGCCGGCCGGATCGTCGAACCAGTCCTCGCGCGGGCCGAGCACCACCGGAACGACCAGCTCGTCCGGCGCGGACACCGGGGGCACACCGTCGAAGCCCTCGGGCGTGCCGGGTGATCCGAGTGGCAGCCGATCACCGGCGCGCAGCGGAGCGGGGCCGATCCCGGAGAGCATGTCCGTGGCCCGCGAACCGAGCTGCGCCGGCACCGCGATACCGCCGGAAACCCCGATGTAGCAACGCAATCCGGTGTTCGGCCGGCCGACGGTCAACTCGTCGCCGGCGCGCAGGTGCACCGGCGCGTGGGAGTCCACAGTGGACCGTCTGATGTGGACGGACGTCGACGGCCCGGTGATCGCGACCGTGCACGAGCACTCGGCGCGCAGCCGCAGCCCGCCGAGCACCGTCTCGATGCCCGCCGCCGGCTCCGGGTTGCCGACCAGCCGGTTGGCCAGCCGCAGCGACGGCGTGTCCAGCGCACCGGAAGGCGGCACGCCGATGTGCCCGTTGCCCGCGCGGCCGAGGTCCTGCACGAGCGCCAGCGGGCCGGGGTCGAGCACGGTGATCGCCCTGCTCACCCGGCCGCCTCGAATCGCACGGCGTCACCGGGTGCGAGCAGCGCGGCCGGTTCGCGGCTCGGGTCGAACAGCGGCTCGGCGTCGTCGGCCAGCCGCCCGATCAGCCGCCAGCCGCCGGGGGAGGGGCGCGGGTAGACGCCGGTGAACTCGCCGGCCACGCCCACCGCGCCGGCCGGCACCGAGGTGCGCGGCGAGTCCAGCCTCGGCTGCCGCAGCGGCTCGGGCAGCCCGGTCAGATAGCCGAATCCGGGCGCGAATCCGGAGAACGCCACCGTGTAAACCGCGCCGGTGTGCGCGGCCACGGTGTCCTTTGTGGACAGTCCGGCGGTGTCGGCGACCAACGCCAGATCCGGCCCGTCGTACACCACGGGAAGGGTGATCTCCCTCGGGCTGGTGCGAACCGGGTGCGCGAGATCGGCCGCGTCCAAGATCTCGCGCACCGCCTGCCGTCCGTGCTCACCGGTGCCGGGCCGGAACGCCGCGAGCACTGTCCGCGCGGCGGGCACCAACTCGACCAGATCACCGAGTTCGTCCCGCCCGGACGCGGCGAGTAGTGAGGCGCGGACGGCGTCGACCTCGACCAGCGAGTCGACCTCGACCAGCACCGCGTCGTGCCCGCACCGCAGCAACCGCACCCGACGAGCCTAATCCGCACCGGAACGGGCGGCGGCGAAGGGGTGAGCATCCGGTTCACTCGAATTCGTCACGAAATGACAATTTCGATCGTCTGCTCACTGCAACACAGCGCGTTTCGGCGAACAAGCACGACCGATATTTGGTGTACGGCGTGACAAGTTCTCGGTGCTGACCAGGAGAAATCTTGTGGTGACCCAGGGTTGTCGTTAACTTCACACACGTAACAAGCGTTACGTATCACCCGTTTTCCCCTGAAAGGTAGCGGCGAGTTCGTATCGGCATTTCCGAAGTCAATTGAAGTACGCCAGGAGGAGCTGTGGAGCACAGACGAGGATCGCGGCGCGCGGCCGCATTGTTGGCCGCGGGAACGACCGCGATCTTGGTGACTACCGGATTGCTGGCCGGGTCGGGTGTCGGCTCGGCCGAGCCGGCCGGCGAGGTGACCCTGAACTACACCTGCTCGTTCCCGATGATCGGTGACCTGCCGGTCTCGGTCACCATCAAGACGGACCAGCCGGCGGAAATCCCCGCCGGGACGTTCACCCCGGAGATCAAGATCGAAGCCGTCTCCAACGCGGGTAAGAAGGCGACCGAGGGCCTGCGGATCGTCGGCGGCGAGACGCTCAAGGGCACCGCCAGGGCCACCTCGACCGCCACCTTGCCCGGCGCGCAGGGCAAGCAGACGGTCAGGGTCGACACCACCATCCCCGACCAGCCGATCCCCCCGGAGGGCAACGACCTGATCGTCAACGCGACCGGCTCGGCGCCCGCGTTGCGATTCGACGAGCCGGGCACCGCCACACTGGCGTTGACCGGCCTCGAGCTCGAGATGACCCCGCTGAGGGCGGACGGTACGCCGACCGAGCTCGGCACCTTCATCTCGGCCTGCACGCCCGCGCCCGACCAGAACCCGACCCTGCACAGCTACACCGTGACCGGTGCCCCGGTCACCCCGGAAAAGCCCGAGGGCGTCGGCAACCACCCGCCGCTGAAGCAGACCTACACCTGCCCGTTCCCGCTGATCGGCGTCCAGCCGTTGAGCGTGGACATCAGCGCCACCCTGCCGAATGACATCAAGGTCGGTGAGTTCACACCGCGAATCGACATCACCGCCGTGGCCGATTCGGGCACCAAGGCCACTCAGGGCCTGAACCTCGTCGGAGCCACCCAACTGGAGGGCACGGCTCAGGCGCTGGCACTGGTCTCCTCGCCGCAGGGCCACCTCGCGGTGAAGACGCCGACCGCCATTCCGCTTCAACCGGTGCCGCCGGTGGGCCAGCCGCTGATCGTCAACGCTCAGGGCAGCGCACCGTCAGTGGTGTTCGACAAGGAGGGCACCGCCACGGTGTCGGTGCACGACCTGGTGATGACCCTGACTCCGCTCAAGGCGGACGGCACGCCGACCGGGCTCGGCACGTTCACCGCGGACTGCACGCTGGACGCAGGACAGCCCAACGTCCTGCAGACGTTCAACGTCACGCCGGCGGCTCCTCCGGTCATCCCGGCCGGTCGCGCCGTGCGGTAGGTCAGCCGACCACGCGAGTGAGGTAGGCGGACAGGTGCGGCTGCATCTGTTCGCCTACCATCGCGAGTTCCTCGACGTAGGCCAGATCGCCGTTGTTCACCAGGCCGTAGAGCCGCTTGGAGGCGTTGACCTCCTTGGCGGTGGACGTGCGGACCACCGCGTCGCTGGACAGCTCCCAGGAGGTCTGCCCACGCGGCTTGCCGTAGAGGATCTCCACGATGCCGGTGTTGTGCGCGATCAGCAGCTCGATCGTGTCGTCGGGCTTCGGGCGCCACCAGCCGGTCTCGCGTGCGGCCGGGCGGATCACCTTGCCGTCGGAGTCGAGCAGCCAGGACCGCGACTCGTAGTACAGGAACGGGCGGCCGTCGTGGGCGAAGGTGATCTGCTGCCCGAACCGGTACGGCCCGTCGATCGTGGGGTACGCGGCCTCACCCTCACCGCGCCAGACACCCACGAGGGGGAGCAGCGCCAGGCACGCGTCGTTCAGGTCGGCACCCTCGCGCAGATTCGCCGTGTCCACCGGGATCGGCAGGTCGTCGAACTGCGGCAGGTTGCGCTCGCGGGTCCGCTCGGCACGCTCGGCCGCCGCGGCGATCGCCTCGTCGCCGCTGGTGCGCTGGACCTCCTGCTGGGGTTCGTTCGACATCAGCGGTCGGCGTAGAGGCGGTACACGACGTAGCCGGCGAACCACACGGTCAGCAGGCCGACCAAGATCATCAGCAGCGTGAAGAAGAGTTCCACCCGACGAGGATAACGCCCAGGTGGGGCGGCCGCCGTAACGCCCGCCCCACCCGTGAGACGCGTCTCAGCAGCCCCAGCCGCCGGACATCGAGATCACGGTGATCAGTGCCCGCCAGGTGTTCTCACCGACCACGGCGTCGGCCGGAATCCCGTTGTGTCGCTGGAAGTTCCGCACCATCGCCTGCCACCGAGGGCCGTAGCCCTGCTCCTCGGTCGGCAGGTTGTACATGTAGGGCGGGATGCGCTGCAGCATGTTGAACAGCTCGCCCACCTCGGGCGCCCCCGGCAGCAGGGGCGCCGGGATCGGGAACTGGACGCCCTGGCCGGTCAGCGACGGCGGCTTGCTGCCGACCAGCTCGCGCCAGGTCGCCGGATCGGCGACGCCGGTGTCCGGCACACGGTGTTTGCGCTGGTAGTCGCGCACAGCGTGCAGTGTCGCCGGCCCGAAGTTCCCGGTGCCGGCCAGCTTGTAGCCCTCCCACTCGAGCGCCTTCTGCAGCCCGAGCACGAACGTCCCCGACTGTCCGAAGTGGACGATCGGCAGGGTGGCGGCGTACGCGTCCGAGCGCTCCGGCTCGGCACCGCAGGACGCGGTGCTCGCGGTCGTCGCGGCGGACGGTGTGGCGGCCGCCGTCCCCGCACCGGCTCCGGTCAGTGTCACGGCGAGTGCGACCACCGCGGCGGCGGTCAGCCCTGTTTTCGTTGTCCCCATTGGTATTCCCCGACTTTCACACGCGGGTCCTGTTGACCCGTTCACTCGGTTGACGTAACGGGCACGCGATGGGTTGGCCGACGATCGTCGGGAGAACACGAACGAATGAAAGAAACCCGGGGCGACGCGGTTCGCGTCACCCCGGGCCCTTCACCCGATGCTTGTTGTCAGCCGACGGTCACCGCGACCTGGTGCAGCCCAGGGCCGTCCGCGCTCACCGTGGTCTCGCCGTTGCCGGAACGGTGCAGCGCGCGCACCGTCCAGTCGCCCGGCGCGGCGAAGAACCGGAAGTCACCGTCGGCCGAGGTCACGACCTCGGCGGTGAACTCCCCGCTGGAGTCCAGCAGCCGCACGTACGCGCCGCCGACCGGGGTCTCGCCGGCCAGCACCTTGCCGTGCAGCACGGTCTCCTTGCCGGCGTCGATGTTCGCCGGCAGCGTCGCCGTCTGCTCCGGTGCACCGCATCCGCTCATGGTTTCTCCTTATGTGTCAACGAATTCGGGGGACAAGCTCAGTGCGCGCCGACCTCGACCGGGACGCCGACCAGCGAGCCGTACTCGGTCCAGGAGCCGTCGTAGTTCTTCACGTCGGAGTGGCCGAGCAGCTCGTGCAGCGCGAACCAGGTGTGCGAGGAGCGCTCGCCGATGCGGCAGTACGCGATGGTGGCCTTCGACTCGTCGATACCGGCCTCCTTGTACAGCTCGCGCAGCTCCTCGTCGGAGCGGAACGTGCCGTCCTCGTTGGCCGCCTTGCTCCACGGCACGTTGATCGCGGTCGGGATGTGGCCGGCACGCTGCGCCTGCTCCTGCGGCAGGTGCGCGGGGGCGAGCAGCTTGCCGGAGAACTCGTCCGGCGAGCGCACGTCGACCAGGTTCTTGGCGTCGATCGCCTGCACGACCTCGTCGCGGAACGCGCGGATCGCCGTGTCCTGCTCCCGCGCGGTGTAGGTGGTCTCCTCGCGGCTGACCGCGTCGGCGGACAGCGGGCGGCCGTCCAGCTCCCACTTCTTGCGGCCGCCGTCGAGCAGCTGGACCTTGTCGTGGCCGTACAGCTTGAAGTACCAGTAGGCGTACGCGGCGAACCAGTTGTTGTTGCCGCCGTACAGGACCACCGTGTCGTCGTTGCCGATTCCCTTGGCGGACAACAGCTTCTCGAAGCCGGCACGGTCCACGAAGTCGCGGCGGACCGGGTCCTGCAGTTCGGTCTTCCAGTCGATCTTCACCGCGCCGGGGATGTGGCCGTTGTCGTAGGCGCTGGTGTCCTCGTCGACCTCGACGAGCACCACCCCAGGCGTCTCAAGGTTCTCTTCGGCCCACTGGGCCGACACCAGCACGTTCTCGCGGCTCATCGAGCTGCTCCTATTTCTCTCGTTGGCGTGAATCGGCGAATCAACAGATAGGTCTCGCAGCCCAGGCAGAAGCCGAACGCCGCGTTCAGGAACGCGGCGGCGAGCGCGAACGCGGTGGCCACGGTGCCGAGCGTGGTGGCGCCGAACGCGTAGCCGAGCGTGCCGACCAACGCGAACACGAACCCGACGGCCTGGGCGAACCGCAGCGGGGCGGCGTCCTCACGCTCGTCGGTCGGCCCAAGCCTCGGGGCGACGAGCGCGCGGTACAGAACGGAATACGGCGATACCCGCAGGCTGACGAACGCGCCGAGTGCGAACACCACCGCCTGCGCGGCCAGCACCGGCCACCACGAGGTGACCAGCACGACCGCGAGCACGACGGTGGTCACCCAAGCGGCGAACCTCGGCCCGCGCGGGTCGACCGGTTGATCGGTGGACATGGCGACTCCTCACCCTGGACATGACTGTGTTGTCCGATTGGGGCTTGTCCGATCGGGCGAGTGGAGCCCGATCAGCGGGTGAGGCGACAGAGGCTGCTGCGCACGCGGCACAGATCCACCGCGCGGCGTTTCGTCAGCAGTTCGTCCACATTCGCGAGAGTACTGCGATCCCTCGGGTTGGGAACACTCCGTCCAGTCCGTGAGATATCGAGGGTCGGGATCGCTGTGGACCTCGCCGCACGACCGCTGCGGGTGTCCGAAACCTAGCGATCGCTCCGTTCATGTTTTGCGTACTTTAGCCCGCTAAAGTACGCAAAACATGAAGAAGGTGCACGTAAGTGGGTGGTGCGCGCTCATGGGTGAGACAGGTGGGGGCGTAGGGCGTCGAGCAGGGTGTCCCGCTTCGGCACGCCGCCGATCCGCAGCAGTTCGCGACCGTCCGAGGCGACCGCCAGCGTGGTCGGCGTGCGGCTGACCCGCAGCGCACCGGCCAACTCCGGCTTGTGCGTCAGGTCGATCTCGTGGTGGGCGAGCCCGTCCGTGCGTCCCGCGAGGTCGGACAGCAGCACGCGGGTGTGCCGGCACGGCGCGCAGAACGTCGTGGACAACTGCACGAGCGTGACGTGCGCGTCCGGGTCGAGTGCCGCCCGCACGTCGGCGGGCAGGCCGCCGTCGGTCTTGCCGGGTGTCCCGGACGGCTCCACTGTGCGGACGCGCCCCTGGTTCGCGCGCCACACCAGACCGGCCACGGTGGCGATCACCACCGTGCCGACGAGCACCCAGACACCGGTCATCTGCCCGACCCGGCCAGGGTGACGTCGTGCGCGATGCCGATCACCGACAGCGCGCCCGGTTCGACGGAGACCGCGGTCGGCGTGACCCTGAACGGCAGGTTGCCCGGGTCGAGGCTGATCGCGAACTTGGGCAGGATCTGCTGCTTGAGCAGGTCCTTCGGCACGATCCTGCCGAAGTCGTTCTTCAGCTCGGCGTGCTGTGGGTTCAGCGTCATCCGGCCGCCCTCCAGGGAGATGATCACGTAGACGGTGATCTCGGTCTCCTGGTCGGCCAGCTTCATGGTGCCGCGCAGTTCCGCGCCGGCCCTGGTGTCCTCCGGCTCCAGCGCGGCGCGGGCGTGCTCCTCGGCGTCCACACCGGTGGTCTCACCGGCCGCGATGCCGTGGATGGTGCGCTCGCTGACCGGCTCGATCCGCAGGTTGGTGATGTCGGCCGGCAGGGTGCTCTTGTTCGCCTCGACCGCGAGGTTCACGTCCGCCGCCTTGATCTTGACCTTGCCCTCGACCTCGCGTGCCTTCACGTTGGCGCGACCGTTCATCAGGTCGGACAGCGGCGCGTCGACATCGCGCAGTTCCGCCTCGACCTCCAGGTCACGCAGGTTCTTCACGGGCACACCCTTGGCAACAACTTCGACCCGCTCGTACTTCCCGGAGGCGGCCTGGGTGAGGAACGGGAAGCCGTGCACGGTCACCGACGGGTCGTCGACCAGGCCGAAGTGGTCCTTGGCGCGCTTGGACACCTGGTACTCGAAGATCGCCGCGCCCGCGAAGTCCGCGATGACGCCGAGGGTGAGCAGGACGACGAGAGCGATGACGATCTTGCGCCACGGGCTGGATCGCCGTCGGCGCCGCTGCGGCACGTCGGGCTTGCCGGTGGTTGTCCCGTCAGTCGTCCGGGTGGTCATTCCGCCGCCGTTCCTGGGTCGTGCTCGTGTCTCGGTCCTACGCCATGGTCCATGCCCCCAGGATTCATGCCTCCAGGATTCATGCCTCCAGTGCACCAGCCGATACGACATTGGTGTGACGCTGGCGTCACGAGAGGGGACATAACCGGGGTGCCCCGGCTATTCTTCCCGACAACCGTGCCGGCTGGCACGCGGCAGGCAACGGCGCCTGGAGACCGTATCGAACCGAGGACGGTGTTCCGATGAGCCTTGACCTGCTGCTGCTCACCGCTGATCCCGAGCCGGGGTCAGTTCTGCCGTCCCTGATGCTCCTGCCGCACAACGTGCGCACCCAACCGCCCGAGGTCACCGCCCTGCTCGACGCGGGCGCGCGTGACGTGGTGTTGGTTGACGCCCGTCTCGATCTCGCCGCCGCGAAGAGCCTGTGCCGGCTGCTGTCCAGCGGCGGCGACAGCGGGCCGGTCGCCGCGGTGGTGAACGAGGGCGGACTGGTCGCCGTCACCGCGGACTGGCGGGTGGACGAGATCCTGCTGCCGACCGCCGGCCCGGCCGAGGTGGACGCCCGGCTGCGGCTGCTGACCTCGCGCACCGGCGCCGTGCCCGGTGGTGACGGCGCGCTGCGGCTCGGTGAGCTGGTGATCGACGAGGCGACTTACATGGCCAGGCTCAAGGGCCGGCCGCTCGATCTGACCTACAAGGAGTTCGAGCTGCTCAAGTACCTCGCGCAGCACGCGGGCCGGGTGTTCACCCGGGCGCAGCTGCTGCAGGAGGTGTGGGGCTACGACTTCTTCGGCGGCACCCGGACGGTGGACGTGCACGTGCGGCGGCTGCGCGCCAAGCTCGGCCCCGAGCACGAGCAGCTCATCGGCACCGTGCGCAACGTCGGCTACAAGTTCGTCGCGCCGCCCAAGTCCTCGCGCAAGGGCACGCCGGTCGAGGCTCCGGACCACGTCGAGGCCTGATCGGTTCCCGTAGCGTCTCCCCTGTGCGACTGCGGTGGGAGACGGCCCTCGACTGGGCTCAGGTGGACGGTGTGCGACAGGTGCTCGGTGCGGACGCCGAGCTGTCCGAGTTCACCGGTGGCGAGCATCTGATCGTCACCGATGACGGTGCGGTGCTCGGGTACGCGCACCTGAACACGAAAGGTGACGCGTTCGGGCGACAGATCGCGCACGTGTTCGTTCACCCCGATCACCGCCGTCGGGGGGTCGGCACCCGGATGGTGGAGTCGGTGCTCGAGCACACCGACGCGCCGCTGCGGTTCTGGGCCAAGGGCGACCATCCCGGCGCGGCACAGCTGGCCTCGCGGTTCGGGCTCCAGCGGGTGCGCGAGCTGCTCAAGATGGCGGTGGACTTCGCCGCACCCGAGACACCTGCGCTGGTCACCCCGTCGTGGCCGGACGGCGTGCGAGTGCGCACCTTCACGCCGGGGGCCGACGAGGACGCGGTGATCGAGGTGAACCGGCGCGCCTTCGACTGGCACCCCGAGCAGGGCGCGCTCACCGCGGACGACCTGCGCGCGGCCCAGCGCGAGCCGTGGTTCGACGCGGACGGGTTCTTCCTCGCGGTGGACGCGCACGATCGGGTGATCGGCTTCCACTGGACCAAGGTTCACCCCGACGGCACCGGCGAGGTGTACGTCGTCGGCGTGCACCCTGACGCGCAGGGCGGCGGGCTCGGCAAGGCGCTTACCGTCGTCGGGCTGCGCCACCTCGTGGACGCCGGCCACCCGCGGGTGATCCTGTACGTCGAGTCGGACAACGGGCCGGCCGTCGCGGTCTACACCCGGCTCGGATTCCGGACCGTCAAGACCGATGTCCAGTACGCACGGTGAGGACCGTCCGAACCGATTCGGTCACGCCGTGCGATGCCTTAAGACACGGCAGGGTCACGGCCTCATCCCAACGACGTAGCGCTGGCCACAAAGGGTGGCTTGTTTACCTCGCGTTCACCTCGACACGGGAATCCGTCCACCAGCGTTGCCTACCGTCCGCAGCGAGCGGCGCGCCCCCGACTGTGCCGCCAAAAACCGGACAATCCTCAGCTGGAGGAAACACGTGAAGATCAAGCGGCACGCGTCCGTGCTCGCCCTGATCGCGGCCGGCGCCCTCGCGCTCTCCGCGTGCGGTAGCGACCAGAACACCAACTCTGGCGGCAGCAGCCCCAGCGGCACCGGCAACAGCAACGCGGCAGGCGTCAAGCCGGACTGTGAGGGTGTGAAGGAGGCGATCAAGGCCAGCGGTTCGTCGGCGCAGGCCAACGCCATCGCCCGATTCCAGGTCGCGTACCAGAACGCCTGCTCCGGCAAGAAGATGGACTACAACTCCAACGGCTCCGGCAATGGCGTCAAGGAGTTCCTCGGCAAGCAGACCGACTTCGGCGGATCCGACTCGCCGCTGAGCAAGGACAAGGGCGAGGTCCAGCAGGCCACGGCGCGCTGCGACGGCGCCCCGGCGTGGAACCTGCCCGCGGTGTTCGGCCCGATCGCGATCACCTACAACGTCAAGGGCGCCGACGGTCTCGTGCTGGACGGTTCGGTGCTCGGCAAGATCTTCAGCGGTCAGATCACCACCTGGAACGACCCGGCCATCGCCGCACTGAACCAGGGCAAGACGCTGCCCGGCGACAAGATCACCGTGATCTTCCGCAGTGACGAGTCCGGCACCACGGACAACTTCCAGCAGTACCTGGAGGCCTCGTCCAAGGGGACCTGGACCAAGGGCAAGGGCAAGGTCTTCAACGGCGGCATCGGCGAGGGCGCCAAGGGCAACGAGAACACCTCGGCCGCGATCGCCAGGACGCCGGGCTCGATCACCTACAACGAGTGGTCCTTCGCCAAGCAGAACAAGCTGCAGATCGCCAAGATCGTGAACAGCGGTGGCGGCGAGGCCGTCGAGCTGAATTCCGCCAGCGCCGGCAAGGCGATCGAGGGCGCCAAGGTCAAGGGCCAGGGCAACGACCTCGAGCTCGACCTGAAGTCGATCTACGCGACGCCCACCCCCGGCGCGTACCCGCTGGTGCTCGCCGCCTACGAGATCGTCTGCTCGAAGTACACCGACCAGGCTCAGGGCAAGGCCGTGAAGGCGTTCCTGACCGCCGCGGTCACCACCGGTCAGCGCGGTCTCGAGGACAACGGGTACATCCCGGTTCCCGAGGCGTTCCAGACCAAGCTGTTGACCGCCATCGGCGCGATCGCCTGACCCGGCACCGCGACCGCGACCACGCCCGATGACGACGTCGAGCACCGGCCGCCCGGGGAACAGCCCACCCACTGGGGGTTCCCCGGGCGGCCCTACCAAGATGGACGACATGCCGGATTCAGATAGCGACGGCGGCGGGATGCCACCCACCGGACGCACGAGTACCAAGCGCGGTGACGCGATCTTCCGCAACTTGGCCGTTGGCTCCGGCCTGTTCGTCGTCGCGCTGATCTTCCTGATCGGGCTGTTCCTGCTGATCAGCGCCCTGCCCTCGTTGCAGGAGAACCAGGCCGACTTCCTCACCAGCAGTGAGTTCGTGGCCAGCACCGACGCCGGCCTGCGGTTCGGCATCATGGACCTGCTCAAGGTCACGGTGCTCTCGTCGGTGCTCGCACTGCTCATCGCGATGCCGATCGCACTGGGCATCGCGCTGTTCCTCACTCACTACGCGCCGCGCTCCGTGGCACGGGCGTTCGCCTACGTGATCGACCTGCTCGCCGCGGTGCCCTCGATCATCTACGGCATCTGGGGGATCCTGGTTCTGGCCCCCGCGCTGGTTCCGATCGCCGAGTGGCTGAACACCACGCTGGACTTCCTGCCGTTCTTCAAGACCGGCTCGGTGCAGATCTCGGGCGGCGGCACGATCTTCACCGCCGGCGTGGTGCTGGCGATCATGATCCTGCCGATCATCACCGCGGTCAGCCGGGAGTCGTTCTCGCGCACCCCGCCGGCGCATATCGAGGGCGCGCTGGCGCTGGGTGCGACCAAGTGGGAGATGGTCCGCACGACCGTGTTGCCCTACGGTCGCAGCGGCTACATCGCGGGCTCCATGCTCGGCCTCGGCCGTGCGCTCGGTGAGACGGTCGCCGTGCTCATCATTCTGCGTTCCGCGGCCCCGACCGGGTGGACCATCTTCGACGGCGGCTTCACGTTCGCGTCCAAGATCGCCTCCGCGGCGGGCGAGTTCAGCCACCCACTGCCCACCGGCGCCTACATCGCCGCCGGCCTGGTGCTGTTCGTGCTCACGTTCGTGGTGAACGCGATCGCACGGACCATCGCCGGTACGAAGGAGACCGCCTGATGACCACCTCGCTCGACGAGCCCGCCATGCGGCCGGCGTTCCAGGCGGTCAGCGGCGGCCGCAGGTTCAAGAGCGGATTGGCGCGCGTGCTGGTCACGCTCGCGTTCCTGGTCGCGATCGTTCCGCTGGCCTGGGTGATCATCACCTTGGTGTCCAAGGGAATCGAGCCGATCCTCAACCCGGACTGGTGGCAGAACTCGCTCAACGGCATGTACCCGGAGGAGTTCGGCGGCGGCGTCTACCACGCGATCTACGGCACTCTGGTGCAGGCCCTGGTGGCCGCGGTCATCGCCGTCCCGATCGGTGTGCTGGCGGCGATCTACCTGGTCGAGTACGGCCGAGGCAAGCTCGCGAAGATCACGACGTTCATGGTGGACATCCTGTCCGGCATCCCGTCGATCGTGGCCGCGCTGTTCATCTTCGCGGTGTGGATCACCACGGCGGGTCTCACACAGAGCGCCTTCGCGGTGTCGCTGTCGCTGGTGCTGCTGATGCTGCCGGTGGTGATCCGGTCGTCGGAGGAGATGCTGCGACTGGTGCCCGACGAGTTGCGCGAGGCGTCCTACGCGCTGGGTGTTCCCAAGTGGAAGACGGTCACGCGGGTCGTGGTGCCCACGGCGCTGTCCGGCATCGTCACCGGCGTCATGCTGGCCATCGCCCGGATCATGGGCGAGACCGCGCCGGTGCTGGTGCTGGTCGGTTACAGCGCCTCGATCAACTACAACCTCTTCGACGGCAACATGGCCTCCTTGCCGCTGCTGATCTACAACCAGTTGGGCAACCCGGAGGAGGCTGGGCAACAGCGCGTGTGGGGCGCGGCGCTGACCCTGGTCATCGTCATCATGATCTTCAACCTCATCGCCGCCGTGGTGTCCAAGTTGTCGGCGATCAAGACCAAGTGAGGCGGCCGTGGCAAAGCGGATCGACATCAAGGACCTGAACCTCTTCTACGGCAAGTTCCACGCCGTGGACGGCGTGACGCTGGCGGTGCCGCCGAGGAACGTCACCGCGTTCATCGGCCCGTCGGGTTGCGGCAAGTCGACCGTGCTGCGGTCGCTGAACCGGATGCACGAGGTCATCCCGGGTGCGCGGGCCGACGGCGAGGTGCTGCTGGACGGCGAGGACATCTACGCGTCGTCGGTGGACCCGGTGTCGGTCCGGCGCACGATCGGCATGGTGTTCCAGCGGCCGAACCCGTTCCCCACCATGTCGATCAGGGACAACGTGGTGGCCGGGCTCAAGCTGGCCGGTGTGAAGGGCAAGAGCCAGCTCGACGAGATCGCCGAGCGCGCGCTGCGCGGAGCGAACCTGTGGACCGAGGTCAAGGACCGGCTGACCAAGCCGGGTGGCGGGCTTTCGGGTGGTCAGCAGCAGCGTCTGTGCATCGCGCGGGCCATTGCCGTGCAGCCGGACGTGCTGCTGATGGACGAGCCGTGCTCGGCGCTCGACCCGATCTCCACGCTGGCGATCGAGGACCTGATCGGTGAGCTGAAGAAGGATTACACGATCGTCATCGTCACCCACAACATGCAGCAGGCGGCACGGGTGAGCGACCAGACGGCGTTCTTCAACCTCGCGGGTGTGGGCCAGCCCGGCCGGCTGATCGAGGTCGACGACACCGAGAGGATCTTCTCCAACCCCGGCCAGAAGGCCACCGAGGACTACATCTCCGGCCGCTTCGGCTGATCGGGTGCTGAGCCGCCCGCCCCGCCGTTCGCTTATGGGAACCGGGGCGGTCGCGGTGGCGTCATACCGGGGACACGCAGGGTACGGGCTTGGTACCGTGCATGTGCACACTTCGGGGCTGACGAGTCAGGGGTAGTGATGCTTCCAGCGGACATGGGCGGCAGTCTCAGCAACGCGAAAATGCTTGCTGACGGCGCTCAGGGCTTGCACGCGGCTGCGGCCAAGGGGGACATCGAGGTCGAGCCGACCGGCGGCCAGGCGCTGATCAGGGCCATCGACAAGCTCCAGGGCTTCATCAACGAGCAGGAGGGCAACGCTGTCAACCGGCAGCAGGAGCCGCCGCTCGGTGACAGCAACGGCGCTCGGGTGATCAAGCCCTTCGTGGCGAGCGTCGCCTCGGACCCCGGCCAGGGGTTCTACCCGATGCTGAAGCACCTGCGTACCCAGCTGAACACCTACAAGGACGCCATCACCATGGCGATGAACAACTACAAGGCGACGGATCTCAGGCAAGCCTCCGGTATGAACCGGATCAACAGGTGAGCCGGGCGGAGACGAACACGATTATGAAGCGGATTCTGCTGGCCGCGTCGACGTTCGCGCTGCTCGGGGCGGCTGTCGCGTGCTCGGAGAACGCCACTGGGACGCCGTCGGCGTCAGGCGGTGGATCGACGACCGCCACGGAGATGCCACCTCCGCCGCCACTTCCCACGGGAGGCGGCACGGCGCCGACCACGACCGACTCCGAGGGCTCCAGCGGCCCGCTGGCCGGCAAGTCCCCGTGTGCGCTGCTCAGCCCGGCGGAGCTGACCCAGATCGGGATCTCGGCCGCGGGCAAGGAGAGCAAGCAGGGCATCGTGCGTCAATGCCGCTGGTCGCAGGGGGACAGCCAGGCGTTGGGCATCGTCGACACCGCGGGGCTCGCGAACATCACGGGTGCGACTGAGAAGGCGCCGGTGCCCACGGTCGGCCGGCATCAGGCCGTCCGGTGGACCGCCGGCACCGGCAACACGTGCTCGGTGAGTCTCGAGCTGACGTCGACAGCGAGGGTGGACGCTCAGGTGGTGGCCACCGACGCGAGCAGTGCGTGTCCGAAGGCGATGAAGTTGGCTCAGCTCGTCGAGCCGAAGTTGCCGTGACCAGGGGGAGGGGTAGGTAGAGATGCCAGAGGGAAACACGCCGCCTGCGAACAACCCGGGCCAGTCCGGTAACCCGGCCGCGCCCGCGCCGAACACCATGCACGCCGGCCAGGGCAACAACTACACGATCGTCGAGGGCGAGCACGCCTCCACCAGCACCGAGCTGAACGAGAGCGCGCGCAACTCGTTCAAGCTCGACCGCGGCGGCACCGAGCCCGGCGCGAACAAGTCGATCAGCCAGCGCCAGCAGGAGTCGCTCGCCCGGCAGAACCAGCAGCTCACCGCCGAGGCGCAGTCCACCCGCCCCGCCCCGAGCCTGCCGGCGTCCAACTACATGGCCGTGCAGCACCCGGAGCTCAAGCAGCGGATCAACCAGAACGTCGACCCGTCCTCCGTACGCGAGTCCGGCGACAACTGGATCACCACCGGCAACGCGCTCGTGGACTTCCAGACCGACGTGAAGAGCGCGATCACGCAGAGCGAGACCGGCTGGCGCGGCTCCGCGGGCAACCAGGCCCGCCAGTACTTCGCCGAGATCGGCACCTGGGTGGGCAAGACCGGCACCGCGGCCAATCTCGCCGGCACGCAGATGCAGTCGCAGGCCGACGCGCTGCAGACGGCCAAGACCAACATGCCCGAGCCGATCCACTACGACGTCAACGAGGCGAACACGCGCATCCGCAACGCGCCGCCCGCCGAGGCGTGGAACGTGTACTACAAGGAACTGGACACCTACAACAAGCACGTCGAGGCGCACCAGAGGGCCGCGACCACGATGACGCAGTACGACTCCGCCCTCGGCGGCACCAAGATGCCCGCCTTCACCCAGCCGCCGGCCCTGTTCAGCGGCGGCGGTGGCAAGGAGAGCACCGGCAGGACGGCCAGCACCACCAGCTCCGGCACCGGCGCGCCGACGGTCAACCGCGGTGGCCCCGGTGGATCCTCCTCCGGCACGCCCGGCACCGGTAGCGGCGGTGGCAGCGGCACCAACCCGCCGCCGAACGTGGGCGGCAACCAGCCCGGCCCGGTGGTCGGCAGCGGCGGCACCGGCACCACCGACCCGTCGTTGCACAACCCGTCGGGCCCGCCGAATGTCAACACCGGCCCGAACATCGGCGGCGGTAACCAGAACCAGAATCTCGCCGGCGCCCCGCCGATGATGGGGCCGATGGGCCCAGGCGGCATGGGCGGCGACGACTCCGAGCGAGGCCGAGGCGGTCGCGGCTTCGGGCCGGGCGGCTCGGGCAACCGCGGGTTCGGCCCGGGTGGTTCCCCCGCCGGCCCCGGTTCCGGCGCGGGCGCGCGGCCGGGCGGTATGCCTGGTGCCGGAATGGCCGGTCCCGGTGGTGTGGCCGGCGGTCGTGGTGGCGGTGCCGGACGTGGCGGCATGGGCGGTATGCCGATGGGCGGTGCCGGTGCGCAGGGTGACGAGGACCAGGAGCACCAGCGGCCGACGTACCTGGTCGAGGCGGACCCAGACGCCCTGTTCGGCACGGACGAGAAGACCGCACCGCCGGTGATCGGCGGCTGATGATCAACTCGTTTTCGCTGTCGTTCGCGGCGGCGGACATCGTTTCCGAGATGCTCCAGGTGAACCTTCGGCTGTACCCCCTGCAGTTCCCCTCGTTCGGCGAGCTGATCGAGGACCGCAAGCGCATCGGCGGCGCGGTGATGACCGACCTGGACAAGCGCGGCCTCGCGCGCGGCGGGCGGCTGGACCCGGAGGTCGTCGAGGCGGTCCGCCTGGTCAACTTCTACGACCGGGCCATCGCGGTCCTCGGCAGCGCCGGTGAGCGCAAGATCTTCGCCAGGCTGGCCGCGGCCGGCAAGCAGGCGGTGCTCGTCCAGATGGAGGACCAGCACCTCAAGTTCGAGACGATCCGGCCCGAGTCGCTGGTGCACACGGCGGTCAACCTGCTGCCGGACCTCAAGCCGGGGCCCGGGCAGTCGGTGACGGTGGCCAAGGAGCCGCCGGAGCCGAAGCACCGTGCGGTCGACGACGAGGATCGCGGCTTCTTCGAGGCGGTGCAGGCGCCGAGCAACTCCTCCGACGCGCGCCGCCGCGCCGCCGAGGCGATGCTCGACCGGCCGCGAATCGGTGCCGGCTTCTTCGTGGTGAGCACCCGCGACCGGCTCGGCCGCGAGACCCAGGCACCCGGGCTGACCTGGTTCGACACCGACGCCGGGCGGTATCTCGTGCAGGCGCACGCCGGCCCGAACGGCGGCGACAGCGGCACGTACTCGCCGGCCGACAAGAACCGGATGGCCCAGCAACTGCAGGAGCTGCTGGACACCGTCGGCACCTCGTGACCTGGCACTGCTCCGGACGGCCGAACCTGTACGCGATCGGGAACCCCACCGACTAGGGCATCATCGAACCGGTGCACCGGAACGCACGAGTGGGGCGGTAGCGATGGCCGAGGACCGACACGGGAGTCCACCCGCTCAAACCAGCGAGCAGATGCGCGACGACGCCGCGCGGTCCGCCGAGCGGGACGACGTCGACGGCTGGTTTCTGATCGACCTGCTGAACAAGGTGCGCAACATCGGCCAGCGCGAGCAGATGTACGACCAGGCGCTGGCCGACCAGTCCCGCGCGCTGGCCGACGGGCAGACGCTGCGCGACACCCCGGCCGTGCCGAAATCGGTGTACCTGGCGGTGCCGCACCCCGAGCTGCGAAACCGGATCGACGGGGTGAGCCCGGAGCAGATCGTCGGGGTCGGGGACGACTGGATCGCCACCGGCAGGGCCATGCGCGACTTCGAGGCGGACGTCGGGCGGGCGGTCACCGCGTCCCGGACGTCCTGGCGGGGCACCGCCGGCGAGGCGGCGCGCGACTACCTGGAGGCGGTCGGCAAGTGGGTCGGCCGGGCCGGTGACGGCGCCGGCCTGACCGGCACGCAGATGAACATGCAGGCGGACGCGGCGAGCACGGCGCGCGCCACCATGCCGCCGCCGGTGCCGTTCGACGCGAACGCCGCGGCAGCCGAGGTCCGCGCCGAGCAGCACCCGATGCGGATCATGACACTGCACGCGCAGCACCTGGCCACGCACGCCGCTTCCCAAGTGGCACACCAGGAAGCCGCGCGGGTGATGGCGCAGTACGACAGCTCGCTGGCCGGCACGACGATGCCCGCGTTCGCCAAGCCGCCGACGTTCGGCAGCAAGGGCGGCGATCGCAAGGAGCTCAACGACGAGTGGTTCGGCCACGACAAGCCGGGCGCTGACAAGGTTCTGGTCAAGCCGCTTGACAAGACCGGTGAGCCCGCAACGGATTCCCGCGCCGGCGACGGTGACAGCGACGGGAAACGGATCGAGAAGACGCCGGACGTCCGCGACACCGACGATTCGAGATCGCGCGACGACCGCCGGCTCATCGACCCGTACCGCCCACCCATCGACGACGGCCGGCTCACCGATCCGCGCGGCTACCAGGACCGAGGAACGACCGACCCGTCCTGGACGGTCACCCCGGACGACCAGCGTCAGCAGCGGCCGACCTCGTACCAGCTTCCGCAGCAGCACGCCCAGCAGGCGCACACGCCGCCATTCGGCCCGCCGATCGGCGGCCCGCCGTCCGGGTACGGGCAGAACGGCGATCACGGGCGCACCGGCCGCGGCTACGGGCCGACCGGATCACCGGCCGGTCAGGGCGCGAACAGCGGCCACAACGCCGGCGCACGCGGTGCGAGTGGCGTTGGCGGGGAGCACGGCGCGGCCGGGCGCGCGGGCGGCGGGATCGCCGGTGGCGCGCGCGGCGGGCACGGCGGTCACCCCGCGGGCGCCCCGATGGGCGGGCGCGGCCAGGGTGAGGAGGACAGCGAGCACCAGCGGCCGTCCTACCTCGTGGAGGCCGACCCGCACGGCGTGTTCGGCACCGACGAGCGCACCGCACCACCGGTGATCGGCGGATGACCGCTTTCCACCTGTCCCTTCGTGAAGCGGACATCCTCGCCGAGCTGATCGCGGTCAACCTGCGCGTGTTCCCGTTCCAACTGCCCACGCACGGCGAGCTGGTCGCCGAGCGTCAGCAGCTCGGCTATCAGGTGGTGGCCGCACTCGAGGAGCGCGGGCTCGCCAGGCAGGGCACGCTGGAGCGGCACGTGGCGCAGGCGCTGCGGGTGCTGGCCACCTTTGAGCGCGCGGTCGTCGTGGTCGGCACCGCGGGGGAGCGCACGATCCTCGCCAGGCTCGCCGCGTCCGGCCGGCACGCCGTGCTGGTGAGCCAGTACGGCGGCGGCATGATGTTCGAGGAGATCACGCCGGAGTCGTTGGCGTACACGGCGGTGAGCCTGCTGCCGGACCTGCCGGGCGGCCCGGGGCAGCCGGTCACGATCAGCCGCCCGGACGAGCCGAGACCCGACACCTTCGCCGACGGCCCGGCACACGCCGTGCGCACCATGCTGGAGCGACCCAGAACCGGCGGCGGCTACTTCGTCACCGTGGCCCGCGACCGGATGGCCCGCGAGCGCCGGGCGCCAGGCCTCACCTGGTTCGACACGGACGCCGGCCGCTACATGGTGCGCCCGCACCCGGACGGCACCGGCACCTACACGCCGGCCGACCGCGCACGCCTGCGCCACCAGCTCGACGGCATGCTCGATTCGTTGCGGGACAGGTGATTCACATACCCGCCGCACCTACCGATCTCACGCAGCCGGGTGCGTTGACCGCACCGATCGAAAGCCACGCTGAGGTCGAAGCTCATTGTCGAGGGCGGTCGCCCTTACGGTGACGGAGAGACAGAGGGCGAGGAACGAGCCCACTGTCTCGGAGGAGGCGTGACTGAACCACCCACGAAACCCAGCCACCCACACTCGGCACCCAGCCACCCAAGCAAAAGACCACAACCCCGTTCGGCGAAGCCGAACCAGGCGACCCTGCCCTCGATAAAAGACAGAGCGACCTTGCCCGAGCTAAACATCATCGTGCGTCTCGGTGCCGGGCAGCTGGCCGGTCTTGATGAACACGACTCGCTTGGCGACCGACACGGAGTGGTCGGCGAACCGCTCGTAGAACCGGCCGAGCAGCGTCACGTCGACGGCGGCGGCGACCCCGTGCGGCCAGTCCCTGTCCATGATCACCGTGAACAGGTGCCGGTGCAGGTCGTCCATCTCGTCGTCGTCGTCCTCGAGCTGCTTGGCGAGCGCGACGTCCTGCGTCTCGATCGCCTGCTGCGCCTTGCGCGCCAGCTCCAGGGCCAGCTTGCCCATCTGCGCGAAGTAGCCCTTCACCTGCTCCGGCAGCACCGGCTCCGGGTGGCGGCGGCGGGCGGCCTTGGCGATGTGCAGGGCGAGGTCGCCCATCCGCTCAAGGCTCTCCGCGGCGTGGATGGCGGCGAGCACCGAGCGCAGGTCGGTGGCCACCGGCGCCTGCAGGGCCAGCAGCGCGTACGCGTGCTCCTCACAGGATGCCCTGGCGTCGTCGATCTTCGAGTCGTCGCCGATCACCTGTTCGGCGAGTGCGAGGTCGGACTCGAGCAACGCCCTCGTGGCGAGTTCCATGGCCGTGCCGGCCATTCCGCACATTCCGGCCAGCTGATCGGCCAGTTCTTCAAGCTGTTCGTGGTAGGCCTCGCGCATGCGCACAGCCTACGGGTGAGCCGACTCGAGTACCGCATTGTTCGGTGAACCTAGTGTGAACCACAGGGGGACAACGGGCGATCTTTACGGTCTTACGAGCAGGAGACGTCCGCGCCGTTGATCGTGGACAGGTCGCCCGGCAGCGGGGCCTGCCCAGGCTTGGGTGCCGCGATGTCGCCGTTGAACTCCGGCCCCAGCACCAACTGCAGCGTGCCGGCCAGCGACTGATCCTCCTGCAGCAACGCGTTCGGCACCGAGCCGGCCAGCGTGCGCGCCGCGTTCAACTGGTTCGGGCCGTACCGGATCGTCGTGCGCTGCACCCGCTCGTTCGAGTTGTCCACCCGTGTCACCTGAAAGCCGTGCTTGCGCAACTCGTCAGCGGTGCGGGTGGCGATCCGCTCCCTGGTATTGCCACCGTTGAGTACCTGCAGCTTGATCTGCCGAGGATCGGCCGGCGCGTAGTCCTCGCGCGTCGGCTCGTCCTGCGTCGGGGTGTGGCCGGACGGCCCGGTGTGCCCGGCCGGTGCCGGCGTCGGTGGTGCCGCCTGGCCGTTGCCGGTCCCGCCGCGCGCCTCACCCGGCAGTGGGGTGTCGCCGATGATCGCGTCGAACAGCGCGCGCGTGTCCGGCCCGCGGAGCACCTCGTTGCCGCGGCTGTTGGACTCGCCGACGGTCGGCACGGTGACGAAGGTGACCCGGCCGGCCTCGAGCCCCTGCAGCGACTGGCCGAGCTTGAGCAACTGGTCGGTGTCGACGTTGTCGCCGAACGTGGACTTGGCGAACGCGTTGACGAACGCGGTCAGCTGGCCGATGTCGAACAGCACCTTCGACGACATCGACTTGCGCAGCAGCGCGGACAGGAACCGCTGCTGCCGCTTGATGCGCCCGTAGTCCGAGGTGGGGTCGCCGATCACTTCCCGCGCCCGCACGAAGTTCAGCGCCTGGTCGCCGGTGAGCGTGACCGCCTTGCCCTTCTCCGGCACGATCAGACCGAGCTTTCCGTCCTTGAGCGGACGTTCGACGCACACGTCCACACCTCGCACGGCGTCCACCATGTCCTTGAAGCCGTGGAAGTCGATGCCGACGAAGTGGTTGATCCGCAGGCCGGACAGCTCCTGGGTCACCTTGGTGACGCAACGCGGGCCGCCGAGCTGGTACACCGAGTTCAGCTTCACCGGGCCTTTGGCCGGCAGCTTCTCGCTGGTGTAGTTGGCCGCCTTGTGGTCGAAGCGCTCGCACTCCGGACGGTTCACCTCGAGGTCGCGCGGGAAGGACACCATCACCACGCGCTCCCGGTTGGCCGGCACGTGCGCGATCATCACGGTGTCCGAGCGTGCGCCGGCGATCTGTGACTCGCTGCCGACGCCCTCGCCGGCCTCCGCGCCCGCCCGGGTGTCCGACCCGACGATCAGGAAGTTCTCGTCGCCGCGCTGGCCTTCGGCGTTCTGGATGGCCGAGGAGTTCTCGTCCAGCGCGGACACCTGGCGGAACTTGTCGTCCACCCAGGACTTGAAACCCCAGGCCAGTCCGGTGGCCAGGAACACCACCGCCGCGATGATCGCGGCGAGCGTCTTGCCGGCCAGCTTCGTGCGTTCCCGTTTGCGGGACTTCTTCTCCTGCAAGCGAGTTTCGGGTTTCTCATCGTCCTTTGTGGACGGTCCACTTGGGACTGGCGCGCGCCGCTCGCGCTTGCGTCGCTGCTCGTCCTCGAACTCGTCGTGCGCCGCGGAGAACCGGGCCAGCGTCTCGTCGACCCGGCGGCGCTTGCGCACGTCGTCGCCGACCGGCTCCAACTCGGAGGTGAGTTCCTTCGAGTCGGTATTGCCGGGAGGTGGTGGTGGGGCGGTCTTGCGCCGTCGCGAGGGCGGCGCGGCCGGGTTCAGCCGGTCGGCCAGCGGCGGGGTGCCAGGAGCCGGGCGCGGACCACTGCTCTGTGGCTTTCCTTGGGGCGGTGCCTTGCGGGGTCCACTTCCCTGCGGCTTTCCCTGGGGCGGCGCTTTGCGGGGTCCACTGGTCTGTGGCGCCTGCCGCGGGCCGCTGTCCTGCGGTGCCGGTCTGCCGTCCTGTGGCGCGCGGGCGGCCGGCAGCGGCACGGCACGCGGGCCGGACGGCTGGCGCCCGGTGGGCTGGCGGCCAGAGGGCTGACGCCCGGGCGGCGGCTGCTTGCGCGGTGGCTGGCCGTCGTGCGGCGGTTTGCCCCGGGCCGGCGCGCGTGACGCGGGCGGCGCGGGCCGGCCGTCCTGGCGCGGCGGCTGGTTCGGTGCGGCCGCGGGTGGCCGCGGCTGGGACCGGGACGGGGGTGGCGGCGGCTGCTGCCGGCGCGCGCCGGGCGGGGTGACACCGGTGTGCTTGCGCACGAGATCGGAAACACTGACCCGTCCGGGCTCGTCGGCCGAACGGCGGCGACGGGGTTCCTGACCAGGGGCGTGCTCGTTGGCGGGAAGGTCTCCTCGGGGACCGGCGCCGCGCGGGCGGTACTCGTCGGGCACCCGGTCTCCTTCCAAGCTTCGTGTCGCCGTGATCGTGATCGTTTCGCGGCTCGCCTGTGATACGCCGTCGACCGTCCGAAAGGTTGTCGACTCAGGGTGTGACTTTGTGCAGGCGATAGTACGGGCGGTTGTCACCCATGACGACGGCGTCCGGGTTATTGCCTACTCACGGTGCGCAGATGGATGCAGCAGCCTACGCCGATCGGGCTAACTCGGGAATTAGGGGGTTGTGATGTGCGGCGGCACGATCGCGCGCCGGGCCGCGGCCGCGCCGGCGAGCATCGGCCGGCTGCCGTCCAGATAGGCCACGGCGTTTCGTCCGGACTGCTTGGCCGTGTACAGCAGCCCGTCGGCCTCGCGGAGCTGTTGCTCCGGGTGTGCGCGCTGATGCCGCGCCTCGACGGGCGGCTCGTGCGCCAGGCCGATGCTCACGGTCACGTGCAGTTCGGGGGCGACCTGCGACCAGGTGTGCCGCTCGACCCTGCCGCGCGCGGCCTCGGCGACCGCGATGGCGGTGTCCTTGTCGATGCCGGGCAGCACGAGGACGAACTCCTCGCCGCCGTAGCGCGCGCAGAACGCGCCGTCGGGCAGACCGTCCTGCAGCAGCTCCACGACGCGCTGCAGCACCCGGTCGCCGATCAGGTGGCCGAAGGTGTCGTTGACCTGCTTGAACCAGTCCAGGTCGACCAGCGCGAGCGCCAGCCCGTTGGACGGCACGTCCTGCTCGGTGAGCAGCGCGACCAGGCGCTGGTCGAGGTAGCGGCGGTTGTAGCTGGCGGTGAGGCTGTCGCGCATGCTCTGCTCGCGGGCCTCGGCGTGCTCGCGCCGCAGCCGGTCGACCTCGCGGCGGAACTGCTCGGGGATCTGCGGCGGCTCGGTGCGGTCGGCGCACACCAGGTCGAGTGCGGAACGCAGGTGCTGGTAGGCCTGCCGCCACTGGCCGCGCGAGGCGAGCAGGGTCGCGATCGACTCGTGCAGTTGGACGAGGTTGGCGGTGTCGGCGTGCCGAGGGGCAGGGTGCAGGCGCTCGGTCCGCTCCGGTTGGCCGAAGTCGTCCGGACGGGTGTAGTCCTCGGCGTAGTCACCGCGGTAGGTCAGCGGCTCTTCGCGCGCCGCAGGGTCGGGACCGGTCATCTCGCGTCCCAGAACCACCACGGCGTTCACCTCCTACACCTCTCATGTCGTCCGCTCGGACGCGTCTCTTGAGCCCTTAGCCACTCCGAGAGGCGAATTTCCCTCGTCTGGTGTAACCAGCACTGCTCCAACACGGTGATATGCACAGTTCGTGCTGATGGCCGTGCTACCCGTAGTCGTCCCGTCACCGGTTGAGGCACGGGGAAAACCCGTATGCGGTGTCGTTCGTCACCACGACGCGTTGCGAGCCGACTTGCTCACCGACCGCAGTGCCATTACGCCGTACGGTTACCCGAACGCCGAGCACGTACACCCGTCCGCGTGGCGGGGCCGCCGTGCCGTCCGGCCGCCAGCGCGGGTCGGGTCGCAGCGTCGACAGGGCCGGCTCCATCGCGACGGTCAGCGCGCCGAGTTCGCACAGGCGGCTGGTGAAGTCGGGATGCTGGGTGGTGCGCAGGAATTCGGCCTGCGGTGCCGGTCCGGCCGCCCCGGCGGCGTTGAGGCGCTCGAAGTACCCGCGCACGAGCGCGCGATCCGCGTCGCCGACCGGGTCCGCCGGCGCGTCCGGTGTGCTCGAACAACCGGCCGCCGCGAGTGCCGCGGCGATCACGATGGCGCGCGCGAATCGTTGCGCGCCAAGGGGTTTGCGGTCAGCCGCCACTGTGCATGAGGTCGGCGCCGTGCGGCACGGACGCGTCGTCGGGGTCGTTCAGCCAGCCTTCGGGGAGCGTGACCTTGCCTGGCGAGCCCTGTCGGCCGCGCGGCCCGGTGGCCTCCTCGGGGAACGGTGCGTCGTGGTCGAGCTGGCCGATCAGGTCGTCCAGTTCGGCGAGGCTCTCCACCATGGCGAACGCGCGGCGCAGATCGCCGCCGAGTGGGAAGCCCATGAAGTACCACGCCATGTGTTTGCGCAGGTCACGCATGGCCTTGTGGGGGCCGTCGTGTTCGATCAGGAGGGTGGCGTGGCGGCGCAGGATGGCGGCGACCTTGCCGAGTGTTGGCGGTTCGGGGATCGGCTTGCCGCGCAGCGCGGCTTCGAGTTCGCCGAACAGCCACGGTCGGCCGAGGCAGCCGCGGCCGACGACCACGCCGTCGCAGCCGGTCTCCTCGATCATGCGCACGACGTCGCCGGCGGTGAAGATGTCGCCGTTGCCCAGCACCGGGATCGTGGTCACCGTCTCTTTGAGACGGCGGATGCGCGACCAGTCGGCCTGCCCGGAGTAGCGCTGTGCCGCGGTGCGCGCGTGCAGCGCGATCGCTTGTGCCCCTTCGGTTTCGGCGATACGGCCGGCGTCGAGGTAGGTGTGGTGCTCGTCGTCGATGCCGACCCGGAACTTCGCGGTTACCGGAGCTTTGAAGGGTTCGGCGGCGGCCACCGTGGCGGCGATGATGTTGCCGAACAGCTTGCGCTTGAACGGAAGCGCCGCGCCGCCGCCCTTGCGGGTGACCTTGGCGACCGGGCAGCCCCAGTTGGTGTCGATGTGGTCGGCCATGCCCTCGCCGAGCACGATCTTGGTGGCTTCGGCCATGGTGGCCGGGTCGACGCCGTACAACTGGAGCGATCGCGGGTGCTCGCCGTCCGCGAAGCTGATCATGTGCATGGTCTTGGCGTCCCGCTCGACCACGGCCCGCGCGGTGATCATCTCGCACACGTACAACGAGGTGGAGCTCCCGAACTCGCGGCACAGCTGCCGAAACGCGATGTTGGTGATTCCCGCCATCGGCGCGAGCACGACCGCCGGATCGACCCGGTAAGGCCCGATCCGCAGACTCCGCGTGCTGCCGGACATTGTCACGCAACCATTGTCGCTGGTGACGCTTGACACAAGTGAGAGGGCTGGTTCAGGACGACTTCGCCAACTGGCTGACCCGCTGAAACGACACACCGAGTAGCTCACCTGCTTCGCGCTGAGAAAGCCCAAGGGCAAGGAGTTCGTGCACCGCGGCCCGGCTTTCCGCGGCCGCCTCCGCTTGCTTGCGCTGCGCTTCCTCTCGCAGGACCTCAGCACGCGCCTGATGATCCGTTACCGAACTCGGCAGCTGGACCTCGAGGTGGAGGTTGTACTCGTCGCCACGCAGGCCTTCCATGATCTCGACGAGGTCGCTCGCCATGGCTTCGACGTCCTTGTACCGAAGGGCCTGGGTGGATCGATTGATCTCGCGGACTCGGATGAGCCAGAACTTTCCGTCGCGAGTGACTTCAGCGTGGTAGGTCTTCACTTCTTCCACCATCCCTTCCCCAGAACGCCCTCGCACTCCTTGAAGATCTCGACCGCGAAAGTCTCGCCCAGTTCGCTGTGGCGTGGGATGGGTACCAGCACACCGTTCAAGGTATAGACGGTGTGCCTGGCGCCTTCCCGGGCCAAGATCCACTCCACCTCGCGGTCCTTGGCCGCAGCCGCGATCTTCTTGATGACTTGCCGCCTCTTCACAGGCTATGTCTAGCCACAGCTAGACGCAACCGTCAATCGCGGACTAGACAGTTGCTTCGATCGTGTGAACGTCGGTGTCGGCCAAGGTTGCCGTGCTGACGGCTGTGATCCAGATCATGTAATTGATCAGGCCCCTTGGGAGACAACGAGATCAGGCGGTGCGGCCGGAAGATCCGGCGCGCCCGCGATTCCGACTGCACAGGGGAGAAGTTTTGAGAAAGTCCTTGAGACTGCTGCGCAATGCCGTCCTGGTCAGTGCCGCGATCGCGGTGGCCGCCGCTCCGGTCGCGGTCGCCGAGCAGCCGTCGACCACGACGCCGCCGACCACGACCTCCAAGCCGGCCGAGGACCCGGCCAAGGAGCTCGCGGAGCGGGTGGCGAAGTACACCGAGCGCAGCAACAAACTCGAGTCCGACGCCAACGCCGCGCTGAAGGCGGCGCAGAACGCGTCGAACCCGGCCCAGGCCAAGAGCGCCAAGGAAGCTGCGGAGAAGGTCAAGAAGGACGCCGCCGCGTTCCACGCCGAGCTGCAGAAGGCGCTGGACAACTGGCCGGACAACGTCCCGCCGCAGCAGAATCACGAGCTGCGCATCAAGGCGCTCCAGGCCCTGTCGCGGTCCGACCGCGCGGCGACCACCGCCGGCCAGGCCATCGAGATCGCCGACTCGAAGCTCGGCGGCGAGGTGCCCGACAAGAGCGAGATCATCGTCGACCCGGTCAAGGTCGCGCGCGGTGACGTGATCGCCGTCGCGGTGTTCTGCGCACAGGGCCAGGGCGGCATGTTCTCCTCCGACGTGATCGACTTCGTTGAGGAGTCCCGGTTCCACGAGGACCAGGTGTGGGCGATCGGCGGGTTCGTCAAGGACAACGCCACTCCCGGCAAGCACACGGTGACGGCCAACTGCGGCAAGGAGCAGCTGACCGCGACGTTCGAGGTGACCGGCGCGCCGGTCGTGGACCGTCCCGCCCCGACCCCGGACGACGTGCGGCGCAAGGTCGTCATCCGGCCCAGCGGCAAGATCGAGACCGGCGGCGGCGCGACCGCGCACGAGGTCCGCTGACGTGAACTCGTACCAACGTGGCGGCCGCTTTCTCGCGGCCGCCGCGTTCTCCATCGCGCTGCTGTCCGGATGCGGGTCGAGCGACACGCCGAGTGCGCCCGTCGGCCAGTCGAGTAGCCCTGCGGCCACCACCACCGCGGCCACGCCATCGGTGGCGAACGTCGCCGACGGCCGGCCGAAGCCGGCGACCGTGCGGATCCCCAAGATCAAGGCGGAGTCATCGCTCGTCGAGGTCGGGCTGACCAAGTCGAGGGGCATCGAGGTCCCGCCGGTCGAGACGCCCATGCAGGCGGCCTGGTACAAGTTCAGCCAGGTGCCGGGCGACCCCGGACCGGCGATCCTGCTCGGGCACGTCGACGGCAACCAGAAGCCGGGGATCTTCTACCGGCTCAAGGAGTTGGCCGTCGGCGACGAGATCCTGGTGGACCGCAAGGACGGCAAGACGCTGCGCTTCGTCGTGCACCGGACCCAGCAGGTGCCCAAGGAGAAGCTGCCGGAGGACGCGGTCTACGGCCAGACGACCGACCCGGAGTTGCGCCTGATCACCTGCGGCGGCGTGTTCGACAAGGCCGTGCACAGCTACAAGGACAACGTCATCGTCTACGCGAAGCTCGCCTGATCGGACCCGTGTCCGAAACGCGACGATGGTTCTAGGCCGGTCTGGGGAAACTGTGAAGAATGTTTAAAGAACCGTCGACCAGTCAAAACGCAATCAAAACCACGTTACACGCCTCCGTTTCGTTGGTCTGATGTTGATTTGATTGGAATCGCACTCCTATCGTCACCGCTCGTCACATCCGATGACGGAAGGCAGTGAGATGGCGAGGAGGAAGATCAGTCGGACAGTCGGGGTCCTTGTCGGAGCGGTCGCGCTGGGATTCGCGGGCACCGTGACCGCGTCGGCCGCTCCGACGAACGACACGGGCAGGCACTGCACGCTGGATGTCCGCGGTGGAGCGGAGCAGTGCTTCGGCTCTCTCGCGGAGGCCATCGCGGGTGCGCGGGGCGCGGCGAATCGCACGGCGTCCGACGGTGTCATCCAGGGCACCGTTTACGACGGCGTCGACTACCGGGGCGACTCGCTCACCATTTACGGCGCCGGGCTCTGCGAGAAGGACGGCGTGATCAACTACCAGTTGGACCTCACCGACGACTGGAAGAACAAGATCTCGTCCGTGCAGCCGTGGGGCAACTGCTGGTTGTGGCTGTATCCAGAACCCGATCTGAACGGCGACCGGGACGGCCCGTTCGACGAGAACACGCCGAACATCGGGTCCGTCATGGACAACCGCACCCAGTCAATCGGGTTCAGCTGAGGAGGCCGGCGATGAACAAGAGGATTCTCACCATCGGACCGGCCGTGCTGGCCGCGACCGGAGCGTTGCTGATCGCGCCAGGCGTCAGCGGTGCCGACGAGGACAAGCCGACCGCGCGGGAACTGCTCGACAAGTGCGACAACGGCACGGACAAGTGCATGTTCCGTCCGGTCCGCCGGAGCACCACACCGGGGAGGGCCACCAGGTCGGTGAGGCCGCCTACAACTGCACCCAGGATCTGCAGCGCAGCACCGTGAACTGGTCCGACACCACCACCGAGTCGAACAGCTTCGGGGTGTCACTGTCCGCCGAGTACGGCTTCTCGAAGGTGTTCAAGGTGTCGATCGAGACCTCCTATCAGCACACGTGGGAGTCGTCGCACACCGAGGGCAGGCCACCAACGTCGACATCCGGCCCAACGAGAAGGGCTGGGTCGAACGCGCGCCGAAGCTGCAGAAGGTCAGCGGGAAGTACGAGATGCATTTCCCGGACCCGTTCTACGGCCACTACATCTGGTACCTGGACTTCACCGCTGAGGGGCCGGAGCCGGATTCCACAGGTGACATCACGCAGAAGACCGCTGCGATGACCGAGCAGGAGAAGGCCGAGCACTGCGGCTGACTACGCACGGCGGGCCGGGCGTCCGGGGTGGGGCGCCCGGCCCGCGCATGCGTTCACAGGAACAGGCGCCAATCGTTGCAGCGTAAGAAGTTTCCCTTCGGGTACTCGAACTCGCACTCCTCGACCAGCTTGAAGCCGGCCTTGCGGCAGATCGCGTTGGACGCGGTGTTCGCGACCGGTGGGAACGCGTGCGCGGACCGGTGTTTCCCGGCGACGCGGGCGTGTTCGGCCGCCGCGACGGTCGCCGCCGTCGCGATGCCGCGGCCCTGGTGACCGGGCAGCACCATCCAGCCCATCTCGTAGACCGGCTCGCCGCGCCACTCCTTGGTCCAGTAGCCGATGCTGCCGACCGGCTCCGGCTCACCGGGCAGGTGCACGCGGAAGATCTGGCCCTCGCCGTCGGCGGGTAACGCGAGGTAGCGGTGGTGCCGCGCGACGATCTCCTCGTCTGGCCGCGGCCCGCCGTTGTGCGCGGTCATCTCCGGGGTGTTGAACAGCCGCTCCAAGCCGAGGTCGGCGTCCGTCCACGGCTCGAGCAGCACCGGTGCGGTGCTCGTCATGTGGACCACTCTGCCGCAGAGCCCTGACATTTTCGGCGACATTTCCCGCGCGCCGATTACGGTTGTCGCCGTGACCGAATCCTCGCCGCGCACCGCGGACCGCACCTGGCTCGTCGCGCTCGCCGCGGCCTTCTGGGGCACCGACGGACTGCTGCGCAAACCGCTCGCCGACGCGCTTCCCGCGGCGACCGTCGTGTTCTGGGAGCACTTGATCGTCGTCGTGCTGCTGATCCCGTGGCTGCCCGCCGCGATCAACGCGTTCCGCCGGTGCGGCGTCCGGGAGAAGCTCGCGGTGCTGGTGATCGGCGTGGGCAGCTCCGCGGTGGCCACGGCGTTGTTCACCGCGGCCTTCCGCACCGGCGACCCGATCACGCCGCTGGTGCTGCAGAAGCTGCAGCCGGTGTTCGTGGTGCTCGCCGCGCTGCTGCTGCTCGGCGAGCGGATCCGGTCCGGGTATCTGCTGTTCGCGTTGCCCGCGCTGGCCGGCGCGTGGCTGCTGGCGTTCAAGGATCCGTTGCAGATCAAGGTTTCCGCGTTGCAGACGGCGATGCTGGCGATCGGCGCGGCGGCGCTGTGGGCGGCCGGTACGGTGCTCGGGCGGTACCTGTCGCGGACCGTGTCACCGAGGGACACGACCGTGCTGCGGTTCGCGGTCGGGCTCCCCGCGGCGGCGATCATCGTTACGGTGCAAGGGAATCCGATCGCGGTCGGCTGGGGCAACGCGCTCGGACTGGTGCTGCTGGCGCTCATCCCCGGGCTGCTCGCGCTGAGCCTGTACTACATCGGCTTGCGCGCGACACCGGCCGCGCGTGCCACCCTCGCCGAGTTGGCCTTCCCGCTGACCGCCGCGCTGATCGGGGTGACCGCGCTGGGTACGAAGCTGACCGGCACGCAGTGGCTCGGTTTCGCGATCGTGTTGATCTCGGTGACGGCGCTTGGTTTGCACGAGCGGGTTCGGAGGAACCCCGTGGTGATCGAGAAGCTGGTGGAGGTCGGTTGACCGAGACTGAGGAACAACGGCTCACACGCAACGTCGCGGAGTTATTGCAGGAGTTGCGTGTGGCCCAGGCAGGCGTGCAGATCCTGTTCGGTTTCCTGCTCGCCGTGGCGTTCACCGAGGTGTACACCAGGGCCGACGATTTCCAGCGTGGTGTGCACCTGGTCACCGTGTTGTTCTCGGTGGCGGCCGTCGCGCTGCTGACCGCGCCGGCCGCGTGGCACCGGATGCTGTTCCGGCAGGGCCAGCGGCCGGTGATCCTGCGCGTGGCGAACACGCTGGCCATGTGGGGTATGGCCTGTCTCGCCGCCGCCATGACCGGCACGGTGCTGTTGTTGACCGATGTCGCGCTGGGCACCGGGTTCGCCGTCGCGGTGGCGGCGGTGACCGCAGTCGGATTCGTGACCCTCTGGTTCGTACTTCCCTTCCGGGCCAGGCGAGACAACGGCGAGGGCTCGCCCTGATCGCCCGAGCATCCGCCGTCACATTGGCCGCCCGCTACACTCGCCCCGTCGGGCCGTTAGCTCAATTGGTAGAGCTGCGGACTTTTAATCCGTAGGTTCTGGGTTCGAGCCCCAGGCGGCCCACCACGATCATGCTTCTGACCTGCGAAAACAGGACAGCTGATGATCTTCGAGTAAGTCCGTTGGGTCACGTGTGGCCGGTTGTGTGGCCAAGCACGGGCATGATGATCGGCGGCCGTGACGAAATAGGTTGGTACTGGGGGCTGCTCACGCTGAGGTGAACGGCTCCGAGATTCGACAGCGGCGGGTCTTTTTGTTGCTGTTGCTGGGAAAGTGGACCTCAGCGGGGGTAGCTGGCCCGCTGTCGTTCTGTCCTGACTCGGCGGTCCCCGGTGTGACGTTTGTGTGTCCGATCGTGAGTCCGAGGCAGTGCTTGCGTCGGATTGATAACGCCATTTTGAGCACGACGCGAGCAACGGAGCCCATATGGAGACACCGGTGCCCGCTCCTGAGCCCGCCCTGACACCATATTCCCAGGTCAAGCGCACGCACGAGGCATCGCGATGCCGCACACCCGCGGACTAATGGTCCGCGGGCTCAGGTTTCGCGGTAGTTGTCGGCCTGTGTGGGCACCGTGTGGCACTACCCGCTATGTGTCGGCAGTGGAGCGGGAGCAGGGTCCGGTGCACGCGGCCGGATGGTGCGGCGAACAGGGACGCGCCGATCTTCTCCGCGGCCTGGTGGCGGGTGCTGGGGTAGAGCGAGACGTAGTAGTCGGCGGTGAAAGACACCGAGGCGTGTCCGAGCATCTCCTGAATGCTCTTGAGGTCGTTGCCGGCGGCCAGGGACAGTGAGGCCGCGCCGTGGCGGAGATCGTGCAGCCGGATCGGCGGCAGCTGGGTGCGTTCGGCCAGCAGGTCCTCGAACTCGTGGGTGAACAGGTCGTGTCGGCATGGCATCCCCGTAGGAGTGGTGAACAGGTACCGCTCTCCTCCTGGTCCTGCGGGGAGCCCGGCTCGAGCCGTGAGGTAGCGCCGTACCAAGCCGACAGTGACATGGTCGAGAGCGATGGTCCGTGTGCTGCATCGGCTCTTCAGCTTCCCGTCACCGTCTACCTGCTCGCCGGGGTCCGGCCTGGTGATGACGAACAGTTCCTTGTTCCGCAGATCCACGTCGACCTCGCGCAAGGCGGCGGCTTCGCTGCGGCGCAGGCCGGTGAGGGCCACGAGGTGGTAATACAGGTAGCGCTTGTGCCCGGCGATAGCGTTGAGGAACTCCATCGTCTGCTCTCTCGTCCACACGCACACTGGTCCCGGACGCCATCCGGTTGCCCGCCAGCGCGCTACCCGCTCTTCGGTCCACACATACGGCCGCGGTCTCACGGCTTCCGGGAGGTCGATCTCCCGGCCTCGTGCTGGGTTGTGCGCCAGCAGTCCTTCCTCCACCGCAGCCCTCAGCGCGGAACTCAACGTCGCATGAACCCGCGCCACTGTTGACGGCGCCAGCCGTCCATACCGGGAACCGTCCCCGGCCGCGATCGCGGTAAACGCCTTCTGCGCATCGCTCACGCCGAGCGTCACCAAAGGCAGATCACCCAACTGCGGGATCAGATACGTGACGACATGCTGCCGGTAGTTCCGGCGCGTACTTGGACGTAGCCGGACGTTGCGGATCCAGTACTCCAGCCAGTGACCGGTAGTCAGCCCGATGCCTTTGGCCGTCGCTGCGACCTGGTCCCGGGCAGTCATCGCGGCCTTCTCCGAGGTGTAACCGCCGCGACGCACTCGTGTACGAGACCCGCCCGCAGCTCGGGGGCCTTCGACCGCGAACCACCATGACCCATGCTGCGGTTCATCCAATCGGCGACAACGCGCACCCAGTTGCCTCCCCGTCGCCGGGCATCGGCACCCGCACCGCTTGAACACACCCTTCGCCGACATGCCGCACCTCACTCTCGAACAACTCTGGGACAATCGAACTGTGAACCCGTCCGAGCCGGACGGCATGCCGGAGCGCGCGTCCTCCCATCGCTGAGTCAGGGTCTGTAAGACGAGCGGTGACTCCCGATCATGGAAGTGCACCTGATGACCGTCATGATGTCCGGCGTGGAAGACGCTGAGAGCGTGGAACCCGAGGCCAGCCTGGCTGGCCTGGATGAGCAGCTCGTGGAGCAGTTGATGGACCGCGCGAAGGCCGGCGAGCTGAAGCTGACCGGCGAAGGGGGTGCTGCAGCGTAGGAGGAGGGGCACTCGTCGAGGTGGTTTAAGCCAGGCGCAGCGCCTTCTCACGGACCCCGGGCGGGACGAGTAACGCTTCTACATGGCGACCATCTTCTTCACACAAGTTAGCGGCCCCAACCCGTAACGGTTCGCGGCGTTTCCAGCGTCGGCATTGGTCGTGAAACCGGCTCGAACGGTGCCGAGGCTAGAGCCCGCTCTGACTGCAGTACCCCGGTCGGTCGCTGCGTACGGCCTCTGCTGATCTGGTGATGGCCAATCACGCATTGGAACAATTGCTGGGCTGCGTGGTCGGTCGGGAGCACTATGGTCGAATACAGTGCTTACTCGCGGAGGGGAGGTGAGGTCGTGGCCACGGCTGACCAGGTAAAAGCCATGGTTAAGAGCCATGCGGAAGGGGACGACACTCGCTTCTACTCTGTGGCCCTGCAGGTCGCTGCCGGTGCGGCGCGGCAAGGACAGAACCGGTTCGCCCAGGATATGCGGGACCTTGTCGACACGCTGCGGACGCAGCAAGGCCGCAACTCGGCGGCAACGCGTCCGGTCCCGGTGGTCCAGCCGCGCGGCGAACTGGCACAGCTGCTGACGGTCACCTACCCACAGAACCTCCTCGCCGACCTCGCGCTCGACGAGAGCGTTCGGCAACGCCTCGAACGTGTGCTGCTGGAGCAACGACAAAGTGACCGCCTCCGGTCACACGGATTCCAACCTCTGCGGCGGTTGCTGCTGACCGGCCCCCCGGGAACCGGCAAGACCATGTCGGCACATGTACTGGCCGGCGAGCTGCGGCTCCCCCTTTTCATGATCCGGCTCGACGGGCTTATCACCAAGTTCATGGGGGAGACAGCCGCGAAGTTGCGGCTGATCTTCGACGCGTTGTCGGAGACCCGCGGCGTCTACCTGTTCGACGAGGTCGACGCCCTCGCGGGCGATCGCGGCGCCGGCAACGACGTGGGCGAGATCCGGCGGGTGCTGAACTCGTTTCTGCAATTCCTTGAAGTCGATACCTCGGACAGTCTGCTGGTGGCCACAACCAACCACCCGCAACTACTTGATCGGGCGATGTTCCGCCGGTTCGACGCGGTGATCGACTATCCACTGCCCGCCGGCGAGGTCGTGCGCGACGTGATCCGGACCCGCTTGGCCAACGTCCCCATCGACCGGCTGAGCTGGTCGAAGATCGACGCGGCTGCCGACGGTCTCAGCCACGGCGAGATCACCATCGCCGCGGATCTGGCGGCCAAGGCAGCGATCCTGGTCGACGACGGCCGGGTCACCACGACGAGCCTTTGTGCAGCGCTGCAGGAGCGGCGCCAGCACCTGCTCGGCTGACCCGCGGAACGTCATGCCAGAACCTCGCAATCGCCCCCATCTGTTCATCCCGTCCCCAGCGGAGGCCGCTGACTACTCACCACCGCCGCGCGCGATCGAGGGTCAAGCAGTTCCCGTGCCGGCGCACCGGCGCGAACACGGCCAGCAGTTGCACGACGCCCTCCGCCAGGTCGACGCTGACGCCGAGGTACGACGGCGTCAGCGCGATGTGCAGGTCGAGGGCGCGGTCGACGGCGTCTACGTCAGCTTCGAGAGCTTCCCCGGGGTGCACCTCGCGCTGAAGAAGCTCGACCCCCAGCAAGGCACCCTCCATCCGGAGCTGCGTTCGGTGCAGGAGGTCGATCTCGGCGACGGCGTCACTGTGGAGCGAGCCACCGTGTTCGTCCCGCAGGGCAAGCTCACCCACTTCCTGGATCGGATCACGCAATACGTCGAAACCGCGGACGCCGCGAAGCCCCGCAATCGGGATCTCGTGGATCGTGTCCAAGCAGTGCGGACGGCGTCGATCGCGGCGATGTGGACCGATCCGCCTGCCGAGTTCCCGGAGCCGGGCCAGCTGTTCTGGTGGGAGGCGTGGCTGCGGCGGCGCGACGGTAACGAGGTGAGCCGGTTTCGTGCGTTCGCCTCGGCCACCGACCTGCGCACCGGTTCTCGCAGCCTCGGGTTCGGGGACCGCACGGTAATGCTGGTCGAAGCGACCGTCGACCAGCTCGCCTCGGCCGTTGACGTTCTCGACGACCTGGCCGAGCTGCGCCGGCCGCACGACCCGACACAGTTCCTGGCGGAAACGGACGCGACTGAGCAGACCGCCTGGATCGGCGACCTCGTGGACAGACTCGAGCCCGCCGATCTCGAGGCACCCGCGGTCTGTGTCATCGACAGCGGCGTTCACCAGGAACATCCCCTGCTAAAAGCCTCCCTGCCGCTGGAGGACTGCCACGCCGCAGACCTGTCGTGGCCGGTCTACGACGACCGGGGCCACGGCACCGAGATGGCGGGCCTCGCCCTGTATGGCGACCTTGGCCAAGCCCTGAGCTCACCGCAGCCGCTGCGGCTGCGTCATCGGCTGGAGTCGATCAAGCTGCTCCCGCCGCCGCCCCAGCAGAACGCCCCCGACCTCTACGGTGCGGTCACTGCCGCCGGAACGAGCCGAGCGGAGATCCAGGCACCGGATCGCCGCCGGGTCTACTCGCTCGCCGTCACTGCACCCATGGCGACATCGACGAACGGTGCGGCTGCCCCGGCTGCGTCCGGGCAGCCGTCGTCCTGGTCGGCCAGCCTTGACGCACTCGCCGCCGGTCGCAGCGTTCTCGCCGACGATGATGGGCTGGTGTTCCTCGACGATGCCGATCATGACGCGAAGCGGCTGTTCGTCGTCTCGGCGGGCAACGTGCGGTCTTGGCATCCCGGTGAGGAGCACCTCGACCGCAGCGACCTTGAACCGGTGGAAGACCCCGCCCAGGCGTGGAACGTCCTGACCGTCGGCGCGTACACCGAACTGGACACCATGAACGGTGCCGCCGCCGACTTCGCCGGATGGACGCCCTGGGCGCCGCGCGGCGAACTGTCGCCGTTCAGCCGTACCTCAGTGGCGTTCAGCCGAGTCTGGCCGGTCAAACCCGACGTCGTGCTCGAAGGCGGCAACGTGGCCCGTTCTCCGGACGGCACCATGTTCGACACCCCTCCAAACCTGCAGCTCCTGACCACCAACGCGCCCCTGGGAACCACGCGACTGCTGACCACGACCCACGCCACCAGCGCCGCCACCGCCCAGGCCGCAGCACTGTCCGCGTCGGTGATAGCCGAGTATCCGGCGCTCTGGCCGGAGACCGTGCGGGCACTGATCGTGCACTCCGCCGAGTGGACACCCGCAATGAAGGGCCGATTCCCGGCCGGCAAGAAAAAGGCACCCCGCATCGCTCTCCACCGCCGCTACGGCATGGGCGTCCCGGACCTCGCCCGGGCCACCCGCAGCGCCACCGACGCCTTGACCCTCATCGCGCAGGACACCATCCATCCCTTCGCCTCCGGGGCCATGCGCGAAATCCATTACCACGACCTGCCGTGGCCCACCGAGGTCCTCGCCGGCCTCGGCGAAGCGCAGGTCCGCCTGCGGGTCACTCTGTCCTACTTCATCGAACCCAACCCCGGCCGACGCGGCTGGCGGCGTCGCTACAGCTACGCGTCTCACGGTCTTCGCTTCGACCTTCGCCGAGCTATCGAGTCCAACGCCGAGTTCCAGAAGCGAATCAACGAGAAGGCCCTATCTGAAGACGAGCAGCGCGCCAGCTCCAGCAACGACACCGGCGAGTGGTTCTTCGGTCCCGATCACCAGCGCGCGCCGGGGTCCTTGCACACAGACATCTGGATCGGCAACGCCGCCGACCTCGCCCAGCGCGGCGCTCTAGCCGTGTTCCCGGTGAGTGGCTGGTGGAAGGAAAACAAGGCACGCGACCGCAGCGCGGATGGTGCCCGCTACGCCCTGATCCTCTCGATCGAGACGCCCGCTCTCGATGTCGACGTTTGGACACCCGTCGCCCAGCAGATCAACGTTCCGGTCAGCATCACCACGGCAACGTGATTGCCGCCGTGGCTTCGTGCAGATCGGCGTCTGGCGTATCGAAACGGTCCGCGTGATCGTGCTGTCGAGTCCCATCGCCAGCCCGAAGCAGACCTGCCAGGACGCTGGTGAAGGGAATCCGCGGAACTGGGATGCCATCCGCAGCCAAACGCAGCAATGTGGCGAGCCGGTCGCCGCTGTCGACTTCGTGACACGCCGGTGTCGTGATTTGCAAAGATGTTCTCGTGAAACGCTGGCAGCTGCAGACCGTGTGCGCCTGTTCGGGCGGCGTGCACGAGCTCGCACTGGGCGTCCACCGTGCATCGTCGAGTGAGCTTTGTTAGGAGTTTTGTGAGCAACCTCGGTAGCTTCATCTGGAAGATCGCCGACCAGCTTCGGGGTCCCTACCGCCCCAACCAGTACGGCAACGTGATCCTTCCGCTCACGATCCTGCGCCGCCTCGACTGCATCCTCGAGCCCGACCGGGAGACGGTTCGGAAGTTGGCGGCGAAGTACGACAACCCGAACCGACTCAGGATCGGGGTCAAGAAGGCCACTGGCCGGCCGTTCTACAACACCTCGAACTACTCCTTCGTCAACCTGCTGGCTGACGCCGACGGGCTGGCGGACAACCTAGCCGACTACATCGACCGGTTCTCGAACGATGTCGACGTGTTCGAGTACTTCGACTTCAAGAAGGAGATCCTCGCCCTGGAGAAGGCTGAGCTCCTGCGCGAAGTCATCAGGTCCTTCAAGGCCGTCGACCTGCATCCGGGCGTCGTCTCCAACGCTGACATGGGCGATGCGTTCGAGTACATCATCCGCAAGTTCAACGAGGCCGCGAATGAGACCTCTGGCGACCACTACACCCCGCGGGACGCGATCCGGCTGCTGGTCGACCTGCTCTTCGCCGAGAAGGACGCCGCCCTGGCCGAGGCCGGCATCGTTCGCACGCTGTACGACCCCACCGCGGGTACCGGCGGCATGCTCGCCTTGGCCGAGGAGCACCTGCTCGGGCAGAACCCCGACGCGAAGCTGAGCCTGTATGGCCAGGAGTACAACCCGCAGTCGTACGCGATCTGCAAGTCCGACCTTCTGGCCAAGGGCCACGACGCGACCAACATCGCCTTCGGTAACACGCTGACCGATGACGCGTTCAAGGGCCGCCAGTTCGACTTCTGCATGTCCAACCCGCCGTACGGCGTCGACTGGAAGCAGTACGCCAAGGCGGTCACGAAGGAGCGCGACGAAGCGGGTCCCTACGGCCGGTTTGCCCCCGGTCTCCCGGCGACTTCGGACGGGCAGATGCTCTTCCTGCTCCACCTGGTTCACAAGATGCGGGCGCCGGAGGACGGCGGAGGCAGGGCTGGGATCGTGATGAACGGCTCGCCGCTCTTCAACGGCGCCGCCGAGTCCGGCCCCTCCAACATCCGCAAGTGGTTGCTGGAGAACGACCTGGTCGATGCGATCGTCGCGCTGCCGACGAGCATGTTCTTCAACACCGGCATCGCCACCTACATCTGGATCCTCGACAACGACAAGCATTCCGACCGCAAGGGCCTCGTCCAGCTCATCGACGGCACCGCGTTCTGGACCAAGATGCGCAAGAACCTGGGCTCCAAGGGCCGCGAGATCAGCGACGCCGACCGCGCCAAGATGGTGAAGTTGTACGCCGACTTCACCGACGCCGACCCCGACTACGCCAAGGTGCTGCGCAACGACGAGTTCGGCTACTGGACCATCACCGTCGAGCGCCCCCTCCTCGACGAGGAGGGCAACCCCGTCCTCGACCGCAAGGGCAAGCCCAAGCCGGACCCGAAGAAGCGCGACACCGAGAACGTCCCGTTCACCTACGGCGGCTCGACCACCGGTGCGGCTGGCAGAGTCGACGTCATCCAGGCGTACTTCGACGCCGAGGTGAAGCCGCACGTCTCCGACGCCTGGATCGACTGGGCCAAGGTCAAAACCGGCTACGAAATCCCCTTCACCCGCCGCTTCTACAAGTATGTCCCGCCGCGCCCCCTCTCCGAGATCGACGCCGACCTGGAAAAGCAGGTCGCCAAGATCCTCGATCTGCTCCGGGAGGTCGAGCAGTGATTGTGGGGCACTCGGAGTACGTCGCAGCCGATTCACTATGGCTAGACACCATCCCTGCCCATTGGCGTATGGGGAGGCTCGATCACGTGGCGCGAGCTTGGCCGAGCAACGTGGACAAGCATTCCGTCGCTGGTGAGCCACCAGTGAGGCTGTGCAACTACACCGACGTCTACAAGAACGCGTCGATCGTCCAGGGCATGGTCTTCATGGCGGCGACGGCACCGCCGGAGCAGATCGAGCGTTTCCGAATCGCCGTCGGCGATACCCTCCTGACAAAGGACTCAGAGACCGCAGATGACATCGGGGTGCCCGCCTACGTCGAATATGAGGCGGAGGACCTTATCTGTGGCTACCACCTCTCGATCGTCCGGCCGATCCCTGGAGCCGTCGAACCAAAGTTTCTCTACTGGGCTCTGTCGGCAGGCCCTACTACCGGGCAATGGACTGTTTTGGCATCAGGGGTCACCCGCGTGGGTATTCGGGCCGGGGACCTCGCGAAGCCAGCCTTGGCCCTGCCACCAATGGACGAGCAGCGCGCCATCGCCGAATACCTTGACCGCGAGATCGCCCGCATCGACACGCTCATCGAGGAGCAGCAGCGCCTGATCGAGATGTTTCGCGAGCGTCGTCAGGCTGTCATCGATGCGTCGTTCTCGACTCTTGGTGAACCCAGCGTCCAACTGCGCCGATACATCAAGTTCTTGACGAGCGGCTCCCGTGGCTGGGGCGACTACTACGCGGATCAGGGGGAGCGTTTCCTCCGGATCGGGAACCTGCCGCGAGCCAACCTTCAAATCCGTGGTGACATCCAGCTCGTGGACCTTCCGGCCGCCGTGACAGAGGGCTCGCGGACGATGCTCCGGGAAGGCGATTTGCTCTTCTCGATCACCGCATATCTGGGATCCGTGGCCGTGATCGATGGCGATTGGGTGGGCGCGTATGTCAGTCAGCACGTCGCTCTTTGCCGTTTGGAACGTGATCGGGTGGACCCCAGGTTCATCGGCTGGTTCATGCTCACCACGACAGGTCAGGACCAGCTCAACGAAGGCGCGGCGGGCGGCACGAAGATGCAGTTGGCGCTCGACGACATCCGAGGGCTTCGGGTGCCGACGGCTCCCATTGAGCAGCAGCGCCGCATTGCTTCACACCTGGACAGGCAGACTGCCAAGATCGATGCGCTGGTCGCTGAGACTGAGCGGTTCATTGAGCTGGCTCGTGAGCGGCGGGCGGCGCTGATCACGGCGGCGGTGACGGGGCAGATCGACGTACGGGAGATGGTGTGATGGCGGACCACCACGAGGGCGTCTTCGAGTCCGAGATCTGCGAGTATCTGGCCGCCCACGGGTGGCTGTACTCAGCAGATGACGCCGGGTACGACCGGGAGCGGGCGCTGTTCCCCGGGGACCTGTTCGCCTGGCTGGGGGCAACCCAGCAGGCGCCGTACGAGAAAGCCCTGAGGGCCGCGGGGTCGGAGGCGAAGTTCCTCGACGTGCTGACTACGGCGCTCGACAAGCCTCTTGAGCATGGTGGCGGGACGTTGAACATCCTGCGGAATGGGGTGCAGTACATCGGTGGTGGTCGGTTGAAGATGGCGCAGTTCCGACCGGAGACCAGTTTGAACGCGACCACCAACGAGCAGTACGCGGCGATGCGGGTGCGGGTGATGCGGCAGGTGCATTTCTCCACCGCTGATCAGCGCAGCATCGACCTGGTCTTCTTCATCAATGGGCTCCCGGTCGCCACCGTGGAGTTGAAGACCGAGTTCACGCAGTCGCTGGATGAGGCGATCAACCAGTACCGCAAGAACCGGTACCCGCTGACCAACGGTCGGCCGGAGCCGCTGTTGTCGTTCGGGCATCGGGCGGTGGTGCATTTCGCGGTCTCCAACGACTTGGCTGCGATGACTACCCGGCTTGAGGGTGAGAAGACGCATTTCCTGCCGTTCAACATGGGCCACGACAGTGGCGCCGGGAATCCGCCGGGTCAGAGCGGGCGGTCGGCGACGGCGTACCTGTGGGAGCGGGTCTGGGAGAAGCATGCCTGGCTCAACATCATCGGCCGGCTGATGATCGTGGAGACCAAGGAGGAGTGGGACGTCGCGACCGGGACGTCGGTGCGGCGTACGAGCATGCTCTTCCCCCGGTTCCACCAGTGGGAGGCCGTGACGAAGATCGTGGCCGCGGTGCGCGAGGAAGGGGTGGGCCAGCGCTACCTGATCGAGCACTCGGCGGGCTCGGGAAAGACGAACACCATCGCCTGGACCGCACACCGGCTGGCGCGGCTGCACGTAAACGACACGAAGGTTTTCGACTCGGTGATCGTGGTCGTGGACCGGACCGTGCTCGACGGGCAGCTCCAGGAGGCGATCCGGCAGATCGACGGGTCGGGGAAGATCGTGGCCACGATCAGCCCGGAGGATGTGCGCAAGGCGGGGGCGAAGTCGAAGTCCGGGCTGCTCGCGACCGCGTTGCAAAACGGTGAGCTGATCATCGCGGTGACGGTGCAGACCTTCCCGTTCGCCCTCGACGAGATCCGGGCCGACAAGGGTCTGAAAGGGACGCGGTTCGCGGTGATCGCGGACGAGGCGCACTCCTCACAGTCTGGCCAGATCTCCTCCAAGCTCAAGGCCGTGCTGACCGCGGAGGAGGTCAAGGAGATCGAGGAAGGCGGCTCCGTCGACGTCGAGTCGATCCTGGCCTCGGAGATGACTGAGCGGGCCGAGTCGAAGAACATCTCCTACTTCGCGTTCACCGCGACGCCGAAGAACAAGACTCTGGAGCTCTTCGGCCGCAAGGGCCCTGACGGGAAGCCGGTCGAGTTCCACCTCTACTCGATGCGGCAGGCGATCGAGGAGGGCTACATCCTCGACGTGCTCAACGGCTATCAGACCTACGACACCGCGCTGAAGATCGCCGGTCAGGCCGAGAGTGGCGATGGTGACGAGGTGGTGGACGAGGCCGCAGCGCGGAAGGGGCTCATGCGGTGGGTGAAGCTGCACCCGACCAACATCAGCCAGAAAGTGCAGATCATCGTCGAGCACTTCCACGCCAACGTCGCCCACCTGCTGGAGGGCAAGGCGAAGGCGATGGTCGTGACCGACTCGCGCAAGGCCGCGGTGAAGTACAAGAAGGCGATCGACGCCTACATCGCCAAGCGGACCGCCATGGACGCCTCGTACAACTACCGCACCCTGGTCGCCTTTTCCGGCTCGGTGACGATGGCCGAGGACGAGGTGTGGGTCTCGGACTGGGGGCCGCAGCCAAGCAAGGACGACGAGTTCACCGAGGCCAATCTGAACCCCGGTGCCGGTTCGGACCTGGCCGCCGCCTTCAAGGGCGCGACGTACAGGATCATGCTGGTCGCCAACAAGTTCCAGACAGGATTCGATCAGCCACTGCTCTCGGCGATGTACATCGACAAGAAGCTCTCCGGGGTCACGGCCGTGCAGACGCTCTCCCGGCTCAACCGTATCCATCGCACCGCGGGCGGGGAGCAGAAACGCAAGACGTTCGTCATTGACTTCGTGAACAAGCCCGAGGACATCCGGGCCGCGTTCGAGCCGTACTTCACCAACGCCACCCTCGAGACCGAGACCGACCCGTACGTCGTCTTTCACCTCGCCACCAAACTCGCCCAGGCCGGGGTCTACACGCCAGAGCAGGTGCGCGAGGTCGCCGAACTGTGGGTCACCCGGAAGGGCAACAACGCGCTCTCGGCTGCGATCAGCCCGGCCAAAAATGAGTTCGCCCGCCGTTACGCGGCTGCGATCGAGGCCGACGACAAGGTCACCCTCAACACCCTTGACCTGTTCCGCAAGGACGTCTCCACCCTGGTCCGGCTCTACGACTTCATGAGCCAGATCGTCGACTACGGCGACCCCTACATGGAGATGTTGTCGATCTTCCTACGACTCCTGGAGAAGGTCATCGCAGACTCATCCTGGGCCGCGGAGGTCGACCTCTCCGACGTGGTCCTGGTCGGGGTCAAGCACAACAAGGGGACCGCGGTCGATATCTCGCTGACCGGCGATGGCGAACTGAAGGGAATCGGCGCGGCGGGTACCGGAGCACGGAAAGAGCCGAAATACGTCGCTCTCCAGGTCGTCATCGACAAGATGAACGACCTCTTCGGCGCCGAGTCGTTCTCCGCGTCTCAGGTCCGCGAGTTCGTGCAGGGACTCGTGCAGCGGTTGCTCGCCTACCCGAACCTGGTCAACCAGACCAAGGTGAACTCGAAGAAGCAGTTCATGGAGTCACAGGACTTCCAGGCGGCGGTCACTGAGGCTGTCGTCGACAACCAAGAGGCCCACAACACCATGGCCGACTACTTCTTCAGCGACGGTCCTGGTATCAACGCTGTCATCGTGGCACTCGCGGACGCCTTTTACGAGGCCGCGATCGACCAGCCTAGGTATGCGTGAGCAGCTCCCAGGTCGCCGGAAGGCGCCTGCGAGGTGAGGCTACGAGCACGGCTGGCGTACTGTCGCCGACCACCCGAGCACAGCAGGAAGAACGGAGACATAACGGAGCCCAGCATCACCGTTAGCAGACGCGAACGCGACTACAAATAAAGCAAAGCTGCAGGTAAGAGCCCTACGGTTGAAACATGTTTCAAGATCGTCCCCATTGAACCCGCTGGCTTTTAATCCGTAGGTTCTGGGTTCGAGCCCCAGGCGGCCCACTCGCTCGGGCGACGTGTGTCGACGGAAAGCGTCGACCACGTCGCTCGTCATAATATTGGGGGCCGAGCCCCCAAACCCCCACGGTGCGGTAGCTTCCACCCCAGCGTGGTCAGGTTCGTCGTTGACCAGCACCGATGATGATCTCTGGACCGTTCGCGAGGACGGCATTGCGGTTCGTGTGCCGACCTTTTAGGTCCACTACTTCGCTGGCTTTCTATCGCTCCGTCTGGGTGTCGGGTTCGAGCACGACCGCTCGCAACGAATCTCGTAGGTGCTGGGCGAGCTGTGGACTGAGCGGTGCGAGGAAACGACGTTCCGCGTCATCGCTTGCCTTGGTGGCCCGGCGGAGTGCGTCCTGCCCGGCTTCGGTCAACTCGACCACGTTGCGGCGTCGATCGTCCTCGTGCGGATGACGTGACACCAGGCCCTTGTCGTTGAGGGCGTCGAGTAGCGCGACCATCGTCGTGCGATCGATACCGAGCCGCCGCGCCGCTTGCTGTTGCGACGCGGGTTCGCGGTTGTCGAGAACCAGCAGCACCGCCAGCTCACGCCCGTTGATGCCGTAGGGCGCCAGCGCGTCTTCGGTCAGCTCGGCCATGCGGAGCTGTGCGTGTTTGAGCAAGTAGCCAAGACGCCTGCTCAACTCGGGACCCGGCCCGCTGTTACTCGACACCCGCCGATTCTATCGCTAGCCTGATCGTCAGTAGCACTGATAATCAGTCCAACTGCAGGATGGTGACAGTGATGATCTTGGTTACGGGTGGCCTCGGCTTCATCGGCTCGCACACCGTGCGGGCCCTGCTTGACCTGGGCGAATCCGCCGTGCTGGTCCAGCGCCGCGCGGTCGGGGTGCCCGCTGATCTCGTCGGCGAACAGGTGGTGATGGAGCAGGCCGACATCACCGATCTGGAGGCATTGCGGGACATCGGCGCGCGCCACAAGATCACCGGCATCGTGCATCTCGCGGGTTCGGTGCCGTGGCCACCCGGTCCTGACGAGCCCATCGCCGGTGCGCGGACAGCCTGCTCAACGTCTTGCAGGTCGCCCAGGACTGGGGTGTGACGCGTGTGGGCGTCGCGAGCACGATCGGCGTGTACGCCGGCCTCGCCGAAACGGGGCCACGCCGCGAGGACGTGCTTTTGCCGATGACCTCGATCCACGTGATCCCGGCATTCAAGAAGGTCGGCGAATTGCTGAGCGACCACCTGGCCGGTGCCGCCGGAATCGATATCGTCAATTACCGCATTGCCGCCATCTGGGGTCCGCGCGGACCAGTCGCGTCACCGTTCTTCGCCGCGCCTCAACTCATTCATGCCGCAGCCCGCGGCACCGTGCCGGACTTCACCGCGCTGCCGTCCACCGTGTACGCGGAGGATTCGATCGACATGTGTTACGTGAAGGATTGCGGCCGGGCCATCGCGGCCCTGCAACTCGCGGACCGGCTCAACCACCGCACCTACAACGTGGCGTCCGGCCGTGCGACGACCAACGCCGAGATCGTCGCCGGCATCAGGAAGATCGTCCCCGATGCCCAGGCAGAACTGCCGACCGGCGGGCCTGACCAGCGGAGTTATCTCGACATCGAACGACTCCGCCAGGACACCGATTACCGGCCCGCCTATGACACCGAACGCGCGGTCGCCGACTACATCGCCTGGCTGCGCGCGGGCAACGAGCGGTGAGCGTGGGCGCTCGCGCCACGAAAGGCAGGGCAGCGGTCGCCCTGTCGGGCCGCTGCCCCCGCCTTCGCGATCGACTCGCCTGGCTCAGTGATCAGACGAGCGCGCGGATAACGTCTGCCAGGTGGCACGCCGCGCCGGTAAGGGTCTCGTAGCCGCTCGAGATGAGGTAGGTCAGCATGTTCTTCTCCTTTGAAGAGTGGCGCAACAATTAGTTGACGATCGGCCTTCGAAAGCTTTACCCGAACTGGCTGCCGAAAGAGAGTCTCGAACAGGCATGACGGGCAGTCAAACCTGGCACCGTGCAATTGCCGGAGCGTCCTGAAATAACTCACGTCGGAATCAACGCGGGCGCAGTGGATCATCATCCCGGTGAGCGTTGCCGCTCGGCGCCGCCGCGGGGCGCGCCCTACGAGAGCCGGCCTGACCTGCGAAAATTCGCGGAGAACCTAGACTCACGGGCAACGCTGGTGTCGGTGGGACAGGGGTAGGTGTTCGCGGTATGCCGGTTCGGGGATCCGTGGAGACCCTGCCGGTGGAGTTCACCAGCTACGTCGGCAGGCAGGCCGAGCTGGCCACCGCGCAGCGCCTGCTGACCGAGCACCGCGTGCTGACCCTGACCGGGGTCGGCGGGGTGGGCAAGTCACGCCTGGCGATGCGGATCACGACGGCCGTGCGGGACGGGTTCGCCGACGGTGCGGCGTATGTGGAGCTGGCCGAGCTGCGCAACGCGGACCTGCTGGCCACCACCGTGGCGGACCGGCTCGGGCTCTACGACCAGTCGGGGCGCGCCGCCCTCGACGTGATCATCGACCACCTGCGGGAACGGCAGGTCCTGCTGGTGCTCGACAACTGCGAGCATCTCGTCGCGGACTGCGCGCGGATGGTCTCGGCGCTGGTGGCGGCGTGCCCGGGGGTCACCGTGCTCTGCACCAGCCGCGAGTCGCTCGGTGCCGAGGGCGAGCAACTCCTTGTCGTGCCGCCGATGTCCGTCCCGGAGGGCGTGACCTCCACCGCCGACCTGACCGGCTACGAGGCGGTGCGACTCCTCGTGGAACGGGCGACCGCGGTGGTGCCGACCTTCCGCGTCACCGAGCACAACCAGGCGGCCATCGCGCGGGTGTGCGAACAGTTGGACGGTTTGCCACTGGCCATCGAGCTGGCCGCGGTGCGGCTGCGGTCGCTGTCGGTGGCGCAGTTGGCCGACCGCCTGTCAGACCGATTGTCACTGCTGACACTGGGCAGGCGATCCGCCCCGCGCCGGCAGCGGACGTTGCGCGCGATGCTCGACTGGAGCTACGAGCTGTGTTCCGAACCGGAGCGCGCGGTGCTGGCGCGAGCATCGGTGTTCTCCGGCGGGTTCGACCTCGCGGCCGCGCGACACGTCTGCCGCGACGAGGACATGACACCTGACGAGATCCCGGACGTGCTGGACAAGCTGGTGGCCAAGTCGCTGCTGGCCGCCGGCGAGTCCCGGTACCGGATGCTGGAGACGGTGCGGGAGTACGGCGCCGACCGGCTGCGGTCCGATGATCAGCAGCGGGTCGCGCGGCGGCACCGGGACTGGTTCGCCGGGCTGACCGCGGCTTACGAAGCCGGCTGGATGGGTGCCGACCAGGTGACCTGGGTCGAGCGAATCCAGCGCGAGCACCCGAACATCCGGGTCGCGCTGGACTACTGCGCCACCGAGCCCGGACAGGCCGCGGCCGGGCTGCGGATGGCCAACCAGCTCGACGTCTACTGGACCGTCCGCGGGTTTCTCAGTGAGGCGCGGCTCTGGCTGAACCGGATGCTGGTCACCGTGCCGCCGGACACGCCGGAGCGGGTATTCGCCCAGCGGCTGATGGCCTGGTGTGCCCTGCTGCAGGGCGATATCGAGGCGGGGACCGCCGCGCTGGAGACCGGCACCGAACTGGCCGACCGGGTCGGTGACGAGGTGTCCACCGCCTACGTCACGGTCGGCTGGGGACTGGCGAATCTGTTCACCCACAAGGAATCGCTGGCCCGCGACCAGTTCGCCGAAGCGCTCGCCGTGTTCCGCGAGCACGGCGTCGCACACGGCGAGGGGTACGCCGGATTCCTGCACGGACTGGCGACCGCGGTGACCGGCGACGTCGAGACGGGCCGGGCGCTGATCGATGAGCGAATCCAGGCGGGCGAGGCGATCGGGGAGAACTTCTGGCGGTCGTGGGGCCTGTGGGCGCTGGGTATCACCGAGCTGTTCTACGGCGACGAGGACGCGGCCGAGCGGGCCGCACTCGAGGCGTTTCGGCTCCAGGAACAGCTCGGCAACCGCTCCGCGCAGCCGTTCGCCGTCCACGTGATCGGCGCCGTCGCGGTACGCCGGGGGCGGATGGACCGGTCGGCGACGCTGTCCGGCATCGCGCTGCGGATGTGGCAGTCACTGGGTGCCAACCCGGATCGGTTCGGCCTGTTCACCACGAAGATCCTGTTCTACGGCAACCACGCTCTCGACGTTCTCGGCGAGGCCGAGTACTACCGGCACTACCTGTACGGCAACGCGATGACCTGGGACCAGGTGCTCGGCTACCTGCTCGGCGAGTCGGGCACCACGCCCCGGGAGAACCAGCTCACCAAACGGGAACACGAGATCGCCGGGCTGCTCGCCGAAGGTCTGTCCAATCAGCAGATCGCCGCCAAGCTGTTCATCGCCCCGCGCACCGCCGAGACCCACGTCGGCCGCATCCTGACCAAGCTGGGCTTTCACGACCGGGCCCAGGTGGCCGGCTGGCACGCCGCGCAGAATCCGCCCGCCTGATCGAACCGGCCGGATCCGGCATGCGTTGTCTTCGGCGACAGGTCATGCCTCAGCCGGAGGAGTTCCGATGCGTGGCTCAACGATCGTCGTCGCAATCGCCTTGTCCCTGCTCGTGTCGGCCGCCCCGGCCGGTGCGGTTCGCGACCGCTCAGCACCCGGCACGCCAACGAATCTGCGCGTCACGGCGCTGACGGAGACCAGCGTCTCGTTGGCCTGGGACCCGGCGCGGGACAACTCGTCGAACTGGTGGTACTGCGTGCAGCACAACTTCTCCGGCTGCATCGGCGTCGATCCGCCGAAGACCACGCTCACCCGGCCGCTGCTGATCCCCGACCACACGTACACGCTCAGTGTCTACGCCATCGACGCGAACGGAAACCGGTCGGGCGACAGCAACGCGGTCACGGTCACCACGCCACCGGACACCACGCCGCCGAGCCCCGCCCCGGTGCTCAGTCTCGTCGCGGTGCGCCCGACGCGGATCTCGCTCAACTGGACGTCGTCCAAGGACGACATCAGCCAGGTCTTCCACACCCTGGAGATGGACGGCGCGCCGGTGACCTCCGGCCAGATCGGACTCGGGGCGTACACCCTGCTCGACGTGGTCCCGGGGTCGACCCACACGTTCCAGGTCACCGCGAAGGACGCGTCGGACAACGCGGTGCGCAGCAACGTCCTGACCGTGACCACGCCGCCGGTGACCGAGACGGTGCCGCCGACCGCGCCGACGAACCTCACGCTGTCCTCGGAGAGCGGCGCGCCGGAGATCTGGCTGGACTGGACGCCGTCGACGGACAACGCGGACGCACCGAACCTGATCCTGTACGACGTCTACCTGAACGGCGTGTTCGCCGAGCACGGGATCATCGGCGGGGACGAGACGATCGTGTACTGCGTGGCCGGCGGCCCGACGAAGGTCGAGCTCCGGGCCGTCGACACGTCCGGCAACGTCTCCGGCCCGAGCAACGCGATCATGTTCGACTGCTAGCGGGTGCTGCTCAGCTTGGCGATGGCGTCATCGAGGTGAGTGGTGACGATCCGGCCGGCCTCGCGCGGGGTGAGGTTGCCGGTGAGGGTGAGCCCGCTGAGCCCGATGGCCAGCGCGAGCAGGGCGTGCGCCTCGGGCCGGAGGCTCCCCTCGGTGGCGTGCTCGCCGGTGGCGGATCGGAGCAGGAGTGCGAGAAGCGCGGCGAGTTGGTCGTAGCCCTCGGTGACGCGGTCCTTGAGGCTGGGCCGGGTCAGCGCGTAGGTCTCGAAAGCCTGCGCGACCCGGAAGAGTGTGCGGTCCTCGTCGGTGTGCGGGATCAGCTCGGCGAGGATCGCGTGCAGCGCGCGCCGTGGATCGTCGGTCGCGCCCTCGGCGGCGAGGCGCTCTTGCACTCGCCGGGTGCCGAGGTCGTTGATCGCGGCGAACGCCTCGGTCAGCAGCGCGTCCTTGCTGGGGAAGTAGTGCTGGACGCGGCCCACCGACACACCGGCGGCCTCCGCGACGTGCCGGATGCTGACCTGATCGGCGCCCGCGCTGTCGACGATCGAGAACACCGCTTCCAGGATGTCTCGGCGGCGCTGGTCGTGGGCCGCGCCGACGCCGCGTACCGGGGAGTGTTCGTCGGCCACTCTCGCGCCACCTTTTCGAGACGTTCGTATTGCCTTGTGATCCCGAGTGATGCTACCTTGCCGTCAAGCAAGTCAATACGAACGTATTGTTCAGGTGGGTGATGTCTCGACGTGTGGGAGTCCTGGCGCTGGCGGCCGCCGCGCTGGGTGCGGTGCTGCTCGGCGTGCCGGGCGAGGCCGAGCCGACGGGCGGCACGGTCGTGCTGACCGACAAGGGAGCGGTGCGGGGCAGCGACCGCGCCGGGTATCGCGAGTTCCTCGGGGTCCCGTTCGCCGCGCCGCCGGTCGGACACCTGCGGTGGAGGTCGCCGGTGCCGCGCGCGCCCTGGGCGGGGATCCGGGACGCGACCACGCCGGGCAGTTGGTGCGCCCAGCACGCGTCGAGCACCGGGACACCGCCCAGCCTCGACGAGGACTGCCTGTACCTCAACGTCACCGTGCCCGACTCGGCGAAGCCGACGCGGCCGAAGCCGGTCATGGTGTGGCTGCACGGCGGCGGCTTCATCGAGGGCTCGGGCAGCGAGTACGACCCGCGTCGGATGGCCGTCCAGGGAGACGTGGTCGTCGTGACGGTCAACTACCGGCTCGGCGTCTTCGGCAACTTCGGCCATCCCGACCTGCCCGGCTCCGGCGCCTTCGGCCTGGAGGACCAGCAGGCCGCGCTGCGCTGGGTGCGCCGCAACGCAAACGCGTTCGGCGGAGACGCCGGCAACGTCACGCTGTTCGGTCAGTCCGCCGGCGGGCAGAGCGTGTGCGCGCAGCTCGCCGCACCCGGCGCGGCGGGGCTGTTCCATCGCGCCGCCGTGCAGAGTGCGTTCTGTACCAAGGACATTCCGGCGAACCTGATCGCGCCCGGCCTGCCCTCGGTGCCACCGTGGGAGAAGCTCGCCGCCGTGACCGACCGGGCCCGCAGGACCGCGGTCGAGCTCGGCTGTGCCGACCCCGCCGACGCGCCGGCCTGCCTGCGCCGCCTGCCGGCCGAGCGGCTGATGCCCGTCTTCACGCGGTTCGCCGGCCTGTCCTACGGCGGCCGCACCCTGCCGGAGAACCCGTACGAGATGTTGAAAACCGGCCGCACGCACCAGGTGCCAGTGCTGTCCGGCGCGACCCGCGACGAGGTGACCTACATGCAGGCGCTCAACGATCTCGCCGGCCGGCCGCTCACCGCCGAGCGGTACCGGGAGTACCTGCGCGCGGCGTTCGGCACGCACGCCGACGCGGTCGCCGCGCGCTATCCGCTCCGCGACGGCGAGCCGCCCAGTCGCACCTGGGCCACGGTGGCCACCGACGACGGCGAGCCGCCCAGTCGCACCTGGGTCACGGTGGCCACCGACAGCGGGCTCGCCTGTCCGACCTTCGACCGCAACCGGCTGTCCGCCAGGCACGTGCCGACCTACGCGTTCGAGTTCGCCGATCGGACCGCGCCGCCGAGCCTGCCGGACGTCGGCTACCCGTACGACGCCTACCACTCGGCGGAGACCTTCTACCTGTTCGACATTCGAACGGGGAACGCTCCGCCCGCGCTCAACGCCGAGCAGCGCCGCCTGGGTGACGCGATGATCGCCTCCTGGACGGCGTTCGCCCACACCGGTGACCCAGGCTGGCCGCGAGTTCACCCCGACAAGCCCTACACACAGTCACTGGCCCCCGGACCGGGTGGCATCGGGCCCGTCGACTTCGCCACGAGTCATCAATGCGGGTTCTGGTCGAGTACTCCGGTGTTCTGACAGGCGACCAGGCGCCACCGGCCGTCCTCCTTGGACATGACGAACAGGGGAGTGCCCTCTCCCTCGGATTCCGACGGGCGGCCGTCGGTGCTCACGTACACCTGGCGCACCTTGACGGCGGCGACATCGTCTCGGATGAACAGCACGTGCACCACCTCCAGTGTCACGGCGAGACCCGTCATCCCTCCGGGCAGCACCTGTCTGGTGAACGCCGCGATCTCGTCGCGGCCGAAGAGACGCTTGCCGCCACCGGTTGTCCAGATCGCGTCGGCGCGGAACAGGTCGACGAATTCCTCCACGAGTTCGTTCTGCTGAGCGTGCTCGATGGTGGCGACCACCTGCTTGATCGACTCGACGTCGGTTGCTGTCGAATTCATTGGCACGCCTCAGGATTCGACGATCGGCGTGGTCTGCGCGGAGGCGATTCGCCAGTCGTCGCCGTCTTTCACCATCACGTAGATGAGACTGCCTCTCGTGGGGAGGGAGTCGGACTTCGGCGCGGTGTCGCGCTCGTCCGACACGTGCTTGACGCAGGTCACGATCGCGACGTCCGGGCTCGCGAACCGGATGTCCTCGATCTCGATCTTGGTGAGCACCTGCGCGAGCGGCGTTCGCAGCGCGGCAGTCATCGCCTCGTGGATCTTGTCCCGGCCGAGCACCCGACGCCCGGCGATGTTGACGATGATCGCCTCGCTGGTGTGCAGCGCGACGAACGGTTCGGGATCGACCTGGTAGTGCTCGGCGTCGGTCACCGTTCGCCGGATGGCGGCCGTCTCGTTCTGACTCATGACATCTCCTTGGCAGCTTATCGGAGCGAATCACTCCGTTTGATGCCGACGCTACTCGCGGAGCGATTCGCTCCGCAAGGAATACGATGCCCGAGTGAGCAAGCCCGCACGGAGAGCCCCGCGCCAGGCCGAGGCCGAACGCAACGACCGCGCCGTGCTCCAGGCCGCGCGCGAGGTGCTCGCCACGGACGGGGCACACGCGTCGGTCGCCGCGATCGCCGAGCGTGCCGGCGTCGGGATCGGCACCCTCTATCGGCGCTACCGGACCAAAGAGGAGCTGTTCCAACACCTCGTCGCGATCGTGCTCGGCGACTATCTCGCCGCCGCGCAGGAGGGGTTGGCGCACGAGGACCCGTGGGCAGGCCTGGTGCACTACGTCACGAGCGCGATCGGGCTCGCCTCCGGTTCGCTCGCGCCCATCGCCGGCACGATCGCGGTCACCCCGGAGATGGCGGACAGGAACGAGCGCGCCGACGACGCGGTGCGCGCACTGGTCGACCGCGCCCACGACTCGGGCGCGCTGCGGCCCGACGTGACCCAGGTCGACCTGGAGCTGCTGATCGAGCAACTGGCCAAGTCGCCGTTGCTCGAGCAGCTCAAGAAGCAGGGCCGGACCGACCTGCTGGACGCCGCCATGAACGCGCGAACCCGAATCACCGCCATCGCGGTCGACGGCCTCCGCGCCCCGGCACCGCACCCGCTGCCCGGAGACCCTCCGGGCTACGAGCTGTTCTCGGAGCGGTGGGAGCCCCCACCCGTGGGGTAGGTCAGCGCAGGAACTCCTCGACGACCGGGGTGAGCGCGTCCGGCGAGATCACATGGCCGTGGCCGGGGACCACCCGGTGGTGCCCGTCCGGCACCGCGTCGGCGAACCGCTTCGCCACGTCGATCATCCACTGTGGACTCTCGCCGCCGTTGACCAACAGCGTCGGCACGCTGATCTCGCCGGCCCGCGCCGCCGGATCGTCGCCCCAGCCGTCGATCTGGGCGTAGTCGTACCGCAGCGTGTGCGCGATCCGTTGTGTCTCAACGTCTTCGCACATCGGATCGACGATCTCGGCCGGCATGCCGGTGCCGGCGAAGTGCAGCCGCAGCGCCCCGACCCGGTCGCCGGAGTCGATCAGCGAGTAGAGCCGCTGGTTCGCCCGCCGCTGCTCCTCGCGCTCGGCGTCGGTCTGCTCCGGCGCGAACGGCGGCTCGTGCGCGATCAGCCTGGTGATCGGCAGCCCGTCCCGCGCCGCGTGCAACGCCAGCGCGGCGCCGGAGGAGTGGCCGTACACCGCCGCCGAGCCGCCGGCCGCCTCGATCAGCGCGGCCACGTCCTCGACCTCCCGCTCGATCGCGAACTGCGCGGTGTCACCGCTGTCGCCGCGTCCTCGTCGGTCGTAGTTGATCACGGTGAACGAGCGGCCGAGGTGCTCGGCGTGCTGCCGGGTCACCGCGCGGTGGCACAGCGCGCCGCTGACGAAGACCAGGGGCGGGCCGTCGCCGAGCCGCTCGTAGGCGATCGTGGTGCCGTCGGCCGAGGTCACGGTGTCCATGAGTGCTCCTTTCACAAGGGGGTTCACGCACTAGGACTCACCGCGCGGCCGAAATTCGTCGCACTCCGGGAAGAACGCGGCGAGCCCGGCACGTGATCCGTGCCGGGCTCGCCATCGCGCGTCGGTCAGGCGCGTGTCCCACGGACGTCGTAGGAGATGTTGACCGTCTCGTCCGCGCCGGGATTCGGCCGCCAGCCACCGGACATCGACGTGCCGTCCGCGCTGAACGTGCCGGTGTAGGTCGCGTCGAGCACGCCGTGCGTGACGGAGATCGAGAATCCGTCCTCGCGCACGGTCCACCGGTACGGCAGCGGCTCGGGCGCCATGTTGGAGTACACCGTGGACGGGAACGTGTCCGTCTCCGGGTCGTACCCGATCAGCTCGTGGCTCCGCACGTTCACCATGCCGGCGAAGTCGATCTCCACCTCCTGCACGAGGAAGAAGCCGCCGGGCAGCCACGTGTAGGTGGCCGTTCCGGTGATCGTCTCCTCGTCGGAGCCGATCAGGTTGCCGGTCATCGTCCAGGTGCCGACCAGGTGGTCGAGCCGCTTCAGTGCCGGGTGCGGCGTGGGCATGCCGGGGGTGGAGTTCGCCATGATCGTCTTCTTTCTCGTCCGTGGGGGAGTCGGTCAGGCCTTCGCCGCGTCGACCAGCTTCTGGATGTCGATCTTCCGCATCTTGTACATCGCCTGCGCCGCGCGCTCGGCGACGACCTTGTCCTCGTTGCCGACCAGCTCCAGCAGGACGCGCGGGGTGATCTGCCACGAGACGCCGTAGCGGTCCTTGAGCCAGCCGCACTGGCTCTCCTCGCCACCGTTGGAGGTCAGCTCGTTCCACAGTTGGTCGACCTCGTCCTGGGTGTCGACCCGTACGAAGATCGAGAACGCCTCGCTGTGGGTGAAGTGCGGGCCGCCGTTCAGCGCGATGAACCGCTGGCCGTCGAGCTCGAACTCGACGATCAGGACCTTGCCGTCCGCGCCGCGCATGGTGCTGGTGACCTTCGAGTTCTTCACCAGCGAGGTGTAGTAGCTCGCGACCTCCTCGGCGTTGTCGACGAACCACAGGTAGCTGGACACGCTGCTCATGATCTTTCTCCGATCGCTGTCTGTTGTACGGTCCACGAGTTGTTCGCTTCCCGTCGTTTCGCGGATACGTCGGAGCCACGCCGGCCGCTTCGACATGATCGGCGGAAAAATATCGAAAAAGTTGTTCGCCCAGGTCAGAGAGCATGGAGAGGCAGGCAGTCATGCGGAAGCTCACGTACTTGGTGGCGGCGACCATCGACGGGTTCATCGCGGCGGACAGCGACGAGGACCCGACCGGCGACGTGTTCCGCGTGGACGGTGACGAGGCGGCCTACCTGATCTCCGAGTTCCCGGAGATGATCCCGACGCACCTGCGTGAGCCGCTCGGCGTCACCGCGGAGCCCAGGGTGTTCGACACCGTGCTGGAGGGCGCCAACTCCTACCGGATGGCGCTCAAGGACGGTGTCGCGAACGGCTACCGACACCTGGAGCACTACGTCTTCTCGCGCACCATGGCCGGCGTTCCGGACCCGGCGATCCACGTGAGCGACGACCCGCTGGGGACCGTGCGCGAGTTGAAGCGCAAGGAGGGCAAGGGAATCTGGCTCGTCGGCGGTGGCGGGCTCGCGCGCTCGCTGCTGCCGGAGATCGACGAGATCATCGTGAAGCAGCACCCGATCGTGCTCGGCTCGGGTGTGCCGATGTTCGGCGAGCCGCGGGAACTGGTCCGGTTCTCGCTCACCGCGAGCACGCTGTTCGACAGCGGCGTCGCGGTCCTCAGCTACGCGCGGAGCTGATCAGGCAGGTCGTCGTGGCGTGCGCGATCAGCGTGCCGTCCTGGTCGACCACCCTGCCCTCCGCGGTCGCGATCGTCCGTCCGATGCGGACGGTCGTACCGGTGGCGGTGAGCTTGGCGCCGGCGGTGGACGCCGACCGGATGTAGTTGACCTTCAGTTCCAGTGTCGTGTACGTGGCCCCGGCGTCCAGCGTGGAGTGCACCGCGCAGGCCATGGCGGAGTCGAGCAGGGTGGCGCAGATCCCGCCGTGCACGGTGCCGAGCGGGTTGGCGAAGTCCGGCCGGGTGGACACGCTGATGACCACCTTGCCGTGCGCGATCTCGTCCATCGTCATGCCGAGCAGGTCGCCGATGAACGGCGGACGGTCCGGCAGGTCCGCGAACGAGCGCAGTAGGTCCAATCCGGCGGTCATGAGGCCACCCTTCGTTGATATAGAACGATCGGTCTATTCGGCTACACTCTGACACGTCATAGACTGGTCGGTCTATACCGAGTGAGGGAGACCTGGGTGACATCCGGACCGCGGCAGCGCCTGATCGACAGCGCGGTGACGCTGATCCGCGAGCGCGGCGTGCACGCCACCGGTGTGACCGAGCTGCTGGAGCACAGCACCACCGCGCGCGGCTCGATCTACCAGCATTTCCCCGGCGGCAAGGCCGAACTCGTGGAGCACGCCACCCGGCACGCCGGCGAGCAGGTCACCGCCAAGCTGGAGTCGATCACCGCGAATGGCACGCCGGCCGACTGGGTGGACGCGCTGGTCACCTGGTGGGAGAAGGCGCTGCGCGCCTCCGACTACGGCATGGGCTGCCCGATCGCCGCCGCCGCGCTCGCGCCCTCCGAGAACGGGGGAGCGCGCGCCGCCGCGGCCGAGGCGTTCGCCGCGTGGCGGGAGATCCTCCGCGCGGCGCTGGTCGGGCAGGGCGTGCCCGGCCCGCTCGCCCGCTCGGCGTCCGGCTTCGTGATCAGCGCGCTCGAAGGCGCGATCATCCAGGCGCGCGCGATGGAATCGACCCGCCCACTGCGCGACCTGCGCGCGAACCTGACCATCCTGCTGACCACCTACTGTCCACAATAGACAGTCGCGAGTGGACGGTCAGCGGGCGCGCTGCACCCGGCCCTCGTCCCACACCGGCTCGTCGGCCTCGTAGACCTGCCCGTCCGACCCGAAGATCAGGAACCGGTCGAAGTCGGCGGCGAACCAGCGGTCGTGGGTCACCGCGAGCACCGTGCCCTTGAACGACTCCAGGCCGTGCTGCAGTGCGTCCGCGCTGGCCAGGTCCAGGTTGTCGGTCGGCTCGTCGAGCAGCAGCAGCGTCGCGCCGGACAGCTCCAGCAACAGGATCTGCAGCCGCGCCTGCTGCCCGCCGGACAGCGTCTCGAACAGTTGCCGCCCCGTCGCCGCGAGCTCGTAGCGGGCCAGCGCCATCATCGCCTCGTTGAGCGTCAGCGCGTGCTCGGCCATCACGATCTCCGACGCGGTGCGGCCGTGCAGGTCCGGCCGCGAGTGCGTCTGCACGAAGTAGCCGGGCACCACCCGCGCACCGAGCCGCGCGACACCGGTGTGCGCGACCGACGGCCGAGGATCGGGACCGTAGGACTCCGCGAGCAGCCGCAGGAAGTGCGTCTTGCCCGAGCCGTTCGAGCCCAGTACGGCCACCCGCTCGCCGTACCAGATCTCCGTGTCGAACGAGCGCATCAGCCCGGACAGCTCCAGCGACTCGCAGATCACCGCCCGCTTGCCAGTCCGCCCGCCGCGCAGCCGCATGCGCACCTTCTGCTCGCGCGGCGGCGTCTCCGGCGGGCCGGCGTCCTCGAACCGCTTGAGCCGGGTCTGCGCCGCCTTGTACGCCGGAGCCATGCCGTCGTTGTAGGAAGCCTTCTGGCGCAACGTGTTCACCAGGACCTTGAGCTTCTTGTGCTCCTCGTCCCAGCGCCGGCGCAGCTCGTCCAGCCGGGCGATGCGTTCCTCGCGCGCCGTGGCGTAGGTGGCGAACCCGCCGCCGTGGATCCACACGTTGCGCGACTCGACGGTGACGATCCGGTCGGCCACGTTCGCGATCAGCTGGCGGTCGTGCGACACCAGCAGCACGGTCTTCTGGCTGGTCCGCAGGCGTTCCTCGAGCCACTGCTTGCCGGGCACGTCGAGGTAGTTGTCCGGCTCGTCGAGCAGCAGCACCTGGTCCGGGCCGCGCAGCAGCGCCTCCAGCACGAGGCGCTTCTGCTCGCCGCCGGACAGGGTGCCCACCGAACGGGCCTGCGCCTCGTCGTACGGGATGCCGAGCGCGGCCATCGTGCACGCGTCCCAGGTCACCTCGAGGTCGTAGCCGCCGGCGTCGACCAGCTCGGTGATCGCCTGGGCGTACCGGATCTGGCTGCGCTCGTCGTCGGCCCGCTCGACGGTCGCCTCCGCGTCCGCGACCGCCGTGGCGGCGGCCTGAACCCGGTGCGGCGCAACGGAAAGCAGCAGATCGCGCACGGTGGTCGTGTCCCGGATGCCGCCGACGAACTGGCGCATCACACCGAGCCCACCGGAGGACGCGACACCGCCGTCGGCCGGGTCGATGTCGCCGCCGATCAGGCGCAGCAGCGTCGTCTTGCCCGCGCCGTTCGGCCCGACCAGTGCGGCCTTCACACCGTCGCCGATGCGGAAGGAAACCTCGTTGAGCAGCACGCGTCCGTCCGGGAGCACGAAGCTCAGCCCGCTCACGTCCACGTGTCCCATGACGATGACGGTAGGTGGCCCTACTGTTCCTGGCGACCGAATTTGAGCGACCGAGGAGCATGCATGGACAAGCGGCGCACGGCGGTGCTCGCACTGCACTGGCAGGTCAACGTGATCAAGCCGGAGGGCTTCTTCGGCGGCATGCTCGCCGAACCGGTGGCCCGCAGCGGTGTCGTCGGCTGCGCCAGGCGGTTCCACGACAACGTGCGGGCCCTCGACGTTCCGGTGATCTTCGTCAGGTTCACGATCCCGGCCGGCGAGGGCGGCCTGGTCCGCAACACGCCGTTCATGACCATGGTCGGCGACGCGCAGGAGTCCTTCCGCCCGGACGCTCCCGGCACCGCGCTGATCGAGGAGATGCGCGCGCAGGCGGATCTCGTGGTGGACAACCAGAAGCTGTCCGGCCTCGCCGGCAGCGACCTGCCCGCCGTGCTCGCCGAACGCGGGATCGACACCGTGTTGATCACCGGGGTGGCGACCAACCTGACCGTTGAGCAGACCGCCCGGCACGGCACCGACCTCGGGCTCACCGTGCACCCGGTGCGCGACTGCGTGACCGCGGCGTCGGAAGCGGCGCACCTCGCCGCGCTGGACGGTATGCAGCTGACCACGGCCGGCTGCCTCGGCGCGAACGACGCGGTGGCCGCGCTCGCCTCATGACGTGCCCTCGAGTGCGGCGGACTGGGTGGCGATCGACTTCCAGCGCGCGACCAGCGCGGTGATCGCCGACCAGGTGCCGAGCTCCGCCGACGCCTGACACGTGCGCACGAACTCGGCCGTGAACCGGGCGCGCTCGGCCGGCGCCAGCACGTCCAGCCACGGGAACTCCTCGGCCAGCGCCGCCGCCGCACGCGGCTCGTCCACCAGGTAGAGCACGCTGCGCAACGCCCGCGCGGTGAGCGCGGCACCGCCGACCAGCGCGTCCCGCTGGTCCTGCCGGGTGAGCACCAGCGCCTCGCCGTCGCGCCGGCGCACCCGCACCTCGCCCTGGTCGGCCAGTGCCGCCACGGCCTTCGGATCCCGTTGCAGTTCGCTCCACTGCACCTCGGTCGGCACCGGTGACACCCGCCTCGGGCGCCGCGCGGTGCCGGCCGGCGCGGAAGCCGTTCGCAGTCCGAACAGTTCGCGGTACACACCATTGGCCGTGGCCAGCTCCAGGTGCGTGCCGCGCTCGGCGATCCGCCCCCGGTCGAGTACGACGATCTGATCGGCCCGCCGCACCGTGGACACCCGCTGCGCCACCACGATCCGGGTGCACCCGGCCCGGGCGAGCGCGGCGTGCACCTCGGCCTCGGCGGCCTCGTCGAGCGCACTGGTCGCGTCGTCCAGCAGCAGTACCGCCGGGCGGCCGGCCAACGCCCTGGCCAGTGCCACCCGCTGCCGCTGGCCCCCGGACAGTTCGGCGCCGCCGTCGGTGAGCACGGTGCGGTAGCCGTCCGGCAGCCGCAGCACCTCCTCGTTCAGGCCGGCCGTGGTCGCCGCCCACGCGATGTCCTCCTGCGAGGCGGCCGGCGCGTCCATTGCGATGTTGTCGGCGATCGTGCCGGCGACGATCTCCGGGTGCTGCGGCACGTACCCGCGGCCGGCGTTCAGCTCGGCGATGTCCACGCCGTCGAACCTGATCTTGCCCCTGGTCGGCCGGTGCCCGCCGGCGAGCAGCCGCAGCAGGGTCGACTTGCCCGAGCCGGAGCGGCCGACCACGGCGACGAACGAGCCGGCCGGACAGTCCAGCGACACGTCCCGAACGGCGGGCGGCCCGTCCCACCCGACCTTGCGCAGCTCCACCCGCCCGGTCAGCTCGATGATCTCGGCCCGTCCGCCGTTGGGCAGCAGCGCGGCGATCGTCTTCGGCAGCCTCGCGTCGGCGGCGACCTGTCGCAGCGGCGCGAGCAGGATCGCGGCGGCGACGGTGAAGGCGAGCATCCGGCCGGTGGACAACTGCTCGGCGAGCACCTGCTGCGTGCCGTACCCGAGCACCGCGATCACCATCAGCCCGTGCACCGCGTCGTGTGCCGCGCCCCGCCTGACCCCGCTGAGCATCAGTCCGATGTGGACGATCAGCGCGACGGTGACGATCAACCCGAAGTCCGCGGCGATCACCACGAACCCGGCGAGCCAGGGCAGCGCCGCCGCGGTGTCGAACACCGCCCCGAGCCCGGTTGCCCTGGTGCGCGCCCGCACCGGTGCCAGCATCGCCTCGCGGGCGCTGCCGAGCCCCAGCCGGACGATCACCGCGACGGCGGCCATGACCGCCAGCACGCCGAGCCGGTCCACCGATCCACTCGCGATCACCGAATCGACGGTGATCGCGAGCAGTGCGGCGAGCAGAACACACAATGCGCTCGACAGGATCGTGCACACCGCCGCACCGGCGATTCGCGCGCCGCTTCTCGTGGTGTTCACGGTGTCGCACTCTCCTGCTGTCGCACTGATTCCGGGGCCGGCGCGGTGAGGTAGGCGGTGCCGGCGCCGGCCGCGGCGATCAGCATTGCCACGAGTACCGCGAGGAACAGCAATCCCGGAGTCGAATCCCATTTCTCATAGGGCGCCGGCGTTTCGCTTTCCGCGGGCGCCACGTGAATCCTGTGCAGCGCTTTCGGCATCGTGGTCTCCTGGAATCAGAACTTGAACATGGGAAGGTCGATTCGCAGCTGGTACTTCTTGTCGTGCGACTTCTTCGTCGTGAACGTGATGAACGCGGGCTTGGTCGGCACGGCGACCGGCACGTGGACGATCTTGGTGTGCACGACCGGCACGGTGCGCACGATCGTCTTCACCGGGACCTGGCGCTGGATCTTCCGCTGCGCCTTCTGCTTCGTCTGGGCCTTCGTCGTGCAGACGCAGCTGACCGTGCGGACCGTCTTCTTCTTCGCCTTGCCGACCGGCGCGCGCTTGACGGTCTTGCGCTTGACGACCTTCTTGGGCGCCTTCTTGACCGGCTTGGCGGGACGCTTGGCCGGGGCCTTGGCGGGTGGCGCCGGCGGCAGCGGCAGGGCGGCGGGCGCGCCCTGCGGGAGCGGCCCGGAGACCGGCGTCGCGGGCGGCGGCGGGGTCAGCGGCATCGGTGTCGGCCGGTTCGCCGGCGAGGCCGACGCCTTGGGCGGGGTCTCCTTCCCGCTGAACAACTGCACCGCGCCGAATGCCAGTGCGAAGATCAACAGACCGGCGACGATGGAGGTCATCACCATCGCGGGCCTGGACTGTTTGATCGACTCGAGCGCCATGTTCACTCCCAGATCGTGTTCTGAACTTGCCTGGGCAGACCGTGTCGCCGGGCGGTTCACGCGAGGTCTCGCCGTGGTCAAGCGCTCGGATCGCGCCGATTGACCGATTGCCGGCCCGGCTCGGGGAACTCGCCTGGTCGCGCGCCTTGGGAACGCCGCTGACCTGCGGTTTGACCGGTTCTGGTCCGGTTTGACCCGGCCGATTGACCGCCTTGATACCGGCGCGCGCGAACGTCGCGGTTCGCCGGGGGTGTTCCGGCCACGGATGAACTACTCGGGAGTCGAGATGGTGCAACGGTCGAGGTCGGTGCTCGCGATGTACGCGGTCGCCGGCGGTCTCATGTTGGTCGGGGTCGGCGTCGCCGCGGCGACGATGCTGGACGAAACGCCGCAGGCGCGGGCCGGCACGCCGGTCGCGCCGCTACCGCCCGCGCCGCCGCCCGTGCCGGTGTCGGTGGTCGCGCCGATCCCGCCGAAGGAGTTGAACCCGGCGCCGCAGGGTCGTCCGTTCATCGGGCCGATCGCGGTCACCACCGCGCCGCCGAGGCCGGTTCCCGCGGTGAACGCCGCGCCACCGGCGCCGCCGGTGAAGGCCGTGCCCGCGCCGGCCGTGAAGCCGGCCCCTGTCGCGGTGCTCGCCGCCGCCAAGCCGGCGCCGGTGGTGACGAAGCCCGCGCCGGCGGTCAAGGCGCAATCGGTCAAGGCCCAGCCGGTCAAGGCGCTGGCCGCGGGACCGTCCGCGACGTCGTCGGCCACCGTGAAGGTGAGCGGCGGCGGCACGGGGACCGTCACGGTGAACGGCGTCAGCATGACGATCGGGTCGGGCAAGCCGATCACGCTTCCCGCGTGCAATCCGAAGCGGGATCAGCGGATCAATTTGCCGCTGTGCGACAACGTTCCTCCGCTCAAGCCGCTTCCGGTCAAGCCGATCAAACCGGTCAAGCCCGTGCAGCCGATTAAGCCCGCCAAGCCCGCGAAGCCGACGTGCAAGGCGTACCTGCCGGTGTGCGGCTACGAGAAGCCGGTCCCGCTGCCCATTCCCACCGTCGACCCGGAAAAGAAGATCCGTGAAATCGCCGACCGTGTGGTGAAGCACGTGACCGAGTTGGTGAAGAAGAACCCGGAGCTCACGAAGAAGGTGGAACAGCGACTGGAAAAGGCGCTCGACAAGGTCGTGTCCGACGTGAAGCCGAGCAACAAGAAGCAGGCGAAGAAGTCGGGCAAGCACAAGTCGTGCGATCTGCCGCACCCGGGAACGGGCATGCCGATCTGATCACCTGCGCCCCCACACATCGCGCCGCTCGCGGATCACCGCGGGCGGCGCGTTCTTGTGTCCGCTGACCTGTGCGTTCGCGACTTCTGAATCTGATCGGAGCGCGGTCTGACCCGGTGCTGACCGATCGGGGCGAGATTTCCACCGACAGACTCACCCCGATCAGGAGGACCACAATGCACGACTCATCGCACGACACCGGCAGCACGCACCGTCGTAGCCGGGCCGTCCCGTGGCTCGTCGGAGCCGTCGCCGTACTCGGTCTGCTGCTGACCGGTGGTCTGGCCTGGAACTGGTTCGGCGCGTCCGCCCCGGCGGCCAGCGCGACCCCGAAGGCCGGGGTCCTCGTGCCGCCGGCCCCTCCGGCCCCGCTGCCGCTGCCCGTGCCGGCGCCGCCTGTTCCGGTCCCGGCACCCGCGCCGGCTCCGAAGATTCTGCCGCCGCCGTCGAAGCAGACGACCAAGAAGCCGGCGCCGAAGAAGGTGACCAAGAAGAAGGTCACCAAGAAGGTCGTGACCCAGAAGCGGCCGGTCAAGAAGATCACCAAGCGGGTCGCCACGAAGCGGCCGGTGGTCCGGACCGTGCAGACCCGGCCGGTGACCCAGCGGGTCGTGCACGTCGTCTACACGACGCCGGCCAAGGAGGTCTGCACGTGCACCATCACCGTCCCGGCGAAGAAGGCGATCAAGAACGTCGTGCATAAGAAGGTCGTGAAGCACGACTCGAAGCCGGCCAAGAAGTCCGTCAAGAAGACGATCAAGCCGGTGAAGAAGCAGTGCCACAAGGCGCACAAGTGACCAGGTCTGTCCAGACGACAGGGAAGGGGTGAGCCGATGGACTGGTCGATGTTGGTGCCGTTGGCGTGGTGCATCCTGCTGGGTGCACTGCTGCTGTGGGTGTTGTCCGCCGTATGGGGGCCGACCGAACTGAGCCGATCGGCGGCCGTCGTACCGAGGCGCTGGTCGTCGCGGCGATGGGTGTACTACACGCTGGCCGGTGGTGCGGTCGCTGTGTTGTTCACGTTGTTCGGGTCGGGCGTCAGCGATCGCGCCGCGCCGCAGGCTTCCGCCGCGTCCAAGCCGGCCGCGAAGTCGAGCGGTGCGAAGTCCAGTGCTTCGAAGTCGGGCGGCTCGAAGAAGTCGAGCTCGTCCGGTGGGGCCAAGAAGTCGAGTTCGTCAGGCGGCGCGAAGAAGTCGAGCGGCTCGACGAAGAGTTCGAGTCCGACCAAGAAGAGTACCTCGACGAAGAGCACGGGTTCGACCAAGAAGGCGACCCCGGCCGGCCCGAGTTCACCCAAGAGGACGAACTCGGCCGGTTCGAGTTCTGCCAAGAAGACCGGTTCGGTGAAGTCGAACGCGGTGAAGGGCCGTGATCAGGGTCCGACACCGCAGCGTGCGGCGCAGCAGGCGCGTGATCGGAAGGCGAGTAGCGCGAGTTCGGACTCGGGCATGAGGTTCACCTCAACAAAGTCGGATGCGGTGAAGGGCCGCGACACCGGTCCGACGCCGCAGCGCGCGGCGCAGCAGGCCCGTGACCGGAAGGTGACGAAGTCGAGTTCCACCAACTCCAACGTGACGAAGAAGTCGTTGCAGGGCCCGACGCCGGAGCGTGCGGCGCAGCAGGCGCGTGATCGGAAGGCGGCCAGTTCGAGTTCGGCGAGCAAGTTCACGTCGACGAACAAGCCGTTGCAGGGCCCGACCCCCGAGCGCGCGGCGCAGCAGGCGCGGGACGTGAAGTTGGCGCGGGCTGATCAGGCGCGGAAGTCGCAGGGTCCGACGCCGGAGCGTGCGGCCCAGCAGGCGCGGGATGTGCGTGCCGCGCGGCAGACGGCACAGCCCCCCAAGCGGGTGTACGGGCCGTTTGCGCCCAAAACGGCACCGAAACCGCAGGAGAAGAGCCTTCGCGATCAGATCGGTGAGGGGTTGCTCAAGGCCGAGGACTCGGCCGAGCGTGCGATCGGGTATGGGCTCAAGGCGGTCAGGGACTGGGCCGAGCGCGAGGGCAACAAGGAGAGGGCTTACCCGAACAAGTTGTCTGACCCTGTCACCATGCGGACCCGCGTTCACGCGGGTGTGTACAAGTCCGTGTACGACAACGGCAAGGCCGCCGCGTCGGCCTTCGACACACTCGATCGCGCGTCAGGCGGTGACAAGAAGGCCCAGCAGGAGATCGTGCAAGGTGTCGAGGATTTCGGGAATGGTGTCGCGAAAACCGCCAACGACATCAAGAACGACCCAAAGGGATCGCTCAACAAGGTCGTGGAGAACGGCAAGCAGGCCTTTGACGACTTCACGAAGGCGCCCTCTTCCACCACTGGCGAGTTCATCGGCGATCTCGTCGGCTTTGGCAAGGTCACCAAGCCGGCGAAGGTTGCTGGTTCGGTGGCCGACGCGGGGCGGTCGGCCGGCCGTGGTGGCGACCGGGCTCCGGCCACCGATGAATCCCGAGCGGACGGCCCGAGCGGATCCGCGCCCGAGTCGGCACGGGGTTCTGGCGGCACCGGTCGGGGGACCGGCGGTTCGTCCGGCAAGGGCAGCGGTCCCGGCGGTGCGGGTCCCGGCGGTGGTGGCAAGGGCCCAGGCGGAGGCGGAAACGGTCCCGGCGGCGGAAACGGCGGCGGCAGGGGCGACTCCGGCTCCAACGGGGACAGCGGCACCGGTCCCCGCTCGAACCGGGGCGCGCCCCCGGTCGGCATCTCCCGCAAGGACGCGGGCCGGAAGAACAACGACAAGACGAAGGGGGAGCCCACTCAGACCGACAAGCACAAGAAGCACCTCAAGCGCTCCGACCTCGACGGCGCCCGGCGTGAGTCCGGCGGTGAGGTCGTGAAGAGGAAGGCCAAGACCGGTGTGCCCTATGACCACGTTGACGAGGTGCAGAATTCCCAGCGGGGTCTGCTGAACCAGATCGACTGGCTCAACAAGAAGCTGGACGACTCGCGCACGTCCGACGCGGACAAGAAGAAGATGGAGGCGGAACTCGGCGAGGCGAGCAAGCTGCTCGACCGTTCCGAGGGCTTCCTGCCGCGCTTGGGGCCAGACGCACCGCGCAGCAAGGCAAACCGACGCAAGGCCAAGAGCGGCGTTCCCGCTCGCGGCACCGCCGGTTCGAGTGCGAACCAATCCCGTAGGGGTGGTGTTCCGGGCGCCGTCGCGCCGCAGGGCGCGAAGGTAGACAGCGGGGTGCCCGCCAACGGTGACGCCGGTGGTCGAGGCGTTCCGATCCCGTCGGGTGCGGCGCCGTCGACGTTCCGGCCGATCTCCGCGACGCTCGACGGGGAGCGGCTCGGTCCGCCGGCATGGACCAGGTCAGAGACCAGGCAGGCACCGTCCCATGCGGAGGTGCAGGGTCGGGTGGACGACGCCGCGCTTCCGGACGACTTCACTCGCAGATCGACCGGTCTCCCGGCGCCGACCGGCAACCGCGCGCCGTCGCTGTGGGAGACCAAGCGCGAGCGGAAGCAGGACCCGGAGGGCAAGCTCTTCGAGGCCGAGGCCAGTGCGGTCACCGGTAAGCGGACGTGGCCGCTCCTCGGCGGCAGGGGAGAGGCCACCAGCCAGTTCGGCGCCGATGCTTCGGTGAACGCAGGTGCGGGCTGGGGCGTCGGGCGGAAGTTCACCGACACGGGGTGGCGGCACAACAACGCCGGTCCGGCCGCCGAGGCCGGTGCCAAGTTCAGCGGCGGATGGAAGGGCGACGCCAAGGTTGACCTCGAGCGTGGCCCGGTCCGTGGCCGGGTCAAGGGCAACATCGTGGTCGGCGCCGAGGCGAAGGGCAGCCTCAGGTCGAACAAGGAGGGCTTCACCGCCGCCGGAGATGCGATCGGCGGTGCGAAGCTCGGTATTCGCGGTCAGGTCGATGTCGCCGGGATCGGGGTCGGTGCCAACGCCGGCGTGATGGCCGGTCTCGGAGCCCGCGGCCACGTCACCGCGGGGAAGGGCGCGGACGGCCTGTGGCATCTCAGGGGCGAGGGCGGCGCCGCGCTCGGCGTCGGCGCCGAGGCAGGGTTCGATCTCTCGCTCGACGTGGCCAGGGCACGAGCGGCGGCCGTGGCCGCCGGTGAGGCCATCGGTGACGGTGCGGTTCGTGCCGGCCTGGTCAACGCGCCGCCGAACGGTGCCGCGACGGCGGACGTCACCAGACAGGCGAAGAAGGGTGTACCCGTCAAGAAGGCCAACAAGGGTAAGAAGAGCACCGCGAAGAAGGGCAAGACGAAGAAGTCGAACAAGGCCAGGGGAGGCAACCGTGGCCGCCGTTGAGACCACTCACCAAGGAGAGATGGCCATGGCAACCGAGCTGCCGATTTTGATCAGCTTCGAGCTGCCGGAGGGCTGGCAACCCGTGTCGCCGGACGAGGTCGGTGCGGAGGGGGCGGCGTTCGTCGCGCTGAACCTCGCCACGCAGGGGTCGGGGTTCACCGCGAACATCACGATCGACGGTGACCGCAGGCCGGACGCGACACTGGCCGACCTGGCCGACGCGTCGGCGCGTGATCTCGCGGCGGCGACGCAGGAGACCACCGTGGTGAACCGGGAGGAGGTGGGCGGTCCGGAGGCACCCGGGCTGACCCAACTGCTCCGGCTCACCACGCCGGTCAACGATGTCGTGCTGGAACTCGTGCAGTCGCAGGTGTACCTCGCGATGCCCGGCGCGGTCGTGATCAGGGCGATTCTGACTTCCACGGAGGATCAGTTCGCCACCGTGGTGCCGGACTTTCAGAAGTTCGTCTCCACGCTGCAGCCCGACATCGGCGATTGATCACCGGGTGGTGATCTGCTGAACCGCCCAGGCGTTCCCGTCGGGGTCGCTGAAGAACACGAAGCGGCCCCACGGGAACTCCTGGACCTCACTGACCTCGACGCCACGCCCGGCCAACTCGGCGTGCGCGGCGTCGGCGTCTTCGACGACCAGTTGCAGGCCTTTCACCGAGCCCGGCTCGGCGTCGGTGACTCCGGTGCCGATCGAGATCGAGCACGCCGATCCGGGCGGGGTGAGCTGGACGAAGCGGAGTTCGTCGTTGACCTGGTGGTCGTGGTCGGCGTTGAACCCGGCCTTCTCGGTGTAGAACGCCTTCGATCTGTCCACATCGGATACGGGCACGGCGATAAGTTCGAGCTTGAAGTCCATGGCGGAAGCCTGCCACGCGGAACCGACAAATCACAGGTCCGCGAGGTTCGCGGCTTTCATCTCGAGGTAGCGCTGCTCCTGCAGGCTGGCGGTGCGGCGGGCCGCCGTGCGGTACGCCTCACGCGCGGCGGAGGTGTCGCCGAGCATCTCCAGCAGGTGTGCGCGCACGGCGTCCACCCGGTGGTGCTTGGCGAGCCGCTTGTCGTCGTCCAAAGTGGACACCAGGTCGAGCCCGGCCCGCGGACCGTGCACCATCGCGGTGGCCACCGCCTTGTTCAGCGTCACCATCGGGTTGTCCTGCAACGATTCCAGTACCCCGTACAGCGCGAGGATCTGCGGCCAGTCGGTCTCCTCGGCGGTCGGCGCCTCGTCGTGCAGCGCGGAGATCGCGGCCTGCAGCCGGTACGGCCCGACGCCCGGCCGGGTCAGCGCCTCGGTCACCAGCGCCACCCCTTCGGCGATCGCCTCGCCGTCCCAGAGCGCGCGGTTCTGCTCGTCGAGCGGGATCAGCGTGCCGTCCGGCTCGGCCCGCGCGTCCCGCCGCGCGTCGGTGAGCAGCATCAGCGCGAGCAGCCCGGTCACCTCACCGTCCTCGGGCAGCAGCCCGCGCACGGCCCGCCCGAGCCGGATCGCCTCGGCGGTCAGCTCGACCCGTTGGGTCACCGGGCCGGAGGTGGACGCGTAGCCCTCGTTGAAGATCAGGTACAGCACGTGCAACACAGTGCGCAGCCGCTCGGCGCGCTCGCTGTCCGGCGGCATGACGAACCCCACTCCGGAGTCCTTGATCCGCTGCTTGGCCCGCGAGATCCGTTGTCCCATCGTGCTTTCCGGCACCAGGAACGCCTTGGCGATCTCCTCGGTGGCCAGGCCGCCGACCGCACGCAGGGTAAGCGCGATCTGCGACGGCGGGGTCAGCGCGGGGTGGCAGCACAGGAACAGCAGCACGAGCGTGTCGTCGGCGTCGCCGTGCCGGTCGAGGTCCGCACCGGGCGCGAGCAGCTCGTCGGCCGGTGTCTGCGCGACCACGGTGTCCTCGCGTCGGCGGCGCGAGGACTCGCTGCGCATCTGGTCGGTCAGCCGGCGCGAGGCGACCCTGATCAGCCAGCCGCGCGGGTTGTCCGGCACGCCCTCCTCCGGCCACTGGGTGGCGGCCGCGAGCAACGCCTCCTGCACGGCGTCCTCGGCCGCGTCGAACTGCCCGTAGTGGCGCACCACCGCGCCGAGCACCTGGGGCGCCAGCTCGCGGAGGACGTCCTCGATTCGCCTGTCGGACAACGGGATCACGCCCCTGGGGTCTCCTCTGCAATCGTCAGGAGCAGCCGGACGCAGTGTGCCACCAGCCGCTCCTTGCGCGGTCGCACCGTGCCGTTCAGATAGCTGATGAACAGGTTGGTGAACGCGCCGACCACGCTGGTGGCGATCATGTCCCGCTCGTCGGCGTCGATGCCGGGGGACAGGTGCTCGCGGATCAGCGCGGCGAACACGGCGGTGAACTCGAAACCCTTGTCATACAACGCGTGTTCGGTCATCGGCCCGAGCAGCAGTACCCGGCCCAGCCGAGGGTCGTCCAGGATCAGCTCGACGAACGCGGTGACCGCCGCGGTGGCCATCGCCTCGGGTTCCGGCTCGGACCGGGCGACCGCGCGCACGAGCGTGTCCCGTGCGGCCTCGGCGACGTGCTCGTACACCGCGATCAGCAGCGCGTCGCGGTCGGCGAAGCTCTCGTAGAAGTACCGCTCGGTGAGCTTCGCGCGCCGGCACGCCGCGCGCACGGACACCACACCGTCCTGCTCGCCGAGCAGGTCCACGCCGGCGCCGACCAGCTTCTGCCGGCGCTCGGCCTGCCGGTCGGCGAGCGTGGTGCCGCCCCAGACGCGCGGTGTCGGCATCCGGCTCCTTCGGTTGACGTGCGGTGTTCGCCATCCTAATCTGACAACGTGCGTGGTCAGTTTAATGAAGTGACAGCCGCCGACGAACTGCCGGCCGGCGAGCCGGTGCCGCTCGGCCCGGACTCGCTGACCTGGAAGCATTTCGGCGACTGGCGCGGCCTGTTGCCGGCGCTGTGGGCCGGCTCGATGCAGAACATGCATCCGGAGTTGGGCGCCGGCGTCGAGGAGCACTCGCGGTTCTTCGACGAGCGGTGGGAGCGGCTGTTCCGGTCGCTGTACCCGATCGGCGGGGTGGTCTACGACGGTCCGCGCGCGCCGGAGACCGCGCTGGAGGTTCGCGGGTACCACAACACGATCAAGGGTGTGGACTCCCGCGGCCGCCGGTACAGCGCGCTCAACCCGGACACCTACTACTGGGCGCACTCCACGTTCTTCGTCGGCATGCTGCTCACCGTCGAGTACTTCTGCGGCGGGCTGTCCGAACAGGACAAACGCACGATGTACGACGAGCACGTGCGGTGGTACCGGCTGTACCGGATGAGCATGCGCCCGGTGCCGGAGACCTGGGAGGAGTTCCAGGAGTACTACGACCGGATGTGCCGCGAGGTGCTCGAGGACAACAAGGCCGCCAGGGACGTGCTCGACATCGCCCGGCTCGCCAAACCCGTTGCCACGCCGTGGATGCCGGACTTCGTGTGGCGGATGCTGCGCCGGCCGATCGCCAGGGGCGGAGTGTGGATGACCGTCGGGCTGTACCACCCGGCGGTGCGCGAGAAGCTCGGCTACACCTGGACGCGGCGCGACGAGATGGCGTTGCGACTGCTGGGCAAGGTGATCAACGCGGCATTCACGGTGGTGCCCTTCGAGCGCCGCTACCATCCCCGGGCGCGCGCCGCGTGGCGGCGGGTGCGCGGTGCGGAGCCGGTTGACGCGCCGCTGGTGGAGACGCCGGCGCGCAACCTGCCGCCGGTGGCCGAGCGCGACGATCCGAAGCACTACTCGCCGAAGGTCTAACCGCCAGCGTCAACCCCAGGTTGTCCGCAGACCCGATCTTCGTCGGCGAGGGTGACCTGGAGGCGGCGCGGGCACTGGTGGCCGACGCGCACCTGTTCGCGGACAGCGGCCAGGTCGGCTAGCTTTCGCGGATCTTCTTCATCAGGGGGCCGAGTTCGGGGTCGGAGGACAGCTGCGCGAGGGCGGTGTCCAGGGTCCGCTCGTACACCTCGACCGCGTCGGCGAGCGTGGTCAGCCCGTCCTTGGTGATGCTGGTGTACACGCCGCGCCGGTCGTTCTCGCACATCTGGCGCTCGGTGAGGCCGGTGCGCTCCAGGCGCGCGACGAGCCTGCTCACCGAACTCTGGTTCAACGATGTGGCGTCGGCGAGTTCCTGCATGCGCAGTTCGCCGTCGTCCTCCTTGGACAGCGCGAGCAGGGCGAGCAGTTCGGAGAAGCCGATGCCGAGCCGGCGCTGCAGCGCCCGGTCGACGTCGCCGCGCACTTTGGCGTGCACCTCGGTCAGGCAAACCCACAGCTCCCCGGTGGTGGACAGCTCCACCGGCCGCCACGGGGCGGTGACCTTGTTGGCGACCTTCGCGGGTTTGGTCATACCTGGAAGTCTACGCCTATGCACATACATGGACCGTTCACGCGAACATCAATAGAAGTGGCGCAGTGACGGCCAGAGTCGCGACCACGTGTCGGTCGGCGCGTCGCACAGGGTGAACCGGGTTCCCTGCTCCTTGTTGTCGACGCCGAGGCCGTTGTCGTTCTGGCCGGCCGCGCGACAGCCGGTGAACCAGCGGCCCACGGTCGTCGGATCAGGGCCGATCAGCAGGACGGGACCGGTCATGGTGTCCGGCGGTGGGCCCCAGTCCGCGTAGGACATGTGGCCCGAGTACGCGCGGGGGAGCCCGTGCTCGTGGCCGTACATGTCGATCGCGCCGGCCTGCCCGTAGTTGCGGGTGAAGATCACCGCCGTGCCGCGCCGGGCCGCCGGGATCTCCCGCCACACGTGCGCCGTGTTCTCGGTGAACCGCTGCCAGCCGACCGTCTCGCCCGGCTCCTCGGTGATCGCCATCGCGATCCCCACCTGGTCCGGTGGCAGCACCGGCAGCGCCACGGCCACGGACACCACCACCCCGACCGCCGCCGCCACGCCGGCCGAGGCCCGGCGCGCCCGCCCGCCGCGAGACAGCCAGCGGACCGTCGGCGTCGCCCCGGCCGCCAGCAGCACGACGAGCATCGGCAGCGCGTAGTACGGCTTGCCGCCGACCGCGATGATGATCACCGCGAGCACCGGGTAGGCCACCGCGAACGAGCGCGCCCAGCGCATCGCCGGGTCCCGCCACAGGCGCACGAGCCCGGCGATCCACACCGGCACGAGCACCGGTGACAGATAGAGCAGTTGGTGCGGGACGAACATCAGCCGGTTTTCCAGCCCGTCGTCCTCGCTGATCCCGGAGGCGACGGTGAGCATCGGCCAGTCGTTCGCGGCCTGCCACACCAGCAGCGGCGCGACGATCACCGCCGCGATCGCGATCCCCGCGGCGAGCCACGCGCTGCGCAGCACCTCGCGTGGGCCGACCGCCAGGACGCCGACGCCGATCGCGACGACGAGCAGGAGCACCAGCCACTTGTTCGCCAGGCCGACGCCGATCACCGCGCCGATCGGGATCCACCACCGGCCGTCGCGGGTGCGCAGCAGGCACAGCGTCAGCAGGCTGATCGCCAGCCACAGCAGCAGGTCCACGCCCGCGGTGGACAGCCAGTGCGCGTTGCTCAGCACGTAGCCCGAGAGCGCCGTCGCCACCGAGGCGAGCACCTGCGCGGCCCGTCCGCCGCCGAGTTCGCGGGTGATCAGCGCGACCAGGACGACGACCCCGGCCGCGATCACCGTCGCGACGACCCGCAGCCCGGTCGGCGTGTTGCCGAACAGCGCCGTGGACAGCTTCGCCAGGATCGGGGTGATCGGCGGATTGTCGACGTAACCCCAGGCCGGCCGATTTCCCGAGGCGACGAAGTACAGCTCGTCGCGGTGGAAGCCGTAGCGGCCGGACAACGCGGTCAGGATGGCCACCTGGACGGCGACCACGGTCGCGATCGGGGCACTGGCGAAGCGGGGAAGCGCAGCGACGCCGGCGGGAGGCACGGCGGGTAACGGCGACTGGCGGGCGCGTGGACCCGTGGCTGTCATGCTGGGATTGTCTGCGTAAAACATGATCACGTTTCAACACCGATCGCGGCACGCAGTCGCGCGAGCACGCGCGCGATATGCGGCAGCCGGTCGGTGCCGGTGCGGGTGGCGAGGAACAGCGTGTTGATCGGCGGCTCGTCCGGCTCGTGCGCCATCACGAGTGCGCCGGATTCGAGCGCGTGCCGGCACAGGTAGGTCGGCAGCACGCTGACGCCGGCGCCCTCGATCACGGCGGCGAGCACCCCGCGCAGGTCGGGCACCACGACCGCCGGGCTGGCCGTGGCGCGGGTGCCGAACACCGCGCGCCAGTAGCGCCGGACGATCGGCAGGTCCTCGGCATAGGCGACGAGCGGGGCGGCGCGCAGCCGTGCCGGATCGCCGCCCCACTTGTCCATTGTGGACGGTGCGGCGACGAGCGCGAACTCCTCGTCGAACCACCGCGTGGCGGTGATTCCCTTGCCACGCGGGCGAATCGCGGCCAGCACGATGTCGAACCGGCCGGCCCGCAGGCCGACGAGTAGGTCGTCGGCGAGGCCGAGGGTGACGCGCAACCGCAGGCCGTCGGCGACCAGGCCCGCCAGCGCGGGCACGACCAACGTGGTGATCAGCTCGGCCGGACCGGCCAGGTGTACGGGCCGCGCGAACGGCGAGTGTTCGCCGAGCCCTCGCTCGGCGACGGCGGCGATCGCGTCCACGTGCTCGGCGATCTGACCGGCCAGCTCGTCGGCGACGGTGGTCGGGCTCACGCCGCGCGGCAGCCGCTCGAACAGCTGCTGGCCCAACTCCCGCTCCAGCGCCTTGACCTGCGCGGTCACCGCCGGCTGCGACAGTCCCAAGTGGACGGATGCGGTGGTCACCGAGCCGGCCCGGTACACCGTGAGAAAGGTCTTCAACAGGGAGAGATCCACGGCCGCACCTCATCAGAATTCTGATGGCTGGTCGTCGGAATCCTATTGGTTACCGATGGCTCGACCGGCCTAGCCTCGACGACGAAACGAAAGGAGAAGACGTGTCCACTGTTCTGTTCGCGCTCACCAGCCACGAGAAACTCGGCGAGACCGGGAAGTCGACGGGGTTCTACGTGTCCGAGGCCGCGCACCCGTGGCGGGTGCTGACCGACGCCGGCCACCGGGTGGAATCGGTGTCGGTGCGAGGCGGCCGGCCGCCGCTGGACGGCTACGACCCCGAGGACGCCGATCAGCGCGCGTTCGTGGAGCGGGCCGATCTCGATCACACGCTCGCGCCGGCGGAGGTCGACCCTGAGCGGTACGACGCCGTGCTGTACGTCGGCGGCCACGGCACGATGTGGGACTTCCCCGGCTCGGGCCTGGCCGCGATCAGCGGTGCCGTCTACGACCGCGGCGGTGTGGTCGCCGCGGTGTGTCACGGCCCGGCCGGGTTGCTCGACGTCACCCTGTCCGACGGCACGCATCTGCTGCGGGACAAGGACGTCACCGGGTTCACCAATGCCGAGGAGGCCGCCGTCGGGCTGACCGGCGTGGTGCCGTTCCTGCTCCAGGACGCGCTCGAGGAGCGGGGCGCCCGACACCACGCCGCGCCGGAGTTCACCGAGCACGTGGTGGTCGACGGGCGGCTCGTCACCGGCCAGAACCCTGCCTCGGCCACCGCCGTCGGGGAGGCGATAGCCCGCCTGCTGGCCTGACATCGCGAGTCCCGCGCCCTGCACCCGTGAGTCCCGCGTTCACGCAGCACGAGCGCGGGACTCGCCGTGCTCCAGCGCGGGACTCGCGAGAAAACAAGCAGGCGTGCTTGCTTCTTTCGGAGTCGGATGTCAGGCTGATGAGCGGCAACCCCGTGCGGAGAGGTGGCGCCCAGTGGCGATTACCAGTGTTCTCGTGGCCAACCGTGGTGAGATCGCGCGCCGGGTGATCAGCACCTGCCGCCGGCTCGGCATCGGCACGGTCGCCGTGTTCTCCGACGCGGACGCCGACGCGCCGCACGTGCGCGAGGCCGACGCCGCGGTGCGCCTGCCCGGGGTGAGCCCCGCCGAGACCTACCTGCGCCCCGAGTTGCTGATCAAGGCGGCGGCCGGAGCCGGCGCCGACGCGATCCACCCCGGCTACGGGTTCCTCTCCGAGAACGCCGGATTCGCCGAGCAGGTCGCCGGCGCCGGCCTGACCTGGATCGGCCCGCCGGCCAAGGCGATCGCCACGATGGGCTCCAAGATCGAGTCGAAGCGGCTGATGGCCGACGCCGGCGTGCCCGTACTGGCCGAGTTGGACCCGGACGAGATCACCGAGGATCAGCTTCCCGTGCTGGTGAAGGCGTCCGCCGGCGGTGGCGGGCGCGGCATGCGGGTGGTCCGCGAGCTGGACGAACTGGGTGCTGCGCTGATCTCCGCGCGTGCCGAGGCCGCCTCCGCGTTCGGCGAGGAAACCGTGTTCTGCGAACGGTTCCTGGCCACCGGCCGGCACATCGAGGTGCAGGTGATGGCCGACGCGCACGGCGCGGTGTGGGCGGTCGGCGAGCGCGAGTGCTCGATCCAACGGCGGCACCAGAAGGTGGTGGAGGAGGCGCCGTCACCGCTGGTCGAGCGGGTCGACGGGATGCGCGAGCGGCTGTTCGACGCGGCCGTGCGCGCCGCGTCCGCGGTCGGCTACCAGGGCGCCGGCACGGTGGAGTTCCTCGCCGACGAGCGCGGCGAGTTCTTCTTCCTGGAGATGAACACCCGCCTGCAGGTGGAGCACCCGGTCACCGAGTTGACCACCGGCACCGACCTCGTCGCGCTGCAGATCGCCGTCGCCGAGGGCGCGCCGCTGCCGGCCGAGCGGCCGGAGAGTCGCGGCCACGCCATCGAGGTGCGCCTCTACGCCGAGGACCCGGCGCAGGAGTGGCAGCCGCAGAGCGGCACGCTGCACACCGTCGAACTCGCCAACACCGTCCAGTTCGGACTGTCCACTCAGGACAGTGGGATTCGGCTGGATTCCGGTGTGGACAACGGATCCGTGGTGAGCGTGCACTACGACCCGATGCTGGCCAAGGTGATCGCCTGGGCGCCGGAGCGGACCGCCGCGGCGCGGTCACTGGCCGGCGCGCTGGCCGCGGCGAAGATCCACGGCGTGGTCACCAACCGGGACCTGCTGGTGCGCGTACTGCGGCACCCGGCCTTCCTGGCGGGTGACACCGACACCGCGTTCTTCGACCGGCACGGGCTCGACACGCTGTCCGAACCGTTGGCCGACGCCGAGACCGAGTCGCTCGCCGCACTCGCGGCCGCGCTCGCCGACGCCGAGCGGAACCGGGCCGCCGCGCGGGTCAACGGCCGGCTGCCGAGCGGCTGGCGCAACGTCGTCTCGCAGCCTCAGGTGAAGGTGTACGACTCGGCGTCCGGCACGCACGAGGTGCGCTATCTGTTGGGGCGCAGCGGTGTGACCGTCGAGGGGCGGGACGGTGTCCGACTTGTTGAGTCCACTATGGACAGTGTGGCGCTGGAGGCCGGCGGTGTGCTGCGCCGCTTCGAGGTGCGTCGCTACGGCGCGCTGGTGTGCGTCGACTCGCCGCTCGGCCCGGTCGCGCTGACCGCGGTGGAGCGGTTCACCGACCCGTCCGCCGTGCTGGCCGAGGGCTCGCTGGTGGCGCCGATGCCCGGCACGGTGATCAGGGTGGCCGTGGCGGAGGGCGACGAGGTCACCGAGAACCAGCCGCTGCTGTGGCTGGAGGCGATGAAGATGGAGCACGCCGTGCGCGCGCCCGCCGACGGCGTGGTGGCCGAGCTGGGTGTGTCCGCCGGTGCTCAGGTCGAACTGGGCGCTGTGCTCGCGGTGGTCACGCCGACCAGCTGAAACAGCCTGAACGGTCTGTTTTTTGTAGGGGAGCGACCGGCTGTCTAGGGGTTGTGCGTCGAATCACATCGGCAGATTCTCGAATCCATGGGAATTGCGTCTCGCGCTTCCGTGAATTGGAGCAGATCATGAGTCTGACGATGATGAACGTGACCGGCGGGCGCCCCGCGCCGTCCTGGTTACGCGAATTGGCCGATGCCAGATCGGTCTACGAGGAAACCCTCGGCTGGCCGGTGTCCCTGCAGGTCGGACGCCGCAGCCTGGTCGTCGCGGCGGGCGAGGTGCTGGACGCCGTGGCAATGCCCGCTTCGCTCGGCGCCCGGGTTCGCCGCGAACTGGAAATGATGATGTTGGACGGTCCGATCATCGCGAACCCGGACGGAACGCGGTGGACTTTTCTGATGCAGCCGGTAGGAGGGATCAGGGGCGATGTCGCGACCGAATTGCTGGATCTCGGTGTCCATCTCGCTCCGGACAACGCGTACGTCGTCATTCCGACGAATTCCGTTGCCGCCGGGAACACCTGGCGCTGGGTGGCCAAGCCGGACGCCGCCCGCGCACTCCCGTCCGCCTACGCGGTTGTCGGTGTGGTTCGCAGGCTGACCGGCGAGGCGTTCGCCCGAGGCGCCTGACTTCATCGAGTTTGCAAGATGACTCTTGCGCAACTCGTGCTGCTTCTTGCATGCTGGGTCCCCAGTTCGAGCAAGAGTGCGCACACCAACGCGGGAGTTCGTCCATGCGGAAAGTCGTCACCCTGCTCGTCGCGATCACCGTCACGGCGTTGTCGATCGCGACTGGACAGGTCGCCGTCGCGCAGGGGGCGGCGGCGACCCTGGGGGCCGCCACACCCAAGACCATCCCCGCGCTGCGGCACTGGACCGCCGCCGGCACCGGGTACGCCTTCGGCGCCGGCGCGCGGGTCCTCGCCCCGCCCGAGCTGGCGGACACGGCGCGCACGTTCGCCGAGGACCTCCGCGCGCTGACCGGCGTCCCGGTCGACACCGGGACCGGGCCGGCGCGGCCGGGGGACATCGAGCTGGGTACCGGCGCGGTCGACGGCGGTGACGAGGGCTACCGGCTCACCGTCGCACCGGTGATCTCCTTGCGGGCCAACACGAATCGCGGTGTCCTGCTGGGCACGCGGACCGTGCTGCAACTGCTGAAACAGAGCTGGGTGGTGCCCGGCGGCGTCGCCGAGGACTGGCCGCTGTACCGCGAGCGCGCGTTCATGGTGGACGTCGGCCGGCAGTACTTCTCGCTGGACTGGCTGCGCAAGCACATCAGGGACATGGCGTACCTGAAGATGAACCAGCTGCACCTGCACTTCAACGACTTCACCGGATTCCGGCTGGCCAGCCAGATCCACCCGGAGATCGTCGCAGCACGGCACTACACCAAGCAGGAGATCCGCGACCTGATCGCGTACGCGGCGCGCCACGGCGTGGACGTGATCCCCGAACTGGACTTCCCCGGCCACCTCGACCCGGTGCTGGCCGCGCACCCCGAACTGCGGCTGGTCGACAAGAACGGCGTGCCGCACAAGAGCAACCTTGACCTGTCCAATCCGGCGGCGTGGACGCTCATGCGCGACCTGATCACCGAGTTCCTGCCGCTGTTCCCGAGCCGCTTCTGGCACATCGGCGCGGACGAGTACGTCACCGACTACGCCGCCTACCCGCGGCTCGAGGCGTACGCGAGGGTCCACTTCGGACCGAACGCCACCGGCAAGGACGTGTACCACCACTACTTCAACTGGGCCAACGAGATCGTGCGCGCGGCCGGCAAGATCGCCCGGGCGCACAACGACGGCCTGCACCCCGGCGGCGCCACGATCACCGTCGACAGGAACATCGTGATCGAGCACTGGTCGCAGAGCGGCCCGCCGCCGTGGTTTGGCCCGGCCTACACCGGCAAGCAGTTGATCGCCAACGGCTACACGATCCAGAACGCCCCGTTCACCCCGACGCATCACACGGTCGGCGGCTGGGCGTCGCCGTTCAACGTGCCGGCGCCGCTCATGTACGACACCTGGGACCCGGGCATCACGGTCGACGGCGCGCGGCTGACCGAGGCGGAGAGCCGGTCGAACCTCGGCTCGAAACTGAAGCTCTGGTGCGACGAGAGCAACCAGACCGAGGCCCAGCTCGCCGTGGCGATCCACGACAAGCTGCGGGTGATGGCGCAGCACACCTGGCGCTCACCCGGGCCGGCGCTGTACCTGCTGTTCGCTCCGGTGATCAACGCCGTTGGCGACGCGCCCGCGTAGAAACCCTTGCCCCACAACGAGAACAGAGGTCTGTCCACATGCGACACAAAGCAACGATCTTCGCCGTGGCTGCCGCCGTCACCGCCGGCCTGCTGTCCGGCGGCACCGCGTCCGCGACGCCGAAGTACCGGAATTACGTGGCGCTCGGCGACTCCTATGTCTCCATCGCGTCGCTGCTGACCGTGGAGGACAAGGTCGGCTGCTTCCGGTCCCGCGACAACTACCCGCACGTGCTGGCCGCGAAGCTCGGCGTGGCGAGGTTGACCGACGTCAGCTGTGGTTCCGCCACGACCGAGCACATGACCACCCCGCAGCAGACGCCGCTGTTCGGCACCAACCCGCCGCAGTTCGACGCGCTGAACCCGGACGTCGACCTGGTCACGCTCACCGTCGGCGGCAACGACTTCGGGCTGGAGTCCACGTTCGGAAAGTGCGGGCTGCTCAGCGCGACCAACCCGTTCGGCAACCCGTGTCAGCAGGCGAACCGCAATCCGGACGGCAGCGACCAGTTCCTCGGCAAGATCGAGAAGGAGGTCGCGCCGAAGGTGGCCGCCGTGGTCCGCGGTGTCACCGAGCGCGCGCCGAACGCGACCGTCCTGCTTGTCGGCTACCTGCGCCTGCTGCCCGACACCAAGGGCTGCTGGCCGGCGATGCCGATCGCGGCCGGCGACGTGCCGTACCTGAACGTGGTGCAGCAGCGGTTGACCGACGCGCTGACTCGCAACACCGGCGGCAAGGTGGTCGCGTTCGATCCGACCTCGCTCACCGGCCACGACGCGTGCACGGCGCCGGGTACCCGTTGGGTGGAGCCGGTGTTGCCGGCCTCGCCCACCACGCCGGTGCACCCGAACGTGCTCGGACAGCGCAACCTCGGTGAGCGATTGGCGGCGGCGCTTCGGTAACCCCCGGGTCACCCGGACGCTGGTACCGGGCGAGCGGTCTTGAGCAACAGCACACCGAGGACGGCGGTCCACGCCCAGGTCAGCGCCGTGAACAGGACGACCACCGCGAAGTTCACCGCGACCGCGCCGGTCAGCCAGCCCGCACCGAGCACAACGCCGGCCCAGCCGAGCCATGCCGGTACGACCACTGAACGGGACAGCACGAAGCCCGTCAGCGCGATGGCCGCGCCGAGCATGGCCTGTGCGATGAACGCGGTGCTCCCGAGCAATACCAGCACCGTTTCCGCCCGCTCCAGTACGGCCGCCTGATCGGCACCCTGCTCGAAGTACTGGTCGACGACGGTGGTCAGGCCGAACGCGTGGATGCTGAAGTAGACAGCGAACACGGCTGCCGCGGCGGTGAAGACCACACCGTGGACTCGGCCGAGCGCGCGCGCCGCGGGTGCGACGACCGGGATCAGCGCGGTGAACGCACCCGCCCAGAGCAGCACGGCGGCGATGTTGACCAGGTGCACCAACCACCAGGACGGGCGCTGGTGTACATACTCGAGCGTGTCCCTCGCCGAATCGATCGGCGGGTTGCCGTGCAGCGCGCTCGGCACCACGTAGAGCGCGGTACCCACGAGCAGCGCGATCGCCGCGGCCCGCAGAACGGCGGGGCGCCGCGGTGGCGCGTCCGTTGACGTCATGATCGAACTCCCTCTCTGCCGGATAGTTCCAATCTAGTCATACTATGACTAATCGGCAAAAGGGGTGCCTCGGTGGGCGATTGGCGGCGGCGCTGCGGTAACCCTGGGAGGGCCGCGCCCGATGACCATGGTGTGTACAAACGACTACTGTGTGCTGCCATGGTCATCGGTGCGCTGACCCTCGCCGGCTGCGGTCAACAAGAATCGCCGACTATCACGCCCGGCGGGCCAAGCACCACCCCGACGGTCACGGCCGTGGTGAAGTCGGGCTCGGCGATGTTGACCGGCATGGTCGCGGCGCCCGTCCGGATGGTGATGCCGAACCTGGTCGGGCGGGGGTTGCAGGAGGCGCAGAACGCGATGCAGCGCGCGGCCGGGAACCCGGTGTTCATCAGCTTCTCGCACGACGCGACCGGGGCGAAGCGCAAGCAGGTCCTGGACTCGAACTGGAAGGTCTGCGCGCAGAACGTCGCGGCCGGCACGCCGTTCACCCAGGACACGCGAATCGACTTCGCTGTGGTGAAGCTGGCGGAGCGCTGTCCGTAGGCGGTCCGATCGGGCGATTGTCGAGCCGGCCAAATTGGTCTATACCTTATGCGCCCCACCGTCGGCGTTGGGAGAACCATGAGTGGCTCACGATTCAGGCGCGCCCCCGCGGCGTTAGTGATGGCCGTGGTCGCCGGAACGCTGTTCGCGGCGCCGGCGGCGGCCGAACAACCGACCAGCACCAGGATGACCTCGATCATCCCCGCACCGGTCTCGGCCCAGCCGAACCCGCGCGCGGACTACGAGATCACCGGCCGGACCGCGATCCACGCGCCGCGCGAGGCGAAGGGTGTCGCCGATTACCTGGTCGGCGTGCTGGGCTCGTCGACCGGCCACAAGCTGCGGATCGAGGCGCCGAAGCACAACCCCAAGCACGGGATCAACCTGGTGCTCGGCGGCCTGGACCGCAAGCGCGGACCGGAGGCCTACGACCTCGACGTCACCAAGCACGGTGTCGTGCTCCGCGCGAACGCCGACCGCGGCCTGTTCGCCGGCGTGCAGACGCTGCGCCAGTTGTTGCCGACCAAGTCCGACGCGCGCCGGCACGGCTGGCGGGTGTCCGGCGGTACGATCACCGACGAGCCGAGGTTCGGATACCGGGGCGCGATGCTCGACGTGGCACGGCATTTCTTCACCGTGGACGACGTCAAGCGGTACATCGACCTGATCTCGCAGTACAAGATCAACCACCTGCACCTGCACCTGGCCGACGACCAGGGCTGGCGGATCGAGATCAAGAGCTGGCCACGGCTGGCCACCTACGGCGGCAGTACCGAGGTCGGTGGCGGTCCCGGCGGGTACTACACGCAGGAGGACTACAAGGCGCTGGTCGCCTACGCGGCCGAGCGGCAGATCACGGTCGTGCCGGAGATCGACATGCCGGGGCACACGAACGCGGCGCTGGCCTCCTACGCCGAGCTGAACTGCGATGGCGTCGCGCCGCCGCTGTACACCGGCACCGACGTCGGGTTCAGCTCGCTGTGCATCGGCAAGGAGATCACCTACACGTTCATCGACGACGTGCTGCGTGAACTCTCCGCGCTGACCCCCGGGCCCTACCTGCACATCGGCTCGGACGAGGCGCACTCCACGCCGGAGCCGGACTACCTCAAGTTCATCGAGCGGGTCATGCCGATCGTGGCGAAGCACGGCAAGACGGTGGCCGGCTGGCACGAGTTCCTCAAGGCCACGCCGCCGACCTCGGCGCTGCCTCAGTACTGGGGCACGACGAACTCGAACACCGAGGTCACCGAGGCCGCGCAGCGCGGGAACAAGATCCTCATGTCGCCGGCGAACAAGGCGTACATGGACATGAAGTACGACCCGAGCACGCCGCTCGGGCTGAGCTGGGCCGGCTACATCGAGGTGGCCGACGCCTACGGCTGGAACCCCGGCACGCACATGCAGGGTGTGCCGGAGTCGGCCGTGATCGGGCTGGAAGCGCCGCTCTGGTCGGAGACGCTCGAGAACATCGACCACATCGAGTTCATGGCGTTCCCGAGGCTGCCGGCCTACGCGGAGTTGGGCTGGTCAGCGTGGAGCACGCACGACTGGGAGTCGTTCCGCCAGCGGCTGGCTCGGCAAGGTCCAAAGTGGACGGAGCAGGGCGTGGACTTCTACCGATCGCCCCAGATCCCTTGGCCCGCCTAGGAATCAGGTGATACCAGCCCGGCGTGGCGGGCGTACGTGGCCCGCTGCGTCGAGGCGTGCGGACTTGCCGGGAATACGTCGCGAGGCGTACGGGGAACTTACGTTCGTGACCGGACGACGATCACATACGCACGGTGAAGAATCGACATGAAGTTCGAGGGTGAAATCCTCGGCAGACTAATCTATCGAATAAATGGAGAAGTCATTCATGTTGCGTAAGATTACTGTCCTGACTGCCGGAATGGCACTGATCGGAACTGTCTTCGCGTCGTCGGCAAGCGCCGAAACAACCGCCAATACCGCATCGGGAAAGAGTGTCAAGTCTCAGGTTTCCGTTGCGGGACACTGGGTCGGCCCTTTCAGTACGGAGGCGGAGTGTGAAACCGCCAGGAGTGCATTGCCGCCAGGGGCGACCAGCGATTGTATCAATGTCGGGGGCGGTGTTCTTGATCGGTGGATCTTCTGGGCGAACTAGCGGCTAGCGGTGTATCTCGACAGGTCTGCTGACTGAAAGGATGTTTGAAATGGGGATCCGAAATCGCATTGTAGGTGCGATAGGTGCTGTAGTGGTGAGCGCAGGATTGATCGCAACTGCGGCACCCGCCACCGCTGCCTCGCCACGACTGGACGGCAACACTGTGGGAACGCAAGGCTGGGAGGGTTGTCCGCAGGGGAACGTGTGTGGCTGGGTCGGCATGAATGGTGAGGGGCTTTTGTCCGTCGTCACGCCAGCGCTGCAGCTGGGGCAGTGTCTCCGAATCCCGGGCTCATGGTCGGGTGCGAACCTGACAGGGGCGGCCCATGTTTTCTGGGAGGGTCACGACTGTACCGGTAATATGATTGTTTTGCCGCTAGGTGCTTACTACGGCATCCCTTTCATCGCCAACGGCATCAGCCTTCTTTGAACTCGGCCCGAACCGGTGCCTGCCAGTGGCAGTAACCGAAAGTCGTAGCAGACGGAGTTGGGCCCCGCTATCCGGTGTGGATGGTGGGGCCCAACACGTGCACTCTCGCTGTGTCGTCAGGCGCTTTCGCCGCGTTCCTGCGCGCGATCACCGTCTGCTGCCTGGGCCTCGGCGATCTTGGCGCGCACCTCGTTCATGTCCACCGCGCGCACCTGCGTGATCAGATCCTCCAGTGCGGGCGCGGGCAGCGCACCCGGCTGCGCGTAGAGCACGACGCCGTCCCGGACCGCCATCACGGTGGGGATGGACGAGATGCCGAACGCGCCGGCCAGCTGCTGCTGCGCCTCGGTGTCGACCTTGCCGAACACGATGTCGTCATGGGTCTCCGACGCCTGCTCGTACACGGGCGCGAACTGGCGGCACGGGCCGCACCAGGCCGCCCAGAAGTCGACCAGCACCATGCCTTCGGTACCGACGACATCGTCGAAGTTCTCGGCGGTCAGTTCGACCGTTGCCACAGCTGGCCTCCTCATGTTGGTGTACCTCCTGTCAACGGTAGGGCAACACATGTGATTCCCGTGTGTCCCGATCGTGTCGTCGGATCGGTTACGTTCGGCTGCTGACCAGCGCTACTGTCACCGCTGTGGTCCAGACCAAAGCTGGCTGCGTGGTTGACGCGTCACGCGGCAGCAGGCAGGATTGCTGAAATGCTCGAAAGTGATCGAAACAGGGAGTTATCGATCTAAACTGCGCAGCCGGCCGAAGCTCGGCCAGCCAGACAGTCAGACCTGGCGAAAGGTAGAAACAGTGAGGCGACTCAGGAAAGCCCCCTTGATCGCCACGGCGATCATGAGCGCGCTCGCCCTCGCGCTCACCGCGTGCGGCGGGAGCAGCGACAGCGGAAGCGGCGAGGGCGGCACCACCGAGCTGGAGCTGCTCGTCCCCTCCTACGGCGACAAGACCAAGCCGTACTGGGAACAGCTCATCAAGGACTTCGAGGCGAAGAACACCAACATCAAGGTCAAGCTCGAGGTCCAGAGCTGGGACGACATCTACAAGGTGTTGGACACCAAGGTTCAGGGGAAGAAGCAGCCCGACATCCTCGAACTCGACTCGGCCGGCCCCGCCTACGGCAAGGAAGACCTGCTCTACAAGGCCGACGAGATCGTCTCGCCCGCCACGATGAGCGACATCGTCTCCTCGTTCGTGGACAGCGCGAAGATCGACGGCACCGCTTATGGCGTGCCCACCGTCGCTTCGACCCGCGCGCTGTTCTACAACAAGGACCTGTTCGCCAAGGCTGGTATCCAGTCGCCGCCGAAGACCTGGGACGAGTTGCTCGACGCGGCCAAGAAGATCAAGGCCCTGGGCGGCGATGTAGCCGGTGGCTACGGCATGCCCTTGGGCAGCGAGGAAGCGCAGGGCGAGACCTCGATCTGGGCCTACGGCGCCGGCGCGTCCTGGTCGGACGGTTCGAAGATCACGGTGAACACGCCGCAGGCGACCGAGGCGCTCACGTTCATGAAGCGGATGGTCAGCGAGAAGGCGACGCAGGCCAACCCCGGCGCGACCAACCGCACGCCGCTGATCAACGTGTTCATTCAAGGAAAGATCGGCATGATCACCGGCCTTCCGCCGGTCGTCGGTCAGATCAAGGAGAAGAACCCGGCGCTGCAGTACGGCATCGCGCCGAGCCCGACCAAGGACGGCAAGCCGGTCACGCTCGGCGTCGCTGACTATTTCGTGGCCTTCAAGAAGGATCAGGACAAGAAGGACGCGATCCGCAAGTTCTTGGACTTCTTCTATCAGAAGGACAACTACGTCAAGTTCAACGACAACGAGGGCTTCATCCCGGCGACCAAGTCCGGCGGTGCCGCGGTGGCCGCGAAACCGGAACTGAAAACCTTCCTCGACGCGGTTCCGGCCGCGAAGTTCTACCCCGCCAGCCTCGCGGCCTGGGGTTCTACCTCTGGCGCCTTCAAGTCGCTGGTCGGGCAGATCGAGACGAAGTCCGCTGGTGACGTGCTCAAGGAGATTCAGCAGAAGGCTGACTCCGGCGGCTGACCATCGACGGTTTCGGTCCCCGGCAGCTGTCGGGGACCGAAGCCTTTGGCGTGTAAGGAGATTCGAGGTGAGCGACGCTCCGTCCACTGTGGACGTGAAGCCGCGAAAGCGAAAGGCCCGCCGGGAGACGACGCTGCAGGCGTTGCCCTGGCTGGCACCGGCGCTGATCCTCATCGGCGGCGTGGTGATCTACCCGGCCGGCTACATGATCTACACGTCGTTCCGGGACATCACCCGCTTCGGCACCGATCGCGGCTGGGCGGGCTGGACCAACTACGAGGCCGTGTTCAACCTGGCGCACCTGCCGAAGGTGTTCCTGAACACCGGGGTGTGGGTGGTCGGGGTGGTCGCGGTGAGCATCGCGCTCTCCATGGTACTCGCGCAGTTCCTGAACAAGCGCTTCCCCGGGCGGCGGGTCGTCCGGCTGGTGATCATCGTGCCGTGGGCCGCGTCGGTCGTGATGACCTCGACGATCTTCGTGTACGGCCTCGACCCGTTCTACGGGATCATCAACCGGCTGCTCACCGACGTCGGGCTGATCAGCGAGCCGTACGGCTTCCTGAAGAACGCCACCGCCGGATTCTTCTCCGCCGCGGCCGTCGCGGTGTTCGTGTCGGTCCCGTTCACCACGTTCGTGATCCTCTCCGGGTTGCAGACGATCTCCGACGACACGCTCGAGGCGGCGCAGATCGACGGCGCCAGCCGCACCCAGACGTACTGGCAGGTGGTGTTTCCGATGCTGCGGCCGGCGCTGGCCGTGGCGACGATCATCAACGTCATCAACGTGTTCAACTCGCTGCCGATCCTGCGCACGATGACCGGCGCGATCCCCGGCTACGACGCGGACACCACGACCACACTGACCTTCAAGATCATCCAGGCCGACCGGCAGATCGACACCGCGAGCGCGTTGAGCGTGATCAACTTCCTCGTGGTGCTTGTCGTGATCGGCGTCTACCTCCGGGTCGTGCGCCCGATGCGGGAGGACTGACCGGTGACCACTCTTACCGAGCGCCTTCCGTCCACTGTGGACGCTCCGCGCCCGCCGAAGCGCGGACGCGGCCAGCGAAAGCGTTGGGAGCTCACGGCTGTCGGCGTGATCGTCGCGCTGGTGTTCCTGTTCCCGTACATCGTGATGTTGATCGGGTCGCTGAAATCGCGGCCGGAGATCCTCCAGGTGCCGCCGACATACCTGCCCCAGGAGTGGCACCCGGAGAACTACGTCAACATGTGGAACACGCCGGAGACGCCACTGGGGAGCAACCTGCTCTCCACGGTGGTCATCTCCCTCGGCGGCACGGCGTTGGCGTTGCTCGCCGCGCTGCCGGCGGCGTACTTCACCGCCCGGCACAACTTCCGGTTGAAGATGCCGTTCCTGCTGCTGGTGCTGATCACCCAGATGCTCCAGCCGACCGTGCTGGCGTCCGGCCTGTTCCGCGAGTTCGTGACGCTCGGGCTCAACGACACGCTGTTCTCGATGATCCTGGTGAACGCGGCGTTCAACCTGTCCTTCGCGGTGTGGATCATGCACAGCTTCTTCCGCGGCGTGCCCAAGGAGATCGAGGAGGCGGCGTGGCTGGACGGGTGTACGCGCACCCAGTCCATGCGGCGGGTGATGCTGCCGCTGGTCTGGCCGGGCATCGTCACCACGGTGATCTTCACGTTCATCGCGTGCTGGAACGAGTTCGCGGCGAGCCTGATCCTGCTGCCGACCGACACGAACCAGCCGCTGACCGTCGCGCTGACCAAGTTCGTCGGCCAGTACGACTCGGCGTGGCAGTACGTCTTCGGCGTCTCGCTGATCGGCATCCTGCCGGTGGTGATCCTGTTCTCGATGATCGAGAAGCACCTGGTCGCCGGCCTCACCGCGGGCGGCGTGAAGTAGTAGCCGTCGCCGCCGAACTTGAAGCGCGTCGGGTCCTGCAGGGTCTTGCCGGTCTGCACGCACAGCAGCTCAGCCGCCGAGGTGGCGTTCGATCGAACCGCGAACCGTCGCTGAACGCCGGCGACGGCGTGTTCCCTGATGGTTCAGCGGTGTTGTGCGGCTGCGGGGGCGAACAGTTGGCGCAGGAACTGTGTGGTGTCGGGCAGTGCGGCTTCGAGGGCGCCCATGTGGTCGACGGGGTAGGTGCGGTAGGTGTAGGGCTGCTGGTGGGCGGCGAGGTCGTCGACGAGCTGCTGGGTCAGGAACGGGAACACGGTCTTGTCGTCGGTGCCCTGGGCGATGAAGATCGGCCGGTCGTAGCCGCTGGTGGGCACGTTGAAGATCGAACCCCAGGCCTGTTCGAATTCCGGGCCGAGCTGCCGGGTGAACAGCTCGCCGAGCCCGATTCCTTCCATCCGTTCGCGCATGTCGTCGTTGCAGAGCACCTCCGCGTCGGCGACGACCTGTTTGCCCAGCGGGGTGAGGTAGGAGGCCAGGTCGAAGTCGGGCCGTGCCGCGTGCAGCCCGGCGAGGATGTAGGTGATGAGCGACTTCATCCCCGGGTTCAGCAGGGAGGGTGGGATCGACGGGCCGAGGATGGACACCAGCCCGGCGAGGTTGGACGGCGGGCCGTGTGCGACGGCGCCGCGGAAGTCCAGTTCCGGCGCGTATTTGGTGGCCAGGTTCGCGGTGAACAGGGCGGTGTGCCCGCCTTGGGAGTTGCCGAGCGTGGCCCAGCGCGCGGACAGTGTGGGGACGACGGTCCGCGCGGCGCGGACCATGTCGATCACGCCGTATGCCGCGACTTTCCCGTCCAGGTACGGGTGCACACCGGGGGTGCCGATTCCGGCGTAGTCGCTGGTCACGATCGCGTAGCCCTGGGCGAGCCACTTGCCCAGGTACTCGTAGTTGCCGTCGGGGTTGGGGAACGCGGTGGAGGGCGCGCACGCGTCGCCGAGGCCGACGGTGCCGTGTGCCCGGGAGATCACCGGCCAGCCTCCGGCGGGTGGGGCGCCTTGCGGCAGATACACCGCCCCGGTCACCGGGGTGGGGCGATCGCCGAGCCCGGTGGACCAGTAGGCGACCCGTTTCGCATCGCCGGTGCCGGGCAGCCATTGATCATGCGGCAGCGGCGTCACGCTCTGCACCTCACCCGGCCGCTGATCGCTGTGCTGATCGGCGGGCCGGGCCGAGGCGCTGGGGGTGCCGAGCAGGACGGCCAGCAGGGCGACCACGATCGCGAGCACACCCGCACGGATACTACGCATGGCCATTCCCCGTACATTCCGCAAGACCATGTGGGCGAGGCTAACACCGCCCGCGCGGGCCACGTCTGTACCAAATATCGAAATTGTCAGCCGCGCACGATCTCGGCATCACGGACACCGCGCTCCGGTGTGCGTTTCCGGGTCCTTCGCCAGAAGTCGATATGAAGTCAGCCGTGAGAAATAAAGCCAGCCGAAAACCGCACACATTGTTCGGCGGTAACACAATGCTCTTTCGAATGGACCAAGGGCACAATGCGCAGTTGGGATTTCCGGATCGCGGCATACCGATCGTTCGGCAGCCCAGTGGAAGTCGCGCTCGGAGTTCGCCCGGCTCCACGCCTTCCCAACCGCCGATGGTTCAGCAGGTCGGGGGCGGCGCGGTCGCGGGCGCGGTGAACTCCAGGCGCAGCGAGTCGGCGGTCGGGACGACCACGGCGCGGGCCCGCGGCGTCCAGTCGCGGGGGAGCAGGAAGTACTTGCCGCCGGACTGGATCACCAGCGTGAGGCCGTCGTACCGGAACCGGTACGCCGCCTCCGCGCCCTGGCAGTGGACTCGTGGCACACCGGCCAGGCGCAGGTCGTCCTTGCTGTACACGGTCGCGCCGGCCATCCGGGACAGATTCGCCTCGAACGCCTGACCTCTGCCCTTGCCGACCGCCGCCGAGTAGTCCCCGACCGCCCAGAACAGGCCCAGGCTGACCAGCACGAACGTCGCCGTCCACTCCGCGACGGCCGCCGGCGGGGAGCCGCGGGGCCTGCTGTCGCGCCGCGACTCGGTGATCGACGCGCGCAGCCGTGCCACCGAGGCGAGCAGCAGCACGCCGATCGTCAGACACAGCCCGGGGATGGCGACGAACTCGATGAACGGCGCCGGATCGAGCACCGCGATCACCGCGAAGACGATCAGCGCCAGGCCGCCGACCGCCGCGATCGGGGCGAGCACGCGCAGCAGCACCAGCCACGCGTAATCGCTCAGCCGGGGGCGCAACAGCCGGTAACCCCACAGCCCGGCCAGCGTGGCGATCGCGACGGCGGTCATCGGCGGGTACAGGCCGTCGATGCTGCGCAGCAGATAGTCCTCTGTGGACAGTCCCATAACGGAGTGGTGCACGCCGAAGTAGCGGAAGAAGTGGTGCGCCTGCTGCTGTCCGAAGAAGTACAGCAGCGCGGCGAGCAACGTCGTCGGCGCGGCCACCGTGCGGAGCACCCGCAGCGCGCGGGACGGCTCGGAGCCCTCCGGCTCGTCCACCCCGTCCGGCGTCCGACCGTTCCGACTGTCCCGAGTGGACAGTCGGCCGGGCGGACGCAGCGCGGTCCTGCGCACGGTCACTCGGATTCGGTGGTCGTGGTGGTCGTGGTCCGCCTCGTCGTCGTGGTCGTCTCCCCGGAACCGCCTGTGTCGCAAGGGTTCTTGACGACGAACGTGACCACCCCGCCGACCCGGACGTCGGTCGGCGAGTGCCGGACGATCTCGCAGTCACCCGGCGTCCGGCTCTGGAAGCTGATCTCCAGCTTGACGCAGTCCGCCTTCGCACCGGCGGCGCGACACAGCCGGCGCAACTCCGAGCGGATCGAACTCTCGTCCAGCGGCGAGCCGGTCTGGAACGCCGGATCGAGGTTCAGCGGCGCGCCAGGCGGCCCCTTGCCCTGGTTCCCCCGCGTGGTGCCGCCCGAACCGCCGCCGTTCCCACCGTCCAGTGTGGACGGTGAATCGTATGGAGGCGCGTCGTCGCCGCCACAGCCGGCCGCGAGCAGGCAGCAGGCCAGAACGCTGGCGTATCTGATCAGTCGAACCACCGCGACCACCGTCCTCCGCACGGGCGAACACGCTCGTAGGAAAAGAGCAGCGCGGAGGCGTCCAGATACGTCTCAGCCCTTCGGTAGTACGGCTCCCTGCACGTGCTTGAAGCCGCCGGTGTTGTCGCCGAGCTTGCCGTCCAGGAAATCGCTCCTCGGGATCGGCTTGGTCTCACCGGAACTGGGGTCGTAGATCATGATCTGGTCGCCGGAGTGGCCGACGGCCAGTACGTAGTGCCTCGGCTCGTTGTCGCCCACCAGCAGCGGTACCTGGTGGCCGTTGTCCACCGCGCTGGACACGTCGCGCATGGTCGGGCTGATGTCGCGCTGGTTGGTGTCGTCGGCCCAGCGGTACTCGTACTCCACGCCGTTGCCCGCGTTCTTGTTCATCCAGTCGGTCATGCCCCACGGCGAGGTGCCGGCCGCCTCCGGCCACAGCGTGTTCGTGTTGTCGTGCACCTTCTTCTGCTCGGCCTCGAAGTTCTTGTGGAAGTCGCCCTCGGTCAGCCCCAGCGCGTAGAGCGGGTCGTTCTCCGCCTTCGCCATGATCAGCGCGGTCGACCCGCAGGTGGTCGGATCGAGCTGCTCGACGAGCGTGGTGTTGCCCCGGTACTGCTCGCCGGTCCCGCCGCGGTCGATCAGCGACAGGTGCTCGTCGAGCCACTTGTCGTCCTTGTCGCGGATCTTGTCCGCGAACGGGCCGAGCTTGTCCACGCCGTGCCCGGCGGCCAGTGCCTTCATCAGCCAGGCGCGCTGGGTGTCCGTCTTCGCGTTGTCCAGCAGACCCTGGAACTTCGCGCGGTCCTCGGGGCTGAGCGCAGCCAGCTTCTCGCCGGCCCGCTTGAGCTGCGCGGTGTTCAGCAGGCCGTCGTCGAACCCGTCGCCGTTCAGCGTCTTGATCTTCATATCGGCGAGCACCACGGCGTCGTCCGCGGCGAGCCCGCCCTTGACCGCCGCCGCGGCCAGCGCCTGCCCCTTCACGTCGGCGAACGACGCGGCCGCCGCGTCGGCCGCGTTCAGGCTGGCCGTGTACACCTCGATCAGGCCGTTGATCACCGTGCCGACCTTGCCGACCAGCTTGCCCATGCCGACCGGGTCCGGGATGGGCAGGCCGCCGATGCTGGTCGCGTCGTGCGCCGCGTCGCCCAGCTCCTTGATCAGGTCCTTGTACTTCTTCTGCTGATCGCGGATCGAGGTGGCCAGCGTGGTCAGCGCGGTGGACGCCGTGGTGAACGCGGGCACCGTGCGGTCCACCGCGTGCGCCGTCGCCGCGATCACCTTGGTCGCCTCCTGCGCGGCGCCGCCCTTCCACGCCTCGGGGAGCTTGGAGGTGCCGAGCTTGGCCACGTCCGCGCCGATCGGCTTGATCGCGTTGGCGGCGGCGGTGTACGCCCTGGCCATCGAGTCCAGCGATTCGGGATTGCCCGGCGGCGGGGACAGCACGCCGATCAGGGTGCGCACGTGGTCCACCACGTTGAGCGGGTTGAGCAGGCTGCCGATGTTCTGCAGGCGCCGGATCAGCGTGCCGACCTGCACGTAGTCGTCACTGGACATGGCCGCCTCGCCTGCCGAAGGCGTCGCCGACGGCCGTGTCGATGCCGCCGTAGGTGTTCGCGGACGCGCGCAACTCCTTGCAGAGCTGCTCCAGCAGCGTGATGTGCACGCCGATCTCGTCGAACCAGGTGTCGTGCATGCCGGTGTACGCGTTCCGGGCCACGCTCAGCCCGCACGCGCCACCGTCCTTGGTCGCGCCGTTCCACGTGGTTCGCGCGGTGCGCAACGCCTCGGCGAGGTCGCACGCGGTGCGCCCGGCACCCGCGACCTCTCCCGGTCTGACCTCGAATCCCTCTGGCACGCCCGTCCCCCTCGCCTCAGACGGTGACCTCGCGGCGCGCGGCCGCGAGTGTGTCTCGGTAGTTGTCCCGCGACCGCCGTTCGGCCTCGGTGATCGCGCGCAGCACCGCGTCGCCGACGGCCCGCGCGCTCATGTAGGTGATCGCCTGCTGATCCAGCCGTACGTCGAGCAGCAGCCCGGCGCCGTCCACGATCACGGTGCCGATGCCGCCGGTGATCTTCTGCTCGAACCGGCGCGCGACGGCGGAGTCGCGGGCCTGCTCGGCCCGCTCGATGTTGGCCTTGATCTCGGCGGTCAGCGCGTACGCCTCGTCCTCGAAGCTCACCAGGACTCCTCGGGACGGACGTGGCTGCGCTGCGAGAAGTCCTCGTCGGCGGGTGGTGGCGGCTCATCGGCGAAGGTTTCCCGGAGAGAGGTGTCGTACGCCGCGCCGGCCGACTCGCGGGCGGCGTGCACGGCACGCACGATCGCCGTGCCGAGCGATTCGGGGTGCGGCCCGCGCAGCACGTCCTCGGACAGCGACAGCGTCACCAGGGTGCCGCGCCCGTCGACCACGGCGGTGGCGGCACGGTCCGACGACTCGCCGGTGTGCCGCCGTTCGCCGAGCTGTTCGTCCAGCTCGGCCAGCACTTCACGCACGTCAGCCGCCATGTCGGCAGACGCTAGCAGCGTCCTGACACGGCTGTTCATGGATTGGCCAAGGTGCCGCGGGCGGGTTTGCCGTCGTTGCGGACACCACGGACCGGGGGTTTGTGGGTCTTGAAGACCCACAAACGTGGGGGCGGGTTAGCCGGGGAGGCGGGCGCCGGTCTCCGGGTCGAACAGGTGCACCGCGCCGGTCTTCGGGATCAGCCCGATCTTGTCGCCGCGCTGGGCCGGCGACATGCCCGGCGTGCGCACGGTGAGCGAGTGCGGCGCCTCGGCCTCGTCCGCGGTCTCCTCGGCGATCTCCGTCGGGTCGATGAGCACCGGCTCGGTCGCCGAGCAGTACAGGTACTGGTCGCTGCCCAGCTCCTCGACAACCTCGACGGTCGCCGAGATGCCGTTGTCCTCGGTTGTGACCTCCCAGCCCTCGGGCCGGATGCCGATCACGATCTTGTCGCTGGTCAGCGCCGACCGCTGGGCCGGGGTGAGCCCGACGGTGTGCCCGTTGATCCGCGCGCCGTCGCCGTCCACCTTGGCGCGCAACAGGTTCATGGCCGGCGAGCCGATGAACCCGGCGACGAACAGGTTGGCCGGCTTGGCGAACAGGCCGACCGGGGTGTCGCACTGCTGCAGCAGGCCCTCCTTGAGCACCGCTACGCGGTCGCCCATGGTCATCGCCTCGACCTGGTCGTGTGTCACGTAGATCGTGGTGACGCCGAGCCGCCGCTGCAGCGACGCGATCTGGGTGCGGGTCTGCACTCGCAGCTTCGCGTCCAAGTTGGACAGTGGCTCGTCCATGCAGAACACCTGCGGCTCGCGGACGATCGCGCGGCCCATCGCCACGCGCTGCCGCTGGCCGCCGGAAAGCTTGGCGGGCTTGCGATCCAGGTACTCGGTGAGGTCGAGCAGCTTCGCCGCCTCGCGCACCCGCTCCATCCGCTCGGCCTTCGGCACGCGCTTGATCTTGAGGTGGAAGCCGATGTTGTCGGCCACCGTCATGTGCGGGTAGAGCGCGTAGTTCTGGAACACCATGGCGATGTCCCGGTCCTTGGGCGGCAGGTTTGTCACGTCCCGCTCACCGATCGACACCTGGCCGGCGTCCACCGGCTCAAGGCCGGCGAGCATGCGCAGCGTTGTCGACTTTCCGCAGCCGGACGGGCCGACGAGCACGAGGAACTCGCCATCGGCGACCTCGAGATCGAGGCTGTCCACGGCGGGCCGGTCGACGCCCGCGTAGTAGCGGCTCGTTCCCTCGAATGTCACGGCTGCCATATCGGGTCCCTTCTGCGGCGATGCGCTCGCACGCTATCGCAAAACGGGGGTCAGTTGAGGATCACGGAACGCTCGAGATTGCGCGGGTGGTCGGGATCCAGCCCGCGGGCGCGGGCGAGTTCGACGGCCAGCCGCTGCGCCAGCACCAGTTCGACCTGCGCGTCGTTGTCCGTGGCCCGCACGGCGGCGCCGGTGGCCTTCACCTCGTCGACCAGCCCGGCCGGCGCCGGGCCGAACACCCACACCAGCGAGCGCTCGTCGGTGATGGAGATCGGGCCGTGCCGGTACTCCATGCCGGGGTAGGACTCGGTCCACGCCTGGGCGGCCTCGCGGAGCTTGAGCGCGGCCTCGTTGGCCAGGCCCACGGTCGCGCCGGCGCCGAGGAAGGTGAACTGCGTGCGGTTCACCGCGTCGTCCGGCAGCGGCTGGGTGAGCAGCTCGAATGCCTTGGCGCACAAGGGTTCCACGTCATCGCCGAGGTGCGCGCGGAGCAGCGTGAGCGTGGTGGTGGCGAACCGGGTCTGGACCACCGAGCGCTCGTCGGCGAAGTCGAGCACGATCAGCGCGTCGGCGGCGTCCTTGACCGGTGTGGTGCCGTCCGCGGTGATCGCGACGGTCCGGGCGGGCGTGTTCCGCAGCGCGTCGAGCACCTCGGTGGTGGTGCCGGAGCGGGTGATCGCGACGACCCGGTCGTAGCCGCGGCCGGTCGGGAACTCCGAGGCGGCCCACGCGTCGGTCTCGCCCTGGCCGGCGCGCTCGCGCAGCACGGCGTAGCTCTGGGCGATGTAGAGCGAGGTACCGCAGCCGATCACCGCGACTCGCTCGCCGGCCTGGGGCAGCTCGCCGGCCGCGCCGGTGGCCACCACCTCGGCCGCGCGCCGCCAGCACTCCGGCTGGCTCGCGATCTCCTGATCGACGTAGGACATGCGTTCTCCACCACAGGACGTAGTTGCACGTTTATGCGTTATTTCTAGCAAAAAGTTGCACAAGCATGCAATGGTCTAGACCGTAATTACCTCCACACCCTCTGCCTCGAACGCCTGGACCAGTGGCGAGGACGCGGCCGAGTCGGTGATCAGCGTGTCCAGCTGGGACACCGGGCAGATCTGCGCGAACGCGGTGGCGCCCAGCTTGGTGCTGTCCGCGACGATCACCACCTTCTTCGACCGGTCGGCCATCAGCCGGTTGATGCTGGCCTCGCCCTCGTGGTGGGCGTAGGCGCCGTTGTTCGGGTCGATCGCGTCCACGCCGAGGAACACCACGTCCAGCGTGATCTCGGTGAGGATGCGGGTGCCGAGCGGGCCGGTCAGCTCGAAGGACTGCGGCCGCGCCACCCCGCCGGTGACCACGATCTTCACGTGCGGCCGGACCGCCAGCTCGTTGGCGATGTTCAGCGCGTTGGTGACCACGGTCAGCGTGGGGCCGTCCGCCTTGGTGCTCAGGTCGGGATGCGTGGCCAGCGTCCGGCCGACCTCGGTGGCCGTGGTGCCGCCGGACAGGCCGACCACGCTGCCCCGGCCGACCATGCTCGCCGCCGCCCGCGCGATGCGCTCCTTCTCCGAGGCACGCCGGGCGGTCTTGTACCGCAGCGGCAGGTCGTAGGCGACGTTGTTGGCCACCGCGCCGCCCCTGGTGCGGGTGAGCAACTGCTGCTCGGCCAGGTGGTCGAGGTCGCGCCGGATCGTCGCGGCGGACACGTCGAGTTCCTCCGCGAGATCGTCGACATCGACCTTGCCGCGCTGCCCGAGCATCTCCAGCAGCGCGCTGAGCCGTTCATAACGGTCCACGCTGATCTCCGTCCTGCGTGCTGACACGAGCACCCTTGGTGCTGTTTCATACAGTTTCGCGCACGGTATGCACAGCACGCTCGCACATAGGGTGCTTCATAGTGCACTATTTTGGGCCGTAACGAACAAGATTGCGCGTCGACAGGCTGGCGCGGCATCGCGGGAGGTACACATCGTGGCCAACCTGGACCGCGTGGTCGCCGTGGATCTGGGCGGTACCGGCCTCAAGGCGGCACTGGTCGACCGGGAATTGCGCACCTCCAACGTGGTGCGCACGCCGACCGAGCGCCGAGGCGGGATCGCCCGGCCGGACCAGGTGGTCGACGTCGTCGCGCAGTTGCAGGCCGTCGGTGACCAGCAGGGCTTTCGGGTCCGCGCGGCCGGGCTCGCCGTGCCCGGGATCGTGGACGACGACCTCGGGCTGGTGCGGTTCTCGGCCAACCTCGGCTGGCGCAACCTCGCCGTGCGCGAGCTGGTCGCGGCCAGCACCCACCTGCCGGTCGCGGTCGGGCACGACGTGCGTATCGGCGGGCTCGCCGAGTTCCGCGTCGGCGCCGCCAAGGAGGCGCGCAACGTGCTGTTCGTACCGATCGGTACCGGCATCGCGTCGGCGATCTTCCTGGACGGCCAGCCGTTCGTGGCCGGTGGCTACGCCGGCGAGATCGGGCACATCGTGGTCGAGCCCGGCGGGCCGAAGTGCGGGTGCGGCAACCGGGGGTGCCTGGAGACGATCGCGTCCGCCGCCGCCGTGGCGCGCCGGTACAACGCGCGCAGCGGATCGCGGGTGACCGGCGCGATCGACGTGGTCGAGCGGATGGCCGACGACAGCGACGCGCGTGCGGTGTGGGCCGAGGCGATCGAGGCGCTCGCGTACGCGCTGGTCATCGCGATCACCGTGCTCGGACCGGAGGTCGTGGTGATCGGCGGCGGGCTCGCCGAGTCCGGCGACGTGCTGCTGGCCCCGCTGCGCGAGACGCTGCTCAAGCGGCTGACCTTCCAGCGCCGGCCGGACGTCGTGCTGGCCGCGCTGGGCGACCGCGCCGGCTACATGGGCGCCGGGCTGCTGGGGTGGGAGCAGGTCGGCGTGACGCCGAAGGGTGTGCGCCGGTGATCCTCACCGTGACGCTGAACCTGGCGCTGGACGTGACCTACGAGGTGCCGCGCCTGGTGCCGCACCACTCGCATCGGGTGAATGCCGTGCACGCGCGCGCCGGTGGCAAAGGGATCAACGTCGCGCGGGTGCTGCGGCGGCTCGGCGAGACCGCCGTGGTGACCGGATTCGCCGGCGGGGCAACGGGTTCGGCCGTCCGTGCCGATCTCGTCGAGGTGATCGACGCGCTGGTGCCGGTGGCCGGCGAGACCCGGCGCACGGTCGCCGTGGTGTCCACTGCGGACGGTGACGCGACCGTGCTGAACGAGCCCGGTCCGGTGGTCTCGCCGGAGGAGTGGGCGGCGTTCCTGACCCGGTACGCGCAGCTGCTGGCCGACGCCGACGTGGTCGTGCTGTCCGGCAGCCTGCCGCCAGGGCTCGCCGGCGACGCGTACGCGGTGCTGGTGCGGCTGGCTCGCGAGCACGGTGTTCTGTCCATTGTGGACACATCGGGTGACCCGCTGCGGGCCGCCGTCGCCGCGCGCCCGGATTTGGTGAAGCCGAACGCGGTGGAGTTGTTCGAGGTGACCGGCGAGACGGATCACCTGGCCGCAGCCGGGGCGCTGCGCACGGCCGGTGCCGGGGCGGTGGCCGCGTCGCTCGGCGGCAACGGGTTGCTGCTGTCCACAGTGGACGGTTCGTGGCTTGCCCGGGTGCCGGAACCGTTGCGCGGCAACCCGACCGGCGCGGGAGACGCCTGCGTGGCCGCGCTCGCCGCCGGCCTGCGGCGGGGGGAGGCGTGGCCGGACGTGCTCGCCGAGGCGACCGCCGTGTCCGCCGCCGCCGTGCTCGCCCCGGTCGCCGGCGAGATCGACGTCGAGGCGCGCCGGGGGATTCGACCGACCGTTCACCTGGAGGAACTCAGTGCCGCTCACACCGACAGCTGACATCGTGGGGCCGGCCGCGGCGGCCGGCAAGGGCGTCGGCGCGTTCAACGTCATCCAGCTCGAACACGCCGAGGCACTGGTCGCCGGTGCGGAGCGGGCCGGCGCACCGGTGATCCTGCAGATCAGCGAGAACGCGGTGCGCTACCACGGCGCGCTGGAGCCGATCGGGCTGGCCACACTCGCCGTCGCGCGCGCCTCGACCGCGCCGACCGCCGTGCACCTCGATCACGCGACCGACCTTTCCCTTGTGCGCCAAGCGGTCCAGCTCGGATTCGGGTCGGTCATGTACGACGCGTCCACGATGTCGTATGAGGACAACGTGCGCTCGACGGCCGACGTGGTGCGCGAGTGCCGGGCGGCCGGCGTGTACGTCGAGGCCGAGCTGGGCGAGGTGGGCGGCAAGGACGGGGTGCACGCGCCGGGCGCGCGCACCGACCCGGCCGAGGCACTGTCCTATGTGGACTCCACGGGTGTTGACGCGCTGGCCGTGGCGGTCGGCACCTCGCACGCGATGCTCACCAGGGACGCGTCGGTCGACTTCGAGCTGATCACCAAGCTGCGTGACGCGTTGCCGGTGCCACTGGTGCTGCACGGCTCGTCGGGCGTGCCGGACGCCGATCTCACCCGTTCGGTGCACGCCGGCATGACGAAGGTGAACATCGCGACGCACTTGAACAAGGCGTTCACCCTCGCGGTGCGCGACTACCTGGCGGCCAACCCCGAGGTCGTGGACACCCGCAAGTACCTGCGCCCCGGCCGCGACGCCGTCGCCGCCGAGGTGGCCCGCCTCCTGGACGTCCTCGACGCCTGACCTCGCGAGTCCCGCGCTCCGCACCGGTGAGTCCCGCGCTGTGCACCATTGGTGGACAGTGGTGTTCGTAATCGATACGGTGGTGCGCGGTGGGTTCACGATCGGAGTCGGGGATGCTGAAGAGAGTCGCGCTGGCGGCCGTGACCGCCGCCGTCACGGCAGCACTGGTGACCAGTACGCCCGCGATGGCCGACACGCACGGTGAGCGTGCCGAGAAGGCGGCCCGCGGCCTGGTCGCCCCTGTCCAGGGTGCCAACGACTGGGCCTGCAAGCCGCGCGACGGCGGGCGCCCGGTGATCTTCGTGCACGGCGCGACGGGCGTGCCCGGCGTCCCGGCCGACCCCGGCCCGTTCGCCGAGCTGACCCGCAAGCTCACCGAGGACGGTCACTGCGTCTTCGCGTTGAACCACAACTGGTTCCTGTCGATGTACCACGCGGCACCCAACTACGACGATCCCGCGCTCGACCTGACCGTGCGCGTCGCGCCGAGCACCACACAGCTCGACGTGTTCGTGCGCGGCGTCCAGCACGCGACGGGCGCGGACAAGGTGCACGTGATCGCGCACAGCCTGGGCGCGCCGATCACGCGGTCCTACCTCAAGGGTTCGGGCAACGCCGCGAGGGTGGACGACGTGATCAGCCTCGGCGGCCCGAACCACGGCATCGACGCGAACAGCTCGCCGCTGACCCTGATCGGCTGCGTGCCGCTGCTCCCGGCGTGCCCGGAGATCCTGAAACTGGACGGCGGCAGGTTCCTGGGGTACGTCAACGATCCGGAGGCGCGGCCCGGCGTCTCGTACACCTCGATCGGGATCAACGAGGAGGCGTGGGCCGGTAACCCGTTCGTGGCGGGGGAGAGCACGGCCAACGTGTTCATCGGCCCGGCCGCGATCGCCGGCAAGACCGACGACATCTTCGCCGACCCGAACCACCGGTACCTGGTCGAGGGGCCGCACGCGCCGCGCCGGGTGTGCGAGGCGGAACCCGTTACACACCAACAGGAACCGGCCAACCCGCACGTGCAGACGATGGTGCTCGCCGCGCTGCGCGCGTCCGGACCGCTGCCGGACGACGTGGTGCCCTGTTAGTACTGATTAGTACTGGTCGCGGGGGAGGAGCCACTGCATGGTGGGCGTCTGCGGCCAGCCGTCCGGTGAGTCCTCCCATTCCTCCTGCCGGCCGTACGGCGTCATGTCGAGCAGGTTGAAGTCCAGCCGGAGCCGGTCGACTCCGCGTCCGGTGGTGCCGTACGTGCGGAACACCTCGTCGCCGTCGCGCAGCAACACGGTCAGCGCGAAGCCGTCGCCGAGGCCGAGCTCGCCGTAGAAACCGTCGTCGCAAGTCGAGTACCAGGGCACGGTCCAGCCATACCGCCGGCGCAGCACCTCGATCTCGTCCTGCGGCGCGGGTGACATCAGGATCAGGGTGGTGTCACGCGCGTTGAGGTGCGACTGATCGCCGATGTTGTCGGTGAACGACGCGCACCCGCCGCACGTCCAGTCCTGCCCCGGCGCCAGCATGAAGTGGTAGATCACCAGCTGGCGGCGACCGTCGAACAGGTCGGTGAGGCTCGCCGTGCCGCCGTCCGGCGCGGTGAACTCGTGGCCGGTGTCCAGCGCGACCATCGGCAGCCTGCGACGTTCCGCGGCCAGCGCGTCGAGCGCTCTGGTGTGCTCCTTCTCCTTGACCAGCAACGCTTCCCGTGCGGTTTGCCATTCCTGCGCGGACACGACAGGCAGGCGGTTCATCGGTACACCTCCTCGGACGAAGGTCAGTTCCTTCAGGGAACGAATCTAGCAGAGTGCATTCCTTGAGGGAACCATCTCGCGTAGGATTCGCGCATGCAGCGCACCCGGTTCGGCGACATGGCGTGCTCGATCGCCCGCACGCTCGATGTCATCGGCGAGCCGTGGTCCCCGCTGATCCTGCGGGACGTCTACGTGGGCATCTCCCGCTTCGAGCAGATCCAGCAGGACCTCGGGATCTCCCGCAAGGTGCTCGCCGAGCGGCTGAGATGGCTGGTCGAGAACGGCGTGCTGGAGCGCCGTGAGTACTCCAGCCGCCCGCCGCGGCACGAGTACGTGCTCACCGCGAAAGGCACCGAGCTGTGCGACCTGCTGCTGGTGATGGTGCGCTGGGGTGATCGCTTCACGGCGGGCGAGGCCGGCCCGCCGGTGTTGTACCGGCACCACGCGTGCGGCGAGATCAGCCACGTCGAGCTGCGTTGTTCGGTGTGCGACAAGCCGATGCGCGCCACCGACATCGACATCCTGCCCGGCCCGGGGATCGCGTCGGCTGGCCAGACGGAGCGCGCCCCAGGAGACTGATCCCCATGGGTGTCGGTGTGTGGACCTGGGTCATTACCGCGGCGATTCTCGGCGCGTTCCTCGCCTTCGACGTGTTCATCCTCGGCAGGCGGCCGCACGTGCCGTCCACCAAGGAATGCGTGCTCGCGATCTCCTTCTACATCGGGCTCGCGGTCATATTCGGAATCATGGTCGGCTCGATAGCAGGTTCTCGATACGCCGGTGAGTTCTTCGCCGGATGGGTGACCGAGTACAGCCTCTCGGTGGACAACCTGTTCATTTTTCTCATCATCATGAGCAGATTCAAGGTGCCGAAGGAGTACCAGCAGACGGCCCTGCTCATCGGCATCATCATCGCCCTGCTGCTGCGCGGGATAATGATCGCGCTCGGCGCCGGATTCATCGCGCTGTTCTCCTGGATCTTCTACATCTTCGGCCTCATCCTGCTGATCACCGCGATTCGAATGGCGAAACCGCATACCGAATCCGAGGATGCCGACGCGGGCGACAACCCGGCGATCCGGTGGGCCACCCGGCACATGAACGCCACGTCCGACTACAACGGCGTGAAGCTGTCGGTAATCGAGAACGGAAAGCGGCTCGTCACGCCGATGTTCTTCGTGGTGATCGCGATGTCCACGGCCGACCTGCTGTTCGCGGTCGACTCGATTCCGGCCATCTTCGGGCTCACCAGAGAGCCGTACATCGTGTTCACGGCCAACGTGTTCGCCCTGATGGGTCTGCGGCAGCTCTATTTCCTGCTCGGCGGGCTGCTGCGCCGGCTCGTCTATCTCTCCTACGGGCTCGCGCTCATTCTCGCGTTCATCGGCGTGAAACTGATCCTCGAAGCGCTGCACACGAACACGCTGCCGTTCATCAACGACGGCCAGCCGCTGAAATCGGTGCCCGAGGTGCCGATCGGCCTCTCGATGGGGATCATCGGAGGAATCCTGCTCGTGACCACCGTGGCGAGTCTGCTCGCCGCCCGACGCGCCGAGGCCGACGAGGCGGCGTAGACACGGATACATACCGATTTCGACGCCGGAGCGCCACCATCCGGCTACATCGCGCCAAAATGCCACGGTGATGACCTCGCGTGACATAGTTTGGTCTGGTTCTCGCCGCCCGTGAACGGGCGAAGTGGTGGCTAGCCGACTTCGCCTGCACTAAGTTCACCCCGTGGGGCGGACTAGGGATGGTGGCCCGGTAGACCGCCGGGGGAAAGCGGGCGTCGTGCGCAGGTGGGTGTCGACCGCATGGTGACGACGTTGACCGCCGCGCCGGCGGAAACCGACGGTGGTGACCGGAAGCTGCTTGGCGCACCCGCGCGCGCGGTGCGCAAGCTGACCCGCTCCTCACGCACCACACCCGGCCGGCTGACGATCATCTCGATCACGCTCGCCGTGCTGGCCGTGATCACCGGTGTCACCGGCGCGCTGTCCGTGCAGCAGAAGCAGGACACGATCACCGACCTGGCCGAGCACCGCGAGCCGCTGGCCGCCGCCGCGCAGCAGATCTACCGGTCGCTGTCCGACGCGGACGCCACCGCGGCGAGCGCGTTCCTGTCCGGCGGCACCGAGCCGGAGGAGCTGCGCTCCCGCTACGAGATCAACGTCGCCCAGGCCGGCGCGGCGCTGGCCAAGGCGTCCTCCGACATCGGCGGCATTCCGGAGGCCGAGCAGCAGGTCAACCGGCTCGCCCAGCAACTGCCGGTCTACACCGGGCTGGTGGAGACCGCGCGGGCCAACAACCGGCAGGGCTTCCCCGCGGGTGCGGCGTACCTGCGCGAGGCGTCCGGCCTGATGCAGAACAAGATCCTTCCGGCCGCCGAGAAGCTGTACGTGATCGACGTGGACCGGCTGGCCGCGGAGCAGGACGACGCGACCGACCTGCCGTGGATCCCGCTCGCGCTGACCGTGTTGCTGCTCGGCGGCCTGATCGCCGCGCAGGTGTACCTGCGGCGCAGGACCAACCGCGTGTTCAACATCGGGCTGGTGATCGCCACCGTCGCGGTGGTGGTGAGCCTGGCCTGGGGCGCGGTCGCGGTACTCGTCGAGTCCACCCGCATCGACGACAGCCGAGGCGAGGGCTCGCAGCCGGTGGACCTGCTGGTGCGAGCGCGCATCGACGCGTTGAAGGCCCGTACGAACGAGACACTGACCCTGGTCGCCCGGGGCAGCGGCGAGAGCTACGAGCAGGACTTCGTGCGGTTGTCCAAGAGTTTCAGCGGTGACGGCAACCTGCTGCAGCGGGGCAAGGGCATGGGCGGCGGCGCGATGACCAACCAGGTCGACCAGGCGACGAAGAACGCGGACGCCTGGCTGGCCGTGCACCGCAAGATCCGCGAGCTGGACGTCAAGGGCGGCTACGACGACGCGGTGAAGCTGGCCGTCGGGCAGGCGCCGGACGGCGCCGCGGTCGTGTTCGGCAGGCTCGACGCGAACCTGAACACCGCGATCACCGAGGGCCGCAAGTCGTTCAGTGAGGCGACCTCGCAGGGGAGCAACGCGCTGACGCTGCTCGCGCCGGGGCTCGCCGTGCTGGCGCTGGTGGCGGCCGCCGGGATCACGTTGGGCATCAGAGAACGACTCCGGGAGTACCGGTGACCACAATGGACAGTCGCAAGTGGACGAAGCGCGCCGGCGCGGTGCTGGCCGCCGCGCTGGTGCTCGCGGTGCCGGCGTGTTCGAGCGGCGGCGAGGTGGTCGACCTCGCCGTGGTCACCTCGGTCGAGCGGCCGGAGCCGGTGCGCAAGGGCACGCCGCCCGCGCCGGGCAAGCCCGCCCCGCAGTGCGACCCGAAGGCGAGCCTGCGGCCGAGCAGCTCGTACTCGCCCGGCAACTTCCCGGCCGGCTCCACCATGGACCAGATCTACAAGCGCGGGCACCTGATCGCCGGCGTGGACCAGAACACCTATCTGTTCGGGTTCCGGGACGCGCGCACCGGTGCGATCGTCGGCTTCGACATCGACATGGTGAACGCGGTGGCGAAGGCGATCTTCGGCACGGTCGAGGGCAAGGTCGTGTACCGGGCGATCAGCTCGGCGGACCGGGTGCCGCTGTTGAAGAACCGCGAGGTGGACATCGTGGTCCGCACGATGACCATGAACTGCGATCGCTGGAGCGAGATCAACTTCTCCTCGGAGTACTACACGGCGGTGCAGAAGGTGTTGGTGGACCGGAGCAATCCGGCGACCGGCATGGAGGGGCTCGGCGGCAAGCCGGTATGTGCCAACACCGGGTCGACCTCGTTGAAGCGGATCAAGGATCACCCGAGCAAGCCGGTCGCGGTCGAGGTGGACAACTGGTCGGACTGCCTTGTGCTGCTGCAGCAGGGCCAGGTCGCCGCGGTCAGCACCGACGACGTGATCCTGGCCGGCATGGTCGCGCAGGACCCGAACCTCAAGATGATCGGCGCGCAGCTCGGTGACGAGCCGTACGGCATCGGCATCCCGCAGCCGGCCCAGGACATGACCAAGTTCGTGAACGCCGTGCTGGACAAGGTCCGCTCCGACGGCACCTGGATGGCCAGCTACAACAGCTGGCTCGGGCGCACGGGCCAGACGGCGCAGATGCCGCAGCCGAAATACAAGGACTGACCCATGAGCAGGCACTCGCAGCACGACCCGGAGGACGCACCGTCCACTTCGGACGGTGATGACGCCGGGTGGTTCGGGTCGATCGGGGAGCGGCTCACCGGCTCGCGGCCTTCACCGGCAGCGCCCGAGGAGCGGCCGGCCGACCGTCCACATGAGACACCGCCGCGGCAGGGTCCGCCGCCGAGTCAGCCGCAGGGCATGCCGCCCCAGGTGAACCCGCAGGCGCACCAACAACAACAGCGTCCGCACGGTCCGCCGACCGGCGGGCAGCCGTGGCCGCACACGGGTCCGCAGGGTCCGCCACAGGGGCCACCACCGCGCACCGGCTCGCAGCAGGCGCCTCCGCCCGGCGTGCGCACCGGTCCGCCGAGCGGCCCGCAGCCGGTGACCGGCCCGCCGCCGGGGCCGCCGCGCCCGCAACCCGGTGCGGGACAACAACTTCCGCCGCAGGGCTGGCAGCAGGGCCCGCCCCGGCAGGGACCACCTCAGGGACCACCACCAGCGTTGCCGCCGCGTCCGGGTGGGCCGGCGCAGCAGCTTCCGCCGATGACCGGCGCGCAACTCCCGCCCGGCGCGCAGATGCCGGCCGTGGCGCCGAGGGCGCCCGGCGTGCGCCCGCCGGAGGCGCTGGACGAGGACGCGCCGCAGCCGACCAGCGTGCTCGGCCTGACCCCGCCGACGCAGAGCCTGCTGCCGCCGAAGCCGGCTCCCTCGGCGCCGGAAACCTCGGTGCCGCACCCAGGTCAGCCCGGCCCGTCCACCGACTCCGCGGCGTTTCCCGCGCACGGCAGGCGGACCGGGTCACGCTCGACCGGTCGCGGCCGGCTCGGCGCGGGTCTGGTGGACGTGCCGATGGTGCCCGTGCGCGATCCGTCCTCCGCGGTGCTGCCCGACCCGATGGTCGCGGAGAACAAGCGCTGGTGCTCCAGCTGTGGCGCCGAGGTCGGACGCGCGCGCAACGGCCAGCCCGCGCGCACCGAGGGCGAGTGCGAGAAGTGCGGCACGCCGTTCAACTTCCGGCCCCGGCTGCAGCGCGGTGACCTGGTCGGCGGGCAGTACGAGGTGCTCGGCTGCCTGGCATACGGCGGTCTCGGCTGGATCTACCTGGCCAAGGACCACAACGTGTCCGACCGCTGGGTGGTGCTCAAGGGCCTGATCGACACCGGCGACGCCACCTCGATGGCCTCGGCGGTCGCCGAGCGGCGGTTCCTCGCCGAGGTCGAGCACCCGAACGTGGTCAAGATCTACAACTTCGTGCAGCACCCGGACGCGAAGACCGGCACGGCGGTCGGCTACATCGTGATGGAGTACGTGGGCGGCCAGTCGCTGCGCCAGCTCGCGCTGCAGCACCACCGCGAGGCCGGCCGCGCCGAGCCGCTGCCGATCGGCCAGGTGATCGCCTACGGCCTGGAGATCCTGCCCGCGATCGGCTACCTGCACAGCCAGGACGTGCTGTACTGCGACCTCAAGCCGGACAACGTGATCCAGGCCGGCGAGCAGCTCAAGCTGATCGACCTCGGCGCGGTGCGGCGGGTCGACGACTGGGACAGCCCGCTGTTCTTCACGCTCGGCTACTCCGCGCCGGAGCTGGCCACCGAGGGCGCGTCGGTCGCGTCGGACATCTACACGGTCGGCCGCACGCTCGCGGTGCTGTCCATCGAGTTCACCGGCTACACCACGAAGTACGTGCACACCCTGCCCGGGCCGGACGAGGTGCCGCTGTTCGCGCTGTTCGGCTCGTACTACCGGGTGCTCAAGCGCGCCACGCACGAGGACCCGGCGCGGCGGTTCCTGTCCGGCGAGGACATGGCCGACCAGCTCACCGGCGTGCTGCGCGAGGTGATGGCGCTGGGCACCGGGCGGCCGAGACCCGGTATGTCGACCGTGTTCGGGCAGGAGAACCGCACGTTCGGCGCGAACCCGATCGTGGCGGAGCGGGGCGCGTGGCTGGTTCCGCCGGAGCCCGCGGATGTGGCCGTCGCGCTGCCGCTGCCGCAGGTGGACACCGACGACCCGGCGGCCGGCGTGCTGGCGGCGACCACGGTGACCGAGCCGGGCGAGCTGGTCGAGGCGCTCGCGGGCGCGTCGCAGGAGTCGATCGAGGTGCGGCTGCGGATGTTGCGCGCGCACCTGGAGCTGGGTGACCTGCGCTCGGCGGACGCCGATCTGTCCGGCGCGCGCAAGCTCGCGATCTACCAGCACGACTGGCGGCTGGACTGGTACCGCGGTCTGATCCTGTTGTCCGCCAAGCGTTTCAAGGAGGCGCACGCCGCGTTCGACGCGGTGTACGACGCGCTGCCCGGCGAGATCGCGCCCAAGCTGGCGCTGGCGATCAGTGCCGAGTACGCTGGCGACTACTTCCCGGCGGCGCGGTTCTACGAGCTGGTGTGGCGCACCGACCGGTCGTACGTGAGTGCGGCGTTCGGGCTGGCGCGGGTGTACCTGGCGCAGGGCGCGCGCGGCGGGGCGATCGAGGTGCTGGAATCGGTGCCGGACTCGTCCAGCCACTATGTCAGTGCGCAGGTCGCGGCGATCAAGATCAAGACTCGGGTCAACGAGGTTGATCAGCTCGGCGAGAACGACCTGCACGACGCGGCGCGCAAGCTGGAGCGGCTGGCGCTGGACGCCGAGCGGCGCACGCATCTGTCCACCGAGGTGCTGGAGGCGGCCTACGGCTGGGTGCGCGCCGGCCGGCCGGGTTCGGATGGAGCCGGGCAGGCGGCGGCGCGCACGGTGCTCGGCTGCGGGCTGTCCGAGCGAGAACTGCGGCTGGGCCTCGAGCGCTGCTACCGCGCACTGGCGCGACTGGCCAGTACGCCGGATCAACGGCACGACCTGGTCGACAAGGCCAACGCGATCCGCCCGCGCACCCTGACCTGATCGCCCGCAATGTTGGTGATGTATGCTTGCTATCAACATCGCCAACATTGGAGGTCGGTATGACGGTGACGCAGATCGACCTCGATGACGGCGCGCTGGGCGAGGCCATGCGCCTTTCGGGAGCGAAGACCAAGAAGGAGACGGTGAACCTCGCCCTGCGCGAGTATGCCGCGCGCCATCGCCGGATCGCGGCGTGGGACAAGCACGTCGACGCCGCCAAGGGATGGGACTACGAGGGCTGGCGGAAGCTCCGTGACGCCGAGAAGAACCAGTTCTCTTGATTCGCTACCTGATCGACTCTTCGGCATTGTGGCGAATTCTGCGTGACGACGATCTTCGTGCCGGCTGGGAGGAAGTTCTGCACGCGGGCGTGGTCGGGTCGTGTCATCCGCAGCGCGTCGAGTTCCGCCGTTCCGCCCGTGGTGTCGACGAGTACGAGCAGATGTCCGAGATGTTCGTTGATCTGCTTCCTGATGTGCCGGTGCCCAAGGGGGCCTGGCTGTGGTCCGAGTCCGCGCAGTACCGGCTGGCGCGTGCGGGGGCGCACCGAGCGTTGTCTCCGGTGGACCTGCTCGTGTGCGCGACCGCCGCCGCGCGGGGTCTGGTGATCCTGCACGACGACAACGACTTCGCGACGGCGGCAAAGCACCTGACCGATGTCACGGAGCGTCGGGTGCACGACGTCCCGCCGCCGGCCGCGTGATTCAGCCGAGCAGATCGCAGGTGTTGAGGCTGGCCGGCCGGCCGATGATCGTCTTGTGGCCGGTTGGGCTGATGTCGATGCCCCACGCCGGCCCGTCGAACACCCAGAGCCCGATGTTGGTGCCCTGCCCGGGCCGGATGCCGACCAGGACCGGCCCGCTCACCGCCCACTGCTGCCCACCCGACGGCGGGTAGTGGATGAACGCGTGCCCGCTGATGTCGACGGTGGTGACGGCGCCGGTGTCGGCGCGGGTCACCGTGTCGATCAGCTTTCCTTTGTACTCCTCGAGTTTCGGCTTGCCGTCCGGGTAGGACTCCAGCACTCGGAAGACCACCTCGTCCACGATCGGCTCGGCGCGGACCGGGAACGCGCAGACAGTGTTCGCCGGGTAGTCGAGCACCGGCTGCGGCGCCGGCTTCCAGGGGCCCGGATCACCCTCGGCCTGAGCGGGCGCGCCCGCGAGCACGATCGACAGGAGCACCACCGCGGCCAGGAGCAACCTTCGCATGACGCGGCAGAGTAGGCGGTCCGGCTGAAGAAATCTGAAATCGACCGCCGGCTACTGTGGACTGTCCGTGCATAAGAAACGGCCCCCGCGAGGGGGCCGTCGGGCCGAGGCTGCTCGCCTCGGCGTGGTGTAGTTACACGATAACACGGTTGGCCAACAGGCTTGGTCAACCGTGTTGGCCGATCTGGGGAGGTTGGGGTGGACCGGGTGCGGGTCTACGTCGATGGATTCAACCTGTACTTCGGCCTCCGGGCGAAGCATGGTCGACGGCTGCATTGGCTCGACCTGGAGAAGCTGGCCACCAGTCTGCTGAAGCCATCTCAACGACTCGAGCGGGTCGTCTACTTCACAGCGCGGGTGCGGAACGATCCACCGGCCGAACAACGGCAGTCGGACTACATCGACGCCTTGACGGCCCATTGCTCGCGACTGACTCTGCTCGATGGGAGATACCAGGCGAAGACGCGGCACTGTCGTGCTTGCGGCAGCCGCTGGACGGTCTACGAGGAGAAGGAGACTGACGTCAACATCGCCGTCTCGCTCATCGAGGACGCTGTCACCGACCGGTTCGACATGGCGTTGTTGGTATCCGCTGACAGCGATCTCTGTCCCGCGGTGAAGGCGTTGAAGCGGCTACGACCGGACAAGCGGATTATCGCGGCGTTTCCACCATCCAGGAGTTCCGGTGAACTGCGGCGCGTGGTGGACGGCGCGTTCACCATCGGCGACGCGAAGCTGCGGCAGTCACAGCTCCCGGACGCCGTCACCACACCGGCCGGCATCGTGTTGAGACGGCCGGCTCGCTGGAGTTGACCGTCCTATGTGGACAGTAGTTGGGCGCAGCGGATCAGGCCGAGGTGCGAGTACGCCTGCGGGTGGTTGCCGAGCGACCGTTCCGCGATCGGGTCGTACTCCTCGGGCAGCAGACCGGTCGGGCCGGCCGCGTCGACCAGTTGCTCGAACAGGTCCTCCGCCTCGGTGCGTCGCCCGGTCAGCAGGTACGCCTCGATCATCCACGCCGCGCACAGGTGGAACCCGCCCTCGTTGCCGGGCAGGCCGTCGTCGCGGTGATACCGGTAGACCGTCGACCCCGATCGCAGCTCCGCCTCGATCGCCGTCACCGTCGACTGGAACCGCTCGTCGGACGGGTCGATCAGGCCGACCAGCCCCACGTGCAGCGTCGCCGAGTCCAGGTCGGTGCCGTCGTAGGCCGTGGTGAACGCGCGGACCTCGCTGTTCCAGCCCTTGTTCAGCACGTCCTGGGCGATCCGGTCGCGCAGCTCCGCCCACCCCGGCACCGGCTCGCGGCCGTAGGTCTCGGCGAGGGTGATCGCGCGGTCGATGGTCAGCCAGCACATCACCTTGGAGTACACGTGGTGGCGCGGCCGGTGCCGCTCCTCCCAGATGCCGTGGTCGGGCTCGTGCCACCGCCGGGTGACCGCCTCGGCCATCGCGTTGACCATGCGCCAGTCATCGTCGATCAGCTTGCCTCGGGCCAGCGACAGCGCGGCGACGAGATCGACCACCGGGCCGAACACGTCCAGCTGAACCTGCTGGTTTGCGAGGTTGCCGACACGCACCGGCCGCGAGCCGGCGTACCCGGGAAGGGTGTCGATCACCGCCTCGGGCGGCAGCGTCGTCCCGGCGATCGTGTACAGCGGGTGCAGGCGCTCCGGCCCGGGCAGCGTCCCGAGCACCCGGTGCAGCCAGCCGAGGTACGCCTCCGCCTCGCCCGTGGATCCCAGTGACACCAACGCTTTCGCGGTCATCGCCGCGTCGCGCAGCCAGCAGTACCGGTAGTCCCAGTTGCGGATGCCGCCGATCTCCTCGGGCAGCGACGTGGTGGCCGCCGCCATGATCGCGCCGGTCTCGCTGTGGCACAGGCCGCGCAGCGTGAGCGCCGACCTGGCGACCAGCTCGCGCTCGGCCGAGGGCAGCGTCAGCGTGTCCAGCCACTCGGTCCAGTAGGCGTTCGCGCGCGCCTTGCGATCTTCCTGGGCGACCGGACTCGCGCCCAGATCCGTTGTGCCGCAACGGAGTTCGAGCACGACGGGCTGATCGCCGGTCGGGCGTATGACGGTCCGCGCGGTGTCGTGCATGCCGTCGGAGGTGATCTCCCACTCCAGGCCGGGTGCGCGCAGCACGACCGGATCGGAGGTGCCGAACACCCGCAGCCCGTCCGGCGAGGCGTGCAGCCGCACCTGCACCTGGCCGAACTCCGGGCGCGGCGCGAACTCCACCACGGCCGGCGTGTTCCCGGAGATCACCCGCACCACCTCGGTGCGGTGCGGGTCCGGGTAGTGCTCCAGGTAGTCCGTCACCAGCAGGCCCGACCAGCGCGTCTCCACGGTCATCGTGCCGGGCAGGTAGCGCTGGCCCAGCGGCAGCCCGCCACGCTCCGGCCTGATCGAGAAGTGCCCGGCGCCCGGCCCGCCGAGCAGGTCCGCGAACACCGCCGCGGAGTCCGGCTCGGGGTGGCACATCCAGGTCAGCTTCGCGTCCGGGGTGAGCAGCGCGACCGACCGTTCGTTGGCCAGCATGGACAGCCGCTCGATCGGCGGCGCCTGCTCGCCGTAGAGCCAGTGCCGGCGCTCCTCGAGCAGGAACGCCAGGGTCATCGCGACCGCGGTCGAGTCGGTGATGCGGAACTCGGCCAGCGAGTCGCCGTCGCCGACCTTGATGCCCAGGTCCGGGCCGGCCAGGCGGGCGAACGCCTTCTCGTCGGTCACGTCGTCGCCGACGAAGATCGCCGCGGTGGCGCCGACCTGGTGCCGCAGCACGTCCAGCGCGTGGCCCTTGTCGGTCTGCACGACCGCGAGCTCGATCACCGCCTTGCCCTCGGTGACCTGCACGCCGTCCCAGGTCGCCGGGCCGGTGCTCACCTGGTCCAGAACCCGTTGTCCCACAGCGGCTTCGGCGCGCCGCACGTGCACCGCGACGCTGGCCGGCTTGACCTCCAGGTGCACGCCGTCGGCGTCGGTGACCAGCTGCTCCAGCTCGATCTCGACACGCTTGTGCAACTCGCGGGCACGGCCGTCCAGCGCGTGCACGAAGCCGATGTCGAACTCCGAGCCGTGGCTGCCGACCAGGTGCACCTCGCCGGGCAGGCGGGACAGTGTCGCCAGATCGCGCAGCGCGCGACCGGAGATCACGGCCGTGGTGGTCTCGTGCAGGCCGGCGAGCGACCGCAGCGAGCTGACCGACTCGGGCAGTGGGCGCGCCGTCTCCGGGTCTTGCACGATCGGAGCGAGCGTGCCGTCGTAGTCGCAGGCGACCAGCAGCCGTGGCGTCCTGGCGATCTGCACGATCGCTCGACGCAACTCGGCGGGAAGGGCCTCGGCGGCCACGGATCCTCCTCGCAGGGCGCTCGGCATCCCATGATCGCCGAGTCGGGGGGTGCAGACTACTGATTGACCAGTTCGGTCTGCTCGGACCCTAGAGCCTCAAGAAACGATCGGGCCCACCGGTCCACATTGTGCGTGAGAACCTGTCGCCGCAGTGCGCGCATTCTACGGCGACCCTCGGCCGGATCGAGCGTGAGCGCGTCCTGCATCGCGTTCTTGACCCCGTCCAGGTCGTGCGGGTTCACCAGGAACGCGCTGGTCAGCTCGGCCGCCGCACCGGCGAACTCGCTGAGCACCAGTGCGCCGCCGAGGTCGTAGCGGCACGCCACGTACTCCTTGCACACCAGGTTCATGCCGTCCCGAAGCGGTGTCACGAGCATGACGTCGGCCGCCGCGAAGAAGGCCACCAACTCGTCACGCTGCACGGACTGGTGCAGATAGTGCACGACCGGCCGGCCGACCGTGGCGAACTCACCGTTGATCCGCCCGACCATGCGCTCGATGTCGCCGCGCATCCGCTGGTAGTGCTCGACGCGCTCGCGGCTCGGCGTGGCGAGCTGCACCATGGCCACCTCGGCCGGGTCCACCCGCCCCTCGTGCAGCAGCTCGTGCAGGGCGTTCAGCCGCAGGTCGATGCCCTTGGTGTAGTCCAGCCGGTCCACGCCGAGGATGATCTTCTTCGGATTGCCGAGGTCCGCGCGCACCCGCCGGGTGTGCTCCACGACGTCCTTGCGGCGCGCGGTGGCGTCCAGCGAGTCGGAGTCGATCGAGATCGGGAACGCGCCGACGCGCACCGGACGGTCGCCGACGTGCACCACGCCGGGCCGGGTGCGCACGCCGACCGAGCCGCGGCTCGGCTCGAGGCCGGTCAGCCGGCGCGCCAGCCACAGGAAGTTCTGCGCGCCGCCGGGCCGGTGGAACCCGACCAGGTCGGCGCCGAGCAGCCCGCGGATGATCTCCGCACGCCAGGGGAGCTGCATGAACAGTTCCACCGGAGGGAACGGGATGTGCAGGAAGAACCCGATCCGCAGGTCCGGCCGCTGCTCGCGGAGCACGGCCGGCACGAGCTGCAGCTGGTAGTCCTGCACCCACACGGTCGCGCCGGGTGCCGCGACCTGCGCGCACGCGTCGGCGAACCGGTGGTTGACCTTCACGTAGGCGTCCCACCAGCCGCGGTCGAACACCGGGGGCTCGACCACGTCGTGGTACAGCGGCCAGAGTGTGGCGTTGGAAAAGCCCTCGTAGTAGTCGCGGACCTCGGTGCTGGACAGCGCGATGGGGTGCAGCCGCATGCCCTCGTCGGTGAACTCGTCGACGTCGATGTCCGGCACGCCGGGCCAGCCGACCCAGGCGCCGGTGTGGTTGCGCAGGAACGGGGCGAGCGCGCTGACCAGACCGCCGGGGCTGTGCTTCCACTTCTGCGTTCCGTCGGGCAGTCGTTCGAGGTCAACCGGCAATCGGTTGGCCACCACGATGAAGTCGGCACCCTTCGGGCTGTTCACACCGAACGCCTCCCCTGGTCGCGGTCGAGCCTAGTCGGCGCGCCCCCGCCGCGGCGCGTTGAGCGAATGAGATCACTCACCTGCCGCAGCGGTCCTACAATCCGCGTCGTGTCGCACATGGCCGGGCTGCTGCGCCCCGGATTTCCCGTTCCGGAGGCTGTTGAATCCGCGTGGACCTGGATGGAGCGGCAGGGGTTCGGGAGCACCACACAGCACGGGTACTTCCTCACGCCGTACGCCGGACAGCGACGGCTCGGGGTCGTGTTCACCCCGGACGCGTCGCTCGACGGCTGGTTCCCGGAAGACGCCGCCGGCCTCGACCGGCTCCTGCCGATCGCGCAGGTCGGCGGCGACGGATCGGTCGGAGCGCTGTGGCTCGATGACGACGGCTCGACGCGGGTCGTCGGCCTCGGGTCGGAGGGCGAGGCGTTCCTCCTGGCCGACTCGGCGGTGGAGTTCCTGACCTTGGTGGCGATCGGTTACGGCGAGCTGTCGCCGTACGTCCTCGGACTCCCGCCCGACGACGCGGACTCGGTGCGGGCCGTCGGCGGCTTCCGGACGTGGGTGCGGGACACGTTCTCCGTCGCGGTGCCCGACGAATGGCCCGCCGTGGGCAGCGACGCGTTCACGACATGGGTGCGGACCGTGCTCGGCGAGCCGGAGCCGCCGCGACCTGACGAGATAGTTGTCGACGGTCCGAGTGCACCAGTCACAGGCGAGATCACTGCTCTCGTTCGCGCATTGGGTTGTCCGGACGGCGGCCCAGAGGTCGGTGCCGTCGCGGCGGCGGCCGGCGTGGAGCTGTCCGACGGCGGCGTGCGCTGGTCCGGCGGCGTGCTCCGCAAGGTGGGCCTGGAGGTGATCCTCGACCGTGGTGTGGTGAGCACGATCTTCGCCAGAGTGCACGAGTATCCGGGGCGACTCGTGGACGGCCTGCCGGCGGCGCCGTCCCGGACAGAGATCACCGCCGCGCTCGGCGAGCCCGAACGCGGCGGTGACAGCTGGGTCCGTTACCTCGTAGAGGGGCGCTATCTCCATTTCCAGCTCGATGACAGCGACCGGGTCACGATGATCACCGCGATGGTCGAGGCGCCCTAGCCCGGCGGTCACTCCAGGCGGCGTCCGGTCGGTCGAAGTGGGCCGGACATGCGCGGACCGACCAGCCGCCGCTCCAGCCGGCCGAGTCCGCTGCGCGCCGGTTGCGCCAGGTACTCGCCGAGCACCACGCCGGCGGCCAGGGCGAGCGCGGTCGCGCCGGCCAGCATCAGCGTCGGCACGCCCTGGGTGTCGGTCTCCACGGAAAGCTGGAACAGCGACCGGTACATCGTGTACCCGGGCAGCAGCGGCACCATGCCGGAGACCGCGACGACCAGCGGCGGGATGCGCAGCCGGCGGGAGATCACACCGCCGGCGAACCCGATCACGGTCGCGGCGACGGCGGCCGAGGTGATCGGCCCGGCATCGGCGAGAACCAGCGCGCCGAAGCCGGCGGCACCCGCGCCGCCCGCGACGGCGGCGACCAGCATCGCACGCGGCGTGGCGTAGCTGGCCAGCGCGAAGCAGCCGGCCGCGGCGGCACCGGCGAGCGTCTGTACGGGCAGCCGATTCGCGGTGGCCGCGATCGGATCGGCCAGCGGCTGCTGTTCCATCCCGAGGTTCCTGGCCACCGTGAAGGCGAACAACACGCCGGCGATCAGGCCGGCGGTCATCAGTGACACCTCGGTGGCACGCCCGGCGGCCGTGACGTTGTAGCCGGTGATCGCGTCCTGCACGGTACCGACGACCGACAGGCCGGACAGCAGCACCGTGATCGCGGCGGCGATCACGAGGGTGGGTCGCACGTCCGGCAGCAGGCCGCTGGACAGCAGGGCGAGCGCGCCGCCGGTGGCCAGCGCGCCGCCGACGACCTGCTGGAAGAAGAACGGCAGCGCGCGCCGGTTGAGCAGCCGGCCGACCCGGTCGACCACGGCGGTGATCAGCGCCGCGAACAGCGCCACCAGCCAGTCGCCGCCGATCAGCACGGTGATCGCGGCCGCCATGCCGCCGAAGGCGAGGGTGGACAGCCAGCGCGGGTACGGGTGCGCGGCCTCGGTGGCCCGGCTCAGCTGGGCGTGCGCGTCGGTGGCGCTGATCTTGCCCCGGGTGATGTCCCGGACCAGATTCTCGACCACGGCGAGCCGGGTGTAGTCGAGCCCGCGCGAGCGCACCACGCGCAGCGAGGTGACCGGGGCGAGGTCGGTGCCGCGGTGGCAGGCCACGGTGATCGACGTGAAGATCACGTCGACCTCACAGTGCGGCAGGCCGTAGGCGGAGGCGACGGCGAGGATGGTCGCGGTGGCGTCGGAAGCACCGGCGCCCGAGGAGATCTGCACCTCGCCGATCCGCAGGGCCAGGTCCAGTACGAGGTGGACGGTCGCGTCGTCGGGCAGCTGGGGACCGATGACCGCCTGGGACTCCTCGACGGGTTGATCGCCGTCAACGTGCTGCGGCGCGGCCTTGCGAGCCGACGGCCACAGCGGCCGGTGTGTTCGCGCACCGGGGCTGTTGTTGACGTCCTTCGGTTGCCGGCGGTGCGCCAGCCACACGACCATCACCTCCCACAGAAATTTCGACGTTCTTCTCCTTCGGCATCGGAGTGCAATACCCGACCGTTGCACGACTCGAACGTGGCGTCCACCACGTTGGCCCATAATGGTCCAGACCGCAGGCTCCTGCTCGCCGAACGGGACCTCGTCAGTCCGATGTGGACAGTCCGGCTTCGCTGAGGTGGCAAGGCTGGTCGTCGCGCCAGTCAGGCGGTCCCATCACCGTCCATTGTGGACTGAACGAGTGATCGAACGCGCTCGGCGGCACGGAAGCGCCCGTCCCGCGGCAGCGCCCGCTACGATGACCTCGGTCGATGAACCGACCGTGCCGGTGTAGCTCAATTGGCAGAGCATTCGCCTTGTAAGCGAAAGGTTCCGGGTTCGAGTCCCGCCACCGGCTCCATGTGGGTCTAGGGCGATCGCCGGTACACCGCGATCCCCGTCGCACCGCCCACGTCGAATACCACGTGCTGGTCGGACACCGCCAGCGGTACGCCGGGCAGAGCGGCGCCGAGGGGGTTCGCGGATCGGTCGACAGCGATCGGCTTGTCGCCCTTCGCGTGAATGTCCGCCAGGAACACCATGCCTCGCCAGGCCCCCTCGGGCTTCTGGTAGCCGGGAACGGCCTTCGTCGACACGCGTGCCTTTCGCTCGTCCGTCCGGAAGGACGTGAGCAGGTCACCGTCGGGTCGCATCACCGTGCACGCCAGCAGCGTCTCCCGGTCGCCGACGCAGTTCAGGCTCAGCATCCCGCCGTCCGGGTCGAGGTCCGCCACCCGTTCGCCGGTGCGGGTGTCGACCACGACCGCGTGCTGGCGCTGCGGCCCGTCGTCGATCGGAATGAGCACGGCACCGTTGACGACCTGGAGGGTCGGGCTCTTCAGCGGCCGCCCCTGCGCCTCCCAGCGCTGCTGTCCGGTGGTGCGATCGAACGCGACCACCGGCCCCGGGTCGTCGCTGTTCGGCACGACCCGATAGGCCAGCACGACGTCACCGGCGATCGCGGCGGGGCGGACCGCGTCGGTCTCCCAGAGCTTCGCGCCGGTCGCGGCGTCGACCGCGGCCATCCGTACCACGCCGTCCCGCTTGTACCCGATCGCCGCGGTGCGGTCGTCGGCGCGCAGCGGATACTGCTCGTTGAGCGTGACGGTCGCGCCTTCCCGCTTCGATCGGGTCGGCACGAACGGGAACTTCCACCGGATCGTGCCGTCCCGCCCGGACAACGCCGCCAGTCCGAACTCGTCGGTCTTGTCCCGCTGCTCGGGCGTGCAGTCCGGCGCCCACGGGCAGAACCGGTGTTCGTAGAGGCCGAGGACCGACCAGTCGCCGTCCCGCCCGACGACCGGCGGCGGTGGCGGGTCGGCCAGCACCGGCTCGTCGGCATAGTCCTGGAAGGTGGCGCCGGCGCCACCACGGAGGGGCTCGTTCTTCTTGTACGCCCAGCGTTGACGTCCGTTCGCCAGATCGGCGACGACCAACCGGTTCTGGCTCGCGAGCACGGCCGCGTCGCCGTGCAGCCCGACGCTGTCCGGGTGGAAGTCGGGGAACGCGACAGCACCCGTCCACAGCGGCGTCGGTGCGAGGGTGAGCGGCTTCAGCGACGGCGCCTCGTCGACGCGGTCCAAGCCGCCGGGCTTGGGCCCGCCGTCACCGCTGTCGGACGAGCAGCCGACGGCGGTGGCCAAGGCCAGGATGGCGACGGCGGTCCGTGACCACGAGCGCACTGATGTCATGGCGTGCACAGTATTGAATTGGCTGCTCCACGTTCAGGTGAACGTGAGGATTCGGTCGGCGGTGGGCCCTGGAGTCCTCGCTTGGCTCCTGCCATAGTCGAAGGTATGCGAATCCGATTCGTCTTTCCGGTGGTGGTCGCGGCGGTGGCGGCGCTCGTGACAGCGGGGCAATCCTCCGCCGAACCGGCCGCGCGTGCCGTCGCCGTCGCGCCGAAGATCGCGTCCTACAACGTGTTCATGCTGTCCAGGAATCTGTATCCGAACTGGGGGCAGCTGGCCAGGGCCGACCTGATCGACCGGCAGGGCGTGCTGGACGGCCAGGACGTCGTCGTGCTCAACGAGGCCTTCGACAACGCCGCCTCGGACAAGCTGCTGGCCAACCTCGCCGACACCTACCCGAACCAGACGCCGGTACTCGGCCGCTCGCGCACCGGCTGGGACGCCACGCACGGCGAGTACTCGGACCTCACACCCGAGGACGGCGGCGTCGCGGTGCTCAGCCGGTGGCCGATCAGCCGCAAGGAGCAGTACGTGTACGCCGACGGCTGCGGCGCCGACGCGTTGGCCAACAAGGGTTTCGTCTACGTCGTGCTCGCCACGCCACAGGGCCCGCTGCACGTGGTCGGCACGCACATGCAGGCCGACGACTCCCTGTGCGGCTCGCCGGGCGCGGTCCGAGCCACCCAGCGCGCCGAGATCCGGAAGTTCCTCGCGGCACGACAGATCCCGGCCGCCGAGCCGGTGTACGTCGCCGGTGACATGAACGTGATCGAGGCCGGCGAGGAGTACCCGGCGATGCTGCGCGAGCTGGGCGCCACCGCGCCGACGCACACCGGACACCCGCACTCGTGGGACTGCGACGACAACACCGTCTGCGTCGGCCAGTACGGCAGCGGCCAGCCGTCCCAGCATCTCGACTACGTGCTGCCGCTCGCCGGCCACCCGGCGCCCGCGGTGTACGAGAACGAGACCCGCCGCGTGAAGAGTCCACAGTGGACGGTCGTGGGCGAGACGTACGACGACTACTCCGACCACTACCCGGTCTTCGGTGCGGGACAATGACCGGGTGGCTGGCAAACAGAGCGCGGGAATCCTGTTGTACCGCACGGAAAACGGGCGCCTGGAGGTGCTACTGGGGCACATGGGCGGGCCGTTCTGGGCGCGCAAGGACGCCGGCGCGTGGTCGGTCCCGAAGGGGGAGTACACCGACGACGAGGCACCGGAGGCGGCCGCGCGGCGCGAGTTCACCGAGGAACTGGGACTGCCGGTACCGGACGGCGACCTCGAGCCGCTCGGTGAGGTGCGCCAGTCCGGCGGGAAGACGGTCACCGTGTGGGCGCTGGAAGGCGATCTCGATCCGGCGGCCGTCGTGCTGGGCACGTTCACCATGGAGTGGCCCAAGGGCTCGGGCAACGTCCGCGAGTTTCCCGAGGTGGATCGCGTGGAATGGTTCGACCTCGACACCGCGCGGGAGAAGATCGTCAAGGCGCAGCAGGTGTTCCTGGACAGGCTGAACGGCCGCGAGTGACGCCACCCGCGGCCGTTCGGCGCCCGGTCACCGGGGGGACAGCGCCTCTCCGGTCTCGATCAGCGACTTGAGGTCGCTGAGGATCCACGCCCAGCCGCCGCCCGCGCCCAGCTCCTCCTGCGAGCCGGAGGTGACCGCGGCCAGTACCGGCGCACCCTCCAGGTCGTGGGTGACGGTCAGCTTTACCCCGCCGGGGACCTCCTTGATCTCGTAGGTGAGCTTGGTGAAGCTCTCCTTGGCGGTCTCCGGGTCCATCAGCATGTGCCAGGTCAGCGCCAGCTTCGTGGGCGGGTCGTACGCCAGGATCTCGCCCTCGATGATCACGTCAGGGATCTCGTAGCCGTTCGCCTTGCCGGCGTCGATCATGTCCTGGCTCGGGTGCGTCTCGAATCGTCCGGTGCCCTTGCTGTAGTCCGCGTACCCGCCGTAGCCGTACTTCTCGGTCCATTCGCGCTGGGTGATCGCGTCCCACACCTTCTTCGCGTCGGCCTTGATGTAGACGCTGTAGATCTGGGTGGTCTCGGTCTTCGTCGCGTTCGTCATTGTTCCTGCTCCAGTTGCCTTTTGAGGTCCGCCAGCGCGGATGCCCGTCGCTCGGTGTACTTGTCGATCCACCGGTCGTGGATCAGCCGGATCGGGATCGGGTTGATGTAGTGGAACTTCTCCCGGCCCGATTTGCGCGTGACGACGAGATCCGCCTCCTCGAGCACGCGCAGATGCTTCATCACGCCGAAGCGCGACATCTCCAGCTCCGACTCGAGTTCGGTGAGCGTGCGGCCGTCACGCGCGAACAGCAGGTCGAGCAAGAAGCGACGGGTGGGATCGGCCAGCGCCTTGAAGACTGCGTCATCGAGGACTTTGTCGTCGTCCGTCACGCGACGAAGGATAGGTGACCAAAAGGTCACATGTCAACGGGTGACCTCAGCGAGCCGTGACGTGAGGAACCGGCGCTCGGCGTCGGTGCCCGCCAGCTCCAGCGCCGCGCGGTACTCCGCGGCCGCCTCGTCGTCACGTCCGAGCCGCCGTAGAAAGTCCGCGCGAGTCGCCGGCAGCAGGTGGTACCCGTCGAGATCTCCCTTGTCCCGCAACGAATCCACCAGCACGAGCCCCGCCGCCGGCCCGTCCGCCATGCCCACCGCGACGGCCCGGTTCAGCTCCACGACCGCCGACGGCACGAACCGGGCGAGCTGCCCGTACAGCGCCGCGATCTGCACCCAGTCGGTCTCCGCCGCGGTGCGCGCGGTCGCGTGACACGCGGCGATCGCCGCCTGCACCTGGTACGGCCCCGGCCGACCGGCCGCCAGCGTGCGCTCCAGCAGCGCCACACCCTCGGCGATCTCCTCGGCGTCCCACCGCGTGCGGTCCTGATCCTCGAGCAGCACCAGCTCGCCGTCCGGCCCCAGCCGGGTCGCCCGGCGCGCGTCGTGCAGCAGCATCAGCGCGAGCAGCCCGCGCGCCTCCGTCTCCTCCGGCATCAGCCGGGCCAGCATGCGCGCCAGCCGGACCGCCTCCGCGATGAGCCCGTGCCGCACCAGATCCGCGCCGGCCGTGGCCGTGTACCCCTCGTTGAACAGCAGGTACAGCACGCCGAGCACGGCCGACGTGCGCTCCGGCAGCAGGTGCGCCGGCGGCACCCGGTACGGGATCTTCGCGTTGCGGATCTTGCGCTTGGCCCGCACGATCCGCTGCTGCATCGCCTGCTCGACGACCAGGAACGCGCGCGCGATCTCCGCGGTCGTCAGGCCGGCCAGCGTGCGCAGGGTCAGCGCCACCCGCGACTCGAACGGCAGCGCGGGGTGGCAGCAGGTGAAGATCAGCCGCAGCCGGTCGTCCGACACGCCGCTGTCGTCGTCCCTGTCGTAGGCGGTGCCGTCCGGCTGGGCGACCGGTGTCATCGCGGCCAGCTCGCGCAGCTTGGCCGCGCCGACGGCCTCGCGGCGCAGCCGGTCGGTCGCCCGGTTGCGCGCCGCCGTGGTCAGCCACGCGCCCGGCTTGCGCGGCACGCCGTCGCGCGCCCACGCGGTCAGCGCCTGGGCGAACGCCTCCTGCGCGCACTCCTCGGCGAGGTCCCAGTCGCCGGTGATCCTGATCAGCGTGGCGACGATCTGGCCCCACTCGTCGCGGAAGGCGGCGGAGGCGGCCGATGTGACGGCGTCGAGGTTCTGGCTCACGTCACCTGTGGTACACCAATCCCCGTGGAGGAGCGACGATCGCGGCCGGACGTGGACGGCCTGATCACCGGTGCCGGGCGGGCGGCCGGCTGGCTGGCCAAGGCCGGCTGGAACGTCACAAAGAAGCTGCCCGGTGGCGACATCGCCGATCGCCAGCTCAAACGACTCGAATACGCCGTGGTGGACGAGGTGCGCAAGCGCCTCGACTACCCGGGCAACGCGCTGGCCTCGCCGGAGCGCACGGCCGGCTGGCGGCGGCAGGCGATCGAGGGCGAGGTCACCGACTCCGGCAACGGATCACCCGCACAACTCGTCGAGCCGCTACGCGCCGCGATGGCCGAGTTGCTGAGCGCGTCGGTCACCTACGGCCGCGAGGCCAGCCGGGACTACCTGTTCGCCGCCGTGCTGCGTCAGGTCGTGCCGGACGAGGCGCGGATTCTCGCGGCGACCGCGGACGGCACGGTGTACCCGCTGGTGCACCTGGTGACGCGCGGCCCGCTCGGCGGCACCCGGCGCACCTTGCTGGAGAACTTCTCCAGCGTGGCCCGCGAGGCCGGGGTCGCCCTGGTCGACCAGGGGCCGGTCTACGTGGGCAGGTTGGTGCGGTTCGGGCTGCTGGACATCGGCGGCGAGAACACCGCGCAGGCCGGCTACTACGACATGTTGCTCGCCGACAGTCGAATTCGGGGGATTATCGACGGTGGCAAGCGGGTACAGGTACAGCGGAGGACGCTCGGCATCTCCGCGTTCGGAGCGGAGCTGTGGGAGGCCTGTGACCCGTCCAAGCTCGGACAGCCCGAGTTGGACCGGCCCTGACCGGCGGGTTGTAACACTCGACCCCCCGGCGACGAAACACGGGCGAATAGCGCTGGATTTTGACGAAAAAACAACGCCGAGTAATGGCGGCCGCGCTATATAGCACATTAATTGCCTTGATCGCAATACTTTCGTGGGCTTTATCACATACAATTCTTTGAATGCCCAGGTAGCCCGTGTGATCTTGTTCCAGTCGGGCTGAACGCAGGAAAAGCTTCTGTTACGTTGCTTTGGTATGTCCGGAAAGCACACGAGCCGGGCTGGCGGTGAAAACCAGGTGACCGGGGAGACGCTGATCGAGCAACCGTCCAAAATGGACGGAGCAGCGATCTGGCGGATCGCGCGCGATTCGGGGAAGCTCGACCTGAACTCCTCGTACGCCTACTTGTTGTGGTGTCACGATTTCGCCGACAGTTCGGTTGTCGCAAGAGTCGACGGTGATGTGGTCGGCTTCATAATAGGCTATGTCAAACCTCGATCGCCGGACACGGTGGTCGTGTGGCAGGTCGCCGTCGACGCGTCGCAGCGTGGCAAGGGCCTGGCGGGCAAGCTGCTCGACCAGCTGCTGCGGCAGCTCGCCGACCAGGGTGTTCGCCACATGGAAACGACCATCACGCCGGACAACACGGCGTCCCAGAGGCTGTTCGGCTCGCTGGCCGAGCGGTGGGGCGCCACGCTGGAGCGCACGGAGTTGTTCGATTCCGCACAGTTCCCGGACGAACACGAATCCGAGGACTTGTATCGCATCGGACCGTTCGTGCGGGCACCTGAGCAGGTGTCGGCCTGATCGACTCGCGAGATCAGCGGATCCTTTCGGGACTCAAAGACGAGACCAGACTTTCCAAGATCGGACGGAGTATCGTGAACGTCTTCGAAACACTCGAATCCGAGGTGCGCAGCTACTGCCGTAGCTGGCCCACCGTGTTCGACAAGGCCGTCGGCAGTTATCTGTACGGCGAGGACGGACGGCCATACCTCGACTTTTTCGCCGGCGCGGGCGCGCTCAACTACGGACACAACAATCCGATCTTGAAGACCGCCCTGATCGACTACATCCAGCGTGACGGTGTGACCCACGGACTCGACCAGCAGACCGTCGCCAAGCGTGACTTCCTGGAGACTTTCCAGGAGTTGGTGCTCAAGCCGCGCGAACTCGACTACAAGATCATGTTCCCCGGTCCGGCCGGCGCGAACGCCGTCGAGGCCGCGCTGAAACTGGCTCGCAAGCGCACCGGCCGCGAGTCGATCATCAACTTCACCAACGCGTTCCACGGCATGACGCTGGGCGCGCTGTCAGTGACCGGTAACTCGATGAAGCGCGGCGGCGCCGGCATCCCGCTGGTGCACGCCACGCCGATGCCCTACGACAACTACTTCGACGGCGCCACGCCCGACTTCCTGTTCTTCGAGCGCCTGCTCAACGACAGCGGCTCGGGCCTGAACGAGCCGGCCGCCGTGATCGTGGAGACCGTGCAGGGCGAGGGCGGCATCAACGCCGCGCGCCTGGAGTGGCTGCAGGGCCTGTCCGAGCTGTGCGAACGCCACGACATCCTGCTGATCGTCGACGACGTGCAGATGGGCTGCGGCCGCACCGGCCCGTTCTTCAGCTTCGAGGCGGCCGGCATCAAACCGGACATCGTGTGCCTGTCCAAGTCGATCGGCGGCTACGGCCTGCCGATGGCGCTCACCCTGTTCAAGCCCGAGCTGGACATCTGGGAGCCGGGCGAGCACAACGGCACCTTCCGCGGCATCAACCCCGCGTTCGTCACCTCGACCGAGGCGCTGCGCACCTACTGGGCCGACGACAAGCTGGAGAAGTCCACGCTGGCCAAGGGCGAGCAGGTCGGCCGGGTGCTCGGCGAGCTGGCCGAGGCGAACACGAGCGTGTCGATGGAGTCCAAGGGCCGAGGCCTCGCGCGCGGGCTCGGCTTCGAGACCGGCGAGCAGGCCAGCGCCGTGTGCAAGGCCGCCTTCGAGCGCGGCCTGCTGATGGAGACGTCGGGGCCGGACGGGCAGGTCGCCAAGATCATGCCGCCGCTCACGGTCACCGATGACGAACTGGCGAAGGGACTCGACATCGTCGCGGACTCGGTCCGCGCGGCTGTCTGAGCCACCGGAAACCGAGGAGGAAAAGCGCGTGATCGTCCGTTCCATGTCCGACATCCAGCCGGGCCACGAGCGCTACACGCAGTCGGAGAACTGGCACAGCAGGCGGATCGTCCTCGCCCAGGAGGGCGTCGGCTTCTCCCTGCACGAAACGGTTCTGTACGCCGGGACCGTGAACGACATGTGGTACGCCAACCACGTCGAGGCGGTGTACTGCATCGGCGGCAAGGGCGACCTGCTGGACAAGGAAACCGGCGAGTCGTACCGCATCGAGCCGGGCACCATGTACCTGCTCGACGGCCACGAGAAGCACCGGCTCAGCTGTGAGACCGAGATGACCATGGTGTGCGTATTCAACCCGCCGGTCACCGGTCAGGAGGTGCACGACGAGCACGGCGTGTACCCGCTGATCATCCCGAACGACGTTCCCACCACCACCGAGGGAGCAAAGGAGGCCAGCGCATGACGGTGATCGACACCAAGACCGAGGATCGTTATCCCACAAGGACGTCGTACGGGCTGGAGTTGATCGAGCGTACTGATCCGACGGTGTGGAGCAACGGCTGCCACGATGGCCCGATCGATCCGGCCACACTGGCGTCGCACGACACCAAGGGCTATTCGATCTACGAGGGACTGCTCAGCCCGGCCGAGGTGCAGGCCTACTGGCAGGAGCTGGAGCGGCTGACCAACGACGAGTCGCTCAAGGCCGACGAGCGGGTGATCGTCGAGAAGTCGTCCAACCAGGTCCGGTCGGTCTTCGAGGTGCACAAGATCAGCGAGCTGATCGCCGAGCTGGTCAGTGATCCTCGGGTGCTCGACCGCGCGCGCCAGATCCTCGGTTCCGAGGTGTACGTGCACCAGAGCCGGGTCAACTACATGCCGGGCTTCAAGGGCAAGGGCTTCTACTGGCACTCGGACTTCGAGACCTGGCACGCCGAGGACGGCATGCCGGCGCCGCGCGCGGTGAGCGCGTCGATCGCGTTGACCGACAACTACCCGTTCAACGGCGGGCTGATGGTCATGCCGGGGTCGCAGCGCACCTTCGTTCCGTGCCAGGGCGAAACGCCGGAGGACCACTACAAGGCGTCACTCAAGGAGCAGGAGTTCGGCGTCCCGAACGAGGACGACATCACCAAGCTCGTCGCCGAGCACGGCATCGACCAGTTCACCGGGCCGGCCGGCTCGACGCTGTTCTTCGACTCGAACATCATGCACGGGTCGGGCAACAACATCACGCCGTTCCCGCGCTCGAACATCTTCGTGGTGTTCAACAGTGTGGAGAACACGCTGGTCGAGCCGTTCGCGGCGCCGACCGCCAGGCCGACCTTCATCGGCGCGCGTGACTTCACGCCGGTGACTCGGTAACAAGTTGGCATGACCCTCTTGTAACGGGCCGCATGCGGCCTGTTAGATTGGCTGAGTCGGTACTGGGCAGTACCGCCACAATCTGGCTCCGCCAATCATTGATCAAGAGCACGTCGTGGCCCCCGCTCGGGGTGGGCCCGATGCGCTGTTGATCAACTTGTCGGAGTCGAAGGCCCCGCACCGTCCGGATCGGGAACGGATGGCGCGGGGCCTTCGCCCGTCCGGAGGTATGACCTCCCTCGACGGCTACTCCATAAGCGTGACTCTCTGTGGTCCGCGCCCCTCGTGAGTGTATTTCGCGTCGTTTTCCCTCTACGTTGTCAGGGATCCGCTTCGAGGTGGGGGCCTGGGGGCTCGACGGACGTGGGAGCTGGGGGTGAAACATGCCTGGGGACGGAGAGCAGGAAGCGGGACTACAGTTCTGCCTGCTCGGACCAATCCAGGTGCTGCGGGACGGCCGGCAAGTGCCGATGGGGGACCGGGGAAGCAGGGCGGTTCTCGCCATGCTGCTGCTCGAAGCCAACCGCACGGTGGCGATCGATCGGATCGTCGACGTGCTGTGGGCACACGAGCCGCCGGCGACGGCGCGCACCATGGTGCAGGGCTATGTCTCCCGTCTGCGGCAGCGGCTGACCGCGCACGACCCGGAGGACGGTGGCGCGCGAATCGTCACCCGCCGTCCGGGCTATCAACTCGTCGTCGACGAGGCGCGCATCGACCGGCACCGGGCGCAGCGGCTGCTGGCCGACGCGCGCCGCGAGCCGGCCGCGCGGCGGGCCGAGATGCTGCGGCACGCGCTGCGGCTGTGGCGCGGTGAGGCACTCGCCGATGTCGCCGACCGGGTGCGCGCACCGGAGCTGGTGGAGCTGAAAGTGGCCGTGCTGGAGGCACGGGTGGACGCCGACCTGGAGCTGGGCCGGCACGCTGAGCTGGTCGGTGAGCTGTCCGAGCACCTCGAGGATCACCCGTTCGCCGAGCGGCTCGCCGGGCAACTCGTGCTCGCGCTGTACCGCTGCGGCCGGCGCGCGTCCGCGTTGGAGACCTACCAGCGGTTCGCCCGAAGGATGGCCGACGAGCGCGGTATCGATCCGGGGCCGGAGTTGCGTGATCTGCAGGCCCGGGTGCTCGCCGACGACGTGACACTGTTGCCGGAAACCCTTGGCGCACAACGGGTCGGGCCGCTCGTGCCGGCCCAGTTGCCGACCACTCCGCCCGGGTTCAACGGGCGCGACGCGGAGCTGGCCTGGCTCGACGACGTGCTGTCCACAATGGACTCCTCGACCGTGGCGATCGCCGTACTGGCCGGGCCGGCCGGGGTCGGCAAGACCTCGCTCGCGCTGCGCTGGGGCCGCGGGGTGGTCGCCGAGTTCCCGGAAGGCCAGCTCTACGTGAGCCTGCGCGGGTTCGACCCGCAGCACCCGCCGGTCGATCCGGCCGAGGTTCTCACCCAGTTTCTGCTCTCGTTGGGTGTGGCCGCCGACGAGGTGCCGGTCGCGCTGGACGACCGGGCCGCGCTGTACCGGTCGCTGCTGGCCGACCGGCGGGTACTCGTGGTGCTCGACGACGCGCGCGACTCCGCGCAGGTGCGCCCGCTGCTGCCGGCCGGCTCGCGGTCGCTGGTGCTGGTCACCTCCCGGGTGCGGCTGGACGGGCTGGTCGCCGACGGCGGGCGGCTGTTGCTGCTCGGCACGCTGCCGCCGGACGCCGCGCTGCGGATCATCGAGGAGACCGCGCGGTTCGCCGACGGTGTGGCGGACCTGGAGCAACGGCGGCGGCTGGTCGAGTTGTGCGGGCGGCTGCCGCTGGCGCTGCGCATCGTGGGCGCGCGGCTGGCGGCGAGTCCACAGTGGTCGGTCGACGAGCTGATCGAGGAGTTGACCGACGAGCGCACCCGGCTCGGCGCGCTGGACGTGGAGGGCGCGCACACCAGCGTGCGGGCAGCGCTCGACGTGACCTATCGCGCGCTGCACCCGGCGATGGCCGGCACGTACCGGATGCTCGGGCTGTTCCCCGGCCGGGTGATCAGCCCGCTGCCGGTGGCCGCGCTGTGCTCGATCGACGCGGCCAACGCGCGCCGGCGGCTGCGTGCGCTCGCGGCGGTTTTCCTTGTGACAGAGGAAAGTCCGGACACGTTCGTGATGCACGACCTGGTGCGGCTGCACGCCGGCGGGCTCGCCACCGCGGAGTTGGGCACCGATGTGCGGGACGCCGCGCTGATCCGGCTGGCGCACTACTACCTGGTCGCCGGTGATCACGCGCGACGCCTGCTGCGGCCGGTGTTCGACGGGCTCACGCCGGCCGAGGACTACCCGCAACTGGTGCCGCCCGACATGCCGGAGGCAGACGACGCGCTGGACTGGTTCGAGCGCGAGTGGTCGAACATCTTCGCGGTGCTGCGGGTGACGCGCCAGCACGGCCGGCACACCGAGGTGTGGAAGATCGCGCGGGTGGCGCAGGACTTCCGGGCGGTGCGGTCGCGGCTGGACGACTGGCTGTCGCTCGTCCAGCTCGGCCTGGAGTCGGCGCGGGCCGCCGGCGATCCGGTCGGCGAGGTCTGGATGCTGGTCAGCCGGTGTTCGGCGTACAGCCGGTTCGCGATGTCCGACCAGACGCTGACCGACGCGGAGCGCGCACTCGCCATCGCGATCGATCTACGGGATCCGCTGTTGATGGCGATCGGCTACAACACGGTGGCCAGCGCGCTGTACGGGCAGGGGCGGACCGAGGACGCGATGCTCAGATATCGCGAGGCGCTGGTCCTGGTGCGCACGACGGACAACAAGGCGATCGAGGCGAACCTGCTGAACAACATCGCGCAGATGGAACAGGCGCTGGGCCGGCCGGCCGAGGCGATCGGCCCGCAGCGGGCGGCGCTGGAACTGTATCGACAGACGCGCGAGCACGGATTCGAGCTGTTCGCGCTGGTCAACCTGGCGGAGTTGTACCTCGAAACCGGTGGCGTCGACGAGGCGGAAACCCATGCGCGCCAAGGAGTTCTGGAGGCGACGCAATCCGGGCTCGCCCTGCAGGAAGCGTTCGCGCGGCAAGTGCTCGGGCAGGTGCTGTCCTTTCGGCAGGACCTGAACGGTGCGCGCGAGCAGTGGCTGCGTTCGCTGGAGCTGTACACCGAGTTGAAGCAGCCCCGAGCCGCTGCTGTCCGTGCCGAGTTGGACGCTCTCGGGACATAGGGAATTTGGCCACGAAACAGTCAATGGGGAGACTGATGTGGGGAATATCGGAAAACGGGGCAGCGTGCTCGCCATTACCGGAGCTGCGGCATTGCTTGGGGTTCTTGGCGCCGGAACCGCTGTCGCTGAACCTGTGGCAATCGAGGACGGAGAACTACTCTGGCAACCAGTTTGCGCCATCGGCAACGAGTCCGAAACTATTGCTGGGCTGCTAGTGTTGTGGCCGTGACGTGGGCGAAGCTGTCCGAGCGAATTCCGCTATTGGATGATGGCGGCCAGGGCGGGTTCGCATCGGCAGCGGTGAGCAGCCATCTTCGAAGTGGGGCTGATTCCCAGTCTTCGTGCGGCCTGAGAACTGCTCATGCCGAAGACTTGGCGATTACGGATTTGACGTACTTCATCGATGTCGTGGACAAGATCACTAATGTCGCGAGCATGTCCGAGGATGGAACGCCAATTCCTCCGGTGTCGGCCGCTGATGCGGACATCACCATCGGCAAGTCGCGGCTCGTGAACAGGCTGTGCGAATCCGTGCCGGAGATCGCGGTGGAGGATCTGCTACTCGGCTCGCAGTACTGGATAGCGAAGGGCGGGATTTCGGGTCTCCCGCCAACAGATCCCGTCCTTCATGGAGAAAAGCTCGTGGAGCCGGCCGAGATGGTGCCGGCGACGAAGCCGTTCGGCGTCGGTCTGTTCACGTCGACAGGCGTGCTCGGGACTCAGGGCATGTGGCGGATCTATCTCGACCTCAATCGAGATTCCACGCTGCATCCTCGGCCGTGGCACGTGTGGTCGGTCGTGCCGCGACCCGGGGTGGTGGTCCGTGAGATCACCAGCGCGACGGAGTGGGTCGAGCTGGTCGAGTCCTATCCCGTTTCGACGGGCGAGCTGACCTACCCCGACTGGTCGCGGATCGCCGAGGACGTCGACGCCGTCCACATGACGGCCCGCGCTGTCGCGGCGACGCAGGGCTTGTACTTCGAGTCGAGGCGCGGGATCGTCGCTCCGACCTACTGGGGGCTCGAGTCGACGTTGTGGCTGCGGTGGAGTTTCAGCGATCAGTCGCTGGTCGAGGTCGTCGACTGACGGTTGGCCGGGAGCGCCGCGTGCACGGGTGACCGCACTGCGTGATCATCGTGCTGCTGCGTTCTGTGCCGGTTCGGACGCCCTTGGTGGTTTAGGAAACATTTAGCCCCCGCGAGGGGAACACTGCCAAGATTGCGCCGCGCTGATCAAGAGAGCGCTGGTGTCCGGGATCGGGACACCACTGTGGGGGCGGCACTTGTAAAGGGGGAGTGCCGTCAAGATGTACCGGCCGGCACCTCGTGGGGGAGTGCCGGCCGGTCATTTTTCCTGATGGCCCGGACAAGGTTTCTTGTGTCCAAGGTGAGCACTTGGCCCGGGTTTTTGCTGTCCCGCAACGCATCCAGCGGCCCCAGCCACCGCCATGCCCATCACGCTGTCTCGAACCTCCTGACTATGTTGGCGACGAAGGCTGCCGATTCGTGTTGTGACAACGCCAAGCTCCGGACCTCGACGGCTGCGTCCTGGTAGTCGGCGACGTCGTCCTTGTCATAGAGGAACGTTGACCTGCGGTAACTCTCACGGAAGACAATCGACGGCATCTGGTCGAAGTTGTACATGAGGAACGGCCCGTTCAGCCCAGGATGCCATCCTGTACCGAATGGCACGATCCGTGTGGTCGTGGTTGATCCTTTGATTTCCTCAATAATCCGATAGAGTTGAGTGATCATCACATCGTGGCCGCCGAAAACTTGACCGAACGCGCTTTCTCCAAGCAGGATGACCACGTTGGCGGGCGGATTCCTATCCCGTGTTAGTGCAGCGAGTCGAGCTGTGCGAAGTTGGACGCGAGTAGTGATCTCGTCAGGCTTTGCAGTTCTGTCGCAGTCGACGATGGCACGGGCATATTCCTCTGTTTGCAATAGACCAGAAATGAGTAGCGGTGCCCAAGCGATGACTTCAGTGGCTGCACGCTCAAGTTCGTGAATGGGGCGTAGCCGAACGGCCGACCGTGGTGCTAACCAGTTTGGGTCGGTGGACGCCCTGGCGAGGTCCATGATGTCCTCGCGACGGTCGCCGGTGACCCTGAGCACCGCGAGCAGCGCCGCCACGTTCTCGGAGGACGGCACCCGCGTTCCGTTCTGCCACTGGGAGATCGTTGTGTGCGACAGCCCGAGGATGTCCGCTATTCGACGGACTCCCATGCCGGAGGCCTCGATCTCCTTGCGGAGCGCTGCGGCAAGCGCTCGAGTGCGCGGCATGCCCGCAGTGTCACCCACGCCCCACACCCTACGGCGCATCTTAAGATCACCCCATCGGAGTATGCCCTGACAACTTGCGGAAACAAGCCGTGACCGGCGTGACTTGGTGGGCGACCAGTTCGGAGGGGACCCCTAACTGGTAGCACAAGAGAGCGGCCGACGCGGTGTGAATGTGCCCCGCCGGCACCCGCGTCGGCCGCTTCCACTCGATCGGCTTAAAGAAGGGGATTCCGATGGGGTCAATCACCCGCCGGCAGGCGATTGAGCGCTGCCCCGACCTCGGCCGGCTCGGCGACGAATGGCGCTGGGAGGAGCGACCGCTGAGCAACATCGCATTGTGGGGCACGTGTTATGTCCTGGGCCAGCAATTCGGCGTGTTCGTGTACCTCGACAACTCGGCGTCTGTCATCCGCTATGTCAGCGATCGGGATTTCGACCAGTGGTACGGCCCCATCCCGGCCATGGTGAATTGCGCGCGACGAATGCTCGACGAGGCCGCCTAGGTCTGGGGCCCGGCCCCGCCCTCCGTTGACACTCGTGACGGTCGCAGATCCCACGCGGACTCGCGGCGCAACTCGTCGGCCACTCGTTCGATCTCCTCGTCGAGCGCTCGCTCGCGCTGTCGCTTCGCGCGCCTGTCCTCCTCCGCCATCGCATGCAGCTGGCCGCGATGCTCTTGCTGAACTCGCGTGTGGTGTGCGTCCCAGATCGTCGCGTCGGTCTTCTGGCTCCGCGTCAGGTGCTCCTCGTGGAGCTTCCGACTCGTCTCGATCTCACGCGAGATGGCCTTGTCGTAGGCCGTGCGCCCGTTCAGCCACTTGGTGAGCACGGGCAGGCAGTCGAAGAGAACCAGGAGCAGACGCAGCACCCAGTGCGCGACGTTGACCGGCGTGCTCTTGTCGGCCAGTTCGCCGAGTGCGTCCAGCTCTTCGAGGATCCCGGTGGTCTTCCTGCTTTCCTTCCACTCGCCGATCTTCGCCGCGATCGCCGACTCGACATCGGTCGCGTACGAGTTCTCCGCCTGCTTGACGGCGTCCTTGAGCCCGACCAGGTTGCGGTCCATGTCGGCGAGGTCGGCCTGCCGCTGGTCCAGCCTCGTACCGCGCCGGAACTGGTCGGCCACGACCCGGTTGCGGGAACACTCAGGCCCCTCGCCGGCAACGCCCGTCGTCTCCGCGCCGGGAGTGCCCTTGCATTCGGCGCGGGCGAGACGTTCCAACTGATCCCAGCGCGCGAGATTGCTCGCGACGTCCGTCCTCAGTTGGTCTCGCTGCGCCGTGAGGTTGTCATGGTGGGTGCGCAGCGCTGTCAGCGAACTCGCGAGGTTCAGGTGATGGTCGGCGCACTCGGGCCTGCCAATGACTTCGCCAGTAGGGGGATTACACGCTTTCCATGCACTGCTGAAGGTCGCGAGTTCCGCATTGCGTTTGTCCGCCACCTCCTGTTCGATCGCCGGCCGGAAGATGAAGACGACGACTGGTTCCGCGATCACGACCCCCAAGAGAATCGAGATCAGGAGGCGCGGCAGGCAGGTGAGTACCTTGGCACGCCCGCCGTGCATACTGGAGACGAGCCAGCTATCGATCATGAGAATGGCGTAGCCCCATCCCACGGCCACGAACACGGCCAGCAACGTCCACCAGCCGGTGAACAGCCGTGTGGTGATAATCATCATGGACAGCCCGCTGATGACGCCGGTGATGAGGACAATGACCGCCAACTTGGTGTAGCGCGGGCGCTCTTCGGGGACCCAGTCCATTACCTGTTCGCGAATGCCGATGATTCGGCGAACCCGTCGCTTGAAGGACAGATCTGGCGCGACCGGGCGGCCTGCGCGGGTTTCGGCGTCCACGTGGGACTCGGTAGACATGTGTTTCACGCTTTCTGCGAAGTCTCGGAAATGAGTGTTGTGAGAAGCTCGGCTGATCAGGCCACGTCGACGCCGACGACGTCGACCCGAAGGCCTGGCAGTGCCGGCGGCCGCACCGCGAACAGTGCTCGGACCTGCGCGGACACGCTCAGGCGAACGTGGTCCGCCTCCGATCGCGGGTGGGCGAGACCGAGATCGAACAGGCGGTGGTGACTCGCGAGGTGGCCGTGCAGCGGGCGTGTCACATCGTCGATGCCGTCCATGACGACCCTGACCGGGTCGTGTACCGAGCAGACGAATCTGACGTTCACCAGAAAGGGGGTCGCGTCCATTGAACCAATGGTGACCGGCACGGTCACGGATTTGGCCTCCGTCATGTCGATCACGTTTACCCGCTTCGCTCGTGCGACAGTGGTGTCGGTGTGTGTGAGGCTGCCGGTGGAATCGAGCACGTAGTCGTCACCTGTCTCGTAGACAAGGGCCTCATGCGCGGCTGGTACCGGCAGCTCGACCGCACGAAAGCGCTTGAGAAAGCCACGTAGGCGCCGTAATGGCGACGACTTGAGAAGTCGCCGGTCGACGATCGGGTATTGACTCGTCTTGGCGTCGAGGTCAGGATCAGGCCCATTCGCCGGATAATGGCTGCCCGTTTGTGGAGTGCGTACCGTCTGCTCGGTCCGGCGTGTCTGCATTGTTTGCAGCTTCTCGCGGATATCGCCGAGTTCGTGCCCGTCGAGCCCCTGAATAGCGCCCAGCATCGAGTCGAAGGCGGCTCGCAATTGCTCCGGATTGTCCAGCACGATGTCCCACATGCTGATCGCGAGATCCTTCTCGTCCGGTCGGTCGCGGATGAACGTGCGCATCGCCAGGTCGGCTTCGTCGGACAGGTCGCGGACCGCCAGTACCGCCATCACCGATCGAACGGCGAGATCTCGCGCCCGACTGGACAACGGGATCGTGGCCGCCTCTCGGATCAGCCGCTCCAGCAGCGTGAGCACGACCGCGGCGTCGTCGCCCTCGCGTTCGAGCACGGCGAACAGGTTCGCGATCGCCTCGATGTAGGTGTCCTCGTCGCTGGCGGAACTCCGCTCGAGCAGCCGCCAGATCTCCTTCACCGAGTCGTCGGGGTAGCGCACCCCGATCTCCGTGCTGAGTGCCAGAGCCGCGGTGTGCCGCTGTGTGGCAGACCCGTGCTGCGCCCAACCTCTGACGATCCGAAGCGCGACGGGAACCAGGGCGGCGTCGAAGCACATCATCGCCACGACGAGGGCCGCTGTCGTTTGCCCACGCCAACCGAGTTCGCCCGCGGACCAGGGCTCCAGGTAGGTCTGCTCGACCCTGGTCAGGTCGGCGGTGGCGAGCTTGGCGAGGCCGCGCGCGATCGGGGAGTCGGTCTCGCCGACGATCGTGTGCAGCCACGCCCGCACGGCGTCCCAATACAGGTCGGCGCACCGCGCGCTGAGTTCCGCGAGGACCAACCCGTGGTAGACGGGTCGGGCGAATCGGCGCGTCTCGGTGGCCGGGTCGACGACGGTCAGGCTGTCCGCCGCGGCAGTCGGGGTCGGCCCGCCGGCGGCCGGCGGCCCCTCACCAGGCAGCCGGGTCCGCACCTCGGCGTCGAGCGCCGCGCGCCTGGCCTCGAAGTCCCTCGCGGGCAGATCCATGGCGAAAGCCAGCGCGGTGACGTCGATGATCTCCGCACGCGTGCGGCCGTCGAACCAGGCCCGCACGACGTCGGCGGCGTCGATGTCGAGGTTGTCCACCGCTTCTTCCACGGGTTTGCCCGCCGCCACTTCGGCGGCCACAGCGGCGATGCGGGCCATGGCGCAGTCGTCGGGAAGTACGCGCAGCAGCTTGTGCACCGCGTTGTCGTCGTCCGGCAGATGTGCGCGAAGGATCGCCTCGGCGGGCGGGGGCTTCCATCGCACCGTGGTCACGACGTCCACCTCGACCGGCGCGGCCCGCGAGACCACGAGGAACGCGCCGGCCTTCCGCACCTCGTCCCGTACACGGTTCCATGCGAAGTCGGTGTCCGGCTCTGTCGCGGTGTCGATGTGATCGACGACGACGTACTTGTGGCCGGCCTTGTACTCGTATCCGGCCAGTTCGTGAACGGTCATGACCGGTGACAGCGTGCGTAGTGGTTCTCGCGTGAGGTCCTTCAGCAGTGAGATGGCACCGGCCCGCTTACCGGACCCACGGCGGCCGGTGAGCACGACGACGTGATCCATCGCCAACGCCTGTGCGGCGGCTCGCTGACATTCCGGCCGAACGTAGTTGGCCAACGCACGCTCCACGTCGCGCTCGTCCAGAAGACCGGTCTCTCTGCGAGGCTGACCGGCCGCACCGTGGTCAGACACCCCGAACGAGCCGTTGTTGATCTTGGCGTTCAGGATGATGGTGATGGCCTCAGCGATCTTGCGGTTCTTGTCAGCCATCGTCACGGTTGTTCACAACACCGAAGTTGACGTAGTCCGAGTTGACATACTCGACGTAGTTGAAGTTCTCCGAAATTTTCTGGAGGTGAGCGAAGGCTCCCATAGCAGAGATTTGTTGCGTTGTCTCGTTGCGAGTCTCGGTAGTCATGTGAATCCAGCCCCTCTCGGTGAAGTCCTTTACCTGAACGTCTACTGGCTTGAACGCCTCGCGACTGAGCCCTCGCTCGCCCTGCTTGACCACCTGGGAAAAGAAGTCGTCGGCCAGTATCAGCCCGAGATCGGCGTCGGGAGTATTCGTCATCGCGTCGCGCAGAGCTGTCGCGTCCCGCAGCCGCGCCGCCCGCCGCACCGCGTCGCCTCCCACGAAAGGCGGTGTGACCACGGTCTCGCCATGGGCGACGGCTACGCGGAGTCGAAGCCGGTGCTGCTCGTTGGCGGCCTTGTTCACCTCTGCCAGCACGATGGGGATCTCGCGGAGCATGAAATCGCCCAACAACCATGAGCGCGCCACATCCGCGTCGACCGCGATAGTCGCGCTGTCGCCATCGAAGCGCAGATAAGACTTTGCGATGGGATAGCGTGGGTCGTCCACGGATGCGAGAGCCTTTTCGAGAACTGCTTTGTGCATTTTATCGAGATACAGCGATCGGCTTCGGTCGCCTGAGCTTGAACCGACAACATCTGAACTGATCACTGAGCGTGAAACGGCAAGGGGAGTCAACCAGAGGCTCCTTTGTAATCGGATTGTCGCGAGATGAGCGTCATCCTGAGCAGCAGTCCGGGTCCGCACAACGTCTATTGATGGCCTCGGTGCCGGTTTCTCGGACCACTGCCGCGCGACGCAGGCAGCGCACGCACGGAACGACGATCCGCCCGCGGCGGGTCGTCACGAGCCGGTTGGTGCGCAGCACGCGCAACGACCGCTGCACCGAAATCAGAGCGGTGGCGATGAGCTGTGCGAGCTCGTGCTGGTGCAGCGGGATTTCCGCGGTGCGGGCGCCGTTCGGCGCGAACAGTTCGGACATGTCGGACAGGATCCACAGCACCCGGCCATCGACGCCCCCGGCGGCCATCGCCTCCTGGTGCCGCTCGGCCGCCCGCAACCGCGACGCCATCTGGCAGGTGACCTCTCGCGCTGCCCTCGGGTGCTGATAGAGGTAGTCCAGGAACTCCTTGCCCGCGATCCTGACGCCGTAGACCTCGTTGTGCGCCACCACCGAAGCCGAACGGGGTTGTTCGTCGAGGCAGGACATCTCGCCGAGCAGTTCACCGGGCCCACGTACGCCGAGAAGGCGAATGCTGCCGGTGTCGTCGGTGCGGGTGACCTTGACCAGGCCGGAGCGGACCACGATGACGCACTCGCCGCGCTCGCCCTGGCGCATGAGCTGATCGCCGCGCTGGTAGCTGACCGGCCGCCCGCAGGCGTACAGCACGGTCAACTCCGCACCGGACAAGCGTGCGGCGAAGCTTCGATAGTCGCGCACACGCACTCCCTTCAAATGTCAGACCTCGGAATGTGTGCGAGGTTCGGAAACGTGCGACATCAACGGTGCCGTGTGGATCTCGGCTGTGCGATGTCGTTCAGAACTGTTCTTCTGCGTCAAATGACACATTGGCGGCCATCGAGATCAGCACTTCCGGCGTTGTGAGGACCAGACGGCGTCTACGAGTGACCACGACATGTCGTTCGCGAAGTATTCGCAGCGATCGGGCGACTGCCTCCCTGGAGGCGCCGATCGCACCGGCGAGCTCCTGCTGCGACAGGCGTACGGAGATCTCCGTACCGTCCGGCGTTGGCGTCCCGTGTTCTTCCGCGAGTCGAAGCAGCAACGCCGCGAGTCGTTCGGTGGAACTGTTCGCCGCTTGTTCGAGGCGCCGATTGTCCGCCCGTCGCAGGCGGCCGCTCAGATGCGAGAGCAGGCCGATCGCGATCTTTGGTCGTGTTTCGAGCGCTGCGCGGAAGCGGTCCGCGGGCAACAGGATCGCCTTGATGTCACACAGTGTCCGTACGTCGGCTGAGCGAGGCTTGCCGTCGAGAACGGCCAACTCGCCGAGGATGTCGCCGGGTCCGCGGATCGCCAACACGGCTTCGTACCCGGATGGAGCGGTTATCGCGATTTTTGTCCAGCCGTTGATGATCAACAGGACATGTGTCGCCGGATCGCCGTGCCTGAGCAGCAGCTCGTTTCCTTCACACGATCTTGGGGTCCCCAATTCTTGCAGGTAGTTCCAGGAGTCCAGGCCGATTTGCGCGAGGAACGAACCCGGTGTCGCAGTGTTCACGCGCACCCCCAGGTGCTGTTGCGTGGTCGATGCACACACAGAATGCACACATGGCGACTCAAGATCTAGAGGGCACGGCGAATGGTCGGCCGTTGTCGGCAAGCGGTCAGCGGAATTGAGTCGGGCTGATTTAGTGCCGCCGATCAATCACGCGGGTGACGTCTGAAAAGTGGAGCCGCCGTAACCTGGAACGCGTGCTGCCTGGTCTGACCGAAATCCTGTCCCGGTTCGGGGCGCCGGTCGCGATCGTGGAGTTGCCGGACGTGGGGGCGTCACACCGGTTCGGGCTGCGGGAGATCGACGGCCGGCCCTGGTCGGTCGACGTGCAGAGCGTCCGCGCCGACCTGCCGGTCGCGCTCGCGCGCACCATCCGCGACGACGTCACCGACCCGCACGATCTCTGCGCCAGCACGCTGACCGGGTTCGTCGCCTCCGCCGCGAGCAAGCACGAGGTCGAGCGCACCACGCGCCGAACCATCGACATCGCCGGCGAGCCACGCACCCTGACCGCGCTGGAATACCGCGATCACACCGGCATGGTCACCGAGATCGCCGGCAACACCGTGATCGTGATCATGCCGGCCGACCACGTCGAGCAGGCCCGCATCGGGCTCCTCGCCTGATCACGCCATTTCGCGCCGGGCTCGCTCGTCGGCCAACGGGGTCAGCTCGGGACGCTTCGGGGCGAGGCCGTCACCCATCGAGGTGCCCTGGATCTGCCGGCGCACCCAGGGAAGCAGGTGCGTGCGCGTCCAGTTGAGGTCGTCGCGCCGCGAGCTGAGCCACCGTGAGGGTGACGCGGGCGGCCACGGTTGACGCCAGTCCGCGTTGATCGGGATGCCCAGCATCTCGGCGAGGCACAGCGCGATCCGGCGGTGCCCCTCGGCGGAGAAGTGCAGCCGGTCGTCGCTCCACGCACGCCGGTCGTGCAGCACGTCCATCGACCACAGGTCCACCAGCTTCACGCCGTGCCGATCGGCGATCCCGCGCACGTGTCCGTTGTAGATCGCGACCTTGCCGCGCACCGTGCGCACCAGGGGCAGCGCCTTCGGATCCGGCCCGGTGAAGATCACCACGGTCGGTACGGCGGCGGCCAGCTCGGCGATGGCCTGCTCGAACTTGTCGGCCACCCAGTCGACGTCGCTGCCCGGCGTCACCACGTCGTTGCCGCCGGCGCAGATCGTGACCAGATCCGGCTTCGCGGCCATGGCGAACGGCAACTGCTCGTCGATGATCTCCTGCAGCATCTTGCCGCGCAGAGCTAAGTTCGCGTATCGAAACGCCGGGTTGCGAGCGGCCAGCATCTCTGCCAGCCGGTCGGCCCACCCGACGTAGTTCACCCCATCCGCGGAGAGGTCCGAGAGCCCCTCCGTAAAACTGTCCCCGATGGCCACCCAGCTATCCGGCCCGCGCACCGTCGCCCCTCCCTGTTCCCCGGTCATCCGCCCGCTCCCTAGATCGCACAGAATGCCCTGAATATTCCCACCTACGCCACCGTCGGTTACCCTCACGGAGATCATGTGACGGTCCGTGATAGTCAGGCGCACCGTTAGGGCTACCTAACCCACTCGGCATGAGGCAGGCTGGTGTCGTGAGTCAGGAGCAGACCGTCCAGCACGACACCCGATCCGAGTCGCTCGGCGAGCTGCTCGGCGGACGGCGCGGCGCCCTGGACGCGACCCTGCCACCGCTCGCCTTCGTGGTCGGCTGGCTGGCGTTCGACAGGTCGATCGCGGTCGGTGCCGCTGTCGCGGTCGGTGTCGGCCTGATCATCGGCGCCTTCCGGGTCGTGCGGGGCGACAAGCTGGCCGCCGTCGTGATCAGTGTGGCCGCCGTCGGCGCGGCCGCACTCGTCGCCGTCTACACCGGGCGCGCGCAGGACTTCTTCCTGATCCAACTGCTGACGAACGTGGCGAGCGCGCTGGCCTGGGCGTTCAGCATCCTGATCCGCTGGCCGCTGCTCGGCGTGGTGGTCGGCGTGCTGCTCGGCCAGAAAGCGCGCTGGCGGCGCGATCCCGATCTGCTGCGCGCGTACTCGCTGGCGAGCTGGGTGTGGGTGTTCGGCCAGTACACACTGCGCGTCGCCGTCTACTTCGTGCTCTGGTCCTCCGGCGCGGTCGTGACACTCGGCGTCGCACGAGTCGCGCTGTCCTGGCCTCTAGTCGCACTCACCATCGCCGGGAGCGCGTGGGTGCTGCGCCGCACGTTGCCCGACGGCCACCCCGGACTACGTCACCCCCGGGTGCTTGGCGAGTCCGGCGAAGCCGTCGAGCGCGGCTAGCCACGCCGCACCGGCGAGCCCGTCCGCGGCGAACAGCACCTCCTCGCCGGCCAGGTGCTCGCGCAGCCGCGCGCCGACCGGGCCATCGGGGGAGGCGACGCTGCCGGCGGTGACCACCGGCGTGTGCTCGTCCGGCGAGCGGGTCAGCCGCACGGTGTTGGCCAGTGCGGCCGCCGCGCGATCGGCGATGTCCGCGGCGAGCGGGTCACCCTGGTGCTCGCTGACCAGCGGCGCGAACCGTGCGAGCCGGATCGGCGCCTCGGCGTTCGCGGACGTGATCAGCTTGCGGGACAACAGGATTCGATCGTCCACAGTGGACACGTTTGCCTCGGCGAGCACCGCGTGGGCGAACGCGTCGAGCGGCGCACCGGTCTGCACGGCACGCAGCGTCGCCCGTACCGCCTCGCGGCCGAGCCAGTACGCCGAGCCCTCGTCGCCGAGCAGCCACCCGTAGCCGCCGGCGAGCCCGTTCAGCCGGTGGTCGGTAATCCTGGCCGCGATCGAGCCGGTACCGGCGATCAGCACGGTCCCGTCCGGGTGAGCCGTGGCCGTCGCGAAGGCCACCTCGGCGTCGGTCACCACCCGGACGGGGCACTGGAGCCCGACGTCCCGCCATGCTTCGTCGAACAGCGCCGCGATCGCCGGATCGGACAGCTTGCTCGCGCCGGCCATGCCCACCACGCCCGCGCGTACGTCGGCCGCGACCAGCGAACCGAGTGCCGCGCGGATCGCCTCGGAGATCCGCTTCGCGGCGTGCGCCGGCGGATGGGAATTGGGGTTCGCGCCCTGCTCGACGGCTCGCCCGACCTCGCGGGATTCGGCATCCAACACGAGCGCTCTCGTCGAGGTGCCACCGGCATCGACCCCGACCACGTAGCCAGTCACGGCCGACACGCTACCCGCCCCCGAGCGGCGCTACTCCGTATGGAGTAATGTGGAGTACAGCCCGCTCCGCCTCACCCCCTCGGTGGAGCGGGTTCCTTATGTCTAGCCCGCCTCCCCGCGATTTCCCGGTAATGGGTGCCTTTCGTGGATAACTGCGGTCGCGTCGGCACCGTGGCTGGGTTGCGTCACGTTCCCCTTGGCTGCGGTTGACTGGGACGCGAGAACATCTCACGTGCGCGTCCAGGTTGCTCGATGACAGTGTCCGTGGCGAGGTCGCCGCCGCATGCGGCGCAGACCACCTTGGCGTGCGTGTGTTGCCCGCATCCGTTGTGCCGCAAGGAAACCGGCGGTTTGTCAGCCTGTAGCCAGCGGTCGCCCCAGCCCATGATCGCGGTGAGTACCGGGTAGAAGTCGCGGCCGGACTCGGTCAGCACGTACTCCCAGCGCGCGGGCTTGGTCTGATAGCGGCGACGCGTGAGCAGGCCCGCTCCGGTCAGCCGATCAAGCCGTTCGGTCAGCGTGTTGCGGGCGATCCCCAGCGCGGATTGAAGATCACCGAACCGGGTCACACCGTGGAACGACTCGCGCAGCACGAGCATCGTCCACTGATCGCCGAGCAGGTCCATGGTCCGCGCGATGGAGCACGGCCAGCGAGCGAACGAGGTCCTCCGCATCGTCCGAGGTTAACCGGGGTACCGCGGCCCCACCAGGTCAGCGGGAACCTGTGAACTTGCGCAGCCGCATGCTGTTGGACACCACCAGGACCGACGACAGCGACATCGCCGCGCCGGCGATCAACGGGTTCAGCAGGCCGGCGGCGGCCAGCGGGATCGCCGCGATGTTGTAGCCGAACGCCCACATGAGATTGCCCTGGATGGTGCGCAAGCTGCGGTGCGCCAACATGATCGCGTCCGGCACGACACGCAGGTCCTCGCGCACCAGGATGATGTCGGCCGAGCGCAGCGCGATGTCCGTGCCGCTGCCGACCGCCAGGCCCACGTCCGCGGTGGCCAGCGCCGGCGCGTCGTTGATCCCGTCGCCGGCCATCGCCACCCGGTGCCCACCCTCGCGCAGTTCGGCGATCACGCCCGCCTTGTCCGCCGGGAGCACCCCGGCCCGCACGTCGGTGATCCCGACTTCGTCGGCGACCGCACGCGCGGTGATCTCGTTGTCGCCGGTCAACAACATCGTGCGCAGGCCGAGCCGGTGCAGCTCCGCGACCGCCGCCTTCGCTGACGGTTTCACCTCGTCGGCGAGCACCAGCAGGCCGATCACCTCGCGGTCCCGCGCCACCGCGACCACCGTGGCGCCGGCACTCTCCGCCTTGGTGATCGCCTCCGTGGCGGTCTCGACCGGCACGTCGTGCTCGGCCAGCATTCGTGCTCGCCCGACCAGCACGGCGTGTCCGTCGACGGTCGCCTTCGCGCCGAGCCCGGGCAGCGCGGCGAAGCCGTCCGCCTTCGGGTGCGCATCGGCTTTGGCGACGACCGCCGCGGCGATCGGATGCTCAGAGCCGGCCTCCACGGCGGCGGCCAGCCGCAGCACCTCGTCGGCGGAGAACTCGGCCAGCGGCAGCACCTCGGTCAACGTCAGCTCGCCGGTGGTCACCGTGCCGGTCTTGTCGAGCACGACCGTGTCGATGCCCTTGCTGCTCTCCAGTACTTCGGGCCCCTTGATCAGGATGCCGAGCTGCGCGCCGCGGCCCACGCTCACCATCAGCGCGGTCGGCGTGGCCAGTCCGAGCGCGCACGGGCACGCGATGATCAGCACGGAGACGGCGGCCGGGAACGCCTCGGCGAACGTGTTGCCCGCGATCAGCCACACCGCCAGGGTGCCGACCGCGATGACCAGCACCACCGGCACGAACACCGCGCACACCCGGTCGACAAGGCGCTGCACCGACGCCTTGCGCTCCTGCGCGCGCTCGGCCAGCGCGCTCATCTGGGACAGCTGCGACTTCGCGCCGACGGCGGTCGCGCGCACCACGATCCGGCCGTCCCGGTTGACGCTGCCGCCGATCACTTCGTCGCCCACGGCCAGCTCGACCGGCACCGGCTCGCCGGTGATCGCGCTGGTGTCCACCGTGCACGCGCCGCCGTTGACCACGCCGTCGGCGGCGACCGTCTCGCCCGGCTTGACCACGAACTCGTCGCCGACACCCAGCTCGCCGATCGGCACCACGGTCTCCACGCCGTCGCGCAGCACCCGAACGTCCTTGGCTGCCAACGCATCCAGTGCGGTCAGCAGGTCCAGGGCGCCCCGGCGGGAACGCGTCTCGAAGTACCGGCCGGCGAGCAGGAACACGGTGACGCCGGCGGCCACATCCAGGTACACCGCGTTCGACTCGGCGGTGCCGAGCAGCATCGCGCCGAGCGACCAGCAGTAGGAGCTGATCACGCCGAGCGAGACCAGCGTGTCCATGCTGGACGAGCCGTGCCGCAGGTTGCGCAGCGTGGCGCGGTGGAACGGGGCGGCCGCCCACACCACGATCGGCGTGGCCAGTGCCAGGCAAACCCATTGCCAGCCGGGGAAACGCAGGCTCGGCACGAACGCGAGGGTGAGCGACAGGTTGCCCAGCGGCATGGCCAGCAGGACGGCCACGACGAGCCGGCGGCGCAGATCGCGCACCTTCGCGGTGTGCGCCGCCTGTCCGTCGTCATCGCCGGCGGCGCGTCTCGGTGCGGCCGTGTAGCCGGCCTTGGTGACCGTGGCGACCAAGCCGTCGACCGGGACGGGACCGTGCACGCTGGCGCGTTCGGTCGCGTAGTTGACCGCGGCGCGCACCCCGTCGAGCTTGTTCAGCGCGCGTTCGACCCTGGCGGCGCACGCGGCGCAGGTCATCCCACCGATGTCGAGCTCGACGCTGTGTGCGGACTGTGTCGTCGAGGTGGACATGGCCCTCCGTGAATCCTCAGGCCCCCACCAGTCACGCTACCGGTGTCGCGGCGGCGGTCTGTCGGACCCCGGCAGTACTGTCCGCTGGTGTGACCAAGAGCGTGCGGGCCAAGCGAGCCGGCTACCGGTGTGCCGAGTGCGGGCACGAGGTGGCCAAGTGGTTCGGTCGCTGCCCGGAGTGCCAGGCGTGGGGGACGCTGGAGGAGGTCGGCGTGCCGAGGGCGGCGCTGGCCCGGGTGGCCGCCGGTGCGCCCAGCGCGCCCGCTCGGCGGATCGACGAGGTGGACGTCGAGTCCGCGCGCGCCCGCCAGACCGGGGTGCCCGAGCTGGACCGCGTGCTCGGCGGCGGGCTGGTGCCGGGTGCCGTGGTGCTGCTCGCCGGGGAGCCCGGCGTGGGCAAGTCGACGCTGTTGCTCGAGGTCGCTTTCCGTTGGGCGGCAAGGGATGGCGAGTCCGGTCCGGCGTTGTACGTGACGGGGGAGGAGTCGGCAGGGCAGGTGCGGCTGCGGGCCGAGCGGATGGGCACGGTGCACGAGGCGGTGTACCTCGCGGCGGAGAGCGACCTGTCGGCGCTGCTCGGGCACGTCGACGAGGTGAAGCCGGGGCTGCTCGTGGTCGACTCGGTGCAGACCATGTCCAGCGGGCAGATCGACGGCACGCCCGGCGGGGTGACGCAGGTGCGCGCGGTGACCGCGGCGCTGGTCGCGCTGGCCAAGGAACGCGGGCTGCCGGTGGTGCTCGTCGGGCACGTGACCAAGGACGGATCCGTTGCGGGGCCACGGGTTCTGGAGCATCTGGTGGACGTGGTGCTGCACTTCGAGGGCGACAAGCACTCGACGCTGCGGCTGGTGCGCGGGATGAAGAACCGGTTCGGGCCGACCGACGAGGTGGGCTGCTTCGAGATGGTCGAGGCGGGGATCGTCGGCGTGCCCGATCCGTCTGGGCTGTTCCTGAACCAGCGTGACACCGGGGTGCCCGGGACGGCGATAACCGTTACGGTGGAAGGGAAACGGCCGCTGCTGGGCGAGGTGCAGGCGCTGGTGTCGCCCTCGCCGTTGGGCAACCCGCGGCGGGCGGTCAGCGGGCTCGACTCGGCACGGGCGGCGATGGTGCTGGCGGTGCTGGAGCGGCGTGGTGGGCTGAAACTGCACGACGCCGACGTGTTCACCGCGACGGTCGGCGGTATGAAGATCGTCGAGCCGGCGGCGGATCTGGCGCTGGCGTTGGCCGTGGCGTCCGCCGCGCGGGACTTCGCGCTGCCGCCGGATCTGGTGGTGCTCGGCGAGGTCGGGCTGGCCGGCGAGGTGCGGCGGGTGGCCGGGGTGCGGTCGCGGCTGGCCGAGGCGGCGCGGCTCGGCTTCAAGCGCGCGCTGGTGCCTCGCGACTCGGGCAAGATCCCGGACGGCATGCGCGTGAAAGAGGTCCCCGACCTGGCCTCCGCCCTGATGATCGCCGCCAACGCCTGAACCCGTTGCCCCACAACGACTTCACTCGTCCTGTCGAGCCCACCGCCGATCCAGTGATCGGATGCGCCGCCGCGATCGGCCGCCCCGCTCCACGCCCCGATGTCCGAAACTTAGCGATCGCTCCATTCATGTTCGGCGTACTTTAGCCCGCTAAAGTCCCTCGGCACAGCGAAGGCGCAGGTCAGCAGCAGGTCGGGCGACGCGAAATAGGTGGAGGTTGTTGCAGGTACGGCTCGGCGCTGTAGTGGGCACCTGCACGGCGCGAGCATCGCTTTGTGATCGCCACCAACGACTGAACCCGTTGCCACGCAACGATTTTGCATGGCCTTAACGGGTTGACGGCCGATCTGCTGGTCGGATGCGCTGCCGTGCTCGGCGGGCCCCGCCACGCGCCTCGATGTCCGAAACTTAGCGATCGCTCCATTCATGTTTGGCGTACTTTAGCCCGCTAAAGTCCCTCGGCCACAGCGGAGGCGCAGGTCAGGGCGCGAGCATCGCCTTGATGATCGTCACCGCGACGGTGGCCCAGTCGTGGCCCTCCGGGCCGGTGCCGCCGCCGGACGCGTTGTCCACCAGCCGCACGATCGTCCAGGCGCGCGCCCGGTCCGCGTCGATCCCGCCGGCGTCGCAGATGATCTCCAGGCGGCGGCGCAGCTCGTGGTGCGCCCGACCGCCGGAAACCGCGGCGCCCCAACGGTTCCACAACGCGGGGGCGACGCAGAAAGCCGGATCGCCGGCCAGCGGCTTGGGGTCGATCGCCAGCCAGGGTTCGCGGGTGGCGGCCAGCACGTTCTCGTCGTGCAGGTCGATGTGCACCAGCCGCGAGTCCACAGCGTCGTCCTGAGTCAGCTCGCCGACCAGCGCGATCGCCCGGTCCACGAGCTGACGCGGCAGCACCTCGCGCGCTTCCGCGAACTCCTCCGGCAGGTCCGCCACGTACGCCGACAGCCGCTCGAACTTCGGCGTCGCCGGGATCGCCAGCCGACCGAGCAGCTCGCCGATCACCTGGCAGGAGCGCTCGACCGGTTGTGTGGCAAGGGTTCTGGAGTCGTCCAGCCGCTCCAGCAGCATCGCCCAGCGCGACGGATCGGCGGCCAGCAGCCGTGCCGCGCCGTGCCCGTCCCACGCGCGCAGGGCGAGATGTTCGTGCTCCGCCTCCGGATGCGGCCAGCTGATCTTGAGCATGGCCGGCTCGCCGTCGCGGCGCACCGGGAGCACGAGCGCGACGTACCCATGCCGCGGCGGGCCGTCGATCTCCAGGCCCCAGCGCTCGACGCACTCGTCGACCAGCGACGGCAGCGTCCTGATCCAGTCGGCGCCGGCGATGTCCGGCTCCGGCTCGTATTCCGACACCTGCTGGGCGAACGTGGCGGGAACGAGATCGGCACGCACGAACGGCACGTTACCGGTGAGGCCCGCACCCCCCGACCGGGTGCGGGCCTCACAACGGTGTGACGGCCCGGCGTTCCCGGCATGACGCCGGATCGTGCCGTACGGACAAGGACGCGCCTGACCAGGCGGGTTGACCGGGTCAGCGCCAATCGATCGCGGCGATCGTGTTGGCGAAGTTGTGCGCGGCCTCGCAGGGCGGCACCTCCGGCCGGCTGACCGAGGCCTCGACGATGGCGATCTGTTCTCCGACCCGGCCGACCTCCCAGCGTGCCGTGCAGCTGTCCTCACCAGGCACGAGCTTGCCGCGGAACCGCCCGATCTGCGCGTCGACCCCTTCGGTGACCGGTCTGCGGTCGACGATGAAGTGCACACCGACGCCGGTCCACTCGCCGGACACCGAGCACCAGCCGAGCTGGCTCCTGGTCACCATGCTGGTCGTCGAGTACTGCGTGGCGAGCCACTCCGGCGGGCACGGGTCGCGCCCGCCGAACGGATCCGGATCGTGTGGGCCGTACCGCGGCGGGTTGACCAGCACGTCCTTGAGGCCTCGTGCCAGGGACTTGGTCAACTCGCAGGTGCGGTCGTCGCCGTGGTTGACGGTGACGCCGATGCCGTACTTGCGAGTGCTGTTGTGCGAGGTGTGCTCGACCTTCGGCACGATCACGTAGCAGTAGCTGCCGCCGACCACCGCGGACGGCCCGCCGATGTCGACGGCCTTGCTGTCGCGGTTGATCTCGCGGATCACGTCGACAGTGAGGTGCAGCGACTCGTTCTGCCCGCGCACGCTGACCGTGCACTTGCCCGATTCGCTCAGCTCCGGACGCCGGTTGGGCGTGCCGAGCTGGGCGACGGCGGGTGCGGCCAGGATCGCGCAGGGCGAGATGTCGCGCATCGGCTTGAGGTAGTCCGCCAGCTCTTCGGCCGGGGTGGGGCCGGTGGCCTCCTCCGAGCAGCCGGCGGCCAGTGCGGCGATCATCGCGAGTACGGCGAAACCCTGACGCCGGAACGGTTTTCGGGTCACTTGTCGCGGCGTCCTCGGCGCACGACGCCCAGCCACAGTCCGCCGATCATGCCGCCGAAGAACAGCAGCGTCACGGTGGTGCCGCGGTTTCCAGCGGCTCGCTCGCACATGTCCACATAGGACACGATGACGGAGCGGTCGGTGCTCTTCAACTCGTCGGCGAGCCGGTCGGCCTCGGGGCCGCCGAGCACGTTGCCACAGCTGATCGACCGGGAGTCGGCGGGGTCGGGCCCGGCGACGCTCATCGGAACCAGTGCGAGCACGAGGCCGACGATCATCGCCGCGATCGCCAGGATCGCGGCGAACGTCCTCGGGCGGAGGGTGACCTGCGCGAGCGGGTCCTGCCCGGCCGGCGCGTTGTCCTGCGGAACGCTCATGGCGGTAAGACTGCACCGTGCGCCGCGCTCACGGGTACTGAACCCGACATTTCGCGCGGTGATCCACAGGTTACCCACAACCTCCGGGTTATCCACAGATCGCCGTTCACCTCCGCCAGGCCGCCTGTCGTCCCGCGAAGCTTGGGGTACCTGTTCTCGCGCTGGCAAACTCGACGCCGGCGCACGACCGACTGGAGTACACAGTGAGGAACCGGATGGAACTCGACCGCGTGGTGAATCGGCTCGTCAACGACGTGCACGACGTGTACGTGGTGGTGGGCGACGTGCAGACCAGGGTCGCCGGCCTGGAAGCGTCAGTGGCCACCGTGCGGGTCTCGCTGGCGGACCTGCAGGTCTCGGTGGGCACCATGCAGATCACGCTGGGCGAGCTGCAGGCGACGGTGGGCGACGTACAGGCGACGGTGACCGAGCACGGCAAGCGCCTCGACTCGTTGGATAAGAAGTTCGACCGGCTGGAAGGCCGGTTCGACGTGCTCGACAGCAAGACGGACACGGTGCTGGAGCTGTTGCGCGCCGGCAGGTGAGAGCCCGTCGGGCGGTCCCGTGGCATCGGGAGCCGCGGGACCGCCCAACGGTGATCCACTCAACACGCGCGCCGGACCGAAGCACCGGGGCGCGTGGTGCTCCGGTCCGGCACGGTGTGCCGCGCTGGCCTCGCGTGCTGTCAGCGCCCGCCGCGCGGCGGTGTGGTGCCGTGCTTGCCGGTGTCCTTCGAGTGGTGCGTCGGATCGTCGACCTCGATGCGTTCCTTGCGGATTTGGTCGTTGATCGTCCGCTCCTCGGTCACCGTCTCCGTGTTGAGCCGAACCCGTTCCACCGCAACGGTTTCCTTGCGGATGACCGGGCGCTCCTCGTGCAGGACGATCTCCTCTTCCTGCTCGCCGATCGCGCTGCCCTTCGCCACGGCCGTGCGGTCGGTCTCGGAGATCGGCTCACGCTCCAGGCGCACCTCCTCGTGGCTGAGCGGCACGGTGACCTGCTGCTGCTCGGTCACCACGTACTTGCGCAGCGTCACCCGTCCGCTCTCGACCTGTTCGGTCCCGACGTCGAGCCGCTCCTCGGAGCGGATCATCGTGTGCGGCTTGCTCGCCGCGCTGTCCGACGTGGACATGCGGTCGGTGCGGTCGGAGTCGCGCATCGCGTGCGTGCCCCGGCTGCTGTCGGACTTGGCCCGGCCCGTCATCGGCGACACGGTGCCGCCCATCGCGCTCGTGTCCGCCGTGGACCTGTCCGCCATGGTCTTGTCCGTGGTGCCCATGTCCGTGCGGGACGTGCGCGGCATGGTCCCCGGCGACGCGCCGGAGCGCGCCTGGCCGGCCAGGTCGGCCTTGGTGTCGGACTGCTGGCGGGGCATCGTGCTCCGGCCGGCCATGCCCGCTGCCGTGCCGCCGGCCATGCCAGCCATCCCGGCTGTCCCGGACGAGGTGCCCGACATGTCGTCGGTGCCGGTCTTGCCCGTGGTCGGCGGCTTGCTGCCACGCTGGATCGGCATGCCGTAGTACTCGTAGAGGTTGCGGCTCTCGTCCTCGGTCAGCCGCCCCTCGGCGTCCACGTGCGGTGCGTCCTTCACGATCTCCTTGCGCACGCCGACGTGCAGCCCGTCCTTGGCGTTGGACGCGCCGGAAAGCGGAACGAAACTCTCCCGGTGGCCGAACAGCCCCGTCTTCACCGTCACCCATTCTGGTTCGTGCGAGTCCTCGCCGACATAGACCGTTCCGACCCGGCCGATCTTCTCGCCGTCGGTGTCGTAGACCTCGCTCCCAATCAAATCCTGGGGCTTCATCGCACTGGTCATTCTTATCGCCTTCCCCGTGTTAGCGGCGTTCGCTGACTTTCACGGCGAGATGCCGTCTTCACGTGCGATGGCGTGTCGCTCCTACGTTCGCAGCGCGACATCTGCCACCATGTTTGACCTGCTCACCGTCACTCTGGGCGGTTCCCGCCGCAACCTGGGTCTAACCCTGGCTCTCACTCACACGGGTGAGGCGTTGATCGCGAATGATGACAGTTCGGCGTACCGAAAGATGTACGAACAACGCTGGATCGAATGGTTCGCGAATCGAGTGAACGGTCAAGTCGGACATTTCGCTGCGGAAAAGGTCACCCAGGGTTGCTCCGATAGGCGCCGGATACTCCGAACGTGCCAATCGGGCGACAAGGCGAAAGAATCACCGTTCGTGCCAAGTCGAATGCGAAGGGGAATTGCGACTCGGGCCGCGACGGTAACCGCCGCGGCCCGAGATCGCCAGTCGATCAGCCCTTGTAGAACGCGCTGCCCTCGATCGAGCCCTTCCCGCACACGTTGCCGAACGGGTAGGTGACCTGGAACGCCTGTGTGTCGTCCGGCGGGATCACGGTGGCACTCGTGGACTCCCGCTGGCACGGCTCGGTCGCCGGCTCGTCGCCGTGTGCGACCTGGCTCCAGTGCAGCTTCTTCTTCGCCGTCTCGCCCGGCCGCAGTGTCACCAGCGCCGGCCCGGGGTTGGGCGTGCGGCTCAGCGTGGTCGGCGTCGGGTTGCCGGCCGAGTCGAGCAGTTGCAGGCCGCCGTACCCAAAGATCGTGCACGCCTGGCCGGACTTGTTCGTGACGAACAGCTTCGCGTACCGCTGACCGGCGCCCGCGCCGTCGTGCCGCACGCTTCCGCTCAGGTCGGAGGCCTTGCACTTGGGTGTTCCGCCGGGATCCCCGCCTGGTGGGGGTGGAGCCGGGCTCGCCGCCGGCGGCGGCACAGGGGCCGGTGCCGGCGGTTCACCGGGTGGCCCCGGCTGCGGTGGTGGCATGGCCGCCGGCGGTGGTGGCACCACCGATGACGACCCGTCGATGTTCGGTACCTGTGGCTGTTGTGCGGTGTTGTCGCTTCCAGAGCATGCGGACAGCGCGCCGAGCATCGTGACGGCGGCTATCCCACACGCGATCCGATTGGCCCGATGGACCACGGCCATCACCTCCAGCCCGCCGCGTCTGGCGGGCACTTCGTCTAATACCTGGTCCTACCAGTAATGACGTGTGATCGCTCAGTTGGTTGTTTCTTTCCGCCTTGTTACGCCATTCGGTTGCCGACTATCGGCGGGTCGGCGCGCCTGGTCAGCGGGGTTCGGGCTTGCCGGCGATGATGTAGGCGATCCCGCCGGGACCGCTGGCCACCTTGCCGTCCTCGGTGTACCGCTTGGTGCGCAGCCAGATGTTCTCGAACTGGGCCCGCTTGTACACCCGGCGCACCGCGTCGTTGTTCTTCGACGCCGGATCGTTGGCGATCACGTCACCCTCCTTGGTGAACCCGATGACGACCATCAGGTGCCCGGCGGTGCCGTAGCCCGCGCCGTCCAGCTCCTTGGCGTAGAACGACTGCGAGGTGATCACCGGGATGCCGGCCGCGATGTAGCGCTCGAGGTCGTTGAGCGTGGACAGCCGGGTGATGTGGCTCGGCAGCTGGAAGCGCCATGCGTACGCGGTGTTGAACGGCCAGTTGCCGGTGCCGTCGTAGTCCTTGTCGAACGTGTAGCGCGCGGCGTGGTCGACCGTGCGGTCGACGTGGTCGGCCGGAATCCAGGCCATCTCGGGGTCGCTCGGCCGCTTGCCGAAGTACTCGATCACCATCTCGGTCGAGGTGGGACTGCACCAGGCCTCGCCGCCGCCTCCGTACTCGGGGTAGTGGCCGACGTGCACGTTCTGCGAGTAGCGGGGCACCCGCAGCTCGATGCCGGCGGCCACGCCCGGCTTGGACGCCGGCACGGTGAACCGGTCCGGGATGTTGGAGGTCATCGCGCCGACCATGTTCACCGTCGGCGCGTTGGAGTCGCCCGCCTCGCGGTAGAGCGTGGCGCGCAACTGGAAGCCGTGCAGGGCCACCCCGGACTTGACCTTGAACGTGTCCACGTCCACCAGCCCGTGCGCGTCGTCCTGGCCGGGGATGCTGGTGCGCTTGATGTCGGTGTCCTCGTGCGCCCAGCGGCCCATCGTGTACCAGGTGGTGTTGCCGCCGCCGGCGAGTTTGCCGCGCATCTCGACGGTGATGAACGACTTCGGCGGCGTGACCGCGTTCCAGGACGCGACGAGCTGCGTCGCGTCGAAGCCCTGCTTGTGGAACGGTGAGGTCCAGCGGCTGTACTCGTACTTGCGGGCCGGCTGGCCGGGCTCGGTGTGGTCGATCGTGCCGATCGGCTTGTCCAGGGTGACGCCGCCGTAGTGGCCGGGTCGCACACCTTCGTTCTCGCCGGCCGCGAAGTCCTGCGGCGTGCGCCACTCGCGGTAGTTCACCGGCGCGTCGGCCGCCGCCCCGACGGTGGGTGCCGCGGACGCGGGAACGGCGATCAGCGTGAACCCGAGCATCGACCCGAGCACACCGGCACTCAGACGGACGACACCGCGGACACGCGCGGGAGACTTGGTCATCTGGGGCTCCAACCCTCGGCCACACCGTGCAGGGGACACGGCCTTGTTGGGTGGAGATTTTCCCGTCTGGACGGCGCTGTGTAAACCGTTGGCCACCAGCGAGGTGAGCGTTTGATTAGCGCAGGACCGCCTGGGTCTGGGTGACCTTGGCCGCGAGCCGGCCGTCGTCGTCCAGGATCTCGGTCTCCACCACGATCACCGTGCGGCCGGCGTGCAGCGGCCGGGACACGGCGGTGGCGTGGCCCTGGCGGATCGCGCGCAGGAAGTTGGTCTTGGACTCGATCGTGGTGGTGCCGGTGGCACCCTCGGGCAGGTTGAGCCACGCGCACACGGCACCCGTGTTGTCGGCCAGCGCCATGATCGCCCCGCCGTTCATCGCGCCGCCGGTGGTGGACAGCGGCTCGCTCAGGGCGAGGCGGGCGCGCACCTCCGCCTTGTCGGTGCGCACCGCCTCGATCCCCAGCGTCTTGGCGAACGGAATCCCCTGGTCCCAGCCTGCGAGTGCGTCGGTCATATCGCGAGACTAGCGATCACGCGGCGGGTTCCCACTTGTCCTTCTCCAGGTCACCCTTGTCGTCGAAGCCGGTCTCCTCCTGGTCGAACGGCACCGGCTTGAGCGACTTGGTCTCGCCGGGCGTCGCGTCGTCCAACTCGTCCATCAGCTTGTTCAGGTCGCCGATCCGATTGATCGCCCGGCGAATCCCGTCGATGATGGCGGTGGCCGCGCCCAGGATCGCGCCGACGGGTCCGCCGAAGATCGTCCCGACACCGACCTCGCCCAGCGCCCAGGCGATGTCCGCGATCTGGGTCTCGATGTAGTCGACCGTCCCGTTGACCATCTTCTCGACCTCGTCGGCGATCTTGCCACCGGCTTCGGCGTTGTCCTTGAACCGGGCCAGGACGTCCTTGCCGTACTTGTCGAGGTCGGCCATGTAGGTGTCGAACTCGTCGGCGGCCTTGCCGTCCCAGCTCGCCTTGACCGTGCTCGTCGCGCCCTTGATCGCGCTCAGCTGCTCTTCCAGGATTTCCGCCGCCTTGGTCAGGGCCTTGGCGTGATCGCGCATCTTCTCGTCGTCCGCGTCGATCAGGTTCATGTAGCTGAGCAGGTCCGGCCCATTGAGGAAGGCGACGACATCGCGGAAAAAGCAGAAGGCCCCGCTGGAGGCGAGTTCCTGCAGCTTCTCGTTTCCGAATCCCATGATCAGTCCAATCGTGTGAGGAGGAGGCGGTGACGGCTAGTCGAATTTGTCGCGATTGCTTTCTTCGACCGTCTTGTAGACCTCGTGCACGTCCAGCACCCCGAGTCCCACACCCTTGACCAGTTCGCTCAGCTTGTTGATGTCCTCGAGTCGGTAATCAACCGTCTTGTTCCACTTCTCCGCGACAGCCTTGGATTCGTCGGCGTAGCCGAGAATCGTGGTGTCGGAGATCCCGGCCGGCGCCGCCACCTCGCCGGAGGCGTCGATCGAGTCCATGGTTTCGGCCATGGCGTCGGAGAACGTGAGCAGGTCCTCCAGTGCGGTCTCCAGGCTCATATCCGTCCCCTTCCCTGAGTTTCTGGTGGAGCGCCGAGGTAGTAGTTCCTCCGCTGCTCGGTGAGTGCGGCGGCGTCGGCCTGAGCCTTCGCCACGGCGGCGAGTACGGCGCCGGCGAGCTGCTGAGTTCCCACGCGATCGGCCACCGTGGTGTTGATCGCGACCTCGAGAATCCTCCCTGTCGCGTCGACGTCGATCTCGACGATTTCCCGCGGATCGCGCGACTTCACCACTCGATTGGCCAGATCGGCCTGCAGGTCGTACACCCGCTGATCAAGTCCGGCGATGTGCGCCCGCAGTTCATCGACGGAGCCAGGTTTCGCCTCGGCTGTATTCACGGCCCGCCCTTTCGCTGTTCGTGTTGGCGGTTCGGATGAGCGCGAGTCAGACCTGGTTCCGTCTTTCGAACACGGTCGAAAAGGGAACCGCCCGCAACGGGGAACCGTCGCAGGCGGCGTGAACGGGGAATGGGTTCGGGTGCGGCTGGCCGACCGGCCGGTCGCCGGCGGGCCGGTGCGCACCGGCCGGTCGGCCCGCTGGGTGCGCGCCACCAGGAACACGACCGGCGCGGTCACCGTCACCACGCACGTCGACGCGATCCGCCGGCCGGAGGCGCGGGTGGGCGAGCCCCTGGACGACAACCAGTGGCTCTACCCTTCGATCACTCCTCGCGACGACCGCTGGTAGCGCTGCCGCTGCGACCGGAACACCGTGAACAGCAGCCGCAGGCCGACCAGCGCGCTGATCACCAGCAGGTTGTAGCCGAACAGGTGGTTGACCGTGAAGCCCGGCAGCACCGTTGGCCCGCTCACGCTGGACAGCAGCAGCGCGGCCATCAGCCCGGTGGCGATGCCGGTGAACGCGAGCAGCACCTCGTGCAGCCAGCCGGTGATCACCGCGCGGTCGCGCTCGTCGGCCAGCAGCCGCACGTTCACCGACAGCCGGCCCTGCTCCAGCGCGCCGCCGATCCGGTCGATCCGCCTCGGCAGCCTGCGCAGCACCGGCAGCAGCGCGGTCAGCTCCTCGGATACGTTGCGCCGCAACGACTCCGGCCGCATCGCCTCGCCGAACAGGGCGCTGGCGAACCTCCGCGACTCGGCCAGGATGTCGAACCCGGGGGACAGCAGCGCGAGCGTGCCCTCCATGGTCGCCAGCGCGCGGAACACGGCGGCGATCGGCGGCGGCACGGACAGCCGGAACTCGGCGACCACCCCGAAGAGATCGACGAACATGGCGGTGGACGCGTCGGTCTGCTGCCCGTGTGACACGTGCTTGGCCACCAGCGCGCCCAGCGCCCGCTCCAGCCGCTGCTCGTCGATCACGTCCGGCCGCTCGACGATCTCCAGCAACCCGTCGCGCATCGCCGCCGGATCACCCCGGTCGACCGCGACGAGCAGCCCGCGCAGCCCGTCCCGCAGACCCGAGTCGAGCCGCCCGACCGAGCCGAAGTCCAGCAGGCCGAGCCGCCCGTCGGCCAGCAGCAGCACGTTGCCCGGATGCGGGTCGGCGTGGAACACCCCGTGCAGCAGCACCTGTCGCAGCACGCAGTCCAGCAGTGAACGGGCCAGCACCTGCCGCCTCGCCGGCTCGACCGCGGGCGCGGCGGCGCGCACCGGCGAGCCGTCCAGCCGGTGCATCACCAGCAGGCCGGAGGTGGACAGCTCCGCGTGCACGGTCGGCAGCGCGACATCGGCTCCCGAGTACGCCGCGGTCACCGCGCTGATGTTGCGTGCCTCGACCCGGAAGTCCAGCTCCTCGGTCAGCGCGGCGGCGAACCCGTCGGCCAGTTCGATCACGCCGAGCGCGCGGGCCCAGTCGGCGCGCGCGTCCAGCGACCGGGCCACCCGGTGCACGATGTCCAGGTCGCGCCGGACCAGCCGCTCGATGTCGGGGCGGCGCACCTTCAGCACGACGTCCTCGCCGGTGCGCAGCGTGCCCCGGTACACCTGCGCGACCGAGGCGGCGGCGATCGGCTCCCGGTCCAGGTGCTCGAACACCTCGTCCAACGGCCGGCCCAGTTCCTCGACGAGCACCTGTTCGACCTCGTCGAACGACACCGAGCCGACCTGGTCCTGCAGCAGGCTCAGCTCCTCGACGAACACGGCGGGCAGCACGTCAGGACGGGTGGACAGCACCTGCCCGAGCTTCACGAAGGTGACACCCGCGTCCTCCAGCGCGCGGCGCAGCGACACGGCGAGCGCGGCCTGCCGGTGCGCGCCGCCCTGGCCGCGTCCGGTCAGGTAGGGCCCGATGCCGTGCCGCACGGCGATCCGCATGACCTGGGAGTACCGCCGCGCGCGGGCGACGCGGCCGCGGATCGATCGGATCCGGCCGAACGCGCCGAGCCCGCCGCCGCTGGGTACCGCCATCTCGGCGAGGAACAGGAAGGTGAGCGTGGCGAGGAACGCGCCGCCCAGGATCGGGATCAGCAGCCCGACCAGCACGCCGGGTTTGCCGCGCAGATCGTCCGGCAGCAGGGCCACGATCCCGCCGGCGACCAGCCAGCCGATCACCGCGCCGAGCAGCGCCCGGACGACGTGGATGCGCACGCCCAGTACCCGACGCGCGGCCACCACCAGCGGCCAGAGCATCAGGGCGTACGCGGGCAGGCTGAGCAACGCGAGCGCGATCGAGGTCATGGGGAGATCGAACCGCACCCGGCCGCGCGTGCCATGGACCCCGCGCGGGAAAGTCCTCCCTCTCAGGTATCAGCCGCCGGCGACCGAGGGGATCACCTGCACCTCGACGCCGTCGGCCAGGGGAGAGTCGATGCCGAGCAGGGTGCGGCACTCCACGCCGTCGAGGTACACGTTCACGTACCGCCGGGGCAGCCGTCGCTCGTCGCGCAGCCGCCGGTCCAGCGCCGGGTGATCGGCGGCCAGCACGTCCAGCAGCGCGCCGAGCGTGGCGCCGTCGGCCAGCTCCACGTCCAGCTTGGCCGAGCCGCCGGCGTGCTGCCGCAGCACCCCCGGCAGCAGTACGGTCACGTGCATCCGTTGTCCCCCAAGCATTTCAGGCCACGACCGCGGCGCGCACGCTGAGCACGTCCGGCAGGTGTGACACGACCAGCCGCCACGAGTCGCCCTCGTTGGCGCTCGCGTACACCTCACCGGACCGCGACCCGAAGTACACCCCGGCCGGCGACGCGTCGTCGCAGCACATCGCGTCGCGCATCACCGCGGTGTGGAACTCGTCCGGCAGGCCGTCGGACAGCTCCGTCCAGGACCGGCCGCCGTCCTCGCCCCGGTACACCCGGCAGCGCGCGTCCGGTGGGAAGCGCATCCCGTCCGCGGTGAGCGGGAAGTTGTAGACCACGCCGGGCCGGTGCGGGTGCGCGACCATCGGGAACCCGAAATCGCTCGGCAGCCCGTCGGCGATCGAGGTCCACGTGGCGGCACTGTCGTCGCTGCGGTACACGCCGTGGTGGTTCTGCGCGTAGAACACCTCCGGCCGGCTCGGGTGCTGGGCGATCTTGTGCACGCACTGCCCGAACTCCGGGTACTCGTCCGGCAGGAAGCGCGCCCGGATGCCGGAATTGCTTGCCCGCCAAGAGTTTCCGCCGTCCGTGGTCCGGTACACCCCGCCGGTGGACATCGCCACGGTGATGGTGTCCACATCGGACGGATGGGGGATCACCGTGTGCACCGCCATGCCCCCGAACCCTGGCGTCCACTGTGGACGGTGTGGGTGGTCCCAGAGCCCGCGCGCCAGCTCGTAGGTGCGCCCGCCGTCCTCCGAGCGGAACAGCGCCGAGGGCTGCACGCCGGCGTAGACCACGTCCGGCAGGCTCGCCGGGCCGGGGGTGAGCTGCCACACCCGGCCCAGCGCCTCGCCCGTGTCCGTCGGGAACGCCACCGGCGCGTGATCCGGCTCCGACCACGTCTCACCGAGGTCGTCGCTGGTCGCGACGCTCGGGCCCCAGTGCTCGCTGGTGACCGCGGCGAGCAGCCGAGGCGTGTCGCGGCGGGTGTCGACCGCGACCGCGTACACCTCGTTCATCGGGTGGTGCGGGCCGGACACCTGCCAGCTCGCCCTGCCGTCCGCACTGGACGCCAGCCACAACCCCTTGCGGGTGCCGATGGCCAGCAGAACCTTGGACACGGCTCCTCCTCAGTCGAGCCTGCGGACGTCGAGCTGACCGTCGGCGTGTGCGGCCCGCAGGCGCTTCTTGTCGAACTTGCCGACGCTGGTCTTGGGCACCTCGTCGATGAAAGTCCAGCTCTCCGGCAGCTGCCACTTGGCGACCTTGCCGGCGAGGAACTCGCGCAGCTGATCGGGTGTGACCTGCTGGCCCTCGCGCACGACGACGGCGACCAGCGGCCGCTCGTCCCACTTCGGGTCCGGCACGCCGATCACCGCGGCCTCGGCCACCGCCGGGTGCGCCATCACCTGGTTCTCCAGGTCCACCGAGGAGATCCACTCGCCGCCGGACTTGATGATGTCCTTGGACCGGTCGGTCAGCCGCAGGAACCCGTTCGGCGTGATCGTGCCGACGTCACCGGTGCGCAGCCAGCCGTGGTCAAATTTGCCCGCGCCCCCAGCAGCTTCGTCCGCGTCGTTGTAGTAGGCGCCGGCGATCCACGGGCCCGCCACCTCCAGCTCGCCGACCGACTCGCCGTCCCACGGCAGCTCGGTGTCCTCGTCGCCGATCAGCCTGGCCTGCACCGACCCGGGGAACCGGCCCTGCAGCACCCGGTAGTTCCAGGTCTCCTCGGGCGACAGATCGGCCGGCGGGCGGGACACGCAGCCCAGCGGAGAGGTCTCGGTCATGCCCCACGCGTGGATGATCGTCACGCCGAGTTTGTCGAACGCTTCGATGAGTGAAGGGGGACACGCCGAACCGCCGACGACTACTTCGTGTAGTGGGGCAAGGTCCTGCGGATGGGCGTTGAGGTGCGCCAACAGGCCCTGCCAGATGGTCGGCACCGCCCCGGCGAAGGTCGGTTTCTCGGCCGCGATGAGCTTCGCGAGCGGCTCCGGCTGGAGGAACCGATCGGGCATGATCAGCGACGCGCCGACCATGAAGGCGGCGTAGGGCAGCCCCCACGACATCGCGTGGAACTGCGGCACGATCGCCAGCGCCCTGTCCTTTTGGGACAGTGCCATCGAGTCGGTCATGCACACCTGCATCGAGTGCAGCCAGATCGATCGGTGTGAATAGACGACGCCCTTCGGGTTGCCGGTCGTGCCGGACGTGTAGCACATCGCGGCGGCCGACCGTTCGTCCAACTCGGGCCAGTCGAAGGTGTCGGGTTGATCGGCGAGCAGCTCGGCGTAGGAGTGCACCTGGACGCCGTCGGGCGCCTGCACCGAACTCGCGTCGCCGTTCACCACGACGATGTGCTTGACGGTGGTGAACGTCGGCAAAACCTTGCCCAGCAAGGGAACCAGCGTTCCGTCGACCAGAATCACCTGGTCCTCGGCGTGGTTGACGATGTAGGTGAGCTGCTCGGGGAACAGCCGCAGGTTGAGCGTGTGCAGCACCGCGCCCATGGCCGGCACGGCGAAGTACGCGACAAGGTGCTCGGTGTTGTTCCACATGAAGGTGCCGACGCGCTGATCACCGGTGATGCCGAGCCCGCGCAGCGCGTTGGCGAGCTTGGCGGCCTCGCGCTCGACGTCGGCGTAGCTGGTTCGGCGACTGCCTTCGCCGGTCCAGGTGACGACCTCCGCGGTGCCGTGCACCCGGCTGCCGTGCCGCAGCAGTGTGGAGATCGACAGTGGCGCGTCCTGCATCGTGCTCAACATCGTTCGTGAACTCCTCGGCGGATCGGCCCGCGCGTACGCGGCGGCAGCGGAGTGAACTGGGTCACCTGGCGACCCTAGCTCTCGGGACCGGTGTTCGGGAGTGTCGGAGGACCACAGTGGCCCGTTACGCAGCGTGAATTCACCCTGACGTACACGGGGTCAATCTGACGTTTGCGCGTGTCGGGCGTATGTTGCTGCTCGCGGTGTCGTTTACTGGTGACGTGGCATAGCGCGGCCGCGTCGCGGGTCAGACCCGCGGTGCCGGTGGGCAAGTCCCAGAGTGACCGTCGGTAGCCGTATCGCCGCGCATGACGTCGAAGAAGGAAGGATCACCACGTTGGCTCTGCCCACGTTGACTCCCGAGCAGCGCGCCGAGGCGTTGGCGAAGGCCGCCGAGGCGCGCAAGGCGCGCTCCGAGTTGCTGGCCTCGATCAAGTCCGGCAAGCAGTCCATCGGTTCCGTGCTCGGGAAGGCCAAGGAAGACAAGACCATCGGTAAGACCAAGGTCGCCGCGCTCCTGAAGGCGGTTCCTGGTCTGGGTGCGGTGAAGGTCGCCGCACTGCTGGAGCAGGCCGGCATCGACCCGGACCGCCGTGCGGCGGGCCTGGGTGACCGGCAGCGCTCCGCACTGCTCGACGCACTCAAGTAACACGCGAAACCTGAACGGGCCCCGCCGTCGGCGGGGCCCGTTCGCGTCTCCACCGTCCCGCAAACGCGCGAGTCCCGCGCCCTGCACCCGCGAGTCCCGCGCCCTGCACCCGCGAGTCCCGCGCCCCGCACCGGTGAGTCCCGCGTTCCTGAGTGTCGAACGTGACACGGCGACCGGCCCATCCCGCAGGTAGCGTCACATCTGGTGGGGCGCGATCGACGCGGAGGTGTTCCGGGTGACGACAGCGCGAACCGCGCGTGCCTGCGAACTGCTCGACCACTACCGGCCAGGGGCGTTTCTGCTGGCCACCCCCGATCACACACTCCTCGCCACGGGCGAGGCGAGCGCGGCCGACGGCCCGCTGGTCGGCATGCTCCCGTTCGACATCGACCGGCCGGCGCACCTGCTGACACCCGCGCACACCACCTGGGCCGGCCCGGTGCACGACGAACTCGGCCCGCCCGACCCGCTCCCGCTGACTCGATGCCGGATGCGACCGGAGCCGGAGCCGGCGGTCTTCGAGGCCGGTGTCGCGGACGCCGTGCGCGCGCTCAACGGCGGTGACCTGCGCAAGGTGGTGCTCGCCCGAACGCTGCGCCTGGACCTGGACGAGCCGCTCGACGTGCCGACCGTGCTGCGCAACCTCGCCGCGGACAACCCGACCGGGTACACCTTCGCGGTGCCGCTGCCCGGCGGGCGCACCCTGATCGGCGCGACTCCGGAGATGCTGGTGACCAGGCGCGGCCGCACGGTCGTGTCCAACCCGCTGGCCGGCACCATGCCGCGGGACGCCGATCCGGAAGCCGACCAGGCCAACGCCGCCACGCTGCTCGCCTCCGGCAAGGACCGCCGCGAGCACGCCGTGGTGATCGACTACGTGGCCGACACCCTGCGCCCGTTCTGCCGGACGTTGACCGTGCCCGACGCGCCGTCGCTGATCGGCACGTCGGCGGTGTGGCAGCTGTCCACCAGGATCACCGGCGAGCTGGCCGACCCGGAGGTCACCGCGCTGGACCTGGCCCGCGCGCTGCACCCCACGCCGGCCATCTGCGGCACGCCGACCGCCGAGGCGCGCGCCGCGATCGACCGGATCGAGTCGTTCGACCGCGGCTTCTACGCCGGCGCGCTCGGCTGGTGCGACGCGGACGGCGACGGCGAGTGGTACATCGGGATCCGGTCGGCGGAGCTGTCGGCCGACGGGCTGCTGCTCTACGCCGGGGCGGGGATCATGCCGGACTCGCGGCCGGCCTCGGAGCTCGCGGAGACGAGCGCGAAGTTCCGCACGCTGCTGCGCGGCATGGGTTTGGGCGGCGCGCTCTGATCGCTCGACGTGCCGTGTGGGCCCGAACTGGCGATACTGGCAGGTATGGCGAGCTTTGACGCCAAGCAGGTGGGCGCGGTCCAGTGGGTCGGCGTCGGCTGCGGCCTGCTCGCGCTGGTGGCCAGCGTGCTGCCGTGGCACGGGATCACCGGCCCGCTCGCCGAGCTGGTGCGTGCGTTCGGCGTGAAGCCGTGGTCCAGCGGCTGGGGCGCCGGGTTCGTCGGCTGGTTCCCGATGCTGCTGTTGATCATCGCGGGCGCGCTGAACATCGCGCCGCAGTTCGGGCTGCGGCTGCCCGGCGTGTCGCTGTTGTGGCTCGGTATGGCCGTCGCCGCGCTGGTGCTCGTCGTGGTGCGCTGGGCGACGCTGCCGGAACCGGACGGCGGCGCGATCAGCAAGTACGGCCTCAAGCCAGAGGACGCGACGTCGAGCGCGAGCTTCGGGCTGTATCTCGGGCTGCTCGCCGCCGTGTTGTCCACGGTCGGGGCGGTGTTGGCCGTGCGCACAGCGGGGTCGACCGATCACCAGCGGTACGGTTCGACGACGCCGTTCGGTCGGTAGGCCAGCCCGTATTGCGCCATTCGGCCGGCATTCGGCCGCCACTCGGAGCTGTTACTCCGGGTAGTAACCCGAGAGTCACTCACGCTTTTGTCACGCGGGTTCCAATTCGTGGACCGGGAAGCTACTGTCTGGTAACACTTTTTCCGGGCGGGCCCGACGCCCGGTCGACACGGAGGACATCTTGCGGCGCACGGTCGGATTCATCCTGCTAGGACTGGGCGTGTTCGGGGTCGCGCTCGGTCTGCTGCTGTTGCTGTACGCCTACCCGGGGCTGGCCAAGATCCCGCTGGATCAGCAGTCGACGTCCAAGGCGGAGGCCAAGGGCGCGACCGCGTTGGCGGTTACCGACGGTAAAGCCGAGATCCTGCGCGGGGTCAACCTGACCGCGACGCGCAAGGTCGAGGGCAACCTCACGGTGGCCGACGCGAAGCCGGACGGCGACGTCGCGGTGTGGCAGGAGGGCGTGCGCGTCACGACGCCGGAGGGCAAGGTCGTCAGCGCGACCCTGCGCCAGGAGTGCCTTGACCGCCAGACCAACGAGGCGGCCTCGTCCTGCAGTGACCGGTGGATCGAGGCCGAGCAGGGCAAGCGGGAGAAGGGTTTCCGGCAGGACGGGCAGAACTTCAAGTTCCCGTTCTTCACCGAGCAGCGCTCCTACGGCATGTTCGACATGTCGCTGCGCCGGGCGGTCGAGGCGCGCTACGACGGCGAGGACACCGTGAAGGACCTCGACGTGTACCGGTTCGTCCAGGACGTGGCGCCGACCAAGATCGCCGACCAGAAGGTGCCCGGCGCGCTCGTCGGCCGTTCGGAGTCCACTGTGGACACCGAGCGGTACTACAGCGTGAAGCGCACGCTGTGGATCGAGCCGGTGAGCGGCATGATCGTCAAGGCCGAGGAGACCAACCGCCAGGAGTTGCGGCTGCCCGGCCAGTCGACCGGCACCGTGGTGTCGGACGCGAACTTCCTCTACACCGACGCGACGATCGACGACTTCGTGAAGCAGGCCTCGGAGAACAGGTCCAAGCTGCGGCTGGTCGCCTCGATCGGCCCGGCCGTGCTGATCTCGGTCGGCGGTGTGCTGATCCTGGTCGGGGCGGTGCTGGTGTTCCTGTACGGCCGGCGTGAGGGTGGCAACGGCCGGCACGCGCCGCCGGCGCCGTCGGAGTTGGTCGGCTCCCGATGACGGTTCAGTGATTCTTTCGCAGGACCACGAGCAGGTTCCACGACGCGAATTCACGCAGCAGCGGAACGTGCACGATCCACTGTGCCCACCAGGGGTGGTAACGCGGTAGAGCTTTGACGATCTGTGCTTCGTCACAACGTTTCGCCCATTTCAGCACCGCGCTGACTGTGAGCGGGAACAAACTGTGGCCGAAACGGTTCTTCGGCTCGTGCCCGACGCGTTTCACATAGCGTCGCCGGGCGAATTCGCCGCCAAGGAAGTGCCATGGCGCCGTTTCGTGGCCGCCCCATGGCGAATACCACGGTGTGAACGAGACGACGACCGTCCCGCCGGGTTTGGTCACCCGCGTCATCTCGTCCAGCATCGCGTGCGGATTGGCGACGTGCTCGAGCACGTTGGACGAGTAGCAGATGTCGACGGACCCCGTCTGAACTGGGAGTTCAGTGCCGCTGGCGCGGATCATGCCGGGCTGTGGCGCGCCCCGCGCGGACAGTTCGCCGACGTCCGGGTCGAGCCCGACGTAGTGTGCCCCCTTCGCCGTGAACGCGTCCGAGAAATAGCCGGGACCGCCGCCGACATCGAGTGCGGTCCGCCCGTCGAGCGGGGTGTACTCGGCTATTTGGCGTACCGAATCCTCGGCGAGCGTCTGATAAAAGTGATCGGGATCGGTCTGTTCGACGAGGAACGCGCGAAAAAGTCGGACGGACCGTCCGAGTGTCGCGTTGGATCGGGACGCGCTCGACGAAGCTGAATCGATTCTTGTGCGCGTTTCCGACATTTGGATGTCGCTTTCCTCGATCGGGTGAATTAGATTGACGCTACTACTCGGTAACCTACCATCGCGACCGTCTGGAGAGAGCGCATGGCAGTTCAGCGCCCTCGGGTGTTGCTCGTCAACTGGCGCGACACGCGCCACCCCGAGGGCGGGGGCTCGGAGCGCTACGTCGAGCGGATGGCGGAGGGGCTGGCGCGGCGTGGCTATCAGGTTGCGATCCAGTGTGCGGCACACGATCGCGCGCCGCGCCTGGAAACCGTCGACGGGGTGCGCTTTCGCCGCGCCGGCAACAAGTTCACCGTGTACCTGCACGCGCTGGTCGCGATCGCGTTCGCGCGCGCGGACCTCGTCGTCGACGTGCAGAACGGAATGCCGTTCTTCGCGAGGCTAGTGGCCCGCTGCCCGGTGCTGATCCTGGTGCACCACCTGCACGAGCAGCAGTGGTACAGCGCGTTCGGCCGACGGCTTGGCCGGCTGGGCTGGTGGATCGAGTCGACGCTCGCACCACGCCTGTTCCGTAACTGCCGTTACGTAACGGTGTCCGATGTGACCCGTCGCGAGCTGGCCGACCTCGGCGTGGAGTCCTCTCGGGTGAATGTGGTCTGCAACGGTGTCGAGCCGCCACCCCCGACCCAAGCCGCACCGGCCGCCGAGCCGACGCTGGTCCTGGTGAGCCGGCTGGTGCCGCACAAGCAGATCGAGCACGCGATCGATGCCGTGGTAGCGCTGGCGCCGCACTGGCCCGACCTGCGCCTGGAGGTGGTCGGCGAGGGTCCGTGGTACCCGGTGCTCGCCGAGTACGCCAGCCGGCGCGGCGTCGCCGATCGCGTGCGCCTGCACGGGTGGATGACCGAGCAGGCCAAGCACGAGACGCTCGCGCGCGCCTGGGTGCACCTGTGCCCGTCGGCCAAGGAAGGCTGGGGCATCGTGATCATGGAGGCGGCCGGGCACGGTGTCCCCTCGGTCGCCTACCGGTCGGCCGGCGGGGTCGCCGAGTCCATTGTGGACAATCGAACCGGCTTGCTGGCCAACGGTTTCCACGACTTCGTGGCGAAGATCGAGGTGTTGCTCGCGGACGCCGAGCGGCGCACGGCGATGGGCGAGGCGGGCCGGCGGCGGGCCGCCACGTTCGACTGGGAGACCAGCCTGGACGAGTTCGAGCACCTCGTGCGCGAGGTGGCCGGACTACCGAGCGGCGAGCTCGGTGTGCAGAGCGCGCACGACCTCGTCGAGCAGGGCGCGCGCTGAGGCGTCGTCGAAGTCGCGCCCGCGGGCCCGCACGGTGATCGTGGTGGTGTCGGCGACGGTCGCCGCGCCGAACGCCACGCCGGACCGGCCGCTGGCCTCCGGGTAGAACTCCAGCGACCGCACGGTGTCTCCGGCGGAGACCGGGCCCAGGTTGGACGCCAGGAAGGTCGAGCCCAGGCGCGGCGCGAGCAGTCGGATCAGCGCGCGTGCCGGTGCGCTGGACCGCGCGGGAAAGTCCGGTTCGGTGGGCTGGCTGGCCAGCATCTCCCGTATGCGCTGGGTAGTAGTCGTGTCCCCGGGCAGCCGAAGCCGCAGGAACGTGCTGCGGTGTTCGGGCAGGAGGTCATCCCCGGCTCGGCGGGACGCGCCGACCGCGGCCACCACGCGTGACTGTGCACCCCCACGCGCGCTGTTCCACGATCGGGTGGCGGCACTCGCCGCGGCGGTCAGCGCCGCCGAGCCGACCGGCGCGCGCGATCCGTTGTGCGCGGCGAACACGTCACCGGCGAGGGCGTGCCCGGAGGGCTGGATCCGCGCGGGTGGGGTGAAGATCGCCTCGGTCGCGCGTCGCGCGGCGGACAGCGGGAACGGCGCGGTGGTCGACCGGTCGGACACACCGGTCACGCCGGTGCGCACCTCGACGTCCAGCGCCCGCCCGAGCAGCGCCAGCAGACCCAGCCCGTCCAGCGCGCCGTGGTGCGCGGCGAGCAGCACCGCGGGCTCGTCGGCGCACACCGCGACCCGCACCAGCGGCTTGCCACCGGCATACGGCTCGCTCGCGAAATCGTTGCGCAGCTTGAGGAATTCGTCGTGCGACTGTGTCAAGTGGACGGTCGGCTCCGGGCCGAGGCCAGGGTGTTCGCGCGCCGCCGCGGCCAGCCGGCGTCGCACCGGCGTCGGGTCGACTGGTTCGGTCAGGCGTGCGACGAGCAGGATGCTCCACGAGACGGTCGGATCCCCGTACCAGCCGACGGTGGCGCTGGCGCGCCGGAACGCGTCGGCATCCCGCATAGGCTCAGCGCGCGTCGTAGGGCACCGGGACGGAGGCGTTCTCCACCTTGACGTCCTTGTCCGGGTCGGCCGCCGAGCTGAGTCCGTAGGCGACGCCGAACGCGGCGGCCATACCGATCAGCACCGACGCGATCAGGCTCACAACCTTGCCCACGGCCTACTCCTCACTGCGCACACCTCGCCTGGTCAGGTTGAATCTACCCGCTGGTAACACCCGCGACAACAGTCCGGCGGCGATCAGCGCCAGTGCGGCGAAGTCGGCGACCAGGACTGGTGCCTTCGGCGGTGTCCGTACCTCCACTGGCGCCACCGGATCCGGCACGCGGTACAGGGTCAACCACTGTCCGGAGTGGACCGCCGGCAGCCCGTCCACAATGGACTGGTCGAGCGGGCCGGGTGTGCCGTGCTCGACCAGTACCCAGCCGATTCCCGCCTGGCCCAAGGGTTTCCGCGACGCGATCGCGGCACGCACCTGCTCAGCACGCGGGTCCTCACCACGCACCACTCCGCCGCCGGCCGGCAGCAGGTCCTCGATCACGGTAGGGCGGTCGAACCAGCGCGGCGCCGGATCGAGCTGGGTACGCCGATCGTTCCAGTCGAACTTGCGGAACGTGGACAGCGGCAGTGCGAGCACGTCGCCGGGGCGATCGTCGGCGGCGACCACGGCGCGCACACGCTCCCAGTCGTCCGGGTAGTCGACCGCCTCGAGTCGGCCGGCGGCACCCCACGCCAGGTCGGGCAGCATCGCCACGGGCAACGCGGCCGCCGCGGCCAGCAGCACCACCCGCCGCTTGGCCACCGTCTCCACCGCGAGCGCGAACCCGATCGCCAGCGGAAGCGCCCACCACGCGACGAACTTCTGCGCGTCCCGCAGCAGCCCGCCGCCGGGGACGTTGGCCACCGTCCAGCGCATGACGTCCTCGCCGACCGGGAGCGCGCCGAGTGCCGCGACCAGGACGCCGAACGCGCCGAGCAGCAGCAGGCCGATCGCGGGTCGTGGTCCCCAGCGGCGGGCCAGCTCGCGCATGCCATACAGCGCGACGGCCACCATGGCGAGGATCAGCAGCGGCGCGATCGGGCTGGTGCGACTGGCCGGGACGGTGGCGGAGTTCCAGATCCCGCCGAGCCCGAGCAGGCTGGTCACCGGGCCGCCCCAGCTCTCCGCGCGCGAGGCGAACGCGGTGACACCAAAGGGATCCGAGCCGCCGCCGGCCGGGTTGAGCACGGACGGCACCCACCACGGCGCGTTGATCACGACCGCGATGCCGACGGTGATCCACGCGCGGCGGGCGCCGGCGGTGGTGATCGCGACGGCGGCCGCGATCAGCCCGCCGGGCGGGGTGAGCACTGCCGGGGCGAGCGCGAGGATCAGCCGGGCGGTGGCCTTCGGTTCGCGGCGTCGCATGGCCAGTCCGGCGGCGGCGATCCAGGGCAGGCAGGCGTAGCTGAGCAGCAGCGGCCAGTGCCCGATGACCAGGCGTTCGGCGACATATCCGCTCCAGCCGTATGCCGTCGCGGCGATCACCCGGGTCCACGTGGAGTCGGTCGGGACGAGCCGGCCGGCGCCCAGCGCGCCCGCGAACAGGGCGGCGGCGAGGATGATCTTCTGCACGAGGTCGCCCGGCAGCACGCCGGTGGCCAGGGCGATCACCGCGTCGGCCGGCACCGAGCGGGGGAGCGCCGAGCCGAGGCCGAGCGCGTCGGGCACCAGCGACATGCTCGGCGTGAACACCATGTCGTAGGTCAGCACGAAGCCCGGTACGAGCACGGGCGCCAGGACCGCGATGGCGATCAGCGCCGCCACGATCACCAGTGCCATGGTCAGACGCTAGCCGGTGTGCACTCGTGACGGCGCGAGTTCCGCGCTCAGGCACGGCGAGTCCCGCGCCCTGCACGTGCACAGCGCGGGACTCACCGGTGCACAGCGCGGGACTCGCGCGTTTGCAGCAGGGCGGCGGGCCGTTCAGCGCAATGTGGACTCGTTGAGGCGCAACGGGTCTACAGTCACTCGAGAAGTTACCCGCCAGTACGAGGTCTGCCTGTGACACGCGCCGCTCAGGACACGGTTCCTGGTGAGCGCGCGCCCAACAAGCTCGGCCTGGAGGCGGTCGCCGTCTCCGTGGCGCTCGCCGCGAGCAACGCAGCCGCGTACGTGCTGACCGTGATCGCCGCTCGGGTGCTCGCGCCGAGCGTGTTCGGCGAGTTCAGCTCCCTGTTCGCGCTGCTCGTGGTGGGCGCCGTACCCGCGATGGGCCTGCAGACCGTGGTCGCCCTCCGGGTGGCACGCGGGCGTCGTGAAGGTGGCGAGGCGTTCACTCTCGGGCTGATCGCCACCGCCGGGGTGACCGCGTTCGGGTTCGCCATGGTGCCGGTCCTCGTGGCGCTGTTGCACCTGGACGGACCGGCCGCGGCACTCGTCGTCGCCGGATCGCTCGCCCCGCTCACCCTGCTCGGCGTCTGGCACGGCGTGCTGCAGGGCACCCGCCGGTTCGGCACGCTGGCCGGACTGGTCGCCCTCGAAGGCGCCGGCAAGATCGGCGGCGCGCTCACGGGCCTGTTCACCACTCGCACTCCGACCGGCGCGCTGATCGGTACCGCGGCCGGCATGCTGCTCGCCGCCGTGGTCGGCTGGGTCCTCTGTGGACGGTCGCGCCCGGTGCGCGGCGGCTGGCGCGGGCTCGGCGAGGTCGCGCACGCCGGCCAGGCGATGCTGGCGCTGGTGCTGCTGGTGAACCTGGACCTGGTGCTCGCCCGGCACGCGCTGCCGGCGCACGAGGCCGGCGAGTACGCGGTCGGCGCGGTGGTCACCAAGATCGCGTACTGGCTGCCGCAGGCGGTCGGCGTGCTCGTGCTGCCGAGGCTCGCCGACGCCGAGAACCGCCGCAGGACCGTGGCGATCGCGCTGGCCGTGTGCGCGGCGCTGGACGCCGTGGTGATCGCGGTGGCCGCGCTGTTCGGCGACACCGTGGTGAGCCTGATCGGCGGTGCGGGCTATGCCGGCGCCGACCTGCCGGTGGCGATCTTCGCGCTGGTCGGATCGCTGCTCGCGGCCGCGCAGATCCTGCTGTTCTCCCGGATCGCCAGCGCGGACCGCCGGTCGACGCTGCTGTTGTGGCTGGCCGTGGCCCTGGAGATCGTCCTGGTGCTGGCGTGGTGGCGCTCATCGATCACCGAGGTGGTGGCCGCCGCGGCCGTGGCGACCGCCGTGCTCGCGGTGGTCGGATCATCGGTCGAGTATCGCCATGTAAACGACCGGTCACGCGACGTATAGACATTGGGGTCTTTGTGCCCTATCCTGAGAACTACGCCCCCGGTGCTTCCCCCACACCGGGGGCCTCTTCTTTGTCTTCTTCTTTATCGGCATCCCAACGCCGGCGCGCGTCGCCGTCCGTCCCGAACCAGTCGATGCTCGCCGCCGCGATCGCGGCCGCCGAGACCAGCAGCGCGCCCTGCGCCCACGGCCCGTACGCGCCCGACTGCCCCTCACCGGCCAGCCGGCCCGCGACGGCGAACCCGGTGGCGACGAGCATCCCGCCGAGGGCGAGCACCTTGGTCGCCAGCGTCGACAGTTGCCGTAGCAGCAGGCAGGCCAGCACGGCCACCAGCGTCACCATCCCGCCGAGCGCGACCAGCAGCGCGATCAGGGCCACGCCGACCCATCGGCCGCCCGCCAGTCCCTCGTACGGCCGGCGCCGGCGGACCGGGATCGCCGTCAGGACAAGGAGTGCCAGGATCGCGCCGGCACCGATCAGCAGCCCGGTGCGGTACCGGCCGTCCGGTGCGAACTCCAGTGTGACCGTGCCGCCCGCACCCTCCGGAACCAGCCACGCCTGCTGCCAACCGTCCACTCTGGACGGTTCGAGCACCCGCCCGTCGAGCGTGGCGCGCCAGCCGCCGTTGGCGTTCTCCGGCACGGTCAGCACGGCGGCCGGGCCGGCACCGATCGCGACCTCGCGGTGCGTCGCGTCCCAGGTACGCACGGTCGTGTCGCGATGTGTCACCGGCCGAGGAGCGCGGCCGGCCGGGGTGAGCCACAGATCGTGCACGGAGAACGAGAACGCCGACTCGGTGCGCACCTCGTGGTCGCCGGGCGGCAGCCGCACGCCGTCGGACAGCTCGTCGCAGGTGGACAGTCGCACCGGCCGGTGGCCCATGACGTCGGCGAGCGTGCCGGACAGCGCCGTCGGGTAGCGCACGCCGTCGAGATGGATCACCGGCCCGCCCCCACACGGCACGGTGAACGGCGTGTCCGGCCCGAGCGGCCGCAGTAGATCGTCCAATGTGGACACTCGAAGCTCGCCGATGCCGGCTGGGGTGATCGGCTGGCGGCCGGTGCGCGGCGCGGCGTGCACCACGATCTCCAGCCGGTCGGTGCGCAGCGGCTCGAACCGGGCACTGCCGTCACGTTCGAGTGTCACCCGTCGGGTTCCGTTCGGGCTGATCAACGTGACGCCGATCGGCTCGGACGCGTTCGACGACGGCGCGTTGGCGATCTTCAGGTCGGAGATCTCGCGCTCGCCGGTCCACAACAGGTGCAGCGCCGGCCGGGGATCGTTCACGTCGGCGATCCATGTGGTGGCCGGGTCGCCGTCGACGGCGGCGAGCGGCCCGGCGGTCTGATCACCGGCCAGCTGCGAGGACGCCGAGCTGATCAATCCGTTGTGCCCCACCGGGTTCAGCCCGCCGATGGTGGGCACGGCGGTGGCCTCCAGCCGGTAGGTCGCCTCGCGGGTGGTGTGGAAAAGGCGGTGTACGCCGAACGGTTCCTCACCTTGCCGGGCCAGCGTCGCGTCGCACCTCGGGGTGCCGTCCAGGTAGCACGCCGGGCGGGGGTTCTCGCCTCGCGTGAACGAGAAGGACACCGGCGGTCCAGAAGTTGGCCCAGCGGCCGGCACGTCGTCGGGCACCTGCAGCGCGCGCAACGGCGTGGTGCCGGGCACGAACAGCTCGGAGATCCCGGCGTTGCCGTCCTGCCGGCCGGCGGCGACGTCCAGCACGGTGACCCGGACGCGGCCGGTGAGCCCCGGCGCGACGGTGTAGTTGGTGGCCACGCCCGGTTGGCTGACGGCGTGTTCGCGGGAACCGTTGTCGGTGTCGATCCGGATGCGGGTCACCGGCCAGCCGACGCGCAGGTCGTCCACCAGGGTCAGGTTGACCACGTCCACCAGCCGGGGAGTGTCCAGCGTCATCTCCAGCCACTGTCCACTTGGGCCGGTGAAGCTGGACGAATGCCAAGCGGTGGAAGGGTTTCTGTCCACGGCGGCGAAGGGCAGGCGGGACGGGTCGGCGCCGCCGGTGGCGTCGGCGAAGCTCGCCGAACTGGACGCGGTGACCGCGCGCACGCCCCGGTAGGCCGCGACGGTCTGGTGTTCGGCACCGGGGAACGGCAGCACGTCCAACTGCGGGCGCTCCTGGCGCGGCGCCTCGGTGGCGGTGAGCGTCTGGCTCAGCCCGTCGCGCACCCGGCCGACGTTGCGCTCGCGGCGGCGCAGTCCGTCGGTGACGAAGTGCTCGCCGCCCATGGCGGTCTCCGCGTCGCCGGTGAGCACGGTCGGCCGGTCCCGTTCGAGCAGCCCGGAATCCAGCAGCGGCAACAGGTTCTCCGGTCCGCCGCTGACCGTGGCCACGTCCGAGGTGGCGGTGGTGGTGGCGCGCGGCAGGTCCCGCTGGATCTCGTAGACCTCGATCGCCGGCGCCGGTCCGGCCGATCTGTCCACAGTGGACACGAGCGGCTGATCGGCCGGGGTGGTCTGCGGTCCGAAGCCGGCCGCGAGTCGGATGCCCGGCGTGCTGGCCAGCCCGGCCCGCAGCACGGTGGCCGGTGGCGAGATCGTGGACCGGCGGTCGATGTCGTTGCGCAGCAACAGGAATCGGTACCCTGAGCGGGCCAGCAGGTCGGCCAGCCCCGGCGAGCCGCGGCCGTCGGCGAGCGCCCCGTCGACGGCGTCCATCAGCCGGGTGTTGCCCTCCGAGCCGAGCGGGATCTGGTTGCGCACCGCCCACGGCGCGCGGGCGAGCGGCTGTGCGGGCTCGTCGATCGTGCGGCCCCAGGTGTACTCGCCGAACCCGGTGGACGGCAGCAGCAGCGTGCGCGCGTCCCGGTCGGTGTCGGCCAGCCAGGTCATCGCCGAGCGCCAGTGGTCGGGCACGTCGTCCCAGCCCGGGCCGGGTCGCAGGGTGCCGAGCCACGCGGGTGCGGCCATGGCGAGCACGAGTACGGCGCCGATCGCCGTGGTGGCGTACCTCGTCACCCTTGTGTTGGAATTCCGCCACCACGCAAGGGTTCCGGAGATCCCGTGCACAAACGCCAACATCAACGGCAGCCGCAGAACCGGCTCGAACTTGTGCACGTTGCGCAGCGGCGCCAGCGGACCGTCCAACAGCTGGCGCACTGACTCGGCGAACGGCGAGTCCATCTCCCCGACGTAGCCGATCGTCAGCAGGGTGAGCCCGGTCAGCACGCCGAGGACGAGGAACCGGCGCTCGGGAAGGCGCGCCCTCGCGAGGCCCGCTAGCCCGATCGCGGCCACCAAACCGGTGACCAGCATCAGCAGCGGGTTGTCGATCAGCAGCCATCCCGACGGCCACCACGGCGTACCCGACACCACGTAGGCGACCCACTGGTTGGTCCCGCGCAGCACCTCGAACAGCGACATCGGCGCGGTGGTGTTGCTGGCCGACTCGATGTAGTTCAGAAACGGCAGGCTGTACTCGCCGAGCAGCAGCAGCGGCAGGATCCACCACAGGCACGCGGCGGTGACCAGGGTGACCCACCACAGCACGAGCTTCACGTGTTCGCGGGACCACCGTCGGGTGAGCAGCCACAGTCCGGGCAGCACCAGCGCCATGACCACCATCGCGCCGTTGACCCCGCCCATGCACAGCACGGCCAGCGCGGACAGGCCGGCCGCGCGGCGCGGCGAGCCGATCACGCCCGCGCGCACCAGCGGCAGCATCACCCACGGCAGCGCCACCGCGGGGAGCATCTCCGAGGACAGCGGCCCGATCTCGGTGAGCATGCGCGGCGCCAGCGCGTAGCCGAGCGCGCCGACATAGCGCGCCGGTTCCGAGCCGATGCCCATCGCGCGGGCCAGCCGGAGCATGCCGTAGAACGCCAGGCACAGCAGCAGCGCGCACCACAGCCGCTGCGCGAGCCAGATCGGCACGCCGACGCCCTGGAACAGCGCGAAGAACGGGCCGATCGGGAACAGGTAGCCGTACGCCTGGTTCTGCAGCTCACCGGCCGTGGCGGTCGGATTCCATAGGTGCAGCGCGCGGCCGAGGAACGCCAGCGGGTCGACCGCGAGGTCGAGCTTGGTGTCGAAGGTGATCTTGCCGGGGCGCTGCGCGAGCGACACCACGATGAGCGCCAGCATGATCCACGCGGTGGCGTCGCGGTGCAGGCCTGCCAGCCGCCGCCACGTGGTTACCACCCGGTAGATCCTAGACGTACGGCGATCTAAGCTTCTTGAACAACGGATGCGGCGAGGCGGTGGGTATGAACAGCGAACCCGGTGTGGACACCGCCGACTTCGCGAAGGCGTGGAGCTACGCCGACTGCGTGCCGGGGTGGCTCACCCGTGACCAGGCGGTCGCGCTGTGGGACGCGGTGCGCCGGCTCGGCAAGGGCGCGCGGGTCGTGGAGATCGGCAGTCATCAAGGGCGCTCGACGATCGTGCTCGGGTTCGCGGCCCGGTCGGTCGGCGTCACGGTGACCGCGATCGACCCGTTCGTGGACGGCAAGCTCTTCGGTGGATCCGTTACGCGCCAACGGTTCGAGCGCAACATCGCGACCGCGCGGCTGGACGACGTCGTGGAGTTGGTGGTCGGCTACTCGACCAAGCTGCGGCCGGAGTGGGGCGACTCGATCGACCTGCTCTACATCGACGGCAAGCACGACTACTGGACCTACACCGACGATCTGAAATGGTCTGCGCACCTGCCGAGCGGTGGCGAGATCTTGGTGCACGACTGTTTCTCGTCGGTCGGTGTCACCAGCGGCACCTTGATCAAGGTATTCACCGGATCGAAGTACACCTATCTGGACCGTGCCGGGTCACTCGCCCGGTTCGCGCTGCGCCGACCCGGCCGCCGCGACCGGTTGCGGCTGCTCGCCCAGATGCCCTGGTTCCTGCGCAACGTGTGGCTGAAGGTGTTGCTCCGCCTGCGGCTGCGCCCGGTGGCGCGCTTGTTCGGACACGACAGCCCGTACGACCCGTACTGAGCACAGCAGCACCACCGCGGTGACCACCCAGGTCGGCAGGCTCAGCGGCCCGGCCAGCAGCGGATCGACCGGCCGATCGGACAGCTCAGTCGTCAGCGGGAGCGCGAACTCGTTGAGCGACAGGTGCGCCGCGACGGCGGCCCACACCGAGCCGGTGGCCAGCCGCACGCCGGCGATCACCGTCCCGATCAGCACGGCCGACACGACCGCCGCCGGGATCGCCACCCACACCGGCCGGCCCGGATAGCTGCCGCCGAGCGCGGTCATCGGCGCGTGCCACAGCCCCCAGATCACTCCGCCCAGCAGCAGCCCGCGCACGGTGCCGAACCGGAGCAGTCGCGGCAGCAGGTAGCCCTGCCAGCCGAGTTCCTCGCCGAAGTACAGCGGGATCGACACCGCGGCACTGATCAACAGCGGGGTGATCTCGGGTGCGCCGCCCGGGGAGTACCAGCCGGCGGCCGTGGACAGCGCGAGCCCGCCGGCTGTGAGGGTGAGCGGGACTGCGACGGCGACCATCGTGAAGGTGACCTCGCGCCGCCACGGCAGCGCGCGGCTCAGCCCGAGGACCCGCGCCGTGCCGCGCACTCCCTGGTGACGCACGGTGAGCGCGATCGCGGCCAGCGCCGGCACCAGCATCATCGCCATCAGGCACACCGCGGCCAGCGGCGACGCACCCTGATCCGTGCTGGTGCGGCGAAAACCGTTGAGCCACAAGGGAAGCACGGCCAGCCACGCGCCGGTGAAGCTGATCGCGAGGAAGGCGAGAACCTCGTTACGTCTCATGCCGGTGACGCTACGAAGCCGCTCACGTGTCGGCGATGGCGTGCACTGCCTGAAGAATGGTGTAGTCCACTCCACCGCGCGCCGTGCCGCGGTCGGGCAGGCTCGTCGCCGTGGAGGATCAGACCATGTCGAAGTATTGGGGACGGGCCGCGCATGCCGGCGGGTACTGCGCGCGGACGTTCGTCCGAGGGCTCGCCGCGATGGTGGCGCTGCCCGTGCTGCTGTACTCCGCCGTGTTGTGCCTGCTCGGGATCGGGCTGTTGGTACTGCCCGCCGAGTTGAGGGTGCTGCGCCGGTTCGCCGACTCCGAACGCGCGCGGGTCGGCCGCTGGGTGGAGGCGACGGCACCCGTGGGTCCGCACGCCGGCCGGCCGTTGTTCGCGATGCTGGCCGAGCTGGCGACCATCCGTGACCTGCGGTGGGTGCCGGGCATGATGGTCGCCGGCACCGTGCTCGGACTGTTCGGGGCGCTAATGGTTCTGCTGCCGCTGGTCGCGCTCGGCGTGATCGGGCTGTGGTGGCTGTTCCCGGCCGACGACCCGATCCGGGTGCTGGCCAGCGTCCCGATCGACAGTTGGCCCACGGCCTTCGCGGTGGGTATCCCGCAGTTGCTGCTCACCGTCCTGCTGGCGCTGTTCGTCCCGCCCGCGGTGGCCAAGGCCGCCGCCGCGGTGAGCCGATGGCTGCTCGCGCCGTCGGTCACCGCAGAGCTCGCCGAGCGTGTGTCCACATTGGACAAGACGCGGGCCGGCGCGATCGCCGCGCACGGCAGCGAACTGCGCCGGATCGAGCGCGATCTGCACGACGGCACGCAGGCGCGCCTGGTGTCGATCGCCATGCAACTCGGGCTCGCCGAACGCAAGCTGGCCAACGATCCGCAGGCGGTCGGCCCACTGCTGGCCAAGGCGCGGGCCGGTGCCGAGGACGCCATGGTCGAGCTGCGCGACGTGCTGCGTTCGGTGTACCCGCCGGTGCTCGCCGACCGCGGTCTGGAGGGCGCGTTGACCTCAGTGGTGGCCCGCTGCCCTGTACCGTCCACTGTGGACTGTGGCGAACTTGGCGAGGTGCCGCCGCAGGTGGAGGCGGCGGTGTACTTCACGGTGACCGAGGCGTTGACCAACGTGGCCAAGCACAGCGGGGCCGGCTCGGCGGTGGTGCGCCTGGAGCGGATCGGCACCGTGCTGCGCGCCGAGGTCTCCGACGACGGGCACGGCGGCGCGGCTGAGGGCGGTGGCGACAACGGGGGCACTGGTTTGCGCGGTGTGCGGCAGCGTGTCGAATCGGTTGACGGCACACTGCGCGTGGACAGCCCGCACGGCGGGCCGACCATGATCACCGTGGAGTGCCCGTGCGGATCGTGATCGCCGAGGACAACGTGCTGCTGGCCGAGGGGCTGACCTCGCTGCTGGACGGGTCCGGCCACGAGGTGGTGGCGTGCACCGCAGACGGCGATTCCTTCGTCGCCGCCGCGGTCGAGCACCGGCCCGATGTGTCCATTGTGGACGTTCGGTTGCCGCCGTCGTTCCGGGACGAGGGGATCAGGGCGGCGCTGCGTGCGCGTGAGTTGGTCGCCGAACTGCCGGTTTTGGTGCTGTCCCAATACGTCGAGGACACCTACGCCGGTGAGCTGCTCGCCGGCGGCAGCGCGGTGGGGTACCTGCTCAAGGACCGGGTCGCGCGGGTGGACGACTTCCTCGACGCGCTGGACCGGGTGGCGGCCGGCGGCACGGTGCTGGACCCGGAGGTGGTCAAGCAGTTGCTCGCGCGGCGTGGCAATCCGCTGGCCCGGCTGACCGGGCGGGAGCGGGAAGTGCTCGCGCTGATGGCGCAGGGCTACGGCAACACCGAGATCGCGCGGCGGCTGGTGGTGACCGAGCGGGCGGTGCACAAGCACATCGGCAATATTTTCGCGAAGCTGGACCTGCCGCCGGAGGACACCGGGCACCGTCGGGTGCTCGCCGTCCTGGCGTACTTGGAAGGGGCCTAGCTCTACTTGGGTAGGGGTGTCGCGCCTACTGTTCCGGGGCTTCGAGTGCGCCAAGGTGGGGGAGTCATGAACGAGGTAGAGACGAGCGCCTGGTGGACGATCCTCGGCGACGGGGTTCGGTACTGCCTGGCCCAGGTGGCGCGCGGGCTGGCGGCGATCCTGCTGGTGCCGGTGCTTGCGGCGACGGCGGGGCTGAGCATCGTCGGGCTGGGGATGATCTTCGTGCCGGCCGAACTGCGACTGGTGCGGTGGCTGGCCGACGGTGAGCGGCGCGCCGGCGCGCGCTGGGTCGGCAACCTGGAGCTGGCGGGTTCGCATGCCGGAAAGCCTTGGCAGGACATGCTTTCCTCGCGCCACACCGGCTACGACCTGCGGTGGGTGGTGATCGCGATGGTGGTCTGCCCGACGCTCGGGTTCCTCGGGCTGGGGCTGCTGCTGTGGCCGCTGGTCAACGTGCTGCTGATGGCGCTGTGGTGGCTGGTCGACCCGGACGATCCGATCCGGCTGCTGGGTCTTTTTCAGTTGGACAGCTGGGGATCGGCGGTCGGCTACGGTCTCCCGGTGCTCGCGGTGGCCTTCGTCCTCGCCGCGCTCGGCCCGCCCGCGGTGGCCAAGTGCGCCGCCAGGATCAACCAGCGCCTGCTCGCCGGCTCACGTCCCACCCCCTGATCGTCCACAGTGGACTCACGCGCGGAGTTATCCACAACGTCGGGGTTATCCACAGCTTGATCCACAACCCACTGCTGATCACCACCGGCCGATAGAATGGCCATCGGACCGCCCCCCGAAGGTGGGGTGGGCGGGGGGTGCAGTGGGCACCCCAGGTACGGCGAAAAGCGTTGGGGTGCAAGGGGAATCGGTGATTACTTCTTGCAGGCGGGTGGTTGGCAGACCATGCGGCTCAGGGCAGCGTAGAACACGTCGCTGATCCGTGCCGGGTCGTTGGTGGTGTACGCCTGGCCGCCGGTCGCGGCCGCGATCTGATTCAGCTCGGTCACGTCGATGTCCGGCCCGAGCCCGATGCCGATGATCTGCAGCGGCCGTCGCGGATCCTGCAGCTTCGCCAGTTCGGCGAGCAGATCCGGCCGGGTGAGCCCGTGCGCGTTGTCGTCCTTGCCGTCGGTCATCACGATCACGAGATTGATCCGCCCCGGCTCCCACGCCTGCCGCGCCGCGCGGTAGATCGCCAGCGTGCTGTCGTACAGCGCGGTGTTGCCGTTCGGCTTCGCCGCGATCGCCCGCAGCCGATCCAGCATCCCGCCGCGCAACTGCTCCCCGATCGGCGCGACCGGGATCGTCTCCCGGTAGTCCTGCTCGCCCGCCATGTCGGTGGAGAACTCCCACAGCCCGATCTTCGTGGACTCCTTCATCAACCTGATACCGAGTTCGGCCGCCCGCAGCGTCGCCGCCATCCGGGTCACCCCAGCCCCCGGCACCTGCCCGTTCATCGAGCCGGACACGTCCAGCAGCACCTGGATCCGCGCGCTGTAGTTCACGCCGGCCCACCCGTTGAGCAACTGGTCCAGCTCGGCCACCGACGGCACCGGCACCGGGATCACCTGCTGCGCCGTTGTGCGTTTGTCGTGCGAACGGTCGCGCAATGCCTTGCCGTCCCGCGCGCGGAACCCGGCGTCGGACAGCGCCTGACCGGCGGGCGACTCCAGCAGCGCGGCGAGGAACCGCTCCGCGCCGACCCGCCGGTCACCGGTCGCCGACGGCAGCACCACGTACGGGTAGTCCAGCGGCGGAACCCCCGGCACGGCGTACGCGGCGACCAACTGTGAGCCGGGTGCCGCCTTCACGTTGTGCCGGAGCACCTCGTTCTCCGAGGTCGGAAACGCGCCGAGCGGACCGTCCGCGGACGGGGCGCCCGGCAGCCTGGCGAACAGGTCCTCGCCGGTGTTCTCCGTGTTGGGCGACAGCCTGCGCAGCGCGCCGATGTTCGCCGCGGCCGGGTCCGACGCCGACGCGGTGGCCGCCCTCGTGGCCAGCAGCGCCGAGACGCCGACCGGGCTCTGCGTCGGATCCGCCATGCCCACGGCCACCTTGTCACCGGCGGCGAGCACGTCGGACCAGGTCACCGGCTTGTCCGGCCAGCCGAGCTGGGACGCGGTGTCGTCGGTCAGCGCGAGCACGACCGGGGAACTGGCGACCGAGGTGCCGACCTCCGGCACGTCCCGCGCGGTCTTGCCCCGGGCACGCTGCAGCCACACCGTCGAATCGGGCACCCACGCGTCCGGCTGCGCCTCGCCGTTCGCGGAGATCGCCAGCGACTCGGCCACCGACGACGACTCGCGCGCGACCACGTCGATCTTGTAGCAGCCGCCGCCCGGTAGCGGTTCGCGCGCCACCTGGCCCAGCGCCGGCGCGATCTCCGGAGCGGCGGCCACCGTCACGTTCGTGGTCGACTCGCACCCGGACGAGCGCAACTGATCGCGGATGAAGTCGTAGCTCAGCCACGCGACCACGCTCAGCACCAGCAGCACGGCGAGCAGGACCACAGGTGACTGAGCACGGATCCGCGACGCTGTGCTCGACGAGTGTCGACCCATCGACGCGTCCTCCGTTTGTCGTAACCCTGACCGGTGTATTCCAGGTTAGACATCCGCCGTTAACAACGGAACTCCGCGACCGTCGGCAAAGAGTGACCAATATCGGTCCGTCCCGTCGCCAATGGACCAACGTATTTAGGCCGAATGAACTACGCCCGCCACGACCTGCGGTTATGCACGCCGATGTCAGTAATTCCCGTAGTTTGCGGATTAGTTGTAAAGCGCTTCCACATCGGACGCGAAGTCCTTCATGATCACGTTGCGCTTGAGCTTGAGCGACGGCGTGAGGTGGCCGCTTTCCGGAGTGAACTCGGTGGTCAGGATTCGGAACTTGCGCACCGATTCCGCCTTGGACACCGCGGCGTTGCCGTCGTCGACCGCCTTCTGGATCTCGGCGTTCAGCTCGGCGTCGTCGATCAGGTCGGCCACCGACGCGTCGGCCGGTTTGCTCGCGTCGGACTTCCAGTGCCCGAAGAACTCCGGGTCCAGGGTGACCAGCGCGGCGATGTACTTCTTGCCGTCGCCGACCACCATGGCCTGCGCGATCAGCGGGTGCGCGGAGATCCGGTCCTCGATGACCGCGGGCGCGACGTTCTTGCCGCCGCTGGTCACCAGGATCTCCTTCCTGCGGCCGGTGATCGACAGGAAGCCCTCGTCGTCCAGCGAGCCGAGGTCGCCGGAGGCGAACCAGCCGTCGGAGTCCAGTGCGGCCTTCGTCGCCGCCTCGTTCTTCCAGTACTGCGGGAACACCTGGCCGCCCTTGATCAGGATCTCGCCGTCCTCGGCGATCTTGATCGAGGTGCCCGGCAGCGGCTTGCCGACACTGCCGGGCTTGAACGCGCCGAGCGCGTTGACCGTGGACGCCGCCGTGGTCTCGGTGAGGCCGTAGCCCTCGAATACGGTGATCCCGACGCCGCGGAAGAAGTGCGTGAGGCGGTGGCCGAGCGCCGCGCCGCCGGAGATCGCGTACCGCACCCGGCCGCCGATCGCGGCGCGCAGCTTGCTGTACACCAGCTTGTCGAAGATCGCGTGCTTGATCTTGAGCCCGAGGCCGGGCTTGTCCGCCTCGCTGAAGGCGATGGCGGTGGCCGCGGCGGCGTCGAAGATCTTGCCCTTACCCGCGGCGTGAGCCTTCTGACGTGCGCCGTTGTACACCTTCTCGAGCACGTAAGGCACCGAAAGGATGAACGTCGGCTTGTAGCTGGCGAGGTCCTCGGCGACCGTCTTCACGCCGGGGGAGTGGCCCATGATCGCGCGGGCGTAGATACAGCCGACCTCGACCATGCGGCCGAACACGTGCGCCACCGGGATGAACAGCAGCGTGGTGGCCTCTTCGTCGGTGGCGCCCTTGAACAGCGGGTGCAGCAGCTCCACCGCGTTGCCCACCTCGGCGATGAAGTTGCCGTGCGTGAGCACGCACCCCTTCGGCTGACCCGTGGTGCCCGAGGTGTAGATGATCGTGGCGAGGTCCTCCGGCTTGGTCGCCGCGCGCCGGCTGTCGACCTCCGACGCGTCGGTGTCCTTGCCGGCGGCGACCACGGTGTCGACCGCGCCGTCCTCGATCTGCCAGACGTGCCGCAGGTCGGGCAGGTCGTCGCGGACGACGGCGACCCGGTCTGCCAGCTCGGTGTCCTCGACGACCAGCGCGACCGCGCCGGAGTCGGACAGGATCCACTTGATCTGCTCGGGCGAGGAGGTGGCGTAGATCGGCACCGGCACCGCGCCGGCCGCCCAGATGGCGAAGTCGAACAGCGTCCACTCGTAGCGGTTGGCGGCGAGAATGCCGACCCGGTCGCCCTTGCCGATGCCCGAGGCGATCAGGCCCTTCGCGACGTCGGTGACCTCGTCGCGGAACGCCGTGGCGGTGATGTCGCGCCACTGGCCGTCGACCTTGCGGCGGAGCACCACGTCGTTCGGCGCCTCGTCGGCGTTGGTGTACACCAGGTCGCCGACACCGCCGCTGCTCGGGATCTCGACAAGGGCGGGAACGGTGAACTCGCGCATAGTGCTGCTCCTGCGGTCGACACTGGTCAAAGGTGGTGTCGCTGTTGACACTCGACGTGCTACCTAGCGGTAACCTGCGCAGTATCTTGCCTTCACGAGCGTGTCGCGGCCAAGTGCGCGGGCCAATCCGTGATCACGCGGGGTTTCCCGCTACCCTGCTGGTGACCACGCCCTAGTAGCTCAGGGGATAGAGCAACCGCCTCCTAAGCGGTAGGTCGCAGGTTCGAATCCTGCCTGGGGCACTCCCTCTGGGGACGTATGTCCGCGGAAAGCGCGGACCAAGTCCGTCGTCGTGTTTCTGGGGGTGCAACCCCCAGACCCCGCCCGGCGGGCTCTGCCCCCGGACCCCCGATCAGGTCACATCGTGATCAACATTCGCTGGCGAGACGGGCTCGACACCGGTGAGATCGACGCTGGCGGCCCACAGGTGGGCAGTGAGCGTGCCGTCGACCAGGTGACCGCGCAGCGGTTCGGCCCGAGGTTCACCGCGCAGTCCCAGCATGCGGGGACCCAACACCTGGCCGCCGCGAACGCAAGGGGCGAGGACTGCTCGGACGGCGGGCCACGCACCAGCATGTTTGCCCTGCAGGACGAGACCGGCGGGCAGGCTTCGCAGCCGCTGACCGGCGGTCCGGGTGTGCAGCGGCGGCCGGGGCGGAGTGAGGGAGTCCAGCGCGCCAGTGCGGCGCGGCGGCTGTTCCTGGAGCGTGGGTTCGACCAGGTCACCGTCGCCGAAATCGCCGACGCGGCGGACACGGCGGTGTCGACACTGTTCGCGCATTTCCCGGGCGGGAAGGAGGCGCTGGTCCTCGGCGACGGTCGCGAACGCGAGCAGGCACTGACCACCGCTGTACGGCAACGTCGTGAGGGCGTCTCGATCCTGCGGGCCCTGCACGACTTCCTTGCCACCCGCGGCCCGTTCAACCCCGACCCCAGCCCACAGGCCCGGCGCGTCGCCGAACTCGTGATCTCCACCCCGGCCCTGCGCGCCTACGCCAGGACACTGTGGACCAGCTGCGAAACCGCACTCGCCCACGTCATCGCCGACGAAACCGGCCGCGAGGCCGGCGACTTCTCCCTGCGCCTGCTCGCCCGCTACATCCTGGAAATCCCCGACCTGGCCGGCACTGATCTCGACCCGCCCGTCGCCCTTGCCGCGGCCTTCACCCGCATTCAACGCGGCTGGCCCGACCTCTGATCACCGGCGCCCCTGTCGGTCATGTGCAGGGCATGTCGCGCTTCGGCAGCGTCCCGTCCACCAGGAAGCTCGTCGTGGTGCTCAGCGCGCACGCGTTGTCGCCCAGGACGTAGACACCGTGGCCGCTGCCGTCGACGCTCACCAGCCGCGACCGGTCGCCGAACTTCTCGTCCAGCAGCTCGCCGCCGCGGTGCGGGGTCACCGGGTCGCGCCGGTTCTGCAGCACCAGCACGTTCGCCGGCCCCTTGTCGTCGACCGCCACCGGCGGCTCCGCCGGCTCGTGCGGCCAGAACGCGCACGGCGTGATGTTCGCGCTCGCCGCGCCGTACAGCGGGTACCGCTCGCGGTCCTCGGCCACGGCGCGCTGGTAGGTCCGCACATCCGAGGGCCACTCGACGTCGTTGCACGTCACCGCGAGGAACACCGACCACGAGTTGTCCGTCGGCGCCGGTGTCGCGGCCAGTTGCTCCGCCGCCGCCGGGTCGCCGTCACGCACCGACTGCCACAGCTGCGCCGTCAGCCCGTACTTGGTCTTCCCGTACAGCCCCGCGAAAGTGGCCAGCCGGAACACGCGCCCGTCGACGCCGTTCACCGGCGTCGTGTCGAGCCGTTCCGCGAGCGTGAAGTACGTCTTCCGCACCTGTTCCGGCGTGCGGCCCAGGCCGTAGCTCTCGTGCCGTGCCGCCGCCCACCGCGCGAAGTCCGGGAACGTCTCCTCGGCGCCGAGTGCGTATCGGCGGATCCCGTCCTGGTCGAGGTGGGTGTCACCGATGTTGCTGTCGAGCACGATGCGGTCGGACCGCTCGGGGAACATCGACGCGTAGGCCGCACCGAGCGCCGACCCGTACGAGTACCCGAGGAAGCTCATCTTCTCCTCGCCGAGCGCGGCCCGGATCCGGTCCAGGTCACGCGCCATGTTCGCCGTCGACACGTGCCGCAGCCGCCCGTCCTTGTCGTTGGCGGCACACTGCTCGGCCACCGCTTTCGCGTTCTTCGCCTGCTCGGTGACCGCCGCCTCGTCGACCGCGTACGGCGGGATGTTGCCCAGATGGCCCTGCTCGGCGGTGAAGCCGCAGCTCACCGGTGCCGAATGGCCGATCCCGCGGGTGTCCATGCCGATCACGTCGTAGCTGTCCAGGACACTCGCCGGGATGCCGAACCACGCCAGATCGTCCGGGAACGACAACCCGGATCCGCCAGGGCCACCCGGGTTGAGCATCAGCACGCCCCGCCGCTTGCCCGGGTTCTTGCTGGCCAGCCGGGACACCATGATCTCGATCTGCCCACCCTCGGGTTCGCGGTAGTCCAGCGGCACCGGCACCGTGGCGCACCGCAGGGCAGCCACCTTGGTCACCACGTCCTTCGGGCAGGCGCCCCACGCCGGTCCCGCCGCGGGCTCGTCGGCCACCGCAGGTGCCGCGACCACCGAACCAGCCAGGCCGAGTACCACCGCCAGAGCCGCACCACGGCCCACGTCACGCCTTCGCATCGTCTCTCCCCGATCTCTCACCGACCACTGACGGGGATCATTCGAACCTGTGCCCTCGGGGCACGGTCAAACGCTTGACCGTGCCCCAGGGGCACGGTGTCCAATGCGATCGATGGCCTGGAGCACACGTGAGCTGGCCGAACTGGCCGGCACGACACTGAAGACCGTCCGCTACTACCACCGGATCGGACTGCTCGAGGAGCCCGAACGAGCGGCGAACGGGTACAAGCGGTACCGCGTCACGCACCTGATCCGGTTGCTGCGGATCCGCCGGCTCGTCGATCTGGGTGTGCCGCTGTCCGACATCCCGGCGATGCGGGAGTCGGACGAGAACGCGGAGCGGACGCTGCGCGCGCTGGACGCCGAGCTGAAGGCGAGCATCGAACGGCAACAGCGGATGCGGGACGAGCTGGCGTTGATCCTGCGACGTCGCAGCCTCGTCGACCTGCCCCCGGGCTTCGACGGGAACGTGGCCGACCTGTCGGAGGTGGAGCGTTCGTGGCTGATGGTCTACTCGAGAGTGCTCGACGCGACGGCGATGACCACGCTGCTGAAGCTGCACTCGACACCCCGACCCCCGGTACAGGCGGAGTTCGACGGACTGCCGGCGGACGCCGACGAGGCCACGAGGCAGCGACTGGCCGAGAACTACGCGCCGATGGTGCGTCGCCAGTTCGAGGAACACCCCTCACTGAAGGACGTGGCGACGAGCGGGGCCCTCAGCAGTCCCGTCGTCCTCCAGGGGTTGGTGGAGCTGTACAACCCCGCACAACTGGACGTCCTGCGGCGCTTGAACGCACTCCTCGAGGGGACCCTTCCGGAACCGTCGTGACACCTGGGTTTCGGTTGACAGGGCAAAGTATGAGTGGTTAATTACTCAATGACCTGAGCGTGCAGCTTCGAGTGCTGCTGGACCAGCTAGGTCAGACTGTAAGTGATCGACCATTCATGACGAGGGGAAGCGATGATCGCTATCAAGTCGGCCGCCGTCGGCCTGGCCACTGCCGCGATGCTGGGGGCGGTGCCAGGGGCCACCGCACAAGAAGCCGCGCAGGAGGCCGCTCCGACGTCCACCCGGATCAGCTGGCAGCCGTGCCAGGAGCCGTACTTCCAGGGACTGGACTGCGGCACGACGCAGGTCCCGGTGAACTGGGAGCGTCCCAGATCGGGCCAGATCTCGCTGTCGCTGGTTCGGCGCAAGGCCGACGATCCGGCGCGGCGGGTGGGCAGCCTGATGCTCAACAACGGCGCGGGCAGGTCGAGCATCGAGCAACTGCGTTACGCGCTGGGGCCCAACGGCGGCATCCAGGACTCGGTGCTGGCGAAGCGGTTCGACCTCGTGGCGGTCGACCCGCGCGGGATCGGCCACAGTACGCCGACGACCTGTGGCGGCCTGCCGCAGCGCGCGCCGGGGGTGACACATTTCCCGGTCACCGACGCGGGGTATCAGGCGCTGGTGGACAACAACCGGGCGCTCGCCGCGGCGTGCGAGGACAAAGCGTTGCTGGCGAACCTGGATCTGGCGAACACCGCACGCGACATGGAGGCGGTCCGGATCGGGCTGGGTGAACGGCAGCTCGACTGGTACGGCATCGAGTGGAGCGCCGTGCTCGGCAAGACCTACGCCCAGCTGTTCCCCGGGCGGCTGCGCACCCTGTTCACCGACAGCGCGTTGGACGACAGCCTGCCGCCGGCGGCTCGACTGGCGAGCGAGATCGGCGCGGCGGAGGACTCGTTCAACCGGTTCGCCGCATGGTGTCGCACCGACGCCACGTGCGTGCTGGCCGGGCAGGACGTGGCGGCCGTGTTCGACCAGCTCGTGGCCAGGGCCGACCGCGAGCCCATCCCCACCACCGTCCCCGGCCGCACGGTGAACGGCGAGGACATCCGCTCGGCCATGCAGGACTTGCTCAATCTCAAGCTTTACTGGCCGAAGGCGGCCCAGGTGATCAAGAAGGCGATCGACGGCGACGCGTCGGGCTTCACCCGCGTGAACGACAAGACACTGGACTTCGTCCAGGCGCAGGCCCACTCCTGTGTGGACACCCCGCGTGCGGCCACGAACTTCGCCGAGTTCACCCAGCTGGCGCGGATGGCCAAGCAGCTGTCCCCGCATCTCGGCGGCGCCGTGCTCGGCTGGCGGACCGTGGCGGGCTGCCAGGGCTGGCCGGCCCCAGCCGCCCAACCTGTCACCAAGCCGGTGCGCGACGCGCCGCCCGCGCTGATCGTCCAGTCCACCCACCAGTCCTCCGCCGCCTACTCGTGGGGCTTCGGCCTGTCGGCCACGCTGCCCGGCAGCGTCGTGCTGTCCCGTGACGGCGAGGACTACTCGATGTACCAGCTGTCGCCGTGCGTGCGGCAGGCCGTGGACGTGTACATGGTCGACCGTCGGCTGCCCGCGCCGGGCACGCTCTGCACCGACTGACCGACACCGTTCCTTTTGCGGCCGGCGGGCAGTAAGTGATTGATTAGTCACATGGGCAGCTCTTCCACCGGTCGTCGACTTTCCACCGCGGACGAACGCCGCGAGACGGTTCTGCGAACCGCCATCGGGGCGTTCGCCGCGCGTGGCTACTACGGGACGACGACGACCGAGGTGGCCAAGGCCGCCGGCATTTCCCAGGCGTACGTCTACCGGCTTTTCCCGGACAAGGAAGCGCTGTTCGTGGCCGTGATCGAACACTGCTCGCTGCGGATCCGCGAAGTGTTCGCCGATGCCGCGGCGGCCGCGAACGGCAGCGACCCGGCGGCCGTGCTCCATGCGCTGGGCGGCGCCTATGCGCGGCTGATCGTCGACAAGGACCTGCTGCTGGTCCTCACCCAGGCCAAGTGCGCGGCCAGCGAACCCGCCATCGGCGCCGCGATTCGCGACACCTACGCCAAGGAAGTCGAATACGTGCGGGCGGTATCCGGTGCGGACGACGCGGCGATCCAGAATTTCTTCGCCCGCGGCCTGCTGTGCAACGCACTGATCGCGATGGGCGTCGATCAGGTCGACGCACCCTGGGCCCGAACCCTCCTGGCCGGCATTCGCCATTACTGACAAAGCCGCAGGTCAAGGCGCTCTTCGGCGAGTTTTCATGATCAGTTCATGGTGCCTCTTGACCATGAGGTAACCGCACGCACGCACGATTCGCCGAGCTTGTTCGACCGGAGCCAGGAGGCAGTCGTGCACGAGCGCAGCGAACCCGAAGCGGCACCCAGCCGCATGTCGATCACCGCGTGGATCGTCGGTGCCCTCGCGGTATTCGGGCTGATGATGACCGCGGCGATCACCTTGAACTGGTTCGGCTCGCCGACACCGGCGTCCGCGGCGCCCGCTCCGGTGGCACCGGCCCCGGTTCAGCCGGCTGCGGTACCCGGCCCGCTGCCCGCGCCGCCTCCCACGCCCGCGCCACCGCCGCCGGTGGTCAAGGCGCCGGCGAAGAAGGCGACAACGGCGGTGCAGCGCAAGCGGATCGTGCGCAAGCCGATTCGCAAGCAGGTGTGCACCTGCACGGTCCAGAAGAAGACGGTCAAGCCGGTGAAGTACATCGCGAAGAAGAACTCGGAACACGTGGTGCACAAGGCGAGCAAGAAAGCCGCCAAGAAGATCTGCAGCAAGCGGTAGCGCCGTCCCGTCCGTGCACGTCATTTAGCCGCGAAGGAATACCGTCATGGATTGGTATTTACTGTTCCCGCTCATCTGGTGCGTCGTTCTGGCCGCAGGTTTCCTCTGGTTCTTGTTCCGACTGTGGGGCAACGCGGATCTGTCGAGACATCTCGGGCCCGCGCCGGGGACGGCACTCGCGGCTGATCGCGGCCGCGGGTCCCTCTCACTCGGCCGGATCTTGATGTACTCGCTCGCGGGTGCGTTCGCGGCGATCGTGATCACCTTGTTTGGCTCCGCGGTCACGAACAACGCCCCACAGGCGGTGGCGGCGGCGAAGGGCGCAGCGCCAAGCGGCGGCGCGAGTAAGAAGGCGGCGCCCAGTAGCAGCGGCGCCAAGAAGTCCACGCCCTCCGGTGGCGGCGCCAAGAAGTCCTCGTCCTCGAGCAGCAGTGGCAAGAAGGCGACGGCATCGACCGCCAGCAGCAAGAAGTCGACACCGACCTCGTCGTCCAGTAGCGGCAAGAAGGCGACGGCATCGACGGCCAACAACAAGAAGTCCACCTCGACGGCCTCGAGCGGTCCCGCAAAGGGCGGCGGGAACGGCACGACGAAGAACGCGAAGACGACGGCCGCCGGCAAGGGATCCACGTCGTCCAACGGAACGGGCGACAAGTCGGGCGCGCGGCCGGTCACCAAGTCGACTGCCAGCGGCGGTCAGAAGGGCGCGACACCCGCCGGCGGCAAGTCCGGTACGCCGACCGGTAAGGATGGCAAGGCGGCTGCGGCGTCGCTTCGCAATAGTCCTGGTGGGAAGTCTGGTGTGGCTGGTGCGAAGACTGCCGCTACCAAGACCACCGCCACGAACAGCAACACCGCTGGTAAGGATGGCAAGGCGGCTGCGGCGTCGCTCAGGAACAGTCCTGGTGGGAAGTCTGGTGTGGCTGGTGCGAAGACTGCCGCTACCAAGACCACCGCCACGGACAGCAACACCGCTGGTAAGGATGGCAAGGCGGCTGCGGCGTCGCTCAGGAACAGTCCGGGTGGGAAGTCTGGTGTGGCTGGTGCGAAGACCGCTGCTACCAAGACCACCGCCACGGACAGCAACACCGCTGGTAAGGATGGCAAGGCGGCTGCGGCGTCCCTCCGCAACAGCCCAGGTGGGAAAGCCGGTGTGGCGGGTACGGCCAACGGTACGAAGACGGCTGCCGCGAGTCCGGCACGCACCGCGAACACCGGCGACAAGAAGACCCCTGCGAACGCTGGCCAGTCCGCGTCGCTTCGCAACAGCCCGGGCGGGCGAGCCGGCGCGGTGAGTACCGCCAGCACGGGCACCAAGACCGCGAGCACCCCCGTCAACAAGGCCGGGCATGCGGCGGCGGCGCTGAGGAACAGCCCCGGTGGGAAGGCTGGCGTGGTGAACACGGCCAACGCTGGCACGAAGACCCCGAGCGCGCCGGTCAACCCCGGGCACGCGGCGGCGGCACTGAGGAACAGCCCCGGCGGCAAGGCCGGCGTCGTGCGCCCGGTGTCCAACACCAATGGCAAGTCGGCCACGACCAGGCAGCCGACGAAGCAGCAGGGCGGCGACAAGGCCCCGCCGCCGGGAAGTCAGAAGGACACCGCACACGCCGAGACCAAGACGCTCACCTACGGCACCCCGTGGGGCGTGAAGACCCACGACCTGTCCACGACGCGGGCCACCGGCGGCGACGGCAAGACCGACGAGGACTTCTGCATCGGCCCGTGTGACACGGGTTCCACCGCGAAGGGCTCCAACGGCAAGGACATCAAGGCCGGAGTGACCCGGGATCCGGGAACGAGGAAGCCGAGGCACACGGTCAGCTCGGGCGACAAGTCGGTCACCAACACCGGTTCCGGCAGCAGCGTCACCCAGAAGACCGACGGGACGATCACCGGCGACTGCGGCTCCGGGCCGTGCGACAACGAGGGCAAGAAGGGCAAGACGACGCTCCGGGTGCCCGGCAAGTCGACGGTGACCGTCGACAACAAGGGCGTCAAGGCTGACTGCGGCGACGACTGCTCGCCGACGGGATCCAACAAGAAGGGCGGCGCCAAGGTCGACCTCAAGGGCGGCGGCCGCACGTCGATCACCGACGACAAGCTCGAGACGTCGCCGGGCGACAAGACGACCCGGCAGGACTCCCGCCTCGGCGCCAAGACCGCGACCGTGGTGGGCGGCAAGGGCGGCACGAAGATCGACGCCAAGAAGGCTCAGGCCGACTGCGATGGCTGCACCGAGCACCGGGCGACCAACGAGAAGACCGGCGCCACCGCCGGCGGCAAGTCCGAGGGCGCGACCCGGGTCAAGGGCAGCAGCAGGGTCGAGGGCAACCGCGCCTACGTCGCGCAGGTGAGCGAGGGCGGCAAGGCCGGCGCGGATGTCAGTGACGGCAAGGGTTCCTCGGCCAAGGGCGGCTGCGACGACGGCATCTGCGAGCTGGGTGGCTCCACCGGGCCGAACGGGGCACGACTGCAGCAGTCCGGCAAGAACAACAAGAGCTTCGAGCGCAGCGTGACCTCGCGCGGCAAGACCGTGACCGGTGGCGGCACCAACGCGGCGTCACACTCCGGCGTCACCGCGATCGACAAGAACGGCGAGCTGTCCCACCAGACCTATGCCCCGCAGGTCGACCAGAACGGCAAGCCGGTCGCTGGTGCCGGCTATCAGCGGCCGATCATCGGCAAGAAGGGGCAGGTCACCACCGAGGATGCGGGGTCGAACGGCGGGCCGGTCGGCAGTGGCGTCGCCCGGCTGCGCAACGGCAAGACGGCCACCTGGGACACGCCGAAGGAGCTGCTGACCCCGGCCGGCGGCGAGGCGCGACCGGGACTGGACGAGGGCCTCGACGCGGCCTCCCGCAAGATCAGCAACGACCGCATCGCCGGTGCCGCCGTCCCCGGGTACATCAACGGGCACGACACCGACGTGCTCGACCCCGCGTCCAGCGTGGTCACCGCGGAAGCGCTGAACCTGGACAGCCAGATCGCCGCGGGCATCGCCGGCAAGGCGTCGACGCTCGACCCGAAGTCGGTCGACGCCTACCGCGGTGTCTTCGAGGCCTCCGCCGGCCGGTTGGACGCGGCGCGGAAGACGGTCGCGGACACGCTGGCGGGCGGTGCGCCGAACGAGCAGGTGTGGCTGGGCAACAACGGCCAGAACCCGGGTGCCATCTCCCGCGCGCTGCGGTCCGCGGCCGCCGCGCCGGAATGGGACGGCTACACCGGTCCGTTCGCCAAGCGCCTCAACCCGCAAGGCGATTCCGCACTCGGTCCGAATGCCGATTTCGTCGCGGGGACGCGGGTGGACTACTCCACTCCGAAACAGTGGGCCGGCGAATTCGGTGCCCGCAATCCGCAGTTGGCCGAGACCATCGACGAGATCTTCGTCGGGGCGAAGACGGTCGACCAGCTGAAAGCACGCCTTCCCGAGCACATCGACCCGACTGTCCTCGCCGAACAGTTGCACAAGTCCGACCTTTCGCAGGCGGACCGGGACAAGTTCGCCACGGAACTCATCGGAAAGGCGATCGAGCAGAACAGGCCGATCCCGCTCGGCCCGATCGCCGTACCGAAGTTCGTGGCCGACGGCTTCACCGACGCCCTCGGCCAGGAGCTGGGCAACCTGTTCCGGTGGAACAGCGAGCAGCCGCCGCCCACTCGGCCGCAGGTCCCCGCCGACCTGCGCAACGACCCGCGGCAGCTGCTCGGGGACGTCGGCCGCAACCTGGGCGGTGCGCTGCCCCACGCCGCCGGCGCCCTCGTGCGGAATCAGTACTACATCTACGAGGACGGTTTCAATCTGGCCAAGTCGGCGGTGACGGGCGAGTGGCAGTACGCCGACCGGTGGAACACCAAGGTCGACGCGAACGGTCAACCCACCGAGGACCTGTGGGGAAAGATCGTCCGTAATCAGCCGTTCCTCGGCGGAATCGTCGAAGGTGTCCGCAAGACCGGTGTGAACTTCATCCAGGACGACGTTCGTGCCGGCCGGCGGGGATTCTTCGACGGCAATCCGCTCCAGGCGCCGTGGGATTCCCCGGAATACAAGAACGACCGCGCGAACGCCATTACCAATGACATCGGCACCGTGCTGTTGTTCACCCCGTTGAAGGCGCTCAAGGGCGGAAAGGCGACCGTGCCCGCCGCCGCCGCGCGGCCCGCCGCGGCAGGCAAGTCGCCGCTGTACGTGCCGGGTGCGCCGGCCGGGTTCACCCGCAGGCCGTCCGGGCTGTACGCGCCGGACAACCCGACCGGGTTCGCCCGCACGCCGTCCGGGCTCTACGTCCCGGAGGGCGCGGGCAAGCCCACCGCCGGCGGGTCGCCGAAGTCCAACCCGTTGCCGGCGTTCCGGGACAACGCGCCCACGCTGGCCGAGCAGGCCGCCAAGGACCGGGCGTTCCGCAAGAGCCCGAAGGACCCGATCTGGGTCGACGGCAAGCCGCTCGGTCCGCCGCGCAACCCGATCTCCTACACCGAGCAGCCTCGGTCGATGGCCGAACTGCGCGCCAAGGCCGACGCCGCGGCCCAGCTGGATCCGATCATGGTGGAGCGGCCGACCACGCCGGCCGGCAAGGCGGTCTATGTCGGGTCGAAGATCGCCGAGGCACTCACCAAGGCCGGCACGAAGCCGAGGAGCCTCGGTGCCGCCAGCGCGGCGGACTTCTCGTTCATCAACCGAGTTCTCGGCCGCGGCCGGATCTACGGCGACCGGGCGGCGCAGTACACCCAGCCGGTCCGGCCGCAGCCGCGGTTCGTCGTGGACGGCACTGGCGCCATCGTCGACACCCTGGCGCCGCGCGTCGTCCAGTACGGCCCGTTGACCAAGGGCCCGCTGCCGGCAAGCACCGCCGACACGTTCCGCGGCGGGAGCTATCGAGGCGTCGTGTCGGACAAGCCGACCACGTTGTACCGGGTGTTCGGCGGATCGGCACGGGAGATCGGCGGTTTCTGGACCAGGGAGAAGCCGGCCGGCCCCACTCAGTCCATTGTGGACAGTGCGCTGGATCCCAAGTGGGGCAACAACGCCACCAACTGGGTCGAGATCAAGGTTCCGCCGGGCACCACGTTCTACGAGGGTGCGGCGGCACCGCAGCGCAGGCTGGTCGGCGGCGGCAACCAGGTGGTCGTGCCCCGTGTCGACCCAGGCTGGGTCACCGCACGCGGTAGCTTCGTCCGCGGCACGCCCTGGGTCAACCTGGTCAGCCCCGCGCGGATCAAGCACATCCTGTTCGGTGACGGCACCGGCGGCGGGCACCTGTGGCCGGGGCTGCCGGGCAAGACACCGTTCCCTCAGGGGTGGACGGGTGACAAGGTGTTGGGCGTGGTGTCCGACATCGCGACCGACCCGACGCTGCGGTGGACGCAGCTCACCGGAAAGCCCGGTGCCACGCACACCAAGGCTGGCGCCCCGGTGCGCTACGAGGTCATCGGAACACGAGACGGAGTGAAGATCAAAGTGATCGTCGAACCCGGCGGTGAAGGCATCATCACCGCTCACCCGGTGCCGTGATGGCCGGCACCTACGCCGAGGCGGAGATCGTGCTGCGCCAGGTCGTCGACCGTGTCGGCGGCGAGTTGCCGGAGTCCGACGTGCGCAGCGTCGGCGAGCTGATCGACGCCGGAGAACTCGGTGTCGCCTACGAGAACCTGTGCACTCAGTTAGACGAGTACGAGGTGGAGATCGACCAGGAGTCGCTCGCCGGGCTGACCGCCGTCGCGGCGTACTTCGCCGGCGCCACGGGCACCAACGGCGGCGCGGGCACCGTCGTCCGGGAGTGGGAGGAGATCCACGGGTTCGAGTCGGCGTCGGAGTTCGCCCGGTTCGAGAAGTGGATCCGTGACGCCGTCACGGAAGGCTCGCTGACCGAGGTTCCGGTCGGCGAGCGGTACGGTGACATCGCCGCGTTCGACGAACGGTGGTTCCGGGAGCCGGCCGGCCAGGCGTGGCGGCTCGTCGCCCCGGACCCACCGTTCACCGGCGTGTTCCTCAAGGTGGGGTAGTCGGCTACTTCCCTTCCCGCACAAGGCGTGCGGCGGCGACCAGGTTGCGCAGTGCCGGCTCGACCTCGGCGTAGCCCCGGGTCTTCAGGCCGCAGTCGGGATTCACCCACAGCCGCTCGCGCGGCACGGCGCGCACCGCCGCCGAGAGCAACTCGGTGACCTCGGCTGCGTCCGGCACCCGAGGCGAGTGGATGTCGTAGACGCCCGGCCCGACGCCGCGATCGAACCCGATGGCCCGCAGGTCGTCCAGCACCTCCATGCGGGACCGGGCCGCCTCGATCGTGGTGACGTCCGCGTCCAGCGCGTTGATCGCGTCGATCACATCGCCGAACTCCGAGTAGCACAGATGGGTGTGGATCTGCGTGGAGACAGCGACTCCCGAGGTGGCGAGCCGGAACGCGGACACGGCCCAGTCCAGGTACGCGCTCCGGTCGGCCGTACGCAGCGGCAACAGTTCGCGCAGCGCCGGCTCGTCGACCTGCACGATCCGGATGCCGGCGGCCTCGAGATCCCGGACCTCGTCGCGCAGCGCCAGCGCGACCTGCCGCGCGGTGTCCGCCAGCGGCTGGTCGTCGCGCACGAACGACCAGGCCAGGATCGTGACCGGCCCGGTGAGCATCGCCTTGACCGGCTTGTCGGTCAGCGACTGCGCGTAGCCGCTCCACTCGACGGTGATCGGCGCCGGCCGGGACACGTCGCCGTACAGCACCGGCGGTCGTACGCACCGCGAACCGTAGGACTGCACCCAGCCGTGCTCGGTCGCGGCGAACCCGTCGAGGTGCTCGGCGAAGTACTGCACCATGTCGTTGCGCTCCGGCTCGCCGTGCACCAGCACGTCCAACCCGATCCGCTCCTGCAACCGGATCACGCGCTCGATCTCCGCGCGCATCAACTCGGTGTACCGGTCGTCGTCGACCCGTCCGGCACGAAGGTCCGCTCGGGCGCGACGGATCTCGGCCGTCTGCGGGAACGACCCGATCGTGGTGGTCGCGAGTGGCGGCAGGTCCAGCCGCGCCTGCTGAGCCTGGGTCCGCGCGAGGTAGGGCGCGCGGCGCAGATGCTCCGGCCGCAGTGCCGCGATCCGCGCGTGCACCCGATCGTCCCGGCCGGACGGTCCGGCCACCGCGGCGGACAGCGGTGCCGCGTCCGGGTCACGCAGCGCACGTCCGAGCTGGGCCACCTCGGCGACCTTCTGCCGGGCGAACGCCAGCCGCTCGCGCAGCCGGTCGTCGAGCCGCGTCTCCAGGTTCAGGTCGTAGGGCACGTGCAGCAGCGAGCACGACGTGGACACCGCCAGCTCGCCGACCGACCCCAGCAGCGACACGCACCGGGACAGCGCCACCGGCAGGTCGGTGCGCCACACGTTGCGACCGTCGACCACGCCGGCCACCACGGTCTTGTCCCGCAGGCCCGCGATGCCGGCGATCTGGTCGACCGTCTCGGGCGCGGACACCAGATCGACGCTCACCGCCTCGATTCCGGTGTCCGCCAATACAGGCAGCGCGTCACCCCACGGTCCGAAGTAGCCGGCGACCAGGATCGCGGGCCGGTCCCGCCGGGCGGTCAGCCGCGCGTACGCGTCGCCCAGCGCGCGCAGTTCCACGTCGCTCCGGTCGGCGCAGAACGCGGGCTCGTCGAGCTGCACCCAGGCAGCGCCCGCCGCGTCCAGCCGGGCGAGCAGTTCGGCGTAGCAGTCGACCAGACGGTCCAACAGGTCCAGCGGCGCGAAGTCCTCCGGCGCGTCGGCGGATCGCTTGGCCAGCAACAGAAAGCTCACCGGTCCGAGCAGCACCGGGCGGGTGAGTACGCCCAGCCGCAGCGCCTCGGCGAACTCCGCCACTGGCTTGTCGCCCACCAGGCGCGGCACGGTGTCCGGGCCGATCTCGGGCACCAGGTAGTGGTAGTTCGTGTCGAACCACTTGGTCAGCTCCAGCGGCGCGACCTGATCGCGGCCGCGCGCCATCGCGAAGTAGGTGTCCACTGTGGACAGACCGAGTTCGCGGTACCGGCGCGGCACGGCGTCGAACAGCGTTGCCGTGTCCAGCACGTGGTCGTAGTAGGAGAACGTGTTGCCTGGCACCGAATCCAGGCCCGACTCGGCCAGCCCGATCGACGTCGCGGCGCGCAGTTCCCGAGCGGTGTCGGCCAGCGCGTCTGGGCCTGCGTCTGGGCCGGCGCGACCGGACCAGTACGCCTCCAGCGCGCGCTTGAGTTCGCGATGCGGGCCGATCCTGGGGTAGCCGAGGACGGTCGAACCAATGGCGGGCTTGTCGTGCACAGCTCTCTCCTCGCGAGCGGGCCAGTGAGCCCGGGGGAGAGGCGGCACGCGAGCAGGCGGCGCTGGGCCACCGTGTCCGCATGAACCGTCCCTCGCGGTTCCGGACTCCACACGTGCCCGGCGGGCGCGTGTACCAATGGCAGGTCTTCGGACTCGCGGGCATCGTGCGTTTGCCTACTGGCCGTCGCTTCCCGGACTCGCGTCCAGTGCTTCGTGACGGCGGTCGTTCCCGTTCACCGCTGCGGGGCAGTCCCGGATTCACACCGGGTTCCCTCTTGCCTCACCCTCTGACCGAACCAGAAGGTGAACCATCGGCACCCTCGAACGTAGCCGATTCACCCATCTGTGCCGTCACCCTGTGCGAATCGTCTCAACAGGCAGACCGGCGAGCAGGAGCCGGGCCGCCGCCCTAGCCTGTCGCCGCCGTTTCGGCGCGTCCACGCCTTGCAACACGAATGCCCAGTGCGCTTCGACCAGGCAGGTCAATCCGTAGGCGACCTGCCCGACGGCGGCCGTGGTCGCGGTTGGGGCGGCGAGTGCGAGCTGTCGTTCGACCTCCGGCAGCCACACGTCGAGCCAGAGCACCCGCAGCCGATCGCGGACCGTGTCGTCGCGGGCGGCCAACGCGACCAACTCGGTCCAGACCACGAGGTCGTCGCGGTTGGCGTAGAAACCGGGGGCGAAGGCGCGGTCGATCCGCGCCTCGATCGACAGGTGCTCCGCGCCGAGCATGCGACGGCCGTATCCGCCGACGACCTCATCGATGAACGCCGCGAGCAAGCCGGGCCGGTCGCCGAAGTAGTGGAACACCAGCGTGCGCTGCATGCCCGCCTCGTCGGCCACCGCCGACACGGTGGCGTCGTCCAGCCCGCTGCGCGCCACGACCCTGGCCATCGCGTCGAGGATCTCCGCCCTGCGCTCGACCGCCTTGCTCGGCCGCCCAGGTTTGTTTACTGTCACGACAGTCAATATATCTCGGAAGGGAGCACCGATGCGAGTCCTCGCACTGGGCGGCGCGGGCGGCATGGGCCGCCACCTCTGCCGCGCCGCGATCAACCTGGACGGCGTCAGCGAGCTGATCGTGGCCGACCTCGACGCGAGTGCCGCCGAGCGGTTCGCCGACCAACTCGGCACGCCCGCACGGAGTCTTGGCCTGGATGTCACCGATCACGCGGCACTGCGCGAGGCTTTGAGCGAAGCCGACGTTGTGGTGAACACCGTCGGGCCGTTCTACCGGTTCGGCGTTCCGATCCTCGCCGCGGCCATCGACGCCGGCTGTCACTACCTGGACATCTGCGACGACTGGGAACCCACGATCGAGATGCTGGAGCTGTCCGCGCGGGCCGAGGCCGCCGGTGTCACCGCGGTGATCGGCATGGGCGCCACGCCTGGGCTGTCCAACCTGCTCGCCGTACTCGCCGCCCGAGAGTTGGACGGCGTCGAGGAGATCGTCACCGGGTGGAACGTGGAAGCCGGCGGGCTGGACGCCGCCGGTCCTGGTGTCAGCGCGGCCGTCGTGCACGGCATCGCCCAGATGACCGGCACCATCCGCGTTCGGCGCGACGGGCGCTTCGTCGACGAACGCCCGCTGCGCCGCACCATGATCGACTACCCGGGGCTGGGCCGGCGCGCCACCTGGACGTTCGGCCACCCCGAGCCGATCACGTTGCCGCGCACCATTTCCGCCGCGACGAGCGTCAACGTCACCACCGGCAGCCGCCCGTTCCTCGCCTTCATGCGGGCCACCCGCTGGGCCGTGGACCGCCGGCTCGTCTCCGCGGCGCGCGCCGCCCGGGTCACGCAGTTCGCCGAACGGCATCTGCCGTCGCCACCGCTGGACAAGCATGTCAGGCCTGACCGGCTGCCGCCGCTGTTCGCGCTCGCCACCGGTACCCACGACGGACGACCCGCCGTCGTGGCGGCCGCGCTGTGTCATTTCCCTGGCACGACAATGGGTGCGGTGACCGGCGTGCCGCTCGCCGTCGCGCTCGAACTGTGCACCACCGGAGTCCTTGCCGCACCAGGGGTTTTCGCGCCGGAGGCGATCATCGATCCGGAGCACTACCTCGCCAGGCTCGCCCCGCACTGCCCGACGAACCCGGCACCCGAGGAGATGGCCGTGATCACCCGCTCCTGGGACCCAGACGCCACCACGACCTATCGCGACGCCATCCGACGCGCGCTCACCGCCGTGGCGCACCACCGATGAACTTCGAGATCACGCCGGGTGCGCCCGAGTCCCCGGTGATCCTGCACGTGCCGCACGGATCTCGGGCGCTGACACCCGAGGCCAGGCAACGGATTCTGCTCGACGACGCCGCGCTGTCCGCCGAACTTGATCACATCACCGACGCGCACACCGGGCTGATCGCCGCCCGTGCCACCGCGACCGCGAGCCGGACGCCGTGGGTGTTCGCCAACCGGCTGTCCCGGCTGGTGGTCGACCCGGAGCGGTTCCCCGACGACCGCGAGGAGATGCACGCGGTGGGCATGGGCGCGGTGTACCTGCGTACCTCGCACGGCGAACCGTTGCGCGACAACGATTCCGCGCACGTGGAGGATCTGCTCGCCCGGCACTACCGGCCCTACGCGACGGCGATGGCCGGTCTGGTGGACGCGCGCCTGGCGGCGGTGGGCCACGTGGTGATCATCGACGTGCACTCCTACCCGAGTCATGCTTTGCCCTACGAACTGCACGCGACCGGCAACCGGCCGGCCGTGTGCCTGGGCGTGGATTCCTTTCATACTCCCGAATCTCTGCGCGACGCCGCGGTGCGCGCGTTCGCCGAGGTCGGCGATCTCGACGTGAACACGCCGTTCAGCGGCACCTACGTCCCGCTCGACCACTACCGGCGCGCGGCGGACGTGAGCGCGCTGATGATCGAGATCCGGCGGGACATGTACATGGCCGAACCCGGTGGTGCGCCCGGAAACGGCGTGGAGCCACTGGTGCGCGCGCTCGCGCGGCTCATCGACGCTGTCCAGTCATGACGGCCTCGGTGACACTCACTGGTTCGCCGATGGTCCGCGTACCAGGGTCGCCGTCACAGGCAACGTCTCCTTCGACGAGGACTTCTCAAAAGTGCGCTGACCAAGCCCGTGAAGGTGACTCCACCATCACCGACGGCCTTACGTGCATCACCCTCACATTCCCCGTCCTCGATTGATCTTCTGTGACCTGGGCTTTCTCCGTGGCCGAGGGACTTTAGCGGGCTAAAGTACGCAAAACATGAATGGAGCGATCGCTAAGTTTCGGACGGCACGACGTTGTTCGGCAGCCGCCTGGTGACGCGTGGGCGACCACGATCGAGTGAACGCGGTCCTGACTACTTTTCGCGTTTGATCGTGTCGTGTGAGTATCCGACGCATGGCTTCGTTATCGCGCAGGCGCTTCCTCGGCATGTCCGCACTCGGCTCGGCGGCCGCGCTCGGCCTCGGTTCGATCACCGTGGGCCACGCGGCCGCCCGGGGGAGTGACGCGGCGCCCGCGGTGGTCATCGGCACGGGATATGGCGCGGCCGTGACCGCGCTACGGCTGGGCGAGGCCGGCATTCCGACGGTGATGTTCGAGATGGGCCGGCTCTGGTCCACGCCCGCCTCGGACGGCCGGATGTTCTGCCCGATGTTGTCACCAGATGGTCGCGCCATGTGGTTCAAGCATCGGACCGAGGCACCGCTGGCCAGCTTGCTCTGGCTGGACCTGGTGAACCGGGACATCGAGCCGTACGCGGGCGTGCTCGACCGGGTCCGGCACGGCGACATGTCGGTGTACCTCGGTCGCGGGGTCGGCGGCGGCTCGCTGGTCAACGGTGCCATGGCGGTCGTGCCACGGCGGGAGAACTTCGCGGAGATCCTGCCGACCGTCGACGCCGGCGAGATGTACCGCACGTACTTCCCGCGCGCCACCGCGCACCTCGGCGTGAACACGATCGATCCCGCCTGGTTCCAGGGCAGCGACGCGTACCGGTACGCCAGGGTGTCCCGGGCCGCCGCCCAGAAAGCCGGGCTGCGCACGACGTTCGTGCCCAGCGTGTACGACCTGGACTACCTGCGCCGCGAGGAGAACGGCGACGTGCCGCGCTCGGCGCTGGCCGGCGAACTGCTCTACGGCAACAACCACGGCAGGCGCTCGCTGGACAAGACCTACCTCGCCGAGGCGCTGGGCACCGGCAACGTCACCATCCACGCCCTGCACGAGGTCACGGCGATCGCGCCGGAGCCGGACGGCTCGTACACGCTGACCGTCCGCGAAATCGATCCGCACGGCACGACGATTCGGGTCGCGGAGTTCCACACCCGGCACCTGTTCCTCGGCGCGGGCAGCCTCGGCACCACCGAGTTGTTGTTGCGCGCCAGGGAAACCGGCGCGCTGCCGGGTCTCAGCGAGGAAATCGGCCGCGGCTGGGGTACCAACGGCAACGTCATGGTCGGCAGGGCGAACCACCTGTGGCACCCGACCGGCACGCTGCAGTCCACGATGCCCATGCTCGGCATCGACGACTGGTCCAACCCGACCCACCCGGTGTTCGCCGAGGTGGTGCCGCTGCCGGTCGGCCTCGAGACGTGGATCAGCCTGTATCTGGCGATCACCAAGAACCCCGAGCGCGGCCATTTCAGCTACGACTCGGCGACCGACTCCGCGCGGCTGCACTGGACCGCCGACCAAGCCCAGCCGTCCATCCGTGCGGCCAAGGCGCTGTTCGATCGCATCAACCGCGTCAACGGCACGGTCTACCGGCACGACCTGTTCGGCGACACGAGGGCGTTCGAAAGTCGCTTCACCTACCACCCGCTCGGCGGCGCCGTTCTCGGCAAGGCCACCGACGGGTACGGCCGTGTCCTCGGCCACCGCAACCTCTACGTCGTGGACGGATCGCTGATTCCGGGCAGCACCGGTGTCAACCCGTTCGTCACGATCACCGCACTCGCCGAACGCAACGTCGAGCGCGTCATCGCCGAAGACCTCGCCGGCAGTTAATGGGGTCTTAACGTCGCGCATCACAGTGCGCTGAATTAACCGCCGGTTACCCAAATGAGGGAGGGCGGGTGAGAACGAGCACACACACGCCTGCGCGCATTATGAACAAAAGGTAAATCCCCAGCACGGGGGTCATGTTGATCATATTTTAGTAGGTATGGAACCATCGTGGGCATGGCCTTGCCATACCCCTGTTCGGGTGTAATCTCTCGGCGGAGACCGTGCGACAGTGTCGACGTGCGGCACGCCTGCAGACCTGGGTGCAATCTGCGGCATTCAATGTGAACCGAGAGTTCGTTCCTCGATACCCCTTTGTCCTTTTCGTGAAATGGCGCCTTAAATGGAACTGAAAGAACTGTCCGACTGCGGTGTGCGCCCAGGCACGCTGACGCTGTGGCGGCCGGTCGCCGCCCGGGCCAGCTCCTGGGCCGACGACGAACGCGCCCCGGCCCACGCGCACGAGGCCCATCTGCGCGCGGCGTCCGGAGCCGGCCCGACCTGGGTGGGCTCCTCGTTCCGGCTCGGCAAGGCCAGCCAGGACGAGATCGCCGAGGTGCTGCGGCGCTGGGTCGCCCGGCACGAGACGCTGCGCAGCCTGTTGCGGGTCGAACGGGACGGGCAGTGGTGCCGGTGGACGTTGCCCGGCTCCGGCGTGCGGGTCCGCGCCATCGGTCCTCGGCGGATCTACGACGGCGAGGCGGTGCGCCGCCGGATCGAGGCCTTCTTCGACCGGGCGACCCCGCCGGACGCCTGGCCGAACACCGCGTTCGCCACGGTCGCCGACGCCGAGGGTGTGACCGTGTACTTCGCCGGTGATCACGGCCATCTCGACGGCTACTCGGTGCTCGTCGTGGCGTCGGAGGTGCGGGCGCTGCTGGCGAACCTGCGCGACCCGTCGGTGCCGGTCCCCGCACCCTCGGCCAGCTATCTCGACTTCGGGCCGGACGAGCGGGCCGGTGTGGAAGGCCTGGCCGCCGAGCACGACACCGTGCTGCGCTGGCGCGAGTTCCTCGACTCGACCGGCGGGACGTGCCCCGGTTTCCCCGGCCGGCTGAACGCCACGGCTGAGGTCCGGCAGGGCAACGACTACCGGTGGCTGCTTGACGGCGATCAGGCCGACGCGTTCGGCGCGGCCGCGAGGGACGCCGGTGTCACCACGCCGGCCGGTCTGCTCACCTGCCTCGGTCTCGCCGTGCGCGAGCACACCGGTCGGGCCGAGACCGCCGTGCTGACCTTGGCGCATACCAGGACCAACCCGCGGTGGCACAGCTCGTTCGGCTGGTTCGTCGGTGTCAGTCCGCTGCGGTTCACCCTCGCGCCCGGCGCCGGATTCGCCGGCGCCGCACGCGATGTCGCCGTCGCGCTGGACCGCTACGCCGGCATGGCCAGCGTGCCGGTACCCGTGGTCGAACGTCTGCTCGGCGCCTCGATCAGGCCGCGGTTCGTGGTGTCCTACATGGACATTCGCCGGATGCCCGGCGCCGATGAGTGGGCGGCCTGCGACAACCGGATGCTGCGCAGCGGCGTCACGGCGTCCGACGAGGTGTACGTCTGGATCACCCGGAGCCGGCGCGGCCTGCACCTGTCCGCCCGCTTCCCCGGCACGGCGCGTGACGCCGTGCGCCCGTTCATCGACCGGTTCGCCGACACGGTCGGCGCTCTCGCCGCGACCCGCGAACTCGTGCCCGTCACCGTCTGAGAGGGGAACTTCCATGCGCCGAACCGATATGGACGACTACCGCCCACGGCCGGGCACGCTGGTCGAGTTCGAGCTGACCGCGCGTGGACCCGCTGTGCCACACGGGATCCCGCCGTCGCTGATCCAACAGGGACACATGCGCCTTGCCGGAGAGAACCGCGCGGCCGGCGTGCGCCAGTCGCCGTGGGTGGCGCACGCGTTCAATGTTCCGGGCCGCGCCGACGTCACGGCGATGAGCGCCGCGCTGCGGGACTTCGTCGCGGCACATGATTCGTACCGCGCATGGTTCGAGCACGGCGGCGAGGGCGGGTTCACCGGCTGGGGCTATCCGGCCGACGCGATCAGGGTGGCGCCGCGCGAGGCCGGCGAGTTCACCGACTCCGTCGCGCTGCGCGATCACCTGCACGCCTCGATCGACGCCGGCACCATCCCCCATTCGTGGCCGGTGTGCGTGGCCGGGGTGATCCTGCGCGACGAGTTCTCCACGTTCTATCTGGCCATCGACCATTCGCTGTCCGACGGCTTCTCGATGGCGCTGCTGTTCGCCGAGATGCGGGCCCGCTACGACGGCCACCGCACCGGCACGCCGGTCGAGTTCGGCGCCACCGACGAGATGCTGATGATCACCGCGCGGGAGCACAAGCGGGTGGCCGAGCTGACCACCGACTCGCCGGAGATCGTGGCGTGGCGGGAGTTCATCGAGGCCGGCGGCGGACGGTTGCCGAGCTTCCCGGCCGATCTCGGCAATCCGAGTGGCGGGCTGGTGCCGGCCAAGCGCCTGGAGACCGAGATCTTCGGCGAGGCGGGCGGGGCGCGGTTCCGCGACCACTGCCGGGCGCGCGACGGCGGGTTCGCCGGCGGTGTGTTCGCCGCGCTCGCGCACGCCCAGCGCGAGGCCGACGGCACCGAGCTGTACCGCGTGCTGACCGCCGTCACCACCCGCACGAAAGATCGCGGGCTGCGCACCCAGGGCTGGTTGATCAACCTGGTGCCGATCATGATCGACACGCGCGGTGACTTCGACGAGCTGATCCCCAAGGCGCACGAGGCGTTCAAGCGGGCGCGCACACTCGCCCAGATCCCGTTGCACGCGGTGATCGCGATGCTCGCGTCCGACGGCGAGTCGCTCAGCATTCCGCCGATGGTGTCCTACGTGAACGGGCGCGGCCTGCCCGGTGCCGCCGATTACACCGCGTGCGACGCGCGCTTGTTGCCCGGGCCGGACAACGCCGCGGACGTGTCGATGTGGTTCAACTGGATGCCCGACTACGTCAACGTGGTGACCCAGTTGCCGGACACGCCCGAGGCGTCGGCCACCGCGCCGCCGCACCTGGCCCGCGTGGTGGAAACGATCAGGGCGGCTGGCCAGTAGGGTCACTGTTCGTGAGGATTTTCGTGATCGGAGCCGCCGGCGGGATCGGCCGGCGGCTCGCCGCGCGCCTGGTCGCGCGGGGCGACGAGGTGACCGGCATGCACCGATCGGCCGAGCAGACCGGCACGGTGCGCGAGGCGGGCGCGGTGTCCGTGCTCGGCGACCTGATCGAGGACTCGGTCGAGGCGTTGGCCGAGCGGATCGCCGGCCACGACGTGGTGGTGTTCTCCGCCGGCGCGCACGGCACCGGGCTGGACTTGACCACGGCGATCGACGGCCGAGGGCTGGAGAAGACCGCCGACGCCGCCGAGCGGGCCGGGGTGCGCCGGTTGGTGCTGGTGTCGGTGTTCCCGGACGCGGGGCGCGGCGGCGAGCGCGGCTCCGGCTTCGAGCACTACATGAAGGTGAAGAAGACCGCAGACGTGTACCTGACGCGCACCGGGCTGGACTGGCTGATCGTGCGGCCGGGCACGCTGACCGACGACGAGGGCACCGGGCGGGTCACCGCAGGCCCGGCGATCGAGTACGGGCGGGTGCCGCGCGCGGACGTGGCGGCGTTCATCGAGGTCGCGCTGCACGAGCCGGCGCTGAGCCGCACGATCGTCGAGCTGACCGCGGGGTCCACTCCGGTGGCCGAGGCGGTCGCCGCACTCGCGAGGTCATGAGGTCCTGGACCGCGCGCCCATCAGCCGCACGGCGTCCGGCAGGCTGACGCCGGGGCTGGTCGACCACCACAGGGTGACGTCGTGCAGCAACGCGGAGGCGGCGCCGGCGGCCACCGAGGGCCGAGGGTCGGTGACCGGGTCGGTGCGCAGCCGTGCCGAGGTGAGTGTGGCCAGGTCGCTGCGGAACTCGTCGGTGATCGCCCACATCATCGCGCTCACCTCGGCGTCGTTGTTGCGCAGCGCGAGCAGGGAGCGGATGCCGGCGCGGCCGTCGTGCTCGAGTACGTCCGGTCCGAGCAGCGAGGCGAGGCAACGCGGCCAGACCGCGACGACGGACCGGATGATCGGCTCGTCGGTCGGGCAGGCCCGCGCGCCGCTCGCGACGGCCGACAGCAGCAGCCGGTACGGCTGCTCGATCAGGTCGTGCTTGCTCGGGAAGTGCCGGAAGAAGGTGCGCGGCGACATTCCGGCGGCCTTGGCGATCTCGGCGGTCGTCGTGCGCGTGAACCCCCTCACGGCGAACAGCCGCATCGCACCGAGCCAGAGCTCGACCCTGGTGCGATGGGCGCGCGGACCACACGGGTACATGCCATACCTCCCGTGCAGGTGATCACGGATGTGCGGTCGTATGACGTCGACACGGACAGGTGTCACCCGGTGGTGTGAATGCCACGCTTTCGTGAGCATCAAGATCAAGTGACACGACGCGCGGCGAATCGTGTCACTCCTGGTCACCCGTTCGGGGGTAACGGCGCTCTGATCACCCTGCGCGGCTGATTCACCGTGTCAGCCTGTGACCGGCAACACAGTCCGCCACTGGGAGGCGTGCCGTGATCGCAGCTGACCGCACACACCGGGCGCTGTTCGCGCACTGGTGTGCGCGCCTGCTGCTGGTGCTGGGCGGGGCCGTGATCGTGACCGTCGCCCTGTGGGCGCTGACCGAATCGCCGGCCAATGCCGAGCCGTCCCTGCCGGAGGCGTCCGCCGAACGGGTCACCGCCGTCGGTGAGGACGTGCGCCGGGTGGCGGAGCCGCCGGCGAAGCGGGCCGTCGACAAGGTCGTGCGGCACAAGGTGATGCCGGTCGTCGACGCGGTGGTGCACCGCCCGCGGGAGATCGTGCGCGACACCGCGCGCCGGATCGTGCGGCCCACGCCGCCGCCGTTGCCGGCCCTGCCGCCGTTGCTGCCGCGCCCCGAGATCCCGACCCCGCCCGGTCCGATGCCCAGCCCGACGCCCCCGCCGGTGGTCACTCCGCAGGTGACGCAGGTGCCCGTGCCGGCCCAGGCGGCCGCGCTGCCCACGGTCGTGGAGTCGCCGGCGCACGAGTCACGGGAGATGCGGCAGGCGCCGGCCGGCCGGGCCATGGTGCTCCCGCCGTCGCGTGATCTGCCGTCGCGCCACACGCCGTCGCCAACCGGTCCGCCGTGCGTGCCGATGACCGGCGGTCACGGCACTGCCGGCGCCGGCCACGCGCCGACCGGGATCGCGACCGACTCCGGGACCGCCGGCGAACCGTCGGGCTGCCGCACGGTTCGCCGTGGCTCCGACATTCGCCCGCCGCAAGCGGGCGCGCGACCCGGCGTCACTCCCGACTGACCGTTCGCCACACCCATGTCACCACCCGGCGCGGTGGACGTTCCACGCGCGCCGAATTCCCACAAACCTTTCTGTACCAAGGAGAACTGTCATGCACATCTGGACAAGGCGAGGACTGCAGACCGCACTGCTGACCGGCGGCCTGCTGATGCTCGGCACCGGTATCGCCTCCGCGGACGACAGTGTCGACCCGGACCGCCCGGCGAGCCCGCTGGACGGCGGCATCACCGTCCCGCTCGACATCGGCGACAACGCGATGGGCACCCCGACCGGACAGATGAACCTGCCCGAGTACAGGGGCGAGCTGAGCACGAGGCAGGTGACCGATCCGGTGCGCACCGCCGCACCCGCGCGGTCGCAGGCCACGCCCAGCGTCAAACCCAGCCCCAAGCCGATGAAACCCGTGCGGAGCAAGGGAATCCCGCGTCCGGACAAGCCGGCCGCACCTCCTCCGGCCGGTGATCCGTTCCTGGGCAACCGCGTCAACGGTGATCTCGTGGTGCCGGTGCAGATCACCGGAAACGCGATCGCGCCGCCGATGACCTCGGCGACCGTGCAGGGCTCCGACCACAAGCAGAGCCACGACGGGCGGCAGAACATCGACACCGGCGGCAACGGCTCCACGCTCGGCGGCAACGTGGTGGACCTGGACTGGGCCGTTCCGGTCCAGCTGTCCAACAACGCGGTGTCCTGGTTCGGCAACGCCAGGACGGTCGACGGCAACGCCGAGCAGGACGTGGACACCGGCGGTGACACCACGACCGACGGCCGGGGCGGCACCCTCGCCGGCAACGTGCTCGCCGGACACTGGGCGACTCCGGTGCAGTTCACCGGCAACGCGGTGAGCTGGGGCGGCAGCTCCCAGGTGACCGACTCCTCGGCGAGCAACGACACCGAGAGCGGCGGCGCGGTGGACACCGGCGGCCGGGACGGCACCGGCTCCGGCAACGTCGGCGCGGTGCCGCTGGCCTTCCCCGTCGAGTTCAACGGCAACGCCCCGACCTGGGGCGGAACGTCCACTGTGGACTCGTCGAATACGACGATGGACGCGACCGCCGGTGGCACGAAGAACGGGATCAACGACATTCCGACCTACGTGCAGACCGACGGCGACAACGGCACGGCGTCCGGCAACGTGGCCCAGCCGCAGGGTGCGTTGCTGGCCAACGTGTCCAGCGTCGCGGCGTCCTGGATCGGCACCTCGTCCACCGGTGGGGCGTCGCGGCCGAACCCGCGCGTGGTGCCGATTCCGAGTCCTGAGCCGGTCGCTCCGGTCGCTCCGGGTGAGGCGAACAGCAGCTCGACGTCGAACGTCACCTCCGGCGGCTTCTCCAGCTCGTCGGCCGACGGCGGGACCGGGTCGGGCAACCTCGCCGACGCGCCGGTCGCACTGCCGGCCGAGGTGTTCGGGGTCGGCGGGACGTGGATCGGCAGCAGCCACGCCGCGCACGACAACACCTCGCGTGCCACCGCGGGCAGCGGCACCTACACCAACGGCGACAACGGGACCGGGTCCGGCAACACCGCGTCGACTCCGCTCGCGGGCAGCCCGGACGTGTTCGGTGTCGGCGGCTCGTGGATCGGCGACGCGTCCGGTCAGGCGAGCAACGACAAGGTCGTACAGGCCGGCGGGTACAACGGCACGCTGGGCAACGATTCCACGGCGTCCGGCAACCTGATCGCCGGCCCGGTCGCGCTGCCGGCCGAGGTGTTCGGCGTGGGCGGTTCGTGGATCGGCTCCGGTACCGGTATCGCGCAGGAGCGCAAGACCGTCAAGGCCGGCGGCGGTGGCAACACCGACGACGACGGCGGCAGGGGCTCGTCCAACATCATCGCCGCGCCGGTGTCCGCGCCGGCTCAGGTGTTCGGTGTGGGCGGTGCCTGGATCGGCAAGGGCGTCGGTGAGGCCAGCAACGACACCGACTCCTCGGCAGGCGGCGACTACCACGCGACTGGCGACCTCGGCACGATCGCCGGCAACATCGCCCAGGTCCCGGTGTCCTTCCCGGCGCAGGTGCACGGCATCGGCGCCGCGTGGGGCGGTTTCGGGCAGGGCGTGTCGGACAACGAGACCGACTCGACGGCCGGCGGCGACAACGACGCCGAGGGCACCGGCGGCCAGCTCGCCGGCAACGTGGTGCAGGCTCCGGTCGGCTCGACCGCGGGCGTGTTCGCGATGGCGCCGGTGTGGGTCGGCCGGGTGACCGGCGACGCCACCAACGACGTCAGCTCCACGGCCGGCGGTGACACCACGGCCAACGGTGACGGCGGCCAACTCGCCGGCAACGTGGTGAGCGCGCAGGCGCTGCCGGTCGCGCAGGTGTTCGGCAACGCGGCGAGCTGGTTCGGGTCGTCGGACGGCAGCGGTTCGAACGACACGGACGTCGCCTCCGGCGGTGACATCACCAGCTCCGGTGTCGGCGGCTCGCTGTCCGGCAACATCGCCGACGTCCCGGCCGCGGCCGTGGCGCAGGTGTTCGGCAACTCGGCGGCGTGGTTCGGCGACTCCTACGCCTGGGCGGACAACCAGACGATCGGGCAGTCCGGCGGCACCACGACCACGACCGGCGGCATCGACCAGCAGATCCCGGTCGGCGCGGTCGGCCAGGTGTTCGGGTTGAACCCCGAGCTGGTCGGTCAGGCACTGTCCACGGTGAACAACGACACCGACGTCACCGTCAACGACACGCCGGCGCAGCTCGACCTGCCGGTCGACCTGTCCGGTCTGCCGATCAACTCGATTCCGACGATCATCTGACGGTCACCGTTATGCGACCAGGTACTCGATGGCAGTCGCGAGTACCTGGTCGCGGGTGCTCCCGCCGTGGTCGGCCGCGATGTAGTAGTTGCCGATGACCAGCGAGAACGCGAGCATGCAGCGCCCTTCGACCTCGGCGTCGTCCGGGCAGAACTGGCCGAACAGCGTCCGCAGGTAGGCCACCCGCCGGTTGTCCACCCGCCGCAGGCGCTCGGCCACCGCCGGGTCGCGCCGCGCCCAGTCCCGGATCGCCAGGTCGGTCGGGATCATCCCGCCGGTGAAGATCAGCTCCGCGGTTCTGCGCACCTTCGTGCGGGCGTCGCCGCCACCGGCCTCCACGCGTTCGATCACGCCTTGCGCGCCGAGCTGCTCCCAGGTCTCCAGCATCGCGTCGAGCAGCGCCTGCCGGTCCTTGAAATGCCAGTAGAACCCGCCTCGGGTGACGCCGAGCGTCTTGGCCAGCGGCTCGACCCGCACGGCGTCCGGGCCGCCGCCGGCGAGCGCGCGCAACCCCTCCTCGATCCACGTGCTGCGCGGGGTGCGGGTCGGCGGTGCCATCGATTCGATCCTATGCCGCTCGTGTGCGGCGTCACCTTGACCGCGCCTGAGGCCGGTGGGAGCGTAGGTGATACATACAGTGCTGTATGGATGGAGGTTCGGATGAGACTTCCGAAGACCGCGCACACGTCGCAGCCGTGGCGGATCCACGAGATCGCGCACGACTTCACGGTCGAGGACGTGTGGGCGTTGCCAACCCCGGGCGGCCCGGATGACCTGCCCAAACTGATCGACATGTTCACCTCGAACGATGGCCCGGACGGGTTCTCCCGCATCACCAACGCGCTGCTGGAACTGCGCTGGAAGATCGGCGGACTGCTCGGCTTGGACAAGCCGGAGGACGGTGTCGGCACCCGCGTGCCGACCCTGCGCGACCGGCTGCCCGCCGACCTGCGCGACGGCCCGCGCGGGCCAGAACTGGGCACCGACCCCTTCACGTCGGTGTACCTGACCGACAGTGAATACGTCGCCGAGATGGCCAACAAGACCGTGCACGGAGTCCTGCACCTGAGCTGGGTGCCGGACGGTGACGGCGGCTACCGCGGCCAGATGGGTGTGCTGGTCAAGCCGAACGGCCTGTTCGGCACGGCCTACATGGCCGCGATCCTGCCGTTCCGCTACCTGATCGTGTACCCGGCGATGCTCCGCGGGATCCGCAAGCGCTGGGCGGCGACCTACCCGAATCTGAGGAGCGTGTCATGACCGAGTCCCTGTCCACCGTCGTCCGCGAGATCGAGGTGCCGGCCGCCGCACGCGACCTGTGCACGCACGACCGGATCGGCTACCAGAACGCGCTGCTCGCCGAGCTCGACTCGGCCGCCGACCGGACCGCCGAACAGTGGGCGTGCATGGTGACCGAGGGTGCGTCCGACGAGATGCGTGCCGGCCTGCTCGCCGGGTGGTCCGAGCTGGGAGCCCAGCTCGGACCACTCGACGCGCCCGATCACGTGCTCGGCTGGCCGATCCTGCGCGCCGCTCCGGAGTTCGCGCTCCTCGGCGTGACGTCCACCAGGGGCTTCCGCTGCCAGACGCTGGTCATGCGTGACGAGCGCTCGGTCCTGTTCGCCTCGTTCGTCCAGTTCGACACGGACGAGGGACGCGCGGTGTGGGGCCAGGTCGAGCACATGCACACGCCGGCCATGAGCCGGCTGCTCCAGGAAGCGGTCGACCGCTACACCGGCTGAGCGGCCAGCGTCATGTCGATAGGACGGCCGTCCACCGGACCGGCGGGATTGCCGGCGCCGAGCAGATAGAGCGCGGTCTCGGCGATCCCGTCGATTCCGAGTGCGCGCTCCACCTCGGTGTCCCGGAACGCGGCCGTCTGGAACGGGCCGAGCCCGGCGGCCGTGCACACCAGGTTGAACGTCTGGGCAAGGTGCCCGGCGTCCAACATGATCATCCGCAGCGTCCTCGGGTGCCGGTACTTGTACGCCGCGCGCTGCACCAGTGCGGTCATGAACACCACGAAACCCGAGGTCACGGCCATCTGCTGGCCGAAGGCGAGCCGGTCGACGTCAGCGGCGGCGAAGTCGGGGTCGATCAGCTCCAGGCTGTGCTGCTCGACGTTGTAGTGGTAGAGCCCTGGCGTCACGCCGTCCACGTTCAGCACGCCGACGTAGGCCTCCAGCTCCTGCCGCGCGCCGCCGCCGGGGCTGGTGCGCATGAACAACGTGCCGTACTCGCGCGCGTCCACGAAGTACATCGGCGCGAACGTGTAGTGCAGCACCGTGGCCAGCTCGCGCAGCCCGACCGGCGTCGGGGTGAACGCGCGATGCGTGCGCCGGGACAGCAGCACCTCGCCGAATTCGCCGCGCAGCGGGAGAAACGCGCGCGGCAGGCGAACCCTCGGCGCGTCCGGGTAGCTCTTGAAGATCTCCGGCGGCGGCCCGCTGGCCAGCGCGACCTCGGCGGCGGCCGACCGGTGCTCGTCGTCGTCGCCGATGTACACCGCGTCCTTGGTGCCGAAGTGGAAGAAGCGCGCCTCCTGGCTCCAGTGCGCCCATTCCACGGCGAGCTGGTCCTCGCGTTCGGCCATCTCCGGGGTGCGCAGCAGGCCGGCGTCGACCAGCGTGTCCACCGCCTCGCGCACCGATTCGGCGGAGTAGTCGGGCAGCTCGGCGGCCACCGCGTCGACGTCGGTCCAGTCGTCGAACTTGTCGAGCAGGCGCAGCGTGGCCTCGTCCACCACGACGGCGTTGTCCTCGTCGACGTCCGAGGACTTCTCGGTGAGGTAGTCCTCGAGCACGAACTCGCCCTCGCTCCAGTAGCCGACCAGGCTGCGAGTACGGCGGAACTTCATGGTCATTCCCTTCACGAGCCGGGCAGGAGAGGACAATCGGGCAGGGCGGGGCGACGTCCCAGGTCGCCCCGCCCCTCACCCCGGATCAGGCCGGGTGGTTCGACAGCAGGTTGCCGCGGGTCTTCTTCCGACGGACCTTCACCTTGAGGGTCATCGAGGTCACCTCCCTTCCGACTCGACACGGTCCCCGGTTGGGGCGGTCAACAGGGCGCGGCCGAGCACGGTGGCGGCCGCGGCGGTGGCGAGTACGGCCGCGGCGAGCACCATCGGGGCGCGCCAGTGCAGGTCGGCCAGCGCGCCGCCGAGTGCGGTGCCCAGCGCGTTGCCGGCGAACGTCGCGGTGGTCGCCCAGGCGAACGCCTCGGCCACCGTCCCGCCCGGCGCACACCGTCCGACCAGCGCGAACTCGCAGATCGTCACGGGGGACAGGGCCAGCCCGGTGAGCACCGCGAGCGCGAACATGCCGCCGGCACCGATCCCGGTCAGCAGCGGCAGTACGCCGATCGCGTAGCAGGCAAGGAGAATCGCGTACCGGCGTGCCAGCGGCGTGGTCCACGCGCGGGCGCCGTAGGCCAGCCCGCCGGCCGCGCTGCCGATCCCGATCGCGGTGTACAGCAGGCCGCCGGTGTCGCCGGCGAACCCGATCAGCGACACCCGCAGCGCGCCGAGCGCCATGCCGGCGGCGGCCACCGTGGCGAGCAGCAGCCGGAACCCGGGCGCGCGCAACGGTCCGAGCCCGCGGATCGGGGTGGCCGCGCCGGAGTGCGGCATCGTTCGCACCGCGGGCAGTCTGGCGAACAGCAGCGCGCCGGCCAGCAGCACCACGGCGGTGGTGACCAACGCGGCGGTCGGGCTCGCCGCGAGCACGATTCCGGTGGTGACCAGCGGGCCGACGATCAGGAACAGATCGAGGAAGAACGCGTCGACGGCCATCGCGGTGTCCACAAGGTCGTCGGAAAGCAGCCGCCGCAGGAGCGCGCGCTGACAGGCCGGCACCGGCGGGATCGACGCGCCGGCGATCAGCGCGACGGCGGCCGTGGCGAGTACCGATCCGGTCCGTACGGCCAGCGGCAGCACCGCGAACGCCACCGCGACCACCACCGCGGTGATCAGCAGCGGGCGCATCGGGCCGTACCGGTCGGCGAACCGCCCGAGCATCGGCCCGGTCAGCGCGTACCCGACGGCCGCCGCAGCCGCCACGGCGCCGGCGCTGGCGAGGTCCCAGGTCTGGCCCGCGAGCAGCAGCACGGCCAGCGGGTACATGCTCACGCCGAGCCGGGTCAGCGCGCCGACCGCCAGCACGGGCGCGATCCCGTTGTGCCGCAACAGAAGTGCGTACCGTCTCACGGTGTACCGTCCACAGTGGACAGAATCAGGTGTGGCCGGCCGGTGCGCGGGTGCGTGGTGAAGTCGGCGTGCACACCGAACACCGACCGCAGCAGCTCGGCGGTGAGCACGTCCTCTGGCGGCCCGCCCGCGACGATCTTCCCGGAGTCGATCACGTGCAGCCGGTCGCAGTACCCGGCGGCCAGGTTCAGGTCGTGCACCGCCATCACGGTGGTCAGGCCCAGCTCGCGCACCAACTCCATCAGTTCCAGTTGGTGGCGCACGTCGAGGTGGTTGGTCGGCTCGTCGAGTACCAGTACCTGGGTCTGCTGGGCGAGCGCGCGGGCCAGCAGCACGCGCTGCCGTTCGCCGCCGGACAGCGTCGCGAAGTGCCGCTCGGCAAGGTGTAGCGCGTCCACCCTGGTCAGCGCGCCGGTGACGATCTCGCGGTCGGACGCGGTGGTGGCGGCCAGCGGGTGTTTGTGCGGTGTGCGGCCCATCGCGGCCATCTCGAACACCGTCACGTCGAAGTCGGAGCGCGTCTCCTGCGGCACTCCAGCGATCTTCCGAGCCACCTTCACGGGCGACAACCGCCAGAGGTCGGTCTGGCCCAGATATACCCAACCGGAGTATGGTTTGAGGTGCCGGTATACGGTGCGAAGCAAGGTCGACTTTCCGCCGCCGTTCGGCCCTATCAGGCCGCACAGGTCACCCTCCGCAACGAGAAGATTCGCTCCGGAAATGATTTGCCGTCCGGACAGTTTGACCCGCACATCCTCTAGTCGCAGGTTCACAGTCCGGTCTCCGACAGTCGCCGGCGGGACATCAGCAGCAGGAACACCGGCGCGCCGATCACCGCGGTCACCACGCCGACCGGCACCTCCTGCGGCGCGAGCACCGAGCGTGCGGCCAGATCCACCAGCACCAGGAACGCCGCGCCCGCGATCGCCGCGGCCGGCAGCACCCGCCGGTGATCACTGCCGAGCAGCAGCCGCACCGCGTGCGGCACCACCAGCCCGACGAAGTAGATCGATCCGGACAGCGCCACCACGACCCCGGTGACCAGCGACGTCGTGGCGAACAGTTCGCGGCGCAAACGACCGGGCGGCACTCCGAGCGCGTTCGCCGTCTCGTCGCCGACCAGCAGCGCGTTCAACCCGCGCCCGCGCACCAGCAGCGCGGCGAGGCCAATCGACAGCGCGGCGGCCGGCACCCCGAGGTCGGTCCAGCGCGCGCCGGCCAGCGAGCCGAGCAGCCAGAACAGCGACGAGTTCGTCTTGCCCGGGTCGTCTGCCTGCAGCACCAGGAAGTTCGCCACGCCGAGCAGCGCGTGCCCGGTGACCACGCCGACCAGCAGCAGCCGGGTCGGGCTTAACGACCCGCCGCGCGCGGCCAGCAGGTACACGATCAGGAACGTGATCAGCGCGCCGGCCACACCGGCCAGCGCGTGCGAGGTGACACCCCAGAAGCTGATCCCGACCACGATCGACGCGACCGCGCCGACGCACGCGCCGGAGGAGATGCCGAGCAGGAACGGGTCGGCCAACGGGTTGCGCACCAAGGCTTGCGCCGCGACGCCGACCACCGCGTGACCCGCGCCGACCATCGCGGCCAGCAGCACGCGCGGCAGCCGCAGGTCCCACACGATCCCGTCCTGGGTGATCGTCCAGTTGTTCGGATCGCCGAGCCCGGTCAGCCGGTGCGTGAGCACCTGCCACACCACATCCGGTGGCACCCAAACCGAGCCGTAGCCGATTCCGGCGGTGATCGCGATCGCCAGGACGGTGAGCAGTGCGGCGTAGACGACGGTTGTGCGTCTGCCCGTCACCGCATCTTCTCCGGAAACAGTTGGCGCGCAAGGGAAACCACCGCGTCGGCGTTGCGCACGCCGCCGTTGGAGCCCTGCTCGTAGACCAGCCGCGCGAACCGTCCGCCGCGCACCGCCGGTGTACCTGCCAACACTGGAAAGCTTTTGGCAAAGCTTTCGGCTGCGGCGAACCGCGCCTCGGTCTCGGCCGGGTTCCCCTTGTCGTAGACGATCAGCAGGATCGCCTCCGGGTTGCGCTTGGCGACCTCCTCCCAGCTGATCTTCTGGTACGGCTTGTTCAGGTCGCCGAAGATGTTGCGCGCCCCGGCCAGTGACAGCGTCGCGTTGACCGCCTGCCGGTTGCCCGGCGCGTACGGCGTCTGCGTGCCCTCGTCGAACTCGAACGGGAACACGGCCGGCGGCGGGGTGCCGGCGAGCTTGCGGGCCACGTCGTCGGTCTTGGCGCGCATGTCGGCGATCAGCCGCTCAGCCCGGTCCTGGACGCCGAAGATCGCGCCGAGATTGCGCAGGTCCCGGTACACCAGCTCGAAGTCGCCGCGCGCGCTCGTGGTGGCCGCCGGGCACGACGTGGACAGCGCCAGGTAGGAGTTGATCTTGTTGTCGGCCAGCTCCTGCTGCTTCATCGCGCCGTCGGCGTCGAAGTTGGAGGTGAACCCGCCGAGCACGAAGTCCGGGCGTGCGCCGAGCATCTGCTCACGCGGCACCGCCTTGTAGGAGCCCGGCGCGTAGCTGCCGGCGAGGTGGGGCAGTCGCTGGGCCGCCGCGTCGAACTCGGGCGGGAACGTGCCGGCCTTGGGCGGTGACCCGATGCCGACCACCTTGTCCGCCACACCAAGCCAGAACAGCAGTTCCAGAACGCTTGTTGTGAGTGCGACGACCCGCTGTGGTGGCGCGGTGAAGGTGACCTGGCGGCCGTTGCAGTCGGTCACCGTGGCCGGTTGGTACCCGGCGCTCTGCGACGCCGGCGGCGCGTCGGCGCGTCCGGACGGCCCGCCGCAGCCGGCCACCACCAGCGCGATCACCACGAGCAGGGCGGACGTGCGGGCGGTCATGAACCACTCCTCGGTTCGGGTGGCAGGCCGTGTGCCGGGTGGGCGAGCAGCGCGGTGATGTGGCGGGTCTGCTCGGCGGATTCCGGACACAGCGCCCACTCCCGGCAGCCGACCGACGGGCTGACCAGCAGCACGGCGACTCGATCCTCGGGGCAGGTGCGCAGGCAGCCGCTGACGGTGACGGTTAAGCGCTCGCGGCCGATCAGCCGGTAAAGGCTGGCGCGCAGCCGCCGGACCCAGTCGTCGCAACCGTCTGGCCGGCAGCGGCCGCACACCATCAGCACCGCGTCGGTGCGTGGTCGCCCGGCGACCTGTGGTGTCCGCATGTCGAGCAAGGTCGTCGCCGGGTGCGGGAAAGTTCCCGGGACTTGATCAGGCTTCGTTGACTCGCGGATCGTCCCGCTCGGCCAGCGCCCGGGTCAGGTCGTCGCGGGCGCGGAACACCCGGGACCGGATCGTGCCGACCGGGCAGTCGCAGATCCGGGCCACGTCCGCGTAGGGCAGCCCGATCACCTGGGTGAGCACGAACGCCTCGCGCCGCTCGGGATCCAGCTCGGCGATCAGCTGGCGCAGCACGACCGTGCGCCCGTGATCGGGTGTGGTCACGATGTCGGCGACCGACGCGTCGCCCAGCAACACCGGCGGCGGGCGGCGCTTGCGGGTGCGCAGATGGTCGGCGGCGACGTTGCGCGCGATCGCGGCCAGCCACGCGCGGGCCGGCGAGTGCCCGGCGAACTTGGGCAGCGCGGCGAACGCCCGCAGATAGGTTTCCTGCACGAGATCCTCGGCGACGCGCGGGTCGGCGAGGTAGGTCAACATCCGGTGCAACTGGCCCCTGGTGGCGGCGACGAGTGCCTCGGCAGCGGCGGCTTCCCCGCGCGCGGCGCGAAAGGCGAGCCGGGTGAGCTCGTCGTCGTCCACTCGTAGCACCCTTCCGGTGTCGACGATGACCGTCCACTCTCGAACCTAGGATGCCGGGGTGTTCCCGAACGAAGGACCCCCGCCTGGGAACTTTTCTCGTGCTCGTAACAACCTGGACGGTATGGAGTGTCTGCGGGCGCGGGAGGCGATCTCGGCGACGCTGGACGGCGAGGACCCCGGCGTCGGCGAGGATGAGCTGACGTCGCACGTCACCGACTGCGCGGAGTGCACGGCGTGGCGGGACGCGGCCGCCGAGGTGACTCGCCGGGTGCGGATGGCGCCGTCGGACCTGTCGGAGGACCTGCCGCCGATTGTTGCCGTCGGCGCACGGCGGCCGGGCCGGTGGCGTGAGGTGTTGCGGTGGGTGCTCGCTGCGGTGGCGGCGTGCCAGCTCGCGGTGGCTGGGGGGCAGTTGTTCGCGGTCGACGGCGCGGCGCACGGCATGGGACACGTCGGCCACGAGACGGCGGCGTTCAACTTCGCGGTCGCCGTCGCGTTGGGGTGGGCGGCGCGGGGGCCGGGGCAGGCGCGCAGTCAACTGCCGATGCTGTTCGGGTTGACGGTGGTGCTGGCTGTTCTCTCGGTGGCCGATCTCGTGAACGGGCATGTGGAGTGGTCGCGGTTGGCGGGGCACGTGCCGCTCGTTGTCGGGGTGGTTTGTGTGGCGTTGTTCGGCGGGCGGGTGCGGCGATCTCCTCCGCCTGTCGAGCGGTCTTCCGGGGGTGGGGTGGCACGGGAAGTGGCACCTGATTCGCGGGGAAGCAGTGCGGCTTAGGTCAGAGCCTCCACGACAGCGCGCGTGATTCGTTGCTGGCCGGCGAGTGTCACGTGCACGCCGTCCTCTCCTTGCAGCTCCGACAGCGCCTCGGTGTCCAACGCGGCGGACAGGTCGACCACGGGGTCCTCGAGTTCGTGAATGGCCTCGGTCAACGCCGCGATGTCCTCGTTGCGCCAGGTCGACTGGCCGAACGTGAACGACGGGTACGCGGCGACCCGCTCCTCGGTCACCGGCACCGGCGTGATCCAGACCCACCAGCCGACGTGTGCGGCGATCTCCCGCAACCGCCGCAGGTTGGCGATCGACTCCGCCGTGCTGACCTGGGGCTTGGTCGGTTCCGGCCCGACGCGCGTGACGTCGTTGCCGCCCAGGGCGCACAGCACCCAGTCCGGTTTGGTCGACGCCAGGGTGGCCGGCCACCGCCGCAGGATCATCGCGGTGGTGTGCGCGGACAGACCACCGTTGACGATCGTGATCTCGTCGTCCGGCCGCGCCTTGGCCAGCACGTGCCGCAGGATCTCCGCCCAGGATTGCAGGTCGTCGGTGATGCTGTCGCCGACCGCGAGCACGGTCTGGTCCGGCTCGAACGGCAGCCGCGCCACCGCCTCGGCGAACTCGGGGTCGGCCAGCAGCTCCTCGGCGGCCTCGGCGGCCCGGGTGTCGAACGTGGCGCGGACGCGCTGGTATTCGTCCCGGTCGAGCCCGAAGATCGCCGGTGCGCTGGCCACCATGCCGGGCAGATAGCCGTAGAGCTTCTCCAGGTGGGTGTATCGCAGCCAGGTGTTGTCCATGGGCACAGCGTGGACCGCGACGCCGACGGGGAAGTCAGCGTTTCGACGTAGATTTTCCTACGCCCACATGGTGCCGGACAGCGGGCGCACGTCGTAGTCGTGGCGCACCGGCGGCGCGCCGCCGAGCACCTCCCGGTAGTCCCTGGTGATCATCCCGACACCGGTCACCGGACGCTTGCCGTCCTCACCGGTCAGCACCGCCCTCGGCATCAGCACGGCCAGCCGCACCGCCGTCTGGTTGCGCGACGAGTCCAGCAGGGTCACCGTGACCAGCTCGCCGTAGCCGGTGGTCATCCGCGAGATCTCCTTGCCGGCAAAGGATTTCCCGTCCCGTTCGAGACAGTTGCCGTGTCCGCGAACGGTCAGCTCGTCACCGTCGGTCGTGTACTCGATCTCGATACCCGGGCCGCCGAGGCGGAAGTTGGACGCGCTCATGACCATTCCTCCTCAGTTCCACATCACGCCGGTCAGCGGACGGACGTCGTAGGTCTGCAACACCCCGTGCGGCTCGGCGAACCGGCCGCTGATGTCGTGCGTGAACACGGCCGTGCCGGTGACGTCGTGCGTGTCGCCGCCCTGGGGCAGGCTCACCTGCGGCAGGAACAGCGTCAGCCGGTAGGAGTTGCCGCCCCGGTCGATCCGCCGCAGTACCACCTCGACGATGTCGCCGACGTCGGTCGCGGTCGGGGTGACCTTGTGGAATGTCGCGCCGTCGTCGGGAAGGCCGCCGCCGAAGCCGCGCACGGTCAACTGGTCGCCGTCGGTGCGGTAGTCGATCTCGATGCCCGGACCGCGGAGCTGGTAGTTCGCCGCACTCATGTGGCCTCCTCGCCAGAGTCGCCCCTGCCTGGAAAGAGCACGCGCGCACGGCCCAGATACCTGTCGACCTTGACCTGAGAACTATTCGCGTTCAGTATCGGACGATGCCGCTGCCGAACGGGTTCCGCTGGGGCGTCGGCGCGTCCGGTTTCCAGACCGAGGGCGCGCTGGACGCCGACGGCCGGGGACGGTCCACTTGGGACGTGTTCTGCGCCGAGCCCGGCCGGATCGCGGGCGGCGATTCGCCCGCCGTGGCCGCCGATTTCTACCACCGCTACGCCACCGACATCGCGCTCGTGCGCGACCTGGGCGTAGACCTGTACCGGTTTTCCGTTGCGTGGCCCCGAGTTCAGCCGTCCGGCTCCGGCGCGGTGAACGCCAAGGGCCTCGACTTCTACGACCGCGTGGTGGACGAGATGTGCGCGGCCGGCCTGCGCCCGGTGCCGACGCTGTACCACTGGGACACTCCGCTGCCGATCGAGGAGGACGGTGGCTGGCTCAACCGGGACACCGCGTTCCGGTTCGCCGAGTACGCCGCGATCGTCGGTGAACGGCTGGCCGACCGCGCGGAGATGTGGATCCCGCTCAACGAGCCGTCCGTGCTGACCTTCCTCGGCTACGCCACCGGCGAGTACGCGCCCGGCAAGCGGCTGCTGTTCGACTCGTTGCCCACCGCGCACCACCAACTCCTCGCGCACGGGCTCGCCGTGCGGGCGCTGCGGGCGGCCGGCGCGACCGGGATCGGCACGGCCAACGCGCACGCGCCGACCTGGCCGGGCAGCGACTCGGAGGCCGATCGCGGTGCCGCCGAGTTCTACGACGTGCTGGCCAACTGGCTGTGGTCGGACCCGATCCTGCGCGGGCGCTACCCGGACGAGGACCTCGCCACCGTGATGCCCGGACCGGTCGCCGACGACCTGGAGATCATCGCAACGCCGCTGGACTGGTACGGCGTCAACTACTACAGCCCGTTCCGGGTGAGCGCCGCATCGGGCGAGGAAATTCCTTTCGTGCCAACGGAAATCGACGGCCCGAAGACCGGCCTCGGCGGCGAGATCAACCCGGCGGGGCTGGGCGAGATCCTGCGCGCGTTTCCGAAACGGTACGGCGACGCGCTGCCGCCGCTGTACGTCTCCGAGAACGGCACCTCACTGTCCACAGTGGAGGAACCGGACGCGGACGATCGGGTCCGCGACCAGGGCCGGATCGACTACCTGGACGCGCACATCGCCGCCATGCGCGAGGCGATCGAGGACGGCGTGGACGTGCGCGGGTACCTGCACTGGTCGCCGACCGACAACTTCGAGTGGACCTTCGGATACGCGCAACGGTTCGGCCTGGTGCACGTCGACTATCGGACGCAGAAGCGCACGCCGAAGGACTCCTACCACTGGTTTCGCGAGCTGATCAAGGCGAGCCGGTGACCGCGGCCGAGGTCTCGGCTGAGCCGTCCGGGACCGTGTCGCGACGCTGGATCGCGGCGTACTGCCTGGCCACCGTCGGCACCTTCGCCGGCTGGTTCGGCCCGCTGCAGATCCTGCTCGCCAAGCAGTCCGACGTGTTCGCGCCGGCCGGCAAGGAGGACCTGCTCGCGCTGGTCGCGTTGCTCGGCGCGGCGGTGTCGGCGGTGGCGAACCCGGTGTGGGGCGCGCTGTCGGACCGCACGACGTCCCGGTTCGGCATGCGCATCCCGTGGATCGTCGGCGGCACGATCGGCGGGGTGGCCGGGCTGCTGCTGCTCGCCTCCGCGCAGGGCGTCGGCATGATGATCATCGGCTGGTGTCTGGTGCAGCTCGCGCTGAACGCGCCGTTCGCCGCGCTGTCGGCGGCGATCCCGGACCAGGTGCCGCTGGCCAAGCGCGGCACGGCCGGCGGGTACTTCGGGCTGGCGCAGACCGTTGGCGTGATCGTCGGCACCGGGCTGGCCGTGCTGGGCTCGTCGATCGTGGGCGGCTACCTCGCCTGCTCGGTGTTCGTGCTGCTGTCCGTGGCGCCGTATGTGTTGCTGCGCAAGGACATCGTGATCAGCCGTGCCGAGCGGCCGGCGCGGATGAGACTCTCCGATTTCTGGATCAGCCCGCGCCGGTACCCGGACTTCGGCTGGGCGTGGCTGACCCGGTTCCTGATGAACGTCGGCTACTCGATCGCGCTGCTGTACCTGCTGTTCTTCCTCAAAGATCAGGTGAAGCTGGCCGATCCGGACTCCGGCGTGCTGATCCTGACGGTGGTCAACGCGCTGACCGTGCTCGCCACGGTGATGCTCGGCGGCGTGTGGTCGGACCGGGTCGGCAAGCGCAAGATCTTCGTGTCCGCGTCCGGCGTGATCATGGGGGTGGCGGCGCTGCTGCTGGCCGTGTGGCCGACCTGGACCGGCGCGGTCACGGCGGCCGCGATCCTCGGAACCGGTTACGGCGCTTACCTTTCCGTGGACTTCGCGCTGCTCACCCAGGTGCTGCCGGCCGCGGTGGACCGGGCCAAGGACCTCGGCGTGCTGAACGTCGCGACCTCACTGCCGCAGGTGCTCGCGCCGGTGATCGCCGCGCCGATCGTGTCGAGCCTCGGCGGGTACCCGGTGCTGTACGGCGTGGCCGGGGTGGTCACGGTCGTCGGGGCGCTGCTGGTGCACAAGATCCGGTCCGTTAGCTGACCATGTCGGTCTGGTGCTCGACCGCGGACCGGACGAGCGCGCGGATCGCCTCGGTGTCGGCGAGCGCTCGTTCGGCGGAAACCTCGCGGAGATAGCGGGCCGAACCGGTGAGCAGGCCGGCCGGGTCGTCGAGCAGAACTCCCTTGTGGAACACCAGCTTCGCGCCCTTCTTGGACTCCGCGATCTGGCAGATCCAGTGGTGCCAGTTCTGGTCGAGGGTGAACGTGAGCCGGCCCCACTTGGTCGCCCGCTCCAGTCGCGGCTCCGCTTGTGCGAGCAGGTTGGCCAGCGCCTCGGCGTCGGTGCTCATGGTCCGAATGGTCGCACCGGGGTACGACGATTTTCGCCATGATGGGCCCATGGTCGACTCCTGGATCACACCGAAGGCCGTCAAGGGCGTGGACAGCGCGATCTCCGGTCGAGGTCTCGTGGCCGTCGAGCCGATCGTGGCGGGCGAGACCGTCGCGGTGAAGGGCGGTCACATCGTCACCACCGACGAGTTGCGCCGGATGTCGGAGCGTCTGCGGAACTCGGAGATCCAGATCGCCGAGGAGTTGCACCTGGTCGCGAAGTTCGACGAGGAGTACGAGCGGGTGATGCTGTTCATCAACCACTCGTGCGAGCCGAACGTCGGGTTCGCCGGCAACACGCTGCTCGTCGCGATGCGGAACGTCGCCGAGGGCGAGGAGCTGACCACCGACTACGCGCTGTTCGACGTGCCGGACGACACGATGGACTGCTCGTGCGGGCATCTCACCTGCCGCAAGGTGATCACCGGTCGCGACTGGCAACGCCCCGAGTTGCAGCGCAAGTACGACGGCTACTTCTCCTGGTACCTCCAGCGCCGCATCTCCCCGTCCCGCCCGTAAACGCGCGAGTCCCGCGCTGTGCACCGGTGAGTCCCGCGCTGTGCACCGGTGCAGGGCGCGGGACTCGGGGTGTCTGAGCGCGGGACTCGCGACAACCAGGTCAGACGGGCAACTCGTCGTGGTGGGACGGTGTGGTCCTGGCGCGCGTCGTGCCGAGCATGGCGGCGGCCGCGTCGCACCAGTAGTCCAGCAGCGTGGTGTCCCCGGTGCCTCGGCGGATCGGCGCGCTGAACGCGAGCCCCCTGGCGATCTCCACGGTCAGCATCGCCACGCGCGGGTAGTCGGGATGCGCGGTCAGCTTCGGGCCGAACAGCTCGGCCAGTTGTGCGCGCAGGCGCCGGCTGATCCGCTCGACGACGGGCACCAGCGTGGCGTGCAGATTCGGATTGGTGCGCGCGGCGGCCCACAGTTCCATCTCGGCGAGGAAATCGGGGCCGGAGAACAACTCGCGCACGGCGCCGATCGCGGCGGTGAGCCGATCGGCCGGCGGCTCGACGGCGAACCGGTCGATGATCGTCTGCGCGCGGTGGGCCCGGCGTTCCACGAGTTCCTCGATCACGGCGGCGAGCAGGTCCTCACGGGTGGGGAACTGGTGCAGAAACGAGCCGCGCGACATCTCCGCGGCCTCCTGCACGGCCCGGGTGGTGAGCGCGGTGTAGCCGGACGCGGTGAGGATGCCGATGGCGGTGTCCAGCGCGACACCACGAATCCGCTCACCCCGCGCCTGACGCGGCATTGGCAATTCCTCCCCGGTTGACACCTCGGCCTCGTGCACCGACCATGAACTAGTCCGCGCGGACTAGTTTACCTTCTGGGAGGCCAAGGTGACCACCACAGAACTCCTCGCCGACTGGGCCGAGAAGTGGGCGGCGGCCACGCCCGACGTGGTCGCCATCGACTACCAGGGCACGCGGTGGACGTGGTCGCGATGGTCGGACCGAATCCGCCGCGCCGCGGGAGGTCTGCGCGCCGCCGGAATCGGTCGAGGCGACCGGATCGCGTTCCTGGACAAGAACCACCCCGCCTGCCTGGAGTTGACCTTCGCCGCCGCGTCGATCGGTGCCGGGATCGCGATTCTTAATTGGCGCCTTGCCGCCGACGAGTTGTCCTACGCCTACACCGACAGCGGCGCGCACATGCTGTTCGCCGGGCCGGACCTGGCGTCCGCGGCGGTCACCGCGACCGGTGCGGAGCACGTCGTCGTGATCGACGACGAGTACGAGCGGTTCCTCGCCGACGCCACGCCCACACCGCCCGCGCCGGACGTCGAGCCGGCCGACACCGCGCTGGTGATCTACAGCTCCGGCACCACCGGCCGGCCCAAGGGCGTCGTGCTCAGCCAGCACGCTCTGGTGACGCACACGATCGATGTCGGAACCGTGTTCCCGTTCGCCGACGGTGACAAGAACCTGGTCGCGATGCCGCTGTTCCACGTCGGCGGAATCTGTTATGCCTTCTTCGGAATTCGCGCCGGCGTGCCGAGCCTCATGACTCGCGAACCCGACGCCCAGTCGCTGGTGAAGGCGCTGCTGGCCGGCGCGACCCACGCGTTCTTCGTGCCGCCGGTGATCACTGGGTTTCTCGCCGCTGGTGACGCCGCGATCGGCGCGCTGGCCAAGCTGCGCTCCCTCGGCTACGGCGCCGCCCCCATGCCGCTGCCCGTGCTCCGTCGGGCGCTCGACGCCTGGCCGGACTTGAACTTCGTCCAGGTCTTCGGCCAAACCGAACTCGCCGGCGTGGCCACTTCTCTGGCGCCCGCGGACCACCGCGACCCCACCCGCGCACACCTGCTGCTGTCCGCCGGCAAACCGGTGCCCAACGTCGAGGTCCGCGTCGTCGACATCGTCACCGAAGAGGACGCGCCAACCGGCGAGCAAGGCGAGATCTGGATCCGCACCGTGCACCGCATGACCGAGTACCTCAACAAGCCCGACGCGACAGCGGAAACCGTCACCCCCGACGACTGGGTCCGCACCGGCGACGTCGGCCACCTCGACGCCGAGGGTTATCTCTATGTCGAAGACCGCCTCAAAGACATGATCATCACCGGTGGTGAGAACGTGTACGGGCCTGAGGTGGAACGTGTGCTGGCGGATCACCCGCACGTGACCGACGCCGCGATCATCGGCGTGCCGGACGAGCGCTGGGGCGAGTCGGTCAAGGCGATCGTGTCGACCGACGGGGCCGTGACCGCCGAGGACATCATCGCCTTCTGCCGCGAACGGCTCGCCGGCTACAAGTGCCCGCGCACCATGGACATCGTCGACGCACTGCCCCGCAATGCCAGCGGCAAGATCCTCAAGCGCGACCTCCGTGCGCCGTACTGGAAAGACCACCAGCGCGCCATCTGATCACGCGAAACGCAGGCGCACCAACGGAACCCGCTCGCCGATGTCCTCAGGCAGCGACCCCGGATAGATCAACTCGGGCAACCTGAGGCCCTTCACGACGGTCCTCGCCTGCCCCGGATGCGCCTGCCGGTACCGAACCGCCGCCCCTCGTCCGGCTCGAGCACTCTGGCCCGACTCGCCACGGCTTTGAGCCGCCCCCACCACACGCGCACCGAAGGCGCCGCGACAACGTTGCGCAACCACTGCGACGCCCACCCGTAGCCCGACGCGACCACCACGCCGCCGGGTTCGCGCAGCAGCACTTCGAGCACGACGTACCGCCGCGCCTCGCTCACTCGTCCGACGTGCTCCACCATCACCAGCCGCCGCCGAACAGAAACCCGCCCGGTACAACGGAATCGGCACCCGTGCCAACCAGCGCGGAATCCTCCGCATGATCACGACCATAACCGCGCCAGCCCTGGCGTGCCGCCAATGCGATCGCCCAGCGGGCGGCCGTCGCCGTTCTGCCCGCTCCCGTGCGATCACGCGCGCAATCAAGCTGGCGGGGAATCGCCAGGTTGAGCGACCCGGAAAGCGCGCTCGGTGAACTGGCCAACGATCTGCCGCAATGGAGCTGGCGGGGAATCGCCAGGGTGAGTCGAGATCTCGGATGTACAGGTTCGGGTGCCGCTCACACGTGCCGCAATGGAGCTGGCGGGGAATCGCCAGGGTGAGGCGGGTTGCCGGAGGACGACCGTCACGTGGCGGCGGCCGCAATGGAGCTGACGGGGAATCGCCAGGGTGAGCAGTTCGCGGATCGTCTCGCCGAGCAGGAGCTGCGACCGGCCGCAATGGAGCTGGCGGGGAATCGCCAGGGTGAGAACCGTATTCCCATCATGCCAGTACGCCGTTTTGCTGTGCCGCAATGGAGCTGGCGGGGAATCGCCAGGGTGAGGCGTGCGACGCGTGCGCCCCGGCTCGGTACGGGATGACCTGCCGCAATGGAGCTGGCGGGGAATCGCCAGGGTGAGACGGTGACGTTCACGCCGTCGGGCAACGTGTGGTTGCCGCAATGGAGCTGGCGGGGAATCGCCAGGGTGAGAACGGTGTGACTAACGGTGTGAGTAACGCGGGTAGTGCCGCAATGGAGCTGGCGGGGAATCGCCAGGGTGAGGGGTCCTTCTCCTCGGTTTCCAGGCCGAACGCCTTGGCGCCGCAATGGAGCTGGCGGGGAATCGCCAGGGTGAGCCCCAGACTCGCGCCGAAGTGGCGCGTGCACTGCTCGGCCGCAATGGAGCTGGCGGGGAATCGCCAGGGTGAGCTGAACGCGTTCAGGCGCTGATCCACCAGGCGAACCAGCCGCAATGGAGCTGGCGGGGAATCGCCAGGGTGAGCCCGGATGTCGGGGCGGTAGATGCGCGAACTCTTGCGGTTGCCGCAATGGAGCTGGCGGGGAATCGCCAGGGTGAGCCCGCAACTCGGCGTCGGCCGCGCGCCGCAGCCTGGTGCTCGCCGCAATGGAGCTGGCGGGGAATCGCCAGGGTGAGGTGCGCATGGGTGCCCGCCTCGTCCAGGGGCGTGGACGCCGCAATGGAGCTGGCGGGGAATCGCCAGGGTGAGACCGTGGTGTTCAGCTTGATGCCGAGCGGCAGTTTGCCGCAATGGAGCTGGCGGGGAATCGCCAGGGTGAGTGAGCCCGGCGGCCGTGGTGGCGGACGAAGTCCATTGGATGCCGCAATGGAGCTGGCGGGGAATCGCCAGGGTGAGGAAGAGACCGAGCGGCATGCTGGTGCTCAGGACGAGATGCCGCAATGGAGCTGGCGGGGAATCGCCAGGGTGAGGGCAGTCTCCTTCGGCCGCCGCGCTCTCGACGGAGACCGGCCGCAATGGAGCTGGCGGGGAATCGCCAGGGTGAGCGGTCCGGGCGATCCTGGCGGGCGACTCGGCGCTGATCGCCGCAATGGAGCTGGCGGGGAATCGCCAGGGTGAGACCGATGTGTAACGGGGGAGCATGGTTGTGCGAGTACATGCCGCAATGGAGCTGGCGGGGAATCGCCAGGGTGAGCAGTTCGACCACACCGACAAGGCCGTGCTGGTCGTACGGCCGCAATGGAGCTGGCGGGGAATCGCCAGGGTGAGCGCGCACGCACTCGGCGCTGGCGTTGGTCACAATTCCTCGCCGCAATGGAGCTGGCGGGGAATCGCCAGGGTGAGGGCTCGCGGATTCTGGGGGCCTTGACCTGCGGAAACGCGGCGGGTTGCGAGCGGTCGCTTCGAGGGCGGGTGGTTCAGTGCGTGTGTACCTCCTCTGAGGTCGGAAATCGTGCGCTGACCTGCGTGCGAGTGGTCCCCGGGGTTTGAGGTGGTACCTGACCGCTCGCATGCGTCAGACGATCTGTGGGCCGGCGCCGGGCAACGTGCGTGGGCGGCCGAGGGTGCGGATGGCGGCCGGGCTGGCTGTGGGGCCGAGGTCAATCTGTACGACGCTGTCGGCGGCGAGGTTCATGATCTCGGTGACATTTGACTCCAACTCTGCCCGCTCGGCAAGGGACAGGTCGCACACGAATACAGAGTACTGCAATCTCACACCGTGATCCTCCATGACCGTGCATATCCGACGTAGCCGCTGAGGATCGGCGATATCGTAGGCGATGAGGTATCTGCGTCGCGCCATTGTGTCACCGCGTTGTCATTGGCTTGTATTCAGGTAGCTCGCCGACCAGGGTTGCGGCGAGAAGGCGCGCCTGAAGGTCGAGCACTCGTCGATACGAAATTCGATAGCCGAAAAGTGGGTGCTGGATCTCCGTATCGAGGCGACGTTCGTAGGCTTTGAGAACCGACCGCCGTCCCGATTGCGTCAACGCGACCGCGCCGGCGCGGCGGAGAAAGTCGCCCTCCCCGATCTCGGCATTGTTGAGTAGGCCGATGACGACCGAATCGGCGACCAATGGCCGGAACTCTTCGGCGAGATCCAGAGCCAGCGCCGGCCGCCCGTACCGAGACCGGTGATACACACCCAGGTACGGATCCAGGCCGACGCCGAGTGTCACGGCCACCAAGTCCTTGGTCAGCATCGAATAGCAGAACGACAGCAACGCGTTCAGCGGGTCCAGCGGAGGCCGACGATTCCGGCCCAACGACGAGAACTCGGCCGCGATGTCTCCTGCGACCGGCGCGAGCATCGAGGGGAAGACGGCGAAGTACAAACGGGCGGCCGCTCCCTCAATCCCCAGCAATGTCGAGAAGTTGTCCGCCTGACGTGCCTGGTCGGCGAGCCGTTTCAGGCTCGCCACGACCTGGGTGACATCACCACGTGCGTTGCGCCGCAACAGGGTGCGGCAGTTGAGGATCTTCCCCTCGATCATCCGCCGCGCCAGACCGGCCCCGCCCTGTGCGTGCACGGCGGTCTGCCGGCGACGAAGCTCGACGTACTTCGACGGCTGGCCCACCGCGAACCCATTGAGCCACCCGCCCGGACCGAGCCACAACACTGGAATGTCCCGTGCGAAACACTGCTGCAGGGCCTGCGTGCTGATCTGCACGCGGCCGAACACCGCGAGCTGCGCGACATCGAGCATGCGGAACGAGCCGATCTTCTCCTTGTCCTTCGTGATCTCCAACCGTCCACTTCGGACACCGACGAAGCTGCCTGGCTCGGTCACGTAAACTGGCCGCTGGTCCGGATCGCGCGGCACCAGGCGACGAGGCGGCGTGTCCCTCCTGGCGAGTAGCGCGTTGGTCTCGTCCGGCAGGCACAGACCCACCAGCGAGCACCGGGGACACTTCGGGCTGTCGACCAGCGGCAGTGGTGCGACGGCGCGGTCGGCAATCCCGCGCGCGTCCGCGACCAAATCCTCGGTCCGCGCCACTCGCTCGGCGGTCAGGTCGACCCGCACCCGCTGCCGAGTCGCCGCGTAGTACAACTCCGCGTGGTCACACCGATAGCCGTGCTCGCGCAACAGCAATGCCTGCAAACACACCTGCACCTCGTCGCTCGGCCATGGAGTGCCGTCCGATTGGGGACCGCCCTTCTTGTAGTCCACCGGCACGACCGTGCCGGCCGAGCCCTCGATCAGATCCAGTTTGGCGATAACGCCGAGGCGTTCCGAGCTGAGCGTGACCGATCGGGCCTCGCGGAGATCGCCGTCCTCGGGCAGCGGGGCGGTCCCGGCCTCGACATCCACCCGCCGGTGCACCTGCTGACCGATTCGAGTGTCGTCGTTGTCGGCGAACCGCGCCTCCACCCATTCCAGGTAGAACAGCCGAGGACAGTAGACGAACTCGTTGACCATCCGCGCTGGTATCAGGTCCGCTTCCATGGCTTACTCCTCGGCTGGCGTGAACAACCCCAATCCGAAATGGCTCAAATGCCCCAACGCGACCGGGCCGGCGACGGGCTCGTCGAACCGGAGTCGGAGAAATTCTGATGGCCGGTTTGCCTGGCCGTGCGACCGGTTCTGACGGAGCCGTGCTGACGGGCGGTACCGCCGGAATGCCCGCCAGTCACGGTCGATGATCTCGACGGCAGGCTCAACGGTGATGTTGCGCATCGACAGTTCACGAGCGATTTCGGCGTTCAAGAACTCGTGCCAGCTCTGCTTGGCCTTCGGATAGCGAGTCGGGGTGAACGGGGTGACCGAAACCCATTCTCGTGACGGTCGACAGAGTCCGGCCGCACTGTCGCCGACGGCGTCGACGCGCACTCGCACTGCGCGTCGTACGGTCCGCCCGTTCAATTCCATGACTCTGGTCAGTGCGTCGGCTTCGTCGTGGGGAAGGCCATCAGGCACCCAGACCATGAGGCCGCCGAGCCTGCGCTCCGAAGTCAGAACAGGCAGGTAGTGCGCGTGCCGGTGGCCGGTCAGAGGTTCACCGGCAGCGGTCTTGCCACTGAGCATCGAGTGCTGCCGCTCCCAGCGGGCTTTGCCGAGCTTGTGCAGAGCAGCCTGTCGGAGCAGGTCGGTGTACACCAGAGCGTCGGTTTCCGGTGGCAGACCGGACTGCGCGATGGTGAACCGGATCGCCTTCGGCTCCGGGCGGCCCGGCGCTCGACGAGGTCGCGGTGCGGGAAGTGGCGCCAGCCGTTGGTAACCGACGAGTCGCGAGCCGCTTGGGAACAGCAGTCCGCCGCGTCGAATGTCGACGGGACGAGCAGTCAGTGAGTCCAGCCGCAGTGGTTTTTCGGCGGCGAGCACCGTGCTGGTCTCCGCGTCCTGGTCGACCGTCGTCGCCACGTCCAGCGGGACCCATGTCTCGTGGTCGTTCGGAGTCCACTGAGCCGGCGCGGATCCGGTGCACAGGCTGTCGGCGCGGCCGAAGTACGGAATCGACGATGCGAGCCGGCTCAGCGCGGCGGCGTGTTCGTCGTTCAGCTCGAACGGCCACTCGGCGGCGAGGCTCGCACCTCGTGCCATCACGGCGAAAGCGTCGAGCGTGCGGTCGACACTGCCCTTCCCGTTTCGATGCGCGACGTCCGGGTAATAGTGCCGCGTGTGCGACAGTTCGTGGCGCGGTACGTGGAAGATCGGTGGCGCCGCCAACTCGTTCAGCAGGCCGTGCACCACGTCCTCGCTCAGCTCCGGTACGCGCGTCTGCCACACCGCGTACAGAGCGCGCAGCAAGCGCCACGGCGAAGGAGGGATCTCGACCGCGCCCTCGTTGACATGGCGCCCCCACGGGGTCGCGTGATATCGGCCCCACGGGAAGGTCAGTACCAGGAAGGTGGGCATGAGTCAGCCCTTCTTCGTCTTCTTCTGCGCGGTCCACTCGACGGTCAGCGGCTCACCGTCGCCGAAGACCTCGCCGCACTGAGGGATCAGCTCGCCGAGCCGCTCGTGCAACTCGGTTGCCGACGGCAAGTCATGGTGGCGGCGGTCGTCTGTGACCTTGAGGTCGCATGCCGTGCGCAGCCGCAGCCCACCGTCGAGCAGGGTGCGAATCTCCCACTGTGCCAACGTTTCCAGTGTCTCGGTGACCGGCTGAGGCAGGCCGTAGGAGCGCAGCAGCTCGGTGTCGATCACGAACGACGCGAGGATGTCCTTCGCCGTCCACTCGATGCGGTGGAAGGGGATCGAGCCGTAGCCTTCGGCGGCCCCGGCCGCGTCCTCATCGATCTGGTGCCGCACGCGGTCGGACTTGCGTCCACCGCTGACCGCGCGCTGTACGTCGTGTGCCTCGATCACCGCGGACACCGCCCGCTCGAACCTCGGCTGCCCCCACCATTCCTTCTTCGCGAAGAACACGCCGTGGATCAGACAGAACGGGTCGAGCGCCGCGACCGCACGGGCGATGGCCGGCCGGTTGAGCGGGGTGTCCTTCGCCAGGCCGAGGCGCTCCGTCATCACCTCGAACACGGGTCGTCCGTCGAGTGTGCTGTCTCGTACGAAGGCGGATGCGAGCCGGTGCGCCTCGAGGCGGCTGGACGTCAGGAACTCGTCGCTGCCCGCGCGGACGACGCGCACCCACGGCAGTCCCGCGACCTCGGCGACCGGTGCGTTGGCGGCGTCGTCCCACGCGGTGCCCTCCAGCCGATTGGCCATCGACTGGACGGACTCCACGAGTAGCGACGGCACCTTGTCGCCGTCCTGGTACCTGGTGAAGGTGGCTGTGCCGATGTCGGGGAACCCGGTCGGCTGGAAGATGCTGCCGATGATCGGAGTGAGTTCCGCTTCGTAGACGAGCCTGGTCATGGTTCTCCTCAGTGTTCGGGCGGTACGGAGATTGCTTGCACAGCACGGGAAATGTCCGGCTGGCCGCGTCGCATCAACAGCGTGGCCGCGAGCCGAACTCCATCGACGGCGGTCGGGACCGGGGTGATCACCTGGAGGAGTCCTTCGATCCGCAGGCGCCGTGTCGCGTCGGCGAGCACGTCGTCCACCTGCCCGGCGGCCAACTGCGCCGGCCAGGTTGCGGCGGGTCGCGGGGTGATCGTGGTGGTGAGTCCACCGGGCAGTTGTGCCGTGGCGTGACGTGGTTCGGCGAATGGTGTCAACAGGTCCACAACTGGATGGCTTTCCTTGGGACCACTCAAATACTGGTCGGCTGTTCCGGCCCAGTCGACGATCATGAACCCGCTCAACAGGTCCTGGATCCGCTCGTCGTCGAGCCGTCCTTGGAGCAGCGCGAGCACGTCACCTCGGCTTACCCGCAGCCCCCTGTCGAAGGTGAGGGGGACGCCGATGACGCTGCCCGGATCCTGTGCGGCGGTGGAACTGTTCGCGGAGAACGCCCGCCGCCGCGCCGCCTCGGCGAGCGCGGTGCACAGTCCGGCCGACAGCGGGGCGGGGGTCGGACGATCTGTCCACTGTGGATTTCTGGTCGCGGTCACCGGGGACAGCAATGATCGCAGCGAGAGCGCGCCTGGCGCGCCGTCCGTACGTGCGCTCGCCAGCGCCAAAGCGATCCGAAGCTCAGGCTGGTCACCGTCCCTGATCGGGTCGTAGAGCAGACGCAGCAGCGAGTTGGCTCCGCGCAGCACGGCTGGCCGCACGACTCGGCGGACGTCGCCGGACCGCGCGACGGCCTCGTGACACCGACCGACGGCGGCGAACACGTCGACCAGGTCGGCCGCCGCGCCAGTGCTGGCATGTCGGTACAGCGCGGCGTTGAGGGTGCGCAGGGCACTGGCGACGCCTGCGGGTAGTGCCACCCGGCGTAGGCGAGCCAGCCAGTTGTCCAGCGGCGCGAGTTCGCGGACGCCACGGCGGCGGTGTACCTCCATGCGCCCTACCGGCACGGCGAGCGGGTTCTGGCCGAGCCGGGAGACGAACACGTGCCGCTCGAAAGCGGCGATTCCTCGGTCCACACCGAGGTTGGCCACCGCGCGCGCGAAGTCCAGCCCTGTGGCCGCCGGACGGGAGTTCCACTCCGCGCGTCCCTCGGCGAGCAGGTGGGCGATCTCGTCCACGGTGGTGGGCTTGGTCCAGATCGGCGTCCACAGCTCACCGAGAGTGGGCTCGTCAGGTGCCCAGGTCGGCGATCCGCCGGTGGATCCGCGCACCTGGAACGGCAGCGACGCCTCGTTGTAGTGCGCGCCGTGTCGCCGGACCATCGCGGTGGCGAACAGCAGTGCGCCTTCGACCGTGAACAGGAACGCCCACGGGTTGGCGAACCCGCTGTCGTCTGCCTTCTCGAATGGGGACGACTGGATGCCGCCTGCCCGTCCAGGATCGAACTGTCCGACCGCGTCCCGTAGGTACGGCACCGATTCGTCGCCGGTGAGCAGCGCCGTGAGCCATGCGCGGGATCGCTTGTCGCGCAAGGCGATTCGCGCGCGGCCCAGGTAGGTGACGGAGAGATCCTGACGGCCGAAGTTCCCGCCTGTGCCGAGCAGGCGGCTGAACGCGGGATCGCCGTCGGAGTTGAGCGCCACGGCCGCGTCCAGCCAGGGCAGCGCGTCGTCGGGGAATTTGCTGCGACACAGGGAAAGCACGTCCTGCTTGTGCTTCTCGTCCCACAGTTTGTCGCCGCTGCCGCCCCAGCCCTTGTCCCGCCCGATCTCGACAACCTTGTCCCCGGCGCGTACGGCCACACGGAGCACTTCGAGGCGGGGATCAGTGGACGCGCGCACGTCCGCGAGTGCCGCTTCGGCGGTGGAGTTCTTCCCGTTACCGGCGAATCCCGACCCGGCGTTCCACGGCGAGACGATCGCTTCCGGCGTGAAGTGCTCGTGGAGGTCATCGACGAGGTGTTCGACCGTTGCGTAGCGGCTGTCCAGCACGAACCGTCGCCGTTGCCAGTGCCCCGCAGCGTCAGGGTCCACCGTGCGGGTCACGGCGCGAAGGAGACCGAGCGCCGCGAGATAGCTTCCCAGCGGCGCGGTCGCACATCCGTCGAGTGGCACGCTTGTCACGTGGCACCTCCGTCGTAGCCGGCGCTGGACTGCCAGTCGGCGGCGCGAACGACTGCCTCGCAGAAGGCGACCCGGAACGGGCCGAGATCAGGACGGTCCCGCAGCCGCAATGCCCGTTCGGTCAGCGAGCCCCTGCCGAGTTCGGTCGCTTCCAGGGAAAGTTCGCACCCGCGCACGGTGGTTCCGTCCGGAAACTGGAAGTCCATCGTCGATGATCCGTGCCGAACCCCGAGGACGTGCCCGGCCGCCTCGTTCTCGCGCGCTCGCACGGACAGGCGGACCTTGCCGTGATGGGCCAGCGCCAGGTACGCGACGAGATCGCTTTCCAGGACCCCGGGAAGCAGCCGGTCTTTGTCGGCGAGCAGCCACAGCGCGCTGGCCAGTTCGTGCCGGAAGTACTTGGGGTCGTACTCGAGCCGACTTCCGCCGGGAGACTTCGCCCACGGAGCCTCAGGTTTGTCCTGGTGGTGATCGGGATTGGCCTTCTCCAGCGCGCGGACGAATGTGTCGTGCGCCTTGCCGAGATCGTGGTAGCGCGCGGCGAGTACGACCGCCTGCCGGTGCTCCTCGGACAACCCGGCCGGCGCGAGCAGGTCGAGAAGGGCAGCCGCCTCGCGTTCGGTGTCCAGAAGATGCTCGCCGAGCGGCACCCATCTCCTTGCCGGCTGCCGGTCGCCTTCCAGCGGCTCGACCGAAACTCGAGGCGCTGCAAGGACTTCCACCGTCGTGGTGCTCTGCGGCGCGAACCCGCGGTCCGGGAGGTAGCCACCCTTCACGGCATCGAGCACGATCACCGCGCCCGGCCGGACGTCGTCGGCGGCAGCGTCCCGCCATCGGCCTTCGATCTGATCGAAAACCCATGCGCGGCGCGCCGGCTGGACGACGAGCTTCCTGACGTCGGCGATCGGCGCGGGGCACAGCTCGGTCCGCCCGACGGCCCCGCCGCTGTCCTCGTTCATGTTGTCGGCGGCACGCCAGGCCACGGAGACGGTGCGGTTCTCTGCGTCGCGGATGAACTGGCTGACGTCGATGTCGTTGCCGGTCAGGTCGGTCGACGTGTCGAAGAGGTCGAGCAGGTCGCGGCGGCGCAACAACGGGTGCTCAGGCTCGGTCTTGTTCGTCGCGGCATCGGCCAGTTGCAGACCGGTGACCGCATCTCCGTCCAATGTGGACAGAACCGTCGCGGTGTTCGCGTGCTCCTCCGGTAGGTAGGGGAAATGACTGCCTCGCCCACCTGGAGGCTCGGTCCACAACAGTCGTGCATCGCGTGCGGTGCCGTCTCGATTGCATCGCCCGGCGCGCTGCACGATCGAGGTCCACGGCGCGGTCTCGGTGATCATGGTGGTCGACCCGAGGTCGACGCCCGCTTCGAGGACCTGCGTACTGACGACGATCACGCCGTCGTCGCCTGGGGCCTCACGAACCTCCTTGGTGAGGCGTTCCCGGTCGTACGGCCGGAATCGGGAGTGCAGCAGTACGACTCGGGCCTTGGGGCGGCGCTTGGTGAGTGCGTCGTAGACCGCTGTCGCTCGGTCGACAGTATTGATCACGACGATGGTTCGCGTTCCCGGCCTGTGTTCAGCCGCGATCTTGTCGGCAAGCGCGCTCGGGTACTCCTTCGAGTCCACTTCGGACAGGTTCAGCCGGCCGATCGTGCGTGTCGCGTTTAAGCGCGTGGCCAACCCGCTGTCGGCGAGGTCGTCCTCGCCGATCTCGATGACCGACGGCTTGCGATCGAAGTCCATTGTGGACAGTTTTGCCGGGTCGAGCGTCGCGGACATCCACATGGTTCGACATGGCGCGGCCGTACCGAGCTTCTCGCGAAAACCCTGTAGCTGCAGGGAAGTCGGCAGTCCCGGGCCCATCAGCTGCACCTCGTCGAAGACGAACTGGACGTCGGCGTGCAGCAGCCCGAAGCTCATCGGCCAGGCCGAGCGACTCTCCGCGAACCCGCGCATGAGCAGCCTGGAGAGGATCATGTCCTGCGTGCCGACGAAGATGCGCGTGCGGTCCGGGCGGGCCTTCCATTCGCGGTCGTCGGCGTCCTCGCCACCCATCAGCACATGCACCGGGACGTCCTCGCCGAGGCGCTCGATCCACTCCCGGATCTTGTCGACCGTCTGCTCCACGAGTGCGCGCTGAGGAAGGACGATCACCAGCCAGCGAGGGGTCTCGTCAGGGCGCGTCAGTCGCCGGAACAACCACGGCAGGGCGGCAGCAAGTGTCTTGCCGGTTCCGGTGGGCGACGTCAGCACGTCGGGCAACCCTTCGGCGGCCACCCTCTCCTGGTACGGGAATGGTGAGTGGACGCCGCCAGTGGCTCGCCGCACCAGCTCGTTGAAGGTAACGGTCACGCGCTGTACATCACCTAGAGCTGATACTCTGTTACAGATAGTTGATGAGGAAACTATTTCATACCTGTGTAAGCTCTGTTTGTTGCGCTTTGATGCCCAGCGATGGCCCCATTGCGGTCATACTTGTGTGGCTTGCGGCCGGATAGGCAGGACATCCATCGCTGGGCTCGCGCCTACGTGTGCGGGTGTCGTCGCACAAAGATCATGATTGGCAGGTCGCGGCTGCAGTGGCGGAGTGTGCCGTCTCTTATCCGGCACCGATTTCGCTGCGCTCCACGGTGCGCAGCGCGCGGACGTAGAAGCGCCGGGGTTCATGACGCGAGAGGGAGCGTCACCTCGGCTGATCCGGTCTCGTCGCGGTTGAGCGCGGCGTAGGCGAGCACCGCCTCGCGCAGGGCGCGGCGCAGGCGGCCGGCGTCGAGCGGGTGTAGTCGGATCGCGCCGCTCTGGGGCACGGTGATCGAGACGCCGGTCTCGGATGCGCGCACTTTCAGGCGCACGCGGTGTCCGTGCTCATCTCGGCCGGGCACCGTCCAGGTGTGTGGTTCGCGCACGAAACCCAGTCGTGCCAACACGTCTCTCGCTGTCATGTCGATCGTGTCCCGGTCTGGTCGTGGGCCAGGGGAGCCGCTCCTGGACTCGGGTGCTCACGGGAGCGGCTCCCCTGGGAGCGGGCCGGGTCAGGGAGGAGTGGAACCCGCTCAGGTAAGATACAACTCTCTTGAATCAAGAACTTCAACCGTGACGGCATCGCCTGATCGGGTGAACTGAGTTCAGGAAAGTGGATTCATTGCAGGAAGGTGTGCGCATGACTGAGCCAGCCCTGCCGTCCCCGCTGAGGAGCGGCAGCCCCGCGTTGTTCAAGCGAGCCATCGCGTTGTCGCTGCGTAAGTGGCGACAGGAAGCCGGTCTGACCCAGAAGGCCGGCGCACAGCGGGTGGATCGCACGATCCAGCACATCTCGAACCTGGAATCGGGCGGGAGTCTGCCCGCCGCGGGCGACCTGGAACTGCTGCTCGCGCTGTACGGCAAGAACGACCGCATCCCGTTCATGCGCGAGATGCTGTCGGCGGCCAAGAAGTCCTCGAACTGGTGGAGGCAGTTCTCCGGCGTAGTGCCGCCGTGGTTCGACCTGTTCCTCGGTCTCGAATCCGGCGCGGCGGAGTTGTTCAGCTTCGACACGGTGATCGTGCGCGGTCTACTGCAGACGCCTGGCTACGCCAAGGCTGTGATCAAGGGCAATCCCGACCTGTCGCCAGAACAAGTCGATCAGTTGGTTGAGTTGCGCATGGACCGGCAGAAGATCCTGGACCGTGACGACGATCCGGTGCATCTGTGGACCGTGATGGACGAGTCGGTGTTGCTGCGCAAGCGAGGCAACCCCGAGGTGATGCGCGAGCAGTTCGAGCACCTGTTGCGTATGTCCGAGCGTCCGCGCGTCGACATCCAGATCCTCCCGCTCGATGCGGACGCCACGCCGAGCCAGGACGGCGCCACCTTCACCGTCATGAAGTTTCCGCCAGAAATGGACGGCGATCCTGGCCTCGTCTATTTGGAACAACTCACCGGTGGTCGATACATCGAGAAGTCTGATGAGATCGCCGAGTACCGGCGCGCGCTTTCGCGGCTACAGGCTCTCGCCGCCAGCCCGAGGGCGTCACGTGGGATTATCAAGAGAGCCTTGAAGGAGGTGACATGATGATCCATACTGACCCCGCCCTCTGGCGGGGCGCCGAGTTCCGCAAGTCCAGCTACAGCGGCGGAGAGAACGGCAACTGCGTCGAGCTAGCCTGGCGCAAGTCCACCTTCAGCGGTTCGAATGGCGGCGAGTGCGTCGAGTTGGCCCGCACGCCCGTCGTGTTCGGCATTCGCGACTCCAAGAACACGTCCGGCCCGGTGCTGACCGTGCCAGGTGACCGGGCGGCGACCTTCCTGGCCGCGATCCGGCACGCCTGAACACACGAAACGCCCCGGCCCATGGCTACTGGGCCGGGGCGTCCGCGTGAGCACCCACAGTGATAGTGCCAGCGTCTAACGGATCACGTCGACCGCGACGCCGTCGACCTTGAGCCAGGCTCGGTCGGCGGTGAGTGCCACTGCGTCCGGCACGGAGGCGGTCAGTGCCAGGCACGCGCGGTCGCCGAGGGAGAGGCCGGCGGTGCGGGTGGTCGGCCAGAGGTCAGCGGTGAGCACGGCCGAGTCCGTGTCGAAGGCGGCGACGGTCACGCCGAGCGCGACGAGGGCGCTGGCGTCGTCGGCGGCCGTGGTGCTGCCGAGTTGGGCGAGCTTCTGAACGGTTTCCGAGTAGTTGACGGCCGACATCAGCACGCGGTCGTCTCGCAGGCGTTCGGCGACGACTTCGTGGCCAGTTTCGCGGCGCAGCAGGGCGAGCGCGGCACTGGCGTCGAGGATCGACGTCACGCCGGAGGCCCGTCCGTCGTGGCGTTGGCGCTCGCGTCCTCACGTTTGGCCTCGGCTCGCCGTTCGGCGATCAGCTCCTCGGATGCCAGGCCGGTGTGCGCGCCGGTTGCCGCCACGACCCTGCTCTGGACGCGGTCCAGCAGGTGCTCCCACTGCTCCAGCACGACCCGCCCGTCCTCCACGTAGACAACGAGTCGTTGCCCAGCCTCGATCCCTGCGGCCTTCCGCAGCGTGGCGGGAATCGTCACGCGCCCATCTGCCGTGGCGGTCACTTGTACTTGTGATACTGACAGTGCCGAAACTCCCATGGCCGCCAGCTTACGCCAAGTTTCGCCAGACATGGCGCGTTTGCCGGTTTGTGGCGGATGTGTAGGCGTGTGCCGCCCTGGCTCGCTGGCCGAGGCTCCCAGTATCCGTCGTTGACGCGGGTGACGAGTCTCGGCCGCCGATGGTCCGGTTGCGGTGAGCCGGGAACCTGACAGTTGATCACGGTGTACGCGTGGATGCGATTCCTCCTGACGTCACAATGGGGACCGGCGTGGTTGGCCGGTGAGAGGACATCCGCGTCGGCACGTTGGACGACGAAACCGCCGGGGCGCAATGGAGACCGGCGCGTTTGGCCGGTGAGAAGTGCCTCGTCCGGATCGCGCGCGACGCGCTGGGAATGCCGCAATGGGGACCGGCGTTTTCGGCCGGTGAGAGCACGTCGGCTAACTCGGTGACCAGGTGCGGGTGCACCGCGTGCCGCAATGGGGACCGGCGTTTTCGGCCGGTGAGAGACCCGCCGGCCGAGCAGCCAACCGGAGATGACGACAGGCCGCAATGGGGACCGGCGTTTTCGGCCGGTGAGAGCTGCCCGTCCAGTGGTTGCACTGCACCCTCGGGTGGATCGCCGCCGCAATGGGGACCGGCGTTTTCGGCCGGTGAGAGGCGTTGCACAGCAACGCACGGTCGGGCATCGCCGCGAGGCCGCAATGGGGACCGGCGTTTTCGGCCGGTGAGAGCTGCCCGTCCAGTGGTTGCACTGCACCCTCGGGTGGATCGCCGCCGCAATGGGGACCGG
>NZ_SGWQ01000001.1:0-555029 GCF_004216555.1 Herbihabitans rhizosphaerae | reverse complement strand
CCGGCGTTTTCGGCCGGTGAGAGACCGGCACGCCGAAAAAGACACCGGAGCAGAAGAAATTGCCGCAATGGGGACCGGCGTTTTCGGCCGGTGAGAGTTCACCAAGGGTGCGCCGTCAGTGGTCAAAGAGTTGGTGCCGCAATGGGGACCGGTGAGAGGCTCGAGGCGGGCACGGAGTACTTCTACCGGTTCCGCGCCGTCAAAGAGTTGGTGCCGCAATGGGGACCGGTGAGAGCCGGTAGGTCAGGACGGAGCAGGCGAACGCGGCGCCGTCGTCAAAGAGTTGGTGCCGCAATGGGGACCGGTGAGAGTACGGAGACACCCCATACTACCGAACACGCTGGATGGGGTCAAAGAGTTGGTGCCGCAATGGGGACCGGTGAGAGCTCGCCTCCGGGTTGCGCTTGGCGACCTCCTCCCAGCTGTCAAAGAGTTGGTGCCGCAATGGGGACCGGTGAGAGGGCTCGCGAGAAGTATACCGGTTGACCTGCGGAAACGGGCGCGGTTGCGAGCGGTTCGGTGAAGAGGGTCGTGCGGGGCTCGGTTGGCGGCTCGGAAGGGCGCGGTTTCGGGGGCTGACCTGCGTGCGAGCGGTCCCTGGGGTTTGAGGCTGCACCGGACCGCTCGCAGTGGGCGCGGCGGCGGTCAGCCCTTGTTGCCCCAGGTTCGGAGGCGGGTCTCACCGGCGGGGAGCTTGCAGCGGTCGGGATCGCCCGCGTAGCGCAGCGCTTCTTCGGGGGTGGGCTTCCAGGGCCACATCATCCACACGCGCGTGTGCTTTCCGCCGCCGTACACCGATTCGAGCGTGTTCTCGATGAACCGGTTGTGGTGGCCAGCGCACTCTTTCGCGCGCGCCTTGTACTTCTCGTAGCAGTACTGGTCGCACACATCGTCGCGGTAGTACTGGTCAGGGCCGGTTCGGATGAAGGTGCTGTATTCGAACGAGTTCAGCGAACTGCGGTCGCGCACCTTCGCCGGCTCGCCGCTGATGTCGACGTACCTGTTCTTGGCGAAGACGTTCTGGTTGCTGAAATGCGTCACGTACCCGCCGTGGATCATGCCGGCGCGATCTCCGGCGTTCTCGATGTTCTCGAAGTGCGAATTGGTGATCCGGTTGTCCGACGAGTTGGTGAGCACGATCGCGCCGTATCCGCTGTCCCGGTTGTCGCCGGTCCACTTCGTGCCGATCTGCCGGAACCGCATGCCCATGAGCTGGTTGCCGTTCAGACCCTCGGACGTGCGCTTGAAATACGGAGGATTTCCGCCGTCGGTGTCCTTGCCGTACTCCAGGCCCATCAGGCCGAGGCCGTCGGAGTAGTTCTCGACCTGGAGGTAGGTGAACCGCAAGCCGCTGGTGCCACCGTTCGGGAGCGACCCGCCGAGTCGGGCGGTGAGCCAGGCGCCGTTCTTGTGTTTCCCGTCAGCGCCCTTGGGATTGCGGAACGTCGACCGGCCGGCGATGTCGTCGATGGTGTCGCCCGGCTGATAGTCCTCGGGGAGGAAACTCACCGTCTTGCCGGGGACGTAGAAGGTCCACGAGCCGAGTGGCGGCGAGTCGTACACGCCGTTGCGAATGCGCACCTCGACATCGCTGGACGGGTTGGTGCCCAACAGGATCTGTTGCGCGCGAGCCAGCGAGGCGATCGGTTTCGCCGGAGTGCGCCCGTCATTGCCGTCGGAACCGCCGGGTGCCATGTACAGCGTGAACACGGCGTCCGGAGCGGCCGAGGGTGCCGCCTGAGCGGACACCACCGTGGCCAGCACGCCGGCCGCGGCCAGCGCCACTCCACAGATCTGCGCACGTCGCGAGAACCGAGCCATGGTCGAGCACGTTAGCCACCCCAGCCGCTCCACGTGCGCGTTTCACAGAATCTGGCCCCACCGGCACCGCGAGCGCACCGGCGTAGAAGTGATCAGTGCGAGCGGCACTGAGGGTGTCCGCGTGCACGCCAGCCTCGTGGCGCGCAAATGGGGCTGGCTAGTGAGAGGCAGCCGCATCACCTCGGCGTGGGGCGCAGACGCCGGCCGCAATGGGGTCGGTCGAGATGACCGGTGAGTGGAGTTTGCCGAAGTCCTCGGGGCCGAAGTCGAATTCGAGGCCGCAACGGGACCGGTCGGAGCGACCGGTGAGAGCAACGTGACTGAATCTAGCTTCGGCGCTGGTCAGAGCGACCGCAATGGGGACCGGTCGGAGCAACCGGTGAGAGGGCTGCAACGCGAACCTCAAGAACATCGGCGGCGAGGTACCGCAATGGGGACCGGTCGGAGCGACCGGTGAGAGAGACCTGCTGCACATCACCTCGGACACCGGACAGTGCTCACCGCAATGGGGTCCGGCCGGATGGGGCCGGAGGCAGCGGTGGCGTCGCGCAGGTCGATGTCGTGATAGCCGCACACGCCGCAATGGGATCCGGCCGGTTAGCCGGAGGCAGTGGCTCCTGTGCACTGCGGACGGCATCTACATCTGGGGGCCGCAATAGAGTCTGGCTGACTGAGCTGAAGGGCAGGTGCGGGCTCGATCGATCGTGATCGCGTCCAGGTCGCCGCGATGGAGGGTGGCGGGATTGGCCAGCGTCAGCACGGACACGGCCTTCGCGTTGGCGCGCGGTGAGGCACCGCAATGGAGTCCAGCCGGTTTGGCCGAAGGCAGAACTCCGGCAGGAAGTTGTTCATCGCGAACAGCGGGCCGCAATGGAGCTGGCGAGGAATCGCCAGGGTGAGACGGCGACATTGACCTGCTGCGGCTGCCGCAATGGGGACCGGTCTAGGTGACCGGTGAGAGCCGGTAGGCAGATCTTGACCGGCCCGCCTTGGCGGTCCCCGCCGCAATGGGGACCGGTTCGGGAACCGGTTGTCAGATCTCCGGCGACCTCGTAGCCGGCTATGAGCTGGTCGTGCCGCAATGAGGACCGGTCCGAGAACCGGTTGTCAGTCGAAGTCCTTACGCCGAACGCTCTTCTTCCACGCGGAGCCGCAATGGGGACCGGTTGGGGGAACCGGTTGTCAGGGTCCTGGTGAAACTGTACCGCCTGACCTGGGGGAACGGGCGGGTTTGCGAGCGGTTCCGCTGTAGTGGTGGCACGGACGGGCGTGGGTGAGTTTGGAACGGTGTTTCTAGGCGGTGACCTGGGTGCGAGTGGTGTCTGGGGGGGGGTGACCGGGTACCTGACCGCTCGTAAGTGTGCGTCATGGCAGCGTCGGCGGGTTTTGGAGGAGTTGCAGGGTGCCGTGGACCCAGGTGGCGATCAGGTGCTCGTCGGACACGGGGAACGCGGGGCCGCCGAGGACGGTGGCGGTGACGCGGGATGACAGCAGCGAACCCATTGCCAGGGCGGCGATGGCGTTGGCTTGCGCGTCGGTGAGTGTCACGTCCGAGCGGGAGCGCATCCAGGTGGCGAGTTCGGTGTAGCTGTTGGAGACGATCTTCTCGACGGCGGAGATGAGCAGTTCCTGGCCGGTGCGCGCTTCGGAGGCGAGGATGCGCAGCAGCTCCGCTTCACTGTCCAATTCGGACAGGATGTAGCGCGCGCCGATCGTCAATTCCGCGCGGAGATCGCCCAGATCCGTGATGAGCCAACGCATGTCGCGCAGGGCGTCGAGTCTGGACAACTGCCGTTCGACGCCGGCGCGCAACAAGTCCTGCTTGGACTTGAAGTGGTGGTAGATGCCGCCGGCCCCTGGGGTGAGGCCAGCCTCGGCCTCGATCGCGGTGATGCTCGTGCCTCGGAAACCGCGTTCGGCGAAGAGCTTCACGGCGGCGTCGACGATGCGATCGCGGGTGGGGGTTGACTCCGGCATGGTCCTAAGTAAACACTTAGGTGGGCCAATTGCCAAGTGAGGGGAGACGGTTGTGGCGCAACGACGCTCGATACCCGTCGGCAGGGTCAAGCGGGTCGCTCCACTGGTCGCGTTGACCGGGCGCACGGCGGGGGACGCGGTCGTCGCGTCACTGCAGCGGCGGATTCGTGGTGTGGACAACACGGCCGCGGTGCACGAGCGTGCGGCCGATCGGTATGCCGCCGTGCTGGGGCGGTCCAGGGGTGTGTTGATGAAGGCGGGGCAGATTCTGTCCTTCTTCGCACCCAGCGACGGTGCGACGGCATCGGTGTACTCCACGGCATTGGCCCGGCTGCAGTCGGACGCGCCGCCGATGGCGCCGGAGGAGGCGGCCGAGGTCGTGCGCGCCGAGTTGGGCGCCCCGCCGGAGGAGATCTTCGCCGAGTTCGACGCCGTCCCGTTCGCCGCCGCCTCGATCGGTCAGGTGCACCGCGCGACGCTGCACGACGGGCGCGTGGTCGCGGTGAAGGTCCAGTACCCGGGCGTGGACGAGGCGATCCGCGCGGACCTCGCCAACGTCGAGCTGCTCGGCACCTTCCTGCGGCTCGGCGCGTCCGTCATGCCGGACATGCCCAAGATCGACACGCGGGCGCTCGCCGAGGAGGTGTCCGCGCGGATCGGCGAGGAGATCGACTACCGCACCGAGGCGGCCAACCAGATCGAGTTCGCCGACGCGTACCGCGGCCACCCGTTCATCAGGATTCCCGAGGTGATCTCCGAGCTGTCCACCGCGCGCGTGCTCACCATGGAGTACGTCGACGGCATGCGCTGGGCCGAGGCGGCCGAGCAGGACAAGGAACTGCGCGATCGTTGGGGCGAGGTGATCTACCGGTTCGTCTGGGGCAGCATGCGCCGCCTGCGCGCGGCCAACGCCGACCCGCACCCCGGCAACTATCTCTTCCACCCCGACGGCACGGTCACCTTCCTCGATTTTGGCTGTGTGAAACGGTTTTCCGCCGAGCAGGTGCTCGGGCTGCAGGCGATGGAGCGCGCCGGCAACGAGGGCGATCCGGTGCGGCTGTGGCACGAGGCGACCGCGCTCGGGTTCACCACCGGCGGGCGCGCGCCGTCGCCCGAACAGCTCGCCGACTGGTTGGACGTGCTGTGGCGCCCGTCGACCGGGGAGCAGCCGTTCACCTACACGCCGGAGTTCGGCATGGAGGCGACGCGCCAGGTGATGTCGCCGTTCGGCACGCACGCGGAGGTGCTCCGGCGGATCGACCTGCCGCCGGACTTCACGTTCTTCCTGCGCACCGACGCCGGCCTGACCGCGATCCTGTGCCGGCTCGGCGCGACCGGGTACTGGCGCTCGATCGTGGACGAGTACGACGGCGTCGCGCCGCCGGCCACCGAGTTGGGCCACGCCGAGATCGAGTTCTGGGGCGCCATCCCGGCGGGAGGTCCGCGATGACCACGGTGATCGACGGGCCGGTGTTCTTCGACGAGACGCTGGACGCGTTCGTGGTGGTCGGCCACGACGCGGCGAACGAGGTGCTGCGCGGCGGCGGGTGGAGCTCGGACCTGCGCAACAACGTCGAGTTTCTGGCCCAGTTCGGCGGGCCGGACGCGGTGCCGGAGCTGCTGACCAGGATGGTCGTGTTCATGGATCCGCCGGGTCACACCAGGATTCGGCGGCTCGTCGCGCCGGCGTTCGGCGCGCGGCGGATCGAGTCGATACGTGATCGGATCGCCGCGATCGTGGACGCCGCCGTGGCCGGACTGTCCGATGTGGACGAAGCGGAGCTGGTGGACGACTTCGCCTACCCGCTGGCGATCGCGACGATCACCGAGCTGCTCGACGTCGGCGTGGACGGCGCTCAACTGATCTTCGACGAGACACCGCGGCTGATCGGGCTGCTCGAGGTGGGCGCGTCCGAGGAGCGGGTCGCCGAGGCAGCCGGCTCGGCCATGACGTGCTCGATGTTCCTGCTGCCGCTGATCGAGGACCGCCGCCGTGCCCCGGGTGGCGACCTGATCAGCGCGCTGCTCACCGCCGAGGTGGACGGCGAGCGGCTGGACACCGAGGACGTGCTCGCCACGGTGCTGATGCTGCTGATCGCCGGGCAGGAGACGACCGCGAACCTGATCGGCAATGCCGTGCTCACGCTGCTGCGGCACCCGATGCAGTCTGCCCGGCTGCGGCGCGAGCCGGAGCTGATCGGCACCTGCGTCGAGGAGGTGCTGCGGCTGGACGGGTCGGTGAAGCTGGTCGGCCGCACCGCGCTGGTCGACCAGACCGTGGCTGGCACGAAAATCGTTGCGGGACAACAGGTTTTCGTGCGACTCGCGGCGGCCAACCGGGATCCGGCGCGGTTCGCCGGGCCGGACGCGTTCGACATCGGCCGGACCGACACCGGGCACCTGGCCTTCGGCGCCGGCCCGCACTTCTGCCTCGGCTGGGCGCTCGCGCGCACCGAGACGGAGGAGGCGATCAGCCGGTTGTTCGCCGCCTTCCCGGACCTACGGCTGACCCGGGAACCCGCCTGGCGCGACTCCACCACGTTCCACGGCCTGGACGAGTTGCCGGTACGGCTGCGGCGCTAGCCGAACTGCGCGGCGAACTCGGCCATCCGTTCCTCGAAGCCCTCGGCGGGGGTGAACCACACCGCGAGCGCGGCCGCGCCGGCGTCGGCGAACCCGTGTGCCTGGTCGACCGCGCGCTGGAACTCGGCGCGTCCGCCGTGCCAGGCGATTCGCGCGGTCGCCCGGACATCGCGATCCGACGACTCGCGCAGGCGCGCAAGGCGCTCGGCGAACTCCCGCGGCTCCAGCCCGACGGCCTGCCACTCGTCGGCGAGCCGTGCGGCGCGGCGCAGGGCGGCGTCGCTCGTCCCGCCGACCATGATCGGGAGGTGCCGTCGCGGACGCGGCTCGAAGACTCCGTCGTCATAACCGTAGAACTCGCCGTGGAACGGGCCCTCGCCGTGGAAGAGGTGGCGCAGCAGCCTGATCGCCTCGTCGGTGCGTGCGCCCCGGGTGTGGAAGTCGGCGCCCACGGCGGCGAATTCCGTTCTGTCCCACCCGATCCCGACACCGAGGGTGAGCCGTTCGCCGGAGATCCGGTCCAGCGTCGCCGCCTGCTTGGCCACCACGAACGGGTTGCGCATCGGGAGCACCAGCACGGAGGTGCCGAGCCTGATCGTGCTCGTGTGCGCCGCGAGGTAGGACAGCGACACCAGCGGCTCGTACACCCCGCCGTAGCGGTCCTGGCCGTACCGGCCCGGTGGGAGCAGGTGATCCGGCAGCCACGCCCCGCGGTAGCCCAGCCGCTCCGCCTCGGCGGCCAGCACGGCGAGCCGATGCGGCTCCATCGCGGGCGACTCGTCGGGAAGTACGACTCGATGTCCACGCCTCACACCGCCTTCGCCAGGAACCGCGTGAGCGCGTCGAGCCACTCGTCGGGCGCCTCGGTGCCGATGTCGTGTCCCGACCGGATCCGGATCAGCTCCGCACCGGGAATCCCGCTGGCCAGCCGCTCGGACAGGACCGGCGGCGTGAGCAGATCCTCGGTGGTCGCCACGATCAGCGTGGGAACCGTGATCGCGGCCAGCTCCCCGGTCGTGTCGACCGACGCGGCGAGCGCCACGTGCTCAGGGCTGCCAGGCGGAATCACTCCGGCAAGCTGGTCGATCGACTTGTCGAGTCGACCCGGCGTCAGCGACTCCAGCCGTGAGCGTCCGCTGGCGGCCATGGTCAGGAAGGTGGCCAGCAGCCGCCGGTCGCCGTCCAGCAGCGCCGCCCAGACGTCGAGTGCCAGGCGCATCGGGTTGTCCGGGCGGGCGAATCCCGCGGTCAGCACGAGCGCGGTGACCCGGTCGGGATGGCGGCTCGCGGCGCGCACGGCGACGGCGGTGCCGAGGGAGTAGCCGAGAATCGCGAAGGTGTCCAAGCCGGCGTCGAGTCCGGCGCGCACCAGCTCGTCGGCCAGGTCGTCCAGTGAGAGCGGCGCGGTGGCTCGCGGTGTCGCCCCGGTGCCCGGGTAGTCGACGCCGACGACGGTGTACTCGGCGGCGAGGCGGACCATGATCGGACCGAAGTTCGGTGCGATGCCGCCGCCGGCGCCGTGCGCGAGCAGCAGTCCGGGGCCCGAGCCGCGCACCGTGCGGAAGAAATGTTCTGCCATGCCACGACGTTAGGCATTGACATCGGTGTCAAGGTCAAGTCGAGGAGTGCACGTGCTGATCGGTGAGCTGTCCGCGCGGACCGGGGTGAGTCCTCGCCTGCTGCGGTACTACGAGCGGCAGGGTCTCCTGGACAGCGACCGGGGCCCCAACGGCTACCGGACCTACGACGACGACGCGGTCGGCACTGTGCGCCAGATCAGGGCGCTGCTCGCCGCGGGGCTGGGCACCGAGGTGATCCGCACCGTGCTTCCGTGCGCCAACGGTGACGCGTCCCGGCTGGACCTGTGCCCCCGGTTGGTCGAGACATTGCGCCGGGAGCTCACCGCGATGGACGACCGGATCGACAACCTCCGGCAGGTGCGCGGCACGCTCGCCGCTTACCTGCCGGAGGGGTGACACCGACTAGCTCTCCTTGTACCGCAATGGTTCCCGGCTGAGTCGAGTAGCGGTCCAGGTCGCCACCAGCTCGACCAGTTCGGGATCGACCGGGCGGCCGTACTGCTCGCCGTAGTTCCGCAGTGACGGCTCGCCGGGGTCACGGCGCAGCAGGTGAGTGAGGTCCGGGAATCGTTGCGGCTCAACGGTTGCCGCGATCTCCGCGATCTGGTCGAGGTTGTCCACCGGCACCTGGATGTCCTTGGTGCCGTTGATCGCCAGCACGGGCGCGCGCATTGCCGCGATGTCCGGCTTCGGGTCGTGGGACAGGTATTCGCGCATCATCCTGGCCGGGATCTTGACGCCGTACAGCCGCGCGACGTCGCCCTTCGTCGCGTTGATCTTCGCCGTCAGCCGGCGTATCTGGGCGTCGGGCGTGCGGCCGAACAGGCGCAGGATCAGTCGCATCGGCAGGGCGATGTCGGAACCGTTGCGCTCCATCCACTCCCGCATCAGCTGCGCGCCGGTGCGCGCCGGACAGGCGAGGAGCACAGCGGCCGCCACGTCGGCGTGGCCCGCGAGCCAGGCCGCGTGCATCGCGCCCTCGCTGTAGCCGATCGCGCCGACCGTGCTCACCTCCGGCCGCGCGTTCAGCTCGCGCAGTACCGCCGCCGCGTCCTCGCGGTGCGCGAAGAACCCGGTGGCCCGCCAGTCGCCACCGGTCGCGCCGACCCCTCGGCGGTCGTATCGGTAGGCCGCGATGCCTTGTGCCGCAAGGGCTTCGGCGAACGCGCGGCCCAACTCGAAGCGGGCCTTGCCGACATTGCCCTCACGGTCCGCCTTGCCCGGCCAGAGCAGCAGCACCGCCGGGTGCGGACCGTCGCCGTCCGGCACGGCCAGCGTCCCCGCCATCGCGAGCCCGTCCTCGGTGGGCAACGCCAGCTCGATCTCCCGCATGATCACTCCTTTGTTCTCAACTATGAGAACGGTATCAGATGTGAGAACATCGCGACCATGGTTTCCGCTGATCTGCTGCTCCACCCGGTGCGGCTGCGCATCGTGCACGCGATGTATCGCGACCGGGCGCTCACCACCGCCGAGCTGTGCGAGCGACTGCCGGACGTGTCCACGGCGACCATGTACCGACAGGTGGCGCAGCTCGTGGACGGCGGCATGCTGGAAATCGACAGCGAGCAGAAAGTGCGCGGGGTCGTCGAACGGCGCTACCGGCTGCCGATGGCCAACGCCACGATGTCCACTGAGGACGTCGAGGCCATGACACCCGACGACCACCGGCGCGGAATGGCCGCCGTGGTGGCCACGATCCTCGCCGAGTTCGATCTCTACCTGGACCGGGACGACGTCGACGTGATCGCGGACGGAGTGGGCTATCGGCAGCAGTCGATCTGGCTCAATGACGAGGAACTCGCCGCGATATACGGCGAGTTGCGTCGAGTCCTGTCCACAGTGGACGGTCACCCGGGGGAGGGGAAGCGGCGCCGGCTGATGACGCTGATCAGCTTCCCGACCGACGAGCGACCGTCCACATGAGACTCAGCCGGTGCGGCGGCGGAACAGCACCCCGGACAGCCAGATCGACACGGCCAGCAGGCCGACGCACCACAGGATCGCGTGCAGCGGGTGCGAGCCGACCGGCAGGCCGAGCAGCAGCGCGCGCAGCGACTCGATCACCGGCGTGATCGGCTGGTTCTCCGCGAAGCCCTGAATCCACGACGGCATCGTGTGCACCGGGACGAACGCGCTGCTCGGATAGGGCAGGAAGCTCACGAAGAAGGTGAACCCGCCCGCGCCCTCCGGCGACTTGGTGAGCAGCCCGACCGCGGCGGCCAGCCACGACATCATCAGCATGAACAGCAACAGGATTCCGCCGGCCGCGAGCCAGTCGGCAAGACCGGCGTTGGGGCGGAAGCCGATCAGGAACGCTACGACGAGCACCAGCGTGGTGGCCACGACGTTGCGCGCGAGGCTGGCGACCACGTGCCCGGCGAGCAGCGCGGCGCCGCTCACGTCCATCGAGCGGAATCGGTCGATCACCCCGGTATTGAGGTCGTGGCTGACCGTCTGCGCGGTGATCGAACAGCCGAAGCCGGCGCACAGCAGCAGCACGCCCGGCACCACGTAGGTGACGTAGGCGGTGCCGGTGTTGATCGCGCCGCCGAACAGGTAGACGAACAGCAGCATCAACATGATCGGCAACGCCAGCGAGATGATGATCGCCTCGGGGTTGCGGCGGCTGACCCGCAGGCAGCGGCCGATCATGGTGGTCCAGTCGGCCAGCCTGGATGGGGCCGGCGCGGCGGTGGGCAGGGCGAGCGTGGGGCTAGACACCGGCGGGCTCCTTCTCCTCGTCGTGCGACGGCTCCGCCGGGTGGCCGGTGAGGGCCAGGAACACGTCGTCCAGGGTCGCGTTGTGCAGGCCGAACTTGTTGACCTGACTGCGATTCGGGTCGATCTCGTCGAGCAGTGCACGCACGTGCCGCGCGCTGCCGTCGGTCGGGACGCCGAGCACCAGGCGCGCCGGGTCGGTGTGCACGACCCGGTCGTCGAGGGTCCGGTGCAGGTGGTCGTAGGTGGCGCGGTCGGCCAGGGTCAGATCCAGCCGCGCGTCGGCGACCTGGCTCTTCAGCTCGGCGGAGGTACCCTCGGCGACCAGCTTGCCGCCGTCGATCACGCCGATCCGGTCGGCGAGCTGGTCGGCCTCCTCGAGGTACTGCGTGGTGAGGAAGACGGTCACGCCGGTGGACACCAGGTCGCCGATCACCTGCCACATGCCCTGCCGGCTGCGCAGGTCCAGCCCGGTGGTCGGCTCGTCGAGGAAGATCACCGACGGCGGCACGACGAGCCCGGCGGCGAGGTCGAGCCGGCGCCGCATGCCGCCGGAGTAGGTGCTCGCCCGGCGTCGGCCGGCCTCGGTGAGGTCGAACCGTTCGAGCAGTTCGCCGGCGCGGCGGCGGGCGTCCGGGCGGGGGAGGCCGCGCAGCCGGCCCATCATGATCAGGTTCTCCTCGCCGGTCTGCAGCTCGTCCACCGCGGCGTACTGACCCGTGAGGGTGATGTTGCGGCGCAACGACTTCCGCTCGCGCTCGATGTCGAACCCGGCCACCCGCGCCTGCCCGCCGTCCGGCCGCAGCAGCGTGGTGAGGATCCGCACCGTGGTGGTCTTGCCGGCCCCGTTCGGCCCGAGCAGGCCGTACACCGTTCCACTGTGGACGGTCAGGTCGACGCCGGCGAGCACCGTCAGGTCGCCGTAGGACTTCTCGAGGCCGCGCGCCTCGACGGCCAGTGGTTGTGCCATCTCGTTCCCCTCTTCTGCGTATGCCATACGCGCTATGGCGTAGACCATACGCAGAAACTACGATGACGGTCAACAGGTGAAGGTGGAGGCGATGGCCGAAGACAGCGAACTGGACCTGCCCGCGAGCATCGCGGCGTCGTGGGGCCTGCGGGAACGGTCCGGCAAGGGGCCGAAGCCCGGGCTCAGCATCGACCGGATCGTGCGCGCGGCGGTCGCGATCGCGGAGTCCGACGGGCTCGGTGCGGTGTCCATGAGCAGGGTGGCGGCCGACCTCGGCGCGTCCACCATGTCGCTCTACCGGTACGTGGCGTCCAAGGACGAGCTGCTCATGCTGATGATGGACGCGCCGGTGGCCAAGCCGCCCGAGTCGCGCCCGGACGAAGGCTGGCGGGCGGGCCTGGAGCGCTGGGCGCGCGAACTACGCGTGGTGTATCTGCGGCACCCGTGGCTCGTCCGGGTGCCGATCAGCGGGCCGCCGATCACGCCGAACCAGATCATGTGGATGGAGGCAGCGCTGCGCGCGCTCACCGGGACGCCGCTCGAGGAGGGCGAGAAGGTGTCGACGGTCCTGCTGCTCAGCGCGCTCGTGCGCTCCGACGTCGCGCTGTTCGCCGACCTGCAGGATGCCGCGCGAACCGGTCCGTACCTGCAGCACCTGCTCCGCTCCTACAGCCGGTGGTTGCGCACGCTGACCGACGAGGAGCGGTTTCCCGCCGTCCGTGCCGCCGTGGACGCCGGTGTGTTCGACGAGGCCGAGAACGGTGTGTTCGTCGAGCCCGAGGAGGACTACGACTTCGAGTTCGGGCTCGGTCGGGTCCTCGACGGCCTCGACGCGTTGATGCGCAGCCGATCGGGCTAGGCGTCAGGCCGCGCTGGACGCGATGGCGGCGCGGCCGGCGGCGGTCACGACCGCCGGGACCCGCTGGCCGAACGTGCCGTCGACCGCGGGCGCCACGAGCCCTTCGCTGGCCAACGTGTGCGCGGTGAACTGGTCACAGCAGGCGAGCCCGTCGATGAACAGGTCGGGCTCGCTGCCGCAGCTCAGTTGCGCTCGCCCCGCGACGACCGCGCGGAGCATCGCGAGCGCCCGATGGTTGAGCCGCTCGGTCTGCATGGTGCTGATTCGGACGGACATGGTTTACCCCCGTGTGCTGACTTACCCCCGGATCATCCGGTTCCGACACGCCTTGGATGCCGGTGACCCCTGTTCGGTTTCATCGCTCCAGCACGAAAATCGTTAACAGAATTAGGCGCACCGTCGGCGCAGGTCAGCGCGCTACTCGCGGGTGATAGCGGACGGAGAGCGGACTGATAGCGGCCAGGGCAAGGCTGTTCGCACGGGTGAGCCCGCGTTTTCCGGAAGGGGGACCAGCGGCCTCGGCACGCATAGGCCTTGCGTGTCGAGGCCGTTGGTTATTGATCAGCCTCGGCGAACCGCGAGCCCATCCATCGCGCGGCGGACGTCCTCGGCCTCGGGCACACCCATCGCGGTGTACATCTCCAGCGCCGAGGACCAGTAGGTGTGCGCCACCGCCGCGTCGCCGGATATCGACAGCGCGTGCGCCAGCCCGTCGAGTGCCTTGGCCTCCTCGGCGCGGAACCCGATGTCCCGCGCCATCGTGAGCGCGCGGCGGTGCCATTCCAGACCCTCCGCGAAATCACCGTCCGAGCGGTGCGCCGCGCCGATGTTGTTCAGGATGACGCACTCCACCTCACGGCCGCCGAAGTCGCGGGCGATCTCCAGCGCCCTGGTGTGTCGCGCGAGTGCCGCGCCGAATTCACCGGTGAGGCGGAAGACGTTTCCCATGTTCGTCAGCGAGCTGGCCTCGCCGAGCCGATTCCCGCTGTCCTGGTGCAGCCGCAGCGCGCGCCGGTGGTACTCCATCGCCGTGGTGTGGTGGCCGAGCTTCTCGTGCACGTTTCCGAGGTCCTCGCGGATGAGCGCCTCGCGATACCGGTCGTCGATGTCGCGCACCAGCGACAGCGCGTGGGTCAACTCGCGCAACGCCTCCGCGTGCCGGCCGAGCTTGGCCAGGCTGCCGCCGAGATTGGAACAGGTGACCGCCTCGCCGTGCCGGTCCTCGAATTCCCGATCCAGCGCGAGTACCTGCCGGAAATGGTCGATCGCATCCGAGTGTTGGCCGAGGAACTGGTAGATCACCGCGATGTTGTGCAATGGCCGGCGTACCGCGAAATGGTCGCCCAATTCCCGATATAACGTAAGGCTCCGGCGATAGTGCATCAGCGCCTCGGAATATTTTCCACGCCTTCTGCAGATTATTCCGATCCGATTGTGGATCGACGCCTGACCGACGAGGTCGTCCAGGTCCTTGGTGGTCTTCAGCGCGCGCTGGTAGATGCCCAGCCAGTCGTCCAGGTTGCTGCGCAGCTCGTAGAACCGCCACAGCGCGAACGGCAGCTTCCACGCGTGCGCCGCCCAGCCACCGGCCTCGGCGTGGTCGATCACCGCTCGCAGGTTGTGCTGCTCGGTGTCCAGCCAGGTCATCGCGGTCGCGTAGTCGCGCACCGGCGTCGGGTCGGCGGGCGTGTACCGCACCGACGGCGGCGCCTGCGAGCCGTGCGGGTTGATCGCCTCGGCCGCGGCGGTCGCGGTCAGCAGGTAGTAGTCGAGCAGCCGGTGGATCGCCAGCCGCCGTGCCTCGGCCGACTCCTCGGCCTCCGCGGTCGCCCGCGCGTGCTGGCGCAGCAGATCGTGGAAGGTGTAGCGGCCCGGCGTGTACTGCTCCAGCAGGTGGTGGTCGAGCAGGCCCTCCAGCAGTGCCTCCGCCTCGGCCACCCGCAGGCCGGTGAGCGCGGCCGCCGCGTGCGCGTCCACGTCCGCGCCCGGGTGCAGCCCGAGCAGCCGGAACATCCTGCGCTGGCTCTCGCCGAGATGCTGGTAGGACAACGTGAAGATGCCGGCGACACTGCGATCGCCGGTGGACAGCTCGGCCAGGCGGCGCATGCTGTCGCGCAGCCGGTCCACCAGATAGCCGACCGTCCACGACGGACGGTGGCGCAGCCGGGCGGCCGCGATGCGCAGCGCGACGGGCAGCCGCCCGCAGAGCTCGACCACCTCGGACACCGCGTCCGGCTCGGTGATCACCCGCTCCGGTCCGGTGATCCGGCCGAACAGGTGCGACGCGTGCGCCCCGGACAGCACGTCAAGCGACAGCGACCCAGCGCCGTCCAGGTCGACAAGGCGCTTGCGGCTGGTGACGATCGCCATGCAGCCCGGCGCGCCCGGCAGCAGCGGCCGCACCTGGTCGACGTCGTCGGCGTTGTCCAACAGGATCAGCGTCCGCTTGCCGGCCAGCTCGCTGCGCCAGCGCGCCGCGCGCTCGTCCACGCCGTTCGGGATCTGTGCGGCCGGCACGCCGACCGACCGCAGCAGCATGTCCAGCGCGGTGGCCGGATCGAGCGGGCGGTGGCCGATGGTGTGCCCGCGCAGGTCGATGAACATCTGGCCGTCGGGGTAGCGGTGGCTGAGCCGGTGCGCGGCGTGGATCGCGAGGCTGGTCTTGCCGACGCCGGCCATGCCGTCGATCGTGGTGACCAGCGTGGCGTCGGCCGCGACGTCGGTCGCCATCGCGAGCAGGCCCTCCAGCTCGGAGTCCCGGCCGGTGAAGTCGCCGATGTCGTAGGGCAGCGAACACGGGCGGACCGGCTCCTCGGCCGGCTCGTCGACGGTGTTCGGCGGCGGCTGGATGGGCAGCGGGGCGGTGTCCGCGCCCGACCCGGGGATCTCCAGCTCGCGCGAGTTGCGCAGGATCTGCTCGTGCAGCCGGCGCAGCTCCGGTCCGGGGTCCACGCCGAGCTCGTCGGCCAGCAGCCGCCGGGTGTGGTCGAAGACGGTCAGCGCCTCGGCCTGCTGCCCGGACCGGTACAGCGCGAGCATCAGTTGGGCGCGCAGCCGCTCGCGCAGCGGGTGCTGGATCGCCCAGGCGCGCAGCTCACCGACCAGTTCGGCGGCGGCGCCGGTGGTCAGCAGCAGGTCGGCATAGCGCTCGATCGCGGTGAGCCGGCGTTCGTCCAGCGCCGCGGCCATGCTCTGCAGCACGGTGCCGCTCAGGCCGCTGAGCGCCTTGCCGTGCCACAGCCGCAGGGCCGATCGCAGGGTGCCGGCCGCCGCGCCCAGCCGGCCGGCGCGTGCCTCGGCGTCGGCCTCGGCGAGCAGCCGGTCGAACCAGCGCGCGTCGACCTGCTCGTCCTCGGCGCGCAGCTGGTAACCGGTGCCGACGGTGACCACGAGGCCGGCCGCCCCGGCGTCGGCGAGGACCCGGCGCAGCTTGCCGACCGTCGTGTGCACCTGCTGTTTGGCGGTGGCCGGCGGCTCGGTGTCCCAGAGTGTCTCGATGACCCGGTCGAGCGTCGCGACTTGGCCGGATTCGGCGAGCAGCAGGGCGAGCAACCGCTCCTGACGTCCGCTGATCGGCAACCGTCTGCCCTCGACGGCCGCCTCGACCGGCCCCAGGATCCGAAACTCCACCTTCACCTCCGACCGGCCTCGCCGAATTATGCCGGTCGGTCACTGTCCGTGTGAAGGTGCTTGAGCCCTGTAACGCGCGCGTCGCGGACCTGGTGGAAAGAGCGTTGCGCTAAAGTGCGCTCTCGCCACAAACCGTTCCGCCGAACGTGTGATCCCCGGCACTTTCTCTCTCAATGGAACGGACCGACGGAAGAATGTCGCGTTCCTCACCCTTGGCGAGTTACGATCCGTTGGTGGTCGCTCTGACTGATCGGGGTCGTGCTGCCCCGAACAGGTGAACAACCGACGTCCGAGTGGTTGAGAGCGATAGTGCGCGAACCGCGTGCGGCACAGTCGGGAGTAGGACAACGCCCAGTCGGGAGGCGTTTTCGGTGATCAAGGTGTTGCTCGCGGACGACGAGGACCTCGTCCGCTCCGGTCTACGCACGATCCTGTCCAGTGCGGACGACATCGAGGTCGTCGCCGAGGCCGACGATGGTCTGCACGTGGCCGAGTTGGCCCGTCAGCATCGTCCGCACGTCGCGCTGCTCGACATCCGCATGCGCTCGGCCGACGGGCTGGTGGCGCTGCGCAGGCTGCGCGCGCTGCCGGAGCCGCCCGCGATCGCCATGCTCACCACGTTCGACGTCGACGAGTACGTTCAGGAGGCGCTGCGCATCGGCGCGAACGGCTTCCTGCTCAAGGACACCGAGCCCGCGCAGCTGGTGAAGGCCGTCCGCGATCTGGCCCGTGGCGGTGCGGTGCTCGACCCGGGTGTGGCCGCGCGACTGGTCACCGCGGTGGCCGACGGCGAGCGCGCCGCCGAGCCCGCGCGCCGGCTGCTCGAGTCGCTGTCCGACCGGGAGCGCGAGGTCGTCGGGTTGATCGGCCAGGGCCTGTCCAACGCGGAGATCGGCAACGCGCTGCACCTGTCCGAGGCGACCGTGAAGGGTTACGTGTCCGCCGTCCTCGGCAAGATCGGCGCGGTGAACCGCGTGCAGGCCGCGCTCGTCGCCTACCGCGGCGGCCTCATCGCCTGACCAGCACTTTTATGGCGTGGGGGACTTTAGCCCGCTAAAGTCCCCCACTTTCGCGCCGCGATCGTCTCAGGATATGAGAACGCCCAGGTCGGTGCCCTGTGGATGGCGGATTTGACGTAGGACGGCCGGTATGCGTGCGTACTTTAGCCCGCGAAAGTACGGGAAAGTCAGCGGCTGGCGGGGCCGGGGTAGGGGAGCAGGGCCATCTCGCGGGCGTTCTTGATCGCGGTGGCGACCTGCTTCTGTTGTTGCACCGTGAGGCCGGTGACCCGGCGTGAGCGGATCTTGCCCCGGTCGGAGATGAACTTGCGCAGCAGCGGCACGTCCTTCCAGTCGACCACCTCGATGCCTTCCACGGCGAGCAGGTTCTTCTTGCGGCGCAACGGCTTCCGCGTCGTGTTCGGTCGCATGGTCCTCACCAGCTCGACTTGTTGACGCCGGGCAACTCGCCGTTGTGGGCCATCTCGCGCAGTCGGATCCGGGAGAGCCCGAACGCGCGGTAGTAGGCGCGCGGGCGACCGTCGGCGGTGTCGCGGTTGCGCACCCGGGTGGCACTGGCGTCGCGCGGCTGCCTGGACAGCTCGGCGCGCGCCCGTTCGCGCTCCTCCTCGGTGGTCGCCGGCTTGCGGATGATCTCCTTCAGCTCGGCCCGCCGCTCGGCGTACCGCGCGACGATCTCCCGCCGCTGGTCGTTCTTGGCGATCTTGGACTTCTTCGCCATCAGCGTTCCTCCTTGAACTCCACGTGCTTGCGCGCGATCGGGTCGAACTTGCGCAGCACCATGCGATCCGGGTCGTTGCGCCGGTTCTTCCTGGTCACGTACGTGTATCCGGTGCCGGCGGTGGAGCGGAGCTTGATGATCGGCCGGACGTCGTTGCGCGCCATCAGAACTTCTCCCCCCGTGCGCGCAGCTCGGCGACGACCGACTCGATGCCGCGCTTGTCGATCGTCTTGATGCCCTTGGCGGACACGGTCAGGGTGATCCACCGCCCCTCGGCCGGCAGCCAGTACCGCCGCCGCTGCACGTTCGGGTTCCACCTGCGCGACGTGCGCCGATGTGAGTGGGACACCTGCTTGCCGAAGCTCGGCTTTCGCCCGGTGACCTGGCAGATCGCGGACACGAGACCTCCTTGAAACGACACCCGTTTTCATTTACTGCCGTCGGCAGGGTACCGTCGAGGTGACTCAAATGGAAATCGTTGTCGATTGGAGTGCTCGTGTCGACGGATCGACCAACGTCGCTGGTGCTCGTGGCCGGGCTGCCGCGAGCGGGGACGGACACACTGGCGACCGAGTTGTCGCGCGCCGAGCCGGGGACCGTGGTGGTGCACCACGACCTGCGCGAGATCTCGCACGGCGTGGTGCGCCGCCGCCTGCGGCACGGTTCGCACGACATGACCACCGTGCTGGAACTGGCCCACGGCTGCGTGTCGTGCACGCTGCGCGAGGACCTGCTTCCGTTGCTGCGCAAGCTGATCGCCGCAGACGGCGTGCGCCGGATCGTCGTGCACCTCGACCCGTCGCTGGAGCCGGAGGCGGTCTGCTGGGCGCTGGACCACGTCGTCGTCGGCGACTCCACCATCACCGATCTGTCCACAGTGGATGGTGTGCTGACCGTGGTGGACGAGTCGAGCTGGCTCGCCGACGCGACCGGGGACGCCGAGCTCGCCGAGCGGGGGCTTGGTGCCTCGCCGGACGACGACCGCTCGATCGCGCAGGTCGCGGTGGGCCAGGTGGAGTTCGCCGACGTCGTGCTGCTGACCGGTGCCGCGCCGTCCACATGGGACGCCGCGCGAACCGGTGCGGTGCTTGACCGCCTCGCCCCGGCCGCGCCGCGCGCTCGACTGTCCACTGTGGACGCGTCGACCCTGCTCGGGCGGGTGCCGGAGTTCGCCCGCCGCGGCCGGATCGACGACGCGCACGGGCCGCTGCTGCGCGGCGAGCCGCCGCTGGAGCCGGACTGCGGCGTCGCGGTGACGGTGTTCCGCGACCGGCGGCCGTTCCATCCCGAGCGCCTGCACCAGTCGATCGACGCGCTGCTCGACGGCGTGGTGCGCACCCGTGGGCGGATGTGGGTGGCGAGTCAGCCGGATGTGGCGCTGTGGCTGGAGTCGGCCGGCGGGGGCCTGCGGGTCGGCCATGCTGGGGCGTGGCTCGCCGCGGTGTCCGAGGACGCGTGGCGGCACGCGGATCCGGAGCGGGTGGCCAAGGCGTCACTGGACTGGGATCCGTACTACGGCGACCGCATCCAGGAGTTGGTGATCGTCTCGCACCTCGCCGAGCCCGAGCAGATCACCGCCACGCTGCGTGCGGCCCTGCTGACCGACGACGAGCTCGCTGAGGGTGAGACGGCCTGGCGCGGCTACCCCGATCCCTTCGGCAGCTGGCACCAGGACCCTTGCGACACAAGGGAATCCGACGACGACCCGCTGTCGACCAACATCACCGATCGCACAGGAAGGGACGACGCGTGAAGGCGAACATTCACCCCGACTACCACCCGGTCGTGTTCCGGGACGCCTCCACCGGGACGGCGTTCCTGACCCGCTCGACGGCCACCTCGGACACGACCATCGAGTGGAGCGACGGCAACACCTACCCGTTGATCACCGTCGACGTGACCTCCGACTCGCACCCGTTCTGGACGGGCAACCAGCGGCTGGTGGACACCGCCGGCCGGGTGGAGAAGTTCCACCGCCGCTACGGCGACCGGGCCAGGAAGGGCAAGCGCTGATGGCCGTCCCGAAGCGGAAAATGTCCCGTGCCAACACCCGCAGCCGCCGCGCCCAGTGGAAGGCGACCGCGCCCGACCTGGTCCCGGTCACCACGCTGGACGGCCGCAAGCTCATGGTGCCGCGCCGCCTGGTCAAGGCCTACCGCCGAGGCCTGCTCTGACCCGGACATCGACGCCGCAATGGGGCTGGCGGGGAATCGCCAGGGTGAGCGCTCGACGCTGCCCGGCGGAATGAGACCGGGAACCCAGCCGCAATAGGGCCGGTGAGAATCGCCTGGGGCGCACGCCTAACGCCAGTTAGACGGCTTAGGGGTCACGCCCACACGACCGCGCCTGTGTCCGAAACTTAGCGATCGTTCGATTCATGTTTTGCGTACTTTAGACCGCTAAAGTACGCAAAACGTGAATCGGGTCCGCATTTTGGGCCGTTGGAGTCCGGTCACTCGGCGCTGGCTTGGGTGCTGCCGTCGGGGGAGTCGCGCCACTGTTTGAACGGCCGGTCGAGGTGCCACTGGGAGCCGTTGCCCTCCAGCACGTGGATCTCGCAGTGCTCCGGGTTGCGCAGCGATTCGAACAGCTCGACCGACCAGGAGAACATCCGGCGGCACAGCAGTCGCATGGTCAGACCGTGGGACACGACCAGCACCGTCTGCGGATGATGCGGCTCGGCGGCCATGCGCAGTTCCAGCTCGCTGAGGAACGCGGCCACCCGGTCGTCCACGTCCGCGCCCGACTCGCCGTGCGCCAGCCGGTAGAAGAACGGCCCGAACTCGTGCCGCTTGCGCTTCTGTGTCTGCTGCTCCTCGGGATCCTGCAGGTTTCCCCAGTCTTGCTCGCGCAGCCGCGGCTCGGCCACCCGTCTGATGATCATGTCGTCGAGACCGAGCAGGTCCAGGGTGCGCTGGGTGCGCACGTACGGGCTCACATAGGCCGCGACCGGGTCGGATTCGATCAGCGCGCCGACTTTCAGCCCCGCCGCCCGCGCCTGCCGCTCGCCCTTGTCGGTGAGCGGGAGCGAGTGGTCCGGGATGCGGCAGTAGGCCAGTTCGTCGACGTTGCCCAGGCTCTCGGCGTGACGCAGCAGGATGATTCGCACACAACCAGTGTTCACCATCCTGCGCTATAACGGTTCGGGAGCTGCCGCGAGGAGAGGCGTCACATGATCAAGTACGTCGCGCTGTACCGGATGCCGGAGGACGTGGAGGACTTCGAGAAGAAGTACTTCGAAACGCACTACCCGCTGATCGACCAGACTCCCGGGCTCGTCCGGCAGGAGATCGCGAAGGTGACGCGTACGGTCGTGCCGGGCTTCCTCGGCGACACCCAGCCCTACCTGCTGGCCGAGCTGTACTTCGAGTCGAAGGACGCCATGAAGATCGCCTTCGGCACCGACGAGTGGACGGCGGCGGGCGCGAACCTCACCGAGATCGGTGGCATGGAGCTCGTCTCGATGTTCACCGCCGAGGTTGTCGAGTGATCGTCCGCCCGGTTCGCGCCGACGAGGCCGAGGCCGCGTATCGGTTGCGGCGCTTGGGTTTCGGCGGCTCGCGCGACCCAGCGGTCACGGACCTGGAGGAGCCCAAAGGGCGCGTCACCCTGGTCGCCGAGGACGGCGGACGGCTGCCCGGTGCGCTGTCGATCTGGGACTACCGCCAGTTCTTCGGCGGGCGCCCGGTGCCGATGGGCGGCGTCGCGAGCGTCGCCGTCGAGCCGTCGGCGCGCGGTCGCGGTGTCGCGTCGGCGATGGTGGACGCGGCGCTGCCGGTGATGCGCGAAGCCGGGCAATGCGTGTCCGCGCTGTACCCCTCGGCACCACCGCTGTACCGCTCCCGAGGCTGGGAGCAGGCCGGCGCGCAGACCTCGGTGATACTCGAAACCCGTTTGCTGGCAACGGTTCCCCGTCCGTCGACCGCGCTGGACGTGCGGCCGGCGGAGCGCTCCGACCTGGACGCGCTGCACGCCGCCTATCTGCGCGTCGCGTCCACTGTGGACGGAATGCTGGACAGGGCGAGCGCGCCGTTCCGGGTGGATCGGGTGCTCGAGTTCGACGTGGTGACCGTGGTCGAGCGGGACGGCGAGCTCAGCGGATACCTGACCGCCGAGCGGCCGGACGGCGACGAGTTGATCGTGCGCGACCTGATCGCCGACGACGCGGACACCGCACGGCTGCTGCTGCGGCAGCTCGGTAGTTGGGCCGGCCTGCTGGACACCGTACGGCTGCGTATGGTCGATCCGCTGGTGGACGGGCTTCTGCTGGATCTGCCGACGCACCACCAGGTCGAGGCGCATCCGTGGATGCTCAGGGTGGTCGATCTGCCGGCCGCGATCGCCGCGCGCGGCTGGCCGCTCGCCGGTGGGCTCCGACCGTCCACTGTGGACATCGAGGTGGTGGACGAGCACGCACCGTGGCAGGCGGGACGGCATCGCATCACCGTCGAGGGTGACGCGGTGCGGTGTGAGGGTGGCGGAAGTGGTGCCGTGCGGTTGCACGCACGGGCTCTCGGCGCCTGGTTCGCCGGCGCGACCGACACCGCGACACTGCGCCGGGCCGGTTTGCTCGACGGTGACGTGAACGCCGCCACGGTGCTCGACGCGCTCACCGGCGCACCGCGAGCACCACGGATGGCGGACGCTTTCTAGGCGCGCGCATGGCCCTTCCGGTGTCGCACCGAAAGGGCCATGCCACCGTCGCGTCTATTGCCTGATGGCTCCTGATTTCTGGATCAACTCGCTACCCGGTTACCTCTCCGGGCATTCCTTCCAGCTGAAGTGGTATTCGGTCTTGTAATCGGCATCGGTCGAGTCCATCGTGACGAAGCTGGTCGTCGTGGCTGGATCCGAGGTGCCGGCGTTGACCCGCAATTCGGTATTGATGTTGAAGTTGCGCTCTTCGCCACAGGGCTTGTAGACGACCTGGTCGACCGGAATCTTGTGCGTGGCCTGCCAGTTGTCGTCGAGTGGGCCCTTGAAGGTCTCGGACTTCGGGATCGTGTCCGACATACCCTGGAAGTAGTAGCTCGCCTTGACCAAGAAGTTCGCACCGGGCTGAATGTTCGCGTAGCCCCGGTAGTCGGTCGACGCGATGGCGTACGTGAATCCCTGTGGGACGTGCACCACCAGGTTGAGCTGGCAATTCTTCCGGAAATCCGTCGGAGTTGAGCCCTTGCCGACCTGGGCGAGGTACTTGCTGTACGTGACGGTGAATTTCGTGTTGTCCTCGCTCACGGCCACAGCCGCGGAACCCTCAGGGCAACCAGAACCATTCACGGTCACGACATCGATGACGATCTTGTCGGCAGGTGGATCAGGAAAATGCGGTCCACCGTAGCCGCCGGCAGGAGCGGTGGCCATAGCTGCCGTGAGAAAAGCGGCAGCAATCGTGGTGAGCATGGATTACCTCCGATATATCGGGGCATGTCACGGCGTTATAGGTGCAGGTGAGAACACCGTGGCATATCGGATAGTGAAGAAAGCCTTTGGCAGAACGCCTAAAGGTGTGAAGGTGCGGCTACCGACCCCTGGCCGGGGGCCGGTGGCCGCGCCTGTCTTGCAGGGTTAGGGCGTCTGGACTACGGGCACTTCTTCCAGTGGAAGTGGTACTTGGTGCTGACTCCGGCGTCCGTAGAGTCCATCGACATGAAGCTACTGGCGTTACCGGAATCGCCCTTGTAAACGCGCAGCTCGGTGTTCACGTTGAGATTGCGCTCTTCGCCGCACGGCGCATAGACGAGTTCAGCCATGTCGGTCTTGTCGGTGAACTGCCAGTTGTCGCTGTACGGACCGCCGACCGGGTTCTTGACGTAATGCGTCGGCGACGTTCCCTGAATGTAGTAGCTCGCCTGCTGCAGGCCCTCGGCACCGCTCGCGAGGTGTGCGAAGCCGCGGTAGTCGGCCTGCGCGATCGCGTAGGTGAAGCCCTGCGGAATGTGCAGGCGCAGCGCGAGCTGACAGTTCTTGCGCATATCCGTCGGTGCCGCGCCATCGCCGACCTGAGCGGTGTAGTCGCTGTAGGTCACGGTGAACGCGGTGTTGTCCGACGACACCGCGACCGCGGTCGTTCCGGCTGGGCAGCCGGAACCATTCACGGTGACGACGTCGATGGTGATTCTGTCGGTTGGCGGATTGTCACTGGGAGCTGCTTGAGGCGCAGTGATCATGGCCAAAGCCACACCGGCAGCAGCTAATGCGGACAGCATCGATTTACCTCCGAGAGGGGTATGCCAACTGGCTGATGCGAAACGGTGGAGCCCGGGCCTCGCGGTTCTGGCAGGGTTAGCAGGGTTGCGTCGGGGCAGAGCGGGGAACGAACCGCGAGAGCCGTGCCCACATCTACTTTGTGCGTGTCGGGGCCGGCGAACAATGCGGGATCGTATGAGTGCAGTACGTATTTTTACGCCGGGGCAGCGACCGAACACCCACGGTGCGATCACGCACACTACGGCGAACGGGCGATCGTCGCAGTAATGTCGGCGCTCGTGCTGCTCGTCGTCCTCGAACACGCCGGCCTCGCGGTGTTCGCCGCGTCCGGTGCGCTGGCCGCCGTGCGCGCCCGGCTGGACGTGTTCGGCGTGGTGGTGCTCGGGCTGACCACCGCACTCGGCGGCGGGATCATCCGGGACGTGCTGCTCGGCGTGCACCCTCCCACGACCCTGCGCGGCTGGCCGTACCTGGTGGTGCCCACCGCCACCGCGCTCATCGTGTTCGCCTTCCACCCGCAGGTGGCGCGCCTGCGCCGGGCGGTGCTGCTGGCCGACGCGATCGGGCTGGGCCTGTTCACCGTGTCCGGCACCGCCACCGCGCTCGCGCACGGTGCGCCCGGCTACACCGCCTGCCTGATCGGCATGACCACCGGCATCGGCGGCGGCGCGCTGCGCGATCTGCTGCTCAGGGAGATTCCGCTGGTGCTGCGCCGGGAGATCTACGCGCTGGCGTCGCTGGCCGGGGCGGTGATCGTGTGGCTCGGCCACCAACTGCACTGGCCGGCCGTGCCGGTCACGGTGGCCGGTGCCGCGCTGGTCGTGGCGGTGCGGCTGATCGCGCTGTGGCGGCGCTGGAACGCCCCGGTCGCCCGTGGTTTGGGCGATCTCTCAGGCGGATCTCAGAACCGGGAGTAACACTGTGCCCATGCGGATCCTCGTTGTCGATGACGACCGTGCCGTGCGCGAGTCGCTTCGCCGGTCGCTGCAGTTCAACGGTTACCAGGTCGAACTGGCCAGCGACGGCGCCCAGGCGCTGGACACGGTCACCGCCGCGCGCCCGGATGCCATGGTGCTCGACGTGATGATGCCGAGGCTGGACGGTCTCGAGGTGTGCCGCCGGCTGCGTGGGATCGGCGACGACCTGCCGATCCTGGTGCTCACCGCGCGGGACACCGTGTCCGACCGGGTCGCCGGGCTGGACGCGGGTGCCGACGACTACCTGCCCAAGCCGTTCGCGCTGGAGGAGTTGCTGGCCAGACTCCGCGCGCTGCTGCGCCGTGCGGCCAACGAGATCGCCGAGACCACCGCGCCGCCGCTGGCCTTCGCCGACCTGACGCTGGATCCCGGCACCCGCGAGGTGCGCAGGGGCGATCGCGAGATCAGCCTGACCCGCACCGAGTTCGCGCTGCTGGAGCTGCTGCTGAGCCACCCGAAGCAGGTGCTCACCCGGGGGCGGATCCTGGAGGAGGTCTGGGGCTACGACTTCCCGACGTCCGGCAACGCGCTGGAGGTGTACGTCGGATATCTGCGCCGCAAGACCGAGGCGGGCGGTGAGCCGCGCCTGCTGCACACCGTCCGCGGTGTCGGCTACGTGCTGCGGGAGACGCCACCGTGACCCAGGAGCCAGCGCCGTTGCCGGCGCCGGCTCGTGCGCCGCGGCGGATCTCGCTGAGCAAGCGGGTGACCCTGCTGACGGCGATGTGCGTGGCCGGCGCGGTGGCCCTGGTGTCGATCGGTGCCTTCTTCACCGTCTACAACAGCATGTACGGCCAGCTCGACGACAACATGCGCCAGCGCGCGGAGGCGGCACTCGCCCAGCAGGGCACGGTGCTGAACTTTCCCGAGGGACAGATCCCGACCGCGTTCGTGGCGCTCGCCGACGTGCAGTTCGGCCTGCTCGACGTGCGCAGCGGACGGCTGAGAACGATCGGCAAGTCCCCGCCGATCGGCAACGCGGAGCGCGGCGTGGCTCGCGGCACGCAGCAGGACAACATCCGCACCGACACGGCGACCGACAGCCGGGTGCTCGCCGTGCGCTGGGACGTCGGCCAAGCGCTGGTGATCGCGCAGCCGCTCGGCCCGACCAGGGACGCGCTGGAGAAGCTGGCCGTGGTGCTGATCCTGATCGGCGGCGCGGGGATCGTGGTGGCCGCGTTGGCCGGCGCCGCGGTCGCCAGGGGTGGCCTGAGCCCGGTGCAACGACTCACCTCGGCCACCGAACGGGTGGCGCGAACGGGTGACCTGCGCCCGATCCCGGTGTCCGGCGACGACGAGCTGGCCCGCCTGTCACAGAGCTTCAACACGATGCTGGGCGCGGTCTCCGAGTCGCAGGAGCGCCAGCGGCGGCTGGTCGCCGACGCCGGGCACGAGCTGCGCACGCCGCTGACCTCGTTGCGCACCAACCTGGAGTTGCTGCTGGCCGCCGAGCAGCCGGGCGCGCCGCCGCTGTCGGCCACGGACAAGCGGGACATCCGCGAGGACCTGCGGGCGCAGATGGACGAGCTGACCCAGTTGATCGGCGACCTGGTCGACCTCGCGCGCGAGGACGCCCGCCCGACCGAGTACCGGCGGGTGGAGCTGGTCGAGGTGGTCGAGCAGGCGCTGGACCGCGCCCGGCGCCGCGCCTCCGATGTGGACTTCGCGGTGTCACTGGAGCCGTGGGCGCTGCAGGGCGACTCGATCAGCCTGGAGCGCGCGGTGCTGAACCTGTTGGACAACGCGGTGAAGTTCAGCCCGTCCGGCGGCACGGTCCGGGTGACGCTGCGTTCGGCCGGCGACGGCTCGACCATGCTCGAGGTCGCCGACGGCGGGCCGGGCATTCGCGACGAGGACCTGCCGAAGGTGTTCGACCGGTTCTACCGATCCCAGGAGTCGCGCACGATGCCCGGCTCCGGTCTCGGGCTGGCGATCGTCAAGCAGGCGGTGGAGCGGCACGGCGGCGTGGTGTACGCCGGACGCGCTCCGGAGGGCGGGGCGTTGTTCACGATTCGCCTTCCAGGTGTACCTGGCTAATCTGGTGGGCAACCCACAGCATGGTCTCAGCGAGATCTCAGGCCAGCCCGTCAAGGTGGTGACATGACCGAGAACAAGCCTGAACAGCAGCACGGCGAGCCGACTCCGCCGAGCCCGTGGTCGGCGGCAGGTGCGCAGCAGGGTCACGCGCAGCAGGGCGAGGTGCCGCAGCACGCACCGCAGGCGCCTCAGCAGGAGCAGGTCCTGTTCGGCTCGGCGTTCGGTGCCGGCTCGTCCTCGGGCCCCGGCTACGGGCCCGGCCAGACCCACGGCGCACAGACTCACGGCGCACAGACACACAGCGCGCAGAGCGCCGCCCCGCCGGCCACACAGACGCTGCCGCCTCATTCGTCGGGGCAGACCGAGCCGGGGCGTCGGGGCGCCTCCGGTCTGGTGACGGGGATGACGGTGCTCGCGCTGCTCGTCGGGGGTGGCGCGGGCGCGGTCGGCGGGTACCTCGCGGCGGACTCGGACAAGCCGGCCGCCGCCAGCTCCACGTCACTGGACACGACCGCGCCGGCGCCGCCGGCGAGCCAGACGGCCGCGTCGCCGCCGGGGACCATCGAGGCGGTGGCGGAGAAGGTGCTGCCGAGCGTCGTGCAGATCCAGGTGCGCAGCGGCCAGTCCAGCGGCAGTGGCGGCTCGGGCTTCGTGATCAGCCAGGACGGCTTGATCGTCACGAACAACCACGTGGTCGAGGGCGGCGCGGACGGTGGCCAGATCGCGGTGCAGTTCCAGGACGGCAAGACGGCGCAGGCGACGATCGTCGGCCGTGACCCGGAGTCCGACGTCGCGGTGATCAAGGCGCAGGGCGTTTCCGGGTTGAAGGCGGCCGAGTTGGGCCGGTCGGACAGCCTCAAGGTGGGCCAGGCCGTGGTGGCGGTCGGCTCGCCGTTCGGCCTGGCCGGCACGGTCACCTCCGGCATCGTCAGCTCGCTGCACCGCCCGACGCGGGCCGGCGGCAGCAACGGCGACCAGGCCACGGTGATGGACGCGATCCAGACCGACGCGTCGATCAACCACGGCAACTCCGGCGGGCCGCTGGTGGACATGCAGGGCCGGGTGGTCGGGATCAACTCGGCGATCTACAGCCCGAGGGAGTCCTCCGGGTCCGGGCAGCAGGGCGGCTCGGTCGGCATCGGCTTCTCGATCCCGATCGACCAGGCGCGGCGCACCGCGGACGGCATCGTGAAGACCGGCAAGGCGACGCAGACCTTCCTCGGCGCGAAGGTGACGGACAGCCCGCAGGGCGGCGCGCAGATCGCCGAGGTCACGCCGGGCGGGCCGGGCGAGAAGGCCGGTCTCAAGGCGGGCGACGTGGTGACCCAGTTCAACGAGCGCAAGATCGATACCTCGGATGCGCTGGTGGCCGCCGTGCGGGCGCGCACACCGGGCGAGAAGGTGAAGCTCGTGCTGGCCAGCGGATCCGCCACGGTGGATGTAACGCTGGAGGGCAAGACGGTCGAAGTGAAATAGACGCTCGGCCGCGGAAGTGGCCGAGACCAACCCCGACCCGACGCTGGGGTCGTCGAGTCGGACAAGGAGCTGATGCAGGGCAGCTCCGAAGAGGAGACCCGCACGTGGACGGCGCCCTCGCCCGGACCACGTGCGGGTCTTCTCGTGCGCGGGAACGACCGCGCGTGGCCGAGCGTTGGCGTGTCGTGAAGATGTGGGCGGCGATCATCGCGACGGGCATCGTCGGCAGCCTGCTGATGTTCGTGGGCGTCGGCAGCGTCGAACTCCTGCGCAAGCGGCGTGCCAAACAGAGGGGCACGCCGCTGTCGGCGACCTACGTCAACGAAGTCACCGCGATGTTCAACGGCTCCAAGCGGATCGAGTTGGACTACCGCGACTCGATGGAGATCATCAAGGAGGAGGACTCCTCCGGAGCGCCGCCGGCCATGGGCGTGGACCTCGATCGCAAGGTGGTTCGCATGCGGCGCGATCAGCCCGGCGACGGCGACGCCGCTGAGCCGATCACCAAGCGCGGCTCGCCGGACCCGTCCGCGGGCGAGGTGTAGATCGCCGGCGCGGAGGCCTGTGGCACCTTGGCATACGCCAGCGTACGGTCGTCCAGCCACGCCGCCTGATCGTCCACTCCGCCGGTCCCCGGCAGCGTGATCACGTTGCCAGAGCGCAGATCCAGCACGTTGAGCTGCCACGCGCCGAGCCGCCCGCCGCGCTGCTTGAACGCGATCCGGGTGCCGTCCGGAGACAACGACGGGCACTCCACGCCCGGCCGGATCGTGGTCACCGAGCGAGTCGCCAGATCCCCGCGCACGAGCCAGTTCTGCTGCCCGGAGCCGAGTGTGGCGTAGAACGTGCGATCGTCGGAGGAGACCGTCATACCCCAGTAGTTGAAGTCCACCCGCCGCTCCGGCCGACCGTCCACAATGGACGAGAAGTCCTCCAGCGACTCGACCAGCGTGCCGGTGCGCAGGTCCAGATACCCCGTCCTGGTGGAGAACCCGCCGGGCGCGAGGTACGAGTCACCGGTGACGAACACCGTCCAGGACACGATCTTCCCGGACGCGGACACCCGCACCCTGCTGGGCACCCCGGGCAGCGGCACGCTGCGCACGACCGTGCCGCCCGCGTCCAGCACGTCGGCCGAGTAGCTCGGCCCCACACCGGACAGCCGCAGGCACACGCTGGTGCCACCGGCGGAGTAGAACCGTTGGCAGCGAAGGGATCCCACCGATCGCGCGCCGTCCGGGCCGAGCCGGTCGACCCGGGTGCGGCCGTCGGCGAAGTCCACGAACGAGAACGCGTGTCCGCTTGCCGTGCCGGGAGCGGCCGCCGCGTCGCGGTCGGACATCGTCCACACCACGTACCCGATCCCGAACAGCACCACCGCGACGATCGCGATGACGCCGACGGCGACGCGGTGCCGGATCACGTCCGCACCAGCCAGACCACCGCCGCCAGCGCCACCACGAGTCCGGCGATCGCCACGGCCATGGCGGTGCCGAACCCGACGTACTGCAACATCAGTCCGAACAGGATCGAGGACCCCAGGCGCGCCACCGCCTGTCCGGTTTGGACGATCGACAGCCCGCTCGCCCGCAGCCGCGCCGGCACCAGCGTCGCGCCGTGCGCCATCAGCACGCCGTCGGTGGCCGCGTAGAACAGACCGTGCAACGCGAGCGTGGCGAGCACCAGCGGCAGCCCGCCGAACGGGCCGAGCAGCAGCAGGTACGCGCCGAGCAGCGCCACGTGCCCGGCGAAGAACACCTTCCACCGGCCCCGACCGGGTTGGTGGACCCCATGGTCGCGGTCTTCGCGCCGAGATGGCCCCTGGCGGCGTTGTCGGACAAGGCGAGTACGGTCCAGTACGAGCCTTATCCTCCGCCTTGTCAGATGGCCATCTCGATCACGAAGCCCATCGACCGAGGGCTCACCAACACGGTCCAGCCGATCGGCCAGCATTCCGACCGGGGTGGCGGCGGCCAGGAACACCAGCGCGGTGCCCAGTGGCAGCAGCGGCAGCCACCAGTGTGATACGCCGGAAACCCGTTGCAGCACAACGAAAACGAACGCGTCGGACATGCTGGCCAAGCCCAGTACGGCGGCGGCGATCACCGTGCCGCGCAGCCGGCGGTCACGCCACAGCGACGCCCACGCGCGCACGCCGACCCGTTCGGCGGGCGTGGTCGCGGGCGTCGGCTGGCGCACGAAGAACACCAGCACGATCAGCCCGAGCAGGGCGAAGCAGAAGCTGATCACGAACACCGGCTCGGGACTCATGGTGAGCCAGGCCAGGATCGCGAACGTGGCCAGCGGGCCGAGCAGCGCGCCGATCGTGTCCATGGTGCGGTGCACGCCGAACGCCGTGCCGAGCTGGTCGGCCGGGGTGGCCAGCGAGATCATCGCGTCGCGCGGGGCGGTGCGCAGGCCCTTGCCGGCCCGGTCGGCGGCCAGCACCCCGCCGATACCCGCGGCGGACGCGCCGACCATCGGGAACACCAGCTTGGTCACCGCGGACAGGCCGTACCCGGCGACCGCGACCGCCTTGTGCCGGCGGGAGCGGTCGGCCACGTATCCGCCGGCGAGCCGCAGGAGCGCCGTGGCCCCGGTGTAGATCCCGTCCAGCACGCCGAACGCGAGGTAGCTCATCTGCAGGCCGAACAGCAGGTACACCGGCATGAACGCGGTGATCATCTCGGCGGAGATGTCGGTGAGCAGGCTGACCGTGCCGAGCGCGAACACCGTGCCGGGCAGTTGCCGGCGCACCCGGCCGTCCCCAGCGGAAGGATCCACTGTGGACGATCGAGCCGGGCGGACCGAGGCGACGTACATGGCTAGGTCCGGTCCCTGCGGGCGACCAGCTCCCGGTGCCACATTTCCAGCGAGAGCAGTGTCCACAACCGGGACTGCTCGTCACGCGCGCCGGAATCGTGGTCCGCCAGCAGGTTCCGCACCACATCACGGTCCATTGTGGACGCCACGAAGGACGACGGGCCGGTGAGCAGGTCGTTGGCCATGTCGCGCAGCCCGTGCCGGAACCACGCGTCCAACGGCACCCGGAAGCCGGACTTCGGGCGGTCCACCACCGAGTCCGGCAGGTACCGGCGGGCCACCTCCTTGACCACCCACTTGGTCGTGCCGCCGCGCACCTTCACGTCGCTGGGCAGCCGGAAGGCCAACTCCACCAGCCGGTGGTCCAGGAACGGCGGGCGCAGTTCCAGCGACGCGGCCATGGACATCCGGTCGCCGCGCTCCAGCAGGTTGTCCGCGAGCCAGGTGTGCGCGTCCGCGTAGAGCATCCTGCGCAGCGCGTCACCGCGCCCGTTCTCGTACGGTGTCAGGGTTTCCCGCACTGCCGGGCCGAGCAGCGCCGCCCGGTCGGCCGAGGCGAACGGCGCGAACCAGGCCCGCATACGTTCCGCCGCCGTCCGTTCGGCGAGTGCGCGCAACGCGATGCCCAGTCGCGCGCCGCGGGCCGGCAGTGCCCGCTCGACCCGGCGCAGCAGCGGGCCGCGCAGCACCGCCGGCAGCGCACCGGCCCAGCGGGTGGCCGCCGAGTACCGGTGCTTCGGGTACCCGCCGAACAGCTCGTCGCTGCCCTCGCCGGACAGCACCACCTTCACGTCCCGCCGGGCCAGTTCGGCCAGCCGGAACACCGCGACGTCGGCCGGCTCGGACAGCGGCGCGTCGCGGTGCCAGGACAGTGCCGCCCACGAGTCGCGGAAGTCGTCCGGCGAGACCAGCACCTCGTGGTGATCGCTGCCGACCACCGCGGCCACCCGGCGCGCCCACTCGGTCTCGTCCACCCGCGAGTCGCCGAACCCGGCGGAGTAGGTGGACACCCCGGCGCCGGCCCGGTGCTCGGCCACCATCGCGGTGATCAGGCTGGAGTCGACGCCGCCGGACAGGTACGCCCCGACCGGAACGTCGGCGATCAGCGCCTCGGCGATCGAATCGCGCAAAGCGTTGCGCACCAGGCGAACCGCGTCCTCGGGCGCGACGTGCGTCCGGCGGCGCACCGGGTCGATCGCCCAGTAGGGCCGTACGTGCACCCGGCCCTCGGCGGTGACCACGAGGCGGTGACCGGGCGGCAGCTTGCGCACTCCGGTGATCATCGTGAACGGCGCCGGCACCGACCGGTGCGCCAGATAGTCGTGCAGGCTGTCGGTGTCCACAGTGGACGATGGGATCACCGGCAGCAGCGCCTTGATCTCCGAGGCGAACGCGATCATGCCCGCGTCGGCGTAGTAGTACAGCGGCAGGATCCCGAGCCGGTCGCGCACCAGGTGCGTCTCGCCGGTCTCGTCGTCGTGCAACGCGTAGGCGAACTGCCCGCGCAGCCGGGTCACGCCCTCGGCGCCGAACCGCTCGTACATCGCGAGCAGCACCTCGGTGTCGCCGCTGGTGCGGTACGGGTACGGCGTGCTCGCGCGCAGCTCGCGGTAGTTCAGGATCTCGCCGTTGAACACCAGGTGGTGCGCTCCGACGGCACCGGTCATCGGCTGCCGCGAGCCGCCCAGGTCGATGATCGACAGCCGGGTGTGCGCGAGGCCGACCGCCCCGTCGGCATAGCAGCCGAGATCGTCCGGCCCCCGGTGGTGCAGTCGTTTGGCCATGGCGGACAACGATTCCGGGTCGACGTGCCGCCCGTCGAAGTACCGGATGCCCGCTATTCCGCACATGGCCGGTCCGGTCGTTCGGCCAGCGCCATCAGCGCGGCCGCGCGCGAGTCCCACGAGGCGTCGGCGACCTCGACCCGGCGCAGCTCCGGGGTGCGCGGGCCGCCGTCGGCCAGCGAGTCGCGGATCAGTTCGACGAACCTGGCGTGGTCGCCCGCCACCCTGATCACCTCGCGGTACCTGGCCACCTCGGGGAAGTCGGTGCTCACCACGGCGAGCCCGAGCGCGAGGTACTCCTTCATCTTGATCGGGTTCGCGTGGGTGATCCACTCGTTGGACAGCCACGGCATCAGTGCCACGTCGAAGCCGGACCCGTACGCCGGAATCCGTTCGTACGGACGGAATCCGAGCCAGTGCACGTTCGGGTACTTGTCGAATCGCTCCATCGAGCAGGTGGCGTCGCCGATGAGCACCAGCGACGCCTCGGGGATCTCGGCGGCCACCCGTTCGAGGAGGTCGAAGTCCACCAGGTAGTCGTCCAGGCTGCCGAAGAACCCGATCTTCAGACCCGGCACCTCGGCCAGATCGCGCGGGATCTGCCGCTGGGTGCGGCGCCGGAAGTGGTCCAGATCCACGCCGTGGTCCAGGAAGTGCGCCCGCTCGCCGGTGGCCTCGGACTCGTCGTGCTGCAGTGCCCGGCTGACGTAGAGCACGTGATCGGACTCGCGCAGCAGGGAGTCCTCCAGCGCGCGGATCGTCGGCTCGTCCGACTCGGGGAACGCGGAGTGCCGATCGGACCGGTTGAACACCAGTGACCGCCTGCGCATCGGCGCGACCACGTCCCACGCGGTCGGGATGGTCACCACGACGACCGGCTCGCGGATGCCGAGCGCCCGGCTCACGGCCTTCACCTGCGCGCGTACCAGGACCGCGTTCGCCTTGCGCAGCAACGGTTTCCCGTAGAACGGGAGCACCAGTGGCGTCATCACGTGGAAGCGCGGCAGTTCGGGTACCGGGGTGCGCACGAGCTTGGCCACGCTGCGCGCCTTGCGCAGCACGCGGCGGGCGAACTGGGTGCTGCGGCCGGGCAGCGGCATACGCAGGCCGATCGAGTTGACCAGCAGCACGGTGCGCGTCTCGGCCACCCGGCGCAGCAACTGGAAGTCCGAGTGCGCCTGGTTGTGGTACCACCAGTCCTGCGCGGAGAAGCACACGTACGGCGGGTTGTCTTTGTCGTACAACGGTTTCGGCCACCGGCGCAGGCGGATCAGCCCGCGCAGCGCCGCCCGGTGGCGGGCCACGTCGACCGGCGTGCCGCGCACCGAGCGCAGCGCCTCGTTGAGTATCAGTGCCAGCCGCATCAGCACGCCGGCCAGCCGCCCGTGCCGCTCCCGGTGCAGCCGCACCCGGTTCGCGGTGAGCAATGTCCACAGTGGACTTGACGACTGCACCTCGCCGCCGAGGTGCGTCGCCACGGCGTCCGGCTCGTAGCGCACCGGGAAACTGGCGGCGGTGGCCCGCAGCATGTAGTCGGTCTCCTCGGAGTACAGCAGGTACCGCTCGTCCAGCCGGCCGGCCACGTCCAGGCACTCGCGGCTGATCAGCCACGCGGCACCGCTGGCCCAGTCGACCAGCCGCGCCTTCGCGTAGGCGCGCGGCCCGATCATCAGCTCGCCGACGCCCAGCCGGCCGGCGCGGGTACCGCCGAGCAGCGCCTCGCCGAGCACCCTGGGCACCGTGGGTGTTCGGCGCAGCGACGGGTGCAACTCGCCGTCCGGGCCGACCAGCCGGGGTACGGCGATGCCCGCCGGGCTGCGGGTCAGACTGTCGCGCAGCGTGGCGACCGAGCCGGGGGCGAGCCGGATGTCCGCGTTGAGCACGAGCACGTCGCAGCCGTCGGCGGCGGCTGTGGCAGCGTCGATGCCCGCGTTCACCCCGGCGGCGAACCCGTCGTTGGAGCCGCGCTCGATCACCCTCACGGGGTAGGTCTTGGCCACCTTCACGGTGTCGTCGGTGGAGTCGTTGTCCACCACGATCACACGGGTGTCACCCACATCGCCCAACGCGTCCGGCAGTGCGGCGAGACAGTCCTCGATCACCGCCGCGCTGTTGTAGGTCACCACCACGACGGCCAACGGTCGCTTCATCGTGAGCCCTCCACGCATGCCGCGACGCGCCGGCACTCCCCGGCGACAGCGTCAGTGCCCGGTAGATCGAGCGCCCGCCCGTAGCCGTTACCGACCGTGTTTTCGGTTGCCTGGCAACCACTTCCGCGAGTGGCGGGGAATCTTCTCCCCGTCCGGCCTCTTTTTCCGACTTCTCGGTAACCACAGAGGGGAGGCAAGCGAATACGTCTGCGTCGGGCTGCAACTGCGTCGTGCGACGTCGTCTTAGAAGGGGCCCGGGGTGAGTCGTCCTCCACATGTATTGATCATCGTGCAGAACCTGCCGGTTCCGTTGGACCGCCGGGTCTGGTTGGAATGTCAGGCGCTGGCCGCCGCGGGTTACGAGGTGTCCGTGATCTGCCCGAAAGGGCCGGGAGACCCTGACTACGAGCTGCTCGACGGCGTACACCTGTACAAGTACGCGCCGCCGCGACAGGCCGCCGGCGCGCTCGGCTACGCGTGGGAGTTCGCGTACTGCTGGGCGCGCACCGCCAGGCTGAGCCGGAAAGTGTGGCGCCGCAGGCGGTTCGACGTGATCCAGGCGTGCAACCCGCCGGACACCTACTGGGCGCTGGCCCGGCTGTGGCGGCCGCGCGGTGTGCGCTTCGTGTTCGACCATCACGACCTCAACCCCGAGGTGTTCCGCTCCCGGTTCGGCGAGCCGGCGAGCCTGCCGGCACGCGCCCAGCTCGCCGCGTTGAAGTGGTTGGAGCGCAAGACTTTCCGCACCGCCGATCGGGTGATCTCGACCAACACGTCCTACCAGCGGATCGCCGTGGAGCGCGGCGGCGTGCCCAGGGCGCGGACCACGGTCGTGCGCTCCGGCCCGGACACCTCGATCATGCGCCCGATCGAGGCGGTGGACGAGCTGCGCCGCGGCCGCCGGCACCTGGTCGTGTACCTCGGCGTGATGGGGCCGCAGGACGGGGTGGACGGCGTGCTCCAGGTGGCCGACCGGATCGTGCACCTGTACGGCCGCGACGACGTCGGGTTCGCGATGCTCGGGTTCGGCGACTGTCTTGAAGACCTACAAACCCTGTGCACCGACCTCGGGCTGGACGACGTGGTCGAGTTCACCGGCCGGGTCGGGCCGGACCAGATCACCGAGTACCTGTCCACCGCGTCGCTCGGGCTGTCGCCGGACCCGTTGAGCCCGCTCAACGACGTGTCCACGATGAACAAGACGATGGAGTACATGGCCTACGCGTTGCCCGTGGTGGCGTACCGGCTGACCGAGACGGTGGTGTCCGCCGGGGACTGCGCGGTGTACGTGGAGCCGGGTGACGTGGACGGATTCGCCGACGCGGTGGTGGATCTGCTCGACGATCCGGGCCGGCGCGCGCGGCTCGGCGCGTCCGGGCGCAGGCGCGCCGAGCAGGATTTGGACTGGCGGCCGCAGGCGCGCGCCTACGTCGGCACCTACGACGAGCTGACCGGCTACAAGTCGGCGATCGACCTGGTGTGGCCGGAGATGGACCGGCGCGACCGGTCCACCGAGGTGCCGGTTCGGCAGCGCGACCGGTACGGGCACCGGCTGATCGATCTTCGCGGCGAGCGCACGCTGAGCGCGTTCGCCGCACTGCGCAAGCTGCCGTCCGAGGACGGCAACTCGGTCGACTCGGTGGGTGAGGGGGTCTGATGTTCGCACGGCGGATCGCGGTGGTGGGTACCGGTTACGTGGGGGTGACCACTGGCGCGTGTCTCGCGTCGCTCGGTCACCGGGTCGTGTGCGCGGACGTGGACGCGGCCAAGATCGAGGCGCTGTCCAGGGGAGTGGTGGACATTCTGGAGCCCGGCCTGCCCGAGCTGATCGCCGAGGGCATGGCGGCCGGGCGGCTGTCGTTCGTGGTCGGCGCGAAGGACGCGGTGTCTTCCGCGCCCGCCGGCACCGGAGGCACCAACACTGTGGACGGTGGCGCGGAGGTCGTTTTCCTTTGTGTGCCAACGCCGATGGGTGTCGGCGGAGTCGCGGACCTGAGCATCGTGGAGTCGGTGATCGAGGAGGTCGGTCACCTGCTGCCGCCGGGTGCGGTGGTGGTGAACAAGTCGACGGTGCCGGTCGGCACGGCCTCGCGCACCGCGGAGTTGCTCGACCGGGACGACGTGGCGGTGGTGAGCAATCCGGAGTTCCTGCGCGAGGGCTCGGCGGTACGGGATTTCCTGAACCCGGACCGGATCGTGGTCGGCTGCGACAAGCAGGACGCGGCCGAGCGGGTGGCCGCGCTCTACGCCCGGCTCGGCGCGCCGACGGTGTTGACCGACGCGGCCAGCGCCGAGTTGGTCAAGTACGCGGCGAACTGCTTCCTGGCGATGAAGTTGTCCTATGTCAACGCGATCGCCGAGCTGTGCGAGCGGCTGGACGCCAACGTGGACGACGTGACCGAGGGGATGGGCTACGACCGGCGGATCGGTACCGCGTTCCTGTCGCCCGGCCCGGGGTGGGGCGGCTCGTGCCTGCCCAAGGACACGCACGCGATGTTGCAGGTGGCCGACGCCGCGGACTTCGAGTTCCGTCTGTTGCGCGCCACCATCGACACGAACGTGCGACAGCGGCAGCGCATGGTGGACAAGGTGCGGCTGGCCGTCACCGGCAAACGCGGCGGATCCCTGTCACACCACCGGATCGGCGTACTCGGGCTCACCTTCAAGGCGGGTACCGACGACGTGCGCGACTCCCCGGCACTGGCCGTCGCCGCGTTGCTCCGGCAGGCCGGTGCGGAGCTGGTCGCCTACGACCCGTCGTTCGCGGCCGGCGCGACCAATCCGGCGCCGGGATTGCTCAGCGTGGTGGACGACGTGTACCTGGCCGGCAAGGACGCCGACGCGCTGGTGGTGCTCACCGAGTGGCCCGAGTTCCGCTCGCTGGACTGGGCGCGGATGGCCGGCGTGATGCGGCGGCCGGTCGTGGTGGACACCCGCAACCTGCTCGACCCCGACGTGCCGAGGCGTGCCGGGTTCACCCTCACCGCACTCGGCCGGGGCGTTCGGGTGAACACCTGAGGTCAGGCTTTCGTGCCGATCACCACGCCGTTGGCGCTGAGCGCCTCGAACCGGATCGTGTGGATCTTGTCGAACCCGGTGTCGGTGAGCCAGCGGGTGTACTCACTCTCGGTGTAGTTGCGGCCGAACGTCTCCACCAGCATGTGGATGCTCATCAGCGCCGCGTCGACCGGACCGTCCTTGGTGTCGTCGACCAGCAGCTCGCTGATCATCAGCCGTCCGCCAGGGGGTAGCGCCCGCCAGCACTTGTCCAGGATCGCCCGGCATTCGGGCTCGGCCCAGTCGTGCAGGATCATCGACAGCAGGATCGTGTCGTGACCGCCGGGTAGCGCGGCGTCCACGAAGAAGTCTCCCTCGACCACCTCGATGCGGTCCCCCAGTCCGGCTTCGGTGATCTTTCCGCGCGCGAACTCGCACGCCTGGGGGAGGTCGTACACGGTCGCCCGCAACTCGGGATTCTGTTGGCAGAGAACGATTCCGTACGGTGTGCCGCCGCCACCGACGTCCAGGAACCGCCGGGTGCCGGTGAAGTCGACGCTGCTCGCCACGACCCGCGCGGTCCAGGTGGACATGGAGAACATGCCTGCCCAGAAGTCGCCGACGAACGCGGGATCGAGGTTGTCGAACAGCGACACCTGGGTGTCGGGATCCCAGGTGGTCGGCGCGTTGGTGCGCAGCGCGTCCTCCAGCCGCATCCAACCGGGCGCACAGTGCTGATCGAAGACCCGAACGATCCCGCCGAAGTAGTCCGGCTTCTCCGCGACCAGGTACTCCTCGGCGGCGTGTTCTCGTACCGCCCGTCGGCGGTGACCTGGAGCAGGTCCAGCCCGGCGCACGCGGTCAGCAGCAACTCGGCCGGGCGTGCGTCGATCCCGCCGTGTTCGCGAACTCGGCCACCGTGACACCGGATCCGGCGCGGGCGTGTTCGAAGACGCCGAACTCGTGCGCGACCGCCATGGTCCGAGCGGCCCAGAGACCGGAGCTGATGCGCATCAACGGCAGCGGACTGACGTAGGTATCTGATCTGGCCACAAGACCTCTCTTTTGGTAACCGTCTGATTACATATAGCGAGGGTAGTGAGGGTGGTCGAAAGATCGGTGCCGCCATCTGGATGAGTTCGGTCTTCGCGTGCACAAAACGGGACACTGTTGTACAGTTTTGGGCATGAGTAGTCCGGAAGTGGGTAAGGCTGCGCGCACGAGCGCGTCGATCCTCGATGTCGCGACTGAGGTGCTGCTGGCCAATCCGTCCGCGTCCATGTCCGACGTCGCCACGGCCGCGGGGGTCGGCCGCACCACGTTGACCAACCGCTTTCCGACCCGCCAGGAGATGCTGGTCGCGGTCGCGCACGACGCGGTGGACCGGGTGGAGAAGGCGGTCGCCGAGGCCGAACTGGATGTGCCGGGCGAGCAGGTGGTCGACGCGCTGCGCCGGCTTGTCACGGCGGCCATCCCGCTGGGATCGCGGATCGAGTTCCTGGTGCGCCAGCCGTCGCTGGACCTCGACGCGGAGCTGATGGCCCGGCTCGAGGCCCTCGACGAGGAGACCGACGAGCTGATCCGGCGCGGTCAGCAGGCGGGGATCTTCCGCGCGGACACCCGCGTCTGGTGGTTCACGCTCACCTTCAACGGCCTGATCTACAGCGCGTGGGAGGCGATCGTGAAGGGTCGGTTGGCGCCGCTGGACGCACCGGACCTGGTGGTCACGACGCTGCTGCGCGGCCTCGGCGCCGAGCAGGACTGACCATGGCGCGCACCGTCCCGGTCGCGGGTCTGCTCGGCGCGGCCGGCCTGTCGATCACGGGCAACACGATCGTCCAGATCGCGATCCCGTGGTTGGTCATGGAGCGCACCGGCAGCCCGGCGCTGGCCGGTCTGATCGCGGCCGCCTCGCTGCTCCCGATGGCCGTGTCCGCGTTGCTCGGCGGCGCGTTGATCGACCGCTGGGGGCGGCGCAGGCTGAGCATCGGAGCCGATCTGCTCAGCGCGGCGGCGGTGGCCGCGGTGCCGCTGCTGGACCGTGCCGTCGGGCTGACCGCGGGGCTGATCGCCCTGCTGGTGGCACTCGGCGCGGTGTTCGACGGACCGGGAATGGCCGCCCGCGAGTCGCTGCGCCCCGACGTCGCGCAGCACTCCCGCGTGCCGCTGGAGCGGGTCAACGCGTGGGGCGAGGCGGTGGACGGCTTCGGCGGCGTGGCCGCTCCGGGTCTGGCGGGCGTGCTGATCGCCACCGTCGGCGCGGCCAACACGCTGTGGGCGACCGTGGCGATGTTCCTCGCCGCGGCGGTGCTCACCGCGACCACGATTCCCGCGCAGGTACGGGACGACAGCGTGCACGAGCCCTACGGCCGCGCCGTGGTCGAAGGTCTTCGATTCGTGCTGCGCAAGGCGGAACTGCGCGCAACCGCGATCACGCTGATGATGCTGGTGTTGTTCGTGGCACCACTGACCACGGTGCTCACCATCGAATTGCAGCGTGCCGGCCGGCCGGGGGACCTCGGCCTGATCGCGGCCATGTTCGCGGTCGGCGGGATCGCCGGCGCGGTCGGCTACGGATTCGTCGCGCCCCGGCTGCGCCGCCGCCCGGTGCTGTGGTGGGCGCTCGCGCTGACCGGAGTCGGCCTGGCCGCGTTCGCGTTGCTGGACGGCACCCTCGGGCGGGCCGTGCTGGCCGCCGCCGTCGGGATCGGCGCCGCCCCGGTGAACCCGATCACCGCGGTGATCATGCAGGAGAAGACGCCGGAACGCCTGCGCGGACGGGTGATCGGCACCGTCACCTCGCTCGCGCTGCTCGCCGCGCCGCTCGGCGCCGCGTTCGCCGGCGCGCTGGTGGACGGCGTCGGGGCGGCGGTGACCTACGCGCTGATCGGCGCCGGCTGCCTGGTGTCGGCCGGCTACGCCGCGATCGCTCCCGGACTGCGGCACATCGAGGTCCGGGCACAGGAGGAGTCAATCGAGGAGGGGTCATGTCCACTGTCACGAACGCCATAAAGGGATTCGCCACCCGCGCCGCCACCCGCACGCTGGCGACACTCGGCGATCAGATGGCGAAGCTCTACCTGGCGCCGCCGGATCCGTGGCCGGTCTATCGCGCGATTCGGGATCGGGGGCCGGTATATCGCAGCCGGATGGGATACACGGCGGTGTCGTCGCACGAGCTGTGCGCTCGGGTGCTGCGCGGTCCGGGTTTCGGCGTGCGGGACTCGGCGGGCCGGCTCACCGAGGAGCAGATGATCCCGGTCGGCTCGGTGCCGTCGCTGCTCGAACTCGACCCGCCGGACCACGGCAAGCTGCGCCGCCTCGTCGCGCCGGCGTTCCGCCCGAAGCTGATCAACGAGTACCGGCCGAGGATCGAGGAGACCACCGGGCGGCTGCTCGACAAGATCGACGGGCCGTTCGACCTGATGTCCGACTTCGCCACGCCGCTGCCGATCACGGTGATCAGCGAGCTGCTGGGCATTCCGGAGGACAGCCGCGCGCGGTTCGCCGACTACGGCAAGCTCGCCGGTCAGGCGCTGGACGGTCAGCTCACCGCGCGGCAGCAGGTGGACCTGGAGAAGGCGATCGCCGCGCTGAACGATTTGTTCAGCGAATTGATGGCGCAGCGAAGGGTTGATCCGGGAAACGATGTGATCAGCGTGCTGGTGCAGGCCGTCGACGGCGACAAGATCACCGCCGACGAGCTGCTCTCCACGTGTCAGTTGTTGCTGATCGCTGGCTTCGAGACCACCGTGAATCTGATCGGGAACGCGGTGTTCCACCTCGGGCGCAACCCCGCGCAGTGGGCTTTGCTGCGCGAACGACCGGAGCTGGCGGCGGGTGCGGTCGAGGAGACGCTGCGGTACGAGCCGCCGGTGCCGATCACCGGCCGGGTGAGCCAGACCGAGGTGGAGCTGGCCGGCGAGCGTCTGCCTGCTGACACGCCGGTGCTCACGATGCTCGCGACCGCGAATCGGGATTCTTCGGTGTACCCGGAGCCTGATCGATTCGACATCACGCGTGAAGGTGGGCCGGAGCATTTCGCGTTCTCGAGTGGGGTGCACTACTGCCTCGGTGCGCAGCTGGCTCGGATCGAGGGGGAGATCGCGTTGCGGGCTTTGGCGGAGCGTTTTCCTGATCTGCGTCCTGTGGGTACTCCGGTGTTGCGGCCTTCTGCTTCGATTCGGGGGTTTGTGCGCTTTCCGGTGGAGGTGGGGGTGCGCGGCTCTGGTGTTCTTCGGTCTTCTTAGAGCGCCCGGCAAATGACTCGATGCCCGCGCTCCAGGACCGGGCGGTCACATCCGGTCGCGGTGGCGTTGTGGACTGATCCTGCGGGCTCGTTTGAAAGCGGCGCTGAACGCGAATGCGCTGCCATAACCAACCTGACGGGCTATGGAGTCAATTGTGGCGTCCGACTCTTTGAGGAGATCGGCGGCCAGGTCGATTCGCCACTCGGTGAGATATGCCATTGGTGGCGTGCCGACGAGGTCAGTGAAGCGGCGGGCCAACGTCGCTCGGGACACCCCGGTCCGCCCGGCGAGCGCGGCCACCGTCCACGGATGGTCCGGGTGGCCGTGCATGAGTCGCAGGACGGGGCCGACGACGGGATCCCCGTTGGCTCGATACCAGGCCGGCGCATCGGCATCTGGCCTGATGAACCGTGCGCGGAGGATGGTGACTAGCAGGAGATCCAGAAGTCGTTCGAGCACGAGATCTTGGCCCGGCTCGTTTCGCACGGTCTCCTCGGCGAGTAGCGACACCACCGCGGATTCGCCGTGGGCGGCCCTGGGGATGACCAGAAGGGGAGGCAACGCGCTGAGCAGTCGCATGGCGATCTCGCCTGGTCGCCGGTACTTGCCGATCAGCAGCACCGACGAGCCGTCCGGGCCGTCATCGCGGGTTCGCATGCCGTTGGCCCAGGTGCGCACACTCGCGTCCGCGGCCTCGGGCAGGTCCACGCCGGCTGGGGTCGTCCGTCGGGGGCCGGGCTGAACGACCACCTGGATCGGAGTGCGGGGATCATCGGCGAAGGTGAACGCGTCCGGGCCGCGCATCATCGCGATATCACCAACGTCGAGTCGTACCGCATCGCCGGTACTGGGCACAACCCAAGGCGTCCCGCGCAGGATGGCCACTACGTTGAGCGGCGCCCTGTCTCGCACCTGCACCGACCAGGGTGGGTTCTGGACGGTCCGCAGCACGAACGCACCCCTGGCCCTGGCTCCGTCGAGCAAAATCGACAAGGGGTCCACCGGCGCAGTGTAAGACGCGCCATTATGGACCTGCGAGCCTCGACCATGGCCCGTAGCCCGGCATTCCGGTGGACTGTGGATCATGACAGTGACTGCGCCAACAACGTTGGTCCTCGCGGGGACCGGCAAGACCGGACGTCGGGTCGTGGCTGGGCTCGTAGCGCGTGACATGCCGGTACGGGTTGGCTCACGGCGTGCTGACCCGCCTTTCGACTGGCAGGACGACACCACGTGGGCACCCGCGCTACGAGGCATGGACGCGGCTTACGTGGCCTTCTACCCTGATGCGGCGTTCCCCGGCGCGGCCAGGACCGTGGGTTCCTTCGCGGACCTGGCAGTGGCGTGCGGCGTCCGGCGCCTCGTCCTGCTTGCCGACCGCGGTGCGGACGAGGCCGAGCGGTGCGAACGGGCGGTGCGGGACTCGGGTGCGGAGTGGACCATCGTGCGGGCGGGGTTCATCACGCAGAACTTCAGCGAGGCGTTCCTCGTAGAACTGGTCCGGGCCGGTGTGGTCGCACTTCCGGCTGGCGACGTCGCGGAACCGTTCACTGACGCGGAGGACATCGCGGATGTCGCCGTCGCGGCGCTGACCGAGAACGGCCATGCCGGCCGGATCCACGACGTGACCGGACCACGACTGCTCACCTTCGCCGATGCCGTCGGCGAGATAGCGAGGGTGACCCGCAGGGAGGTTCGTTATCTGTCGGTCACGCCCGAGCAGTTCGTCTCATCGCTGACCAGGCGAGGCGTGCCGGCCGAGTATGCGACGCAACTGGCCGGCCTGATGGTCGAGGTCTTCGACGGCCGCAGGGCCACGGTGACCGACACCGTCGAGCGCATTCTCGGCCGGCCGCCCCGCGACTTCGCGGAATATGCTCACAAAACCGCCGCGACTGGTGTCTGGGATGCTCATGCTGATCGCCGACTCGGGTGATCTTTCTTGAATTAGTGCGCTTTGTGCGTTTTGGGCTGCCGCGCTGGTCGCCCTCTTGTGGTTGTTCTCCGTGGGGGTGTCAGGGTGACCAGCTTGCCGCCGGAATGGGGGACGCCATTTTCGTGGATAGTCCGGTAGAATTGTAGTGTGTTGGTAATAGGTGAGGAAATGTCTTGGGACGCGGTTCTCGCAACCGCGCCTCGGGTATTTGGCGAGCCTGAGTTCGATTGGTCGGATGGGCCGTTTACGCCGGATGAGGCGAGCACGGTCGCGGAGCTGGAAAACGTTCAGCGAGACAAAGCCGCGTTGTGCGCTGATGAGGTTCGGCTGCTCGCCCAGACCCTGTCCGCGCTCGGGCGGGGTGTGATTGATTGGGCGAAGGCGCGGGCGATGTATGAGGTCACCCGGCCACTGTCGGATGAGCACGCCGCCCAGGTGGAAGCCGCTGTGTTGGCGGATGCGCCGGACTACTACACCCCGTTTCAGCGCAAGGTGCGCTACTGGGTGAACAAGGTCGACCCCGACGGCGCCGAACAACGCCGCCTGGCGCGCCGCAAAGACCGGTGTGTCACCTTCAAGCAGGACGAGGACGGGGAGGCCTTCCTCGGCATCCGGGGGCCGGTGGAGCAGTTGTATCCGGCGTATGTGCGGATCGACCAACACGCCCGCCGGTTGAAGCAGCAGGGTGACGCGCGCAGCCTGGACAATTTGCGGTTCGACAGCGCGATGGAGCACTTCTGCGGGGAGAACCCGTCGCACATCAAGACGATTGTGTGGGTGACGTGCCGCACACCACGCTGTTGGGTGTGGACGACAAGCCGGGGGAACTCTTCGGCGTCGACATACTCCCCGCGCAAGTCGTGCGGGAACTCGCGGCCGACGAGAAATCGACCTGGCGGCGAATTCTCTATGATCCGGCGAGCGGGATGATCACTGATGTGGGGCGGAAGCGGTATCCGCCGGCGGCGATGGCTGAGAATGTGCGATTGCGGTTCCGCCGATGTACTCACCCCGGGTGTGACAGGCCGGCCACACGGTGCCAGATCGATCACACCCTCCGCCACGCCGACCACGGCAGAACTTGCTTGTGCAATCTGAACCCGCGCTGCGAGCGCCACAACCTGTGCAAGGAGAAGCCCGGCTGGCAGGTCGAACAACCCGAACCCGACACCGTGATCACCCGCAGCCCATTGGGACACGAAGTCGCTGTCCGGGCCGAACCCATCGCCGACCAGACCCACCACCCTACTGACGAGAGGGTCACCACGACTCACTGACGCCGGGGAGCACCCCGTCATACGCGGTCCCTCCATTGGTCCGTGTACTCGGCAACCAACGTGGTGGAGTCGTTGGGAGACAATGCAATTTGGTCGACGTGGGCGAGAGCCTCGCGATATATCGCGACGTCGTGCTTCTCGTGCATGAACATCGCCTGGGCGCGGAGTTCGACGTTGACGATCGTCGGATTGGCGGCTGATTCCATGATCACGAACAGGGTCTCCAGGCCTGGGTGCCAGCCGCTGTCGAAGGGCATAACGCGAACGTCCACATTGGACTGTGTGGCCATGTTGAGGATGTGACGCATCTGCTCGTGCATGGTCTGCGGAGTTCCGATGCGCTGTTTGAACACGGCCTCGCCGATGTAGGCAGTGAGCTTCACAGGGGCGGGGCGGTTCAGGATGTCTTGGCGTCCCATGCGAAGCGCGACCCTGAACGATGCTTCGGCTTCCGACAGATTGGTGCTGGTCATGATCGCCCGGGTGTAGTCGCGGGTCTGCAGTAGGCCAGGCACCAGGAGTGGACTCACCACGGTGATCGCGGTGGCGGACTGTTCGAAGTGCACCAAAGCGACGAGTTGCTCCCGTTGCTCAGGCGGGGTGATCGCGATCCAGCGACCGTCGTCGGTGCCATGCGCGAGGTTGACGATCGTGTCGTAGCGCTCGCCGGTGACGTCGAGCTTGGTGAGGATTCGTGCGACCTGATCAAGCTTCGGGACACGCTCCCCGTTCTCCCAGCGGGAGATCTGGCCCGGGTCGCATTCGATCAACTTCGCCAGATCGCGCAACGTCATGTCGCGTTCTTTCCGTGCCGCCCGCAAGGACTCTCCGAGGGCGCGCGCTTTCGGTGTCCTCATCGTTGACCTCCTGTTGCGGGCCGCGCAACGGGTGAAATTCGCACGATTCCTCCTGGATGACCGCTGGATCGACCTAGCTTGGCGGCAAGCTAGCAATGGTCGACAACTTCACGACTGGGGTGGTCAGGATGGCGAGACAAATCAGCTTCGAGCGGGTGCTTGCCACGTATCCGCAACTCCGACCGCTCGCCGATGATCCGGTGCCGTGGCGGTGGGAGGCGTGTCCGGTCGCCGACGTCGAGCTGTGGGGTTCGCGGGCCGCGACTCCGTCCGCGCCTGAGATCGACCTGTTCGTCTACGCGGGGCACGCCGCGCTGTACGTGGGCGGCGGCCACACCGACGCCCCGCGCATCACCGGTTCGCTCGCGAGCATGGTCGACGTGGCGGGGCGGGCGGCTCGATGATTCGCCGTGGCGTGCCCGAGTGGGCCGACATCGGGCACGCGTTGGTCGAGGTGCGGTTGCTGATCGGTGATTTCGCGCACCGGGCGCATTTTGAGTCGGTTCCGGTTGACGAGTGGCAGCGGCTACTCACTCATCTCGATGAGCTGGTGCGAATGGTCCGCCGTCAGATCGACGCGGAGCGGACCGTCTGATGTGGACAGTCAGCGTCCGGTGGCGCCGTCGATGAGTTCGCGCAGGATGTCGGCGTGTCCGGCGTGGCGGCCGGTTTCCTCGATCATGTGGGTGAGGGTCCAGCGCAGGGACGGTGCCGAGCCACGCTTCCCGCCTGGGCGCGGGCCGGCCGAGGCGAGGTCGGTGTGGGCGGCGATCACCTCGTTCGCGCGGGCCGTGGTTTCTCGGTAGGCGAGGACAATCTGCTCGGCGCTTTCGTTCGGGTCCGGGCGGAAGGTCGCCTCCCAGTCGGTGACCGGATGGCCGAGCAGCCAGTGCCGTTCGACGTGGGTGAGGTGCTTGACGAGGCCGAGCAGGTTCGTTCCCGACGCCACGCCGGGCGTGCGGATCTGCGGTTCCGGGACACCCTGCGTCTTGGCGATCACCGCGGCGCGCAGGTAATCGAGGAAGCCGAGCAGGACCTCCTTCTCGCCGGGGCCGGTTTGCGGGGGCCTGGCGTCGCGGCGGCGCGTTGGTGGCATGGCGACCACATCACCCGAAGCAGTCGCTGATCGCACGGGAATTTGCCGAAGTGGCAAAGGTGTCAACTGGAGTTGACAGAATCGGAGCGTCAACCTAGATTGACAGGCATGGGTCAAGCGACAGAGTTGGCGACCGCGGCGGGCGACCGTGACCCGAGAGTGGGCCTCAAGGCCGTCGCCGCGCTGCGGAAGCTGTTGGAACAACTGGAAGCAGTGCAGGTGCGCAGCGCGCGCGTGCAGGGCTGGTCCTGGCAGGAGATCGCCGACGAACTCGGCGTGAGTCGCCAAGCGGTGCACAAGAAGTACGGGAGGCGATGATGTTCGAAAGGTTCACCAAGGCAACCCGGACCGTGGTCCTCGGCGCGGTACGCGAAGCCGAGCGGCAGAAGGCCCCGGCGATCACCGACGAGCACCTGCTGCTCGCGCTGACCGACGTTCACGACACCGTCGGCGCCGGATTGCTGGCCTCCTACGGCGTGTCCCGTGACGACGTCGCGGTGGCCTGTCTGGAGATCCGGCGGCGCGGCGGGCTCAGCACGTCGGAGGCGGATGCCTTGCGGGAGTTGGGAATCGACGTCACCGAGGTGGTGGACCGGATCGAGCAGTCGCACGGTACCGGGGCGTTCGCGTCGACCGTGCGCGGGCGGTGCCGGCGGCTCGGCACGCCGTTCGGCGACGAGGGGAAGGCCGTGCTGGAACGCGCGCTGCGGGAGGCACAGGACCTCGGTGACCGGCGCATCGGGGATGAGCATCTACTGCTCGCGCTCACCGTGCGCGGCGGCCTCGCAAGCGAGGTGCTCGCCGCGCACGGTGTTACGTACCAAGGGATTCGGTCCACGCTGGCCCAGGCGAGTTAGCACCCCTGTAGGTCCTGGATGGCCTTGGTGATCTTGTCGTGGAAATTGCTGATCCCTCGACGCAGTGCGTCAACCTACGGAAGTAGGCCACTACTCCGCGAAGAGATACGCCTCGGTGAGCCAGCCGCGCACCTCGTCGTCCACGTCCTCCGGCGAGCGCAGGTTCACCACGTTGTACATCCGGGAGCCGGACGCGCGGATGCGCCTGGCGAACCGCGGGGAGTTCACGGTGGACGGCAGGTTCAGCGCGCACGCCACCCAGCGGACCATCGGCCGCAGTTCACAGAACGTCTTGGTGCGCTTGAGAAAGATGCCGACCGACACCGGTTCCACGTGCACCGGCCCGAGGCTGCCCACGTGCGACAACACCGCCTCGAACACCGGCCGCTCGAACGGCGGTCCGGTGGCGAAGTAGTCCTCGATCGTCATGGCCGGCGCGCATTCATGCGACTGCCGGCGGCGGCCGAACCGCCGTCCGCAGTCAGGGCACGTCCAGCTCATTCCGGCTTGTGACACACCGCCTCGACGTCGTAGAACGCGGCGCTGGCCGGCACGTCGGCGCACTGGATCGCGAGGTGGTCGAGCATGGGGGCAGCCTAGCTAGTCACGCGTGTCCCGCCAGGCAACTCGCGGCAGGAAAAGCTGCGCCAGCGGGCCGATCGCCAGCGCGTAGATCACCGTGCCGACGCCGACCGTGCCGCCGAGCAGCCACCCGACGACGAGCACGACGACCTCGATCGCGGTGCGCGCCATGCGCACGGAAACCCTTGTGCGGGCGTGGATTCCGGTCATCAGCCCGTCGCGCGGGCCAGGCCCGAGGCGCGCGCCGACGTAGATCGCGACGGCCAGCCCGTTGAGTGTCACGCCGGCCACGAGCAGGGCCACGCGCGCGACCAGATCAGTCGGCGCGGGCACGACGGCCAGCGTGGCGTCCACGGCGAGCGCGGTCACCACGACGTTGGCGACCGTGCCGATTCCGGGGCGTTGCCGAAGTGGCAACCACGCGAGCAACACCGTCACCCCGACGATGGCCACGACCGTGCCAAACGACAAACCCGTGCGCTTGGAGATCGCCTCGTGCAGCACGTTCCACGGGTTCAGGCCGAGTGTCGCGCGGATCGTGAGTGCCGCGCTGGAGCCGTACAGGGCGAGCCCGAACAGCAGTTGGGCCAGCCGGCGAACCGGAGCGACGGTGACCGTGACCGGCGCCAGATCGACGGGCTTTCTCATGCGGGGCAACGGTTTCGCGTGTCACGCCAGACGACGAGCGGGAGGAAGAGTTGGGTCAGCGGGCCGATCGCCAGCGCGTACACCACGGTGCCGATGCCGACCGTGCCGCCGAGCAGCCAGCCGGTGCCGAGCACGGTGATCTCGATGGCCGTGCGCACCAGGCGGATGGACCAGCCGGTGCGCGCGTAGATCCCGGTCATCAGCCCGTCGCGCGGGCCGGGTCCGAGGCGCGCGCCGACGTAGATCGCGGTGGCCAGACCGTTCAGCGTCACGCCGAGCACGAGCAGGGTGATCCGCATGGGCAGGCCGGACGGCGCCTCGACGACGGCCAGCGCGGCGTCCACCGCCACCGCGATCACCACGACGTTGGCCACCGTGCCGATGCCGGGGCGCTGCCGCAGCGGCAGCCAGGCGAGCAGCACCGCGATGCCGGTGATCGCGGTGATCGTGCCGAACGACAGGCCGGTGCGCTTGGCCAGCGATTCGTGCAGCACGTCCCACGGATCCAACCCGAGCGTGGAGCGGATCATCAGCCCCATGCTCGCGCCGTACAGCGTGAGGCCGGCGAACAGCTGGACGAGCCGCCGGGTGGGGCTGGCGGTGACGGTGACAGGTGTCAGGTCAACGGTCTTCGAAAGGGCCACATCGCCATCGGATCAAAGATTGGCCCGCATATCGAGGGCCAATCGTGAATAATTGGTCACATGACTGGTCCATCCGTGCGAGGTGATCGGGTGTCAGGGCGAGCGATGGCCACCCTGCTGGGCTCCTGGCGAGCCAGCGGCGCACGGGCGGGTGCCGCCGATCTCGCCGCCGGCGTACGCCTGCTCGTGCTCGACGGGAAGCTGCCGCCCGGCACCCGACTGCCCGCCGAACGTGAACTCGCCGGCGCGCTCGGCGCCAGCCGCACCATGATCAGCTCGGCGCTGGACCGGCTGCGCGAGGCCGGCATCGTGTCCAGCCGTCAGGGTGCCGGCTCGTGGATCACCGTGCCGCGGTGCGGTGGGCAGCCGGACGGTCCGAGTGAGTTCGCCGTGTCCGCGGCACCCGGCGAGATCGACCTCGCCCGCGCCGCGCCGGCCGCGGTCGCCGGACTCGGTGCCGCCATCGAGTCCGCCCAGCTCAGGCTGGCCGCCGAGCTGTGCGACCACGGGTACGTCGAACACGGCCTGCCCGAACTGCGCGAGCAGATCGCCCAGCGGTACGCCGCGCGCGGGCTGCCCACCACGCCGGACCAGATCGTGGTCACCAACGGCGCGCACAACGCGTTCGCGCTCGTGCTGCGGCTGTTCACCTCACCCGGCGACCGGGTCGTCGTCGAGCAGCCCACCTACCCCAACGCGCTGGACGCCGTCCGCCTGTCCAACGCCATTCCGGTCGGGGTGTCCATGCGCGAGGGCGGGTGGAGCCTGCCCGGCATCGAGTCCGCGCTGCGCGCCAGCGCGCCGAGGCTGGCGTACTTCGTCGTGGACTTCCAGAACCCGACCGGTCTGCGGATGGACGCCGAGGACCGGCGACGGCTGGCCTCTGTGCTGCGCCGCGCCGAGGTGCCGGCGGTGGTCGACGAGACCGTGGTCGAGTTGGACCTGGACGGCGATCCGCTGGACGGTCCGCCGCCGCTGGCCGCGTTCGCCGGCGAGTGGGCGATCACCGTCGGGTCGGCCAGCAAGTCGCACTGGGGCGGGCTGCGGCTGGGCTGGATCCGCGCGTCGGTCGGCGTCGTGCGGCGGCTGCTCTCGACGCGCAACGCGCTGGACCTCGGTTCGCCCGTGCTCGAACAGATCGTGCTCGCCGAACTGCTGGCGCGCGGCGACGAGCCGGTGCGGACGCGGCGGGCCGAGCTGACCGCGAACCGGGACGCGCTGATCGACGCGCTCGCCGAGCACTGTCCACAGTGGACTTTCCGGCGACCGGGCGGCGGGCTCGCGCTGTGGTGTGAGCTGCCGGAACCGGTGAGCACCCGGCTCGCCGTCGCCGCTCGGGAGCAGGGCGTTCGGCTCGCTCCCGGGTCGCGGTTCGGCGTGCACGGAGGATTCGAGAGCCGGCTGCGGCTGCCGTTCGCGCTGTCGGCCGACGTGCTGCTCGATGTGGTGCCGAAGATAGCCGAGGCGGCGAAAACTATACGTATGCGAGCAAGTCGCCGAGAAATAGGTGAACCTATTTCGGTGGTCTGACCCCGCACCGTTCGGCTAGGTAGTACGGTCCGATCAGGGTATAAAGCTCCGATCAGGGTATAAAGCACTGCGCCGGATGGCTCAGCGACAGCGACCATACGGTCGCGCGCTGGCCATCCGGCGCAGAACACCTGGCAGCCCGTCAGGTCAGGGTCGGCACAGCCCCTCGTTGTGCCGACCGGCGTGCCGCCAGGAGGGGGCCCAGGCGCCGCGGGGGCATCGCGGCGCCTGGGCACGGTCCCGACGCGGCCGGGCGCGGTCGGCCCGTCGGGTAGCTCTGAAAGTCGGACATGCCCCTGCTCCACATGACGTGGTGGATTTCTGTCGTCACTGAGGCGGGTCACGTGGCGCCTTGACGGCGGCGTGCTCCTGCTCGAGACACACGTGTCCCCGCGCGCAGGGCTGGGGTCAGTCGGGTGAGACGGCGGGCAGCCCGGGTGCCCGCTTGTGACCGGCGGTGGCGGTGTCGCCAGCGATGCCGGAGAGCACGGGCGGTGCGAGATCGGCGCGGCCGGCGTGAATGCCGAGCGGGTGGCGGTCGCCGCCGTGGTTGTCGTGCGACGCGTGCGAGAAGGTCGCCGGGGCGACCGGAACGGACGGTGGTGACGGCAGCGGAGTGGGCTCCGGCGTCGGCAGCGTGGCGGACGCGCGTGCCGGCTGCTTCGGTTTGACCGGCTTCGGCGCGACGGCGCGCGGCGTACTCGGCAGCGCGACGGTCGGGGCGATCGCGTGGTGCACCGGAGCGGCGGCCGGCGGCGGCGGCGCGGGAGCGGGTGCGGGTGCGGTCGGCGCGACCGTCTGGACCTGGCCCGCCGTTGTGCTGGCCGGGGCCGGAGTGGTGACCACCGGCTTGGGCCTTGGCTTGAGCAGACCGGGCTTGGTGAGGCCGGGCTTGGTGAGGCCGGGTTTGGTGATCAGCCCGGGCAGGCCGATTTGCCCGGGCGGCGGCTGCAGGATCGGCGCGGTCACCGGGCCGGTGTTGCCGGTGACCGTGTTCACGACGGCGTCTACGGTGTGCACCACCGTGCTGACCGTGTTGGTCACCGTGTTCAGCAGGCCACCGATCAGCCCGCCGCCGGAGTCGTCCTGCTCGGCGGTCGAGTGCTGCGAGTCGTCGGGGAGCGGGCGCGGTTTCACGTCGGCCGACGCGCCGCTCGCGAACAGCGCGCCGACCAGGCAGCCGAGCGCGGTAAAGCCGAGGGTCACCAGGACGCGGGCGAGTGCGCGCGACAGCGTGCGACCACCGGCGGGAGCCGGCTCGCCACCACCACTCGCAGTCGTCACCACAGTCTCCCAAAAGGCCGTTCGTGCGAAGCCCCGTCATCGCGGCCGATGCCCTATGTGTAGCACCGACCCGGCAGTTTGCACCCTAGCTCGCCACGATCGTCCCGGAAAGACGGAGTTTGCCCACCTTGGCGGGTGTCCAAGCGCGACGATGATCACCGAGCGTGCGGCTCACCGACACGGGTGACAGCCCGTGTTCTGCCGAGCGGGTGGGGCATTGCGCCGACACGGTGTCCTCTATGGACACCAAGCGCACTGGCGACGGTCGTGTCGCCCTCGCCGAATTGGCCGAACGGTGGATCTCCCGGGAGCCCGATCTGCTCCTGCACGATCAGGACGGGCCGCGCGAGTGTCTGGTGCGCGCGGGGCAGCTCGTCGTCGCGCACGACTCGGTCGAGCCGGCGGTGGACGGGCTGCGGCGGTGGGTGGACGCGGTGGAGCCGGCCGAGTCGTCGAAGCTGGCCAGGATCCGGCTGCGCGCGGGCGCGCGGGACCGGTGCGTGCAGCTCGCCGCCGATCTCGCGGACCGGGTGCCGGTCGCGGCCAACCACGTGCACCTCGCGTGTCCGGTGCTGTCCGGCGCGCCGGTGATGCACGGGTCGCCCGTGATGCACGGATCGCCCGCGACGAACGGCCAGGTGGGGCCGCTGGTGCCAGCCCCGCGCGAGGAGGTGTGGTCACCGCCGGTGACGGTGGCCGTGTTGGACACCGGGCTCGAGCCGCACCCGTGGTTCACCGGCCGGCCGTGGCTGTCGGAGTGGGGACTGCAGCCCGAGGTGCTGGACGCGGACGGGGACGCGGAGTTGGACCGGCAGGCCGGGCACGGCACGTTCGTCACCGGAGTGCTGGTGCGGCACGCGCCGGGTGTCACCGTGCGTCATCATCGGGTGCTGTCGTCGCTGGGGCTCGCCGACGATGTCGCGGTCGCCACCGCGTTGCGTTCGGTCCGGCAGCGCGCCGCCGGCAGGGGAGAGCACATCGATGTGGTGCTGCTCGGCGCCGGCTGCCGCACGGCCGACGACCGGTGCCCGCCGCTGCTGGCGCGGGAGGTCGGGCGGTTCACCGACGCGGTGGTCGTGGCGCCCGCCGGGAACTTCGGGGACACCCGACCGTTCTGGCCAGCGGCGCTGCCGCCGGTGGTCGCCGTGGGCGCGACCGACGCGAACGGCGTGCCGGCCGGCTTCTCCAATCGCGGATCGTGGGTGGACGCCGGTGCGGTCGGCGTGGACGTGGCGAGCAGCTTCGTGCGGCTGTCCCGCGAGCCCGGTGTCGCCCTCGGCACCGAGCCGCGCCAGTACGGCACCGCGACGTGGAGCGGCACCTCGTTCGCGGCACCCTGGATTGCCGCGAAGGTGGCGACGCTGCTCCATTCGGGACTCTCCGTCACCAGCGCCGTCGCGAACGCGTGCGGTGCGTACCCGTTCGAGGGATAGCGGGTACGGCGCGGAGCGCGAGTGCAGGTCAACCCGTCCGAGTGACACCGATTCAGCCCAAGACCCGCTCGTGAAGGAGGACCCTCGCCGTGTCCACCCATCTCTCCGTCGTCGAGTTGCTCGAGCTCGCCGGGAACGGCGATCGCGGCGCGTGGCGCGAACTGGTCGAGCGTCACCACCGACTGGTGTGGAAGGTCGCGCTGTCGCACCGGCTGAACGACGCGGACGCCGCCGACGTGTCACAGGCAACCTGGCTCATCCTCGCCGAGAAGCTCGGCACGATCCGCCGGCCCGACCGGCTGGCCGCCTGGCTCACCACGACCGCGCGCCGCGAGTCGCTGCGGGTGCTGGCGATGCGCCGCCGCGAGGTCCAGCCATCGTGGGACGACGTCGAGCCGGGTGAGAGCGACCCGACCGTGCCCGCTCCGGAGGATTCCGCCGTCCGCGGCGACCGGGACCGGCTGCTCTGGACGGCGTTCGCCACGCTGCCCGAACAGTGCCGCAAGGTCCTCGGGCTGCTGGCCTACGAGCCGGACCTGACGCTGGTCGAGATCGGCCGGGCGGTCGGTCTCAGCCCCGCCAGCATCACCAAGACGAGAACCCGTTGCCTCACGACGTTGCACCGTCGCGTGCTGTCGCTGGGCATCGGCAGGGAGGCGGCGGGATGACGTACTTCTCCGACGCGGACCGGGCGCTGCTCGCCGAACTCGGCGACCTGCTCGACCGCGGAGACCCGGTGCCCGAGCACGTGACCGCCGCCGCGGTGGCGGCAGGGGAGTTGATCGACGCCCACTGGGACTGGGAATGGCTCGATCGGCTGGCCGACGTGCGGCCGGTCAGGGCATCCGGCGCGCGGGCGCACAGCTTCACCGGGCGCGCCTCGATCGACGTCGAGGCCACCGGCATCGCGAAGGTGCGGTTGGCCGGGCTCGTGACGTCGGCGGAGCGGTTCTCCTCGGTAGAGGTCTGCTGGCCGGCCGGCTCGACGAGCGTGGCGGTCGACTCCTGCGGCCGGTTCGACGTGGCCGACCTTCCGAACGGGCCGGTTCGGCTACTGCTGCGCCGCCCCGGCCTGCCGGTCGCGACGACGGGTTGGTTCGTGCCGTGACCGCTCTGGCGGCGGAGAACTTCGCCACCGCCGCCGTTCGCGATCCCGTCGACACCGTGCGGGCCCTGGTCGTGCTGCTGCACGGTCGGGGGATCGATCGCCGTTCGCGTGCGCTGGCGTGGCACGCGGTCGCGCGCGCCAGAATCGAGTGCGGCCAACAGGATCTGGCCTACGCGGCGGCCCGGCGCGCGTTCCGTGCGGCCGAACGAGCCGGGCTCACCGAGCTGGCCGGTGAGGGGTTGCTGCTGCTCGCGTGGATCCAGCAGGACCGCGGCCACCGGGAGTCGAGCCGCCGGTATCTGTCGCTCGCCTGGCCTCGGGTCGGCGGTGGCTTGCTGGCCCGCGCGCGGTGCCTGCGCGGGTTGGACCTGTGCGTCGCCGGCGAGCACACCGACGCGGTTCGCGAGCTGTCCACCTCGATCATGGGACTCCGCCGTGCGGGTGACACCCATTGGTTGGCCAATGCGCTGAACGGCCGTGGAATCGCGCGGGCATGTCAGCGCCGGCTCGCCGCGGCCGATGCCGATTTCGCCGTCGCACGCGATCTGTTCGTCGTGATCGGTGAGGGTGAACGGGCGGCCACCTGCACGCACAACCGTGGCTGGGTGGCGGCACTCGGCGGCGACCTGCCGACCGCGCTGGCCCGCTACGACGAGGCGGTGCGGGCCGGCATGACCGGAGCGCGGCGACCCGAGACGCTGGTGGATCGCGCGCTGGCGCTGCTGAGTGCGGGCCTTGCCGACGATGCGGCCGTGGTGCTGGCCGACGCCGAGCGTCTGTTCGACGGTTCCGGTCGCGGCACGATGCTCGCGGAGGCGCTGCTCGCGCTCGGCCAGTGCGCGTCACGGGCCAGTGATCATCGCCGCGCGCTGGACGCGGTGCGGCGGGCTCGCGCGTTGTTCCGTCGTCAGCGCAGGGTGCCACTGGTCGCCGCGGCGACCGCGGTGGAATTGCGGGTTCTGTTGCGGGACAACGATTCTCTGCTGCCCGTCGCCGTCGCGGCCGCCCGGCGCTGCGATCGGTTGGGCCGACCGATGGAGGCGGCCGAACTGCGGCTGGCCGCCGCCGCGTCCGCCGGGCCTGCCGAAGCGCGAAGGCTGCTGCGTGCGGTCGAGCGCGAACGGCAGGCCGGCCCGGTGCGGCAGCGGGTGCTCGGCTGGCTCGCCAGAGCGCGACGAGCGGCACTGGACGGTGATCGGCGTGCGGTGTTCGCCGCGTGCCGGGCCGGACTTCGGGTGGTGGACGAGCACGTGGCCGCCATGGGTGCGGTGGAGTTGCAGGCGTCGGCGGCCGAGCTGGGTGGCGAACTCGCGGCGGTCGGGCTGGCCGCCGCGATGGACGGCGGCCGGCCGCGCACGGTGTTGCGCTGGATCGAGCGGTACCGGGGCGCGGTGTCGCGACGGCGGCCGGTGCGCCCACCCGCCGACCCGGCGCTGGCGGCGGAGTTGGTACGCCTGCGTGCCGAGTCCGACGGCCCACGTCTGTCCACAGTGGAGGGCCGGGTGCGCAGGCTGTCGCTCGCCTCGTCCGCGGCGGTGGTGGAGGCGATCGCGCTGCCGAGCCTCGACGAGGTGGCTGCCCGGCTCGGCTCGTCGGTGCTCGTGAGTCTGGCCGTCCACAATGGACGGTTGGTGGCGTGCACGGTGGCCGGTGGACGAGTCCGGCTGCACCGGCTGGGTGCGGTGGCCGAGATCGGTGCGCGGGTGGACGGCTTGCGATTCGCGCTCGGCGTGCACGCGCGGACCGGGCGGGAATCGGCTCGGGTGGCGGCGCGTGCGGCTGCCGACGAGCTGGACCGGGCGATTCTGTCGCCGCTCGACGACGTTCTCGGCGACCGGCCGCTGGTGATCGTGCCGGTCGGCGAGTTGCGCGCGCTGCCGTGGGCGGCGTTGCGGAGTTGTGCCGGGCGGCCGGTCACGGTGACACCGTCGGTGGCGAGTTGGCTCACCGCGCCGCGGGTGGACGCGACCGGTGGGCACTTGTGGATCGCCGGGCCCGGGTTGCCGCACGCCGCGGTGGAGGTGGCCGGCCTGCACCGGCGCTGGGGTGGAATCCTGTTGCGCGCCAACGAATCCAGGGTGGCCGATGTGCTCGCCGCGGTGGATGGCGCCGACGTGGTGCACGTGGCCGCGCACGGCCGCTTTCGCGAGGACGCGCCGATGTTCTCCTGCCTCGACCTCGCCGACGGCCCGCTGTACGGCTACGACCTCGACTCGCTGCCCCGTGCGCCGAAGCTGGTGGTGTTGTCCGCGTGCGAGGCCGGCCGGTCGGCGACCGGCGGCTTGATCGGGCTCGCCACGGTGCTGCTGCGGCGCGGCGCCGGCACGGTGATCGCCAGTACCCTTCCGGTGCCCGACGCCGAGGCGACTCCGCTCGTGACGGCTCTCCATGACGAACTCGGCCGAGGCGCCACCCCCGCCGAGGCTCTCGCCGCCGCCCAGACCCGCCACGGCCACCTCGGCTTCGCCTGCTTCACCTGAACCGCTTGCGCCCCAACGCTTTTCGCGGTATCTGGGGTGCCCACTGCACCCCCCGCCCACCCCACCTTCGGGGGGCGGTCCGGCGGCCAGTGTATCGGCGGGTGGGCGGATTGACGGGTAGCAAGATCGACATGTGGACAAGTCGAGGCTGTGGATAACTGACGCTGGTGGATAGTCGCGCCCGAGGAGGGGCGGGCTTGAACGGTTATGCCGCGCGGAGTTTGTGCAGGCGTTGGATCGCCTCGTCCAGAATCTCGTCGCGCTTGCAGAACGCGAACCGCACCACGTGCCGCCACTGATCGGGATTGTCGGTGAACACCTGGACCGGCACCGCCGCGACGCCGATCTTCTCCGGCAGCGCCCGGCACAGCTCCGCACCGTCGGCGAATCCCAGCGGGCGCACGTCCGCGCACACGAAGTACGTCCCGGACGACCGGTACACCCCGAAGCCCGCCTCCGACAGACCCGCGACGAGCCGATTCCTCTTGTCCTGCAACGAGTTTCGCAGCTCGTCGACCCACGCCCGCTCGTGCCGCAACGCGTGTGCCACCGCCGGCTGGAACGGCGCCCCGCCCACGAACGTGATGAACTGCTTCGCCGCGCGAACGGCAGCCACCAGCGGAGCCGGCCCGCACACCCAGCCGATCTTCCACCCGGTGCAGTTGAACATCTTGCCCGCGGACCCGATCGTCACCGTCCGCGACGCCATCCCGGGCAGCGACGCCAGCGGCACGTGCGCCACCCCGTCGAAGGTCAGGTGCTCGTACACCTCGTCGCTGATCGCCAGCAGATCGTGTTCCACACACAGCGCCGCCACCGCCTCCAACTCCGCGCGGGACAGCACCGTCCCGGTCGGGTTGTGCGGCGAGTTCAACAGGATCGCCCGCGTCGCCGGGGTGATCGCGGCGCGCAGCGCGTCCAGGTCCAGCGCGAACCGGCCCGAGTCGTCCGGCACCAGCGACACCGTGCGGCGCGTCGCCCCGGCCATCGCCACCGCCGCGGCGTAGGAGTCGTAGTACGGCTCGACCAGCACCACCTCGTCGCCCGCCTGCACCAGCGCCAGCAGCGACGCGGCGATCGCCTCGGTCGCGCCGACCGTGATCAATACCTCCGACGCCGGGTCGTACGCCGTGCCGTACCCGGCGCGCTGCTCCGCCACCGCCTCGCGCAACTCGAGCGTGCCCGGCCCCGGCGGGTACTGGTTCACCCCGCCGGCGATCGCCGCGCGCGCCGCCTCCAGCATCGACGGCGGGCCGTCGGTGTCCGGGAATCCCTGGCCGAGGTTGACCGATTCGGTGCGGACGGCCAGCGCGGTCATCTCCGCGAAGATCGTCGACGTGAAGGGCTGCAAGCGCGGAACGAGCGGGGGTACGGGCACAGCAGAGCATCCTCACGGACAATGGCGTCGTGGAGCAACTGACAGCGCGTGATCGTGGTGTGCCGCCAGCACCCGGCCCGAACGAGGAGGCCAAGCGCGTCGCCCTGGTGCGCATGAAGCTCGTCGCACTGGGCTTCCTGCTCGGCGCGACCGTGATCTTCGTGCTGACCACCATCTGGCAGTCCGCGGGCGCGCCGGGCTGGGTCGGCTACGTCAAGGCGGCCGCCGAGGCCGGCATGGTCGGCGCGCTGGCCGACTGGTTCGCGGTGACGGCCCTGTTCCGGCATCCGCTCGGGATCAAGATCCCGCACACCGCGATCATCCCGACCCGCAAGAGCCAGCTCGGCTCCAGCCTCGGCGAGTTCGTCGGGTCGAACTTCCTGTCCGAGCAGGTCGTGCGGGACAGGCTGCGCCGCGTCGGGATCGCCGGCCGGCTCGGCGAGTGGATCGCCAAGCCCGCCAACGCCGACCGGGTCACCGCCGAACTGTCGACCGTCGTGCGCGGCGCGATCACCGTGCTGCGCGACGAGGACGTGCAGGCGGTCATGGAGCAGGCCGTGGTGAGGCGGGTTGTCGGCGTGCCGTGGGGGCCGCCGCTGGGCAAGCTGCTCAGCTCGGTCCTGCAGGACGGGGCACACCGCCGGCTGGTGGACCTGTTGTGCGACCGGGCCTACGAGTGGGTCAAGGACAACCACCAGACCGTGCTCGGCGTGGTGTCCGACCGCGCGCCGACTTGGTCGCCGCGGTTCGTGGACGCGATGGTGGCCGACAAGGTCTACGGCGAGGTGCTGTCGTTCGCCTGGCTGGTCAAGACCGACGTCGAGCACCCGATGCGGCTGGCGATGGACAAGTTCCTGCTCGAGTTCGCGCACGACATGCAGACCGATCCCAAGACCATGGAGCGCGCCGAGCAGGTCAAACAGCAGGTGCTCGATCACCCGGACGTGCAGAACGTGATCGGCTCGGCGTGGACCACCGCCAAGCGGATGCTGCTCGACGCGGCCGAGGACCCGTCCAGCGAACTGCGCCGCCGGGTGCGCGACGGGCTGGTCGCGCTCGGCGGGCGGCTGGCCTCCGACGACTCGATGCGCGGCAAGGTGGACGACTGGCTGGAGAGTGCGGCCGCCTACATCGTGGTCAACTACCGCGACGAGATCACCACCTTGATCACCGACACGGTGGAGCGGTGGGACGCCGAGGAGACCTCGCGCAAGATCGAGCTCCAGGTCGGGCGGGACCTGCAGTTCATCCGCATCAACGGCACCGTGGTCGGCGCGCTGGCCGGGCTGGTGATCTACACGGTCGCCCAGCTGATCACCTAACGCGGGTGCGCTCGCGCCAGGTGCGGGCCTTCTCCCGGTTGCCGCACACCTGCATCGAGCACCAGGTGCGGGACCGGTTCCGCGAGCGGTCGAAGAACGCCCACCGGCAGTCGTGCGCCGGGCAGATCTTGATCCGGCTCCACTCGCCGAGCACCGCGAGCCGGTAGCCCGCGGCCAGCACGGCGGCCAGCACGTCCTCTCCGACCAGGCGGGGAGCGCCTTTGCTCAGGTCCATTCGGACCGCCATACCCGCCGCCACCGCGGTGGCGTGCTCGTCGCCGACGGCGTAGCGCAGCCCGTCGCGGAACGGGCGGGCGTCTCGCGCGGCGACCTCGTGGCCGAACCGGCGTTCGGCGAGCCAGGCCGCCCACCTCGACTCCTCGTCGAGCACATCGACTCCGGTCTCCGCGTCCACTGTGTTGATGAAGTCGAGCACGAGCTGCACGTCCTGTGCGTCGACCGCCGGATCGTTCACGACACCACTGTAGGCCCGTTGCCGGTTGCGAGCCTCTGTCGTAACTCGCATACTTGAATCGCTGGTTACTTCGTGAAGGAGATCACATGTCCACACCCACGGCGGCCATCCCTCGATTGGGGTCGATCGTGCTCGACTGTCCCGACACGCTCGCGCTCGCGCGCTTCTACGCGACGCTGCTCGACTGGCCGGAGCCGGAGGGCGACGAGCGGTGGGCGACCGTGCGCCCCGCGCAGGGCGGCACGCTGATCCAGTTCCAGCGCGTCGACGACTTCCGGGCGCCGACCTGGCCAGAGGGTGAGCGGCCGCAGATGCTGCACCTCGACCTGACCGTGGACGACATGGAGGCGAGTCACGAGCGGGCCTTGAAGCTCGGCGCGCGGCTGCTGGACGAGAAGCCCGAGCACTTCCGGGTGTACGCCGACCCGGCCGGCCATCCGTTCTGCCTCTGCGTCTGATGATGTGAAAACACCTGGTCAGATGACTATTCAAGGGGTGTATAGACCTCAGGTATAAACCATGTGTACAGTGCTCGGCATGTCAATCGGGCACGCATTGTTAGGGCTGTTGGAGAAGGAGCCACGTCACGGCTACGACCTCAAGCGGTCCTACGACGAGCGGTTCGGCAAAGACCGGCCGCTGCACTACGGGCAGGTGTACTCGACGCTGTCCCGGCTCCTGCGCAACGGGCTCATCGAAGAGCTCGGCGTGGAGTCGGGCGGCGGGCCCGACCGCAAGCGCTACACGATCACCGATGCCGGTGTCACCGACGTCGAGCAGTGGCTCGGCACGCCGGAGAAGCCGGATCTGTACCTGCAGAACACGCTCTACACCAAGGTGGTCCTCGCGCTGCTCTCCGGGCGGGACGCGGCCGACGTGCTGGACACCCAGCGCGCCGCGCACCTGCGCGCCATGCGCGAGCTGACCGAGCGCAAGCGCTCCGGCGATCTCGCCGACCAGCTCATCTGCGATCACGCACTCTTTCACCTCGAAGCCGATCTGCGGTGGCTTGAACTCACCGCCGCGCGGCTCGACGACCTCGCGGGAAAGGTTCGGCCATGACCACAGGCACGACCGGGGAACCCATCATGAGCGCACGCGCGGTGCGCAAGTCCTTCGGACCGACACAGGCCCTCGACGGCGCCGACCTCGACCTGCACCCAGGTCAGGTGGTCGCGGTCATGGGCCCGTCCGGCTCAGGGAAGTCGACCCTGCTGCACTGCATGGCCGGCATCATCCTGCCCGACGACGGCAGCGTCACCTATCAGGGGCGCGAGCTGTCCACAATGGACGATTCGGCGCGTAGTGCGTTGCGCCGCAACGAGTTCGGGTTCGTGTTCCAGTTCGGGCAGCTCGTTCCGGAGCTGACCTGTGTGGAGAACGTGGCGCTTCCGCTGCGGCTGGCCGGCATGGGCCGCAAGCCCGCCGAGGCGAAGGCGACCGACCAGCTCGCGCGCCTGGAGGTGGACGACGTGGCCGAGAAGCGGCCGGGTGACGTGTCCGGCGGGCAGGGCCAGCGTGTCGCTGTCGCCCGTTCGCTGGTGACCACGCCTAAGGTGATCTTCGCCGACGAGCCGACCGGTGCGCTGGACTCGCTCAACGGCGAGCGCGTGATGCGGCTGCTCGTCGACGCGGCGAAGGCGACCTCGGCCAGCGTCGTGCTGGTCACCCACGAGCCCAGGGTCGCTGCCTACTCCGACTACGAGGTCGTGGTGCGGGACGGCAAGACGCGCGCGGCGGTGGGTGCGGCATGAGCAAGCGCACCTCCCGGCGCACGTCACTGGGACAGTGGGGGCGCGACCTCGGCCTGGGGATCCGGCTGGCTGTCGGGGGCAGCCGGATCTCCGGGACGAGCATCGTGCGCCTGATCATGGGCACCGTCGGCATCGGGCTCGCCGTGGCGATCCTGTTCGGCGCGGCCTCGGTCGGCAACATGCTCTCCGCGCACGAGCAGCGCAACGCGGCCAACATCCCGAGCTGGCAGCCGCGACCGGGCGTGGATCCGTTGCTCATGTCCACGGCCAGCAGCACGATCGGCGACGAGCGGATCAGTGTCAGCTGGATACATCCGTCCGGCCCGAACGCGCCGCTGCCGCCCGGAGTCGAGCGGCTGCCCGGCAAGGGCGAGATGGTGGTGTCGCCCAGGCTCGCCGAGATGCGCGCCGCGGCCGACGGCGAGGCGCTGCGGCAACGCTTCCCGCAGCGGGAGATCGGGCAGATCGACAAGTATCAGATGACCGACGCCGGCGACCTGCTCGCCTATGTCGGCGTGGACGCCACCATCGGCGCGGAATCGAGCGCGATGCCGGTGTACGGCTTCGGCCGGCCCGAGATGTCCGGCAACGAGACCGCGATCCTGCTGACCCTGCTGTCCATCGTCGGCGGCATCGTGCTGCTGGTCCCGGTGTTGATCTTCGTGGCGACCAGCACCCGGATCGCCGGCGCGGAACGGGATCGAAGGCTGTCCGCGATGCGGCTGGTCGGCGCGGATGCGCGGCAGGTCCGGCGGATCACCGCCGGCGAGTCGCTGGTCTCCTCGGTCGCCGGGCTGGCGTTGGGTACGGGCCTGTTCCTCGTACTGCGGCCACTGCTGGACAACGTGCGGCTGTTCGACACGACGATCCTGGCAAGGGATCTGCAACCGTCGCCGCTGCTCGCGCTGATCACGGTCGTCGGTGTGCCGCTGCTGGCCATCGGCACCGCGCTGTTCGGTATGCGGCGGGTCGTCATCGAGCCGCTTTCCGTTGTGCGCAAGTCGAAACCGGTCAAGCGGCGGCTCGCCTGGCGGTTGGTCGTGGTCGGGCTCGGCGTGGCCAGCCTGCTGTCCGCGCCGGTGTTCGACGAGGGCGAGGAGATGTGGACCTTCGCGGTCGGCGTGGGCGCGACGCTCCTGCTGATCGGCGTCCCGGCGCTGCTGCCGTGGCTCGTCGAACGCGGCGCCGCACGGGTCAGCGGTGGCCGACCGTCGGTGCAGCTGGCCATCCGCAGGCTCCAGGTGGACAGCGGCACGCCGGCACGCGTCGTGGCCGGGGTGGCCGTGGTGCTCGCCGGCGGCATCGCACTGCAGACCGGGCTCGCCGCGGCGGAGGCCGACGACAAGTACCGCCCGGCGCGCGCCGCTCAGGAGACGATCAGCGGTCAGGTGACCGGAGCGGTGGCCGACCAGGTCGTCGCCGACGCTCGTGCGGTGCCCGGCGTGACCGACGTGCGGGCCGGCCGCTACCTGTCGGTGAAGGGTGCCGGCGAGAAGTCGGGTACCTCGGTCTACGTCATGGACTGCGCGGGGATCGCCCAGCGGTACCAGACCGACCAGTGCGTCGACGGTGACGCCTTCACGGTCGTGCCGCCGCCGGGGTCGCGCAACTACGGCCGCGACCTGCGGCCGGGCGAGCAGGTCAGGGTCGTGAAGTACGCCCGGGACAAGGAGGAGCAGATCGCCACCTGGACCTGGCCCCAGCCGAAGAGCACACTCGCGCAGCCGCCCGGCAGCCGGTCGGGCTACTTCGGGCCGGTCGCCACGCCGGGGGCGGTGCGCGGGATTCCGCTGTCCGAGGTGTCGGCGACGCTGGAGATCGCGCACGACAAGCGGCCAGGGGTGATCTCGGCGCTGCAGGCGGCGACGGCGAAATATGAGTGGCGCGCGTCGTTCTACGACCCGTCGTCCTACGTGAGCAAGGACGAGCGGATGTACACCACGCTGCGCAACGCGCTGCTCGCCGGCGCGGTGTTCACCCTGTCGCTCGCCGGGTTGAGCCTGCTCGTGCTCGCACTGGAACAGGTGCGGGAACGGCGTCGGGCGATCGCGGCGCTGTTCGCCTCCGGGGTGCCGCGCGGGGTGCTGTCCCGGTCGCTGGTGTGGCAGCTCGCCGTGCCGATGGCGCTCGGCGTGGTGGTCGCGATCGCCACCGGGATCGGATTGGCGTGGCTGTTCCTGAGGCTTGTGGACGAGCCGGTCGCTGTCGACTGGCCGGGGGTCGGTGTGCTCTCCGGGGCCGCGGTGATCCTCGTGCTGCTGAGCGCGCTGGCGGCGCTGCCCGCCCTGCGCTCGGCCACGAGGCTCGACGCGCTGCGCACCGAGTAGCTGACTGTCCACAGTGGACGTCCGTCGGGGGGCGTCCACTGTGGACGGTTGGCTTGTGCCGATCCGCTGTGGGCGCCCATCGGGGTGGCGCCCACAGCGGACGGTTATGCGTTGCCGAACGGATCGCTTGTGCGGCCGATGAGGTCGGCGATCGAGTCGATCACCACGGTCGGGCGGTACGGGTAGCGCTCGGCGGACTCCTTGGACGAGATCCCGGTGAGCACCAGGATCGTGCGCATGCCGGCCTCCAGGCCCGCGTGGATGTCGGTGTCCATCCGGTCGCCGATCATCAGCGTGGTCTCCGAGTGCGCGCCGAGTGCCCGCAGCGCCGAGCGCATCATCAGCGGGTTCGGCTTGCCGACGTAGTACGGCGAACGACCGGTGGCCCGCTCGATCAACGCGGCCACCGCGCCGGCTGCCGGCAGCGAACCCTCCAGGCTCGGGCCGGTGACGTCCGGGTTGGTGCAGATGAACTTGGCGCCACCCTCGATCAGGCGGATCGCCTTGGTGATCGTGGTGAAGCTGTACGTGCGGGTCTCGCCGAGCACCACGTAGTCCGGGTCGCGGTCGGTGAGCACGTAGCCGGCGTCGTGCAGCGCGGTGGTCAGCCCGGCCTCGCCGATCACGAACGCCGAGCCGCCCGGCCGCTGCGAGTCCAGGAACTTCGCGGTGGCCAGCGCCGAGGTCCAGATCGACTCCTCGGGCACGTCCAACCCGGTCCGGGTCAGGCGTGCGCGCAGGTCACGCCGAGTGTAGATCGAGTTGTTCGTGAGCACGAGGAACTTGATGCCGTTGTCGATCAACTCGGCGAGGAACCGGTCCGCGCCGGGGACCATGTGGTCCTCGTGCACCAGTACGCCGTCCATGTCGGTCAGGTAGCTCAACTCGCTCATCGGGGTCGAGCCTAACGGGTGCCGACATGCGTACGTGTTTCTCAGTAGGGTGGTCTGCGTGATCTGTCCGAAATGTCAAAACACCATGCAGACCGTGGATCGACTCGGCGTCCACATCGACCAGTGCACCGGGTGCCGGGGAATCTTCCTCGACCGGGGTGAGCTGGAGCAGATTTCCGCCGCCGAGCAGAACCACTACGGGCCGGCCGCCGCGCCGCCGCCGTACCAACCCGATGCCGGCCACCGCCCGCCGATGGGCGGTGTACCCCGAGGCGGTTATGCCGACTCGCCGGGCGGCTATCGCGGTGGTTACGGCGACTCGCCCAAGGGCTACCGCGGCGGCTACGCCGATTCGCCCAAGGGCTATGGCCATGGCGGCCACGGCGGCCACCGCAAGAAGCGCCGGTCCTTCCTGGAAGACCTGTTCGACTGAACGTCGAAGGTCTTGCTCACTCTGAATTGGTGGTCACCCAGGGCACGCCCAGGCGGCGATCTACGGCGTTGGCGTCCGCTCGAGTATGCCCAATACGAGTCGCGAACGCCGCCTTGTAGCTCATCCACCTGGGCGCGCCCGGGGGGTCGGTTTGCGGTGGTGGTGTGAACCTACAAATCTGCGCTCAGTGCGGCGTCTGGCTGAGCCGACCTGTTGTGTCCACTGTGGACGGTGGTTCGGCCGTGGTGTGCGACGACTGCGGGCACGCCCAGCCGTTCCTGCGGCTGCCGCTGTTCGCGCTGACCGGTCCGAGCGGCACGGGCAAGTCGACCGTGTGCCGGATGCTGCCCGAACTGCTCGGCGGTGACGTGGTCGTGCTGGAGCAGGACCTGCTGTGGGTCGGCGGGTTGCGCGAGGAGTACGACGAGCACGGCCCGTTCCGGCGCACCTGGCTGCGGATGGTCGCCACGTTGAACCAGAGCGGCCGACCGTCGGTCCTCTGCGGAACCGTGGCGCCACCGGAGCTGGAGCACCGTCCGGAACGGCCGCTGCTCGGCGAGATCCACTATCTCGCGCTGGTGTGCGACGACGACGTGCTGACCAAGCGGCTGCTGGCCCGGCCGGCGTGGCGGGAGTGGGACGAGCACCGGGTCGCCGAGATGCTCGAGTTCAATCACTGGGTACGCGACAACGCCGAGCACACGACCCCGCCGATGCGGTTGCTGGACACCACGTCCGGCACACCGCGGGACACCGCGCACCAGGTCGCCGACTGGGTGCGCGGCCACCTGAGCGGCAACACTCCGTAGCGCCCCCACGGGATTGAGCGGGCTCAATCCCGTGGGGTTGGGCCGGTCGAGCCGGCTGGATTCGTGAGGGTGGAGTCGGGTGCGCGTTCGATCACCTCGATCAGCGCAGCGGCCAGCGGTGACGGCTGTCCGCGTCGTCCAGCCATAACTCCTGGCGGTGCGGGCGCACGGTGATCCCGAACCGCGCGCGGCCGGGCTCGCCGAGCGCCAGCCACCGCGTGTAGGCCCGCTCGGCGATGTCCCACAGCCGGTGCGGTCCACCTTGGGACACGGTGTGCTCGTGGTGTCGGGTGACGTGTCGCGCCCACGAGCCGTCCGGGTGCACCAGCAGCGTGTCGCCGTCCCGCCGCACCGGCACCACGCGCGGCAGCGCCAGCCCGGCGAAGAACTCGAACCGGCTGGACGGGTCGATCACGGCGGACACCGGCAGGCCGGTGGCGCGTAACTCGCCGATCTCACCGGCCGTCCGGTCGGCCAGCCGTGCCGCGCCCGTCTGTCGGTGCGCGCGCAGCGGCATGAACCGGCCGTCGTCGGGGAGCACCCGGCCCTCGCCGTACTCGCCGGAGCCGACCGTGATCCGCACGAGTCCGGCGCCGATCGGGCGGTGCAGCGTGGTCACGATCAGCCCGCCGGACCGGGTCTGCGCGAGCCACGGCAGCGGCACGGTGGACACCGCGCAGGTGCACAACACCCGGTCGTACGGCGCGCCGTCGGGCAGTCCGAGCGTGCCGTCGGCCGTCTCGCACACCGGCTGGTACCCGCTCGCCGACAAGTGCTCGCGCGCGTCGGCCACCAGGTCGGCGTCGACGTCCACAGTGGACACTCGATCGTCGCCGAGCCGGTGGCACAGCAGGGCCGCGTTGTACCCGGTGCCGGTGCCCACCTCCAGCACCCGCTCGTCGCCGCGCAACTGCAGCGCGTGCAGCATCACCGCCATGATCGTCGGCATGCTGGACGAGCAGGTCGGCGTGCCCGCGACCGGTCCGTGCTCGCGCGCGTGGGCCCACCGGGTTGGATCGCCGTCCAACTGGGTAACCAGAACCTGGTCGGAGTAGACCTCCTGGAGCCATCCCTGGTCGGTCGCATCGACGGCCGCCCAGCGGTCATCGGGGCTCGGCAGGAAGTACCTCGGCACGAAGGGGTGTCGGGCGACCTCGCCGAACGCGGCCCGCCAGTGCGGGTCGGTCAGCAGGTTCCGCTCGGTGAGGGTACGGACGAGGTGGCCGCGCGGGCGCCGCGCCGCCCGTGCGACCTCGCCCTTTTTGTCCACATCACCACGGTAGCCCTCCGGTGACCGAGGACACGTGAGTAGTGCGAGCAGCGTGCTTGCAACTGCTAGCACTCACGCGTAGTGTCGAACTCGTCGCGAGGAGGTGGCCAGATGGCTGAGGACCAGGACGAGGGTCGGGCTATCGACAAGGTGACCGACCTCGGACGGGACATCGGCGAGTACATCAAGCAGCAACGGAGCAACGCGAAGATCTCGTTGCGCCAGCTGTCCAGGCTCGCCGGGGTTTCCAACCCGTACCTGAGCCAGATCGAGCGGGGTCTGCGCAAGCCGAGCGCGGAGATCCTGCAACAGATCGCGAAGGGCCTGCGCATATCGGCAGAGGCGCTGTACGTGCAGGCCGGGATCCTCGACCTCCCGGCGGGAGGGCCGGTGGTCGACGCGGTGCGCTCGGACGACGAGCTCACCGAGCGGCAGAAGCAGGTGCTGCTCGACATCTACGAGTCGTTCCGGCGGGAGAACTCGGCAAGCGGGAACCCGAAACCGTCAGCAGAGTCCACAGTGGACGGTCAACCGAAAAACGTGCCACACACCGAGGAGTGATCATCAATGGTCAAGACCGAAGAGGCGCGGGAGCAGGCCAGCAAGGCCGCCAACACCGCCATCGAGCAGATCCGTCAGCCGCTGCTGGCCGCGCTGGGCGCCGGAGACCTGGCCGCCAAGGCCGTCGCCGACTTCGTCAGCAAGGCCCGTGAGCAGGCCGAGGAGCGCTCCGGGTCCGTGAAGGGCGCGGTCGACGACCTGCCCAAGGACTTCAAGGAGCTGCGCGGCAAGCTGGACCCGGCCGAGCTGCGCAAGCTGGTCGACGAGTACACCGACGCCGCGCTCAAGCTGTACCGCAAGCTGACCGACCAGGGCGAGGAGGCGCTGGAGGACCTGCGCACCCAGCCGCAGGTCAAGAAGGCCATCGACCAGCTCGAGGACGCGATCAAGAACGTGCAGTCGCGGGTCGAGGGCGCCACGGGTGACGCCCGCGGCCTGGCCGACGACCTGCTGTCGAAGGTGACCCGCAAGACCCGCTCGGTCGGCGAGAAGACGGCCAACGCGGTCGAGGAGGCCGGCGACGAGCTGGCCAGCGAGGTCCGCAGCACCAGCCGCAAGGTGGCCAACAAGACCGCTCCGGCCCGCAAGCCGGCGGCCAAGACCACCACGGCCAACGCGCGCAAGACCACCACGACCACCAAGAAGTAGTCTCGGTCGTACCGGTCCCCGGCGCCCTCCCGATGGGTGCCGGGGACCGTCGTATGTCCGGTTTGTGGTGGGCCGCTGGTGACCATCACCCGAACGCACGTAATCTTGGGGTTGTGCCGGTTACCGCCGCGTGGATCGTGACGATCATCGATTGGGCCGCGACGCCCGTCGGTGTGTTCGCGTTCATCCACGCCCTGCTGCAGCGCCCGGACGCGTTCACCGCGATCAACAAGATGACGAAGCCGGCATGGCTCGGCATCACCGCCGGTGGCACCGCGGCGCTGCTGCTGTTCCGGTTCTACGACTTCGGCATGATGTTCTGGATCGCCGGGTTGGTCGCCGTGCTGGTGTACATCGTGGATGTGCGACCAGGGCTGATCGAGGTGCAGCGCGGGCAGAAGTGGTGAACTGGACGATCGCCGGGACGCTGTCGGTCTCGCCCGCGTCCGAGCGCTCCGAGCTGCTGGGTGAGCCGGTCGCCAAGGCACTCGCCGCGCTGCCGGCCGAGGATCGCGATCGCGTCGGTGTGGCGCCGATCGACCCGGAGCTGGCCGATACGGCGGAGTTCTGCCAGGCGTACGGCTCGCCGCTGACCGCGTCGGCGAACTGCGTGGTGGTGTCCGGCAAGCGCTCCGGTGAGGTGCGCTACGCGGCGTGCATGGTGCTGGCCACCACGCGGGCCGATGTCAACGGCGTGGTGCGCAAGCGGCTGGACGTGCGCAAGGCGTCGTTCGCGCCGATGGACATCGCGGTGGAGCTGACCGGCATGGCCTACGGCGGGATCACGCCGCTCGGCCTGCCGTCCGACTGGCCGATCTTGATCGACCCCGCCGTCGCCGACGCTCCCGAGCTGGTGATCGGCAGCGGAATCCGCGGCTCCAAGCTGCTGATCCCCGGCGACGTGCTCACCCGGCTCTCGGGTGCCGACGTCCTGGCTGATCTCGGCCGCTGAGTTTCGCGAGGCTCGACCGCCTCCCCGGCATTTCCCAGTAATGGGTGCCTTCCAGCGCATGGTGCCATGCCGTCGTCACCGGGGCTGGGTCGCGTCCCGTTCCCCTAAGGTGCGGCTGCTTGACACCGCGAGTCCCGCGCCCTGCACCGGCGAGTCCCGCGCCCTGCACCCGCGAGTCCCGCGCCCTGCACCCGCGAGTCCCGCGCTCTGCATCGGTGAGTCCCGCGCTCAGACACCGCAGGTGGCCGGCAGGTCGGTCAGCGTTGTGCGACAACGGTTCCCGACGGTCAGAACCCGACGCCGATGTAGTTGCCGAAGTCGACCGGCGGCGTCACGTCCACGTGCTCGCACCGCTTCTCCCGCGTCCATGGCCACTGCAGCGCGTAGAACACCTGCCGCCCGGTCTCGGTGATCGCGCGGGACAGCTGCTCGGCGGCGACCGGGTCGTCGTAGTGCATCTCGCCGATCGTCCAGCCCTGCGAGGTGTAGCCCATCTCGTTCATCAGCCGGTGCGTCTCGGTGAACTTGCCGTGCTCGTCGAGCTGATCGTTGAAGTAGAAGTGGAAGTCGAACAGGTGCGGCGGGTTGTCGCCGTACACCTCCGGGATGCGGCGCACCCGGTCCGGATCGGCGATCGTGGAGAAGCCGATCGTGTCGTCCTTGCCGAACTCGCGGGTGTAGTCGCCCCACAGCCGGCGCGCGTACTGGAGCAGAACCTCTTGTCCCACAGTGGGAATCGCCTCGTTGTACAGGTCCAGCCGGTAGTGCGCGCCGGCGCCGGCCACGATCGGCCGGATGTTGCGCACGACGTTCCAGTTCTCCAGGTACAGGTCCTCGTTCCAGGACGGCCACTCGTACGGCGTGTTGCCGCCGCTGGGGATGTAGGCGACCTGGATCTCCTCGAAGCCGGTCTCCTTGATCAGCCGCAGCAGGTCGGTCAGGTTCTGGCGCGCCTGCGCGGGCAAGTCGCCGCCGGTGGAGTCGATCAAGGTGCCGGACGGTGTGCCGCGCCGGTGGAACAGCGGGATGCGCAGCCGCCGCTGGCCCGCGTCGAACATCGTGCGCAGCTGCTGCGCGATCGTGTCCGGTGCGTTGTGGAAGCTCGCGACCACGCCGTACGGCTCGCGGTCGCACCCGTCGAGCTGATACCAGCCGTAGTTGGAGCCACCGCGCGCGACGGTGAGCTTGGCCGCTGTCGACTTGCTCGCCAGTGCCGGAATCGTTGTGGCCACGGCGGTTCCGGCTCCGACGGCCAGCGCGGACTTGAGCAGTGTTCGGCGTCGCATGTGTTTCCCCGACTGATCGACTTGTGGTCCGGTCCGGACCCTAGCGTTTCAGTCGGGCTCGGTGGGGTGGTGTTCGGCCATCCAGGTCACGACCTGTGTCCGGGAGTGCAGGCCGAGTTTGTTGAGAATGCGGTCGACGTGTGTCTCGGCGGTGCGCAGCGAGATGACCAGCTTGCTGGCGATCTCCCGGTTGCGCAGGCCCTTGGCGACCAGCTCGGCGATCTCGGTTTCCCGCGGCGTCAACGGGTTGGGGTCCGCTTCGCCAAGGGCCAGCGGCAGCCACCGGGCCCTCGGCATCGCTCGACCATCGGCGACCAGTGCCTGGGTCCGGGATGGCGACAGCGCCGCCTCGATGGCGTCGATGTAGCGGCGGCGGAGCACACCGAACTGGCCGGTGCGCACCGGATCCATGGCTACCCCGCCCCACAGCACGTCGGACACGCCGATCAACGTCGCGGCGCGGACGAAGTCCTGGTCGTGCAGCGCCGCGGCGATGAGCGCGCTCACGGCCACGGCTTCGCCGAAGCGATCCTCGACCTGCTGTTTGAGCCGCAACGCCGTTCTGGCGGGCTCGGTGGCGGCCCGAGCGTTGCCGTCCAGCGCTTCGATCATGGCCAGGAAGCACAGTCCGCTCGATCGCCAGAAGACCTCGCCGATGCTCTCGCTGGCGGCGATGGCTTCCCGCAGGAGCTTCCGGCCCGTCTCGTAGTCTCCGGCCATGCCGGTGGCCACGCCGTGCACGATCGCGGCGTAGTACGCCCCCGGCTGGTGAGAGATCTCGCGGAAGGAGGTCAGCGCCTGCGCGAACAGGTCACGCGCGCTCGCCTCGTCGCGGCTGAACTGGTCGGCCAAACCGCGGATCAGTGCGAAGTACGCGTCGAACAATGGCTGGGCCACCGTGGCCCGGAGCTCCTCGTGCGCGTCGAGTTGCCGGCGGACGAAGTCGATCTTGTCCTGGTACACCGCGCACAGGCCCTCGGCCACCACCGCGGACAGCCGCTCGGGAGCGTCGGGTGGCAGCTCGGCGAGTGCCCGTTCCGTCCAGAGCACGGCCTCGCTGAACCCGCCCCGGATACTCCAGTACACGTCGAGCCGGCTGACCATGTGCACGGCCTTCTCGGCCTCGCCCGCGGCGAAGCAGAATTCCAGCGCGACGCGGAGGTTGGCGTGCTCCCGGCGTGTCCGGGCCAGCAGGGTGATCTGGTCGGGGCCGATTCAGTTGGACAGGAAATCGAGGGTCAGCGCGTAGCACCAGTCCCGGTGCAGCCGGGCGACCCGGAGCCGGTCGCCGGAGTCGTCCAGCATGTCTTGGCCGTACTCGCGCAGCGCCTCCAGCATGCCGTACCGGGCCTCGTCGTCATGCTCCTCGCGGAACAGGATCGACTTGTCGATGAGACTGCCGATGACGTCCAGCACGTCGGACCGGTCGACCCCGTCCCCGCCGCAGACCTGCTCGGCGGCGGCCAGGTCGAACCCACCGGAGAACACCGACGCCCGCGTCCAGACCAACTGCTCCGGCTCGGAGCACAGCTCGTAACTCCAGTCGATCATGGTCCGCAGGGTTCGCTGGCGGCTCGGGAGGTTGCGGGTGCCGACCGTCAGCAGGGACAGCCGGCTGTCGAGCCGGTCGGCGATCTGGCTCAGCGACAACGCCCGCACCCGGACCGCGGCCAGCTCGATCGCCAGCGGCAGACCCTCCAGCTTGCGGCAGACCCGTGCCAGGTCTTGGCTGTTGTCGCTGGTGATCGTGAACGTCGGCAGTATGGCGTTCGCCCGGTCCACGAACAGCCGCACCGCGTCGTAACGAGTCAGGTCCTCGGGAAGGGTCACCTCCTCGCCGGGCACGTCGAACGGGGGCACGGGCAGCAACTGTTCGCCGGGGGTGGCCAGGGACTGCCGGCTGGTGGCCAGCACCACCACTCGCGGGCAGTGCTGCAGGACCTCGTTCAGGAAGGGCGTGACTCCCTCCAGCAGGTGCTCGCAGTTGTCGAGCACGAGCAGCAGTTCCCGGTCCCGCAGGTGATCGACCACGACCTGGGCGGGAGTGGGGGTCGACTGGTCGGTCAGGTCCAGCCGATAGGCCACCGCGCTGCCCAGCAGTCGCAGCGACGTCGCCAACTCCGTGGCGCGGCCGACATAGCTGGTGATCTCGGTCTGGTCGCGATCGGTGTCCACTGAACTTCCTGCCCGCCCCGTTACAGACGACAAGAGCCCACCGAGTGTATTAGCCACCGTCCACTATGGCCTGTCGTGATCAGGGGGCGGTGCGGGCGTAGTCCTCCAGGACGGCGACGGCTTCGTCGGCGTCGTCGGTCACGGTGATCCACTTCTCCACTTCGCGGCCGCGCGCGAGCTGCCGCACGAGGGTCGCCGCCGGCACCTCGTCGAGCCAGAACTCCTTGCCCAGGAACACCATCGGCGCCGCGGGCCCGACGCTGGAGTAGTGGTTCTGCGTGTAGTCCTGGAACACCTCCTGCACGGTGCCCGCACTGCCCGGCGTGTAGACGACCCCGCCGGTGGCCACGGTGAGCAGACCGTCCTCGCGCACCGAGTTCGCGAAGTACTTGGCGTGCAGCTCGCAGAACGGGTTCGGCGGCTCGTGCCCGTAGAACCAGGTCGGGATGCCGATCGTGTGCGGGTACCCGCCGTCGGACGGCAGCGGCACCCGCAGCCCCGCGGCCAGCCAGCGCCCGATCTCCTCGGTGTCCACAGTGGACCCGCCGCGGCCGAAGCGGGCGGCGCCGGCCAGTTCGGCGAGCACGTCGTCCACCGCTGGGCACCCGGGCGCGGCCAGGCGCACGCCGAGCGGCACCGCCTCCATCGCACCTGGCCCGCCACCGGTCAGCACGGTGAACCTCGCGTCGCTCGCGCCCAGCCGCCGGCCGAGCTCCACGGCGGCGCGGTACCCGTCGGAGTCGCGGGTGAGCGCGTGCCCGCCCATCACGGCGACCGGCGGACCGGCGCCGGCTCCGCGCACCTCGGCCAGCTTCTCGGTCAGCGCCTCGGTGATCGCGTGATCGTGCAGCCGCTCGGCCAGCGCGTACACCGGGTCCGGCTGGCGCCCCTGTTCCTTGCTGTGCACGTAGATCCGCGAGTCCGGAGTGTCCGAATAGGACAGTGGTACGGCCGGATCGAACCCCTCGAACAGCTCGCCGGGGCTGTACAGGCTGGTGCGGTAGATCCGGTACGGCAGCTCGGGGATCTCCGGGAACAGGAGTGCGCCGGCCGCCTCCGCCCGGCGGGTCACCACCGAGCTGAGCCGGCAGCCGAGCAGCACCGCGCGGTCCAGCGGGGTCCGCAGCAGCGCCTCGTCGTCCGGCCCGGTGAGGTCCAGACCGATGAGTACCGCGCCCCGCAGGTCACCACCGGCCGCCCGGTGTTCGCGAAGGCTTTCCAGGTCCCCGAACTCCATGCGCACGAGATCAGCGTAGTCATGGTCACATCGCCGCTGCCGCGTTCGTCAGGAGAATGTCAGGGGTGCGCCGTAATGTCGATGATCAGGGACAGGTCGGGCTGACCGTTGATACCGAAGAGATGGGATCCACATGCGTCACCTCCGTGTCGCGGCCGCGCTGGCCGCCGCTCTCGCGCTCACCAGTCCGGGCATCGCCGCCGCGGAGACGTCCTCCGCGCCGCCTTCCGTTGCCGCGCAACAGCAATCGCTGACGTGGGTGGGCTCGTGGGGCGCCCCCGTCCAGCACGCGACCACCGCGTTCGTGCCGGACTGGTCCGAAGTGGGCTTCGCCAATCACTCGGTGCGCCAGGTGGTGCGGCTGACCGAGGGCGGTGTGGCCGCCAGGATTCGGTTGTCCAATGCCTACGGCGCGACACCGCTGCGGGTCAGTGGTGCGACCGTGGCCAGGACCGCGTCCGGCGCGGACATCCGGCCAGGAACGGTGCGCCATCTCACCGTCGGTCACCAGCGCTCGTTCACCATCGCGCCGGGTGCGGAGGTCGCGACCGACGCGGTGCCGCTGCCGGTGGCTCCGCTGGAGTCGGTGACGGTCACGTTGTACTTCGCCGAGCCCACCGGACCCACGACGTACCACTGGTACGCCAACACGGACAGCTACCGGGCCACCGGCGATCACCGTGCTGACCCGGCCGGCACGGCGTTCACCGAGACCACTCAGGCGTGGTACTACCTGGCCGGCGTGGACGTGATCAAGGTGTTCCCGAGGCGCACCGGTGTCATCGCGTTCGGTGACTCGATCACCGACGGCTATGGCGCGACGCCGGGCGCGAACAACCGCTACCCGGACGAGTTGGCCGAGCGACTGCGTGCCGAGGGCCGGCCGCGAGCGGTGATCAACCAGGGCATTGGCGGCAACCGGGTGACCGCCGACTCGCCGATCTTCGGCGACAAGGGGACCGCTCGGTTCAAGCGTGACGTGCTCGATCAGCCCAACGTGGGCACGGTGATCGTTCTCGAGGGCATCAACGACATCGGGATGAGCGGACAGGCGTTCCCGCCCGGCACGCCGCCGCAGCCCGAGGTGTCCGTCGAGCAACTGATCGCCGGGCACCGCGAGCTGATCGCACAGGCGCGCGCGGCCGGCGTGCGGGTGATCGGCGCGACTCTGTTGCCCTACAAGGGAGCCGACTACTTCACCGCCGAGGGCGAGGCCAAGCGGGACGCGCTGAACCACTGGATCCGGACATCCGGCGAGTACGACGCGGTGGTCGACTTCGAGCGTGCGGTCGTCTCACCGACCGACCCCGATCTGATCAATCCGGCCTACCACATGGGTGACTATCTGCACCCCAACGACGCCGGCTACCGCGTGATGGCCGACGCCGTGGACCCCGCCGCCTTCGCCCGATAGGCGGTCATATCGGCGCCGGTGCGTTCGTCAGGGGAGTGAACGTTCACACCGGAGAGACGGGATCATCCACATGCGTCACCTTCGTGTCGCGGCCGCGCTGGCCGCCGCTCTCGCGCTCGCCAGTCCGGGCATCGCCGCCGCGGAGACACCCTCTGGGCCGCCTTCCGTTGGCGCACAACAGCAATCGCTGACCTGGGCGGGCGGTTGGGGCGCGTCCGTGCACCGGGCGAGCCGCACGTTCCAACCGAACTGGTCCGAACAGGGCTTCGCCGACCACACCGTGCGCCAGGTGGTGCGGCTGACCGACGGCGGGCCTGCCGCCAGGATCCGGCTGTCCAACGCCTACGGCGCCACGCCGCTGCGGGTCACCGGCGCGACCGTGGCCAGGACCGCCGGCGGGGCCGACGTCCGTCCTGGCACGGTGCGGCACCTCACCGTCGGCCACCACCGCTCGTTCACCATCGCGCCGGGTGCGGAGATCGCGACCGACGCGGTATTGCTGCCGGTCGCCGCGCTGGAGTCGGTGACGGTCACGCTGTACTTCGCGCAGCCCACCGGACCGTCGACGTTCCACTGGTACGCCAACACGGACAGCTACCGGGCCACCGGCGATCACCGCGGCGATCACAAGGGCACGGCGTTCACCGAGACCACCCAGGCCTGGTACTACCTGGCCGGTGTCGACGTGATCAAGGTGTTCCCGAGGCGCACCGGCGTGGCCGCGTTCGGCGATTCGATCACCGACGGCTACGGCGCGACGCCGGGCGCGTACAGCCGCTACCCCGATGAGCTGGCTGAGCGGCTGCGCGCCGTGGGCAGGCCGCGCGCGGTGATCAACCAGGGGATCGCCGGCAACCGGCTGACCGGCGACTCGCCGTTGTTCGGTGACAAGGGGATCTCGCGGTTCAAGCGTGACGTGATCGACCAGCCCAACGTCGGCACGGTGATCATTCTCGAAGGCATCAACGACATCGGGATGACCGGCGCCGACGTGTCGGCCGATGCACTGGTCGCCGGGCACCGCGAGTTGATCAGGCAGGCGCGCGCGGCCGGCGTGCGCGTGATCGGCGCGACCTTGTTGCCCTACAAGGGTTCCGGCTTCTTCACCGCCGGGGGCGAGGCCAAGCGGGACGCGCTGAACCACTGGATCCGGACATCCGGCGAATACGACGTGGTGGTCGACTTCGAGCGGGCGACCGCCTCGCCGACCGACCCCGACCAGATGAACCCGGCCTACCACATCGGCGACGGGCTGCACCCCAACGACGCCGGCTACCGCGTGATGGCAAACGCCGTGGACCCCGCCGCCTTCGCCAGGTAGCTTCGCCACCATCAGAAAGGGGCGGCGATGACCGGTGGCTTGTTGTGGGGATTCACGCTGGTGGCGGTGATCGGCGTGATGACGCCGGGCCTGGACACCATGATCGTGCTGCGGCACTCGGTGTCCGGTGCTCGGACCGGTCTCGCCGCCGTCGCCGGCATCAGCGTCGGCTGCCTGGTGTGGGGCACGGCGAGCGTCGTGGGCCTCACGGGATTGCTCACCGCGTCGGAAGTCGCGTTCAACGTGGTGCGTGTGCTCGGTGCCGCGTATCTGCTCTGGCTCGGCTCCACGATGTTGTGGAATTCCTTGCGCCGCAAGGGATCCGACGTCGATGATGTCGAGCCGGAGCCGCGCGAGCGGACCATCTGGTCGGCGTTGCGCGCGGGATTCCTCACCAACCTGCTGAACCCGAAGGTCGGCGTGTTCTACATGAGCCTGCTGCCGCAGTTCCTGCCGCCGGGCGGATCGTCGTTCGGCTGGGGCGCGCTGCTGGTCGCGATCCACGTGACGGCCGGCGCGGTGTGGCTGTCCTGCGTGGTGTGGGCCGCCGGCCGGATGCGGGTGGTGCTGGCCAGGCGGCGGGTGCGCCGTTGGTTGGACCGGGTGATGGCCACCGTGCTGATCTCGCTGGGCGTGAAGCTGGTCGCCGAAGCTGCCTAGAACACCACGGTCTTGTTGCCGTGCAACAGGATTCGGTTCTCCAGGTGCCACCGCAGGCCTCGGGCGAGCACGACCTTCTCGATGTCGCGGCCCTTGCGCACCATGTCCGCGATCGAGTCGCCGTGGTCCACCCTGATCACGTCCTGCTCGATGATCGGCCCGGCGTCCAGTTCCGCCGTCACGTAGTGGCAGGTCGCGCCGATCAGCTTCACCCCGCGCTGGTGCGCCTGGTGGTACGGCCGCGCGCCGACGAACGACGGCAGGAAGCTGTGGTGGATGTTGATCGCGCGATGTGTCCACGCCGCGCACAACTCGGCCGGCAGCACCTGCATGAACCGGGCGAGCACGATCGCCTGCGGGTCGTGCGTGTCGACGACCTGGCGAAGTTGGGCGAACGCGGCCGCCTTGCCGTCCGGATCACCGGCGGGGAACGGCACGTGGTGGAACGGAATCCCGTGCGCCCGGGTGATCTCCCCGAGGTCGGCGTGGTTGCCGATCACCGCGGACACCGTGACGTCCAACTCGCCGGACGCGACCCGGCCCAGCAGGTCGTACAGGCAGTGGCCCTCGCGCGACACCAGGATCACCACACGCTTGCGCTCGCCGGTGTCGGTGATGCGCCAGTCCGCCGCGCCGGCCAGCTGCCGCGCCACGGGGAGGAACCGCCTGCGCAACTCGTCGATGTCGTAGGGGAGCGAGTCCGCGCGCACTTCCTGGCGAGTGCAGAACCAATCGGTGTCCGGGTCGGTGTGGTAGGCCGCCTCGACGATCCAGCCGCCCTCCTCGGCGAGGAACGTGGAGATGCGCGCCACGATCCCGGTCCGGTCCGGGCAGGCGAAGGTGATCACATAGCGGCGGTCGTTCTGGGTCACGGCGGGTCAGTCTTCCACCGAGCCGTGATCACGGCTCGGGGAGCGGTTTCTTGACTCCGATCGGGTGCCGGGATTGACTGTGATCATGCGGCGGCTCTGCGTGATGCTTTCGGTTGTGCTGCTTGCGATCCTCGCGATGGCGAGCTCATCGGCACAGGCGGAATCCACGTCGGCGATCGGCTTCGACCTCGACCGCGCCACCATCCCCGAACTGCAACGGCGGATGGATCGGGGCACCCTCGGCTCCGTCACGCTGACCGCGGCCTACCTCGCCAGGATCGCGACCGTCGACCGTGCGGTGCGTGCCGTGTTGCGCACCGATCCGACCGCGCTGGACCAGGCGAAGGCCAGCGACCGGCGGCGGCAGGCCGGGATGTCGCGCGGTCCGCTCGACGGGATTCCGGTGCTGCTCAAGGACAATGTGGACACCGCGGGCCTGCCGACGACGGCGGGTTCGCGCGCGTTGCGGGGCACGCCGCCGGCTCGGGACGCGACGCTGGTGCGACGGCTGCGCGAGGCGGGAGCGGTGATCCTCGGCAAGGCCAACCTGTCCGAGTGGGCGAATTTCCGCTCAACCAAGCCGACTTCGGGCTGGTCCGCGATGGGCGGCCAGACCAACAACCCCTACGTACTGGACCGCAACCCGTGCGGCTCGTCCTCGGGTTCCGCGGCCGGTGTCGCCGCCGCGCTCGCCCAGGTCGCCATCGGCAGCGAGACCGACGGCTCGATCGTCTGCCCCGCGGGGATGACCGGAGTCGTCGGCCACAAGCCGAGCCTTGGCCTGATCAGCGGAGCCGGAGTGGTGCCGATCTCCGCCGAGCAGGACACCGCGGGCCCGATCGCGCGGAACGTGGTGGACGTGGCGTTGACGCTCTCGGTCCTGCAGGGCCGCGATCCCGCCGACCCGGCGACGTCGAGGTATCCCGCCGGCCAGCCGACCGACTACGCGGCGCTGCTGCGTCCGGACGGGCTACGCGGCGCGCGGATCGGGCTGTGGCGGCTGCCCGAACTCGGGCCGGACGTCGAGCGGCTGATGACCCGGACCGCGGCGGTGTTGCGCGCGCACGGTGCCGAGGTGGTCGACGTCGTACCGCCGTACCAGCAACGGATCCAGGAACTGGAGTTCCCCGCGCTGCTCACCGAGTTCCACCGCGACATCGACGCCTACCTGCGAACCCGCCAGGACGCGCCGCGCGACCTGGCCGCGTTGATCGAGTACAACCGCGGCGACCCGCTGGAGCGGACCTGCTTCCCCGGGCAGGAACTGTTCGAACAGGCTCTGGTCGCACCCGGCCCCGACGATCCCGGGTACCGTGCGCGCCGCGCGGAACTGACCGATCTGGCCCGACGGTCGATCGACGAGGTGCTCGCCGCGCACCGGCTCGACGCGATCGCCGCACCGACCAACCCGCCCGCGTGGAAGACGGATTGCGCCAAGGGCGACAACGACGTCATCCCGTCGTCGACCCCCGCCGCGGTCGCCGGGTACCCGGATGTCACCGTGCCGGCCGGTTTCGTGGGCCCGCTTCCGGTCGGCGTCTCGTTCATGGCCGGCCGGTGGGCGGATGCCCAGGTGCTCTCGCTCGCCGCGGCCTTCGAACGGGCGGCCAAGGCCCGCAAGCCCCCGCGCTACCTGCCGCACTGACGAGTCACGGCGCGGGGAACAGCTCCAGCAGCGACGTGTCGCCCTTGATCACCGCGGTGCTGGGCCGCCGCCAGACCGCCCGGTACACCGCGTCCGCCGTGCCGGCGATCGTCAGGTCGGCGTCCACACCGGAGTCCTCGACCGGTCCGATCTCCAGCGGGTGACCCTCGCGCAGCCGCGCCTCCCAGGTGCGCCCGCCGTCGGCCGCGTGCCACACGACCTTGCCGGACCTGGTGACCGGCTCGCGTTTCACGCCGACGATCATGCCGAGCAGCTCGTCCACGCCGTCCGCGGCGAACACCGGGTCGAACAGCAGCGTCGGCACGTCGGTCGGCGCGCCGCCGCCCTGCTTGGCGTGCTCGGCGTCGAGCCGGTGGATCGCCACCTCGTGCGCCTGCCGGCGCGCCCACCAGCCGGACGTCTGCGGCGCGCCCGGCACGAACACCGCCGCCGGCGCGTCCGGGCCGCGCTCGACCAGCTCGGCGACGAACGCGGCGCGCAGCTCGTCCCACCAGGTCAGCACGTCGTCCCAGGCCTCGGGCGGGGTCGGCGCCGGGTCCGGCTGCGTGCCCGGCTCGGTGCGCAGCGCGTTGTAGGTCCAACCGTGCACCCGGCCGACGTGCGCGATCAGCCGCTGGACCGTCCACTTCGGACACGTCGGGACTTGGGTATCCGGGCCGGCGGCGACGGCGGCCGCACGCAGCGCGTCACACTGCTCGCCGATCGCCCGCAGGTACTCCTCGAAGGTCACGTCGTCACACTAGTGAGCCGGCGCGACCACCGACCAGTCCACCGTGACCTCGCCGTGCCGCCACCGCCGGTGGTTGTCCCGGACCGGCACACCGGACTCGGCGAGCAGCCGCACCGCCTCGGCCCAGCGTGCCCGATTGCCGAACGGGACGAACGGCGCGGCCCGGTCCCAGCACTCGTCGAACGCATTGAGGAACGCGTGAACCCGTTCTCCGGCAACGTTTCTGTGGATGAGTGACTTCGGCAGCCGCTCGGCCAGATCCGACGGTCTGTCCACATCGGACGGACGGCAGGACAGCGTGAAGGTGAGTGGTCCGGCCGCCGACAGGGTGATCCAGCAGCAGCGCCGGCCGATCTCGTCGCAGGTGCCCTCGATCATCAGGCCACCGGGTGCGAGCGCGTCGAGCATGGTGGTCCAGGCGCGCTCGGCGGCGTCCTCGGGGTACTGGCGCAGCACGTTGAACGCGCGCAGCAGCACCGGCCGGGCGCCGGCCAGCTCGAACCCGCCGCGCCGGAAGGTCAGCCGGGGCGGGTCGGCCAACTCGCGGGCGGCGGCCACGCGTTCGGCGTCCAACTCGAGGCCGATCACCTCGACGTCGGCGCGCACGGCGGCGATCCGGCCGGCCAGCTCGATCGTGGTGATCGGGGAGGAGCCGTAGCCGAGGTCCACCACCAGCGGGTGCCCGGCGCGCGCCAGCACGCCGGAAACCATTGGTGTGCCGAGGATCCAGCGGTCCACGCGGCGCAGCCGGTTCGGGTTCGTGGTGCCGCGCGTCGGCAGGCCGAGCGCCCTGGCCCGGCCCGCGCTCAGCCGGACTGGGCGGCGAGCCACTTGGCGGTGAACTCCGCCTCGCGGGTGAGCAGCCGCTGCACCTGACTGGCGATCACCTGTTCGAGCTTGCCACCCACGAGCGGGATCCCGACCGTCACGTTCGCGTCGATGGCGAGCTCGCTGCCGTCGGCCACGTCCCGGACGCGCGCCGTGCCCTTGATCTCGCCCGGCGCGCCGGAGATCTTGGTGTGCAGCGACCCGGTGTAGCCGTCGCCCTGGGCGCGCCACTCCTCGAGGCGGTGCACCACCAGGTCGCCCTTCAGCAGCGTCCGTGCCGCCGACGGGAGGTTCTCCGCGTCCATGCCCTGCCGGAGCCGGTAGGAGACGCCATTCTCGGTCGCCGAGTAGTCGCTGAGCTGGGCATTCTTGCCGCCGAGCGCCTCGAGGCGGTCGGTCAGGAACGCCTCACTGGTGATCTTGGAATAGAGGTCATGCGCGGGTGTCGCGAAGCTCGCGCGGTGCTCGATACGGCCGGCCATGCACCGGAGGTTACCGTTAGCCATTGTGACGAGCCTCCCGATCGGCGCGGTGCCGCGGCTCGCGGTACCACTGGCCGACTACACGACGCTGCGCCTTGGCGGCCCGGCCGCGCGGTTCGTGTCGGCGACCGTGGCGACCGAGTTGGTGGACGCCGTGCGGGCAGCCGACCGGTCCGCGCAGCCGCTGCTCGTGCTCGGCGGCGGGTCGAACCTGGTGGTCGCGGACTCCGGATTCGCGGGCTCGGTGGTGCACATCGCGACCACCGGACGGCGGTTCGACAGCTGCGGCGGCGGCAAGGTGCAGTTGACCGTCGAGGCCGGTGAGGACTGGGACGCCGTCGTGCGGACGACGGTGGACAGCGAGCTGGGCGGGTTGGAGTGCCTGTCCGGCATCCCGGGGCTGGTCGGTGCGACACCGGTGCAGAACGTCGGCGCGTACGGCGTCGAGGTGTCGCAGATGCTGGTGTCGGTGGACCTGCTGGACCGGGCCAGCGGCGAGGTGCGCACGCTCGACACCGTCGACCTGGAGCTCGGGTACCGCACCAGCATGCTCAAGGGGACCGACTCGGCCGTGGTGCTGCGCGCCCGGTACGAGCTGACCGACGACGGGTTGTCCGCGCCGATCCGGTACGCCGAGCTGGCGCGCGCGCTCGGGGTGGAGATCGGCGACCGGGTGCCGGTGCGCGAGGCACGGTCGGCGGTGCTGAACCTGCGGCGGGGCAAGGGAATGGTGCTCGACACGGACGACAACGACACGTGGAGTGCCGGGTCGTTCTTCACCAACCCGGTGCTCGACGATGCTGGGCTGGAAGCGGCGCTGGAGCGGATCGCCGCGAAGATCGGCGACGACGTGCGGGTGCCGCGGTATCCGGCGGCGAACGGCCACAAGCTGTCGGCCGCGTGGCTGATCGAGCGCGCCGGTTTCGGCAAGGGTTACTCGGGGCCGGGCGGGCGGGTCGCCCTGTCCGGCAAGCACACCCTGGCGCTGACCAATCGAGGCGCCGCGACGACGGCCGATCTGGTCGCGCTCGCGCGCGAGGTGCGCGACGGCGTGCACGAGGAGTTCGGCGTGTGGCTGCATCCCGAGCCGGTGTTCGTGTCCTGCTCGCTCTAGCGTTGCCGGAGTGGATCACTTCGCACGCTCGTGGACCGCGTTGCGCGCCGCCGTCGACGAGCTGTCCGACGAGGACTGGGAACGGCCGTCGGGTTGTGCCGGCTGGCTCGTGCGGGACCTGGTGTGCCACCTGATCATCGACGCGCAGGACGTCCTGATCACGCTCGTCACGCCCACCGACGCGCCGCCGACTGTCGACTCGGTGTCGTACTGGAAGCTGGTCGAGCCGCCGGCCGGTGACGATCCGCTGGACGCGCTGATCCCACGATTGGCCGCCGCGTACGGCGAGCCGAGGTGGCTCAAGTTCCACTTCGACGATGTTGGTGCGGCTGCCGGCCGCGCCGCGTCGCTGGCGGATCGGGCCGTTCGGGTCAGCACCCAGGACATGGTGCTGACGGCCGGGGACTATTTGTCGGCGTACCTGATGGAGTGGACGCTGCACCATCTCGACCTGATCGCGCACCTGCCCTCGGCCGCCGACCCGTCCGCCGAGACGTTGGCGGCCGCGCGGGCGTCACTGGAGAAGATCGCCGGCACGCACTTTCCGGAGTCCTTCGCTGATAAAGAAGTACTCCTGATCGGCACCGGCCGCCGCGCACCGACCGCCGCCGAGACGGCCGCCCTGGGTGAACTGGCTGCAAGGCTGCCGTTCGTTCTCGGCTAACTGTTCTTCACATGCCGCACGAGTGCCGCGACGGCCGTCCTGTGCACGGAGAGCTGGATCTTGCGATGTTTACTGTCCCGAACACCGTCCAGCGTGCTCGGCAACTCGACGCAGTTGCCGTTTTCGCCGGTGAAGCTGCTTTTCTTCCAGTGGAGATCCGTATTCATTCCTGCTTCTCCAGCTCCTCTATCCTCTTCTTGATGAGGTCGACTGATTGGTCCGGATTCAATGCGACCTGATCCAAGTTGACGCAGGCCTCGCTGTAGATCTGAATGACGTCTGGGTCGTAAAGAAATGCTCCAGCTCTCAGGTGCTCCACGTGCACAATGGGAGGGGTCTTCGAGAACTCGTAGAACACGAAGGGGCCGTGGAGGCCGCGATGCCATCCAATGCCCTGGCGCACGACCCGCAAGCGGATGTTGTCGTGGTCGGTCAGGGCAAGCATCGCGCGTAGCTGGTCGGCCATGACCTCCTTGTCGCCAATGACATCTGTGATGGCTGCTTCACCGACCAGTGCGTCGAACCTCGTCGGATTCCGTCGAGTCAAAATGTCGCGTCGGCCAAGTCGAATGCGGACCTGCGTATCAGCTACGCCGGATTGGCCACCAATGATCACGCGTGCGTAGTCGCCGGTCTGCAGGAGTCCTGGGATGAGATGCGGCGACCATTCGGTGATCGTGGCCGCCGTCGACTCGCATTCGAGCACTCCGGCCAATTGTTGAGAGATCCCCAGCGCCCCTGCTGGTAGCCAGTTCGTGTCACCGGCGCGGCGGGCGATGTCCATGATTCGGTCGCATTCCTCGGCACTGACACCCAGATGTGCCAGCAGTGTTGCGACCTGTTCGGGTGACGGCACCCGTTTTCCATTGATCCAGAATGAGATCGTGGTGTGCGAGACGCCGCACTTCTTGGCCAGGTCCCTGATCCTGATTCCGGCCTGCTCGAACGCCTTGCGCAACTCGTGCGCGAGCGCCCGCGTGCGGGGCGTCTGCGTGGTTACCTCCACGAACCGAGGATACGACTCACGTTCAGACATGGCGGCACCGTCCATTCGAGTGAACTAGTTCTGGTTACAAACCAAAACCAATCTCACTAAACCTACCGTGGTCAAGTACACGAATGGGTGCTGTCAGGGAGGTCCACGATGAGTTCGCAGGTCATCAGTCACGCCGACGCCGTGGCCAGATATCCGGCCCTGGAAGCGTTGCCGACGGATGTCCACTGGCGCTGGGAGGTGCGGCCGTTGGGCGGTCGTTGGGGCGCTGAACTGTGGGGCAGCGTGACCATCGACCACGGCGCGGCCGGCGTTGGGATCTTCATCTACCGCGATTACGCGAAAGCCCTGCGCGTCGAGCAGTGCGATTTCCCCGAGCAGGTCACCGGAACGCTGGGCGCCGCCGTCGACGCCGCCGCGAAGTTCCTGTCCGGACACCGGTGAGCGCCTCGCCGTCCGGCCTGTGGGCGCTGGGGCTGATCGGCTCCAAGTGTCACCTTCGCCAGGGTGCCGCCGATCGCCTCGGCTGGGCGGTCTGCGGCGCACTCGTCGACGCCGCCGCGCCCGATCCGCGCAGCGCCGACGAAGATCACGTCTGCGGCCGCTGTCACGGGTGGGTGATCAGTCACTGCATCTTCTACCTGCGCGAATGACCACCACGATCACTGTTGGTGGCGGCAGTGGGCCATTCGTGTGAACTGAGTCCAAGCGGCCCCCGACGGCGGCAGCGGCCCTTGTAACGTCTCCCCCGACGAAATCCCACGTGGGGACGTGGTGATCAACGAGGGGGAAACATGGCCGCAGACTGGGAGACCTCGGACTTTCAGAAGCTCGGGTTGCCCGGCTCACCGGAGTGGAACGGCAAGCGGGCTGAGGCAGAGCACCGGATCGTCGAGGCCGCCGAGGCGCGCAAGCGGCAATTGGCCGAAGCCGCCGCCCGTGGCGAACCGCCGCCGCCCTACCCGGCGCCCGGCAAGGGCAAGCATGTCTTCGCCGACCTCAACCACCTCGACGCCGTCGTCAAAATGGGCGACCAAATCCTCGCCAGGTACGCATGGCAGGTGGAGACGCTTCGTAAGGCGGCCGTCCATGCGGTGGCGCCGGCGCCGGACTATTCGGGGAGCAAGATGCAGGCCAAGGAGCAGCGCGCTTATGCCGAGGCCGAACTCGCTCGCGTCGTCGCGGAGAGGGCGCGTGCGGAGCAGCTTCAGAACGAGTTGCGGGCGGCGTTGACACAGATGCGGCAGACCGAGGAAGCCAACCAGCGGAAGTTTCGCGGTAAGGGTGGTTCTCGCGATGCGTGACACCGTTCTCACGATGGTTGCGGGTGCCGCGCTGCTGGCTGTTGTTCTCGCGGGATGTTCGAGTGGCAGTGCTCAACCGCCGCCGACCTCGCCGGGCAGTTCGACGACAAGTGTCGCGGCGCCGACCACGACTCCGGTGCGAACCACACCGTCGCTGCCGAGTGCCGGTGCGCCGAAGGTGGAGCGGCCGTTGGATGCATCCGCGGCGGTTGCTGATCCGTGTGCGGCGGCGATCTCTCCGCGTCTGGTGCAGCAGTTGGGGCTGCCGACTCCAGGGAAGCGGGAAGGCAGGATCGTGGACTGCAGGTGGGCCTCCACCCAGGCGGGACGGACGGGGGTCGATTTTTTGGTGGACATGCGTGGGTTGACGGACATCTACCGGAAGCAGCAGGCGGGGCATTTTCGGCGGTGGGAGCCGACCACTGTGCTCGGGTATCCGGCTGTGTTCGCTGATCCCCTGCCGACGCCAGGGGATTGTGAATTGATTGTGGGGGTATCGGATTCACTAGCGTTTGCGTCTGTCGCGGTCAGCCATCCGGTGAAAGAGCAGGCGTGCGCTCATGTGGTTCGGGTCGCTGAAGCTGTGATCAAGACTTTGCAGGGGGTGGGGTGACATGCGTGAGGGTGGCAACCCCGGAATGACGGGGGATCAGATTTATCGGAATTTCAATGAGGATGCGTTCGGTCCGCAGGAATTGCAGATGTCGTCGGACGCGTTGAGGGAGTACGCGGACGCGGCTGCTGGGGACGCGGCTCTGGTGCGCCGGTGGGTGCGGGAGATCGACGCGGGGTGGCAGGGCGACGCGGCCTCTGCTGCCGGGTCGGCGATCGTTCCGCTGGCCGTGGAGCAGGATGCGGCGGCTGGGCGTGCCGGCGAGTCGCAGAACTTGGGGTACGGCCAGGTCACCGGGTTCGGCGACTCGAAGACCAGGGTGGTGCCGGTTCCGCCGCTGCCGGACAAGCCGGGTGATCCGAGTTCGTGGCCAGCGCCGGAGCAGAAGTCGTTCCGCGATGGCGTCGCCGCGCACAACGACGCCGCGCAGCAGAACAGGCTCGTCATGAGCGGCTACGAGCGAACCAGTGCGGCCAATGCGACGTTCCCGCCCACCGCGCCGCCGACTCCGCTGCCCGGCGGCGACGTGGGGATCACCACCGCGTCGAGCGGGCAAGGGATCGGCGACACCACGCCGGTTCCCGTGCGCGGTGGCGGATCGACGCGTTCTTCCCGGAGTGGCAGCGGTTCTTCGGTGGCGCCGCCACCAGCGATCACCGGCACCGGTCAGCCTCCGCCTGTTGGTGGTGCGCCGCAGCCGATTCCCGGTCCGCCGGTTACCCGGCCGGGCCCGGGTGGTCAGCCTGTGCCTCCCGACAGCCTCGATGGCCGCCAGCCTGACGGCCGGACCGGAATCTCGGACTGGCAGCCTCCCGAACGCACGCCGGGCGAGCTGGCAAACCGGCTCACCGGTGAGGACGGAACGCGGCGAGGCGGGGGTGGCCCGGGTACCGGCCTGTTGCCCGGTGGTCCTGGGATCGGCGGCACCTTTGGTGACAGTGAGCGCGGAGGTGGCGGCCGAGGCGGTGCGGGCGGAGTGCCCGGCGGCAGAGGCGGCATCGCGCCTGGACCGGGTGTCGGTGCCCATGCTCCCGAGCACGGTCCGGCTGGACGGGCCACCGGTGCGGGCGCGGCCGGGATGCGTGGCGGCGGTGCCGGCGCGATGGGTGGCATGCCCATGGGTGGCGCGGGCGCCCGAGGTGACGAGGACAAGGAGCACGAGCGGCCGTCGTTCCTGGTCGAGCCCGACCCAGATTCGATCTTCGACTCTGACGAGGTGACCGCGCCGGCCACGATCGGCGTGGACGAGGACGAGCCGCCGCAGCGGTGAACTGACGTCAACTGGGGGTTCAATGGTGTTGCCCGCCGCGGCGCGGGTCGACGCGCGGCTGCTGGCCGATATCGCGGAGCTGCACAACCTCGGCGAGTTGCACTTGACGCTCGCCGAAGTGGTGTGGCGCCCGAATGAGGCTCGCGCGGAACGGGAACGCGAGGTCCGGGACGAATGCGACAGGCTCGGGTGGCTGGACCGCCGAGGGCGTCTCGACGTCGAGGTGGAGACCACTCTTCGCGTGCTGTGCCGCGCCGCCACCGAGTTCTATGGCTGGGTGAGCCACCGGGACGACGATGCCGAGCTGATCACCGGCGTGGTCGCCGCGGCCATCGGACGGGAAGCCGTGCTGGCGATGCGGCAGCAGGACACGGTGTGGTTGAGCCAGATTCCGAACGCGAACGAGCTGGCCGAGACCCTCGTGTACCAGTTGCCCGACGTCCGGCCGGCTGATGTCTCGCCGCTGCGAGTGTCGACGAAGGAACTCGCCGCCACGTCGGCGTCAGGCCGTACGCGAGCGCCCGGTGGTGTGGCGATTCGGCGTGCCAGTCCCGAGGCGCGGCAGATCCGGCAGATCATGGATCTTCCCGTGCGGGGCAGCGGCGAACTGTACGCGGGCGTGCGCGATTCCCGGGATCGCTACCTGACGTCCGAGTACCCGCTGCGCTATGCGGACACGGATCGCGGTCGGTACCGCGCCAGGCACACGCCTGCCGACGGGGTGATCTATCTCGATGTCGGGCCGGGCACCGACGTCGACCTGATCAGGCAACTCCGCGAGCTGCACGAGATGCTGACGCGATGACGCCTGAGGAGTGGCTGGCCGGGTTCGAGTCGACCGTGGCCGACGTGCGGCGCAAGGCCGCGGAGTTCGAGCAGAACCTGGAGCAGGCCGGGGCGACCGAGGTGTCCAAGGACGGCTCGCTCCGGGTGACCGTGGCACCGAACGGCGCGCTGACCGGTCTCGAGATCGGTGACGCGGCGGCGCGCCGACCCGGTGGTGAATTGGCAGCGCAGATCATGGCGCTGGCGCGCAAGGCACAACGCTCGGCCGCTGTTCGTGTCGCCGAGGCGTTCGCACCACTGGCGGGCGAGGACTCCGAGGCACTGCGGATGGTCACCAGCTATGTGCCGCCGGAGGAACCCGAAGAACCGGAGGCACCGAGCGTCGGCCGCCGGATCGTGGTCGGCAGCGAAGAGCCGGTCGAGGAGAGCCCGCCCCGGCCGGCGCCGCGTCCGAAGCGCTCCCGACCGGCCGAGGACGACGAGGACTTCAGCGAGCGGGACACGTTCCTGCGGCGGAAGAAGCCATAGGAGGCGCGATGCTGGACTCGTACGCGGGCCTGATCTCCTCGCTCACCAGCGATGCCGAGTCCGAGGGTGAGCAGGTGCTCGACGTGTCGATCTCCGCCGCCGGAGCGGTGACCGACACCGTCGGCGCGGCAATCGACCCGGTCGGCGCGGTGTTGTCGGCGGGCGTGGGATGGCTGCTGGAGCACGTGAAGTTCCTGCGTGAACCGCTGGACGCGCTGCTGGGCAACCCGGACGAGATCAACGCCAACATCGACGCGCTGAAGACCGCGGCCGCCGAGATCCGCACGATCGCGGACGAGCATCGCCAGGACCTGACGACCGTGGCCGACTGGAGCGGTGACGCGGGCGAGGCGTACCACGGCACGATGAAGCGGATGGCCGAGGAGTTGGACGGCCTCGGGCTGACCGTCGACGGCACGGCGGCCGTGGTCGGGGTGTCCGGCACGCTGGTGACCGTTCTGCGCGGGATCGTCTTCGATCTGGTCTCCTCGGTGGTCGCCGAACTGATCAAGGGCGCGTTGATCGCCGCGGCGTCCGCGATGATCACCTTCGGTGGTTCGATCGCCGCGTTCGTCGGCTACGCCGTGACGAGGGCGGCCGCCACCGCCGCGAAGATCGCCGCCAAGATCGGCAAGCTGCTCGGCGGGCTGGCCAGGCAGGGCGGCCGGCTGGCGAAGCTGTCCGAGGCGATGGGCAAGCTGACCAAGGGCCTGGAGCGGTTCGCCGACGTCGGTGACATCGGAATGGCCGTGTACCAGGGCGCCAAGCCGTACGCCGCGCCCCAGCAGCCGGGCACCGGAGCCCAGCCGTGACCCCGCGTCGCAGGACGGATGCTGGCTCAACCTCCCGCCGCGACACCGGCGACAGCGGGCGGCCGCCCGACGCGGGGACTCCCCGTCCTGACGCGCGACCGCCAGGCGAAGGCACCGGTGTCACACCGGACAACATCGACGCCGTGGCTCGCCGAATGGCGGCGACGAGCGGAAAGGTCCAGGGCGTGTTGCGGTCGCTGGCGGGTGTCAGCGTCGGCCGGGAAAGCTACGGACTGGTCGGCTCCACCTTCGCCGACAGCGCCCAGACCCACCTGGACACCACTCGCGACAACCTCGACAAAGGCGCCACTGCCGTCGACGCCGCGCACGCCAAGACCGCCCAGGCCGCCAAGACCTACCGTGAGACCGAGCATCGGAACACAGAAAGATTTACCTCCACGAACCAACGCCTGGCCAAATCTGGCATTCGGGGTGAAGTGGTCTCTGATGTGGATCGTCGCGCAGACCAACCGAATGCAGAAACGAGAATTGGAGATCGTCTTAACGCGAATTCACCGAAGGTGTCTCGGCACATCCTGAGTGAAGTCGAGCAGTCTCTACATGAAAGGAGTAAGCAAGTTGTCCAGGTTCGCGAGCTTAAGCCTGGTGAGCATGTGAACGAAGCATTCGATGTCACGTTCAGTGACGGGTCTCATGGGGTCTACAAGCCCATTGCTGGTGCGGATGCAAGTATACGTGAGAGTATTCCTGCCGATGGGATGGCGGCGCGCGAGGTTGCCGTATCTCGGTTAGATGAGAAGCTCGGTTTTGGTCTCGTTCCTACAACCGCCTTTGCGGATGGGCATCGGGGCCTGGGCTCCGTGCAGCAGTGGCAGGATTCGACGGATGGGCGGCCGCCTGAAGATTATCCGCGCTACCAGCAGGAGCAGGTAGCAGTTCTAGACTACATAACCGCCAATACCGACAGACATCCGGGAAATAACCTCACTAGCCCCGAAGGAAACTTTGTGGCGATCGACCATGGATACTGTTTTCCGGAGACGGCGGCGGACAAGCTACGCTCCTCGTATGTTGCACACAACTTGAATGTCCCTCTTTCCGAGGAACTTCTCGCCAAGGTAAGGTCGATTGACCTTGGCGAGGTGGCCGATCTGCTTGCAGCAACCGGGCTTCGCGGTAGTGCGGCTTCTGACGGGATCGCTCGATTAGGTGAAATACAGGAGAGCGGTATGATCACTGGAGATGCATGGCCAGGTGTGATCACGGACGCCTACTGGCGTACTGTGAGAGGGGCAAAATGACGGGAGATGATGCGTCACCGACGTGTGTCGCGCTCTATACATGGGGTGCGGACCATGAGCCGCTGCGTGCTGCAGAGTTTCGATGGAATCGGAGCGGTGGGGTCGAACTGGTTGTGCATAATACTGAGCGGGGCGGTCGATTTGCGCGCGAACTCTATGACAACGGTGTCTCTGACGAACGTGCCAAGAGAATGGTTGTCCGTGATGAGGGAGCTCATTTTATGAGGGCGCTGCTGCGCCTGTCACATCTGAGCCGCTATCGATTTGTGGACGAAAGCGGATGATATAAGCTCTGTCAGTCTTGCTAACGTGTCGACGGCGAGTGTGACGGTGTATTTGATTGGTGCCGTAATGATGTCGATGTTATGGCATTATTGGCGGTCTGGTCTAGCTAGGCAAGATTAAATACTAAGTATGTGGCCGAGAAATTGAGGTGAGGGTGACCTTGGTACCGAATGGAGTGTCACGTCTTGTCTCTCTTTATGTATGAGTCGGCGATAAAAAGAAGCGTGTTGCGGAGTTCCGCTTGCGAGACGAAGAGGTGACGCTCACAGTGCTCGATTCTCGGCGTAAGGCGCTGGCGGAGGATATGTACGACAACGGCATTGTTCTTGAGCGGGAGGGGCGTGTTGTACCCCATTCGGCGGGGCCAGAATTCATGCGCGCCCTTTTGCGGCCGTGGAGCATGAGCTACTACGCATTTGTGGACGAGAGCGACACGCTTGCCGACTGAACCTCGCCTCGCGGGTAGCGGGTGTGTGACCCGCGCGTGCCCCTTTTACAATAATGGTATATCTGACGAGATTGCGGATGGTCACCCGTGAAGGCGGGATCAATTTCGTAAAATTCGCTGCTGAGCCTGGCGCATTTGAACCGCTATCGTTTAGTAGAAGAAAGCGGCTGACCTGACGACTTCTACCACGAATTCGGTCCACGGGAGCCGTTGAGGTCAGCGGACGGGGAGGACGAGGGGGGTGCCTGAGCGCGGGTGCGCCATGACCTCCACCTCGCGGTGGTAAACCTCCGTGAGCAACTCGCTGGTGAGCACCGTCGACGGTGGCCCGCACGCGCGCACCCGGCCGTCGGCTACCACGGCCACCTGGTCCGCGTAGGCGGCGGCCAGGTTCAGGTCGTGCAGCACGGCCAGCACGGCACAGCCGGTCGCCGCTCGATTCGCCGCCGCGGTGAGCACCAGGTCCTGGTGGCGCAGGTCGAGCGCGGCGGTCGGCTCGTCGAGCAGCAGGATCGGCGTCCGCTGGGCGAGCACTCGGGCGAGGGCCGCGCGTGCTCGTTCGCCGCCGGAGAGGGTGCTGAACGTGCGGCCGGCGAAGTCGGTCATCTCGGTGAGAGCCATCGCTTCGGCGACGGCTTGCTCGTCTTCGGCGGCGAGTGGCGTTCTGGCCCAAGGGGCGCGGCCCATTTCGATGACTTGCTCGACGGTGAAGGGAAAGGCCACTGCGGTGTGTTGGGGGAGTACTGATCGGCGTAGGGCCAGCTCTCGGGGGCGCCACTGGTCCACGGGGCGGCCGTCCACCGTCACAGTGCCGGCTGTTACTGGTAGATCGCCGGCGAAGGCGCCCACAAGTGTTGATTTGCCGGCGCCGTTCGGGCCGACGACGGCGAGGATTTCGCCGGCGGGCAGGGACAGCGAGACATCACGCAGGATGGGGCGGCCGCCGCGGGATACCGACACGTCCGAGAGTGATGCGAGCGTCATGCCCAGCCGCCCTGCCGGCTCCGCGTGCGCCGCAGCAGCCAGAAGAAGAACGGGCCGCCGACCAACGAGGTGAGCATGCCCAGCGGCAGGTCGGCGTTCTCCACGGCGGTGCGCGCCAAGAGATCCGCGCTCACCAGGACAAGTGCGCCGCCGAGGGCACTCGCGGCGACCAGCAGCCGGTGCGCCGGGCCGGCGATCATCCTGATCACGTGTGGCACGACGAGCCCGACGAATCCGATGATCCCCGCGAACGCCACGCCCGCGCCGACCAGCAGCGCCACGGCCACCACGACCACGATCCGCAGGCGTTCCACGTGCACGCCGAGGTGGCGCGCGGGCCCGTCGCCGAGTGCGAGCAGGTCGAGTTTGCCGGTGACCACGGCGGCGAGTGCGAGGCCGGCGACGGCCAGCGGCAGGGCCGCCACGACGGCTGTGCCGGTCGCGCCGTTGAGGCTGCCGAGTTGCCAGAAGATGATCTGCTCACGCGCCTGCGGGTCCGCGACGAAGGTCAGGAACGCGATCACCCCGAATCCGAACGCGTTGACCGCGATCCCGGTGAGCACCAGCGTCACGACCTCGGTCCGCCCGCCGGACCTGGCCAGCGCGTACACCAGCAGCGTGGTCACCAGCCCGCCGGCGAATCCGGCGACCGGCACGGTCACGCTGCCGAGCGCGCTCACCCCCGACACGATCACGCCGCACGCGCCGACGGCGGCCCCGGAGGACACGCCGATGATGGCCGGCTCGGCGAGCGGGTTGCCGAACACGCCCTGCAGCAGCGCACCGGCCACCGCCAGGCACGCGCCGACGATCACCGCCATCGCCACGCGCGGGAATCGCACCGCCCACAGCGCGTTGTCGCCCTGCGGGTGCGACGGCAGCGGACCGAGATCGATCCCGATGCCGTGCAGGAACGACCCGAGCACCTCCAGCGGCGGGATCGCGACCTGCCCGCTGCCTACGGCGACCACGATCATCACCAGCAGCGCGGCGGCCAGCCCGGCGAGCAGCAGCGGCGCGGCCACCCGCCGTCGTGCCTCAACGACCGCCATACAGCACCGTCGCCAGCGCGGTGATCGTCCGGCCGACGCGCGGCCCGAAGCTCAACAGGTCCGTGTCGTCGATGTCGACGATCCGCCGCGCCTGGCCGGCCGGGGTCTGCGCGACACCGGGCACGCGCAGCAGGCCGTCGATGCCGCCGACCGACGCCAGCCCGGCGCTCATCACCAGGATCACGTCCGGCGCCGCGTTGAGCAGACCCTCGCTGGTGATCGACACGAACGGCTTGCCGAGCTTGATGTCGGTGCCCACGTCCACCGCGCCGACCGCCTTGATCATCTCGTCCGCGCCGGACCCGGGCCCGGCCATCAGATACACGCCGGCCGAGCCGCGCACGTACAGAAAGGTCAGCCTCGGCGGGCGAGTGCCGGGCGTGGCGAGCGCACGGGCCGCGGCGATCTCGCCGTTCACCGACGCGATCAGTTTCTCGCCGACGTCCGGCACGCCGAGTGCGGCGGCGACCGAGCGAATGTGATCGGGCACCGCGGCGAGTGTCCGCCGCGGGTTGAAGTACACGACCGGGATTCCGGAGGCGCGCAACTGCTGCTGCACCTCGGGCGGCCCGATGCTGGTGTCGGTCAGCACGACCGTGGGGTTGAGGTCCAGGATCGCCTCGGCGTTCAGGTCATGGCCGCCGGAGGTGACCACCGGCACGTGCGCCGCGCTGGGAAACCCGGTTGCCGAGTCGCGCCCGACCAGGTGCCGGCCGAGGCCGAGGCTGAACACGATCTCGCCGAGCGTGCCGTAGAGGTCCACCGCGACGATCCGGTCCACGCTGGTGATCCGCACCTCGGCGCCGTCGTGCGAGCGCACGGTCACCGGCAACCGTGGCTGGACGCCGGTGGCGATCGGACGCACGTCCTCGTCGGCGATCCGCGCGGTCGCCGGTCCGGTCAACGTCAGCGCGGACGGCTGGCCCTGGTTGCCCGAGGCGCCGGCGCCGCCGCACCCGGCGAGTAGCACCAGCGCGATGAGGACACTGCCGAGACGAGTCAACATCCGGCACTGAGATCGTCGAACACGCCACGGTTGAGCCGGAACGCCTCGTTGGCCTCGCCGAGCAGGGTGGTCCGCTCACCGGCGGCCCACGGAGTCGAGTCGAGCAGCTCGCGGTAGCCGTCCTTGAACACCTTCGGCTTCGGGATCTCGTCGAACAGGTAGAACCGCACGCCGTCACGGGTGAGCCCGTAGATCGAGCGCAGCTTGGACCGGATGATCTGCCCGCCGGACAGGTCGCCGAGGTAGCGCGTGTAGTGGTGCGCGACGAACGCGCCGCGCGAGGTGAAGCAGACCTCGCGGAGGCGGTCGATGTACCGCTGGGTCGCGGGCAGTGTGACCAGGCCGTCGCGCCAGCGGGAGCCGGACAGCCACGACAGGTCGGCCTCCAGTGCGCCGCGGCGCAGCAGCGCGTCGGAGACGAACGGGCCGACGATCTCGTCGCCGCGCCACCGGTCGCCGGCTTCTTCGAGCACGGAGTAGAAGAGGTAGCTCTGCTCCAGCAGCGCGACGTAGGCGCGACGGTCGAGCTTGCCGTCGAGCAACTCGGCCACGAATCGGGACGACTCGGTGCGCTCGTGCTCCTCCCTGGTGGCCTCGCGCAGGACGACCGAGAAGCGGTCGGTTGCCAGATCGGCCGTTGTCACGCGCGACCTCCGAAGGTTAGGCTCGCCTTAGTTAACTGAGCCTAACCTAGCGATTGGCGAACCTCCAGTGCCAAGTAGACGAATCGTCGGCGTACTGGGCGCGGTGGCCGCCTCGATGCTCGTGCTGGCGCAGCCGGCGTGGGCCGCCCCGGGCATCACCGTCTCGCGATCGACCGGCCTGAACCCGGCCGGCGACAAGGTCACCGTCAGCGGCACCGGCTTCGACGTCACCAAGGGGATCTACGTCGCGGTGTGCGTCGACAAGGGGCCGGGCCAGGTGCCGAGCCCGTGCCTCGGCGGTGTCGACACGAGTGGCGCGGGCGGCGGCTCGGCGTGGATCTCGTCCAATCCGCCGCCCTACGGCGCGGGGCTCGCCAAGCCGTACGGGCCGGGCGGCAGCTTCTCGGTCACCCTGTCGGTGGCCTCCCGCGACCCGGTGACCGGCACGGACTGCACCAAGGTCGCCTGCGCGGTGGTGACCCGTACCGATCACACTCGCGCCGCGGACCGCTCCCAGGACGCCAGGGTGCGCCTCACCTTCGGTCAGCCCGCGCCGCCGCCACTCCCGACGACGGTGAGCACGCCGTCCGCCCCGCCCCCGCCGGTCACCACGACCGTGTCCAGCGTGGCCGTCCAGAACACCGCCTCGCCCGAGACCGAAAGCCGGCCCGACCGGACCGGCTGGTGGATCGGGGCGGGCGCGGCCGTCCTGCTCGCCGCCATCGCCGTGCTCGTGATCCGCGCACGCGGGAATCGCCGAACCGACTGATCGCCCCCCCACCCGATCACCCGAAGGAGCAGCAGCTCGCATGACAACTCGAAACGACCGGCGCAGACCGGTCGCCCGCGTCCTGGCCGCGGCACTCGTCGCCGCGGTGGGCACGCTGGGCCTGTTCACCGGCACGGCCACCGCCGAGCCGTCGCCCGTCACCGGCGGGCACCTGGACTGGGGCGTGAAGGAGTCCTTCCGCAAGTACATCACCGGCCCGATCGCGCACGGCACGATCACGACCAGCGACGGCGCCACGGCGAACGCCGACGGCACGTTCCGCTTTCCGTCCGCCAGCGGTGACGCCGACGCGGGTGCCGACACCGCGAAGCTCGCCTTTGCCGGGAAGATCGAGTTCTCCGGCCACGACACGCAGCTCTACATCACCATGACCGACATCCGGGTCACCCTTACCGGCAGCGGCGGCACGCTGGTCGCCGACGTGGTCAGCAAGTCGCGCTCCACCGGTGAGCTGGTGACCTACGACGACGTCGCGTTCGCCACGCTCGCCGACACCGACCTGATCGCCACGGACGGGACGATCACCGCGACGGATGTGGGCGCCACACTCACCGAGGCGGGCGTGCCCGCGTTCGCCGACTTCTACCCGGCGGGCACCGCGTTGGACCCGTTGACCTTCTCGGTCACCACCGCGCCCAAGCCGGTGTGGCAGCCGGTGGTGAAGGCGAGCAAGACGTCGGGCATCGACCCGGCCGGCGAGACGATCACGGTCACCGGCAGCGGGTTCGACCCGGCGGCCAACGTCGGCACCCGGCCGCCGCTGGCCGGCAAGCCGACCGGCGTCTACCTCGTGTTCGCGAAGATCACGCAGCCGTGGCGGCCGTCGGAGGGCGCGCCGTCGTCGTCGCGGACCGTGCTCGACCAGAAGTGGGTGCTGCCCGCCGCGTCACGGGCGATCGTCGATCCGGCCGGCACCAACCCGGACTACGTCGAGCTGAAACCGGACGGCACGTTCACCGGCACGCTCGACGTCGCCGCGGTGAGCCAGGGCGTCGACTGCAGGACCGACACCTGTGGCGTGATCACCTACGCGGCGGGTGGCGCGGTGAACGCCGCGCACGAGCTGTTCACCCCACTGGCATTCGCGACCACACCGACCACGCCGTCCAGCCCGAGTCAGCCGAGCGTGGCGCCCAGTCCCGGGCCGGCTCAGCCCGCGCCGCCGCCCGCCGGCGCGGTCACCTCGGCACGCCTGGAGTGGGGCGTGAAGGAGTCGTTCCGCAACTACATCAAGGGATCCATCGCGCACGGCTCGTGGACCTTGGACGGCGTCACCGGTGGCGGCCCGTTCGTGTGGACCAACCTCACGTCCGGCACCGACGACGAGGTCGTGTTCGGCGGCGGGGTGCGGTTCACCGGCCACAACGGGCTGCTGGACCTGACGATCTCCCAGCCGAGGATGCGGTTCGCCGGCTCGACCGCCGAACTGCTGCTCGACGTGCGCAGCAAGGGTCTGCAGAACCCGAACGAGTTCGTCGAGCTGAACGACGTCGTGTTCGCCACGCTGACCCTGGGCACGCCGACCGTCCAGAACGGGATCGCCACCTACTCGGCGATGCGTGCGGTGCTGACCCCGCAGGGCTCGTCCGGTTTCGCCGGCTTCTACCAGGCCGGCGCCGAGTTGGACCCGGTCACGGTCAGCATCGCCAAGGACGGCGCGTCCCTGCCGCCACCCGGCGCGGGCGGTTCCGGCAACACCGGCGACTACTCCGGCTCGTCGGCGAGCACGACCAAGCTCGCCAGCACCGGCGTGGACACGGGCCCGCTCACCGGGCTCGGCGCCGCGCTGATCGTGGGCGGCACCGGGCTGCTGGTGCTGTCGCGGCGCAGGCGCGTCACAGCGTGACTCGTTCGCCAAGCTAACGGGTCGAGCCCGCTGAACCCGTTCGCCAAGCTAACGGGTTCAGCGGGCTCGACCCGTCGAGAGGCGTTGCGGCCGGCTCACTCCCGGTGCGCGCGGGACGCCGACGCCTGCGCGCGCGGCTTCATGACGATCTGGTCCAGGTTCACATGCCACGGCCGGCCGACCGCGAAACCGATCACCTCGGCCACGTCCTCGGCGGTCAGCGGCGTCAGACCCTCGTACACCTTCGCCGCGCGATCGGCGTCGCCGCCGAAGCGGGTGACCGAGAAGTCCGTCTCCACCATTCCGGGCAGGATCTCGGTGAACCGCACCGGATCGCCGAGGTGCTCGCCGCGCAGCGTCCGGTGCAGCGCCGACTGGGCGTGCTTCGCGCTGGTGTAGCCCGCGCCGCCGTCGTAGATCTCGGTGGCGGCCACCGACGTCACCGTCACCACGTGCCCGTCGCCGGACGCGATCAGCCGAGGCAGCAGCGCCTTGGTCAGCCGCAGCGTGCCGAGCACGTTGGCCTCCCACATCCACCGCCAGTCGTCCTCGTCGGCGGCGTCCACCCGCTCCAGCCCGCGCGCGCCGCCCGCGTTGTTCACCAGCACCCGGCACTCGGGCACCCGTGTGACAAAAGCCTCCACCGACTCGGCGTCGGTCACGTCCAGCGATATCGGCGTACCGTCGATCTCGTCGGCCAGCGCGGTGAGGCGGTCCAGCCGCCGCGCTCCGAGCACTACGTGGAATCCGTCCTCGGCCAGCACGCGGGCGGTCGCGGCGCCGATCCCCGCGCTCGCCCCGGTCACCACGGCGGTCGGTCGTGTCGTGTTCACGGTCCGATGGTGCCGGTCGGTGTGACCGGGTCGCCTGGTCGGGGGTTATGACGAGTGTCACACTCGGAGTGTGGCCACCGACTGGGGGTTGGAGCGTCTTCACAGGTAGGGGCGATTTGCGGGAGGTTCATGTGAGGGGTACACGCGTGCAGGTGCGGTTCAGAGTTCTCGGGGCATTGATCGCACTGCTCGGAGTGTTCGTGCTCGCCGGGTGTACGGGTGACGGTGACGGTGGTGGGGGCGGCACCAGCGGCAGCGGGGACAAGACGCCGGACGCGCCGCCCAAGGCGAAGATCCTGGCCGAGCCTCTGCTGGACGCGAAGGAAGTTCCGGTCACCGCGCCGGTGAAGCTCACCGTCGTCGAGGGCACGCTCACCGAGGCGACGCTGGCCAACAGCGAGGGCAAGCCGGTCGCCGGTGCGATCGCGCCCGACAAGCTGAGCTGGACCAACACCGAGGTGCTCGGGTTCGGCAAGACCTACACCTACACCGCGAAGGCCACCGGCACCGACAACAAGACCGTCGAGCTGCGGGGCTCGTTCACCACGATGAACCCGGCCAAGCAGATCCGCGCCACGCTCAACCCGGGCGACAACGCCACGGTGGGCGTCGGCATGCCGGTCAGCGTCAAGTTCGACACCCCGGTCGCCAGCAAGGCCGCCAAGGCCGCCGTCGAGCGCGCGCTCCTGGTGCAGACCTCGGTGCCGGTCGAGGGCTCCTGGGGCTGGCTGCACGACCGGCAGGTCGACTGGCGGCCCAAGGACTACTGGCCGGCGAACACCAAGGTCACGGTGAACGCCAAGCTGTACGGCCTGGACTACGGCAACGGCGCCTACGGCCGGGCCGACGTGTCCACCAAGTTCACCATCGGCCGCAACCAGGTCGTGAAGCTGCACACGCCGTCGCACCAGATGGTCGTGCAGCGCGGCGGCGCCACCGTGGCGACCTACCCGGCGAGCTTCGGCAAGGACCACGACCCGAACCTGAACACGCCGAACGGCACCATGATCGTGATGGCGAAGGCGCCGACCGAGCGGTTCGACAACGCCCGCTACGGCTACGTCAATGTGTGGAAGAAGTGGGCTGTGCGGTTCTCCAACCACGGCGAGTTCATCCACGAGAACGAGGAGAACCGGGGCAACATCGGCAAGGTCAACACCTCGCACGGCTGCGCCAACCTGCTGGAGCCGGACGCCAAGGCGTACTTCGACAGCGCGATGGTCGGCGATCCGGTCGAGGTGACCGGCTCGCAGGCCACCATGCCGAGGAGTTCCGACGTCAACGACTGGCTGTTCCCCTGGCCGCAGTGGCAGTCGATGTCCGCTCTGCGGTGATCACCAGCGCGTACCTGGCCGGCGCCGGTGGAGTGCGTCTGGCCGTGCACTCCGCCGGTGACCCGGCCGCGCCGCCGATCGTGTTCGTGCACGGCTGGTGTGCCTCGGCGCGCGCCTGGCACCTCCAGATGCGGCCCGGTGAGCTGGACGGATTCCGGCGGATCGCCGTGGACCTGCGCGGACACGGCGGGTCGAGCGACCCCGGTGACGCGAACGGCGGCTACGGCGAGCCGGAGGTCTGGGCAGACGATCTCGCCGCGGTGCTCGCGCACGCCGGCGCGCCCGCGGTCGTGGTCGGCTGGTCCTACGGCGGCCTGGTGATCGCCGACTACCTCGCGCGGCACGGGTGCGCGGGCCTCGCCGGGATCGCGCTGGTCGGCGCGATCACAGAGATCGGGCGGGACCGTCCCGGCGGCGTGACCGGCCCGGCGATGCGAGAGCTGATCGGCCGGCTGCGCACACCCAACACTCGCGAACTGGTTGACGCGTTCCAGGCGTTCACCGCGTCCTCGTTCACCGGGCCGGTGCCCGAGGGACACGATCAGACGGCACTCGCCGACTTCCTGCGAGTGCGCCCCGGCGACCGGATGGTGATGTTCCGCCGCGACGCGGACCGGGCCGAGGCGCTCGCGTCGGTCACCGTTCCGTCCCTGGTCATGCACGGTATGGCGGACGCCGTGGTAGATCCCAGGTCCGGCGAGTACGCGCTCGGGAAGATTCCGGGTGCCGAAAAGCGTTGGTTCGATGCGGTTGGCCATTTGCCGTTCGTCGAACAAGTGGGGGCATTCGATGCCGAACTCGCTTCCTTCGCCGGACGGTGTGCGCGCTGAGGAAGGACCGTGACGGTGGACTCGCTTGTCCATTTGCACCGCCCCCGACGAGTGGCCGTGCTGTCCGTGCACACGTCTCCGCTGGAGCAGCCCGGCACCGGTGACGCCGGCGGCATGAACGTCTACATCACCCAGACGGCGCGCCGGATGGCCCAGCGCGGCACCGCCGTGGAGGTGTTCACCAGAGCCACCTCGTCCGATCTGCCGCCGGTCGCCGAACTCGCGCCCGGCGTGCTCGTGCGGCACGTGCACGCCGGCCCGTTCGAGGGGCTGGACCGGTCCGAGCTGCCGTCGCAGTTGTGCGCGTTCACCGCCGGTGTGCTGCGCGCCGAGGCCCGCCACGAGCCCGGCCACTACGACCTCGTGCACTCGCACTACTGGCTGTCCGGGCAGGTTGGCTGGCTGGCGCGGGAGCGCTGGGGCGTGCCGCTCGTGCACACCGCGCACACGCTCGCCAAGGTGAAGAACGCGGCGCTGGCCGAGGGTGACACCCCGGAGCCGCGGGTGCGGGAGATCGGCGAGCAGCAGGTGGTGGACGCGGCCGACCAGTTGATCGCGAACACCGGCGTCGAGGCGGTCCAGTTGGCCGGCCTGTACGGCGCCGAGCCGGACCGGGTGCGCACCGTGTCGCCCGGCGTGGACCTGGACGTGTTCACCCCTGGTGACACCGCCGCCGCGCGGGCGCTGCTGGACGTGCCGCGCGACGCCGTGGTGCTCGCGTTCGTCGGGCGGATCCAGCCGTTGAAGGCGCCGGACGTGCTGCTGCGCGCGGCCGCCCGGCTGATCGCCGACGGGGCGGTGCCGCGCGAGCGGCTCGTGGTCCTGGTCGCCGGCGGACCGTCCGGCACCGGGCTGGAGGAGCCGGCGTCGCTGCAGAAGCTGGCCGCCGATCTGGGTATCGCGGACGTGGTGCGGTTCGTCCCGCCGCAGGCCGGCGAGCGGCTGGTGGCCGTGTACCGGGCGGCCGACGTGGTCGCGGTGCCGAGTCACAACGAGTCGTTCGGGCTGGTCGCGCTGGAGGCGCAGGCGTGCGGCACACCGGTCGTGGCGGCGCGGGTGGGCGGCCTGCCGGTGGCGGTGGCCGACGGCGTGTCCGGGCTGCTCGTGGACGGGCACGAGCCGGGTCCGTGGGCCGACGCGCTGGCCTCGGCGGTGCGACCGGCCACGCGCGTGCGGCTGGCCGCCGGCGCGGTCGCGCACGCGGCCAGGTTCTCCTGGGAGCGCACCACCGACGCGTTGCTGGCCGGGTACGCGGGTGCCAGGCTGGCCTTTCACCGTGAGCTGGAGGAGGTCGCTTCGTGACGTCGGTCGAGGAGCTGGATCGCACCATCGCGTCCGCGTTGGACGAGCGGGAGCTGAGCTACCAGCGGCCCGAGCCCGGCCGGTTCTTCGTGACGCTCCCCGGTACCAAGAAGTTGCAGACGAACTGCTGGCTGCTGGTCGGCGAGCACGCACTCGTGGTGGAGGCGTTCGTGTGCCGGCGGCCGGACGAGGCGCACGAGGACGTGTACCGCTTTCTGTTGCGCCGCAACGCGAAGCTCTACGGCGTGCACTACACGATCGACTCGGTCGGCGACATCTATCTGGTCGGGCGGGTCGGTCTGCACGCGGTCACGGCCGACGAGCTGGACCGGCTGCTCGGGCAGGTGCTGGAGGCGGCCGACGGCGATTTCAACCCGCTGCTGGAGATCGGCTTCGCGAGTTCGATCCGGCGCGAGTGGGAGTGGCGCACGTCCCGAGGTGAGTCGCTGGCCAACCTGCAGGCGTTCAAGCACATGGTGGAGTGAGGTCCCCCCGCGGAGCGGCTCGGGCGAGGGGGAGTCGCGATTCCCGAGCCGCCCCGCGTGTGTCCCGCCGCTCTCGGAGTCCGGTCGGGGGGCTTCCGGCTCTCCAGGGCGGGGCGTGGCTCGGCAGGGGAGACGAGCCACGCTGCACTCCACCGGACCGGGGAGTGCGTGGGAGCCGGTCCGGCTGAGCGTTGCCAAATTGGCAGAACCGGACGGGGATCACAAGACGAATGGTTAACCCAATCGAGGTATATCGCTCTCTGTAGGTAACTATTTGGTCACGACATCGGCCGAACGGTCTACTCTGAGTCCGTCTCACGTTTGATCACGTGCTCGACCGGGTGGTTGGTGCTGGCCGGAGCGCGTTTGGCAGGCTGTCGGCATGGCAGTCGGAACCCTGGTGTTGCTCCGTCACGGCGAGAGCGTGTGGAACGCGCAGAACCTGTTCACCGGATGGGTGGACGTCGCGCTGTCCGAGAAGGGCGAACGCGAGGCCGTGCGTGGCGGCGAGCTGCTCGCCGACGCGGGCCTGCTGCCCGACATCCTGCACACCTCGCTGATGCGGCGGGCGATCTCCACCGCGAACCTCGCGCTGGACGCCGCCGACCGGCACTGGATCCCGGTCAAGCGCGACTGGCGGCTCAACGAGCGGCACTACGGCGCGCTGCAGGGCAAGAACAAGAAGCAGACGCTGGAGGAGTTCGGCGAGGAGCAGTTCATGCTCTGGCGCCGGTCCTACGACACGCCGCCGCCGAAGATCGAACCGGGCACCGAGTTCAGCCAGGACGCCGACCCGCGCTACGCCGATCTGGGTGCGGACGCGCCGCTCACCGAGTGCCTCAAGGACGTGGTGGCACGGCTGCTGCCGTACTGGGACTCGGCGATCGTGCCGGACCTGCGCACCGGGCAGACCGTCCTCGTGGCCGCGCACGGGAACTCGCTGCGCGCGCTGGTGAAGCACCTGGACGGGGTGTCCGACGAGGACATCGCCGGGCTCAACATCCCGACCGGCATTCCGCTGCGCTACGACCTCGACGAGGAGCTTCGCCCGCTCAACCCCGGCGGCACCTACCTCGACCCCGATGCCGCCGCGACGGCCGCCGCCGCCGTGGCCAACCAGGGCCGCTGACCCGGAAGCAATCCCGAGCAACTTCCTCCCTGCCGCGCCCGGCCGCCGATACGCTCTGAGCGACGGCTGATCGACACAGGGTGAGGAGAAGTTCATCGTGAGGTTGGATCGCGGCACATTCGTCTTGGTGGAGCAAGTCTGATGGGGCGCACTCTGACGGACGGCGAAGTCAACGATCTGTTCGAGAGCTACCGGTACACCGCCCGCCGGCTTGAGCCGCGTGACACCTACAACACGAAGCCGGAGGACGAGTCGCGACGGCAGCTCTACGCCGCCGGTCAACTGACCGACTTCTCGTATCTCGATCCCTGGGTGGACAAGGTGAGCGGCTGGCGTTCGCGGGGGAAACGGATACAGCGCGTCCGCGTTGTGACCGAACCGCTTTCGCTCGACGCCAGGTATCTCCTGGGTCTGGCCAAAGTCAATGTGCGGGCGGGCGACGAGATTCGTTATCTCCCACGTCGCCGGGCCGAGGAACTCGACCTCGACTTGCCGGACCAGGATTATTGGATCTTCGACGCGACTACTGCCGCGATCATCCATTTCGACGACGATGATTGGTTCACCGCGTGGGAACTCGTTGATGACCCAGCGGAGATCGTGTCGAAGCTGCACCATTTCGATGCCGCGTGGCACTACTCGGTGTCGCGTGACGAGTTCGCCGCCATGCACGGCGTCGTGGATGAGTGAGCAGCTTCCAGAAAGCCCGTGAACTCCTGGCGCAGCGCCTGCGGGTGCTGCGCCAGGACGCCGGGCTGACCGGACGCGAACTGGCGGGAACTACCGGCTGGCCGTCCAGCAAGATCTCCAAGATCGAGGGCGGCCGCCAGACCCCGGCCGACGACGACCTCCGCGCCTGGGCGCGGGCGTGTGGCGTGCCGGAGGCGGTCGACGACCTGATCGCGGCCGCACGCAACCTGGACGGCCACTACGTCGAGAATCGCCGCAAGTACCGCGCGGGCATGGCGGGGCCGCAGCGGCGCCTTGCCGAGCAGGAGTCCACCCTCACGACGATCCGGGGATTCGAGGACACGGTGATTCCCGGTCTGCTGCAGACACCCGAATACGCGCGCTACATGTTCGCGACGGGCCGTGGTCATGGCGGCGGGCGCGACGACCTCGATCAGGCGGTCGCCGCTCGAATGGCGAGGCAGCATGTTCTGTACGACCCGACCGTGCGGGTGCACATGGTGGCTACCGAAGCGGTCCTGCGGTACCGGTTCTGCCCGCCCGGCGTCATGGCTGGGCAGCTCGACCGGCTGGTCGGCGCGGTCAGCTCCGGAGTGATCCGGTTCGGCGTCATCCCGTTCGTCCGCCCTGGGCTTGATCCACCCATGCACGGGTTCTGGAGCAAGGACGACGACGAGGTGCACGTCGAGACGATGTCGGCGGCGCTGACGTTGTCGGAGCCGTCGGAGATCAGCACCTACCTGGATCTGTTCTCGCACTACGCGAAGGCCGCCGTGTACGGCGCGGAGGCGCGGGCGATCATCGAACGTGCGGCGGAGGACACGTTCGGGTGATTCCCGCTCCCTGTGCGTGAGGCGTAACCTTGAGTCACTGGGGGCGCCGCTGGGGAGCGGTGGAAAGTCACGGGGGAATGGGGAATCGTCATGCGCAAGTACTCGAAATCCACGGTCGTCGCCGTGTGGGTCGCGGCGATCGTCACGGCCGGCCTTTCCGGCGCGGTGGAAAAGCAGGCGGAACCGCCCGCCACGGAGGCGCCCGCGATCGATCAGGCGCCGGCGGTCAACGCTCAACGCACGTAGGCGCACGGGATGGACACGTTCGAGTGAACACAGGTTGACGGAGCGGCGAATTACCGCCGTCATCGCTGTCAGCAGCGTCACGGATCGGCATTCGGACTGGTGGTAATCGCCTGTGAGGCGCTTACGATGCGGCCGTGAGCACTACGGCGATCCTCGCGACGGTCGCGGTCGCGGCGTTGCTGGGCGTGCTCGTCGGGTTCCTCATCGGACGCGCACGGCGCGCGGCGATCGACCGCCGCCCCGCCGGCCCCACCGTCGCCGCCCTGGTTCAGCGGCTCGTCCACTCCTCGCACAGCGGCGTCGTGGTGCTCAACCACTTCGGCGACGTCGTGCTGCACAACCCGCGCGCCGCGGCACTCGGCGTGGTGCGCAACAACCGGGTGGACGAGCGCGCCAGCAAGGCGGCCGAGGCCGTCCGGGAGACCGGCGACGCGATGGAGATCGACCTGTCTCCGCTCGGCTCGCGCGGCGGGCGGCAGCCGGAGGCGGTGCTCGGCGAGGTCAGATCGCTCGGCGACGGGTTCACCGTGGTGGACGCGGCCGACCAGTCCGACGCGGTGCGCCTCGAGGCGACCCGGCGCGACTTCGTGGCCAACGTCAGCCACGAGCTCAAGACCCCGGTCGGCGCGATGGCGCTGCTCGCCGAAGCGGTGCTGGACGCGGCGGACGACCCGGAAGAGGTCCGCCGGTTCACCAACAAGATCCTGCACGAGTCCACCCGCCTCGGGACGCTGGTCACCGAGCTGATCGCGCTGTCGCGGCTGCAGGGCGCCGAGCGGCTGCCGGACATGAACACCGTCGAGGTGGACGCGGTCGTGCGCGAGGCGCTCGGGCGGGCCCGGCTGGCCGCCGAGTCCACCGGCATCGAGATCGCCAGCGACACGGCCAGCGGGCTGCTCGTCGAGGGTGACCGCACGCTGCTGGTCACCGCGCTGAGCAACCTGCTGGAGAACGCGGTCGCCTACTCCTCGCCGGGCAGTCCGGTGTCGATCAGCCGCCGGCTCGCCGAGGGCTTCGTGGAGATCGCGGTGACCGACCGGGGAATCGGCATCGCCGAGGACGAGCAGCAGCGCGTCTTCGAGCGGTTCTACCGGGTGGACAAGGCGCGCTCGCGGGCCACCGGCGGCACCGGGCTCGGGCTGGCCATCGTCAAGCACGTCGCGGCCAACCACGGCGGCGAGGTGCGGCTGTGGAGCAAGCCGGGTACCGGGTCGACGTTCACGCTGCGCATCCCGGCGCACCGGCGCAAGGATGGCGAACAGTCCACTCAGGACACCAATGGCGCGGCGGTTCCGTTGCCGCGCACCAAGAGTCGGGGCGTCCCGGTCGCCAGTGCGACGTCGGACAGGACCGATGACGGCGGTGCCGATCACGAAGGAGTGTCATGACCCGCGTGTTGATCGTCGAGGACGAGGAGTCGTTCGCCGACCCGCTCGCGTTCCTGCTCCGGAAGGAGGGGTTCACCGCCGCGGTGGCCGCCACCGGCCAGCAGGCGCTCGAGGAGTTCGACCGCAACGGCGCGGACATCGTGCTGCTCGACCTGATGCTGCCCGGCATGAGCGGCACCGACGTGTGCAAGGCGCTGCGGCAGCGCTCCGCCGTGCCGGTGATCATGGTGACCGCACGGGACAGCGAGATCGACAAGGTCGTCGGGCTGGAGCTCGGCGCGGACGACTACGTGACCAAGCCGTACTCGGCGCGCGAGCTGATCGCGCGGGTGCGGGCGGTGCTGCGGCGCGGCGGCGAGGCCGGCGCGGACGGCGAACTGCTGCCGCAGGTGCTGGCCGCCGGCCCGGTGCGGATGGACGTCGAACGGCACGTGGTGACCGTGGACGGGCTGGAGATCTCCTTGCCGCTCAAGGAGTTCGACCTGTTGGAGTACCTGCTGCGCAACGTCGGCCGGGTGCTCACCCGCGGGCAGTTGATCGACCGCGTGTGGGGTGCCGATTACGTCGGTGACACCAAGACGCTGGACGTGCACGTGAAGCGGCTGCGCTCCAAGATCGAGCCCGATCCCGGCTCGCCGCGCCACCTGGTCACCGTCCGCGGCCTCGGCTACAAGTTCGAGTCCTGACGTTCCGCGAGTCCCGCGCTCAGACACCCCGAGTCCCGCGTTCAGGCAGCACGAACGCGGGACTCGCCGGTGCACGGTGCGGAACTCGCGGGTGCACAGCGCGGAACTCGCCGGTGCACGGCGCGGGACTCGCCGGTGCACGGCGCGGGACTCGCCGGTGCACGGCGCGGGACTCGCGGGTGCACAGCGCGGGACTCGCCGGTGCAGGGCGCGGGACTCGCGGGTTGGCTAGGCGGTGTCACGAGTGGAGTGGGTGCCCGGGCGGGTGAGGAACGGCGGCACGCGCAGGCATGACTCGTCCAGGTCGAGGTCGGCCAGGATCGCCCGGTACTCGTCGCGGCACTCAGCGGCGGCCATCGTGCGGCCCGTCATGATGTGCAGGCACTCCAGCCGGGCCAGCATCGCCGCCACGTCGATCACCGAGCCCATCCGGTCCCACGCCTCCAGCGCGCCGTAGGCCGCCTCCGTGGCGTCCCGCCACCGGCGCTGCACCGCCGCGAGATCAGCCCTGGCGCGCAGTACCTCGGCGGTTCCGTCCCGGTTGCCGAGCCGGCAGTGCGTACGCGCCGCCCTGGTGAGCCGCTCGGCCGCACGCTCCAGCCGGCCGGCCCGGATGTCCACGTCCGCGAGCGCCAGCTCCACGTAGGCGACACCGACGTCGTTGCCCACCTCGGTATTTGCCCGAAGCGCCGCGCCGAGCACCGCCTCCGCCTCGGCCGGCCGTCCGCGGTCGATCAGCGCGAGCCCCAGGCTGTGCCGCACGCCGGGGTGCGCGGCAGCGTAGCCGTCGGCCTCCTCCAGCAGCGGGATCGCCCGCTCCGGACGGCCGGCCCGGCGATGCGTGTTCGCCAGCCCGCGCAGCGCGTCGGCGACCAGGCCGCCCGCGTCGTCGTGCCCGCGCCCGGTCGCCACCGCCCGGTCCAACAACTCGCGCGCCCGCGCGAACCGCCCGACCGCGCGCGCCGCCCGGCCCGCGTGGGTGAGCGCCCGCACCAGCAGCCGCCAGTCGTCCTGCCGGTTCGCCGCGGCCAGCTCCTCCTCGGCGATCGCGCCGATCTCGGTGATCCGGTCGGTGCGCACGTACGCCTCGTACAGCTCGCCGAGCAGCAGCGCCAGCAACTCGTGCTCGCCGGTCCCGCGCAGGTGGCCGAGCACCCGCCGCAACACCCGCACCCAGTCGTCGTCGTGCGCGCGCAGCGCCAGGAACGCCGACATCCGCAGCGCCAGCCGACCGCCGGTGACCGGCTCGCCGGCGACGCAGGCCTGCCCGACCGTCGCGGCCAGCCCCACCCGCTCGGCCTCGAACCAGTCCAGCGGCCGGGTCCGCACGAGCTTGTCGGCCCCGCGCGGCGGCACCGCGTCCGACGCCGTGTCGGGCGGGCCGCCGGGCACCAGCCGGTCCGCCACGGTCGCCAGGCTCAGCCAGCCGGTGCACAGCCGGGACAGCGCCGCGGCCCGCTCGCCCGCCGGCTCCTCGGCCAGCGCGCGCTCCACGGCGTACTCGCGGACCAGATCGTGCATCCGGAACCGGGGCTGCCCGACGGAGTCCGGCCCGAGCGGCTCCACCAGGTGCACGTCGACCAGCGCGTCCAGGGCCACCCGCCCGCGCCGGCCGTCCAGCAGCGTGTCGGCCACCCACGCCGGCCAGTCCGGCGCGGCGACCATGCCCAGCCGCCGGAACACCGCACGCGCCTCGCCGTCCAGCGCGCGGTAGCTCAGCGAGATCGTGGCGCGCACGTCCAGGTCGCCGACGGCCAGCTCGTCGAGCCGCCCGTGTTCCTCCGACAGCGACTCCAGCAGCCCGTCGACCGTCCACCGGGGGTGCACCGCCAGCCGGGCCGCCGCGATCGACACCGCCAGCGGCAGCCGCCCGCACAGCCCCAGGATCCGCTCCACCGCGGCCGGCTCGAGTTCGGCGCCCACCACGGCGGCGAACAGCGACCGCGCCTCGTCCGGCGCGAGTACCGGAATCGTCCAGCGCGCCGCCCCCATCAGGGCGGCCAGCCGGCGCCGGGAAGTCACCAGCGCGGCCGACGCGCCGCCGGCCGGCAGCAGCGGTCGCACCTGCTCCTCGCTCGCCGCGTCGTCCAGCACCACCAGGCAACGGCTGTCGGCGAGCTGGCTGCGGTACAGCGCGATCCGCTCGTCGCGGTCCTCCGGCACGGCGGCACCCGCCACCCCGAGCGCGCGCAGGAACCGGCCGGCCACCACGTACGGGTCGCACGGCTGCTCGTGGCTGCCGCGCAGGTCGGCGTAGAGCTGCCCGCGCGGGAACCGGTCGGCCAGCGCGTCCGCGACCGCCACCGCGAGCGTCGTCTTGCCGACCCCGCCCTGGCCGACCAGCGCAGCCACCGGCGGCGTGCCGGGGGCCTGCAGCGCGGTGGTGATCTCGTCAAGGAGCGTGTCCCGGCCGGTCATGGTGGCGGTCACGGGTGGGAGCTGGCGCGGGATCGGCGGCGGGGCCTTGCGTGCCGGCAGCCCCTCGCCATGCAGGATCCGCAGCGCCAGCTCGCGCAACTGCCGGCCCGGCTCGACGCCGAGATCTTCCTTGTACCGGCGATGGGTGCGCTGGTAGATCGCCAGCGCGTCGGCCCGCCGCCCGGCACCGACCAGGGCGAGCAGCCGCCGCTCGTGCAGCCGGTCGCGGTACGGGTGGTCCACGACCAGCGCGTCCGCCTCGCGCACCGCCTCGTGATAGCGGCCGAGCGCGAGCTGTGCGTCCAGCCGCGCCTCGGCGACGGCCAGCTTCTCCTCCTGCAGCGCCTGCCGCGCGGTCACCGCCAGCCCGTCCGGCAGATCGGCCAGCGCCGGACCCCGCCACAGCGCCAGCGCCTCGGCGAACGCCGCCGTCGCGCGCAGGTGCTCACCCGCGTCGGCCGCCCGCCGCCCGAGCGCGCCCAGCCGGCGAAACTCGTGCAGGTCCAGCCCGTGCTCGCCGAGGTCCAGCCGATAGCCGAGCGGACGGGTGCTGATCAGGTCGCCGCCCGCGCCGCGCAGCCGCCTGCGCACGCCGCTGATCAGGTTGTGCAACTGCGCCTTGGCCGAGGCCGGCGGCTCGTCCCACAGCTCGTCGATCAGGCCGCCGGCCGCGACCGTCCGACCCGCGTTGAGCAGCAGGGTGGCCAGCACGAACCGTTCGCGGGCGCTGCCCGTCGACAGCTCCCGCCCCTGGTGCCGCAGCTCGACCGGCCCGAGCACGCCGAAGTCCACGCCACTAAGACGCCCCCTCGGCGCGATCCGTTGCGGTCGATCCCAGGTACGGTCGAGCGTGTGCGACTTGGGGTGCTAGACGTCGGTTCGAACACCGTGCACCTGCTCGTGGTGGACGCCCATCGCGGCGCCCACCCGATGCCGACCCGGTCGGAGAAGACCGTGCTGCGGCTGGCCGAGCGGATCACACCGGACGGACGGCTGTCCAAGATCGGTGCCGAAGAGCTGGTGGAGACGGTTAACGCGGCGAAGCGGTCGGCCGAGGCGCTCGGCTGCGAGGAGATGATGGCGTTCGCCACGTCCGCCGTGCGCGAGGCCAACAACGCCGGCGACGTGCTCGACTTCGTGGCCGACAAGACCGGCGTCGAGTTGCGCGTGCTGTCCGGCGAGGACGAGGCGCGGTTCACCTTCCTGGCCGCGCGCCGGTGGTACGGCTGGTCGGCGGGCCGGCTGCTGGTGCTGGACATCGGCGGCGGCTCGCTGGAGATCGCCACCGGTTTCGACGAGGACCCGACGCTGGCCGTGTCGCTGCCGCTGGGCGCCGGGCGGCTCACCCGCAAGCGCTTCTCCAGCGACCCGCCGCAGCGCAAGGACATCGAGGAGACCACCGAGTGGCTGGCCGACGAGCTGGCCCCGGTGGCGAAGAAGATCCACAAGTTGGGCGAGCCGGACCGCGCGGTGGCCACCTCCAAGACGTTCCGCTCGCTGGCCCGGCTGACCGGCGCGGCGCCGTCGTCGGCCGGATCGCGGGTGCGCCGGGCGCTCACCGACACCGGATTGCGGCAGTTGCTGGCGTTCGTGTCCCGCATGTCGGCGGCGGATCTGGCCGAGTTGGAGGGCGTCAGCCCGAGCCGTGCGCACCAGCTCTTGGCCGGTGCGCTGGTGGCCCAGGCCACGATGAAGGCGCTGTCGCTGACCGAGTTGGAGATCTGTCCGTGGGCCCTGCGCGAAGGTGTGATCCTGCGCCGTTTGGACCACACCGACGGAGCAGGCCAGACTGGTACAGCTCAGAATGGTGGTTGATGTCCGGACCCGCCGTGTTCTGGTGGACACTGGACGGGTTAACCGGTGCAGGGCACGGTGGAGTTGATGAGTCGAGAGAGCGGATCGGAGCGCACCCAGCGCACCGTTGCGGAGTTGCTGGCTCAGCACGGTGGCGACTCGGCGCGTACCCCCCGTCGCCGACGCCGCCGTGCCGAGGAGGCCGGTGACACCGCGCCGCAGGCGATCATCGAGCGCATCCAGAGCGGTGACGAGCACCCGCACGCCGCCGAGCCGCGCGAGCCGGAGCCGGAGCCCGAGACAACCCGATCCGTCGATCCACCACCGCGCGCCGCCGAACCACCCCGGGTGGTCGAGCCGCCGAAGCGCCGCGAACCGCCGAGGGCCGCCCCGCCGCCTCCGCCACCGGCCGCGACGGCTCCCGCGATGGAGCCGGTCGAGCCGCCCCCGACGCGCCGAGAGCGCCGCGAACCGCCGAAGCGCACGCCGCGCAACTCGCTGGCCGGCCGTCTCGGCGGGGACCCGCCGCCGGTCGAGGAGCCGTCCACCCAGCAGTTGCCGAGGGTGCCGGCCGAGGAGCCGAGGCGGCGCAAGCCCGACGCGGAGCCGCCCGCCGGTCTGCGCGGTCGCCCCGGCCGCGGCCCCACGCTGCCGCGCCGGGTGCCCGGCACCGCGCGCCGCCCGCTCGAACCGGTCGCCGACGAGCCGGAGCCGACCACCCCGCAGCCGCCGCCACGCCCGCCGGACCGGGCACCCGACGCGCTCGGTGGTCCGGGCAAGCGCGAGCCGTTCATCGGTACCGCCGCGCCGACCAGCGACATGCCGAACTGGTTCGGCGGGATGGGTGAGGAACCCGCGGACAGCGAGGCGCCCACTCAGCACGGCCCGCCGCCGACTCGTCCAGGCGTGCCGCCCGTACAGCGCAAGTCCGCCGCCGCGGCTGCGTTCGTCAGCCGGCCGAATCCCACCGCCGGCGGCTTCGGCTCCGAACCGCCGCCCGCGCCACCCGAGCCCGCCGAGGAGACCTACGCCGACGGGTATGCCGAGGACTACACCCGCGACGACCGGTACGGCGAGGACTACCGCGACGACCAGTACTCGGAGGACTACCAGGCCCTCCCCGAGGAGTTCGCCGCCACCGACGAGGAATCGGGCTACACCGCCTACGAGCCCGAACTCGACGACGACTACGACGAGGACGCCGACGAGCAGCGGGAGACCTCGTCTCCTGGCCGCGAGTGGGCGGGTGTGGCGATGCAGGTCGGCGTCGGCCTGGTCGTCGGCGCGGCCGTCTGGCTCGGCTTCAGCTGGCTGTGGGGCGCGCTGCCGGCCGCCGCGCTCGTCGTCGCCCTGGTGGTCACCGTGGGGCTGGTCTGGGTGGTGCGGAAGATCCGCAGGGCCGACGACCTGCAGACCACGGTGCTCGCCGTCCTGGTCGGGCTGGTGGTGACGGTGTCTCCGGCCGCGTTGTTGCTACTGCACCACTGATGGTTGCGGGCATCCCGATCGGACTGTCCACCGCGTCGGTGTGGCCGCAGACCGCGTCCAGCGGGTTCAGCCTGGCCGCCGAGCTCGGCTACGACGGCGTCGAGGTGATGGTCTGGGCCGACCCGCTCAGCCAGAACGTCGGCGCGCTGCGCAGGCAGTCCCGCCGGCACAACGTGCCGATCATGGCGATCCACGCGCCCTGCCTGCTGATCACTCAGCGGATCTGGTCGCCGGACCCGGAGGTGCGGCTGCGCAAGTCGGTCGAGGCCGCGCAGGAGCTGGACGCGCGCACGGTCGTGGTGCACCCGCCGTTTCGCTGGCAGCGCCGCTACGCCGACTCGTTCGCCGACCTGGTGGCCGAGCTGGAGGAGCACTCCGGGGTGGCGGTCGCGGTGGAGAACATGTTCCCGGTGCAGCGGCTGGGCCAGACCGTCTCGGCGTTCCGCCCGTCGATCGACCCGACCGATGTGGGCCACGCCAATTACACCCTGGACCTGTCGCACACCGCCGCCGCCCGCGCCGACGCGCTGGAGCTGGCCAAGCGCATGGGCGAGGGCCTGCGGCACCTGCACCTGGCCGACGGCACCGGCCTGCCGCGCGACGAGCACTTGGTGCCGGGACGCGGCGACCAGCCGTGCGCCGAGGTGTGCGAGGCGCTGGTGCGTGACGGGTTCACCGGTCAGGTCGTGCTCGAGATCAACACGAGGCGTGCTCGAACATCGGCTGAGCGGGTTCGCGATCTCGCCGAGGCGCTGCTGTTCGCGAGGCTGCACCTCGATCAGGAAGGACATGTGGGCCGGTAGCGGGTGTTCACGCGGAAACCGCTGGTCGTACAGTCTGCGCGTGAACCCGTTGCGCTCTCTGATCCTCGCCGCCGCTGGGAACGACGCCATCCGCAAGCTCGTCGCCACCACCCCGATCAGCCGGGACGTGGTGCGGCGGTTCGTCGCGGGGGAGACCACGGCCGAGGCGATCACGGTGACCAGGACGCTGGTCGACTCCGGCCTCACCGTCACCCTCGACTACCTCGGCGAGGACACCACCGACGCCGAGCTCGCCGAGCAGACCGTGCAGGCATACCTGAAACTGCTCGACCGGCTGCACGCCGAGAACCTCGCCGAACGCGCCGAGGTGAGCGTGAAGCTGTCCGCCGTCGGGCAGCTGCTGGACGAGACGCTGGCGCTGAACAACGCCTCGCGGATCTGTGCGGCCGCCGAACAGGCCGGCACGACGGTCACCCTCGACATGGAGGACCACACCACCACCGATTCGACCCTGCGCATCCTGGACGAGCTGCGCAGGACCTGGCCGTGGACCGGCGCGGTGCTGCAGTCCTACCTGCACCGCACCCTGGACGACTGCGCGCGGCTGGCCGGGTCCGGATCGCGGGTGCGGCTGTGCAAGGGCGCCTACGCCGAGCCGGAGCAGGTGGCGTTCGCCGACAAGCACGAGATCGACGTCGGTTACGTGCGCTGCGCCAACGCGCTGCTCGCCGGTGACGGCTATCCGATGTTCGCCACGCATGATCCACGTCTCGTGGAGATCCTTTCGGAGCGGGCGAAGTGGCACGATCGTAAGCCGGGCAGCTTCGAGTTCCAGATGCTGTACGGGATCAGGCCGGACGAACAGCTGCGGCTCGCTGGGGAGGGACACACGGTGCGGGTGTACGTCCCCTATGGCGAGCAGTGGTACGGCTATCTGATGCGCCGGCTCGCCGAGCGCCCGGCCAACATGGCCTTCTTCCTCCGCGCGCTGGCAAGCCGTTCGTGAGTGCCGCACGGGAGACCGCGCCACCCTTCGGCGCCGCGCTCGCCGTCCGCGCGTTGGGGGACGGCACCTACACCGTGGAGTTACCCGGGGAGTGGACGGTCGGCGGCAAGCCGCACGGCGGGTTCCTGTCCGCGCTGCTGGCCAAGGCCGCGGTGGACGTGCGGCCCGGCGACGGCCCCCGGCCGCTGGAGCCGCTGGCGGTGAGCGCGCAGTTCCTGCGTCCGCCGGGGATCGGGCCGGCGCTGCTGCGCACCGAGGTCCGCAAGACCGGCCGGCGGGTCACCGTGGTCTCGGTGCACCTGGAGCAGCGCGGGCGCACGTGCGTGGAGGCGATGGTCACCACCGGGCACCTGCCGCGCGACCGGGCCGCCTGGACGGACCTGCCCAACCAGCCGCCAGAGCCGCCGGGCAACGCGGTGGAGCTGGCCACGCTGCCGTCGGCGAACGTGGTGCGCATCGCCACGGCGTGCGACGTGCGGCTGGACCCGCACGGCGCCGGGTTCCTGCACGGTCAGATCGGCGATCCGCTGCGGCTGCGGCTGTGGGTTCGTCCGCACGGCGAGCAGCCCGAGCCGCTGTTCGCGCTGGTCGCGGGGGACATCGCGATGCCGGTGACGTTCAACCTCGGCCGGCTGGGCTGGTCGCCGACCGTGCAGATGACCTCGCTGGTGCGCTCTCGCCCGTCGCCGGGGTGGCTGCGGGTGCAGGTGGACTGCCGGGCGGTGCACGGCATGTGGTTCGACGCGGACGCCACGGTCGTCGACTCCACCGGTCGGCTGGTCTGCCAGGCGCGCCAGCTCGCCCTCTCCACGGTGACCTGACGTACTTTAGCGGGCTTAAGTACGCACGCATGAGCCGTCCGCTGTGTCAACTACGGCATCCACAGGCCACTGAGCTGGTCAACTGAGAGTTGACGCCCGTGAAAGCGGCGATTTCCCGGGGACTTTAGCCCGCTAAAGTACGCAACCGGGCCGCCATGGCAGGCTTGGCCGCATGAGCACGATCGCGGTTCTCGGCGCCGGCAAGATCGGCGAGGCGTTGCTGTCCGGCCTGTTGCACGGCGGGCGCGCGCCGACTGACCTGCTGTTCACCGAGCGGCACCCGGAGCGGTCCGTCGAGCTGACCAAGCGCTACGGCGTGCGCGCGGTGGACGTCCCGACCGCGGCGAAGCAGGCCGACGTGCTGGTGGTCGCGGTCAAGCCGCAGGACATCGAGCCGCTGCTGGACGAACTGGCCCCGGCGATCACCAACGACACGCTCGTGGTGTCGCTGTGCGCGGGCCTGCCCACGGCGCTGTACGACCGGCGGCTGCCGGACGGCGTGCCGGTCGTGCGGGTCATGCCGAACACGCCGATGGTGGTCGGGGAGGCGATGAGCGCGATCTCCGCCGGCCGGCACGCCACGCCTGCGCACCTGTCCACGGTCGAGGAGCTGCTGTCCGTCGTGGGCCAGGTGGTCCGGGTGCCGGAGTCGCAGCAGGACGCGGTGACGGCGCTGTCCGGCTCCGGGCCGGCGTACTTCTTCTACCTGGTCGAGGCGATGATCGACGCCGGCATCCTGCTCGGCCTGCCGCGCGCGGTCGCGGAGAAGCTGATCATCCAGTCGGCGGTCGGCGCGGCGGCGATGCTCGCCGAGACCGGCGAGCACCCGGTGACCCTGCGCGAGGCGGTCACCTCGCCGGCCGGCACCACGATCATGGCGATCAGGGAGCTGGAGCGGCACGGCGTGCGGGCTGCGCTGCTGGCTGCGATCGAGGCGGCCCGGGATCGCTCCGAGGAGCTGGGCAAAGCCCACGAGGAGTAACGAGAAGTAACGGGCAGCGCCCACCTACCTGCGGCCCACCTACCCCTCGGCCCACCTACCCACCTACCGACTTCACGCAGCCGGGTGTGTTGACCGCACCGAGCGCAAACCACGCTGAGGTCGCCCTCATTGTCGAGGGCGGTCGCCCCTACGACGCCGGAGGGACAGCGGGCGAGGAACGAGCCCGCTGTCGTGGAGGTGGCGTGGCTGGACCACCAATCAACTCAGCCACCCACCTCGCGGCCCCCAACCACCCAAGCAAAACAACCACAGGCCGTCGGCGAAGCCGACTCGGCGACCTTGCCCTCGATAAAAAGGCCCGCATCCTAACGCCCTGTTAGCCCGATTCCGTGGATTTCGGCCCTGGATGCGGCTGTGGTGTCGCACGAGTCACTCCAGTCCCGCTACGCTCGGGAGTAGCACGTGCGTGTCGGTACCGCCCGGTGGGGAAGCCTGGCGGCGCGACATGTGCCGAAGGGCGCGTGGGAGATGCAGGCGAAGAAGAGCGAGACGAACAGCCCGACCACGGCGACGGTCGGCCAGGTGCAGTTCATGACCGTGGCCGAGGTGGCGAAGCTGATGCGGGTGTCCAAGATGACGGTGTACCGGCTGGTGCACTCCGGAGAGCTGCCGGCGGTGCGGGTCGGCAAGTCGTTCCGGGTGCCGGAGAAGGCCGCGCACGAGTACCTGCGCAACGCGTACTTCGACGCTGGCTGACCCCACTAGCTCGGGTGTCATCCGCCGTCAAGTACCCTGACAAGTCGTTCGTGCTCGTGTCGCGCCGCAGACCTTCGCGCGCGGCGCCACGCGAAAGCCGCATGATCATTACGAGTAGCTAGGGACACGCATGGGCTCGGTCATCAAGAAGCGTCGCAAGCGCATGTCGAAGAAGAAGCACCGCAAGCTTCTTCGCAAGACCAGGGTTCAGCGTCGCAAATTGGGCAAGTAAGCCCTCGCTCACGCTTCGCACACGCCCGCATCGATCGTCGATGCGGGCGTGTCGCTGTCTCGGTGTCCAGCATGTGAATGCAGGGTCCTATGTCCCGCCGCCAATCGGGTGATTGTCCAAACAACCCGTGTGACCTGCGTTAATACAATGTTTCTCCCCCTGTTCTTGGACGCCGGGACCGGTAGCCTTGGGCTCCTCAGCGCCAACCCCCACGCAGGATGTGTCGTATGACGCCCTCAGTCGTTCTGGTGACCGGTGTCGGTGGATACCTGGGCGGCAACCTCGCCGCCCGGCTCGCCCGAGATCCGAACGTCGAACGCGTGCTCGGCGTGGACACCGCGCCGCCGCCGAAGGACCTGCTGCGCCGGATGGGGCGCGCCGAGTTCGTGCGGGCCGACATCCGCAACCCGCTGATCGCCAAGGTGATCAGCTCGGCCAAGGTGGACACGGTGGTGCACGCGTCGACCACCGCGCACCCGGCCGGCCCGGCGCGCCGCACGTTGCTCAAAGAGATGAACGTGATCGGCACGATGCAGTTGCTGGCCGCGTGCCAGCGCTCGCCGCAGGTGCGCAAGCTCGTGGTCAAGTCCACGGCGGCGGTGTACGGCTCCAGCGCGCGGGCGCCCGCGGTGTTCACCGAGGACGGCGATCTGCGGCAGGAGAACGGGCACGGGTACGCGCGGGACGCGGTGGAGATCGAGGGCTACGTGCGCGGCTTCGCGCGGCGGCGGCCCGACGTGACCGTGTCCACGCTGCGCCTGACCAACCTCATCGGCCCGCACGTGGACACGGTGCTGACCAGGTATTTCGCGCTTCCGGCCGCGCCGACGGTGCTCGGCTACGACGCGCGGATCCAACTGCTGCACTCCGAGGACGCGCTGGCGATCATGGAGCGCGCGACGGTCGAGGACCTGCCGGGGGTGTTCAACGCCGGCGGTGACGGCGTGATCACCGTGTCGCAGGCGCTTCGGCGGGCGGGACGGCTTCCGGTGCCGTTCCCGAAGATGGCGATCCCCGCGGCGGCGGGGCTTTTCCGGGGAGCCAGGCTGGTCGATTTCTCACCCGACCAGATGCGGTTCCTCAATTACGGGCGGGTGGTGGACACCACGCGGCTGAAGACGAGTTTCGGCTTCACGCCGCGCTGGACGACCCGCTCGGCATTCGACGACTACGTGGCGGGGCGGGGCCTGCGACCGGTGGTCGACGGCGCGTGGCTGGCCGGTGTCGAGCGCAGGGTGCTCGATTCCGGGGCGCGCGGCTGAGAAACGGTGGTGCGGACGATTTCGACTTGGTGGCGGTAAAGCATGGCAATGCAAGAGGCACAGGTAATCCCGCTGCGTGCGGCGCGCCGACCGATCCCGGCCCAGGTGCGCCCGGACGAACACATCGCGGAGCCGACCCCGCTCCGCCCCGACGTTCCACCGTCCCAAGTGGACGGTCTGTCCCAGAGGCTGGCCGGCGCGGTCGGGTTCCTGCGCCGCCGGATCGCCGGCGACTACACGGTCGACGAGTTCGGTTTCGACCAGGACCTGACCGACGCGGTGCTCTATCCCGCACTGCGGCTGATGTACGAGCGGTGGTTCCGCGTCGAGGTGTCGGGTGTCGAGCACCTGCCGGCCGACGGTGCCGCGCTGGTGGTGTCCAACCACTCCGGCACGGTGCCGATCGACGCGCTGATGACCGCGATCGCGGTGCACGACAACCACCCCACGCAGCGACACCTGCGGATGCTCGGCGCGGATCTGGTGTTCCAGCTCCCGCTGATCGGCGAGCTGGCGCGCAAGAGCGGGCAGACCCTGGCGTGCAACCCGGACGCCGAGCGGCTGCTGTCCTCCGGCGAGCTGGTCGGCGTGTGGCCGGAGGGCTTCAAGGGCATCGGCAAGCCGTTCCGGGACCGGTACAAGCTGCAGCGCTTCGGGCGTGGCGGGTTCGTGTCGGCGGCGCTGCGCACCGGCGCGCCGATCGTGCCGTGCTCGGTGGTCGGCGCGGAGGAGATCTACCCGAAGCTCGCGGATCTCAAGCCGCTCGCGCGGTTGCTCGGGCTGCCGTACTTCCCGGTGACGCCACTGTTCCCGCTGCTCGGCCCGCTCGGCGCGATCCCGCTGCCGTCCAAGTGGCACATCGAGTTCGGCGAGCCGATCTCCACCGAGGGCCTCGCGCCGCTGGCGGAGGAGGACCCGATGCTGGTGTTCAACCTGACCGACCAGGTGCGGGAGAACATCCAGCAGTCGCTCTACCGCCTACTCGCCAAGCGCGGCAGCTCGTTCCGCCTCCCCGGAATTTCCCAGTAATGGGTGCCTTCCAGCGCATGGCGCGATGACGTCGTTACCGTGGCCGGGTTGCATCTCGTTCCCCTAAGGTGCGGCTGCTTGGCACGTCAGCTCTGGTGTGCACTGTGGACGGAAGTGCGGTGGCGACGACGGCCGTGCCGGCGAGTAGGGCCGCCATGATCAGGAACGCGGTGGTGTAGCTCGTCCCGCAGACGGCGATGAGGCCGGCGAGCCCCAGTGCGCCGCCGACCTGCTTGGTCGTGTTCATCAGGCCGGACGCGGCACCGGCGTCGGCGCGATCGACGCCGGCCGTGGCGGTCGCCGTGATCGGAGCGTTCAGCAGCCCGAGGCCGACGGCGAGCACGAGGACCGGCCCGAGGACGCCGGAGGCGTAGCCGTCCTGCGGCGTGACGGCCGACTGCCAGACGAATCCCGCGCACCCGGCAACGGCACCGGCGATGATCAACAGTCGGGAGTCGGCGCGCCGCATCAGCCACGGCGTGACCCGGGCGCCGACCACGGCGGACACGGCGGCGAGCGGGAGGAAGCCGAGTCCGGCCCGCAGCGGCCCGTAGTGCAGCACCTCCTGCAGGTAGAGCGTGAGGAAGTACCACATCGGGTTGAGGCACGCGCCGGTCAGGAACATCACGACGTTGCCGAGTGACACCGTGCGCGACCGCAGCAGCCGGGACGGGATCAGCGGTGCCCGCGCGAACCGGTTCTCGTAGACCGCGAACGCGGCGAGTGCGCCCACGCCCGCGATCAGGAGTGGTGTCGCCCACCCGTGCGTCCCGATCGTGGACACACCGTAGGTCGTCGCGGCCAGTCCGGCCGTCGCGAGCGCGGCGCCCGGCAGGTCCAGGTGCCGCCGGCGTTCGGTGCGCTCGTCGTCGGGCAGTACACGGGTGGCGGCGATCAGGCCGGCGATGCCGAGCGGCACGTTGACCAGCAGGATCCAGCGCCAGCTGAGGTAGTCGGTGAGCAGGCCGCCGACCACGCTGCCGGACGCGCCGGCCACCATCGCGACCGCCGCCCAGACGGCCAGCATCCTGGTGCGGCGCGGCCCTTCCTGGTGCGTCGCCGTGAGCAGGGTGAGTGTGGCCGGCGCGAGGGCGGCCGCGCCGAGTCCCTGTGCCGCGCGGGCCACGACGAGCACGGTGTCCGTGCCGGCCAGCCCGCCGGCGAGGCTGGCCGCGGTGAACAGCGCGAGCCCGGTGCGGAAGACCCGCTTGCGCCCGAACAGATCCGCGGCGCGCCCGCCGGCCAGCAGGAATCCGGCGAAGGTCAGCACGTAGGCGTTGACCACCCAGTGCAGCCCGCCGTCGGTGAAGCCGAGCGAGGCGCGCATCGACGGCAGCGCGACGTTCACCGCCGACACGTCGAGCACCACCATGAACTGCGCGGCGCAGGCGATGAACAGCAGCACGACGTTATGATACATCCATATCAGATACGCTTGTATCACGAAGGAGGTCAGGTGCCCAAGACGGTGGATCACGAGCAGCGCCGGGCGCTGATCGCCGACGCGCTGGTCCGGCTCGCCGCCCGGGAGGGGCTGCACGCGGTGACGATGCGCGCGGTGGCCGACGAGGCCGGAGTCTCGCTGCGGCTCGTGCAGTACTACTTCCACAGCAAGGCGGAGCTGCTGCGGGGAGCGCTCGCGCACCTGGAGCGGCAGAGCGTGCTGCGCTGGGAGGCGCGCCTGGCCCGGCTGCCCGGCCCGGTGTCCGCGCGGGCCTTCGTCGAGGCGTTCCTGGCCGAGGCGCTGCCGTCCGACGAGGCGAGCCGGGCGTTCCACCTGGTCGGAGCGTCCTACGCGGTACTCGCCATGACCGAACCCGATCTCGTGGCCGGGCTCTCCGGGATCACCGGCCTGGAGAAGCGGCTCGCCGGCGTGCTACGCCAGGCACGGACCGACGGCGAACTGGCCGTGGGGCTCGACCCGACGATCGAAGCCGCGCGGCTCGTGGCCCTCTGCCACGGCATCGGCACCACCGTCCTCATCGGACAGCGCGGCATCCGGCCAGCGCGCAAGATTCTGCGCCACCACGTCGACCAGTTGTTCGGAACGCGGTAGGTGCGGTCAGCTCCGCGGTGTGGGCTCCCGGGCCGGGAGGCCGCGCAGGAGTACGTCCAGGAACAGGTCGAATCGCGGCGCTTCTGGCCCGAGGTCATGGCCGGCCTGTTGGGCGCCGAGCCATTGCACGACTCCCAGGCCGAAGGCGAGCCAGCTCTGCTGAGCCATCTGTGGCGAGGCGCCGGTCAGGGTGAAGGCGTGGACGACCTTGTCGTGCAGGCGTGCGAAGGAGGCCGGGTTGTGCCGGTGCGGCGCGGCGACGTGCGCGGCATAACCGGGCACGGCGAGGAACTCGTCGTGCATTTTCCAAGCCAGGTCGGCCAGCCACTCGCGCCAGGTCTCCGGTGTCGGCTCCGTGGTGGGCAGGATCCGCTCGACCATGACCTCGCTGATCAGGTCGAACAACCCGTCACGGTCGGCGACCCATCGATAGAGCGCCGAGTGTGAGACGCCCAGTCGGGCGGCGAGATCGCGCATCGTCACGGTGCGCAGGTCGGACTCGAGCGCCGCGGCCACGATCGCGTCACGGCTCAGCTTGGCCGGCCGGCCCAACGGGCGAGCACTCCTTGGCATAGCACCGAATCCTAGGTGAGCCAGACTTAGTGACCAATGGTCATAAATAGGTTAGGCTCCCCTAAAGATGTCCGAGGACCTCAAGGAGGAACCAGTGCGCGAAGCCACCCCGACACCGCGGGAGCCGTTGGTGCGCATCGCCGCCGCCGACCTCACACCCACGGAGGCCGCCCGCGTCGTCAACGACGTGCTCACCGAGGCGAGCGGCCGTCACGCACGATTCGCCGCCGTGATCCAGATGCCCTCCACCGCCGACCAGCCGGCCGAACGGCGCAGAGTGATCGGTGGTGTCGGGGAGCGGATACGGATGCTCAAGCAGCTCCGCCCCCGGCTGAAGGAGACCTGTCGCGGCCTGGCGTTTGTGGTCTCCGCCGAGGCGAAGTCCGCGAATTCCAAGGCGATCAAAGCCGGGCCCACGATGTGGGGTTGCCCGACCTTCGCCACCGACGACGTGGCCGTCGCGACCGCGTGGGCCGAGGCCCGGCTCGCCGGCGGTGACGCCTGATGTGGGTCATCGCCACACTCGCGGCGGCCGTGACCGTCCTCGTCCGCAAGCTCCGTCGTCGCGAACGCGGGGACGGGCGCTCTCCGGACTGTCCACAGTAGACTGTCTACAGTGGACAGTACTCACGCTTCGCGTTTGCGGAAGGCGATGCCGGCGGCGACGGCTCCGGCGACCGCACCCGCGCCGAGCACCGACGGCACGCCGATCTTGGCGGCCTTGCGCCCGGTGCGGAAGTCGCGGATCTCCCAGTCGCGCTTGCGGGCCACCTCGCGCAGTCCACCGTCCGGGTTCACCGCCACCGCGGTGCCCACCACCGACAGCATCGGCACGTCGTTGACCGAGTCCGAGTACGCCGTGCACCGCCGCAGGTCCAGGCCCTCGCGCACGGCCAGCGCGCGCACCGCGTGCGCCTTCGCCCTGCCGTGCAGCATGTCGCCGACCAGCCGCCCGGTGTAGGAGCCGTCCTCGCTCTCCAGCACGGTGCCCAGCGCGCCGGTCAGCCCGAGCCGGCGCGCGATGATCGAGGCGAGCTCCACCGGCGTCGCGGTGACCAGCCACACCCGCTGCCCGGCGTCCAGGTGCATCTGCGCGAGCGCCCGCGTGCCGGCCCAGATCTTGTCGGCCATCAGCTCGTCGTAGATCTCCTCGCCGAGCGTGACCAGCTTGTCCACACTGTGCCCGGCCACGAACGACAGGCCCTGCTCGCGGCTGTTCTTGATGCCGTCCTTGGTCTCCTTGCCGCCGACCCGGAAGATGATCTGCTGCAGGGCGAACTTGGCCAGATCGGCGTTGGAGAAGAACTTCCTGGCCGCCAGCCCGCGGGCCAGGTGGAAGATCGACGCGCCCATCATCATCGTGTTGTCGACGTCGAAGAACGCGGCCGCGGTCAGGTCGGTGGGTGGCGGCGGGCGCGGCTCGTCGTGCTCGCCCGACAGCTCGTCCTCGGCCGCCGTCTCCAGCGCGACCGCGGCCTCGGCCGACGCCTCACCCGCGAGCGCGGCGAGGCGTTCGAGCTCGCGGCCCTTTCCACTGCCACGTCGTCGCGACACCGCGGCGCCTCCCGGTGCATGCATCGTCATCCCGCCTCCACCACAGTAGCGAGCATCTCCGACGCGCCGCGCACGGAACACGTCGAAACCACAGTGTCGCTAGCCGATCGTGATGGCGGGCAAGCCGGGAAGCGGTGGAGGCACGGTCAACTGGGGCAGAGGGAGGGGCACGTTAAGGGTCGGCGGCCGGCCGGGCGCCGTCGGCCCAGGCCCCGGCACCGGCCAGGGCTGGGGCAGGCCGGGGGCCGGGGTCATCGCGCCCGGCGGCGGTACGGGCACCGGCGGGAGCGGCCGCGTCGGTACCGGACCGCCCGGTGGCAGCGGCACGCCGGGCACGCCGGACGGGGTGTGCTGGCCGGTGGTCCCCGACGGGCGCTGGCGACCGGCCGGCGGGTTCACCGTGGTCGCGCTGGCCCGGGTGTGGCAGACGCCGGACGCGGGCAGCGCCCCGACGTCGTCGGCTGCGCCGGAGGTGATCTCGTAGCAGTGCGACCGGCCGAGCAGGGTGTCCGCGCGCTCGGTGATCCGGCCGAGCAGCGTCGACGTGCCGCCGAGCCGGTCCCGCGCGGCTCGCGGCAGCTTCGCGTCGACCGCGCCGAGTCGGTTGCTTTGCTGTACCGACCAGGTCCGCAGCGCCTCGAGTAGTCGCGGGTCGCTGCGCGTGCCGAGATCGACCAGCTGCCGCGCGCCGGCGCCGGCGTCGGTGTCCAGGTCGGTCAGCGCGGTCAGGTACCCGCCGACCGGGGCGTCCGCGGCGGCCGGGTACCGCTGGGTGAGCGTCTCGATCTCGGTCACCCGCGCCGCGGCGAACTCGAGGTGCTTGAGCGCCTTGGGCTCGTCGCCGAAGGTCAGCCCGAGTGACGCGGCCTCGGCCGTGCGCTTGATCCCGTACAGCGCGTCGCCGGGCAGCGCGTCCCGGCTGAGCAGCAGGCTCATGCCGGTCAGCGAGAACAGCAGGGCCAGTGCCGCGACCGCGGCGATCGCGAACCGGCCGCGCACGCTGGAGGACGGACGGGTCGCGTCCGCGCGGCGGCGGCGCGAGTGGGTGGGCGTGTGCTGACCCAGCCCCGCGACGATGCGGGACCGCATCCGCCCGCGCTCGCCCTCGTCCGGCCCGGTCGCCGAGGAGAGCGTGCCGAGCAGGTCGGCGATCGAGCGTTCGGTGATGGTGAATTCCTCGCGCGGAGACGGAACCGGGGAACGGGAATGCCCGGCGCGAGCCGATGGCTCGTGCTGCTCGTGTGGCCCTGAGGGCGTCGGTCCCCTGTCCACCGTCCCTGCTCCGCTTGCGCCCTACCTCGCCGGTGCGGTGGCGAGGTCCAGACGTCCAGTGGGATCCGCTGGGATCTCCACCTGGTGAAACGAGCGGCCGGGGGCCCGGTTACGCGTGACCGTGTCGCGTTCGCCCTGTTCGCCCAGGGCTTGTCACATCCATGAGCGTCGTCCGCTCATCGCAACTCGATCGGCAACAGCTGTGCCAGCCGCCGAACGGCCCGGTGTTGCAGGGCTTTCACCGCGCCGTCGTTGCGGTGCATGATCGCCGCGGTCTCGGCGACCGACAGGCCCTGCAGGAACCGCAGCACGATGCACTCGCGCTGGTCGTCACCGAGTTGCTCGACGCAACTCAGCAGCGCCTCGCGGGTCACGCCGGCCATCACCTGCTGCTCCGGCCCGGCGTCGTGCCGTTCGGAGTCGTCCACCTCGGCGGTGGCCACCTCCAGCCGGAACCGGCTGGACTTGACGTGGTCGAGCACCAGGTTGCGGGCGATCGTGACGAACCAGGCGCCCACGTCGCGGCCCTGGTAGGTGACCGTGGTGATGCGGCGCAGCGCGCGCAGGAAGGTCTCGCTGGTGACGTCCTCGGCCAGCTCGCGGTCGCCGACGCGGAACAGCACGTACCGGAACACGACGTCGACGTACCGGTCGTACAGCTCCCCGAAAGCGGCGGTGTCACCCGATTGGGCGGCTCTGACCAGGTCCCAGACGTCCCCGACGACGGTGCGGTCGGCGCGCTCGTCGGTCTCCGGTCCGGCTGTGACCGGATCGGGTGACGTCGGCGCATGTGGCGGGGCGTGTCGGTTCATCGGGCAGCCGGACCTCCGGCGGTACCCGAACCCGGGTCGATCGCGTGGCTCATCGCGCCGGACCAGGGCAGGCCGGCACGACACCAGCACGACGGCGAATGCATGTCACTCTCCGTCCTCCGGGTAACCGCACCAATCACCCGGATCGGTACGCAGCATAAACGTAGTTACTGCAAAGTAGGTAGTCGCCGTGGTCAATGCACATGAGACGTCGACGTCACGTCACCGTGACGGGGGACCTTAGGGGTGACGCGTGACACACTGCCACGAGATCATGATGGGGGCCATTCGTGCACACGGAATGTGAGAGACATGCAGAACATCGCCGACCTGGTGACCGCGGCGGCTCAGCGCTCCGGCGGGCACCTCGCTCTGGTGGACGCGACCGCCGGCACGTCGTGCACCTGGGCTGAGCTGGACGCGGCCGTCGACGCCCAGGCGCGGGCGCTCATCGAGGCGGGGGTGCGCCCCGGTGACCGCGTGGTGGTGCGGCTGCCGACGTCCACCCGATTCGCCGTCGGGCTGTTCGGCGCGCTGCGGGCCGGCGCGGTCGCCGTGCCGGCCAACCCGGACACCCCGGGGCCGGAGATCGCGCACGTGCTGGCCGACAGCGGGGTGGTGGCGCTGGTCGGCGAGCCGGTCGACGGCGTGACCGTGGTGCCGCCGGCCGAACCGGGAGTCGCGGGCGAGCCGGTGACACCGACCGGCGGCGGCGAGGACCTCGCCGTGCTCGCGTACACCTCCGGCACGTCCGGCGCCCCGCGCGGCGTGATGCTGTCGCACCGCGCGCTGCTGTCCAACGTGGACCAGTGCGCGGCGCTGCGCCCGCCGCCGGTCACGCATACCGACCGGGTGCTGCTGGTGATCCCGATGTACCACTCCTACGGCCTCGGGCCCGGCCTGCTGCAGACCGCCGCGGCCGCGGCCACCGCCGTGCTGCTGGAGCGGTTCGAGCTCGAGCGGGTGCTCGCCGTGTGCGCCGAGCAGCGGATCACCACGATCGTCGGCGTGCCGGCCATGTACGCGGCACTCGCGGCGGTCGATCCGGAGCGGCTGGCCGAGTCCCTGGCCAGCGCCCGGCTGCTCACCTCGGGTGCGGCGCCGCTGCCCGAGCCGGTGTGGACCGCGATCCGCGCGGCGACCGGCCTCGGCGTGCACGAGGGGTACGGGCTGACCGAGACCGGCCCGGTGCTCACCTCCTCGCTGGCGTCCGGTTTCCCCAAGCCGGGGTCGGTCGGCGGCCCGCTGCCCGGCGTTGAGCTGCGCCTGGTGGACAACGACGGGTCGGACATCGCCGAGCCGACCGACGATGAGGACGACTTCGGGGCCGACTACGGGCGCGGTGGCACCGGCCGGGTGTCCGCGCGCGGGGCGAACCTGTTCCGCGGGTACTGGCCGGACGGCGCGCACGGGCCGGACGCCGATGGCTGGTTCACCACCGGCGACGTCGGCTACCTGGACGACGACGGCGATCTACACCTGGTGGACCGGGCCAACGATCTGATCATCGTCAACGGCTTCAACGTGTACCCGCACGAGGTGGAGCGGGCGCTGGTCGAGTTGGACGGCGTTGCGGAGGCGGCCGCCGTCGGGGTGCCGGACGAGCGCACCGGCGAGCGGGTGAAGGCCGTCGTGGTCACCCGTCCGGGGGTGTCACTGGCCGAGAGTGTGGTGATCGAGCACTGCGCGGCCCGGCTGGCCCGGTTCAAGGTGCCCGCGGTGGTGGAGTTCGCCGACGCGCTGCCGCACACGGTCACCGGCAAGGTGCAACGGGTGCGGCTGCGCGGCGTGGATACCGTGGACTCGTGAACGCGAGGGTGACGGTGCTCGGCCGCGCGGACTGCCACGCGTGCGAGGCGGCGGAGGCCGACGTGCGGCGCATCTGCGGCGAGCTAGGCGTCTCGTGGGCGACCGTGGACGTGGACGGCGATCCGGAGCTGCGCGGCGAGTACGGCGACCGCGTGCCGGTGATCCTGATCGATGGCGTGGAGCACGGCTACTGGTCTGTCGAGGAGGATCGCCTACGCGCCGCCCTCGCCGGCAGCGGGCGTACTTGACCACCCGTGAGTGTGATCGCGCCGGCACATCTGCGACGAGCGCTCACGTTTTGACAACCCTCTGACCTGGGCGTTCACCTCTGGTGTCGGACTTTAGCGGGCTAAAGTACGCGAAACATGAACGGATCGATCGCTAAGTTTCGGACACCCGCGGCGTTGTGAAGCGGTGGGGCTAGCAGCCGCGCAGGATCTTGTTGGCGGCCTGTTCGATCTTGGCCTGCTGCTCGGGTGTCGGGCGGAACGTGGCGAGCTGCTCCGGCGTGAGGCCCTTGGCCAGGTCCTTGAGGAGCGCGGCGTACTCGCGGCCGTGCCCGGCGCACGCGGCGAGCTGGCCCTGGGCCCGCTCCAGCTCGGCGATCTTGCTCTGCGCGGCGGTGAGTTTCTCGGACGCGGCGGTCTGGTCCGCCTCGGTCATGGCCAGCTCGCGTTCGGTGGCCGCGAGCTTGCCGGCCGTGGCGTCGTCCCCGCTGTTCAGCCACAGTGTGGCGAAGGTGCCGGCGGCGATCGCGAACACCACGGCGGCCACCGCCAGCAGCCGCGCCCGTCTCTTGGCCGCCTTGGACGGCGGTGCGGTGGTGAACTCCGGCGGCAGCGGGCGCACCTTCTCGTCGACCTCGGTCATGATCCTTCTCCTCCGCGATCGGGCACCCAGTGCGGCCGCGAATGTAGCGAGAAGGTCACGGTGTGGCCGATGACGCATCACACATTCGGCCTAACATGCGCCCTCTCGGACGAACAGACTCAGCCGAACGTGTGAACGTTCACAGAAGAATCGTGATCACGGCGGCCAGCAGCAGCACCAGAACCGCGGCCACCGCGATCGCTCGCCCAGACGGCCGGCGCCGGACGGGTGTGGTGGTGAACGCCTCGGGCAGCGGACGTCGCATGTCGGACGGACGCGGCGGCAGCGCCGCTGATTGCTCGGTCACGTGCACTTGGTCGTCACCGGCTACGAATTCCTTACCGATCCGCCGCGCTACTGCCGATCTGCCCGAATTCGGCGTCGAATGGGACCGTGGACAACGAACAGGCCAAGCTCCCGCGCGGCATCGCGGTGTGGATCGGCGTGCTGGCGATGGGGGCCGCCGTCGCGGTCGGCCATCTGGTGGCGGGCATCGTCGAGCCGAACGCGTCACCCGTGGTCGCGGTCGGCAACGCGACGATCGAGGTGGCGCCGCCGTGGCTGGAGCGGTTCGCCGTGGACACCTTCGGCAAGTCGGACAAGCTGGTGCTCGCCATCGGCACCGGCATCGTGCTGCTGGCCGTCGCGGTGATCGCCGGCCTGCTGTCCCGGCGCGAGCCGTGGCCCGGCATGGTGTTCGCGCTGCTGCTCGGCGGCCTGGCCATGATCGCCGTGCTGACCAGGCCGGACCTCGGCCTGCTGGCGTTCATCGCGCCGCTGGCGAGCCTGGCCGCCGGAGTGCTCGGTTTCCGCTGGCTGCACGGCGCCGCGCTGCGCGGCACGGCCACACCGGCCGCCGACGGGCTGTCCCGCCGGAGGTTCCTGCGCACCAGCGGGGGCGTGGCGGCCGCCGTCGGGGCTGCCGGTGCCGGCGGCTGGCTGCTCGCCGACCGGGTGGACTCGGAGGGCTCGCGGGCCGCCGTCGGGTCGCTCACGCCGAGCGCGCCACCGCCGCCGACCCCGGCCGGCGTGGACTTCGCCGGCCGCGGCACCCCGACGTTCATCACGTCGAACAAGGACTTCTACCGGATCGACACGGCGTACTCGGTGCCCAGGCTGCTCGCCGAGGAGTGGCAACTGCGCATCCACGGCATGGTGGACCGCGAGCGCACGTACACCTTCGACGACATCCGCCGCCGCGTGCTCGTCGAGCGGCCGATCACCATGGCCTGCGTGTCCAACGAGGTGGGCGGCCCGTACATCTCCACGGCCAGGTTCCTCGGCGTGCCGATCCGTGAGTTGCTCAATGAGACCGGCGTCCGACCTGGGGCCGACCAGGTTCTGTCCACCAGTTCCGACGGGTTCACCGCCGGCAGCCCGACCGAGGCGCTGCTCGACCCGAGGCGCGACGCGCTGCTCGCGATCGGCATGAACGGCGAGCCGCTGCCGATCGAGCACGGCTTCCCGGCGCGCATCGTGGTGCCGGGCCTGTACGGCTACGTATCGGCCACCAAGTGGGTGGTGGACATCGAGCTGACCACGTTCGCGGCCAAGCAGGGCTACTGGATCCCGCGCGGGTGGTCGGTGCGCGCGCCGGTGAAGACGCAGTCGCGGATCGACGCGCCCCGCGACGGCGCGAGCGTGCCGGCCGGCGAGGTGACCGTCGCCGGCATCGCCTGGGCGCCCACGATCGGCATCGCCAAAGTGGAGGTGCGGCTGGACGGCGGCGCGTGGCAGCCCGCCGAACTGGCCGCCGAGGTGAACGACCAGACCTGGCGCATGTGGCTGGCCCGCGTCCCGGTGCCGCGCGGCGGCCACAAGGTCGAGGTGCGGGCCACCGACCGGTCCGGCTACACCCAGACCGAAACACGCACCGAAGTCGCACCGGACGGCGCGACAGGCTGGCACGCCATCAATTTCAGCGCCAGATGAGTGCGCCTGATCAGTGACTTTCCCCACTTCGCGCAGCCGTCCAGCTTGGCCGCACCGAGCGCAAACCACGCTGAGGTCGCAATCTTTGGCGAGGGCGGTCGCCCTTACGACGCCGGAGGGACAGCGGGCGAGGAACGAGCCCGCTGTCGTGGAGGTGGCGTGGCTGGACCACCCAATCAACTCAGCCACCCACCTCGCGGCCCGCAACCACCCACTCAAAAAGACCACAGGCCGTCGGCGAAGCCGACTCGGCGACCCTGCCCTCGATAGAAGACGCAGCGACCTTGCCCGAGCTGTCTACCTCAGACTTTGTGCCTGCGTTCACAAGCGGCTACCGTAGGTCCGCCCCAGGACGATCCCGAAGGTCGATCGCCGGGTATCGCAGATCCGTGTCCGTGAGGAGATCGAGCGTGGCGTCGCAGCGTGGCCAGCGCGACGGGTCCCGTCGTCCGGGAGCCCGGCCCAAGCCGCCGACCGAGGACGCGGCGGAGGTCACCACGCCGATGCCGGCCGTGACGGCGGAGGTCCCGGTGGCGCGGGCGCGGTCGATCCCCGAGGCCGCGGTCGCCAGGCTCGCCGTCTACCTGCGCGTGCTGTCCGGAATGTCCGAGCAGGGCGTGGCCAGCGTCTCCAGCGAGGAACTGTCCGCGGCGGCCGGCGTGAACTCCGCGAAGCTGCGCAAGGACCTGTCCTACATCGGCTCGTACGGCACCCGCGGCGTCGGCTACGAGGTGGCCGTCCTGATCGACCAGATCGAGCGGATCCTGGGCCTGACCCGCAAGCACAGCGTCGCGGTCGTCGGAATCGGTAACCTCGGACATGCGCTCGCCAACTACGGCGGCTTCCCAGGCAGAGGATTTCCGGTGACCGCGCTGTTCGATGTCGACGCCGATCTCATCGGCGTGCCCGTCGGTGGCCTCCCGGTGGACCACATCGAGGACATTCCCCGCGTGTGCGCCGAGCGGGAGATCTCCATCGGTGTGATCGCCACCCCGCCGCCGGCCGCGCAGGCCGTGTGCGACCGGCTGGTGTCCGCCGGCGTGCAGTGCATCCTGAACTTCGCTCCGGTCGTGCTGCAGGTGCCCGACCACGTCGAGGTTCGCAAGGTCGACCTCGCCGTCGAGCTGCAGATCCTCTCCTTCCATGTGGCGCGGCGGGCCGACGGGCGCGACGCCGAGGAGACCAACGGCACGGTGCTGCCCTCGGTCGACGGGGTGGTGATCGGCAGATGAGCGTGCTCGCGGTCGGGCTCTCACACCGCACGGCGGACCTGCGCGTGCTGGAGCGCGCCACGGTGCCGGCCGAGGACACCGCGAAGATCCTCACCGAGCTGCAGCAGTGCGCCAACGTGGCCGAGGCGCTCGTGGTCTCGACGTGCAACCGGGTCGACGTGTACGCGGTGGTCACCGCGTTCCACGGTGGCCTCGCCGACGTGGTGAACGTGCTGGCCCGCTACTCCGGGCTGGATGCCGGCACGCTGTATGAGCACCTGTACGTGCACTACGCGGCCGCCGCGGTGGAGCACCTGTTCACCGTCGCCGCCGGGCTGGACTCGATGGTGGTCGGGGAGTCGCAGATCCTCGGCCAGGTGCGCACCTCCTACGGCATCGCCCGGGAGACCGGCACGGTGGGTCGCACGCTGCACGAGCTGACCCAGCAGGCGCTGCGGGTCGGCAAGCGGGCGCACGCGGAGACCGCGCTGGACCAGGCCGGCCGCTCGGTGGTGTCCGAGGCGCTGGCCGACGCGGAGGCGCTGCTCGGCGGGCTGGCCGGCCGGCGCGCGCTGGTCGTCGGTGCCGGCTCGATGGGTGGGCTGGCCGCCGCGGCGCTGCGCCGGGCGGAGATCGGCGACGTGGTGATCGCCAACCGCACCCGCGAGCGGGGTTCACGGCTGGCCGATTCCCTTGCCGAGAACGGTATTCCGGCTCGCGCGGTCGGGCTGGACGACCTCGGCACGCACCTCGCGGACGCCGATGTGCTGGTGTCCTGCACGGGCGCGGTCGGCACGGTGGTGACCGCCGACGCGGTGGCCGCGCGCACGAGTGGCCGTCCGCTCGCGGTGTGCGACCTCGGCCTGCCGCGCGACGTCGACCCGGCCGTCGCCGCACTGCCCGGCGTGACCGTGATCGACCTGGAGACGTTGCGGCGCAGGCTGGAGAGCTCGCCGCAGGGGCTGGACACCACGCGTGCCGGCGAGATCGTCGCCGAGGAGGTGCGCGCGTACCTTGCCGGTCAGCGGTCGGCCGAGGTGACCCCGACGGTGACCGCGCTGCGCCGCCAGGCCGCCGACGTGGTGAAGGCCGAGCTGCTGCGGCTGGACACGAAGCTGCCCGACCTGGACCCGTCGGTGCGCGAGGAACTGGGCCGCACGGTGCACCGGGTGGTCGACAAGCTGCTGCACACCCCGACCGTGCGGGTGAAGGAGCTGGCCGCCGGGCCGGCCGGCGAGAGTTACGCCGACGCGCTGCGGGAGCTGTTCGGGCTGGACCCGGAGCTGCCCCGCGCGGTCGCCTCGCCCGACCATGGCGTCCACAATGGACAGTCCACTTTGGACGGTGAGGTGCGGTGAACCGCCGGATGAAGATCGGCACGAGGGGCAGCAAGCTGGCCCTCGCACAGACCCAGACGATCGCGGACGCGCTGATCGCGGCCGGCGCCGACGTGGAGATCGTCACGATCAAAACCCCTGGCGACCTGTCGATGAAGCCGATCGCCGAGATCGGCATCGGAGTGTTCACCTCCGCACTGCGCGACGCGCTCGCGGGCGGCGAGATCGACGTCGCGGTGCACTCGTACAAGGACCTGCCGACCGCGCCGGACGAGCGGTTGGCGATGGCCGGCGTGCCGGTCCGGGAGGATCCGCGCGACGTCCTGATCGCCCGTGACGGGCTCACGCTGGGGGAGCTGCCGCAGGGGGCGAAGGTGGGCACCGGCTCGCCTCGCCGGGCGGCCCAACTCGAGGCGCTGGGGTTCGGGTTGGACATCGTCCCCATTCGCGGCAACGTCGACACCCGCATTCGCAAGGTGCGCGACGGTGAGCTCGACGCGGTGGTGCTCGCTCGTGCCGGCCTGGCCCGGCTGGGCAGGCTGGACGAGATCACTGAGACGATCGACCCGATCCAGATGCTCCCGTGTCCCGCGCAGGGGGCGCTGGCCGTGGAGTGCCGGGCGGGCGACGTCGACGTGGAGCACCTGCTTCAGTCCACTGTGGACGACACTGCCACGAGGGCGGTGATCGCGGCCGAGCGCGCCATGTTGCGCACGCTGGAGGCCGGCTGCGAGGCGCCCGTCGGGGCATTGGCCGATGTGGTGGAGGACCTCAACGACGACGGCGCGGTCGTACTGCGTCTGTCGTTGCGGGGGTGCGCCGCCGCGGACACGGGAGAGATCCTGCGTGCGTCGGCCACCGGAGACCTGACCGAAGGTGAGCAGCTCGGCCGCGCGGTGGCCGCCGAACTGCTCGAGCTCGGGGCCGGGGTGCTGTCCGGCCCCGAGGCTTAGTTGACAAGGAAGTGGCCTGAGATGACCACCCGTGCACGAAAGACCCAGGGGCGCGTCGCGTTCGTGGGCTCCGGTCCCGGTGATGCCGGACTGTTGACTGTCCGCGCGAAGGAGGTGTTGCGGCGCGCCGAGCTCGTGGTGACCGATCCGGATGTGCCAGCCGGCGTGCTGGCCTATGCCGATGATGGCGCCGAGGTTCGGCCGGCCGTCGGTGAGCCAGGCGAGGTCGCCAAGGATCTGACCGGCGAGGCGAAGTCCGGGCGCGCCGTGGTGCGTCTGGTCTCCGGCGACCCGCTGACCCAGACCGCGGTCGTCGCGGAGGTGCAGGCATTGTCCCGCACCAGCGTGGCGTTCGACGTGGTGCCCGGCGTGTCGGCCGGCGTCGCGGTTCCGGCGTACGCCGGTGTCGCGCTCGGCTCCACGCACGTCGAGGTGGACGTGCGCGGCGAGACCGACTGGGCGGGCCTGGCCGGCTCGCCCGGCCCGATCGTGCTGCACGCGAGCGCGAGCCACCTCGCCGAGGCGGCCTCCTCGCTCGTGGAGCACGGCCTGGCGCCGCAGACCCCGGTCGCGGTGACCGCCGACGGCACCGGCTCCGGCCAGCGCACCATCGACACCACGCTGGCCTCGCTCGCCCAGGACGCCGGCGAACTGCCCGGCTCGCTGGTCGTGACGATCGGCGCCGCGGTGTCCGCGCGGTCGAAGCTGTCCTGGTGGGAGTCGCGCGCGCTGTACGGCTGGAAGGTGCTCGTGCCGCGCACGAAGGACCAGGCCGGCGAGATGAGCGAGCGGCTGCGGTCGCACGGCGCGATCCCGTCCGAGGTGCCGACGATCTCCGTCGAGCCGCCGCGCTCGCCCGCGCAGATGGAGCGCGCGGTCAAGGGTCTGGTCGACGGCCGCTACCAGTGGGTCGTGTTCACCTCGACCAACGCGGTGCGCGCGGTGTGGGAGAAGTTCTCCGAGTTCGGCTTGGACGCGCGGGCGTTCTCCGGCGTGAAGATTGCCTGCGTCGGTGAGGCCACCGCGGCGAAGGTGCGCTCGTTCGGCATCATCCCCGAGCTGGTGCCCTCCGGTGAGCAGTCCTCCGAGGGTCTGCTGGCCGACTTCCCGCCGTACGACGACATCCTGGACCCGGTGGACCGGGTGCTGCTGCCGCGCGCCGACATCGCCACCGAGACGCTGGCCGCCGGGCTGCGCGACCGCGGCTGGGAGATCGACGACGTGACCGCGTACCGCACGGTGCGCGCCGCGCCGCCGCCCGCCGACACCCGCGAGATGATCAAGACCGGCGGGTTCGACGCGGTGTGCTTCACCTCGTCGTCCACGGTGCGCAATCTCGTTGGTATCGCGGGAAAGCCGCACGCGCGCACGCTGGTCGCGTGCATCGGTCCGAAGACGGCGGAGACCGCGCGCGAGTTCGGGCTGCGGGTGGACGTGCAGCCGGAGAACCCGCAGGCCGCCCTGCTGGTCGACGCGCTCGCCGAGCACGCCGCCCGGCTGCGCGCCGAGGGTGCGTTGCCGCCGCCGCGCAAGACCAAGAGGGCCCGTCGCTAGGGAGGCCATCGTGTTCCCGACCCACCGCCCGCGCCGGCTGCGCCGCACGGAGGCGTTGCGCCGCATGGTGTCCGAGACGACCGTGCGACCTGAGCAGCTGATCCTGCCGATGTTCGTCAAGGAGGGCGCCGGCGAACCGGTGCCGGTGGCGAGCATGCCCGGGGTGCTGCAGCACTCGCGGGACAGCCTGCGCAAGGCCGCGGTGGACGCGGTGCGCGCGGGCGTCGGCGGGATCGCGCTCTTCGGCGTGCCGGTGACCAAGGACGCGATCGGTTCCGGTGGCACCGATCCGAACGGCGTGCTGAACGTGGCGCTGCGCGATCTGCGGCACGAGGTGGGCGATGCCGCGGTGCTCGTGTCGGACCTGTGTCTGGACGAGTTCACCGACCACGGGCACTGCGGAGTCCTTGACGCGCAAGGGAACGTGGACAACGACGCCACGCTCACCCGGTACGCGGAGATGGCCGTCGCGCAGGCCGAGGCGGGTGCGCACATGGTCGGTCCGAGCGGCATGATGGACGGCCAGGTCGGCGTGGTCCGCGAGGCGCTGGACACGGCGGGGCACACCGACATCGGGATCCTGGCGTACTCGGTCAAGTTCGCCTCGGCGTTCTACGGCCCGTTCCGGGACGCGGTCGAGTCATCGCTGACCGGCGATCGCAAGACCTACCAGCAGGACCCCGCGAACGTGCGCGAAGCACTGCGTGAGTTGCAGTTGGATCTTGACGAGGGCGCCGACATCGTGATGGTCAAGCCCGCACTGTCCTATTTGGACGTGATCCGCGCGGTGTCCGAGCAGAGCGACGTTCCCGTTGCGGCGTACCAGGTTTCGGGCGAGTACGCGATGATCGAGGCCGCCGCGGCGAACGGCTGGCTGGATCGCCGGCGCACGATCCTGGAGACGCTCACCTCGATCCGCCGCGCCGGCGCGGACATGATCCTCACCTACTGGGCAGCCGAAGCCGCCGACTGGCTGTAATACGGCTGTGCATCACTTGCCTCGCCAACTGATGCACGATCCTGGTAACCTGTGATGCATATGCGCTGGAGGTGAGTGATGTCGCGAACAACGGTCAACCTCGATGACGAGCTGTTGAGTGACGCCCGGCGGGTGCTCGGCACCGAGGGCGTCACCGAGACCATCAACGCGGCGATGTCCGAGGTGGTCAGGCGCGCCGCGCTGGCCGAGTTCTCGGTGAACGAGTTCGACATCACCGTCTCCGATCTCGCCGACTCGCGCGGCGACCGCGCCTCGTGACCGGTCGCCAGAGGGCGTCGCATCGCGAGATCGCGAACCTGCCGCTCGATGAGGCGCATCTGGCGGACACCAGCGCGTGGAGCAAGGCGAGGAACTCACCTGAGATCGCGCCGCAGTTCGACGACTCGACTCGACGCGGGATGGTTGCGACCTGCGATCTGGTCGCGCTCGAACTCTTGCGAGGCGCGCAGAACAGCGAACGCTTCGCGAAGCAGTCGCGTCTGCTCGGTGTCCTGCGCCAGTGCGAGATCGGCGCCGCCGAACTTCAGCGGGCGCGGCAAGTCCAAGCCGAACTGGCCGCTGCTGGTCACCAGCGCGGTGTCAAGCCCGCGGACCTGTTGATCGCGGCGGCGGCGGAGGCGGCCGGCCTTCCGGTGCTGCATTACGACCACGACTTCGATCTGATCGCGGGGGTCACCGGGCAGCACGCGCGGTGGCTCGCACGGCCCGGCTCGCTGCCCTGATCGTCCACTGTGGACGGTCAGCTGTCGCGGCGAGGTTGCCCTCCTGGTAGAACAGCCGCAGCGTCAGCTCGGTGATCGCGCCGTCGACCACGTGGGCGATGTAGTGCCCGTGCACCGCCCAGATGTCGCCGCCGTCCGCGCCGGCGATGTGGTGGTATCCGCGCACGTGCGTGTCCAGCCGCGTGCCGTCGCCGTTCTCGGTCTCCAGCACCGGCCCGGTCATGTGCCGCGTCGCGGTGAACCCGGCAGCAGGCCCTGCCACTGTTCGACCAGATCATCGGCCGCGATCTCCGCGGGCTCGCCGCCCCACAGGTCGGTGTAAGTCCAGTCACAGGGTCTCCTCGAAGTGCTTGGTGCGGCGTCCACGGCGAGCGCCACGTGATCGGGTCGGTCGTAGAAGTCGGTCTGCCCGCCCTCGGCCCAGACGAGCTGCTTCGGCCCCGCGAGTCCATTGTGGACAGTGTGCGCGTTGTCCGGCAGCACGCAGTCGTCCGAGTGCACGAACAGCGTCGGGGTGGACACCCGGCCGGCCGCCGACAGTCCGTCGAAGGTCAGCCAGTACAGCCAGCTCAGCTCCGCCATCTCGTTGCGCCACAGGGGAACGGCACCACGCGACGGGTCTGCGTAGTAGTCCAGCTCGAAGTACATTCCGGCTGTTCCGGTCGAACAGGCGGCCGCCGATGTGCCGCTCCAGCGAGCGGATCGCGTGGCTGACCCGGGGCTGCGACAGGTACATGCGCTCGGCTGCCCGGCCGAAGTGCAGTTCCTCGGCGACGGCGAGAAAGATCTCCAACTCTCTCAGCTCAGCCGACATCCCCTCCGTTCCAGCCCGCCGGTTCCGACATTGCCGGCGGCGGTATGAACGGCGTCAGCGACTTTCGTCGATCAGCTCGCGGACGCAGGCGGCGAGTCGTTGGTTGTCGGCGGGGGCGAGGGTGCTCCATTGGCGGCCGTCGTCGTTGGTGGTGGTGAGGAAGACGTAGCGGCCGTTGTCGGTGTCGTGGAAGTTGACCTGCCGGTCGGCGCGCACCACTCGGCCGTCCCGGTGGCGGTGTTGCACGCCGATCTGTCCCCGGCTGTGCGCGTCTTCGAACATGCGCACCAGCAACTGTGCGTCGACGAGCTTGACGCCGGCTTTCTTCAGTGCCGCAACGACTTCGTGCGGCTGCCGCCCGGCTTTGTCGGCTCGTTTGAGCGCCTCGGTCGGGACGGTGACCGAGTGGCCGGGCCCTGCGGGTAGATCTCCGGTGAGCCAGATGGCGGTGCCGACCAGACTGGTGTCACGTGCCGGGACGAGGTGGACCTGGTCGTGCTCGACCACGGCCATCAGCCCGCGGCGGCCGGTGGCCACGGCGAGTGCGCGGATCTCGTGGTCGGTTCGCACCCAGATGTCCAGCGACAGCTCGGCGGTGGCGAGCAGGGCCAGGTCGTCCGCCAGATCGGGGGTGACCTGCTCACCCTTCGCAAGACCGCGCCGGCTCAGCGACTCCCAGGCTTGCGCCTCCAGTTCGCGGCGCTCGGCATGAGTCCGTCCCGGGCTCGGAAAGCCGATCACCACGTGCCGTGGTGGCAGGTTTTCTGATTCCCAGGCGACGTCGAATTCCAGCGCGGACAGCACCGCACTGGCTTGTGGTTGGTGCACGGCTATTCGTCGTCCTCACCGATCGTCGCCGGGGCGACGAGGGTGTCGTCTTCGAACATTTCCGGGTCGCCGAACCCGTACTTGTCCTTGTGCTCCAGATCGTCGTCCTCACCAGGCGCCCCAGCACCGGCGCCGGCCATCGCCGCCGGGGACATCAACCCACCCGCACGCGGCGCCTGCCTGGGCGCGACCCGCTCGGCATTGCGTGCCGCACGAGCTTCCTCGGCGTCCGGCGCACCCAATGGCACAGCACCCGGCTTCGGCACACCAGGCGCGCCACCGGGGCCTCGGCTACCGGGGCGGGCACGACGCTCCTCGTCATCAACCACCCCACCACCCAGCCCACTCGCGGCCAACGCGGCAGCCTGCGCCGCATCAATGCCCATACCGGGCCGTATCGGCAACCCACCACCCGGCACGTTCGAGATCGGCCCACCACCAGGAACCGGACCCGGCCCCACGATCGGCCCAGGACCCGGCGTCCCCGGCGGACCCGCCACCGGCGGCGTACCCGGATTGTTGATCGTGGGGATGTGCGACGCCCCGCCACCGGTCGGAAGACCCGTCGTCGACCCAAGGCCGGACACGCCGGTCGGCGTGCCGCTCCCAGTCGGCGTCCAACCGGACACCGATGTCGAGCCGGTTCCACCCACGACAGCGCCGGAATCGAGGTTGAGCGGAGGCGGTTCGGGCAACGGCCGAAAGCCGTCCAGTTGTGTCTGGCTGTCGCGCCCGTAGCCTTCCAGCGACTGGATGGCCTGCTGCCGCTTCGCCTCCTCGGCGTTCGCCTGTTGGGTGTAGTCGTCCCACGGGGCGATCGTTTGCTGCTCCGGCTGCCGCCACTGAGTGGACTGCGCCAGATCGTTGGGGTCGGGTGAGCCGTTGAACGCGCGGTCGTAGCTCTCGCCGGCGCCAGTGGTGGCCCTGGCCGTGCCGGTGGTGCCGTGCCCCGCGCTGCCGCCGTAGTCCGCCTGCTGTGCGCCGACGGCCTGGCTGCCCTCGGAGGCCTGCCCGGTCCACGTCACGCCGAGTTCGCGCATCTTGTCGCGAATCGTCTTGTCGGCTCGTGACAGATGCCCGGTCAGCCCCTCCAACTGAGACACCGCGTCGTGAAAGCTTTGCGATCCTGGCCCCGTGCTGAGCCGAGTCACCTCGGTGACCAACTCCTCGGTCGACATAGCGGCGTACCGCGCTTGGTCAAGCCGTGCTTGCTGGTTCGTCATGAATCCCCCTCAAGGACGAATAGCCTGCAATGTCTTCAACGTCGCATGCGCCAGCTGCGTCGCGAACTGGCACAACTGGGCCTGCTTGTAGTAGCCAGTCACCGCATCCACCCGATTTTCCAATTGCTGACCAGGTGCGATGTCGATCGAAACGTCGCACGACGTGTCCTCGACACCCATCAGTTTGTATTCGGCAGCACCGTATCCGCCAATATTCACAAGCCGCGCGTCAGTGTTCGCGCCACCCGGTGTTAAAAAGGGTTCAATTCCGCTGCGGGTCGTGAGGCTGACGTAGTAGGTGAACCTTGGCTGTGCTCCCGCATTGAGGAGACATGACTCCGCTTTGAGCTTCTCACTATATGGGGCGCGCCAAGGTGCAGCGGCCCTCAATTCCCGCTGCTGGTCGGATGTGACCAGGGCACAGGGATCGACGCCGACGATGGGGATGGCACGCGGGCGTGGCGGGATCTCCACTGACGGTGCTCGGCTTGGGGTGATTCGTGTCCGAGAACCGGACGTCGGCTGCGGGATCGTAGTTTCCTCGGTCGCCGTTGTTCCACTGGCTGGGGGTCCTGGCGTGGCATTTCCGGTGCTGCCCGAATCGCAGCCGACAGTCAGCAGTACGGCACTCAGGGCGACGACAGCTGCCCATCCGCGTCGGCTAGACATCGAGGTTCTCCGAATTGCGGAAGTAGTCCTGTATCTTCTGTTCTGAATACCCGTATTGCCTTGCGGTCGTATAGAGTTTATTACACAAGCCGATGAGGTTATCCGCGTATTTTGCGACCTGGTTTGTGACGGAGTCCGGATTTCTCGTGAGCCGTTTGTTCCACTCGGCTGCCATAGCCTTGCTGATGTCGTCCTCACCGGGGGGCACGACATTTATCAGCCTTGCTGCTTGCAACGCCGCCTGCCTGAGCAACATAGCCTCGTTGTAGATGATCTTGCCGGCCCGGAGGATGTTGTCCGGGCTGACGCGGACGTTCTCGGCGGTAGGTACCGGTGGCGCCGCCAGGACGGCGTGCATCTGGCCCATGTAGCCGCTGATGTCGCCGACCGGTGTCGCGTTGAACGCGCGGGAGTCGGCTCCGCGCTCGCCTTCTTCGGCCACGTCTGATCCCCCTTGTCGATCCCGGCTCACGTACGGAGAGTGATGAGCCGTGTCTCCTCCCGGACGAGGCTAGCAAAACGGCGGCTGAGGCAAGAGGAGTTGGCGGGGACCACACGATCGGAGTAGGCGTGGTGCTCATCGAGGCACTAGTGAAGGGTGGTGTCGGCCGCCCTGACGTGCCGGTCTAACGTTTCTCAGGTGACGACTTCAGGCAATTCGGACGCCGCCGACTCGAACGAGAGCGGTTCGAACGGCGACGAGCGACCGGAGCGGGTCCGCAAGCAGCGGCCGGCCCTGCCCAAGTTCCCTGGCCTGCCGTCCGCCGACGACCGCAAGGCCAGCGACCGGACAGCCGACGCACCCCGGCTCGTGATGGTGTCCTTCTGGTTGTGGTTCGTGGCGGGCGCGGCCGGCGTGCTGTGCGGCATCCTGCTGCTCGCCGCCAAGAGTCAGCTGATCGACGAGCTGATCAAGGCGAACAAGAACGCCAGCCTCACGCCGGACCAGATCGAGTCGGGCACCACCACGCTGGTCTGGATGATCTTCCTCGGCACGATCGTGTTCGCCGCGCTGTTCGCCCTGTTCGCGTACAAGGCGCGCCAGGGTGTGCGGTCCTCCCGCACGATCCTGACCGTGCTCGCGGTGATCACCGTGCTGTTCTTCTACCTGTTGTTCCGCCACCCGGTCGGCCTGCTGTCCGCGCTGCTCGCGCTGATCGCCACCGTGTTGATGTACACGCCGCAGGCCACCGAGTTCTACAAGGGCGACGACTCGCGCAAGCGATGACCGAACCGGACGACAGCGGGCCCGTTCTCTACGCCGAGGACGGGTCGAGTTGGTGGCCGGTCCTGTGGGGCCCGGTGTTCGCCGCCGCGTGCATGGCGATCGAGGCGGCGACCGGCGCGACGTACTGGCTGCCGTGGACGCTGGTGGGCCTCGCGCTCGCCGGGATGGCGGCGGTCTGGGTGCGCGCGCGCCGCATGGTCTGCCGGGTGCGGCTCACCCCGACGACGTTCACGCAGGGACGGGAAAACCTCGCGGTGGCACAGATTCGCGCCGTGACCGACGTCGGGACGCCGGTCGGCGCGCGGGTGCTCGGCGGGGGATGGGCGGTGCCGAAGAAGTTCGACGACGTGCCGCTGAAGCTGGACGACGACTCCGTTGTCGTGGCGTGGGCGCGGGACGGTAAGGCCCTGCGTGACGCCATCGGCACACTGGTCGAACCACGGTAGAGAGGGAGTCCACAGTGGACATCGAGCCGGCTCCACCGCCGTCGGACCGCGAGCTGCCGAAGCAGCCGGAGCGGCCGAAGGCGATCGACACGGCGTTCCTGCTCGCACTGGGCGGCGTGGCGATCAGCATCGTGTCGACGCTGTTGACCATGGTGATCCGGGACAAGTGGGCCAACGACTACGCGCGGCAGTTCCTGGATGGCAGCGGGAAGGCGTTCACCGACGCGGACGTCGCGAACCTGGTCAGCACGATCAAGCCGGTCGCCGCGGTAGCCGTGTTCGTGGGAGCCGGGATAGCGGCGCTGTTCGTGTACAAGATGCGCGCCGGGCGGAACTGGGCGCGCATCGTGCTCACCGTGTTCGCGATCTTCGGCGCGATGGGACTGTTCAGTGTCCTCGTCGAGGCCGGGGCGCCGCTGGACATGATGTGGGACGTCGCGCAGGTCGCGTTCTCGGTGGCCGCCGTGGTGTACATGTTCAAGCCCGAGTCCACGGAGTACTTCAACCAGACGAAGCGGGCGCGGCAGCGCTCGTGAGAGGGTGTAGAGCGTGAGCGCGCAGTCACTGGAGGAAGCCGAGGCCGCCTGGGCGGAGTCCGCCACGCCATCGGAGCGCGGCGGATTGAACCGGCCGTGGCGCGCGATCGTGGCCGGCGTCGAGCTGCTGCTCGCCGTGGCCGCCGTGTTCGCCGCGTTCTGGGCGTGGCCGCGCGGGATCGAGGCGATCACCATGGAGCTGGACGGCGGCGTGCGGCTCGATTCCACGCTCACCCACGGCTACTGGCAGGCCGCCGCGATCGGGTTCGGCCTGATCGCCGCGATCCTCGTGCTGGACGCCCTCCGGCAGCTCGTCCTCGCCATCCGCACCCGAGGCCGCCACCGCGGCTGATCCGTTCGGGCGCCTGCAAGACTGGGGCCGTGACGGATGGAGATGCACAGCAGGCGGCCCGGTCGGCGGAACTGTTCGAACGTGCGCGAGCGGTCACCCCGGGTGGCGTGAACTCGCCGGTGCGCGCGTTCCAGGCGGTCGGCGGGACGCCCCGGTTCATGGTGCGCGGCGAGGGCCCCAGGCTGACCGACGCCGACGGCACCGAGTACGTCGATCTGGTCGGCTCGTGGGGGCCGATGATCCTCGGGCACGCGCACCCGGCGGTGGTGGACGCGGTGCGCGCGGCGGCGATCAGCGGCCTGTCGTTCGGCACGCCCACCGAGGGCGAGATCGCGCTGGCCGAGGAGATCATCGGGCGGGTGGCGCCGGTGTCCCAGGTGCGCCTGGTCAACTCCGGCACCGAGGCCACGATGAGCGCGATCCGCCTGGCGCGTGGATTCACCGGCCGCAGCGTGATCGTGAAGTTCGCCGGCTGCTACCACGGGCACGTCGACGCGCTGCTCGCCGACGCCGGCTCGGGCGTGGCCACGCTCGGGCTGCCGACCTCGCCGGGTGTCACCGGCGCGCAGGCGCACGACACGATCGTGCTGCCGTACAACGACGTGGACGCGCTCAAGGCCGCGTTCGCCGAGCACGGCGAGCGGATCGCCGCGGTGATCACCGAGGCGGCGGCCGGCAACATGGGCGCGGTCGCGCCGGTCGACGGGTTCAACGCCACGCTGCGTGACACCTGCCACGAGCACGGCGCGCTGCTCATCATGGACGAGGTGATGACCGGTTTCCGCACGTCAGCGGCCGGATGGTTCGGGCTGGACGCCGTCGCGGGCGACCTGTACACGTTCGGCAAGGTGATGTCCGGCGGGCTGCCGGCCGCCGCGTTCGGGGGGCGGGCCGACGTGATGGCCGCCCTGGCTCCGGCCGGGCCGGTGTACCAGGCCGGCACGCTGTCCGGGAATCCGGTCGCGGTCGCGGCCGGGCTCGCCTCGCTGCGCAACGCCGGCCCCGAGGTGTACCGCGCGCTGGACGCCAACGCCGCCCGGCTGGGCACGTTGATCACCGAGGCGCTGACCACCGAGAGCGTGCCGCACCGGGTGCAGTTCGCCGGCAACCTGGTGAGCGTGTTCTTCAGCGAGTCGCCGGTGATCGACTACGCCGGCGCGAAGGCGGCCGACACCTGGCGCTTCCCGCCGTTCTTCCACGCGCTGCTGGAGCGCGGGGTGTATCCGCCGCCGAGCGCGTTCGAGGTGTGGTTCGTCAACGCGGCCATGACCGACGCCGAGTTCGAGGTGATCGCCGACGCGCTGCCGCACGCCGCGCGGGCGGCCGCCTCCGCGAAGGAGAGTGCCCGATGAGGACGGTCGTCCACCTGCTGCGGCACGGCGAGGTGTACAACCCGGACGGAATCCTGTACGGCCGCCTGCCCGGCTTCAAGCTGTCCGAGCTGGGCTCGCGGCAGGCCCTCACGGTGGCGGAATCGTTGCGGCACAACGACATCGCGCACGTCGTCGCGTCCCCGATGCAGCGCGCGCAGGAGACCGCGACACCGATCGCCGACTCGCACCGGATCGATCTGGCCACCGACGACCGGCTGATCGAGGCGGACAACGTGTTCGAGGGCCAGCGGGTCTCGGTGGGCGACGGCGCGCTGCGGCAGCCGCGCAACTGGCCGAAGCTGCGCAACCCGTTCCGTCCGTCGTGGGGCGAGCCGTACCTGGAGGTCGCGCACCGGATGCTGGCCGCCGTGTACCGCGCGCGGGCGGCGGCCGAGGGGCACGAGGCGGTGTGCGTGTCGCACCAGCTTCCGATCTGGACCGTGCGCCGGTTCCTCGAGGGCAAGCGGCTCTGGCACGACCCGCGCCGGCGCGAGTGTTCGCTGGCCTCGTTGACCAGCTTCGAGTTCGACGACGAGCAACTGGTCGGGGTGCGGTACTCCGAGCCGGCCGGCGCGTCCAGCCCGAAGGTCACCGGCGCATGATCCGACGAGTGATCGCCGCGACCGCCGCCTGCCTCGCGCTGGCCGGCTGCTCGGTCGGCACCGACGAGGTACCGACCGGCGACTTCAGCTTCGTCGCGCCGGACGGCAAGGTCGAGCTGACCTACGAGGGCGCCGAGCGCAAGACGATCGGGCAGGTGTCCGGCGAGAGCCTGATGGAGGAGGGCAAGCAGATCGGCCTGTCCGACTTCACCGGCAAGGTGGTCGTGCTCAACCTGTGGGGCGCGTGGTGCCCGCCGTGCCGCAACGAGGCGCCCGAGCTGCAGAAGGTGCAGGACCAGACCGGCCCGTCCGGCGTGCAGGTGCTGGGCATCGACCTGCGGGACAACATCCGCAGCGCGCCGCAGGATTTCGTCCGTGACCGGAAGCTGACCTTCCCGTCGATCTACGACACGCCGGGCCGGTCGCTGCTCGGCCTCAAGGGCTACCCGCGTTCGGTGGTGCCGTCCACGATCGTGCTGGACCGGCAGCACCGGGTGGCCGCGATCTATCTGCGGGAGATTCTCGCGGCCGACATTCTGCCGCTCGTGCGGCGTCTCGCTGCCGAGCGTTGAGAGGAGCACTATGGAACGGATCACTGGTATCGGCGGATTGTTCTTCCGGGCGCGCGACCCGGAGGCGCTGACCGCCTGGTACGAGGACAACCTCGGCGTGCGGCCGCCGCCGGCCAGCTACGACGAGCGTTCCTGGGACCAGGAGGCCGGACCGACGGTGTTCTCCGCGTTCCCGGCCGACTCCGAGCATTTCCGGCGGCCGGAGCAGCAGTGGGCGGTCAACTTCCGGGTGCGTGATCTCGACGCCATGGTCGCGCAGCTCCGTGGGGCCGGTATCGAGGTCGAGGTGCACGAGGAGACCTACCCGAACGGCCGGTTCGCCGACCTGGCCGACCCCGAGGGCAACCCGGTGCAACTGTGGGAGCCGGCCGGGGCCGACCGCGTGGAGTAGCGCTAGCGGAAGATCGCCATCACCCACATCTTGAGTTCGCGGTCCTCCGCGTTCCACTCCTCGATCTTGCCGAGGCAGCGGGCGCGCAGCTCGCCCTCCGGGAGCTGACCGCGCACCCAGTCGGCGTTGAGCTTGATCCGCACGTGCCCCTGGCCGTCGTGCCCGTACGGCGCGCGGAACCGGACGAACGTATCGGGCGACTCGACCTTGGTGAACGTGCCGACGACCGACACGAACATCCTGCTGTCGCTGAGCTTTGTCGTGCCGGACTCGCCGTGCCGGTCGTGTGGCTCGACCCGGTTGCCGCGCAGGTCCGCGTAGATGATCAGGTCCGCGTCCCGGAGCTGCTTGATCACCTCGCTCGCGGCGTTGATCGCCCGCACGTTCTCCGAGTACGCCATGCGGGTCGACCGTTCCCGCGTGCGGCCGAGGTTGCCCTGGCCGGGACCGGCCTTGGCGGACAGCGCGTTCTGCGAGTTCTCCGCGAAGTACGTCTCCACCTCGCGGGACAACGCGTTGCCCCCGAACTGGTACAGGTCCAGCACCAGATCCTCGTCCAGGTAGAACGGGATGTCGCCGTCCACCTCCAGGTTCGGGCGCGCGGAACCGCGCCCGCGGACCAGCAGCACCACGGCCACCGCCACCAGCGCGGCGCCGGCCAGCGTCAGTACCCACCACCACGGGTTATCGACAGCCACGGATCTCCTTGAATGCCTGGGAAAGGGAGGTCGCGTTCGCGTCCACCATGCGGCCGCCGGTCGCCTCCGCCGCGCGCCGCAGTTCGGCCGCGTTGGCCTCGCCGAACCGGACGGCGTAGGTCCGCACGGCCTTCGCCGCCGGGGGGAGCGCGTCGTGCCGGCGCAGGAATTCCGACAGGGCCGGGCCGGTGTTGCTCTCGCCGTCGGTCATCAGCACCACGGTGACCGGAACGTCGGGGTGCTCGCGGGTCAGTTCGGCCGCCTTGGCGTAGGCCCGGTCCAGCGCCGCCCAGACGCCGGTGGACGGGTCGAAGCCGTCGACCGCGATGTGGTCGCGGATCGCGTCCAGGTCCTGCTGGCCGGAGATCGTGAAGTCGCGCTCGTCGAGCACCTGGCCGCCGAACCGGAGGACCGTGAACCGCTCGCCCTTGTAGAAGCGGACGAACTTTCCGACGGTCGACGGATCGCCACCGGTCAGCCCAGCGAACGTGGATCTCAGCGCGGCGATTCGCGAGCCGGCCATCGATCCGGAGAAATCGAGCGCGAAGACGACGTGCGCGGGTTTCTGCGATTGTGGCCGGCCGTACTCGGCGAGCACCTTGTCGATGACTTCCTGCTGGCCGGGAAAATACAGCGTGTTCGTGGACAGCTCGCGGAATCGGGGATCACGGGGAATCCGGGTGTCCAGCGGCCGGCGTTTGGTTCGCTCCATGATTTCCTGCTGCGCCCGGTCGGTGGTGAGCCAGGCGATCACCTTGTCGTACGCCTCACGCTTGGCCGGGTCGAGCAGCAGCATCGGGTAGTCGAAAAGCACGAGCCCGTCGCGCGGATAGAGGATCTCCAGCGGTTCGCGCAGTTTGCCGCTCGCGTTCATCGACAGCAGGACCGACTCGTAGTTGATCAGCGCGTCCGCGCTGTCCTGCTTCGCGGTGAACTCCTCCGCGAGCTGGGCCGACGTGTCCGCGTTGAGCGTCCTCCCGGTGAACAGCCCGCGCAGCCGGTCGCACGTGACGTCTTCGGGACGCAGCGCCCTGCCGGTATCCGCGGCGGCCGTGGCCACACCGATCAACGCGGAGAGCCCGCTTCCGGCGTGACGTGGATCGGCCATGCCGAAGCGGGTCATGCCCATCGCGGCGCGATCGGCGAGATCCGCCCAGGACAGGTGCCGATCGGCCGTCGACGAGCGAAGCGCCTCCGCCGTTCGGGGTTTCACGCCGATCGCCAGTGGGGTGACCATGAACCTGTTGCTGATCGGCCGTGGTCCGGTGTAACCGGAGCGGATGAGCTTGAGGTCGAAATAGCGATCGGTGGACAGCCAGGCGATGTCGTGCTGGTAGTTCCCTGGCGTGAGGGAGTTCGTGGCGTCGATTGTGCCGCGGTGTTCGATGACCAGTTCGACGCCTGTTTCTTTGCGCATTTGGTCCAGCAGTGGTCGCATGTCGGCCAGTTCGGAGCTCGCGATCACGCGCAGCGTCGTGCCGGTCGGTCGCTGGTCGTCGGACTGGCCGCTCGTGCACGCGGCGGTCGCCAGGAGCGCTACGCACAGGAGCGCGCCGGGGGCCTTCGTCAACGTCCTCATCGTGGACACTCACCGATCCTGGTGATCAGGCGTTCGTAGAGATCGAAGTGCGGCAGCGAGCTCTTGGTGTGGTCGTTGCCGTCGGACGGTGACTCGATTCCGTGCTGTTCCAGTACCTTTGTGAGTGTCGGGCTGGCCGCACTATGGTGCGGTTCGAGTACCCGAAACCCCTTTTCGGCCGCTCGTCTCCGGAGCTCGTCGTTCGTTTCCAGCAGTTCCGCGACACGCTTTCCCGGGTCGGTGAGCGTGATGATTGTCGGCTCGGTCTCGAAGTGGCCGGCAGGGTAGAGCAGGACCCGGTCGGTGTCCGGCTTGCCGCGAGGTTGGCTCAGCTGATAGGCGAGGAACTGGTGTTCGTAGAACGCCACGATCGGATATGACTGCTTGCCCTCCGCGTTCCGGTAGAGCTGGAGTGGCTCGTCTGGCGTGAAGCCTTGGTCGAGGTACCTCGGCCGCAATTGTGCGGCGAACCTGTCGACTTCCTCTTGAGTGGTCAGGGTCCGGTAGCCGTTCATGGCGTACGCGACCAGCGCATGGTAATTGCCCGCCCCGTTCGACTTGCACACGTTCGTGGAATGCGCGAGAACCACGTTTCGGTTGGGTCGTCCGAAGTCGCCGATTCCCAAGTCGTTCCAGGTCGTACCCCGCTCGGTCAACTCGGTGAACTTCTTCAGGTCGATGGTGTAATAGAGGGAATCAGGAGATCCTTGGCCGTCGCGAAGCCAGGCGACACCTGCCCTGCGCAGGGCTTCCGCGTACGCTCGATAGGTCCCGAGCACGAGTGGGGTCGCGAATGGCGGGTTTCGGCCCGCGCTCGTGTTCAGTCTCTTCTCGATCATTTGCGTCGCCGGCCGTCCGGATGGAAACACGAAGTCGAACTCCTGGAGATCGTTCAGGGCCATTTCGCGTGATCCGCTTCTGGTCACCCGAAGGTCGATCCCGTGGTGGCGCAGGATTTCGAGCACCTTCGGATCCGTGAAGTAGTCGGCTTTGGAGGCCATCTTCGCCTTGACCACGGTCAGGGGTGTCGCAGCCTGCCGTGGCGGTCGGATGATCAACGTGCCGCCGACGATGAGCACCAGCCCGATGACGCCGAGCACCGCGGCCACCCTCCTCGGCGACCGTGGAGTCAGCGCGTGCGGGAGCGCCGGGCGCGGCTTGATCTCTAAGTGCGGCTCGTCGGCCACGAGTACCTCCCCAGGCAGGTCAACCCGTCGAGTATTGATAGCGGAGTGAACACGTTCGTGAACGGCGGGTAACGATTGTGACCTTACCGTAATAGTCGATCCGCCGCGGCGCGGTCCCGGAGGACGGCGGTTTCACCCAGGTCCTTACCCTCGTTGCGTGGATCCGACCGAGCTCGCTACCTCCGGCCCGCTGTTGCTGGCCAGCGGAGTGGCGCTGCTCGCGGGCACGATCTCGTTCGCGTCGCCGTGCGTGGTGCCGCTCGTCCCCGGATATCTGGCCTACCTCGCGGCCCTGGTCGGTGCGGAGGTGCCGGCGGTCGAGGCGGACGAGCAGCGCAAGAAGGGGCGCAATCGCGTGGTGCTCGCCACGCTGCTGTTCGTGCTCGGGTTCACCGTGGTCTTCGCGGCCAGCGTGGGCAGCATCGTGTGGCTTTTCGACGCGATGACGGTGAACCAGGATCTCCTGCAACGCATCGGCGGCGTGCTGACCATCGCCATGGGACTGGTGTTCCTCGGCATGGTTCCCTTGCTGCAGAAGGACATCCGGCTGCACCGCACACCGCGCGCCGGCCTCGCGGGCGCGCCGGTGCTCGGTGCCGTGTTCGGCCTCGGCTGGACGCCGTGCATCGGGCCCACGCTCAGCGGAGTCCTCGCCGTGGCCAACAGCACCGGCGGCTCCGCGGCGCGCGGCTACTGGCTGGTGCTCCTCTACTGCCTCGGCCTCGGCCTGCCGTTCCTGCTGATCGCCGCCGGCACCAGGTGGGCCGTGCGGGCCACCGGGTGGTTGCGGCGCAACGGAAGGACGGTGCAGTACGTTGGTGGCGGGATGCTGCTGGTGGTCGGTGTACTGCTGGTGACAGGACTGTGGGGCGACCTGGTGGCGTGGCTGCGCAACGCCGTGGTGTCGGACGTGAGGTTGCCCCTATGACTGTGGACGCGCCGGAGGCGCCGGCGAGCGCGCCACTGCCGCGCCGCTCCCGTCCGCGCCGGGTGCTGGACTTCCTGCGCAACACCTGGCGCGGGCTCACCTCAATGCGCACCGCCCTGGTGCTGCTGTTCCTACTGGCGCTGGCGGCGTTGCCGGGCGCGCTGCTGCCGCAGTGGTCGCTCAACGCGCAGCGGGTCACCGACTACATCGTCGCGCACGGCTGGTGGGGCCGGCTGCTGAACCAGCTGCAGTTCTTCGAGGTGTACGGCAGCGTCTGGTTCGCCGCGATCTACCTGCTGCTGTTCGTGTCGCTGGTCGGCTGCCTCACGCCGCGCACGTTCGAGTACGCGAAGGCGTTGCGCGCCAAGCCGGTGCTCACCCCGCGCAACCTCGGCCGGCTCCCGCTGAACCGCGAGTCCACTGTGGACACTCCGGTGGACGAGGTGATCGCGAGCGCCCGCACCCGGCTGCGCGGTTGGCGGACGGTGGAGCGCGAGGAGGACGACGGCTCGCGCACGATCAGCGCCGAGAAGGGCTACCTGCGCGAGGCCGGCAACCTGGCGTTCCACTTCGCCATGCTGGGGCTGATCGTGGCGCTGGCGGTCGGCAAGCTGTTCAACTACGAGGGCCAGGTGATCGTCCTGGCCAACGGCTCGCAGTTCTGCAACTCCGGGGTGGTCGGGTACGACTCGTTCGAGCCGGGGCTGACCGTGGACGGCACCGATCTGACGCCGTTCTGCTTGCAGGTCAACGGTTTTCAGGTGACATACCTGCCGAGCGGGCAGCCGGAGCACTTCCGCGTGGACATGAGGTACCAGTCCGAGGGTGATCTGACCGCCGGCACCTGGCGCGACTACCCGCTGGAGAGCAACTCGCCGCTGCGCACCGCCGGCGACCGGGTCTACCTGATGGGCAACGGGTACGCGCCGCGGTTCACCGTGCGGTACCCGGACGGGACCGAGCGCGTGGGGTTGATCCAGTGGCGGCCGGTCGACCCGTCGACGTTCCTGTCCGAGGGGGCGGTCAAGTTCGACCCGCCCGGCGTGACCGATCCGGTGCAGCGGCGGACCAAGCAGCTCGCGGTCACCGGGCTGTTCGCGCCGACCGCCGGGTTCGACGGCAAGGTGCTCACCTCGCGGTTCCCCGACCTGCTCGACCCGGCGGTCGCGGTGGACGTGTTGCGCGGTGACCTCGGCAACGACTCCGGCCGCGGCCAGTCGATCTTCAGCGTGGACCAGTCCATGGTGGACAGCGGGCGGTTGAAGAAGATCGCACGGGAGAACCTGCGGCTCGGCCAGCACCTCACGCTCGACGACGGCACCAGGATCACCTTCGACGGGGTCGAGCGGTTCGTGTCGCTCAAGGTCGCGCACGACCCGGCGCAGGACTGGGTGCTGGTGTTCGCCGTCGCGCTGGTGCTCGGGCTCGGCGTCTCGCTGACCATCAAGCGGCGCCGGTTCTGGGTGCGTGCGACCCGAATCACTCGGGACCAAGGTCCCGACCGTACGCTCATCCAGGTCGGTGGTCTGGCCAGGACCGACCAGGCCGGCTACGGCGAGGAGTTCGGCAGGCTCGCCGACGACGTGCTTCGCACGAGCGGGAGGGACACCTAGTGGTCGACGAGACGTTGGCGACCTATGGCGACTGGAGCCACGGCGCCGCCACTTTCCTCTATCTGATGGCCATGGCGCTGCACCTGGTCGAGTACGCGTTCGGCCGGCGCAGCACGCTGGCCGTGGCGGAGCCGGCACGTGAGCTGGCCACGGTCGGCGGCGGATCGTCCGGCACGACGATCACGCCCGGCGTGGTGCCGACCGAACAGGGACCGGGGCGGGTCGAGCGGCTCGGCCGCATGGGTGTCGCGGTCACCGTGCTCGGCGCGGTCATGCACGTCGCCTCGCTGGTGCTGCGCGGGGTCGCCGCCGGGCGTGCGCCCTGGGGCAACATGTACGAGTACGGCTCGCTGGTGTGCCTGGTCGCGGTGGTCACCTACCTCGTGCTGCTGTACAAGTTCGGCGCGCGCAAGCTGGGCGTGTTCATCCTCGTTCCGGTGACGTTCCTGATGTTCATCGGCGGCACGCTGCTGTACGCGCAGGCCGCGCCGCTGCAGCCGTCGCTGCGGTCCTACTGGCTCGTGGTGCACGTGCTGGCGGCCGCGGTGGCCAGCGGCGTGTTCATGGTGCCGGGTGTGGCGAGCGTGCTGTACCTGATCAAGGCGCGCAACGAGAAGCGCCCGGACAAGATGGTGAAGCTGGCCGGCAAGCTGCCGTCCAAGGACCTGCTCGACCGGGTGGCGTATCGCACCACGGTGCTCGCCTTCCCGGTGTTCACCTTCGGGGTGATCTGCGGCGGCATCTGGGCCGAGGCGGCGTGGGGCCGGTTCTGGGACTGGGACCCGAAGGAGACCGTGGCACTGGTCTGCTGGGTGATCTACGCGGCCTACCTGCACGCGCGGGCGACGGCCGGCTGGCGCGGCACCCCGGCGGCGGTGATCAACGTGGTCGGATTCGCCGGCACGGTGTTCAACCTCTTCTTCGTGAACCTGGTGACCTCCGGCCTGCACTCCTACGCCGGCGTCTGATTCGCGCGTTCGTGGACGGTGTGGTGGCCCCGGGCGCGCCGGGTGCGTGGCGTTGACGGACAATGCGGGGGACAGCCGTTCGACCACCTCGCGATCAGCGACTACGGTCGCACGGGTGGTGCGGTGTGACCCCGTTCGTCGAGGAGGATCCCAGCGGTGACTGGACGCTACGAGGATTCGGCGGGGCGGCACGTCGCGTGGGGTGAGCCGCCGCGCGAGGGTGAGCACACCGAGCCCGACTACGGCCCGCCGCCCGCCCACCTCGACGACGAATCGCCGACCGACTCGCGGCTGCACCCCGCGACCCCGCCTGGCGGGAACCCTCCGGTGCAGCAGCCCAACCCGGGCACGGTCTCCGGGCCGCACACGGTGTCACCCACCAGCTCACCCGTCCCACCCACGACCTCGGCCCCGCACGCCGTGCCGCCGAGCACGTCCGGCCCGCACCCGGCACCCGGCACGACGTCCGGCCCGCACCACGTGGGCGGCGGCCAGTCCGGCCCGTACTCCTACCAGCAGCAGCCGTCCTTCCCGCCCGGCGAGCACGGCGGCCAGCAGTCCGGCGTGCCGATTCACGACCTGTCCTCCGCGCGGCTGATCAAGCCGGCCAAGCGCAGCCCGCAGACCGGCTGGCGCAAGGCCGTGTACGTGGCCAGCGGGCACCTGATCAACCCGGGCGAGAGCCCGATGGACCGCAGGCGTCGCGAGCTGATCGCGCGAGTGAACCAGCCGCTGCGCGGGTGCTACAAGATCGCGATGCTGAGCCTCAAGGGCGGTGTCGGCAAGACCACCACCACGACCACGCTCGGCTCCACGTTCGCCTCCCTGCGCGGCGACCGGGTGATCGCCGTGGACGCCAACCCCGACCGCGGCACGCTGTCCCAGAAGATCCCGCTGGAGACCACCGCGACCGTGCGGCACCTGCTGCGCGACGCGAACCGGATCACCCGCTACTCCGACGTGCGCGCGTACACCTCGCAGGGCCCCTCAAGGCTGGAAGTCCTTGCCAGTGAACAGGATCCGGCTGTCTCCGAGGCGTTCAGCGAGGACGACTACCGGCGCACGGTGGCACTGCTGGAGCACTTCTACAACATCGTGCTCACCGACTGTGGCACCGGCCTGATGCACTCCGCGATGAAGGGCGTGCTCGGTATCGCCGACTCGCTGGTGATCGTGTCGTCCGGCTCGGTGGACGGCGCGCGCAGCGCCTCGGCCACCCTGGACTGGCTCGACGCGCACGGCTACGGGCAGCTCGTCCAGCGGTCCGTCGCGGTGATCAACTCGGTGCGGCCGAACTCCGGCTCGGTCGACCAGAACAAGCTGGCCCAGCACTTCGGCGCGCGCTGCCGCGCGGTGGTCCGCCTCCCGTTCGACCCGCACCTGGAGGAGGGCGCGGAGATCGAGCTGGACCGGCTCAACCGGGAGACCCGGCTCGCGCTGCTGGAGCTCGCGTCGACCGTGGCCGACGACTTCCCCAGCGACACCACGCGGATCAGGTGAGCCCGGATCAGGTAAGCGAGGCCACCGCGTAGCGGGCCGCCTCGGCGATCAGCGCCTGGTCGTAGGTGGCGTCCCGTGCCGGTTTGCTGGACATGATCGCGATCAGCAGCGGCGGCGTGTTCGGCGGCCACACCAGGGCGATGTCGTTCACCGTGCCGTAGTCGCCGGTGCCGGTCTTGTCCGCGACGACCCACCCCTGCGGCACGCCGGCCCGGATGCGTTGCGCGCCAGTGGTGTTGCGCTCCATCAGGTCGCGCAGGAAGGCGCGCTTGTCCGGCGGGAGCGTGTCGCCCAGCACGAGCCTCTGGTACGACGTGCCCAGCGCGCGCGGCGTGGAGGTGTCCCGAGGGTCGCCCGGTGTGGCCTCGGTCAGCGCCGGCTCGATCCGGTCCATCCGGGTGACCGTGTCGCCGATGCTCCGCAGGAACTCGGTCAGCCGCGCCGGTCCGCCGAGCTCGCGGAACAGCAGGTTGCCCGCGGTGCCGTCGCTGTAGCGCACCGCCGCGTCGCACACCTGGCGGATCGTCATGCCGGTGCTCACGTGCTGGCGGGTGATCTGCGAGCTCTTCATCAGGTCGGCCGGGGTGTACCTGACCACGGTCTCCAGGTGCGACATCGGGTCGCGGTGCAGCACCGCGGCCGTGGCCAGCGCCTTGAACGTGGAGCAGAACGCGAACCGCTCGTCGGCCCGGTGCGCGACGGTGTTGCCGGTACCGGTGGCCACCGCGAACACGCCGACGCGCGCGCCGAACCGCTGTTCCAGCTCGGCGAGGCGATCGTGCCGCTCGATCGGCGGGCGCGGGGTGGCGCCCTGAGGCGGTGCGGACGAAGGAGAAGGCACGGGCGTGTCGCCGCCGGTGCAGCCGGCCAGTGGAACGAGTGCGGCCGCGCCGAGGAAGGCGCGGCGGGTGAGGCGGTTCACGTACTAGGCCGGCGGGTCCTCGTCGGGCCGTTTGCGCTTCTCGTCGTCGAGCCTGCGCAGGAAGTCGGGGTCGTCGTCCGGCGCGACAGTCCGGCGCGGAGCGCTCACGCCGGTCTCGGACCGCATACCGAACGCTCGCCACAGCAGGACGGCGACTGTGAGTGCGCCGACCACGGCGAGCAGATACAACATCGAGGCCTCCTCCGGAACGTGCTTCCCACGAGGTTAGCTCGTTTCGCCGCCGGAGGGGGCGAGGGTCCCTTATGAACTCTTTACTCGGTGGCCGGTTCCGCTTCGGTCGTCAGCTCCGCGAGGAGAGCCTTCACCTCTGACTCGCGGAAACGCCGGTGGCCACCGGGGGTTCGGATGGAACCGATCCGCCCCGCGGTCGCCCACCTGGTGACGGTCTTCGGGTCGACGCGGAACAACGCCGCCACCTCACCCGGAGTCAGTAGCTGCTCTCCCACAGTTCCCGACACGACCCCTCCCTCCTGTGACCGACGCGGCCCCCGAGAGTCGCGCCTTACAGACAATCGTGCCATCCAGCCCATCGAGTACTCGAACGGTTGTCTGATAGCAAAGAGGAGGTAAAGGACAAATCGCCACAGCGGTGACACAGTCGGGGCACCGGGGGCACGGCCGACCCGAGCGGCCTACGCTGCTCTCCGTGGACGCAGTCGACCGCAAGATCATCGCAGCGCTCCGGGTCAACGGGCGGGCCAGTTATGCCGAGCTTGGACGGCAGATCGGGCTGTCCGCGTCGGCCGTGCACGAGCGGGTGGGCAAGCTCGAGGCGAACTCCGTGATCACCGGCTACCACGCCGTCGTCGACCCGTACGCGATCGGCCTGGGCGTGACCGCGTTGGTGGGCATCCACCCGGCCGAGACGGCCGACGAGGACAAGGTCGCCGACAGCCTCGGCAAGCTGCCCGAGGTGGAGTCCTGCTACGCGGTCGCGGGCGAAGAGGCGTTCGTCGTGAAGGTGCGAGTGTCCACAGTGGACGAGCTGGAGCGCACGCTCGGCCGGCTGCGCCGCATCGACGGCGTGTCCCGCACCCGCACCACGGTCGTGCTGTCCACGCGGTTCGAGGGCCGGCCGAACACGTCCTACGCCGCGGAGCAGGAGTGACGGCCGTGGACACACCGGACGCGCACCTCGGCCGCGATCTCACGCTGTACACGATCGCGCGGCTCGCGCTGGTTGCCGTGCTGACCGTGCTCCTGGTGCTGTTGCAGGTCCCGTTCCTGGTCGCGCTGGCCATCGCGCTGGTGCTCGGATTTCCCTTGGGGCTGTTGATTTTCCGCGGTCTCAACGCGCGGGTGACCGAAGGGCTGGCCGCCCGTGGCGCCGAGCGGCGGGCCGAGCGTGAACGGCTGCGCGCCGAGCTGCGCGGCGAGCAACCGCCGGACGAGCCGTGACCGACCGGTACGACGTGGTCGTGGTCGGCGGCGGGCACAACGCGCTCGTCGCGGCCGCCTATCTGGCCAGGGCCGGACGGTCGGTGCTCGTGCTGGAGCGGCTCGACCACGCCGGCGGCGCCGCGGTGAGTGCTGCGCCGTTCGCCGGTGTGCGTGCCCGCCTGTCGCGCTACTCCTACCTGGTGAGCCTGCTGCCGGACGCGATCGTGCACGACCTCGGCCTGCGGGTGAAGCTGCGCTCGCGTGCCGTGGCGTCGTACACGCCGACGCTGCGCGACGGCGATCCGGCCGGCCTGCTGGTCGAGCGCGACCCGGGTGCGGCGACCGAGGAGAGCTTCCGCGCGATCACCGGATCGACGGCGGAATTCCAGGCGTGGCAACGGTTCTACGGTGATCTGGAGACCGTGGCCGGGATCGTCGCGCCGACGCTGCTGGAGCCGTTGGCGTCCGAGGAGGACTTCCGGTCGCGGGTGGTGGCGGCCACCGGCGAGCGGGTCTGGGAGGGCCTGTTCGAGCGTCCGATCGGCGAGTGGATCGAGGAGACGTTCACCGACGACCTGGTGCGCGGTGTGGCGGCCACCGACGGGCTGATCGGCACCTGGTCGTCGGTGCGCTCGCCGAGCCTGTTCGCGAACCGGTGCTTTCTGTACCACGTGATCGGCAACGGCACGGGGGAGTGGCGGGTGCCGGTCGGCGGCATAGGTGCGGTGACGGCCGAGTTGACCCGCGCCGCGATCGAGGCGGGTGCGCGGATCGTCACCGACGCGACGGTGTTCGGCGTCGAGGCGGACGGGCGCACCGGCGAGGTGCGCTACCGGTACGGGGACGTCGAGCACACGGCCGGCGCGCGCTGGGTGCTGTCCGGGGTTGCGCCGTGGACGCTGAAGACGTTGCGCGGCCTGCCGACGAGCCCGCCGCCGGTGGGCAGCCAGATGAAGATCAACATGCTGCTGACGCGGCTGCCCAGGCTGCGCACCGGGGTCGATCCCCGGCTCGCGTTCGCCGGCACGATGCACCTCGACGAGTCCTATGTGGACCTGGAGAACGCTTACCAGGCAAGCGTTTCCGGCCAGGTCCTCGAGTTCCCGCCCGGCGAGGTGTACTGCCACACGCTCACTGATCCGTCCATTGTGGACGGTGAGCTGCACACGATGACGCTGTTCGGGTTGCACGCGCCGGCGACGCTGTTCGGCGGGGACAACGCGCGGATGCGCGACGAGCTGGTGCGCCGGCACCTGGCCGGGCTGAACCGCCACCTGGCCGACCCGATCGAGGAGTGCCTCGCCCGCGACGCGCACGGCCGGCCGTGCCTGGAGGCGCGCACGCCGCTGGACCTGGCCGACGAGCTGAACATGCCCGGCGGGCACATCTTCCACGGCGATCTGGCCTGGCCGTACCGCGAGGACGGCGACACCTGGGGCGTGTCCACCGACATCGCGAACCTGCTCGTCTGCGGAGCCGGCGCCCGTCGCGCCGGCGGAGTCAGCGGAATCGGCGGCCACAACGCCGCGATGGCCGTCCTGGCCGCCGATCGCTGACCTGGTTCAGTGGGTCAGGGGGCCGACTCGGAGGACGGCTGTTCCGTCCTCGTCGACGCTGTACAGGCTGATCTCGAAGCTCATGGGCGCCCCGAACCCCGCGAACGAACCGGATTCGGGGCCGAGGGTGAGCGTCGCGGGCCTGCCATCCGGGTAGCGCAGTCGGAAGTCGACTCCGGCCGCGCTGATCTTGACGATCGTGAACGTTGGCCGGCCGGCCCCGACCTTGATCGTCGCGTTGCGTTTCACCCGGACCTCGCACACGGCGTCCTCGCACGCTTTCAGGTTGCTGCCGTCCAGTGGAAACGGCGGAAACACATACGGTGTGCGTGACGTCGTCGACGTGGTCGTGGGCGTGGCGGTGCTCGGGAGGGTCGTGGCCGGGAAGGCGCTTGTGAGACTGCTGGTCGTTGTCGCGGGGGCCGCGGCGCGGACGTCCGGTGCACAGCCCGCGATGGCGAGCGCGACGACGACCAGGACCAGAACACGGAGCCGAACCATGGACGGCAACGTAGGGCCGGCGTCCCGGGACCTGTCCCGGGCTCAGGCGGCCAGGGTCTTCTTGACCTGGTCGATCGACGGGTTGGTGAGCGCCGCGCCGTTCGGGAAGTGCAGCGTCGGCACGGTCTGGTTGCCGCCGTTGACGCTCATCACGAACTGCGCCGCCTCCGGGTTCTGCTCGATGTCCACGATGGTGAACTCGATGCCGTCCCGCTCCATCAGCGTCTTCAACCGGCGGCAGTACCCGCACCAGGTCGTCGAGTACATGGTGAGCGTGGTGGGCGTGTCGGCCATCGTGTGCTCCAGGAGATCGAAGTGGTTCCGGAGGTTCAACGTCCGGCGGCCGCGAGACATTCCGGCAGCGGCTCGCTGTGCACGATCGTCAACCGCTGGGTCGCCCTGGTCAGCGCCACGTACAATTGTGCCGCGCCGTCGATCAGGATCCGGTGCGGCTCGACCACGATCACCGAGTCGAACTCCAGGCCCTTGGTCTCGTACGGACTGATCGAGCCCTCGATCCCGAGGTCGGCCGGCGCGATCACGGCGGTCGTGCCGGACGTGTACTCCGCGCGCGCCTTGGCGACGGTCTCGGCCAGCTCGGGCACCGGGACGTGCCAGGTGGACGGCCGGGTGCCGCTGGACCTGATCGACGTCGGCGGGGTCAGGCCGGGCCCGATCTCGGCGAGCACGCCGGCGGCCACGTCCATGATCTCGGCCGGCGTGCGGTAGTTCACGGTCAGCTGCCGGAAGGTCCACCGCTGGGCGACATACCGGGACAACACCGGCTCCCAGGCGCGTGAGCCGGCGGGCGACTCCCGCTGCGCGAGGTCGCCGACGATCGTGAACGACTTGCTCGGGCACCGGCGCATCAGCAGCCGCCAGTCCATCTCGGACAGTTCCTGCGCCTCGTCCACCACGATGTGCCCGTAGGTCCAGTCGCGATCGGCCGCGGCGCGCTCGGCCAGGACGCGACCGTCGCCCGAGCCGTGCCGATCGGCCAGCCGTTCCGCGTCCACCACGTCGGTGACCCGCAGCTGCTCGTAGTCCGGATCGCCCTGGTCGCCCAGGATCTCCATCAGTTCGGCGGCGTACTTGGCCTGCCTGCGCCGCTCGTGCTCGGCGGCGCGCTGGGCGCGGGCGGTGGCCGGGCCCTCGCCGAGCAGGTCGACCGCCTCGTCGAGCAGCGGCACGTCGGAGACCGTCCACGCGTCGCCGAGCCGGCGGTGCACGGCCTGCCAGTCGGCGTCCGGCCGGCCGTGGAAGGCCGCGCGCAGGCGCGTCTCGTCGCTCAGCAGATCGTGCAGGAACTCGGTCGGGGTCAGGTGCGGCCAGAGCTGGTCGACCGCCTTGGCCAGCGACTGGCTCTGCTTCAACTCGTGCAGCACGTCCTCGGCGAGATCGGCCCACAGCGGTCCGCCGCGGTCCTCCGGTTCGTCCAGCCAGCCCTCGCCGATATCCGCCACCGCACGCTCGACCAGCACCTCCACCACGTGCTTGCGGAACGCCGGCCGCGCGTCGTTGTGCGGCAGGCCGGTCGACCGCGCTCGCTCGCGCGCCGTCGAGACCAGCTCGTCGTCCAGCGGGACGGTCACGTCGTCCAACTCGATCGGGATCGGCTCGCCGGGCAGCTCCTGCCGGTCGGCCACGGCGGCGGCGAGCACGGCGAGCACGTCCAGCGATCCCTTGATCCGCTTGGCGTCCGCGTCGTCCTGCCTGGTCGTCCGCAGTCCGGGGAACAGCTCGCCGGGCGTCGCGAACACCACGTCGGTCTCGCCGAGCGACGGGAGCACGGCGCCGATCCAGCGCAGGAACGAGGCGTTCGGCCCGACGATCAGCACGCCGCTGCGCGACATCCGCTCCCGCTGGGTGTACAGCAGGTAGGCGACCCGGTGCAGGGCCACCGCGGTCTTGCCGGTGCCCGGCCCGCCGTCGAGCACCACCACGCCGTGGTGCGGCAGCCGGATGATCTCGTCCTGGTCGGCCTGGATGGTGGACACGATGTCGGCCATGGCCTCGGCGCGCGGCGCGTTGACCGCGTTCAGCAGCGCGGTGGACGCCTCGCTGTCGCCGCTGATGGAATCGCCGCCAAGCGGTTCGTCGGAAAGGTCGAGCACGTCCCGCCCTCGGGTGAGGAAATGGCGCCGGAACGCCACGCCCTCGGATCGCGCCGCGGTCGCGGTGTAGAACGCGCGGGACGCCGGCGCGCGCCAGTCGGTGAGCAGCGGCCGGTAGTCGTCCTCCTCGTCGAACAGCCCGATCCGGCCGATGTAGACGCGCTCGCCGTCGCTCATGGCCAGCCGCCCGAAGCACAGCCCACCGTCCGCCGCGTGCAGGCGGTTCTGCTTGGTGCGCAAGGTGTTGACCGCGACGTCGCGCTGGAACAACGCCTCGGTGTTGCCGCCCGTCTCGGCCTTCATAGCCGTCGTCAGCTCGGCGGCGGTGGACTCGCGCTCGGCGTCCAGCCGCTGGTAGAGCGCCTCCACATAGTCGCGTTCTGCCCGCAATTCCCGCTGCTTTGACAATTCGACCTCACCCGTGCTAACATGAATTAATATCCGCCAGGCAACGTCGTTGTTTGGCGGACTTTTCATTATTGCGCGAATGTCAAGCGACGGGCGTCACATTCCACCGGCGTGCCTGTCAGGGCGGCGGAAATCCGGGCGGAAACACCATCGGGCTGCCGGCGAGCGAGCCGCCGTCCACGACCACCGACGAGCCGGTCATGAACGGGAAACCGTCGGCCAGCGCGAGAATCGACGTCGCGATCTCCTCCGGCTCGGCCATCCGGTGCAGCCCGTGCACGTTCAGCGGTCCCCACGCCTTCTTGAACAGCTCCCACTGGTCGTCCGGGAGGCCGGGCGGTCGCACCAGCGGGGTGTCGGTCGTGCCGGGCAGGATCGCGTTCACCCTGATGCCCTTCGTGCCGTAGTCGAGTGCCGCCGACCGCACGATGCCCTGGATCGCGCGCTTGCTCGCTACGTACGCCGCGTTGCCCGGCCTTGCCCGCTCGGCGCCGGCCGACGAGGTGCAGATGATCACGCCACGTCCGGCGCGCAGCATGTGCGGCACCTCGTACTTGATCGACAGGAACACGCCGCGCGCGTTGGTCGACTGGATATTGTCCCAGTCGGCGACCGCCATCTCGTGCACCGGCTTGCCGCGCATCTCCACTCCGGCGTTGTTGAACGCGATGTCCAGCCCGCCGTACCTGGCCACGCCGCTGTCCACGAAAGATCGCACCTGCTCGGGAATCCGCACGTCGGCCTGGATATAGGTGGCCTCGCCGCCCGCGCGCCGGATCTCCGCCTCCACCTTCGCGCCGAGGTGCGCCCGCCGCCCACAGAACACCACCTTGGCACCCTCACCGGCGAACGCCTTCGCGGTGGCCTCGCCGATGCCGGACGTGGCACCGGTGATCAACACCACCTTGCCGGCGAACCGGCCTCGGGTGGCCCGTGTGGCTCCCGCGGTACCCGCCGTCACCGCCAGCCCCGCCGTGCCGGCCGCGGCCGCGCCGAGCAGTGCGCGCCTGCTGGTCGTCCTCTCGCTCATGTCGCCTCCCTGTAGGCGCGCCGATCGCGCCGTCGCCGACACCGTCCCGCGCGGCACCCGGTCGCGGCATCGGCGGCGAGGGCGGATCGACCGGCCGCACGGAGGAGCCGCCTCCTGCCGAAGGAGGAGGCCGCCCGCCGGTCGGCTCCCGTACTGTCGGGTCGTGACAGCACGCTGGCCGTGGTCCCCGCCGCGCCTGCTCGCGGTACCGGTGTGCGCCGCGTACCTGTTGGTGCACAACGGATCCACCGTGTCCACAGTGGACATCGCGGTGATGCTGACGGCCACCGTGCTGATCCAGGCCGGGGCCGCGCTGCCGTTCACCGTCGCCTGCGGCCAGGCCGGCCTGCTCGCGGTGGCCGAGCACGCCGGCACCGGCAGCGCGCTCGGCATGAAGTGGGTCGCCGGCCTCGCGCTGTTCGAGATCGCCGTCCGCCGCTGGGGCGCGCCCACCGCGGTCGCCGCGATCGCGCTGGCGGCCGCGTACCTGAGCCGGTTCGTCGACCCGACCGTGCCGCAGGACGTCACCGCCGGCCTGTTCAACATCACCGTGATGGTCGGCGTGCCCGTGCTGACCGGCGGCTACATCAGATCCGTGCGGCACGCCTCCGCCGAGGCCGACCGGCGAAGGGCACTGGAGATCGACTCGGTGAAGGCGGCCGAGCGCACCGCGATCGCGCGCGAGCTGCACGACGTGGTCGCCCACCACCTCGCCTCGATCACGCTCCGGGTCGGCGTGGCCCGGCACGTGCTGCACGACGCGGATCCGCGGGTGCGCGAGGTGATGGACGACGTGCACGCCAACGCCGGCCGCGCGCTCACCGACCTGCGCCAGCTCGTGTCCGCGCTGCGCGAGCCCGAGTCCGGCGGGCACCTGTTCGTCGAGCCGGAGGAACTGCCGGCGGTGATCGAGGAGGTGGTGCAGCGCAGCCGACGGGCGGGGCTGACGGTGGAGGCGACGATCGCGCCGACGGTGACCGACCTGGACGCGATGCGCGGGCTGACCGTGCTGCGGCTTGTGCAGGAGGGCCTCACCAACGCGGCGAAGCACGCCGGCCCGTCGGCGACCGTCCGGGTGATCGTGGGCGGCGGCGACGACGGCACCACGGTCGAGATCACCGACCGGCGCGACGGCGGGCCACCACTGTCCACTGTGGACGGACCGGGTCTGGGGATCGCCGGCATGCACGAGCGGGTGGCGCTGGTCGGCGGGAGCCTCGACGCCGGCCCGACCGTGGACGGCTGGCGGCTCGCCGCGATCATTCCGGGGCGATCGTGATCAGGCTCCTGCTCGTGGACGACCAGCACGTGGTGCGGGCCGGCCTGCGCATGCTGTGCGAGTCCGCCGACGACATCGAGGTGGTCGGCGAGGCACGCAACGGCGGCGAGGCGGTGCGCCTGGTGGCGACGGCCGCGCCGGACGTCGTGCTGATGGACCTGCGAATGCCCGGCACCGACGGGGTCACCGCGACCGCCACGATCATGGCGAGCCGCCCGTCGACCAGGGTCGTCGTGCTCACCACGTTCGACGACGACGAGCACCTCTACCCGGCGCTGTCCGCCGGAGCGTGCGGATTCCTCGCCAAGGACGTCGAGCCGGCCGAGTTGCTCGACGCGATCCGCAAGGCGGCGGCCGGCGACACCCCGTTCAGCGGGCCGGTACTGCGCCGGCTCGTCGGCGCCGCCGTGCGCGCCAGCGCGCAGGACACCGTGCGGTCACCCGAGTTGGAGATCACCGAACGCGAGTGCGAGGTGCTCGCGCTGATCGGCGCCGGGCTGTCCAACGCGGACATCGCCGAGCGCTTGCTGATCGGCGTGACGACGGTGAAGACGCACGTCGCGAACCTCATGGCGAAGACCGACAGCGCGAACCGGGTGCGGCTGGCCGTCGTCGCCGTGCAACACGGGCTCGTGGACGGTTAGGTGTGGCTGCTGAGCCGAACTTGACAAGCGCACAAACCCCTCTCCGCGTACTTTAGCCCGCTAAAGTCCGTCGGCCACGGAGAAAGCCCAGGTCACACAAGATCAGCAGGGGGTGGTGAATGTGAAGGTGATGCACATACGGCCCCACGCGGCGGTGGGGTCACCCTCACAGGCTCGTTCAACGCACTTTCAGCCGATCGGGGAGTACACCCGCTCGACGCGTTGGGTGCCGTCCTGCACGCGGTAGGAGCGCGCGTGCCGCAGCGTGCTGTCCGGCTTTGTCTTGTCCGCCAGGAAGAACCAGTCCACCTGTGCGGCCGACGGGGTCACCTCGAGCACGCACGCGCCGTGCGAGTCGAACTCCAGCCACTTCACGTGCCGGTTCAGCGCGGTGAGCCCGCCCTCGACGGCCAGCGTGAGCGTGCGCGGCGGCACCTTGAGGATCTCGTCCATGTTGTCCGAGGTGACCGAGGTCGCCACGAACTCGACGGCCACCGACTTGCTCAGCGGGTAGGTGCCCGCGTCGATCGGCACGTCGCACGCCCACGAGCTGTGAATGTCCCCGGTGAGGAACACCGTGTTGCGAACCTTGTTGTCCGCCAAGGCTTTCAGCATCCTGCGCCGGTCGGCCGCGTACCCGTCCCACTGGTCCGGGTTGACCGGGATGCCCTCGCTGGGCAGGCCGAGCAGCTTCGCCAGCGCGCCGGCCAGCTCGGGCGACAGCGGCGGCAGCGCCACCGGCGTGGCCATCACCGACGTGCCGACCAGCTTCCACCGCGCGCCGGAGGACACGATCCCGTCGATCAGCCAGTCGAGCTGCTCGCGGCCGGCGATCGTGCGGTTCGGGTCGTCGATGGCGCCGCCGTCGGTGTTGCTCACCTGCAACGAGCGGTACTGGCGCAGGTCGAGCATGGACAGCTCGGCGAGGTCGCCGAAGCGCAGCCGCCGGTAGATCTTGTCGCCGTCGTTGCGCACCGGCATCCACTCGAAGTACGCCTGCAGCGCGTTCGCTTTCCTTACGGCCCAAGGACCTTCGGGATCGGTGTGGTTCTGCGCGCCGCCCGCCCACGCGTCATTGGCGAACTCATGATCATCCCAGGTGACGATCCACGGGCACAGCGCGTGCAGCCGCGACAGGTGCGGGTCGGTCTTGTACTGCGCGTGCCGCCGCCGGTAGTCGGCGAGCGTGATGATCTCGTGCGCCGGGTCGTGCGGGCGGACGTCCTGCCCGTCCGGGTACTGCTTGCTGCCGTACTCGTAGAGGTAGTCGCCGGCGTGGATCACCGCGTCCAGGTCCCCGCGCTCGGCGAGGTAGCGGTACGCGGCGAAATGCCCGGCCTGCCAGTTGGAGCAGGACACCAGGCCGAACCGCAGCCGCGCGGTCGCGGTCGGGGCGGTCCTGGTCAGCCCGACGGGGGAGACCGCGCCGTCGAGGGTGAACCGGTAGGCGTACGCGGTGCCGGCGGTGAGGCCGCCGACGTCCACCTTCACCGTGTGGTCGCGTTCGGGGCCGGTGCGGATCAGACCGGAGGCCACGACGGTGCCGAACGTCGCGTCCGTGGCCACCTCCCAGCGAACGTCCACAGTGGACCCGACGCCGGAACCCGGTGTGGCGTCGGCACTCGGTGTCACGCGAGTCCAGAGCAACACGCCGTCCGGCAGCGGATCACCCGACGCCACTCCGTGCTGGAACACCTCGGCGGACCGGGGCGACGCGAACGCCACCGCCCCCACGGTCGCCACGCCCGCGACCGCCGCCGCGCCGCCTAATACCGTGCGTCGCCTGATCTTCTCGCTCATGGCCAGGTTGTCTACCACACCCAGGTGGCCTCAGGAGAAACGAAAGTCGGCGACTACGGGCCGTCGGTCGGCAAGGTGTCTCAGTAGGGTTGTCAGACATGACCTCTGTGGACCGATGTTGTGACACGACGAGGGACTGGGTCTGCGAAGCGGTGCGGATCATCGACGCCGACGCCAATCGCAGCGCCGACACCCACCTGATCCCGTTTCCACTGCCGGCGAGCTGGAACATCCAGCTGTACCTGAAGGACGAGTCGACCCACCCGACCGGCTCGCTCAAGCACCGGCTCGCCCGGTCGTTGTTCCTCTACGCCCTGTGCAACGGGTGGGTCACCGAGGGCACGCCGGTGATCGAGGCGTCGTCGGGGTCCACCGCCGTGTCCGAGGCCTACTTCGCGCGTCTGTTGGGGCTGCCGTTCATCGCGGTCATGCCGCGCACCACCAGTCAGGAGAAGGTGGAGCTGATCGAGCGGCAGGGCGGGCGCTGCCACTTCGTGGACGAGCCGAGCGCGATCTACGACGAGTCGCGCCGCCTTGCCGCCGAGCTGGGCGGGCACTTCATGGACCAGTTCACGCACGCCGAGCGGGCGACGGACTGGCGCGGAAACAACAACATCGCCGAGTCGATCTTCGAGCAGATGGCGCTGGAGCCGCACCCCGAGCCGGACTGGATCGTCGTCGGTGCGGGCACCGGCGGCACCAGCGCGACGATCGGCCGCTTCATCCGCTACCGCCAGTTGCGCACTCGGCTTGCCGTGGTGGACCCGGAGAACTCGGTGTTCTTCGACGCGTGGAGCAACGTCACGCCGGGGCTGACCGGGTGCAAGGGTTCGCGGATCGAGGGCATCGGCCGGCCGCGGGTGGAGCCGTCGTTCGTCGGCGACGTGATCGACCGGATGGTGCGCGTGCCGGACGCGGCGTCGATCGCGGTGATCCGCCGGGTGGAGCGGATGCTCGGGCGCCGGGTCGGCGGGTCGACCGGCACCAACCTGTGGGGCGTGTTCCAACTGGTCGCCGAGATGGTCGCGGCCGGGCGCTCCGGCAGCGTGGTGACGCTGCTGTGTGACGGCGGCGAGCGGTACGGGCATACCTACTTCGACGACGACTGGGTCGCCGCGCAAGGGCTGGACCTCACGCCGCACGAGGCGGTGCTCGAGGAGTTCCTGGCCAGCGGCGTGTGGCCGAGCCCGGCGGAACCGGCGGCGGCGACCTAGGGTCCTGCCCCGGACGAAGGGAGAAAACGCCGTTCGGGGGACGGATCAAGGGGGCCGGTCGCGTGGGTGGCGTACACCTGGCAGGGCGGCCACCTGCAGTTGGACAAGAAGCGCCGGGCGAACGGCACCTGCACGGTGACGCCGGCGTCCGGTGAGCGGCGGACGGTCGACGAGTGGCAGCGGGCCGGCCGGTACAGCGGGCTGGTCGAACTGGATCCGTGGTTCTCCGGTTCCGCGCGGGTGCAGTGCACCATGGACGTCACCGTGCGCACCGGGTTCTGGGCGACGCTCAAGCGCCTGGTCAGCGGTCCGCTGATCTACGTGATCGTCGTGATCAGCCGACGGCGGCGAACGCCCCCGCGGTGAGCAGCGCCCAGACCAGCATCGCCATCGAGGTGTCGCGCAGCACCGGGATCAGCGCCATGCCCGACGCGCCACGGGTGACCCGGCGCGCCGACGGGACCACGAGCACGGCGGTGAGCAACCCGAGCAGGGTCCACGGCGTGGCGAACGCGGACGCGATGGACACCGCGAAGGGTACGGAAACCAGTGCCAGGTAAAGGATTCTGGTGCGCCCGTCGCCCAGCCGCACGGCCAGCGTGCGCTTGCCGGAGACGGCGTCGGTGGGCACGTCGCGCAGGTTGTTGGACACCAGCACGGCGGCCGAGAACGAGCCCATCGCGACCGCGCCCGCCGCGCCGAGCCAGCTGATCTGTCCACTTTGGACGTACAGCGTGCCGAGCACGGCCACGAGCCCGAAGAACAGGAAGACGGCCGCTTCACCGAAACCGGAGTACCCGTAGGGCTTCGCGCCGCCGGTGTAGTACCAGGCGCCGGCGATGCTGACCGCGCCGACGGCGATCAGCCACCAGTGTCCGGTGACCGCGACCAGCACCAGCCCGGCCACTGCTGCGACGGCGAAGCAGGCGAACGCGGCGGCGCGCACCGAGGTCGGGCTGGCCACGCCGGAGCCGACCAGCCGCAGCGGGCCGACTCGTTCGGCGTCGGTGCCGCGCACGCCGTCGGAGTAGTCGTTGGCGTAGTTCACGCCGACCTGCAGCGCCAGCGCCACGAGCAGCGCGAGTAAGGATTGCCACCAGGAGAACGCGGACAGCGCGGCCGCCGCTCCCGCGCCGAGCAGCACCGGTGCCACGGAGTTGGGCAGCGTGCGGGGCCGGGCGCCCTCGATCCACTGTGCGGTCGTTGCCATGTCGGACATCTTGCCGCTCAGGCCGGTGTGGTGGTCCGTTGGCGCAGCTTGATCGTGAGCAGCGCCACCGACGGCGCGCCGAGTGCGGCCACCACCGCGAGCATCACGAAGGCCAGCGAGGGGGAGCCGATCAGCCCGCCGGTGACCGCCGCGACCGCGAAGCCGCCCACATTTCCGGCCATCCACACCAGACCGGCCGCTGTGTTCGCCTCCTTGGTCAGCCTGCGTTCCACGATCTCCAGCACCACCGGAAGCGCGGTGAGCAGTGCCGCGCCGGTCACCGCCATGGTGATCACACCGGTCATCGTGCCCGGCGCGATCGCCATCACCAGGCAGCTCACCGTGGCCGCGGCCACCGCGACGAGGAAGAAGCGCACCTGAACGCCACGCCTGGCCACCACCGGCGCGATCACACACGAGCCGATCGCGCCCGCGACCACAAATGCCAGCAGGATCACGCTGGCCGCACCCGCCGAGACACCAGCGGGTTCGACCAGCGCCTGCAGCCAGGTCATCAGCGCGATCGAGACGCCGAACCCGAGCGCCACCAGTGCGAGCAGTGGGGGTACGAAGGCGTGCCGGACCGCGTCGACCACCCCCGACAGCCCGGCAGTGGCTTCCTCGCGCGCGTACCCACCGGGCCTGCGGAGCGCGACGAGCAGTGCCACACAGGACACCAGGGAGATGATCGTGCCGATCCAGATCAGCGTGCGTAGGTCAGCAGAGGTGGACAGGACCGCGCCGAGCCCGAACGCGATCACCATGCCGCCGTAGTTGCTCGCCGACCCCAGCGCGATCCCGAGTGGACGGTCGCGTTCGGACAGGTAGTTGACGGCCAGACCAGTGATCGCGTTGAGTACCAACGGTTGCGCGACGGCGATGACGATCTGTCCACAGAGGACCCAGGTGTAGTCGTCACCGATCAGCCGAAGGACGGAACCGATCGCGGTAAGCAGCGCGCCGGCGGCCAGCCCGCCACGGAACCACCGGTCCAGCACGATCCCCGCCGGGATCGCGAGCACCACGTACAGCAGTGGGAATGCCTGCGCGGACCAGCCGATGTCGTCGGTGGAGACGCGGTAGTGCTCTGCCGCGACCGTGGTCACCGGCGCCAGCATCACCCAGGCGACCTGGGTCGCGGCGACCACGGCCATGAACGCCGCGACCGCCGGCCACCTGCTCGCTGGCTGATTCATGTGCGGAAGCATGAACCGGATTCACGTTCCCGTCAACATGTCGACGTGGTGCATGGTGTTGCGGACGGCCTTCCGCTGCGGATCAACCCACACGGGCGGAATGTAGTACGGAAACCCGTCGCGCATGACGATTTCCCAGTCCTGCTCGTGAATGATCGTGTGGTGGAACCGGCACAGCAAGGTCATGAGTTCTACTGAAGTTATTCCATCCTCGATCCACGGGATGATGTGATGCGCGTCCGTCCACTCCGGCGGCCGGTCGCACCCAGGAAATGAGCAGCCCTTATCCCTGGCGATGAGTGCGGCCCGAATGTGTTGTGTGACGAGTCGTTGTTCACGCCCCACGTCGAGCGGTTGACCCTCGCTGTTCAACACGATGGGTGTGATGTCCGCGTCGCACGCGATCTGCCGAATCGTCTGCGGGGTGATCATCGCACTGAAGTCACCTCGGCCGAGGCCGATCTGGTCGCGAAGTTGTTCGTAAGAAATTGTGATCGCCAGGTGTGGCCGCCGCCCGCCGTCCTGCGGCAGCGTGTCGGAGTTCAGCATCCGATGCGCCAACTCGATGAGTGCCTCAGCCCACCTGCGAGCGGCGGAGCGGTCGTCGTCTTTGCCTGCGGGTTTCGCCAACGGTGACAGCGCTGCTTTCAACACTTCGGCGCACTCGGGTGAGAGCCGTCCGCGCAGCATGATCATCCCGTCGATGTCTTCGATCATGGAGAATTCCATGCGCTTGCGGGCGGCTTGCTCGTCGAGGACGACCTGTTCGGGCTGGAGGTGGGCGCGGGTTCGGGTGGCGAGCTTGCTGAGTTTGACGGGGTCGAAGTGTTCGGCTTCGTCCACGAGGAGTTGTTCGACTTCGGCATGGTGCTCGGCGGGAAGTGTGTCGATGGTGGTGCGCACGACCTGGACGTGGTCTCGGCTGATCACTCCAGCGGCGAGCGCCTGCGCTGCGACGGGGAGCTGTGCTTCGATGGGTTGCCCGGTGAGTGTGGTGGAGCCGAACAGGGCGTTGGCGTCGGCTACCCGCCGTCGTGCGTCGGCGAGTGTGATCCGCACCGTGTCCCGCAGGAGCGATGCCGTGGAGTAGGCGCCCATTTCTTTCGCGATGCCTTGCTGATGGATTTCGTGGATGAGTTGAAGTCGTTCGTATTCGAGTTGTCGAATGTGGGTTTCGCGAGCCCGTAGCTCGTCGATTAGTTGTTGTCCCCTCATACTTGTATTCTACCCAATTCGACCGACCACTATGGGGTGAATCAATAGGAGCAAGGTGGCGGCGCGGTACGGGCAAAAGGCAGGCGGAGCCTGCCCGTAGCGCCTGCGGTTAGGGCCGATCGAGGCTCGCAAGTCCAGGGCGAGCGAAGCGAGTCGCGTAGCGACGCCGTAGGCGCCCTTGACTTGTGAGTATCGGCCCGCACAATTCCGCGCCGCCACACCCCAGGTAGCACCCCGACGACGATGCACAGCGCGGGACTCACCAGTGCAGAACGCGGAACTCGCGGGTGCACAGCGCGGAACTCACCAGTGCACAGCGCGGAACTCGCGAACCTCAGCAGTCCCGAACCCCCGAAGCACCCGCCACATAAGCCTTCGCAAGAAACTTGTCAGCCGCCACCCGATACCAGATATCCGAGCTCCCCTGCGAACCATCCACCGGATCCCCCTTCACCTGACACTCGACCCGCACCTGCGCCGCGTGCGCCGCCAACCCCGCGACGGAGTCGCCCAGCCGAGGCCCGGAGCGCACATTCACCGGCCCACCATTCGTCTTGACCGTCCCCGCCGGGTCAGACCCAGTCCACGAGTACGACACCGTCACCCACGAGTTGTCCTTCAACCCCACGCCGTCCCAGAAAGTCCCGTCAGCCAGATCGATCCCCGCCGGATTAGCCACCTTCCGCCCGAACTGATCCTTACCCCCGTTGTACCCGTCGTTGTACGCCGCCTGAGCCTCAGGCTTCCCCTGCGCCAAGTCCTTCCACATCTCCCGCTGGTCCGACGGATTCCAGTAGTCGTCCTTCGTGTTCCAAGGCCCGACATCCCACACCGGCGCCCACTCGCACCGCTTGGTGTCCCCGCAGACCCGCACGCTGTACTCCCCGCTGCCTTTACCCGACAGCCCGCGCCGCGACGGCAGCGCCACGAAGTGATCCCGCTCGACGATCACATGCCCGTTGGCAGTCGTGCCGCCGACCAACCCCTCACGCGTGGCGAACACCTTGTAGGTCAGCCCGCCGCCTTCCAGCACGACCTGCGCGGACGGCCGGGCGCTCGTCGTGGACGAGCTCAGCTCGACCCGGCGCACCTCGGGACCAGCCGCACCGTCGGCGGCGGAGAGCATCAGTCGCGCTTGGACAGTCGAGGTGGGACGGTCGAGCACCGCGGGCTGACCGGGCCGCACCTCGGTCCACTCGGACCACGAGCCGTCCTTGCGGAGGCCGCGCACGTCGACCGCCACCTCGGCACCCTGGCCGACCGTGCCGTCCATGATCGCCGAGACCGTGTTCGACTCGGCCGGCAGCGTGCGCGGCGCGAACACGGCGAAACCGGTGCGCAGGTTGGAATACGCGCTCGCGGCACGGGCCTGCTGATCGCCAAGCCGCAGCATCCCGCCGTCGGTGACCACGTTGCTGCTCGCGGGGTCCACTGTGGACAAGTCGGCGTTCCAGGTGGACGGATTGTCGGCCGGTTTGGCGTTCGCCGGCGCGGCGACCGCGAAGCCCAGTCCGACGCACAGTGCCGTGGCGGCACCGGCGGCGAAGAGTCGGTGCCGACGCGTTCTCAGTGCGATCCTCATGGCGCATTCCTCCCTATGCGATAACCCGGGTGAGCCAAGCCCCGCGATGGTGATCTGTCAACCAAACGCCGGCCAACGGCGCGGGAATCCGACCGATCGTGTGCGAACGCATGGGAAAACAGACTTTCGTCGTGACCCGTACGTCGTACGGGTTCAGCCCATCCGGCGTCGGACCGCCGCCCGATCGACCTTGCCGGGCCCGGTCAGCGGGAGTTCGTCGAGGAATCGGATCAGCTTCGGCACCGCCGCGTCGCCGAGTGCCGCGCGCACTCCGTCGCGCAGCGCGTCGATCTTCGGCGGTGCGTCCCGGTCGGCCGGCACGACCGCCGCGGTGACCCGTTGCCCCCACTCGGGATCCTCCAGCCCGACGACACACGCCTCGGCGACTCCGGGCAGGTCGGTCAGCACCCGCTCGACCAACACCGGCGCGACCTTCACCCCACCCGTGTTGATCACGTCGTCGGCCCGGCCGAGCACCTCCAGCCAGTCGCCGCGCAGCCGCCCGATGTCCGTCGTGCGCAGCCAACCGTCCACGAAGGACATCGCGGTCTCCTTGGGGGACAGGCGATACCCGGACGCCAGCATCGGCCCGGCGATCTCGATTACGCCGGTGTCACCGTCCCGATCGGACAGTCTGATGTGGACACCGTCGAGCGAAACGTGGTCGTACACGCAGCCGCCGGCCGTCTCGGTCATGCCGTACGTCGCGCGCACGGCCACTCCGGCATCGCCCGCCCGGGCCATCAGCGCCGGCGTGATCGACGCGCCGCCGAGCAGCACCGCGTCGAACGAGCGCAGTGCGGCGAGACCCGCCCCACCCTCGTCCAGCAGTCGGGTGAGCTGGGTGGGCACCAGCGCGGTGTAGCGCGGCCCGTCGTGGGCCAGCACGTCCGACGCCGCCTCCACGAACGCGCGGGAGCGGAACCCGCCGGCCAGGTGCGCGATCCCCGGTGTCACTCCGGCGACGATCGAGCGCACCAGCACCTGCACACCGGCGATGTGGTTGGCGGGCAAGGAAAGCAGCCACGCGCCGGGCCCGCCGAGCCGCGCGTGCGTCGCGTCCGCGGAGGCGCGCAGGGCCGCCGCGGACAGCAGCACGCCCTTGGGCACCCCGGTCGAGCCGGACGTCGCCACGATCACCGCCGTGCCGGGCTCGGCGGGCTCGTCGGGTGCCAGACGCGCGCGGAGCGCGGGCAGCCTGGGATCGTCCGTCGCCAGCGGGAGCACGGCCTCGCCGCCGTCCAGCGCGGCCCGCAGCCTTCGGTGCAACTCCTGCGCCGAGGTGGCACGCCCGTCGACCAGAACTTCCCGCATGGCGTCCATCCTGCCGTGCGGGAAGCGCTGGTGTTCGGTTACTTCGGTTACTTCCGCAGACCGGCGATCTGCTGGTTGGCCCAGTCACCCATGACACCGTTGAGCCGGCCGTGCGCGTTGTAGGACGCACAGTCGGTTCGCAGCCACGAGAACGCGCTCTACAGTTCGCCGGTCACACCCGCGGTCCTGGTGCTGTCGCTGCTGCCAGGAACGAAGCGATGGGTGGAACGGAAGCCGGCGGGTCTTGTCGGTGATCCGCGCTAGCCTGCGGTCGTGGACGACAATGTGCGGGCGCGGTACCTGCGACGTTTGGGATTCAGCGAAGCACCGGAACCAGACCTGGAAGCGCTGACCGCGCTGCATCGCGCGCAGGTCGAGAAGATCCCGTACGAGACGCTGTGGATCAAGATGGGGGAGCCGCGCACGACCGATCCGCGCGCCGCCGTCGACACGATCACCGGACCGGGCGGGCGCGGCGGGTACTGCTACCATCTCAATGGCGCCTTCTCCGAGCTGGTTGGCTCGCTCGGATTCGACGTGCGCCGGCACATCGCTGGCGTGCAGGGCAAGCCCGAGGACCGGCCGCACCTGGACCGCAACCACCTCGGGCTGACCGTGCACGGCCTGCCCACCGACGACTGCCCGGACGGCGCGTGGTTGGTCGACCTCGGCCTCGGTGACGGCTTCTACGATCCGATTCCCCTGGTGTACGACGAATATCGGCAGGGCCCGTTCACCTACCGGCTGCGCGAGTCCGAAGTGGACGGTGGAGGCTGGCGGTTCGACCACGCCGCCGGCATGTCGTTCGTCGGGTTCGACACCGCGCCAGCCGCCGCCGTGCCGGGCGACTTCACCGAGAAGCACCGGTGGCTGTCCACCTCGCCCGACTCGGGTTTCGCCGGCCCGGTCGTGGTGTCCGTCCGTACTGCCGACGCCGTGGTCACCATGCGCGGCTGCCGGTTCCAGCGTTTCGACGCCGACGGTCTAACCGAGACGCTGGTGTCCGCGGAGCAGGACTGGTTCGGCGCGCTGGCCGATGTATTCGGCGTCACGCTCGACGACGTCGACCCTGCTGACCGCGTCAAACTCTGGACCGAGGTACGTAGTAAACACGAAGAGTGGCTACGTAATTCCACTGCGACACAACAAGAATGACGCCGAGGGCGCTACTCTCCCGCGCGTGACTCTCGATCCCTCCCGCGCCGAGACCGCCGAGGTGAAGCGCCCCGCCCCGGTCGACCGGCCGCGCACGCCGACCCGGGACAGGGACGGCGGAGTGCGCTACTCCGCGCTGCTCGCCGGGCTGCTCCTCGCCGGTGGCGTGGCGCTGCTGCTGCTCGGGTGGCGCGACGCCAGCAAGTTCGGCTACCTGTGGGGCCTCGCGATCGGCGCGCTCGGCGTGCTGATGCTGGTGTTCATCGCGCTGCCACGGCTGATGGGTTTCCTCCGCGTCCTCATCGCGATCGTGCTGGCCGGCGCCGCCGTCGCGGCCGGCGTGTGGCTGCCGAACCGCGCGCTGGCCAAGGAGTTCGACGGCGAGGGCGTGCGCTGGTCCGCGCAGTCGATGCGCTCCGGCGGTCAGGACGCCTACTCCGATCACGAGTTCGTGCAGCGCGTGCTCGGCCGGACCGCCGTGCTCGCCAACCGCACCTCGGCCAGGGTGATCTCGCTGACCGACGGCCGCGAGTTCGGCAAGATCGCGGCCGACCGGGACGACACCTACTCGATCGCCGGCGAGCGCCTGCTGGTGATCCGCCGCAGGATCGCGATGCTGTACGACGATCACGGGAAACCGTTGTGGCCCAACGGGATTCCGGCCGAACGGGGAGTCGCCTCGGCGTCCGGCGTGACCGTGCTCGAATCCGACTGCCAGGGGGCGACGTGCACGGCGACCGCCGTGTCCGACGACGGGACCGTGCGGTGGCGCCGGCCGGTGGACTCGACCGCCGCCGCGTACAAGCGCTTCCCCAATGTGACCACGCTTCCCGCGGACAACATCAACCTCGCCTCCGGCCCGCCGGTGCTGCCGACCCACGCCGCACTGCCGGTGCCGGGCCAGCCGGCCGAGTGGGACTTCGTCGACCTGGTGACCGGCAACCCCGTGCACCACGCGCGCGGCGAGTACGCCGGCTCGATCGACAAGGCGCTGATCACCGTCACCAAGCAGCCGTCCGACTGCGCCACCCAGATCCACACCGACGAGGGCGGTGACAAGAACCTCCTGGTCAAGTGCACGTTCGCCAAGCCATGGGCGCGCGGATCGCAGCTCGTGTTCCAGGACGGGGTGGACGCGGTCGCCATGCGCCTCGGCGAGCGCGGTGCGATCGGCGAGCAGGTCCGGCTGCGCGACGTGGCGCTGGCCCAGGGCGATCGCCGTCAGCACGAGATGAGCGAGGACGGACTGGCCTCCCGCGACGGCGGCCTGGTCATCGGGTATCCGGAGCTGAGCTACCGGGGCGGGTGGAAGTTCGTGGCCGAGTCGGATCGGGTGAGCCTGGACGTGGGCAACCGGACCGTCGCGGTGCAGGCCAACCTGCGGCGCACCAACCCGTTCGACCCGGTGTCGGGGTATGTGCCGGACGTCGAGTTCGCCGAGACCGACGTGCGGATCACCGTGCTCGACCAGCTCACCGGCGCGGTCACCGGTTCGGTGCGCGCGCACGAGGTCGGGTCGATCGAACCGGTGCGGCCGGGCACCGCGCTCGTGGTGGCCGACGGCAAGATCATGCTCGTCGGCCGGCACATCTCGTAGGGTGCCACTCCCTGAGGAACGGTAGGGAAAGGCCCCGGGCGATTGGGGGCCTTGCCGGATGGTTCGGCGACCGTTGTTCCGATGGCACGCGTCGAACTCGAACGCCGTGGGATCACGTTTCCCGTCGCACATTCCGCCGGAGTGCGGATCGGTGCGTTGGGTGTCGTGGTCGCATTTCTGGGAATGGTCGGCCTGCACATCGCGGGCAGTGGCCAGATCGACCCGATGACGACGACGATGCATGCCCGCCTCTCCGCGATTTCCCAGCAATGGGTGCCTTTTCGGGTAAGCGGCGGCTACGTCGTCACCGTGGCTGAATTGCGTCTCGTTCCCCTTAGGTGCGGCTGCTTGGGGCGTTATATGCGGCGCTCGCGTTCGTGTGCGTCCCGGTACTCGCGGTCAGTAGTAGTACGGGAACGGCGACCAGTCCGGGGAGCGCTTCTCGAGGAACGCGTCCCGGCCTTCGACGGCCTCGTCGGTCATGTACGCCAGCCGCGTGCTCTCGCCGGCGAACAGCTGCTGGCCGACCAGCCCGTCGTCGATCATGTTGAACGCGTACTTGAGCATTCGCTGGGCGGTCGGTGACTTGCCGTTGATCTCCGCCGCCCACTCCAGGGCCGTGGCCTCCAGGGACGCGTGCGGCACCACCGCGTTCACCGCGCCCATCCGGTGCATGTCCTCGGCCGAGTAGTCCCGCCCGAGGAAGAAGATCTCGCGGGCGAACTTCTGGCCGACCTGCCGCGCCAGGTACGCCGACCCGAAGCCGCCGTCGAAGGACCCGACGTCCGCATCGGTCTGCTTGAACCGCGCGTGCTCGGCGCTGGCCAGGGTCAGGTCGCAGGTCACGTGCAGCGAGTGCCCGCCGCCGGCCGCCCACCCGGGCACCACCGCGATCACCACCTTCGGCATGAACCGGATCAGCCGTTGGCACTCCAGGATGTGCAGCCGGCCGGCGCGCGCCGGGTCGACCGTCTCGGCCGTCTCGCCGGAGGCGTACTGGTAGCCGGAGCGGCCACGGATCCGCTGGTCGCCGCCCGAGCAGAAGGCCCACCCGCCGTCACGCGGGGACGGGCCGTTGCCGGTGAGCAGCACGGACCCGACGTCCGGGCTCATCCGCGCGTGGTCCAGCGCGCGGTACAGCTCGTCGACCGTGTGCGGGCGGAACGCGTTGCGCACGTCGGGCCGGTCGAACGAGATCCGCACGGTGCCCTGCTCGCGGGCGCGGTGGTAGGTGATGTCGGTGAACTCGAAGCCCTCGATCTCCTGCCAGACGCTCGGATCGAACAGCTCGGAAACGGTAGGTTCTGCCACGTCGCACAGGCTATCCGGGGCTACCTGTGGATAGTGCCAAGCGGCCCTCAGTGCTCCCGTGTCAAGCTGATCCCGTGGACCCGGAAAGCGCACTCGACACGATCATTCGTCGAGACAGGAAGGTCGGCACGCACGTCACGGCGACGTGGGTGAGCATCGTCCAGCACAACCCCGAGCACGAGCCGCTTCAGCTCGAACTGCAGCTCTCGTTGTGGGGTGTGCTGCCGAGGCACGTCAGGGACGGCGTGGACATGCCCGACTGGCGGCTGGTCGTCGACGGCCTGGCCGAGTTCTTCGACCTCGTCGGCCGGCCGAGGTACGCCGCGCTCTGCCGTGCCGACACCACCCGGGAGATCCTGGAGGCGGCGCACGACGAGGAGAAGTGCACCGAGCTGTACGCGCGGGCCATGGAGCGCTCACACCTGATGATGCCGGCCGAGATGCAGATCGAATGGTGGTCCGACCCCGGGCCAGCGGAGCGCGTCACCAGGTTCTACGTCACCAAGGCCATCGAGGAGGCCGTCGCGGACCAGCTGTTCGACGAGGACGACCCCCTCTTCGACATGCGGCTGGCCAAGCACGCTTCCGGCGTGTTCGACACCCACGGCACGCCGGACGGAATCCCCCTGCTGGAGCACGTGATCCGCGAGCGGATGACCGCGTGGGCGCGCGCGGTGCCCAGCCCGTTGCTGCGCGAACTGCTGACCAGGATCAGTCCAGACATCGCCAGGTCGTTCGCCATGCCGGAGGAGGCCGCACGCACGGCGCTGAGCACGATGCTCTGGGTGCTCGACGTGTGCGTCCAGCGCGGCACCCTGCCCGACCATCCCGCCACCGTGCTCGCTCGGCGCTGCGGGTTCTTCGACGAGACCGGCGAGCAGCCGAGGTTGTCCCCGTCCGGTGATGCGGTGCACGACGACCCGCGCAGGCTGTACACCGGGCTCTGCATGCACTTGCTCGACGGAGTCGACCCCGCCGTGGCGCACACGATGATCGTCGTGTTCGCCGCGCTGCTGCTGGAGCACGAGGTGTACTACGACGATCTGATCCACAAGGTCGAGGTGGTTCTCGACGAACTGGGTGAGCGGTCGGAGCTGGATCGCGCGATGGAGGCCGTGTTCCACGACCTCGACGTGCTCCAGAGCCTGCGTCTGCGCGAGGGCGTCGACGGCGACGACAGATACGCCTTGACCGAGTTCGGTCACGCCGTGGCGCGAGCGGGTATCCGCAGGCATGTGCTCTGCGGCGAGGTCCTCGGGTGAACCCGTCCAGCGCGCAGGCCGCCGTCGTCGTCGATGAGTTGGTGCGCAACGACATTCGGCACGTCGTGGTGTGCCCGGGGTCGCGCAACGCGCCGCTGAGCATGGCCCTGCACGAGGCCGCCGCACAGGGCCGGCTCACGCTGCACGTGCGGGTGGACGAGCGGTCTGCGGCGTTCTTCGCGCTCGGGCTCGCCAAGGGCGGCGGCCGGCCGGCGGCGATCGCGTGCACGTCCGGAACGGCGGTGGCGAACATGCACCCGGCCGTGCTGGAGGCGTACCACTCCGGCGTCGGCCTGCTGCTGCTCACCGCCGACCGGCCGCCGGAGTTGGCCGGGACCGGCGCGAACCAGACGATCGACCAGCGCGGGATCTTCGGGCCGGCGGCGGTGGTCGTGGACTTCCCGGTCGCCGAACGGCGGGTCGGCCAGAACCCGGTGTGGCGCGGGCTGGTCTGCCGCGCGGTGGCACAGGCCGAGCCGGGGCGGCCGGCACAGCTGAACCTGCCGTTTCGCGAGCCGCTGGTGCCCACACTCGGCGGTGACTGGCCGGGGGACTGGCCGGAGGAGTTGGACGGGCGGCCGGGCGGGGTGCGCTGGACGACGTCCGCCGCGGCGCGAACAGTTGCCGGCAGTCGGGTCGATTTCCCTTTGCCGGCAAGGACTTTGATGGTGGTCGGCAGCGGGCGGCCGGACCGGATCACGGCGGCGGCCGAGGTCGCCGCGCGAGCCGGCTGGCCGGTGGTGGCCGAGCCGACCGGGATGGCGGCGGCCATGGCCGGCGGTGCCGACGTGCTGCGCTGCGGTGCGCTGCTGCTGGCCACGGGCGAGCTGGGGGAGGCCCTGCGGCCGGACGCGCTGGTGGTGGTCGGCCGGCCGACCCTGTCCCGCGGCGTGCGCGGGATGATGGGCGCGGCGCCGGTGTACGGCATCGGTGACCATCCACAGTGGACGGACCCGCAGTTCGTGGCGTCCCACGTGCGCGGCTGGCTGGACCTGGACGATCTGTCCCATGTGGACGGTCACGACGAGGAGTGGCTGGCCGGCTGGCGTCAGGCGGATTCCGGCGCGGCGATGGTCGTGGACAAGCTGCTCGGCGAGGAGGGCTGGCCCACCGGCGTTCGGGTGGCCCGCGACCTGGTCGAGGCGCTGCCGTCGGAGGCGACGCTGTTCCTCGGCTCGTCCAACCCGGTCCGCGACGTGGATCTGGTCGCCGCGCCGCGCGGGGACGTCGCGGTGCACGCGAACCGGGGCGTCGCCGGGATCGACGGCAACGTGTCGGTGGCGGCCGGGATCGCGCTGGCCTCCGGGCGGCCCGGCTACGCGCTCGTCGGCGACCTGACGTTTCTGCACGACGTCAACAGCATGCTGATCGGGCCGGCCGAGCAGCGCCCGAACCTCACGGTGGTGGTGCTCAACGACGACGGCGGCGGGATCTTCTCGCTGCTGGAGCAGGGCGCGGCCGAGCACCGGGCGTCGTTCGAGCGGGTGTTCGGCACGCCGACCGGGGTCGACCTTGGCGCGGTGTGTGGTGGGTACGGGGTGCCGCACGTGCTGGTGACCGACCCGCGTGAGCTGTGCGCGGCGGTCGCGCCGGCTGACGGGCTGCGGGTGGTGGAGGTGCGCGCGAACCGGGACCGCCTGCGAGATCTGCACTCCCGGTTGCGCGCCGCCGTGGTGGAGGCCGTGCTCCGCTAGCTCTCGTTCTTGTCGGTGAGCAGGTCCTTGATCTCCGCCATCCCGACCGCCATCAGCTTGAAGTTCTGCTCGACGGTGGCGAAGTTTCGGTCGGCCTGCGCGAAGCCGCCGTCGACCCTGCTCGTGAGTCGATCGAGCCGCTGCCCGTGCTCCATCTGGGTTTCGCGCAGGGCGTTGAGCAACGCGGTGTGCGCTTGAAGCCGGGCACGCATGTCGAACACCTCGCGGTCAGCTCCCATCGCGAGCAGTCGGGCTGCCGTGGCATCCCTGCGCGCCTTCGGCATCTCCGCCTCCAGCTTGGCGAGGCGGCTGTCGAGATCGTCGGTCATGGTGTGTGTCCCCTTCAGTGTTCCGTGGATTCCCCGATGCCGTCCACCCTGGCGGGCACTCGTCGGTAGGGCAAATCGGTTATCCACAGGTTGTCCACAGGCATCGGTTGTGGGTCTGACGTGCTGAATCCCCCGACAGCGGTACCCTCCAGCGCGTGAAGGCGGAGCAGGATCAACAGCCACAAAAAGCTGTCACCTGGCGGGGTGAACGGCTGCGGCGAGTCGGCGCGATCGTGCTGCTCGCCGTCGGTGTGCTCGTCACGCTGTGTTGCGTACTCGTGGCGTTCGGCGCGTGGCAGAACGACCGGGCGATCACCGCGCACACCGGTCACGCCAACGCCGAGGTGGTGTCCGCGAGCTTCGGCCGCGCGCTGGTCCGGTTCGACACCCCGGACGGCGCGGTGCAGGCGCCGCCGCTCGGCGTGCTCTACCCGCAGGGCCTGGAGACCGGGCAGGTGGTCGCCGTCGAGTACGACGAGCGCGACCCCGAGCTGGTGCGCGTGGCCGGCCGCAACGTGTCGCTCGCGCTCCTGCCGCTGGCCGGTGTGGCGGCGGTGACCTGGCTGATCGTCGCGCCGCTGCTGTGGTGGTCGCACCGCTCCGGCGTGCGGATCAGGCGCAAGGCAGTCGTATAACACCTCTCCGCAGAATCGTCCGCGACGTGTAACATCGAGGTCGTGGACGAGGAGCTGCAGCGCGAGTTCGACCGGGTGGTCGCGGCCGAGCAACGCATCGAGCCGCGCGACTGGATGCCCGAGGGCTACCGCAGGACGCTGATCCGCCAGATCGCCCAGCACGCGCACTCCGAGATCATCGGAATGCAGCCGGAGGGCAACTGGATCACGCGCGCGCCTTCGTTGCGGCGCAAGGCGATCCTGCTCGCCAAGGTGCAGGACGAGGCCGGCCACGGGCTGTACCTGTACGCGGCCACCGAGACGCTGGGCGCCGACCGCGAGGACCTCACCCAGAAGCTGATCAACGGCCGGCAGAAGTACTCGTCGATCTTCAACTACCCGACGCTGAGCTTCGCCGACGTCGGTGTGATCGGCTGGCTGGTTGACGGCGCGGCGATCTGTAACCAGGTGCCGCTGTGCCGCACGTCCTACGGGCCGTACGCGCGCGCCATGATCCGCGTCTGCAAGGAGGAGTCGTTCCATCAGCGGCAGGGCTACGAGCTGCTGATGACGATGATGCGCGGCACCGAGGCGCAGCGCCGGCAGGTGCAGGACGCGGTGGACCGCTGGTGGTGGCCGTCGCTGATGATGTTCGGCCCGCCGGACGACGCGTCGTCCAACACCGAGCAGTCGATGGCGTGGCGGATCAAGCGGCACACCAACGACGAGCTGCGGCAGAAGTTCGTGGACATGTCGGTGCCGCAGGCGGACAAGCTCGGCGTGACGCTGCCCGATCCGGAGCTGCGCTGGAACGCCGAGCGCGGGCACCACGACTTCGGCACGCCGGACTGGGACGAGTTCTGGCGCGTGGTCAAGGGTGACGGCCCGTGCAACGCGCAGCGTGTCGCACACCGGCGCAAGTCGCACGACGACGGCGCCTGGGTACGCGAGGCGGCGACCGCGCACGCCGCCAAGCGGGCAGCGAAGGAGAGTGCCGCATGAGTGAGCCGCGATCGAGTTGGCCGCTGTACGAGGTGTTCGTGCGTGGCAAGCGCGGGCTGAACCACGTGCACGTCGGTTCGTTGCACGCGCCGGACGACGAGATGGCCCTGCGCAACGCGCGCGACCTGTACACCCGTCGCAACGAGGGCGTGTCGATCTGGGTGGTGCCGGCGGCGGCGATCACGGCGTCCTCGCCGGACGAGAAGGACCCGTTCTTCGCGCCGAGCGGCGACAAGGTGTACCGGCACCCCACGTTCTACGCGATTCCCGAGGACGTGCCGCACCTATGAGCTTCGATAACGCGTACGAGGCGATCATGGAGGGCTCGGACGAGACGCACTGGGCGTTCGGCACCGGGTTCACCGACGCGCTGTCCGGGGTGGACAGAGCGGTTCCGTCCGATGTGGACTCGGGCGACCTCGCCACGTACTGCCTGATGCTCGGCGACGACGCTTTGGTGCTCTCCCAACGGCTTTCCGAATGGTGCTCGCGCGCACCGGAGCTGGAGGAGGACGTCGCGCTGGCCAACATCGCGCTCGACCTGCTCGGCCAGGCACGCATGCTGCTGACCCGCGCCGGCGAGATCGAGGGCGCCGGGCGGGACGAGGACGCGCTGGCCTACCTCCGCGAGGAACACGAGTTCCGCAACGTTCAACTGTCCGAGGTGGACTGCGGGCCGGGGCCGGGCGGCGACTTCGCCACCACGATCGCCCGGCTGCTGGTGTTCTCCTCCTGGCGGCTCGCGCTGTCCCAGCGCCTGGTCTCCTCGCGCGATCCGGTGCTCGCCGCGGTGGCCGCCAAGGCGGTGAAAGAGCTTGCCTACCAACGGGATCACGCCGCGCAGTGGACCATCCGGCTGGGCGACGGCACGGAGTACTCCCGGGAGCGGATGATCGCCGGGCTCGATCGCGTGTGGCCGTTCACCGACGAACTGTTCACCGCGCACCCGGTGGAGACGCGGCTCGCGGCGGTCGGTGTGGCTGTCGATCCGGCCACCCTTCGGTCCGAAGTGGACGGTGTGCTGGACACCGTGCTCGGTGCGGCCAGCCTCGACCGGCCGACCGTTGGCTCACTGTCCACTGTGGTCGGTCGAGATGGGGCCGGTCGCGGTGGTCGGGACGGCGTGCACACCGAGGCGTTCGGGTACCTGATCGCCGAGATGCAGCACATCGCGCGCTCGATGCCGGGTGCGACATGGTGACGCCGCGGGCCGTGGCGGAGTCGGTGTGCGACCCGGAGCTGCCGGTGCTCACACTGGCCGATCTCGGCGTGCTCCGCGATGTCGCGGTGCACGGCGAGCGGGTGGTCGTGACGGTCACACCGACCTACTCCGGCTGCCCGGCGATGGACGAGATCCGCGCCGATCTCGTTGCGGCGCTTGACGAAGCGGGTTACCACCGCGCCGAGGTGCGCACCGTGCTGAGCCCGGCGTGGACCACGGACTGGATCACCGACGACGGCCGGCGCAAGCTCGCCGAGTACGGCATCGCGCCGCCGGCCCGCCGTGGTCTGGTGCGCCAGGGGCCGGTGCCGCTGAACCTGACGCCGCCGTCGCGGCTGGTCCGCTGCCCGCGCTGTGACAGCCCGAACACCACCGAGTTGTCCCACTTCTCGTCCACTGCCTGCAAATCCCTGCACCGGTGCGCGGACTGCGCCGAGCCGTTCGAGCACTTCAAGGACCTGTGATGACCGCGACGCGCACGAAGCGGCCGACCTTCCACCCGCTCACGGTGTCCACTGTGGACAGACTGTGTGCGGACGCGGTGGCGATCACGTTCGCCGTGCCGGACGAGTTCGCCGAGGACTACACGTTCCGCGCCGGCCAGTACCTGACGCTGCGCCAGCAGGTCGACGGACGCGAGGAGCGCCGGTCGTACTCGATCTGCGCGCCGGTCGGCGCGGCGCCCAGGATCGGTGTGCGCCGGGTGGACGGCGGGCTGTTCTCCGAGCGGCTGGTCGACTCGCTGCGGCCGGGGGACACGCTGGAAGTGTTGCCCCCGTTGGGAAACTTCACTCCGGAGCTGTCCGCGGCGGGCCACCACGCGTTCGTCGCGGCCGGCTCCGGCATCACCCCGGTTCTGTCCATTGTGGACACCGTGCTGGCGGACGGGGAGAGCCGCGCCACCCTGCTGTACGGCAACAGGCGCAGCGACACGGTGATGTTCGCCGAGGACCTCGCCGACCTGAAGGACCGCCACCCGGACCGGTTGCAGCTGGTGCACGTGCTGTCCCGGGAACCGCGCGACGTCGAGCTGTTCTCCGGGCGGCTGGACGCGGAGCGGCTGCGCGCGTTGTTCGACATCGTGGTGCCCGCCTCCGACATCGACCAGTGGTGGTTGTGCGGGCCGTACGGTCTGGTGCAGGACGCGGAGAAGGTGCTCGCCGAGCGCGGGGTGCCGACCGAGCGGGTGCATCACGAGCTGTTCTATGTCGACGAGCCGCCACCGGCGCCCAAGCGCGCCGACGAGTCCACTGTGGACGGTGCGACGGCGGAGGTGACCGTGCTGCTGGACGGTCGCGAGACCACCCTCGCGCTGCCGGCCGACACGCCGATTCTTGATGCGGCACAACGGGTTCGCGCCGATCTGCCGTTCGCCTGCAAGGGCGGCGTGTGTGGCACCTGCCGGGCGAAGGTGACCTCCGGCAAGGTGGAGATGCGCCGCAACTACGCGCTGGAGCAGCACGAGCTGGACGCCGGATTCGTACTCACCTGCCAGGGCCTGCCCGTCACCGACGCCGTCACGGTGGACTACGACGCCTGACCGGGTCGGCGGTCCCTGAACAGCGCAAAGCCCGGCAACCCACCGTCCGGAAGGTGAACCGGGCTCACTTCGTGGAGCTACTGCCTCACGCAGCGTCAACTATACCGGCGAAATTGTCGCGCGCTGCAACACGTGCTGCTGGATCAGATCGTGATCGACTGCGTCGACCCGAGGTCGCTGGTGCGGTTCTGGGCCGGGCTGCTCGGCGGTGAGCCGGTCGACCGGGCGTTCGGCTGGTCGCACGTCGAGCCGCCCGATTTTCCCCGGCTCGCGTTTCAGCCGGTGCCGCAAGAGAAGACGGGGAAGAATCGTCTGCATCTGGACGTTCGCGTGGACGGCATCGCCACGGCGGTCGTGCGTGCCGTCGAACTCGGCGCGAGGCGGGTCGGCGTGCTGATCACCGATGAGCAAGGATCGTTCCAGGTGATGCGCGACCCGGCCGGCAACGAGTTCTGCTTCGTGCGGCCCGCTTCGGCGGCGTGAAACTGTCGGCGAGGTCGTCGGCACACCTGGTAATTTCTGTCCGTCCAGCCCTTTCGAGTACGGGAACGCCGTGAACCGATTGAAGAACCGGCTCGGCCTGCTGGCTGTGCTTTCCGCGGCGGCTCTCATGGCCGGCTGCGCGACCACCGTCTCCGGTACCGCGTCGCCCGCCGGCGAGCCCGCCGCCAGTGGGCAGAAGGCGCCACCGGCCGCCGAACCGACGGACACCCCGCCGTCCACGCCGGTCAACGCGGATGAACTGATGCGCAAGATCCGCGACGCGTCGGTCTGCGACATCCACGACGTCGAGGCGCTGGCCAAGTTCGGCGCCCAGCGGGAGGCCGAAGGCGCCCGCCGGGTATTCAACGAATGCTGGGCGCGCGCGAAGAATCCCAACGAGCCGTTCTCCTACCTGTTCGACCTGAAGGTCGGCGTGGAATTCGGGCAGAAGGAACGCACCGAGAACGCGCCGGAGCCGGCGGACGGCCGCACGTTGCACAACTACAGGTACAACAAGGAGAAGCAGGACGAGTGCATGTACTACGCGCCGTACCCCGGCGCGGATTTCGCCGTCTCGCTGCGGGCGCGGAAGGTGCCGGCCAAGGGTGCGCCGGACCAGGTGTGGCCGGAACGCTGTCAGGAGGCCAAGTCCTACCTGTTGCGGATCATGCCCAAGGCGGAGGCGTTCACCCCGCGATCCAAGCCGTCCACGATCCCGGTTGTCGGCAAGGACCCGTGCGCCCGCAAGGACGTGCTGCTCGGGCAGTACCCGGACTACCAGTCCGGGGTGAGCTACGTGTCGCCGTACCAGTGCCGAATCAGGTTGTTCCGCCCCGGCAATCCCGTGGCGCTGAACGTGAGCGTGTACTGGAAGATCGACGCCGTGCCCCGGCTGGAGAAGACCGATCAGGGTGTGGGCACCTGGGAGGCCGCGGCGACCAGGGTCGGCAGGTTCAACGCCGTCAAGATGGTCTCGGCCGGGCGTGGGCCGGGTGGCGTGCAGACCGGCGGGAGCTGCGGGTACGCGTTGATCGTGGAGCCGGCTCCGCCGGAGGACCAGAACGGCGCGGTGCTCGCGAAGGTCGACCTCAACGACGACTTCCGGGCCGCCTCGTTCCCACCAGGCGCGAACGTTCCGCCGCCGTCGTGCGAGCCGCTGACCCGGTTCGCCGAGGCCGTCGCCGGCCAGCTCTGACCCCTCAGAGTGTTTGGGTGGCAGCGATTCCCGCGCGGGAGCGCTGCCACCAGTCGAGCACCTCGTCGGCCGTACCCGGTGCGGCGACCAGCAGCCCGTCCACCGGCAGCAGCGCGCCCTCGCCGTGCTTGTCCAGCACCAGCGCGCCGGCCTCGATCGCCAGCGCGACCGATCCGGCGACGTCCCACTCGTGGTAGCTGTGCAGGACGGCGGCCACCGCGTGCCCCAGCGCCACCTGCGCGATCGCCAGCGCGGCCGAGCCGAGCACCCGGACCCCGGCGTGCGACGCGGCCGCCCGCTCGATGAAGTCGCCCATCCCCGGCCACGGCCCCTTGCGGCTCAGCTCCGTGCACACGATCGCGCCGGCCGTCGTGGCCGTGTCGGTCAAGGTGATCCGCTGGCCGTTCGCCCGCGCGCCGCGGCCACGCGCCGCCGCGTAGATCTGGCCCCGGTACGGGTCGGCCACCACGCCGACCACCGGCCCGGCGGCGTCCACCAGCGCGAGGCTGTAGGCGCACCACGGCACCCCGGCCACGTAGTTCGCGGTCCCGTCCACCGGGTCGACCACCCAGCGGTACTCCGCCTCGGCCGCCCCGACGTCGGCGCCGAACTCCTCGCCGACCACGGGCATTCCGGGGAACTCGGCGGTGAGCACGCGCCTGGTGTGCCGCTCGAGGATGCGATCGGTGTCGGTCACCCAGTCGAACGGCGAGTCCTTCTGGTCTGGGCGGGCGCCACGGCCCGCGGTCGCGGTGATTACGTCCGTGGCGTCGTTGGCGAGCCTTCCGGCCACCTCGAGCGCCCGGGACAGCAGGCCCGGCTCAACGGGTTTGACCGGGCGAGAGGACAGGACCGTCATGCCGCCCTAGCGTGACCGCGCCTGGTGTCTGCGATGCGTCCGGCAGATGACGGCCGAACTATCGCCAGGTCAAACTCTCGCTCCGGCACCTGGTGTCTCGAACACGGGGCACTAGCACCCGAGGTGTTCCCGCCGCGTTCCCCGTGCTGTCACGTGCAGGTCGACTCACTGGACGGATCTGGTTGCGACAGTCGATCCGTGCGAGTCGCCATTGTCACCGAGAGCTTCCTGCCGCAGGTGAACGGCGTGTCGAACTCCGTTCTCCGAGTCGTCGAGCATCTGCGCACCCGCGGCCACCAGGCGCTGATCGTCGCGCCCGGCGCGGGGTGCAACCACTACCTGCACGCGCCGGTCGTCCGCGTGCCGGCGGTCGACCTGCCCGTGATCACCTCGCTGCCGATCGGGGTGCCGTCACCGAAGGTCGCCACCGCCATCGCCGAGTTCGCGCCGGACGTGGTGCACCTGGCATCGCCGTTCGTGCTCGGCGCGTGCGGCATGCGCGCGGCGAGAAAGCTGGACCTGCCGACCATCGCGGTGTACCAGACCGACGTCGCCGGGTTCGCCGCGTCCTACGGGCTCTCGCGGGGCGCCCGGACCGCGTGGCGCTGGATCAAGCGGCTGCACTCGAGTGCGGACCGCACGCTGGCGCCGTCCACGGCCGCCGTGCGGGAACTGCTCGCGCACGGCATCCCGAGGGTGCAGCGCTGGGGCCGTGGCGTCGACCTCCAGCTGTTCGCGCCGACGCGAGTGGACCACGAACTGCGCGCGCGGCTGGCTCCGAACGGCGAGCTGCTGGTCGGCTACGTCGGCCGGCTGGCACCTGAGAAGCAGGTGCAGCGGCTGGCCGCGCTGAACGCGCTGCCCGGTGTGCGGGTGGTCGTGGTCGGCGAGGGGCCGGACGAGCGGGCGCTGCGCAAGGCCATGCCCGACGCGGCGTTCCTGGGCTTTCGCACCGGCGAGGCGCTGGCCGAGGCCTACGCCAGTCTGGACGTGTTCGTGCACACCGGCCCGCACGAGACGTTCTGCCAGGCCGTGCAGGAGGCGATGGCCTCCGGTGTGCCGGTGATCGCGCCGAACGCCGGCGGGCCGCGCGACCTTGTCCACAGTGGACGGACGGGTTACCTGATCGGGCCGGACGACACGAAGTTCCGCGCCGAGCTGGTGTCCACTGTGGAGCGTCTCGGGGATCCGTCGCTGCGCGAGGAGATGGGTGCGGCCGCCCGCCGCGCCGTGCTCGGCCGCAGCTGGCCGGCCGTGTGCGGAGAACTCGTCGACCACTACGCGGAGGTGGCCGGCCTCCGTGCCGCCAGGGCGGCGTGACCGTGCTGCACGTGGTGCAACTGGCCAACTTCTACGGGCCGCGCTCCGGCGGACTGCGCACCGCGTTGCACCACCTCGGCGCGGGCTATGTGGCACACGGCCATCGCGTCACGCTGGTGGTGCCCGGCACCCGCAGCTCGGACACCACGATGCCGAGCGGGGCACGCCGAATCACCCTGCCGGCGCCGCGCATCCCCGGAACGGGTGGCTACCGGGCGGTCGACCCGTGGCGAGTGCGCACCCTGCTGACGCGGCTGCGGCCGGACCGGATCGAGGTGTCCGACCGGCTCACCCTGCGCGGAATGGGCACTTGGGCGAGTCGCAACGGCGTGCCCAGCGTGGTGATCTCGCACGAGCGGCTGGACCGGTTGCTCGAGCAGTTCCTGTTGCCGCCGTCGGTCGCGACCCGCGTGGCCGACGCGATGAACGCGCGGATGGCGGCCAGCTACGACACGGTCGTGTGCACGACGTCGTTCGCCGGCGCGGAGTTCGACCGGATCGGCGCGGCGAACGTGCGCCGGGTGCCACTCGGGGTCGACCTGCGCACGTTCGCGCCGACCAACGCCGACGCCTCGCTGCGCGGGGAGTTGGCCAGGGGAGCCGACGCGCTGTTGGTCCACTGTGGACGGTTATCTCCGGAGAAGCACGTCGAGCGGAGTGTGGACACGCTCGCGGAGATGCACACCTCGGGACACAAGGTGCGGCTGGTGATCGCCGGTGACGGGCCGCGCCGGCCGGCGCTGGAGCGGCGCGCCGCCGGGCTGCCGGTGACGTTCCTCGGGTTCGTGCCGTCCCGGCTGGACGTCGCGCGGCTGCTGGCCACCTCCGACGTGTCGCTGGCACCCGGTCCGCACGAGACGTTCGGGCTCGCCGCGTTGGAGGCGCTCGCGTCCGGTACACCCGTTGTGGTGTCGGCGTCCTCGGCGCTGCGCGAGATCGTGCGCCCGGACTGCGGCGCGGCGGTGGCCGACCACGCGCCCGCGTTCGCCGGCGCGGTGCACACCCTGCTGTCCGCACCCGAGCCGACCCGCCGCGCCGCCGCACGGGCCCGCGCCGAGGACTTCGACTGGCCGCGCGCCGTCGGCGGAATGCTCAGCGCCCTGCGTCTCTAGAGCCCCTGTTCACCAACCTCGCATGTCCGAAACTTAGCGATCACGCCGTTCATGTTTTGCGTACTTTAGCCCGCTAAAGTACGACAGGGGCATCGTGAACGCGCAGGTCAGCGCGGGGTCGGTGACTCTAGGTGAGCCTTGGCGCGGGCGATCTCGTCGCGCACCTCGGCCGGCAGGCGTCGGCGGAGCACCGGTTCCATCATCCAGCGGATCCAGGCGGGGAAGGTGAACCGCAGCGTGCGGGTCACCTCGGTGCCGCCGTCGACCGGCGCGCACGCGAAGCTGGCCTCGAACTTCGCGATGGTGTGCTGAAACCTGTTGCGCGGCAACGGAGACAGCGATATGTCGACGCGCTCGCCCGGGGTCAGCCGGAGCCGCTGCACGACCTTCGGCTGCGGGATTCCGGCCACCTTGGGCCGGCACTCGAACTCGACCACGTCGCCATCCCGGCGCGTCCAGGTGACCGGGTTGATCTTCTTGTCCACCTCGGCGTACCGCTCGATGTCCATCACGAAGGCCAACAGCTCGTCCGGCGTGCAGCCGATGGTCTCCCGCACCTGTACCTCGATCATGGTGAGAGAGTACTCTCTCACCATGTCTCCGTCGAGTGCCCGCGACCGGTTCGTCAGCGAGGCGTCGCGCCTGTTCTCCACGAAGGGTTACCGCGCCACCTCGGTCGCCGACATCCAGGTCGCCTGCGGGCTGACCCCCGGATCGGGCGCGCTGTACAAGCACTTCCCGTCCAAGCGGGCGCTGCTGGAGGCGGTGATCGACACCCACATCGAGACCATGCGCGCGGGTGCGCGGTCCTATGTGGACGAGGTGCCGGCCGATCTCGAGGGCGCGCTGCGGCTGGGCGTGCGCGCGGTGTGGGGCGGCATGGAGCGGGACCGCGAGGTGATCCGGGTGATGCTGCGCGACCTGGACGACGCGCCGGACGTGCTGGCCAAGATCTGGGGCGAGGTCAGGCAGAGCGTGTACGGCGCGTTCACCGCGTGGCTGGTCGCCGCGGCCGAGCAGGGCCTGGTCCGGGTCGCCGATCCGGAGGCGACGGCGGCCGTGCTGCTGGCCTCGCTGACCTACCACCCGATTCTGTCCGCGCTGATCGGCCACACACCGGGGGACCTCGACGCGGACCGGTTCGCCGACGCGTGGGTGGCGCATGCGCTGGCCACACTCGCACCGTCGTAAGCTGCGAACCATGTCCCGTGCTGGCCTGGACAAAGATCCACACGACGTAGCCGAGATGTTCGACGGTGTGGCCAAGGGCTACGACCGCACGAACTCCGCGATGACGCTCGGCTTCGACCGGCGCTGGCGGGAGATGACCCGGCGGGTGCTCGACGGCAAGCCGGGGGAGACGGTGCTCGATCTCGCGGCCGGCACCGCTGTGTCCACAGTGGAGTACGGGCGCGGCGGCGCGTGGTGTGTCGCCGCGGACTTCTCGCTCGGCATGCTGCGTAGCGGCGCGCACCGCGACGTGCCGAAGGTGGCCGCGGACGCGTTCCACCTGCCGTTCGCGACCGGGTCGTTCGACGCGGTGACCGTCACCTTCGGGCTGCGCAACATGAACGACACCGTGGCCGCGCTGCGCGAGATGCGGCGGGTGACCAGGCCCGGCGGGCGCCTGGTGATCTGCGAGGTGTCCCAGCCGAGGCTGCGGCCGATCCGGTGGCTCTACCACCACACCGTGCTGCGCGTGCTGCCGCTGATCACGCGACCGTTCTCGTCGAACTCGGCGGCGTATGAGTACCTGTCGGAGTCGATGCGCACCTGGCACGCGCAGCGCGATCTGGCCGAGCTGATCGCCAAGGCCGGCTGGGGCGAGGTCGAGTGGCTGGACCTGACCTTCGGCGTCGTCGCTCTCCACCGCGCGGTCAACCCGGGGTGAACACGGGCTAGGGGCGCGGGCCGATCTCGTTGTCGTCCTCGTCGAGCACGGTGATCGCCAGGGCCGGGCAGGAGTCGGCGACGTCCAGCAGGTCGTCGTCCGGCTGCGGGTGGGGCTCCACCGGCTCGGCGGTCGAGCCCTCGAGGGCGAAAGCGTCCGGGCGGGTGCCGGCGCACAATCCTGAGGCCATGCACCGGTCCGGGCTGACCGACACCGTCCACGTCATGCGCTCACCATGCCACAGGCATCCGACGCGGCCCGCGCACCACCATGTGCGACTTCCACTCGATGTCGCCGGCGACGTGCAGGCCCGGCAGTTCGGCGAGCAGCCCGCGCAGCGCCTCCTGCAGTTCCACGCGAGCCAGCGGGGCGCCCAGACAGTGGTGCGCGCCGTGCCCGAAACCCATGTGCGAGTTGGACTCCCGGTGAAACGACATCTCGTCCGGGGCGGCGAACTTGCGCTCGTCCCGGTTGGCCGAGCCGATCGAGACCAGCACCGGCTCGCCCGCGCGCACCAGCACACCGCCGACCTCGACGTCCTCGGTGGCGTACCGGGCGAACCCCGAGCCCGAGCCCAGTGGCACGTATCGCAGCAGTTCCTCGACCGCGGCCGGAATCCGGTCGGGGTTCGCACGCAGTTCGGCCATCCGGTCCGGGTGGTTCGTCAGGAGGTACACGAAGTTGGGGATCTGTGTCGCGGTGGTCTCGTGCCCGGCGACCAGAATGCCGGCGCACAGGTCGATCATCTCCTTTTCGGAGAGCTTGTCGTCCACGTCGCGCGCCTGGATCAGCGCGGTCATGAAGTCCTGCTCCGGCCGCGCCCTGCGCTGGGCGATCAGCCCGGCCATGTACTCGCGCAGCTCCCGCTGGTTGCGCACGAACTCCTCGGCGGACAGCGAACTCGTGGACAGCGCCGCGTCGCTCCACACCCGGAACCGCGACTGGTCCTCGGTGGGCACGCCGAGCAGTTCGCAGATCACCCGCACCGGCAGCGGCAGCGCGAACGAGTCCACCAGGTCCACCGGTGGGCCCGCGTCCCGCATCGCCGTGATCAACTCGGCGGTGACCTCGCGGACCCTCGGCCGCAGTTGCTCGACCCGGCGCACGGTGAACGCCTTCGCCGCGAGGACGCGCAGCCGGGTGTGGTCCGGCGGGTCCATGGCGAGGATGCCGCCCCGCTGGCGGCCGGCCCGGGAGCGCGGCTCGTCCCGCTCGGCCGCCGCCGCGCGGCTGAACCGCCGGTCGCCCAGCACCAGCCGGACGTCGTCGTAGCGGGTGGCCAGCCACGCCGGCTCGCCGTACGGCAGACGCACCTTGATCATGCCGTCGCCGTCGCGGGCCTTCGTGTACTCCTCGTCGAGGTCCAGACCGTCGGAGCTGTTGAACGGGTAGTCGTGCGGCGTGCTCATCGCGCTCCCCGAAAGCTAAGTAAGCAACTGCTCACAAAGCTACGCACGCGCTCTGCGCATCGTCAACGATTCGTCGCGGACGGTAACTCGTTCGGACTATCAGTCGGCGCGCTCCAGCAGCGCACGGATCGCGGTCAGCATCAACTCGCGGGCGTGCTCGGGATCGGCGGCGGCGATCTCGCCGGTCGGGGACGTGGCCCGGCTGAGCACCACGCCGAGGATCCAGGCCAGCACGAGCTGGCCGCGCAGCCGGGCGTCCGGCTCGCCGGACATCGCGGACAGCGCGTCGACGAACGGCTCGGACACCTCGCGGCGCAGCGTGTCGGCCGCGACGCCGGGGCCGGTCAGGGCGAGCATCAGCAGCGCCTCGTGACCGCGTTCCCGGTCCTCGGCGAACAGCCGGGTGAGCAGTTCGCCGAGTAGCCGCTCGCTGCCGACGTCGGCCAGCAGCGCCGCACCGGGTGCGGACAGCACGGCGCCGAGCAGTTCCTCCTTGGACCCGAAGTAGCGGAACAGCAGCGCCTGGTTGACCCCGGCCGCGGCGGCGATGTCGCGCACCGTCGTGCGGTCGAAACCCTTGTCGGCGAACAGTTTCCGCGCCGCGTCGAGCAGCGCCCGCCTGGTCGCCGCCGAGTCCCTGCGGCGCGCGCCACCGTCGGTCATTGGCGGATCGTAACCGTTACCGGCGAGGGAGCGCGGCTTCCTGCCACGCGGTGATCCGCTTGATGATCATCATGGCCAGAACCGCGGCGGCGGCCGTGCAGGCCAGTCCGATCGTGCTCCAGACCGCGATCGAGTGCAGGGTGTCCACGGTGATCGTTTCGTCGGGGACCTGGCCGAGCAGCCATGCGGCCCAACACAGGTTGACCACCGAGCAGACGCAGGCTCCGATCACCAAGCTCCGGGTACGGCGGCGGTGGATGTCCCGCGCTCGCAGCAGCCAGGCGACGAACACCACCGCGGCCACGACGATCGTGCCGAACGAGATCCACCCCGTGATGGCGTTCAGTCGGTCCGCACTGTCCACATCGGACAGTGTGACCGTGCCGGCGAGGTGGAACCGCACGGCCTGATAGGCGTTCCAGTCGCCGAATACGGAAGCCCCGGCAGCCGCGGTGGCGACACCGAGCAGGACGGTCGCCGCGTCCCCGAGGCCGCCGAGCGGCTTGAGGTCGGGCAGCGCCCGGTCGGTCAGGGCGGAGTGAGCGGGAACCGGCTTGATCATCGAAGGCGTCCTCCCGGTGGGTGCGCGCGACGCGTCGCACCGGATGGGAATGTCGCCCCGGCGGCGGGAAACGTTTCCGGCATTCGGCGTAACCCGGCCGCCGGTGCGTCTCGGAATGATTACGAACTCTGGTGTTCGCCATAAACCGTCACCAGGCCCGCCGCTACCGTGCGGAGCCGCAAGGACACAACCAGGTGAGAGGCAGAGGCCCCATGAGTGGTTGGAACAGGAAGCGATACTGACGTGTCGGAATGTCGTCATTAGCGGTGGCCGTCGCGGTCACGGTCGTCGGTCCAGCGACGGGCGCGACGGCCGCGCAGGCCAACCGGAACCCCTCGAACAGCGCGCCGGCCAAGGCCAAGGTCAACAAGGCCAAGCGGCCCGAGGCCAAGCAGACGAAGCCGTCCGGGCCGCAGCAGCAGCGTTCCGCGCAGGCGGCCTCACCGGCCGCCAAGCCGAAGCAGCCGCAGCGCAAGGACAAGCCGCCGGACCGCGACGCGCACAAGTCCTCCCCGGCCAAGCGCACCCCGGCCAAGCAGACCAACGACCGCACGCGGGACAACGACAAGCGTGATCAGCGCGCACCGGCCACGGTGACGCCTGCTCCGGGAGCCGCTCCGGCACCGGCACCCGGCGCCACCCCGCAGGCCATCGCGACCGGAATCGTCGGCGGCCTGGACAACATCCTCAGGGCGGCCGACCAGCGGCGGCTGCCGCACAAGGCCGTTCCCGCTCCGCCGCGGCAGCAGATCAGCCCGGGTCTCACCATCGTCCCGACGCCGAAGCCCAAGCCGAAGCCGAAGCCCAAGATCAGGAAAGCTGGACAACCCGGCGATCGTCGACAAGGCCGAGGAAGAGCTGCGCAAGTGGCAGGAGGGCGGCCGGGAACAGGGCAGCTGGACCTACCAGCAATGGTTCGACCCGGCCAACCCGGACAACTGGGTCGACTGGTGCGCCCAGTGGGTCTCCTGGATCTTCGCGCAGGCCGGGCAGCCGCTGCCGGACATGCAGACCTACGGCGGCGACACGAAGAACACCGGATTCCAGCACGTGCCGGCCGCCAAGGCGTGGGCGAAGGCACACGGTTGGTACCACGAAGGAACCACCGGCATCCAGACCGGCGACGTCGTCACCATCGACTGGGAGGGCGACGGCGAGTCCAACCACACCGGAATCGTGACGAAGGTGCACCCTGACGGCTCGTTCGAGACGATCGAGGGCAACACGAGTCCCACCCCGCCGGGGGACATGACCCGGCAGACCTACCAGGCCGGCGACCCGAACATCGAGGGCTACCTGCGCCGCGAGCCGCACGCCGGCGCAAGTGTCGGACGCCGTTGACGTGACGCCTTCCCGGCCCGCCGCCACCCGGTGGCCGGCTGGGAGGGATCACGCCGCGTTCGTGCGGCCGAGCCACCGTTCCCGCCACACCACCCGCAGCTTGATCGTCCGCAGCGCGATCCGCTGCCGCACCAACTGCGAGATCACCTCCCGCTGCGTCCACGGGCACAGCGTCGACAGCTCCTCGCCGACCTTGTCGTCCTTCACGCCGTCCAGCAGCACCGCGATCTTCGCGTTCCCGTGCACCCGCCCGGACGGCGACACCCACGACCGGTAGTAGTCGACCCGCGCGTGCGCCACCTTGCCGGAGCTGAGCAGTTGGGTGAGCACGAGTTGGGCGACGTCCAGCCGTCCCTTGTCCCCGCCCGGCGGCAGCGGCAGGTCCCAGGAGATCCACACCGCGCGGTCGCGCCGCTTGGCCGACTCCTCGATCCGCACGGTCAGCGGCCCGGTCGCGAGCACGCGGTAGTCGGTCGCCGGCGAGTCGCCGATCACGCTGCGGCCGCGCACCTCCTGCCGCCGGGTCAGCCCGCAGTCACTGGCTACCTTGCCGAGACCCTCGACGATCGGCCGGCACGACCCGGCAGCCACTTGTTCGGCACGCCGCGCCGGTGCCACGGGCACCACGATGTTGATGAACGCGGTCTCCTGCAGCACCGCCTCGGAGATCGCCAGGATGCCGATGTTGCGGGTCACCAGGTCGCTCGCGATCGCCGCCGACGAGCCGACGCGGGCCGGCCCGACGAACGTGAGTAGTTGCACCGAGGACGGGATTTCGCTTGTGGCCCAAGGGAAAAGCGCGGCACGCCGCAGTCGGTAGGTCTGCGCGTGCGGGTGCGTGACGGTCCACCACTCGCCGCGCACCCGGCCGAACCGCCGGTCGGCCACCTGCAGCCCGAGGCCGTGCTCGGCGGCCACCGCCGCCACCCCGCGCAGCAGTTCGAGCCGCGCGTCCGGCCGCGCCTCGTCCAGGCCGACGAGCATCCGCAGCGCCATGCCGTTGGTCAACCTCGGGTTCTCGCCGGACCCGTCCTGGCGCACCGACGGCGGCGCGTCCTTGAACGGCGCGGCCGGCGACTGCAGGAACAGGATCGGCGTGCCCTCGCCGGCCAGTGCCGCCGAGGTCACCTGGTGGTAGATCGTCGAGATCATCAGCGAGTCGGCGAAGGTCGGCTTCCATCGCTTGTGCGACAACGTGATCAGCAACTCCACGCTTTGGGCCGAGTCGTAGAGGAACCCCGGGTTGGTCACCACCGCGCCGCCGTACACCTCGCGGGTGATGCCCCGGTCGTTGATCACCGGCGTCATCGGCGGCACCCACTTGGCGTCCACCGTGCCCTCCGGCTTGCTCGGCACGTCCGGCGCCCAGGTGTGCACCCGGAAGCCGATGCCGGCCAGGTTGACCACCAGCGTCTCGGTCGCCGGCTTGTCCCGCGCGGTCGGCGGCGAGATCCCGGTGAGCTGCGACTGGGGCGCGGTCGTCGTCCGCGCGCCGAAGTGCACCACGTTGAACAGCACCGCGGGGCTGCCCGCGCTGGCCGCCCGCGCGGCGACGCCGGCCAGCGCGGGGTGCGAGCGTGCGCCGTCAGGCATGGTCAGCTCCGACCGTCGAGTACGCCACCGCGCACTCGCCCCGCCGCCCCGGCCGCCCGCGAACCTCGGCGATCAGCCAGCGCGGGCTCACCGTGTTCATCGGCACCTTCGCCCGCCGTTTGATCGCCTTGGCCAGCCAGTCGCCGGCGACGAGCAGGCTCAGGAACAGCAGCAGGCTGATCGCCGCCACGAACGGCACCTGCAGGTTGCCCGCCTGCACCGAGGCGACTGCCAGCGCCAGCGCGCCGGCAACCATCACCGAGGAATACGCCACCACTCGTGGCAGCATGTTGATCTGCCCGAGCACGGACTTGGTCGGCCCGATGTCCAGGCGCACCAACAACAAGCTCGGCGCCAGCAGCAGCACGGCGACCACCGCGTCGGCCGACGACAGGGTCTCGCCCTCGCCTCGGTCGGCTCCGGACCCCGCCGCGCTGCCGAGCCAGCCCAGCAGCGGGACGCGGTCGAACAGGTGCGGTTCGAGCACCACGCCGAACCCGATCACCAACGCGAGCAGCGCGAGCAGCAACTTGGCCACGTTGGAGCCGACCGACGGGCCGGGCGTGAGCGCGATGTACACGGTCGCCTCCACCGGCTCGACCGACCGCGACTCGGTGCCGAACGGCCGGCGCTGCCAGTGCGCGTGGCCGACGTTGTCGCGCGGGTCGTTGTCCACGCACACGTCACTGTCCACATCGGACTCATCGAGCAGATCGGCGAGCCGGTTCAGCTCGTCGGGCGGCAGGACATCCGAGGTCTGCTCGGCGTCCTCGGGATCGTGCGCCAGCTTGCGGAAGTGATCGGTCTCGTACAGCTCGGCGAATCGCGCGAGCGCGCTGACCACCCGGGGAGTCGGCTCCAGCCCGGTGCCACCTTCGGCCGGTTCGAGGAACCGGGGGCGGCGGCCGGAGAACTTCGCGTAGCAGCGATCCAGGTAGTCGGTGAACGAGCGAAGATCGCGATGCCGGCGCCGGCCCAGCTCGGCCAGCCGGGACGCGATGCCGTGCAACTCCAGTTCGAGCAGCTTGGGGGACACCGCGCGCAGGTCGTCGTAGCGCCGGGCCACCGCGCGCATGTCGGCGGCGAGCGTGGCCACCGCGTGCTGATCCACGTTGCTGCTCAACAGGTATCGGCGTACGTGGATCTCCGGCGGCACCTCGAGCGTGACGTGGTACGAGCTGACCGCGCGCGGGATCACGGTGCGGTACTGGACGGTGAACTCGTGCTGGAACGCCCGCTGGCCGGGGATTCCCTCGCGCCCGCCGAGCCGCCGCGACCGCGCCGGCATCACGGGTGCCTTGTAGGTCAGGAACACCTGGGGCGTCGCGGTCGGCACCTCCACCACGAGCAGGTGGTCCGACGCCGCGACGTCCAGCAGCCGCAGGAACGGACTGTCCGCGGTGAACAGTTGGCGGACCGCGTGCTCGGCGTTGCTCTGGATGCTCCACGAGTCGGTGGCGCGGCGGTGCCGGGAGCGGTCCGGCGGCGGCTCCGGCGTCCGGTCGACGCCGTGGCTGACCATGGTCGCGATCATCGCCTCGATCAACCAGCGCGACCGGTTCAGGTCACCGCCGATCGCGTGCAGCAGCTCGTCCTCGTCGTCCACCCTCGGGTCGGAGTCGAGGTACATGCGGAACGCCTTGGCCAGGCCGTGACTGAGCGCCTTCGCGGTCTGCACCTGAGTCATCCTCGGCATGACCTCGCCGACCGAGTTGTGCACGACCACCGGCGCCATGTGCTTGCGCGAGTGCCGGGCGACCGGCAGCCAGATCGCCGGCGGCGCACCGCTCGCGGTCGGGTCGGACCGCAGCGCCTCCATCTGGTCGGGCGTGAGCGCGCCGAGGTTCAGGTCCACGCTGACCGATCGCGTCATGTGCGTGGCGTCGGCCAGGGTGAGCGTGTCGGTCAGGCGCTCGATGTGCTCCAGCCGCAGCGCGACGGCGAGCAGGTTGAGGCCGAGCGCCTCCAGGTAGTTGTCGTGTGGGGGCGGCGATGTGGGGATCGGCGTGCGGTGCATGGCGGCGAGAAGCCGGGATAAGTGCTCCTCGCCCTGGAGACCAGTGGGCTGCATGATCCTCTTGTCGCGCTGTGACGTGGTGGCCGCTGTGTGTATCCAGATTTAACGGAGATCATCGAGTCGCACAACCGCCTTTGGTCACCACCGAAGTTCAAGCGCCACTCGGGGAGACGAACATCTCCTGCCGAGAGCTGACGCGACGGATGATCAGCGTGAGGCAGACGGCTGCCCCGGCGAGACCGACGGCGCCCATGGTGTATGTCACGGCCTCCGTGCGCGAGACATCGAGCGCTTGTGCCGGCATGGTGATGACGTCTTCCCGTGTGCCGTACAGGTAGAAGAAAGGCAGCCACCATCCGACGATCCACATGATCCACCACGGAACGACCAGACCGCCGGCTTCGGGGTGTCGCGGTGTGGCAGCTCCTACCCGCGACGAGTCGCTGGCGCGGCAGATGTCGGTCATCACGACGGCTGGGAACCACAGGTTGACCACAGGGCAGAACCATCCTCCCGTGACCCACCCCTTCGACAACCGGTGTCGCATCGGGGAAATCGACTCGGCGTTGGCTCGCGCACGGTTCAGCCACAACAGCAGTAGCAAAGCCGCCACGAGTGCCGCGATGATCATGCCGCCGCGTAGGGCCGAGCTCAGTCGCTCGGTGTCGGAGAGTCGAGCTAGTTGAGACGTGGTCGCCGTCCCGGTGCCGCCGACGATCTCGGCCACGATCGAGTGGACGCTCCACATTGCGAGGCACACCGCCGCGACCAAGGCGGCGACCAGACCGATCAGGATGGTGGCCGCGAGGCCGTAACCGGCGAGTGGCCGTACGACGCCAGGGCTTCGGGACTGCTCAGCGGCACTCGGCGGTGGCATCGGCTCGTTGTCAGACATGGGTTCCCCTCAGTTTACGTCGCGCGACAGTGTGGGTCACGCAACGCGGGAGGGGTCCTGGTGAACGCTTGGACGGCAAGGGATATCCCCACTGACAATGTTGAGCGTCACATGTGAGACGCATATCGGCCGCTTGGCGCCCGGTGTTACAGGATTCAGTTTAATCTTATGTCCATACGCCTGTGCTTAGCGGCTGTTATTGCCATCGTTACCCTTGTTTCCGTTCCGATCTCAGCAAGTGCGACAACCGACCAGCCTGCACCGGTCGACAAACCTCGTGTAACGAGTAAGAAGGTCAAGAAAGTCAAAGACCTCGGAAGCCTCCGCATTAGGCCAACGAACAAGGTGTACGGTCAGCAGGATGATCCGCCCGGAGGTGGCTGCTTTTCGCATATTGAAATTGGTGTCGATGCCTGGTACTACGACCATGTCCTGGAGCATGTCGACGCGCCGCACGCTGGGTACGTACTGTGTGACGTGACGGCTGCAGGTCAAACAATGCGATGGCTTCACGCTAACGCTGCCGCCTTCCTCAATGGAAATCAGCGACAGCCGGATGCGCCCTCGGTGCAGTGCCACCACGAGCAGCCGTCAGACCCGGTGTGTCTCTACATCAATTCATCAGCGCATGTTCAGTGCTTTTCCTTTAGCGAACGATGCGACGGCTTCTACAACGCCGCAGTTCAAACTGACCTGCTTCTTCCAGAAGGGTGGGAGTGGGAAGAGTGGTCGCCTGAGTGTCGGAGGTTAGGCCCTCCCGAGTTGACCTGCGTCACTGCTACGGATGGCATCCAAGTTCTCCCGTTCGACTAGCATATCCGCGACGCGCTGTTGAGGGTCGGGCCACTCGCTGAGTTAGGCTGTGAACGGCTTGACTCTCAACAGCCGCCTGAGAGAAGGAATGAATGGCATTCTTTGACCAGGTTGAACCTGATGATCTTGGCGGGGAGCGTGTGCCTGCGGTGAGCGCGATCCCGCCCAGAACTGTTACTCTCGCGCGGCGAATTCCTTGTTCGGCAGTTCTTGTGAAGAGTTCCAAGCTGTGTGTGGCGATAACGGACCTGCAGTGCTGGCCGCAGCATCTTAGTATCGAGTTGACCATCCTTACTGTCGGAGAGTCGCGCGATCAGGCAGAGTTCATGCTGTTTTCAGGATTCGCCGCGCGCCCGCTCGACACGCGACGCCCGCGCTTCGCCGCCATCTTCGCCGACGGTCGATACGCGACAAACCTTCGACCGGCCGCATCGCCGATATCCTACCCAGGAGGGATATCTGAGGACTTCCCTGTGTTGACGCCATTCGGGGCCGGAGGTGGCGGAGGAGGAGGCGCTCCCGAACAGATCTCTTGGCGCCACGTCCAAACAGTCGACCTGTGGCCGCTTCCTCCTCCTGGGGCGTTGAAATTCGTTCTTGATTGGCCGGATCGACAAATTGGTGAAGTCGAGCATGAGCTTGACGGCCAGAAAATCCGGGACGCGGCTGCAGAAGCTATCCAAATCTGGCCATGACAGGTGCGGTTGGGATGGTGCCGGCGAGCGGTACTCCGGTTCAGTCGACGTACAGGCGGTATCCCTGGGCGACGGCCCGGAAACCGTTCGACTCGTAGAAGGCGTGCGCGACTTCGCGGCTGGCGCGGGACAGCAACTGGATCTTGTAGCAGCCCGCGGACCGGGCCAGGGCGACCGCGGCGGTCAGTAGCGCCGTGCCGATCCCCGAACCGCGCGAGGTCGCGGTGACCACCACGTTCTCGACCAACATCAACGGGCGCGCGTTCCGGGTGAGGTTCGGCAGCACCGCGCAGTCGACGGTGCCAACCACCGCATCGCCCGACTCGGCGACCAGGATCGTGCGGCCGGCCTGCGTGGCGATCTGTCGCCATACCGCGAGCGCGGAATCCGGCGACGGTGCCGGGTCGCCGGGGTGCAGTTCGGCGTACAGGGCGAGCAGCGCGGGCAGGTCGGACTCGGTCGCGGGTCGGGTCCTGATCGTCACGCGTCGACTCTATGGCCACGTGGCCGGCCGGCGGCTGTCGCAGCGGTCACAGCCGCGCGGGCTCTCAGCGGGCACCGCTTAGACTCGATGGCCGGAACGTGAACGCTTTCACAAGCTCGAGCGAGTTCGCAGGGGAGCCACATGACCACGTCGACCGGTCGCCGCAAGCACGACGAGGACGCCGACGTCATCGTGGTCGGGGCAGGCCCGGCCGGCTCGACCGCGGCGACCTATCTCGCCCGCGCCGGCCTTGACGTGCTGCTGCTGGAGAAGAGCGTGTTCCCGCGCGAGAAGGTATGCGGCGACGGGCTCACCCCGCGCGGCGTGAAGCAGCTGATCGACCTCGGCGTGGACACCCGCGAGGAGGCCGGCTGGCTGCACAACCGCGGCCTGCGGGTGATCGGCGGCGGCATCACCCTCGAACTGGACTGGCCGGACCTCGCGAGCTTCCCGCCGTACGGCGTCGTCCGCCCGCGCCAGGACTTCGACGAGCTGCTGGCCCGCACGGCGCAGCGCGCGGGCGCCCGGATGCACGAGCAGACCACGGTCATCGGCGCGGTCACCGACGAGCGCACGGGCAGAGTCGTTGGCGTGCAAGGGAAAACGGGCCCAGACCGCACGCCGGTGACCTACCGCGCGCCGCTGGTGCTCGCCTGCGACGGCGTGTCCGCGCGGCTGGCCCTGTCGGTCGGCATCGACAAGCAGGAGTCGCGCCCGATGGGTGTGGCCGTGCGCCGGTACTACGACAGCCCGCGCAGCAAGGACGACTACCTCGAGTCGCACCTGGAACTGTGGGATCGGTCCGGGCCCGAGCCGTCGCTGCTGCCCGGCTACGGGTGGATCTTCGGCATGGGCGACGGCACCGTGAACGTGGGCCTCGGCATCCTGTCCACCTCGAAAGCCTTTGGCAGCACGGACTATCGGGCGCTCATGCGGTCCTGGCTGGACGGCACGCCGGAGGAGTGGGGCTTCCGCGAGCACAACGCGGTGGGCAAGATCGGCGGCGCCGCGCTGCCGATGGGGTTCAACCGCACGCCGCACTACTCGCCGGGCCTGCTGCTGGTCGGCGATGCCGGCGGCATGGTCAACCCGTTCAACGGCGAGGGCATCGGGTACGCGATGGAGTCCGCGCGGCTGGCCGCGGAGTGCGTCGTGCAGGCGCTGGCCCGCCCGGAGGGCCCGGCGCGCGAGCGTGCGCTGGAGGGCTACCAGGTGGCGCTGCGCGAGGCGCTCGGCAGCTATTTCCGGCTGGGCAACGTGTTCAGCAAGCTGATCGGCAAGCCGCTGATCATGCGCGCGGCGACCAAGTACGGCCTGCCGCACGCGCGGCTGATGAAGCTCGTGCTGAAACTCCTCGCCGGCCTGTACGACCCGCGCGACGGCGACGCCTACGACAAGATGATCACGACGGCGACCAGGCTCGCGCCGAGCGCCTGAGCTGTTCGGCGACGCTCGCGATCAGTTCGTAGGAGCGGCGCCGGTCGGCGTGCTCGTACACCGGCGTGGTGATCATCAGCTCCTCGGTGCCGGTGTCGTCCAGCACGGACTGGAGCTGCTTGGTGATCGTCTCCGGCGAGCCGACCAGCACGCTGCCCGACCGCTCGGCGATCTCGGCGCGGTCGTCGTCGGTGTACGGATAGTCCGCCGCGTCCTGCGGGCTGGGCAGCTGGATGCGGTTGCCGCGCACCCGGCTGAGCACTTTCAGCCGGGTGGATCCGGCCAGCCACTCGGCGCGCTCGTCGGTGTCCGCCGCGATCACCGACACGCTGACCAGCATCCGCGACGCCGGCGCGAGGGAGCGGTAGGTGCCGGTGGCCGCCACGGCGGCGGCCGGCGCGAGGTGCCGGGCGAACGCGTACGGCAGGCCGCGCTCACCGGCGAGCCGGGCACTGGCCTCCGAGGAGCCGAGCAGCCAGATCGGCGGTGCGTTGCCGACGGCGGGGATCGCCTTGATCGTCGCGTTCTCGGCCGGGTCGAGGTACCCGCACAGCTCGTCGAGCTGGCGGAGGAAGCCTTCGGTCGTGCGATCCCGCTCACCGAGCGCGGTGTCCACAGTGGACAGTGCGCCACCCGGCGCGCGGCCGAGTCCGAGGTCGATCCGGCCGGGGTGCAGCGCCTCCAGCGTGCCGAACTGCTCGGCGATCACGATCGGCGGATGGTTGGGCAGCAGCACCCCGCCCGCGCCGACGCGCAGGTGCCGCGTCGCGTTCGCGAGATGGTCGATGAGCACCGCCGGGGCGGAGCTGGCCACGCCGCGCATGCCGTGGTGCTCGGGCACCCAGTACCGGTGAAAGCCCAGCTCGTCGGCCAGTTTCGCGAGGTCGACCGTGTTGTGCAGGGCCTGCCGGGCGGTGGATCCGGCCACGATCGGCGAGGTGTCCAGCACCGAGACGCGCACCTCAGCTCGTCGAGACACGCGCGCCGTCCTCGATCACGCCCCGCTTGGCCAGGTGCTCGCCGACGGCGATCATCCAGCGTGCCCGGCGCCGCCAGGTCGGCAGATCCGGCTCCAGGCGCGGGTAGGGCGGTTCGGCCGGCGCGTCGTCGTCGCCGGCCCACCGCGCGTCCCGCCGGGCGGCGCGCCGCTCCAGTCCGACGGCGATCACGCCGGCCGCGACCGCGGGATCACGCATGTCGCCGGTCGGCTCGTCGCAGTCCCGTGCCAGCTCGGACAATCCGTCGGCGATCTCGACCGTGACCTTCTCGAATTCGTCGTCGGTGCCCGCTTCGAGTGCCACGTAGGGGAATTCCGTGGTCAATGTCCGCCACAGTGGAGCCATTTTCCTGGCATACCGGTTGCGCTGTCTTCGGTCGTACGCCGCGCGTATCTTCGCGAACAACGCGGCCAGCGGGATCAGCGCGAGACCGAGTGCCAGAATGAACTGGCCGCTCAACTGTCCGATGGAATACAGGTTCGTGAACAGGTCGGGATCGAATTTGGGATCCCATTGTCGGATGATCTGACGCGACAGGGATATCCCGTTCACGCCCAGCGCCATTCCGGCGGTGCCCACCGCGGCCAGCCAGAAGGCCGCGCGCGCCCAGCGGTGGTGCAGTTGCCGGCGTATCGCGACCGCCCGCCAGATCCCGACGAACCACACCGTCAACGAGTAGCCGCTCTCGCTCACGTACCACAGCGTCCGTTGCCACATCTGGTATTCCTCGGCCAGATGCGGGCGCTGCCACAGCTCCGGCATCGTGGCGCGGATCGTGATCATGACGGTCACCGCGATCACCAGAATGCCGAACTCGATCAGCGCCTTGCGCTTGCGCTTCTTCTCCGGAATCCGCGTGTTGGCCAGCAGGAAGTACGCCGACCAGCAGTAGGCCATCGTCATCCAGCAGGTATTGATGATGTGCCCGAACGCCGGCCCGAAGAAATCCTTCACCGGATCAAGGAACGGCGTGTTGATGCCGAATGTCGCGGCGAACGCGAGACAGAACAATCCGAGTGCCAGCACACGCAGCGGCAGATCCCGCGGCCGGCGGGCAAGCTGGGTGAACTCCCACAGCATCACCGCGACGATGACCGCGCCCTTGGCCCACCGAATGGTCAACTCGAGGTCGCTTTTCATGTATTAGTCCAGCGCGAATCCGAAGGCGGCGGCGATGCTGTGGTCGGCGGGACTCGCCTCGCGCGAGAGCTGGTTGGGACGGGGGCGTTCGCGCGCGAGGCGGGACAGCGTCCGCGCGCCGACCTCGGCCTCCCACTCGCGCCAGTCGTCGTAGGCGTCGGCCGTGTCCTCGCCGGCGGGCAGCCCGCAGGTCATGGTGTCGCCGATGTCGAGGTGGCCGCGCACTAGGTGGATCACCTCGTGGTAGATCACGACCGCCTGCTGCGGCGCCGGGGCGTCCCGCTCGACCAGGATGTGGTCCGCGTCCGGCAGCGGCGCGAGGTGCCCGACGCCGGTGGTCGCCGCGAGGTCGATCGCGCGCACCTCGATCGGCCTGTCCCGGCGCTCGCCGAGCCGCTGGCACAGCTCCCGCGGAGTGAACGGTGTGCGCAGGCCGAGATCGTGGACCAGCGCGCGGCAGAGCGCGTGCAACTGGTCCGCTGTCATCCGTGCTGCGGTCATCGCCGTCCCACTGTCGCGGTCGGACCCCCCGAAGTGGTCACCCTGCCCTTGGGAAGGCCGCGGTTCGGTGCGCTCGGTGGAGCGTAGCGCGGCAGGCACAGGGCGCAACGCCCGGCGCAGTTGCTCGCGGCGCTCGACGGCGGGGACGGGCATCCGGCAGATGCTGTACGGCTGGGCTCCGCAGCCGGTCAGGGCGCGGGTGAGCAGGTCGTCCCGGGCCGCGTCGACCAGGGCGAGGTCGTTTCCGAAGAATTCCGGTCCGACGCCGAAGAAGGCCGCGATCGCCGCGAGCTGATCGTCGCGGGCCTGCGCGCCGGTGCGGATACGCTCGACCGTCGCCTGGCCGGCACGCTCGTCGTCGCCGAGCGCCTCGGCCAGCGCCCTGCCCACCTCGGCCGTCGTGAAGGACCGCCAGGTGCGGTCGTCGACGGGCTGCGCGACGACGTCGAACAGCCAGTTCAGCCGCGCCGCGATGGAGTCGCCCCGGTGCGCGCGATCAGGCATCGGGCTTGTCGGCCCGCTCGTCCTCGGAGGTCAAGGCCCGAGCCAGCGCGCGCATCATCGACGCCTGCTCCCGCGCCGCGCGGGCGTCGCCGGCGGCGTTGCGGTGGGCCGTCTTGGTGACCCCGGAGTCGCGCAGGGCCTGCTGCAACTCGTGTACGGCGGCACGGAGATCGTCCTGCGCCCGCTGCTGCGCGGCGAGCGTGGACCGCAGCCGCCGCTCCGCCTCGGCGAGGTCGCGCTCCACCTCCTCGGCCACCGCGGGGTCGGTGAAGTACCCGACCGGCACCTCGAAGAAATCCGCGATCGCACGCAGGGTGCGCAGGGTCGGGTTGGCCTTGACGCCCCGGCGAAGCTCGCTGAGATGTGACTCGGACAACTCCCAGCCCGCGGCCTTGCACGCCGTCACCACATCGCGGTTGGTGTGCGGCCGGTCGGGCCGCTCGGCCGGCCTTCGCACCTCGAACAGGCGGTTCAGCTGCTCGGACAGGCTTTTCAACGGCGGAGACCCGCCAGGTTCAGCGTGTGCCATCTCGCCTCCCCAGTCTTGTGGCACCGGCCGCGTCGGTGATGGCTGTGATCACCGCCAGCCACCTTAGCGTCCTCTCAACGTCGTCTCACCGCAACCTTGACACACCTCAGCGTAGCTCGGGCTTGACTAGAGCCGCTAGAATTTCGCTCTAGCGGCAGAGTTAGGTGCGCTCGAGGGTGTGCGTTCCGCGTTGGCGGCCCGTTGAAGGTCAGGTCGGACGCCTTTGATCTGCCCGGGGAAACGGGAATGTGTCCCGGCGACGGAGGGAGACGTCGGGACACATCCCCGCGATCTATCCGACCGGCGTGTCCCAGTCGATCTGGTCGGCGATGTCCCGTTCCGTCTCCGCGGCCACGTCGCGCTCGTCCACCGAGCCGGGTGCCGGACCCGGCCGCTGATTCGTCGGTGTGGCGGACAGCCGGGCACTGTTGGCGATGTTGGTCTCCACTCTCGGCCGGCGCAGCCGCTCGTAGCCGGCCAGCGCGCTCGCCCGGTCCAGGTCGCGCAGCGCCTTGCCGAGCACCACCGCGTCCTCGATGGCCATCGACGCGCCCTGCCCGGAGGCCGGCGACGCGGCGTGCGCGGCGTCTCCGATGATCAACATGCGGGCGGAGGACCAGCGCGGGACCGACGGCAGATCGTGCGCGTTGGTCGCCATCAGCCGCGCCCCGGTCGCCGCCACGATGTCCGCGGCCGGCGTGTCGTCCTGGTGCAGCAAGGAGATCAGCCGATCGCGCCACTGGTCCGGCCCGCCGGCGAAGAGGTGCTCGTCGGTCAGCTCGTCGTCGGTGACCCGCGCGAACCAGAACGTCTCGCCGGCGGGGGACACGGCGTACCCGAACGCGGCGCCACCCCTGATCATGTCGATCCGGCCGGGCGCGTGCGGCGGATCGGCGTCGAGCGTGTAGCCGTAGAACACCTGCTGGCCGGCGTAGCGCCGGGCCGGCACCTCGGGGTCGATCAGCGGCCGCACCACCGAGTTCAGCCCGTCCGCGCCGATCAGCAGATCACCGCGCGCGGTGTCGCCGCCGGCGAAGTGCGCGACCACGCCGTCGGGCTCCTCGGTGGCGCCGGCCAGCCGTTTGCCCTGCACGATCGGCACCCCGCGCCGGCGCACCTCCTCGCGCAGCACCGCGCCCAGTTCGGCGCGCCGCAGGCAGCGGTAGCGGTGCCGCTCACTACCCAGCGGCATCTCGGCGAGCGTCGTCCCGTCCGGCCCGACCAGACGCAGCGAGTCCAGCGGAAACCCAACGGCGGCAACGGTTTCCGCCGCGTCGAGCTGTTCGAGTGCGCGCATCCCGTTGTCCCCGAGGATCAGGAACGCGCCGATGTCCTCGCCGCTGTCCGGGTGTGCCTCGTACACCGTCGCGGCGATGCCCGCCTTGTGCAGCGCCAGCGCCGCCGAGGTGCCCGCGATGCCGCCGCCGATGATCACCACATGGTCCACACCATGCAGCTTATGAGCTTATGACTCGGGCTCCAGTACGAAGACCGGGATCTCGCGGCTGGTCTTCTTCGTGTAGTCGACGTAGTGCGGCCACACCTCGATCGCGCGCTCCCACCACGCGGCGCGCTCGTCGCCGGTGACCTCGCGGGCGACGAAGACGCCCTTCTCCGTGCCGTCCTGCAGCTGAACGCGCGGGTTGGCCTTGAGGTTGTGGTACCACGCCGGGTGCGATGGATCGCCGCCCTTGGACGCCACCATCGCGTAGCTGCCGTCGTGCTCCACGCGTATCACCGGGTGCTTGCGCAGCTTGCCGCTCTTCGCGCCGACGGACGTCACCACGACCACGGGCTTGCCCTCGACCGTGGTGCCCTTCGTGCCACCGGAGCCCTCGTACGTCTCGACCTGTTTGCGCACCCACTCCCAGGTACCGGGTGCGTATTCACCAGTCAACGTCATGCCCGGCACAACGATCACCAGCTTGCCGACTATTCCTGACGCACCGCGATCAAATGCTGATCGAATGTCGCGTGCCGGTGGAACGGCGACCGGCGGCGTCCCCGTCCGTATCGCGAATCGCTCGGACGACCAGGGGGACCAATGCCACGAACCGCCGCTCGACTACTCGGGGCGATCACTGCCGGAGCACTCGCCGTCCCGCTCGTGATCACCTCGCCGGCCGCCGCGCAGGCGACGCCGGTGATCACCCGGACGGTCACCGTGGCCGGCACCGGTGAGGACGGCTACTCCGGCGACGGCCAGCGTGCCACCGAGGCGCGGATCAACGGGAAGGGTGCGATCACCGTCGGTCCGGACGGCACGCTGTACCTGGTCGACGAGGACGTCCGCCGGATCCGCGCGGTCAACGCGCAAGGCGTGATCGACACCGTGCCGGGCTCCCGTGCGCTCCGGTCGCCGGCCAACGACAGCCCCACGGTGAACGGCATGAAGTTCAGCCCGAGTGACGGGCCGATGGCGGTCACCGCGGCCAAGGACGGCACGCTGTACGTCGCCGGTACGAGGACCGTCCGACGGCTCGGGCGGGACGGCGTCTCCACCGCGCTGGCCGCGTTCCGCGAGGTGACTGACGCGATACCGAACGGCATCGCGGTCGACGACGCCGGCAACACCTACGTCAACGGCGACAACCTGATCTTCAAGATCGACCCGGCCGGCAAGCTCACCAGGATCGGTGGTGGCGGCCGGCTCGAGGGGCAGGACGCGAACGGGAAACCGGCGACCGAGGCGCGACTGAGCCCGAACATGGCCGTGGACTCCCGCGGCACGGTGTACGTCGTCTCCTCCAGGGAGACCTACAAACGTGATCAGGCGGCCAGCCTGTACAAGATCGACTCTGCCGGCATCCTGCACACCGTCGCCGGAGGCGGGCAGGCCGGGTTCTCCGGAGACGGTGGCCCGGCCGTCAAGGCGCGGGTGTCCGCGGAACTGGGGGCCGTGGCGGTCGACGCGAAGGACAACGTCTATCTGCTCGACCGCGGCAACGGGGTGGTGCGCGTGATCGGCGCCGACGGCGTGATCGGCACCATCGCGCCGGCTCTGCCGAATGCCTCCGCCGTGACGCACCTCGCGGCCGGTCCGAACGGAGAGATCTACCTCCGCGAGGGGGCACGCGTGCGGAAACTGGTGCGCGAGAACCTGCCGACGGCACCGGCCAGGCAGGCCACCTACCCCGCCCGGTTCCCGCAGGACGCGCCCGGCACCGTGCACACGATCGCCGGCTCCGGACAGGAGGAACGCACCAATCTCCAACCCCGGCAACCCGATCAGGGACTGCGGATCGCGGTCTCGCCGGACGGCGCGCGGTACTACGTCGACACGGGCGCGCATCGTGTCATGAAGGTGGCGCCGGACGGGACCAGTTCGGTGTTCGCCGGGGCCGGGGAGCCGGGCTTTCGCGGTGACGGCGGCGACGCGGCGCGGGCTCAGCTGAGCTCACCGCGTGGGCTCGCCGTCGGGCCGGACGGCAGCGTGTACATCGCCGACACCGGCAACAAGCGGCTGCGCAAGGTCGACCCGACCGGCGTGATCAGCACGGTCGCCGGCAACGGTGGGGCCGGCGGCAAGGGCGGCTATTTCGGCGAGAAGATCACCGTGCGGGGCGACGGCGGACCGGCGATCGCGGCGACCGTGACTCCGCGCGATGTCGCTGTCGGCCCGGACGGCTCGCTGTACATCGCGGAGGCTGAGAACTCGCGGGTCAGCAAGGTGGATCCGAACGGGATGATCAGCTCGTTCGCGGGTGCGGGTGAGCGGTGGATGAACGAAGCCGACGGGCATCGGGCGGCCGAGTCGGACTTCTACGCGCCGCGCGCCGTGGCGGTCGGCCGCGACGGATCGGTGTACGTCCTCGACGGCGACAGCAGGGGCAACTGGCCGGCCGTGCGGATGGTCGACCCGCGAGGAATCGTGCGCACCGTCGCCGGCAACAGCTACCACGACGAGAAGGAGGCCGGCTTCGGCGGTGACGGCGGCCCGGCGGTGAAGGCCGAGTTGAACAACCCGCACGACATCGCCGTCGGGCCGGACGGCACGCTTTACATCGGCGACACCTACAACGCCCGCGTGCGCGCCGTGAACCCCGCGGGTGTGATCACGACCGTGGCCGGCACCGGGCAGCGGGCGGACTCCGGCGACGGCGGCCCGGCCGCGGCGTCCGGGTTGCGCGAGCCGCAGGCGGTCGATGTCGACGCCAAGGGCGTGCTCCACGTGATCACGTTGCCGGGTGACCGGATCCGCGCGATCGATCACGGCACGATCACCACGACGGCCACCCTCCTCAGGAGGGCCGCCCCGGGTTGGGGCTTCACCGGAAGGCCCGCGACCGAAGCCGGCCTGACTCCGACCAGCGTCGCCGTCGATCACGACGGGCGCCTGCTGATCGGTGACCAGACGACCGGGATCTACACGACGGAGACGAACGGCACCCTTGTCTCTGCGCACGAGCCGACGGTCGGTGCGTCCGACATCGCGGTGGCTCCGGACGGCGCGCGGTATCTGGCATCCACGACCGGCGGGGTCACCCGGGTCGATCCGGGTGGCGGACAGCCATACCTGGTCGCCGGGGGCGGGCCGGGCAATAAGGGCGAGCCCGAGTTGGTCGAGCCCGGGAAACCGGCGACGCTCGCCAGCTTCGGCAGAATCGCCGACCTGGCCGTGAGCCCCAACGGGCGGCTTTACGTCGCCGGCGCGAAGGGCGTCTACCGGCTCGAGCACGACGGCACGCTCGCCACCGTTCACACCGGTCTTGTGCGTGGCATCGCCGTCGACGCCGAGGAGCGGTTCTACCTCGCTGACAGTGCCCGGGTCTACCGGGTGGACGCCGCGGGAGTTCAGACCGCGGTGGCCGGATCGGGCGAGCAGCGGGACGAGGATGAGGACAACGGGGACGGCGGCGACGCGACCGACGCCTGGCTGGACAGCCCTGCCGACGTGGCCGTCGACAGCGCCGGGAACGTCTACATCGCAACCGACGAGGGAATCCGGCGGGTGGACGCGGACGGCACGATCATCACGGTCGCGAACATTCCGCCGTCCGGCAGCTACCCGAGCACGTCCGGCGAACTCACCCTCGACCGGCACGGCGACCTCTACTACATCGACGCGCAGCGCAACCAGGTGAAGGTGGTTGTCCAGCCCGGCAGGATCGCGACGCCGTTCGACTGGGCTCCGGTCATCTGGATCGCCGGCGGTGCGCTGGCGCTGGCTATCGTTGGGTTGGTCGGCCTGCGGTGGTGGCGCAGGCGTCCGAAGCCGGAGGAGGCATGACGTGCGGGTGGTCCTCGATGACCTGTCGGGTGCGGGGATCGTCGCGCTGCTGACCGATCACGTCGCGGAGCTGCGCGCGACCTCGCCGCCGGGCAGCAGTCACGCGCTGGACGTCGACGGGCTGCGCGAGCCGGGTGTCACGTTCTGGTCGGTGCTCGACGGCGAGACGATCGCGGGCTGCGGCGCGGTCAAGGAGCTGGACGCGACGCACGGTGAGATCAAGTCGATGCGCACCGCGCCGACGCACCGTCAGCGCGGGGTGGGGTCACTGGTCCTGCGGCACATCGTCGCCGAGGCGCGGGCCAGGGGGTACACCCGGCTGAGCCTGGAAACCGGGTCGGCCGACTTCTACGCGCCGGCGCGCGGACTGTACGAGCGCCACGGTTTCACCTACTGCGAGCCGTTCGACGACTACGTGCTCGATCCGCACAGCGTGTTCATGACCAGGGCGCTGTAGCCGGTTCGCGTGTTCGCCTGCGGTCGCCGGTCGGACATCGCTACTGTCCGGCACGGCGTGGCTGATCGCGGACAGGAGATGGAACGGGTGGGTTTCCCAGCAGGTACGCGCGCGCGTCGAGCCGCGCTGATCGCCGTGGCGTTGGTCGGAACGAGCGCGCTGACGGGCGGGTTGATCGCCGCGGCGGGGCAGGACGAGCCGCAGGCGCCGGAAAGGCAGGCGGTGCAACGCAATGAGCCGCTGCCGTTGGTCGAGCTGGTGTCGGCCGGTGGTGTCGGGCGGCTCTACACGGTGGACCTTGCCGAGGCGCGCAAGGCGGTGCAGAACGGGATGAAGCGGGCCGCCGGGCAGGTCGGGTACCTGCCGAGCGCGCCGTTCGAGGGCTCGGCGCCGATGTACCGGCTCAAGCCGTCGGCCACCGCGTCGGGGTGGCTGTTCACCGCGTCGACCGCCGAGCGGGACACGCTGCTCGGCAAGGGCTGGGTGGACGAGGGCGTCGCCGCGCACCTCTACCCGCAGGCCGGCCCCGGTCTGGTGCCGTTGCTGCGGTTCTCCAACGGCAAGGAGTGGCGGCTCGCGTTGGAGTCACGCAAGGACGAACTGGTGAACGCCGGCTACAAGGTCGACGGCCGGCTGGGATTCACGCATTCGACCTGGTTCCGCGCCGGCGCGGTCTATTTCGGCATGTTCAACATCAACGGTCACCAGCGCATCATTCAGCGCACCAAAGAGGTGTACGGCCGCGAGGGCGACTGGTGGGGCGGTGTGCGCGATTTCAAGAATGGCACGCACTACGCCAAGGACAACTGGCCGAACGAGGACTTCTCCTATCTCGAGCCGTCGATGGGCTATTACGACGACTCGAACCCGGCCACCCTGGAGAAGCACATCGATCAGGCCACCTCGGCCGGGCTGAGCTTCTTCAACTTCTACTGGTACTGGGATTCGAAGAACGGGCGGCCGTCGGTCACCGGCGCGTCGCTGGACGCGTTCTTCAAGGCGCGCAACACCAACAACATCGACTTCACCATCGGCCTGTGCGCGCATCCGTTCGACGGCCTGAAGATCCCCACGAGCCAGTTCGACGCGGTCGCGGACACGCTGACCGGGTACCTGGCCAAGGAGAACACCTTGCGCACCAACGACGGGCGCAAGATCCTCAACATCTGCGACGCGCGCGGGCTCGGCGACGGGAAGCCGGAGCAGATCAAGCGGTTCGCCGACACCGTGCGCGCCAAGGCGAAGGCGGCGTTCGGCGAGAGCATTTACGTGATGATCAACCAGGCCGGGTTCGACCCGAAGCAGGTGCCGGCCGCCGGTGGCAACGCCGCGTACTGCACGACCGACGGGCCGGGCGTCGAGGGCCGCTCGTACCAGAAGTACCTGGACAAGCAGCGCGATTTCTTCGCCGCCGCGCCGGGTGCGTATTCGCGCTGTGTGATGTCGGACTTCGATGAGCGTCCGCGCTATCCGATCGAGAACGCGGACGTGAAGGCGATCCGGTGGATGCCGGACGCGAGTTTCGACAATTTCCGCAAGGCGGTGCGAAACGTGCGCGCGGACGCCACGAATTCGACGCGCCCGCCGGAGGTGGACAATCTCGTCTACGTCTACGCGTGGAACGAATGGCACGAGGGCGGTGTGGTCGAGCCCAGCAAGCGCGACGGCTGCCGATTCCTGGACGTTCTCCGCGAGGAGCTTCGCCTGACGAAGGGCGCCGGCTGCACGTCTTAACGGGTTCGTTCGACTATCCGGGTGGCCGGGTTGGTTTCCGATCGAGAGGGACGTCACCGGTTGCGCTGCCATACGTTGGCTGGGGCTGAAATTGTCATCTACCAATACTGTGGAGTCGTTAGCGGAGGCCAGTGATTCCGGTCAAACTGACGGGTGTGAGGCGGGTATTGCTGGAACGATCAAGCCTCAGTCGATCTTGGAGAGGGGTACCGCGAGGAGGGCAAGGCCGCCGACGGTGGCCAGGAGGAGGGTCAGCAGCCAGACGAATGCTTGGAAGTAGTCGATGACGGTGCGGACTCTGTAGTTGGCGTAAATCGCGATGGGTGCGCACAGCCACGTCAGGAGCCACGTCAGGCTGCCGTACTTCCACAGGCCGACTATCGTGTAAATGACTGTGAGTGCGGGCAGGACGAATCCCGCCCAGTACTCGTGGCGAAGCGTGGTGCTGCGATGGAAGAAGACCTCGTCGTAGTCTCTGGGCCGCATTCGTTCGAGAAACCGGGCGAGCATTGGTTACCTCTTCGGCTTTCGTCGCCAGGTTTCGCGGAGGGAGAGATCCTCCTCGTCTTCGTCTGTCTCCTGACGGCGCGCACGCCACGGCGTTCCCGCGGTCGGGGTCTGCACCTCATCGCGAGCGAGCCCGTCCAGGTGCTCGCGGGCGCGCTCGGCCTCTGCTTCCCGCTGTTCGGTGGACAACGACTCGTACCAGGACGCGACCTCACGTCCATGAGCAGCGAAGGCTTCGTCGTACAGGTGGCGGCCGATGATCTCGGTGGGTGTGAGCCGCCCTGCCAGGAGTTCGCGGGACATCTCCGCGAGTTGGGGCTGACCAGTCTGCTCCGCCAACCGACTCAGCAGCTCACGTCGGTGACGCGCGAGACCCGGGGTGTCTTCTGCTTCGAAACTGGGATCGCTCATGGTCAACACACCGTCGCTGGATGTTTGTACGCGCCCGCCGGGAACGGATGCGGAGCGAAACTCCCTGTGGTTCCGATGATCGCCAACACGTTGCCGTAGAACGTTCTGAGGATGCGTTGCACGCGGCTGAGATGCGAGCCGACCTGATTCCACATGTCGACAACTTCCTTGCATTGAAGCGCAGATATCGCCATGAGTGCGGCGGGACCGACGACGGTGCTTCCAAGGATTCGTGCTGCCGCCCATTCGATGACGATCCAGAACACCTTGTCGAAGATCTTCAAGATCAGACTCTTGGCCGCCTCGGCGAACTGCCACACGCCCTCAGCCGCCGTGGTGTATGCGTCACGCAGCTTTTCCATACCTGACTTGTGCTCGCGAATTGTCTTGCCGAGGCCGTCAAAGTAGGTCGAGGCGTTGTCGGCGGCCTGTCCCTGCCAGGAGTACCGCAGCCTGCTCGTTGCCCCGTCGAGGTTCGTCGCGACATCGTCGTAGAACTTCGCGAGCTTGTCGAACGCGTTGGCGCACCGTGCGAAGGCTTGCCAATCGCCGGTCACAAGGTTCGCCAGTTCCTGGGCCGGATTCGTGCCCAGCAGCATGTTCAGCACTTCCATCGTCCAATACCCAGGACTGAAGAAGCTGCTGACCGCGTTGATCGCCTGCTGCGGAATCGGATCCTTGAGAGCGCCCGGCGCTTCCGGCGGAGACAACCGCCCGCTCGGATCGCGAACCTCCCTGATCGTGCGATCACCCACCGATACCGGCGGCCGCGGCAACGACGGGCCAGGGTATGTCCGATCCAGGCGCTCGGCCTCCCGACGATCCGTGCCCCGGTAGTACTCAGCCGTCCGACCAAGCTCGATAGCGCTCGCTCGAGCTAGTCCGCCCATCTTCGAGACCGAGGTCATCACCTGCTTCTTGACCTCATCGGTCGATGACCAGATCTCGTTCAACAGGCCCTTCTCACCCCCCGGAACATCGCAGTTGAACGACACATACTGCGCCGCCTTCAACGTGTGCTCGTACTGCCGCTCCACGAGCTGCTCGAACGCCCCAATCTCGGCCGGCTCGACCGTGAATCCCACGTCGTCTCCTTCTCGTGTGACGGCTACCGGGTCAGGCTGCGCTGAACCGCACGCAGTTGGTTGATCAGGTCGGCATCACTGCCGGGCGCGACTTCGACGTAGGTGTCGTCGGGTGTGTCGGTGATGGTGGCTCGGTAGCGGCCGCGGTCGGTGTCGGTGTAGCGGATCGGGCGATCGCTGCGGCGGTAGATTCCGTGCCCGTCTCGAACGCCGCCGTACAGCTCGCCGCCGCCAAAGCTGGGTAGCGCCATGATCTGCCTGATGTGGCGGGCATCCGGCGCAGCGCGGCGCAGCGCGACGCCGCCCTGGTTTCGGGTGCGGCCGTCGGAGCGCACGGCGGCGATGTCGCGTTGCGGCGCGCGCAGTGGCTGACCTGAGCCGGGGCGGACCGGCGGGAGTTGGGCGACCAGCCGTTCGGGGAGTTTGTTGGCGTTGCTGATCTGGGACAACCACACCGTGTTGCCCCGGCGGATCGCGAGCACTGCTTCCCGCGCGATCGCCGCCACGACGACCCCGGTGACCGCCTCACCGCCCTCGTCGAGCGGGTGGCGGACCCAGCCGAAGTACTCCACGCTGCCGGCGCACAGCACCCGCAGGGCCGCCTCAATCTCGATCTCCAGTTGACCCCGCCGGTCGTACCAGCCGAGACGGGTGCATTCCTCACGAACCCGGCTGGCTAACGTTTCCCGATACGAGTGCGGATACCAGACCGCCTGATCGGGGCCGTCACGCAGCACCAGATGCAGCTCGCCGAGCCCCTCCGCCTCAACGATCGCATTCAACAGATCAGCGTTGATCTCCGCGCGTGCGGGCAGAACCACATGTCCCCCTGTCATGCATGATGCTGCTACCAATCCTTACTGGTCATCGTCGTCCACCCCGATCGTCGGTGGTGCGGTCGCCACATCGGTGCCGAAGATCTCGTGCGGATCGGGCTCGACCACGAAGGACGCCCGCTCATGCTCGGTGTCCTCGTCCCGGCGTCCACCGCCAGCGCCCATCGGCATGCCACCCATCGGCGACCCACCGCCGGGACCACGACCGGCCACACCGCCGCCGCGTGTCGTCGGTCCGTGCTCACCGTGCGGGCCGGCGCCGACTCCGGGACCAGCGCCGTGCGGCACGCCACCACGCCCACCTGTCCCGCCGCCTACTCCGCCACGGCTGCCGGTGCGCTCACCATCGCCGCCAACACCACCGGAACCCGGTGTGCCCACTGTGCCGGGGACACCGAACAATCCAGGTCCGCCGCCACGGCGTGCGGCGTCTTCGCCACCAGGCGGCAAGCCACCGGTGACAGGTATGCCTGGGCGCTGTGTCGGATCGGTCGGTATCGGTGTCTGCTGCGACGGCGCGGTGCCGCCACCTGGTCCACCGGTCACCGGTGGGGCGCCGGCAACCGGGCCACCCGGCGGGGCCGTGGATGGTGGTGTCACGGTCGGGACTCCGCCGCCGACCGGTGTCGGTAGGTGCACCGGACTGCCGTCTGTCGGCACGCCCGATGTCCCTGAGGTGCCCGATGTGATCGGGTGGCCGCCCACCCGGGCGCCGTCGCTGTTCACGCTGCCGACTCCCGGGCCGGCCGACATGGTTGTCACACCGAGGTCGCCGCTCGGTGCCAGCATCGTCCCGAACTCGCCCTCACCTGGGAATTTCATATTGGATCGGGCGAGCAGGGAGTAGTTCTCCATTGCACGTTTGTTCGTTTGAGATGCGGCGTCGTGCGCCTGCATTCCATCCAGGAACGACTTCTTGTCCGGGTCGGCCAACGCCGCGAAATCTCCCGGCTTGTCCGGCAACGGCGGCACCGGCACCACCTGCGCCTTGGCCCCGTCGAACGCGCCCGCCTGGTCGCTGCCCAGGCGACGCGACTTTCCGGTACCGAGCCCGCTGGCCTGGTACTCCGTCGCCAGCGGCATCGTGCCCGCAACGGCGGCTTCGCCGGCATCCCCCTGATACGCCGTCCGCAACTCTGTCGTCAGCGCCAGAATCACACGTTCTTCCTCGGTGCCATCATTGGCGATCTTCTCAAGCGCCTTGGACGCCTGTCGCAACCACGACGGCCCCGTGCCCTCATGAAAATTCCGGTAAATCGCATCACCGGTCATACCGGCCATCTGGCCACGCGAGTCCTCAGCCATTCACCTGCCCCCTTTCAACGTCGAGATGAGCCCCTCAGCCACCCGAACAGCAGACGCGTCGCACTTGCCCGGCCCCCTGACGCCAAGCAGACTAATCAGGGCTGGGAGAGTGTCCGAAAGACCAATCGTGAGATTGCACGCCCCGTCCGAATCGCTGTGCGTGCCTCCATCTTTAAATACCCCGGGATACCCCCCAACGAAGGTCTCGTCCCAACGCCCGGGGAACTCTCCCGCCTGCCGACCCCGGTAGTAGTCGGACAATCCATTCGCATTGACCTTCATAAACGTCAAACGGAGAGACGCGCCTCCCCACTCGCAGTTGGGACCGCCAATACCATCCAAATCCGGTTTTCCCGCTGGGGCCATATCCAGTGTTTGTATCGTTTGCGGCGAGAGTGCTGCGCACGGATCAGCTAGCAGCCGAGTCGCATCCAGCGGTACAGCCACCTTCGGAGCACCGTGCGTCGGCAGTGCCGGCTTCGTCGATGTAGGGGGCGGTGCTGTGCTAACTGCCGTCGTGGGTGTCGGCGCCGACGACTGGGTCGCCTGACCGTCGCCCGAGCACCCGGCGAGCAACACACTGGCCGCAACCGCAGCGCCTGCGATCACACGGCGATCAGGCATCCCGAGGCCCGGCTCGGCGCATCTTCTCGGCATTGGCGCGCTCGACCTCGGCAAGCTGTGTGCGCGCGGCCCGGAGCTGGTTGAAGCGATGCTCGGCGAAGCGGTGCATGCCTCGTGCATGCTCCTTACCCCGCAGTGCGGCCTTTTTAAACTCCTCCGCGTGAGCCCGACTGTCCTCGTCGGCCGCCGGAGGCCTGATCATGTCGTGCGCAACCTGAAAATTCTGGACACGCCCCTTGAGCGCCTGCACAACGAGGTCTGCCTTGCCGATGACGTGGTCGAGGTGGGCGAGGTCTGCGAAGACGTGCTTGCCCAGGCCGGGTGAGGAGTACACCGGCGGCGGGGCTTGGCCGTTCATGTAAGCCTGGTACCCCAGGTACGCTTGCCGCACCTCTTGCTCCGCCTGCTTGCGGCGGGCCTCCCACTGCGGATTGTCCCAACTGTTGATCAAGGTTTCCGAGCCCCCGTCTCCTTCACGACTGCCCCAGTTACATCAGGGCGCGGCCGAGCGAAGCATCGCGTGGCCGCGCCGTTGGCGATGGTACTGGTGACGCAGGAGGTTCTGACGGCTACTCGACCAAGGTCACTCGTTCAGAGTATTCGACCGAGCCCCTGAGTGAGAGTTATGGGAGTTCGCGGAAGTGGTGGCGGCAGTGGGCGATCAGCCAGTCGTGGCAACGGTGGCACACGTCGGGTTCAGCGGTGGTGATCGGGTCGGGGACATTGGCGATCAGCAAGGTGTCGCACACCGAGTCGCCCAGGTTCTGGCCGTGGTCGTTGTCGATGATCGGGGTGCCGTCTGGCCAGGTCTGGCGGAGGTGGCGGGTCCGGTGATCGATCACCGCATGCCCCCACAAACCGGACACACTGCCGGACGGTGCCGCGCTCACGACAGTTGCCCCTCGCGGTTACCGCCCGAGCGATCACACATGGCGGATCCGGCTGTCACGCGGAAAGTCCTCACTGCCGGACTCTGGATTGACGACGGGTGCCAGGAGCTCTGCTACCCACGTGACCACGGCGGCGAGCTGCCCGGTCACTTCCTCGGGCATGCCGCGCTGGTCGAGGCGGAGCGCTTTGGCGTGACTGGGGTAAATGAAGATGCCCACGACCACCGCACCGCCCGCCAGCACGGCGCTGCCCCAGAGGTCCGCGCCGTAGGGATGGGCGAGAGGGCGGAGCTCCCAGGCCCATCGAAACTCAGCAGGTAGACGCGCCAGCTCGGCGTAGCGCGCGACAGCGTCGGCGTGGCTAATCAACGTGCTCATCGGGTTCAACCTCCGCACGCCCAGTCGCGCCGCTTCTCGTGTGAGTCCCGGGCGATTCGTTTCTGTGGCTGAGGTCCCGCGCGGATACCCGGAGGCAGCACGTCCGCGCGGGACCCGGTTCCGGCAGCCGTTGACTTCTGCCGAGTTCCACCAACTGCAGTGGAACTGCTGTGTAACTTACACGCGGATGGCCCGATCGCAACCAGATGGTCGATCTGTCACTCTCGCGGCGTAGCGACGGAGGGGGTGGACCAGCAGACTGGCTCGGTCACGAGACGACTGGGAGGCAACATGCCAGCGGTTACTCCGACCATGGGCCGGCGACGCCTGGGTGGCGTGCTGAAGGCGCTCCGTGAAGCAGCGGGCCTGACCAATGGTCAAGCAAGCCGCGCTTCTGGAGTGTCGACGGCGAAGCTGTCGCGCCTGGAGACGGGCCGCAACGTCGTCTACGCCGAGGATGTGCAAGCGCTCCTGGACGCCTACGACGCGACTTCGAACGTCCGAGACAAGGTGCTCAAGCTCGCAGCATTGGCCGAGCAGCACGGCTGGTGGGAAGAGTTCGACGACATCCTCCCCGCGGACTTCGACCTGTACCTGAGCATCGAAGAGGCCGCCGCGTCGCTGCTGGTGTTCGGCACGTCCGTGGTGCACGGCCTGTTGCAGATCGAGGACTACGCCCGTGCGTGGATTCGCGCTGAGGACCCTGGAATGCCCAACGCTGAACGGGAACGCCTGCTCGGTCTGCGCATCGCCCGTCAACGGGCATTGCACCGCAAGCCCGAGCCACTGTTGCTGTGGACGGTGTTCGACGAGGCCGTTCTCCGCCGCAAGGTCGGCGGCCCTGCGGTGATGCGCGCCCAGGTCGAGCATCTGTTGGCCATGAGCGAGCTGCCCAACGTGACCATCCAGGTCCTGCCGTTCGACGCCGGCGCACACGCCGGCAGCAGCGGCTCCTTCACGCTGGTCGAGTTCGCCGAACCGACCGATCCCGAGACCGGCTACGTCGACTGCGCCGCTGGTAACGTCTACCCGGAGAAGCCGGCACAGGTTCGGACGCTGAAAACGAGGTTCCACCACCTGACCAGCTCCGGTCTCACGCCAGGCGAATCCTTGTCCTTCATGCACAAGATCGCAAAGGAGCTGGCGTGAAACCCGTTGACCGCGCCTCGACTCTGCCCCTCACCTGGCGCAAAAGCAGCTACAGCAACCAGGGCTCGGAATGCGTCGAACTGGCAACCACTCCGCAGTGGACGGCCTTCCGCGACTCCAAGAATCCGCACGGCGGCACCATTGTGATCGCGGCTGATCAGTGGGCCTCATTTCGACTTGCAGTGACGGCGAACTAGCTGCGACAGCTGGCCGAGGACGGCAAGGGGGCCGGCTACTTCTCCCGCGCAATCACGCGGGGGCCGTTCCAGAACCCGCCCTGCAGCTACGCGGCGTCTGGTGTCGAAGGCCGCCTTGCAAGCTGTCGTGTGGTCCGGGTGCTGTATCGATATCATCGTCGCGTGACACTTGAGGAGCCGTAGCGCGCACACAGGCCGGCGATCGCCGGCCTGTGTGCGCGCTACGGCGTCGTGGAGCTGTCGGTGTTCGGCTCGACGGCGCGCGGTGACGCCGTCGACGACAGCGATGTGGACCTGCTCTACGTTCGCGGCCCACACGCCGCGCAGGGCCTTGCCTTTCTGCAGATTCAGAGGGACCTCGAGGCGTTGATCGGTCACAGAATCGATCTTGTCTCGAAGAAGGATCTGCACTGGGTAATCAAGAATGACGTGCTCGCCGACGCCGAGGTGCTCTATGTCGCGTGAGCGGTACCCCGCTGTCGCGGCGGCGTTGGACGACAAGGGACCGCACTGATCGACTGGGGGCGGGGTGCGGGCGCGCCGGATTGAGCGGCGCCCTACACTTACCAGCCGTGTCTTGTGAAGCCGTTCACAACTTGCGTACGCGAGCTTGTGAAGACTTTCACAAGCTCGTGCAACCTGCGGGTTAGGACAGCCTAACCACTTTGTGGCGAACTGTCACCCCATAGGGTGCCGGCGGAAAGCGGAAGGGACGGCAATGGTGTCGACACTCTGGTCAAACGCTGTCGCGCTCGCGCAACAGCCCCCGTCACCGGTACAGCCGATACAGCCGCCGAGCGGTCCGTCCGAACTCGGCTCCTACCTGCCGATCGTGATCCTGTTCGTGCTCGCCGCGGCGTTCGCGATCTTCTCCGTCCTGCTCGGCCCCATGGTCGGCCCGCAGCGGAAAAACCGCGCGAAGACCGAGGCCTACGAGTGCGGCATCGAACCGTCGCCGCAGCCGGTGATCGGCGGTGGCCGCGTCCCGGTGGCGTACTACCTCACCGCGATGCTGTTCATCCTGTTCGACATCGAAATGGTGTTCCTCTACCCGTTCGCGGTCTCCGCGGACGCTCTGGGCCTGTTCGGCCTGGTGGAGATCTTCCTGTTCATCGCGACGGTCGGCTTCGCCTACGCCTACGTGTGGCGGCGCGGCGGACTCGACTGGAACTGAGGCGATCATGGGAATCGAAGAGAAACTCCCCAACGGGATCATGTTGGCCAGCTTGGAGAAGCTGGTGAACTGGGGCCGGCGCAATTCGCTGTGGCCCGCGACGTTCGGCCTCGCTTGTTGCGCCATCGAGATGATGACCACCGGCGGCCCGCGCTACGACATCGCCCGCTTCGGCATGGAGGCGTTCCGGGCCAGCCCCCGGCAGGCCGACCTGATGATCGTCGCCGGCCGGGTCACCAACAAGATGGCCCCGGTCCTGCGCCAGATCTACGACCAGATGCCCGAGCCCAAGTGGGTGCTCGCGATGGGCGTGTGCGCCTCCTCCGGTGGCATGTTCAACAACTACGCGGTGGTGCAGGGCGTCGACCACGTCGTCCCGGTCGACATCTACCTGCCCGGCTGCCCGCCGCGCCCGGAGATGCTCCTGGACGCGATCCTCAAGCTGCACGCCAAGATCGCCGACGAGCCGATCAACGCCCGCCGGGCTCAGTTGCTCGCCGAGAGCGGACACCGCACCGAGCTGATCGCGTCGTCGATCAAGTACGCGAAGAAGTGAATCCCTTGGCAGACAACGAAAGCAAGCCACAGACCGGCGGCGAGAACTCGTCCGCCGAGCGGGCCGAGACCGGCGTCGAGCCGCGCACCGAGGACGCCCGACCAGCACAGCCCGATCCCCGTATCACCGCGGGCAAGGCGCGCAGCGGCATGTTCGGCGTCTCCGGCACCGGGGACACCTCCGGCTTCGGCGGCCTCAAGCTCCCCGCGCACGTGCCGGCCCCGGCCGAGCGCCCGTACGGCGGCTGGTTCGACGAGTTCGCCGACGAGATGCGCGACGCGATGGTCGAGCGGGAGATCCCGGCCGACGCGATCCAGCAGGTCACCATCGACCGCGACGAGATCACCTTCTACGTCAAGCGCGAGCACCTGGTGGGCCTGGCCCGCATGCTGCGCGACGACGCCGGCCTGCGCTTCGAGCTGTGCAGCTCGGTGTCCGGTGTGGACTACGGCGAGGACGTGCCGCAGCGGCTGCACTCGGTCTACCACTTCACCTCGATGACCTACCGGCGGCGCATCCGGCTCGAGGTGGCGCTGGACATCGAGGACCCGCACGTGCCGTCGCTGGTCGAGGTCTACCCGACCGCCGACTGGCAGGAGCGCGAGGCCTACGACATGTTCGGCATCGTCTACGACGGCCACCCCGCGCTCACCCGGATCCTGATGCCGGACGACTGGGACGGCCACCCGCAGCGCAAGGACTACCCGCTCGGCGGCATCCCCGTCGAGTACAAGGGCGCCGAGATTCCTCCGCCTGATCAGAGGAGGTCGTACTCGTGACTACGGAAGCGGACCCGTACGCCGCGGAAGAACGGAAGACCACCGAGGGCCGCGTCTACACGGTCACCGGTGGCGACTGGGACGACGTGCTCGAGGACGCGATCTCCGACGAGCGGATCGTGATCAACCTCGGCCCGCAGCACCCGTCCACGCACGGCGTGCTCCGGCTCGTGCTGGAGCTGGAGGGCGAGACGGTCACGCAGGCCCGCTCGGTGATCGGCTACCTGCACACCGGCATCGAGAAGAACTGCGAGTACCGCACCTGGACCCAGGGCGTCACGTTCGTGACGCGGATGGACTACCTGGCGCCGCTGCACAACGAGGCCGCCTACTGCCTGGCCACCGAGAAGCTGCTGGGCGTCACCGACCAGATTCCGCGCCGCGCCACGATCATCCGCGTGATGCTGATGGAGCTGAACCGGATCAGCTCGCACCTGGTGGCGCTGGCCACCGGCGGCATGGAGTTGGGCGCGCTCACCGCGATGACCGCGGGCTTCCGCGAGCGCGAGGAGGTGCTGCACCTGCTGGAGGACCTGACCGGGCTGCGCATGAACCACGCGTTCATCCGCCCCGGCGGTGTGGCGCAGGACCTGCCGGAGGACTACGACCAGAAGGTGCGCGACTTCCTCAAGGTGATGCGCTCCCGGCTGCCCGACTACGACAAGCTGCTCACCGGCCAGCCGATCTGGAAGAACCGGCTGATCGGCGTCGGCTACCTGCCGGTGGACGCGTGCCTGGCACTCGGCATCACCGGCCCGGTGCTGCGCTCGGCCGGTCTCGGCTGGGACCTGCGCAAGCAGGAGCCGTACTGCGGCTACGAGGAGTACGACTTCGAGGTTCCGACCTCGACCGCGGCCGACGCGTACGCGCGCTACCTGCTGCGGGTGGAGGAGATGCACCAGTCGCTGCGGATCATCGAGCAGACGCTGGACAAGCTGGAGCCGGGCCCGGTGATGATCGAGGACCAGAAGATCGCCTGGCCGGCGAAGCTGTCCATCGGATCGGACGGCATGGGCAACTCGCTGGAGCACGTCCGCAAGATCATGGGCCAGTCGATGGAGTCGCTGATCCACCACTTCAAGCTGGTGACCGAGGGCTTCCACGTGCCGCCGGGCCAGGTGTACGTGCCGGTGGAGTCGCCGCGCGGCGAGCTCGGCTACCACCTGGTGTCCGACGGTGGCACCCGCCCGATGCGCGTGCACGTGCGCGAGCCCAGTTTCGTGAACCTGCAAGGGATGCCGGCGATGTCCGAGGGCGGCATGGTCGCCGACGTGATCGCCGCGGTGGCCTCACTCGATCCCGTCATGGGAGGTTGCGACCGGTGACCGACGTGTTCGACACCCAGACGCACGAGCGGGCCGAGGCGATCATCGCCCGCTACCCGCAGGCCCGTTCCGCGCTGCTGCCGATGCTGCACCTGGTCCAGTCGGTGCAGGGCTTCGTGTCGCAGGCGGGCATCGCGTTCTGCGCGCAGAAGCTGGACCTGTCCACCGCCGAGGTGAGCGCGGTGGCCACGTTCTACACGATGTACAAGCGCAAGCCGTGCGGCGAGCACCTGGTCAGCGTGTGCACCAACACGCTGTGCGCGGCACTCGGCGGGGACGCGATCTACACGCGGCTCAAGGAGCACCTGGGCAGCGATACCCCTGACGGCAAGCCGCTCGGGCACGAGGAAACCGTTGGCACGCCTGGGGAATCCGGCTCGGTGACGCTGGAGCACGCGGAGTGCCTCGCGGCCTGCGACCTCGGTCCGGTGCTGCAGGTGAACTACGAGTACTACGACAACCTCACCGAGGACAAGGCCGTCGAGCTGGTGGACGCGCTGCGTGCCGGCGACAAGCCGGCCCCGACACGCGGCGCCCCGCTGCGTGACTTCAAGACCGCCGAGCTGGAGCTGGCCGGGTTCTTCCCCGAGGACGAGGAGACCTACCGGTCCACTGTGGACGCTCCGACGGCCGCCGAGGAGACCGTGCGCGGCGCGAGGATGGCCGCCGACAACGGGTGGACCGCACCCGCCATGCCGGCGAAGGTCGCGATGCCGGAGGTGCAGAAGAAATGACCGAACCGCGTAAGCCGGCGCCGGTCACCCCGGTGCTCACCAAGACCTGGCTGTCGCCGAGGTCCTGGACGTTGGACACCTACACCAAGCTCGAGGGATACACCGCGCTTCCCAAGGCGCTCAAGGCATCCCCGGAACAGCTTGTGCAGTTGGTCAAGGACTCCGGGCTGCGCGGACGCGGCGGCGCCGGCTTCCCGGCCGGCGTGAAGTGGTCGTTCATGCCGCCCAACGAGGACAAGCCGCACTACCTGGTGATCAACGCCGACGAGGGCGAGCCGGGCACGTGCAAGGACATCCCGCTGATGATGGCCGACCCGCACTCGCTGATCGAGGGCTGCGTCATCGCGTCCTACGCCATGCGGGCGCACCACTGCTTCATCTACGTGCGCGGCGAGGCGCTGCACTGCATCCGCCGCCTCAACGCCGCGGTCCGCGAGGCCTACCAGGCCGGCTACCTCGGCAAGAACATCCTGGACTCCGGATTCGATCTCGACATCGTGGTGCACCCGGGTGCGGGCGCGTACATCTGCGGCGAGGAGACGGCACTGCTCGACTCGCTGGAGGGCCGCCGCGGCCAGCCGCGCCTGAAGCCGCCTTTCCCCGCCGCCGCAGGGCTTTACGCCGCGCCGACCACGGTGAACAACGTGGAGACGATCGCGTCCGTGCCGTTCATCGTGAACGGCGGCTCGGACTGGTTCCGCGAGATGGGCACGGAGAAGTCGCCCGGCCCGAAGATCTACTCGATCTCCGGACACGTGGAGAAGCCCGGCCAGTACGAGGCGCCGCTGGGCACCACCCTGCGCGACCTGCTGGAGCTGGCCGGCGGCATGAAGGACGGCATCCCGCTGAAGTTCTGGACTCCCGGCGGGTCGTCCACGCCGATGTTCACCGCCGAGCACCTGGACGTGCCGCTGGACTTCGAGGGCGCGGCCGAGGCCGGCTCGATGCTCGGCACCACCGCCGTACAGGTCTTCAACGAGACGGTGTCCGTGCCCTGGGCCGTGATGAAGTGGACGCAGTTCTACAAGCACGAGTCCTGCGGCAAGTGCACCCCGTGCCGCGAGGGCACCTACTGGCTGACCCAGATCCTGGAGCGCATGGTCGCCGGCAACGGCACCGAGGCCGACATCGACACGCTGCTGGACGTGTGCGACAACGTGCTCGGCCGCTCGTTCTGCGCGCTCGGCGACGGTGCGGTCAGCCCGATCACCTCTGGCATCCAGTACTTCAGGGACGAGTTCCTCGCCTTGTGCGACAAGCAGAAGGCCGCCCCAGCGTTGGCAGGAGCGCAGGCATGACAGCGGTACAGGAGCCGAAGAAGCTGGAGGTGCCCGAGGGGCACGTCACGCTGGTGATCGACGACGTCGAGGTCGTCGCGCCGAAGGGCGAGCTGATCATCCGCACGGCCGAGCGGCTGGGCATCGTGATCCCGCGCTTCTGCGACCACCCGCTGCTGGACCCGGCGGGCGCGTGCCGCCAGTGCCTGGTCGAGGTGGAGATGGGCGGCCGGCCGATGCCGAAGCCGCAGGCGTCCTGCACGATGACGGTCGCCGACGGCATGGTCGTGCGCACCCAGCGGACGTCGAAGGTCGCCGACAAGGCGCAGCAGGGCGTGATGGAGCTGCTGCTGATCAACCACCCGCTGGACTGCCCGATCTGCGACAAGGGCGGCGAGTGCCCGCTGCAGAACCAGGCGCTCGCGCACGGCCGCGCGGACTCCCGGTTCGTGGACGTCAAGCGCACCTTCCCCAAACCGATCAACGTGTCCACGCAGGTGCTGCTGGACCGCGAGCGGTGCGTGCTGTGCCAGCGCTGCACCCGGTTCTCCGCGCAGATCGCCGGCGACCCGTTCATCGAGCTGCTGGAGCGCGGCGCCGACCAGCAGGTGGGCACGGAGGCGACCTCCGAGATCACAGCGCTCAACAAGACCAGTGAGGGCAAGGAGTTCGCCAGCTACTTCTCCGGCAACACGATCCAGATCTGCCCGGTCGGCGCGCTCACCAGCGCCCAGTACCGCTTTCGCTCCCGTCCGTTCGACCTGGTGTCCACGCCGAGCGTGTGCGAGCACTGCTCCTCCGGCTGCGCGGAGCGCACCGACTGGCGGCGCGGCAAGGTGCAGCGCAAGCTCGCCGGCAACGACCCCGAGGTCAACGAGGAGTGGATCTGCGACAAGGGCCGGTTCGCGTTCCGGTACGCCACCGCGGCCGACCGGATCACCCGCCCGCTGGTGCGCGACAAGGCCACCGGTGAGCTGGTCGAGTCGTCCTGGACCGAGGCGCTGCGGATGGCGGCCGACGGGCTGGCCACGGCGCGCGACGCGAAGGGCGCCGGCGTGCTCACCGGCGGCCGGCTGACCGTCGAGGACGCCTACGCCTACGCCAAGTTCGCGCGGATCGCCTTGCGCACCAACGACATCGACTTCCGCGCGCGGGCGCACTCGGACGAGGAGCTGTCCTTCCTGGCGTCCTCGGTGGTCGGCACGACACCGGAGAACGGCGTCACCTTCACCGCGATCGAGAACGCGCCCGCCGTACTCACCGTGGCCTTCGAGCCGGAGGAGGAAGCGCCGATCGTGTTCCTGCGGCTGCGCAAGGCCGCCCGCAAGAACAACACCGCGGTGTTCCACATCGGACAGTGGACGACCACCAGCGTGACCAAGACCTCCGCGTCGCTGCTGGCCTGCCAGCCGGGCGGCGAGGCGGCCGCGATCGAGGGCCTGGCCACACACGCGCCGGACGTCGTCGAGGCACTGCGCAAGAACGGCGCGGTGATCGTCTTCGGCGAGCGGGCAGCACAGGTGCCGGGCCTGTTCTCCGCGCTGACCAAGCTGTCCGCGGAGACCGGCGCCAAGCTCGCCTGGATCCCGCGCCGCGCCGGCGAGCGCGGTGCGCTGGAGGCCGGCGCGCTGCCGACGCTGCTGCCCGGCGGCCACCCGGTCACCGACGCGGCCGCCCGCGCGGAGATCGAGCGCGCGTGGGGCGTGGACGAGGGAACGCTGCCCGCCGAGCCCGGCCGCGACACCTCCGCGATCCTCGCCGCCGCGTCCAACGGCAAGCTGTCCGGCCTGGTGGTCGGCGGCGTCGACCCGAACGACCTGCCCGACCCGGCACTGGCCCGCGAGGCGCTGGAAACCTTGTCCGGCAACGGTTTCATCGTCTCCCTCGAACTGCGCCGGTCCGCCGTGCACGACTACGCGCACGTGGTCCTGCCGATCGCGCCGTCGGTGGAGAAGGCCGGCAGCTACCTCAACTGGGAGGGCCGCCGCCGCGAGTTCGGTACCACGCTGGAGGGCACCGGCGCGCTGCCGGACGGCCGGGTGCTGGACACGCTGGCCGTGGAGATGGACGTCGACCTGTTCACCCAGACCCCGGCATCCGCGGCCGGCGACTTCGCCAGGCTGCCCAGCGTGAATGATTCCAGCGCGAACGGCTCGCGGCCGAGCATGCTGGAGGTGCCGGCGGCACAGGTGCCCAGCTCGCTCGGCGGGCCGTCGGCGCTGCTGGCCACCTGGCGGCAGTTGCTGGACAACGGCTCCATGCAGGACGACGAGCCTGCCCTTGCCGGCACCGCACGCCCTGTCGTGGCACGGGTTTCCGAGTCCACGGCGCGGGCGCTGGGCCTGAACGGCACGGCGACCGTGTCCACCGCCCGCGGTTCGATCACGCTGCCGGTCGTGCACGCCGACCTGCCCGACGGCGTGGTCTGGCTGCCGGCCGACTCCGGTGACTCGACCGTGCGCGCCACCCTCGGCGCCGGCCACGGCGATATCGTCACCCTCGCCCGTGGGGAGGCGTCATGACCCGCGCGGAACTGCTCGCGGACGACCCGCTCTGGCTGATCCTGATCAAGGCGGTCGTGCTGCTGCTGATCGGGCCGCTGATGACCATGTTCATGGTCATCTTCGAGCGCAAGGTCGTCGCGTGGATGCAGCACCGGCCGGGCCCGAACCGGGTCGGCCCGTGGGGTCTGCTGCAGAGCATCGCCGACGCGATCAAGCTCCCGTTCAAGGAGCAGATCATCCCGACGACGGCGGACCGGAAGGTGTACTTCCTGGCTCCGATCGTCTCGGTGATCCCGTCGTTCCTGGCGTTCTCGGTGATCCCGTTCGGCCCGCAGGTGTCGATCTTCGGTGAGCAGACCGTGCTGCAGCTGGTCGACCTGCCGGTCGGCGCGCTGGTGATCCTGGCCTGCTCGTCGCTGGGCGTGTACGGCATCGTGCTCGCCGGCTGGGCGTCCGGCTCGGCGTACCCGCTGCTCGGCGGCCTGCGCTCGGCGGCGCAGGTGATCTCCTACGAGATCGCGATGGGCCTGTCGATCGTCGGCGTGATCCTCTACTCGCACTCGCTGTCCACCGGCGACATCGTCGACGCGCAACGGGACGGCTGGTACTTCTACCTGCTGATCCCGAGCTTCGTGATCTACCTGATCTCCATGGTCGGCGAGACCAACCGCGCGCCGTTCGACCTGCCGGAGGCGGAGTCGGAGCTGGTCGGCGGGTTCCACACCGAGTACAGCTCGATGAAGTTCGCCATGTTCTTCCTCGCGGAGTACACGAACATGGTGATCGTCTCGATGTTCGCGACGACGCTGTTCCTCGGCGGGTACATGGCGCCCTGGCCGATCTCGCTGATCGGCGACAACTACCTCAACACCGGCTGGTGGCCGGTGCTGTGGTTCATGGGCAAGACGATGCTGCTGCTGTTCGTGTTCGTCTGGCTGCGCGGCACCCTGCCCAGGATGCGCTACGACCAGTTCATGCGGCTCGGGTGGAAGGTCCTGGTGCCGGTCAGCCTGGTCTGGATCGTGGTGATCGCCGGCATCCGCGCGTTCCGCAACGAGCCGAACATCTCCACCTCGCAGATCCTGGTCTTCGGCGGTGTGGCGCTGCTGGTGCTGATCGCGGTCGCGATGCTGATCCCGGACAAGCGCGCCCGCGCCGAGGACGAGTACCTGGTGCCGGTCACCGGCGGCGGGCATCCGGTGCCGCCGCTGGATCTCGAGGTGCCCAAGCCGCCGAAACGGCGCTCGCTCAGTGAGGCGAAGGTGGCCAGAAAGCCGGCCGCCGTCCCCGCTGGACAGTCCACTTCGGACACTCCAGATAAGGAGTCCGAGTAATGGGAATGTTCGATCCCCTCAAGGGATTCGGCGTCACCTTCTCGACGATGTTCAAGAAGGTGGTGACCGAGGAGTACCCGGAGATCGGTGCGCCCGCCGCGGCCAGGTACCACGGCCGGCACCAGCTCAACCGGCACCCGGACGGCCTGGAGAAGTGCGTCGGGTGCGAGCTGTGCGCCTGGGCCTGCCCGGCCGACGCGATCTTCGTCGAGGGCGGCGACAACACCGAGGACGAGCGCTACTCGCCCGGTGAGCGCTACGGCATGGACTATCAGATCAACTACCTGCGGTGCATCGGCTGCGGCCTGTGCATCGAGGCCTGCCCGACCCGCTCGTTGACCATGACCAACGAGTACGAGATCGCCGACGACAACCGGCAGGACCTGATCTACACCAAGGAGGACCTGCTCGCCCCGCTGCTGCCCGGCATGGAGCAGCCGCCGCACCCGATGCGGCTCGGCGAGAGCGAGCAGGACTACTACGTGGACGGCCCCGAGCTGGCCAAGCGCCCTGGTGTGCCGGATCCCGTGGGGGAGGAGGTCAAATGACCACTGTCACCAGGTTTGTAGGTCTTCAAGACCAGCAAACCCCCCCGTTTGTGGCTCTTGAAGACCATCAAACCGAGTGGGGGGTTCGCCGATGAGTGCAGTGCTCGCCGCTGCCGCCGCCGAGGTCTCCACCGGAGAGGCGATCGCGTTCTGGGTGCTCGGCCCGGTCGCGCTCGCCGGTGCGCTGGGAATGATCTTCGCGCGCAACGCCGTGCACTCCGCGCTGTGGCTGGTGCTGACGATGCTCAGCCTCGGCGTGATGTACATGGTGCAGCAGGCGCCGTTCCTCGGCTTCGTGCAGATCATCGTCTACACCGGCGCGGTGATGATGCTGTTCCTGTTCGTGCTGATGCTGGTCGGCCGGGACTCGTCGGACTCGGTGGTCGAAGTCCTTCGAGGGCAACGACTCTGGGCGACCGTGCTCGGCATCGGCATCGCCGGCCTGATCGTCGGCGCGGTGTCCCGCTCGCTGACCGACGTGCCGGTGGAGAACCTGCAGCAGCAGAACGCCGGCGGCGCCAACGTGAACAACCTCGGCAAGTCGATCTTCACCGAGTACCTGTTCCCGTTCGAGCTGACCTCCGCGCTGCTGATCACCGCCGCGATGGGCGCGATGGTGCTCGGCTACCTGAACCGGCACGAGAAGGGCATGAAGCGCACGCAGAAGGAACTCGTCGAGGCGCGGTTCCGCGGCGAGTACGAGCGCCCGTCGCCGCTGCCCGGTCCCGGTGTGTTCGCCACGGCCAACTCGGTGGCCACCCCGGCGCTGCTGCCGGACGGCTCGGTCGCGCCGGAGTCGCTGTCCCGGCTGATCGACTCCACCGCGAGCGAGACGTTCTCCGACGAGATCAAGTCGGTCGCGGGTACCGAACCTGGGCCGGACGCACACGCACTCACACCGTCCACAAAGGACACGTCCACAACGGACACCAAGAACACTGAGGACACGGAGGAGACGCGGTGACCCCGACGTACTACCTGCTGCTGTCCGCGCTGCTGTTCTCCATCGGCGCGGTCGGCGTCCTGGTGCGCCGCAACGCGATCGTCGTGTTCATGTGCATCGAGCTGATGCTGAACGCGGTGAACCTGACCCTGGTCACGTTCTCCCGGATCAACGGGAAGCTCGACGGCCAGGTGATGGCGTTCTTCGTGATGGTGGTCGCCGCGGCCGAGGTCGTGGTCGGGCTGGCGATCATCATGTCGATCTTCCGTACCCGCCGGTCGGCAAGCGTCGACGACTCCAACCTGCTGAAGTACTGAGGGAGAACTGGTGCACACAACAGCTCTCGCTTCACAAGTGCAGGAGGCGAGCGGGGTGGCCGGCGCGGCGTGGCTGGTGGTCGCGTTCCCGCTGCTCGGCGCGCTGATCCTGCTGGTCGGCGGCAAGCGCACCAACGCGTGGGGCCACCTGCTCGGCTGCGCGACCATCGCCGCGTCGTTCGTGTACGGCCTGATCCTGTTCTTCTCCACGACCGGCCAGGAGGAGGCGGCGCGCACCTCCGAGGTGAGCCTGTTCTCCTGGATCCCGGTCGATCAGCTCCAGGTCGACTTCGGCCTGCGGATCGACCCGCTGTCGATCACGTTCCTGCTGCTGATCACCGGCGTGGGTTTCCTGATCCACGTCTACTCGATCGGCTACATGGCCCACGAGCCGGGCGAGAACGACCGCAGGCGGTTCTTCGGGTACTTCAACCTGTTCGTCGCCGCGATGCTGATTCTGGTGCTGGGCAACGGGTTCGTGACCCTGTACCTCGGCTGGGAGGGCGTCGGTCTGGCGTCGTACCTGCTGATCGGGTGGTACACCGATCGCCCGTCCGCGGCCACCGCGGCGAAGAAGGCGTTCCTGATGAACCGGGTCGGCGACGTCGGCCTGGCCATCGCGATCTTCATCATGTTCAAGGTCGTCGGCAGCACCCAGTACACGGCGGTGTTCGACGGCGTGGCGAACGGCGCCTTCTCCTCCGGCGAGCTGGTCGCCCTGACCCTGCTGCTGCTCCTGGGCGCGTGCGGCAAGTCCGGCCAGTTCCCGCTGCAGGCGTGGTTGCCCGACGCGATGGAGGGCCCGACCCCGGTCTCCGCCCTGATCCACGCCGCGACCATGGTGACCGCGGGCGTGTACCTGATCGCCCGCTCGAACCCGATCTACACGGCGAGCCCGGACGGCCGCCTGGTCGTGGTGATCATCGGTGCGGTGACATTGGTGATCGGGTGCGTCATCGGCTGCGCGTACGACGACATCAAGAAGGTGCTCGCGTACTCGACGGTCAGCCAGATCGGCTACATGATCCTCGCGGTCGGCCTCGGGCCGTTCGGCTACGCGCTGGGCATCATGCACCTGCTCACGCACGGGTTCTTCAAGGCGGGGCTGTTCCTCGGCGCCGGGTCGGTCATGCACGCCATGAACGACGAGGTCGACATGCGCAAGTACGGCGGGCTGGCGCGGATCATGCCGGTCACGTTTGTCACGTTCGGCCTCGGATACCTTGCGCTGATTGGTGTTCCGCCGTTCTCCGGCTTCTTCTCCAAGGACGCGATCATCGAGGCGGCGCTCGGCCAGGACGAGACCTGGCGCGCCTGGGTGTTCGGCGGCGCGGCGCTGCTCGGCGCCGCTCTCACCGCGTTCTACATGACCCGCCTGGTGCTGATGACGTTCTTCGGCGAGAAGCGCTGGAAGGACATCAAGTCCTCGGACGGGCGCGAGTTCCACCCGCACGAGTCGCCGTCGGTGATGACGATCCCGATGATCGTCCTGGCGGTCGGCTCGGTCGGCGCCGGCGCGTTCTTCGCGATCGGCGACACGTTCACCGAGTGGCTCGCACCCACGGTCGGCGTGCTGGAAGAGTCGCACCACCACGTGATCCCGCACGCCGTGGTGCCCTGGCTGACCGTCGGGCTGTCGCTCCTCGGCGTGCTGCTGGCGTGGCTCTTCGTCGGCCGCAAACGGGTGCCGCTGTCGAAGCCGGAGCCGGTGCCGTTCCCGGTGCGTGCCGCGCGGGCCGACCTGTACGGCAACCACTTCAACGAGCTGCTGATCGCGCGGCCCGGCACCTGGCTCACCCGAGCGCTGGTCTACATCGACAACAAGTGGGTGGACGGACTGGTGAACGGCACGGCCGCGTTGCTCGGCGGTAGCTCTGGACGACTGCGACGGGCGCAGACCGGATTCGTGCGGTCCTACGCGCTGTCCATGCTCGGCGGCTCGATCCTGTTGATCGCGGCCCTGTTGGCGGTGAGGTTCGCATGAACACAGCCCCGGTCGTTCCCGCGGTGACCACGTCGCCGTCGGCGTCGTTCCTGCTGTGGCTGCTGCTGTTGGTGCCGCTGCTCGGCGGCATCGCGGTGGCGTTCCTGCGCGACGCCAAGACGGCCAAGCTCGCCGCACTCGGCATCGCGCTGCTCGAGTTCGTGCTGGTGATCCCGACCTGGATCGCCTACGACCCGGCCGGCTCGCGTATCCAGCTGTCCTCGTCGATGGACTGGATCCCGAACTTCGGCGTGCACCTGGCGCTCGGCGTTGACGGCATCTCGCTGGTCATGATCGCGCTGATCGGGCTGCTGATGCCGATCGTGATCGGCAGCTCGTGGGCGGACAAGCTGCCCGAGGGCCGCTCGGTCGGCGGGTTCTACGCGCTGCTGCTGGTCATGCAGGCCGGCATGATCGGCGTGTTCGCCGCGACCGACGTGTTCCTGTTCTACGTGTTCTTCGAGGCCGTGCTGGTCCCGATGTACTTCCTGATCGGACGCTTCGGCGGCCCGCGCCGGCAGTACGCGGCGGTCAAGTTCTTCCTGTACTCGCTGCTCGGCGGGCTGATCATGCTCGGCTCGGTGATCGGGCTGTACGTGGTCTCCGGCGACAAGCTCGGCAGCGGCACGCTGGACTGGGCCACGCTGACCACGGTCATCTCGCAGGAGTCGCAGGCCACGCAGACGTGGCTGTTCCTCGGCTTTTTCGTGGCGTTCGCGATCAAGGCGCCGCTGGTGCCGCTGCACACCTGGCTGCCGGACGCGGCCGCGGAGGCGCCGGTCGGCGTCGGCGTGCTGCTGGTCGGCATCCTGGACAAGATCGGCACCTACGGGTTCCTGCGCTACTGCCTGCCGATGTTCCCGGCGGCCAGCAAAGACTTGGCGCCACTCGTGCTGGTGCTCGGTGTGGCCGGTCTGCTCTACGGCGCGCTGCTGGCCACCGGGCAGAACGACATGAAGCGGTTCGTCGCCTACACCTCGATCGCGCACTTCGGCTTCATCGCGGTCGGGATCTTCGCGTTCAGCTCGCAGTCGGTGTCCGGCGCGGTGCTCTACATGTTCAACCACGGCCTCTCCACCGGCATGCTGTTCCTGGTCGTGGGCATGGTGATCGCGCGCGGCGGCTCCACGCTGATCTCCGACTACGGCGGTATGGCGAAGCTGACGCCACTGCTCGGCGGGCTGTTCCTCGTCGCCGGTTTGGCTGGTTTGTCGTTGCCAGGCACCAATTCCTTCGTATCGGAGTTCCTGGTGCTGATCGGCGCCTACCCGAGTCGGCCGGTGTTCGCGATCCTCGCCACGATCGGCATGATCCTGGCCGCGCTGTACGTGCTCTGGGCCTACCAGCGGATCATGCACGGGCCGGTGCGCGGCGACGCGCTGCTCGGCGCGCTCAAGGGTCCCGGTGCGGTGGCGGCACCGGAAACCGCCACCCGCCAAGGGATCAAGGACCTGGACGCGCGTGAGATCGCGGTGCTCACCCCGCTGGTGGTGCTGATCATCGTGCTCGGCTTCTACCCGGCTCCGATCCTGGACGTGATCGGGCCGTCGGTGGAGGCCACCCTGCACTCCGTCATCCCGTTGGGAGGCAACTGAGGTGACTGGAGCATCAATGCTCGCAACGGTTCTCACCGCTCAGCCCGTACCGCCCGCTGACAAGCTCAGCGCTCCGGCCATCGACTACGGCGCGATCATGCCGGTGCTGATCGTGCTGGGCGCGGCCTGCGTCGGCGTGCTCGTCGAGGCGTTCCTGCCCAAGCACCAGCGCTGGCCCGTCCAGGTCGTGCTGTCGCTGGCGACGCTCGCCGGTGCGGGCATCGCCATGGCGGTGTACCTCGGTGACGAGTCCACACCGAAGAACGGCGTGATCACACTGGCCGGCACGCTCGCCGTGGACCGGCCGGCGCTGTTCCTCTGGGGCACGCTGCTGGTGCTGACGCTCGGCGCGCTGCTGCTGATCGCGGACCGCTCGGTGGAGCCGGGTGGCGCGTTCGTGGCCGAGGCGGCGATCCGTCCCGGCACGATCCAGGACCGCGCACAGGTCGCCGGTACGGGTATGCAGACCGAGGTGTTCCCGCTGACGCTGTTCGCGCTCGGCGGCATGATGGTCTTCACCTCGGCGAACGACCTGCTGACCATGTTCATCGCGCTCGAGGTGCTGTCGCTGCCGCTGTACCTGATGTGCGGGCTGGCCCGGCGGCGGCGGTTGCTGTCGCAGGAGGCGGCGGTCAAGTACTTCCTGCTCGGCGCGTTCGCCTCGGCGTTCTTCCTGTACGGGCTGGCTCTGCTGTACGGGTACGCCGGCTCGGTCAAGCTGGCCGACATCTCCAACGCGGCGGCCGGCACCGACCGCTCCGACGCGCTGCTGTTCGGCGGGCTCGGGCTGCTCGTGGTCGGCCTGCTGTTCAAGGCGTCGGTCGGCCCGTTCCACACCTGGACGCCGGACGTCTACCAGGGCGCGCCCACGCCGATCACCGCGTTCATGGCCGCGTGCACCAAGGTGGCCGCGTTCGGCGGGATGCTGCGCGTGCTCCAGGTCGGCTTCGAGTCGACGTCGTGGGAGTGGCGCGGGGTGCTGTGGGGCGTGGCGATCGTGTCGATGGTGATCGGCGCGGTGCTCGGTCTCACGCAGACCGACGTGAAGCGCATGATCGCCTACTCGTCCATCGCGCACGCCGGATTCCTCCTGATCGGCTCGATCGCGCTGACCGACCAGGGCCTGTCCGGGACGCTGTTCTACCTGCTCACCTACGGCTTCACCACGCTGGCCGCGTTCGGCGTGATCTCGTTGGTGCGTAACGCCGACGGCGAGGCGACGCACCTGTCGCAGTGGGCGGGGCTGGCCAAGCGCTCCCCGGTGACCGCGGCGGTGTTCACCTTCATCCTGCTCGCGCTCGCCGGGATTCCGCTGACCTCCGGGTTCGTCGGCAAGTTCGTGATCTTCTCCGCCGCGCTGCAGGACGGGATGGCGCCGCTGGTCGTGATCGCGCTGATCGCGAGCGCGGTGGCCGCGTTCTTCTACCTGCGGGTGATCGTGCTGATGTACTTCAGTGAGCCGGCGGCCGACGGACCGTCGGTGACCGTGCCGGGCGCGTTCACCACGGCGTCGATCACCCTGGGCGTGATCGCGACTCTGGTACTCGGTGTCCTGCCGGCGTTCGCGCTGGACTGGGCCGGCTCCGGCACCTTCGCCTTCCAGTGATCAGCTGAGCCCGTGCGGTGATCCAGTGATCACCGCCAGCTCGGCGAGCACGCCGGTCAGCGGCTCGCGCAGGTCTCGGAGGCTGGCGCGGAGGTCGGCGTGATGCGCCCACGCGCGTTCGTGCGATCGTGGATCGACGTGCTGAGGGCGGGTCGCGTGGTGTCCGTCGAGCAGTGGATGCCAGCGGGACAACACCGGTCGCAGGTGGGTGTGGATCCGTAGCGCCAGTTCGGGCACGGATCCTTCCCCAGCCGGCGGTTCGGCGTCGCGCATGAGCGCCCGGGCGCGCAGGAACAGCGTGTGCAGGGCGGCCACGGTGTCGGCGAGCGGAACGTCCTGTTCGGACAGTCGTGCGGTGGCGAGGCGTCGGGCAAGCTCGACCTGGAGTCGCCACGCCGTCTTGCGCTCCTCGACCGCTCGTCTGTCCGATGTAGATGGTCGAGGGTCGGCGAGGACCGTGCGCAACGTGGTCGCCCGGACGGCCGCCGCGCGGCTCGGATCCGGGTCGATCGCACCGAGCAGCAGCGCGACCAGCGGATGTGCGGCGATTCTGGTCGCGTCCACGGTGCGTACCAGTGATCGCCGATGCAACCGCGTTACCGTGGTGTCGGCGCTCAACACGCCAGTGGCCAGTGCGGCCGGTGCCACCGCGGCCAGTGCGCGCAGCACGTCCCAGTCTCGGGAGTCGTTGCGCGCCAACGATTCCCGCAGCAGTACGGTCGTCGTCGGCAGCGCCTCGGCCGGAGTGCGCAGCAGGGTGTGATGCGAGGTCTCGACATCACCGGCGAGTTCACGCAGGGCCAGCGGGTGGCCGCCCACCGCCTCCACGATGTCGGTGGAACTCGCACCGAGGAGTTCCATCCCGTCCTCCGTGGACAGTCCGTCCAATGCGAGTCGTGAGCCCATCCCGAGGTCGGTCCGCTCCCGGCTGATCACCACGACCCGTGCGTGCCCGGCCAACTCGGCGAGCGCGCCAGCCGGTGGCGCCGCGCCCTCGATGATCACCAGCCGCTCACCCGAGCCCTCGGGCACCGTGAAGTCGTTGTGCCGCAACAGGATCCCGCCGGGGAACAGCGACGCGAACCGGCGCGCGTACTCGGCGGCCAGCGCCGTCTTGCCGATGCCGGCCAGCCCGTGCAGCAACACCACCGGCGCGCCCGAGCCCGGCGCGGTCATCGCCGCGACCTCCGGATGCAGCAGCGCGTGCAGCCGCCACAGCTCGGTGAACCGCCCGACGAACGTCGCCGCGCCGCTGGCCGTCGGGACCGCGCCGAGCGGGCCGTCCAGCTCGGCGACTTCGGCGGCGATCCTCGCGCACAGGGCGGTGAGGCTGTCCGGGCTGCGTGGCGCGCGGGCGTGCCGGGTGTCGCGCAGTTCGACCGGCTGCACGTGGTCGGCGCCGGCCTCGGGGTTGACCACGAAGATGCGCCGCGCCGGCCCGTCGAGTCGAAGCGCCGCAAGGAAAGCGGCGGTCAGTTCGGCCTGACAGGCGTTGCTCGACGGGTAGTCGGCCGAGTAGTAGACGACCATCGCGGTGGACTCCGCCAGCTCGCCGAGCACGGCGGGGGAGATCGGCTGGAACGGCCGGATGCCGTTGGAGTCCCAGAACACCCGCAGCCCGGCGCGCTCCAATCCGCGCGCGAGCGCCACCGCCGGCGCCGCGTCCGTGCGTCGGTAGCTCAGAAAGACGTCCCACCTCGCCACGGCCACCACCCCCTCGTAGTCGATCAACCATCCACCGTAGCCAACAGGCGCGACGGAACCTGATATCCCTACGATTGACACCGTGGCAACCACTGGTCAGATCGCCCCGCCCCCTCGCAACGGCGAGCGGGAGGCCGCGTGGCAGTTGCACGTCGAGCTGGCGACGCGGATCACCGTCGTCGCGCTGCCCGACGACTCCGGAACCCTGATCGAGGCACTGCGCAGTGTCGACGCGGTCTCCCTACGGCTGGCCGAGATCGCAGGCGACTACTTGGTGCCAGGGCCGACCGGCGAGCCGGATGACGTGTTGTCCATCATCGCCGAGGTGGGCGACACGCTCGACGGATTCACGCTGACCTGGGCGGGTCCGCTGCGCGCGTGGCACGCCGTCCGAGCCGGCCAAGACATGGCGGGCCACGAACGCGCGTGGCCCGACGCGGTGCGCATGCGCTCGGATCTGGCCGCCGTCCAGTCGCGCCTCACCGTGCTGGCGAACCGGCTCGCCGACATCGGCGATTTCGCCTCACTGGTACGGGGGGAGCACGCATGAGCAGGCGTCGCGGGAGGAGGCGCGGACGGCCACAGCAGATCGCCGTCAAGCTGAAGCTGCCGTTCCTCGGCGAGATCAGCGGCACCTGGGAGCCGGACCAGGCCGAGGTCAAGGCGGCCTGGGAACTCTACGTCGAGCTGGTCACCCGCGTCACCGTGGTGGAGCTGCGCCCGAACGAAGGGCTCGTTCGGGAGGCGCTGACCAGTTTCTACTCGATGTTCGAGATCACCAGGACGATCCTGCGCAAGTACGGCCCAGCTTTGGCACGACCGCACGATCCGGGGCAGGTCGTGTTCGGCGAGGTCGCCGTGCGGGTGCTCGACGGTGCGCTTCGGCCGCTGCTCAGCAGGTGGCATCCGGCGCTGATGACCTGGGAGAGCAAGCGCCCAGAGGGCACGGACCCGGCGACCCACGAGCGGAACTGGGAGCGCCACGACGAACTGCGCGAGGAACTGGCGAAGACCCGCGTCGTGCTGTCCGGCATGGCTGACATGTTGGCCGCCGTCGCGAACATCGCGCCCCTGCATCCGCAGGTCCCCGACGCGACGCCACCCCAGGAAACAGCGGGGGGGGGGGCGCCGCTAGCCGGTGACCCGCGTCAGCTCGCCTCGAGCCGGTACAACTCGGGCAGGGAGACCTTGATCGGCTCCTGCGTGGTCCGCGCGATCACGACCACGACCGGCTCGTTCGGATCCGGGTTCTCCTCGCGGTGCGGCACGTTCGGCGGGACGAGGAAGAAGTCGCCGGGCCCACCGGGAAGCCGCACCTCCTTCGTGCCGTCGTGGTAGACGAACACCGGGTGTCCGCTGACCACGAAGACCCCGGCCTCCGAGTCGCCGTGGTGGTGGTTGTCGGTGGCGCTGCCGGGCGGGTTCTCGACCATGCCCATCCAGAGCTTCCTTGAGCCGACCGTGCCGCCGCTGATCGCGGTGTTGCCGTCCAGCTCGCCGGCCCTGACGTGGTGAACGCGGTTGGTCATCGGGATTCCCTCCTCGGTCTTCGGTGCGCCCAGGTTGCGGCCGGCACGCCGAGATCGACAACTTTCCTTGCCGTATCGGCAAAGTCGCACCCGACCGACGTCAGAGTCGAGCGGCTGGGACGCTGGAGGTATGACCAACCGCCTGGCTGACGCGACGAGCCCGTATCTCCTGCAGCACGCGGACAACCCGGTGGACTGGTGGCCGTGGGGCGAGGAGGCGTTCGCCGAGGCGCGGCGACGTGATGTGCCCGTTCTGCTGTCGGTCGGCTACGCGGCCTGCCACTGGTGCCACGTGATGGCGCACGAGTCGTTCGAGGACCCGGCCACCGCCGAGGTGATGAACGCGCGGTTCGTGAACATCAAGGTGGACCGCGAGGAGCGCCCGGACGTCGACGCCGTCTACATGACCGCGACGCAGGCGATGACCGGCCACGGCGGCTGGCCGATGACCTGCTTCCTCACCGCCGACGGCGAGCCTTTCCACTGTGGCACCTACTATCCGCCCGCGGCGCGCCCCGGCATGCCGTCGTTCCGCCAGTTGATGGACGCGGTGCACGACGCGTGGACCAGCCGCCGGTCTGAGCTGGACGAGGCGGCCGCCGCGATCGTCGGCCACCTGCGCGAGCAGACCAAGCCGCTGCAGGAGTCCACTGTGGACAACGAGGTGCTGGACGGCGTGGTGGACTCGCTGCTCGGCGAGTACGATCGCGGCAACGGCGGATTCGGTGCTGCGCCGAAGTTCCCGCCGTCGATGGTGCTGGAGTTCCTGCTGCGCCACCACGAGCGCACCGGCTCGATCTCCGCACTGTCCATGGTGGACGGTTCGGCCGAGGCGATGGCCCGCGGCGGAATCTACGACCAGCTCGGCGGCGGGTTCGCCCGGTACTCGGTGGACGCCTCCTGGGTGGTGCCGCACTTCGAGAAGATGTTGTACGACAACGGATTGCTGCTGCGCGTGTACACACATCTGTGGCGGCTCAACGGTTCGGCGCTGGCGCGCTCGGTGGCCGAGGGCACCGCGGAGTTCCTGCTCCGCGATCTGTCCACTGTGGACGGCGGGTTCGCGGCGTCACTGGACGCGGACACCGACGGCGTGGAGGGGCTCACCTACGCGTGGACGCCGGCGCAGCTGGTCGAGGTGCTCGGCGCGGACGACGGCGCCTGGGCGGCCGAGGTGTTCGGAGTGACCGAGGAAGGCACCTTCGAGCACGGCTCCTCCACACTGCGGCTGCTCGCCACGCCGGAGGACGAGACGCGCTACGCGCGGGTGCGCGAGCGGCTGTTCGGCGCCCGCCGCGCCCGCCCGCAGCCGGCCCGCGACGACAAGGTGGTGGCGGCCTGGAACGGGCTGGCGATCGCCGCGCTGGCCGAGGCCGGCGTCGCGTTCGACCGTCCACAGTGGACCATCGCGGCCGCGCGCGCCGCGGCGGCGGTACTGGACACCCAGCTCGTGGACGGCCGGCTGCGGCGCACCTCCAAGGACGGCGTCGTCGGCGACGCGGCCAGTGTGCTCGAGGACTACGGGTGCCTCGCCGAGGGCCTGCTCGTGCTGCACCAGGCGACCGGCTCGCCGCGCTGGCTCGCCGCCGCCCTCGGGCTGCTGGACACCGCGCTGGAGTCCTTCGCCGACCCGGAGGTGCCCGGCGCGTTCCACGACACGGCGGCGGACGCCGAGGCGCTGGTGTGGCGGCCGTCCGATCCGGGGGACAACGCCAGCCCGTCCGGCGCGTCGGCGGTGGCGAGCGCGCTGCTGCTGGGCGCGGTGCTGGCCGGGCCGGACGCCGCGAGCCGGTACCGCGAGGCGGCCGAGCTGGCCGTCGCGCGGGCGGGGCAGCTGATCTCCCGCGCGCCCCGGTTCGCCGGGCACTGGCTCAGCGTCGCCGAGGCGCTGACGCTCGGCCCGGTGCAGGTGGCCGTGGTCGGGGACGCCGGTGACGCGCGCACGGCCGAGCTGCGCGCGTCGGCGGTGGCGGGGGCGCACGGCGGCGCGGTCGTGCTCGCCGGGGAGCCGGACGCGGACGGTGTGCCGTTGCTGGCCGGCCGGCCGCTGCTGGACGATGGCCCGGCGGCGTACGTGTGCCGGGGTTACGTGTGCGACCGCCCGGTCGGGACGGCCGGCGAACTGGCGGAGGCGCTGCGCCGCTGACCTGTCCACCGCCAGCGAACACTCGTGCCAGTCACCGAGAATCGGCGTAGCTTCGGTATCGATGTAATCGTGTAATCGAGGAGATGGCGATGCGACGAGGATGGCACGGGCACGGACGAGGCCGGGGCAAGGGCGGATGGCAGCAGGCCGATCTGCCGTCGGCGGACGACGCGGCGGCGTGGTTCGAGGGCCGGCTGCCGGACGAGTGGTTCACCGGCGCGCCGGTCGTGATGGTCGACCGGGAGGAGATCATCCTGGTCGGCGAGCTGCCGGAACTGTCCGGCGAGTTCGACGACGAGGCCGCGCGGTCGGCCGCCGAGTCCGGGCGGATCAGCCGCTGGCGCGAGCAGACGCGGGACGAGCGGATCGAGATCGCGCGCCAGGCCGAGCACCGCTACCAGCGCAAGGTCGCGTGGGGCGCGAAACTCGGCTCGACCGAGGAGCTGTTCACCACGATCTCCGTACCGGTGATGACGCGGCTGCGTCAGCCCGAGCGGCTGGTGCTGGACACGCTGGTGGACGCCGGTGTCGCGCGTTCTCGTTCCGAGGCGCTGGCCTGGGCGGTGCGGCTGGTCGGCGAGCACGCCGAGTCCTGGCTGGACGAACTGCGTGACGCGATGTCCACGGTCGACGACCTGCGCAGCCGAGGCCCGGAGTTGTAACGGCACGCCGAGAAACGGAATTACCGACGTTTTCGGGTATTCTCACGCGCCATCCAACGGTAGAGTTGGAGATCCGAGGCCGACGCGGACGCGACAGAGGTGCGTGGGGGACACCGGCTTGCGCGCCGTGCTCGGCCTCGGCTCTGGGGAACTGGGCTTTGGGGGAAGACCATGACTTGCAGTGGCAGGCGCGCGGCCATCAGATCGAGCACTCTTCCGATCACCGTCGCGATGCGCAACGACCTGTTGCGCGGCGGTCTGGAGAAGATGCTCGACGCGCTGGGGATGACCGAGGTCGCCTCTCGGCGTGACCTGCGCGGCGGGCTCGACACGGCGCGCGGCCGGAGTGTCCTGATCGCCAGATTGGCCGAGGTCGACGGCGCGACCGTCGCCGATCTCCGCGCGGCCGTGCGCGCCGGGATGAGAGTCCTGCTGCTGGTCGCCGACGGTGATCTCGAACTGGTCGAACCGGGCTGGGTGCTCGACGGTGTCGGCTATCTCGGGGTCGACGACCTGGACGAACGAGCCCTGCACAACGCGCTGTGCGGTACGGACGGCGCGTCGTCGCTGCCCTCGGGGCTGGCCCGGTGGCTGCCGGCGATCCTGCGGCAGCGCGCGACCGCGGCGAGCGCCGCGCCGCGCCTGACACCGCGCGAGCGTCAGGTGCTGGCGCTGCTCGTGGAAGGCCTGAGCAACAAGCAGATCGCCCGGCGGCTGCGCATCTCCGAGCACGGCGCGAAACGCCTGGTCGCGAACATCCTGGCCAAGCTCGACTGCCCCAACCGCACGCTCGCCGTCGCACGGGCCGTGCGTGACGGAGTCGTCTGAAAGCGCGCTGAGCGACCCGTGAAGGTGGCCCCATCACCGCGCGCCGCCCTACGTGCACCACCTTCACGTTCTCGGTCACCTGTTGATCACGGCTGACCTGGGCTTTCTCGGTGACTGACGTACTTTAGCGGGCTAAAGTACGCGAACGGGCACCGGCGCGGTTGTCAAGCTTCGGGTGGCACGGCGTTGGTCGGCAGAGCCCTGGCGCGGGACAGCGGCTTCTCGGTGGCTTACCGGGGTGGGTCGTGGGCGAGCCGGCGGGCCGCGATGACCACGGCGGCGCGCTGTTTGGCGCGGTCGGCCGGATCGTCGCCGGTCTGTCCGGTCAGCATCTGCACGACCTGCGGCACGGCGAACCACCACGCCGCGAGCGCGATCAGCATGAAGGCGAGATCGGCGGGGTCCAGCTCGTCGGTGATCCCGCCGGCGCGCTGGGCCGCCTTGATGGCGTCCACCTTGGCCGTGTAGTACGGCGTGCGCTTCTCCTGGAGCGGGATCTTGCCCGCGTAGGACAGTCCCTCCCAGTGCAGCAGCCGGGCCAGGTGCGGGTGGCTGGAGTGGTAGTCGAACACCCGGCCGGCGAACTCGCCGACGTCCATGTCTTCGGCCGAGGGGAGTTGAACGGCCTCGGCGATCCGGACCAGTTCGTCGTTGAGGATCGCGGCGTAGAGCTGCTCCTTGTCGCCGAAGTAGTGGTAGAGCCGCTCCTTGTTCACCGAGGCCCGGCGGGCGATGCGCTCCACCGTCGTGCCGTTGAGACCGTTGGCGGCGAACTCCTCGGTCGCCGCTTCCTTGAGCCTCCTGCGCGTCTGTTCGGTGTCCCAGGCCACCCGGTCAGTCTAACTCCAACGTGATCGTTGACGTTCCGAATCGCCCCGGCTAAAGTGCAACCCCAACGTTGTGGTTGGGGGACTCAATGGCACTGGCAATCGCGCCTGCGCAGATCACACCTGCCTTGCGGCGCACAACACTGATCTTGTTGACGGTCGCGGTGGGCACCGTCGTGGCGAATCTGTACTACGCGGTGCCGCTGGAGCACGCGCTCGCGGAGGCGTTTCACGTGTCGGACCGGGCCATCGGGCTCGCCGTCTCGCTGATCCAGATCGGCTACGCGATCGGCCTGGCCACCCTGGTGCCGCTCGGCGACCTGCTGGAGCGGCGCGGCCTGCTGATGCCGATGCTGATCTGCAACGTCGCCGGCATGGTCACGATGGCGGTGGCATCGGGGTACGCGGTGTTCGTCGTGGCGGCCGCGATCGTCGGGGTGACCTCCGTCGCGGTCCAGGTACTGGTGCCGTTCGCCGCGGAGCTGGCGCCGCCGGACCAGCGTGGCCGGGTGGTGAGCACGGTCATGAGCGGCCTGCTGGTGGGCGTGCTGATCTCCAGGACGGTGTCCGGGCTGATCGCCGACGCGGCCGACTGGCGTGCCGTGTTCGCCTTCGGCGCGCTGATCACCGCGGTGGTCGCGCTGCTGCTGCACCGGAGGCTGCCGGTGCTCGCGCCGCGCGCCACGATGCGGTACCGGGAGCTGCTCGGATCGGTGGTCACGATCGTGCGCGAGGAGCCCCAGCTGCGGCTGCGGATGCTCTACGGCGGCTTGTGTTTCGCCGCGTTCAACGCGTTCTGGACCGGCTCGACGTTCCTGCTCGGCGGGCCGGACTACGGCTGGAGCACCAGCGCGATCGGGTTGTTCGCGCTGGTCGGCGTAGTTGGCGCGCTGTCCGCCCGATTCGCCGGCCGGCTGGCGGACAAGAGGAAGGTGCACCGGGGTACCGGGATCTTCCTGATCGCCACGGCCCTCTCGTTCGGGCTGATCGCGCTGGGCGAGTACTCGCTGGCCGCACTGGTCGTCGGGGTGGCCGTGATGGACATGGGGTGCCAGGGGGTGCACATCAGCAACCAGAGCGTCATCTACGCGCTGCGGCCGGAGGCGAGAAGCCGGATCAACACCGCGTACATGACGTTCTATTTCGTCGCGGGCGCACTGGGCAGCGGACTTTCCTCGCTGATCTATCCCGAATTCGGGTGGGTGGGTGTCAGCGTGTTCGCATTCGCGGTTCCCGCCGCCGGCGTCATCGTGTGGGGTGCGCGTGCGATCTCGGCGAGGCGGGGGGCTTCGCCGGTGTGACGATTCCACATGGGTCGTCAATTCAACATATCTGGGGGATGAAATGGAATTCGCTACGGCTGAACGGGGTGTCATCGACGCTCCGATATTAGGGGAGCACGCGAACGGCGACGCACCGAGGAATCGGCCGCGACATGGTGTCGGCGACGACGGTGTGGCGCGGTGGTGGCCCGCCGCACCGGCCAGGTGGATCGGCCCGACGCAGCCGGCGCCGGACCCCGCGCAGCGGGTGCGGCACGGCAGAGCGGTGCGCTCGCAGGCCGCCGAACTGGGCTATCCGACCTACCTGCCCGAGCACCCGGACAACGGCGAGGAGAGCGACTACCCGTTCCTGGCCGTCTACTCGAAAGGCTTGCCGCACAACGAGTTGGGCGAGGTCGAGCCGGCCGCGTACCGGATGCTGAGGCACGCGCTGCGCACCGGACATCCGGCCGACTTCGACCGGATCCCGCAGGGCATCGGCAACGCGCGCAAGCAACTCGGGCCGCAGGGCGGGCTGGCCTTGGACCTACTCGGGCCGGACCCACAGGCGCTGGTGGTGCCGCCCGCGCCGCGGGTGGACTCCGGGCTGGTCGCGGCCGAGATGGCGGAGCTGTACTGGATGGCCCTGCTGCGCGACGTGCCGTTCACCGAGTTCGAGGAGTCGCCGCTGGCCGCCGTGGCGGCGGCCGACCTCACCAGATACGCGGCCTATCGTGGGCCGCGCGAGAACGGCATCGTCACGCCGCGCACCCTGTTCCGGGGCGACACGCGTGGCGATCGGACGGGCCCGTTCATCTCGCAATTCCTGCTGCAGACCGTTCCGTACGGAACATACCGGATTCCACAATTGTCCGACACCGTTCAGCCCGGTGTCGACTACGCCACCGAATTCGGCGAATGGCTTGCCGTGCAGCGCGGCATGGTGGCGCAGACGCCGCGCGACTTCGTGAATACGCGGTACATCCAGACGCCGAGGGACATGGGGCACTACACACATTTCGACGTGCTCTACCAGCCGTACCTGTACGCGTGCCTCGTCCTGCTCGGCATGCCCGGCTACCCGGCCGCGTTGCAGGATCACGGCAACCCGTACCTGCACTCGCCGAACCAGGTCGGCTTTCCCACCTTCGGCACCCCGCACCTGGTCACCATGCTCGCGGAGGTCGCCAACCGGGCGATCAAGCACACCGAGTACCAGCAGTTCTTCGTGCACCGCAGGCTGCGGCCGGAGGCGCTCGGCGGGCGCATCGAGGTGCACCTCGCGCACGACCGGGGGCGCTACGACGGGATCCTGCACCCGGCGATGCTGGACTCCGAGGTCCTCGACCGCGTGCGCGGCACGTTCGGATCCTGCCTGCTGCCGCAGGGTTTCCCCGAGGGGTCGCCGATGAGCCCGTCGTACCAGAGCGGGCACTCCACGGTGGCCGGCGCGTGCGTCACCGTGCTGAAGGCGTGGTTCAACGAGGCGGCGCCGCTGCCCGATCCCGTGGTGCCGAGCCCCGATGGCAAAACGCTCGTTCCGTATCAGGGGTTCGGCTCGGACGGCCTCACCGTCGGCGGCGAGCTGAACAAGCTGGCGTCCAACGTCGGCGCCGGCCGGGCGATGCCCGGCGTGCACTACCGCTCGGACAACACCGAGGCGTTCCGGCTCGGCGAGGAGATCGCCATCCGGATGCTGCGCGAGAAGAAGTCGACCTACCGGGAGAGCTGTGCGTTCAGCCTCACCCGATTCGACGGAACCGCGATCACTGTCTGACGGGAGTGTCCACGAATCGCCACGCTGAGGTCGGTCCACAAGGTCGAGGGCTTTGCCCGAGATAAGGAGCACTGATGCGCCGGCGAACGCTCGGCAGCCAGGGCATGGAGGTCTCCGCAATCGGCCTCGGGTGCATGGGAATGGCCGATGATGGAAGTACTCGACGGTTGAGCTGCGAATTTCGAGCACGGTCGAAAGGTGGGGTAGCTGAACGGGTACCCCATCCTGGTATTGCCTGCCAGTGCTCGAGGCTTTAAGTTCTTCTCGGATGTGGCAGCGGAGGCTGCCCATGTGGGGGAATACTCTTGGGGGAGAGTTAAATGCATTCAGTGAGTCATGCGTTTCTGCGCGGGCTGAGTAGTTTCGGCAATTCCGATGCCGTCGTGTTCGACGGGAAAACGTACGGATACGCCGAACTGCTGGACGGGCTCGACGATTGGCGCGATTATCTCGACCGGCACGACGTCCGGCCGGGGCAGGTCGTCGCGCTGGACGGGCGATCGTCACCGCACACCTGTGCCGGGCTGCTCGCGCTGGTCGACCGGCGGGCGATCGCGGTGCCGCTCAACTCGCCCGCGGCGGCCAAACGCGCCGAGTTCCTCGACATCGCCGAGGTCGAGGTGGTGATCACGGTGGACGACACCGGTGATCGGCACTGCGAACACCGGCACGTGCTGGCCGGCCACGAGCTGTACCGCGGGCTCAGGGACGAGGCCCGGCCCGGCCTCGTACTGTTCAGCTCCGGCACCACGGGCCGCAGCAAGGCGTCCGTTCTCGACTTCGACAAGCTGCTCGCCAAATACGGTGACCAGAAGCGCGGCAAGCGCATTCTTTCGTTTCTCAACCTCGACCACATCGGCGGGATCAACACCCTGTTCCACACCCTGAGCCAGGGTGGGACCGTGGTGACGGTGGCCGAACGGACACCGGATCAAGTATTCGCCACGATCGCGGCGCATCGGGTCGGTGTGCTCCCGACGACGCCGACATTTCTCAATATGGTGCTCATCTCGGGAGCGCTCGGACGCCATTCGACGGAATCATTGCGGCTCATCACCTATGGCACGGAGCCGATGCCGGAACTGACGCTGCGAAAGCTGACCGCAGCACTACCGAATGTCCGGTTCAAGCAGACCTACGGGCTCTCCGAGTTGGGGATCCTGCCCACCAGGTCCAGGAGCGACGGCGAGCTGTGGTTCGCGCTCGGCGACGACGGCTTCCGGCACAAGATCGTGGACAACGTGCTGTGGATCAAGTCGGACATGGCGATGCTCGGCTACCTGAACGCGCCGGCGCCATTCGACGACGAGGGATTCTTCAACACCCAGGACGTGGTCGAGACCGACGGCGACTACATCAGGGTGCTCGGCCGGCGGTCGGAGATCATCAACGTCGGCGGCGAGAAGGTGTACCCGGCCGAGGTGGAGAACCTGCTGCTGGAGATCCCGAACGTGGTCGAGGCGACGGTGTCCGGGCATCCGAGCCCGGTGACCGGAATGGTCGTGAAGGCCACCGTCCGGCTGGCCGAGCACGAGGCGGAATCGTCGCTGCGGGAACGGATCCGCGCGTTCAGCGCCGGCAGGCTGGAACCGTTCAAGGTCCCGGCGTTGATCGAGGTGACGACCCGGGCGCAGCACTCCGACCGGTTCAAGAAGGTCCGGAGCACGGTGTGACGGCGCCGGCCGACACTCCCGTGGCGATCGTCAGCGGGGGGAGCAGAGGGCTGGGCAGCGTGCTGGTCGAGCGGCTGCTGAAGCGGGGGTGGCGGGTCGCCACGTTCAGTCGTTCGGCGGGGGAGTTCGTCGAGCGGACCGAGGCCGCCGCCGGCGAGTCGTTCTGGTGGCAGGCGGCGGACCTCGGGCAGCCGGACACGCTGCGCGGGTTCGTGGCCGACGTGCTCGGCCGGTTCGGGCGGGTCGACCTGCTGGTGAACAACGCGGGTGTGCTGCACCAGGAGTTGTTCGTGACCACACCGCCCGCCGCGATCGAACGGCTGATCACGGCGAACCTGGTCGCGCCGGTCACGCTGGCGCACGCCTGTGCCCGCGCGATGTGCCGGCAGCGGGGCGGCGTGATCGTGAACGTGTCGTCGATCAACGCGATCCGCGGCTTCCGCGGTGTCGCCGTCTACTCGGCGGCGAAGGCGGGGCTGGACGGTTTCGGCCGCAGTCTCGCCCGCGAGCTCGGCCCGCTCAACATTCGGGTCAACTCGGTCGTGCCGGGGTTCTTCGATACCGAGATGACCGCCGAAGTGACCGAGGAGAACAGGAAGAGAATTCAGCGCAGGACGCCACTGGGAAGGCTGGCCGGCATCGACGAGATGGCGGACGCCGCGATGTTCCTGTGTTCTGAAGAGGCCTCGTTCATCACGGGGCAGACAATTGTTGTCGATGGGGGAATAACATGCTGACGCAAACCGACGTACGGTCCACCGTACTGTCCGAGATCAACACCATTCTGCTGGACGTGCTCGACGAGAGCACCGAATTCTCCGGCGGGGACGAGTTGTACGAACTGGGGATCAACTCGTTGGCGCTCGCCCGCCTGCTCATTCAACTGGAGGCGGCCACCGGCGTCGACCCGTTCGCTTCCGAGGAGGTCGCCGTTTCGGATATACGGTCCGTCGACGACCTTGTCGCGGCGTACGAGTCGGCGCGCGGGGGGTCGGCATGACGACCGTCGAGGCGACGCGATTGCGTCTTAATTCGGTTGACGACTATCTCGGGCCGGCGGAGACCCGATTCTTCGGAAACGGCTACCGCCGTGCCGAATACGACGTCGGTGACATCGCCGTCGACGGCGCGGGGGTTCGGTCGACGGTCGGTGTCCGATATCCGGTGGACTGGTCGCGCAAGGCGGCCGGCGACCTGCGGCCGCACCTAAGCACGGTCGACATGCTCGTACTCGGCGTCCAACTGTGCGAGGTGCACCTGGCCGCGGCGGGCCTGGACGCCGACGCGCGGCGGCGAGCCTGGCTCAGGAAGATCACGCTGCGCGCGGGCACCCGGCCGCAGGAGGAACTCGACGGCCTGCACGGCGCGGCCACCCTGCGCGAGCGGCACACTGCCCGCGACGAGGCCGTTTCCGTGTACGACTGCGCGATCGGCACGATGCGGGCACGCTGCGAGATCGTCCACCCGCGAGTGGACGAGGGTGCCGCGGGCACGTTCCGGTCGATCGAGGAGGCCGTCGGTGAGGCCGGCGGGCGGTTCTACGGCGACGGGTTCCGCCGGCGGTCGCACCGGATCTCCGACGTCGTCGTGGACCTGGACGGCCGGCGGTCCTCGGCGCGGCTGCGGATCGCACAGGACGGGCGAGTGTCCGACGGTATCGACGGCGCGTATCAGCCGTCCGTTTCGCTGATCGACTGCTTCGTCGGCAATCTTCAACTGGCGCAGGTGATGATGTACGAAATGGACGCCGTCAAGCGCAGCGACAGCAACACGCTGTGGATGCTCAAAACCGTTCTGGAATCCAGTGGTCCTCGGCGACCGTGGTCTGGGGAAATCGCCACGGAAGCGGCCATCACGCGGAAGCAGTTGCTCCCGTTGCGCGGCGGAGTGTGGCGCTCGGTCGATATCGAGGCGAAGTGCGGCGGCGTCGAACTGCGGTCGTCGTTCGCGCACGAACTGCCGGATTACGCCTACGACGTGACAGGAGATCGGTGATGAAGTTGGCTGTTTCCGGTACCTATTCGTCCGGCAAGACGCGAACGGTGATGGCACTGTCGCACTACACCGGAATTCCGCGCACCCTGGCCAAGGCGATTCGGGAGATCCTACCGAGCGCCGTGCCGGGAAAGAAGCTCGCGGAGGTCACGCCGGCCGAATTCCTGCAGTTGATGCTGCGTCGCCACACGGGCAGGGCGGTACAGGAGGGATTGCTCGGCGACCATTTCCTGTCCGACGGCTCGTCGCTGCAGGAATGGCTGTACGGCGCGGCACGTGTCCGGCACGGCATGAACCCGAACGCGACCGCGCACCGCGACCAGGTGCCGGTGGCCGAGGACGAGATGGCCTTCTTCGCGAAGGTGGTCGACCAGTTCGGGTTCGCGTTCAAGCAGCACGTGAAGGGCACCTACGACGCGTTCGTGCACCTCCGCCACGAGCTGCCGATCACCGACGACGGGCACCGCCCGATGAACGAGCGGTTCCGGGAGATCATCGACGACATGCTGCTGGTCACCCTCGCGGAGCTGGACATCCCGGTGCACGTCGTGAGCGGTGGCTTCGCCGAGCGGATCACCGCGATCGTCGAGCGGTTCGACCTGCCGACCGTGATGCCGCTGCCCGACGCGATCGCGCTCGCCGACGACGACTACGCGGCGCTCGACCTGCGCCTGGAGACCGAGCGGGCGGTGGTCGCTACCGGCTGACGGATCGAGCGAGAGTGCCGCTGGTGAGCCGGGCCGCCCGGAGCACCAGCGGCTCCAGCTTGTGCACCGGGGTGTGCCCGTGCACGACGATGCCGATCGCGCCGATGGCCGTGCCGGAGCGATCGCGGACCGGAGCGCCGGCCACCGACAAGCCGAGGTCACCGAAGTACTGGCCAGTGGTCACCACGCCGTCGCGGGCCCGCACGGCCCACACCAGGCGGCGCCATTCGGTTGTGGTGTACCCGTCCGGCGGATCGGTGTCCGGCGCGAACGCGGCGCGCACCAGGTCCGGCTCCATCCCGGCCGGCACGATCGTCCCGGGGGACGGAAAGCCGCCCGGGAACCGTTCACCGTGCAGCGTGTTCACCACGATCGTGCGCGAGTCGGAGAAGGCGACCAGCCCGACGGTGCAGTCGGATCTCGTGGCGGCCAGCCCCCGTGCCGCAGCCCGCGCGGCCGCGCTCAGCCGGCCGGCCGGGGTCCAGGTCGCGCCGAGCCGGAACAGCGTGTGGCCGATCCGGTAGTGCTCGCCGGCCCGCTCGACCGCCCCGAGGGCGACGAGCTGGTCGAGCATCCGGTGTGTCGTGGTCTTCGGCAGCCCGCAGTACTTGGCCAACTCCGACGGCCTCAGTTCGCGCCCGTCCAACGCCTCGAGCAGGGCGAACGCCCCGTCCAACACTCCGCGCGTCATGATCCCCCCCCGGACCAATAACTGGTGGGAGACAACTGTACGGCGGCTCAGGGATACATGGCGAGCCAGATCGCGATGTAGTGGCAGATCGCGGCGAGCACGGTCGCCGCGTGGAAGAACTCGTGGTGGCCGAACACGCGCGGCCACGGGTCGGGCCAGCGGGTGGCGTAGAAGACCGCGCCGAGCGTGTAGAACCCGCCGCCGACCAGCAGCAGCACCAGCGCCGCGACTCCGGCGTGGTGGGCCAGGTCGGGCAGTACGAACACGGCGACCCAGCCGAGCGCGATGTAGATCGGCGTGCCGATCCACCTCGGCGCGTGCGGCCACAGCAACTTCAGCGCCACGCCGGCCACCGCGCCGCCCCACACCACGCCGAGCACCACGTACCCCGTCGACTCCGGCATGGCCAGCAGGCAGAACGGCGTGTACGTGCCGGCGATGAACAGGAAGATCATCGAGTGGTCGAGGCGCTTCATCCAGGCGCGCACGGTCAGGCTGGCCCACCATCGCCGGTGGTACAGCGCGCTCACGCCGAACAGGCCCAGCACCGTCGCGCCGTACACCGAGGTGGCCAGTGCCGCCTTGCCCGACACCGTGGCGGCGGCGAGCGAGATCAGCGTGGCACCGGTGGCGATCGAGACGAAGAAGGACCAGAAGTGGATCTTCCCGCGCATGCGGGGCTTGATGTGCGGACCAGGCGGCCGCTCGAGGGTCGCTGCTGTCACGCCTTTGAGGCTACGGCACCGTAGGTTCTCGCGTCATCCACTAGTAGGGGGAGTCACTAGCTCCAGCCGACGACTTCGCGGTGCTCGACCAGCAGGCAGCGGTCCATCACCACGTCCAGCCCGCCGTCCGAGGCGATCCGCGCCGCCTCGTCGTTGATCACGCCCATCTGCAGCCACAGCGCGCCGGCACCGATCGCGACCGCCTGCTCGGCCAGCGCAACGGCGTGCTCGGGCCGCCGGAACACGTCCACGATGTCCACCGGCTTCTCGAGCGCGTCCAGTGACGGGTACGCGCGCAGCCCCTGCCAGGTCTCGATCTTCGGGTTGACCGGCAGGATCGTCATGCCCGCGCCGCGCAGATAGCTCGCCACCCGGTGGCTCGGCCGCGTCGGATCGTCGCTCAGCCCGACGACCGCGATCGTGCGCGACTCGCGCGCCAGCCGTTCGATGACCTCGATGTCCTGCCAGCGCGGATCGACCTCGGTGCGATGCATGGTCCCAGTGTGCGCCTACCGCACGAACACGGGCGCGGAGACGCTCGGCGTTCCCTGCTCGTCCAACGCGAACAGCATGTAGTACCCGGGTGGCACGATGCCGGGGTCGCCGGGCACCGCGACGCGCTGGTTGTCCGACACTCCGGCCACCGCGAGCGGCACCCTGCGCTGGTCGTTGTCCACCGTGTGGGTCGCACCGCCCGCGCGCACCAGCGCGAGTCCGGCGATCGGCCGGTCGGCTCGGACGGTGATCTCATCGCCTGGCGCCACCGTCCCCGGCGCCTCGGTGATCACCGGCCTCGGCTTCGGCCGGCCCTCGGCGTCGAGCAGGTTCGGCGGGGTGAAGATCTGGCCGTCCGGGTGGTTGGTGGCGCACTGCCCGCACAGGCCGCCGCCGCCGGAGAACACCCTGCCGTCCGGCAGCAGCACCGCGACGCTGTGGTACGCCCGGGGCACCGCGGCGGGCGCCAGCGTGGTGAACGCGCCGGTCGCCGGGTCCCACATCTCCGGTTCGAGCACGGCCGTCCGGTCGGCGAACAGCTCCGCGTACCGCATTCCGCCGAACGTGATCACCTTGCCGTCCGGGAGCACGACGCTGTTGATGAACGTCCTGGGCACGTTCAGGCCGCCGGTCCGGTGCACCACGGGAGCCGGACCGCCGATGTCCATCACGTACGCGTCCGTCGTGGCGTCGGCGTTCTCGTACGCGGTGGCGCCGCCGACGGTGAGGATCTTGTCGATGTCGTACATCACCGCGTTGCCGTTGACCGCGTCGATCCCGCCGCGAATGCCCGCCAGCGTGACCGACCCCTCGCCGGCGGTGCTGACCCAGTTGAGCTGTGTGCTCGGCCCGGCGTGGAACACCCGGCCGCGCGAGGCGGCGAACAGCCAGGCGTGGTTGTCCTGCCGGTAGACGCCGCCGGGGTCGCGGGTGAGGAACGGGTCCGGTGACACCCCGGGGAGCATGCGCCACGTGTTCTCCGCGCGCGAGAGGACCTCGCCGCTCTTGCCGCCGAGGCCACCGTGCCACGAGCCGCCGACCAGGAACGTGTCCCCGTTGGACAGCGTGACCTGCCCGTGATAGCCGCGTGGCACGTTCATCGCCGGGCCGACCGACCAGCGATCGGACCCCGGGTCGTAGACGCTGGTCTTGTTGGCGTCGGAGCCGCCGGTCACCACCACCCGGCCATCGGGGTCGCGGGACACGCCGGGGCAGAACATCTCGTGGCCGGTGTCGTCGATCTGCTTGCGCCCGACCACGCGCGTGATCGGGTCCAGGACGGCCGTCTGGGTGGCCTTGCTGTCCAGCGCCGAGTAGTCGGATCCGACGGCCGACCAGGTGAGCAGCTTGCCGTTGGGCAGGACGGCGGCGGCCGCCGGGACGATCGGGAACCCGATGACGGGGTCCCACGCTCCCGGTGCTCTGACGGCTTTCCCGGCCTTGTCGGTGGACGCCGGCGGTGAGCCGAGGACGTCGATCTGGGCCGCGCCGACCGGCTCGGCGGGGCGGGCCGTCGACAGCGCGGTGAGCCGGACCATCCTGGCGTGCGCCGTCGCGAACTGGAGGGTCTTGGTCTCGGTGTCGTCCGCGAGCGTGCCGGTGGCGACCGGTGCGCTCCACGTCCTGCCGTCGGGGCTCAGCCGGATCTCGTACCGTTCGATCGCGTTCCCGCGCGGCGTGTACCGCAGCCCCGACACCGGGTGGACGCGGCGCATGTCGACGGTGATCGACCGGCCGGCGTCCTCGCTCACCACCCATCCGGCGCGCGGCAGCGGACGGGCGAACGGTTCCATCGCGGCCGCCGGGACGACGTCGTGGTGGTGCGCGTCGGCCGGCGACGCGGCACCGGTGCCGGCCTCCTGCCAGCTGTTCACCAGGTAGGGCATGGCGATCACGCCGATGCCGAGGACCAGTGCGAGACGGCGGGTGGCGGCGGGCTGTCTGCGTTGCATGGCTACCTCGTGACTGAGTCGACCCGCACGATTACGGGGTTACGGAGGACGGCGTACCGTGCGCAGATGTGAGTCTTCGGGTCCGCGTCAGGGAACTGGTCTATCGCTTCTACGAGCGACAGTTGATCGGGCAGTTGGCCGACCTCGACCGGCCGAGGCATGTCGGCGTGGTGCTGGACGGCAACCGCAGGTGGGCCCGGGAAGCGGGGTTCACCGACGTCAACGACGGTCATCGGGTGGGCGCGCAGCGCATCGCGGACCTGCTCGGCTGGTGCCAGGAGGCGAAGGTCCAGGTCGTCACGCTGTGGTTGCTGTCGACGGACAACGTCAACCGGCCGGAGTCGGAGCTGGGGCCGCTGCTGGAGATCATCGGCGGTGTCGTGGACGAGCTGGCCGAGCCGGAGAATCCGTGGCGGCTGCGCATCATCGGGGCGCTGGACGTGCTACCCACGGAGACCGCCGCACGGCTGTCGGCCGCGGCGTTGCGCACGGACGGCCGAACCGGGATGGAAGTCAACGTCGCCGTTGGTTACGGGGGGCGACGGGAGATCGCGGACGCGGTCCGTAAGATCCTCCAGCAGCAGGCCGAGGCGGGGACCTCGATCGAGGAACTGGCCGAGGCGTTCGACGTGGACCACATCGCGGAACATCTCTACACCTCCGGCCAGCCGGATCCGGACCTCGTCATTCGAACCTCCGGTGAACAGCGATTGTCCGGGTTCCTGCTATGGCAGTCGGCGCACTCGGAATTCTGGTTCACCGAGGCGTACTGGCCCGATTTTCGGCGTACCGACTTCTTGCGCGCGCTTCGCGATTACGCGGTACGCCACCGACGTTTCGGTTCTTAAATACAAAGTGCGCGCCAACGGCGGGGATGCATCGCGAAGATTCGCGTGCACCCCCGCCACCAGCGAGTCTGGCTGCGCTCAGCCCTCGTTGCCGTTGCAGGCGGTGTAGGACGTGACAGTGCCCAGGTTCAGGGTGATCGGGCCGTTCCAGTACCACGGCGCGACGCACAGGTTGTTCAGCACGTCGCCGCCGACGTTGATCAGACCGATCTGGTGCGGGGGCTTCGGGTGGTCGGTCTTGCCGGCGGCGAGCGCCGGCGAGCCGACAGCGATGGTCCCTGCTGCGATAGCGGCGACAACGGCAGCCTTCTTCAGCATGTGAATTACGCTCCTTTGTTGAAAGGCAATTGCCGAGCGGCCGATTTGGCGTGGCGCGCTCATTGGAAAAACTTACGCGTACCGGGCCGGATACGCACCGTTAGTAAGCCGATCGTGGGACATTTCCCGGGAAAGATCACTCGGTTCAGTGGTGCGGTTTTGCGCGACCCGTAGGTAACCCCTAGGGTCCCGCCGCTCGCGGGCGGCCGGTGGGGGCGGCGTGTGTCCGAAGAGTGACGAATCGGGAAATCACCTGTGTGGCTGCCTGTGAAGGTGAGCCGATTCCGGGTAGCTTCCGAAGTAGACGGGTCGTGGACGATGCGGCTCGTTCCGGGAGGCCCTGGTCGTGGCGGATGTTGCGAGGGGGCCGGCACCCGGCCCTCGTGGGAGGCGATGCCCCCACCGGTGACCCCGGTGGTGGCGTGCCGTACCAGCCAGGGTGGGTGCCCGGCCCACCGAGGAGCGGACGTGGTGCCGCGTTCGCGAGGGAGTTGCCGTGACCGCTTCACGTAGGCGCACCACCAGCCGTTCCTCCGGCTCTTCGGCCACCTCGTCCCCGTCCAAGCAATGTCGCACCTACGTGCTCGACACGTCGGTGCTGCTCTCCGACCCGTGGGCGGTCACCCGCTTCGCGGAGCACTCCGTCGTGCTCCCACTGGTCGTCATCAGTGAACTGGAGGGGAAACGGCATCACCCCGAACTCGGCTGGTTCGCCAGGGAGACCCTGCGCATGCTGGACGACCTTCGGCTGCGGCACGGCCGGCTCGACAAGCCGGTGCCGATCGGCGACGCCGGCGGCACTCTGCACGTCGAGCTGAACCACTCCGATCCGTCGGTGCTCCCGCCCGGGTTCCGCACCGACTCCAACGACGCGCGGATCCTCGCCTGCGCGCTCAACCTCGGCGCCGAGAAACACGACGTCACCCTCGTCACCAAGGACATCCCGCTGCGGGTGAAGGCGGGCGCGGTCGGCCTCGACGCGGACGAGTACCGCGCCCAGGAGGTCACCCCGTCCGGCTGGACCGGCATGGCCGACGTGCAGGTGTCCCAGGACGCCGTGGACGCGCTGTTCGCGGACGGCACGGTCGACCTGATCGAGCACGACGTGGAGGACGTCGGCGAGCTGCCCTGCAACACCGGTCTGCGGCTGATGGCCGGCACGTCCAGCGCACTCGGCCGGGTGACCGCCGACAAGCAGGTGCGGCTGGTGCGCGGCGACCGGGAGGCGTTCGGCCTGCACGGGCGGTCCGCCGAGCAGCGGATCGCGCTGGACCTGCTGCTGGACAACGAGGTCGGCATCGTGTCACTCGGTGGGCGGGCCGGCACCGGCAAGTCGGCGCTGGCACTGTGCGCCGGCCTCGAGGCGGTCATGGAACGCCGGCTGCATCGCAAGGTCGTGGTGTTCCGGCCGGTGTACGCGGTCGGCGGCCAGGATCTCGGGTACCTGCCCGGCTCGGAGAACGAGAAGATGCAGCCCTGGGCGCAGGCGGTGTTCGACACGCTCGGCGGCCTGGTCAGCCAGTCGGTGATCGACGAGGTGCACGACCGCGGCATGCTCGAAGTGCTCCCGCTGACCCACATCCGGGGACGCTCGCTGCACGAGTCGTTCGTGATCGTGGACGAGGCGCAGTCGTTGGAGCGCAACGTGCTGCTGACCGTGCTGTCCCGGTTGGGCACCGGCTCGCGGGTGGTGCTCACCCACGACGTCGCGCAGCGGGACAACCTGCGCGTCGGCCGGCACGACGGCGTCGCGGCGGTGATCGAGAAGTTGAAGGGTCACCCGCTGTTCGCGCACGTGACGCTCACCCGCTCGGAACGCTCACCGATCGCCGCCCTGGTCACCGAGATGCTGGAGGACCACAGCTGACCGTGCACCGGGGTTTGGTGGTCTTCAAGACCACCAAACCCCGGTCCGGAGCGCCTTCAACGACGGCAAACCCCCGGTGATGGGTGCGCCGCTAGCGCCTCGTGCCGCGTGGCAGCGTGGCGGCGATCCCGTTCAGCACGCGGTCGAGGGCGCGGTCGAACACCTCGCCCTCGACTTCGTGCGGGATCCGCGCGTCGTGCACGATCCGCGTGAAGTAGGGGAACTCGCCGCTGTTGATCACGGCCTCGACGTAGGGCCCCTGCTGGGCCTGCCACTGCTCGCGCGTCAGGCCGCTGCGCGCCAGTGCCCGCGCCTCGGCGATCTCGTTCTGCGCGAAGCCGATGGCGAGGATCTGCACGGTGAACGCGACTTCCATCATGCCGTCGATGTCCAGCCCCAGACCGTCCACAGTGGACATCAGCCACTCCAGCCCGCGCATCATGTTGGGGCCGGGGACCTGGACTTCGGCGGACACCACCGGGAACCACGGGTGCGCGTGCACGATCCGCCGCACGCCGCGCGCGTATTCGCGCAGGGCCTCTCGCCAGTCGGCCGGCGGCTCGCCGAGGGTGTCGGGCAGCACGACGTCGGCCATCAGCATGTGCAACTCGTCCTTGTTGCGCACGTAGCGGTACAGCGACATCGCGCCGGCGCCGATCTCGGCGGCGACCCGCCGCATGGTGACCGCCTCCAGGCCGTCGGCGTCGGCGATGCGCACCGCGGCGGCGGCGATCTGGTCGCGGCTGTACGCGGGTGCCTTGCCGCGCGCGGGCCGTTCGGGCCGCGCCCAGATGATCACGTCGTTGTCCGGCATGGCCGACATCCTAGTTGCGTACGTCGTACCCACTGGCGTAGCTTGTGCGTACAACGTACCCACAGGAGGGGAAATGGTGGACTCGATCGTCGTCGCCGAGGGGCTGCACAAGCGCTTCGGCACGACGGAAGCCTTGCGGAGCTTGGACTTGCGGGTGACCGAGGGGACCGTGTGCGGCGTGCTCGGGCCGAACGGCGCCGGCAAGACGACCGCCGTTCGGGTGCTCTGCACGCTGCTCGTGCCGGACCAGGGCAGCGCCAGCATCGCGGGGCGGGACGTGGTGCGCGACGCGGACGGCGTGCGGAAGCTGATCGGGCTGGCCGGCCAGCACGCGGCCGTTGACGAGAAGCTGACCGGGCGGGAGAACCTGGTCATGTTCGGCCGGCTGTACCACCTCGGCGAACGGCGCGCCCAGGCGCGGGCCGACGAGTTGCTCGAACGGTTCGACCTGACCGATGCCGCCGGACGATTGGTGCGCGGCTACTCCGGCGGGATGCGGCGGCGGCTGGATCTGATCGCGAGCCTGATCACCGCGCCGCCGGTGCTGTTCCTGGACGAGCCCACCACCGGCCTGGATCCCCGCAGCCGCAACGAGATCTGGAGCAGCGTGCGCGAGCTGGTCGCCGGCGGCACCACGGTCGTGCTCACCACGCAGTACCTGGACGAGGCGGACCGGCTGGCCGACGACATCGCCGTGGTCGACCACGGCAGGGTGATCGCCTCCGATTCGCCGGAGCGGCTCAAGGCGGTGATCGGCTCCCGGCTGGACGTGGTCGTGTCCACTGTGGACGACACGCCGGCGGCGGCCGCCGCACTGGCCCGGCTGACCGGCAACGAGCCCACCGTCGACGGAACGACGGTGAGCGCCGCGGTGCACGAGCGCGCGGTGTCGTTGTTGACGGCGGTACGCGAGATGGACGCGGCCGGTGTCGCCGCGGTGGACGTGGCGCTGCGCGAACCCAGCCTGGACGAGGTCTTCCTTGCACTGACCGGAAAGCCGGCCGAGGAGGAGGTCGCGGCATGAACGCGATGGGCTGGGCGCTCGCCGACGGCTGGACCGTGATGCGACGCAACCTGACGCACCTGCGGCACTCGCCGGGGGAAATGGTGGGTGTGCTGATCTCGCCGGTGATCATGATCGTGATCTTCGGGTACATCTTCGGCAGCGCGATTCCCGTGCCAGGCGGCGGAAACTACCGCGAGTTCCTGATGCCGGGATTGTTCGCGATGGGTGCCACGGCCGCCGTGATGGTCACGATCGCCAGGGTCGCGGCGGACAACGGCAAGGGCGTGATGGACCGCTACCGGTCGATGCCGATGGCACGGTCGGCCGTCCCGTTCGGACACACCGGAGCCGACCTCGTGGTGGGCGCGGTCGGCATGGCGATCATGGCGATCGCGGGGCTGATCGTCGGCTGGCGTGTCCACAATGGACTGTGGTCCACCCTGGCCGGCTTCGGTGTGCTGCTGCTGTTCACCTACGCGTTCAACTGGCTCGGCGTGTTGCTGGGACTGTTGGTGCGCAACGAGGAGACGGCCGATCGGCTGACGCCGCTGTTCTTTCCGGTCACGATGCTGTCGAACACGTTCGTGCCGACCGAGGGCATGCCGTCCTGGCTGCGGACGATCGCCGAGTGGAACCCGGTGTCCGCGCTCGTCGCCGCGTGCCGCCAGTTGTTCGGCAACCCGGGTGCGCCGGTGTCGGACGTGTGGCCGCTGACGCACCCGGTCGCCGCGACGATCCTGTGGTCGCTCCTGCTGCTGGCCGTCGTCGTGCCGCTCGCGACGCACCGGTACCGGATCGCCGGACGTCGTTAGTTCAGTGCCCGGCGGATGAAGCCACGAATTCCGAGTGCGCCGAACAAACCGCAGGACGCCACGATCACCAGCAGGCTCACCCAGATCGGGATGTGCGGAACATGTGGCACCAGTTCCGCGCGCATGGCCTCACTCACGTAGGTGAGCGGATTCAGCGCGCACACCACCTGGAACCACCGCAAATGGTCCAACTGCGCCCACGGGAACTGCGTGGAACCGGTGAACATCAGCGGCATCAGAATGACCGCGAACAGGATGTTGATCCGCTGCGGCGGCACCGACGTGCCGATCACCATGCCGATGGCGGCACCCACCAGCGAACCGAGTACGACGATTCCGGTGATCGGCAGCCAGGTCGACGCAGGCCAGGAAACACCGTCCAGGATCAGGAATCCGACCGGCACCATCACCAGCGCGGCCACGATTCCGCGCAGCGCGCCGAACAGCATCTTCTCCACCGCGACCAGTGGCACCGAGATCGGCGCGAGCAGCCGGTCCTCGATTTCCCTCGTCCAGGAGAATTCCATGATCAGTGGCATCGTGGTGTTCTGCAGCGCGCCGAGGAATCCGTTCAGCGCGACGATTCCGGGCAGCAGGATCTCGGCGTAGTTCCCGCCGACATAACCGATACTGGTGAGCACCTTGCCGAAGATGAACAGCGTGAAGAACGGCTGCACGATCACCTGTGCGAGGAACGGAAGCATTTCGCGCCCGGTCACGAAGACGTCGCGCCAGAGCACGGCGCCGAAGGTGCGCAAGGAGACCGAGTTCACCGCAGTTCCCTTCCGGTCAGGTGGATGAACACGTCTTCCAGGCTCGGCGTGCCGATCGACAGGTCGGTCACGTCGCAGCTCAAACCACTGAGAACCTTGAGTACCAACGGAAGTGCGACGGCCGGCTCGGACTCGGTGTAGAGCCGGAACTGGCCGGAGTCCGAAGTGGACGGTCCGTCGGCAACCTCCTCGACCCGCTCCACACCGTCCACAGTGGACAGAGCGTCGGCGACAGCCTCGGGCTGCACGCCGGCGAGGCTGACCGTCACGCCGACCGTCGTGCTGCCGGGCAGGCTCCTGGTGAGCGCGGCCGGGGTGTCGAGTGCGAGCAGCTTGCCGTGGTCGACGATGCCGACCCGGTCGCACAGCTTGGCCGCCTCGTCCATGTCGTGCGTGGTGAGCACGACGGTCACGCCGTCCGCGCGCAGGTCGGTGATCCGGTCGTGCACGAACAGCCGGGCCTGCGGGTCGAGCCCGGTGGACGGCTCGTCCAGGAACAGCACCTTCGGCCTGTGCATCAGCGCCCTGGCGATCATGACGCGCTGTGCCTGGCCGCCGGAGACGATATCGATCTTGTCCTTGGCCCGGTCGGCAAGGCCCATCCGCTCCAGGATCTCGTCGGCGAGCCGGTTGCGCTCGGCCCGGCCGACGCCGTGGTACTGCGCGTGGAACACCAGGTTCTGCCGGATGTTCAGCGAGCGGTCGAGGTTGTTGCGCTGCGGCACGACGGCGAACAGCTCGTGCGCCTTCGTCGGGTTCTTGACGACGTCCACGCCCTCGACGGTCGCGGAGCCGGAATCGGGGATCACGAGCGTGGTCAGCACGCCAACGGTGGTGGTCTTGCCAGCGCCGTTCGGGCCGAGCAGTCCGAAGACCTCGCCGGAGCGGACCTCGAAGCTGAGGCCGTCCACGGCCGGCTTCGGGTTCTTCTTGTACCGTTTGACCAAGTCAGTGACGGCGACTGCGGGTGTCACGGTCCGACACTAACCACGCCCGCAAATCGGATTCCGGTGACAAACGGTCCTTTGTGGACTATTCGGCCAGGTCGTCGGCGCGCTTGCCGAACAGCGGCAGCACGTCCAGCCACTGCTCCGGATCGACGTCCCAGTTCAGTTCGGAGAGCTGCTTGCGGCTGCGCCGGCCGCCGATCGCGCGCAGCATCTCGAACGACGAAACCGTCAGTGTGCCAACGGGTTCGCCGTCGCCGACGACCCGCTCGCCGTGCCCCAGAATGATCTTCAACGCGGGCAGTTCGGCCGTCTTGATCTTCTTGTCCAGCTCCTGCAGCGGGCGGGTGAGCGCCGCGCGCACCGCCGTGCCGTCCCGCGCGCCCGACCGGTTCAGCGCGCCGCGGATGTCGTGCTCGTGCTGGACGATCTCGCTGATCAGCACCGGCCCCATCGGGCTGTCGAACAACGCGCCGGCCCGCGCGCGGTTGTTGTTCCACTCCGTGAGCGAGTCCTCGATGCTCTGCTCGCGGCGGTCGCGTACCTGCCGCTCGCCCCACTCACCGGTCTCCACACCGTCGAACCGCCGCGCCGCGAAGTCGGCGAGCCCGCCGGCCAGATGGGCGATGACGTCCCGCACGGTCCACCCCGGGCAGGCCGGCACGTCGGCGTCGATGTCGGCCCAATCGTGCGTCACGAGTTCGGTGATTCTTCGCCGAGCCGCGTCGTAGACATCCGAATTGCTCATTCGTACGAACTTACTCGCGGAGCGTCGAGTAAGCCGAGCCTCACCTGCCCGGAAGCAACGCCTGGACGGCGGTGATCGTGTCCGCCTCGGCCGGCGTCTTGTCCGGGCGGTAGCGCACCACCCGCGCGAACCGCAGCGCCACGCCACCCGGGTACCGCGTGCTGACCTGCGCACCGTCCAGCGCGATCTCCACGACCAGCTCCGGCCGCAGGTACACGGCCCAGTCGTCGCGCCGGGCCTCGTGCCGCGGGAACTCGTCGGTCTGCCAGCGCAGCAGCTCGTCGGTGAGCCCCTTGAACGTCTTGCCGACCATGATCGGCTCGCCGCCGTCCGGGTCGCGCGCGCCGAGGTGCAGGTTGGACAGGAATCCGGTGCGCCGGCCGTGCCCCCACTCCGCGCCGAGCACGACGAGGTCCAGCGTGTGCACGGGTTTGACCTTCTGCCACGCCTTGCCGCGCCGCCCGGCCGCGTACGGGCTGTCCAGCGACTTGACCACCACACCTTCGTGTCCGGCGTCCAGCGCGGCGCTCAGCAACTCGTCGGTCTCCTCGACGGTGGGCCGCACGGCACCCGGGATCACGTGCTCGCCGACCGTGCGGGTCAGCGCCTCGTTCCGCTCGCGCAGCGGCGCGTCGATCAGGTCGGTGCCGTCCAGGTACAGGCAGTCGAAGAAGTACGGGCGCAGCAGCAGCGCGCGCACCTGCTCGTCGGCCGTGCTGCCGAAGCGGCTCATGGTCTCCTGGAACGGGCGCGGGCGGCCGTCGTCGTTGAGCGCCAGTGTCTCGCCGTCGAGCACCACCGACGCGCAGGGTAAATCGCGCACGAGCTGGACCAGTTCGGGCACGCTGTCGGTGATCTCGCGCAACGTGCGGGTGTAGATGTGTACCTCGTCGCCGTCCTTGTGTACCTGGATGCGCGCGCCGTCCAGCTTGTACTCGACGATGCGGGACGGCAGGTCGCCGAGCGCGCCGGCGAGCGACTTGGCCGGCGAGGCGAGCATCGGGCGCACCGGGCGGCCCAGTGTGAGGCGGAACGCGGCGAGCGCCTCCGCGCCCTCGGTCAGCGCGGCCTCGGCGGTCTCCGGGAGCCGGCCGGACAGCATGAACGCGCGCCGCACCGTGTCGCCGGGCAGTTCGGCGGCGGAGGCGATCGCGTCCAGCATGACGCCTTCCAGCGCGCCCTGCCGCAGCTCGCCGGTGAGCAGCCGGAGCAGAAATCGTTGCTCCGCAACGGTTGCCGTGTCGTGCAGCTTGGTGAGAATGTCGGCACGCTGCTGCGCGGAACCCTTGCCGCTGGTGCGCGCCAGCGCGTCCAGTGCACTGTCCACATCGGACACCGTCAGCGACGGTTGGTCGGCCGGGGTGCGGTCGAGCGCGACGAGCGTGCGCCAGCCGGTGCCGGTGCGGCCCTGTCGGGGCGCACCGGCGAGGAACGCGACGACCGGCTGGATCTCGCCCGGCTCGGCCCGGCGCAGCAACTCGACCAGCGCGGTGACCTTGGCCAACCTCGACCGCGTCGCGGCGACCGAGGCCGACGTGGCGACGACATCGGCGAACAGCACCTCATCATGGTGCCTGGTCACACCGACAGTCGCATGTATCAAGTCCGATTATGAATCAGCGAGAATGCTGGCATTAGACGCATGCGCACTGGCCGGGGGAGGGTGATCGCATGACGAAGACAATGACGCAGGACGAGATCAACGAGGTGCTGAACCGTCCGCTGAGCCAGGAAATGCTGGCCCGTGACATCACCCGCCTGGCATACGTCGCCAAGGACGGCACACCCCGGTCGATCCCGATCGGGTTCCACTGGAACGGGTCGACGATCGTGTTGTGCACGCCGACGAACGCCCCGAAGCTGCACGCCCTGCGCCAGAACCCGACGGTCGCCCTGACCATCGACACCGAGGTGCACCCGCCCAAGATCCTGCTCATCCGTGGACAGGTCGAGTTGGACACCGTGGACGGCATCCCGGACGAGTACATGGAGATGAGCGGCACCTACACGATGACACCCGAGCAGCGGGCCGAATGGGAGGTCGGGGTCCGCGCGCTCTACGAGAGCATGGTGCGCGTCGTCGTGACCCCGACGTGGGCGAAGATGATCGACTTCGAGACGACCCTGCCGAGCCCGGTCGAGGAGCTGATGCGCAAGCAGGCCGAACGTCAGCGCGCCTGAGCGCTGTCGTCCGGCAGCGGTACGACCACGGAACGCTGGACGTGACTGAAGATCACCGAGGTCCGCACGTGCACGATCTCCCGCCGTTGGGTGAGGCGATCCAGGATGAACGCGCTGAGCTGATCGTTGTCGGCCACCGCGACGTGCAGCAGGAAGTCGTCGCTGCCGGACATGACGAAGTACGACAGCACTTCCGGCAGGTCCGCCACGAACGCCTGGAACGAGTCGATCACCGTGCGGTCCGGCGGGCGGAGCTGCACGGCCACCAGCGCCTGAGTGCCTCGGCCGATCTTCCGCAGGTCGATATCGGCGCGCTGGCCGCGCAGGATGCCGCGCTTGGTCAGCCTGCGAATGCGCTCCAGGCAGGTGGACTGTGCCACGTGCAGACGGGCAGCCAGTTCCTTGTTCGTCAGCCGCGCGTCCTCCTGCAAGAGGGTCAGCAACGCCGTGTCGAGTTCGTCCAGCTCCATCATCGCCCACCCGTGCGAAATTCGAGATTATCGACTGATCGCCGAACTTATCACGGCAACTGCCAGGAGAACCCGCAACGGCTGCTAACTTGCGCGCCATGACCCAGCCAGAGTTCAAGTGCGCGATCGTGGTCAGCGACGAGCTGCCGACGGGGCTCGCGGTCAACGCGGCGAGCGTGCTCTCGTTGACCATGGGACACCGCGTCGACGGGCTCGTCGGCGTGGATGTGAAGGATGCCGACGGTGTGGTTCACCCCGGCGTCGTCTACACGCCGCTGCCGATTCTCGTGGCGCCGCGCGAGCAGATCGGCACCATCGTGGAGATCGCGGCCGCGCAGGACGGGATGTTCTTCGTCAGCTTCAATTCACTGGCTCAGAGCTGCAAGACCTACGAGGAATACATCGACAAGATGGCCGCCACCCCGACCGCCGATCTCGCCAGTGTGGGCGTCGGCTTGTACGGCCCGCGCAAGCAGGTCAACAAGCTCGTCGGCTCCCGGCCGTTGCTCCGCTGAGGAAACTGCTCCTATGAGTCCTCTCGCGGTCGATCGAACTCATTTGCCAGATTGGCAAGCCACGACCGCGATTCTCCCTGGTCCAGGGCGATCGACTCAACCTGGCGCAGTGCGTCACGGTGGCCTGCGACCGCGCGTTTGCGGTCGATGAACAGGGTCGTGGTGAGGGTGTCCACCGACACCACCGACCGAGGCAGGTCGTAGTCCATCAGCGTGAACGGTCCGACGGTGTTGGCATGCACTCCCACTGACTCCGGTATCACCCTGATCGAAATATGTGGACGCGACGACATGAACACCAGATGCAGGAGTTGATCGTTCATGGTGTGTGCGTCACCGACCATCATGCGCAATGGGTTTTCGTGGATGAAGAACCTGAACGCTGGTGGCCGGTGACGGCGAAGCAGGACCTGCCTGTCCTTGCGAACGCGCACGAGCGTCTCGATGCGCTCCTCCTTAGCGATTCCGCATTCGGTGATCAACGCCCGGATGTAGTCCTCGGTTTGCAGCAAACCGGGCAGCACCAGCAACTGCAGCGAGTGGATCTCTCGCGCCGATGTTTCGAGAGTGATCTGTCCTCGTAGTTCGTCGGACAGGAGCTGTGGGTGCAACTGTGCCCAGAGTCCTTCGGTTTCGTGGAAGAACTCGAGCACGTCGTCGATGTCGGCTCCGGGTGTGCGGCACACCCCCAGGTACTTGGTGGCGTCCAACTCCGATACCCCTCGGGTGCCGCGCTCCATGTGCGAAACCTTCGATCGTGACCAGCTCAGCCGGTGGGCCACCTCTCGCGCCTCGATTCCGGCCCGCTCGCGCCAGCGGCGAAGTTCCGCGCCCAGCACCTTGCTGCGCGCCGTGCTCTCATGGCTGTTTACGATCATGACGCCTCCCGCCAGTTGTCCTGGGGACGACGGTATTGCTTGCGGCGCAACGAATGGAGCACATGCGTGCTGCGATCACCCCATCGAAGCAACGGTTGCCACGGGGGCAACTGGCCGGGCTACCGCCCAGAGGTGATCAGTTTCAGGACCAGTTCGCGGTAGGCCTCCTTCATCGGCAGGTCACGCTCCACGCGCAACCGCCGCCGCTGCGCCGACACGTCGACGCCGCGAATCGGGTCGTGCCCGACGCGCTCGTAGGTCTCCCACCAGAACCCGATTCCGCGCCGCTGCCACGCCGGCACGTCGTTGAAGTTGACGCCGTGCCGGTGCAGCAGCTCGTTCTTGTCCGCCGTGCTGGTGCGCTCCAGATCGCCGGTGGCTTCCGCGGCACTGCGCCCGTTGTCCCGCAAGGTCCAGTAGCACCAGCCGTTCAGCGCACATCGCGCCGCGTCCGCCTGCCGCCAGGACAGATAGTCCACGACGTCGATTTCCGTTGTGCCGAGCCAAATCCGGCTGTCGAAGTGCGCCGGCTCGCCGACGCCGTTGGTGAACGTGGACGACGCGATGCCGGCCGACACCGACACCAGTTTCTCCACGCTGCGCCCGAACATGTCGAACACGGGGTCGAACACCACGGAGATCTCGTCGCTCTCGGTGTAGGCGTACTTGCCGCCCAACTCGGAGATCAGCGCCTCCGCCGTGGCCACCATGATCTTGGAGAACTCGGCGTCGAACGGCTTGGTGAAGCGCTGTCCGGTGAATCGCGAGAACGACCGGCCGTCGACGCGGATCACCGTCCAGGAACCCGGCGGAACCGTCAGCCCGTGGAACCACTCGCGACGGCGCTGCCGCGCCTCGAACTCGTCGCCGTCCATGCCTGTTCGTTCACTCCTGGTCGAGGGGTCGCACCGTGAACCCGCCGTCGCCGTCCCACCGCACGATGTGCAGCCGATCGAAACCGTCTCTCGATGTGGGTTGCCGCAGCCGCTTGAGCGTTGCACGGATGCCGACGTCCGGCACGCGTGTTTTCCCTTCCCGCAAGGCATTTCGCCCGAAGGTGGCAATCAAGTCCGGCGGAAACCAGTACCCGGTGACAGTCGCGCCACACTCACGCGCGACATCGATGATCGGTTGCCACTCCTCGGGTGACGGGTTCGTGTTGTCCACGGCGACATCCCGTCCGGCCGTCAACGCCTCGGCGATCAGGCGCAGTTGGCGGCGCTGCGGCCGGCGCGCGTTGGGAAAGTTGTCCTTGCTGACGTGCACGTGGGTCTGGGCGAGCTCCGCGCGGTAGAACGTGCTCTTGCCCGACGCCTGCAGCCCGATCAGAACCGCGACCTCCACGCGTCGAACACTAGCGCCGCCGCCAGATCGCCTCCCACTGCAGCCATTGCCCGCCGTTCTGGGGCGCCGCGTCGATCCGCAACGGCAGCACGGGTTCGAACTCGTCGGCGAACAGCTCGTCCAACTCGGCGCGTTCGAAGTAGTGCACCAGCATTCCCCGCTTCTCGCCGCCGGTGTACCGCACGGTGAACGCCTCGCCGTGCCGCTCCACCACCTCGTGCGCCGATCCGACATCGGTGCCGATCGCGTGCACCCGCAGGCAGAACAGGCCGCCGGGGGCGGTGCGGCGTTGGGCCGCGCGCAGGTGTGCGTGCGTGGTCTCGCGGTCGCCGTGCTGGAACACCTGGATGCCGATCACCAGCGGGTAGGTCTCGCCGGCCGGCAGCGCGTCGAGATCGCCGTGCACGAGCCGGTCGCGCAGGTGCGGAGCGCGGGCGGCGAGCTGGCGCAACGCGGTCGCGGAGATGTCCAGGCCGATCAGGTCGAGCCGCCGCGTGATCAACGGGACCAGGTTGCGGCCGTTGCCGCAGCCGATGTACACGCCGCTGGTCGCGCCGGCCTTCCGCGCGGCGGCGACGATGTCCTCGGTGAACGGGACCGGTGGATTGCCGACGTAGCGGCCCACTTCGTAGAGCGCGTCCCACGCCTGCTCGACGTCCATCAACGATGGCTGACGACGTTCACCACGAGCCCGTTCGGGTCGCGCACGAAGAACCGGCGCACGCCCCACGGCTCGTCGGTCAGCGGATGCACGATCTCCAGGCCGCGCCGCGCCGCCTCGGCGTGCACCGCGTCCACGTCGTCCACGCCGACGGACATGTCCGGGTGCACGGGCGCGCTGGCGTCCTTGCTGATCACACTCACCTGAGCGGTGGGGTTCGCCGGCGAGACATACGTGACGATCCAGTCCATGTCCATCGCCAGCTCGAAGCCCAGAACTCCTTGGTAGAACTCGTGATTCTCGGCGAACTTGTCGGACTCGATGTTCGGCACCACACGGTCGACGCTCATGCCTCCACGCTAGCCCGAACAGTGTGCTTCACCTGTCATGGCAGCTCCCCACAGGGCGGCGCTTGCTTCCGACGCCGGCCTGTCGCCTGATCGGGCAGGTTTCCGCTCGGGCGTGTCCTCCACAGGCCACCTCATGTCATCCACAGGGGCCAACTGGTCACATGTCATCTGACGCTAGGGTTCATCCACACCGCGAGCGCCCCGAAAATGCGACTTGTCCACATCAAACGGCGTGTTGTCCACATGGCGATCCACATGACTGGCAAGCTAGGTTGCGTCGCGTTGCTTGAGAGAGCTTTTCAGCTACCGCACCGCGGAGGAAAAAATGACTGATGTCCATCACCAACCGAGCGACATGAGTCTCCGTGAAGCGTCGGAATGGGCGGGTCACCAGGCAAAGCGGCTGGCTGCTAATTTTGGCTTGGACATGGCGGGCGACCGAGATCTGTTCGCCCTCGCGCAAACAGCCAAGCTTGGCGAAGAAGTGGGCGAACTTCATGCCGAGGTGCTGGGAGCCCTCAAGTACTGTCGTGCTGACAAAGCCGCCCAATTCACCAGTGACAGTCTCGCCGGAGAGTTGGCCGACGTGATGGTGTGCACGTTGCTGTTGGCTCAAATCCTCGAGGTCGATCTGCCTGCCGCCGTCACCGGCAAAATCGGCTTCCTGCGCGAGCGTCAGTTCTAGGAGCTAGTCCACCACCATCATGGTTCGCTCCAGGTATTTGTTCATGTGGTTCGCCTTGTAGGGAAAGCTGTTCCAGAGGTCGCCGGCCGTACTGTCGTACAGGTTGCCGAACGGCTCCAAGCAGTCCGGTTCCGACCACACCGGTGAGGCGATCGCCCTGCCATCGGGCTCGATCAGGATGGCGTGACCGGGGCCGATCTTCATCCAGTCGGCGATGGTGATGCGCGGCGTCCATCCGTTGCGCCGCTTCTCCTGTTGCAGGTAGTCGTACAGATGGTCAAGCTCTTCGCCCGTGGTGAAGTCCTCGAACAGGTTCTTGCTCATTCCCTTGGGGATGGTGGTCAGAATCTTGACCTTCTTGGCACCAAAAATGTCACCGGTATGGGCGATGTAGTTGATGACATTCTTGTTACCACTCATGTACACGCAGATGACCGACAGCGGGATGTCTTCTTCGGCGATTCGGGAGAGTCCGCGGATCACCTTGTCGTACTGACCGCGAATCTCGTTGTGTTGGCGCCGAGGGCCATCGACGGTGATGTCGATGTAATGAACGAGATCCTTCAACCGTGCAGCGGCGTCACGAGTGATGAAGCTGGCGTTGGTGGACAGGACGATGCGCTCAAACTTGCCCTGGGCGTGCTCAACGACCTTCCAGAAGTGCTTGTAGGCCATCGGTTCGCCGCCAGAAAAGATGATGCGCCGCATACCGCTTAGCTTGTCGACCATCTCGAGCAGCTCTTCCAGGCTGCGTGACCGGATGCCTGGCGGCTCCGAGCAGTACACGCACTTGAAGTTGCAGTTACGGGTCAACTGAAACGTCAGGCTCAGCGGAATCTCCATCCGACTGACGAGCTCGTCCGTGGTGATGTCGTCCGTGGTGAAAATCTGCCGGTCGTCATCGAACCGCACAACATCGGTCAGCATGGCCGTCCTCCCAGTGTGTCGTGGTCAAACTCCTAGGTACGTCAGCAGGGCCGGGCAGATTTGTTCGGCGTGGGAGGGTGCAGCCGTCTCCCACTCTCCGTACACGACAGCCAGCAGGAAGACGGCCACTTCCGCCTTGTGCCTGCCGACTTGCCGGAAGCTGGTCATGCGGGCGGTGAGATCGGTTGTGCTGCCGGCAGTGCGCCACAAGGAGCGGGCATCACCGTGGTACTCCTGGCATACCTGATCGGCGGCGGCTTTGATGGCGCGAGCCATCGCCCCGGCAAAGGGATGGATGGCCGGCGCACGCCGCAACGCCGCCTCGATGTCCTCGACTGACCGCTGCTGCAAGACATACGGGTGCAGATCCAGGCGAGTTGCCAACCTGGCCACACCGCGCCAGGCGAGTTCGCCGGAAATCGTCTGATTCAAGATGGTGCCGATCAAGAAGAGGAACGCGCCCTGTTTGGTGGTCGCGTCCGGCAATTTGCCATCCGGCATCCAGTCAGGCATACGACGCCTTCCTGGTGCGAATCTCGCCGACGAGGCGGTTGACAATGAGGTGACAGTCATTCATTGACTCATTGTAGCCAATGATGATCTCTCCGGAAACTGGGCGGCAGGCGTTGGCGTAGGCCGTATACGCGAGAATTTCGTCTTCAACGGTAATCGCTGTCGACAGCCGCGTTGAATGCCCCTGCTTGGCACGCCTGTCCCTCAACGTGTCGGGTGCGCACTGCAGGATCAGGAGCACGTCCGGGGAGCGGAACGAGGCGTTGAGGCCAGCGACCACGGTCGGGCTGACGCCGTCCAAGCAGTGGAAAACGTACGACGACAGGATGTACCGGTCAGTCACCACCACCTGGCCGCGCTCCAATGCCGGCGTGATGACTTCCGCCAGATGGCGACCGCGGTCGTCGGCAATGAGGGCGGCGAGCTCAGCACCGACGCAGCGCTGTTCGTTGCCGAGGTCAAACTGCCCGGTCGGCTCCTTGGTGAACAGCCAGTCGCCGGTGTCGGGCGACATTGCCTGGATCTGGTCGATCAAAGTCGTCTTGCCAACCGACTTCGGTCCCTCGATGGCCACCAGCAGTCCGGTCACAGCGCACCCATCTTCCGTAGGTGGGTTGCCACACGGGCAAGCCTGTCTTCTTGGTCGTGCGGAAGCACCCACGCAGTGCTTAGGTCGTTCTGCCTGTCGTTGAGGGCAAACGGGCAGGTTCGGGCCGGCTCCTCAACGATGCGCGGGTCGGACGTGGCTGAGGCCAAGTTGTTGATCAGAGTGGTCTTGCCGGTTGAGTGGGTACCGGTGATGAGCACCTTCGAGCATTGACGCTCGGCGACTATCCGCTCCGTTTTGACCGCCTCCCCAGGCTAAATGCGGCCACAACAACTAGATCAAAGGTAGAGCACCTGTCGCCGAATTGCTCGGGTCCAACAGGGTGACGCGGGTCCGCCGTTAGCATTGACAGTCACGCACAGACGGTGACCGTAATTCGTTTGGCAGCTGACAGATCCGATCGAACAACGTGCTGCTGCTTCGCAAGCCTCTGTTGATCACTCGCTGCACGAAATCCCCAAAACCGCCAGTATCGTCCGGGGCCTGCCGGCCAGTCACGCCGAACCCTGGCGCACCGCATGTCCTGATCCGCAATAGACGTGTCGTTGACGCCATCGCCGCCTCGCCGCACGATCGTGAGGTGACACACGAGGTCGTGGCCGTCGTCTTCGACGGGTTCGAACTGCTGGACCTGGCCGGCCCGAGCCAGGTCTTCTCCACCGCCGCGCGCCTGCTCGGCGGCGCCGAGCCCGCCTATCGGGTGCGCCTGGCGGCTGTCCGACCCGGCCGGGTGCGTGCGGCGGACGGCATCGCCGTGCACGCCGAGATCGGTTTGTGCGCGAGCGCCGACACGCTCCTCGTGGTCGGCGGGATCGTGCTGGCCAGTGCGCTCGATCCCGCGCTCGTCGACGGCGTGCGCAAACTAACGCAAGCTTGCGATCGTGTCGCGAGCGTGTGCAGTGGCGCGTACGTTCTCGCCGAGGCCGGCTTGCTTGACGGGCGCGCCGCAACCACCCACTGGGCGGCGGCAGAGGACCTCGCGCGTCGATATCCCGCCGTCGAGGTGCACCCGGACCGCATCCACGTGCGTGACGGTCCACTGTGGACATCGGCCGGCGTGAGCGCGGGCACCGATCTCGCGCTGGCCATGGTCGCCGCCGACCACGGCGCGGATCTCGCCCGCGAGGTGGCCCGCTGGTTGGTCGTGTACCTGCACCGGCCGGGCGGGCAGAGCCAGTTCAGCGCGCCGCTGGCCGGCACACCCGGTCGCGGTGACACGTTCGCCGAACTGCGCGCCTGGATCGAGGAACACCCGGGTGCCGACCTCAGCCTCGCCGCACTCGCCGACCGGGCCGGCACCAGCGTGCGGCACTTCTCCCGGCGGTTCGCCGGCGAGGTGGGGGAGAGCCCCGGCCGGTACGTCGAGCGGGTGCGGATGGACGCGGCGCGCCGCCTGCTGGAGACCACCGACCACACGCTCGACCACGTCGCGCGGCTCACCGGGCTCGGTGCACCGGAGACGCTCTACCGCGTGTTCCACCGCAACCTCGGCGTCTCGCCGGGGTCCTACCGCCGCAGATTCGCAAGCGCCGCAACGATTTCAGGGGAGTAGACATGACCACTGTCGCGATCGCGCTGTACGACGGGTTCGACGTGCTGGACGCCACCGGGCCCTACGACGTGCTCGGCTCCGTGCCGGGTGTGGACGTCACGTTCGTCGCCAGGCAGGCCGGTCCGGTGCACGACGGGCGTAAGCAGTGCGCGCTCGTGGCCGAGGCGTCCTTCGCCGAACTGTCCACTGTGGACGTCGTCGTGGTACCCGGCACGATCCGCAAGGCGCCGCCCGAGGAAGTGCTGCTGGACTGGGTGCGCACGGCGCACCGCACCACCACGTGGACCACTTCGGTATGCAGCGGCGCGCTGATCCTCGGCGCCGCCGGCCTGCTGGAAGGCCGCCGCGCGACGACGCACTGGACCGCGATCGACCGTCTCGCCGAGTACGGCGCCACGCCCGAACCGGACAGCCGCTACGTCGTGGACGGCAAGATCGTCACCAGCGCGGGCGTGTCCGCGGGCATCGACATGGCGCTGCACCTCGTCGCCAGGATGCACGGAACCGAGATGGCACAAGCGGTTCAGCTCGGCCTGGAGTACGCGCCGCGCCCGCCGTTCGACGCCGGCACCCCGGCCACCGCGCCTGCCGAGATCACCCAACTCGTCCGGTCGGCGATCGACGCGGCCGGGTAATTCGGCCACACCGGCGCGCCGAATCGTGGACACTCGGCAGCGTGCTGTTGACGTTGACCACCACCCACCAGCCGGCGACCGATCTCGGGTACCTGCTGCACAAGCATCCGGACCGGGCGCAGGCGTTCGAGATCGCCGCCGGGACCGCGCACGTGTTCTACCCGGCGGCGACCGACGACGAGTGCACCGCCGCCCTGCTGATCGATATCGACCCGATCGCGCTGGTGCGCGGCAAGGGCCGGGACAGAGGGTTCGCGCTCGCGCAGTACGTGAACGACCGGCCGTACGCGGCGGGCTCGATGCTGGCCGTGGCGCTGGGCAAGGTTTTCCGGACCGCGATGGGCGGCCGGTGCAAGGAGCGGCCGGAACTGGTGGACACGGTACTGCCGCTACGGGTCGACATCCCCGCGCTGCCCTGCCGTGGTGGAACACGCGTTCTGGAACGGCTGTTCGGTCCGCTCGGCTGGCGGATCGACGCGTCGCCGGTTCCGCTGGATCCGGCGTTCCCGGAGTGGGGTGACTCGCGCTATGTGACCGTCCGCCTGTCCACCACCGCGCGCCTGGCCGAGGCGCTGCGCCAGTTGTACGTGCTGCTGCCCGTGCTGGACGGCGTCAAGCACTACTGGATCAGCGAGGACGAGATCGACAAGCTGTTGCGCGCGGGAGAGGGCTGGCTGTCCGAGCACCCCGAGCGGGAGCTGATCACCACGCGATATCTCAAGCACCGCAAGGGTTTCGTGCACTCCGCGCTCGCCAGGCTGGCCGACGCGGACGGCGTGGACGCCGAGGAGTTGGACAACGCGCTGGACGAGCCGGCGGTGGCGCCCGAGCGGCAGGAGCCGCTGACCGCGCTGCGCCGGCGGGCCGTCGTGTCGGCGCTCCGCGAGGCGGGTGCCGCCCGAGTGCTCGACCTCGGCTGTGGTGGCGGCGCGCTGCTCGCCGACCTGCTCGCCGAGCCGTCGTTCACCGAGATCCTCGGCGTGGACGTGTCCGCGCGGGCCCTGGAGGTGGCCGAGCGGTCGCTGCACCTCGACCGCCTGTCGGACCGGGTGCGCGAGCGGATCACGCTGCGCCAGTCCGCGCTGACCTACGCCGATCCGAGCCTCGCCGGCTTCGACGCGGCGGTGCTCATGGAGGTGATCGAGCACGTCGACGAGAGCCGGCTGGGTGCGCTGGAGCACTCGGTGTTCGCCGTCGCCCGGCCCGCCACCGTGCTGGTGACCACGCCCAACTCGGAGTACAACGTGCGGTTCGAGTCGCTGCCGGCCGGACACTTCCGGCACTCCGACCACCGCTTCGAGTGGACCCGCGCCCAGTTCCACGAGTGGGCGGAAACCGTTGCGGCACAACACGACTACGCCGTGCGCTACACCGGCGTCGGGCCGGACGACGCCGAGGTCGGCACGCCCACCCAGATGGCCGTCTTCACCAGGAAGGAGAGCTGACCATGGCCGAACTGACCATTCCGGACATGTCGTTGGTCGTGCTGGTCGGCGTCTCCGGCTCGGGGAAATCGACGTTCGCGCGCGCCCATTTCGCGCCGACCCAGGTGATGTCCAGCGACTTCTTCCGAGGGCTGGTCGCCGACGACGAGAACGACCAGTCGGCCAGCACCGACGCGTTCGACGCGCTGGGCTATGTCGCCGGCAAGCGCCTGGCCGCCGGCCGGATCACCGTGATCGACGCGACAAACGTGCAGCAGAGCGCTCGGGCGACCTGGGTGAAACTCGCCAAGGAGCACAACGTGCTGCCGGTGGCGATCGTGCTGGACCTGCCGCAGTCGGTGTGCGTGGCCCGCAACGACGAGCGGCCGGATCGCGACTTCGGCGCGCACGTCGTCAAGCGGCAGCACGACGATCTGCGCCGGTCGGTGAAGTCGTTGTCTCGCGAGGGTTTCCGGCGCGTGCATGTCCTTCGTGGACAGTCCGAAGTGGACTCCGCGACGATCGCGATCGAGCCGCTGCTCAACGACCGGCGCACCGAGACCGGCCCGTTCGACGTGATCGGCGACGTGCACGGCTGCCGCGCCGAACTGGAGGAGCTGCTCGGCACGCTCGGATACGCGATCACCCGCGACGCCGACGGACACGCTGCCGGTGCGTCCCACCCGGACGGCCGGCGCGCGGTGTTCGTCGGCGACCTGGTGGACCGTGGCCCGGACACTCCTGGCGTGCTGCGGCTGGCCATGGGCATGGTCGAGTCTGGCGACGCGCTGGCCGTGTGCGGCAACCACGAGCAGAAACTGGTGCGCGCGCTGCGCGGCCGGAACGTGCGGATGTCGCACGGGATCGCCGAGTCGCTCGAGCAGCTTTCCACGCAGCCGCAAGGGTTTCGCGCGCGGGCCGAGGAGTTCTGCGACGGACTCGTGGCGCACTACGTGCTGGACGGCGGCAACCTCGTGGTCGCGCACGCCGGGCTGCCCGAGGCGTACCACGGGCGCGCGTCCGGCCGGGTGCGCAGTTTCGCGCTGTACGGCGACACCACCGGCGAGACCGACGAGTACGGCCTGCCGGTGCGCTACCCGTGGGCCAACGAGTACCGCGGTCGTGCGACCGTCCTCTATGGACACACGCCGACGCTGGACGCCGAGTGGATCAACAACACGATGTGCCTGGACACCGGCGTGGTGTTCGGTGGCAAGCTGACCGCGCTGCGCTACCCCGAGCGTGAGGTCGTTTCCGTTGCGGCGCACCAAGTCTGGTACGAGCCGGTGAAGCCGCTCGTGCCCGAGGTCGTCGAGACCAGGCCGGACGGTGTGCTCACGCTGGACGACGTCGCCGGCCGTCGGGTCGTGGAGACCCGCTGCCACGGCCGGATCAGCGTGCGGCCCGAGCAGGCCGCCGCCGCGCTGGAGGTGATGAGCCGGTTCGCGGTCGATCCGCGCTGGCTGCCGTACCTGCCGCCGACGATGGCGCCGGTCGCGACATCATCGCGGGACGGCGTGCTGGAGCACCCGGAGGAGGCGTTCGCCGGCTACCTCGCCGACGGCGTGCGGACCGTGGTGTGCGAGGAGAAGCACATGGGCTCCCGCGCGATCGTGTTGGCGTGCAAGGATTCCGCGCGGTTCGGGATCGAGGGCGCCGGGGCGGTGTACACCAGGACCGGCCGGCCGTTCCTCACGCCAGAGCTGACCGAGGAGCTGCTCGCCCGGGTATGCGCGGCCGTGGACAAAGCCGGGCTGTGGAACGAGCTGGATACCGACTGGCTGCTGCTGGACGCCGAGCTGATGCCGTGGAGCGCCAAGGCCGGCGCGCTGATCCGCGACCAGTACGCCTCGGTTGGCGCGGCCGCGACGGCGGCACTCCCGGCGGCCACGCGAACGCTGGAGGCGGCTCAGGCGCGCGGGGTGGACGTCGCGGATCTGTTGTCCCGCACGGCATCCCGGGCCGCCAACGCGGAGGCGTTCCGCGCGGCGTACCGGCCGTACTGCTGGCCGGTCGACGGGCTCGACGGCGTGCGGATCGCGCCGTTCCAGCTCCTGGCTGCTGCTGATCGGGTGTATCACGAGCGCCCGCACTCGTGGCACCTCGCGCTGGCCGACCGGCTGTGCGCCGCCGATCCGGTGTTCGCGCCGACGCGGCACCTGGTCGTGGACACCGGCGATCCCGAGTCGGTGGCCGCCGGGGTGTCCTGGTGGACCGAGCTGACCGCGGGCGGTGGCGAGGGCATGGTCGTCAAACCGGAGGCGAACCTGGTGCGCGGCGAGCGCGGGCTCGTCCAGCCGGGCGTGAAGGTGCGCGGGCGCGAGTACCTGCGGATCATCTACGGTCCGGACTACACCGAGCCGGCGCACCTGGACCGGCTGCGCAAGCGCGACCTCGGCCGCAAGCGATCGTTGGCCCTGCGGGAGTATGCCCTCGGCCTCGAAGCACTGGAGCGGCTCACCGCCGGCGAACCCCTCTGGCGCGTGCACGAATGCGTCTTCGCCGTCCTGGCAATGGAATCCGAACCCGTCGACCCTAGGTTGTGACAGCCGCGGCGATCTCGGTGACGGCGGCGCGCAGCCGGTCCGGCGGGTTCGCCGCGTAGCCGACCACGATCCCCGGGTACGGCGGCGCGCCGCCGGCCGAGAAGTCCGACAGCGCGCCGACGTTCACACCCCGATCGGCGATCCGTTGCCGCACAACGGTTTCGTCGACATCGTCGGGCATGCGCAACACCACGTGCAGCCCGGCCGCCACTCCGACCGGGTGCCAGCTCGGCAGGCGCAGCCGCACCGCGTCCAACAGCGCGTCCCGCCGTTCCCGGTACCGCAGCCGGGTGCGGCGCAGGTGCCGGTCGTACCCGCCGGAGCGCAGCAGGTGCGCGAACGCCGCCTGGTGCAGCGGCGAGCAGCCGAGGTCGGTCAGCCGCTTGCGCTCGACCACGGCGGCGCGCAGGTCCGGCGACAGCACCAGCCAGCCGAGCCGCAGCGCCGGCGCGAGCGTCTTGCTCACGCTGCCGACGTAGACCACCCGCGCCGGCCGCAACGACTGCATCGCGCGCAACGCCGGCCGGTCGTAGCGGTGCTCGGCGTCGTAGTCGTCCTCGACGATCAGCCGCTCGCCGTCGCGCGCCCAGGCGAGCAACTCGTGCCGCCGCTCCGGTTGCAACGCGGTGCCCAACGGGTACTGGTGCGCCGCCGTGACGATCACCGCCGCACACGCCGGATCGATGTCGGTCACCCGGATCCCGTCGCAATCCACCGGCACCGGGACCGGCCGCAAACCGTTGGCGCGCAACAGGTTCGCCTGCCCGGGATGGCCGGGGTCCTCCACGCCCACGGTCGGCGTGCCACGCTCGCGGAGCACGTCGCACAACAGTGTCAGTGCCTCGGCCGCGCCGTAGGTGATCACCACGTCGTCGGCGGTGGCGGTCACCGCGCGCACCCGGCCGAGGTAGCTCGCGATCTCGGTGCGCAGCGCCGCGAGGCCGGACGGGTCCGGGTAGCCGAGATCCTCGTCCGGCAGTTCGGCCAGCCCCGCCCGGCTCGCCGAGATCCACTCCGCGCGCGGGAACTCGGCCAGCGCCGGGATGCCGGGCCGCAGGTCGTACCGCCAGCGCGGCGGCGCGTCCGCCTCCGGGCTCGTCGGCCGCGCGGTGCACCCGAGCGGTTCGGACACGACGGTGCCCGAGCCGCGCTTGGCCGTCAGATACCCCTCCGCGACGAGCTGGGCGTACGCGGCGCTGACCGTCCCGCGTGCCACCCCGAGCTGTCCGGCCAGGTCACGGCTGGACGGCAGCCGGGTGCCCGGCGACAGCGTGCCGCCGCGCACCGCGTCTCGCAGCGCGGACTCCACCGCCCGGCCGCGCTTGCCGCGCGCCGTGTCACCGGCGGCGGGGAGCAGCGTCTCGCGCAAAGTGGTCCAATTGTCAGCCATTGAAGTGGAGCTTAAATACAAGCCACTTCGTTGTCACGCTCGTCCCATGGACACAACGCGAACGGCGATCGTCGCCGGTGCCGCGGCCACCGCCATCGTGGGTGCCTCGGTGCCGGTCACCGGCATGCTGGACGACTACCCGGTGCTCACCGGCCAGGCCGTGCGCTACGGCATCGGCGGGGTCGCGCTGCTCGCATGGGCGATGGTGCGCCGCCTGCCGCTGCCCCGGCCGTCGGCGCGCGACCTGCCGTGGCTGCTCGGCGTCGTCGTCACCGGCATGCTCGGGTTCAACGCCTGCCTGCTCGCAGCGCAGTCGCACGCCGACCCTGGATTCGTCGCCGCCGTACTCGGCCTGACCCCACTGTCGATCGCGTTGCTGGCGCCGCTGGCGACCCGGCAGAAGCCCGCGATGGCCGTGGTGCTCGGCGCGGGCGTGGTGGTCGTGGGAATCGTGGTGCTGTCCGGCGGCGGCGCGTGGCGCGGGCCCGGCCTGCTGCTCGCCGCGCTGGCCATGGCCGGCGAGGCGTCGTTCACGCTGCTCGCGGTGCGACCGGTGCGCCGGCTCGGCGGGTTCGCGGTGGCCACCTACGGCTGTTTGCTGGCCACCGTCCTCGGGTTCGCGACGGGTCTGGCCGTGGAGGGGCCCGAGTTGCGGATGCCCACCGCTGTCGAGGCGGGCGCGATCGTGCTGCTCGGCCTGCTCGTCACCGCGGTCGCGTTCGTGTGCTGGTACCGGGGTGTGGACGTGCTGGGCGCCGACCGCGCCGGGGTGCTGATCGGGCTGATGCCGGTGTCGGGCTTGATCGTGTCGGTGGCGCTCGGCGCGCAGGCGCTGACCGTCGCCGCCGTGATCGGCACCGTGCTCGTCGCGATCGGCTGCGCGGTCGGGCTGCGCTCCGGCAGCCGGCAGGAGCAGCCGGCTGCCGGAGAACCCTTGCGGGACAACGAGAATCAGGCGCGGAACGGCCCGGTGACCTCGAACGTGTAGCCGCCGGAACTGCTGCCCGACGTGCCGCGCTGCGAGGAGAAGTACAGCCGCTTGCCGTCCGGGCTGAACGCCGGCCCGGTGATCTCCGACTCGTCGTGCCCGTCCACCCGCACGAACGGCGCCACCACGCCGTCCGGCGTGATGAGGCAGATCTCCAGGTTGCCGCCGTCCTCGGCGACGAACAGATCGCCGCTGCCGGCGCGGGTCACGTTGTCCACGCCCTTGAGCGGGTCGGACTCGTCGTAGGTCAGGCTGATCGAGCTGTTCGCCGCGTCGTAGGCCCACACCCGGTTGTCGCCCTTGGTGGTGAACCAGCAGGTGTTCGCCGCGTAGTAGCAGCCCTCGCCGCCGTTGAACGGCTTGGAGCCGTCCACCTGATAGCGCGTCGCCTCACTGCCGGCCGACGGGTCGGGCACCTCTTTCCAGGTGACCGCGCCGCTGGTCTGGTCGGCCGCGCCGATCATGATCTCCAGCTTGCCGGCGCCCAGGTCCGGCCAGGCGCTCGGGGTGAACCGGTAGAAGCCGCCGTCCGGCACGTCCTCGGTCATGTAGACGGTCTTGCGGTCGGTGTCCACGGCGCACGCCTCGTGCTTGAACTTGCCCATCGCCGGCCGCACGATCGGCTCCTTCTTGCCCCACGGGTCGGTCTCGTACACCTCGCCCTTGTCCACCTCTTCGCAGGACAGCCAGGTGTTCCACGGTGTCGCGCCGCCCGCGCAGTTCACGTCGGTGCCCTCGAGTGTGCGGTAGGCGTCCACAATGGACCCGTCCGCGCCGAACCTCACCGCGCCCACGCCGCCGGTGCTCGACACCTCGCTGTTGGACACGTAGATCCACCCGTCGCCGTCGGCGAAACAGGCGCCGCCGTCCGGCGCGGGGTGCCAGGTGTAGGCGCTGTTGCCGACCTTCTCACCGGTCTTCGCGATGATCCGGCCGGTGAAGTCCTTCGGCAGCGCGAGCCCGTTGGCGTCCGGTGGCTGCAGTGGACCGTACGGTCCGTCGGCCGGCTTGGCCGACGCGGAGAAGGCGCTGAGCCACGACGCGCCACCGAACGCCGCGGCTGTCGATCCGACGACGGCTACTCGCAGGAAATTCCGACGTTCCACCACAGACTCCGTTCGCACCCGTGCGGCGGCAGGCCCACCGCATCGTGACGACGCTAGGACGCGCTGTCAGCAGCCGACACCTACTTTCGGCGGGTGGAGCTGACCGTCCGGTGACGTGCCGGTGACCGCTAACTTTCCGGCGTCGTAGACCGACGTCGTCGGTATGAAGGGTCGATTACTCGCTGCCGCCGCCGTGTTCGCGGTGTGCGGCTGCGGTTCCGCCGAGGCACCGGACAACCCGCGGGTGCCGACGTTCCCGTCCGACCCGCCGGCCGTGGGCGCTCCGGACGCGCTGCCGCAGGGGACCTACAGCTGGCCGGCGCCGACCGTGCGCAGCCAGCCCGTCACCACCAGGTCGACGCCCAAGCCGACCTCGACCCGGCCGGCGCCGAAGACCGGTGCGGAGTGCCGCGACGGCGACGAGCTGCGCTATCCGGTCTGCGCGGGTCACCGGGCCTGGGTGGACGGGCAGTTGGCCCTCGCCTGCCTCGGCAGCGGCGGCCTGTGGAACGCGGTTACCCGGGTGTGCACACCGCGTCCGGCCGTCACGACCAGGCCGGCGATCACTCAGACCACGGTGTCCGCAGTGTCCACAGTGGACTGATCACGGCTGCGCAGCAGGCTCACGCCGAGCGCGATCAGCCCGCAGGCCAGCGACAGTCCGCCGAGGAACAGCAGCACGACGAAGCCGTTCGGGCCGGTGCGCCCGTCACCGGCGGACGCGGCGAAGAACCCGGCCGGCATGAGGATCGCCGCGATCGGGACGCATCGCCGCGCGAGTGCGCCGGCAAGCCCGGACAGCCGGATCGCGTCCGCGTACAGCAGGGCGACCAGCGACAGGATCAGTAGCACGCCGGCGTGCGCGTGCCCGGCGCGGGCGAATCCGAGTTGGAAGTCGGTCAGCTGCACGCTGCCGCCGACCACCCGGACCAGGTAGACCCCGCCGGACTCCACGGCGACCAGCGCCAGTAACAGGATTCCCGCGAGGACGCGCGATTCACGTGACAGTTGCATGGTGCCTCCCAGATGTGGACTCAACCGTAACACCGTTACCAAACGAAATCGAGTCTCTGTCGCCGAGCTGGTGGATTACGGTTCCGGTCGTGTACCTGCGTACCGAGCGCCTCGTGCTCCGCCGACTGTCCACAGAGGACATCCCGCTGTTCGTCCTGCTGAACGACGACCCCGAGGTAATGCGTCACATCGACTGGCAGCCGCCGTCTGTGGACGAGGTCGCCGAAGAGGTCGCCGAGATCGTTGCCGCCTACGAGAAGTACCCGGATCACGGGCGCTTCGTCGCGGAGAGCCCCGACGGGGGGTTCCTCGGCTGGTTCGGGCTGCGTGTTACCGATGCCGGGCCGAGTGCGCCCGACCTCGGCTACCGGCTGCGGCGCTCGGACTGGGGACGAGGGCTGGCCACCGAGGGCAGCCGTGCGCTGATCGACCACGCCTTCACCAACCTGGCCGCCGATCGGGTGACCGCGGACGTGATGATGGTGAACACTCGCTCCCGCAACGTGTTGGAGCGCTGCGGAATGCGGCACACCCGCACGTTCCACGTGGACTTCGAGGACCCGCTGCCCGGCACCGAACACGGCGAGGGCTTCTACGAGATCACCCGCGCCGAGTGGCTCGCCCGCCGGTGATCAGCCCTCCGAGCTGCGCTGCCAGATGTTGATGCCGGCCTCGACCGCGTCCGCGTCGATCGCGGCCAGTTCGTCGGCGCTGAACGATAGGTTCCCGACCGCGGCCAGGTTGTCCTCGAGCTGCTTGACGCTGGACGCGCCGATCACCGTGCTGGTCACCCGGTCGTCGCGCAGCACCCACGCCAGCGCGAGCTGCGCGAGCGACTGACCGCGCTGCTTGGCGATCTCGTTGAGTGCGCGCACGTGCCGCAGCGTGTCCTCGTCGAGCATGTCCCGCGACAGCGACTTGCCCTGGGCGGCCCGCGAGTCGGCCGGGACGCCGTCCAGGTAACGGTCGGTGAGCATGCCCTGGGCGAGCGGAGAGAACGCGATCACCCCGACGCCGAGTTCGCCGGTGGCGTCCAGCAGATCCTCCTCGATCCACCGGTTCAGCATCGAGTACGACGGCTGGTGGATCAGCAGCGGCGTGCCGAGATCGCGCAGGATCGCCGCGGCCTCGCGGGTGCGCTCGGCCGAGTACGACGAGATGCCCGCGTATAGCGCCTTTCCGGATCGCACGGCGGTGTCCAGCGCGCCCATCGTCTCCTCGAGCGGCGTGTCCGGGTCGAACCGGTGCGAGTAGAAGATGTCGACGTAGTCGAGGCCGAGGCGGGCCAGCGACTGGTCGAGCGAGGCCAGCACGTACTTGCGCGAGCCGCCGCCCTGGCCGTACGGGCCCGGCCACATGTCGTAGCCCGCCTTGCTGGAGATGATCAGCTCGTCGCGGAACGGCGTGAAGTCGCGGGCCAGGTGCCCGCCGAAGTTGATCTCCGCGCTGCCGTACGGCGGGCCGTAGTTGTTCGCCAGATCGAAGTGCGTGACACCCAGGTCGAACGCGCGTCGCAGGATCGCGGTCTGTGTCTCCAGCGGCTTGTCGTCGCCGAAGTTGTGCCACAAGCCCAGCGAGATCGCCGGCAGCAGCAACCCGCTGCGGCCGCACCTGCGGTAGGTCATCCGGTCGTCGTATCGGCCCGCGTCGGCCACGTAGTCACTCACTGCTCCGAGTCTGCCATCGTTCGCCGAGCCCGCCAGCCCGTCCAGAGCCCGTACGCGGCGAACACCGGCTTCAACGCGGCCCACTCGCCCGCTCGGTAGTCGTCCGCGCGCACCAGCCGGCGGGCCAGATCGGGCCGCTGCCGGCGCAGGTAGAGGCGGGCCTTCTGCGCGTGCAGCGAATTCGAGACGATCTTGATGCGGCCGGCGTCCTCGATCAGCGGCACCGCGTTCTGGATGTTCTGCCACGTGCTGTGGGATTCCTCCTCCAGCACGATCGGTCCGGTGTGGCCGAGTTCGTCGACGGCGTACCGCGCCATCAGCACCGCCTCGGGCACCTCCGCGCCGACGCTTCCGCCGCAGAACACGATGCGCGCCCCCGGCCCGGCGGACCGCAGACCCGCGCGCACTCGCCACCGGTTCACCGCGTTCGCACGCCGGCCACCGTTGCGAAACCCAAGCACGACAACGACTTCCGGCCCGGGAGCGGCGGACCCGAGCAGCCGCCGCGAGGCCCGCCAGTGCACGACCTCGCCCCACACGATCAACGCCGCCGCGACGGCGAGCACCCGCCTCACGACGCGGCGCTGAGCCTGAACGTGAACCAGCCGTGCCCGACCGGCGCGTCGTGCCGGCTCACCGACTCGAACCGGGCACCCCGGCCTTCCTTCGTCATGGCGTGGTCCACCTTGCCACCCTCGGACACCGCGAACCCGGGGAAGTGGTGGCGGCACTCGCTCGCCAGCGCGTTGAAGTCCCCGGCGGCGACCACCGGCGGGTTGGGATGGTTGGCCGCGTAGGCCTGCACGGCCTGCTTGGACTCCAGCCACGCCGCGCGGTTCTTGCCGTCGACCATGCCGCCGCCGTCCGGGCCGCCCGGCGGGAAGTGCACGCCGACCACGAGCCACCGCTCGCCGGACACGGTCAGGTCCACCGCGGGATAGCGTCGCGGTTCACGCTCTTTCGACGGGTTCGGCCACCACCACGGCTCGCTCATCTTCAGCAGCACGCGGTCGTTCAGCGTCACGTCTTTCCTGATCAGCAGCGCGATGCCGGGCGCTTCCGCACCCTGTTCGCGGCCGTACTGGCGCAGGATGTAGCCCTGCCGCTCGGCGACGGCGGTCAGGTGCTCGCGGGCGTGGTACGCCTCCGAGATCACCATGATGTGCGGCTTCTGGGTCTCCAGAATCGGACCGACCGGCGGCGTCCGGGTGCTGCCGACGTTCGCGATGGACACCTTCAGGTTCTCGCGTTCGGCGGCGGCAGAGGTCGAGGTCAGTACGGCGATTCCGGCCACCATCAACAACGCGAGCAGGCCGGCGACGAGCGCCTTGGACCGTGCGGCCATCAGTGATCTTCCAGCGGCAGGGGACGTTGGGCACCGACAACCTAGTGGGCCTCGCTCACAGGACGCTCACACGCCGGCGATCACTCAGACTCGTTGCCGGACGGAGTGCCAGCGGGGGGCGTCTTCTTGCTCGTGAACAGGTTCTCGTACTTGAGCAGGCCGATGCCGAAACCCAGCACCGAGATCCCGAAGAAGCACATCAGGAAGCCACCGAGCTGTGCCTCGGCGTCAGAATCCATGCGACTGGACCCCGAGGAACCGACGCGGGCACCGGATGGATCGGCGATCGCCTGGATCCCGACGACCAACAGGCCTATCCCGATCAGGATCAGGACGCCGCCGCCGATGAAGCGCCCGCGCGTACGGCGAGGCGGGGCGGCGTCCTGGACGGGCTCGGAGGTCTCGGAGGTCTCGGAGGTCTCGCTCACAGCAGACACTCACACATTGAATCGGAACTCGACCACGTCGCCGTCGGCCATCACGTAGTCCTTGCCCTCCATGCGAACCTTGCCGGCCGACCGGGCCGCCGCCATCGAGCCGGCCGCCACCAGGTCGTCGTAGGAGACCACCTCGGCCTTGATGAACCCGCGCTCGAAGTCGGTGTGGATCACCCCGGCGGCCTGCGGCGCGGTGGCACCCTGCGGAATCGTCCACGCGCGCGCCTCCTTCGGGCCCGCGGTCAGGTAGGTCTGCAGCCCGAGCGTGTGGAACCCGGCGCGGGCCAGCGAGTACAGGCCCGGCTCGGCCTGCCCGATCGACTCGAGCAGCTCGACGGTGGACTCCTCGTCCAGCTCCAGCAGCTCGGCCTCCACCTTCGCGTCCAGGAACACCGCGTCCGCCGGCTCGACCAGCTTCGCCAGTGACGCGCGCTTCGCCTCGTCGGTCAGCACCGACTCGTCGGCGTTGAACACGTACAGGAAAGGCTTGGCGGTCAACAGGTTCAGCTCGCGCAGCAGTGACGTGTCCACTTCGGACTGTGCGGAGAAGATCGTGCGTCCACCGTCCAAAATGGATCGCGCCTGCACGGCGGCCTCGTGCGCCGGGCGCGCGTCCTTGCGGGTGCGCGCCTCCTTGTCCAACCGGGGGAGCGCCTTGTCCAGCGTCTGCAGGTCGGCCAGGATCAGCTCGGTGTTGATCGTCTCGAGGTCGTCCTCCGGGCCGCTCTGACCCTCGACGTGCAGCACGTCCGGATCGTCGAACGCGCGCACCACCTGGCAGATCGCGTTCGCCTCGCGAATGTTCGCCAGGAACTGGTTGCCCAGCCCCGCGCCCTCCGACGCGCCCTTCACGATGCCCGCGATGTCCACAAAGGACACGACCGCCGGCACGGTGCGCTCTGAGGAGAAGACCTCCGCCAGCTTGTCCAGCCGGGGATCGGGCAGCGGCACCACACCGACGTTCGGCTCGATCGTCGCGAACGGGTAGTTCGCGGCGAGCACGGTGTTGTTGGTCAGCGCGTTGAACAAGGTCGACTTGCCGACGTTGGGCAGACCGACGATGCCGAGGGTGAGACTCACGACGAGCGAGTCTAGTTAACGGCTTTCCCGGCTCGTCCGAGCCGCCACCATCACGGGGATATCGACACTGTGTAACGGGCCGGCTCTAGTTCCGGATTAGCCCGGTTGGACGCTAGTCAGCCCTACGAGAGTCAACAAAACTCCGTGCACGCTCGGCGCCGGCTTCACCCACACGGTGCACGGGCGTCTCTCCCTGCTGAGGAAGGACCGTGGGATGACCCAACGTCAAAGACGCCGTAGTCGAGTAGCACTCGGTACGGCGTTCGTCACCGCGATCGCGGGCGCGACTCTGGCGATCGCGCCGGCCGTCGCGGCCGCCGACCCGATTCCGGGCGGCGGCACCGATCGCGGCATCGGCAAGCACGACGAGGATCTGCTCGAGAAGGCCGAACGGCGTGGTGAACGCACGGTCACCGTGCTCGTCGCCGGCAAGGGCGCCCGTGCGGTCCAGGACCTGATCAAGACCGGGGCCAAGATCCAGTACCGCGAGGACGCGATCGGCTATGTGCGCGCCGAGGTCCCGGTGAACCAGGTGAAGGGCCTGGCCAAGCTTCCCGGCATCGAAGCCGTCGACGTGGACGACACGATCCCGCTGGACGACCCGCGCCCCCAGGGCATCCAGGACCCGACCCCGCAGCCGCCGCCCGGCGCGGACACCCCGAGGGTCAACCCGTACATGCCGACCGGTGACATCGGTTCGGCGCAGTTCGTGGAGCGGCACCCGACCTGGGACGGCCGCGGCGTGACGGTCGGTGTCGTGGACACCGGCATCGACCTCGACCACCCGGCGCTGACCACGACCACCACCGGCGAGCGCAAGGTCGTCGACTGGGTCACCTACACCGACGGCCGGTTCACCGGCGGCGAGAACAACGACGACGACCCGACCTGGCTGAACATGGCGCAGGTGGCCGGTCCGAGCTTCGCCTCGGGCGGAAACGCCTACACCGCACCGGTTTCCGGGCCGCTGCGCTTCGCCGTGTTCGACGAGCGGCACCCGTTCCTCGGCGGCGAGCTCGGCAACGACGTCAACCGCGACGGGAACCCGGCCGGCAGCAACGGCAAGTTCGGCGTGCTGTGGGACGAGGTCACCAACCTCGTGTACGTGGACGTCAACCAGAACAAGGACTTCCGCGACGACAAGCCGATGACCGACTACAAGGTCCGGCAGGACGTCAACGAGTTCGGCAAGGACAACGCGTCCACGCCGGTCCGCGAGTCGATGAAGTTCGTCGTGCAGACCGACGGCACGAACAAGGTCGTGAACATCGGCATCGTGTCCGGTGCGCACGGCACGCACGTGGCCGGCATCATCGCGGCGAACAAGATGTTCGACGGCGCGATGACCGGTGCCGCACCCGGCGCGAAGCTGGTCTCCATCCGCGCGTGCCTGTTCGTCTCGGGCTGCACGAACCACGCGCTGATCGAGGGCATGATCTACGCGGCGAGGGACGCCAAGGTCAACGTGATCAACATGTCGATCGGCGGGCTGCCGCCGCTCAACGACGGCAACAACGCGCGCGCCGCGCTGTACAACCGGCTGATCGACGTCTACGACGTGCAGATGTTCATCTCCGCCGGCAACTCCGGCGCGGGTGCGAACACCGTCGGTGACCCGTCGGTGGCCGACAACGTGGTCAGCGTCGGCTCGTACATCTCCAAGCAGACCTGGCAGCGCAACTACGGCTCGGACTCCACCGAGCAGGACAACCTGCACGGCTTCTCCTCGCGCGGCCCGCGTGAGGACGGCGGGTTCAAGCCGACACTGGTGGCTCCCGGCTCGGCGATCTCGCCGGTGCCGACCTGGCAGCAGGGGCAGCCGGTGCCCGGCACGTACTCGCTGCCGCCGGGGTACGCGCAGTTCAACGGCACCTCGATGGCCTCGCCGCAGGCCGCGGGTGCGGGCGCGCTGCTGGTGAGCGCCGCGCGTCAGACGAACACGCAGCACTTCCCGGAGCAGATCCGCACGGCGTTCAGTTCGTCTACGCGGTTCATCGGACGGTACGGCGCCTACGAGCAGGGCAACGGCCTGATGGACGTGAACAAGGCGTGGAACCTGTTGCGCGCCAACATAAACACGCCGGTGATCACGTCGTCGGTGCCGGTGAACACGGCGCTGTCGGACTTCCTCGCGACCAAGGACGTCGGGGTCGGCATCTACGACCGTGAGGGTGTCAAGGCGGGCGACCGGTTCGTGCGCGAGTACACGTTCACCCGGCACACCGGGCCGGACCACCCGCTCACGTTCCGGGTCAACTGGGTCGGCAACGACGGCACGTTCAGCTCCGCGCCGACCGTGCAATTGCGCAAGGGCTACGCCACGAAGTTCGCCGTCACGGTGAACCCGCGCACGGCGGGCATTCACTCGGCGGTGCTCAACCTGGACAGTCCGACCACGACCGGCGTCGAGTACCAGACGCTGAACACCGTGGTCGCGGCCGAGCAGTTCGGGCCGGAGAACGGGTTCGTGGTGCGCAAGGGTGGCGAGATCGGTCGCAACCAGACGACCAGCCTGTTCGTGAACGTTCCGGCGAACACGCCGGCGCTGAAGGTCGATCTGCAGGGCGGCGGCACCGCGCCGGGCGCTGGGCAGATCCGGTTCGTGCGGTTCCACCCGTACGGCGTCGGCACGGACAACAACTCCAGCCTGCAGTGCTACAACCCGCCGGTGGTGCCGGGTGGCGGCTGCGGGACGGGTGATCCGACCAGTCGCACGGTCAACAACCCGACGCCGGGCGTGTGGGAGATCGTGGTGGAGGCGCGGCGCACGTCCGACTCGGGCAGCGCGCCGTATGTGTTGTCGGCCGCGGTGCTCGGCGCGTCGGTCACCCCGAGCCCGGACACGATCCCGTCGGCGCAGGCCGGGCAGCCGATTCAGCGGCAGTACACGCTGAAGAACCTGTTCGGGCCATTCGTCGGCCGTGGCGCGGGCTCGCAGTTGGGCAGCGCGCTGATCAGCACTCCGTCGATCGCGAACGGGGCGCGGCAGGAGTACCCGCTGACCGTGACGCCGGGGTCGACGTCGCTGCGGGCGAAGATCGGCGGCACGTCCGACGTGGGGGCCGACCTGGACCTGACCGTGCTCGACTGCACGGCGGGGCCGTGTGTCACCGCCGGCACGAGTGCAGACGGTGATTCCGAGGAAGAGGTGCGGATCGCGAACCCGGCGGCTGGTGCGTGGCGGATCGTGGTCGACGGCTACTCGGTGCCGGCGGGGACGACGACGTACAGCTACCTGGACGTGTTCACGAACCCGGCGTTCGGCTCGGTGGCGATCACCGACGCGAACGCGCAGCGGGCGACGGGTGCGGAGTGGTCGGTGCCGGGCACGGTGACGGCGTCCACGGCGCCGGCTCAGGGGCGTGTGCTGGCCGGACAGGTGGAGGTCCGCACGGACGCGAACGTGGTCGTGGGCACTGGTGACGTGATCGTGCAATCCGTTACGCCGTAAGGAAAACTGGCACGATGCGGGGGCGCTCCCAGTGGGCGTCCCCGCATCGTCGTTCTACCGGCGACCACGCGTACACGAACACACGAAGGCGCGCCCCCGCTACGATTCGCGGGTTCACATGGGACAAAGGCTGATCCTTCTGGGCTGCCCCGGGGGCCACCACACCTCCTCCCCATGCCTCGACCCTATCCGCGAAATCGGGGTGTCGTAAGGCGTCGCGCGTCATCTGTGGATAACCCGGGGCATGTGGACAACTCGAGCGACCGGGCCGCCGCTAGCGGAAATCGGACGCGGATTGTGGTGTCCGATTCCCGCGAGCCGGAGTGGGTTTCCGGTGGCACGATGGGTTTCGTGCTCATCGACGAAGACCTCAAGTATCGAGCCGCGGTGTCCCGCGATGCCCGGTTCGACGGCCAGTTCATCCTGGCCGTGCGGACGACCGGGATCTACTGCCGGCCGTCCTGCCCGGCGATCAAGCCGAAGCGCCGCAACGTGGAATTCTATCCGACCGCTGCCGCCGCGCAGCACGCCGGCTACCGCGCGTGCCGCCGCTGCCTGCCGGACGCCGTGCCGGGCTCGCCGGAGTGGAACGTGCGTGCCGACCTCGCCGGTCGCGCGATGCGGCTGATCTCCGACGGAGTCGTGGAGCGCGAGGGCGTCGGCGGGCTGGCGCGGCGGGTCGGGTACTCCGAGCGCCAACTGTCCCGCGTGCTCACCGCGGAACTCGGCGCCGGCCCGCTGGCGCTCGCCCGGGCGCATCGGGCGCACTCGGCGCGGCTGCTGATCGAGACGACCGCGCTGTCGTTCGCCGATGCCGCGTTCGCGGCCGGATTCGCCAGCGTGCGCCAGTTCAACGACACGATCCGCGCCGTGTTCGCGGCGTCGCCGACCGACCTGCGGATGGCTGCCAAGCGGCGGGCGCTGTCAGGCCCGCCGGCGCCGGGTCGGGTAGTGCTGCGGCTGCCGTTCCGTTCGCCGTTCGACGCGGCCGGCGTGCTCGGATTCCTCGGTACCCGGATGATCCCCGGCGTGGAGTCCATTGTGGACGGTGAGTACGCGCGCACGCTGCGGCTGCCGCACGGAGCGGCCACCGCGCGATTGCGCCCGGGGGACGAGTACGTGGAGTGCGCGCTGAGGCTGACCGACATGCGTGACCTCGGCAGCGCGGTGACCCGGCTTCGGCGGCTGCTCGATCTGGACGCCGATCCGGTCGCGGTGGACGAGGTGCTCGGCGCCGACCCGGTGCTGGCGCCCTCGGTGGCGGCGGTTCCCGGGATCCGGGTTCCGGGCAGCGTCGACGCCGGCGAGTTGATCGTGCGCGCGCTGCTCGGCCAGCAGGTGTCGGTCGCCGCCGCGCGCACCGCCGCCGCCACGTTGAGCACCTCGCTCGGTGAGCCGCTGTCCACACCGGACGGTGACCTGACGACGCTGTTCCCGACGCCCGCGGCTATCGCGGAGCGAGGGTTCGACGTGCTGACCGGCCCGCGCCGGCGGATCACGACGATCGTGTCGGTGTGCTCGGCGCTGGCGGACGGCTCGCTGGAGGTGCACGTCGGCATGGAGCCGGGTGAGCTCCGTGCGCGGCTGGAGGAATTCCCCGGCGTCGGGCCGTGGACCTCCGGGTACGTCGCGATGCGGGTACTCGGCGCACCCGACGTACTGCTCACCCAGGACCTCGCGCTGCGCAACGGAGCGGGCGCGCTCGGGCTGGAGTCCACTGTGGACTCCTTGGAATCGCGTGGCGCCGCGTGGCAACCGTGGCGGTCCTACGCGGGCATGCACTTGTGGCGCTTCGCCGGAGTCCGGCGCGCCGACAACGAAGAGAACAGGAGCACGACATGACCGAGGCATATTCGTCCACTGTGGACACCCCGATCGGACCGTTCACCGCGGTCGCCGACGCGGAAGGCGTGGTACTCGCCTCCGGCTGGACGTCCACTGTGGACGATCTGCTGCCGGTGGTCTCGCCAAGCGTGCGGCCGTCCCAAGTGATGCCGCGACCCGACCTGGGTGTGGTCACCAAGGCGGTGCAGGCCTACCACGACGGCGACCTGGCGGTGATCGACGACATCCCGGTGCGCCAGGCGTCAGGCGAGTTCCTGGAGCACGCGTGGGACGTGCTGCGGACCGTGCGAGCCGGCGAGCCGATCACCTACACCGAGTACGCCGAGTTGGCCGGTCGGCCAGCGGCGATCCGGGCGGCCGCGTCGGCGTGCGCGCGCAACGCGGCAGCGCTCTTCGTGCCGTGCCACCGGATCGTCCGGGTTGGCGGGGCGCTCGGCGGGTTCCGCTGGGGCCTTCCGGTCAAGCGCTGGCTGCTCGATCACGAGGCACCCTGAAATCGGTTGCCTGCCTGGTGAGAATGGCCTCATGACCGTCACCGTTCTCGGCAGTTGGACCGTGACCTCCACGTCGATCGACCACCCGGACGCGGTAGCCGTGCTGCGCGCGTACATGGCCGATGTGATCGGGAGCTACGGTCTCGCGGAGCCGACCGACGAGGTGGTCGACGCGCACATGGCGGAGGACACCAGCGACGACCTCGCGCCGCCGACTGGGCTGCTCGTGGTGGCGCGCCACGACGGAAAGGTCGCCGGGTGCGGGGGCCTGCGGTTCGTCAGCTCGGAGATCGCCGAGGTGAAGCGGATGTTCGTACGGTCGAGCCATCGACGGCTGGGTGGTGGCTCGGCCGTGCTGATCGCACTGGAACGGCACGCTCGGGCTTGCGGGATCAGTCGGTTGCGGCTGGACACCCGGCACGATCTGGTGGCCTCGCACGCCCTCTATCGCTGTCACGGGTTCGCCGAGGTGCCGGCGTTCAGCTCCGGTCCGTACACCGAACGCTGGTTCGGCAAGGAGTTGAACTGAACTCGGTGTACGGCTACGCCGCCTCGGTGATCGCCGAGGTCAGTTCGAGCGTCGAGCCCGAGCGCGACTTGTGCACTCGCAGCTGGACCGGGATGCGCTGACGCAGTTCCTCCACGTGGGACACCAGGCCCACGGTTCGCCCGCCGGCCCGCAGTTCGTCGAGCGTGTCCATCACGACGTCCAGCGTGTCGGCGTCCAACATGCCGAACCCCTCGTCCACGAACAGCGTGTCGAGCAACGCGCCGCCCGTCTCGGCCGCCACCACGTCGGCGAGCCCGAGCGCCAGCGACAGTGACGCGAGGAACGACTCACCGCCAGACAGCGTCTTCGCGGGCCGGACCGTGCCGGAGTAGTCGTCGAGCACGTCGATGCCGAGCCCACCTCGGGTGCCGCGTGCTCCCGCGGCGTCGGAGTGCACGAACGAATAGCGGTCCTGGCTCATCCGGCGCAGCCGCGAGGTCGCCGCGACGACGACCTCCTCCAGCCGCGCCGCCAGCACGTAGGAGCGCAACGACATGCGCCTGGAGTTCTGACCGCGACCGTTCACCACGTCGGTGAGCGCGGCCAGTTCAGCGAATGCGTCCTCGATCGGAGCGAGCTCGTCCCAGGCGCGGCGCAGCCGTTCGGCGAGCGCCTCGACCCGTGCCGCCGACTCCCGGAGTGCGTGCAGTTCGTTCGCCGCCCGCTCGGCTTCGCGGCTTCGGCTGTCCACTGTGGACTCGAGCGTGGTGAGATCGACCTCGGTATCGGCGTGGATGCCGAACAGTTCAGGATCGGCGAGGATCGTGTGCGCGGTGCCACGCTCGGTCTCCAGCTCGGCGATCCGCTGGTCGAGCTCGGCGATCTGCTCGTCGGTCCTGGCCGCGGTGACGGCCTTCTTGGCGCTGGTGAACCCAGCGTCGCTCGCCGCCGTGGCCAGCTCCGCTCGTTGCTCGTCGGCCCGGCGCTGATGGTCCGCGAGCCCATGGGTGAGCGTGGCCAGGTCGGCCAGCTTGTCGGCCAGGTCGACCAGGTGCGCCCGCCGCGCGAGCACGTCGGGGTGATCGCCGCGGGCCTCGTCGAGGCGGGCCGCGCGGGCGGCCATCGTGTTGACCACGGTGCCGTGCTCGGCCCGCAACGTGGCCAGCTCCGCCTCGATATCCGTGCGCTCCTGTGTCAGCCGTTCCGCCTGGCGTTCGGCGTCGGCGAGCTCGGCGCGGCAGCGCTCCGCCCGCTCGGCCTCGACCTCCGCGGCGTGTCGCTCCTGGTCGGCCGCGGCCAGCAGGTCGGGCAGCTTGTCGATCTCGTGGCCGTCCAGCAGGCGCAGTAGGCCGTCGACCGTGCCGCGTGCGCGCTGCGCGGCCTGCTCGGCGGCGATGCGGTGCTCTTGTGCCGCGCTCTCCTTGTGCTGCAACAGTTTCTCGTGCTCAGCGGTGACGTTGTCGTCGGTGGACTCCGCCGGAGCCGGGTGCTCGGCAGAGCCGCACACCGGGCACGTCTGCCCGTCGGCGAGCTGGCTGGCCAGCTCGGCGGCCATGCCGTCCAGGCGCAGCCGGCGCACCTCCAGCAGGCGTTCCCGTGCCTGCTGGTGTGTGTCCACCGCATCGCGGAGTTGGTCCTCGGCGGTGACCAATGCGGCGCGCGCGTCCGGCAGTTCGCCGGCCGCCCTGTGTAGACGCGTCAGGTCGTCGCGAGCCGCGGTGAGGCCGTCGAGCCGGGCCGCCGCCGTGCTGGACGACTCCACCGCCGTGCGGAGTGCGGTCAACCGGTCCGGCAACGCTTCGAGCTTGTCGGCGGCCGTACTCGCCCGTCCCTCGGCCCGCGTGATCATCGCGGACAGCCGCTCGATCCGCTCGTGATCTCGGCGCTGCTGCTCCGCGTCCGCCGCCAACTGGGCGAGACCGCCGGCCTCTTCGCGCAACCCTTCCGCGTGCGTGCGGAGGGCCGCCACCTCGGTGTCGTCGGGTCCGCCGAGAGTCGCGACCGCACGGCGCGCCCCGTCGCGGCGCTTCGTCAACTCGCGGCACTCGTCGTCCAGGCGCTCCAGCGCGCGGTAGGCGGTGATCAACGGCGCCGCCCGGCGCGCCGCGTCCCGCTCGCGAAGCCACGCCTTCCGTTCCGGTTCAAGGGATTCGCATCGTTCGAGCATTGCCTGTGCCGCCCGGACCCGGCGCACCCGGTCGGCCAGTGCTCGTGTCTCGGCCAACTCGGCGACCGCCGCGTCGCGGGCCGCCGCGGTGGCCACCGACCGCTGGCCGGCCTCACCGGCGTTCTCGTCGAGCTGCTTGATCAGCGAGCTGAGCCATTCCTTGTCGGCGGCGTCGTGATCCTCCGGAGGCTCCTCGTCCGCCGCCTGCGCCACCCGCGCGACGAGCTCCCGAACGCGGTGCTTGCCCGCCTCGACCACCCGGCCGCGTTTCTGGCGCCGCTCTCGGAACCAGTGCTCGACGTCGGCGAACCGCTCGGTGCCGAATAGCCGCTCCAGCAGCTTCTCCCGTTCGGCCGTGTCCGCGCGGAGGAAGCGCGCGAACTCGCCCTGCGGCAGCAGAACGACCTGGAAGAACTGCTCCTTGTTCATGCCGAGCAAGCGCTGCACGGTCAGCCCGACCTCGTCGACCCGGGTGATCCCGTCCGGTGGCTGTCCACTTGGGACGGACCCGATCCAGGTGAGCGAGGCCTTGGTCGGCTGCTTCGTCGTGCCGTTGCCGCGCCGTTTGAGCCGCAGGTACTCGGGACGCCGCATCACCCGCAGCCGCTGCCCCTGCACGGTCAGCTCGAGCACGACCTCGGTCGGGGTGTCCGGGTCGGCGTAGTCGCAGCGCAGCCGTTTCGCCTCGTCGCGCACACCGGGGACCGCGCCGAACAACGCGAACGCCACCGCGTCGAGCAGGCTCGTCTTGCCGGCGCCGGTATCGCCGTGCAGCAGGAACAGCCCGTCCGCGCCGACGTCATCGAAGTCGACCACCTCGCGGTGGGCGTACGGGCCGAAGGCGGTGAGCTCGAGGCGGTGCAGGCGCATCAGCCCTCCTCCCTGCCCACGGCGACGAGCGCCTCGTCGAGCAGCCTCCGCTCCCGCTTGGAGGGCGCCTCACCCCGGCAGTCAGCCACGAAGTCGTGCGCCATCTCCTGGTCGGAGCGCCCGCGTACGGCCTCGGTGTATTTCAGCCGCGGCGCCGTGGACTCCGGCGACCACACCAGGTGGACCGCGTGCGGGAAGCGCTCCTGCAACCGGCGCAGGGGATCGGTCGGCCGAACCGGGTCGGTCAACTCGACGGACAGGTAGTGGTCGACGAGACGCTCGTGTTCGCCGTCGAGCAGCAGATCGTCGAGCCGGCCGCGCAGGGTGGCCAGGCGACGCGGCACCGGCAGTTCGTGCCGCTCGACGGCGCCCAGCCCGTCGGCGTCCAGATCGACCAGCCACACCGACTTGTGGTGGTTCACCTCGGAGAACGAGTACGCCAGCGGGCTGCCCGAATAGCGGACGTGCTCGGCGAGGCGCTGCGGCCCGTGCAGGTGACCCAGCGCCACATAGTCGACCCCGTCGAACACCGACAGCGGTACGTGCTCGACGCCGCCGACCGCGATCGTGCGCTCGGAGTCGCACGCGGCGCCGCCGGTCACGAACGCGTGCGCGAGCACGACCGACCTGGTTCCACCCGCGCGCTCGGCGAGATCAGCGCGCACCCGCCGCATCGCCTCGGTGAGTACGCCGGCGTGCCCCTTCGCGTCCGGTACGGCCAGGGCGTGCCGCGCCGGCTCCGGTTCGAGATACGGAATCCCGTACAGGGCGACGGGTCCGTGCTCGTCGTGGAGCACCACGGGCCGGTCCAACTCCGCGGTGCGAGTGCGGAGGTGGAGCCCGCCAGCGGCCGCGAAGTCACTGAACGCGCCGAGGCGCGCGGCCGAGTCGTGGTTGCCCGGGGTGATCACGATCTCCGCGCCGGCCGCTCTGATCCGCGCGAGCACGCGCGTGCACACCTGGACCGCCTCGGCCGCCGGCACCGCGCGGTCGTAGATGTCGCCGGCCACCACGACGGTGTCCACGCCCGCGTCGGCGACGAGATCGGCGAGCCCGCCCAGCACCGACTCCTGCTCGGCGAGCAGGTCGCGGCCGTGGAACGTCCGTCCCACGTGCCAGTCGGATGTGTGCAGCAATCGCATGCCGCCAAGTTACGGCCGAATGGCGATGAATCGTGGGAGGCACGCCGTGGTTCACTCGAACGTGTGTTCGACAGTGATTTCTGTCGGTGCGGCGGGTAATGATCGATAGCGAGCCCGGCGGACGCCGGGTGGTGAGGTCGGGAGGAGGTCCGTGTGAGCGTCGTGGTCGGTACCGCCGGGGTCGTCGTGGCAGTGCTTCTCGCGTTGGCGATCGCCCTGGTGTGGCGGCTGTATCGGGACAGCGTGCGCCGGGCGGACGCGGCGATGGAGCTGGTGCGCGCGGAGCGTTCGCGAGTGGACGCGCAGCAGCAGGCGCTGCGTCGCTACGAGGTCGCGTTCGCGTCCATCAGCGGCCGCGGTGAGCTGGGCGAGCAGGTGTTGGTGGAGACCGCGCGGGCGCTGGGCCTCCGCGAGGGGCCGCACTATCTGCTGCAGGCGGACCTGGCCGGGGGAGGCGCCGCGCGGCCGGACATGGTGCTGCTGGTCGGTGACGGTCGCAGAGTCCCGGTCGACGCGAAGATGAGCATGGTCTGCTGGACGGAAGCGGTCGAGACCGACGATGAGGACGAGCGGCTGGACGCGCTGCGGGTGCACGTCCGCAACATTCGCTCCAGGGCGGCCGAGCTCGCGGGCAAGGGCTATGAGCGGTGGGCGGATGCCATCTACGGGACGATCATGTTCGTGCCGTCGGACGCGGCCGTGGTCGCCGCGATGGACACCGATCCCGACCTGTTGCGGTGGCTGCTCGACCGTCGGGTTTTCCTCTGCGGGCCAACGGGTTTCGGTGTCATCGCCGCGGCGGCGCTATTCGCGGCGACCGAGCGCGCGCTCGCCGAGGACGTCGAGTCGGTGCGTGCACAGGCGGCCGCGGCGCACCGCTGTGCGGGCAACGCGGTCGACGCGGTGAACCTCTCCGGCACCCACCTGCAGCGGTTCCTGTCCGCCCGCAGGCGCGAGATCGAGGCGCTCGAGCGGTTCCGGGCCTCGGTCGCCCCGCTGACCGAGGCGTCCGGCAGTCCGAGCCAACTCGCCTCGATTCGGCGCGCCGACGACCCGACGGTGAACGGTCACGGGCAGGAGGTGGTCGTCGAGTAGCTGCCACCACAACTCCACAGTGACGGGCAACGGGCCACATGACAGCCGGCGTGCGACAGGTCACAGCACCGGCCGGACGAACCCCTGGTTTGGTGAACGGCGGCAACGGCGCGGCGGCGACGGGCTAACGTGTTGGAGTGACCGCGACCCGCGATCGCCAGAGCGATCCTGACACCGAGCACGCACCAGCAACCGCGTGGGACGAGCGCCCGATCTTCGGGACGTTCCGCGGGCTGACCTGGTGGGCCGCCGTGCTGCTCGCGCTCGGCGTCACCGCCGCCGCTGCCGCCATCGACATGGTGCGGCAAAACAAGCTGAGCCCGGTCTTCCAGGGTGCCTACTTCGTCGGCTGCGTCGCGGCCGTGTGCTGGGTCCGGCGGCGAAGCCTGTTCGGGCCGATGGTGCAGCCGCCGCTGATCCTGGCGTTGACCGTGCCGACGGTGGTCTACCTGGCCTCGGGCGCACCCATCGGGAACAGCCTGTTCTCGAAGGTGCTCACGCTGGGGACGCCGCTGATCAACGGCTTCCCGACCATGGCGATCACCACCGGCGCGACGATCCTGATCGGCGTCCTCCGCCTGTATCTGCAGCGTGACCCGGCCGTGGTGGCCCGCAACCGGGCGGCCGAGGAGCGGACCCGCAAGGTGGCCACGCGACCGGACGAGGACGGCGACCGTCCACCTCGGCAGCGGGGTGGTGGCGGGCGTCCACCGCAGGGCGAACCTCGTTCGGGCGGTCCGCGGGGGCGTGGCGCGCCCGACCGGGACGAGCGCGGCGGTCCGGCCAACCCGCCGCGGCGTGGCGGTGCCGGTGGCCAAGCCGGTGGTCGGCCTGCTCGTGACGACCAGGGCCCGGCCGGACGTGGTCGCGGGCGGCAGTCTCCGCCGCGCCGGCCCCGTGGCGGCGAGTACCGCTGATCGCGCGGCGCTGGATCAGGATCGTGTGATCGTTCGCGTGATCAGGAGCCGGTCTTGGGCAGGTCGCGGCGAAGCTCCCTCGGCAGGGCGAAGGCGATCTTCTCGTTGGCCGTGGTGACCTCCTGCACCTCGGCCCAGCCTCGCTCGGCAAGCCACGCGAGCACGTCCATGACCAGGATGTCGGGCACGGAGGCGCCGCTGGTGACACCCACGGTCACCACGTCGGTCAGCCACTCCTCGTCGATCTCCTTGGCGAAGTCGATCAGGTGGGAGGCCTTCGAGCCGGCCTGCAGCGCCACCTCGACCAGCCGCTTGGAGTTCGACGAGTTCTGCGAGCCGACGACCAGGACCAGATCACACTCGGCGGCCATCGCCTTCACGGCCACCTGGCGGTTCTGCGTCGCGTAGCAGATGTCGTCGCTGGGCGGGCTCTGCAACGCGGGGAAGCGCTCGCGGAGCTGGTCGACCCGATCCATGGTCTCGTCGACCGAGAGGGTCGTCTGGGACAGCCAGATGACCTTGGACGGGTCGCGGACGGACACCTTGTCGACGTCCTCGGGGCCGTCGACCAGCTGGATGTGCTCGGGAGCCTCGCCGGCGGTGCCCTCGACCTCCTCGTGGCCCTCGTGGCCGATCAGCAGGATGTCGTAGTCCTCCCGCGCGAAGCGCTTGGCCTCCTGGTGGACCTTGGTCACCAGCGGGCAGGTGGCGTCGATCGTGCGCAGGTTCCGTTCGGAGGCCTGCTCGTGCACGGCCGGCGAGACGCCGTGCGCGGAGAAGACCACCAGCGCGCCCTCCGGCACCTCGTCCGCCTCGTCGACGAAGATCGCGCCGCGCTCGCGCAGCGAGTCGACCACGTGCCGGTTGTGCACGATCTCCTTGCGCACGTACACCGGTGGGCCGTAGGTCTCCAGGGCTTTCTCCACGGTCACCACCGCGCGGTCCACGCCGGCGCAGTAGCCGCGGGGCTTGGCGAGCAGCACCCGCTTGCCGTTGGTGGCGTCCACCTGGTCGACGGTCGGCTGGTCGGCGGCCGGAGTCGAAGCACTCATGGCTCCAGGGTACGGGCGTCGGGCGTTCGCACCCGACCACGAGTGGCCAGCAGCACGATTGGCGGTGATAGATCCGTCAACCCGGCTGTGCAGACGGCGGCGCCTCAAGGAGACTGAGCACATGAAGCCACTGCCCCTGCCTCTGCGAGTCGCCGCGGGTTTGGCGGCCACCGCGGTCGAGCAAGCCAAGGACCTGCCGACCAAGATCGCCGGTTTCCCGGTGACGGTCGCGAGTCAGGCTCTGCAGATGTCCATGCGCGTCCAGCAGCACGTGACCGAGCTGGCGATCAAGGGTGACGAGACGCTCTCCGGCCTGCGCCCGGTCGAGGAGAACCCGTCGTGGGCGACCTTCGACGAGGACCTCGACGACGCCGAGTACGACGTCAGCCGTTCGGGCACGGTCAACGGCTCCCGGCCGAGTCGCTTCTCCCAGACGTCCGAGCCGGAGAGCTGGGAGCACTCGGCGGGCAACGGCTCCAGCGAGCCGGACCCGTGGGCACTCGAGGAGCGGGCACTCGTCGAGGAGACCGCCGCGGCGGACATCGAGGCCGACGACAGGGCCGAGATCGAGGACGCGGCCGCGACTGTCAGCGACGGGGTCGACTTCGGTGATGGCGAGCCAGCGGTGGACGGTGGACGCGACGGGGACGGTGGACGTGCCGCGCCCGAGTGGCTGGCCAACTACGACGAGCTGTCGCTGCCGCAGCTGCGCGCCCGGCTGCGCACGTTCACCCCCGAGCAGCTCGAGGAGCTGCTCGACCACGAGCGGTCCAACGCCGACCGTCCGTCCTTCGTCGGGATGCTGACCCGCCGCATCGCCACGGTCCGCGACCAGGCATGACGGGAGGTACGACAGGCCCTCCGCCGACCAGCGAGGAGGAGCCGTGGCCGGTCCGCACCGTGGCCAGGAAGATCGCCGACTGGATCAGCCGCCTCGGCACGGTGTGGGTCGAGGGACAGGTCACGCAGCTCAGCGTGCGCCCCGGCACGCAGACCGCGTTCATCACGCTGCGCGATCCCGCCGCCGACGTGTCGGTCACGGTGACGTGCCCCAGCACGCTCATCCGGAACCAGCCGACACCACTGACAGACGGCATGCGGATCGTCGTGCACGCCCGGCCGACCTTCTTCCTCAACCGGGGGACGCTCAGCCTGCGTGCCGACGAGATCCGCGCCGTCGGCATCGGCGAGCTGCTCGCGCGGATCGAGCGACTGCGCCGGTTGCTGGCCGCCGAGGGCATGTTCGACCCGGCGCGCAAGCGCAGGCCGCCGTTCCTCCCGCGCACCGTCGGGCTGATCACCGGCCGGGCGTCGGCGGCCGAGCGCGACGTGCTCGCCAACGCGCGGGCACGCTGGCCGGCCGTGCGGTTCCGCGTGGAGAACGTCGCGACGCAGGGCGGCCTCGCCGTGCAGCAGATGATCGAGGCGCTGTCCGCCCTTGACCGGGACGCCGAGGTGGACGTGATCGTCATCGCGCGCGGCGGCGGCAGCGTCGAGGACCTGCTCCCGTTCTCCGACGAGGCGCTGTGCCGGGCCGTCTCGAGCTGCCGCACGCCCGTGGTGAGCGCGATCGGCCACGAGCCGGACAGCCCGCTGCTCGACCACGTCGCCGACGTCCGCTGCTCCACACCGACCGACGCCGGCAAGCGGGTGGTGCCCGACGTCGGCGAGGAGGCTCGCCGGGTGACGCAGCTGCGTGACCGCGCGCGGCGGGCGCTGCACGGCTGGGTCGATCGGGAGCGCAGGCTGCTCGACTCGCTGCGCAGCCGGCCCGTACTGGCAGATCCACTCCGACCATTGGACCGGCACGCGGAGGCGGTGCGCCTACTGGTCGAGCGGGCGCGCCGAGCGGTACTCACCGACCTGTCCGGCAGGCACACCGCGTTGCATTCGACGAAAGCCCGCTTGACGACGCTCGGACCAGCCGCCACGCTGACCCGCGGATACGCGGTTGTCCAGCTGCTCGACCTCGGCGACCATGACGGCGACGGCTCCCACGGTGACGCGCCGTCGGTGCTGCGCTCGGTCGACCAGGTCACCGACGGCACCCGGTTGAGGGTCCGGCTCGTCGACGGTGCGCTGCACGCCGTGGTGTCCGGCGATCCCGAGCGTGCGGCACCGGTGAGCGGAGGTAGCGGCGGTGAGGCTGGGGTATGAACCGAAATTTCTTCCGTTGACCCTGTCCGTGACGGCGGACGAGGCCACTCGAGCGGCCGGCCGGCAGCCGGCCTCCGCCGTCTTACGCAGCGCCGAGGCAGCCAACTCCGCCGCAGCCGATTGCTGGACCGCACTGCTCGCCGGCTGTGACTCGGTCAGCCGCCACGCACTGCTGGCCCGGCTGCGCGAGCTGTCCGAGGCCACCTCGATCTACGCCGGCCGGGACTGGTGGTTCGGCGAGGGTGCCCGCCACCGGCGCCGGGTCGCGCGCACCCAGGCGCGCATCGAGGAGGCGGTCGCCGACCGCGACGGCGCGGACTTCGCCGAGGCGTTCGTAGGCTATGACCAGGCCGTGGCGACGGCCGTGGTGTGTGTACCGAAGACGGTTGGGAGCCGCACGACGTGAGCAGTGACGGGACAGGACGGGACACCGTCGCACCCGACGAGTTGGACTACGAGCAGGCTCGCGACGAGTTGGCCGAGGTGGTCGCCGCGCTGGAGGCCGGTGGCCTGTCCCTGGAGAAGTCGCTCGCGCTGTGGGAGCGGGGCGAGACCCTGGCCAGGGTGTGCGACCGGCACCTCGCCGGCGCGCGCGAGCGGGTCGAGACCGCGCTGGCCTCGGTCGAGAAGGAGAACGGCTCCGCCACGGCGTGACGCCGCCGGCAAGTCAGTCGCCGAGGTCAGTCGCCGTCGAGTCAGCCGCGAGGGATCGGCGCGGCGGCGAGGAACGCGGTGGCGACCGTGCGGAAGTCCTCCTCGGCCGCGTTCCCGGTGATCAGCACCGTGACGCCGTCCACAGGAACAACCCAGGCCACCTCGTCCCTGCGCGCTGGGTACACCGTCCACCGGGTGCCGGACACCGTGACCTCGCCTTTCGGTGCTGGCCGGTTCTCCTCCCGGTCCGTCTCGGCCTTCAGCAGCTCCGGCACGGTCGCCGGTGACTGGGTCAGCCGCAGGTAGGTACCCCGGTCGGTGATCAGCCCGGCCCGGACCGCCACCTGGTCCGCCGCCGCCGAGCCGACGTTGACCGCGTTGGACCGCCACGACGGCGGGAACACCGGCTGGCGCACCGGGAAGGTCACCCGTGCCGCCGCGCCGCGCAGTTCCTTCGCCACGTCCACCGACGGCGCGTTGCTTTGCTCCACGGTCGGCCCGCCGGGGCTGAACGAGCAGCCGCGCCCGAATCCGAGGATCGCCGCGATCATGACCAGCAGCACGGCCACCGCGAAGATCATGTCGCGCACCGACGCCCGCGCACGAGGCGACGCCGCCCGTGCCGAACCCGGGTCCTCCCGGGGCTTGTCCGACTCCTCCGCCACACCGCCATCGTCCCAGCAGCCACTCGCCGCCCGGACGCTCGGGGCGCGGTAACACGGCATTCCTCCCTCGCGGTAACCATCTGGGAGGATCGCCCGAGCGGGTTGTGACGGCCCGCGGCCGTCGAATCGGGAGGCAGAATGACCACCTCGAACCCCGCAACCAGCACCGACCGCGTGAAGCAGGAACACGGACGCCGTCCAGAGGCGCCCGACCGCAACCTCGCGCTCGAACTGGTGCGGGTCACCGAGGCGGCCGCGATGGCGGCGGGCCGGTGGGTCGGCCGCGGCGACAAGAACGGCGGCGATCAGGCCGCGGTGGACGCCATGCGCAAGCTCGTCGGCACGGTCTCCATGCACGGCGTCGTGGTGATCGGCGAGGGCGAGAAGGACGAGGCGCCGATGCTCTACAACGGCGAGGAGGTCGGCAACGGCGACGGCCCCGACTGCGACGTCGCCGTGGACCCGATCGACGGAACCACGCTGATGAGCAAGGGCATGCCGAACGCGATCGCCGTGCTCGCGGTGGCCGAGCGCGGCGCCATGTTCGACCCGTCGGCGGTGTTCTACATGGAGAAGATCGCGGTCGGGCCCGAGGCGGCCGACGTGATCGACCTGACCGCGCCGGTGGCGGAGAACATCCGCAGGGTGGCCAAGGCCAAGCACTCCGACGTGTCCGACGTCACGGTGTGCATTCTGGACCGCCCGCGCCACGACAACCTGGTGCACGAGGTGCGCGAGGCCGGCGCCCGGATCCACTTCATCTCCGACGGCGACGTGGCCGGCGCGATCTCCGCCGCCCGCCCGGACACCGGCGTGGACATGCTGCTCGGCATCGGCGGCACGCCGGAGGGGATCATCTCGGCGTGCGCGATGAAGTGCATGGGCGGCGCGATCCAGGGCCGGCTGTGGCCCAAGGACGACGAGGAGCGGCAGAAGGCCATCGACGCCGGTCACGACCTCGACCGGGTGCTCGGTACGGACGACCTGGTCAGCGGGGACAACGTGTTCTTCTGCGCGACCGGTGTGACGGACGGTGACCTGCTGCGCGGGGTGCACTACCGCGCAGGCGGCGCCACCACGCAGTCGATTGTGATGCGCTCCAAGTCCGGCACGGTGCGCCTGATCGACGGCTATCACCGGCTCACCAAGCTGCGGCAGTACTCCTCGGTGGACTTCGACCGGAGCACGGCAGCCGCCGGGGAGGACATGCTGCCGCCCCTTCCGTGAGGTGGCCCACCTGGACGAGTGAATGCACAGGCGCCCAGCGTCACCCCTTCGATCGACTGTGCCCCTTCCTACTTTTGAGGGTGTCACTGGAAAGGTGACGCTGGTTACCTTCCGTGCATCCCAAGACCCGTGGGACTCGGAAGGGAGCCAGAACATGAGGGCACGTTCACTGGTCGCCGGCGCTGTCGCCATCGCGGCCGTCGCGGCGGCCGGACTCGCCGCGCTGCCGGCGTCCGCCGACCAGTCGGGACCGGTCAAGCCGCTGATCGTCGGTGGCAAGCCGTCGCCCGAGCCGTACTCGTTCATGGTGTCGCTGCAGAACAACGGCAGGCACTTCTGCGGTGGCTCGTTGATCAGCCCGGAGTGGGTGATCACCGCCGCGCACTGTGTCGAGGGCGCGAGCAAGATCCAGCTGCGCATCGGCAGCCTGCAGCACGCCAGCGGTGGCGAGGAGGCCGAGTCCGCGGAGATCATTCCGCACCCGGACTACAACGGCAGCAGCCCTGGCGGCGACATCGCACTGGTGAAGCTGGCCGCGGCGGCCAAGTCCGCGCCGGTCGCCATGGCCGGCAAGGCCGACCCCGGCACGCAGTCGCGCATCATCGGCTGGGGCCAGACCACCCCGGAGCCGGGCGGCTCCGCGCCGGACGACCTGCAGGAGCTCGACACCCAGGTGCTCGACGCCAACAAGTGCACCGGTATCGACGGCAGCGTCGAGCTGTGCACCGACAACCCGAACGGTGACTCGGGCGCGTGCTACGGCGACTCCGGCGGCCCGCAGGTCGCCAAGGAGGGCGAGGGCTGGACGCTGATCGGTGCCACCAGCCGCAGCGGCAACGGCGACTCCACCTGCGCCACCGGACCGTCGATCTACACCAGCGTTCCGGCGTACGCCGACTGGATCAAGCAGAACACCGGCGGCAGCGTCACCGTGCGCTGACCCCGCTCGAACCGGCGAAAGCCCGGCCCCGCGACAGCGGAGCCGGGCTTTTTCCTGTTCTTGAACAACTCGATCGGATGACGAGAGCAACCTTTCCGGGTGACGTGGCGTCTCTAGTGGACAGTTGGGGAGTGTTTTCGCACGTCTCCATGGGGATGTCAGTCACGGGCCGGGGACGGCCGGAGCCGGCGAGGAGCCGACATGCGGTTCAACAAGCTGATCGTGGGTGCGACCGTCGCGGTGGCCGCACTGCTGTCCGCGTGCGGGTCGGGGGCGTCGGCGGACGGCTCCACCAGTTCGACCACGGCCCCGACGTCGTCGGCGGCCTCGGAGACGACCACCCAGCCGCCGTCGACCAGCACGGCCGCGCCGACCACGTCCAGCGCCAAGCCGACGACGACCACCTCGAAGTCGACTCCGAAGTCCACCACCTCGAAGCCCAGCACGCCCAAGCCCGGCCCGGCGGAGGGCGCGCCCTGCACCGCCGACGCCAGCGCCTGCATCGACCTGTCCGCGAACCGCGCGTGGCTGCTGACCGACGGCAAGGTCACCTACGGCCCGGTGCCGATCACGCATGGCCGCCCCGGCTGGCGCACCCCGCCCGGCACGTTCCGGGTGCAGTGGAAGAACATCGACCACAAGAGCCGGGAGTTCGACAACGCCCCGATGCCGTACTCGGTGTTCTTCAACGGCGGCATCGCCTTCCACGCGGGCAGCCTGCGTCAGCTGTCGCACGGGTGCATCCACCTGTCGACGGCCGCCGCCAAGGCCTTCTTCGTCCTGCCGGTCGGCGCCGTCGTCCAGGTGGTTCCCTGACCTCAGTCTTCCGGGCGAGCCCGCATCGGCAGTAGGAACGTCAGCGCGAAGCTCGCCGCGAGCAGGGCGAGCGACACCCACACAGCCGCGTTGATCGCGGAGGCGAAGCCGCTGGTCAGCGAGCTGAAGAAGACCGTGCCAAGGGTGGCGACGCCCAGCGCGCCGCCGAGCTGCTGCACCGCGGTGAGCGTGCCGGCGGCCGAGCCGGTCTCGTGTTCTTCGACGCCGGCGAGCACGATGTCGAAGAACGGCGCCATCGCCATACCCAGGCCGATCCCGACGATCGCGGTGGCCGGGGCCATCGTCCACACGGTGACGTCCGGCCCGTCGACCACGAGCATGAACACGGCGAAGCCCGCCGCGGTGATCGCCGTGCCGATGTGGATCAGCGTGCGGCCGAGCTTCTGGCTCAGCCCGGCGCCGGCGATGCCGAAGCCGACGATCATGCCGAGGGCCTGCGGCACGCTGGCGAGCCCGGCCTTGAGCGGCGGGTAGTTCAACCCGAGCTGGACGAACAGCGTGAACACCAGTCCGAAGCCGACCAGCGCGGAGAAGAACGCGAGCCCGGCGACCAGTCCGCCGGTGAACGCGCGCTTGCCGAACAGGCTCGGCATGACCAGGGTGGCGACGCCGCGCCGGTCGCGCCGCGACTCGTACCACCCGAAGAAGGCGAACACGGCGAGTGAGGCGGCCATGCCGACGAACGTCCACGCCGGCCAGCCGTGCTCGCGGCCCTGGACCAGCGGGTAGATCATCAGGATCGTGCCGAGCGTGGCCAGCAGCGCGCCGGCCAGGTCCAGCCGGGTCGTGGTGGACCGCTTCGACGCGGGGAACAGCCGCGCGGCGCCGAGCATCGTCAGCAGTCCGACCGGGATGTTGATCACGAAGATCATCCGCCAGCCGATGCCGAAGAAGTTCGCGTCCACGAGCCAGCCGGCGAGGATCGGGCCGCCGACCGCGGCCAGGCCCATGATCGGGCCGAACGCGCCGAACGCCGCGCCCAGCTCCTTGGGCGGGAAGATCTCCTTGATCACGCCAAGCCCCTGGGGCAGCATCACCGCGCCGAGCAGGCCCTGCAGCAGGCGCGCGCCGATCAGCATCTCGGGCGACTGCGCGACCGCGCACAGCAGTGACGCGACCGTGAACCCGGCGGCGCCGATCATGAACATCCGCTTGCGCCCGAACATGTCGCCGAGCCGGCCGCCCACGATCAGGCCGCTGGCCATCGCGATCGTGTAGCCGGCGCCGAGCCACTGCACGAGGCTCTCGCCGCCGCCGATCCCGGCCCTGATCGAAGGCCCGGCGATCGTGGTGATCAGCGCGTCCAGCAGGTCCATGATCTCGGCGGCCAGCACGACGAACAGCGCGAGCCAGCGCCATCGGTGGAGTGGGGGAGCAGCTCGCTCGGCCGCGTGTTCCCCGGTCAGTGCCTGTGACATGCGAAGTCTCCTCGAAGCGAACAGTGTTCGTTGACGAACGATGTTCTACTAACGAACAGTGTTCGTGTCAAGTACGATGTTCGCGAACCGGAGAGGTGATCGATGGGTAGGGACACCGAGGCCGTGCCGACGCCGCCGTGGCACAAGACGAAGCCGGCGACGCGTCCGCGCCGGCACCTGGACCAGGACCAGATCGTGGCCGCGACGCTGAAGGTGCTGGACGCCGAAGGGCTCGACGCGGTGAGCATGCGGCGCGTGGCGGCCGAGTTGGACACCGGTCCGGCCAGCCTCTACGCGCACGTCGCCAACAAGAACGAACTGCTGGACCTGGTCTACGACCGGGTGCTGGTCGACATCGAGGTGCCCGAGCCCGATCCGGCTCGCTGGGCCGATCAGTTCAAGGACGTGGTGCGCGCGTGCTGGCGGGCGACCGCCGCGCACAACGACATCGCGGCCGCGGCCCTGGCCAACATTCCGGTCGGGCCCAACAGCCTGCGCATCGCCGAGGGCATGCTGGCGATCCTGGTCCGCGGCGGCGGGCTCGCTCCCCGGGACGCCTCGTGGGCCATCGACCGGATCGCGCTGTACATCGCGGCCGACGCCTACGAGGGGTCTCTGCACCTGGCCAAGCAGCGGGCCAGCGGCAAGTCGGTCCAGGAGTACACCGACGAGTTCGTCGGGCAGCTTCGCGACTACTACGCGAGCCTGCCCGAGGACCGCTTCCCGCTCACGGTCGGCAGCGTCGGCCAGATGACCGCCGGCAGCAGCGACGAGCGATTCGAGTACGGGCTGGACCTGCTCGTCGACGGGCTCGCCGCACGATCAGACCCGTAGCGGAGCCAGCGCGCCGGCCAACTTGGCCAGCTCGTCGAGCATGGCGGTCGCGGCGTTCTCCATCTTTTCGTTGGGGCGCAACACTTCGCCGTCCATGTTCTGGAGCAGCGGGACGGTGACGGCGTCGGTCAGCGGCACCATCCGCAGCGTGGTGACCACCTGCTTGAGCATCTGCACGGCGCGAATTCCGGCGGATCCCATGCCGTAGCTGACGAACCCGACCGGCTTGTAGTGCCACTCGCGATACAGGAAGTCGATCGCGTTCTTCAGTGGCGCGGTGAAGCCGAAGTTGTACTCCGGCATGACGAACACGAACGCGTCCGCGGCGGACACCGTCGCGCTCCAGTCCTTCGTGTGCTGGTGGACGTAATCGCCGCTGGACGGGTGCTCGGGCTCGTCCAGGAACGGCAGGCCCACCTCGGCCAGGTCGATGACCTGCACGTCGAACCCGCCGTGGTCGGTCGCACGCTTGGCGAACCACTCCGCGACCGTCGGTCCGACCCGACCCGGGCGGGTGCTGGCGACGATGATCTGCAGGGTCGGCATGGCGAATCTCCTTGTGGGGCAACAACGACTGTTTGTTGACGTGTCATGTATACGACCAATGTAGATGACGTGTCAAGAAACGGGTAGTCTCGCCGCATGGCCGAACCCCGATGGCTCGACGAGGACGAGGCGCGCGCCTGGCGCGGGTACCGCCGGATGTTCCTGCTGCTCAACGCGCGGATCGCACGTGAGCTGGCCGAGGAGTGCGGCCTGTCCGAGCCGGATTACGACGTGCTGTCGATGCTGTCCGACAGCAAGGGGCGCAGCGAGCGGATCAAGGACCTCGCCGCCCGGATGCTCTGGTCACAGAGCCGGCTGTCACACCACATCACCCGCATGCAGCAGCGTGGCCTGGTCACCCGCGAGGAGGTCGCCGGCGACCGGCGCGGTGCCTCGGTCGTGCTGACCAAGACCGGCTTGAAGGCGATCCGCACGGCGGCTCCCAGTCACGTGGAATCCGTGCGCCGCAACATTATCGACCTGCTCACGCCCGAGCAGGTCACCGTGCTCGGCGACATCGCCGAGACGGTCGTCGAGCGGCTGGCTACAGATTCGACGAGTGACCGGGGAACAGGTGCGCGTCCGGGTTGAGCGCGACCGCGATGTTGTTCACCGCGGTGGCCGCCTCACCGAATCCGGTGGCGATCAGCTTGACCTTGCCCGGGTACTGGGCGACATCGCCGGCCGCGTAGATCCTGTCCCGCACGGTCTTCATGGTGGTGTCCACCGTGACCGCGCGGTGGTCCAGCTCCAGGCCCCACGACTCGATCGGACCGAGGTCGGCGGTGAACCCGAGTGCCGCCACCACGGTCTGCGCGGGCAGCACCATCGGCTCGTCCGCGCCGTCCCGCTTCACCGAGATCTCCACCTCGCGCAGGCCGTCCGCGTCCCCGCGCAGTTCGATCACCTGCGCGTCGGTGATGATCGGCACGCCGAGCTCCTCGACCTGCCGCACGGTCGCCGGCATCGCGCGGAACTTCGCCCGCCGGTGCACCAGCTTCACGCTGGCCGCGATCGGGTGCAACGCCAGCACCCAGTCGAACGCCGAGTCGCCGCCGCCGACCACCACGACGTCCTGGTCCTTGTGCACGGCCAGTTCCGGCACGAAGTGCACGACGCCACGGCCGAGCCAGCCGTCGCCGGCCGGCAGCGGGCGCGGGGTGAACTCGCCGATGCCCGCGGTGATCAGCACCGCGCCGGCGCGCACCACAGTCTCGTCGTGCAGCCTCGCCTCGAACCGTCCGTCCATTTCGGACAGTTCGTGCGCCTGCTTGCCGAGCAGGTACTGCGGCTTGAACTGGTCGGCCTGCTCGACCAGGGCCTTGATCAGGTCGCGGCCGAGCACGGCCGGGAACCCGGCCACGTCGAAGATCATCTTTTCCGGGTACATCGCGGTGACCTGGCCGCCCGCCTCGGGCAGCGAGTCCACGATCGCCACCTTCAGATCGCGGAACCCCGCGTAGTAGGCCGCGAACAGCCCGGTCGGGCCGGCTCCGACGATCAGCAGATCGACGTCGATCGGTGACGATGTGGCCATGGGTACCTGCCAAGTCCGTGTGGTGGGTCGGTCCGGGCACCCCCACACTAGCCATGTGGCGCTCGCCGCTACCTGGTGCCGCACCGGGCCGATGAGGCCAGACTGGTCGCATGGGCGATCAGGAGTACCGCATCGAGCACGACACCATGGGCGAGGTCCGGGTCCCGGCCGACGCCCTGTGGCGCGCGCAGACGCAGCGCGCGGTGGAGAACTTCCCGATCTCGGGCCGCGGCCTCGAGCGGTCGCAGATCCGCGCGCTCGGCCTGCTCAAGGGCGCCACGGCACGGGTGAACCAGCGCCTCGGCGTGTTGCGACCGGAGATCGCGACGGCGATCGCCGACGCCGCCGACGAGGTGGCCGACGGCCGGCACGACGCGCAGTTCCCGATCGACGTGTTCCAGACCGGCTCCGGCACGTCGTCCAACATGAACGCCAACGAGGTGATCGCCACCCTGGCGTCCCGCGCGCTCGGCGCCGACGTGCACCCGAACGACCACGTCAACGCGTCGCAGTCGTCCAACGACACGTTTCCGACCACGATCAGGGTGGCCGCCACCGAGGCCGTGGTGAACGACGTGTTGCCCGCGCTGCAACACCTGTACGAGACGCTGGTGCGCCGGTCGCAGGAGTGGGCCGACGTGGTGAAGTCGGGCCGCACGCACCTGATGGACGCCGTGCCGATCACCCTCGGCCAAGAGGCCGGCGCGTGGGCGGCGCAGGTGCGCAACGGCATGGACCGGCTGCGCGACACCGTGCCGCGCCTGGGTGAGCTGCCGATCGGCGGGACGGCGGTCGGGTCCGGGCTGAACGCGCCGGAGGGCTTCGGCGCGGCGGTGTCCGAGGAACTGGCGACGGCGACCGGCCTGCCGCTGACCGAGGCCGGCAACCACTTCGAGGCGCAGGCCACGCAGGACGGTGTGGTGGAGGCGTCCGGCCAGTTGCGCACGGTCGCGGTGTCCCTGTTCAAGATCGCCAACGACCTGCGGTGGATGGGCTCCGGCCCGCGCACCGGACTCGGCGAGGTCGCGCTGCCCGATCTACAGCCCGGCTCCTCGATCATGCCCGGCAAGGTCAACCCGGTGATCTCCGAGGCGACCATGATGGTGGTGGCCCAGGTGATCGGCAACGACGCGGCCGTGGCGTTCGCCGGCACCCAGGGCAACTTCCAGCTCAACGTGATGCTGCCGGTGATCGCGCGCAACGTGCTGGAGTCCGCCAGGCTCATCGCCGCCGTGGCGAAACTGTTGGCGGACAAGGTGATCGCCGGCATGGAGTCCAATGTGGACAGACTGCGGGAGTACGCCGAGTCGTCACCGTCGATTGTCACGCCGCTCAACCGCTACCTGGGTTACGAGGAGGCGGCCTCGATCGCCAAGCAGGCACTCGCCGAGCGCAGGACGATCCGCGACGTGGTGATCGAGCGGGGGCACGTCGAGGCCGGCAAGCTCACCCTGGAGCAGCTCGACACGGCGCTCGATGTGCTCGGCATGGCCCGCCCGCACGGCTAGAGCTTGTTCGGAGTTGCGTGGGTGGTCCGGTAGGGCACGCCCAGGCGGCGATCTACGGCGTTGGCGTCCGCTCGAGTATGCCCAATACGAGTCGCTCCCATCACACGACCCGATGTAGCTCAGCTCATCCACCTGGACGCGCCCGGTGGGTCACCCTGCGAGGACGGGATAGGTGACACGTTGCACCAGGATTGCAGTCAGAACGCGATGTGGTTCACCGACCACCAGTGCCCGTCGAGGTCGGTGAAGGCCCGCATGTAGAGGCCGCCGTTTTCCTGTGCGTCGCCGAGCGACCCTCCGCCGGCGGCCAGCGCCTTGGCCGCGATCTCGTCGACCTGCTCGCGACTCTCGGCGGCGAACCCGTTCATGACCTCGCGGGCGCTCGCCGGGTCGGGCACCGCGACGCCGGTGTAGGAAGTGAAGACCTCCCTGGCGTACAACATCAGCGACGAGCCGTCGTTGAGCACGATGTTGCACAGTTTCTCGTCGTCCACGTACGGGTTGACCGTGAAGCCGAGCGCGGTGAAGAACTCCTTGGACTTCGCGACGTCCGTGACGGGAAGGCCGATGATCGTCTGCATGGGGATCTCCTTGGGCCGGCCGGGGGTGGCCCCGGCTCCTGCGTTGACACCCACTACACGAAGGGCCACACGGCGGATCGACACATCCCCGGACGGAAGTTTTCGGCGACTTTCAGCGAACCCGGCCGACCACGTCGGCGTGCTCGACACCGCGGGGTTCGGGTCGTCCTGGTCGGACAGCACCACCACGGTCACCGCCAGCGGGGCCGCCGCGGCCACGAGCAGCCAGATGATCTTCCGCCGAGTCGTCATCCCGCTCCTCCTCGTCCGATCCGAACAGCGGTCGGACCACGGGGGAGCGCCGCGGGTTTCGCGGTCAAGACTTTGGTTAGCCGGCGCGCAGGGCGTCCACGATGCCGTCGATCTCCTCGGCCAGCGACACGTCCAAGTCGGTGAGACCGCCCTCGGAGTGCGTGCTGCACCGGAACGTGAGCGTGCGCCAGCGGATGTCGATGTCCGGGTGGTGGTTGTTGTTCTCGGCGATCTCGGCCACCCGGTTCACCACCTGGATGGCCTGCGGAAAGCTGTCCAGCTCGACCGTGCGGGTGATCGCGTCGCCGTCGCGCTCCCAGTCGGGCAGCGTGCCGAGGACATCGGTGATCGCGTCGTCGTTCAGTAGCTCAGGCATGGCTCCATGGTGGCGGTCTCGACGTCGGCGCGCACGTCCCGGCGTAGGGTGGCGCTGCCACGGGAGTCCGGTGTCGCGCCGGGCTGAGAGGAGGGCGCGCGCCCTCGACCGTCCGCACCTGATCCGGATCATGCCGGCGCAGGGAGGGCAACGGCCGTCGTACCCGCGCGTCCGCGACGCACGGGAGGCGCAGTGCGAGGTCGTGCTGGTGAGCCCTCGGTCGATGGGCTTCGCGATCGAGATGGTCATCTGGCAAGGCGGAGGGCAAGGCTCGTACTGGGCCGTACTCGCCTTGTCCGACAACGCAGCCAGGGGCCATCTCGGCGCGGAGACCGCGACCATGGGGCTCGCCAGCGCGGCCTACTACGCCGGTTGCTGGTTGCCGCGTTGGTCATGTCCACGGCCGCGTGTTCGCTGTCCGGCGGCGATCAGCCGGCCGCACCCGGCGAGCGGGTGGTCACGCTGGTCACGCACGACTCGTGGGCCGCGCGGCCGGAGTTGCTCGAGGAGTTCCGCCGCGAGTCCGGCATCAAGGTCGAGGTGCGCAAGAGCGGCGACGCGGGCGCGTTGACCAACCAGCTCGTGCTGAGCAAGGCGAACCCGATCGGCGATCTCGCCTACGGCGTGGACTCCACGTTCGCCTCCCGCGCGCTCGCCGAGAACGTGTTCGCCGAGTACAGGAGCCCGGAGGCGGACAAGGGCCCGCAGCGCTACGCGATCGACTCCTCGGCGCGCCTGACCGCGATCGACGTCGGCGACGTGTGCGTCAACACGCACCCGGAAACGTTGGCACAGAAGGGGATTCCGGAGCCGAAGAGCTTCGAGGACCTGGCCGATCCGAGGTACAAGGACCTGCTCGCGGTGGAGAGTCCGCTGACCTCCTCGCCGGGGCTGGCGTTCCTGCTCGGCACGATCGCGCACTTCGGCGAGCCGGGCTGGACCGACTACTGGCGGCGGTTGAAGGCCAACGGCGTGAAGGTCGTGCGCGGCTGGGAGGAGGCCTACGGACAGGAGTTCTCCGGCTCGTCCGGCAAGGGGCAGCGCCCGATCGTGGTGTCCTACGCGTCCTCGCCGGCCGCCGAGGTCGCGCCGGACGGCAAGCCGCGCACCAAGGCGCTGCTCGACACGTGCTTCCGGCAGGTCGAGTACGCCGGCGTGCTGGCCGGCGCCAAGCACGCCGACGACGCCAAGAAGGTGCTGGACTTCCTGGCCTCGCAACGGTTCCAGGCCGAGGTGGCGGACACCATGTACGTGTACCCGGCGCGTGACGGCGTGCCGCTGCCGCCCTCGTGGCAGACCGCGGCGCCGGCACCCGTCACGCCGCTTGCCATGCCGTCGGACCGCGTGCAGGCCAACCGGGAACGCTGGGTCGAGCAGTGGCGCGCGCTCGCGCAGGGTTGATCGCCACGGCGCTGATCCCGCTGGGGTTCCTGGCGGTCTTCTTCGTCTGGCCGGTCGCCGCGATCGTCCATCGTGGACTGTCCGCCGGCGGGGTCGCCGCGGTGCTCGGCCGCGCGGACACCTGGGAGCTGGTGGGGTTCACGCTCGGCCAGGCGGCGGCGTCCACGGCGGTCGCGTTGCTGGCCGGCATGCCCGTCGCGTTCGTGACCGCGCGCGTCCGGCTGCCGTGGATCGGCTTGCTGCGGGTGCTCGTGCTGGTGCCGTTCGTGCTGCCGACGATCGTGGTGGGGCTGGCCTTCCGCACGCTGATCCCGGACGGTGGGGTGGTGGCGATCGTGCTGGCCAACGCGTTCTTCAACGTGGCGGTGGTGGCGCGCACGGTCGGCGGGCTGTGGACGCACCTGGACCGGCGCGCGGAGGACGCGGCCCGCTCGCTCGGCGCGTCCCGGCTGACCGCGTTCCGCACGGTGACCCTGCCCGCGCTGGCACCGGCGGTCGGATCGGCCGCGGCGGTCGTGTTCCTGTTCAGTGCCACCAGTTTCGGGGTGGTGCTGGTGCTGGGTGCGGCCGAGTACCGCACCCTGGAGACCGAGATCTACCTGCGCACGGTGGAGCTGTTCGACCTCCCCGGCGCGGCCGCGCTGTCCCTGCTGCAGATCGTCGCGGTGCTCGCCGCGCTGGTGGCCGGCGCGGTGGCCCGGCGGCGCCGCGAGTCCGCGCTTCGGTTGCGCGCCAAGGAGGAGACGGCCCGCCGGCCGGTCGGTCCTGAGTGGACGGTCGTGGCGCTGGCGCTGGCGATCGTCGGGCTGCTGATGACGCCGATCGTCGCGATGGTGCTGCGCTCACTGTCCACATCGGACGGTTGGGGGCTGGCCGGGTATCGCGCGCTGGCCGGCACCGGCGACCGGGGCGTGCTCGCCGTGTCCGGAGTGGACGCGGCGCTGAACTCGCTGCGCACGGCCACCGACGCCACCGCGCTGGCACTCGTGCTCGGGCTCACCGCGTCGGTCGTGCTGGTCAGCCTGCGCCGCGGCCGCCATCGCGCCGCCCTGGTGGAGGCGGTGGACACCGCGCTGATGCTGCCGCTCGGCGTGTCCGCCGTGACCGTCGGCTTCGGCTATCTGATCACGCTGGACGCGCTGCCCGGCGACCTGCGCACCTCGCCGCTGCTGGTGCCGCTGGCGCAGGCGCTGGTGATCACGCCGCTGATCATCCGGATCATGGTGCCGGTGCTGTCCTCGATCGACACGAGGTTGCGGCAGGCGGCGGCGACCCTGGGTGCCGGCCCGGTGCGGGTGTGGCGGGAGGTGGACCTGCCACTGGCCGCGCGCTCGCTGCTCAGCGCGGCCGCGTTCGGCTACGTCGTGGCGCTCGGCGAGTTCGGCGCGACCAGCTTCCTGGCCCGCCCGGACGCGCCGACGCTGCCCGTCGCGATCGGCGCGTTGATCTCCAGGCCGGGTGAGTTGAACAACCAGATGGCCTACGCGGCGTGCACGCTGCTGATGGTGGTCACGGTGGCCGTGGTGCTCCTGGTCGAGCGGCTGCGGGCTCCGGCCGCGAACCTAGGAGAGTTCTGATGTCCTTGCGTGCCAAGGGAATGACGGTCGCCTTCGGCAAGCTGACCGCGGTGTCTACTGTGGACCTGGAGATCGCCGACGGCGAGGTGGTGGCGCTGCTCGGGCCGTCCGGGTGCGGCAAGTCGACGCTGTTGCGGGCGCTGGCCGGGCTGGAGCCGACGGCGGTCGGCACGGTCGAGTGGGACGAGCAGGACCTGGCCGGCGTGCCGGTGCACCGGCGCGGGTTCGGGCTGGTTTTCCAGGACGGGCAACTGTTCCCGCACCGGGATGTGGCCGGCAACGTCGCGTTCGGGCTGCGCATGCTGCGGGTGCCGGACGGCGAACGGCAGGCGCGGGTGGCCGAGCTGCTGTCGCTGGTCGGGTTGGACGGCTACCAGCGGCGGCGGGTCACCGAGCTGTCCGGCGGTGAGCAGCAGCGGGTGGCGCTGGCTCGCGCGCTGGCGCCGCGGCCGAGGCTGCTGTTGCTCGACGAGCCACTGTCCGCTTTGGACAGAGCGCTGCGCGAGCAGTTGGCGCTGGACCTGGCGCGGGTGCTCGCCGAGGCCGGCACGACCGCGCTGGTGGTGACGCACGACCACGACGAGGCGTTCACCCTGGCCGACCGAGTCGCGGTGATGCGGGCGGGGTCGATCGTGCAGACCGGCCGTCCGGAACAGGTGTGGCGCTGCCCGGCCGACGAACAGACGGCGGCGTTCCTCGGCGCGCGTACCGTGCTGGACGCGACCGTCGCCGACGGGCGTGCGGCCACCCCGCTCGGCGTGGTCGGACTACCCTGGGCGCCGGCCGGGCGGGTGCGGATCGCGTTGCGCCCCAACGCTTTGCGCGCCGACCCCGATGGTTCGGTGGATGCCGAGGTACTCGGCCGGGTGCACCGCCGTGACCATGTCCGGCTGGTCGTCCGACCGTCCACTGTGGACATCGGCGAGGTGGACGCGGTGGCCCCGGTCGGTGCCGCGCCGCAGGTGGGGGAGCGCGTGCGGCTGGCGCTGGATCCGGACGGGGTGGCCGTTCTGCCGTCGGCGTAATCCACCAGGAGTGAACGTGCGTGCGGTGGCGCGCACCGCGGCCATAGCGTGGATCTCGTCAGCGAAACAGCGAACGACGAACCCGTTGGAGTTGCCATGACCGCGAGCCCCATCACCTCAAACAGCAGCCTCGACGACTCGGTGTTCGAACGCCTGCTGCGGGAGCGGATCGTGTTCCTCGGGTCCGAGGTGGACGACGCGGTGGCGAACCGGATCACCGCGCAGTTGCTGCTGTTGGCGGCCGAGGACGCCGAGTCCGACATCACCTTCTACATCAACTCACCGGGCGGCTCGGTGACCGCCGGCATGGCGATCTACGACACCATGCAGCTGATCGAGCCGGAGGTGGCGACCTGGGCGGTCGGGTTCGCCGCGTCGATGGGGCAGTTCCTGCTGTCCTCCGGCGCGCCGGGCAAGCGGTACGCGCTGCCCAACGCGCAGGTCCTGATGCACCAGCCGCACGGCGGGGTGTCCGGCACCGCGTCCGACATCGCGATCCGCGCGAGTGCGGTGGTGGCCATGAAGAACCGGGTCGCCGAGCTCACCGCCGAGCAGACCGGCCAGCCGCTGGAGCGGATCATCGCCGACGGCGACCGGGACCGCTGGTTCACCGCCGACGAAGCCCATGCCTACGGCTTCGTCGACCACGTGGTGGAGCGTGCAACCCGGGCGGCTTAACCGTCCTTTGTGGACATCCGGGCGAGCGCGAGGGAGTACCCGATGGCGATGTAGCAACCGGCGCGGATCAGCCCCTCACCCATGCCGCCCCACGAGATCGGGTCGCGCAGCAGGTCCGGCAGCGACTCCCAGCTGTCGGACAGCAGCACCGGGTGCAGCCAGTCCAGCGCCGAGATCGTGCCGAGGATGCCGAACACGATCAGGCCGCCCATCACGGCCGCCATGACCACCATGGGGTGCTCGGTCGTGGTCGACACGGCCAGCGCCACCGCGGCGACGGCCAGCATCTGCACGGTCACCCACACCACGGCGAACCCGATCCGGCCGACCGCGTCGCCGAAGGACAACGTCGTGCCGGACAGCGTGATCATGGTGTTCGTGCCGTTGATCAGCAGCCCGGTGATCAACCCGATCACGGCCATCAGCACGGTGGTCGCCAGGGTGACGGCCGCGACGCCGAAAGCCTTGACCCCCAACAGTCTTGTGCGTGACACCGGCGCCAGCATCAGCCCGCGCAGGGTTCCGTTGGCCGCCTCGCCGGCGATCGCGTCCGCCGCCGACATCGAGGACACCAGCGGCAGCAGGAACACCATCATCATGCCCAGCGAGACGATCGGGAGCGCCAGCGCGTTGTTGATCGCCATCGACACCATCGGCGACTCGCCCTGCTCGTTGACGCCCCCCTCGGCGAACAGGGTGCCGACGCCGATCGCGATCGGGGTGATCGCCAGCAGGGCGATCGCGATGATCGTGCGCGGCCGGCGGAACACCCAGCGCAGCTCGGAGCGCAGCACGCGACCCAGCGGTGCGCGGCGTGGCGCGGGCGCGGTCCCTGGCGCGGTCACTGTCGCGGCGGTCATCGGGCTTCCCCTTCGTGCGGTGTGTCCACCAGATCGTCCACTTCGGACAGTGCGCCGGGTTCCGCGCCGTCCGGCTCGGCGTCGGTCAGGCGAGCGAACAGCTCCTCCAGCCCGGTGCGCTGGCGGCGTGCCTCGTGCACGCCGACGCCGGCTCGCACCAGGGTCTCCACGACGACCGGCGCGGTCGTGGTGGTGAGGTCGACCAGGATGCCCTCCGGCATGGCGCGCGCCGGAATCCTGTTGTCCCGCAAGGAGTCCACGGCCAGCGTGGTGTCCGGAGTGGACACCAGCAGGCCGGCGTTACCGGTCTCCAGCAGCTCGGCAAGCTCGCCCTGGGCGACCGCGGTGCCGTTGTGCAGCACGGCGACGTGCGTGCAGGTCGCCTCCACCTCGGCGAGCAGGTGCGAGGACACGATCACGGTCGTGCCGGAGTCTTGCAGGCCGGCGATCACGTTGCGCACCTCGCGGGTGCCGGCCGGGTCGAGCCCGTTGGTCGGCTCGTCCAGCACCACGATCCGGCGCGGCACCAGCAGCGCCGCGGCCAGCCCCAGCCGCTGCTTCATGCCGAGCGAGTACCCCCGGTAGCGGCGGTTCGCCGCACTCGCGAGCCCCACTCGCTCCAGTGCCTCGTCGATCGCGGTGGCGATCCGGCCGCTGGGCAGCGTCGGCTCCAGCGCGGCCAGTCGACGCAGGTTCTCCCGCCCGGACAGGAACGGGTGGAAGCCCGGTCCCTCGACCAGCGCGCCGACCTCGGGCAGCACGTCCGGCGCGGCGTTCGGCATCTGCTTGCCGAGCAGATGCACCTCACCGGCCGTCGGGCGGACCAGCCCGAGCAGCATGCGGATCGTGGTGGTCTTGCCTGAACCGTTCGGACCGAGCATGCCCAGCACGGCGCCCTCCGGCACGTCGAGGTCGAGATGATCGACCGCGACGGTGTTGCCGTAGGTCTTGCGCAGGCCGCGGGTTCGCGCGGCGAGCGCAGAGCCCGGGGCGGGCGCGGCGTCGGCCGCACCCACCCCGTGCTCCGTGCTGATGGACACGGTCACTTGACCTGTCCGAGTGCTTCGGTGAGCACCTGCTCAGGCACCGCACCGATGGCCACCCGGCCGTCGTTGGTCACCAGGAGGTTGCCCACCTTGGTGCCGATCAGCCAGCCGTCCCCGTAGCTGCCCTTGACCTGCTTGCCGAACTGGCGCAGCAGTGCCATCGGGTCGACCTTGGCGCCCTTGGCCTGGCCCTGCTTGGTCGCCTCGGCGATCAGCTCGGCCGGAATCCTGGCCACCAGGGAGGTGTCCCACCCCTTGCCGACGACCTGAGGGTTCGCCTTGGCGATCAGGTCCTCGATCTTCTTGGGGTCCTTGGGTGCCTTACCCGCGTCGCGCTCGGTCACCGTCGTGCCCGGCGGGGGCGTGAAGGTGAAGTGTGCCGGGTCCTGCGCCCCGAAGGTCACCTCGGAGAACCCGACCCGCAGCGCCGGCTTGGCCTGCCCGTTGGCGAGCACGTCCAGCCGCAGCGGGATCCGCTTCTCCGCGTCGATCGACACCCGGATCTCGCGCAGCAGCGTGCGCTCGGTCGGCTTCGGAGTCAGCACCAGCTCGTAGGCGGCACGGTCGGCGACCTCGGCGGTGCCGTCCACGCTGACTGTGCTGTCTTCCCGCATCGCGCCGACGAGCTCCTTGGCGAACGCGGTCGGGTCGTTGATCTTCTCCTGGCCCGGCACCGTCGGGTGCGTCACGTCCTTGTGGTCGCGCGCCCCCTTGGTCACCGACTTGTCGGCCGAGTTCCAGGTCCACATCGTCGTGCCGTCGTTGACGATGGTGCGCTCGGTGTTGCCGCTGGGCACCGACACCTTGAACTTGCCGGCGCCGTCGCTCCACACCCGCACCGGGGTGTCGCTCTTGCCCGGCAGCATCGGGACCGGCAGGCCCAGGTCGTTGTCCACCTGGACAGCCCCGGCCAGCGCGGGGACGTCGGACTTCATGACCGACTCGACCAGCGCCTCGGCGCTCGTCGGCGGCAGTGTCGGAGGCGCGCCGGCACCAGCCGGCGTGGCCAGGACGACGAGTCCCGCCACGCCGGTCACCGTGCCGACGGCCGCCGCGGCGAGCGCCGTCTTTCGTCTGTTCATTTCGACTCTCCCAGTCACCTGTGCGATGTTCCCGCACCACAGAGGCTGCACCCCGGTCACTGAGATGAAGCTGAGAGCGGGCCCGGGGAGCTGAGAAACGACTGAGAGCGCGTACGCGGGTGCGGCTGTCGCGGTGCATGCTGTGCCGTGTGAAGCCTCGGGTACTTGTGGTCGACGACGAGTTGGGTGTTCGGCGGGCGTTGCAGCGTGGGCTGTCCGCCGAGGACATGGACGTGGTGGTCGCGGCGGACGGGCCGAGCGCCCTGGAAGTCGCGCGCACGGGCGCGTTCGACGTGATCCTGTTGGACATCATGCTGCCCGGGCTGTCCGGGTATCGCGTGCTGCAGCGGCTGCGCGCGGAGGGCGTGCGCACCCCGGTGCTGCTGGTGTCGGCCAAGGACGGCGAGATCGACCAGGCCGACGGGCTCGATCTCGGTGCGGACGGCTATCTGGTCAAGCCGTTCTCCTTCGTCGTGCTGGTCGCCCAGGTGCGCGCGCTGCTGCGGCGTGGAGTGGTCGCGGCGCAACAGCTCTGCGTCGGCGAGCTGCTGGTGGACCGTTCGTCGCGGCAGGTGCGGATCGCCGGTGAGCTGGTGGCGCTGTCGCCGCGCGAGTTCGCCGTGCTGGACGTGCTTGCCTCGCGCGCCGGCTCGGTGGTCACCAAGGACGAACTGCTGCGCGAGGTGTGGGGCGACGAACAGGCCGCCACCCGCAACGCCGTCGAGGTGTACATCGGGTACCTGCGCCGCAAGCTCGACGCCGCCGGCGCCTCCTCGCTGCTGCGCACGGTGCGCGGGCACGGGTACGTGGTGTCCAGCGCTGATGTGGACGCGGCGATCGAGTCGGGTGCGCGCACGGGGGTCGGCGGCGCGCGGTGACGTCGATGGTGCGCCGGCGGTGGTTGCGCCGCACTCTGCGGTTTCGGATCACCGCGGTGGCCACCGCCGCCACGTGCGTCTTCCTGCTCGCGCTCAGCGGGTTGGCCAGCACGCTGATCGGCCCGATCCTGGTGGACTCGGCTGACACGTCGTTGCAGCCGGTGCTCGCGACATCGGTCGAACAGGTGCGATCGGGTCGGCCGGCGCTGACGGCGGCCCCCGAGATCCAGACCCGGGTCACCGACACGGCCGGCACGCCGGTCGACGGTGGGCCGCCGCTTTCCCTGTCGCCACAGGACATTCGCACGTTGAAGTCGGGCACACCGGTGCTGCGCGAGACCGGCCCGGTGCCGAGTAGGTGGATCGGCACGGTGGCCACCGCGCCGGACGGGGCACAGCGGCTGGTCGCGGTCGGCACCGGTCTGGCGGGCTACGCCGACACGCAGCGGATCGGGTTCCAATGGTTGCTGCTGGGCGCGGTGCTCGGCGCGGCGGTGGCCGGCATCGCCACCTGGTTCGCGGTGAGGTCGTCGCTGCGACCGGTGGAGCGAATGCGGATGGCGGCCGCGCGCCTCGAGGCCGGTCGCCGGCTGCCGGTGCCGGACGCGGCGGACGAACTGCGGTCGCTGGCCGGTGCGTTGAACGCGTTGCTGGCGCGGCGGGACGAGGCCAGCGAGCGGCTGCGCCGGTTCACCGGTGACGCGGCGCACGAGTTGCGCTCGCCGGTCGCGTCGATCCGGGTGCAGGCCGAGGTGGCGGTGGCCAACCCGGATCCGGAGCTGTCGCACGAGGTGCTCGAAGAGGTGGTGCGCGAGTCCGTGCGACTGTCCACATTGGTCGATGGACTGCTCACGCTGGCCCGCTCGGATGCCGGCGAGGTGCCGCCGGCCGAGCCGGTCGACCTGGTCGGGGCGGCGCGGATGGCGCTGGACCGGTTGCACGCGCCGGAGTTGAGCCTGACCGTGCACGCGCCGGGCGGGATGTGCTGGGTGTCGGCCGCGCCGACCGAGGTGGACCTGGTGCTGGACAACCTGTTGCGCAACGCCGCCCGGCACGCGCGCGCGACGATCGTGGTGTCGGTGCTGCCGGCCGGGTCGGCGGTGCGGCTGGTGGTGGACGACGACGGGCACGGCGTCGCCGAGGAGCACCGCGCGAAGGTGTTCGACCGGTTCTACCGCGTGCAGGACGATCGCGCGCGCTCCACCGGCGGCGCGGGTCTGGGGCTGGCGCTGGTGGCGGAGTTGGTGCGGCGGCGGGGCGGGACGGTCCGGGTGGGGGAGTCGCCCGAGGGTGGCGCGCGCTTCCAGGTGCGGTGGCGGGCGGTGAAGGGCTGACCCGGATGCGGCACGATCACCCGGATGAGAGTCGTGGTCGGTGCGGCGGTCCTGCGGGACGGCACGGTGTTGGCGCAGCAGCGGGCATACCCGGCGAAGCACGCCGGGCTGTGGGAGCTGCCCGGTGGGCGGGTGGAGCCCGGCGAGTCCGATGTGGACGCGGTGCGCCGGGAGTGCCTCGAGGAGCTGGGCGTGCGGGTGACCGCCGGCGAGCGGGTGGGACGAGAGGTGTCGCTGGCCGTCGACCTCGTGCTGCGCATCTACCTGGCGACCCTCGACGATCCGGACGCCGTGCCGCACCCGCACGATCACCAGGCCCTGCGCTGGCTCACCGCCGCCGAGTTGTCCACAGTGGACTGGTTGCCCGCGGACCGTGAACTGCTCCCCGCCCTGCGCGCGGCACTCCAGCGCGCCTGACCGTCCACAAAGGACCCCACACCCCGGTTGATCTTGCACTACGTACTGGACGCAGCCCCCACCCGCACCGGGGCACCCCACCAGACCATGGTACCGGCGGGGGTGGTCGGGCGGGGGCGCGGTGATCAACTTGTGGATAACCCGAGGGCTGTGGACAACCGGCGTGACCTGGGGTGGGGCCGCGGTGCGCGGGTTCAGCCGAGGCCGGCCAGGCGCAGCGCGGAGGCGAGCCGGTGGGCGCCTCGTTCCCGCGCGCGGACGGCGCCGGCGGCGCGGATCTTGTCCAACTCGGCCGGGTCGTCGAGCAGTTCGAGGGTGCGCGAGCGGACCGGTCGCAGCTCCTCGATCACCGCCTCCGCGACGGCGTCCTTCAGCGCCGCGTAGCCGTCCAACCCGGCCGCCGCGTCGCGCGGACCGTCACCCGTGCACGCCGCCAGGATCTCCAGCAGGTTGGCCACCGCCGGCTGCTCGGCCGGGCGGTACTCCACCCGCGCGTGGTTGTCCGTGACGGCTCGTTTCACCTTGCGCGACAACAGATCCGGCTCGTCGAGCACATGCAGTACGCCGATCGAGTCCCGCGCCGACTTCGCCATCTTGCGGCTCGGGTCGGACAGGTCGGCCACCCGCGCGGCCACCGGCGGCATGATCGCCTTCGGCATCACGAACACCTCGCCGTACGTGCCGTTGAACCGCCGCGCGAGGGTGCGCGCCAGCTCCACGTGTTGCGCCTGGTCGTCGCCGACCGGCACCTCGGTCGCGCCCGGCAGCAGGATGTCCGCGGCCATCAGCGTCGGGTAGGTGAGCAACCCGAGCCGCACCGACGCTCCGGTGCTCTTCTCCTTGAACTGCGTCATCCGCGCCGCCTCGCCGTAGGTGGTGACGCACTGCAGCACCCAGGTCAGCGAGGTCAGCTCCGGCGTGAGATCGGACTGCACGAACACCCGGTCGGCCGGCACGCCGGTGGCGATCAGCACGGCCAACTGCTCGCGGGTCAGCGCGCGCAGCAACTCGGGCCGGTACGGCGTGGTCATCGCGTGCAGGTCGCTGACGAAGTACAGGTCGCCGTCGGCGTCCTCGCGCGCCCACCGGCGTACGGCGCCGAGATAGTTGCCGAGATGGACATGGCCGGACGGGGTGATGCCGGACAGGCGGGTCACGGGGGCTCCTCGTGGTCGGGTGCCGCCGCCGAGCGAGCCCGTCGCACACGAAGGCCGCCCGAACGGGCGGCCTGGAAGGTCAACGCGCAAACGTCATGGCCGCCACTGTGGCGGCCACCATCCCTGGCGGACATAAAGCTTGCGCATAGACATCACTCTAGCGGCGGCGAATCGGTGTGACGAGCGTTACCTTCGAAGCATGTATGTCGTGCTTCTCACCTACACCGCGCCGTTGGAAGAGGTCGACTACGCGCTGCCGGACCACTACGCGTGGCTGGACCGGCAGTTCGAGGCGGGCAACTTCCTCGTATCCGGACGCCGGGAACCGCGCACCGGCGGCGTGATCATCACGCGCCCGATGACCCGGGACCACGTGATCACGATCATGGAGACGGATCCGTTCGTGCTGCGCAAGCTCGTGCACTACGAGGTGATCGAGTTCCAGGCCACGCGCACGGTTCCCGAGCTCAACGCGTGTAACGAAGCGCTGGCCAGACCCTGAAAGTCAGGCCGCTTTCGCCAGGTCCGCCTTCGCCTTGCGCAGGGCGAGGACCGGGCAGCGCTTGCACCGCGACTCCGACCGGCAGCACTTCTTCTTGACCTTGCCGGCCTTCATCAGCTTGCGTACGACCTTCTTCGGGTCGCCGCCGTGCTTCTTCTTGCCCACGTGTGCTCCAGTCCGTCGGACGACGGCCTTAAGGTAAGGATAACCTTTCTTGATCGCCAGTGTGGCACTGCTCACCCGGGGGCACCAGGTATCCTGTAGAAGTCGCGACCGGCATGTCCATCGCTCGCGGCTCCCTTTCCTATGAGTTTCAGGAGCACACGCGTGCCTGCCCCCAGTGCCACCCTCGCGCCGTCCGACGCGCTGCGCCGTACCGACCTGCGCAATGTCGCGATCGTCGCGCACGTCGACCACGGCAAGACCACCCTGGTGGACGCGATGCTTCGGCAGTCCGGCGCGTTCGCCGCCCGTGCCGAGCTGGTCGACCGCGTGATGGACTCCGGCGACCTCGAGCGGGAGAAGGGCATCACGATCCTCGCCAAGAACACTGCGGTGCGCCGGCACACCCCGGACGGCGACGTGATCATCAACGTGATCGACACCCCCGGCCACGCCGACTTCGGCGGCGAGGTGGAGCGCGGCCTCGCCATGGTGGACGGCGTGCTGCTGCTCGTCGACGCGAGTGAGGGCCCGCTGCCGCAAACCCGGTTCGTGCTGCGCAAGGCGCTCGCCGCCGGTCTGCCGGTCGTGCTCGTGGTGAACAAGGTCGACCGGCCCGACGCGCGGATCGCCGAGGTCGTCGAGGAGACCCACGACCTGCTGCTCGATCTGGCCGCCGAGCTGTCCGAGTCGGGCATCTCGGTGGACGACGCGATCCTGGACCTGCCGGTGATCTACGCCTCCGCGCGGGCGGGGCGGGCCGGCCTCACCCAGCCCGCCGACGGTGGCATGCCGGACAGCGAGGACCTCGAGCCGCTGTTCGAAACGCTGCTCACGCACGTTCCGGCGCCCGCTGGCGACCCGGAAGCCCCGCTGCGCGCGCTGGTGACCAACCTCGACGCGTCCAGTTTCCTCGGCCGGATCGCGCTGTGCCGCATTCACGCCGGGCAGATGCGCAAGGGTGAGACGGTCGGCTGGTGCCGCGAGGACGGCACCGTCGCCAAGGTCAAGATCACCGAGCTGCTGATCACCGAGGCGCTCGATCGCGTTCCCGCTGACGAGGCGCACGCCGGTGACCTGGTGGCGATCGCGGGCATCCCGGAGATCACCATCGGCGACACCCTCGCCGACCCGGACAATCCCGAGCCGCTGCCCCGGATCACCGTGGACGAGCCGGCCATCTCCATGACCATCGGCGTGAACACCTCGCCGCTGGCCGGGCGCAACGGCGGCAAGAAGCTGACCGCCCGCGTGCTCAAGGCCCGCCTGGACGCCGAGCTCGTCGGCAACGTCAGCGTGCGGGTGCTGTCCACCGAACGGCCGGACACCTGGGAGGTGCAGGGCCGTGGCGAGCTGGCGCTGGCCATCCTGGTCGAGCAGATGCGCCGCGAGGGCTTCGAGCTGACGGTCGGCAAGCCGGAGGTGGTCACCCGCACCGTCGACGGCAAGCTGCACGAGCCGTACGAGCGGCTCACCGTCGACGCGCCGGAGGAGCACCTCGGCGCGATCACCGAGCTGCTCGCCGCGCGCAAGGGGCAGCTGGAGCACATGGGCGGGCACGGCAGCGGCCGGGTGCGGATCGACTACGTGGTGCCGTCCCGAGGGCTGATCGGGTTCCGCACGGACTTCCTCACCATCACGCGCGGCACCGGCATCGCGAACGCGATCTTCGAGGGCTACCACCCGTGGGCCGGCGAGATCCGGGCGCGGCACAGTGGCTCGCTGGTCGCCGACCGGACCGGTTCGGTGACCGCCTACGCGATGTTGCAGCTGGCCGACCGGGGCACGTTCTTCGTGGAGCCGGGCGCCGACGTCTACGAGGGCATGGTCGTGGGGGAGAACCCGCGCGCCGAGGACCTCGACGTCAACGTGGCCAAGGAGAAGAAGCTGACCAACATGCGGTCGTCCTCGGCCGACGTGATGGAGACGCTGGCCCGGCCGCGCAAGCTCAGCCTCGAGGAGGCGCTGGAGTTCTGCCACGCCGACGAGTGCGTCGAGGTGGCGCCGGACGTGGTGCGCATCCGCAAGGTCATCCTGGACGCGACCACCCGTGGCCGCGAGCGCTCCCGCGCCAAAGCCCGCGACAAGGCCTGATCACCCGAGCGCGGCGGCCTCACCGCTGCGACCTCCGTCGCCAGGTGCTTATGACTGGTCTGTCTCGCGGTCTGAGTCGTCTTCCTGTCGCCCGGCCTTAGCCAGGACAGCGGGATTCAGGTACCGGAAGGTCACAGCAAATGTCGAGAGCGCTGATGGCCACAGGCACTCCCATGCCCAGAAGAACTAGTGGCCACATCATTCCGTATTCTGGCTGAGGCTGTATTCTTGCACTCTCCGCGTATGCGAGGTCTTTCGAGAAGAAATAGTACGACATGATCGAAAATGCTATAGCAAGTATTCCCGCGCCAGTGGCCAGGCCGCCCCATATACTGGCCTTTTTGACGTCCACAACAAGTCGAGATGTCGACCTGCGCGCTCCAACAAGGGATGCTCCCGCGATCGCTAGGCACAGACTTGCTGGCAGCGAATTGAGGAGGGGTGGTCCATATGTCGGCAGGAAGGACTTCTCAAGGATCGGCATCCAGATCAAAGGGAGCGGGGCGATGATGAGTGTCGCGACACCAGCCCCTGTGGTTCTTGATCGCAGTTTTGTGGCGAACGCATGATGAACGTGGACCGGCGCGAGTGACACGTTCCTTCGCATTATCGTACCTTCATTTCCTGATATGCCAGTTGGTACCCTGCGGATCGTTGACACTTGCATGTCCAAGCGCATCGGCATTGATCGTCGGCCACTGTCCGAGTGCGTCGCTAACCTTTTGAGCGAGCGTGGCTTGTTCAGTCGCGAGTTTTCTTTCGTGTGAAGCCTTGGTCATCTCAATCGTAATCGCTGCGGTGACACAGGCTCCAGCGCAGCCGGCTAGCACAGAGACGCTTACCGGCGCTGTAAGGAAGAAGGCCGCACTACCAGTAGCGTCATGATTTCGGTGAATGAGTCGGGCTGCGGTACCGGGTTCGCAGGCGTGGTCTTCTGATAAAGCTGGCGGAGAGCATCGAGGATCTCTTTCTCTATCTCGGGTGTGCGTGCGTTGAAGATCCACCGGCTGTCGAGCGTTACGTTGGTGACCTGGCCGTTCTGGGCCGATCCGGTGACGTGACCGCCGGCAGAGGTCGCGGATACGGGCTGGCTCGCGATGGCCGCATTCTGCTGAGCCTGTTCCACGAACTGGTCGAGGTCGGCGGTAACCGCGTCGACCAAGCGCAGTACATCGTTCGAGGTGAGAGGTGTTTCGTCGGTTGGTGTTGGCGTGTCTGGCGGCATTGGGTTGTCCGGGTCGATTTGCTCGATTTGTTGGGCAAGCACATTCATCGCGGCGGTATTCACGGCGGAGACGACGTGTGAGCCCAATACACGAGGATCGATCCTGTCTCGCCAGTCGTTGACGATGTCGACCGACACGACTTCTCCGGTGGAGGTCCGGTGGACCGTGACGATGTTGTCGTCGGCGGCGCCAGCGACAGCGTCGGAGGTGTCCTCGGTTGTCGGCTTCTGGTCGCGGCGAGGACGACGGTCTTCATCGTCGCCTTCTTCGAAACCCAACCGGAGGGTGCGTCGTGGCATGTGAGGCTCTCCCAACGTCAACTGTGTTGATGAGCCTGGAGTGAGCGCAGACCCCCAAACGGCCGCCAGGCTAAGCGGCGCGACTCGCACGGGTTGGCGCTATCTGCGTTGCGCCACCCGAACGGAGTAACAAGGGGCGTCATGTCACGGGTCCTGTTCGGGGTGATCCTCAGGACCCGGGCGAACGGTGATGTAGCGCCCGACGCTTTCATTGGCGCGTTGAAGGTACGGCTGGACGGCCACCATGAGTTCCGCTGCTATGTCGGTGTCGCCGCGAGCGTGGGCGCGTTCGATGTCCTCGTTGAGGGCGAGCACCATGAGGTGGTCGGCCATCCATTCGCGTGCCTGGTCGCTGACTTCCTGGTCGAGCATGCGCTGGTGGATTGCCAGTAGCGAGTGCCATCGATCGGCTAACTCGAGGTGCTTGTGCGGCTGCTCGGGGAGTGGTTCCTCCACGGCCATCACCGTAGCCATAGGGCCTTCTGTATTGCGCCGAACGAGTGATCTCGGACAACTCGCACGGCTGGTCCGGGTCGAGTTGATACGGTGGCGACCGGTGTGACCTGGGGTGTCCGCCTGACAGCGGTCTGTGGGAGCCTGGGATTGCCCGCTGATGAACGAACTGAGGGGACGACGGGATGAGTTTCAACCCGCACGATTTTTCGCCTGAAGAGCGCGTGCGTATGGCGTTGGACGAGGTGAGGTTCAACGCCAGCACGCACATCTTTGGCGGCGAGGGACGCGACCACAGCGGCGGCGGCAGCGGTGCGGGCGAGTTCGTGTTCGCCGACCTGGCCGAGCTGGATGGTGTGATCACGGAGTGGATGACACTGCGCGACGAGATCAGGCACGACCAGTACCTGTTCACGCAGGCGGTCGGTTTCATGGTCGCACCGGCCCAGGACGATCCGAGTGGTGAGCAGGCCGGTGCGGCGAAGGTGTCGGTGGAGAAGGCGAGGGACCACAACAAGGCGATGCTCGACTACGCGGATGACTACATCACGCGGTTGACGGCGTCGCGGCAGGCGATGGCGGCCACTGAGGAGCGCAACACCGCACGAGTCACGCCGAGGGACTGACGTTGCGCACTCGGATGACCACTGCGGTGCTGCTGGGGGCGGCAGCGGTTCTCGGTTTGGCTGGCTGTACGGAGAGCAGGGCGGGTGACGCGTCGGCGGCAACCACTTCAACGACGCCATCTCGTTCGCCGACGTCGAGTTCGGCTAGCGCGTCTGCGCCGAAGGTTGCAAACCCTCTGGACGCCAGCCGGTTTCTGACCGACCCGTGCGCGTCGATCTCGCCTGGACTGTTGCAGCGTTTCGGGCTTCCGTTGCAGGGCAGGGCCAATACCACTGGCCCGATCGCGGAGCACATCGGCCCGGGGTGTCTGTGGATCGCACCGACCGCGATCCATAACAGCGCCGATGTCGGGTATCTGAAAGGCAATAAGAACGGCTTGACCGACACTTACCGGGGACACGAGCGGGGCTCGTTCCAGGGCTATTGGGAGCCCACGATGGTGGATGGCTACCCAGCGGTGTTCAACGGCCCCCCACCGGACAAGCGGTTGCAGGGCGACTGCAACATCACGGTGGGGATTTCTGACACGCTGACCTTCCGGGTCAGCGCAATGCAGTGGGAGACGAAGCACTTGGCGTGTGAGCGGACGCGGCAGGTGGCGGCTGCGGTGATCGCGACAATGAAGGGGGTGGGTTGACGTGGCCATTTTCGGAATGTCGGCTGAGGAGATTTTCGAGAACTTCGAGACGGGGAATGCGGCTGAATTGGCTGCCGGGTCCGCAATTTTGAGTCAACTCAAGGGGACTTACGAGCAGCGCGCGGATGCGATCATGCGGTTGTCGACGCGGATGGAGTCGTCGTGGCGGGGCGACGCGGGCGGGGCGGCACGGCGGGGTGGGTTGCCGATGGCGGCGGAGCACCAGTTGTCGGCTCCTGAGCTGTTCGCCGCGCATGATTTGGTGCGGCGGCAGGCGGATTCGTTCAACGAGGCGAAGCGGTCGGTCGTGCCGGTACCGCCGCAGCCGGAGGGGCCGGCGCCGTGGGGCGGTGTTGGTGATCCGAACGTGGCGACGTTCGAGCAGCAGACCTCGGCGCATAACGCGGCGGCGCAGCGGAACGTGGACTCGATGACGGTTTACGAAGATCATTCGATTTACAACACCGACAACCTGCCCGGCACTTATGGCGCTCTTGCCGGTGACGGTGCCGGGTTCGGTGTGGCAGCACAGCCCGGTGGGCGGCCGGACGGGCCGGGAATCCGGGAGCCGGGTACACCGCCGCCGATCGTGGGCGGCGATCCTCCTCGGGGCAGCGGCGAGACCGTGAGTCCGCCGCCGGGAAGTGGCGATCGGTCTGGTCCCGCACCGATACCTGGTCCGGGGCCGACACCCGGACCGACACCGACACCGACGCCAGGGCCGGGATCGGGATCGGACTGGCGCGGGGGCACGACTCCGGAGGAGTACGTTCCGGCCCCGCCACCGGAGCAGGGCCAGCAGCGGTTGCCGAGTGGCCCGGTCGCGGGTGGGCCGCCGCAGGGTGGTCCCGGTCCGTCCGGCGGCGTCGGGTTCGTGCCTGGCGGTGGGTCGACCGGCAGCAGCCCCGGCTACGGCCGTGGCGGTGGCGCACCGGGCACCGGCGGCGTCGGTAGCCGGCCTGGTGAGCCGCACGGTCCTGGTGGTCGTGCCGGTGGTGTGGCTGGGCCGGGCGAGGCACACGGGCCGGCGTCCCGTGGTGGCGCCGGCGGTGCCGGCGCGCGTGGTGGCGCGGGCATGGGTGGGATGCCGATGGGCGGCGGCCATGGTCGCGGGGACGATGACAAGGAACACCAGACACCGGCGTTCCTCAAGCGCGAGGACGAGGACCTGTGGGAGGGCGACACGCCCGTGGTCGCTCCGCCGGTGATCGGTGTGGACGACTAACCACGCGGTGACTGGGGGAAGGAACCAACACGGATGACGTTGCCGGCTGACGTGTCGCTGCCGGCAGAGTTGCTCGCCGCGATCGTGCACGAGGAGAGCCTGGGCGAACTGCATGTGGCGCTCGCACCGGCCGCGATGTGGCGGCCACGCGCACGGCGTCGCGAACTCACCGAGCAGATCGCCGCCGAGGTAGCCCGGTTGGGCTGGCGTGACCGGAAGGGCCGGCTCGACGCGGAGGTCGAGGCCTCGCTTCGCGTGCTGTGCATGCCGACGGTCGAGTACTACGGCTGGCTGCACGACGGCGAACGCACGATCGGCGTGTTGGCCGCGGCGATCGGCAACGAAGCCGTACTGGCCCTCCGCGACGGCGACACGGTGTGGCTGAACCAGCTTCGCGGCCCGAGCCGGCTCGCCTCCTCGCTGGTCGCGCAGACGCCCGACGTCCCGCCCGGACACGGCGGTCCGCTTCGTGTGCCGCAAGAGGAACTCGCGGCGACCAGGACCGACGGGCGTACTCGCATGCCATCCGGGGCGACACTTCGCCGCGCGAGCCACGCCGCGCGGACCGCGCGGCAGCTGATGGATCAACCGGTGTACGGCACCGGAGAACTGCACACCGCGATCCGCGACCACCTCGGACGACGTCAGCAGGCGGAGCCGCCGGTGACCTACACCGACACCGCCTCCGGCCGATACACCAGCGCGGTCACCACGACGAGTGGCGAATCATTCATCGAGATCGCCCCGGCGACACGGGAAGACCTGATTCGCCGGCTGCATACAGCGCACGAGCAACTCACCCGCTAGCGTGCTCGAGGAGCCAGGCGCGGCAGTATGAGCACACCGAGGCATCGTTGATCGACGGTGGAGCGTCGATCTCGGCGACCAGCAATGCGCCGCATACGGCAATCCCGCTACCTGCCGGGCAGATCGGTCGGTTCGGCTCCCACACGTGCGCGCGCGTCGGATCAAGCACGGCGTGACCCCACCGCCGCTGCGGATCGTCGACCGTCTTGCTGTCGCCGGCAGGATCGCGCCGGCCCTTACGCACTTGATCGAGCCGCTGACCGATGATGCGCAGCCGCGCCTTGGTCGCCCGCCACCACCTGATCCTCATTCACGTTCTCCGTCTCCAGTGGGACCTGCTGTCTTAGCGGGGGACTTGTCCGAGCAGACCCGACACCGCGGGCGCGGTTCGTTGATCCGGATGCACGCGACGGGTGCACCGCAAAGCGCCCACCGCACGTCCATACCGCAGAACTGGTCGGGCATCTCCGGCGATATCAAGACGGCATGTAGCAGCGACCGCGTGAAGAACCCGATGTACCACCGGTACTCGGGTGCGTAGGCACGAGCACCGGGATCAGCGGTCACGTTGTTCAGCGTCAATTCCCCGCGGGCTGGGCCGGTCGCGCCAGTGGCACACCAGCTCCTCCACCGTCAGCGCGCGCGGCTCCCGAGTGAGCCGTGCCAGCTCGGCGCGGCCGGACTCGGTCAGTTCGATTCGGACAGCGGCTTCCCCAGGCTCGATGACGTTGCTCAGCAAGCCCTCGCGAATCAGGTCGTGCACGGCGAGCACAACTTGTTCGGGGCAGGCTTGCCCCGCGCAGAAGACCCGGCGGCCAAATCGCCTGAGATGCCCCTGTTCAGCGCGGGACAGCCCCGCGAGTCGGCAACTGTCCAGCTTCGCGACGTCGCGCAGGTCGACAATTGGCGCACTGCTGTAGGTACGAGTCCAGCCGGCGGGGCGATCCATCAGACCATCACCGCCGCTCGCGCGGCGGCGGCATGTCGGATGCCCGGAGAGATACGCCGGCCTCGCGGAGCACCTCGTGCACGAACTCGGCGCCACGACCGCTCCAGTCGGCGAGTTCGGCGATGGTTCGCCCCTCGCGGTAACGCCGACTGAGGTCTTGCCGCAGGATGGCGCGATCGTGAGTTGTCATCCGCCTGTCGGCAGGACCGACGTCAGCCTCACGAAGCAGCCGCTGGACCAGGTCCTTGCTGCGCCCGACCTTCTTGGCGACCGCCTCGATGGTCCATCCGTCGCGGTACCGGGACACGACCTCGTCTCGGATCGCGGCGCGCGCACTACCGGTCAGGCGTCCGCGCTTGCCGCGATACCCGCCGCGTTCCCGCAGAACGCCGGCTTCACCGAGCACCTGTTGGACGAAACCGAAGCTGAATCCGGTCTTCTCACTGAGCGCGCGGATGCTGTCGCCTCGGGCGTAACCGGCCGTGAGCCTCTTCCGCAGGATTTCGCGTTCGACGCCCGTCAGTCGTCGACGTTTCGGCACGCGGTCGGGGTGTTCGCCACGTTCACTCATCTGAATCCCTTGTCGCTGAAGGAAAGGACCGGGACCGCACGATCGGTCAGTCGGGGGCACTCCGACCGTGCGGTCCCGGCTCGTCACACGGCGGTCGGGAGTTCACCGTGTGCGGCTGCCGGCGTGGGCGGGGGTGCGCCGGCAGCACGTGGACACCCGCTGAGGGGCTGACTTGCCTGTAGCTCAGCCGCGCGATCGGCGTCGAGGCATCGCCGGATACGGCGACGTTCGGCCAGACGCTCGGCGATCACGGACACGGCGACCACGACCAGTGGCACAGCCATGAGTGCGCAGGCCACCAGGCCGGCCTTCCAGATGGTGTCCACTGGACCTCCTCCACGGGTTGCTCTGTTTCAAAGAATAGGTCGTAACGTTACATGTAACCAAGTACTCAAACGGGTGAACCTGGTTTGAAACGCGCGGTAGGTTGGGGCAAGGTGCGGGCAGATCGCCGCGACGTGAAGGATCACCACATGACCGAGAACGAAGACCCGGTTGTCGCGCAGATCCAACTGGGTCTGTTGCTGGGGAGGCTCCGCGATGGCGCCGAGATCGGCACCGAGGCGGCCGGGAAGGCCATCGGCACCTCGAAGGCGAGCATCAGCCGGATCGAGAACGGCAAGCAGTCGATCGTCAAGGAGAACGTCCAGAAACTGCTCGAGTTGTATGAGGCCAACGCCGAGGATCAGGACGAGGCACTGCGGCTCGCGGCGGTACCCAAGCCGTCCCGGTCTCGGCGCCGCCGTGACGCCGGCTACCGCGATGACGTGCCGAACTGGTTCCGGCGGTACCGAACGCTGGAGGCCGCCGCGAGCGAGATCTCGACGTATGAGGCTGAGATCGTTACCGGCCTGTTCCAGACCGAGGACTATGCCCGCGTGCTGCTCCAAGCGGGTAACCCGATCGCCGGCCGGCGGGACATCGACCGGCAGGTCGAGCTGCGACGCGGCCGGCAGCAGATCCTGGAACGCGCCGAGCCGCCGCAACTCGACGTCATCCTCAACGAAGCCGTCCTGCACCGCGTGATCGGCGACGATTCGGTGATGGCTGCCCAGCTCGACCACCTCGTGGAGCTGGCAGAGCAGCCATTCATCGAGCTGCGGGTGCTGCCCTTCCGGCCGAAGCCGACACCGAACCGGGACGAGGCGTTCGTGGCGAAGAACGTGTTCAAGCTCCTCCGCCTGCCGGACCGAGGCACGATCCTCTACTTCGAAGAGGTGGGCGGCGCGACCTATCCCGAGGACACCGCCGTCATCGAACGCTATGCCGTGTCCTATCAGCGCCTCCGCGCCGCCGCAGCGGATCCCGGTGACTCGCGGGAGATTATCGCTAGAATCGCTAACGACTATCGATGAAGATCAGACGGAGGTAGGTGGCGGCCGTGAATACCCCAGACCTGGGCGAGTTGCGCTGGTGCAAGAGCAGCTACAGCGGCAACGACGGCGGCGACTGCGTCGAGATCGCCGCGCTGCCGAGCGCCGCCGCGATCCGCGATTCCAAGAACCCGGACGGCGGCGCGCTCGTGTTGTCGCACGTCGCGTGGCGGGCACTCGGCGCGGCTCTGACGTAAGCACCGACCAAGACGGGGCGGCTCGATCGAGCCGCCCCGTTTCGCGCGTTGATCTTGCCCACGTACTGGACGTAGCCCCCACCCGCACCGGGGCACCCCACCAGACCATGGTATCGGCGCAGGTGGGGGAATAGGCGTTTGGTGATCGACATGTGGATAACACGGAGCTTGTGGACAACCGGGTCAGCCGTGGAAGGTGACTTCGGGGAACAGTGGTGAGGGTGCGGCCATCAGCGGCTGTGGTCGGCCGCGCAGGTGCAGGTGGAAGAACGCCCTGACGTAGGTCCGGGTGATCTCCAGTGCACGGTCCGCGTCGATGGTCGCGCCGAAGTCGATGCCGTACTGGCCGGCGAGCACACCGACGTCGGTGAACGTCGGGTGTTCCATGCCCTCGACGGTGAGCCACCGCTTCCAGCCGGTCAGCAGTGGCCAGTCTCGCTCCCAGCTCGCCGCCGGACCACCGGGCGTACCCGGCGTGTAGGTGTTCTGCCGGCCGAGCAACAGGAACGGCCGGGACAGTCCCGGAGCGGGGAGCGGGACGTTGGTCATCCCGTCCATGTCGATCCCCGCCTTGATCCGGGTGTCGCCGAGCATGGCCTGGACGGCGCTCGCGCCACCCACGGAGTGCCCGGCCATGGCGATCTTCGAAGGATCGATCAGGTTCGCGCCGCGCCACTTCGACCGCGGCCCGGTCAGCTCGTCCAGTACGAACGACACGTCGGCGCCCCGGCCCCACTGCAGCTTGTGCCAGAACGCATCGTTGTAGTCGCCGCACGCGACGCACGTGGTGACCCGGCCGTCGGGGAACGTGGTGGCCACGTTCTCGTAGGTGTGGTCGACCACCGCGACGATGTTGCCGTGGCTGGCCAGGTCCTCGGCCAGTGAGCTGAGCGTGGCACGCGACTTCTTGAACCCCGGCGACAGCACCACCAATGGAATGCTGTGCGGCCGTCGAGTCACCGGCGGCGCGTCGACGATCGCGTTGGTGCGCACCGTGCTCAGCACGTCGGGCGGCACCCCGGCGAGGCCGCTCTCCTCGAGCAGCGCCTTCGACTCCACCGGAGTCATGTACCGCTTCGTCTCTCCGTGCGCCGAACGCGCCGGATAGAACACCGAGACCATCAGCTCCCTGGCGTTCACCGACGGCACCCACGGGTCGGGGCGGGAGGTGTCCTTCAGGTACAGCGAGGTGGTGCCCACGGGCTGGCGGCCGGTCGGCTCGGGCAGGTGGAGCGCCGGGGCCGCGACGGCCGGCGACGCGGACACCGCGACGGCGGTCAGTGCTGTGGCGGTCAGAACGGTGGCGACGGTACGGCCGCGCATGATTCCCCATTCAGGACAGGTGACGGATACGTCGGAAGCAGAACCAGGCCAGCAGCGCCGACAGCGCGAGGAACACGGCCGTCTCGACCCACTGCAGCGGCCAGAATCTGCCGGCCGGTTGGTACACCTGGTGCTGCCGGTGGCCGAGATCGGTCAACGTGCGGGCGAAGCACTCCTGGACCGGCCCCAGGTCCGACGGTCCGCCGCCCCTCGGTGAGGGCAGACAGCCGTGCACCGCGGCGGGCAACGGGAACACCGTGTCGCCCTTGGCGTCCACGGTCTCGTCGGTCAGCACCCACGCCCCCGCGGGCCGGGTCATCGACAGCGATTCGGGCATGTCGCCGGTGGGGCCGGGCTCCGCGCGGATCCCGGCGATGCTGTCCGCCGTGATGGTGACCGTCTGTTCGGTCGCCGGCAGCAGGTACGGGCGCACCAGCAGCGGGAACGCCACCTGCACGGCGGCGAACACGACCAGAGTGACGGCCATCGCCGCCACGGTGCGGCGCAACAGCATGCCGATCGCGACACCGAGGACGAACGCGAACGCCGCGTAGCCGATCGGCGCGATCCCGCGTGCGGCGAACACCACGGGCGCCAGTCGCGCCTCGAACTGGCTGGCGGGGTCCAGGCCGGCCAGCGTGTCGATGGGGCTTGCCCACCAGTTGACCGCGGCACTCAGCAGGCCGGCGGCGATCATGGCGGCCACCGCGCCGAAGCCCATCTTGTTGGCCAGCCACGACTTTCGGGTCACGGTCTGGTTCCACACCAGGCTGTGCGTGCCGGTCTCCACCTCCCGCGTCACCATCGGCACGCCCCAGAACACCCCGATGACCGCCGGCAGCAGGTACACCGCGAACAGGGAGCCGTAGTAGAAGGCCTTCTGGTCGGTGACGTTCGTGCTGTTGACCAGCTCCGGACGGGTGATCGCGAGGACGACGCAGATCAGCACGACGGCGCCGAGCACGGACGCGGCCGGCACGCGGAACTGACGCCAGGTCAACCAGGTCATCGCAGGACCTCCAGGGCGGGACGGGTGGGGACCGGGCCGCTCAGGTACGCCAGGACCAGGTCTTCGAGGGTGAGCCGGCTGACGGTCCAGGCGGGGTCGAGGATCGGTTCCTCGGTGCGCACCAGGACCGTGGTCTGACGGTCCGTGTGACTCACGGAGACGACCTCCTGGCCGGCCGGCAGGCTGTCGATCTCGCGGCGCGGGCCGGTCAGCCGGCGGTGCGCGCCGAGCAGGTCCTCGACCTCGCCGGTGATCCGCACCTGGGAGTCGACCAGCACGATGAGGTGGTCGCAGACGCGTTCCAGGTCGGCCACCAGGTGCGAGGACATCACGACGCTGAGCCCGTGCTCGGCGACCGTCTCCATCAGGTCCTGCAGGAACTCCCTGCGCGCCAACGGATCCAGCGCGGCGACCGGCTCGTCTAGCAGCAGCAGCTCCGGCCGCTTGGCGATGCCGATCGTGAGCGCGAGTTGGGCGCGTTGCCCGCCGGACAACTTGCCGGCCGGCTGCTTCGGATCCAGCCCGATCCTGGTGATCCGGTCCTGGGCCACCCGGTCGTCCCAGCTCGGGTTCAGCCGCGCGCCGAGGCGCAGGTGATCGGCGACCGTCAGGCCCGGGTAGACGGGGGTGTTCTGCGCGACGAAGCCGACTTTCGCGAGCTGGGCCGGGCCGCTGCCGGGCACACCGCCGCACGCCTCGATCGTGCCGCTGGTCGGCGACAGCATGCCGGCGGCCAGGTTCAGCAGGGTCGACTTGCCGGCGCCGTTCGGGCCGACGAGCCCGGTCACGTGCCCGGCCGGCACGTCGAGCGTGCAGTCGGTCAGCGCCCACTTTCGCCTGTACTTCTTGCCCAGTTCGCGGGCGCGCAGCACGGTCACGCTATGTCCTCCTTGGCGGTGTCCTGAAACGTGGCCGCGAACAGCGCCTCGATGCTCTCGTCGTCGAGACCGGCGCGGCGGGCCTTGGCGAGCCAGCGCCGCAGGTCCTGCCGCAGCGGCCCGATGGCGGCGAACGAGCCGCCGGTGAGCGTCGCGGTGACGAACGTCCCCACGCCGGGCCGGGCCGCCACGAGCCCGTCGTGCTCCAGCTCCCGGTAGGCCTTGAGCACGGTGTTCGGGTTGATGGCGAGGTTGGCCACCACGTCCTTGACCGTCGGCAGCTGTTCTCCTTCGCGCAGCAGGCCGAGCCGCAGCGCGTGCCGCACTTGGCGGACGAGCTGCTGATACGGCGACAGGCCCGACGTGCCGTCCAGGTGAAACTCGATCACGAGATCCTCCATTTATCTAGCTAACTAGCACTATAGCCATATGTGGAGGCCGCGTGTCGAGGAGGTAGATGCAGAACTATTGTGCAGAGAAGTTGTGCACAGTTATTGTGCAAGCATGGCGGACGAAGAATTCTCCGAGGTCAAGCTGAGCAGCGCGCAGTTCAGGACGCTCGCTCATCCGTTGCGCATCCGGTTGCTCGGCACCCTGCGCATCGACGGGCCGGCCACCGCCACGGCGCTCGCCGGCAAGCTCGACACCAACACCGGCGCGACCAGCTATCACCTGCGCAAGCTCGCCGAGGTCGGCCTGGTCGAGGAGACCGGCGAGGGGCGCGGCCGCGAGCGGTGGTGGCGTGCGTTGCATACCAGCTCCACCTGGCGCGACAGCGACGTCGGTACCGACCCGGACGACCGTGCCGCCGCCGAGTGGATCGCCAACCACGCGCTGCGCTATCAGGTCGATCACGCCGAGCGCTGGCTGGCCGTAAGGCACGAGTGGTCGCAGGAATGGCGGGACGCCGCGTCCTGGTCGGACTTCCAGCTTTTCCTGACACCCCAACGGTTGCGTGCGCTCAACGACGAGCTGAACGCCGTGATCCGCCGCTATTTCGTCGAAGGACCGTCCACTGAGGACAGTGCGGAGAAGGTGCTCTTCTACATGAACGACTTCCCGCTGCCGAAGGACACGCCATGACCTCGCGCGCCGCGCGCCGCCGGTTTCTGGTGCTGACCGCGCTGCGGTGGTTACCGGCCGGGTTCACCCTGCCGGTCCTGGTGCTGCTGCCGCTGGAGCGCGGGTTGACGCTGGCCGAGGTCGGCATGGCCTTCGCCGTGCAGGGCTTCGTGGTGTTCTTCCTCGAACTGCCGACCGGCGGGCTGTCCGACTCGCTCGGCCGCAAGCCCGTGCTGCTGATGGCCGGCGTGGTCGGCGTGGCCAGCCACGGGCTGATGGTGGTGGCGCACGGGTTCGGCGCGTTCGTCGTGGTCTACGCACTGCAGGGCGTGTACCGCGCGCTGGACAGCGGGCCGTTGGACGCGTGGTACGTGGACGCCGCGCTGGCAGCCGATCCGAACGCGGAGATCGATCGCGGCATGTCCGCCGCCGGCGTGGTGATCGGGCTCGGCATGGGCGCGGGGGCGCTGCTGGCCGGCGGGCTGATCGCGTGGACCGGCGCGCTGGTGTTGCCGGTGATCGTCGCGGTGGCCGTGAAGCTGGCCAACATCGTCGTACTTTCCTTGCTGCTCAAGGAGATCCGGCCGGACCATCGTCCGCGCGGGTCGGTGCGCGACGTGCCGAGGGTGATCGGTGAGGCGCTCGGACTGTTGCGCCGCTCCCGGATCCTGCTCGCGTTGATCTGCGTCGAGCTGTTCTGGGGCTTCGGCATGGTCACCTTCGAGATGTTGATGCCGGTGCGCCTGGCCGAGGTGACCGCGAACCCGGACACGGCGGCGTCGCTGCTCGGCCCGGTGACCACGGCGGCGTGGTTCGCCTCCTCGCTGGGCGCAGCGGTGGTGGGCGTGGCCGGGCGCCGGTTCGGAGTCGCCTACACCGCCGCCGCGCTGCGGATCCTGCACGGGATCACGGTCGTGGCGATGGGCCTGTTCGCCGGACCGGTCGGGCTGATCGCGGCGTTCCTCGCCTGCTACATGGTGCACGGCGCGGCCAACCCGCCGCACATGACGCTGCTGCACTCGCAGGTCGACTCGGCGCACCGGTCCACGGTCGTGTCACTCAACTCACTGGTCGCCCAGCCGGCGGGTGCGCTGGGCGGGATCGTGCTCACCGCGCTGGCCGCCGGCACGTCCGTCAGCACCGCGATCATCGTCGGCGCGGTGGTGCTCGCGTTGGCCGCGCCGCTGTACCTGCCGGCCGCTCGTGTCGCCCGTTCTGGCAATCTCGAGGACACACAACCTCCGATGGTGGCAACATTGCCCCAATCAGCAACGGCGAAAGGCTCCTAGGCGTGCGCGCACCCGGCAAGCTCGTGCCCGTGGTGCTGCTCGTGCTCGCGCTCGTCGGCTGCACCAACATGCCGCCGCCCCCGCTGGTCACCACGCCGCCGAGCAAGCCGCCGCCCACCAAGCCGGCCAAGACCTCCGAGGTCGTGATCGGCGTGGACGGCATCACCGGCGGCTACAACCCGCACACCGTCGCCGACCAGTCCGCGGTCACCACCGCGCTCGGCGCGCTCCTGCTGCCCTCGGTGTTCCGGCCCGCCGCGGACGGCACGCCCCAGATGGACCGCACGCTGATGCGCTCGGCCACCGTCACGAAGTACCAGCCGTACACGGTCACCTACGAACTGCGCGGCGACGCGTCCTGGTCGGACGGCCCGCCGATCGCCGCCGAGGACTTCCTCTATCTCTGGGAGCAGATGCGCCGCGCGCCCGGTGTGATCGACTCGGCCGGCTACCGGCTGATCGACAACATCACCGCGCGCGACGCCGGCAAGGTCGTCGAGGTCACCTTCGACAAGCCGTACCCGGGCTGGCGATCGCTGTTCAACGGCCTGCTCCCGGCGCACCTGCTCAAGGACGCGCCCGGCGGGTGGGACGCCGCGCTGGAGGACGGATTCCCGGCCACCGGCGGCCCGTTCGCCGTCTCCCGGCTCGATCAGGAGCGCGGCGAGATCCAGCTGGAGCGCAACGAGCGCTACTGGGAGCAGCCGGCCGCGCTGGAGAAGGTGGTCTTTCGGCGGGCCGACCAGGTGGGTGTCGTCGACGCGCTGCGCCGGGGCAACGACCAGCTCGCCCTGCTGCGCACCGACTCGGTCGGCCTGAGCCTGCTCGGCACGCTGGGCAACACGGTGGCGGTGCACACCGTGCCGCGGTCGGCCACGGCGACCGTGCTGCTGCGCCCGGTCGGCGAGGACATGTCCGACGCGCGGGTGCGGCGGGCGATCTCCGCGCTGCTGGACCGCGACGCCCTGGTGGCGACCGGGACGCGCGGCGGGCCCGGCAGCACGCTGCGCGCCGAGGCGCAGGTGCTTTCGCCGACCGCGCCCGGATACCGGCCGACCCGTCCGGGCGGCGTGTCCTCCGGGCAACCCGAGCTGGCGCAGGCCGAGGCGGCGCTGCAGCAGGCCGGCTACACGCGGGGCGCCGGGATCTGGATGCGCGACGGCAGGCCGCTCAGCCTGGTGATCGCCGCGCCGGCCGAGCGGGAGAGCTACGTGAGCATGGCGCGCGAGCTGCAGCGCCAGCTCGTCAACGCGGGTATCCAGGCGAAGGTCGAGACACCGAGCGCGGACCAGTTGTTCACCGAGTCGCTGGCGTCCGTGCCGACCGGGCAGCGCACCACCGGCGCGGTGCACCTGGCGGTCGTGCCGCGGCCGGTCGGTGGTGACCCGGCGACCGTGCTGGCGTCCAACTTCGGCTGTCTGCAGGGGGAGAGCGCGGTGGCGGGCGCGCAGCCGACCAACCCGGTCGGGTTCTGCGACGCCTCCGTACAGCCCACCATCGAGGCCGCGCTGTCCGGCGCTGTGCCGGTGGCCGAGACGCTGACCACGATCGAGCCGGTGCTGTGGCGCGAGGCGCTGACCGTCCCGCTGTTCCAGGAAGCCGACTCGCTGGCCGTGCGGCCGGAGTTGACCGGTGTGGACGTGGGCCGCGCGCCGTCCGGCCCGTTCGACACCGCCGTCGCCTGGCGTCGAGCCCCCAACTAGTGACACAAGGACCAGCCAAGGTGACCTTTGGCCACCTTCACGGGTCGAGCCCGCTGAACCCGTTAGCGGGCCTAACGGGTTCAGCGGGCTCGACCCTGTCGTGCTCCCGTCGTAGCAGCCGCACGTAGGCTCTTGACGTGATGTTGAGCGCCCCGAGACGGCTTTTGCTGGTCCACGCACACCCGGACGACGAGAGCCTCACCACCGGCGGGACGATCGCCCGCTACGCCGCCGCCGGTGCGCACGTCTCGCTCGTGACCTGCACGCTCGGCGAGGAGGGCGAGATCATCCCGGACAGCCTCGCCCAGCTCGCGTCCGCCGCGTCCGACCAGCTCGGCGGCTATCGGGTCGGTGAGCTGCGCCAGGCCTGCGAGGCGCTCGGCGTGGCCGATCACCGTTACCTCGGCGGCATCGGACGCTGGCGCGACTCCGGCATGGCGGGTACCGCGACCAACGAGCACCCGCGCGCGTTCGTCGCCGGCGATCTGGCCGAGCAGGCGCTCGCTTTGCGCGAAGTGCTCGACCAGGTGCGCCCGCAGGTCGTGGTGACCTACGGCCCGGACGGCGGCTACGGGCACCCCGACCACGTCCGCGCGCACGAGATCACCATGGCGGCGACCGCCGAATCCCCTTACGTGGAGCGGGTTTTCCACACCGTGGCGTCCCGGAGTGCGACCGCCGCCGGGGTGGCCGCACTGTCCACAGTGGACAATCTGCCGTACCGGCTGCCGAAGTCCGACGAGCTGCCGGTGGTCGAGGACGACGAGATCACCACGGTGATTGGGATCGCGGACAGCGTGCCGGCCAAGGTGCGCGGGCTGCGGGCGCACGCCACCCAGATCAGCTTCACCGAGCTCGAGGACGGCGTGCCGTGCTACGCGCTGTCCAACGGGGTTGCCCAGCCGGTGCTGGACGCCGAGTACTACGTGCTGGCCACCGGCGACCCCGAGGGCGCGGCCGACGACCTGTTCGGCGGGCTCGCGTCCACGGTGGACACGGGGGCGCCGAGGTGACCGGCCGGGACCGCTGGCGGATCGCCGGGATCGTGCTGGCCAGCGTGGTGCTGGCGATCATCGAGCTGATGTTCCTGCCGCTGCGGTTCGACGGCACGCTCCTGCCGGACCTCGGCGGGTTCCCGTTCCCGATCACGGTCGTGCTGGCGCTGGCCACCATGGGGCCGCTGGTGTACACGGCCGCCGAGTTCTCGCCCACGCTCCTGGTGGCCGGCTCGCCGTTGTGGGCATGGCTGCTGGTCGTGCTGGTGTTCGCGATCGGTGAGCCCGGCGGTGTCGAGCGGGCATACGTGGTCATCCCGGACTGGCGGACGCTGCTGCTGGTCGGCTGTGCGGCCGGCGCCGGTGCGGTGGCGCTGGGCCGGGTTCTCGGCGATGCTGCGGTCGCCCGGCAGAAGGAGCACGCCCATGGCAGAGGCGATCACTGACAAGAACGTCGTCGCCGCGCTGCGCCCGTTCGTGCGTGCCACCACGCCGATGCTGGACGCGCTGCGCGAGTCCGATCCGCTGGGCATCGTGCGGCGCTCGCGTCAGCCCGGCGACGCTGATCTGGACGGCGTGGACAAGAGCCTCAAGGACAAGGTGCTCGACGGCCTGGAGTCGGTGAAGGTACCCGGCACCGAGGCGTGGTCGGAGATGGACATCGAGGCGCGCACCGACTGGTGGGTCAACCGGGTCGGCCGGTTCACCACGCTGGTCGCCGCGATCCCCGGCATTGGCGGCGCGCTGGCCGACCGGCTGCCCATCCAGGACGCGCTGGGTGCGGCCAGCCAGGGGCTGCTGCTGTGCGCGATCGCCGCCGAGCGCGGCATGACCGAGCAGGCCGACCGGGTGCGGCTGCTCGCCGCCGTGCTGTTCGACCGGGACGTGGATCGCGCGCTCGCGGCCGGCGAGGGTGACGGGCTCACCGACGCCGAGGAGGACAAGGCCACCGCGGAGCTGACCGAGGAGTTGGACGAGTCCACCAAGAAGCACGGCAAGATCACTCTCAAGGCCGCGGCCCGCACGCTGTGGCGGTTCGGCCGGGCCCTGCTGGCGCTGTCCGACGAGCTGGAGAAGCGGCCGCGCGGGCGGTTCTACCACCGGGCGCTCGGCATGCTGCCGGTCGTCGGGATGGCCGGCGACTACTTCGGCGAACGCTCGGCCCTCAAGCGGGCCGCCAAGAAGGCCGTGCAGTGGATGGAATCGCAGCCGGCCTGATCTCGCTGTCCAGGGCGGCGGCGAACCGCGCCACGTGCCGCAGAGCCGCGCGTGCCTCCGGCAGGAACGGCACGATCTGGAACACGTGCACCTGCCCCGGCCACACCTGCAGCTCGCAGCGCCCGCCCGCGCCGTTGAGCGCCTCGGCGAAGTGCACCGCGTCCGCGCCGAGCAGTTCGCGTTCACCGGCCTGCAGCAGCACCGGCGGAAAGTCCGGCCCGACCTCTTGGACGACGTCCAGCCGGGGATCGCACGGGTCGGAGCCGCGGGTGTACAGGCCGATCAGCCGGCGCGCGGTGCGGGCGGTGACGAACGGATCGGTGATGGTGCGCTCCCTGGCCGAGGCGAGTGCGAACGTCGCGTCCACGAGCGGGGAGAACGCGATCACGCCGGCCGGCTGCGCGATGCCCAGTCTGCGCAGCTCGCCGCACAGGGAGAAGGCCAGATGCCCGCCGGCCGAGTCACCGGCCACGATGATGTCCTCGGACCGGAAACCGTTGTCCAGCAACCAGTTGAAGCCGTTCACGACGTCCTCGTGGGCGGCCGGGAACCGGTGTTCCGGCGCGCGCCGGTAGGTCACGCTGAACGCCGGCCGGCCGACCGCGGCCGACACCCGCGAGACCAGGCCGCGGTGCGTCCACGGCGAGCAGCCGATGTATCCGCTGCCGTGGATGTAGTACACGATCCGCGCGCCGGCGCTCGGCACGCCGCCGACCCATTCGCCGCGCACCCGGCGGGTTCGCACCGGCGTGTGCGCGATCGGCGGGCCGATCCGCCCGACCGTGCACAGTCCGGCGAGCCAGGCGCGTCCGAGCCAGGCGCCCAGCGCGCCGGGCGGGGCGAGCCTGCTCGGTTCGCGGGAGGCGAGGCGCATGACCTTCGCGAGGCCGGCGCTGGCCCGGGACGGCGTGATCCCGGCCGGGTCGATCAACGTACTCACCAGTGAAGTAGAACACAGCTCACGTTCGAGGGTGTCCAGTACTGATAGCGGTGGTGCTCGACGCAGCCGAGCGTCTCGTAGAGCCGCAGCGCCGCAGTGTTGCCGGCCGTGACCTGCAGGACCATGCGCCGCGCGCCGTGCCCGCGGCCCCACGCGGCGAGCGTGCCGAGCAGCCGGCGCGCGTGCCCGTGGCGGCGCGCGTCGGCGCGGACCGCCAGCCGGGCGACCAACAGCACGTCACCGGCGACCCCGCCGCGCACGGCGGCCACGGTCTCGCCGTGCACCGCGGTCACACCGAAGCCGGTCAGCGCGCCGCCGGCGAGCACGTGCCGCTCGGCAGGTGCGGGCGTCTCAGTGCCCGAGACCAGGCGCCACCATGCGGGTGTCGGGTGGTCCAGCACGGTGCCGGCACGTTCGTCGAGGTCCAGCGGGCCGGTCAGCACCACCACCCCGTGCTCGCCCGAGTGCCCGGTGTCCACCGTCCACCCGGCGGCGGCGATCGCCGCCTCGGTCGGATCACCCCACACGACCTGCACTTTCGGGGTGATGCCGTGTTTCGCTGAGAAGTCGATCACGGTGGCCAGCGCGTCCGGCACCGGCACGCCCGGATCGCCGAGCACCAGCGCGCTGTTGGCTCGCCCGGTGAAGCCTCCGGCCGCGCGCAGAAGCCAGTCGCCGAGCCGCTCCGACACCATCGCCGGCCACGCCTCGGCGCAGAGGAACTCCAGGTCACGCACGTCGTCGGAGAGCAGTGGCACGGCCACATGGTGCGTCATCCCAACCGGCGGGAAGAACAGGGGAGATGTGTTTCACATGTCGGGTGGACCTGCCGTGTGGCGACGATGCCGCCGAGAGATACTGACGAACGACGCGTAACCTCGCGGTAGCGCGCCCACCACGAGCTGAGCAGAGCAGGAGTAGTAGTGACGTACACGATCGCCGAACCCTGCGTCGACATCCTCGACAAGGCATGCATCGAGGAGTGCCCCGTCGACTGCATCTACGAAGGCGACCGGATGCTCTACATCCACCCCGACGAGTGTGTGGACTGCGGCGCCTGTGAGCCGGTGTGTCCGGTGGAAGCCATCTACTACGAGGACGACGTCCCCGATCAGTGGAAGGACTACACCAAGGCCAACGCCGACTTCTTCGACGAGCTCGGATCCCCGGGCGGCGCGTCCAAGGTCGGCAAGGTGAGCGCCGACCCGGAGATGATCAAGAACCTCCCACCCCAGGGCGAGTGACACGCACCGGTCCGCGGCTGCCGGACTTTCCGTGGGACACGCTGGCCGGCGCCAAGGAGCGCGCCCGTGCCCACCCTGACGGGCTGGTCGACCTGTCGGTCGGCACCCCTGTCGACCCGGTCGCGCCGGTGATCTCGGAGGCACTCGGCACGGTCGCCGACGTGCCCGGCTACCCGGCCACACACGGCACCCCCGAGCTGCGCGAGGCGGTCGTGGAGGCGTTGCGCCGCAGGCATTCCGTGCACATTCCGGACCCGGACGCGGTGCTGCCCACGATCGGCTCCAAGGAACTCGTCGCCTGGCTGCCGACGCTGCTCGGCGTGCGCGCCGGCGATCTTGTGGTGATCCCGGAGCTGGCGTACCCGACCTACGAGGTGGGCGCGCGGCTGGCCGGTGCGGAGGTGGCCAGGACCGACGGGTTGACCGCGCTCGGGCCGCGCCGCCCGGCGCTGGTGTGGCTGAACTCGCCGTCCAACCCCACCGGTCGGGTGCTGCCCGTCGAGCACCTGCGCAAGGTCGTGGACTGGGCGCGCGAGCGGGACGCGATCGTGGTGTCCGACGAGTGCTACCTGACGCTCGGGTGGGACGCCGAGCCGGTGTCGGTGCTGCACGAGTCGGTGACCGGCGGGTCGCTGGACGGCGTGCTCGCGGTGCACTCGCTGTCGAAGAGCTCCAGCCTCGCCGGCTACCGCGCGGGGTTCGTGACCGGTGATCCGGCGCTGGTGGCCGAGCTGCTGGCGGTGCGCAAGCACGCCGGGATGATCGTGCCCCGGCCGGTGCAGGCGGCCATCACCGCTGCCATGCGCGACGACGAACACGTTGCGGCACAACGGAAGCGCTACGCCGCGCGGCGCGACTCACTGCTCCCGGCGATCACCTCTGCCGGGTTCGCGATCGACCACTCGGAGGCCGGGCTGTACCTGTGGGCGACCCGCGGCGACGACGCCTGGTCCACTGTGGAGTGGTTCGCCGAGCGCGGCATCCTGGTCGCGCCGGGCACGTTCTACGGCCCGGCCGGCGGCACGCACGTGCGGATCGCGCTCACCGCGACCGATGAGCGCGTCGCGGCCGCGGTGAGCCGTCTGGCCGGCTGATCAACCCCCTGCTGATCGCGAGTCCCGCGCTCAGACACCCCGAGTCCCGCGCTGTGCACCGTGCAGGGCGCGGGACTCACCGGTGCAGGGCGCGGGACTCGCGCGTTTCACGCGGCTAGCTGATCCTGTTGTAGGCGCTCTTGGCCGTACCTCGCAGCGAGATCAGGTTCATCTTGCACATCGCCACCTTGGCGCGCTCCGTGGCACCACCCTGGCCGGTCACCGGCTGCGCGCAGTTTTCCTCGCCGTACTTCTTCGCGGAGTCCTTGATGTGCTCCAGCAGGATGTTGCTGCCCACGATCGCCTTGTAGTCCTCGTCCTGGTAGGCCTCGGTGATCGCCTTCTCCAGGTCGCCGACCCACTGCGCGCACTGGTCGGGCGGCGTCTCCTTGGCGATGCCGCCGCACTGCTCGTGCTCGGTGATCTGCTTGAACCGCTCGCAGAACTTGTCGCACGCGGCCTTCTTCCTCGGGTCCTGGCTGGACCCCGGCATGGTCACCGACGGCCGGGTGCGGCTGGTCGACTCCGGCGCCGGCTCCTCCCCGGGCATCTCCGGCGGCGCCGACTCGACGGGGGTCGTCTGGGCCATGGGCGAGCCCATGCCGTCCTTGGAGTCGTTGCAGCCGGCGAGAAGGGCGATCGAGGCCGCCGCGGTGAGCACCAGCCCGGCACGTCGAAAAGTCTTCATGAGCGCGAACTCTAGAAGGTTCGCCGAGCGGCCACTCGGCGAATGGTCAACTCAGCAGCGCCGTGGCCCGATCGTCGACCTTCGCGACCGCCATGCGCCACCGCCGCCGGCATTCCGTGCGCCGTGCGCGCTCGCGTTCGACCAGCCGGCCGGCCACGAACACCACGTCGGCGTCGATCTCTCCGCCCTGCTCGGAGAGCATCCGGCGCACCTCCTGCTCGCCGACCACCGCGTCCTGGTGATCACCGAGCAGGTCCTGGAACTTCTTGGTCGCGGCGATCAGCTTCTTGACCTTCTTGCCGCCGGAGTCGGCCGCCAGTTCGGCCGCGTAGCGCACCCGCTTTCCCTTGATGCGCAACGCATGCAGGTCGTCGTCCGGCGGATCGTCGGGCAGCGCCGCTGCCGCCTTGACCAGCTTGCGATGCGGCTTGCGCACCACGTCGACCAGTGCCGTCTTCTTGGCGGGTTTGCCGGACTTGCCGGACTCCGGCTCGACGACCGGCACGTCCGAGCGCGCCGCCTCGGCGAGGTCGTGCAGCAGCGCGCGGTACCGGGAGCCGCGCAGCACGCCGAGCATCTTGCGGCGGGCGCGCCTGCGGTCGGTGACCAGACCGGCGAACAGGCGGTCGGCCGCGTGCTGCTCGTCCGGACCGAAGTCGGCGGTCTCCTCGCGCAGCCGGCCGAGCAGCACGTCGAAATCGCGCACCTCGCCGAGCGCGCCGCCGAGCCACTTCAGCTCGGCCCGCAGCTCGTCGGCGTCCGGCACGGTCGAGCCCTCGGCCTTGAGCGCGGCGCGCATCCGGCGCACGGCCACCCGCATCTGGTGCACGTGCTCGGGATCCTGCCCGTCGCGGGCGCCGTCCTCGTGTGCCAGTAACTCGCGAACCTGAGCGTCCAGCCGGGCGCGAACGTGCCAAGCTGGGGAGTCCTCGGCGCGGACATCGCGCGGCGCGGGGTCTAGTCCCAGGTCAACCGGTGTAGGCGGAGCAAGAGTCACGAGATGAATGGTAGGTGAAGGTTAGGTGATCGACGCGTCCGCTCTGCTCGCCGTGGCGGTCGGCGAGGCGCGGCTTGGTCGTGCGGAGGGCGGCATTCCGATCGGCGCCGCGCTGTTCGATTCGGCCGGTACGCTGCTCGGCAGCGGGCACAACCGGCGCGTTCAGGACGACGATCCGTCCACGCACGCGGAGACGGCGGCCTTTCGCGCGGCCGGCCGCCGTCCCACCTATCGGGACACGATCATGGTCACCACGCTGTCGCCGTGCTGGTACTGCAGCGGCCTGGTGCGCCAGTTCCGGATCCCGCACGTGATCGTCGGCGAGGCGCGCACGTTCAGCGGCGGCCACGACTGGCTCGCCGAGCACGGCGTGGAGATCACGATCGTGGACGACGAGGAATGCGTGCGCATGATGTCCGAGTTCGTCGAGGCGCACCCGGACCTGTGGAACGAGGACATCGGCGACTAACCGGCGTCGTAGCTCTCGCGGGCCGCGACGACCTCGGGTGCGTGCGCGGCGATCCAGCGCACGAGCTGCCCCAGCGGGCGGGTCAGGCCGCGGCCGAGATCGGTCAGCGCGTAGCTCACCTTGGGCGGTACGGACGGCTCGACGGTCCGCTCGACCAGGCCGTCGCGCACGAGTACCCGGAGCTTCTGGGACAGCACCTTCTCGCTGATGCCCTCGATCTTGTCGCGCAGCTCGAAGAAGCGCATCGGGCGGTCCCGCAGGGCGGCCAGGATCAGCGTCGACCACCGGCCGGAGATGTCCTCCATGATCGCCCGGCCGACGCATTCACTGTGGAACACGTCACCTTCCCGGGGTGACGCGGTGCCGCTCGCCTGCAGTCCTTCCCGCATGTCAGGAGCTTACCTCACTGTATGCCCTTACAAAATGTAAGCCCTACTCGGTAGCGTTGAGATCACTGGAATTTCGTTGCTGGGAAAGGAGAAACGCATGAGCAGGGGAGTCGCGCTGATCAGCGGGGCCGGTCGCGGGATCGGTGCGGGCACGGCACGGGAGTTGGGCAGGCGCGGGTACCACGTGATCGTCAACTACCTCCGTGACGCCGAGTCCGCCGCCGCGGTGGTCGCCGGCATCGAGGCGGACGGTGGCAGCGCCAGGACGGTGCGTGCCGACGTCCGCGACGGCGAGGCGGTCGCGGCCATGATCGAGGAGGTGCGCCGCGAGCACGGCCGGCTGGACGTGCTGGTGTGCAACGCGAACACCGTGCAGCCGCCGTTCCAGCCGCTGGCTGAGCTGGAGTGGGAACGCTTCGCGGACAAGGTGAACGGCGAACTGGCCGGCGTGTACCACCTCACCCGGCGCGCGTTGGAGATCATGCGGGAGCAGCGCGCGGGGCGGATCGTCTACGTGTCCAGCACGGCGGCCGACATGGTGGGCGGGTCGATCGCGCACTCGACCGCGAAGGCCGCGCTGAACACGTTCGCCCGCCACGTGGCCGGCGACGGCGCCCGGTTCGGCGTCACGGTCAACACCGTGGCTGCCGGCGCGGTGGACACCGACGCCACCGCGGACGTGTTCACCGACGGCATCCGGAGCCACCTGCGGTCTCGGTCGGTGCTCGGCAGGGTGCTGCTGCCCGACGACCTCGGCAAGATCATCGCCACGGTCGCGGACGACGCATTCGGAGCCGCCACCGGCCAGCTGATCAGGGTCGACGGCGGCTTCGACGTGCTCGAGCAGGTCATCGGACTCGCGGGCGAGTTCGAGAGCAGGTGATCAGTCGTTGGCGTGCAGGGCGGCGTTCAGCTCCACACCGACGCCGGCCGCGCGTTCCACGACCTCCACCGCGCCGGTCGCCGTATCGGCCGTGTTAAAGCAATGAGCTACGAAGAATAGAGGACATCATTGATGCTCGGTCTAAAGAAAGGCGTGGGTCAGTGTGTATTGGCCTGCTGGTGCATCCCTGACACGATGTAGACATGGCATCTCGACTGGCTGAGAGATTCGGCTCATCGATAGCTGTTGCGATCTTGGCTGCGATAGGGCTTGCAGGATGCTCGCCTGCAGCAGAGATGCGCCACACGGATGCTCCTACGGGCGGACATCGCTCACCAGCCAAACCGTTAGCTGACCCTCTCATACCTGCAGGTGAGGCGAGTGCAACTTTGCCCGATCTAAAGAAGTCGGACGTATTCAGCGGGGCTCCGGCAGATTCGCTGATCGTCTCGTGGACCTTCGTGCGAATGGACGATGGCGGCCGACGGGTGATTATCAAGCGAGCTGGTTCGTCGCCTTGCTTACAAGAAGCAGGAGTGGTTTTTGGCGAAACCGGCGCTAACGTCACCATAGGTGCCATCGGTAGGAGCTCGAAGGAGCCTTGCCCTCCGGTGCATACTGCGCCCGTTTACAGGTATGTCGATCTAGTAAGCCCGTTGGGGTCTCGCCAGCTGTTGCATACACCGCCTTCGACTTCGAACTAGGCATTGCTCGATCGTTAGCGTCCGTCGTCGACAATGGGTCGTTTAGCACGTTTCGCGAAGGTGGCCGCTGTGCGTCGATCCGGCCACAGGTAGAAGATCAATCGATGTGCGGCACGCTGTTGGCCGCCGAGTCTGGTATTGCTCAGCGCTCTGCCTCACGGTGGGAACCGTGACCACGGGTTAGTCGGCACAGACTTCGGCTGTGGCAGGAATGCATGCTGTGGGTAGGCGCGTAACGAGATTGCCATTCTCAGCGCGCCTACCCACTGTTTGCTGCTGCACTTAACGATGTCGCGAATATTTCGATGTGAATGGACGTCCGGCTCTCGGCGAACGCGATATGTCGAGTCAGTCGTTGGCGTGCAGGGCGGCGTTCAGCTCCACACCGACGCCGCCCGCGCGTTCCACGACCTCCACCGCGCCGGTCGCGGAGTTGCGCCGGAACAGCAGCCCGTTCGACCCGGACAGTTCGAGCGCCTTCACCAGCCGGCCGCCGGACAGTGCCACCTTCGTGCCCGCCGTGACGTACAACCCGGCCTCCACGACGCAGTCGTCGCCGAGCGAGATCCCGATCCCGGCGTTCGCGCCGAGCAGGCAGCGCTCGCCGATCGAGATGGTCTCCTTGCCGCCGCCGGACAGGGTGCCCATGATCGACGCGCCGCCGCCGACGTCGGACCCGTCACCGACCACCACGCCGGCCGAGATCCGACCCTCGACCATCGACGCGCCGAGCGTGCCGGCGTTGTAGTTCACGAACCCCTCGTGCATCACCGTGGTGCCGGTGGCCAGGTGCGCACCAAGCCGCACCCGGTCCGCGTCCGCGATCCGCACGCCGGACGGCGTCACGTAGTCGACCATGCGCGGGAACTTGTCCACGCCGTAGACGGTCACCGCGCCCTTGGCCCGCAGCCGCAGCCTGGTCGCCTCGAAGCCGGAGACGGCACACGGACCGTGGTTGGTCCACACCACGTTGGACAGCAGTCCGAAGACCCCGTCCATGCTCTGCCCGTGCGGCCGCACCAGCCGGGTGGACAGCAGGTGCAGCCGCAGGTACACGTCGTGCGTGTCGGCGGGCGGCTCGGCCAGGTCGTCGATCGAGGTCCGGACGGCGATCACCTCGACGCCACGATCCAGATCCGGCCCGAGCACGGCGGACACGCCCGCGCCGAGCTCGTCGATCGCGTCCTGCTCGGACAGCCGCTGAGTGCCCGGCGCGCGTGCCGCGCCCAGCTTCGGATTCGGGAACCAGGTGTCCAGGACCGTGCCGTCGTCGGTGATCGTGGCCAGTCCGACGCCGTGCGCGCCGGCGGTCTGGTCGGAGTTGACGTCTGCGCTGCTCACGGATGGCTACGGTAGCCGCCCCTGATCAGGAGACGTCGAACCGGGGATCGATCGCGGCCGCGGCCAGGGCCTCTGGCGTGAACGGCAGCTCGCGCAGCGGCGGCTTGCCGGTCTGCTCCCAGGACTTGGCCTGCGCGACGAACACGGCCGTGTCGTCCGCGCGGCGCACCGCGGCCACCTGGTCGATCCGGCTGTCCGCGCTGTCGGTGACCACGCCGACCGAGGCTCCGCCGACCTGGACCACCCGGCACTGGCCGCCGACACCCCAGAACTTCTTGGCCAGCTCGCAGCCGTTTCCGGAGTTCGAGCGGGTGCCGGGGGTGTGCACCTCGGCGAGCAGCCGGCCGACACCGCCGTCCTTGGCCACCGGCAGGTACGACAGGTACGACCAGGTCTCCCGGTCGTTCACCCGGTCCTCGAAGTTGGCCTGGTGATAGGTCAGGCCGGCCGCGTCCGGCGGCGCCGTATGGCCGGGCGGACGCAGCATCGTCAGCACCTCCAGCACCCGCGCGCCCCGGTCGTACTCCGGCCCGGAGCGTGCGGTGCGATCGGTCTGGCCGTTGGGCCACGACGTGCTCGGCTTGGTCGAGCCGGAGCTGGGCCGGCCAGGCGTGGGCGTCGGCGAGACGCTGGTGGGACGGGCGCCGACGCCGATCTGACCGGACGGCTCGCCCGACGACATGCCGGGCAGCACCACCGCGCCCACCGCGATCAGCGCGACCGCGGCGGCGCTCCCGGCGCCGGCCAGCGTGGCCTGCCTGCGCCGGCGGGCCCTGCGCGCCCGCTCGACGACGATCTCCCCGGTCAGCGTGGCCGGCGGTGCCTCACCCGACATCGCCGCGCGCAGCCCGTTGCGCAATTCGTTCTCGTTCATCAGGTCCTCTCAGGAGTACAGAGCCGACGTGGCGGGTGGCACCAATTCGCGCAACTTGTCGAGACCTCGGGCGGCCTGGCTTTTCACCGTGCCGACCGAGCAGTCCATCGCCCGCGCCGTGTCCTCCAGGGACAGGTCCTCCCAATACCGCAGGATCAGCGCTGTTCGTTGCCGTGCCGGCACCTTCGCCAACGCGCGCAGCAGGACGACACGGTCCTCGGCGCTGTCGTGCGTCGTGGTTTCGGAGACTGCCGGCTCGTCGGTGACCCGCTCCCGGCGGAACCACCATCCTCTGCCCCGCCCCCACCCTCTCATCGAAACGCTTCGCGTTGCTGTGTCTCACAAAGCCGGTTGTCGTCGAGGTACGTCCGAACCAGGATCTGCCGGGTGTAGGCGTCCAGGGTGTCGTGCGCCGACACCCGGTCCCATGCCCGATAGAGCTTCAGGAACGCGGTCTGGACGAGATCCTGTGCGCGGCTCCAGTCGCCGCACATCAGGTACGCCGTCCCGCGCATGGTGTTCGCGCGCGAGTCGAAGTACTCGCTGAATGCCCTGTCGCGCTCGTCCATCCGCCCTCCGGTTCGCCCGATCCACCCCTAGTCACGAGTGTGGGGCGTCGCCGGGTTGCACGCCGTTTCCGAGTACGGTCGCGCTGTGACCGCTTCGCTTCACCTGTCCGGTGACCCTGTCGAGTTGACCGCCGCGCTCGTGGACATCCCGAGCGTCTCCCGCGACGAGGACGCGATCGCCGAGTCGGTCGAGCGCGCGCTGCGCGAGCAGGCCGGCCACCTGGAGATCGTCCGGTTCGGCAACGCCGTGCTGGCCAGGACTTCACTCGGCCGGCCGTCGCGGGTGGTGCTCGCCGGGCACCTGGACACCGTGCCGGTCAACGACAACCTGCCGTCCCGCCGCGAGGGCGAGATCATGCACGGGCTGGGCACCGTGGACATGAAGGGCGGCGACGCGGTGATGCTGCACCTCGCCGCGACGATCACCGAGCCGCGCCACGACCTCACGTTCATCTTCTACGACTGCGAGGAGATCGACTACGACAGCAACGGGCTCACCCGCCTCGAACTGGAGCGGCCCGAGTGGCTCGCCGGTGACCTCGCCGTGGTGTGCGAGCCGTCCAACGCCGTGGTCGAGGCCGGCTGTCAGGGCAACATGCGGGTCAAGCTGACCACCACCGGCCGGCGCGCGCACACCGCGCGGGCGTGGATGGGCGTGAACGCGATCCACGCGTTCGCCGACGCGCTGCGCCGCCTCGAGGAGTACACCGCTCGCGAGGTCGACATCGACGGGTGCCGCTACCGCGAGGGCCTGCAGGCGGTGCGGGTCGGCGGCGGTGTGGCCGGCAACGTCGTGCCGGACTCGGCGTGGCTGGAGGTGGGCCACCGGTTCGCGCCGGACCGCACGCCCGCGCAGGCCGAGGAGCACCTGCGGCAGGTGTTCGAGGGTTACGAGCTGGCCGTTGTGGACGTGGCGGCCGGGGCGATGCCGGGGTTGTCCGCGCCCGCCGCGCGGGAGCTGATCGACGCGGCGGGGGGCGAGCCGGTCGCCAAGCTCGGCTGGACCGATGTGGCCCGGTTCGCCGCGCGCGGCATGCCGGCGGTGAACTTCGGGCCGGGCGACCCGACACTGGCGCACACCCAGCAGGAGCACGTGCCGGTGGCGCAGATCCGCCGCTGCGCCGAGGTGCTCAGCGCCTTTCTCGGATGACGATCAGGTGCACCGCGTGTGCCACCGCGAGCACCGTCGTTCCCAGTGCGAGCACGATGATGCCGGCGCCGATCGAGTTCACCTTCCCGGGCAGCGCGTTCTTGTTCTGCAGCAACATCACGCCGCACATGCCGGACGTGATCGCGATCCACGCGGGTAGCCAGATCGTCGTCGCGGGCCGCAGTGTCGCCGCGACCAGGCACCCGACCAGGGCGACGAGCACGAACGTCGCGACGGCGGCGATCGGGTCGTCGTTCACCGTCATCTCCGCCACGGAGTCGATCTCGCGGCGGTCGGTGATCGGCAGGAAGTAGGCCAGCACGGTGACCACCGCCAGCGGCCCGTACAGCCGCGCGTAGCCCTCGGTCATGCTTGCCTCCCCGGGTGGCTCCCGTGCACGACGGCGAGTCCGATCGCGCAGGCCAGCGCAAGGTAGGCGCCGTAGGCCACGGTGTAGCCGTACCTCTCGGTCGCCATGAACTGCACGACGGACAGGGCGGTCAGACCGGCGAGCAGGGCAAGCGCGCCGTGGACCACCGGCGGCCCGACCGCGCCGGCGGCCGTGACCGCCGACAGGCCGACGAGCAGGCAGACCATGGTCAGCACGGCGGCCGGCACCCAGCCGCTTTCCAGCGCGTCGGCGTAGCCCCACAGCGTGTGGGTGTCCGACGGCGACCGTTGCCCACGCAGCCAGGTGGTTCCGGTCGACACCAGCAGGACACACGACAGGGTCCCGCCGGCGCTCAACCGCAGCGCGTTCCGGTGTCGGTCCCTGGCATGGTCCACTTCGTCGACCTTCTCGGTCTCGGTCATGTCCGGCTCCCCGCGCTCGACTCCCACTCGAACCTGAGACGCATGCTCGGCGCGGTCCGCTCCCTGACGATCTCCGACGGCCTAAGCTCGGCGGCGTGACACTTCAACTGGGCGAGGACGAGGAGCACCCGAGGGAGAAGCAGCGCGGCCCGGTCGTGCTGCGCCGGTCCCGGCGGGTCGAGGACACCACCACCGACCAGCGGCTGCTCGACTCGCGCGGTCCGGCCGACTGGGTGCACACCGACCCGTGGCGGGTGCTGCGCATCCAGGCCGAGTTCGTCGAGGGTTTCGGCGCGCTGGCCGAGGTGCCCAAGGCGGTCACCGTGTTCGGGTCCGCCCGCACCGGCCGCGACCACCCCGAGTACCAGCTCGGCCGGGACATCGGTGCTGCGCTGGCCGGGGCCGGCTTCGCGGCGATCACCGGCGGCGGGCCGGGCGCGATGGAGGCGGTCAACCGCGGCTGCTCGGAGGCCGGCGGGCTGTCCATCGGGCTGGGCATCGAGCTGCCGTTCGAGCAGGGCCTCAACCCGTGGGTCGACCTCGGGGTGAACTTCCGGTACTTCTTCACCCGTAAGACGATGTTCATCAAGTACGCGCAGGCGTTCATCTGCCTGCCTGGCGGGTTCGGCACGCTGGACGAGCTGTTCGAGGCGCTCACCCTGGTGCAGACGAAGAAGGTCACCAAGTTCCCGGTGGTTCTCTTTGGAAAGTCCTATTGGGACGGTCTGTACCAGTGGCTGCGCAGTGCGGTGTTCGCCGAGGGCAAGATCGGCGAGAAGGATCTCGCGCTGCTGCACCTGACCGACGACGTGGACGACGCCATCGAGGTGGTCGAGGACGCGTACCGGGCCTGGGGCGACGCGCATTGAGCACCGGGAAGTGGTCGGTGTGCGTCTACTGCGGGTCGAACTCGAACGTGCCGGAGTCCTACCTGCGGCTGGCCGCCGACGTCGGCACGGAGCTGGCGGCGCGCGGCTGGGGGCTGGTCTGGGGCGGCGCGAAGGTGTCGATGATGGGCGAGGTGGCGCGTGCGGCACGGGCGGGTGGCGCGTCGACCTACGGGGTGATCCCGCGTGGGCTGGTCGAGCTGGAGGTGGCCGATCCGGACGCCGGTGAGCTGCGGGTGGTGGAGACCATGCGCGAGCGCAAGGCGCTGATGGACGACGCCGCGGACGCGTTCCTCGCGCTGCCCGGTGGGCTCGGCACCTGCGAGGAGCTGTTCGAGGTGTGGACGTCGGGCTATCTGCGGATGCACGACAAGCCGGTGGTGCTGCTGGACCCGGACGACCACTGGGCGGGCATGGTCACCTGGATCGAGGGCCTGCGTGACCGCGGGTTCGTGCCGCAGGCGGCGCTGGACGCGCTGGCCGTGGTGAGCACGGTGGACGAGGCGCTGGACGCCTGCGCCCCAACCGGGTGATGTCTCATGCGTGAGTGCGCACATCGGCATACCGTGTGGTTATGACCACCACGCATCTCGAACACACCGGACACGATCACAAGCACGGCGACGGCTGTGGGCACGTCGCGGTCCCGCACGGCGATCACGTCGACTACGTGCACGACGGGCACCTGCACCGCGCGCACGACGGGCACTTCGACGAGTGTGAGCCGGCCGGCCACGAGGCGCACGACACGCATCACCACAGGCACGGTGACGGCTGCGGCCACGTCGCGGTCCCGCACGGCGACCACGTCGACTACCTGCACGACGGCCACCGGCACGCATCCCACGGCGACCACTACGACGAGCACTGACCGCCCGACGAGTTACGCGGCGTTGGGGCGCTTGTAGTACTGGTCCACGTACTCCTGGCCGGACAGTTCCATGATCGCGTACATGATCTCGTCGGTGATTGCCCTGCGCACCGGTGGCGTGGAGCCGAGGCCGGAGTAGCGGGAGAAGTCCAGCGGCTCGCCGAACCGCACCTCGATCTTGTGCGGGCGCGGGATCTTCGTGCCGCGCGGCTGCACCTTGTCGGTGCCGATGAGCGCGACCGGGACGACCCGGGCGCCGCCCTCCAGCGCGAGCTGGGCGACACCGGTGCGGCCGCGGTGCAGCTTGCCGTCCAGCGAGCGGGTGCCCTCCGGATGGATCGCGAACGCCTCGCCCCTGGCCAGCACCTCGCCGGCGACGTCCAGCGCGGCGAGCGCGGCCCGGCTGTTGTCCCGCTGCACGGGCACCGCGCCGAGCGCCCGGAACAGCGTCGCGACCAGGCGACCGCGCGGCCCACGCCCTTCGAAGTACTCCGCCTTGGCCAGGAACGCCACCTTGCGGTGCACCATCATGGGGACGACGAAGCTGTCGATCACGGCGAGATGGTTGATGGCCAGAATGACCGGTCCACGCTGCGGAACCCGCTCAGCCCCTGACACGACAGGCCGGAAATACATCCGTGCCAGGAACGGCAGTACGGCACGCAACACCCGGTAGATCACCATGTACCTCCATCGTTCCGCGCTCTACTGTAACTGGGCGGGGCGTTTCGCGACTGTCATAGATCGTGACTATCGTGGAGCGATGCCGGGTCTGCCGGGAACGTCGTGGCACGATCTGGCTTTGTGACGGATCTACAGTTCGGCGGCAAAACGGTGTCGCACGACCGCGCGCTCGTCATGGCGATTGTCAACCGGACCCGGGATTCGTTCTACGACAAGGGGTCCACCTTCGCCGAGCACGCGGCGCCGGCCGCGGTGGACCGAGCGGTCGCCGAGGGTGCGGACATCGTGGACATCGACGGCGTCCGGGCCGGCGCGCGGGGCGAGGTGGTGGATGTCACCGAGGAAATCGCCCGAATGGTGCCGGTGGTGGTCGCCGCCGAGTTCGGCGTCGGGCTGGAGGATCGGGTGGACGGCACGCTCGCGGCCATCTCGGTGGCGGCGTGGGCGGGCGCGACCGTGTTCCGGGCGCACGAGGTGCGCCCGGCCCGGATGGCGCCGGACATGGTGGCCGGTATCGCCGGTACCCGCCCGCCGGCGCGCTGCGTGCGGGTGCTGGCCTGATGCATCGGGCGGCGGCGGCGCACTTCGCGGCGCGGACCTGGCAGAGTCCACAGTGGACTGTGCGGGATCTGCTGCGCGCCAAGGGATCCCGCACGGTCAGCGTCGTGCTGCCCGCGCTGGACGAGGAGGCGACGGTCGGCGGCGTGGTGGCCAGCGTGCGGCCGCTGCTCGGCTCGGTGGTCGACGAGCTGGTGGTGGTCGACTCCGGATCGGCCGACCGCACGGCCGCCGTGGCGGAGGCGGCCGGCGCGCGGGTGGTGCACCGCGGCGACGTGCTGCCCGACCTGAAACCGTTGCCCGGCAAGGGAGAGGTGCTGTGGCGCTCGCTCGCCGCGACCACCGGTGACGTGCTGGTGTTCCTGGACACCGACCTGGTGGACCCGAGCCCGGACTACGTGCCGGCGCTGCTCGGTCCGATCCTGTGCGTGCCCGAGGTGCACCTGGTGAAGGGGTTCTACCGTCGCCCGCTGTCCGACGCGGACAGCGGTGGCGGCCGGGTGACCGAGTTGATGGCGCGCCCGCTGCTGTCGGTGCTGCGGCCCGCGTTGTCCGGTGTGATCCAGCCGCTGGCCGGTGAGTACGCGGGCAGTCGCGAACTGCTGGAGGCGGTGCCGTTCGCCGGCGGGTACGGGGTGGAGATCGGGCTGCTGCTGGACGCGCACACGCATTTCGGGCTGGACGCGATCGCGCAGGTCAACCTGGGGTTGCGGCGGCATCGCAACCGGTCGCTGGCCGATCTCGGGGTGATGGCGCGGCAGGTACTGGCCACCGCGTTGGCGCGCTGCGAGTTGGCGGCGGTGACCGGCGAGCTGACCCAGTTCGTGCAGGTGGCGGGGGAGTGGTTGCCCGACACCACCGACGCCCAGGTGCCCGATCGCCCGCCGATGGCCCAGGTCCTCGGCCGCGTCTAAAGCTTTCGGAAAAGCTATCCGAAAAGCTATCGAGAAAGCTGACCGGAAAGCTTTTGAAATAGCTTTCGTGAAAGCTTTCGGTAAAGCTATGGCGAAAGCTTTCGGATGAGTTCGATCTTGTCGATGGTCGGGTCGTTCGGGTACGGCATGCGGGTGCCGGTGGTCTGGAAGCCGAGGCGCTCGTAGAGCCGCGCGGCCGTCGGGTTGTCCTCGACCACCCAGGTGCGCACGCGCGGGTGACCCTCGGCGCACGCCCAGTCGATCACCGCGCTGATCGTGGCGGATGCGAGCCCGGTGCCACGCGCGCCCGGCGCCGCCCAGACGGAGATCAGCTGCACCTCGCCCGCCTCGAGCATGCCGGCGGCGATCGCCTTCGGCACGCCGTCCACGACACCGAGGAACACCTGGGCGCGGCGGGTCCACTCACGCCAGCGCTCCTCACCGAACGCGCGTTCTCTGTCCACAGTGGACCCGAAGGCGCGCGGTGCGTCGGCCAGCGCGGCCAGCCGGATCTCCCGCAGCGCGGCCCAGTCGTCCTCAGTGATCGCGACGATGTTCACGCCGACAGGGTGCGCGACGGATCGTTTGTGCCGCAACCGGATTCGAGCATCCGCTCGGCGAGCCACGCCTGCCGGTAGTACCCGTCGCGGGCGAGCAACTCCTCGTGCGTGCCATGCTGCGCGATCCGCCCGCCGTCGAGCACCACGATCTCGTCGAACCCGTGCGCCAGCGGGGCGAGCCGATGCGTCACCAGCACGACCGTGTCACTCGCGGCGAGCACGTCAGCCAGGACCGCGTCGGCCATGGCGTGATCCAGCCCTTCGACAGGCTCGTCCAGCAACAGCACGGCCGGCGCGGCGAGCAGCGCGCGGGCCAGTAGCAGCCGCTGCCGCTGGCCGCCGGAGACGGTCGCGCCGGACTCGCCCAGCACCGTGTCCCAGCCGTCGGGCAACGACGCGATCCACTCGTCCAGCCGCACCAGCGCCGCCACCCGGTCCAGATCCTGTTGTGTGGCACCGGGTTTCGCCATCGCGATGTTGTGCCGCACGCTGGTGTGGAACAGGTGCGCGTCGGCCAGCACACCGCAGGCGACCCGCTCCCGCGCCAACCCGTCGAGCAGCGTGGACTTGCCCGAGCCGGTCGGACCGACCACCCCGATGCGCGCCCCCGGTGGCACCTCCAGCCGTACACCCTCCACAGTGGACGGTTCAGCGGACGGCCCGGTCAGCAGTTCGCCCAGCCGTCGCACGCTGGTCGACACCTCCGCCCAGCGCGCCGCCGCCCCGGCCAGCGGGATCGTGGTCTCGATGGCCGCGAGCGCGCCGAGGGCGATCGCCGCCACCACCGGTCCGGGCAGGTCGCGAGCGATGCCGAGCATGATCACGGCCAGGCAGGTCACCGCCTGGACCACGACGGCGCCCGCTCCGAGCACGGCCGTGACCGCCGCCGTGCCGCGCTGCGATCGGGCCAGCCGGCGCACCGTCGTGTCCGCGTCGCGCAGCCGATCCGGCACCGCACCGAACACGGTCAGCTCGGCCGCGCCGTGCACCAGGTCCGCGGTCTGCTCGGCCAGCCTGGCCCGTCCCGGTGCGGTGGCCGCCGCCGTCCGCCGGGCCAGCGCGAGCGAACCGGCCGGCAGCACGACGCAGGTCAGCACCAGTCCGGCGAGCACGACGGCCGCGACGAGCGGATCGGCGAAGGCGGCCGCGACACCCGCCGTCAGCGTCACGGTGAGCCCGACCGCCATCGGGATCGCGCACCGCAGCACCGCGTCCTGCGTCGCGTCCACATCGGACACCACGCGGGTGAGCAGGTCGGCGTCGCGCGCCGCCGTCCGCCGGGCCAGCAGCGTGTCGTACACCCGTCCGCGCAGCTCGCCGACACAGCGCAGCACGGCGGAGTGCCCGGCGAGCCGCTCGGCGTAGCGCAGCCCGCCGCGGCCGATCGCCAGCGTGCGCACCGCCACGATCGCCACGGTCAGCGCGCCGATCGGCGGCATCTCGGCGGCCCTGGCGATCAGCCACGCGGCGGTCGCGGTGAGTGTCACGCCGGCAAGTTCGGCGGCGGCCGAGGTGAGCCCGGCGCCCAGCAGCGCGGCCCGGCGCGCGCCGAACACTGTCCACAGTGGACTCATGCGGTCCGCCCCTCGTGCACCCGCACCACTCGATGCGCCCCGGCGAGCAGGGCCGGCCGGTGCGCCACGGCGATCGAGGTCCGGCCGGCGGTGAGCCTGCGCCACCCGGACAGCACCGCGTGCTCGGTGCGCACATCCAGCCTGGCGGTCGGCTCGTCCAGCAGCGCGATCGGCGAGTCGGTCCGCAACAGTGCCCTGGCCAGTGCCACCCGCTGGCGTTCCCCGCTGGACAACCCGCTGCCGCGCTCGTCCAGCGCGCTGTCTCCCCGTGCGGCGAACACGCGGTCGAGCCCGGCCGCGTGGGCGGCGGCGCGCACCTCGTCGTCGGTCGCGTCCGGGCGGGACAGCCGCACGTTGTCGGCCAGCGACCCGGCGAACAGCCACGGCCGCTGCGGCACCCAGGACAGTTGGGTGCGCCACCAGTCCAGGTCGATGTCGCGCAGGTCGACACCGTCCACCGTGACCTGACCCTCGTCCGGTTCGACCAGCCCGAGCAGCAGACCGATCAGCGTGCTCTTGCCGGCGCCGCTCGGCCCGACCAGCACCACGCGTTCGCCGGGGCGCACGGTCAGGCTCACCCCGTTCAGGGCAGGCTCGGGGCGCGAGGGGTAGCGAACGGTCACCTTCTCGAAGCGAATGACCGCCGTTCGGGCGTCGACGCGCTTTCCCTTGTGCGGCACCGAGATCGGCTCCAGGTCGATCGCGCGGCGCAGCACGGCCAGCCCTTCGGCGCTCGCGTGGAACCGGGCGCCGGCCGCGCGCAGCGGCAGGTACGCCTCCGGCGCGAGCAGCAGCACCAACAGCGCCGTCAGCAGCGTCACGCCGCCGGTCAGCAGCCGCAGCCCGACCGGCACCGCCACCAGTGCCACCGACAGCGTCGCCACCAGTTCGAGCACCAGCGCGGACAGGAACGCCACCCGCAGCGTGCCCATGGTCGCCGAGGCGTGTTCGCCGGCCATCCGGCGCACCGTGTCCGACTGTGCCCGCGCCCGGCCGTGCAGCATCAGCGTGCGCAAACCCCGTGCCACGTCGAGGAAGTGACCGCCCAGCCGGGACAGCAGCGCGTACTGCCGCTCGGTGCGCCGCCGGGTGTGCGCGCCGACCAGCGCGGCGAACAGTGGCACCAGCGGCAGCGTCAGGGCGATGATCAACGCGGACGGCCAGTCCACGAAGAACAGCCGCGCCACGACCGCCAGCGGCACGGTGACCGACACCAGCACGGTCGGCAGGTAGCCGGCGACGTACGGCTCGATCGCGTCCACACCTCGGGTGACCAGCGTGGACACCTCGCCGGACGGCGCGCCGCCCGGAGCCGCGGCCGATCGCAGCACCCGTGAGCGCACGTCCGCCTGCACCCTGGCGGCCACCCGCGAGGCGAGATTTCCCTGCCACCACAAGGAGATCGCGCGCACGGCGAGCACCGCGGCGGCGAGCGCGAACAGCGTCCAGGAAGCACCGCCGGACAGCAGCCGGGCCAGCACCTCGGCCTGCGCCAGCACCAGCACCGCCGTGAGGCTCGCGAAGATCGCGAGTGTGCCGAGGTAGCGCCGCAACCGCGGGAACTCGTGCAACAGCACCTTGTCGATCACGGCGGCCTACCAGAACAGCGGCGTGCGCTCATCGACCTTGCGGCGGTTGCCCCACCACACCGTCCACTGCAGCAGCAACACCAGCGGGATCACCGCCAGCGCGACCCAGCCGAGCACGTCCAGCGTCGCCCCGCCGGCCACGCCCTGCTCGACGGTGAGCACCTTCGAGTCCACTGTGGACGTCAGCAGGTTCGGGTAGCGGGCGGCCAGCAGCAGCGGCATCAGCAGCGCGCACACCGTCGTGGTGCAGGCGAACGCGATCCGGGGCCGATACCGGGCGAGTGACGAACTCGCCGTCATCAGCAGCGCGGCGAACACGGCGGCGCCGCCGATCGCCAGCCACGGCCGCGTCACGGCAGCGCCGACCTCGTCGGACAGCATGCCGCCCACCCCGGCGGCCACCACGAACAGCACCGCGGGCCCGGCGCACGCGCGGCCGGCGCGGCGGGCTCGTTCGGCCAGCTTGCCCGCCGTGCGCATCGCGATGAAGGCCGCGCCGTGCAGCCCGAACAGCGCCACGAACCCGACGCCCCAGGTGATCGCGTACGGCGAGAACAGGTCCAACACGTCACCCGCCGGCCGGCCGTTCTCCAGCGGCAGGCCGCGCACCAGGTTGCCCAGCAGCAGCCCCCAGCCGGCGACGGTCACCGCCGCGCCGCCGGTCACCAGCGTGTCCCAGACGCGACGCCGCGCACCGTCGCGGCGGCTACGCAGTTGGAACGCGGCGGTGAAGGTGATCAACCCGACGAGGATCGCCACAACGATCGGGTACGCGCCGGAGAGCAGTTCGCCCTCCCAGCGCGGGAACGCGCCGATCATCAGCCCGATCGCGGCGACCAGCCACACCTCGTTGCCGAGGAAGAACGGGCCGACCGTGCCGAGCACCCGCCGCCGCTCCGGCTCGTCGGTGCCCAGCGTGCGGTAGAGCAACCCGGTCCCGTAGTCGAATCCGGCGAGCGCGAAGTACCCGGCGAACAGCATCGCGATGACGACCAGCAACAGCGTGTCCATGTGCAATCCCCTTACAGCGCAACGGGTTCAGGTGTGACGGGACGTGGTGGCAGTGCTGCCTCGGCCGGCGCGGGCCCCCGGCGGGCGACCCGGGCGATCAGCACCCAGTCGGCGACCGCGAGCGCCGCGAACAGCGCCGTGAACACGACGAGGGACACCCACATCGACCCGACCGAGACGTGGCTCGCCGCGTCCTCGGTGCGCAGCAGCCCGTACACCAGCCACGGCTGGCGGCCGACCTCGCGGAACAACCAGCCGGAGATCGCCGCGACGAACGGGATCGGGATCATGACCACCAGCAGCCGCAACGGCAGCCGGCGGCGGAACAGCCATCCCCGGAACAGCATCAGCACCATCGCGAACAGGGCCAGGGTGAGCAGGAAGCCGAACTCGATCATCTGGCCGAACAGCCCGTTCGCCCACTCGGGCGTGATGTAGTCACCGGGGCCGTACCTCGCGACCAGTTCGGCCTGCGCGGCGGCCGCGGCATCGCCGCCCTCGCTCACCTTGCCGGGCTGGAGTTCGTCGATCGTGGAGAACTGCGCGAAGCCGAAGCCGATCAGCACCGGCGCGGCGATCGCCGCGGTCACCAGACCGAGGCGCAGTGAGCGCTGGAAGAACTCGACTTCGGTGGTGCGCCGCAGGAAGTGCAGCGCGCTGATGCCGGCCATGAACACCCCACCGGTCACCAGCGCGCCGGCGACCACGTGCAGCAGCGCGTCGCCGAACATCGGGTTGGACAGCAGCGCGCCGAAGTCGGTCAGCCGCACTGTGGCGTCGCCGCCGTCGCCGATGACTTCGTAGCCGACCGGGTTCTGCATGAACGCGTTGGCCACCATGATCCAGAACGCGGAGGCGTACGCGGTGAGCGCGGTGAGCCAGATCAGCGCCAGGTGCAGCCACTTGTTCAGCCGGCCCCAGCCGAAGATCCACAGCCCGAGGAACGTCGACTCGAGGAAGAACGCCACCAGCGTCTCGATGGCCAGCGGCGCGCCGAACACGTCGCCGACCACGGTGGCCAGCCCACTCCAGTTCATGCCGAACTGGAACTCCATGACGATCCCGGTCGCGATGCCGAGCGCGTAGTTGATCACGTACAGGTGGCCCCAGAAGCGGGTCATCCTGCTGAGAGTTTCCCGCCTGTTCTCGTTGCCGGACAACGTGTATCGCGTCTGCGTGATCGCGACCAGGGTGACCAGTCCGAGCGTCAGCATCACGAACAGGAAGTGGAACGAGGTGGTCGTGGCGAACTGGATTCGCGCGAGATCAACGGCGTCACTCATGGTGTGGCCTTTGCTTGATGCGTTGTACGGCGATAGGTAGCTAACCTACATGTAGCGGCGGAACGCAATCAGGGACAACCCTGAGATCGGAAATCAGGGGCGTCACGGACGACTCGCGAGTCCAGGACAAGTAGGGTGGCTACTCATGAAGGCGGATGCGCTGCGCGGCCATCTCGACGCGCTCCTGCTCGCCACGCTGGACGGCGGCAAGCTGCACGGCTACGCGATCATCGAGGCGCTGCAGCTGCGCAGCGGCGGCGCGCTCGACCTGCCGACCGGCACCGTGTACCCGGCGCTGCGCCGGCTCGAACGCGCGGGATACGTGGCCAGCGAGTGGAGCACGGTCGGCGGCCGCAAGCGCCGCACCTACCGGCTCACCGCGACCGGTGAGCGCTCGCTCGCCAAGGAACGCACCGCGTGGCGGGAGTTCACCACGGCGATCGACGGCGTTCTCGGAGGTGGGCCATGGCCGTCCCCGACATAAGCAGGGGCGTGAACAGGGGCATGACCGGGCACGACATCGACGACTATCTCGCCGAGTTGGACGGGCGGCTGCGCGGGCCGGCGTCGATCAAGGCCGACCTGCTCACCGAGGCGCGCGACGGACTGGTCGACGCGGCCGAGGCGTACGCCTCCTCCGGCAAACCCGAGGCCGAGGCGCGGCGGCTCGCGGTCGCCGACTTCGGGCCGGTGGACCAGATCGCCAGGGAGTACCAGGCCGAGCTGGGCGTGGCGCACAGCCTGCGCACGCTGCGCACCGTGTTGCTGGTGCCGCTCGCGATGAACCTGTTCTGGGAGCTGAACCGCCAGCTCTGGCTCGGCTCGTGGTCCAACATGAACTGGACGGCGCCGGACTGGTTCCTGGTGATCGCGCGGTTCAACGACGTGGCGGTGTGGATGATCACCGGGCTGGCGCTGCTCGGGCTGATCGCGTCCCGGTACATGACGCGCACCTCGGTCGAACCGTGGCGAGTGGGCCGGCACGGCGGGATCATCGCCATGCTCGCCGCGACCGTGCACCTGGCCGCGCTGCTGGCCATGGTCGCCGGCTCGGCCGCGTTCGGGTTCGGCGTCACGGTGACGCCCTTCCCACTGCTGCTGGCGAGCCTCACCGCACTGGTCGTCGCGGTGCGGCTGGTCCTGCTGGCGAGGCGCTCGCTGTCACTGTGCCTGGTGTGATCACCGGACGTCGCCCTCGGCGAGATGGACGCGCCCATATTCGCAACACCCTTCACGTATTTCGCGTCGCCCGACCTGTGGCTGACCTGCGCCTTTGCTGCGGCCAAGGGACTTTAGCGGGCTAAAGTACGCCGAACATGAATGGAGCGATCGCTAAGTTTCGGACATCGGGGCGTGGGGCGGGGCCGGCCGATCGCGGCGACGCTCGACAACGCCCCGGCGGCCGGACATGCTGTGCGGGTTGTCCGGAGCCTGGGGGTGATGCCGTGGCGCTGACGGATCTGGGGTTCACCAAACAGCAGGAGCTGGCCTACCGCGCGCTGGTCGACGATCCGACGATGTCGCTGGCCGACGTCGCCGGCCTGATCGGCTGCGGTCGGAACACGGCTCGCGAGATCCTGGACGGCCTGGTCGAACTCGGCGTGGCGAAGGTGGCCAGGGACGGTGACCTCGGCGTGGCGCTGGCACATCCGGTGTCCGCGCTCGGCGACCTGATCGAGCGGCGTGAGGACGAGCTGCTGCGGATGCACCGCCGCGTCGGCGACACCCGGGCCGAGGTCGCCGAGCTGGGCATGCGGTTCGCCGGACGGGCCGGCCTGGTCGCCGATCCGGACAGCGGCATCGAACGCGTCACCGACCTCGAGGTGTTGCGGGAGCGGCTCGAGGAGCTGGCCTTCTTCACCAGGTCGACCGTGTACGCGGTCCAGCCGGGCGGGGCGCTCAGCGAGGAGATGCTCAACGCGAGCAGGCCGCTGGACCTGCGGGCGCTGCGGCGCGGCGTCGACATGCGGATCATCTACAACACGACGTTCCTCGCCGACCAGTACTGCCGCGACTACCTGCGCGACATCGTGGCCGCCGGTGCGGCCGTGCGGATCACCGACGACTCGCTGGACCGGATGATCATCATGGACAAGCGGGTCGTCGTGGTGCCGATCGATCCCGATCGCAGCCACCTCGGCGGCCAGATCGTGCGGCAGCCGGGCCTGGTCATGGGTTTCATGCGGCTGTTCGACCAACTGTGGGACGCCGCGCGGCCGTTGCCGTGGGCGGACGAGGAGGACGAGCGGGCGTTCGTCCCGACCGACGAGGACCGCCAGGTGCTGGCGCTGCTGGCGTCCGGGAGTACCGACGAGACGGCGGCCAGGGCGGCGGGCATCTCGGTGCGGCACCTGCGGCGGCGAGTGGCGAAGCTGATGGAGCGCCTCGACGCCGGCAGCCGATTCGAAGCCGGCGTCGAGGCCACTCGCCGCGGTTGGATCTGACGATTCACGGCCGCCAGCAGTAGAGGTTCACATACGCCGAATACGAATACGGGCCACCGGTGACGTTCGAATAGGTCACGCGGCAGTCGAACCGGCGAAACCCGCCAATACTGGCCTTCCAGTACGCCTGATCCTGCGCCGACCAGAGTGCGAGCTGCTGTGACGAACCGGAGCCGAATCCCGTGTAGTAGCCGGAAACCGCGGGTGCCGGCGTCGCCGCGGCCACGCCCGCTCCGGACAGCGCCACCGTGCCGGCCGCGGCCACGGCACCGAGCCACCGAACTGTTCTTCCCATTTCATTGCCTTCCTGTTGTGTCGGAATTGATTCGCCTGAACGACAAGGTGAGAAAGCCCGCCACGATCGCGATCAGCGCGCCGATGACGAGGAATGCGGTCGCCGGGCCGTACGCCTCGGCGAGGAGACCGCCGCCGAGTGGACCGAGGGGCTGGGCGATCATCGAGATGAAGATGGCCGCGGCCTCGACCCGGCCGGCGAGGTCGGTTGGCGTGAGCCTGGCCTGCTCGGTCTCGAACGCGACGTTCGCGACGCCGGACAGAAACAGCACGACGGCGAGCAGCAGGCCCTGCGCGAGCGGCTGGGTGACCACGACGAACAACAGCGTGGCCGCCCCGATGCACCACGAGGTCAGCGTCAGCACCGTGTGCGGCGCGTCGGCCGAGCGCAGCCGAGGCGCGGCGAGGGCGCCGGCCAACGAACCGATCGAAGCGAGGGCGACGATCAGGCCGCTGGACCGTCCGCTCGGGTCGGCGTGCGCGCTGGCCGTGATCGTGACCAGCATGAGCGCGCTGAACGTGGCGTTCATCCCCGCGCCGTAGACGATCAGGATCGTGCGCAGATACCGCTGCTGCCACAGGAATCGGAAGCCGGCGGTGATCTGGCGCGGAGTCAGGCGGGTGGCGTCCGGCGCCGGCCTCGACCGGGTTCGGATCGTGAGCAGGCAGCCGAAGGACACGAACATCGCGCCCGCCTGCACGGCGAACGGCAGCGCGGGTGCCACCCCGAACAGCGCGCCGCCGGCCAGCGGCCCGGCGATCTGTGTCGCGGCGTTCCTGGCCTGCAGCCGGGACATCGCGAGGCCGAGTTGGTCGGCCGGCACCGCCGCACGCAGCAACCCGATGGCGGCCGGGGCGTAGAGGCTGCCGAGGATCGCCACGGCGACGCTGGTGATCACCACCGCCGGCATGGCGGGCGACCCGGCGAGCACCGTCGCGGCGAGCGCGGCCGCGATCAGCGACCCGGCGAGTTCGCAGTACCGCATGAGCCGGTGCCGTTCGACCGCGTCGGCCACCGCGCCGGCCGGGATGATCGCGATCAACAACGTGGCGGCCGAGATCGAGCCGACCAGACCCGCCTTGGCCGTGGAACCGGTCTGCTGCAACACAAGTAGCGGCAGGGCGAGTGCGGCCATCCGCGAGCCGAGGCCGGCCAGCGTGCCGCCCACCCAGATCAGGTGGAAGTCGCGATTGCGGCGCAGCGGAACCGCCGTGATCGTCTCGCCCATGGGTGTCTCCGTAATCCGGATCGTGCGGTGGTTCGCCGCGTCCGCGGGCGAAGGCGGCGAACCACCGCGTCACCAAGGCGGTCAGCGCTGGGTGACGATGATGACGACGGACTTGCTGCTCGGGCAGGTCTCGGCCCCGAAGGCCAGACCGTCCACCTCAAGGCCCTGCAGGTCGAGGATGTTGGTCATGTTGTTCACCTCCTTCACGGGTGCGGACGGGCGTCGGCGACCGGGTCTCGAGGTACGGCAGCACCGCGCGCGTACCGTCGAAGACCGCGTGCAGGGCGAGCAGAATGCCCGCCGAGCCGGTCGCCAGATCCAGGGACAGCCGCAGCAACTGATCACCTGGGAAGACCAGGTTTCCGTTGCGCGACAACGCATGTGAGCCGAAGCGGTGCACGTGTTCGCGCAGCACGTCACGGTCGGTGCCGAGCCGCGCCAGCGTCGCCACGAAGCCGGCGCGCCCGGAGAACAACCCGGGCAGGTAGACGAACGGCACGGCGCACCCTCGGCGGATGCCGGCCATGATCCGGTCGGTTTCGGCGTCCCGGTGGTGCCGGGTGAACTCGTGCAGTACGAGCGCGACACCGCTGCCGCCGCCGTCGAGATACGGCACCGCCCGGTGCTCGGCGCGCAACTGGAAGGTCCCGTCGGGGAGCGTCTCGCCGTTGTCCAGATCGCGCCGCAGGCCCTGCCAGGCGAGATCGAGATAGCGGGCGTCGCCGGTCTCCTCGTGCAGGTGCAGCAACAGCAGCGCCACTCCGGACGGTCCGCGCAGCAGGCCGCGACCGGTCGGCCAGGTCCCGCTCGCCGCGCGTGCGGCGACGTCGTGGCCGAGTTCCAGCGCGGCGGCCCGCAACTCCTGGTCACCGGTGGCGCGGGCGAAGTGCAGCAGGTTGACGGCCCGGCCGGCGTGCCCGCCGTAGAGCGTGTCCGACGCCGGCAGACGGTCGAAGGCGCGCGCCACGTCCAGCACATCGAGCGCCTCGTCGCGCCGGCCCAGCTCGTCGAGCACCGCGGCCACGCCGTGCGGCCCGTTGTACAGACCCAGTGCCGGGCGCGTCGGTGCGTCCTGCACGGCGCGCACCATCCAGCCGACGTGCTCGTCGGCCACCGGGGCGCCCACGCGGTGCAGCGCGAGCAGCACGCCGGCGGCACCGTGGGCGAGGTCGAAGCCGCCGGTGCGGAACTGCTGCGGGCTGCCGGGGAACAGCCGATCGGTCCGGTCCGGCGTCGCGCTGTCCAGAATGCCGGCGACCAGCGAGTCCCTGATCGTCGGCCAGGACGGGTCGGCGAACAGGTCGGCGGCGCGATCAGGTGCCGGCGTGGCGCCGGCCGGGTGCGTGGCCGCGACGAACCGGTCGGCGAACTCGGTCGGCATCGCGTTGTCCCGGCACGCCTCGGCGGCCAGCGTGACCGCCTTGGCCCGGTCCAGGTCGGTCAGCGGCGTCAACATCGTGAACAGGTAGACCCGCAGGCAGTTCAGCGCGTAGAGGTCCACCTCGGCGCCGGTCAGCCCTGGTGGTGCGATGAATCCCGGCGCGCCGAGTCCGGGCGGGACGTCGTCGGTGAGGTCGGCGGCGAACTCGAAGTCGACGAACACGACCTCGCCGTCGGGCTGGATCAGGATGTTCGCGGGGTGCAGGTCACCGAACCGGACGCCGCGCGAATGGACGGCGCGCAGTGCGGTCGAGATTCGCTCGAGAACGTCCACGGCCCAGTCGCGGTAGTCGCGGATCTGTCCGGTGATCTCCTCGCTGGACGCGCCGGGCGCCAGCGAGGGGCTGCGCGTCTGGATCGCCCGCAGCAGCGTGGTGCCCTCGATGAACTCCTCGACCAGGAAGTGGTGGTCCTGCACCACCCGGTGGTCGAGCACATGGGGAACACAGTCCAGGCCGGACAGCCGGGCCAGCGTGTCGTGCTCACGGCGCAGCCGCTGGACCGCGTCGGTGCCGTGACGGTCCAGGCCCGCGTGCGGCCGGGCCTCCCGGAGCACCACCTTCGTGCCGGACGAGTCCTCGCCGACGTAGACGCCGCCGCCGTTGGAGAAGTGCAGCGCCTCGGTCACGCGGTAAGGGAAATCCGCCGCGCTCGCTTTCGTCCGCGCCTCGATATGGGGACGCAGTACGTCCGGGATCGCCGCCCATTCCGGGACGGTGAACACGGGCTCGCGCCGGTCCGGAATCAATTCCCCGCGCGGGTCGGCGATGGCCAGTGCCGGATCGTCTCCGCCGTCGTGACACCACATTTCGTCGAAAGCGCCGTAACGGACGTAGAGCGGTCCCTTTCCGATGCGCAGATCGCCGAGAACGTAAGGGCCGGAAAGGCCGGAGAGTCGCGCGTCGAGTTCGGTCAACGCGTGTGCGAGCTGGGCGTCGTCACGGGGATACAGCGTGACGAGCTTTCCGCTGGACCCGCGCCGCGCGTACTTGGCGTTGAGGATCAGCATCGCGTCGGCGCTGCGCAGGAACTTGAAGTCGAGATCGTTCGCGGCGCAGTAGTCCCACACGATGTCCAGGCAGCGCTCCGCGTCTTCCCTGGTCACCGAGACGTGGATCTTCCAGCCCTGAGCCGGTGGGCGGCCGTGGGGCGACGCGAGGCCGACCCAGAGGTCCGACTCGCCCCGGCCCCAGTTGGTCGGAGCCGGGCGATCGGCCACGGCGAACCTGGTGGCGCCGTCGTCCATTCGGTCGGGCCGGTCGAAGAACGATTCGTCCGCGACGCAGTACAGGGAAAGCATTTGATCCATGGTCGATCACTCCCTGGCTTACCGGTCGTTGTCCCGTCGCGAACAATGCTCGGCGAACGGCGGGCTCGCGGAAAGGGATTTGTCGGGCAGCAACAGGACGGACGCGATGGCAGGAACGTGACACGGGATCGGGCAAAGAAAAAGGGTGCTCGATCGGTTCGAAACCGATCGAGCACCCTTTCAGGGTCTTAATCGCAGGCGGTCAGCCCCAGGCGAATGCTCCGCATTGGTCGTCCTCGCCGGGGTCGCCTTGGCCTGGCTCGCCCTGGCCCGGTTCGTCGCCGGCCGACTGGGGGAGTGACTGCGGCACCGGGCCTCCCGGGGGCGGCGGACACTCGCTGGGGTCGCCGTCCGACGGGATCGGCGATAACGCCGACGGTGGAGTCGCCGGGGTGGCGAGTGCGGTCGTTCCGATGCTGAACGTCGCCGCCACGGCGAGGAAGACGGCGGCGACGCGGCTGGTCAGGTTTCTCATGATCTCCCCAAATGATCGCTCCTGGCGCCCGTACCGGGCGGGATAACTTTCCGCAATCCGGCGGACGTAGGGAAGAACCGGCGTTGTCAGCAACAGGACGGACACCATGGCAGGAACGTGACCGTAACGCGTGAAGGCGGGGTGAACGCCACCTTCACGGGGTGTCGTGCCACCATCGTGGCGTGACCACAGCGCTGATCTACCTGGTCGTCATGATCCTCGTGGCGGCCGTGGTGTTCGTGCTCGCCTCGGTGGTGTTCGGCCGGGGCGAGGAGCTGCCGCCGCTGCCACCCGGCGCGTCGCCGACCAGGCTGCCCGCGTCCGGCGTCACCGGCGAGGATCTGCGCGACCTGCGCTTCCAGCTCGTGGTGCGCGGCTACAAGATGTCCGAGGTGGACTGGGTGCTGCAGCGGCTCGGCGGCGAGCTGGACTCACTGCGCGCCAGGGTCGCCGAGCTGGAGGAGCAGGTGGCCGAAACCGACCACGAGGCGCCTCGGTGACAGATGGTTCGGCGGTCGTCGGGGAAGACGGCCGGGCACGGTGCTCGTGGGGCGGCTCGACGCCGGACTACGCCGCGTACCACGACACCGAGTGGGGTGTGCCGCTGCACGGCGACGCCGCGCTGTTCGAGCGGTTGTGCCTCGAGGCGTTCCAGTCCGGGCTGTCCTGGCTGACGATCCTGCGCAAGCGCGACGGGTTCCGGCGGGCGTTCGCCGACTTCGATCCCGCCGCCGTGGCGAAGTTCGGCGACGACGACGTGGCACGGCTGATGGCCGACACCGCGATCGTGCGCAACCGTCGCAAGATCGACGCGGCGATCGGCAACGCGCGCGCCCTGCTGGAGCTGGACGAGCCGTTGGACACGCTGCTCTGGTCGTTCGCGCCACCCGCCGAGGGGCGGACCCGGCCGTCCTCGATGGACGACGTGCCGGCGGTGACCCCGGAGTCGACCGCCATGGCCAAGGAGCTCAAGCGCCGAGGGTTCGCGTTCGTCGGCCCCACCACCTGCTATGCCCTCATGCAGGCCACCGGCATGGTCGACGATCACATCGCCGGCTGCTGGCGCGCCACCTGACCCTCGCGAGTCCCGCGCTGTGCACCGGCGAGTCCCGCGCCCTGCACCCGCGAGTCCCGCGCCCCGCATCGGCGAGTCCCGCGCTCTGCACGCCGTTCAGCACTGGTTCACCTCGGACTGGAACGCTGATTCCGTGCACGACACGACGGGGGAACGCAGGCCCATCACCGACCGGTTCTCCGACTTCTGCGCTGCGGTGATCCGCCGCCTGCCGTTCGGACTGAGCCGCATCGTCCCGCCGAGCCTGCTCGGCTTCGCGATCATCAACGGGTTCACCTTCAGCGTGGACATCGGGTTGCTCAGCCTGATGAAGGTCGGCCTCGGCTGGCCGTCGGGCATCGCGTTCACGATCGGCTACGTGATCGCGTTCGGGCTGGCGTACTACCTCAACCGCACGTTCAACTTCCACTCGCACGCGCCGGTCGGCCCGCAGGCCCTGCTGTACGCGGTGGCCGTGTTGATCAACTACCTGGCGTTCATCCTCGGCGTCGGCGCCGGGCTGACCTCACTCGGCGTGCACTATCTGCTCGCGCGGCTGCTGGCCGGCTCCTGCGAGGCGGTCTACATGTACTCGGTCATGCGCTGGGTGATCTTCCGCGACATGCTCAAGCAGGCCGAGCCGCACCACGAGGGTGCGACTCAGGGTGCCGAGGGTGGGACTCGCGCGGTCAGCGGGCGATGAGTTGACTCTCGGTGCGTGGCTCTGACCGGATCGTGGTGTTTCGCGCACAGTGGCGGTACGCTCGGGCTTAACGATGGTGATAACCATCACCAGTAGTTGCCTGGGGGCAATTCATGCGCAGATCGATCGCAGTCGGCGCGATTCTCGCGGCAGTCTTATCGCTCACCAGTTGTAGCTGGTCCAGCACGCCGCCGGAGCCATCCCCGTCGGCCACGCCAACGCCCAAGCTCACCGTGATGGTCAACGTGTGGGCACTGGGCTGGCTGGTCGAACAGATCGGCGGGGAGCTGGTCGGCGAGGTCAAGGTGTTCGAGAGCAAGCCGCACGAGCCGCCGGCGCAGGGTGACATCGACCAGATGCGGACCGCCGATTCGGTGCTCTACATCGGCAACCTGTCCGCCGAGGCCGCGACTGCCCTCGGTGCGCGGGCCAAGGCCGATCCGGAGCGATTCCAGGACATCAGCGCGCTGGACAACATCGCGCTGCTGACCGCGCCGCCGGAGTTGGGTGACGATCGGCTTCCGGGCAACCGGGACCCGCACGTATGGCTGGATCCGGCCGGGCGAATGGTCACCGTCGCTCGCAAGGTGGCGCGTTCTCTGGTGAAAGCGGTGGAGCAGCGGCCCGAGTTGGCCGACGCGCGCGCCAGGCACACCGACGGCATCAACCAGCGCCTGGGCCAGGCCACCACCAAGCTGGTCGAGATCCGTGACCGCCTGAAGCTGAAGGCGGCGGGTTGCCGGAACAAGACGATCGTCCCCGAGCATCCGGCATACGCCTATCTCGTGGAATGGCTCGAATTGAAACAACTCCCGGTGACCAGAATTTCGTCCAAGACGCTGCCGTCGGCCCAGGCCGAGGAGCGGCGTGCGTTGTTGCGGACATTGTGGCAGACCGAAGGTCACCGGACCCTGTTCCTGGAACACTCCAAGGGGCCGCAGGGGAAAAACCCGGACGCGGAACGAAAGGAAATCGACGAACTCGCCGACCAGTTCGGTGCGATCTTCGAATATCTTTCCTCGCTGGAAAGTCCTCCGGAGCCGAAGCCGGGCGAGAGTGAGCGAAAATATCCGGAAGCCCTGGAATACGTCGTCGATCAGGTGAAGAAGGGGTTGAAGTGCTGACCGGTCCGTTTCGTGACGCCAGTGCGGTCGACCTCGTCATTCTCCTGATTGGCGTAGCGCTCCTCGTCGTGGCCGTTCGCTGGGCCGGCCGAGCGCCCAAGACGAAGCTGGACCGGCAGGCCCCGGACCTGGCGCCGAGGGACCGGCTGAGCGTCGAGAACGAACTGCGGAAGACCAACCTCGAGATAATCGGCGCGGTCGTGCTTATTATCGGTGTCGCGTTCACCTTCCTGGAATGGCGCGCGACGAAAGACCAGTTGACGGTCAACCAGGAAACGCAGAGCAGTGACCGGCTGGTGAAGACGATCGGTCAGATAAGTTCGAGTGAGCAGGCCGAACAGGTCGGCGGAATGTACGGGCTTCGCAATCTCGCGGTGGACGCGGCGGCGAAGGGCGACGATTCCTATTACCGAGTTCTCGACCAAACGCTGAGCGCCTACATCCGGCAGCATGTGCCGTGTCTCGCGTCCTGCCCGCCGAAACCGGGAGGCGCCGACCCGAGAGCGACCTACACTGTCCAGGTCGCGCTGTCGCTGTTGGGTGACAAGGAAGGACGGCTCGACCGCGACAAGATGAATCAGGCACGGCAGAAGGAAATGGTCGACCTCCGTGGTGTGGACCTCCGCGAGATGAACCTTCGCGGCCTGTACCTGGGATACGTGAACTTCCAGGGATCCAACCTCAGCTCGTCCGATCTCACCGACGCCAATGTGAGCAACTCCGACCTGCGGCGAGTCGTGCTGAACAACGTGATCGGCCGCGAGAGCGTCATCGCGGACGGCACCCGGTGGCCGTAGCCCGCCGGGTGCCGCCGCGGTCAGTGGCCGGTGAAGGTGGGCTTGCGCTTGTTCACGAAGGCGTCGACCGCCTCCCGGTGATCGGCCGTGGCGCCGAGCTTGTTCTGTCCGACACCCTCGTGCGCCAGCGCGGCGGACAGATCGGCCGACGCGGCGGTCAGCATCGCCGACTTGATCTCCGCGTACGCCGAGGTCGGACCGGTCGCCAGCCGGCCGGCCAGCGCCACCGCCGTGGACAGCACCGCGTCGTCGTCCACGACCTGGTTGACCATCCCGATGTTCAGCGCCTCCTCGGCGGTCACCGGGTTGCCCAGCAGCATGATCTCCATCGCGCGCCCGTAGCCGATCAGCCTCGGCAACGTCCAGGACGCGCCGGAGTCCGCGGTCAGCCCGATCCCGGCGAAGGCCATCATGAACTTCGCGCCGCGCGCGGCGATCCGCAGGTCACACGCGTACGCGAAGGACGCGCCGGCGCCGGCCGCGGTGCCGTTCACCGCGGCGATCACCGGCTTGCCCATGCCGGTGATCGTCTCCACGATCGGGTTGTAGTGCAGCTCGACCGTCCGAAGTGGAGAGTCGTCGCCCGAGGTCAGCGCGGCCACGTGCTCCTTGAGGTCCTGCCCGGCACAGAACGCCCGGCCGGATCCGGTGAGCACGACCGCGCGCACCGACTCGTCCTCGGCCGCCGCCCGCAGCGCGGCGAGCAGCTCCTCCTTGAGGTGCGTGGTCATCGAGTTGAACGAATCCGGGCGGTTCAGCGTCAGCGTGCGCACACCGCCGGCGTCCTCGGTCAGCAGCACCTGGTCAGACAAGATCAACCTCCGTGTCGGGTCACGCACTCGACCTGGTCCGGCCGCCCCGGTTGAGGCAGTCGTCCAGGAACTCCTTGGCCGCCGGCGCGAGCCGCGCGGTGTGCTCGTCGAAGAACCGGGCCGCCCTGTGTCCCGGCCAGTCGGCCGGCAGCAGCTCGTCGGGCAGGCCCGGATCGCGGAACAGGAACTTCCGCCACGCGTGCAGCAGCCGCTGCGACGCGGCGAACGCCTCGGCCGGCGAGTCACCGTCTACTTCGGACATTCGCTCGTCCCATTCGGACACGAACGCCCGGTAGTCGCGGCCCAGCGTGTCCAGGTCCCACGCGCGGGTGGCGAGCGCGGTGTCCCCGCCGTCGACACCGCCGTCCAGCTCGCCGTGGAACACCCGGGCGAGCACCTCCTCGCCGGCCAGTACCTCGGCGATCTCCGGCGACGGGCGGGGTGCCACCCAGGTGGCCGGCCCCAGCGGCCCGTACCCGAGCAACCGCAGCGAGGACGCCAGCCGGTCGCGCGCGTGCCGCACCGGTAGGTCCTCCAGCACCACCACGTGCCAGCGGCCGTCCCAGGTGGACGGTCGGGTGCGGTAGATCCGCGCGCCGGCCTCGTCCAGCCGCCGCTGCCCGCGCGGGGTCAGCGTGTATCCGGGGCCGTCGTCGAGGCGGATCGGGGCGAGCCAGCCCTGGCGCACCATGCGCGACACCGCGGTCCGAATGGCGGGCGCGCCGAAGCCCAGCGGTTCGAGCAGACGAACCAGCGCGGCGATCGCGGCGGACCCGCCCCGAGAGCGCAGGTATCCGCCGTACACGTCGAACAGCGCTGATCTGGCACGCACGATCGCGAGTCTGGCAGGTTGCCGCGCATTGTCGCCACATCACCCACATGACCGACTCTGTGATGACATTGTGATCACAGAGTGATCGTGCGACACGAATGATCGGTTCGATTTCGCCGCCGTGAGTGGATAGGGGAGAATGACTCTCACCCGATCGGCGGTTGCCGATCGGGCGGCAGGCTCATGACGGAGGGAGCACGCTATGGCGGCCATGAAGCCCCGGACCGGTGACGGTCCCCTCGAGGTGACAAAGGAGGGTCGGGGCATCGTGATGCGCGTCCCACTCGAGGGAGGTGGGCGACTTGTCGTCGAGATGTCGGCGGAGGAAGCCAGCGCCCTCGGGGACGCGCTGAAGACCGCCGCAGGCTGACGCTCGACCCGTCCCCACACCAACGCCCCGACTCCGTGACTCGGAGCCGGGGCGGCGTTTCGTGAAGTCCCGAAGTCCGGAGGTACCTTGCCACGCTCCCCGCTGCCGACGCTGCCCACCCCGCTGCCGACCGTCGAGGTCGCCGGCGACGCGCGCCGCGGTGTCCCGCACGTCGTGCTCGGCCGCCCCGGCGAGGCGACAGACGACGAGGTGACTGTCGCATTGGGACCGGGCGGCGACGCGCTCGACCAGGAGTGGATCACCTCCTGCGGCGCCACCGGCAAGGCGGGCGAGACGCACGCCGCGCCCGGCCGCACGCCGCGCTGGCTGCTCGGGGTCGGCGACGGCGGGCCGAAGCAGTGGCGCACCGCGGGCGCGGCGCTGGCCCGTGCGGTCAACGGCAGGGCCAAGTCCGACTCCGACGCCGGGCGCACCGCCGCGCGATCGGTCCAGGTGCGCTTCGAGGACGGTGCCGACGCGGAGGAGATCGCGGCGTTCGTGCTCGGCGTGACGCTGGGCGGCTACGGCTACACGGTCACCTCCGAGCAGGCCTTGCCGACGCTGCGCACGGTCCGGCTGATCGTGGCCGAGGACCGGATCGCCGAGGTCACCGCGATCGTGGCCAACGCGGTCGGCATGGCCGAGGCGACGGCGTTCACCAGGGACCTGGCGAACACCCCGTCCAATGTGAAGGACCCGGCCTGGCTGGCGTCCACCGCGGCGCGTGTCGCCGACGGCGTGCCGGGGCTGCGCGCCACCGTGCGCGACGAGAACTGGTTGTCCGACAACGGGTTCGGCGGCGTGCTCGCGGTCGGCGGCGGCTCCTCCCGGCCGCCGAGGCTGATCGAGCTGAGCTGGCGGCCGCGCGGCGCGACCGGCCCGCACCTGGTGTTCGTCGGCAAGGGGATCACGTTCGACACCGGCGGCATCTCGATCAAGCCGGCCGACGGCATGCACCTGATGCGCACCGATATGGCCGGCGGTGCCGCGGTGATCTCCGCGCTGATCGCGATCGCGCGGCTGCGACTGCCGGTGCGGGTGACCGGTCTGGTGCCGTGCGCGGAGAACCACGTGTCCGGGTCGGCGTACCGGCCGGGCGACGTGGTGCGGCACTACGGCGGCCAGACCACCGAGGTCACCAACACCGACGCCGAGGGGCGCATGGTGCTGGCCGACGCGATCGAATACGCCCGCGCCCGGCTCAAGCCCGACCACCTGGTCGACGTCGCGACGCTGACCGGCGCGATGAAGGTGTCTCTCGGCGTGCGCACCGCCGGCCTGTTCGCCACGGATGACGCGCTGGCCGAGCGGGTGGCCGAGGCGGGCGGCCGGGTCGGCGAGGCGTGGTGGCGGATGCCGCTGCTGGAGGAGGTCGCCGACGCGGTGCACAGCGACATCGCCGACGTGCGCCAGATGCCGAAGGGGCCCGGCGGGATCGCCGCCGCGTCGTTCCTGCGCGCGTTCGTGGGCGAGACCTCGTGGGCGCACCTGGACATCGCCGGCCCTGCCCGCGCGGAGAAGGCCTACGACGAGGTGGTTCCCGGCGCCTCCGGTTTCGGTGCGCGCACCCTGGTGGAGCTGGCCGCGTCGTTCGCCTGACGGAACACCTTGTCCAGCACGAGGAACTTCAGCACGAACACGGGTACGGCGCTGGCCACGTAGGCCGCGACCACGACGATCGTGCGCAGACCGCGGCCGTCGATCATCGGCGCGAACTGCCGTTCGGCGATCGTGGTCGCGAGGATCACCAGCGCGCCGGCGGTGAGCGTGACCACTGTGTAGACGACGGCGTCCCAGCGCAGGTGCCCGTGCCGGTCCCAGGCCCAGCGCCGGATCACCAGGAAGTGCGGCACCGCGCCGGCCAGGAACGCGACCGTGCTCGCGGTGACCGCGTTCGTGCCGCCGATCCAGTACAGCGTGGCGAGCACGAGTTGGCTGAACGCGGTCGCGCCGAGGGACGCGGTGGCGAACCGGGCGAAGGCCATCCGCAGCCTCTGCCCGGGCGCCGCCCCCAGGCGCGTCCGCGTCACGTGACCATGGTGCGCGCGCCAACCTGAGATCGCTGAGAACCGTAGTGTCGCCAGGTCACGGCCAGCACGCCGATCAGCGCCACGAGCATGGCGGCGGCCAGGATCCGGAAGTCGATGACGGCGGGCGACAGGCCGCCGGGACCACCCTGGGGGGTCACGACGATTCCCGGACCGGCACCCGGCGGCGGACCGCCCATGATCACCCGGCCGGGCCCGCCGGACATCGACAGGAACGGCAGGTAGGAGAACAGCGACGCGAACTGGGTGAGCACCGGCGCGTACCAGAGTTCACGCGGCAGCCAGAACGCGGCGATCACGGTCAGCACGTCGGCCGTGTAGAAGTACCGCTCGTGCATCGACGGCAGCAGGAACGGCACCAGTAGCGCGGACACGGTGGCCGCCAGCACGATCCTGGTCGGGGTCAGTTCGACCCGCCGCGCGGCGACGATCAGGGCGAGTACCACCACGCCGGTCACCAGTACGCCGGCGATCCGGAGTGTTTCCGAGGAATCCACGGTGAGGAACTGGTACGCGTTCGGCGCGTTCATGGTCAACTGGCCGTAGCTGTCCGCCTGTTCGAGATAGATCGACAACAGCGCGCTCGGGCTCGCGCCGGCCAGTAGCGCGGGTACGCCGAGCATGAAATAGACGCCCGGAATCGCCAGCAAGGCGCGCCACGGCAGCCATTTGCGTACAGCGAGCAACAACAGCACGGGAAAAAGAAACACCGCCTGCAGTTTGAACGAGAACGCCAAGCCGAAGGACACACAGGCCAGCCACGGTCGGCGCTGTACCAGGTAGTACAGCCCGCCGACGGAGAACGCCACGTAGATCGAGTCGGCCTGCGCCCACATCGAGCTGTTCAGCACCACCGTCGGCAGCAGCACGGTCACCACCGCACCGCCCGGCGCCACCCACCCGTTCGGGTATCTGGTCGCGAGAAGGCGGTACGCGTACCACCCCAGCACGCCGTCGAACACGATCGAGATCAGCTTGACCGCCACGAGTGGCGGAATCGGCAGATACGTCGCGCCGGCGAGCAGATAGAGATACGGCACGTTGTAGTTCGCGAACTGGTGCTCGAATGCCGCGAATCCGCCATTCTGCTCGATGAACTCGTACCAGTTGCGCACGAATCCCGTGTAATCCGCCGACTCGTAGTCGAAGAAAATCAGCCGCACGGCGAATGCGGTCATCACAATGGCGGTCAGGACGCTCGCTTTCTTCCACACAGACACGGGACAACCGTGGCCGCCCGAATTCGGAACGCGCTGTGTGTCACCTGGGTGCGAGCTGTGCGTCAGCCGCGCAGCACCGATTCGTACACCCGCACGGTCTGCTCGGCCACCGACGTCCACGCGAAATCCCGCTCCGCCCGCGACCGCCCCGCCTCGCCCATGCGCGCCGCCAGCGCCCGATCGGCCAGCACCGAGTTCACCCCGGAGGCGAGCCCCGCGGCGAAACCCTCGGGATCGTGCTCGTCGAACGGCACCAGCACCCCGGTCACCCCGTCGTCCACCACCTCGGGGATCCCGCCGACGTCGGAGGCCACCACGGCGGTGCCGCACGCCATCGCCTCCAGGTTCACGATGCCCAGCGGCTCGTACACCGACGGGCACACGAAAACCGTTGCGGCACTGAGCATCTGGCGCAGATCCTCGGGCGGCAGCATCTCCCGTACCCAGAACACGCCGTCCCGCGCGGCGGCCAGCTCGGACACCGCGGCCGACGTCGACGTGGCGATCTCCTCGGTGTCCGGCGCGCCCGCGCACAGCACCACCTGGGCGTGCGGGTCCACCGCGTGCGCCGCCGCGATCAGGTGCGCCAGGCCCTTCTGCCGGGTGATCCGCCCGACGAACAGCACGATCGGCAGGTCCGGGCGAATTCCCAAGCGCCGCAACACATCCGTGCGCTCAACCGGGTGGAACGCGTTGGTGTCGATGCCGTTGCGCACCACGTGCACGCGCGCCGGATCCAGCGTCGGATAGCAGGCGAGCACGTCGGCGCGCATGCCCTCGCTGACCGCGATCACCGCGTCGGCCGCCTCCAGCGCGGTGCGCTCCACCCACGACGACAGCCGGTACCCGCCGCCGAGCTGCTCGGCCTTCCACGGCCGGCGCGGCTCCAGCGAGTGCGCGGTCACCACGTGCGGGATTCCGTGCAGCACATGAGAAAGGTGACCGGCGAGATTGGCGTACCAGGTGTGCGAGTGGACCAGGTCGACATCACCCGTGGCGGCGGTTATCGACAGGTCCACCGACAGGGTGCGCAGCGCCGCGTTGGCGTCGATCAGCGCGGCGTCGGCGGCGTGCGCGTGCACCCCGTGCGCACCGCGCGGCGAGCCGAAGCAATGCACCTCCACCTCGATCAACTCGCGCAGACAGGCGACCAGGTGATCGACGTGCACGCCCGCCCCGCCGTACACCTCCGGCGGGTACTCGCGCGTGAGCAACCCGATCCGCACGTACCCGACGGTAGTGCGGATCCAGGGTCGTGGTCACTATCCTCGACAATCGTGCGGGTGCAGCCTCACGTGCTCGGGATGGTGCTCGCCGGCGGCGAGGGAAAGCGGCTCTGGCCGCTGACGGCCGACCGGGCGAAGCCCGCTGTCCCGTTCGGGGGCAACTACCGGCTGATCGACTTCGTGCTGTCCAACCTGGTCAACGCGGGTTTTCACCAGCTCTGCGTGCTCACCCAGTACAAGTCGCACTCGCTGGACCGGCACATCTCCACCACGTGGCGGCTGTCCAGCGTGCTCGGTCAGTACATCACCCCGGTTCCGGCGCAACAGCGGCTCGGCCCGCGCTGGTACACCGGCAGCGCGGACGCGATCTTCCAGTCGCTGAACCTGGTGCACGACGAGAAGCCCGACCACATCGCGGTGTTCGGCGCCGACCACGTGTACCGGATGGACGCGGCGCAGATGATCGAGTCCCACGTGGACTCCCACGCCGGCGTGACCGTGGCCGGCATCCGGGTGCCGCGCGCCGAGGCGAAGGCGTTCGGCTGTATTGACTCCGACGCCTCCGGCAAGATCACCCGATTCCTGGAGAAGCCGGACCAGCCGCCGCACGTGCCCGACGATCCGGAGGTCACCTTCGCGTCGATGGGCAACTACGTGTTCCGCACCGAGGTGCTGCTGGAAGCGTTGCGTGCGGACGCCGCCGATCCGGAGTCGATGCACGACATGGGCGGCGACATCATCCCGATGCTCGTCGACGCGGGCATTGCGAACGTGTACGACTTCGACGACAACGCCGTGCCGGGCGAGACCGAGCGCGATCGGGGGTACTGGCGTGACGTCGGGACGCTGGACGCGTACTACGACGCGCACCTGGATCTGGTGTCCGTGCACCCGATCTTCAACCTGTACAACCAGCGCTGGCCGATCCGCACGGCGACGCCGCCGCTGCCGCCGGCCAAGTTCGTGAACTCCGGCACGGCATTGGAGTCGATCGTCGGCCCCGGCACGATCATCTCCGGCGCGACCGTGCGCGACTCGGTGATCAGCGCGGACGTGATGGTGGACGACGGCGCGCTGGTCGAGGGCGCGGTGCTGCTGCCCGGCGTGCGGATCGGCAAGAACGCCGTGGTGCGCAAGGCGATCCTGGACAAGAACGTGGTGGTCGAGCCGGGCGCCACCGTCGGCGTCGACCACGCCGAGGACCGCGGCCGCTTCACCGTCAGCGCCGGCGGCGTCACCGTCCTCGGCAAAGGCGTCCGAGTGGAGTGATCGCGGGCTACTGTCCGATGCGTTCGAGTTGGAGCATTTTGACTGCTCTGTAGTTGACTTCGGCGCCGTCGCACACGGAGTGCAAGATGCCGTTGTAGACGAGGTCCCACAGCTTGGGGTTCAATTGAGCTGCCGTCAGACCTGGCTCCACAGAGCGCCCGTTCTTGTCGACAAGCTTGAGACCCCAACTGCCGACGCGTTTCGTTACCTCGACCGTGGTGAGCTCATAGATCTTGACGTAGTTGTCGTGTTCTCTATACCAATCGCTCCCTGCGGACATCTCAAAACTGGACGCCGCCAGATAGCCGAGCCCGCCCATTAGCACTACTGCAATCCATAGTGACCGCATTTCGATCATCCAAGCGAATCCCCAGTCCTTGAGAATGAGGAACACGATGGCTATCGCCGCATACAAGAGAGCTCCTTGCAGCTTGCTACGACGAGACGAAACGTAGTATTCGATTATTGGCCCTTCGCCTTCGGGAGGTTGTGGGGCGCGCCGCTTCTCGCCTGGCTCGGATGTGCGGCCGCTCGACTGAAGGGGAGCCGCCGGCGGGCGCGGCTCCCCGGTGTCGCGGTCTGGTATGGGTGGGAGTTCAACGGTGTCCACGGCAATCCGTTCTATCACAGCCGTCTGTTGACCCGGGAATGTCGGATGCGATTCAGTCGCAGGGCCGGGCCCTATCTTTAGGCCCCTCGATCGTGGCGACAATTTGCGCTCGCACAAACTTGGACGTCTTTTCGAGTAGGCCGGCGAGCTTGAACCAGTCGTCCAAGAGGATTGACTCGGCATTGCGGCGCTCAATCACGACCTCGTTGAGCAAGGTTATCAGCTTCGTCATCGTGACTTCGGCGTCATCGTCCACCCGAATCCCCGAGTTCGAGATCGGTGTTGACGACGATCTGCTGACGGACGAGCCGCGCCGTGCGCGCAAGGATTTCGGCGAGCCGGTGCCAATCCTTGTCAGGGATCGGCTCCACGACGATCCGTTGTGCGATGTCGCCGAGCAGGGCCCGCAGCCGGGACAGCACGGTGAGGAGATCGACGTCTTCGGGCGTGGCGACGTGCGGGTCAGACATCGCCGGCCTCGGGGTGGCTGGCCGGGGCAGGCAGATGCCGGAGGCGTTCGAGCAGGGGCCAAGGGGCGTCGTCGCGCAGTTGAACGGTCGGGCCGGTGTGCAGCGGGTTGTGGACGGACGTGCAGCCGGGGACGTTGCACAGGTGAACTCTGCGGTGGGCTCGGTGTCTGTTCATAGGGTCCGACGCTAGAAACGATCATCGAACCGACGTTGCCACTGTGGCAAAGGCCCCCGAACGGGCTACACCGGAAGCCCAGCGCGGTACGCGATCCCTCGCAGTTCCCGACCAACCGCGTCTCGCTTGGCCTTCGCCAGCAGTTCGGCGATCACCGACCGCATGAACGGGTTGCGGTGCACGCGGGCCGGGGAGATCTGCTCCGCACGCCGGATCATCAGCACCGCTTCGTCCTGGCGCCGTGGCAGTCGGGCCAGCGCCCGGCCGTACTCCCGCCAGTAGGCGGACTGCCGGGTAGGCGACGGCAGCGCTGCCGGGTCGACGGTCGTGGCGATTCGGGCTGCCTCGGCGTGCTCCCCGGCTTCGAGCGCGACGCTCATACGCCATACGCCCACGTTGGATGGGCCGAACCCGAACCACAGCGCGTTGCCGTCCCCGGTGCGCTCGGCCAGCTCGGCAGCATGATCGAGTGCCGCCGCCCGTTCGGTCTGATTACCGTTGGACGCCGCGACGAGCGATGTGGCCAACGTCAGCATCCCCGTCACCTGCATGGCTTCGCTGCTGTCGGTGCCGACCTCGGTCGCGGCCAGGGTCTCGTTCGCCAGGTCGAACGCTCCCGCACCGAGCAGACCGAACGCGGTGCCGAAGGCGCTGACCGCCCGCGTCATCGGGGCGTCGAGTTCCTCGGCGGCAACCTTCGCCAGCGACGCCGCCTGCCACGCGAGGTCGACCGACGCTCCGATGTCCATCAACCACGCCTGCGTGCCCTGCACATGGGTCAGAGCGAGCAGGTGCAGCAGCTCGCGCCGATTCCTGCCGTCGGCGGCGGTTGTGTGCAGGTCCCGGATCAGCCCCGGCAGAGCCTCGCCGACATCGGCGTACCGACAGTCCCGTTGTGCGGTAAGGACTTCGGTCACCCGTGCGGCAAGAGCGTCGATGGGCAGAACGACGCCCCGCGGCTCGCCCATCGCCACCGACACCAACGCGAGCCGCACCGCGTTCAGCGAGCGATCTTCATCCAGTTCGCCGGGCGTCGTCATGGCCATGGTGGTGATCTCGCTCGGCGCGACTTCCAGTGCGTTCGCCAGCGCGACGATCAGAGAGCGGCGATCGAGCGCCCGCTCCCCGCTCTCAAGCCGCGACAGATACGACGGCGATATCCCGGCCAGACCTGAGATCACGGTCAACGACTTGCCACGAGCGTGCCGGACCTGCCGCAGTCTGCGGCCGATCTCCGAATGCGACTCTGCCACCACCGGGGACCTCTTCGCGGAGTCGATCTCTCCGCCTTGAGGGTACGGCACAGGCCGGCGAGCTAGCTGCCTTCGTTGTGCTCGGCGATCAGCTTCGGCGACACAGGAGAGTCATACTCGGAAAGTGCCCGCGTCGAGTAGTTTCACGCTGTCGCCGGCCGCAGGGGTTCGATGAGCTGGGAGCCGTGACACGGAAACCCAATCCCCGCTACGGACTCGCCGTCGCCGCCGGCTCTGTCGGCGCCGCTGTGGTGATGTTCCTGATCGGGATCGGGCTCGGCATTTTCGGTGAACTGGGGCGCCTGGTCGACTCGAGTTCGCCGCCGCCCCAAGCGCCGGGCGTACTCGGGCTTGTCGGCGTGCTCGGCTGGCTCCTGCGGGCCGGCGCCTGCGTGCTCGCGGTGCTCGGTCTGATCGCCGGAGTCGGCCATGCGATCGGAGTTGAAGAACGGCCTCGCTAGCGGGGTCGGCTGAGTACGCTTGAGATGTGGATGACCACACGCCCGCCGAGCCATCGCCAGAGCAGCCGGGGCAGTACCAGGGCATGTGGCACATGTCGCCGGTCGGCGACGCCGGCCAGCACGGCGGGTCCGGCCTCAAGCTCGGTGCCGCCTTCGCGGCGGGCGTGGTCGTGATGTTCCCGTTCGTGCTCGTCGCCGGGGTGTTCTGGGGCTGGTGGTGGTCCGATGAGACCGCGACCGCTGGCGGCTGGGTGACCATGCTGTTCGGCGTCGCCGCGGCCGTGTCACTCGGCGGCTGGGTCGCGACCAACGACGGTTAGACGCGCGCGGCCGCCAGCAGGCCCTCGCCGAGCGGGAGCAGCACGGGCACCAGCCGCTTGTCGTCGCGCACCGCGCGGGCCAGCTCGCGCAGCGCCGTGGTCTCCGGATCGCGCCGCGCCGGGTCGATCAGCTTGGCCTGCCACAGCACGTTGTCGAACACCATCACGCCGCCCGGCCGCAACAGCCGCACGCCTTGCTCGTGATAGCTCGGGTACTCCGGCCGCGCCGCGTCCACGAACAGCAGGTCATAGCCGCCGTCGGTGAGCCGCGGCAGCACGTCCAGCGCCCGACCCATGATCAACCGGGTTCGCCCTGGCGGCACGCTGTCCTCGGTGAACGCCCGCTTCGCCGCACGCTGGTGCTCCGGCTCCACGTCGATCGAGGTGAGCACGCCGTCGGGGGCCATGCCGCGCAGCAGGTACAGCCCGCTCACCCCGGCGCCGGTGCCGACCTCCACCACCGCCCGCGCGCCGAGCACCACGGACAGGAACCGCAGCGCGGCGCCGGTGCTCGGCTCGACCGGCCGACAGCCCAGCTCCGACGCGCGTGCCCGCGCGCCGGTCAGCGTGTCGTCTTCGGGCAGGTAGCCCTCGACGTACTCACGCAGCTCGGCCGCACCTGGTGTCGGCGTTTCGGACGTCACGGAGTGCGAGATTAGCGGGATGCGCTCCGCAATCGGCGCAACCCCACGGAGAAACGGGTGATCGCCCTACCCGAGGCCGGGTGCCAGGCCCAGTGATCGCCGTGTCCGGAACCGGGAGAGTCGTGCTCGACATCGCCGGAACCTGGAGGAATACGTGCGACGCAGACATCTCGCGGCCGGCGTCCTCGCCTCGCTGATCGCGACGGCCATCGTGGTCCCGCTGGCGGTGGCGGCCCCGAGCACGAGTGACCCGATCACCTGGCACGCCTGCCCGGACGGGCTCGCGCTGGAGTGCGCCACGCTCACCGTGCCGCGTGACCATCGCGCGCCGGACGGCCCGACGATCGAGGTCGCGGTGTCCCGACTCAAGGCCGCCGACCCGGCCCGGCGGCGCGGCGTGCTGCTGCTCAACCCCGGCGGCCCCAGCGTCCCCGGGCTCGACCTGCCGCTCACGATCGCCGCGACGGCGCCGCGCGAGTTGACCGACAGCTACGACCTGATCGGCTTCGACCCGCGTGGCGTCGGCCGCAGCACGCCGGTCCACTGTCAGCTCACCCCTGAGCAGCTCGACCCGACGAAGCTGTTCCCGTATCCGGCGCCCGACGGTGACATCGCCGCGTCGGTCGCCTACTCCCGCCAGGTCGCCGAGCAGTGCGGCCGCCACCACGGCGACCTGCTGCCGCACATCACCGCCAACACCGCCCGCGACATGGACCTGATCAGGACCGCACTCGGCGAGCAGAAGATCTCCTACCTCGGCGTCTCCTACGGCTCCTACCTCGGCGCGGTGTACACGACGCTGTTCCCCGAGCGCTCCGACCGGATCGTGCTGGACAGCGTGTTCGACCCGAACAAGATCTGGCGGGAGGGCTGGCGCGACTGGGGGCCGGCGCCCGAGGAGCGGTTCGACGAGTTCGCGGACTGGCTCGCGGGCCGGCACGCCGAGTACGGGCTCGGCGCCACCCGGCGGGCCGTGCGCGACACCTACCTCGGACTTGCCGCCCAACTCGACGCGCGCCCGGTCCCGATGCCCGGCAACTCCTTCCGCGCCGCGACCCGGTACGGGCTCTACAGCGACCGCGCGTTCGACGGCACGGCGAAGCTGTGGCAGGCGGTCAAGCGCGGCGAGACCCCGCCGGGGCCGGGCGGCAAGCTGCCGTTCGGCGCCCCGTTGTGGGCGATCGTGTGCGGTGACGCGGGCTGGCCGGACAACGTCGCGCTGCACCAGGTCCAGGTGCACGTCGACCGGCTGCGCCATCCGATCACCAACGGCCTGCCGTCCAACATCTGGCCGTGCGCGTTCTGGCCGGCCAAGCCGGCCGAGCTGGTGATGAAGATCACCGACAACGGCCCGAGCAACGTGCTGCTGACGCAGAACCTGCGCGACCCGGCCACACCGCACTCGGGCGCGGTCGCCATGCGCGCCGCACTCGGCGAGCGGGCCCGGCTGGTCACCGTCGACCAGGGTGGGCACGGCGTCTATCCGCACACCGGCAACGCCTGCGCGACCGTGACCGCCACCACCTTCCTGGTGCGCGGTGACCTGCCGAAACGTGACGTGTGGTGCCCGCGATGAAACTCTCAGGCGCATCTCAGCAAGCTCTCACTACGGTCACATCACGGGCGGCCATATTTGAGGCTCGACAGCGCACACTCGGGACAATCGGGGGACAGGGGAACACAGTGACCGATCCGAACGTTGACTCCGGCAGACACGATCGTCGCCAGGAGGTGCGTACCCACCCGATGCAGACCTCGACGCAGAGTTCCACTGGAACACACGAGGAGCCCCAGACGCAGCCACAGCCGGTCGAGCTCGCCGAGCAGACCAGCTGGACACCGCCGTCGTGGGACGAGGTGGTGCGCGAACACGCCGACCGCGTGTATCGCCTGGCGTACCGGCTGTCCGGCAACGCGCACGACGCCGAGGACCTCACCCAGGAGACGTTCATCCGGGTGTTCCGCTCGCTCGCGTCGTACAAGCCCGGCACGTTCGAGGGCTGGCTGCACCGGATCACCACGAACCTGTTCCTGGACATGGTGCGCCGCCGCTCCCGGCTGCGCATGGAGGGCCTGCCCGAGGACACCGACCGCATCGTGGGCGACGACCCGAGCCCCGAGCAGGTGTACGCGGCCACCCACCTGGACCCGGACCTGCAGGCCGCGCTCGACGAACTGCCGCCCGAGTTCCGCGCCGCGGTCGTGCTGTGTGACGTCGAAGGTCTGTCATATGAGGAGATCGGTGCCACCCTCGGAGTGAAACTCGGTACTGTGCGCAGCAGGATCCACCGCGGCAGGCAGGCGCTGCGGGCGTCGCTGGAGCGGCGGCGAGAGTTGGCACGGGAGGGTTCGGTATGACCGAGCTGCGCGGGTGGAGCTTCTCCGAGCAACACCTGCTTCCGGATGCCGTGGTGGCATTCGTCGACGGCGAACTGTCCGCCACGGTCACCGAGCGCGTCGCCACGCACGCCGCGCGCTGTCCGGCGTGTGCCGCCGAGATCAAGGCGCAGCGCACCGCGCGCTCCGCCGTTCGCTCGGCCGACGCACCGTCTCTTCCGGCCGGCCTGCTGGCCAACCTGCGGGCGATCCCGCAGAGCTGTGATCTTCCGTCCTCGCCGGACGGGCTCGCCATGACCGCCGACGGCCAGATGGTCGTCGTGCAGCGACCCGACCGGGCCGCCGCCCTGGCCAAGGACGCCCCACTCGGCACCAGCGCCCCGCTCGGCTCGTCGCCGAAGCTGGGGGAGGGCAGCACGGTCCTCGGCCGTGCGGGTGGCATGGGCAGGCGCGCCGGAGCCGGCGTCGTCGTGTCCGGCCTCATGATCGGCGCGCTCGCGCTGGCCCTGCCGGGCAGCGGCGAGGAGCCGCAGGAGCAGGGCCGTCCCGCGATCACCGGCGACCTGAACGCCCGCTTCGGCGGCCACCAGCAGTCCCCTGCGCCGCCGGCACCTACCAGCTCGCCGGCGCTCGTACCCGCCGTCCCAGCCGGCCGGTAACACCCACTTCACCGGCTCCCAGGCACCCTTGTGCCTGGGAGTTTGGCGTCGGACACCCGGGGAGCGATGAGCGAGCAGTCCAACAACGGCAACGGTGACGAGCGCGCGCCCGAGCACAGGCTCGGCCCGCGCCCGATCACCCGCACGCCCGTTGACCCGGCACAGGCCGCCGTGTTCGGCCGGCCGGGCGGCGTCGACTCCGCGTTCGCACCGCCGCCGGGCGGTACCGGCGGCCCCCGCATCGGCCAGCGCTCGCTCGGCATGGCCCCGCCGCCGGCCGAGGCGCTGGTGAGCGCGTTCGGTCGGCCACCCGGCCAGCCCGACACCGTGCTACAGCGCCCGCCGGACGCCGCGCCGCCCGACGACGGCAAGGACGACCCGCTGTGGGCCGGCAAGGGCGACGAGCCGAACCCGTGGCGCGACCCGGGCGCCGGCGCCATGATCGGCCCGCCGGCCGTCGGGCCGGAGGACTCCGACGACGAGAAGAAGTCCAAGCCGACCACTCCGGGCTCGATGCTGAGCCTGTCCCAGGTGCTGTTCGGCCGGACCGTCAAGCCGCTCGCGCTGGGCGTGCTCGGCCTGGTGGCGCTGCTGATCGGCACCGTGGGCGGGGTCGCCGGCTGGTTCCTGGCCAACCAGGGCGAGGACCTCACCGACGGCTCGGTCACGCTGTCCGAGGTGTCGCCGGGCAAGGAGCGCCAGGCCGGTTCGATCGCCGAGATCGCCGGCCGGGTCACCCGAGGCGTGGTGTCCATCGAGGTGCGGGGCAACCAGCTCGCCGGTGTCGGCTCCGGCGTGGTGATCCAGGCGGGCGGGTACATCGTCACCAACGACCACGTGGTCGCGCCGGCCTCCCGGGACACCAGCGCCAAGATCACCGCCGTGTTCAACGACGGCACCCGCGCACCGGCCCGCGTGGTCGGTCGTGACCCGAAGACCGACCTCGCCGTGGTGAAGGTCGAGGTCACCAACCCGACCGTGGTGCAGCTGGGCAACTCCGACAGCCTCAAGGTCGGCGACACGGTGGTCGCCATCGGATCGCCGCTGGGCCTGGCCGACACGGTCACCGAGGGCATCGTCAGCGCGCTGCACCGTCCGGTCACCGCCGCCGGCGACAACGGCGAGCCGCCGATCAGCTACGACGCGATCCAGACCGACGCGGCGATCAACAAGGGCAACTCGGGCGGCGCGCTGGTCGACTCCACCGGTGCGCTGGTCGGCATCAACTCCTCGATCCGCTCCAGCGAGGGCAACGACGGCTCGATCGGCCTCGGCTTCGCGATCCCGGTGAACGCGGTCAAGCGCATCGCCGAGTCGCTGATCCAGACCGGCAAGGTGCAGCACGCCGATCTGGGCGTGAACGCGCGATCGGTGTCCGCGGAGACCTCCGAGGGCGCGCTGGTGGTGAACGTCCAGGCGGACAGCGCCGGTGCGAAGGCCGGCATCCAGCAGGACGACGTGATCACCAAGATCGGCGACCGGACGGTGCGCAACGCGGCCGAGTTGACCGTCGCCGTTCGCCAGCACGCCATCGGGGCGACGGTCCCCGTGCAACTCGCCCGCCAGGGCAGCCAGTTGACCGTCCAGGTCACCCTCCAATCCGACTGACTTTGGCTAGGCTGGCAGCGGAGGTGTGCGCTGCATGTTCGACAGCATCGGGTGGGCCGAGATCCTGGTGATCGTGGTCGCCGGGCTCTTCATCCTGGGGCCGGAGCGGCTGCCGTCGGCCGCCGCGTGGCTCGGCCGCAACGTGCGCAAGGTCCGCCAGTACGCCACCGGCGCGCGTGAGCAGCTGCGTACGGAACTGGGCCCGGAGTACGACGAGCTGCGCAAGCCGCTGCAGGACCTGCAGGGCCTGCGGAACTTCGACCCGAAGCGCGCGGTCAGCCAGCACCTGCTGGACGACGACTGGAACAAGCCGGGCAACGGCGGCTACAAGGCCAACGGGTACACCGATCCGGCCGCGCCGGCGCCGGCCGCGCCCACCTCGGACAGCCCGCCGCTGACCAAGGGCGAGAAGCCCCCGTTCGACCCGGACGCGACCTGACGCGCCGATCAACTTCACCGTGAGTGTGACCCGCCGCCGCACTCGCGCCCACCTGCAACACTCTTCACGTTCTGGCCGCTCGCCTGCACGTCGTTGACCTGCGCTTTTGTGATCGCCGACGGACTTTAGCGGGCTAAAGTACGCACGCATGAGCCGCCGCGGTTGTCAAACGACGCGCATATGTAGCCCAGCGTGATCAGCGACATTCATGATGCCGAGGGAAGAGTTGTTGCGCCGCAACAACTTTCGGCCTGACAACCCGACGCGTGCGACGCGGCGCCCTTCACCCTCCGTGAGCTTCCGCGCGTACTTTAGCGGGCTAAAGTACGCCAAGGGCGTTGGAGCGGTTGTCAACGTGAGAATCACCAGAGGCCGGCCGGGCGGGGATGCGAGCGCCTCCCCTGCACGCGCATCCCCGGCCCGCCGTCCCACTCCTCCCCAGGGCGGGACCTGCCGGCGTGAAGACCTAACCAGACAGCACTGTCATTTCGCTGTCATCGGCGTTGGTGCGGGTCAGCGGCCCGCAGGGGACACGTTGAGCATGCGGCCGGCCAGACCGCGGGCGCGCTGGGACAGCCTGCCGGCGACCTCGCGCAGCACCACGGACGCGGGGGCGGTCGGCTCGTGCGTGACCAGTGGCGTGCCGTCGTCGCCCGACTCACGCAGCCGGGGATCCAGCGGCACCTGACCGAGCAGCGGCACGTCCGAGCCGACCGCGCGGGTCAGCGAGTCCGCGACGACCTGCCCGCCGCCGGTGCCGAACACGTCCATCCGGGTGCCGTCCGGCAGCTCCATCCACGACATGTTCTCGATCACGCCGGCGATCCGCTGCCGAGTCTGCAGGGCGATCGCGCCGGCCCGCTCGGCCACCTCGGCGGCGGCCTGCTGCGGCGTGGTGACGACCAGGATCTCCGCGTTCGGGATCAGCTGCGCCACCGAGATCGCGATGTCGCCGGTGCCCGGCGGCAGGTCCAGCAGCAGCACGTCCAGGTCGCCCCAGAACACGTCGGCGAGGAACTGCTGCAGCGCGCGGTGCAGCATCGGCCCGCGCCACACCACCGGGGTGTTGCCCGGCGTGAACATGCCGATCGAGATCACCTTCACGCCGTGCGCCTGCGGCGGCATGATCATCTTCTCGACCTTGGTCGGCTTCTCGGTCGTGCCGAGCATGCGTGGCACCGAGTGCCCGTAGATGTCCGCGTCCACCACGCCGACCGACAGCCCGCGCTCGGCCATCGCGACGGCCAGGTTCACCGTCACGCTGGACTTGCCGACACCGCCCTTGCCGGACGCGACGCAGTACACCCGCGTCAGCGAGCCCGGCTCGGCGAACGGGATCTTCGGCTCCTCGGCGTCGCCGCGCAGCGACTTGCGCAGCTCGGTGCGCTGCTCGTCGCTCATCACGTCGAGCTCGACCCGCACGTCGCGCACGCCCGCGACGGCGGACACCGCGGCGGTCACGTCCTTGGTGATCTTGTCGCGCAGCGGACAGCCGGCGATGGTCAGGTACACCGCGACGGTCACCACACCGCCGTCGGCCACGGAGACGTCCTTCACCATGCCGAGGTCGGTGATCGGCTTGTTGATCTCCGGGTCGTTCACGCTGGCGAGCGCCTTGCGGATCGCCTCGACGTCCGGTGCTGTGGTCGACTCTGTGGTGGTCACGGCTCCCATGCTACGGAAGTCGGATAGCCCCGGATCTCGGGAGGACATACCCAGAGTGTGCGTGATCGCAGCCATTCCGTAACATCAGCCGATGTGCCACAGTCGCACACCGCAGCCACACCGACGGGGGTTCAGCTGGACGCGTGGCGGAAGTTCCTTCGCGCACACGCGCGGATAACCCGCTGCCTCGAGGCGGAACTCCTTGCTGAGCAAGGACTTTCACTCGGCGCCTACGACGTCCTGGTGCAGCTCGTAGAGGCGCCGGAACACCGCCTGCGCATGGCCGAACTGGCCGGGCTGGTGCTCCTGTCCCGATCGGGTGTCACCCGCCTGGTCGACCGGATGGAGCGCGACGGGCTGGTGGTCCGGGAGCGGGTGGACGAGGACGGGCGCGGCGTGGTGGCGAGGCTCACGTCCACCGGGTTCGACACGCTGCGCGCCGCGTCCAGCACGCACCTCGCCGGTGTCACCCGCCACTTCGTCAGCGCGCTGTCCGAGGAGGAGCTGCGGGTGGTCGGCGAGCTCTGCGGCCGGCTCGCCGATCAGCAGGTCGACCAGTGAGCCGGCACGTCCGCGCGGTCGGCCTGGTGAACGTCGTGGACGAGCAGGCGCCGCACCGCGAGGTCACCGAGGAATTGGGCGTCGGGCTGCGCACCGCCCGCTTCCGGCGGACGTATCGCGCGCCGGCGTACGGCGAGGGTGACGGCGCGACCGTCGAGCTGGTCTGTTACGACGGCGAGCTGGACGGCGAACCGGCGCCGGGCGCGGAGATCGCGGCGCTGCGCCGGGTCACCGCGAGCGAGTACGGCGGCGACCGGGAGACCGCCCCGGCGATCCACCTGCTGCTGCGCGATCTGCTACTGGACGGCGTGCTGATCAAGTAGTGCGCACTCAGCCGGGTGTGTCATCCCAGCGCCGATCGTTCTTGACGGCCTCGGCGGACGGCTGGGATGCCTTGCGGCGCTTGACTTTCAGGTCCTTGCGCAGCTTGTCCAGCTCGGTGCGCAGGTAGTCCCGGCTGGCCACCTCGCCGACCGCGATGCGCAGCGCGGCCAGCTCGCGGGCCAGGTACTCGGTGTCCGCCTTGGTCTGCGCGGCGCGTGCCCGGTCCTCCTCCAGCGACACCCGGTCGCGGTCGTCCTGCCGGTTCTGCGCGAGCAGGATCAGCGGCGCGGCGTAGGCGGCCTGCGTGGAGAACGCCAGGTTCAGCAGGATGAACGGATACGGGTCCCACCGCAGCGACACGGCGACCAGGTTCAGCGTGATCCAGATGATCACGATCAGCGTCTGCCAGAACAGGAACTTGCCGGTGCCGAGGAATCGGGCCAGCCGCTCGGAGAAGCGGCCGAACGCCTCCGGGTCCACGTCGAAGCTCAGCCGGCGCGGGGAGCGCGGCTGATCCAGCCGGCGCCGGGACGGTGGGTCAGGCATCGAGCCGCTCACCTCCCGCCTCGCGCAGCCCGCTCTCCCGCCAGCCCTCGGGCAGCAGGTGGTCGAGCAGGTCGTCGCCGGTGATCGCGCCGAGCAGGTGGTCCTCGTCGTCCACCACCGGACCGCACACCAGGTTGTACGCCGCGAAGAACCGGGTCACCTCGGTGAGCGTGGCGTTCGGGCGAAGGCTCGCCAGCTGCGTGTCCACCACACCGGCGACCAGATCCGACGGCGGTTCGCGCAGCAGCCGCTGAATGTGCACGCAGCCGAGGTAGCGACCGGTCGGGGTGGCCGACGGCGGGCGGCACACGAACACCAGGCTGGCCAGCGCCGGGGTGATGTCGGGGTTGCGCACCCGGGCCAGCGCCTCGGCGATCGTGGCGTCCGGCGCGAGCACGATCGGCTCCGGGGTCATCAGGCCGCCCGCGGTGTCCTTGGAGTACTCCAGCAGCCGGCGCACCGGTTCGGACTCCTCCGGCTCCATCAGCTCCAGCAGCCGGTCTTTGTCCACTTCGGACAGTTCGGCGAGCAGGTCGGCCGCGTCGTCGGGGTCCATCGCCTCGAGGATGTCGGCCGCGCGCTCGTCGTCCAGGTGCGACAGCAGGTCCTTCTGATCCTCCTCCGGCAGCTCCTCGATCACGTCGGCGAGCCGCTCGTCGTCCATCGCGTCGGCCACCTCGTAGCGGCGCTTCGCGGGGAGATCGCGCAGTGCCGCCGCCACGTCCGTGGCGCGCAGCCGGTCGTAGACGACCAGCAGTGCCCGCGCGTCCTGCCGTGTCTCGGTCAGCTCCGCGATGCCGAGCCCGCTGATCTCGTCCCAGCGCAGCACCTGCACCGGGCCGCGCCGGCTCAGCCGTCCGGTCCGCTCGCGCACCGCGACCCGCGCGATCACCCAGTCGCGGGTGCGGGTCGGCTCCATGGCGGCGTCCATCACCACGACGTCCGAGTCGCCGACGGTCACCCGCGCGTCGAGCATCTGGCCGAGCACCAGCACCTCGTTGGGCCGCTGGTGGAACGCGCGCAGGTTGACCGAACCGGTGGCCAGCGTGACGCCGGTCGGCTCGATCGAGGTGACCCGCAGCATCGGCACGAAGATCCGCCTGCGGGTGGCCAGCTCCACGACGATGCCGAGCGCCTTGGGCGGCTGCCGGTCCAGTCGCAGGCCCACGACGACGTCCCGAACTCGCCCGATGGACTCGCCGTCCGGGCCGAACACCCCGAGCCTGGCGAGCTGCGCCACGAAGACCCTGGTCACACCACCCACATGATCAGGCTAGCCGCGACCGCCCCGGTGCGCCGGGGCGATCACGGCCAGCCGGGCCAGGTTCGCCGTGACCAGGCGCGCGGTCCGCTCGACGGCGGGCACCATCGACGACAGTCGCCGGCCGTCCAGCACCCGGGCGCTCACCGACGCGACCACCTCGCCGGACGGGGTGCGCACCGGTGCCGCGACGTTGGAGATCTCCGGCACGTGCGGGCACCCGAAGTTGACCATCGTGCCGTCCCGGTCGCGCACATCGGTGACCAGGCGCCGCCATTCGGGCGTCGAGTACACCTTCGGCACGGCGCGCCGCGGATCGCCGAGGACAGTTGCCGCAGCGGGAGTTTCGCCGCGGCACGCAGGGTGGCTCCGGCCGACCACGCCTGGCCGAAGCCGAACATCCTCGGGCCGATGCGGTAGTGCCCGTCGTGCCGCTGCACCGCGCCCAGGGTGATCAACTGGTCGAGCAGACGGTGCGCCCTCCAGCACTCGTCGCCCGGACGCGGGGCGCTCTCCGTGGTGATCCATACCTGTCTCCTCGTCCGATCGCGGGACGACGTTCCACTGAGCGGATCGAACCGTCGCCCTCGGTCCGGCCCACTGCCACGCTCGCACGTCCAACGATTGACAAACGTCCGGAGAAAGTGATGCCCGTCGGTTTCATCGGGCTCGGAGTCATGGGCCAGCTGATGGCGCTCAACATGGCCCGGGCGGAAATACCGCTGGTGGTGTGGAATCGCACGACGCGCCGGACCGAGCCGCTGCGCGCGGCCGGTGCGACCGTCGCGGCGAGCCCGGAGGAGGTGTTCGGCCGCGCCGAGGTCGTGATCCTCATGCTCGCCGACGGCGCGGCCATCGACACCGTGCTCTGCCGCAGCACACCGGGGTTCTCCACCAAGGCCGACGGGCACACGATCGTCCACATGGGAACGACGTCGGCGGAGTATTCACGGGGGTTGGAGGCCGACGTCCGCGCGGCCGGAGGCCGGTATGTGGAGGCACCGGTCTCCGGCTCGCGCGCTCCGGCCGGGTCGGGGCAGCTCGCGGCGATGGTCGCCGGCGAGGACGACGCGGTGCGCCAGGTGCGGCCGTTGCTCTCGCCGATGTGCCACGAGATCTTCGGCTGCGGCCCGGTGCCCAACGCGCTGCTGATGAAGCTGTCGGTGAACCTGTTCCTGATCACGATGGTCACCGGTCTGGTCGAGGCGGCGCATTTCGCCGAGCAGCAGGGCATCGATCCTCGGCGGTTCGTGGAGGTGCTGGACGCCGGGCCGATGGCCAGCGACGTGTCCCGGGTGAAGGCGCACAAGCTGGTGAACCGCGACTTCGGGGTCCAGGCCTCGATCGCCAACGTGCTGGAGAACAACCGGCTGGTCGCCGAAGCCGCCCGGCACGCGGGCATCGCCGCACCGCTGCTGGACGCCTGCCACGCGTTGTACGGCGAGGCGCTCGAACTCGGTCACGGCGATCTCGACATGATCGCCGTGCTGCGCGCGATCCAGGTGCGCGACCTCTAGAAGCGCGCGACGAACCGACGCTGCCACGGCGTCTCCACCGCGCGGTGCGCGTAGTGCTCGCGCACGTAGGCCACCGCCTCGCCGGCCGGCACGCCGTCCAGTACGGCGATGCAGGCCAGCGCGGTGCCGGTGCGCCCGTACCCGCCGCCGCACGCGACCTCGACCCGCTCGTGTTCGGCCCGCCGCCACGCGTCCAGCAGCACCTCGCGTGCGGTCGCGCGATCGGACGGCAGCCGGAAGTCCGGCCAGCGCACCCATGTGCTCGGCCAGTCCACCGGCGGCGGCTCCTTACCCAGCAGGTACAGCCCGAACTCGGGACGCTCGCCGTCCGGCAGGCCGCGGCGCAGTCCCCGGCCGCGCACCAACCGCCCGGACGGCAGTCGCAGCACGCCGGGCGCGGGTTCCCAGGTCATCGAGTGGCTCTCCGCATCAGATCGGTACCGCCGTCGGTGCGGTGGTACAGGACGTACTGGCCGTCGCGCCGGCTGCCGACGAGCGCTGCCTTGCGCAGCACGGCCAGGTGGTAGGACACCGTCGGCGCGGACAGCCGGTGGCGGCGGCTCAGGTCGGCCGTCGACCGTGGCGCGTCCAGGTCGCCGAGGAGCGCCGCCCTGGTCGGGCCGAGCAGCCGGTCCAGCGATCCCGTGTCGGGTGCCGGGCGGGACGCGCCCACGCCGGCGGCCGGGTAGCACAGCACCGCCTCGCGCGGGTCGCACAGCTGCACGCTCAGTGTCGGCCACGACAATACCGCCGGCGCGCACACCACCTCGACGCCGTCGAGCCGGAACTCCTCCTGCCACACCGAGCGCACCGTGAGCGTGTCGCCGGCCCACGAGATGTTGTCGTGCAACGAATCCAGCATCGCGCCGACGCCGTGGCCGGCCATCGTGGCGGCCCGCGCGGCGAGGTCGGCGTCGATAGTGGCGGTCAACTCGGTCCAGCCGTCCGCGATCGCCGCGGCCCAGAACCGCATGATCCCGCCGGCCGCGCGGACGGCGAACGTGCCGTCGTCGACCGCCCGCCGTACCGAAGCCGGCATGGGCCGCCCGGTCCACGAGACCTGGTCGGCCACCACATCCGGTGCGGTGGCGGCGATCCGGTCGAGCTGATCGCCGAGCACCTGCTTTCCCTTGCCGCGCAACGGTTTCGGGGTCAGCAGGTCGGGGGAGTAGCCGCGGCCGGACCTCGGCAGCACGGCCGCCACCAGTGCCGCGTCCGGATCACGCAGCGCCGATCGCGCGCTCGCCCCGGGATCGCCGAACACCGGGTGCCGGCCGCCGGACGCGGTCAGCCGCAGCCACGCGTTCGCCTCGCACACCGGTGACGGGGACAGCCGCACCCTGGCGAGGCTGTCGGCGTCGAACCGGGCCACGATCACGCGCCGAGCCTACGTGCGCCCGTACCTGCGGGGAACGATTCGAACGCCCTCTAATCGTTGCCCGTTCGCGGGTCCGGCGCGGTGAGGTCCGGCCACTCGACAGGAAGGACCTCACCATGGCCACCAGGAACATCGCGATCGCTCTGGTGCTCGCCGCCGGCGCGGCGACCGTCGCCGGCACCTCGGCGTCGGCCGCGCCGGACGGCGCGCGCGGCTGCGCGTGGCAGTTCGACACCGCCGTCGCCCGGTATGTCGCGACCACGGACGCACGGGACGCGAAGGCGTTCAACGCGTTGGTGCACCCCGACGTCGTGGGAGTACTGCCCGGCGGCTCGACGCTGGTCGGCAAACCCGCGTTCGCCGGCTTCATCGAACGGTTCTTCGCCAGAACCGACTGGACGCAGACGTTCACGGTCAAGCACCGCGCGGTGGACGGCTGCTCTACGGCGACCGTGCTGTTCGAGTCGGTGTACTCCGAACCGGCCGCCGGCTACCGGCAGACCCTCATGATCGGCATCACCTGGACCCGCGAACACGGCCGCTGGCTGGTGCTGCACGACCAGAACACCGTCGTGGAGTAGGCCACATCGGCGTGCGCGCCGGCCGGGCGGCACTAGGGTTACCCAGCGGTAGACCCTGGCTGACGGAGGCTTTTCATGCGTTCACCGAAGGACTTCTTCGCACCGCTCGCCGTGGGCGCGCCGGACCCGGTGCGGGAAATCCCGTTCCGCCCGTCGCGGATGATCCACTTCTTCGACCCGAGCAACGAGAAGATGGCCGCCAAGGTGCCGGACATGGCCGCACAGGCCGACGTCGTGCTCGGCAACCTCGAGGACGCGATCAAGGCCGACTCCAAGGAGGCCGCCCGCGACGGGCTGGTGCGCATCGCCAAGGCCACCGATTTCGGTGACACCCAGTTGTGGACCAGGGTGAACAGCCTCGACTCGCCGTGGGTGTTGGACGACCTGATCACCCTGGTCACCGAGATCGGCGACAAGCTCGACGTGATCATGGTGCCCAAGGTCGAGGGCGCGCAGGACATCCACCACGTCGACCGGCTACTCGCCCAGCTCGAAGCGCGCGCCGGACTGGAACGCCCGCTGCTCGTGCACGCGATCCTGGAGACCGCGAGCGGCGTGTCCAACGTGGAGGAGATCGCCCAGGCGTCGCCGCGCATGCAGGGCATCTCGCTCGGGCCGGCCGACCTCGCGGCGAGCCGCCGGATGAAGACCACACGAGTGGGTGGCGGCCATCCGGGTTATCTGGTGCGCACCGACCCGACCGGCGAGGACCTGAACGAGGGCCGCACCACCTACCAGCAGGACCTGTGGCACTACACGGTCGCGCGCATGGTGGACGCGTGCGCGGCCGCTGGGATCCTGCCGTACTACGGGCCGTTCGGGGACATCGCCGATGTCGTGGCGTGCGAGGACCAATTCCGCAACGCGTTCCTGCTCGGCTGCGTGGGCGCGTGGAGCCTGCACCCCAAGCAGATCGCGATCGCCAGGAAGGTGTTCTCGCCGGCGCCGGACGAGGTCGCCTGGGCGCGCAAGGTGATCGCCGCCATGGGCGACGGCACCGGCGCGGTGATGATCGACGGGAAGATGCAGGACGACGCGACGGTGAAGCAGTGCCGGGTGGTCGCCGAACTGGCCGACGCGCTCGCCGCCCGTGACCCCGAGCTGGCCGAAGCCTACGACGCCGCGACCAAGGAGGCGCTCGCATGAGCCAGGTTTCCTTGCGCCCCAGGCGATCCGTGCTCTACATGCCGGGCGCGAACGACCGCGCGCTGGAGAAGGCGAAGACGCTGGCCGCCGACGCGCTGATCCTCGATCTCGAGGACTCGGTCGCTCCGGATTCCAAAGTGGACGGTCGGGACAAGGTGTGCGCGGCCGTCGCGTCCGGCGAGTACGGCAAGCGCGAGCTGACCATTCGGGTCAACGGTTTCGACACCGAGTGGCACGACGACGACCTGCGCGCCGCCGCCCAGGCCGGCCCGGACGCCGTGGTGGTGCCCAAGGTCAACTCCGCCACCGAGGTGCACGCGATCGAGAGCGCGCTGGAGTCGGCCGGCGCGCCCGACCACACGGCGATCTGGGCCATGGTCGAGACACCGGTCGCCATGCTGCACGCCGAGGAGATCGCGCGGGCCAGCGACCGGTTGACCGTGCTCGTCATGGGTACCAACGACCTGGCCAAGGAGTTGCACGCCGAGCACGTGCCCGGCCGTGCGCCCCTGCTGGGTGGGCTGTCCCTGGCGCTGCTCGCCGCGCGCGCCACCGGCAAGGTGATCCTGGACGGTGTGTACAACGAGGTGAAGAACCTCGAAGGCTTCGAGGCGGAGTGCGTGCAGGGCCGGCAGTTCGGCTTCGACGGCAAGACGCTGATCCACCCGACGCAGCTGGAGCCGTGCAACCGCGTGTTCGCGCCGGCCGACGCCGAGGTCGACTCCTCCCGCAAGATCATCGAGGCGTTCGAGGCGGCGCGTGCCGAGGGCCGTGGCGTGGTCACCGTGGACGGCAAGATGATCGAGAACCTGCACGTGGACAACGCCCGCCGCATCCTCGCCGTGCACGACGCCATCCGGGAACTGGCCCAATAGCCGTCGACCGAGGAACCCCGGAACCCCGCCCGTCGTCCCAATGCGGAGACGTGATCAACGGGGGGACGAGTGCACGACTGGCACGTGCTGATCGAGGAGACAGTCGATGTCTGGGGCTCGACGCAGGGGCGGCACTGGTGCGTTTCCTGGACGAGCGGGCCGGTGAGCCACCCGGACGCCGTTCAGTTGGCGGGCGCGGTGGCCGACGGCTATCGCCCGGCGCACCCGAGAGTCGTGCGGTCGCGGAGCGTCTTCCGGCACGGTGACGACTGGGTGGTCCGGATCGCCGGCACGACGGAGACCTTCCATTTCCGCGTGAGCGTCGTCCAGTTGATCTCGCACTTCGATCACACCGGTCAGCAGACCTGGCCGTGATCGTCCGGATCGCTAGGCTGTTCGCGGCGGGGTGAGGGGAGAACACGAGTGACCGGCCACTGGGCTGTCGTCATCGAGGAGAACACGAACCGGGGCGACTACATGCAGTGGAGGGTGACGCATACGTCCGCCGCCATGCCCTATGAGCACGCCGTGGGAGCCGCGAAGGAAACCGCCGCGTTGTATCAGCCGCAACACCCGACGCTGCAGCAGGGACGGACGGTCTACCACAGTGGGAGCGACACCTGGATGGTGCTGGTGGAAGGGGCCACCAGCAACCACCACTTCCGCGTGAGCGTGGTGGAGGTCGTGGCGCAGTACGACAAAGCCGGCCGGCTGACCTATCCCCTGAGCTGATCGATCGGGCGTAGCATCGATCAGGAAGGTGGATCAGGAGCCGCGCCGCCGTTGATTCGGGCGGCGACGCGACCGTGTACGGGCGGGAGCGCGCCATGGTCCTTCTCTACATTCTGTTGACGATCCTCGGGATCGGCCTCATCTATCTGAGCGCGAGTGCCCGCGTGGTCAAGCAGTACGAGCGCGGGCTGATCTACCGGTTCGGCCGGGTGCGGCCGCAAGTCCGGGAGCCGGGGCTGACGTTCCTGTTGCCGGTCGCCGACCGGCTGCAGAAGGTCAACATGCAGATCGTCACCATGCCGGTGCCGTCCCAGGAGGGCATCACCCGCGACAACGTGACCGTCCGGGTGGACGCGGTGCTCTACTTCAAGGTGATCGACCCCGTGGCGGCCGCGGTCAATGTCGAGGACTACCGGTCGGCGATGAGCCAGGTCGCGCAGACCTCGCTGCGGTCGATCATCGGCAAGAGCGACCTGGACGACGTGCTGTCCAACCGGGAGCGGCTCAACCAGGGCCTCGAGGTGATGATCGACAGCCCCGCGCTCGGCTGGGGCATCCACATCGACCGGGTGGAGATCAAGGACGTCGCGCTGCCCGAGTCGATGAAGCGCTCGATGTCCCGGCAGGCCGAGGCCGAACGGGAGCGCCGCGCGCGGATCATCTCCTCCGACGGCGAGCTGCAGGCGTCCTACAAGCTGTCGCAGGCCGCCGCGCAGATGGCCGACACCCCCGCCGCGCTGCAACTGCGCCTGCTGGAGACCGTCGTCGAGGTGGCCGCGGAGAAGAACTCCACGCTCGTGTTGCCCTTCCCCGTCGAGCTGCTGCGCTTCCTGGAGAGCGCTGGGCCGCCCAAGTCGGCGAAGGCCGAGGAGTCGCGCGACAACGGCCAGCCGCCCGCGCCGAGGGTGCCGGAGGAGGACACGCCAACAGAGCGGCTCGAGAACTGACGTGGCGGAGCGCACCATCACTACGCGAACGAGCGTTAACGGCGGCATACTGCCCGGTAACCGTTTTGTCAGCGCCCGACATCGATAGGGAGCGCCGGATGGCCCGCCTCGCTCAGACCCCGGGACTCACCGACGTCCAGCAGGAGATCCTCGCCACCGTGCGGGACTTCGTGGACAAGGAGATCATCCCGCACGCGCAGACGTTGGAGCACGCGGACACCTACCCGTCCGACATCGTGGCCGGGATGAAGGAGATGGGGCTGTTCGGCCTCACCATCCCGGAGGAGTACGGCGGCCTCGGCGAGTCGCTGCTGACCTACGCGCTGGTCGTCGAGCAGATCGCGCGCGGCTGGATGAGCGTCTCCGGCGTGATCAACACGCACTTCATCGTGGCGCACATGATCCGCCACCACGGCACCGACGAGCAGCGCCGGAGCCTGCTGCCCAAGATGGCGGCCGGCCACGTGCGCGGGTCGTTCTCGATGTCCGAGCCGGATCTCGGGTCGGACGTGGCGAGCATCAAGACGCGCGCCAAGGCCGATGGCGACGAATACGTCATCGACGGCGCGAAGATGTGGCTCACCAACGGCGGCAGCTCGAATCTGCTGGCCGTGTTGGTGCGTACCGACGAGGGTGCGGAGAAGGCACACCAGAACCTGACCGCGTTCCTGGTCGAGAAGCCGGAGGGATTCGGTGAGGTGCTGCCCGGCCTCATCATTCCCGGCAAGATCGACAAAATGGGGTACAAGGGCGTGGACACCACCGAGGCGGTGTTCTCCGGATTCCGGATCGGCGCGGACAAGATCCTCGGCGGCGCGTCCGGTAAGGGCTTCGGGCAGATGATGGACGGCGTCGAGGTCGGCCGGGTGAACGTGGCCGCGCGGGCCTGTGGGATTGCGATTCGGGCGTTCGAGCTGGCGGTCGAGTACGCGCAGCAGCGCCGCACGTTCGGCAAGGCGATCGCCGAGCACCAGGCGATCGCGTTCAAGCTCGCGGAAATGGCGACCAAGGTCGAGGCCGCGCATTTGATGATGGTGAACGCGGCCCGGCTGAAGGACTCCGGAGAGCGCAACGACGTGGAAGCCGGAATGGCGAAGCTGATCGCGTCCGAGTACTGCGCCGAGGTGACTCAGGAATCGTTCCGGATTCACGGCGGATACGGCTACTCGAAGGAATACGAGATCGAGCGGCTCATGCGTGAGGCGCCGTTCCTGCTGATCGGCGAGGGTACCTCCGAGATCCAGAAGACGATCATCAGCCGCGGACTGCTGCGCGAGTACAAGTCCCGCGGCTGACCCCCCGCGAGGCTCGACCGCCTCCCCGGCATTTCCCAGTAATGGGTGCCTTCCAGCGCATGGTGCCGTTGCGTCGTCACCGGGGCTGGGTTGCGTCCCGTTCCCCTAAGGTGCGGCTGCTTGGCACCGCGAGTCCCGCGCTGTGCACCGGTGAGTCCCGCGCTGTGCACCGGTGAGTCCCGCGTTCGTGCTGCGTGAGCGCGGGACTCACCGTGTCTGAGCGCGGAACTCGCGCGTTTGCGGCGTGCTAAGCCCGCTCGGCGTCGCTGGGCTCCACGCAGAACTCGTTGCCCTCCGGATCGGCGAGCGTGACCCAGCCCCGGCCGTTGGGCCGCCGCTGGTCGTCGAAGAGCGTGGCGCCCGCCTCGATCAGCCGCGCGACCTCGTCGTCCCGGGTGCGCTCCAGCGGCACGAGATCGAAGCGCAGCCGGTGACCACCGACCAGAACCCGGCGAGCTTCCACGGGTCCTGGCAGTCGATCGTGACGTGCTGGACGCGAACTGACACACCGGCGCCTTCCTTCGAGGAGACTGGACGGTAGCAGCGGTGGCAGGATTGACAGGTGACCGCGCGGAGAGGTGATCAGCAGTGACCGGTTCGTTCTCGGGTGGGTCCCGCCGAGGTGCGGGGGTACCCAGATTGCCGACGCGGCCGTCCGGCTGGCCGATCGGATCCTACGACAACTACGAAGAGGCCCAACGGGCCGTGGATTTCTTGGCGGACAACGAGTTTCCCGTCGAGCAGGTCACCATCGTCGGCGTCGACCTGATGCTCGTCGAGCGGGTGATCGGCCGGCTGTCCTGGGGCAAGGTGCTCGGCACGGGTGCCGCCTCCGGCGCGTGGTTCGGTCTGTTCGTCGGCCTTCTGCTCGGCCTGTTCTCGCCACAGGGCGGCTCGGTCACGCCGATCCTGGTCGGCCTCGGCGCGGGCGTGGCGTTCGGCCTCGTGTTCGCCGCCGCCGGTTACGCGACCACTCGCGGCCGGCGCGATTTCGCCTCGTCCAGCCAACTCGTGGCCGGCCGCTACGACGTGCTCTGTCAACCGCGAAACGCCGAGCAGGCCCGTGACCTGCTGGCGAAGCTCGCCATGCGTCCGGGTGGCGCAACGGCCTGACCCATTCGCGTCGCCCTCCACTTGGGGGAGTACTCGAATCGTTGCGTCCAGCGCTTGCGGCAAGTGATCAACAGGCATAGTTTCTTCGACGTTCGGTCCTGCGTGTGTGATCTGGCGCACATGCAACCGTCCAGCACGCCATGGTGCCGACGTGTGTGACCCCATCCCGACCGTCGGCGCCGCGTGCGTAGCCGGAAGGAGGCGGGGCGCCGTGGGTGAGCGATTCCCCGGACGAAAACATGGTCAGAGGCGATTGATCGCGATCGCCGGCGCGGTGCTCGTCGCGGCCGGGGCACTGACCGCGTGCGGGTCGGACTCCGGCACGACGATCAATCTCTACCTCGCGCCGGAGGAGAGCTTTCAGAAGGTCGTCGACAAGTGCAACGCACAGGCCGGCAACCGCTACAACATCGTCTTCCACAAGCTGCCGCGAGACGCCGACGGCCAGCGCGAGCAGATGGTTCGCCGGCTGGCCGCGGGTGACACCGAGGTCGACCTGCTCGGCCTGGACGTGACGTCCGTGCCGGAGTTCGCCGAGGCGAAGTGGATCGTCGAGTGGACAGGGGCGAACAAGCAGCAGGCCTCCGAAGGCGTGCTCCCCGGTCCGCAGGCCACCGCCACGTGGAACGGAAAGCTCTACGCCGCGACGAAGAACACCAACGTGCAGCTGCTCTGGTACGACGCGGCGCTGCTCAAGCAGGCCAACGTGGCCGTGCCGACCACCTTCGACGAGATGATCGCCGCGGCGCAGAAGCTCAAGAGCATGAACCTGCCGTACCAGGTCCTGCTGCACGGCGCGCAGTACGAAGGCATGCTCGTGCACTACAACTCCGCGGTGGCCTCGGCCAACGGCAAGGTCATCTCCGACGACGGCAAGTCCGTGGTGATGGACGCCGGCGCGGTCAAGGGCCTCGAGGTGCTCAAGAAGCTCGCCACCGCCGGTGTCACCAGTCCCTCGCTGGACAACGCCAAGGAGGAGAACGTCCAGAAGGGCTTCGAGGCGGCCGGCAGCCAGGCGGCCTTCGAGTTGAACTGGCCCTACGTGTACGCCTCGATCCAGAAGAACAACCCGGAGCGGGCGAAGAACTTCCAGTACGCCCGGTACCCCGGCGTCAACCCCGGCCAGCCGAGCCGGACCGCGATCGGCGGGTTCAACCTCGCCGTGAGCGCGCACTCCAAGCACCAGGCGGAGGCGTTCGACGCCGCGTTGTGCTTGCGCAGCAAGGAAAGCCAGAAGTACTCCGCGCTGGCCGACGCGTTCGCGCCGACCATCGAGTCGATCTACACCGACGAGTCGCCGATGGACATCGGCGGCAAGACCAAGACCATGCGCGAGGCGTATCCGATGAAGGAGAAGCTTCTCGAGGAGCTGAAGGACCCGGCCGTCCGCCCGCTGACACCCGCCTATCAGAACGTGTCGACGGTGCTGCAGACCCACCTGGCGCCGTTCTCGGACATCGACCTGCCGGGCGTGGTCGAAAAACTGCGCAAGGAACTCGCGGATGCGTTGCAGTCCAAGGGGGTTCTCCCATGAGCGAGACCGGTGAACTGCTCACGCAGAACGCCGTCGGCGCGGAGGCGGCGGTGCGCAAGGCCGGCGGCAAGCGCGAACTGAGCGAGGGCAAGAAGGCCGAGCGCAAGCTCGGACTGTGGCTGTGCGCCCCCGCCGCGCTGGTCATGCTGGCCGTCACCGGATGGCCGATCATCTACTCGATCTGGCTGTCGCTGCAGCGCTACGACCTGCGGTTCCCCGATCAGCAGGCGTTCGTCGGGCTGGAGAACTACGTCACCGTGCTCGGCAGCCCGTACTGGTGGCAGGCCTTCGGCATCACGATGATGCTGACCGTCGTGTCGGTGGCCATCGAGTTGGTGCTCGGCATGACACTGGCGCTGATCATGCACAGGACGCTGGTCGGCCGGGGCCTGGTGCGCACGGTCGCGCTGATCCCGTACGGCATCGTGACCGTGGTGGCCGCGTTCTCCTGGCGCTACGCCTGGCAGAGCGAGACCGGCTACCTCGCCGATCTGTTCGCCGGCCAGACCGACCCGTTGGTCAACTTCTGGTCCTCGATGGGCATCATCACGCTCGCCGAGGTGTGGAAGACCACGCCGTTCATGGCTCTGCTGCTGATGGCCGGCCTGGCGCTGGTGCCCGACGACCTGCTCAAGGCCGCGCAGATGGACGGCGCCAGCGCGTGGCAGCGGTTCGTCAAGGTGATGCTGCCGGTGATGAAGCCGGCGATCCTGGTCGCGCTGCTGTTCCGCACGCTGGACGCGTTCCGGATCTTCGACAACATCTTCGTGCTGACACAGGGCTCGCAAGGGCGATCGTCGGTGTCGATACAGGCGTACAACAACCTGATCAAGGGCCTCAACCTGGGCATCGGCTCGACCATGTCGGTGCTGATCTTCATCACGGTGGCGATCATCGCGTTCATCTTCGTGAAGCTCTTCGGCACCGCGGCACCCGGAAGCGACGAGGAGGGGAGGCGCTGATGGCCATCCAGACCGCTCCCGACCAGGACCAGTGGACCCGCCCGTCGATCTGGACGCGGTGGGGACCGAAGGCCCGCTGGGGTCTGATCGACATCCTGGTGATCGCTTACGCGATCATCCCGGTGCTGTGGATCGTCTCCCTGTCCTTCAAGACTCCGAGCACGTTGTCCGACAAGAGCTTCATTCCCAACGAATGGACGTGGGACAACTACATCAACATCTTCAAGACGACCGACTTCATCCAGGCGCTGATCAACTCGATCGGCATCGCGCTGATCGCCACGCTGATCGCGGTCGTGCTGGGCACCATGGCGGCATACGCCATCGCGCGGCTCGACTTTCCTGGTAAGCGCATACTGGTCGGCGTCTCGCTGATGATCGCGATGTTCCCGCAGGTGTCGCTGGTGTCTCCGCTGTTCGACATGGAGCGCTCGCTGGGGCTCTTCGACACCTGGCCCGGCCTGATCCTGCCGTACATCACCTTCGCGCTGCCGCTGGCGATCTACACGTTGTCGGCGTTCTTCCGCGAGATTCCGTGGGAGTTGGAGAAGGCGGCGAAGATGGACGGCGCCACGCCGGGGCAGGCGTTCCGCAAGGTGATCGCCCCGCTGGCCGCGCCGGGCGTTTTCACCACGGCGATCCTGGTATTCATCTTCTGCTGGAACGACTTCCTGTTCGCGATCTCGCTCACCTCCACGAACGAATCGCGAACCGTGCCGGCCGCGCTGCAGTTCTTCACCGGCGCGTCCTATTTCGAGGATCCGACCGGAACGACGTCCGCAGCCGCGGTCATCATCACCATTCCGATCATCATTTTCGTGCTCTTCTTCCAGCGTCGCATCGTCGCGGGGCTGACGTCCGGAGCCGTGAAGGGATAGCGAACCATGGCCGAGATCGTCCTGGACAAGGTGACCAAGCGATACCCGGACGGCGCGCTAGCGGTGTCCGAGGCGAATATCGAGATCGCCGACGGGGAATTCATCATCCTGGTCGGCCCGTCCGGCTGCGGAAAGTCCACGATGCTGAACATGATCGCCGGACTGGAGGACATCTCCGACGGCGAACTGCGCATCGACGGGCAGCGGGTGAACGAGAAGGCGCCGAAGGACCGCGACATCGCGATGGTGTTCCAGTCCTACGCGCTGTACCCGCACATGTCGGTGCGCGAGAACATGGCGTTCCCGTTGCGGCTGGCGAAGGTCGACGACGCGACCGTGCGCGCCAAGGTGGACGAGGCCGCCGAGATCCTCGACCTCACCCAGCACCTCGACCGCAAGCCGGCGAACCTGTCCGGCGGACAGCGCCAGCGGGTGGCCATGGGACGCGCGATCGTGCGTAGCCCCAAGGCGTTCCTGATGGACGAGCCACTGTCCAATTTGGACGCGAAGCTGCGGGTGCAGATGCGCACCTCGGTGTCCAAGCTGCAGAAGCAGCTCGCCACCACGACCGTCTACGTGACACACGACCAGACCGAGGCGATGACCCTCGGCGACCGGGTCGTGGTGCTGCGCGGCGGGCTCGTGCAGCAGATCGGCTCGCCGCAGTTCCTCTACGACAACCCGGCGAACCTGTTCGTCGCGGGCTTCATCGGATCGCCCGCGATGAACTTCATGCCGGCCACGCTCGCCGACGGCAAGGTCACCTCTCCGCTTGGCGACGTGACCCTGACCGACCGGGTGCGCCAACTCGTGGAGGCGGCCAACGCCAACCGCGACGTGATCATGGGCGTTCGGCCGGAGCACTTCGAGGACGCGCGACTGATCGACGACGCCGCGCGTGGCGGTGGTGTGGTGTTCAAGTCCCGCGTCGAGGTGCTCGAGTCGATGGGCTCGGACAAGTACGCGTACTTCAACGTCGACGGCCGGCACATCGAGTCCCAGGAGCTGGCCGAGTTGGCCGCCGACGCGGGTACCGCCGACGCTGGTGAGACCGCGATGGCGCTGGTGACCCGGCTGTCGGCGGCCTCGGGTGCGTCCGAGGGCGAGGAACTGGACATCTGGTTCGACGCGGACAAGGTGCAGCTGTTCGACCCGGAGAGCGGCAGGAACCTCACCTACTCGGGCTGAGCAGGTTCGGACGGCGCGTCCCCGGTACCGGGGACGCGCCGTTACTGTGGGCCCGCCCGTCCGTGCGAACGAAGGGGAGCCGTGACCGTTGTCCTGGTGGTCGCCGGGATCGTGGTGCTGTACGTATTGCTGAACGTGCTCACCTTCGTACTGCCGAGAACGTTCGTGAAGAAGCGGCAGGCCGCGAAGAACGCCGAGCGGGAACGGTTCGCCGCCGAGGCGGGCTGGCGGTTCGACGCCTCCGTGCCCGAGTTGACCACCAGGTACCCGGTGCCGCCGTTCACCGAGCACGGCGACCGGCGGGTGGCGTTCGGGGTGCTCAGCGGTGTGCAGGAAGGCGTGCCGTTCACCGCGTTCGACTTCCGGATGCGCACCGGTGTCCGCACCGGGTTGTTGTGGTCCGAGGAGACCGAGGTGCACACGGTCTTCGCGCTGCGGCTGCCGGTGCCGATCCCGCCGCTGCGGCTGTTCGCGGTCGCGTCCCAGAAGTTCGCCGACCAGCCGGCGCCGCGGACCGCCGACCCGGAGTTCAACAAGCGGTACCTGATCGAGGACGGCGATCCGGCGGTGGTGAACCGGCTGTTCACCCCGGCGGCGACGCGGCTGATGGTGGAGAACGACATCGGCAACCTGTCGGTGCGCGGTGGTGAACTGGTGTGCACGGCGTCCAAGGTGTTCGCCAAGACCTCGGCCCGCGAGATCGCTGAGCGGGTGCGCGTGCTGGCCATGGTCGTGCACGCGATCACCCGCGGCGGCCAGCGCTAGTACTGCGGGGCCTACCTCGATGTGTCCTTAGCGACGCTAAAAGGTTCAGCGGGCTCGACCCCTTCGGCTTGCTAACGGGTTGAGCGGGCTCGACCCGCTGTAGCCCTGTAGTTCTAGCTGACTGTCCGAAGTGGACTGTTGAACGTGCGGCGGTAGGCGCCAGGGCTGGTGCCGATCTCGGCCAGCATCCGCCTGCGCAGGTTCGCCGGGCTGCCGAGTCCGGACCGGTGCGCGACCCGTTCGACGGACAGGTCGGTCGTCTCCAACAGCCGCTGCGCGTGCCGAATCCGTTGCAGCAGAAGCCATCTGCCGGGTGTCGTGCCGGTGGCGGCGGTGAACGCGCGGTGGAACGCCCGCTCGCTCATGCCGGCGTGCGCGGCGAGGTCCGGCACCGAGATCGGCTCGCCCAGCCCGGCCAGCGCCCAGTCCATTGTGGACGCGATGTCGCCGCGCTCCGGCCGCGCCGGGACGGGTGCCCACACGTACTGGGCCTGGCCGCCCTCGCGAACCGGCGGCATCACCATCCGGCGCGCCATCGTGGCGGCCACCTCGGCACCGAGGTCGCGGCGCACCAGGTGCAGGCACAGGTCCAGACCGCCGACCACGCCGGCGGAGGTGAGCACCCGGCCGTCCTCGGTGAACAGCACGTCCCGCCGCAGGACGGCGCGCGGCGCGGCCTCGGCGAGCTGGTCCAGCAGCGCCCAGTGCGTCGTGGCGGCCCGTCCGTCCAGCAAGCCGGCTGCGGCCAGGGTGAACGCGCCGGAGCACAGCGCGGCGACGGTCGCGCCGTCCCGGTGTGCCCTGCGCAGCGCGGCGAGCGCGCTGGCGGGCACCTCCGCGCGCGGGTCGTCGCGGCCCAGCGCGATCACCAGGTCGCAGCCGCGCAGGCCGGCGAGGCCGTGCGTCGCGCGGGTTTGGCCGGCCGGGCTGAGCGTGACGGTGCGCCGCCCTGGCGCGCACAACCGCAGGTCGAACGGGCCGATGCCGTCGTCCGTGCGATCGGCGCCCCACACCTCGCACACCACGGCGAGGTCGAACACGCGGCTGTCCGGCAGCAGGAGAACGCCGATCGTGCGCATGGCAGAAAAGTACCGCAACGCGCTGATTCTGTCTCTCGCCGGCCGGGTGCCGCCGCCGGAAGGGTGGACGCCATGACAACGACAGCACTCATCGTGATCGACGTTCAGCGCGGCTTCGACGACCCGACGATGGGCCGGCGCGACAACCCGGCGGCGGAGGCGAACATCGCCGAGGTGATCGGCGCGTGGCAGCGTGCCGGGCAGCCGATCGTCCTCGTGCGGCACGACTCGGTCGAGCCGGGTTCACCGCTCGCCGCCGGTACTCCGGGCAACGCCTTCAAGCCCGAACTGGACGGTGTGCGCGGCGATCTGATGTTCAGCAAGAGCGTGCACTCGGCGTTTCACGGGCACGTCGACCTGCACCGGTGGCTCACCGAGCGGGGGATCGGCGACATCGCGCTGGTCGGCATCCAGACCAACGGCTGCGTCGAGACCACCACGCGCGTCGGCAACAATCTCGGCTACCGGGTGCGGGTGGCGCTGGACGCCACGTTCACCTTCGACGCGGTGGGGCCGGACGGCGAGACGGTCCCCGCGGAGGCGTTGCGCACGGCGACCGCGGCGAGTCTGACCGCGCTGGGGTTCGCGACGGTCGTGTCGACCACGGAGTTGGTCGCCTCGATCGGGTGACACGGCTGGCGTGAAGGTGGCCTTCACGCCGCCCGATGATCTCCATCGGGGGAGCCGCAGCAGCCCTTCGAGTGGTGCCGTGCGGAAACCTGGCGGCGGTGGTCCCGCACAGGAAATCCTTGCCCCGCTTGAAGAACACGGCGCTCCAACCGGGAGCGCCGGCCAGGGGAGAGGACTCCACATGAGGAATTCAGTGCGCGTGGCCGCCGTCGTGGCGGCGATGGCAGCGGGGACGATCGGCGTCGGCGCGACCGCGCAGGCCGGCACGATCGCCGCGCCGCCGGCACCCGCCGACCCGACCGTGTACGGCTGCGACCGGGGGCTGTTCTGTCTGTGGCCGGGCGAGCAGTACCGCGGCCCGATCCACACGATCGACCCCAACATCGCCACGGCCGGCGAGTGCGTACCGCTGCCCGAGGGCGTGGACGCGCGGTCGTTCGTGAACCGCACCGAGAAGCACATCACCGTGTACCAGGCCAGAAACTGCGACACCGAGGAGGACTTCTCCACCTATCCGGGCGGCGGAACCTTTGTGCCGCAAGCACCTTTCACGGTGCGCGGGGTTCAGGTCTGGAGCTGACCGTCGCTCGTGGACGGGCCCGGCCATGAGCCCGGCGTGCGAGGCGGCATCGCCTCGTCCGTCTGTTTGGTGTGGTACGGGGTGAATCCGCGCGCCTGATAGTTGCCGAGCGCGGCCGGGCCGTCCAGCGAGCAGGTGTGCAGCCACACGCGGCCGACGGGCGGCACACCCGGCCAGCGCTCGTGCACCGACCACGCGCGCTGGCAGCCGACCGTCAGCAGATGTCCACCGATACCACGGCCGAGAAAGCCGGGAAGGAGGCCGAATGAGGCGATCTCCAACTGAATAGTGTCCGAAGTGGACGGTGGGGCCGGGTCCGAGGTCACGGCCGTGTCCTCGGCGGATCGCCCGATGAACTCGACGTATCCGGCTGGTGTGCCGCCAGACCACGCGACCCACACCTCCACCATCGGCTTGGCGAGGCGCTCGACCCACTGGTCATGCGACCAGGTCAGCCGATCGACCCAGAACCAGTCCCCGCCGACGGTGGCGTACAGAAATCGGGTGAACTCGGGCGTCGGGTTCTCGGCACGGACCACGTCGATCGGCTCCGCAGGGGCTTTCGCCGGCCGAATGTCGTCGGGGGACCGCTGCTCGAGGTAGGTGGTGGTGACCAGCACGCTGGCATCACATCATGCCGGCGGGACCGTGCCGCACGCGCGGGTCCGGTCACCCGAGCCGGGAGTTATCTCCGTTGCTCGCGGACGGCGGTGAATACCTCGTCGTCCCACCGGTGGGTGCGGATGAGGCGGTAGCGCTCGCAGATGACCCACAGGTAGGCCTCGGCCTCGGTCTGGGTCTCGATCATGGCGGCCTGCCGGAGCATCCGGACGACGGGGACGAACTCCTCCTCGTACCACCGGCGCGCCACCGTGGCGCGGTCGAGCAGCTCGCCCTCGTCCTGCATCAGCCGGAAGCCCCACGCCTCGACCGATTCGCTGAGCTCGGCGTAGTCCCACGGGTCGGTGAACCGGATGGCGGCGCGCGCCTCGCCGGTCAGTGGAACGCGGTCGAGGAAGATCCGCCGGAGGTCCTTCACCATGAGGTCGCCGCGATAGCGGATGCCCTCGGGGGAGATCCGGGTCCTGATCACGGTGACGTACGCGTCGATCGTCTTCAGGCCCATGGCGTGGGCGACCGACACCCGGTGGTGGCCGTCGATCACGAAGTGCAGGTCGCCGACCCGGTACACCTCGATCGGCGGGATCGCTTCGCCGCGCCGGGTGGCCAGTGCCAGCCGCTGCCAGCGTTCCCGGACGCGGCCGGACGTCGGGCGGAACCGACGGTCGAAGTCGCGGGTGCGGTCCACGCTGCCGACGATCGACTCGAGTTCGATCACCTTGAGCCCGAGCCGCCGCTCGCCGAGTCGGCCCAGCGCGTCGATGACCTCGTCGAACGGCAGCATGATGCTGACGTCGTCCGGCTCGCGCCGCAGCCACGCGGCCAACCGGGACAGCACCTGCCGCCGGCGCATCCGGATGAAGTCGTTCTCCGCGTCGGCGAAGGGAAAACCGGTGTCACCGGGCATGGGTCGTCCCTCTCGCGTGATCGGAGGTGGGGATGTCGAGCACCCGGTAGCCGACGACGTTGACCACCCGGGTCCCGTCGAGCGTCCGATCCGGCACCGCCTCGCCATGCGGGTGGATGTGGCCGTGCACGAGCAGCTTCGGCCGCAGCCGGCGCACCGTGTCGTGCAGGCACACGAACCCGCGGTGCGGCGCGTCCTCCCGGTCGCCCACCCCGCGCGGCGGCGAGTGGGTGAGCAGCACGTCGACCCCGTGCAGGCCGCGAAACCGTTGCCACGCAACGGTTCTGGCCAGCCGGCGGGCCCGGCGCGCCTGCTGCTGCTCGGTCCACTGGTTGACGCCGTCGTTGTACCGGATCGAGCCGCCCAACCCGGCGATCACCAGGCCAGCGCGCTCGGTCAGCCGACCGTCCACATTGGACCCGCCGGCCGGGCCGGGCCAGCGTGCCGGAAACCCGCCGCGCAGCCACAGCCCGCGCACGCGGGTGTACCCGCCGAGATCGGGGTCGTGGTTGCCCGGCACGAACACGCACGGCTTGTCCAGCGTGTTGGACAGGTGCTCCAGGTAGTCGAACGGCAGGTCGCCGGCGCCGAGGATCAGGTCGACGTCATGCCGCCGCACCTGCTCGGTCCAGAGGTGTTCCACCACCTCGTCGGCCACCGCCAACACCCTGGCCATAGGGCGAGCCTAACGGCTATTCGCCGTCCGGCCAGGCACTCAAGGCTGCCCGGCGATGATCACCGTGACGGTGGTGAGCCAGAGCAGGATGAACGTCATCATCCAGAAGCGAATGTTGGTCAGCAGCCGAACCATCGGAAACCCTCCGGGTGGAACAAGAGTGGTCAGTGGGAGGCATGGCGAGCTGGGCGGCCCTGAAACCCCCGACAGGGGCGACCCAGCTACAGCCATCGATTCCGACGGAATATTCGGTAGAGCATCAGGCACACGCCGACGATCACGAGCATCACCATCGGGTACCCGAACTTCCAGTGCGTCTCCGGCATGTAGTCGAAGTTCATGCCGTACACGCCGACCACCATCGTCGGCACCGCGATGATCGCCGCCCAGGCGGTGATCTTGCGCATGTCCATGCTCTGCTGGAGCGTGATCTTCGCGAGCACCGCGTCCAGCAGCGTGTTGAGCAGGTCCTCGAAGCTCGCCACCTGCTCGGCCACCCTGGTCAGGTGGTCCTCGACGTCGCGGAAGTAGGAGCGCACGTCCTCCGGAACGACCGGCGAACAACCCTCGGCGAGCCTGCGCAGCGGGGTGGCCAACGGCAACACGGCGCGCCGCAGCTCCACGATCTCCCGCTTCATCAGGTACATCTGCTCGGCGCCCACCACGCCCCGGGGCGCGAACACGATCGACTCGATCTCGTCGATGTCGTCCTCGATCGCCTCGGTCACGGCGAGATAGTTGTCCACGATCCGGTCGGCGATCGCGTGCAGCACCGCGGCCGGCCCGAGCTTGAGCCGCTCCGGCGAGGCGTCCATCTTCCCGCGCAGGTCGTGCAGGCTGGAGTGGCCGCCGTGCCGCACGGTGACGATGAAGTCCTTGCCGAGGAACGCCATGATCTCGCCGGTCTCGACGATCTCGTTGGCCGTGGTCGGCGACTCGTGCTCCACGTACCGCACGGTCTTGAACACCATGAACAGGTTGTCGTCGTAGGGCTCCAGCTTCGGCCGCTGGTAGGCGTGCACGGCGTCCTCGACGGCCAGCTCGTGCAGGCCGAACGTGTCCGCGATGCCCTGGATCTGCTCGGCGTCCGGCTCGTACAGGCCGATCCAGACGAACCCCTCGTGCCGGGAGCGCACCTCGCTGATCGCGTCGGTGTAGGACCACTGGCCGGGCAGGCGTTCGCCGTCGATGTAGACCGCGCAGTCGACCACGTAGGCCGGCACCGGTTGCGGTGCACGGGCTGTGGCCGGCCGGCGGCTCGTGACTTTTCTGAGGCCGCCGAGGGACGGGATCGAGGGCATGAGGTCCTCCAGGCGTTCACGTCGTTTGCGTGTACGACGCGCCGGACACGACCACCCCGGCGCTGGAGCGCCCCGACCGATGCCGCAGGGCCTACCTCGTGTGGCCGGCCCTTTCGGTGGGGACGCTGGTGGTACTGCACCCAGGTGCGCTCTCGGCGCTATGGGCACCGGTAGTGCCACTCACTTCGTCCTCACCTCCTTCTGGCCGGTGACGGTTGCGGCAGACCACTCCGACAACCAGTTGACCAGGGTACTCCATCGGAGATCACGAGGCCGTTCCGGTGTGTCTGAGCTTTCTTCGGCGGATTTGCGGAACCAAACGCGCGTTCACCCGGTCTGACGTACAGTCTTGTACATCAATCGCGCGCTGCGGCAGAATCGAGCGTCCACAGGGTGCGCAGGAGGAGACGACATGGTCGACGGTGGTAGCGCCGGGGCGGGAGACGCGCTCGGCGTCGTGGGACAGGGTATCGACACCGCGGTGTCCGCGGTCGTCTCGATCACGAGGGACCTCGGGATCCCGATCGCGGCTTTCGACGGCCCGATCACCGACGTGCTGCAGAACATCTGGGAGGGCTTCTTCGGTTCGCCCATCCCGCCGGGCGGTTACAACTGGAACGCCCACTCCCACGAAGAGCTGTTCAGCATGCTCAAACAGGACGCCGACGTCGGCGAGGTCAGCAACCTCGCGGGCGACTGGGGCAACCACGGCGAGGCGCTGACCCGGCACGCCGGCGAGGTCGACGCGCAGCGTGGCGCGTTGCCGACCAACTGGACCGGTGAGGCCGCCGAACCGGCGGCGGAACGGCTCGGCCAGCTCGGCGAGCGGGTGGAGACCGTCGGCACCTGGGCCGGCACGGTGCGCAAGGCGACCGAGCACGCCGGCGACGCGCTCGCCTCCGCGCAGAACTCGATGCCGCCGCCACCCGGTGACCCGACGCTGGCCGTGCTCGGCGGTGGCGCCGGCGGCGCACTGGCCGGCGCGGCCATCGGCACCGCGATCGGCGCGATGGGCGGTGGCCCGGTCGGCGCCGTGATCGGTGGAGTCGCGGGCGCCGGCGCGAGCATGTTCGTGGCCGCCGTGGCGGCCGCCGAGCAGAAGGCCGAAGCGGTGCACGTCATGCAGCGCTACGAGTCCACGCTCGGCAACATCGGGCAGTCCGTCGCGCCGCAGTCGGTCCAGGGCGCCCGTCTGTCCGGTGTGGACGGTTCGACCAGCGCGTCGAGCGCGGTGCCGGGTGGCGGCTCGTCCTCGCTCTACGGCGGCGCGAACGGGATCGGCGGTTCCGGCGGGACCGCTGACGGATCCGGCAACTGGTCACGGCTGACCGGGCGCGGCCTGCCCGGCTCGGGCGCGGTCGCCGGACGGCCCGGCGCGATGGCCGCGATGGGCCGCCCGGGCGGAGCGGCGGCCGGACGGATGGGCGCCGGCCGAGGCGGCTTCGGACCGGGGTTCTTCCCGCCGGGAGCGCTCGGCGGCCGGGACGAGGACATCGAGCACCGCAACAAGCTGCCGAGGGGCAACGACGGCATCTTCGCGGTCGATCAGGCGGCGTGCGTCCCCGTGATCGGCGCCGAGGACTGAGCATGTCTGAGAACTACGCCGAGGTCGGCCTGAGAAGGCGAGGGCGACCGCCGCCACGCCGAAGGCGTCTCTGGCGACCACCCACGAAACCCAGCCCACCACCTTCGGCCGCAACCACCCAACCAAAACGACCACAAGCCCGTTTCAGCGGAGCCGAACGAGTGGCGGCCTTGCCCGAGTTATCAGACACCGTCTGAGAAGGGACTTCACATGGCGGACGGAACCAACGGCTACTGGCTCGACACCGACGCGCTCGGCGAGCAGGCCCGTTCACTCAAGGGGATCAAGGACGAGACCGGCCGGCTGGTCGGCAGTGCGGGGCGGCTCGCCGAGCGCAGGGCGCTGCTCGGCACCGCGCCGCCGGCCATGCACCTGGCGCTGCGGCTGCGCGAGGCGGCCGGGCGCGCGGGCCTCACCGGTCACGTGACCGCGGCGGACGAGGAGCTGGGCAGTTTCCAGCAGGCGCTCAGTCAGACACTTCGCACCTACGTCGGCAACGACTCCAGCGCGGCGACCAAGTTCGGCGGCCTGAACAGGGGCGGATCCGGTGACGCTCGCTAGCGACACGGTCAGCGACGGCGCGGAGCGGCGCCGTCGCGACCCGTGGGACACGGCGACCAGGTTCGGGCTCGTGGAGTTCGACCTGCTCGCCACGTTCGCGGGCGTCGAGGCGCCGTTCCCGCTCCGCGTCCCGTCGTTCGGGCGGATCGACGAGGAGCGCGAGGTGCTCTTCGGCGCGGCGAGCCACACGCTCGCCGCGCGCGGGCTGGCCGAGGAGTCCGGTCCGCTCGACATCGCCGCCGAACTCGTCGACGCGCTGCGGCACCGCACCGGAACCGTCGACATGGTGCTGATCGGCACCGGTATGCCGGTCGGCGTGGTGGCGATGGTGGCCGGCCCGACCGCAGTGCTGTGCCGCCAGGCGCTGGACGACGATCCGAGCGGCTTCGTGGACGTGCGCACGGTCCGGTCCACCGCCGTCGCGGCCGAGCTGGCCGGGATGCTGCCGAAACTGGCCGGCGCGAGCACCATGCCGATCCGGCTGCCGACCGCGTCGGTGGTGGCCGGCGGCAAGGCGCTCACCCGGGCCGGCAAGCCGCCGTCGGACGACAGCCTGCGCAGGGTGCTCGCCACCAGCGGGATCGAGCAGGTCGAGCTGGAGTCGCTGGTGACCGCCGTGCCGTCGTTGGCCGGTCGCGGGCAGGCCGGCGCGACCAGGCGATCAGCGCCGGGGGCCGACCGCCGCGTCGGGCGCGAGCTGTCCTGGTTGGACGGTCCGAAAGGCCGGGTACGGGTGGACAACCAGGACAGCTGGGTGAGCGTGAACCCGCTGCGGCCCGACGAGGTGCGGGCCACCTTCGACGAGTTCTCTCTGCTTGCGAGGTCACCCGAACGCGGCTGACCTGGTGGACTCGCTCACATCGGTTGCCCCTCACGCCGCGCCTTCGGCCAGACTGTTGCCGGTCCAGTCCGGCGGAGTTTGGAGGCGCTCGTGCAGTTCGGTCGCTACTACGAGGAGTTCGAGGTCGGTGCGGTCTACAAGCACTGGCCCGGCAAGACCGTGACCGAGTACGACGACCACCTGTTCTGCCTGATCACGATGAACCACCATCCGCTGCACCTGGACTCGCACTACGCGGAGGAGACCACCGACTTCGGCAAGAATGTCGTGGTCGGCAACTACATCTACTCGCTGCTGCTGGGCATGTCCGTGCCGGACGTGTCGGGCAAGGCGATCGCGAACCTGGAGATCGAGTCGCTGCGGCACGTGAAGCCGACCTTCCACGGTGACACGATCTACGGCGAGACCGAGGTGCTGGACAAGACGCCGTCCAAGTCCAAGGACGACCGCGGCGTGGTTTACGTGGAGACTCGCGGCTACAAGCAGGACGGCACGGTGGTGTGCATCTTCCGGCGGAAGGTGATGGTGCCCAAGCAGTCCTATGGTGATGCCCGCGGCGGGGAGCAGCCAGGCAGGCCGCAGCCCAAGGAGTAGGCCCGAGGAGTGAGCTGACATCGACGGGATCGACGGGGCCAAGCAGCGGTTGCGGCGGTTCGCCGAGCACGAGGCGGCCGGTGTGTCACCGCTGTACTTCCACCTGGCGTCGCACGCCGCCGAGGACGACGAGGTCGCCGCGTTGCTGGCCGCCGCGCCGTACGCGGCGCACCCGACGCTGCTGTTCGCGGCCGTGCACCGGGTGCTCGCCGGCGAGCCGATCCATCCGCTCACCGAGTACTACCCGACGCTGGCCGGCAGCTCGGGGCCGGACAACGGGCTGTGGCCGACGTTCCGCACGTTCGTGTTGGAGCGCGCCGAGCGGATCCGCGAGATCGTCGCCACCCGGCACACGCAGACCAACGAGGTGAACCGGGCCGCGCTGCTGTACCCGGCGGTCGCCGCCGCGGCGAAGCAGGCCAAGGCGCCGGTCGGTCTGCTGGAGGTCGGCTGCAGCGCCGGCCTGCTGCTGGACCTGGACCGCTACGGCTACCGGTACCAGACCGAGGACGCCGGCCAGGTCGCCGCCGGCCCGGCGAAGTCGGCGGTCGGGCTGCACTGCGCGCTCGAGCTGGCGCCGGGCGCGACCATGCCGGCGCTGCCCAAGAAGCTCGCCGTGGCCGCGAAGGTCGGGCTGGACCGCGCGCCGGTCGACCTGGACGACGAGGAGGAGGCCGCGTGGCTGGAGGCGTGCGTCTGGGGTGACCAGCCGGAGCGCCTGCGCCTGCTGCTGACCGCCGCGCGCGCCCGCAAGAGCGCGCCGGAGCTGGTGCGGGGCGACGCGGTGGACGATCTCGCCGGCACCGCCGCGCGGATCGACGACGGCGTCCCGCTGGTCGTGCTCACCAGCAACACGCTCACCTACCTGTCGCCGGAGCGCCGGGCCGACTTCGTCGCCGCGTTGGGGAAGCTGGCCGGCGACCGGCCGCTGTGGTGGGTCAGCCACGAGTCCTACCCGGCCGCGCTGGAGGTCGTGCTGCCCGGCCGGGCCGACCTCACGCCGGATGTCGGCGCGCCCGCGTTCGGCGTGCTCGGTCTGACCGCGTGGCGCGACGGCGAACCGGTCGCCAGGGCGCTGGCGAAGACCAATCTGCACGGCCGCCGGATGGAGTGGCTCCCCTAGAACGCCCTAAAAGTGTGGCAGAACACCCCAGTCGCGGAGCGTGTCACCCAGTAGGTCCACAAGACCACCCGTCCGTTCGAGTGTGTCGAAGATCGCACGATCGGCCCACGTCACTTCGAGTGCGTCATCGCCTGGTTCGACCGTCCCGGAAACCACCCTGCACCGGTAGTCGTGGATCTCGAAAACCCCGGCCGGCGCGGGCCGCTCGACGGTCCCGACGAGTGCCCCGGCCTGTACTTCCAGTCCGGTCTCTTCGCGCAGCTCACGGGCTACGGCGTCGGCGTCGGACTCGCCCTCCTCGACCCGCCCGCCGGGCAGTGACCACAGCCCCCGGCCCGGCTCGTTGGCGCGCCGCACGAGCAGCAGTCGTCCCTGTGCGTCATGAACGATTCCGCCGACACACCTGATCCTCTGAACACCAATGCCGGACATGTGTACGGAGAGTAGTGATAGCGGTGTTGCCCCGTCGAAGTCTGCCCCATGCGCGCGACTACTCTCCCAATCGGCCGCGTCGTGCGGTACAACGGTTTCACAGACAGCGCACGGCTGTGTACGAGACGAGGTTGGTCCCAGTGGACGTCAAGAAGGTCCTGATCATCGCTGGAGTCGCGGTTCTGGCGTTCTTCCTCATTACGCAACCGACTCAGTCAGCGGGCATCGTGAACGACATCCTGGACACGCTGAAGGAAGCGGCCGAGGCGCTGATTACCTTCGTCCGCACTGTTTTCAACGGCTGACCCGAGTACCGTCTAGGTCATGTTCGCGCCACGCGACCCCGACGAGTACCTACTCGACTCCGAGCGTCGAGTCATTCGGGTGCGCCGGCACTGGGCGAGCCTGCTGTGGGACCTCTTCGAGGCCATAGCGCTGCTCGCCATCTGCGTGATGCTGTCGTACCTGATGCCGCCTGCGTGGTGGCTGGGGCAGAACATCCTCTGGTACATCGCGCTGATCGTGATCCTGCGGTTCGCCTACCTCGTACTCGACTGGTGGGTGGAGCGGATCGTGGTGACCGACAAGCGGTTCATGATGACCACCGGCGTGTTCACCACGCGCGTGCTGATGATGCCGATCAGCAAGGTCACCGACCTCACGTACAAGCGCACCGCGACCGGCAGGATGCTCGGCTACGGAACGATGATCGTGGAGTCGGCCGGTCAGTTCCAGGCGCTGAACCACATCGAGTACCTGCCCCGCCCGGAGCGCGTGTACGACGCGATCTCCGAGCTGGTCTTCGGCGACAAGAAGGCGCGCGCCGAGCAGTTCTCGATGATCAAGGCGCAGCGCCTGGCCAGGGGCAAGGGCAAGGTCGGCTGACCCTGCGGGGACACTAGGGCGTGCGAATCGACCTTCACGCCCACTCCACCGCGTCCGACGGCACCGACACGCCGGCCCAGCTCGTGGCCAACGCCGCCGCGGTCGGGCTGGACGCGGTGGCGATCACCGATCACGACACGACGGCCGGCTGGGCCGAGGCCGCCGCCGCCCTGACGTCGATACAGCCGTCCGGTCTGCGCCTGGTCCGCGGCGCCGAGCTGTCCTGTGAGTCGCCGGACGGCCGGGGTGGGCGGTGCACTGTGCACGTGCTGGCCTACCTGTTCGACCCGGAGTCCGAAGCGGTGGTCGCCGAGCACGCGCGGTCCCGGGCCGACCGGCGAGTGCGGCTGCACCGGATGGCCGGGATGATGGCCGCCGACGGCTTCCCGATCGACCCCGACGCGCTGCTCGGCGCGCTGCCGGAGGACTCGACGGCGGGCCGTCCGCACCTGGCCACGGCGCTGATGCGGGCCGGCGTCGTCGGCTCGGTCGGCGAGGCGTTCTCCCGGTTCCTCGGCAGCGCGGGCGGCTACTACGTGGCGATGAAGAAGACCCCGGTACTCGACGCGATCGAGATGATCACCGCGGCCGGCGGGGTGACGGTGCTGGCGCACGCGTTCGCGCACCGCCGAGGGCCGACGGTCACCGCCGAGGTGATCGCCGACCTGGCTGCCGCCGGGCTGGCCGGTGTGGAGGTCGACCATCCCGACCACGAGCCGGCCGTGCGCGACGAGCTGCGCGCGATCGCCGGACGGCTGGACCTGCTGATCACCGGCTCGTCGGACTACCACGGCTCCAACAAGACCGTCCGATTGGGACAGGAGACCACCGCACCGGAGATGCTGGACGCCCTCGCCGAACGGGCGAAGGGCGTCGACGTGCTGGTTGGATGACCCGATGGCCTTCTTCGACGTCGCGCTGTTCACCGAGGCGGCGATCACCCTGGTGGTGATCATGGACCCGCCGGGCACCATCCCGGTGTTCCTGAGCCTGGTCGGCCGCAAACCGAAGCTGGCGCGCGCCCGTGCCGCGCGCAACTCGGTGCTGGTGTCGCTCGGCGTGATCTCGCTGTTCGCGATCGGCGGCGAGGCGATCCTGCGCTATCTCGGCATCGGCATCCCGGCGCTGCAGGGCGCCGGTGGTCTGCTGCTCCTGCTGATCGCGCTGGATCTGTTGACCGGCAAGGGAACCACGGACCCCGAGGTGGCCGAGGACGTCAACGTGGCACTGGTGCCGCTGGGCACGCCGCTGCTGGCCGGGCCGGGTGCGATCGCCGCGACGATCGTGTTCGTGCGCCAGGCCGACGGGCACGGAGGCTCCTACCTCGCGCTGGGCCTGGCGATCGTGGCGGTGCACCTGTTCCTGTGGCTGTGCCTGCGCTTCTCCGGCCTGGTGATCAGGCTGCTCAAGGAGAGCGGCATCACGCTGCTGGCGAAGATCGCCGGTCTGCTGCTGGCGGCGATCGCCGTTCAGCTCATCGCCGACTCGATCCGCGGCTTCGTCGCCGGCGGCCACTAGTGACTAGCCCAGCGCGTCGGAGATCGCCTCGGGGGAGCGGGCGACGATGGCGCGGCCGTCGTCGGTGATCACGATCGGGCGCTGGATCAGCGACGGGTTCGCGGCCAGCAGCTCGATCCAGCTCCGCAGGTTGCCCCGCCAGAGCTTGGCGGTCGTGCGCGTATCCGCCCTGTCAGCTGGGGCTAAGGGGCACCGTGACGCAGCTTGGCCACGGTGACGACGCAATTGCAGATTTCGCGAAAGGTACCCAATACTGGGGAATTCCGGGGAGGCGGGCTAGCTTGGGCCAGATCTCCACGCGCGCAAGTCTGGCACGGGGTTGTCGGTGGGCGGTAGGACACTGGGTACCGTGGGTGAGGTGCGATCACAGGGGCAGGCCCAACTCGGGTTCGACGGAATGCCGCGCAAGCTCGTTCGGGTCACTCCTTCCAAACTGTCCACCTGGACCGACTGTCCGCGCCGCTACCGAATGGCCTACCTCGACCGGCCGACCCCGCCGCGTGGCGGAGCCTGGGCGCACAGCACGCTCGGCGCCGCGGTGCACAACGCGCTACGCGCCTTCTTCGACCTCCCGGTGGACCGGCGCACCCCGGCGGCGGCCGAGAAGTTGGTGCACTCGCATTGGAAAACCGAGGGCTTCTCCGGCGAGCAGCAGTCCGACACCTACCGCGAACGGGCGGCCGGCTGGGTCGGCGACTACGTGGCGAACGCCGACACCTCGATCGACCCGATCGGGCTGGAGCGGTGGGTGTCCGCGCCGGCAGGGCGGATCATCGCCGAGGGCCGGGTCGACCGGATCGACGAGCGCGGCGGCGAACTGGTGATCGTCGACTACAAGACCGGCCGGCACGGGCTGCACGCCGACGACGCGCGCTACTCGCAGGCGCTCGCGTTGTACGTGATCGCCGCGCGTCGCACGCTGCGCAAGCCGTGCACCAAGGTCGAGTTGCACCACCTGCCCAGCGGTACCGTGTCGAGTTGGGAGCACACCGAGGATTCGTTGCGCCGCCACCACACCAGGGCGCAGGAGGCCGCGGAGGAGTTCGAACTGGCCACCGACACGTTCACGGCGGGCGGGGATCCGGAGATCCTGTTCCCGCCGCGGGTCGGCCGGCAGTGCTCGTGGTGCGACTTCCGTCGAAGCTGCCCGGAGGGCCAGGCCACCGGGCCCGCCGCCGAGCCGTGGGCGATGCTCGCGCCGTGAGACCCGACCGGTTCGAACAGGCCACCGTGGAGATGCCACGGGTGTCTTCGCAGCCGCGGTCTCCGACGCGGTCTCAGCGTGCCCGGCGTGGTGGCATCTGGCGGGAGTTGACCGGCGCGCTGGCGCTGGGGCTGGCCGCGCTCGCCGTCGTGGTCGCGTTCCTGCAGGTGCTCGCCTGGCTGATCGACACGCCGGGGCCGGGCGCGTTCGCGGTCATCGGGCACGCCGTCGCGGCGGCGATTTCCGTTGCCGCGCAACGATTCTCCGAACGTTCACCGCGCCGGCCGGCCATCGCGGCCGGCCTGCTGGTGGTCCTCGTACTGGCGGCCGCGCTGTGGCTGTTCTGGTGGCGCTGACGACTGCGCCGAACCACGCCGCGCCGCCCCGAACTTGACAACCGCACAAGTACCCCTTGGCGTACTTTAGCCCGCTAAAGTCCTCGGGCCACCGTGAAAGTGCAGGTCAGAGGTGATCAACAGGTGGGCGAAGATGTGAGGGTGATACGCGTCAGGCGGTGCGCGGTGGTGGGGTCACCCTCACGGGGTTGGCGCTAGGCGAGCCAGGCCTGCCAGGTGGGCAGCAGCGTGTCCAGTAGCCGCTCGGGGTTCTCGATGTTGGGGGAGTGCGCGGCACCGGGCACCACGGCGAAGTCGGCCTCCAGCCGTTCGGCCATGTCCCGCTGAGCCGCCACCGGCCACGCGTCGTCCGACTCGCCGCACACCACCAGGCACGGTGCGGCCGTGCGGCGCAGTACCGCGGCCAGCTCCGGCACCCGGTCCGGCTCGGTGCGCAGCCCGTCGCCCATACCGAGCAGACCCTGCGGGCTGGACGCCAGGAACCGGGTCCGCAGGAACTCGCGGACCCGCGGTGTCTTGTCCGCCCAATTCGGCGCCTTCGCGTCCAGGAGTTCGCGAACCTGTTGTGCCGCAACGATTCCGCCGGACGCCATGATCTGCCGGCCGGCCTCCACCACCTGCCTGCGCGGGCCCGGCGGCAACTCGCCCGGCCCGGTGTCCATCAGGGTCAGACCCGCCACCGGGGCGCCGGCCAGCATCGCGCCGCGTGCCACCAGTCCGCCGAAGGAGTGGCCGAGCAGCAGCACGGTCGCGCCCTCCGCGGCGAGCTTTCCGGCCAACTCGGACACCACGAGCCCGAGCGCGGTCGGTGAGTACGCCTGCTCGTCGTCCGGCCCCGGTGACTCGTGCTGCCCCGGCAGGTCGATCGCGAGCACCCCGATGCCGGCCGCGGCGATCGGGTCGATCATCGGCGCGAAGTCCTCTTTCGACCCGGTGTACCCGGGCACGAGCAGGGCGATCGCGTCCCCCGCCGGCTCGGCACGCAGCGCGGCGATCGCGCCGTAGCGGCCGGGCAGCTCCACGCGGGTCGCGGCGTGCGGAGACAGGACGGAGTACATACCTACAGAGTCTGCCTGCTCGCCGCCGTGTTTCAGCGCAACGCGACCAAAGTCGCACCCCTTTGTTCGAGCACCATCGGCCCCAGTGAGGACATCGTGACCGGGCCCGAGTAGCCACCCCGGTCCACCCGGATCACCCCTATGGGTGTCCCGTTCGCCGGATCGTGTACCGAGATCCCGTCGGCGGTCGGCAGCAGCAGCCGGCCGGCGAACACCGTGCCGGGCCCGCGGGTGCCCTCGATCGACCACAGCGGACGCAGGTCGGTCGTGGACAGCGCGACCGTGCGCGATCCGGTGAACCAGTACAGCGTGTCCGGCGGCGCCTGCTCGGTCGCCACCACCTTGCCCGGCGGATCGCCGGCGAGGTCGGCCGGCGGAATCGTGAGCGGGTGCTCGGTGGCCTGCTTGCCCTCGTCGGAGTAGACGACCAGCCTCGGCGGGTTGGGCAGCGCGACCGCCGTGTGCGTGTCGGTGACCCCGACGATCCGCGCGCCGGTGCCGCCGAGCACCACGCTGTAGACGGCCTGCGGCTCGTCGGACTCCTTGCCCTCCTTGCCGCCGGCGCGGAACACGGTCAGCCGGTCACCGGGATCGGCCGGCCGCTTGTCCCGTTCGGCCACACACCGCTCGATGACGCCGACCTTGCTGGAGCCGACCGCGATCGAGCCGTAGGCGCAGCTCGCCTCGCGCCCGTCCTGCGGCTGCCGGTCGTGGTTCTTCAGCGCCGGGATCACGCCGATCTGCGCGGAGATGACCATGTCGCTGCGGTACACGTCGATCAGCTTCGTGCCGGTGGCGGTCAGGTAGGAGCCGTCGGACAGCAGCCGGGTGCCGCGCTCGGCGTCGGAGTTGCGCTGGTGCTCGATCTTCCCGTTGTCCCCGCGCAGCTCGGTCACCTCGCTGCAGCCGGGCTCCTTGCGCGGGTCGTCGGCCGGCAGCGCGTTGCCGTTGCGGCGGTACACCGTGACCGCGGTGTTCGACGACTTGCCGAAGCCGCCGATCGTGCACAGCGGGATCTCGCGCGCGTAGCGCCAGCGCACGTCACCGCTCTCCGGATCGCGCCCGACCACCTCGCCGCCGTCGCCGGTCACCACGGCCGGGCCGGCCGTCACCGGAACGGGTGTCGCCGAGCTGGGCGCCCGCCACACCTCGCCGAGCGTCGGCGGGAAGGAGGCGGGCGGCTCGGGCATCTTCGCCGTCTGCGCGGCCGGCTCGTGCGTGGTGGCCTCGACGTCGCTGTCACGCCAGATCAGCGCGCCGACGGCGACCACCACGGCGAGGATGAGCGCGGCCACCACGAAGTCCGTGCGGCGGCGGAACGGGTTGCGCGGCGCGGCGGGCCGGGCCGGTGGTTCCGGCGCGTCGCCGGCCAGCACGTCCTCGCCGACCACCCGGTCGTCGTCGGGTGTCTGCTCGTCCCGTTCGGCCTCCACAGCGCACTCCCCGGTCGCGTCGGCTCGCTGATCTCCGGCTCAGTCTGCCGATGCGGGTGTTTCACCCGTGTTGGGCGCCGCCGCTTCGCCGCCCCCGTCGGCACCGCCGCGCCGGCGCCGCCTGCGCCGGGGACGCTGGGACTGCGGCTCGCCGGAGTCCTCCTTGGCCGCCGGCCTGCTCTCGGCCTGCGACTCCCCGCCGTTGGACACCTCGGCACCCTGACGGGTACGCCTGCGCTGACGCTGCCGCTTGGGGCGCTCGTCGTCGCCGGTGCTCTTCTCACCGGGCGGACCGCCGCGCTGGCCACCGCGGCCACCACCGCCACGGGAACCGCCGTCGCGCCTGCGGTTGCGCTTGCGGTCGCCGAGGTCCTCCTCCGGCTCGGCGGCCAGCCCCGCGCGGGTGCGTTTGGCCAGCGGCAACCGGCCGGACGAGTCGGTCGGGATGTCCAGGTCGGTGAACAGGTGGTCGGACGTGGAGTACGTCTCCGCCGGGTCCGGCATGTCCAGCCCGAGCGTGTCGCTGATCAGCTTCCAGCGCGGTGTCTCGTCCCAGTCGACCAGCGTCACCGCGACGCCGGTGCGGCCGGCCCGGCCGGTGCGCCCGATCCGGTGCACGTAGGCCTTCTCGTCCTCCGGGCACTGGAAGTTGACCACGTGCGTGATGCCCGTGACGTCGATGCCGCGCGCGGCCACGTCGGTGCACACCAGCACGTCGACCTTGCCGGACCGGAACGCCCGCAGCGCCTGCTCGCGCGCGCCCTGGCCGAGGTCACCGTGCACCGGGGCGGCGGCGAACCCGCGCTCGGCCAGCTCGTCGGCCAGCTTCTGCGCGGTGCGCTTGGTGCGCGTGAAGATCATCGTGAGGCCGCGGTCCTTGGCCTGCAGCACTCGTGCGACCAGCTCGGTCTTGTCCAGCGAGTGCGCCCGGTAGACGAACTGCGCGGTGCGCTCGTGGATCGCGCTCTGGTGCGTCTCCTCGGCCCGGATGTGCGTCGGCTGGCTGAGGAACGTGCGGGCCAGCGTGATGATCGGGCCGGGCATGGTCGCCGAGAACAGCATGGTCTGCCGCTTGTCGGGCACCATCCGCAGGATGCGCTCGATGTCGGGCAGGAACCCGAGGTCCAGCATCTCGTCGGCCTCGTCCAGCACCAGCCCGGTGACCTTGCCGAGCACGAGGTGCTTCTGCTCGGCCAGGTCGAGCAGCCGGCCGGGCGTGCCGATCACGATGTCCACGCCCTTGCGGAGTGCTGCCACCTGCGGCTCGTACGGCCGGCCGCCGTAGATCGCCAGCACCCGCGCGCCCATGTGCTTGCCGGCGTCGGTCAGGTCGTGGGTCACCTGCAGGCACAGCTCGCGGGTCGGCACCACGACGAGCACCTGGGGAGTGCCGTCGCCCGGCGTGGTCAGCCGCTGCAGCAGCGGCACGCCGAAGCCGAGCGTCTTGCCGGTACCGGTGCGCGCCTGGCCGATGATGTCCTCGCCGGCTAGCGCCAGCGGCAGGGTCAGCTCCTGGATGGCGAAGGTGCGCTCGATGCCCGCGGCGGTCAGCGCGCGGGTGATCTCCTCGCGCACGCCGAACTCGGCGAACGTCGGCGAGTCGGTGCGCACCGGCGCGCCGGCCTGCAGCGGATGTGATGTGTCGGTCTCCGGAACGCCCGCCTCGCTGTGTTCCAGCGTGACCGGGTCCAGCGACGCGTTGTCGTTACTGGGGTTGGCATTCTCGACGGTCAGTGTGATCGCCTCTCTCGTACGGCGCACACTGCCTGCGATGGGCCGCTCGACCGTGCCAGCACCGCGAGTGTTTCCCTCGGGTGGCGCGGGAGAGCCGAAGAGACGTGCACGCACCCTCCACGTGGCGACGCGTGTCGCCGTGGTCCTCCTGACCTCGGCTCACCGCTGCCGGGCCCAACTTTCTGGGCCGCGCGGCCGCGGGAACCGGGCGTCGCGGGGGAGTCTACCTCCCCGGCTGTGCCGATACGCTCTTGCGACATGAGCGACGGTGAACCGGTGACGGACTCAGGGACCAACTCGGGGGCCACACTCGCCCCTGGCGTGGTCGATCTGCTCGGCGTGCTGGCCTATGGCGAGCTCTCCGCTTTCGACCGGCTCGCCGAGGACGCGAGGAACGCGCCGACGCTCGGCGGGCGCGCCGCGGTGTCGGAGATGGCGGCCGCGGAGATGGGCCACTTCGCCATGATCGAGAAGTTCCTCGCCGACCACGGGGAGGCCGTCGAGCAGGCGATGCGGCCGTTCGTGCCGACGTTCGACGCGTGGCACGCGGCCACCGCGCCACGGTCCTGGCTGGAGTCGCTGGTGAAGGCGTACGTGGGCGACGGGCTGGCCGCCGACTTCTACCGGGAGATCGCCGAGTGGCTCGACGAGGAGCCGAAACAGCTGGTGTTGACGGTGCTGGCGGACACCGGTCACTCCGCGTTCGCCGAGCGCGAGGTGCGGGCGGCATGTGAGCGAGATCGCACCGTGCGGGACCGGTTGACCCTGTGGGGGCGGCGGCTGCTCGGCGAATCACTCACCCAGGCGCAATACGTGGCCGCTGAACGGGAGGGGCTCGCCGACCTGTTGATCGCCGGTTCGGGTGACCTGGCCGCGATCGCCGCCCTGTTCCGTCGCCTCCAGCAAGCTCACGGTAAGCGCATGGCGGCGCTGGGTCTTGGCTAGGCTGCTCCCGCGGCGTGGGGCCGTTGACTTTGGGAGTCACCATGTCGTTCTGGGGAAAGATCGTCGCGCCTTGCCTCGCCGCGGCTGTGCTGTGCGGCTGTTCGTCCACGGACGCCGCGCCACCTGAGCAGTCGCCGATGAAGGGCCCGGATCTGTGCAACGCGCTGCGGGGCAAGGAGCCGGAGATCGAGAAGATCCTTGCCGGCCAGCGGGTCGAGGAGTACCGCGAGGGGTTCAACGATCCACGAGGGACCTGGGTTTCCTGCGACGTTGACCTTGCGATCGACAACGGTCAGTCCTCCGCGCCCCGCTCCTCGGCGACCTTCGTCGTCAAGGACCCGTTCCAGGATGACCTGAACCGACTTTTGGACAGCGCCTTCACAAAGCGGTACTCGGAGCCGCCGGCGGTGCACCCGCACGAGCCGGTTCCCGGGCTCGGTGAGGGAGCCGCCTTCGGTATCGATCCTGAATCGTCGTCCCTGGTTCGAGGTGTGAAACTCGCCGTGGTCGGCAAGGTGCGAGGTAAGCGGAAGGTCGTGGAGCTCACCACCAACACGAAAGGCGTCACGCTCGAGCACACGCGTCAACTCGCTCTCCTCCTGCTCGACCGCTGACCGTCGGGAACAACGGCGGCTCGTCTAGCCTTGTGGTGAGTGCGAACGCTGGTCAAACAACGTGGAGGTTCGGCGTGGAGGTAAAGATCGGGGTCGCGGAGACCGCGCGGGAGATCGTGCTGAACAGCACTCTGACCCCTGACGAGGTCGAGGCGCTGGTCGCCGACGCGCTGAAGAACACCCAGGGCACGCTCACGCTGGTGGACGAGAAGGGCAGCCGGTACGTGGTGCCCTCCGCCCGCGTCGCCTATGTGGAGATCGGCAAGAGCGACAGCCGCAAGGTCGGCTTCGCCGCCACCAGGGGCTGATCTATTCGACGTCGGCCAGGGTCGTCGGCACCGCGAACGGCGGTGTCGACGTCCCCATGATCCGGTACCGGTCCCACGGATCGGGGTCGGACAGCTCGCCATTCGCCTCGCCCTCGGGCGTGCGGATCACCGCCTTGGCCTTCTTGCCCGCCAGGAGCGCGCTCAGCGCCTGATCCGTCGCGATCCGGCCGTACCACCGATAGAAGCCGTCGATCGGCTGGAAGTGGCCGCGCAGCTCCACCTCGACGGCGATCTCGGTGTCGCCGACCACCAGGGTCGCCGGCCCGGTGTAGCCGTCCTCGTCGTGGTCGTCGTGCGTGTCGGTCATCGGGAGCCTCCGCTCGCTTCCGCGTCGCCGCCGGCGGGCGACATCTTGATCACCTTGTTCACCTCGAGCGGCTTGGTCGGGTCGACGATGACGCCCTTCTGCCGCAGGATCCCGTCGATCGCCGCCCAGATCAGCTGGGTGAGGTACTCCACGACGGCCTCGCGGCTCATCGTCCTGCGCTCCAGCCACCACTCGCCGACGTTCTGCACCAGGCCGACGATGCCGTGCGACCACGGCTCGGCCGCCCCGGAGTCCAGGTCGAACGCGCGCATGTAGTCGCCGAGCAGGGCGGTCAGCCCGGCGGCGATCAGTTCCTTGTCCTCGGCCACCACGTCCGCGTCCACCGGCTTCTCGGCGAACGAGCGGCGCACCAGCAGCCGGTACAGGTTCGGGAACTCCTCGATCACCGAGAAGAACGAGTCGATCGCCATCCTGATCCGGGGCAGCGGCGCGGTCTCGTTGTTCAGCGCCGGGATCAGCCGGTCGAACAGGATCTCGGTGCCGCGATGGCCCAGTGCCAGGAACAGGTCGGCCTTGTCGGTGAAGTGGCGGTAGAGCACCGGCTTGGTGACACCGGCCTCCGCGGCCACGTGTTCCATGCCGAGATCGGGCCCGTGTTTGTCCAGCGCGCGCAGCGCGGCCTCCACGAATTCCTCCCGGCGAGCCGCGCGGTGAGTCCGCCAGCGTTCCCGCCGTGCGTCGCCCGACCCCTGTTCACGTCCGTGACGCTTGACACCGTCCGCCATGGCGTTCATGCTACCAGAAGTAACTGTTACCCGAGGTAACGCTTAGCTGTCGTCAGCACGCAGCGAGCACGAGGAGGACTCGACGATGAGCCGCGCTGTGCAGGTCGCCAAGGTAGCGGACCGGGAGAAGACCGCGGGCAGGTTGCTCAAATCCTCGGCCGACAAGTTCTACGACCCGCTGGTCGACATCGACTGGAACGCGCCCGTGCCGGCCGACAAGCTGTACCAGCAGGAGGAGCGCGTCTCCCTCTACGGCACCCCGCTGTGGGAGACGATGACCCCCGAGCAGCGGATCGAGCTGGGCAAGCACGAGGCCGCCAGTACCGCGAGCAACGGCGTGTTCTTCGAGGTCCTGCTCATGCAGATGCTGCTCAAGGACGTCTACCGGCACGACCCGACCAGCAACCACGTGCAGTACGCGCTGGCCGAGATCGCCGACGAGTGCCGCCACTCCACCATGTTCGCCAAGGCGATCAGCAAGTTCGGCGTGCCCGCGTACGGTCCGCCGAAGCTGATCAAGACACTGGGCAAGCTGCTGCCGCTGATCGCCCGCGGCCCGTCCGCCTACGGCGCCACGCTGGTCGCCGAGGAGATCCTGGACCGCATGCAGCGGGAGAACATGGACGACGAGAACCTCCAGCCGCTGATCCGCATGGTCAACCGGATCCACGTGCTCGAGGAGGCGCGGCACGTCACGTTCGCGCGCCAGGAGGTCGTCACCGGCATGGCCAAGGCCGGCCGCCTGGCCAAGGTGTGGCACCGGCTGATCACCGCGATCGTGTCCTTCGCGATCACCCGCAGTCTGATCAACCCGAAGGTCTACGAGGCGGTCGGGCTGGACCGCAAGGAGGCCTGGAAGCAGGCCAAGGCCAACCCGCACTTCCAGGAGACAATCCGCTACTGGGGCGAGCGCGTGGTCGGGTTCCTGCGCGAGGCCGACCTGGTCGGCGGGCCCGGCATGGTGTTCTGGCGCCGGTCGATGCTGCTGCCGAAGTGACCATGTTCGTCACCGGCGACGGGACGACGCTGCTCGTGCGGGACTCCGACCCGCACGGGCAGGCCGAGGCGACGCTCGTGATCACGCACGGCTGGACGCTGGACCACACCTCGTGGGAGCGGGTCGTCGCGCTGATCGCCGGCGCGTTCGGGTCGCGGGTGCGAGTTGTCCAATACGACCATCGAGGTCACGGCGGCTCCGACCCGGCCAGACCCGGCGCGGGGACGCTCGAACAGCTCGCCGACGACCTCGCCGAGCTGATCACCGAGCGGGTGCCGGACGGCCCGGTCGTGCTGGCCGGGCACTCGATGGGCGGCATGACCATGTTCGCGCTGGCCGAGCGGCACCCCGAGCTGGTGCGTGACCGGATCGCGGGCACGGCGTTCGTGGCGACCTCGTGCGACATGACCAGCTTGACGCTCGGCCTGCCGACCTGGCTCGCGGCTCCGGTGCTCTACCTGGAGGCGCTGGTGAACCGGGGGTTGGCGAGACTGCGCAGGGGACAGCTGCTCGCCAACCCGCCGGCCGTCGTCCGCCCGTTCATCCGATGGCTGGTGTTCGGCAGGAAGGCCAACCGCCTCGACGTGATCGACACCGCCGCGCAGATCGGAAAATGCCACCCGGCCAGCATGGTCTCAATGCGCAACTCGATGGGCGTGCACAACCGCCCTGCCGCGATCGCCGCGTTCTCGGGAATTCCCGCGGTGGTGCTCGCCGGCACACGGGACCGGCTGACACCGGTGTCGCACGCCCGTCAGATCGCCGCCGACCTGCCGGACGCGGACTTCGTGGTCTACCCCGGCGCGGGCCACATGCTGACCTACGAGCGCACTCCCGAGGTCGCCGACCAACTCGTGCGCCTGATCACCGCGGTCACCACGGCGAAGGTCCGCAAGACGGCTTGACCGCGGCGAGGCCTCAGTGCTGCAGCGGGAAGCCGCCGCCGATGCCCCTCCACCCCAGGTTCGAGATCAGGTCGATCGCGTCCTGCTTGGCGATCGGCCGCTCGTCGGCGAGCCAGGACCGCGCGGTCACCTGACTGACGCCGACCAGGCCGACGGCGAGCAGCCGTGCGCGATCGGCGTCCAGCCCGGCGTCGGCGATGATCGTCTGGGTGATCGCCTCCACGCTGGCGTTCGTGGCCCGCTCGACCGCGTCCCGCACGGCCGGCTCGCCGCGCAGGTCGGACTCGAACACCAGCCGGAACGCCTGGCTCTCGCCGTCCACGAAGTCGAAGTACGCGGTGACCGCGGCGCGCACCCGCTGCTTGTTGTCGGTGGTGGACTCCATCGCGTTGCGCACGCGGGCGATCAGCTCGTCGACATGGCTCTCCAGCAGCGCGAGGTACAACTCGAGCTTGCCAGGGAAGTGTTGGTACAGAACAGGTTTGCTGACCCCGGCCCGCTCGGCGATCTCGTCCATCGCCGCGGCGTGGTAGCCGTTGGCGGCGAACACGTCCTGCGCGGCGTCGAGCAGTTGTGCCCGCCGCGCCGTCCTCGGGAGTCTGGCCCCCCGCGTCGCCTGTCCGTTCTGCTGCACCGTCTCCGACATACCGCCTCCACCCTCGTCACGCGCCACCCCTGCCAGGGTTGCCGGCACGGGACGGTGAGTCGACCTTACTCGCGGGTAGCGGAAATCCGATGCCCCGGGCTCTCAGAGGGCACACTGGTCTGGTGACCACCACCGTCTCCTCGGTCTCGCGCCTCGGTGGCGACGGTACCGACAATCGCACCGTCGTCAGAGCGCCGTTGACCCATGTGCCCCTGTCAACGACCGCGTTGCCGCCGCTGGACACGTCGATCCCGGCGTGGCCGGGCGAGCAGATGCAAGCCGGGGGCGTGCGGCTGCACGTGCGGCACACGGCCGGCCCGGACGGCACGACAGCGCTGTTCGTGCACGGTCTCGGCGGCTCCTCGACGAACTGGACCGACCTGGCCGGTCAGCTCTCCGGACAGGCCGACGGGCTGTCCGTCGACCTGCCCGGCTCGGGACGCTCGGTGCCCGACAAGAGCCACCCGTACACGCCGGAGGCCAGCGCCGCCCTGCTCGCCGACTTCGTGCGCGGGTTGGACCGCGGCCCGGTGCACCTGCTCGGCAACTCGATGGGCGGCGCGATCGCCATCCTGCTCGCCGCGCGGGTGCCGGACCTGGTGCGCACGCTCACCCTGATCTCCCCGGCGGTGCCCGATCTGCGGCCCAACATCCGCCGGGTGTCCGACCCTCGGCTGCCGCTGGCCTTCATGCCGGTGGTGGGCGCCCGTTTTCGTCGCGCGATGGCCCAGCTCACCCCGCGCGAGCGGGTCATGCAGGTGCTGGAGCTGTGCTACGCGGATGCGAGCACGGTGTCCGAGGCGCGGATCGCCGAGGCGGTCGAGCACTTCACCGAGCTGCAGAATCACAAGTGGGCCGGCCCGGCGCTGGCCAGCAGCACGGTCGGGCTGATCAGGTCGTGGCTGGTCCCGCGCTCCCGGTCGCTGTGGACGGTGGCGCGCACGATCAACGCCCCGACCCTGGTGGTGTGGGGCACCGACGACCGCCTGGTGACCGTGCGCAAGGCGGACCGCACCGCCAGCACGTTCCCGCGCGGGCGGATGCTCGTGCTGCCGCGTACCGGCCACGTCGCGCAGATGGAGCGCCCGGTGACCGTGGCGCGCGCCGTCCTCGGCATGTGGGAGGCCGTGGAGCGCGGCGAATGGTGATACTCGTCGTGGCTGACTGCTCACCGCTGGGTCATATGGCACCCTGTTCCACGTGGCTCCGATGACCCAGGACGGCCGTGCCGATGGACGGGGCGCGGTGCGCAAGCGTCCCCGGTCCGCGGCACCGCGCGGGTCGGCCGGCACCGTTCGGGTGCGGCGTCTCGGCGAGGAGGAGCGCTACAAACCGGGCGGCCGGCGCACCACCGCCGAACCGTTGGCCGCGTCGTGGAACCCCAAGCCTCCCAAGGGACGCAGGCGCAAGCAGAAGCGCCAGGGCGTCTCCGGTCTGATCGGCACGTACGGCTGGCGGGTGTACGCGCTGCCGATTCTGCTCGTGCTGACCGCGCTGGTGGCCGTGGACATCGCCGGTGACGACTCGCCGGACGCGCGCGCGGCGAACGCGCCGGGCAGCACGGCCCCGGGCGCACCGGGTGACGGGACCGCGCCGTCCTCGACGCAGCTGTCCGAGAAGCCGCCGCCGCCGCTGGACGTGAACATCCCGACCGCCGACCTGCCGCCCGGCGGCGACTTCACCCAGGTGGGTGCCAACACGTGGCGCGTGGTGCCCGGAACCGGCCCGCGGATCGGCAACGCGGGCAAGCTGTACAAGTACGCGATCGAGATCGAGGACGGCATCGACGTGGCCACCCTCGGTGGTGACGACGGCTTCGCCAAGCTGGTCGACTCGACGCTGGCCGAGCCGCGCGGCTGGGCGCGCAGCGGCCAGGTGTCCGTGCAGCGGGTGGACGGCAACACCAAGCCGGACTTCCGGATCAGCCTCACTACGCCGGGCACGGCGCACCGGGACAACCTGTGCGGCCACCGGATCCAGTACGAGTCGTCCTGCTACAACCGCGTGGACGACCGCGTGGTGATCAACCTGGCCCGCTGGGTGCGCGGCGCGCTGGCGTTCAGCGGCGACCAGCTCGGGTACAAGCAGTACGCGATCAACCACGAGGTGGGCCACGCGTTCGGGCAGGGGCACCTCGGCTGCGGCAACAACGGCGCGCTGGCCCCGGTGATGATGCAGCAGACCTTCGGCGTGGCCAACAACTACGTGGCGCTGCTGAACCAGGTGGAGCCGAGCAACAAGGACAAGGTCAAGGCGGACGGCAAGGTGTGCAAGCCGAACGCCTGGCCCAATCCCACGGGTAGCTAGGACGATTGTGTCCACATCGCGGGACCGTGTCTCGCGGTGGAAGACAATGGACCACGAGCACGTTGCCCGAGGTGTCGCCTGCACCTAGAGGAGGAACCGATGTCGCTGCCGCCGCTCGTGGAGCCGGCCGCCGAGCTGACCAAGGACGAGGTGGTCCGCTACAGCCGGCACCTGATCATTCCGGACGTCGGGGTCGACGGCCAGAAGCGGCTCAAGAACGCCAAGGTGCTGGTGGTCGGGGCCGGCGGGCTCGGCAGCCCGGCGCTGTTGTACCTGGCCGCCGCCGGTGTCGGCACGCTCGGCATCGTGGACTTCGACGTGGTCGACGAGTCCAACCTGCAGCGCCAGATCATCCACGGCGTGTCCGACGTGGACAAGCCGAAGGCGGTGTCGGCCAAGGAGTCGATCGCCGAGATCAACCCGTACGTGACGGTGAACCTGCACCAGGAGCACCTGAACTCGGAAAACGCGCTGGACATCTTCCGCGACTACGACCTGATCCTGGACGGCACGGACAACTTCGCCACCCGGTACCTGGTCAACGACGCGGCCGTGCTGCTCGGCAAGCCGTACGTGTGGGGCTCGATCTTCCGGTTCGAGGGCCAGGTGAGCGTGTTCTGGGAGGACGCGCCGGACGGCAAGGGCCTGAACTACCGCGATCTCTACCCGGAGCCGCCGCCGCCCGGCATGGTGCCGTCGTGCGCCGAGGGCGGCGTGCTCGGCGTGCTGTGCGCGTCGATCGGCTCGATCATGGTCACCGAGGCGATCAAGCTGCTGACCGGCATCGGCGAGCCGCTGCTCGGCCGGCTGATGGTGTACGACGCGCTGGAGATGACCTACCGCACGGTCAAGATCCGCAAGGACCCCGAGGGCGAGAAGATCACCGAGCTGATCGACTACGAGGCGTTCTGCGGTGTGGTGTCCCAGGACGCGCAGCAGGCCGCGGCCGGTTCGACGATCACCGTGCAGGACCTCAAGGCGAAGATCGACTCGGGTGAGGACTTCCAGCTGATCGACGTCCGGGAGCCGCACGAGTACGAGATCGTCAAGATCCCCGGCTCGGTGCTGATCCCGAAGGACCGCATCCTGTCGGGTGAGGCGCTGTCCGAGTTGCCGCAGGACAAGCCGATCGTGCTGCACTGCAAGTCGGGCGGCCGGTCGGCGGAGGCACTCGCCGCGCTGCACAAGGCGGGCTTCTCCGACGCGGTGCACGTCGGCGGCGGTGTGCTCGGCTGGGCCCGCGACATCGACCCCAGCCTGCCCACCTACTAGCTGGGAGTCCAGGCAGGTTGGTCAGCCGGCTGATCGGTGGTACCGACTGGCGGCCCAGGCGGCGATCTGGGCTCGGCTGGTGAAATCCAGCTTGGTCAGGGTGTTCCGGACGTGGGTGTCGACAGTGCGCAGCGAGATCACCAGCCGGGTGGCGATCTGCCGGTTCGTCATGCCCTTGGCGACCAGTTCGGCGATTTCCACCTCGCGCTTGCTGAGCGGGGAGAGCTCGTCCGGATCGGCCACGTCCTCGGCGTGTTCGTCGAGCGCGTAACGGATGGCCGCGTCCTCGGCCATCGCCCGGCCGATCGCGAAGGCTCTGTCGAAGCGCGCGTCCCCCAGCGCCTCGCGGGTCGATTTGAGGTACTTGCGGTGCGGGACGGAGGCGGCGACCTCCGGCACGTAGCCGATTGCGTCCCACTTCGTTGCCGCGATGCCGAACAGGGTCGCGGCGCGCAGGTGGTTGCCCTGACGGTCGGCCACCCAGGCCAACGCGTCGATACGGTACGTCACGGCGGCCTGAGCTCCGACCTGCAAGTCAAGGCGCAACGCCTCCTGCCCGTAGCGGGTGGCGGCATCGACATCACCGCCGAAGCGGACCTCCACTATCAACAGCCCGAAATAGGCCGTCGCCTGCTGGCAGGCGGCACCGACGTGGGTCGCCAAGGACAGCATCCGATGCAGCGCACGTCGCGCGGCCTCCGGGTCGCCCTCATAAGCCGTGCTGATGCCTTGCGTGAGCAGCGAGGGCAGTTCCCGCCGGATGATGCCGTGCCGGCGAAACGTCGCAGCCGCGGACCCGGCCAGCGCGGCCGTGCCTGCTCGAAGCCGCAACATCGACTCCCTCGCACGGACGTAGGTGATGTAGCCGTCAAGGACGTCGTCGTCACTGGCCGCCGCGAGTTCGGCCGCCACCGTCAACCGCTCGTCGGTGTCGTCGAGCTTGGTCAGCCACATGGAGTACAGCGCGGCGACCGTGACCGCGAACGGACGGTTCGGATGGTCGGCTGGCGCCGCGGCGAGCGCGCGGTCCAGCCAGAGCTGTGCCTCCGCGCTGAGCCCGCGAACCTCGGCCCAGTACTCGTCGAGCCGGCAGGCCATCCGCAAGGCGACTCCGGCTTCACCAGGGTGGGCGAGTGACCAGCCCAGCGCGGCCCGGATGTTCGCGTGGTCGGCGCGCAACCTGGCTGCCCACTCGACTTGCTTCGGGCTGACCCACTCCGCGTCGGCCGTGGCGGTCAGCTGGTCGAACCAGTCACGGTGCCTGCGCGCGACCCGCTCCTCGTCACCGCGCTCAGCCAGTCGCTCCCGCCCGTACTCGCGCAGTGTTTCCAGCATCCGGTAGCGAACCCGGTCCGCACCGTCCTCGCGTTGCAGCACGGACTTGTCCAGCAGGCCGTCGATGATGTCGAGCACGTCCCCGTCGACATCCGGGCCGGCGCACACCGCCGCGGCGGCGTTGATGTCGAAGGTGCCCGCGAAGACCGATGCCTGCGCCCACACCGCCTGCTCGGCGGGACTGCACAGCTCAAAGCTCCACTCGATGGTGTCGCGCAGGGTCTGCTGACGTTCCGGCGCGGTCCGTGCTCCGCTGGTCAGCAGCGTGAGCCGGCTGGAAAGGCGCTTGGCGATCTGCCCGGGCGACAGCGAACGGATCCGCGCCGCGGCCAGCTCGATGGCCAGCGGCAGCCCGTCCAGTCGCTCCGCTATCCGCCGCAGGTCCGCTTCGTTGTCCGCGGTCCGCTCGAACGCGGGCGCCACCGCGCGCGCCCGATCGACGAACAGGTTGACCGCGTCTCCGGAAATCTCCAGTGGCGCGAGTGGCAGAATCCGCTCGCCGGCGACGCCCAGTGACTGTCTGCCGGTGGCCAGCACCACGACCTCCGGGCAGTCGGCGATGACCGCGAAGGCGAAGGCGGCGCAGGCCTCCACCAAGTGCTCGCAGTTGTCCAGCACCAGCAAGATCCGCCGCTCGCGCAGGAACTCCAGCACTGACTGCAGGGTGGGTCGATCGGACTGGTCGTGCAGGCCGAGCCGGTCGGCCACCAGAGTGGCCAGCAGAGCGTCGTCGCGCAGCTCGGCCAGTCCGACGAACACCACGCCATCGCCGAACGCCCGCATCACCTGGTCCATGACCTGACCGGCCAACCGCGTCTTGCCGACCCCGCCCGGACCGGTCAGCATCACCAGCCGATTGTCTCCGATCAGCCGACGAAGCTCGGCGACCTCCTCCCGCCGGCCAACGAAGCTGGTCCACTGGCCATGAACCACCGCCGGCGGTTGGCCGCTCACCGACAACCCCGCTCACCTCGCACGCCCGGCTGGACACCATCCAGCGTCCCGGCACTCCTCGGCCGGGATGCCGCGCGCTCACTCTAGCCCGGTTGGCGTAACGGTGCCCGGGGGTCGCGCTGCTCAAGGACGTGGATTGGGTGTATGGCGGCGGTAAGCGTGGTGTGGAGGCGGTCGTTGTCCAGACATGGTGGACAACGCGGCGAACTTCGCGCTCGGCGGTCAGGCCAGCGCTGTGGCGACCAGCCCGGCCACCGCGTTGTCCCGCAGCATGCCGAGATGGGTCACACCGGCGACTTCGATGTTGTTCAGCCCCGGCAGCACCGTGCTGTTGGCCGGCATGACGACGCCGTCGGACGGTGACCAGATGGTGGTGCCGCTGACGCCCGGCGGCAGCGACGCACCCGCGTTGAGCCGCTCGAGGAATTCCGAGCCGGGAATCATCTCGCGAGCGGTGATCAACACCGACCCGAGGCCCGCGTTGGCGCTGCCGTTGTTCGGACCGGCCAGCGAAACCCAGTCGTCGACCTTGCCGGCGCAGCCGGTGTACTTGACGCAGTAGCGACTGTTCAGGCTGCCCATCGAGTGGCCGACCACGTCCACTTTGGACGCACCGGTTGCGGCGAGCACCTCGTCGACCTTGGCCGCGAACTTCTCCGATGTGGTGACGTTGGACTGCGAGGTCGAGTTGTAGCCGAAGGTGATGAGCTGGTCGTCGGTGTAGCCGGACGCCTTCAGCTTGCTCTTGAGCGTGTCCCAGTTCGACGGACTGCCGAACATCCCGTGGACCAGGATCACCGGGTCCTTACCGTTGACGCCCGGCGACGCGGCGGCCGTGAAGAACGTGGCCTGAAATCCGACCGCCGCGGCGCTGAGACCAACGACCACGCCGACAACCGCGACGATCCGCTGGCCCCTTTACGGTTGAGGCGCGATTGTCTAGTTCTCTCGACTCCTCATCAAGCGGCCCGTTCGCTTCAGGCTCAGCGGTTCAGGCTGCTCATGGGCGTCGATCGCAGTCGTAGAGGGTCATGCCTCGGTGGCCGCGGACGTAGTCGGGTGGTGCCACGGTCGCGCAGTTGGTGCTGAGCCAGGCGGCGCGGGCGGCGTACGGGCTTGGTCCTCCGGCGGCGGGTGCGTGGAGGACGTATCGGAGGGTGCGGTCGCGCACCAGGTCGGCGAGTTCGGAGATGGTGGGTGCGGGATCGCGCGCGGTGAAGCCGCCCATGGGCAGGACGGGATGGCCGGCGGCGAGGTAGGGCGCGGCGGTGCTGGCGTCTCCGGCGGCGAACAGGTAGGTCCGGCCGCCGCGTCGGGCGGTGAGGTATTCGAGCAGTGTGGGTTCGGTGACCGGACTGGGCAGTGGGTCGGGCATGGTGCGCACGCTGCCGGGTGGCATGCCGAACATCATGGCGACGATGTCGCGCGGGTCGCGGTCGCCGAAACGGACCTCGGTGATCGGTGGGCCGGCGACCGGGTTGGTGGTGGCCATGAGATCGCCATCCGCGTCCGGGGTGCTCAGTAGCCAGACAACGGGTGCCAGCAGAGTGGTGGTCGCGCCGGCCGCGGCGAGGACGGCCAGCGCTCGGGGTCCGGCGATCGCGGCGGCGATGGCGATCACGGCGGCGATGCCGACGGCGATGCGGAGCCAGGGCATGACGTCGGGGGTCCGGGACAGCACGAACAGCGCGAGTACTCCGGTCATGACGATCACGGCCGGCAGCGTCCAGCGATCGCGAGCTCGCCAGGCGGTCGCGACGCCCAGGCCGGCCAGCGCCGCGATCGCGGGTGCGAGCAGCACGGCGTAGTAGGGATGGATTCCGCGCGCCGCGCTGAGCGCGATCGCCACGCTGACGAACCAGCCTGCCCACAGGCAGTACGCCGCCCGGTGCCCACGATCCCGCCATCCGACGAGCAGGCCGAGCGCGGCGAGCGGCAGCAGCCAGCCGATCTGCCCGGCGAGTTGATCGTTGAGCAGCCTGCCGAGTCCCGGCGCGCCCCCGTAGGGCAACTCGATCCGCGCGGACTCGCCGGGCAGGCCGCGGCTGAGGCCGTTGTAGCCGAACACCATGTCCCACACCGAATCCCCGCCGTCCACGTGCGGGCGGCCCGGCGTGCCGAATACCGATACGGTGGCCATCCAGCTCAGCGACACGGCGACGGCCGTCCCGAGGAAGCCGCTCAGCCGCGCCAGCCGTGCTCGCGACGAACCCGGCGCGCCGATCGCGTAGGCGAGCAGGAACGCCGGCACGACGACGAACGCCGCGAGCATCTTGACCTGGAAGGCCAGCCCGATCGTGACGCCGGCGGCGAGCGGCCACCGCCACCGGCCGTCCTCGAGCGCGCGCTGCCACGTGTACGCGGCAGCGGCCAGGAGGCACACCAGGTAGATGTCCGGCAGGTTCACCCGCGCCGTCGCGAACAGGACCGGAGTGACCGCGAGGGCGACGCCGGCGATCGCTCCCGCCAACAGACCCGACGCGCGCCGTACCGCCGCGAAGACCAGCAGCACGGTCGCGGCCGCCGCGAGGAGTCCGGGTACGAGGAGCGCCGGCTCGGAGAAGCCGAACAGCCGGGCGGAGAGTGCCTGCACCCACATCGCGCCGGGGAGCTTGTCCACGGTGATGAACGGGCCGGGATCCAGAGCGCCCGTGGCGAACGCGAACCAGTCGTCGCTCATCGAGCGAACCGCCGCCGAGTAGTAGTAATGCGTCCCGCCGTTGGCCAGCCCCCACCAGCACAGCGCGACGGCGACCAGGCCAAGGCCCACGGGGACCGCGCGAGTCCGATACGACATTCCGTAGTACTACCATGTGTCGTAACGAGCTCCGCGCTCGACCGTGGGTAGGCTCCGAGCCGGCGTTCGGCGAGTGTCGGGAGGAACGGGTGAGCGGATTCGGCGACCTGGAGCGCGCCGTCATGGAGGTGCTGTGGTCGCGGCCCCACCCGTCGACCGTGCGCGACGTCGCCGATCGCCTCGCGGACCGCAATCTCGCCTACACCACGGTAATGACCGTCCTGGACCGGTTGCAGAAGAAGGGCGTCGTGCGGCGGCAGCGGGTCGGCCGGGCCTGGCAGTACCTGCCGGCGGACAGCAAGGACGCCTACGTCACCCAGTTGATCTTCGACGCGCTGGACTTCACCGGTGATCGGGACGCGGTGCTCGCGCGGTTCGCGCGGTCGGTCTCCCCGGCCGAGGCGGAGGTCCTGCGAGCCGCGCTCGACCAGGCGGCCGAACGGAACGAGAAACGTCGGTGAGCGCGGTCCTGCACCTGCTGCTCGCCGTGGTGCTGTGCCTGGTGGCAATCCCGATGCTGGCGCGCGCGGCCTGGCCGGCACGGTCGCCGAGGACAGCGGTTCTGCTGTGGCAGGCGATCGCTGTGACCCTGCCGCTGAGCGTCGCCGGGTCGCTGATCGCCTACGGCACCGCACCGCACGCCGGGTCACGGGTCGACCTGCTCGTGGCGATCGCCGGGGATCTGGCATCCGCCACGCCGACCAGGACCGTGGACGCCTGGCACCTGCTCGCGGTGCTCGGCGGCACCGCGATCGTCGTCGCGCTGCCGTTGGCCGCTCTGCTCACCTGGATCCCGCTGGCGCGGGTCCGGCGCAGGCACCGCGACCTGCTCGACCTCGTCACCAGCACCGACCCGGCGGCACCCGGAGCGGCGATCCTCGATCATCCCGTCCCGGTCGTGTACTGCGTGCCCGGCCGTCGTTCCCGCGTGGTGATCAGCACGGGTGCCCTGCGGCAACTCGACACGCACCAGGTCCGCGCCGTGCTCGCCCACGAGCGTGCGCACGCCACCGGCCGGCACCACCTGGTGCTGCTGCAGTTCGCGTCCCTGCGTCGACTGCTCGGCACGGCCGGCGCGCAGGTCGGCGCACTGCTGGAAATGTGCGCCGACGACCACGCCAGCAGGGTCGCGCCACGCACCGCGCTGGCCACCGCGCTCGTGCAACTCAGCGCGCCGGCACCGCGAGGCGCACTCGGCGTCGGCGAGCACGCCGTACGCGAACGGGTCACCCGTCTCGCCGACCCGACCGCACCGGTGCCGCTGACCGCCCGGCTACTCGGCCTGCTTACCGGCATCACGCTGATCGCGACGCCCGTGAGCTTCGCGGCCTACGAACTGAGCGCCTGGCTCTGACCGCAGGGCCCTCACAGATGCGCGAGGCGGCGACGGCCATCTCGATTCCGGCGCGGGTGAGCGTGGAGTCCACGGCCGCGGCGATGTCGCGGCGAGTGGGTGCGTACCGCACGGCACCTTCGAGCACGTTAGTGTTTTTCGTCAGCTACCGGCGAGCGAAATAGCGGTATTCGCGCGACATCGGCCCAGGATGATAAAAGGCGCCATCCGACATCGTCCTCGATGGCCAAAAATCATCGCGACGGAAGCGCAGGTCACGCCGCATATTCGGGGCAAAGAATCGCGCACATTCGGACGAGTATGACACTTATCTTCGTGACAAGTCTTCGACGGCGGTTGCGCCTCACGTGATTCTTGGATCTACGTATCGCCTACGTATTTCAGCTGATACCGGACCCGTGTGCCTCGTGTAACGCTGAGTTGCCCTGGCGCAGATCGGGAAGGAATTGACACATGCGGTTGCGTATTTTGGGTTCGGCTGCCGGCCTGCTGGCCGCGCTGCTGGCTCCGCTCGTCGGTACCGCGGGTACGGCGAATGCCGCCCAGTCAGCGGATGCCGTCCAGTCGGCGGATGTCGTCCAGTCGGCGGATGTCGTCCAGCCGTTGATCATCGGCGGTAAACCGGCATCGGAGGACTATTCCTTTTACACCAAGCTGTTCGAGAACGGGAAATTCCGCTGCGGCGCGGCGTTGATCGCCCCGCAATGGCTGGCCACCGCCAAGCACTGCATCGTGAAGGCCCATCCGAACTCGGTACGGGTCGGCGGCGGCACGCTGACCACCGGTGAGGAAATCCCGGTCGAACAGGCCATTCCCGGGCCGGGCGGGAACGACGCGATACTCGGCGCCGATTTCGGGCTGATCAAACTGGCGAAGCCATCGACCTCCACCCCGATCGGCATCACCACCGCGTCGCTGGGGACCGGCGTATCGGTCCGGATCGTCGGGCACGGCTTGACCTGCCCTACCCGCGGATGCGGCCAGCCGCCGGAACAGTTGCAGGAGTTGGACACCAAGCTGGTGACCGGATGTCTGTTGCAGGACGCCAACTCCGAGCTGTGCGTCGGTGATCCGAGTGGCAAGGGCGCCTGCTTCGGCGACTCCGGCGGCCCGCTGGTGACCAAGGTCAACGGCCGCTGGGAGCTGGGCGGCACCACCAGCCGGCTCGGCGGGCTGGTCCCGCAATGCGCGGTGGCCCCTTCGGTGTACAACAAGGTGCTCCACTACAAGTCCTGGATCGAGCAGCACACCGGCCCACTCACGACTGGCTAGCGCACGGATCCACGCCGGGACGGCCGGGGCGCACGATGCCCCGGTCGTCCAGGATCTTCTCCAGCAGGCTCGGGTACGCGGGCATGATCCCGTCCGCGCAGCTGTCGATCAGCCCGTTGTAGAGCGCCGCGTCCTCGACCGCCGACCCGCTGATCCACACGTGCACGGCGTACCCGTCGCGGTGCGCCCGCCGCACGAATTCCGGTGTGGCGACGGGAATCCCGTTCATCGCGACCGGCACCTGCAGCGCCACCGTGCCGGCCGGCGGCCGCACTCCGGTGAGCACGTACGCGGCGATCCCGGCCAGTCCCGGCGCGGTCGGCACGCGCGGCACCAGCAGGTGGAACAGGCCCACGGCGGCGTCGTTGAACGAGGTCACGATCAGATCCGTGCGACCGGTCGGCTTGATCAGATCCGCCAGCAGCCGCGCGTTGTGCAGGAACGACGGCACGTCCAGGTCGCTGGTGCCCTTGATCTCGATGTTGATCGGCGTGCTCGGGAACGCGGCCAGCACCTCGCGCAGCGTCGGGATCGCGAAGTCGTCCGCGGTGTACCCGGCCGGCGGCGGCACCGCGCCGGTGCGCACCCCGCGCAGCGGGTAGGACTCCGGCGGCAGCCCGCCGACCGTGCCACGCCCCGGCACGAAGTTGTACCCCGCGTCCAACGCCCGGACCTGGGCCGACGTGAGATCGCGGACCTTGCCGACGCCGTTCGTGGTGGCGTCCACGGTGGCGTTGTGCAGCACCACCAGCTCGTTGTCCTTTGTGGACTGAACGTCCAACTCGATCATGTCGGAACCGAGTGCCGCCGCACGCTCGAACGCGTACATCGTGTTGGTGGGCGCCTCGCGCTCGCCGCCCGAGTGCGCCATGTTCATCACCCGGCTGGCGAGCCACGGATTGCCCCGGCCTGCCTGTGCCGGCGTGGCGAGAACCGCCGCCAGTGTCATGATCGATAACGCGATGAGACCCGTCCTGCGAAACATGTTCGGGGACACTAGCGGGTGTCGGTGGCGTTTCCGTTGCCGTGCGGTGGCCGGTTCACGGTAGCGTGCGCGGCCGTGGGTTCATCTGCAGTACAGCCGCCGCAGCACGTCCTGGCCGCGTTCGGAGCCAAGGACGGCGTGCCCGAGCCGGTCGGGACCGGGCCGGTGTGGCGAGCCGGCGACACCGCGTTCCGCCCGGCGACCAACCCGGCACAGGCGTCCTGGGTGGCGCAGACGCTCGGCGAACTCGAGGTCACCGATCTGCGCGTCGGCCGTCCGCTGCGGTCCAGCGACGGGCGCTACGTGGTCGGCGGCTGGGTGGCGTTCAAGTTCGTCGAGGGCCGGCACGAGCCCCGCTACGACGACATGGTGGCCGCGTCGCTGCGGCTGCACCAGGCCACCGCGGACCTCGACCGGCCGAGGTTTCTCGGCAACGGGGCCGACGTGTTCACCATCGCCGACCGGGTCGCGTGGGACGCCGAGGAGGCGCCGATGGACCCCAAGCTCGGCGGCCGGCTGTTCGACGTGTTCTCCGGATCGTGCCGGCCGGTGCACCAGCCGCTGCAGGTGGTGCACGGCGACCTGTTCGGCAACATGCTGTTCGACGGCGACGAGGCGCCCGGGATCACCGACTTCACCCCGTTCTTCCGCCCGGCGGAGTGGGCGGCCGCGGTGATCGTGGTGGACGCGATCGCCTGGGGCGGTGCCGACGACGGCCTGGTCTCCCGGTGGTCGCACCTGTCGGAGTGGCCGCAGATGGTGTTGCGCGCCTTGCTGTTCCGGCTCGCGGTGCACGCGATGCACCCGCATTCCAACGAGCAGTCGCTGCTCGGGCTGGAGCACGCGGCCAATCGGATTAGCGCGCTGGTGTGAACGTCTTACCGGACGAGGATCTGCTGGCCGGTCTGCGGCGGCGGGTGCACGACGGCGTGCGGGACGCGTTGCGCGGCGCGGACACGGTGGCGCTGGTCAACTTCCCGAACCACGGCAACCCGGGCGACCCGGCGATCTGGTGGGGCACCCGATGCGCGCTGCGCGAGCTCGGCGTGCGCGTCGGCTACCAGTGCGCGTGGGACACCTACTCGCCGGACGCGCTGCGGCGGGCCGTGCCGGACGGCCCGGTGCTGATCAACGGCGGCGGCAACTTCGGCGACCTGTACGCGGGCCAGCAGGGCCTGCGCGAACGGCTGCTCGCCGAGCTGCGCGGCCGGCGCATCGTGCAGCTTCCGCAGAGTGTCCACTTCGGACAGACGGAGAACCTGGACCGGGTGCGCCGGCTGATCGCGTCGCACGGCGATGTGGCGCTGCTCGTGCGCGAGCAGCGCAGCGAGAAGATCGCCCGTGACGCGTTCGACGCCGAGGTGGCACTGGTGCCGGACATGGCGTTCGCCCTGCCCCGGCTTGATCGCCCGACGACTCCTCACCTTGATCTTGTGTGGCTGCACCGGCGTGAAGGTGATCCCGAGTACGTGTCGCACGGCGGCCCGCCGGACGGGGTGCGCACCCTTGACGTGGAGTGGTTGCACCTGCTCGACCCGGAGCCGCCCTGGCTGCTGTCGCACCGGCTCGCCCGCCGAGCGAACACCCTGCTCCGAGTGCGTGCCCGCTGGGCGTGGCGCCCGTTCGGGGCGACGTTCGTGCCGCTGTCGAAGGGCTGGGTGCGACGCGGTCTGCATGTGCTCTCGTCCGGCCGGGTCGTGGTCACCGACAAGCTGCACGGCCACCTGCTGGCGCTGCTCGCCGGGATCCCGCATGTGGTGCTGGACAACGGATACGGCAAGGTGCGCGCCACCTACGAGACCTGGACGAGCCCGAGCACCCTGGCGCACTGGGCCGACCACGGCGACCAGGCACGGGCGCTCGCGCTGCGCCTGCTCGAGGAGTGACGTGCGCCTGATCATGACGCTGCTGGTGCGCGACGAGATCGACGTGCTGGCCGCTTGCGTGGAGCACCACATCGCGGCCGGCGTGGACCTGATCATCGCGACCGATAACGGCTCGGTGGACGGCACCGCCGAGCTGCTCGCCGAGTACGCCGATGCCGGGGTGGTGGAGCTGCACCACGAGCCGGCCCAGGACTACGAGCAGGGACGCTGGGTGACCAGGATGGCGCGCCGGGCCGCCGAGGCGCACGGCGCCGACTGGGTGATCAACGGCGACGCGGACGAGTTCCACTGGCCGCCGTCGCTCAAGGACGCACTGTCCACTGTGGACTCCGAGTACGGCACGGTCGAGCTGCGCCGGGACAACCTGGTCGCCGATCCGGCCGTCACCGGCGGCTGGCCGCACCGGCTGGTGCTGCGCGACACCGAGTCGCTGTCCACCCGTGGCACCCGCATCGGCCCGAAGTCCGCACACCGGGGTGACCAGAATGTCGTTGTGGCACAAGGGAACCACGGCGTCAGCGGCCCCCTGATCGGCCCGGCCGCGCCGAGGAGCCCGATGGAGATCCTGCACGTGCCGGACCGCTCCTACGAGCAGTTCAGCCGCAAGATCACCAACGGCGGCGCGGCCTACGCGGCGAACACGCGGCTGCCCACCGAGGTCGGCTGGCACTGGCGCGACGACTACGCGCTGCTGCTCGACGGCGAGTTGCCCACCGTGTACGCCGCACGCCAACGCGACGCCGACGCGGTGGCGAAGGGACTTGCCGCCGGCACCCTGGTGCGCGACACCCGGCTGCGTGATCGACTGGAATCCCTTGTCCCACAAGCGATCCTGCCGGACGCGCTGCGCGCGATGCGCTAGGCAGCCGCCTCGTTGATCTGCCGGGCGTGCAGGTGGTGGCGGTGCGCGCCGTCGGCCGCGACGGCGATCATCGCGCGTCCCAGTTGCTCGGTGGTGGTGATCTGGTGCGGCGCAAGCCTTCTGAGCAACGGGTACAGCGGGACGGTGACGCGGTACAGGGCCCGGTAGAGGCGGGTCTTGGAGGTGATTCCGTGCAGCGGCTGGATGTATCCGGGCCGGAACAGATAGGTGTTCATCGGCAGGGCGAGCAGGTCGTTCTCGGTCTTGCCCTTGACGCGGGCCCACATGAGCCGGCCCTTCTCGGAACTGTCCGTGCCTTGTCCGGACACGTACACGAAGGTCAGGTCTGGGTTCCAAGTGGACAGTGCGCGCGCCACGCTCAGGGTGAGGTCGTAGGTGATCTTGCGGTACGCCTCTTCGTTCACGCCGGTGGCGGAGACGCCGAGACAGAAGAAGCAGGCGTCGTAGCCGGACAGCTCTTCTTTCGCGCCGGGCCTGTCGACCAATTCCGACAGGTCAGGCAAGGTGATCTCGCGCAGCTTCGCGTGCTCGCGCCCGACCTTCGTGCGCCCGACGACCAGGACCTCGCGCACCCGCTCGTCGCGCAGACACTCGCGCAGCACTCCCTGGCCGACCATGCCGGTCGCCCCGAAGATGATCACCTTCATTCGCTCACCTCTCGATCAATGTAGCCGTCGAGGAAGGTGTCGCGGGTCTCCGAGGCGGCGTGCGGCGACCAGAGCGCGTGCAGCGGCACGTGCACCGGCGGATCGAGGTCGATCACCCGCACCCGCCCATTCGCCGCCGAACCGGCCTCGGCGGTGACGAACGCGATCCGGTCCGAGCCGATCACCGCGGTCACCGGCGGCGCACCCTGCGTCGAGTTGACCTCGTAGTCCGGTTCGAACCCTGCCGCGCGACAGTGATCGAACAACAAATCGGTGTACCCGGACCGCCCCGGCGGCCCCCACACGATGAACGACTCGCCGGCCAGATCCGCCAGCGCGACCGTGGTCCGCGACGCCAACGGATGCCCGTTCGCCACCGCGATCCGCAGCCGATTCTGCGACACCGTCGTGCGCGTCAGACCGTGCTCCGGCCGCATGCCCCGGCTCAGCCCCACGTCCAGCCGCCCGTCACGCAACCGCTCGATCAGCTCGTCCGGAAAGCACTGGTAGATCGTGGTTCGCGCGTCAGCCGAAGCGACGAGCAGCGCGCTGACCTCGTCCGCCGTGACCGCCGGCGTGTGCCCGATCCGCAGCGTCTCCGCCTCACCGCGCCCGATCCGCCGGGCACGGCCCACCGCCGACCGAGCCAGACCGTGCAACACGTGCGCGTCCTCGATCAGCGCCCGGCCGGCCGGCAGCGGCACCACGCTCGCGCCGCTCCGGTCCAGCAGGCGCACGCCGACCTCGCGCTCGAGTGCGCGGATCGACGTGCTCAACGCCTGCTGGGACAGGTGCAGCCGCGCGGCTGCACGCGTGAAGCTGCCCTCCTCGGCGACGGCGACCAGGTGGCCCAGCTTGCGAAGGTCCAGCTCCATGCGGTCGATTGTCACCGAGTCGTGTAGCCGCCGTTGGGGAAGACGGTCTGACCGGTCATCCACCAGCCGTCCGTGGCCAGGAACGTGATGATCGGGACGATGTCCTCGATCTTCGTGAGCTGGTTGCCCATGGCCTGCGACTTGTGGAACTCCACTCGTTCGGGTGTTTCCTGTCCGTAGAAGAACGGCGTGTCCATCGGGCCCGGCGCCACCATGGTCACCGAGATCATCCGGTCCGCGAACTCCTTGGCCGCCGCGCGGGTGAAGTGCTCCAACGGCGACTTGCCGCCCGCGTAGGTGGAGTACCCGTCGGTGAACGCGTTCAGCAGCGACGTGCCGAGGCTGATGATCTTGCCGCCGTCGTTGAGCCGCCGTCCGGCCTCCTGGATGAAGAAGTACGCGGCCTTCGCGTTGATCGCGAACATGCCGTCGTAGTCCTCCTCTGTGGTCTCCAGGATCGGCTTGCGCAGCACCCGGCCGGTCGTGTTGACCGCGATGTCGACCCCGCCGAACGTGTCCACCGCCGTGTCGAACAGCCGCCGCACCTCGGCGACCTCCGTGAGATCGCCCCGCACCGAGACGGCCTCGGACCCGGCGTCCCGCACCGCCTTGACGGTGTTCTCGGCGTCGGACGCGGAGCCGTCGCCGTGGTAGTGCACGACCACCTTCGCGCCGGCTTCGGCCACTGTGGTGGCGAGCAGCCCGCCGAGGTTCTTCGCGCCGCCGCCGATCACGACGACCTTGTCCTTCAATCCGTGTTCAGTCATGAACTCGACGGTAGAAGTCGTTGCGGCGCAACGGAAACACGAGTTGTTGGTGAGCCTACAAGCGGTGCTGATACCCGCAGGTCACCAGGACACGGGCCCGTCGTCGTCGAAGAATCCGCCGGTCGGTCCGTCGTCGGCGAGGGTGGCAAGGCGGACCGCGATCTCGGCACCCTGCGCCGGTGTGCGGTGCCCCCGGTGGCCGTTGAGGTCGGTGGCGCAGTAGCCCGGGCAGGCCGCGTTCACCAGGACGCCGTCGCCGCGCAGGTGCTTGGCGTACTGCACGGTCAGCGAGTTCAGCGCGGTCTTGGACGGCACGTACGCGCCGGATGCCGGAAGCTGGGCGAGTTCGCCGTCCATGGCGCCGGCCAGCGATCCGACGCTGCTGGACATGTTCACGATGCGCGGAGCACTCGACCGCCGCAGCAGCGGAATCATCGCGTTGGTCACCCGCGCTACGCCGAACACGTTGGTGTCGAAGACTTTCCGGACGACGTCGAGGTCCGTCGTGTCGATCGGGACGCCCCACCCTTCGGCGATCCCGGCGTTGTTGATCAGCACGTCGAGCCGGCCGTGTCGCTCCTCGACGAGCTTGGCCGCCGCGTCGACGGAGTCCTGGTCGGTCACGTCGAGCTGGATCTCGCCGTTCCGGGGAGTGCGAGCCGTGCCCAGTACGGTCATGCCCCGGCTTGTGAGTGCCGAGGCGATCTCGGCGCCGATTCCCTTGTTCGCCCCGGTGACCAGGGCGATCGTGTTCGTGGTCATGATCCAAGCTCACCAGCGGATTCGCGGGAACTCCAGGACCGATAACGGCACCATTGATACTCTCGCTGTATGGATCGTCTCGAAACGCGGGAGTTGCACTACTTCGTCGCGGTCGCCGAGGAGCTGCACTTCGGCCGCGCAGCGCGGCGGATCGGCATCGCGCAGCCGCCGTTGTCCAGGGCGATCCGGCAGCTCGAACGGCGGCTCGGCGTGCGGCTGCTGGACCGCACCAGCCGCAAAGTCGAGCTGACGCCGGCCGGCGCGACCCTGTTGCACGAAGGGCGCAAGGCGCTCGAAGCGGTGGCGGCGGCCGGCCGCCGCGCGCGGCGCATGGGACGGGACGAGCCCCGGCTCGTCGTGGTCACGAAGCCCGGCGGTGACGGCGGCATGCTGCCGGACATCCTCGACGCGTACGCCCGCGAACCCGGCGCGCTCCCGGTCGAGCCGGTGCTGTGCGGGGTGGGGGAGCAGGCCGCGTTGCTGCGTGACGGGCGGGCCGACGTCGGGCTGTTGCACCGGCCCTACGACGACATGAGCGGGTTCGACACCGAGGACCTGCGGATCGAGCGGCCGGTGCTGATCGTGCCGCGCCAACACCGGCTGGCCGGCCGCGAGTCGGTGCGGATGCGTGATCTGGAGGGCGAGCCGATGCCGCGCTGGCCCAACATGCCGGACGACGGGTCGGACCGTCCGCTGGTGCGCGACGCCGCGCAGCTCCTCGGGTTGATCACGCTCGGCCGGGTGGTGGCGGTGCTGCCCGAGTCGGCCCAGACGGATCTGAACAGAGAGCTGGTCGCCGTGCCGGTGAGCGACGGCCAGAGCAGCACGATCGTGGTCGCCTGGCCGGAGCGCAGCTCGTCGCTGGCGGTCGCCGCGTTCGTGCGCGCCGCGGTGGCCGTTGCCGAGTCCACTGTGGACGATCACGAGCCGAGCGTGGCGACGATCTCGGCCAGCGTGTCGGTGAGTTCCAGCAGGGCTTCTCGCGCGTAGACGACACGGATGCTCATCCTCGGTCGTTCCACGGACAGCTCGATCCCCTTCAGAAAGCGGCGGACGCCGAGCCTTTTGCTTGCCGTACAACGGATGCCACCCTGGGATCGACACGTTGTCGAGGTTTTCGACGGCGTGGCACAGCGCCCGTGTGGCGGCGCTGTCGAGCAAAATCGAGTAGGTGTCGATCGCCCCCGGATGGATCAGTAGCTGCCGGCGGTCGTCGGTCAGGTCGAACAGGGTCGTGCAGCGCAAGTCGTTGTGCTTGCGGCCAGTCACGCACCAGCGGTGCGCGTATCCGGTCGGCGCGGCGACCCGAGGGGCGGCGGTCATTGATCACTCCACAGTGGACGGTCGGACTAGGTCGCACCTAAATGTTCATATGGACAGTCCTGACCTGGCCCGTAGCGCAGGACATTCCTGACCGGGAAACCCGTTCAGGAGTGCCCACATGCGATCATTCGGCTACGGCATGTGACCGAGGGGAGTTCCATGAGTGGGCAAGGGGCGGTGCCGTTCCGCAGGCGGCGGTTCGGCAAGAAGTTGCGCGAAATGCGTGAGGCGGCGAACAAGACGCTCGAGGAGGCCGCCGAGTACCTCGATATGAGCAGGAGCGCGCTACAACGGTGGGAGAGCGACGAGACGCAGCCGAATATCAACGTCGTGCGGTCGATGATGGATCTCTACGACTGCAGGCTGCCGAACATTCTCGAAGAGGTGCGTGCGGTGCGGCAGGCCCAGGGCGGAGGGCTGGGCTACGTCGATGCTGAGGAAGAAGCCGATGCCACGGATCAGCTGCACCTGTTGTACGTGCCTGGCTTGCTGCAGACCGAGTCCTACATGCGGGCATTGTTCGCCCTTGCCTTCCCGCCCTACAGCCCAGAGGAGATTGATGTACAAATCGTCAAACGGCTGAAACGTCCAGATCGGCTGGTCAGTGTCGAGCGCCCGTTGGAGTTGGTGGCGCTCATTGACGAGACCGCTCTGCGCATCCCCATGGGTGGGCCTGAGGTGATGGGCGAACAGCTTCGGCACATCGTGACGATGGCGAGCTTGTCCACGATCACCGTGCAAGTCATTCCGCTCGCGCGCGGCGGCCACAGTGGTATGCGCTCCGACTTCTCATTGCTCAAGTACCCGTACCCGGACTGCCCTGAGATCCTGTTTGCGCCGATCGTCAACAATGCCAAGCTCGAATACAAGGAAGAGGCGATCCGCGATGCGCGTCGTCTGTTCGACCACGTGCGCACGCAGGCTCTCGGGCCGGACGAATCGGTAGAATTGATCACACAACTGGCCGATGATCTGTACGGCGCGTGATGAGAAGGCGCCCACCGTTGCAAGAATCCTTGTGGGCCAACGTTTTCCGTTCCTGGCGGCGCGTTCGCGCAGCTCACATCGGCACTGCGGTGTTCGGCCCACCGAGCAGGCTGAGCAGGTACCACGCGTACAACTGCAGCGCGTTGAACTGCTGCTCGCCGCTGGAGTCCACCAGCGCGAACCCGATTCCCAGCAGCACGACCGACATGACTATTGCGGCGACGTTCAGCGCGACTGGCCGCAGCAGCACGCAGGCCACGAGCGCGAACGGCAGGCCGCCGCCGAGATAGCCGAGCGTGATCTGCGCGCTGGTCGAGAACTCGGCGCCGAATGTCACCGTGGCGGCGTATCCCCAGCCGGCAAGCCCGGCCACGCCGACCACGATCATCCACAGCACGCCCGCGCGCACGTTGCCGCCGAGCCAGGACACGCCGTCGGTCGCGCCCGCGATGAACGCCAGCGCGCCGAACAGCGCGGCCACCAGGAGCAGCGCGAGCAACACCGTCGCGACGGTGAGCCCGAGGAACGGGAACAGCGGATCGCGGACCTTGGGCGCGATCAACGCCGCGACCGTGCCCATCATCAGTGAGCCGGCCAACCAGACCGACAGAACTTGCGTGAGAGCCCCGCGTCGTGGCACGTGATCACGCTATCGGGCAACCCGATCGCGGCCAAGGAACCCACAGATTCGAGCCGCGAGTGTGATCCCATCGCCGTCCGCAGCCCAACGTGCACCACCTTCACGTTCTCCGCGACTTGTTGATCTCGTCTGACCTGCGCTTTCCTCGTGGCTCGAGGACTTTAGCGGGCTAAAGTACGCCGAACATGAATGGAACGGTCGTTAAGTTTCGGACATCGGGGCGTGGCTCGGCGGCGGTTGGTGCGGGGGCTGTTCGTGGAGGGAATAATTGAGGGTTCAACAACATTGAGGGTGGCGTACGGTCGTCACACCGGCGGCCATCGAGCTCGAGGAGGCCAAAATGCCTGCTGTCACGGCTGACACGCTGACCTTGCCCCGCCTGCCGGAGCTGCCCGCCGCCGAGACCGACTGGCGCCCGGTTCGCGGCGTGGTCAAGGCGCAGAAATTCCTTGAGGGAGAGGGGTTTCAGGTCCGCAGGCCGTTCCCCAGCCTGGACCTGGACGACGCCGACCCGTTCCTGCTGCTCGACCATCTTGGCGCGGTGGAGTACGCGCCCGGGGAGGCCAAGGGCGCGCCCTGGCACCCGCACCGCGGCTTCGAGACCGTCACTTACGTCATCGACGGCGCGGTCGAGCACACCGACTCGATCGGCGGCGGTGGACTGATCACGGACGGCGCCACTCAGTGGATGACCGCAGGTGCTGGGATCCTGCACAACGAGGTGCCACCACAGGACATGGTGGCTAAGGGCGGGTTGTTCCACGCCGCGCAGTTGTGGGTGAACCTGCCGCGCACGCTGAAGCTGGTCACGCCGAGGTATCAGGACATCGAGGCGGGCGACGCGACCCTGCTGTCCAGCGACGACGGCGGCGCGCTGGTGCGGATCATCGCCGGCTCGTTGGACGGGCACGACGGACCGGGCTCGACCTACACGCCGATCACCTACCTGCACGCCACGCTCAGCCCGGGCGCGCGGCTGGCCACGCCGTGGCCGGAGCACTTCAACGCGATGGCGTACGTGCTGTCCGGCTCCGGCACGATCGGCCAGGAACGCCGGCCGCTTCCCGAGGGGCACCTCGGCGTGTTCGGTCAGGGCGGGGCGATCAGCCTGCGCGCCGACGACCGGCAGCCGGCCAACTCGCCGAGCGGGTGGGAGGTGCTGATCGTCGGCGGCCAACCGATCAACGAACCGGTCGCGCGCTACGGGCCGTTCGTGATGAACACCCGCGAGGAGATCGTCACCGCGATCGAGGATTTCCAGGCCGGCCGGCTCGGTCAGATTCCCGCCGAGCACATCGCGCACCGCACCTCGGCCGACGAAGAGGTCTGACGCTCACCAGGAGGACGACGACTACTCGGTCGCCGAGAACGACTCGAAATAGTCGTCGTCGTCCTCCTGTTCTTCCCGAGCGCTGCCCTTCTTCGGCTCGGAGTGCTCGCGCTGCCATTCCTCGGCGCGTTCCCGAGAGCCGGCCGTCTCGTCCCTGAACGCATCGAGCTGTTCTTCGAACTCGTGGCCGATTCTGGCGAGATCGGTGATCGCGTTGTCGCGAAACTGGCGCAGTTCCTGGGAAACCTCGTCCACACTCATTTCGACTCCCGGCTCCGCTCGCTCTTCGTGGCACCGGCTCCCTGGTAGTCCCCCCACTCTGGCATTTTCTCGATGTCGTTCGGGCTGGTGGCGAGTCGTTCGGCGTCGCGGCGCATTTCCACCGCGTCCCAGGCCTTGTCGGCCGCGATCACGGCGCCTTCGCCGAACTTCACCGCCGTCTCGGCCAGCGAGTCGACCGTGCCGACCACTCGTTCCGCCGACTCCTTCCCGACCATCTTCGCGAACTGCATCTCGGTCAGCTTGTTGACCACGTCGCGCAGGAACGTCTCGATGCTGGTCACCAGTTGCCCGATCACCCGGACAGCGTTCTTGGCGTCGTTGGCGGTGAGGAGCTGGCCGATGACCGGGATGAGGCGTTTGAGGCCCTTTATGACGACGCTGAAGAAGCTGTCCCCGACGAGGTTCACGACGACCTTGTTGATTCCGGAAACGAGCCTCTTCGCGGCCATTTCGATCAGCAGCGCGCCGATCTGATATGCCTCGCCGATAATTCGTGCCGAGGCCGCGATGTCGCCGAGCCCAGCGATACGCCGTTCCATGTGCGCGGCGAACGTGTCGGCCGCGCCGCCCTTCCAATGCTGGAGAACCTTGGCGAGGCCCTGTTCCATGTCGGCCTTGACGTGGTCGACCCGGTTTCCGGCGTCCTCGAGCGCGATTCCGGCGCGGTCCAGGATCTGCCAGTCGCACAGGACGTCCGAGATGATGATGGTCAGCGCGCTCTTGTCGGCGGCGACGCTGAGGATCGCGTCGACGATTCCGGTGATGCCGTCGATGTCGCCGGCGACCTCCTCCAACGAGGCCCGCGCCGATTCCGGCTTCGGCAGCTTCGGGTAGTGGTCGAGGGGGTATTTGACCGAGTCGGGCAGCGGCTCTGGGTCACCGGGCCGGTTGGGTTTGAACTTGATCTCGGCGTTTGTCTCGTCCTTGGCGTACTGCCACGCCGACAGGCGCAGCTTCCCCGCGGTATCGCCCAGCGAGAACGCCGCGTTGGAGACGTGCAGGCCGATCTCGCTGCACTCCTTGTCGAGCGCCTCCGCGACCGCGCCGCCGAGAATTCCGGTCAGCGCGTAAACCTGGACGTGGGCGTTGAGGTGGTCCTTCGCCTCGGTGAGCGGGTCGCCGAGCGCGTCCAGCATCTCGGCGTAGCCGCCCAGTTCCTTCGGTTCTACGTCGAATCCCACGCTGCCCTCTCCTCGCGCTGTCAGGTGACAGCGACGGTAGCGAGCGCGGCTTTCAGATCCCTTTCACCGCGTGGATCACACGTTGGGGTGCCACCGGTAGGTGCGCAAGTTGATCTTGTCGCGGTCGGCCAGCACGCCTTCCGTGCGCAGCAGTTCGAGCTGACGGCGGGCGATGTGCGGTGCCGGCGTGCCGTTCGCGCGGAGCACCCGGTACCAGGGGATGTCGTGGCCGTCCTCGGCCAGGATCCGCCCGATCAACCGGGGAGTCGACGCGCCCGCCATGGCCGCGATGTCACCGTAGGTCGCCACCTTGCCCGGCGGGATCGACGCGACGATCTCGCGCACCCGCTCCAGCATCTCCTCGTTCACGTCTCAGCCCCCGGCGAACGACACGATCAACTCGGCGACGTCGTCCGGCCGCTCCAGATACTGCATGTGACCGCAGTTCAGGCCGGCCGCCTCGAAGTCGTCGCCCAGAGCGTAGCGGCACGCCCGCACGTACTCCGGCGGCACGAACTCCTCCCGCAGCGCCGGCACCAGCAGCGTGCGCACACCCTGCGGCGGCAGCGCGGGCGCCCGGCACATCTCGCTCCACGCGCCAGCCATCGCCGCCGGGCTGTACCTCGGCCGCCACGCGTCACCGTCGCGCACCAGGTTGGCGTCCAACTCGTCCTCGATCACCTCATCGGCCACGTCCGGCCAGCTCCCGCGCTGCTCGGCGGCCGCCTCCTCCCGGGTGGCGAACGAGCGCCAGGCGCCCTCGGCGTTCTTCAGCGCGTCCGACGCCGGCACATGGATCGCCGGATCGAGCAGCACCAGGCCGGAAACCCGTTGCGGGGCAAGCAAAGCGAGGTGCACCGCGACGACTCCGCCGAACGAGTGACCCACCACTGTCACCCGATCGGCCGATTGTGACTCGATCACCGCGAGCAGGTCGGCCGCGTGCTGCTCCAGGGTCCACGGCGGTTCCTTAGGCGACTGGCCGTGGCCGCGCAGATCCGGTGCCAGTACGCGGAAATCGGTCAACCGGGACTCGGCGAGCCGCCGCCAGCGCGCACCGTGTCCGTGCACGCCGTGCAGTAGGAGTAACACCTCACCGTCAGCGCGGCCGTATTCGTGAACATGCAGGGGTTGGGGCACACCAGAATCATCGCATCCATTGGCGGGTCGGTCAGGTTCTCGTCGTACCGGCATGGTTCCATCGCAGCGTGGGCCCGAACACGACCCCGGCGCCCCAGCTGGTGCGGCGGAAACCGGCACGGCGCGCGCGTCCCCGGTGGGACGACGCGGCCGAGGCGGTGCTGTCCGGCGGGCGGCCGTTCACCCGTGTGCTCGGTGGTCCCGGCAGCGGCAAGACCACGCTGCTCGCCGAGGTGGCCGCGGAGCGGATCCTGCACGGTGGCGCCGATCCGGAGAACGTTCTGGTGCTCACCCACTCCCGGCGCGCCGCCGTCGCCATGCGCGCGCGCATCACCGCGCTGCTGACCTCGACCGACGCCCCCGCCGGGAGCCTGCCGCGCACGGTGCGCGAGCCGCTGGTGCGCACCGTGCACTCCTACGCGTTCGCCGTGCTCCGCTCGCAGGCGACGCTGAACGGCGAGCCGAGTCCGCGCCTGCTGTCCGGCCCCGAGCAGGACACGATGATCCGCGACCTGCTGGCCGGTGACCTGGACGGTGGTCTTGATGGGGACGCCGGGGACTGGCCGAGCCGGCTGCGTGCGGCGCTCCCGCTGCCCGGGTTCGCCGCCGAGGTGCGCGACCTGCTGCTGCGCGCGGCCGAACGGGGGCTCGGGCCGGAGGACCTGGTCAAGCTGGGCAAACGGCGCAAGCGCGACGAGTGGGTGGCCGCCGGCGTGTTCTGGCGGCAGTACGAGGAGGTGACGCTGCTGCAGGGCGCCGGCCAGAGCGCGGCGGCACAGGCGGCGGCACCCGCGCTGGACGCCGCCGAGCTGGTCGCCTCCGCGCTGCTCGCGTTCGCCACCGACGAGCGGCTGCTGGCCACCGAGCGGGCGCGCGTGCGGCACCTGTTCGTGGACGACGCGCAGCACCTGGATCCGTTGCAGTACAGGCTTTTGGTGGCGCTCGGCGAAGGCGCGGAGGAGTTCACCCTGGCGGGGGATCCCGACCAAGCGGTGTTCTCGTTCCGGGGCGCGGACCCTTCCCTGCTCGCCGACGCGGACCCGGCCGGCGAGCACACCGTGGTGCTGGGCGTGTCGCACCGGATGCGGCCGGAGATCCAGACCGCCGTCCAGCGGCTCGCCGCCCGGCTGCCCGGTTCGGGGGCCGGCCGGGTGCTCACCCGGGACGACACCGACGGGCCGCCGGGAGCGGTCGCGCTGCACCTGCACCCGTCGCCCGCGGCCGAGGCGGCGTGGGTGGCCGACCAGCTCCGGCGGGCGCACTTGTTCGACGAGGTGCCGTGGTCGGATATGGCCGTACTGGTGCGCTCGGCGAACCGGTCGATCCCCGTGTTGCACCGCGCGCTGGCCGCCGCCGGGGTGCCGGTCGCGATCCCGGACGACGAGCTTCCGCTTGCACGCCAACCCTCCGTGCGCCCGCTGCTCGAATTGCTGCGCTGCGCCGCCGAACCGTCCACTGTGGACGCGTCGACCGCGGCGATGCTGCTGACCTCTCCGCTCGGCGGCGCCGACCCGATCGCTTTGCGCCGGCTGCGACGCGGCCTGCGGCGGCTGGAGCTGGCCGCCGGCGGCGATCGGCCCAGCGACGAGCTGCTCGTCGAAGTTCTGTCCACAGAGGACAAACTGGTGGCCTTGGCGGACTCCGAGGCGGGGCCCGCGCGGCGGCTGGTCGACCTGCTGCGCACCGCCCGCGAGGCGATCGCCGACGGTGCCGGCGTGGAGATGGTGCTCTGGCGGGTGTGGCAGGCCAGCGGGCTGGAGCGGCGGTGGGTGGCACAGTCCGCGCGCGGCGGGCCGCTCGGCGCGAAGGCCGATCGCGACCTGGACGCGGTGGTGGCGCTGTTCCACGCGGCCGAGCGCTACGTCGACCGGCTGCCCGGCACCAGCGTCGCCGGATTCGCCGATTACCTTGCCGCACAACACATCGCGGGCGACTCGCTGGCCCAGTCCGCGCCCACCGGTGACGCCGTCGCACTGCTCACCGCGCACGCGGCGGCCGGTCGCGAGTGGACGGTCGTGGCCGTGCCGGGCGTGCAGGAGGGCAGCTGGCCGGACCTGCGGCTGCGCGGCACGCTGCTCGGCGTCGAGCAACTCGTGGACGATCTGTCCGGAGTGGACAGTGGACCGCTGACCGCCGTGTCGCAGACCGCGCCGCTGCTCGCCGAGGAGCGCCGGTTGCTGCTGGTCGCGGCGAGCCGGGCGCGGCGGCGGCTGCTGGTCAGCGCGGTGCGGGGCGAGGAGGAGCAGCCGTCCCGGTTCCTCGACGAACTGGCGGGCGCCGAAGCGGGTGACGATCTCGCGGACCGGATCGCGGTGGCGCGGCCCGGACGCGCGCTGGTGCTCGCCGATCTGGTGGGGGACCTGCGGCGGGCGGCATGCGACGGCAAGGCCGATCCGGCGCGGCGGCGGCTCGCGGCGCGGCAGCTCGCGCGGCTGGCCGACGCCGGGGTGCCGGGTGCGCACCCGGACGAGTGGTACGGATTGGTGGACGCGTCGAGTGTGGAGGCGCTGCGCGCGCTGGACGCACCGATCGCCGTGTCACCGTCCACAGTGGAGGTTCTGGCGAAGTGCCCGCTGCGCTGGATGATCGAGCGGCACGGGGGAGCGGACCCGGCCGAGCTGCCGTCGGTCACCGGCATGTTGGTGCACGCGCTGGCGCAGGCGGCGGCCGAGGGCGCGGACGCCGAGGTGCTGCGGGTCGAGCTGGACAAGGCGTGGGCGGCGGTGGACGCCGGTGCGCCGTGGTTTTCTCGGCGGGAGAAGCAGCGGATCTACGCGATGCTGGAGACGTTCACGTCGTGGCTTGCCTCCTCGCGCGGTGAACTGTCCCAAGTGGACATCGAGCGGGACGTTTCCGTTGAGCTGCCAACTGATCCGCCGGTGACCCTGCGTGGGCGGGTGGACCGGCTGGAGCGCGACGCGGACGGTCGGCCGGTGGTCGTGGACATCAAGTCCGGCAAGTCGCCGGTGACCAAGAAGGACGCCGAGGCGCACCCGCAGCTCGCGGTGTACCAATTGGCGGCGGCCTACGGCGCGTTCACGTCGCTCGGGCTGGATCAGCAGCCGGGCGGCGCGCGATTGCTGTACGTGTCCAAGAAGGACAAGAAGACGGGTGCGGCCGAGCGGGTGCAGCCGCCGCTGGACGCCGACACGGGACGGATGTGGCTGGACGTCGTGCGCGACGCCGCCGCGTCCAGCGCCGGCCCCGAATACGCCGCCCGGGAGAACTCCGACTGCGACCGCTGCCCCGCGCGCACCAGCTGCCCCCTGCACCCCACCGGCCGCCAGGTACCCGAGTGACAGTCGTATACAACCGATCCGCGTCGGTTCGTGAGTGTGACCGCAACACCGCGCACGGCCTTACGTGGACCACCCTCACGTTTCGGAGCCCCTGTTGATCTCGGCTGACCTGGGTTTTCTCCGTGGCCTGTGTACTTTAGCGGGCTAAAGTACGCGGACGGGTGCTGGTGTGATTGTCAAGCTTCGGGTGGCACCTCGTCGTTCGGCTGTGCGAGTGCGTTTCGCAGTGGGGTGGTCCAAGTTGGTCGGGGTACCGTACGAGGCGTGGGCGTGCTCAGTTCGTTCCGGGCGGTGAGTGACGCGGGAAATGTCGCGGCACAGTTGATCGCTGGGAACGAACGGCTTCGCGACGTCTGGCGATTCGCCGTAGTGCAGATGCTCGATGACTATCGAAGCGTGTTGCGGCACAAGGGAATCGACGCGGCCAGCGCCATGTGGAGGGATGCACCCGAACCGGTGGGCGACCTACGCGCGGACGCGGCGTTCGCGGCACTCGCCGAGCATCTGGCTCGGCACGATGGGTGGCCGGTGCCGAGATGGGCGAGCGACCCGGCGCGCGAGGCGCTCCCGTGGTGGTTTGTCACCGAATTGCGCGGAATGCACCCCCGGGCACTTGTCGAGTCGCCGGCATCGTTCCGCAAGCGGGGTGTGTGCATCACCTCCGATGCGTTGGAGCGCGTGTGACTCTGGTCAGTCCCGCGGAGATCGCGGACGCGCTCGGGTTGCCGCCGCCGACGGACGAGCAGGCGGCGGTGATCGCGTCGCCGGTGGAACCCGCACTGGTCGTCGCGGGTGCGGGCGCTGGCAAGACGGAGACCATGGCGGCCCGCGTCGTGTGGCTGGTGGCCAACGGAATCGTTGTGCCAGAACGGGTTCTGGGCCTCACGTTCACCCGCAAGGCCGCGCGCCAGCTCGCCGACCGGATCCGCGCGCGGCTGCGCCGGCTGGCCGGGTCACAGCTGCTCGACAGGGTTGACCCGGGTGGCGAGATTCGGGCCGCCGTCGTCACCGGCGAGCCGACCGTGTTGACTTACCACGCCTACGCCGGCCGGATCGTGGCCGAGCACGGGCTGCGGCTGCCCGTCGAGCCGGGCGCGCGGGTACTCACCGAGACCGCGTCCTGGCAGCTCGCGCACCGCGTGGTGTCCACCTGGACCGAGGACCTGGACACCGATCGCGTCCCGATGACGATCACCAAGTACCTGCTGCAACTGTCCGGCGAGCTGAACGAGCACCTGGTCGATCCGGACGCGCTGGTTCGGCACGCCGAGGCGTTGTGCTCGCTGATCGAGGCGGCGCCGCGCGGTCCGAAGCAGCGTTCCGACATGACCGTGTATCTCCGTGAAGTCATTGCCGCACAACAACTCCGCACCGCGATGCTGCCACTCGTGGAGGCATACGGCGAGCGCAAGCGGCGCGAAGGAGCGGTGGACTTCGCCGACCAGATGGCCATGGCCGCGCGGCTGGCGTCCGAGCACCCGGAGGTGGCGCGCGGCGAACGCGAGCGCTACGGCGCCGTGCTGCTCGACGAGTACCAGGACACCGGGCACGCGCAGCGCGTCCTGCTCCGCTCACTGTTCGGAGTGGACAGTCCACAAGAGACGAAGCTGCCGGTCACCGCGGTCGGCGACCCGGCCCAGGCGATCTACGGCTGGCGTGGCGCCAGTGCGGCCAACCTGCCCCGATTCACCACCGACTTTCCCAAGCGGGACAAGGGAAAGCTGTCACCGGCCGAGCGCTACGGGCTGCTCACCAGTTTCCGCAATCCGCCCGAGGTGCTGGAGCTGGCCAACGCGCTGTCGCAGCCGCTGCGCGAGGCCGGCATGGACGTGGACGAGCTGCGGGCGCGCGCCGGCGCACCGCCCGGCGACATCCGGTGCGCGCTGCTGTCCGACGTCAACGAGGAAGTCGACTGGATGGCCGACTCGCTCGCGTCCCGCTGGCACGACGTCCAGAGCGAGACCGGCCGCCCGCCGACTGCCGCAGTGCTGGTGCGTCGCCGCGCCGACATGGCCGACATCGCCGCCGCGCTGCGCAAACGCGGCCTTCCGGTCGAGGTGGTCGGGCTCGGCGGACTGTTGGACGAGCCGGAGATCCGCGATCTGGTCAGCACGCTGCGGGTGCTGGTCGACCCGCTCGCCGGCACCGCGGCGATGCGCCTGCTGGCCGGATCCCGCTGGCGGCTCGCCGCGCCCGACCTGGCCGGGCTGTGGCGGCGGGCGGCCGAACTCGCCGGTGTGCCGAACCGGCGCGCGGCCGGGGAGCGAGCCAGCGTCGAGGAGATCATGGCCGACGCGACCCCGGGCGAGGGCGCCGAGCAGGCCGGACTCGTCGACGCGCTGGACGATCCCGGCCCGGCCGAGCGGTACTCGCCGGACGGCTACCGCCGGGTCCGCTCGCTGGCCGCGGAGCTGGGCGCGCTGCGGCGACGCCTGCACCAGCCGCTGCCCGAACTGGTCGCCGACGTCGAGCGCACCATGCTGCTGGACATCGAGGCGAGTGCGCGGCCGGGCGGCGCGCGACGGGCACATCTGGACGCGTTCGCCGACGTGGTCGCGGACTACGCGACGGCGAGCCCGTCGGCGACGCTGCGCTCGCTGCTGGACTACCTGGCCGCCGCGGAGAGCGCCGAGGACGGGCTGGAACCCGGCGAGGTCGAGGTCGCCGAGGACCGCGTGCAGGTGCTCACCGTGCACTCCGCCAAGGGCCTGGAGTGGCAGATCGTGGCGGTCCCGCACCTGGTCAGCGACGTCTTCCCGAGCCGAAGGCAGTCGTCGTGCTGGCTGCGCGCGGTCACCGAGCTGCCGGCCGAGCTGCGCGGCGACGCGATCGACCTGCCGAGGCTGCACCTGCCCGACGGCGCCGATCGCAAGGAGATCGAGGAGACGCTGAAGGAGCACAACGACGACTTCGGCGAGCGGCAGCGGGTCGAGGAACGGCGGCTGTGCTACGTGGCGGTCACCCGGGCCGAACGCAGCCTTCTCGTGTCCGGCCACTGGTGGGGGCGGACCGGGTCGAAGCCGCGCGGGCCGTCGGAGTTCCTCACCGCGCTCGGCACCTATCTGTCCACTGTGGACCTCGTGGAGCACTGGGCCGAGGAGCCGGCCGAGGACGCGGAGAACCCTTTGCTGGCAAGGAATCGGACCACCTCCTGGCCGGTCGACCCGCTCGGCGAGCGACGGCTGGCGGTGGCCGAGGGCGCGGCCATGGTGCTCGAGGAACTTGGCGCGCTGCCGGACGGCGACCTGCGCCTGTTCGAGGTGGACGACGCCGACGACGAGCAGGGCTGGGTGCGCGACACCGACGTGCTGCTCGCCGAGCGGGCCGCGGCACTGAACCGGATCGAGCACGTCGACCTGCCCGAGTCGCTGTCGGTGAGCCAACTCGTCGAGCTCGCCGGCGACCCGGACGCGCTGGCCCGGCGGCTGCGGCGGCCGCTGCCGTTCCCGCCGAACGCGGTGGCGCGCAGGGGAACCGCGTTCCACACCTGGCTGGAGAAGTGGTTCGGCGCGACCCGCCTGCTTGACCTGGACGAGCTGCCCGGTGCGGCCGATGCCGGTGCGACACCGGACGATTCGCTGGACGTGCTGCGCGAGGCGTTCCTGGCCAGCGTGTGGGCGAACCGGGTGCCGCACGAGGTGGAGGTGCCGTTCTCCACCGAGATCGACGGGATCGCCGTGCGCGGGCGGATGGACGCGGTGTTCCGCGACGAGGACGGCGGCTGGACCGTGGTCGACTGGAAGACCGGCCGGGTGCCGTCGTCCGACGCGATGCCGGCGTTGGCGGTGCAGCTCGCGGCATATCGGTTGGCCTGGGCGGCGCTGTCGGAAACTCCGTTGGACAAGGTGCGCGCCGCGTTCCACTACGTGCGGCACAACCGGACCGTCTCGCCGGCGGATCTGCTGGACGGAGAGGGTCTTCGTGCCCTGCTGCGAGGCGTTTCGAGCGCCTAGATTCCTTCCACGGGGATGGGAGGGCGACATGAAATTCGACGGTTTCGGCCGGATCGGATCGCAGCATTCGGGGAAGGTGCTGGACGTCGCGGACGGGTCGGTGGAGTCCGGCGCGATCGTCCACCAGTGGACGACGGTCAACGACGCGGGCAACCAGTTGTTCCGGTTGCAGAAGTTGAGCAGCGGGCTGTTCCGGATCATGGCGCAGCACTCGGGGAAGGTGCTCGACATCGCGGGCGGATCGGTGGACAGCGGCGCGCGGGTGATCCAGTGGGACTGGCACGGCGGGCCGAACCAGTGCTTCGCTGCGGAGGAAGTGGGCGGCGGGGTGTTCCTGTTGCGCGCCAAGCATTCCGGCAAGGTGCTCGACGTGGCCCGCGGCTCCAGGGATAACGGCGCGCAGATCATCCAGTGGGACGAGCACGGCGGCCCGAACCAACAGTGGCGGTTCCTCAAGCGCATCGACTGACCGCGAGTCCCGCGCCCTGCACCGGTGAGTCCCGCGCCCTGCACGGTGCACAGCGCGGGACTCGGGGTGTCTGAGCGCGGGACTCGCGCGTTCGCGCACGCGGCTGGGCTACGCTGCGCCCGTGATCCGTCCGAAGTCGCCGGTCGACCAGCTCACCGACCGCCCGGATCACTCCCTGGTCGGAGTGATCCGGATGCCGGAGACGACCGTCAGCCCGGTCACCTCGATCGTGCGGCGCGTGCTGTACGCGGTGTTCGCGCTGTTCGCCGCCGTCATGCTGGTGTACCTGGACCGAGGCGGCTACCGGGACAACAACGGCGACGGCGTCTCGCTGCTCGACTCGATCTACTACGCGACCGTCTCGCTGTCGACCACGGGATACGGCGACATCACGCCGGTCAGCGAGACCGCGCGCCTGGTCAACGTCCTGGTGATCACGCCGCTCCGAGTGCTGTTCCTCATCGTGCTGGTCGGCACCACCCTCGCGGTGCTGACCGAACGATCACGACAGGCATTCAAGATTCAACGGTGGAGGTCGAAGGTGCGGGACCACGTGGTCGTCATCGGGTACGGCACCAAGGGCCGCTCCGCGATCAGCACGCTGCTGTCCGACGGGCGCAAACCCGAGCAGATCGTGGTCGTGGACACCGACCAGAACATGCTCGACTCGGCGTCCGCGCTCGGGCTGGTGACCGTGCACGGCTCCGGCACCCGCTCGGACGTGCTGCGGGTGGCCGGCGTGCCGAACGCGACGGCGATCGTCGTCGCGTCCAACCGGGACGACGCCGCCGTGCTGATCACCCTGACCGCGCGTGAGCTGAACCCGAGTGCGCAGATTGTCGCGTCGGTCCGGGAAGCCGAGAACGTGCACCTGCTGCGCCAGTCCGGCGCCAGCTCGGTGGTGGTGTCCAGCGAGACGGCCGGCCGGCTGCTCGGCATGGCCACCAAGACACCGACCGTGGTGGACATGGTGGAGGACCTGCTCACGCCCGAGGCCGGTCTGGCGATCGCCGAGCGCGAGGTCGAGCAGTCCGAGGTCGGCGGGTCGCCGCGGCACCTCACCGACATCGTGCTGGGCGTGGTGCGCGACGGGACGCTGTACCGGGTCGACCACCCCGAGGCGGACGCCGTCGAGGCCGGCGACAAGCTGCTGTACGTGAAGAAAGTGACCCCCGCGTCGGACCGGTGATGTCACACCTTTGAGGGTGCCCCCGTCTCCTTGGTGACGGTGGAGCGATCCGAGGAGGAGACATGACGAACGTGGAGGGGCACCGGGTGGTGGTCCTGGGCGGCGGGTACGCCGGGCTGGTGACCGCGCATCGGTTGGCGCACAGGGGATCCAAGGCCGGCGTGTCGGTCACGCTGGTCAACGCGGGGCCGGACTTCGTGGAGCGGATCAGGCTGCACCAGATCGCCGCCGGACAGCCCGTCGGCGTGCACCCGCTGGTGGACGTGCTCGACGGCAGCGGCATCGACGTGCGGGTCGGCATGGTCACCGGCATCGATCCGGACGCGCGGACGGTCGCGGTCCAGGGCCAGCCTGAGATCGGCTACGACACGCTGGTGTACGCGCTCGGCAGCATGATCGACAAGTACGCGGTGCCGGGCGTGGCCGAGCACGCGGTGACGCTGTCCGATCCGGCCTCCGCTGCCGGCATCGCGATGCGGCTGCGGTCGATCGCCGAGCGCGGCGGCACGGTCGTGGTGTGCGGCGGTGGGCTCACCGGCATCGAGGCGTCCACCGAGCTGGCCGAGACCTACGACGGGCTGACCGTGCGGGTGATCACCAAGGGCGAGCCCGGCGATTGGCTGTCCCCGCGCGCCCGCCGCTACCTGTGCGAACAGTTCGACCGTCTCGGCGTGCTGGTCACCCCGAACGCGCCGGTGGCCAAGATCGACGCGGACGGCGTGCTGCTCGACGACGGCGAACGGGTCGATGCCGACATGGTCGTGTGGTGCGGCGGTTTCACCGTGCCGCCGATCGCCGAACGGGCCGGGTTGGAGGTCAACCGGAACGGGCGGATCGTGGTCGACACGACGCTGCGGTCGGTCTCGCACCCGGAGGTGTACGGGGTGGGCGACGCGGCGGCCGTGCGGGGCGAATGGGGCGACGAACTCGCGTACGGCTGCCGTTCTGGCGGGTTCACCAGTCCGTACGTCGCGGACGTGATCGCGGCGCGGCTGGCCGGGCGGGAGCCGAAGGAGTTCCGGTTCCGCTACATCCAGCAGTGCGTCAGCATCGGACGCAAGCGCGGTCTGGTCCAGTACGTCAACGGCGCCGACGAGAGCCCGAAACGCGCGATGCTGGGTGGCCGGAAAGCCGCGTGGTACAAGGAAATGGTGTGCCGACTGGCGGCCTGGACGGTTCGCCACCCCGGCCCTTATTTGGGGCGCCCGACGTTGTGAACGAGCACACCGAGGTGTTCCAGCGGCATCGCGGCGCGGTGTTCGGCGTCGCGTATCGGATGCTGGGCACCGCGAGTGAGGCCGAGGACGTGGTGCAGGAGACCTGGCTGCGCTGGGACCGCGCGGATCGGTCCACTGTGGACGATCCGCGCGCCTACCTGACCAGGATCGCGGCGCGTGCCTCGCTCGACCAGTTGCGGCGCGCGCGGGCCCGGCGGGAGACCTACGTCGGGCCGTGGCTGCCCGAGCCGCTGCTCACCGGGCCGGACGTGGCCGAAGGAGTGGTGGACGACGCGGCGACGGCCGAGTCGGTATCGGTGGCGCTGCTGGTCGTGCTGGAGACGCTGTCGCCGCTGGAGCGCGCGGTGTTCGTGCTGCGCGAGGCGTTCGGCATGGCCTACGGCGAGATCGCCGAGACCCTCGGGCGGTCGGCGACGGCGGTGCGCCAGCTCGGGCATCGCGCGCGCGAGCACGTGCGGGCGCGGCAGCCCCGGTTCGACGCGGACGACGACGTGCGGGCAGCGGTCACCCGGCGGTTCCTGGACGCGACGATGACCGGCGACATCGCGGCGCTGCTCGCCATGCTCGCCCCCGACGTGGAGTTCGTGGGCGACAGCGGTGGTCAGGTGCGCGCGCCGAAGCGGATCGTGCGCGGCTACGAGCGGGTCGCGCGGCTGATGGTCGCGATCAGTCCGGACATCCCCGCCGGTACCGAGGTCGAGTATCGCGAGGTCAACGGCGGGCCGGCGGCGGTGTTCGTGCTGGACGGCGCGCCGTACGCGGTGGCCGTGCTGGAGGTCGACCCTGAGACAAGTCTGATCGCGCGCGCGAACTTCGTCGGCAACCCGGACAAGCTGACCGCGCTCGCCGCGAGCTGGCGGTAGGTGGAAAGTCGCGAAAACACTCCCAGCGCCGCACCGGTGTCGCTACGGTGTGTTCTACGACACATGCGCCGTTGGCGCTCGGAGCTGGGGGGCTTCATGGCAGTCGACTACTGGATTGATCCGGACCTCGTCGAACGCGGTATTCGCGAGGTCATCGACCCGATGATTCGCCTGCTCACGCGGGCCAGTGACGAGATCAAGAGCGCGACCGGCGATGGTCTCGAGAAGGTGCTCCCGCCCGTCGACCTCGCCGCCTCGGTCGCCATGCTCGCGGAGTTCAGCCTGGCACACGCCAAGATCCTGGAAAACCAGCGCGCGGGCGTCGCCGCCATGTGCCAGTTTCGCGAATTCCTGCAGTTGGCCGTCGACGAGTACCGGGCGCAGGAGCAGAAGCACGGCGATACCTTCCGCCGGCTTGGACGATGACTGGGGACGGAATGGCTGAGAAGTTCGACCCGGACGTCGCTGACGAATTGCCGTGGCTGAAGGAGGAAAAGGACGAGATCGTCAAGAGGATCGGCGAGTTGCACGAGGTGTTCCCCAACGCATGGCTTCTCGGTTTCTGGATCAAGCGGTACTACCGAATGGAGCCGTCCGATGGCACGATTCCGGGAGCACCAGGATCGAATCACGTCTTCGATGACTTCTTCGACTGTCTGCGCTTCGTTCTCCCGCCGAGCCGGGAGCTGATCGAGAAATCCCACGACACCATGGTCTACGGGTCCGGGCATACGATGGACTGCATTCCGGAGCTCACCAACGGCATCGCCGCGATGCACAAAGGGTGGTCCGGTGACGCCGCGCTGGCGGTCGGTGATCTCGCGACACGGTTCCAGAACTACATGGAGGACCAGGCGAAGGTCACGTTGCGGCTGGCCGAGTGCATGACCGCGTACCTCGGAATGGTCGAGGGTGCGCGCCGGTCGCTCAACGACATCATCGACAGGGCGATCCAGGCGTTCATCGACGAGGAGGAGGCCGATGAGGCGGCGCTCCTCAGCGTCATCATCACGGCGATCGTCGGGGTCGCGACCGCCGCGGTGACATTGGGCGCCTCGGCGATAGGAACCGCGGCGACTCAAGCGTTCTCGAAACTCCTGATGACAGAAGTACTCAAGACCGCGATTTCCACGGCTGGAACCACCGCGAGCAACGCGATCGGCGGTACCGACCCCTATAAAATCGGCGACCAGTATCTCGAGGCGGTCGCGTCGGTACAGGGCGACGTGACGACGGGAATCTCCGAAACAGTCAGTCCGGAACTCGGCGAGATCATCAAGGCCGTTCCCCGACCGCCGAAGATGGATATCACCGAGGAGGACCTCGGGAATCGATCGGACGCACCGAACTAAAGAGGAGTTCGCGATGTCGGCACCTCAGTCACCGAACGAACTCGAGCGGCGGTCGATGCGGCTCCTCGCGCGGGCGGAGGCGAGGGACAAGGCGTTCGTGGAGGCCGAGCAGCGGATCGGCGCTGTCTCCGGGGAGGCCTCCTCCCTGGACGGATCAGTGCGGGCGACGGTGGACCCGTGGGGCACGCTCACCGCGCTGCGCCTGGACGACCGAACCGCGCGCCTGCCGAGAGCCTCGCTGTCCGATGTGATCGTCGAGGTCGTGCGGCAGGCGGCCGAGAAGGCGCGGACCGAAGTGCGTTCGGTCCACAAGGGACTGGAGGACGCCGGGTTCACCAAGCGATTGCCGCTGGACGCGCTGGGGCCGGCGCCGGCCGCCGAGCCCGATGTGCCTCGCCGCCGCGCGACCGGTGGGGACGAGCCGTCGGCCGTGTTCGACGAACAGAACTGGTGACCGCGCTCAGGCGACCATGTTGGACCCGGCGGTCCAGGTGTTGCACGCGCCGGAGTGGTTCTTGGAGTAGCCCCAGTCGACCCAGGTCTTGTTGAGGCGGGGCGCGCCGTGATCGCGTAGCGGGTACTGCGGCCAGTCGCCTCGGTTGCCGGAGTCGGCCAGGCCGTCGTTGACCATCTGACGGCTGACCCCGCCCCGGCCGCCGAGTGCGCCGAGTGCCATTCCGCCGAAGCAGGTGGCCTGGAGTTCGGATCGCCGGGACAATTCCAACCCGCGCGCGGAATCGGAGTCCACGGCGTACCGCTGATTCCAGTACGCCTTGTTGATTCCGCTCATGTTCTGCACGTGATGACCATACTCGTGGGCCAACTGTCCCAGGTGGACACCCGATTTCATGCCGAATTCCGAGTACTTCGGGTACGTCCAGTAGATGGTGTTCTCCTGGCCGCAGTACATGGCGGTCTCGGTGCCCCGCCGAGTGCCGCAGTCGGAGTTCACGCTGCCGGTGACCATGACCAGTCGCGGGCTCGTGTGCGGCAGGCCGGCCGCCTGCAGCACCGGCGCCCAGGCCTGGTCGAGGCAGTGGATCGCGGCGACGAAGTACGCCTGCTGCGTGCCGACGTCGGTACCGAACCGGGGAAGCGCGCAGGTCACGGCGGGTAGGCCGCGCCCGTTCACCATGAGCGGGTTGTCGCCGAGGCGCAGCACCGGCCGCGGCCCGGCCGGGGTGGTGGACGTCGGGGTGGAGCTGCTGGTCCGCGACGAGGTGGTGGTCGTGGTGGTGCGCGAGGTCGTCGTCGTTGTTGTCGTTGTCGTGGTGCTGGTCGTCGTTCGCCTCGACGTCGTCTCGTAACTCGAATACCCGGTGTCCTGGGCGCGATTCTTCTGATCGTCGTCGTCGTTCATCGCGATGATTCCGACGACACCGGCGCCGACGATCAGAAGTGCGGACAGGACCACCGCGAGAATCGGCCCGCTGTTGCTCTTCCGGCGAATCGGATACGGGGGAAAGGGCGGCTGGGCCCAGTTTCCGGGTGGTTGCTGCGGGAACTGCGGCGCGCCCGGCGGCAGCGGTCGCCCCTGCGGTGGCTGTCCCTGGGGTGGGCCGGCGTGCGGCGGCTGCTGTCCGGGCGGCACGGGTCCGCGCGGGCCGGGCTGCTGTCCCTGCGGTGGCCGGCCCTGCCGCGGGTGCCCCTGTGGTGGCTGCCCTTGCGGCGGCCGGCCCTGTGGCTGCTGACCTTGTGGCTGCCCCTGCGGTGGGCGCCAGTGTGCCGGCGGTGGCTGTCGGTGGGCTCCCGGAGGCGGCGGCACAGGGCCGCGCGGGCGACCGGGCGGCCACGGTGGTTGGGTCATAACGTCGATCCCCGGTCTCTCGTCATCCGCCCCGGCCCGGTGATCAGCGAAAGCGACTCGATGATCAGCCGAGCGTGATTGCGCACCTTAACGGGTCGGCTCACTCGTATGGATGTCACCCCATCGGCCTACCCGACCGCGTCCTCGTTCGCGGCCCAGGTATTGCACTGGGAGGCATTGTTCTTGCTGACGCCCTGGTTCGTCCACGCCTTGCGGTTGCGGCTGGATCCGTGGTCGCGCGGGCCGCGCGGATTGTCGCCCCGATCGCCCCTGATCTTGATCGCCGAGTTGACCATCGTCTGATCGATGCCTTTGCCGAGCGTGGCGGCGAAGAACATGCCGGCGAAGCAGTCCGCCTGCAGTTCGTGCCGGCGGGCCACCTCCTGCGCGCCCGCGGTGCCCTCACCGGCCTCGTACTCCGCCTTGTGCGACGCGGCCGCGATTCCGCTCAGCGCCTGGATGTGATGCCCGTACTCGTGCGCGAAAATGCTCAGGTACGCGCCGGACTCGTTTCCCCAGGTCTGCGTCTCCAATCCGGCGAACGGCATGTGCAGCGATTTGTCGCGCCCGCAATAGAACGCCGACTTGTTTCCGCTCGTGCCTCTGGTGCACCCGCTTTCGTAGTCGAACTTGAGCGTGGGTGGGGTGAACGGCAGCCCGGCGGCCCGCATGACCGGCTCCCACGCCGCGTTGACACACGGCAGCGCGGCGCGGAAGAACTCGGCGGCCGCCTCGGGATTGCTTTGCCAGCGCGGAAGATCGCACCGGATGGTGGGCAGCGGGGTGTCGCGGTGCAGCGGGTTGTCCGCGAGCTTGGCGACCGCGCGCGGGTCGCCCGGTTGAGTGCCGGTCGATTCCGGGTCGGGATTGGGGGAGTTCGAATAGCCGGCGTAACCGGCGTCGTTCGATCGGTTCCGGTTGTTGGTGATGGTGGCGATCGCGACGATTCCCGCACAGAGCAACAGAATGGACGTGAGGACGATCGTGGTGATCGGTTTACCCGATTTTCGGGGCGCCGGCAGCGGGTACGGCTGCGAATACGTCCACGGCTGGCGAACGGCCGGGATCACCACGGTCGGCGGAGACATGTCCGGGCGGACCGCGCGGAGCGTGGTGGTCGTCGCGGCCCGAGGCGGCGGGAGCGGGCGACCGTGGGGCGGATGCGGCATCGGCGGACCCGGCCGGCGCGGTGGCGCCATCGGCCCGCGTGTCATCGGGTGGCCGTGTGGCGGGTGAGTCGGTGTCGGGTGGCCCGGGAACGGGCGCGGACCCGGCTGTGGTCCGTGTTGGGGTCCGTGGTGTGGCCCGTGCTGGGGGCGCGGCGGCCCGCCGGGTGGCCGGCGGTCCGGCCACACCCGGCCGTCACCGCCTTGCCGGCCGTGCGGCGGCTGCGTCATCGGCGGCTCCCCGGAACCCTCGTATCCGTCATGTTCCAGGACGATCCGGCGAGCCGGAGGGTTCCCGGTATCGGGTCACGACACGGAGTTCCCGTTCACGCTCCAGGTGTTGCACTGGAACGTGCGGTTCTTGGTGAGCCCCTGGTTGGACCACGCGCCGGTGTTCTGGGACGTGCCGTGCGTACGCGGCCCGCCCTCCCGGTCACCGCTCCTGGCCGAGGACTCCAGCGCCTCGTCCACGATGCGCTGGTCGACCGAGCCGCGCTTGTACGACGAGGCGAACCACATCCCGGCGAAGCACTCGGCCTGCAACTCGTGCCGGCGGGACAGCTCCAACTCCTTCGCCGAGCCGTCGCCCGCGTCGTATCGCGCGTTGTGCGAGGCCTTGGCGATGCCGGTGAGCGACTGGACGTGGTGGCCGTACTCGTGCGCGAACACGAGGAGGAACCAGCCGACGCGCGGACCCCGGTCCACGCCGAGCCCCTCGAACGGCATGTAGATCGTGTTGTTCACGCTGCAGTAGAACGCCGCCGCGGTGGCAGCCGTGCTCGAACCCTTGCACGGGCTGCGCCACACCGTGCCCGTCGGGAACTCCAGCCCCGGCGGCTCGAACGGCAGGTTGGCCTGGTTCAGCACCGGTGCCCACGCCTGGTTGAGGCACTGCACCGCGGCGCGGAAGAACGTCTGCGACGCGGCCGGATTGCTCACCCAGCGCGGCAGGTCGCACGAGGTGGCGGGCAGGCCGACGTTGGCGTGCAGCGGATGGTCGGCCAGTTTGTGGACCGGGCGGGGGCCGGCCGGGGCGGTCTGCGTGGACCTGCTCGTGGACGAGGCCGTCGTGCGCGAGGTCGCCGAGGTGGAGCTGATCGACCTCGTGGTCGTGGTGCTGCTCGTCGCCCGCGTCGTGGTCTCGCTCGCGGAGGTGGTCGTGTAGCCGGTGTATCCGCTGTCGGCGACGCGGTTCTTGTCGTCGTTGTCCTTGTCGGTCAGCAAGAACACGCCCACGATGCCGGCGCCGAGTACCAGCAGCGCGACGAGCACGATCGCCACGACCGGTCCGCTGCCCGTCTTGCGCGGTGGCGGGCCGTAACGGAACGGCGGGTGCGGACCTCGGGCCGCCCACGGCGGTGGCGGGGGAGCACCGCGATGCGGCATCGGATAGGGACCGGTCGGCGGGCCGGGGTGCCGCATCGGACCGGTCGGTGGACGGTGTGGCGGTGGCACCGGCATCTGGTGTGTCGGCCGCGGCGGAGGAAGCGGGCGCGGGGCGGCGCCCGGCGGTGGTCCTGGTCGGCCGTGCGGCGGCCACGGCCCGTTCGGCCCGTACGGTCCCCTCGGCGGTTGTGTCATGCCCCGTCCCCCTGCGGTCCACCCGATAACCCGGAACGCTGCATGACTGTAGAACCTGTGGGCTATTGTCCGCAGGCGTGTTGACCAAGTGGGTGGTCCTGCCCGTCCTGGCGGGCGCGGGTTTCCTCGCCGCGCAGCCCACGCCGGACGTGCCGGTCCTGGCGCCAGAAGCCGTCGTGGCGGAGCAACCCTCCGCCGGACAGCCGACGCCCAACGACCGCCCGTCCGGCGCGATCGACATCCGGCTGAAGGTGGAACTGGACGGCACGCTGTCCGTCCGCGAGTCGATCTTCCTCGACCCCGGCAAGAAGATGGCGCGCCGCTCGCCGCTGCGCATCAGTGCCGGCGAGGACCGTGACCGCGTGTTCGGCGTGCACGACGCCTACGTGAACGGCAACGGCGACGCGCGGGTCGAGAACGACGAGCTGATCATCGAGGTCGGCGAGGGCACCTCCGAGATCACCTACAAGGTGGACGGCGCGGTGGCCGCCGTCGGCGAAGAGCTCGAGGTGCGCTGGCAGTTGACCAGCGGCTGGGACACCAAGATCCCCGTGCTGCGCGCGGGTTTCAGCGCGCCGGAGGCCCCGGTTCGGGTGGATTGCCTCGCCGGCGCGCTCGGCTCGCAGACCCGGTGCGGCATGGCGCAGACCGACCACGGCCAGGTGCTGCGGGTGCGGCACGGCGATCTGCCGCCCGGCGAGCGGATCGACCTCGCCGTCGGCCTGCCGGCCAAGCGCACCTCGGAGACCGGCGACATGGTCGACACGGTCCCGGTGAACGCGCGGTTCGAGGAGAACAAGACCGTGGCGAGCGCGTTCGCGTTCACCCCGGTCAGCGGCATCGGCCTCGGCGGGCTGACCCTGCTGCTGGTCGGCGGGTTCGCGCTGCTGTGGTTCGTGCGCGGGCGGGACGCGAAGGCGCTGGCCACCGATGTCGGCCCGGTCGAGGTGCTGCTGCGCGACGGCGACCGGGTGGCGTTCGCATCGCCGGACGGCGTGCTGCCCGGCCAGATCGGCACCGTGGTCGACGAGCACGTCGACGTGGCGGACGTGAGCGCCACGGTCGTCGACCTCGCCGTGCGCAACTACCTGTGGATCGCCGAGGAGCAGACCGAGAACGGCCTGGACTGGCACCTGATGCGGCGCAATCCGGCCGACGACGCGCTCACCGGCTACGAGCGTGCCGTGTACCAGACGCTGCTGCCCGACGGCGTGGACTCGGCGCGGCTGTCCGAGCTGGCCGATCGCACGGTCACCCTGGAGACGGTGCGTACCGCGATGTACGCCGACGTGGTCGAGCGGCACTGGTTCGCCCGCCGCCCGGACACCGAGCGCAGCAGGTGGTCCTGGATCGGCGTGGGGTTGCTGGTGCTCGGCGTGATCGCGACGCTGGTGCTGGCCGTGACGGTCGGACACGCGCTGATCGGCCTCGCGCTCGTGGTCGGCGGTGTGGCGCTGGCGCTGGGCGCGCGGTTCGTCCCGGCGCGCACGCACCGGGGCAGCGTGCTGGTCGGGCAGGTGCGCGGGCTGCGTGACTATCTCCACGGCGCGGACCCGGCGAACCTGCCGGACGCCGACCGGGAGATGGTGTTCTCCCGCTCGTTGCCGTACGCGATCGTGCTCGGGCAGGCCGAGGACTGGCTCGGCCGGTTCGCCCAGCTCGATCCGTCCGCGGACGGAACACCCGGGTTGTACTGGTACGGCACGGCGGAGCACGAGGAGCGAAGCCGCGACCTGCAACGGTTCTCCCGCACGTTCCCCGAGTTCCTGAGTCGCCTCGCCGATGTGCTCGCCGGAAGTGGGCATCTCCGCTCGCAGAGGTGACCCGTAGGCTCGTCCTCATGAACGTCGCACAGAACGCCGGGCTGCACCGGTACACGCTGCCCAACGGCTTGCGGGTGGTGCTCGCGCCGGATTCCACGACGCCCGTTGTCGGTGTGAGCGTGCACTACGACGTGGGCTTCCGGTCCGAGCCGGAGGGCCGCACCGGGTTCGCGCACCTGTTCGAGCACCTGATGTTCCAGGGCAGCGAGAGCCTGGAGAAGCTGGCCCACTTCCGGCACGTGCAGTCCTCGGGCGGCACCTTCAACGGGTCGACGCACCCCGATTACACCGACTACTTCGAGGTGCTGCCGTCGGCCGGTCTCGAGCGCGCGCTGTTCCTCGAGGCGGACCGGATGCGCGCGCCGAAGATCACCGAGGAGAACCTGCGCAACCAGGTCGACGTGGTGAAGGAGGAGATCCGCCTCAACGTGCTGAACCGGCCCTACGGCGGGTTCCCGTGGATCCTGCTGCCGCCGGTGCTCTACACGACCTTTCCCAACGCGCACAACGGTTACGGCGACTTCACCGAGCTGGAGCAGGCGTCGCTGGACGACTGCGCCGCGTTCTTCGACAGCTACTACGCGCCGGGCAACGCGGTGCTCACCGTGGCCGGCGACCTGGACGTGGACAACGCGATGGCGCTGATCGAGCGCCACTTCGGGGACGTGCCGGCGCGACCGGTGCCGCAGCGGCCGTCGTTCGCCGAGCCGCCGCCGGCCGGTGAGGTGCGCGGCGAGCACGCCGACCCGCACGCGCCGCTGCCGGCGCTCGCCGTCGGCTACCGGGTGCCGGATCCGGTGTCGGAGCTGGACGGCTACCTGGCGCACCTGGTGCTGGCGTCGGTGCTGGCCGACGGCGACGGTTCGCGGCTGCAGCAGCGGCTGGTGCACCGGGAGCCGCTGGTGACCGACGTGAGCGCGGGCTGCGGGCTGTTCGGCCCGTTCGAGGCGCGCGACCCGGACACCTTCACGGTGACCGCGGTGCACGCGCCGGACGTGACGCCGGAGCGGGTGCTCGGCGCGCTGGACGAGGAGCTGGACAAGCTGGCCGGCGAGCCGCCGAGCACGGAGGAACTGGCCAAGGTGACCGGGCGCTGGGCGTCGATGCTGCACAAGGAGCACGACCGGATCACCAGCCGCACGCTGGGGCTCGGCGCGTCGGAGTTGTTGTACGGCAAGCCGGAACTGCTCTACGAACTGCCGGGCCGGATGTCGACGGTGACCGCGGAGGCGGTGTCGGTGGCGGCCAAGTCGCTGCGCCCGGACTCGCGCGCCGTGCTGACCATTACGCCGGCTGGAGGTGCCGCATGACGCACAGGACCGCTGAGGAGATCGGGCGTACCGAGACCGGCCCGAGGCCGCTGCCGCCGCTGGGCGTGCAGCGCCCGCCGACCGGTCTGTCCCATGTGGACACCGTGTTGGGCAGCGGGCTGCGGGTGATCGCGGTGCGCGCGGCGACCGTGCCGATGGTGGAGCTGCGGCTGCGGATTCCCTTCGCCGGCACGGATTCCCGGCATTCGGCGCTGTCCGAGGTGCTGGCCGAGACGCTGTTGACCGGGACCGAGCGGCGGGACCGGATCGCGGTGGACACCGATCTGGCGCTGGTCGGGTCCGAGCTGGACGTGAACGTCGACCCGGAGCGGCTGGCGCTCGGCGGCAGCGTGCTGGCCAGCGGGCTGGACACCCTGCTGGAGGTGCTCGCGGACGCGCTCACCGGTGCGGCGTACCGGCCCGACGAGGTGGCCCGCGAGCGCGACCGTCTGGTCGAGCGGATCGCGATGGCGCGCTCGCAGCCGAGCGTGATCGCGCGGGAGGCGCTGCAGAAGCAGCGGTACGGCGATCACCCGTTCACCCGCGAGATGCCCGAGGCCTCCGATGTCGCGGCCGTGGTCGCGGATGACGTGCGCGCGCTGCACCGGAAAGCCGTGCTGCCCAAGGGATCCGTGCTTGTGCTGGTCGGCGACGTCGACCCGGACGCCGTCGTGTCCACTGTGGACACGGCGCTGTCGGGCTGGCGGTCCGACGCGTCGGCGCTCGAGCTGCCGGCGCTGCCCGAGGTGGCCGGCGGCGACCTGCTGGTGGTGCAGCGGCCGGGGGCGGTCCAGTCGCAGCTGCGGCTGTCCGCGCAGGCGGTGCCGCGCACCGACGCGCGGTACCCCGCGCTGCAACTGGCGAACCTCACGTTCGGCGGGTTCTTCTCCTCGCGACTGGTGGAGAACATCCGCGAGGACAAGGGGTACACGTATCACGCGCGGTCCTACCTGGAGTTCACGCCGAGCGGCGCGACGCTGCTGATCGACGCGGACACGGCGAGCGAGGTGACCGCCGCCGCACTCTGGGAGATGCGCTACGAGCTGGGCCGGCTCGGGCTGGTGCCGCCGGACGGGGTCGAGGTGGACACCGTTCGGCAGTACGCGATCGGGTCGCTGCTGACCGGACTGGCCTCGCAGGGCGGGCTCGCATCGCACCTGGCCGCGCTGGCTCCGCTGGGGCTCGGCGTCGGCTGGCTGGCCGCGCATCCGGAGCGGCTGCGCGCGGTGACCGGCGAGCAGGTGGCCGAGGCGGCGCTGGAGTTCTTCGCGCCGACGAAGTTCACCGGCGTGGTCGTCGGCGACGCGGACAAGCTGTCCGGCCTGCGTGGGCTCGGCGGTGTCGTGCTGCCGTGAGGTTCGAGCTCACCGAGCCGCCGCTGCTGTCTCGGTCCACTGTGGACAGAGCTGATCAGTTGCGGGACGACGAGGAGCGGCTTGCCGAGCTGTGGCAGGCCGGCCGGGTGATCCTGGTCGACCGGAAGGGCGACGCCCTGGCGCGGGACGGCGGTGCGACGCTGGCCTCCCGTGCGGCGACCGACCTCGGCGACAAGCCGGTGGACGGCGCGATGTTCCTCGGGCTCGCCGGAGATGTGGCGCACTGGGTGGTCACCTCCCCGCGCGACGAAGTGTCCACTGTGGACGGTGAGGAGTGGCTGGGGCTGCGGCAGACCGGCGTACTGCTCGACGACACGCAGGTCGGCCTGGTCGCGACGGCCACGGCGTTGGCCAACTGGCACGGCCGGTCCCGGTTCTGCGCGGCGTGCGGCACCGCGACCGAGGTGGGCCGGTCCGGCTGGGCGACCCGGTGTCCCGGGTGCGGGATCGAGGAGTACCCGCGCACCGATCCGGCGGTGATCTGCCTGGTGCACGACGGTGTCGGCGCCAACGGCGAGCAGGTGCTGCTGGCGCGCGGGCCGCAGTGGCCGGAGAACTGGTTGTCGGTGCTGGCCGGGTTCGTCGAGGCGGGCGAGTCGCTGGAGGCGTGCGTGGCGCGGGAGATCGCCGAGGAGGTCGGCCTGACCGTGCACGACATCCGGTACCTCGGCAGCCAGCCGCACCCGTTCCCGCGTTCGCTGATGATCGGCTTCGCCGCGCACGCCGATCGGTCCGCGCCGCTCACCCTGGCCGAAGGCGAGATCGCCACCGCGCGCTGGGTGTCGCGCGCCGAGGTGCGTGAGGCGCTCGGGGCCGGCGAGGACGGTCCGCTGCGGGTGCCCGGCCCGGTGTCGATCGCCGGCCGGATGCTGGAGGCGTGGGTCGCCGAGTGATCAGGAGCTGATGACCTGGTCCGCGATGGAGGCTGGCGATGCCCGCAGCCAGAGCGTGAGCACCATGGAGAAGAGGAACAGCCGTTCGTGCAATGGCATGTAGTCGGGCACAGTCGCGGTGTGGGGTAAGGGACCACCGTGCGCCTGTGCTTCGAACACGGCGATCGCGCGGCCGTCCTGGCGGAGTTCCCAGGTCTGGAGCAAGAGCGATGGTCGGACAAGCTCGAGCGTTCCTGCCGAGGTCTGCGCGAACCACCTGCGCCACGACTGCCGCCGCGCGTTGGCGACGATGCCACGTGGGCAGTACAGGGCGAATTCCGCGCGGGTGACCATGACCGCGATGTACGGGATGGCGTGGGCGCTGAAGGCGAAACTGGTCCGGTCACGCGCCGCGAGCACCGTGACATGGCGACCGTCCTCGGCGACGTCGTAGCTGATCTTGAACCAGCCTGGTCGACGTGTCGCCTTCAACATGGCTGTTCAACGCCGGCCCATGGGCGGCGGTTCCAGCGGGTGATCAGACGCTGGCCGACGCGGCGGCTTGCGATGCCTGCAACCAGAACGTGAGCACGACGTAGTAGATGAACAGCCGCTCGGGCAGCGGCATCTCCTGCGGTAGGTGAGCCGTGCCGCGCATGCGTCCCCAGCCCATCTTGGCCTCGAAGTAGCCGATCACCCGGTCGTTCTGGTGCAGTTCCCAGGTGCTGTTCCACATGGACGGCAGCACGAGGGTCAGCGCCGTGCCGGCCGGGGTCTGCACCAGCCACCGGCGGCGGGTGTGCCGGCTCGCCCAGGCCTCGACGCCGTTCGGGCCGTGCAGGCGGAACTCCTTGCGGTTGGCCATCGCCGCCACGTACGAGGCGCCCGCGATGTCGAACGCGCAGCTGGACCGGTCCCGCGCCGCCAGCGTGGCGACCGGCCGGCCGGACTCGCTGATGTCGTAGCTGACCTTGAACCAGTGGGATCGACTCGCCGCTTCCAGCATGCGGGTTTGACGCGTGATGGTGGGCCGGGGGTTCCCGGAGGTCAGCCGCCTCCGCCACCGGCCGCCGCCGCCGAGGCGGCGCGCTGCCAGAGCACGTGCACGATGTAGAACGCGAACAGGCGGACGGGGAGTGGAATGTCGGCCGGAAGGTCGGCGGTCGCGCCCTTGGAGAACGCGCCGTTCTTGCTGATGGTGCCCAGGCTGGTGCCGTCGCGGTGCAGTTCCCACCCGTCCTTCCACATCGACGGCTTGACCAGCTCGAACCGCCCGGCGTCGGAGTCGATCGACCAGCGCCGGCCGCCGTCGCGGGTGGCGGTACCGGTTCTGCGCCCGCGCTCGGTCAGCAGGAGCCGCTTGCCGCCGTCCCTGGCGATCGAGTACGGCACGCCGTCGAGCGTGAACGAGGACTTCTCGCGGCCCCCGTGCTCGAGCGTGACGAGCGGTCGGTCGTCTTCGGTGATCTCGTAATGGCGCTTGAAGAAGCCACTGGTCGTGGAGTGGAGCACAGGCCCATTAAACAGGGCGGTGCGCCCACCTGGGCCGGCGTAGCGTGGGCCGCCGGCCGGCGTGCGGTTCGGGTGGCTACGAGTAGTACGGCTCTTGACGCGCCGCCAGGCTGTGGCTGAGGCGGAGCTGGATCGATGGGTGGATGTTGAGACGGTCGAGGCTGGACGGCGCGACCCACGAGACTTCTTTACTTTCGTTGCTCTCGCGCAGTTCACCTCCAGTGGGGGAAGCTCGAAAGCAGATGGAGAATTCTTGGCGGACCTCGCCGTCGTCGTAGGCGATAACGTGATTTGGGTTGCTGTAGACGCCGATGAGCCCTGTGACTTGGACATCGATGCCGGTTTCTTCTTTGACTTCGCGTACGGCGGCTTGGGTGAGGGTTTCGCCGAGTTCGAGTTGGCCGCCAGGTGGGCTGTAGAGGTCGTTGTCGGTACGGCGGATCATGAGGATGCGGCCTTGGTCGTCCTGAACGAAGGCACTCACGGCGACGGCGATGCTGTTGGCGGTGGGCGCGTTGGGATCGTGGAAGTAGTCCTTACGGCTCATCGGCTACCGGCCCTAGAAGGTCGCAGGCTTGGACAGATTCCAGACGGTTTCGAAGCTTTCAGAGTAGGTCTCGAGAAGGACGAGCAGAAGAAGAGTCCTCAGTAGATAGTCCACTTTAGACAGTCAACGCACGTTGGGTCGTGTGGCGATGCCGCACGCCTTTGTTGTGCTTCCCACTCTCATCAAACAGGCGGGCCGTCGAAGTCGAGCAACGCGAGGTCCGGCGGCACCAGGGTGGTCGACCGGATCAGCTCCTTGAACAGGTTGTCGTTGAGCGTGTTGCCGACCGGCTCGCCCACCTCCTCCCTGAGCAGCCCGTGCACGCCCTTGTCGGACAGGCGCATGCGCACGCCGGCGATCAGGTGCTCGACCTTGCGCGCCGTCCAGACCTCGGACCGGGTCAACTCGTTGAGCTGATCGGCGACCGCCCGGCGAGACAGCGGCTGCGGGTACGCCTCGTGGTAGAGGTAGCGCTGTCCCATCACGACCAGCGCCATCCGCTCGTCGCCCGACAGCCGATGGGTCCGGGGCGGCTCGGTCATCGCGGCGTGCCATGGGACCGGGCGGCCACTCTCGTCCGAGCCGGCCACGTACAGCTCGAGCAGATGCTCCCGGTCGCGCGAACCGTGCACGAACACCGGCGTGTAGCCCTCGGCGAGTGGCACCTCGTCGTGATCACTGGACAGCCACAGCGAACCGGGTAGCCGCAGCGGCAGCAGGCCGGTGTTGCGCAGCCACCACCGGCCACTCCGATGGGTGAGCACGCCCTGTTGCCGGCTCACCTTGCGGTCGTCCTCGCCGATGCACACGTCCACCTGCGGCTTGTTGCGCCCGAACCGGACGGTGCGCGCCTCGCTGGGAGGTGCCGCGATGCCGCCGCTGAGCGCCAGCGCGTACATGGTGCGGGGGGCCGACGGCGGCACGCCGAGAGCAAGACTGCTGTGTCCTCTTGCCAGCCTGGTCACGCCGTCTCCTCCTGCCGTGTTCGCCTCCGACCATGCCGCCACCTGCTGGGGACCGGTCCCCGGACAGTGCGGTTACCCAGGTAACCGTATTGCTCGGTGACGGAGGGGACGATTTCATGAGCGGGCGGACAATCGGTATCGCGTCCTGTGTGGCGGTGGTCCTGGCGGTGATCGCGGCGACGGTCGGGTCGGCCGAGCCGGTGCCCGGCAGGACATTGACGGTCGGGCCGAACGGGGAATACCAGACGATTCAGGCCGCCGCCGATGCCGCGGAACCCGGTGACACCGTCTCGATCGAACCGGGCACCTATGACGGCGGGCTGTCGATCACGAAAAGCGGATCGTCGGGAAAGCCCATTACCTTCAAAGGTGAGGGTGGAACGGTCGTCGTCACGGGCGACGGCGGTGGCGACAACGGGCTGATCGCGCTGGGCAACAATTCCTGGCTGCGATTCTCGAACATCACCTCCACGGGCTCGCGCGGATTCGGCGTCTACGGTTCCGGCGGACATGACCTGGTATTCGAGAACGTCGGAGTCAACGGCTCGCAGGACGGTGGGCTGGTGCTACTCGGCACGTCCAGGGTGCTGGTGGACGGCTGCGAGATCCAGGGCACCAACGCGGAGGGTACCGGCGCCGATCACGAGGCGCTGAGCATCGGCTCCGGCTCGAGCGACGTCGAGGTCAGGCGCTGCGCCGTGCACGACAACGGCGAAGAGGGAATCGACGTCAAGGACAACGCCGAGGCCAGGGCGAGGATTCACGACAACAAGCTGTGGAACAACCGTGGGCCGAACATCTACGTGGCGTCCTCGTCCTTCGTGGACGTCTACAACAACGTGGTCAGCGCCGCGTTGCACGAGACGAAGCCGGGCATTCTGGTGGGCGTCGAGGACTATTCGGAAATCAAGAAGGTCGACAATCTCAAGGTGTACAACAACGTGTCGCACGGAAACGCCCAGGCGGGCCTTGCCTTCTGGGTCCAGTCCAGCGGGACGATGTCCAACATCCAGATCGTGAACAACACCTTCCACGGCAACCGCAGCGGCTCGATCGCGTTCGGCGACGAGACCTACTCCGGGGAGAACATCCTGCGCAACAACATCTATGGCGAGGGGGACTCGGTCGCCCACGGTGATTTCGTCAGCGACCACAACACCGTGGGCGATCCGGGTTTCGTGGATCCGGCGGCCGGCGACTTCCGGTTGAAGGACGGATCGAGCGCGATCGACACGGGCAGCGGATCGGCCGCACCGGCCTTCGATCTGGACAACAAGCCCCGTCCCGCGGGCGGCGGTCACGACATCGGGGCCTACGAACGGTGACCGTCGAGTCCTGATCGTTGCGTCATCGGGCGTGCGCTCTCGATAACATCCCTCCCCGTGCCGGAAGACAGGATCGTCGCGGGCCGGTACCGACTGCACGACCGGATCGGTGCGGGCGGGATGGGCTCGGTGTGGCGTGCCACCGACCAGGAACTCGGGCGGGTGGTCGCGCTCAAGCGGTCACACGCCGGCGACAACGGCCAGATCAGGCGTGAGGCGCGGATCGGCGCCGGCCTGCACCACCCGAACGTGATCACCACATTCGACGTGGTGAGCGATGGTGAGGACCGCTGGCTGGTCCTGGAGTTCCTGCCGTCCCGGAGCCTCGCCACCGTCGTGGAGACCGGCGGGCCGCTGTCGCCTGACGCGGCCGCCTCCGTCGGTGCGCAGATCGCGGGGGCGCTGGCGGCGATGCACGAGCGGGGCATCGTGCATCAGGACATCAAGCCGGACAACATCCTGGTGACCGAGGATGGCACGGCGAAGCTCACCGACCTCGGGATCGCCCGCTGGGCCGAGGTGACGATCACCAGCAGCGGACATCCCGGCGGCACGCCCGGATTCGTGGCACCCGAGGTCGCCGACGGGTACGCCCCGGAGGCGTCGGCGGACGTGTTCTCCCTCGGCGCGACGCTGTACGCCGCCGTGGAGGGCCACTCACCCTGGGGTACCGGCGCGGACGGTCCCTACGCGCAACTGCGCCGAGCCGCCGAGGGCACGGTGGACGCGACGAGCCGCGCCGGCGTGCTCGAGCCGGTCCTGGCGGAACTGTTGGGGAAGGACCCGGCCGTACGCCCGACGGCGCGGGGCGCCAAGACCCTGCTCGAGGAGATCACCGGCGAATCCAGTTCCCTGGTGCCGCTGCCGACCCCGCGACGGCGATCGCGGCGGTCGCGTGTGCTGGCCGGAATCGTCGGGGTGGCGCTGATCGCCGTGATCGCCCTGGTGGCCGTGCTGGTCTCCCGGAACTCGGACTCGACCGCGGCCGGGCCACCGGCGACAGCCGATCTGCTCGGCAACGAGCGAACCGCCGACCCGTGCTCGCTGTTCGAGCGTTCGGCGTTGGTGCGGTTCGGAATCCAGGTGTACGAGGAGCCGGTCGACGGGGAGTTCAACACGTGCCGGCTCATCATCAAGGAAACACAGGACAACAGCGATCTCGTCGGGGTCAAAATCGAACTCGCCCGTGCACCGAAATATCCGGTCGCGAAACACGTCCCCGGTGAACTCGGGCCGGTTCAGTACGACGAGCAGCGAGACGACATGTGTAAGAGGACGATCCCGTTGCCGGACGGCAAAGAGGTTGTCATCGTGTCCTACCTGTTTCCCAACAATCGTTCGGCGCCGTTGTGTGGGATCGCCGACGCCGCGTCGAGCCCCGCGTACCTGAAGCTGGTCGACGCGCGCCAGAAAGGGCAGATTCCCCGTCGCGCGGTCGCCTTTCCCGGTGACTCGTTCGCTAACATCACCACCTGCGACCTGCTGCGATCCGACGAGCTGGCGCCGGTAGTGGGGCGGCACGACGACGGTGAATCGACATTCGGCGACTGGTCCTGCGAATGGGACGGGCCTCAGGCCAACGTCGAGATTCGCGCTTTCCGTGACTGGCAGCCGGACGCCGACGAGCAGATCGAGAAAATCCGGCTCGGTGCCCGCGAGGCCGAAGTGGAGTCGCATACGGCGGGTCCGGGTGCCGGTGAGCGGGACGAATGCGAGATTCAGATCATTGGCCGCAAGTACGAACAGAACACCGTCGTCAACGACGACTGGCAGGAAGAGATCGGCGTCTCGGTCAAGCCGGACGTCAAAGGCGCGATGAACCGGGAGAAACTGTGCGGCATCGCGAAGGATCTCGCGAAACGCGTCGCCGACCGCCTGCGCTGACCGCCCGACGCGGGGTGCACAGCGCGGAACTCACCGGTGCAGAACGCGGAACTCGCGGGTGCACAGCGCGGGACTCGCGGGTGCGGGGCGCGGGACTCGCGAGTGCCAAGCAGCCGCACCTTAGGGGAACGGGACGCAACTCAGCCCCGGTGACGACGGCACGGCACCGTGCGCTGGAAGGTACCCATTACTGGGAAATGCCGGGGAGGCGGTCGAGCCTCGCGGGTGCACAGCGCGGGACTCGCCGATGCACAGCGCGGGACTCGCGGTGCCAAGCAGCCGCACCTTAGGGGAACTTGACGGGATCGAGCCCGCCGAATCCCGGCGCACCGGGCGGGATTTAGCCCGCTGAATCACCTTTTGGCGTTTGTCAAGCGGTTTTCGAGCTTCGCGAGGTTAGGGGTCGTCGCGGTCCAGGGCGGCGCCGTCCCAGGTCGTGTGGGTGCAGGCCACGCCCCGACCTGATTTCGGCCGCAGGACGTCGTAGATGTGCATCCGGGGAATGTGCTCCGAGACACCCCACCCGCTCGGCCAGGTGATGACCCAGTCCATGTCCAGGTCCACCAGCAGCGACAGCATCCGGGCGATGGTCGGATCGTCGAGCCGCTCGAACGCCTCGTCCAGCAGGACCAGCCGCAGCGGCGACGACTCACCGTCCGCCGAGATCGCGCCATAAAACGCAGCGGCGGCGGCGAACAATGTCACGTACGAGATCAGCCGGGTCTCACCCGAGGAGAGCTGCCGCAGCCGGCGTGACCGGGGTTTCCCGTCCGGCCCGTGATCCCGCACCCGCACGGTGAACGCGAACCACGACCGATAGTCGAGCGCCCGCGCCAGGATCTCCGTGTAGCCCGAGTTCGCCGAATCCCGCTCGGCCTCGATCAGCTCGGTGAACACCTGCTGCAGCCGCGCGTCCTGCTTCTCGTTGCGCTCCGAGAACGGCATGCGGATCAGCTTCAACGCCTCGACCGTCGAGTCGTCGAGCCACGCGCCCGGCCGCCACTCCAACTGCACGTGCACGCCCTGGCTGGACCGCGCCGAGTCCAGCACGTCGTTCATCCGCCGGCACAGGTCCTCGGCGACCGCGATCTGCCCGGCCAGCCGATCCGCCAGCTCTCGGACCAGGTGCAACGCGAAGATCCCTTGGTACTGCTCGGAAAGGAAGCCGCGCCGCTCGTCCAGCGCCTCGGCCACCCGCCGCCCGGCGACCGCCACCGGCGCGGGCCCGTCCTCGGCGGACACGGTCACGGTCAACAGGCCGGCGTGCCGCTCCGGCAGCACGTTGTGCGTGCCGGCCAGCGAGGACTGCAACGCCGCCAGCTTGGTCAGCACCGCCTCCTCCTTGGGCAGCTTCTTTCCTTCCGCCACACCGGTTTTCAGCAGTTCGAAGGCCTCGTCAGGCTCGGCCGGCCGCTCGTCGGGGACGGCCGCCTCCCACACGCCCGGCGCCGCCAGCGCCGCACCGAACGCGCGCGTCGCCGCCTCGGCCGACGCCTGTTTGTCGCCCATCTCGCCGGAGCGCGTGTCGAGCAGCGTCTGCGACTTGACCACCTGGTTGGACAGCTCGGTGGCCGCCCGCCGTGCCGCCGGCAGCTCCTCGCGCGCGGCCCGGCGCTCCCGCTCCATCGATTTCAGCCGCTCCGCCAGCTCCTCGGCCTGGCCGCCGATCGACGTGCTCAGCTCCGCCAGTCCGGCCGATTCCCGTTGGTAGGCAAGACATTTGTCGTCCGCGACCCGCTCGGCGGCCTCCCGGTCGTCCACCGCCGCGTTGTGATCGTGCAGCGCGTCCACCAAATCCGACACCGTGCCGGCGCACCGCTTGCCCAGCGCGTCGCGCAACCGCTCGGCCGACGCGCGGGCGGTGGCCGCCGCCCGGTTGGCACGCTGCAGGGTGTCGCTGTCCTCGGTCAGGCCGGCCGCCGCCGAGTCCTGCGTCAGCTCGGTGCGCATCGCGGCGAGCCGACCCTGCGCGGCCTCGTGCTCGGCCCGCAGTCGCTCCGCCCGGCCGAGCGACTCCTCGGCGAGCGTGACCGCGTTGTCGGCCGCCACCCGCGCGCCGATCAGCTCGCGGTCGTCGGGGAACGCCTCCAGGTGCGCCTCCCACTCCTGCACGGTCGCGGTGTGCGTGGCCAGCGCCCGCTCCGCCCGCTCCTGCTCGGTGCGCAGGCCCTCCAGCGCTGAGGCCAGCTCGTCGACGGCCCGCTTTCGCGCCGCCTCCCGCGCGCCGGCACCCAGGTACTCCGCGTCCGCCTTGGTCATCGCGCCGTGCAGCACCCCGGCCCGCCACGACCCGTCGGCACGCAGCACGAGCCCCGGTCCATCATCGAGAAACACGTTGCGCAGCAAGCGATCCACGACCTCGACCGGCACCGGCGAGCCCGGCTCGACGGCCGGCTTCAACACCTCGGACAGCGGCCGTCCGGACGCCGACCCGTCCGGCACGCCGGCCAGGATGTCGGCCAGTACCGGGTCGGGCACCGAGCCGTCCGCGTTCACCCACGCGTTCAACAGGCCGCTGGACTCGCAGGCCGCCTCCAGCCCGGCGCGCTGCTCGGCGGTGACTTTGCCGGTGAAGTCGACCAGCCGGTAGAACGGCGCGCCGGACGCGGAATCCCGTGGTGCGCTGGCGAAAGCGGGTCGAGTCGGCACCGCGTGGGTGCCGCCGCCGCGCAGCTCGATCAGCGACGCCTCGGTCTCCTTGATCCGCCCGAGCAGCTCGTCCAGCGACTGTCGCGCGCCCAGCGACGACTGGCGCAGCGAGGTCAGGTGTGGGGTGGCCCAGCGCCGCGCCTCGTCCCGCGCGGTGCGGGTGGCGTCGGGGGAGGCGAGTACGTCGGCCACGGTCGGTGGCTGCGGCGGCCGCGCGCCGTCCGTGAACGGCCCGCCGGCCACCCACCGGACCGCCCGCTCGTGCCACACGTCCGCGGCGACCTCCAGCCGCTGACGTGCCTCGTTGCGCCGGCCGGCACCCTCCGTCGCGGCGAGCTGCGCGTCGCGCGCCTTGCCGCGCAGGCCGTCCAGCCGCTGCGTGTCGGCCTCCAACTTGCGCGACCGCTCGTGCAGCGACAACGCCAGCGTCGCCCGTTCCCCGGCGACCCGTGCCGCCTCACCGGCTCGGGTACCGGCCTCGGCGATCGCCTCGGCGAGGTCGTCCGGCGCCAGCTCCGGCGGCATCCGCCGCTGCACCTCGAGCGGCTCGGCCTCCGGGTCCGGCTTGGCCCGCACCCGATCCGCCGACGAACGCGGAACCGCTTGCGGCGCAACGGGAATCTCCGGGCACAGCGACCCGTCCAGGCCCGCGGTGGCCAGACCGTCCGATGTGGACTCGGCCAGTTCGCCCGCGTCGGCCAGGTCGCCGCCGAGCCGGCGCAGCACGGTCAGCACGGTCTCCACCGCGCGATCGGTGTGGTTGCGCTGGGTGCTCGCCGTGTCCAGCGCGCTGGTCGCCGCGTCGCGTGCGGCCTCGACCAGCCGCTCCCGCTCGCGCAGGTCGTTGAGCCCCTGGTAGGCCGGCAGCGACTTGAGCGAGTCGATCGTCGCTTCCAGCTCGTCGTCGCGCTCCTCCAGTTGGCGCACGTGCGCGTCGGCCTTGTCCAGCTTCCCGGTGTCACTGGTCAGCTTCCCGGTCAGCCGGGTGATCTCCGCGTGTGCACTGTCCACAGTGGACCGTGCGGCGTCGGCCCGCGCGCCGACCGAGTGCAGCGCGCCGAGCGCGTAGCCGGAGTAGCCGTCCAGGAACGCGCGCATCGCGGTGTCGGCCGAGGACAGCCGGGAGATGTTCTCCCTGATCGACTCCAGGTCCTCGAACGACGTGGCGAGCTGCTCGATCACGCCGAAATCCAAGGGCGGCAACGCATCCGAGAGAATCTGCTCCAGCTGCCCGTCCTGCACCTTGAGCCCGATGTCCGGGTTGCGCAGGGTCCGCTGCAGGTGCAGCAGGTCGCCGTACCGGCCGCCGGGCACGCCGTACACGGTCTCGGCGACCTTCGCGCGGAACGCCTGCTCGTCGAACATCCGGTCCGCGCCGACCTCGTCGCGCAGCGCGGCCGGGCCGAGCGGCACCCGGTCCGGCGTGGCCAGGTGGACGTCGATGCCGATCCGGGACGGCGTGACGAACCGCCACGAGTCGCTGATCTGCTGCGAGGTGGCCGACGCCTTCACGCCGATCCCGCAGGTCAGGTACTCGTCGCCGTCGGTACCGGCCCGGTGCAGCTCGATCCACGCGTAGCCGATCCGGTTCGGCCCGCCCTCGTAGTCGTCCAGCATCAGCCGGCGGATCGACACGGTGTTGGCGCCCTTGGAGCCGAGGTGCCGCAGGTCGCCGTCCAGGCACAGCGGCAGCAGCAGCTCCAGGGTGCGGGACTTGCCGGAGCCGTTGGTGCCCTGGAAGATCGCGCGCCCGCCGGAGAAGTCGAACGTCTGCTCGCGGTACTGCCAGATGTTGACCACGCCGCCGCGGTGCAGGCGCCAGCGTTGTATCGCGCTCACGTGTCATCCTTCTCGTCGAACAGGGACCAGCCCGGCTGCGCGTCCGCGGGGGACGGCGGGGAAACCGTTGTGGCACCAGGGGTTTCGTCGGGCTGGGGCAGCCAGCGGTGCGCCGCCGGGCTGAGCAGGTAGCCGTCGTCGTCGGGTGTGAGCAACTGGAGCCGGCCGAGCAGTGCGACCACCTCGGCGGCCAGCGCGTCGACGTCCTCGGTGGCCTGGCGCGACCATGCCGTGGGGTAGTCCTCGACGAGCCGCCGGCAGATCTCGCGCAGGGTCGCCTCGGAGATCGGGATCCGCCCATCGGGCCGGCCGCGCGATTCCTCGGCCTCCTCGTCGTAGGGCACCTCGTAGGACGCGATCAGCTCGGGCAGCGCGAGCAGTGATATCCGTGCGACGGTCCCGGTCGACGGGAACACCACGTCGGTCAGGTACTCCTCCGGATCGGTCACCGCGATGCCCTCGGCGCGGGTCTCGGTGATCAGTCCGAAGCAGCGGTCCAACAGCACGGATTCCTTGCGCTGCACGCGAAGCAGCCAGTCGGCGTGTTCGTCGGGGAGGTCCGCGTGCAGCACCACCGGGTCCTCGATCAGCCGCCGCCGGACGGCGTGTTCCACGCTTCCGGTGGCCGCCGCCCGCTCGATCAACTCGTCGGCGGTGCTCGCGTCGGCCAGTGGACCGGCGAGCAACTGGCCCAGCAGATCGGTGTGCACGGTGATCAACGCCTCGGCCGGTGCTTCGGCGGTCAGGCCGGCCACCGTCCCGTCGGTCTCGGAGATCACGCCGAGCTGCACGAGGTGCCGCAGCGCCGTGGTGAGCGCGCGCCGGTCGGCCAGGTCGTCGGTGATCTCGACGCCGGCCTCCGTCGCGGCGGACCGGATGTCGGCCACCAGCCGGGACAGCAGCACCTGCGCGCCCACGCCGGTCAGCGCGGCCATGGTGAGCGCGACGTACGCGTACGCGCGCGGCGACAGGCCCGTCGCGCCGCGAGTCGCGTCCGGACCCGGGCCCGCCTTGTACAGCCGGGCGAACCGGCGCTCCACCACGAGCCGGTAGCCCAGCAGCGACGCGAACAGCTCCTGCAGGACCGCGCGATGCCGGTACACCAGGGACAGCAGATCGCCGTCCGGCCCGCCCGGCCGCAGCAGCGGGCGACGCAGCAGTACCCGCGCGCAGCGCACCACGTTGGCCGCGTCGATGTCCGGCAGATCGGCCAGAACGTCCACAGTGGACAGTCGTCTCGCCATCAGCGCGCGCCCTTCGTGGTGACGCGGTCGATGTCCACCGCGGTGTCGCGCAGGGTCAGCGTGCCGGCGCTGCTCCTGATCACCGTGGTGCGGCCTTCCTCAGGGGTGAGCGACAGTTGCAGCCCGCGCACCTGGTCGGTGGCCGCGCCCGGCTCGGTGACGCCCTCACGCTGCGCCATGGCCAGCGTCAGCAGCTCGCACAGCGCGCCGAGCGCCTCGCCGGAAAGCGTTGCGCCGTCGAGGTTCTCCGACGCGGCGGCCAGCTCGTCGGCAGCAGCCGTGCGCCGCGCGTCGGCTTCCCGCGCCTCGGCCAGCAGGCCCTGCTCGGTCATCGGGTCGTCCATGATCCGCGAGGTGCGCCCGCGCGCGCCCCGGTCGCCGCGACCGCGCACGCTGACCGTCACGTCGATCGCCGGGCCGTCCGCCCACGGCGTGTGCTCGTCGTCGCCGTCGTGCTCGGGTGAGGGGAGCAGGTTGCGCGCGGAGTACAGGCCGAACGCGGCCGCGTAGATCGCGTGCGCCTCGTCCTGGGTCGCCTGCCCGAGCCAGCCGGCCAGCTTGATCAGCTCGGTGCGGCGATTCGGCAGCAGCCCGCCGCCGGTGCTCGCGCGCTTCACCGAGGCGAGCAGCGCGCCGATCGCGCGGGTCGTCGCCTCCCGCAGCGCCGTGACCTGGCTCGGGTTGCCCGGCCGGTCCACGAACCAGTCGGTCAGCTCCTGCCAGTCGCTGTGCGTGCGGCCTCGGGTGCGCTCCACCGTCTCGTCCAACGGCTCGCTCGGGCTCAGCAGCCGCAGCAGCTCCACGCGGGCGCCGGCCAGGTCGGCCAGCCGCCTGGCGATCGCCGGCGTGTGCCGCAGCACATCCTCCACGACAAGCTGGATGTACTCCACCAAGAGATTGCGGAAGCCGGAGATCTCCTGTGCGCCGAGGTGATGGCGGTTGAGTACCTGGCCGAGGTAGGCGTAGAAATCGCGGACCGTGGAGGCCAGCTCGGCGTGCTGCAGGAACAGTGTGGTGACCCGTTCGGCGAGCAGCTCGCGGGCGCGCCGGGCGGTGTTGGACAGCGGTGCCTCCGAGTCGCGGATCGCCGCCGCGGCAAGGGTTTCGCCCAGTTCGGACAGTCCGCGCTCGATCGCCGGGAGCAGCTCTCGGGACACCTCGCGCGCGCCCTCGGGCACCCGGAGCAGCTCGTCCACGTCCCGCTGGACGCGGACGGCGAGCTTGCTCACCTGGTAGCGGATGCTGCCCTGCTGGAACTCGGCGATGCTCGCGGCGATCGTCTCGCGGCGGCCGGCGACCAGGTTGCCCCAGTCCTTGAGCTGGCGGAGCCTCGCCAGCACGTTGTCCACATCGGACTCGCCGGGGTCGATGCGCCCGGCCCGCTCGTCGGCGGCCAGCGCGGAGGCGACCTCGCCGGGGGACAGGTCGGCGAGCAGCGTGGAGGTGAACAGCCGCATGATCGCGAGGTAGGTCCGGTGATGCTCGCGCGGCTGGAGATAGGCATAGAGCTGCAGCCGAGCGTCTGCCTGTTCCTCGGACTCCACGACGGCCCAGCCTAGATGGTTGAGATACGGTGCTCGCCAGGGGTGTTGGCAGGCGGGGAGGTCGGGTTTTGACAGTCGCGCGGGCGATCGGTCTGCTGGTCGGCGTCGCTGCCGACGTGTTCCTGGGGGATCCGAAACGTCGTCATCCGGTGGCCGGGTTCGGTGCCGCGTCGTCGCGCCTCGAGGCGGTCACCTACCGGGACGGCAAGCTCCAGGGCGCGGTGCACGCGGCGCTGCTCACCGGCGGCACCGTGCTGCTCGGAGTGGCCGCCGAGCGCGCGGGCCACGGGCGCCCGCTGCTGCGCACGGCGACCACGGCCGCGGCCACCTGGGTGGTGCTCGGCGGCTCGTCGCTGGCCGAGGAGGGCGCCGCGATCGGCGCCGAGTTGGACGCGGGTGACCTGGGCGCGGCCCGCGAGCGGCTGCCGCACCTGTGCGGGCGCGATCCGGCCACGCTGGACGCCACGGGGCTGGCCCGCGCGACCGTCGAGTCGGTCGCGGAGAACACCTCCGACGCCGTGGTGGCACCGCTGTTCTGGGGCGCCGTCGCCGGTGTGCCCGGGCTGCTCGGCTACCGCGCGGTGAACACCCTGGACGCGATGATCGGCCACCGCTCGCCGCGCTACCGACGGTTCGGCTGGGCCGCCGCGCGCGCCGACGACCTGGCGAACCTGGTGCCGGCGCGGATCACCGCGGGGCTCACCGTGGGCAGCGCGCCGGTGGTCGGCGGCTCGGCCCGCGAGGCGTGGCACGCGTGGCGGCGCGACGCGGCGGCGCACCCGAGTCCGAACGCGGGACGGGTGGAGGCGGCGTTCGCCGGCGCGCTGGAGACTCGGCTCGGCGGGCGCACCGTGTACGCGCACGGCGTTGAGGAGCGCCCGGTCCTCGGCACCGGCCGCAGCCCGGACGCCGGCCACGTGACCAGGGCGGTCGAGCTGTCCCGGCTCGTCGGCGGACTGGCCGGAGTGCTGTCCGCCGTCCTCGCGCTGATCTTCGGCCGCCGCAGGCGCACCCGCCCCTGACCTCGCGAGTCCCGCGCCCTGCATCGGCGAGTCCCGCGCTGTGCATCGGTGAGTTCCGCGCCCTGCACCCCGCGAGTCCCGCGCCCCGCACCCGTGAGTCCCGCGCCCTGCACCCGCGAGTTCCGCGTTCTGCATCGGTGAGTTCCGCGCTCAGGACGCCGGTGTCACGCGCCACCCGCCGTCGTGGCGGACCTCGAACAGGTCACCGGCGCCGTACGCGATCGCCGTGGCCATCGCGGCCGAGGCGCGCACGGCTGTCGGCTCGGTGTCCACCAGGCTGATGATCACCCGAGCCAGGTGAACCGTGTGCCCGTCGACGGTGAAACCGTTGTCCCGCAACAGGTTCACCATCTCGGACGCGCCGGCCAGTGCGGCGTCCACCTCGGCCGGGTCGGAGCCGGGCTGGGCCGACGCCCGATCGTCCGGCGCGACCGACCACACCACCCGAGCCGCGCCGGACGTCCGTTCCCGGCGCACGTGCACGTGGGCGAAGTGGCCGACACCGCCGACCTGCCGCTTGATCAGACAGTCGCCGGTCATCCGCCGTGATCGACCAGCTTGGCCAGCAGGCGCAGCAGTTGCTGACGCTCCCGGTCCGACAGCGGCTCCAGTACGGCGTCCTGGATTCCGCCGACCACGTCGTCGAGTCGCTTGAGGTGCCGCGAACCCGCGCGGGTCAGGGTGATCACGTTGCGCCGCCGGTCGTTCTCGTCCGGCCGGCGCTCCACCAGGTTCGCGGCCGCCATCTCGTTGATCGCCGCGACCACGTCACTGCGGTCGATGCCGCACCGGCGCCCGAGTTCGGCCTGGCTGGACGGCCCGTGCTCGTCCAGCGCGGCGAGCAGCAGGTAGTGGTAGCCGCGAGAGTCGGCCGCGGCGAAGCCGTCGGCGAGCAGCCTGCCCGCGCGCTCCGCCGCCATCTTGATCAACCACGTCGGCGCGTTCCTGAGTCGGGCCACGCCGTCGCCGCGATGCATGGAATCGAGGGTAGCGGTTTGGCGGGCTCTTCGATTATCGTTGGAATCACCAATATTGGTATAACCAACGAATGGAGTGCGCGGATGAACGACCTCGCCGACCGTGTGGAGCTGTCCGATCTGGTGAACCGGCTCGGACGGTGGCTGGACGACAAGGAGTTCGACGACCCGACGCTGGTGACCGCCGACATCACCGCGTCGACCCCGAACGGGGATGCCCGTGGTGTCGCGGAAGTGGCGGCACTGGCCAGCGCCGCTCACCCGCCGAACGTCCAGACGCACCACCTGATCACCAACCCGGTGATCGACCTCGACGGCGATCGCGCGGTGGTGCGCGCCAACGTGATCGCCGTGTTCGACGACGGCGACAAGCCTCAGCTGACCGGTGGCCGGTACCGGTTCGAAACCACCCGAACGGGGTCAGGGTGGAAGTTGAGCCGTCTCGAGGTCCAGCCAAGGTGGCGTTTCGGTACTTAACGTGTAACCCCTGGTGACTACCCGGTCGATCACCCACTAGTGTCGAACAGCGCCAATGGGGAGGTCGCCATGACTGGGGAACAGGATCCGCATGCCGCGCTCAGAGGGCTGCGGCTGACCGAGGATTCCAAGTATCGCAAGGGTTTCACGCACGACTGGGTGCGCCTGCCACCGAATGAGGCGGACCGCCGCTCGGCCGAGGCGCCGGAGACCTACCGGCTGTACGCGAACACCTCCTGCGATCTGACCATGCGCGGCGGCACGACCAGCGGCGTGATCTACCCGCTGGCCGTGTGCGCGCTGGCCGAGCGGTACGTGTTCCGATCGGTCGGCGGCGCGTCGGCCGGCGCCATCGCGGCCTCGGTCACCGCCGCCGCCGAGTTCGGGCGGTTCGTCGAGGAGCCGGAGAACCTGCCGGAGGGAGCGGTCCGGCCCGGGTTCAGCGGGCTGGCCAGCGTCGTCGAGTGGCTGTCCGCGGACGGCGACGGCTCGCGCTGGCGGCTGGCGCAGTTGTTCCAGCCGTCGGCCGCGCAGAGCAGGGCCTACCGCGTGGTGACCGCCTCGATGCAGGACAAGGCGGCAACCGGGCGCGGCAAGCTCGCCTCGATCGTGGCCGCGCTGCTGGCCGCGGTGACCCCGCTGGCCAACGTCGCGCTGCTCGTGCTGTTCCTCGCGTGGCTGGTCGGACCCCTTGTGCAGCAACGGTTTCTGATGCCCACCGGAGTGTGGGACAGTCTCGACGCGGGCCTGCGGATCGGGCTCGGCGCGGCCGTGATCGCGTTCGCCGTGGTGGCCACCGTGTGGACGCTGCGGATCTCCGCGCGGCTGCTGCCCAGAGCCACGGCGGCACTGTGCTTCCCGCTCGTCGGCGCGCTGGCCGGCATGTTCTGGTGGTCCGGCGGCGACGGGCACGAGGCGTCGGCGTACGCCTGGGTCGTGTCCGCCGCGGCCGGCGCGCTGTGGTGGCTCGCGTTCACGTTCCTCGCCGTCGCGGTGTACGCGGCGGTCTACGGCAAGGCGACCTGGCCGATGCTGGCCGACGGGCGGCGGTTCCGGTTCGGGCTGATCCCCGGCGCCGAGCCGTACCAGGCGACCTGGGTCGACCGGCTCGCCGGCATGGCGACCTCGACCGGCGTGCCGCCGTTGTCGATCTGGCTGGCCGACGTGATCGACGACCTCGCCGGCCTGCCCCGCGACGAGAACGGCCGGCACACCAGGGCGCTCACGTTCGGCGACCTGTGGTGCGGGCCGACCCCGCAGGAGGGCGCGGTAGCGCTTGACGGCGACTGCCCGTCCGGCGAGCGCGTGATCAACCTCGCGCTGATGACCACCGACCTGTCCGGCGGGCGGCCCTACCGGCTGCCGTTCCTCACCGCGGACGGCGAGGACGAGCAGTGGCAGCTGTGCCGGGAATGCCTGCGCAACCTCGTGCCGGACCGGATTATCGACCAGATGATCGGAGCATCTACCGGCGGCACGACCGCGTTCACCTGTCCCACGCATCCCGACCAGACGCTGCACCGGTTGCCGCAGCCGTGGGAGATGCCGGTCCTGCTCGCCACCAGGATGAGCCTCGCGCTGCCCGGGCTGATTTGCGCGGTTCCGTTGTGCCGCAACGGAAAGGTGCACTGGTTCTCCGACGGCGGGATCACCAGCAACTTCCCGATCCACTTCTTCGACACGCTGCTGCCGCGCTGGCCGACGTTCGGACTGAACCTGCAGCCGTACCCGCCCGACGGCCCCCGGCTGGACGTGCTGCTGCCGAAACAGGACGCGACGCCGTCGGCGCACCCATGGGACGACGTCGGCGGCGGTATGGGTGGGTTCGTCGGCGCGATCCTGAACACCTTTCTCGGCTGGCGCGACACCATGCAGGCCGCGCTGCCCGGTTTTCGCGGACGGATCGCGAACGTGCGGCAGAAGCCGGGCGAGGGCGGCACCAACCTGTTCATGACGCCGGACACGATCGCCCGGCTCGCGCTGCGCGGGCACGAGGCCGGCACCCAACTGCGGGAGCGGTTCACCTCGATCGGCGCCGACGGCGAGGCGGACACCTTCACCCAGACCGACCGGTACCGGTGGATCCGAATGCGGATCGCCATGCGGGAGTACGGGCAGTTGGCGCGCCAGGCCGACGCGCGCGCCCCGCTCTACCGGCATCTGGCGGAGAACTACCAGGTGCCCGAGGAACTGTCGGACTGGTTCCGGTCGGCTCCCGGTGCGTGGCCCGCGGGGGATCCGCACGCGGCGGAGATCATCGGCGTGTTCGACGGTCTCGGCGACATGGCCACGACCACGTTGTCGGAGAACTTCGACGGGACCTCGCCGATCGATCCGGTATTGCGGTTGACCGCGCCGGAATGATCACGCTCGCTGGTGCGACTCGGCTTCCTTCTCGGCCGCCTCGTCTTCGGCGACCAGTTCGGCCACCGACCGCCTGCGGCTCTGCGTCTGGTTCTGTTCCGCCAGAACTCCACCGGGCCGGATCTCCCGCCAGGTGAAGTACAGCCACGCGAGCAACGCCATCGTGCCGAACGCGAGCCACTGCAGCGCGTAGGACAGGAAAGGCCCAGCGTCCAACTGCGGCAGCGGCATCGGTCCGAGCACGCCCGGCGAGCCGCTCTCCAACTGCAGGTACCCGGGCCGGATGTGCAGGCTCGTCGCGCGGCCGACCGTGCGTGAGTCCACCGCGTGCACCTGCCGGTGTCCGTCGGTGGTCGCGTCGGAGAAGGCGTCGCGCCCCTGTGGATCGGTCTCGTCCGGGCGCACCCGTCCGGTCAGCTCGACCTGCCCGGCCGGCGGCCCGGCGAACCGCGGCACGTGCACGCCCTCGGCCGGGCGCAGGAAGCCTCGGTCGATCAGCACCAGCGTGCCGTCGGTCGTCCGGAACGGGGTGAGCACCTCGAACGCCGCCACGCCGTCCACCGTGCGCAGTCGCGCGACGGCCTGTGCGGCCGGCAGGTACTCGCCGGTGACGCGCACCCGCTTCCACTCCGGCAGCCCGGGGGCGAGCGCGACAGGATCGGCGGTCATCGAGCTGGTCAGCGCGTCGTTGCTGACCTTGCGCTCGTCGTGCCGGCGGAACTGCCACGGCGCGAGCAGGGTGTAGCACGCGATGGCGAACAGCAGCACCACCAGCGTCAACGCCAGCCACCCTGGCCGCAGCAACGACTTCAACCGCACGACACCACCGTAGGCCGTGTCCGATGGATCTCGGTCGATGGGCTTCGTGATCGAGGTGGTTCCTGGCAAGGCGGAGGGCAAGGCTCGTACTGGGCTGTACTCGCCTTGTCCGACAACGCGGCCAGGGGCCGCCTCGGCGCGGAGACCGCGACCATGGATCCGTGGGACACGGCCTGAGCCGCGGGCCAGGTCACGCCACCCGCAGGGCTGCCCTGGCCGCCGCGACGGCCGATCTCGCGTAGCCCCCGCCGAACAACACGGTGTGCACCAGCAGCGGGAACAACTGGTGCAGCGGCACCCGTTCGCGCCACCCGTCGGCCAGCGGCACCGCCTCGTCGTAGGCGGCGAGCACCCGGTCCAGGTGCGCGCACCCGAACAGCGCCAGCATCGCCAGATCCGACTCCCGGTGCCCGCCGTGCGCCGCGGGGTCGATCAGCCAGGCGCGGCCGTCCGCCGCCCACAGCACGTTCCCGTTCCACAGGTCGCCGTGCAGGCGGCTCGGCGATTCCCGTTGCCCGGCAAGGGAATCCAGCTTCGCGCACACCTCGTCGAGCACGGCCGCGTCGTCGGCCTCGAGCGACCCGGCGTCCACGGCGGACCGCACGTACGGCGCGATCCGGTGCTCGGCGAACCACGCCGGCCAGTCCTCGCCGGTGTCGTTGCGCATCGGCGCGAGGCCGATCCACGCGTCGACCGGCCCGCCGGGTGGAGCAGCGCCGAACGTGGGCGCGCCCGTCGCGTGCAGTGCGGCGAGGCGGCGTCCGAGGTCCTCCGCGGCCGGCGCGCTGGACCGGCCGGGCTCCACCTGGTCCATGATCAACCACTCGTGGTCGTGCCCGCGCACCTGTGGCACCGGCGGGCCGTCCGGCTCGGCCAGCCACTCCAGCGACGCCACCTCGGCGAGCACCGCGCTCGGCTCGTCGTGCCGCTTGGCCACGACGGTGCCGCCGCAGGCCAGGTCCACCTCGATCACGTGGCCGCCGATCGCCTGGGCGCCGTCGGTGGCGAGGCCGGTCAGCTGGGCCGCCGCCGTGCGTGCCTGCGCGATCCGGCTCATGGCGTGACGCGCTCGCGCACCCAGGTGAGCAGTGCCGGGCACGCCGCCTCGATCATCTCCATCACCTCGGCGAACCCGTCGCGGTGGCCGTAGTACGGGTCGGGCACGTTCAGGTCCTTGCCCGCCGCCGGGTCGAACGACCGGAACATCCGCACCCGCTCGACGTCGCCGCCCTGGTGGTCGAGCAGGTCGCGCAGCGCCTCATCGTGGCCGGAGTCCATGGCCAGCAGCAGATCCGCGGACAGGTGGTCCTCGTCCACCTGTGCCGCCCGGTGCTCGGTCGGGTAGCCGTGGTCGGCCAGCGTCTTCGCCGCGCGCCGGTCGGCCGGCTGCCCGGCATGCCACGGCCCGATCCCGGCGCTGGACACCCGCACCTTGTCGGCCAGGTCGGCGCGCCGCAGATGCTCGGTGAACACCAGCGCGGCCATGGGGGACCGGCAGATGTTCCCGGTGCAGACGAAGCAGATGTGCAACACCCGGTCAGCTTAGAGTGACCTCCCGACCAACGGCGGATGGGTGACCACGGCGACGATCCGGTATGAAGCAGGTATGCAGCGGACCTCAGCAGTTCTGATCGCCACTGCCGCGCTCGCCGCTCTGCTCGCCGGATGCGGTGACGATCAGGCCCAGTCGCCACCGCCGTCCCCGACCAGCGCGCCCGCCGGCGGATTCACCGCCAAGGCCGGCGGAACCTTAGCTCCCTTCACCCCCGGGGCGAAGGCCGTCGGCTACATTCCCGGGCTTGCCCCGGCCCAGGCCAGCGGTGAGGCCACCATGACGGCGTCGGCCACCGGAGTGGTCACCGACCTGTCGGTCACCGGCTTGCTGCCCAACCGGCAATACGGCGCGCACGCGCACGTGAAGCCGTGCGGCGCGAAGGGCGACGACGCCGGCCCGCACTTCCAGTTCAAGGCGGACCCGGTGACGCCGTCGGTGGACCCGGCCTACGCCAACCCGCGCAACGAGATCTGGCTCGACTTCGGCACCGACGCGTCCGGCAAGGCCACTGTGAAGTCCACCGTGGACTGGCAGCTGACCGACCGTCGGCCGGGTTCGATCGTGATCCACGAGACGCACACGCACACCGAGGTGGGCAAAGCCGGCACGGCCGGTGGCAGAGTCGCCTGCCTTACGCTCACCTCTTGATGGACGATGCCCTTCTGCGCCACCACGGCGACGTGGATGCCGAGCCGGGACTGCTCGACTTCGCGGTGAACGTGCTCGGTACGCGCCCGCCGGACTGGCTGCGGGAGCGGCTGGTGCGCGCGCTCGACCGGCTTGGCCGCTACCCGTCCGCGCACGAGGACGAGGTGGCGCGCGCCACGGCGGCCGCGCGGCACGGTCGGCCGGCGGACGAGGTGCTGGTGCTCGCCGGCGCGTCGGAGGGGTTCGCGCTGCTGCCGACGCTGCGCCCGAAACTGGCGGCGGTTGTGCACCCGTCGTTCACCGAGCCCGAGGTTTCGTTGCGGGACAACGGAATCCCGGTGCACCGGGTGTCCACTGTGGACGGCTATGCGCTGGAGCCGTCGGTGGTGCCCGATGCCGCCGACATGGTGGTGCTGGGCAACCCGACCAACCCCACGTCGGTGCTGCATCCCGCCGAGACCGTCCGCGCGCTGGCCCGGCCGGGGCGGGTGCTCGTGGTGGACGAGGCGTTCATGGACGCGGTGCCGGGGGAGTCGGAATCGCTGGCCGGCGCGCGGGACGTGCCCGGGCTGCTGGTGATCCGCAGCCTCACCAAGACCTGGGCGCTCGCCGGGCTGCGCGCCGGCTACGCGCTCGGTGACGCGTCGCTGCTGCGGGCGCTGGCCGCGCGCCGGCCGGCATGGCCGATCGGGACGCTGGTGCTGGAAGCGGTGACGGCCTGCTGCGAGCCGCCCGCGCTCGCGGAGTCGGCCGCGCTGGTCCGGGAGTGCGGGCGGCACCGGGACGCCATGGTCGAGGCGTTGAGTGCGATCGACGGTCTCGAGGTGCACCTGCCGGCCAGTGCGCCGTACCTGCTGCTGCGGGTGCCCGGCGACGGCGAGCTGGTGCGGAAGTCGTTGCGGCACAAGGGGATCGCCGTTCGGCGAGGTGACACGTTCCCTGGCCTCGGGCCCGATCACATTCGGGTGGCGGTGCGGCCGCCGCGGGAAGTGGAGCGGCTGGTCGCGGCTCTGCGAGCGGTCGAGAATGTCGGACACGGCGGTTAGTCTCGCCGCACCTTCGACCGCGGGAGAGCGCGATGAGCTACGTCACCGAGAACCAGCCGAACGGCACCCCGACCTGGATCGACCTCGGTGTCCCGGACATCGATCGCGCGCTGGAGTTCTACGGTGCGCTGTTCGGCTGGGAGTTCGAGAAGGGCCCGGCGGAGTACGGCTCGTACACGATGTGCCGGCACAACGGGAAGCGGGCGGCCGCGATCTCGCAGAACGCCGAGCCGGGCGAGGGGACCTGGTGGAACATGTACGTCGCCGCCGACGACTGTGACGCCACGGCCAAGCGTGTGGTCGACGCGGGCGGCACCCTGGTGATCGAGCCCATGGACATCATGGACCAGGGCCGGATGGCAATCGCCAAGGATCCGACCGGCGCGCAGTTCGGCCTGTGGCAGGGGCGCGCGCACCTCGGCTGCGAGATCGTGAACGAGCCGAACGCGCTCGTGCGCAACGACCTCGTCACGCCGAATCCCGGACCGGCACGCGAGTTTTACGCCACCGTCTTCGACTACACGCTGGACGCCAACCCTGACATGCCGGAGTTCGACTTCACGTTCCTTCGCCTGCCAGCCGGCAACGAGATCGGCGGGATCATGGGCAACCCGGAGGCTCCCTCGTCCCGGTGGGAGACGCTGTTCGAGGTCGCCGACACCGACGAGACCGTGGCGCGCGCCCGAGCGGCCGGCGGAACCGCGACCGATCCCGAGGACACGGTCTACGTGCGCCAGTCGCAGATCACCGACCCCTTCGGCACCCCGTTCACGGTCGGCACGAGGACCACGGAGTGGTGAAACTACGCTGAGCCGGGTGCCCACCAGCGTTGCCGATGTGATCGACGTCCTCGAGACGGCCTACCCACCCGAGCTCGCCGAGTCCTGGGACGCGGTCGGGCTCGTGTGCGGCGATCCGGGAGACACCGTCAACGACATCCTGGTCTGCGTCGATCCCGTCGAGTCCACAGTGGACGAGGCACTTTCCCTTGGCGCACAACTGATCGTGGCGCATCACCCCTTGCTGTTGCGTGGCGTGCACGGTGTGCCGGCGAACACCGTCAAGGGTTCGCTGGTGCACCGACTGGTGCGCGCTGGTGCCGCGTTGTTCTGCGCGCACACCAACGCCGACTCGGCCTCGCCCGGTGTGTCCGACGCGCTGGCGGCAGCACTCGGGCTCACCGTCATCTCGCCGCTCGTGCCGAACGAGGACGGCCGCACCGGCATCGGACGGATCTGCGAGCTGCCCGAGCCGGAGCCGTTCGCGTCGTTCCTGCGCCGGGTCGCCGACGCGTTGCCGGTGACCGAGGGCGGGGTGCGCGGCGCCGGTGACCCCAACCGTCCGATCAGGACGGTCGCGGTGTCCGGCGGCGCCGGCGACTCCTACCTCGACAACGCCGTGCGCGCCGGTGTGGACGCCTACGTCACCGCCGACCTGCGACACCATCCGGCGAGCGAGCACCTGGCCGGCGGTGTCTCCGGTGGTGTCGCCGCGCCCGCGCTCGTGGACGTCGCGCACTGGGCGAGCGAGTGGCCGTGGTGCGAGCAGGCGGCGAGCGTCCTGCGTACCGCACTCGGGGGTACGGTCGGTGTTCACGTGTCGCGCCGACGCACCGACCCCTGGACCGTGCGGGCAGCCGCGAGCAGACCGGAGGATGAGAACGAGTGAAAGCCGATCCCGCCGCCCAGCGTCGCCTGCTCGAGCTGGCCGAGGTCGACACCGCACTGGCCCGCGTCGAGCACCGCAGGCGCACCCTGCCCGAGCTCGCGGAGATCGATGAGGCGACCAAGGCCGTGCAGGCCCGGCGGGACGCCCAGGTGGCCGCGCAGACCACGCTCACCGATCTGGACCGCGAGGTGAAGCGCCAGGAGCGGGAGATCGACGCCGTCCGCGCACGCGAGGACAAGGACAAGGCGCTGCTCGACGCCGGCACGCTGCCCGCCAAGCAGTTGACCGACCTGGAGCACGAGCTGGCCACCCTGCAGCGCCGCCAGTCCGCTCTGGAGGACGACCTGCTCGAGCTGATGGAGCGGCGCGAGGCCGTCGAGCTGGACGGCAAGCACGCCGAGGTCGAGCTGGACAAGGCCGAGCAGACCCTTGCCGACGCCACCAAGCGCCGCGACGAGGCGATGGCCGACCTGGAGACCACGTACGCGCGCCGGACGGCCGAGCGCGCCGATCTCACCGGCGTGATCACCGAGCAGTTGCTCGGCGAGTACGAGCGGATTCGGAAGAACCGGGGAACGGGTGCCGCCCTGCTGCGCGCCCGGCAGTGCGGCGCGTGCCGGATGGAGATCAACCGCAACGCGATCGCCACGATCAAGGAGACCGCCGCCGACCAGGTCGTGTACTGCGAGGAGTGCGGCGTGATCCTGGTGCGGACGGGAGAGTCCGGCCTGTGAAGGTGAGGATCGAGGCGGACGGCGGGTCGCGCGGTAACCCCGGTCCGGCCGGCTACGGCGCGGTGGTGTTCGACGCCGGCAGTGGAGCGGTGCTGGCCGAGGCCGCCGAGGGCATCGGTATCGCCACCAACAACGTCGCCGAGTACCAGGGCCTGATCGCCGGACTGACCGAGGCGCGGGACCTGGGCGCCACCGAGGTCGACGTGCGGATGGACTCCAAGCTCGTCGTCGAGCAGATGTGCGGACGCTGGAAGGTCAAGCACCCGGCCATGCAGCCGCTGGCGCTCCAGGCGCAGCGACTGGCCCGCTCGTTCGAGCGGATCTCGTATTCGTGGATCCCGCGTGCCGAGAACGCGCACGCCGACCGGCTCGCCAACGAGGCGATGGACGCGCAGGCCGGGGTGCCGCCCAAGGGAAAAGCACGCGCGGCTGAGCCCCCACCGGCGTCTCAGCCCGGCACCACGGACAGGGCGAGGCCGACCAGTTGGACCGGCGCGCGCGGCGAGCCGACCAAGATCCTCCTGCTGCGGCACGGCCAGACCCCGATGTCGGTGCAGCGCCGCTACTCCGGCCGCGACGACGTGCGGCTCACCGATCATGGGCGGGGCCAAGCCGCGGCCGCCGCCCGGCGGATCGCCGCCATGGACGGCGTGGACGCGTCCACACCGATCGTCAGCTCGCCGCTGAGCCGCGCCCAGGACACGGCCGGCGCGCTCGCCGAGGCCACCGGCGGCACGATCGAGCTCCACGAGGCGCTGATCGAGACCGACTTCGGCACGTGGGAGGGGCTCACGTTCGCCGAGGCGGCCGAGCGTGACCCGGAGACGCACCGCAGATGGCTCGCCGACCCGTCGGTGCCGCCGCCGGACGGGGAGAGCTTCGACGCGGTGCACCGCAGGGTGCGCAAGGCGCGCGACGAGCTGATCGCCCGCTACGGCGGCCGCACGCTGGTCGTGGTCAGCCACGTGACGCCGATCAAGTCGCTGCTGCGGATGGGCCTGGACGTCGGGCCCTCGCTGCTGTTCCGACTGCACCTGGACCTCGCTTCGCTGTCGATCGTGGAGTTCTATCCGGACGGCAACGCGTCCGTGCGCCTGGTCAACGACATCTCCCACCTGTAGTTAGACTCACCAAGCGGACGAGTCGGCAGGGCGACCGCAGTGGGCAGTGCCGTTGGCGCTGGCGATTGAGGAAAGTCCGGACTCCGCAGGGCAGGGTGGTTGTTAACGGCAACCCGGGGCGACCCGCGGGACAGTGCCACAGAGAACAGACCGCCTGGTGCAAGCCAGGTAAGGGTGAAACGGTGGTGTAAGAGACCACCAGCACCCCGGGTGACCGGGGTGGCTCGGTAAACCCCACCCGGAGCAAGGCCAAGAGGGAGCCGCACGCGGCTCCTGCGCAGGCGATCGAGGGCGGCCCGCCCGAGTCTGCGGGTAGGCCGCACGAGCCCGTCGGCGACGGCGGGCCAAGATGGATGGTCGCCTGAGACAGAATCCGGCTTACGGCCGGCTCGTCCGCCCTCTCGGCGATGGCCAGCCTGGCGATCATGTCGGTCGCGAAGTATGTTGTCGAACATGTGTTCGAGACTACGTCAGGCGACGGTGGAGTGGGGCCGCTCGGTCACACGTTCCGCCGATCGGGTTAAGTTCTTCCGCGCAACCATCAGCCTTCCCAACGTGACTTGTCACACCTACGGTGAACGACGGCTGGACGTGCGTGATGAAACCGGTTGGCTAATGCGCAGATCGGGTGGTCATAACGCATGACCAGGGTCCGACGCACGATGATGTGTGTGGTCAGATGTCGCACAACGCGCGTGGGAGGGCTCCTTGACGATCAACGGAACGCACCGTTACCACTACACCTCGTGAACCAGTCATGTTCTACTCGATAGGCACAGCACAGACCGGCCGCGCGGCAGCGCCCCGAAACGCTCCGTCGTTGCCCGCACTTGGGAGTACGAGATGACCTCGTTGATCCTCCAGACCCTGGCGCAGCAGCCGCCACCTCAGCCAGGAACTGAGGTGTCCACCGGCGGTCTGCAGAGCTGGATCCTGGACAACCTGATTCCGCTCCTGCTTCTCGTGGTCGCCCTGCTGCTGCTCTGGCTCGGCGGCGGGAAGGGTGACAACGCCGGGGTCATGCGCCGGCTCGGCGGCGTGATCGTCGCGCTCGCGATCATCGGCCTCGCTGTGACCACGAACGCAGGAAAGAACATCGGCGCCTGGATCGCCGGGCTGTTCACCTGACCCAGGGCCCGGTGATCACGCGTGCGGATACGCACTGACGACGACGTGTACCGCGTCGACGCGGTATGGCTCGGCCCACCCAAGGCCACCTTCCCGTGGCGAGCCCGCTATGTGGCATGGGGCGTCGGCGCCGTGATGTTCCTCGTCGTACTCACCGTCGAGCGGCAGCTCGGCGTCAGCTTCGGCTTCTTCAGCACCGCGTGGGCACTGGTCATCGCGATCGTGCTCACCCGGATCATCTGTGCGCGGATCAGCCACGAGCGGCCGCTCGGGCCCGTGATGACCATGTGGGCGCGGGAGCTCAGCGCACCCCGCGAAACCCCGAGCGGCACCGGAGGAGCGGTCAGCGCGGCCCGCATCCGGGTGAGATCAGAACTGCCGCGCTCCACCGACCGGCGCCGATCCCGGCGCGCGACACAGCATCGACACGCACCAACCAGGGAGGTCGCCGGTGTTCGGCCGCCGACGTAAGCGCGAACAGCTCGACCCGTTCGCGCAAGGTCCGCCCGGTGCCCAGCCAGGCACCGGGCAGCCGGCTCACCCGGCGGGCCCTCCCGGTGGTTCCCGCGGTGAACTCGTACCCCGGCCCCCGGTACCCCAGGGTCGGCCGCCCATGCCGCCGCCTCCACCGCGGGGCAAGCCGCCGAAGGCCAAGCGCGCCCGCAAGCGCGGCCAGCGGCTACCCGGTGAGGCCGCCATCCCGAGCTACACGCCGTCGATCGAGGCGCGCAGCATCGACGGACACCTGCTGCGCACCGGCGCCGAGGTGTACGCCTGGTACAGGCTCGCGCCGCAGCGCTGGTCGTTCCGGTCGGACTCGCAGCGGCAGGACCTGATCGCCGCCATCGCCGGCCAGTACGCCGAACTGCACGGCCGCTGGCTGCACCTGCGCGTCACCACCCGCCCGTATCCGATCCGGATGTGGGCCGAGGCGCACGTGCACAACGCGGTGAACCGGCTGCCGGACAGCCAGGGCGCGCTGAGCTTCGACGACTACCTGATCGGCGAACAGCAGCAGCTGATGGGCCGCTCGATGGCCGAGAAGGAGGTCTACCTCGGCGTCCAGGTGCAGGTCCGCAACGTGATGGACCGCGCGGTCGAGCGGGTCGCCCCGGTGCTGCGCAGGGTGTTCCCGGACGCCGTGGACGCTGAGCTGGTCGCGCTGGAGAGCGAGGTGGAGCACCTCGACCAGGTGATCGGCTCCGCCGGCCTGGACGGGCGTCCGGTCACGGCCGAGGAGATGTCCTGGCTGATGCACCGCTCCTGCTCGCTCGGGCTGCCGGCGCCGCGCAACCTGCCGGCCGTGCCCGGTGCCGCCTGGGAGCCGGAGGACCTGGCCAGCTTCACCGACGCGGCCGACTTCCACTCCGAGCCGTACTCGCCGACGGTCACCGTGCGCGGGCGCACCGGCTCCAACGCCGGCGTCTCCCGGCACGTCGCGGTGCTCACCGTCGGGCAGATGCACGGCCTGCAGATCCCCGAGATCGATGACCCGTGGGTGCAGCGGGCCGACCGGCTGCCCGCCGCGGTGGAGTGGTCCGCCCGCATCTACGTGCGCCGGCCGGAGGAGGTGCAGGGCGAGCTGCAGCGGCAGATGAACAAGGTCCGCTCGCAGGTGCGCCACTACACCGACGAGCACGAGCTGGAGCCGCCCCAGTCACTGGCCCGCCAGGCGTCCCGGGTGCTGGAGATCGACGACGAGATGACCTCCGGCTTCACCGCGCTGGCCACCAGGGTGCGCTCCTGGTGGCGGCTCGCGGTGTCCGGCCCGACCGAGAAGGACGCGCTGCGTCTGGCCCAGCAGCTGCTCGACCTGTACAAGCCCAAGATCGCGATCGAGCATCCGGAGGCGCAGTACTCGCTGGCCCGCGAGTTCATCCCGGGCGAACCGCTGTCCAACGGCGCGTACCTGCGGCGCGGCTCGGTCGTGTGGGCGGCCGCCTCGGTGCCGACCGCCACCGCCGAGGTGGGCGACCGGCGCGGCATCCTGCTCGGCGAGACCGTCACGGCGACCCGCCGGCCGGTGGCCTGGGACCCGTGGATGGCGCAGGAGATCCGCGACTCGTCCGGCCTCACCGCGATGGTGGCGGGCCTGGGTGGCGGCAAGTCGTTCCTCGGCGGCGGCATCGTGTACAAGACGCTGCGCGCCGGCGCGCACTGGACCGTGCTCGACCCGTCCGGCCCGCTGTCCCGGCTGTGCGACCTGCCCGAACTGCGGCCGTACGCGCGGCCGATCAACCTGCTCAACGCCCAGCCGGGCATCCTGAACCCGTACCGCGTGGTGGCCGAGCCGCTGCTCGAGCACTTCCTGGACGAGGACGACCCGGAGCGGGCGTGGCGGCGGGAGAAGGCCATGGCGGCGGCCACCCGCCGGCGGCTCGTGCTGGACGTGCTGTCCGGCCTGCTGCCCTACGAGGTGGCGCGCCTGCCGCAGACCAGGATCGTGCTGCTGCGCGCGGTGCGGACCGTCGGCGGTCGGGTGGACGCGAACCCGGGCATGGTGTTCGAGGCGCTGCGCCGCGACGCCTCCGAGCACCACGAGCACGCCACGATCGTCGCCGACTTCCTCGACGAGATGCGCGAGCGGATGTCGCTGCTGATCCCCGAGCACGACGCCGACCCGTACGACGAGGCGCGCGACGACCGGCTGACCGTGCTCACCATGGCGGGTCTGACGCTGCCCAAGGACGCGGGCCGGGAGCACTGGACCGACGCCGAGGCGCTGGGCGTGGAGATGCTCAACCTGGCCGCGTGGCTCACCCAGCGGTCGATCTACGAGCGGCCCAAGGACGTGCGCAAGGGCGTGTGGATCGACGAGGCGTTCTTCCTGTCCGAGGTGCCGACCGGCCGGGTGCTGATGAACCGGTTCGCTCGTGACTCCCGAAAGTGGAACGTCCGGGTGCTGCTGTCGTCTCAGATTCCCGCGGACTTCCTGCGCATCCAGGGGTTCGTCTCACTGTTGGACTCGGTGTTCGTCGGGCGGCTGGACGACGAGCCGGCGCAGGCGGACGCGCTGCGGCTGCTGAAGGTACCGGTGGGGGTCGGCTACGAGCAGGTGGTCGCGTCGTTGGGCCGGCGGCCGGGCGTGCAGCGCGGCGGGGTCGAGCGGGACCTCGCACCGCGCCAGTTCGTGTTCGGTGACGGTGCCGGCGGGGTGGAGCGGATCAGGGTCGACTTCTCCGGCCCGCACCTCGATCACCTGCGCACGGTCATGGACACCACGCCGGACGCGATGCGCGACAGCGGGGGCGACACCGAGAGGGCGACCGCTGGTGGCACCGAGCAGACCGCGCCGGTCGTGCCGGAGCCGCCCGATGACCCCGAGGCCGAGGCGGACTTCGAGCTGGCCGCCGACATGGAGCTCGGGCTGACCGAGGAGCAGATCGCCGAACAGCCGCCGGCCGAGCGGACCGGCGGCGACTCGGACGGCAAGGACAAGCGCGGCCGTGGCAGGGAAGACGCCGCATGATCACGGTGCTGGTGGTGGTCGCCGCCGCGCTCCTTTACCGGGCGCGGCGGCGGAGGAGACGTGACCCTGCGCGCACGAACCGTTCCCCACGGTTCAGGTCGCTGCTTGCCGTCATCGCGATCATCGGCCTGCACACCTTCATCGGAGCCACTCCGGCACTCGCCCAGGAATGCGGCACCGCTCCCAACCCCGAACGCCCCGGCTCCGGCATGGTCGGCGCCCTCGACCCGGCCATCGGCAACGGCGAGAAAGACAGTCCCTACCTCATTTACGGCTACGCCGGAATGGTGTGGAATGTCTACGACGACAACTGTGTGTTGTCGAAGAGTGTCACCGATCCGAACGCGACTATTGACACCTGGGCGGGCAACGAGCTCTTCAATATAGGGAAGAACGTTGTCGGTGCGACGAACTCGCTACATTACACACTTCTTGACGGCGGCGTTCTAGGCGGTCTCAACCATCAGATCGGCCAAGTTGCGAGCGCGGTTTTCGACAACGTGTACATGCAGATGTTCGGCCTGGTGATGCTGATTCTGGCCATTCTGCTGTTCAGGCACATCTGGCGCGGTGACCTGGCCACGATTAGTAAGCGGACGCTGTTTGCCCTGGGGGGCATGTGGCTCGCGGCTTCGACAATGCTTCTCGTCAACAACTACACACGTATCGACAATTTCATCGTTGACACAACGAATGCGATCCAAGGTGGGTTCGTCGATCCGGCAAGCCCGAGGTTCCCGCAGCATGTTCTGCCGGCCGACCTGCACAATCGTGTCGTCTATGACAACTGGTTGCGGGGCGAGTTCGGCAAGCCGGATGACGCGAAGGCGGTCGAATTCGGCCGCCGGTTGCTGGACGCGCAAGCGTGGACGCGCGACGATGTCATCACCGGTCGTGACGCCGACCAGGCAAAAATGGACGCGAAGAAGGCCGAGTACAAGCAGATAGCGACCCAACTGGGGCCGGCGACCGGGTATTTCAAAGGTACCGATGGGAGCCGGACCGGCTCCGGCCTGCTGGCGATGCTGCAGAGCTTCGTCTATGCACTCTTCCAACTGCTCGCCAAGCTTGCGGTTCTACTGGCGCAAGTGCTTCTGCGGGTGCTGACGCTCGCGGCTCCGGTACTCGGCCTGCTGGCCATGCTCCACCATGACGTCCTGCGGCGAGTAGGGAGAGCTGCCGGTGCGGTAATCCTGAACGTGCTCGTACTCGCTGTCCTCGCCGGAATTCACTTCAAGTTCCTGCAGCTGATTTTCTCGCCGACGTCGCAGCTTTCACTGCTGACCCAGATGCTGCTCGCCGGGTTGGTGACGCTGATCTTCTTCTTCGTCGGGAAGCCGATGCGGCGCATGTGGCAGATGCTGGAGATGTCGGTCTCCGCGACGGGCGCGAGCATGCCGGCGAGCGGCGGGTTGTTCTCGCGGTTCCGGAAGAAGAAGGGCAACGAGCCCACGCCGCAGGACGAGTTCTGGGAGCACGTGCGCGACGGCGAAGCGGACGGGACCGCGCCGAGGCCGCAGGTCAGGCGCCCGCGGCCGGAGGCGTCGCACCCGGTCGCCGCGACCGCCGAGCGCCTCGACACCCGGCAGAACCTGGGCGGTTACCCGGGCGGGCCCGGCCTCGCCGTCCGGACACCGGCGGGCGCGTTGCCGCCGGCCGGAGGTGCCGCGGGGATCGGCGCGCGACCCGACCTGAACCCGGCGCTCGGCCCCGGCGATCGGGTTTCACACGGAGGGATCGTGCGCGCCACGGCCAGTCGCGTGACCGACACCGTGCCGGTCGCCGACCGGGGCTGGGACCGCGGTGAGGACGCGGTCGTGGTCGCGTCGCACATCACGCCGCCGCGCCGCGACGGCGGATCACGCCGCGAGTACATGGAGCCGTCACCCGCGCAGCCGCCGCCGAGGCCGGCCGACAGCGAGGTGGTCGCCGGCCGCCCGGTCCACGTGGTCTACCGACCGTCCCGAGGGCTCGAGGTGCGCGACCGCACGGCGCAGCGCCGCATGGACTTGCGCGATGGCCCCCGTGACACCGACGCCGTGATCCGCTGAGGGGAGGGGAGATGCCGATCCGCACGAACCGAGGCAGAGCGGCCGTGTACCGCCGTCTCTGGGGCTGGCCGATGCGTTCACCGAGGCACCTGGTGATCACGGTCTTCCTGCTGGCCGTGATCGTCACCGCGATCGGGATCATGCTGCCGAAGCTGCTCGACTCCGGGAGCAACCAGCCGGCCGCCGGCACGCCGACCGGTGCCGGACAGCCGTCGTCGACCCAGGCGCAGGGCACCCAGCCGGGGGCGACCACCCCCGGGGCGACCAGCCCGCTGCCCACCCGGCTCCCGCCACCGCAGCCGCAGCTCGTCACCGCCCCGACCGACCCGCAGGCGCTGGAGATCGCCACCAAGTGGGCGCAGGCCTGGGTGACGCACCCGCAGGGCATCACCAACGCGCAGTGGGTGGCCGCGCTGCGGCCCTACATGCTGGAGGAACAGCTCGGTCCGATGTCCAAGGTGGAGCCGGCCAACGTGCCGGCGACGGCGCTCACCGGGCCGGCCGTGGTGAAGTCGTCCTACACCACCGAGATGCGCCTCGAACAGCCCACCGACGGCGGCGTGATCGCCATCGACCTGATCAAGACGCCCCAGGGATGGCGCGTCGGGCACTACGACAAGGTGTCCTGAGATGCGCACCGCGGTCATCGTCGGCGTCGTGGTGGCGGCATTCTTCGCTCTCGTGTTGACCACCGGCGCGATCTCCACCGTGATCACCAACGATCAGGAGGCGGACGCGGCGAACGTGGAGAACATGAGCTGCAACGCCGCGGTCGGACCGGCGACCACGACGTCGGCTGAGGGCGGCGCGGGTGCGGCGGCCAACCTCAACACCGACCAGCGCCGCATCGTCCAGCTGATCATCGACGTCGGCAAGCAGCGCCAGCTCCCGCCGCGCGCCTGGCAGGTCGCGATCCAGGCCGGCATGACCGAGTCCGGCCTGCGCAACCTCAACTACGGCGACCGCGACTCGCTGGGCATCTTCCAGATGCGGCCCTCGATGGGCTGGGGCAGCGTCGCCGAGGTCACCGACCCGGTGTACCAGGTCAACAAGTTCTACAACGTGCTGCAGACCGTCTCCGGCTGGGAGCAGCAGCGTCCCGGCGAGTCCGCGCAGGATGTCGAGCGTTCGGCCTTCCCCGACCGGTATCACCGGTGGGAGTCGATGGCCTCGCACCTGATCGGCAACATCGGCCAGATCGCCGACCCGACCGGCTGCGGTGAGGGTGTCGGGAACCTGCTGCCGGCGCCGACCAGGGCCGCGGGGGGCGCGATGCAGTGGGCACTCGGCCAGCAGGGCAAGCCGTACGTGTGGGGCGCGCCGACCAACCAGCAGGACTCCTACGACTGCTCCAGCCTGATGGTGCAGGCCTACCGCTCCTCGGGCATCGCGCTGCCGAGGACCTCGCGCGAGCAGTTCAAGGCCGGCGCGATGCTGCCGGTGCGCCAGGCGCAGCCGGGTGACCTGCTGTTCTGGGCCTACGACCAGAGCAACCCGGCGACCATTCATCACGTCGCGATGTACCTCGGTGACGGCAAGATCGTGGAGGCGCAGCAGACCGGCGTTCCGGTGCACATCCGGCCGGTCAAGTTCGACGAGAGCGAGCTGGTCGCCCAGGCCGTTCGACCGGGAGTGTGAGAAGGAGTCGCCCATGAACATGTTCAACCAGAGTCCGATCCCGCGGCCGGGTGGCCCGCCGACGTCGAGCCGCCCGATCGCGGACTATCTGGCCGGCGAGCACCCCGGCACCACGCCGGACTATGTGGTGCTGCCGAAGTCGCTGGCCGACGGCATGCCGTTGCCGTGGCAGAACCAGATGACACAGCTGCTGGCCGAGTTCCATCAGGCGTTCGCGCACCTGTCCTGGCCGGTGTACCGGGTGGTGCCGTCGCGCTACGAGCGGCTGGTCGACCTGGACGAGGAGCAGTTAGCCGAGGTGGGCTGCATCGTCGAGATCGACACCGACGGCGAACTGGTCTACCGCGACCGCGCCGGCCGCAGGATTGAAGACCCCGAGCACACCGAGGTGCTCGTCTCCTGCCTCGACCCGATTCCGAAGCAGGGCAACCAGGCGGCGGGGGTGCCGGGCCAGTTCAGCAGATGACATGCGTGCGCACGCATGCGAGGCTCGGTGCGTGACTGAGGCTCGATATGTGACTGAAGATGGCAATCCCGATCCCGGCTGGTACTTCTGCATGAAGCACAACACGGTCGAGCACGGCGACATCTGCCGCGCGGCCGACCGGCTGGGGCCCTACCCCGACGAGGCGACCGCGTCCCGCGCCCTGGAGATCGCCCGCGAACGCACCGAAGCCGCCGACAAGGCCGATCGCGAGTGGGAGGAAGGCTGAGCGGCTAGGGTGCCACTGTGTCTATGGTGATCCGCACCGATGGGGCGGGCGTCGACTTCTCGGACATCCGGACCGAGTTCGGGCTGCCGGCGGATTTCGCGCGGCCCGTGCTCGTCGAGGCCGAGCAGGCCGTGTCTGGTGGCGCCGCCGGTGACCGCGAGGACGCCACGGCGTTGCCGATGGTCACCATCGACCCGCCCGGCTCCAAGGACCTTGATCAGGCCGTGGCGATCGAGCAGACGAGTACCGGTTTCGTCGTGCACTACGCCATCGCCGACCTCGGCGCGTTCGTGCTTCCCGGCGGCGCGCTGGACGACGAGGTCCGCAAGCGCGGCCAGACGCTGTACCTGCCGGACGGCAATGTGCCGCTGCACCCGACCGTGCTGTCCGAGGGGGCCGCGAGCCTGCTGCCCGACCAGGTGCGGCCCGCCGTGCTGTGGACCATCGACTGTGACTCCGCCGGCGAGCCGACCAGCGCGCGGGTGCGCCGGGCGCTGATCAGGTCGGTCGCGCAGCTCGACTACGAGTCGGTGCAGGCCAGCGTGGACGCGGGCAATCCACATCCGGCGATCGCCGCGCTGCCCGCGTTCGGCCGGCTGCGCCGCGAGCACGCCGTGCAGCGCGGCGCGGTCGAGCTGCAACTGCCCGAGCAGGAGGTCGAGCCGGACGGCGACGGCTGGAAGCTCGTCGTTCGCGCGCGTACCGAGGTGGACGCCTGGAACGCGGAGATCTCCCTGCTCACCGGCATGACGGCGGCCAGGATGATGCTGGACGCCGGGGTCGGAGTGCTGCGCACGCTGCCCGACCCGGACAACGGCGCGGTGGAGTGGCTGCGCCGCTCGGCGAAGTCGCTGGGCATCGACTGGCCGAGGGAGACGAAGGGCGCCCAACTGCTCGCCGGGCTGGATCCGAGCCGGCCGGAGTCGCTGGCGCTGTTCATGGACGCCACACGGCTGCTGCGCGGAGCCGGCTACACCGTGTTCGACGGCGGCGCGCCCGAGTTGACCACGCACGCCGGGGTGGCCGCGTCCTACGCGCACGTGACCGCGCCACTGCGCCGGCTGGTCGACCGGTTCGGCACCGAGATCTGCCTGGCCGCCTCGGCCGGCACCGAGATCCCCGACTGGGTGCGCCAGGCGCTGCCGGCCCTGCCCGGACTGATGGAGGGCTCCGACACGCTGGCCAACAAGGTGGAGCGGGCCTGCCTCGACCAGGTGGAGGCGTGGGTGCTCACGGACCGGGTGGGCCAGGAGTTCGACGCGATGGTGCTGCGCGCGGAGAACGGCAACGCCGACGTGTTCCTCACCGACCCGCCGGTGATCGCGAAGTGCGCCGGGGAGAACTTCACGGAAGGTGAGCGGGTGCGGGTACGGCTGACGCAGGCGGACAGCGTTCGGCGCAAGGTCGCGTTCGACAAGGTGTAAGAGGAGAGTCGCGTGACAGAGGTGTCCAACCTGACCGTCGGGGTGCTCGGCGGCACCGGTCCGCAGGGGCGCGGGCTCGCGCTGCGCTGGGCGAAGGCCGGCCTGCGGGTGGTGATCGGTTCACGCAAGGCCGAGCGCGCCGAGGACGCCGCCGCCGAGCTGCGTGACCTCGCCGGCGTGTCGCACGTGACCGGCGAGGACAACGCCTCCTGCGCCGCCGAGGCCGACATCGTGCTGGTCGCGGTGCCGTGGGACGGGCACGGCACGCTGCTGGAGAGCCTGCGCGAGCCACTGGCCGGCAAGATCGTCATCGACTGCGTGAACCCGCTCGGGTTCGACAAGCAGGGGCCGTACGCGTTGGCCGTGGAGGAGGGCAGCGCGGCCCAGCAGGCCGAGGCGCTGCTGCCCGGGTCGCGGGTGACCGCCGCGTTCCACCACGTCTCGGCCGTGCTGCTGGCCGACCTGAACGTGGCCGAGGTGGACACCGACGTGCTGGTGCTCGGCGACGACCGGGAGGCCACCGACCTGGTGCGCGGCTTGGCGGACGTGGTTCCGGGCATGCGCGGGATCTACGGTGGCCGGCTGCGCAACGCGCACCAGGTGGAAGCCCTGACCGCCAACCTGATCGCCGTCAACCGGCGGTACAAGGCCCATGCCGGACTTCGAATCACCGACGTCTGACTGGTCGGCCGCCGAACGGGAACTCGCCGAGCGGGCGTCCGCCGGCGAGACCGTGGTGGTCAACGTGCGCAAGTCCGGCCCGCACAAGCACCTCATGCCGTGGCTCGTCGAGGAGGGCCTGATCGTCTACATCGGACACTCGGGCAACCGGCACTCGTGGCCGGAGTCGGACTTCGCCAACCCGTTCGTCGCGCAGCGCCAGGACCGCGATCTGATGATCACCAAGTACCGGGAATGGCTTGTGGGACAACGGGATCTGCTCGACCGGCTGCGCGCCGGTGAGCTGACCGGGAAGGCACTCGGCTGCTGGTGCGCGCCACTGCCGTGTCACGGTGACGTGCTGGTCGAGGAGATCGATCGTGTGGCGTGAGGGCCTGGAGGACGATCTCGGCGAGCCGGTGCCGCTGCGCGGGGAGCCGGCGCGGGTGGTGAGCCTGGTGCCGTCGCTGACCGAGGCCGTGGCGGTCTCGGCGCCCGGATTGCTCGCCGGCGCGACCGACTACTGCACCCATCCGTCCACTTTGGACGTTCCGAGGGTCGGCGGGTCGAAGTACCCGACCGTGGACGCGGTGCTCGACCTCGACCCGGACCTGGTGATCGCGAACTCCGAGGAGAACCGTCCCGAGGACGTGGAAGCCTTGCGTGCCAACGGGATCCCGGTGTGGGTGACCGCCGCGCCGGCGAGTGTCCCGAATGGACTGGCCTCAGTGCGCCGGCTGCTCACCCAGGGTCTCGGGCTCGATGAGCCGGGCTGGCTGGTGGCCGCCGAGGAGTCCTGGCGGGACACCGAGCCGATTTGGGCGACCGCGATCGTGCCGGTGTGGCGGCGGCCCTGGGTGGTGGTCGGCCGGGACACCTTCGCCGGCGACGTGCTGGCCAGGCTGGGCGTGGCCAACGCCTACGCCGAGCACGAGGACCGCTATCCGCGGCCGAGGCTGGACGAGCTGAACGCGTTGCTACACAACGGTTCCGCGAATCTGGTCGTGCTGCCGGACGAGCCGTACGAGTTCACCGGGGAGGACGGCCCGGAGGCGTTCGCCGGATCGCCGTGCGCGCTGGTCAACGGCCGGCTGCTCACCTGGTACGGACCGTCCCTTGTGGACGCTCGGGCGGAGTTGGCCGCAGCGCTACGACCTGGATCACCGGTGGTCGCGCAGTAGGTCGGTCGCCTCGCGCAGGTGCTCGCTGATCCCGGGGTCGGAGACCGCGTGACCGGCCGCGTGCACGAGAGTGAGCTGGATGCCGGGCCACGCGTTGTACAGGTCCCACGCGGTGATCGGCGGCGTGACCACGTCGTAGCGGCCCTGCACGATGACCGCCGGAATGCCCTCCAGCTTGCCGGCGTCCCTGATCAGCTGATCCGGCTCCAGCCACCCGTCGTTGACGAAGTAGTGCAGCGCGATCCTGGCGAACGACACCGCGAACTCGGGTTCGTTGTAGACCGACACCGCCGTGGGGCGCAGCGAGACGGTCGCGCCCTCCCAGCGGCTCCACGCCGCGGCGGCGCGCGCGGACAGCTCCGGGTCCTCGCCGAACACCATCCGGTGGTACGCGCCGAGCAGGTCGTGGCGCTCGTCCTCGGGCACCAGCGCCACGAAGTCGGCCCAGGCGTCCGGGAAGAGGTTGGCCGCGCCGCCCCGGTAGATCCAGTCCAGCTCGCTGCCGCGCAGCGCGAACACGCCGCGCAGCACCATGTCGGTGACCCGGTCCGGGTGCGTCTGGCCGTAGGCGAGTGCGAGCGTGGCGCCCCACGAGCCGCCGAACAGCGACCAGCGGTCGATGCCGAGGTGCTCGCGCAGCTTCTCCATGTCGGCGACCAGGTGCCAGGTGGTGTTGGTGGCGAGCTGTTCGGCGGTCAGCGTGCTGACATGCGGGGTGCTCCTGCCGGCGCCGCGCTGGTCGAACAGCACGATCCGGTACGCCTCGGGGTCGAAGTGCCTGCGCTGCATGGAGTTCGTGCCGGAGCCGGGTCCGCCGTGCAGCACCACGACCGGCTTGCCGTCCGGATTGCCGCTGACCTCCCAGCAGATCCGCTGCCCGTCACCGACGTCCAGCATGCCCTGCTCGTGCGGTTCGATCGGCGGGTAGAAGGGCGCGTCCATGGGCACACTCTGCCAAACTGGCTAGCCTCGGGGCATGGATACCGCGCAGTTCGGCAAGGAGACCTCGCGCACGGGGGAGTGGGTGCGCCAGGCGAACCGCTTCACCGACCGGATCACGGCGGACGGATCGTCCGGGCACCGCGCCGAGCCGGGCCGGTACCGGCTGGTGGTGTCGCTGTCCTGTCCGTGGGCGCACCGGTCGATCATCGTGCGGCGGCTGCTCGGTCTCGACGACGCGATCTCGATGGCGGTGGTGGACCCGATCCGCGACGAGCGCGGGTGGCGGTTCACCCTCGACCCGGACGGGCGCGATCCGGTGCTGGGCATCGAGTACCTGTCCGAGGCGTATCTGGCCGGCGATCCGTCCTACTCCGGCCGGGTCACCGTGCCGTCCATTGTGGACACCCACACCGGCAAGGTGATCACGAACGACTACCCGCGGATCACGCTGGACCTGTCGACCGAGTGGCGGGAGTTCCACCGGTCCGACGCGCCGGACCTCTACCCGGAGCACCTGCGCGAGGAGATCGACGCGGTCAACGATCCGGTGTTCCGCAACGTGAACAACGGCGTGTACCGGTGCGGGTTCGCGACCTCGCAGGAGGCATACGAAGCGGCGTACGGCGACTTGTTCGCCGAGTTGGACCGGCTGTCCGAGCGCCTGGAGAACCGGCGCTACCTGGTCGGGGACACCATCACCGAGGCGGACGTGCGGTTGTTCACGACGTTGGTGCGGTTCGACGCAGTGTACCACGGGCACTTCAAATGCAACCGGAACAAGCTGTCCGAGATGCCGGTGTTGTGGGCCTACGCCCGCGACCTGTTCCAGACGCCCGGGTTCGGCGAGACCGTCGACTTCGACCACATCAAGCGGCACTACTACGTCACGCACGAGAAGATCAATCCGACTGGGATCGTGCCGGCCGGGCCGGACCCGTCGGGCTGGCACACCCCGCACGGCCGTAGCTGATCAGAGTCGCGGGAGTGAGCCGAGGAATTCCTTGGTGTCACTGAGGAATCGGCGCTGCTCGTCGTCCTCGGGCTCGATCGCGCGGCCGGCGCGCTCGAGCATGATCAGCGACGGCTGGAGTACGCCGGCAAGCAGCAGCCGGGCGACGTCGTGGTGGGAGCGGAAGTACTCGGCGAACAGTCGGGCGGTGAACGCCTCGAACGCGTCGAGGTCGATCGAGTACATGTCGGCGGCGACGGCGCGCAGGCCGGCGTCGATACCGAACACCTCGGCGAGGCTCGTCACACCGGCGACGTAGAGCCGGCCGACGCGCAGCGCCGGGCTCCACACGGTGTCGTCACCGACATCGAACACGTAGCTCATATGCGCGCCTCCGGTGAGTGAGTGCTCACCCCTAGGGTAGTGAACACTCACTCACCGGGCGTCGAAATCAGTGGAACACGTGCTGAGGAGCGGGGAACTCCCGGTGTCGCACCTCGTTCGCGAACTGCTCGGCCGCGCCCTGCAGCACGCCGGCCATGTCGGCGTACCGCTTGACGAACCGAGGCGCCTTGCCGCGCCGGAGGCCGGCCATGTCCTGCCAGACGAGTACCTGCGCGTCGCAGTCCGGCCCGGCGCCGATGCCGACCGTGGGGATCTTCATCTCGTAGGTGACCCGCTTGGCCACCTCGGCCGGCACCATCTCCATGACCACCGCGAACGCACCCGCCTCCTGCAGCGCGAGCGCGTCGGCCACGACCTCGTCACCGCTGTCGCCGCGGCCCTGCACCCGGTATCCGCCGAGGTTGTGCTCGCTCTGCGGGGTGAACCCGATGTGGCCCATGACCGGTACGCCGGCCGTGGTGAGCGCCTTGACGTGCGGCGCGAACGCGCGCCCGCCCTCCAGCTTCACCGCGTGCGCCTGCGACTCCTTCATGAACCGCACGGCCGTGGCGAGCGCCTGTTCGGGCGAGAGCTGGTACGAGCCGAACGGCAGGTCGGCCACCACGAGCGAGCGCTTGACCGAGCGGGTGACCGCCCTGACCAGCGGGATCAGCTCGTCGACCGTCACCGGCAGTGAGGTCTCGTACCCGTACACGTTGTTCGACGCGGAGTCGCCGACGAGCAGCACCGGAATGCCGGCCTCGTCGAACAGTTCTGCGGTGTACTGGTCGTAAGCGGTGAGCATGGGCCACGGCTCGCCGCGGCCCTTCAGCTCGAGCAGATGATGGATGCGGACCCGCTTGGCCGGCTTGGCGCTGGCGGCGGCTGGTCCGGTCCCGTAAGGCGCGGCCACTTCGGCGGCCTGGCTGCCCTCGGGCATGACGGATTCTGTGGACATCGTTGTCGACCACCTTCCCTCGAAGCCCGCGTACTGCGGGTCTCCGGGTACGTGCGGAGGTTTACCAAGAAAGCGTGACACCACACCGGGTTCCTGGCACCACGATGCGACGACCGTCACAAGGCCCTCGAGCGTTGTCCGAGCCGGCAGCGGCGTCGCACCCTGGCCGTGTCGGCCTGGCCATGGCGGACGCTCGATCACCATCGCAGGGTGTACAGGGCTCGGTCTTCGGGGTCGTCCACCAGTACCGCGACCATGTCGGTGCCGGGGCACGACACGGCGGCCGTGATCTCGTAGGGCCGTTGGTACGCGGTCACGACATGGAGCGAATCCGGCGAGAGGAGCGCGAACCCTCGGTTCGTGCCGACGACGATGCGGCCGGTCGAGTCCTCCCCGAGAACCCTGACCGCCGACGGCGGTGCGGGTACGCGGCGCCGAACCTCCATGGTGTCGGCGTCGAGCACGACGATCTCGTCCGTGTCCACCCAGAACCCGAGGTCGGGATCGGTGCCGTCGTCTGGCCCGGCGAGCATCACGATGGGTGCGCCGGGCACCGGTGTCTCACCGGCGCGGACCGGCCGAACCTCGCGCCGCTCGCCGACCAGCGCGACGATCCGATCGCCGGCCAGACGTGCGTCCGTCCCATGGGGAACCTGGTAGCGGCGGACTACCTTCGCGGCGGAGACGTCGACGTCGCACGCGCCGCCGTGGTGGAGGCCGAGGAACCGCATGTGTCCGTTCGGCAAGGGGACGGCCAGGTGAGCGCCAGGCATCGCGAGGCGTTTGACACGTGAACCGTCGGAGGCGGACACCAGGAGAAGCGACTTGCTCATTCGATGGCTGATGCCGAGCAGCCCGTGTCCGACGTCGAAGAGTTCCGCCTGGTACTTCCCGATGCCCTTGCGAGTGACGTCGGTGATCCTGGGTCGCGGTTCGAGCTCCAACCTGCCGAGCCCGTAGGTCGCGAGCACCCAGGGTCTCGGGTCCTCGGCGTCGGACGCGAACACCGCCGCGCGGAGATCACCTGGCATGGCAGTGCCGCGAACGGTGGCACCGGTGTTCAGATCGACGACGCACCACGGACATCGGGAACCGTTGCTCGGCAAGCTCAACAGGACCGATGCGGTGCCGGGCATCGGGATCAGCGCGGTGCCGTATCCCCAGCCGTATGTGTACGCCTTGATCGGCAGGGCGAATCGGTTCACCGCTAACGGGACCGAGCCGCCACCGTTCACCGTGCGCCCTCGCGCCAGGCGTTGGTGATCGGGAGCCGGCGGTCGCGGCCGAACGCCTTGAAGCTGATCTTCGTGCCCGGCGGGTACTGGCGCCGTTTGTACTCGGCCTTGTCGACCATCCGCAGCACCTTGTCGATCAGCTCGGCGGGGAAGCCGGCGGCGATCAGGTCGGCGTAGCCGCGATCGCCCTCCACGTAGTCGTCGAGGATGTCGTCGAGCAGTTCGTACGGCGGCAGCGAGTCAGTGTCCAGTTGGTCCGGTCGCAGCTCGGCCGACGGTGCCTTGGTGATCGAGTTCTCCGGGATCGGCGGGCGCTCGCCGCGCTTCTCCGCCTCCAGGTTGCGCCACCGCGCCAGCTCCCACACCAGCGTCTTCGGCACGTCCTTGATCGGCGCGTACCCGCCGACCGCGTCGCCGTAGATGGTGGAGTAGCCGACCGCGAGCTCGGTCTTGTTTCCGGTCGCCAGCACCAGGTGACCGTCCTGATTGGACAGTGCCATCAGCGTGACGCCCCGGCACCGCGCCTGCACGTTCTCCTCGGCCAAACCGTGTAGCCCCAACGGTTTCACGAACGCGTCGACCATGTCGGCGATCGGCCGTGTCTGGTAGTGCAGCCCGGTGCGCTCGGCGAGGTCGTCGGCGTCGGTGCGCGAGTGCTCCGAGGAGTACACCGACGGCATGGACACGCCGTGCACCGCGTCGGCGCCCAGCGCGTCCACCGCGAGCGCGGCGCACACCGCGGAGTCGATGCCGCCGGACAGGCCGAGCACCACGCTGCGGAACCCGTTCTTGTGCACGTAGTCGCGCAGCCCGGTGACCAGCGCCGACCACACCTCGGCCTCGTCGGACAGCGGCTCGGCGATGCTCGGCGGCAGGGCGACCGGGTAGGCCGGCACCGGCTCGTCGCCGAGCACGTGCCGGGTGACCGTGAACTCGCCGATCCGCCCGGACATCGCGCGCCACCGCGCGTTGCCCGCCAGCTCCAGGTCCACCACCAGCAGGTGCTCGACGAACTGCGGCGCGCGGGCGAGCAGGGTGCCGTCCTCGGCGACCGCGAACGAGTCGCCGTCGAACACCAGCTCGTCCTGCCCGCCGACCAGGTTCGTGTACACCAGCGGCGCGCCTGCCTCGGCCGCGCGCCGGGCGACCAGCGGCAGCCGCACGTCGTCCTTGTCCCGCTCGTAGGGTGACGCGTTCGGTGACACGACGAGGTCGACGCCGGCCTCGCCGAGCGCGGCGATCGGCCCGCCGTCCTGCCACAGGTCCTCGCAGATCACCATGCCGATCTCCAGGCCGCCGAGCCGGAAGATCTCCAGCGTGGAGCCGGGCTTGAAGTAGCGCCGCTCGTCGAACACGCCGTAGTTGGGCAGATGGTGCTTGAACTGGCGGGCGATCACCTTGCCGCGCTGCAGCACCGCGGCGGCGTTGCGCGGACCGACCTCGTCGGCGTCCAGATAGCCGACGACGCAGGCGAGGTTGCCGCAGCCGACGGCGTCCAGGCGCTTGGCCAGGTCGGCGATCGTCCGGCCGGACGCCGAGGAGAACGACTCGCGCAGGGCGAGGTCCTCGACGGGGTAGCCGTTCAGCGCCAGCTCGGGGAACACGACCAGCGCGGCACCCGCCTCGGCGGCCTTCTTGGCCCATTCGACGACCAGTGCCGTATTGCCCTCCAGGTCGCCGACGGTGGCGTTGACCTGGGCGAGGGCGATCCGAAGCTGTGCCATGACGTCATCCTCCCTCAAGTTTTCGCCTCCGGGGCGAAAATGTGGTGCAGGAGTCACCTTAGCGGGCCTGGTGTACACACTGGCAGGATCGCCGGGTGAAGAGAATCCTCGGCGCACTCGCAGTGCTCGCCCTGGCACTGACCGCGTGCACCGGCGACCCGGAGACCGGGCCCGCCCAGCCGCCGGCCGCGGAGCAGCGCGGCCCGGCCGGCCCGGTGCCCGCCGGCCTCGAGCGCTTCTACGGACAGCCTCTGACCTGGGAAGACTGTGCCGGCTACGCGCGCACGTCCAACGCGCGGCAGGCGTTCGCCGCGGGCGGGCTGCGCTGCGCGCGACTGACCGTGCCGCTCGACTACGCCAACCCATCGGGTGACACGATCACGCTCGGCCTGCTGCGCCGCTCGGCGCTGGACGGCGGCCGGCGGATCGGCGCGCTGGTGACCAACCCGGGCGGCCCCGGCGGGTCGGGCATGGTCAGCGCGGCGATGATGGCCGAGAAGGACAAGGACTCGGAGCTGGCCAAGCGGTTCGACCTGGTGGGCTTCGACCCGCGCGGGGTGGGTGCGAGCGACCCGCAGGTCCGCTGCCTGACCGACCAGGAGCGGGACGCGGAGCGCGCCGAGGACGACGAGCTGGACACCTCGCCGCAGGGCGTGGCCAAGCAGGAGGCCGACAGTCGCGCGTTCGCACAGCGCTGTGCCGAGCGCACGCCGAAGGGCGTGGCGATGCTGGCCAACATGGGCTCGCGGGACGTCGCGCGGGACATGGACGTGCTGCGTTCGACGCTGGGCGAGCAGAAGCTGACCTACCTCGGCTACTCCTACGGGACGCGCCTTGGCAGCACCTACGCCGAGGCGTTCCCGGGCAACGTGCGCGCGATGGTGCTGGACGGCGCGCAGGACCCGAACCAGGACCTGGTCGATGACCTGGTGGCCCAGGGGAAGGGCTTCGGGCAGGCCTTCGACGCGTTCGTCCAGTGGTGCGTGCAGCGCCAGGACTGCGCGCTCGGCAAGGACCGGCGCCGGGCCACCTCGGCGTTCCACGAGCTGGTCCGCCCGCTCGCGGGGCGTCCGATCGAGGTGGGTGAGGGGCGACGACTGTCCTATTCGGACGCGATGACCGGCGTCATGCAGGCGCTGTACTCCCAGCAGTACTGGGAGCCGCTGAACAGCGGGCTGGTCGAGCTGAAGCGGAACCGGGCGACCACCTTGATGTTGCTCGCGGACAGCTACCTGGAGCGGGACGAGGGCGGGCGCTACGCCACGACGCACGACGCGTTCGCCGCGATCCACTGCGTGGACGACCCGAGGGTGACCGACCGCGCGGTGATCATGGAGGCGCAGCGCCGGTACAAGCAGGCCGCGCCGTTCACCGACGACGGGCGTGGGCTGAACCCGGCGCTTGACCCGTGCGCGTTCTGGCCGGCGCCGAACACGAGCATGCCGCACCTGCCGAAGATCGCGGGCCTGCCGCCGGTCCTGGTGGTGTCCACGACCGGTGACCCGGCGACGCCGTACGACGCCGGGGTGCAGCTGGCTCGCGCGCTCGGCGGTGGGCTGCTCACCTTCGAGGCGACCCAGCACACGGCGTTTCTGGTGCAGGACAACAAGTGTGTGGACGACGCGGGTATCGGGTACCTGGTCGACCTGCGCCTGCCGCCACCGAACACCCGCTGCCGGTAACGAATCGCGCACGCCGCGCGAAAGGTCGGTTCGTGGGGATTATCCGATCTTGTGCCGTGGTCATGTGTGTGCTGTTGGCCGCCGCCGGCTGCACGGGGGACGCACCGGCGAGTCAACCGTCCACCTCGACACCGTCGAGCCCAGCCGCGCCCGCGGCACCGCCGCCGCCACCTCCGGTCGGTGAGGCCAACCCGGCGCTGACGCCGTTCTACCGGCAGGCGCTGGTGTGGGGCCCGTGCACGTCGTATGGGCACGACAAGGCTGAGCGGGACACGCTGTCCAAGCCGGACGTGGACTGCGCGAAGCTGCGGGTGCCGCTGGACTACGCCAAGCCGGAGGGGCGGGTCGCGGAGATCGCCCTGCTGCGTCGCAAGGCGACCGAGCCGGCGCGGCGAGTCGGGGCGTTGGTGGTCAACCCCGGCGGGCCGGGCAGCGCCGGAACGTCGATGGCGTACGGAATGGGCGGGCTCGCCGGCAAGAGTCCGCTCATCGCCCGTTTCGACGTCGTCGGGTTCGATCCGCGTGGCGTCGGCGCGAGCACTCCCGCGGTGAAGTGCGCGACCGATGTCGAACGCGACGCCGACCGGTTGCTGCCGGCGCCGACGCTCGCGCAGGAGGACGTCGAGCGGTACGAGCGCCGCAACGCGGAGCTGGCGGCGCGGTGTGGCGAGCGTGCCGGGATGGACGTACTCGCCAATGTGGGAACCCGTGATGTGGCACGGGATCTGGACGTGCTGCGCGCCGCGCTGGGTGAGCCGAAACTGACCTTCCTCGGGACCTCCTATGGCACCCACCTCGGCTCCGTGTACGCCGAGGCGTACCCGGACAAGGTGCGCGCGATGGTGCTCGACGGCGCGGTGGACCCGACAACGGATCCGGTCGATCGTCTCGGTCTGCAGCTGGTCGGGTTTCGCAAGGCGTTCGACGCGTTCACGCAGTGGTGCGCGGCTCAGCGGGCCTGTGTCTTCAAGCGGTCGAAGGCCGCGCCGACCGACCAGATCCAGGAACTGGTCAACAAGCTGCGGGCCAAACCGATGACGGTGGGCAAGCGGAAGCTGTCCGGCACGGACGTGACGCTGGCCGTGATCAAGGGGTTGTACGCGAAGTCGCGGTGGGAGGACCTGAACGCGGGTCTGCTGCGCGGGTTCGCCGGAAACGGCGAGATCCTGCTGTGGTTGACCGACCAGTACCAGGCGCGTCGGGAGGACGGTTCGTACGCCTCGTTGTTCGACGTCTACCACGCGGTGCGCTGCGTCGACCGTCCCGCGATCAAGGACAAGGCGGACCTCGCGCGCCGGTACGCGGAGATCAGCCGCCAGGTCGGCGTCGACTTCCTGGACGACGACGAGCCGCTGGTGCCCGCGTTGGACCGCTGTGCGTTCTGGCCGGCGCCGCCGACCGGTACGCCACACCTGCCCAAGGTCGCCGGTCTGCCGCAGGTGCTGGTGATCTCGAGTACCGGTGATCCCGCGACACCGCACGAGAACGGCGTGAAGCTGGCCGGCGCGCTCAACGCCGTGCTGCTCACCGTGGAGTCGCCCGATCACGGGTCGTTCCTCGACGGTAACCCGTGCGTGGACGACGCCGGTGCGGCTTACCTGATCGACCTGAGGCTCCCGCCCCCGAACACCAGGTGTCGTTAGACGCTCCTCTCGTCCAGCTTGTACTTGGCCCTGGTTTTCAGTGCGCTGGCGCGCATCTCTCGGGCGAACTCCAGCCGCTCAAGCAGCATTTCGCGGTGCATCTCGTGCCCGGACTCCAGTCCGGCCGTGCATTCAGAGATTGTCCTGTTGGCGCTGCGAAGGTTGCGCGTCGTCATCCAGTCGAGTTCTTCCTCAGTCTCCGCGAGGTTCATCATGATCTCCGTTCAGGTCTTGGTGGCTCGGGATACCCGAGGCGCTCATCGATGCGTCCGAGGTCGTAGCGGCAGTCCTCTATCTGCTCGATTAGATCGTGCATGCCCGTCCGGTAATGGGCGAGGAGTTCGTGCTTGCGTTGGACATCAGCGGTCAGCTTGATGCGGTGGAAGGCGTCGTGCTCGTTGTCCATGATCACCTCCTCGTGAATGGGGAGCGCGGGCCGTCGCGAGCGAGATTACCGGCGGAGGCGGACACTCAGGCGGGTGAAACCGTGGCCTGTGGACAACTCGGAGGATGTGGATAACTCGGTGGCACTCAAGGAGATTCGCGGCGGGCGCCGACGAACGCGGCGACCACCGCGCCGGCAAGGCACACCACCGCGGTGATGCCGAAGATCTCCCGGTACTCGGTCAGCAGGGCACCGTCCACTTTGGACCGGTACTCCAGCAGCGCCGCGTCGAACGCCGCGCGCGTCGGATAGAACGGCGGCAGCGGTGTGTTCAGGTTCGCGGTCAGCTCGTGGAACCGGTGCAGCCCGAACGCCGACAGCGCCGCCACCCCGACGAGCATGCCGGTCATCCGCGCCACCACGACCGCCGCCGAGGCGATCCCGTGCTGCGTCGCCGGCACCACCCGCAGCACGGCCGACGACAGCGGAGCGATCACCAGCCCCAGCCCCAGTCCGGCCAGCGCGAGATCCACGTCCAGCCGGGACACCGTGAACAGCCCGAGGTCGTAGCGCGCCTCGAACAGCGCGCGCGGCCAGCCGGAGATCAACTGGTACGCCACGGCGGCGAGCAGCAGCCCACCCGCGGCCACCCACGCCTCGCCGAACCGCCCGGCCAGCCACCCGCCGAGCAGCGCGCCCACCGGCAGCGCGACCAGGAACCGCAGCAGCATCAGCACACTGCCGGTGCGGTCCTGGCCGAGCAGGGTCTGCGCGAACAATTCCACGTCCACGAGCGTCACCATCAGCGCGGCACCGGCGGCCAGGCTCGCCCCGAGCGCGGCCATGAACCGTCCCATGTGGACACCCGACGGGTCCACCAGCTTGGTGCGCGCCCGCAGCTCCCAGATCACGAACGCCACCAGCGCCACGCCCGCGCCGATCAGCACCGGCACACCCCAGGACGGCAGCGCCGCGTGTTGCGGATCGGGGTTGTACAGCCCGACGGTGATCAGCCCGAGTGTCACCGCGAGCAGCGCGCCGCCGGTCACGTCGATCTTCGCCGGCGGGCCGGTGGGGCGCGCCCGCCGCGGCACCGTCAGCTGCACGGCGACCATGGCCAGCACCGCCAGCGGCACGTTCACCCAGAACACGCCGCGCCACCCGGCGATCTCGAACGTGTCGACCCAGAACGCGAGTCCGGCGAGCGCCACGCCGTAGAGCGGGCCGAGCACCGAGCCCAGTTCCTGCGCCGCGCCGACCGCGCCGAGCACGGTGGATCGTCGCGGGCCCGGCCACAGGTCGGCGGCCAGCGCCATGGTCACCGGCAGCAGCGCGCCGCTGGCCACGCCCTGCACGACCCGCCCGACCACGAGCATCGGGACGTCGTCGGCGATCGCGGTGAGCACCGAGCCGGCGACGAATCCGGCGAGGCACACCTGCAGCAGCAGCTTGCGCCCGAACCGGTCGGAGGCCTGCCCGAGCAGCGGCATGGCGGCGATGTAGCCGAGCAGGTATCCGGTGACGATCGGCGTGATCCGCTCCAGCCGGTTCACCGGGACGGCGAGATCGCGCACGATGTCGCCGAGGATGCTGACCACCACATAGGTGTCCAGCGCGCCGAGCAACACCGCGAGCCCGCCGGCCCCGATGGCCACCCACCGTCCACGTTGGACTGTCGCAAGTGGACGATCGTCGACCACGGGGCTACGCCGGCGGGGTGACGGTCACCGGCTTGTCCACGTCGGACAGTTCCATCTCGACCATGGACGCGCCCGCGCCGTCGCGCTCCGGTGGGAGCTGGAACCAGGCGCGCACCGGTTGGTGCTTGCCGTCCTCGCGCAGCCAGAACTTGATGTCCACGTCGGTGGTGATCCCGGGTACCAGCGGCGACACCACGTCCTTGGTGACCTTGCCGGACACCCGGTAGGTGTCGATGCCCATGACCTTCTCGCGCGCCTCGGTCTTCGGGCTGGTGATGCTGGCGAGCACCTTGGCGATCCCCTGGTCGGGGTTCAGGATCACGCTGGGGTCGTAGATGCTGGCGCCCATCGAGGCCGGCAGCTCCTGGAAGTCACCGGTCGGGCCCTTGAGGTACAGCTTCTTGTCGACCAGCACGAACTCCGCCTCGATCAGCGAGCCGCCGAAGTCGACCTTGGCCTTGCCCTTCGCGCCACCTTCACGGTTGAGATCACCCTCGGCGTTCTGCACCGTCACGCCGGGGATCTTCCCGTTGACCTGGAGCTTGAAGTGCGCGCTGGACATGCCGCGGGTCGCCTCGGCCGCGTCGCGCAGCAGCGCCGCGCCGTCCGGCAGCGGCCCGCTGGTGTCCGGCTCGGAGTCGCAGCCGGCGAGCACTCCCGCGGTGAGTGCGAGTACGCCGAGCAGAATTCGCCGCTGGATCATGCGTGGATAGTATTCCCGTCCGCCTGAGACGGGCGCGCCCGTGGCCAGGTTGTTGCTCAGCGTTCGTCGCCGAGCAAGGCCGCCAGCGCGAATTCGAGGTGTCGGTCGCGTTCCTCGTGCGGGAGCCGCCGGCCGAGCAGCCCTTCCGCGAAGATCAGCACCGCGTCGACGACCCGCTCCAGCCGTTCGGGCTCGACGGTGGGTGCCAGTGCCTCGCGCAGGCCTCGCTGGAACCGCTGGTGGATGTCCGCCAGGAGGGTCGCCGCCACCTGTTCGGTGGCCGAGAGTTGTTGCAGAGCAAGGTAGATCTCGCAGACGCCGTCCAGCCGGTCCACGCCCCAGCGGATCCGGCCGATCGCACCGCCGTCGCTCGGCGGGCCGGCGAACATCTCGGCGAACACCCGCTCGCACGCCGCCACGAACAGGTCCGCGCGGGACGGGAAGTACCAGTAGACCGCGGCGCGGGCGAGCCCGAGGTCCTTGGCGACCCGGTTGATCGACAGCTCCTCGTAGCCGCCGGCGCGCACCAGCCGCACGGCGTGTTCGAGAATCTCCTCGACCTTCTCCTCGCGCTCGAGCTCGGCGCGTTTTCGTGGCATTCGGCCCTCCGTATGCCGACGATCGTAGCGTCTTGACAGGGTGTCTAGAACTTCTTATGTTGACACCATGTCAAGACGAACGTGGAACGTCGCACTCGTGACCGGCGCGTCGCGCGGGATCGGCGAGCGGTTCGCCCGCCAACTCGCCGAAACCGGCACTGATCTCGTCCTCGTCGCCCGCGACGCCGAACGGTTGGAGCAGGTGGCCAAGGACATCCGTGACCAGCACGGCGTCCAGGTCGAGGTGTTGGCCGCCGACCTCACCGACGCCGCCGGTCTCGGCAGAGTCGAGGCGCGCCTGCACGACGGAGTCGACCTGCTGGTCAACAACGCCGGCGCGGCCACCATGGGCGGCTTCCTCGCGCTGCCGGTCGAGCGGGCCGTCGCGTCGGTCGACCTCAACGTGACCCCGCTAGTTCGGCTCACCCACGCCGCACTCGGCGCGATGGTCGCCGCCGGTCGTGGTGCGGTGATCAACGTCTCCTCGATCGCCGGGTTGCAGCCGACCTCCGGCCTGTCCGCCTACGCGGGCACCAAGGCGTTCGTGAACAGCTTCTCCGAGGCGGTGCACGAGGAGGTCCGCGGCACCGGAGTCACGGTCACCACCGTGCTGCCCGGCTTCATCCGCACCGACATGTCGGCCGCCATGACCGAGCTGAACGCGCTGCCGTCGTTCCTGTGGCTGACCCCGGACGTGGTGGCGGCCGCCGGGTTGCGCGCGGCCCGGCGCGGGCGACCGGTCGTGGTGCCGAGCCTGCGGTTCAAGGCGATCGTCGTCTGGCTGGCCCTGCTGCCGCGGTCGGTCAAACGGCGGGCCTCCGGTGCGGGCACCCGCCGCCGCATGCGATCGGCGCGGCCGGCATGAGCCGCACGACGTTCAGCGGCCGCGCCGCCAACCTCCTGTCCACCCGGTTCGGGGCCGTCGCCCGCGCGCTGTCCCGGGTGCACGAGCGGCTGTACACCCGGTTCGGCGGGACGCGTTTCGGGCGGTACATGGGCCGTCCGGTCGTCCGGCTGACCGTGCGCGGCAGAGTTTCCGGCGAGCCGCGGTCGGTGTTGCTGATGCTCGTGCGCGACGGCGACGACCTGCTGGTGTGCGGGTCCAACGGCGGCAATCCCCAGGCGCCCAACTGGTGGCGCAATCTCGTCGCGGCCGGCGAGGGCGAGGTGCGGGTCGTCGGCGAGCGCTGGCCGGTGACCGCGCGCGTGGTGACCGACGCCGAGGAGCACGCGCGGCGTTGGGCGCGACTCGTGGCCGTCTACCCCGATTTCCACAGCTACCAGGCGCTGGCCGGGCGGCGGCTCCCGATCGCCGTGCTCAGCCGGCGCGGAACGTCCGCCGGTAGGTGAGTGGTGCGACGCCGATCGACGCGCGCAGGTGTGCGCGCAGAGACGCCGCCGTGCCGAGACCGGCCGCCGAGGCGACCGCGTCCACCGGCAGGTCGGTCGACTCCAGCAGGTGCCGCGCGTGGTCGACGCGCTGCCTGGTCAGCCATCGGCCCGGTGACATGCCGGTCTCGGCGGAGAACCTGCGGCTGAACGTGCGCACGCTCATCCGCGCGTGCGCGGCCATGTCGGCCAGGTCGATCGGCTCGGACAGGCGGGTCAGTGCCCACGCCCGGGTGGCCGCCGTGCCCTCCGCGCCCGGCTCGGGCAGCGGCCGCTCGATGAACTGCGACTGGCCGCCGTCCCGCCACGGCGGCACCACGCAGTAGCGGGCCGCGCCGTTGGCCACCTCGCTGCCGTGGTCGGACCGGATCAGGTGCAGGCACAGGTCCACGCCGGCGCCGAGCCCGGCGGAGGTGAGCACGTCGCCGTCGTCGACCCAGAGCACGTCCTCGTTCATCAGCACGTTCGGGTACAGCCGGCGGAAGTCGCCGGCCATCGCCCAGTGCGTGGTGGCCGGCCGTCCGTCCAGCACACCGGCCGCGCCGAGCACGAACGCGCCGGTGCAGATCGACATCAGCCGGGTGCCCGGCCGGATCAGCGCGAGCATGTCGGCGATCGCGTCGGGCAGCGTGCCCTCGTAGCGCGGACCGGGCACGCGGGTGCCGGGAATGATCACCGTGTCGGCCTCGGCCAGCACGTCGACGTCGTGGCTCGGCGTGATGGCGTAGCCGAACAGGCTGGTCACCGGCTCGCGGCCCGGCCCGCAGACCACCACGTCGTAGAGCCGCCGGCCGTCGGTGTCCTTGGCCGCGCCGAGCACGGTCGGCGGGATCGTCAGGTCGTAGCCGACCACGGGGGCCAGGGCCAGCACGGCGACGCGATGAGCCATGGCCAGATCCTTGCACATATTGGCGTTCTTGCCACTCGTGCGTCTTCGGGCGATCACGCACGCTGATCGCCGTGACTCAACTCGAAGATCGAACGCGGCCCCGAACAAGGCCCCGGATCCACCGCGCCTGGGTGATCGCCGCCGTGGCCTTCGTCACACTAATCGGCGCGGCCGGATTCCGTTCCGTGCCAAGCGTTCTGATCGATCCGCTGCACCACGAGTTCGGTTGGTCCCGGGCCACGATCTCCGCCGCCGTGTCGATCAACCTGCTGCTGTTCGGCCTGATCTCGCCGTTCGCCGCGGCGCTGATGGACCGGTTCGGCATGCGCCGCGTGGTCTCCTGCGCGCTGGTGCTGGTCGCCGCCGGCAGCGGGTTCACCGTGTTCATGACCGAGGCGTGGCAGTTGCTGCTGTGCTGGGGCTTCCTCGTCGGCGTGGGCACCGGATCGATGTCCATGGCTTTCGTCGCCACGGTCACCAGCCGCTGGTTCGTCGCCCGCCGCGGCCTGGTCTCCGGCGTGCTGACCGCCGCCGGTGCCACCGGGCAGTTGGTCTTCCTGCCGCTGGTCGCCTCGCTCGCCGCCGCCCACGGCTGGCGCACGCCGTCGATCATCGTGGCGCTCGCCGCGCTGGCGGTCGTGCCGCTGGTGATCCTGTGGCTGCGCGATCACCCGAGCGACGTCGGCACCACCGCGTACGGCGCGACCGAGGTCCAGGCGCCCGCGACCGCCACCGGCTCCAGTGCGGGGCGGGCGGTCCGGGTGCTCGCCGACGCCGCGCGCACGCCCACGTTCTGGTTGCTGGCCGGCGGGTTCGCGATCTGCGGAATGTCCACCAACGGCCTGGTCGGCACGCACTTCGTCAGCGCCGCGCACGACCACGGCATGCCGCACACCACCGCGGCCGGCCTGCTCGCGCTGATCGGGATCTTCGACGTGGCCGGCACGATCTTCTCCGGCTGGCTCACCGACCGGGTCGACGCGCGGCTGCTGCTGGCCGGCTACTACACGCTGCGTGGGCTGTCGCTGCTGATCCTGCCGTCGCTGTTCGAGCCGCACGTGCAGCCGAGCATGTGGGTGTTCGTGATCTTCTACGGGCTGGACTGGATCGCCACTGTGCCGCCGACCGTCGCCCTGTGCCGCGACCGGTTCGGCATGAGCGGGCCGATCGTGTTCGGCTGGGTGTTCGCGTCACACCAGGTCGGGGCGGCGCTGGCGGCGGTCGGCGCCGGTGGGATCCGGGACGCGCACGGCAACTACGACCTCGCCTGGTACCTCGCCGGCGGGTTGTGCCTGATCGCCGCGCTGATGTCGGCCTCCGTGCCTCGTCAGACCCTGCCGTCGGACCTGCCGTCTGACCTGCCATCCGGGCGGCCTCGGGTGGCCGACTGAACCTTGCGCACGGCGTCGTCGATCTTGTCGTGGTACTTGCCCTTGGTGCGCTTGTCCACGAACGCGGCGGCGCGCTGGGTGGCCTTCTGAACCTTGTCCGGGTGCTTGCGCGCGTACCGGCGACCGGCTTCGGCCGCGGTGGTCAAGGCGGTGAGCTTGCGCATGAACGCCATCGGTGTGCCTCCTGCTGTCGGTTGTCTGCTCAACGCGCGGGCGGGTGTGACGGGTTCCCGCGCCTCGAACGGGTGTCGCGCAACACGGCGTTAACACGTCATGCATAGGGTGCCGGACATGGACCGCCAGCAGGAGTTCGTACTGCGCACGCTCGAGGAGCGCGACATCCGGTTCGTCCGGCTCTGGTTCACCGACGTGCTGGGGTTCCTCAAGTCGGTGGCCGTGGCGCCGGCCGAGCTGGAGGGCGCGTTCGCCGACGGCATCGGTTTCGACGGCTCGGCGATCGAGGGCTTCGCCCGCGTGTACGAGTCCGACATGATCGCGCGCCCCGACCCGGCCACCTTCCAGGTGCTGCCGTGGGAGACGCCGGAGGGCGACCCGTACTCGGCGCGTATGTTCTGCGACATCACGATGCCGGACGGTTCGGCGTCCTGGGCGGACCCGCGGCACGTGCTGCGCCGCACCCTGTCGAGGGCCAGCGAGGCCGGCTTCACCTGCTACGTGCACCCGGAGATCGAGTTCTTCCTGCTCTCCGAGGTGCACGAGGACGGCCGCGAGCCGGTGCCGGCCGACAACGGCGGCTTCTTCGACCAGGCCAGCCACGCCACCGCGACGCACTTCCGCCGGCACGCCATCGAGGCGCTGGAGGCGATGGGCATCTCGGTGGAGTTCAGCCACCACGAGGGCGCGCCGGGCCAGCAGGAGATCGACCTGCGCTACGCGGACGCGCTGACCATGGCGGACAACGTGATGACGTTCCGGTACGTGGTCAAGGAGGTCGCGCTCACCGACGGTGTGCGCGCGTCGTTCATGCCCAAGCCGTTCTCCGACCAGCCGGGCTCCGGCATGCACACGCACTTCAGTCTCTTCGAGGGCGATCGCAACGCGTTCTACGACAGCGAGGATCCCTACGAGCTGTCCGGGACCGGCAAGGCGTTCGTCGCCGGAATCCTGCACCACGCGAAGGAGATCTCCGCGGTCACCAACCAGTGGGTGAACTCCTACAAGCGGTTGATCGTCGGGGGAGAGGCGCCGACGGTGGTCTGCTGGGGGCACGCGAACCGCTCCGCGCTGGTGCGGGTGCCGATGTATTCGCCGGGCAAGGCGTCCTCGCGCCGGGTGGAGATCCGCTCGGTGGACTCGGCGTGCAACCCGTACCTCGCCTACGCGGTGATCCTGGCCGCCGGGTTGAAGGGCGTGACGGAGAACTACGAGCTGCCGCCCGCCGCCGAGGACGACGTGTGGTCGCTCACCGACTCCGAGCGGCGCGCGGCCGGGTACGCGAATCTGCCGCAGAACCTCGGCGAGGCGCTCGCCGAGTTGGAGAATTCCGAATTGCTGGCCGAGACGCTCGGCGAGCACGTGTACGACTTCTTCCTGCGCAACAAGCGCACCGAGTGGGATTCCTACCGGCGCAGTGTCACGCCCTACGAACTGCGCACGCTCCTGCCCCTGCTCTAGCGCCCAGGGTTCACCAACAACGATCCGAACTTGACAACCGCACCGGCACCCCCATGCGTACTTTAGCCCGCTAAAGTACGCCGGCCACGGAGAAAGCCCAGGTCAGCCATGATCAACAAGTGGCACGAAACGTGAAGGTGATGCACGTAAGACCACGGGTGGCGATGCGGTCACATTCACGGTTGATCAACGCGCCCCTGTGTCCAGGCCGGTGATCGGCCCAGGGCGGCGACGAGCTGATCGGTGGCGCTGGCGGTGTCGGTGATCGGGACGGGGGCGCCGTAGATCGGGCCGCGCAGTGGGCCGGTCGTGGGAATCGCCGTGGCGATCGGCAGCGCCAGTTCCAGTAGGTCGGCCGGCAACTCCGGGTCGCGGCCGAGCGCTGTGGTCAGATCCCACCGGTGCGTCAGCATGTCCGCGAAGTGCACGGACAGCACCTGGTCGGCCGGCCACCGCGAGCCGAGCATTGGAAGGTAGATGTCGATGTCGGGCATGCCGTCGGTGGCGAAGGCGGCGAGCCAGCGGTCGACGGCCTGGCCGAACGCCCGTCGCGGGTCGGTGTCGAGCGTGACCGGTTCGTCCAAGATCAGTGTGGAGATCGCCTCGTGCTCGGTGTTCATGTGCTCGATGAGATCGCGAACGGTCCACCCGGCGCACGGCGTCGGCGCGGCCATGTCGGCGTCGCGCAGGGCCGTCACGATCTCGCGCAGGCCGTCCAGGGCGCGGCGATCGAGGTCTCGGATGTCCATGCCGTGAATTTAGCATACGAACGTTCGCTAATGTCTGTCCATTGTGGACGATGTGAGATTCGTCCGATACCCGATCGGAGTCGGTATTCGTGGTGATCATGAACGGCGAGTCGCCGAAGATCACTCGTACGGTGTCGTGGCGATCGTCGCGTTGCTCCGCCCGGGCCGATAGCTTTGCGCGCCGTGGCTGACGAACCGGTGAGCGCGCTGTCCGCGTGCACGATTACGACATGCGACGGCTATCCGGCGGCCCGGGTGACCGCCGCTTCATTCCTGGAACATCACCCTGGCTCCAGATTCGTCACCCTCCTGGTGGACGCGGAGCAGGGTGAACCGGCGATGGTCGGCCTCGGGGTATGCGGCCCGTCCACGATCGGGGTCACCGACGCCGAGCTGGCCATGCTCGCCACCGGGTACACCGCCGACGAGCTGTGCGCCGTGCTCCGGCCGCGGCTGATCGAGTGGATGCTCGGCGTGCACGGCGAAACCGTGTACCTCGAACCGTCGACGCTCGTGCTGGACACGATCGCCGCGCCGGTCGCCCGCGCGCTCGAATCCGACCCGCTGGTGCTGGTCCCGCGCGTGCTGCGGCGGCTGCCGGACGACGGACGGCGGCCGACCTCGCCGGAACTGCGCGCCGCCGGGGTGTACGACCTCGGCCTGCTCGCCGCGCGTACCGGTGTCGAGCCGTTCCTGCGTGCCTGGGCCGACCACACGCGGCGCGCGCCGGGCGCGGCGGCGACCTTCCTCGACGCGGCACCCGGCCTGGTCGACCACCGGGTGCTGCGCGATCCCGGTATCGGCGTGTCCGCGTGGAACGCACACGATCGCCCGATCGACACACTGCTGGACGGATCGTCCACTGTGGACGGTCGCCCGCTGCGGACGGTCCATCTGTCCGGCGTGGATCCGACCCGCGAGTGGCTGTTGTGCGCCGACTTCCCGGACCGGCCCCGCGTGCTGCTGTCCGAGCACCCGGTCCTCGACGAGCTGCGGACCCGGTTCGTCGACGAGCAGCTCGCCACCTCGGCACCCATGCCGACCGTCCGTTGTGGACAGTTGGCGGACGGGACCGAGCTGCCGGCGAGTCTGCGCGAGGTGTTCCGCGAGGAGTGGCACGCCGCGATCGACGACGGCCGCCCGCCGCCACCGTCCACAGTGGACATCGTGGCGTTCCGCACATGGGCGTCCGCGCCGGTGGACGATCTGCCCGGTGGGCGGCCGAGGTGGCCCGAGGCCGCCGCTGCCGGCGCCGGCGAGGTCCAGGAGCACGACCTGCGCGACCAGTTGGGTGTCTCGGTCGTCGGTCACGGGCCGCTCGCCGACGCCGTGCGCCTGGCCGCGTCGGCGTCCGGACTGCCCACCTCCGACGCGCCGGTGTACCCCGTCCTGGTGTGCTGCGGTGAACGCGCCGGCCTGCCGGGGGACCGGCACGTCGTCACCGTCGGCGAGGAGGTCGCGCACGGGGTCGACGCCGACGAGCAGTGGGTGGTGTGGAACGACGAGCGCGTGGCCGATCCGGTCGCGCACACCATGCTGCTGCCCGTCGCCGACCCGGGGGAGCGGGACGAAGCCGCCCGCGCTCGCGCCAGGAAAGCGCTGGGACTAACCGATCAGGTGATTTTCGCCGTGAGGGTGACGCCCACGGCCACCTCGTCGGCGCTGACCGTGGTGTCCGCGTTCCGGGCGGCGTTCGGCGATCGCACCGACGTCGGCCTGCTGCTGGCGGTGTCCGCGTCGACCGAGCCGGCCGGGGTGGAGCGGCTGCGGCTGATCGCCAGGGGCGATGTCCGGATCCGGGTGCTGACCGGGCGGGACGGCGACGCGCTCGACGCGACCGACTGGCTGGTCTCGTCGCACCGCGCCGAGGACCCCGGCGCCGGCAGGGAGCTGCTCGACCTGGCCCACGCGGCCGCCCGTGGCGTGCCGATCATCGCGCGCGGCGACGGCGTCGCGGCGGAGATCCTCGATCCGGGCAGTGCCGTGCTGATCAGCGACGCGATCGCCGGAGAGTCCGAAGTGGACGGTCTGGCGCAGGTGCTCGAGGAGCTGGCGGGCGATCCCGCGGTCGCGGTGAAGCTCGGCTCCATCGCGCGGGCGCACGTGCTGTCCACCCGGTCGATCGCGGCCGGTGGCGAGGAGCTGCGCGAGCGCGTCGAGCAGGGGTACCGGGCGTGGCGGTCCAGGCGCGTGGCCGATCGTGCGGAGCCGGCCCGCGATCCGCTGCAGCCGCTGCGCTCGGCCCGGCACGCGCTGCTGCGCCAGCCGGACGTGGACGTGGGTCGCCGGATGCCGATGGCGCCCGCGTTGCGCCGGGCCGTGTTGCGCGTGCTGAACCACTACGACAATCACCTGCGCACGATGTTGCGGACCATGCTGGACGGGGTCGAGCGCACCGCGGAGGAGTTGGTGCGACGCCAGGACGAGCTGTCCCGCACGCACAGCCCGACGCCCGCGGCGCCGGCCTCGGCCGAGTTGGCCGTGATCGCCGAGCGGTTGGATCGGATCGAGGAGCGGCTCGCCGCCGGTGACCCGAGGACCTCCTCGGCCACGCGGTCGGCCGATCGCGCGCTGTTGACCAGCGAGTCGCTGCGCCGGGTGGTGGTCGGGCAGTACGAACGCTCGGTCGAGGAGCCACCGGCGCAGAGCACGGTCGTGCTGTGCGACGCCGGCCTGCTCCGCCTGCCCGCCGACGACGCGCTGCTGCTGCCCGTGCTGTCCAGCAACGGGGTGGCCGAGCCGGAGATCGGGGACCTGATCGACTCGCTGATCGAGCCGGACGGCGTCTTCCTGGACGTCGGCGCGCATGTGGGATATCACACGATCCGGATCTTGGGCCGGATCGGCGCGAGCGGCGCGGTGGTGGCCGTCGAGCCGGCGAAGGACGTCGCGGAACTGTTGCGGCACAACGTATCCGTGAACCTCACGGAGTCCGTCGCCGCACACTTCGCATTGCTGGAGACGGCCGCGTGGGACGTGCACGACGCTCCCCTGTCGGTGCGCTCGGCGGTCGCGGGCGGCTGGGCGGTCCGGCACGGGGACGGCGAGACGGACACCGTGGCCGGCGTGCGTCTGGACCGGGTGCTGCCCGATGTGCCGATCGCGGCCGGACGTCGGGTGTCGGTGGTGCGCGTCGACATTCCCGGCGCGGGTCACCGAGCGCTCGGCGGGATGGTGCGGATGCTCAGGCGGGATCGGCCGAACGTCGTCTACACCCACGACGCCGATGCCATCACCGATTTGGGTGACGATTCGGCGATCGCGCTCCGCGAGTTCACGACGTGGGGCTATGAGTTGGCGAGCCTTGACGGGCGCGCGCTGTCGGTCGGCGAGCTCCTCACCGGCCGTCGAACCGTGTGGCTGCGGCCCACCACAAGGCGCTGACCAGCCGATTTGACTTTGCGATCAGCCGTGGGTAACTTTCTCTCTCGTCGCACGGAGTACCGGACGGAGCTGGTCGAGAGACTGGTTAGGCCGGTGAGAAGCCTCGAAAGCCTCTGAGGTAGACTCAGCAGGCCGAGCTTCACCCGGGTCGAGCAGGTTGACACTGCGAATCGAACCGAGTAAAGTGTTGCGGCGCTGCCTAGAAGGTTACGGACCCCCCTCGAAGGGCCTTCAAGCCCATGAGGTAACGTAGTCGGTAGGCAAAAACGCAAGACGAAATGCAATATCAGCCCTTCTACTCCGCACTAGCTTGTGTGGAATGAAGTGTGCGTGTGTTGTTTGAGAACTCAACAGTGTGCCGATGTAAGCCAGTAGAGCTTATTATGAACCCCTTTGTGGGTTCCTTTGAGGATTGACTA